>NC_007777.1 GCF_000013345.1 Frankia casuarinae | reverse complement strand
GTGGTGCTGCTCCCCGCGTGCTGGAGGTGCGCCGCGGCTGATGCGGCTGGTGATGTGGTCCCCGGCCACCGAGCGACCGAGGGGCCTCGTCGCGATGGTTCTCCACATCGTCGTCCACAACCTGTGCATGGACACGACACGGCATGCGGCGTGGCGCAACCGGCTCGTTCCCGGGGATGAACCTGTATTAGTGAGGTCATTCGAATCCGCTTCAGGTCCCCCCGTTCCGCCCTGGCCCCTCCGCCGACCGCCCTCTCCACAGGCGTTTTCCACAGGTCAGGGTGCACCGAGCCGGTCGTTCTCACCGAACGCGGGCATACCTGACGCCGTCTGGTGCCCGCCCCGAGTGAGACGTTGCCACCAGGATCGTAAGGCGCGGCCCGAGCCGCCGTGCCGGGGCCGGAACGTATCCGCGGTGGCCGCGCCGCGTCCCTGCCCCATCGTCGGCGGCACCGAGGGCCCGCCACGGCAGTGTGGCATTCCACGGCCGCCGGACGGATGCCGGCCCGCCGCGGCCGCGGTGCGCTCGCACCTTGACCTCCGGTGTGGTGCCGTCGTGTCCGGGTTGCCCTGGCGGCGACCGGGTGATGACCGAATGGTGGTGGTGCGGCCGGCGGGCCCGGGGCCGCCGGCCGCCGGCCGCCGAAGGCCCCCTGCCCGGCAGCGATCCCTCGCCGCCGGACCGTCCGAGGCACCGCCCTGTGTAGGCTAGGCCGAACCGCGGTGTTAGACCGCTTCGTTTGTCGTGGGATCTGCTTGTCAGGACCGTGTGGTGCGGCCCACTCTCCCTCGGCGGCGAAGATCACCGCCCGCGTCCATCTTGCAGACGGAGTTCTCACGTGAGTAAGCGCACCTTCCAGCCGAACAACCGTCGGCGGGCCCGCACGCACGGGTTCCGACTGCGCATGCGGACTCGCGCGGGCCGCGCGATCCTGTCCGCCCGCCGTCGTAAGGGCCGCAGCGAGCTCTCCGCCTGACGGCGGGTTCCCGCTGGTCCTGCTGGTACCCCCGCCGGTCATGCTTCCTGAGGGCTCTCGCGTCCGAACCCGGGACGAACATGCCCGGGTGGGGACCATGGGTCGGCGAACCCGATCCGGTCCGCTTGTTGTCCACAGCCTGTGGACAACAAGCGACGATCCGGCGCGGGCCGGCTTCGTGGTCGGCCGCCGGGTGGGGAAGGCGGTCGTGCGTAACAGGGTGCGGCGCCGGTTGCGGGAACAGGTACGGGTTCGGCTGGACACGCTCGCGCCAGGGACGATGCTGGTCGTGCGTGCGCTGCCCGATGCGGCGACGGCGAGCTCCGCGGAGCTCGGCCGTGCGCTGGACACCGCGCTCACCAGGGTGGCCCGGCCGGCGGGTGCCAGGCGCCCGGATGGGCGTGGACGATGACCGCCGGGACGGTGCTGGTCGTGCTGCTGGCCACGGCGGCCGTCGTCGACCTCCTGCTGGCCTCCCGGATGGTGTGGCGCCGCCTGCCGCGGGTCGCCCGCAACGCCGACGGCGCGGTACGCGGTCCCCTATCCTGGACCTTTGCCGGGCTCGTGCGGCTCTACCGAGCCGGCTGGTCGGCCCGCAACGCCGGCCTGTGCCGGTTCGAGCCATCCTGTAGCGCCTACGCGCTGGCCGCGGTGCGGCGCCACGGGGGTGTGCGTGGCGGTGTCCTCGCCGTCGCCCGGTTGCTGCGCTGCCAACCGCTCGCGGCAGGCGGCTACGACCCCGTGCCGGGAACGGATCCGGGTCCGGGAATCGTTCGGAGACCCAGGGGCGCGACGGCCGACCCCGGCGGGCCTCCCGACGGTCGGAGCGCGGGCGATCCGGCCGTCGCCGTACCGCCCGTCCACAGGCATGGTCCCCCGTCTCCCAGTCAGGGGATGCGGGCCGAGATCGTCGGTTCCGGTCGTGGACCGTGGGTGTGAGGAGTCAGACCGTTGTTGGATCCCCTATACCACCTCGCGGCGAACGCGATCGTCTTCTTTCACCGGGGATTTGCGCCGATCTTTGGTGCTGACAGTTTCTTCTCCTGGGCCTTTTCGGTCGTCCTGCTGGTCGTCTGCGTCCGTATTCTGATCTTCCCGCTGTTCGTCAAGCAGGTGAAGTCGCAGCGGACGATGCAGATGATGCAGCCCCGGATCAAGGAGATCCGGGAGAAGCATGGGCACGACAAACCCCGCATGCAGCAGGAGATGATGGCGCTGCAGCGGGAGCACGGAAACCCGCTCCTCGGCTGCCTCCCGATCTTCCTCCAGATCCCGCTGTTCATCTCGCTGTTCCACGTGTTCACCCACCTGGCGCCGATGAACGAGGGTCCGAACCACTCGCTGGTCTGGCGTCCCCGGGTCGGGCTCTCCGCAGACCAGGTGGAGCAGATCGCCTCGGCCAAGGTGTTCGGCATCTCGCTGGCGAGCAAGTTCACCTCCGATGGCGATTTCTCGCACTTCCTCGGCGTCGACAGCACGCACGTCAGGATTCTCGCGATCGTCCTGATCGTGCTGATGGGTCTTACGACCTTCCTCACGCAGCGCCAGATCATGGCCCGCACCGGGCCGCTCGACCCGCAGCAGGCGATGGTGCAGAAGGCGCTGCTCTATGGCTCCCCGCTGATGCTCGCCTTCTTTGGTTTCCGTTTCCCGATCGCTGTGCTGCTGTACTGGCTCACCACCAACCTGTGGAGCATGGGCCAGCAGTTCTTCATCATGAAGAAGATGCCGCCGATCAAGCCCGCGGATGCGAACGGCCGGCTGCCCGGTGCCCGTCCGGCCGCCGGCGGTGCCGTCACCCCCGCTCGGCCGGCTCCCGGTGTCCGAGCCGGGGCGAAGTCGAAGAACCGCCCCCGGTCCGCCTCGGTGACCCCGACCAAGGGCGGCGATTCCGGTGCCGCGGCGGCCGGTCGGACGTCCTCGACGGCTCCCCCCGGCACCCGGTCCCGTAACGGCACCTCGACCGCGAGCCGTACCACGACGACCCCGAAAGCGGCGACGACCCCGAAGAGCGGTAAGGCGGGGGCGCCGGGCGGTCCCGGGGCCAACGGCGTCTCGGGCGGTGGCGTCTCGGACAACGGCGTCTCGGACAACGGCGTCGCCGCTACCACGGCCGCATCCACGGGGCGCAGCGCGGAGGCGAAGACCAGCGCGGCGGGCCGCAGGAACGCCCCGGGCAAGAATGCCGGGCAGAGCGCGGCGAGCGGGCCGACGGCGCCCTCCGACGGGGAGAGCACGCCCCGGCCGGCACCCGTACCCGCCGGAGTGCGGCGCCAGGTCGGCGGCTCCCGACCCGCGAAACGGCGCGGCAAGAGCAAGCGGCCCGGTGGGCGGCGTTGATCCGGGAGACGCCGTTCCCGACCGACCGGCAGGCAGGCTGCCGACCCGATTTCGTCATCGAGTGGCGGCATCCCGTAATCTCTGCTCCGCTGTCCCCGTTCCCCTGGAGAGTCGCTGATGACCGGTTCGGCACCTGAACTGGCTGTGGATGGAGCCGGAGCCTCCGACGAGCACGCTTCCTCGGACGAGACCGCCGGCACGGAGGATCGGCGTCTGTCCGATCTCGAGTTGGAAGGCGAGATCGCCGCCGACTACATCGAGGGTCTGCTCGACATCGTCGACATGGACGGTGACCTCGACCTCGACGTCGAGAGCGGCCGCGCCGTCGTCGCCGTGGTGGGCGAGGGGCTGGACAAGCTCATCGGGGCGGGCGGCGAGACGCTGGAGGCGTTGCAGGAACTGACCAGGCTCGCGGTGCTCCAGAAGACGGGCACCCGCAGCCGTCTCATGCTCGACGTCGGCGGCCATCGCGCCCGGCGGCGGGTCGAGCTACGCAAGATCGCGATCGCCGCGGCGTCGCGTGCCATCACGCGCGGTGAGCCGGAGAAGCTGGCTCCCATGACGCCGTTCGAGCGCAAGGTGGTGCACGACACCGTCGCCGGGATCGACGGCGTGCACAGCGAGTCCGAGGGCGAGGAACCCGGCCGCCGGGTAGTCATCCTTCTCGGCTGACCGGCGCCGACCGATGGCGGGTCGGCGCCGGCCGACGCGTTCCCTCGTGCTGGCCGCCGCCGTGGGTGTCGGCTTGGCGGCCGTGCTCGGCGTTCTGCATGCCTATCTGACCAGACCCTTCTGGTACGACGAGATCTGGCGCGCCCACTTCGTCAGCGAACCGGCGTCCTCGTTCTGGCCGGAGCTGACCGTCGCCAACACCCCCTCGGCGCTGGGTTGGTTCGGCCTGACCCGGGTGGCCGGCGAGCTCCTCGGCTGGCACAGCTGGTCGCTCCGGCTTCCCGGGTATCTTGCCGTGCCCTTGCTCGGCGCCGCGATCGTCCTGCTCACCCGCCGTTTCACCGGCCTGGTCGCGGCGGTGTTCGCCACGTGCTGGCTGTGCCTGAACGTGACCTTCTTGGATCTCGCGACCCAACTCAAGCCGTATTCCGTCGAGGCGCTGGCCGCTGTCTGCATCGTCCTCGCCTGGTCGACCGGATCATCTCCGCGGCCCTCGCTGTCCCCGTGGCCTGCACCTGTCACCGGCGGGTTCTCCCGTGCCCGGCTCCTGCGACGCACCGCGGCGGGCCTGTTGGCCCTGACCGCCGTGCCCGGGATCTTTCTGGTGCTGCCGTTGGCGACCGCGGAGGTATGGCGCGGTCCGGCGCGGCGCTGGCGACTGGTGGAATGCCTGCCCGCGGTCGCCATCAGCGTGGCACACACCGTGTTCTTCATCGGGCACCAGTCCAGTCAGCGTCGCGGCGACTACTGGGATCGCCAGTTCATTGCCGGTCGTGGGCCGGTCGAGGCCGTACGCTTCATCGTCGATCAGATGCGAGCCTTCATTACCGGTATGCCGCCCGGCATCGACCGGTTCGACCCGAGCCTCATCCATGCGACGGTGCCCGGGGGACCGGTTGTCTCGGTGCTGCTCGCCGTGGCGGTGTCGATCGCCGGCCTGACCGGCGTCCTCGTGCTGGCGCGACGACCGGACGGCAGGCTGCTCCTCACCGCGCTCGGCGGAGCCCAGGTGCTGATGCTGGGAGCGAGCGCCGCGCGGTACTGGCCGTTCGGGCCGACCCGGACCAACCTCTTCGTCGTGCCACTGATCGTCGTTGTGATCGTGGTGGGCACCCGGCGGCTGGTGGCCCTGTTCGTGGCGGCGGTGCGACCTCGTATCCCCGCCGCCGGGCCTCAGCCGGCCGTACCGGCACCGATGGCCGCGACCCCGACCCTCCCTACCGGAGGAACCGTAACCAAGCGGTCACGATTGGATGTTTCCGGTGTCTCGCCGACGTCGAGCGCCAGCGCGAACACGATTTCTCCGACCGCCGTGCTGCCGTTGGCCGGCCTCGCAATGATCATCTTGCTTGGTGTCCCGCTCCTGGGAACCTCGCTGTCGGGAAGCGGGCAGCTCTGGGATCATCGGCACCGGACTCGTGGCCTCGATCGGATGGTCGACGCGGCCATCGCGGCCCGGCAGCTGCACCGCCCGGGAGACCTGGTGGTGGTCGGGGGTCGCCTCGCCCGGCCTGGCTGGCTGTACGCGATGGAGGCGAGTGACGACCCGGCGCGTGAGCCGGCAGCTCTCCCCAGCGCCGGCGCCGGGCGGGTACCGGCCCGGGTACCACGGCAGGACACGATCTTCTTCGGCGCTGCGGGTACCTCCCTGGTCGGCGAGCTGGCGAACCGCCGGGTCCCGCCGACCCGGCTGCTCGTCTTCCTCTTCGACGCGGAGCGGCCGGCGCTCGCGCCCGACCTGGCCGCGCTGCCCCGGGCGGGGTGGTGCGCCGGCCGTGGCTGGCAGTTCCCCCTCACCGGAACGCTGACCGTCTTCGATCGCTGCGCCGGCGCCGCCCCGCGACTCGATCGGCCGCGGCGGACCGTGGTGTCCTACCGGACGACCTGACATCCGTCCCCGGGCCGGAACCGTGCCTCCCGCGGGGGGGGGGTGGCGGCGGGAGCATGTCGAGGCCGGCGGGGATGCTTGTCGGGTGCGCGGTCTTCTGACTTCCTCGTCCTGTCCGGCCTTCTCGTCCTGTCCGGCCTTCTGGTCCTGTCCGGCCGGGTCCACGGATCCGGTCTTCCACCCACCCGCTGCCGGCGGTCACCTGGTGATGCCCACGGTCCCAACCCGGCTCGGCTCGATGCTGTGGCCGGTCGAGGTGACGCAGGCGGCCCGGCCGGCGCGGGCTGGTCACACGGCACGGCGGAGGATCCGGCCATGACGGGTCTCCCGGATGCCCCCGAGGTGCCCCCCGTCGCGGTGGAGATTTTCGGCACGCGGACCGGATCCGCGGCGCGCTACGTCGAGTTGCTGGCGACCGACGGGGTCGAACGCGGGCTGATCGGTCCGCGTGAGACTGACCGGCTCTGGGACCGCCACGTACTCAACTGCGCGGTCCTGGCCGACGTGGTCCCGGTGCAGGCCGATGTCGTGGACGTCGGCAGCGGCGCGGGGCTGCCGGGTATCCCGCTGGCGCTCGCCCGCCCGGATCTGCGGGTGGTGCTGCTCGAGCCGATGGAACGCCGGTGCCGATTCCTGCACGAGGTTGTGGCGACCATAGGCCTGGAGGACCAGATTTCTGTGGTACGTGGCCGCGCGCCAGATGCCGGAATCGGCCCGGACGGTCGTAGATTCGGGATAGCCGTAGCCCGCGCGGTCGCTCCCCTGGAGCGGCTGGGCGCAATCCTCTTTCCGATGCTACGACCAGGTGGTGTCATGCTGGCGATGCGCGGTTCACGGATCCTGGAGGAACTGCAGGACGCGCGCAGCGGTCTCGGAACTCAGGGTTGGCATCCCGTGGATGTCGTGAGGTGCGGGGAGGGGCGGGTGGAGGAACCCGCCCGTGTCCTCCGGGCCGTACGTTCATCCCAGCGCACCCGGGCCGAGAGCAGGGGAGGGCGCGGCGACGGTGAGCGGCACGATGGCAGACAGGTCAGACGGACGTCACGGGATTCACTCCGATCACGGGAGGTCGGTCGTGACCAGCCGACACGTGGACAGTCTCGTTCCACGTGAAACAGCGTCGGCGGGCCAGGGTGGGACCAGGAGTGGGGGCTTGCGGGGCTATGACTCCGCGCTCCCCGCACTGGACCTGCTCGATCCCTCGACCCCGATCGGAGCGGCGGCGGCAGCAGCAGTGGAAGCACTGGCGGTAGAACGACGACAACCATTCCCTCGCCCCACCCGGCGGCGCATCATCTCGGTCGCCAACCAGAAGGGCGGTGTGGGGAAGACGACGACGACGGTCAACCTGGCGGCGGCGCTGGCATCTCATGGCTCCCGGGTCCTGGTGATCGATCTTGACCCGCAGGGCAATGCCTCGACGGCGCTCGGCGTCAACCATCACTCCGGGGTCCCCTCGATCTACGAGGTTCTGGTGGGGGATCGGCCCCTCGACGAGGTCATCGTGAAGTCCGCCGAGGCGTCGGGGCTGTTCTGCGCGCCCGCAACGATCGATCTTGCCGGCGCGGAGATCGAGCTGGTGTCGCTGGTGGCGCGGGAGAATCGGCTTCGGCGGGCCATCGCGAGCATGCAACGGGACGTCGACTATGTTTTCATCGACTGCCCGCCCTCTCTTGGGCTGCTGACCGTCAACGCCCTCGTGGCCGCCCGTGAGCTGCTCATCCCGATCCAGTGCGAGTACTACGCGCTGGAGGGCCTCGGCATGTTGCTGCGCAACGTGGAACTGGTGCAGGCGCACCTGAACCAGGAGCTGCGTCTGTCGACCATCCTGCTCACGATGTACGACTCCCGGACCAGACTGGCCGACCAGGTCGTCCATGAGGTCAAGGAACACTTCGGGGACCGGGTGCTGTCCACTACCATCCCCCGGAACGTGCGTCTGGCGGAGGCGCCGAGCTATGGGCAGTCCGCGCTGACGTACGATCCGACGTCGCGCGGCTCGCTGTCCTATCTGGCCGCGGCGCGCGAACTCGCGGAACGGGGTCGGGACTCGAATGGAGCGGCGTGATGAGTGCTCGGCGCAGTGGTCTGGGGCGAGGGCTGGGGGCACTCATCCCGGTTGCTCCTCCTCCCCTCGACGGTCAGGCGGGCACCGCCTCGGCTGACTACGCTGACTACGCCGACTACGCCAGTGGCTACGGCGGCCGGGGGACGAATCGCGGCTCCGGCGACGGCACCGGGCCGCTGCCCGTACACGGGGCGACCTTCCGCGAGATCCCCGTCGAGTCGGTCAGCCCGAACCCGCGCCAGCCCAGGACTCACTTCGATGAGGACGCCCTCGAAGAGCTGGCGGCGAGCCTCCGCGAGGTCGGGCTGCTCCAGCCGATCGTGGTACGCGAGGTGGCCCCCGAGCGCTACGAGCTCGTCATGGGTGAACGCCGGTGGCGTGCATCGAAGATCGCCAAGCTTCCCCGGATTCCCGCCATCGTGCGGGAGACCGCGGACGACGCCATGCTGCGCGACGCGCTGCTGGAGAACCTCCACCGCCAGCAGCTCAACCCGCTGGAGGAGGCTGCGGCGTACGAACAGCTGCTCCGCGACTTCGGGGCGACGCACGAGGAACTGGCCAGTCGGCTCGGGCGGTCCCGGTCGCATGTCACCAACATGATCCGGCTGCTCGGGCTCTCGCCCGCGGTACAAAGGCGGGTGGCGGCCGGCGTGCTGTCGGCGGGTCATGCCCGCGCGCTGCTCTCGCTACAGGATCCGGACGCCCAGGACCGGCTCGCCACCCGCATCGTCGCGGAAGGTCTCTCGGTGCGGGCCGTCGAGGAGATCGTGGCACTGGACGACGAGGCCCCGCGTAAGCGGGCGTCGCGGGCACCAGGGGCCGCCTCACCGGCCCTGGTGAGGCTCGCCGACCGCCTCTCGGATCGCTTCGAGACCCGCGTGAAGGTGGACATGGGCCGCAGTAAGGGGAAGATCACGGTCGAGTTCGCCTCGATCGAGGATCTGGAGCGGATCGTCGCCGTGATGTCGCCGTCGGCCTCGGTCGACGGCTTGTTGGACTAGGCGTCCGGCTCGGGGTTCGCTCGGGGCTCTCTGGGCTTCTTGAGCCGGACGCGGATCGCGCGGTCCCAGGGCTGTGCCGGACTCCCCCGGGTGGCCGCGCGCATGTCTGCCGATTGCCCGCCGAGTGCCGGGCCATCGCCGTGCTCAGGGCAGATCGCCGTGCTCAGGCCAGATCGCCGTGCTCAGGGCAGATCGCCGTGCTCAGGCCAGATCGCCGTGCTCAGGGCAGATCGCCGTGCTCAGGGCAGATCGCCGTGCTCAGGCCAGATTGCCGGCCTGGCTGACCTTGCGCAGCATGCCCTCCGGCGTCATCGATCCCAGCAGACGTTCCAGGGCGACCTCGACGTCCTCTCGCCAGCTCACCGCGTTCTTCACCTCTAGCCGCAGCCGCGGCCATCGATGATGGGGCCGGACCGTCTTGAAACCGACCGCGAGGAGATAGTCGGCGGGCAGGATGCAGCGGGTACCCGAGTTCTGGAGGTCACCGAACGCTTCCACCGCCTTGAAGCCGCGGCGGATGACGTCCTTGGCGACGGACTGGACGAGGATCCGCCCCAGCCCCTGTCCGGTGAACTCATTGACGATCGACGCTGTCATGAGCAGCACCGCGTCCGGTGAGACCGGGCTGGTGGGAAAGGCCACCGATCGAGGCACGTAGGCCGGCGGAGCGAACATCACGAATCCGGCCGGGACGTTGTCGATATAGGCGATCTTTCCGCAACTTCCCCATTCCAGGAGAGCCAGGGAAACCCACGCCTCCTTCTCGAGGTCGGTGCCGCCGGCCTCCTCCGCGCGGCTCCGGGCCACCGGATCGAGCTCCCAGAAGACGCAGCGGCGGCAGGGTAGAGGGAGATCGTCGATGTTGTCCAGGGTGATGTTCGCGATGCGACGGCTCATCGAAAAGGCGCTCCATGGGTCGGCTACCGGGCCTCCGGCCGCCGAGGTCAACGTCGACGGATGCGGAGGCTGTCACGGAATCAGCCTAGGCTGCCGAGCATGAATCTTCCCCATCGACGCACCGGCCTCGTTTCACGTGAAACGTCAGCCTTGTCGATGGAACGCCTTGGTGGCCGGTCAGGTGCGGCTGGCGAGGCGGGGGACGTGAAGCTGGCCCGTCGGCGCGTCCTGCTCGGGTGGGAGAAAGAGTCGTTGGGCTGCGGCGAGCACCGCCTCGGCGACGGTTGCCCGGAATGCGGTGGAGCCAAGGGCCTTGGCGTCATGTTCGTTTGTCAGATATCCGAGGTCGAGCCGTACGGCCGGCATCCGGGTCCGCCGAAGCAGGCTCCAGACCTTCGGATGGGTGCGGCAGTCCAGCATGTCGGTCCGGGAGACGATCTCACGGTGGACGAGCTGGGCGAAGCGCTCACCCACGGCGGACGACCCGCGCGCGTTGCCGTAGTAGTAGGCCGACACCCCCTGGGCGCGCGGGGATGGACTGCTGTCGGCGTGCAGCGAGATCAGGAGATCCGCTTCGAGCTCGTTCGCCCGCGCGGCCCGCTCCTCCTCGCTGGGGGACTCGTCCAGGCCGTGGATGAGGTGCGCCCGCAGGCCCGAGTCGAGTAGCCGCGTGGACATCCGAGCGGCGAGGTCGGCCATGAGATCCCGTTCGCACAGGTTGCCGCGGACGATGCCCGGATCGTCGCCACCGTGGCCGGGATCGATGGCGACGACGACTCCGAGCAGCGAGGAGCCGTGGGCCAACAGCCGGACGGACTCCCGCAGCATGTCGGGCCGGCCACCAGTGACCGTGCGCTGCAGGCGTTTGAGCTCGCGCAGGGTGTGTGGCCCGCATTGGCCGTCCGGATCGAGACCCCGGTTGCGCTGGAAGTCGCGGACCGCGGACTCGGTGCGTGGCCCGAAGATCCCATCCGTGCGGCCGACGTCGAAACCCATGTTGAACAGGCGTTCCTGGAGCGCCGCCACGTCATCGCCGACAAAAGGGTACGCGGGGCTGTGGTAGAGCAGACGGTCGCCGAGCTTGTGGCGTGCCTCCTCCAAGGCACGCGCCGTGTCCGGACCGAGTATCCCGTCGGCGGACAGCCCCCGGCTCTGCTGAAAGGCGCGCAGCGCGTTGTCGAGATCTCGGTCGAACCGATCGGCCGGCTCGGCCGGCTCGGCCGGAACACCGCCGAGAGTACCGTCGACAGCCGGGACCCGCGTGCCCTGGGACGGTTCCGCGGCGGAGGTAACACCTCTATCCGGGGCGCTCTTATCCGGAGCGCTCTTACCTGGGTCACCCTTACCTGGGCCGGCCGGATCCCGGCTCTGCCGGGGCGTCACGGGAAGAAAACCAAGATAGGTCAGGGCCGCCCGAACCTCGGCAACGGCGGAACCTTGGTCTCCCAGACGCAGCAGCTTCACCGATGCATACCTTTCAGCTCGCCTGCCCAATGTGCCCCTGGCGAAACCCGGTGCCCCTGGCGAAACCCGATGGTCGGGGCCACCGCGTCGACGAATGATGCGCCGACGGCCGATTGCTGAATCTCAAGCCTAGGGCATGCCCGTGCGGTCTCGACCGGCCGCGAACCGAATCCTCCAGTATTGACCGTGCGTGACCGGGCCGCCGTGATACTCCCCCGATGCTCGTGACGGCGGGAGAAAGTTCCCGGTCCGCACGTGGTATCCGGTTGTCGTGGGCGAACCGGCGCGGACCGGTCCGGGAACGACGTCGGCCCGCCGGGATCACACCCGGCGGGCCGACGGTGGAACGACCGCGTGACGAGATCAGATGTAGACCGAGAGGTCACGCAGCAGGGCGGCCTTCGGCTTCGCGCCGACGATGCTCTTGTCGATCACGCCCTTGACGAACACAGCCATGGTCGGGATCGACATGATCTGGTAGTTCCGGGCGGTCTCCGGGTTCTCGTCGATGTTCAGCTTGACGACCCGGAGCTTCTCGCCATGCTCCTTGGCGATCTCCTCCAAGACGGGTGCGACCATCTTGCAAGGGCCGCACCACTCGGCCCAGAAGTCCACCAGGACCGGCTTGTCGCTCTCCAGCACCTCGGTCACGAAGGTGCTGTCGGTCACGGGGGTGGTGGAACCTGCCATGTTGTTCTCCCTGATGGATGATCTTTTGGTGGACGGGTAGGCGATCAACAGGCCGGTGGTGGCCCGCGGACGGCGCCCGAACGGCCTTCGGACAGCCGGGTCGGGCGGGCCTGCTCCGGCGCCGCCTGATCGGCCGCCCGGACAGATGCCCGGATCAGGCGGGTTGCGGCGTCGGGGTCACGACCCGGGGAGCCACGGTGGTCACCTCGCCCGGACCCTCCCCGGCGGCGATGAAGCGCTCCGCGTCGAGCGCGGCGGCGCAGCCCGTGCCGGCTGCGGTGATGGCCTGGCGGTAGGTGTGGTCGACCACGTCGCCACAGGCGAAGACCCCGTCCAGGTTCGTCTTCGTGGTCGGGTGCGCGACCGAGATGTAGCCGGCGTCGTCGAGGTCGAGCTGACCACGGACGAGTTCGGTACGCGGAAGGTGACCGATAGCGACGAACAGTCCGGTGACCGGAAGATCCTTCGCTTCACCGGTGACGGTGTCGCGCAGCCGGACGCCGGTGAGCTTGTCCGCGCCCAGGAGCTCGGTGACCTCGGCGTTCCACCGGAACCGGATCTTCTCGTTGGCGAAGGCCCGCTCCTGCATGATCGCGCTGGCCCGGAGTTTGTCCCGCCGGTGGATCACCGTCACCGAGCGGGCGAAGCGGGTCAGGAAGGTCGCCTCCTCCATCGCCGAGTCGCCCCCGCCAACCACCGCGATGTCCTGATCCCGGAAGAAGAAGCCGTCGCAGGTCGCACAGGCGGAGACCCCGCGGCCGAGCAACCGCTCCTCGTGCTCGACGCCGAGCATGCGGTAGGCCGAACCGGTGGCGACGATGATCGTGCGGGCGAGGTAGGTCCTGTCCTCGATCTTGACGACCTTTGGGTTCGCCGCGAGGTCGAGCTCGGTCACGTCGTCGGCCACCAGCTCGGCTCCGAACCGCTCCGCCTGCCGTCGCAGGTTCTCCATCAGCTCCGGACCCTGGATGCCGTCCGGAAACCCAGGAAAGTTCTCCACCTCGGTGGTGTTCATGAGCGCTCCGCCGGCCGATACCGCGCCCTCGAACACGAGTGGCCGTAGGTTGGCCCGGGCGGTGTAGACAGCGGCCGTGTACCCTGCCGGGCCCGAACCGACGATGACGACATCGCGTATGTCGTCATCGCCGTCGGGCTGGCTGCTGCGGCCGGTGACATCCTGGCCGTCCTCCTGGGCTGTCACACCCGCTCCTTTCACGCTACGGGATCCCTGTGAGCCGGGTGGGCCCTCGCCGGTACCTGTCGCCCCGGCTTCATCCGAGTTCCTCGTTCATCGGTCCGTCCATGGAGACGGTGTCCGACAGCGACAACCGTCTCCGCGGGCATCTGATTCCATCCGCGCCCGCCACCGGTGCGCGCCACGGCTGGGCTCCCGGCCCCGCGATGCGTCAACCACCACCTCAATGCCGCAGCGTGGACACGCTGTACCACGGCGCGGTGGAGACGGTGGTGACGCCGCAGTGGGCGTCGACGACCAGCACCCTGGCCACCGCCGGTTGCATGGGCACGGAGAGCACGATCAACAGCGCCGGCTGGTCGTTGTAGACGACGCGGTCGACAGCGAGGATTGTGCCACCCGTCTGCGCCGTCAGGCTCTGGTAGCACGGACGCAGGTCAGGGGTGTCCAGCACCGAGCGCAACCGGTCGACGTCCACCGTCGCAGGGGTCGTCGTGCGGCCGGCCGCCGCGGGCGCGGACGGCACGAGCGGCAGCGCCGCGGACCCTGGGATCCGGCCGGCCAGCAGTTCCCGGCCGTGCCGCACGACGTCCGAGGGAGCGACGCTCGTCTGCGAGAGCGCCATCACGGTAAGGGGAACGGAGCTGGCGGAGCCGTATTCGGCCACCACCGAGCCGCCGGCCGGGCCGGAGCTGTCCACGGGGTTGGACGCCGCCACCCTGTGATCGACGTTGGCGCTCCGCAGACCGTGGTACACGAAGATCGCCGCTCCGAAGGTGATGAAGGCGATGCAGACCGCCACGATGGACACCCAGTCCCGTCGGGGGCGCGCACCCGGCGTACCTGGAGTACCCGGCGTACCTGGAGTACCCGGACGGCTCCGCGGATCCCGGTGCCAGGCCGGCTGACGGTCTGTGAGCCCAGCCCCCGCCTGACCTCGGCCGGGTCGCCTTGGCCCGTTGCCACTCGCCGCCCGCCCACCGGTGCCAGCGCCTACGGCACCGGCACGCCCCGTGTCATCCCCCGTATCGGTGTGGACGGCCTCGGTATCCCCCATGAGGGGTTCCGTGCCGGTGACCCCGGCGGCTCCCGCGGTGCCGACGAAGCCGGAGCTCGCGGGCCCCGGACCGGTCGGCGCGGCCGGGTTCCGGCCCGGTCCCGGCCGAGAGGGAGCAGGTGCGTGGGCCGCCAGCGCAGCCTGGAGGCGTTCGGCCACCTCGCCGGGCATCGTCAGGGTCGCCAGGCGGGAGAGGTCCGTACGGACCCTGCGCAGGGCGACCATCGACTCCTGGCATGAGACGCAGCCCTCGATATGCTCGCGGACGGAGCGGGGGAGCGGCTCTCCGTCCGTGAAGGCGTCCAGCAGCTCGGCGTCCGGGTGATGCCCGTGCGTGCGCAAGCGGCGACCCGCCGGGAAGGGACCGGAGGGAGCCGCCGGTTGACGTCGGTCCCCCGCAGGCTCAGTCGCCATTGCTGATCACCTCCTTCGGCAGATCCGGATGGCGTCGGCCGCGCCCGCGGGGCCGCGGCCGACGGGCCGACCTCGGGTAACGGGCTGCCGCCCCGGTGAGCCCGCCGCATCCTGGTGTCTTCCTTCTGAGACGGTGGGCGAAGCCGCCGGGTTCCCTGGCCGGGGGGATCCAGCAGGACGGCGAGCTGCGCGCGGCCGCGCGAGCGCCGGCTTTTCACCGTCCCGACCGGAACTCCCGGCAGCCCCGCCGCCTCGGCGACGGGTCCCCTGCCACGTCCACCAGCGCCACGGCGGTCCGCAACCCGGGCGTCAGCCAGTCAAGCGCCTCCTCGACGCCCAGGGGCGGGTCATGCTCGGCGACGCACTCGCCGGGATCGGCCGGATCACGAATATGGCCTTTCGGGGTAGTCGTCATGGGCAGCGTCGGGCGGGCGGTACGGCGGCGCGGTCCAGCTCGGCGTCGGGGGCGGTCACCAGGACCTCGGCGGGTGGACCGCGACTCCTACTGTCCTCCCGTCAGGACCGGAACGTGATCTCCGCGATCGACCCGCGGTACTGCCCGGCGTTCGACGGCAGCGAGGTCAGCCACAGCACCCAGTACTGCGAGGGGTTCACGTCCGACGACATCGGCAGGACCACCGTGCCGCTGGCGCCTGACTTCTGGGCGACCACGCGGTCGAAGCCGTCGAGCGAATCCGACAGCCTGTCGCCGCTGCGCAGCTCGAACGACACCGGACCCAGGCTGCCGACCGTCACGGTGACCGAGGTGGGCAGGATCTTCTGCGGAAACGCCATGCGCAGCCCGACACCCGACTTGAGGTTGCCGAACGTCGCGCTGGTGTAGTTGCTCGTCGTCCACTCCGTCGACGTGTTCCCGTCGAATGCCTTGCCGACATCCGCCGGTTTCTCGGTTTTGGGTTCACCCGCAGGTGCGAGCGGGTCGAAGGAGTCCGTGCTGCTCGGCTTGAGGATGGTTCCGGTGGGGGTTGCCGGCACCGTGGTCGAGGTGCCGGGTTTGGGGGTGTTGTTCTTTCCGCCGTCGTCACGCAGGGCGATCACGGCGACCACCGCGATCGCGACGACCACCACCAGAGCGATCCACGGCACGGCCCGTCCCAGCGACGGCCCGCCGCGGCGCTTCGGGCCGGAACCAGGCGGGTAGCGGTCGGATCCCGCCGGGTAACCGCCACCCCCGGCGGGATAGCCGCGGTCGTCGTATCCGCCGCGGTCGTCGTATCCGCCGCGGTCGTCGTATCCGCCGCGGTCGTCGTATCCGCCGCGGCCGTAGCCGGTCCCGCCAGCGCGCGACCCGCGGGGGCCTTCCACCCGGGTGTCGTACCGGGCGTACCGGGCGTCCCGGGCCTGGGCGGGGCCGGGGTAGCCGGCCGTGTCGGCATAGCGGCCCTGCGCCGGGTAATTCCCCGGCGCGAGGTAGTCCGAGGAGGCGAAGGCGTCCACATCCATCGCCTCGGTGCTGGGCGGGGCGTCGCTTAGGCTCATCAACCCGGTGTCGAGCACGGCGTCCACCGGGTTGATCGACTCCAGCTCCTCGACCAGGTCGGCCGCCGTGGTGATGGGCGCTCCGACCCGGTCGTCGCCGAGGGTGGCCATGGTGATGGCGTCGAGATCACGCGGAACTGACGAGGCGACCTGTCGGGGAGTCCGCAGCCGGCCGCCCGAGGTGGGTGCGGTGGGCAGACCGTGGTCCCCGCCAAGGGGCCAGTAACCGGTGAGCCCGGCATACAGCAGGCCACCGAGCGCCCGGACGTCGGCCGCGGCGATCAGGTCGGGATTCACCGCCGTGGCGTCGGAGCCGCCGCCCGCGCGGTCGGCCGTGCCTGGGCCGGAACCGTCGTCCCCGCCGATCCCACTCTGGTCGGGCTGCCTGCCGTGCCCGTCGAGCTCCGTCGCGGGGAGGGAACCGTCGAGTTCCGCGAGCACCCCGCCGATCTCCAGGTCGATGACCTTGACGGTGCCGTGGCTGGAGACGATGACGTCACCGGGGTTCAGGTCACCGTGATGGATGCCGCGCTCGTGTGCCGCGGCGATGACTCGGGCCGCTGCGAGCACCACGGCGCCGGCCTGCTCCGGGCGTAGCGGCCCGTCGGTGGAAAGCTGACGCAGCGTTTTGCCGTCCACCCATTCCGAGACGACGTAGGAGATGCGTCGGGACTCGGCCGTGGTAGTGGTGGCGTCGTAGGTCGAGGCGGCCCCGGGATGCACCAGCCGACCGGAGTTGATCGCCGCGGTGAGAAGCCGACGGGCCGCCTGCTCCTGCGCCGGATCCGTGACCGGCCCGCCGCCGCCCGCGGACGCGGGGCCGTGCTCGACGATGCGCACCGCCACCGGTCGGGCGAGCACCTTGTCGTCGCCTCGCCAGAGGGTGACGGGCCCACGGGTCGTCAATGCGGAGAGTAGACGGTAGCGGCGGTCGAGCACGGACTCGGCGAGGATGGCGGTGCCGGAGGGCGGCGTCGCACCCCGGACTCCGGGCGCGTTCGGGTTCACGTCGTTATCGACGTCCCCGGCCTGCGGTCGGTTGCTTCCGTCGACCACAGCGCCTCCGTCGTCCACGGGCCCGGCGTCCATAATCCGCCGTCGGCTTCCCTACCTCACCCGGGCAGGGGTTCCGCCCAGCGTGCCGCCACCGTAGGCGGACACCCGGGTACCCTCCGTCGCTCTGACCAGCCGCCTCGATGAACGAAGCGACGAGCGGGAGGCTGCGCCTGGTTCACCGGCGACGTTGGGTGGGGCCCGCGCACAGCGTGTCCAGTGTACGAGGAGGTCAGGAGGATCTCGCGAATGTCTTGGGACAACCCGCCCATGTGTACCGACTGTGACGATCGGCGAGCCGATTCTTCCGGTGACGTGCGAGGATGCCCCGAGAGCAACGACGACGAGGATCTTCCTGGTGCCGGCGGGATCGTCTCGGCTGGCCCGTAGGTGCCATCACCGCCGGTCAGTCGCGTTGCGATGACCGTCCCGGCGGTCGGGGCAGCCGGCCGCCGAGTCGTCCGTTCACCTCCGCCAGCAGGGCGTTGATCTCGTGTATCCCCGTCCGGGTGCCGACCGCGAGGAAGAGCCCGCCTCCCACGGCCGCGGCGAGCACCACCGCGATCCCGGAACCAAGCCACCCCTCACCCACGACCGCGCGGACACCTCGGGCGAGAAGCGACGCGAGGACGGCGCCGATCCCGGCCGAGATCGCAACCCGGGTGATGACCCGCACGGTGCGATTGCCATCGATTCCCCCGAGCCGCCGGTGCAACAGGGCGCTCGTCGCAGCGAGGCCCATCAGGTAGGCGGTGGCGAAGGAGAGCGCCAGCGCGACGGCCCGGTGCTCCTCGGGCACGACCACGGTGAGGACCAGGGCACCGATGACGTTCACCGCCACGACCCCGATGTTGACCAGGGCCGGGGTGCGACTGTCCTGGTAGGCGTAGAACACCCGTAGCTGCACCTGGAACAGAGAGAACGGCACGAGGGCCAGGGCGAAGGCGCTGAGGGTGTCGCCGATGTCCACAGCGTCGCCGTAGCCGGTCGCGCCGTGATGGAACACGGCGACGGCGATCGGCCGGCCCAGGGCGAGGATGAACAGGGCGGCGGGCACGATCGCGGTGATCGTGATCCGGGTTGCCATCGAGATGTCGGCCCGCACCAGGTCGCTGCGCCCCTGGGCGGCGTGCCCGCTCATCCTCGGCAACAGCGCGGTGATGACCGAGACGCCGATGATGGCGTACGGGAGCTGGAAGATCTGGTATCCGTACGTGTAGATCGTGTAGGCGGTCGTCGCCGTCGACAGGTTGACGATCACCAGATAGCCGGCCTGGCTGATCACGACGAACAGCAGCGTCCACCCCGCCAGCCGGGCCGTCGAGCGCAGTTCGGGATGCCGCATGTCCAACCGCGGCCGGTAGTGGAAACCGACCTTGCGCAGCGAGGGGAGCAGTGCGAGGGTCATGACGACGACGCCCAGCGTCGTCCCGGCGCAGAGCACCGTCACCTGAGTGTCGGTGATGGCCTTCGGCCCGTCCACACCCGGCGGGCGCGGCCCCGCGATGAAATAGGTGAAGCCCAGACAGGTGACGATGACCAGCAGGTTGTTCAGGATCGGGGCGAACATGGGCGCGGTGAACGACTGTCTGACGTTGAGGATCGCCCCGATCGTCGCGCCTACCCCGTAGAAGACGATCTGCGGCAGGAACCACCGCAGCATCGTGGCGGCGAGCGCCCGCTCGTCGGAGCCGGCGTGCAGGTAGAGACTGATGATCCACGGGGCGATCAGCATGCCCACTGCCACGACGGCCCCGAGGCCGAGGATCATGAGTGTGAGCAGCGACGACGCGAACGCGTCCCCCCCGTCGGGATCCTCCTTCGCGGTGCGGACCATGACCGGCACCACGACGCTCGTGAGGACGCCGCCGAGGAGCAGGTCGTAGAGGATGTTCGGCGTGGTGTTGGCGACGTTGTAGGCCTGGCTCACCGCACCGGTCCCGATCGCCGCGGCGATCGCGACGGTCCGCAGGAACCCGGATGCCCGGGAGACGATCGTGCCGATCGCCATGGTTCCACTGGCCCGGCCGAGGCCGGGCCCGGCCTCGGCCGGGCTGCCGGCCTGCATGGTTGCGCTGCCGCGCCGCGCCGTTGTGCTGTCGCGCCGCGCCGTTGTGCTGCCGTGCGGCGCCGTGCCGGTGTCTCGTCGGGCCGGTTCGGGGGGGATGCGGCGGACGTTGCTGCGAGGAAGTGCCACCGTCGGCCTGGACTCGCTCAAGGACGGCCGACGGCGCTCGTCGCCGTCCCGACGGGAACGGTCGGCTCGGGTGCGTCGCTCCGGACGCGCCGCAGGCTCTGGGCGGTCTGGGGTGTCCCGCCATGAGGATCGTCCGATGGGGATGACAGGGCCGACCCCGGGCGGGGTCGGCAGCCGGCTCGTCCGCCCGTCGTCCAGCGGCGGGGTGCCGCGTTGCGATCGTTCCGGTATGCGTGGCCCCGGCGGGGGACCTCCTTCCGACGGAGGCGGCACATGGGGAGGCGGCGGTGGTGGGCCCGACGTGGCGGGAAGCTTCCGGGTCTGCTCGCCGGCGGTCATGCGCGGAGCGCCGGGAGCGGGGAGGCGGTCTGCGGATCGCGGATACCGCTCGTCGCGGGAGCTCGCGGGATCGTCATGGCGCGGGTCCGGGTGGCGCGGGCCGTCATAGCGCGCGCCGTCATGGCGCGGGTCCGGGTGGCGCGGGCCGTCATAGCGCGCGCCGTCATGGCGCGGGTCCGGGTGGCGCGGGCCGTCATGGCGCGGGTCCGGGTGGCGCGGGCCGTCATAGCGCGCGCCGTCGTACCGTGGGTCGCCCTGCCGCCGGTCTTCATGGCGTGGCGCGTCGAACCGTGGCGCGTCGAACCGTGGCGCGCCACGGCGTCCGTCCGGGTCGACAGGATGGTCCCGTTCCGGATGGTCCCGTTCGGAGTGCCGGGGCCGGCGCGCGAGTCCCCGGTCCGGATCTGGCTGCTCCGGACGGGTCTGCCAGGGATAACCGGGATACGACTGGTCCGGGGGGAACCGGGCCGGGCGTTCGGCCGCCGGGTAGCCGTCCTCGTCGCAGTACCCGACATCGGGTGGGTCCCGGTCCGACGGTCCACCGCCGGTACCGCGATCACGCCGGGGGTCGGTAGCACCCCTGCGATGCCGGGCCCCAGGCCGGCCCTCCTCCTCGACCGGCGTCATGGGCCGCTCCGTCGCCGTCGGAAGGGAGCTGTGGCCGCCGAGTCGCCGGTGTCCTCCTGGCTGTCGAGGCCGTGGCGAAGGGTGTCTCGGTCCTGGTCGTCATAGCGCCGGACGGCCGTCCGTACCACCGGCGTCGTCGTAGTCGAGGTGGCGGCTTCGCGCTCGTCGTCGCCACTATGCCGGGTCGAGACCGAGGCGGCGGGGGTGAGCGGACCGGCGGGGGTGAGCGGACCGGCGGGGGCGACCGGATCGACCTGGTTCACCTGGTTCACCTGGTTCACCGGGTAGAGCGGGGCAGTCGGCCCGGTCATAGCCTCGTGCGGACCCGCCGGTCTACCCAGGTCGTCCTCGGCCCCACGCAGGCGGGCCCGTAGCCGTCGCGCCAGGCGGATGATGACCGCCAGGAGCAGCACGCCGATGGCACCGATGGTGATCGCGGTCGCGATGGCGCCGTAGACGGTGGATCGGACGAGAACCCGGTTCGGTGGTTCCTTGGACAGCGCCTGCCCGTCGAGGTTGAGTTTGCGGATCTCGAGGGGAAACGTTCCCGCGCCTTCGGCCTCCATCCCGATCTCGACCTGAGCCTTCTGCCCTGGGGGAAGGCGGAGTGTCTGCCGGGCTGGCGAGCGCAGCCGGGACCGGTTGGTCGAAGAGAAGGCGAGCACCACAGTGACCTCGTATTGGGTGTTGTTCTCCAAGGTGATCGGGACCAGCCCACGTTTGCTCGTCAGGTTGACGCTGCGGGAGGCCACCACCTGGATTCCGTTGCGGATCGCGGACGCCTCCCCGTCCACCTGCTGGCTCAACGACACACCGTCAACCCTGCGGTCTCCCCGCCACGCGGCGGAGGCCGCCGTGACAAGCGCGTTCTTCATCGGGTTGATGAGCTGCAGCTGGCACCTGGGACCGCGCCTGGGTGGGCACAGCACGGGGCTCAGGGCCTGCACCTCGTCGAGGACGTCCTCGACGGCGGTGAGGTAGTTGGCCGGCAGTTCGCGGGCCTGTGCCTCGGCCGGGTAGACGAGCCGGCCCGGCCGGTCGGCCGGCCGGCCCTGGCCCCCGGCACCTGCGTCGAGTCCCACCGAGATGGAGTAGCCGCTGGTGAGGGTGTCGAGTACCGACCGTGCCCAGTCGCTCGGCGGATCCCAGTCCCGGGGCAGCGCCAGGACCTGGAACCGTTGCTCGGGTCGTTCGGCGGTGATCATGCCGAGCTCGGCCCGCAGGCGTGCCAGGGCCGTCCCGAAGTCGGGACCGTCGGGCAGCCCGGTGTAGGCGGTTGCGATCCTGGTGAGCCGGCGGTCGGCCGCGAGCGCCTGGATCGGTCCGGCCGAGGTGGCGAGGCTGACGGTCGCTGACGGAGTATAGGTGATCTTCGTCGCGGGGGGTAGCAGCTGGTCATCGAGGATCACGGTCCCGACCTCCAGCTGGCGCAGTACGTCCACGGTGGTGGCGTCCGCCGACCCGTCGGCAGGGTATGCGATGGTGCCCTTCTGTAGAGGGGCACGCCCCAACAGTTGGGCCAGCACAACTTCGCCAGTCTTGACGGCGTACTTCATCGTGTCCAGCTTCCGGGCGTGGACGAGCGCGGTCAGATCGGCATCCCCGTAGGGCAGCGCGAACACCATGCCTCCGTGCTCGGCGAAGCGCACGATGTCGGAGAGAAAAAGGGCCGCATCGGCGTTCGCCTGCGCATGAACGGGCCCGCCCGGGGTGGCGTAGTCGTAGCCGCCCGGCTGCGCCATGATGGTCAGCGCCTGCACCAGGGTCGGATCGACGGCGAGCGTGACCGGCGGCGCGGCGGCGGTCAGCAGCCGGGACAGCCGGCCGCCCGGCTTCACCTCGTCCGCGAGCGCGTTGTCGGTCAGCCTGCCGTCCGAGCGCAGGCGCGGCTGATCTGCGATCGGCAGGACCGCTGCGATCGGCGTCCTCGGCTGCTGCGGATTCGGCGCCCAGACCAGGAAGGTGTAGGCCGCGCCGATCGGTGCCACGGCGCGGCCCCCGACGGAGCCGGTAATCCGTAGCTGGATCGGGTACACCCCCAGGCTCGGCGGCAGGTCCAGCGCGGCGCGATCGGTGGCGATCCGGAAGGGCACGGGCGCGGCACCCTGGGTGGGCGGGGCGGCCAGCGGCTGGGTGCCGTCGCCGTTCGCGAGGACCACCTGGCGGTAGCTGCGTGTTCTCGCCGTGGCCGGGTCATCGGTCAGGGTGGCCAGCTGCCCGCGTGAGGTCACCCTGGCGCCTATCCACAGGCTCATGGAGAGGTGGGCCAGCGGCTCCCCGACCGTGGTGATGAGCTGGCCGCTGACGGAGAGCATGGTCGAGCCCCCCGGGGTGGGGGGACTTACCTCATCCAGATCAATCGTCACCGGGTTCGGCGAACCACCGGGCCTGGCTGCCGTGTTATCCGGAGTGATAGATGGCAAATTATTCGATTTATCGGTGGATGAAGATGCGGAAGATCGTGGTGTTCTTGTAGATGAACCGTGGTGGGTAACCGGTTCGACGAGGACTCCCCCGGCCGACGCGGGGGCCGAAGCCGAAGCCGAGGCCGCGCAGACCCCGGGCACGGCCACGGCGAACAGGGCCAGCGCCGCGAGCATCGCCGCCCAACGAGGTCCACGACGGCGCCGCCCGGGTCCCTTCTCACGCATCGTCACAGCCTGTCCCGCTCATCCGAACAGCCTGTCTCACTCATCCGAAGTCTGTCGATGCGGTCGTGTGGTCATGCGGTCGTGTGGTCATGCGGTCGTAGTCAGCAGGGTGGGCACCTCGTGGATCAGGCGGCGTTCATCGGCGTACGCGAGGCTGCCGGTCACCTGGGTCAACAGCACCCACTCCGCCGCCCGGCGCAACGGCGCGCGACCGGTGGTGGAGGTCGGCGGCGGCATGGGTTGATCGTACGAGCCCCCGGCGACCAGCCGGCCCGCCTGTCCGGAACGCCGGGGTTACGGCTTGGTTCCGCTAGGCCCTCCCCGGTTGGACGCCGAGGGTTGGACGCCGAGAAATCATGATCATTGTTTCGGGTCCACGTGCCGGATCACCGGCGGTGAGGCCGTAACCTGAAGGTGTGTCAGTGATCAGTCTGGACAATCCGCGAGACTCGGCCGAACGGGTGGTGAGTGAGCTGTTGAGGGTGCCGCCGGCCGCCGATGAGCTTGGCCGCGTCTTCACCGCGAACGGCTACCTCCTTCACCTCGTCGGTGGTTCGGTACGGGACGCCCTGCTCGGCAGGCCGGCATCCGCTGTGTCCGGGGCCGTACCGGCCGATCTCGACTTTGCCACGGACGCCCGCCCCGAGCGGGTTCTGGAGATCACCCGAGGATGGGCGGAGGCGACCTGGGAGGCCGGAATCGCCTTCGGCACGGTCGGGCTCGCTCGGCACGGTGTCCGGTTCGAGATCACTACCTACCGTAGCGAGGCGTACGACCGGAAGTCCCGCAATCCGGCCGTGACCTACGGCGACAGCCTGGAGGCGGACCTGTCCCGGCGGGACTTCACCGTGAATGCGATGGCGGTGTCCGTGCCCGGCCATGACTTCGTCGACCTGTTCGGCGGGATGGCAGATCTCGCCCGCGGCGTGCTGCGTACCCCCGCAAGCCCCGAGGCGTCGTTCGACGACGACCCGCTGCGCATCCTGCGGGCCGCCAGGTTCGAGGCGGCCCTGGGCCTCACCCCGGTACCCGAGCTGGTCGCGGCGATGCGCTCGCGGGCCGATCGGCTCGCGGTCGTCTCCCCCGAGCGGATCCGCGACGAACTGCGCAAGCTCATGTCGGCTCCCGACCCGGTCGCCGGTCTGGAGCGGTTGGTCGAGGTCGGGATCGCCGACATCGTGCTGCCCGAGGTGTCCGCCATGCGGATGGAGATCGACGAGCACCACCAGCACAAGGACGTCTACGCCCACACCATGACGGTGCTGCGTCAGGCGATGACCCTGGAGGAGCCGGGGGAGCCGGACGAGGTGCTGCGCTGGGCCGCGCTGCTGCATGACATCGGCAAGCCGCGGACCCGCCGGCACATGACGGGTGGGCGGGTGTCCTTCCACCACCATGAGGTCGTCGGCCGGGACATGGCCCGCCGCCGGCTCGCGGCGCTGCACTTCCCCAAGGACGTGACTGACGCGGTCTGCCGGCTTGTCTACCTGCACCTGCGCTTCCACGGATACGGGGCGGGCGAGTGGACCGACGCCGCCGTACGCCGCTACGTGCACGACGCGGGTCCTCAGCTCTCCCGGCTGCACAAGCTGGTCCGCTCGGACTGTACGACCCGCAACCGGCGCAAGGCCGCGGCGTTGTCCCGGACGTACGACTCGCTCGAGGAGCGGATCGCCGAGCTCGCCGCGCGCGAGGAGATCGCCGCGATCCGGCCGGAGCTTTCCGGGGACGACATCATGGTGCTGCTGGGGCTGCCACCGTCCCGGTTGGTGGGCCAGGCCCGGTCGCACATGCTGGAGTTCCGCTTCGAGCACGGGATCGTCGGCCGGGAGGCCGCCGAGGCCGAACTGTTCCGGTGGGCCCGGGAGCACGAGGTGCCCGTCCCCGGTGATGCGCCCGTCCCCGGTGAGCTCACGCCTCGGCGGGGGTGACGGGCCTGGGCTGACCGTCCGGGCCAGGCTGACCGTCCGGGCCAGGGCGGTCAGCCGGTCGTGCCGATCCGGGCTCGCCGATGTGACGGATGATCCGGTCTTCCGGATGGCGGTGGGCGGCCCGGTAGTACAGGATCCCGGCGAGCGCGTAGCCGGCCCCGGCTACCAGGACCACCGGAACGGACCGGCCCTCGTCCGGCAGGACCACGGCGGCCACCGCCGCGGCCGCCACGAAGGCGACATTGAACAGCAGGTCGTAGAGCGAGAAGGCGCGACCGCGGTAGGCGTCGTCGGTCTCCTCCTGCACGATGGTGTCCACGCAGATCTTGCTGGCCTGTGCGGAAAACCCGAGCAACGCTCCCGCGACGATGAACAGCGTCGAGGAGAAGGGTAGCCCGAGCGCGACCTCGACGACCCCGCCGAGTACCAGGACGAGGGCGATCCAGCTCGACTTCGGCATGCGCCGCGTGACGCGGGGAGTCGCGAGCGCGGCGCTGATCGTGCCGGCTCCACTGGCGGCGACGACGGCGGCGAGTCCCGCGAGCCCGCCTTCCGAGCCGGTGAAGTAGTTGCGATACAGCAACACCGTCATCACGAGGATCAGGCCGTAGGCGGCCCGCGAGGTGGTGAGGGCGGCGAGCGCCCGCCGGGCCGGCCCGTGGTTCACCAGATAGCGGGCACCGTCGAGCATGTCGGCGACGACCTGGGTGGTCTGCGCCCAGGCGCCCTGCCAGGCCATCGTCTCCAGCGGACCGAAGTCGCTCCGCCCCGCCCGCGCCGCGGTGGCGGCGGCTACAAGGTAGGTGAGAGCCGCCAGAGCGGCGACGAACGCCACCGCCCCGTCCTCGCCGCCGATCAGCCCGCGCAGTCCGCTGCCGACACCGGCTCCGGCGAGCGTCGCGACGGTGCCGGAGGTGACGGACAAGGCGTTCGCCGTGACAAGCCGGTCGAGGCCGACCACGACCGGGAGCCCGGCGGACAGCGCCGCCAGCACGAAGCGGTTCATGCTCACCGAAGCCAGTGCCACCGCGTAGAAGTCGAGGCCCGTCTGGCCGGTGGCGATCAGAGCGACCAGGATGCCCATCAACAGCATCCGGACGAGTGAGCAGACCACCAGAACCCGCTGGCGGGACACGCGATCGAGCACGATGCCGGCGAAGGGTCCGATGACGCTGAACGGCAGCACAACGATCGCGAGCGACGCGGCCAGGGCCGCCGCTGAGGTCGCC
The DNA here is from genome assembly GCF_000013345.1 of Frankia casuarinae. NCBI lineage: Bacteria > Bacillati > Actinomycetota > Actinomycetes > Frankiales > Frankiaceae > Frankia > Frankia casuarinae. The sequence continues at coordinate 5,407,438 of NC_007777.1, read as the reverse complement.
CGTTCGGGAGAGAACAGCACATAGCTGACGAGGCTCGCCTGGAAGACGCCGTCGGCGGCCTGGGAGGTGAGCCTGGACGCGTAGAGCATCCGGAACCCACGATCGTGCAGCAGCTCACGAAGGTTCTCCGCCCGGGCCACGTCGTCAGCCTAGGACCAGACTGGTCGGCTCGGGGCACAAGGTCCGGCCGCCCCCCTCCGGGCGGCCGGACCTTGTGTTTCCGACCGGGTCCGCTGGCCGGCCGATCCGACGAGGAGGACCCGACGAGAAAGATGAGGACGACGAGGAATCAGCCCTCGATCAGCCCTCGTCGCGGATGAACGCCTCCACCCGGTCCCGGGCCTCGTTGTCGCGGTACTGCTCCGGCGGGGACTTCATGAAGTAGGAGGAGGCGGAGAGGACCGGGCCGCCGATGCCCCGGTCGAGTGCGATCTTGGCGCAGCGCACCGCGTCGATGACCACCCCGGCGCTGTTGGGGGAGTCCCATACCTCAAGCTTGTACTCGAGGTTCAGCGGCACGTCGCCGAAGGCACGTCCCTCGAGGCGGACATAGGCCCACTTGCGGTCGTCCAGCCAGGCGACGTAGTCCGACGGCCCGATGTGCACGTTGTCCTTGCCGAGGTCGTGGGAGACTTGGGAGGTCACGGCCTGCGTCTTGGAGATCTTCTTGGACTCCAGCCGCTCGCGTTCCAACATGTTCTTGAAGTCCATGTTGCCGCCGACGTTGAGCTGCATGGTCCGATCCAGGATCACGCCGCGGTCCTCGAAGAGCTTCGCCAGAACCCGGTGGGTGATGGTCGCGCCGACCTGTGACTTGATGTCGTCGCCGACGATCGGCACGCCTGCCGCGCGGAACTTCTCCGCCCACTCGGGCACCCCGGCAATGAACACCGGCAGGCAGTTGATGAAGGCGACGCCGGCGTCGATGGCGCACTGGGCGTAGAACTTCGCGGCGTCCTCGGAGCCGACCGGCAGGTAGCAGACGAGTACGTCGGCACGGGTCTCCCGCAGGGTTGCGACGACGTCAACCGGCGGTTCGTCCGACTCCTCGATGGTCTCCCGGTAGTAGCGGCCGAGGCCGTCGAGGGTGTGGCCGCGGCCGACGGTGACCCCGAGTGGGGGGACGTCCGCGATCTTGATGGTGTTGTTCTCGCTGGCGGCGATGGCCTCGGAGAGGTCGCGGCCGACTTTCTTCGCGTCCACGTCGAACGCGGCGACGAATGTCAGGTCCGAGACGTGGTACTCGCCCAGCCGCACGTGCATCAGCCCGGGGACCCGGGCTGACGGGTCGGCATCGCGGTAGTACTCGATCCCCTGGACCAGCGAGACAGCGCAGTTGCCTACGCCGACAATGGCGACACGTACCGAGCCCATGATGGTCTGCTCCTTAGCTGAGATCTTCGTGGAAGTGGGTCATATGGGGCACGCAGCTCCGCCGCGGCATTCCCGATCATGCTGGTCGGGAACAGGGACCCGCTACGGGATGACGTTCATCGGGTGGTCGGGACCTCGCCGTCGGGGTCCTGGCCGGCTGTCCGCGGGGCCCGCCTGCTCCGGCCACGCCTGTTCACGTTCACGTTCAGGTGCGCGTCGCCGTCGGCAGGCGTGCCGCTATCCCGTGCGCGCGGGTCGTCCTGGCGGTCCGCCTGCGCCGGAGGGCTTCCCGGCCCGCTTGGGCGGGCTGGTTCGACGACGGGTACCCCCGGCTGCACGGATCCTGTGGACGGGGTTGTGGGCAAACCTGTGGATCCTGTGGACAACTGTGGTCCCTGGGTGCCGACGGGGGTGCCGGCGCGTTCGGTCTCGATCAGCTCGTTCAGCCAGCGGACCTCACGTTCGACCGATTCCAGGCCGTGGCGCTGCAACTCGAGTGTGTAGGAGTCGAAACGCTCGACGGTCCGGGTCAGGGCCGATCGAACCTTCTCCCGGCGCTCCTCGAGCCGCCCGCGGCGACCTTCGAGGATGCGGAGGCGGACAGCGGCGTCCGTCTTCGAGAAGAAGGCGAAGCGCACGCCGAACATCTCGTCTTCCCAGGACGACGGTCCGCCCTCGCCCAGCAGGTCCGCGAGCTTCTCCTTGCCCTCGCCCGTCAAGGTGTAGACGACCCGACTGCGCCCGCCGAGACGGCTCGCGGCGCCGACGTCGTCCGCGGTGACGTAGCCGGCGGACGCGAGACGACGCAGACAGGGATAGAGCGAGCCGTAGCTGAACCGGTGGAACGCGCCGAGGAGCGCCGCGAGCCGTTTGCGCAGTTCATAGCCGTGCATAGGGCTCTCGGAGAGCAGGGCGAGGACCGCCAGCTCCAGCATGATCCACCCCTTCTCGACCGTGATGCCCCGTGATGCCCCGTGATGCCCCGTGATGCCCTGCCGACCGTTCCGCGGGCCGTGGTGGACCACGGCCCGCGGAACGGTCAGCTCGACATATCGGAGCGATACATCGAGGATAGACGTCGCGGGACGAGCACCGCAACCAGGAATGACCAGTCGGCGACCGGGAGATGACAGATAGGCGCCCTGCCGGTGCATCCCGACCCCTGCCGGACCATCGGTCCCGCGCGGCCAGATCCCGGTGCGGGCGGGCTCACACTGTCATCCGGATCACAGTCGGGATGTGGAGCTGGGAGACCGGTTTGGCGGCTGTGCGGACCGTCTGTGCGGACCGTCTGTGCGGACCGTCTGTCTGGAAGCCGGCTCCGGCGTACCGTTGCTGGCATGCGTCCGCGGTCGGTCATCGACTACGCGCTCGCCCGCCGGGCGACGCTGGCGGATCTCTTCGCGGGCAGGATCTCGTCGTTGGATGTCTGCGACGCGCATCCTTATCTGCTGCGGGCGGCCAGGTACCACGGTGAGCGGACCACGAAGCGATGCCCGGTCTGCCGAGGCGGCGATCCGCTCATCCATGTCACCTACGCCTACGGCGACGAGCTCGGGGAGAGCTCCGGGCGGGTTCGCACCACCAGGGAGCTCCCCGCGCTCGCGTCGAGGTACAGCGAGCTGCGGATCTATGTGGTGGAGGTGTGTCCGCCCTGTGGCTGGAACCACCTGGTCACTTCTTATGTGATCGGGACGGGGGAGCCGAGGGCGAAGAAGCAGATCCGGCGGCGGACCGCGGACCGCTGACGGCTGGTCGTCCCCGAGAGGCGCAAAGGACGCCCTGCGCGAGGGGGCGGAATTCGGCGTGAGACCCTGGTCTGCCATGTGGGTCTCATGGCAGGTCCTGGCGTCGCATCCGCCATGGGCTGACCTCGTCACAGCCTCGCCGGGTGAATGCGGCGAGTGAGCGAACATCACGTAGTCGGCCCCGGTCCGATGGTGGACCGGTGGTCGCCGGGATCGTGCACGGTCCGGGCCGAGACGGGCCGGTTCTGTAGATCCTGTGGAAATCGGACCTTCGGTGATGGTTGGGGGCGCCGGCCCGTCTCCTGCGGCGGTCCGGATACCGGGGAGTCCCGCGGCGACGGATGGAGCGGTTGGTGAGCTCTCCCTACGATCAGGGCTCTAGTCGGGGTGGTCCTGCACCTGACCGAGCATGGCCTAACCCGGACGGCCAGTCCCGGGTACCCGCGGACCGGGTACCCCCGGACCGGGTACCCCCGGACCGCGCCCGGCGGCCGGAGCAGGCCAGGCCCGGCCAGGCCCAGCCAGGCCAGGCCCGGGCAGGCCAGGCCCGGGCAGGCCAGGCCCGGGCAGGCCAGGCCCAGGGACGCCGGCTGGTGCCGCCGACGGGCCGGCCCACCGGCGGGAGAGGGGAACGCACCGCTCTCGTGCCACCCGCGGCTCCCTCCGCCGCGGCGAGGACGAACACGCCGCCGGACGGTGGGACCGGTCGGGGTGCCGGTGCCACCGTCGGGGGGTGGGTGCCGGACCGTGGCATCGGGAAGTCCGACGCGCCCGGCCGTGAACCGTCCAGCGCTCGTCCCGGCATGCCCGTCGGCGAGGCGACCGGTCGTCGCCGAGGCGGCGGCGCGCCCTCCGGTCGGGCGACCCCCACCCGGCGGGTTCCCGGCCGTGGGTTCTCCGATCGGACCGCCTCTGACCGCGGCGTCCCCGATCGTGGGCCGGACCAACCGGCAGACCGGACAGCCGGCGAGGTCAACACCCTGTACGACACCGTCGACCAGGAAGCCCTACGACGGGTCGATGTCCGGGAACGCACCGTGGACGCCACCGTTTACCACAAGGTGATGCCGGAGCGGGACTCCCGGAATGGCCGCCGCAACGGTGTGTCGGACCGCGACCGCATGACCGAGGTGACGCCCGCTCAGCGGGTGGCCGGTCGGCGCGACCTCACCCGCGCCACCGAACTGATGGCCGTCCGGAGCCGGGCACGGGAGGGAGACGGATCGGCCGCTACCCGCCGGATGGCGGGTGGGCGACCGGGCGCGGATCGGATCGAGCCCCGCCGGACCGGTCCAGGCCGGCCCGGTCCAGGCCGGGCCGGCCCGGGCCGATCCTCCCGGGCGGAGATGGGTGTCCCGGGCGGGGCGGGAGGACCCGGGCGCCGCAACGGGAAGGCCCCCCGGCCGGGCCAGGGGCGACACGGCCCGATGTGGTGGCGACGGCGCCCGCGCTGGCTGCGCCGTCTGGTCTTCGCCAGCTTCTTCTCCGGTCTTCTCCTGTTCGCCGCCGGCATCGGCGTCATCTACGCGGCGACCCGGGTCCCGCTGCCTGCCGAGGTGAAGACGGACCAGACGTCGATCATCTTCTACGGACCGCCGGCCGGCTCGCACCAGGACAACGGTGAGGAGCTTGCCCGGATCGGCACCGTGAACCGCACCGACGTGCCGCTCGCCGAAGTGTCCGTGGACATGCAGCACGCGGTGCTCGCGGCCGAGGACAAGAACTTCTATCACGAACCCGGTATCTCTCCCAAGGGCATTGCCCGGGCGCTCTACGTGAACGTCACCGGCGGGGAGCTGCAGGGTGGTTCGACCATCACCCAGCAGTACGCCAAGAACGCGTACCTGTCGCAGGAGCGGACCTTCACCCGCAAGATGCGCGAGATCGTGCTCGCGGTGAAGCTGGGCCAGAAGTACTCCAAGGGACAGATCCTGGAGTTCTACCTGAATACGATCTACTTCGGCCGGGGCGCCTACGGTATCGAAGCGGCGGCGAAAGCCTACTTCAACACCTCGGCCGCCAAACTCACCCCCGCCCAGGGGGCGGTCATCGCGGGCCTGATCCGATCACCCAACTACCTCGACCCGGCCAAGAACCCGGGTCCGGCGGCGAACCGCTGGCACGACGTGGTCGCGACGATGGTCGCCGAGGGCTGGGCTCCGCCGGGGCTCGCCCAGCAGAGCCCCCCACCCGTGGCCGCGAAGGCGCAGGACGCCGCCGCCTCGTCCGACCAGATCGCGTACATCCGCGATCAGGTCAAACGTGAGCTTACGACCGTCGGGAAGATCACCGAGGATCAGATCAACCGCGGTGGACTGCGCATCACGACCACGATCGACAAGGGGCGGCAGTTCAAGGCCTTCCAGGCGGTGAGCGACGTGCTGGGCCCGGCGTACGCCGCCGTGCCGGATCTGCGTACCGGGCTCACCGCGATAGAACCCGGGACCGGCAGGATCCTCGCCTGGTACGGCGGGTCGCTCTACGGCAAGGACGCACAGGGCCACGAGCAGTACGTCGACAACGTGTCAGGGGCGCAGGTGCAGTCCGCCTCCACCTTCAAGACGATCACTCTGGTCGCCGCGTTGCGTCAGAACATCAACCTCAAGTCGACCTTCGCCGCTCCCGCCAAGATCACACTGCCGGGGAATTACGTGGTCAGCAACGACGAGGGTGAGGCGGGCGATCTCGGATACAAGAACCTCATCGAGGCGACGGCGGGCTCCATCAACACGGTGTACGTACCGCTGGGGCAGAACATCGGCGTCTCGAACATCATCAAGACCGCGCGCGACCTTGGCATCCCGGCCAGTACCCAGCTGCGCAACGAAGCGGGTATCACGCTGGGCCAGGACGACGTGCACGCGGTGGATATGACCACGGTCTACGCGACCCTCGCCGGCGCCGGAGTGCGGGCCACACCGCACATCGTGGACAAGGTGGTCGACGGCAACGGGCAGGTGATCTATTCGGGTACCCCGGATGTGAAGCAGGTCATCCCGGCCACGGTGGCCCGCGACGCCACGTACGCCCTGCAGAGCGTGTTGACGGATTCGAGTGGCACCGGAAAGCGGGCCCGGCTGGACGGCGGGCGGGAGGCCGCCGGCAAGACCGGGACGTCGACCAACTTCCGGTCGGCCTGGTTCTGCGGGTACACCAGGGAACTCGCGTCCTGCGTGAACATGTTCCGGGGCAAGGGCACCGAGCAGGATGTGCTGAAGGGCATTCCCGGCGCCGAGAAGGGCGTCTACGGGGGTACCTACCCGGCCAAGGTGTGGAAGGCGTTCATGGACGCCGCGCTGACGGGGGTGCCGCCGTCGAAGTTCGATCCGCCGGCCTTCGGTGGCCTCGTGCAGGATAACGAGCCCGAGCCGACTCCCACACCCACCCCGGCGCCGAGCGCCTCATCGAGCCAGCCCGGCGATACCGGCGTCAACCTGGGCGATCTCCTGAACCCCAGTGGCAACGGCAACGGCGGTGGTCAGCAGCAGGGTGCCGGCCAGGCGGGCCGGCCGGCTCGACAGACGGGGATCTTCTCCGACCCGTTCAACTGACCGGGAGGTCGAGTTCAGTGCTGGTCATGGGCTGTCATGGGGCGAGAATGACGGGCATGGCCATGTCCCCGGCGTCCCCCGTCCGCGTCAGCCCGGCCCGGGAGGACCCGGTCGTCGCGGGGGCAAGCCAGCTCATCGGTGGGCCGCCGGGTGAGCACGCGGCCGTGCCCGACCGGCGTGGTTGGCTGACCCCGCTGCGGGTGCTGATGGCAATGGTCATCGTGGCCGGGGTCCTCGGCTACACCCAGAAGATCAGTTGCCGGGACACCCGGAACTGGACGCATGAGCACCAGTACACGGCGTTGTGCTACTCCGACATCGTCGCGTTGTACAGCCAGGAGGGGCTGGTCGACGGGAAGATCCCCTATCTGGACTACCCGACGGAATATCCGCCGTTGATCGGCGCCACCATGCAGCTCGTCGCCTGGCCGGCCGGTCTCGCGAACGGACCGCGGGCGGTCTACCGGGAGGAGAACGGCGAGCGCGTCTTCGACCATTACACGATGGACATGCGGTCGGCCGTCTTCTACGACCTCACCGCCCTGCTGTTCCTGATCGTGGCCTCGGTCGCGGTGTGCTGCACCGCGCTGGCGGCCGGATCGAGGCGGATCTGGGACGCCGCTCTGTTCGCGCTGGCGCCGACCCTCGTGCTGCATCTGCTGACGAACTGGGACATCATCGCGGTGGCGTTCGCGGCGGGCGGCCTGCTTGCCTGGTCCAGACGGGCTCCGAAGCTCGCCGGGATGCTAATCGGACTCGGCATCCTCACGAAGCTCTATCCGGCCCTGTTCCTGCTAGGGTTGGCCTTTCTCTGCCTCCGGGCCGGGAGGCTGCGCGAACTGGCCCGGACCGTCTGCGCGGCGGCGGTGACGGTGCTGGTGGTCATCGTCCCGCTATGGCTGACCGCCGGCTACTTCAACGCGGAGAACGCCCGCGTCGGCGACAGCATCTGGTCGACCTTCTGGCGAGGTGGTGACTGGATCCGGCTGGTCGGTGGTGGTCCGGACGGGGCCCGCAACGCCATCGCCCGGTTCTTCGATCTGAACTCCGACCGCGGCGCCGACTGGGACTCGCTGGCGTTCGGCGCGACCTGGCTTGCCGGCCGCTACGACCCGGCCTGGTTCGGAGCACTGCACCTGGTGGTCTCCGCGCTCACTGCCGTCGTCCTCGTCGCGGTGGCCGCGGCCGCGATCCATCATCGGCCCGATGCGCGCCGGCTGGTCATCGCGGCGGCCGCGGCCGGCTGGGTGACGATCGTCGTCGCCCTCCCGATGATCCTGCAGGGCTTGCGGAACAACGGCCTGCCCATCTCCACGTTGAACATCATCACTGGGGCGGCCCTGCTGGTCTCGGTGGTCGCCATCGGGTTACTCACCTGGCTCGCACCGCGCCGGCCCCGTCTGCCGCAGGTGCTGTTCCTGCTCGTCGTCGCCTTCCTGCTGACCAACAAGGTCTTCTCACCCCAGTACACGATCTGGCTGCTACCGCTGGCGGCACTGGCTCGGCCCCGATGGAGGCTGTTCCTGCTGTGGCAGGTCTGCGAGGCGTGGGTGCTGTTCACCCGATTCATGCACTTCATCTACAACGACACGCAGGGTCGTCACGGCATCGACCGGGGATGGTTCGTCGGCGCGGTGGCCCTGCGCGACCTGGTGCTGCTCGTCCTGGCCGGATTCGTCGTCCGGGAGATCCTGCATCCGCATACCGACATCGTGCGGACCGGCGGAATGGCGTACCCGGGTGATCCGCGTGTCGCGGTCGGCTCCGCTGCCGTCGGCGATCCGGACGCCGTTGACGACCCTGCGGGCGGGGTGCTGGACCATGCCCCCGATGTCCGCGGCGGCCGGCCGGCGTGGGTTACGGCGGCGGCCACCGGCGAGCCGGCCGGAGGCCCGGGCGCCGGCAGCGCCGACGGGGCCGGGTCCGGCGGTGCATGATCCGATCGGGCCGGGGATGGTCCGAGCGGCCTGGGCCCGGCTGCCGGAGCCGGTCCGGGCCACGCTGCCGATCTGGTTCGGGAGCCGGGTCGCGGTCGCCCTGCTGGCGCTCGCCGCCGCGCGGGTCCTTACCTCGGCGCCGGCGCGAAACGCTCCCGGCCTGCGCACGCTCTGGGACCGGTGGGATGTCGGCCTGTTCACGAAGGTCGCCCGGTACGGTTATCTCTCCCCCGCCTACTCGGACCGGACAGAAGTCGACTTTCCCGGCCTCCCGATCGCGATGCGGATCGTCCATATTGTCGTTCCGGACTGGATTGTCGCGGGTCTGGTCGTGTCGTTCCTCGCCGGTGCGGTCGCGGTCGCCGCGCTGTGGCGGTTGGCCGCGGACGAGGTCGGCAAGTCCGCGGCGCGGTTCGCCGTCCTCAGCCTCATCTGCTTCCCCTACGCGGTGTTCCTGTTCGCCGCCTATTCGGAGGGCATCTTCCTGGGGTTCGCGACGGCGTCCTGGCTGGCGGCACGTCGCAGCCGCTGGTGGTTGGCCGGCCTGCTGGGCGCCGGGGCGGCATCCGCCAGGATCAGTGGTATTCCCTTCGGGGTCGCGTTGGCCGTGCAGTACGTCGCGAGCCGGCGCTCCGCCGGCCTCCCGGTGTTCGCCCGGCCGGCGTTGTCGCTGGGGCTTCCACCCATCCCCGTCCTCGCCTACCTGGGCTATCTCAGGATTCGCACCGGGGGCTGGGGCTCCTACACGGACGCGATGCGGGACGGCTGGCACCGAGGCCTCGACTGGCCCTGGTCGGGCTGGACCGCCACCTGGGCATCGGCCACGGATGGCAACGGTGCGTCGACCTTCGTCTGGTTCTGGCGCGGGGAACTGCTCGCGGTGGTCGTCGGGGTACTGCTGACCATCATCCTGCTGGCCGGGAGACGGTGGGGTGAGGCGACCTTCCTCGGCGTGATGACCGTGATAATGGCCTGCACGAATTATTATGCATCGGGAATCCGTGGAATTTTAGTGGCCTTTCCGTTGTATCTGATGCTCGCGCGAGCCGCCGCGCGGCAGAGCTGGGTACAGTCGGTATATCTATGTACCGGTACGCCGATCATGGCAGCCCTGGTCGTCGCCTTCACGCAGGGACAGTGGGTGGACTAGCCTTTCCCCGCATGGCGCCTTCGGCGCAATGCGGGGGCCCCTGGCATCGGGGGCCGTGCGGGGTTTCCGTCGCCTCGCCTTCGGCGAGGTTCCTGGGGGAGCCGTCGGGAGCCTTCGGGCGCCTTCGGCGCAATGCGGGGGCCCCTGGCATCGGGGGCCGTGCGGGGTTTCCGTCGCCTCGCCTTCGGCGAGGTTCCTGGGGGAGCCGTCGGGAGCCTTCGGGCGCCTTCGGCGCAATGCGGGGGCCCCTGGCATCGGGGGCCGTGCGGGGTTTCCGTCGCCTCGCCTTCGGCGAGGTTCCTGGGGGAGCCTTCGGGAGCCTTCGGGAGCCTTCGGGCGCCTTCGGCGCAATGCGGGGGCCCCTGGCATCGGGGGCCGTGCGGGGTTTCCGTCGCCTCGCCTTCGGCGTTTGGAACTACGGGAGGCAATGCTGTGGACAGGCAGGATACCCAGCCGGGTCAGCCCGAGCCCGGCACCGGGGACGTCGGCGGCGACCCGTCCGGGAGCGACCACGACTCTTCCCCGGGCAGCCACGGCGGTTCCGGGTCCGGGCGCGTCGGTCCGCAGCTGGCTGCCCGCATGCTCGCGGTGGTCGCGGTCGCCGCGGCGCTCGCGGTGCTCGTGTTCGCCCTCGCGGATCCCTCCCCCTCCCGGCACATGCGTGGCCTCCTGATCACGGTGAACCTCGTCTGCCTCGCCGGGGTGTTCACGGCGTGGCTTCGCGTGGTTCTCGTGGTCGGGGCCGCCAGGGCCCCCGGGGGAATCGAGTAAGCTCGGCCGGACATGCCGTGCGCCGGCGTACGTGTGTCCATCCGCTGGTCCAGGCCGACCACTCGTCATGATTGGTCGGCGCGCCTCCGGGTGGCCCGCGTGCCCTGATGATCGTCCGGATGTGCTGACGGGCGGTTCCCTCTCAGATCCATCGCGTCGAGCACGTTCGAGACGGCACAGGTTCCGGTCGCGGTCCCTCCTGCCACGGAAGATCCGTGGCCGCCAGAGTCCACAGGAGGTGGGTTCAGCCTTGGCACGTCATTATGAGCTCATGGTGATCCTCGATGCTGACCTCGAGGAACGCACTGTCGCGCCCTCTCTCGACCAGTACCTCGGTGTCGTCCGTCAGGGCGGCGGCGTGGTGGAGAAGGTCGATGTCTGGGGGCGGCGCCGGCTCGCCTACGAGATCGCCAAGAGTCACGAAGGCATCTACGCCGTCATCGACCTTCATGCGGAGCCCGACGTCGTCGCCGAGCTCGACCGTCAGCTCGTCCTCAACGAGTCGGTCATGCGCACCAAGGTCATCCGGCTTCCAGAGCCGAAGAAGCCACGTCAGAGCCGCCGGGCGGCGGCATGATCCGGTCCGCGGCGACGGCAGTCCCCGTGCCGTCGTGGGCCGCCGATCTCCGGGAGAGTGCCCATGGCCGGTGAAACCGTCATCACCGTCGTCGGCAACCTAGCCAACGACCCCGAACTGAGGTTTACCCCGAACGGTGCCGCGGTCGCCAGCTTCACCGTCGCATCCACGCCGCGCACCCTCGACCGCCAGACCAACGAGTGGAAGGACGGCGAGGCGCTGTTCCTGCGCTGCTCCATCTGGCGCCAGGCGGCGGAGCACGTCGCCGAGTCGCTGCAGAAGGGCGCTCGGGTCATCGTCACCGGCCGCCTCAAGCAGCGGTCGTTCGAGACCCGCGAGGGTGAGAAGCGCACCGTGATCGAGCTCGACGTCGACGAGATCGGTCCGAGCCTGCGCTACGCCACCGCCAAGGTCGTCAAGGCCGCGCGTGGCGGTGGTGGCGGCGGTTACGGGGGCGGAGGCGGCTACGGCGCGCCTGCCGGCGCGCCCCCCGGCGCACCTGCCGGTGTTCCCGCGGGCGTTCCGGCCGGCGGCGGCTACGGCGGCGGTAGTGGTGGTGGAGCACCCATCGATGACCCCTGGTCGCAACCGGCCGGCGGCTACTCCGACGAGCCACCGTTTTGAGCGGCCGGTCGTCGTCCTCGCGAACGACACAACGAGGTAGGAGCACACCCATGGCCAAGGCGGCCGTGCGCAAGCCCAAGAAGAAGGTTTGCGTTTTCTGCAAGGACAAGGTCGACTACATCGACTTCAAGGACACTTCGCTGCTGCGCAAGTACATCTCCGACCGGGGTAAGATCCGGGCCCGTCGGGTGAGCGGTAACTGCAGCCAGCACCAGCGCGACGTGGCGACGGCGGTGAAGAACAGCCGCGAGATGGCGCTGCTGCCCTACACCGCCTCGGCCCGGTAGGGGGTGGCAATGAAGCTCATCCTGACCCAGGAGGTCCCCGGTCTCGGCAGTCCGGGTGACATCGTGGAGGTCGCGAACGGGTACGGGCGTAACTACCTCGTGCCCCGCCGGTACGCGATCCTCGCGACCAAGGGCGCGGAGCGTCAGGTCGAGCAGATCAAGCGGGCCCGGTCGGCCCGCGCGGTTCGCGATCTCGGGCACGCTCAGGAGATCGCCGGTCAGCTCGGTGGCCTCAAGGTCGAGCTGACCAGCCGGGCGGGCAAGGAAGGCCGCCTGTTCGGTTCCGTGACGGCGGCCGATGTGGTGGAGGCGGTGACCGCCGCGGGTGGCCCCGAGCTCGACCGGCGCCGCGTCGAGCTCACCACGCCGATCAAGTCCCTGGGCGCCTACACCGTCGCCGTGCATCTGCATCCCGAGGTGACCGCGACCGTGAAGCTCCAGGTCACGCAGGCCTGATCAGGTCTGACCAGGGCAGGGCGGGCCTGATCGCGGCCGGATGGGCCCGAGGTCAGGCGGGTCTGACGGGGTGGCATCCGCCGTTTCTCCCGCTGTACCGCCGCGCTCGCTGTACGGGCTCCCCTGGCCGACCGTCTCAGGTGGTCGGCCAGGGGAGTTCGTTGTGTGTGGGGCAAGGGGCGACGACCAGATCCGAAACTTTTTCTCATCCACAGGGCACTCGGGATGCAGGCGCCTGCCAGCTAGGTTTCGTCGAGGTTGTGGTCTCGGGTGTCCACAGGTTTCCGATTTCCGTCCCGATGTCCTCCCCAGGTTTCGGCCGGTTGCCCACAGCTTTTCCACAAGGGCCTGTGGATAACTTTTTGGTGGGTGTGCCCGCCGGTCCGTAAGGTCGGACCCTCCAGGCCGAGGAAGGTACTTCTAGCCTGATCGGGCCAGGCCTCCTTCGGTGACGCGGGCGGCGCCCGGCGAGAGGCTCACCGGGCGCCGCCCGTTCGGTCCCTGCTGGAAGCCCCGGCCGGTCGGGGGCGGAGCGGTCGTTGACAGCGGTTCCGATCTGTACGAACATACGTTCGAATACGGGTCTACGGGAGTCCCGGGAGGGTGCGTCGTGAGCGTCACCGAGATCTCGCGTGGTTCCGGTGGGAGTGCAGAGTTCGACCGGACTCCCCCGCACGACCTGCCCGCTGAGCAGAGTGTGCTCGGCGGCATGCTGCTGTCGAAAGACGCCATCGCCGACGTCGTCGAGGTCCTGCGGACGGGTGACTTTTACCGTCCCGCGCACGGCCTCGTGTACGAGGTCATCGGCGATCTCTACGGCCGGGGGGAGCCTGCGGACGTCATCAGCGTCGCCGCCGAGCTCAGCCGCCGAGATCTGCTCGAACGGGTGGGCGGTCCGGCCTACATGCACACCCTCATCTCGAGCGTGCCCACTGCGGCCAACGCCGGGTACTACGCCCGTATCGTCGCGGAGAAGGCGGTCCTGCGCCGCCTCGCGGAGGCCGGCACCCGCATCGTGCAGCTCGCCTACGGCGCGGCTCCGGACGTCAGCGACGTCGTCGACCGCGCCCAGGCGGCCGTGTACGAGGTGACCGAGCGCCGGACGAACGAGGACTACCTGCCGCTGGGGGAGCTGCTCAACCCGGCGTTGGAGGAGATCGAGTCCATCCAGGGGCACGACGGTTCGCTGACCGGGGTGCCCACCGGTTTCGTCGACCTCGACGAGCTGACCAACGGCCTGCACGGCGGCCAGCTGTGGATCGTCGCGGCCAGGCCGGCCGTGGGCAAGTCGACCCTCGGCCTGGACTTCGCCCGGGCGGCGTCGATCAAGAACGGGATGGCGTCGGTCATCTTTTCGCTGGAGATGAGCCGCATGGAGATCACCATGCGGCTGTTGTCCGCCGAGGCGCGGGTGTCCCTGCAGAACATCCGCACGGGCCGGCTCACCGACGACGACTGGGGTCGCCTGGCCCGCCGGATAGGCGAGGTCGCGGAGGCCCCGCTGTTCATCGACGACAGCCCGCACCTGACGATGATGGAGGTCCGGGCGAAGGCCCGGCGGTTGAAGCAGCGTAACGAGCTGCGTCTGGTGATCCTCGACTACCTGCAGCTGATGTCGTCGCCCAAGAAGGTGGAGAACCGTCAGCAGGAGGTCAGCGAGATCTCGCGGTCGCTGAAGCTGCTCGCCAAGGAGCTCGACGTTCCGGTGGTCGCCATCTCCCAGCTCAACCGCGCCTCCGAGCAGCGGGCCGACAAGCGTCCCCAGGTCTCCGACCTGCGCGAGTCCGGAAGCCTGGAGCAGGACGCCGACGCGGTGATCCTGCTGTACCGGGAGGACACGGTCGAGAAGGAGTCGGCGCGCGCCGGCGAGGCGGACCTCATCATCGCCAAGCACCGCAACGGGCCGACTGGCACCGTCACCGTCGCCTTCCAGGGTCATTACTCACGGTTCGTCGACATGGCGAACTGAATTCTCGGCCCGGGAGCGGGACGAGGCCCACGGGTGGAGAGCGCCAGCGGCCCGCCAGCGGCCCGGGTGGGTGCCCGGGTGTGTTTGGCGTGGTCATGGTTCATGTTGGCGGACCGCAGATCTCCCGATGCTGCCAGACTGGGCGGTATGAGTTTCAGGATCATCCATGGCGAGTGAGAGGCGGGACGGCGGGCGGCCCGCCGGGGCGGTCCTCGAAGTTGCCCGGTTCGACATCAAACCGGGCAGCGAGGACGATTTCGTCGCCGCGTATCACGGGGTGCGTGCGGAGCTCGTCGGCACGCCGGGCTGTCGTTCCGCGCGGATGACCCGCGGGGTCGAGTCACCGTCGAGTTTCGTGCTGCTCGTCGAGTGGGACAGCCTGGACGCCCATCTGACGAACTTCCGGGAGTCGGAGCGGTTTGTCCGCTGGCGTGCCGCCCTCGGCCCGTACTTCGACGGCACCCCGACGGTGGCGCACAGCGCAGACGTCCCCGCCGCTCCCGGCCCGGCCTGACCCTCGACGACCGCCGGACCTCTGATCATGGCAGCGTTCCTCGGGTACCTGTTTTTCGCGCCGCTTACGGCGCTCTTCTTCGGTTTCCTCATCTGGCTGGTGCCGGCGATCCTGCTCCGGAACACGGATGTGGTGAGCCGGCTGAACCTGCGGCCCTTCGCGTTCTTCGTCACCGGCTACGTCTTCAGCGGGCTGATGGCCCTCTACCTGCTGGTGCTGGACGCCGGCCACGACGTCGCGCCGGCGGCCGGCGCCGTCGCATCCCTGGCCCTCCTCTGGGCTGTTCGGCGGCAGTGGCGCCGGCATCGGCCACTGGGCACGCGGCAGGTGGCGAGCAGGCGACGTGGTGGCCCGGTCCAGCCGGTCCAGCAGGGTTACCCTGGCCCGCCGGTGCAGCCGGGTTACCCCGGCCCGCCGGTGCAGCCGGGTTATCCGCATCAGCCCGGCCACCCGTACCCCCCCATGCCGCAGGCCGGGCCGGTCGCGAGAGGTCCATCCGGGTATCCCGAGACCGCCGGATATTCGCTTACGCAGCCGGATCAGCCCCGCCCGGGCGGGGGAGGAGACGGTCCGGGCGGGGGAGAAGACGGTCCGGGCGGGGGAGAAGACGACCCGGCAGGCGGGGCGGGTGATCCCGGTCAGCCGGGGTATCAGTCTGGGCCCGCGGGTCATCGGGCGGCACCGGACGGCGGTCGCGGGGCCGGTCGGCGGATCGCCGGCTACCCCTGGGCCGTTCCGCCCAGCGGGCCCAGACCGGGGGGCCTACCACCCGGCGCGCCCCCGTCCCCGCCACCGGCCGAGGCGGACCCTGATTCCTGATCACGGGTTCTTGATTTCTGGTCCGGTTCCTGGTCTCTGGCGCCTGATTCCGTCGCTCGTCGTTCGCCGCCCGGCGGGCCGGGCGGCGCGACACGGCAGGCTGGACCCGTCCGGGCGGTGGCGTACCGTCGTGTCATCGTCTGTCAGTGCCGGCGGTCCCCGCCAGCAGTGCCACTGAATTGATCTTCGAGGTCGAGATGCCCGCCCTGCGCTCCCGCACCACCACCCACGGCCGGAACATGGCCGGCGCCCGCGCCCTGTGGCGCGCGACCGGGATGACCGACGACGACTTTGGCAAGCCGATCGTCGCCGTGGCTAACAGCTTCACCGAGTTCGTCCCGGGGCATGTGCACTTGCGTAACCTTGGCTCGCTGGTGGCCGGGGCGGTGGCCGAGGCCGGTGGGGTGGCGCGCGAGTTCAACACCATTGCCGTGGACGACGGCATCGCGATGGGGCATGGCGGGATGCTCTACTCGCTGCCGTCCCGCGAGCTCATCGCCGACAGCGTCGAGTACATGGTGAACGCCCACTGCGCCGACGCCCTGGTCTGCATCTCCAACTGCGACAAGATCACCCCGGGGATGCTGCTCGCGGCACTGCGGCTGAACATCCCGACCGTGTTCGTCTCCGGCGGAGCGATGGAGTCGGGCAACGCGGTCATCTCCGGCGGCACGGCTCGGTCCAGGCTGGACCTCATCACCGCGATGTCGGCGGCGGTCAACCCGGACGTCTCGGACGGCGACCTGTCGACGATCGAGCGTTCGGCCTGCCCGACGTGTGGATCCTGCTCCGGCATGTTCACGGCGAACTCGATGAACTGCCTGACCGAGGCGATCGGGCTGTCCCTGCCCGGCAACGGGTCGACCCTGGCCACCGCCGCCGCCCGCCGTGAGCTGTTCGTCGAGGCCGGGCGCCTCGTGGTCGACCTGGCGCGGCGCTATTACGAGAAGGACGACGAGGCGGTCCTGCCCCGGTCGATCGCGACCGCCGCCGCCTTCCGTAACGCCTTCGCGGTCGACGTGGCGATGGGCGGCTCGACGAACACCGTGCTGCATCTGTTGGCCGCCGCCGTCGAGGCCGGCGTTGACGTCACCCTCGCCGACATCGACCAGATCTCCCGCACCGTCCCCTGCCTGTGCAAGGTGGCGCCGAGCTCCACCCGTTACTACATGGAGGACGTCCACCGGGCGGGCGGCATCCCCGCGATCCTCGGCGAGCTCGACCGGGCCGGGCTGCTCGACCCGGACCCGCACACGGTGCACTCCGCGAGCCTGCGCGAGTTCCTCGACCGCTGGGACGTCCGCGGCCCGAGCCCCTCGCCGGACGCGATCGAGCTGTTCCACGCGGCGCCGGGTGGCGTGCGCACGATCGAGCCGTTCAGCTCCACCAATCGGTGGGACACCCTTGACACCGACGCCAGGGACGGTTGCATCCGTTCGGTCGAGCACGCCTACTCCGCCGAGGGTGGGCTCGCGGTGCTGTTCGGCAACCTGGCCGTCGAGGGCGCCGTCGTGAAGACGGCCGGTGTGGACGAGGGCCAGTGGACCTTCCGCGGCCCGGCGCTCGTGGTCGAGAGCCAGGAAGAAGCGGTCGACGCCATCCTCACCGGGCGGGTCAAGGCCGGGAATGTGATCATCGTCCGCTACGAGGGCCCTCGCGGCGGTCCGGGGATGCAGGAGATGCTCTACCCCACCGCGTTCCTCAAGGGCCGCGGTCTCGGCCCGAAGTGCGCCCTGATCACCGACGGCCGGTTCTCCGGCGGGAGCTCCGGACTGTCGATCGGTCACGTCTCCCCGGAGGCGGCCCACGGCGGGACGATCGCCCTGGTCCGCGACGGGGACATCATCGAGATCGACATCCCGGCCCGCCGGCTGGAGCTCGTGGTCTCCGACGAGGAGCTGGCGAGCCGACGCGCGGCGCTGGAGGCGGCCGGCGGCTACCGTCCCACCGGGCGGGAACGGCCGGTGTCCATGGCGCTGCGGGCCTATGCGGCGATGGCGACCTCGGCCTCCACCGGTGCCGCGCGCGACGTCGGTCTGCTCGGCGGCTGATGAGGCGGCGTCCGGGCGGGCCTGGTTCGGACCGGGCCTGGTTCGGACCGGGACGGGTTCAGACCGGGACGGCGGCGGGGGCGGACGACGGCGTCGCGAGCGTCACGGCAAAATCCCCATCGGGATCCGTCCACTGCCGCGCCACCGCCCAGCCCGCCAGCGCAAGCTCCGAGGCGATGCCGTCCAGGGTGAACTTAGCGCTGATCTCGGTGAGGATCTCCTCCCCCGGTTGGAAGTCGACCGTAACGGCGAGGGTCGCGATCGAGACGCGCTGCTCCCGAACGGAACGTAGCCGCATCTCGATCCAGGAGTTCTCGGCGTTCCAGACCGCCACATGCGCGAATCCGCGGATGTCGAAGTCGCCCCCGAGTTCCCGGTTGATCACCGTCAGCACATTGCGGTTGAAAGCGGCGGTGACCCCGGCACCGTCGTCGTACGCGGCGACGAGGCGGTCGACGTCCTTGACGAGGTCCGTTCCCAGTAGTAGGGCGTCGGAGCTCTCGGCCTGCTCGCGCAGCGTACGGAGGAGGTTCTGCCGCTGCGCAGGGCGCAGATTGCCGACCGTGCCGCCGAGGAAGGCGAGCAACCGATGGCCACCTCGGGGCAACTGGTGCAGATGCCGTTCGAAGTCCCCGACCACGGCCGCCACGGAGAGCCCCGGGTAGGTGGTGAGGATTCCGCGACCTGCCCGCACCAGGGCCGCCTCGTCGACATCGAAGGGGATGAAACGGCGGAGGTTGCCGGCCGCCCGCAGCGCGTCGAGCAGCAGCCTGGTCTTGTCGGAGGTTCCCGATCCCAGCTCGACGAGGGTGTCGGCCGGACAGGCAGCCGCGATCTCGTCGGCGTAACTGACCAGGATGGCCCGTTCCCGCCGGGTCGGGTAGTACTCCGCCAACCGGGTGATCTTGTCGAACAGCATGCCGCCGGTGGTGTCGTAGAACCACTTCGGCGGCAGCTCGCGGGGGCTCGCGGTGAGGCCGGCGAGCACGTCGCGGGCCAGCGTGACGGCGCGATCCGACTCGTGCAGGTGGCGGTCGACGGAGAGGCCCGGGAACGGGATCTCCGCCGTGCCGTTCGCGCCCGTCCCCTCAGGGACGGCATCATCCGCTCGGGTGGTTGTCGGAGTCCTTGGTGTCATGGATGTACCCTCCATCAACGTGGTGCAACCCACGGTAACTGATCTAGGAGATCATGTTACGAAGAGTGACTTGATGTGTGTCGGCTACCAGGAGGTGATGGTCCGGAACGTCCACCCAGCCCGGTTCGTCATCGTCTGGTTCGCTTGCGACCAGGACTCCATCCTTCTCCCTCCGGTATGACAGGCTGTCCCGCCAGGCGGTCGCCACGATCTGGGTTCCATCCACCACCAGCAGGTTCAGCCGGGCCCGCTCGCCCGAACCCGCCGCGTCCAGCGACAGCACGACCTCGGCGACCGCCTCGGCGAGTGGACGCTTCCCGGCGTGCTCCCACACCAGCGCGGCGAGCAGCGCGGAGTCGCACGTCGAGTCCGGGACCGGAGCGTCGGGCCGGTCGCGCAGCATCCGCCGGACGGCCACCGGGTCGACCCGGCCGTTGTGGCTGAGCAGCCGGTGGCCGTCGGTGAAGGGAGCCGTCGCGCTTTCTTCGATCGGCATGCCGACGGTGGCGCTACGCACGGCCGCCAGCACGCAGCCGGAGGCGACCGCGCCGGCGATCGAGGCGT
This sequence comes from Frankia casuarinae, assembly GCF_000013345.1. Lineage (NCBI taxonomy): Bacteria > Bacillati > Actinomycetota > Actinomycetes > Frankiales > Frankiaceae > Frankia > Frankia casuarinae. The sequence goes on along the minus strand of NC_007777.1, from coordinate 5,387,908 downwards.
ACGAGGCGTCCGTCCACATCGGCACGGCCCGGCGGAACCGGGCCGGCGCCGCCCGCAGCGCCGGGGCGTACCAGCCGACTCCGAACCCGTCGGCGTTCACCGTGCCGTGGCGCATCCGCCTCGGCGACCACGACTGGCGCAGCAGGCTGTACGGACGCTCCAAGGTCAGCCCCGCCAGGGTCCGTGGCGTTCCGATCCAGGCGAGGTGCCGGCACACCGAGGTCTCCTTCGCACGCGTGCTCGTTCGTCACCCGGCGTCGCGGGCCAGCCGGAATCCGGCGAAGATCTGCCGGCGGATCGGGTAGTCCCAGTTCCGGAACGTGGCGCGGACGGCGACGGCGTCCGTCGCCCAGCTGCCTCCGCGCAGGACGCGGAAGGACGACTCCCGCCCGGCCTTCGGAAAGAAGACCTCGCTGTACTCCCGGTAGGGGTAAGACACGAAGCCCGGGTACGGCGTGAACCCGCTCGCCGTCCATTCCCAGACGTCCCCGATCATCTGTTCGGCTCCGCAGGGACTCGCGCCCGCGGGATAGGCCCCCAGCGGGGCCGGGCCGCTCGTCCAGTTGCCCAGATTGGCACGCTCCGGAGTCGGATCGGTGTCCCCCCACGGATACCGCCGTGAACGTCCGGTGACCGGGTCGTAGGCGGCGGCCTTCTCCCACTCGGCCTCGGTCGGTAGCCGCCTGCCGGCCCAGCGGGCATGCGCCTCGGCCTCGTACCAGCACACGTGCTGGACCGGCTCGTCGAGGGGAACCGGCTCGACCCGGCCGAACCGGCGGCGCAGCCAGGTGCCGCCCTCGCGCCACCAGAACGCGGGCGCGCTCAGGCCCTCCGTCTGGCGCCATTCCCATCCCGCCGCCGACCAGAGCCGCTCGTCGTCGTATCCGCCGGCGTCGATGAAGGCGATCTGCGCCCGGTTGGAGACGGGGAGGGTGTCGATCCAGAACGCGGGGAGGTGGACGCGGTGGGCGGGATCCTCGTTGTCGAAGGCCCAGGGATGGATACTGGTGCCGAGGGTGAACTCGCCGCCCGGCACGAGGACCTCCGGCCGCGGCACCCGGCGGCCGGGCGGTGGCGCCGCGCCGGGAGCAAGTACCGGCGGTCCCTGGCGGAGCTGGTGCGTGGCGAGCATCGTTTCGTCGTGCATGTGCTCGTGCTGCACGACCATGCCGTAGACGAAGCCGTCGGCGAGCAGTCGTTCCCGCTCCGGTACGGCAGCGGTTTCCGCGCCGGCGCCAGCCATCGGTCCGAACCGGTCGGGTCCGAACCGGTCGAGGAGGTCGAGAGTGCGGCCGCGGACCTCGTGCAGGTACGCCCTGGTCTCGGCGGGGCCGAGCAGGGCCAGCCGGCTGCGGCTCGCGCGGCTGTGCCGGAACGCGTCGTAGATGTCGTCGAGCCCCGGCCGCGTCCCGGTGCCGCCGGCCAGCGCGCGCACCAGCCAGAGATCCTCGTAGTTGCCGACGTGGGCGAGGTCCCAGACCAGCGGGGACATCAGCGGCGAGTGCTGGCGGAGGAGATCCTCCGCGGCGATGTCGGTGTACGTGAGTGAACGCTGGCGTGCGGTCCGCAGGGCGTCGGCGACGGTGTCGGCGGTGATCGGCTTCGCCTCCCGGATCGGCTTCGCATCCTGGTCGGCGGCGGTCTCCCGGTCGGCCGGGGCGGCTGGGGATGCCAGGGATGCCGGGGACCGGGTCAGACGAGTGAGACGCACCGGTGGGCCTCCTCACGCAGCAGACCGGCCGGGCCGATCGCGAGAAGTCGTTCGGTCAGTTCGTCGGCCGGACATCGGCCGCGGTCGAGGTAGCGCCCGGCGAACGACTCGACCGTCTCGGCGAGATCGGTCGCGCCGCCGCGGCGCAGGGCGCTCACGGCCAGGTCGACGCAGCGCACCGCCGCGCGTCGCAGGGGCTCGTCGGCCATGCCGAGCATCGCCGCGGCCGGCCAGCGATGCGCGACGGCCAGGCACGCCTCGAACGCTCCGTCCGCGGCGACCGGGTCGTCAAGCAGTACCGTCGGCATCGCGACGGCAGCCTGCCAGCCGTCACCCGGTTGCGCGTCGAGGTAGCGCAGTTCCCACCAGCCACGCGGTCGGACCGGGGGGAACACCGTGGTCGCATGGTAGGAGAGATCCTCGCGGGTCGGGGGACGGGTGACCGGGCCGCGGCCGGCGAGCCAGTCCCCGAAGGTTGAGTCGTCCCGGACCGGGACGAAATGATGATCGTCTTCGGGGTTGCCGGCCCTGGCGGGATTCTCGACCATCATCAGCTTGGCGTCGAGCAGGTACCGCGCCCACAGGTCGACGAGATCGGGCTCGGTGTCCCCGGACCCCGGGGCCGTGAGAGCGGCCGCGACGGGCCGGGTTCGGCTCGCGTCGATGCCGTCCCACACCGCCTGGCGGGTCGACCGCCATCCGGTCCGGCGGCCGGCGTACGCGGGTGAGGCGGCGAACAGGGCGGTGAGGACCGGGCCGAGAGCGTGGACGAGTTGGAACCGCCGCGCCGCCTCGGCAGGCGAGCCGCCGAGGTCCAGGTTGACCTGGACGGAGGCGGTCGAGTACATCATCACCGTGCCGGACGCCCCGCCCCCGGTCCGGAAATGCTCCTCCATCGCCGCGTATCGGGACGCGGTGGTCTGCCGCATCCCGACGCGCAGGGGATCGACCCCCATGCCGACGAGGGCCAGGCCGTCGACCGCCAGGGCGGAGCGGACCAGGTTCAGATCGGCGGAGCTCGCCCGCACGGCCGCGGTGAGCTCGGCCGGCGGCCCGGACAGCTCCAGTTGGCCGCCGGGCTCGAAGGTGATGCGGCTGCCCCCGGGCAGGACCGGCCCGCCGGGACCCGGGGTGGTCCCGGGAATCCGGGCGAGGGACGCCAGCGTGCGGGCCGGCGGGATCAGACAGTGGACTGCCTGCGTGTCGACGATCAGCCACTCCGTCTCGATGCCGACGCATCCTCCCGGTACCGTCGGGCCACCGTTTCCCCGGGTGTCCTTGCGGTCGTTCCCCCGGATGCCCTTGCGGTCGTTCCCGCGGTCGTTCCCGTAGGCCGCCTCATCGCCTGTCCCGTGGACCGGCGTGACGCAGCCGGCCGCGAAGGCCCATACCTGGTCGGTGTCGATCGCCCGCCGCTGCGGCTGTGAGTGAGGGTGTGGTGGCTGCGGCTCGTCATTCCGGATCCCCTCGGGTGTCACGTGGCGTGGCATCCTGTGGCTCCTCTCCGGCACTGCAACTGTTCGACACCGCGCCCGACGGCGGCCTCCGGTGGGTTCTCCCCTGCGCCGCCGGCCCCCTACCCGGCCGCCGTACCCGGTGTCGCCTCGGCCGTCTCGCCGATGGGTGGTATAGATGTGTTTCCAACGTTCTTCTCCCTCGCATATTCCACGCCCTTGACCCTGTCGCTGTTGTGTATTCGATGGAATGGTGGCCGGGACGGACCGGGACGGACCGGGAGTCGGCAGCGCGCCGTGATTGGCTGACGGCGGAGCCGGTTCCGGACCCGGAGACAACGCCGAGCGCAACGGCGTCGTGACGGCGCCGGGAGGTGGTGACCGCGGACGTGTCCGATCGGCAGTCAGCGGGACGTTCGGCCATGGCCGAGTACCTGCGGCGCAAGCAGCTCTACGTCGCCGAGCGCAGCGATCATAAACGGCGGGCGATGGCCGTCGCCGGGGCCACGGCGGGTGCCGTCACCCTCGTCGTCGCCGTGGTCATCCTCCTGGCCGGGCTGCCCGCGCTCGTGGCCGTGCAGCTCGCGATCATCTCGGCCGTCGTGGTGGTCCTCGTCGCGGCGACCCGGTTTCTCCGGTCCCCGCCGGAGATCGAGGCCTGGCGCGAGGACGCGGAGGCCGAACGCAGCACCGCACGGGCGTTGGACCGTCTGGCCCGGGCCGGCTACACCGTCCTGCACGACCGTGCGCTGGCCGACTCGGCCGGCAATATCGACCATCTCGTCATCGGGCCATCCGGGGCCTGGGTGATCGAGACCGACGCCCATCCGGGACCGATCCGCCAGAACACCGCCGGGGTCTGGGCCGGCAAGGTTCCATTGCGGGCGATGCTGGGGCTGGTCGCGTGGATGGGCGAGGAGGCCACCGCGCAGCTCCTCGCGGAACTGCCGGCGGGCTGGCAGCTGGAGGTCCAGCCGGTCGTAGCCTTCGCCCGCGCGGATCTTCCCGCCGGCTTGGCCCTCGTCGAGGGCGTGCTGTTGCTGCCCACCACCGGGGTGGCCGACTACGTGCTCTCCGCCGGGGTCGTGCTTCGGCCCATCGACGTGGCGATGCTGGTCGACGTGGCCGGGCGGGTGTTCCCGGCCTATGCGGTGTCGGGACCCCCGCCGTCCTGGCCGGCCCGATCCCGGCTGCGTGGCCTGCTGCGGCGTTGATCGGTTCGCAGTGACGTTGATCAGGACGATGCGACCCGGTCCGACCACGGTGCCGGCGGGCGGGATACCGTTGGGTGAAGGTGGCCTACGAAGGAGACGAGATGGTTCGCAAGGTGACCGTGCTGGCTCTACTGGCGAGCGCCGGAGCCGCGCTGACCGCCGTCCGGCGCCGCGGCAGGGGCAAGGAGGAGATCGACCTCTGGCGGGAGGCGACCTCCGCGGCGGGCGCCCCGGCCGGCGGGCGCTGAGGTCCGCGGCAAGGCCGGGCTGCCACCCCGGCCCGAGGTGCCCGAGGTGTCAGCCCGTCAAAGCTTCCAGCTCAGGGCCTCAGAGCTCGACTAGGCCCACGTCGACGACCAGGGTGCCGACCAGCCCGGTCGGGGCGGCGAGGTGCAGCTCGATGTGCGTCTCCGGTACCAAATCCTCGACGACGCGCAGCGGCACGTGGATTGAACCCCGTGCTCCGATCGGGAAGAAGCGCATGGGAATCCCGTTCCGCAGGAGGATCGGGCAGATCAGCTCGTCCGTCGAGTTACCGCCCCGAAAGTAGAGCGGCTGGGCGGTGATGCCGGCTGGGACGACGTAGCTGAACGACGAGCCAAGCGAAATCGGAACATCCAGACCTTTGCCCTCGAAGGGGACAATGCCCTGCAGGAAGCGAGGAGTCGTGAACATCCGCTCATCCTTCCGTCGGGTATCCGTGTGCATGCTTTCCGTATCTTCCTCTGGGTATTTTCGCTCGGAGCTGTTTCCACCGCGTTACGTCGGCCATTGAGGGAGCGTCGGGCGCGGCGTGGATCTCGAGCGTGGAGTGTGCCGACTATAAGGAATCTGCGGGTAAAGACGCTGGCAGAAGGCTTGACCTGGCGTGTGGTGGCGTGGGGAGGCACCGTAGAACCATGACCACCCCGACCTCGTCTCGACCGTCCGACGCCCTCGTTCCCGGCGCGGGAGCCGATGCCGACCCCGGGGCGGGCGTGAGCATCGCTCAGGAGTCGAGCATCGACACGTCGCCGCCGTCCGGTCCCTCCTACCTCCCCTCGGTGGTTCCGCACGATCGGCTCGCCGGATGCGCGGCGGCCCATCGGCGTCTGCTGGAGGTGGCCGGCCGGCTGGACGACGTCGTCGTGCGCCGTCCGTTGGGCCTGCCGGGCTGGACGGTCGGTCATCTGCTCACCCACCTGGCCCGCAACGCGGACGGTCACACCGGCATGGTCGAAGCCGCCCGGGCCGGTGGGATCCGGGCCCAGTATCCCGGGGGCGCGCGGCAGCGGGAGGACGGCATCGCCGCCGGTCGCGATCTGCCCGCCGCGCACGTCCGCGACGACCTGGTGGCCGCGGTGACCCGGCTGGAGCGGGCCTGGGACGGCGTGCAGGTCGACGTCTGGCGCACGGGTCTCGGGCACACCGCCACCTATGGCCTGACGACCCTTGCCGATCTGGTCTTCCTCCGCTGGCGGGAGACCGAGATACACCTCGTCGACCTCGATCTTGCCGATCTCGGCGGTCCCGGCTGGGCGGACCTGAGCCCGGCCTACGTCCAGGCCGAATGGGAGTGGACCCTGCGCGGGCTGCCGGCCCGAGTACCCCCGGAGATCACCGTCGTGCTGGCGCCGGGGGACCGGCCGTCGACCGCCGTCGGTCGCGGGCAGCGGCGCGTGGTCGTCGACGCGCCTACCAGGCCGACGCTGCGCTGGCTCGCCGGCCGGGATCCGGGCCGGCCGGACTGGCCCACCCTCGCCCCCTGGGAATGACCGGCGCTTTCTCGGACTGACCGGCCGGCCGCTCGGTGTCCCGGGTCGGGGGCCGGCGGGACCCGCGACGGGGCGGGCTTCTTCTGAGGTTTCCGGCTAGCGCGACAATGTCTGCCGTGTTGGACAACAGGGACAACTGGGGTGAGGCGGCGCGCGGGCGACGTGGGGATCGCGGCCGGGGCTTTTCATGATCACGATGGCCTTGTTCAACAACAAGGGCGGCGTCGGTAAGACGACCCTCGCCTACCACCTGGCGCACATGCTGCAGCGCATGGGTCACCGGGTGCTCGCGGTCGATCTCGATCCGCAGGCGAACCTGACCGCCCAGTTCCTCGACGAGGACGAGCTGACCCAGCTGTGGGAGGAGCCGGAGGTCACCGCGTCGTCCGCGCCGAAGTCCATCATCGACCTCGACGTGCGCCCGGTTCGGATCGTCCCCGGTACGGGGACGATGGCGACGGCGATCGGGCCAATCATGGAGGGGGTCGGGGACGTCACGCTCTTCGATCCGGTGACGATCGAGGACGGTCTGTGGCTGCTGCCCGGCGACGTCGAGCTGAGCGTCTTCGAGGACCGGCTGTCGGCCGCCTGGCCGAACAGCTTCCTCGGCAAGGACATCGCGGCGCTGCGTACGACGACGGCTTTGCACCGGGTCATCGACCATGGTGCCCGCTCGGTCGGCGCCGAGATCGTGCTCATCGACGTGGGGCCCAATCTGGGGGCCATCAACCGGGCCGCGCTGCTGTCCGCCGACACCGTGCTCATGCCACTGACGGCGGACCTATTCTCGCTGCGAGGGCTGCGCAACCTCGGCCCCACACTGCGGGAGTGGCGTTCCACCTGGCAGGGCATGGTGCTGCCGAAGATTCCCGAGCGTATCTCGGCCCCGCGCGGGCTGATGATGCCGATCGGGTACATCGTGATGCAGCCGCCGACGCGGACCGACCGGCCGGCGAAGGCGCACGACCGGTGGCTCGACCGGATTCCCGAGGTGTTCGCGACCTCGGTGCTCACCAGCGGGAACCCCGGACCGCATGACCGTTCCTTCGAGATCGCCACCCTGGGGCACTACGCGAACCTGATCCCGCTGGCGCACGACGCCCGTAAGCCGATGTTCGAGCTGCGGGCCGGAGACGGCGCACTCGGCGGTACGCAGAGCGCGGTGCGGCGCTGCTACTCCGACTTCCGGGATCTCGCGGTTAAGGTGCGGGAGCGGCTGGCCTTCATCGATCCGACCCTGCGCCGGTCCTGACCGACGGGCCTCGCGGCCGGTGCCGGCACGGCCGTAGCCGTAGCCATCGCTGACGGCGGCGTCGGCGGGCCGGTTATCCACAGGGTGGCGATTGGGGGAGTCGCGGCCCGGTTATCCACAGGGCGCCCGCGGGGCCCGATGGTCGTAGGCGGGCACTGTGATCGCCGGAAGACCGGATCAACCCGAGCATCGGTGTCCCCCTATGGTTCCCGTGCCGGACCAACGTCCGAGGAGACCGTCATGCCGTACGCTTGTGAAGCGCTTCGCCGAGGTGGTCATCGTCGGGTGGTTCCGTCCCGGCCGGAGTGCGTCCCGCGGGGGGCGTAGCTCAATTGGCAGAGCACTGCCTTTGCAAGGCAGGGGTTAGGGGTTCGAGTCCCCTCGTCTCCACGCGCCGGCTTCGGCTGCTTGCCGATCTTTGATCGGCTGCGCCATCGGCCGTTATGCCTGCCCGGGGGGCGACCCCCGGACCCCCGAGTGTCGGGCTTCGCCCGACCTGGCGGGGGCTGGGTTGTTCGTTATGTAGCCACAGACGGACGGAGCATAATGATCTTGCCGGTTATGCTTCTGGATGAGCACCGCCACCTGGCTGGCCGATGGGCGGCGGGGCCGCGTCAGACGCGGAAGGGCCTCCTATCCGCCAGTCCCGGTGCTGGCGGGGCCGCCTCCTCGGTGCCCGGGGGCAGTCCTACCAGGTGTTCGGCCGTGTGTGGAGGCCGGACAACGCGGCCGACTCGACGAGCACGCGCCCTCACAGCATCGCGTCGGACCGGGACATCGCGGCGTGGACACAGGGGAGGGGACACAGGGGAGGGGACATAGGGGAGTGACGTGGGGATCGGAGTAACCGTTGCATAAGAGCGCCCGATAGCGGCGCTCATGCCGCCTCACCTTGCGGTGAGGCACTCCCGGTCTGACCGGCCGGAGCCGTGCCGGGTTCCCGTTTCCCAGCCGCCCGCCCCGCGGACGGGGTCTTACGGTCGGCTCCACGGGCGTTTACCGTCTCCGATGTACTGGCGGCGACGAGGTTGGACAGGTTGACCGCGGCGTTCAGGTCGCGGTCGCCTACCAGCCCGCAGGACTGGCAGGTGAACGTGAGTTCGGACAGTGTCAGGCTTGCGTGCGGCCGGGCGCACAGCGACGTCAGGATCTCGGTGACGTCGCGCACCAGGTCGTCGTCGACCTCGGCCGGGTCGACGACCAGCAGCCGCCGGCCCAGCGGGGCGAGCATGGCAGCGACGTCCGTGCCGGGGTGGGCGCGGCGGTGCCGGCCCACCCCGAGCTGTCGGGCTACTCGTAGGACAGGTTCGACTGCCCTTCGATCACGCGGCCAGCGATGTAGAGGTCTCCGTTGGAGTCCAGTATTGCGATGATCTTTTTCTGGTTGCCGTGGTGGGTCGTGAAGAAGATCTTGTCGGCTTCCTGGGAGGTGGAGTAGTTTGTGTTGACCGAGAGTTCGATGCTCACCGGTGAGCTGATGAGCACATCCTTCTTGGGCGAGTTCGGGTACTTCTGGTTCTGCCTCAACCTGATTCGGCCGTGGGTGTCGCCCTCATCCCAGTCCGTGGCCAATCCGAGGTCAATTTCCGCCATGGTCTGCTCCATTCTGGCTTGCGGGGGAAACCTCTCCTGGCTGGAGTAGGTTCGTATGGTTTCGAGAAAGACCTGGCCATCGGAAAACAGGAGTTAGCAGGAGGCATCTCTGCGTGTGCCGGCGTGGAGAGAACACCGCACGTTCCGGCCGGAATTTTCTCGACTGCCGGCTGCGCTCCTGGCCAATTTTTCTACCCGATCGGACCAGTAAACGGGTGCGTGGAAGTCTCAATAGACAGGAACGATCGCTTCCTTGATCTCCGTATTCCCTGTTCCGGATGGGGCCGTTCAACCATCCGAGTCACAGGCATGAGGGCCACAACACCTCTCCCCCCAGAGCTAGTGATGGAAGCGTATCTCGCGTACGTAGCGTCACATGTCGGAGACGGTGGCGCACGGATATTACCTAAATATATCAAACCAGTTAACCACTGTCCGCTTTTGGGGGGAATCGAACCAGAGTTCCTACCTGGAGCTGTGTCCGATCTCGGCGGGGATCGAGTGGTCCGAGTCGGGTACCTCGCGGATACCGGCCCACACGCTGTCTCGTGCCCTCGTGATGGCCACGTACATCTGTCGGCGTTCCAACTGGGTTCGCTCGCGAAACGCGTCGGCCGATTCGGACGGCCGCCGCGGCTTTGGGAAGAGGTTGCGGTCGGGAATACAGACATGGGCGAAGTCGAGGCTCTTGACCCGGTGGTACGTCCCGACCTTGACCGCCTCACAGCTGGTTCCGTCATACTCCTTGAGGGAAACCGCTGGAATGCCCCGCTCGGTGAGGACGCGCAGCCACCGCGCAGCCGCGGCGTTCGTCGGCACGAGCACCGCCATATCGCCGTAACGGACGTTCCGATTGTCATGGAACTCCACGAGGTGCTCGCAGAGCGCCGCATCCTGCGCCACGGTGCCCGACACCGTGACCTCGCGGATCTCGCCTCCCGGCCGGTCGACGTCGACCTCGCGCCGCCCGCGTTCCTGGACGCCGTCGAGGTCGTCGAAGCTGTCGTCGGCGACTACCGCCTGAGCGTAGCGCAGGATCTTCTCGCGATTACGGTAGTTTCTCCCGAGCACGGTGGAGCGTCCGACGACGGCGACGCCGGCCTCGGCGAGGGTGAAACCGCCGGGATAGATGGACTGCTGGCCATCGCCGACCACGAGCAGGCCGTCCGGCTTGTCGCCGACGAAGGCATGCAGCAGTTGCAGACCGACGCACGTCAGGTCCTGTACCTCGTCAACGATCACCGCGTCGTACCGGGTGTCGGAACTCTCGCGCACCAGGTCGCGAGCCAGGAGCAGCACGTCGTCGCGATCGAGGACGCCGCGCTCTGTCCGGAGCTGCTCGTACCGTTCGTACAGCTCCCACACCGCACGCCGGTGGGTCGGTTGCAAGGGAGTGCTGCGCCCGACGCGTGCCAGCTTGGCGTACTGCTCGAAGTCGGTCAGGCCTCGGCCCTTGACGACTGTCGCGATCTCGTCCTTCCAATACCCGGGAGCCAGGCCGAGCCCGGGCAGAACCGAGAACTGCCCGACCTGCCCCCAGGCGCGCCAGAAACAGGTGTCGGCGGCCTCCTGCTGGTGCCGGTCTGCCAAGCCGTGTTCGCGAAGACAACGTGTGGCGACGGCGTGGACGGTGGCGAACTCGATCCGGTCGACGTGCTCGGGGGCCATCCGGGTCAGCAGTGCGCGGTAGACCGGCCCCAGCGTACGCACCAGCGAGGTGAACAACACCCGTTCCCCGCGGGCGGCCAGATACTTGGCGCGGTGCAACGCGATAACCGTCTTGCCGGTACCGGCCGCGCCGCGGACGCGGGCCGGACCCGACCACTGCCGGCCGGCCAGGCGGGCCTGCGTCGGGTGCAGCCAGGTCATCCACGTCTCGATCGGCTCTCGGGCGGCGGCGTCGAGAAGTTCTTGCCACAGCTCCTCGCGGCTCAGCAGCGCATCCTGATCTGGTGGAACCGATTGCTCGGGCGGCGACAGCGGCTCGGAAGAAGTCGGACGCCCGGCCGGAGCCGGACAGTAGGCCTGAGTGGGCCGCTCGATAGCGGCTGGGCTTTCGGTCGCGGCCGTACCGTTCGAAGAGGGACCTGCCCGGCGCGCGACCGGACGGCGGACAGACCGTGAGGTCGGCGCCTCGGCGACCGTGACGGTGGTGACGGCGGCGGCGCGGGGCATCGGCGGGCAACCGCGTGCCAGACGGTCCAGTAGTTGTTCAACGAGGTCCGGTGCCAGGCGTGCGCCACGACGCGCCAGGTCGCGGGTCAGGTCCTGCTCGCCGAGCACCGTCACCCGGTCGAGTTGTGCCCGGACGTTTTTCCGCCTGGCCAGAACCAGCAGCGGAACCACCTCGGTCGGTGGCAGACCTGCCTCTACCAGCACCTCCTCCACCGCTACGGTCTGATCCAGAAGTTTGCGGACGTCGTCGTCCGCGTCGGCGTCGCCACGCCATAACCGGCCGCGTTCGACGGTGATCTCTCGCCAGTTCTTCACGTCTACCACGAAGACTCCGCCAGGCCCCACCACGATCACGTCGATGTTGGCCCGGCGGGTGCCTGGCCACCGTCGGTCCGGCAGCACGTGCCACCCTGCGTCGTCCATACCGACCAGCACTCGGACCACACTCTGCTCGGCCCGGCCACCGGCTTCCCAGTGCTGGCGGTGGCGGCGTAACTGCTTCAGCACGTCGGTCAGGTGCTGGATCTGTCGCTGGACTCCGTCGATCTCCATCCCGAGCAGGACGGCTTGACCGAGGGCCGACGGTTCTGGCAGCGGGTCGGCGTCTCGCGTCGACGAGGCGGTCGTCGGAGGATGGGCGGTCGACGTGCCGGCGGTCGACGTGCCGGCGGTCGACGCAGCGGTGGCGGGGATGCGCGCTGCCGGTCCATCCAAAAGCACGTCACTACTCCCTCACCTTATGTCACAGGTAAGAGTACGGTAATGAGCCATCGTTTGGCTACGTTTACGGGCAACGGTGGTCTGCAGGCCCTAGGGAAGAGCGGTTGTTCTTGTAAAGGTAAGTCCACTTTCGAACGCTGGTTCGAGCGTGCCGACTCGAACTCTTCGAACACTCTGGCCACGGCCGCTTTCGGCAGAGAAAGATCACGTAAGTTCGGTCTAGACCGCCAGCACGATGGCGGCGCTGATGCCGCCGAGGCCGAGGGCGAAGGCCGCCTCGGGCAGCCCGCCGTCGCGCCGCCGGAAGAGGCGGTCGAGCGCCAGCCGCCCGGCACCGACCGCAGCCACCGTGATCGCGACCACCGCGACGCACAGCGGGTACTCCATGCCGCCGTCGGTTTCCCACAGTCCGTTTGGTGCGGTCACGATCATTGCGTTGATCATCACACCGATCACGGCCGCGGCCGCCAACGGAGTCAGCAGGCCCACCGCCAGGCCGAGGCCGCCGAGGAACTCGGACGCGCCGGCCAGCCCGGCGAAGAAGGTGCCGGGATGGTAACCCAGCTGGGCGAATCCCTTGCCGGTCGCGGTGAGGCCGTGGCCGCCGAACATGCCGAAGAGCTTCTGCGCACCGTGCCCGGCGAGCAGCAGACCGAAGGTCATCCGAAGCAGCAGCAGCCCGAGGTCGGCTGCGGACACGGCCGTGTGGGACGGGCCCGTGCGGGACGGGCCCGGGTGGGAGGCGTCGGGCGGTGCGGGGGTGGCGGGTGCCAGGTGGAGGGATGCCCGGTGCCGCGTAGCGAGCAGTTTCATGTCGAAACCCTGATCCAGGCGAAAGCATACGGTGAAGCTTTGGTCACTACTGTGCCTGCCCGCTCTGCCGGGCAGATACCACCTCGGTCCTCCCCACGCCCGTGGGGGTGATCCGACCGGGGGCAGCGCGCACCTGAGCGGATAGATGGCGATCATCGGCGTCCTGCCGAGATGGAGCGGCCGGGGCGAGCTAGCCCGTCGTGGGCCTGGATCTGGCCGGTCTGTGGTTCGGGCGAGCCAGGCGTGGGTAGAGACTGAAAGTGGTCAGAATGGACACACTGGGTGATGATCTGCATTCTTCTAGGGGGAAGAGAAGATTGTGACCTTACCCGCGCGACTCGGCGACCGTCTGGCGACGCTCATCCGGTGGCATCTGGGCCCGTCTACAACGGGCCGGCGGCGTCCGGCAGGCGGGCGTGTGTGGCGCAGGCTGGGCCGGGCAGCTGCCTGCCGCCAGGACGGAACAACCAGATGGCGAGCATGGAACGCCAGCGCCCTCGGCGGAACTGGTCCGATCTGTTGGGTCTGCCCAGGTCGCAGGCGCGGACGTCCGCGGCGGGGCTGCTCGGCCGGCGCGGGGCTGGGGCCAGGGGTCACTGCCCGGGGGCGAGCACCTTCCTGGAGGGGTAAGCATGGCCGACATTCGTAGCACGATCGTCCGGCTGCCGGTCACCGTGGAGCGGTCCACCACGGTTCGGGACGCGGCGGCGCAGATGGAACGGCAGGGCGTGGGCGCGCTCCTCGTCATGGAGAACGACCGCCTGGTCGGGATCGTCACCGACCGCGACATCGTGCTACGCGGCGTTGCCCGCGGTATCCCGACGGACAGCCGGATCGACGCCCTCATGACCACCGAGGTCATCACCGTACCGTCCGGCGTTGACCTCGAACGGGCCTACGAAATCTTCCGTGACCACGCGATCCGCCGGCTCCCGGTCGTCGACGGCCGCCGGCTCGTCGGCCTGCTGTCCGTCGACGATCTGCTCATCCGCACCGAGCACGAGATGGCCGAGCTGGTACACCCGCTCGCCGATGAGGTCTTTGCCCCCCACCGCGAGGCCCCACCGCTGGCTACCACCGGCGAGGAGCCCGTCGAGCTGGCGCTCGAACTGCCGCCCCGGCGTAGGGCGATGCGCGCCCATCCCGGCGACACCCTGGTTGTCCACCGTCCCACCGTCACGCAACCGGACCGCCTTGGGGAGATCCTTGAGGTGCGCTCGCCTGCCGGCGACCCACCGTTCACCGTCCGCTGGTCCGACACCGGGCACGTCAGCTTCGTCTACCCGGGACCGGACGCCGAGGTCCGCCACCCTCCCGAGGAGGCCCGCAGCGGCACCGGCTGAAAAGGACGACGGGTTCAACCCTGCATGCGTGACAAACACGCACCGTCAGGCTAATCATGCTACGGGATCGTGACGTTCCGCTGCGACCAGCCTGCCGGGAGGGCAGTGCAGCAGCCAGAAGCCGCCCTCCCGTACCCCGAGCTGGTCCGGGACCGGCCAGCACCAGCCGTCCAGGAGCCGTCGGATCAGGTCGGCAACGATGGTGCGCTGGCTACAGATCGCCGTCGGAGTCCCGGACGCCGCGAGCCCCATCAAGGTAGCGACCACCCTCGCCTCCGATCCGGGATAGCCGGTGTCCGCCAGCGCCGGCTCCGGTTCGACGGCGAGCCCGGCCGCGCGCGCGTACGGGGCGAGCGTGGCGGTGCAGCAGGGCAGGTCGGCGCTGATCAACAGGCGAATCCCCAGGCTGGTCAGCAGCGGCACCAGTGCGTTCGCCTGGGCCCGGCCGCGCTCATCGAGCGGGCGTAGCCGGTCAGGCCCGTCCCAGCGCCGATGGTGGGCGGCCCGAGCGTGGCGGATGACGACGAGTGCGGCCGTCGGCGCCGGCAGCCGACCAAACTCGGCGAGGACGTGGCGGTCGGTGTCGTAGCTGACCCGGCGCGCCGCATCCCCCTTCGCCAGCCAGGCAAGCCTGTCCACCTCCCGGGTGGGGACGAACGTGCCGGAACGGGCCTGCATCGCCCAGTACCGGACCGTCTTCACCGTCCTGCCGCCGTCCGTCAGGTAGCGGTACTCGCCGAGCGGGGGCCCGAGCCAGGCCCGGTAACCAGTCTCCTCCTCGACCTCCCGCAACGCACCGAGCAACGGATGTTCCCGCCGACGCAGCTTGCCCTTGGGCAGGGACCAGTCGTCGTACCGTGGCCGGTGCACGACCGCGATCTGCCGCCCGTCCCGCGTGGGCCGCCACAGCACCCCACCGGCGGCACCTACGACCCGTACCGGCCTATCCCAGGGATCAGCCGACGACTTCATGCCGTCCAGTCTTCGGCTCCAGCCGCCGCGGCGCCAGGACGACGGGCACATCCCCGCAAGACCCGGTCCCGCAAGCCTCGGTCGACAACCCGCCGCCGGCGGCGCGGATCGCGGTCGGGCCGTCCGCGGCGTCCATCGCTACCAGGGCGGGGATCCCCACCTGAAGCGCATGTTCCCCGACGGCACCCAGGGGTATGGAACTCGCCACAGAAGGTTACCGCTGTCCGGGGAGTGGAGGGTGAGGTGACGGACGCAGGTGTGGCCGAGCTCGTCGTCGAGCCGGCGGTGCTCGGGACGCTCGTTGACGTGCTGCGTGCACGCGGGTATCAGGTCGTCGGCCCGACGGTGCGGGATGGCGCGATCGTGTACGACAAGATCAGTAGCGCGGCGCAGCTCCCGGTGGGGTGGACCGATGTCCAGGAGGCGGGTCGTTACCGGCTCGAGCGTCGTCGCGACGCGGCGCTGTTCGGTTACGCGGTGGGGCCGCATTCGTGGAAGCAGAACCTGCTGCCGCCCCGGCTGCGCCTGCTGACGACCCGCCGCGACGGCGATGGCGGCTTCGGCGATGGCGGCTTCGGGGACGGCGGCTTCGGGGACGGCGGCTTCGAGGTGGCGGAGGAACCGCTACCGCGGGCAGCGGTGGCATTCCTCGACGTCCGTTCCTGTGAGCTGCAGGCCATCGCGACCCAGGACCGGATCCTGCTCGGGGGGCGCCACGCCGACCGCGACTACGCTGCTCGCCGCAGCGATGTGTTCATCGTCGCGGTGAACTGCCACGAGCCGGGTGGGACCTGCTTCTGCGTGTCGATGAACACGGGCCCGGCGGTGCGGGAGGGCTACGACTTGGTCCTCAGCGAAGTCCTGGCCGGTGACCACCGGCTGCTCGTCGAGGCGGGCACCCCTCGGGGTGTCGAGATACTGGGCGAGCTGGCGGGGCGCCCGGGCGAAGCCGCCGACCGGAGCGCGGCCCAGGCGGCCGTGGATGGGGCGGCCGACCGGATGGGACGCACCGTCGACGCGGCCGACCTGCGTGACCTGCTCGCGGACAACCTCGAACATCCACGGTGGGACGAGGTGGCGCAGCGGTGCCTGAGCTGCGGCAACTGCACGATGGTGTGCCCAACCTGCTTCTGCACCTCGGTGGAGGACGTCAGCGACCTCACCGGAAGTGAGGCGGAGCGCTGGCGCAGCTGGGAGTCCTGCTTCTCGCTGGACCACTCCTACCTCCACGGCGGCAACGTCCGTGCCTCCGGACGCTCCCGCTACCGCCAGTGGTTGACCCACAAGTTCGGCACCTGGCACGACCAGTTCGGAACGTCCGGATGCGTCGGCTGCGGACGGTGCATCACCTGGTGTCCCGTCGGCATCGACGTCACCGAGGAACTGACCGCCATTCGAGCGAACTCCGCGGCCGGCGATGACGTTGGTTGAGGCACCGCTCGGCGAGGTCGGCGTCTTCGCCGGTATGCACCCGGACCACCTCGCCCTCCTCGCCGGGTGTGCCCGGCACGCCATCTTCCGCCCGGGCGACGTACTCCTGCGGGAAGGCGACCCGGCCGACACCCTCTACGTCATCCGGCACGGCACGGTCGCGATCGAAACCTTCGTCCCGACCCGGGGTCTGGTCCCCATCGAGACCGTCGGAGCCGGCAATGTGGTGGGCTGGTCCTGGCTGTTCCCGCCGTACCGGCTCCATTTCGACGCCCGTGCCCTCTCGCTGGTCCGCGCCACCGCCATCGACGGTGCCTGCCTACGCGGGAAGTTCTCCCAGGACCCGGCGCTGGGCTACGACGTGCTGTCCCACCTTGCGCAGGTGCTCATCGAGCGCTTGCAGGCCACCCGGTTGCGGCTGCTCGATGTCTACGCAAACCCGGGCCAGGGCTGACGGCGCGGCCGGGGAGATGACCCCTCGGCCGTTCCGGGTGACCCGCCGCCACCAGGAGACGGGTGACACGTGGACCCTGGAACTCGCGCCGCTCTCCAACGCTCCGATCATCGCCGCACCCGGCCAGTTCACCATGGTCTACGCTTTCGGCGTCGGCGAGGTCCCCCTGTCCGTGACGGGCTGCGACCCGGCGATGGGCGACGACTCCGTGGCGGGCGACGACTCCGTGGCGGGCGACGACTCCGTGGCGGGCGACGACTCCGTGGCGGGCGACGACTCCGTGGCGGCTGGTACCGACAGCCCGCTTGTGCACACCGTCCGAGCGGTCGGCGCGGTGACGGAAGCGATCTGCGCGTCCCGCCCGGGCGACGTCCTCGGGGTGCGTGGCCCGTTCGGGCGAGGCTGGCCGGTAGGCGCCGCAGCCGGGCTGGACGTCGTCGTGGTCGCGGGCGGGCTCGGGCTGGCGCCGCTGCGGCCGGTCGTCCGGCAGATCCTGCGACGGCGCGCCGACTACGGCAACGTGGTCGTGCTCGTCGGCACCCGTACACCCGCGGACATCCTCTACCGCCGGGAGCTGGCCGGTTGGCAGGACCGCACCGACCTCCAAGCCCTGGTGACCGTCGACGGTGCGCGGCCCGGATGGGACGGCCGGGTCGGCGTCGTCACCACCCTCCTCCCGCACGTGCGTTTCGATCCGGCCAGAACCGTCGCGTTCACCTGCGGACCCGAGATCATGATGCGGCTGACCGCACGGGCCCTGGTCGACGCCGGCGTACTCGCCGACCGCATCCACCTGTCCATGGAACGCAACATGCACTGCGGCCTCGGTCACTGCGGCCGCTGCCAGCTCGGCCCGCTGATGCTCTGTCTGGACGGACCGGTCTGCGGCTACGACCGCCTGGAACCGTTGCTCGCCGTCCGGGAGCTGTGATGCCGATGCCGATGTCTACGCCGACGCCGACGCCGACCAGCCCAGCCAGGCCCCGGCTCGCCGTCTGGAAGTTCGCCTCCTGCGACGGCTGCCAGCTCACCCTGCTCGACTGCGAAGATGAGCTGCTCTCGCTCGCCGGCGAGATCGACGTCTCCTACTTCCTGGAGGCATCCAGCGCGACCGTCGACGGTCCCTACGACCTCTCCCTCGTCGAGGGCTCGGTCACCACCGAACAGGACGTGGAACGCATCCACCAGGTCCGGGCCGCGTCCCGGCGTCTGGTCACAATCGGCGCCTGCGCGACCGCCGGCGGCATCCAGGCGCTCCGCAACTTCGCCGACGTCGGTGACTTCCTCGCGGCCGTCTACGCCACCCCGGCGTACGTCTCGACGTTGGCGACCTCCACCCCGATCTCCACGCACGTCCGGGTGGACTTCGAACTCCAGGGCTGCCCGATCAACCCTCGCCAGCTCCTCGAAGTCATCAGCGCGTTCCTCGCTCGCCGACGCCCGAACATCTCCTCGTCCGCCGTCTGCACCGAATGCAAACGGCGGGGGACGGTGTGCGTGATGGTCGCGCACGGCACGCCGTGCCTCGGCCCCGTCACGCATGCCGGATGCGGTGCGATCTGCCCGGCCTATCACCGCGGCTGTTACGGCTGTTTCGGCCCGATGGAGAGCCCCAACACCCCCGCGTTGATCCGCCAGCTACGGGTCCTCGGGATGAACGAGGACAACGTCGACCGAGTGTTCCGGACGTTCAACACCGCCGCGCCGGCATTCCGCGACGCCCCCGGCGAGGGTTCGGGAAGCGGTGAGACCGATGCGCGCGACTAGGACCATCGCACCTCCCCCACTCACCAGGGTCGAGGGCGAAGGAAGGCTGCTAATCAAGATCACCGACGGGCGGGTGGACGAGGCCCACCTGAAGATCTTCGAACCGCCGCGCTTCTTTGAGGCGTTCCTCCGCGGCCGGGCCTACACCGAGCCACCCGACATCACCGCCCGGATCTGCGGCATCTGCCCGGTCGCCTACCAGATGAGCGCGCTGGCGGCCATCGAACAAATCTGCGACGTCACGGTCACCGGCCCACCCGCCGCCCTACGGCGGCTCATCTACTGCGGTGAATGGATCGAGAGTCACGCACTACACGTCTTCCTGCTGCACCTACCGGACTTCCTCGGCTACGACAGCGCACTGCATCTTGCCCAGGACCAGCCCGCCCTGGTCAAGCTGGGACTCACGCTGAAGAAGGCCGGCAACACGCTCATGACGGTCATCGGCGGCCGCGCGATCCACCCCGTCAACGCGCGGGTCGGCGGCTGGTACCGGGCACCACGCCGGCGTGACCTGACCGAGCTTGTCGGGCAACTGGAACAGGCGCGAGACATCGCCCGGGACACGGCCCGATTCACCGCCGCCCTGGACTTCCCCGAAGACGAACTCCACCAGACCTTCGTCGCGCTCCACCAACCTGGCGAATACCCCGTTGAGCGCGGCCGGATCGCCTCCACCGCTGGCCTCGACATCGCCCCGGCCGACTACGACCGGCACTTCACCGAAGAACAGGTGCCCTGGTCGAACGCCCTGCACTCGACCCTGGCCGCGGGCGGCTCCTACCTCACCGGACCGCTGGCTCGCTTCGCGCTGGGCGCGGAGCGGCTGGCGCCCGCCGCCCGCGAGACCGCCGCCGAGATCGGCCTGCGCCCACCGGAGCGCAACCCCTACCGCAGCATCATCGTGCGCTGCATCGAGATGGTCCACGCCGCCGACGAGGCGCTGCGGATCATCGCGGACTACACCGAGCCCGACCCCTCCGCGCTGGAGGCCCCGCCCCGGGCGGGAACCGGATACGGGGTCACGGAGGCACCCCGCGGCCTGCTCTACCACCGCTACACGATCGACCACAACGGCACCATCCTCGACGCAAAGATCGTGCCACCAACCGCCCAGAACCAACGTCCGATCGAAGAAGACCTGCGCGGTGTGGTGGAACGCTTCATGAACCTGTCGGAGCCCGAACTCGCCCTGCGCTGCGAACGGGCCATCCGCAACTACGACCCCTGCATCTCATGTGCGACCCACTTCCTGACTCTCCACATCGAACACGGCTGACCGTCATCGGGATCGGCAATCCCTACCGACACGACGACGCCGTCGGCCTGGCAGTCGCGCGGCAGCTACGCTGCACGCTCCCAGCCGGCGTCGACGTACTCGAAGGCGCCGGCGAGCCGACAGGGCTGTTCGCCGCCTGGGAAGGGGCCGACGCCGTCTGGATCATCGACGCCGCCCATTCCGCGGCCCCGCCCGGAACTGTGCACCGCATACCGGCCAACGAGCGCACACTACCGGCGGATCTCGTCGGGCCATCGACCCACGCGCTCGGCCTCGCGGACACCATCGAGATCAGCCGAACACTCGGCTGGCTTCCCCGGCATCTCGTCATCTACGCAATCTGCGGCCATACCTTCTCCGCAGGCCTCGGACTTGACCCCGAGGTCGCGGCGGCGGCCCGAAACGTGGCCGCCGCCATCCGCGCCGAAACAGCGATCTATGCCGCCAGGGAACCTGACGATGCCGCCAGGGAACCCCACGATCTCCGCTGACCGCCGCCAACCGCGGTAGCCGAAGGCCCGCGTTGGCGGTGGGGTTCGGTCACGGGACTTCGCGCGGCCCGGGGGCGGCGTTCATCAGCCACGTCACCGTGCGGCTGATGTCCGACAGGGACAGGATCCCGACGAGTCTGCCTTGATCCATCACCAGGACGCGGTGCTCGGCGCCGGGCTCCATGCGCGGCAGCAGATCCGCCAGCGGGTCGTCGGGACCCGCGATGGTGGTCCGCGACAGTGGCACCATCACCTCGCTTACCGTTACCGTGCCGCTCTTCTCCGGCGGCACCTGCTTGGCGCCGTCCAGGGTCACCAGCCCGACCGGGGCTCCGTTCTCGCCGGTCACCGGGAACGCCGAGTGCCGGTACCGGTACAGCGGGCCGGCCAGCAGGTCCGCGACGGTCAGGGCCGCGGGCACCGTGAGCGGTTTCGTCGTCATGGCGTCATGTACCGGGACGCCGGCGAGCACACCGCGCAACTGCGCCTGCCGTCCCTCGGCGGTGGCGGCCGCGATGAGGAACGAGCCGATCAGGGCCAGCCAGAGCCAGCCGAATCCGCCGCCTCTCATGAACACGAGGAGTCCCAGAACGACGAGCAGCCAGCCGAGGACGCGTCCGGCCGCGGTGGCCCCGGCGGTCGCCCGCAGCCGATCTCCCGTACGCCACCACAGGAAGGCGCGCAGCAGCCGCCCACCGTCGAGCGGAGCGGCGGGAAAGGCGTTGAAGACGGCGAGCAGCAGGTTGATGCCCGCCAGCCAGGCCACCACCTCGATCAGGAGTTCGGGCGCGGACGCCAGGGCGAGCAGCCAGGCGCCCAGCACGAAGAGCCCGCCCAGCAAGAGGCTGACGAGTGGGCCGACACCAGCGATCCGCAGCTCCGCTGCCGGGCTCGACGCCTCCGACTTCAGCCGGGCCACCCCGCCCAGCAGCCACAACACGATGTCGTCCACGGCCACCCCGTTGCGCTGGGCCACCACGGCGTGCGCCACCTCGTGGGCGAGCAGCGAGGCGAAGAAAACCACTGCGGCGGCAAGAGCCGCCACCCAGTACACCACCAGGGCATGGCCCGGGTAGGCCTGTGGGAGGCGGCCCTGCGCGAGGCCGAACGCGATGATGCCGAAGATGAGCAGCACGCTCCAGTGGACCCCGATCCGGACTCCAGCGATCCGTCCCACCACGAAGGTCGCCCGCACAGCGTCTCTCCCCTGTTCGAACGTGCCCCGGGACCAAGACCCGGCTCGACTCCGCGGTTAAGCGCGCAGCCGGCCCCGTCAGGCTGTCGCGAGGGCCACCTCCGTCGACTTGACCAGGGCAGTCACCGAGGAACCCGCGGCCAGAGCGAGGTCGGTCGCGGCGGCCAGGGTGATCGCCGCGGTGAGCACGCCGCCACCGTCGAGGGCGATGTGCACGACGGCCATGGCACCGCCGGTCTCCAGGCTGGATACCGTGCCGCGCAGCCGGTTACGGATGCTCAGACCGTCCACGCCGCCCGTGGCCAGCGCCACCTCGGTGGACTTGATCAGAATCTCGACGGTGGCCCCCACCGAGAGGCCGAGATCCTTGATCGCATCAAGGGTCACCGCGGCGGTGACGGTCTGCCCGCCGGAAAGATCGACGGTCACGGTGCTCATCACCGCACCTTCGGTGATGTCGGTGACGGTTCCGGTCAGTCGGTTGCGGATGCTCAGGCTCATCGGTCCACCTTGTCCTCTCGGGTGCCGCCAGGTGCCGTCAGTCAACTCCTACCCGTCCGTCCGTGCCGCGTACATGCCTCACCTGCAGAAGAGTCGTGCGGAACAGTCGTGCGGAAGGGTCCTGCGGACGAGTGATGTCCGACAGGCGGTCGCGCCTGATCGGTCCGTGCGGGTCGCACCGCCCGCGTCGGGGGGAGCGGGCAGTGCGGTGCCACCGGTTCGCCTACCCCGAACAGGTCGATGTCGACCACCGACCCCGAGAGTCCGGCCTCCCGCACGCAGGCGCCCCGCACCGACAGAACACTGCCTTGACACAACGGATAGGCAGGAAATGTCGCCAGAAGCTCTACTGTTACCCACTGTCATGTCAGACAACACACCTACCTCGCCGCCAGCATGGGCGCCAGGTCACCCGCGCCTGATCCACCCACGTCTGCGACCCAAAGAAATCCCGGCCTCCCTCGGCGGCAGCCCCGCCGATCATCCGACTGGCGTCCACCCCCGCAACAACAGATCATCGTCGTATGACATCGGGCAATCGTGCTGAAGCAACGAAAGCGCACAACATTAAACAACGGCAACTCTCGGCGGACCGTCCGAGCGGCTGCCCCGGGTAGCCGACCGGGTAGCCGAGCCGCGGAGAATCACGATGGCCGATGGCCGGCGGCCGATGGCAACGGCTGCCGACGGTGGAACCGGCGCCTAGGCCGGACTACCCCCAGACTAACCCCCGAGCCAACCTCCGGACTAACCCCGTAGGGGGCTTGCGGAGGGCCTCGTAGGGCTGTTTTCGCTGTACCCGGCTGTCCCCGTCATCCGTATTCCCGACACGCCTGCGGGGAACGGTGTTCAGGGAAGCCGAGAATGTTCCGGGCCATGGCCTACCTCCCGATGAGGGGGCCAGAAGGGGTACCCCCGCTTCCGGTGTCGGACTACCTCGTAGGGGTGCGCATCCCTCGCGCTGGAACCGCCGCTGGAGTGCTCCGGAACGGGCGTCGGTCAACGACGTTGAGGGGACCGTTCCTCCTCGGCACCGCGTTCATGGTCGGCCGGATGTCTGGATGTGCGGCTGGCTGTGCATTGTGATCGGTGCGGCGCGGTCGCCCGATCCGCTCGTCGCGCGGCGGTGGTATCACTGGACCGGTCCGACGAGACGGACTGACCTTCGATAAGCCGGACGAGAAGTGGTCGAGCGGTGATTGCCGTGCTAGCTGATACGCTTTCAACAGTTAGCGCCCGCCTGCTAGCTCGGCTGCCGGCTGGAGTTAGCGCAAGTGCGCGCTCACTCATCACTTGCTATAGCGGCACGCCTGCGCCGGTCGCGGCGCTTGGTCGGTTGGGGGCATGGTTGCGGTATGGAAAAAGGCTTCTCGGTTTCCTGCGGAGCCTTTCACGTACGCGTGGTGTTGGCGGCGTTGCGTCGCGCGACCATCGATCCGGGGTTCGGAGCGTTCCTGTGGGTGGTGCCGCGGACCCCCGTCAGCAGTCGTCGGCTCTCGGCCGGCGATCCGCGGCGGCCGACATCTCTCGGCTGATCGGGGTCAGCCAACCGGGACCTGCGTCGAAGCCCGTGACGGGGCCCGTGACGGGACCTGCGTCGAAGCCCGTGACGGGGCCCGTGACGGGGCCTACGTCGAAGCCCGTGACGAGGCCCGTGACGCGGCCTACGTCGAAGCCTGTGACGCGGTCTGGGCCGAATCCTGCGGCTCCCAGCGGGTGCTCGGATACGCCCGACGCAGTTCGGGGGGCGACGCAGTTCGGGGGGCGACGTCGGCGGCGAACCACTCAAGCTGCTCGCGCTGCCAGTCCACCGGCAGTGAGTCGACGCCGATACCGGTGAGCTGCTGGCCGTACAGTTCCCGGTAGTGGTCATCGATAACAGTCGAACCACCGGATTGCCGGCGTCGAATCCCGCCCGCCTGCCTCCGTCGACGGGGCCGGCCGGAACAACCGGCACCGCGGCCTGACTCCACCCCTGACGCCACGGATACGGGACGCCGGACCGGGCGGCCACCGAAGGCATCCACGTCTGTTCCGGGCGCTCAATGCAAGTGCAGCGGCGTCCGGCGAATGCGAGTGCAGCGGCGTCCGGCGAATGCGAGTGCTCAACAACAATGCGGGGCGCCGGGTAAATACGGGGGCAGGCCGACAGCGCAGGTGCGTTCCGGCAAATGCAAGTGCGCTCCGCGAATGCGGGGGCCGTCCCGGCGATGCGGGATTCGATCGACGGTGCATTGTCTCATGGCGTTCAACGCCAAGCTCAACGGCGAGTTCAATGCCGAAGACGGCGGGTGGCGTTGGAAAACGCCGCCCGCCGTCCCGGTCCGTGCCGCCAACCATGACGGTCAGCCACGATATGGCCACTTCCACTGGGCGATGGCGTGGGCGGAGCGGGACAGCGCCGTCGCCACGATGACGCTTTGTCGCCGTCGTTCCCACGCCGTGGTTCGCGGCCATGATCAAACATAGGCGTGACGAACACGAAGCTGCCGGATTTCCCCCGGTTGACCTGGCGGTCCACCGCCTCCGGCAGCCACGACCAGACACCTCCGTCGCCGACCGTCAGGCCGGCGACGGAGGTGACGGCCACCGGTCGCTTAATGCAGCGGGCGCATGCAGTCCCGGCAGCGGTCGTTCAGAATCGAGAGGAGCTCGACAGCCTTGAGTGAGGCGTCGCGCACCTTCGCGATGTCCTGCGAGGAGTTCAGCCTGACCAGCGCGGATTCAGCTCCGTCGGAGGCGCCCTCCCGGACCGCCTCGACGATCTCTGCCGCCGGTGTGCCGAACTGGAAGAGCAGAACCTCTTTGTCCTGGTAGGACGGTAGTTCCGTGGGCAGGTGCCCGAGACCGATGCCGGCGAGGTTCCGGCTCAGGATCTGCCGCACGTTGGTACCCAATCGGCCATAGCCGCCGATCTCCCGCAGTGTCCCCATGTTGATCCGGAAGACACCGTTGTTGCCTACTACGGTCGCACGCAGGTCCTCCCACGTTCCCGGCGGGTCGGACGGCACGCCGACCATCTGCGTGTCCGTCATCTCTACCATCCCGACTGGCAACCCAAGTACTCCACGTATGCGCGAACCGACACGCCCAGCTCCTTCCGCTCTCCATAGGAAAGCACTGCGTGCTGCCAGGTCGGCGTCGCCCGGCGTCGCCCGGCGGAAAATAACTGTTATCCATAAGATAACCGACTCCTCGGGCGAGGTCCACTCACGACGGACCTTGTCGGTTTCGGAAAAGTTAATCCTGGTGATCGGGATCGCGCGGCGGTCGGGAAGCTGCCAACATGAATGTGAGTCATCTTGTTCATCCGCCGTGACCAGCATCGATAGCGCCGACATCTCTACGTAACATGGCAGGTACCTCGCTGAAACTCTTGTTCGAATGTTCCGATAACATCTCATCTGCACGGGGCGTTTGCTACTGTCATCTACATCGCGCCGACGGAGCTGGGGGATCCCCGTAATCGGGCGATCTTCCTGGCGTACCGTGTGCTCCGGACCACTTCGGCGGCGCGCCCGGGGCTATGTGGGCGGCGCCACGGGGGAAAGTTTCCAGGAAAATTTTAATTAAAGATTTTTCCTTGAGAATATCCTTCGAGGTATCTTTCGGGAGAAGCTTCCAGTCATCCCGACGGAATACCTGTTAACGCCGAAGTTACCGGGGCTTGCAGGGCTGAAATAAACGGCTCCTAGTGTTCTTCGTGTCGCCACCGGACAAACGAAGAACCACTGTTCGGGGGCGATCCCATGGCCTTCTGTTCTCGATCGACGGCTGGTGATGACAGTGCCCGGTCCCCGTTTTCCCAGCTCATCCGCGCCTACGGTCGAGCCGGCCGCGCCGGTCAGGTTTTGCGACACCACCCTGCGCGACGGCGAGCAGGCGCCTGGAGTGGCATTCACCGCAGCCGAGAAACTTGCCATCGCCGCTGCTCTGGACGCCATCGGCGTACACCAGATCGAGGCCGGAATACCTGCCATGGGACCCGCCGAACGGGATGTCCTGCGGGAGATCCTCGCGACGCAACCCCAGGCCGGCGTGGTGGCGTGGTGCCGGGCCGACCGCCGCGACATCGATGCCGCGGTGTCCTGCGGAATTGTCA
This sequence comes from Frankia casuarinae, assembly GCF_000013345.1. Taxonomy (NCBI): domain Bacteria; kingdom Bacillati; phylum Actinomycetota; class Actinomycetes; order Frankiales; family Frankiaceae; genus Frankia; species Frankia casuarinae. The sequence continues at coordinate 5,361,687 of NC_007777.1, read as the reverse complement.
CCGCGCACCTCACCATTCCCGTCTCCGACCTGCATCTGAAGAGCAAGCTGGGCCGGGACCGGGGATGGGCGCGGCGCCGCATCCGCGACTGCGTCTTCGACGCGGCCGACCGCGGGCTGCGATTCAGCGTCGGCCTGGAGGACGCCTCCCGCGCGGACGACAACTTCGTCATCGAGCTGGCCGGCGAGCTGCGCGAGTGGGGCGCCACCCGGATCCGCTGGGCCGACACGGTCGGTCTGCTGGACCCGGTCAGCGCCTACACCCGGCTCGGCCGGCTGGTCCAGGCGGTCCCGGGGGAGTGGGAGATCCACGCCCACGACGACTTCGGTCTGGCGACCGCAAACACCCTCGCCGCGGTTCAGGCCGGATTCACCTGGGTTAGCACCACGGTGCTGGGTCTGGGGGAACGGGCCGGCAACGCCCCGCTCGAGGAGGTGGCGATGGCCCTGCGGCACCTGTTGAAGGTGCCGGTGGACTTGGACACCACCTCGTTCCGCAGGCTCGCGCGGATGGTGGCCCGGGCCGCCTGCCGCCCGCTGCCGGTAGGCAAGGCGGTGGTCGGTGAGTCGGTGTTCGCGCACGAGTCGGGGATCCACGTCCACGGCGTGCTGCGACACCCGTCGACCTACGAGCCGTTCGACCCCGCCGAAGTCGGCGGGCAACGGCGGCTCGCGTTCGGGAAGCATAGTGGCCGGGCCTCGGTGCGTTACGCGCTGGCCCAGTACGGCATCACCGCCGACGACAGCGAGATCGAGCCGCTGCTTGAGCGGGTCCGGACCACGGCGACCCAGACGAAGCGCGGCCTGCACGGCCGTGACTTCCAGGAGCTTCTCGGGCGGGCCGAAGTGCCGGCCCCCCGAGTGGAGGCCCCGCCGTCCTAGGCCGGGTCCGGCAGGACCCGGACCCGGCTGACAGACGCAACGGGGTAGATCAACAACTAACGGTTGTGCCGATGTCCCGGCCAAACCCGGCCGGCGGCACGACTCCAGCCCAGGGGCTCTCGCGGCCCGACCTGCCCGATCGGCGTGGTCGTGGCACCGGTGCCCCCTGCGCTGGGCAACCGTTCCGAGGAGGAACACCGCATGCGCCAGATCGCATTCTATGGCAAGGGTGGTATCGGCAAGTCCACCACCCAGCAGAACACCATGGCGGCGATGGCCGAGATGGGCAAGAAGGTCATGATCGTCGGCTGCGACCCCAAGGCCGACTCGACCCGGCTCATCCTGCATTCCAAGGCCCAGACCTCCGTCATCCAGCTGGCTGCCGAGAAGGGCTCGGTCGAGGACCTGGAGCTCGACGAGGTCCTGGTAGAGGGCCAGTGGGGCATCAAGTGCGTCGAGTCCGGTGGCCCGGAGCCCGGTGTGGGCTGTGCCGGCCGCGGTGTCATCACTTCCATCAGCTACCTGGAGGAGGCCGGCGCCTACGAGGACCTCGACTTCGTCACCTACGACGTCCTCGGTGACGTCGTCTGCGGCGGGTTCGCGATGCCGATCCGCCAGGGCAAGGCGCAGGAGATCTACATCGTCACCTCCGGCGAGATGATGGCGATGTACGCGGCGAACAACATCGCCCGAGGCATCCTCAAGTACGCGCACTCCGGTGGTGTCCGGCTCGGCGGGCTCATCTGCAACAGCCGCAACACCGACCGCGAGGACGAGCTGATCATTGAGCTCGCCCGCCGGCTCAACACCCAGATGATCCACTTCATCCCGCGCAACAACGTCGTGCAGCACGCCGAGCTGCGCCGGATGACGGTCATCGAGTACGACCCGAAGAACGAGCAGGCCGACCAGTACCGGCAGCTCGCCAAGAAGATCGTCGACAACGACATGAAGACCATCCCGACGCCGATCACCATGGACGAGCTCGAGGAGCTCCTCATCGAGTTCGGGATCATGGAGCAGGAGGACGAGAGCATCATCGGCAAGGCCGCCGCTGTCGCCTGACCCTGTCACCTGCTCCGACTCCGTCGAGGATGAGGTCCCGACCATGACGACGACGCCGGCACCTATCAAGGCCGAGACCGAGGCGATGATCGCCGAGGTGCTGTCTAACTACCCTGCGAAGACGGCCAAGTTCCGGGCCAAGCACCTCAAGGCCAACGACCCCGATGGGTCGAAGGAGTGCGAGGTCAAGTCCAACATCAAATCCCGCCCGGGGGTCATGACGATCCGCGGCTGCGCCTACGCCGGTTCCAAGGGTGTGGTGTGGGGCCCGGTCAAGGACATCGTCAACATCAGCCACGGCCCGGTCGGCTGTGGCCAGTACTCCTGGGCCACCCGGCGCAACTACGCCCGCGGCCCCTGGGGCGTGAATAACTTCGCCGCGATGCAGTTCACGACCGACTTCCAGGAGAAGGACATCGTCTTCGGCGGTGACCCGAAGCTGGAGACGGTCTGCGACGAGATCGTCGAGCTGTTCCCGCTGGCCAAGGGGATCTCGGTCCAGTCCGAGTGCCCGATCGGTCTGATCGGCGATGACATCGAGGCGGTTTCCCGCAAGGCCTCGAAGAAGCTCGAGCTGCCGGTCGTCCCGGTGCGCTGCGAGGGGTTCCGCGGGGTCAGCCAGTCCCTCGGCCACCACATCGCCAACGACGCGGTCCGCGACCACGTGCTGGGTACCGGCGGGAACACCTTCAAGCAGACGCCGTATGACGTCGCGCTCATCGGCGACTACAACATCGGCGGCGACGCCTGGGCCTCCCGGAAGATCCTGGAGGAGATGGGCCTGCGGGTCATCGCCCAGTGGTCCGGTGACGGCACGATCAACGAGATGGCCTCGACGCACCTGTCGAAGCTGAACTTGATCCACTGCTACCGGTCGATGAACTACATCTGCACGACCATGGAGGAGCGCTACGGCACTCCGTGGACCGAGTTCAACTTCTTCGGTCCTACCAAGATCGTCGATTCGATGCGGAAGATCGCGGCTTTCTTCGACGACGAGATCAAGCAGAAGACCGAGGCTGCGATCGCCCGCTACCAGGTCCGGTTCGACGAGATCACGAACGCCTTCCGGCCGCGCCTGGAAGGCAAGCGGGTCATGCTCGCGGTCGGCGGACTGCGGCCCCGGCACACCATCGGTGCCTACGAGGACCTCGGCATGGAGGTCGTCGGCACCGGCTACGAGTTCGCGCACAAGGACGACTACACCCGTACTTACCCCGCTCTCGCGGAGGGCGTGGTCCTCTACGACGACCCGACGGCCTTCGAGCTGGAGGAGTTCGCCAAGCGGCTCAAGCCGGACCTGATGGGCGCGGGCGTCAAGGAGAAGTACGTCTTCCACAAGATGGGCGTCCCCTTCCGCCAGATGCACTCCTGGGACTACTCCGGGCCATACCACGGCGTGGACGGCTTCGCGGTCTTCGCCCGTGACATGGACATCGCGATCAACAGCCCGACCTGGGACCTCATGGAGACCCCCTGGTCGAAGGCCGGAGAGGTGTTCTGACCGGCCGGTCCGGCCCCCGCCGGCGGTAGCCGGCAGTCATCAGCCACGGTAGAAGGGAGGATGTCCGGTGACGACGACTCCGGAAACAAACAGTTCCGTCCCGCTGCGGGTCCTCGACCACAGCGAGCTGTTCAAGGACGAGGTCTACCAGAAGCAGTTCGAGGGCAAGCGCGAGTTCGAGAACGGCAGCGACGCCGCCGAGGTCGCCCGGGTCCTGGAGTGGACCCGCGGCTGGGAGTACCGGGAGAAGAACTTCGCCCGGGAGGCGCTGACCGTCAACCCGGCCAAGGCGTGCCAGCCGCTCGGCGCGGTCCTGGCGGGCCTCGGCTTCGAGGGCACCATGCCCCTGGTGCACGGCTCGCAGGGCTGCGTCGCCTACTTCCGCAGCCACTTCGCCCGGCACTTCAAGGAGCCCGTCCCGGCGGCATCCTCGTCGATGACCGAAGACGCCGCCGTCTTCGGCGGGCTGAACAACCTGGTCGAGGCGCTCGAGAACGCGACCACCCTGTACAAGCCCAAGATGGTCGCGGTCAGCACCACCTGCATGGCCGAGGTGATCGGGGAGGACCTGTTCGCCTACATCGGCGCGGCGCGGGACAAGGGCGCGATCTCCGCCGACTACCCGGTGCCGTACGCGCACACGCCGAGCTTCGTGGGCTCGCACCTCACCGGCTACGACAGCATGCTCAAGGGCATCCTGGAGCTCCTGAGCAGGACAGCGGACGCCGACAAGGTCGAGTCCCCCGGGAAGCCCCGGCTGAACATCGTGCCCGGCTTCGAGACCTACGTCGGCAACCACCGCGAGTACCGCCGCATCCTCGAGCTGATGGGTGTCGACCCCCTGATCCTGGGCGACCACAGCAGCTCCCTGGACTCGCCGGCGACGGGTGAGTACGAGCTCTACCCAGGTGGTACCCCGCTCGCCGAGGCCGCCACGGCTCGGTTCAGCCGCGCTACCGTGATGCTTCAGGAGACCACCACCCGCAAGACGACGGAGTTCGTCCGGGACGGGTGGAAGCAGGAGACGGTGGTGCTCGAGACCCCTATCGGGGTGAAGAACACCGACCGCTTCCTGACTGAGGTGGCCCGCCTGGCGGAGGTCGAGATCCCGGCCGAGCTCACCGCCGAGCGTGGCCGCCTGGTGGACGCGCTCACCGACTCGCATGCCTATCTGCACGGCAAGCGGGTCGCCATCGCGGGTGACCCTGACCTCGTCATCGCGATGACCGGCTTCGCCCTCGAACTCGGGATGATCCCGGTCCACCTGCTGAGCACGAACGCCGACAACTCCTTCGCGCCCAGGCTGGAGAAGGTCCTCTCGACTAGCAAGTTCGGCGAGGCGGCGACCGTCTGGCCGGGCAAGGACCTCTGGCACCTGCGGTCGCTGGTCTTCACCGAGCCGGTCGACCTGCTCATTGGGAGCTCGTACCTGAAGTACATCTCCCGGGAGGCGAACGTGCCGCTGGTCCGGGTCGGTTTCCCGATCTTCGACCGGCACCACCTGCACCGCTTCCCGATCGTCGGCTACACCGGCGGTCTGCACCTGCTCACCCAGCTCGTCAACACGGTGCTCGACGAGTTGGACCGCACCAGCCCCGACCACAGCTTCGACGTCGTCCGCTGAGCGTCCGACCGGGCACAGCTGTGGCCGGTCCGGCTCCCGGCCGGATCTGAACGTGGTCGGCCGGCCGCACCCACCGCGCTCCCTGCGACCGGCCGACCACCCCGCCGTGGGGTCGATCGATCACCTCCCGGATCGATCGACCCCTCGCCCCCGTCTCACCTCTTTCAAGAACCGTGCCCGTAGAACCGCGTCCTTCCGAGGATGGCCCATGGCAGCCACAGAACGCGTCGCGCTGTTCACCGAACCGGCCTGTAACCACAACAACGCCAAGAGCACCAAGGCCCGCAAGGCGGGTTGTCCCAAACCCAAGCCCGGGGGCACTTCCGGAGGCTGCGCCTTCGACGGAGCCATGATCACCCTCGTCCCGATCGCCGACTGCGCTCATGTGGTCCACGGCCCGATCGGCTGCGCGGGCAACTCGTGGGACGGCCGAGGCAGCCTGTCGTCCGGGCCGGTGCTCTACCGGCACGGCTTCACCACCGACATGGCCGAGAACGACGTGGTGCTCGGGGGGGAACAGCGCCTGTTCGACACCATCCTGGAGGTCGTCGAGCGGCACTCGCCGCCAGCGGTCTTCGTCTATTCGACCTGCGTCACCGCGATGATCGGAGACGATCTCGACGCGGTGTGCGCGGCTGCCGCCGCCGAGTCCGGGGTGCCGGTGATCCCGATCCACTCGCCCGGGTTCGTCGGCAGCAAGAACCTCGGCAACCGGCTCGCCGGCCAGGCCCTGCTCGACCACGTGATCGGCACCGTTGAGCCGGAGCTCACCACCGACCGGGACGTCAACCTGATCGGTGAGTACAACATCGCCGGGGAGTTGTGGGACGTCCTGCCGCTGCTGTCCCGGCTGGGCCTTCGGGTGCAGGCGTGCATCAGCGGTGATGCCCGCTACCGTGACGTCGCCGCGGCCCATCGGGCCAGGGCGACGATGGTGGTCTGCTCGCGCGCGCTGCTCGGACTCGCCCGTGGCCTGCAGGAACGCTACGGGATCCCGTGGTTCGAGGGCAGCTTCTACGGCACCCGGGCGATGGGCGACACCCTGCGCGGCTTCGCCCGCCTGCTCGAGGACGACGAGCTCTCCCGCCGCACGGAGGAGCTCATCGCTGTCGAGGAGGCGGCCGTCGCCGTCGCACTTGAGCCGTACCGGCGCAGGCTCGCCGGGCGTAAGGCGGTGCTATACACCGGCGGGGTCAAGAGCTGGTCGATCGTGTCCGCGCTGCAGGACCTCGGCATCGAGGTGGTCGGCAGCGGCATTACCAAGAGCTCCGACGGCGACGTGGACAAGATCCGCGAGCTGCTCGGCGACGCAAAAATGATCAAAGAGGGCAGTCCGCGCGAGCTGCTGCGGGTCGCCGAACAGACCGGGGCGGACATCCTCGTCGCCGGCGGCCGCAACCAGTACACCGCGCTGAAGGGCCGGCTGCCGTTCCTCGATATCAACCAGGAGCGGCATATCCCTTACGCCGGCTACACCGGGATGGTCGAGCTCGCCCGGCGCCTCGACCTGGCGATCGCGAGCCCGGTCTGGGAGCAGGTCAGCCGGCCCGCTCCCTGGGACCTGGTCGGAGCCCGCTGATGGCCGAGATCGTGACCGGAGAGCGGCAGGCGACGATCGACCCGCTCAAGCACAGCCAGCCGCTCGGGGGTGCGCTGGTCTTCCTGGGCCTCGCCGGCTCGCTGCCGATCATGCATGGTGCGCAGGGGTGCGCGTCATTCGCCAAGGCCCTGCTCACCCGGCATTTCAACGAGCCGATCCCGCTGCAGACCACCGCGATCACCGAGGTGACCGCGGTCCTCGGCAGTGGTGAGGCGATGGTGGAGACGCTCGATGCCATCCGGAAGAAGCAGCGGCCGGAGATCATCGGCCTGCTCACCACGGGGGTCACCGAGGTCAGCGGCGAGGACGTCGGCGGCCAGCTGCGCAAGTACCTCTCGGCCTGGAACGAGACCGACTCGAGCGGGCCGGAGGCGGGCGCGAACGGCTCCGCCCCCGGCAGGGCCCCGCTGATCGTCGGGGTCTCCACCCCGGACTTCATCGGGGGGCTGTCCGACGGCTGGTCGGCCGCGTTGGAGGCGCTGGTCCGAGCGGTGGTGCCGGCAGAGCATTCCGAAACGGAGCCTTCCGAAGCGAGATATTTTACCGGGCGCACCGCCTTCATCGCGGCCAGCGCTCCCGTAACGCATCTCACTACCCCCGGGTCCGCCGGGTCCGCCGAGGCTGCCAGGTCCACCAGGTCCACCAGGTCCACCAGGTCCGCCAGGTCCCTGGGGTCCGCCGAGGCTGCCAGGTCCACCAGGTCCGCCAGGTCCCTGGGGTCCGCCGCCCGACGGGTGGCGGCGGCGGACGGTGGTGCTCTGGACCCGCGCCAGCTCGCCGTCCTGGTCGGCCCGTCCCTGACGGCGGCCGACCTCGACGAGCTCGGTGAGTTGATTCGCGCGTTCGGGCTCGACCCGGTACTCGTCCCCGACCTGTCCGGATCGGTGGACGGGCACCTGGCCCCCGCCTGGCAGCCCACGACGACCGGCGGCACCGGGCTCGCGCGGCTGCGGGCGCTCGGTCGGTCGCGGGCCGTGCTCGTCGCGGGTGCGACCGCGGCGGCGGCCGGTGACCTGCTCGCAGCCCGGACCGGCGCCCGGATCCTCCGCCACCGTCATCTCAGCGGGCTGACGGAGATGGACACCTTGGTCACCGAGCTGATCGAACTCACCGGAGCGTCCGCGCCGGCCCGGGTCCGGCAGGCCCGGGCCCGGCTCGCCGACGGTCTGCTCGACACGCACTTCGTCCTCGGTGGCGCCCGGGTCGCGCTGGCAATGGAGCCGGAGACCCTGGTCGCCGTCGGTTCCCTGCTGCACGACGTCGGGGCCGAGGTCGTGGCGGCGGTGTCCCCGACCGCCGCGCCGGTCCTCGCGGACGCGCCCTGGGACGAGGTCGTCGTCGGTGATCTGACCGACCTCGCCGAACGGGCTCGGGCGGGTGGTGCGCACCTCGTCCTCGGTTCCAGCCACGCCCGCGAGGTCGCCGACCGGATTGGCGCCGCGCACCTGCCCGTCGGCTTCCCGATCTTCGATCGGCTCGGCGCGGCGCTGGCCGGTACCGCCGGGTACGCCGGAAGCCTGCGCCTGCTCATCGACGCCGCGAATCGTCTGCTCGATCACGAGCACGTGCACCGCCGTTCCGGGCGGAGGTTCTCCGTGTCCGGCGCGGATGGACAGCCCGCCCACCGGACCGAGATCCCCACCCAACCCGGCTCCGCGGGTGAATCCGATCAACTCGACAACCTGTTCCAGGAGTCTCCGTGTTGAAGATCGCCTTCGCGACCAGCGACGGCACCGCTGTGGATCAGCATTTCGGGTGGTGCCAACGGTTCGACGTGTACGAGGTCGGCCCCGAGGGGGCCAGGTTCCTGGAGACCCGCGCGCTCGACGCGGCGCCGACGGACGAACAGGACAAGATCGAATCCAGGCTCGCCGCGGTCTCGGACTGCGCGATTCTCAACATCAGTGATATCGGCGGGACGGCCGCGGCGAAGGTGGTGAAGGCCCGGGTTCACCCGGTGAAGGTGGTCAAGGGCACCGCCATCCCCGAGCTGCTCCGCCGCTACACCTCGACGCTGGCCGGCAATCCTCCGCCCTGGCTGCGCAAGGTGCTGCGGTCCCACGAGCCGCAGCCGGCGGCGACCTGGACCCGCGGCGGTGCTACGGCTCTGAAGCCCAAGGGGGACGCGGCATGACCGCGAAGACCGGTTTCCTCGGCGACCTGGTCGACCAGCTGCGCGCCGGGGACACCTACGGCCAACTGGAACGGTTCTCCGACGAGGACCTGCTCCGCCCGTTCATCGTCACGCGGGAGCAGCGCCGCGAGATCGCGGTGAACTGCGACATCGACGCCGCCGTAGAGGGCCGGGTGCGCTCCTTTTACCAGGCGGTCGCGGCGGCCACCGAGAAGGCGACCGGGGCGTTCACCACCACCGTGCTCGACCTCAGCCACGAGGGGTTCGGGCGCGTGATCATTTGTGCCGGGCGGCTCGTCGTCCTCTCCGACGCGCTGCGGGACGTGCAGCGGTTCGGCTTCGGCTCCATGGACGAGCTCTCCGCCCGGGGCGAGTCGCTGGTGACCGGCGCGACCAAGCAGATCGAACGATGGAACGAGGTGGCCCGCGATGACTCCTGACGCCCAAGCCGCCGACACCCCGGCCGCCGACGCCCAAGCCGCCGACACCCCGGCAGGGGGCGCCCCGGCCGACACCGAGCTGCGGCTGCGCAAGCTTCGCAGCCGGGCCTCCCAGCTCAAGCTCGACCTGCACGACCTCGCCGAGGACCTCCCGATCGGCTGGGAGGGCCTGCTCGACGCCGCCCGCCGCACCTACGACGCCTATGCGGAGATCGCCCTCCTCGAGGGCCTGCTCAAGAAGGAGACATCGCGATGAGCGTGAGCATGGCCGCCGGCCAGCTGGCGGACTTCCGCCGCTGTTCCACCGCCGAGGAGTACTTCATCCTGCTGGACGTCGACTACGACCCGCGAGTCCTGGCCGTCAACCGGCTGCACATCCTCCGGTACTTCGCCAACCAGCTGGTCGAGCTGCACGACACTCGGACCGAGGCCGGGAACCCGGTGGAGCTGCTGCGGGAGTATCGCGACGCGCTCATCCGCTCCTATGAGGCCTTCACCACCGCCTCCGCCCTGGACCACCGCCTGTTCAAGGTGCTGCAGGACCGCGCTCCGCAGTCGTCGTTCGTGCCCGCGTCGTCGATCACCGTCGAGCGGCTGACCCCGACGGTGCCCCAGCCGTCGGCGCCGTCCGACCCGGTGGAGCCGTCCCAGTCCGCCTGGCCGCACCACGCCGCCGCGTCCGCCGACTACCTGGGTGGAACCCGATGAACAGCACCTACGACGTCGGCGACATCGTGGTCGCCGTCAAGGCATTGCGTAACGACGGCACGTATCCGGACCCGGCGATCGCCGTCGGTGAGGTTCTCGTCGAGGCCGGCACCCGTGGCCAGGTCATCAACGTCGGCCTCTACCTGCAGGAACACATCGTGTACGCGGTGGCTTTCGACCACGGCCGCATCGTCGGCGCGCTGGAACGTGAGCTCGTCTCCCCCGAGCAGTGGCAGCAGGCCGCGGCTGTCGCCGCCGGTACCGCCGCACCCGCCGCGACGACCACCGCGACCTCCTCGGCGACCGCTCCGGCCACCGGCACGGCGACCGCCGGGGGGAAGGAAGGGCGGTCGTGAAGGCAACCCCCGTCAGCCTGCCGATGCTGCCCACCGACCCGGCAGGCGAGATGCCCCGGCAGGCCACCGGGCCGGCGCCCGACACCGCCGCCGGCTGCGCGAGCAAGTCCAGCTGTGGCACCAGCGCTCCGGTGCGGGACCCGGAGATCGCGGAGAAGATCGCCAATCATCCCTGTTACAGCGCCGAGGCCCACCAGTACTACGCCCGGATGCACGTGGCGGTCGCCCCAGGTTGCAACATCCAGTGCAACTACTGCAACCGCAAGTTCGACTGCGCCAACGAGAGCCGTCCCGGCGTCACCAGCACCCTGCTGTCCCCCGAGGACGCCCTCGCCAAGGTCAAGCTGGTGGCCAGCGAGATCAAGCAGATGAGCGTGCTGGGGATCGCCGGCCCCGGCGACCCGCTGGCGAACCCGAAGCCGACCTTCCGGACGATGGAACTGGTGGCCCGGGACTGCCCGGACATCAAGCTCTGCCTGTCTACCAACGGGCTGACCCTGCCGGACCACGTCGACCGCATCGCCGAACTGAACGTCGACCACGTCACCATCACGATCAACATGATCGACCCCGAGGTCGGGGAGCGGATCTACCCGTGGATCGCCTTCCGCGGTAAGCGGTACACCGGCCGGGAGGCGTCCCGGATCCTCTCCGAGCGTCAGCTCGAGGGCCTGGCGATGCTCACCGAGCGGAAGATTCTCTGCAAGGTCAACTCGGTGATGATCCCCGGGATCAACGATGACCACCTCGTCGAGGTCTCCCGGAAGGTCAAGGAGCTCGGCGCCTTCCTGCACAACGTGATGCCGCTGGTGTCGGCGCCCGAGCACGGCACCCACTTCGGCCTGACCGGGCAGCGCGGCCCCACCCCACAGGAGCTCAAGGCGCTGCAGGACCGCTGCGAGCAGGACGACGGCGCCGAGATGAACATGATGCGGCACTGCCGGCAGTGCCGCGCCGACGCCGTCGGCCTGCTCGGTGAGGACCGGGGTGAGGAGTTCACTCCCGAGGCGTTCCGTGGCCGTGAGATCGAATACGACCTCGAAGGCCGCCGGCAGACGCATAGCGAGATCGAACGGTGGCGCTCCGAGGTGGCTGCCACCCGGGGAGCGCTGAACATCTCGACCGGCGCGGTCATTCCCTCTGGCCCGGGCGCATCCCCCGATGAGGGCACCCCGGCCGGGGCCCGCCCGGGGAACGCCCGCCCGGAGAACGTCGTGCTCGTCGCTGTAGCGACCAAGGGCAGCGGCGTGGTGAACCAGCACTTCGGTCACGCGACCGAGTTCTGGATCTACGAGGGGGGTCCGGGCTGGGCCCGGCTCGTGCAGACCCGCGACGTGGACCGCTACTGCAACGGCCCGTCGGACTGCGACGAGGACGCCTCCAAGCTCGACAAGACGGTCGCGATGCTGTCCGACTGCGCGGCGGTGTTGTGCAGCAAGATCGGCCTCGGGCCGCGCGAGGCGCTCGAGAATGCCGGGATCGAACCGGTGGAGCTCTACGACCTGATCGAGAAGGCGGTGGCCGAGGTCGGCTCCCGCCTTGTCGCACATCGTGCCGAAGCGGAGGTTGCCGTCCGATGAGCGCCACCACCCCCACCGTCGAACTGACCGACCGGGCCGTGAAGCAGGTCCGTCACCTGCTCGCCTCGACCCCCGGCACGGGCGGGTTCAGCCTGCGGATCGGCGTCGACCCCGGTGGCTGCGCCGGCTTCACCTACAACCTGGCGCTCGTCCCCGGTGCCGAGGCCGAGGACGTCGTCATCGGCCAGGACGGCTTTGACGTCGTCGTCCACTCGTCGATGGTTCACCTGCTGCGCGGGCTGCGCGTGGACTACACCGAGACGCTGACCTCCTCCGGGTTCACCTTCCAGAACCCGAACGCGACCAGCTCCTGCGGCTGCGGGACGTCCTTCGGTGCCTCGGACTCCACCGAGCGCACCGCCGCGGACGCCCGCCTGCGCGAGCAGGTCGAGGAGATCATGGAGGAGATCCGGCCCTTCCTGCGGGGAGACGGCGGGGACGCCGAGGTCGTCGCGACTCTCGCCGGCAACGGCGAGCCCGGGACGGCGGAGGTGCACCTGCGCCTTACCGGAGCCTGCGGCGGGTGCTCCAGCGCCACCGCGACCCTGACCGGCGTCATTGAGAGCCGGTTGAAGGAGGCCCTGCCCGAGATCGGCCGGGTCGCGCTGGTGTCCTGACAACGCACTACTTGATCACCTGTTCGGCCTAACCCGGGGAGCGCCCGATGGTCACCGCCCGATTCCGTTCCCACCCGCGTCTGCTGGGGTCCATCTGTGCCGGGCCGCCGGCACCGTACCCATCCCGTCGGCAGGCGCCGTCCGTCTTCGACCCGAATCGACGGTACGAGCGGCAGTTGGGTATTCCGGGCTTCGGAGTGTCCGCTCAGCGGCGGCTCAGCGGCGCGACCGTCCTGGTGGCGGGGGTGGGCGGGGTCGGCGGAGCGGCGGCGACCTACCTGGCCGCCGCCGGCATCGGCCGGCTGATCCTGGTCCATCCGGGCGTTCTGGAGGAGCCGGACCTCAACCGGCAGACCCTGATGCGGCCCGACCGGGTGGGCGACGCCCGGGTGGAGTGCGCGGCCGACACCCTGCGCGCACACCACCCGGACGTCGAGATCGTCGCCCTGGACCGGGATCTGACCGATCCCAGCCTGCCCCGTCTGATCGCCGAGGCGGACGTGGTGGTCGACGCTCGGCACAACTTCCCCGAGCGGTATCTGCTCAACCGGCTGTGCCTGGCGACGCAGATCCCCCTGGTCGTCGCCGCGATGAACGCCACCGAGGCGTATCTGCTGGTGGTCCGGTCGGGTTCGCCCTGCCTGCGGTGTGTGTTCCCGGAGGGGGACCCGTCCTGGGAGCCCCTCGGTTTCCCGGTGCTCGGCGCGGTCGCCGGAACGGTGGGCTGCCTGGCGGCGACCGAGGCGCTGAAGATCGCCGGTGGATTCGCCGAGCCGGCGGTCGGCCGGCTGATCCACCTCGACCTGTGGGACACGGACCTGCGTACGCCGCGGACGCGGCGCGATCCCGCCTGCGTGGACTGCGGCTCTGGAGGCGCACCGTGATCTATCTTGACCACAACGCGACGACCCCGGTCGACCCGGAGGTTGTCCGGGCGATGCTGCCGCTGCTGCGGGACCACTTCGCGAATCCGGCCAGCTCGCACCCGGCGGGGCAGGCCGTCGCCCGGCTCGTCGAAGGAGCCCGGCGGGACGTGGCGAACCTCGCCGGCGCCCAGCCGCGTGACGTCATCTTCACCAGCGGGGCGACCGAGGCGGCCAACCTGGCGATCGCCGGGGTCCTGGCCACCGCCCCGCCGTCCTGCCGCCGCGTACTCGTCGGAGCGACCGAGCATCGGGCGGTCCTCGCCGCGGCGGAGGCCGCGGCGCGGGTGCACGGGGCGATCGTGCAGACCATCCGGGTTCATCCCGACGGCACGATCGACCTCAATCATCTGCGCGCGCTGCTGCAACCGGTATGGGACGGTTCCGCCGTCGCGGGGAACGGGGGGGTTCTCGGGGCCTCCGTCTCGAAGGTCGCCCTGGTGGCGGTGATGACGGCGAACAACGAGACCGGGACGCTGAACGACCCGCGGCCCATCGCCGAGCTCGCCCACGGGGCGGGGGCGTTCTACCTCGCCGACATCACCCAGACACTGGGCCGGATGCCGGTCTCGGTCGCGGACGCCGGCATCGACCTCGCCCTCGCGTCCGCGCACAAGCTCTACGGGCCCAAGGGCACCGGCGCGCTGATCGCCGGCCGACACGCCCGGTCGCAGCTGGCACCGCTGATCCACGGCGGTGGGCAGGAACGGGGCCTGCGCGCCGGCACGGTCAACACCGCCGGGGTGGTCGGCTTCGGCGCCGCGGCGCGGATCGCCGCCGCGGTGATGGACGACGAGGCCCCGCGGCAGCGGGCCCAGACCGAGCTGCTGCACGATCTGCTCGTCGAGTGGCTCGGCGTCGATGCCGTCGAGCTCAACGGGCCGAGTGAGCGCGGCGGGAGCCGCGAATGCCGGCTGCCGAACACCATCAACCTGCGGTTCGTCGGTGCCGACGCCGACGCCGTCCAGGCCTGTCTGCCGGACGTGGCGGTGTCCGCGGGCTCCGCCTGTCACGGGGGCGGCGCCGAGCCGTCCCATGTGCTCACCGCGATGGGCCGGTCGACCACGGCGGCCATGGAGAGCCTGCGGTTCAGCGTGGGCCGGTTCACCAGCGTCGACCAGATCCACGCCGCCGCCGCCGCGGTGGCTCGCGCGGTGCTGCGCGTGCGTGCCCTGGAGCAGAACCGGTCGAACGATCTTTTCGACGGCCCCACCACCGAGTTCCGGGCGCAGGAGATCCCCACCGACCGGGTGTTCTCGCGGGCCCTGCGCATGCCCGAGGTGCCCGCCCCCCGATCCGCCTATCCCTGACCCGTTCCCCCCACGCTTCCCTGACCCCGCTTCCGTGCTGTCAGCGTTGCCACGCGCGGTTCCGCTCGCCCGGCGCGGGCGTGCGTAGCTGAGAAGTTGAGATGAGGTTTCGCCATGCCAACCGAACAGTTGTCCGAACGACCAGATCCGGGGGTCACGCAACTGGAACACGTGGTGATCCGTTTTGCCGGTGACTCCGGCGACGGGATGCAGCTCACCGGTGACCGGTTCGGCGCCCAGGCCGCCGCGGGCGGCAACGACGTGGCAACGTTGCCGAACTACCCGGCGGAGATCCGGGCGCCAGCCGGAACCGTGGCCGGGGTGTCGAGCTACCAACTCCACATCGCTGACCACGACATCAGGACCCCGGGCGACCGGCCCGACGTTCTGGTCGCCATGAACCCCGCGGCGCTCAGGGCGAACATCGCCGAGCTGCGTCCCGGCGGGGTCCTGATCGTGGACACCGACGCGTTCACGGTGATGGGCCTGGAAAAGGCCGGTTACGAGGCCGATCCCCTGACCAACGGGTCGCTGGACGCCTACCACGTGCACGCGATCAACCTCACCGGTCTCGCCGCCACGGCCGTCGCCGAGTTCAACCTGAAGCGCAAGGACGCCGCCCGGACGAAGAACATGTTCGCGCTCGGCCTGGTGTCCTGGATGTTCAGTCAGCCCATCGAGGACACGATCGCCTACCTGCAGAAGCGGTTCGCCGCGAAGCCGGACGTGCAGGCCGCGAACATCGCCGCGCTGCGGGCCGGGTGGATCTACGGCGACACCACCGAGGCCTTCGCGCTCTCCTACGAGGTGAAGCCGGCCAAGCTGCCCGCCGGCACCTACCGGCACATGAAGGGCAACAAGGCGATCGCCTACGGCCTGGTCGCCGCCGCGCAGCAGGCCGGGATGCCGCTGTTCCTCGGCGCCTACCCGATCACTCCCGCCTCCGACATTCTGCACGAGCTGAGCGCGCTCGCCTCCTTCGACGTGCGCTCCTTCCAGGCCGAGGACGAGATCGCCGCCATCGGTTCCGCGATCGGCGCGTCCTTCGCCGGGATGCTCGGCGTGACCGTCACCTCCGGTCCCGGGATGGCCCTGAAGACCGAGGCTCTCGGCCTTGCGGTGATCATGGAGCTGCCGCTCGTTGTCGTCAACGTGCAGCGCGGCGGGCCGTCGACCGGTCTGCCGACCAAGACCGAGCAGTCCGACCTGCTCCAGGCCCTGTACGGCCGGCACGGCGAGGCGCCGCTGCCGGTGATCGCGGCGCGTTCGCCCGCGGACGGCTTCGACGCCGCGCTGGAGGCAGCCCGGATCGCGCTGGCCTACCGCACCCCGGTCATCCTGCTGTCCGACGCCTACGTCGCCAACGGCAGCGAGCCGTGGCGGGTGCCCGAGACGGCGGAGCTGCCCACCATCGGGATCGATCTCGCCACCGGCCCGAACGGGGTGGACGAGGCCGGTAACCCGATCTTCCTGCCGTACGTGCGGGACCCGATCACGTTGGCCCGCCCGCTGGCGATCCCGGGTACCCCGGGGCTCACGCACCGCATCGGCGGTCTGGAGAAGGCCGACTTGACCGGTGCGGTCTCCTACGACCCCGACAACCATGACCTGCTGGTCCGCACCCGACAGTCCAAGATCGATAACATCGACGTGCCGCTCCTGGAGGTCGATGATCCCAGCGGGCCCCCCGGATCCGGCGCCGATGTGCTGGTGATCGGATGGGGCTCGACGTGGGGGCCGATCGGTGAAGCCTGCCGCCAGGTGCGGCGCGACGGCATGAAGGTCGCCCAGGCGCACCTGCGCCATCTCGCCCCGCTGCCGGCGAACCTGGCCTCGGTGCTGTCGGAGTACCACACCGTGCTCGTCCCCGAGATGAACCTCGGGCAGCTCGCCGGACTCCTGCGCCGGGAATGCCTGATCGACACCGTCGGCTACAACCAGACCCGCGGCATGCCGTTCCGGGTCGCCGAGCTTACCTCCGTCATCAGCCGGATCATCCAGGGCATCGACGAGGAGCCGTCGGCGGATGCGGCCTCGAAGCCGGTCGGGGACGTGAGCGCCCGGTTGAACGTACACCTTGGTTCGAAGCTCGGCACGGCCGGGGAGGCAGGACGATGATCTCGCTGAATGGTGGATCCGGAGAACCGTCGGGTGACTTGGCGGGACGGCCGGCGCTGACCGCGCAGGACTACATGACCGGCAACGAGGTCCGCTGGTGCCCCGGCTGCGGGGACCACGCCATCCTCTCGACGATGCGGGGTCTGCTGCCGGCCCTCGGCGTCCCGCCCGAGAACATCGTGATCGTGTCCGGCATCGGGTGCTCCTCGCGGTTCCCCTACTACCTCGACACCTACGGCATCCACTCGATCCACGGCCGGGCGCCGTCCTTCGCGACCGGTGTCTCGATCAACCGGCCGGACCTGGCGGTGTGGGTCGTAACCGGTGACGGCGACGCGCTGTCGATCGGCGGTAACCACCTTATTCACGCGCTGCGTCGCAACGTGAATCTCAAGATCATGTTGTTCAACAACCAGATCTACGGTTTGACGAAGGGTCAGCATTCGCCGACCTCCAGGATCGGCACGATCAGCCCGTCGAGCCCCCACGGGTCGCTCGACAACCCGTTCGACCCGGTTGCGCTCGCGCTCGGCGCCGGCGCGACGTTCGTCGCCCGCACGATCGACTCGGACCGTCGCCACCTCACCGCCACCCTCACCGCCGCCGCGGCGCATCAGGGAGCGGCGCTGGTGGAGATCCGGCAGGGCTGCCCCACGTTCAACGCGATCCCCCGTCAGCCGAAGCGGTCCGATGCCGATGCCGATGCCGGCGCCGCCGGGGCGAAGGGCGAGCAGGGGCCGATCCGGCTCTCGCCCGGTATGCCGGTGGTTTTCGGCGTGGACGAGCAGTACGCCGTGATCCGCGACCCGGCCACCGGGGAGCTGGCGGTCGGGCACAGCGGTGACCCCCGCGTCGTGGTGCACGATCCGACGGTGGAGAACTCGACCTATGCCTACGCCCTGGCCCAGTTGGCGCAGGCGGAGTTTCCGGAGCCGCCGATCGGCGTCTACCGGTCGGTCTCGCATCCCGTGTTCGACCAGCTGTTCCAGGAGCGGCTGGCGACCGCCCGGCCCGGCGGCCTGGGCGATCTGCGGACGTTGCTCCAGGGCGCCGACTCCTGGACGGTGGCCGGGTAGGTCGCAGCCGGGTGACCTACGGCCGGGATGAGACCTACGGCTGAGGCGAACCGGACCGATGGACGGTCGTCGGATGGATGCTCGGGGGGCGGGGGATCAGGCCTGTCGGGGCTGGCCTGATCCCCTCAGGGGGTCCGTTACGGTGCCCGCCCCGGCCTCGGCCCGGAGTGATTTCGGTTCCGGCCCCACGTGGTTTCCGTCATGTTCTCCGGTCGCCTGGCGATGACGTCTGCATGCCGTTTTCCGGGATTTTTGTCACGCCGCCTTCTCGTCAATCGACATTCCGCGGCGCGTCATCTGGTCGACGGCACGACCGGTCGACATCACCCGTTGGGAAACCCGCAACTCTGCTTCGGTCTCGGCCCCTGTTTCGCCCCCGAAATGTAGAGGGCCGGTGCCCGGACGGGGTGGGTCCTGAGCACCGGCCGTGGGCCGGCGGTCTCGCTGACGCCGTGGCCGCGTCAGCCTTCGCCGGCGGCTTGTCTCGTCAGCGTCTGTAGGACGCGACGAAAGCGGTGTCCGCTCCGATCGGGCCGATCTTGCCGGCGCCGCCCGGATTACCGATCGGAGCATCCCGACCAGGCAGGATGTCGGTGAAGAACCGGGCCTCGTCCGCGATGAACTCGGCCTCGCTCGCCGGCACGATCCGGGTACTCTTGATCGCGTCGACCGGACAGACCGACGCGCAGGCTCCGCAGTCGATGCACTCGTCCGGGTTGATGTACAGCTTGCGGCTGCCCTCGTAGATGCAGTCGACCGGGCACTCCTCCACGCAGGCGGTGTCCTTGACATCAATGCAGGGCGACAGGACGACAAACGTCATCGGAGCCTTCTTCCCCGTTCGCCTGCGGTCACGGGAAAATCGTAACAGGATGCCGCCGGCCGGGGTGGGTGGAACTGTAAAGGACAGGTAAACAACTCGTCCGTAGGGCAACGAATTTCGATGGCCCGAAACGGGGGACGAGGAAATCTCCAGGGATATTTTTAACCATGAGATTTTCCTTGCCTGTAGCCGGGCCGTCCGGGCCCGTCCGCCGGAGGGCGGTGGCACCCGCGCCGGCGTGTCCTCAGCCGGTCTTGACGACGGTCTGCGGGCACCACCGTCCGTTGGGCCGCCGGCGCGGCGGGTCCTCTGTCGCCGGTTCAGACGTCGGTGTTGCCGGGGGGCTGAACCTGGGCGGTTGATGGAGCGTGTCCCGGCGAGGCCGGGGTTACGTGCCCGAGCGGCGCCGTACCGTCCCCCGCCTCGTGCCGCTCGGCGCGGAAACGCCTGAAGGCGGCGAACGCGCGCGGGCCGTAGACCGACGCCGGTCCGCCGTTCATCAGCAGTGCCACCCCGATGGCCTCGGCCGCCTCCTGGCAGGTCGCACCCTGCCGGACGGCGCCGTGAGCGTGTGCCTCGATGCAACCGTCGCACTGGGTGCTCACGGCGAGCGCCAGTGCGATCAGCTCCTTCGTGCGGCTGTCCAGGGCGCCGTCACGGAGAGCCGCGTCGCCCAGGGTGCCGAGCCCCCGGTATACGTCCGGGATCAGCCGACGCAGTTCGCGGGCATGCGGGCGGATCTCGTCTTGGACCGGGCTGCCGGAGCTCATGACCCCTTGCCTTCCCGCCGGGGACGACCGGGAACCGCCACGCCGGGAACGGCCGAAGCTCGGCCTCGTGCCCGGGCGGTCGGGGTAGCCGGGCGGTCGGGGTAGCCGGGCGGTCGTGGGGTCGTGGGTGCCCGGGCGGTCGCGGCGAGGCCGAAAACGGTGAGCCTCGGCTCGTCCTCGGACTTGTCCCTGTTAGGGGGGCGACAGACCACTTCCATTGGCGTACCGTCAGACATCGCCAAAGTCCGTGCATCGATTCCGGGGTGTCCGGTTACCGTTCCGGGCCGGACGGACTCCGCCCGCGCCTGCTCGCGGCCCCGCTCACGCTCTCGAGGAGCGGCCGTCCCGCGCCGTAGGCGCTGATTGTCCTGTCCGCCCTGGCCCCGCTTTACATCCCCTACCCCCGCTTCTCGTCCGGCTGCCATGCCATGGCGGCCTCTACTTCGAGGTATCCAGATGACGGCGAGTGTCCGTACGGACCCGTTCGACGTACTGCTGGTTGAGGACGACCCGGGGGATGTCCTCATGACCCGCGAAGCGTTCGCGGATGATCGGATCAACGGCAGGCTGCATGTCGTGAACGACGGCATCCAAGCCATGGCGTTCCTTCGCCGGGAGGAGCCCTTCACACAGGCCCCGGCGGCCGACCTGATCCTGCTGGACCTCAACCTGCCGCGCCGGGGCGGCATCGAGGTGCTGGCCGAGGTCAAGGCCGACACCGACCTGCGACGCATCCCCGTCGTGGTGCTCTCCACCTCGGGCGCTGCCGAGGACATCCTGCGCAGCTACAACCTGCACGCCAACGCCTACGTGACGAAGGCGGTCGATTTCGACCGGTTCGTCGACGACGTGCGGTTCATCGACGACTTCTTCATCACCGTGGTTCGGTTGCCCGGGCGCTGATCTGGTCGCTCGTCAGGTGCACATGGCCCATGATCGAGCGGTGCCCGCCGACGGCGTCGGTCAACTACTGCGGTGAGACTACCGGCCTGCCAACACAACATCGGCCAACGCAACATCGGCGCGCGGCTCCCACGGGAGCCGCGCGCCGACGCGTAAGGCTGGGGGTGGTACGGCCTCAGACGGGCTGGACGTTGTCCGCCTGCGGTCCCTTCTGGCCCTGCACGATCTCGAACTGGACGCTCTGGCCCTCATCCAGGGACTTGTAGCCGTCCGCCACGATCGAGGAGTAGTGGACGAACACGTCCGGGCCGCCACCGTCGACGGAGATGAATCCGAAGCCCTTCTCCGCGTTGAACCACTTGACGGTACCCTGCGCCACGATTATTTCTCCTTGCCGCGCTCCCGGTAAGCGTCCTTCGCGTACCGGCCTCGCCCCAGACCCCGGCCGGTGCCGTGGTCCAGTCGTGCCGTTCTCTGCGTAGGTCACGCACGGAAGAACAAGCAACACCTACAGCCTACCCCTCCACCGACGTGGTGTGCCCGCTTGGCTCTTGTCCCGTCCGACTCGATGCGAAGCAGCTGGCGAAACGTCGGTTATCGGCACCCAGCGAGTGTAGTAGCCGGGGGCCGGCGCTCGCGTAGCCGCTGCATCTCGGCGTCGGCGATGATGACCCGGGACCTGCCATCCGGGTGGCGCCGCGGGTGGCGCCGCGGGTGATCCACCCCGGTAGATCCGGGCGTCGAGGGCTGGGCAGGATGGCCGGTCACGGGGGACGAGGGGAAACCGTGGTGCGACGAGAGCGAACGTCGTGGGTGCCGCATCTGTCGATGTGGTGAAGGCCATCGGGTCCCGCCTCTTCTCAGGGCTGCCAGCGGACGGTGAGTCGGCTGTTCGGCCGATCGACGCGGTGTCCGGCGACGGTCTGGTCCTCCAGGGTGTCCGCGGCATGGGCCGTTACGACAGGTTCGGCGGGGCCTTCTTTGCGCCACTGGTGCAGCAGATCGGTGAGGTGCGCGGTGAGGGTGGCCGCGTGGGGTCCGTGGGCGGTGACGCCGAGTTCGTCGGTGTCGGATGCGAGGGGACGCAGGGTGACGTAGGCGATGGTGGTGCCGTCGTGGATGGTGGCCCCGGCCCAGCGCCGTGTCGGAGTGAGCTGGCTGTCAGGGCGGACGGTGGTGTCGACGGCGAGGCGGCCGAAGCGGGCGCCCATGGTGACGAGCCACAGGTCGAGGTGCGCGGTCGGTTCGTCGTCGTGGATCGTCAGCCCCGTCCATAGGTTGTGGGGTGGGCTGGCCGCCGCGGCGCGCAGCGCCGGCTCGTCGGCGGGGTCGTGGTCGTCGACGTGCAGGGCGACACCGTCTGCGAGGGCGAGGGTACGGCCGGTGTGGGCGTCGGCGCCACGTAGGGGGACGAATCCGCAGACGAGCGCCGAGCGGCTGACGAGCCGGCCCGGCTCAACGGCGTCGAGCGGGAGGGAGCGGGTCAGGCCGCTTCCGTGGAGACGGAGAGGCACGACGATACGACCGGCGGGGGCGAGCTGGTTCCACCAGCCCTTGGCCAGGTCCCAGGCCCCGGCCGTGATGACGATCCGATCGTAGGGCGCTCCGCCCGGGTGGCCCGCCGCACCATCGGCGTGGACAACGTCCACGCGTTCGTAACCGGCCTTGACCAGTGCGGTGCGCGCGCCTGCGGCGAGCTCCTCGTCGATCTCGATGGTGGTGACCTGGCCGGTCGGGCCGGTGAGTTCGGCGAGGAGTGCTGCGTTGATGCCGGTGGCGGTGCCGATCTCCAGGACGCGGTGGCCGGGGTGG
The DNA here is from genome assembly GCF_000013345.1 of Frankia casuarinae. Lineage (NCBI taxonomy): Bacteria > Bacillati > Actinomycetota > Actinomycetes > Frankiales > Frankiaceae > Frankia > Frankia casuarinae. The sequence goes on along the minus strand of NC_007777.1, from coordinate 5,339,443 downwards.
ACGCCGGCCTGTTCGAGCATGGCGGCGACGAGGCTGGGTTGGGATGCTGAGGACAGCGCGGTGCCGTCGGGGGCGCGGCGGGTGACGACGACCTGGGGGGCGTAGGCGGTTTCCAGGTCGACGTCGGGCAGGAACAGGTGTCGCGGGACCGTGCGGAACGCGGCTTCGACCTGGGCGGTTCGGAATGTGCCCCAGCGGTGGATGTCGGCGACCAGGTTGTCGCGGAGCTGTTCGGGGGTGCGGGTGGTCATCGTGGTCACCGTTCGTCAGGGATCGGGCCGGGGTCATCGAAGATGATGGCGGCGGTGGTGTGGGCGAGCTGCGCCTGGTCGGCGGCGGGGAAGCCGAGCCGGTTCCAGGCGAACAGGATGTGATGGGCAAGAACGGCGCGGAGGCCGCGGGTGAGCTGGCCCTGGTTGGCGAGGTTCGCGAGTGACCGACCCGCGTGCCGGAACGCTGCCGGCCACGCCGGTAGCGCTTTGAGGGGCTGCACGGTGCGGGCGGCGAGAAGTTGCCGGACGGCGTTTCGGGTAGCCGCCGTGGCGGCGGGCTGCCGCGCACTGGCCTGGCGGGTGCGGCGGTGACTGGCGACGCGGGTCCAGACGTCACCCTGTTCGTAGTAGTCCTGGCCAGCTGACCTCAGCAGCGCCGCGGCCAGCACGAGTCCGACCTCGGCCCGATGCTCGGGGCGGGCTCGGTCGAGGTGGGCGAGGACGTTGCGGCTGTCGTGGTGGAAGAGCTGATGCGCGACGTCCATGCCGGCGGGGCCACCGAAGGCGTGGATCTCAGGCTCGTAGACGGCGGGTGCCCAGCGGTGGACCGCGTCGCCGTTGAGCACGGCGCGGAGCCTGCCGTCGCCGGACTCCGCGGGGTTGCGCCCGTCCCGATTTGGGCCTGGGCGCCAGCGGATCCGCCAGGAGGCTGCCTTCCTGGTGAACCACCACAGGCTGATCCCGTCCGTCTGCTCAGCTGAGGTCAGCAGTGGTGCCAGCTGGGTAACCCCCAGATGTTCGGCGGCACGCCAGTCTTGGCACCACACCGTAGCGCTCTGTGGCGGTCTATGATGGTCACGCGAGCCTTAAGGAGTGGGCCGAGTCGCAGGCCGTGGCGTACGTGACCGCGCGCCGTTGGTACGCGGCCGGTGTGCTCCCGGTTCCGGCGCGCAAGGTCGGTGGGCTGATCCTCGTCGGCGGACATGCGGCAGGGCCGGTCCGCGCCACGCCGTTCAAAGGACCTCATCCCCAGCGCGGTGGGCGTCCATCTGGCCCCGCTGGCCGGGACCGATGGCCCCTGATCAATACCGTTCATCGTCCTAACCTCGGCATGGCAGGTACAAGACGTCAGGGGGGCGTGATGAACGGACCGAGAACGAAGTCAGCCGATGCGCTCGCGCGCGACGTGATCCGGACCGCCCATGGGCAGGACATGATCATCGGACGGCTTCCCCTGGATGGGGAGGGCCAGGGCGCCAGCCAGATCATTCTGAACGTCGGCTGCCAACGGCACGACCGCGGCGAGGAGTGGGCGCACCTGACCGTGCCCGAGGCGCGGCAGCTGGCCGGACGGCTGCTGGCGCAGGCCGCGGCAGCCGAACGCGACCGCGAGGATGCCGTCGGGACAGCAGACTCGGCGCTTGACCGCGGGCGGGACACGGCTGGGTCCGGAGACGGTCACCCGGGCCGGATCGATGTGGCCTACCTTGCGGGTGAGTCGTACGCGATCGGGGTCCGTGGACACGAGATGCTGGTTGACCAGCCGCTGCGGCACGGTGGTGACGACATCGCGGCGACGCCGACAGAGTTGTTCGTCGCCTCACTCGCATCCTGCGTCGCCTTCTACGCCGGCCGGTACCTCACCCGCCATGGCGTGTGCCGGGACGGTCTGCGGGTTGCTGCCGAGTTCGACATGGCGACTGACCGACCCGCCCGGGTGGCGGCGGTGCGGCTGCGAATCGCCGTTCCCGCCAGTCTGCCGGAACGGCGCCGGCCCGGCCTCGTAGCGGTGGCCTCGCACTGCACCGTCCACAACTCGCTGCACCAGCCGCCCGACGTCGGCATAGAGATCGCCTGATAAAGGCCGCTACCGGTTCGGGTACCTACCGTGGGCGATCATGGGTAGGCCGTCCTTCGGTCGCAGGGTGACCAGGGGTTGCGGTGTGACGGGCAGGCCGGGTACGGGGGTGAAGGACCAGCGGCGGGCGATAGCGGCCAGGGCGAGCACGCCTTCGGTGATGGCGAAGGTGTTGCCGATGCACTGGCGGGGGCCGGCGCCGAACGGGAAGTAGGCGAAGCGAGGCCGCATCTTCGGCCCGGCGTCGGCCGGCTCATCGGCGGTGTCGGGCCCGGTCCAGCGGATGGGGTCGAAGAGTTCCGGTCGCGGCCACCAGCGCTCGTCGCGGTGCACCACCCATTGGCTGAAGACCAGGGTGGAGCCGGCGGGCAGGCGGTAGCCGGCGACGTCGCGGTCTTCGACGAGGTGGCGGCCCATGGCCCAGACGGGCGGGTACAGCCGCATCGCCTCGCTGATGACCGCGTTGGTGTAGGGCAACTGGGGCAGGTCGTCGATCGTCGGCCGCCGCTCGCCGAGCACCCGGTCGAGTTCGGCCTGCAGAGTCGCCAGTACTTCCGGATCCCGGCCGAGTAGGTGGAACGTCCAGGTCAGTGCGTTAGCGGTGGTCTCGTGGCCGGCGAGCAGGAGGGTGAGCGCCTCGTCGCGGACCTGGGAGTCGTCCATCGACGCGCCGGTGTCGGCGTCGCGGGCGGTCAGCAGCAGGGACAGCAGGTCGTTACCGGTGGCGCCGGTGGCGCGGCGGTCGGCGATCAGATCGTGGACGACGCGGTCGAGCGCGTTCCGGGCGTCTCGTCGGCGCCGGGGCGCCGGGAGCGGTAGCCGTTCGAGGGTAGTGAAGCCGGGAAGTTGGGCTCGGCGGGCTGCGGGCATGTTCTGGTCGAGAGCGGCCCGAATGACGTCGACGACGTGGCTGTCCAGGTCGACGTCGAACAGGGTCCGGGCGACGATCGCCAGGGTCATCTCGGTCATCTCGGTGTGCACGTCGAGGCGCTGCCCGTCCCGCCAGCCGTCGGCGGTCTTGTCCGCGATGGCCGCGAAGGCGTCGGCGTAGCCGGCGATCCGCTGCTTGTGGAACAGCGGCTGCAGCAGCCGGCGCTGCTGGCGGTGGGTGTCCCCGGCGCTGGTCAGCAGGCCCTGGCCCAGCAGCAGTGCCAGCGGCTGCACCACCGTTCGCCGGGAACCGGCGCCGCGGCGTACGGCACCTTTGGCGTAGGCCCGGTGTCCGCTGACCAGGGCGTCAGCGATCGCGTCCGGGTCGGTGACGAGGAAGGCCGACACCGGCCAGCTCGCCAGGCGCACCACTGGCCCATGGGCGCGGGCCAGCTCGTTGAGCCGGGTGAGCGGGTCGGCACGCAGCCGCCGGATCGCCTCGACCGGCCCCTCTCCCGAGCCGGGCACCCTGTCGGAGGTCTTGATGTCGGAGGTCTTGGCTGTGGATGGTGGCGCGGCGACGGAGCGGACGTGGGGAGCGCGGCTCATCACGACTTCCTTTCGGGCGGAGATGGGAGCGAGTGGGGTGGACGCAGGGGAAGCGGGCGCGCGGTGCTGAGGGCGCGCGGTGCTAATAGCCGATTAGCTGACGAGCACCACCGCGACGAGAAGGCCGATCTTCACGGCGAGGGCGACGTCGGCGGTCCGGCCGGTGGCGTGCGGCAGGCCGACCGCCGTCAGCAGGGTTACGGCGGCGCGCCGGACCGCCGGCCACAGCAGGACGGCCAGGCTCGCGCCGCACCCCGCGACGGCCAGTCGAAGGCCCACCGGGCCGGCAGCGACGACGCCGGCGATGGTCGACGCCGCGATAAGGGCGAATGCCTTGACAGCCGCGAAGGCCGTGACCGTCCGGCGAGCGCGGAGCAGAAGGGCGGACACGGCCGCGGACACGGCGACCATGACCAGAGCGGTCAGCGGGGTCAGCGGCTCGGGCCCAGTCTCGGCCAGGCGGGTGACATGCAGGTGCGGCAGCTGCTGTTCGAGCCGCAGTGCCGCTGCCGTCAGCACGGTGAGCGCAGCGACGCCGGCTTGCACACCGCGCAGGACCGCCACGGCCGCGACCACCAGGAGCAGACGGCGCAGACGTCTCCGGGCCGGCGTGCCCCCGTGGCCGACGAGCGGCCTGGTCACCGAATGTTCTCCTAAAGTCACTGGTCGCATGTGCGCCTACGCGGAGCAGGCCCACGCGATCGAACCGGCGAGCGTTCGGCCGCCGGTGCTCGTCGCCGAGAAGGAGACGTCGCCACCAGTAGCGGTGACCTGCGCGGTGGCCGGTACGGCGGTGACCGCGTAGTGGGCATCCGGGCCGGTCATCGACACGGTCACCGAAGCCTGGTAGCTCCCTGGCCCGTGGTAACCGGCCACCCGCACGACGTCCGAGACGGCGTAGCCGTGGACCGAGCCGCTCGCCGACGCCACGTAGCGGGCGCCCGCGGTCTGGCAGCTCACCACCGTGTCGACGTGGCCGGAGACCGCCACCGGGGAGGTGATGGCCACGGTCAGGGAGCCCGGCCCGCCGGCACCCTTCCCGACCGCATCCGTGGATGTCGCGGCAGCCGACGCCGCCGCCGACACCGGTGTCGTTGAGGTTGGCTGGTCGGCTGCCTGCCCGGCGGTCGCCGTCGCCGGCGCGGCGGTCACTACCCGGGCGCCAGGCTGGCAGGCCGCGATGGTAAGCAGCGCCGCGCCGGCAACGGTAGCCGTTGCGAGACCTCGACGGACCGGAGCCTGAAGGTTCATGGGAACGGGACACCTGCCTTCGGGAGATCGGAGATGGTCAGGTGGCCCCGACGGGTGACCGTGGGAGCCAGCCGGCTGGGTGCCACGGTTTCCGTGGACCGGCTGTGCCCGTGTCCCCTGCCAGCAAGGCAAGAACATCAGCCTGGAATGAGAACCCTTTTCCGGCAAGATGTGAGGCACATTCGGATCCGCAGTTTTCTTGCTATGACCGGGCAACCCGCGGAGGCGGTGAACGCGGCGTCACTGGTCGAAACGGGCCGGCCCGGTCAGAGGAGGTTGACGGGCCGGACCGCGGCCAATTCCTCCCCTGTGCCGGCGGGGAGGACGATGCGGACGGTGGTGCCGGCGCCGGGGGCGCTGTCGAGGGTGGCGGTGCCGTCGTGGGCGGCGGCGATGGCGGCGACGATCGCCATTCCGAGGCCGCTGCCGGTCCGGCCACCGCCGCGGCTGCCGGCCGCCGACGGTCCTCGAAGGCCGCCTGAATCTGGCCGAGCATGGTGTTGAGCGCCGCCGCGAGCTGACCGGTCTCGGTGCGCGGACGCCCCGGCGGGACCCGCCGAGCCAGGTCGCCGCCGGCGATGGCGGCCGCCGTACGGGTGATGTCCCGCAGCGGGCGTAGCCCCCGGCCGAGCAACAGCCAAGCCGCCGTACCGGTCAGCGTGAGTACGGCCGCACCAGCGGCGGCCTCGTCCAGGGTCACATCGGCGAACGTGAGCACCGGCGCCGGCGGCACCCTGGCCGGGTCTCCCGCACTCATCCCCACCTCTTCCCGCATCCCCACCTCTTTCCGCCGCCCTTCAGCCCTCGCCAGCCCGGCCGGCGGGCTCCACCCCCGGCCACTACGAGGTCAGCGGCTCGTCGCACCCCGCATTCCATACAAGAAAGATGTGAATTCCGTACGAAAGCGGGTGGTGAGACGTAGTGGCGTAGGTGGCTGTCGAACTCGTACTCGGCGCGGTCGGCACCACGCCGCCCGCTCCCGGCACGCTATGGCGCGAGCAGATCAAAATCATGGTTGGGCGGGTATGCCAGGCTGTGGGCATTCCCTTGCCCGCTTATGGGCGCCGACCAGAGGGGTTCGATGATCATCCGCTTCCCCCGCACGTCTTGGTTGCTCGCCGTGTTCGTCGCTGGCGCGGTCGCCCTCACCGGCTGCTCGGGGCCGCTTCGGCGCTCCGCGGCAGGCCCGGCAGAGCCCGCCAGCACCGCGACGGCTTCTACGCCGGCCGCTGTCCCGGTCGGATCGTCGGTACGGTCGATCAACGTCGGCGGCGCCACCCGCGCCTACCGGCTGTACCGGCCGCCGACTCTGCCCGCGCGGGCGCCGCTCGTCGTCATGATCCACGGCGGTTTCGGTGGCGCGGAGCAGGCCGAGAACTCCTACGGCTGGGACGCCGAGGCCGACCGCGGCCATTTTCTCGTCGCCTATCCCGAAGGGCAGAACCATGCCTGGTCCGTCGGCGGCGGTTGTTGCGGAAAGCCCGGTGCGACCGGCGTGGATGATGTCGCCTTCATCACTGGCATGGTAGCCGCCATCCAAGCCGCCGTACCGGTCGACACCGCCCGTATCTACGCCACCGGAATCTCCAACGGCGGCATGATGGACTACCGGTTGGCCTGCGACACCACCATTTTCGCCGCGATCGGACCCGATTCGGCGACCCTGCTCGGCACCTGCCCCGCACCGCGGCCAATCTCCGTCATCGCCATTCACGGCACCGCGGACCACACCGTACGCTACTACGGCGGCGAGGGTGACGGGGTCGCAAAAATCAACGGACCGGCCGTCCCGTTCGTGAACGCGATGTGGCGTACCGCCGATCATTGTGCCACCCCGGCCACAACCACTACGGAAAGCGTCACCACCTTTATCGCCACCTGCCCGCAGGGACGGGCCGTGGAACTGGTCACCATTGCCGGCGCGGGCCACCAGTGGCCCGGCGGTGCCCGCCACCCGACGGCCGAGCGAATCCTGCATCTCGACCCGCCGTCAACCGCCCTGAATGCCACCGCGACCATCTGGGCCTTCTTCACCCATCAGGCAAGGTGAACCGCACGCCGGCGGGACTCTCGTTCTCCTCGTCCGCGGCGCTGCTGTGGCGGGCGGGCCCTGACCCGGCTGGATCTGCCCGTCGTGACCCGCACCGAGGCGGCCGTCGCCCGGGCGACGGCTCGATGTGCGCTGACCCGGGCGCTGGCCGCCTGACGGCCGCGTGGCCCGCCCCACCGGGAGCAGATGATCCTCGTCGTCATACACTGCCCTGCGCGATCAGCAGGTGGCGTGTACCGGTGCGGAAGGGTCCATGTGAACGTCCTGGAAGCGGTGTTTCTCGGCGCGGTCGAGGGGCTGACGGAATTTCTGCCGGTGTCCAGCACCGGACATCTGACAATTTTGGAGAAGCTGCTCGGCCACGACATCGACGACCCGGACATCACCGCTTTCACCGCGATCATCCAGGTCGGTGCGGTCTTCGCCACCCTGCTTTACTTCCGGCATGATTTCCGGCGCCTTCTGGCGGCGTGGGGCCGCGGTGTGCGCGATCCCGCCTGGCGGGAGCATCCGGATTACCGGTTCGGCTGGGCCGTCATTCTCGGATCGATTCCCATCGGCCTGGTCGGGGTGGCCTTCAAGGATCAGATCGAGACCACGCTACGCAGCCTGTGGTTCGTCGGCGGTGCGCTGATCCTCTGGAGCGGGGTGATGGGGTACGCGGACCACGTCGGTACCCAGAAACGTCACGAGGAGGACGTGACGTGGAAGGACACCCTGGTGATCGGCATCGTGCAGTGCATGGCGCTGATCCCGGGTATCTCGCGATCCGGGGCGACCATGTCGGCGGGGTTGCTGCGTGGCCTGGACCGGGTGGCGGTGACCCGGCTGTCCTTCTTCCTGTCCATCCCGGCCCTGATGGCGGCCGCGGCGCTGCAGGTCCTCACGAAGTCCGACGACATCGCCGACGGGGTGGGCTGGCCGGCGACGATCATCGCGACCGTGGTCAGCTTTGCCGTCGCCTACGTCGCGATCGCCTGGCTGTTGAAGTTCATTGCCAGACACAGCTACAGCGTTTTCATCGGTTACCGGCTGGCGCTCGGTGCCACCGTGCTCTTCCTCGTGGCCACTGGGATCGTCTCGGCGACCTGAGCCGGCGACCTGAGCCGGCGACCATCTTCGTCCGGCTCCCGCGGGGCGGCTCGACCACGTAAGTTTCAATCCACCGTCTTGCGGGTTCGTGGTTGTCCCCACGGGATGGGGAGACCGCCGGCCGCGCGGCCACGGAGGAAGGACTGTGATGCGGGATCTGCGTTCGCTGCCCAAGGGCCATCTGCATCTGCATTTCGAGCTGGGGATGCGGCCGTCGACACTGGCCGACCTGGCCGCCGCCGCGGGCGTTCCGACTCCCCGCACCACGGGGTTTACCGAGTTCGGGGGCTTCAGCGAAGTGATCGCCGGCATCCTGCCGGTCTTCCGCCGGCCCGAGGACTTCGAACGTCTCGTCGACGAAATGATCATCGATGCCGCGGATGAGGGCGTCACCTACCTCGAACCCAGCTTCTGGCCGTACGTTCATCTAGGCGTCTTCGGGAGCGCGGAGGCCGCCTGGGAGACGGTGCTGGCCCGATCGGATCAGGTCGGCGCGCGGTACGGGGTGACCGTCCGCTGGATGGCGGCCGTCGACCGGGTCTTCGACTCCCCCGAACAGGCCGTCTCCGTGGCCCGGTTGGCCCTGCGTTACGCCGATCGGGGCATCGTCGGCCTAGGGCTGCACAACGACGAGAACGGCTGGCCGCCGGAGCCGTTCATGGCGGCGTTCCGGATTGCGCGCGACGGCGGGTTGCTCTCGACCCCCCACGCCGGGGAACTCGACGGTCCCGCGTCGGTGCGTGGCGCCATCGAGACCCTGGATGCCGATCGTCTCCAGCACGGTATCCGCGCCATGGAGGATCCCCGACTCGTCGACACCCTCCTCGAACGAGGGACCTGCCTCGATGTCTGCCCGACGTCCAACCTGCTGCTCTCGGTCGTCCCGTCGATGGCCGAACATCCGCTTCCGGCCCTGCTGCGGGCCGGGGTGCGATGCTCGATCAACGCCGACGACCCGCTGCTGTTCGGGCCCACCTGTCTGGAGGAGTACGAGCTGTGCCGATCGGCGCTGGGCCTGACCGACGAGGAACTGGCCGCCTGCGCCCGCAGCTCGGTGGAATCCGGAGCCGCGCCGATCGAGGTGCGGACGGCGGCCCTCGCCGGCATCGATGCGTGGCTCGCCGACGCGGGATGTCTCGACGGCCGGTGACGCTCCGACGGCCGGTGACGCTCCGACGGCCGGTGACGCTCCGATGACGGGGGTACCGTCCCCCCACCGGCCCGCGCGGGTGGTCCTCGCACCCGACTCGTTCAAGGGATCGGCGACCGCGGCCGAGGTGGTCGCGGCGCTGGGCGCGGGCTGGCGCTCCGAGCGGCCCCGCGATCAGGTCGTGGGAGTACCGATCGCCGACGGTGGCGAGGGCACCCTCGACGTCTTCGCCGTCGGCGTACCCGGGTCGGAGCGGCACCCGGCACGGGTGACTGGTCCGGACGGGCGGGGCCACGACGCCGAATGGCTGTCGCTGCCCGATGGCACCGCAGTGATCGAACTGGCGAGGGCGAGCGGGTTGCCGCTGATGCGGGAACTCGATCCGTTGGGCGCGCAGACCGTGGGCCTCGGCGAGTTGGTCGCCGCCGCGATCGACGCCGGAGTCGACCGCGTTCTCATCACTTTGGGCGGTTCCGCCTCGACCGACGGTGGTACCGGTGCCCTCGCCGCGTTGGGTGCCCGGTTCCTCGACGCGGCCGGCCGGCCGTTGGCCGTCGGCGGCGGCGCCCTCACGTCGCTCGCGCACATCGATCTGACCGGGTTGCGGCCGGCGCCGGCCGGGGGAGCGTACTGTCTCGTCGACGTCGACGCGCCCCTGCTGGGCCCTGCCGGCGCCGCCGCCGTATTCGGGCCGCAGAAGGGTGCCGGACCCGCGGACATCACCCGGCTGGAGGAGGGGCTGCGCAGGCTCGCCCACCTGTTGGGTGGTGCTCCCGACGCCGCGGGAGCCGGGGCTGCCGGCGGCACCGCCTACGGCCTCGCCGCGGCCTGGGGAGCCGAGGTGGTCCCCGGCCTGCCGACGATCATCCAGGCGGCGGGCCTGCCGGCGGCCCTTGCCGGCGCCGACTGGGTGGTGACCGGCGAGGGCAGGTTCGACCGCACCTCGTTGTCCGGCAAGGTGGTCGGCGGAGTCCTCGCGCTGGCGCGGGACGCCGAGGTGCCCGTGCTCCTGGTGGCTGGGCGGGTTGACGCCCCCCGACCGGAGGGGGTCCGGGCCGAGATCGCCCTCGTCGATCTCGCCGGGGGGCCGGCCATGGCGATGGCCGAGCCGCTCCGGTGGCTGCGGAGGGCCGGCGCCGAGCTGGCCCGCCGGGTCACGACCGCCCGGTGAGCGGGAGCGCCCGGTGCGGGGGAGCGGCCGGGCCCGGTCTGTGGGTCAGACCCGGCGGTTCATCCCGGTGAGGAGGTAACCGATCTTACGCCAGGTGTTGGGCCCGCAGACCCCGTCGTCCGGGATGCGGCCGAACCACGGCGCGGCGTAGCGCTGTAGGGAGGCCACCCGGGCAGTGGTCCGTGGCCCGTACACGCCATCCGGCGTTATCCGGTTGGGATCACCGGTGGGGGCCTCATGGCCAAAGATGATGTTCAGGGCGTTCTGGAGCTCCACGACGTCCGGACCACGCGATCCCTCCCGCAGGGTCGGACGGTCGTCGTAACGGTGCCGGGGATCGGCGGCTGCGCCGACTCCGTTATGCCGCGCGGCGGCGAGGATGTCCCGGCGTCGGTTGGCCCGGATGTCACCCGGGCAATTGTGGCCTCCCCACGCCTGGCCGCCCATCCGGTGGGTACCGATACCGTAACCGGCGGGAGAGTCGGTGATCTCTTCCTGCCATCCGAACTCCCGCATCCCCCACTGAAAGAGCTCGCCGAGCCGGATGATTTGTAGGGGTGTGTAGTCCTCGGTCTCGTACCCTTCGCATTCGCAGGAGATCCAGTATGGATTTCCTGCCGCCTGGGCCCAGGCCCTCCGGTCGAAAGGAACGTACTGCTCGAAGTCGCCGCTCCTCGACAGCCACAGGTGTGAGCTGACCTGGCTGGCGGGGTTGTCGAACCAGCCGAACAGGGAGCCGCCGCCCACCTGGACGTGCGGGATGAGGCCTCGGGTGGGTTGGATCATCACTCCGGTCGTGTTCCGCACCGGACGGAAGCGGGCCGGCGGGTACAAGGTCGGTGCCATCGCTACCGGCTCTCCTTCCCACGTGTGTCGCCGCGACAGATCCTCGTCTGGGAAATCACGATTCCGGGCCGCTTCCTGTTCATGGGGTCATCAGGTCGGTTGACCGCTACAGTCATAGTTTCCAGCCGGAGTACCAGCATGGCCATAGTGCCGGGCTGCTGCGGAGAGGTCCGCATCGGGGCGGTATGCCCGGACATATGGTGAGTGGAAACCCTCCCGCTGGATCCCTGACAGGGGCCCGACCCGGTTCGGTGGTGCGCCCCAGGCACGGACAGCCGACGCCGCCGCGAGCCGCCATCCCTTCGACGCCTCGTCAACCCTCGGTATCGAGGGGCATACTGACTGTTTTTTGCAGATGTTTGCGGGAACCGCGGACCGGGCGGCGGAGCCCGTGTTTCGATGCCGCCTATATGGTTCTACCGCCTGTATCGTTCTAGCGCCTGTATCCTTCTACCGCATGATCGACCCGCAGCCGGGCTCGAGAAGGAGGCATTCAATGCGGTATGCCGTATCTTCCCCGCGACGAGTCGGACGGCCGTTATCCTCCGGAGCGCCGGGAGCACCGGAAGCGGCTGCGTCCGGAGGGTGTCGTCCCGCGCGGCGCGGTTCCCGGCGGGCGGGCCGGCGCGGCGGCGCGACCCGGACCACCCTGGCCACTCTGACCACCGCCGGGGCGACCCTCGCGGTGAGCGGCATCCTGGCTCTGGTGAACGCGGGCGCCGCGCAGGCCGGTGGAGCGACCTGGGCGAGCTGCCCGGGCGGGCAGGCGACGGAGGTCGGTGTGCCGGCGGCGGCCGGAGAGCCGAACAGACCCGCGACGTATCTCGACGCCGGTTTCTACGTCCATGTCGCCTCGTTGTGGCCGCCGGCCACGGCATCGCTGTGCCGGACCGGTCCCGGCCGGGGTGAGGAGGCCGGCGAGCCGATCTTCAGGTTCGGGCACCTGAGCTGCCCCGGCGGCGACGCGACCTTCGGTGTGCGCAGGCCCGCGGTACCGGACCGGGCGAGCGCCGACGTCCCGTCGGCGACCTGGGGGACCTACCTGCCGGCCGGCTGGTACAGCCTGGACGACCTGAGCGACCCGTCGTGGACGTCGGTTTGCTGGTCGTCCAGGAGACGCTGACCGATCCCGGCCGGCGAAGCGCCGATTCAGGTCGAAGCGCCGAATCCGGTCGATCGGATTAATCGGATTAACCGGAATCGGCGCGAGAGGACCGGACCGATCAGTAGCGGTAGTGGTCGGCCTTGTACGGACCCTCGACGGGCACGCCGATGTAGTCCGCCTGCTGCTTGGTCAGCTGGGTGAGCCTCACGCCCAGCGCGTCGAGGTGCAGCCGGGCGACCTTCTCGTCGAGGTGCTTGGGCAGCACGTATACCCCGACGGGGTAGTTTTCGGTCTTCGTGAACAGCTCGATCTGCGCGATCACCTGGTTGGTGAAGCTGTTCGACATCACGAAGCTCGGATGTCCGGTGGCGCAACCGAGGTTCATCAGCCGGCCCTCGGCCAACACGATGATCGAGTGGCCGTCCGGGAACACCCACTCGTCGACCTGCGGCTTGATGTTGATCTTCTCGATGCCGGGGGTCCTGGCCAGGCCGGCCATGTCGATCTCGTTGTCGAAGTGCCCGATGTTCGACACGATCGCCTGGTGCTTCATCGCAGCCATGTGCTCGGCATGGATGATGTTGAAGTTGCCGGTCGTGGTGACGAAGATGTCCGCCGTCGCGACGACGTCCTCCAGGGTGGTGACCTGGAAACCGTCCATCGCGGCCTGCAGGGCGCAGATCGGGTCGATCTCGGTGACGATCACCCGGGCTCCCTGGCCGCGCAGCGCGTCCGCACAGCCCTTGCCGACGTCACCGTAGCCGCACACCACGGCGACCTTGCCGCCGATGAGCACGTCGGTGGCGCGGTTGAGACCGTCGATGACGGAGTGGCGGCAGCCGTACTTGTTGTCGAACTTCGACTTCGTCACCGAGTCGTTGACGTTGATCGCCGGGAATGCCAGCGTGCCGGCCTTCGCCATCTCATAGAGACGGTGCACGCCGGTCGTGGTCTCCTCGGTGACGCCCTTGATGTTCTTCGCGGTCTCGGCCCACCGACCCGGCTTCTGCGCGATGGTGCGGCGCAGGGTCTCCAGGACGATCGCGTACTCCTCGCCGTCCGCGGCGTCCGTCGCGGGGACCGCGCCGGCCGCCTCGAACTGGGCGCCCTTGTGGACGAGCAGGGTCGCGTCGCCGCCGTCGTCGAGGATCATGTTCGGGGTGCCGCCGTCCGGCCAGGCCAGCGCCTGGTCCGTGCACCACCAGTACTCCTCGAGGGTCTCGCCCTTCCAGGCGAAGACCGGCACGCCCCGCGGGTCGTCCTTGCTGCCGTTCGGCCCGACGACGACGGCGGCGGCCGCGTGGTCCTGGGTGGAGAAGATGTTGCAGGAGACCCAACGGACGTCGGCGCCGAGCGCTACCAAGGTCTCGATCAGCACCGCGGTCTGAATTGTCATGTGCAGGGAGCCCATGATGCGGGCGCCCCTGAGGGGCTGGCTGGCCGCGTATTCCGCCCGGGTGGCCATGAGGCCGGGCATCTCGTGCTCGGCAAGCCGGATCTCCTTGCGGCCGAACTCGGCCAGTGCGAGATCCGCGACCTTGAACTCGAAACTCATGCCCTCTCCTTCGACGCTCGGGCGGCTGCCGAGCCTATACGGCGGATGTCTCGTCCCGGTTTCCACCCGCCATCGGCCGCGGCCGTGATGCGCCGGCCTTGGAACGGGTTTCTTGAGCGTCCCACATGTCGCCGTGTTGACGAAGACCCGGTCCGGTTCTGTCGACCGCCGGGCCCGGGTCGTCCTGGCGCGGCTGGTGCACCCAGCCGCGTTCGTCCGCCCAGATCAACAGGGGTGGGAGGACGACCAGCGCGGACAGCAGGGCGATGGCGACGTTGAGGGCGACCAGCAGACCGAAGTCACGCAGCAGCGGTAGGGAGCTGAAGGCCAGGACGGCGACCCCGATCACGGCGGCGAGCGCGGAGACCACGAAGGCGCGTCCGGTGCGGGCTGCGGTCTGGTCGACGGCCTCCTTCGGCGTCAGGCCGCGTCGACGCTCTTCCAGGTGGCGAAGCACGAGCAGGGTGGTGAACTCGCTGCCCAGCGCGATGACGAGCGGGCCGCCGACCGCGGTGAGCGGGCTGAGATCGACGCCGACCAGCCAGGCGATCATGGAGCTGAGCCCGACCGCGATCAGCACCGGCACCAGCGACAGGACCGCCCGGACGATGCTGCGGTGCCAGACCAGCAGCATGAGCAGGACGCCGACCAGCGCGAAGTAGGTCAGCTGGGTCCGGTTCTTCGTGAAGTTCTCCAGCAGCCCGGTGCCGACCACGACGAGGCCCGACGGGGTGGCGCGTACCCCTTGCGGCGGATGGACCGTGTCCCGGATGTCGTCGACGATTGCGGCCTGCCGTTCCAACGAGCCCGATCCGGTACGGAAGACGAGGTTGAGCGCGTTGTGGGCCAGGTTCACCGTGGCGCGCTGGAGGTCGGGCGGTGCCGCGGCGTAGCCGAGCCGGACGTCCTGACCCGTCGGCAGGACGACCGTCGTGTTCGGCACCTCCATCATGAAGCTGATGGTCGTGACGAGGCTCGACGCGGTCAGCAGGTCGGCCGGGTCCTTCGCGAGCCGGGTGTTCGCGAACTCGGCGAGGAAGGCGACGGTGGCGTCGTCGAAGACGTTCGGTGACTGGACGTAGATGCCCAGCTCGCTGGCGGATCCGGTGCTCGCGCGCAGCGTGTTGATGTTCTTGATGACCTGACCCTGCTGGTCGACCCATTTCTCCGGATCGGTCTGGATCTTCAGTGTGCCGTCGGTGACGATCCCGACGGCGAAGACCGCGACGGACACGGCGACGAGCGGGAGCGCGGTGATCCGTGGCAGGGACCCCAGGGTGATCACCGTCCGACCCAGCGGGCCGTGGGTGTAGTCCTTCGGGGGGGTCGGCCGGCGACGTTCCCGCAGGCCCAACGAGGCGGTGAGGAACAGGATCGTGGCGATGACGATCACCGGCAGGCCCAGGGCGAGCAGCGTGCCGAAGTCCCGGATCATCGGGACGTCGCTGAACTCCAGCGCGAGGAAGGACAGCACCGCGGCGACGGTGGCGACACTCAGCGCGGGCAGCAGCCCGGCCAGGGCCGCGGTGACGGGATGGCCGGCCCGGGCCAGTTGGGCCTCCTCCTCCACCCGGCTGTGGAGCTGGACGGCGAAGTCGATGCCGACGCCGAGCAGCACCGGCAGACCGGAGATGGTCACCACCGACAGCGGGACACCCGCGTAGCCGGCGAGGCCGAACGCCCAGATGAGGCCGACGGCGACGACGCCGAGCGGGAGCAGCCGCCAGCGCACCGCGAAGGCGACGAGCAGCAGGCCGGCCATCAGTGCCAGGGAGATGCCCCCGAGGGTGACGAACCCGCCGCGCAGGTAGTCGTTGAGGTCGCGCAGCAGCGCGGGCGCCCCGGTCGACATCGTTGTCGCATTATCGAACATGCGTTCGGACGCGGCCTTCTCGGCCAGGGTCGCGGCCTGGCCCTCGGTCGTGAGGGAGGCGTTGCCCCGCAGTCGGGTGACCATCTGGCTGGTGGATTCGGTCGGGAAGAACGGCTTGATCGACTTACGGATGGCACCCGTGTTGTCGCGGAGCAGGAAGGAGACCCAGGCCGGGTTGTCGTAGACCCGCTCGGCCACCGGGATCGCCTGCATCCGCCGCAGTGTCGTGACGGAGTCGGCGAGGCGCCGCTGGGCGGAGACCGGATCCGGATCGCGGCGCTGGGCACCGAGCAGGATCTTCCCGGCGGGGCTGTTGACGGGATTGCCGTCCGGGCTCGTGACCAGGTTGTTCGTGAACTCCAGCGCCGTGAGCGGGGTGATCACCGATTCGATCCGGTCATCGGCGTCGAGGCTGGCCTGCAACTCCCGGAACTGGCTGATGTTGCGCTTGGTGAATAGGTCCTCGAGTCGTTCGCCCTTGTCCAGGGTGAACAGCGTGACCATCGCCTGGCCGCCGAAGAGGGACTGGTAGGCGACGTTGTCCCGGGCAACCTGGGAGTCGGGGTTCAGATAGTTGTCCTGGCCGGTGGTGAATTCCAGCCGGGTGGTTCCGAACCCCAGGGCGGCGGTGACGAGCAGCGCCACGACGGCGACGATGCCCGAGCGCCGACTGACCGTACTGACCATACGGGCGAGTGCCGCCGATGGCCCGGACCGGCGGTCCGGGCCCGACCCGTGCTCCGGTTCCGAGGTGCGGCCTGGCTCCGACCGGTGTTCGGGCCGGCCGGGATGATCGGCTGGATCGTCGGTGGAGGGGGAAGGCGTCGACATCGGTCACGCTCCGGAGTTATCCGCGTTGCCTCCGGATCGACGCGCGTTACCTGTCGGTCCGACGGCTGTGTCCCTGCTGTATAGCGCAGCAGGTCACACCGCCTGAAGGCCCCGGGGCAGCCGATTTCGCCGGAAAATGTTTCAGGCGATCAACACGCCCCGGGCCTGGCTCCCCGGGCTCGGCTACCGTCGCCATCCTCTCCGGGGTCGGACGTGCCCGGGGTCAGACGCCCGCGGACTCCCGTGACGGTCGGAGTTCGACGAGCGAGTCGTAGCTCGGGAAGAAGAGTCCCTCGTGCCCGTCATCCCAACGCACGACGAACGGCGGGCCTCCGTCCTCGCCGCGTACCTCGACCACGGTCCCGTGTCGTTCCGGGCTGCCCACCGTGCGGCCGTGGACGACGAACCTCTCTCCGACGGATGCGAACATCATGATGGTCGACCTCCCTGCCGGGCGATCCGGTCTGCTCTGCCTGGATGCTCCGGTGACCGATCGCATGCGCGTGCTCTTTCTGCCTAGCACGGAGCGTCGGTCGCGGCAGACCCGAAGCCCGAAAGGTCGCGAACTCCCGGTTCAGGACAGCCGCTCGACGACCAGCGCCATGCCCTGCCCGCCGCCGACGCACATTGTCTCCAGGCCGATGGTCGTGTCGGTGGTGCGTAGTCCGTTCAGCAGGGTGGTGAGTAGCCGGGCGCCGGTCATCCCGAACGGGTGACCGAGCGCGATCGCGCCACCGTGCACATTCAGCTTCGCGACGTCGAGCCCGAGCGCCCGGTAGGTCGGGATGACCTGCGCCGCGAACGCCTCGTTCAGCTCTACCAGGTCGACGTCGTCGATCGTCATCCCCGCCCGGGCCAGGGCCCGCCGGGACGCCTCCACCGGGGCCAGGCCCATGATCTCCGGTGACAGTGCGCTGACGCCGGTGGAGACGATCCGGGCCAGCGGGGTGATGCCGAGCTCGCGGGCCCTGGTGTCGCTCATGACGATGACCGCGGCGGCTCCGTCGTTGAGCGGGCAGGCGTTGCCGGCCGTGACGGTACCGTCCGGGCGGAACACCGGCCTGAGAGCGGCCAGCGCCCGCATCGTGGTTCCCGGCCGGGGACTGTCGTCGCTGTCGATCACCCCGCCGTCGGGCAGCGGCACCGGAATGATCTCCCGCTTGAAGAAGCCGTCCGCGACGGCCCGCTCCGTCAGGTTCTGCGAGCGGCAGGCGTACTCGTCCTGTTCGAGGCGGCTCACACCCGCGAGCTGGGCCACGTTCTCGGCGGTCTGCCCCATGGCGATGTAGACGTCGGGCAGCTCGCCGGCCGCCCGGGGATTCGTCCAGGGCGCGGACCCCGCCTGGGCACGGGCCGCCGTACGGGCCTGGGCCTCGCAGTAGCGCGGGTTCTGGGTGTCCGGCAGGCTGTCGCTGTTGCCCCTGACGAAGCCGCTGACGACCTCCACCCCGGCGGCGATGAACGCGTCACCCTCTCCCGCGCGCACGGCGTGCGCAGCCATCCGCAGAGCCTGCAGGGAGGATGCGCAGTACCGGGAGACCGTCGTGCCGGGAACGGTGTCGAACCCGAGGCTGACGGCAACGACGCGGCTGATGTTGTGTCCCTGTTCGCCTCCGGGTAGCCCGCAACCGAGGATGAGATCGTCGATGTCGGCCGGGTTGAGGGCCGGAACCTGGTCCAGGGCTGCCCGGACGATGATGGCCGCGAGGTCGTCGGCCCGCATCCCCCGCAGCGAACCCTTGAACGCCCGCCCGATCGGTGATCGGGTTGCGGCGACGACAACGGCCTCGGTCACATGCCCTCCCAGTTCTCGGTGTTCTTGGTGTTCTTGGCGTTCTCGGTGTTCTTGGCGGCAGGGTCGCGGAGGCCGTGGTCCCTGCGGCCAAATGATCAAAACCCTAACGCGGACGAGCGCCCGCGGTCGCGGGTGGCCGAGCCGACGCGGCGAGGGGGACCCGTCGGGTTACGCTTTGATCATCCCGTCGCCAGCGAGCCGGATGGCGTGCCCGATGCGAGCAGACCTTGGTACACCCCGTGATGTCGCGGCCCTCGCCGCGGCCGCGGGCGAGCTGCGCGAGTGCGCCGCCCGGCTGCGCCGACTCGTCCCGGAGGTGGCCGGGGTGCTGGCCGGTGCGCGTGCCGCCGACACCCCGCGGGCATGGCGGTCACCGTGGCGGATCCGGTGCGCCGCCCGGCTGGACGACTGGCAGCGGGCGCTTGACGTCGGCGCCGGGGTGCTGCGCGATCGGGCCGGGCTGCTCGACTGGCTCGCCGAGCGGTACGACGAGCGTGCCCACGCCTTGCGCCTCGGTCTAGGCGCGGCTGCCGTGGTATCCGCCGACGAGCTCGCCCGGCTGCGCCGGTTCGACGCGTCCGGCGGCGTCGGGAACGACCCACGGGTGTGGATGCTGGCGCACGGACTGGCCACCGGTGGCGTCGAGGGCGATGCCGGGGGGAGGGAGGACCTGCCCGGGGCTATCGGAGGCTCCGGCGATGCCGGCGACGCTGGGGGCAGGCCCGCCGTGAAGGTCCCGATTGACGAAACCGTTCTGTTCGATCCGGTCCTGCTGGGCGTCCTGTCCGACCGCCTGCGGGCGGCGGGCGACCGGTCGGCCGCCCTGGCCCGAGCCGTCGCCGCGGACGGGGGACGGTTGAGCCGGCTGCCCGATCCGTTCGGCGGCGTGGACTGGTCCGATCCGCACTGCCTGTTCGGGGAGCGCAAACCGTCCGCTCCGGCTGGCCTGCTCGGTCTGGCTGGCTCGTCCGGACGGGACGACCCCGTCGGGTTCGGACTGCACGCGGTCGCTGTCGGAGCGCCGGCCATGGCGCGCGGCATCGACCGGCGGATGGCGCGTTTCGCCGCGGCCGAGCTGGTCGCCCGCATCGGCACGGATCCGGCGACGGTGACCGTCAATGATCTGACGGCGATCAGCGTTCGGCTGGCTGGCCTGTCCGCGGCGATGCGCCAGGCGGTCATCTCCCGGCTGCGCGGCCGGCCTCTGGCGGTCCTTGCCGCGGTGGCCGCCCGGGTGATCGAAAATCCGAGCCCCGGCATCCTTGGTTACCTGCCGGCGCTGGCCGACCTCACCGACGCCCTGATCGCCGGGGCCTCCTCGGCCATGATCGGAGACGTCCTGCTGGCCTTCCCATGGCTCGAACCCGGCTACCCTGTCGTCCGCGGACGCCCCGGCGAGGTCGTGGCGGTCGACCGCACCGGCGACCCGACGGTGCGTGACGGGATCAGCCCGAGCGATGTGGGGCAGGGCGGCGTCGCCGACTGCTACCTCGTCGCGGCGCTGATCGGCATCGCCCGCCAGGATCCCGGACTACTCGCGGAGCGGCTGCGGGCCAACCCCAACGGTACTGTCACGATCATCATGCACCCCCGCGGACCGGCCGGCGCCGGCGTGGGCGTCACCGTCACGGCCAGCCTGCCCGCTCGTCGGGTCCAGCCGCCGTACGGGCGATCGGAGGACGAGGCACCCGGGCCGCGGGCGCCGGGCACCTCCCGGTCGCGTGCGGCTGGGTACGAGGAGGTCGCGATGGACGGCGACGACGCGGCGGGACGGCCGGAGCTGTGGCCGGCGCTGTACGAGAAGGCCTACGCCCGGCTGCACGGCGGCTATCCCGCCATCGAATTCGGAAATGCGGCGACGGCCCTGCGGACGCTCACCGGGCGATCGGCGCACGTGTTCGCCGCCCACGAGGCGACCGTTCCCGCCCTCGGGGAGCTCCTCGCCGACGGCGAGGTGGTGATCGTGACCACCCGGCGTCGAACCCGGCCCGGCGGACTCGTCGCGGCGCACGCCTACACCCTGCTCGCCGTGGACGTGGCGCGCCGGCGGGTGCTGCTGCGTAATCCGTGGGATCCGGCGCCCGGGCAGAACAACGAGCGGTGGTACGCCTGGGACGGGATCCTCCCGGATACGCATGCGGTCGTGCACGGCCCGACCCGTTAACGGTCGGTGGCTGCCGCCCCGCTACCGCTGCCGAATGATCGCCACCGGGGTGGGGCAGTGAAGCATGCACTGGTGGCTGACCGATCCCAGCAGCAGCTCGGCGAAGCCGCCGTGACCGCGGGCGCCGACGACGACGAGATCGCACTCGCGACCCTTGACGATCAAGGCCTGGGTGGCCGAGGCGGGCAGCACCACGGCCCGTAGGTCCAGTCCGGCCGGCAGCTGGCCGCGGTCGCGGACGCCCGCGATGGACTCGTCGAGCACGGCCCGGGCCTGGTCCTCCAGGGCCTGGGTGATCTCCCCCGGTGCCTCGGCGAACGGCAACGGGATCGCCGCGAGCCAGGCGTGCACGGCGATCAGCGGAACCCCGCGCAGTGCGGCCTCCCCGGCGGCCCAGGCGAGGGCCGACAGTGCGTTGGGGGAGCCGTCCACACCCACGGCGATCGGTCGGGACGGTCGGGACGGTCGGGACGGTCGGGACGGTCGGGACGGTGCGCCGGCCGGGGTCGTGCCTTCGGCGGCGGTCGCGCCCGAGCCGGCGGTCGCGGCCTCGACGTCACCGCGGGCGATCACGATCGGAACCGTGGCGTGTACGGCGACGGAGGCACTGACCGACCCGATCCGCAGCCGGTGCAGCAGCCCCTGCCCCCGGGCGCCGACCACGATCATGCGGGCGTCGCGGCCGACCGTCAGCAGGGCCTCCGCACCCGGCAGGTCCACGGCCTGCTCCGTTACGGAGACGATCGATCCCGGTGGCGTGACCGCCGTCACGGTTTCGTGCAGCGTCCGCTCGGCCGCCTGCGCCAGGCCGGCACGCATCCCGGGCTGGGCCGGACCACGGGCGAAGCCGATCACGGCTTGGATGCCGCACCCCTGCCACTCCGCCTCGGTGAACGCCCAGCGCAGCGCCGTGTGGGAGCCCTCGGAACCATCGACCCCGACCACGATGTCGGCCATCGTCCGCCTCCTTCGAAGCCCGGTCCGGGATACCCGGCTGGTCGGCCGGGAACCCCGTCCGCCCGCGGGGGAGGCCAACGCGGGGGAGGCCAACGTGGAGTGGAGCTGCCCGCCGATCAACAGCTTCCGGTGTTGTTTTCGTGTGTTCGGGCCAGGTGAACCCTACGTTGGACCATCCTTCCCACCCGTCGGCGTGATCCATGGTGAGAAGTGGTGAATGGTTGGGTCACCGGTCCCCGGTAACCCCGTCGTCGGACCGGAAGCCACTGGGCGCCAGCCGCTCCCCTGCCGTGATCGATCGATAAGACGACGAGGTACGACAATGGAGGTCCACGATCTCTGTTGTCGGTGACGGTGGTTGGCGTCCGTTGTGTGGCGGCGGGTCGATCGGGCGAGGTGGCTGTTCCCGTCCGGCCTCGCCGGGCAAGGACGAAGAATGCCGTGACCGGGCGGTCCGGTTTCTCCCGGTGTTCCGGTTCCCGGCGATTTTTCTTGTGCGCCGAGTCCCGTCGTAGTTCCGGATACCGGTGGGCCGGTTCAACCGGTGAGCGCGCCCGGACTTTCCTCCGCACGTGCCGTGGGCAGGATGTACTCGGGCGCGGTCACCGTGGCGGCCATCCCTCCGGCCATCCCTCCGGCGAGGTGCGGGGGGATCCTCCACGCCGCCGAGTCCTCCTCCCCGGGGATGCAGTCCCGCCGGGTGACGCGGTAATAAGGAATTGAATATGACGGATTAAAAATCGATTTCTGGTGTCACCCGATGAGGTTGAAGGCAGGGAGAAGAACTGCTCGGGAGGTCTTTCCGGATGGCCCGGTGTGGCCTTTTCGTGGCCGCCGGCCCCATCTTTTGCTTTGCGTCAGTCGCGCGATGTTTGATGCGTCTGTCGCACCACGAGTCCCCAACGAGGGTGATGAAGTCATGTCCTCTTCATGTGAATGTGGTGGCCCTCCCCAGGAGCCTCCCCTCCAGGCACGGAGTACCGTGCCTGGACAGACGTTGACCGGTCCCCGACCCACCGAACCCGTTCAGGTCGGCATGATCCCCGGGCAACCCGCCCCGGTCCGCTCGGGCGGGCGCAGTCCGTCAGCTTCGAGTGACCCCGCCGAGGAAGGGAGGCATGTGGCGTCGGCCGTGACCCAGCTTGCCCTCCCCGGTGCTCTGGTTCTGGTCCGTGCGCAGGAGCCGGGCACGCTGGTGTCCGATCGCGGGGGATGGCAGCGGGCGGTGCTGCGGGCGGCCCTGCCGTCGGCGGCGAAGCTGGTCGCGTTGACGCTGGCGAGCCACGTCGCCGAGGTTCCGCCGGCGGCGCCCGCCGGTGCCGCGGTGAGCGCCCCCGGCCTGGTCACCCTGGTCGCGGAGACCGGTTACAGCCGGACCCACGTGCAGCGCCAGATCACCAGGCTGCGCAACCAGGGCTGGTTGGCGACGGTGGCCCGGCCTGCGGCTGGCAGGACGACGCGGTTAGCCCTGAGCATCCCCGAGGCCGCCGTACGGGCAGGCGAGGTCCGCCTGGTCGAGGCCGACGTCGCATCCTCGCCGGCGGCTCCGGCGTCCGCGGCTCCGGCGTCCGCGGCTCCGGCGTCCGCGGAGGCCGGCTCGGCAACCGCCGCCTCGGCCGCGCCCGCTCGTCGGCGCCGCGGCGGTCGCCGTGGCCGGATCGGCCTGCGGACGGCGTCTGCGGTCGGCCGTCGTCCCCGGGCGATGGCGTCCGTGGCGGGCGATGGCTCGCCTGGTGCCGCCAGCCCGGCGGTCAACCTCGCCCCCTCGAGGGGCGCCGACCGCCCGGACAGCGCCGGTTCGGATGATCCGGACACCGCCGGTTCGGATGATCCGGACACCGCCCGTTCGGATGATCCGGACACCGCCCGTTCAGACCAGCCGGAGCCGGGTGACGCCCGAGCGGACGGCGACCCCCAACCGGCTCCGGCCGTGGGCACCGTCGATCCCGCCACCCGCGGGGCCGTGACGGACGAGCCACACGTCCTGACGGACGAGACCGCTGGGGCAGCGGACGCGTCGACTCCCGAACCGGAGCGGGGCGCCCCGACAGTCCCGTTGCCCCCTCCGCCGCCCGAGCCGATGACCCTGGCCGCCAGCCAGGTGATCACGGTCCTCGCGAACGCGATGCGGCGCCCGACGTCCGACTACCTGGCTATCTACCAGAAACTGCGGGTGATCCTGGAGGAGGACAGCTGGGAACCGGTTGAACTGGCCCTGCATCTAGTGCACATCATCACGACCGGTGTCCTGGTCGGGGATGGCGACGAGATCGACAATCTGTCCTGGCGACTCGATCGCCTGCCCAGGGCGTCCGCCGACTGCAACTGCCGCGCCTGCCTGGAGAACCGGGGGATCAGGACCGGACCGACGCCGGGTTCCACCGTCCCGAACCAGGGGCGCGGGCGCTACACCCGCACCGCGAAGGAGAGGGGACCCGCGCCCGGACGCCCAGGATGGGAGGCCTACGGGTCCCGAGCCGCCCGCCCGGAATCCGAGGCGCCGCCCGTGTCGATCCCGCGGCCACCGCTGGAGGCTATCGAGGAGGCCGCTCGCGCGGGACGTGCGCATGCCCAGATGGCGAGCCAGTCGGCGGCTGACGGCGCGGCCTGAGCCGGTCGACCTGTGGTCCGGGTCGCTCGCCGCGGCGAGCGGCGGCGTGCCGCGGATGGTGACGGTCAGTGGCGGATGGTGTTGCATAGTCCCAGCGACAGCCCATCATGGGAAGTCATGGTGACTTCGGTGGACGACACCCGTGGCTGATTCCGGGTCGGACGGCGGCTATGACGCCGACGTGATCGTGATCGGGAGCGGGTTCGGCGGCAGCGTCAGCGCGCTACGGCTCGCGGAGAAGGGCCATCGTGTCCTCGTGCTGGAGGCCGGTCGCCGGTTCACCCCGGACACGCTGCCGAAGAACAGCTGGCACGTTCGCCGGTATCTGTGGATGCCGCGGTTGGGCTGCCACGGTATCCAGAAGATCACCTGGTTGGGTCGGGTCGTGGTGCTGTCCGGAACGGCGGTCGGTGGCGGCTCGGTCGTCTACGCGAACACGCTGTACCGCCCGCTCGACGCCTTCTATACCGACCCGCAGTGGCGGGACATCACCGACTGGCGCCGTGAGCTGGAGCCGTTCTTCGACCAGGCCGAACGCATGCTCGGGGTGAATCCCAACCCGACGACGACGTACTCCGACGAGGTGTTCCGCACGGTCGCCGAGGAGATGCGGGTCGGGTCCACCTTCGCGGCGGCGCCGGTCGGTGTCTTCTTCGGCCGCGACGGCAGCCGGGAACCCGGCGTGCGTGTCCCTGACCCGTACTTCGGCGGCGCCGGCCCGGCTCGGACGGGATGCGTAGAGTGCGGGGAGTGCATGAGCGGCTGCCGTCGAGGGGCCAAGAACACCCTCGACTGTAACTACCTGTACCTGGCCGAGCGGGCCGGTGTGCGGGTAGTCCCGGACACCACGGTCACGGCTGTCCGGCCACGCTCGACCGGCGGGTATGAGCTCGACATGGTCCGGACGGGGGGTCTCGTCCGGCGTCGGCGACGTACCCTCACCGCGGAGCAGGTCGTGTTCGCCGCCGGCACCCTGGGCACCCAGCGGCTGCTGCTGGCGATGAAACAGAGCGGTGACCTGCCGGCGTTGTCCGACCGGCTCGGTCATCTCACCCGGACGAACTCCGAGGCGATCCTGGGCGCATCCAGGCTGCGCCCCGATCAGCGGATCGCCCGGGGAGTCGCGATCACCTCGTCCTTCCACCCCGACGAGCACACCCACATCGAACCCGTGCGCTACGGCCGGGGGAGCAACCTGATGGCACTGATCAGCGCGTCGATGACCGACGGCGGCGGGCGGGTGCCGCGCTGGCTGAAATACCTGCGTCAGGTCGTGCTCCACCCACATCAGGCGCTGGCGTCGTCACTGCCCTGGCGATGGTCCGAGCGGACCATCATTGCGCTGGTCATGCAGTCGTGGGACAACTCGTTGATCGTCTCCCTGCGCCGTGGGCCGTTCGGTCTCGGCTGGCTGACGAGTCGGCAGGGACACGGTGAGCCGAACCCCTCCTGGATCCCGGAGGGCAACGATGCCGCCCGCCGGATCGCGGCCAGGATGGGCGGCTACCCCGGCGGGTCGATCGGCGAGATCGCCAACATCCCGCTGACCGCGCACATCCTCGGCGGGGCCCCCATCGGCACGGATCCCACCACCGGAGTGATCGATCCCTACCACCGGGTCTTCGGATACGAGGGGCTGCACGTCGTCGACGGCGCCGCGGTCTCGGCGAACCTCGGCGCGAACCCGTCGTTGACCATCACTGCGCAGGCCGAACGGGCGATGTCCTTCTGGCCGAACAAGGGGGAACCCGACCCGCGCCCACCTCTCGGGGCGGCCTACCGGCCGGTTGCGCCGAGAGCACCGGCGCACCCCGCCGTCCCAGCCGGCGCTCCCGGGACCTACCGCGTGGTCGGCCCGGTCGGCCCGGTCGGACCGGTCGCGGGGACGAGGTGACCGGTTGCCGGATGCTGGCCACGAGCTGCCGGGATGCGGGTGCGTCCGGCAGCCACGCTTTGCCCGGCACGTCGATCGCCGGCACGTCGATCGCCGGCACGTGATCTCAGCGCCGCCGGCTGGGCGCACCGCGCGACGGGTCGACGCCGGGCAACTCCTCGAAGTCAGGGGTCGCCGAGGCGGACAGGCCTTCGTCGAAGGCGCCCCGGGTATCAGTGCCGGCGGGGGATGCGGTGGTGCCGGCGGGGGATGCGGTGGCGGTGGTGTCAAGCGGCACGGGTTCGGCGGTGGTGGCCGGGCTTTCCTCCGCCTGGGCCAGGTACCGCCGCACCGCGGCGGTCCCCGCCGCACCCGCGCCGACGAGGGCGAGCGTGAGGAACTCCCGCCGCCGACGGCGGTGCACCCTCGCGAGCTTGGACTCGGCCTTCGCCAGCCGCTTTTCCAGGATCTCCTGGGCTTTGTCGGCCTGCAGGCGCGCCTTGGCCTCGCGCTGCACCGCGCGCCGGGAGCGATGCTTCTCCGCCCGCAGTTCGGCGGCGGCCCGGGCGCGTTCGGCGGCGAGCTCGGCATGCGCCCGGGCCTTCTCGATCCGCCTGGCGGTCCGACCGGACACGGCGGTGGCTTTGCCGACGGCCCGGCCCGCGGCCTTCCCGGCCGCCTTCTGGGCCGACGCACCGGTCTTGGTGGCCGTGCTGGAGGCGTCGGAGATCCGGTGCGCCACGCTGGCGCCCACATCCCTGGTGGCCGACGCGGCCGAGCCGGCCGTACCCCCGGCCTTGCTCGCCGCCTTGTGAGCGACCGTGCCGGCGCGGTCGGCGGCGCTCTTCGCGGTGTCGGACAGCCCGCTAACCGGCACCGTGTCGGCGACATGTGACAGTCTGTCCTTCAATATCGTACTCATGGTGCCCTCTCGTTGAGCCGATGGTCGAGGCGTCCGACCATCGAACTGGTGGTGTGCCCAGGTATCGGTGTGGTCAAGATCTGTGAAGTGTGCCGTACCCCGTCGGCGGGCTTCTCCAACGCGTTAACCCTCCGTAGCGTGTCACTAATACTTGGGTGACATGTCTGGGCTGTGCCCTTGGGAAGGTGTACCCGGTGCGAACCTCGGTGATGGAATTCCCCCGCGGCGCCCGGCGCATACGATCGAGACCCATCCGGACGCCGGCTGACCAGACACCCGCAGAGATCGATCTGAAGAGAAGAGAGGCTCATGGCCGAGGAGCTGTACGCGACGCTGCGGACGACTCAGGGGGACATCGAGATCCGCTTGTTCCCCGACCACGCTCCCAAGACGGTGCGGAACTTCGTCGGCCTCGCGACCGGCACGCAGGAGTGGACGGACCCGGAGACCGGTGCCAAGAAGACCGGCACGCCGCTGTACAGCGGAACGATCTTTCATCGGGTCATTCCGAACTTCATGATCCAGGGCGGTGACCCGCTGGGCTCCGGTCGAGGTGGTCCGGGCTACCGGTTCGCCGACGAGTTCCATCCGGACCTGACCTTCAACCGGCCGTACCTGCTCGCGATGGCGAACGCCGGACCGGGGACCAACGGCTCGCAGTTCTTCGTCACGGTCGCGCCCACCGACTGGCTCAACCGCAAGCACACCATCTTCGGTGAGGTCACGCGGGGAACCGACGTGGTGGATGCGATCGCCAAGGCGCCGACCGGGGCGCAGGACCGGCCGAAGTCCGACATCGTCATCCAGGAGATCGTGATCGACCGCCGGTCCGCCTGACCGGCCGGTCACCGCCTCGAACCCGGGAGTACGGCGCATGAGAGCTCCAGCCGCGCGGCGTGCGCGGTCGTCGGCCGCCGCGTGCGTACGGGCGGCCGGACGTGTTCACGTCAGCCGTACCCCTCCGGCGGCGACGCTGGCCTCCGGGGCGGCGCGGTGACGGCGAACCCGCCCGTCGAACCGCCCACGGATGACCAGCCGGGCGGCCCGGAGCAGCGCCCGGCCGGATCGGGGCACCCGGTGGCCGAGCCGGGGTGGCGACCCACGGTCGGCCCGGCGCCCGGCTGGTCGGGGTGGACTCCACCTTCCGGTTCCGGCGGTCCCCCGCCGCCCACCGGCGGTCTTCCCGCGGGCGGTTTTCCCGCGGGTGGTCCTCCCGCCGGCCGGCCGCAGCCACCCGGCGCCGCGATGATCCCGCACTGCTACCGTCATCCGGACCGGGAGACCTACGTCTCCTGCCAGCGCTGCGGCCGGCCGATCTGCCCCGACTGCATGCGCCCGGCGGCGGTCGGCTTCCACTGCCCGGAGGAGGGCGACCGCTCCACGCCGCAGCGCCGAACGCGGACCACACTCGGCGGCCCGGCTCAGGTCGCCCGGCAGGGGCTGGTCACCCAGATCCTCATCGGCCTGTGCGTCGCCGCCTACATCCTGCAGGGCGCGCCCGGGCTGACCGGCCGCGGCACCTTCAACCGCTTCACCGGCGACTTCGCCATGATCGGAATCCGGATCGCGGCGGACGACCAGTACTATCGGCTGCTGACCGCGGCCTTCCTGCACGCCGGCGTGCTCCACATCCTGTTCAATATGTACGCGCTGTATCTGCTCGGGTTTCAGCTCGAGGCGATCCTCGGGCGGGCTCGGTACCTCGCGCTGTTCGTGGCGGGGGCGCTCGGTGGGAACACCCTGAGTTACGTGCTCGGTGACGGGTTCACCGTGTCGGTCGGCGCGTCCACCGCGATCTTCGCGTTCTTTGCCGCCTACTACATCATCGCCCGCCGCCTGCGGGTGGACTCCCGGCAGATCCTCATCGTGCTCGGGATCAACCTCGCCATCACCTTCTCGTTCAGCAACATCGACAAATGGGGGCATCTCGGTGGGCTGGCTGTCGGTGCCATCATCGGTCTGATCTACGCCTACGTCCCGCCCCGCCGGGTGCTGCTCCAGGCGGGCGGGGTCGCCGCCGTGCTCGCGTTGCTGTTCGCCGCCGCGATCATCAAGTCGTCGACACTGGTGTAGCCCGGCAGTTGTAGCCCGACAGCCCTGGTCGCGGGGGTGAGGACGGCCGCGACGCTTGCACGCCGCCGAGTAGCGGCTACCATTCGCTTTCTTGTCAATACTCATAGTAGCGATCTACGTGTGGTGGCGATAGCGTGATGGATGCCGTGGCACGGCGCGGGCAGGGGGATCAGATGGCACATTCACCGGTGCGGCGCAGCGGGGGCAGTCCCTTCCCGCCGATCGCCGAGTACGGATTCCTGTCCGACTGTGAGACGTCCTGTCTCGTTGCCCCCAGCGGCAACGTCGAGTGGATGTGTGTGCCCCGGCCCGATGCCCCGAGTGTCTTCGGGTCGGTGCTGGACCGGTCGGCCGGGGGCTTCCGTTTCGGTCCCGAGCGTACGCAGATCCCGGCCGGCCGGCGCTACCTCCCCGGGACGAACATTCTCGAGACCACCTGGCAGACGCCGAACGGCTGGCTCATCGTCACCGATTGCCTGGTGGTCGGGCGCTGGCATCGCACCCACAAGCGTTCGAACACGCACCGTCGGACGCCGAGCGACTGGGACGCCGACCACGTGCTGCTCCGGCTGGCTCGCTGTGAGCACGGCTCGGTGGATCTCAGCCTGGTGTGCGAGCCGAACTTCGACTACGGCCGTGAGCCCGAGTCCTGGCAGTACGAGGGAGAGGATTACTCCTCCGGCGTGATCAGCCATGCGGGCACCAACGTCACGCTGCGGCTGCGTACCGACCTGCGGCTCGGTTTCGACGGCCGGCGGGCACTGGCTCGCACCACGCTGCGGGAGGGGGACACCGCGTTCGTCGCGCTCACCTGGCGCCCGGAGGAGCCCCTGCTTCCGGACACCTACCTGCAGGCGTGCGTCGCCGTCGACCGGACAACGGAGTTCTGGCGCCAGTGGCTGTCGCGGGGAATGTTTCCCGACCATCCCTGGCGGCGCCATCTGCAGCGCAGCGCCCTCGCGCTGAAAGGACTGACCTACGCGCCGACCGGTGCTCTGCTCGCCGCCTCGACCACCTCGTTGCCGGAGACCCCGCGCGGCGAACGGAACTGGGACTACCGATACAGCTGGATCCGCGATTCCACCTTCGCGCTGTGGGGCCTGTACACCCTCGGGCTGGACTACGAGGCCAACGATTTCTTCTCGTTCATCGCCGACGTCGCCGAGAACGATGACGACGACATCCAGGTGATGTACCGGGTGAGCGGCGAGCCGAAGATCGACGAGGAGGTCCTCGGTCACCTGTCCGGCTACGAGGGAGCCTACCCGGTACGGATCGGCAACGCAGCGGCACTGCAACGTCAACACGACGTCTGGGGTGTCGTTCTCGACTCCGTGTACCTGCACACCAAGTCCCGTGACTACCTCTCCGAACGGCTCTGGCCGGTGCTCGTGCGCCTCGTCGAGGCGGCGGCCACGCACTGGCGGGAGCCGGACCGCGGGATGTGGGAGGTGCGCGGGGCGCCGCAGCACTTCACCGTGTCCAAGATGATGTGCTGGGTTGCCCTGGACCGGGGTCGGCGGCTGGCGCAGATGCGGGGGGACGCCAAGACGGCGGCGCGCTGGCGGGCCGTGGCGGAGGAGATCCACGCCGAGGTGTGCGAGAAGGGTGTGGATCATCGCGGTGTGTTTACCCAGTACTACGGATCGAAGGCGCTCGACGCCTCACTGCTCCTGATTCCGCTGCTCGGGTTCCTGCCGGCGGCCGACGAACGCGTGAAGGCCACCGTGCTCGCGATCGCCGACGAGCTGACCGTTGACGGGCTGGTCCTGCGCTACCGCACGGAGGAGACCGACGACGGGGTCTCCGGCACCGAGGGCGCCTTCCTGATCTGCTCGTTCTGGCTGGTCTCCGCCCTGGTGGAGATCGGCGAGCTGACCCGTGCCCGGCAGCTGTGTGAACGGCTGCTGAGCCTCGCCAGCCCGCTGGATCTCTATGCCGAGGAGATCGATCCGGTCAGTGGCCGCCATCTCGGAAACTTCCCCCAGGCGTTCACCCATCTGGCCCTGATCAACGCGGTGATGTACGTGATCAGGGCCGAGGACGCCGAGGCCTACGCCCGGCCGTCCCCCTCGACCTGATCGTGCAGGCCGGTCCCGGGACAGGTGGCCACGGCGATCAGGCGAACCCGAGCGGGTCGTGGCATTAACGTGGGAGCTGTGGCCAGCCTGGAGGTTGTGGACAAGCGGGTCGAGGTCGTCCTGCGCGGGCTTGAACGGATCGGCGCGGTGCGTGGGGACGTCTCCGTGCGGCTCGACGAGGTACTCGACGTACGCCTGGCGGCGGATGCGTTCGCGGAAGTGCACGGATGGCGGGCGCCCGGGACCGGACTGCCGCGCGTCATGGCCCTCGGGACCTGGCGGTCGCGGGGCGGCAAGGAGTTTGTCGCTGTCTACCGCGGCCGGCCCGCGGTCGTGGTGGAGGTCCGCCCGGGTGGCGAGTTCCGGCGCCTGATCGTCACAACCGGCGACGCCGAACGCGCCGTGGCGCGTCTGCGCAGGGCGGTCATCGCGCGCTGACGGTCCCGGATCCGGACCCGGCGTCAGGGCCGGCCGTCAGTCGGACCCAGCCCCGGACCCAGCCCCGGACCCAGCCCCGGACCCAAGGATCGCCTCGGCTTCCACTTCGACGACCCAACGCTCGTCGAGTAGTCCCGCAACGACGACCATCGTGGCGGCTGGGCGGATCGCGGCGAACAGCTCGCCGTGGACGGCGCCGACGGCCGGAGCGTGGGCGGGATCGGTGATGAACATCCGGGTACGGGTGACGTCACCGAGATCGGTGCCCGCCTCGCGCAGTGCGGTGCGGATGATCTCGAAGCACCGCCGGGTCTGCAGCTCAGCGTCCGGTGGAACCGTGTCGTCCGGCCACACCGGCCCAGTCCCACTGACGAACACGCGTTCGCCCACGCGGAGCGCCCGGGAGAACCCGATCGTGGCTTCGTAGGGTGAGGAGCCGGAAATCTTCTGACGTTCAGGATGCAACAGGATTCCCTGGGTAATCGGTGATCAAGGTGGAGGTATCCACACTTGTGGACAACGGTTGTGGATGAATAACACGGCTGGAAGCTCTGGTGGTTGTGCCGGGCGTGGCCATCAGGCGTCTGGCGTGCGGGCCGGCTATCGCCACTGGGTCGACACGGCCAGTCCGACGACGACAAAACCAAACCCGATAAGGATGTTCCAGCCGCCCAGCCCCTCCATCCCCAGGACGCCGCCGTTGGAGAAGTAGTAGACGAGCAGGTAGGCGATCCCGAGCAGGAAGAACGCGAGGATCAGACCGCCGAACCAGGGCGGGGACGGCGGCTTCCGCCTGCGTGCCGACGCGCCCGCGGTGGTGGTCGGGGTTGGCTTCTTGGGCTTGCGGCGTCGTGACTCGGGCACTGCGGAACTCCTCGATGGCCGTGCGTGGACGAGAGCGGCGACCGTCGTCGCCGTCCTCGTCCGGCCATCGGCGGTCTCGCGCTGGGTACCAGCGTAGACAGGGCGTCCGTGGAAACGCCGTTGCGTACCGGCCGGCGGGATTCACCTCCGGTCGGGGCCCGGGCGACGCCGACGTCGCGGCCGGTGCCGGGGCGATCAGACCCATGTGGCATCGAGAGCGCCATCGGCCGCGTAGCCTGCGCGGGAGGCGATACCTCCGACGCGGCGGACGGATCGCCCGGCCGGGCTGGTTGTGGCATGGTCGCGTGCCGCCCCCGGCGATTCATCGGCATGCATGGGTGAACCGTTCAGCGGGGCACCGAGGGAGATTGGGGACGACGGTGCACGGCGGGCTACGGCCCTGGCCCTGGCCGGGGGGCCGGTCGCGGCGGGTGATCTGGGCGGTGTCGCTGTTCTGGGCCGGCGTGCTGTCCGGCGTCGTGGTGCTGGACGGCGGCCCGTTCGATCGGGCCGGCCCGCGGGACACTGCCGCTTGGGCGGCCCAGGAGCGGGCGGGAGTCGCGCAGGTTGTAGACGAGGAGGCGGGCCGGGTGGCCGACCGCCGCGCCGGGCTGGACGCCGAGTCGCGGCGGCGCGCGACCACGGCGCAGGCCGTCCCGTCGGGGGCACCGGGCTTCGCGCTCGGGACCGATGCCGCCGCCCGGTCCCTGGTCGAGTCGCTGGCCGGTCCCGCGGGGTTGGCCCCGGTGCGCGGGCCGGCGCTGACCGTCGAGCTGGACGACGCCCCGCGGGAGGGCCGGGGTGGCCCGTACGCCCCCGGCGTGCCCGCCCCGAGGCCCGACGATCTCATCGTGCACCAGCAGGATGTCCAGGCGGTCGTGAACGCGCTGTGGGCCGGCGGCGCCGAGGCGATGAGCATCATGGACCGCCGGGTGACGGCACTGACGGCGGTCCGCTGCGTCGGGAACACTCTTCTGCTGCACGGCGAGGTCTTCTCCCCGCCGTTCCGGATCACGGCGATCGGGGAGGTCGCCGCGCTGCGCTCCAGCCTGCAGGCCAATCCGCAGGTCACGATCTACCGGCAGTACGTCGACGCCTACCGGCTGGGATACCGCGTCGAGGAGGCCGCCGACAGCCGGCTACCCGGCTACGACGGGCCGATCGACCCGTCCGGCATCGCCAGGCGCGGCTAGGAGAACGCCGCCGTCCGCAGGGTCTCGACCTCGGCGGACAGCCCCGGTGCGAGCCTGCGCGCCGCGCCGCCGTCGCCGCACTGGTCCAGCCAACGGGCGAGGATCAGGTGGCCGCCCTGGGTGAGGACGGACTCCGGGTGGAACTGCACGCCCTCGAGCGGGAGGCGTCGATGGCGCAGCGACATCACCACGCCGCTTTCGGTCCGGCCGGTCACCTCGATTTCCTCGGGAAGGGTGTCCTCCTCGACGGCCAGCGAGTGGTAGCGGGTCGCGACGAACGGCGACGGCAGGTCCGTGAGAACGCCGGTCCGGTCATGGCGGACGACCGAGGTCTTGCCATGCAGCAACTCCGGGGCGCGGTCGACGGTAGCGCCGAACGCGACCGCGATCGCCTGATGGCCCAGGCACACCCCGAGCAGCGGCATGCCGCCCGACGCGCAGGCTCGCACCATGGGAATGCTCACGCCGGCCGCCTCGGGCGTACCCGGTCCCGGGGAGAGCAGGACCCCGTCGACGCCGAGCGCGGCGAGGTCGGCCGGCGTCATCTCGTCGTTGCGGCGCACGATGCATTCGGTCTCGAGCTGGCCCAGGTACTGGACAAGGTTGAAGACGAACGAATCGTAGTTGTCGATCACCAGGATGCGCATCAGATCGTGACCTCCCGCGGCATCAGGCACCCTGCCGTGGGCGGCCGCAGTCCCATACTGCCTGAGCAGCCACGACCGCCTCCGTCGGCGCGACGACCTCAGGTGCCGCCACCGCCGGAACCGCCACCGCCGGAACCGCCACCGCCGGAACCGCCACCGCCGTTGCGGCCGCCCAGCAGCCCCCCCAGGCCGCCCGGCTTCGTCGTGGCCGGTGTCCCAGGGGTGGGATTACCCGTCGGGCTCGGCGAAGTGCTGGTCGGCTCCGTGGTCGGGGTGGGCCCGGTTGGCGTCTCGGTTGGAGTCGGCGGCGCGGTGGTCTGGATCTGCTGGGCGACGGACAGCGTGATGGTCGAACCCCGAGGGACGTTGCCGCCGGACGGGCTCTGGTCCACAACCGTCCCCGGCGCCACGTTGTTGTTCGCGACGGGCTGCTGGGCCGCCCTCAGCCCGTAGCGGCCGAGTTCGGCGGCGGCATTGTCGTACGTGCGGTTGCGCACGTCGGGAACGTTGACGTTCGGGCTGACCACGTTGAGCGTGACCGTGCTGCCGCGCTTGACGGCCGAACCCGCCTGCGGATCGGTGCTGTCCACCGT
Organism: Frankia casuarinae; assembly: GCF_000013345.1. NCBI lineage: Bacteria > Bacillati > Actinomycetota > Actinomycetes > Frankiales > Frankiaceae > Frankia > Frankia casuarinae. The sequence goes on along the minus strand of NC_007777.1, from coordinate 5,304,759 downwards.
GCCGACCTTCTGGCTGGTCGGGTTGCCGTAGGCCATCGGGTTCGGGACCAGCCCCAACGCCCGCAGGGCCGCCTCGGCCTCGGCCTGGGTCTTCCCGATCAGGTCGGCGGGGATCTGGACGTCGTCGGCGGCCTTGCCGATCGACAGGGTGATCACCCCCTTGGCGGCGACCTCCTTGCCCTCGGCCGGGTCGACCGCCGTGACCCGACCGGCCAGGTCCGGTGAATCGACCAGCTTCGTGACCACCTCCCCCCCGAAGCCGGCGCTCTGCAGCCGGGCGCGGGCCTGCTGCTCGTTCTGCCCGACGAGGCCGGTCGGGACGAGGATCTTCTTCGTGGAGGCGGTGTTGTCACCGGTGCTGAGGAAGGTCGTGGCGAGCAGGACGACGGCGACGAAGACGATGACGATTCCGAGACCCGCGAGGATGTACTTCCACGTCTGGGAACGCTCCTGATTGGGAACGGCCCGCCGGTCGATGGCCCCGGTCACGTCGTAGCGGTCGAACGGACCGGTGCCGAACCGGCCGTCGTCGTAGGGGACGTCGCGGTAAGTGGTCTGGTCGTCGTTGCGGTAGTCGTCGTCGCGGTAGCGGTCCCGGGTGGGATAACCCGCTCGGTCACCGCGGCTGAGGATCGCCGTGCCGGGCGCGGCCGGGCCGAGGGTGGTGGCGGCCCCGCCCGCGCCACCACCTCCCATCATGGCGTGCACGCGCCGTCCGGCCAGCGCCCGTTCCAGATCGTCGCGCATCTCACCCGCAGTGCCGTAGCGGTCGTCGGCGTCCTTCTCCATCGCCTTGAGGACGATCGCGTCGGCCTCGGGGGAGATGTCGCGATCGTGAGCGGACGGCGGCAGCGGGTCCTCCCGCACGTGCTGGTAGGCCACGGCCACCGGGTTGTCCCCGCGGAACGGCGGCGACCCGGTGAGCAGTTCGTAGAGCAGCACCCCGGTGGTGTAGACGTCGCTGCGGGCGTCAACGCGGGCTCCTCGGGCCTGCTCCGGGGACAGGTACTGAGCGGTGCCGATCACCGCCGCCGTCGCGGTCATGGTCGAGGAGGTCGCGGTGGTGGCGCGGGCGATGCCAAAGTCCATGACCTTGACCGAGCCGTCCGGGCTGAGCATCACGTTCGCCGGCTTGATGTCGCGGTGGATGATCCCCATCCGGTGGCTGTAGTCCAGGGCGGCACAGACGTCGGAGGTGATCTCCATAGCGCGGCGTTCGGTGAACCGGCCCTCGGTCTGCAGCGCGTCGCGCAGGGTCCGTCCCTCGATGAACTCCATCACGATGTAGGGGATCTGCGCCCCGTTGATGAGGTCCTCGCCCGTGTCGTACACCGAGACGATCGCGGGGTGGTTCAGCGCGGCCGAGGACTGCGCCTCTCGGCGGAACCGGGCGAGAAAGGTGGGATCACGGGCGAGGTCCGGGCGCAGCGTCTTGACGGCGACCTCACGGCCGAGCCTGATGTCACGACCGCGGAAGACCTCCGCCATGCCGCCATAGCCGATGCCCTCGCCCAGCTCGTAACGCCCGCCGATGATCTGCGGCCCAGCCCCCGGGGCATACATCTCCGTCACGTCGGTCACGAATACTCCCCTGCCGTCGCCCCTCCCGCGCCGGAAATCGCCGACCCGGCGTTACCGCTGACGATTTCATCACCGATTGCGGTTGGGTAGACCACCCTCGGTGGTGTGGTCGCGGAGTTCGATGCGGAATTGCTGCCGGAGAACAACCTGTTGGTCGCGAATGCGACGATCACCACGGTGAGGATCAGCAGAATGATCAGAAGTGGCAGTGGCAGGGCGGGACGGGAGGCCGCCTTCGGCCGGTGCCGTCGAGCGGCTCGCCCCTCCCAGCCCGGCCGCAGATCATCCGGGCTGTCCGGGCCGGACGGACCTGGGGGGCCGCCGGGGGTACGGGCCCACGGCGGCGGACCCGGGTGGTAGGCGGTGCCGGGATCGCGGGGGCCGCCACGGTCCGACGTCCCGTAGGCCGAGCCGCCGTACGCCGACTCGGGGCCACCGTACGCCGTGTCGGGGCCGCCGAAGGGCGGGCTGTGCAGGGCCGTTGCAGGTACGTCGGGTCCGCCGAGCATGGCTTCCGGGCCATCGGGAACCGCCTGGGCGTTGTCCGGCGAAGCGCCGGTGCGCCCCGGTCCACTGGTGTGACCGGACGGTGGCGGTGCGGCCACCCAGGACGGTGGCCGGGTGCGCGAGGTGGATCGGGGCGGGCGAGCGGCGGCACCGGCGGGCGGGAGGACGGCGCCCGGCCCCGGATGGCGGGCGGTCGCGTCCGGTGCGCCGGGCCAGCGCGCCGGCTCCGGGCTCCACAGACTGCGCCGGATCCCGGCCGCCGAACGCGCGAATGCCCCCGCCGAACTGGGCCTGCGCGCGGGGTCCTTGGCCATCGCCGAGTCCACCAGGGCCCGTACCTGGTAGGGGATGTCGGTCGGCAGCGGGGGCGGGGTGTCCTGCTGGTGGGCCATCACGACCACGATGGGGTTGCGGTCGTCGAAGGGGCGGCGACCGGCGAGGCACTCGTACGCGACGACGCCGAGCGAGTAGACGTCGCTCGCCGGTGTCACCGGACGCCCGGACGCCTGCTCGGGGGACACGTAGTAGGCCGTCCCCATCATGATGCCGGTGGCGGTGAGCGGCGCGGCGTCGACCGCGCGGGCGATCCCGAAGTCGGTGACCTTCACCGCGCCGTCCGGGCGCAGCAGCAGGTTGCCGGGCTTGACGTCGCGATGGACCACGCCGAGGGCGTGCGCGGCCTGCAACGCGTCGGCCGCCTGCCCGAGGATGTCCAGCGTGCGTTCCGGGGACAACCGCTTCTCCCGGTGCAGCGCGGCGGAGAGGGGCTCCCCCTCCACCAGCTCCATGACCAGGTAGGCGGTCGGGTAGTCGTCGGCGGTCGCGACCTCGCCGTAGTCATAGACCGAGGCGACGCCCGGGTGTGACAGCCGGGCGGCATGGCGGGCCTCGCCGCGGAACCGCACCAGGAACGACTCGTCGCTGGCGTACTCCGGGCGCAGCAGTTTCACCGCGACGGGGCGGCCGAGGGTCAGGTCCAGGCCACGCCAGACCTCACCCATGCCGCCGGCGGCGATCCGCCCGTTCAGGCGGTACCGGTTGTCGAGGACGGTGTTCGGCGACGCGGCGCCGGCGAAGGGCTGCGACGGGGAGATGGGATTGCCCGGGGAGTTGTTCATGGCTTGTCCAATGCGGCCTGTATGACCTGTTTCGCGACGGGGGCGGCGACGGCACCACCGGTACCCAGCTCGCCGCCGCCGTCCTCGACGATGACGGCAACCGCGATCTTCGGAGCGTCCGCCGGGGCGAACCCCACGAACCAGGCGTGCGGCAGGCTGGTGCCGTGCTCGGCGGTCCCCGTCTTCCCGGCGACGGTGACGCCGCCGATCTGCGCCCGCCGACCGGTCCCCGACGTCACCACGCTTTCCATCATGGTCGTGAGCTGGGCGGCCACCTCGCTGCTCACCGGTTCACCGAGTTTCTTCGGCTCGGTTTTGCTGATCCTCTTGAGGTCCGGGCTGCGTAGTTCGGACACGATATAGGGCTTCATCTCCGTGCCGTCGTTGGCGATCGCCGCGACCACCTCCGCCATCTGTAGGGGCGTGACCCGGACGTCGTACTGGCCGATCGCCGACTGCGCGGTCTGCGCGGCGTCGAGCTTGGCGGGGAAGACGCTACGGGCCTGCTGCAAGGGGAAGTCGGGGAAGGTCGCGTTCAGGCCGAAGGCCTCGGCCTGCCGGCGCAGGGTGTCGGCACCGAGATCGATACCGAGCTGTGCGAACGCGGTGTTGCAGGAGATGGCGAGCGCGTGAATGAGGGTGTCGGTCTCGCCGTCGCCGCAGCGTTCGCCGCCGAAGTTCGGCAGCCGCACGGTGCTCAGTGGGAGCGGTAGCTCATCGGGTGCCGCGACACGAGTGTCCGGCGTCCTGCCTTGTGACAGCGCGGCGGCGGCGGTGATGAGCTTGAAGGTCGAACCGGGCGGATAGGTCTGCTGGGCTGCCCGGTTCAGCAGCGGTTGATCTGGATTGCCCGACAGCAGCCCATAGGCATTGGCCGCGGCCTTCTCATCATGGGCCGCCAGCGCGTTCGCGTCGTAGGAAGGGTTGGTGACCATCGCCAGGATCGCGCCGGTCGACGGCTCGATGGCGACCACCGCGCCCTTGCGGTTGCCGAGCGCCTCCGCCGCCGCCTTCTGGACGGCGGGGTTGATCGTGGTGACCACGGAACCGCCGCGCCGCTCCGCGCCGGTGAACAGGCCGGTCACCCGGCTTGCGAGCAGTCGGTCGTCGTCTCCGGACAGGAAGACGTCCTCGGACCGCTCCAGGCCGGCCGCCGTGAACAGCGTGTAGTAGCCGGTAACGTTGGAGTAGAGCTGCCCGGCCGGATACTGCCGCTGGTACTTGTACTGGTCGTTCGACGGCACCGAACGTGCGATCTCCACGTCACCGGCGACGATCGCGCCCCGCTGTCGTTCCAGGCGCTCGGTGATCTGACGCCCGTTCGTCGGCTGGGACTTGAGGCTGCCCGCCTCGCCCACCTGGAGCCAGTTCGCGTTCACCAGGAGCGCGGCGAAGAGGACCATGCAGACGACGGCGACCTTGCGCACCGTGCGGTTCATGTCGTCTTCACCACCTGGGTGGGACTCTCTGCAACCGCGCCCGGGTCGAACAGGGGGGCATCCGGCACCGGTTCGGGTGCGCGGCGGGCGGCGTCGCTGACCCGCAGCAGCAACGCGATGATCGCGGCGTTGGCCACGATGGACGACCCGCCGTAGGAGACGAACGGCAGCGTGAGCCCGGTCAGCGGGATGAGCCGCATGACCCCGCCCACCTGCACGAACACCTGCAGCGCCAGGGTGAAGGACAGCCCGGCCGCCAGCAGTTTGCCGAACGGGTCCTTCGCGCCGAGGGCCGCGCGCATCCCGCGCAGCACGACCAGGGCGTACATCATCAGGATGGCCATGACGCCGGTGAGACCGAGCTCCTCACCGAGGCTCGCCATGATGAAGTCGGTGTTCGCGAACGGCACCTTCTGCGGGTGCCCCTCCCCGAGCCCCGTACCGGTGATGCCACCGGCGGCGAAGCCGTAGAGGCCCTGCACGAGCTGGTACGACGTGCTCGACGGGTTGTCACCGTCGAAGGCGTGCAGCCAGCCGTCCACCCGGACCTGGACATGGCTGAACATGCTGTGCGCGATCACGGCACCGAACAGAAACAGCACGAAGCCGACCAAGAGCCACGATACCCGCTCGGTGGCGACGTAGAGGACGACCATGAACATTCCGAAGAACAGCAGGGACGAGCCGAGGTCCTTCTGCACGATCAGGATGCCCAGGCTCGCCAGCCACGCCACCAGTACCGGCCCGAGGTCGCGGGCGCGCGGGATCCCCATCCCGAGAAAGGAGCGGGAGGCCACCGAGAGGACCTCGCGTTTGTTGACCAGATAGCCGGCGAAGAAGATCAGAAGAATGATCTTCGAGACTTCGCTCGGCTGGAAGGAGAACGGCCCGATCCGCAGCCAGAGGCGCGCGCCGTTGATGGTCGCGCCGATGCCCGGCGCGATCGGCAGCACCAGACCGACCAGACCGACCAGGCCGGCCGTGTAGGCGTACCGGGCGAGCGAGAGATGATCGCGTACCAGCGCCAGCACCAGGATGAAGACGATGACCGCCAGCAGGGTCCAGACGAGCTGCGTCTGCGCGGCACCGGGCGGAATGTGGGTTCCCGCCCGCTCGGCGGCATCCGCCTTGGCGAGGTCGAGCCGATAGATCATGACCAGGCCCAGGCCGTTGAGCGCGACGACGACCGGGAGCAGCACCGGGTCGGCGGCCGGCGCGAACCTGCGTACCGCCAGGTGGGCCAGCGCCCACAGGCAGAAGAAGCCGAGACCGATGGAGAAGATCCCGAGCGAGACCTGGCCGATGTCGGCGAAGGTCAACGCGGCGAGCGCGCTGGTCGCGAGCACGCCGGCGAAGATCATCAGGATGAGCTCCCGGCGCCGGTACGGCGGGAGGTTGGTGCCGGTGGGCAGCGGGAAACCGGCGAAGGTCGCGGTGAGGTCCGCCGACCTCGGCCTGCGTAGCGGAGGTAGGGGGATCGGCGGGCGGGTCATCGCTGGCCTGAGATCACGGTGAGGGGGTGGGGACGGGTGTGGTCGGGCATCCCGGGACCGTGACGCCGGCACCGGTCGCCGGCTGGCACAGGGCGGTGGACAGGAGGGAGGAGCCCGAGGTGCCCGACGGCACCTTGGAACGGTCGGTCGGACTCGGACTCGGGCGTACGGAGGGCGTGGCCGGGGTCCGTAGGCGCGAGATGATCTTTTCCGCATCGTCGCGGCTGCCGGCGCGGATGCCTCGTCGGAGCTCCGCCTGATCGGGCTCCGCAACCTCCGACAGTGGCTGACGGCGGGGGAGTACCACCGAGGACAGCGGAATGCCCTTCACTCCCTGGAAGAGGGCGACGTGTTCGTCGTCGACGCCGACATAGTACTGCCCGCGCACGTAGGTCCACCCGGCCGCGGCACCGGCCGCGATGAGCACGAACACCACGGTGGAGACGAACAGGACCCGCCGCCCGGAGCGCCGTCCCCCGGATCCTTCCGGGTCGGAGTCGTCGCCGTCGTCGTCGCCCCGATCGCTGGCCTGCGCCTGGCGGTCCCGCCGGTGGAAGCCCGGCCGACCGATACGGGCCGCCTTCGCCGCCGCGGACTCGTGGTCGGGGTACTGGGGATTCGGCCCGCTGCGGGCCGGCGACGCGCCGGGAACCGCCCGCTTCTCGGCCGCCGCGCCGGCTACGAGGGGATAGGGCTCCGCCTCGCCGTGGTCCTCCTCGATGTCGGCGACCACGACGGTGATGTTGTCCGGGCCGCCGCCCTTGAGGGCCAGGTCGACCAGCTGGTCGACCGCCTCCTGCGGGGTGGGCAGCAGCAGCGTCTCGAGGATTGTCTCCTCGCTCACCACCCCCGACAGGCCGTCGGTGCACAGCAAGTAGCGGTCTCCCGCGATCGCCTGGCGCACGGAGAGATCGGGCTCGACCTCCCGACCGTCGAGCGCCCGCATCAGCAGCGAGCGCTGCGGATGGGTGTTCGCCTGCTCGGGGGTGATCCGACCCTGGTCCACGAGATCCTGCACCAGGGTGTGATCGTGGGTGACCTGGCTGAGGACGCCGTCGCGCAGCAGGTAGGCCCGGGAATCGCCGACGTGCAGCACCCCGAGCATGTCACCGGAGGAGAGCACGGCGGTCACCGTGGTGCCCATGCCGTCCAGCGCGCTGTTCTCCAGCGACATCTCGCGCAGCTGCCGATTGGCGTCCCGGACGGCCTCGTTCAGCTCCGTCACGAGATCGTCGCTGTCGATCGCGTCGTCGAGATCCGCCAGGCGGGAGATCACCGTTGAGCTGGCGACCTCCCCCGCGGCATGACCACCCATGCCGTCGGCCACCGCCAGCAGGCGGAGCCCGGCATAGGCTGAATCTTCGTTTCCTTCCCGTACGTGCCCGACATCCGAGCGGACGGCGAAGTGAAGCCTGAGGCTCACCGGTGGAGCTCCAGGACCGTCTTCCCGATCCTGACCGGCGCGCCGAGAGGTACCGGCATGGGACTGGTCACCTTCGTACGGTTGAGGAATGTGCCATTGGTCGAGCCCAGGTCCTCCACGAACCACTGCCCGTCGTGGGGCACGAGTCTCGCATGCCGCCCGGATGCGAAGTCATCCTCGAGGACCAGAGTCGAGTCCTGTGCCCGTCCGATGGTGACAGGTGCCGTTCCTAGCGGGATCGTTGTGCCGGTCAAGGGGCCTTTGGTCACCACGAGTTTGCTAGGTGTCTGTGGCTTGCGTGGAGGTTGGGGTGGAGTGCGCGGCGGCGTCGGCCGGACCAGGGGGGGCGGCTCGCGCCGCTGCTGACGCTTGGTGGGGCCGAACATGTCCAGCCGGACGGCGCGCACGGCGACCAGAACGAATCCCCAGAGGAGGGCAAGGAATCCGATCTTGACAACCAGCAGTACGAGTTCGCTGGGTTCAGTGGGGTCCATCGGGCGCTACCAGCCTCGAGCCGATCTGGGCCGGCCACGTCGACCATCCCCGCCGGGAGGCTCCGCGGCGGCGCGGCCGGGGAGCTCCGTGTCGGCGTCGTACACGTCGTCGAGGGGTTCGAGCCCATCGGGCGGCGAACCGGAGCCGGGCCGGCGGCCGGGGTTGCTCGGCTCGCGGTAGGGGTCGGCTCGCCGAGGAGCGTCGGCTCGCCGAGGAGCGTCGGTTCGCCGAGGAGCGTCGGCTCGCCGAGGAGCGTCGGCTCGTCCCTCACGCCCGTCACGGGGGTCACGGTGATAGGGGTCACGACCACCGTGGTCGCACGGCTGGTCGTAGCCGTGATCCCGTTCCGGTGTCCGGTCCCGGTACGGGTCCCTCCGGTTCTGGTATGAATCGTCCCGGTACCCCGGCCCACCGCGCCGATCACGATCGGCGTACGGGTCGACACGGCCGGCGTGTGGCGACGAGCCGCGCCGGTACGGGTCGTCCGGCGCGGGCGTGGGACGGCGGTCCGGCGGGATGGTCTCCCGGCCCCCGGCCTGGGCCGGCGGAGGTGTTCCACGGGCGCCCACGCGCGCCGGACCATTCCCCCGCCCGTCCTCGCGACGGAAGACGATCGTCGCGGTACCGAGCTCGATCTTGTCCCCGTTGACCAACTTGACCTGCGTCGCCGCGCGACCGTTGACCAGGCTGCCGTTGGTGGACCCGGCGTCGACGTAGAGGAACTGCCCGTCGGGAAGCCGGCGTATCTCGCCGTGGCGACGAGACACACCGGTGTCGTTCAGGCGGATGTCGCACTCGACGCTGCGGCCGATCACGGTCGTCTCGGCGTCCAAGGGATACTCCCGTTCCCCTCCGCCCGCGGGCCCTCCCGGGGCCTTCGTGGTAATGACGAGGTGCGGGGTGCCGGGAGCGCCCGGTCGGGGAGGGCGTGCGCGCCGTTCAGTCACCGCTCCCGGGTCCGCGGCGGCCACGCTGCTGCGGACCCGGAAGACGCCGACATCGAGATCGGTGGCCTCGGACATCCGCACGGACACCGGGCCGACGAAGGTGTAACGCTGCTCGGCCGCATGCTCGCGAACCATCTCGGCGAGCTCGTCGCACAGCGCCCGGTCGTAGGGGGCGAGCCGGGCGAAGTCGCCGCCGGCGAGCTCGACGGCGAACTCGTTGGGCACCAGCACCCGGTTCGAACTGACCGCCCGCCGATCGTCGGTTTCCCGGGCCAACGCGCTGGCGATCTCGACGGGCTCGACTCCGCCCTTGAACACCTTCGCGAACGCACCCTCGACGAGGCCGCCCAGGCGCCGTTCGAAGCGTTGTAGCACGCCCATGCTCGACCTCCCTTCTCCCGGTCTGTGAGATCGTATGCCCCCGGGCGCGGACGTCCCACGGCTCGGCAGCTTGACATGTTCGCGACGGGCCCGACCCCCCTCCGTGAAGGACATCTCCGGCGTGGTAGCGTGTCGTCTGGTCAAGAGATAGTCCCACTCGGGCGAGTGGCGGAATGGCAGACGCGCACGGTTCAGGTCCGTGTGTCCTAGCGGACGTGGGGGTTCAACTCCCCCCTCGCCCACGCAAGCCCCTGGCGGCGCGTGCTGCGCCGTCAGGGGCTTTCGTCATGCTGGCCGGGGGGCCGAGCCGCCCCGAGCCCCCCGCGTTGCGCCTTCGGCGCTGCCTTGGTTGGCTGGCTGCGCCGTCAGGGGCTTTCGTCATGCTGGCCGGGGGGCCGAGCCGCCCCGAGCCCCCCGCGTTGCGCCTTCGGCGCTGCCTTGGTTGGCTGGCTGCGCGGAGAGGCTCAGCCGGCGGGGCTGCCCACCGACGGCGTGGAGACGTCCTCGATGCGCACCGCGTAGTCCTCGATCACCGGATTGGCCAGCAGGGTCGAGGCCAGGTGCTCGACCCGGGCCAGGACCGCGCCGTCGAGGTCCGTGCCCTCCTCCAGCTCCAGCTCGAAACGCTTGCCCTGGCGGACCCCGACGATCCCACTCACGCCGAGGCGCGGCAGCGCGGCGAGCACCGCCTGCCCCTGAGGGTCGAGAATCTCCGGCTTGAGCATCACATCCACCACAACCCTGGTCACACCCGCGGACACTACCGGTCGAGCGGCGTAGTGAGCCGGATCTCGCCCGCCCGGGGCGTACAGATCGTACAGATCCGGTAGGCGATCTTGGATAATGCGGGCTTCCCGGGAACATCGGCCCTTAAGCTCGGCTGGTGTCGTTCTGGCGGGCATCCGTCCCGGTCGTCGGGTTCGATCTCGATCTGACCCTGTTGGATGCCCGGCACGGCATCCGGGCGACCTTCGCCGTCCTGTCCGCCGAGACCGGGGTGGCGGTGGACGCCGAGACGGTCGTCGCCCGGCTCGGCCCGCCGCTGGAGACGGAGCTCGCCCACTGGTTCCCGCTGGCCGAGGTCGCGGCCGTGGCGGCCCGCTACCGCGAGCTCTACGCGGTCCACGCGCTGCCGGCGTCGCTGCCGATGCCGGCCGCGGTGGCCGCGGTGGCCGCGGTGCGGCGGCTAGCCGGCCGGGTAGTGGTCGTCACCGCGAAGAGCACGGCGCTGGCCCGCGCGAGTCTGGACCGGATCGGCATCACCGCCGACGTGGTGGAGGGAGCCCGGTTCGCGCAGACGAAGGGCGAGGCCCTGCGCGCCCACCGCGTGGACGTCTTCGTCGGTGACCACGTCGGCGACATGGTCGGCGCCCGCGACGGCGGTGCTCTCGCCGTCGGGGTCGCCACCGGGCCCTGCTCGGCCGCCGATCTGCTCTCCGCCGGCGCCGACGTCGTCCTCCCCCGGCTGGCCGACTTCCCGCCCTGGCTGGTCGACGAGGCCCGGCGCCGACGACAGCCGGGCTGACGCCGCGACGCGGTGGGCCCGGCGGGGGTCCGCACCCCCGGCCGTGAGATCAAGGAACTACCGGGAACGGGTGACAGGATCTGCCCGTGAACCGGTGCCGTCCCCGGGGTGGTCGGCGTCCCCGGGACGATCGGCCTCCCTGCGGGCCCCGTGGTCGGGCGGATGTGGGTTGTTCACGTAGAGATCGGGATCGCTCTCCTCGGGAATCCGGGATCGGGCGGCGGCGAGCACCCCCACCAGCGCCACGGCGAACCCGATGGTCAGTCCGCCGCCGGCGACGGCGTTCAGCCAGGTCGGCAGATTCTCGGCGCCCAGGAAGAAGGGGATCACCGCCGCCGCCGTGGCGACCAGACCGGTTCCGAAGAGCACGGCCCCGATCCGGACCAGCCGATCCGCCCAGGTCACCGGCGGCGGGGTTGCGACCGGAGCCATGACCTCGCTTACCGCACCGCCGGCCACGGGTCCGACCTGCCGGGACGAGGGTTTCGCCGACACGTGCGACAGCCTACGAGGATGTGGTGCCGAACGCGGGCCGGGCCACTGTCACGGGAGGGAGATGGGCGCACCCGACAGCCGATCGCTACCGAAGACGCACGCGACGTGCGGCCGACGGATAGCCTGGGAATCACTCATCTTCCGTTGCGTTGTCCTGCCGTTACACAGAACGAGGTCGCCCGTGCCCACCGGCAAAGTCAAGTGGTTCGACGTCGACAAGGGCTTCGGCTTTCTCAGCCGGGACGACGGCGGCGACGTCTTCGTGCACAAGGCCGCCCTGCCCGCCGGGGTCGACCGGCTGAAACCCGGCGACCGGGTCGAGTTCGGCGTCGCCGCCGGGCGGCGTGGCGACCAGGCACTGTCGGTCCGGCTGCTGACCGCCCCGCCGTCGGTCGCCAAGGCGGCCGCCCAGGCCGCGCGGCGCAGTCCGGACGAGCTGCACAGCATGGTCGAAGACATGATCAAGGTGCTGGACGACGTGCAGCGGGACCTTCGTCGCGGCCGGTATCCCGACCGGCGGACCGCCCAGCGGGTCGCCAAGGTCGTGCACGCCGTAGCCAACGAGTTGGAGGTCTAGACCGGCGGCAGGAAACCGACCCGTCGGCCGCACCCGGTGCACACCGCGACCTGGGCGCCCGGTTCCTCGTCGGACGCCGCCAGGTGGGTCAGTGGCACCGGGCCACCGCACCAGGGGCAGAGCAGCCAGGGGCCGTCCACCCCGCGTGGCCCGGGCTCGGACGGACCGGATGTCACGTTTCCGCCAGCACAACGGTCACCCTAGCCGCATCCATCGAATCCGCTGTCGAATCCGCTGTTCCCATCAGATCAGCGACACCGGCCGAGCCAGCCACATCAATCGGGATCCGGGCATGAGCCGAGATCGAGCCCTTCATCAGATTGGCCACACTGGTACGCATCGGTTCACGATGCCTCCTCGGTTAGGGCCTCATCCGCCGCGGCCTGCGCGCCGTGGCGGCAACACATTGTCGGGGAGCCGACCGGTCCCGTCGGCGGGGAGCCCGCGTGCGACTGGAAGCGTTGGCAGTGCGGCAGACTGCGAACGTAGACCAGACCGAACCATGAGCAGCCCCGCAGCCGGCCGCGGTGGCATCGCCGAGGGCCGTCCCACCTCCGCTGATCGGCGGAGGGCACGGATCGGCGGTCGGAACGAGGCGTCGGATCGGGATTCGAGAGGCATTCGTGTGACAAGCAGTGGACAGCGGTCGTGATCACAGCCGTGCGGTGCTGACCGTGGCCGACAACGCCGCACGCATGGGTCCCGGCCGCTCCGAACCAGGTGATCCGCTCAATCCACACGAGCCCCGGTCGGTCGGCCCCTACGTTCTGCTCAGCCGGCTCGGGGTCGGCGGCATGGGCACGGTCTACCTGGCGAGGAACCGGGCCGGACGGCGGGTTGCCATCAAGGTCATCAGACCGGACCTGGCCGCCGACGAGGAGTTCCGCCGCCGGTTCCGGGCCGAGGTCGAAGCGGCACGCAAGGTTGCTCCCTTCTGCACCGCCGAAGTCCTGGACGCGGATCCGAATGCGCCCGCGCCGTACCTCGTCACCGAGTTCATCGACGGCGTCCGGCTGGACATGCAGGTCGACAAGGGCCCGCTGACCTCGTCGACCCTGACCGGACTGGCCGTGGGGGTCGCGACGGCGCTCACCGCGATCCACAGCGCCGGCCTCGTCCATCGGGATCTCAAGCCCAGCAACGTGATGCTCTCACTGTCCGGGCCACGCGTGATCGATTTCGGGATCGCGCAGGCCCTCGAGGGCGCGAAGGCGAAGCCCACGGCATGGGGCTTCGGCTCCGCCGGGTGGATGGCGCCCGAGCAGGTGCACGGCCAGCCCATCGGTCCGGAGGCGGACGTCTTCGCCTGGGGCATCCTCATTGCCTACGCTGGTACCGGCCGCCACCCGTTCGGCGACGGTACGGACATCGACCTCGGCATGCGCATCGTCGGGTCCGCCCCGGACCTGCGCGGTCTGCCGCAGCCACTGGTCGGCCTGGTCAGCGCGGCCCTGGCCAAGCATCCCGACGACCGGCCGAGCGCCCGGGACCTGCTGCTGCGGCTCATCGCGCAGCCACCCTCCCGCGGTACCGGTGCCATCGGCGAGGCGATGGGTCAGGCCGAGGAGCTCCTGAGCAGAACCGGCGAGGTGCCCCGCGCCGCCCCGACCCGGATCGGCCCGGCGACCTCGGCTCCCGCGCGTCAGGTCCACTGGAACGCGGGCGCTCCCGCCGCCCGGGCGGGCCAGGGACCGGGACAACCACGCCAGGCACCACCGGGGCAGTCCGGTGCGCACAGCCCGAGGGGACGCCCCGGCCCGCGGCCCGCCCAGCTGGGCGAGCGGATGGGTGGGCAGGTCCCCGGCGCGCCGCCGGGGCCGTGGTCCGGCCAGGCTCCCGATCGGCACGGGCCGGTACCGGGCGAGCCCGGCGCGCCGTACCCGTCCTTCGCCCAGCCGCCGCCGGCCCGCGGGCTCGATCGCAGGCGACTCGTCTGGATCGCCGTCATCGTCCTGGGCGCGCTGATCGCCATCGCGGTCGTGGTCAGCCTGCCCGGAAAGAGCGGCCAAAATGGTTCCGCGGAACAGTCGGCGGCCACGACCGTCCCGTCGCGCTCCACCGGTCCGAGCACGGCACCGGGTCCGGCCAGCGGCCTGAACCGCCCCGTCACGGATGGCCAGCTCGAGTTCATCGTGGATTCCTTCCGATGCGGGCAGACCAAACTCGGTGACGGACTGCTCGCTCGGCACACGGACGGCCAGTTCTGCCTGGCCCACGTGACCGTGCGCAACATCGGCGACTCCACCCGCACGCTGGTGACCTCATCCCAGTTTCTGTGGGACGGCGGCGGCGGCCGGCACAGCGCCGATTTCCTCGCCCGCTTCCAGCTGAGTAACGAGGATCTGTGGGATTCGATCAACCCGGGTGACCTCAGAGCGGGCACCATGGTCTTCGACATCCCACGGGACGCCACGGCCCAGGAGTTGGAGCTGCACGACAATCCGGTGAGCGCGGGAGCCCGCGTTCCCGTCCCCTGACGGTGGCCGACCAACCCGGCGGGCCGATCTCCAGTTAATGTCACCCTCGATCCGAACGGACCCGAAGCGGGGCGAGCACTTCCCACGGGTTCCGAACCGTCGAGGTGGGGAGTCCGGTGCGAAGAAGCGGTGTCGGTCCAGATCGTCACGGACCCGGTCGGCCCGGTCGACCCGGCGGAGCCGCGGCCCTCGCCGTCCTCGCCGTTTTCGTCCTCGTCGGCGGCCTGACCGGTTGCAGTGACCTTTCCGACCAGACCGGAACGTCCAACCAGGTTGGTGCCCCGACCGCCAGCGGCTCGGCGCTGAAGCTGCTCGCCACCCTTCCGATCAAAGCGGAGGACAACTCTCCCAGGTACCGCCGGGACGAGTTCGGGCCCGCCTGGTCGGACATCGACGACAACGGGTGTGACACCCGTAACGACATTCTGCGGCGAGATCTGCGCAGCACCACCATCCGCAGATCGGACGGCTGCACGGTGCTGACCGGCGAGCTCCGGGATCCGTACACCACCAGAATCATCCGTTTCGACCGTGGACGGAACTCCGCCAGCGTGCAGATCGACCACGTCGTCCCCTTGGCGGATGCGTGGCGGACCGGCGCGCTCAACTGGACCGCTCGGGAACGGCTCCAGTTCGCCAACGATCCGGAGAACCTGCTGGCTGTCGACGGTCCCACGAATCAGCGCAAGAGCGATCACGACGCCGCCGAATGGTTGCCGCCGAGCCCGGGGGAGCAGTGCCCCTACGTCGCGCGCCAGGTGGGATTGAAGGCCCGTTACCGCCTGTGGGTCGTCCAGGCGGAGGCGGACGCGATGCGCGCCGTTCTCCAGAAGTGCCCGAACCAGCCGGCACTGGGGCTGACCCCGAGCGGCTGACCGGAAGCCCGCGGCGCTGAATCATCCGAGAAATGCGGAGCAGCCGGCGGGGTCGGCCCGGACCCGGCGGGGTCGGCCGGCGGTTCTCAGCGGACGGTGGGCGCGGCGCCGCTCTCGCTCACCATCGGGCGGCCGTGCGCCTGCCAGGAGAGCATCCCGTCAGTCAGGTTGCGGACCTGCCAGCCGCCCTGCCTGAGGTAGTTGGTGACGGCGGCGGACCTACCGCCCGAGCGGCACACCACGACGACCTCGCGTTCCCGGGGAACCTCGTCGAGCCGGGCGACCAGTTCACTCATCGGGATGTGCAGCGCGCCGGCGATGTGACCGGCGGACCACTCGTCGGGCTCCCGCACGTCCACCATCAGCGGGGCACCGTCCGCGGAAAGCTCGACCGGTAGCTCCGCGACGCCGACAGCCGGTATCTGATCGGTACTCACGTCTCCATCCTGCCATCAGGACCCTCCGAGGGGGCTCGCGGTTCAGCGCAGCGGCCGCGGAAGCACGGGGACGAGGTCGGCGTCGGCGGCGCGGGAGAGCAGGGCCTCGACGGCGGCGAACCCTTCGTCGCCGAGGTCGAGGCTGAACTCGTTGACGTACAGCTGGATGTGGGCGTCGACGACGTCGGGCGTCATCTCCTGGGCGTGGGCGAGGACGTAGTCGGCGCTGGCGGCGGGATCGGCGAAGGCCGCGGCGACGCTCGCCCGCACCGCGGCGGACAGCACCGGACCGTCCAGCCCCCGGCGGGCGAGGATCGCGCCGAGCGGAATGGGCA
Source organism: Frankia casuarinae (assembly GCF_000013345.1). Lineage (NCBI taxonomy): Bacteria > Bacillati > Actinomycetota > Actinomycetes > Frankiales > Frankiaceae > Frankia > Frankia casuarinae. The sequence goes on along the minus strand of NC_007777.1, from coordinate 5,288,654 downwards.
GCGAGGTCTGGCCCTCCCACCAGTCGCCAAGGTCGACGAGCGCCGTCAGTCCATAGGACGGGTAGGTGAAGCGGGACTCGTGGATGACGAGCCCCGCGTCATACGCGCCATCGCGGACGGCGGGCATGATCTTCTCGAAGGGAAGCACGTCGACGTTCGTCACGCCCTCGTCGGCCGCCCACAGCCGGAACAGCAGGTAGGCCGTGGTGCGGGTGCCGGGGATGGCGACCCGGGCACCGCGCAGGTCCGACCGCCCGGCGGTGAGGACGAGTGGGCCGCAGCCGCGGCCCAGGGCCCCGCCCGCCGTCAGCAGCTGATACCCGGTGAGCAGCCACGGCAGGGCGGCGTAGGACACCTTGACGAGGTCGTCCCGCCCGTCGGCGGCCCGGGTGTTGAGGACGTCGATGTCGGCGAAGGTCACCGACACCTCGGGTGCTCCCGGGACGAGTCCGTGCGCGAGGGCGTGGAAGGCGAACGTGTCGTTGGGGCAGGGCGAGATGGCGAGCGAGAGCGGACCCGGAAGGTTCGAGGTGGTCGCCCGGCCAGCACCCATCTCAGTGCTCTCCCGTCCCGTGGTGGCCGCTGTTCCCGTGGTGGCCGCGGGCACCCGGGTGCCCGGCCGGGATCGTGGTGGAGACGTCGTTCGCGGTGGCCACCGGTGCGGCCGTCACCAGGCCGTCCGGGTGGGTGACGAGTGCCGCGGCGGCCGTGCGGAGGCTGGCCAGCGCGACCGGCAGGTTCCAGCCGGACCGGTCCCGGCGCCCGACCGTGTTGCTGATGGTACGGATCTCCACCACCGGGACGCCGAAGGCCCGGGCGGCCACCCCGACGGCGTACCCCTCCATCGACTCCGCCACCGGGTCCAGCCGCTCGGTCAGCGCCGTGGCCCGACGCTCGGTGCCCGTCACCGTCGACACGCTGATCACGCTACCCGTGACGATCCGCCGACCGGTGACGTCGAGCACCGTGCCCAGGCGGTGGACGAGGTCCGGATCCGGGACCACCGTGGACGAACCGAGCCCGAGATCCTCCAGGCTCAGGAACGACCCCGCGGGGTTCGACGAGTGGGCGAGGCCGCCGCGGGGTGCCGGCGCGCCGTTGCTGTGGAACCCGAGATTGCGGTCCATCTCGCTGATGCGGCCGATCGGCGGAGCGGGCGGTTCCTCGTCAAGGCCGGACTCCGCGCCGAGGTCGGCGGCGACGATGCGATCGGCGAGGACGATGTCCCCGATCTCCGCCCAGCCGCGGAACCCACCGCCGATCCCCATCGCCACCACCAGGCTGAACGGCTGCCCCGCCGCGCTCGCCACCGACAATGCCACCGCGGTGCCCGCCGCCGCGGCCGGGCCGCCGGTGCCCGCCGCGAGCACCGTCACCGGTCCGCGTCGCCGGCCCACGTAGGGGCCCAGGGTGGAGGTGGTGAGAAGCTGGCGGTCCCATTCGGGGGACACCAGGCTGCCCGGTCCGACGGGGGTTCTGGTCCGACCGCTCGACCAGCTGCCCATCAGGCCGGCACACACCGCGTCCGCTTCGGCGGTCACCGCGGTCACGATCAGGGTACGGCTCACGATCAGGTCCGGATCATGATCTGGGGACGTCCTCGTCTGTTGTCGCATGCTGTCGGTCGATTCACCCGAACACCACCGCACCGGACGGCTGGGTAACAGCGCGGGATTTTCGATGGGGTGCAAATCGGACTTGTTGCCGGACCTTAGCATCGCGGACGACGCTGCGTGGTCCCGGTGGGGAGGTGTGGCACGCTGCGCGCACGGTGTATCCCCGTTCGGGGGCTGGTGTGCGCGGGTCGTTGGTTCCGGTCCGGCGGCGGAGTGGCCGGCGGCGGGTCAGGGCTTGAAGGTGACCAGGAACGGCCAGCTTCCCGACGCCTGGTCGCTGGAGCTGCCCGCCTCGGGAAGCGCGAACACCACGAGCAGGGCAGGCGTGTTCTTGGCGGGAACGTACCGGTAGTGCGTCTCGCTGATCTTGTCGGTCACCCGCTCCCTGCCCAGGACGAGGAAGTAGCCGCGGTCGGCGACCGACGTCGGCACGTCGATGTTGATGGCGCTTCCGGGCCTGACCGTGATGTGCGGCGGTGATACCGATTTCTGGATCACCGTTCCGTCCCGCTCGTACTGCGCGGCGTTCGTCCGCACGAAGTGTCCCCCGGACTCCATGGTCACCAGGGGAGTCGGTCGCTCGCAGCCGCTCAGGCCGAGGCCGACGACGACCGCGGCGGCGAGAGCCGCGGCGAGCCGCCGGAACGGGAGACGGCGGAGGAGGTGGGGCGTGCGCACGGTCGGAGGGTATCGCCGCCCGTGCGGTGGCGTCGCTCGCCGTCAGGGCCTTCAGCCGCTGGCCGGTGGGCACGGTGGCCCGGGTCACGTCGCTGGCGTGCCGGATCAGTTCCGGCGCCGCCATCGGAGGCCGCGGGCCGTTCGTCGGCGGTCAGGCCGGGTCGGACCGGTCGGATCCTGGAGCGTCGCCGGAATGGGGAGTGGGGCCTGCCGCCACGGGTCGGCCGGTGGCAGCGGCGTTGACGCGGTCGCGTGGGCCGACGGGGGCATGGGTGTCGGTGTGGGCATGGGTGTCGGTGTGGGCATGGGTGTCGGTGTGGGCATCGGTATCGGCGGGGGCATGGGTGCCTGCGGGGGAACCCCTGGGTGACCGAGTGGTTTCGTTGTGTCCGGATCGTTGTGGGCGGGTGGGCGGTTGCGGGTGTCCGCGCGGAACTGGGTGCGGGCGGCCAGCCGGGACCGACGCAGCGCGCCGGCCTCCACGAACAACGTGATCCCCATCGCCGCCGCGGCCACCGCGAAGCCGACCGTCCCGGGCATCTCGATCAGTCCGAGGCCCCCGCCGGCGACCCAGGCCAGCTGCAGACCGGTCTCAGAGCGGGCGAACGCGGAGTTGCGGGTGGTCTCCGGGATGTCCCGCTGGATGATCGCGTCCAGCGCCAGCTTCCCCATCGACCCCGCCATGGACGCCAGCAGCGCGGCGACCAGCGAGGTGAACTTGGTGTAGGTGATCGCCGCACCGAGGCATCCCCCTGCCGCCAACACCAGCGCGAGCATGAGGATGCCCTCGGGACGGCGCCGGCCGAGCCGGCCGCCGATGAAGACTCCCAGGCCGCTGCCGGCGCCCGCGCAGACCGCGAGCCCGCCCAGCCACAGGTTGTTCCCGCCGTTGGTGCGCAGGAGGAACGCCAGATAGAACGTCAGGAAGCCGACCAGACTGCGTAGCACCAGGGCGGCGCGCAGCGCCACCGGCAGCGTGCCGAGGAACGCCCGGATCCGCGCCCCGACGCCGCGCCGGGCCACGCTTGAGGGAAGCGGGCCGCGCAGCGGCTGCTCACCGGCGGCGGAGTCGACGTGCCCGGGCAGGTTGAACGCCAGTAGGACCCCGGCCATGTAGACGAGGGCACAGATTCGCAACACCCAGGGATAGCCGACGAAAGGGATGTTGGCGATGCCCAGCCCGACGGGTGCCACGACCGCCCCGGCGACGATGTTTACCAGCGAGATCCGTGAGTTGATCGTGACGAGCGTGAGTTCCGCCGGGGCCACCCGGGGAATGACGGCGCTGCGCGCGACGCCGAACCCGCGGGAGAGCACGAGCAGGCCGAGCGCGAGGGGGTAGACGGCCAGCCCGTCGAGTGCCCCCGCGAGCTGCCACGCCAGCAGCCCGCGGCCCAGGCAGATGGCGGCGAGCGCCGTCCGCCGACCGTAGGCCACCCGGTCCAGCAGTGGACCGATGACCGGCGCCAGCAGGGCGAACGGCACCATGGTGACCAGTAGGTAGAGGGCGACCTTCGACCGGGCCTCGCCGGACGGGACGGCGAAGAACAGCGAACCCGCCAACGCGACGGTCACCAGCGCGTCCCCGGCGGCGTTGACGAACGACAGCTCCGTCAGCGACGACAGCCCCGACCGGTCGGCGTCATTGCCGCGCACACTCGCCCGCAGCCGGCGCAGGCTGTTCACCACTGTGCTGCCCAGGTTCACCCTGCCCAGTGTCCTCGTCCTGGACCGGCGCCGTCCTGGACCGGCGCGGCGCCGTCCTGGACCTGCGCCACTACGACCACGTCGGGCGGTGGATGGGTTCGTGGGTGAGAATACTTCCCGTGGATGCTCCCGATGTTCGTAGGACGGTCCGGTCCGGGCGGGAACCCGTGGCCGATCCGACCTGTGCGGCCGCCGTCGACCTGGCCCGGCAGGCGGCCGTCGAGGAGGCGGGGTCCGCGGCGGAGGTCGGTGCGCATCTCGGCGTCGAGAGCGAGGGGGACCGCCTCGTCCTGCACCGGTTCGCCTGCCTGGCGCGGGCCTATCCCGGCTGGGTCTGGACAGTGATCGTTACCCGGGCCGCGCGGGTGCGCAAGGCGACGGTCGACGACGTCGTGTTGATGCCCGGGGACGGGGCCATGCTGGCGCCCCCGTGGGTCCCCTGGTCGGAGCGGCTGCGGCCGGGCGACGTCGGGATCGGGGACCTGCTGCCGACCGCCATCGACGATCCTCGGCTCGCGCTGCGCACAGAGGACGCCGAGGAGTTCGTCGACACCGACGTCTTCCTTGAGCTCGGTCTGGGGCGGGCCCGGGTGCTGTCCGTGACCGGGCGGGAGGAGGCGGTCGAACGCTGGTACGCGGGTCCCGCCGGCCCGGACGCATCCATCGCGAAGGTGGCGCCCGCATCCTGCCTGACCTGCGGATTCCACGTGCGGCTCGCGGGTGCGCTCGGCCGGATGTTCGGCGTCTGCGCCAACGAGCTCGCACCGGACGACGGCCGGGTCACGTCGATCGACCACGGCTGTGGGGCGCACTCGGAGGCACTGGTGGCTCCTTCGGCGCATCCCGAACCCGTCCTGTTCGACGAGGACCCCTCCGACCTGGAGCCGATCGACGTCGAGCTGGTGGGTGTGGCCGCCCATCCGCCGGGTTCGGTGGACGACAACGGGGCGGGCGAGACCGCGGACGGCCCGGGACCGGAGCCCTACGGCCACTCCTGACCGGCCTCGCCCGCCGGGACTTACTCGGATTTATCCGGACGTACTCGTGTCTAGGTGAGCCGGCCGAACAGTGCCGGCAGCGTTCCCTCGTGCGCCGCGCGCAGCTCGTCGAGGCCGACGGTGAAGGCGTCCTGTACGTCGAGGGTGTCCCCGTCGACGACACCGACACGCCGCCACGGCAGGCCCCGCACCTCGCACATGTCGGTGAAGCGCAGTTCCTCCGCGCGGGGCACCGCGACGACGGCGCGGCCGGCCGACTCGCTGAACAGCTCGACGAACGGGTCCGATCCGGCCGGCAGGATGATCCGGGCGCCGTGCCCGCCGCGCAGGCACGACTCGACGAGCGCCTGGGCGAGCCCACCGTCGGAGAGGTCGTGCGCGGCGGTGAGCATGCCGTCGCGGGAACCGGCGACGAGGATCTCGCCGAGTAGCTTCTCCCGGGCGAAGTCGACGGCCGGCGGCTCGCCGCCGAGATGGCGATGCGTCACCCACGCCCACTCCGAGCCGCCGAATTCGTCGGCGGTCTCGCCGAGCAGGATCAGGACGTCCCCCTCCTCGGCGAAGCCGATGGGCGTCCGGCGCGTGACGTCGTCGAACAGGCCGAGCACCCCGATCACCGGGGTCGGATGGATCGGCGTCGAGCCGGTCTGGTTGTAGAACGAGACGTTGCCGCCCGTCACCGGGAGGCCGAGCCGCCGGCAGCCCTCGGCGAGGCCCGCGCACGCCTGGGCGAACTGCCACATCACCTCGGGGTCCTCTGGGGAGCCGAAGTTCAGGCAGTTCGTCACCGCGATCGGCACCGATCCGGCGGCGGCCACGTTGCGGCACGCCTCCGCCAGGGCGAGCTGGGTGCCGGCGAACGGGTCGAGCCGTGCGTACCGTCCGTTGCCGTCGGTGGCGAGCGCGATCCCCAGGCCGGTGGCCGCCGACAGCCGAAGCACGCCCGCATCTTCCGGCTGGGCGAGCACGGTGCCCGCCTGCACGTACCGGTCGTACTGGTCGGTCACCCAGGCCCGCGAGCACAGGTTCGGGGAGGCGACCAGCCGCAGCAGGGTCTCCCGCAGCTCCGGCCCGGTCCGTGGCCGGGCGAGCCGGGCGGGCGTGGGTGCGTCCGCCCGGACCAGGTCGAAGTCGACCGGGCGGCGCAGGGGGCGCTCGTAGACCGGGCCATCGTCGGCGAGTGATCCGGGCGGAACGTCGACGACGACCTCGCCGTGCCAGCGTACGGTCAGCCGACCGCTGTTGGTGACGGTGCCGATCCTGGTCGCGAGCACACCCCAGCGCTCGGCGAGGGCGAGAACCTCGGGCAGCGCCTCGGGCGTGACGATCGCCAGCATGCGCTCCTGGGACTCGCTCGCGAGGACCTCGTGCGCCGCCATCGACGCCTCGCGCAGGGGCACGAGGTCGAGGTCGACCTCCATGCCGCCGGGCTGGCCGGTGGCGATGCCCGCGGCGGTGGTCTCGGTCAGCGCGCAGGTCAGCCCGGCGCCGCCGAGATCCTGGATGCCGGTGACGAGCTTGCGGTCGAACAGCTCCAGGCAGGTCTCGATCAGGATCTTCTCGGTGAACGGGTCGCCGACCTGCACCGAGGGTCGCCGGGCCGGGCCGCCGCCCTCGTCGAAGGTTGCCGACGCCAGTATCGAGACGCCGCCGATGCCGTCCCGGCCGGTCTTGGCGCCGAGCAGGACGACGGCGTTGCCGACCCCGGTCGCCGCCGACGTCTGCACCCGATCGACCGGCATGACCCCGACGCACAGGGCGTTGACCAGCGGGTTACCCGCGTAGGTCGGGTCGAAGACGACCTCGCCGCCGATGGTGGGCAGGCCGAGGCAGTTGCCGTAGCCACCGATGCCGGCGACGACCCCGGGCAGGACCCGGGCGGTGTCCGCCGCGTCGGCCTCGCCGAAGCGCAGCGGGTCGAGCACGCCGATCGGGCGGGCCCCCATGGTCAGGATGTCACGGACGATGCCGCCTACACCCGTCGCGGCCCCCTGGTACGGCTCGACGAAGCTGGGGTGGTTGTGCGACTCGATCTTGAAGGTGACCGCCAGCCCCTCGCCGACGTCGACGACGCCCGCGTTCTCCCCCATGCCCACCAGCAGCCGGTCCGTCAACGGGGTGTCCCGGAACTGCCGCAGATGCACCTTGGAGGACTTGTAGGAGCAGTGCTCGCTCCACATCACCGAGTACATCGCGAGTTCGGCGTCGCTGGGCCGGCGACCGAGGGTCGCGATGATCCGGGCGTACTCGTCGTCGGTGAGCCCCAGCTCCTGGTAGGGCTGCTCGGCGGGGGGACTCACGGAGGTGGCCGCGGGGGCGGCGGGGTTGCCGGTCACCCTCCCATCCTCGCCGATATCCCCTGGTCCGGGCGCCCGGGTGGGCCAGGAGACCCCTTCGTAACCAAAAATCCTTCTTTAAGAGGAAAAAGCCGACAAAAAGCCGGACAGCACCGAGGTGAACATGCGAAGCCCGTCGACCCCGGGGCCGGTGAGGTCGTCGACAGCATGCTCGGGATGCGGCATCAGGCCCACGATCGTCCGGCTCTCGTTACAGATCCCGGCGATGTCGGCCGCCGACCCGTTGGGATTCCCGCCGACGTAGCGCACCACAACCCGCCCGGCCGCCTCGAGTTCGGCGAGCACGTCCGGGGCCGCAACATAGCGGCCATCCCCGTGCTTCACCGGGATGACGATCTCCTCGCCGTCCTGGTAGCCGCGGGTCCAGGCAGTGCCCGGCGCCTCGACCCGCAACCGCTGGTCGCGGCAGACGAAGTGCAGTCCCACGTTGCGGGTCAGTGCCCCGGGGAGCAGGCCGGCCTCGCAGAGCACCTGAAACCCGTTGCAGATGCCGAGAATCGGCAGGCCCGCGCGGGCCGCCGGGACGAGGGCCGCCACCATGGGCGAGAACCGGGCTATCGCACCGGCACGCAGGTAGTCACCGTAGGAGAATCCGCCGGGCAGGATGACGGCGTCAACGCCGGCGAGATCGCTGTCGCCATGCCAGAGGGAGACCGGTTCGGCACCGGCGGCCCGCACCGCGAGCGCCGTGTCCTGGTCATCGAGGGAGCCGGGGAAGGTGACGATCCCGATCCGGGCCGGCGAGTCCGCCTCAGTCATTACCACACCCATCGCGATACCCGCCCAGATTCCTCGGAGTCCACTCCCGTCAGCGTAGCCGGTCGAATCGTGGGGCGGCCGATCGACGAAGGGAGCGGCGGTGGACGGCGGGAGACGTCAGACCGGATGGATGCCCTCGGCCACCTCCGGGCGGGAAGCGGGCCGGAGCCCCGTCCGCGCCCGGCTCAGCCGCGCCCCGGGAGCGCTCTCCTCCCAGGTGAGAGTCTTTTCCAGATGCACGCGGGTGCCCCGATGGGGGCTGTCCACCTGGTGGAACTGCACCCGGTCCATCAGAGCGCGCATGAGAAAGATGCCGCGGCCTTGCTCGGGAACATTATCCGGCCTGGGGGAATCGCCATTCTGGCGGGCTGTCCGATCGAGCTCATCCGCGCTGTCGAAACCGTCGCCGCGATCGCTCACCTCGATGACAGCGACTTCGTTGTCCACTCCCACAAAAACCTCGTACTCGTCGCCGGCATGAGCATGTAGAAGAACGTTGTCGCACGCTTCGGTCAAGGCGATTTCAACATCGTCAATGCATTCTTTATTGACGCCCAGGACTTTCAGGGACTGCGTACAGATACGTCGAATCACGGGTATGGAGATCTCATCGTGGGGCAACGACAGGCTTACTTTGATCTCCATGTCGGAGGGTGTACCCGCGTCACGCATCGTCAACCGAACGACCTACGCCGACACAGGCTCGATCCGGTCACATGTCATCGGTCATCGTAATCGGTTATTGCGATAGGTTGTCGCAATCGGTTATCTCAATCGGGCGGCAAGGGCCCGGCCCAGCTCGGTGCCCGAGCGCCAGGCACTCTCGATCTTCGGTGTTCCCCAGCCGTCGCCGGCGAGCCCGATCCCACTGCTGGACAGGTAGTACGGCTGTTCGTGCGGACGGTCCGGGCGAGCGAAGGTCCACTTTTGCACATACGTCCAACTGGGTTGCATCGTGATGGTGAGCAGGCGCCGTAGCGCCGCGACGAGATCGGGCCCGGCCGCCGCGGGGTCGGCCAGCCGCGGCCGCGCGAAATCCGGCGTCGAGTGGGCGACCAGGACGGCGGCATTGTCACCCCGGCGACGACCGTCGTCGGCGATCCAGGCAATCGTATCGTCGTCGTGGACGAAGGCTCCGTCGATCGGTGCCCAGCACCGGTAGGGCCAGCCGGCGAGCAGCGCCAGCACCGGCGACCAGGGTCGGCCGGCGAGCTGCGCCCGCTCCTCGGTGCAGGCCGGGTCGAGATGGCGCAGCGCCTGCGGGTCGGGCATCGCGAGGACCACCGCGTCGGCGGCCTCGTCGTCAACGCGGGGACCCGGGGTGACCCGGCGGATCGGTGTGGACTGCGTGACCTGCACCCCGGCTCGGGAGGCGAGGTCGGCGACCAGGGAACGCAGCCCGCGCGGGGCGGCGTACCGCAGCGGGCCGGAACGCGGCTCGGCCAGGGTGGCGGTCGGCCCACTGATTACCGACATTCGGTGCGTCCAGGGGCGTACCAGGCCACGGATGAACCAATCGTCCACGACTTCGCGGAACTCCGGCGAGGTGGCGGTGAAGTACGACGCGCCGGAGTCCACGATGCGCCCGTCTATCCACCGTGAGGCCATCCGTCCGCCGATCACGCGGCCCCGGTCACGGACATCCACGGTGATTCCCTCGGCTAGCAGTGCGCTGGCGCAGGCGATCCCAGCAATGCCCCCGCCGGCGACGACGACCTTCGCCACCGATCCCCCTATATCGAGATGAATGCCGCGGGCGCCGCATGCCGATTGGCCTTTCACCGGTTCCCGCGGCGTCGCCCTCCTGGATGTGTCGCCACGGTGACGGTGGCTTGCGGACGAGCGTTGATGATGCTCGCCATCAGTCCCGCCAGTGCCCGTCCGCCGAACGGCTGTGTTCATCGTGCCCATTGAGGAGGGGTCCGCGTGCGGTATCCGTGGTGATGCTTTCGCAGCGACGGGATAGTCCCTGCCGCGGAAGAGGGTTATCCCTGAACGGGCGCCCGAGATACCGGGGATGCATCTGTCGTTGACCGGGTCTGTCGTCGACCGGGTCTGTCGTTGACCGGATCTGTCGGCTGTCGGCCCTCCGTCAGCCCGCTCCCGCGACGGGATCGGTGGTGTTTGCCACGGCCACGGCCGCCACCCGGTACCCTCGTCATCCGCCGAGCATGGCTTAGCCTTACCCGCAGGAAGTCCATGACCGCGCGTGACGGTCTCTACCTCAGGAGGTCGTGATCGCTCGCCGACCCGCACCCCAGCGTCCCGGCACCCGCCCGGCACGAGTCGCCACGCCCGGCTCTGGCGGGGGAGCCGCACGGAGCCGTCGCCGCCCGTCCGTCCACGGATCCGATGGTGCCATCCCCGCCGTCGGACCGCGGGAACCCTGTCCCTGCGGGTCGGGCCGTCGTTACAAGGCGTGCCACGGCGAGCGGAACCGGCCGGCTCCCGTGCTGCGCCCGTTCGCGGGCCGCCGCGACGAGCCGGACCTGGTCGCCCTGCGGGAGCTGGTGCCCAGCGCCACCGCGCCGCTGGCCCTGGCGGCGGCCTACCTCGCCGACCATCCCGAGCACGCCGACCGGCGCATCACGCTCTGCACGATGCTGCCGCAGGCCGCCCCCGCCCTGGTACGCGAGGACGGCGAAATCCTGGTCGCCCTGCAGATCGCCCTTCCGGGTCTGGACGTATCGCGGGACGTCGCCGGTGCCCTGCTCGCCGCACTCGCCGCCGAGCCGGGGAGTGCGATCGACATCCCGCCCGCCTCCGCGCCGCGCCTCGTGGAACAACTGCCCGCGGGACTCGCCGGGTTGCCCCGGCTCACCGACCTGCTGGACCCGGCGCCCCTGGACATCACCGTTCATTCCGGATTCGGATGGTGGCTGCCACCGTCCGACGAGGAGAGCGGTCCGAACCCGGAGGTGGCGGTGATGCTGGAGCGCGCCAACGCCACCGTGGTGCCCACCGTACGGCTCACCTCGGTGCCGGCCGCCTACTGGTGCCATCCCGGTGACCGCTGGCACCTGCGGTGGGCGCTTCCGCTGGCCTGGCCGGGTGCGGCGGGTGCTGCGGCGGGCACCGACTCCGAGGCCGAGGCGGTCGCTCCCATCGGCGCGGGCGCCGACGTCGCCCCCACCGAGGAGGCGTTGCTGGATGCGCTGGCTCGCCTGGCCGCGGCCGAACGTCTCACGGTGGGGGAGGGCTCCAGGTTCATCGGGTTCTTCCGCGCCGCCGGGCTCGTCGTGCCCGTCTGGGATCTCGCGCCCGGAAGCGAGGCGGGTAGCTGTGAGGAGCCGGCCGCCGCGCTGCGGGTGGCCTACCAGAGGGCACTGGCCGACACCACGGCACTGACCGCGCACGAACGCCGGGTGCGGGCGGGTCTTGTTGGACGCAGCCTCACCCTGCGCTGACGGCATCGGCGCAGACCGCGCTGCCTGGGCGGGGTGCGCTGCCTGGGCGGGGTGCGCTGCCTGGGCGGGGTGCGGTGTCGGGAGGATGGAGCGCTGTGAGCAGGGTTGACGACCCGGAGAACACCTTTGACGTCATTGTCGTCGGGGCGGGTCCGGCCGGTGGCAGCGCGGCGCGGGCGGCGGCGAACGCCGGGGCCCGGGTGTGCGTGCTCGAACGCTCGGCGGTACCTCGTTACAAGACCTGCGGTGGCGGCCTGGTCGGCCTTTCGGCGGATCATCTCGGCATCGAACTGGCCGGTCTGGTTCGAGCCAGCGTCAGCTCCCTGACGATGACCTGGGACGGCCGCTTCGAGGTCACCCGCGGCCGGTCCGGCGGCCGTCCCTGGATGTCGATGGTGATGCGATCCGATCTGGACGCCGCTCTCCTGGCCGCGGCGGCCGCGGCCGGCGCGACCGTGCGGACCGGTGCGCACGTGGTGGGGCTGACCGAGAGCGGGCCGGGCGGGACCGGGATCGCCGAGGACGCCGGGGATCAGGACGACGGTTGGGTGACCGTGCGTCTGCGTGCGGGGGCGGACCTGCGCGCTCGGGTGGTGGTGGGTGCGGACGGCACCTCGGGTCGTTGCGGCACCTATGTCGGTGTCCGCTGTGACCAGGTCGACGTCGGCCTGGAGGGCGAGTTTGTCGCCGACCCGGCGCGTGCCGCGCGATGGGCCGGACGCATGCTCATCGACTGGGGGCCGGTGCCGGGTTCCTACGGGTGGGTGTTCCCCAAGGGACGGGTGCTCACGGTCGGCGTGATCGGTGATCGTGCCGAGGGCGCCGCGCTGCGCGCCTATTACACCCGGTTCGTCGACCGTCTCGGGCTCACCGACCTGCCGCGCCAGCATGACTCCGGACATCTCACCCGGGTGCGGGCCGTCGCCTCCCCGCTGCGGCGGGGCCGGGTGTTGGTCGCGGGGGACGCGGCCGGGCTCCTGGATCCGTGGACACGCGAAGGCATCTCGTTCGCATTACGGTCGGGTCGGCTCGCCGGGGAGGCGGCCGCCGCGGCGAGTGTGGGCGTCGGTCGCGCGAGGGCGGGCGTGACCCGGGCCGGGGGGGTAACGGATACAAGGCCCACTGGCCCGGGCGCCACGGCGCTCGACGCCTTGGCGGCCTATCCCGCGCGCGTCGAGGCGATCCTGGGCCCCGAGATGGCGGCGGGACGAGAGGTCCTGGCCGCGTTCACCCGCCGGCCGGGCGCGATGCACACGGTCATGGCGGCTCCGGGCACCTTCGGGCTGTTCACCCGGCTCATCGAGGGACGGACCACCATCGCCCGGCAACTGCGTCGTCCCGGCGTGCGGGCGGCGGTGGCGGCACTGAGCCACTGAGGCACTGAGGCACTGAGGCACTGAGCCACTGAGGCACTGAGCTGCTGAGGCAGCCGGCGGTGTCAGCGGCGTCAGCCGCCCGGGTAGCCGCGGCGTTCCTCGCCGAAGCGTTCGGCTACCGCGCCGGCGATCTCCCGATAGGCCGCCCGCGTCTCCCGTTTCAGGTTCGACAGCACGATCCGTCCCCCGTCGGCCAGATGCGGGTCGAACGGGACCCGGACCACCCGTCGCGTCCGGGCTTCAAAATGCCGTTCCAGCGTGTCGACGTCGACCCGCTCGCCCTGGACGGGGAACATCGAGATCACGGCGACCGCCTCGCGGACATGGTCGGAGTAGCCGTGCGCGTCCAACCAGTCGAGGGTGGCGCTCGCGCTGGACCCGCCGTCGGCGCTGGCGCTGCTCACGATCACCAGCGTGTCGGCTAGCTCCAGCACCCCATGCATCGCACTGTGCAGGATGCCCGTCCCACAATCGGTCAACAGGATCGAGTAGTGCCGTTGCAGCAGATCGTCGGCTGCCCGGTAGTCGGCGTCCCCGAAGGTGTCCGACAGCTCCGGATCGTTGGCCGACGCCAGCACCTCCAGCCTCGAGTCGGCCTGTGACAGGTACCTGCGGACGTCCACGTACCGGTGCAGACGCGGAGCGTCCTCCAGCAGTTCGCGCACCGTGTGGGCGGAGGTGCGTGGCACCCTGGAACCCAAGGTGCCACGGTCCGGATTCGCGTCGATCGCCACCACCCGGTCATCGCGCAGGCTGGCCAGCGTGGAACCGACCGCCACCGTCGTCGTGGTCTTGCCGACGCCGCCCTTGAGGGACATCACCGCGATGCGGTGACAGTCGTGCAGCGGGTTCCGGATGCGCGCGAGGAGCCGGCGGTCGCGAACCTCGTCGGGGGACGGACCGGGGTTCACCGCGCCCGCCGAGACCTGGTAAACGAGCCTGCGCCAGCCGCGGGACGCCGTCTCCGGGGGAGCGGGCAGCAGTGCGCTGGTGGCGAGCCCCGCCCGGCCGTTTCCCGTCTCCCGGGAACCCGTCTCCCGGGAACCCGGTCCCACCGGGCCACCGGCCCGACGCCGGCCGGCCGCGGCCGATGGGTCGTGCTCCGTCCGGAACGATTCGTCGTGGGCCCGGCCGTCGTGGGCCCGGCCGTCGTGGGCCCGGCCGTCGTGGGCCTGATCGCCGCGGTTCGGATCGCGGTGCCGCCCGGTCCCGGCCGGTCCGCCGGGCGACCCGGCCGGCTCGGGATCGCGTAGCCAGGAGGGGATGCGGCCGGCTTCGGTGGGCGTGCGGGCCGGGCCGGTGTACGGGCCGCCGGCCGCCTTACTTCCGGTTCTCGACCGGTCGGGCGGCGGCGGCGCGGGATACTCGGTTGACGGTCGATAGGTCTCGTATCGCCCATCCATCTCGCCGTACGGCCGGGGAGCGGCGGAGTCGAAGTCCGCTCGTCTCATCGCGGCGGTCTCCTCCAGCGCGGACGAGTTCGCCGCCGCCACCGGCGGCGTGCTCCGCCACGGATCATGGCGCTCGTCCCGCGGGGCCGGTGGCGGGGACTGGGCGTACGGGTCGGACGGTGGCGGGTTCAGCGGCGGGGCCGGTGGCGGGGACTGGGCGTACGGGTCGGACGGTGGCGGGTTCAGCGGCGGGCCCGGTGGCGGGGACTGGGCGTACGGGTCGGACGGTGGCGGGTTCAGCGGTGGCGGGTTCAGCGGATCGCCCCGCCAGGCCCGGGTCTCCCCCGGCGGGGGCGGCGGGTACGCCTGACCGAACGCTCCGCCCGGATTCGGTGGGAACTGGTCGAGCAGCGGATCGAAGGTGCGGGTCTCGATCGGCAGCATCCTGCCGTTGCCGTTGGCACTCTCCGTGCCTCGACGGTTCATGGCCGCGGACCCGGGCGTGCCCCGATCGGTCCAGCCAGCCGGGCCAGCCGGGTAGGAACCCGCTGCCTCGGAGCCCGTGGCCGACATCGGATCAACGCGGCGCATCGACGGCCAGGTGTCGGAGACGGCAGGGGACGCCGCCGGGGCGGCGGTGCTCGGCCGGAAGACGGATGCCGCCGGCTCGGGGCGGTAGGGGCCGTCGACCGTCCAACCGGCGGCACCGGCGGAGCGCGGCTGCGCCGGACCGGTCTGCCAGTGATCCGGGTCGGCTCGGTCGGGGGACGACCGGTCGGGGGACGACCGGTCGGTGTCCGTCACTGCCGGCAGTCGGCTCGCCGAACGGGACGGCTGCTCGGTGGTCGGCGGCGGGGACCCGACGCGCCCGCCACGCTCCCGCGGCCCGGGATTCGCGGGGTCCCGATCTCCGGCATCGCCGACCCGGATGGCGCCGATCTCCCGGGGATCATCGTTCATGATTGTTCTCCGGGCAGCACACCACCTGGTTGATCCCCGGGGCGGGCATTCCCTCCGTCGTGTTCAAGGGCCTCCCCTCCGTTTGGGCGACCCAAGCCATGAGGCCGGGGTGATCTGACGACCACGCCCAGGACAGCGGTCCCCGGTAGCCCGCGTTCGGAGCCGAGCGTCCGGCACGTAGACGTGACCCGCCGGACCGGCCCGACAGGTCTGACCAGAATGACATGTGGTTCCGTGGACCGCACGGCCCGGCCGGTGGAAACGGTGTGCCTCGTGTGGTGCCGGCCCCGGGGGCGTCTCCTCCCCGGGGGCCCTGACAGCGAGGGTGATGAGGGAGGCGTCAACGGTAGGGGGACCAGCGGACGCCGGTGTCGCCGGAGCGCAGGCTGTCCATCCTGACCCGGAACTGGGCGGCCACCGTCGCGCTGCTCCCCAGGATCGGCACCACGCTCGTCACCAGCTTCAGTTCCCGGACCGCCCGCAGGACGGCGAACCCGTCCCAGGTGGTGACGTCGAAGTCGTAGCCCCGGGCCAGATCGAGGTGGGCCTGAGGATCATGACCGAAGCGTAGCCGGCCGACCGCCACAGGAATCAGGTCCCATTCCGCCGGCCCCAGGCAGGTGGCGTCGAAGTCGCAGAGCAGCGCGCGGCCGTCCGCGGCCCGCACGAGGTTCGCCAGATGCGCGTCCCCATGTATGACGACCCGCGGCAGCGCGTAGCGGATGGTGGGCAGAGCCGCCGCGATCCGGCCGGTCATCTTCTCCAGGAAACGGCGGTCGGGCCCGGGGAGCGCCTCGGCGTCGGATAATCGCCGGCGGACGTCGTCGAGGGGATCCCAGCATGGCAGCGGCGGTTCCGGCGGCGCCAGGGTGTGCAGACCGCGCAGCGCGCCGGCCAGCTCCGCGGTGTCCGGTGCCGGACCGCCGGGCGGGGTGCCGGGTGGCGTCGCGTCGGCCCAGACCGTCGCGAGGAAGCCGGCCGCCGTGACCGGGGCCGGCACGCCGGGGAGCAGCCGGACGGCCGGGACGTGGTTCTCCGCCAGCCAGCGGGCCACCCGGACCACCTTGTTCACCCGATGCGCCATCGCGGCCGATCCGATGATCCGGACAACCGCGCCGGCCCGTGGCAGCCGGTACACCGCGTTCACGGTTCTCTTGATCAGCATGGCATCCGAGTCGTCCAGGCCGGCCTCGGCGCAGATCGCACCGAGGGCGCGGCGGGTCCGCTCCGCGGTGAACCGCGCGTGGTCCGGCGAGCCCGCCGGAGGGTGCCCGCCGTCGGCCACTGCGCCCTCGCACGGTCCTCGTACGGTGGCCGGCGTCAGACCGGCGAGCTCGGCACGGGAACCGCGCGCCCGCCGGGCCGCTGCCGCGCCGCGGAGCGTTGCCACTCCCGGATGAGTACCGCGAGGTCCCGCACCTGGCGCACCTCGCTGTGCGGCCGGGTGGCCGCGAGCAGCTGATCCGCGCGTCCCGAGACGGAGGCCACGGTTCGCCCCCAGGAGATCTGGATCGCCTCGGTGGCCAGGGCGCAGACCTGGTCGAGTTCCAGGCGACCCTGCCGGGCCAGCGCCAGGGCGAGATCGAGGCGGATCACCGACCGGAATCCCGGGGCGTTCATCCCGTCCAGCTTCGGCAGGGCGAGATCCGCGTGTTCCTGGGCGGCCTGTGGTCGGCCGAGTAGACACAGGGCCGTCGTGGCGTTGTAGGGCACCTCGACCGGATTGAACTGGTCGAAACTCGGACCGGGACGGCCCCACTGGTCCGCCGGGATGGCGTCCGCCAGGTCGTACGCCCGGTCCAGGGCCTGGGCCGCGCCCCGCACGTCACCGAGGGCGGCGAGGGCACGCGCCTCCTGGCAGACAAGTCGGGCCCGCACGGCACCGCCACTGACGTGGGTCAGCCCGTCCCGGGCAAGGCGGAGCGCCTCGTCGGGCCGGCCGGCGTAGAACTCGTTGACGGCCGCGACTTCCCGGGCCGAACCGCGAAGCGCACCCTCACCCACCGAGCGCCCCGCCTGGAACCCGAGCGACGTCAGCGACCGCGCGGTCTCGATGTCACCGAGTTTGAAGGCCGCATCCGCACCCAGCACGGCGACCCGCCCCCGCAGCACGTCGCGCCGGTGGGCGTCGCCGGCGGGGATGGACCGCCGGCTGAGTCGCTCCAGGCCGCGGCGCAACCGCTCGGTCTGGGCCAGGATGTGCGCGGGTGGGGTCGCCTCGTGCGCGTCGAGGAGGTCGTCGAGCAGATCGTCGGCGCGTTCCAGGGCGAGCTGGATCGGACTGGCCGCGAGGACGTCCGAGACCTCCATGATCTGTCCCTCGGCGAGGATCGCGGTCATGACCGCCGCTCCCGCATAGCGATGGAACTGCCTGCGGTCCGAGGCACCGGGGGCCGGGGCGCCGAGGCGTGTGGTGTGGGGGGCCGACGACGGTGTCGGCTGCGCCGGGATCGCTCCGCTCACAGCGCCGAATGGTGCTTCGCTCACAGTGCCGAAGGATGGCGTGCCCGCGGGTGCCGGCGACACATCGGTGGGGCTCGTTGCGGCTTTCGTCATCGAAGGCTGGGGCGGTGGCGCCGGCTCGTAGTCCTCGGGGTGGTCGTCCGGAGGGATGCGCGCCGGCGGGATGACGATCGACTCGGTGGTCGCCCACCAGGGTGGGAGAGGGGCCGCCCGGCTCGCCGGGACCCAGGCCCCGGGGTCGGGCCCGCGCGTCGGTGAAGATCCGCTCGACTGCGGCATGCCGCGCGTCCTTCCTTCAGACAGCACCACGGTCGTGACCGTGACGACAAGGTAGTGGGGGTAGAGCCCACCGCGAGAAGCGACCGACCGGGGGCGCACAGTGAGACCACGCGCCCGCATCGGTGCCGCGACCGCCATCCTCCCTGACGGCGGTCCGGCCGGATCCAGCGATCAACGGCCGAAGTCTCCCGGCGGTCGTACGACGGCCTCGCTGCCGCCGGCCGGTCGTTCCGGTCGCTCTGGTTGGTCCGACCGGATCTGGCCTGTGTCTCGCTTTGTCAATAGTAGGAGGGAGGCTGCGCCGGAGGGTGATGATTATTGGTGCGCAAAGTTCCTGTCATCGTGGCTCTGCGTGGTGTTACCCGGAGGTTTCCTCTGCCGATCATGTTTGGCGGGCAAGCCGGCGGCGGTGCGATGCGGCGGTGGAGCTCGCCGGTCGGCGGTGGCGGGATGAGGAAGGGGGGCGCTGGCAGGACCGACAGGATCGCGCGGCGCAGGCTTGTGGATCATCGCCCCGGCCCGGGAGGGTCCCGGGCGACGAGCCGAGGGAGGCCGGGATGCGGCCCGCCGCCGGTTCGCTCCAGAACGGGAACGAGGCGGCAATAGCTTTGTAATCATGACACCTTGTCATGATTACCGAAAAGGTGAAGCTGGGGGACCCGATGTTGGTCCGATCGGCGCCGGCGTCCATCCCCGCGCTCGGGTCGTCCATCCCCGCGTTCGGGTCGTCCATCCCCGCGTTCGGATCGGTAGCCTCGGTATCGTGGTCGATGGCCCCCCGACGTGCTTTCCGGCCGGCAGGTCGCGCAGCTGGTGTCGACCAGGCCGGCCGTGGTCGGCGCGCCGTGCCTGATGACCGTGTGGCGCGGTGTCCCGCCGATCCGCTGGTCGGGCCGCGGACGAACCTGCCGTCCGCCGACGCGTCCCTGGCCCGTGAGCTCGATGACCTGGCGCACCGGGCCTGGCCGCCGTTGCGCCAGGTCGAACGGGCCGGGTGGGTGCTGCGCGAGTCCGCCGGGTCGTCCCGGCGAGGCAACTCGGTCTGGGCCCGCGGCGACGTGCCCGACCTCGCCGCGGCGCTTGCCACGGTGCGGGATTTCTACACCGCCGCCGGTCTGCCGCCGACCTTCCAGCTGACACCCTTCTCCCGGCCGACCGGGCTCGGCGCGGTCCTCGACGCCGCCGGGTACGACGACACCGGTCCTACCGACGTCTGCACGGCGCCTCTCGCCGGCCTTGTGAGTGGTGCCGACCGGGCACCGGCGGCTGCCGGCTCGGTGGGGATGACCGTCACCACCACGCCGGCGGATGAGTGGCTGGATGTCGCCGGCCAGGTGCTGACGACGTTCAACGCGCAGCGGCCCGGCACGCTCGCGGTGCTCTCGGCGCTGCGGCTGCCCACCATCTACATCACCCTGACCGTGGACGGCATGCCGGCGGCGGTCGGACGCGGCATCGCGGACGACCGTTGGCTGGGTGTCTACAGCATGGCCACCCTGCCCGTGGCCCGTGGCCGGGGCGCGGCCCGCCGGGTTATCGCGGCACTCGCCGAGTGGGCGGCGGGCAGAGGCGCCACTCATGCGTATCTGCAGGTCGAAGAGGTCAGCGCCGCGGCGCGGGGCCTGTACGCCGATCTTGGTTTCCGGCCGGTCTACCGCTACACCTACCGCCGTGCGCCGCTGGACGCGACGTCCGGTGGAGGTCTCCCATGAGCGGGACCGTCGAGGAACTCCTCCTGCCGGGCGGCCTGACCAGGGTGATGGGCGTCGTCAACGTCACGCCGGACTCGTTCTCGGACGGCGGTACCTACCTCGATCCGCTGGACGCGGTCCGGGCCGGGCTGCGGATGGCCGACGACGGGGCGGATCTCGTCGACGTCGGTGGTGAGTCGACCCGACCGGGCGCGTCTCGGGTCATCGCCGCCGAGGAGATGCGTCGCGTGCTTCCGGTGGTGGCCGAGCTCGCCGCCGCGGGCGTCCGGGTCAGCGTCGACACCAGCCGTGCCGCTGTGGCCGCCGCCGCGGTCGACGCCGGGGCGGTGCTCGTCAACGACGTGTCCGGCGGCGCCGATCCCGATCTGCTCGGTCTCGTCGCCGACCGTGGCGTGCACTACGTGCTGATGCATGGGCGGGGGACCAGTGCGGACATGGCGTCCCGGGCGGTGTACCGCGACGTGGTCGCGGAGGTGGTCGCGGAGCTCGTGGACCGGCTCGGGGCCGTGCTGGCCGCCGGGATCGCCGAGGATCGGGTCATCCTCGACCCCGGCATCGGCTTCGCCAAGACCGCCCGGCACAACTGGACGCTTCTGCGCCACATCGACGCCTTCGTCGCGCTCGGCCGGCCGCTGCTCGTCGGCACGTCCCGCAAGTCGTTTCTCGGCTCGGTACTGGCGGACGCGAACGGCCCGGCCCGGCCGGTCGCCGACCGGGACGACGCCACCCAGGCGACCACCGCGTTGCTGGCCGCGGCCGGGGTGTGGGGCGTGCGGGTGCACGCCGTCCGGCCGGCCGCCGACGCCGTGCGGGTCGTGCGCGCCTGGCGGGACGATAGTGACCGGCGCGGGGACGGACCCGAGGCCGATCCCGGCCGGGCCGTGGATCCCGGCCGCGTGGAAGATCGGGAGGTTCCGTGGGCTCCGCGGTGACGGGCTCCGCGGTGACGGGCTCCGCAGCGGAGGTCGCCTCCCAATCGAGGGCCACGTCGCTCGACCGGATCACCCTGTCGGGGCTGCGGGCTCGCGGCTACCACGGGGTTCTGGCGGCGGAACGGGATCTTGGCCAGGAGTTCGTCGTCGATGCCACGCTGTGGCTCGACCTCTCTTCGGCGGCGTTCCACGACGACGTGACCCGCACCGTGCACTACGGCGAGCTTGCCGAGACCCTTGCCGGGATCGTCACCGGAGAACCCGTGAATCTGATTGAGACCCTCGCCGATCGACTCGTCCGCGCCTGTCTGCGGGACGGTCGGGTGATGCGGGCCGAGGTGACTGTCCACAAGCCCGCGGCCCCGATCGCGGTTCCGTTCGCCGATGTCGCGGTGACGATCGTCCGCAACCGGGTCGACGGCGTCGAGTCGGTGACCGCGCCGGCCGCGGCCGCGGGGGTCGTCACCGATGGCGGGTGACCGGATGATGACCCGGCCGGAGCATGCGGTGCTGTCGCTCGGGTCCAACCTCGGCGATCGTCTGGGCCGGCTGTCCGCCGCCGTCCATCGGCTCGACCGCGCGCTGGGGGTGCTCGCCGGCTCACCGGTGTACGAGACGGCACCCGTCGGTGGACCCGAGCAGGACGACTACCTGAACGCCGTCGTCCTGGTGCGCCCGGCACCCCCGCGTGATCTGCTCGAGGTCGTCCGCGAGGTGGAGGAACGGGCCGCGCGGGTCCGGGCCGTCCGGTGGGGCCCGCGAACGCTCGACGTCGATGTCATCGCGATCGGTGACCTGCGCAGTGACGACCCCGAGATCCTCGTGCCGCATCCCCGAGCACATCTGCGGGCCTTCGTCTGCGTGCCCTGGCTGGACGTTGATCCCGAGGCGACGCTGCCCGGGCACGGGCGGGTCGCCGATCTGGTCGCCCGGATGGCCGCGGGGAAGCACCCGGCCGGTCTGCGCCGGATCCCGTGGTCGCTGTCGGATCCCGTGGTCGAGGCGGATCCGGGGGCCGATGCCGTCACCGATCCCGCCGTCGGCGGCAGTGACGCCGAAGAGGCGGCCAGGTGAGACCGACCCGGGCACGTGATCTCATCGCGGTCGCGGTGGCGTTCGGGGTACTCGGGTACCTGCTGCTGTGGTGGGCGTACCGATCGATTCCCACGCTGCCGCGAACGGCGTCGGTGTCGGTTCTCATGATCGGTGCCATCGAGCTCCAGGTCGCATCCCTGACCCGTCGCCGGCTGGAGGGGCGGCCGGGAACGCGGCCGATCCTCCCGCTCACGGTCGCCCGGCTCGCCGCGTTGGCCAAGGCGAGCTCCGTCGTCGGAGCGGCGCTCGCCGGCATCTGGGCGGGTGTGTTCGGCTACACCATGCCCCGCACGGGGGAGTTCCCGACCGCGGGCGGCGACGCGCTCACCGCGGGTCTCGGGTTGGCTGCGGCGATGGTGCTGTTAACCGGGGGCCTCATCCTCGAACGGGTGTGCCGGGTCAAGAAGCGTTAGCCCGGCCCGGCCCGGCCCGGCTCCGGGAGGAATGTCCTGATGGAACACCGAAAAGTGGTGTGATCACCGATGGGCCGCCTGTTCCGATTCGTATTGGTAGGACTACTCTGGGGTAGATTGCGATATATGACCGTGGTCGGTGTCGGGGTTGTCCTGGGCCACCTCCGTAGGGTGGTGATTGTCGGCGTTGTTCGCGTCGTCGGTGGATGGTGCGGTGACGTGGCGCCCAGGCGCCGGGGGCGGGAAGGGGCGGGTGATGGTCGCTGAGGGCAGGAACTCGCACGGTGGCACGCGCGCGCAGCCGCGACTGAACCATGGTCGGGTGGACCATGGTCGGGTGGGCGATGGCGCCGATCCCGGCCCACCCGCCGGTCCGGTTCGCGACCCGGCGCGGAACTTCTCGGACCCCGTGCGTGATCTCCCTGCCAACGCGGCTCGGGCCGCTCCCCGGTCGGGTCCGGCAGCTGAGGGAACCGCCGCGCCCCGGCGCCGCCAGCCGTCCGAGGGCCGGATCGTCGCGTTCAGCACGCTGGCGACGAGATCCGCCAGGAGGCCCGAGCCCCGCCACTCGCCGCGAGCCGCCGCGCCGACGTTCGACGGACCGGCGTACGGTGACAATCCAACACCGTACGATATCGTACAATCTCATACAGTGACGCCAGCGCAGGTTGATCGGCCGGCCTCGGCTTGGCGGCCCCCGGGCGGGCCGGTCCCGCCCGGGGAGCGGCCCGAGCCGGCGCAGCGATCCGAGCCGGCGCAGCGATCCGACCATCGCGGCGGTTGGCCCGACCCACGCGGCGCGGGTGTCTCCCCGCCGGGTGGGGTCGATGCCCCCCGGCACCGACCCGCGTATTCCTCGTCTCCCCCGGACCCGCGCGCGCCGTCCGGGCTGGACCGGGGATCTCCTCCGGACCCGGACGGCTTCTCCCGGGGCGGCGGTCGGCCGGGTTCCGGACTTCGGCCGGGTTCCGGGCTACTGGACGAGGTCAGCTTCACCGGGTACCAGCACGCGATCAGGGACGACGGCCCACGGACCGCCGGGGAACCCCGGCGCGCCCCGGATCGGATGTCACCGGGCGCTGCCTCCGGCCGGCCACGAGCGGACCCGCCGGGACAGGGTCGGCGGGGGAGTCCTGAAGTCGACGGGCCGGATGCCGGCGACGCTGCCGCCGTCTCGGAGCCGGCCCGCCCGCACGGCCGCGTGGCCGGTAGCCGAGCCCGTACCCGAGCCGGTACCCGAGTCCCGGCTGGAGGGGGCCGCCAGCCGCGTAACCCGGTACTCAGCGCGATTCAGGCGGCGGTGCTCGCGGCGGTCCTCGTCGTCGGCGTCTCGCTCGGCCGGACACTGGCCCTGCCCGGTGACGCCGGGACGATGTCCCGGGTCGCGGACTGGGGACGGGTGAACCATCTGTCCTTCCTCGTGGATCAGTTCGACCGGCGTCGTTAGGGCTTGGACCGGCGCCGTCGGCGGAGATTGGGCTTCGCGGCTCAGGCCCGTAAAAAGTTCGCAAAGATGGCATACAACGCAGAGGTTTGTCGACCAGAGAGCGATTGTTGTCACCGTTGCCGTACTTGTCGCTTTATGGTCTCCATTGAGTATGATCGAAGCAATGTCCAGGTAACCTGTGGATCCTCGGCCACGCGGACCATCCGGGCCGGCGGAGCAGGAGAAGCGGTCCCGGCGAAATTGGTTGCGCCCAGTTTGCCGAATCCTCTTGCATCCGATGGCCCCGGGCGTGTGAAATCGGTATCGGTAGGTCTGTCGCATTCCGTCGACCTCGCCGCGAAGAGGCCCGTCTCGGGCATCCTGGTCGCCGATGTTCGGCCGAGCGCGCGTCCTGGCCTGCCAAAGCATCCAGGGAGGCCACGTGCGTCCAAGACCCGCACCTTCTCCTGCGGCACCCCTGACCGTGAACAGTGGCGGCCAGGGGCGGGTGGGCCAGGACCGGGCCGGGCAGGGCCATGCCGGCAACGGCCGGGCCGGGCAGCTCCCGGACGCCTCCGACGGACCCGGCCGGCTGCCCACCGAGGCCGAGGCCGCCGCGATCACGGCGGCGGTCTTCGACAGCCCGCTGGTGTCCAGGGTGTCGCCGGATGGTCTGCGCATCACCGGCATCCGCACCTCGACCGGCGCACCCGACTGGGCGTTTGCGGTGTTGTCTCCGCTGGGCGGTACCGATCCGGCGATCGCGGTACTGCGGTGGGACACCAGCTGCGGATGGGTGCTCGATCAGGTGGGGACGGCCCGGGTCGGGATCGGCGGTGGAGCGGCTGGACGGCACGACGACCTGCCGCGCGGGGCCATCACCCGTCGCCGCGGTGCCGGTGTCCGCCGCGGTTGCGAATCCGGCATCCGCCCAGGTGACGCGGCACGGCCCGGCTGAGCGACGGCGCCCTGTCGGCCTGGCGTCGCGCCAGCTACCGTCGTGAGGGTGTCGATGCCGGCCGCCGAGGCCTCAGGACAGCGCCCGTGACCCTTGTGGACTGGTTGCGTGCGCTTCCGGATCAGGCGTTGACCCGGCTCTTCCTCCTACGGCCGGACCTGGCGACGCCGCCCCCACCGGACTTCGAGGTGCTTGCGGCCCGCCTGGAGATCCGGGTCAGCGTGGCCCGCGCGTTGGAACGTCTCGACACGGGCGCCTGCGAGCTCCTGGAGGCGTTGACGATCCTTCCCCGGCCGGTGTCCCTGGCGGAGCTGACAAGGTTCTGCGGGCATTCGGAGGTGTCCGAGCCGGTGGGCCGGCTTCGTGACCTCGGGCTCATCTGGGGCGACGATGCCGAGCTGCGGGTCACCGGGATGGTCGTCGACCTCCTCGGCGTGCGCCCGCTGGGGCTCGGCCGTCCCGTGCGAGCCTGCCTGACGACGTACCGGCAGTCCCAGCTCGCCCGGCTCCTGACCGCGGCCGGCCTGCCGGTGCCCCGGGGCGCGGTCGACGAGACGACGACCGGGGTCGCCGTCCGGGAAGCGATGATCGACGCGTTGAGCGACGCCTTCGCGGACGCGGATCGGGTGCGGGAGTGGATCGAGACCTGCTCCTCCCGGGCGCGGCAGCTGCTGGACCGGCTGGCCGCGGGTCCGGCGCTCGGCGCCACCACGGAGGCGGGCCGGTTGCTGGGGGTGTCCGCGGCCCGAACCCCGGTGGAGGAACTACTCGCCCGCGGCCTGCTCGTCGGATTGGACGAGGAGACCGTCGAGCTGCCGCGCGAGGTTGGGCTGGTCGTGCGCGGCGAGCATCCGGCCGGGGTCCTGCACCCGCATCCGCCCGCCGTCGAGGGAGAGGTCGTCGGGGTGGCGGCGGTTGACGCCGTGGCGGCCCTGGCGGCGGACACCCTCGTCCGGTGGGTCACCACCCTGCTGGACGCTTGGGGCGCGAGCCCGGTCACTCCGCTGCGCACCGGCGGGTTGAGCGTGCGGGACCTGCGGGCCGCCGCGAAACTGCTCGACGTTGACGAGCGGACCGCGGCCTTCGTGGTGGAGCTGGCCGCGGCGGCCGGCCTGGTTGACGCGACCGCGGGGGTTGACGTCCAGTACGTGCCGACCACGGCCTACGACCGCTGGGGCACCGACCTGGTGGCGGCCCGGTGGGCCGTACTGGTCGAGGGCTGGCTGCGCTCGCCGACCGCCGCCTGGCTGGTCGGCGAGCGGGACGAACGGGGCCGGCAGATCGCTCCCCTGTCGCTGGACGTGCGGCGGCCGGCCGTGCAGGACCTGCGTGCCCAGGTCCTGCGGGCGCTGGCCGCGGCGCCCGCAGGGGTGGTGCCGACCGCGGAGTCGTTGCGTGCCCTGCTGACCTGGCGAGCGCCCCGGCGCGGCGGAATGCTGCTCGCCGGGATGATCGACGGAACGATCGTCGAGGCCGAGCTGCTCGGGCTGACCGGCCGGGGCGCGCCGAGCACGGTCGGTCGGTTACTCGCCGCCCAGCTCGACGCGGAGAACGCCGATCCGACGCGGAACGTGGGCGTGCCGAGCCGATCGGCGGCTGGTGATCCAGGGCTGTGCGTCAGGCTCGCCGACGCGCTTGCGCCGCTGCTGCCCGAGCCGGTCGAGGAGCTGCTGCTGCAGGGGGATCTCACCGCGGTTGCCCCGGGCCCGCTGGTACCCCGGGTGGCTGCGGAGCTGGCGCGGATGGCGGATGTCGAGTCCGCGGGCGCGGCCACCGTCTATCGGTTCTCCGAGGCCTCGCTGCGTCGCGGCCTGGACTCGGGCCTGGTAGCGGAGGACATCCACGCGATGCTCGTCCGTCTCGGTCGAGGCGGGGTGCCGCAGGCCCTCACCTATCTGATCGACGACACCGCCCGGCGGCACGGCCGGTTGCGGGCCGGTCCCGCCGCGAGCTACCTGCGCTGCGAGGACACGGCGCTGCTCGCCGAGGTGGTCGCCAACCGGCGTACCCAGGCGTTGGGGCTGCGCCGGATCGCGCCGACGATCGTCATCTCCCCACTGCCGACCGCGGAGATGCTCGCCGGCCTGCGCAACGCCGGGTTCGCCCCGGTCGCGGAGGCCCCGGACGGGCGGGTGGTGCTGCGCCGGCCCGCCGCCCATCGGACGCCGGCGCGTCCCCGCGCGGCGTCGGTCGACGTGGCCGACACCCGGATCAACCAGCTGCGCGACGTGGTCCGGCTGGTCCGCCGGGGCGACGACAGCGCGCGGGCGGTCCGGGCGGCCGGCGAGGTTCCCGGCATCGAGGTCGGGCTCACCCGGTCCGCGCCGTTGATCCTGGTGCTGCTGCAGGGAGCCGTCCGGGACCGGCGCCGGGTGCTGCTGGGCTACGTTGACCAGCAGGGTGCGCCGAGCGACCGGATCGTGCGGCCCACCGTCGTCGAGGGCGGCTGGCTCACCGCGTGGGACGAACTCAGCGCCGGCCCGCGTCGTTTCGTCCTGCACCGGGTGACCGGCGTCGCTGACATCGACGACGCGTTCGGCGGACCGCCGGTGGCGGCGGACTGGTCGGCCGCCGCGGAGGATCTCGCCGATCCGCCATGAGCCGGGCGGGCCGGTGGGCCGGTGGGCCGGTACCTGTACCGGTACCGGTGTGCCCGCTTGCCCGCGGGACCCGCGGTGGTTTCGGTCGGGCTTCGGCCCCTCTGGTTACCGTGTCGGTGGTCGGCTGTACCGTCGAAGGGCGCCGGTGAACGAGCAGCGCGCCGCCGGTGTGATCGTGCCGGTGCTACGCCGGTGGCCCGCACCGCACCGATCGGTGCAGGGCGGCTCGTGTTGGTGGTTCACTGATGGGTCGATACCCACGGCGGAACCTACGGCGGACGGAAAGGGCGGTGGCGGGTGACGGACGGCCCGTTGATCGTCCAGTCGGACAAGACGTTGCTGCTCGAGGTCGAGCATCCCAGTGCTGTCGAGGCGCGGTCGGCCATCGCTCCGTTCGCCGAGCTCGAACGGTCTCCGGAGCACGTGCACACCTATCGGGTGACGCCGCTGGCGCTGTGGAACGCCCGGGCCGCCGGTCATGACGCCGAGCAGGTTGTCGATGCGCTGGTTCGCTTCTCCCGTTACGCCGTGCCGCACGCCCTGCTCGTCGACATCGCCGACACGATGGATCGCTACGGTCGGCTGCGCCTGGAAAATGACCCGGCCCACGGGTTGGTGTTGCGTGCTCTCGACCGGGTGGTGCTCGTCGAGGTGGCCCGGGCCAAGAAGGTCGTGCCGATGCTCGGCTCCCGCATCGACGACGACACGATCGCCGTGCACCCCTCCGAGCGCGGCCGGCTCAAGCAGGTGCTGCTCAAACTCGGGTGGCCGGCGGAGGATCTCGCCGGCTACGTCGACGGCGAGGCGCACCGGATCGACCTGCGCCAGGACGGCTGGGAGCTGCGCGACTACCAGAAGGGCGCGGTAGCCGGGTTCTGGGAGGGCGGGTCGGGGGTCGTCGTGCTGCCTGCGGGCGCCGGGAAGACCATCGTCGGCGCCGCGGCCATGGCCCAGGCCGGGGCGACCACGCTGATCCTGGTTACGAACACGGTCGCCGGCCGGCAGTGGCGGCACGAGCTGCTGCGCCGCACCTCGCTGACCGAGGAGGAGATCGGCGAGTACTCCGGGGAGCGCAAGGAGATCCGGCCGGTCACCATCGCCACCTACCAGGTGATGACGGCCCGGCGTAAGGGCGAATACCTGCACCTGGAGTTGTTCGGGGCCCGGGACTGGGGTCTGATCGTCTACGACGAGGTGCATCTGCTCCCGGCGCCGGTCTTCCGGATGACCGCCGACATCCAGTCCCGTCGTCGGCTCGGCCTGACCGCGACCCTCGTCCGGGAGGACGGCCGGGAGGGCGACGTCTTCTCGTTGATCGGGCCGAAGCGGTATGACGCCCCGTGGCGGGAGATCGAGGCACAGGGCTGGATCGCGCCGGCGCAGTGCACCGAGGTGCGCGTCACGCTCACCGAGGACGAGCGGATGGCCTACGCCGTCGCCGAGCCGGAGGAGCGGTACCGGATGTGTGCCACCGCCCGCAGCAAGCGGGCGGTGGTGGAGCGTCTCGTCCGCCAGCACTCCGATGACCGGGTGCTGGTGATCGGCGCGTATCTCGACCAGCTCGACGAGCTCGGGGAACTGTTGGACGCCCCGGTCATCCAGGGTTCCACCCGTAACCGGGAGCGGGAGCGACTGTTCGAGGCGTTCCGGACCGGGGAGATCACCACACTGGTCGTTTCCAAGGTCGCGAATGTCTCCATCGACCTGCCGGAGGCCGGGGTGGCCGTGCAGGTCTCGGGCACGTTCGGTTCCCGCCAGGAGGAGGCCCAGCGGCTCGGTCGGGTGCTGCGGCCCAAGGCCGACGGCCGCACGGCGCACTTCTACACGGTGGTGGCCCGCGACACCCTTGACCAGGAGTACGCGGCGCACCGCCAGCGATTCCTCGCCGAGCAGGGCTACGCCTACACCATCGTCGACGCCGACGACGTCTGCTAGCCCCGCACGGGCCTTCGGCGGGCTTCCCGGGGTAGCGGTCGGCGTCGCGCCATCACTCCGAGTCGGGCGGGTCGATCAGCTCGGCCGGCTGGATCGCCACCGGAAAGGGCTGGGTGGCGGTGAAGGTCTCCTTCCCGCTGACCGTGCGGGTGGCGAGGTACGCGTCGGCGACCAGGTCGTACGCCTCGATGGTGGCGGTGTCCGGGTCGATCAGCCAGCAGGACGGCACGCCGCGTTGCCGGTAGAGATCGAGTTTGAGGGTGCGGTTGTAGCGCCGGGTGCTGGCGTCGGCCACTTCGATGACGAGGGACGGGGTGTCCCGGAACCGACGGCCGGTGTCACCACTCGCCGCCGCCACCACGACGTCCGGCACGAGCAGACTGCGGGGGGACAGCTCCACCCCGATCCCGGCCGGCAGGATATGAGCTCCGGAGGTGGCCGTGTCCGCCAGGATCCGGACCAGGCGCGCCGTGACGCGGGCCCGCAGCGGTGTCGGCCATGGTCGCAGGACGCACAAGCCGTCCAGGAGTTCGAACCGAGCGTCGTCATGCCCGCCCGTGTCGAGATCTTCCACGGTGACCGGGGGGGTGGGAACGGTCATCGAGGGGCGATGGGAGCGCGGCTGTGCGGGGGCCTGAACCACGATGGCTATCGTGCCTGTTGCCGTGGCCGCTGTCTAAAGCTGGCATGCGTTAATTGTCCGTGTCGCGACAAAAGGTCGAAGTCTAACGAAGACGACCTTCGAATTGTTCAAAAGGAGTGATATAAAGCTCTTGTCTCTTGGATTACCCGATGATAATTTGGTCGCCGTCGATGGCGGCCGAGAAGAGCGTTCTTGGAAAGATCGTCTTTGGGAGTGCCTTCCGGCGTTCGCTCCGTCCCGAGTGGCGCCCGGCTCCCACGCCAGAGAGCTTGCCCCCGCGGAACCTCCCGTCCGCGGGGGCAAGCCTTTCCCCGCACGGAGCCTTCGGCCGTGATGCACGGGCGAACGCACGAGGGCGGCCCCGGGAGAACCGGAGCCGCCCTCGTCCAGACGGTGGTGCAGGGTACAGCGGGTGACGAGCTGGACTAGAAGTCCATGTCGCCGCCGCCGCCCGGGACTGCCGGGGCCGGGTTCTTCTCCGGCTTGTCGGCGATGACGGCCTCGGTGGTGAGGAACAGGCCGGCGATCGACGCGGCGTTCTGCAGGGCGGAGCGGGTGACCTTGGCCGGGTCGATGATGCCGGTGCCGATCAGGTCGACGTACTCGCCGGTGGCCGCGTTCAGGCCGTGGCCGGTCGGCAGGTTGCGGACCTTCTCGACCACGACGCCGCCCTCGAGACCGCTGTTGAAGGCGATCTGCTTGATGGGCGCCTCGAGCGCGAGCCGGACGATGTTGGCACCGGTCGCCTCGTCGCCGGACAGGTCCAACTTCTCGAAGGCAGTGATCGACGCCTGGAGCAGCGCGACGCCGCCACCGGCGACGATGCCCTCCTCGACAGCGGCCTTCGCGTTGGACACCGCGTCCTCGATGCGGTGCTTCTTCTCCTTGAGCTCGACCTCGGTGGCCGCGCCGACCTTGATGACGGCGACGCCGCCAGCCAGCTTCGCGAGCCGCTCCTGGAGCTTCTCGCGGTCGTAGTCCGAGTCCGACTTCTCGATCTCGTTGCGGATCTGGCTGACCCGACCGGCGATCTGGTCGGGGTCGCCGGCACCCTCGACGACGGTCGTCTCGTCCTTGGTAACGACAATCTTCCGGGCACGGCCGAGCAGGTCGAGCGAGGTGCTCTCGAGCTTGAGGCCGACGTCCTCGGAGATGACCTGACCACCGGTCAGGATGGCGATGTCGCCCAGGATCGCCTTGCGGCGGTCACCGAAGCCGGGGGCCTTCACCGCGGCGCTCTTGAAGGTGCCGCGGATCTTGTTGACGACCAGGGTGGCCAGCGCCTCGCCCTCGACATCTTCGGCGATGATCGCCAGCGGCTTACCGGTCTGCATGACCTTCTCCAGCAGCGGGAGCAGGTCCTTGACCGCGGAGATCTTGCTGTTGACGATCAGGATGTACGGGTCGTCCAGGACGGCTTCCTGACGGTCCGCGTCCGTGACGAAGTACGGCGAGATGTAGCCCTTGTCGAAGCGCATACCCTCGGTGAGCTCGAGCTCGAGGCCGAAGGTGTTGCTCTCCTCGACGGTGACGACGCCTTCCTTGCCGACCTTGTCGAGCGCCTCGGCGATGAGGCCGCCGATGGCCGAGTCACCCGCGGAGATGGACGCCGTGGAGGCGATCTGCTCCTTGGTCTCGACCTCCTTGGCCTGCTTGGACAGCTCCTCGGAGACGCGCTCGACCGCGACCTCGATGCCCTTCTTCAGCCCGAGGGGGTTGGCGCCGGCGGCCACGTTGCGCAGACCCTCGCGCACCAGGGCCTGGGCCAGGATGGTGGCGGTGGTGGTGCCGTCACCCGCGACGTCGTTGGTCTTCTTCGCGACTTCCTTGACGAGTTCCGCGCCGATCTTCTCGTACGGGTCCTCGAGCTCGATCTCCTTGGCGATGCTCACACCATCGTTGGTGATCGTGGGGACGCCCCACTTCTTCTCCAGCACGACGTTGCGGCCCTTCGGCCCGAGCGTGACCTTGACCGCATCGGCCAGCTGGTTCATGCCGCGCTCCAGGCCGCGCCGAGCCTCCTCGTCGAAGGCAATGATCTTCGGCATGGTTTCTGGGTCCTCCCAGTGGGATGGCAGGTTCGATGGCCTGGCCCTAACGACGCCCGCGACGGACGGCTCCCGCCTGCTCCGGACCCGGGTGATGCACCTCGGACACAGCGCGGATCGGGCAGCCTCGCCGTTTCAGCCTTGGCACTCCCTAGGCGAGAGTGCCAGGTCTTGTTTAGCACTCGGCCTGGGTGAGTGCAAGCTGGCCCATGGTTCCGCGTGCCCGACGCCGATCCCCCGCGGCACCCCGCCGTCGTCCGCGGCCCTTCCGTTGGTCCGGCGTGGTCCACGAAGTTCGTCGAATGCGCTGTGCCGTGCCGGGCCCGAGTCAGTCGTCGCCGAGGCCGGCGGCCTCGAAGGCGCGCAGCGACGGCTTGATCGTCGCGGTCGGTCCGCCCGTCTCGACGAGGGGGTCGAGCGTCTTCAGCCCATCGCCGGTGTTGTAAAGGACGGTTTCGGCGGCCGGGTCGAGCAGCCCCTCGCGCAGCAGCCTGCGCAGGGTGGCCACGGTGACGCCACCGGCCGTCTCGCCGAAGACGCCCTCGGCGCGGGCGAGCAGCCGGATCCCGTCGATGATCTCCTCGTCGGTCACGTCCGTGATAGCCCCGCCGGTCCGCCGAGCCACGTCGAGGGCGTAGGGGCCGTCGGCCGGGTTGCCGATCGACAGCGACTTGGCGATTGTGGCGGGCCGGACCGGGGCGACCGTCTCGACGCCGCGGGCGAACGCGGCGGCCACCGGGTTGCAGCCGGCCGCCTGCGCACCGAACACCCTGTACGGCGTCGGCTCGACCAGGCCGAGCCGGCCGAGCTCACCGAAGGCCTTGTCGATCTTTGTTAGCAGTGAACCGGAGGCGATCGGCACGACGACCTGCTCGGGCAGCCGCCAGCCGAGCTGCTCGGCGACCTCGTAGCCGAGCGTCTTGGATCCCTCGGCGTAGAAGGGGCGGACGTTGACGTTGACGAACGCCCATTCGTACTCTCCGGCCAGCTCGCTGCACAACCGGTTCACGTCGTCGTAGTTGCCCTGGATGGCGACCAGCGTCCCGCCGTACACCCCGGTGGAGACCGTCTTGCCAGCCTCGAGGTCGTGCGGTACGAGCACCACCGAGCGCAGCCCGGCACCGGCCGCGTGCGCCGCCACCGACTGCGCGAGGTTGCCCGTCGAGGCGCAGGCGACCGTGGTGAAGCCCAGCTCACGGGCGGCGGTGAGCGCCACGGAGACGACCCGGTCCTTGAAGGAGTGGGTGGGGTTGGCGCTGTCGTCCTTGATATAGAGCGTCTTCATCCCCAGCTCCGCGGCGAGCCTCGGGGCCGGGCGCAGTGGCGTCCAGCCGGCCCCGAGGGAGACCCGCCGCGCCGGGTCATGCCCGGCGGGCAGCAGCCCGACGTAACGCCACAGGTTCGCCGGACCACGTTCGATGGACTCTCGGGTCACACGAGCCAGCAGGTCCGGGTCGTAGGCGATTTCCAGAGGAGCGAAGCATTCCACGCACACATGCGTAGGGGACAGCGGGTAGGTGGCGCCGCAGTGCCGACAGGACAGCGAGACCGCGGGGTTCGCGACCTCGAGGGTGGGACTGGTGGCACGCTCGGGCGCGAGTGTCATGAAGAAGCTCCTCATCTTTCCCGGGGCAGTCTGCCACCAGGCCGGAATTAGCACCTGCCGCGCACGGGATGCGGGTGGTTGCCGGGGCTTCGCTGGGCCGTTCCCTCTGCCCCTCTGGATGAGCCAGATGAAGTTGTCTGTCCGTACTGTAGACCGTGCGCGGGTGGTCGTGCACCGGTGTTGCCTCTGGTTGTGGACATGATATGGGTCGGTCGGAGGTTTCTCGGTGTGGTCCCACCGGTGCGGGCGGGGCCTGCCCGCTCCTACCGGCCGCGCGTGCCCCCATGCCCGGAGATCGACCCGATCATGCCAGAGCCAGGGAGTCTGTAACAGTGAGTATCCGCGTCGTCTATACCGATCTTGACGGCACGATGGTCGGTCCCAAGGGTTGTTTCTTCCGGGCGGAGGGGGGAGCGATCACGCTGGAGCCGGCTCGCGCGCTCGCCGAGCTGCACGACGCCGGCATTGCGCTGGTTCTGGTCAGCGGGCGTACCCGTCCGCAGCTTCTCGAGGCCGCGGCGATCTTCGGTGCGGACGGGTTCATCGGGGAGCTCGGCGCGATCGTCGGCTGGAACGAGGGGCGCGACAGCGAGATCCTGCGCGGCGCGATGCCGCCCGACTTCGACCAGGTACCGGAGTACCTGCTCGACCGGATGGTCGAGCGCTACCCCGGGCGGCTGGAGCTGCACACCCCCTGGCACTCCGGCCGGGAGGTCGACGTCATGCTTCGCGGGAAGATCGACGTGTCGGAGGTCGACGGCTGGCTCACCGAGACCGGATTCTCCTGGTTGAGCATGCGTGACAACGGGCTGATCTCGCCGGTCCACATGCCTGATCTTGGGGTGAATCCGCACGTCTACCATCTGGTCCCGGACGGTGTGGGTAAGGGGGACGCGGTCGCCTACGACCTCAAGCGGCGCGGGGTGTCACCGGCCGAGGCGATCGCCATCGGCGATTCCGCCAGCGACCTGGCCATGGCTCCCCATGTCGGGCGGATGCACCTGGTCGCGAACGCGGTGCGGCACCCGGACATCGCCGCCCTGCTGACGCGGTACGACAACGTCACGGTCGAGGCGGGCCCGGTCGGCGCCGGCTGGGCCAGCGCGGTGCGAGCGGCCGCCGCCGTCTGAACGCCGCCGTCTGAACGCGGTCCGCGCGTCGACGTTCGGCCCCGGCAGGGCAGACCGGACGGTCACCGGTCGGCGGCGAGGGCGTGCAGTTGGTCGGCGAACCAGCGCTGGGGCGGTAGCCGCCCGGCGACGGCGGCCAGCTCCTCGGCGCGCCGACGCCGTTCGGGGGCGGGCATCGTCAGGGCGGCGTGCAGGGCCCGCGCGGTCGCCTGGATGTCGAACGGGTTGACGACCAGCGCCGCCGTGCCCATCTCCGCGCAGGCTCCGGCCTCCCGGGAGAGCACGAGGACGGCATCCCTGGTCGAGACGATCGGCCCCTCCTTGGCGACGAGGTTCATGCCGTCCCGGATCGGGTTGACGACGAGCACCTCCGCGAGTGAGAGGGCCGCGATCGACCGGGGGTAGTCGTCGGTGATCTCCAGCCGCAGCGGCAGCCAGGTGTCCGTGGCGAACTCGTCCTCGATCTCCGCGGCCAGGCGCTGCACCGCGGCGGTGTACTCCCGGTACTCCGGCAGATCGTGCCGTGACGGGTAGGCGCAGACCAGGTGCATCACCTTGCCGCGCCATTCCGGACGGGTGCGCAGCAGCTCCCGGTAGGCGTCGAGACCGCGGACGATGTTCTTGGACAGCTCGGTGCGGTCGACCCGGACGATGAGCCGCCGCCCGCCGGCCAAGTCGACCAGCTCGGCGGCCCGGGCGGCCACGTCGGTGGCGGCGGCCCGGCCAAGCAGCTCGTCCGCGCTGACGCCGAGCGGATGCACCCCGATCCGCACCGTTCGGTGCCGCCCGGCCTCCCGTCCCGACCCGGCCTCCCGTCCCGACCCGGCCTCCCGTCCCGACCCGGCCTCCCGTCCCGACCCGGCTCCCCGTCCCGACCCGGCTCCCCGTCCCGACCCGGCTCCCCGTCCCGACCCGGCCGTCCCGATGGTCACCGCCCGCCGGTCGATCCGCAGTCCGAGGAGGTCGCGGCAGCATTCCTGGAACGCGTCGGCCCAGGCGTCGGTGAGGAACCCGAGCCGGTCGGCGCCGAGCATGCCGCGCAGGATCTGTTCGCTGACGTCGTCCGGGAGAATCCGGAAGTACTCCGGCGGTGCCCAGGGAGTGTGGCTGAAGTGGGCGATCCGCAGATCCGCCCGCAGCGCCCGCAGCCGGGCCGCGACCAGGGTCAGGTGGTAGTCCTGGATCAGCACCGAGGCGCCCGGGGCGGCCTCGTGCGCGAGAGCCTGGGCGAACATCTCGTTGTAGGTCTCGTACGCCTGCCAGTCGCGGCGGAACGCCGGGCCGAAGACCGGCTGCGACGCCGGCGCGTAGAGCAGGTGGTGGATGAACCAGAGCGTGCGGTTCGCGACCGCGTTGTAAGCGCGGTCGAAAACGACCTGGTCGACGTCGAGCATCCGGACGGCGGTGCCGTCGGTGTCGTGGCCGGCGAGATCGAGGCGGCCGGCAGGCGCGGAACGCGCCGCCCGGCGATCGGCGTCACTGAGGGCGGCACACACCCACGCCATCGGACCGTCACCGTTGTCGGCCGCCACCCGGCTGAGGCCACTGACGAGGCCGCCGGCGCCCCGCCGGATCCGCAGCCTCCCGTCGTCCCCGACGGCGAACGCCACCGGCCCCCGGTTGGAGGCGACCAGCACCCGCGCGGTGCCGGTCGGCCACAGCCGCGGCAGGGTGTCTTCCTCGGCTCCCGGCATCCGACGCACACTGCGGAGAGTAGGCCATCCGCTCAGCCCTGTACGCCGGTCCATCAAGATCGTATTTTTGGGCGGCGGAGGCTCACGAATCGGCGACAGATGTCTCACGGAAATGCCCCTGGCTCAGGTTTTCCATCCAGAGAGATCACGTACAGTAATGAATCATCGAGTTGGTGGCGCTGACGAACACGCACCGGCGGGTCGTCGGCATTGAGATGCTGGTCGGCCCGAACCGGCCGTACGGCGGTGGCGCCGAGCCCACCCTGACGGCGTGGATCCGCCTGCGGGAGGACGACCACCCGCCGGACACGAACCGGCTGATGCGGGTGGGATGAGCCCCGGGCGGGCTGAGCGCGCTCTGCGGGGATGAGCGAACAGGGCGCGGGCGGTCAGCCGCTGAGCCGCTCGACCAGCACCTCCAGCAGGGCGACCATCCCGGGGGGCCCGCCCACGACCAGGTCGGCGCGTTCGCGGATCACGTCCGGGACCTCCGGGCTGTCGCTGCACACGGTGATACCGGGCAGCCCGCCCGCCCGTAGCTCGTCGACGGCCTCGAATGCCGGCAGATCGCCGTAGTCGTCCCCGGCGACCAGCACCGAGCGCGCCTGGCAGGCCGCGATGAGCCTGCGCAGCGCACCGCCCTTGTCGTGCCCGGGCGGACGCAGCTCCAGCACTCGCTTGCCCGGTGCCGCCTCCATCCCATGGTCTTCGGCGAGGGCCGTCAACGCCGGCGTGAGCGCGGCGAGCGCCGAGTCCGGATCGGCGGTGCGCCGCACGTGTACCACCAGCGCCTGGTGCTTGTCCTCGACGGCGGTGCCGACCGGGGCGTCGCGGAGCAGTTCGGGCAGCGCCGCGCGGACCGCGGCGACACCGGGCAGCGGCTCGGGACTGCTGATCGCGCGGCTGCCCGAGTCCCAGCGTTGCAGTCCGTACTGGCCAAGGATGATCAGGTTCCCGAAGTCGGGGATCTTCTCCAGCCCGGTCAGTTCCAGCAGAGAGTCCACCGGCCGTCCGGTGATGATGGCGAGGGTGCCGATCTCATGGGAGATCCGGCGCAGCGCATCCATCGCCCCCGGCGCCGGGACGGCGTCCGACGGCCGCGGGACGATCGGCGCGAGGGTGCCGTCGTAGTCGAGGGCGATCAGGGCGCGTTCGGGCGCGGTGAGCAGGGCGGCGAGTCCAGCGCCCCCGGCGGGTGTGCGGGGGGCGGGTGGGCTGTTCGGCGCGGATTCGGTCACTGGGCCTTCCTCGGTCACGGGTCGAGGTGGTCGGGCGCCGGTGAGGAGCGCGGCGCGGCGGTCAAGTGATCATTTTTCCGGATGGGCGGGGAAGTCGCGGGTGATCACCAGGATCAGTGTGTCGGTGGAGACGATTCTGGTCTTCGACCGGGGCACGATGCTCTCGATGCCCGGCATCGCCTCCTTCAGGGCGCGGGCGGCGTCGGCGTCGGCGTCGTCGTAGAAGACCGTCGTCACCGGGACGTTGTAGATCGACTGGTAGTTGCCCACCCGCTCGACCCGGAACCCGGCCGACTCGACCTGCTTGGCGGCCACCTCGGCGAGTCCGGCGATCCGCGAGTTGTTCAGGACGACCACCGGGGCTGTGGCCTTTGGTCCCGGCGGGGCCGGCGGCTTCGTCGCGGTGGACGCGGACGGCGCCGGCGTCGGTTTCGGGGACGCCGATGCCGTCTTCGTGGCCCTCGGGCCGGGGGCCGGGGCCGCCGCGCGGTGCGGCGGCGGGGCCGGAGTGGTCCGGCCGCCGCCGGCTTGGTCCGTGCCCGGCCGCGCCGAGCGCGTCGGGGCCGCGACCTGGGTGGTGGAGCCGTCCGTGTTGGACGAGCCGTTCAGCAGATTGACCACCAGGATGCCCGCGAGTACGGCGAGAACCGCGACGACGCCCGCGCCGAGGGTGTGGAGCCGGTCCGGGCGCCACCGGTGGGGACGCCGCTGCGGTGCGTTCGTGGCATGTGTCATGCGTGGTCTTACCTCTCGGCCCGGTCATGTCGGCCGGATCGGGCCGCCCGGCGTTGCTCCCGCAGCCGGCGCAGCCGGCGGACCAGCATCGGATCGGCTATCAGCGCGGCTTCCGAATCGATCAGCCGGTTCAACAACTGGTAGTAGCGTGTTGATGACAGTCCGAACTCGACCCGGATCGCCTCCTCCTTGGCTCCCGGGTGACGCCACCAACCCTGCTCGAAGCGCAACATGCGACGATCGCGATCGGACAGTTCGTTCGGCGGGACGTCCGCCCGCGCCGGTTTCTCGGGCGCCGGTTTCTCGGGCGCCGGTTTCTCGGGCGGCAGTCTCTCGGGCGGCAGAGGATGTGCTGCCTCCACAGCGGGACCTCCTCGGGACGCATCCGGGACGATGGGCGCGATGGTGCGCCGACGTACCACGCCCGGTATGGTGCGCCGCCCACTATTTCACCCCGTGGGTCCGACATCTTCGGCGTCTCCGGCGACACACGTCCCGCCCACGGCCCGGCCGCCCGGCGCGGATACGATGAGATGTTCGCGGGAGGCCCCCACCCGGTTCCGGCCAGCTCCGAGTTCCGGCCAGCTCCGAGGGCCCCGATTGGCTACCGTTGGCGCTGATTGACTTCCGGGCAGGCGGGGCACGCCGTGTGGTGGCCTACCCTTGGCCGGTGAGCCGGCGCTTCACCCGCACCACCGAGGACTTCGTCTGCCTGGTCTGCGCGACGGCCGTGCGTGGTGACGGGTACACCAACCACTGCCCGTCCTGTCTGTCGTCGCGGCACGTCGACGTCAACCCCGGCGACCGGGCGGCGCGGTGCGGCGCTGTGATGCGGCCGGTCGCGGTGGAGAGCCGTACGCACGATCTGGTCATCACGCACGTCTGCGAGCGGTGCGGGCATCGGCGCCGCAACCGGTCCGTCCCGGCGGACGATCACGACACGCTGCTGGCGGTCGCCGCCGCGGCCGCGCAGGCTGCGACGGCCCCAGGGCTGCCGGCCCCAGGGGCACGACCGCCGCGCCGCCCGGGGCGCGCGCGGCGGTCATGACCGCCGGTCAGGGATGCCGGTCAGGGATACAGACCCCGGGTCCGGTGGGCGTCGGCCACCCGGCCGACCCCGATGACGTGCGCGGCGTTGCGCATGCTGATCTTCTGGGTCGTGGCCAGCAGGGAGACCTCGCGGTACGCGCGGTCCATCAGCGCCCGGAGCCGGTCGCTGACCTCGTCCTCGGACCAGAAATACGCCTGGATGTCCTGCACCCATTCGAAGTACGAGACCGCCACCCCGCCGCCGTTGGCGAGGATGTCCGGCACCACCAGGACGCCCCGGTCGTCCAGGACCTGGTCGGCCTCGGCGGTCACCGGGCCGTTGGCACCCTCGACGATGATCGGCGCGCGGACCCGGTCGACGTTCTCGACCGTGATGACGCCCTCCAACGCCGCGGGGACGAGCACGTCGACGTCGAGCTCCAGGAGCTCGTCGTTGGTGATCGTGTCGGTTCCCGGGTAGCCGACGACCGTCTCCGCGCCGCCGGCGAGATGGCGGATGAGGGCGGCCGGGTTGAGTCCCTGCGGGTTGTAGATCCCGCCCTTCACGTCCGAGACCGCGACCACAGTGCAACCGGCGTCGTGCAGGTACTGGGCCGCGAGCGCCCCCACCTTGCCGAAGCCCTGGACCGCGATCGTCATCGCGTGCGGGTCGCGCCCGGTCTCGCGCAGCGCGGCGAACACCGAAAGCTGCACCCCCAGGCTGGTCGCCCCGGCCCGACCGGCGGAACCGCCGATGGACAGCGGTTTGCCGGTTACCACACCGGTGGTGGTGTACCCGGTGTGCGCCGAGTAGGTATCCATGATCCAGGCCATGGTCTGCTCGTCGGTGCCCACATCCGGTGCCGGGATGTCCTTCTCCGGTCCGATCAACGGGACGAGTTCGGCGGCGTAGCGCCGGGTCAGGCGTTCGCGTTCCGGCAGGGAGAGCATCGCCGGTTCCACCGCGATGCCGCCCTTGGCCCCGCCGTAGGGGATCCCCATCAGCGCGCACTTCCAGGTCATCCACATCGCCAGCGCCTTGACCTCGTCGAGGTCGGTGGTTGGGTGGAAGCGGATCCCTCCCTTGCCCGGGCCACGGGCGAGGTTGTGCTGGACGCGATAGCCGGTCAGCACGGTCAGCTGACCGTCGTCGCGCTGTAGCGGAACGCTGACGGTGATCGCCCGGCGGGGCGTGCGGAGCAGGTCGTGCATACCGTCGTCAAGGCCCAGATGACGAGCCGCGTTCGCCAGTTGAACGCAGGCCGTGTCCCATGCTGAGCCGGATCCGAGGATCACAGGCACCTCCGCGGCGCGTTTCGAGCCACCCTTCGCCGCCGAACGCGCCGCCCGGTCCGCCGGCCACGGCGCGCTCCGTTGCGCGCCGCGGTGGTGACTCGATATGGCGCAAACAATAGGTGACGGGAGATGCCGTCCGTCAGGTGCGCGCAGGGCGCGCCATCGCCCACCAGGCACCTGCGGGTACGGTCGCGAGCGTGCGCGCGGACCCGTCGAGCCGCCTCCCGGTGCCGCGGCGCGCCGGGGGGCCGGCTTTGTCCGCACCCGGACGGCCGGCCGCGCTCGCTCGTCCCGGAGCCGGCACCCCCGACCGGTCAGCCCGGCGCCTCTGGGCATGGTGGCTGGTCAGCCGTGCCGTCCTCGTCACCCTGGTGGTGACCGACCAGGCGTTCGGCATGCAGCAGAGCGTGCTCGGCGATCTACACATCTATGCGGAGTGGGGCCGCGGGCTCAGTCGCGGCGAGGGGATGCCCACCGGTGACGACCGTTGGCAGTATCCGCCGGGCGCGGCAGTTGTGTTCGTGTTGCCCGACGTAACTCACGCCTATCTGGGATTGCCCTATCGAGCGGTGTTCGTCGGGATGATGGTGGCCGTCGACGCCGTCCTGACCGCCGCGCTGGTGCGTCGCTCGATCCCGGCGGCGGGGTTCTGGGTGGCGGGTCTCACCGCGTTGGGACCGGTGGCGCTGGCCCGTTTCGATCTGCTGCCGGCCGCGGCGGCGGTCGCGGCCGTGCTCGCGCTCGCCGCGGGCCGGTTCGGCCGGGCGGGATTTCATCTCGCCGCGGGTGCGCTGCTCAAGATCTGGCCGGTCCTGCTGCTGATCGCCCTGTCCCGTCCGCCGCTCCGGTCCCCGGGTCGGTCGGCGTCCATCGATCCGCCCCCCGATCCGCCCCCCGGCCGGCCCACCGGTCGATTCCCGGCGCCCTCGCCGGACTGGTTGCGTCTTGCCGCCGGCGTCCTGTGCGCCGTCGGGGGGCTCGCGGCGCTGTTCGCGCTCACCGGGTGGTGGCGGGACGCGTTCGGGTTTCTCGGCGCGCAGCAGGCCCGCGGACTACAGGTGGAGGCGGTGGCCGCGACGCCGTTCGTCGTCGCCCACATGCTCGGCCATGGAACGGCACCCGGCTATTCCTACGGTTCGCTCCAGTTCGACACCCCGCTGGCCCGCGGCGTGGCCACCGCATGCTCGTTGACCGAGATCGTAGTGATCGCCATTTCGGCCCTGTGGTGGTGGGGGTGGGCGCGTCCGCCCGCGGCGGCGGACGGCGCGGGCCGGGCCGGTGTGCTCGTGGGGCGCACGCTCGCGCTGCTGCTTGTCGTGGTCGTGACCGCCCGCGTGCTCAGCCCGCAGTACCTCGTGTGGATCATGGCGCTCGTCGCGGTCTGGATCGCGATGGCCCGGCCCGCCGGCTCCGGCGGCCTGACCGTC
Source organism: Frankia casuarinae (assembly GCF_000013345.1). NCBI lineage: Bacteria > Bacillati > Actinomycetota > Actinomycetes > Frankiales > Frankiaceae > Frankia > Frankia casuarinae. The sequence continues at coordinate 5,246,746 of NC_007777.1, read as the reverse complement.
CCGGCTGGTGGACCGGCTGCCCCCGTCCCGGCCGGTGGACCGTCGTGGCGGTGGGTGGCGCTGCTGCTGATCTGCGTTGTGCTCTCCCAGGTCGTCTATCCGTGGCGGTACAACGACGTCGTCCAGGGACGGATCATGATGAGCCTGGTCCTGGTGGTCCGCAACGTCGGACTGGTCACCGTCTGCGGGTGGGCGTGGCGTGCCGCCGCCGGATCGCGACCAGCGTGATGACCGTTCCCGCGGCCGCAAGGCCGGCGCAGCCGATGACGGCCAGGGACGTCTCGACGCGCCCGAGCAGCCGCCAGGTCGCGGCGAGCGGCGCGAGGGTCGTCAGGCACAGCCAGGCCGACGTGACGACCACCAGGGCGATGGTCCACCCCCCGACCCCCCCGACGATCCGCTCGACGGCCGCCCCGAGACGCCTCATGCGGCGTGGTTGCATCCCCGGCGTCCTGGGACGGGCCGTTCCAGGGTGGGGCGTCGGCGGGGTTGACCGGGCGAGGGCCACGACGACCGCGAGTGCCGGCAGGCACAGCGCGAGGTACCAGGGGTAGAGCACCGGGCTGCCGAGCGCCACCGCCAGCCCGCCGTAGCCGAGCACGATCAGGTCGTGCCGACGGCCGGTGTACCCGTCCCGGTCCCGCCAGGCGCGCAGGGCGAGCCAGGCCACCACCAGCGCCGCGCCGGCCAGGCACAGGGCCCGAGTCGCCCGCTGCGTTTCGGCGCCGGACGGATGGCGGCCGACCGGACCAAGCATGCCGTCGACCCCGTCGACCGCCGCGGCGAGAATCGAGGCCGGTGCGGCCCCCGTGGTCAGGGTGCCCGACGTGGACAACGCGTGGATCCAGGTCGGGCCGAAGCCGCCAGCCACCATGCTCAGCCCCGCGGCGAGCGCGACCGCGGCGGCATCGGCCGCGAGCAGCACGGCGCCGGCGCGGATCGGACGCCGCGCCGACCGGGCGGCCCGCAGATGCGCCAGCACCAGCCAGGCGACGCCGAGGAGGGCGGTCGCCTTGACGCTTCCGGCCACGCTGACCAGCGCCGTCGCCGCGGCGCCGAGCGCGGCCTGCCGAGCCGTCGGCGTGCTCCTTCCCTCCGGGCCGGGCGCCGGTGCCGAGGCGAGCCGTCGGCGGTCCACCACCAGCGCCGCCACGAGCAGCGCCGCGGCCGTTGCGTCGAGGTGGGCTCCGCCGATCAGGTGCACGACGACGACCGGATTGGCCGCGACGAGCACCATGACCAGGGCCCGTCGGCCCGGCTCCGGTCCGGCGAGCCGTAGCGTCAGGACGACCATCGCGATCGTTGCGAGGATCGCGACTATCTTGAGCAGCGCGACCGTCCCGGCCGGCCCGCCGCCGAGGGCCGCGGCGCTCTTCTCCACGGCGACCGCGGCACCGCCATAGGGCGCATGGGTGTTCCACCACCGGGGGTCAACGGCCCGGACGAACGCCGAGCCCGAGCCCTCGGCGGTCAGCAGGGCGGAGACGCCGTGTGTCGCCGGATCCAGGCCGAGCCTCGCCAGCTCACCCTGAGCGGCGTAGGCGTAGATGTCCCGGCTGAACAGTGGTGGGCCCACCGCGAACGGGAGGCTCCAGACGATCCACGCCGCGAGGGCGGCCCGCGGGGAGGTGCGGCCGGCGATCGTCGCGCGCACAAGTCCGCCCCAGCACAGACACAGAGTGATGATGCCCAGGGCCGCCAGGCCGGCCAGGACGCCCCTTGCGGTATCCGACGAGGCCGCCGATGGGAGAATGCCCCACCAGGAGGAAGGGTCGGTCGTGTGCGGATCGCGCGAACCGAGCCGACCCTCGCTCATCATGGCCACGACCGCGGCGCCGCCACCGGCGAGGACCAGCAGGGTCACCCTGGTCGGGGCCAGGATGCCGGCCGGTCGGGGCCTGCCGCTGCCCGGTCCGGACGGGACGGGCGCGGCCTGACGCCGCCCGCGGGGCAAGCTGTCGGGTGATGACCGGTCGGAGACGGCGGATGGACTGTCGTCGGTGTGTGGGGGGGTCGCGGGTGACAACGCTCGCGACCCCGGGTTCCCCGCCTGACGCCATCTCGGGGGGGCGGACGGCGTCGACCGCCCCGGCGACGGGTGGGCCCGGGCACCCCGGGTCGGAGCCTCGCGTGGCCACACTGCCCCAGACCCCTTCCATCGCCCTCGAGCCGCCGCGGCACCGCGGACCGCTCGTGCGGGGTGTTCTCGCTGTCGTCGTGGCGGTTCGCCGCTGGCCCTGGATTCTGACCGCCGCGCTCTGCCTGCTGTGCGTCGGTCTTGGCATCACCGGTCCGGACACCCCCGCCCAGGAGTACCGGGTCTGGCTGTTCCGGCACGGCGGAGTGGTGCTCTGGGATGATCAGTGGTACGGCGGTCACACCATCCCCGGCTACAGTGTGCTGTTCCCCCCGCTCGGTGCGCTTGTCGGGGTACAGCCGCTCGGCGCGATCTCCTGCGTCGCCTCGACGATGATCGTGACCCGGTTGCTCCGCGGTCCTGGCCGGCGGACCGGGCATGATCTGGTCCTCGTCTGGTTCGCGGTCTCGACGGTGGCGAACCTCGTCGTGGGCCGCATGCCGTTCGCGCTCGGGATGACCTTCGGTGCTCTGGCGCTGGTCGGCGCGCGGGAACGGCACACGAAGCTGACCTGGATCGGCGCGGTCCTGTCGTCGCTGGCGTCTCCGTTGGCCGGCGGCTTCGTGCTGCTCGTCGGCCTCGCGTTGCTGCCGACGATCGGATGGCGCCGGGCGCTCCCGTTCGCCGGCGCCGGATCCGGCATCATCGTCGCGCTCGCGTTTCCCGAGGACGGGTACCAGCCCTTTCCCGCGCTCACCTTCCTGTCGCTGCTGACCCTCATCGCGGTCGGCCTGCTCGTCGTGCCCGGGCACGCCCGGCTCATCCGGCCCATCCGGCACGGCCTGTTGCTCTGGGCGGCCGCGGCAGTGGTCTTCTTTTTCGTGCCCACCCAGATCGGCGGAAACATCACCCGACCGGCGACGCTGCTCGCCGGCCCTACCGCGGCGTTGTTGCTCGCCGAACGCCGCCGCGTCCTCGCGGTCGTGGCGATCCCGCTGATCGGCTGGCAGATCGGGCCGGTGCACGGGGCGCTGCTTGTCCACGGCGATCCGTCCGGGTCGAAGGCCTATTACACCGAGCTCCTCGACTACCTCGACCGCGGCGCACCGGTGTCGGCCGGGCGGGTGGAGATCCCCTTCACCCGGGCCCACTGGGAGGCGCGCTTCGTCGCCCCGTCCGTACCCATGGCCCGCGGCTGGCTGCGCCAGCTCGACAGCAAGTACAACGCGCTGTTCTACGACGGGACACTGAACGCCGAGACCTACCACGAGTGGCTGCTCGCCCGCGGCATCCGCTACGTCGCCCTCCCCGACGTCGAGCTGGATCCCTCCGCGGTCGCCGAGGCCAGGCTGCTGCGAGCCGGTCTGCCTTATCTCGATCTCGCCTGGCAGAACGCGCACTGGAAGGTGTGGCTCGTCACCGACTCCCCGGGCCTGGTGCAGGGACCGGCCTCGCTCACCGAACTGGGGGTGAGTTCGGTCGCGGTCGACTTCCACGCGCCCGGGGTCGCCACGGTGCTCGTGCACTACACCCCCTACTGGCAGCTGTCGGGGGGCACGGCGTGCGTCTTCCGGGCGGCCGGGGGCTGGACGGGCATTCTCACCGAGTCGTCCGGACCGGTGCGCCTGTCCGCCCGGCTGTCCGTCGACGGCCTGACCCGCGCCAGCGCCCTGGACTGCCCGGTCGGTCAGCGCGTCTCCTGACTTCTCGGGGCGGCTGTCGGCGGGTCTCAGCCCGTCTATCTAGGACGTCCGGACACCGGGCCGGACGACCGGGTGTCCGGGTGTCCGGACGAACTCACCGGGCGGCGGGTTCGGACACCAGATCCGCGACGACGATGGTGGTGTCGTCCCGGGCACCGGCCAGCAGGGCCGCTTCGACGAGCGCGTCCGCGGCCCGCTCGGGCGGCTCGGGCCCCAGCGCGCTCAGCAGGCCGTCGAGCTGTTCCGGGCTCATCACCTTGGTGATGCCGTCGCTGGCGAGAACGACCCGGTCACCGGCGCGGACCGGCTCGCTGAAGATGTCCGCCTCGATCTCGTCAGCGAGCCCGACGGCGTTGAGCAACGGACCGTTACGGATCGCGTGCGGCGTGGTCAGTGCCCGCGGCCGTCCCTTGCCGGGCTGCAACCACACCGAGCTGTCGCCCACGTGTGCGACGGTGAGGTACTCGCCGGTGCTCTGCTGACGCCCGAGGATGACGACGTCCAGCGTGCAGGCCATGCCGAGCCAGGCCGGCTCCTCTCGAGCCCGGGTCCGGACCACCCAGTTCGCCCGTTCCACGGCCTTGCGCAGGCCCTCGAGCGGATCCTCGGCGTACTGCGGGCGGAAACCCGCCACCGTGGTGACCGTCAGCGTGGACGCGATCTGGCCGGCAGCCTCGCCACCGACCCCGTCCGACACCGCCAGCAGCCCGTCGACGACGACGAACGCGTCCTCGTTGGGACCGCCGCGTTTGCCCCGGCGGGTGCGCCCCGCGGCGGCGAGTCGCAGCGCGGCGGCCGTCGTCTGCTCCGGCTCGATCGCCATGAGATCGCCCGTCTGCCCCCTCGGGGGAGCGGGCGGAGCCACGGGGATGGTCGTCGCCGTGGGGGAGCTCTCCCACGGCGTGTCCTCAACCGTTCGGGTTGACTCGGCGCCGCGCGGAGCCGGCGCGTGTTCCCCGGGTGGCGGGAGGGGATAGTCGCCGGTCGCCGGGTCGTAGTAGCGGGTGGCATCCGCCCGTTCGTCACCGAAGGCACCGGGCCCGAGGTGCGGCTGACCGGCGGGCGGTGGCGTCCAGCCGGTGGAGTCGGGATCGCGGTCGCCTTCACCGCCGCCGACGGAAACCTGCGAGGTCACATCCCCTCCCCATGCCGCGCCTGCGTCCGGGACGCCGCTCGCGCTGTCCGCTGACCTGTCCGCCGTGTTGCCCGTCGCACCGGTTGCCGAGGAGACCGGCGCCGGCTCGGCGAAGCCGGGCACGATCCCGTCGGGCGGGGTGGCGTCAGAGCTGTCACGGATCGGCACCGTACCGTATCGGTGGCGCTGATGGTCGAGGCCACGAGAGCGTCGCTGGTTCTCCCCGGGCCGGACGGGCCGGTTGTTGAGGATGACGAAGACCAGCCCACCCACCAGCAGCATCACAATGAGCATGATCGGTACCAGCGGGCTACCCATGGCCTCCGTCCTCGCCGTAGCAATTACGATCACGCTGTAGGACGTGTCGCCAGCCGTCTTCCTTCATACCTAAAGGCATCAACTCAGAAGAGACCGGGTATGTGTCGCGACACTGACACAAGTGCTGAGCATTGTTCCAGACTTGGGCGCGGCCGAGTAGGGCCGACGCCCGGGCGGCCCCGCCGAGAGGCGGGCGCCACGAAGGATGCCTCCGATGAACGGTGACGGCCCGTATCGGGGGGCGCGAGACGGTGATTGTTCGCCGCCGCATCAACGCGTCACGGTGATGAAGATCATCAGGGTCAGGCACAACGTCACGGCGGTCACGGCGGTCACGGCGGTCACGGCGACTCTGGTGGTCATGGCGGTCGTGGCGCGCCACGGGAGCAGGCGGCGGCGCCTGAGCGGTGCGGGTCGGCCGATCGCGGCGATCACCTGGCTCTCGACGAAGCCGGGCAGCTCGCTCGCGGCCCGCAGCCGCGGGTCGTCGGGGAGGTAGAGCGCCACCAGCCGGCGCACGACGCGTTCCAGGTCGGCGGGGAAGGGGTGATCTGCCTCCGATCCCCGCACTGTTCGGCGGAAGTACCTCTCCGCCGCTCTGGCCAACTCCGGACCCGTCAACGGCCCCTCCTCCGGATGGGCGGTTTCCTGGCCCGGGGCACCGTCCCGGCGGATAACCTCGTGCAGATCCCAGGCGTCGTCCCAGTTCGGAACGTGTCGGACCAACAGCCCGAAGATGCGGGCCGCGTTCGGCTGGCCAAGCTGGCAGGCTCGGAGGAAGGCGATCGCCGGATCGGGACCATCCGGCCAGGTCGGCGGAATGCGGGCGGTGAGCTCCGCACCCAGGACACGTAGATCGTTCTCGAGTGCTCCTGGTGCTCCTGGCGGACCGGGTTCGTGGGACGCGCCGGGCAGGTAGAGGCCGGCGATGCGCCGCACGGTCTGCATCAGCGGCCCGTCGCCTCGTCCCGACGCGGCCTCGACCGCGACCAACCGCTCGAAATACGGGCGCGCACCGGCTCCGAGTACCTCCGCCTCATGTGCCCGCGACGTGGGCCGGCCGGGTGGCCCGACCGGGGAGGCCCCCGCGTAGGCGATGTCATCGCGGATGTCCTCGGCGGTATGCCATCCCGGGGCGTAGAGAACGAGCAGCCGGAACGCATCAGCTCCCCGGGCATGGGTTTCGCGCAGCAGACGCACGACTTTCGCCGCGGCCGACTCCGGGGGCCACCGCGACCCGCCACCCGTCGGTGCGGCGCCTGTCACCACCTCGTCTGCCAGGGCTCTGGCGAATTCGAAACCCTCGGGCAGGCCGAACAGGTCGAAGAGGGCCCGCAGCGTCTGATGGATCAGATCGATGCGGCGCCCGGCCCAGACGGCGGGGTCTACCGCGGCCGCCGGGATCGCGAGCGCGGCGAGCCCCGCGACCAGCCGGGTCAACATCTCCACGACTTCGCGCTGCATCGTCGTCACCGCGCGGTGCACCGCGTCGATGTAGGCGGCGCGGTCGTGGTCGCTCTGGTAGGCGTCCGGGGCCAGCCGTCGAGTGATGGCCTGAGTGACGTCGCTCGCGGCGCGGGCCAGGACATCGGTACGGTGGCCGGGTGGGCGTTGAGAGACCGTTCCGAGAGGAGACCGGGCGGGCTCGCCGCGCTGCGGCAGGGTGCAGTGCAGCAGGTCACGTAGCGCGGCGAGCTCGCGGAGTTCGGTGGGTGACTCGAGCGGATCGACGAGAGGGTCGTACGCCGCGTCGCTGAGGGAGATACCCAGCGGGACGCCCAACGCGGCGAGCAGCCGGTCGATCGGGTGCAGACGATCGTCCCAGTACGACCACTCCTGCCGATACGCCTCCGCGACGTGTCGGATGACGGCGTTCCCCGCGTCCCGTTCCAGCCGTTCCAGGTGCCGCCGTTCCCCTGGGCCCGGATCGGTTGGCTGCGCGGTGGCCGATTCCGGGGTGGCGGGCGGCGGCGTGGCAGGTCGGGGGACGCGGCGCACGGTGACGGGGAGTCGGGCGGGTCGGGAAGCACCGGTAGGCGACGCCGACAGGTGGTCCGGTCGGGCGGCGCGCAGCGCCTCGACGGTCTCCGTGGCCAGCCGGATCGCGTTGTCGCGCGCGGAGGTCATCCGGTATCCCGAGAAGATCGACTCCAGGGCGACCGCGAGCAGCGGGACTGCCTGGCGCAGTGGCTCGTCCCGGCGCGGTGGCTCGTCCCGGCGCGGTGGCTCGTCGTGGACCTGTGCGGGCGAAGGAACCCGCAACGCGGCGAGTTCGTCCGCGAGGGCGGAGATTGTTCCTTCGACCTGGCGCTGCTCCTCGGAGACCGCGTTGGCGACCGCGTTGGAGATTTTGTCGATCATCCGGCCGGCCGGCTCCTCCTCCCGCAGCCGGCCCAGAATGACGCCGACGATCTCCTCGCGCAACCGTTCCCGGGGCCCGGGGCCCGCTGCCCGGGCCGCTGGCACGAGCCCGCCGCCCGGGCCGGCGACGGGGCCGGCCAGCAGCCCCGCGACCCGGCGCAACTGACCGCGCAGCCGCTCCACGCTCGCCAGGTCCGCCGGCAGACCTACCGGTTCGATGAGGGCGGTGAAAAGACGGCGCACGGGGTCCGCGGCCGTGCCCTGTTCGGCGGAGCTCGACCAGTTCGAAGCCCGCAGGCGTTCGTACCGTTCGCGGAGGTGTTCGCGGACGGCGAGCGCTCCGGCGCCTGTCGTCGCTGCCGGTGCCGGATCGCCCGGCGCGGCCGGGGCCGTCGAGTGTCCCAGGCCGACGGCATCGGTCGTGGTCGAGAGGGGTGCCGGATCCGGGGGACCCGACGTACCCGAACCACTCGCGGTACCCGGGACGCCCGTACGCGGAGCACCCGCGGTATCCGCGAGGGTGGCCAGGTCGCCGCCGGGCGGCGGCGCGGTGGTCCTCTCGACCCCGTTCTCCATCACCCGCCGGCACCAGGCTTCCGGCCGGCTCGGGTCGAACATCTCGTCACCGACCAGGGCCAGCAGGTCGCCGATTCCCCGCATCCCACCGCGGCCGTGGAGGTCCACGAGCAGCCGGGCGGCGGCGGTCATGATCGGTGGAGCGTCCGGCCCGACCCGCGGATCCACGTGGATCGCGGCAGGCTCCCCGTTGCCGGCACACTCTGGTTCGAACGGGACAAACAGGAACCGCGGGCCTGGCTCGTCGGTGTGCCGCGCGCCCGAGGGGGTGGCGCCTGAAGGGACGGTGGTCGCATGCGTGGAGAAGGTCAGCCGGTAGGGCAGAACGCCTTCGAGGATCTCCACCAGGGCCCACATCAGCATGAGCGCCTCATCCGAACCGGTGTGGGCCACCACGAAGGGACGCTCGGCCCGCGACCATGCCAATACCGTCGCGATGAGCGTGACGAGCCGATCGCGCCGCACCCCCGCGCGCGCCGACTGGCGCAGGGTCCGCTCGCCCGTCCGCCGGCGTGCGGTGAGGTCGCGCAGGTGCAGGGGAGCCAGCCGCGGGATGGTGCGGGAGTTCCCCACCACGACCCCACCCGCCGCGTACAACGCGAGCCCCACCCGTTCGGTCAGATAGTCCGCCCGGCCGATCAGGATGTGGGCACGCAGCCGAGCCCGGCTGTCGCCGCCGCGTTCCGGGATCCGGATCCGGTGCACGAGCGCCGCCTCCGGGATGCGGTGCGGATCCCTCGCCGTGAGATGATCCGGCGCCTCGGGATGATCCGGAGATCGGATGAGGTAGGCGAGCGCCGACGGTGGGTGGGGGACCCGGCTCTCGTCGAGCTCGACCTCGCCGGCGAGAAGCCCGCTCCAGGACCTGGTCACCGTGGAGCCCAGGGAGCTCGCCGCCGGGAGGTGACCCTCGCCACCCGTCCTGCTTCGGCGCGGCCAGGCATAGATCATCTGGTCGAGCCGCGTTGCCTCCGCCGCCCGGCCGGACCGCGCCATCGACGTCCCCAGGTGATCGATCACGGTAGACACCCGTTCCGCCGGACCCGGCGGCGTCGCTGAACGTGCCAGCCGCGACAAGCGCCGAGGACGACGGATCCGGCGGCGACGCCTTCCCGGGCGTCTTCAAATCCGCTCGCACCCGCCGGTGATACTTTCTTCCGGGGACCGTAATACCGGGCCGCGTAATGCTGGTCCCGTCCGAAAATCCTGGTCATAGCGGGTGGGCCTGAGGGCAGGAGCCCCCTGGCCGCTCGCTGCTTCTCAGCCAATGGTCGCCCCCCAGACGGCGGTCCCTCAGCCGGGCATTGATCGTGCTATCCCGGTGAATTGTGGCGTGCTGGCGGAAAAATATTCCTGGCGCCTGGTGGATGTCCAGAGGAGTCCTGAAAAATCGGCCTTGCGATCGCTGCCGGCCCGTCGGTTGCGATCCTTCCGTGGGGTGTGCCGTCGCTCCCGCCCGAGGAAGGATCGGCAACCGGGCCCAGGGTCGTACCCCCGACGAAGTTCTGTAGTGCCCGCTGCCGCGCCGCCGGTATACGCGTGCGCCGGTGAACTTCCGCGGTCGTCCTTTCGTCGCATGGTGGGTCGCCGTTGTATCCATGATGTTGACATGATGTTATTCGGCTCGTTCGTCGTCCCGGATGTGCCCGCCACCGCGCGGGCGCGGTTTGTTCGCGGAATTGGCGGGATCCATCGAGCTGATCGGTGCAGCGGCGGTGGTTCCGGCGCCAATAATCCGACGGATCTCACAGCGAGTGACGCTATCCCGGGGGCGGATCTGACGTTGAATACCGTCACACGATGCGAGCGGTGAACGGTCTTCGGTCGAGATCGAGGTTGTCATGGTCGTGGCACGATTCCTGAGCTCCCGCCGGAAGGGCGATCAGAACCGGCCCGCTTCGCACCGTCCGACGGCTTCTCGGTCGGGTGGCCGGTCAGGTGGTGGGCACGGCCGCGTCGGCGCGTGGCCGGACGAGGGTGAACCGGTCGAACGGGACCGGCGTCGGTGCACTGGAGTCGTACACGGTCACCCGGATGCTCGTCGAGCCGCCCGGTTCACCTGGATCCACCTCGAAAGCCGCGAAGGCGTATGGATGCTCCGGTGCCCGGAAGGCGAGCCAGGGCGCGTCCTCTCTCGCCCGGACCGATTGGCGATGCCACCGGCCGGGATCCTGTTCGTGCACGCCGACGATGACCCAGCAGGCGGGTGGATCGAACAGTGCGTGCGCGGACGGCGACGAGGATCCTCCGGTGCCCACGAGCAGGTGGACGGTGCCCGCCGAGGTGTCGAGCAGGTCACCGGCCCCGTCACCGGCCGCGGCGCCCGCTCCGTCAGCGGTCTTCCGGGCGGGCGTCGTCGCGCCGGGGACCGGGCGGGGAGTCCGGGTCGCGCTGTCCGGCACGACCCCGCGCAGCGGATGAGTGCGCTCGTAGTGGTGCTCGTGGCCGCAGAGCACCAGATCCACCTCGTAGGTGTCGAACAACGGCAGCCATTCTTCCCGGATACCGAGGTCGGCGCCGTTGTGCTCCACCGCGGTCGACACCGCGGCGTGGTGCATGCCGACGACGATCCAGTCGATACCGGGATCGGCGCGGGCCTGTTTGAGGGTCTGTCTCAACCAGGAGGTCTGCCGGCCGGCGCTGTACCCATGGAGGTAGACCCGCCCGCTGTCCTGATAGCAGACGTCGGCGGCGCTGAGCATGACGAACCGCACGCCGCCGACGGTGAACGCGTACCAGAGCCCGGCGAGGTAGGCCTCCTCGTCGTGCTGGGGAAGGGCGAAGTAGGTCTGGTAGGCGGCGAGCCCCAGAGCTCCGTTGCCCCGCTCGGTCTCATGGTTGCCGTTGCAGGGCATCCACGGCCGGAACCGGGCGGAGGCGCTGATCATCGCGAACCAGTCGAACCAGGCGCGAACCGGATCCGTGCGCTGGTTGGCGTACGACAGGTCACCGTTCGCGAGGTTGAACAGTGGCGCGAGGCGTTCCACTCCGGTTATCACGTGGCGTGACGCAGCCGAGCCGTACGGATCGTGCGGCTCGTCGGTGCCCTGGTCGCCGAAGCAGGTGAAGCTGAAGGCGGCCCGATGCCGCGGAGCCGTGCGGAACGACCCGTGGGCCAAGCCCCAGCGCCCGTCATGACCCACGTCATAGCGGTAGTCGGCAGCCGGCAGGAGCCCGGACAGGTGCGCATGGTGGGCGAAGACCACCTCGTTTGTCAGGGCGTCCGTGTAGGAACGGGTGAGCGCGGTCACCGAGCCGGTAGATCCGCCAGCCGCCGGACCGAACCGTACCTGGGGCCGAGGGACGGCCGTTCGGGTCAGCCACGAGACGACCATGGACGTGGCGGGATCGGAGCCGAAGGTCAGGTGAACGCCGAGCGCGACGTCGGGACTACCAGTCACCAGCGGAGCTCTCCCGTTCGCCGAACCAGCAGTCCGAATCGTCCTCGGGGCGATGAAGTTGTGCCTGTGCTCGTGCCTGCGCCGGCAACCGGACCCGATCTCGCCGGATGCCCCGGCCGGCAAGGTGGTTACCCGGTGGCTGACATTTTCCCATATTCTGTTACCGGTCGCCGATCGAGCGGTGCGACCGAGCGATGTGTGAGAGAACGAACGTGTTCCAGCTCTGGAGCGACCAGCCCGGCTACGCGGCCGAGACTGCGATGGCCGGAGCAGCCGCGGGGCTACTCCGGCCATCGCGTCCGGCCCTCGCCGGGTCACCGGACTGGCCGCCTCCCGGGAGGCGGCACGGAATTCCCGACCGCCTACTCGCTGGACTTGGCCAGATCGACCGGCGGGGCATCGGGCACCTGGTTCGGCTTCGCCTCGCCGCGGAAGACGAACTTCGCCTCGTCACCGTCGCCTTCGACATCCCCGACGACGATCTCGCCCGGCTTGAGCGTGCCGTAGAGGATCTTCTCGGACAGGACGTCCTCGATCTCCCGCTGGATCGTCCGGCGCAGTGGCCGGGCACCCAGCACCGGGTCGTACCCCTTCTTCGCCAGAAGCGCCTTGGCGGCCGACGTCAACTCGAGAGCCATGTCCTTGTTCTTGAGCTGGGCGTCCACCCGGGCCAGCATGAGATCGACGATCTGGATGATTTCGGCCTCGGACAGCTGGTGGAAGACGATGATGTCGTCGATCCGGTTGAGGAACTCGGGCCGGAAGTGCTGCTTGAGCTCGTCCTGGACCTTCGCCTTCATCCGCTCGTAGTCGACGGCGCCTTGGCCGGTGGCGAAGCCGATGCCGGGGCCCTTGGAGATGTCCCGGGTGCCCAGGTTCGACGTCATGATCAGGACGGTGTTCTTGAAGTCGACCAGCCGGCCCTGGGAGTCGGTCAGGCGACCATCCTCCAGGATCTGCAGCAGCGTGTTGAAGACGTCGGGGTGGGCCTTCTCGACCTCGTCGAACAGGACCACCGAGAACGGCTTGCGCCGGACCCGTTCGGTGAGCTGGCCGCCCTCCTCGTAGCCGACGTAGCCGGGCGGGGAACCCACCAGCCGCGAGACGGTGTGCTTCTCCATGTACTCGGACATGTCGAGCTGGATGAGCGCGTCCTCGTCGCCGAAGAGGAACTCGGCGAGCGTCTTGGACAGCTCGGTCTTACCGACACCGGACGGGCCGGCGAAGATGAACGAGCCGCCGGGGCGCTTCGGGTCCTTCAGCCCGGCGCGGGTGCGCCGGATCGCCTGGGAGACGGCCTTGATGGCCTGCTGCTGGCCGATGACGCGCTTGTGCAGCTCGTCCTCCATGCGCAGGAGGCGCGCGGTCTCCTCCTCGGTGAGCTTGAAGACCGGGATGCCCGTCCAGATCGCGAGCACCTCGGCGATCTCCTCGTCGCCCACCTCGGCGACGACGTCCATGTCGCCGGCCTTCCACTCCTTCTCCCGCTTGGCCTTCTCGGAGAGGAGGGTCTTCTCCTTGTCCCGCAGGGACGCAGCCTTCTCGAAGTCCTGCGCGTCGATCGCGGACTCCTTGTCCCGGCGGACGGCGGCGATGCGCTCGTCGAACTCGCGCAGGTCCGGCGGGGCGGTCATCCGACGGATGCGCATCCGCGAACCCGCCTCGTCGATCAGGTCGATCGCCTTGTCCGGCAGGAACCGGTCGGAGATGTAACGGTCGGCCAGGGAGGCCGCCGCCACCAGGGCGGCATCGGTGATCGAGACGCGGTGATGCGCCTCGTACCGGTCCCGCAGCCCCTTGAGGATCTCGATCGTGTGCGCCACCGACGGCTCCGCGACCTGGATCGGCTGGAACCGCCGCTCAAGAGCGGCGTCCTTCTCCAGGTGCTTGCGGTACTCGTCGAGCGTGGTCGCGCCGATGGTCTGCAACTCACCCCGGGCGAGCATGGGCTTGAGGATCGACGCCGCGTCGATGGCACCCTCGGCCGCGCCCGCGCCGACCAACGTGTGCAGCTCGTCGATGAACAGGATGATGTCGCCGCGGGTCCGGATCTCCTTGAGGACCTTCTTCAGCCGCTCCTCGAAGTCACCGCGGTAGCGGGAACCGGCGACCAGAGCGCCGAGGTCGAGGGTGTAGAGCTGCTTGTCCTTCAGGGTCTCGGGCACCTCGCCCTTGATGATCGCCTGCGCCAGCCCCTCGACCACGGCGGTCTTGCCGACGCCGGGCTCGCCGATGAGGACGGGGTTGTTCTTGGTGCGGCGCGACAGCACCTGCATGACGCGCTCGATCTCCTTCTCGCGCCCGATGACCGGGTCGAGCTTGGACTCGCGCGCCGCCGCGGTGAGGTTGCGGCCGAACTGGTCGAGCACCAGGGAGGTGGACGGGGTCCCCTCGGCGGGCGCGCCGGACGTGGCGGTCTCGCCCTTGCCCTGGTAACCGGACAGCAGCTGGATGACCTGCTGCCGCACCCGGTTGAGGTCCGCACCCAGCTTGACGAGCACCTGAGCGGCGACACCCTCGCCCTCGCGGATCAGGCCCAACAGGATGTGCTCGGTGCCGATGTAGTTGTGACCGAGCTGCAGCGCCTCCCGAAGCGACAGCTCCAGGACCTTCTTCGCGCGCGGCGTGAACGGGATGTGCCCGCTCGGTGCCTGCTGCCCCTGGCCGATGATCTCTTCGACCTGTGACCGCACACCCTCAAGGGAGATGCCGAGGGACTCGAGAGCCTTGGCGGCGACGCCCTCGCCCTCGTGGATCAGGCCGAGCAGGATGTGCTCGGTCCCGATGTAGTTGTGGTTGAGCATCCTGGCCTCTTCTTGGGCCAGGACGACGACCCGACGTGCCCGGTCGGTGAATCTCTCGAACATGTGCGCTCCTTCGAGCTGCGACCGACCACACGACAGCCGGTATCCGCATGCTAGCTCCGCCGAGGCATGTCCTCACGCATCGAACAGAAACCTACCCGCCGGCACCGCCCACATCGTCGTGGGCGGCGGACCGGCGCAAGTGCCGGCCGTCCAGCGGAGACGTCTAATGCAACCGTGGCCGACCAGCCATGACTCCGTCACGTCGTTCCGCCAAGAGCAGAACGACGCCACCCGCTTCGCGACGCCACCCGCTTCGCGACGCCACCCGCTTCGCGACGCCACCCGCTTCGCGACGTCTCCGGTCGGACGTACGGTGCGGCGGGACGCGCCAGGCGGTGCGTCCCACCTCGGTGAGCCTCCTCACCGATGCTACCGACGGTAGTGGATGAGGAGGTGCATCTTGTTGTGATTCAACTCACATGTATATCGTTTTGCGTTGTCAATGTTACTCATTGTCGTCGCCCTGGGGAGTTTCGGCGACGGATCTTGCTTGCATCTCGCGAGTAACTACTTTACGTGCGCATACTCGGGCTGTACTTCGGGTGGCTCTCAGACCGCAAGGCCTCCATTGCCCTGCGTGTCGATCCAGGCGCGCAGCCGTTCCTCGCGATCCTGGTCACCAGTAAAGGGACACGAGGTGCAGTAGTCGTCACCAAGCCGGTAGGCCAGGCAGCACGACCCACGGCGTATGCCGGTGTACCGTCGGCCGTGGTGGACGAACTCGTGCCAACGGGGCCGGGCCCGGATGGTGGGCGTGGCCCGGGAGAAGAAGGCGTCGGCCTCCACTCGGCCGAGGTGGGGATCGCCGGTCGCGCGCTCGGTCAGCAGGAAGGCGCGGGCGCACTGCGCGGCCACCGCACCCCACAGCGCCGGAAGGCCGAGCCGGACCCGTCCCCGCAGCTCCTCGACGAACGGTTGGAGATGCGCGAGCACCTCCTCGACCAGGCGACCGCGCAACGCGGCGACGTCCCCGACCACGCCGATCCGGGCATTCATCCCGTCTCCGGCGGTGGCGCCCCCCGCGATCGGGTCATCCGCCAGGACGGTCATGGCCGGTCGGTGGAACGCGGTCTGGTCGAACCAGCCGCCGTCGAGGACGCGCAGGGACATCGTCGCCGGGGTCAGGGCCGGCACCCGGTGCAGGAGGACGAAACAGGCGATGGCCGGGGCGGCGACGTTCGCCGAGTACCAGTTCGCCAGGTAGCTCGCGGCGACCTCCGGGCTGGCGCCGTGCGTGTCGCCCACCCGGGCCAAGGCCTCGGCCACGCCTGCTGGCCCGGTCAGGAAGGCACAGTCGGCCCAGCCCGGGCCGTCCGGCATCCCGAACTGCACACCGCGTGGCTCCAGCACCTCGGCGAGGTCCCGCAGGCTCGCCTCGAACGGCGGTTCGGCGCACTGAACGGTACCCCCGGAGAATTCCGGCGCCGTCCCCTCGGGGGCCACCTCCCTGGAAGGCGCCGCCGGGGACGCCGCCGAGCCGGTGCGGCGTTCGTTCACCGACTGCTTCACTGCCGGGACCGGGAGGTGTGTCGCGGCTGGGCCGGGCGTAGCTGTGCCAGGGTGCGGGATCTCCCGCGGAGTGGCGTGAGCGTGAGCATGAGCATAACTTTAAGTAAGCCTAACTTCATGTCTGGCGTCAACTGGAGTCGCCATCAGTGCTATGCCCACGAGTCATCGGGTCGGCATCATGAGTGGTTCGACATCGCGCGGTTGCCGGGATGGTCGGCCCGCGTCACCAGCTGTCCATGGCGAGATGGCGCTGGACGGCCTCGGCGATGGCCTGCTGCCCGTGCATGGTGGGGTGCGCGCTCAGATCACGTGTCGGTCCGAACAGATTGACCGGAGCCACCCACGGGTCCGGTGTGCAGATTTCGTGACCGCGTAGCACCCGATCCGTCGAGACGAACTCCACTCCCGCATCCGACGCGGCTTTTCTGATGACCCGGTCGAGCTGTCTGTTCAGCCTCGTCAGCTGTCGACGTTCCCTGTTGGTCAGCCAGGTACAGATGTTGTTGAGTTGGTTGTCCGGAAATATGTAGGGATAGCCGACCACGATGATCCGCGAATGCGGGGCGGCGGCCTTCACCGCCGTGTAGTTGGCGCTCAGGACACCCGGGAGTTCCTTGGTGACAAGATCGCGCTCGCGGCGGTCGTTGCCATCCCAGAAGCATCTCCACGCATAACAACTGAAGATGACTCTGCCGAATCCGGCATCGTTGCCGCCGATGGTGATGGTGACGACGTCCGGGGCCCGGCCCAGTGCACGTAGCTGGGCCAGCTGGGGTTTCTCGCCCTTGAATGACTCGTGTAGGGCGCCGGTGGTGGCTCCGGAACACGCGGCGAACAGCGAGACGGTGACCCCCGATCCCATACCGCCCAGTAGTCGTGGCCAGGCCTGGCTGCTCCGCCGGCACCGGGGGGCCAGCGAGTCGAAGGGGGGATTGCCCTCTCCCGAGGAGTAGGAGTCGCCCAGCACGGCCAGGGTACGGGGCTGCGGACCGGCCGAAGCCGGATCATTCCAACCGTATGTAATCGGAACCGCGGCGAACAAGAATGCTGCCATCGCGGTGACAAGAAAGGGATGAGTGAAGTATCCGCTGCCGGGATGTGACGATACGCCGGGTTGTGTTCCCGAGATTCGGTCCCGCATGGCACGGAATCGTAACCGAGTCGCGGGAGGGCGGTCCGTCGAACCCGGTGGCTGTCGCTCGGCAGAGTCGGTTGCCTAATCCGCTGGACCGGCCGAAGCCCCGGAGATGCACGATCGTCGTAATTAGCCTGGTCGCCGTAAGGCAGCCCGAACGAGCCCGAACGAGCCCGGTCGGGATCGGTCGGGATCGGTCGGGACCGGATCAGATATTCTTCTCGAAGACGAGACGCAGGCCGATGAGTGTCAGATGGGGCTCGTGACGGTCAAGGGTCTCACTTTCCTTGATGACCACGGACGCGAGACCCCCGGTGGCGATCGCCACCGCATCCGTGTCCAGCTCGGCCCGGATGCGGCGTACCAGGCCGTCCACCTGGCCGGCGACGCCGTAGATCATGCCAGACTGGAGTGCCTCGACCGTGCTCTTGCCGATGACGGAACGTGGCGCGACCAGTTCCACCTTACGGAGCTGGGCCGCCCGGGACGCGAGTGCGTCCAGCGCGATCTCGATGCCCGGTGCGAAGATTCCGCCGATGAACTCGCCGCGTGCCGAGACGATGTCCAGGTTCGTCGAGGTGCCGAAGTCGACGACGATCGCCGGCCCGCCGTAGAGGTGGTGCGCGGCGAGTGTGTTCATGATGCGGTCCGCGCCGGCTTCCTTCGGATTGTCGATGAGGATGGGAACCCCGGTCCGCGTCCCCGGTTCGACGATGACGACCGGGATGTCGTGGAAGGCCCGGACCACCATCCGGCGCAGCGCTCGAAGCGCGGCGGGAACGGTTGAGCAGATCGAGACACCGGTGACCTGGTACTCGCCGAGCAGGCCGCGGTAGAGAAGCACCAGTTCGTCCGCGGTCGCCTGCGGGTCGGTGCGCACCCGCCAGGAGTCGGCGAGGTGTTCACCCTCGAACACGCCGACGACGGTGTTGGTGTTACCGACGTCGATGGCGAGCAGCATCAGGATTCCTCCACGATCAGATCCTCGATCGGTGGGCCCGCGGTGGCCGATCCCGGGCGATGATCGGGGTCCAGGGCGAGATCGAGGCCGAGGTCGAGAGCGGGCGCCGAATGGGTCAGGGCGCCGACGGCGAGATAGTCGACGCCGACGGCTGCCACCGCCGCCGCCGTTCGCAGGGTCAGGCCGCCGCTCGCCTCGAGCCGCACCCCGGCCGGACGGGCGAGCTGGACCGCGGCTCGCAGGTCCGCCAGCGACATATTGTCGCAGAGGATGAGATCACATCCGGCATCGACGGCCTCCGCGACCTGGTCGACGGTGTCGCATTCGACCTCGACGGGCAGCCCGGGGAACCGTGCCCGCACCGCGGCGAACGCCGCCGCCACGCCGCCCGCCGCGACCACGTGGTTGTCCTTGATCAGGGCTGCGTCCGTCAACGACATGCGGTGGTTCACCCCGCCCCCGCAGCGCACCGCGTACTTCTCCAGCGCGCGCAGGCCGGGTAGCGTCTTGCGGGTGTCGCGGATCATCGCGCCGGTGCCGGCGACCGCGTCGACCCAGGCCCGCGTCAGGGTGGCGATCCCGGACAGGTGGCACAGCAGGTTCAGCGCGGTACGTTCGGCGGTGAGCAGGCCGCGGACCGGCCCGTTGACGTAGGCCACCGTGGTACCCGGCGGGACAGGGTCGCCGTCGCGAGCGGTCAGGGTGACGGTCGCGGCCGGCCCGAGCAGGCTCTCGAAGACGGCGGCGGCGACCGGCAGGCCGGCGACGACGCCCGCGGCCCGCGAGACGATGGCGCCGTGCCCGACGAGAGCGGGGTCGACCGTCGCCTCGGAGGTCGCGTCGACCGCGCCGATCTGGCCGGTCACCTCGTTCTCCTCCCAGACCGGGAGGTCCTCCACGAGCGCGCGGCCGACCAGGGCCACCACCCCGTCCGGGTCGAGGCCGGCCGAGGCGAGGGCACTGCGGGTGGCGGGCGAGAGCCGTCCGCCGGGCACACCGGCGGAACCGGGCCCGCAGACGGAGCCGGGCGCGGAACCGCTCACCGCGAGCCGCGCATGGGCTCGACGTCCACGATCAGTTCCCCTTCTGGATTGAGCCGGGTGAGGATCCGGCCGAGCCAGTGTTCGTCGTCCCGCTCACCGAAGTCCTCTCGCCAATGGGACCCGCGGGTCTCCGTCCGGCTGGCGGCGGCGGCGGCGAGGGCCGTCGCAACCGTGCGCAGGTTGGTCATCTCCCAGGCCGGCGGCCCGGCCGTGACCGTCGCCCCGCTGACCCGCAGGTCCCCGAGACCGGCCAGTACCTTCGCCGTCGCCCGCAGGCTGTCCGCGCTGCGCAGCACCCCGGCACCGTCGGTCATCGCGCGCGCGAGCTCCGCGCGTTCGGCGGGGTCGGTCAGACCACTGCCGCGACCGACCACCGGCGCGGCGGGGATGGCGACGCGGTGCCGGCCGCCGGGCGCTGTGCCGGCCAGGTGCTCCGCGATGCGTGCGGCGAAGACCAGCCCCTCCAGCAGGCTGTTCGACGCGAGCCGGTTGGCGCCGTGCACCCCGGTGCAGGCCACCTCCCCGCAGGCGTACAGGCCGGCCACGCTCGTGCGGCCCCACAGATCCGTGCGCACCCCGCCGCTGGCGTAGTGGGCGGCCGGCGCGACGGGGATCGGCCTGGCGACCGGATCGATGCCGGCGGACCGGCAGCGCGCGGTGATCGAGGGAAACCGCCGCTCGATGGTCGCCGCGCCCAGCCCCCGGGCGTCCAGGAACAGGTGATCGACCCCCTGGGCCGCCATGACCCGCGACATCTGCTTGGCGACGACGTCGCGCGGCGCGAGGTCGGCCAGCCGATGGACGCCCGCCATCACCCGTTCGCCGGCCGCGTCGACGAGAACGGCACCCTCCCCCCGCATGGCCTCGCTGACCAGTGGCTGCTGGCCCCCGAGCAGTTCGGCGACGGCGCCCGGCCTGGACGGGGGTAGCCACAGGGCGGTCGGGTGGAACTGGACGAACTCCAGGTCCGCGACGACGGCGCCCGCGCGCAGAGCCAGCGCCACCCCGTCCCCGGTGGAGACGCCGGGATTGGTCGTCGACGCGAAGATCTGCCCCATCCCGCCGGTCGCCAGGACCACCGCGCCCGCCGTCACCGCGCCGACGCCGTCCCGGCTGCCCTCCCCCAGCACGTGCAGGGTAGCGCCGGCGGCCCGGCCGTCGGAGTCGAGCAGCAGGTCGAGGACCAGGGCGTGTTCGATGACCTCGATGCTCTCATCGGCCCGGACGGCGGTGATCAGGGCGCGTTCCACCTCCAGGCCGGTGGCGTCCCCACCCGCATGGATGATGCGGTTGCGCAGATGGCCGCCCTCCCGAGTGAGGGCGAACGAGCCGTCGGTGGTCCGATCGAACCGGGCGCCGAGCTCGGCGAGCTCACGCACCCGCGCCGGTCCGTCGCGGACCAGCACTCGGGCTGCGTCCTCGTCGCACAGCCCGACGCCGGCGACCAGGGTGTCGGCAAGATGATCATCGGGCGAGTCCTCCGCGGCGAGCGCGGCGGCGATCCCACCCTGCGCCCACCGGGTCGACCCGGCGTCGAGGTGCGCCTTGGTCACCAGCAGCACCCGGGCGGCGGGCAGCGCCCGGCGCAGGTGCAGGACCGTCGTGAGCCCGGCGATGCCCGAACCGATGACGACGACGTCCGCGGCGCGCATCCATCCCGGGCGGGGCGCGCCGAGCCGGCAAGGTAGCACGGTCACTGCGTAGCCATGGCCGATCGGACCGCCGCCGCGGCTGTGGGTACCGGGATGTCGACCGGGATGTCGACCGGGATGTCGCCACGCAGGCTCGACGGGTCGCCGGGGAGCGGTTCGGCCGGGTCGTCGCCGTGCCCGATGATCCGGTTTGCCGCGTCGACGAACAGCACCTTCGGGACGTGCCGGCGCGCCTCGGCGTCGTCCATGAGCCCGTACGCAATGATGATCACTAGGTCGCCCGGCTGGACCAGGCGCGCCGCGGCACCGTTAATACCGATGATCCCGCTTCCCGCCGGTCCCGCGATGGCGTACGTCTCCAGCCGGGCGCCGTTGTTGATGTCGACGATCGTGACCTGCTCGCCAGGCAGCAGGTCGGCGGCGGCCAGCAGGTCCGCGTCGATCGTCACGGAGCCCACGTAGTGCAGATCGGCCTGGGTGACCGTGGCACGGTGGATCTTGGCGGTGAGCATGGTGCGCAACACGGTCAGGCTCCCGGGTGATCGCGGTCGGCGGGACGGTCCGGTCGGGGGGTGACGGCGGGGGATCCGGCTGATGCCGGAGTTCCGGTGGGGGCCGGCGCCGGGGATTCCGGAGGCAGGACGAGATCGATGTTGTCGATCAGGCGGGTGGTGCCCACCCGGGCGGCGACGAGTAGCAGGGCGGGACCGCTCCGGACCGGACGTAGATCGTCGGGGCTGGCCAGGGCGAGGTAGTCCACGTCCACCCCGTCCGCGGCGGCCAGAACCTCCCGCGCGGTCGCGAGCACGGTGTCCCGCCCGCCCGCCTGGGCCCGTGCCCCGGCGGCGAGCGCTCGGGACAGCGCGAGCGCGCTGCGCCGCTGGTCGGGGGTCAGGTAGACGTTCCGGCTCGACATCGCGAGGCCGTCGGGCTCGCGCACGGTCTCCACGCCGATCACGGTGACGTCGAAGGCGAGGTCCGCGACCATCCGGCGGATGCAGACCAGCTGCTGGGCGTCCTTGCGCCCGAAGAACGCCAGGTCCGGACGGACCAGGTGGAGCATGGTCCCCACCAGGGTCAGCATCCCATCGAAATGGCCCGGACGGGCGGCGCCTTCAAGCAGCTCACCGAGCGGCCCGGCCTGCAACCGGACGAGCGGCGGCGGGTCGTGGATCGCCCGGGGGACGAAGACGAGATCGACCCCCTCCCCCGCGCACACGTCGAGATCGGCGGCCAGGGTGCGCGGGTACCGGTCGAGATCCTCACCCGCGCCGAACTGCAGCGGATTAACGTAGATCGTGGCAACCACCTGGTCCGCCTGGGCCCGGGCGGCGCGCAACAGCGAGGCGTGGCCCTCGTGCAGCGCTCCCATTGTCATGACGACGGCCCTGGTCGGGCGCGGGTGCCCGGCTGCCGCCCGAGTGGGCGCGTCGTCCGGCGCGGGCGGACCGCCCTCACCCCGCCGGGCGATGTTGGCCTGCCGGTCGAGCGCGGCGAGCCCGGCGCGCAGCTCGGCCCGGTCTCTGGCCAGGACGGGACGGGACGAGCCGGGGAGCGTGCTGGGCCGGGCGGAGGGGGCAATGCTCCTTGCGGAGGGGACCGTGGCGGTGGCCGCCTGATCGCGGGATTCCGTCGATGGGCGGCCGGGCGTGGTGGAGGAAACAGTAGTCATGATCCGTTCCAGTCCTCGGATGGGGTACCGGACGTCGTTGGCAACTGTAACTCGGCTGCAATGGTTGCCGCCCTCCCCTGTGAGCTGGGCTTCGTTCGGGCGATCGTCCCGAACGAAGCCCTCTGCTCACGCCGGAAGGTGCAATTTGTTGCTTTATGACGTTATGCGCCACTTCGTGGGGGCGGCGAGTCCACCGGAGTTCAGGCCCCGGCGTGCGTGGGCTCAGCCCGCTCAGGGGCCTCGGCCTCCTCGGGGGAGGAGGGCGTGGGGGCTCCTGGGCGGGTGTGCTGCGCGACGTAGGTGCCGGCGGCGATCGCCGCCGCGACCGGCCATTCGATGATTGAGGCCGCGGCGAGCCCGCCGAGTCCCAGGTAGTAGGCGCTCTTGCCCAGTGACGGCCACTGCATGCTCGTACCTCGTCCAACCTCGAACCGCGACGTGAGTAGCGGTGCCCGGACCGTGAAGGTGCGTGTGCCAGACGACCGCTCGGGGCCCGTGGGCGCGGCCGGCTGCCGCTGGTCCCGCTCAGGGGCAGAGGTGTCCGTGTCCTCCCGGTGCGGCTGTGGCCGTGCCCGTGGCGGGGTGTCCGTCTTCGTGGCCATGGCAGCTCACCTCTCTCGATATCTCGATCTCCTTCTAGGAGAGAACCTAAGATGAACTTATAGTACCCAGAAGATAACTTCTCGTGTTGTTCGCGGTGCGAGCGCGGTCAGACGGTGGACAGGTAGTCCTTGAAGGAGATGCCGGTCAGCCGCTCGTAGGCCTCCACGTAACGGACCCGGGTCGCCTCGACAACGTCCGCGGGCAGCTCCGGCCCCGGCGCGGTCCTGTCCCAGCCGGTACTCGTCAGATAGTCACGGATGTACTGCTTGTCGAAGGACGGCTGGGAGGCCCCGGGCCGCCAGGTGTCCTCCGGCCAGAACCGGGACGAGTCAGGGGTCAGGACCTCGTCGGCGAGCCGCAGCGTGCCCTGGGTGTCATGACCGAACTCGAACTTGGTGTCAGCGAGCAGGATGCCGCGCTCGGCTGCGAGGACACTGGCCCGGCCGAAGATCTGCAGGGTCAGCCGCTCGAGCTCGGCGGCAAGCTCGGTGCCGATCCGGCCGGCCGCGTCGGCCCGGCTGATGTTCTCGTCGTGCTCACCGATCGGCGCCTTCGTGGACGGCGTGTAGATCGGTGCCGGCAGCTTGCTGCCGTCCACCAGCCCGGTGGGTAGGGGATGCCCGCTGACCGCGCCGGTGCGCTGGTAGTCCTTCAGCCCGCTGCCGGTCAGATAACCACGGGCGACGCACTCGATCTGCACCATGTTCAGGCGTCGGCACAGCATCGACCGGCCACGCAGCTGCTCCGTGTACGGAGTGAGCTCGGCCGGGTACTCGTCGACGTTCGAACTGACGACGTGGGACGGGACCAGGTCGGCGAGCTGGTCGAACCACCACAGCGAAAGCCCGGTGAGAACGGCTCCCTTGTCGGGAATCTCGGTCGGTAGGACCACGTCGAACGCCGAGATGCGGTCGCTGGCGACCAGCAGCACGGCGTCGTCCCCGACCGCGAACAGCTCCCGGACCTTGCCCGAACCCAGGTGGGTGAGTCCGGCGAATTCCTCATGTGTCAGCGGCATAGACAGACCGTACCCAGGGAGAACAACAGCACCTGCCGGCCGGGGCACCGCGCCATGCCTGCGCGGCTGCGCGGCGGGTCAGGTGCGGGGGTGCGGGTCAGGTGAGGGCCGCCAGGGCGTCGAAGACCGAGCCGAGGCGCTCGGTGTAGCGCTCGGGCCGGCTCACCTCGTTGAGCCTGGCCTCGTCCAGGGGCAGGCCGCGGTCGCCGGCGTGCTTGCGCAGCGTTTCCCAAAACGGCACGCCGGTCTGCCAGGTCTCCATCGCCGCCGCCTGGGTGACAGCGTAGGCGTCCTCGCGGGACAGCCCCGTCTCGACGAGTTCGAGCAGCACCGCCGAGGTGTAGACCAGCCCGCCCGTGGCATCGAGGTTCGCCCGCATCCGTGCGGTGTCCACGACCAGCCCGGTGACCAGCCGGGTCGTCAGGTGCAGCAGGTAGTCGACGCCGGTGGCGGCATCCGGCAGCGCGATGCGCTCGGTGGAGGAGTGGGAGATGTCGCGCTCGTGCCACAGCGGCACGCCCTCCAGCACCGGGACGTACTGCGCCCGGACGATCCGGGCGAGCCCGGCGATGCGCTCCGACATGATCGGGTTCTTCTTGTGGGGCATCGCGGAGGAGCCCTTCTGCCCGGAGCCGAACGGCTCGGACAGCTCCCGGACCTCCGTGCGCTGGCCGTGCCGGACCTCCAGGGCGACCGCCTCGCAGACGGTCGCGAGCCCGGCCAGCGCCGCGACCCAGGAGGCGATGCCGTCGCGCAGCACGACCTGGGTGGCCACCGGGGCCGCGGTGAGGCCCAGCTTGTCGGCCACGTAGGCCTCGACGTCGGGGTCGATGTTGGAGTACGTCCCGACCGCGCCGGAGATCTTGGCGACGGCCACGTCCGCGCGGGCCGCGCGCAGCCGGTCGCGGCAGCGGGCGAGCCCGAACGCCAGGTCCGCGACGCGGTGCCCGAACACCGTCGGCTCGCCGTGGATGCCGTGCGTCCGGCCGACCCGCAGGGTGTTCCGGTGGGCCAGGCCGAGGTCGCGCAGCGCGGCGACGAGAATGTCCGCCCGGGCGAGCAGCAGGTCGGTCGACTCGACCAGCTGCAGCGCGAGCGCCGTGTCGAGCAGGTCGGAGGAGGTCATGCCGAAGTGCACGTAGGCGGCGGCGGACCGGGGTTCGGTGCGGTCGGCCCAGGCGGTCAGGAAGGCGATGACGTCATGCTGGGTGACGGCCTCCACCTCGGCGACGGCTTCGGGCGTCGGAGCGGGGGCGGCCCGGACCGGCTCGATGGAATCGGCGGGGATGCGGCCCGCGGCGGCGTGCGCCTCCATGACCAGCACCTCGACGCGACACCACAGCTCGTACTTGTGCGCCTCCGACCACACCCGGCCCATCTCCGCCAGGGTGTACCGGCCGATCATGGCTGGCTGCCGGCCGCGGCCGCCGCGCTCAGCCCGTCCGCCGCGGCCTGCTCGAACTCGTCCTTGAACGCGGCCAGCTTCAGCCCCAGATCGGGATCGGCCAGCGCCAGGATCTGGATCGCCAGGATCGCCGCGTTCGTCGAGTTGTTCAGACCCACGGTCGCGACCGGGACGCCCGGCGGCATCTGCGCGATGGCGAGCAGCGAGTCCATGCCGTCCAGCGCCCCGCCGGAGATCGGCACGCCGATTACCGGCAGCGTGGTGAGGGCCGCAATGGTGCCGGGCAGCGCGGCGGCCAGGCCTGCCCCGGCGATGACCACCGAGATGTCGCGGGCCCGTAGCTGACCCACGTAGTCGGCGAGGGTGCGCGGCGCGCGGTGCGCCGACAGCGACACCTGCTCGTAGGGCACACCGAAGCGTTCCAGAGTGGCGCCGGCCTTGCTCATGGTCTGGGTGTCCGACGGTGATCCGAAGACGATCGCCACCTGGGGATGATCCGGCCCGGGGGTGCTCTGCGACACGGTCTACTCCTTCTTTCTATGTCCTGCGGGATCCTCGCCGGACGCGACGTCCGTTCGACGGACGTCGGCCGCGTGGCGCATCCGGGACGGATCTCCGATGTCGGTGCGGTAATGGGCGCCGGGCAGCGAGATGCGGCTGACGGCCTCGTAGGCCGATCCTCGCGCGGACTCCAGGTTGGAGCCGATGGCCGTGACGGACAGCACACGGCCGCCGGCCGAGACGACCCGACCATCCGGCTCCCTGCGGGTACCGGCGTGCAGGATGTCGACGCCGGCCAGCGCGCCGGCGGCGGCGAGCCCGCGGATCGGGTCGCCGAGCCTGGGGGCCGCCGGATAGCCGTGCGCGGCGACGACGACGCTGATCGCCGCGCCGGAGCGCCACACCGGTGCCCGCCGGCCGGAGAGCACGTCCGTCAACGGCGTCGTGAGCAGGGCGAGGATGGCCTGCACCTCGGGGTCACCGAAGCGCACGTTGAACTCCACCACCCGCGGCCCGCGGGTGGTCAGCGCGAGCCCGGCGTAGAGCAGACCGGTGAACGGGGTGCCGCGCCGGGCCATCTCGGCCACCGTCGGCCGGATCACCGTGGTGACGATCTTCGCCGGCAGGCCATGCGAGGCCCAGGGCAGCGGGGTGTACGCGCCCATCCCCCCGGTGTTCGGGCCGGTGTCGCCGTCGCCGACCCGTTTGTGATCCTGCGCCGGCAGCATCGGGAGGACCGCGCCGGACTCGGTCACCACGGCGAACAGGGAGACCTCGGGCCCGTCGAGGTACTCCTCGAGGACAACCCGGTCGTCCGGTCCGCGCAGGCTCGCGCGGACCGCGGCGACGGCCGCGTCGCGATCCTCGGTCACCGTGACGCCCTTGCCGGCGGCGAGCCCGTCGTACTTCACCACGTACGGTGGCCCGAAGACGTCCAGGTCGGCCAGGGCGGGCTCGATCTCGGTGTGGTCGCGAGAGGCCGCCGTGGGCACCCCGGCGGCGCGCATGACCTCCTTGGCGAACGCCTTGCTGCCCTCCAGCCGGGCCGCGGCCGCGCTCGGGCCGAAGACCGCGAGACCGCGGGCGCGTATCTCGTCGGCGGCCCCGGTTACCAACGGCATCTCCGGACCGATGACGGTGAGGTCCGCGCCGACCGCCTCAGCAAGGTCGGCGACGGCGTCCGGGTCAGCGACGTCGAGCGGGCGGGGCTCGGCGAGCTCGGCGGTTCCGGCGTTTCCGGGCGCGCAGACCAGCGAGCCGACCCGGGGATCGCGGGCGAGCGCCCGGCACAGCGCGTGTTCACGGCCGCCGGAGCCGACAACAAGAATCTTCATCAGTTCACCTCGCGACGCAAGCAGCGGCCCGGTGCGCGGCGGCGAATTCCCGGTAATGCCGGCGGAGCGGGCCGCGTCGCCGCCACGGCCGTGCGCGGGGGACGCGAGGGTCGGTGGCGGCCGTCACCGGTTGTCCCTGGCGCGCGGCGCCGGGACGGAGATCCGGACCGGGCGCGGGTGCCATCGCGAACCGGCGAACCCCGTCTGGGGCATCGCGTCGTCGCAGTTCGGTCGGGTCACGGTTCCACAGTAGCGGGTGTGCTGATCATCGTGCGCGTCGTGCCCGGTCGGTGCCGGTGACTCCCGGCCGATCACCTGGGACGATCCGCGCTGAGCGACTACAGCCCGACACCCGACCGCCAGAGCAGGTGGGCCATGCCGTGCACCAGGTGCAGCGCGCAGCGGCGTGCGTCCACCTCGGCCATGCCCGCGACGATGGCGGCGGCGTCGACCGGCCAGACCCGGACCTCCCGGCCGAGCACGGTCAGCGGGGCGGGATCGTCGCGGCCTTCGAAGGCGCGCCCACCCGGTTCGACGAACAGGTGCAGCGACCGCCCCGCAGCCGGGAAGTTCTCGCAGCGCCAGTACAGCAGCGGCCACGCCTGCAGCCGTTCCCGCCGTCCCGGCCAACGCCGGCGGCGACCGGGGTCAACGGCCGCCTCACCCGCGTCCGCCCGGTCCGCCCGGTCCGCCCGATCCGCCCGGTCCGCCCGATCCGCCGGGTCGGCCCGGGCCGCCGGGTCCGTGACCGCCCGTGTCGCCCGTGTCGCCCCGCCCTCGCTCAGGTCCAGCGCGGGCAGCGGCCGCCCGGCACGGTACCGCGCCGGCGCGCGGTGCGGCGCGGTGCGGGTCGCCCGCACCGTGACCGGTGGTACCAGGTGTTCGGCCGCGCAGAAGTCCAGGAAGTCACGGATCTGGGCGTCGACGTGACTGGCGACGGCCGCGGCGCGTTCGAGCCGCTGTGCCTCGGCCCGCTTCGAGCTCCGGATGGCGTGGCTGCCCCGCAGCAGCACGTCGGTCAGGGTCTGCGGCAGAGCCTCGCCGGTGGGGGAGAACCCGACCGGCCAGGCGTCGGAGTCGGTCGGGTGCAGGTAACCGCGTCTCACGGCTGGTGGCCAACGGGCCGGTTGCGGGGCTTCGGCCGGTTCCGGCAGCGACAGCGGTGTCCGCCCGGGGATGGAAGGATCGTCATCCGACGGCCGGGACCTGACAACGGCCACCGCCACCACCCCCGGACGTCATTGCTTTGCGTGACCGCCCAAGCGTCGACGGTAATGCTTCCGGGTGCAACCGGAACCGACCGGATCTCGGCCCGCGCCGGGCGGGATCAGATCAGGTCCGTTCCGGACCAGTCGTTTCAGACCAGGTCATTGATGACGAGCGTCTGGTCCCGCCCGGGACCGACGCCGACCGCCGACACCGGGGCGCCGGAGAACTCCTCCAACGCCCTGATGTAGTCCTTCGCGGCGCCGGGCAGGTCGGCGAACGACCGGACGTCGGAGATGTCCTCGTGCCAGCCGGGCAGGTCGGTGTAGATCGGCTTGGCGTGGTGGAACTCGGTCTGGGTCATGGGCATCTCGTCAACCCGTTCGCCGCCGAGGTCGTAGCCGACGCAGATGGGCACCCGGTCGAAGCCCGACAGGACGTCCAGTTTGGTGAGGAAAAGGTCGGTCAGGCCGTTGACCCGCACCGCGTAGCGGGCGATTACGGCGTCGAACCAGCCGGTGCGCCGCGCCCGGCCGGTCGTCACGCCGAACTCCCCGCCGATGCGGCGCAGCTCCTCTCCGACCTTGTCGTCCAGTTCGGTGGGGAAGGGGCCGGCGCCGACCCGGGTCGTGTAGGCCTTGATGATGCCGATCACCCGACTGATCCTCGTCGGGCCGATGCCGGCGCCGGTGGCCGCGTAGCCGGCGGTCGGGTTCGATGACGTGACGAACGGGTAGGTGCCGTGGTCGACGTCGAGGAGGGTGCCCTGGGAGCCTTCGAGCAGCACGACCTTGCCCGCGCGCAGCGCCCGGTCGAGGATCAGACCGGTGTCGGCGATGTGGGGTTGCAGGCGTTTCGCGTAGTCGGCGTACTCCTCGACCACCTCGTCGAGCTCGATCCGGCGCCGGTTGTAGACCTTGGCCAGGACCTGGTTCTTCTCCCGTAGCACCAGTTCGAGCTTCTTGTGGAAGATGCCCGGGTCG
The DNA here is from genome assembly GCF_000013345.1 of Frankia casuarinae. NCBI lineage: Bacteria > Bacillati > Actinomycetota > Actinomycetes > Frankiales > Frankiaceae > Frankia > Frankia casuarinae. The sequence goes on along the minus strand of NC_007777.1, from coordinate 5,217,286 downwards.
AGGAGATCCTGCACTCTGATGCCCGTACGGGCAACCTTGTCGCCGTAGGTGGGACCGATGCCGCGACCGGTGGTACCGATCCGCGCCTTGCCCAGGTAACGCTCGATGACCCGGTCCAGCGCCCGGTGATGGGGCATGATCAGATGGGCGTTCGCGCTGATCAGGAGCCGGGAGACGTCGATGCCGCGGGCGGTGAGCCCGTCCATCTCGGCCAGCAGCACGCCCGGGTCGATGACGACCCCGTTGCCGATCACGGGAACGCAGTCGGCCCGCAGCATGCCACTGGGAATCAGGTGGAGCGCGTAACTCTCCGCCCCGATGACCACGGTGTGGCCGGCGTTGTTGCCACCCTGGTACCGGACGACGTAATCGACGGCGCCGCCCAGGAGGTCGGTCGCCTTTCCTTTTCCCTCGTCGCCCCACTGGGCACCGATGAGGACAAGAGCAGGCACCGGGCGAGGTTACTAGGGATGGCGGGGTCGTGGGGCCGGCTGCGGCATCCTCGCTGGTCTCCACCACCGACGCGGCCTGATGAACTCACTGTCAGGTGAAGCCGAGCTCACTGGCAGCGACGGAATCGCTGTCGGCCAGGAACGTCCGGCAGCGGGTGGCCTCCTCGGCCTCCCCGATGGCCGCGGCCGCCCGACCGAGAGCGGCGAGCGAACGCAGGAACCCGCGGTTGGGTTCGTGTGACCAGGGGATCGGCCCGTTGCCCTTCCAGCCCGAGCGGCGCAGGGCGTCGAGGCCGCGGTGATAGCCCGTGCGGGCGTAGGCATAGGCCTCGACGGGTCGTCCGCCGGTGAGCGCGAGCTCGGCGAGCGCGGCCCAAGGCACGCTGAACGCGGGCAGCCGGGCGGCGACGGCATCCGGCGGATCACCGGCGACCAGCGCATCGGTCGCGGCCGCGTCGGAGGGCAGGAGCGTCGGCGGCGGACCGGAGAGCAGGTTGGGCTTTCCCGAGGTGGACGGCGTCGTCATGAGTGCATCCTGCCCGACGACCGGCCGCACACGTCATGGAGGTCACCCCGGACGCGCTTGCCCTGCGCGCACGGTGACCGGTCGGTCAGGCCCTGACGCTGACGTTCCACAGATTCTGGCCGACGACCCCGGGTTGACCGTCGCTCACCCGGGTGAGGTACGAGTACAGCGCGGCGATGCCCTGCGACTGCGGTCCGAACTTGCCGTCGACGGTGAGTACGAAGCCCTTCTGACGCATCCTGTCCTGCCAGACGAAGGCGTCCGGGCGAACGTCGTCGCTGAGGGACGCGTCGAGGACCGTGCCCCTGAACGAGCCGTCCCCCATCTCCCGGCGGGCCCGGTCCAGCGTCATGGGGGGTTCCACCGGGGTGATGGCCTGCTGGATGACGTCACCGGAGCCGCCCGGGACACTGGCCGGGCCGTTGTTGGTCAGGCCCATCTTGACCGAGCAGGACGGCCATGGCTGCCAGCCCCGCTGGTTGTAGAGCTTCGCGGCCGCCTCGTCCTGCGTGGCGGGCGATGCCTGGTACGGGCGGCCGGAGTACCCGAGCCCGTGCCAGGTCTGGTCGTCGAACTGGTAGGCACCGGAGAAGCCGTTGCCGGTGTTGACCGCGTAGTTGCCGCCGGACTCGCATTGGCGGAGCTTGGCGAAGTCGTCGGAGGTGGCCGCGCCCGCCGGAGCCGCGGTGACCGCGAGGCCGCTGCCGACGATGGCCGTGACCGCGCCGGTGGTGCGCAGGATGCGACCGGCGGGCGATGGGGCCTGCGGTGCTCGATGTCTGCCGCCACGACGCCCAGAGGGCATGTCAGTCCAATCCCGTCGCCTGCGGGGTGAGCTGTCGGGTGCGGGCTGGGATGGCCCGGCCGGAGGATCCGACCCCGGGTGGGAACCGCTCTCCACCATGGGCCGGGACGCACCGGCTTTACCCCAAGGACGCCGCTTGCGGCGCCCGAAATGTGGGTCCCCCACTCCTGCCCGCTGCGGTCGATGTTCGTTCCGGCCGCTCGTACGGGGGCAGGACTCGGCGTCCGTCCGGGCGGCCTCGCCGACGAGGCGAGTGAGCGGCACTCTAGCGAGAACCGCTCATGGAGCGCAAACCGGGGTGGTCCGGAGTAACCAGTGAGGATCGCGCGAATCGTGCCACTTCCATACAGGTTCCGCAGGTGGCTCGCTGGTCCTGCTGTTCCTCGTCGGCCTTGCCGAAGATCGGCTCTGCCGAAGATCGGCCCTGCCGGAGGCCGGTCAGGGTGCGGTCCTGGTGATGCTGGTGGTGGGTTGTACGGGCCGGCCCGTACGGGCCGTCAACCGGAGATCGTCCGGAGACAGGTCGGGCCAGCCCGTCGTCGAGGTGAGATCCCCTGACCGGTGTCGCCGGGGTGGGATGTCCGGTTCCCGCGGCGGTCGTCCCTCCGCCACGGGGGCGGAGCGAATGGATCAGCTGATGGAGCTGATGGGGCTGATGGGGAGGATCAGCGGAAGGTGGCCCGCCAGGTCGCCGGGCCGACGATGCCGTCGACGGCGAGTCCCTTGGCGGCCTGCAGGGCGCGGGCGACTGCGGCGGAGCGTGGTCCGTAGCGGCCGTCGATCGTGATCGGATAGCCCAGATGGTTGACGCGGGCCTGCCAGGCCCGCACGTCGTCACGTACCTGCCTGGCCAGTGCGGTCGTCAGGTTACGGGTGAATACGGGGGTGCTCATGGAGATGGGGCTGACCGTCAGCTCGCGGCGTTCCGTCGTGCGCGAGGCCTGGCCCGAGGAGCTCGACGAGCCGCCCGCGAGCTGGTCGGCGCCCATCCCGCGGCCACAGGCCGGCCACTGGCCGAAGCCGGACCGTCGGGCGAGCTTGAGCGCGGCCTCGTCCTGGACGGCCGGGGAAGCCTGGTGCGGCAGACCGCCGTAGCCGAGGCTGTGCCAAGTGCTGGCGGAGAACTGGTAAGCGCCGTAGTACGCGTTGCCGGTGTTGGTCGTGTAGTCACCGCCGGACTCGCACTGCCGCAGGCCCGTCCAGGTGGTGGCCGCATCGGCCGGCTGGCTGAGCGCGAAGGTGCCGCCCACCGCCGCCGCGAGTACTGGTGCGACCACGAGGGCCCGGGCCCGGCTGCGGGTACCGGCGCGGCATTGTCGGCCACTGATACGTGCGTCGGACATGTCTTGTGGTCCTTCCCCACGCCTGCGAGGTGAGCTGTCGGATTCGGGCTGGGAACTGCCCGGCCGTGCCAGGGATCCCTGGAGACGGAAGCCGCACCGGAAATACCTTTCCGGGTGGTCGTCGCACATGGCTTCACCCCGAGAGCATCGAATCCTTTCGATACTCGGAGATGGGTCCCCCGTTCCTGCCGCCCGGTTCGAGAAATCGTCGGCCAGGGGCAGGATTCGGCGTGCCGCCCGACGAATGCCCGACGTTGTTGCCGGGCACGGCGAAAACCATAACCACGCCGCCCGGCGAGTCGCCAAGCATTGAATAGGGTGCGTGAAAAAGAGCACACTCGGCGCGCCTGCTTGAGTAGGAACTGGCGGCCTGGTATCGCGCGTGCGCGCCCGCTCATCAACCTGGCGGTACGGCGTGCGGAGGCATTTGTGCTCGGCCGATCACCCTGTTTGCCGATGGTCGACGATGAGCGGAGAGTCCCACATCAGGCCAGATGCGTGACATGTCGACAAAGGCGTGACGGCCCTGCTACGAGATCGACGCGAGTGATCGGCCTGATACTACGCTTCGTCCATTGAAGCCTGTTTTTGTGAGAAAAACAACGGAAATCGGGCGGTAACTTGCGGCGTTGTGATTTTTGCACACGGCGGATTCAATCGGACACCGACTGTGAAAAGCGCCCGTCGGATCACCACAGTGGGCGAAGGGGTTCCCTGGGGGTGGGGCGGTAGGTGAACGGTTACCGAAGGTCCGGTGCGTGTCCGCTCATTTGGCCGAAACCTGCTGGTTGCCGGCGGGGGCGGCGTTACGCGAGGAGCGGGATGCCGCGCCCGCTAAACAGTGGTCCCCCAGCCGTCGGAGCGACCGGGGGACCGCGCGGGCCGGCATAGTACGGGAAATCGGCGGGTCGTGCATCGGACCGGGGCGGGTCGGATGTCCGCCGCGTGCCGGTCGTTCCGTCCGCCGGAAATGATGGAGAGGGTCGGACCGAGGGGTCCGGAGAATGTCCTCGGACGAGCGGCGGCGGTTGCTCGGTTGCCCGTTCGCGGCCGGCGGCTATCTGTCCGCTTGTCCGCCGGCCGGCGGACAAGCGGCCGGTATCCGACGAACCGATCCCGCCAGCCGGCGTGCGCTCCTGGGCCCGACTATGCCCGCCCGAGGCTGGTGCCGGCGGAACGGAGGTCCTCACACGCCTGGGCGACGCGGGCCGCCATGCTGCTCTCCGCGAGCTTTCCGTAGGTACGCGGGTCGTACGCCTTCTTCACGCCGACCTCACCGTCCACCTTGAGAACGCCGTCATAGTTTTTGAACACGTGGTCCACGATGGGGCGGGTGAATGCGTACTGGGTGTCCGTGTCCACGTTCATCTTGACCACCCCGTAGTCGAGGGTCTCGCGGATTTCGGTGAGAGCCGACCCGCTACCGCCGTGAAAGACGAGGTTGAACGGCTTCGCGCCGGCTGGCAGCCCGAGCTTCCTGGCGACGTACTCCTGTCCTTCGTGCAGAATCGTCGGGCGTAGCTTGACGTTTCCGGGCTTGTACACACCGTGCACGTTGCCGAAGGTGGCGGCGAGCAGGTAGCGCCCCTTCGCGCCGGTGCCGAGCACCTCGGCCGTCCGCCACATGTCCTCCGGCGTCGTGTAGAGCTTCTCGTCGATCGCGCCGACGACGCCGTCCTCCTCGCCGCCGACGACCCCGATCTCGACCTCGAGAACGATCTTCGCGGCGGCGGCGTCCGCGAGTAGTTCTTCGGCGATCTTGAGGTTCTCCTCGAGGGGGACCGCCGAGCCGTCCCACATGTGCGACTGGAAGAGCGGCTCGCGTCCCTGGGCCACCCGATTCTTCGAGATCGCGATCAAGGGGCGGATGTAGGTGTCAAGCTTGTCGGCCGGGCAGTGGTCGGTGTGCAGGGCGATGTTGACCGGATACGCCTTCGCGACGTGGTGGGCGAACTCGGCCAGTGCCTCCGCGCCGAGGACCATGTTCTTCACCGTCGAGCCGGACAGGTACTCGGCACCGCCGGTGGACACCTGCACGATGCCGTCACTGCCGGCTTCGGTGAAGCCCCGCAGCGCGGCGTTCAGGGACTGCGACGAGGTCACGTTGATCGCGGGGTAGGCGAAGGACTGGGCCTTCGCCCGGTCGAGCATCTCGGCATATACGTCTGGCGTGGCGATGGGCATCGGTGGGGCTCCTTACGAACCTGTAGGGGCGCCGATCAGCCATGCACCCGCGGTGCAGGGCAGCCGGATCGGGCCGAAGCCCGCCGTGGACTCCTGATGGGCGAAGGGTATGACGCCTTGCCCCGTCCCGGGGTCGGATGCGGCTGACGTCGCCGGCGCGGTGCGGATCCGCGCGATGTGGTCCCCGCCGACTTGGTCGGCGGGTGCCGACCAGGGGCCGGCACACTGGTCGAGTGGACGTCGGCAGCCTGTCCGGGATGACGCTGTACGTCGTCCTCTTCGCGGTCATCTTCGTCGAGAGCGGGATCCTGATCGGGTTCTGGCTTCCGGGTGACACCATTCTCTTCGCGGCCGGGCTGATGGCGGCGGACGCGGCGTCGAACGTGTCCGTCGCGGTCCTCTCGATCGGGGTCGCGGCGGCAGCCACCGTCGGGGCGGCGGCGGGCTACTACACCGGGCATCGTCTCGGCCGGCCGTACCTGGAACGCAGGCACGCCACGGTGCTGGCCCGTACGGAGGAATTCTACCGGCGGTTCGGGCCGATCACCCTGGTCGCGGCCCGCTTCGTGCCGTGGGCGAGGACGTTCGCGCCGGTACTCGCCGGGACCGTGGCGATGTCATGGTCCCGCTTTCTGATCGCGGTCGTGCTCGGGGCGCTCGTCTGGGGGACCGGATTGATCCTTCTGGGCTATACGGCGGCCGCCATTCCTGGGCTGCGGGACGCGGCGGTGTGGATCGCGCTCGTAGTGATCGTCATCTCCGTCATCGCCGGGATCGCCGGCGAGCTGCTGCGCCGGCGATCGGGCCGGCTCCCCGACCAGGGGCCGCGGTAGTCCGCGTCGGGCGAGGAGCGCCGAGGGGGCGGGCGAGGAGCGCAGGGATGTTGTCCGTCAGTGCCCCGCGGCGCCGGATCATGCCGGGAGATCCGTGGACCGGTAGTCTCCACGACGTTACGACCAGATCACATTGGACGATCAATTCCCTTTCCTATGGCAATTTCTGGCTATGGCCGGCTAACCTTGATCGATCCAGGTACGCGGTCGGGGGTCCGACCACCGAAGGATTCGATGCTTCGACAGCACGGGCGGCACCATGCGGGACGGCGTCGCGCCGGCCCCGTCCTCTGCAGCGCGGCAGGGGCCTTGACCGCGGTTCTGACGGTCGTGCTGCTCGCGGGTGGTCATTCGGCACCGCGTGACGGTGACCGCCTGGCCGGCCGCGCCGGCACGCAGCCGGATCGGGGCGTGGTCGGGGTGGCGGCCGGGGTCCCCCCCACGTCGATCGCGGGTCGGATCGCGGATCGGGGTGCGCCGACCGGACCCGGGGCCGAGCCTCCGCCCACCGCTCGCCTGGCCGGTCCGGATCAGCTGGCCGCCGCGCGGGCGGCGGCTCTGGCCCTGGCCGCGCCGGTGACTGCTCCGTCCGCGTCGGCCCCGGCCGTCGCATCCCCCCACCCGCCGTACCTGCCGGCCTCCTGGATGAGCCTGGTCGGTCAGGTCGCGACCTCGACCAACTTCGAGCGCCGGGCGGCCGGTTGTCCTCCGTTGATCGTCGACTTGCGGTTGGCCGCCGCGGCCCAGGCACACAGCGTCGACATGGCCACGGTCGGCTATTTCGGCCACGGCAGCCCGGACGGTCGCTCGCCCTTCGACCGGATCGCCGCCGCCGGCTTCTCCTTCTCCATCGCCGCCGAGAACATCGCCGCCGGTCAGCGCACCGTGGCCGAGGTGATGCGCGGATGGATGAACAGCCCGGAGCACCGATCGAACATCCTCACCTGCTCGCTGACCCGGATCGGCGTGGGCTACGCGACGGGCGGCAGGTACGGCACCTACTGGACCCAGGACTTCGGGACGCCGTGAGGGCCGGCCCACCTGCCGGGCGCGACCGGCCCGTGGCATCCCGGGAGGTGCACCCGACCTCGATCCTCCCGACTCGCGGGGATGTCCCGGTCCTGATCAGTAGTCGATCCCGTAGGGTCGGGTCGTCGCCGACGGCAGCGAGCACGGCAGCGAGCACGGCAGCAAGCGTGGTAAAACCCGCGGACCCAGCCGGTGGACGGGCCGGCGGGCCGCGCGGCAGCGCCGTCGGCGAGGGTGATCCTGGCAGGAGGAGCGACCTTGGTTCGGGCGGTGGTCACCGGCGCGGCCGGCTTCCTCGGCGGAGCGCTGGCCCACGCGCTGCGGCGGCGCGGTGACGACGTTGTCGCCATCGACATCCGGCGCGCGCCGGGTGTCATGCAGGCCGACGTCAGCCGTCCCGGTGAGTGGGAGAAGGCCTTTTACGGCACGGAGCTGGTGATCCATGCCGCCGCCATCGGGACCGGTGGCGTCGCGGAACTGACCCCGGTGCGTCCCGGCCGAGCCGGAGCGCCGGTACGGGTGTCCGACGCCGAGATCCGGCGGGTGACCCTCGGCGCCACGGCGGCGTTGCTCGACGCCGCGGGTCGGGCCGGGGTCGACCGCTTCGTCCATCTCTCCTGCGTGGACGTGCTTGCCCGGACGAGTGGCCCGGTCCCCGGCGGGACCGGGGACCGCAGGCCCGCGCGAGCCGTCGGCCGATCATTGGACGAGACCACGCCGATCGGACTGACCGGCGACGTCCGCGCCGACGCCATGGCCGCCGCGGAACAGGCGGTCGGGTCGGCCGCTGCGCACGGACTCGGCGCGACCGTCCTACGGATCGGGGATGCCTACGGTCCCCGGGCCGGTCGCTGGACCCTCTGGCCGGTGCTGCTGATGCGGGCCGGGCGGTTCGTCCTCGTCGACGGCGGCTGGGGTGTGCTCAGCCCCGTGCATGTCGACGACGTGGTCACGGCGGTGACCACCGTCGCCGGTGCGGACCGGTCGGCGGTCGCCGGTGAGGTGCTGCACGTGACCGGGGGGGAGTCGGTGTCTGCCGCCGACTTCTTCACCTTTTACTGTCAGATGCTCGCGATCGCGGCGCCCCGCTCCGTACCGGCCAGGGTCTTCGGAGCGGTCGACGCGATTGATCGTGTCTGTTCGTTCGCGGAGGGTTACCGAAGGCGAGGTGTGGACGATTCCGCGGCCGAGACGCCACCCCTCCCCACCCACCCGGTCCCGGCGGTCTCGACGACCTCGGTGCGGCCAGCGGGCTCGGCGGCCCCGGCGGCCCCGGCCGTTCCGGTGAACTCGGCGACGTCGCGGCGGGGACCGGGCCTGATCCGCGGTGTAGGTGCCCGTCTGGTGGCCGGAGTCGATCCCCGCGCCCGGGTGGACCTCGGTCCGCTCACCGTGCGCGCCCTGACCCGCGACGCGGGCCTCTCCATCGAGAAGATCCGGGCCCGGACGGGATGGTCGCCGGTCGTGCGGCTGCCCGAGGGCATGAACCGCACCGAGTCCTGGCTCCGGGAACGGGGTCTGCTCGGGGTCCGGGAGCCGTCCCGTCGTGGGTGAGGGCCCTACACTCACCACCTCCCGACTACTCGCACTCCCGCTCACCATTTGGAACGCGGGATACGTCGCCGAGGAGCTCGCGCCCTCGCTGGCGTTCACGGTCATCCCCCCGCGATCAGGCACGCGTGGCGCCTCCGGTGACGGATCCGGCCCCTTCGGCGGAATCGTCGGGACCGATCCTGCCGCGGGGGCGCCCGATCCCGACGATCCGGCGGGGGCGCTGCGGCGCGAACTACGCCGTCGGGCGAGCGCCGGCCACATGGTCCTGACCTGGGTGCTGCGTCGCCAGCCGGGTCGCCAGCCGGGTCGCCAGCCAGGATCGGCGGCGGTGGGCCTGCTCGCGGCGGAGACCCACGGCCGGCGGGTGGTGGTCGGGGTGTCGATCGCGCTCGGCTGCCGGCGCAGCGGCTACGCCACCGAGGCGATCCGCGCGGTCGCGGGATGGTTCGAATACCGCGGCGCTCTGGTGGAGACGCGGATCCGGCGCGGGGACAGCGTGGGGAAGCGTCTCGCGCAGGCGACCTCGTTCGTGCCAACGAGTGTGTTGGTCGCCGATTGGTGGCGGATCTGGCTGCGTCCGCCGCCAAGTTGACCATTGAGGTTTGTCACGCAACGTTATCGGGCGTCGGGCTTCGCCTGGGCCTGACGTCGCGAGTCACCGCCGACCGTTCCGGTACCGTCCGGATTCGGCCGTCATCCGGCCCGAACGGGCAAAACCCATGTCCAGCCGCCTTTCGCGGTGTGGCGGAAGGTCATTGTGACGGTACCGTTACCATGCTGTGTTGTCGGCTGGGTGACAGCTCCCGGCTCATTTTTTCGCCGTCACGAGGAGAGTGGTGAACACGCCGCGCAGACAGCCCCCTGTTCAGACTGTGATGCCCTGGGGCACCATGTAAGGCGATGTCGCGACCAATGGCCGACGGGCCGAAGCTGGGCGGGGCGTCCGTGGGGGTCCGTGGGAGGGCCGTCGCGTGCCCGGGGAGGGGAGCCCGAACGGTCCGGCGCCACCTGCGCCTGGGAGGTCAGCACCATGAGTGTGGATACCCCTCGGGGAACACCGGCCGGAGTCCGGCCGAGCGAGGTCACGTACGATCATCTGATCATTCCGCCGGACTGGCGTCGGCCGAAGGAGTCGGCGCCGGGGACGCTCAACGCTCTGTTCCCCTCCGAGGGAGGCCCCCGCGCCGAGCCTGCCGCGGCCGGCTCGACGTCGCCGATCAACCCGACAACCGGTCCGTTGACGGGTCCGTTGACGGGCCCGCTGCTGGTCGGCACCACGGCGCGTGCCTTCGCGAAACTCGACGACCTGATCCGTCTCGGTGCCGAGGACCGTGCCGTCGTCGCGGCTCGCCGCGACGAGGCGGAGCGGGCGCTGCGCGCGATCTTCCCGCCTCGTTGCGCGCTGCCGCTGGTCGGGGTCGCCACGATCGGCTCGGCGGGTCGGGACACCATGATCCGTCCGCTCGACGAGGTGGACATCTTCGCGGTCTTCTCGGCGGCCAACAGCGCCTGGAAGCGTTTCCGCTGGGACTCCCGCGACCTGCTGCTCTGCGTGCGCAACGCCATCGGCGGAGATCGAATCCAGACGATCGGTAGCCGCGGCCAGGCGCTGCGCATCGTCTACGACGCCCCTCCGGACGTCCATCTGGTGCCGGCCTTCGATCATCCGCGTGCCGGGTACGTCATACCCGATCGGGTCGGTGGCTGGCTGCCGACCCGGCCGGAGCGGCACACGAGCTGGACGGCGGACCTCGGCCCCCGGGTGATCTCGGCGGTCCGCCTGCTCAAGGCGTGGAACCGGGTGCGCGGCAGCCACCTGCGCTCCTTCCACATCGAGGCGCTCGCCGGGCAGGTCCTCGCCGGCCGCGGGCTCAACACCCGGCAGGGGCTCGCCGAGGTCTTCCGGCATCTGGACGATGTCGGCCTCACCGTGGCCGACCCGGCCGACGTCGGCGGGGACCTGTCGTCGTATCTACGCGCCGAGGACATCGAGGCGTTGGCCGAGAGTGTCCGGCTCGCCCGGATCTACTCGGCGAAGGCGGTGGACGCGGAACAGGCCGGCGATCACGAGGAGGCCGTGAATCTGTGGGGTTCCCTCTTCGGGCCGGAGTTCCCCACGTTCGGCTGAGGGCGGGGGCTCCGTTTACCCGGCGCCCCGGCTCATCCAGCGGTCCGTACGGCGTGGCGCCGACCGATCCGGGATCGTTCGGCCTGTGCGGCGGCGAGCGAGACCGCCTCGTCGGCGTCGCGCAGGCCGGCCCGCACCGTCACCGGGCCGCCGGTGGTATCGAGGTGCATGTCGGCCAACCGTAGCAGTCTGGCCAGCGGATTCTGCACGATCCGGATGCTCTGCACCTTACCGTGGGGGATGAGATCGGTGTGCCGCCGGACGATTCCCCGGCGTACGACGAAGACCGTGTCGTCCGCTCCGCAGGACAGCCGCCGCCAGTGGAGCGGGGCGAGCCAGGCGGCCCGGCGTGGCGGCCGGGTCATCGCCACCGCCGCGACATCCACTCCGGGCAGTAGCCGGCCGATCAGGGCCAGCGCATCCGCCCGGCGAGCCACCGGTAGCAGCACGGAGGGCCCGCCGCCGGCCACGTTCATCCGGAGCGTCACCCAGCCCGACCAGCGCCACAGCGCCGGTTCGCCGATGCTGATCGCCTGGACCCGTCCCGGCGGGACCGTGGCGTGGGTGCGGTTGAGCAGACCGCTGTTGATGCGCAGCCCGTCGGGTGACTCGGAGACGGTGTAGGGGTAGCCGGCCGCGAACCGGCGAAACGTCGTGTGCCAGAGGCTGCCGAGCATCGGAACGGCGCCGAGGGCGCCGGTGAGGGTACCGGTCAGCAGGGCGGGCGTGGCGATCGCGGCCACGCCGAACAACGCCACCCACGGCGCGGGGGACAGCGCGATCGCGGCCACCAACCGCCGTGGCGGCACCTCGGCGAGTGGGCGCTGCGGTGCCTCGCCCACGTCCGGCGCGAGTCCCGCGGCGGTGGCCAGCAGCTCGGCCCGCAGCCGCTGGGCGTGACCCACCGACAGGTACCGCAGGTCGGACCCGGAGTCGGTGTCCAGTTCGGAGCGTTCCCTACCGGCGAGATCGATCCGGAGGATGGCGAGCCCCGTGACCCGGGCGAGAAGTGGTTGAGCGATGTCCACCGACTGTAACCGATCCAGCCGGACATGGCGGGTCCGTCGGACCAAGAGCCCGGTATCGAGCCGAAGATTGTCGCGTTCGACCCGGTAGCGGGTGAATCGCCAGGCGCAGTATCCGTAGGTGCCGGCGGCGGGAATCAGGAAGATCAGGGTGAGCCCGATGATGCGGGGGGTGACGTCGTCGGCGAGGTTTCTGCCGACCGTCGCCATGAACGCCACGACGATTACCCAGCCGCGCAGGAACGGGGTGAGCGGATGCAGCCGGTGAAACCCGTCCTGGCCGGGGCGTGTCGCCCGAGCCGGCGCTTCGCCGGTGGTGGACCCCCGCTCGATCGTCACAGCCCGGCCGACCGGGCTTCACCGCGTTCGGTGAGCGCGTCACGCAGCCGCGCGGCCTCGTCCGGGGCCAGGCCGGGGATGATGGCATCGCTGTCCGCGGCCGCGGTGTGCAGCTGCACCTTGGCGATGCCGAAGCGGCGCGCCAGTGGTCCGGCGGTGACGTCGACGAGCTGCATCCGGCCATACGGCACCACGATCAGGCGACGCGTCAGCACCCCGCGGCTGATCAGGAGATCGTCCTCCCGCTCGGCATAGCGCCAGGCCTGCCAGCGGAGGCCGATCGAGCGCCAGAGCCAGCCCGTCACGAGGATTGGCGCCACCGTGATCAGTATCCAGGGCCAGCCGCCGAACGCCGCCGTGATCAGCAGGGTGAGCGCCACCACCGGGACGGCTCCCACGATCAGGAGCGCCCGTCGAAGCCGCCGTAGGCCCGGTGGCAGGACCCGCCACTGCGCGGGATCCGGCAGAAGAGCGTCGTGCATTCCGCAACGATAAGTCGCACATCCGCTACGTCCGGCCCGAATCGGTCGAGGAACCGACGGCGTGCCGTCCCCACGATGGTCCTCGCCCGGTCTGCGGCGATTCGCCGGGAGGCCCGTCAGAGGGACTTGACGGTGGCGGCCTTGACCGTCAGACCCGAGCGGTCCGGCGCGGTGTTGACGAGCACCTCGTCGCCGTCCCGGATCTGCCCGCCGAGCAGTTCCTTGGCGAGCTGGTCGCCGATCGCCGTCTGGACCAGCCGCCGCAGCGGACGGGCCCCGAACACCGGGTCGTAGCCGACGTCGGAGAGCCATCCCTTGGCGGCGTCGGTGACGTTGAGGGTGATCCTCCGGTCGAGCAGCCGGGCCCGCAGCCGATCGAGCTGGAGATCGACGATGCGGGTCAGCTCGTCCCGGCCCAGCTGGTCGAAGACGAGGACGTCGTCGAGGCGGTTGAGGAACTCCGGCTTGAAGGCGTCGCGCACGGCGACCATCACCGACTCGCGGCGCACCTGCGGGCTGAGCGTGGGGTCCGCGATGAACTGCGACCCGAGGTTCGAGGTCAGGATGAGGATCGTGTTGCGGAAGTCCACCGTGCGGCCCTGGCCGTCGGTGAGCCGCCCGTCGTCGAGAACCTGCAGCAGGACGTCAAAGACGTCCGGATGGGCCTTCTCGACCTCGTCCAACAGGATGACACTGTATGGCCGGCGGCGGATCGCCTCGGTGAGCTGACCGCCGGACTCGAACCCGACGTACCCGGGTGGGGCGCCGATCAGACGGGCCACCGAGTGCTTCTCGGCATACTCGCTCATGTCGATGCGCACGATCGCCCGCTCGTCGTCGAAGAGGAAATCGGCGAGCGCCTTCGCGAGCTCGGTCTTCCCGACCCCGGTGGGCCCGAGGAAGAGGAAGGAGCCGGTCGGCCGGTCCGGGTCGGCGATCCCGGCCCTGGCCCGGCGGACCGCGTCGGAGACGGCCCGCACCGCGTCGTCCTGGCCGATGACCCGCGCGTGCAGCGCGGACTCCATACGCAGCAGCTTCGCCGTCTCGCCTTCGAGGAGGCGACCGGCCGGGATCCCGGTCCAGGCGGCGACGACCTCGGCGACGTCGTCCGGGCCGACCTCCTCGTTGAGCATCGCCCCACCGGGGGAGTCCGCGCCGGCCAGCGCGTCGGTTGCCGCCGACAGCCGCTTCTCCAACGTCGGGATGGTGCCGTACCGCAGCTCCCCGGCCTTGGCGAGGTCGAGGTCGCGCTCGGCGAGCTCCACGGCGCGCCGCGCGTTCTCCAGCTCCTCCTTGATCTTCTGAACCTCGGAGATCGAATCCTTCTCCCGGTGCCAGCGGGCCGTCAGGCTCGACAGCTCCTCACGCCGGTCGGCGAGCTCGCGCTGCAGGCGCCCCCGCCGCTCGCGGGAGGCCTCGTCGTTCTCCTTGGACAGCGCCATGTCCTCGATCTCCAGGCGGCGCACGGCGCGTTCGAGTTCGTCGATCGCCACCGGCCGGCTGTCGATCTCCATGCGGAGCCGGGACGCGGCCTCGTCGACCAGGTCGATCGCCTTGTCCGGCAGGAAGCGCGCGGTGACGTAGCGGTCGGACAGGGTGGCCGCGGCGACCAGCGCGGTGTCGGTGATGCGCACGCCGTGGTGCACCTCGTAGCGTTCCTTGAGCCCGCGCAGGATGCCGATGGTGTCCTCGACCGTCGGCTCGCCGACGAGGACCGGCTGGAAGCGACGCTCCAGCGCCGGGTCCTTCTCGATCCGGGTGCGGTACTCCTCCAGGGTGGTGGCGCCGATCATGCGCAGCTCGCCGCGGGCGAGCATCGGCTTGAGCATGTTGCCGGCGTCCATCGCTCCTTCCGCCGCACCGGCGCCGACGACGGTGTGCAGCTCGTCGATGAAGGTGATGATCTGACCCTCGGCCTCGCGGATCTCGTTGAGGACAGAGGTCAGCCGCTCCTCGAACTCGCCGCGCAGCTTGGAGCCGGCAACCATCGAACCGAGGTCGAGCGAGACGATGCGCCGGCCGCGCAGCGACTCGGGCACGTCACCCGCGACGACCCGCAGCGCGAGCCCTTCGACGATGGCCGTCTTGCCGACCCCGGGCTCGCCGATGAGGACCGGGTTGTTCTTCGTCCGCCGCGACAGCACCTGGATGACGCGGCGGATCTCGGCGTCGCGGCCGATCACCGGGTCCAGCTTGCCCTGCTGCGCACGCTCGGTGAGGTCGATGGAGTACTTCTCCAACGCGCGGTAGGAGCCCTCCGGGTCCCGGCTGGTCACCCGCCGGGCGCCGCCGCGCACCTTCTCGAAGGCGCCGCGCAGCGCGTCGGGCGTGGCGCCGGCGGAGGTGAGGATCCGCCCGGCCTCGCCCCCCTCCTCGGCGAGTGCCACGACCAGATGCTCGACCGAAGTGTATTCGTCACCCAGCTGACCGGCCTGCCGCTCGGCGTTGTTCAGCACCGCGATGAGCTGGCGGGACAGCTGCGGCGGGGACACGCTCAGGCCCGTCGCGCGGGGCAGCCGCGTCACCGCGGCCTCGGCTCGGGAGCGCACCGTGTCGACCGAGGTGCCCGCGGACGCCAGCAGTGCCGCGCCGACCCCGTCGGACGCTTCGAGCAGGGCGTTGAGCAGGTGGAGGGGGTCGACGAGGGGTGACCCGTCGGCGGTGGCTCGACTGATCGCTGCGGAGAGTGCCTCCTGCGACCGGGCGGTGAGGCGTTCAGCGTTCATGGCGGATCCCAGATGGTCGGATGGCGTGCACCGTCGCTTTTTCAACGCTCAGCATACCTGAGTCGTTCCCACTCAACCCTGCGGGCGCGCCGCGATGAACCTCCCGCATCCGTTCGCCGGCTCCGCCCCGGCCGGTCAGCGGCGGGGCAGCGGCCGCCAGACCACGAGCGCGCCGCGATCCACCGGGACGAGGTCACGCCGGTGACTGGCATGCGCCTCGGCCACCGCGCGGTCCGCGTCGGCGCGGGACCGGGCGAGCTCCTCGGTGAGCTGACGCACCTGCGCCTGCAGCGCCATCACCTGGGCGCTCAACCGGAGGATCTGCTTGACCCCCTCCAGGTTGACGCCTTCCTCCTGGGACAGTCGCTGCACCTCGCGCAGCAACGCCACATCCCGGGCGGAGTAACGACGCCCCCGCCCGGCCGTGCGCCCAGGCGTGACCAGCCCGAGCCGGTCGTAGGACCGCAGGGTCTGGGGATGCATCCCGGCGAGCTGCGCGGCGATCGAGATGACGTAGACCGGTGCGTCCTCGTCGTGGGCCGGACCCGGCAGCGGGCCGGCGGGGTAGTAGCCCTCCGGTCGAACCTCGGTGTCCGGCCGAACCTCGGTGGGGGACGCCGCCGGCCCCCGCTGGAGCTGCCGTTCCCCTGTTCGCCCTGCCCCCATTGTTCGCCCTGTTCCCGTCGCTCGCCCACGCCGGGCGGGCGGCGGGTCGGATGTGCGGTTCGGCCGCCCGGTCATCCGCCTGCCTCCATCCGTTCCATCAACGGCGCCCGTGGGTCCTCGGGATGGGCCTGGGCGAACTCCAGCAACGCCGTACGTGCCCGTGGCGAGAGATCACTCGGCTTCGGTACCGTCACCTCGAGGGTGACGATGAGGTCCCCGTTCCCGCCTCCGGCTGTGGGGACACCCCGCCCGCGGGCCCGCAGGCGTCGACCGCTGGAGGTCCCCGCCGGCACCTTCATCGTGAGCGGAGCACCGTCCAGGGTCGGCACCCGTATCGATGCGCCGAGCGCGGCCTCGGTGATCGTCACGGGGAGAGTAATCGCCAGGTTGCTCCCCTCCCGCTCGAACACCGGATGGCGCAGCACGTGCACCGTCACCTCGAGGTCGCCGGCCGGTCCGCCCCGTTCGCCGGGTATACCACGCCCCCGGACCCGCAGCCGCTGTCCGTCGCTCACCCCGGCTGGGATGCGGATGCGCTGCTCACGCTCACGCCGGCCGGTGCCCCGGCAGTCCGGGCAGGGATGGTCGATCAGGGTGCCCTTGCCCAGGCAGTCGCGGCAGGGCTCGGAGAGCGCGAAGCCACCCTGGGAGCGGGAGACCACACCTAGCCCACGGCAGGTCGGGCAGGTGCGCGGCGTCGTGCCGGGACGCGCCCCGCTGCCGGTGCAGGTGGTACAGGTCGCGGCCCCGGGAAGCCGGACCGACGCCTCCAGGCCGGTCAGCGACTTCTCGAAGGGGATCGTGACCTCGGCCTCGATGTCGGCACCCCGACGCGGACCGCGTCCGGGTGACGACCGCTGGAACAGGTTGTCGAAGATGCCGCCGAGGCCGCCGTTCGCCCCCCCGAGAAGGTCGTCGAGGTTGAGGTTCGGCCCGCTGCCGTAGCCCGTGCCGGGCGCGCCGAACCCGCCGTAACCCCCGGCTCGGCCAGGCCCGCCGAAGCCGCCGCCGGGACGACCGCCGGCCGCGAACAGCGCGCGGGCCTCGTCGTACTCCCGTCGACGGCCCTCGTCCGAGAGAACGTCGTAGGCCTCGGAGACCTCCTTGAAGCGCGCCTCGGCCTTGGCGTCCCCCGGGTTCTTGTCGGGGTGCAGCTCACGGGCCAGCCCGCGGTACGCCTTCTTGATGTCGGTCGCCGAGGCGTCCTTTGGAACGCCGAGAGCGGCGTAATAGTCCTTCTCGACCATGTCGCGAACACTCACGGCGCCCCTCCTTCCCTCATGATGTCGTCCGCGCGAGGCGGTGGCCCGCCGTGTCCGTCAGACCCCGGCTCGCGGACGGCCGGACGGACCTGGCTCCCCTTTTCAGCCGGCGCTGACAGTGGGCCCGCCGTTGTCCGGGCCGGGCACACTGCCCGTGTCATCGGGGACCGATGTCGGCCGATCCGGCGGTCCGCCTGCCTGGCCCGGGCCGCTCCCCGGCACCTCGCCGGCCCCGGCGACGACCTCCGCCTCGACCGGCTGATCGACGATCTCGTCCACCTCGCCCGACGGTTCCGCGACCGACACCTGCGCGGGCCGCAACACCTTGCCCGCGTGCAGGTAACCCGCCCGGAAGACGTCCACGCAGGTCGGCCCGCTCACGTCCGACCGGTAGGAGTGCATCAGGGCCTCGTGGACCGACGGGTCGAACTCGTCGCCCTTCGCCCCGTAGCGCTCCAGCCCGGTCGCCTCCAGGGCCGCCTCCAGGGCCTCCGCGATCGCCTTGAACGGGCCTTCCAGATCGCCGTGGTCACGAGCCCGGCCGATGTCGTCGAGGGTCGACAGCAGACTCGCCAGCAGTTTCGCCGTCGCCTGCTCGCCGATCTGCTGACGGTCTCGCTCGACCCGCCGACGGTAGTTGTCGAACTCGGCCTTCAGGCGCTGCAGGTCCGCGGTCCGCTCGGTGACCTGCTGGCGCAGCGACGCCACGAGCTCACCGTCACCCTCACCCGCCGGGACTCCGGCGGGTGGAACCTCCGTGGCCGTCGGGCCGGGAGGCGCGGCCGCCTCCGGCCGGACCTCGCCGCTCTCCGGATCGATCCGGCGCCGGTCCCGCACCACCACCGGGGGCTCTTCGGCCTCGTCCCGGCCGTCGGGCCGAGACGAACCCCACCAGTCCGCGGCCTGGCCTGAGGTCACTTCTTGTCCTCCTCATCCACGATCTCCGCGTCGACCACGTCGTCGTCGGCTGCTCCGGCGCCGCCGGAGGCACCCGCGCCCTCCTGGGCGGCCTGCGCGTACATGGCCTGGCCCATCGCCTGGCTCGCCGCGGCCAGCGCGTCGGCCGCCTCGCGGATCGCCGCCGTGTCGGTGCCGGCGACGGCGCCCCGCAGCGTGCCGAGCTTCTCCTCCACGTCGCTCTTCACCGCGGCGTCGATCTTTTCGCCGTTCTCGGCGAGGAACCGCTCGGTCGAGTAGACGAGCGTCTCGGCCTTGTTGCGGGTCTCGGCCTCCTCCCGGCGCCTGCGGTCCTCCTCGGCGTACTGCTCGGCGTCGCGGACCATGCGGTCGATGTCGTCCTTCGGCAGCGCCGAGCCGCCGGTGATGGTCATCGACTGCTCCTTGCCGGTGCCCAGGTCCTTCGCGGACACGTGCACGATGCCGTTCGCGTCGATGTCGAAGGTGACCTCGATCTGGGGCATGCCCCGCGGGGCGGGCGGCAGGCCGGTCAGCTCGAACATGCCGAGCTTCTTGTTGTAGGCGGCCATCTCGCGCTCGCCCTGGAAGACCTGGATCTGCACGGAGGGCTGGCTGTCCTCGGCGGTGGTGAAGATCTCCGAGCGCTTGGTGGGGATCGTGGTGTTGCGCTCGATGAGCTTGGTCATGATCCCCCCCTTCGTCTCGATGCCGAGCGAGAGCGGGGTGACGTCGAGGAGCAGGACGTCCTTGACTTCGCCCTTGAGCACGCCGGCCTGCAGCGAGGCGCCGACGGCGACGACCTCGTCCGGGTTGACGCCCTTGTTCGGCTCCTTGCCCCCGGTCAGCTCGCGGACCAGCTCGACGACGGCGGGCATCCGGGTGGAACCACCGACGAGGACGACGTGGTCAATGTCGCTGACCTTGATCCCCGCGTCCTTCACCGCCTGCTGGAAGGGGTGCCTGCAGCGGTCGATGAGGTCGGAGGTCATCCGCTGGAACTCGGCGCGCGACAGCGAGACGTCGAGGTGCAGGGGACCCTCGGCCGACGCGGTGATGTAGGGCAGGTTGATCGCGGTCTGGGTGGACTGCGAAAGCTCGATCTTCGCCTTCTCGGCGGCCTCCCGCAGCCGCTGCAGGGCCATCTTGTCCTTGCCGAGGTCGACCCCGTGCTGGCCGTTGAAGGTCTTGATCAGGTGGTCGGTGATGCGCTGATCCCAGTCGTCACCACCGAGGTGGGTGTCACCGGAGGTGGACTTCACCTCGACGACACCGTCGCCGATCTCCAGCAGGGAGACGTCGAAGGTGCCGCCACCGAGGTCGAAGACCAGGATGGTCTGCTCCTTCTCGCCCTTGTCCAACCCGTAGGCGAGGGCCGCGGCGGTCGGCTCGTTGACAATCCGCAGGACGTTGAGCCCGGCGATCGTGCCCGCCTCGGTGGTGGCCTGACGCTGGGCGTCGTCGAAGTACGCCGGGACGGTGATGACCGCGTCCGTAACCGTCTCACCGAGGTAGGACTCGGCGTCCCGCTTCAGCTTCTGCAGGATGAACGCGCTGATCTCCTGGGGCGTGAGATCCTTCGCGTCGACCTTCATCTTCCAGTCGGTGCCCATGTGGCGTTTGACCGACCGGATGGTGCGCTCGACGTTCGTCACCGCCTGACGCTTGGCGACCTCGCCGACCAGGACCTCGCCGTTCTTCGCGAAAGCCACGACCGACGGGGTCGTCCGGGAGCCCTCGGCGTTGGCGATCACCGTGGGTTCGCCGCCCTCGAGCACGCTCACGACGGAGTTCGTGGTGCCGAGGTCGATACCGACCGCTCGTGCCATGTCTGTGTGCCTTTCGATCATGTCGGTGGCGCCGATCAGACGGGCGCACCGACCTCGTGGGGATGGAACCTGTCGGTGAACCGAGGCTTGAGGATCACTCCGGGAAGCCTCGGTTCCGCCAACGTTAAGTCAGGTCGGTGTATTGAGTCGCTCTGACTCATGATGACGGCTCCCATCATAGCCCGACAGAGGTGAGCCTGACACGCTCAACTTTATGTGTGGCCGGGAAATTCCCGCCAGCGTCGCCGGGCGGGACCGGAAGGGGAGCCGGCGGGAGGAGCCGGCAGGGCGTGGAATGGGAGGTGGAACGGGAGAGCGTCAGCTTCCGGCGGGTGGCTGCGGGGCCGAGCCACCCGCGGCATCGTCGCCACCCGCGGCACCGTCGCCGGGCGCCTGGCCGGCGTCGGGGTCCGTCGTCTCCCGGGGCGGTCGGACGGCGGCCAGGATGCGCCCGCGGCGGGCCCCCGGGCGTGGCCGTCCGCCCGCGCGTGATCCGAGCCGGGGAACCGGCCCCATGCCGGCAGCCGACGGACCGTCCGGCCCGCCGCTCGTGGCCTCGCCGGCGCCCGCCCGGCCGGGAACCGCGAGTGGCATTCCGGTCCGGTTGATGAGGTCGGCCTGCCGGCCCAGGTCGGACTCGATCTGGGCGAGCCGGTCGAGCATCTCGGAAGCGTCCCCGTCGCGCTCACGGATCGTGCGCAGCGCATCCATCAGGGTCAGCCACTGGTCCCGACCGACGGTGATCTGTTCGGCGAGGCGGTTGGCCGAGTAGGCCGGAAACAGCCGTTCCGTGGCGGCGACGATCTGCTGGACCTCACCGGGGTTGAGTCGGCCGGGCTTGCGCCGGATGTAGTTGACGACGTCCTTGATGCTGATGATCGTCACTCCGTCGAGGGCGCCGTCGCTCCACAGGACGTTGGCCTCGACCATCACCAGGATCGGACTTATCGGGATCTTAAGCATCGGCAGTGCCGCGCGGATCTGGTTGCGGACCTCGCCACCCAACCAGGCGGTGCGGTCGATCGGGGGTTTGAGTGACTCTCCGTCACAGGTCGCCCCACCCTTCTTGTACCGCACGGTGCCCTTGTTGTTGTCGCTGCTGAGCACCATCACCCCGCCGGGCCCGACCAGGAGGTGACCGATGGTCGCCTCGGAGTAGGGGACGGCCCGGTCGTGCAGGATGACGTACCCTTGGCGGCGCAGCCGGGCGATGGCGCGCGCGGTCCTGCGCTCCGCCTCGGCCCCCTCGCGCAGCGACTCGACGTCGGGGGCGGTCCCGAACGAGGCGATCACGATCCCGGCCGGCCAGGCGATGAAGACCAGCAGGAACACGACGACCGCGACCGTGGGCAGCCCTAGGCCGAAGCCGATGACGAGGGCGAGAGCGAGTCCTACCAGGGCCGAGCGCACCGCGGTGCGGGGTACCTCGCGGCTCAGCTTGTCCCGCCGCACGAGTGCCTGGTTTTCCCTGGCCCGGAGGTACTCCGTCTGCAGGGAGTGTCCAGGGCGGCCGACTCGGGTCATCGTCGGCCGGGTGATCGTCGCCATCGTGCCCACCATGTTCGCAGGGTCGTCGTTCGCGGAGTTGTCGTTCGCGGAGTTGTCGTTCGCGGGGTCGTCAACGTCGGTAGGGCCCGTCCGCCGGAGCACGCCGGGCGTCGTCGCGGCAGCGCTGGCACCGGGCCCAGGCACAACGTGAAGGTGGCGAGCACCGCGGGACACACGATCGCCCGGTCACCGTGGGCGAAGGCTGTCCTTATGGTGCGTCGAAGCACCTGCCGGCACAAGGGTTGACCTCGTCGGCCCGGGAGGCTCCCGGCGGGGGAGCGACGTTCCGGGATGGCGGGATCCGGGGCGCCGTGGTAGTCGTGACGGTGCGAGGCGTTGCGTGTCGGTTGGGCATCTGCCGCTGAACGTAGCAGTCCCGTGCACCTCGCGCGGACGATCGGGCCTTCGGACCCCCTATATCGGGCCGCTCGGACCACGTCGTGGCAGGGTCGACGGTGAGCGGGTTCGCTGTCGGCCTCATAGTGCCCCTACGTCCGGGGTGGGGACCCGGACAGACGGGTTGGCCGGGAGGTTGGGACCGGACCCGCCCATACGGTGGCGCGGGCCACTTGTCCGGGTGGCGTGAGCCACTCGTCCCATACGTTGCTGGTCGGTACGAGCAGGCTCGCCCGCGATAGTGGGTGCCAGATGGAGGATGCTGTGAGAATTGCGATCGGTGGAGCGATCACGCTGATTGCTCTCGCGGTTGCCGGGCGTCGGGTTTTCTGGCTGTTCCGGCTGATCGGGTCCGGCCAGCCGGCCGAGGGCCGGCTCGACGACCTGCCGACCCGCGTCTGGACGGAGATCAGCGAGGTCGGGGGGCAGCGCAAGCTGCTGAAGTGGTCGGTGCCCGGGGCGGCCCACTTCTTCACCTTCTGGGGCTTCACGATCCTGCTGCTGACCGTCATCGAGGCCTACGGCGGCCTGTTCGACGACGACTTCCACATCCCGGGATTCGGGCACTGGGCGGCCATCGGCTTCCTCGAGGACTTCTTCGCCGTGGCGGTCCTCGCCGGCCTGGTCGCCTTCACGATCATCCGGTTGAAGAACGCCCCGGCGCGGCTGGAGCGCAAGTCGCGATTCTACGGCTCGCACACCGGGCCGGCCTGGGTCATCCTCGGCCTGATCACCGCCGTTATCGTGACGCTGCTGCTCTACCGTGGTGCCCAGTACAACACCGGCAACCTCCCGCAGGGCCAGACGAAGTGGGCCTTCGCGTCCTACGCTGTGAGCCGCATCTTCTCCGGTCTCTCCCACGATGTGAACGAGGGCATCGAGACGGCCTTCCTGCTGCTCAACATCGCGGTGATCATGGGCTTCTCGGTGCTGGTGGTCTACTCGAAGCACCTGCACATCGGCCTGGCCCCGATCAACGTCGTGCTCAAGCGCCAGCCGGTGGCCCTCGGCCCGCTGGCCACCACTCCCGACATCGAGAAGCTGATGGAGGAGGACGAGCCGGTCGTCGGCGTCGGCAAGGTCGAGGACTTCTCCTGGAAGGCCATGCTCGACTTCGCCACCTGCACCGAGTGCGGGCGGTGCCAGAGCCAGTGCCCGGCGTGGAACACAGGCAAGCCGCTGTCGCCGAAGTTGTTGATCATGGATCTGCGTGACCACCTCTTCGCCAAGGCGCCCTACCTGCTGTCCACCGAAGGCGCGGCGGAGGGTGAGGAGGCGCCGAAGGCGGTCACCGGGATCGCCGAGGACGCCTCCGCCTCCCACACCGTGCACCACGTGCCCGAGTCCGGCTTCGGCCGGGTGCCGCAGCCCGGTCAGCCGCAGGTCGACCGGCCGCTGGTCGGCACCGAGGAGGAGGGCGGGGTCATCGATCCCGACGTCCTGTGGTCGTGCACCAACTGCGGCGCGTGCGTCGAACAGTGTCCGGTGGACATCGAGCATGTCGACCACATCGTCGACATGCGTCGCTACCAGGTGATGATCGAGTCGGCGTTCCCGTCCGAGGCCGGCGTCATGCTGCGCAACCTTGAGAACAACGGCAACCCGTGGGGCGTCTCGCCGCGGACCCGCACCGAGTGGACCGAGGGCCTGCCCTTCGAGGTGCGTGTCCTCGGCGACGGTGAGCAGATCCCCGACGACGTCGAGTACCTGTACTGGGTCGGCTGCGCCGGGGCGATCGAGGACCGCGCCAAAAAGGTCGCGCGGGCCTTCGCGGAGCTCCTGCACACTGCCGGGGTCGAGTTCGCGATCCTCGGTACGAACGAGTCCTGCACCGGGGACCCGGCGCGCCGGCTCGGCAACGAGTACCTGTACCAGGAGATGGCCAAGGCGAACATCGAGCTGCTGAACGCCACGGGCGTCAAGAAGATCGTTGCCACCTGCCCGCACTGCTTCAACAGCCTCGCCCGGGAATACTCGGCCCTCGGCGGTCAGTACGAGGTCGTCCACCACACCCAGCTGCTCGGCAAACTGGTCGAGGAGCGCAAGCTGGTACCGGTGACCCGGGTGGAGTCGTCGGTCACCTACCACGACCCCTGCTTCCTCGGGCGGCACAACAAGGTCTACACCCCGCCGCGGGAGATCCTGGCGGCGATTCCGGGCATCCGGGGCCAGGAGATGCACCGCTGCAAGGACCGCGGCTTCTGCTGCGGTGCCGGCGGCGCGCGGATGTGGATGGAGGAGAAGATCGGTAAGCGGGTCAACGTGGACCGGATGGAGGAGGCCCTCGGCCTCGACCCGGACGTCGTGTCCACCGCCTGCCCGTTCTGCATCGTGATGCTCACCGATGCCGTCACCGAGAAGAAGCTGAGCGGCGAGGCGAAGGACGGTGTCGAGGTACTCGACGTCTCCCAGCTCCTGGCCCGTTCGCTGGCGCCGTCGGCGCCAGCGGCTCCGACCGAGGCGTCCGCCGAGCCTGTCGGCTAAATTGCGTCCCTGCCTTTCCAGAGGGATAAATCGGACATAAAACCCTCTGGAAAGGCGAGGAAGCTGAAAGACAAGGAAGTCAGCCTGGGGGGATCTCCCCGTTCGGGACCGGTGCGCGGGTGAAGTCCCGGTAGGCCCTCGACGGGGTCGGGCCGCGCTGACCCTGGTAGCGCGAACCGTAGATGGTCGAGCCGTACGAGTGCTCGGCCGGCGAGGACAGCCGGAACAGGCAGAGCTGGCCGATCTTCATGCCGGGCCAGAGTTTGATCGGCAGCGTCGCCACGTTCGACAGTTCCAGCGTGACGTGCCCGGAGAAGCCGGGGTCGATGAAGCCCGCCGTCGAGTGCGTGAGCAGCCCGAGCCGGCCGAGACTCGACTTCCCTTCCAGCCGGCCGGCGAGATCGTCGGGCAGGGTGACGATCTCCAGCGTCGAGCCGAGGACGAACTCGCCCGGATGCAGGACGAACGGCTCGTCGCCCTCCGGGGCGATGAGCTCGGTGAGATCCTCCTGCTCAAGAGAGGGATCAATGTGGCTGTACCGGTGGTTGGCGAAGACCCGGAACCAGCGGTCCAGCCGTAGATCGATGCTGGACGGCTGGATGAGGCCAGGGTCGTGGGGGTCGAGACGGATCCGGCCCGTGGCGATCTCGGTCCGGATGTCCCGGTCGGACAACAGCACGTCCCGGACGTTAGAGCATGAGCGGTCGATCTTCACCGTCCACCCGGAGGAGGATGGGGCCGCGTGGAAGAGTGAGACGGAGCGTGACCCGGGTAGGAGGCACGTGGCCGGTCGATGAATACCCGGTCGGACGGGTGCCCCCGGGGAAGGCTGGGGCGGAAGGGACAGGCGGGACGGATGCTCGGGCTACCCGATCACATCGAGGCATGTCTGTTCGACCTGGATGGCGTGCTGACGAACACCGCGACGATCCACGCGGCCGCGTGGAAAGAGACGTTCGACGATTTCCTGGAGAACTGGGCCAAGCGGTCGGGAGAGCCGTTCGTCCCCTTCGACCTCGAGCATGACTATGTCGAGTACGTTGACGGCCGGCCCAGGATCGACGGTGTGCGAGCCTTTCTCGACGCCCGTCACATCAGGCTTCCCGACGGAACACCGGACGACCCGCCGTCCGCGCTCACCGTGCATGGGCTGTCCAACCGGAAGAACTTCCTCCTGCTGGAACGGATTCGGAGGGACAGCGTGGACATCTATCCCGGCTCGGTGACGTATCTGCGGGAACTGGCCACGCGGGGGATCCCCCGCGTGGTCGTCTCCTCCAGCGCCAACTGCGCCGAGGTGTTGAAGGCGACTGGGCTTGACGCCCTCGTTGACGGAGCGGTGGACGGCCTCGTTGCCGCCCGTGACCACCTCGCCGGAAAGCCCGCGCCCGACACCTTCCTCGCCGGCGCCCGGCTGCTCGGGGTGCCGCCGCGGCGGGCGGCGGTGTTCGAGGACGCCCTGGCCGGCGTCGAGGCGGGGCGGGCCGGCGGGTTCGGCTGGGTCGTGGGGATCGACCGGGTGGGGCACGCCGCCGCGTTGCGCGCCCACGGGGCCGACATCGTGGTGAACGACCTGGCGGACCTGCTCGGCCACGGCTCCGGGCCCGGCCCCGAATGATCGACAAAGCGTCCTATCTGATCGAGTCGTGGTCCATCCAGGAGTCCGGTCTCGACATCTCCGATCTGGGCCGCTCCGAGTCATTGTTCGCCCTGTCCAACGGCCATATCGGGCTCCGGGGAAACCTCGACGAGGGCGATCCGCACGGCCTGCCGGGCACCTACCTGAACTCGGTCCACGAGCTGCGGCCCCTGCCCTATGCCGAGGCCGGCTACGGATATCCAGAGTCCGGCCAGACGGTCATCAACGTCACCAACGGCAAGGTGATCCGTCTACTTGTCGACGACGAGCCGTTTGACATCCGCTATGGCGATCTGCGGTCGCATCAGCGGGCGATCGACTTCCGGGAGGGCGTGCTCCGGCGGGACGTGGAATGGGTCTCGCCGGCGGGGCAGACTATCCGGGTGCACTCCGAGCGGCTGGTGTCGTTCTCGCAGCGTTCCATCGCGGCCGTGTACTACGAGATCGAGCCGGTGGGCGACCCGGCGCGGGTCGTCATCCAGTCGGAGCTGGTGGCCAACGAGCAGCTGCCGGCCTGGCACGGTGACCCGCGGGCCGCGTCCGCGCTGGAGTCGCCGCTGCGATCCGAGCGCCATCGGGCGAGCGGCACGATGGTTGAGCTCGTCCACATCACCCACCGCAGCGAGATCCGTGTCGCCGCGGCCATGGACCACGAGTTTGCCGGGCCGGACTCGCTGGGTGTCTCCTCGGAGAGCGAGCCGGACGCCGGCCGGGTGACGGCCACGGCGGTACTCGCCCCGGGCGAGAAGCTGCGGATGGTCAAGTTCATCGCCTACGGCTGGTCGGAGCAACGGTCCCTGCCGGCCCTCAGAGACCAAGCGGCCGCGGCGCTGGTCGCAGCGCGGCAGACCGGGTGGCCCGGTCTCGTCGCCGAGCAGCGGCAGTACCTGGATGCCTTCTGGAAGCGGGCCGACGTCGAGGTCGACGGCGATCCGGAGGTGCAGCAGGCCGTTCGCTTCGCGCTGTTCCACGTCCTGCAGGCCGGATCGCGGGCCGAGCGGCGGGCGATCCCGGCCAAGGGCCTGACCGGCCCCGGCTACGACGGGCACGCCTTCTGGGACTCCGAGTCGTACGTGCTCCCCGTCCTGACGTACACCGCGCCCGACGCGGCCGCCGACGCGCTGCGCTGGCGGTACGCGACTCTGCCGCTGGCCAGGGAACGAGCCGATCTGCTCAATCTGAAGGGCGCCGTCTTCCCCTGGCGCACCATCCACGGAGAGGAGTGCTCCGGATACTGGCCAGCCGGGACGGCCGCCTTCCACGTCAACGCCGACATCGCCGACGCGGTCGCCCGCTACGTCACCATCACCGGGGACGAGCGGTTCGAGCGCACGGTGGGGCTGGAGATCCTGATCGAGACCGCCCGGCTGTGGCGGTCGCTGGGACATCACGACCTCGACGGCCGCTTCCGGATCGACGGTGTCACGGGCCCGGACGAGTACTCGGCCATCGCCGACAACAACGTCTACACGAACCTGATGGCGCAGCGGAACCTCGTGGCCGCGGCGGACGCCGCCCGCCGCCATCCCGACCGGGCCGCCGAGCTGGGCGTGGACGCCGAGGTCACGGCGTCCTGGCGGGACGCGGCCGAGAACATGTTCATCCCCTACGACCCCCATCTCGGCGTCCATCCGCAGTCCGAGGGATTCACCGAACACCAGGTCTGGGACTTCGCGAACACCGCGCCCGAGCAGTACCCTCTGCTGCTGCACTTCCCGTACTTCGACCTCTACCGCAAGCAGGTCATCAAGCAGGCGGACCTGGTCCTGGCGATGCAGCGCCGGGGTGACGCCTTCACGATGGACGAGAAGATCCGCAACTTCGCCTACTACGAAGCTCTGACGGTTCGGGACTCGTCACTGTCGGCATGCTCCCAGGCGGTGCTGGCCGCTGAGTGTGGGCACCTGTCGCTCGCCCATGACTACCTGCGCGAAGCCGCCCTGATGGATCTGCATGACATCGAGCACAACACCGGAGATGGGCTGCACATGGCCTCCCTCGCGGGAAGCTGGATCGCCCTCGTCGAGGGCTTCGGTGGGCTGCGTGACGGCGGTGAGGTGATCTCGTTCGCGCCGCGGTTGCCCGAGGGACTGACCAGGCTGGCCTTCGGGCTCTGTGTCCGCGGGCGGCACCTGCGGGTGGAGGTCTCCGACTCGACGGCCGTCTACACCGTCCCCGCGGGGCCGGCGATGACGTTGCTGCACCACGGCAAGACCGTCCGGGTGGTTCCCGGCCAGCCGGTCAGCATGGAGGTCCCGCCGACGCCCGTCCTGGAACGGCCGAAGCAGCCCTCGGGCCGGGAGCCGCTGCGCTTCCTGCGCCTGCCCGGGACCGGCGGCCGTATCGGTCCTACCGGCCCTAGCGGTTCCGTCAACAGCATCGACGGCTGACTCCGGACGCGCCGGACGCGCCGGACGCGCCGGACAGCCCGGGGCCCCACCCGACCCGGTCCGTCCGGTACGATGCGAATGCGCTACGCGGGCGTAGTTCAGAGGCAGAACACGAGCTTCCCAAGCTTGCAACGCGGGTTCGATTCCCGTCGCCCGCTCCACTCTGGGAGACGTGTGTCAGACGGGGTCTGACCAGGTCTTTTCGCCATGTCTGCTGGGGCCGAACCCGGCGAAGAACTGCCCTGCGCCCATCGGCGTCTCGTGAACGAACATGGCGAGGACCTGCGGGAACACCACCCGAGGGCGGAATGTCGGTGGCGGTCGCTACAGTGAGCGCGGCCACGGCGTCGATCTCGGATCGCGTCCGCTGGCCGGTGTTCGCCGCCATACGGGAGGTCGACGGGATGAACGTGGCGAAGGTGGTCCGGCGGGTGATCCCGGGTGATCCGGAGACGGTGCGCGACCGGGTGATGGTGCCGGCGCGGTCGCTGTGGCGCCGGGCCTGGACCCGGCGAGGCATCGACATCACCTCGTCCATGACGACGAGGTCGTGTCTCGTCGTCGCACCACACCCCGACGACGAGACGCTGGGCTGCGCGGTGGCCATCATGCGTAAGCGGGCCGCCGGCACCCCGGTCACGGTGGTGATTGTCAGCGACGGCTCCCGCGCGGAGCCGGTGACGCTCCCGCCAGCGGAGTTGATCGAGGTGCGCAAGGCGGAGACTCGCCGGGCCTGCACCCTGCTGGACGTTGACGAGTCCGACGTGCGCTTTCTTGGTTTCCCCGACGCCGAGCTCTCCGACCGGATCGACGCCATCGCCGCGCGGCTCACCGAGCTCATCGAGACCCTCGCGCCCGAGCAGATCTTGGCGCCGACCTCGTGCGAGGGGCACCCGGACCACGACGCGACCAACGAGGCGGTGCGCCGAGCGGTCGCCACCACCGGTTATCGCGGCCAGGTGCTCGAATACACCGTCTGGTTCTGGACGCACTGGCCCTGGACCTTGGGTTACGGGACGGCGGGCTGGTCGGCTGAGCGTCTGTTCGTCCAGCCGGTCCGCCGGTTGCGGGAACGCCGCCCGCTGCTCGTGGACGCCCGCGGTTTCCGGGCGCGGCAGCGCAGGGCCCTCGCGGAGCACGCCACCCAGGTGGGGGAGGACGACGCGGCGTCCGACGCCGCCACCCCGGTGACCGGCTCCCTGCTCGCGACCCTGGGGAGTCCGTACGAGGTCTACGTCGCCGCGGGGGCGCTGCGGCACCTCGACTTCGAGCGGCCGTGGCGGGCCGGTCACCAGGTACGGGGCAGCCGGTAGTCAGCCTGCGAGCGCCACCTCAGGGCCGGGTGCCACCTCAGGGCCGGGCTGCGGGCCAGTGCCGGTGGCGGCGCCGTTCCCGGGACAGGTCGGGGTATAAATCGGCGGCCGCGTGGCTCGGCCGGGGGTGTTGCTGCCGGTTGCGGGTGTCGAAGTGGGCGATGCCGCGCTGGTACGCCTCGACCTTGCGGCGAGCGATGGCCGAGGGCTCGATCTCGACCACGCCGAGGCGACCCCGTGCCCCGAACGCGCTCGCCCGCGCGGGGTCAAGCAGGAACGGCGCCAGCGCATCCGCCAGCGCCACCGGATCGCCGGCCGGTACCGAGGATCCGGCCTCCCACCGCTCGACGAAGGGCGCGACTCCGGCCCGGGTCGTGGTCACCACCGGCCGGCCGGCCGCCATCGCCTCGACGGCCGCGATCGAGAAGCTCTCGAAGCGGCTCGGCACGGCGACGACACGGGCCCGCCGGTAGACGTCGCGGATCTGAGAACCGGACAGGTGCCCGGTGAACTCGACGTCCAGCTCAAGCTGGCGGGCCCGGCGGGCCAGCCACTCGCCCGAGGGCACCCCGTTGATCTCACCCGCCGAGCGTCCCGCGAGCACCAGCCGGTGCGCCACCCCCGCGCCACGAAGGCGGGCCGACGCGTCGAGCAGCACGTCCACGCCCTTGTAGGCCTCGAGTCGACCCACGACGGCGACTGTCGGCGTGGTGTCGGCGACGTCGGGTATGTCGAGCCACGGCTCGGCGTCGAACGGATTGGGAATCACCTCCACCTCACGGTCACCCAACCAGCCTTGCTCCCGCAGCGTGTCGACGAGCAGCTGCGACGGTGAGGTGACCACGGCGGCCAGGCTCGCCGATGTCCGGTCCAGCCGGTCGGCGACCAGGCCCTTCAACCCGACCGGCTGGCCGGAAAGCCTGACCGTGAGCATGGTCGGGCAGTGGAGGTGGATGGCGAGCGGCGTGGAGCGACGTATGGCCTGGATCAGGCCGCGGGTTTCCCCGTCCTGGGTCTCGATCACGTCTGGTCTGAGTCCGAGTTGACGCATCCACAAGCTATAGGACAGCGGGAGGCTGGCCCGCAGCGCCAGCGAGTCACGCGGGTACAGGGGTCCCCGGAGTTGGGCGCCGAGCTTTCCCAGCCCGCGGCTGACCGGCACCCGTAGTAACGGGCGCCGGTGGACGTGCACCCCGTCCTCCACCGAGTCGACGACATGACGCCCTTGGGCGCACAGGACGTGGACGTCGTGGCCGAGCTTCGCGAGTGCCGTGGCCAGCGCCGCGGTGTAGGTGCCCGCGCCGTCCCAGACGACGGGCGGGTACTGCTCGCAGAAGAAGAGAATGCACAGCGCCTGGAAAGATCCCAATGACTCCGCCACGTGTCCCCGATTCTGCCGTGCCGTAACGGGAGAGTAAGACTAATAGCGTAAATACGTTACTCCAGGGAGGGGGAGTGACGTCTTCATGGTCCCGCGGTTCCGGGGGGATCGAGGGAAACTTAAGGTAACGAATTGGTACGGGCATCCCGGTCGGTGCCCGGGGCGGCGGTCGTACGGGTGGCCGGACACGGTTGCGGTTGTCGCCCGAGCAGGATCCGACGGTCAGGTAAGGGTTGATCATCGTGCGGTCTGACAGCCCTTCTGATCACGTGATGTGATGCAAATTTACGGAAAAAACGGGATGCAATGGTCGCTTCGATCCGGATGTGTCACCGTTAGTGGTCCCAGGCGGTTGTCGGGTGACGACTCGGAAGGTTGATCACGGCGGGGCCGGCGGGGCGCGGGGAACACCGCCTTGCCCGTCGGCACCATGCAGCGTCCCGGCGGGCACCCGGCCAGTGCCCGGACGGGGTCCGGGTGCCGTGCGACCTCTGCTCGGCAGCCCTCACGGCAGCCCTCACGGCGGGACCGATGCGCCAGCAGGCCCTTGACGGGTTGACGAAAGCGGATTCGCGTGCAGATTCGTCGGCATGTCGCGGGCGCCGGGGCGGGGGTAACGTTGCCCCTTTCGCTTCGGGGAATCGACCCGGCCACCGCTCGGTGGACCCGCGTCTGGGACGCGGGAACCAGTAGCGTCCTGGCCGGCACAGTACCGGAGCCGTTGAGATCGGCGAGGGAGGGCGTAGATGTGTCATCTGTTCGCGATGAGCAGCGGGCCGACGAGGGTGCAGGCGACTTTCTGGCTGTTGGATGCGCCGGACAGTCCCCGGGCGGCGACGTTGCGGACCCCGGAGGGGGCTGGTCTCGGCGGATTCGACGCCGATGGCACCGCGTGGGTGGTCAAACAGGCCATTCGGAACCGGGCCGACACGGCATTCGCCCAGGAGCCGCAGCACGTCACCTCCTCGACGTTCGTCGCGCATGTCCGGCACGCCTCCACCGGCCGGGCCTGCGAGGACAACACCCATCCGTTCGTTCGAAACGGGCGGATCTTCGCGCACAACGGCGTGATCGAGGGGCTGGACAAGCTGGACGCCGAGCTCGGCACGGGCGGTCTCCCGGTCCTCGGTGACACCGACTCGGAACGCTTCTTCGCCCTCGTCACCCGCGAGATCGACGCCTGTGACGGGGACGTCGGCGAGGGAATCGCATCCGCCGCTCGTTGGGCCGCCGAGAACCTGCCGCTGTACTCCATCAACATGATTCTCATCACGGAGCGGGACCTCTGGGCTCTGCGGTATCCGGACACCAATGGCCTGTACGTCCTTCGGCGTGGCCCGGGTGGGCGCAACGAACGCCACCTTGATCACGCGAGTCCGTTCAGCGAGATCCGGGTCCGCTCTCTCGACCTGCTCACCAAGCCCGCGGTCGTGGTCGAGAGCGAGCGGATGGACGAGGACCCTCGGTGGCGGTTGATGGAGAGCGGGGAGCTGCTGCATGTGGCCGCCGATCTCACCGTGACCTCTCGGATCGTGTTGGACGGGCCGCCGGTTCACCAGCTGTCCCTCGACGAGCTGCGGCCGCAGGCCGCCGTGTCGCAGACCACCGCGGTGCCCGACCTCCCTCTGTCCGCGTGATCATTCCGGTTCCTGAATCCCCTGTATCCCCTGATCCGCCCATCCACTGAACTACCGATCCACAGATTCAACGAACCGGCCGACATGCCGGGCGTGCGTACGGGGTAGCAGACGTGATGGGGTAATGGCACGGACAGTGGCAGTTCCCTGCGCGGAAGGGGCTCGTCGTGGTAGCAGAGGTCGGCAGGATCGGGTTGTGGGCAACCGAGCGGCAGTGGCCGAAGGATGTCCCGGCCCGGGCGGAGATCGCGGCCGAGGTGGAGGCCCTTGGCGTCCCGACGGTATGGATCGGCGCGGCCAGTGGCGATCTTGAGCTCGCGGCCGCGATCCTGGACAACACGGATCGGTTGGTGGTCGGTACCAGCATCCTCAACATCTGGACCGAACCGGCGGACGTCGTCGCCGATCATTACGCCATGCTGGCGAAGGCGCACCCCGACCGGATCCTGCTCGGGCTCGGTGCCGGCCACAAGGAGCTGGTGGAGAAGAGGATCGACCGTCGCTACGAGCGTCCCGTTGACGTCCTCGTCGACTATCTCGACACCCTCGACGAGCTGGGCGTCCCGCGGGCCGGCCGGGCGCTGGCCGCTCTCGGTCCCCGCGTGCTGGGGATCGCCGCGCAGCGCACCGCGGGTGCCCTGCCCTACCTCACCACCCCCGAGCACACCCGGCGCGCCCGGGAGCTGCTTGGCCCGGACGCACTACTCGCGCCCGAGCAGATGGTCATCCTCGACACCGATCCGGCTCAGGCCCGGGCGGTCGCGCACGACACCCTCGCGTTCTACCTGAAGCTGCCGAACTACGTGAACAACCTGCGCCGTCTCGGCTTCACCGAGGACGATCTGACGGGTGCCGGCTCGCAGCGCCTCGTCGATGCCGTGGTGGCCTGGGGCGATGTGGACTCCGTGCTAGCCAGGGTCGCCGAGCACCATGAGGCCGGTGCCGATCACGTGGCCATCCAGGTGCTGACCTCCACTCCCACCCGGCTCCCGCGCGAGCAGTGGGCCCGGCTGGCGCCGGTCATCGTCGGCTGATCCGGCTGATCCGGCTGATCCGCCGGCGAGCCGAGCGGGTGCCACCTCGGCTGGTAGCCGGTCCATCGCCGACGGTCCGCCCTGGGCGATCGGTTAGCATACTGAACGTCGCCTCGGGCAAGCCGCGGGCCTGGACCGACGGTGAGCGTGACGTCACCGTGCATTTCGGCGCGGTGCTGGAAAATCTGCTGCGGGTTCACGGCCTGTTTCCTGTCGGCAGGATGACACTCCGCTGGCCGATAGCGGCTGGCTCGATGGTGGGTGCTCCGCGACGATGATGCCAACCGGGGGAGGCGCGGCCGGTCGGTGCAACTACCTACCTACCTACCTACCTACCTGCCGTCGGCGGGTCCTGCCGTCGGCGGGTCCTACCGAGCGGGCAGCAGCCCGGGTCCGGTCCGTCATCCCGACATAGTGATGTTCCACGGAAAGGAGGGGAATGATCGAGGCGCAAGGGCTCACCAAGCGGTACGGACGTACGGTCGCCGTCAACGACCTGTCCTTCACGGTGCAGCCAGGCAAGGTGACCGGTTTCCTGGGGCCGAATGGTGCGGGAAAGTCCACTACAATGCGGATGATCCTGGGGCTCGACAATCCGAGCGCAGGCCAGGTCCGTATCGACGGTAAGCGATATGCCGAGCTGAAGGAACCACTCCGCCAGGTCGGAGCGCTGCTGGAAGCGAAATGGGTGCATCCCAACCGCTCCGCCCGCTCGCACCTGCGGTGGATGGCCGCGGCGAACCGAATTCCCGGGAAGCGGGTCGACGAGGTCCTGGAGATCGTCGGGCTCACCTCGGTCGCCGGCAAGCGGGCGGGTGGCTTCTCGCTCGGGATGGCACAGCGTCTCGGGATCGCGACGGCCCTGCTGGGTGACCCGCAGGTCCTTCTCTTCGACGAGCCCGTGAATGGGCTGGACCCGGAAGGAATCCTCTGGATTCGTCAGTTCATGCATCGACTTGCGGACGAGGGGCGGACGATCTTCGTCTCTAGTCATCTGCTGTCCGAGATGGCGCTGACCGCCCAGGAGCTCGTCGTCATCGGTCGCGGGCGGCTGATCGCCCAGACCAGTACCCATGCGTTCATCGACATGGCGTCCGAGTCGGCGGTCCGGGTCCGCGGGCCGGAGATGGAGCGGCTGCGTGGCGTGCTGACCGGTCAGGGCCTCGCGGTTCGAGACGTCGCCGCCGGCGACGGTGGTCCGGCGGCGTTCCTCGTGTCGAACAGCAGCACCGAGCAGGTCGGCGAGCTGGCCGGTCGGATCGGGCTCGTCCTGCACGAGCTGGCGGCGCAGCGCGGCTCGTTGGAGCAGGCGTTCATCCAACTGACCGGCGGCGAGGTGGAGTACCACGCCGGGACGCCGGGGCCTGGCGACAGCCGGTCGGCGACAGGTGCTCCGCCGGGGCCCGTGCCGGCGGGAACTGCCGCCGGTCCACTGGCCGGGACACCCCGCCAGTCGGTTGACGGTGGCGTGGATGCCGGTGGCGTGGGTGTCGGGGGCGGTTCGTCGGCCTCGGCCGAGGCGGCACGAGGAGGGACTGGACGATGACACTGCTCACCGTCGAGCGGATCAAGCTGTTCTCGACCCGCTCACCGTGGTGGTGCATGATCCTGGCGACCGCGCTCACCGTGGGGCTGACCTCGATCTTCGCGGCGGCGACCAGCGATAACGACCTCGCCGACCTCACCCCGAACGTCACCCAGTTCGCCTACAACTTCGGCCTCGTGGTGATGATGGTGATGGCCGCGCTGGCGGTCACCACCGAGTACCGCTTCAGCACGATCCGGTCCACGTTCCTCGCGGTGCCCACCCGGACGCCGGCACTGCTCGCGAAGGCCGTCGTCGTCGCCCTGCTCGCGGGGACCGTCGGCGAGCTCACCGCCTTCGCTTCCTGGGGCGTCGCCAAGCTGATCAGGCCGGATGCCCCCCTGGCCCTGGACACGGCGCAGGAGTACCGCAACGTCTTCGGTGTCGGTCTGGTCTACCTGTTCGCGGCGATCTTTGCCTTGGCTCTGGGTCTGATCATCCGGCAGTCGGCGGGCGCGATCGTGATCATGCTCGTCTACCTGTTCCTGGCGGAGAGCCTGTTGCCGGCGATCCCCCGGGTCGGTCGCCACATCCAGCACTGGCTGCCGTTTGTCAACGGCGACAACTTCATCGTCGCCGGGCAGGTGGAGCATTCCGACGGGCCGCCCGTGGTGAAGGGGATGCCCTTCGGCCCCTGGGGCTCCCTGGTGTACTTCGCCGCGATCTGCCTCGGCCTGTTCGCCATCGGGCTCGTCCTGGCCAAGCGTCGGGACGCCTGAGCCCGCCGGCGGTGCGATCTCCGTCGGCGTGAGCTCTGAAGCCGTGATCATCTGACTATCTGTGATCATCGGAATGCCTGAACTCACCGGCAGGTTGCCTTCAGGCCCGGAGCCGCGGTCCACCGGTCGTCCTGATGTGGACGCTCGGTGGACCGTAGGTCAGGCGCCCGGGCCCCACAGGTCCCGACCGGCGCGGGCCCGCTCCTGAGCCTTCATGCGAGCCTCGTGGACGTGGCGCCTCCCACCGGTGAGCCGCAGCCGGACCTGTTCGTCCACGGCAACGAAGGGGCGGTAGTAGATGTCGTCGTACTCCTCGATGATCTGGAAGGTCCACCGCCCGTCGAGGACGTTGCGTCCGTGCAGCTCCCGGCGCACATAGGCGGCCAGCTGGGGGTGGCCGGCGTCTTCCAGACCGCTAATCGCCTCCGCGAGGATCAGATCGGCCCGTCCGGAGAGTTGATGGAATTCGTAGAGCGCCCCGCGGGCCCGTTCAACCCACTCCAGCGCCTCGCTGAGCTTGCCAACCGCGTCAGCGGTCGTGTCGTCGAGGTCGGGCTGCGTGCGGTCGTCCTCTCGGCGGCCCCCGGCCGGACGATTCCCGCTCATCCGGTCAGTTCGACTGCCGTCAGCCCGACTGCCGTCAGCCCGACTGCCGTCGGTTTGACTGCTGTCGGTTCGACCCCGGCGGGTGTGTCTGCTCACCCTGACGGGATGCCCCGGCGGTGTCGGGTCACACCGACCTGCCGCCTCGCGCCGGGAACGACCACGACAGGCGTGCGCGCGCACGCCGGGAACGACCACGAGAACCACCGGGCCGCCTCCGTGACTCTGACGGGCAGGTATCCATTCAGGGGTGCTGGAACCTGTACCCTGAATGGATACATCCAGAGATCGAGCTGGTACAGGATCCACGAATTACCGGAGCTTCAAAAGCTCGACAATGTGAGTCTGATAAGCTCTTCAGAAATGTACGAAAAATCCACCA
Source organism: Frankia casuarinae (assembly GCF_000013345.1). Classification (NCBI taxonomy): domain Bacteria; kingdom Bacillati; phylum Actinomycetota; class Actinomycetes; order Frankiales; family Frankiaceae; genus Frankia; species Frankia casuarinae. Next base: position 5,180,077 of record NC_007777.1, on the reverse strand, counting down.
GTGTGGGCCGTCAGGGACTCGAACCCTGAACTCGCCGGTTAAAAGCCGGCTGCTCTGCCAATTGAGCTAACGGCCCTGCGAGAGTCATGATACCGAACTGTGTGTCCTCGGGGTGGTGGTCGGGGTGTCGGTGCGGTTTGTGGGGGTGTGGATGGAGCGTCGGCTGGTGGGGTGGGCGGGTTGTGGTGGCTCGTGGCTGCCCCTCCGCCCCGATGGGGCGGAGGGGCGGTGCCGGGTTAGTCGATCGTGGTGGTGTGTCGGGGGTACTCCTGGGGGCTGCGGGTGCGGGGGATGAGGCGGGCGGTGTTGCGGGCGATCTCGGCGGCGAGGTCGGGGAGGATGTGGGTGTAGGTGTCGGCGGTGATCATGATCGTGGAGTGGCCGAGGAGTTCTTGGACTGCTTTGAGGTCGGCGCCGGCGGCGAGGGCGAGGGTGGCGGCGAGGGCGAGGGTGGCGGCGAGGGCGAGGGTGGCGGCGCCGTGGCGGAGGCCGCGGATGGTGATGGGGGTAGGTCGGCTTCCTGGATGAGGGTGTGGAAGCGGTTGGTGAGGTGTTCGGGGTGGATGGGAGTGCCGTCGGGGTGGGTGAACGCGAGGCCGTTGTTCGGCCGGGTGGTTCCGGCGGCGAGCCGGTTGGCGTGTTGGCGGGTGCGGCAGGCTTTCAGGACGGCGAGGGTGTCGGGGCCGAGGGAGATGACACGGTCCCCGGCGTCGGATTTCGGCTTGGCGAGTTGGGTGGCGTAGCCGATCTGGACGAACTGCCAGCGGAGGGTGAGAGTTGCGTTGGTGAAGTCGATGTCGTCCAGGTGGACGGCGACGGATGCACCGCGTCGGAGCCCCTGGTAGGTCGCGCCGCTTCACTTGCGGACATGCGTCAGTCCGTCCCCCCGGGCTTCACGAGCCCGGCGTTCACAAGCTTCGCGAGATTGCCAGGCGGACGGGCCGCGCCCGGCTCTTTGGCCACCGCTGGAGCGGAGAGCCCCAAGACGCGACGCAGGACATCATTCGGGGTGTCGACGAAGGGCGCAGTCTGATCCTGCAGGCACTTGAAGACCTCGTCGTCGATCTCGATCCGCGGGGCCATGCCTGACTCCAGGGGCCATGCCTGGCTCCAGCCTTCAAATACGGTACCACTTGAAGTCTGTGATATCTGGAGTGAGAAATTCAAGGGACGACTGCTCAGGCCGACCTTGCCGGCGACGAGGGTTCATCCTGGATGGTCACCAGGTCTGGTGAGCAAGCCGGTCGCCCGGCCACGCGACCCTGGCCACGCGACCCTGGCCACATCGAAGGGCGCGAGCTGGCTTCAGCGGTTGGCCGCGCGAACGACGTTCGGCGCATATTGTAGGTACGTACCTACCAGGGGGGTGGTCGTGGTGACCATGGTCTCATCGCGAGAGTTCAACCGTGACGTGAGCGCGGTCAAGCGGGCCGCCGCCAGCGGTCCGGTGATCATCACGGATCACGGTCGGCCGTCACACGTCCTGCTGTCGTTCGCCGACTACCAGCGGCTCACCGGAACCGCGGGCAGCCTGGGAGACGCGTTCGTTCTGGAGGAGGAGATCGACTTCGAGCCCCTACGGCCGCGGGACTCGCTGCGCGAGGTCGACCTGTGAGCTTCCTACTCGACACCAACGTCATCTCCGAGCTCCGTAAGCCCGCGAAACGCCGCGATGACCGCTTCAACGGCTGGGCCGCGAGCCTGTCACCATCGGATACCTTCCTCTCCGTCATCACCCTGCTAGAGCTGCGGGCTGGCATTGAGAACAAGCGATGGCGCGATGCCCGCCAGGCGGCCGTCCTGGACTCATGGCTCGATCAGAACGTGCTCCCGGCATACGCAGGCCGGCTGCTCGACGTCGATCAGATCGTCGCCGGCTCGGCGGCGCGACTTCACGTGCCCGACCGGCGCCCAGCCCACGATGCGCTCATCGCCGCCACGGCCCAGGTGCACAGCCTCACGCTCGTCACCCGCAACGAGGCCGACTTCGCCGCCATGGACGTCCCACTCGTCAACCCTTGGACCTCCCAGCTGTAAGCAGGTCCCGAAGCTGGGCGGCACAGAACCTCTGGCGGTAGGATCGGGCACACTCATGTCTTCGGCAGCGTGATCGGTCGCAACGGCACCACCTGAGGACCCTCCAACGGACCACGACCGAGGTGCCCTCCATAACGGCCCGAATCCGCGACATGATACTTCGCACTTCTGGGATCATCGTGGTACCTGGATCTGATAGGACGTGGTTCCCCTGACCTGGAGGCGCAGAAGTGTCCGAAACTGCCAGATGCTCGCGATCCATGATCACCATCTTTGCCAGGAGACAGGCCGAGACGCGATGAATGGCGAGCAGATCCTCACAGTGCACGAAGCTGCGCGCTCCTGGCAGCCGAACGAGAACGCTGCCGAAGCCCTGGCGCACACCGTCGAATGGCTCACCCGCTTCCAGGTCTGCACGCCCCGGGCCGAGAGGTACGCCACGCTTTCGGCCTGGGTGTACCCTCTGGCCCCGCTGCCGGAGCTGGAACTCGCTTACGACATCCACGCCTTCTTCCGGATCTACGACGACTTCACCGACGACCTTGCGGCGGACATCAGCCGCATCAACGTCATCAGCGCGGAGCTCACCGGGATTCTCTACGGGAGACCCGCGAAGTCCCTCATGGGGATGATCTTCCATGACCTGTGGGCGCGGCAGATCGTCAGCTCGCCGGACCAGTGGGTGGCTCGGGTCAGCGAGCACTGGGAATGGTACTTCAACACGCAGGCCACTTACGCGGCGATGCGGGACCGGCGGATGGACACGACGGTCGAAGAGTACTTGGAACTACGCCTGGGAAACGGCGCGGTGCCGCTGTGCCTGGTGTTCGGCGAGAAGATGAATTTCACCTATCTGGCGCCGCACATCCACCACTGTACCCAGCTGCGACTGCTGCGCAGGTTAGCCAGCGACATCATCGTGTACTGCAACGACGTCTACTCCTCGGTCCGCGACGCGAAGCGCGACGACCCGCGCAATCTGATCTCGATCATCCGAGACCAGGACGGCTGCGATTGGCAGGAGGCAAGAGCCCGTTGCGAGCAGGAGATGCGGACGCTCGACCAGTCGATACACACCACAAAGCAGCGCCTTGACACGGCCTTCGACGTGCTGCATTTCACCGACACAGAACGCGCCCAGGCCCGGATGGGTGCGAGGATCGTCGACGACTGGAACTGGGGTTACCAGGCGTGGGCGGCGGTCAACGAACTGTTGATGGACACGGATCCGCCGCGCGAGGAGATCTCTCGCATGCTGACCTCGCCGCAGGCGGTCTGACGGCGTGTCGGAAACAAAAGAGCGGCGCCCGGGAGCGATTCCCGGGCGCCACTCGGCGGTACGTCAGCCGACCGTGAACCCTTAGCGTCGACCGCGGAACATGCCGCCCAGCGAAGCCCAGAAGCCGCGGCGGGTGTCCGCTCTGGCCTGTGCGTCGGCCTCGGCCACCGCCGCCAGCGCGTCCTTCGCGGCGCTCGGCTCGACCACCGGGGCGGAGAACGCCGGGGCGGCTGGCGCAGACTGCGGGACGGGGCGGCACTGCGGGGCGAACTTGACCGGGAGCGCGTCAAGGTGCCGGGACCAGGTCGAGGCGGTCCAGGTCAGCTGCTCCTCCGGCACCGTGAGGTGCAGGTCGGGTAGCCGGTTGAGCAGCACGTCGACGCCGGTGTCGGTGATGGCGCGGGCGATCTCCTGTCCCGAGCACTCGTGCGGGCCCCGGCTGAACGCCAGGTGCGAGCGGTTGCCGTGCATCGGCGCGCCGAGATCCGGACGGATCTCCGGATCCGCGTTGCCTGCCGCGATGCCGAGCAGCAGCATGTCGCCCTCGCGGATCTCCTTGTCGGCGAAATGCATGTCGTGCGTGGCGAACCGCGCCGGGCAGACCAGTAGCGGCGGATCGTCCCACAGCATCTGCTCGACCGCGTCCGGCAGCGTCATGAGCCCGCCAGCGAGCGACGCGCGGAAGCGGGGGTCGGTCAGCACCATCCGCAGCGTGTTCGAGACCAGGTTCGCCGTGGCCTCGTAGCCCAGCACGATCACGAGGCGCAGGTGGTTGAGTACCTCCTCGTCGTTCAGCCCCGAGGGGTGCTGAACGAACCAGGACGCCAGGTCGTGCGCAGGGGCCCTGCGCCGCTCCTCGGTCAGCGACCGCAGGGTGCCGATGATGTACTGGTTGTGCGCGTATGCATCCTCGCCGCCGCTGACCATGCCGACGATGGCCTCGACCAGTTTCCGGCCGTACCCCTCGCTCAGGCCGACCAGCCGGCTCAGCACGAGCATCGGAAGGTAAACGGCGAACTGGGTCACCAGGTCCGCGCGGCCGTCCTCGACAAAGCCGTCGATCAGCTGGTTCGCGTAGCGCTGGACGTGCCGCCGGGTGCCGTGCCGGTCGAACCTGGTCAGGCACTCGTTGACCGCGGCGCGCAGCCGCGCATGTTCCTCGCCATCGTAGGACACGACGTCGGGACGCCATCCGATGAGCGGGAGCAGCGGGTCGTCCGCGGCGATCCTGCCCTCGTTCCAGTCCCGCCAGAGCCGGGCGTCCCGGGTGAACCGGCTCGGGGTGCGAGCGACCTCCATGTTCTCCCGGTAGCCGAGCACCAGCCAGGCCGGGACGCCACCCTCGAGTTCCACCGGGGCGATCCCGCCGTGTTCCGCGCGGAGCTTCTCGTAGACCGCGCCGGGATCGTGCTGCGCTTCCGGGCCGTAGAGCGCGGTCCGTACGGCATCCTGCGCGAAGGCCGCGTGCGCCGGACACCCCGGAGGCGGGATCGCAGCGCCTGATTCCGCGCCTGCTTCGGGAATGGGTGTTGACACACTTACTCCGTGGCGGCCGAGGCGGCCACCGGGGCCGCGGGTTGGGTGGACAGCCAGTACAGGTAGCGCATGAGGGCCAGCAGGGTGTCCCGGCTCGAGGCCCGGCTGCGCGCGTCGCACGCGACGATCGGCACGGCGGCCGGCAGATCCAACGCGGCACGGACCTCGTCCAGCGGGTGGTTCGGGGCGTCCGGGAAGACGTTGACGGCCACGATGAACGGCACGCCGCCGTCCTCGAGCCGCCCGATGACGTCGAAGCTGGCCTCGAGCCGCCGGGTGTCGACCAGCACGACCGCGCCAAGGGCTCCCTCGAACAGGCCTGTCCACAGAAACCAGAAGCGCTGCTGTCCGGGCGTGCCGAACAGGTAGAGCACCAGTTGCTCGTTGATGGTGATCCGGCCGAAGTCCATGGCCACGGTGGTCGCATCCTTCTGCTCGACCCCGCGGACGTCGTCTACCCCGATGCTGACCTCGGTCATCGTCTCCTCGGTCGTCAGCGGTCTGATCTCGCTGACGGAGCCGACCAGGGTCGTCTTGCCGACGCCGAACCCGCCGACCACGACAATCTTGACCGCGGTGGCGGCCGAGGCGGGCAGCGCGTCCTCGCGCGCCGGTCCGACGGCCAACTCAGAGCCTCTGGAGTCCATTCATCACCGCCTTGAGCAGTTCAGGATCGCCGATTCCTTCCATGCGCACCGAGGCGCGCACCTCGACGAGCGAGTCCCTGAGCAGGTCGGAGACCAGGATGGCGACCACGCTGAACGGCAGCTTGAGGTAGGCCGAGATCTCCGCCATGGACAGGGGCCAGTAACACATGCGCAGGATGGACGCGTGTTCCGGCTGCATCTCGGGCCGGCCCGCGGCCCGCGCCACCACGAGGGTGACCAGGTCGATGTCGGCCCGGCGGCCCGAGGCGCCGCGCCCGCCGGTGAGGACGTACAGGCGCTCGGGACCGCCCTGCTCCCAGGCGCAGGACGCGTCGTTGATCGGGGACGGGGTCACCCGGCCGTCCTCTCCTCCATCCGCGGCGGACTGGTGAGATGCTCACCGATACGTGCGACCAGGTTGCGCATCTGCTGTCCCATCAACCCCGCGTCCACCCCTTCGTCGGCCAGCACCGCGAGGTATGCGCGCGCGCCGGCCGCCATGAGGTAGAAGAATCCCCCGCCCACCTCGATCACCACGAGCCGCATCCGCTTGTCCCCCTGCGGGAACTCGGCGCCGACGGCGGCGGACAGGCTCTGCAGTCCGGCGCACGCGGCCGCGAGGCGGTCGGCGGTGTCCACATCCGTGTTGTACTGGGCCATGCGCAGGCCGTCCGCGGTCAGGACGATGATATGCCGGGTGCCTGGCACGCTCTCCGCAAGGTCCTTGAGCATCCAGTCCATGCTGGGCCGCAGGTGGTCCATCGGCTACTCGCTTTCCTTACTCGACGCATCGTCAGTCAAAGCGTGCTGGGTGCTCGTGCTTTCGCCGGAGACCGCGTTCTGGAACGCGGCAAGCCACAGCCCGGGCGGCGGGGGCGGGGCGGCGGGAGCGGATGCGTTACTCGACACGGGCGGGGGCGGGGCGGCGGGAGCGGATGCGTTACTCGACACAGGCGGGGGCGGGGCGGCGGACTGCGGCCCGCGCGGCGCGGTCAGGCTCCGCTGGCTGCCGCTCCCGTTGAGCGGGGCGGTGACGCCGCGCCTGCGCTGCGGCAGGCCGTTGTTGTTGATCTTTATGCGCTGCGGCTCCTCCGACTCCAGGGCGATGGCGGGCATCGGCGTGTTCGGGTTCGGCCGGACCGCGGCGCCCGGGCTGGCCGCGGACAGCGGCACGGCGGTGGCCAGGTCACGTGGGATGATCAGCACGGCGCGCACGCCGCCGTACGCCGAGGGCCGCAGCGAGACCTGAAAGCGGTGGGTCTGCGCGAGCCGACCGACCACGGACAGGCCGAGGCGCGGGTTCCCGCCGAGGTCAGCGAGGTCGAGGCCCGACTTGACCTCGGCGAGCACCCGCTCGGCGCGCAGCCGGGCCTCCTCGCCGAGGCCGACGCCGCCGTCTTCGATCTCGACCGCGATCCCGGACTGCACCTCGACCGCGGTCATGTGCACGCGGGTCTGCGGCGGCGAGTACCGGGTGGCGTTGTCCAGCAGCTCGGCGAGCGCGTGGATGAGCGGTTCGACGGTGGGTCCTGAGATGGCGACCTCGACCACCGAGTGCAGTTCGACGCGTTGGTAGCCGATGATCCGGGACATCGCGCCGCGCAGCACGTTGAACAGCGGCACCGGATGCTGCCACTGCCGGCCGGGGCGGGATCCGCCGAGCACGGCGAGCGAGTCGGCGAGCCGGCCGATCAGCGCGGTGCCGTGGTCGAGGCGGAGCAGGTCGTCGAAGACATCGGGGTTCCCGCCGTGCCGCTCCTCCATCTCGCGCAGATCCTGGAACTGCTGGTGCACGATGGCCTGGACGCGACGGGCGACGTTGACGAACGCGCGCTGCGAGGAGTCGCGCAGGTCCTCTTCCGCCTTGACCGCTTCGAGGACCGAGCGGACCACGTCGTCGTGCGCCTTGATGAACGCGGCGCCGAGGGCGGGCGACTGGCTCGAGCCGGACAGCGCCTCCTCGACCGAGTCGCCGCGGTGCAGCCGACTGATCGCGGCGGGCAGCACCTCGACGGCGAGGCGGCTGGTCTCGGCCTCCTGTATCTCCAGGCGGTGCATGAGTTCCTGCTCGGTGGCGGCCTGCCGACGGCGCAGATGGACGATCTCGTGCCCGCGGCGGCGGATCTCGGCGCAGGCCAGGCCGACCGTGACCGCCGCGACGAGGCCGCACACGGCAACAGCGCGCCGGGCGTGCGGGGCGACGAGAAGGATGGCGGCCACTGTACAGAGTGCGGTCAGGGCTGCCGCTACCAGAGCACTGTAGACGACGGAGAAGTCGCCTTCCGAGCCACGAGGTGACGGTCGCTTGCGCTTCATTCGCAGAACCTTGGTCTGATTGTGGGCGTGTGTCGGTGACCGACGGGGACGGGGAGAACAGTCACGGGCGCGGCCCGCGGAGAGACTCGCGCGCCGACGAGGGCCCGACGGCGATGTTCTGACTGGGCACGCGGCTACCTTGCTCAGTGTTCACGGTTCTGATGTCTCTCCGGATAGGTCTGACGTTATATCCAGGGCTTCGGCGAGATCGCACCGCGCCGCTATCAGTGACCTTGAGTAGCCGGCCACCCTGTCTGACAGCATGAGGTAAGACAGTTCCCTGTGTCACAGCTGCATCTCGGGCTGGCTGATGGACGGGGTCAGCGTGCAGCAGGCTGCGGAGCGGGCGGGTAACAGCCCTGCCGTGATCTGGCGGACGTATGCGCGGTTGCTCGACGGAGGGGAGCAGGATGCGGTGCAGTCGGCTCGCTGCCGCACGGCGGGCGGACGGCTAGAATGGGAGGCGTGAGGGCGCCTACCGGGCGTCCTTCGGCGTTTCTGTACCGTGCCTGTATCGAGCCGGAGGAAAAATGTTACGATAAGGTTAAAGTCGCAGGCTGGGAGGGCTCGCCTAGTGGCCGATGGCGGCGGTCTTGAAAACCGCTACGGGGAGTGATCCTCGTCGTGGGTTCGAATCCCACGCCCTCCGCTTTGCCAGGCTTTTTGTCGCCGGAGACAGCTGGCGACGATCAGCCTGGAACACCTGAAGATCCTTGTGGGCACGAAATGGGCACGCTGGGACGTGACCGGGGATCACAGCCACCGTCCCCGCTGCCTTCTGCCTCGCTGAGCGCAGCAGGTGGACATATAGCGTCCCTGTAATGGCTGTCGAGCGGGCCCGGCGGATGCGGGCCCGGCGGATGCGGGCCCGGCGGGAAATGTGGAGGGTGAGCGACGGTGTGGAGACCGTGAACCGTGACTGACCCTCCACGCTTCAGCCGCCTCACGAAGCGCACTTTGTGGGTGGGCGTGTAGGAGCGGGAATCTCTCTCCAGGAGAAGCTCGTCGCGCGGGGGCCGCAGTCGCCCGCAGGCCGAACCCTTCTGAGCGGGACTGGGCCTGCTTCGCGGGACTGGGCCTGGTCGACTCCGATCCGATGTACGGATCCTGCACCATCGGCCTCGGCGACAGGCAGGAACTGCTCATCCGGTTCCGCACCGACGGGCACGTGGCCCGCGCAGCACCATCGGGCGACTCGGAATGGAGCGGCCGGTCTCGATGAAACTGATGCGTCAGGCGGAACTGTCGGCTCGCAACGCCAGTCCGAGCTGACTGATCCGGCGTCGCTCCCGCCACCCTCGCAGCAGTGCGCCGGCACTCACGCCCGGGATCCCCTCACCGCCGGCCCTGGCGATGGCGTCCGTCCTGCGTTCGACCATAGCCAGTCTAGTGATATTACTGTGTGTCAGTAGTTATTTTTTGCCTGTCCGGCGATGTTCCAGGTGTCGCTCGGCCCGGCACGGTTGTTTCCGGCGCGGGTTCCTGCCGGCGGTCGGCCTTCGCCGATGACGACCCGTCCGGGCGGAACGCTCTGGTTCGCGAGCTCCGGAAGCGTTGCCGCAGGACAATCACCCTGAACACTCGACAGCCGGTTGCGTGACGCTTGTGCAGGTCTGCGACAGGATGGCCGGGTGCCTCCCCGTCGGTCGACATCCCCTCGCGCGATCCCGGCCGCCATCACCCCACCTCGGCGTCCACGCGCGGTTTCCGTCACACTCCGTTCCCCAGATGAACAAGCCATCCAGCAGGCGTTGCCGATCCAGGTCTCTCGTCGCCGGCAGCCCGACAAGACAGCGCATATCCCGGTCACGGCCAGTTGTGCCGGCTGCGAAGAGCGGTGGACCGATCCGGCCACGACCCATTGCGGGTCCTGCCACCAGTCCTGGCCGACGGTGCAGGGCTTCGATGAGCATCTGGTTGATTGCCCGGCTCATCCGGTGATCGCGACTCGTCGGGTCAAGCGGGAGCGTGAGCCGTCGGGCGCCAACGTGGCCTAAGTCCGTCCTCCCCCGTGACCGCGGTCTTCCTCCGCATGCGGCCGGTTTCCGCCGGACGTCTTGGTCACGGGCGATCGGCGGCCGGTAGGCGGCCGAGGTGTTTTCGAGCCGCCGTCCCGGCCGAGCCCGGATCATGACGGTGAGGCCCGGCACCGAAGGTCGGAACCACTCGGCGATTCCGTGCAACGGACCGGTGAGGCGGGCGAGAAACTGCTACGTTCCAGCGCTGGAGTACCCGTGAACGCCGCCGCACCGTGTCGATCATCCGGCCGGGAGTCCGTCCGTGCCGTGCGTCATCGGATCGCGGATCGCGGATCGCGGATCGCGGATCGCGGGCTGAGGACGGAGGAACGGATGACGGTCTGCGGATTGGTCCGGCTGGACGGGGCGGAGGTCCGGCGGGCGTCCCTGACCGCCATGCTGGCCTCATCGTCGTTTGGGCTGCCCGCCGCACGCGGTGTCCACCTCGACAGAGCATTCGGGGCGGTGACCGCCGCGGACCTGCGGGCGGACCCGACTCCGCCGATCGCGGTCGACGACGCGGGGCTCGTGGTGATCGCGGATCGTCCACCTCGCCGTCCCGAGGGAAACGAGACGGCCCGGATGCTGGCGGCCGCCTACCGCAGCGGCGGCAAGTGGGCGTTGCTCCGGTCCACCACGCGGACGGTGACGATCGTCTGGGACCCGCGGCGCGCCCAGCTGGTCCTCGTGCGACCCGCCAGTACGGCCGACGAACTGATCACCTGGTCGGACGGGCGCCTGTTTGCCTTCGGTACCGAGGCTGACCAGGTGCTGTCCGCGGAGATACTCGCTCCGCCCTCCCGGTTGGCCCGGCTCCGGCGGCTCACCGCCGGTGAGGTCCTGACGATCGCCGTGCCCGCCCGTCTCCGCCGACCCGCACCGGCGGCGCTCCGCCTGGCCGGAGTCGACTCGGACGTGTCCTGAGGCGACGTCTCCCGGCGCTCTGCGCGTGCTGCGTGGACTGCGCGTGCTACGCGGGCTTCGCGGACTTCGTGGGCCCGGTGGCCGGGCCGACCGGAGCCGCGGCGGCGGACAGCTGGCTCTCCCGCACAAGGAACGTGACCCGCCGCTCGGCGAAGAACGACAGGAACGGGATGGTGCCGGCAAGCATGATCAGGATTGTCCGGGTCGAGGACAGCCGGCAACGGTTCGCCAGATCGAAGGAAGCGGCAAGGTACACCATGTACAGCACACCGTGGATCGGGCCGACGGCCGCGACGATCGTGTCGCTGCCGCCGATGTACTTCACCGGCATACCGATGCACACCAGCACGATTAGCCCTACGCCGACGATGTAGGCGATGGCCCGGTACCGCAGCAGGGACGCGCGAATCGCTGTCGCGGAGGCACGTCCTGTGGTGGCCGTACGGGTGGGGTCGGGCAATGCCGTCATCAGCGGGCTCCGTTGATGTGCTTGAGGGCGTCCCGAAGGGCGTCACGCTCGTACAGTGAGGCGAGATAGCGGTTGTAGGCGTCGAGTTCGTCGTCCTCGGCGGACTGCTCGGCGCCGCCGGTCGTCAGCATTTTGGGGCCCCTGTCGAGATCCGGTCGCCAGGGCGCCTCGGGGGCGATCCGGCCGTGGGCACCCCACCGCGGCCCGGTGGTGTCCTTGGGTGCCAGATCCTCCTTCATCATCTTCACCCACCAGTACACGACGAAGGCGGCGAAGACAGGCCACTCGACCCCGTAGAAGAGGTTTTGCAGCGATCCCTGCGGGGATTCGCCCTTCGTCAGCTGCCAGATGCCCATGCGGATGAAGAATGCGATCAAGAGGAGCGCGAGGAGATGACGCGCGATCCACGAGGGTGACAACAGCAGCCGACGCACGAGGTTGACGCTACCTCTCCCCGGCCGGTCGGCGTAGGGCGCGTGGCACCTTCCCGCGACCGGACTCACACTCGGACCGGACTCACACTCGGACCGGGGCGCCGGGTGGCGTGGGAGAGGTCGCGAGGGGCTGGCCGACCTTGGCCGGGCCGGCCAGCCCGCGTGCCGCCGTCGACGGCCGCTTGGCGACCCGTCCGCCGGGCTGGGGGGGTTAGCCGGGGAGCGAACGGGCCGAAACACCGCCGGACCTCCTGGCGCGGGGGGCCGGTATGGCGTTCATCTGTCAGTCGTCCGACGGAGGTTGATTGGTTGCCGTCGTTGTGAAGATTTTTCTTCCGCATGGTTGCCTGTGGTTCCGCATGGTCAAGTGCAGACCCCCGTAACCGGCGCAGACCCGCGCCGTCAGCGCAGGACTGCGGCCGCCAGCGTCCAACCCGATGTGCCCCCGCTGGAGATGGTGACCGACGTCGTGCCGATTCCGGCAGGCAGCCCGATGCTCACCACTCCATCGGCCGAGCCGTCGGCGATCGGTGAAGGCAGGGTCTGGGTGAAGGTCTGCGTGCCGCCGATGGAGGTGACGATGATCTGCACCCGCCCGGAACCGGATCCGAGGAGGACGTCCAGGGTGAGCGGAGACTGCGAGACGAAGACCGTCAGCCGGGCCGAGCCCTGCAGGGACAGCCGGTCGGTGTCATCCACACCGGTCGCGACCGGTGTGCCCTCCGTCCAGTCGAATCCCGAGGATGACGGCACGGACGTGCCCAGCAGGGTGCCGGTGTCGATCAGCGGCATCACGATGGCGGCCCGGTTCTGCACACCGTCCCACGAGCCCCCGAACAGCACCCAGTCGAGAGTGCCGGGGCCCGGAAGCCGTACCCGTGATCCACTGGGGAAGGGGGCGACGGTGCTGGTGTAGATCCCGCCGCCGAGGCCCGCGAACGTTCCGCCGGGCAGGGAGGATCTGCTGTCACCATGGTTCGCGGACGGTCCTGTGGACGGTCCCGCGGACGGTGACGGTGCGCCGCCGCCACCGCTCGCGGACCCCGGGTCCGCCGGGTCCGGGCCGGCGGACCTCCGTGCGGCGCTCGCATCGCTCGTCGCGTCCGGGACGGCGGCGCTGACCCCGGATGTTCCGGCGGGGCTCGACCTGGCCGGTTCCGGTGGAACCGCCGCAGTGGCCTGGGGCGACGTGACCGGCGTCCGTACGACCGGAGACGTCGTGACCAGCGTGGCGGACGGCCGCGGCTTTGCCGTGACGGTCGTTGTGGGCGGAGCCGGGGAGTTCGATCCCGACGGCCCCAGCAGGGCCAGGGCCGTCAGGGCCGTGATGCTCATGATGGCGAGTAGTGCCCCCGTGATCGTGCCGCGTCGGGCGACCGAGCGCCGCCGGGAACGGGGCCAGTGGTGGGACCGGGGGAGCCGGTCGGGGCTGGTGGACCGGCTGGATCGGCGCCGTCGGCTCGATGGGGTCTTCGCGACGGTACGGCCCAGGCGGTGCTGCCGGGTGATGATCCGCCCATCCCCGGTCCGGGTGCCGGAGCCGATCGAACCAAGCGGTCTGAGTGGTCCGTTAGCGCTGAGTGGACCGCTCGGGCCGACAGGTCCGATCGGGCCGAGGGGGCGGATGATCGTGCTGCTCAGGGGAGCATCGACCGCCGCCGCGACACGTCCGCGGATGCGATCGGAGTCGGGGTGGTGCCGGCCCATCTCGGCGCTCAGCATGCCGCGGAGTCGGTCGGGGAACGGAAGCTCCCCCAGGCCGCCGCCATGACCGTCGCCGCCGCGGAACTCGCCGACGCGATCGGCTGACCCTCGACCATCCGCGCTCGGGCTGCTGGTTTCGCGGTCGCCTGTTCCGTGGTCGCTGATCACGCGGTCACCCGTCTCCGGAGTGGAGGGACGGCAATCGGCCGGAGGCTCGCCGCGCCGCGCTGCCGCGCCACCCTGCGCATCATGATCGAGCTCCTGGAACCCCGGGCGCCTTCTGCGTCATCTATGCCTCGCCGACTCGCTGCTGCCACCAGGGCCATAGCTTGACGCGGCCGAGGCGGGCGAACGCCGACGGGCTCGGACCCGCCGGTTTGCCGGACTGACCACTGCCCCGCCGCCGTCCCAGGCGACCCGAGCCCGACCGGGAGCCATTCATCCGGGAACTGCCCGATCGGGATGTGGCGCCGCGTGATGTGCCCGGCCGACCGGACGATACCTGTGGCCTCGCCACCTCCGCGGCACCGGCCGGCGGCAGCTCGGTGTTCTGGAGAATCCGCTCCAGTTCGGCGACTCCCTTGGCGGTCTGGCTCTTCACCGTGCCGACAGAGATACCCAGCGTGCGAGCCGTCTCGATCTCCGACAGGTCGAAGGCGTAGCGGAGCACGACACAGGCACGTTTGCCTGGCGGCAGTGTCATCAGCGCGGAGCGCAGATCCATGACCGCGGGGAGATCGGGTATCCGCGCCGACTGGTCGGCTCGCTGACCAAGGAAGAGCAGCCCGCGTCGCTCGCGGACGACCTTCCGGACCCGGTCGGCCGCCAGGTTGGCGACGATCCGCCGGACATACGCCAGTGGAAGGTCCGCGGAGCGGACCCGGTCCCAGGCGGACCAGGCGGCCGTCAGGGCGTCCGCGGTGATGTCGTCCGCGACGTCGTGATCGCCGGTCAGGAGATACGCAAACCGGCTCAGCTCGCGGTGATGTCTCTCGAAGAAGGCATGAAACTCCGCCTGGGTATGGGGATGTTCGGGCTCGTCGTCGGCCGCGACCGCTTCCACTGGCACGCTCCCCGGGCCCGTCGAGGCCGGCGCGTCCGCGGCGCCGGCCGGACAGCCGATGCTGTGGTCGTCTGTCACTGGTTGCAGAGAACCATGAGTTCAGGGCGATATGCATATGACGGTAGCGACTCGATCGGGTATGCGTCGTGGTACCTGGATGCCGAGTGGGGCGGTCACTGTTAATACGCTCGAAGCAGTGGCTTTACCCTCGGTCCGATGATGTCGGGCTGGCCACACATGGTGATGGTCCTGGCGCGCGTTGACATCGGCCACGGGGGCAAACCCGTCTCGGACCGGCCGAGGCAGCCACATTATAGGACATAGGGGCATAGGACTTGACGGCATAGGATCGGAGATGCGAGCCGATGAACCGAGATCCGGACGGGACAGCCGCGATGACGGGGCGGCGCACGGATGCGCGACGCCGGTCCAGCGGGGTGACCGGCGACCAGGCCGCGGCGAGGGACGAGCCGCCGACATGGGATGCTAGGACGATGTTTCCGCCGCGACGCCCGCCGGGTACGGCGAAATCTATGTCTGCCCTGTCTGGTCCGGCTGCCCTGTCCGCCCGGTCTGGTCTGTTTACCCGGTCTGGTCTGGTTGCCCCGTCTGTCGTGATGCCCGAGGCCGTCCGTCCCCATCGCCCGAGTCCCCCGCCCCCGCTCGATCCGGACACCCCGATCCCGGATGATCCCGGCCCGCTCCTGCCCGACGCTCCTGACCTGCCGCCGGCTCCGCACGAGCCCTCCCCGTACACCGAGCCGGTTCCCGGCGCACCCCAACCGGAGCCCGAGCCGGTCTGAGGCCCGAGCCGGCGTCCGTCCACCCCACCGGAACATCCGTACGGCCGCGGCATGAACATGCCCGCACGCCGGATGATGCCGCGGCATCGCGTGCCGAGGAGCCGTAGCGTGTGACGGATGCATGCTGTGACGGTGAAAGCGCCCGGTGGGCCCGAGGTCATGACGTGGTCGACGGTGGCGGACCCTCCTGCCCCGGGGCCGGGCGAGGTTACCCTGGAGGTGGTCGCGACGGCGGTGAACCGCGCGGACCTGCTCCAGCGGCAAGGTTTCTACCCGCCGCCGCCCGGTGCCTCTGAGATCATCGGGATGGAGTGCTCCGGGCGGGTGGCGGTTCTCGGCGCCGGCGTGGACCGGGTTGAGGTCGGGGCCGAGGTGTGCGCGCTGCTCAGTGGGGGCGGCTACGCGAGTCGGGTGAACGTGCCGGTCGGCCAGGTGCTGCCGGTCCCGGCCGGGGTCGACCTCATCACGGCGGCCGCTCTGCCCGAGGTCGCCTGCACGGTGTACTCCACGGTGTTCGGCATCGCCGGTCTGCGTGACCGCGAGGTCTTCCTCGTGCACGGCGGGGCGTCCGGCATCGGGACCTTCGCGCTCCAGGCGGTCCGCGCGCTGCGTCCGAACGCGCTGGTCGCGACCACCGCCGGCACCGCGGCCAAACTGGCCAGGGTGCGGGAGCTCGGCGCCCACATCGCGGTCTCCTACCGTGACGACGACTTCGTCGCCAGGATCCGCGAGGCCACCGACGGCCATGGGGCGGACGTCATCCTCGACAACATGGGTGCGGCGTATCTCGCCCGCAACGTCGCCGTGCTGGCCGTGGGAGGCCGTCTGGTCGTCATCGGCCTGCAGGGCGGGGTGAAAGGGGAGCTCAACCTCGGCGCCCTGCTCACCAAGCGGGCGGCGGTCCACGCCGCGTCGCTGCGCGGGCGGCCGGTCGAGGAGAAGGCCGACATCGTGACCGGTGTCCGCGGCGACTTCTGGCCGGCGATCGAGGCGGGGGCGATCCGGCCGGTCATCGATCGGGTGCTGTCGATCACCGAGGTCGCGCGGGCGCACCAGCATGTGGCTGATTTCGGACATGTCGGAAAGGTGGTACTCACGATCCCGGAATGACCCTCGATGGGTGACACCCGGCGTGACCGTGGAGGCGAAGCCAGTGCCGTGGGAGGCGGATCACGGGGCAGGATAGGGGGCATGACGGATCAACCGGAACCCCGCGTCGTGGTCGTCGGGCCTGACGGCGCGCTGCACGAGACCGCGGACTCGGGGGTACCCGACCGGCCGGTGCGGCCGCTGGCCCCGGACGGTGGCCAGGCGCCGCAGGCCGCGGAGGAGCTGGACGGCGGCAACCCCATCGCCGCGCTGGTCTCCCAGCCCGACAAGGTGATGCGCATCGGTACCATGATCAAACAGCTGCTCGAGGAGGTCCGGGCCGCCCCGCTGGACGACGCGAGCCGAGTCCGGCTGCGCGAGATCCACCGCAGTTCCATCCAGGAGCTCTCCGACGGGCTTGCCCCGGACCTGCGCTCGGAACTCGATCGGCTGTCGCTGCCGTTCGACGAGGAGCGCACGCCGTCGGACGCCGAGCTGCGAATCGCCCAGGCACAACTGGTCGGCTGGCTCGAGGGTCTGTTCCACGGCCTGCAGACCGCGCTGTTCGCCCAACAGATGGCCGCCAAGGCTCAACTCGAGGAGATGCGCCGACGGGCCCTGCCGAGCGGGCAGCAGCCCGGCAGCGAGACGTTCGGCCGCGGGGCCTACCTCTGACTGACCCGTTTTTCATTGACCCGTCCCCGAATCGACCCGTCCCCGAATCGACCCGCGATGGTGAACCGGGAGCCATGGCTGCTCGCGGTTCACCATCGATGGTTCGATGCCCCCGGCCCGGCCGGCGGTCAGTTCGCCGGGCTGACCGAGGACATGTTGAAGTCGGGGATCCGTACCGCGGGCATGCGGGTGAGCGTGAACCAGTCCGCCCATTCCCGCGCCATGGTGCGGGTGGTGGCGCCGATCTCGGCCAGGCGGCCGAGCAGGTCGACCGGTGACTCGTTGAAGCGGAAGTTGTTGACGGCCCCGGTGACCTCACCGTTCTCCACCAGGTAGACCCCGTCCCGGGTGAGGCCGGTGAGCAGGAGCACCTCGGGATCGACTTCGCGGATATACCACAGGCTGGTGAGCAGGAGCCCGCGTTTCGTCGAGGCGATCATCTCCTGCAACGACGCGGAGCCTCCGCCGTCCAGGATCAGATTGTCGATCATCGGGGTGGTCGGGACCCCGGTGGCACGGGCGGACGCACGGGTCTCCACGAGGGCGGCGAGGGTGCCATCCGAGATCCAGTCGGTGGGCCTCAGCGCCAGTCCGTTGTCGAAGACGCTGGACATCGACGAGGAGGACTGCGCGGTCACGAAGGTGGTCGTCGCGAGTTCCGGGTCGTGCGGATCGCTGGCCAGCCGCAGTCCCGCCGGTCCGATCGCCTCGCCGAGACGCGTGCCGCCGCCGGCCCGGCTGAAGACCGTCCGGCCCTCGGCCGCGTCCCGACCGGCAGCCGTCCAGTACATGTAGATCATCAAATCCGCCACCGCGGAGGGCGGCAGCAGCGTCTCGTACCGGCCGGCCGGCAGTTCCAGCGACCGTTCGCACCAGGCCAGCCGGTCGCGCAGCGCCGCGTCGGTACCCGCGACGTCGACGTCGGTGAAGTCACGGGTCGACTGGCCGTGCCAGACCGAGCCGCCGGGAACGCCGCTCTTGGCGTTCCACTCCACGCTGCCGGTCGGCTGGCTGTACCGCAGCCGCAGCCCCGTCGACGTCCCGAGCCACGTGGTGGTCAGATTGTGCTCGGCGAAGCCGAACAACCGCCGCCCGCCCGCCCGCGCCGCGGCGAACGCCTCCGCGAGGTCCCGGGCGAAGGAGGCGAACACCGTGGTGCTGGTCCGGGCGGCCGGATCGGTGAAGGCCTCGGCCGCGTCACCCGCCGACCCCGCACCCGCCGACCCCGCACCCGCGCCGACGTCCGTCGTGTCCAGCCCGAGCAGGTCCGTGTAGTCCTCGGCATCCTCGGCGTCCCGGGCCGCGTCCTCGGCGGCGCGGACGAGTTCCGCGAGGCCGTCGGCATCGGTGGGATGCGGCAGGTCGGTGGGACGCGCGGTGGGGTGGCCGCCGGAACCGGGGGAGTCGATGGTGGAGGCCGTCCGCACCCCGAACGAGCGGCCGATGACGCTGATGACGGTGATCGACCGATCCCGGCTGGCGCCGTTGGTCGTCAACGTGTTGTTGGCCCAGCGCAGGTTCACCGCGCTGGACTCGGTGGCGATCACTACGCAGCCGTCCGCCTTCGACAGGCCCAGGGCGCGTTCGACGATCTCATGGGCGGTCTCGCGCACCGTGCTTCCTCCGTCGGCTGAGGCTGGTTGCGGTCCGGCCGGCCGGCTCATCGACCGGCCTCTCGGCGAGCATTGAGAATGTTGGTGGCGCGGAACAGAGCCGACGGGCAGCCGTGGCTGACGGCCGCGACCTGGCCGGGTTGGCCCTTGCCGCAGTTGAACGCACCGCCCAGCACGTAGGTCTCGGGGCCTCCCACGGCCTCCAGGGATCCCCAGAAGTCGGTCGTCGTCGCCTGGTAGGCGACGTCGCGGAGCTGGCCGACGATGCGACCAGCGCGGATCTCGTAAAACCGCTGGCCGGTGAACTGGAAGTTGTACCGCTGCATGTCGATCGACCAGCTCTTGTCCCCGACGACGTAGATGCCGCGGTCGACCCGGCTGATCAGCTCCTCGGTCGACGGGCCGCCGGGCGCCGGGAGCAGGGAGACGTTCGCCATCCGCTGGATCGGCACATGGGCGGGGGAGTCGGCGAACGCGCAGCCATTGGAGCGGTCGCCCCCGAGCACGGCGGCATTGCGGGCCGCCATCGCCCGGTCGAGCTGATAGCCGACGAACTGGCCGTCGCGGACGATGTCGAACCGGCGGGTCTGCACGCCCTCGTCGTCGTAGCCGATGGTCGCGAGCCCGTGCAGGGCGGTGCGGTCCCCGGTGACGGTCATCGCCGGGGAGCCGTACCGCAGCGTGCCCAGCTGGTCGAGGGTGACGAAGGAGGTACCGGCGTAGGCGGCCTCGTAGCCGAGCGCCCGGTCGAGCTCGGTGGCGTGCCCGATCGACTCGTGGATCGTCAGCCACAGGTTCGACGGGTCGATGACCAGGTCGTACGGCCCTGGTTCGACTGAGGAGGCCCTGGACTTCTCGGCGAGCAGACCCGGGATCAGATCGATCTCGCTCTCCCAGTCCCAGCAGCCGGCCGCGGGGCCCGCCACCAGCCACTCCCAGCCTCGACCGACGGGCGGGGCGATCGTGCGCATCGACTCGAAGCCGCCCGCGGGATCGACCCGGGTCGCCTCGATCTGGCAGATCACCCGCACCCGTTGCTGTGTCGTCGTGGTCCCGGTCAGGTCGGCGTAGTACTTGTTCTCCATCACCGCGCTGAACCGGCCGTCGACATGGTCGACATCGTGCGCCGCGAACAGCGTCCGACACAGGCCGCCGACCCGTTCGACCCGGTCCCGGGCGTCGACCGCGAACGGATCGGTCGCGTAGGCCGAGACCCAGACCGCGTCGGTGTGGGTCGGTTCCGCGGCGAGTTCGACTGGTTCGGAGTTGAGCGGGGCGGCGACTCGGGCCATCTCGACGGCTTCGCGGGCCAGCCGCGCCGCCTCGTCCGTCGTCAGGTCGACGCCGGCGGCGAAACCCCAGGTGCCGCCGTGCACCACCCGGACAGCCAAGCCCAGCGTCGCGCCTTCATGGCGACTTTCCAGCGAGGCGTCGCGGAACGACAGCGAGGAGTCCTTGAGCCGTTCGACGCGGATGTCGGCGTGCGTCGCGCCGAGATCACGTGCGGTCTGCAGAGCCGCGTCGGCGAGTGCGGTGCGCGGCAGCGCGAGGAACTCGCCGTCGATCTCGTGAGCCGGCAGCCCGGATGAGGCCGAGTCCTGGACGAGGGGTGCCATGTCCCTATCCTGGCCCGTCTGTGCGACGGGTGTCGGGGCGGCATGCCCGGGTGTCGGGGCGGCATGCGGACGCTGTGCATGCGGACGCTGTGCATGCGGACGCGCTGGGAGCGCGAGACCGGGAGGCGATGCGTGTCCGGATCCGGCCGGGCAGGTATCAACGCGGCGGTCCACCGGGAATCCCCGTCGTCGACCGGGAACCGTCCGGAGGGTATTCGTGGAGAGTATCCGGCCCGGTATGCGGCCCGATCGTGATCGGGACGGACCGGAATGCCCAGGAAGATCATCGTGGTTATGGGAAAAGCCGCTCCAGGACGATCGCGACCCCGTCCTCATCATTCGACACGGTGATCTCGTCGGCGGCGGCCAGTACTTCGGGATGGGCATTCGCGACGGCGACCGCGTATCCGGCCCAGGCGAACATCGGTAGATCGTTCGGCATATCTCCGAACGCGATGACGTCGGCGGCGACCACCCCCCGCCCGGCGGCGAGTTCAGCCAGTGCCACCGCCTTCGACACCCCCGGCCCCGCGATCTCGAGAAGGTCCGCGCTGGAGGTTGTGACGACGGCGTCCACCCCGGCGAGTTCGACGATGGCGTCGTACACTTCCGTGAACGGAGCGCCCCCCCGCCGGACAAGCAGTTTCGTCGCCGGCAGGACGCCCAGCAGCTCCGAGAACTCCGCGACGATCTCCTTGGGATCCGGCCACATCGCCTCGAAGGCGGGTTCCCGGCCGAAGCGCACGCCGCTCTCGACCGCGAACACCGCGTCGGGAACCGCGGCGCGGATCGCCGCCGCCAGCCGCAGGGCCGTGGCCGATTCCAGACAGCGCTGGCTGACCGGCTCGCCGGAGTCGAGATCGAAGACCAGCGCGCCGTTCGCGCAGATCGCGAGCCCGGAGACCTCGGTCTGGGCGACGACGCCGGCCATCACCCGACTGGGTCGTCCCGTCACGAACACCACGGTCGCCCCGGCGCGTTCCACCCGGCGCAACGCCCCGCGGGTGCGTTCGGACACCGTGCCGTCGCTGCGGATCAGCGTCCCGTCCAGGTCGGTGGCGACGATCGCGGGCGGAAGCACAGTCATCAAGTCAACCAGCAACATGGCGGCCGGTGCAGGGACTCCGGTGCAGGGACTCCGTCGCATCGGCTTGCCGGCTGGCCGCGGAGCGCGTGTCTGTGGTCGTCGTGTGCCGCTCCGCACCGCGGGCCCGCGGCGCGGAGGTTGTCCGCCCGGTGACGGGTAGCATGCCGAGCATGCTCCCTGCCGATCGGTCCGCCGTGCCATCCGTCGGCGCATCCGATTCGTCGAATGTATCCAACCTGAAAACATTCGACGAACTCTTCGTCGAGCTTGCCGAGAAATGGCGGCGTCGGACACCCGGCTCGGGAACTGTCGCCGCGCTCGATCAGGGCGTCCACCATCTGGGCAAGAAACTGGTCGAGGAGGCCGCTGAAGCGTGGATGGCGGCCGAGCACGAAGGCCGGGGAAGGGCCGCCGAGGAGATCTCCCAGTTGCTCTACTGGAGTCAGCTGCTGATGATTTCTCTAGGCCTTTCGCTGGACGACGTATACTCCCATCTGTGATCGATGTCCTGCCCTTTCTCGTAGACGCTGAGTAGTGATGATGCTTCGTATCGCGGTTCCGAACAAGGGGGCGTTGTCGGCCGCCTCCGGTCAGTTGCTCTCCGATGCCGGCTACCTCGCGCGGCGCGAGGGGAGCGAGCTGGTGATCGCCGACGTCGAGAACGACATCGAGTTCTTCTTCCTGCGCCCTCGGGATATCGCTGTCTACGTCGGGTCGGGTCGTCTCGATCTTGGCATCACCGGGCGTGATCTCCTCCTCGACAGCAGTGCCGCCGCCGAGGAGCTCGTTCCGCTTGGATACGGGTTCGCCACGTTTCGTTACGCCTCTCCGGAGGGGACGCTCGCGGACATCACGGAGCTCGCCGGCAAGCGGATCGCGACGTCGTTCCCCGCGCTGGTCCGAGCCGACCTTGCCGGCCGGGGGGTCACCCCGGGTGACATCGTGACTCTGGATGGTGCGGTCGAGACGGCGGTGCGGCTCGGTGTCGCGGACGCGGTCGCCGACGTGGTCGAGACCGGCCGTACGCTCAAGGCCGCGGGTCTGGAGCTGCTCGGCGAGCCGGTCCTGCGCTCGGAGGCCATCGTGATCGCCAAGAGAGGCGCGGACCTGTCCCCTTCGCATGAGCGTCTGCTGCGCCGGATCCAGGGGGTTCTGGTCGCCCGGCGGTACGTGATGATGGACTACGACGTTCCGACGGCCGTGCTCGACAAGGCATGCGAGATCACGCCGGGCTACGAGTCCCCGACGATCTCTCCGTTGCAGCGCGAGGACTGGGTCGCGGTGCGGGCGATGGTGCTGCGCGCCGAGGTCAACCGCATGATGGACGACCTCTGGGAGCTGGGTGCCCGGGGCATCCTCGTCTCCGGGATTCAGGCCTGCCGCCTGTAATCCCTGCCACCCGGAGCTACCTGTGCAGGATGAGCGACATGCCCTCGTTGCGGGTAGCGGTGCTGAGGAACTGGCCACGCACCGCGGATGTCACCGTGGTGGCCCCGGGCTTGCGCACACCGCGCATCGACATGCACAGGTGCTCCGCCTCGATGACGACCATCACTCCGCGCGGGTCGAGCACCTCGACGAGGGCGTCCGCGATCTGCGAGGTCAGCCGTTCCTGGACCTGCGGACGACGGGAGTAGAGGTCGACCAGCCGGGCAAGCTTCGACAGGCCCGTGATCTGGCCCTTGCTGTTGGGGATGTAGGCGACGTGCGCCTTGCCGGAGAACACGACCAGATGATGTTCGCACAGCGATGAGAAATCGATGTCGCGGACCAGCACCATCTCGTCGTGACCCTCATCGAAGACGGTGGTCAGGACCTCGGAGGGATCCCGGCCAAGACCCTCGACGGCTTCCCGGTACGCCCGCGCGACCCGGTCCGGGGTCTTGCGAAGACCCTCGCGGTCCGGGTCCTCGCCGATCCCGATCAGTAGCTCACGAACCGCGCGTGCGACTCGGTCGTGGTCGAAGGGACGGACCTGCCGCGGCCTGCCATTGCCCGGCGCCAGGGTTGACGCAGCCGGTCCGTCGCCGTCGGGGTCCGGGATGCCGAAACCGTCCATTCCTGGGGCCTCCGCCGCGGGAGATGATTCACTTCGTCGTTCGCCCGCGGCAGTGGACGCCTCGTCGGAATAAGACGTCAACGGCGTCTCCTCTCGTCGTCGCTCGGCCAGCTTGGCGGGGCCCACGGGTTGGCGATCCTCGGCCCGTCATGGGCCGGACCCTCGCCTCCGGGGGGCGCCGGCGTGCCCTGGCCCTGGGGATAACCGTGCCCCCCGGGGCTGCCATTCCCACCCGGACCACCGACATCCGTGCCGTGCGGTACGCCCCCGCCCGGACCGGACGGGTCGACCCCGGGGCCCGAGCCCGCTGGTGCCCCCGGCACGCCGGCGGGCTGACCGTGACCGCCGGCCCTGTTGCCCCCGGTTCCGTTGCCGCCCGGTCCGCGTCCGGCGGCACCATTACCGTGGCCCGGGTCGTTCACCAGGTCGGCGACATCCGCCGTCAGCAGGCCGAGCTCGGCCGGGGTCTGCACCGGTGGCCGGTCGGAGGGGACGCGACGCCCCACCCCGGTGTAGATGCCACGCACGGGGCGTTTCTGGACCGTCGCGAAGACCTCGGCGACCTCGTCCTTGCTCAGCGTCTCGGTGTCCATCAGCCGCAACACGAGGTTGTCCAGTACGTCCCGGTAGGTCACCAGGATCTCCCAGGCCTCGTCGTGTGCGGCCTCGATCAGCCGGCGCACCTCGATGTCGATCTCACTGGCGACCTCTTCGGAGTAGTCGCGTTGGTGGCCGACCTCCTTGCCGAGGAAGACCTCGCTGTTCTCGGTGCCGAACTTGATCGCGCCGAGCTTGTCGCTCATCCCGTACTGGGTGATCATTGCTCGCGAGATCTGGGTGGCCTTCTCGATGTCGTCGCTCGCCCCCGTGGTCGGGTCGTGGAACACCAGCTCCTCGGCGGTGCGCCCGCCGAGCAGGACGGCGAGGCGGTCGAGCATCTCCGAGCGGGTCGAGAGGTACTTGTCCTCCAGGGGAAGCTGCATCGTGTACCCGAGCGCGCGCCCCCGGGGCAGGATGGTCACCTTGTGCACCGGGTCGGAGTTGGGCAGCGCGTGCGCCACGAGGGCGTGGCCGCCCTCGTGGTAAGCGATGCGCTTCTTCTCCTTGTCGCTCATCGCGCGGGTCTTGCGCTCCGGTCCCGCCATCACGCGGTCGATGGACTCCTCGAGCAGCGCCGACGAGATGAATTTCAGGTTGGAGCGGGCGGCCAGCAGGGCTGCCTCGTTCAGTACGTTGGCCAGATCGGCACCGGTGAACCCGGGGGTCCGCCGGGCGATGACCATCATGTCGGCGTCCGGGCCGATCGGCTTGCCCTTGGCGTGCACCCGCAGGATGGCCTCGCGGCCGAGCAGGTCCGGCCGATCCACGACGATCTGCCGGTCGAAGCGGCCGGGCCGCAGCAGGGCCGGGTCGAGGATGTCGGGCCGGTTCGTCGCGGCGATGAGGATGACCCCGCCCTTGACGTCGAACCCGTCCATCTCGACCAGGAGCTGGTTGAGCGTCTGCTCCCGCTCGTCGTGGCCACCGCCGAGTCCCGCTCCGCGGTGGCGGCCCACGGCGTCGATCTCGTCAACGAAGATGATGGCGGGCGCGTTGGCCTTGGCCTGTTCGAACAGGTCGCGAACCCGGCTGGCGCCGACACCGACGAACATCTCGACGAAGTCGGAACCCGAGATGGAGTAGAAGGGCACCCCGGCCTCACCCGCGACGGCCCGGGCCAGCAGCGTCTTGCCGGTTCCCGGCGGGCCGTAGAGCAGGACCCCCTTGGGAATCTTGGCTCCGATCGCCTGGAACTTGCCCGGGTTTTCGAGGAACTCCTTGATCTCCTCGAGCTCCTCGATGGCCTCGTCCGCACCGGCCACGTCGGCGAACGTCGTCTTCGGCGTGTCCTTGCTCACCAGCTTCGCCTTGGACTTGCCGAAGTTCATGACCCGGTTACCGCCGCCCTGCATCTGGTTCATGAAAAAGAACAGCAGAAGGACGACCAGCAGTACGGGCAGCAGGTTCAGCAGGAGCGAGACCAGGATGTTTCCACGGTCGACCGAGACGTCGTAGGCGACCCGCTTGTTGCGGAGCTCGTTCGCCAGGACGACACCCTGTTCGGTGACATAGGACGACTCGAACTTCTGGCCGTCCTTCGTCTGGATCTGGATGAGCTGCTTCGAATCCTGGATCTTGGCCTTCGCCACCTGGCCTTCGTCGATCTGCTGCTGGACGAAGTTCAGGTCTCGCTTGCCGTACTCACTGGGACCCGAGAGGACGCCCGTCGTGAGAATGATCACGAACAGGACCAGGAGCAGCAGTGGCACCCAGCCGCGGAAGATTCTTCTTGGAGTCATCTGTCTGGAGCACCGGACACGAGCGCTCCACCCTCCTGACGTGTGTGCTGCCCTCGATCGGGATTCCCTTGTGCCGAGGGTACCGCCGGTGCGCGCATCTCACCGCGCGTACATCCGACCAACGGATCGGCGGCCCGCGCTGTTCCGATCGTGGCGGTCTGATGGTGTTCGGTGTTTCGCTCGTGGCGGATGCGGTGACCGAGGGCGTATCCGAGCGGGCGGAAGGCCAGCGGGCTCAGGCCGGGGCGCCCCTCTCGATCGCCGCGGGCGTGAGGGTCCCGACAAACGGCAGGGTTCGATAGTACTCCGAGTAGTCAAGGCCGTACCCGACGACGAACGCGCCGGGAAGATCGAAGCCGACATATCGGACATCCACATCCACGGTGACAGCCTCGGGCTTACGGAAGAGCGCCAGGACCTCAAGCGAGGCGGGGCCGCGTGAGCGCAGGTTCTTCAGCAGCCAGGACAGGGTCAGCCCGGAGTCGATGATGTCCTCGACCACCAGGACGTCCCGGCCCTCGATCGACCGGTCCAGATCCTTGAGGATGCGCACCACCCCAGACGAGGAGGTTGACGACCCGTACGAGGAGACCGCCATGAACTCCATGGTCAGCGGGACCGTCAGCGCGCGGGACAGGTCCGCCATGACCATGACGGCGCCCTTGAGCACGCCCACGAGCAGGATCTCCCGGCCGGCGTAGTCGGCGTCCACCCTGGCCGCGAGCTCAACGATCTTCGCGGCGATCTCGTCCGAGCTGACCAGGACCTCGGCGATGTCGGGATGCGGGCTGTGCCGGGGGCCGTCATGGGC
This sequence comes from Frankia casuarinae, assembly GCF_000013345.1. Classification (NCBI taxonomy): domain Bacteria; kingdom Bacillati; phylum Actinomycetota; class Actinomycetes; order Frankiales; family Frankiaceae; genus Frankia; species Frankia casuarinae. The sequence goes on along the minus strand of NC_007777.1, from coordinate 5,153,558 downwards.
GCCTCCGGTGTCGGGGGTCGTCGTCGCGGTCTGACTCACCTGGTCGTCCTCCTTGATGTGTGGCGCGGTGACGGCATCCGACCGTCGGGCGGCATCCGACCGTCGGGCGGCGGGGCCGGCTGGCGGCGGTGGAGGAACCACCGGCCCGGTCAGCGTGACCCTGTTCTCCCATCGCCGGGCAAGCACGCCGGTGGGAAGCGGTACCGGCTTCTGCCCGCGCCACCGCGTCACCAGCTCCTCCACCGCCCAGATGTGCTCCGCGCGCAGCGCGGAGGCCGACGCTCCGACGTCGATGGCCGCCCGGCGCAGCAGCCGACCGCGGACCGCCGCGGTGAGCCCGGCCAGCGCGGCGACGTCGAAGGCGACCTCGCCGGTGCACGGCCGGCCACGAGCCCTGACGACCTTGCCGTAGACCTCGGCGGCCATGGCGTCCAAGGCGTCCGCGTCGGCCCGCAGCAGATCGGCACTGCGCGCCAGCGACTCGGCGATGCCCGGGCCGAGCTCCGTCTCCATCACTGGCAGGACCGTGTGACGCACCCGGGACCGGGTGAACGCTGGGTCCCGGTTCGTCGGGTCATCCCACACCTCGAGCCCCTCGGCGAGGCAAGCGGCCCTGGTGTCCGCGCGGCGGATCCCGAGCAGTGGCCGGCTAAGCAGGCCGTCGTCAGCCGACATCCCCCCGAGGGAGCGGGCGCCCGCGCCCCGCGCGAGCCTCAGCAGCACCGTCTCGGCCTGGTCGTCCAGCGTGTGGCCGAGAAGCACCGCCCGGGCGCCGAGCCGGTCGGCGGCCGCCGCGATCGCGGCCCGCCGTGCCTGTCGGGCGATCCCCTCGGAGCGAGCGGTGTGCTCGGTCAGGACCTCCACCGGATCCAGGCCGAGGGCCCGACCCTGGCGGGCGACGCGCTCCGCCCGTTCGGTCGAGCCGGTGTCCCAGCCATGATCGACCGTGACCATGCCGGCCCGCAGGGCGCGGCGGGGGGCGACGAACGCGAGGGCCGCGGCGAGCGCCAGGGAGTCCGGGCCGCCGGAGCAGGCGACCAGCACTAGTCCGCCGGGTGGCAGGTCGGTGACCGCGCGGCGAACCGCCAGCCTGACTGCCGCGACCGCGGGAGTGGGAGATCTCGACGAGAGAACCGTGCGCGGAGCCGGATCGCCCGGTCGGACGTCGCCGGCATGGCCGGTGTGGTCCTCACCGGCGATCGGTGGGGTCACAGCGTCGGCCGGAAGGCGGATGTGGAACAGCCCGGGGAGTCGGCGGCCCCGACGACCCCCGCGGCCCCGACGACCATGGTGCTCACGCCGAGATCGGCGGGCGGCTGCCCAGGACCCGTTGCATCCAGGCGGTGGGATCGACCAGCTCGGCGCGGGTCGGCAGCGCCGCCGGTGACTCCCAGACGGTGTTGAAACCCGTCACCCCGGCCTGCGCGACCACCGCACGCACGAACGCCCCGCCCTGGCGGTACTGCTGCAGCTTGAGATCGAGACCGAGGAGCCGGCGGACGAACCGGTCGATCGGCGATCCCCCGCCGCGGCGACCCTCGAACTTCGTCCGGATGTCGGCGACGGTGGGTACGATCTTCGGCCCCACCGCGTCCATCACCTGGTCGGCGTGGCCCTCCAACAACGTCATGATGGCCTGGAGGCGGTCGAGAACCGCTCGCTGGGCCGGGGTCTGCAGCGCCTCCACGACGCTCGGGCTGTCGGCCTCCCGGTCGAACACCGCCCCGCGCAGCGCGCTCATCGCCGAGCGGACGCGGTCCGCGAGGACGTCCGGATCGAGGTCCGTGGCCTCAATGAACGCGGTGATCTCGGACTCCAGGTGGGTCCGCAGCCACGGCACGGCGGTGAACTGACTGCGATGGGTCTGCTCGTGCAGGCATACCCACATCCGGAAGTCTCGCGGCACGACCCCCATGGCCGCCTCGGCGTGCGCGATGTTCGGCGCGACCAGGCTGAGGCGCCCGACCGACCCCGGCACGTCGGGCGGACCCGGATCGTCCCTCCCGGCCTGGTACTCCTCCGGCGGGAGGAAGACCTCGTACTGGCCCAGCACCTTGCCGGCCAGATAGGCCAAGGCTGTGCCGATCTGGACCCCGGTGACCCGCCGACCGACCGCCGCGGCGAGGTTGCCGCGCTGCTGTTCGGACAGTTTGCCCAGCAACGGGGAGGTCAGCACCCGCAGACCGGCGACGTTGGAGCGGACCCACTCCAGCCGGTCCACCACGGTGATGGGGGTGGCCGGCCCGGCGGGAGTGAGCCGGGTGTAGTCCTCGACGTGCCGCTCGGCCTCGACGGCCAGTCGCCGCAGCTCCGAGACGACCTCGCCGGCCTGCTCCCGCGAGATCTGCGGGCCGGGGCGAACCAGTTTCCTCGCCGTCGTCACGGCGAGTTCCCAGTCGACCAGCTCGGCGTCCACGAATCCGAGCGTACCGGGCTCGCCCGTCGTCTGGGTCCGATCATGAACCGTGCCGAGAACGGGATGGGACGCGCCGGGGCGCCGACGGTCCTGCTCAGGTCGGTGGGCGCGATGCTGCCGGTGGGCGCGATGCTGCCGGTGGGATCGCCACGGTCGTCGACCGGGCCGGGGTGCATCCGCAGCCGGTGAGCGCCGCGGCTGCCCGGTCGAGGGCGGCCTTGGTGCTGCCCGCCTCCTCGGCGGGCGAGAGGAACGCGAAGAGGAGCAGCCTGCCGTCCGCGTCGACGAGCTGGCCCGCGAGGCTGCTGACGTTGTGCAGAGTGCCGGTCTTCGCCCGGACGTCACCCGCTCCGATGGCGGTGTCGCCAGTGGTGTAGCGGTCACCTAGCGTACCGGAGAACCCGGCTACCGGCAGCCCCGTGAGAATGGTGCGCAGCGCCGGCCGACCGGGGAGGACGGCGGCGCGCAGGATGGCCACAAGGGTCATGGGCATGATCAGGTTTGCGATGGACAGGCCGCTCACGTCGGCCAGTGCCATCCCTGCGACGGGGAGGCCCGCCTCGGCGAGGACGTCCCTCACCGCGCGGGTGGCGCCGGTGAACGAGGCGGGCAGGCCCCTCCGATGGGCGACGAGCCGTCCCAGGCTCTCGGCGAGATCGTTGTCTGACTGGGTGAGCATGCGTTCGACCAAGACCCGCACCGGCGGGCTGTAGACCGCCGCGACCCGTTGTGCGGCCGGGTCCGCCGGGCCGGTGGCCACCGATCCGACGGATACTCCGGCGGTCATGAGCGCCGCGGCGAAGGCCGTGGTCGCGGCGGCGGCCGGGGTGGGGCTGCGCGGTCCGACGGCTTCCGGTGCCGACCGTCCGGCGTCGACCTCCAGCGCCGAGACCGGGGCGACGTCCCCGTCGGTCACGTAGTTGTCGCGCCATCCCGGTGCCCGGTCCGGACCGACGAACAGCCCTCCATCGCCGATCACCCGAGCCGCCGAGGTGATACCCGCGGCCCGGACCTGAGCGGCGAGATCGCTCAGCCGGGCCAGAGCCGGATAGCCGCCGGGCGCGGTGGAGGCGGTCAGGGTCGGATCTCCGCCGCCGACGAGCCACAGTGTTCCGCCTGATGTGCGGGCGTTCCCGCCCGCGGGCGGGCTGTAGACCACGGTGGTCCGCAGCCGGTCGTCGGGGAAGGTGGTCAACGCGGCCGTGGCGACCGCGGTTTTCAACGTGGAGGCCGGTGCCACGGGGATGCGGGACCGGACGTCGAGGAGCACCCGACCCGACTGTGCGTCTATGACGAAGGCCGCGGGCCGCGCCAGAACGGGATCACCCAGCGGGCCGGCGAGGCGGGCCGCCACCGCCGCGGGCTGCGGGATCGGCGCGGCCGAATCGAGACCGCCGAGCACCGCAGCGCCCGCGCGGTCGGACCCGCTGCCGGCGAGTTCCGCGGCTGATCCGGTGGTGGGACCGACGGACAGGGACCCGGCGAGCAGCGCGCCGGCCAGGGCGGTGAGCCCCCCTACCCGGGCGACCGGTGCGGCTGACGTCACTCACCGACACTACGCAACCAGCGGGCGGTCGGCGACGGCGCGGCGGGTGAACCCGGATCCGTCGCCGCCGGCCTGCCCGGCGGTGTCCCGCCGCGACGGGACACCGGGGGTGCGACGGGACACCGGAGGTGTCGTGTCGGCGGGCGGCACTGGTACGAAGAAGGCCCCACCGGGCGTGTCGCCGGTGCCCAGCATGGTTTCGGTGCCCGGGAGATCCGGCGGTGGAAACGTGGTGGTGCCGGTGCGGTTCGGGTGGGAGTGGTTCGGGTGGGAGGCGGCGTCCGCGACACTAGGTGCGCCGTCGTGGGTGTGACGCCTCGTTGTGGTCACTGGGGTGGGTGGCCCGCGCCCCGGGCGGAGCACGTCCACCGCCTGGCAGAGCACGACGTACGGCACGAGCACGACGTACTGCGCCACGAGCACGACGTACGGCACGAGCACGACGTACTGCGCCACGAGCACGGTACGGCTCGAACGAGCACCATGTGACAAACGGCGATCGCTCCGGTGCGGACCGGGCGAAGACGAAGGAGACAGGGAGCGGAGTGGACCTTGAGTTCGATGTGACCATCGAGATCCCCAAGGGGCAGCGCAACAAGTACGAGATGGATCACCACACCGGCCGTATCCGGCTTGACCGGATGCTGTTCACCTCCACCCACTACCCGTCGGACTACGGGTTCATCGAGGGAACCCTCGGGCGCGACGGTGATCCGCTGGACGCCCTCGTCCTGCTGGAGGAGCCGACGTTCCCGGGCTGCCTGGTGCGGTGCCGGACGATCGGCATGTTCGAGATGACCGACGAGAAGGGGCCGGACGACAAGGTTCTCTGCGTGCCGGTGGCCGACGTCCGGCAGGAGCACCTGCGGGATCTGCGGCACCTGCCGGAGTTCGACCGGTTGGAGATCCAGCACTTCTTCGAGGTCTACAAGGACCTCGAGCCCGGTAAGTCGGTGGAGGGCGCATCCTGGGTGGACCGCAAGGAGGCTGAGCGGGAGATCCTGGCGTCCATCAAGCGGCTGCGCGAGGCGGAGGCCGCGGAGGCGGACGGGCACGACCAGGAGGCCGAACCCAGGTCGGCCTGATCCCTCCGTCCGGCTTGTGGTATCCGTGACGACCTGTCCCACGTCCCAAGCGGGGTGGGACAGGTTCAGGAACCCACGGGATGGGCCCGGGGCGGGAGCCGGCCCGCCGCCGGGCCGGACGTGCCGGCTATGACGGTTACCTGGCGCGTAATGATCGTGCGAGCGGAATCGGGGAGTGAGCCGGAGGCGGGGATTGAACCCGCGACCTATCGCTTACGAGGCGATTGCTCTGCCACTGAGCTACTCCGGCGAACGGCCAGGACCGCACTGGCCCGGGTCGAGTATGCCAGATGCGTGGGCGGGCTCGACCCGGCGGTGGTTCGGTGGCTGTTCGCGGGCCGAGATGCCCGCCGTCGCCCCGGATCCCAGCCGTCCACGGTGATGCCACCAGTGGCGGGCACGGTCTGGAATGCCTCCGTCTCAGGCTGTCATGGCGAGGGATGTGCTATGTCGTCAAAATGGCCCTGAGTCGGCAAATTATCTTCTTTATGTCACATTTAGTTAGTTTTGGGTGCTGCAACACCGTAAATCGCCACCCCCGGTCGCAGTGGTTCCGATGAGGATGCGTAGGGTTTCGCACCATGACCGGGGCCGGAGACGCTGCACCAGCAGCGACGACGCGAGGAGCCTCGCTCCTCGTCGCTGAGGACGATGAGGCATCTCGCATAGCACTTGCGCGCAGCCTGGAGAGATTCGGTTATCGGGTGCTGGAGGCCGCGGACGGCGAGGCCGCTCTTCGGCTCTTCCAGACCACCGAGATCGATCTGGTGGTGCTGGATGTCGCGATGCCCAGGATGGACGGCTTCGCCGTCCTGAGCCGCCTCCGCCAGACCAGCGAGGTTCCGGTGATCATGCTCACCGGGCGGGCCGAGGAGGTCGACCGGGTGGTCGGCCTCGAGTTGGGCGCGGACGACTACGTCGTGAAGCCCTACTCGCTGCGAGAACTGGTGGCCAGGGTGCGCGCCCGGCTTCGCCGACGGCCGGCGGAACCGCCGCCGCAGCGCACCGGGGACGGCAGCGACCCGCTCGTCTACGGAGACGTCTCCATCGACCTGCGGGCCCGCGAGGTCGCCGTCGCCGGGGAGCGCATCGATCTGACCGCGCGCGAGTACGAGCTGCTGGCCTTCCTCGCCCGGCATCCTCGGCGGGTCTTCAGCCGGGAGGAACTCCTCGAGCAGGTGTGGGGCACGCGGTTCCAGGACCCCGCCACCGTCACCGAGCACGTCCGGCGGGTACGAACCAAGGTCGAGGGTCGTCCACCGCAGCGCCGGCTGGTCACGACCCTGCGCGGGATGGGCTACCGCTTCGACCCGTGACGTCCTTCCCGCAGGGCCGTCGTTTCCCCTCCTGTCGTCGTTTCCCCTCCTGTCGTCGTTTCCCCGCCGGCTGTAGAGGTGCTGCCCGGGGGGGAGCATCCCGCCAAGCCACCGGGGTGGGCGGTGTCGTGGACCCGCCGGGAGGCGCAGACATCCGCGCGGTCGCACGAGGTCCGGCCCCCGCCGTCGAGAACCACGACCACCTGCTGACGCGGAACATCGTGCCGCACGACCCGGCCCGCACCGTGTGGGGTCGTCGCCCGGTCTCCGACCGCGGGCACGGCTTCGGCGAACTCCTCGTAGAGGGGATGTTCGTAACGCAGGCAGCACATCAGCCGGCCGCATGCCCCGCTGATGCGCATCGGATTGAGGGCGAGGTTCTGCTCCTTGGCCATCCGCAGGCTCACCGGCTCAAAGTCGTTGAGAAAAGTGGCGCAGCACAGGTCGCGGCCGCAGGAACCGATCCCGCCCTGGACCCGGGCGCTGTCGCGGGCGGACAGTTGCCGCAGCTGGACCCGCGCCACCAGCGTCCGGTTGAGATCCCGCACCAGTTCACGGAAGTCGACGCGGCCTTCCGCGCTGAAGTAGACCGTGTAGCCGCCGGTGGCCATCACGTGGTCAACACCGACGATCTTCATCGGCAGGTCATGCTCACGGGCCAGGCGGCGGGCCGCGACACGCGCCCGGGCGCGTCGGCGCCGGGAGACCTGCTCGCGCTGGATGTCGGACGCGTCGGCCATCCCGACGAGCACCGGCAGGTCGCCGATGTCGTCGCTGACCCACTGGGGCGCCCACATGCAGGTGGCGACCTCGGGGCCCTCCTCGGTGGGGACGAGCACCCGGTCGCCGACCCGGGGGCTGCAGGAACCAGGATCGGCATAGTAGAGCTTGCCCCGTGGGGAGAACGCCACCGCGCACATCATCGGCATCCGACCGGTCACCTCCCTGCGCCCGCCGGGTCCCGCCCGGGCGGACCTGGTCGAAGGGCATGTCCGCGTCGCGATCAGGATATGCCCGGCCTTCCGCCCAGACAGGCCATTACGCCGGTTCGTCCCCACCGCCGGTCGCCGGTCGCCGGTTGTCAGGTGTCGCGCAGCGCGAGGGTGAGCGACTCCACCGCGAGCAGTGGGACGAGGCCGGGATTTCTGGCCAGTGACGCCCGGGTCGCGAGGACAGCCTCCAGCCGGCGCAGTGTCTGTTCCGGAGTGCAGGCCGCGGCGTATCCGGCGGCCTCGACGCAGTGATCAGGATGAATCGCGTCGACACCGGCGCCGAGCTGTTGGACCAGGACATCCCGGTACAGCCCCGCGAGGTCCACCAGGGCCCGATCCAGCGCATCGAGGACGGTGCGGCGACCTCGGCTCTTCTGGGTCCGCTCCAGCTCCTTGAGCGCCCCCGCGGCACCCCGCACCACCATCGTCCGGCCCTTGGCCCCCGCCTTCGGGGCCCGCGCGGACCTGGACTTCCCGCCGACCGCCGTGGCACCGACGCCGAGCGCGGTTTTCAGCGCCTCGGTCTCCACCTCGTCGCGTTCCGCATTCGCGGCCTCCGCGTCGGCGTTCGCCGCGCTCACCAGATCGGCCGCCGCGGCCAGGCAGTCACCGACCCGGCCGAGCCGGGCCGGGATACGCAACACCGCCGCCCGGTTGGCCCGGACCCGCTCATCCGAGGCGAGCCGGCGCGCCAGGGCCAGATGACCCTGGGAAGCCCGCGCCGCCGTCTCGGCGACCTGCTCGTTGACTCCCTCGCGAACCAGCGCGTCGCGGACGTCCGTGGCCGAGGGCAGCCGTAGCGCGACCGTCCGGCAGCGGGAACGGATGGTGGGCAGCACGTCCTCCACGGAGGGGGCGCAGAGCAGGAACACCGCCCGATCCGCCGGCTCCTCGAGGGCCTTCAGCAGGGCGTTCGCCGCGGCCTCGGTGAGCCGGTCCGCATCGGTGATCAGCAGGATGCGCCAGCGGCCGGCCGTCGGGGCGCTGGCGGCGTCGCGTACCAGCGCGCGCACGTCCTTCACACCGAGCGAGAGCCCCTCCGGTTGCACGGTTCGCAGATCGGTGGCCGTGTCGGTGAGCACGGTGTGGCAGCCGGTGCACTCGCCGCAGCCCGGCGGCTCGTTCTCGCAGGTGAGGCTTGCGGCGAAGGCGCGCGCCGCGTCCTGGTGACCTGCCCCGGCGGGTCCGGTGAACAGCCACGAGTGCGTCATCCCGGCACGGGCGGCAGCCGGCGCGCCGCCTCCACTCGCGAGCCCGGCACTCGCGGCGGACGCCGCGGCGCTCAGCGCCGCGACCACCGCGTCCTGCCCGACAAGCGTCTCCCAGACCGTCACCGGGCCATCATCCCCGAGCCACGCCGGTCCGGAGCGCGTCGGTCAGAGCACACCGAGCAGGACGGCTGGCCGATCGATGCGGCTGGCCATGAACGAGCGGATCTCGGCGTGGATCTCCTCCGGTGACCGCGTCGCGTCTAGCGGAAGGTAACGATCGGGCTCCTTCTGCGCCAGCCGACGGAACGTGTCGCGTACCCGGCCCTGGAAGGTCAACTTCCCGGCGTCGTCCGCCTCGGCCGGGCCGTCCGGCGGCCCCGGCGGCCCCGGCGGCGGATCAGGATACGCGGTCATCCGCGCGCGGCGCAGGACGATCTCGGCCGGCAGATCCAACAGGACCGTGACGTCGGGAAGCAGCGCGTGCGTCGCCCACTGGGTGAGGACGGACAGCTCGTCGGTGCTGAGGGCCTGGCTCACGCTCTGGAAGGCGATGAACGAGTCGACGTAACGATCGGTGATGACGATCGCTCCCCGGGCCAGCGCGGGTTCGATCACCTGCGCGACGTGTTCGGCGCGGTCCGCCGCGGTCAGCAGCGCCTCGGTCCGGGGGTGCAGCCGTACCGTCGGGTCGAGGAGCAGTTCTCGCAGGCCCGTTCCCAGTGCGGTGCCGCCGGATTCGGAGGTCACCACCACCTCCCGGCCGGAGGAGGCGAGCCACGTTCGTAGCAGCTCCACCTGTGTGCTCTTGCCGGCGCCATCGATGCCCTCGATCGCGATGAACAGGCCGGTGCGGCGGGGACGTGTGGCCGCCGGCCGCCGGCCGCGCAGCGCGTTCCACAGCTCGGGCCAGACCGCGGCTCCGGTCGGGTCGTCCATCTGCCGATAGGAGAACAGGCCGACCGCGACGGCGAGCAGACCGCCGGCGAGCAGGACCGCGGTGACGCCGTCCGCGCGGACGTTGATGTCGCCCCACAGATGGATCCTGTGCGAGCCGATGAGGCCAACCAGGCCGGGCGCGGCGGCGAGCACGAGCAGCAGGTCGATGCGGACCAGCGACTGCACCAGGGCGAAGGTGCGCCCCCGCAGCTCGTCGGAGACCTCGGCCTGGAGCAGGGTGTATCCGGTCACCCAGGCCACGCCGGCGAACGCCCCCACCGCGACCACGAGGATGCAGGCGATGACCAGGTTCGGGATGATCGCGACGATCACCAGGGTGATACCCGCCCCGGTCACGCAGACGCCGAACAGGCGGGTCCGACTGTAGTCGCCGAGCAGCTTGGGACCGGCGGCCATGCCGGCGGCGAGGCCGACGAACACCGCGCCGAAGAGCACCCCGTACGCGGAGTCGCCGCCGCCCAGGATCTCGACGTAGAGCCGGCCGAGGGCGATGACGCAGCCGGCGCCGGCGAACCCGCCCAGGATGCCCACGACGAGTCCGCGGACCAGTTTGTCCTGGCCGACGTAGCGCCATCCCTCGGTGATGGAGGCCAAGAACCCGGGCTCGGGGCCGGTCTCCGGCCGCGCGGCCCGTCCGATGCCCTTCAGTCCCCAGATCACGATTGCCGAGCCGAGGAACGTCGCCGCGTTGAAGTACAACGCGAGGTCGACCGAGGAGTCATGGAAGAACGACACGCTGGAGCCGAGCGTCCGTGAGATCGTCGCAAGCATCGTGAAGATCGTCGCGGCGATCGGGGCCGTGCCGTAGGTCATGATCAGGCTGAGGGTGTTGGCGGCCGCGAGCCGCTCCTTGGGCACCAGGTGCGGGACGCTCGCGTCCTTCGCCGGCGCCCACACCAGGGTGACCGCCTCCACCAGGAACGATGCGATGAGCAGCCACTTGAGCGTCCCGATGATCGGGATCGACATGAACAGCCCGAACCGCATGACGTCCGTCACGACCATGGTCAGCCGGCGGTCCAGCCTGTCGGCGAGGGCACCGGCGAGTGGGCCCAGGATCAGGGCCGGCATCAACCGGACGATCAGCAGCGAGCCGATGGCGTACGCCTGCCCGGAGAAGCTCTCCTGGAGCTGGGTCACCAGTGCGGTGGTTGCCAGCAGACCCATCCAGTCACCCAGGCTGGACAGGCTGAGCTGAATCCACATCCGGCGGAACGCGGGGATCCGCAGGACGGCCCGGATGTCGCTGTCGCCTCCGGCGGCGATGGTGGACGGCATTGGCGGCGAGGGAACCGTCGTCACCGGATGCCTGCTCGGCGAGCGGCGGACCCGCGGTCGCCGGACGGGCCAGGGTGGGCGCCGCCCGGCGTCCCGAGATCCGGCTGCATGGTCGGTGGCCACAGGGTCTCCTCCGGACGTCTCGACCGGGGTGGTGGACCTGCCGGTCACATTGGACGACTCTGCGTTACCAGATGTGGTCTCCGTGTCGCCGATGGTGAACGCCGTAACCTCGGAAACCACCCGGGGCGCGTCCGCTTCTCCAGGTTCTCCAGGGCTCCTACCGATCGGCAGCGCCATCAGTCCGTCCGGCGGGTGCCACTGGACGACGAGCTACCGGAGTCATCGGAGCCATCGGAGCCGCCGCCGTCGTCCGTCACCGTCCGGGCGGTCTTGGACCTGGCGGTGCCGGTCTTCGCGGTGCCGGTCTTCGCGGTGCCGGTCTTCGCGGTGCCGGACTTCGCGGTGCCGGACTTCGCCGTATCCGGCTTGGCCTTGGTGGTTTTCGGGCCGGTCTTGGCGGTGCCGGCTTTCGCGGTGCCCCGGGCAGGACGCTTCGCGGTGGCCGGTCCGCGGGCCCGACGGTCTGCCAGCAGCTCCGCGGCACGCTCATCGGTGATCGTTTCGACCGTGTCGCCCTTGCGCAGACTGGCGTTGGTCTCACCGTCGGTGACGTAGGGGCCGAACCGGCCCTCCCGCACCACCATCGGTTTGCCGCTGGCCGGGTCGGTCCCGAGCTCGCGCAGCGGCGGGCTCTGCGCGGCCTGGCGCCGACCGCGGGCCTTGGGCTGGGAGAGCAGCGCCAAGGCCTCGTCCAGGGTCACGGTGAACAACTGATCCTCAGATTCCAACGACCGACTTTCGGCACCCTTCTTCACGTATGGGCCATAGCGGCCATTCTGGGCGGTGACCTCCTCCCCGTCATCCCCCGCACCCAGAATGCGCGGAAGGGTGAGCAACCGCACGGCGTCGTCGAGGGTCAGCGTCTCCAACGACATGCCACGCAGCAGACTGGACGTGCGCGGCGGGTCAGTGTCGGTGGTGACGTAGGGGCCGAAGCGACCCGCCTTCGCCGTGATGGTCGCCCCCGACGCCGGGTCGATTCCCAGCATCCGGTCGCCACTGGGCGCGGCCAGCAGCCCCAGCGCTTTGTCGACGGTGAGTTCGTCCGGTGCGAGATCGTCCGGCACGCTGGCACGGCGCTCCCCGTGCTGGACGTAGGGGCCGTAGCGGCCCACCCGGACGACCAGCAGGGTGCCGTCGTCGGTCTCGCCGAGGGGGATCGAGTTCACCTCGCGGGCGTCGATCTCTCCGAGCCGCTCATTGACCAGGTGCTTCAGTCCGTCGGCGGCCGGGTCGGTGCCGTCGCCGGTTCCGAAGTAGAAGCGGGTCAGCCAGTCGGTCGAGGCGGCCGTGCCGGCGGCGATGTCGTCGAGGTCGTCCTCCATCGTCGCGGTGAACCGGTAGTCGACCAGCCGGGTGAAGTGGTCCTCCAACAGGCCGACGACGGCGAACGCGACGAAGCTCGGCACCAGGGCCGAGCCCTTCTTCCACACGTAGCCGCGGTCCTGGATGGTGCCGATGATCGAGGCGTAGGTGGACGGCCGACCGATCCCGAGCTCCTCGAGCGTCTTGACCAGGCTGGCCTCGGTGAAGCGCGCCGGCGGACTGGTGGTGTGCCCGCGGGGGGTCAGCGAGCGGGTGGTCAGTGGGTCGCCCTGCCGTACGTCCGGCAGCCGCCGCTCCCGGTCCTCCAGTTCCGCGTCTGGATCGTCGGCGCCCTCGACGTAGGCGCGCAGGAAACCGGGAAAGGTGATGACCTTCCCCGATGCCGAGAACTCGGCGTCCTCCCCAGCGGACGAGGTCGCGCCGAGCCGGATCGTGGCGCTCGTGCCGCGGGCGTCCGCCATCTGGCTGGCCACCGTCCGCTGCCAGATCAGCTCGTAGAGCCGGTAGGAGTCGACGTCGAGCTCGCCACGAACCTCACCCGGGGTCCGGAAGTGGTCCCCGGCGGGTCGGATGGCCTCGTGGGCCTCCTGCGCGTTCTTGACCTTCTTGGCGTACGTGCGGGGGCGTGCCGGCACGTACTCCGGCCCGTACAGGCTCGCCGCCTGCGCGCGGGCCGCGGTCAGGGCGGTCTTGGACAGGTTCGTCGAGTCCGTCCGCATGTAGGTGATGTAGCCGTTCTCGTACAGCCGCTGCGCCACCTGCATCGTGCGCTGGCTGGAGAAGCGCAGTTTGCGGCCGGCCTCCTGCTGCAACGTCGAGGTCATGAACGGTGGGTACGGCGAACGGCGGTAGGGCTTGGTCTCCACCGAGCGCACCGTGAATGCGGCGTCGGCGAGCCGCTCGGCCAGCGACCGGGCGGTGGCCTCGTCCAGCCGCGTCACCCCGGAGGAGACGAGCTGCCCCGTCGGGGAGAAGTCACGACCCGTCGCGATCCGGTTGCCGTTCAGGGCGATCAGGGTTGCCGGGAGCGGGGTCTTCTCGACCCCGTCGCCGCGGATGGACCCGGCGCCGGGTCCATCCGGCCCGGATCCCGGTGTGCCGTCCGCGCCCGACCACGCCTGGCGGGCGACGGTCGCCCCGAACAGGCCCTCGATGTTCCAGTACTCCGCCGAGTGGAACCGCATCCGGGCACGTTCCCGCTCCACCAGGATGCGGGTCGCCACGCTCTGGACCCGGCCCGCCGACAGCCTCGGCATGACCTTCTTCCACAGCACGGGAGAGACCTCGTAGCCGTAGAGACGGTCCAGGATGCGACGCGTTTCCTGAGCGTTGACCAGGTTCTTGTCGATATCGCGCGGATTGTCGACGGCCCGCTGGATCGCCTGGGGGGTGATCTCGTGGAACACCATCCGCTTGACCGGCACCGTCGGCTTCAGTGTCTGGAGCAGATGCCAGGCGATGGCCTCGCCCTCGCGGTCCTCGTCCGTCGCGAGGTAGAGCTCGCTGGCGTCTTTCACGAGCGCCTTGAGCTTGCTGACCTGCGGTTTCTTGTCCGGCGTCACGATGTAGAGCGGTTCGAAGTCGTTGTCGACGTCGACGCCGAGCCGAGCCCACGGCTTGCCCTTGTGCGCGGCCGGGACATCGGCGGCACTGCGCGGGAGGTCACGGATGTGCCCGATACTGGATTCGACCTGCCACCCCGGACCGAGATAGCCGGCGATCGTCTTCGCCTTCGCCGGCGATTCCACGATCACCAGGCGGTTGCCCGGGCCGGAGCCGGTGGCGCGGCTGCCGTGGGCGCCGGTGGCTCCGCCTGAGCCGTTCGCCGAATGGCCAGCCTCCGTTCGCCCGTTCGCCGTCCGGCTGGTGGCGCCGGCGGGTACGTCGGCCGATGCCTCGCTCGAGCCGGTCTCCGGCGGGAGCCCGGCCTCGGTGGGCTCGGCGACCGGTGCGGATGACCGCGCGGTCGCCCGTGTCGTCGTCTTCGTGCGCGCTGGCACTTCTCTCCTCGGTGCGACGTGCTCGTTTTAGTGCTCTGTGGGGCGAAAGCGTAGGTTGCTTCTACGGAGCGTAGGTCTCGAACATGGCGGATGTTGCGGAGGCGGAGCGCGTTACTGGATCTGGCGGGGGCGGCGCGGGTGTCCGGCGGACGGTGGTCGTGCGGGCGGCGGCCGTCGGAGTGAGAGCGGTGCCTCGCAGCACCGTACGCCGCCATTCCGTCTCGCGGATCCTCCCGTCCGGGTATGGCGACCGTAGCCCGACGCTCACCCACTGCTTCCCCGATCCGACGTGGGTGGCGCGGATGGTCCGCTGGCGCATCACCCGGCCCACGGGCGGTACCCGATCCCGATTCCGAGGTTCCATCGGTTCTCGAGGTTCCATCGGTGTGAAACAGCGCCGCCGACCCGCGTGGCCTCGTGCGAGCCGCGGGGGTCGGCGGTGGCGGAGCGATGTGGGTCAGGCGTTGATCTTCTCGCTGGGAGCCGGTGTCGGTTGTGTCATATCGGGCACATCGTTGATCATTGAGCTCCGTCGTCTGGAGATGATGATCACGGCTGCGATGGCGGCGAGGGCGGCGAGGGCGACACCGATGCGCAGCCCCGTGTTCTCGTCCGCGCCCACCGAGTACTTTACGACCGTCGGAGCGATCAGCAGGCTGACCAGATTCATCACCTTGAGCAGCGGGTTGATCGAAGGGCCGGCGGTGTCCTTGAATGGATCTCCCACGGTATCGCCGATCACCGTGGCCGCGTGGACCTCCGAGCCTTTTCCGCCGTGGTGGCCGTCCTCGACCATCTTCTTCGCGTTATCCCAGGCCCCGCCGGAGTTCGCGAGGAACACGGCCATCAGCACGCCGCCGGCGATGGCGCCGCCGAGGAACGCACCGAGTGGCGGGTATCCCAGGCCGAAACCGACCGCGATTGGGGCGAGAACCGCCAGCGTTCCCGGTGTAATCAGTTCGCGGAGCGAATCGCGGGTGCAGATGTCGACGACCGCACTGTAATCCGGCTTCTCGTCGCCGGTCATGATTCCAGGCCTGGACCGGAACTGGTTGCGTACCTCCAGGACGACCCGCCCGGCCGCGCGGCCCACCGCATTGATCGCGAGCCCGGAGAACAGGAAGACCACGGACGCACCTATGGTGAGCCCGACCAGCGCGTCGGGGTAGGCGATGTTCAGGCCGCCAACGATGCCCCGACCCGCCTCGGGCAGCGCTCCGGCGTCGCGGAGAGCCGTCGTGACGGTGTCGGTGAACGAGCCGAACAGCGCCGAGGCGGCGAGCACCGCGGTGGCGATCGCGATGCCCTTCGTGATCGCCTTGGTGGTGTTGCCGACGGCGTCGAGCGAGGTGAGGATGGCCGCACCCGCCTCGTCCATGTCGCCGGACATCTCGGCGATGCCCTGTGCGTTATCGCTCACCGGCCCGAAGGTGTCCATCGAGACGATGACACCCACCGTCGTCAGCAGACCGGTCCCCGCCAGCGCCACCGCGAACAGCGCGATCGTGACGCTGCCGGAGCCGAGCAGGTAGGCGCCAAAGATCGCGGCACCGATGAGCAGCGAAGAATAGACCGCCGACTCCAGACCCACCCCGATTCCGGCGAGGATGTTGGTGGCTGGTCCGGTGAGCGACGCCTTTGCGATGTCCCGCACCGGCCGGCGGCCGGTCTCGGTGAAATACCCGGTTAGCAGCTGAATGGCGGCGGCGAGCACGATCCCGATCAGGACCGCGCCGATCGCGATCACTCGTGGATTACCGGACTGGGTGCTTCCCTGCATCCCGGGGAAATCGGCGAAGCTCGTCGGGAGGTAGAGCAGTGAGACGGCGACGACGCCGATCGCGGACACCACCGCGGAGATGAAGAAACCCCGGTTGATGGCGGACATTCCGGTGCGGTCACCGGCCCGCGGCGACACCGCGAAGATTCCGATGACCGCGGTCACAACCCCGACCGCCGGGATGAGCAGGGGGAACACCAGGCCGCGTTCGCCGAACGCCTCGACCCCGAGAATCAGCGCCGCGACGAGCGTCACCGCATAGGATTCGAACAGGTCGGCGGCCATGCCGGCGCAGTCGCCGACGTTGTCGCCGACGTTGTCGGCGATCGTCGCGGCGTTGCGGGGATCATCCTCGGGAATCCCCTGTTCCACCTTGCCGACCAGGTCCGCCCCGACATCGGCGGCCTTGGTGAAGATCCCTCCGCCTACTCGCATGAACATCGCGAGCAGAGCGGCGCCGAATCCGAATCCCTCCAGGACCTGGGGGGCGGTGTCCCGGAAGACGAGGACCACGGCCGCCGCCCCCAGGAGTCCGAGACCGACGGTGAACATCCCCACCACCCCCCCGGTGCGGAAGGCGATGCGGACGGCGGCTCGTTCCCCTCGGGTCATGGCGGCGGCGGCAGTGCGGGTGTTGGCCCGGGTCGCCAGCGACATCCCGACGAATCCGACCAACGCGGAGAAGATCGCACCGACCACGAAGAAGATCGACCGACCGATCTTCGCTCCAGTGTTCTCGGCTGGCAGGAGCAGCAGTACGAAGGGGATGACGACGACGAATCCCGCGAGTGTGGTGAACTGCCGTCTGAGATAGGCGGCGGCGCCCTCCTGGACCGCCCGGCCGACCTCCACCATCCTCGGGGTGCCTGGACTCGCCGCCAATACCTCACGAACCAGATAACCGGCAACAAGCAATGCGAGGGCTGCGACTATCGCCACACCGGCGACCAGGCCGAGGGCTCTGCCGCTAAGGTCAATTCCAGAGCCCTCGGCCTGTAGGGCTTGGATCGAGGACATGGCTCCTCCCGGTCTGCTCTGTGCGCCCTCCGTGAGGGTGCCGGTGCTCTCGGGCGCCCTTTCGGCGGTCGCCACGGCATCGAGACGGTCACGGCCACGCGCCGCATCCGGCGGCGCTTTGGGCGAGATCGGTCGGTTCTTCCCATTTCCAAGCATCTGACCGGTCTCACGGGGAGCACCAAGGGAATCACGGATGGTTGGATCAGCCGTCCATGAGATGCGGCGGAGTCTATCCACACGTCTGTGACGTGCGCTCGTTTTTCAGCAGCGGCGGCCCGGGTCGCGTGCTCTCGGGTACCTCTCACCGCCCCGGCGATAATCCGGAAACGGATCGATTCAGGAATATTCGGCATAAAAAGATCGCTCGTGCTGTTACTGACATGGCAGACTGGCGCCGTGGCTCCACCTCCATGTCAGGTTCCATGTGCCCCACCTTCGGAACCTGGCGCGGGGCACATGGCGGCACGGTCGGAGGCTGGAACAGTCGCCGGGCCCAGGCAGGGAGACCGGAGAGGTCCTACACCGCGGATTCGCAGGGGTCCGATGTGGCGCCGGTGTGCCAGGTCATCGCGACAACCGTACCCACGCCGTCGGGGCCACGCCTGATCTCGATCTCGTCGACGAGTCCCTCGATGAGGGCGAGTCCGAGCCCCGGTGGGAAACCAGAGTTGTCCGCCGAGGGATCGTCGTCCGCCGGTTCCGCCCAACCCGGCGGCTGAGTCGACTCGGATCCGAGTTCGAGCAGGGTGGTCGCGGTGACGAGGCCACCGTCCGGACCGGGGGCGACCTCGTCTCCGGTCCGGCCGCAGTCGGCCACCGTGATGGTGAAGGAATCGGCGCCATCGGTGAGCGCGACATGCACCGGGGCCTGCGGCGCATGCCTGCGGTTGACGCGCACCGCTCGGGTGCATGCCTCCGTCACCGCAAGTTTGATCTCGTCGGCCGCGCTGACCGGAACTCCCGCGCGCCGGCTGACCGCCGTCGCGATCATCCTGGCGGTACGAACGTGCCCGTTCAGTGCAGCGAACCGCAGCTCAACGGTGGGCATACGGCGGGCCTGCCTTTCGCGAAAGAGTGATGTCCGGCTCAGTCGCTGGCGGCAAGGGCTTCCTCGATGGAGGAGTGGATGGGGAAGACCTTGGTCAGGCCGGTGATCCGGAAAATCTTCAGGATGCGCTCCTGAGTGCAGACCAGACGCAGCGAACCCTCGTGCGCACGCACCCGCTTGAGCCCGCCGACGAGGACCCCGAGGCCCGTCGAATCGAGGAACTCGACGCCTTCCATGTCGACGACGAGGTGGTATGACCCCCCGGACACGAGATCGATGAGCTGCTCGCGAAGCTTCGGCGCGGTGTAGACGTCGATCTCGCCGCCCACCACCACGACCGTGTGGTTGCCTTCCTGGCGTGTCGTGAGGGACAGGTCCACGGATCCTCCTTGTGTGCCTCCGGCCGTCCCGTGCTTCGGGCGACCGACATCACGGCGCCATTACCCTCCCACGAGGAGGATCAATCCGGTGTGCCGCGACACAGATCGCGGGTCCGGTGTTGCGGCATCGCCGGCTGATGACGTCTGATGAAATGTATCCCCGATCTTGGCGCTCGTGTGGGGGTCGACCGACTGCATCGGCGGTTTCGGCGCAGCTGGTCCCGCGGGGACACTCCGTGGTCCGCCTGTCGTCTTGTCATCGGCCTCGCTGTCCGTAGCCACGCCGAGATGATCCCCGGCCCGGGGGCCCGGGGGCCCGAGAGGGCGATGTTCGGGGGGTTCGTCCGGCTGAGGGGCGCCGTGACCGCGTCGAGACGCATATCCTCGATCGTCGTGGGCTCGCCGGTGGATGTCGACGGCGCGGACACGGTCCTTGCCGGGCTGCGCCGCGACGTGCGACGAGCGCGGTGCATGACGCACATCGAGCGTGTCCCGGCTCGGGACGGCTGCCCGGCGCCATGGCCGGACTGGATCGATCCGGTCCTGCGGGGACGGTGGACGGCCGCCGGGATCGCGAGCCCCTGGAGCCACCAGGCGGCTGCCGCCGAGGCCGCATACGCCGGGCGCAGCGTGGTGCTGGCGACCGGCACGGCCTCGGGTAAGTCGCTTGGCTATCTGATGCCGGTGCTGTCCCGGCTGCTCGCCGAGCCCGGTGCCCGGGCACTCTACCTGGCGCCCACGAAGGCGCTGGCCCACGACCAGCTCAGAGCCGTGCGGTCGCTGCGGCTCACCGGTATCCGGGCCGCCGCGTTCGACGGGGACACGCCGGCGGCCGAACGGGACTGGGTCCGGGCGCATGCCGGCCTGGTCCTGACCAACCCCGACATGCTCCACCGTGGCATCCTGCCCTTCCACCGGCGGTGGACCCAGTTCCTGCGCGGCCTGCGTTACGTCGTCGTCGACGAGTGCCACGGCTACCGAGGGGTGTTCGGCGCACACGTGGCCGCGGTGATCCGCCGGCTGCGGCGGATCTGCGCGCGCTACGGGACCGATCCGGTGTTCCTGCTCGCGTCCGCGACCGTCGCCGATCCCGGGGTCTCGGCCGCACGGCTCACCGGCGTGGAGGTCGAGGTGGTCGACGTTGACGGATCTCCGCGGGGGCCACTGGACTTCGTGCTCTACGAACCTCCGCTGCTCACGACCGGGCAGAGCTCGCCGGACCGGGAGGACCCGACCTCCGCGCCCGGCCCGGGCGAGAACGGCGCCCCCGTCCGCCGGTCGGTGACCGCCGAGTCCGCGGACCTGCTGACGGACCTCGTCGCGGACGGTGTGCGCACCCTGGTCTTTGTCCGCTCGCGACGGGCCGCCGAGGTGGTGGCGGTGACCGCCCGCCGCGAACTCGGTCGGATCGCCGCAGACCTCGCCGACCGGGTGGCGGCGTATCGGGCCGGCTACCTGCCGGAGGAGCGACGGGCCCTGGAGGAGGATCTCCGCTCGGGCGCCCTGCTCGGGGCGGCCGCGACGTCGGCACTCGAGCTCGGGGTGGACATCAGCGGGCTGGACGCCACCGTCACCGCCGGTTTTCCCGGCACGCTCGCCTCGCTCTGGCAGCAGGCCGGACGCGCCGGGCGGGATGGCCGGCGATCGCTGGCCGTGCTGGTCGCCCGGGACGATCCGCTTGACACCTACCTGGTGCATCATCCCGAAGCCGTCTTCGGACGGCCGGTGGAGGCCAGCGTCTTCGACCCCGACAATCCCTACGTGCTCGCTCCGCACCTGGAGTGCGCCGCGGCCGAGCTGGCGCTGACCGAGGCGGATCTGGCGTTGTTCGGACCGACCGCTGCGTTCGCCGTCAACGACCTGGTTCGCCGAGGCCGGCTGCGCCGCCGGCCCACGGGCTGGTTCTGGACGCAACGGGCC
The DNA here is from genome assembly GCF_000013345.1 of Frankia casuarinae. Lineage (NCBI taxonomy): Bacteria > Bacillati > Actinomycetota > Actinomycetes > Frankiales > Frankiaceae > Frankia > Frankia casuarinae. Next base: position 5,133,163 of record NC_007777.1, on the reverse strand, counting down.
CGGCCGGATGTGGACATCCGAGGGGCGGGAGGACCACCGGTTCGCATCGTCGAAGCGCGGACCGGTCGGCTTCTGGGCACCGTGGACGCCGCGACCTCGCACACGACGGTGCACGCTGGCGCGGTCTATCTCCACCAGGGATCGAGCTTCGTGGTCGAGGACCTCGACCTCGAGGAATCCGTCGCGTTCGTATGCGAGTCGGCGCCGGAATGGACGACCACCGCGCGTGACCACACCGACATCAGGGTGGTGGAGTCGTCGCGATCCCGGGTGCTGCCCGACGTGGAGGTGCACCTCGGCGTGGTCGAGGTCACCAGCCAGGTCGTCGGATACCAGCGGCGGCTGATCGCGACGGGCGAGGTACTCGGGCAGGAGCCTCTCGATCTGCCGCCGCGTCAGCTGCGGACCCGGGCCGTCTGGTACACGCTGTCCGACGACCTGCTTGCCCGAGCCGCGATCGAGCCTGCGGATGTCCCCGGTGCCGTCCACGCCGCCGAACACGCGGCGATCGGTCTGCTCCCGCTGTTCGCGACCTGTGACCGTTGGGATATCGGCGGTGTCTCGACCGCGCTCCATCCGGACACCGAACGCACCAGCGTCTTCGTCTACGACGGACACGCCGGCGGGGCGGGTTTCGCTGAACGGGGATTCCTCCGAATCGGTGCCTGGCTGGCTGCGACCCGGGACGCGATCGAAGCGTGTGAGTGCCCGGCGGGCTGCCCGTCGTGCGTCCAGTCGCCCAAATGCGGAAATGGCAATGAGCCGCTCGACAAGGCGGCTGCCTGGCGGCTCCTCGCCGCGGTGACCGCCATGATCGGCTAGCCCCGTGACCACTTCGCCGCGGCGTGGTTCCCCCGCGACCGGACCCGGGTATGTCGACCAGATCGGCTTTTCTCCGTCGTTTATACCAACGTCCATGGTTCTGGAGGTCTCGGTGGTAACCGTCGGTGTCGTGCTGTTGCTGGTGGCTGGAGTTCTCACCGCGGATCTCGTGTTGGAGAACAGCGGTCACACCGAAGTCCTGATCATGGGACAGATACTCTCGTTCGACACCTGGGGCCTGTTCGTCCTCGGCCTGGCCACGGGAGTGCTGGTAGCGGCCGGCGTGCAGCTCTTCCTGCAGGGCCTCGCGCGGGATCGCCGCCGCCACCGGATGGAACGCCAGCGCGCCCGGGAGATGGAGGCGCTGGTGCGTTCCGCGCCGGCCGCGCCGGCCGCTCCGCCCGCGCCCGCCACCGGCGGCCCCCGGTCCGTCGAAGCCGCCACCGGCGGGGCGCGAACCCGGACGGCCCCGCCCGAGGCGCGCCCGGCGGCCGCTCCGATGCCCGCGGCCGTCCCCACCGCGGCGTCCTCGGGCCAGATCATCACCCATCCCCACCGGGGCGACCGGATCGTCGCCCGCGTCGCTGATCTGCGGCGCCGTGACAGTGGCGGTGATGCGGCGAGCGGCGCCGCCCAACCTCGCGAGGGCGTCCGTTCCGGAACCGGGTCGTCCACGCCGACCGGGAAGTAGACACCCTCCGCTCCTCCCCACGGCCCGGCACGGGCGCGGGCGGACAGCTCCGGGAGCGGGCCGAGTACCGCCGGTAGGCGCGCGAGGACCGTCACCTCGACGGCGTTGCCGTCGACCCGGCAGGCTGCCAGCCGCGCCCCGTTGGCTGCGCTGACCTCGTCGGCCCGCGCGCACACCGTCCGCTGGTCGGCGGGCGGCATCGCAGCGGCCGCGAGGGCGGCGAGATCCGCCGCTCCAGCGGCCCGCTGCCGGACCGCGCTGATCACCGTCACGGTGAACGCGACGCTCACCAGCGAGAGCAGCGCGAACAGGACGGCCAGCAGCCATACCGTCGCGGACCCCGCATCGGGGGCCGCGACGGACGGCGCTACCCCCGGCTTGACGGTCGGCAGCGTCCTCAGCCGGCGCGCCCCGCTCACGGCACCATCCGGGCCGGGCATCCGGTGGGGGCATCGGACGGAAGATCGACCGTCGCCTCGACGGGGGTGACGGCCCGCGCCGCCACCTCGATGCCGGGAACCAGCCGGCTGACGCCGATGCCACCGACGTGCACCGACACCTGTACCTCGAGCCGACCCGCGCCGCGGTGCAGCGTCACGGTGGAGCCGACGGGTGCCGCCTGGATCACCATGGTGTGCACGGCCGAATCCGGCTCCCCCCTGGCGGCCAGGCGGGCGCCGATGCGTGCCGCGTCGGCGCATCGGGTCTGGGCCGCGACGGCACCGAGCATCCAGGCAGCCAGGAAGAAGACGACGAACAGTGAGGGCAGGCCAATCGCGAGCTCGGCGGTGGCCTGGCCGCGGTCCGACCCGCGGACGGATCTCCCACGTCGGTGGGTCACCGGCCGCGGCGGCCGCTGGGAGGAGCGCACAGGCATCACGGCCGCGCTCAGAACGCCACGGTCAGCGCGCGCTGCACCACCGAGGAGACCAGCGACCGGGTCGCGGAGCTCGATACCACCGCGTAGAGGACGCCGGCGAACGCCACGGCCGCAAGCGTGCCGACCGCGTACTCGGCGGTGGACATGCCGTGGTCGCGGGCCTGGACGGCCGGGCGCCACACGCTGAGAAGCCGCCGGGACACCGGCCATCGCGACAGGCGTCGGCACGAGGAGCGGGCTGCCAGGAACATGAGAACTACCTCCGGGACGGGGGAGGATCGGGATCGAGCGATGGGTCAGACCTGGGCGCTTGGCGCCGCGGTGGCAGCTGGATGATCGGGACTTCAGGCCGGCAACAGCGCGGGGACGGATCCGAGGACCATGGGGACCACTCCGAGCAGGAGAAAGGCGGGAAGGAAGCACAGGCCCAGGGGCGCGACCGCCAGGACACCTGCCCGACGAGCCGCGGCGATGCTCTCCGCGTGGGCTTCGTCCCTGGCACGATCGGCCAGTCGGGTGAGAGTGGCGGCGAGCTTCGCCCCGGACATCTCCGCGCGATCGAGCGCCATGATCGCTGCCCGCACCATCCTGGCCCGCCGGGACGGCGGCGTCACGCGGCCGCGGCGAGCCCATCCGGGCAACCGGTCGGTGAGTCGGGGAGCATGACTCGCGGCCACCAGTCGCTCGCATGCGGCGCCCACCGTGGCGCCCGCCGCGAGTGCATCGCCCACGGAGCACAGTTCCGCGCCCAACACGCCACCGGTGGCGGCGCCGACGGCCCGCGCCGCCGACATAATGGTTTCCCCGCTGCGTAGACACGCCGCGATCAGGTCCAGGGCCAGGGGAAAGTCGGCGAGGAACCGGTTGTGCCCCGCCACGGCGGAGGTCGGGGGCGCGAGGCCCGTTGCATCCACGGCCACCGGCTCTCCCCGTCGCTCCACGCCGTCCGCCAAGCGGCGAAGCCAGCGGACTCCGACCAGGTCGGCGAGCCCGCCCACGAGCAGGCATCCGATCCCCGCCGGCGTGCCCAGCAGCACCGCAATCGGCGCTGCTCCCGCGAGCGACCCCAGGACGATTCCGGCCAGCGGAAGCGAGGCCACCAGCCGTCCGGATGACCGGGGCCCGGCCAGTGCCGAGGTCAGCTCGCCCGCCCGCACCGCGTCGGCGCGGGCGACCGCCGCGAGCATCGTCGCGACGGGCGCCAGCCTTGCGCCGACGGCCGCGCAGACCTGGTAGGCGACTCCGAGCTGCCGCAGTGATGACGCCTCACTGCGGCACAACAACGCACCGGGCTCCTCCGTCCGGTCGAGCGCGGCACCGAGCTGGTCGATGGGCAGCCACGCCGATCGTCCCGCCGGTGCCGCAACGAGTTCGTCGATGCCGCCCGCCGCCCGGCGTAGGGCCTCGAGCTGGGGTGCGCCGGCGTCGAGCTCGGCCGCGAACGCGGCGAGGAGGTCTTCCGCGGACTGGCGGACCGCCACCTGCCTGCGCCGCTCCAGTGACCGCCGTCGCGCCCGGGCGAGACAGCAGAGCAGCACGGCCATGACGCCCGCAGCCACCGGTCCGGAGGTCAGCGTGAGCAGGACGGCACCGAGGACCAGGCCGATTCCTGAACCGATCATGGTTCCGGTCCTCGGCCGGGTGACTGCGATGGTTGCCGGGACGGTCCCCACGCGCTCGAGTACGGTCATGCTCGCCTCCGCACCTGCGACCCGGCGTCAACCAGGGCTGGAAGCGAGACACCGCGCACGTCCAGCAGGTCACGCAGGATCGGCAGGCCCTCCGCCGGCGTCGGGTCGCAGGCGCGCAGGGCTGGCCCGTTCCGGGAAGGTGCGGCAGGAACGACCAGGGCCGGCACGACCTGAACCAGTCCGCTGTCCGTCTGGCGGAACACCCCGATCGCGCAGACCCGACGGCGGCCGTCGGCCTCCCGGCAAAGATGAACGGCGGTGTGGAGCGCTGCCGCGATATGGCTGTGGACCGCGGGGCGGGACAGCCCGGCAAGGGCGGCGAGAGCCTCCAGGCGGGTGGGCAGCGCACTGGTGTCGTTGGCGTGCACGGTGCTCAGCCCGCCCTCGTGACCGGTGTTGAGGGCGACGAGGAGATCGAGCACCTCGGGGCCGCGGACCTCGCCGAGCACCAGCCGATCCGGGCGCATGCGCAGCGCCTGGCGGACCAGATCGCGCTGGGTCACCTCGCCAGCGCCCTCGATGTTCGGCGGGCGGGCCTCGAGCCGCACCATCCCCGGACGGTCCATGACGAGCTCGGCGGTGTCCTCCACCAGCACGATCCGTTCGTCGGGGCGCACCGCTCCCAGTAGTGCGGCAAGCAGTGTGCTCTTGCCCGAGCCGGTGCCCCCGGTCACCACGATCGCAAGTCGGGCGCTCAGGACCGCGTGCAGCACGCCCGCCACCGCCGGGCTCATTGTTCCGGCGAGCACGAGTTCGTCGAAGGTGAAGGGGCGACGCCGGGTCCGTCGCAGCGACAGGCACGTACCCTGCACCGCGATCGGTGCCAGAACCGCGTGCAACCGGGTTCCGTCGCGCAGTTGCACGTCAGCGAAGGGCATCGCGGCGTCCAGGCGCCGCCCGGCCGTCGCGGCGAGACGAACGGCCAGGCGCCGCACCGCTTCCTCGTCCGCGAACGCGACCGAGGTACGGATGAGCCGGCCCCGGCGTTCCACCCAGACCTCACCGGGCCCGTTGACCAGGACATCGGTGACGTGCGGATCAGCGAGGAGGGGATCCAGCGGGCCGGCTCCGGGCGGCTCCGCGGGTGCGGTCACCGGTTCTGACGGTTCGAGCGGTTCTGACGGTTCGAGCGGTTCCGATGGAATTGCGGACGGCGGTGAAGATCGTGTGGAGACCGCGGGCCTCGCGGCCGCTCGGGCAGCCGGTGAGGCCGTGTGACCTGTGGCGGGGAATGGGGACCTGCGTCGCTCGCCGAGCCCGGTCATGACCAGGCCTCCGGATCGGGCCACACCCGTGGCCCGAGAACGCAGAGGCGGGTCAGCAGCTCCTCGCTGAGGCGATCGATGGTGTTCCTGTCGGCTGAGCCGCCGTAGCGGTCGCGAGTGGGAACCGAACGGTGCCGTCGGCTGCTGATCACCCCGGCCAGTGGCACGCCGAGCATCGTGGCGATTGCCTCCGGGGTGAGGCGGTCGGACGGGTGCAGCCGGACGACGGCGCGCACATCGGCGGACCGGCGGATGGCGGCCGAGCAGACACGTTCGGCCGCCACGATCGACGGCAGGTCCGCGGGCGTGACGATCAGCACCGTCTGGCAGGTCCGCAGGGCCACGGTGGTGCCCGCGTCGACTGCGGTGGCCGCCGGATTCCCTCGGCCGGGGAGATCCAGGATCACCAGGTCGGACGTGCAACGAGCGGTCGCGAGCAGGGTGGCCATCGTCGCCGGGGGAACGGCTGGGCTGACGGCGGGATCCCAGGACACCACGGAGAGGTCACCCCGGCGGGGCAGCCGGTCGGACCAGGCGATCGGTCCGACCGGGCCGCTCCCGTCCATCTGGTCATGCTGGTCGTGGCGCGTGGGAAACAGCGGCGCCAGACTGGAGGTCTCCCCGCCAGGGAAGGCACCGGACATGGACGGCACGAGGCGGGTGAAGGCGGGGGCGAGCCCGCCACCGTGCGGATCCGCGTCGATCAGCATCGTGCGCAGGTCGTGCCTCAGCCCGGCCAGGGCCAGCGAGACGGCCAAGGTGGAGGCTCCCGTCCCGCCGCGGCCGCCGATGATGCCCAGCGTCACCGAACGATGCCGATCGAGGCCGTCGAGATCGCTGAGGAGGTCGACCAGCCAGGGCTCGGCTTCGGGAAGGAAGACCACGTGATCGGCGCCGATGCGCACGGAGGCGTCCCACACCCGGCCGTCGTCGACGTGTCCCCCGACCAGGACTACATGCCGTCGATCGGGCAGCGTGGCCGCGATGCACGGCTCGACCTCGTCCATTCCGACGATGACCAGGGGAGCCGACGTCCAGTTGCGGCGCACCGCGCTCATCTCGGCGGCGACCGTCATCGACACACCGGCGGCCGCCGCAAGCCGCAACAGATCGTCGAGCAGGTCGGGAATGGCGGTGACGATGAGCGGGCGTACGACCGGACCGTGGTTCTCCGCGGCGGTCAGCAGGGGCGGAGCAGGGGACATGGCGGCCTCGTTCCCATCGGGGTCGGGGAAGACGTGGTCTCACCATGCGCCGGGACAGGCCCTGTGGATGACCGCCCTCCACAGGGCCTGAAGATGTTCTGATGGAGGTTTCGACCTGCCGAGACCTGCCGAGGCCGCAGGCCGGGAACGCGTGGCTGCCGCCCACGTGGCAGGAGGGGGCGGCAGCCCACGCAGGGGTCCGCACCGAGTGGTTCATACGGGCAGGTTCGTTGTGGTCCATCCCTGCAGCGGATCCGTCAGGTGCGTCAATCGCTCCGTAAGTGTGGATCAGGTTCGGGCGAGCGCCTCGCAGACGGCGAGGGACTCCCGCGCGGCGAGTTCCAGGGCCTTCGCGCAGTGCCGTACCCAGATGGCCACGCCGTCGGCGCCGCCACCGACATAGGCCGCGGCGGCCTCGCGGTACCCGGCGTAGGCGTCCCCGGCGTAGGCCTCTCCGGCGTAGGCCTCTCCGGCGTGGGCGTCCCCCGCGCGGTCCACCCGCAGGATGCTCGCCGGGTTCTGTCCCATCTCGAGATGTCCGACGTCGGTCGCCGTGAGTGCCTTGGGATCGAGGCCCCGGCCGATCAGGACCAGACGGGCGGCGGCCCGGGCGATGACCCCGTCGAGGGCGCCGAACGGTCGTAGGGCCAGCAGCTCCCCGTGCACCACGGCGGCCACCACGATCGCCGGCGCGCTCGTGGGCGCGACGAGGAGTCCGGTCAGGCCATCCAGCCGAACCGAGGTCTCCACCGAGTGGGGAGGCGGGCCCAACCGCAACGGGTCGAGGATCGCCCGGGTGCCGGCATCGGCCCGCGGACGACCGAGCTCGTCGTCCGGGACGAAACCCCGGCCCAGCAGCACGTGCATGCGGGCCAGGGCCTGTCGCGGTGCCCGCTCCCAGGCCGGAACCAGGATGCCCAGTTCGGCGTAGAGCCGAACCGTGCCGAGGACGACAGGTAACGGATGGCCGGATCCGGTCATGGCGGCGTCGTTCCGTGTACCGCGGTCGGTGACCGCTCCGGCCTTCGACGCGTCCGTTTCCTCCGGGCCGGGGAGCACGCCTTCGGGCCCGGACCGGGCCAGGTGCGCCCGCAACTCGTCCAGGCTGATCTCGTATCCCTCGAGGGCGGCGCAGGCGCGGGCGGCCCGCAACGATGCCTCCGCGGTCACCTCGGCGCTCTGGCGGCGCAGAACGCGGTGGCGCAGAAGCGTGTCCACCGCGGATCGGGCGCTGTCCGCGGCTTCACGCACCCCGGGCAGAGCGGCAACACGGGCGAGTGGATCGGCGGCGAGGATTGTTCCAGACGGGCGGAGACTCACAGCTCGCACGCTACCCGTCCGCGCCATGCGGGCTGGGCCATGCGGGCTGGGCCGTGCGGGGTCGGACCGTCCAGGCCAGGCGGGCCGGGCCAAGCGGGAAGACGGTGAGACCCGTAGGAGGAGTCACAGGTCTGAGCCGCGTCGTTGGGCCCCCAGGCGGCTCCGCGCGGGGGAGACTGCGTAGCGGGACCGGGGCGGCGGACCGCGTCATGATGGGGGGACGGTCGGCCGGGAGGGTATTGACGGTATGGACCGGAGGGGGCCGGGGCGGATGGCCTCCGGTGGGGCCTCCCGGTCCGCCGCCGGTTCGGACCCTGTCGGATCAGGGTGCATGTCGGATCAGGGTGCATGTCGGATCAGGGTGCATGTCGGATCAGGGTGCATGTCGGATCAGGGCGGTAGCGCGAACTGTCCCGCCGTCCAGCACGGGCGGGTCGCCGCCAGAGGGAGGACCAGAAGTGTCGATCGCAGCCGGGAAGGCTCGGGACGGCCGTGAGCCGACGCTGGGTGAGCTGGTGGCTCTGGCCACTCGCGATGTCTCGTTGTTGGTTCGTCAGGAGATCAACCTGGCCAAGGCCGAGCTTGCCCAGCAGGCGGTGTCGGCTGCGCTCGGAATCGGTTTTCTGGCGGTGGCGGCCGGCCTCGGGTTCTGCGCTCTGATCGCCGTCACGATCTTTCTGGGAGAGCTGTTCACCTGGGCCGGCATCGAGCGTTTCTGGTCCTATCTGCTGACGGCCGGTCTCTACCTCGTCGTCGCGGGGCTGCTGGCCCTGTTCGCGATGGCGCGGTTGCGCAAGCTCTCCCCGCCCGAGCGGACCATCCAGACCGTGCGCGACGACATCACCTGGCTACGTAATCCGACGACCGCCCCAGCCAGGTCAGCGGGTCCGGTCGGACCGGGAGACGCGGTCGAGTCGGCGGGTGCGGCCGCCCACCCGGGCCAGCGCGGGCACTGACGTCCTGTTCGGTGTTCGCCGGTACCCAAGCTGCAGGCGCGGTCGGCACAGGGTCTGGCGAGGGAGCCGGCGGCGGACGTTCGAGGGCCGGCGGCGGACCCCACGACCGGCTCGTCACGAGCACCGCCGGTCCGGGGCCGGGGGCTGGTCTGCCATCCTGGCAGGCGATGGAGGACACCGTTCCCGAGCCCGCCACCGTCCTGGTCGACGGGCCGTGGCGGCACCGTGACGTGTCTGCCAACGGTACCCGGCTGCACGTGGCGGAGTTGGGGAGCGGCCCGCTCGTCCTGCTGCTGCATGGCTTCCCGCAGTTCTGGTGGGCCTGGCGTCACCAACTCACCGCGCTGGCGGCGGCGGGCTACCGCGTCGTCGCGCCGGACCTGCGCGGCTACGGAGCGAGTGACAAGCCGCCTCGGGGCTATGACGCCTTCACCCTCTCCGATGACGTGGCCGGTCTGGTCAGAGCATTAGGGGAACCGGACGCCGCGGTCGTGGGCCACGACTGGGGTGGGCTGCTTGGCTGGACCACTGCGGTCCGTCATCCGATGGTGGTGCGTCGACTCGCGATCCTGGCCATGCCCCATCCGTTGCGGCTGCGGCACCAGATCGCGGCGGATCCTCGTGGTCAGGGTGTCGCCAGCCGGTACATGCTCGGTTTTCAGCTGCCGTGGCGGCCCGAACGGGTCCTGGTGGCCGAGGACGCCGCCCACGTCGCAACGCTGCTACGCGGCTGGGGAGGACCTGGGTATCCGGATGCCGAGGCCGAGCGGCGATATCGATCGGCGATGCGCGTTCCCGGGGTGGCGCACAGCTCCCTGGAGTACCACCGGTGGATCTTCCGGTCGTTATTCCGGCCCGATGGGGCGCGTTTCGGTAGTGTCCTCCGTCGGTCGCTGCGGATGGAGACCCTGCAGATACACGGGGAAATGGACCGTTGTTTCCTGCCGTCCACCGCCCAGGGCTCCGGGCGTTACGTCAGCGGCCCCTACACCTGGCGTCTGCTCGGTGAGATCGGGCACTTCCCGCATGAGGAGGCCCCCGACCTCGTCAACGCCGAACTGCTCGGCTGGCTTCGTCCCTGAGCGTCGCCCGGCCACCGGTGCGGGAGTACGGGAGGTCAGTCGCACCCCTGAGTGCTCACCTCCGCCGTGGCGATCACCCCGGCGGCGGCAGGCCTGGCCACTTCGGCGGCGCTCAGGGCGTAACCGGTGTCGCTGTCGTTGACGGCCGCGGCGAACACGACGCCCAGGACGTCTCCGCTTTCGGACAACAGGGGTCCACCGGAGTTTCCCGGCAACACCCGTCCACGGACCGCGTAGATGTCGCGCAGGACGAGGCCGTGCGAGTAGATGTCCGGGGCCTGGGCGGTCTGATGGTTGCGGACGCGCGCCGCCACAGTGGTGTATGGCCCGTCCTGGGGATAACCGGCGATCACTGCGGCGTCTTCGGCCGCGGCCGGTGGGTTTGTCCGGAACCGCAGCGGCGGCCGTTGCAGGTCCGGCACGCGGAGCACGGCGACGTCCCGGTCGGGGTCGAACAGGACGACCTCGGCAGGCAGGGTGCGCGAGGCCAGCACGACCACCGGACGGTGCACTCCGGCTACGACGTGCGCGTTGGTCATCACGCGCTGCGGGGCGATGACGAACCCGGATCCCTCGACCCGTTTATCGCAGGAGCTGGCGACGCCACGGATCTTCACGATGCTCGCCGCCGCGTTGCGGACCCCGGCAGTCCGGGTGGAAGCGGGATCGGGCGGATCGGCAGCGACGATGCGCCCGCCGCCGAGCCCGGCGAAGACCTCGGGGAAGCCGTTGTCGTCAGCCAGTTGGCGCAGGTCGGCGAATGCACTGCGGACCTCGTTGGGCATCCCGGCGTCCACGGTGGCGAGGATCCGCGATTCCCGGACCGAGTGGGCGAGGGACTCGAAGGGCGATCGATCGACGGCCGTCGCCAGCAGCCAGGCGACAAGAAGCACCGATAAGCCGGAGAGCACCGCACCCGCGGCGGCATCGACGGCCCTGCCGGGGCGCCAGGTCACCCGGTCCCGGCTGGCGACCCCGATCGCGGTGCCCGCGACCTGCCCGACCAGGGCGAGACCGAGCACGGCCAGGAGACCGACCATGGCGCCGTGGCTCTCCTGGCCGATCAGTTCGGCGAAGGGCTTCGCAACCTTGGCACCGAGCACACCACCGCCGAGGAAGCCGACGAACGACAGCGCGCCCACCAGGAAGCCCTGCCGGTACCCGGAGATCGCGAAGAGTACGACGAGCAGGAGAAGAACGATGTCCAGGACGTTGAGCACGGCGGGCGTCGGTTCGACTCAGAGGATCTTCAGTGTGGCTGTCATGTTGGGATGCAGAGTGCAGACCACCGGGTAGCTACCCGGTTCCGTCACGGAGAAGGTGATGCTCTGTGACTCTCCCGCGGAGACGATGCGCGTGTGTGCCTCGGGAATCCGCGGAATGACGAAGTTGTGCGGCGGGGACTGCGGCGCGACCGAGAAGTCGACGCGGATCCGCCCCGGCCTGGCCACCAGTTCCATCGCGGAGAAGTGCAGGTTCGGCAGGCCCGTGACGGCGAAGATCTGCAGGCCGCCCGCTCCCTCGGTGGGAGTGAGGGAGGGCCCCGTCGACGTGCCGTCCTTGCCCGAGCCTCCGCAACCCGCGGCGCCCAGGAACAGACCGAGTGCCAGCCCGAGGGCTACCGTGAGCCGGCCCAGCCGGGTTGTCCGCCTGGTCCAGCCCGTCCGGTCCATCCAGGCCACCCGAGCGGGCGGGTGCTGGATACCATCCGGCCGTCGTGACCGCCCCTGCCGGGAGGAGTGGATGGACGGTCGCGGTCCCGCATGGTCACGGTCCGCGGTGCTGGTCATCAGCTGTGCCTCTCGTCGCAGGGCGATGCCGGTGCCGCCGGCGGGCTGGACTTGTCCAGTGGCGGGGACTTGTCCAGTGGACCGGACTGTAGCGGTGGGTGGGACGGTGCCGGTGGGTGGGACGGTGCCGGTGGGTGGGACGGTGCCGGTGGGTGGGACGGTGCCGGTGGGCTGGTCGTCTGTGCGGGCACGACCGGGGTCCCGCTGGTCGTGGCCCGCGCGACCGGGTAGTCGATGAGCTCGGTGTCGTTCCACGGCCGTTCCCACTCGCCGAGACGGAGAAGAACATCGAGGATGCCCGCGGTGAAGCCCCACACCAGCATGCCGCGGACCCGGAAGGCGGGTCCGGCGAGGCCGGTGCGGTGGCGCAGCATGACCCGGTTGGCCGGGTCGGCCAGCTCCGCGAGTGGCACCCGGGCGACCGACGACGTCTCGGCGGGATCGACGGGTACGACCGCGCACGGAGTATGCCACCAGCCGATCACCGGGGTCACGAGATAACGACTGGCGTGCAGGTAGAGCGGGGATGCGACGGCGAGCACCTCGACCCCCGCGGGGTCGAGCCCTACCTCCTCCTCGGCTTCGCGTAGCGCCGTGTGCACCCGCGACTCGTCTGTCGCGTCGGTGGCGCCACCGGGGAACGCGGGCTGGCTGGCATGGCTGCGCAGCTCGGCCGCCCGTTCGAGCAGGAGGATGTCCGGCCCCTCCGGGCCATCATCGCCGAACAGGATGAGTACGGCGGCCGGTCGAGCATCCGCGCCTGCATGACCCGGATGGGTCCGGCTGGTCACGAGGGCCTGCCCGGCCTTCTCCGCCAGAGCGCGCAGCCAGGCCGGGGGCGGGGGGACGGTAGTCCCGTCGGTGTCGAAGGCGCCGTCGGCGTTGGCTGGCAGCTCGGTCATCGCAGGGTTTCGACGTCGCTGCGTGTTCCCCGGACCAGCCGGGCCGCCTCGGCAGGCTCGGTGGGGCCGAGCCCGAAGGACGGGCACAGCCGGGCCAGCCCGCAGGCGCCGCAGGCCGGGCGGCGCGAGTGACAGATCCGTCGCCCATGAAAGATCATGCGATCGGAGGCGATGGTCCAGTCCCGCTGTTCGATGAGCGCCGCCAGGTCCGACTCGACCTTGACGGGGTCGGTCTGAGTGGTCAGCCCAAAGCGGCGGGACAGCCGCCCGACGTGGGTGTCGACGGTGATTCCGGGCATGTCGAACGCATGCCCGAGCACGACGTTCGCCGTCTTGCGACCGACGCCCGGCAAGGTCACCAGGGCCGCCAGCGACCGTGGAACCTCACCGTCGAAGCGTTCGGTCAGGGCCGCGCCGATGCCGATCAGCGAGTTCGCCTTGGCACGGAAGAACCCGGTCGGCCGCAGCATGTCCTCGAGTTCGGCGCGGTCCGCGCCCGCATAGCCAGCTGCGGTCCGATAACGGGCGAACACTCCGGGAGTGACCTCGTTGACCTTCTTGTCGGTGCACTAGGCCGACAAGACGGTGGCAACCAGCAGTTCGAGAGCGTTGTCGAAGTGCAACGCGATGCGGGCGTCGGGATGGATATCGCCCAGCAGACGCACTATCCGGCGAGCCCGCCGGGTCTTCGCGAGCGGGGTCTCGGCCGCGGCGTCGACGGTTGCGGGCATGTCTGGCAGCGTATCTGCCGGTCGATCCGCCCGTCCGGCGCCGCGGCCGGGTGGTCCGAACGGGCCCCGGCCAGGTGGCCAATGCGCGACACACCCACCCCCGGTCGCATGCGATGGTCGCCGGTCGGCCACCATGGAGAGGTCATGTTTGTCATTGCCGCGGTCACCTTTCCCCTGCTGCTTCTCGGCCTTCTGCTGGCGATGGAACGGGTGGAACGTCCGTTGAATGCCGCCGACACCGGTAAGGGCCTCGAGGGCTTCCTCGACAACGCCCGGCCGGACGAGGTCAGCACCTTCGTCAATCAGGGCCTCCCCGCCGCGTTGGAGCGCTACCGGCGGCGCCTGCGCCGACCGCCGCCGGGCAAGCATCGAGCCGCCTGACCGCGCGGGGCTAGGCCGTGTCGATCGGCCCGTCGGGTCCGGGTCGGGCCGTGTCGATCGGCCCGTCGGAGCCCTGTCGATCGGCCTGTCGGGGCCATCTGGGGGTCCCTGGCCGTGCTCTCTGCCGATAGTCCTGGCATGCTCAGGACCGTGGAGGATCTGCTTGCCCGTGTACCACTGTTCGTAGGGCTGTCCGAGCAGGACCGAATGGCCCTCTCCGACCATCTTGATCGGCAGGATGTCACCCGTGGGGACGTGCTGTTCCGTGAAGGAGATGTCGGGGACCGGGTCTTCATCGTCCTGTCCGGAAAGGTGAAGATAGGACGTCAGTCGGCCGACGGCCGGGAGAACCTGCTGTCCGTGATGGGTCCCGGAGACTTGTTCGGGGAGCTGTCGTTGTTCGACCCCGGCCCACGCACGGCTACCGCTACGGCAGTCACGGATGCATCGTTGCTGTTGCTGGAACATACCGCGTTGCGTCCCTGGCTGCGATCACGCCCGGAGGCGGGCGCGATGCTCCTGCGGGAGCTGGCCCGCCGGTTGCGGCGTACCAACGACAACGTTGCCGACATGGTGTTCACGGATGTGCCGGGGCGAGTGGCGAAAGCCCTCCTCGACTTGGCGGAACGCTTCGGCGAGCCGGCACAGCCCGGCAACGAGGCCGCCGGTGTCCGTGTCGAGCACGGACTCACGCAGGAGGAACTGGCCCAGCTGGTGGGCGCGTCCCGGGAGACGGTGAACAAGGCGCTCGCCGACTTCGCCACCCGGGGCTGGCTGCGCCTGGACTCCCGCGCGGTCGTGCTGCTCGATCGCGAACGCCTCTCCCGCCGCGCACGCTGAGACCGGCGACCGGCGACCGGCGACCGGCTCGAGGTCCCGCCGGGGCCTCGAGCGCCGGTTGACGCGCGCAAGGCCCGGCCACGGGAGGTGACCGCTCCAGCGGTTCATCCGGCCGTCCCGGCCAGGCCCGCGGGAGTGATGGTCGCGCCGTCGGCGGCCCCGCTGACCGGCAGTCTCGCCAGCAGCCTGCGGGTCTGCGGCGCCTCGCTGACAGCCCCCGTGGCGGTCGCGGCCGCCAGCGCCCGCAGATAGGCGGCACGACCGCCTTCCAGATCGCCGTTGGCCACCAGCGCGGTGCCGAGCGCGCGGTAACCGAGCACCTGGGCGCGTACGTCCTCGGCATCCACGTTGACCGCGCGCCGGGCCACGGTGAGAGCCTGGGTGGGCTGCCCGGCATCCAACAGGATGCCGGCGAGATGGGCGTACGCCTGCCGGCGGGGGAACATCAGGGTTGCCGGTTCGCTTGCCGACAACGCCTCCCGCAACAGCTCGGTCGCCTCATCGAGCCGCCCGCGGGCCCGGGCGATCTGCGCGACCAGTACCTTTGCCCCGAGCTGGGCATGCGGGCGCAGCTCCAGCTGCGCGAGGTCCGCCTGCGCGATCTCGGCGGCCTGCCCAGCCTTGTCCACTTCGCCGGCGTCGAGCCAGGTCAGCCCGAGCAGCACCCGGGCCAGCGCGCCGACGACGACGTGCCCGCGGGCGGCCGCCTCGGCACACGCCTGTTCCAGGTACTCCGCCCCGCGGGCCGATTCGCCGGTGCCACGGGCCGCCAGCCCACGGGCGACCAGGGTCAGCATTGTTCCCCACGCGTCGCCGATGCTGGTGAACAGCTCAGCGGCCCGCTCCGCGTGGGTCTCGGCGGTGGCGATGTCGCCCAGCTCGGCGGCCGCTATCGCGTCGATGGTGAGGCAGACGGCCATCCCCCACTGCTCGCCCACGGAACTGGCTAGCTCGATCAGTTCGCGGGTGAGTTTGCGGGCCCGGGTGAGCTGCCCGGACAGCAGCAGCACCAGCGCCTCCGTGCCCCGGCACCAGCCGAGGCCGCCGGTGTCCTCGAGCCGGTCGAACACCGCGGACGCCTCGCGCAGCGTCCGCTCGGCGCGGGGATAGTCCCCCCGGGTGGTGGCGCTCCAGGCCAGGTGCTGCAACGCCCAACCGACCCCGCGGGGATCGTCGACCTGGCGGGCGATCGCGAGGGCCTCGCGGTAGCGCTCCTCCGCCGCGTCGATACGGCCAGCGTTGTATTCGAGCATGCCCAGCCGGCGCAACGCGGCGGCCTCCGCACGGTCGTCACCGGCCTGTTGGGCCGATTCCAGGGCGGTGAGCAGGCACTGCGCCGCCTCCTCGGCGCGTCCCTGCTTCTGGCGCAGCTCGCCGAGCACGGAGAAGGCGGCGGCCCGCCGGACGGGTGCGTCGGCGCGTAGCGCGGGGCGTAGCGTGCGTTCGGCCTCATCGAGCTGGCGCAGCGCGACCAGGGCCTCGGCGTGCAGCACCCGCACGACGTTGTCCTCGTTCGTGTCGATGATGCCGCGGCCCAGACGGCGCGCGTTGGCCAGCAGGTCGGCGGCAGCTCGATGATCGTCTCGGGCTAGCGCCTCGCGCGCCAGCCGGACATGTGCGTGGAACCCGGACATCCGGGATGACCAGGCTGGATCGGTGATGGGAAGGTTCATCGATGCGGCCAGGTCATAGGCCCGCAGGGCGTGGTTCGCAACGAAGGTGGAGACGGCCCGCGAGCTGCCGACCATCGCTGTCACCCCCCAGCGCGCCGCCGTGGCATGCCGACGGGCCCGCTCGACCTTGGGTAGCCCGGCGTAGGCGGCGTCGCGGGCCATGGGATGGACGAACCGCCACCTCGTCTCCGTCGCCCGGGGCGGCCGGACGAGCTGGCGCTCGGTCAGTACCCGCAGCGCGCGGGTGACCTCCTCGGCGGGCCGTTCGTCGACCACCGGCAGCGCCTCGGCGGGAAACCGCGGGCCGAGCACCGCCGCCGCGCGCAGTACCGCCTTGGCCACCGGGTCGAGATCGTCGATGCGGGCGGCCAACACCGACTGCACCCCGGCGGGAAGAGTCGCCTCCGTCAGGGAGCCCTCGAGGACCCAGCCCGGCCACTCCCCATTGGTCGTCTCGGCCGACTGGTGCAGCATTCCGCGGTCGATCAGCAGGTTGAGCAGCTCCACCAGGAAGAAGGGGTTGCCATGCACCCGGGAGAGCAGATCGGCCCGGCCGCGGGGCTCCAGCTGCACCCCGCCGAGATGATCCTGCAACAGGCGGCTGGAGGCCTCGAGGCTCAGCGGTCGCAGGGCGATGCGATGGATGTGGGGCAGTCCGGCGAGCCGTGGACCCGTCCGGTCCAGCAGCACAAGCAGAATCGGCCCGGACAACGCCGAGGCCAGCCGGCTCATCGCGTCGCTGAGCTGGCTGGTCGCCCATTCCAGATCGTCGATCATGACCAGGATGGGCCCGGAGGACGCGAGCGCGCCGAGGAGCAGGGCGACCGCGTCCACCGTCGCGTCGACGGACCGCTGTTCGGCCTCCGCGATGTGCGAGGCCCGGGCTGCCGGATCCCCCGGAGCCGCCGCGGTGGCGACGGCGGGCCGCCGGTCGAGCGGAACGCCGAGCAGCAGCAGCAGCCGGTCGGCGATGCCGGGTGGCAGCCGGGCACCGCTGTGCGGATGCGCCAGCCCCGCCACAGTTCGCCGGACGCGGTTGGCCACCCGGTCGAGAGAGTCACCGTCGGTCACCCCGCACGCGTTGCGAACGACGTCGACCAGGGGCGCCAGCCCGCGGCCGTCACCGTGCCGGACCGTCCGTCCCCAGAGCACCGTCGTGCCGGGGGTCCGCTCCGCCCGACAGGCGAGCTCGATGGCCAAGCGGGTCTTGCCGATCCCGGCCTCCCCGGTGATCAGTGCCACCTCGGGTGACTGGTTGGCGACGACCAGGTCGAACAGATCGGTCAGCGAGGCGAGCTCGGCGTCCCGGCCGAGGAACATGGCGTCGTCGGCGAGTCCGGGGCGGGCGACGTTCGACGGGCGCAGGCTCACCAGCTCATAGGCTGGGACGGGCTCCCGCTTGCCCTTGAGGACCAGGTCGGGCAGCTCTCGCCAGGTGGCCACGGACCGGGTGGCGAGCGCGGTCTCCCGACCGGCGTAGACGGTGCCGATCGTGGCCGCGGCCGACAATCGGGCGGCGGTGTTCACGGTATCGCCGATCACGGTGTAGGAGAGCGCGGCCTGCACCCCCGCGAGGACCTCGCCGGTGTTGACGCCCACCCGCAGGCCGAGCCGGCCGTCATCGTCACCCCCCGTGGAGGTGAGCACCAGCCGACGAACGGTCTCCTGCATCGCGGCGGCGGCCCGAACGGCACGTTCAGGGTCGTCCTCATGGGCGGTGGGAGCCCCGAAGACGGCCATGATGCCGTCACCGGTAAGGTTGTCGACGCGGCCGCCGACCTCGTCGATCTCGTGGGCGAGGGCGGCGAGGACCCGATCGGTCATCTCCCCGACGCGTTCCGGATCGCGATCCTCCGCCCAGGCGGTGAAGTCGGACAGATCACCGAACAGAACGGTGACGACCCGGCGCTCGGAAGCATCCACCGCGGGACTCTCGACCGAGGTGAACTCCAAGCCGCAGTGGTAGCAGAATCGTCCGCCCGGAACGGCCGCCGAGCTGCACCGGGGGCACCGTAGCGGGCCCGTGTGCGGAGCTGTGATCACCATGGCTGGGGCCTCCCGTCCGGGTGGCCGGTGGGTAGGGGGCCGGACCGGTCGCCCGGTTTTCGGCTGGTCGAAATCGTCATCCTGCGCACGGGCGGTTCCCTCCGTGCCAGAGTTTAGTGGCCTGGGTCTCCTTCCTCGAATCCCGTCTTGTCGGATGACCGACCGCAGCCGCGTCGATGCTGCTGCGATACCGCTGCGTGATATCGGCCCGGTATCTCTTAGTGGCCTCCCGGAACCTCTCGGTGGCGTGAGGCGGCCGTCCGGCTACCGCTGCCACGGACGTGCCGCTCGCCATCGGCTGGTCGACTGGGCTGATCAGGCGCCGTCGGGATGCTCCCGCAGATAGGTCAGCTGGGCGCGGACCGACAGTTCCGCCGCGAACCACAGGGCGCGGTCGACGTCCGCGTAGACCCGGCGGACCACGTCGGCCGCGTCCGCCTCCGCGGCGTCGACCCCGGCGTCCACCAGAGCACGCCGCACCTGGTCGAGCCGGTTGTGGCGGTGAGCCAGATAGCGCTCGGCCGCGCGGCCAGCCGCGGGCAGTTCGGGGCCGTGGCCGGGCAGCACGGTGGTCTCGCCGAGTTCCCGCAGCAGCCGCAGGCTGTCCAGGTAGTCACCGAGACGGCCGTCCGGGTGAGCGACCACGGTACTGCCACGCCCGAGAATCGTGTCTCCGGTCAGCACCGCCGGACCGGGCGGGAGGTCGCCGGAGGTCGGGCCCGACTCCGCCCGGTCCCGGCAATCCGCGGAGTGCTTGTCTTCCCCGAGCGGCTTGTCTTCCCCGAGTAGAAGGAACGACAACGAGTCGGCGGTGTGCCCCGGGGTGGGGAGGACCCGGAGCTCGACGCCGGCCGTGGCGATCACATCGCCGGCCGTGAGCCCCTCCGATCCCAGCCGGAAGACGGGGTCGAGCGCCCGGACCGGGGCGCCGGTGAGATCGTGCAACGTGGCCGCGCCGGCACTGTGGTCGACATGGCCGTGGGTCAGCAGAATCAGATCGACGCGGCCGGCCGCCGCGACCGTCGCCAGATGTCCGGCGTGGTCCGGGCCGGGGTCCACGACCACACACCCCTCCTCGCCGGCGGCGCGCAGGATCCAGGTGTTGGTGCCGTCGAGCGTCATCGGGCCCGGATTCGGAGCGAGAAGCACGGCGGCCAGGGGAGTGATCTGTCGGGGCACGGCCATGGCTATTGCCACGCCGGGTCGGCGGGGCCCGCATCCCGCAGGTCGTCATGGTTTCCCGGGTCGTCGTACGCCTCGTCATGCGGCAGCAGGAGGCGTGCTTCGCCGCCGCTGACCAGAATCCTCGGCATGATCGGCGACAGGTCGCGGGCGTGGGCGGCGGCCAGCACCGCCGCGACGTCGGCGTATTCGGATAGTTCGGCGAGGGTGAACGCGGTGGGTGGCAGCATGTCCATGGTCCCGGCCCTATGGCGTTCGAGGGCGTCCGCAGGGCGTATCCACTGCATCCGGTCCGCCTCGCTGGAGGGTTGGCCGGGATGCTGGCCGGTGGGAAGTGCCGCGACGAAGAACCTGGTGTCGTACCGTTGCGGCTCGATCTCGGGCGTCACCCATCTGGCCCAGGGCGCGAGGAGATCGGCCCGCAGCACGAGGGAGTATTTGCGGAGCAGGGCGCTCAGGCCGAGCTCGTGCCGTTCCAGTGCGAGGCGCTCGGCGGCCCGGACCTGATCGCTGAGCGCCTCCGGGCCGCCGCCGAGCCTGCCGTCCTCGCCCGCCACCGCGCCGGCCAGCAGGATCCCGCACTCCTCGAAGGTCTCCCGTACGGCCGCACAGACGAGCGCGCGGGCGAGTGCGGGATCGGCGTCGAGCGCGTGCATGACCTCGGCGACCGATGGGCCCGCCCAGGGCACGTCTGGCCCCATATCGGCCGGATCTACTCGTCCACCTGGGAATGCGTACATCCCACCGGCGAATGCCATGGTCGCCGCCCGGCGCAGCAGGTAGGCCTCGATCCCCTGGTTACCCGGCGCGTCGCGCAGCAGCACGACCGTCGAGGCGTCGCGCACCGCTGCGGGCGGCGCGGACGGATGGCGCGCCGTCACCCCGTCGCGGCGGCCTCCGTCGGCCGGGGACCAGCGCAGCCGAGCGATCAGGGCAGCCTTGTGGTCGACCATTGCCCAGATGCTAGAGCCGTTGGTGGCGAGGCGGGGTTTGTTTGTCCTGTTGGCCGCGGCGCGCCGCCGCAACCCCGAGGCCGGCACCGGCGGGACTGGCCTACCCCCCGAGCACCAGTTCGATCTCGACCGGTGCGCCCAGCGGCAGCGCCGAGACGCCGACGGCCGAGCGGGCATGCTGACCGGCCTCGCCGAAGACCGCTGCGAGCAGCTCACTCGCCCCGTTGACGACCGTTGGCTGGCCAGTGAAGCCGGGGGCGCTCGCGACGAATCCAACCACCTTGATGATCCGGGTGATCCCGTCGAGTCCGCCGGCCACCGACGACGCCGCCGCCAGCGCGTTGAGCGCGGCCGTCCGGGCGAGCTCCGCGGCCTGCTCGACGGTTACCTCGGCGCCCGCGCCCACCAGGCCGGTTCGGGCCAGCCGGCCGTCCACCAGCGGAAGCTGACCGGCCGTCCAGATCAGGCTGCCCGCCCGGACCGCGGGGAGGTAGGCGCCGGCCGGGGTCGGGACCGGCGGCAGCGTCAGGCCCAGCGCCGCCAGGCGTTCGCTCGGTGCGGCCATGTCAGGACTGACTCCTGGGACGCTTGAAGTAGGCGACGAGGCTCTCGGGGTTGGGACCGGGAACGATCTGGACCAGCTCCCAGCCGTCCTCACCCCAGTTGTCGAGAATCTGCTTGGTGGCGTGGATCAGTACCGGCGCCGTCACGTACTCCCACTTCGTCTGCATGACACCGGACCTTAGAGCATCGCGCCGACGGTTCCGGACACCCGTGTCACCGGGCCCGAGCCTTCGCCGCCGCATCGTTCCGGTCACCTCTCCCCACATCCCCTACCTTGGCTCGCCCCGCGGTGCGCCGCGGGTTTTCTCCCGGCTCACCACCGTGGTGGGGACCGTGCACGCGGGTACGGTCAAGCTTGTGAACGGCGAGAACACCGTGACCGACAGCGAGAACGCTGTGATCGACAGCGAGAACACCGTGATCAAGGAAGCGAGCGGCGAGGTGGCCGGTCCGTGGGACCGGCGGTTGCACATCGTCACCGGCAAGGGCGGGACCGGCAAGACGACCGTGGCCGGCGCGCTGGCCGTGGCGCTTGCGAGCGGTGGTCGTCGAGTCCTGCTCACCGAGGTCGAGGGTCGGCAGCAGATCGCGCAGCTGTTCGACACCCCTCCGTTGCCCTACCGGGAGCGCAAGGTGGCCAGCGCCCCCGGCGGCGGGGAGGTGTTCGCGTTGGCGATCGACGCGGATGAGGCCCTGCTGGAGTATCTGGAGATGTTCTACAACCTGCGGCGGGCCGGGAGGGCCCTGGACAGGATCGGCGCGGTGGACTTCGCCACGACCATCGCTCCCGGGGTTCGCGACGTGCTGCTCACCGGCAAGGTCAAGGAGGCGGTCAACCGGCCCGACGCCACCCGCCCGGGAGGGCTGGCCTACGACGCGGTGGTGCTCGACGCGCCGCCCACCGGCCGGATCACCCGGTTTCTCAATGTCACCGCGGAGGTGGCGGGGCTGGCCAAGGTCGGGCCGATCCGGGCCCAGGCCGACAGCGTGATGGCCGTGCTGGCGCCCGATCGGGCCGCCGTGCATCTGGTCACCCTCCTCGAGGAGATGCCGGTGCAGGAGACGGTGGACGGCGTGGCCGAGCTGACCCGCGCCGGCCTGCCGCTCGGCGGTGTGGTGGTCAACATGACCCGCCCACCCCTGCTGCGCGCGAAGGAGTCCCGTCTGGCCCGGCGCGGGGAGCTGGACCGGGAGGAGATTGCCGCCGGGATCAAGGAGGCTGGGATGGAGCCCACCCCTGAGCTGGTCGAGGCGCTGGCCTGGGAGGCGGCCCAGCACGCCGATCGCGTCGCGCTGGAGGCGGCTGAGCGTGCGGAGATTGCCGGGCTGGGTCGTCCCGTGTATGAGGTGCCGCTGGTCGCGGATGGCGTCGACCTCGGCACCGTCTACCGGTTCGCGGAGATGCTGCGGGCGCAGCAGATGGTGGCATGAGCCCCGCGCGCCCGTCACCCGGTGCACCACGGCGGGAACCCGGGGCACCGTCCGCCGGGCGGCGAAGGCCGGCAGCGGGGAGCGTCCGGCAGTCGGCGGCGCGTCGCGGCGGGCCGGGAGCGCGCCGGACGCGTCCGCATCCGGCCGGCGTGCCACTGCTCGACGTCGACGCGATGCTCGACACGGAACGGATCGTGGTCTGCTGTGGCTCGGGTGGGGTCGGCAAGACGACCATGGCCGCGGCGCTCGCGCTGCGGGCGGCCGAGCGCGGGCGCAACGTCGTCGTCCTGACGATCGACCCGGCGCGGCGACTCGCCCAGGCCCTGGGCCTGACCGCGCTCGACAACACCCCACGCGAGGTGGCCGGGGTCGACGGTGCCGCCGGTGGTCGTCTCGACGCGATGATGCTGGACATGAAGCGGACGTTCGACGAGATCGTCCTGGCGCACAGCACCTCCGAGCGGGCCGAGGCCCTCCTTGCCAACCCCTTCTACCAGTCGCTGTCGTCCTCCTTCGCCGGCACCCAGGAGTACATGGCGATGGAGAAGCTCGGCCAGCTCGACGCCACCGGCACGTGGGATCTGATCGTGGTCGATACGCCCCCGACCCGGTCGGCGCTGGACTTCCTCGATGCTCCGACGAGGCTCGGGGCCTTCCTCGATGGAAGGCTGCTACGACTGTTGCTCGCGCCGGCGAAGGCCGGCGGGCGGGCGTACGTGAAGGTGCTCGGCGCCGGCCTCGGCGTGTTCACCCGAGTCCTCACCAAGGTGCTCGGCGCCCAGCTGCTGACCGACGTCAGCCAGTTCGTGGCGGCGCTGGAGACGATGTTCGGTGGCTTCCGGGCGCGGGCGGAGGAGACCTACCGCCTGCTCGGCGATCCCGGCACCTCGTTCATCGTGGTCGCCGCACCCGAGGCCGCGGCGCTACGGGAGGCGTCCTACTTCGTCGATCGGCTCGATGCGGAGGGGATGCCCCTCGCCGGACTGGTCGTGAACCGGATGCACCACAGCGATGCCGAGGCGCTCAACATCGAGCGCAGCCTTGCCGCCGCCGAGAACCTCGAGGAGCACGGGGAGCATCCGCTTGCCGCCGCGGTGCTGCGCATCCACGCCGATCGGGTCCGGTTGGCGAGCCGGGAGGCGCGGCTGCGGGAGCGGTTCACCAGCGCCCACCCCGACACCCCGATAGTGGAGGTGGAGGCGTTGTCGGAAGACGTGCACGATCTCGTCGGACTGCGGGAGATCGGCGATGCGCTCGCGCGTGACGAACGGCTGGATCGGACCGCTTGATCAGCTTGATCGGCGAGCCCGGTTCATCCGGGTGAGAGAACGCGGTCGACAGCGGATGTGCGTGATCCCGGACCGGGACGACGTTGTCCTCGGGCGGGGGATAGCCGGCGAAGGATCCGATCGGCCTTGGGGACTGGTCGGACCACCGCTGAATCAGCCGGCGGAGGCCGATCTGTGGTCGGCCTGGGCGTCCGTGAGCAGCTTCCGCCAGGACGTGACGTCTGGGCGGCGACGTAGCAGCGCGCGACGTTCCCGTTCGGTCATGCCCCCCCAGACGCCGAACTCGACGTGGTTGTCGAGAGCGTCCGCGAGGCACTCGGTGCGGACAGCGCAGCCGAAGCACCGGGTCTTCACCCGGTTCTGGGCGGCGCCCTGGACGAACAGCTCATCCGGGTCGAGGTCGCGACAGGCGGCGTGAGCCGTCCAGTCGCCGTCGACGGCGGAACCCACGAGATGGGTCGTGTTGGCACGGCGTGGCGTGCTGACGGTGGAGGTCAGGCTTCTGGTCATGCCACCTGCCTTTCTTCTCGAGTCCGGGTCAGGGGGCCCGTGCGGGTGGTGACGTGGCGTTGACCCGAAACCGTACGGAGTGGCGTGGCCACGGCACAGACCCCACACGGGTGGTTGTCCAAATGACTAGTCCGGGCCATTGATCCGGATCGCCATGGTAGTGCGGTCTGTGACCTCCGTATGTCTGTTGCGTGACAATGAGGTATCGACTCAGAGATAATGTAGGTTTTTCATCGCTTCGTTTCCGTTTTGACGAGATTGCCCTAATGTGGGGCCGGAATTGAGATGACGCCCGAAAGTGGAGGTATGGAGCGTGGGCGGCGGGGCAGCGGGTGTGGAGGTTGTCACGGTCGTCCGGGGCGCGCCCGGGACCGGCAGGGTCGCCGGCCGGGGCTGGAACTGCGGCGTCCCAGCTCACGGCATTATCGGCTGCGATGGGCCGCCGCCTTGTGGCGTTCGTGGAAATCGGGGCGGCGGGGGTGGCGCTTGTTGATCAAATGTTGGCCCGTATGCTCCGACGGGTGTCCCAGCCTGGCTGGACGGAGGTCCCTGGATGACCACGCCCCCTGGGCACCCCACGCCCGGTCGTGGGCGGTTCGAGGATTCCGCCCGCGACCGTGTACCGGGGCGCCCGTACGGGCCTGACGAACTCCGCTTCGGCGACGTCGACCGGCCTGAGCCTCGTCCCATCGCATCATCGGCCCGCCGGCTGGGGTTCGTGGCCACGCGGCTGCTCGGCGCCGGCGTGATCAGCGTGGTGGCGGGGGTGCTCGTCGGCATGCTGGCCCTGCCGGTGGTGGGAGCGGCCGGACTGACCGTCAAGGGCGGCGCGGACGACTTCCTCGACCTGCCGGCCAACCTGACGGTCCCCCCGCTGGCCCAGGCGTCGCGCGTCCTCGACGCGCGGGGGAACGTCCTCGCCGTGCTGCGCGGGGAGCAGGACCGTGAGGTCGTGTCCTTGGGCCGGGTTCCGCCGGTGATGCGTCAGGCGATCATCGACATCGAGGATTCCCGGTTCTACGAGCACGACGGGCTGGATTACAAGGGTCTCGTCCGGGCGTATCTCACCAACCGGGAGAACGGCGAGGTCACCCAGGGCGGCTCGACCCTGACCCAGCAGTACGTCAAGAACGTTCTTCTGATGTCCGCGACGACGGCTGAGGCGAAGAAGGCCGCGACCGAGCAGACCGTCCAGCGCAAGCTTCGGGAGGCGCGTTATGCGCTGTACCTCGAAGCCCATCTGAGCAAGGACGAGATTCTCGAGCGTTATCTCAACATCGCCTACTTCGGCGATGGTGCGTACGGGGTCCAGGTAGCCGCGCGGCACTACTTCAACGTCGACGTCGACAAGCTCACCCTGCCGCAGGCCGCGCTGCTGGCCGGCCTGGTGAAAAACCCGAACGCCTTCAACCCGGCGATACATCCGCAGGCGGCACGGGAACGGCGCAACGTAGTCCTCGACCGCATGTTCGAACTTCATCACATCGACGCGGCGGCCTTTCATCAGGCGCACGATGGCGAGGTGGTGCTCAACCGGCAGCCCCACTCGGCCGATCCCTGCGCCGACTCGACCGCGCCGTTCTTCTGCGCCCTCGTGCGCCAGCGGCTGCTGAACGACAGATCCTTCGCCCCGACGGAGGAGGACGCGCGCAGACTACTGTTCGAGGGCGGCCTCACGATCAGAACGACGCTGGACCCGGTGGCGCAACAGGCGGCGCAGTCGGCCGCGACCGAGGTCATCCCGATCGGGAACCGGGTGGCGGCGAGCGTCGCGATGGTGCAGCCGAACACCGGCCAGGTGCTCGCCCTGGCGATCAACCGGGTCTACGGACCGACGGCGGACGGACAGCCCGCCGCCCTGTCCACGGACTTCGTCCACACCAAGGAGATTTATCCCGTCGACGAGGACTCGTTCTCCCCGGGATCGACCTACAAGGTGTTCACTCTGATCTCCGCGCTCGAATCGGGACTACCGCTTTCCACGACGCTGCACGCCCCCCTCTGCTACCACTCGAACGTCTTCCCGAACCCGGATCCCCAGGGCAAGAACTGCTACGGAAACGCCGATCCCAGCGAGGACGGTTTCTACTCGTTGACGACCGCAACCTGGTCATCGGTCAACACCTACTACATCCAGCTCGCCGAGAAGCTGGGCGTGCTGAAGACGGCCGAGGTGGCCCGCCGTATGGGCGTCACCTCGTGCCGGATCCGGCAGCACAACAACAACGATCCCGAATGCAGGGGGGTGGACGGGATCACCCGGGTCGACGGCTCCTCCATCCTCGGATCCAACGAGATCAGCACCCTCGATCTGGCGACCGCCTACGCGACGTTGGCCGCGCGGGGCAGGAAGTGCGACGCGCGGGCCGTGCTCGCGATCACCCAGCGGGTGGGCGGGACGGACCGGCCGCTTCCCTTCGACACCGGCGCTCCCTGCCAGCAGGCGCTCGACCCGAAGATTGCGGACAAGGTCAGCGCCGTGCTGCAGGGGGTTATCAACCACGGGACGGCCAGCGGGAACGGGCAGATCGGCCGGCCGGCCGCCGGCAAGACCGGCACCGCGGAGGGGTTCAGCACCGCCTCCTTCGCGGGTTACATCCCCCAGCTCGCCGCGGCGGTGACCCTCGCGGACCCGCGCGGACCGACGTCGCATCCCCTGATTAATGTGAAGGGTCGCAACGTCTTCGGTGGCGGATATCCCGCCCAGGTGTGGTCCCGCACGATGATCCGGACGATCGCCGGTCTCGGACTACCGGTCGAACCGCTGCCGACCCCGGACGACACCCAACCCGAGGTGCCGACGAAGGCACTGCCGGACGTGGTCGGGCAGCCGCAGCAGGTCGCCGAGCAGACGCTCGTCCAGCTGGGCTTCCATGTCAGGTCGCAGCCGGTCCCGCATCCGGCGCCCCCCGGCACCGTCGTGGCGATGTCGCCCGCCCCGGGCAGCGAGGTCTCGCTCAACACCGAGGTCACCCTGCAGATCTCCGGGGGGCTGACCGGCACGGCCGTCCTGCCGGGTGGATCGACGCTACCCGGCTTCGGAGCGCTCGCCCAGCCGAATGACGGCCAACCGGCCGGGGGCGGCCAGCCGGGCACGGATCTGCGTCGGCAGCTGAACGCTTCAGGCGGCTCGGGGCCGTTGGACGGGACGGATGGCCGGGGCCAGGGCGGGCGCCGGCGGCGCTGACCGGCCCACGCGGGCCACGCGGCTCGTTCAGCCGCCCGCCAACCGGGCCTTCACGAGTGCGGCGACCCGGCCGCCGTCGGCCCGGCCGCCGACCGCGGCCTGCACGGACTTCATGGCGGGACCGATCGCTCGTGGACCGCTGACATCCAGACCCGCGAGTACCTGGTCGATGATCGTGGCCAGTTCGTCGTCGCCGAGCTGCTTCGGCAGGTACTCCTCGAGCACCTCGCCCTCGGCCCGCTCTCGGTCCGCCTGGTCGCCGCGACCGGCCGCGGCGTAGGCGTCGGCCGCCTCCCGGCGCTTCTTCACCTCGCGGGTCAGGACCTTCGAGACCTCCGGGTCGTCGAGGACCCGCGCGGAGCTGCCGGCCACCTCCGCATCCTTCACCGCGGCCAGGGCCAGCCGCAGAGTGGACGTCCGCAGCTCGTCACGGGACTTCATCGCGACGGTCAAATCGGCGCGCAGACGTTCCTTGAGGGTGCTCATAACCACCGGAGCCTATGGTCTGCGGGCAGGGTGGTCACGCCGGTTCCGTCGGCGGGGCGCCCGGTGGTGCGCGGCGCCCGGTGGTGCGCGGCGCGGCGCGCGGAACCGGGCCGGGTGGCGGCAGGTCCCCGCCCGCGGTGGGTGAGACTGGGACGATGAACGCACGTCACACAGCGGCGAGGACTCTCGTGGGTGTCGCGGCGGTGGGGGCGCTCGTGTCGGCCTACGGCGGGTTGTACGAGCGCACGGCGTACACCCTGCGGAGGGTGCGGATCCCGGTGCTGTTGGCCGGCGCGCGCCCCCTGCGCGTGCTGCACATCTCCGACCTGCACGTCACCCCCCGTCAGTACGGCAAGCTCGCCTGGTTGGGGGACCTGGCCCGGCTCGTCCCCGACCTGGTCGCCCTGACCGGTGACGTGCTGTCTGCGGCCGATGCCCGGGATCCCCTGCTCGCCGCGCTGGAGCCGCTCTACTCGTTTCCCGGGGTCTTCGTACCGGGGAACAACGACTACTTCGTCCCGACCCTGAAGAGCCCGCACCGCTACCTCCGGCGGGGCGACGAGGCCCATCCCAGGGGCGCTCCGCTGGACTGGGCGGCTTTCGCCGGTGGTCTCGCCGCCGCCAGCGGGTGGACCGAGCTGACCAACGTGCGGGCGGTCATCGAGGTCGGCGGTCGCCGGATCGACCTGCGTGGCGTGGACGACGCCCGGCTGCGCCGCGACCAGCTCGCGGTCGTGACCGGCCCCCCGGAGCCCGGCGTTGAGCTCGCGTTGGGACTGTCGCACACCCCGGAACCGCGGGTCCTCGACGCGTTCACAGCGGACGGGGTGGGGCTCACCCTTTCGGGGCACACGCACGGGGGTCAGATCCGGCTGCCCCGGGTCGGGGCGCTCGTGACCAACTGCGGGCTGGACCGGGCCCGGGTTCGCGGGCTGTCCCGTCACGAGGTCGACGGGCGGTCGTCCTGGCTGCACGTGTCGTCCGGGCTGGGCACGTCCCCGTTCGCGCCGCTGCGCCTCGGCTGCCGGCCGGAGGCGACCCTGCTCACCCTGGTGCCGGCCGGCGACCCCACCCCGTCGGACCACTGAGCCGTCGGGTATGCTTCATCTCGGTCGCGGGGTGTGGCGCAGCTTGGTAGCGCGCTTCGTTCGGGACGAAGAGGTCGTGGGTTCGAATCCCGCCACCCCGACCCAGGTCAGGGTCATGATCCGCAAGTTTGGATCATACCCCTGACGCGTGTACAGCAGCGAAGTACAGCAACGGCCCTACCGATCAAGACTTTCGCCTAGCCGGTTCAACGCCTCCCGCGTGGCCGTGGACGACGCTTGCGCGTAGATCTCCATCGTCACGTCGATGTTCGCGTGCCGCAGGATGCGCATGATCACCCGTGGGTGCACGTCGAGATCCACCAGCAGCGACGCACAGGTCCGCCGGGCGTCGTGCACTGTGATCCGAGGCACCCCCGCCTTCTGTACCCGCAGAGCGAACGCCCGGTCGAACGTCCGAGGCTCCACCGCGGTGCCGAAGCGTCCCGTGGTGAACAGTCCTGACTCTTGCCAGGCAGCCCCCGCAGCCTTCCGATCCTCCGCCCGCAGCCTCCGCCTCTCAGCGATCGCCGTACGGCAGATCTGCGGCAGGGGCAGCGTGGCGTCCGATCCCGCCGTCTTCGTCTCTCGATGCAGAAGCTGCCCCCGGACCCGTTGAAGCTGCCACTCCACCGCCAACTCCTCCGGCCCGTCATCGGTCACGTCCGGCAGCCCCAGCGCCTCCCCCTTACGGAAGCCGAGAACGACGATCAGGACGTACGCGGCGTAGTACCGATCACCACGGGCCGACTCCAGAAAGATCCGCGCCTCATCCGTGGTCCACGCCTTCCGACGTCGCGCCCTGACCTTCGGAACCTTGACCAGGCCGGCAACGTTCTTGGACACCAACTCCTCGCGACCAGCGTGCGTCAACGCGGACCGCAGCACGCCCCGAACGTCCTTCAGTGTCCGGGCGGAGATGGTCTGCCCACAGCACCGGCCGAGCGCACAGCACCGACGCCGCCTCTCCGGCCGCCGAGCATCCTTGCCCTGTGCGCAGCACTGGCAGGCCCGCTGAAGCCCGTTGACCCACTTCTGTACGTCCCGGACCGTCAGCCGGTCGAGCCGCTTGGCACCCAGACCCGGAACGATGTACAGCCTCGCCAGCGTCTCGTATGTCGAGTACGTCAGCGGAGCAAGGTTCGGCTCCACCACCTCACTCAGCCACCGAGCAACGAATACCGCCACCGTCACCGATCGTGTCGGCATGGGTCCCTGTCGAGCCGTCGAGTGTAGTTTGATCCACTTTTCGTGAACGATCTCCCTGGTCTGCCCGTACACGTACTTCCGCCGTGACTTCCCATCAGGTGTGGTCACCCACACGTACGCGGCGAAGCCATTCCGGTACGGGTAAATCGATCCCTCACCGTTCGCGCGAGTCCGCTTTTGTTTCGACTCGTTCATACAGCGGCCTCCTCCACCCGACGCGCCACGTATTCATCCACCCACTCGGGGAGGATGCGCCGATGCCCTCCATCCTTCAGAGAACGCAGCTCACCCGTCTTGACCAGCATTTTTGTCTTGCTCAGCCCGAACCCGAGCATGTCCGCCACCTGACGGACCGTGTACCATGCCACGGAAATCTCACCATCACGCACTCCGATCCCCTCCTCTCACGCCGCCGAACGATGATCACGGGTAACCTCTCTCCGTGACCGGGCTTGGTCTGCGGCCATGGATGCGAGCCATCGGTCGCCGTTGTTGGTGTAGCCGGAGGAGTGGTACCGCCAGGTGGGGATGATCACTGTTTCGTCGGTGTCGTCGGGTCGGCCGAAGGCGTCGAGGGCCGGGCGTTCCTCGCCGTTCACGTGGGTGCGCCGCCAGGTACGCCGGGCCGTCCGGCGTGCCGCGAAGGTGGTGGAGTAGCCGCGTGATTTGGTGAGCCAATGGCCGTTGAAGCCGAGTTGGTGCGCCCATTGGCGCAGCCGTAGATCCTGAAACTCCGGGTGCGGACCGAGACGCCACGCGGTATGGACCAGCCGGGCGTGGAACTCTCCCAGGAACGGAAGGCGTGCCTCCAAGTCGTCAGCGTCGCGGATACGCCGGTCGAGGAGGCCGGAGTCCACGACGGACTTGGTGATGTACTTGGCGAGGTAGTTCCCGACCGCTTGCGGGGTCAGGTCCCCGCCGTCCACCAACACCTTTTTCACATCATGCTGCTCACCCCAGCGAGCCGCCCGCATGGGTGCCGGGCGTGGCGCAGGTGGGGGGATGTCCGCGGAGGCGAGCAGGCCCGCAGCCGCCAGGGTGGCGAGCGCGTCCGCTTCGGAGGGAAGGTCATAGGCGTGCGGGTCCGGGCAGGGTTCCTCGGTGTGGGTGACCGCCCAGCGCCAGCAGGACGCCAGCAGGTCCCCGGTTGCCCAGGCGGGAGGAGCCTGCCAGACGTCCGAGTCGCTGCCCGCGTCCAGGCGCAGCAGGGCATGGAAGTGGACCGCGCCGCGCCGTTGGGCTTCCCCGACCTTGACGTAGGAGATGCGGACCGCACGCCGCAAGCCCCGTTCGGTCATGCCCGTGACGGTGGCCATGCGCCGGTAGGTCGCGTCCACGGTGCGCTTCCATAGCCTGCCCGAGGTGCGGTTCCAGACGATCAGCGCGCCGTCGTCGTGGCAGTCCGGGCACAGCGGGGTGCCGAGCCGCCAGTCATCCTCGCCGTGGACGAAGCCGCAGCCGCGCGCACGGCCATGCGGGCATCGTCCTTGGCGCCGGTTGCAGACCTGAGCGGGACCGTGGTTCGCCCGGCGGGAATGCACCGGGCCGAACGAGGGTGCGGTCACCGTGACGAACAGCCCCGGATGCTCCGCCACCGTCGCGGGAACATCATGGCCACCGGTCAGACCGGAGTGGACGATCTGCCAGGCGTCACCCGCGTACAAGTAGGAGCAGGACGGGCACACCGAGGCCCGCCGGTTCCCGCAGGGCACGAGGAGCAGCCCGTCCGGCATGTCCGCCGTGTCCAGCACGCGGCGCACCTCACCGGTAGCCGTATCCACATGGTCGATGTGGCCGAACAGGCGGACAGGGTGCGCGCAGCCGGACACCCGGTCGAGTTGCGCGAGAAACCCGGACAGGGAGCCGTCCGCAGCGCGAGGCATCGCCGCGCGCAGGAACTCCGAATCCAGCACAGGGACTGTCATCCGAGACTCTCCTTTCACGGACGGCCGCAGCGGCGCCACACCTCATTTCCCCATTCCGGGGGCGCGGCATTGTCTATCGAATGGAGAACCTGTCAAGGGCACTACGTGAACGCCCTTGACAGAACCACCATTCGACAGTTTCTAAAAGCGCCCGGAACGGAGAAAAAAATGGTAGGGGAAGGCAAAGGCCCATCGGCTAGGAATGCCCGCGCGTGTAGTGGCGAGATAGAGCGTCAGCCGCCGCGCATGAGGGGCGCCGCACCAGGTACGGACGTGAGGAGTTGCCGAGCCTCACCCACCGCAACGGGCAGGGCACCCCGAGCGTTCCAGGATGCACACAACAGGCGAACAACCGTTCGGCGTGGTCCCCGGGGTGGCGCGGTCAGGTCGGAGGGGGAGCCCCGCCCGACCGCATACCCACACGGAGCGTCGCGCGCCGCTCAGTCGCCGTAAAAAACGATCTCTGGCATGTCCGTGGCGTACCGTCCGCCGTCCGCCGTGTGTTCCAGTGGCAACGACGTCGAGTCCACCCCGGATCGTGTCATCTCTCGCCCAGCGCCACGGCCAGCGCGCAATGGAGGGGGTTGGAGGCCACCGGCGTATCGCTGTGAGCGCGGCCGAGGGTCCTCTCATCGGGTCCGGTGGCGCCGGACAGCCAGGGTGGTGCCGAGACCATGGCAGGACGAGCAGTTCCGTGGACGCTCACCCATGCAGGCACGGCACTGCCGGTAGGTGTTCCCGGAGTTGATGTTACGGCGAGGCATGGTGGTTCCCTTCCTAATCGAGCCCCATTGGGATACCCGAGGTTCCGTTGGTGGCATGGCGACGCTGATAGTCAGCGGAAAACACCGCCCATTCCGGGGATAGCTCCCCGTCGCCCAGACGGGCGGGGGTGGGAATGTCGGCTGCAATGTCAAGGCCGGATTCGGTGTGTTGACCGAGTAGCGGGACCGGCATGCCAGCCGGAGCCGGGTAGTCACGGGCAAGCCCGTCGATCACATCATCGTCGATGTATTCCGCGCGGACCCGAAACGGGTCTCGAGTGCCTTCCAGTTTGACGTAGCCGACCCCGGGAAGGCTTTCCGGGATCAGGTCACAGTAGGCGCCCCGGGTACGCATCTTGTCCCCGAGGACCATATCGACCTGCTGCGGTTCATCGAGCCGCATCGCGATGCGGCTCGGGAACAGATTCCGGTAAGGAACCACCTCCTTGGATGGATCTTGCAACGCGACCATCAGACCCACACCCGGAGCCCGTCCCTGAGAAGCGAGGATCTGCACCGCGTTATCCGCCCGTCCCTGGAGTTTCTTGTCTGTCACATACGCTGTGATGAACGCGAATTCGTCGACGAGGACCAGCACAAACGGCATGTCCACCGTCGGAGTCAACCGGCGGGTCACGCCTTTCAACCGGGCAGCACGATCCCGGGTGAACTCCGCCGCATCCTCCAGAAGCTGAACCATCGCGCCCAGGTGACTGTCCTCGTAGCGGGTGAACAGCGCACGCCCCGGGAACAGTTCCATCCCGCCCTTCGGGTCGATCGCCCACACCTGCACCAGACCGGCAGCGATAGCCGGACCCAGCCGGAGCAGGGTCGACCAGATGACCGACCCCTTCCCCGCACCGGTCGCACCCGCGACGAACACGTGCGTGCCGAGCAGACGCAGCAGCCACAGCGCGCCGTCCTCCCGCCGGCCAATCGGCAACGCGGTCAGGTCCACCGCGCCAGCCGAGGCAGGAACCGGCAACCTCGACATCGGCCGGGTGAACGGATCCCGGCGGGTCACGTCCAACCACACGTAACCCGGCCTGTGGGTCCGTACCCGCACGGCCTGACTTCCCAGCGCGTGCGCCAGCGACTCGGAGGCATCCGCCAGATGATCCGGTTTCTGGCCAGCGCGCAGCTTGACCAGCAGCGCATCACGGTAGTCGCTTGATCGGACTTTCCGCAGACCAGGCCAGACCAGCACATCCCCATCCACCACGGCCAGGTCGTGACGGGTCATGAGCCCCCGCCAGCGCGGAGCGTAGCGAACCCAACGCGCCCACCACGAGCGCAGCGGACGCCCCAACCATCGGGCGTAGCTAGACGGGCAGGCCAGCCGCCAGACCAGCGCGGCCACGGTCAGCACCGCCAGCGCCAGCGCGGGCAGCACCCAGCCCACCCGATCGACCAGCAGCAGCGCGGCAAACAGACTGAACGACGTACGAGGGAAACGGGCGATCACCCGGGCGACCGTGACCCCCACCCGGCCCACCAGACGCAGACCAACCCGCCCGGCCGTATCACCCGGACGCACCAGCGGATGCCTACGCGTGTCCCGGTTCACCGGAACGGACCGCGACAAGTCCCCGAGCCGTACCCTCATGATCCACCTCCCTCCCAGCACACCTTGTGAACAGCGACACCATCCGGAGAACGGCACAGAGCCGGACGCCGGCACAGCACACACGGCTCCGGATCCCCCACATCACCGCGAGGGAAATACCTACCCGTTCCCCAATCCAAAAGCGGCATCAGCCCCGACGTCGACGCCGACGCGGCTCAAGCGGGATAGGGTCAGCCGCTTCCCGGGCACGCACCAGCGGAATCGAGAACGGCCCAGGAACCGGCGGAACCGGCGGAACCTCCCCACCGAACGGTAACGGCATCTGATCAGACGACTGCCGACGAGACCGCCGGGCCATCAGCTACCACCCCGCTCACGGCGCGCGGCACGCACGCTTCCATTCCGGGTGACATGGCCATGCGCCACCCGATCATGCGTTTCCTTCTGCCCGCGCATGTCCGCCCGAGAACGAGTCGGCCGCGAGCTCAGCCCGCACACCTCACACGTGTAGGAATACAACTCGGTCATCACCGGGAACCCTTCCGATAGACAGGACGCTGCACCCGACGAGCCGGCACCGCGCACGACGGGCAACGAGAATGCCGACACGCCATCATCGGCCCACACGGGCAGATGAACATACGGTGGCAAGAAGAACAGGTACGAGAAGCCATCGGACATGCACCCTTCCGAAAGCAACCAGCGCACCGGCCGGTTGCAACAGCCGGATAGTCGGCTAGGAATCAGCGTTAAGAGCGGACCGGCAGGCATCGTAAGCCGCCTCATAGTCCGCGTACCGGGCGTGCGCGGCAGCAGCCAGACGCTGATACTCATCGAACGCCTCAGCCGCACGATCACGGGCAGCCGCGTACACGAGCCACGCCCGATCCTCCGCCCGGCACAAGTCGTCCACGGACAGGGTTCCACGAAGCGATCGTGTGGTAGACATGAGAGTGTCCCATTCCTGTCGCAGGGAGATGGACAACAGACATACCCGGGGTGCGGGAGGAGCGGGCAAACTCAGACCCGCACCCCGGGTACGTCGACCCGTACCAGCTAGGAAAGACGCCGGTACTCAGACCACGCCGCATGCTCCACATCCCGAGCGACACGGACCCCCGCCTCAGCGCAGCCCTTCCGACGACGCGCGTCCGCGTCCGCGCGAGCCCGATTCGACCGGGCCAACGCCGCCGCCCGCTGAATATCCCTATTCGAATGCATGCGAAATACACCTTCCTATCGCAGGAGTTACAGAAAACCCGGCCTAAAGTAGGCCATCGAAATGAAGAATAAAACGAGCCTGCCGACGCCACTCCAGTTCCGCCGGGACGCCGGAAATACGAATGATCAGTTGGATCTACCTACGAGAGTTCAGATAAGGAGCGACGCATTCCTCGTGCAGCCACACGCCGTCGGCGTGTGCGGTGGTGTGCTCACCGCAGTGGGCGCAGTTCCCGCCGTTGGAGACGACAGGGATATTCCCGGATCCGACCCGGTTGTTGCCACCGGACTTCTTCTTAGCCATGGGGCTACTCCTTTCGTTGCAGGTCACCGCCGAGGCATGCGGCGCCGTTGCATTAACGGGCCGCCCACCGGCCCGTTAACAGGCTCACCGCAAGCCGCATCCCAGGTGAACTCCGCCGCAATCCAGCGAAGAAGCCAGCCCATCAGTCGCATCCGCCGATGCACACGGCTTTGCCGCGTTTGACCGTGAGAGGCTGTTCCCGTCCGCACCTTTCGCATTTCGGCATCGATGCGCGGGCAGTGGTGCCACCCGGAGTGAGAGTCCGTGCCGCACGATCCTCAGCACGGCGAGCAGCACGGCGATCGCGGTTCTGCCGATTTCTCTCACGTACCTTCTGCTGATCTCTCAGCGCGACCGCCATATCATGGGGAGAGGTTTGCACGAGCCGGGCCAAGAGACCGACACAACTACGGCACCACCGGCCGTCCGGCTGAGTCCGAGTTCCGTTGCACTGCCCGCATGTGGCCATGTCAGCCTCTCACCGGACAGCCACCGGAAGGGAAACTCTTATTCGGACGCATGCGAAATACACCTTTCTGTCGCGAGAAATGCAGAACAGCTCAGGCGCGCGTAGGAACGGGCAGATCAGAGCACGCGCCCAGAACGAGAACGTCAGAGACCGCGACGCCGCCGCTCAGCCCTGACATCAGTGGCAATATCGTCGTACCACTCCTCAAGAGCGTAATCCCCACAATCCCCCGCACGGTCGCCACGCCGCCGCGCTACCCGCTCAACCGCAACCAGATCATCGGCGCTCATGTCCCGCAGAACAGCCGGAGCATCATCCGAGCTCCAATCAGCGATCGCGTCACGGCGCATCTCCGACCGGGATGTATTCTGTCCACCCGGATTCATAACCTCGGAATTAACCCTCCAAGAATTGAACGGCATGGCTACGCCGCCGCCTTCCCGGACCGCGCGCTCGCCACCATCGGGGCGCGCATCCCCCGAGCACGCAGGCTGTAACCCACCCGGGGCGTCTTCCGCGACTGGTCTACATACGCGGTGACCGTCAGCCCGTCGAACTCCACCGGACGAAACGGCGTACCCGCGAGCGTGTCCGGTGGGACCGGCTGCACCTCAGCCGCAAGCTTCACCTTCACCTCAGCCTGACCGGCCCGCAGATCCGGCGCCGCGTCCAGCACCCGCACCAGCCACACCTTCAGTCCTGTCTCCTTGTCCCGCACCTGTGGATCGGACAGACCCGCCTTCACCGCATCGAAGTCACGGTCAGCCTCCACGCCCAGCACAAACGCCCCGTGCGGGAACACATCCCCGAAGCTCACGGGAATCCTCATCGGCACAGCCATGATCGAGAACCCTCCTGTGGACAACATGTCTTAACCAGTAGGAACACTGTAGCAGGAGTGGTTAAGACATGTCAACCAGTTAGCCGTGTCCCGATCGGTGGTAGATACCAGTTACGGTGAGGGGCGCACGATCGAGTCACGTCACCGCAGGTCAACTAGCGGAGGGAGGGTGACACCGGATGGCACCCATCGACAGAACCAGCGACCGACCCGCCTATCAGCAGATCGCGGACGAGCTTCGCTACGACATCGACGCAGGACGCCTAGCGGAAGGTGCCAAACTCCCATCTGAACGCGACCTGGCCGAGCGATACGACACGTCCCGAGTCACGGTGCGCCAGGCGATCGCCGTTCTCCGGTCGGAAGGACTAGTTGCTCCGGAGCACGGCAAGGGCATCTACGTGAAGCGCCGCCGACGCATCGAACGAACTGCCCCAAGCCGTCTATCCCGCGCAGCCCGCGACGCCAACCGGAGCGCTTTCACCGGTGACACGCTGAACACCGGATACACCCCCCACGTCGAAGTCGAGATCGCGATCGAGACCGCAGGGCAGCCAGCAGGCGACCTCTTCCATATCGCACCCGAAGACGACGTCCTGACTCGTGACCGCACGATGTACGCCGACGGCGAGCCCGTACAGCTTGCGATCTCCATCTACAACTACGCGCTGGTCAAGGGCACCGCTATCGAGCAGAAGGACACCGGTCCCGGCGGAGTCCACGCCCGCCTTGCCGATCTTGGACGCGGACCGGTCAGGTTCACCGAGACCCTCACGGCCAGCATGCCCAACCCCGAAGTGGCCCGCCTACTCCGCCTAGGCGAGGGCAGCCCCGTCATCAGGATCGAGCGACTCGCCTACGACCATGCGGACCACGTAGTCGAGATCACCCACATGACCCTTGCCGCTGACCGCTACGTGCTCCGCTACGACTTCGACGGGTAGGCGTGCCAACTTTCTTTACTTGTTCAAGGCGGGGGGCTTCGCCCCCCGCAGAGCCTCGCGCCGCGCACGCCACGCCGAACAGGGCCCCCGGCGATCCCGCCGCGCGGCATGGGGCCCCGCCTCCCTCCGGTCGGCACCCCATGGCGCGTCGGCCGCCGCCCCATTCGGCGTGTCGGAGCGTCGCAGGCCGCCCAGGAACGAGACCACCGGAGTACAGCACGGAAGTACAGCAACCCGACCGACCGCGATCACCTCAGGCTGGCCACGACCAGCGAGGCGATGCCCTATTCACCCGCTTATGACCCGTATGCGGGTAGTTCGGGACGAAGAGGTCGTGGGTTCGAATCCCGCCACCCCGACCAGATGACGCGTTGCAGCCCCGTCTCCCCAGCAGGGAGGCGGGGTTTTTGCCGCCCAGGGGGTCGGCCGTTCCTGAACGTCCTACCCGGTTGCCCGTCCACCCCACGGCCGCTCTCCCTTACCCGCGTATCTTCCTCGGCCGCGGGCACCGAGCCGGCAGCCGGGCGCTGGCAGGGCACCGATCGGCCTGCCGTCTTCGGTCGATCGCCGCCCTGCCGCGTTGCGCGGCTAGGATTCGGCGGTCTGATCGAGGCGAAGGCCGAAAGGCTCCCCACGGAAGGCGCATTGTTCAGTTGATCAAATTACCGCAACGGGCCGTGGACTGCAGCGGTACGAAATGACTGCCGTCGCCGCTGATGCGCATGAAATAATAGCAGTTGCCGAGTTGGCCGCGGTTTTTCGCGAGATCAACCGGCTTGGGGAGCAGGCCAGTGCCGTCGTAGTCGTGCACGGAGTGCAGACCCTGTAGGAACGACTGGTGGGTCGGGCAGGCGCCGGCGGCTTGCAGGCCGTGCAGGAACAGATCGGCGGACAACCAACCGAAGACCGCGCTTTCCTGCTCCGGCGGCTGGGTCTGCGGAGAGTAGCGGGTCATCGCGGCGAGCAGCCGCTGATGCGCGGGGGTGTTCAGCTCGAACGGGACGAAGCTGATGTAGATGTTGGTGCCGGCCAGGGCCGGGCCGAGATCGGTCAGCAGGGCCCGATCGTAGCCGAGCGAGAGGAGCACCGTCTTGAGGTTCACGCCGGCGGCACGGGCCGCGGGGAGGATCTGAGTGAGGACGTCCGGGGTGATGACGCCGGTAAGGGTGTCGATGTTAGCCGCCTTCATTTGCCTGGCCAACGCCTCGAAGCTGGTCGTCTCCGCGGTCACCTCGAAGTTTATGTCCACGCTGACACCGGCCGCTTGCAGGCTGTCAACGAGCTGCCGATGATAGTCGTGCACGGCAGCGTTCAACGCTACGTCGACCATGGCGCTCCGGGTTCCCCCCTCACCGCGAATGAAATCCCCCCAGACGGTGGACGACCCGGCCGGGACTGTATAGTGATGCCACGAGACCATGTTCTCGTGCGCGGCCCAGACGGGTTCGGCTCCCAGTCCGACGATCGGCACGTTCAGATCCGCGAGGTACTGGGCTGAGCCGGAGACCGCACCCAGTCCTTCTATGATGCCGAAGACCTCTTCCTTCTGGACGAGCTCGCGGGCCGCGGCGAGGTTCAACTGGGGGTCGGAGACATCATCCCGCCAGCTGTAGACAATCTTCCGCCCGTTGACGCCGCCTGCGGCGTTGGCTTCGCCGAAACGTGCATCGATTCCGGCCCGGAACGCGCGCATACTGTGCGCGAACGGCCCGGTGTCAGGGAAAAGAACGCCGGCCTTGATCTCGGTCTCAGTTATGCCCGGTGTGGCGCAGGCAGCTGTTCCGGTGCGTCCGGTGGAATCCTCCGAAGCGGTGCACGCAACCAGTCCGATCAGGCTAATCAGGATAGAGATCAGTGCAGTCGACCGTAATAACGACGGCCTTCCGGGTAAGAACATCGCAACAGTGCTCCTCTGCGGTATCGGATCCGTCGCGCCACTCACCGTCGACGGCCTCGGCTCGAGCATATCCAGTATTCTCCTGCCGGGCTCCGGCAAAGTTGTCTGTCGGTAATCCAGATTCGTGATCGCGTGGAGCGGTCGTTCGGGTCGGCGGGAGTGGCGGCGTAGTCCTTGGGCGATGTTGATGGTGCCGGCCGGGCGCGGGATGCTGATCCATCGCCGCCGCCTCGTCCCCGCCGCCTGGTCCCCGCCGCCGGCGTCCACGCACCGCCGGGCCCGACCTCCGGCTGCCCGGAGTCGGATAACGGTGGATCGCGACGGCGGTCGTCGGTGCCCGGCCGGCGAAAGGTGCTGCGGGTACGGTCCGCCGTCGGCGGAATCTCTCGGGCGCGCCCGTCGTGCGACGTGCCCGGGAGCCGGGTGCTCTACCGTGTACCCGAGGGGTCATGGGCTCATGATCGATCATTGCCCGCCTACGTTAAGATCGCACCATGGAAAAGGGGAAGCGGGAGACAGTGACGAGATACCGCCGAGTGGTCGTCAAACTGAGCGGTCGCGCGATCGCCGGTTCCGCCGAATTCGGCTTCGATTCCAACGCGCTGGAGCACCTCGCCCGAGAAATCATCGCGGTCCGCCAGTCCGGCGTGGAGGTGGCGATCGTCGTCGGCGGCGGGAACCTCTTCCGTGGTAACCAGTCGGACCGGTGGGGTATTGACCGGGTCGAAGCCGACAATATCGGCATGCTGAGTACGGTCATCAACAGTCTGCTGCTCCGGGGGAAGCTCACCGCGCTGGGTGAGGACAATCTGCGGGTGATGACGGCGGTGCCCGTTCCAGCGGTGGCCGAGCCCTACATCCGGCTGCGGGCGGTGCACCTGCTGGAGAAGGGGGCGACGGTCATCCTCGCCTGCGGCAATGGCCAGCCCTTCCTCACCACCGACTACCCGGCGGTGCAGCGGGCGCTGGAGCTCAATGCCGACGCGGTGCTGGCCGCCAAGGACGGCGTGGACGGCGTCTACGACAGCGATCCGAAGATCAATCCAGGGGCCAGGCTCTTCTCGCACCTCAGTTATGACGAGGTGATCAGCCGCGGGCTCCGGGTGATGGATCAGTCGGCCTTCATCCTGGCCCGTGACTTCGGTATGCCGCTGCATATCTTCGATATCGAACAGCGGGGCGCGATGACGGCGATCTGCCGTGGTGAGCACCGGGGGACGGTTATCTCCTCCTCGCCGGAGAAGTCCGAAGAGTTCGGGAACGAGGTGCTGGCCAGCCCCGCCGAATCGACGGCCTGATCCCGAGGCGCCGGCCATACAATCGATCTCGACGTCGGTCCCGATCTGCCTCTGAGGGGCACGTCGAGGGAGATCGAACCCGCTTCTCGAAGGACGGGCGCGGTTTGTCCGCGCGGCGGCGGACTCACCGCGGTACGCATTACGCCACGTTTCGTGGACGAAGACGACGACCCCTAACCCGGTCCCATCATTCAAGCTTCGTGAAGATACGTTCGTGAAGATACGACCGACCTGGGTTTCCACGGTCGCCGCCGACCGGTCCCCGTCTGCGCGGCTGATCGTCTCTGCCCCGGACGGCTACCACGCCAGGGATCTTGGACGTCAGTAGGAGCGGGCGATCAGGCAGACGAGGTCGTCGGCGTCGCTGCCGGCCTCGGGGATCCCGCCGTCCGGTGTCTGGATGCACCGCACGGTGAGCGCCTCCTCGGCGAGCT
This sequence comes from Frankia casuarinae, assembly GCF_000013345.1. Lineage (NCBI taxonomy): Bacteria > Bacillati > Actinomycetota > Actinomycetes > Frankiales > Frankiaceae > Frankia > Frankia casuarinae. The sequence goes on along the minus strand of NC_007777.1, from coordinate 5,091,328 downwards.
CGGCCTCGCCCTCCTCGCCGACAAGGCGCCAGGGGATCCGGGCGAAGCCGGCCTGGGCGGCCCGGGCGGCCTCGGCAACGGTGGCGACGTCCGTCGTCCGGCTCTCGCGTAGGGCCAGCGCCTCGGCGTACAGGTCGGCCTGCACCTCGCCCAGCAGCACCGGCACCCGCGTGGCGACCTCGGCCAGCGGCACCGGCACCTTCTCGGAGGTGTCCCGGCGCACCAGGGTGACGTTGCCCGCGGCCAGGTCCCGCGGACCCACCTCAACCCGTACCGGGATGCCCTTGATCTCCGCGTCGGTGACCCGCCGGCCGAAGGACAACCCGGGACGGGCGTCGACCTGCACCCGAAGACCGGCGTCGGTCAGGGCGGCGGCGATCTGGCGGGCCTTCGCGACGACGGTCTCCTCGTCGCGCACCGGCAGGACCACGACCTGCGTCGGCGCCAACCGGGGCGGGACACGCAGGCCGTTGTCGTCGCCATGTGCCATGATCAGCCCGCCGACCATCCGGGTCGAGCAGCCCCACGACGTCGTCCACGCCAGATGCCGGGCTCCGTCGGCGCCGAGGAAGTCGATGTCGAAGGCACGGGCGAAGTTCTGGCCGAGCTCGTGACTGGTCGCCATCTGCAGAGCCTTGCCGTCGCCCATCATGCCCTCGCAGGTCATGGTGTTGGTCGCGCCGGCGAACCGTTCCCGGCGCGTCTTCACTCCGACGAACACCGGGACCGCCAGCACCTGCGTCATAAAGTCGCGGTAGACCTCGAGCGCGATCCGACGGGCGTAGGCCGCGGCATCGGCCTCGTCGGCGTGCGCGGTGTGGCCCTCCTGCCAGAGGAACTCGCTGCTGCGCAGGAACAGCCGGGGACGCAGCTCCCACCGGACCACGTTCGCCCACTGGTTGAGCAGCAGGGGCAGGTCACGGTAGCTCTGGGTCCACTTCGCCAGGTATTCGCCGATCACGGTCTCGCTGGTGGGCCGGACGACTACGGGCTCCTCCAGCTCCTTGCCGCCACCGATGGTGACCACCGCCAGCTCCGGGCTGAAGCCCTCGACGTGCTCGGCCTCCCGGCGCAGGTAGCTTTCGGGGATGAACAGGGGGAAGTAGGCATTGACGGCCCCGGCGGCCTTGATTCGGGAGTCCACCTCGGCCTGCATGCGTTCCCAGATCGCGTAGCCGTACGGTCGGATGACCATCGTCCCGCGGACGGGGCCGTTGTCGGCCAGCTCGGCCTTGGCGAGCACGTCCTGATACCAGCGCGGAAAGTCGGTCGAGCGGGAGGTGAGTACAGCCACCCCGCCACGATATTGCCTCGACCACGGCTCGTGGCCCCGGGGACCGGCACCTGTTGGGTCCGCCGCCCCGGCGGGCGCCTCGCGCCGGTCGCGGTCGTCTCGGCTGACGGCCCGTCGCCAGAGTGGACGGTCGCTGAGGGGACGGTCGCCAGAGTGGACGGTTCAGGTCCGGCCCGGATCGCCGCCGCGTCCGACTGGCTGCCCGTCGACCCCGCGCCGAGCATCCCGCGAAACCTCCTGGAATACCAGTGAGACGTCCACGTCGCCGTGATGGCTGACCAGCGCGGCCGTGGGGGGGACGAGGATCATCGCGGTGGTCAGGTCGGCAGCGGTGGCTCCCGGGGCGAGGAGCAGCTCGTGTTGGACGAGTAAGCCATCGTTGACGGTGACCACCTCGGCCAGTGACCGTGGCCGTCCCCCGATGACCGGACGGGGTTCTGGTAGAAGATCGTCGTTATCGACGGTGTTCATGTTCTGGTCGTCCTCCGTTGTCGTGTCGCATGTCGTGCCGCGTCTGGTTGGTGCCGCCGGCACGGGGTGCGCAGCGCCGGCCCCGGGTCGTCCGGCCAACCGGACGCGGCGGTACCCGCGGGCCCCGCGCCATGCGGTCTGCGGCTTGCCGGACCCCGCCGATCCGCCGCGTGACGGGACATCGTCGTCCCGCCACGCGGCGGTGGCTGGCCGTGGCGCGCTTCATCGCCGGGCGGGACGGCTCCCGGTGGGCGGGCGCAGGCGGATGCGCTGGTCGGGTGGACTGGTCGGGTGGAACGGACGGGTCGTGGTGCTCTTCGGCTACGCCGTTGCTTCGGCTACGCCGTTGCTTCGGCTACGCCGTTGATGCTGTCAGCCACATCGATGTTGCTTTACAGCAAAGCACGAGAACGCGGGGTTGGCTACCGGCGATCTGTGCTCAGAGTGGACGTCTGGTAACAGAGGACGAAGGTCCTGATCAGCTGCGTAGCGCGGCGCGCGGGTTGGCCGCTTCGCCGGCTCCGTCCCACTGCGTCGCAGGGCGCGGCCCCCCGGGCCGGACATGACGCGCGTCGGTGAACTTTCGATGCTTGCTGCGTCGGAAGGTTGACAGCGACGATGCCGCTCGATGACCGTGAATGATCAAGTTCCGGGCGGCTCGGCGTTCTTCCTGTCGGACTCTCGCCTGTTCCTGTCCGTTCTCATTAGGCTCCCGTCCGTTCTTGTCCGCTTCCATCCGTTCTCGTAACGCTCCCGTCCGTGACCGAGGGTCACTTGTCCACGGTGTTCCGGGCGTGGCGTGATGTTCGGGACGATGGGCGAGAGTGACTATCTGCCGATCATTTGATGCGCACAGTCATGATCGGATTGGCCATTGGCTGGCTAACCAACCGCGAAGCCGGTGATATGGATGTGTTCCGGTTGGTGATGGGTCCGCGTTCGCGGACGTTCACCTTGCGTTCATTCGAGGTGGCTTCGATTCTCGTCGGCGCCCCAGTCCAGGGGGCGGACGATTCGGCGCCGTAGCGCGCGAGAACGAAGGGCTGCTCGTGAACCGAGGCAAGCGTCAGGCCGCCATCGGGGCTGCAATGGTGGCACTGCTCACTGTGGCGGCGTGTGGCACCGACGACAACAGTGACTCCGGCGGCACCGCGGCGAAGCCGTCGAACGGGGCGAGCGCGATCGCCTGCGAGAAGGGCTCCATTACCGGATCGGGTTCCTCCGCGCAGAAGAACGCGATGGACGAATGGGTCAAGGCGTACCAGAACGCCTGCGACGGAGCAAAGATCAACTATCAGTCGACGGGGTCCTCGACCGGTCGGCAGCAGTTCGTCGCCAAGCAGGTTTCCTTCGCCGGTTCCGACTCGGCGCTGAAGGACCAGCAGAAGACCGACGCGGACAAGCGCTGTACCCCCGGTACGGCTGTCGACCTGCCGATGGTGGTCGGCCCGGTGGCGCTTATATACCACCTCTCGGGTGTCGACAAGCTCCAGCTGTCTGCCCCGACGATAGCGAAGATCTTCTCCGGCGCCATCACCAAGTGGAACGACCCGGCGATCACCGCGGAGAACAGCGGGGTTACTCTGCCTGACGCGCCGATTGCCTCGGTGCACCGGTCCGACGGTTCCGGCACCACCGACAACTTCACCAAGTTCCTGAAGGGCGCGGCCGGCGCCGCTTGGACCTTCGACTCCGGCTCGGACTGGAAGGCCCCGGGCGGCCAGGGTGCCAAGGGCAGCGACGGGGTGACTGCGACCGTGAAGTCCACCGAGAACTCGATCGGTTATACGGAGCTCTCCTACGCGGAGAACGCCGGGCTGTCCACGGTCGCGGTCAAGAACGGTGCCGGAGAGTACGTCAAGGCGAGCACGGATGGTGCCTCCCTCGGCCTGAGCACCGCGAAGGTTGCCAGCGGTGACGATCTGAAGCTCACCTTCGACTACACCGCGGCGACCAAGGGGGCCTACCCGATCTACTTGGTCACCTACGAGATCGCCTGCACCACGGGTCTCCCGGCCGACCAGGCCAAGCTGGTCAAGTCCTTCCTGACTTACACCGCGTCGGACGCGGGCCAGTCCTCGATCGCCGACCTTGGTTACGCGCCGCTGCCGGACTCGGTAGCGACTCGGGTCCGCGCGGTGGTTGACAAGCTGTCCTGACGTCGATCTGACGCAGCTCCGATCGGACTAGCCGGTGCCCGCGGTGGGGTGAACAGCCCCATCGCGGGCCCGTCGTTCGTTGACGACGACGGTGAGAGCAGCCGGGAACGGCCAGCGCATTCAGACCAGACCAGCAGCACCAGACCAGCAGCACCAGACCAGCCAAGACGGTGACGGCCAGGGCATTTCACGAGCGGGAAGTCGAGTTCGGAGCACCAGGGGAAGAGGACCCATGACGACGGAGCCGGACAGCTCGGCGGACGCCGAGTCTCGGGGTGCCGCTTCGGCGACGGCCCCATCGGGAGGTGATCGGCCGGCCGGCGGGCTGGCGGACACCTCGACAGGCAAGGCCAAGGTCGGCGTCGCTGACCTGATCTTCAAGAATGCCACCCGCACGGCCGGGGTCGGGCTGCTGGTACTGATCGCCGCGATCGCGGCCTTCCTGGTATTGCGCGCCACCGATGCCCTCGGCGCCAATACCGGGAACTTCTTCACCACGGAGGAGTGGTTCCCCAACGCCACGCCGCCGGTTTTCGGCATCGCCGCACTGCTGTTCGGCACGATGATCACCGCTGCCATCGCAATGATTATCGCTGTTCCGGTCGCGGTGGGTATCGCTCTGTTCATCACGGTGTACGCGCCGCGCCGGATGGCCTCCGCCCTCGGCTACATCGTCGATCTGCTGGCGGCCGTGCCGAGCGTCGTCTACGGCCTGTGGGGACTGCTCGTGCTCGCGCCGCACATGAAGGGCATCCAGAGCTGGCTGACCGACTACTTCGGGTGGATTCCGCTGTTCGAGACCGATCGCGGGGTCGGTCGGTCGATCTTCGTTGCCAGTGTCGTCCTCGCGATCATGATTCTGCCGATCGTCGCCGCGCTGTCCCGCGAGGTGTTCCTGCAGGTGCCCAGTGCGCATCGGGAGGCGGCGATGGCGCTGGGCGCGACCCGCTGGGAGATGATCAGAACCGCCGTCCTGCCCTACGGCAAGCCGGGCGTCATCAGCGCCTCGATGCTGGGCCTCGGGCGGGCGATGGGCGAGACCATCGCGGTTGCCCTGGTCCTGCCGGCGTCGTTCAACATCTCCTGGCAGATCCTCGCGCCGGCCGGTAACACCATCGCCGCGAACGTGGCGAACGGATGGGGCGAGGCCAACGACATCGGCCGCGGTGCGCTTATCGCGTCCGGTCTCGTGCTCTTCATCGTCACCATGCTGGTCAACATCATCGCTCGCGCCATCATCGCGCGGCGGCGTGAGTTCTTGGGGAGTGCCGCATGAAAACCGCGACCGTTCCCGGCAGCGCCGTCGCGGGCGGTGAGGACCGGCTGCAGCTGCGGGGCCGGGTCCTGCCCCGCTGGGTACCGCTCGCCGCCGCTGCCGGTGCCGTCGTCCTGACGGTCCTGATCTATCTGGTGACCTCGATCTCCAGCAGGATCCAGTTCCTCCTGCTGGTCGCCGTCTTCTTCATCCTCGCGATGACCGTGCCCTCGACGCTGGTCGAGGGCGCCCGCCGGGCCCGGGACCGGTTCGCGACGAACCTGGTCTACGCCGCCTTCCTGCTAGCGGTCATCCCCCTGCTCGCGGTGCTCGTGAATGTGATCGAGAAGGGTGCGAGGCGGCTGCGCCCCGGATTCTTCACTCACTCGATGAACGGCATCGGTGCCCGTGACGTCGGCGGTGGCATCTACCACGCGATCATCGGCACAGTGGAGCAGGTCGCGTTGGCGAGCCTGCTGGCCGTGCCGTTCGGTCTGCTGGTGGCCATCTACCTGGTGGAATATGGCCGCGGCCGGGTCAGCCGGGTGATCAGTTTCTTTGTCGACGTGCTCACCGGTCTTCCCTCGATCATCGCGGGTCTGTTCATCCTGGCGTTCTGGATCCTCGCCCTTCACCAGGGCTTCTCCGGATTCGCGGGTGCCCTGGCCCTCACGGTGCTCATGATTCCGATCGTGGTGCGCTCCGCCGAGGAAATGCTGAAGCTCGTTCCGGACGAGCTGCGGGAGGCCAGCTACGCCCTCGGGGTGGCGCGTTGGCGGACCATCCTCAAGGTGGTCGTCCCCACCGCGTTGCCCGGGATCGTGACCGGCGTCATGCTCGCGGTCGCCCGCGTTGCCGGCGAGATCGCGCCGCTGCTGCTGACCGTCTTCGGCACGAACCTCATCAACGCCAACCCGTTCTCCGGGGAGCAGTCCGCACTGCCGCTGTACATCTACTCGCAGGCCGGCCAGCCGCAGCAGGCGGCGGTGGACCGGGCCTGGGCCGCCGCCCTGGTACTCATCGTCATCATCATGCTGCTCAACTTCATCGCTCGTCTGATCGCCGGACGCTCGCGGCTGTGATGACCCTGGCTCGGGACGGCGGCATGGCACAGATCACGCCCTATTCCATTCTCACGTCCTATCCCATCCCATCTGATCCGATCATCTGAAACAGCATCCAGGAAGATCGTGAGTCGAGGTAGCCATGGCCACCCGCATCGACGTTTCCGGGCTGACGGCGTACTATGGGAAGTTCAAAGCCGTAGCCGACGTGAACCTGACCATCGAGCCGAAGAACGTCACCGCATTCATCGGGCCGTCCGGATGCGGAAAGTCGACGGTGCTGCGCACGCTCAACCGGATGCACGAGGTGCTTCCGGGGGCCCGGGTCGAGGGGCAGGTACTCCTCGACGGTGAGGATCTGTACGGGCCCGGGATGGACCCGGTGGCCGTCCGCCGCACCGTCGGGATGGTCTTCCAGCGACCGAACCCGTTCCCGACCATGTCCATCTACGAGAACGTCATCGCCGGGCTCAAGCTGAACGGGGTCCGCAAGAAGGCGCTCCTCGACGAGCGGGTCGAGGAGTCACTGCGGGGCGCGAACCTCTGGGAGGAGGTCAAGGACCGGCTGGGCCGGCCGGGCGCGGGCCTGTCCGGCGGGCAGCAGCAGCGGCTCTGCATTGCCCGGGCGATCGCGGTGGAGCCGCAGGTCCTGCTGATGGACGAGCCGTGCTCCGCGCTCGACCCGATCTCCACTCTTGCGATCGAGGATCTGATCGCGAAGTTGAAGTCGAGCTTCACCATCGTCATCGTCACCCACAACATGCAGCAGGCGTCGCGGGTCAGCGACTCGACCGCCTTCTTCTCGTTGGAGAAGACCGGCGACCCCGGCCGCCTCGTCGAGTACGACAAGACCTCGCAGATCTTCAGCAACCCCAAGGAAAAGCGGACCGAGGACTACATCTCCGGACGGTTCGGCTGACGGCCGGCGGGATTGGCGGACAGGACGCGCGGATGCTCCCGGTACCGCGTGGGGCCGGTCAACCGGGGGGGCAAGACCGTGGCTCGGCAGACGAGGACCCGGCGGTTTCGGTAGGCCCGGCGGTCGCGGCGGTAGACCCGTCAGCCGACGGACGTCGGTACCGCGGCCCGTCCGGTGGGCCGCGGAGACGGACGACGGGCACCGGGCCGGGGAGCTGCCCGGCGCTGTTGATCGCGGACGAGGACGTCGACGACGGCATGCTCGACGCCTTCGTCGAGAACGGTGTCGAGGTCAGCGTGGTGGCCGACGGGGCGCTGGCCCTGTTGGAGATCGGTCTGCGACATCCGGCCGCGCTGCTGATCAGTGCCCGGCTGCCCGTGGTGGACGGGGTGACCGTCGTGCGGACGGTGCGTAGCGTGCCCGGTCACGACGACGTGCCGATTCTCCTCGCGGTCGGCCCCGATGACCGGCCGCGAGCCGCCGCCGGACTCGACGCGGGGGCCAGCGCCTGCGTCGGCAAGCCGTACCGGGTTCCCGAGGTCCTCGCGATGGTGGGGTTCATCGGAATCGGACGGGCCGGAACGTATCCGCCTCGGATGCGCGAGCCGGAGGTGCTGCGCGGCGGACGGGTGCAGCTGGACCGCGCGGCACACGAGGTCCGCCTCGACGGGGCCGTGGTCCCGGTCCCGCCGCGGGAGTTCCGGCTGCTCGCGCTGCTCCTGGAACAGGCGGGCCGGGTCGTCCCGCGCGAGACGCTGCTGCGGGAGGTCTGGGGTTCGGCGCAGACGGAGACGAACACGCTCGCCGTGCACGTGCGGCGGCTGCGGCGGCGGCTGGGCGAGACGGCCGGCCAGCCGACGGTCATCGAGAGCATCCGCGGGGTCGGCTACCGCTTCCGCGCCGTTCCCGATCCGGGTTGAGCCCTTCCGCAGGGACGTCAGCTGGGCAGCGCGTAGACGCCCGGCGCCACCCGTACCACGAGACCGTCGTCGATCAGCCCGGCGAGGGCGCGGGTCCGCTGCACCGGATCGTCCCAGACCTGGTCAAGGATCTCCTGACCCACCGCCGGACTGGCGTCACGCAGGACGGCGAGCAGCCGGCCGCGGACCTGGCGGTCGGTGCCGGCGTACCCCTGGGGCCGGCGTGCGGGTCCCGCGCTCGGCGGGCTGCCCGCGGACACCCACGCACACCGTCCCAGCAGGGGGCAGGCGGCGCAGCGAGGCGCCCGGGCAACGCAGACCAGCGCGCCGAGCTCCATGAACGCGGCGCTGGCCCGGGCGGCCGTCTCGGTGTCCGGCGGCAGCAGCTCCGCGATCTCGACCAGGTCGCGGCGGCTGACCGTGGCCGGCGGGTCGGCTCTTCCCTCGACGGCCCGGGCGAACAGCCGGCGCACGTTGACGTCAACGACCGGATGACGCTGGCGGAAGGCGAAGGCGGCAACCGCCCGCGCGGTGTACGTCCCGATGCCGGGCAGCGCGAGGAGATCGTCGAGGTGTTGGGGGATCTCGCCGTCGTGCCGTTCGACGACGACGGTCGCCGCCTGGTGCAGCCGCAGGGCGCGCCGGGGGTAGCCCAACCGGCCCCACGCCCGGACGGCCTCCCCGGCCGGCTCGGCGGCGAGCGCGGCGGGCGTCGGCCACCGGTCCAGCCACGCCTCCCAGACCGGCAGCACCCGGCTGACCGGGGTCTGCTGCAGCATCACCTCGCTGACCATGATTGCCCAGGGGCTCGTCAGGGGACGGCGCCACGGTAGGTCTCGGCCACAGACGGCGAACCAGCCCAGGACGAGATCGGCCAGTGGTCCGGACGCGCTGCTGATTCCGGCTGGGCTGGCTGGGCCGGCTGGGCTGGCTGGGCCGGCTGTGCTGGCTGTGCTGGCTGTGCTGGTCATTCCCGCCATCGTGCCAGGCGACCAGGCCGGCCGGAGGCGGCAGGCGGCCTCCCGTCGCCTTCGGCTACCACACGTAGCATTACCGTGTGTAGCGTTACTATACGTAGCGTTCGAGAATGCTTGACTCGGCGAGCCGGGAGAGGCCCTCGCGGACCGCTCGGGCGCGGGTCTCCCCGACGCCGTCAACGGCCTGCAGATCGTCGACCCCGGCGGCGAGCAGTTTCTGCAGGGTGCCGAAATGGTCGACGAGCCGGTCGACCACCATCCGTGGCAGCCGGGGCACCTTCGCCAGCATGCGGTAGCCGCGTGGACTGATCTGCCGGTCCAGGATGTCCGCCCCGCCGGAGAATCCGATCACCCGGGCGAGGACGGTGAGATCGAGCAGGTCGGTCGGAGACATCGCGGACAGCTCACCCAGGACCTGCGCGGGCGTCCCCGCCTTCGACCCGATCGGCAGATAGTCGCGGACGGTGAGTTCACGCTCGGTCTCGACCCCGGCCATCAGCTCCTCGAGCTGCAGGGACAGCAGCCGGCCGTCGGTGCCGAGTTCGACGACGTAGCCTTCGATCTCGTCGGCTATGCGGCGCACCATCTCCAGCCGCTGGCTCACCGAGATCGCGTCGCGGACCGTGACGAGGTCCTCGATCTCCAGCGCGGACAGGGTGCCCGCGACCTCGTCTAGCCGCAGCTTGTAACGCTCGAGGGTAGCCAGGGCCTGGTTCGCCCGGGACAGGATGGCGGCCGAGCCGTCCAGCACGTACCGCCGCCCGGCGACGTACAGCGCGATGATGTGCATCGACTGGCTGACCGAGATGACGGGGAACTCGGCCTGCTTGGCGACCCGCTCGGCGGTTCGGTGCCGCGTGCCGGACTCCTCTGTCGGCACCGTCGGATCCGGCACCAGATGCACCGCCGCGCGGACGATGCGCTGCAGGTCGGACGACAGCACGATCGCGCCGTCCATCTTGGCCAGCTCGCGTAGCCGGGTCGCCGAGAACTCCACGTCGAGCTCGAAGCCGCCGGTGCACAGACCCTCGACGACCTTGTCGTGGCCGAGGACGATCAGTGCGCCGGTGTGCCCGCGCAGGATGCGTTCCAGGCCGTCGCGAAAGGGGGTTCCGGGCGCGACCGCGGCCAGTGTCGCCCGGAAGATGTCGTCTCCGGGTGGTCCTGCCATCAGGCTCCCTCAGCTCCTTGGCTTCCCCCACCGTCTCCCATTACCACTGTCGTGATGCTATCGGGGCGACGGGAGCCGGTGGGGTCCACCTCATCGTGAAGTACCGATATGGTTAGAAAAATACACACTTTCTATGTTTCATGCATTTTGCTGATCGCGCCGATCAGGTCGGGTACCTCGGTGACTTTCATGCCGTCCGGAGCCGGGCCGGGGTCCGCCGGAACGAGCGCCCGGCGAAAGCCGAGCCGGGCCGCGGCGGCGAGCCGTTGGCGTACCGAGCCCACCGCGCGGACCTCCCCGGCCAGGCCGACCTCGCCGATGGCGACGAGATCGGCCGGCAACGGACGGTCCCTGGCCGCGCTGACGATCGCCAAGGCCGTCGCGAGGTCCGCCGCGGGCTCGGCCAACCGAACCCCGCCGACGGTCGCGGCGTACACGTCGGCCCGGCCGAAGCGCACCTTCGCCCGGCGCTCGACCACGGCGAGAATCATCGCCACCCGGGCCGGATCGAGCCCGGACACGGCGCGCCGGGGGATCTGCGCCGAGGTTTCCGCCACCAGGGCCTGAACCTCGGCGACGAGTGGCCGTCGGCCCTCAACCGTTACGGTGACACAGGTTCCCGGCACCGCCTCCAGCCCCGCGCCGCTGGACCGGGACAGGAACAGCCCGCTCGGGTCGGCGATGCCATGGATACCGGAATCGTCCATCTCGAAACAGCCGACCTCGTCGGCTGGTCCGTACCGATTCTTGCCCGCGCGGACCAGGCGCAGTGCGGAGTGCCGCTCGCCCTCGAAGTGCAGCACCACGTCGACCAGATGTTCCAGGAGGCGTGGTCCGGCGACCAGGCCATCCTTCGTGACATGGCCGACAAGCACCGTCACGAGTCCCAGCGCCTTGGCCGTCCGGATCAGGGCCGCGGTGACCTCACGGACCTGGGTGACCCCGCCCGCGGCTCCGTCCACCCCGGCCGCGGAGATGGTCTGCACCGAATCGACCACCAGCAGGGCCGGTGAGACCTCCTCGACGTGACGCAGGACGGCGCCGAGGTCCGTCTCGGCGGCGATCCACAGGTCCTCGTGCAGCGCACCCGTCCGACCCGCCCGCAGCCTGACCTGCGCCGCGGATTCCTCCCCGGTGACGACCAGGGCGCGGGCACCGGCGGCGGCGCTGCGGGCCGCGACCTCCAGTAATAGGGTGGACTTGCCGACCCCCGGTTCCCCGGCGAGCAGGATCACGGCGCCGGGAACGAGGCCGCCGCCCAGCACGCGGTCGAGTTCGTCGATCCCGGTCGGACGACGCCGCGTCGCGGTCACGTCAACGGACATGACCGGCAGAGCCGGTGCCGTCACTGCGGCGGACGAGGCGGAACGACCCCCCGCGACCAGGCCGGCCCCCCGGCGTGGGGCGGGGGCCTGGGCCTCCAGCGTGCCCCACTCCTGGCAGCGCGAGCATCGTCCCGCCCACCGCACGGACTCCGAGCCGCAGCTGTTACACCGGAACCCGCCTGAGGCCGCACGACTCGACGGGCGACCGCCGGCCGACGGGCGAGTGGATGCCATGGACGCAACGTTAGTCCGCTGGTCCGACATGTCGGCGACAGCGGCGCGCGGAATGGGTTCCCGGGCGTCGGGTACCCGCGAATGGGGATACCCCGGCCGGATCCCGCTGGGCGGGTCAGCCCAGCGGCGGGTCAGCCCGCGGTGGTGGCGCCGGCCGCAGGGCTCGCGGCGGGGGCCGACGTGACCCGGGAAGCGGCAGTCGACGAGGTCGTGCCGACCGTCGAGGCCGGCGTGGCGCCGGCCGACGGCGAGGCGGACTGCCCTGCCCGCGGCGTCCCGGTGACCGCGCCCGGAGCCGCCGAGGCGCCGGGCGCGGGCTGCTCTACCGGGACGTCCAGGGTGATGCTGCCGGCCTTGGCGAAGGTGATGGTGACGGGCACCTGGGACCCGATCAACAGGTTCTGCTGGACGTTCTGCAGGGTCGGCGCGGAGCCGTCGGCAATGAAGATCTTTCCGGAACCGGGTGGCAGCTCGGCGGGGCTCGGGACCCTGCCGCCCGCCGCCAGGGGGGAGGACACACCGATGATGGTGTCAGGCTCGGTGCCCGCGTTGAAGAACGCCGAGACGATCTGTGCGGAGTCTCCCCGGGACAGCGGGCCTGCCACATAGACATTGCGTAGCGTGATGCTGCCGACGGCGCTCGAGACGCTGTTGGTCGTGGTCCGGGCGAGGTTTGTCACCGCGTCGTTGCCGGAAGCGCAGCTTGCCAGGCCAGCGGACCCGACCACCGAGGCCAGGAGCGCGACACCGATCCGGTGGGAGGCGATGCGCCGCCTGAAGGTGGACTGTCGGCCGGCGTCGTGGCCCGACTCCGGGGCGGCGGACGCCCCGCCGACGGCGGGTGTGGCTGACGTGAAACGGGCACCCAGACGGCGGCTCACAGCTCGGTGGCTCCTCCTGCGCGAGACCGGTGCCTCGGGTGCGCACCGGTGCTGGTTGACGGTCGCCCCGGGGAGCGACCACCGGTGGCGCCGCCTCCACCGCCGGCCGTCGTAACCGGTGCGGAGGGGTCACCCCCGGTGCCCGGATGATTCGGTCTAAGACGGTCCGTCTCCCGACTCACCCGTGCGGGGCTAACACTAGCCATCCCCCGGCATCACGTGCGGCGGCTGTGGGCGGTACGAGAGCCGCGGATCCGGCCCAGGAGCACGCTCGGGCCGGATTTCGGCGCCCTATCCGGGCCGGCTGGCCTGGGCGATCGGTCCGAGCGACCCCGGACGTGGGCAGCATCACGGCGTGGGGGGAGTCACGACCTGTCGGGCGACCCGGCGAGCGCCGTCCGTTCCGTGGCGATAGCCCATTTTCATGACGAGATGACCGTTACATAGCGATGTGTCGCGATGTGTCCGGTGTGCCGCGGCGGGACCGGTCGGGTGGATCGGGTGGGCCGGGGCCCGGGCGGGACCCCGTGCCGGCCCGCGCCGGGGGTTCGCCATGCGGCCCGCGCTCAACGTACAGCCAACATCCGCCGGATCGTCACCCATTTTACCTGGTAGGACATCTTCGATGTCGGTGCGCGGCGATCTGACGGGTGGCTGGGCGGATCTGTAGTCCCTGGGTGTCCGTCCTCCGGAGCGGGTGGCCGGAAGGCGGCGCCGGGTCCCTCACCCTGGCGTTGCTGGTCTTGAGTACCTGCAGCGTGCGTCTGACCTGCGGCGATGCGTGCGTGTTACGCTGGTAGAGGCGGAAGGGGCACGTGACACATGGCGTTCCAAGTCGGCGAGACCGTTGTTTACCCGCATCATGGTGCTGCTCTGATTGACGCGATTGAAACTCGCGTCATCAAGGGCGAGGAAAAACTCTATCTCGTGCTGAAGGTCGCTCAGGGCGATCTGACTGTCCGAGTTCCGGCCGACAACGTCGGCATGGTCGGGGTGCGTGACGTCGTCGGGCAGGACGGGCTGGAACGGGTGTTCGAGGTGCTCCGCGCCCCGCACACCGAGGAGCCCACCAACTGGTCACGACGGTACAAGGCAAATCTTGAGAAGCTCGCCTCCGGCGATGTGAACAAGGTGGCTGAAGTCGTCCGTGACCTGTGGCGACGCGATCGCGAACGCGGTCTTTCCGCGGGCGAGAAGCGAATGTTGAGCAAGGCCCGGCAAATCCTCGTCAGCGAGCTTGCGCTCGCCGAGGGCACCAACGAGGACAAGGCGGAGGCCATGCTCGACGAGGTTCTCGCCGGATGATCGTAGGCTCGTTGGCGCAGGCGTAATTCGTCCGGCCGACAGGCGATCTATTCGGCACGGCATGATAATCCGGAAAGGCATTCTCTTTCCGGGAGACCGCCGTCCCGAGCGCGTTGCCGACTCAGGTTCCGGCTGAGTGGGCGTCGAGACGGTGGTGGGCGGTGTTGCGCCCACCGGCGGCTCGCGCCGAGCCGGCTGGATCGGCCAGGCCCTCGTGGCGGATGGCACACGGGAGGTCCTGTGGTGGGCGAAGGTCACCGGTTGCCGGTGGCGAGCCCCCGGGTGGCGGCGATCGTGCCGGCTGCCGGCCGGGGTGAGCGGCTGGGGGGAGGTACTCCCAAGGCGCTGCGAGCCCTCGGGGGCAGGCCCATGCTGGTGCGCACGGTGGAATCGTTGCGTCGCTCCAGGCTGGTGACGCAGATTGTCGTCGCGGCGCCACCGACGCTGGTCGATGCCGTGGCCCAGTTGCTTGGCGGGGACGTGTATGTGATCGCCGGAGGCGCCGAGCGGGTGGATTCGGTCCGCCGCGCCCTGCGAGCCGTGGACGACGACGTCTCCGTGGTACTGGTCCACGACGCCGCCCGGCCGCTGACGCCCCCCGAGCTGGTCGACGCGGTGGCGGCTGCGGTGCTCGACGGACATCCCGCGGTGATTCCCGTCGTGCCGCTGGCCGACACGGTCAAGGAGGTGGACGCCGACGGGCGGGTGGTGCGTACCCCGCCGCGGGACGGTTTGCGAGCCGTGCAGACCCCGCAGGGATTCCGCCGCGACGTGCTGAGCGCCGCGTATGCGCTCGAGGACATCGCTGTGACCGACGATGCGGGCCTGGTGGAGGCTCTGGGAGTGCCGGTGACGACCATTCCCGGCGCGCAGGAGGCATTCAAGGTGACTCGACCGGCGGATCTCGTGCTCGCCGAGGCGCTACTCGCCCGCTGCGACCCCGCGGACGACGCCCGGTCCGCGGAGGCCCGGTCCGCGGAGGCCCGGTCCGAGGAGCCTCAGTTCGCGGGTGCCCGGTCCACGGACGCCCGGAGTGGCGGATGACCGGCGGCCCGCGGTGGGACGAGCCCGTCGTGGACGCCGCGCCCATCAGCCGGCAGGCCCCCGCGTCCAGCTTGGTGAACACGGTGATCCTGCCCCGGGTCGGCGTCGGGGTCGATGTGCATCCGTTCGCCGCCGGCCGGCCGTGCTGGGTGGCCTGCCTGGAATGGCCGGGGGAGACCGGGCTCGCCGGACACTCCGACGGGGACGTCGCCGCACACGCGGCCTGTGACGCACTTCTCACCGCCTCGTGCCTCGGTGATCTGGGTCGGGTGTTCGGCACGGACCGACCGGAGTACGCGGGTGCGTCGGGCGCGGTCCTGCTGGCTGAGACGGCTCGGCTTCTCGGTGCCGCCGGTTGGGCGATCGGCAACGTCTCGGTCCAGGTCATCGGGAACCGGCCCAGGATGGCCGGGCGTCGCGAGGATGCGCAGAAGGCGATGTCCGTGGCCTTGGGCGCATCGGTGAGCCTGTCGGCCACCACCACCGACGGACTCGGCCTCACCGGGCGGGGCGAAGGCTTGGCCGCCATCGCGACCGCGCTCGTCATCCGCGCCTGACGGCGGGCCCGTCAGGCGGTGATATGCCGTTTTGTCATCGACTGACTGCGTGCCGGCGCGGAGATGAGAGGGTGGGCCGACCCTGGCCCCTCCCCGAGGAGTCTGATGGCTGACCGCCTTCCCGAGCCGGTGAGGGCCCTTGCCGACGCCCGGACCTACGTCGTTCTGGCGACGATCCAGCCCGACGGCTCGCCGCGGATGACCGTGCTGTGGGTGGACCGCGACGAGGACGAACTGCTGCTGTCCACGGTGCGGGGACGTGCGAAGGAACGCGACATCGCAAGGGATCCGCGGGTCGGACTGATGTTCCTCGACCAGGGCGATCCCTACGGTTACGTCGAGGTCCGCGGGACCGCGACCCTGACCGAGGAGGGCGGCCGGGAACTGATCGACCGGCTGTCGGTGAAGTACACCGGAGACGTGTACCGGTGGGATGATCCGGATGAGGTCAGGGTGGTCGTCCGGGTCGTGGCGGACCGGGTACTGACGGTCGGCTGACCCTCCCCTTGGGTCCCGTCGATCGAGCGGGGGCCGTACCCTTGACAGATGGGTCTCCACCTCTACGACACGCGCAGGCGGCGTGTGCGGCCATTCGAGCCGCTACGCCCCGGTCACGTGGGCGTCTACGTGTGTGGGCCCACCGTGCAGGCGGCCCCGCACGTGGGCCACATCCGCACGGCGCTGCCCTTCGACCTGCTGCGCCGGTGGCTGGTGCAGTCCGGCCGTTCGGTGACCTTCGTGCAGAACGTCACCGACATCGACGACAAAATCATCATCAACGCGGATCGGGACGGCACCTCGGTCTGGGAGCTCGCCACCCGGCAGACCCGCGCGTTCGACGACGCCTACCGCACTCTCGGGATCCTGCCCCCGACGATCCAGCCGCGCGCCACCGGTCACATCCCCGAGATGATCGCGCTGGTGTCGGCCCTCGTGGAGGGGGGCTACGCGTACGCCAGCGGCGGTTCGGTCTGGTTCCGGGTGGGTGCGTTCGCCGACTACGGAGCACTGTCCCACCAGCGACCCGACGCGATGCAACCGTCCGTGGAAGCCGAGCCCGGCAAGGCCGACCCCCGCGACTTCGCGTTGTGGAAGGCAGCCAGGCCCGGTGAACCGTTCTGGTCGTCCCCCTGGGGTGACGGCCGGCCGGGCTGGCATCTGGAATGCTCTGCGATGGCCGGAAAATACCTCGGCCCGGTCTTCGACATCCACGGCGGCGGACTCGACCTGGTTTTCCCGCACCACGAGAACGAACGGGCCCAGACGGTCTGCGCCGCCACGGCCCGCCCGGCGTCGAACGCGGCTTCGGCCGATTCGCCCGGCCCCGGTGGTGGCGAGCCCGGTGGTGGCGAGCCCAGTAGCGGCGAGATGGCGCGCTACTGGATGCACGTCGGCCTGCTGACGACCGGCGGGACGAAGATGTCGAAGTCGTTGGGAAATTCCGTCCTGGTGGCCGACGCCCTCGACGCGGTCCGTCCGCAGGTTCTGCGTTATCACCTGCTTTCCGCGCACTACCGGTCCACGCTCGAGTACAGCGCCGAGGCACTGGCGGAATCCACCGCGGCCCACGACCGGGTGGAGACCTTTGTCCGCAACGCGTTGGACATCCTCGGCGGGCCCGGGGAGGCGGCGGCACTGGCGGCCGACGAGGTCGTCTCGTCGGTGGCAGGGGCGCAGCCGACGGTGGCCGGAGCCCGGCCGGTGCCGGTTCCCGGGCCGGGTGGTGAGTCGAGGCTCACTCCGCGGCGGGCCTGGTCCGATTTCACCATCGCCATGGACGATGATCTCGCCGTCGGGCGTGCGCTGGCGGCCCTGTTCGGCGCGGTGAGTCAGGGAAACCAGGTGCTGTCGAAGGCCCACAGCCGGGAGCTGGCCGGGTGGGTGGACGTGACCCGCCGGATGCTGAACATCTTCGGTCTCGACCCGCATGAGCAGTGGCCCACCGCAGGTGCCGAGTTCAGGCCGGCGCTGGACGGCGCGATGCAGGTCGTGCTGGATCTGAGGTCCGCGGCCCGGGCCCGACGGGACTACGCGGAAGCCGACGCCATCCGGTCGAGACTGGCAGCCGCCGGCCTGATCGTGGAGGACACTCCAGAGGGCCAGCGCTGGCATCTGGCCTGATCCGATCGGCGGGTCGCCTGCCGCCCCGGACAGCGGCAGGCGACCTGGTAGATCAGCGGGCGCGCAATGTGATGCGCGTCCAGGCGCCCAGGTAGACCCGGTCCCCGTCACGAAGCGGAACGGGCTGGCCGGGCTCGATGGGGTCCGGTTCGTCGTTCAGTCGGGTGCCGTTGGTGGAGCCCGGGTCGCGGACCGCGTAACCGCCGTCGGGCAGCAGTTCGAACAGGGCGTGGCTGCGGGAGATCCCTGGGTCCTCCGGCGCTCCGGACAGGTCGATGTCGGGATGGATGCCACGGGACTCGCTGCGCCGTCCCACGAGCATCTGAGAGCCGGCCAGGGCGAAGACCCGACGAGGGTAGAAGGTCGGGAACGGGACCCGGTGGTCGTCGCCGCTGTCGTAGTACTCGCGCTCCGCCTCGACGATGGCCTCCCAGACGGTGCTGCCCGCCGACGCGCGGTCCCGGTCCCATCCGGCACCACGCCCGGCGCCGGCCCGCGGGTCGTCGAGGACCGCGTCACGGGGGTCGACGTGGCCGCCGCGGGTGCCGCCGAGTTCCGGATCGCCCAGTCGCGGATCGCCCAGTCGCGGATCGCCCAGTCGCGGATCGCCCAGCCGCGGATCACTCAGCCGCGGATCACTCAGTCGCGGATCACTCAGCCGCGGGTCGGCGCCGGGCCGAGCGTGCCGCGGGTCGGTCGTGTGCCGCGGGTCGGTTGTGTGCCGCGGGTTGCCGCCCCGGCTCTGGGTGACCCGGTCGCCGGCTGGCGCGGGCGGGGCGGAGGCGTCCATGCCCAGCGGGTCCGCACCGTAGCCGTACTCGGCGTCGCGCCGGCTCCGGCGGTGCGTGTCCGACTCGCGATCAAGGTCGCCCCGCGGATCCGGATATCCACCCGGCGTCCGGCTGTCGCGGCCGGTGGGGTAGCCGCCGCGGTCGGCCCGGTCGTCATGGCCGCGGCTGTAGGGGTCGCGGTCGTAGGGATCGCGGGGATCGCGGGGATCGAGGTCGGGGTAGCCGCCCGGGACGCGCTCCTCGCGGCTGTCGCGGCCGGTGGGGTAGCCGCCGCGGTCGGCCCGGTCGTCATGGCCGCGGCTGTAGGGGTCGCGGTCGTAGGGATCGCGGGGATCATCGCGGGGATCGAGGTCGGGGTAGCCGCCCGGGACGCGCTCCTCGCGGCTGTCGCGGCCGACGGGGTAACCGCCACGGTTCTCCGGCGTGCCCCAGTCCCGGCCGTAGGGATCGCGCCCGTGGTCGATCCGGTCGTCGGGGGCCGGCCGCTCGTCACGCCCGCGTGGGTAGGGGGCACGATCATAGCCACCGGGCGGGCCGTAGGGGTCCTCCTGATAACCGCGGCCCCCCCGGGACTGGTCGGGGTAGCCGTCGCGGCCATACCCGCCATACGCGTCGCCGCCGCGCGGGTCGCCGCCGCGCGGCGGGTCCGTCACCCCGGGCAGGTCGGCTGGCGAACGGCGGATGCCCAACGGGTCGTAGCCATCTGGACCGTCCGCATCCGGGCCGGTCTGCTCGGCTGGCCCACGCCGGCGGTTCCCGTCAGCCGAGCGGCCGGGGGCATCTGCTCCGTAGGGAGCTCGCCCGCCGTCCTCCGGACGGTATTCGTACCTCTCCTGACCACTCATGATCCCAATTCCGCACCGATCGCAGTAGTCGGGTCGTGAGACAGGTGCCCCGTAGGGCATCGTGCCCTCACCTGATCACCGGTTCACCCGGAGGGTCCTCGTCGACCGTGTGTCAAGGACCATCTCATCGATCTCATCGATCTTCTTGACGTTCTTCTTCAACCGAACCGTACCTGTTGTGGCATTGTCGACGTGAACCACCTTCTGTAGGAGGCGGTAGGTGTCTCCGTTGCCGGAGGCGAGCGCCAGCTGAGCGCCGCGTCCGAGCAACAGTGTCGCAGTCGCCTCGTCGTCGGCCCGACGCGCCTCCAGACCCCGTAGCACCGCGGCCGCGAGTTCCGCCTGGTCGGTGTAGTGGGCGACCGGGTCGTTGATCCGGCTCCACTGGGTCTCATCGTCCGTCCAAACCGCTCGGACCAGCGCCTTTGACGTCACCCGGCCGTCGACGACGAGGCTGACCCGCGCCGCCAGCGCCTCGGTTCCCAGCGCGCGGGCGGGCACCTGGACATTCAAATGGTAGTCGCGCGACTCGATTCCCCACGCGCCGGTACGGTACCGGAAGGTACTCGTTCTGGTAGACCTCCGCGGCGAAGGCGCTCATCAGTCCTCCACCCGGGCGGCCACCACCGTGATGTTGTCGTGTCCCCCGGAGTTGATGGCGAAGTCGACGAGGTGGCGGGCGACGTCGATGGCCTCGCAGTGGGGTGGGAGCTGGTTGACGAGCGCGGCCATCACGTCTGGCCGGGACGCGTAGTTCCACAGCCCGTCGCTGCAAACCAGTACCGTGGCCGGCGCCTCGATCGGGAACATCTCGGTGTGCGGCGCGACGTCCTCGACGTCGCCGCCCAGCCAGCGGGTGAGGGTGTGCGCCCGCCGGTGCGTCTCGGCCTCGTTGGCCGGGATGAGCCCCGCGCGCGCGGCCTCGGCCGCCCAGGTGTCGTCGGCGGTCAGCCGCTCGCACCAGCGCGGACCGAGCAGGTAGACCCGGCTGTCGCCGACCCAGCCGACTGTGACCATGCCCGGCCCGTCCGGGGTCGGCGGGGTGACGATGGCCGCGGCGAACGTGCACGACGGCGCCATCCGCCCCTCGGCCGCGCTGAGTTGGGCGATGGTCGCCTGGGCCGCGTCGACGGCGGCGTGCAGCGCGGCCTCGGCGTCCTCCGGGGAGAACCCGCCGACAACCGCGCGGGGCGATGTTCGCGGCTTCTTGTAGTCGGCATACGACGGTTCGAGGATGTCGAGCATCTCCTCGGCCCGGCTGACGCCGCGCGACGGGCGGGTGCCGTGGTGGACGGGGCGCCCCGGGCCGTGGGCACGCACCGCATCCGCGAGGACGGCCATGGCCGCGGCCGCCGCGGCGGCCGAGGCCTGCCCGGAGCCCGGAGTGGTCGATACGCCGTCACACACCACCGCGATCAGCGTGCCGTACACGACGGCCAGGCCCATGGCGTCCTCGTTGGTGGTGTGCCGGACGCCGCGGTCGCACACGCCGGCGAGCTGGCCGAGGTCGACCTCGCTGTGGTCGGCGTCGCCGTGGCCGGGGTGCGGACCCTCCAGCCCGTGACCACAGACCTCGCAGTACCGGTCGTCGGCATACACCGGTGCCGCGCACACCGGGCAGCGACCCAGGTCGTCGTCGAGTTCGAACGGCCCGCTCCCGGTGATCTGGTAGGCGACCGTGGGGGCGTCGTCATGCGGGTTGAGGTCCACCGTCATGCCGCCGGGAGAAATCGGACGCGGCCGGAAACAGCCGGGAGAACGCATGCGGGCGGTGTGCGCAGAGCCATGTGCTGGGTGCCTCCTGCCCCTGACGATCGGGTCGTCGATGCTCGCCGTGGCCGTCTCGGGACACCGACGGCGCGCGCCCGATGATCGACCGAAGTGGTCGCACTCGTCGAGCTGGTCATCACACATTCATGGAGATGTATTCTCCCAGCTTCCCCCACGGCACGTCGAGGGTGTAAATCGCCGTGCCGGCGACCTGATCCGACGCGCCCGCCATCGTCGGCGGGCGACCCTAAAAGAGCGTAAAGGCCGGGGGTGGATGGTGGCAGGGCCCCCGCATCCCGGGGAACCCCGGGCCTGCCGATCGGCGTGGTCACGCGGCCGCCGCTCATGACCCGCACCTCCGCTCGCGTCGTCACGTCGTCTCCCCGGGTCCGCCTGGGCCGCCGGGCCGGGAGGTGGCGCTCAACGTTCTATGCCGGGCATTCTCCAGGAATGTCACCGCCGCGGCGGTGACACCGCCAGGTCGGGGAGCACACCCGCCGAACGCCCGCGACGGCGTGCCGCGCGGCCCGGCAGCCGTGACGAGCGCGGTACCGTAGGCCTCCACTCCGCCGAGCGTGGTGAGACTGGCATCGAGATCGTCGATGTTGATCAGGTGGCTCCCCGCCTTCGCCATGGGGCACCAGCGGTCTTCGGCCCGCGACCACCCGGCGGCGGGTGGAAGAACGATGCGCACCTGACCCTCCTGACGCCGGTGAGGAGCGGCCGGACCACATCAGGTCGGGCCGTGGGCCTGCCGGCCCTCAGGATAGGGCGCCGGGTCCCCGGAAACGGCCATGTCGAGGTATGCCCATGGCAGAGCTCCTCCGCCGAGTTCCCGCCGAGCTCTCGCCGAGCGCGCCCCGACACGCCGGTGTCGTCCGCCGTATACCGTGGTCACATGGTCATTCCCCGGGCGTGTACTGGTCGGTGGTCCTGATGGCCGGCGCCGCTCGCCGGGACAGCGGGATCGCCCGCGGCGGTCAGGGCGGTCGGGCCGCCAAGGCCGGTTCCCACCGCAAGGGGGCCTCCACGGGCAGCGGCGGTCACGGCCGCAAGGCGCTGGAGGGCCGTGGGGCCACTCCGCCCGCGCAGCTGCGCCCCGGCCATCCCGCCCAGCGTCGTGCGGCGGCGGCTGCGGCGGCCCGTTCCGCCTCGGCCGGAGCCGAGCGGGGTCGAGCGGCCGCCGGCCGGCGCGGGGATGGTGGCCGCGCCGTCGCAGCTGCGGCCACCACCGGGCCGAGCGCCGTGGGGGGTTCCGCGGGGGCCGGGCGCCCACGGCGGACCGAGGGCGACGAGCTGGTGGTCGGGCGCAACGCGGTGGTCGAGGCGCTGCGGGCCGGGGTACCGTCGTCGACCCTTTTCATCGCCGGCGGGCTGGACTTCGACGAGCGGCTCGCCGACGCCCGCCGGCTCGCCGGGCGGGCCGGGATCGCCGTGGCCGACGTCGGCCGCACGGATCTCGACCGGATGTGTGGCACCGCTCCGCATCAGGGTCTCGCCCTCGTGGTACCGCCGTTCCGGTATGCCCATCCGGATGATCTCCTCGCCCGCGCGCGCTCGTCCCCTCCGGGTCTGCTGGTGGCGTTGGACGGGGTCACCGATCCTCGCAACCTCGGGGCCGTGGTGCGCTCGGCCGCCGCCTTCGGTGCCCACGGCGTCGTCGTTCCGGAGCGTAGGGCCGCCGGCGTGACCGCCGCGGCCTGGAAGACCTCGGCGGGGGCTGCCGCCCGGCTGCCGGTGGCGCGCGCCACCAACCTCGCCCGCACGCTCGTCTCCTACGCGGCGGGCGGCCAGTTCGTTGTCGGTCTGGCCGCGGACAGTGAAGTGAGCATCGACGAGCTCACGATGGCGACCGACCCCCTCGTCCTGGTGATCGGTTCCGAGGGACGCGGGTTGTCCAGGCTGGTCGAGCAGCGCTGCGACGTGAGGGTCCGGATCCCCATGGCGGGTGCGGTGGAGTCCCTCAACGCGGGGGTGGCCGCCGGGATCACGCTGGCCGAGATCGCCCGCCGCCGTCGGATCGGCTGAGCCTGCCGATCGGTGGGTCCGCCGGGTCTCCGCCGGGCGGGGCCGCGGAAGTTGAGCTGGCCGACGTCGCCGTGACCGGGAAACCGTGACCGGGAAACGTAGCGCGCAGCCCCGTGTCCCGGACGGGACACGGGGCTGCTGACCGCGCGCCGATCAGTACCGGCCGGGCGCGGACGGTGAAGGCTGGCGCGGGAAGTCGGGCAGCTCAGATCTTGTGACCCCAGCACGGCTTCGAGGCGTACCAGGGGCTCGTCCCCTGCTGGGCGTACAGGATGCGGGCGCGCTGCCACTGCTCGGCGACGCTGGCGTGCTGCGGCAGACCCTTGCCGCCGACCCCGTGCCAGGTGCTGGGCAGAAACTGGAACAACCCGCCGGCGCCGATGGAGTTGACCGCGCGGGGGTTCCCCCCGGACTCACAAGGGATCACCTTGGAGAGGAAGTGGTCGGCGTTCGTCGACGCGCTGGCCGGTTGGGACAGCGCGAGGCCACCGCCGATCGAGGCCGCGAGAGTGGTGGCGGCGATCAAGGCCCGGGAACCGAGCCTGATGCGGTTGAGACCACGAGCGAGCGAACGAGCGTTGGACATTGAGTTGCCCTTCCCCACGCCTGCGAGGTGAGCTGTCGGGTTCGGGCTGGGAATGCCCGGCCGCGCATCGCGGCTTCACCCCGAGGACGTCTTTTATCGGCGCCCGGAATTGGTTCCCCCGCTCCTGCCAAAGGTTTGATTCTCGTCGAGCGGGGGCAGGATTCGGCGTGCCGCCCGACGCATGCCATCAGGTGACGGCACGGCAACGAACATAGCTGAGAGTGACCCGGGAAAAACAAGAGTACGTGAGGATGCACACAGTGCACCCCACTTACTTGTCCCGATCTTTTTAATGGTGTTTCGCGCCCGCGTGCGCGCCCGATCCTAGAGGTTGTTCAGTGGGCTGAAAATCCCCAGTTCGTGGCTGGGTCGTCACGCTGACGGTAAACAATACGCGATGCGTGGGGAATCTGTTCCGCCGCGTGGCGATCGAGCCTCCACTACCCGCTGCCGGCAGTCTCTAACCAGGTTCCGAAAAAATCTGTGTCGACGTTCCGGCGGACCCGCACCTATCGCCTGCTTTCCGGACTATACGGCACGAGGGAACCATGTCATATGTCGGATCTAACAGTCCGTGTCGGACACCCGGTCCCGGCGCTGCGCCGTCGGCACGTCGGCACGTGGGCACGTCGGCATGCCGACGTGCCGCCCGCGGGGCGGGTGCGTTCGGGTTGGTCAGCGGTTGTAGGACCAGGCCGAGCCGGTACCCCGGTACTGCTCCACCGGGATCGGTGTGGTTCCGGCCCGCATCCGATCCGTGTAGAGCTGACCGTGCAGGTGATCGATCTCGTGAGCGACGAGCCGCGCCAGCCCCTGCCGATAGACGGTGATGTGCCGGTTGCCATCGATATCGGTGTGTTCGACGTGCAGCTCCAGCGGCCGGGGGACGAGGCCACGGACGTCGAAGAAGCTCAGGCAGCCCTCGTACTGCTCGTCGGTCTCTCGGGAGGTCTCGATGACGCTGGGGTTGAGCAGCGTGAGCGTGTCGCCGCCCGCGGTACGCACGATCGCCGCGGCGCGGTTGATGCCGACCTGCGGCGCGGCGATGCCCAGGCCCTTGCCGAAGGTGTGCAGGGCGGACACCCGTTCGAGGGCGGAGGACAGTTCGGCGACGACCCGGCGCGCGTCTTCGGCCTCGTTGGGCAGAGCGAACGGGCGGGCCGGCTGCCGCAGGATCGCCTCACCCTCCTGCACGATGCCGACGGCCGCCATCTGATCGCTGGGACGTGTTCCGGTCTCCGTGGCCGGATCACGTTCCGGCACGGTGGCCCGGAAGTTCCATTCCAGCCGGTAGCGGGCGTGCAGCGGCGGCTCGGTGGTCGACCAGGTGAAGATCCGCCGGTCGCCGGAGTCGGTGCGGGCGACTGCGGTCCGCAACGGGAAGGCATCGGCGGTCATCGACGTCTCCATGCCCCAGACCACGGGATCCAGCTCGGCCGGAAAGTCCAGCCGCACCGAGAGGAAACTCGTCGGTACCCGCACGGCACGCTGGAACCACGGCCCCCACTTCTCCCTGCTTACCTGGTAGCTGTAGTTGATCCACGCCGATTCGCCGGGATAGAGCGGAAATCGTCCTCGGCTGTTCTCGAAGAGCAGCCAGACCTCCTTGAGCGCGTCCCAGTCGGTCTTGACCTGCCAGGCCATCTGCTCGCCGCCACAGTGCGCGCTGAGCTGGAGGTCCTCCCAGCGCAGCGGATCGGATCGGTACAACCGCGCGGAGCGTTCCGGATCTCCCGGGAACCGGTCGACCGATATCCGCATCAGATACCGGGTTACCGGTTCGCTGCCGGCGTTGAGAAGACGTCTTCGCTGGTGGGCGACGTACATGCTGTCGTCGTAGCGGAGTTCGGCCCGGTCCTCCTCGACGACCAGGCCCCCCGGTCCGGGGGGGAGCCGGCCCGGGCTCTCGGCGACGACGGGGCCGGGGGCCGGGGCCGGGTCGACGGAGGGGGTCGCGACGTGGGCTACCGGCGTCGGGCCGGATCCGGCCGGAACCGTTGGCGGCCCGGGCGGCTCGCGCACGTCCCGTGCCGCCTCCCACGGCCGTGCGGCCAGGTGGAAATAACTGCCCGGGATGCGCAGCGCGTCGGTGATGCGTTCGATCAGGGAGAGCCGGGCGATGTGGTCCTCGCCCTGCATGATCCGGCTGACCCTGCTCTGGCTGAGCCCTTCCACCGGAGATGCGATGCGATTCTGGCTGGCACCGTCGTACTTCTTCATCAGCCGGAACACCGTGCGGAAGTCCCGCGTCGCGCACGCCGCCCGGAAGTCCTCCCGGGCCAGCAGCCTGGGCGATACCCGGTAAGGTCCAGATTCGTACGACATCGAAACGGCCTTCCATGTCGGTACGGTCGGTGAAGGCCGGAGTGAAATCGGGCGATCAGTCCTCCGTCAGTCGACACATCAGGATAACGACGCCATGTCAAACGGGCACAGATGTCCGGCTGAATGCTCGACTGTCGGGTATCCGACAGCGCGGGATCGGCGGTTTCCCCGATCTTTCCGGGTTTTTGTGGTAAGGCGGATGTCGTGTCTGACTCCTTGCGGACAGCGACGG
Source organism: Frankia casuarinae (assembly GCF_000013345.1). Classification (NCBI taxonomy): domain Bacteria; kingdom Bacillati; phylum Actinomycetota; class Actinomycetes; order Frankiales; family Frankiaceae; genus Frankia; species Frankia casuarinae. The sequence continues at coordinate 5,065,054 of NC_007777.1, read as the reverse complement.
CTGCTGGTGGCGTGCTGTCGCCGCCGGCCGGGGTGACAGGAGGCGCACCCGCCGCCTGGAAAGAGCTCGTTCCACCCAAGGAACTAGGTCTTCGTCCCGTGGCGATCCGGGCTGCCCTAGCGGCGCGATCCGGGCCTGATGCCCACCGATGCCGCCTCGCTCCTCGATGTCCGACGGCCCGTCGCGGCGGACAACTGTGGAGGGTTAGGCACGGTTTGGCGGCCGTAAACCGGTTCGCCTCCCAATATCTTCGCTTTCGGCCATCTATTCGCGATCTTCGGCGTTTCGCGCCGGGACATCCTCGGCCAAGGCCGTGCGGATGCGACCGCCGAGACGGCCGGGTAGTTCGGTCAACGGGGTCCAGCGGTAGTCAGGGAGCGACCCAACCACAACTGATCAACCAGATGTGGGGGGTCAAGTTTCCGAGACTCGTGGCCCATACGAGAAAGGCATGCCTGACTGACGTTTCCGGATCCCGGTCGCCTGCGTCAGTCTTGGTGGCAGGCCGGTCCCGCCCCGCGTCGAGCCGCGACCTCCGCCGGGCGGGGCCGGCGTGATGCCGAGCCGCGGCCGGGCGCGACGCCCAAGACCTCCGTCGGGGGGCTATGGACAGGTGGCCCTGCCCTGCCCAAGCAGGGCCACCCTCGGCCTCCGTTCAGCCCTCGCCGGTGAAGTGCAGAGTGACGCGATGCCGGTCCGACGGCCAGGCGGGCACCTGGAGAACGCTCCGGTGGGCTGTCTTTCCCCGCGGCGTCATCGCGACTTCGACCGAGCGCTCACCCGCCGGGATGAACACATCTACGCCGGTGATGAAGCCGATCCCGAAATACGCCGGAATCGGCATTGTGAGGTGGGTGACGCCGTCGGAATTCCGGTCGAACAGGTAGACGCCCAGGGCCAGTTTGGACCGGGGCGCGTCGGCGGCGTTCAGCACGTTCTTCCCGTCGATGCTGAGGACGTCGTCGGCGTTCCCCTGGTCCCCCCACCATTCGAGCGGGCGTTCGACGACCAGATCGGTGTGCCCGGGACCGGTCTCCATCCCGCCGCCGATCTCCTGGCCCGGCTGGCTCGTCAGCAGACGTACGAGGTGATCGTCGCGGCGGAACGGCTGGTAGTAGAAGTGGTGGTCGGGTTCCCCGCCGCGTACGATCACGAACTCGTAGGTGGAGGCGCCGTCACCTCGGAACGGACCCCAGGATCCGTCGCCGGAGAGGTGGAAATAACCTTTGAGGCTGTTCGCCCCCCGCCGACCCGTCCGTGGGTCGACCCGGTGAACCTCCAGCCTGGCGTCCCGCACACCGACATTCATCGGATAGCGCAGGGCCCGGCCGGAGATCTCGATCGGGCCCTGCTTCGGCACCACGTCGGTCGTGTGCGGAGTGGTTCCGGTGAGAAACCGGTACATCTCCCTGAAGGTGGCCGTCGAGGTCAGGAGCTGGGCGCGGTCCTGGTCGACGAACCGCACGTTGACGGCCCCCTCGACGCGCCGGGTCGGATCGTTCTCGCCCCAGACCGCCAGGGTGGGCACTCCGGCCGGGGGTCTACCCGCGAGCGAGCCTCCGACGGTGACGTAGTGCGCGACCCGGTTCGCCCGGTCGGATGAGCTGGTCAGGTACCGCTCGCTTAGCGCGGCGCCCTCGAGATGTGCCACCAGATCGAGCTTCTTCGCCCCGGTTGCCTTGAGGATACTAGCGATCTTCGCATCGAGGTCCGGAAGGACCTCCTCGACGGAGTTGGCCGAGGACGACGCATCGTAGTCGAAGGCCTCGACGTAGTCGACGGGATAGCCGTTTGCGGTGAATCGTTGCGCCGGTGTCTCGAAGAGGCTGCCCGACCCAAGGCTGCCGTGCACGAACAGGATCGGGAGGCGAGAGGCGTCCGGGGCGGCGACCGCGGCCTCCGCCAGCTCCCGCGCGAGCGCCGGGGAGCGTCCCGCGCCGGACTCCGTGCCACCAGCGCCGGAACAGGCGACCGCCAGTCCGGCGATGGCAAGCGCGCTCAGCAGGTGGAAGTAACGGCGGCGAGCCACTCGACGTCCCTTTCCCTCGGGATATCCGACGGCCACGCACCGGGCCACCGTCAGCATTTCTCCTGTCGGTTACACCTCGGTAGCGGCGCACCACTGGATCGGACGTTCTGCGCGTCCGACACGTCTCGTGCCAGAGCACAGTACATCGGGCCGGCGCATGTGACGGCCAGGCCCTCGTGAGCTTCGGTGCGGACGCGGCCGTTCCCCTGGTCAAAAACAAGGTGCGGGCCCGGCCGGTCGCCTGTCATCATCTCGGCATGGACAGCGTGGCCGGCGGGGTTCCGCATCAGGAGATACGGTCGCCTGGCATCGGTTCCCGTGGCGCCGGTCAAAACGGCACCGGCCTGGACGATGTCGGCACCGCCGTGGACAACCTCGTTTCCCGCCGGGTGGAGCGGCATGCCGCCCTGCGTTCCTATCTGCGTTTCGTCGCGACCTTCAAGGGGCCGGCTCTCCTGGTCGTCGGTGTCTTCGTCCTGTCCAACAGCCTGCTCGCCGTGATACCGGTCCTCATCGGCCTTCTCGTGCAGGCTCTCGCCAGCGCCCCGGTACAGACCCACGACGCGTACCTGTACGCCGGCGTCCTTCTCGCGTGCAACATCGGCCATGACCTGACCTGGCGTGGTGCCGAGGTGCTGTATCTCCGGCTACTCAACCACCGGGGCTACGAATACGAGAACATTCTCTTTGGAAATGTCATAAACGAGCGATATCCATACTTCGTCGGCAAGTTCACCGGAAAGATCAGCAGCTATGTGAGCACGCTCGGCCGCGAGTTCCGAGAGATCCTCGAGACGGCGTGCTTCACGTACGTTGAACAGCTGGTCAAGGTTCCGGCGATCCTAATGATCATGTTTTCGGTTAACCTTTACTCGGGCCTGACCTTCCTGGGTTCCGTCGCGATCATGCTTCTTGTTGGCAGGCACACCGTCCGTCGTTCGGCCCGCGCGGAGAAGCGGCTCGCGGACGAGGTCTCGGAGATGGACGGTTACGTGATCGACGTCATCTCGAACTTCGTGAGCGTGAAGTCGTTCCTCCAGGAGGAGGCCGAGTACGAGCGGGTCCGCCGGCGTCGTCGCCAGGTCATCGCCGCCGCGTATCGCTCGTCCTTCTGGAGCATTGTGTTCTGGACCTCGATGAGCCTCGTGGTCCGGTACCTCGTCTGGCCGGTGTCGATCGTCCTCAACCTGTATCTATTCCTCCACGGTGAGATGAGCCTGGCCCAGTTCACGACCTTTCTCTCCGCGCTGGTCCTCTTCTCCGACTTTATCTGGGGGACGGTGTGGGAGATTGCGCAGCTCAATCTCCGACTCGCCCGCATCGAGGAGGCCTACCACTACCTCTTCGCCGGTCGGAACATCCTGTCAGCCGGTCCGGATAATTCGGCCAGTCCGGATAATTCAGCCGGTTCAGCTGGTTCAGGCCGTCCTGCGGTTCTTCCCGCGGTTTCCGGTCGGCTGCAGTTCCAGGGCCTGTCGTTCGCCTATCCCGAGAACGACCGGAACCTCGTGCTCGCGGGCATCGACCTGGCCATCGAGCGGGGCGAAAAGATCGGCATCGTGGGTCGCAGCGGAAGCGGCAAGACGACGTTCATCAAGCTGTTGCTAGGCTACTACCCGCTCCCACCGGGCATGGTCGCCGTGGACGGTGTTCCGGTGTCCAACCGCCAGCTCGCTCGGGGTATCTCCTACGTTCCGCAGGACACCACCCTCTTCCACCGGTCCATCCGGGACAACATCGTCTACGGGACCGCGGGCCCGGTGACCCAGGCGCAGGTGGAGGCGGCGGCGCTGCGGGCCCACGCGCACAGCTTCATCTCGCGGGCGCCCGACGGTTACGACACCGTCGTCGGGGAACGTGGCATCAAACTCTCGACCGGGCAACGGCAGCGGATCGCCATTGCCCGCGCCTTCCTGGACGACAAACCCATCCTCATTCTGGACGAGGCGACGAGCGCGCTGGACAGCGAGAGCGAGGTACTCGTCCAGAACGCACTCGAGAACCTGTGGCGAGACAAGACGGTGATCGCCGTCGCGCACCGGCTGTCGACCCTGCTGCACATGGACCGCATCGTCGTCCTCGACGACGGCCGCGTCGTGGAGCAGGGGTCCCATCGCGAGCTGCTCGAGCGGCGGGGGCGCTACCACCGGCTGTGGCAGCGGCAGAGCGGAGGAATGATCCCGGTCGAGTAGTCGCCGGATGATGGTGACCACCCGACCACGACGAGCGGGTATCCTCTCCTGCCCCCTACAGAACCGTTGACGGAGCCCGCGCAGGGCTGTTAGCTTGCCCAAACGAAACGAAAATCGTTTTCGTTTCGTTTGAGTCAACGGGGGCATCCGCTGTCCATCGATCAACCTACGTCGGTACGTGCCACGCCGACGCCATCCGTGGGTGCCGCGGACGCGGTACGGCTGCGGGCGGTGGCGGCGCTTCGACCCGCCCGCGGGATGCCCGCGGTCACTGCCTGCGCCGTGCTGCCGCGCACGGCGCGCGGCGCGCGCGGCAGATTCTTGATCACTCTGCTCGCCCTGGTGCTGGCGACACCGATCGTTGTTGGGGCAGCGATCGGCGTGGGTTCGGTATCGGTGCCTCCCGGTGAGGTGTGGTCCAGCGTCGTGGCTCATCTGACCGGCAACGGTGCTCAGTCCTCGATGATCAACGATCAGATTATCTGGCAGGTGCGGACGCCGCGGGTGTTGCTGGCGTTCGTGGTGGGTGCGGGCCTGGCCGTGGCCGGAGCCGTGCTGCAGGCGGTGGTGCGTAACCCCCTCGCCGATCCGTATGTGCTGGGCGTGTCCTCGGGTGCCTCCGTCGCCGCGGTCGCTGTCCTCACCCTGGGAGGGGTCTCGTCGTCGGGGCTTGCCGCGGCGGTGGGGGTGTCGGGGGCGGCGTTCATCGGTGCCGTTCTCACCCTGGCTCTCGTGATCGCGTTAGGGCGTAGGCGCGGTTACCTGGACCCGCAACGGCTGCTGCTCGCGGGGGTGGCGCTGACCTATCTGTTCCAGGCTGGCACCAGCTACCTGCAGTTGCGGGTCGGCTCGAACCAACTCGCCGCGGTGCTGTTCTGGCTGCTGGGAACGGTGTCGGGGGCCGAGTGGGACACACTGGGGCTGCCCGCGTGCATCGTCGTGGCCGCGACGCTGTGGCTGCTGGCGCAGGCCCGGTCGTTGAATGCCTTGCTGCTCGGTGATGAGGCCGCCGCCTCGCTGGGGATCCCGGTCAGCCGGCTGCGGACCCAGCTGCTGATCGTCACCGCCGCTCTGACAGCGTCCGTCATCTCCGTCGCCGGCGGTGTCGCGTTCGTCGGCCTCATTGCGCCGCACTGCGTGCGGATGCTTATCGGGTCGGACCACCGGCGGCTGCTCCCGGTAACGGCGCTGCTGGGCGGAACGTTCCTCGTGCTGGCCGATCTCCTCGGCCGGGTCGTGGCCCGGCCGTTGGAGCTGCCGTTGAGCATTATCACCGCGGTCGCCGGGGTGCCCTTCTTCCTCGTGCTGCTGCGCCGGTCGGGACGGGCGAGTGGTGCCTCGTGACGGGCCTTCGCCTGGAAGGTCTGGGTGTCGTCGCCGACGGGGTACAGATCGTGCGCGACCTGACGGTCGGCTGTCCCCCCGGCGCCTTCGTCGGCCTGGTCGGTCCGAACGGCAGCGGGAAGTCGACCGTGCTGAAGACGGTCTACCGGGTGGTGCGGCCGACGTCCGGTGCGGTGCTGCTCGACGGAACTGACCTGGTCAGGGACCTCACCCCGCGCCAGTCGGCGCGGCGGGTCGCGGCCCTGGCGCAGGAAAGCCCCGATGGCTTTGACTTCACCGTCCTTGAGGTGGTCGCGACCGGGCGGACCCCCCACCAGAGCGCGTGGAGCCCGACCTCGACCGGGGATCATGAGATCATCTCGGCCGCGCTCGACACCGTGGGCATGGCCGCGCACGCCGGGCGGGCGTTCGCGTCGCTGTCCGGCGGCGAGAAGCAGCGGGTCCTGCTGGCGCGCGCCCTCGTGCAGGCACCGTCGGTGCTGATCCTGGACGAGCCGACCAACCATCTGGATATCAGCACCCAGCTGAGCCTGCTGGAGTTGGTGCGCTCACTCGGGATCACCGTGCTCGCCGCGTTACATGACCTCAACCTCGCGACGGCCTTCTGTGACCGGCTCTATGTCCTGCACGACGGCGCGGTGATCTGTTCGGGCAAACCGGAGGACGTCCTGACCGCCGACCTCATCGGCCGCGTGTTCGGGGTGCGCGCCGACCGGAGCGTCCACCCGGTGACCGGCCGCCTCCAGCTCGCTTTCTCCAGTCTTCCCTTCCCCAGCCTGCCTTCTTCCAGCCTGCCCGGAACAGACGAGCCGGCCCCGGTGGTAGCTGGCGCGGAAATCCCGATAAAGCAATGACCCGATGAAGCAATGGAAGGAGACAGAACCCGATGAAGAAACTCGGCGCCGGCGTCGCGGTCGCTGCCCTGCTCGTTGTTACCGCCGGTCTCACCGGCTGCGGGTCCGGTTCGACCACCGGCGCGGGCAGTGCGAGCGCGGCCGATGCCCGGTCGGCCCCGGCCGGTACCCGCTATCCCGTTGAGGTGGCGAACTGCGGCCGGACCCTGCACTTCGACGAGGCCCCGGCGCGGGTCGTCTCCGGGTGGACCACCAGTACCGAGCTCCTCATCGAACTGGGCCTGACGGACCGGATTGTTGGCCAGTACAACACCAGCAGCGGCACACCGGCGGCGAAGTACGCCAGTGTGGAGGCGAAGCTACCCGCCCTCGGTACCGGCGCACCGACCCGGGAGGCGCTGCTCGCCGCCCGGCCCGACCTGATCTGGGCGGATGGCAGCTATCTGTTTGACGGCCGGCAGCTCCCCACGATCGCCGAGCTGGCCGCCCAGGGCACCCAGGTGATGATTCTCAGCGGGTTCTGCACCGACGACGCCACCAAGGCGACGGTCCGTGACGTCGATACCGACCTGACCGCGCTCGGCATGATCTTCGGCATTCCGGGCCGGGCCAGGCAGGTCCAGGCCGACATCAACGAACGGCTCCGCCAGGTCGCGACGAAGATCCAGGGCAGGGACCCCGTCCCGGTCGCGGTGGTCGCCACCTACCAGGGAACCGTCTACACCTACGACGGCGTCTACACCGACATCGCGCGGCTCGCCGGGGCGCGGAACATCTACGCGGGCACCCTGCCCAAGGGCAAATACTTCAGTGAGCTGTCGGTGGAGGACCTCATCAGCAAGAATCCCGGCACCCTCGTCTATCTGCTCAGCGGCAGCGAAACCGAGGCCGAGGCCCGCAAGTTCCTCACCTCCCGGCTCCCGACCGTGGCGGCAGTCCGCAACAACCGTGTGTTCTTCCTCCCGCAGTCGGACTCGGCCAACCTCGCCGGCGTGGAAGGCGTGACAAAGCTGGCCGCCGCGCTGCACGCCTGAGCCGCAGACCCAAAAATGTGGAATGTGGGACGACCTGAGATGAGTAACAACCTGAGATGAGTACGGTACCCGCCTTCCGGCTTTTCCTGGCGAGCCGGGCTGTCTCCTGGGCGGGTTCGGCGATGACGCTCGTCGCGCTCCCGGTGCTGCTTTTCCAGCGCACCGGGAGCGGCACGCTCGCGGGCGTGCTGGTCGGTCTCGAAGCGGTGCCCTACCTCGTGCTCGGACTGCCCGCTGGTGCCCTGGTCGACCGCTGGGATCACCGGCGCACGATGGTGGTCACCAGTTGCCTCAGCGGCCTGACGATGGCCAGCATCCCCGTGGCCAACTGGGCGGGTGTCCTCACCACACCCCATCTGCTGATCTCCGCGGTGCTTGTCGCATCGGTCTTCGTGTTCTTCGATGCGGCCAGCTTCGGCGCAGTCCCGGCGATCGTGGGACGGGACGCGGTGGCCGCGGCGACCGGGGCGATGGTGTCGGTGAGCACCGTTGTCAACCTGGTCGGGCCGGCCGTCGGCGGGGTGGCCGCGGCCACGGTGGGCGCAGCCAGTGTGCTCGCCCTCGATGCGCTCAGCTACCTGGTCGGTGCCATCCTGCTCTCCCGGGCGCGCTGGGCCGTGCCGGCCGCAGCCGACCGGAGCAGGGCCGACCGGAGCGGGCCGGCTGGCAGCCGGGTGAGCCGGACCCGTCGCGACATCGCCGAGGGCCTGGGTTACATCCGGGGGCATCGCCTCATCCGGACTCTGACCCTGCTCGGGGCCGGCAGCAGCCTGTCCGGGGGCGCGGTCACCGGCCTGGTCGTCGTCGTCGCGGTACGGCAGTTCGGCCTTCCCGACGACGACCCGCGGATCGGTCTCCTCTACGTCGCCGCCGCGCTCGGAACGCTGATCGTCAGCCAGCTGCTCAGCCGCGTGCACCGACACGTCCCCACCGGAACGATCACACTCGGTGCGCTCGGAGCCAGCACGCTCGCCCTGATCGGCTGGTCTCTGAACACGGCGTGGCTGCCAGGGATGGGCATCCTGCTGCTCTGGCAGGCCAGCACCTCCCTGGTCATCCTAAACGGCATCGTCGTCCGGCAAGCCGTCACCCCCCTACGCCTGCAGGCCCGGGTCAACACCACCGCGAGGATGATCGCCTGGGGCGGAACGCCGCTGGGTGCCGTGCTCGCCGGCATCCTCGCCGATGCCTGGGGCACCCGGGCCGCTCTGCTGACCGCCTCGGCCGGCGTCGGCCTGGCGCTGGTAGCGGGCCTGATGGCAGGCCTCGGCCACACCGGCAGGCTTCAGGACCTGATCAGGGCCGACGAGGCACCGGCCAACCCGCCGCAGGCCGGGCCCGGTGGGCCGGACGCCGCGGTCCGGGCGGTGACAGCCGCCGAATGAGCCCCCGAACGAGCCGCCCGGCGGATGTGTGGATATCAGCCCATCCCCACGTCGCTCGTGCTAGCGTTCCTTTTGAAAACGAAAACCGTTTTATTGCGAAGGAGGTGAAGCATGGCGGAGATCTCGTTCGAGGAGCTGGCCGAGGCGCCGGTCCTCGCTGCCCCGCAGGACCCGACCACGCACGCGCTCGTCCAGAGCCCGTTCGCGTGGGACGACGAGGAGTAGTGCCGCCGGTTCACTGAAGGCGCCGAGCGCACCTTGGTGAGCCAGTGCAAGCCGTGACCGTCGGTGCCGTCAGTTTCTCGGACGTCCTCGACGGTCACGGTCTCTACCGGGTTCATCCCGGCCCGCGCGCGACCCGTGCCGGCCATGACCCCTGCCGGCCGCAACCAGCCCATCACGACCAGCCCATCACGACCAGCCCATCACGACCAGCCCATCACGACCGCGACACACCCGATGAGGAAAGCCGACGTGTTCTCTCCTGGCCACCATCTCTACCGGGCCGCCGACGGGAGTTGGCGTTACAGCGCCCCCGGGGACGTCTTCGTCCGAATTGGCGGCGAGGACCGCCTGCTCGCCCTCGTGCGGAACGTCGCGGCCGGGGCCACCCAGCTGCCCCTGCCCGATGCGGACCGACCCGCCGTCGAGCGCATGACCGCCGCGCTCACCGATCGCGGCGTGTTCGTCGGCCCGGGGCGTGCGGGGACCGTTCCGGCTGGCTGGAAGGTGCACCTCGACGGCGACAGTCCGGTCGTCGGGAAGCTCACCGAACTCCTGGGCGACATCATCGATGACGTCGAGTGCACCGTGGGCCCGGCGGACGAGGCCGCGGTAGCCGGCTCGGACGCCGTCGTCAGCTGCGCCCGGTGGCTGCCGGACTCGCACTGGTGCCGGCTCGATCAGTGGTGCGCGGCGCACCACACGCCATGGCACGGCTGCTACGCCGAGGGCGACACGTTCGTCGTGGGACCCCTGTCGATGCCGGGCCGTACGGCGTGCTACCGGGACACCAGAGGACGTCGGCTCGCCGCGGCCGCTCTCCCCGACGAGCTGATCGCCCACTGGGCTTACCTCGATTCCGACGCGGTCAAGCCGCCGGCACCGTTCACCCCGGCAGCCACCGCGGTGCTGGCGGGGCTGCTCGCCGCCGACCTGCGGGCGCTGGCGGCGGGAAGCACCGTGCCCAGCGAGGGGCACCAGCTCGTCGTCGATCCGACCACGGCGTCGATCAGCCGGCATCCGGTGCTTCCTCTTCCCAACCTCGCGGTCAACCCGGTCTAGGCGCCGGGGCATGCACGCCATCGACGCGAACCAGGCCGTACCGGCGGCGGACGGCGTCCTGCTGGCGACCGACGTCTACCGTCCCGACCGGCTACCCGCCCCGGCGGTGGTCACTCGCACCCCGTACGGTCGCGGTTCGCTGCTGGCAAACGGCGTCGGGTGGGCGCGGAACGGACTGGCCTACGTTGCCCAGGACGTGCGGGGGCGCTATGGGTCGGGCGGAACCTGGACCCCGTATCAAGGGGAGCGCGCCGATGGCCGGGCGTTGGTCGAATGGGTCCACCGCCAGCCCTGGTGCGATGGGAACGTGATCCTCGCCGGAGCCTCCTACGGCTCGTTCACCGCGTGGGCAGCCGCCGTCACCGTTCCCGAGCTCGTGCGCGCAGTGATCAGCGAGGTACCCGCCGCGGGTCTGCGGCCCGCCAACGTGGACCCGTCGGGGATCCTGCGGCTGGCCGAGTACGCCGGCTGGTGGGCCGAGCACGCCGAGAGCCGCACCAGCAGGAACGGGCTGTCCGCGCAGATGCTGGGCTGTGAGCCGGACCTGCTGCGGCACCTGCCGGTAGCTGACCTCGGCCGGCACCTCTGGGCACGGGTGCCACGCTGGTGGAGCGCCATAGCCCCGGCTCTGTCAGCCCCGGCTCTGTCAGCCCCGGCTCCGTTGACGACCGGCGACAGCCCGGCACCGCATGACCGTACTGGCGACGACCTCGGGGAGGGCATCAGCACGCAGGAACTGGCCCGCTGCTCGCTGCCGTCCCTGCACATCGGCGGCTGGTACGATCTCTTCCTGCCACAGACGCTGTGGCAGTGGGAAACCGCGGGCCGCGACCGCGCTCCGAACAGGCCCGCCCGGGGCCTGGTGATCGGGCCGTGGGGGCACGAGCTGTCGACCCCCGCTTCCAGCTCGGCGGGTGGGCGGGAGCACGGGCCCGCCTCGCAACTGCCGCTGGGACGCCTCCAGGTCGCGTGGATCTTTGACGTGCTGGCCGGCCGGGATGCGTCGATCACCAAGGTGTTCCTCGTCGAGGGCGGACGCTGGCTGGATCGGTGGCCGGCGTCCACCGCCACCCTGGGCCTGCAGGCCAGCGCTGACGGGTCACTCCTGCCGAACCCGCCCGAGCGGCCCGCCGAGCACCGGTTCACCTACGACCCGCTCGACCCCTTCCCCAGCCTCCCGCGGGACTGCGACCGTGCCCCCCTGGACGCCCGCGCCGACGCCGTGGCATTCCGGACCCCGCCACTGACGACGCCGACTGCCATCGTCGGCGCACCCACCGTCACGATGGCCGCAGACACCACGGGCCCCGGCACCGACTGGATAGTCCGGCTGGTGGAGCGGCTCGGTGACGGCCGGGCCTTGGAGGTCACCAGCGGCGCCGCTGCCGTCGGGCCCGGCGCGGCCACGGTGTCGATCCCGCTCGGCGCCACGGCCCTGCTGCTCCACCCCGGCAGCCGGCTGGAGCTGCAGGTCACCAGCAGCGACTTCCCGCGGCTGGCCCGCACCCCCAACACCGGCCAGGACCGGTACACCACCAGCGCCACCCGGATCGCCACCCAGACCATCCACACCGGTCCAACCCGCGGCTGCCGGGTCGACCTGCCCGTGCTGGAGCACCCGTGAGATCAACCACCCCCGCGCCGGCCGAACGGCGTCTCGTCGACCGCCGACTCGGCGTCCTCACCCAGATCGTTCCCTACCAGCCGAGCCCCGCCATGCCGCGTTGCTGGGTCGGCTGGAGCGCCCGTGCCGCCGACACCCGTGCGTTCGCCACCTGGTCGGCCGAGCGGTTTGGCTTCGGTGCCGCCCTGGGCGATCACGACCGGGCGCGCCGTGCCGCGGTCGGGGAGGCCGTGGAACGGTACTGCGGCAACGCCGTTCCCGACGCCCTGGAGATCGCCTGCTACGACGATCTCGCCAGGGCCGGGCGGCCGGCTCTCGACCCGGCGACCCTGGCGCTCTATTCCGACCGGCAGTACCGCGCCCGCGGGTTCCCCTTCCGGCCCTTCACCCGCCAGACACCGGTGGCCTGGGTGCCCGGCCGCGACCTGTACGCCGGGGGTCCGGTGCTGGTGCCCGCGTCGATGGCCTACCTGAACTACTTCCGCGGCGCGCACGCCGACGAGGTGGCCACCCACGCCATGCTGTACGCCGGCATCGCCACTGGCGAGAACCGTGAGCACGCCGAGCGTTTTGCGTTGGAAGAGCTCTTCGAACGCGACGCGAACACCATCTGGTGGGCCAGCGGCGCCGCCGGCTGGGCCGTCGCCGATGCGGCTGAGCTCCTCGACCGGTACGACATCGCCCACGGAGAGGGCACCGGTCGCACCATCCGGTTGTTCCAGGTGCCAAGCCAGTTCCCGGTTCCGGTGCTCGCCGCCTTCCTTGAAGAACCGGGACGGGGGTTGATCGCGTACGGCACGGCATGCCGGGCGGATCCGCGGGAAGCGGCGACGAAGGCGCTCGTCGAAGCCTTCGCCATGCTGGAACTGACCGCCGAGCTCGCGGACGGTGACAGCGCGCACTGGCGAGCCGTCGCCCGCGGCGAGATACCCCCGCACACGTACCTGCCCTACCGCGCCGACCGGCGGTACGCGGATGACATCCGGCCGGATTTCCGCGACCTCGTCGACCTGCCCGCGGTCGCCCAGCTCTATCTGGATCCACGAATGCAGGGCCGGCCCCTCGACCGGCTCCGCGACGACACCCGCACCACCCGGCTCGCCGACATCCCCCGGGCCGACGGGGACGCCAACGGGGGCACAGCCCATCGACGCTACCTCGACATGCTCGCGACGCAGGGCCTGTCCGCCGTGTCAGTGGACGTCACCACTCCGGACGTGCGGGCGGCCGGCCTCACCGTCGTGCGGGTCATCGTCCCCGGGCTCTACGGCAACCCGCCCGCGGCCTTCCCGTTCCTCGGCGGCGAGCGGCTCTACGACGTACCCGCCCAGCTGGGCCTGGCTGCCGGAAAGATCACCGAAGACGCCCTTTATCCGTACCCGATCCCGCACGTCTGAGGAGCACCCATGGACCTCGCCGCGATCCTCGCCCCCCGAACCGGGATCATCCGCCGGATCGAACGCAACGCCATTCCCGCCACCCTGCCGCCCGAATTCACCATGTACACCGCCGTTCTCTCCGACACCACCAGGTTCTCCGCCTGGGCCAGTGACTTCGCCGGAGCCGGCTACGCCCTGCTCGACGACGACGCCGCCCTCGGGCCCGCCGTCGGCGAGGCCGTCGAACGCTACTGCGGGAACCTCGTCCCCGCCGGACTGCGCCGCGCCACCCACAAAGAGCTCACGGCGGACCGCGCCACCGTGCTTGACCCGCGCTCGGTGGTGCTGTACTCACCCGCCCAGTACGCCGGGCCCTACTTCCCGTTCACCGAGTACCGCGAGGATCTCGAGCTGGAATGGACGTCCGGCACCGACCTGCTTGCTGGCACCCCCGTCTGGGTACCCGCGCAGCTCGTCTGGGTGTCCTACGCCCACCAGGCCCAGGCCCGCGGGTTCCCCTACCTCAGCCCGGTCCTCAGCGCCGGCCTGGCCGCCGGTATGGACCAGCGCTCGGCGCAATGGTCGGCGATCTGCCAGATGATCGAACGTGACACGCTGACCATGGCCTGGCACGGCCGCCGGCCGCTGCGGGCCATCACCCCGCCCCCCTGGATCGCGCAGCTTGCCATGGGCGCGTACGGAAGCATGACGACCCGGTTCGTCGAATTCCCGAACGAGTTCGGCCTCGTCGTCGTCGGCGCCCTGGTGCACGACACGGCGACCGGCTACCTGACCATGGGAGCAGCGTGCCGGACCACCACCACGCCGGCGCTGCGCAAGGCCCTTGCCGAAGCCTTCCAGCTGCAGATGTTCGTCGCCGACCTCGACGACTCCGACGGCCCCTACATGCGCGCCGCACGCAACCCGCACAGCCCCCTCAAGCCGTGGCGAGCTGACCGACGGTACCTCGACGACTGCCGAGACGACCTGGCGGACGTCGTCGAGTACTGCACCCACCTCCAGCTCTTCCTCGACTCTCGCCTGCAGGACCGGCTGGAGGCCGAACTCGCCGAGGCCCTCACCGGCACGATCGGCTGGGAGACCCTCGACCGGGACGCCCGGCACGCCGGAGTCGACGACCCGACGGTGCTCGCGCGCACGCTCGCCGACGCCGGCCACCCGGTGACATCGGTCGACGTCACCACCGAAGACGTGCGCCCCACCGGCATGCGGGTCGTGCACACCTTGGCCCCCGGCCTGTACTCGAACACCTCTGTCGGCCTTCCGTTCCTCGGCGGCGCCCGGCTGGCCAGGCAACTCGCCGCGGCGGGCACCACCCGGCGCGACCTCCCGCTGCCGCATTAGCGCATTAGCGACGTAACCGAAGGGACGAGTGTGGCCGAGGACGTCACCGCGCTGGAGCGTATCCGGCGGGTCCAACAGGTCCTCAATGGTCCGCCGACCCGGCAGGTGATGCTCGACGGACTGCGCGCCGCCACCTGCCGGATTCCGCTGCCGGCACCGCGCGCGGACCTGCCGGTCGAGTTCGGCCAGGTGCTCGCGGCACGCAGGTCCTGGTACCGGTTCGATGCCGAGGCGCCGACCGCCGAGAATGTCTCCTCGCTCCTACGCTGGGCGGTGGGTCCGCAGCGGGATGTCCGACTGCCCGACGGCAGTCAGCACCGGATGTGGATGGCGCCGTCGGCAGGTGGCCTGCATTCACTGTCCATCTATCTCGTCATTGCGCGCGGTGCGCAGCTGCCCGGCGGCGTGTTCCGGTACGACGCCGAGGACCACTGCCTGCAGACGTTGCGGTCCGGCGAGCCGACGGCGGCGTTGCGTTCGGTGCTGGTCCAACCCGAGTTCGCCGAACGGGCGCCCATGGCGGTCGTCGTAGTCGCCCGGCTCGACACGACTCTCGTGAAGTACCCGGCACGCCATTACCGCACCCTGCACCTCGACGCGGGAATCGCCGTGCAGAACCTCTACCTGGTCGCGGCCGCACTCGGGCTGGCCGGATGCGCCGTGACGGCCTTCGACGACCAGGCCCTCGCCGAGTTGCTGCGTCTGCCCGACACGATGTTCCCGACCGTCGTGTTCCCCGTCGGCCGCCAGCCGGTCCGACCGCCAACCAGGCATGCGAGCTGACTACATTTCACTATCGCCGGCCGCGCCGGCCGCCGCGGCCGGACGTGGGCGGACGTGGGCGGACGAGGTGCCCAGGCCCGTGGGGCCGCCGAAGGGCCGTACTCCCGCCGCTGGGTGGTACCGCAGTTCGGACTCCTCGTACCGATGCGTGCCCTCATGCCAGCGGAGGATCCCGGCCAGCCAGTTCTGGAGTTCCCGCGCGTAGCCCAGCAGCGCCTGCCGCGCCGACGCGTCCAGGGCGAAGCTGTCGAACAGCGCCGGAAGCTCGTGCGCCACGATGTGCTCGAACTGGCGTATCCGGGAGGTCATCAGATCGTTGACCACCGCGAGGGCACGCTCCCGGTCGCAGTCGAGGAAGTTCTCGACGACGAGGACACAGTTGTGGATCTCACCCTCGAACTGGATCTCCTTCTGATAGGAGAAGACGTCGTTGAGGAGACAGGCGTAGTCCGCGGCCGCGTTCTCCAAGGCCTGGATCGGCCGGGTGCGGTAGATCTCGGGTGGCACGGTCTGTTCCTGGGCCAGCCGGGCCAGCCGGGCCAGGCTCATCGTCAGATCCGAACCGAAGGTCGCCCGGCGCATCTCAATGTAGTCGATCGGGTCGGGAATGCGATTCTGGGCCTGGTTTGCCAGCTCCCACAGCCAGCTGTCGATCATAACCTCGACGGTGCCGCGGAACGTCTCGCGCGCGCCTGGCGCCATGGTCTCGGTGGTGCGCGTCCACAGGTCGGCCAGACCGCGTTCCAACGCGTTGGCCGGCACCGCGGTGACGGGGGAGTCCAGCGGCATGAACTCCGACAGCCGGGCGTTGCACACCTTGGCCCCGAGGATGTCCCGGGTGCGGCCGAAGATTACCGGGTAGTAGTCGTCGGCGTAGGTCCCCCAGGTGAGCCAGTCCGTCGTCAGATTCAGTTCCGGCAGGGTCGCGTCCGGATGGATTCCGGCCGAGCACAGCGCGAAGTCGAACGCCCGCAGTTTGTGTTCGTCCCAGATGCCCGGAATCGGGTCCAGCATCCCTACCGCCCGGGCCCAGATGATGTTTTCCCGGCGGGAGGCGTCCAGATGTGGGCTCTGCCCGGTCGAGAAGGGCATGCAGAAGTCGGGATGGCGCAGCGGCCCGACGATCTGGTGCGGGATGTGCGTGAAGGAGCGGATCCGGCGCGGTGTGGTGGTGACGAGGGACGGCACAATCCGGGCCGCCGAGGTACCGAGACCGGTGAGTCCGAGGAGTCCGCTGAGCTCGCCGCTCTCAGGCGCCACGGCCCGGTTCATGTACCGGCTCGAGCGCAGGTGCCATTCGTGGCCCCCTGACTGCCAGTCCTGCAGACCCTTCACGTACGCCAGGACCTCCAGCCGGCTCCCCGGGTCGACACCGTGCTCCTCGAGGACCGCCGGCAGTTCGGTGACCGCGGTGTGCTCGAACTGGTGCAGCCGCGAGGTGAGCAGGTCGTTGACCGTGTCGGCGGCCTCCTGGGTTCCACAGCCGAGGAAACGTTCGATGACGAGCACGCCGTTGCTGAGCTCGCCCTCCTCTTCGACCTCGCGCTGGTAGGAGAACAGGTCGTTGCGCAGATGCACGGCGTCGGCGAAGGTGTCCCGCAGTACCTGCAGCGGCCGGGTCGCCGCGACCTGGGCCGGCACCTCGGCGTCGGCGGCGTGCTCGACGAGGTTCGCCGACCAGGGCGCGCCGCCGACCTTGCGCCGCATCTCGACGTATTCGATCGGGTTGGCGAGCCTGCCGGCGTTGATGTTGGCTAGTTCCCACAGGGACTCGTCCAGCAGGTTCTTGGTGCTGACCGCGAACCGCCGCCGCCAGTCGGCGGAACGCTCCGGGACGGTCCGGGTCCACAGGTCGGCGAGTCCGCGTTCCACCGGGTTGGTCGGCGTCTCGGTGATCTCACCGTCGACGGGCATGAAGGCGGGCAGGCGGTCGAGGTAGGCCCGGGCGCCGGCCATGTCGTGGGACCGCTTGTACAGCTCCAGGAAGTGGTCGTCGAAGTAGAAAACCCAGACATACCAGTCGGTGACCAGATCGAGTTTTCGGCTGACGGAGTCCGGATGGGTGTATGCACAGAGCAGGGCGTAGTCGTGTGCGTCGAAGTCGGCCTCGGTCCAGATCGCGGTTCCGTGCTGCGGAGAGTCGATCATCTCCATCTCGTCGGCCCAAGCCCTGCTGTGCACGCGGGCCTGTTCCAGGTTCGGATTGAGCCGTGCCGGATAGGGCACGTAGAACTCCGGTAGCGTGAAAGGCTGCATGACCCGCTGGTGAACCCTTCTCGGTCACGGGCTGGACGGCCGGCCCCGAAAGTCGGCCGGATACGGATCCTTATCCGTATCCGGCACCGGTGCACCTTCCCCGGGGAACCGGCCCCGGGGAAGGTGCACCGGGTCTGCCGAGGTGGCAGCGGAGAAGTGAACGTTCGGGGCGGCCGGGAGAGATCGGGCCGGGATGCCGCGGAGCCCCGCGGAGCCCCGCGGAACCCTTCCGGAACCCAGCGTGATCTCATGTGATCTCATGTGATCTCGCGTAATTCCGCGTAATTCCGCGGGTTCCGGGTGGTCCCAGCGGCTCGCGCGGCCGGGTGTCACCGACCGATCTCGACGTTCTCCAGGATACCGAGCGCGTCGGGGACGAGCACCGCCGCGGAGTAGTACGTGGTCACCAGGTACGAGATGATGGCCTTGTCGCTGATACCCGCGAATCTCACGGACAGGCCGGGCTCGTATTCGTCCGGCAGGCCGGCGTGGTGCAGGCCGATCACCCCCTGGTTCTCCTCACCGGTGCGCAGCGCGAGGATGGACGTGGTACCGGTCCCGCTGATCGGAATCTTGTTCAACGGGAGCAGGGGAACGCCACGCCAGGCCGGCACGTGCTGGTCGTGGAGGAGGACGGTGGCCGGGTAGATGCCACGGGCGGTGCATTCCCGGCCGAACGCGGCGATGGTCCGCGGGTGGGCGAGCAGGAAATGTGTGCTGCGTCGGCGGCTCAGCAGGTCGTCGAGATCATCCGGGGTAGGCGGACCGCTCCGGGTGTGAATACGCTGACGGAGGTCGGCGTTGTGCAGCAGCCCGAAGTCGGGGTTGTTCACCAGTTCGTGCTCCTGGCGTTCGCGCAGGGCCTCGACGGTGAGCCGGATCTGGTGCTCCAGCTGGTTGTGCGGTTCGTTGTAGAGGTCCGCCACCCGGCTGTGGATGCGTAGCACGGTCTGGGCGACGCTGAGCTCGTACTCGCGGGGGGCCAGTTCGTAGTCGACGAACGTCCCCGGCAGGTCCGGTTCCCCGGTGTGCCCGGCGGCGATCGCGATCTCCGCTTCGCCCAGGCGGTTGCTCGGGGGCTGGAGCCGGGTCCGGTACTCGTCGAGGTGACGCCGCAGCTCGTCGGAGGAGTCGGCGAGTTCGGAGAACTGCTGGCGCGACAGGACGAGGGCCGTCGTACCGGTGAGTGCGCGGGCCGTGAACTCCCAGGTCAGGTCCTCCTCGACCAGCGCCTCGTCACCGAAGTACTCGCCGTCGGCGAGTACGCCGAGTTCCCGCTCGTCGCCGTACTCTCCGAGGCCGAACCTGCCGACCTTACCGTGCGCGATCAGGAACACCTGGTCGGCGGCCTGACCGCTCTCCACCAGCACGTCTCCGGCAGCGAATTCCCGTTGGGCGAAGCGGTCCGCGAGCGCATCGAGCACCTCGCCGTCGAAGCCCCGCAGGGCGGGCAGCTCGCCGAGTTCGCGCGGAACGACCCGGACCTCGGATCCGGTGGTCGTGAACGTGAGGAGTCCGTCCCCGAGTACGTAGGTCAGACGGCGGTTGACCCGGTACACGCCGCCGGACGCCTGGACCCATGGCAGTATCCGCAGCAGCCACCGGGAGGTGATCTCCTGCATCTGCGGAACGGACTTGGTGGTCGTCGCGAGATTGCGCGCGGCCGCCGTGCTCAGACTCAGCCGGGGCTCTTCGCCGCCGGCATCCGTACCGGCCTGCACGGGTTCGGTCATGACAGACTCCACCTATCTCTGGTTTTCGCAGGGGCAGTTTTCCCACTGGGAGTGGGGGTTTACACTGGGGGTATGGGGGTTTTCCCGGAGTGCGGTTTCTATTGACCCGACGCACATGTAGAAGGCGCGGCCTGTGCACGGTCATAGGAATGTGCGGGCGTGACGGATCCCGGCGGCTGGCCGCCGACCGCAGGTACATCGAACCGACACGAAATGCGGGACGTCGAAGTTCCGATGCTGCGCTGGGTGAGTCCCGCCTTCCCTGAGTAGCGATGACATCTATGGGCGCTCCGTTGGTGTAACCCCCCCCATGGCGTCGAGTCAACAGGAGACCTGCGCTTGTCTCGAACGGAACGCGCGTCGTCTCGCCGCGCATGGGAAGCCTCCCGCATCGATCCCACGGGCGGCAAGCACTTTGCGGAACCAATCAGATCTGGTCCGGGCAGACCGGCCTGCTCTAGTCCTCGGCCCGGCCCGGCGACCACGCACCGTAAAGGGCGGCCAGGCGTTTTCTCGATCGTTTTCCCGGTGTCCCGGACGAACTGTCGGTACGCGGCGGACAGGAGTACCGTCCTCCTTTTCCGCTGGTTGATCCAGTCCGCCGGTGGATCAAGCGCCGATCGGCGCCCGTGTCCCGACCGTGGTGATATCGGGTCGAAATCTGGTCCGGCTGGCGGTCGGAGCGTTCGCGGAGTCCGCGCGCAAAATTCCTTCGGTGATATTCGTTCGCGCCGCGGAACATAGCCAATTTCCGGGGAACCCGGGTGGGAGCGCCGTCGTCTCCCTCGAGTGCGGCGTGCGGGTATTTCTTCACCCCCTGCGGTGGGCCGGAAACGTCACGGCGACGGGGACGGAGACGGCGCGTGGCGTCCCACCCGGTCCAGACCTGCCGCGCCGGCCCGTCCGCGGCAGATCCGGACCGGTTGCGGACTTCTCACGACACGCCGTAGACGCTGACCGCTTCTCCTGGTCAGGGCCTCGGCCCGAGTGCCCGTCCCGGGCCCGCAACCGCGGCCTGGTCCGATCATCCGCCGGATGCGGCGGCCCAGCGGCCCAGCGGCCCCGGCGGGGCCAAAGGCCTGGAGATTGCGGGACCTGTGGCCATTGCGGGACCTGTGGCTATGGCCGAAAAGGGGTATCCGTCCGCCCGGCACGGCTGGTCGGATGATCGACCCGAGGCGCATCGTATCGAGCCGGTCCTGCCGACCGAGGGAGCCATTGCCTCCCGGCAACGGCGCCGGCCGAATCCCGCGATGCGAGGGGCATGCCTCGGCCGGTCGCCTTCGGTTCAAGCTTCGACTCAAGCCTGGACGCCAGGAATTATCACTATACGTGTCTTTGGGAGGGTATCGGCGTTATTCCGTCGTACGCGCCGGTCGGCGTGACCGGTGCGGCGTGACCGGACGGCGCAGGTGCTCCCAGGCATCAACTCACCGTCATCGCGCCGACGGGTTACTAGGAATTATGAGCTACTCATGGGGCCGTTTAGGTGGCTACTTCGTACTGGCCCTGATTGGGGACGTCGGTAGGCGGCGAGCTGCCCCGGCCGGATCGGGGCACTCTCGGTACCCCGATCCGGCCGGGGCAGGTTGACGAGCCCAACGTGCCGGTTGGGCCCCGCCGGTCGGGCGTCCTCGATGCCGCGCGATTTCGAGTGCCGTCTCGGGGCACGCCGACATCGAGGTCTCGATGGGCGGACCGTGATGAGGAGGACATCATGCCGATCAATGACGCTGGGTTCGACGGCGGCCGAGCGGCGCAGTTCTCCCACGACGACGTCGTGGGAGTCCTGCTCGAACAGCACGCCCGCATCCGCGAGCTGTTCGCGGACGTGAAGTCGGCGGCGGGCGAGCACAAGCGCCGGGCGTTCGACGAGCTGCGGGCGTTGCTCGCCGCGCACGAGACCGCCGAGGAGATGGTCGTGCGGCCGGTTACGAAGAAGATCGACAGCCGGGTGGCCGAGGCGCGCAACCACGAGGAGGACGAGGCCACCCGCGTGCTGCTGGCGCTGGAGAAGATGGATGTCGGTAGCGCCGAGTTCGATGCGAAGCTGGCGGACTTCGAACGGGCCGTTGTCGACCATGCCGAGCATGAGGAAAACGAGGAGTTCCCCCGGGTGCACGCGGCCCGCGACGCCAGGCAGCTGGAAAGCATGGGCCGTCGGCTTCGGACGGCGGAGAAGTTCGCTCCCACCCATCCGCACCCGTCAGCCGCCGGTTCGACCGCCAAGCAGTGGACGGTAGGTCCGATCGCCTCGGTCATCGACCATGTCCGGGATGCCGTGACGCGGCGGGGTGCCGTGGACTGACGCCGTGCTCCTGCCACCCGCGTCGCGGTGTCGTCGTCGCCACGGACCCCCGGGTCGGGGCCGGCGGCGGACGGTCGCGCGGCGTCCGGGACCATCCGCGGTTCGGTGGCCCCGGGCGTCAGCGCCGGCACGGCAACCCCTCCGGAACAGGATGCCCTCCGGAACAGGACGGAGGGTCGGCTCGCCGGATGGCCGGCTCAGGCGTGGGTTCCGCCGGAGACGAGGGAGAGCGCGGCGGTCAGCGGATGGGCCGCCGCGCTGAACGCCGCCATCTGGTCGACCGACCAGGTACCTAGTAGGACTTGATTAGGTCTGTCTGTGGTTGTACTGACTGTCGTCTTCATGCGTGTGGCGGTGGTTGGTATGGAACTGGGTGAGATGGGCCGGGTACGTCCGGTGATCGAGCGGTTTGCGGGTGAGATGTTCGCGGACCTGCCCCGGCGGGACCAGCGGGGTAAGGGTGAGCTGTACGTGCAACGGCTGCTGACCGACGGCAAGCGCAAGAGCATGGTCCCGATGGCCGCCCGCCTCGGTGTGGACCCTCAGCAGCTGCAGCAGTTCGTCACCAGCTCGACCTGGGACTACCGCCAGGTCCGGCGGCGGCTGACGGGCTGGGCGGCCGGGTTCTGCGACCCGGTCGCGCTGGTCGTGGACGACACCGGCTTTCCCGAAGGACGGGCCGCCTCCCCCGGGGTGGCCCGGATGTACTCCGGCACCCTGGGCAAGGTCGGGAACTGTCAGATCGGGGTGTCCGTGCACGCGGTCACCGACTGGGCGTCGGCCGCGGTGGCCTGGCGGCTGTTCCTCCCGACCTGCTGGGACGACACCACCCTGACCGACCCGACCGAGGTCGCCGCCGCCCGGGCCCGGGAACGGGCCGCGATCCCCGACAAGGCGCGGCACCGGGAGAAATGGCGGCTCGTCCTGGACATGATCGACGAACTGGCCGGCTGGGGCATGCCTGTGCGGCCGGTCGTGGCGGACGCCGGCTACGGCGACGCCGCTGCCTTCCGCCAGGGGCTGACCGACCGGAACATCCCCTACGTGCTGGCGGTGAAGCCGACCGCGACCGCCTACCCGGCCGACGCGGTGCCGGTCACCGCCCCCTACCCGGGAAACAGCCGGCGGCCCACACCCGCCTACCCCGACCCGCCCCGCGATCTGAAATCCCTGGTCATGGCCGCCGGCCGCCGCACGGGCCGGTCTGTGACCTGGCGTCACGGCACCCACCGGACCCCGGCCAACCCGACCGCGGGGATGCGGTCCCGCTTCCTCGCGCTCCGGGTCCGCCCCGCGGGCCGGAACATCACCCGTAACCCCGACCGGAGCCTGCCCGTCTGCTGGCTGCTCGCCGAATGGCCAGTCGGCCAGCCCGAACCCACCGATTACTGGCTGTCCACCCTGCCCACCGGCATCCCCCTGCGCGATCTTGTTCGTCTCGCGAAGATCCGCTGGCGGATCGAACACGACTACCGCGAGTTGAAAGACGGCCTCGGCCTCGACCACTTCGAGGGCCGAACCTTCGCCGGCTGGCACCGTCACGTCACCCTCGTCAGGGTCGCCCAAGCCCTCTGCACCCAGCTGAGACGAACCCCAAAAGTCCCTGCGCCGGCCTGACCCTCTACGGAGTCCTCCGCACCCTCCAGGCCCTGCTCGCCGTCTGGACCGGCGCCTGCCCCACCTGCCAACGACCCTTCACCCACACACCCACCGTCACACAACACCTATCCGGAGTCACCTATCCGGAGTCACCTAACGAAGTCCTGCTAGAGCCTGTTCCGGGTTCGGATCACAGGCGGGATGATCGCCTTTCGTGTTCGGGTGCTCCGGCTGGTAGCACGGTTGTATGACTCGTGGCGACCTGACCGACGGTGAGTGGGAGCTGATCGAGCCGTACCTCCCGCTGGGGGCCTCCGGGCTGATCCCTGACCTGCGCAGCTACGTCAACGCGGTGATGTGGAGGTTCCGGACCGGCAGTCCCTGGCGGGACGTGCCCGAACGCTACGGCTCCTGGTCGACGATCTACGACCGGTTCCGGCTGTGGGCGCAGGACGGGGTCTTCCAGACCCTCATGGACGCGATGATCACCGAGGCGGCGGCGCGCGACGATGTCGATCTCAGCCTGGCCAGCGTGGACTCCACCGTCGCCCGCGCGCATCACCACGCGGCGGGCATGGTGGTCGACCCGGATCTCCTGGTCGACCTGGAGAAGGCCCTGACGGAGGAAAAGGGGCTTCAGAAACCGGGCAAAACGACTGTGTGACCGAGGCGCCCGAGGGTGGTGAGGAAGCCGAACGGGCACGGCGCCGCGCGGTACGCCGACGCCGCAGGGCTCGGCTGACCGCCGCCGAGCTGGGACGTTTCCGGGGCGGGCTGACCAGCAAGGTGCACCTCGCGACCGACCGGCGCTGCCGCCCGCTGTCCATCGTCCTGACCCCCGGACAGGCCGCGGACAGCCCGCGTTTCCTCCTGGTCCTGAAGAAAATCAAGGTGCCCGGTCGGGCGCCCCAGGACCCGGCCGGACGCGGTCGCCGGCGACAAGGCGTACTCCTCCCGCGCCAACCGCGCCCACCTGCGCGCCCGGAAGATCCAGGCGGTGATCCCGGAGAAGGCCGACCAGAAGGCCAACCGCAAGAAACGCGGCAGCCTCGGTGGCCGCCCGGTCAGCCACGACGCCACGCTTTACAAGGACCGCAACACCGTGGAGCGCAGCATCAACAAGATCAAGGAATGGCGGGGTCTGGCCACCCGCTACGACAAGACACCCGAAAGCTACGCCGCGGGACTCCACCTACGCGGATCCATCCTCTGGCTACGCAGCCTCCCGACCCCATGATCCGAACCCAGAACAGGCCCTAGGTGACGCCGCCCCGGTGGCTGATGGTGATCGTGGTGGGGTTGGGTGTCCCGGGGTGAGGCGCTGGGCGGCCTGTGGGCGTGTTCCCGGGGATGGAGGCAACGGGGCCCGGTAGGGACGGGATTGCCTAGATCTCACCCCCGGGAGGCCCCGTTGCCCGTCCAGTCTCGCAAGCCAGCAGAGGTGTCCCACCCGGCCGGGGAAGCGCAGGAGGCGCTGGCGGTGCTGGCCACGGCGGGCGGGCCGGTGGCGGAATGTTTCGAGCAGATCCCGGACCCGCGGGACCCGCGCGGGGTACGTCACCGGCTGCCGGTGGTGCTGTCGCTGTGCGCGGCGGTGCTGTGTGGGGAGAGCGGCCTGGCCGGGGTCGCGGCCTGGGTCGCCGCCGAGGGCCCCGGCGACCCGACGGGTGAGGGCTGTCGGTGGCCGAGGCCGGGGATCGCGGTCGACGGTGCTGTCAAGTTCTCGGCTCTGTCGCAGATTCGGTGGTGACGGAGGGCAACGTTAGCCGAGCAAGATCCGATGTCGGAGGAGCGCGAACCCTGCTCGTCCGTACATCTGACGCTTGATCAGTTTGGTTTTGGTGTTGACGCCTTCGGTCCCGCCGTTGTGGTAGGCGCAGGTCAGGGCGGCGTTGACGGCGTCGCGGTCCAGCTCGAGTCCGCGGGTGAAGGCGTGCAGGTGGGGCAGGTCTTCAGTCCGTGCCTGGCTGATCCAGGCGGTCAGCCGTTCGGCGTTGCCGTCGGCGGGGGTGAGCATGGCCGCGAAGGACCGTACGAGCCCAGCGAGTGCGGTCATTTCCGGGCAGGCGGCCATGAGGGTGTCGAGCAGCTCCCGCTGGTGGTCTTTGAGCTGGTCGGGGGCGGTGAGCAGGTGGCGGGTAAGGCGTCGTGGCGAGATCGCCGGCCGGTCCGACTCGACCCGGCCTTGGGTGATGTACCGGTAGAGCAGGTTGAGGTTACCGGTGTAGCCGAGATCCTTGATCTCGGCGAACAGGCGGAGAACGGGGACTGCTGGGTCCTGCTCACGCCGCTGGCGTAGGTGGTCGCGCTAGGGGTCGACGAGGGTAGGACGGTACTGCGGTGCCCGGATGAGACGCTCGGGCTCACTGATCCGCGCGTAGCGTGTGACCGTGTTCAGGGTGAGGCCGAGGCGGCGGGAGCACTCCAGCAGGCCGACGCCCTTGTCGAGCAGGTTGTGGACCTGCGCCCAGCGTTCGCGGGTGGTTATCGCCCGGGCGCCCTCGCGGATCGGCGGTGGTGCGGCCTTGGCCCGGCAGGTGCTGTGCGCGGCGACCTTCTGGCGGACGGCCTCGGCGAGGTTGTTGGGTCGGACCGGGGCGCCCTGCCGGGGTTGCTCCCGGTGGGTTTCCCCGGTCCGCCCGCCGAACCCGGCGTGCCCGTCTCCGGGCACCGGGCTCTCCACTCGATCATGCCGTCGGGGTTGGGCCTGTCAGGGCATCCGGCCAGGGGGTGGGGATGTTGCCGCCTCGGTATCGGTAGCGGGTGATCGGCACCTGGCCGAGGTGGAACAGCGTCATCCCGTCCAGTTCGATGTCTTTCCGTCCTCCGTGCGGAGTCCGGAGCCATCGCCGGATGGCCGTCCAGCTCCGGCGGTGCCGGTGCATCACCCAGCGGATCATCCGCCACCAGACGAAGGTGTGCAGACGGGCCAGGGTGTGCTTGGCGACCCAGGGTGACCCGCAAAGTCATTGATGCAGGTCAGCGGGGTTGTCGAGAGTGAGGATGGCCAGGAGCAGGGCGTTGTCGTGTCGGATTCTGCGGATGGTCGGGGCGATGCGGTTATGGCCAGCGAGGCGAATCAGCCCGATGATCAGGTTACGGAGTGTGGTCATGATGCGGGGCAGTGGGCCGGTCCGAACCCGCGAGGCATCCTCACGGAACGTCACATCGCGCACCCAGTGGACCTTGTTCTCGATCGTCCAATGCCCTCGGGCGTAGCCCGCGAGATCAGCGGGTGTGACCGCGTCGAGGGTGAGGCTCGTCAGGACGTGGACCGTGACAGTGCTCGGGATCGTCCGGGTGACCCGGGCCCGGCCCGTGCCGGTGGTCACGGTCCGCCGGACATGACGGCGGATCCGCGCCACGGTGCGGGCATGGGGATAGCGGGCACGGATCGCCTCGCTGGCCTGGGCCAGCTGGATGGTGCGTCGTTCGAACCGTCCATGGGCCCTGCCCTCGGCGCTGTGCCCGATCGGGATCTTCGTCCAGTCGGTCGCCTGGTGGCAGTCGACCGACAACGCCGGGGTGTTCGCCTTCACCGTGAACACGAAGTGCGCTCCCAGCTCGGTGACGATCAGGTCGGCGTGGGCGCGGGTCGTGTGCAACGCATCAGCGGTCACCACCACCCCATCCAGCGGATCATGGGAATGCAGTTCGCGGAGCAGCGGTGCGAACGCGGTGACCTCGTTCGTCTTCGCGCCGACCTCATGCTCGGCGAGCACCACACCCGTGCCGTGTTCGGCGACCGCGAGCAGGTGCGGTGCCCGCCCCTCAGGCCCAGCCGCGCCACGCAGGGTCTTCCCGTCGACCGCGACCACCCGCCGCCCACCACCACGGGCCTGGCGGGCGCGGGCCGCGGCGAACATCCCGACCGCCCTCGCCAGCGCCGAGCTGTCCACCGCGGACAGGACCCGGATCATCGTGTCCACCGACGGTGCCTGCGGCTGCCCGGTCACCGGATGGACCCGCGCCCCGAGAGCGGTCAGGACCTGCGTCGGGGCGTGCGCAGCCCAGGCCGCGATCTCCTCCACCGACTTCTCCCCCGCGGCGACCGCTGCGGCGGACAGTCCCAGGATCACCGGGAGCCGGTGACGTATCCCTCGCGGGTCCCGCGGGTCAGGCACCCCGGCGAGTACGTCGGCGAGCCCCTGCACCTCACCGCCGTGCGCCCCCAGGACCCGCAGCGACCGCCGCATCCGGACCAGCTGCCCCGACCCGGCCTGTCCGAGATCGGTGGGAGTGACGGGCATGCGAGACTGGACCGGCAACGGGGCTCCCTACGGCTGGTGATCTAGGCAATCCCCGTCCTACCGGGACCCCGTTGCCTCACCGCAGCCACCCTCACCGTGGTGGCCCGCCGTTGTTCCCCCGGACCCCACGGCCCCACCGCCCCACCCACCCCACCGGCTGTCACAGAACGTCATCGGTGGCGTTTCCGCCGGCGCCGGAACCCACCCTCACACGCGCTACTCACAGCGACGAAACAGCAGCCGGGCCCGGATCCTCACACCACCACCGGCCCCAGCCCCCCGCACCCCGTCTCACACCGTCTACCTGCACAAACAGACTTTGCGGGTCACCCTGCTTGGCGACCGCGTGCTGGAAGTAAGCGGCCCACCCGCGCGGGATCTGGTTGATCCGGATCAGTGCGATTCTGTAGTCGAGATGCGACAACTTCCGGGTCAGTGATCTGATCTTCCGTTTCAGCGACGCGACAGGTTCGTCGGCGATGAAGGGGTAGACGTGCCAGTTGTCCGTTCCTCGCTTCCGCTTCCAGACGATGCGGAAGCCGAGGAAGTCGAACCCGTCCGCGAGGTGGACGATCCGGGTCTTGGCCGGGGACAGGGCGAGCCCCATTCCCGCCAGGACTCTGCTCACCTGGCCGTGCAGGGCGTCGACGTGTTCCCGGGTGCCGTGGACCATGACGACGAAGTCGTCCGCTTATGCCGAGGTCCGGGTTATGCCGGCTCTGGCTGTGATTTGCCTGGTCAGGGCGGTGAACGGCTACCTGATCTCGGCATAACCCCAGGGCTCCGGCGAGGTAGCGCAGCGTCATAGTTGGTAGCTGTTGGTAGCCTGCCTGGTGATCACTTCTGGGCATCCGATGGGCGATTGATTGTCGCTAAAGCTCGTCGTGGATTCGTGCCATAGCAACTTGACCTGGCGCCGACCGTGATTCGACGGCGCATTTGGCGTCACTGGGCACGCGATTATCTGGAAATGCTTGACGGGATGCAGGCTCCCCGTTGAGAAAGAAGTGGCCTTCCGCTTGGGACAATGTAAGTACCACCAAACAAACCCCCAAGACAGAAGGCCACCACGTGACATCATGCCAGCCTGACCCCTGCATGTCCAACGAGCCTGTCGATTGCGAGCAGCTCGACATCTCCAGCCTGCTCGCGATGCTCGGCGAAATTCCCGACCCACGTAAGGCGAAGGGAGCGATCTACAGCCTGCGGTACATCCTGCAGGGTGACCCGCAAAGTCTGTTTGTGCAGGTAGACGGTGTGAGACGGGGTGCGGGGGGCTGGGGCCGGTGGTGGTGTGAGGATCCGGGCCCGGCTGCTGTTTCGTCGCTGTGAGTAGCGCGTGTGAGGGTGGGTTCCGGCGCCGGCGGAAACGCCACCGATGACGTTCTGTGACAGCCGGTGGGGTGGGTGGGGCGGTGGGGCCGTGGGGTCCGGGGGAACAACGGCGGGCCACCACGGTGAGGGTGGCTGCGGTGAGGCAACGGGGTCCCGGTAGGACGGGGATTGCCTAGATCACCAGCCGTAGGGAGCCCCGTTGCCGGTCCAGTCTCGCATGCCCGTCACTCCCACCGATCTCGGACAGGCCGGGTCGGGGCAGCTGGTCCGGATGCGGCGGTCGCTGCGGGTCCTGGGGGCGCACGGCGGTGAGGTGCAGGGGCTCGCCGACGTACTCGCCGGGGTGCCTGACCCGCGGGACCCGCGAGGGATACGTCACCGGCTCCCGGTGATCCTGGGACTGTCCGCCGCAGCGGTCGCCGCGGGGGAGAAGTCGGTGGAGGAGATCGCGGCCTGGGCTGCGCACGCCCCGACGCAGGTCCTGACCGCTCTCGGGGCGCGGGTCCATCCGGTGACCGGGCAGCCGCAGGCACCGTCGGTGGACACGATGATCCGGGTCCTGTCCGCGGTGGACAGCTCGGCGCTGGCGAGGGCGGTCGGGATGTTCGCCGCGGCCCGCGCCCGCCAGGCCCGTGGTGGTGGGCGGCGGGTGGTCGCGGTCGACGGGAAGACCCTGCGTGGCGCGGCTGGGCCTGAGGGGCGGGCACCGCACCTGCTCGCGGTCGCCGAACACGGCACGGGTGTGGTGCTCGCCGAGCATGAGGTCGGCGCGAAGACGAACGAGGTCACCGCGTTCGCACCGCTGCTCCGCGAACTGCATTCCCATGATCCGCTGGATGGGGTGGTGGTAACCGCTGATGCGTTGCACACGACCCGCGCCCACGCCGACCTGATCGTCACCGAGCTGGGAGCGCACTTCGTGTTCACGGTGAAGGCGAACACCCCGGCGTTGTCGGTCGACTGCCACCAGGCGACCGACTGGACGAAGATCCCGATCGGGCACAGCGCCGAGGGCAGGGCCCATGGACGGTTCGAACGACGCACCATCCAGCTGGCCCAGGCCAGCGAGGCGATCCGTGCCCGCTATCCCCACGCCCGCACCGTGGCGCGGATCCGCCGTCATGTCCGGCGGACCGTGACCACCGGCACGGGCCGGGCCCGGGTCACCCGGACGATCCCGAGCACTGTCACGGTCCACGTCCTGACGAGCCTCACCCTCGACGCGGTCACACCCGCTGATCTCGCGGGCTACGCCCGAGGGCATTGGACGATCGAGAACAAGGTCCACTGGGTGCGCGATGTGACGTTCCGTGAGGATGCCTCGCGGGTTCGGACCGGCCCACTGCCCCGCATCATGACCACACTCCGTAACCTGATCATCGGGCTGATTCGCCTCGCTGGCCATAACCGCATCGCCCCGACCATCCGCAGAATCCGACACGACAACGCCCTGCTCCTGGCCATCCTCACTCTCGACAACCCCGCTGACCTGCATCAATGACTTTGCGGGTCACCCTGGTACATCCTGTCGACCTCGCTTGTCTCGACGATGACCGGCGCAAAGCGCCTCAGTGAGCCTTTCCCGGTAACCGCCTGTTGCGCTGTGTAGCAGCGGTGGGATGTTTGTGTGGTGGCTGTCAGGTGGTGCGGCCGTGTTCGGTGTGGAGGATGACGAGGGCGGCCTTCGTGATCTGGCCGATCTTCCAGGGGTCGAGGGTGACGTTCCGCAGCGCGCGAAAGGTGACCTTGAGCAGGGCGTTCGCGCGTTCACCGACGGCGCGTAGCGGGTTGTGGGTCCTGTTGTGGTTCTGCTGGTCGAGGGTGAGCCCGCCGCCCTTGGCTCGCTTGGCAGGGATGGTGACCTGGTCTCGTAGCCCTTCGTAGCCGAGGTCGGTGAGGATCTCACCGACCTCGGTGGTCCAGTCCGCCGGGACCGGTAGGGCGCCGGAGGCGCGCAGGGCGGTGGAGTCGTGTTCACGGCCGGGGCGGACGTCGGAGGTCCACAGCGGCCAGCCGTCGTCGGGTGCGGAGACGACCTGGATGTTGCCGCCGTGGTTGTGGGCTTTGGCCGACCACCACAGGTCCACGCCCGGGGTCGGGCCGGGCAGGCGGACCCGGTCGGTCTCGATGACCGTGCCGTCGACGATCACATGGTCGTAGCCGGCGGCCTTCGCCGCGAGCAGCGCGCCTGGCAGGTCAGACATCCCATGGTTTTCGTTGTCAAGCGGCGACGTCGAGTGTTGCTTTCTGTGTCCATGCGGTTGCCTCACTGTAGGGGGTGTGGGTCTTGAGGCAGCCGTGCAGGATTCCGACGAGCCGGTTGCCGAGCTGGCGCAGCGCGGCGTGGTGCGACGTGCCGCGCGCGCGGATCGCGTCGTAGTACGACCGGGCGCCCGGGGATGCGCTCAGGGCCGAGAGCGCCTGCTGATGTAGCGCGTCGGCGAGCCGGTTGTTGCGTGCGTAGCGGGCCAGGACCGTCTTCTTCTTCCCGGAGGCGCGGGTGATCGGGCTCGTGCCGGCGTAGTTCTTCCGTGCCTTCGCGTCGGCGTAGCGCGTCGGGTCGTCACCGAACTCGGCGAGCACCCGGGCCGCGAGGACCGGTCCCAGGCCGGGCTGGGACAGCAGGATCTTCGCGTCCGGGTGCTGGTCAAAATGGTCCGCGACCTGCTCCTCGAGCCGGGCGATCTCGCCGTTGAGGGCTGCGAGCAGCCCGGCCTGGGCGCGCACGACCGCGGCGTAGGCGGTGGTCGCCGCCGGCGTGACGGGCAGCTGCTCGGCCCGCAGCGCCGCCCGGATCGCGGCCGCCCTCTCGGGGATCTTCCGCCGGCGGGCGTGCCTGAGCGCGGCGCTGATCTGCGCAACGGTCAGCCTCGCGGCCTCGGCCGGCGACGGCGCCTTCGCGAGAAGCTCCAGCGCGTCAGGGGTATCGAGGTCGTCGAACGCGGCCAGCGCGGCCGGGAAGAACTCCAGGAGCGCCGAGCGCAGCCGCTGGGTCTGGCGGGTCCGGTCCCAGATCAGGTTCTGATGCGCCCGCGCCACGATCTTCACCGCCTCGGCGGTGTCACTGTCCCCAGCGACCGGCCGCAGCTGGTGACGGTCCGTACGGACCATGTCCGCCAGGCTGTGCGCGTCGCCGGCGTCGCTCTTGGCACCCGACGTCGAGTACCGCTCCCGGTACCGCGCCGCCTGCAACGGGTTCACCGCGATCACCTGGTAGCCCGCCGCGACGAGCGCCCGCACCCACGGGCCGCGGTCGGTCTCGATCCCGACCACGACCTGCTCCGGGCCGGCGTCCTCGGCCAGGTGCCGCCCGATCAGCGCGTGCAGCCGGGCGATCCCGGCCACGCCCTCCGGCAGCCGGCCCTTCGCCAGTCGCCGACCCGTCTCGTCCTGCACCTCCACATCGTGGTGGTCCTGCGCCCAGTCGTCACCGACGAACAGCATCCGGGTCTCCCGTCTCTCGGCACCAGGTCCGGCAGCCTCCAGGAGATCCACCACACCCTAATGGTCAAGTGCTCACGCCACGATCAGCGGGCACGACATCCCATCTGTGGTCCGCTCTCCCGACCACCGGCAGGGGCACGGTCTGACCTTAGGACTCGTCCTGCGTCCAGGGGCCTCGAGTGCTCACCTGCTGGCGGCTACCGGAACCGAGCCTGCCTCACGGCTGCCCGGTATGTCCCATTAGGGGCCTGCCAGGCGAGCACGGCGATGCCCTCGTGCAGGTAGCGGTAGCCCGCCGACCGGCTTACCCGATGATCCTTGCAGAGCTGGCGCATTCTCGTGCCGTCGCAGAACCAGCGCAGGACGAACACGGCCTGATCCCAGCACGACAGCCGCCGTGTACCCGCCCTGGTACCCCTGCGTTTCCGTTCCGCCACGAGCAGTACGGCCCGTCGGGCAACGGTATGCGCGCCGAGGGGCAGCTCGGCGGTGTATGTGACACTCATGGACGACGCGGGGCCTCTTGGAAGTCGGTCTGTAAGAGCCTGTCCTGGATCTTTTTGCATATGCGGAGCGTGACGGAAAGTTGGTGTGGATGTTGCTCAATGCCACTTCCACTAAGTCGATCAAGCTGCTACCTGGGGTTTCGTGGGGTTGGCGAGTCTGATCGTGGGCGGGGCGTGGTGGCGGAGGCCGCGCTGGCCGGGTTTCTTGACCGGATACTGGTTGTGGCGCGCCCGGTGGACGACGCGGGGGTAGGTGCGTTCGCGGCGGGTGTTGAGCCGGGTCGGTCGGGTGATGTCGGTGGCGGTCTCACCCTGAGTGCGTGCCCGCTGGTCAGGGGGAAAAAGCCGGGTCGGTGACGACCCGGTCCCGGATGATCCTCACAGCGCGTTTGAACTTGATCCGGTCGGGGTCGATCCCGGCGGCGGTCGCGGCCTGGCAGGTCAGCGCACTGATCGCGTGGTGGGTGAGCAGGTAGCCGTAGATCTCCTGGTAGACGGTGTCGGGGTGCTTCGAGCGCAGGACCTTCCCCGGGCCGCGTAGGTAGGTCTTGAGCTGCTTGTTGCCGATCTCGTGTTCCCATCTGTGCCGATACGCCCCGGCCAGGGCGGTCGCGGTCGCCTCCCGCGGGTCACAGATCGTGGTGAGCAGGCCGATGATCTCGTGTTTCCCGTCGCCGTCGCGGTCGGGCACGTCGTACTCGACGAGACGGGCGTAGCGGGCCTTCGCCGGATCGAGTACCTCACCGGCCCGGGCCGCGGCGACGAGTGCGTCCCGCGCCTTCCCACCGATCTTCGGGTTGACTAGGACCGTCAGGTACGAGCCGTCGGACAACGCGCGTAGCGGCGGTAGCCGCAGGCTGGCCTTGACCCGCCACAGCAACGCCGCGCCGGTGTCCGCGGCGGTGCACCAGTCCGTCCAGGAGTAGAAGTTGCGGTCCGCGAGCAGAAGCCAGCGTTCAGCCAGCCGCGGGTACAGGGTGCGGGCCAGGGCCTGCTCGCTGGCGGACTTCGCCCCACCGGCCGGGCCGAACGCGGCCAGCACCGGCGCGTGCGAGGCGCACTCGGACACGGTGACCGCGCGGACCTTCGGGAGCGCCCCCGGCGCGCCGTCACGGCCCGCGGGCAGGCCGAACGCGGCGACGTTCTCCCTGGACGCGGGCACGTCCCACTCCAGTCCGTCGATACTCATCAGCCGCCACGGGCCGAGGAACGCCCCGACCGTGTCGAGGTCCGCGACCGGCCCGGCGACCTGGCAGAACAGTTCCGCCAGCGGCGCTGAACCGAGCCGCTGGCGGGCTTTCGTCAACCCGCCCGAGGTCGGTTCCCACCGCGGCCCCACCACATCGAGATCGTCCAGGGTGGCGGCGAGCCGGCACGCGACCGCCTCGTAGTCGTCGTCCGCGAACAACGCGAGCGCCATCACGAAGTAGACCGCGACCCGCGGCGGGATCGTCGTGTCGGAACGCCGGGCACCTCTCCCGGTCGCCTCGATCGCCCCATCAACCGCGTCCCGCGAGACGAACGACGTCAGGACCCCCAACGAGATCCAGTCCGTCAGCTGGCTACCCGTGTCCGTCACAGCCCAGGATCATGCCGTCAACCCGGCAGATCCACCCGAACCGACACACCACAGCCAGCCAAGATCCAAATAGTGGAAGTGGCATTGGGATGTTGCTGGTGGGGTTTGGACGGGGGTGATGGCGGCAGGGGCTGGTCATGGTACGTACACACCGGTATCCATCGGATCTGACCGACGCCGAGTGGGCGCTTGTCGAAGCTGTGTTGCCGCCGGTATCGAAGGACGGCCGGCCCGAGGCGCACTCTCGCCGGGACATCGTGGACGCCATCCTGTACGTGACACACAACGGGATCGTGTGGCGCGCGCTGCCGGCGGGCTTCCCGCCGTGGCAGACGGTCTACGGCTTCTTTGACCGGTGGAAGAAAAAAGGCGTGACCGCCGGGATCCATGACGCGCTGCGGGGCAGGGTCCGGCTCGCGCGGAGCCGACCGCGGGGGTGGTGGACTCCCAGTCGGTCAAGGGCGCCCAGACGGTCGGCGCCGACTCCCGCGGCTACGATGCCGGCAAGAAGGTCAACGGCCGCAAGCGGTTCGTGATCGTCGACACGCTGGGTCTCCTGCTGACCGTCCTCGTCGTCCCTGCCAACGTCCAGGACCGCGACGGCGGCCGGCGCCTCCTGATAGACCACTACTTCACCCATCATCGCTGCCGTCATCTGTTCGCCGACGGCGGTTTCGCTGGCCAGCCTGTTGCATGGGCGCGGACCATCATGAGGACCACCGTCGAGATCGTTCGGAAGAAACCCGGTCAGAAAACCTTCGAGGCCCTGCCGAAACGATGGGTGGTCGAACGTACCCTTGTCTGGCTCACCGCCCACCGGCGGCTTGCCCGCGACTACGAACGCCACCCCGCCACCTCCGCATCGTTCATCCACTGGGCGATGATCCGCACCATGGTCCGCCGTCTCGTTCGCGGGAATCCCGTCCCACGCCGGCAACCCCGCGACACTACAGAGCGTTAACATCACTCAAGATCCAGGACAGGCTCTCAGCGCTGCTTCCCGCCCTCCCCGGCGTCTCCCGGGTCGGACTGCGCTCAGCTCCCACCGGACTGCTGCGACAGCCCAGCGAGGAGGTCTCGCACCTCCCTCGATCCTCAGCGCCTCACGGCGCACCAGCGCCTCACGGCGCACGCGCCAGACGTGCCAGCGGTCGCCGACCTGGACCGCGTCGGGCAGGACGCGGCGGACGGCTTCGGCGTAGGCGCCGGAGCCGTCGCGGCAGACGATCTCGACACCGGGGTGAGCCCGCAGCCACGCCTCGAAGGAGCCGGCCAAGCGGCCGGGCAGGATGTCGACCCGCTGCCGGGTCTCGGCGTCGATGAGCACGGTGGCGTAGCGGCGGCGGCGCAGGGCGAAGTCGACGCCGAGCACGCGGGGCACCCGCCGCGCGGGCAGCGGCAGCCGCAGCAGCGCCCGCAGAGCGGTGTGCCGGGAGACAACCACGCCCAGCGCGGACAACACACGCGCACCCGCGCGGCCCGCTAACTCCCGCACCACCACACCGACCTGGCGCGCAAGGCGGGACGTGCGGCGCTGGTAGCGATCAAGGACTCCGGGAAGCTGCTCGCGGAACGTCTGCCGGCAGCCCCGGGTCGGACACACCAGCCGGCGCACCCGCACCACCACGACCACCCGACGCTCGTCGAGGGGCAGGTCGGCTACCGTCCGCAGGTGGTATCCGTGCACCCGCGACGTCTCGGCACCGCAGCTTGGACCGCTCGCCGTCGCGTCCGGCGTCCGCGCTCGCAGCCGGACCAGCTCACCGTCGTCGACCACCTCCTCCACGACCAGCGGCGACAGCCCCGAAAACGCCACCTTCACCAGACGATCCGCTCCACACATGACACATCGTGTCGACTCGTACCCAGCGGATCACGGACATTCGGGATCAAGCCTCAGCAGAGACCACGCTCCGTCACCACCGAATCTGCGACAGAGCCGACCATTGGACAGGCTCCTGCGCGGCGCCGCCGGCCCGGACGGGAAGACCCCGCACCTGCTCGCAGCGGTCACCCACGCCACCGGCGCGGTGCTCGCCGAGCACCAGATCGGCGCGAAGACCAACGAGGTTCCCGCGTTCGTCCCGCTGCTGCGCGAGCTGCACACCTACCACCCGCCGACCGGCCACGTGATCACCGCTGATGCCGCCCACACCAACCGCGCCCACGCCGAGGCGATCGTCACCGAGCTCGGCGCGCACTTCGTGTTCACCGTCAAGAACAACACCCCCGCCCTGGCCGTCGACTGCCACCAGGTGACCGACTGGACGAAGGCCCCGATCGGCCACACCACCGAGGGAAAGGCCCACGGCCGGCTCGAGAAGCGCACCATCCAGCTCGCCGAGGCCAGCGAGGCGATCCGCGCCCGCCACCCGCACGCCCGCACCGTCGCCCGGATCCGCCGCCGGACCACCCGCACCGTCACCCGCGGCACCCCCCGGCGCCGCGTCACCCGCAGGACCACCACCACAACCACCGTCCACGTCATCACCAGCCTCGCCCCCGGCGAGGTCACCGCCGCCGAACTCGCCACCTACGTCCGGGACCACTGGACTGTGGAGAACCGCGTCCACCGGGTCCGCGATGTGACGTTCCGTGAGGACGCCTCCCGCGTCCGGACCGGCCCCCCGCCCCGCGTACTGGCCACGTTCCGTAACCTTGCCATCGGCCTGCTCCGCCAGGCCGGACACCCCCGGATCAGCCCCACCCCGCGCCGCCTCCGCCACGACCCAGCCCTGCTCACAGCCATCCTCGGCCTCGAAAACCCGGCCTGACCAGCATCAACGACTTTGCGGCACGCCTTGGCGGTGGGGGTGTGGCGGCGGGAGACGTGGCCGCGGGCAAAAAAATCGCTATAGTGTTCCGCGGGATCTGACGTGCGCGCGTTCTCACTCCGGATGCAGGTAGGGGAGCGCCGAAGGCTTCGCCGGTCACGTAAGGATCCGTAATGAAGTAAGTAATGCAGGCCAACATGCGTCTCCGCAGGTCACGGGCTCGCGAGGGCCCCAAAGTGGATAAGGGCGGGGTCAAACGGTCGTAGCGACGCCCCGATAGGATGATCGTGACGGCGTCGAGCGGCTGGATGGTGGATGGGTCGGCGGGAGCAGTTGACAGTCGAGGATCGGGAGCTGATTTCCCGGGAGCTGAGCAGGAACCGGTCGGCGCGCTTCATCGCGAAGGCTCTCGGCCGACATCATTCGACGATCTCGCGGGAGATCGAGCGTAACGGCGGCGAGAGCGCCTACCGGGCGGTGGACGCGCAGGCGCGGTGTGACGCGATGCGAAAACGTCCGAAGGAACGCAAACTCGTCGCGTCGGCGGCCCTACATGACGCGGTCAACGCGGCCCTGGTCGAGAAATGGTCACCGAAACAGATCAGTGAGAGACTGGAAAAGGACTTTCCCGATGACGAGAGTATGCGCGTGTCGCACGAGACGATCTACGAGTGCCTCTATCTGCAGGCCCGCGGCGAGCTGCGGACCCAGCTGACGATCGCGCTGCGCAAGGGGCGGGCCAGGCGGGTGAACCGATCCCGGACAGCTGTGGCCCGCGGGCGGATCGTCGACATAGTCAACATCAGCGAGCGGCCGAAGGAGGCCGAGGACCGCGCCGTGCCCGGGTTCTGGGAAGGTGATCTCATTCTGGGCAAGGGGAATAAGTCCCAGATCGCGACGCTGGTCGAGCGTACCACGCGGTTCGTCATGCTCGTACGTATTCCCTACGACCGTAATGCCGAGAAGGTCGCCTACCTGCTGGCCCGGAAGATGGAAACCCTGCCCGACTTCATGAAGAAGTCCGTCACCTGGGACCAGGGCAAGGAAATGGCCCGGCACGCGAAGTTCACCGTCGCCACCGGCATGCCCGTCTACTTCTGCGATCCGCACTCGCCGTGGCAGCGCGGCTCGAACGAGAACACCAACGGACTGCTGCGCCAGTATTTCCCGAAGGGCACCGACCTGTCGTTGCATACCCAGGCCGAGCTTGATAAGCTGGCTGAGCAGTTGAATGGGCGACCGCGGCAGACGCTGGGATGGGCGAAGCCAGTCGAAGTCTTCAATGATCTGCTGGCAAATCATGCGTCGCTATGATCACTTGATTCCGCCAAGTTATTTCATTCCGAATCCTAGGCAGGTGATTAACGCGTCACCACCCTTGATTGTCTTCCGGCCACGGGCCCATCGTCGGGCCCGGTCCGATTCTGCACTCACGCACTGTAGCGGGGTACTGTGCCCGAATTCGGCGACCGGTACGGGCCGACATAGGGACACATTGCAGAGTGTAATGCTAGGGCTGCGTCGAACTCGATCTCCGCTTGACATCCTGCGGCACTTCAAGGCAAGTTATCAAGCACTGGCTTATTCGCACATCGGCCGACTTCATCGAGCCGACGCATTTGTCCTCTCCAAAATGGAGACTGTCGTCGCTCAATGCGACAGTATTGATATATCAGACGAAGCCCACAGGTCGTGCACGGTCGGGGCCGCGAGCCCTGTCCGAGTACAGCACTCCAATGCCCTGCATGACGCCGCCTCCAGCCGAGAGCGTTCACCTCACCGAGGATTCATCGTGTTTACGCAGTTTAGGTAGAATAGCTCAAGTCGGGGGACGAAATGAGCATTCGCATAGTTGTCGCCGTCCAACATCTTCTGATACTGGAGGCAATTGTCGAGTCTTTGGAAAAAGTGGCAAATTTCAACATCGTTGGCAAAGTAGCCGAACCCAAATACCTCGTACCCACCACACTCCAGGTGCGGCCGGAGGTCGTGGTGGTGGATGCTGAGGGATTCGCGTGGGAATCTCTTCCCCGGGCCGCCGGGACGCGACGAGTGAGCCCGAGGCTCGGTGTCATCCTCATGGCAACGCTGCCCTCGCGCGGTCTTGTCGACAAGGCCCTCAAGGGAGGCGTGCTGGGTATCGTGTCCAAACAAACCGGGCTACGACACCTCATCGACGCCATCAGTGGCGCCGCAGCCGGCTACATGATCATCAATCCAACACTGCTTTGGGCCCCGCCGACGAAGTGCGGGCCCTTATCCGAAAGGGAGGCGGAGATCCTGCGCCTGACGGCATCAGGTGCTTCTGTGAAAGAGATAGCGCACGATATGCATCTCGCCGCGGGGACGGTACGGAATCTCACATCCGCGGCTATCAAGAAACTCAACGCACGTAATCGCTTCGATGCCGCACGGATAGCAAGTGAACGATGTTTGATCTGATCAGCTGTGCGACTGTGAAGTCGGTGCCGCTCGCCGGTCCGGGCGACACAAGCGATCACGGGCCGGGGCC
Organism: Frankia casuarinae; assembly: GCF_000013345.1. Classification (NCBI taxonomy): domain Bacteria; kingdom Bacillati; phylum Actinomycetota; class Actinomycetes; order Frankiales; family Frankiaceae; genus Frankia; species Frankia casuarinae. Next base: position 5,025,485 of record NC_007777.1, on the reverse strand, counting down.
TACCGGCGCGGACCCTGCGGGCTGTCCTCGCCGTCGAGTCCCAGCGGGCGCCGGTGAGGTCCATTCTGTCCTTGATTGACGAGGTGGCGGCAGGCGCCCTCGATGACGCCGGTGGCGATCGGCCAGCCTTTCGCGAGGGCGGTGGCGTAGCCGAGGTAGGGAGCCTTGACATCGAGGTAGTCGGCGGCGGTGTCGGCGCCTTTGCGTTCGGCCTGGTTGTAGCTGTTGTAGGTGGCGCGGCGGTGGATGCCGGTTGGCGACGTCGGCGGCTTTCCCCGCGAGGACCTTACGGGCCTTGTCAGTCGTCCAGGTCTCGGAGTCGGGGTCGCCGGTGTCAAAGAACGACCAGGCGGCCTTCCAGAGGTATTCGAGGACATGGATGAAGTCGATCAGGATGTGGACCGTGACGCCACGGCCCTCCGCCTCGGCGGTCACCGCGTCGAGCTGGCAGGTGCTGCCGTCGACGAGCACAACCCAGGTGCGCAGGTGGTGCGGGTCACGCCGCCTCGTCGAAACCCCTGGGCAACGACGGTCGCCAGGTCGTCGACGACCGAGCCGGCCAGGCCACGTCCCGGTCGCTTCCGGCCCGTCCTTCCCCTCCGCCCCGGGCAGGAGCAGCACATCCGCCGGGGTGCGCGCGACCGGGACGGTGTCACGGACGGCCGCGAGCTCCGCGATCCGTTTCCGGCCGTTCTTCTTGCCGGGCGACAGCCTCGTCGCCAGCTTCCGGCTCGCGGCGGCGGCCTTCGCGGTCGCCGGGCGCAGCGTTTCGGGCCGCATCACGATGCCCTTGCCATCGAACTGCAACACCAGCAGCCGCTTCTCCTCGGCGGCGCCGGGCCGGTCCTGGGCGTAGTAGGCGTCCACGTCGACCGCCGTGGCGGCGGGCGACCTCGACCAGTTGCCGCTTACCGACCCGGACCCCGGTCGCCTGCTCCACCGCGGCCACGGTGTCGTCGAACGACCCGCGGGCACGAGACGGGCCAGCCCGTGCGAGTGCAACCCGGCGGGCAGGTTCAGCTCGGCGTCAACGGGGTGGAGGTTCGCCACTCCCCGGCCGTTGTCTTTGGTGTGTGCGCCGGTCTCAGGCGGAGGCCGGGGTCCCGTTGATCCTTGGTCCACCGGCCTGACGGGCTTCTTGCAGGACGTCGTAGCCGTAGAGCCAGGCCATCCGCCGCAGTTGGACGTTGCCCAGCCACGCGGGGTCCCTTCGGTGCTGCTCCGGGCCGTCAGCCAGATGCATGACGCGTGCGTTGTGCCGGGATTCGCGCTGGATGAGCGTGGTGCGTGGAACGCGTAGTTGCTGGTACCGGCCCAGCGCATCCGGGATGTCGTCGGCCTGGGCCAGGCAGACCGCAAGAGCCGCTGCGTCCTCGATGGCCTGATTGGCACCCTGCGCCAGGAACGGCAGCATGGAATGGGCCGCATCACCCAGGACGGCGATCCGCTGCGAACACCAGGTACGTAGCGGATCCCGGTCATGCAGTGCCCAGCACCGAACGCTGTCCCCAGCCTCCAGGATCCGTCGTGTGGTGCCGTTCCAGCCCGCATACTCAGCGAGCAGTTCTTCTTGATCCCCGTCGGCTGACCATGATTCCGACACGTGGGGACGCGGTGCGGTCGCAGCGAAGCTGATCAGTCGCCCGCCTGCCACGGGGTAGGACACGCAGTGCTTGCCCGGTCCGATCCATATGCGCACCTTGGGGATTCGGCCCAGTCCGGAGAGCCGCTCCGCTGGTATCAGGCCACGGTAGACCACGTTACCCGAGTACACCTGCTCATCGCGGATCAACGCGTCTCGTACCGCCGAATGGATTCCGTCCGCGCCGATCACCAGGTCGGCCGTTCGGACGGTACTGTCCGCGAAGTGAAGCTCGACACCGTGCTCCTGTTCAACCACGCGGACAAGCCGACTCCCCAGCGACACCCTTTCCATGCCGACGGCCCGCTTCAGCACATCGTGCAGATGGGCGCGGTGCAGCGTGTAGTAGGGCGCGCGGTACAACTCCTGGCACAGGGATCCCAGACTGGTCAGGGACAGCAACTGGTCGTCGTGCCAGCGCCGGATTTCTATGGCCTGGGGCGCGACCGCAATCACGCGCAGGCTGTCCGTCAGGCCGAGCCGGTTCAGCAGCCGCACCGCGTTCGGCGCGAGCTGGATCCCGGCCCCGACCTCCGAGAGGTTCTCCGCCTGTTCGTACACCCGGCACGGAACGCCGGCCCTCGCCAGGGCCAGCGCCAGGGTCAGGCCGCCGATGCCGGCCCCGATCACCGCGACAGCGGGCGTGTTTCTTCCCTGGACCATCTTCTGCCTCCAGACCCGCCCGTCACTGCTCGCGGCAGAACTCGTCGATCGGGTAGCCGACGTGCCGGTCCGCCGTCGGTAGATGCCCCAGCACCCGGTCGCCGGGCTTGAGTTCGGTGCTGTTGAGCACGGCGCCTCCGGGGCCGAGAACACGGACATGCCAGTCGTCCTGAAGAATCAGATTGACTTCTCGGCCGTTTCCGGCCACGGCGTCCACGGAGATGAGCGGGCGCTTCTCGATCTTGACCCGGCCGACCGGGACGATCCGCGTCCGGCCCTTCACGTCGACGGCCAGGACCTTGCTGCCCGAGTGGAGTTCGCTGAGGTACTGGGTCCTGCCGCCGGCCGAAACCGTGTAGGAGTGGATCGCGCCGGCGTTCACGCGGAACGGACGGGTCGGCATGTAGGGCAGGGGATGGGTTTCGCTGACGCAGAGAATCATGCCCTTGGAGTACGAGCCGACGAGGATTCCTTCGTCCTCGCGCAGGTAGGCGCAGGTGTCCACACACGCCCGTTCACCGATGCCGATGTGGGTGGTGGCCGTGATCTCCAGTTCGACCAGCTCCAGTTCGCCGGTGGCGGCCTCCGTGGCGCGTTTCAGGGCAGTCGCGTCCCCCACTGCCCGTCCCGGCATCATGACTCCGTCGGATCCCAGTTCCAGGACCCCGAAGACGATCTGCGCCTCCACCGCGTCGTCGGCGCGAGTGACAATGGAACCCTCGGCTCCCACGGCTGCAGCGATCACAATCTCCAGCGGTATCTTGGTCGGGTCCCGGAAGTCGAGCAGGCTCCACGGCTCGGTATGGGCCGCGTCGCACGCCTCCTCCAGACTCGGGGCGTCAACGATCTCGACGCGGCGCCCGAACTGGACGGCGGGATGGCGCTCCTCCAGTGCGCGGCGCCCCGTGAGACCGGACGGCAGGATCACGATGTCCGCCGCCGAGAGGTCAGGAGTCTCTGGTGCTTCGGCTGTGGGGCCGTCATAGAGAAGTATCTTGCGGACCGTGGGCGGCAGCCCGCCGAGGTCCGCCGGATCGTCGCTCACGATGCCGTCGATCCGCTGGTGCACAGCCTCATCGAGGACTGCGGCCCGGGCTTCGCCGGCCTCGCGGATGTCAAGCCAGCACAGCTTCCTTGCGTTCACTTCGCTGCCCTTCTGCAGTCGGTTCGAGACGAGGCTCGGATTCCGCATGGACCAGTTGGGCCACCGCCGCAGCCATCCGCCGCGGGTCGTCGGCCTGGAAGATGCTGCGGCCCATGGCCACGCCGGCGGCCCCGCCGTGCAGCACGTCGCGTACGTACGCCAGAACGTCGTCCTCACTGCGGCGGGGTCCGCCGGCGCACAGCAGGGGGACGGGGCAGGCGTCCGTCAGGTCGCGCAGGGCCGGGACGGACCCGGGGAAGGGGGCCTTGACCAGGTCCGCGCCCAGGTCCACGGCGAGTGTGACCGCGTGCGCGATCAGCTCCGGATCATGCGGGTCGCTGATCCGCGGCCCGCGCGGGTACATCATCGCGAGCAGCGGCAGGTTCCACTGCTCGCAGCGCTCCGCGACCCGGCCGAGGTCCCCGATCTGCTGGCGTTCGTCGAGGGAGCCGAGGTTGACGTGCAGACTGACTGCGTCCGCACCCAGCCTGAGCGCTTCCTCCACTCCGGTGACCAGGTACTTGGCATCCGGATCGGGTGCGTGAGCGGTGCTTGCGTTGAGATGGACGATCACCGACATGCCGGTGAGACGGGCGGGACGAAGGTGCCGGAGGCTGCCCTTGTGGACGACGATGGCGTCCACGCCGGCCTCCACCAGCTGACCTGCGAGGCCGTCGATGGTGGTGCCGCGCGGCACCACGGGTCCGTCGCTGATCGAGTGGTCGAGCGGTGTGATCGCCAGCCTGGCGGGGTGCCAGCGGTGGAGCCGGGCCATCCTCAGCGCACGGGCGAAGTGCTGTTCTGTCACAGTGCCCTTCCTCTCTGCACTGTCCCGCCGCCCAGCGCTTCCCGCTCCGCTCGGGAACGCAGTGACGCTCGGTCCGGTTTCCCGTACGCGGTGAGCGGGATCTCGGCCCATCGGCTGAAGTGCGCAGGTGCATGGGCCGAGTCGAGCGTGGCGGCCACATGGCGACTCAGCTCCTCGTCTGTGACCGAGGAACCGGGTGCCAGGACGACTGCGGCGTGCACGTGCTCGATCCGGTCCCGGTCGTGGACGCCGAAGACAACGGCATGCCGCACGTCGGGATGCTCCTGGAGCGCCGACTCGACGGCCGTCGGGTAAACCTTCTGTCCGCCGGCCTTGATCACCTGGCCGACCCGGCCGACCAGCCGCAGATAGCCGTACTGGTCCCAGTAGCCGAGGTCACCCGTGCGCAGCCAGCCGTCTCGCAGAGTGCTGTGCGTGGGGACGCCGGTCTCCAGGTAGCCGTCCATCACTGTTGTCGAGTACGTCCACACCTCCCCCACGTGGCCTCGCTCCACCTCAGCGCCGGTGTCCGGGTCACACATGCGGACCTGCACCCAGGGGAAGGGCCGCCCGACCGTCGGCAGGAGTTCGGGCTCCTGGTGGTCCAGCGGCGTGAGGCTGGAGATGCCGCCCGCTTCCGTCGTGCCGTAGAGCTGGACGATGGCGTCGCGGAAGCAGGGGACCGCCTGCGCGATCCGACGTGGCGCGGCCGGGGTGCCGCTGTAGATGAGCCGACGCAGGGACGACACATCGGTGCGGGGAAGGTCCTCATGCTCAACCAGGCGGTACAGGTGCGGAACGGCCAGATAGGTATCGGTGATCCGGTGCCTGGCGACATCGCTGAGCACGGTGCCGGCGTCAAAGCCTTCATGCAGGACCGCGCTGCCACCGGCGGCGAGGACGGAGTCGACCATGAAGCCGACAGTGTGGCTGACCGGCGTCACGGCCAGGATCCGCGACGGTAGGTGGGTATCGGTCCGGCCGGAGAACCCGCGGACGGTCGCGTTCCAGGTGCGGTACGACTGAGACAAGCTCTTGGGTTGTCCCGTGCTTCCGCTGGTGAACGTGACCAGAGCACGCGCGTCGCCGTCGTACGGGGGAAGATCAGGCAGCCGGGGCGTACGACCTGTGTCGAGCGGCACCGCGGGGTACGTTTCCGTCACGAGGGTGAGCAGCGTCGTGGCGGACGCCACGAGAGCTCGTCCCCGGTCGATGTGTGATGCGTCGACGACCAGGACGCGGGCCCCGACCTCCTCGAGGATCCGGGACTGCACCTGGCGCGACAGCATTTCGGCGTCGGTGCGGGGGTTGGCGGCCCGGACGTAGACGACGGATGCCCCGATGAGGTGTGCCGCATATCGGCAGACGAGCATCGCCGGATGATTGGACGATGCAAGGACGGCAATGGCTTCGCGTGGGCCGGCACCGCATTGCAGGAAGGTTTCTGCAGCATTCAGGATCAGCTCGGCGAGAAGCTCGGCCGTGATTTCTCTGTCACGCCAGCGCACCACGAGCGAGTTCGGCCTCTGGACCAGTCCGTAAAGAATACGGAAAGCGCAGTTCTCATGGTTTTTCCATAAATCCGGGATTTCCAAAGAGAAGGCGCCGGTGTAACTGGTCATGGTTCCACCCGTCCGGGTCTTGACGACGGTGCGCCTGTCCGGGCAGATGGTCCGGACAGGCGCACCGCTCACTACTGAGGTCAGCAGCAGGAGGATGACGACGACGACGACGAGGAGCAGCAGAGTATGCCTGAGCCAGACGACGCACCCATCTCCGGTAGCGCGACGCTGTCGGAGACCTCCAGCACCTCCAGCTCCTCGATGTCGAAGCCGGCGAACAGCTTGTCGTCCATGGGCTTCTCGCTGGCGAGAGCGCTCATTGTTCTCTCCTTCATCATGGATTGCGTCAGCCTGTAGGCCGACAATGTGATTCTGCGGTCTGATCGGTACGGAACGCAACCGCAGCCGTATGGGGTGCTGACATTTGTCACTCCTGACCTTACGCCGATCACTTGTCGTGTCGCAGAAAAGGGCAGAGAGAAGTCCAGGTAGTTAGCATGAATCTGGCCTGCCTTCGGTGTGCGATCGTGGGCCAGATACGGAGGACCGATAGATGAACGGCGCACTGCCGTCCACCCGAACAGGTATGGAGTCCGGCGGATCCGCCGACGACTGCCACGTGCTCGTGGTCGGCTACGGGCCCGTCGGCCAGTTTCTGTCCCTGTTGCTGGCCCGGCGAGGCTGGCGGGTCACGGTGACCGAGAGGCAGCCGCACCCCTACCCCCTCCCACGCGCCGTGGCCTTCGACGCACAGGCGGCCCGCGTTCTGGCAGCGGCCGGACTGCGCGCGGAACTCGGTGCCATCGGAGAGCCGTCACCGGACTACATGGTTGTGAACGGCACCGGTCGGACACTCCTGCGCATCGGCCTAAGCCCCGGAGACGAGCATCGCTGGCCGGACTCGACATCGATGTACCAGCCGCGGCTGGAGGCGGCGTTGACCGAACACGGGGAGCGGTGTGCCTCCTTGCGAGTGCTGCGGGGACAGGAGGCCCTCCGGCTCGTGGCGCGCGCGTCCCACGTCGAAGTAGGGCTGCGGGACACCGGGTCCGGTGCCGGCCGTACGGTTCGGGCGCGCTGGGTCGTGGGGTGCGACGGTGCCGGCAGCTTCGTCCGTACGGCCATGGGCGCGTCGCTGACCGACTACGGCTTCTCGCACGACTGGATGGCCTGCGACGTCGTACCGCACCATCCGGAGGAGTTCCCCGCGTGCAACGTCCAGTACGCCGATCCAGCCCGGCCGCGCGTCGCCGTCTCGGCGGGCCCTGGCCGCAGGCGCTGGGAGTTCATGCGGCTGGCCGGCGAGTCCGCCGAGGAGTTCGCCGGGGTGGCGAAGGCGTGGGACCTGCTGTCCCTCTTCGGTGTCACGCCTGCCAACGCCACGCTCGTGCGGCATGCCGTGTACACGTTTGCGGCGCGTGTCGCGAACCGCTGGCGTCGCGGGCGCGTCCTGCTCGCCGGCGACGCTGCCCACCAGATGCCGCCGTTCGCAGGGCAGGGCATGTGCTCGGGCATCGGTGACGCGGCCAATCTCGCATGGAAACTCGACCTGATCCTGGCGGGCTGCGCGGACGAGAACCTGATGGACAGTTACGAGGCGGAGCGCGCGCCGCAGGCCCGGCAGACCGTCGAGATGTCCACCCAGCTGGGCCGGATCATCTGCGTGACCGATCCGGCGGCGGCCGCCGAACGGGACCGCGCACTGCTGGCCCGCGCGACGCCGGCGACATCCGGGAAGTCGACGTCGGGACACGGCACCGACGCTGTGCCAGGCCAGGCTATGGACGGACGGTTCGCGCACCACCTGTCCGACGGCGCTCCGGGGCGAGGCACCGGACGACGTGTCCCCGAGGTGCGGCTGGGCGCTGTCGGCTCTCCGGAGCCGCGCATGGAAATCCTGGGCCAGGACTTCGTCCTGCTGGCCCTCGGCGTGCCGGAGGCACTGCTGGAGGCGGGGCTGGCCGAGCGACTTCGGGACCGGAGTGTCCGCCTGGTACAGGTCCTGCCGGCGGGCGCGGCCCCAACCGTCAGCAAGGAGTGGGAGTCCGTCGCCGACGCCGGAGGATTCCTGCGGGCCTGGCTGGACGGCATGGGCGCGCGGGCCGCGCTGATCCGCCCCGACTTCCAGGTGTTCGGCGTCGGCAGTGACCGAGCGGAGACCTCGGAGGTCGTCCGTGAACTGCTGGAGCGTGTCCGAGTCCCGCACGCCGGCGCCCTCTGACGGCGGCTGGTTGGATCCGGTACGCGAAGGGGCGTCCGCCTTTGGGTGGACGCCCCTCGATCTGCCCGGTCAGCGGAACCGCCTGCCCTCGTCCCTGCGATACGCGAAGACCGCGAGGGCCGCGAGGACCACCGACCACAGGACGAACACGATGAGGGATGTGGTACTCGGCCTGAAGTCGCCGACGGCCGCCCACATGAGTTCGACCGCGCCACGGCTCGGCACGTACGGAGCGATGGTCTCGATGAAGCCGGGAGCCTTGCCGGGGGCGGAGAGCAGGCCTCCGGCGAAGGCGATTGGGAAGAAGACGACCTGCACTACGGCGAGGGCCGCTTTGGTAGGCAGCAGGTAGCCGATGGCCAGTCCCATCAGGCTGAAGGGCAGCGAGACCAGGACGACGACACCCACAGCCGCGGCGAACCCGACCGCCGAGATGCGGGCCGGCGTGGCCACGGCAGCGATGACGACCACCGGGGCAAGAGAGACCAGCATCATCACCAGGCCGGAGATCAGTCTGCCCCCGAACTTCGGCCACGGGCCGACGGGAAGAGTCCGGGTGTAAGGGTCCCAGGGCTGGGCGCGGTCCTCGGCAACGCCGACGCCGTGCCCGAAGAGATTGCTGATCATGACGGCAAAGACGACCATCGAAGCGGTCGCGTAGGTCGCACCTGCCGGGTCGTCGCCGGTCGCCGGAACCACGAAGAAGAGCATCGAGGCCGCAGGGAAGAACGCGGAGCCGATCACCGCGATGGGGATGCGGATGGTCTGAAGGATCTGGTAACGGGCATGCAGGAGGGTCATGGACACGGAGTCTTTTCCTTCCGCGTACGGTGGACGGCGCGGCGGTGCCGGGGGCGTCAGGCGGACGAGATGGCCATGAAGGCCTCCTCGAGCGTCGTCGGCCGGATCTCCAGCCCCGAAAAGGGCGCGCCGCTGCCCACCAGGTCGCGTACGAACTGGTCAGCGTCCCTGGTCAGCACGTGGGTGCGTCCGTCGATCTCCTCGACCTTGATGACGCCCGGAAGCGACGGCAACGAAGCGGTCACCAGGCTGACGCGCTGGACGTCGACCATCCCGCGGATCGCGGTGACGGAGCCGTCGGCGAGCACCCGCCCGCCGGAGACGACCACGATCCGTTCTGCGAGCGCCTCCACCTCGTCGAGGTAGTGACTGGTCAGCACCACCGTGCCGCCTTCCTGGTGGAACGCGCGGATGTGGTCCCACAGCACCCGGCGGGCCTCCACGTCGAGGCCGGTCGTCGGTTCGTCGAGGAAGACGAGGCGGGGCCGGCCGACGAAGGCGAGGGCCACGGCCAGTCGGCGCTTCTGACCGCCGGAGAGACCACCGGTCTGACGGTGCGCCAGATCGGTCAGCCCGAAGCGGTCGAGCAGCGCATCGCGGTCCTCCGGAGCCGGGTAGTGGGCCGCGACAAAGTCGACCACCTCGCGCGCGCGCAGTGTCTCGGGCAGTCCGGTCTCCTGCGGGGTGACTCCGATGTACCGCCGGCCCGCCGGGGTCCGAGGATCCCGCCCGAACAGTTCACAACGACCCCGGTTCGGGCGACGCAGACCGGTGAGGACGTGGATCAGGGTGGACTTGCCCGCTCCGTTGGGCCCCAGAAGGCCCACCAGCTCGCCGGCCCGCACCTCGAGGTCGAGGCCGTCGAGGGCCGTCGTGCCGCCGTAGCACCGGGTGACGCCAACGGCCCGAGCGACCACCTCGGCGGCCTGCGGCGCGGGGGTCCGCGCTGGCACAGCCAGCGGCTGGTTGACCATGATCACCCCTCGTGTGCGCTGCGATGCGGGTCGGGGGCGGCAGGCGTGCCGGACGGGCCGCCGACGGGAGCGTCCAGGGGGAAGAGCCGGACGAGCCGCGCGTACGTCTGCAGTTCGTCGACCAGACTCAGGCCGAGACGGTTGTGGAACATGTGGACGTGGGAGAGCACGATGCGGCCCGGGTGGGTCGTGCCGGTTGCGCGTACCGTGTCGGCGAGTTCGGTCAGGAGGCGGTGCCACAGGGCGAAAGCACCGTGGCGCTCGGGGTCGATGCTCCCGCGTCGCGATGCCCCCGCCGTGGACAGCGCCGGGCGGTCCGCACCGGTGAGTCGATCCAACTGCTGCTCGGAGTAGCCGAATCCGGCCGCCACCATGCCGCGCCAGGCGTGCAGCGCCTGGTGGTAGTAGTCGGCCTGCTCGCCACGTCCGCCCAGCGCAGCGCCCGCCGACACCGTGGCCCGGAGTGCGACGGCCGACCGCTCCCGGGTGCCTGGCAGGCTCGGCAGATGTGTTCTGACCAGCTCGCTGGAGACCTGGAAGAGCCGTTCCGCACCAGGCATCAGCGCTGCCCCGCCGTACCGCTCGGTCTCGGGCACGAACACCGCGCGGTGGACTCCCGGCGGCAGCGGCCCCCCAGCCGTGTCCTCAGCCTCGCCGCCGGTGGCAGCCAGACGCCGAGCGGCGGTCCGGTGGCTCTCCGCGTCGAGAGGCTCCTCGCCATCGCGCAGCGTCCCGGCACGCGCGAGCCGCTCCCGCAGGGACTGTTCGACCTGTTGCGCCTCGTCGTCGTCCAAGTCGCCGACTCTGAACCGGAGATGTGGACCAGCCTGCCAGTAGCGGATGAAGAACCACGGTTTGCCAGGTACGTCGTCGACGGTGGGGCCGATCACCTCGCCGAGTACGCGGTCATGAAGGGATCCGGCCACGGACCCCAGGTGCAGATGCCACGACCGCCAGGTTGTCGGGACGTCTCCGGCTCGGACAGGGCTGCCGGGAGCGATCGTACGGTTCACGTGTGTCTCCCTCAGCTTCGCAGGTCGAGCATCAGGCCCCGGTATCCGGGAGTTCCGCCGATCACCGCCAGCACGACCATCTCCTCGGAACCGAGACCCAGGACGCGCCGTGCCGCTGCCTCATAAAAGGCCCGTACGGGCCTGGCGTACAGGCCCGACCCGGCTGCCGCGAGCGTCAGTCCGTGGGCCGCCCAGCCGCACACGTACTGGATCGTGGTCCAGCCGCCCGGACCGTAGCGGTCGACCACGACTCGGGGGTCGACCGTGAGAAACCAGATCATCGAGGCGTGCCGAACGTCGCAACCGTTGCCCGGTGCCAGAGTGTAGCCGTAGACCTCTTCGAGACGGGCCGCAGCCGTCGTGTCCGCCGCTTTCAGCACGGTGTGGCCGTCCGCGACCTCGTACACCCCGTCGCGGTGGCCCTCGATGCCCTGGATCACGACGGTCGTTCTGATCGCGTTGGACACGCCCCGCAGGACGTCTCCGGGCGGGGGCACGCCCAGCCAGCGCACCGCGTCCTGGAGCACGGCAGCCGGGAGTACCCGCCGCCGACCGTTCATGCCATACAGGCCTCGGGGCATACGTCCGGACGTGCGTGACCACAGCAGTTCGGCCCAGGACCGTTCCGCTGCCGCGGTCACGTCATCCTGGCTGGGCGCCGCGGGTCCCAGGGTGGCCGGCGCTTCGGTGAAGGTCTGGGCCCGGTTCATGGCGAGGACGTCGGCGAGCACGGGGTCGGGAACGGTATCGGCGCCCCGCCCGGTGGTCTGCACCGGTGCCGGTCGTTCGGCCAGTTCGACGGTCAGCGGCAGCGTCCACTCCCAGGCAGGGCGCAGGCCGAACTCGCGCAGCCGCCCCTGGCCGCTGTTCGGCAGCCGGAGCCGGCCGGACAGGCCGAACAACTCCAACGCCAGGCACAGGGACCGCAGTGCGATGCCCATCTCCAGGTGGACCAGCGCGCCGCGGAACCACCGGTAGCTCGCGGGCAGCCGCGTGTACCGCCCGATCAGAAGGATCTCGCAGCCGTCGGCCGAGGGGTCCTGCGGGGGGTTGGCGCCGGCGAGGTCCACCAGCGCGTTGCGGTGGACATCCAGGACCTGCCGTCGTTCGCGGTCGGCTACGAAGGCGTGCACGGGGAACTTGCTGCGCACGGACGCATAGCCGCGGTGGTCGTTGATCGGATTCTCCGGCTCGCGCCGGTGCGGGCCGAAGGCGGTGACCAAGGCGTGCCCGAGGGCTTCGGCGGATGTGCCGGCCTCGGGTGCCCTGCCGCACGGGTAGGGCATGCGCTCCAGCAGTTCCACCGTGCCCAGGGGAAGCGGGGTGGCCGGTGCGCCGGGCTCGGTGACCGGCAGCCGCGGTGCGACCTCCTCGGGGGCGTCGGGGGCCGCGAAGCCTGCCTGCTCGCCGTAAACGCCTGGCACCGCCGGCCGGTCGTCACCCAGCGCGTAGGCGTACCACATGACATCGCGGGCCATGGTCTCGACGTCGTCCGGTATCGGTCCGCCCGCACGGTCGCGCAGGAGCTGGTCGGGATGAGGGTCCATGTGCGTCTCCCACACCTCACGGGAACGGATGAGGGTCATAAGGGCAGGGCCGGTCGGCCGTTGGCGTGCCCGCGAGCGCTGCGGTCAGCCGGGGCAGGCCCAGCAGCCGCTGCTGCGCGTGGCCGAAGCACATGGGGATGATTCCCGGCACCACCGCCTTGGCGACGGCGACCTGAAGGTCCCGGTGTTCCCGGGTGGACTGGTCGACCAGCACGATCCGGTCCAGACCGGCGCGGGCGAAACGTTCTTGCATGGCTCGCAGCGCCCTGAGCACGCTGCCCTTCGCCTCCTCGCGCAGCCGGTCGGGCCATCCGGGAAACGCTTCGTCGAGAGGGACCCGCAGACCACCAAGCACCGGGGTGACCCGTCCGAGCGTCTGAGGAAGGGTGTAGAGCCGCAGGTGGTCGTCGAGTTCCTCGACCAGCCAGGGGTCTGCGAGCATGGGCTCGATGTCGGCTCTGGTCCAGGTGACCGGGTCGGTGACGATCTGGCCGAGCTCCCACAGGGCACTGCGCACCACGGACGCCGGATTGCAGCCAGACCCGGCGGCCGAGAAGGTGGCCGGGAAGTGCCGCTCACGGTTCATGGCGAGCGCCCACACCACGGGTAGGTCGATGTCCTGGGTGGCGACCAGCAGATGGGCGTCGAACCCCCGCGAGTCGATCAGGTCGAGCAACCGACGGCTGGCCGGGTCGGTGATGGAGGCCGGGTCGATGGCGGGCAGCGGGACGGCACAGTGCCAGGCAATGAGGAAGGCATCGCGTTCGGCCAGTTCGAACAGTGAGTGCAGTGCCGCCTCTTCCAGGCTTCCGCCCAGCGCGCAGCCACTCGACGAGTCGTGGAAATAGCGGCGACGGTCGTGCGGGGCGGCTCGCTGCGCGGCATGGTGCGAGCGTTTGAAGCGGTGGTCGTACTGGTAGAAGCCGATGTCCGCGGGGACAAGCAGGGGTCTGCCGGTGGCGAGGTCGTGGCCCCAGACCCAGTCCATGGGCGTGGACGGGAAGCTCGGGGTCACGCGAGTGCTCGGATGGGCCAGTTGCTGCGCGGTGTACCCGCCGAGTGAGGCGGGATCCACGGCGTGTTCTGCGACCTCCTGGTAGGCCACGTCCTCGATCACCGAAGCCTCGTACGGAAAGCCTCCCAGCCGCTCGTAAGCCTCCAGGACCGCGACCGGTTCGGCCGTTTCGAAGTCGACGGCCCGCGCGTATCCCATGGCGGGTGCGTTGGGCAGTGCCGCCATGCTCATCGCGTAGGGGGCGCGCGACTCGCGGACGACTTCCCGTACTGGGCCGAACCGCGGGTCGACGGTACGACGGCGCAGGGCGCCGGGGGCGAGCAACCGGCGGCCCGTGAGGCCCCGGGTGGGGTCGTGAGGGTCCGCCGGGTGGTCGTGCAGCACCAGCCTGCCGGGCGGGGGAGCGGTTGCGGTGCCAGTGGTGCGGGCGCCGCACAGAGGGCAGCCGGAGCTGCGTGGAACCCGGTGGCGGCGGGTTGACCCGGTGCCGACCGCGTAGAGCTCACCGGGCCCGAGAGGCTGGGCGGTGAGGTGTTGTACGGCGGCCGCCAGCAGCTCTGGCAGCAGGGGAGACCGAGGAAGCGGGACCTCGGTGGGCACTTGCAGTGCCTCGACCATCGGGTGGGCGCGAACCACCCGGGAGCGGACCTCGGCGCATCCGCTGCATCCGGCATCGGTCGCGGGCGCCCACAGGGGGCCGATCAGAGTCTCGTCCGCGTACAGGCGCACGGAGAGGTGGCTGCGCCTGTCCTCGACAGCCGATCGCCACTGCTCGCGCTCCCAGGCGAGGTCCCACCCGATGCCCAGGGACACGGTGCTGCCCACAGCGTCCGGAAGGTCGGCGAGCGCCTCGTGCCAGGCCTCGTCGATCGCTCCGCGCACCCGCACAAGAGCCGGTATGGGAAGGGCGAAGGCGACCTTGGAGGGCTCAGGCATTGCCGTCCTCCGGGTCCCTGCGCCGCGCTTCGACCGTCCCGGACCAGTACGGAAGATCGCCGAGCACCGGGTCCGAGCGGTGCGCCAGCCCGAGGTAGCCGATCCCCTCGGCGGTCCCCTGCCCGACGACGTCGGCGCTCAGGGCGGCGAGTTCGGCGGCGGACGCGACGAGGAGGGCAGCGGTGTTCACATGTGCGATCCCCACGTCCGGCAGGAGCCGCCGGGCCTGCTCGTGGGCGAGTGCGGTGCCCAGCGCGGCGTGCCGGGCCTCGGCCTGGTCGCGGCCCCAGCCAACACCGAGGACCTTGCCGTGCTCGCCCTCGACGCGGGCCAACCGCCAGTCCAGGCCCGCCACCTCCAGATCGAGCAGAACGACGAGCTGCGCCGATTCGTCCGTCAGCAGCCGGAGCACCATGCGGTCGTCGGCGGGCAGTTCTGCCCTGTTGACGGCACCACCAGTCCGTGCCCGCTCCACGAGCAGCCGCAGTGCGCCGTCCAGCAGCCACTGCTGCGGCGTGAATCCGGCGGCACCCACTCCCTCGTCCGCGCGCAGAGCGCGCAGTGCGTCCAGTACGACGGCGACGGTTGCCGCCCGCTGTCCGGCCCCCCACCCGACGACGGAGCCGGTTCGCCCGAGCCGGTACTCGATCTGCCGCAGGGCCAAGGGCATCTGAGGCAGGGCGTCGTCCGTGACGAGCTGGAACAGCCCGGTCCACGGGGCGGTGACCTGGTAGATCCGCTCCAGGGCCTCCTCCTCGTCGGGGGCGGGCTGCTGCGCGACAGAGTCGAGAGAGCACCAGGTGGCTGGGCCAGCCGAGGACTGGGCGCCGGGCACGGTGACGCGGTCGGCGGCTAGGTCGTCGCCATGGACGACATGCGCTTCGGCGGAAGCGGCACAATTAGTGAGGGCATCAAACAACAGCTGACCAGCGAGCGCTCCCGCGAGCCTGTCCGCCCCCGGCCGGGCGACTGGTCCGCCGGAGTGCCTGTGGGCCCACGACAGCGCTCTTTCCGCCGACGCGGGCCACTGCCCGGATGCTGCCGTCGCGTCGAGAACTGGTCCGACGACCGTGGCCTCGCCCAGGCTCACCGGTACCAGCCATCCGGCCGGCCGCAGGGAGACCCGGGGGGCGGGCTCGCCGTCTTCCCCGGGACACCAGAGCACCGCGTCGGCTTCGGCAAGTGCTTCTTTGAGTTCTTCCTGGTCACTGAGGAGCCGCGCTCCCAGGCGCTCCCCCACCGCCCGCACGGGGTCGAGGTCCCCATCGGGAGTAGCCAAAGCCAGGTGCCCGGCGCCTGCCCGGGCCAGTCCCCGGGCGGCTGGGGACACCACGGCCGCCGGGCCATAGAGCACCACATGTGCGGTCCGCAGGGCGGCGAAGGCCGCGTAGGGATCGTCAGTAAACGCCTCCAGGTGGGCGAGCGCCTCGGGGAAGCGATCCCGTTCGGCGATACCGGTTTCAGCCACAGTGAACCCTGCGGTGTCCAGGAGCATGTCGTGGCTGAGCAACCCGTCGACTACCTTGCGTACCGCCGGTCGGGCCTTCTCGGTGCCCAGGGCACGCACGAGATCGTCCTCGGTTGTGCCCTCCTCCAACAGCGGAACGCAGAGGTCGGCGATGGTGAACAGTAACTCCGGCCCGCGCATGACGAACTGGCTTGTCGGGCCACTGAAGTACACGCCGCCGGGGACCGGTGCGTAATGCAGGTAGGTACGCGACTTTATCTTCATTCCGGCATTCCTCCGTACTGGAACGTTCCGCCCGCTGGGCGCCCGATCTCGATGACCCACTCGGCGGCGTGCGGGCCGTCCCCGACGCCCGGCAGGGCCTCCTCCAGGTATCCGGGGCTGCGCCGTTCCATGAGCCTGGGCAGCACCCGCACGCTCAGGGCGCTCTGCAAGTCCACGTACTGCGGCTTCTGCCGTTGCCGGTGGGCCTGGGCGTCCTCGCCCGAGGCGATGGCCTCGCGGCGGTAGCCGTCGTCCAGGGGGGTCTTCAGGACGATCTCCGCCGGAATGCAGTGGCGGGCACGCCACTTGGTGAGGGCCAGCAGGCGGTCATGTTCGGCGGGCCCGGCCGCGACGGCATCAGCCATTTCCCGGCCGCCGTACCACCGGCGCCGGGAGAGTACGGCGGAACCGACGCGCAGCCGGGGACAGGGCCGGCTCGAGTCGCCGTCCCATCCGGTCGTCGAGTGCCAGCCACCGATTAGGTCCTCCATCAGCCGTCCACCGCTGACGAGCCAGGTAGCCACCCGTACGGGTGGCGGGAACAGTTCGGGGTGCCCGGCGCCGAGGGTGAGGACACGGGTGGGCCGTTCTTCCGCGTCGAGCACGGTGAGACCGTCGGTGTCCGGGTCATGGGCGAGCCGGAAGGTGAACCAGTCGTCCGGGACCAGGCCGTCGGACAGGACGGGTGCGTGGGCGTTGACGTTGAGACGGTGCAGACCGAGGTCCTCAACGAGCCGGTGGCCGTCCGTGCCGTACTGCCGTCGCAGCCGCTCGGCAAGATGGGGCAGTGCGGCACCGCCCAGGTCCCGGTCCGGGCCGAGGAACCGGCCATAGAGCATGCCGTGCCCGGCGTATGCGTCGTTGAACACCAAGTGCCCGTTCCAGGATTGCACGAGCACGCTGTGCGCCAGTGGTGCGGCACGGAACCGTGCGGGCAGTCCGGTGGCCAGTGCACGCACGTGCCCGGGGCTCCAGACCACCTCCTCGGTATCGCTTCGGGAGATGTCAGCGTAGAGCTTGTCCAGGACGTGTCGACGCAGAACCTGGAGTTCGTCGAGCGAGCCGTCGGCCGGGCCGATACCAGGGGGTACCTTGCCGTCGACGGCTCCGTTGTGCCGGTAGACCTCGGCGACCAGGTACGCCGCGTGCTCCGCCAGAGGAACGACGGCTCCGCGGCCGAACCGTTCCACGAACACGGCGGACAACAGGGCACGGACATCGTGGAGCCGGTCGAAGACTGACAGCAGTTCGACGCCGGCGGCAAGGTCATTGAGCCGGTCGCGCCAGGCAACGGTGGCCACTGTCCGGGGCGGCAGGACGTAGTCCTCCTCGACGAGGATCTGCGCGGGTCGACCCGCATGACGGCTGACGTCCGCCAGCGCGCTCCTCAGTCGGCTCAGTTCGGCCACGCGGTCCTCCGGCGGGGCGTCGGCGATGACTTTCAACCGCCGGGCCACATCGTCAAGACGGACGACCGGGCTGTCGGGCCGGTGGAGAAGCGCTGAGTAGGGCGCGTCCCCGTCCTCCGGCCCGTCGCACGTGCACAGGATACCCGCGCCCACGGCCTGTGCTATGGCTCGCACCGCCTGGTCGTAGTGGACTTCCGTCCGCTCTGCGATGTGGCCGGCGATGGCGCCGACACGGCGGGGGCCCATGGCCGTGGCTTCCAGGACCGACTGCACAAGGCCTGTCACCGGTGTGGACAGCCGCTGGATGCCCTTCGCCGTGGGGCGCATGAAGTACAGCCGGGCGGAGGACTCGTCGACCTCGGCCGTCGGTGGGAGCTGGACCCAGTGGTCCAGCCCGACGCCGTCCCTCGGGGCGGTCAGCCCGGCAGCAACATACCCGAGCATCACCCGGTCCAGCCCCATGAAGGGGACGGCGCTCGCGAAGCGGATCTCGTCGGGGGCCCGACCCCGGTCATCGGGCACCGCCACGCCTACGGCGGTAAAGCGGGAGAGCGGGCTGGTGCGAATCATGGCCCGGGTGACGTACTGCACCAGACCACGCTCCGACTTGCGCAGTCGCGCGGGCAGCGGACGTGAATCCGCCAGTGCGGCGCGATACCGATCGGCGCCGTCCGACACCTCGGGCGCCACCAGGGCCAGTGCGCGGCGCAGGTCGTCGTCGGCGAGCAGGGCACCCAGCCCCTCCCGCTCCCGGGCGATGGCCTGTGGATAGGTGTCCGCGATCCGTGCCCGCAGTGCGTCGCGCCGGTCCCGCGCCGCCGCCCACTGGTCCACCGCTGGCGTAACGGCCGTGCCGCTACGCGGCCGGCGGTCGTTGTGAACGTCTCGGCGCAATGCGATGAGCCGGCCGCGTGCCTCGCGGTCGGTAGTGGCGCCAATCAGCTCGTGCAGCTCGTCGGAGCACTTCTGCGCCGCTGCCGCGAGTGTCGCTTCGGCGGTAAGGAGGTCACCAAGCACTGCGGCCAGCGCGGGGTCGCTCAGCCGGGTGCGGCGCAGCAGGTTGACGCGCAGCACCCACAGGGGCTCGAGGGCTCCTGCCGCGGGTGTGGCAGGGGACGTGGCGGTCGACTCCGCCTGCTGTACGGTCATGCCCGGCTGGCCCTCCGCTCCAACCGCTCCTGCCAGGACTCCCCCAGCACCTCGTCGACCGTCTCGGCGACGGCGTAGCAGACGTAGTAGCGGTGCAGCGGGGAGACGCTCAGCAGGGGCAGCTGCTGGTAGAAGAGATTCACGAGCAGGCGGTACGAGGCGAACCACTGCGGCGGCTCGGCGATCACACCTGAGTCGTTCATGACCCGGTGGAAGTCGCTGGGCCCGGTATCAGCCATCGACGGCCGTCCCGGTGGGCCCATGGTGGCGGGGTCGAAGCCGCCGTCGAGTTCGTCAAGCCCGTCCAGGGTCAGTGCTCCGGTGAGCACGGCGTGATCGAAGACGCCCATCGTGTAGGCGAACGCCGTCTGCCAGGCGGTGTAGTGGCGATTCATGTCGCCTTTGAGGGCGGACTCGACCAGCGAGCGCAGCCGCGGCGCGTCCGACGCCAGCCTGGCCCGGAAGGCGGGACGCGGATCCTTGCGGGCCGATGCCCAGCTCAGGAAAGCCTCCACGTGCGAGCGCAGCGAGAACACACCGTAGGCGACGCCGGCGTGGTGCGCATCGGCGAGGGCCACGAAGGCTTCCAGTACGCGGGTTTCGGCCTGCGCCCCATGCTCGGCGACGTCCTCCAGTGTGTCGATCAGGGGGAGGTCCAGGCGGCCGAGGGCGACCTCGCGGAGCGCGTTGAGGGCCACGGGCCAGCGCGCGGTGTCGCTTGGGCCGAGCCGTTCGACCGTGCCGTGCGCTCGCATCGGCAGGTAGGGAGGGGGGACCCGCTCCAGGCGGCCGAACTCACGTGCCTTTTCCAGGTAGGTTTCCTCGCTGATCGCGCTTGACGGGTCGAGCGGGCCGGCATCGAGACGGTGGGCCATTTCGTCCCACGGCGGGGGGCTGCCGCCCTGGTCCACGCGCGCCACGAGGTCGACATGCGGGCCGTGTAGCCAGCCGCGTCGGAGATAGACCATTGAGGCACCGTGGGTCTCCCGCAGCTCTCGTGCAGCCGGCACGACCGTCCGCACCAGCCATCGCGGGTTGACCGTTCCGCGGGTGAAGAGGCGTAGACCGGTCACCGTGTCGTCCGACGGCGGGACCTTGGGTTCTGCTGTCTTGACAGTCACGCTGCGACACCTGTTCGGACTTGTAGGGCTGCGCGGTCGTCACCGACCGGCTCGAACGGCTGCGGCCTCCAGCCGGAACTCCGACCTCCGAGCCACCTACCGACGATCCTGCGGATCCCCAGGGCCTGCGACAACGCGTCATCGCCCAGCCCTGACAAGAGTCACGATGTGCGTGACATGGATCAGAAGGCTCTGGCTGCTCCCGCGGCGCACCGAGTGAAGTAGCGGACGAGACAGCAGCGGACAGGAGCCGAGATGTCAGCCACACAGGAGCCCGGCACGGCGCGCACACGCCCGGACAGCGGTGTCGATGTCTTCGAGGCCCACTATGCCGGAGCCCCGGGAGCCGGCTGGGAGATCGGGCGGCCTCAGCCCGTGTTCGTGGAACTCGCCCATCGAGGAGCCTTCACGGGCCGGGTGCTGGATGTCGGCTGCGGCAGTGGCGATAACGCCCTCATGACGGCCGAGCTCGGGCTGGACACCACGGGTGTGGACGCCGCTCCCAGCGGTATCGCGCTGGCGCGGCAGAAGGCGGCAGAACGCGGCTTGGAGGCTCGGTTCCTGGTCCAGGACGTCCTCGAGCTCGAAGGCCTCGGCGAGCAGTTCGACACGCTGCTCGACTGCGGGCTGTTCCATTGCTTCGCACCGCAGGACCGTGTGGCGCTGGTGGCCTCTCTCGGCGCGGCCCTGCGTCCGGGTGGACGCTGCTTCCTGATGTGCTTCAGCGACCGGCAGCAAGGCACCTGGGGTCCGCACCGGGTCTCGGAGCGGGAGTTGCGGGAGAGCTTCGCCGGTGGCTGGCGCATCGACCTACTCGCTCCTTCGCGCATCGCCGTGACATTCAATCCGGGGGCCGCCCAGGCATGGCTGGCGGCTTTGACGAGGCTGTGAAGCTGCGCAACCCGCCGTCCCGATCACATGGCCTGCGGGCCGTCAACGGAGCATCAGCATAAATTCCACCCTGCCACGGGTCAGCAACTCATCAACGGCAAATCCTTCGACATGGACCGGATCGACATCCGACCCAGGCTCGGAAGGCCGGAGATTTGGAAGATCACCAACGCCGATGTCAACGGTCTCCGAAAACGGGATCTGTCCCTGATCTTGTGATCGAAGTAGACCCGGGCGCTGTCAGGTCGCGAGGAGGACTCGTTTGCGGAGGAGGTCGAAGCTCGCGCGGCCGTACATCTGCCTCTTGATCATTTTGATGCGGTTCACGGCTCCTTCGACCTGACCGGAACTGTGCGGCAGGGTAAGCCCGTTGAGGACGGCGTCGTGGTCACGCAGGAGACCGCGGGTGAAACGGTGCAGTTCGGACAGGTCGTCGGCGTCGACCCAACCATTGAGCCGGTCCCCGTGACGACCGGTGAGCATCTGCGCGAACGCCGTGACGCGGTCGGCGGTCTTCTGGAGGTCCGGGCAGCGCGTGAGAATCGTCTTCGACGCCAGAGTCTCGTCCTCGTTGAGGTGCTCGGGGTGGGTGAGGATCCACCGGGTCACGGTGCGGACCTTGGGAGCCTACCGTGCCGCGGGTGCGGCGGTGCCACCGCCGGCGCGTAGTGGGCGCAGGTAGGCCAGAACGACGGCTCTGCTCCCGGGGTAGCCCTGGGCTCGGATCTCCCCGAACAGCTGGCTGCCGTTGGTGATCCCGGCGTTGACCCGCCCGGTGAGGTAAGGCTCCCACGGCCGCAGAATCGAGCCGCGCTCGTCGCGGGCCTTCGCCAGAACGTCGTCAACGCTGGTCGCGCGGTAGTACTTACGGACCGTTCCTCGGGCCAGACCGAGTCGGGCGGCGATCGGTTTGATGCCCACGCCCGCGGCCTTGAGCTCCTGGACGGCGGCGTACCGCTCACGGGCATGTCGCACGAACGCCCGCTGCTCGAACTGCGCGTCCCGCGCCGCGGCCACCGCGCCGTCGAGGTCCGCCCGCGGGCCGTCCACAGCCTGCTCGGTGGACGGCGGTTCCGCCAGGCAGGAACGGTGCCGGGCCACCGTCGTCTCGACATATCCGGCGAGGTTGCTCCACAGGTGGAAGCGGTCCGCCACCTGCACCGCGTCCGGAGCGCTGGTACGGGCGCCATCGGCGTAGGCACCGGCCCGGTCCCGGCAGATCACCCGCGCACCGGGATGCCCAGCCAGCCGGCGAACGTCGCCGCTTCCCGGTCAGGCAGCAGGTCCACCGGCCAGCGGCTGTCGAGATCGACCAGGACCGTCCCGTAAACCCGACCCCGGCGCAACGCGAAGTCGTCCACCCCGAGGACCGTCACCGCCCCGACCTGCGGGTCGGGCAGTGCCCGGACCCGGCGCAGCAGCGTGTTCCGACCAGCCGGAAGCCCCATCCTGCCGGCCAGGCGTGCTCCGGCTCTGCCCGCCAACGCCAACCCGATCGCTTCGATCAACCGGTCGGCGAGCGGGGTGAACCGGGCATGCGGATGTGTCAGGCCCACGACCTGCTCCGCGAACGTCACCCGTGGACAGCTCACCGCCAGGCAGCGGAACCGCCGGATCAGCAGGTCGATCTCGACGTGAGCACCCGCGATCGCCGCGTCGACCAACCGGCGGCGATACCGCCCGTGGACCCGCTCCGAGAGCACTCCGCACCCGGGGCACGCAGCAGCAGCTCCTCGAACACGAGCCCGTAACCGCAGCCGATCACCAGACCGGTCCACCCGATCGACAACGAGACCCGCCAGGTGCGGAAGGACAACCCCAAGGTCAGATCTGCGTAGTCTCTTCACCCGGTGGGTGCCTCTCGTCAGGACGTCATCGGTTGGTGGTGGTAACCCCGATTCTTCCTGCACGGCAGGCACCCGCTCACGTTCCAACGATCTACGAACTCCCAACATCACCAGCTACTGGCGGATCTAGGTCTGATCGTCGCGCCCCCTCTCATCGATGGCGTATAGATGAGAGCTTCCTGTAGCTGCCTGCGGGCTCCGGGGACCTGTGATGTCACCAGTAGTAAGCAATGAAGTTCGAAGGGCTCTGCCTTCGGTCGGCGTCAACCTTGGGCGTCGCCCTCGTCTGGCGAGTAAGGTGCTTCCGCTGAACGCTCGGGTCGTGAAAGTTCCCACTGAACTTTCCTCACCTTGTGAATTGGGAATGTGTGATTTGGACAATTGCCAGCCACTGTTTCGACGCCTTGCTCGTATGGGTGGCCGGATGGCCGGGCCGGGAGGACGCAGATCCTCTCCACTGCTGATCCGGAGTAGAGGCTCCCGTTGACCGGTCCGGAGCGGGCCCGTTCCGCCGGCTGATCCGGACGGCGGCCGACCGCGGTGCGACGACGGAGGCAGACGGCTGCTGGCTCGGCAGTGTTCGTCCGCGGCTGCTGGTTCGCCCGTCGCTGATCGCGATCTACGGGTTACCAACCTGATCCGGCGTCCAAACCGGCCGGCTGCTCTGGGTGTTTCGCTCGGCTGACGCCCGGATCGGCGACTCGCCAGCCTGGTTGCTCACGCCGGCCGCTACCCGGCGACGGTGGACCGACCAGGTGCCGAGCGTGGGCGGCATCCAGTCCCGATCTGATCCTCGTTGGCGGCACCGTCCAAGAACTACCGGTTCCCGACGAAACCGCAGGTCGCGATCCACTGCGTGCCCGCCGCGCGCCGCCTGGTCGCGCGCGCCGCCCCCACCTTGTCCGGGCAAAGAGAAACCCCGGCCTGGACCTAGAGCCTGTTCCGGGTTCGGATCACAGGCGGGATGATCGCCTTTCGTGTTCGGGTGCTCCGGCTGGTAGCACGGTTGTATGACTCGTGGCGACCTGACCGACGGTGAGTGGGAGCTGATCGAGCCGTACCTCCCGCTGGGGGCCTCCGGGCTGATCCCTGACCTGCGCAGCTACGTCAACGCGGTGATGTGGAGGTTCCGGACCGGCAGTCCCTGGCGGGACGTGCCCGAACGCTACGGCTCCTGGTCGACGATCTACGACCGGTTCCGGCTGTGGGCGCAGGACGGGGTCTTCCAGACCCTCATGGACGCGATGATCACCGAGGCGGCGGCGCGCGACGATGTCGATCTCAGCCTGGCCAGCGTGGACTCCACCGTCGCCCGCGCGCATCACCACGCGGCGGGCATGGTGGTCGACCCGGATCTCCTGGTCGACCTGGAGAAGGCCCTGACGGAGGAAAAGGGGCTTCAGAAACCGGGCAAAACGACTGTGTGACCGAGGCGCCCGAGGGTGGTGAGGAAGCCGAACGGGCACGGCGCCGCGCGGTACGCCGACGCCGCAGGGCTCGGCTGACCGCCGCCGAGCTGGGACGTTTCCGGGGCGGGCTGACCAGCAAGGTGCACCTCGCGACCGACCGGCGCTGCCGCCCGCTGTCCATCGTCCTGACCCCCGGACAGGCCGCGGACAGCCCGCGTTTCCTCCTGGTCCTGAAGAAAATCAAGGTGCCCGGTCGGGCGCCCCAGGACCCGGCCGGACGCGGTCGCCGGCGACAAGGCGTACTCCTCCCGCGCCAACCGCGCCCACCTGCGCGCCCGGAAGATCCAGGCGGTGATCCCGGAGAAGGCCGACCAGAAGGCCAACCGCAAGAAACGCGGCAGCCTCGGTGGCCGCCCGGTCAGCCACGACGCCACGCTTTACAAGGACCGCAACACCGTGGAGCGCAGCATCAACAAGATCAAGGAATGGCGGGGTCTGGCCACCCGCTACGACAAGACACCCGAAAGCTACGCCGCGGGACTCCACCTACGCGGATCCATCCTCTGGCTACGCAGCCTCCCGACCCCATGATCCGAACCCAGAACAGGCCCTAGTGCTGGTTGGGTGCACCCGTCAGCCGCCGGTTCGACCGCCAAGCAGTGGACGGTAGGTCCGATCGCCTCGGTCATCGACCATGTCCGGGATGCCGTGACGCGGCGGGGTGCCGTGGACTGACGCCGTGCTCCTGCCACCCGCGTCGCGGTGTCGTCGTCGCCACGGACCCCCGGGTCGGGGCCGGCGGCGGACGGTCGCGCGGCGTCCGGGACCATCCGCGGTTCGGTGGCCCCGGGCGTCAGCGCCGGCACGGCAACCCCTCCGGAACAGGATGCCCTCCGGAACAGGATGCCCTCCGGAACAGGATGCCCTCCGGAACAGGACGGAGGGTCGGCTCGCCGGATGGCCGGCTCAGGCGTGGGTTCCGCCGGAGACGAGGGAGAGCGCGGCGGTCAGCGGATGGGCCGCCGCGCTGAACGCCGCCATCTGGTCGACCGACCAGGGGCTTAGCGCCCAGGGCGCGGCGGCGGCCACCCGGCGGTAGTCGTCCCACTCGACCCAGCGCCACTCGACCACCTCGGCCGGGTCCGGATCCGGGTCCCCGAGCGCCCGCGCCACGTAGACCGGGCAGACCTCGTTCTCCACGAGACCGTCGGCGGCGGTGGCGCGGTAGGCGAAGTCCGGCAGCGCGCAGTGCAGGTCGGTCAACTCCAGGCGGAGTTCCTGGCCTACCCGGCGCTCGACGGCCCGCGCCAGATCCTCGCCTGGGCGGGGATGCCCACAGCAGCTGTTCGTCCACACCCCCGGCCAGGTCCGCTTGTCGAGCGCCCGGCGGGTGACGAGCAGCCTGCCGGACGGGTCGAAAAGGTAGGACGAGAACGCCAGGTGCAGGGGGGTGTCGAGGCCGTGCACGGCGATCCGCGGCGCCGTCCCGCAGGGGCGGCGTTCGGCGTCGAGGAGCACGACCTCGTCGGCGGGCGGGACCGACGCGGTGTCACGCGACACCGTCTGTGGTGACGCCGCGTCACGCGGCACCGTCACGACGTCGGAGTCGGATCCTTGCGGGCTCACTCGTGGGCCTCACTTTCCGGTCGAAGGTCCAGTTTCCACTCGAAGGTCCAGTCGCTGGTTCGGTCGGTGTGGGGTGGGCGCCGGCGACGCTGTCGCCCGACACGCACGCGTCGTTCTCCTCCACCCGGGATCCAGTCGCCACATACCCATCCTCCCCTTCCTGCCCGCCGGCGCCGGTTGGCCACGTCCACGTCCGGGCAACCCCGGCCGTACCCCCGCCCCGACGTGGGCGATCGCTGGTTCCGATCAAGGCAACGATGAGAGTGTGGACGCGGCGGAAGGACGATCACCCGCAGGTTTCCGCCGCCCGCCAGTGCCCGCCGTGCCAGCAGAGGATCGAGGATGACGGACATGGACCTGTCAGCCACTCTGAACAGCCTTGTCAGCAAGGGGGTGAGTGGTCAGGCTCCGACCCGGGACGAGGCCCTGGCCGTCCTGCGCAGTGACGACGACGATCTCTTGGACGTCGTCGCCGCCGCCTACCGGCTCCGGCGGAGGTACTTCGGCAGGCGTGTCAAGCTGAACTTTCTGGTGAACCTCAAGAGCGGACTCTGTCCGGAGGACTGTTCCTATTGCTCGCAGCGGCTCGGTTCGAACACGGGAATCCTGAAGTACACCTGGCTCAAGCCCGAGGAGGCCGCCGCGACGGCCGGCGCCGGCATCTCGGGCGGTGCCCGCCGGGTGTGCCTGGTCGCGAGCGGCCGCGGGCCGACGGACCGGGACGTCGACCGCGTGGCGGACACGATCGGCGCGATCAAGACCGCGCATCCGGACGTGGAGGTGTGCGCGTGCCTCGGCCTGCTGTCCGACGGGCAGGCCGCACAGCTGCGGGCGGCCGGTGCGGACGCCTACAACCACAACCTGAACACGGCCGGTGAGAAGTACGCAGACATCTGCACGACGCACACCTACAACGACCGGGTCGACACGGTGCAGGAAGCCAGGCACGCCGGCCTCTCACCCTGCTCGGGTATCATCGCCGGCATGGGGGAGAGCGACGAGGACCTCGTCGACGTCGCCTTCGCGCTGCGCGAGCTCGCCCCGGACTCCATCCCGGTCAACTTCCTCATGCCATTCGAGGGCACGCCCCTGGGGGCGGAATGGAACCTCAACCCCCGGCAGTGCCTGCGCATTCTCGCCATGGTCCGGTTCGTCAACCCCACGGCCGAGGTGCGGCTCTCGGGCGGCCGGGAGATTCATCTCGGCTCGATGCAGCCCCTCGCCCTCTCGGTGGTGAACTCCATCTTCCTTGGTGACTACCTGACCAGTGAGGGTCAGGAGGGCCACCAGGACCTGAAGATGATCGCCGAGGCGGGATTCACGGTGGAAGGCCTCAACACCGACGCCGAGGCGGCGCTGGCCATGGGCGCGGGCCTGGAGCGGGTCGCGCTACGTCAGCGCGGTGCCGGCACCGACCTGCCGCCCAACGCCTGATCCCGGCCTTCACCTCTCGACTGGCGGGGCGTCCGGGTGGCCAGCCGATGAACCCGGCTGGCACGGATACCACCCACGACGCCGGGAAGACGGTGGACTTCTTCGTCTCCTACGCCGGCGTCGACCAGGCGTGGGCGGAGTGGATCGCGGACACCCTGGAGAGGGCTGGCCGCCGCGTGCTGCTCGAGGCATGGGACTTCGTCCCCGGGTCGAACTGGCCTGCGCTCGTCCAGGCGGGACTGACCACCGCAGGCCGGCTCCTGGCGGTGCTGACCCCGGCCTATCTCGCCTCGGTCGGCGCGGCGGCGCAGTGGCAGGCGATCTGGGCGGCGGACATGGGCGGGCGGGGACGCCGGCTGATTCCGGTGCAGGTCGAGCCGTGCGAGCCCGACACGCTCGGCCTGCTCGGCAGCCTCACCTGGATCGACCTGACCGACCTGACCGACCTGGCCGGGCCGGGCGCCGCCGCAGCCGCTCGCGCCCGGCTGCTGGACGGGATACGTGCCGCCGTGACAGGGCAGGTGCGGTCGGTCAATCCCACGCCGCTCCCCACCCGCGACACCCGCGACGTGCCCGCGGCGGCGGACGAGTCCGAACGGGCAGCGCGGTATCCGGGTCGGCCCCCGCTCGTGTGGGGGCTGCCGCCGGAACTGGTGCGTAACCCCCGCTTTGTCGGGCGTGCATCCGAACTCGCCGAGCTGCGCGCGCGACTGACGGGCTTCGACCGGGCCGTGCCCGGCCCCGGTTCCCCTGTGCCGGGGGTGCGGGCCCAGGTGGTGCATGGCCTGGGCGGGGTCGGCAAGACGGAGCTCG
This sequence comes from Frankia casuarinae, assembly GCF_000013345.1. Lineage (NCBI taxonomy): Bacteria > Bacillati > Actinomycetota > Actinomycetes > Frankiales > Frankiaceae > Frankia > Frankia casuarinae. Next base: position 4,997,728 of record NC_007777.1, on the reverse strand, counting down.
TCGTGGAGTTCGCCTACCGGTACAGCCACGCCTACGACCTGGTCTGGTGGATCCGCGGCGACAAGATGACGGAGGTCGTCGCCGGCCTCGCCGCCCTCGCGGCCCAGCTGGGACTCGCCCACGTGGAGGGGGACGAGGCAGCGGCCGCCGCGGCGGCCGAGGCGTTGCGCGCCGGTCGACCTCATCGCCGGTGGCTGTTGGTCGTCGACAATGCCGTTATTGGCAATGCCGTTATTGGCAATGCCGTTATTGGCAATGCCGTCATGGGCAACAACGCCGGTGCTACCGCCACCAACCCCTACCTGTCCAGGCTTCTGCAGGCCGCGGAGACCGCCGAGTTCGGACATCTCGTGATTACCTCGCGCAACCCCGACTGGGCCGGTCGGGCTACCGCAACCGAGGTCGCGGTGCTGCCCCGGAGGGACACGATCGATCTGCTGAGGAGGCACCGAGCCGCGCTGGAGGACGCCGAGGCTGAGCGGCTCGCGGCCGCGGTCGGGGACCTGCCGCTGGCGGCGGAACAGGCCGGAGCCTGGCTCGCCGCCAGCGGCATGACCGTTTCGGACTACCTGGCTGCGTTGCGCGTGGAGACTCGGGAACTCCTTACCCGCGGAAAACCGGACCGCTATCCGTTCATTGTCGCCGCGGCGTGGAACCTGGCCCTGGACGAGATCGGACCGGACGAACCGGCCGTCGTCGAGCTGCTGCAGCTGGCCGGATTCTTCGGCCCGGAGCCCATCCCGCTCGACCTGTTTCCCGCGCTGGTGGTGCTGGGGGAGAGCAACGGGGAGCTGGGGGAGAGCAACGGGGAGGGGACGCTCTGGTCGGCGCTGAGCGCGGCCTGTTCCTCCCCGCTGCGCTGGGGGGACGTGGTCGCCCGCCTCCGTGCTCTCGGGCTGGGCAAGGTCGAACAGGGAACCATCACCTTGCATCGGCTGGTGCAGGCGGTGCTGCGGGACCGGGTTCCGACGTCGCGGCACCTGGAGTTCCGGGCCACCGTCGGCTGGTTGATGATCAGGGCCCTGCCCACCGCGATCCAGGGTAATCCGGCGGCCTGGCCGCGCTGGGCCGCGCTGCTCCCACACCTTCAGGCCCAGATCGAAGCCGAGCCGTCCCCGGCGGACGCGAACGCGGCGGGCATGCTGGGGCTGGGCAATCTGGCGGCGCTCTATCTCCAGGAAACCGGACAGCTCGCCGCCGCCGTGGACCTGCACACCTGGGTGCTGGCTCGAACCGAGCAGGTCGTGGGAACCGACCACCCCAACACCCTGGTTCTCCGGAACAACCTCGCCCTCGCCCTGCAGAAGGCCGGACGCATTTCCGAGGCCATCGGGTTGTACGAGCGGATCCTGGCGCGGGCCAGCCGCATCCTCGAATCCGATGATCCCAATCTGGGGATCAGCCGTAACAATCTCGCCAGCGCCTATTGGGCCGCCGGACGCATCGCGGAGGCCGTCGAACTGCTCGAGCAGGTTGTCGACGACGCTGGACGGATCCGTGGCCCGGACCATCGCGACACCCTGCTGGCCCGGAGCAACCTGGCCAACGCATACCAGACGGCGGGGCGCTTGGCGGAGGCGATCAGGCTGCACGAAGAGGTTCTCGTCGACGTCGTCCGGGTTCTCGGCCAGGAGCATCTCACGACCTTCCTCGTGCGCAACAATCTCGCCAGCTCCTATCAGGCCAGCGGACGGACGACTGAGGCCCTCGACCTGTACGAGCAGGTACTGACCGGCCGGGAAGGCGTTCTCGGCGACAACCATCCCGACACCCTGCTCTCCCGCAGCAATCTCGCCGACGCCTACCAGGCGCTCGGACGTCTGCCCGAGGCGATCGATCTGTACGAGCGGGTTCTCTCCGATGCCCGCGGTGTTCTCGGCGCTGACCATCCACACATCCTGATCACCTGGAACAACCTGGCCTGCGCCGTTGCGGCCGCGGGGCGCCTCGCGGAGGCGATCGACCTGTACGAGCGGGTACTGGCCGACCAGCGGCGTGTCCTCGGACCGGATCACCGCGACACCCTGACCTCGCAGGGAAACCTCGCCAACGCCTACCGGGCCGCCGGACGCACGAATGCCGACGCCGCTGATGGTGCCGACGCCGCTGATGGTGCCGGGGACTGACCATCGTCCGGGTCTTCTATGCTTTGCCGGGTGACCGGTCTATGCGACCGGGAGACGGTGGATGAGGTGCTGGGCGGTGTCGACGACGAAGGCGGTGCCGTCGCTGTGGACGGTGACACCGAGCGGCCGCCGCAGACCTGTTCGGGCATCCGCGAAGATGCGGACGAGTCGATCGTGGGTGACGAGGCGGACCCGTCCCCGATCGGGGTCGGTGACCAGCAGACCGCCCGAGGGGGTGGGCGCCAGCGAGTGGGGTCGACCGACGTCCGCGATCCGGGCCGGGGCTCCGTCGTCGGGGGACGCGCCGTAGAACATCCCGGCGGCCGTGGAGATGATCCCGTCGGCGTCGACAGCCCGCAGCAGGTGATTGTCGGTGTCGGCGAGGTAGACATTCCGTCCGGGCGGGGCCGTGACGTCGTGCGGGCGCCGGAGCTGGGCGAACTGGGCGGGTCCGTGATCTCCGGACAGGCCGGGGACACCCGCCCCCGCCAGCGGTGCCGCCCGCAGATCCGGGTCGATCCGGATCACCTGGTGGCCGCCGGTGTTCGCGACGTACACCAGGCCCGCCGCGTCGACGTAGACGCCGTGCGGATGCGCCAGGTTGAGCGAGGCGGCGTGCCGGGCGGCGGGGCCGGCCGGCGGGCCGTGACGGCCGGAGCCGGCGACGGTGACGATCCGACCGTCCGGCGCGACCCGGCGGATCCGATTATTGAAGCTGTCCGCGATGAACAGGGAACCGTCGGGGCCCAGGGCCAGCCCGCACGGGTTGTCCAGCTCGGCGTTGACGGCCGGCCCCCCGTCACCGTGCGGGCCGCTCTTGCCGGAGCCGGCCACGTGAACCGTCCGGCCGTCGCGTTCGATCCGGAGCACCCGGTGGCGTAGCCGTTGGGACACGTATACCGCACCATCCGGCGCGGCGACCACGCTGTACGGGTAGTCCACCCGCAACGGCGCGGACGTGATGTCGGCCGGGCGGAGGTCGCGCCGCGCGGTCCGGTTCAGGGACCGGCGCCGGATCACGCCGGCTGACCATCGGCGTGGTGAGGCGGTGGCTGGTGGCGGGACGGCTGACGGCGGAGTGTCCGGCGGTGTGCGGGCTGGTGGTGTGCGGGCTGGTGGTGTGCGGGCTGGTGGTGTGCGGGCTGGTGGTGTGCGGGCTGGTGGTGTGCGGGCTGGTGGTGTGCGGGCTGGTGGTGTGCGGGCTGGTGGTGTGCGGGCTGGTGGTGTGCGGGCTGGTGGTGTGCGGGCTGGTGGTGTGCGGGCTGGTGGTGTGCGGGCTGGTGGACTGCCGCGCGCCGCGTCGCGCACATCGTCGTCGAGCCGCAGCGGCAGCGGGCAGCGGGTGAGCCAGCCCGCACCGAGCGCATGGGCCGTCGCGGCGGCGAGATCCAGGGCGAACGCGCGGGCCGACGGCGGGCGTGCACCGGGCTCCTTGCGCAGCGCCCGGTCCACCACCGCGGCGATTGCCGGCGGCGCGGCGTCCAGTGGTTGCGGCGCGACGCGCAGATGATGGTCCATCAGCTGCGCCATCGATAGCGCCCGGACGAACGGTGGGCGGCCGCTGAGCAGTTCGTAGAGGACGATCCCGAGTGCGTACAGGTCGCACGCCGGTCCCGGCGGCCGGCCGTCGAACTGTTCCGGCGCCATGTAGACGGGGGTACCGACGAGCGTGCTCGGGGCCGCGCCGGAAGCGCCGATGAGCTTGGCGATCCCGAAGTCGGTGACCTTCAGCAGGCCGTCGGCGCTGAAGAGAATGTTGTCCGGTTTGATGTCGCGGTGCAGGATCCCGCCCGCGTGCGCGCATTCCAGCGCGGCGGCGGTCGCCAACCCGATCGCGCAGACGACGTCGACGGTCAGCCCGTTCGCCGCGCGGGCCCGCACGGTGCCGCCCGCCAGTCGTTCCATGACGAGCAGGCACAGGTCCCCGGATTCGACGTAGTCGTAGATGCGGACTACGTGGGGATGGTCGAGTCCGGCCAGCAGGCGCGCCTCCGCCAGGAACCGACCGTGGGCGCCGCCGTCCGCCGCGCTGGTCGACAGGACCTTGATCGCAACGGTTCGACCGAGCCGGCGGTGGCGACCCGCGAGGACGACGGCGTGACCGCCGTGCCCGAGCATGGCGGTCACCTCATAGGCGGGGAGCGCCTCGGCCACCCGGTCGGTGATGAACCGTTCCGGCTCCGGTCCGGTCAGCCGCACGGCGGATCGTAGTCGAGGCCCGGCAGGTACTGTTTCCATTCCTCGCGGGTGAGCGGGTCGCCGGCCCGCGCGCACAGCCGCGTGACGACGCTCGCCGGGTCGAGGTCCCAGACGAATCCGATCACCTGGTAGGGCGCTCCGACGATGAAGGCGGTGTCCGGGGCGAAGGCGACCGCAGCGAAGCCGTTGTAGCGGCCGCTGAAGGTGGCGTACGGCACCGGGTCGGCCGGATCGGACATGTCCCACAGCCGCACCACGCCGTTCGCGCCGCCGACGCCCGCCGCCATGAGCCGGCCGTCGGAGCTGAATTCGATGGAGTTGACGCCGGCCCCCAACCCGATGATCGAGGGCAGCGCGCGGGGGGCCCGGCGGTCCGTGACGTCCCACAGGGCGACCTTCGTGTCGAAGCTGCCGACGGCGAGGGTCCTTCCGTCCCGGCTGAAGGCGATGGTGATCAGGGCGCTGGTGAAGCCCGTGATCGTGCTGATGCCCGCCGGTCGGTCCGGTGTCGTGATGTCCCACAACCGGATGGTCCGGTCGCTGCTTCCGGACGCCAGGGTGCGCCCGTCCGGGCTGAAACTGACGGTGGCGACGTCGTAGCGGTGCCCTGCGAGGACGGACCGCCCCCGGGGCGTGGCCGGGGCGGAGATGTCCACCAGGGCCAGCCGGGCGCTCGTGCCGGCCAGCGCGAGGGTCCGGCCGTCCGGGCTGACCTCCAGGTCCTTGATCCCGCCGATGCCGGGATGGATGGTGGACAGCAGCCTGGGACGGTGGATGTCGGCGACGTCCCACAGCGTGACCATGCCGTCGAAGTCGGTGGCGTAGTCGAGGCTGCCGGCGATGAGGACCCTGCCGTTCGGGGTGAACCGGACGCTGCCGACCGCGGCGTTGAATCCGGTCAACGTGGCGGCCGGTAGCGGCCGATCGGGGTCATGCGCATCCCACAGCCGGACGGTCTGCCCGTAGTCCCCGGTGGCTAGGACCCGCCCGTTCGGATGGACCGCCGTCGACCACAGGAAGCGGTGGTGCCCGACCAGCACCGGCCCCGGCACGTCCCACAGGCGCAGGGTGCGGTCGTCGGCACCGGAGGCGAGGGTTCGCCCGTCCGGGCTGAAGGCCAACGCCCACGGCTTCGACGCGTGCGGCAGGACCGCGATGGCGTCGAAATGGCGGGACGGATCGTAGATCTCGACCGCGCTGTTCACCCCCACGGCCACGAGGCCGTCCACGTTGACCGCCACCGCCTCGACCGATCGCACCTCGTCGATGACCTGGAGGGTGGTCGGCCGTCGCGGGTCGGTGAGATCGAAGACCCGCGCGGTGGTGTCGTCGCTGCCGGTCACCGCCGTCTTCCCGTCCGGGCTGATGGCGACCGCACGGACGGCCGTGTTCGCGCTGAGCACGACATTCGGGCCCGCCTCGCCCTTCAGCTCGCTCAGCTCCGCCGGGGCGGCGAGGTCCCGCACGTCCCACAGCAGGGCCCGGCCGTCGTCGCCACCGGTCAGCAGCTCGGTGCCGTCGGGACTGAACGCGACGGCACGGACGTTCGCGGTGTGGGCGGTGATCGCGCCGGCCGGCCGGATCGCGCTCACGTCGGAGACGTCCCACAGCCGCACCTGTGATCCGTACCCGCCGGTGGCAAGGACCCGGCTGTCGGAGCGGAAGGCCAGCCCGTGGATCGAGTCGGAGGCGCCGGGTAACGTCGCCGCGAGCACCGGGTGAGTGGGATCGGTGATGGTCCACAGCCGGACCGTCCGGTCGTCGCTCCCGGTGGCGACGAACCGGCCGTCCGGGCTGAACGCCACGGATTTCACCGCCAGCCGGTGGCCCCTGATCGTGCTGAGCGGGGTGCGGCGGGTGGGGTCTGACGCGGACCACAGGGCGACCGTCCAGTCGTCGCTCGCCGTCGCCACCAGCCTGCCGTCCCGGCTGTAGGCGACCGCGCCGATCGGACGGGTCTGCGTGCCGAGGTGACGGGTGGCGAAGCCGTAGTCGCTCGCGAACGTCGACAGCACGGCGCTGCGCGCCTCCGCCGTCGGCGCCAGGCGGTAGGCGACGGCGCCGAGCTGGGCGGCGGCCAGCGGGTCGGACCTGCGTAGCTGGTCGGCCTGCCGGCCGATCGCCACCGACAGCGCCCGGTCCCGCTCGCCGGCGATCTGGGCCCGTTGCCGGAAGGCGAACGCCATCGCTCCACCGGCGATCAGGGTCAGCACCGTGAGAGCGGCGACGAGCTGGTGCAGCCGCCTGGTCCGCCGGACCTCGGCCCGCCGCGCCGCCTGCTCGGCCGCGAGGGAGGCCGCCAGAAAGTCCCGCGCGACCGGGCTCAGTGCCGTCTGCCGCTGCCCGGCCTGCGCCCACTCCCGGACGGTCGCCAGCCGACTGCCGGCGAACAGGTAGGACGGGTCCCGCCCGCCGTCGTCCCAGGTGGCCGCGGCGTCGGTGAGCCGCTGTCGGGTCACCGCCGCGGCACGATCGACCTCGATCCACTCGCGCAGCCGCGGCCACGAGCGCAGCAGCGCCTCGTGGGAGATCTCGACGGTGTCGGCGTCCACGGTGACGAGTCGGGCGGCGACCAGCGCGTCGAGGACGGCGGAGACGTTCTGGGCTGACGCCGAGTTCTGGGCTGACGCCGAGTTCTGGGCTGACGCCGAGTTCTGGGCTGACGCCGAGTTCTGGGCTGACGCCGACGTGGACAGCAGCTCGGTGCGTGAGACGCGGCGGCGGGTGTCGTCCGTCCCATCCCCGAACTGGATCATCTGTAGCAGGATCTGCCAGGCCGCATCCTGGCCGGCCGCGTCCAGCGTGCCGAAGGTCTCCTCCGCCGTCCGGGCGATGGCCCCCCGTAGACCCCCGGCCCGCAGGTAACCGGCCACCGTCAGAGTGCCGTTCTCGCGTTCCCGCCAGGTGGCGCGCAGCGCGTGCGCGAGCAGGGGCAACGATCCGGGGTCGGCGACGACGCCGTGCTCGTCGGCGCCGATGTCGTGCAGCATCAGATCGACCAGGCCCGGCTCCACCGTGAGCCCTACCGCCTCGGCCGGCTTCACGATGGCGTCGCGCACCTCCGCCGCGGTCATCGGCCCGACCACGACCTGCCCCGTCTGGAGCGCGTCCACCAGCTCCGGATAGGCCGCGCACCAGCCATAGAAGTCGGCGCGGACGCCGATGACGACGACCGCCGGTGGACGGGTGGCCCCGTCCCCGCGGCACGCGGCGACCAGCGCGCGGATGAACGCGCCGCGCTCCTCCTCATCCGCGCACAGGGTGAACGTCTCCTCGAACTGGTCGACGACGATCACCACCCGCCGGGTCGGCGGGGTGGTCCCGCCGCCGGCGGCGGCCGGACCCAGGGCGAGCAGATCCGACAGCGCCCCGACGAAACGGGCGGGTTGCGAGACGACGTCGAGCCGTGCCGCCGCGAGCACGGACAGCCCGGCCGCCTGCGCCACCGTGCGGGCCAGCTCGCGGGCCGGGTGATCCGTGGGTGTCATCAGGACCTGCGGCCAACCGCGGGCGCCCGCCACTGCGCCCCGGGCGAGCGCCGGGAGCAGCCCGGCGCCCAGCAGCGACGACTTTCCCGAGCCGGAGGCACCGACGAGCACCAGCGGACCCGCGCCGTCCAGCCGTTCCTCCAGCCGCGACAGCGCCTCGGCCGTCGCTCGCTCCCGCCCGAAGAACCAGCGCTGCGTGCCGGCGTCGAACGAGGCGAGACCGGGATAGGGGCAGGCGGCCTCACCGGTGGTCCCCCCGCCGTCCGGTGCGCTGGGAAGCCCCGCCGGCTGTCGCGGGGTTGGAGTCACCACCGGGCCGGGGCCGTCGGTGAGCACGGTGGTCGGCGCCGGCTCCAGGTCGGCGATCGGCGGGGTGTGCGCGGCGTTGCCGGCGAGGATCACCCCATCCGACCAGGCGGCGGCGGAATGCAGCACTGCGTTCCCGGCCGCGGTGAGACGTTGGGCGAGCCGCCGGGTCACCTGCCCGACGCTCAGCTCGACCGGGCCGTCCGGGTCGCCGTTGACGAGGAGCCGGACCAGGCCGGCGGACAGCGGCGGTCCGTCATCCGCGGCCGGCCCGGTGTGCGCGGCCAGCGGCGAGGTCAGCACGAGCAGCTCCACGCCGTCGCCGGCCGCGTTGACGCCGCCCCCCGCATCTTCACGAGGACCGGGAACATCCTCGCGAAGACCGGGAACGCGAGGTGGCACCGGCGGGACGGTGGAGTTGGCGACCGTGGTCCGCACCCACAGACCGTCGACGGCGATGAGCCGGGTGGCGGCCCGGCTCGTCGCCATCGTCGCCAGGACCGACGACAACGGCAGGGCCGTGTAGGCCAGGCGATGGGGACGGCTGTCCGACACGGCCGTCGCCAGATGGATCATCCCGTCGGCGTCGACGAGGACGATGCCGGCGTAGTAGACGAGGAGAGCCTCGGTGGCCTGCTCGACGGCCGCCGCGAGAGCCTCGCCGAGATCGAGCGGGGTCGCCGGGTCGACGACCGTGCGCAGGCTTTCCTCGGCCAGCCCGCAGCGCTCCACGAACACGCCGCCGACCGCGGCCACGGCCCGCGCTACCACGGCGCCGACCTCGCCCGCCCGGTCGACGCCGGGCCCACCGAGCCCGCCCGTGCCGACGACGAGAACCCGCGCACCGGCGGATCCCAGAACCAACCGCGACGTCCGCGACGTCGATGAACGAGCCACAGCTCTCGCCCTGCCCCCCGTGCCCGACATAAGCGGCCAGATGCCCCCGACCAGGTCATCCAGCTGGCGCATCAACCATAGATCAATCCGACGGCGCCCGGGCGGAATGCCGCGGAACCCGAACGTTATCCTCGGGGCGCGGCTGAGTCTGACCGTGCCAGTGCGTTGTCGCTGTGCTATGAGCAAGCCCCCCATGTCCGGCCGTTCCGGGCGAGGTCGCATCATCTGCGCGGTGAGCGAGAGCGCGGAGCTGAGCGCAGATGCGGTCGCCACTGAGGGCATCCCGCGACGATCATCTTCCTCGGTGAGGCCGGCCTCGGCGGGGCCGGCCTCCGCGCCTGGCGGCCCGGCGGCGCTGGTGCCGGCGCCGGCGGCCGGCCACCAAACCCGCGCCGGGGTCGGCAGGCCGTCCGTTGGGGAGCCGTCCCCCAAGGAGCCGTCCGTCAAGGAACCGTCCGTCGAGGAGTCGGATCTTTCCTCGGCGGTGAGCGGGGCACGCCGCGGTGACGAGGCGGCCTTCAGGCTGCTCTACCGGACGATCCAGCCGGGTCTGTTGCGGTACCTGCGGGTACTCGTCGGTGACGAGGCCGAGGATGTCGCGTCCGAGGCATGGCTGCAGATAGCCCGGGACCTGCCGTCGTTCCGTGGGGACTTCGACGGGTTTCGCGGCTGGGTAGCCACGATCGCGCGTCATCGCGCGCTCGACCAGCTGCGCCGGCGATCTCGCCGCCCGCGCGGTGACGTACCGGTCGAGACGGTGATGACGGAGATGGCCGCGCCCGATGACACCGCCGGCGAGGCGTTGGAGGCGATGTCCACCGAGGCCGCCATGCGCCTGATCGCGGGCCTGCCGTTGGACCAGGCGGAGGCGGTGCTCCTGCGGGTGGTCATGGGGCTGGACGCGAAGACCGCGGGGCGGGTTCTGGGCAAGCGCGCCGGCGCGGTCCGCACCGCGGCGCACCGGGGGCTACGCAGGCTTGCCGAACAGCTCGGTGATGGTGGGGGCACCGGGGTTGGTCGACCGGAGGCAGGTGAACCAGGTGAACATGGTCGGGGTGGCGGCGCGCGGCGATGACCATGGGCTCCGGCCAAGTGCAACACGGCCAGGTGTAACACGGCCAGGTGTAACACCGGTGAGGGCTTCGACGCTGAAGGACGTGAGATGAGCACACACCGACCCCGTCGGATCGGCCGGGGCGCCGCGGAGCGGATGCTTCGCGGCGGCCCGGTCAATGCGGGGGCCGGTGCGGATCCCCTTGCCGATCTGCTCGCCGCCGTGGCCGCTCCGGCCCGCGAGGGCGAGCTCGACGGTGAGGAAGCGGCTGTGGCCGCTTTCCGGGAGGCGCGTCTCGCTCACGTCACCCAGCCGCGGAGAGAGCCCATGTCCAAGTTGTTGCTCGCGAAGTTCCTGACCGCGAAGGTCGCCGCCGTGGCGGTCGCGGCCACGGCCGTCGGAGGCGTCGCCGCCGCCGCCGGCACAGGAGTACTGCCCGTCCCCGGTGTAGGTGGCAGCGCCGCTGTGTCCCCGGTGGCTACGCCCTCCGCCGAGGTGACCGCGCCGCGGGTCTCAGTGCCGAGCGCCGGTGCGTCCGTCTCGGCGTCCCTGCTCGCGCTGTGCCATACCTACACGGCCGACGCCGGCGCGGCTCTCAGTTCCCCGGACCTGAACGCGCTGGTCACTGCCGCTGGCGGCAGTGACCAGGTCGGCGCCTTCTGCGCGAAGGCCCTGCGGGCCGAGGCCAGCGCCGGGGTGGGTGCGGCCGCCGGGCCGGGCGGCACGGGTGCCGGCGCGCGGGTTCCGGGTGCGGGCGTGGGTGTGGGTGCCGGGCCGGGTGGTGCGGGTCTTGGCGTCGGGGTGGGGCCGAGTGCGGGTGTGGGTGCGGCCGCGGGGCCGGGTGGTGCGGGTCTTGGCGTCGGGGTGGGGCCGAGTGCGGGTGTGGGTGCGGCCGCCGGGCCGGGCGGCACGGGTGCCGGCGCGCAGGTTCCGGGTGCGGGCGTGGGTACGACCGCGGGGCCGGGTGGTGCGGGTCTTGGCGTCGGGGTGGGGCCGAGCGCGGGTGTGGGTGCGGCCGCCGGGCCGGGCGGCACCGGTCTCGGCGCTAGCGTGGCGCCGTCGGTTCGTCGCTGACCGGTAGGTGTCCCAGGAGGGCCCCGGCAGGCCAGGAGGGCCCCGGCCGGCCTGGAGGGGGCCGGCCGGCCTGGAGGGGGCCGGCCGGCCCCCGGGGTCGGGGTTCAGGCGGCGAGCCCGTGCCGTGCGTCCGCTGCCTGACAGCTGACGACCAGTTCGGCGTCGCGGGAGGCCTCCAGCAGGCCGAGTGCCACGAACCGGTGGACCAGGTCGGGATGCAGCCCGCCGCGGCTGGCGACCGTCTCCACGGTCAGCTTCCGGGCTGGTGCCAGCGGGTAACGCGGCCGGGTGGTCGACGGCGCCGTCCGCTGCCGCGACGGGAATGGAGTGGTCATCGCCGGGATCCCTTGCTCGGATCGGACTTTCTGGGGTCGGAGTTCCTCAGGTCGGAGTTCCTCGGGTCGAAGGTCCAGGTGGCCGCCAGTTCTCCGAACAGCGCCCGCTCCCGGTCGGTCGGCCTCGGCGGCACTGCCACGCTGACCTCGGCTTCCTGGTCGGCGCCCGGGATCGGCCCGGGGCGCCGCCGCCGAGAACGTGCCGCCGAGGCCGAGTGTTACGCCATCAGATGGCTTCCCGATCCACCGGCGCCTCAAAACCACCCACCTGAGCCTCAAAACCACCCGCCGGGATCCCACCAAGCCGATCAGGTCGGTCCTCCGGGAGAAGGCACGCATAAGCGGTGAACCACGGTGGCGGGTTGGCACGGGTCGGCACGGGGGGTCGGCATCTGTGCTACGGTCCACTCCGCCTCACTTAAAGAGTCGGTCCGATTACCGATCGTGGTGATGTGGTGAAGGGTTCCTCAGACCTGGCCAGCGGTCTGTTGGAGGCGGCACCGGACGCGATCGTCGCCGTCCGGGACGACGGGGCCATCGTCCTGGTCAATACGCAGGCCGAGCGGCTGTTCGGCTACACCCGCGACGAGCTGGTCGGCCAACCGGTCGAGATCCTCATCCCGGTCGGTGTCCGCGCCGTCCATCCTGATCATCGGAACCGCTACTTCGCCGATCCCCGGCCGCGCCCGATGGGTGCCGGCATGGAACTGGCCGGGCGCCGCCGCGACGGCAGCGAGTTCCCCGCCGAGATCAGTCTCAGCCCGTTGGAGACCGAGGAGGGAACGATTGTCTCCGCGGCCGTGCGTGACGTGACCGACCGCAAACGGGCGGAGGCGAAGTTCCGCGGCCTGCTGGAAGCCGCGCCCGACGCGATCATCGGAGTCCGCCCCGATGGACAGATCGTCCTGGTCAACGCGCAGGCCGAGCGGCTGTTCGGCTACACCCGCGACGAGCTGGTCGGCCAACCGGTCGAGATCCTCATCCCGGTCGGTGTCCGCGCCGTCCATCCTGATCATCGGAACCGCTACTTCGCCGCCCCCCGCCCCCGGCCGATGGGTGCCGGCCTCCAGCTCGCCGCCCGCCGCCGCAACGGCAGCGAGTTCCCCGTGGAAATCAGTCTCAGCCCGCTGGAGACCGAGGAGGGAATACTCGTCTCCGCGGCGGTCCGGGACGTCACCGACCGCCTCGAAGCCCAGGCCGAGGGGGAACGGTTGCGCGTCGAGGCGCAACGCCGCAACTTCGAGGCCCAGCTCCACCAGTCCCAGCGGTTGGAAAGCCTCGGCCAGCTCGCCGGCGGGGTGGCGCACGACTTCAACAACCTCCTCGGCGTCGTCATCAACTATGCCTCGTTCGTCGCCGAGGAGGTCGCCCAGGCTGCCGCCACACAGACCGCGGGCGGACGGTGGAGCGACGTGCTGCGCGACATCGAACAGATCCAACGCGCCGCCGACCGCGCCACCGCCCTCACCCACCAGCTCCTCACCTTCGGCCGCCGCGAAACCGTGCAGCCCCGGGTACTCGACCTCAACCAGGTCGTCACCGACCTGGAGAACCTGCTGCACCGCACCCTGGGCGAACACATCGAGCTGCACATTCATCTGCAACCCGAGCTGTGGCCCATCCTGGCCGACCCCGGCCAGATCGAACAGGTCCTGACCAACCTTGCCGTCAACGCCCGCGACGCCATGCCCGACGGCGGCGTGCTGACCATCGACACCGCCAACATCACGATCGATCCGGACTACGCGGGCGAACGCCCGGGCGTGAAAGCCGGCCCGCATGCCCGGATCCGCGTCTCCGACAGCGGCACCGGCATGCCCCCGGAGGTCCTTGCCCGGGTCTTCGAACCGTTCTTCACCACGAAACCCAAGGGGGAAGGCTCCGGCCTCGGCCTCGCCACCGTCTACGGGATCATCAGCCAGGCCGGCGGAAACACCGACATCTACTCCGAACCCGGGGTTGGCACCACCATTCGCTGCCTGCTCCCCGCCACCGCCGCCATCACCACGGACGCCGCCGGTCAGCCGGACACCACGACCGGCACTCCAGCACACGCGGGCGAGACCGTCCTGCTCGTCGAGGACCAGCCCGCCATCCTCGAGGTCACCCGCCGCCTGCTTGCCCGCAACGGCTACCAGGTCCTCACCGCTACCTCCGCCGACGAGGCCCTCCCCCTCGCAGCCGACCACCCCGGCCCCATCCACCTGCTGCTGACCGACGTCATCATGCCGCGCCTGCAGGGCAAGGAACTCGCCAGCCGGATCCGCTCCACCCGCCCCGAAATCCGGGTGCTCTACATGTCCGGCTACGCCCACCCGGTCCTCGCCACCCAGGGGAAACTTGATCCCGGTGTCATCCTGCTCGAAAAGCCCTTCTCCGAACGGGTCCTGCTCGCCAAAGTCCGAGATGCCCTCAACTCTTCGACCTGACCAAGAATCAACCAGGACCCACCTCAACGGCCGGGATATTTCCTTTCTTCCCCGTTGATAAGAAATATCCGTCAGCCGGCGCTTTCGTCGTCGCTTGTCCTGCCGCGTGGCCCTGGCCGCGGATGGTGGTTTCTGCGGTTGACAGTCTCTGCCCGCGTCATAGGCTCAGCCGTGGGACGGATGCCCGACCGGGGTAGAGTGATGATAATGAATCAGCAGGAAGCGCAGCAGGTGGAGCGCGTGCTGCGGCAGAACTGGCAGCAGATCCGATACCAGATCCTTGACCAGTTCGCCGAGGTAAACTCGTCGGACCTGGACGCAGCCTCGAGCGTTGACGACCTTGTTCAGCGCATCGCCGACAGGTCGCACTACAGCGACAGGTATGTAGAAAGCAGGATACGCGAGCTGGTGGGTGTTGCGGCGGGCGCCGGCACCGGTCCGGCGGCGCAACCCACCGCCGCGGCGGCGGCCACAGCCGAGCAGGCCCCAGCGCCAGCCGCGGCCGAGCAGCCGGGGGCCGGGGGCCAAGCGGAGCAGTCCGTGGCCGAGCAGGCCGGGGCGGAGCAGGCCGGGGCGGAGCAGGCCGGGCAGCGGTTCGGCGGGCAGCAGCCGTTTACCGCGGGCCAAGCGGAGCAGGCCGGGGCGGAGCAGGCCGGGCAGCGGTTCGGCGGGCAGCAGCCGTTCGCCGGGGCGTAGCCGCCGAGGCAGACCGGAGGGTGGGGCGCCGTCCAACGATGGAAAGCACCCCACCCTCGGGATGTCCGCGGTAGAGGAGTACTCGAAGGCGCCTTCGAGTGGCTGGGGGTGCTTTCCTACCCGGGATCCGCCGCCCGTCATTCCTCAGTGCCCGACGGCGGCAGTGCCCGACGGCGGCAGTGCCCGACGGCGGCCGACTCCGTGTCGGTGGATCGGCATCGGCCCACGCAGGCGGGCGCGACAGGTCGTCGGTCGGAGCCGGCGGGTCCGCCACCCACCGTTCGACTCGGGTGCGGACCTCGTCAGCGAGGAGGAACTCGGGCCGGATCAAGCCCAGCGCCCGGTAGAATTCGCCCGCGACGTAAGCGTCGTCGACGGCGGTGGCGCGCACCATGCCCAGGTATTGTGCGCCCGCCCGCTCTTCGGGTGTCGGGGCGGGCATATTACGGCTTTCCGTCACGGGAAAGACCAGGTCGGATGCGGTCGCGGCCTGCCAGGCGAACGAGGTGACGGCCATGACGTCGTCGTGGAGACGCTCGACGGCCGTGTCCAGATCGTCCGCCTGACGCAGGCGGTCGCGCAAGGCCACCGCCTGCAGGACGGCCGCGGTCATGCCTTGGCCGTACACCGGGTTGTATACGGCCACCGCGTCGCCGACCGCGATGAACCCCTGTGGCCGCCGAGCCAGCTCGTTCCAGCGGCGGAGCCGATTCACTGACATCCTCGTCGTCCTGATGTCGGTGACGGGCTCGGCACGTTGCCACATCTCGTGCAGGACGGGGGTGACGGCGGTCCGGAGAAACTCGTCGAAGCCCGCCGGGTCGCCGGGCGGGAAGTCACGGCTGGTCCCGACGGCCATGAGGCCATAGAGGTTGTTCTCCTCCGGCAGGAGGAACGCACCTCTGGTGTTGTGCGGTGCCGGTGGCGCGCACACTGCCCGTAGGTCTCCCGGTAGGGCATCCTCGGGCAAGTGGCAGTGCACGGTGGCGTAACCGAGGAACGGTTGCACCGTCGACTCCGGCGGGGCGTCGAACCCGGCGTCGGCGAGCCAGTGCGGGGAGCGAGATGCGCGGCCGCCGGCGTCCACCACAAGCTCGGCCTCGATCAGTCCGCCCAGACCGTCGAGGTCGTCGCACACGACCGCGTCTACCCGGTCGCCGCCGGCCCTGCGCAGGCCGATGGTCTCGGCGTGGCGGAACCGGACGTTCGGTAGCCGGCGGGTCAGCGTCCGGATGGTGTGCTCGGTCAGGGCCCGCGTGCCGAACACGGACCGCATGTCGGATGGCGCACGCCGGATCCAGCCTTCGGGAAAGAAGTAGGCGACGTCGCGTTGCGGGTCATACGGCGGCGCGCCCTGGTCGGTCATCGCGACCGTGAAGCCGCCGTAGAGTTCGTCGAGCGCCGATGCGCCGCCGAACAGCAGGCCGTGCAGATGAGGCGCCTGCGGGACGTTGCGCCGTTCTTCGACGGTTGTCGGCAGGGCGTCTCGGTCGAGAATGGTGACCGCGGCGAAGTGTTCGCTCAGCACGCGCGCCGCGGTGAGTCCCGCAATACCTCCGCCGACGATGACGGCATGGTCCCGCTGTACAGGCATTCCTACCTCCACTCCCGATCTTTCGATTAGGAATCGTAACAGGCGAGGGAGGTCCCGGGCGTGGAATGCCGCCCCGGCAGGAAAGATGCGCGTCCACGGCATTGCCGGTTCCGCGACGTCGGAGTTGAGGAAGCCCTCCACCACTCGCAGCGGCACGCGCAGAAGCGGGTCATCTCCGTCTGCCGGTAACCATGAAGATGATCATGGACCCGGGCCGGCCGGCCCCTGTCCAGCCGGGCGGGTCTGGTTGGAGCAGTGGGATCGATCCCGTGTGCCGGTGGCGGGTTCCTGGCGGGATATAGTGGCTTTTTCTGTGCTAAGTGAGGCCGCTCGACGTCGGGACACTGCCTCACACCCTCTTCACATCGGCGGGATGGCAGCGTGGGCTCGACGCAGGTCCCCGACGTGTAGCCGGGAGCCCCGTGTCCACCGTGCCTGCTCTAAACTTCCTCGATCCGGCACCCATCGAGTCAGAAAGCATATCGATGCCGCCTTCATCGCACAGTCGGACCCGCGCGCGGGAGCCCCTTGCGCCTAAAGTGCCGGAAATCACGGCTCTGTTCTGGGTGGTGAAGATTCTGACCACCGGCATGGGTGAGGCGACCGCAGACTACCTTGCGCATGTCAACTTGGTACTCGCAGCTGTCATCGGTACCGTCGGGTTCACGGTCGCGCTATGGCTGCAGTTCCGCGCCCGGCGCTATTTCGCCCCCGTCTACTGGTTCGCCGTGATGATGGTGGCGGTCTTCGGCACCATGGCCGCCGACGGCCCGCCCATCGGCCATGTCGGCTCGGCGATCTTCTATACCATGCTCCTCGCAACCGTCTTCTTTCTCTGGCGTCGCGCTGAGGGAACGCTGTCGATTCACAGCATCGTGACCCGCCGCCGGGAGACTTACTACTGGCTGGCGGTGCTCGCGACCTTCGCCCTGGGCACCGCGGCCGGCGATGTGACCGCGACCACCATGCACCTGGGCTTTCTGGCCTCGGGCATCGTGTTCACGGCGATCATCGCGGTGCCCGCGGTTGCCTGGTGGCGGTTCGGGTTGAACGAGGTCGTCGCCTTCTGGCTCGCCTACATCGTCACGCGGCCGCTCGGTGCGTCCTTCGCCGACTG
Organism: Frankia casuarinae; assembly: GCF_000013345.1. Classification (NCBI taxonomy): domain Bacteria; kingdom Bacillati; phylum Actinomycetota; class Actinomycetes; order Frankiales; family Frankiaceae; genus Frankia; species Frankia casuarinae. The sequence goes on along the minus strand of NC_007777.1, from coordinate 4,980,413 downwards.
GCTCGGTAAGCCTCACTCGCACAGCGGTGTCGGCTTCGGCGACGGACCGGTCAGTGGTGGCGCCACTATCATGATCGTTATATTGGTCGCCTACCTGGCCGTTACCCGCAGGGACGTCCAGCCCAATACAATTCGGTCCGCCGACCTCCTCGTTCCTGGTATGCAGCGAAGCAACACCGGAAGTAATACCGCGAGCGGCAACGCCCGGTCCGCGACGATCCCAGGCCCTGCCCGTCCGCCGGGCCAGCAGGCCCAGGTCGACTAACCCGGCCCGACCACCCCGGCCCGACCGTCATTGATCGAAGCGATCGGCGTCTCCGCTCTCGGCCGGCCATGGCTGGCGCCGAGAAGCGACTGAGCGAGCTCTCCATAAGGCCTATTACGACCCGCGGCGTACCCCCGGGGCGAAGTTCATGGTCACCCTGCCCACGAGACGCCCAGGACCGCCAGCCAGATCATCAACCCCAATCGCACGGTTCCGGGGGGTGTGGCCATGACCGCGGCGGGCATGGCAAGCTTGCTCGCTGTGGCAGCAGAGTGCGAGGTGGACAGCGGGACGGCCCGGTTGGGCCGAGCCGTCGTGTTCGCCTCGTCCTCGGTGTGTCTGGCCTGGGCCGCGCACGTCTCTGGCGGGGCGCCGCGGCCAGCCGCTGGGATCATGCTGGTTGCGGTCCTCCTCCTCACCCGGGTGGCGTTCGGGCTCGCGGACCGCGAGCGAGGAGTCGCTGCGCTGCTCGCGGGTCTGGGGGCGACGCAGATCGCCCTCCATGTCACCTTCGTACTTGCGCATCCGCACACCCACCTGGCCAGCGGTCCGAGCCTGGATGTTCCGATGACGGCGGCCCATGGCATTGCCGTGGGCTGTGTGGGGTTGATGCTTCGTCACTCCGAGCGGGCTGTGTGGTGCGCGGCCGGACTGAGGCCGCGCACCGTCGTGGCCCTGTTGCTGTATCCGGTGACCGTCGCCGTCGTTCCGCCTGTCCCACCCACCGTGAAGATCAACCTTCGGAAGCGGGTGCCGAGACCGCACGCTCGCCCCCTTGGCCGTGGCGCACGGCGCCGGGGACCACCCGCTTCCCCTTTTCCGGGGTTGACGTCACGGCGAGCGTTGATGTCACGGCGAGCCTGGTAGACGAGTTCCGCTGGCGGGCTCATCTGCCCGACGAACGACCCCGGCGCGAGCAAGGCAAGGCATCTTCAGGTGGTCCCACGCGCCGTGGGACGTTCGAAGGGATCTTATGTACCGCAACGTTCGGCGTGCCGGCATGCTTGCCGGCACTGCCGCGGCAGCGATGTTCCTCCTAGCTGGACCGGCGTCCGCCCATGTCACGGTGCAGCCGCCGACGGCTGCCGCGGGCAGCTACGCCACCTTGTCGTTCAAGGTCCCCACGGAGAAGGACACCGCGTCCACGACCGGGTTGGACGTCCAGCTTCCTACCGACACCCCGATCGCGTCCGTGTCGGTCCAGCCCAAGGCGGGGTGGACATACAAGATCACCAAAGCGGCCCCGTCGAAGCCGCTCATGACGGACGACGGAGAGGTCAAGGAGATCGTTACCAGGATTGCCTGGACGGCGCAGGGGGATGGCGGGATCAAGCCCGGGGAGTTCGACACCTTCACCGTCTCCGCCGGGCCGCTGCCCGAAAACACCGACCACATTGTGTTCAAGGCATTGCAGACCTACTCCGATGGTTCGGTCGTGCGGTGGGTCGATGTCGCCGCCCCAGGCGCCCAGGAGCCTGAGAAGCCGGCGCCGGTCCTCACGCTGACGGCATCCTCCCCGGGGTCCGGTGGGCCTGGCGCGGCCGCGGCGCGGTCGGACGAAGCCGCATCGGCCTCCGACGATTCCGACGGGACGGCGCGTGGCCTGGGGATTGCTGGCCTTGTCCTTGGCGCACTCGGGTTGTTGGCCGGTGGATTCGCGCTGATCTCTTTGCGACGGCGCGCCTAACCGTCGTGCGCCGCATCCTGGTGGTGGCCGTGACGTTCCTGGTCATGGCCACCACCTCCATCGGTTTTGGCCTCGGGGTCCCGCCGGCGTCGGCGCATGCCCTTTTGACGGGTAGCGACCCCGTGGACGGCGCGGCACTTGACGTCGCACCCACACGGGTAACCCTTGACTACAGCGAGTCAGTACGGGTCTCGCGCGATTCGATCCGGGTGCTCGATTCCGCGGGTAGGCGGGTCGATGATGGTCGTGCCGGATCTGGTCCCAAGGCGTCGCAGGCGACGGTCGCGCTCCGGCCGGGGCTGCCGAACGGCACGTACGTGGCGAGCTGGCGTGTCATCTCGGCGGATAGTCATCCTGTTTCCGGTGCGCTCGCCTTCGGTGTGGGCGGGCCGCCGGATGCCGCCGCCGCGGCGGCCTCCGGCACATCGGGCTCCTCGACGGTGGGCGTCGTCTTCGCCATGGCGAGATTTCTCGGATACGCCGCGACGGCCCTGTTGCTGGGCGTCTGTTTCTTTCTGATCGTGCTCTGGCCGACAGGTCTTCGTGCGGCCGGTCCCGGCCGGCTGTTGATGGCAGCGTGGGGATTATCCGTTTTTGCGGCATTCGCGCAGCTGCTGCTGCAGGGCCCCTACGCTGCCGGGCTCGGCCTCGGGGGACTCGGGCAGTGGTCGGTTCTGTCGACCACCCTGGCGGATCGGTTCGGTCACCTGCTGCTGATCCGTCTGCTCGCTCTGGCTTTGATGGTGCCTCTCGTGCGGCGGCTGTTGCGAACCGGGTCGGTGGATCCGCGGGGAAACGGGGAGCTCGCCGGTCTCGGTGTCGTGGTGGCCGTGACGCTTGCCATGATCGGTCATGCCAGCGTCGGCGATCTGGCTTGGCTGGCTACCACCAGCACGACGGTGCATGTGATCGCCATGTCGGTGTGGATCGGTGGTCTGGTGATGATTGCCGGTTTCCTGGTGCGCCGCGCATCGGCCACCGAGCTGGCGGAGATCCTTCCCCGGTGGTCGAAGATCGCGGTTGTGGCCGTTGTCGCCGTGATGGTCAGCGGGGTCTTCCAGGGCTGGCGTGAGGTCGGCCCGCCACGGGCCCTGATTGATACCAGCTATGGTCGACTGCTGGTGTACAAGGTGTGGTTGGTCCTTGGAATGATCGCTCTCGGCGCTCTGGCGCGGCGGTGGGTCCGCCGGCAGTACAGAACGAACAGAAATCAGCCGGCCGGCCGGCCGGACCGCTCGTCGCATGCCGTTCTGCTTGCCGGGCTGCGCCGGGGTGTCATGGCGGAAATCGTGCTCGGGGCTGTCGTGCTGGGGATCACGGCTGGGTTGGTGAACATGGTACCGGGACGTACCAGCTATTCACCGCCGTTCTCCGACACCACCTTCGCGGGTCCGATGACGGTGAAGGTGAGGGTCTCGCCGACGCGGGTGGGCGCCCAGACCCTGGACGTCCAGGCCACGGACCCGAGCGGCAAACCGCAGAAACTGGTGGAGGCCAGTGTGGCGTTGTCGTTGCCGGCCGCCGATCTCGGCCCCTTCACTGTTCCGCTGAGCCTGGCCGCGCCGGGCCATGCGCGGAGCGACGGGATCCGGGCGCCGTTGCCCGGTGAATGGCAACTTCGGCTCACGCTCCGAGTGAACGACTTCGACCAGTACGTGACAACCGTGTTCTACCAGGTCCGATGAAGGGACTCGTGAACGATGAAGGGCTGGTGAACGCTGGGCGGCGGTACGTGGATCGTCCGCCCGGTGCGTGGACCGTCCCGCACGGAGGCGGTAAGCGCTTCCGTGATAGCTGATCGGAATGGTTCGATTGGCGTGTGATATCAGGGTTGTAATGATCGGCCAGGCAACCCATGGTAGAGCGGCAAAGGCCTGCGAGGGAAGCTCAGAAGGAGTCCATCCATGCCGACCGCCACCGCTGACAAGTCCCATAGCTTCGATGTTTTCCAGCACTACGAGCGCCTCCAGTGGAAGGTTTCCGACCTCGGGCTGGAAAACGTCCGGAGTGACCTCGTTCATCCCGTCTACATCTCGCTTGTCAAGGGCGTTGTCATGGGCGAGGCGACGTCTCTCCCCGGGCTGCACGGTTTTCTCAGCGAGTTCCACGACGACTACGACTGCTCGGCCTTCGTGGCCATCTGGGCCTACCAGGAGCTTCAGCATCACTACGCCTTCCGGGCCTGGCTCAAGGCGGTGGGTGTCCACATCGACCAGGACAAGATCGAGGCTCTGCGTGAGCCGTACGAAGCCGGTATCACGCCGAGTGCGACCCTGACCACGAACGTGATCTCTGAGATCATCGTCAACACGGTCTACCGGGCGATGTCGGAGTGGGTGGAGGAGCCCGTGCTGGCCGACCTGTTTCTCCGCGCAAGCCGCGACGAAGCAGGGCACGCCCGCGAGTTCCTCTTCTACTTGAAGCGTCGTCTGGAACTCCACCCGCACGAGCTGAGGTCAGTCCTGGAAAGGATTCATTTCTACGTTACGAGCCCGCGGCTCAACCACCCGGTCGGTGTCTACAAGCATCAGCGCGTCGAGGAGATGCAGGGGCACGAGACCGTCGACGACGTGATCGATGTCTATCTCCAGTTCTCTCCGCCGGATGCGCTGGAAAAGCTCCAGGCCAAGCTCCGGCGCATGCTCGGAACGGCGGTCGGCCGGGACTTGAGCCGAAACTCCGGCATCCGCCACGCGATGGCCGAAATAGTGGCCTGAGGCATCGAATCTGAGAACGTCGTTCCCAGACCCGATCGGATGCGGGGGCGACGCGCGACGACGGCGGCGCCCCGGATCACGTGCGACGCCGTCGGCAGGGCGCGCCGTGACCAATTCTCTGCCGGAGGAACCGATGCACATTCACCCGACCGCTCCCTCCCAATCCTCGGCCGACGAGGAATACCTGCCGGTGCCTTGGGCGGTCCTGGAGAGCTACCGCTGCTTCGGCTGCTCACCGCACAACGCAAACGGCCTGCGCCTCCGCTTCGCCTTCCGTCCCGACGGGATCGCCACCCGCTTCAGGCTGGACCGCACTCACGAGTCGTACCCGGGGGTCGTGCACGGCGGTCTCATCGGAGTCATCTGCGACGAAACCATGGGAAACCTGATCGTTCTGCGAACAGGCCTCACCTCCTTCACCACCGGGATGCGGCTGCGGTACGTCACCGCGATGCGGGTGAACACCGACTACCAGTGCGTCGCCCGCCTACAGGCCGGCACGGCTGAGCCGGTCTCCAACCCGACGGGCGGTCCGACGGGCGGTCCGACGGGCGCGGGCGGCCTGGTGCGTGCCGAGGCCGAGATCCTCGACGCCGCGGGCAGTCTGGTGGCTGCGGCGAGCGCGACCTACCGTCCGACATCGATGAACATCGCGCGGCAACGCCTGGACCTGCGACCGGACGAGTTCGACCGTGTCGCGGAAGCCATCACCGCGGCCCAGGCCGCCCAGGCTGCTAACGCTGTCCAGGCTGCTAACGCGGCCCAGGCCGTCGGCGGTCAGGGCTGAATAGTCCCTCTCACGCGCCTCAACCGACACGGCGAATGACCGAAGGAGTCATGATGACACCCTCCCGCGCCGAGATTGTCAGTACTGTCACCGCCATCCTCGCTCGCGAGCTCGGGATGTCAGCCGACGCGCTCACTCCCGACCTCGACCTGCGGGCCGTCGAAGGCGCGGACTCGGTGAAGGTTCTGGTCATGATCTCCCGCATAGAGCGCACGTACGATATCGAGATCGAGGATGAGGACGTCTTCGCCCTGAGCTCCATCAACGACGTCGTCCGTATCGTGCTCGCGGCGCTCGAGACGGCGGTCTGACAACAGGAGAATCATCGTGACCGTATCGAACACCGTTACGTCAGCTACCTCTGATCAGGAAGCGGGGCAACGCCGTCCTGCCCGGTCCGACCGCTCTTTTGCCCGTCCGGTGCTGCCGCCGCTGCTGCCCGCCTCCGACCTGGCGGCGGCGGTCACCGCGTTTCACTCTGCCGGGTCCGCCGCCCGCCGCTGGGACGTCGAATCGGCCTTCCGGTGGGACGAGGCCGAGGCCGACCGGCTCACCGAAGGCCAGCGCTCAGCGGTCCGCTTCATCACCCTGATCGAGGACCATCTCCCCGGCTATTTCGACCTCTACGAGCGTGCGTTCCCGCTCAACTCCGACGTTGACCTGGAAACCTTTATCCATAACCGTGAGCTCTACCATTTCACGGTACGGTGGGCCCAGGAAGAGGACAGCCACGCCCGGGCCCTGTTCCGTTACCAGGTCGCCGCCGGTATCGCCGAACCGGAGGAACTGCGTCGGGAACTGGCGGCTGAGGGCCGTAAGAAATTCGATCTGCCACTTGACCACGCGGTCTCGTTGTTCGCCTACGCACTCGTGCAGGAGAAGGCGACGCAGCTCTATTATCAGCAGCTACGCACCGTGGCCGGCGATCCGGTCCTGGCCGACGTCCTCACCCGACTCGCCCGCGACGAGTCGCGCCACTTCGCGTTCATGGCGGATGTAGTCGAGCGGTACCTGCGCCGGGAGGGCGACGCCGTGGTGGAGCCAATCCGCGAGGTCATTGCGACCTTCCGGATGCCACTGGCCGACACCATCCGCGGCTACTGGCGATGGGCACTGCGGATCCGGGAAGTCGCCCACTACGACCACACAGATGCCTACGCTCACCTCATCCGGGTCGTGAACCGCGCCGTCAACGCCCGGTCCGACCGGGTGAATGAACTGGTCACCTTTATCGACGCATGCCGGACCGCTCCCGTCCCGGCCTGAGCCTGTGGGATGCCAGAAGTCGTCCTGGGCCTGTGACCTGGGCTGATGCGGCGGAGCGGGCAGACGGCGAGATCGCCGGTTCGCCGCGGTGTCCGCGGGGTGGGACGGCGGATCGGCCCCCTAACCGCTCGATTACCAGACGAAACGTTACGTATCGGCCCGTTCCGGGATATGTCGCGCAGCGCCGCAAAATCCGAGGTCGCGGCGTTTTCGGCGCCGGAATGGCAGGCCTCGGGAGCGGCTCGTCGAGGGTCCGCGGGTAGACCGGGGTTTTGTCGGTAGTGACCTCGACCGGGCGGCGCCCATACGCCGGCGCCCATACGCCGGCGCCCGGTCGAAGAACCGGCGGGCAGTCGTCTGGTCGCGGCGGGTACTGGGGTACTGGTGAGAACATCGATGACCCGCCCGTGCTGGTCGACCGCCCGGTACAGGTAGGTCCATCGGCTGGCGATCTTGACGTGGGTGTCGTCGACATACCACCTGTCGCCCGGTTGGTGCCGGCAGGGCCGGGCCGCGTCGGCGAGCAAGGGCGTAAAGCGAGGAGGTGTACTCGCGCGGCACGTGGCTGACCACGACGCAGGGCGCGCCTCATCGCGTCGCTGCGTTCTCGGGTATGTCGACGGGTCCACCATTGATCTCAACGAATTGTCTTTGGAGGATCAACGCGCTTAGGGGCTGTTGTGTCGCGTGCCTCTCCGGTGGCTCTGGGTGGCGGGGTTAGACTCCGACCGGCGGGCCGTTGTGGGCGAGAGGGGACTGGGATGCCGACGGATTCTTTTGTTCACCTCCATGTGCACACTGAGTATTCGATGCTGGACGGTGCGGCGAAAACGGGCCTGCTTTTCAAGGAAGCGGCGAAGTTGGGGATGCCGGCTGTCGGGATGACCGACCACGGTAACATGTTCGGTGCCTACGAATTTTATCAGGGTGCGAAGTCCGCGGGTGTCAAGCCGATCATCGGGATCGAGGCGTACCTGGCGCCCGAGTCGCGCCACCACAAGCGGCCTGTCCTGTGGGGGGAACGCTCGCAGCGCGACGTCGACCCTGCGGGTGAGGGCGGTGACGTGTCCGGTGGCGGCGCCTACACCCACATGACGATGCTCGCAGCCAACGCCGCCGGGCTGCGCAACCTGTTCCGGCTGTCGTCGATCGCGTCGATCGAGGGCTACTACCGCAAGCCGCGGATGGACCACGAGCTGGTCTCCCAGTACTCCGAAGGGATCATCGCGACCACGGGCTGTCCGTCAGGTGAGGTGCAGACCCGGCTTCGTCTGGGCCAGTTCGACAAGGCGCTCGCGGCAGCGGCCACCTACCAGGAGGTCTTCGGCGCGGACAACTTCTTCCTGGAGTTGATGGATCACGGTTTGCCGATCGAGCGCAGCGTCCGCCAGGGGCTGCTCGACATCGGCGACAAGCTGGGGCTTCGCCCGCTGGCCACGAACGATTCGCACTATGTGACCCAGGATCAGGCGGGAAGCCACGAGGTGCTGCTGTGCGTCGGCACCGGTAAAAAACTCGACGATCCGACCCGTTTCAAATTCGACGGATCGGGATATTATCTCAAGTCTTCGGAGGAAATGCGCAACTTGTGGGACAGTGAGGTCCCCGGGGCCTGCGACAGCTCTCTGCTTATCGCCGAGCGCGTCGAGTCCTACGACGATGTTTTCAAGTTTGTGGACCGGATGCCGCGGTACCCTGTCCCCGCGGGTGAGACGCAGCTGTCCTGGCTGCGCAAGGAAATCGACCGCGGACTGACGTGGCGCTTCCCTGCGGGCGTGCCCGCCGATGTGGTCGAGCGCGTCGACTACGAGGTCGGCGTGATCGACAAGATGGGTTTCCCGGCTTACTTCCTGGTCGTCGCCGACATCTGCAAGTTCGCGAGAGATCGGGGCATCGGGCTGGGTCCGGGGCGTGGATCGGCGACCGGGTCGATGATCGCCTACATCCTGGGTATAACCGAGCTGAACCCGATCGAGCACGCGCTGATCTTCGAGCGGTTCCTCAACCCGGAGCGGATCAGCCCGCCGGATATCGACCTGGACTTCGACGAACGTCGACGCGGTGAGGTGATCCGCTACATCACCGAGCAGTACGGCGAGGACCGCGTCGCGCAGATCAACACCTTCGGCACGATCAAGGCCAAGGCCGCGATCAAGGACTCGTGCCGGGTGCTGGGTTACGACTACGCCCTCGGCGACAAGATCTCGAAGGCGATGCCGCCGGATGTGATGGGCCAGGGCATCCCGCTGGCCGGGATCTTCGACCCGAACCATGAGCGGTACGGTGAGGCCGCCGAGGTCCGGGCCCAGTACGAGACCGACACCAAGGTTCGGAAGGTCATCGACACCGCGCGGGGGCTGGAGGGGCTCACCCGCGGCACTGGTGTCCACGCCGCCGGGGTCATCCTGTGCTCGGAGCCGCTGCTGGATGTCCTGCCGATCCATCGCCGCGACAATGACGGCGCGATCATCACCGGGTTCCCGTTTCCTCAGTGCGAGGAGATGGGCCTGCTCAAGATGGACTGCCTCGGGCTGCGGAACCTCACCGTCATCGGTGACGCGATCGAGGCCGTCAAGCGTAACCGCAACGTCGACATCGACCTGTCCACCCTCCCCTTGGAGGACGCCAAGGCCTTCGAGTTGCTCGCCCGCGGCGACACGCTCGGGGTGTTCCAGCTCGACGGCGGACCGATGCGTAACCTGCTGCGCCTGATGGCACCGACGAAGTTCGGCGACATCGCCGCCGTGCTCGCGCTCTACCGGCCCGGCCCGATGGCGGCCAACAGCCACATCGAGTACGCAGACCGCAAGAACGGCCGCAAGGAGATCCTCCCGATCCATCCCGAGCTCGCCGAGGCGCTGGAGCCCATCCTCGGCGAGACCTACCACCTGGTGGTCTACCAGGAGCAGGTCATGGCCATCGCCCGGGAGCTGGCCGGCTACAGCCTCGGCGGCGCCGACCTGCTGCGCCGCGCGATGGGTAAGAAGAAGAAGGAGATCCTGGACAAGGAGTTCGCTCGGTTCTCCGCCGGGATGAAGGAGAGGGGCTACACCGACGCGGCGGTCCAGGCGCTGTGGGACGTGCTTGTCCCGTTCTCCGGCTACGGGTTCAACAAGTCCCACACCGCTGGGTACGGTGTCGTGTCGTTCTGGACGGCCTACCTCAAGGCCAACTACCCGGCCGAGTTCATGGCGGCGCTGCTGACGTCCGTCGGTGACGACAAGGACAAGATGGCGGTGTACCTGGCGGAGACCCGCCGGATGGGTATCCAGGTCCTGCCCCCCGACGTCAACGAGTCGGACCTGCGGTTCGGTGCGGTCGGGGACTCGATCCGCTTCGGCCTGGGGGCCGTCCGTAATGTGGGGGAGAACGTCGTCGCCTCGATAGCCGCCGCCCGGCGGAGGAAGGGCGCGTATGAGTCGTTCGCCGACTTCCTGCAGAAGGTCGACATCGGGGTGTGCAACAAGCGCACCATCGACTCGCTGATCAAGGCCGGGGCGTTCGACTCGCTGGGCCATCACCGCCGGGTGCTGGTCAACGTACACGAGAACGCGATCGACGCGGTGATCATCACGAAGCGGGCCGAGGCCATCGGCCAGTTCGACCTGTTCGGCGACGGGGGCGCCGGCGAGGAGGAGGAGAGCCCGGGGCTAGGACTCGACCTGGACCTGTCCGGCCCCGAATGGCCGAAGAAGGAGCTGCTGGCTCAGGAACGCGACATGCTCGGCCTGTACGTGTCCTCGCATCCGCTCGAAGGCGCCGAGCGGGCGCTGGATCGCCACCGCGACACCCGGATCGTCGACCTCGCCGAGGCCAACGACGGGACGACCGTACAGATCGCCGGTATCATCAGCAAGATCGACCGGCGGATCAACAAGAACACCGCCAAGGCGTGGGCGATCGTGACCGTCGAGGATCTCGATGCCTCCGTCGAGGTGCTGTTCTTCCCCCAGTCCTACGAGGTCCATTCGTACGCGCTCGCGACCGACGCGGTCATCTCGGTGCGGGGCAGGATCAACGAGCGGGAGGGGTCGGTCTCGCTGTTCGCCCAGGACCTGACGGTGGTCGATGTCGCGACGCACGTGAACGGGCCGCCGGTCGTCATCACTCTGCCGTCACACAAGATCACACCACCGCTGGTCGATGACCTCAAACTCGTCCTGACGACCCATCCCGGGACAACTCCGGTGCACCTGCGTCTCGAAGGCCCGCAGAACACGCATCTGCTCCTGCTCGAACTCCAGGTGCAGGCGAGTAGTTCGCTGCTCGGGGACCTCAAGGCCCTGCTGGGGGCGCTGTTGCATTGGGCGGAGGCGGGGCGTGGTGGAGCCGTCTCGGGTGGGCGGTCAGATGGCCAGGGTGAGTTCGGTGAAGGCAGCCGTCAGCCGGTTCCGGAGGTCGGCATCGACGCCCAGTTCGTAGTGGCCGCGGCGGATGTTCTGCACGAACGCGTGCCCGGAGCCGATGATCTGTGCGGAGCGGAGGCGTTTCAGGCCGCGCATCGGCCGTAGTCGTGCCTTGAACCGGCCGTGGTCGGCTTCGATCGGATTGTTCGCGTACTGGTCGTCGACGTGATGAGCGGCGGGGAGCTGTTCGTCGAGGACTCGTGGGTAGAAGGCTGCCCGGTCGGTGGTCACCTCGACGGGCCGCCGGCCGTGGGACAGGGCGCGGGTAAAGAACCGGCGGGCCGCGGCGAGATCCCGCTTCTCGGAGGCCAGCACGTCGATGACCTGGCCGGACTGGTCGACGGCCCGGTACAGATAGGTCCATCGTCCAGCGACCTTCACATACGTTTCGTCGACGAACCAACGATCACCCGGTGTGTGCCGGCATGGCCGGGCCGCGTCGATAAGCAGCGGGGTGAACCGGCGCACCCACCGGTAGACCGTGACGTGGTCAACGTCGATGCCGCGTTCGGCGAGGAGTTCCTCGACGTCACGGTACGACAAGGCGTACCGCAGGTACCAGCGGACTGCCAGGATGATCACCTCGGGTGGGAACCGGAACCCGGCGAACTCCGATGTCGGGACCGGTGGACGGACACGACGTCGACGCATCACTCGATCATGACCGGTCGGGAGCTGCGGGACAACGGACTCTGCTGATGCGACAGAGCCGTCCCGGCTGCGTCGGGTGCCCTGGAGTTCGGACTGCGTGAGAAGCCGGATGCGGAGAGCACTGATCGGGTATCCTGACGGCGGTTCCGGCGACTTTCCTCGGCCGATGTGTCTGGCCACATGCTGCGGGAGGCGCGGTGCCCAACCCTGGGGGAGCCTCCGCCGGACGCAACAGCGTCTCACGATCTATCGGTGGGTCCAACGCTTCACGCCCCTGCTCGTGGACGCGGCCCGGCCGTGTCGGCACCGTCCTGGGGACAGGTGGTTCGTCGACGAGACCTACGTCAAGGTCGCCGGCCGGTGGACGTACCTGTACCGGGCAGTTGACCAGCATGGGCAGGTCATCGACGTCCTGGCCAGCACCCGCCGTGATCAGGCTGCGGCACGCCGGTTCTTCACCAGCGCGCTGTCCCACGGGCGCCGGCCGGTCGAGGTCACCACCGACAAGGCCCCGGTCTACCCGCGGATCCTTGACGAGTTGGTACCCGAGGCCTGCCACGTGGATGCCGCGCGGGAGAACAATCGGATCGAATCCGATCACAGCCGGTTGAAAGCCCGGCTCCGCCCGATGCGCGGACTGAAACGGCTGCGTTCCGCCCAGACGATCAGCGCAGGTCATGCGTTGGTCCAGAACATCCGCCGCGGCCACTACGAACTCGGGACCGACACCGACCCGCACGCACGGCTGACAGCCGCGTTCACCGAGCTCACCCTCGCGATCTGATCACACACTCGACAGGGTCAACCATGCCCTGCCATCCCGCAATGCAACAGACCCGATCGTGACGTGATCGACCTCGAGGCTGCGTTCAGCGAGAAGCTCCTCGACGTCCCGGTACGACAGCGCATACCGCAGGTACCACCGCACCGCCAGCACGATCACCTCGGGAGGGAACCGGAACCCAGCGAACTCCGATGGCGGAGCCAGCGGACGGACACGACGTCGACGCATGACTCGATCATGACTGATCGGTGGCCGCGATGGCGGACTTCGCCGATGCAACAGTGCCGAGGGGGACACCTCGCTCGGCCGATGATCAACGCGGTCACCGGCCGAGCTGGCGCTCGACCCAGGCCAGCGGCCCGCCTTACCTGGGCCGCGTGGTATCTGTGCACGCCTACTGCTGCGGTGCAGCCTCCAGCCGTAGTCGCCGTAGCGCCCCGCCCCAGGCGATGACCTGGTCCAGCATCGCGGTGACCGTTGCCTCCTGGTGCGCCGCAGGCCTGAGCGCGACGAAGCCCTCAAAATCTGTCGACAGGGACAGGGCGACCTGGTCGCGGACATCGGCGACCTGGAGCTCACCCAGCACGAGGCGCAGGTGCTCGACCGCGCGGGTCCCGCCGGCCGCACCGTAGCTCACGAACCCCGCTGCCTTGTTGTGCCATTCGGCGTACAGGAAGTCGATGGCGTTCTTCAGCGCCCCCGACGTCGAATGGTTGTACTCCGGGGTGACGAACACGTACGTGTGTAGTACGTCGTAGCATCATCGTATGGAATTTCCTTCGTTGCTCCCCTTGCCCGAATGGCCCGATGCCGAGCCGGCCCTGTGGTACGGCCGGATGTCCGATGTCGACAATGACGCACGTATCCCGGACCAGTTCGCCCGAGGTCAGCGTTACGCGCGGCTGACGGGTGAGTACTGGATAGCCCGGGCGTGGGCCGATGACGGGATTTCCGCCTGGCGTGAGGATGTGGTCCGGCCGGAGTTCGAAGGATTCCTTACGACGCTACGAACGGGGAAGCACCGGGTCGTGGTGGCGTGGGAGGAGAGCCGGATTACCCGTGACCCAGTGGTCGGCGCGGAGTTCGGCAAGATCATGCAGCGGGTCAGCGGCCGACTAATCGTCACTGATGGTGAGAAGGCCACGACCTACGACTTCCGCAGGCAGCGGGACCGCGATGCCTGGCATGGCGCGGTCGGGAAGTCGGTCAGCGATTCCGGGCTGAAGTCGGAGCTGGTAAAGCGGAAGTTGGATGCCAAGCGGGAGGCCCGGGAGTTCCTTGGTGGCCCGGTCGGCTTCGGCTGGTCTCAGACGATCAGCCGGAAGGGCAAGAAGATCGTGACCGAGTGGTCGGTCAACGAGGAGCAGGCCCGTTGGCTACGCGAGGCATCGCAGCGGATCCGGGAAGGTGAAGCCGTACTCAAGGTCGCGGACGACTTCTATGACCGTGGTCTACGCATTCCGCACCGGCGGACCAGGCCCGACGACACCATGAAGACCGGCACCCTGACACGGGCCAGTCTGACAGCGATGCTGCGTAACCCGCGCATCGCTGGACTGTTCGCAACGGGAAACGTCCACCGCGGGTGGACCGTGGTCGGTCCGATGGCGAACTTCCCTGCCATCCTCACGGAGGAGGAGTGGCGGGAGACCTGTGCGGCGTTGGAAGCCGTGAAAACCCGCAAAGGCACCGGAACGGCCGTCAAACACGTGTTCGCCGGCTACTATGTGTGCCACAAGTGCAAGCGATCATTGATCAGGAACTCTCCCCGCGCGTACGCGCTGTGGCGGCATCGTCTCGGTAAGAGCCGTGAGCATGTCGAGTGTGACCAGTCGTTCCACATCAACGCCGCCGATGCCGACGACCTGATGACCCGCCTGGTTGACGCCTACCTTGTGCGCCGGGACTGGGAGAAGGCGGGTGAGGTCGCCGACGCCGAGGAGTTGAAGGCCGAACGGACCGAGAAGGAACAGGAGCTTGCCGACCTCCCCCGCGCCATCACGGCCAAAGAGATCAGTCTGCGGTTGGGTGGCCAGGTCGAAGCCCAGATCGAGGCCCGGCTACGGGAGATCGACGCCGAGTTGGCCCGCCGGGCGCGTCTCGTGACCGTCCTGGACGGCCAGGAGGCACTACGGCTATGGCGTAACGGCACCCTGACGGAGAAACGCCGCGTCCTATCGACGATCATTGAACGGATCATCGCGATCCCCGGGAAGGATCTTCCGTTGCGTGACCGGTTGGACCCCCAGTGGCGCAATCCCAGCCCTGCCTAGCCACCGCCGTTCCGCGTGGGTTTCGGCGCGAGCGCGGTCACGATCGCCGCCGCCATCAACGCCGAGGGTTCCGGCGCCCGCGTGAGCTGAGCGGCGATCCACCGCGCGTCCGCCGCCGCCTCACCGTCCACGTCTGACACGGCAGGCTCACCGGCCGACGAGGCAGCGGCAGAACGCCCCGCCGACCGGCCACGCTGCCGACCAGGCCCAGGATCCCCACCCGTCCCACGCTCACCGGCCGCCCCCGCATCCACCCCGAGACCACGCCGAGCGCCCCGCGCCGACGCCGGTCGACGGGCGGCCCGCCCACCCACCCACACCGCCGCGCGTCCCGTCTTCCCGGTATCCGCCGGAATCGTGGCCACCACCACCGATGAAGGAACATCGGAACCTACGGTGCTCATCATCTGGCCAGCCACCAGCCCACCCACCACCACCGCGCCCGAATCGGCATCGTCGAGGTCATCGAACAGCGACGGCTGAACAGAACCTCCGGTGCTCATCGTCCGGCCCGCCAGGTGCCCACCGGGCTACCAGCCGCCCGAGACGGCGGAAGGCCGGGCGGGTCAGCACCGTACCCGGTCCCGAGATACAGCCCACGGCCGGTATAGGTCCAGGTGCCGAGCACGATCGTGTTCTCGTCTCCGTCGACCCGGCCGAACGCATCGGTCGGCAGCCGCCCCGCCATCGCCGCGCCGATCGTGCGCGACCACACCCGCCGTACCGTCCGCAACGCGGTGAACGTCGTCGAGTACGCCCGCGATTTTGACAGCCAGTGACCACCAAACCCCATTTGGTGTGCCCACCGCAGCAGCCGAGGGACATCGCCGGAGTCACGGCCGAGCGCCGCATCCAACGCCACGGTGAACGCCGCATCCTGGCCGAGCCGCCAGCAGGTCTCCACCAACCGGCGCGCATGCGGGGCCAGGACCAGCCGGCCCAGCGCCGCCAGCGACCGCACCGGATGATCCAACGCCCCGCCGGCCGCCGCCGACTTCGTGATGTACTTCGCCAGGTAGTTGCTGACCCGCCCGACATCGGTGGGCCCGTCGAGCGCGATACGCCGGATATCGACCTGCACACCCCAGCGCACCGCCCACCCGTCCTCGGCAACGGTGCCGGTGTCGAGGGTGCTCGCGTCCGGGTCGGGAGCAGGGACCGCCACCGACCCGACCACGCCCCGCAGCGCGTCCGCGACCAGTTCACCAGCCGCCCACCCCGGAGGAGCCGAGCCGGGACCGTCCGGACCGTCCACCCGGACCACCACATGCAGATGCACCACTCCCCGTGCCTGCATCTCCGCGACCTTGACGAACGACAGCCGCGCCGCCCGGCGCAGCCCCGCCACCGTCAACCCGGCCGCCGCCGCCACCGCCGATTCCGCCGCGTCCCGCGTGGCCTTCCACAACCGGGGCACCAGCGCGTTCCAGACCACCGACCGGCCGTAGGCATAGCAGTCCGGACACAGCGGCGAGCCGAGCCGGGAATCATCCTCGCGGTGCCGCTCATGGCAACCCGCCGGTTTCCCATGCGGGCACAGCCCCCGCCGGGGATGACACGCCCGGACCGGACCTGTTTTCCCGCCGTGTTGGCGCCGCGAGTGCACCGGACCGAACGACGGCGCGGTCAGCGTGACGAACCAGGCCGGATGCCCGGTCACCGTCTCCGGCACGCCCTTGCCACCGGCAAGCCCGGCCAGGACCAGCCGCCGGGCGTCGCGCTTGTACACCGCCGAGCAGGCAGGGCACGCGCTCTCCCGCCGGTTGTTGCACCGCACATGCAACACCCCGCCCGGTTGATCCGCGCTGGTGAACGCCCGGCGGATCTCACCCGTACCGACATCCACATGATCCGTATGGCCCTTGAGACGGATCGGCCGGGAACAGCCACCGGCGACCTTCGCGGACGGCGCTGGCAGAGGAAGAGTTTCCTGGTTCACGGGAAGCCCGCTTTCTTCCGAAAGCGCACAGCCCGCCATCCCCACACCCCGCCGGGACGGCCAGCCACGCGACAGCAACGGAGAAAACCGGCACGTGACCCACGACAGCAATCAGCCGTCGAACAAAGACCGCCGCCACCCGACTACAGAACTCCTGCGGTTGGTCCTCACCCTTCCGTAGAAGGGCAGCGGCAGTCTTCAGCCACGCGCCAGCATGGCACATACGAAGACGCCGCGGACCTTGTTAACCCAAGCAGCCAGCAGCCTAAGGGCGGCCCGAAAAGTGGCGTAACTACTCGTCAGATGGGAAAGTATACTTTCAACCATCTCGTACACTGGTTAACCGTATTCTGCCCCGACCCCCAGCCCCGGAAACCAGAACCAATCACATCGGATGGACAACAATCCACGGTAGATGATCGTCGGTTTCGCCGTCGTCGGGATGGCGACACCACGCGGCACCAAAGCGACGCATCCCGGGTCCGGCGAAGGAACATCTCGGATCATCCACCCGTCCCAACGACCAGGATCGAACACATGTTCCCGATCGGGGCGGGGAAAGACCCCGGACCGGCGGCAGTTGGGGACGACGGCGCGCGGCCCGGGGTCGCTTGAAGGATGGGAGGACCCCGCCCGGTGGTTGGGGGCAGGGCAGGGTCCTCCCCGCAGTGACAGGCAGGCGGACCTCTACCCGTCACGGGCTCACAGGCGGATGCCGTCCCTTCGCACCCGGGCGGCAAGATCCCGGATCTTCCGGGTGGGGACGAGTTCCCACCCGGTGCGCAGCCGCGCCCGGCCCTCCGTGCCCACCACCCGGACCCGATGCGGCACCCACTCGCCCGGCATCCCGTCGTACCGGTCGGGAACCTCACCCCCCATCGTGATCACCCCAAGATCATCCTTGGGGTGCTGTGCCCGTAGCCGCAGACCGGTCACCACCGCCAACCCCGTGGCCTCTACCGCACACCCCCGGGTATGGATGGTCACCGTGCCCCGCACATCCGGCGCCGCGATCGCAGCCCCGAGCGCTTCCATCGCCAGCGGCTTCAATCCCGCCGGGTAGAACGCCATGCGCAGCCGGCTGCCCGCCGCAGAGCTACGGACCGGCCGGGCGATGAGAAACCCGTCGCCCGTCCGGCCGCCGAGATAGCGGCCCCACCGGGGAATCCTGTCCTGCTTGATCGTCCACATCCGGCCTGGCGGATCGCCGTTCCTCGCGTCTGGGCTCATAGCCGGTTCTCTCTGGCCAAGGCCGCGTACCGGGGCAGGGACATCACTTCCCACATCGTGTGTTCCACCCACCGGCCACCGCCGTCCAGCAGGCGAACCCGATGCGACACCGGCATGATGCCGACCCCCCCGAACTCTTCGGGTCGCAGCGCACAGCCGACCGTGACCACCGGCATGTCCACCCCGGCCGCCACCCGGTCCCCGTGGATGTACCGGCCGAGCAGAAACGCCAGCCGGGTGTTCCCCGGCGGGCAGGTCCGGGGGTGCGCCGTCACCGTGGCCACCCCGTCCTGTGCCGTGGCCGCCACCGCCGCGGGCAGCAACGGCCCGTCCTCCACCGGCCGGACCCTCACCTGCACAGCGCGGTTACAGTCCACGTCCAGCACCGGCCCGGCCAGAAGCAGCCCGTCGCCACCGGGGAGCTCCACGTCCGGAACGTTGCCGGCCTGCACCTCCCACAGCCGGGTCACCGTGTCTCCCGTCCCGACCGGGCGCCACCGTGGAGCAGACAGCCCAGCCGTGGTGCCGGCCCGTCCGGCAGCACCCCCCAGCGGGTCGCCGTGCACGAGGTCCGCCCGATCGTCCACGTCACCCGTACCAGCAGGTCTTCCACCAGAATGGGCAGTTCCACCACCGGTTCCCCGGCCCGGGCATGCGCCCACCGGTGCGCCCGGTCGAACTCCGCCCGCGGAAAGCTGGTGATCAGTACGCCGTCGCCGTCCAGGACCAGCAACGGCCATCCGGTCACAGGATCACCACCGGATCATCCGGCCGGTGCAGCACCAGCGCCGGCACCACCAGCCACTCCCCGTATCCGTGGGCACGGGCATGCCGGTCCGCGTCCCGGGGGGTGGCGAAGTAGCCCACCACCCCGTCCACGTCCCGCTCCGGCCCGTCGACCACCGCCACCACCCACACCGTGGCCGCCTGATCCGCCCCCGTGCTGGCCAGGATCCGTGACCACGCCTCCGACCAGCCCGACCCCGTCCCATCCCCGACGCGGGCACGCTCACCCATCACCGGCCCCCGCACCGGCAGCCGGGGGAACCGGCAACGGGGGAACCGTCAACGTCGCCAACCGGGCGAACCCGAACTCACCGCGACCCACCCCGGCCAGGAACAGCGCCCACTCCCCGGCTTCGAACAGCAACCCCGCTCCCGTCACCGGCAGCCGGCCATGCCGCACCGCTATCCCCGGGGTGTCGAGCAGCCCGAGCACGCCGACCGGCACCGCGGCCACCTCCACCGCCCCCAGGCCAGCCCGCGCCGTCCGCCACCAGGCCAGACGATCCCGCCCCCGCACCGGCACCTCACACTCCAACCGGGCAAAATGCTCGTCCTCCCAGCGGCCCACGGCTCCCCCTTCGACGTCATCACGGCACAGCAGCCCGGGCAGAGCACAGGGGGTGTGGCCCTGACGAAGCCCCACCCGAGACCGCCGCAGCATCCGAAGCCAGGGAGACCCGTCGGTCTGCTCCCGGCGCTCGTCCTAACTCCGGATGTCTTGCTGTGATCCTTCCGGCAAGAGCGGACCAGATGAACCGACGGGAAGACGTAGGATTGAGCTACGGAACGTGAAAGGTAGGACGCAGCGTCCTAGGGAGGAGTCACGGCGTGACGGAGATCCGGGCTCTGGGCGACCGGGTCGCTCAAGTACGTGTACGCCGTTCGATGACACAGACCGAGCTTGCCGAGCGTGCAGGCGTGTCTACCGACCTGGTTACGAAGCTGGAGCAGGGCCAGCGTGACGGCATACGCATCTCTACGTTGCACAGCCTTGCTAGGGCCTTGGACGTTCCTACCGCTACGTTCTTTGAGGTGGAGCAGGAGGAGACGGTGAGCGATAATGAGGCCTTCATACCGCTTCGGAAACTGTTGCTCCCTGGACCTTCCAGCGGGCAAACCGACGAACCGGCCCTATCGCTCCAACCGTTGCGGCAACGTCTGGTGGCGCTGACCCAGGACTACCATTATGCGCGGTATCCGCAGGCCGTTCGGACCGCTCCAGAACTGATCGAGGACATCACTGCCGCCACGGGCATACACCAGGAGGAGGACCAGAAGAGTATATATCGCCTGCTGGCGCACGCCTACATTATGGCTGCCTCGATTCTCATCCAGCTTAGCGGGGAGGACTTGGCTTGCGAGGCCATACGCCGGAGCATGGAAGCGGCGGAGCAAGCCGGAGACCCGATTCTCCGTGCAAGCGGAGTGGTGTACTACCGGTGGGCATTCATCCGCCAAGGCCGATTCGACGATGCCGAAAAGGTGGCCGTCGACATGGCCACCGAGATCGAGCCAAGCATCATGTCAGCAACCCCCGAACACCTTGCAGTATGGGGGAGACTGCTGACCGGCGCCTCTGCCGCCGCAGCTCGGAACAACCGTCCGGAAACAGCGAAAGACCTACTTTCGTATGCCCGTAGCTCAGCCGCGCGTGTAGCCGACGGAAAAATGGACTACGCTAAGTACTGGGCGGCGTTCGGACCGAGTCAAGTCGACGCAATCGAGGTCGAAAATGCCATGACGCAAGGCGATGCGCCCCGTGCATTGACTCTGGCCCGGAGGGTCCGTCGGACTGAGAACATGCCACTGAGCAACTGGACACGTCACCTTCTCGCTGTGGCCGAGGCACAAACGGCCACAAGAGACTACGCGAGTGCCATTCAGACAGTTCAAGATGTCTACACTCTCACCCCGGAATGGCTACGGGAGCAGCGCCTAGCCAGCAGACTAATACGCGACCTACTAGACGCTACGAGCGTCCGAAGAGCCCGAAAGACCGGTCTAGCCGACCTGGCTACATTTGTGGGCATCAAGCCGTAGATGTGCCCAGCGCCCTACCGATGGAGTGGTTCACCTAACCCAGGCCGCTAACCCGCATCCGCCAATGCCAAAAGATCGTCGCCAATGTTCTGTACCGCCTCAAGGGCGGCCTTCGGCCGCCGCGGGGGGCCTGCCGCACGCGCCGCGCGTCGCCCCGTGCGCGCCGCGCCTACGGGATCGCCGCACCCGGCCGGGGCCCCGCCTCCCTCCGGTCGGCACCCCGGCCGGAGCGTCGCCCCGTGGGCGCGTCGGCCCGTCGGCGTGTCGGAGCGTCAGGCCCCCCGCCAGAGGGTCCGTGACGACCGTGACGATCGGCGATGCTGATGCCGCTGGTCCACGCCGGTGCTCCAGGAGCCGCGCGACGTCCGCGAGGACGGTGCCGCTGCTGGTTGTTGGGGCTCCGCCCCAAACCCCGGCCCTCACTCTGGAGGAGGGGGAGAGGCCGCGTACGTCCGCTGATCGCCTCCGCCGCCCGGACCCCTGAAGGGCTACCCCGGAACCTCCCACCCGCGCAAGGGACGCACCGCACCCAGCATGGTACGGGCCGTCGGCGCCCTTGCCCGGCCAGGAGAACCCGGGGTAGGGCTACGCCGCCCGACCGACGGAGGAGATCAGCTCAGCCCGAACTCTGTGAAAGATCAAAACCCGGGTCGGGTGGCGTGGAAGCCCCCGAACCCGGGTTTGATCAGCCGTGGGTCAGGTCATGCCGCGAGCGGTGTCCGCTGTTCCTCCGGGTCGAGCAGGGAATCGGCGAGGGCACGGCCGATCGCATCGCCGGTGTCGAGGGGTTCGCGTGCGACCAGCAGCCGCACCCCCGTCCGGCGCAGCAGGCCCAGGACCGCCATCCGCCCGGTTTCGGTGGCCGCGAGCCGTTCCACCGTGTCGACCACGACCACGCCGTACGCCCCCGACCCGACGAGCCGGACGACCGCCGACCAGGCGTGCGGACCCGACCCGATCTGACGGACCGCACCTCCGGCCTGCCAGCCGCGCGCCGTACATGCCACCGCGAACACCGCCCGCTGGTCTGCCAGGTCGCCGTAGCTGCCGGCATCCTGGCGGATGAAGTGCAACGCCCGCAGCGAGCCCGCCATCACCGGCCCCCGTCCCGACGATCCTTGCCACCGGGCCAGCCGTTGACCTGGGCGGTGTACCACTGGCTCGCCGCCGACCCCGCGACCGTCAGCGAGTCCCACCAGCGCGCCGCCACGTCGTACGGCATGTCACTGGCCACGCTCACCCGCACCCCGGCCGGAAGCAGCAGGGTCGGACGCATCACCGAGAACCGAGGTCCCGGCATCGGAAGATGCACATCCGCCGACTCCGCCGGATGCACCTGGAGATCCACACTCGTCACCGACCGGCTACCGGCACCGGCCGGCCCATATGGCACCATGGCCATGGGTTCCACACTCCTGTTCGTAGCAGGATTTGGGATCAAGGCCCGGGGATGGTGCTGGTAACACCACTCCGGGCCGCCCTATTCACTTACCTTCCACCGCCCATAATACCCCGTCGATCCACGCCATGCCGGCATTTCGTACGAGCCGGAATGTTTCACGAGAAACAGTCACGTCTATTTCCTGCGAGCGTGGGCCAGGTTTTCCGGGGAGTAGTAAAGAATACGACCGCCGTCCGCGTTGGCCCCGCTTCCCGGAGCGGAACGCCCGCCGGGACGGCCAGGACGAGCCGGACCGGAGCGCGGCCCCGCGCGACGCTGGCCGCCCGGCAAGGAGACGGCGCACCCCACCCACCTTTTGTGGTGCAGATCACTGTTCTCCGGTGGAGAAAAGGCACACGTCTCCCTCGCCCCAGGCTGACGCGGAAGCCTGCTTGCAGGTGCAAGCGGGATGAACGTGCAGATCAGGCGTTGCTACGACGTACTACTTGCGTACGCGTCGAACGCCGCCACTGCCTCGGCCCACGCCTTCGTGTGCGGATGCTGGTACTGGCCCATCGCCGGCGGCATCTCCTCGTCGAGATGCGGCAGGTTGAAATCCCTGAGGTCGAGTAGCCCGAAACGGGCGTCTGCCCGCTTGACCGCGATGTCGTGAACCCAGCGCGCGACGGCCTCGCCGCGCCGCCCCAGGGCTCCGGCACGTTCGCGCTTTGGTGTGATCGTGGCCGTGCGTCCTGGGTGGCGCTGATCGCGTGATCGATCCAGGTGTTCGTTGTTCTGGCCTGCTGGGCGGTGCCCTGGCCGGTTCTGTCAGCTGAGGTCCCGGTCCGCCCGGAGTTGGCTGGTGGGGTCCCGGTATGCCCTGATCGGGCGGGCGCGGGGGTCGGCGGGCGGACACGGCCAGGTCACGCGTCGCTGAGAAGAAGACAGGCACGGCGCCTGTAGATCACGGAGGTGTCTAACGTCTTCGTGGTCCGGGAGCGCACGTGCCTGTGGGGGCATTGTCGCGTGACGCGGCCGGTGTGGTGGGAGCCGGCGCGGTGTCGCGTGAGGGAATCTGGCAGCGGCTGCACGCGATGGGCGAGCACCGGGGCCGACGTGGGCGGGTCTACCCGCTGGCGGTGCTGGCGGCGGTGTGGCTGTGCGCGCTGACCGCGGCGGGCCATGACCGGGTCACCGCCGTGATCGAATGGCTCGCCGGCACCACGGAGGAGGAACGGCGCCGGCTGCGGCTGCCGTACGACCCGTTTGACGGCTACCGGCTGCCGAGCGAGTCGACGATCCGCCGGTTCCTCAACGACACCGACGACGCGCGGCTCGCCCGCGCACTGCTCGATCCGCCGCTGGCCGACCCGGCCCCGCCGAAGCCGGCGTCACCCGAGGCGGCGGGAGAAGCGGTGCGGGCGGTCTACGCACTGGATGGGAAGACCAGCCGCGGCGCGAAGCGCGCCGACGGGCGGCAGGTCCAACTGGTCGGGGTCGCCGACCAGGCGACCGGCCGGCTGGTCAACCAGCACGAGGTGGACTCGAAGAGCAATGAGACGAAGGCGTTCCGCCCTGTCCTCGAGCCCCTCGACCTTGCCTGCGACCTGTTGACCTTCGACGCTCTGCATACCGTGCGCGACCATCTCGACTGGCTGGTCACCGACAAGAAGGCCCATTACCTTGCGGTCGTGAAGGGCAACCAGCCAACGCTGCGCGCGTTCCTGGCCGCGTTGCCGTGGGCGGACGTCCCGGTCGCCGACACCACCCACGACCATGGCCACGGCCGTGACGAGACCCGCACGCTGAAGGCCGCGACCGTCGAGCACGCCGAGTTCCCGCACGCCCGCCAGGCCGTCCGGATCCAGCGCTGGCGCCGGGAGAAGGGCAGGAAACCCAGCCGGGAGACGGTCTACGGCATCACGGATCTGGCCTTCGAGCAGGCCTCGGCCGGGTTCCTCGCCGACGCCGCCCGCGGCCAGTGGATCATCGAGAACCGTCAGCACCACGTCCGTGACGTCACTTTCGGTGAGGACGCGAGCCGGAGCCGGACCCGCCGCGGCCCGGCCAACCTCGCGATCTTCCGCGCCACTGTCGCGCACGCGGTCCGCGCCGCGGGCCACCGCTACGTTCCGGCCGGGCGCCGGGCCTGCAAGACCGCCACCGCCGCGCTCGACCTGCACGGCTTTCCCTGACGATACGGACATCCAGGCCGTCCCGTCGGCGCGCGGACGAGCCGGTCATAACGCGAACGTGCCGGAGCCCTGCGCGCCGCCCCGGGCGCGTGCTGCCGATCACGATCGCAACGTTGATCATGAGTGTGTCGACCCCTCTCTCGATTTTGACGAGACGCTCCGACGCCCCGTGACCCGCTGACTTCCCTCGGCCAGCGGACATCGTCAGTACCGGCGACACCGCGAGGGCCGCCGATGCCCTGCTCGCACCTACTGGGCGCCGGTGGCCGTCGTCGTGGGCACCGTGTCCCGCGGCGCCGGTGCCGGCTTCTGCCCTGGCAGAAACACGGTCCCGGCGAGCGCGCCCGAGGTGAGGACGAACATCCAGGTGAGTGCAGGGGTGAACCCGTCCGCCTGGAGAATGAGAGCCATCACGGCCGTGCCGGTCGCCGCGCCGACGCGCTGGATGACGTTGCTCGCGCTGGTCGCGCCCGGAATGTCAGCCGTTCGTAGCGTCCGGTACACGGCGGCGCTGGCAGGCAGGCTCGCGGCCCCGAACCCGATCCCGCGGACAAACAGCGAGATGCCAAGCAGGGTCAGGTTGCTGTCGGCGGTGGCGAAGACGAACGGCAGAGTGCCCGCGCTCGCGACCACCAGACCCCCTGCCACGAGCGGGCGTGGCGCGAGCCGGTCGGCGTACCGGCCGGTTGCGAGGTACGCAAGCCCCAGGCCGACGCTCTGCGGTGCGAGGGCGAACCCGGCGTCAAGTGCGGACAGCCCCCGCAGTTGCTGGTAGTAGAGGGGGAGCACGAACATCGGGCCCCAGCTCGTCACGCCGAAGACGAACAGCATCACCGAGCCGCCGCGGAAGGAACGGTCGCCGAACAGGCGTAGATCGATGAGCGACGGCCGGCCTGGTGTCGTCGGCCGCAGGACGAAGGCGGCCAGCAGCGCGACGCCGACCAGCGCGGCGACGAGCACCTGTGCGGACACCACCGTGCTTCCGGACTCGACGTTCGACAGCGCGTAGATCATCGCCACGATGCCGGTGGGCAGCAGGACCAGGCCCACCACGTCCAGGGAACGCTCCGTGCGCGGGTCTTCGCGGGGGAACCACCGTGTTGTCATGAGCAGCGAGACCACGACGATCGGCACGTTGACGAAGAAGATCCACCGCCAGCCCCAGGTGTCGATCAGCAGGCCGCCCAGCACCGGGCCGGAGATCGGCGCCAGTTGGCCGACCAGGCCGACGACGCCCATGACCCGCCCGAAGTGCTGCGGGCCGGCGGCCCGGGCGAGTACCAGCTGGGTCAGCGGAAGGATCATGCCGCCACCCAGGCCCTGCAGCACCCGGAAGGCGATTAGCGCGCCAGCGGACCAGGCCAGGCCTGACAGCACCGATCCGGCCAGGAACAGCCCGAGGGCACCCGACCAGATCGCGCGGGCGCCGAACCGGTCGACCAGCCAGCCGACCACCGGGATGACGGCAGCCATCGCCAGCAGGTAGGACGTCGTGACCCACTGGATCACCGTGATGTCCGCTTGCAGGTCGCGCCCCAGCGTGTCGATCGCGACCGCCACGACAGTGGTGTCGAGCAGGGCCGCGAACGCCCCGACGATCAGGGTCGTGGCCAGCGGCACGAGACTCGGACCGGCCTGCTCCAGATCGTTCGACGGGTTCGGTCCATCCGCGGAGCCGGAGTGGGCCTCGGGCCGGGTCATGGGACCAGCAGGGTCTTGCCGGCCGTCTCCCGGTCCTCGATCGCCTGGTGGGCTGCGGCCGCCTCGCCCAGCGGGTAGGTCTGACCGATGATCGGGCGTAGCCTGCCGGCCGCCGCCTGCGCGAGCGCCTCCGCGGCGAGCGCACGCATCTGCTCCGGTGTCGGCGTATCACCGCTGATCACCGTCACGCCGGCGGGCGGCTCGGTCCAGCTGCCACTGGCCATTCCGTGGATGCTGATCCGTCCGCCGGCCCGCAGGGTGGTCAGGGCGTGGGCGCCGATGTCACCCCCGACACCGTCGTAGACCAGGTCGACACCCGTCCCGCGGGTGGCCTCGACGACCTCCAACGTCCAGCCCGGCCGGGAGTAGTCGACGTAGGCCGCCGCGCCCAGGGACATCACCAGCTCACGTTTGGCGGTGCCGCGCGCGGCACCGATCACCGTGGCGCCGGCGGCCGCCGAGAGCTGGACCAGCAGACTGCCGAGGCCGCCGCCGGCTGCCTCGACCAGCACCGACTCGGCGGGCTTCACCTCCGCCTGGCCATGCAGGAGGACCGCGGTGCGGCCGTCCGCCAGCAGCGCCACCGCGTCCCGCACCGGGACGGTGGAGGGCACCGGGATCAGGTCGTCCGCATCCGCGACGGCGAGCTCGGCGTAGCCGCCGGTGCCTCCCGTCGTCGTGACGACCACCACTCCGGCGAGGGCCGGGTCGACGTCCGCTCCGACGGCGACGACCTGTCCGCCGACGCCGTTACCCGGGACCCGGGGCAGCGGCGGAGGGTTTCGCAGCGCAGGGCCACGGCCAGCCCTGACCTGCGTCTCGACGAAGGTGATGCCGGCGTACTCGACCGCTACCAGCACCTGGCCGCGTCCTGGAACCGGATCCGCGACGTCGCGGACCGTGAGTACTTCCGGGCCGCCGAACCGGTCCATCACCACAGCGCGCACAATCCCGCCCTCTTCGTCAATCGGAGCGATTCACTCCGATTTGGAGATCTTATAACGGAGTGAATCACTCCGCAAGCTGCTGGGTGCCGGGTCGTCGCGCCGCGAGGGCCACGGGACGGCGCTGCCGACAGCCTCGCCCCCGGGGCGCCCGGTGCCGGACACCAGGACCGGACCGACTCACCCCAGCTGCCTCGACGGGACCTCCAGCAGGTGCCGAGTGGATCTCCAGCGCATCTCGACCAGGCCGCGAACGGGCCTCGGTCGACTCCGGAGCGCGGCGCTGGTGACGCTCGAGAGCGATCTGAGATCTTTTCCGCGAGGCACGGCGCGTTGCGGTCCAGGTCCCGCACGCGGAGTCCGGCGCCCCGCCGAGACAAGGAGACCGCGACGATCCCTGGAGGATCATCACCCGGCCGCCGAAGAACTCCCGCCGGCCGGGGAAACCTGACGCACACCGTCCGGCAACGGCTCACGCAAAGCAGGCCCGAGGCTTCCGGCGCCCCGCTCCGCCACCGCCGACGAAGGACCGCCACGCGCGAATGCTGTGCGGGCAGGCGCGAACCGTTCCGCGCGCCGCTGCGCACCACGTCGGCAGGCGCCGTTGTCATTCCCTTGTGAAAGGAAGCGCATGACCGGAACAAGCACGTCACCCCGAGTTGCCGGGACGACGCGGCGACGGCGAACCCGCCGCGTCCGCGGTTTTCGCGCGATCGGTGCTGCGGTGGTGGCGCTGGCCCTCCCGCTGGTCAGCGCCGGACCCTCGTCGGCCGGCACCGGCGGGTCGGTGATCGACCTCGGTACCCTGCCCGGCGGCAGCAGCAGCGGCGCCTACGACGTGAACAACAGCGCGGTCGTCGTCGGCTACTCGGCGAGTGCCAGCGGCCGCAACCACGCCGTCCGGTGGAACAGCCTGGGTGTACCGACCGACCTCGGCACCCTGCCCGGGGACGAGGCGAGCGTCGCCTTCACCATCAACGACGCTGGCACCGTGACGGTTGGCGCCTCCCTGATTCCCGGTGGCCCCACCCATCCGGTGGAATGGGACGCGGCTGGCCAGATCACCGCGCTGACGACGCCTGCCGGGAGCATTCTGAGCCGGGCCTATGCGGTCAACAACCAGGGCACGGTCATCGGCTTCTGGAGTGGGCCGGACCGGTTGTACCACGCGCTGCGGTGGACCTCGGCCAGCACGCCCGTGGCCCTGCCCCAGCTACCGGGGGATACCGCCAGCTCCGCGGGATGGATCAACAACAGGGGTGTGATCGTCGGCTATTCGAAGACTGCAGCCGGCGTTGCGCGGGCCGTCCGGTGGAACCCTGACGGAACCGTCTCCAGACTCGCCGACCTGCCGGGCAGCGACTCCAGTGAGGCGAGCGCCGTCAGCGACACCGGCATCATCGTCGGTCTCGCCACCACGGGTGCGAGGTCGCACGCGGTCCGCTGGGACCACGCCGGTGGGATCACCGAGCTGCCGCCGCTGCCCGGCGACACCGGTGCCGGTGCCTATGGCGTCAACGAGCGGGGGATCGTCATCGGCTTCTTAAGCGCGAGCGACGGCACCCGCAGCGCGGTGGCGTGGAGTCCGAGCGGCCAGGTCACCCGGCTGCCGACCGCCACCGCCGGGCCGGCGGAGGCGTACGGCGTGAACGACCGAGGCGCGGTCGCGGGGTCCTCCACCGCGGCCGACGGATCGGCTCACGCAACACTCTGGCTGGCCTGACCCTGCCGGTCTGCCCAGTCCGCCCTGTCCGGGCCGCCGCTGTCCGCTCGCTCCGCACCGTCTCCACCGAAGGGATCGTCTCCGATGACGCTGGCCCCATTCCTGCGCAGGGAACACGAGATTCGGGTGGGCGCTCCAGCCGGTTTCGTCTACCGGCTGCTGGCCGGGCTCGAGCACTGGCCGAGCATCTTCGCCCCGTTTGTTCACGCCGAGAGGCTGGGAACGGACGGCGAACTTGAACGGGTGGGGATGTGGACCACATCCGGCACCCGGGTCGAGCGCTGGGTCGCGTTCCGTCGGTGTCAGCAGGAGGATCTACGGATCTGGTTCCGCGTGGAGCAGCCACCGCCGCCGCTGGAGTCGATGGAGCGTGCCTGGACCGTCGTCCCGGTTTCCGACGGGGAATGCCTGCTCAGGCTGGCGCATGAGCTGCGCGTGACGGCGGGCGTATCGGCGGACATCGGTGCGGTGGTCCGGCAGGTCGACGTGGTGGCCGAGGCGGAGACGGCCGCGGTGCGGGCCGCCGCGGAGCGGGCGGTGAGTGCACCCGACTTCCTGCTTACGCTGCACGACGACGTGCGTGTTGACGGGCCGGCCGATCGTGTCTACGACTTCCTGTATGCGGTCGACCGGTGGCCCGACCGGCTGCCCCACGTGACGCGGGTGGACGTCCAGCAGGACGAGCCGGACGTCCAGCTCGTGGAGATCGACACCGCGGAGCGCCGGGGTGGTGTGCTGACGACACGGACCGCGCGGGTGGGCCGACCACCCCGCGGGATCGTCTACAAGCAGCTACGACTGCCGCCACTGGCCAGCAGCCATCACGTGCGGTGGGACATCGAGGACGGCGGCGATCACACTGTGGTCCGCTCGATCCAGACCGTGGTGATCAACGGCCCTGGGATCGCGGAGCTCCTCGGCGCGAGCACCAGCCTGGAGCAGGCCCGTTCGTTCATCCGCACCGAGCTCGGCTCAAAGGTCCGGCTGATCCTGGACCAGGCTGGGCAACACGTGGCGGACGCCGCCGGATAAACGGACGTCGCCGGACGACGAGTGCGCGGGCTGACACCGCGTCAGCGCGCGAATCAGAGGGGACGACGTGCGTATCCTTTTCGTGTCATGCCCGCTTTCCAGGCATCTTCTTCCGATGGTGCCCACCGCATGGGCGATACAGCTCGCCGGCCATGAGGTGCGGGTCGCGGTCGCTCCCGACTTCGCGGCGTGCGGCCTGTCGGTCTCGCCGGTCGGTCCCAGTCCGCCTCCCGGCCTGATCCAGCCTGCCGCGCCGCCATCCGACCCGAGTGCGCGGCCTGGTCCCCGCCTCGTCCAGGCGACCACCTGGTTCGCGGCGGTCGCGGCAGGGATGGCCGACGGGGTCGTCGATCTCTGCAGGGACTGGGAGCCCGACCTTTTGGTGCATGATCCGCTCGCGCTGGCCGCGCCGCTGGTCGGCAGCCGGCTGGGTATCCGCATCCGGTACCTGCCGTACAACGGTGGGGGACTGGCTCCGGAGTGGTTGCGGCGCCCGGCGGCGGGACCGCGGGTGTGCATCACCCCGGGCACTGTCGCGGACGCCACCCGCGAGCTGCGCTGGCTGCGCGAGCTGGTCGAACGGTTCGCCGCGGCACAGGTCGAGGTCGGGCACTGTTGCATCGGCGAAGTCCGCCATCGCGGCCACCGATCAGTCATGATCGAGTCATGCGTCGACGTCGTGTCCGTCCGCTGGCTCCGCCATCGGAGTTCGCTGGGTTCCGGTTCCCTCCCGAGGTGATCGTGCTGGCGGTGCGGTGGTACCTGCGGTATGCGCTGTCGTACCGGGACGTCGAGGAGCTTCTCGCTGAACGCAGCCTCGAGGTCGATCACGTCACGATCTATCGGTGGGTCCAACGCTTCACGCCCCTGCTCGTGGACGCGGCCCGGCCGTGTCGGCACCGTCCTGGGGACAGGTGGTTCGTCGACGAGACCTACGTCAAGGTCGCCGGCCGGTGGACGTACCTGTACCGGGCAGTTGACCAGCATGGGCAGGTCATCGACGTCCTGGCCAGCACCCGCCGTGATCAGGCTGCGGCACGCCGGTTCTTCACCAGCGCGCTGTCCCACGGGCGCCGGCCGGTCGAGGTCACCACCGACAAGGCCCCGGTCTACCCGCGGATCCTTGACGAGTTGGTACCCGAGGCCTGCCACGTGGATGCCGCGCGGGAGAACAATCGGATCGAATCCGATCACAGCCGGTTGAAAGCCGGGCTCCGCCCGATGCGCGGACTGAAACGGCTGCGTTCCGCCCAGACGATCAGCGCAGGTCATGCGTTGGTCCAGAACATCCGCCGCGGCCACTACGAACTCGGGACCGACACCGACCCGCACGCACGGCTGACAGCCGCGTTCACCGAGCTCACCCTCGCGATCTGATCACACACTCGACAGGGTCAACCATGCCCTGCCATCCCGCAATGCAACAGACCCTCAGCGCCTACCAGTCCTTCGCCTGGTTCTATGCGGTCAACACCGGCCAGATATCGATCCGGCACCGCCTGCGCGGCCCCGGCGGCGTGATCGTCAGCGACCAGGCCGGGGGTCTGGACGCAATCGCTCAGGCCAGGCGCCAGATCCGGAGAGGCGCCAGGGTGATCGTCTCCGGCGGGGTGGACAGCTCGATCTGCCCCTGGGGCTGGGTTGCCCAGCTGACCAGCGGCCGGCTCAGCACCGATGACGATCCGGTGTCCGCGTTCGTGCCGTTCGACCGGCGGGCCCGCGGGCACGTTCCGGGCGAAGGCGGGGCGCTCCTCGTCCTGGAAGACGCCCGCTCTGCCCGGGATCGGGGCGTCAGTGGTATCTACGGCGAGATCACCGGGTACGCGGCCACCTTCGACCCACGGCCCGGCACCATGCGCGTCCCCGGCCTCGCGCGCGCCATCGAGCTGGCCCTGGCGGACGCGCGGGTGTCGGCGGCCGACGTCGACGTGGTGTTTGCCGACGCGGCCGCGGTACCCGAGCTCGACCGGGCCGAGGCGGAAGCCATCCGAGGGGTGTTCGGGCGACGGGGTGTCGCGGTCACCGCGCCGAAGACGATGACCGGGCGGTTGTACTCCGGTGCGGGGGCGCTTGACGTGGTCGGTGCGCTGCTGGCCATGCGGGACTCCGTCATCCCGCCGACTGTGAACGTGACCGTCGACCCGGAGCACGGGATCGACCTGGTGACCACGCCCCGACCCGGCCCGGTCGGCACGGCGCTCGTGCTCGCCAGGGGGCACGGCGGCTTCAACTCGGCGCTGGTCGCCCGCTCCGTCCACAGCGCGGGTGGCACCGACCTCACCCGAGCCGACTCCCGCGGCCCGGTACCGGAATGACCGACGATCTGTGCGGAGGCGACCATGAATTCCCGGCCAATGACTATCGATGATCTGCGACGTGTTCTTCGCGAGGGTGCCGGCGCCGAGGAGGGGATCGATCTCGACGGCGACATCCTGGACACGTCGTTCGAAAGCCTCGGATACGACTCTCTGGCCCTTCTGGAAACGACGTCCCGGATTGCCAACGAGTACGGGGTGAAGCTTTCCGACGACGCCGCGACGAGCGCGCGGACGCCCCGGGAGCTGCTCGAGCTTGTCAATGTCGGCAGCGGCGGCGTCGTGGTCGGCGGCGGCGCGGACGCGGACCGCCTGCTCTGAGACGGCGTCCACGGCGGCACGCGTCCACACGATCCGAGTCGGGCCTGTCAGGCTGCGGCCGCGCCGGCCCCACCACCAAGGGAGGAACCATGCCAGCAAACCAGCCGCCGGGCGCCCAGCCACGGGTGGCAGTGGTCACCGGAGCCACCAGCGGGATCGGACTGGCCGTCACCCGAGCCCTGGCCCGTGGCGGCAACCGGGTCTTCCTCTGTGCACGCGACGTCGCGAACGTGGAGCTCACGGTCAAACAACTGCGCGGGGAAGGCCTCGACGTCAACGGGCTCGTCTGCGACGTGCGCTCCGCCACGCAGGTCGCGGCCTTCGTCACGACGGTCGCCGACCGGTGGGGACCGATCGACATCCTGGTGAACAACGCGGGCCGAAGCGGCGGGGGAACCACCGCAGACATCACGGACGACCTGTGGCTCGACGTTATAAACACAAATCTGAACAGCGTCTTCTTCATGACCCGGGATGTGCTCAGCCGCGGCGGCATGCGCGGCCGCCCGTGGGGACGGATCGTGAACATCGCGTCCACCGCCGGAAAACAGGGCGTCGTACTCGGGGCGCCGTACTCGGCGTCGAAGCACGGCGTGGTCGGTTTTACCAAGGCCCTCGGCAACGAGCTGGGAAAGACGGGGATCACGTAGCTGTTCAGCTCGGGTGGTAGGCGGTGCGCTTGGCGCTTATCGGCGTCAGGGCAGGCGGAGCGCCCCGTGCGCGATGCGCACGGGGTTCGTCGTTTGACGGTATGGCAGGCTGGCCGCGTCAGCCGGGTTCAGCGGCGGGCGGTAGCCAGGGGCCGGTCGTGAAGAGTCGTTCGAGAACGTCGAGGGTGTCGAGGCCCCACTTGGTCGCGGTCGACAGGTAGGACTGCACGACCGCGAAGTCGACGAGGCCGGCCAGGGTCCGCCAGCAACCACCGGAGGTGCGTTGCTGGACCTTGACCGGCCTGACGTCCCTTTCTGCTTGATTGTTCGAGAAGGGCACGGTCAGGTCGACGACGAAGCGGAGGATCATGTCCTCCTCGCGGCGCATCCGGCGGATCAGTGTGCGAGCGTCGTGGGCGAGTGACGAGCGGTCCCCGTGGTTGTCGGTCTCGCCGCGGGCGAGCGCGCCGCGGTAGTGGTTGCGGATGAGGGCGACGGCCTCGGGCGCGAGCGCGTTCGCCCCGGCGTCGCGGGCGTCGCACGCGGCGTGGTGGGCGTCGAGCAGGGTGGTCGCCATCGCGTCGGCCCAGACCTGCCCGCCACGGTCGCCGTCATGGATGGACCGCAGGTCGCGCAGGGTGTGCGCGCCGCACCAGGCGTGCAGCGCCCGGGTGAGGTGGGTGTAGCCCTGGTAGCCGTCCCGCATCAGCACGCCGGTGAACGCCGGCCAGATCCCGCCGGCGTCGATCGTCTCGGCGGTCCGGTCACCGGTGTGCAGCGCGGTCAGGTAGTCGGTGGCGGCGACGTGGACGTAGCGCAGCGCGCCGTCGGCGCGGGCGGTCGTCTCGTCGGCGTGCGCGACCGGCGCGGCGGCGATCAACGCCCGCACGTGCGGGAGGAAGGTGTTCTCCAACAGACGCGCGGCGCGGGCTCGCACGCCGCCGGCCCAGCCGGCGGAGACCGTCGCGCCGACCATCACCGTCAGGACCGCCGCGGCGCGGCGGATCGGGAGGTGGTGCGCGCACACGAGCCACACCGCTCGCGCGAGCATCCGCGGGCCCCAGACAAGCCGGCCCGCCAGCGGGACGGGTGTCAGCCCCTCGGTCGTCGCCGCGCAGCACGGACAGACCCGCGTCACGATCCGGTACTCGATGACATACGGGCGCGGCGGGGGCGGCGGGTCGAAGATCTGGTGGCGCCGCGTCGTGAGCCTCGCCGCTCCGGCCAGCGGGAACCCGCAGTCCGCGCATAACGACGGGTCGATCGTGTGGATCTCGTCCGGGTCGTCGACCATCTGACGGGTCGCGCCCGTCGCGCCGGGCTGCTTACCCCTCGGCCGGCCCATCGACGTCCGCGACGACCGGGGCTTGGCCTTCTTCTTCGTATACGGGCTGTCCGACGACGACGGCCACGACGAGTTCGTACTGTCCCTGCCGAGTTGGCGGTCCAGTTCGCGGACCCTGTCGGTGAGCTGCTCCACCTGCCCGACCAGCCGCTCGACCAGCCGCGCCTGCTCCGCGATCGTGGCCGCCTGGGCGGCGATGGTGGCGTCCCGGTCCGCAAGCAGACGCACGAGTTCCTCGTACGTCGGACGGCCGCCTGACTCCACGTCCCGGACGCTATCCGATCATCACCCACCAGCCCGCGAACGCCACACGATCACCGAACAAGATCTACAAGGCCGCCACCCAACCGACGTGAACAGCTACGGGATCACGGTGAACGCGGTCTGCCCCGGCTATGTCGAGACCCCGATGGCGCAGCGGCTCCGACAGGGGTATGCGGACGCATGGCAGATCTCCGAGCAGGAGGTACTGGACCGTTTCGAGGCGAAGATCCCGCTCGGCCGCTATTCGACGCCTGACGAGGTGGCCGGCATGGTCGGCTATCTGGTCTCGGACTCGGCCGCGTCGATCACAGCTCAGGCCATCAACGTCTGCGGTGGCCTCGGGAACTTCTGACTGTCGGGCCGGCTCGCCGGCCGGTTCCGGCGCGGCCCGGAGAGGGAGAGAAGTGGGACAGACAACGAACACCGCCGCTCGCGAGGTCGAGCACGAGGTGGAGATCGACGCCGAGGCCACGACGATCTACGGATTCATCGCGGACGTCACGCGGTGGCCGCTGATGTTCCCGCCCACCGTGCACGTCGAGCAGCGGGAGACGGGTCGGGGGACCGAGCGCATCCAGCTCTGGGCCCTCGCGAACGACGAGGTCAAGACGTGGACGTCACGGCGCTCGCTGGATCCGATCGGGCTGCGGGTGGAGTTCCGCCAGGAGGTGTCCGCGCCGCCGGTAGCGTCGATGGGCGGCGCCTGGATGATCGAGCCGCTGGCGTTGGACCGGTCACGGGTCCGTCTCCTGCACGACTACCGGGCCGTCAACGACGATCCGGCGGCCCTGGAGTGGATCGAGCAGGCGGTTGACCGCAACAGCCGGTCGGAGCTGGCGGCGCTGAAGCAGAACGCGGAGCTGGCCGCGGCCCGCTCCGATCTGCTCCTCGACATCGACGACACGGTGCAGATCAACGGGGCCGCCGCGGACGTCTACGACTTCCTCAACGAGGCGCAGCTGTGGGAGGGCCGCCTGCCGCATGTCGCGCGGGTCACGCTGACGGAGGACGTCGCCGGCATCCAGGTTCTGGAGATGGACACCCGCTCGAAGGACGGGTCGTCGCACACCACCAGATCGGTGCGGGTGTGCCTGCCCCACCGGAAGATCGTCTACAAGCAGACCGTGCTGCCGGCCCTCATGACGATGCACACGGGGCAGTGGCTCCTGGAGCCCGGCGCGGATGGCGTGCGGGCGACCTCACGGCACACGGTCGCGATCAACGAGGCGGGCATCGGCGCGGTCCTCGGAGGAGACGCGACGGTGTCGGACGCCCGGGACTTCGTGCGCACCGCGTTGAGCACCAACAGCTCGGCGACCCTCGCGCACGCGAAGGAGTACGCGGAGCGCGCACGACGCTGAGCGGGCCCGTCACGGCCGACCTCTCGCAGGCCCGCAGGTCGGGGTTCGACCCTTTAGGAGGTGCCTGATGGCAGGGGCATCGGCGGCTTTCCTGCGCGCCGGCGCCGTCGAAGCCGCATCGACGGCGGCACGCCACGCCGAGGAGGCGGACGAGCGCCGGGTTCTGCATCCGGACGTGGTGAAGTCGTTGGTCGCCGCCGGTTTCGCGCGGCATCTCGTGCCGACCCGGTGGGGCGGTTGCGACGGGGCGGTGCTGGAGCTCCTCGACGCGCTCGCGCTGGTCGGCGCCGGCTGCGCCGCGGCGGCGTGGTGCGCGGCGGTGACCGCCGGTGCCGCCCGCATGGGCGCCTACCTGCCCGAACAGGGCCAGGCCGAGCTGTGGTCCGACGGGCCGGACGCGTTCGTGGTGGGCGCGCTCCAGCCGGCCGGCACGGCCCGGCTCGACCACCGCGGCTGGCTGCTGCGCGGCGAGTGGGCCTTCACCAGCGGGGTGGACTTCGCCGACTGGGCCCTGGTCGCGGCGGACATCGGCGGCCAGGCGGAACCGCAGCCGTGGTTCTTCGCCGTGCCGCGCGCCGACTTCACCATCACGGACACCTGGTTCAGCACCGGCATGCGTGGCACGGGCAGCAACACGCTCGTCCTGGACGGCGTGTTCGTCCCCCCACACCGGGCATTCGACCGCGCGGAACTGATGCGCGGCCGACCGGTGGGGTCCGCCGCGGCCTGCCACCGGGTGCCGCACCGCGCGATCAGCGGTGTGCTGTTCGCCAGCCCGGCACTCGGCGCGGCGCGTGGTGCCCACCGCTCGTGGGCGCGGCGGATCACTGAGGGGGGCGGGTGGCCCGGCGGATCCCCGACGCGGCGGGCGGCGGCGC
This sequence comes from Frankia casuarinae, assembly GCF_000013345.1. Classification (NCBI taxonomy): domain Bacteria; kingdom Bacillati; phylum Actinomycetota; class Actinomycetes; order Frankiales; family Frankiaceae; genus Frankia; species Frankia casuarinae. The sequence goes on along the minus strand of NC_007777.1, from coordinate 4,943,472 downwards.
ACCTGACTGCCGCCCGGGTCGCCGGGGAGATCGACATCGCCGAACTCCTGCTACGGCGCGCGGCGGCGGTGTGTGACAGCGGCCCGGTGCACCCGGCGGAGACGCTGCGCAACGCGCATGACTGCGCGCTGGCGGCGGATCGGCTGGTCGGGGCGGTGGAGACCCTGTTCCGCACGGCGGGGTCGCGCGGCCAGCTGATGAACAGCGCGCTCCAGCGGTTCTGGCGGGATGTCCACAGTCTCGCCAGCCACGTGGCGCTGCAGCTCGAACCGAGCGCCGGAGCATACGGGGAATTCCTGCTCGACGGTGGCCTGCCGGCCTGACCTGGCCACCGGTCCCGAACACCTTCGACCCGAGGGGGCTCTTCATGACCCAGCAGGCCTCGCCTACCGCCTCGTTCGCGCCGGCGGAGCTGTACACGCAGGTTCTTCAATTCTACGCCCACCAGATGGGCCTCCTCGACGAGCGGCAGGCGGACAGCTGGGCGGACACCTTCGCCGAGGACGCGGTCTTCCAGGAGGCCGCACGTATGGATCCGCTGCTCGGCCGGCCGGCCATCCGAGCCTCGGCACGTGCCAGCGTCGAGCGGGCCGCCGCGAGCGGTCTGCAGGTGCGGCACTGGATCGGCATGCTCCAGGTGCGTCCCGGCCCGAACGGAACCGTCGACACCCGCTGCTACGCGCTGGCGATGCGCACGCCCAAGGGCGGCGAGCTGGAGCTGTTCGCCAGTGTCGTCTGCGCGGACCATCTTGTTCCGACCCGCGGTGGCTGGATGGTGCGCCATCGCGACCTGACCCATGACGGATTCGCGCCAGCCTGAACCGAGCGGAGCGGCGACGAACGACGCGGCCAGGCGAGAGTGAGAGACCGTGAAGATCGGAATCGTCTTCTTTCCCACCGTCGGCCCGCGAGACAAAAGTGCCCAGGACTACTTTGACGAGGCCCTCCACCTGGTGGACCTCGCCGAGGATCTCGGCTTCGACCACGTCAAGATGGTGGAGCACTACTTCTTTCCGTACGGCGGTTACAGTCCCGACCCGGTGACCTTTCTCGCGGCGGCGGCGGGCCGCACCCGTCGGGTGCGGCTGGGAACCAGTGCGACGATCCCGGCATTCGTCCATCCGGTAAAGCTCGCCGGGAAGCTCGCGATGCTCGACAACATCTCCCACGGGCGCCTGGACGCCGCCTTCGGGCGGGCGTTCCTGCCAGACGAGTTCCGGGCCTTCGGTATCTCCCTCGACGAGAGCCGGTCCCGGTTCACCGAGGGCGTCGAGGCCGTGAAGTTGCTGTGGACCACCGAGAACGCCGAGTGGAACGGCGCGTTCCACCGCTTTGGACCGGTGACGCTGCTGCCCCGGCCCGTGCAGCAGCCGCACCCACCGGTCTTTGTCGCCTCGGCACGCAGCCTCGACTCCGTCGCCGCGGCGGCGAGGTCCGGGCACCATCTGCAGACCGTCCCCAACGCGATGTCGGTGGCGGAGCTCGGCGAGCGGATCGGGCTGTTCCGCTCCACCTGGTCGGCCGCCGGCCATCGTGCCGCACCACAGATCCAGCTTTCCTTCCCCTGCGTGGTGAGCGATTCACCGGACGAGGCGCGGCGGAAGGGGAGGCTCGACGAACAGCGGAACACCGCCGCGATCAGTGCGGCGGTTCGATCCTGGCAGTCGACGTCGAGCAGTGCCTATCCCGGCTACGAGAGCCTCGCGAACATCGGCGGTCGTGACGCCTTCGATGACAAGCTCGCCGACGACAAGCTTCTGGTCGGCTCACCGGACGAGGTGCTGGGCCAGCTTGAACGCGTCGCCGCGCGCTGCGGTGACGACATCGTCATCAGCCTGGGTGTCCATTCCGGACATCTGTCGGTGCGTGACGCCGACACGACAATGCGCCTGCTCGCCGAGCAGGTGTTCCCGAAGCTGCTGACATCCGGCTGACCACTGGTGCGAAGGCGGCGGGCCGACGACAGCCCTCCGGCCTGGCGCCGCTCTGGTGCCTGGGAGACAGCGCGACAAGGAGGAAGCCATGACCACGGACGTGGGCGCCGAGCGGGGCCGGGTCGCCGTGATCGGCGCCGGCTCGATCGGGCTTGGATGGATCACTCTGTTTCTGGCCCACGGGTATCGGGTGCGGGTCAACAGCACCCGCAGCAACATCGAGACGGTCATCCACGATGCGCTGCGGCTGTTCACCCCGGGGCTGCCCGGCGCATCGCGGGACCCCGCGGACCTCGCCGGACGGCTGGAGATCGAGCCGGACCTGGAGCGGGCGGTCGCGGACGTGGCGGTCGTCCAGGAGAACACACCCGAGAACCTGGAGATCAAGCAGGATCTGTTCGCCCGGCTGGAGAAACACGCCGCGGCCGGAACGCTGCTGCTGTCGTCGACCTCGACGATGCTGCCGGCCGACCTGGGCGCCCGCATGGACAACCCGAGCCACCTCATCGTCGGTCATCCGTTCAACCCACCACACGTGATACCGCTGGTGGAGGTGGTGGGAGACACAACCTCGGACCCGGACGCGGTCAGCGCGGCTGCCGAGTTCTATCGCTCGGTCGGGAAGACTCCGGTGGTCCTGCGCCGGCCGATCGCCGCCTTCGCCGCGAACCGGCTTCAGTCAGCCCTCCTGCAGGAAAGTATTCACCTCGTCCGCGAGGGGGTGGTGACGGTGGCCGAGCTCGACGACATCGTGACCGGCTCCCTCGGCCCACGCTGGGCGACGGTTGGTCCCTTCCAGTCGTTCCACCTCGGCGGCGGGCCGGGGGGCCTGCGGAACTGGCTGGGCACACTCGGCAGCGGCCTGCAGCAGGGCTGGGCGGCGCTGGGACGGCCGGTGCTGGACGAGGACACCCTGGATCTGGTGCTGGACCAGACGGACCAGGCATTCGGCGGGATCGCCTACGAGGAACTCGCCGCGCGTCGGGACCGGCTGCAGAAGGCGGTGCTGGCTGCGGTCGCCAGTGCCGACGACGCGCCACCGCCCCGGTCTGGCTCCTGAGCCGAGCGTCCGCGGCTCCCCGCGGCGCTTCCCCGGCCGCCGCGATGCCGCCCCGGCCGCGAGGAGCCGCCGGCACCGTGCCCGGGGCGGTCTCACCGCTCCGGGCCTGTCAGCTGGCGAAATCCGTCGTCCGCGCCAGCGCATCCCACCGCTCCCATTCCGCGAGCCGCTCGCGGTACACCTGCGGCGCGAGGTCGGCCGCGCTGTTGCCGAGCAGGATCCGCAGCGGTGGCTGCGCGGCGTCGACGACGGTCCGCAGCGCCTTGCCCAGCCTGTGGGGATCACCAGGCTGGACGTGCGCGTACACCCCGGACATGCCGTGCCGACGCCGGGCGAGCACGTCGTCGTACTCGGTCATCGGCGTCGCCCGCTCCATGCTGGAGGCGCTCCAGTCGGTCCGGAACTCGCCCGGCTCGACGATCGTCACACGGATGCCGAAATCGGCGACCTCGTGTGCCAGAGTCTCGCTCATGCCTTCGAGCGCCCACTTGCTGGCGTGGTACATGCCGATGTTAGGATAGGTCGCCACGCCGGCGATGCTGGACATCTGAAGAATGTGGCCGCCACCCTGCCTGCGCATAACAGGCAGCACCGCCTGAGTGCACCACAATGCACCGAAGAAGTTGACGTCCAGCTGTGCGCGGGCCTGCTTCTCGGTGACTTCCTCGACTGCACCCGAAAGCCCGTAGCCAGCGTTGTTCAGCAGTACGTCGATGCTTCCCGCAGCGGCGACCGCTCGGTCCACGACGTCGAACACCATTGACCGGTCGGTCACGTCCAGGGCGAACCGGAGAAGCTGGTCGGGATACCGTTCAGCCAGCTCCTTGAGCGTGTCACGGTCGCGGGCCGTCGCGACGACCCGGTCGCCCGCGGCCAGCAGAACCTCGCTGGTGGCGCGGCCCAGTCCCCGCGAAGCCCCGGTGACCAGCCAGGTGCGGCGGACGGGGCCCGGTGGTGCGGCATCGCCCCGGCCGAGCGCCGAAGCCGGCTGAGGGCTGTGACCAGATTCCGTGTCTGACATGATCGCTCCATTCCCGATGCGGTCATGGCGGCGCCGGGCAGCGGCAGTGACCGGCGGTATCGCGTTAGGCGGAGAATTCGCGGATCCGACCGGGACCGGATTCCCCCCGGACCGGAATGCTGACAGGCGGGGTTACAGCGCCGCCGGACGTCCGGCCGCGGACAGCCCAGGGTTCGCTGGGGATCCGATGAAAGCTCGGTCGAGCGCGGGCGGACGATGCGGAGAACGAGCTGGTGGGTCAGTCGAGAGCATCGTCACCGTCATCGCCGGACGCCGGCCGGCGTACCCAGCGCTCGTCGAAGAGCAGGCTGGTCGGCGGGCTACCGGGCAGCGATGCTCGGGCCGGACCGTTCTCGGCACGCAGCCCGTCCAGCGCGATCGCGATGATGCGGGCCCGGGCCTGGGCCGCCGCCGCGAACAGATCGTCACGGGCGAGCCCGCGGACCTGCTCCAGCAGGTGCGACCGGCCGAGCTGCTCGATCAGCAGCGAGACGTCGAAATGGGATACGTCGCCCCGTAGGACCCCGGCCTGACGGGCACGCTCCACCAGCGCACCGAGCAGCTCGTCGCCGAGGTCCGCCGCGGCCTGCATCTGCTCGGTCACCTCGATGGTGCCGGCGATCGGCGCGAGCGAGCCCTGGCCGAACTCGATACGGCCACGGACGAACTCCGCCAGCCCCGTCCAGGGGTCGTCGATGGCGAGGGCGCTCTCGGCGGCCGCGTTCCAGCTTTCGAGCGACAGCATCGACAGCCGTTGGAACAGCTCTTCCTTGGTGCGGTAACGCCGGTAGAGACTGCCGATCCCGACGCCGGCGCGGGCAGCGATCGCGGCGACCGACGCATGGGCTCCGTCAGCCGCCAGAACCTGGCGAGCCGCATCGAGCAGCGCCCTGTCGTTGCGCTCCGCCTCCGCATGCCGCGGGGCACGCGTCGGGCGCCCGGCCATGTCGGCATCCTATCCCTTGCGGAGTAATCCGCTCCGTTATAGGCTCCGACGGAGCGATTTGCTCCGTTTGAAAACCCGCCGGGAGCGCCCCCGGCACCTCGGGAAGGATGTGCGCACGGCCGCTCCGGGACGACGCCCACCGGAGGTGGACCCCGTCCGGCCGCCGACATCAGGCCAGGGCCGGCGGCGGACCTCACCGGGGTTCACTATCCGCCGCCAGATAGCGATGACAGACCCGCCAGCCGTCCACTCCGCGCACGAGGTGATCGAAGCAACGCACGTGGCCGCGCAATGCCAAGGGGCCGCCATACGGAGTGACGGTCGGAAAAGCGTAGCTGCGCGCGCGTACGCTGCCGTCCGGCTGCCACCGCACGTCGAGCATCCCGAGCCAGTGCCGGATATCGAGCGGACCGGCGGCATGGATACGCGCTACGCCATCCCGAAGCGAGCCAAGGATGGCCACATGCCCTATATCCGGCGCGTCCTGCAGGTTCGAGTCCAGGACGGCGTCGGCCGTGAACGTGCGCACCCAGCCGTCCGGGTCAGGGTCGGCGCCGTCCAGCAGGCTCATCTGCGCCGCGTAGAACTGCAGGATCTCGTGATAGATCTCGGCCGAAGGAACGGAGGTGAGGAGCTCCGAGGACACCGTCATCTTCTCGCCTTTCTATCAGTGCTATCGTCCGCGTCGAATCAGTCAGACCCTAATGCCGACGAACAGCCCGGGTCCACCGTCGACGGCGATGAGCTCCGCCTTGAGGTCCGCCTGGGCGAACGCCTCCTCGTACTGGCCCCGGGTGAACAGGGTCAGCAGGTCGATCTCCTTGATATGGCTGACACCGTCGGCGCCGGCCAGCAGGTAGTGCAGTTCCATGCGGGTCTGGTCACCCACGCGGGTCGAGTGGGAGACACGGGTTATCGCCCGGTTTCCCTCGGACACCGCGTGCGCCGCGACATAACCATCCAGAAACGTGTCCGGAAAATACCACGGCTCGATGACGACGGTGCCGTCCGGCGACAGGTGCGAGGCCATGCAGCGCAGCGCGGCCGCCAGGTCCTCGAAAGTGCGCAGATAGCCGATGGAGCTGAACATGCAGACGACCGCGTCGAAGGTCCGGCCAACCCACAGGCTACGCATGTCGGCCTGCAGCAGCGGCCGGCCGGGGAGCCGCCGGCCGGCGACCGAGAGCATCGGCTTCGACAGGTCGGTCCCCGCTACGTCGGCGAAGAGCGTCGCGAAGTGCTCCAGGTGGTTTCCGGTGCCGCAGGCCACATCGAGCAGGCTGCGTGCGTCGGGCGTGCGGGTCCGGACCAGCTCGGCGACCCGCCGGGCCTCCGCCGCGTAGTCCTTCCGGCTGCGGTAAAGGACGTCATACATCTCGACAGCTCGGTTGTCCTCGTACACGGCGACCCCATCCGCTGGATTCACAGGCGCCGGCCGCTCCTGGCGCGGCCCGCTCTGCCGTATTCTGCGAAACACCGCTGGAGGAACGCTTGACGTTTGATTGGGCAGCACGCCGGAACCACCGGGACGGCCCCGCGGCGGCATCACCCACCGCCGCGCACCGGCGCACGCAGCCACCCGACGCACCGGGTTTAGTGGTTCTTGAGCGGGTCTCCGCGGCTCTTCAAGCCGCTCCGGCCAGACTGGGCCTCGACTGACGAGCGCCCGACATGTGCCCTGCCATCCGTAGGCATCAAGTCGACGATGGGAGAAAGACCCGTGTTCCAGCAGCTGTCAGATTTCCACGAATGGTTCAAGCAGAGAGCTGAAGCGAACACCTACCAGATATCCGTCGTCGCGCTCGACCAGCTTGACGGATGGGGCTTCGACGGTGATTCAGGGAATCTCTCGCATCGTTCGGGGAAGTTCTTCTCGATCGAGGGGATAGAGGTCGCCACGGACCACCGCGAGGTGCCGACCTGGAGCCAGCCGATCATCCTGCAGCCAGAGATCGGCATACTCGGAATCCTGGTCAAGAGCTTCGCCGGGGTGCCGCACTGCCTGATGCAGGCGAAGATGGAGCCGGGCAACATCAACGGGCTGCAGATCTCACCCACCGTCCAGGCCACCCGCAGCAATTACACCCGGGTGCACGGCGGAAGCTCGGTGCCCTACCTGGAGCACTTCCTCGCGCCGCGGGCCGGACGGGTCGTCTTCGACTCCCTGCAGTCCGAGCAGGGCTCGTGGTTCCTCAACAAGCGAAACCGGAACATGATCGTCGCGGTGGACGACGATGTCGAGGTCCGTGACGACTTCTGCTGGCTGAGCGTACCCCAGCTGCGGGAGCTGGTGCACGCGGAGAACATCGTCAACATGGACTCCCGGACGGTGCTGTCCGGCATGTCATTCCTCACCGGCGACACCGGTGGGGGCGAGGCGTTGCACACCACCCACGAGCTGCTGAGCTGGTTCACGGAGGTCAAGGCGCGGTATCGGCTCGACCGTCAGGTCATCCGGCTGTCGGAGGTCAAGGACTGGATCCGGTCGAGTGATCGGATCTCCCACGAGCTGGAGCTGTTCTTCAACGTCATCGGCGTCAGCGTCCGCGCCAGCAACCGTGAGGTCATGAGCTGGTCGCAGCCGATGTTCCAGCCGACCTGCCAGGGCGTCATCGCCTTCGTGACCAGGTGGATCAAGGGCGTCCGGCACCTGCTGGTGCACGCCCGGACTGAGCCCGGAACGGGCGACGTCGTGGAGATGTCGCCCACCGTCAACTGCTCACCAGAAAACTACCGCGGCCTCGGTCGCGACCAGCAGCCGCCGTTCCTCGACTTCGTGCTCGCCGCGCCACCCGAGCGGATCCTCGTCGACGTGGTGCACTCGGAGGAGGGCGGACGCTTCTACCACGCCGAGAACCGGTACCAGCTCGTCGAGGCCGACGAGGACTTCCCGCTCGAGGTACCGCCGGACTTCGTCTGGATGACGGTGTCGCAGCTCACGAGCTTCGTGCCGTACGGCAACCATGTCAACGTCGGCGCGCGTTCCCTGCTGACCTGCATCACGCGGCGCCCGGACCTGGAGGAGGCGGCGTGACCGTCCCGGGTGGCGGCACAGGCATGCCAGCGCTCACCCGCACGGCGACAGGGACGGTGGCTCGGGGCGCCGGCCCCGACCCCGACCAGCTCCGGGAGGCGCTGGCCCATTTCCCCAGCGGAGTCGTCATCGTCACCACCCGGAGCGAAACCCGCACGCCGCACGGGTTCACCGCGAGCTCGTTCTGCGCGGTGTCCCTGGAGCCGCCGCTGGTGTCGGTGTGCCTGGCCCGGGCGGCACGCTGCCATCCGGCGTTCGGCGGCGGCGACCGGTTCACCGTCAACATGCTCCGGCCAGGGCACGTCGAACTGGCGAGGCGGTTCGCGCGCAGTACCGGCGACAAGTTCGAGGACGGATCGTTCCGGTGCACGCAACAGGCTGGCGAACTTCATTTTTCACGGACTTCTGGCTGAGCTGATCTCCTCCGTCGGGCGGGCAGGCTGCGCCTTACCCCGGGTTCTCCTGGCTGTGCAAGAGCGCCGACGTTCCGGCCGTGCCTGCTGGGTGCCGTGCGCTCTTGCACGGTCGGGAGGTTCTGGGGTAACCCCTCGGGTGTCCGCCCGGCGGAGGAGATCAGCGGTCCCGCGCGCCCGGCTCCTGGTGACCGGCGGCGGCTCCCCCTCCTCCAGAGGAAGGGCCGGGGTCCGGGGCGGCGCCCCGTTGCTCTTGCCTGACAGATGCTCGCGCCTTGTAGTATGAGCCGGTGTATCGGCGCCCTTGGGATCGCGTTCCGCGAAGTGCGGTCGCAAGGTGCTTTCTAGCCGTTCTGGCCACGCTTATGGCCGGATGCGCGGGCTACGATGCGCCTCCGACGATCTTTCAAGCGATCTGTCTTGTGCTGGCTGCTGCGTTTACTGGTGCGGCGGCTGTGGATCTGCCGGCCGCTGGCGCCCTTCAAAAAAAGCCTGAAATTCGCACGCTCTGTTGCGTATTTTCGTCCCCACGCTCGCGGGGGTAATGGACCCGCGACGCTCCGACGCGACGAACGGGCGGCCGGTCCGACGCGCCCGGGTGGGGTGCCGACCGGAGGGAGGCGGGGCCCCATCCCGGTGCGCGGCCGGGCCGGCCGGGGTCCTGTTCGGCGTGGCGTGTGCGGCGCCCTCGGCCTCGACGTCCGGCTTGGTCAGGATGTGGGGGTTGCCGCCCCGGAGGGGCGGCCTTGAAACCGTAGAGATAATTAGCGAGGATCATCATCAAAGGGTTTTTCGCTGCGTGCGAAGGGAGTTGGTATGGCGATCGTTGGCGGGACGGGTTCGGATGACGCGCTGTCCGTCGGTCGACGGCTGAAGGTTCTGCGCACGCGGCGGGGGATGACGCGGGAGGTTCTGGGCGGGCTGGTCGGTCGCTCGGCGTCGTGGGTGAAGGCGGTGGAGACGGGTCGGTTGGCTGCTCCGAAGTTGTCGATGTTGCTTCGGTTGGCGGAAGCACTCAGGGTGCGTGACCTTGCGGAACTGACGGGTGGTCAGTCGATCCCGGTGGTGTTGTTCTCCGGCCCAGGGCATGATCGGCTCACTGCTGTGCGGGCTGCTGTCAACAGGTTGCCGGTCTCAGCCGCCGATCAGCCTGCGCCCTCGGTTGCAGATCTACGGGGGCGGGTGACCTGGGCCTGGAGGGCGAGGCATGCGGCGCCGAATCATCGGGAGGTTCTCGGGGGGCTGTTGCCCGGGCTTCTGGATGACGCGCAACGCACTGCCCGCGCGGAGGCGGACGGTCCGCAGCGCCGTGCGGCGCTGGCCGTGTTGGCGGAGGTGTACGCGCTGACGCAGTTTTTCGTGTCCTACCAGCCCGCACAGGATCTAGTCTGGCGGGTGGCGGAACGTGGTGTCTCGACCGCGCTGGACTCGGACGACCTGCATGCGGTCGGGGTGGCAGCCTGGCTGATGACACAGGCGCATCGTGAGGCCGGGGACTGGGATGCAGCGGACGTCGTGGCCAGTCAGGCGACGGCGCTACTGCGGGACAGCCTGTCCAGCGATGACGCCACTGACGACGTGGCGGCGCTGTGGGGAGCGTTGCAGTTCGAGAGCGGCTACACGGCGGCGCGGCGTGGCGAGATCGGGAACGCTTGGAGGTACTGGGACGCGGCGGACGCCGTCGCGCGGCGACTGCCGGACGACTACTTTCATCCTGTCACGTCGTTTTCGCAGACGGTCATGCACGCGCACGCCGTGACGGTTGCGGTCGAGCTGCGACAGAGTGGTGAGGGCGTACGACAGGCGGAACGGTGGCGCGCGGCGGTGATCCCGTCCCATCCGCGGCAGGCGCGGCATTGGATCGAGCAAGCACGGGCTTACCAGATCGACAGGAAGTACGACGAAGCGCTTCGTCTCCTCGATCACGCCTACGACTCGGCGCCGGAGACGATCCGGTACAACGGCCACGCGCGGCGGATCATTCTGGAAGAGCTGGACGCGCGGGATGGACGGCGTCGGGAGCAGGCAAGCGAGCTGGCCCGGAAGGTGGGTCTGTTGGGGGTATAGACAGTACCCTCCGGATGCGCTCCGTGGCTCTACCTTCACTGCATGGCAGATACGACCGGCGCCGTTCAGGCGGCGCGACCCTGTAGGCCGGTCCGGTTGCCAGGTGCGGCAGTCACGTTGGCCGCTGGCCCTGGGGGGATCGTCACGGCTGTGACCGTCGACTCGGACGGCGAAGCGAGTCCTGACCGCTCAGTGATGGTGGAGTTCCCTCGCGTACCGCTGCCGGGTGTGGCAGGGGTGTTGGTCGGATCCCGGCCTCGGCCAGTGGCGGGCGGCGGGCTTCGGGCGGACGTGGAGTTCGTCGAAAGGCCCCGGGCAGAACTGGTGCGGGTTGCGCTGGGCATGGCCGGCCTGCCGCGTGTGGGTTCTGTGGTGGTCTGCCCGCCGGGAGCGCCGCCGGGTCGTATGGCGTTGGCGTTCGTGGTGGCGGGACTGCTGCGGGAGCGGTGCACGCCGCCGGCTGCGGTGGTGACGTGCGCGGCACGCCCGACGTTGGGGGTCGGCAAGGTCGGGGTCCCGCATGAGGTGCGGGTAGAGACCGACGGTGACGTTCTCTGCGAGATCGTCTACCAGGTCATTGAGGCTGATCAGGTGTCGAGCTGGCTGGCGGGATGGCGGCGACCAACCCGACCGATCCTCTCGTCGGTTGAGACACGGTGATACCGCTTCGCGCTCCGATAGATCATCGGACCCTTCCGGCCTGCTCGATCGTGGTCACCGACGCTGGTTTACTCATCGCGAAGATCGCCAGCATCGATAAGGACCTCTACGGCCTCGTCGCTTATGCCGCCGAAGTCGGCTATGGCACCGGGTTCAGCCTCTGGGGTAGACGGTGGAGCCGCGTTCTGAGCCTGCCCGGGAAAGAGCATGACGACATCGTCGGACGGATCGCACCGGAAGTACTTCAGCCGAACTTGGGTAAAATGGTACGGGTGGAATCGGGGGCGATTATGGGTGTGCTCTCCACTCGGGATCCACAGTTGATCGACGAGCACCGGGAGACATTAGAATATCTGGCAGCTATTCTTGGCGTTTCCACTGCCGCGCTGGGAATTTACGGGTCCGCGATGTACAAGCCGGCCACGGAACGTGGCGATATCGATTTCGTGGTCTACGGAGAAGAGCAAGGGCGGCAGGCGTGGGAGAGGATTCAGTCAAGGCTCCCCCCGGTGCCCCGACGTAAAGCCGGAAGACCTTATCATCTGCATTTTCCGCATTTGGACGGCTCGGTCTACCTTGATCCGCGTCTTATCCGCTCTGATGCCGATACCGTTGCCCTCGTCCGCGCACGATCTATGATCAGTCCCGGTGCAGCCCTGGATCGTCTCGCGGTGACTGCGGCTCGCGACGCCTTCTACTATCCGGCGCGGTACCAACTCGAAGACGGCTCCGTGTTGCTGAGCTACCGGCTCGGTCACTGCGCACTCCTCAAGCCTGGTGACCGAATCTCGGCAGCTCCGCTTCCCACGGTCCACTTCGATGGTGTGCCACACCGTATAGTCCTACGTTACGAACACCTGACGATCCACGCGGGGGCGGAGCCGTGATGGGCAACGCGACTGACCATCTCGATGAGGCGGCGCGACGTCTCCGCGCTGCCCCGGCCGGGCCCATCCGCCTCGGGATCGGTGGCCGTTCTATCGGATGTGTGGCCGACGTCGACGGCGTACGCCGCTGGCTTCGGGTGGTGGCTGTACCCGAATCTGACGTACATCCGCTGGTCTGGACGGGCACCGCGACCGCTCACGCCCTTCCTCGGAGTGTGCGGCGTCCAGCCATGCAGGGGGGAACCGAATGGTATACGGGCGGGACACGAATCCGCGCTGAGGTCATCGACTATATCGAGGAAAAGGTCTGCTCTGATACCGAGGTCCTTCGTACCGAACTCGATCTGACGGCGGGCTGGTGGCGTTCTCTGCGTGCATCCCTGGACGCTCTCGCCGCACAGCCGACCGAGCGTGTTCCGCGAACTCAAGAGCAGTTGCGCCGTGTCCTCGTCCGGCTGTTCGGCCCCTCGATCGATCCCACGGTGGGAACCTGGGTCACCGCGCATGGTGACCTGCGGTGGTCCAACATCACTCGGCGGACTCCTTACCTGCTCGATTGGGAGTTCTGGGGCGCTGCGCCTGCGGGGGCGGATGCGGCCACCCTGTACTGCACAAGCCTCCTAGTCCCGACGGTCGCAGATCAGGTATACGACCAGTTCGGCGACGTACTGACGAGCCGTGACGGTCGCCTTTCTCAGCTCTGTGTCGCAGTTCAGCTTCTCCGTCACGCCGATCACGGTGATCTCGGCGATCCACTCCGCAAGCTGATTGACGGGATTTTGCCGACCCTCACCAACTGACGGATCCACGCACGAATTTTCGTGTTTTGGTCCGGCGTTGCTTTTTTCGGGCGTCGAGTGGCGGGTTTTCGTCGCCGGTGCCCATGTCGGGGAGTTCGACGACTGACAAATTCGGGAGGTGGCGATGAGGGACGAGGGCAGGGAGGACTTGGTAGATGACGATGATGACGGCTGGGGGTGGGATGACGACGACGGGTATCGGTCCGGGGCCAGGGAGCGTGATCGGCCCTGGTGGCCTGGTGACCCCGTTGGGGGCGTGGGCGTTGGTGGTGCCGGGGGTTCAGGTGGTGGCGCCGTTCGTGGATCTGCGTTGGATGGCGGACTACGCACGGATGCGGGGGATTCCGGCGACGGAGTATTGGGCTCTGCCGTTTCTGGGACGCCGGGTGGTGGCGGTCCTGTGACCGGCCTGGGTCGTCCGGGCTGGGAGGAGTCGTGAGAGGGTCGGTGGCGGTAGGGGCCGCGGGGTGGGAGTTTCACACCGGGCAACTTCCGGAGTTCCTGCTCCTGCCGTGTGACGGTCTGATCGTTGGTTCCTTCCCGGAGGCGGTGGAGGCGGACAGCGAGGCTCAGCAGATGCTGCTGTCCGATCAGATGGCGGTGGACGAGGACATCATGGTGGGGGCGAGCATCGGGATTGCACAGCTCGGCCCGGTGGGGCTGGTGGTGCTGCATCGCCGGTTCACGTCGCTGATGGCGTCGCGGGTCGCGTGGGCGGTGGGCATCCGGCTTCGGCGGGCGAGGCTTGCCGCCGGCGAGTCGCCTCGGGTCGTGATGGCGGGGTCGAAGCCGAACCCGGATGTGACTCCGGATGGGGTGACGTTCACGCTGCATCGGGTGCGGGTGTGTGACCATGAGGTGGTCTCGCTGATCGAGGTGTGGGAGGTGCACTTTCCCGCGCTGGTCCTGGCGGCGGGAGAGGACTCCGTGCTGCTGTAGGCGGTGACCGTGTCGAGCTGGCGGCCCTGAACGTGTCCGGCCCTTCCCCTCGTGGCCGACGTTCGGGGTCGCCGTTGTCGTGTTTGCTGGTTTCAGCCCGGACAGGTCGGGTATAGTAGGTATTGGCATTCGAGGGGCTACGGTCCCTGCGCCATGTAAGGCAGTACGCCATATAGACGGGCTGTCCACGTAGAGCCGCCTGGGAGCGGCAGGACCGGGCTCGGGCTGCTGCACCACAGACCGCGACTGTGGTCTGTGTCCAGTCGTGTTGACGTTTCCGTCTGGGGTGCAGATGTGCCGCATGTGGCGTGTCCTGTCGATGTTCAGGTTTTCGTGCGTTCACGGGTTGACCGGGTAGGTCCGGCTGGCGGTTGAGGTCCGCCGCTGCTGATCTTCCGGTCTTTTTCTGTTCCCGTTCTCGTTGTCCGTGTGGGCTGCGGCCGTCCTGTGGGTTTTTCCGGGTCGGGCTGGGCCTGTGCGGTGAAAGGACGCGGTGGTTTCCGTGGATGTGGGCGTGAGCCTGCCCGAAAACCGGCCGGTCGCGGGTGGGTGTTCCCGCCCGATCCGCCTGTCCGGCCATATTGATCATGTGGATGTCGGTACTGGTGAGGTCCGGCGGGCGTTTACCAGTGCCGGTGAGCCGGGCGGGGTGCTGCATGTGCGGTGCGGGAACCGGCGGGAGTCGGCGTGTCCTGCCTGTTCGGCGGTGTACAAGCGGGACGCGCGGCGGCTGGTCCTGGCCGGGCTGGCGGGTGGCAAGGGTGTGCCGGCATCGGTGTCGGATCATCCGGCGTGGTTCGTGACGTTGACCGCGCCGAGCTTCGGGCCGGTGCACTCACGGCGCCAGCGGGGCGGGAAGACGGGTCCGGTGCGGGCGTGTCATCCCCGGCGCGGTCTGTGTCCGCATGGGAAACCGGCGGGCTGTCATGAGCGGCACCATGAGGCGGATTCCCGGCTCGGGTCGCCGTTGTGCGCGGACTGTTACGCCTACGGCCGGTCGGTGGTCTGGAACGCGCTCGTCCCCCGGTTGTGGAAGGCCACCCGCGACGGCACGGAATCGGCGGTGGCGGCGGCAGCCGGGCTGACCGTGGCAGGGCTGCGCCGCGCGGCGCGGCTGTCGTTCGTGAAAGTCGCGGAGATGCAGGCGCGGGGCGTCGTCCACCTGCACGTAGTGATCCGGGTGGACGGTCCCGACGGGCCGGGCTCGGCTCCTCCGGCCTGGGCGGCCGGTGAGCTGGTCGCAGACGCGCTGCGCGGGGTCCTGAGCGTGGTGGCAGTACCGGCTCCGGATCCGGACGCGCTCACCCTTGACACCACCGCCGTTGCGGATGACGGCTGGGCGGTGCGCTGGGGCGCACAGGTCGATATCCGCCGGATCGCGTTGGAGGGGCCGGCGGATGTGTCCCGGGTCAGTAACTACCTGGCGAAGTACATCACCAAGTCCGCGGCGGCGGGTGGTGAGTTGGATCATCCGGTGCGGTCGCTGGCCGCACTCGGCCGGCTGACGCTGCCCCCGCATGTGCGCCGGCTGGTGGAGACCTGCTGGCGCCTCGGCCACGACCCGGTATTCACGACGGCGTTGGATGCGACGCTGGGCCGGGACTCCGGCGACGTCCCCCGGCTGATCCGCTGGGCCCACACCTTTGGGTTCGGCGGCCACTGGTTGACGAAAAGTCGGGCGTACTCGACGACGTTCACCGCGCTGCGGACGGTACGGCGGGTCTGGTCCCGCACGATCGGCGCGGCCATGGCAGGCCGGGCACCGGTGGATGCGTTCGGCCGAGCTGACGGCGACCCAAACACGATCGTCCTGGGTACGTGGTCCTATGCCGGCCGGGGGCTGCACCTCGGGGGCCATGGTGGGGGCTCGGGTCCGCCTGATCTGCCAGCGTCGCGGGCGGCTGGGAGCCCGGTGGGCCCCTGGCGGGCCGAACGGTGAGCACCGACGCTGCTGTGCAGCCATCGCTGTTCGACGATCTCCACGACCCTGTCACGGGCACCCGCAAGGCGGCTCCGGTCACGGCCGGCCAGCAGATGGGCACCGCAGGTTCCGTAAGCTCCTCGACTGTTCCCACCCCGGTCGCTGCCGGGGGTCTGCCGGGGAAACCGACCACGGTGCGGGCGGGTGGGCGGGCTGGCACCCGACCGGTACCGGTGCCGGGTGCGGCGCGGTCTCGGCGGGTGTTCTCCGCTACGGCGGAGGAATGGGGGCGACGTCAGGCGTTGGCGGCTCCGGTGTGGTCGCGGGAGAAACGGCGCCGGGTCGCGGCGCTGCTCGGGCTGGTCCTGGCCGACGATCGGGGTGGTTAGGTCTCCTCCCGCCAGACCGGGTCCAACAGGTCGGGGTCGAACCGGCGGCCCCGGCCGGCAGGGTGAACGACCACGGCAATCAGATGCTCTTTGATGATCGCGCGCTGGCGGGCCAACGAGTAGCCGTCCCACTCGGCGCGGACGTCGGCGGGGCGGGCGTGCGCGTTCGCCGTGGCCACCAGATGATCGTTGCGTTCCCTCAGCAGGATTTCTTCCTGGGCTCGGAGGTCTTCCATGGTCGGGAAGTAGTCCTTCGGGGAAATCCGCCGGGGCACCGACGTCCACGCGGCGCGTGTCTCGGTGATGCTCTCCTGGACCTCGGCCAACGCGGCTTCTCCCGTCCAGGGGGCGACGTCGACGACAGCGCTCGCGGTCTCCAGCTCGATCTTGTGGAACAACGCCGCCAGAATATGATCATCGGTGTGGGGTCCGTGGCGGGAGACTTTCCCGCATCCGCCCTGTGTCGGAGCGGGACACCGGTAGATCGCGTGCTTACGTTCCCGGTACGGCGGTGACCCGAACATTGACCGGCCACACCGGCCACACGCCACCACACCGCTGAGCAGGTAGCGGCGAGAGTTATGCCCCTGCTGGGCATAGGTCCGGTCCCCGATCTTCGCGATCACCTGGTCCCACCGGCGCACACCGATGATCGCTTTCCACTGGCCCTTCACCGGCACCTCGATCGTCCGCCCGTCCGGGGTGCGTTCCTTGCGGGTGACGACCTGCATGTACTTCGCGACCTGGCCGTTGATGTTCGGTTCCTCCACACCCCGGCTGCGGAGGCCGCAGATCCGCGGGTTGCGGTAGACCTTCAACACACTGCTCTTGGTCCACTTCTTCCCCCGGGTCCCCCGGACACCGGCGGCGTTCCACTCGTTCACCAGATCGACGACCGGCACCCCGGCGAGGATCCGGCGGGCCCCTTCCCGCAGGATCGCGGCCTCGGTGAGATCCAACGTCCGCTTGTCGTCCTTCCAGCCGAACGGACGGCTGCCCCCGACCGGCACCCCGCGTTCGGCGCGCTGCTTGTGGGACCGGCGGACCCGGCGGGAGGTGTCCGCGCTGGCCTTGTTCGCCGCGACCGCCTGCGCGCGGGCGTTCGCCTTCCCGTACTCGGTGGTCAGGTCGACACCGGGCCCGACGATCGGGCGGCCGTACAGCTCGACGACTTCGATGGCGTCTTCCAGGTCGCGGAGGTCCCGGGTGAGACGGTCCAGGTCCCACACGATCGCCCCGTCCAGAAACCCTGACCGCAGGTCCGCCAACAGTTCCGCGTAGTCCGGGCGGATCACCCGAGAGCAGCCAGGGCGGCGTGGCCGCCACCCTTTCGTATGAGAATTTGAGTCCGGCCGCGGGACGCCTGTGGTCCTGATGTTGGCCGGTGGGCCGTTTCGGCCCGGTATCGCCGAGTCCCGTGCAGCATCTCCGATGCTGTCCGGATCGACGTCGGCGTTCTCTGGTGCTCAGAGCCCGTCCAAGAGTATGGCGGTGGAGGTCCTGGGGTACTCTTTCCTGCTGCTACGAGCGCGTTCCTCAGTTTCCTGTGGTCAGGGCCTCTCCGGACAGCACCTACAGGTTGCTGACCATGGAGGGCTGGCAGATGCAGGTGTTATTCCCACGGTGCGCGGGCCTTGACGTGCACCGGGACACGGTCGCCGCGGCGGTGCGCATCCAAACCGGTTCGGGTAAAGCCGTCACCGAGGTCCGGACGTTCACCACGACCGGGGGCTCGCTCGGACTACTCGCGGACTGGCTCACCGAGTGCCGGGTGACGATCGTCGGGATGGAATCGACAGGCGTCTACTGGAAGCCGGTGTTCCACCTGCTGGAAGACCGGTTCGAGTGCTGGCTCCTCAACGCCACCCACGTCCGCAACGTACCAGGCCGAAAAACAGACGTCGCGGACGCGGCGTGGATCTCGGACCTCGTCGCGCACGGCCTGGTACGCGCCTCGTTCGTGCCGCCGAAACCCCAGCGGGACCTGCGTGACCTGACCCGGGCCCGGCGGATCGTGGTCGAGGAGAAGACCCGGGAGATCCAGCGGCTGGAGAAACTGATGCAGGACGCCGGCGTGAAACTCACCAGCGTCGCCTCCAAGCTACTCGGGGTCTCGGGCCGTGCGATCCTGGAGAAGATGATCGAGGGAGAGCAGTCCCTGGAATATCTCGCTGATCAGGCCCGTGGCCGACTCCGCAGCAAGATCCCACAGTTGCAGGAGGCACGCGCGGGAACGTTCCGCTCCGGGCATCACGGGTTCCTCGCCGCGCAGCTCCTGGCCCGGATCGACCTGTGTGACGAGCAGATCGACGAGCTCGACCACCGGATCGAGGTGATGATCGCCCCTTTTCGGGAGACGGTCGACCGGATCCGCACGATCACCGGGGTCGGTGAGGTCACCGCGACCGTGCTGCTCGCCGAGGTCGGCCTGGACATGAGCCGGTTCCCCACCGCCGGCCATCTCGCGTCCTGGGCGGGTATCTGTCCGGGGAACAACACCTCGGGAGGGAAACGCCTGTCCGGGCGGACCCGACACGGTAACAAGTGGTTACGTACCGCGTTGACCGAGGCCGCGCACGCCGCCGCCCGGAGCAAGGACACCTACCTGGCGTCCCACCACGCCCAGGTCCGTGGCCGCCGCGGTGTCCTGAAAGCGATCGGCGCGACCCGCCACGACATTCTCATCGCCTACTGGCACATCATCGCGAACAAGACCGTCTACCAGGACCTCGGCGGAGACTGGCATGCCCGCCGACGCCGGGACCCTGAACGCCGCCGGAAGAACCTCGTCGGCGAACTGGAGAAACTCGGCTACACCGTCACCATCACACCAGCGGCATAGCCGCTACCCCAGACAGAAAGGAACACCCGCAGCACGCGCACCGAATACCGATAAGACCAGCGTTGGAAGCCCGGCTCCCAGCGCCTTCCCGCATGCCCGGAACCAGCCCCTCCGCGGTCCAGCAATTCACTCCTCAGATGGTGGAAGGGGCTCCTACGCAGGAAGCCCCGCCTGTTCGCCCACTGGGCGTGGATCACCAGTTTCTGACGGACTGGATGAGACGAGCGCAGTGACGGGAGACTGTCACGCTGCGTTCTGTGGGGGCCCGGGGGTGAGATCCCCCCGGGCTACCCGGCGGAGTTCGCCGAGGCCTGGGGCGCCCGTTATCCGGCGATCGTCAGGTTGTGAGAGAACGCCTGGGCCGAGTTCACGCCGTTTCTGGCCTTCGACGCGGAGATCCGCAGGGTGTTCTGCTCGACCAACGCGATCGAGAGCGTCAACGCCCGGATCCGCCGCCGCGCGGTCCGGGCCCGTGGGCACTTCCCGAACGAGACCGCCGCGCTGAAGTGCATCTACATGGCGGTCATGAGCCTCGACCCGACTGGTCAGGGCCGTAAGCCAGGGCTCCGGCGAGGTAGCTCACCGCTTTGATCCGCTACAGGCTGTGACGAGCAGGTCGAGTGCCGCGTGGCGATCGGCGGCGACGTCCTCCAGGGTTTCCTTGATTTTCCTCCTGCCGTTGAGGCGGAGGATTCCGATGGTCAGGTTCCGGAGGCTCGCGAAAGCCTGATTCGTGTTCCCGGTATAGATCGGATCGTCGTCCTCACGCCAGGCAGTGTCGCGAATGTAGTGGATCTCGTTCTCGATGCCCCATTGGCCGCGGACGTGGGAGTGGAAGTATGACGCTGTGGCGTGCGTGCCCGTAGCGCTGGTGAGGGCGAGGGCGTATTCGCGGGTGAGGCGAACTCCGGTGAGGTCGAACTCGTCTCGCCGGATGATGGCCGCCTTGTTGACATGTGGGAACTCGATGCCGTCGGCTTTCGTAGTCCAGGTCTGCCAGTTTTTGATCCGGCCGTGTCCGCGTTCCTGGACCTCGTGGTGGGCTGGTTCCTGGAGAAGCGGAAGGACCCGTTCGAATGTCTGCCTTTTGAGGGTCGGGCGATTCCCCTTCACCGTCATCACGTAGTCCATTCCGTGCTTGACGATGTCCTTTGCGGTGTCGTCCTGCGTATGCGCCGCGTCGAGGGTCACGGTCGGATGTCCTGGCATTTCCGGAAGCTGGTCGAGCAGATTTTCGACCTGGGTGATCTCGTTGGTGTCGTCGGGGATACGGATCTGTCCGATGACGAGACCCCTGCCGTGGATCATCGCGGCGAGTAGCTTGACCTGTGTCTTCTCATCTACCCAGGCGCCACGCATGACCTTGCCATCGACCGCGATGGTGATATGCTCCCCGTTCTCCCAGGTGGTCTGCGCGAACAGCCAGCAACCGATGCGGGCGTCCAGTGCCGCGACGTCGATGACCTGGAGGACCCTGCGGATCGTCTTCTCGCTGGGTACTCGGTACCGTCCGAGGAAGTGATCGTAAGGTGCTCCCAGCCGGGCCAGTAGGGGCTGAGGGATTCTCGCCGCCCAGCGGCCGATCTCACTGAGGCGCTTTGCGCCGGTCATCGTCGAGACAAGCGAGGTCGACAGGATGTACCGCAGGCTGTAGATCGCTCCCTTCGCCTTACGTGGGTCGGGAATTTCGCCGAGCATCGCGAGCAGGCTGGAGATGTCGAGCTGCTCGCAATCGACAGGCTCGTTGGACATGCAGGGGTCAGGCTGGCATGATGTCACGTGGTGGCCTTCTGTCTTGGGGGTTTGTTTGGTGGTACTTACATTGTCCCAAGCGGAAGGCCACTTCTTTCTCAACGGGGAGCCTGCATCCCGTCAAGCATTTCCAGATAATCGCGTGCCCAGTGACGCCAAATGCGCCGTCGAATCACGGTCGGCGCCAGGTCAAGTTGCTATGGCACGAATCCACGACGAGCTTTAGCGACAATCAATCGCCCATCGGATGCCCAGAAGTGATCACCAGGCAGGCTACCAACAGCTACCAACTATGACGCTGCGCTACCTCGCCGGAGCCCTGGCCGTAAGCGCTGGGTGATCCGCTGGAAGGGCGCGCTCAACGCCTTCGACGTCGCGTTCGACGGCCGGCTCACCGCAGGCCGCAGGTAGTCCGATTCGCCACAGTTGCACCGGTAACTTTACAGACCCGGAACGAGCGGGCGTGCCGCCCGGCTTGGCATAAGGTCCACGGAGGGGCTGTCAGTCTTCGGTCGAAGAGAACGGGCGGTCAGCGACATGCCGACGGTGGTCTGCGTCGGATGCGGCGCCGAAGTGTCGGACGTATCCGGGCCTGTCCATGCCTACATGTGTTCCTCCCCGGGGTGCTGGCAGCTGTACGGCGAGGTGACCGCTCAGAACCTGGCCCAAGCGGAGCTGAGGCTGGCCTTGGACTGCTATGCGGCACAGCACCCCGGAGGGGCGGAGCACGAGCTGCGGCAGCGCCAGTCCGTGGCAGTGCACCTGACGTCGCTGTGTCTGCATATCGAGGAGCGGCTGCCGGCGGCGCAGCTGATGACGCGGTTAAACAGGATGAGCCGTACTGTCCTGCCGCTTCTGGGCGCGAGTGCCTGGCCCTATCTGCCTCCGCCGGAGCGAATGGGCGACATGACCGTAGCCGATGTCCGTTCCGTGGCCCCTGAACAGCGCGCCGCCTGCCTCGGCGACTGGGCCGAGGCCGTGTGGCGGTCCTGGTCGGCCCAACACGAGACAGTGCGTGGCTGGGCGCGACTGGCACTGAAAGGCAGGTGAAAGCCGAATGATGGGCTTTTCGGCGGGGCCGGCGCGGGACTGCCCCGGCTGCGGGCTCATGTTGCCGGAGCCACCGGAGCAGATACCCGGCCAGGCGGCGGCGGCTTCGGCCGGGTGCTGGTTGCTGTACACGGAGATGCTCGGCCGGTCCTACAACGACCCCGCCCGCTACTCCTCCCACCAGCTGCTGGTCGACAGTTACACCGCGCAGCACGTCGACTGGTCGCAGCCGCGTCGGGTGCAGGGCCTGTCCATCTGCCTGATGACGCTGTGTCTGTTCCTGGAGGACGGGGCCGACCCGAGGGAAGGACCGCGCCTGCACCGGCGCATGGTCGCCCGACCGGTGTTCCACCCCTTGGACCTCGACCCCGTACTGCTCCACGGCCGGATGACAATCGCCGACCTCGCCCCCGCCGATGATGCCGGCGAGTACGAGACCCTGCTCAGAGCTTGGGCGGCGCAGGTGTGGGGCGCCTGGGCTGCCCACCACACCACAATCAGGGGCTGGATCGAGGAGGCCCTCCCCTGAAGACAACGAGTCCTCGACCCCCCCGTACCACTCACTCCTGGAGCTCAGCGACCCTGAGTAGGAGCTGCTGGGCGACGTCCCGCTGCTCCACGCCACTGTCCTCGGCGATGACCGCGACCGCCAAGGCCGCGAAGCGCAGCATGCCGACCCAGGGTCCGGGCGGATCCGGTATCTGCCGGATGCACGCCGCCACGCTTTTCTCGTCATCCGCCAGAAAATGCGTCAGGGCCGCGCCAGCCAGCTGAGTCGCGAGTCGATTGCGCTCGAGCCGGTCTTCGATACCCAATGCCATCCTGTCTCCCCGCGTTGGTTCCGCCGGCCGCGGCCCACTTCAACCGGTGACCTTTATTCCCATGGAGCGCGCCGTTCCAGCCACTATCTTTTCCGCCGCTTCCATCGAATCGACGTTGAGGTCGGGCAGTTTGACCTTGGCGATTTCACGGAGCTGGCTGACGGTGACCGCACCAGCGTGCTCGGCATGCGGCCTCGGACTGCCCTTGCGGACACCCGCGGCCTGGAGCAGCAGACTGGTCGTGGCGGGCGACTTGACGGAGAGCTCGAAGGAGCGGTCCTCGAAGATCGAAACATCTGCCGAGACCTGCAGCCCGTGGTGGATCGCCGAGGCTTCGTTGAACTCCTTCATCACCCCGACGATGTTGACGCCATAGGTACCGAGAGCCTGGCCAATCTTGGCGACGTTGGCGTTTCCACCCTCCTGCTGGATTCGCACGACGGCGGAGAGTTTCTTCTTAGCGGGCATCCCAAGTTCCTTCTCGGCGAGTCTCTTATCGTAAACTAATGGCGATCCATCGGGGACTATATGACTCATCCCGGCCGTGCGCAAGGAAGTCGAGTTCAACTCAAGGATCACTTGAAAGTGTCTGAGGAAAGAGTGAAGAAAAGCCGTTCCACCAAGGAGTCAGATGTACTGTTCGATTATTCTGTGGGACCTGTCCAGATCCGATCAGACGGTTGCTTCCCTCCGGGACTACCTCCGCGACTATGCCGTTGAGGCGTATTCCCAGGTCAAGGGGCTGCGTCAGAAGTTGTGGATCTCCAACACGGGTCCGGAGGGAGAGTCCCAGGGTGACCCGCAAAGTCATTGATGCAGGTCAGCGGGGTTGTCGAGAGTGAGGATGGCCAGGAGCAGGGCGTTGTCGTGTCGGATTCTGCGGATGGTCGGGGCGATGCGGTTATGGCCAGCGAGGCGAATCAGCCCGATGATCAGGTTACGGAGTGTGGTCATGATGCGGGGCAGTGGGCCGGTCCGAACCCGCGAGGCATCCTCACGGAACGTCACATCGCGCACCCAGTGGACCTTGTTCTCGATCGTCCAATGCCCTCGGGCGTAGCCCGCGAGATCAGCGGGTGTGACCGCGTCGAGGGTGAGGCTCGTCAGGACGTGGACCGTGACAGTGCTCGGGATCGTCCGGGTGACCCGGGCCCGGCCCGTGCCGGTGGTCACGGTCCGCCGGACATGACGGCGGATCCGCGCCACGGTGCGGGCGTGGGGATAGCGGGCACGGATCGCCTCGCTGGCCTGGGCCAGCTGGATGGTGCGTCGTTCGAACCGTCCATGGGCCCTGCCCTCGGCGCTGTGCCCGATCGGGATCTTCGTCCAGTCGGTCGCCTGGTGGCAGTCGACCGACAACGCCGGGGTGTTCGCCTTCACCGTGAACACGAAGTGCGCTCCCAGCTCGGTGACGATCAGGTCGGCGTGGGCGCGGGTCGTGTGCAACGCATCAGCGGTCACCACCACCCCATCCAGCGGATCATGGGAATGCAGTTCGCGGAGCAGCGGTGCGAACGCGGTGACCTCGTTCGTCTTCGCGCCGACCTCATGCTCGGCGAGCACCACACCCGTGCCGTGTTCGGCGACCGCGAGCAGGTGCGGTGCCCGCCCCTCAGGCCCAGCCGCGCCACGCAGGGTCTTCCCGTCGACCGCGACCACCCGCCGCCCACCACCACGGGCCTGGCGGGCGCGGGCCGCGGCGAACATCCCGACCGCCCTCGCCAGCGCCGAGCTGTCCACCGCGGACAGGACCCGGATCATCGTGTCCACCGACGGTGCCTGCGGCTGCCCGGTCACCGGATGGACCCGCGCCCCGAGAGCGGTCAGGACCTGCGTCGGGGCGTGCGCAGCCCAGGCCGCGATCTCCTCCACCGACTTCTCCCCCGCGGCGACCGCTGCGGCGGACAGTCCCAGGATCACCGGGAGCCGGTGACGTATCCCTCGCGGGTCCCGCGGGTCAGGCACCCCGGCGAGTACGTCGGCGAGCCCCTGCACCTCACCGCCGTGCGCCCCCAGGACCCGCAGCGACCGCCGCATCCGGACCAGCTGCCCCGACCCGGCCTGTCCGAGATCGGTGGGAGTGACGGGCATGCGAGACTGGACCGGCAACGGGGCTCCCTACGGCTGGTGATCTAGGCAATCCCCGTCCTACCGGGACCCCGTTGCCTCACCGCAGCCACCCTCACCGTGGTGGCCCGCCGTTGTTCCCCCGGACCCCACGGCCCCACCGCCCCACCCACCCCACCGGCTGTCACAGAACGTCATCGGTGGCGTTTCCGCCGGCGCCGGAACCCACCCTCACACGCGCTACTCACAGCGACGAAACAGCAGCCGGGCCCGGATCCTCACACCACCACCGGCCCCAGCCCCCCGCACCCCGTCTCACACCGTCTACCTGCACAAACAGACTTTGCGGGTCACCCTGGGGAGAGTCCTGGGGCGCGGTGTACCTCTGGGAGGACAAGGACTCGGCCTACGGCCGTCCGCCCGGGGTGTCGAAGGTGGTGGCGCTGATCGGCTATCCGCCGACCAGTCGCACCTACTTCACCGTGGAGGCTGCGACCGAAGGACTCAGCCGGGTGGGAGCGCTGGCCGCAGGTCTCGGGCTGGCCTACGAGAATCCGCTCGCCGAGCCGATGCGGCGTCCGACGGAATTCATACCGCCCGGGGCGGGAAAGTTCGTCGTAGGCCCGCCGCCGGCGCGACCGGTGACTGAATGACGATCATCGGCCACCCCCGGCGTCATCCCGGCCGCTTCACCAGGTGACCGTCAGTTCGCGCGGATAATGGTGGAGAAGGTTACGGGTCATCACCACTTCCTCGGGCGCCCCCACCAGTTGTAGCCCGGGGAATCGCCGCAGCAGCCGGCTGATTCCCTCTTGGAGCTCCACACGGGCCAGCGAGGCCCCGAGGCAGTACAGATCTTGAATGGTCGGGGTCTGTTTGATCACATCCGGTCTGTCCGGGTATGACCCGGCCGTGTCCGACGCTTGTATCGGGCATGAGGTATGCGGATGGTGGCGGGCTTACCGCGCAGGGTCGTGCCCGTCGGGAAGTGGTCCGGGTGCAGGCGGCGGACCTGTTCGCCGCCGGGGTCGATCCGGTCGAGGTCGCCGGGCGGCTGCGGGTGAGTACGAAGTCGGCCTACCAGTGGAAACGGCTCTGGCAGGCCGGTGGCACGGCGGCGCTGGCCTCACGAGGACCCAGTGGTGCGTCATGCCGCCTGTCGGACAGTCAGCGTGACCGGCTACGGGTCGAACTGGACCGCGGTCCGGCCGCGCACGGCTGGCCCGACCAGCGCTGGACCCTGGCCCGGGTGACCCTGCTGATCGGCCGGCTGTTCCGCACCCGCTACACCCTGCGCGGTACGTCGTACCTGCTGCACCGCATGGGTTACAGCCCTCAGGTCCCCGCCCGCCGGGCCACCGAACGCGACGAGGAGAAGATCACCGCGTGGCGGGCCGAGACCTGGGCGAAGGTACGAGGCTAGCGGCGACGACCGGCGCGTGGATCGTCTTCGAGGACGAAGCCGGGCAGAGCCTGCGACCCCCGAAGGCCCGGACCTGGGCCCCACGGGGACACACCCCGACCGTGCGAGTGTCCGGGAAGGGCTCCGGGCGGGTCTCGATGGCAGCCCTGGTCTGCTACCGGCCCGGCCAGCGGCCCCGGCTGTTCTACCGGGTCCTGACCCACCACGGCCGTAAGGGCGAGCGTCGTAGCTTCTCCGAGGACGACTACGCCACCCTGCTCGTCGCCGCGCACCACCAGCCCCGTGCTCCGATCATCCTGTGTTGGGACAACCTCAACACCCACCGCAGCGCCGCGATGCGCAGGTTCCTCACCCGCCACGCCCACTGGCTGACCGTGATCCCCCTGCCCGCCTACGCCCCCGACCTCAACCCCGTCGAAGGCGTGTGGGCCCACGTCAAACGCGACCTGGGCAACCACGTCCGGGTCACCGTCGACCAGCTCACCGCCACGATCAAGACCCTGCTCAAACGCGTCCAGTACCGGCCCGACCTGATCGCCGGCTTCCTCGGCCAGACCGAACTGATCATCGACCCGGAACCGCCGTAGCCAGACCCTGACCATTCAAGCTCTGTAGTGGTGTCCGCTGCCGAACGTCACATGATGCCGGGCCGAACCGCGGGAGAGCTCGAACCGCTGCGGGCTGTCGACATGGGCCTCGTCCCTGGCAGCGGAGTCCAGCGAGACGAACACCGTGGCACCCGCGGGGACGGTGACCGAGCCCAGTTCCACGTCGGCCATCGCGTACGTCATGCCGGCGAAGCCAGTGCTGGACTGGGCATAACGGAGGATCTCCTCGACCGCCGCCGCGATGTCCGTCCTGCCCCGCTTCAGATGCTCCATCTGCTCCGGATGCCGGAACATCGCCAGGAACCCGTTGCCGATCTGGACGACCGTGCTCTCGTAACCGGCGATCGCGGTCAGCAGGACGGTCGACACCAGTTCCTCGTCGGAGAACCCTGTGCCGTCCTCGTCCCGAACCACGGTCAGGGCACCCAGAGCGCCGTTGCCCGGCTCCTCACGCTCACGGAGGACCATCTCCACCGCGCAGTCGTGCAGCGAACGCATCGCCTCGCCGAGGCACTGTTGCATCGGCGGAGTCCGCTGTCCTGCGGCTGTCGATCAGTCATGATCGAGTGATGCGTCGACGTCGTGCCTGTCCACCGGTTCCGGTGTCGGAGTTCGCGGGGTTCCGGTTCCCACCTGAGGTGATTGTCCTCGCTGTCCGCTGGTACCTGCGGTACGTACTGTCCTACCGGGACGTCGAGGAGCTGCTCGCTGAACGCGGCCTCGAGGTCGACCACGTCACGGTCTATCGGTGGGTGCAGCGCTTCACGCCCTTGCTGGTGGAGGCGGCCCGGCCGTGCCGGCACCGTCCTGGCGGAAGGTGGTTCGTCGACGAGACCTACGTCAAGGTCTCCGGCCGCTGGACCTACGTGTACCGGGCGGTCGACCAATACGGGCAGGTCATCGACGTCCTCGCCAGCACACGGCGCGACCAGGCAACCGCCCGGCGATTCTTCGTTCGAGCGCTGACGTATGGGCGCCGCCCGGACGAGGTCACCACCGACAAGGCCGCGGTCTACCCGCGGGTCCTCGACGAGCTGGTACCCGAGGCCTGCCACATCGACGCCGCCCGGGAGAACAACCGGATCGAAGCCGACCACGGCCGGTTGACAGCACGGCTCCGACCGATGCGCGGACTGAAACGACTGCGGTCCGTCCAGACGATCAGCGCCGGCCACGCGCTGGTCCAGAACATCCGCCGCGGCCACTACGAACTCGGGATCGACACCAGGCCGCAGATACGGCTGGCAGCCGCGTTCACCGAACTCGCCGCCGCTGTCTGACCGACGGTCGTCCCGGCCGCTGGCATGCCCAGCTTCCCCATAATGCAACAGCGCCAGCCTAGATCGTGACGATCCTCAGGAGGTCTTCCAGGCCGGCGAGGTCGGCGGCGTTGCGGGTGTAGATGCTGGCTCCGTGGGCGTGGGCGGTGGCCGCAATCAGCAGGTCCATGGTGCGTGCGCGTGGCTGGCGCCCGACTTCGACGACACGGGCGGCGAGACGTCCGTAGCTGTCGGCGACGGCGTCGTCGACGGGCAGCGGGTCGAACCGTCGTTGGATCGCGCTGAGGCGGGCGAGCCGGGTCGCGCGGGCCTGGGGCGTCCTGGCGACGAGGATGCCGAACTGGAGTTCGGCGATGCTGATGACGCTGACGGCCAGCTCGCCGGGGAGGGGGGTGACGTCTGTGGCGACCAGGACACTGGTGTCGAGGACGCCGCGCGTCATCGGCGCCCCCAGGGATCCGTGAGGGAATTGTCGACGAGGGTGCGGTCCTGCGGCCAGTCGGTGTCCTCCGGCTGCGCGAAGAGATCAGCCAGATCGTCCCAGCGCCGCCACGTACGCGGACTCACCGGGCCGAGGACGGCTGCTGGCCGGCCGGCCACGGTGATGGTGAGCCGTTCACCGGCCTGGGCGCGGCGCACCAGGTCGCTGGCGTTCTGCCGGACCTCTCGAAGCCCTATCTCGTCCACCCTCCGAGGGTAGCACTTGTGCTACCTGCGTGTCGGTGCGCGGATGCTCCGGTACGGCGCGGCATCGGCACTGTTACAGGCGCTGTTGCATTATGGGGAAGCTGGGTATGCCAACGGGCCGGATGTCTGCTGGTCAGAGGGCTGCGGCGAGTTCGGTGAACGCGGCTGCCAACCTCAGGTGCGGGCTGCTGTCGATTCCGAGTTCGTAGTGGCCGCGGCGGATGTTCTGGACCAAGGCGTGTCCGGCGCTGACGGTCTGGACGGAGCGGAGGCGTTTCAGTCCGCGCATCGGCCGGATCCGTGCTTTCAACCGGCCGTGGTCGGTTTCGATCCGGTTGTTCTCCCGGGCGGCGTCGACATGACAGGCCCCAGGGAGTAGCTCGTCGAGGACCCGCGGGTAGACCGCGGCCTTGTCCGTAGTGACCTCGACCGGGCGGCGCCCGTGCGTCAGCGCCCGGGCGAAGAAGCGTCGGGCGGCGGCCTGGTCGCGGTGGGTGCTGGCCAGGACGTCGATGACCTGCCCGTGCTGGTCAACAGCCCGGTACACGTACGTCCACCGGCCGGAGACCTTGACGTAGGTTTCATCCACGAACCACCTGTCACCGGGCCGGTGCCGGCACGGCCGGGCCGCGTCGACCAGCAGGGGCGTGAAGCGCCGCACCCACCGGTACACCGTGACGTGATCAACCTCGAGGCCGCGTTCCGCGAGGAGCTCCTCGACATCCCGGTAGGACAGCGCGTACCGCAGATACCAGCGGACGGCGAGGACGATCACCTCGGGTGGGAACCGGAAGCCGGCGAACTCCGACACTGGGACCGGTGGACAGGCACGACGCCGACGCATCACTCGATCATGACCGGACGGCGGCCGTGGGACAACGGACTCCGCCGATGCAACAGTGCCCTGGAGGCCGCTGCGGCACGGTCCAACTCGGCGCGGACCATCTCCGGCGGCTGCATGCCCGAGAACGGCCGGCCGCCGTCGACGACGAGCGTCGGCACGCCGCTCACCCGCAACTCGGCGGCGCGGCGCTGATCGGCGATGACGGCGTCGGCGTAGCGGTCACCGGCGAGCACCGCGCCCGTCTCCTCCTCGGGCAGGCCCACCTCGTGCGCCAACTCCAGCAGGACGAGGTGGTCGGCGACGTTCCGCCCCTCCGCCTGGTAGGCCCGCAGCAGCGCCTCGACGAGCGCATCGGCCCGCTCATGGTCGGCCGCGAAATGGGTCAGCCGATGCGCGTCGAAAGTGTTGACGGGACGCGCTTTGTCGAGGTCGATAGCCAAGCCCAGGTCCGTGCCGAGCTGCTCGATCAGGGCCAGCCGCACGGGCAGCTGGTCCGGTGCGGTCCATGTGGCCATCGCCTCGGCGGCGGTCGGGCCAGGGATGCGCCCCTCGTCCGGTGACAACTGATAGCTGCGCCACCGCAGTCGAACCTCGTCGCGGCCGGGAAAATCCGTCAGGACCCGCCGCAGCCGGTGCTTACCGATGTAGCACCAGGGGCACAGCACGTCGTAGAAGACCTCGATCAGCACGCCGCTCACCCCCGGAGCAGGACGGCGGTCTTGCCGCGGGCATGGCCGGTGTCGATCCGACGGTGCGCGTCGGCGATCCGGTCCAGTGGGAAGACCTCCGACACGGTCAGCGTCAGTCGCCCGGCGCGGTACAGGTCGGTGATCGCCCGTAGCCGCTGACCCGAGCGCTGGCTGCGCAGGAATCGTACGCCGAGCTCGTCCGCCCGGGCGAAATCCACCAGGGTGCCGATCCGGCTCCGGTCGGCGACCACCTCGAGGCAGGCATCCAGGGCCGCGCCGCCCGCGGCGTCCAGGGCGACGTCGACACCACCGGGTGCCAGGGCTCGCACGCGGTCGACCAGTCCGTCGCCGTAGGTGGTCGGTGTGGCCCCCAGCGAGCGCAGGTAGTCCTGGTTCGCCGGGCCGGCCGTTCCGATCACCGTCGCGCCCGCGGCCAGGGCCAGCTGCACCGCGACCGTTCCGACGCCGCCGGAGGCGCCGTGGATCAGCAGAGTGTCGCCGACGCTGACCTTCAGTTCGTCCAGCGCGGTGTGTGCGGTCTGCGCCGACGCCGACAGGGTGCCCGCCTGCGGCCAGGTCATCCCGGACGGCTTGGAGACGACCTGCTCTGGAGGGACGACGACGTACTCGGCGCAGCTGGCGAGCATGGCCCAGCCGAGCACCTCGTCGCCGATCCGGAAGTCTGTGACGCCGGTGCCGATCTCGTCGACGACACCGGCGAAGTCGTTGCCGACTATCTGCGGGAACCGCAGGGTCTGCCCCGGCGGTGTCCAGCCGGACCGTACCGACGAGTCGTACGCTTGCACGCCCGCCGCCTCGACTCGGACCCGAACCTCTCCCGGCCCAGCTTCGGGTGTGGCAACCTCGACCACCTGTAGCACCTCCGGACCACCGAAGGTGTAGAATGCCGCGGCCCGCATGGATCTCCTCTCCGGATGTTCCGACGCCGGCCCATCAGGGCCGGGGACGTCAGAAACAGCCTGCAATCTCAAGTGCGCTTGAGGTCAAGCAGGTAGTCGTGCTCGACCCGCCGGGACCGGTTGAGTAGCCCCCCGTCCGCGCGGATCAGCACGTCGTGGACAACGCAACTGGGCGCGATCTCGGGCTGGCGCTCACCGGGACGGCTGGTCACCACGAGCACGTAGAAGGTGGACCGCAGGCTCCCGTCCGGGGCCTCGATCAGGTGGATCATGTTGAACCAGTGGCGGCGCTGCACCGGCTCGGTGGCGAAACGCTCCTCGTGGAAAGCCCGCAGCTCGCGTGCGATGCCGTCCCGGGTGTGGGCCGCGGGCCGCCCCGGCGTGTGGCTGAACTCGCCGTCCTCGGTGAAGGTGGCCGCGTACTCGTCGAAGCGGCAGGCATCGAGCGCGTGCATCTGCCGGGCGTAGAACTGCTGGACCTGCGTGTAGACATCGGTGCTGATCGCGGTGGCGGACATTGGCTTCCTCTCCTGATGACCCGCGGCCGGGCCGCGGTCCGGGCTGCGGCGAAACTAATGCGAGTGGGTTGAGAGGCACTCGAAACGGCCGCCCGGCGGCCCATCCGGTGCTCCACGACGGCTCGACCGCGTTTCGAGAGGGCTGCCGCAATGTCGGGGTCGGCCGACCATGGCGGAGTCATCGGAGGAAACATGAGCCAGCAGAGCCAGCCGGTGGCATTGGTCACCGGTGCCACCAGCGGTATCGGACTGGAGATTGCCACCCGGCTCGCGCGTCGCGGCGCCCGGGTGTACCTCTGCGCGCGATCGGCTGACAATGTGGCCGCGACGGTGAAGTCACTACAGGAACAGAACCTCGCCGTGGACGGCCGGGCCTGCGACGTCACGGACGGGACGCAGGTCACCGATCTGATCTGCGCGGTCGTCGACCGGTTCGGGCCGCTGGACATTCTGGTCAACAATGCCGGACGCAGCGGCGGCGGCGTCACCGCGGAGATCGCCGACGAGCTGTGGCTTGACGTCATCAACACCAACCTCAACAGCGTCTTCATCGTCACCCGGGAAGCGCTGCGCGCCGGTGGCCTGGCCGGCCGGGCGGGCGGGCGAATCATCAACATCGCCTCCACAGGGGGCAAGCAGGGAGTGCAGAACGGCGCACCATATTCGGCCGCGAAGCACGGTGTGGTGGGCCTGACCAAGGCATGGGGCCTGGAACTGGCCAAGACCGGCGTCACCATGAACGCGGTCTGCCCCGGCTTCGTCGAGACGCCCATGGCACAGACCGTCCGTGGGACCTACGCCAAGCTCTGGGGCGTCACCGAGGCCGAGGCGCACGACCGGGTGACCGCGCGTGTCCCGATCGGCCGCTATGTCCGGCCGGACGAGGTCGCCGCGATGGTCGAGTACCTCGTCAGTGACGAGGCTGCCGCCGTGACCGCCCAGGCAATCAACGTCTGCGGCGGTCTCGGCAACTACTGAGGTCCAGTGCCGTACCACCGGAGGCAGACATGAAGCTGACCACGGCCGGTTCCACTCTGCAGGCGGCGGCGGAGGTGGCGGCGGTGTCGGCCGCCAAGCACGTGCGTGAGGCGGAGACCGACCGGCGACTCCCGCGTGCGTCGATCGACTCCGTGCTCGCCGCGGGGTTCGCCCGGCACTTCGTGCCCACGCGGTACGGGGGGGACAGTGGCACCTTCGGTGCTCTGCTGCCCGCCGTGGCCACCATCGGCGCGTCCTGCGCCTCGACGGCCTGGGTGGCGTCACTGATCGCCGCGGCCGCCCGGATGGCAGCCTATCTTCCGGAAGCGGGCCGCGCTGCCGTCTGGGCCGGCGGCCCGGACGCCTTGATCGTCGCGGGGCTGATGCCCGGGGGAGAGGCGGCTGCGGGGGGCGACTCGTGGCGGCTCAACGGGCAGTGGCCGTACGTGAGCGGCGTCGACCACTCGGACTGGGCCCTGGTGTGCGCCCGGGCGGTCCGTGACGGCCGGGACGAGTACCGGTTCTTCGCGGTGCCGCGGCCGGCGTACCGGATCGAACCGACGTGGTTCAACGTGGGCATGCGTGCCACCGGCAGCAACACGCTCGTTCTTGACGACGTGCGGGTTCCGGCGTCCCACTCGGTGTCCCTGCGGGTGCTCGCCGACGGGCCAGCTCCCGGGGAGGACGCGCCCTGCCATCAGGTACCGATGAAGGCGGCCAACGGCCTTACTCTCACCGGTCCACTGCTCGGGGCGGCCCGCGGCGCCCTGCACCGGTGGTGGTCGCTGATCGGACCGAAGTTGCAGCGGCCCGGCCCGGCCATATCCGGCCCGGTGGACCGGCTGGCGTACGACATGGTGCTGGCCCGTTCCGGCGGGGAGATCGACACGGCGGGCCTGCTCCTGGAACGGGTGGCGCAGGTGCTCGACGAGGGCGCGGTGACGCCCTACGAGGAGTCCCGTAACGGTCGGGACTGCGCGCTGGCCGCGGAGTATCTCTCCGCTGCGGTGGACCGGCTGATGCGTGGCTCGGGTAGCCGAGGGCAGGCCGACGGCGAGGATCTCGGACGGTTCTGGCGGGACGTCGTCTGCGGGGCGGGCCACAGCGGTCTCCAGTTCGCCGCGCGGGCGGGTGGCTTCGCCCGCCATGCGGCGGAGGCGGTGAACGACAGGTGACTACTCCACGGGGAAAGGAATTCATGAAACCGAACCGGCGCGTGGTGATCACCGGGATCGGAGTACGCGCACCCGGTGGCGGAGGAGCCAAGAACTTCTGGAACCTTCTGACGGCCGGCCGGACCGCGACCCGGCGGATTTCCTTCTTCGATGCGGGGCCGTTCCGCAGCCAGGTGGCCGGTGAGGTCGACTTCGATGCCCAGGCCGAAGGGCTGACCCCACGGCAGATCCGCCGGATGGACCGGGCGGCCCAGTTCGCGGTGGTCTGCACCCGCGACGCGGTCGAGGACAGCGGTCTGGAGCTGGACCGGGTGGAACCCCACCGGATCGGGGTGAGCCTCGGCAGCGCTGTCGCGGCGGCTACCTCTCTGGAAGCCGAGTACCTCGTGCTGTTCGACAGCGGCCGAACCCGCGAGATGGACACCCGGCACCTGACGCCGCACATGTTCGATCACATGGTGCCCAGCGTGATGGCGGCCGAGGTGGCCTGGACCGTCGGCGCGGAGGGCCCGGTCACCATGGTCTCCGACGGGTGCACCTCCGGATTGGACGCGATCGGCCACGCGCTGCACCTCATCGAGGACGGCGTAGTGGATGTGATGGCAGCGGGCGCGACAGACACTCCGATCTCACCCATCGTGCTGGCGTGCTTCGACGCCATCAAAGCCACCACGTCGTACAACGACGAACCGGCGACGGCCTCGCGCCCGTTCGACCGATCGCGCAACGGCTTTGTCCTCGCCGAGGGCTGCGCCATGTTCGTGCTCGAGGAGTACGAGCACGCCCGGCGTCGCAACGCCGAGATCTACGCTGAGGTCACCGGGTACGCCACCCGGTTGAACGCCTTCCACATGACCGGTCTGAAGCCGGACGGCAGGGAGATGGCCGAGGCGATCCGCACCGCGCTCGCCCAGTCCCGGCTCGATCCGTCGGACGTGGACTACGTCAACGCGCACGGCTCGGGTACCAGACAGAACGATCTACACGAGACAGCGGCGGTCAAGGCCAGCCTCGGTGAGCACGCGCGTCGGGTGCCGATCAGCTCGATCAAGTCGATGGTGGGCCATTCCCTGGGCGCGATCGGGTCCATCGAGGTGGCCGCCTGCGCTCTCGCCTTGCGGTACAGCGTCATCCCCCCGACCGCGAACCTACGGCTGCCGGACCCCCAATGCGACCTAGACTACGTGCCGCGCGTGGCCCGGGAGGCCACCCTCGACACGGTGCTGACGATCGGCAGCGGGTTCGGCGGGTTTCAGAGCGCAATGGTGCTTCGTCAGCCCGGAGGACGGGCAGCATGACGCAGCGGGTCTTCGTCACCGGAGTCGGCGTGGTCGCGCCGACCGGGCTGGGTATCGCGGAGTACTGGGCGGCGACGCTAGCGGGGCGCTCCGGCATCTCGAGATTCGACGACCGGCATGTCGGGGCGCTCGCCGGCCGGATCACCGGCTTCGATGCCGCCCGGCACCTTCCGGGCCGGTTGCTGCCCCAGACCGACGTCTCTACCCGGCTGGCGCTCACCGCGGCCGACTGGGCAATCAACGACGCGGGTGTGCGCCCCGACGATCGGGACGAGTACGACATGGGCGTCATGACGTCGAATGCCTGCGGCGGCTTCGACTTCACCCACCGCGAGTTCGACAAGTTGTGGCACGACGGACCCCAGCACGTCAGCGTCTACGAGTCGTTCGCCTGGTTCTACGCCGTGACGACGGGACAGGTGTCCATTCGGCACGGCCTGCGCGGACCGGGCACGGCGCTCGTCGGCGAGCAGGCAGGCGGGCTGGACGCCATCGGCTACGCCCGCCGGGCGATCCGACGGGGCACGCCCCTGGTGATCTCCGGCGGCGTCGACTCCGCACTCGGCCCGTGGGGCCGGGGCGCGCATCTCTCCAGCGGCACGGTGAGCACCACGGATGATCCGGGGCAGGCGTATCTGCCGTTCGCCGCGGCGGCCTCCGGGCACGTCCCGGGTGAGGGCGGTGCGATCCTCGTCCTGGAGGGCGGCGAGAGCCTGGACGGGCGCGGGGACCGCTCCCGGTACGGCGAGATCGCCGGGTATGCGGCGACCTTCGACCCCGCCCCGGGGTCGGGCCGACCGCCGGGCTTGCGCAGGACCGCGGAACTGGCCCTCGAGGACGCCGGGGTCACGACCGCCGACGTGGGGGTCGTCTTCGCCGACGCCGCCGGCACCGCCGAGCTCGACCGTGCGGAGGCCGAGGCGGTGACCGGGCTGTTCGGCCCCTACGGGGTGCCCGTTACCGCCCCCAAGGCCGGGACCGGGCGGCTCTTCTCGGGCGGCGGCCCCCTCGACGTCGTCACCGCCTGTCTGGCCCTGCGCGAGGGCGTGATCCCGCCGACCCCACACGACGCGCAGGTCGCCGCTGGACATCGGATCGATCTCGTTCAGAACGCCCCGCGCGAGCGGAACATGACCGTCGCGCTGGTGCTGGCCCGTGGCCGGTGGGGCTTCAATTCCGCCGTCGTCGTCCGTGCCTGACCAGATCCTCGCGGACACCGGCACACGCCAGTCACCGATCAGGTCAAGCGCGCGCACTCTCACGAAGGGAAAGACATGTCTCTGATAACCCTCGAGGACCTGAAAAAGATTCTGGTCGAGAACTCCGGCGCCGACGACAGCGGAACCCTGGACGGCGACTTCGCCGTCCAGGAGTTCACCGAACTCGGCTACGACTCGCTCGCCCTGCTGGAGCTCGCCGCCGAGATCCAGCGCCGCTACGGCATCGTGTTGCCGGACGAGCAGGTCATGGAGCTGCGTACGCCGGAGGCCGTGCTCGCCGCCGTCAACAGCGCCGAGCGGCTGCGGCAGACGTCGTGAAGGGTGCGCCTACTGTGCCTACGAAGCACCGGACATCGCATCGAGAAGTGGTGGCGGCCCCGGCGGACCTGGTCTTCGAACTGCTCACCGAGGCTGAACGGTGGCCGGCGATCTTCGGTCCGAACATCTTCTTGCGCTACCTCGAGCGTACGGAGAGCGAGGAACACTTCCAGCTCTGGGCCCTGGTCGGCGGCGAGGTCAAGACGTGGACGTCGCGGCGTGAGGTCGACCGGCACCTGCGGACGATCGGCTTCCGCCAGGAACGGAGCCAGCCACCGGTGGCGGCGATGAGCGGACGCTGGCAGGTCCTGCCCTTGCCCGGTGGCCGCACCGAGGTGATCCTGGACCACGAGTTCACCGCGGTGGACGACGACGCCGCTGCCGTCCAGTGGATCAGTGCGGCCCTGGAACGCAACAGCGTCGAAGAGTTGGCGGCGTTGCGCCGGGTGGCGGAGCTCGGTCATCCGGTCGCGGAAGTCGTCTTCACCTTCGAGGACACCGTCGAGCTCACCGGGTCGGCCGAGGAGGCGTACGACTTCATCGACCGGGCGGACCGCTGGCCGGATCAGCTCCCGCACGTTCGCCGTGTGGTGCTCACCGAGGAGATGCCGGGCATCCAACAGTTGGAGATGGACACGGTCAGCGGCGATGACGGGTCGACGCACACCACCCGGTCGGTGCGGGTGTGCCTGGCGAACGACAGAATCGCCTACAAGCAGACCCGGCCACCCTCGACGCTTCTCGGGCACAGCGGGGTGTGGATCTTCCATCGGGTGCCGGACGGGCCCGACTCGGTCACGGCGAGACACACCGTCGTGTTGGACCCGGACGCGCTGCGCACGGTGCTCGGCCCGAGCAGTTCTCTCGCCGAGGGACGCCGCTACCTCCGGGACGCGTTGGGGGCCAATAGCCGCCGGACGCTGGCCGGCGCGGCGGCGCCCGTATCCTCCACCGAGGAGCGGGAAGTCCGGTGACAGCGACTCGCGCCGCCGCCAGCGCGGTGGCGGCACGTATGACGGAGGTGGCGGACGGCGTGTTCGCCTATGTCCAGCCGGACGGAGGCTGGTGTCTCAACAACGCTGGCGTGGTGGTGGGTGACGACGGCATCCTGCTCGTCGACACCGCGGCCACCGAGCGGCGCGCGACCTTGCTGCGCACCGCAGTGGACGGCCTCAGTCGTGGCGGGGTGAAGTACTTGGTCAACACTCATTTCCATGGCGACCACACCTTCGGCAATCACCTTTTCGCCGACACGGCGACGATCATCGCCCAGCACGGCACCCGGGCCGAGATGGCGGAGACGGGGCTGGCACTGACCGGCCTCTGGCCGGAGGTGAATTGGGGCAATGTCGATCCGGTGCTACCGACGGTGACCTACCACGACGCACTGACGCTGCACCTGGGCCGCTGCCGGGCCGAGCTTTTCAACGTGGGGCCCGCGCACACCGGGCACGACACCGTGGTGTGGCTCCCCGGCGAGAAGGTGCTGTTCACCGGCGACGTGGTGCTGCCGGGGTGTACGCCCTTCCTGTTGATGGGCACGGTCGCGGGGTCGCTGACCGCTGTCCGCCGGATGCGCGAGACGGGTGCCCAAGTCGTGGTCGGCGGGCACGGAACGATCGCCGGCCCCGAGGCCTTCGACGAGACGGAGGCGTACCTACTGTGGCTGCGGGACGCCGCCGGAGACGCGATGCGTAAGGGGCTGACACCGATCCAGGCGGCCCGCCAATGCTCGGCAGGCCGATTCGCCGGCTGGAAGGACCCGGAGCGGCTGGTCCCCAACCTGCACCGCGCGATCGCCGAGCATCAGGGGGCACCGCCGGCAGCCGCGCTGCCGGTCGAGCCGCTCTTCGCGGAAATGGTGGAATTCAACGGTGGGCACCTCCCGGAGTGCCACGCCTGACCGGCGTGCCAGAAGGTCCTCGACCGACCGCAGCGGGTCTGTTGCATTGGGGGAAGGCAGGGCATGGTTGACCCTGCCGAACGGGTGATCAGATCGCGAGGGTGAGCTCGGTGAACGCGGCTGTCAGCCGTGCGTGCGAGTCGGTGTCGATCCCGAGTTCGTAGTGGCCGCGGCGGATGTTCTGGACGAAGGCATGCCCTGCGCTGATCGTCTGGACAGAGCGCAGCCGTTTCAGTCCGCGCATCGGGCGGAGCCTGGCTTTCAACCGGCTGTGATCGGATTCGATCCGGTTGTTCTCCCGCGCGGCATCCACGTGACAGGCCTCGGGTACCAGCTCGTCGAGGATCCGCGGGTAAACGGCGGCCTTGTCGGTGGTGACCTCGACCGGCCGGCGGCCGTGAGACAGCGCCGCGGTGAAGAACCGGCGTGCCGCAGCCTGGTCGCGTCGTGCGCTGGCGAGGACGTCGATGACCTGCCCGTGCTGGTCAACCGCCCTGTACAGGTACGTCCACCGGCCGGCGACCTTGACATACGTCTCGTCGACGAACCACCTGTCCCCGGGCAGGTGCCGGCACGGCCTCGCCGCGTCGACGAGCAGGGGCGTGAAGCGCTGCACGCAACAGGTTGGCGAACTTCACTTTTTGCGCGGCGGTGGACGAGGCAGAAGCGGCGCGGGTCGTCTAGGAACCGAAATTACACCGTGATGTCCGTCACTTCCAACACACGGAATCAGGTACGCAAGTAGTCGCAGCAACGCTTGACCTGCCCACACTCGGTTGCTTGCTACCGCAAGTAGTCCAGCTCTACCGACGTGGCCGTGCCGCTCGCCGCTTCGCGGGATGATCGATTAGTCGGCAGCGTCCGGCGGCCGGAGGTCCGTACGCGCACCCCTTCCGGGGCGGCTGGCCATCCATGCATCGAAGGTGGACGTCTTCCACCTGGGTCGGTCGGGTACCGAGATGTCGTCTGGCTCAGGAAGTAGTCCTTTGGCGCGATAGTTACGCAGCGTGCCCGGTCTAATGCCGGCCCGTTCCGCCATCTCGCGGTAACCGATCAACGGGTCTTCCGCCACGTACCTACCTGTTCTTCGGAACTATGGGACGCCATGCCCTATAGTTGGTGATGTTGGCGGTTCCGGCGGGTGTTGCACCACCCACCGGAACCTTGATCACAACCTGGGTGAACAGGGGTGACCCGTGTCTAGTATTCCGCCGTCCGGTCGGGGTGGCTGGCGCAACCCGTACGAAGGGCGTCCGTTCGTCACGATCAATCCGCATGACGATCACGGTCTGTACGACCTGGCGATGACGCCGGGCGCGAGCCTGCGCGACTTGGTGGACGTTACGGCGACGCTTCCGCCGGTTCTCTTTATCGATCATTGGCGGGTGAGTCCCGGCGATTCTGCGGTGATCCTGCGGTTCCGGACCTTGCCGGACCTTGGTTCCCTGCTCGGCGGCCTCTGATGGCGGCCGGATGGGTACCGCCGTGCGTCCAGGTGGGTCCGGCGGCGTGGACTCCCTACCAAGAGGCGCTTCACGTGCTGCTGTTGGCTGCTCCGGTGGGTCCGACTGGCGTGCGGCTGCGTGGTGAGCTGGTTCGGCTCGATCCTCGAAGCGTCGTGGCGTTGGCGGACATGGTCCGCGACCGTCGGCCGGTGCGGGTGTAGCTGCGGCGCTCTGAGAGCACTTCGGCGTTCTTGAGGGCTGCGCTGTGCGGCGTGCCTGCTCCCACTGGGCGGCGGGGCTGACTCGGCGGCCAAGAGCACCGGAACGGCTGCGCTCGGCGGCGGCCACGGACACGAACCCCACCGGACACATAACGTATCGTTCCGTTTCATCCATCCTAATCGAGACGAAACGGAAGGATAGGAAGCGTGATCGTTCCGGTGTCTATCGGCCGGTCTCAGGACCATACACCCGTGGGGGCAGGCGATCCGACGGGCACAGGGCCGCTCGTCGGCCTTGCGGCGCTCCGGTTGGGTGGTCGTCGACCCTCGACATGCCGGGGGCTTGAGCTGGTCCTCCGTCGGGCGGGCAGGCGTAGCCCTACCCCAGGTTCCTTCGGCCGTGCAAGGGCACCGACGGCGCTCGACCCCACCGGAAGGCGTGTGCCCTTGCGCGGTCGGAGGGTTCTGGGGTTGCCTGTGGTGTCCGTCCGGCGGGGGAACCAGCGGACGTGCCGCGCCGCTGCCCTCCGGCACCGCCGGCGGTCTCCCTCCTCCGGAGAAAGGGCCGGGGTTCGGGGCAGAGCCCCGTCACATCCCGACACGCATCTCGCCTGTCCCTCTCAAGGCGCATGGCACAGCACAGGAACGCAACGACGCTCCGACGCGCCGAACGGGCGGCCGGTCCGACGCGCCCGGGGTGGGGTGCCGACCGGAGGGAGGCGGGGCCCCGCCCCGGGCGCGCGGCGGGGCGGACGGGGTCCTGTTCGGCGCGGCGCGTGCGGCGCCCCTGCCTCGTTCTGGCTGGCCAACTGGGGTTGCCGCCCCGAAGGGGCGGCCTTGAAACCGTACAGAACATTAGCGATGGCGATCATGCCCTCTGCATCAGGGGACGTCGTGGCCGCCGTTTTGATCTCTGTGTTCCTAAGAAGTCGGTCCCGGATGATCAATTCAGGGTCGAGCGAGGAGGTTAGCTCGGGTACGGTCGCTCAGACGGCCGGGCAGTTCGGTCAACGGGGCCCAGCGGTAGTCAGCGACCTCCTCCAGTTGCAGCGCCACATTGGCGTTGCCGGCTGGCGGATCGATGGCCAGGAGGAAGCGAAGATCGTAGTGGATGTGCTCCGGCTCCCGCTTTGCGGGGTTCGGTGGGATCACGTGTGCGTCCACGTCCACGGGCCGTTCGAGGGCAGGGTTCGCCCAGGCCCGGGGAATCCCTGTCTCTTCGGCCAGCTCACGTAGGGCTGCGTCCAGGAGCGAGGCGTCGTCCGGCTCGATGTGCCCGCCGGGAAGGAGCCATCGGTTCAGGCTGCGGTGGCGGATCTGGAGGACTTGGCGATCAGAGGTGACTGCGACCACTCCGCAGGTCACGTGGCCGGGTGTGGTCGTCCTGGAGGCCAGGGGCGCGTCGCTTCCTCGGGCCGCTTCCAGCAGAGGGGCCAGAGACTCGGCGTCCTCCGGGTGTGCGTCGAGATGCGCACGGATGGTCTTGGCGATGTCGTCGTTCGTGACGGGCATGGGGGTTCACTCCTCGTTGAAGCATCGCAGCCAGGACCGGGCGATGATTTCACGCTCCCGGTTGCCGACCTCGTGTAGGCCCGGCTCCATGGTCTGTCCCGACGACAGCAGCGCGAGGGCCGCGAGGATCTCGCCTTGGACAAGGAAGATGAACGGGCCGACCGCAGCGCCGTGGACGAAGTTGACCGCATTTCCATCGTTGAGCAGATAGAAATGATGGTTCCATGAGGTCATGCGGCTGAGGTGTGGGCCGAGCCGGTCGACGCGGTAGGTTCCGCGGAGCGAGGCGAGGTTCAGTTCGTCGTCCGACGATGTCACGGACGCCACGTAGGAGCCGGGCCGTAGGTAAGTGAAGTCTTCACCCTCCAGCGCCCGGTTGCCGGTGGCGCACACGATGACATCGGCGCGGCCCAGCGCCTCGGACTTTGACCATTTCACTGCGAATCCGTGCGACATGGCTTCGACGGCGCGCACCGGGTCTGTCTCGTACACGGTGGTGCGGACCGATTTGGCTCGGAGGGTGTTCGCCACGCTTCGGCCTATCTTGCCGTAGCCGATGACGCAGGTCTCGCGGCCGTGCAGGATGTTCCCGTGCTCTCGGAGAAGCGATTCGGTGGAGAACACGATGGACTGACCCACCAGATAGTCTTCCGGCTGCTTCAGCGGACTGCGGGCTACCGAGAAAACCGGGCAGGGTGGTTTCCCACACGAAAGGTACTTGCGGTACCCGTTCTCCGTGTCCTCGACGACTCCCACGATTCGCCCGCTGAACTGTCGACACAGGGAGGTTAGCGCGGGCGCGAAGTAGCCGCCGATATCCAGCAGGACAAGGTCTCGACCTGCGGCCCGCTCTTCGATGTACGCGAGAACTTTCGCAGGATGGGTGAAGCGGTCGCGGTCCAGGTCATCGCAGTGGTACCGGCCGCTGATGGCGGCCCGCGTCGTCGGGTCACAGGACTTCGGCTTGGGAAGAATCGATATAAGATCGTTCCCTCGCGCCACCGCGTCCAGGAAGAAGGGCCGGTCGGGCAGCATGTGAGTGATGACGATGGTCGCCACTTCGTGCACCGATGGGAATGCGTTGTTGACTGCCAGGAAGTACTGCTCAATGCGTCTCCTCGCCGAAGGCTCGGCGACGATCGTCGCGGGCGCGGCCCGGTCGAGGGTCAGACTGCCGTCCATCTCGTCCACGTTCGGTCGACTCCCAGATCAGGAGGGAATTACACAGGGGGTTGCTGTAGCGCTAACTCTCGTCGAGGGTGCGAGGCGATGGGCCGTCCTCCCCGTTCATCGGCTCGCAGCCACCGACCTTCGTGAAGATCGTCCAAGCGATGAGTTCACACGTCTCTCGCGTGATGCGCCGCGTGATCCGCTGCGTCCGGTCCTCCACCTCCAAGGGGAGAATGACGTCGGGGTCCTGTATTTTCTTGTGTGCCCAGACGTGTGCGTCGTTCCAGGTGGCGAAGGTGGCGATCTGCACACCGTAGCCG
Source organism: Frankia casuarinae (assembly GCF_000013345.1). NCBI lineage: Bacteria > Bacillati > Actinomycetota > Actinomycetes > Frankiales > Frankiaceae > Frankia > Frankia casuarinae. The sequence continues at coordinate 4,900,340 of NC_007777.1, read as the reverse complement.
TTCAGGACGGCGTAGGGCCGGATGTGCCGGGCGATCACCTCCCCGAGCTGGATCCCCCTCCATCCGTGATCTTGATTATTTGGTTCTTGATCCATTGAGCCTCCTCCGTGATGTTCTCGATTCGTTCCAGTAGCGCGGCGTATTCAAGGGGGTCGACTGGGGCACGGCTCTCGTAGTCGATGAGCTTGCTTTCCAGCTCTTCTATCGCGGTGACGGCAACATCGCTCTGCAATCGCAGAATCCTTAAAGGAAGATCGCCCGACAGTTGCGGGATACCCGGCCAGCCTCCACTCATCCTTTCCACTGTCCGTCTTCTCCCTCGTTCGACGTTCCGCCTGGAGCGGCACCCGAGGCCGAGGAGCCCACCGCCGTCATCTGAAGAACGGCTTTCCTCGACCCGGCCCCGGGGCCTGGGGCAAGTGTGAAATCAACGATTCGTGATCACTAGACGTGGCACGCATAGGCGCCATGCGTCGTAGGTATGAGCGGCCCGCGGCGCTGGATAGACTGCGTAAGCACGATCCGGGCCTGGGAGGTCACGAAGGGGCGTCACTGCGATGAGTGACCAGGTAGACGATTCTCGCTACTGCCGGTGTGGCACGCGCCTTGCCCGGGACAACGACCGGGGATCGTGTGGGCCCTGCCAGCGCCGGGCTCGGGAACGGGGCACGGCTGCGCCGGAGGTGCCGGCCGGGTTCTGGACCGCCTCCGATCAGCTTCGGGACGCCCTTGATGAGCGGCACATGGGCCGGGTGATCGCGGCCTACCGCAACCACCCTCATCACACTGTTCTCCTGTCTCAGGAGATGGTGGCCGGGTGGATGGGCATCACTCAGACCCAGTTGAGCCGCATCGAGTCGGGTGAGCCGGTGACCGACCTTACGAAGCTCATCCGGTGGGCCGAGGTCCTGTGCATCCCGGAAGACCTGCTGTGGTTCAAGCTCCCACGGCCGCGCCCCAGCGAGGCACCCCCTGCCCCGGTTGGCTCTCCCACCGCATCGGCGGTTCCCGGCATCCTCGGGGTACCGCTCACAGACAGCGCGGGTCCGCCGGCTGACCCGTACCGGGTGATCGCACACGTAGGGGAGGTGGTCATCGTGGCCATCGACCGGCGCACGTTTCTCGCGGGAAGCGGTGCCGGGTTCCTGGTCGGGGGCGCGGTCATGCCCTTGGCGTCGTATCAGCAGGTTGCACCTGAGGCCATCGAGTATCTGGCGGCTCAGCTTGACGGCTACTACCGGGCCGAGGCCGCGTTGGGGCCGCACACCGTGATTCCGTCGGTGCTGGTGCAGCAGGAACTCATCCGGCAGTTCCTGCGTGTGGCCCGGGGCCCCGAACGGCACGCCCTGTTGCGCACGAGCGTCGCCTACGCGGGCCTGATGACCTGGCTCTACCAGGATGCCGGGGACCTCGTGAGCGCGTCGCACTGGGCGAACCAGGCTCTCGAACTCGCCCACCGGGTGGGAGACACCCAACTCGTCCGACACGCCCTGACGAACAAGGCGATGATCTGTACCGACCAGCAGGATGGACCCGGCACCCTCGATCTGACCAGCGCGGCCCTGACGGACGGGAACGGCCTGTGCGCAAAGGTCCGGGTACAGGCGATGCAGCAGACCGCCCACGGCTACGCCCTCATCGGCGACCGGCGCGGCGCAGACTACGCCCTGGACAAGGCCGCGGCCCTGCTGGTCCGCGTCGATGACGACTACCCGTGGTTCAACGCCTGCCGGCGCACCCCCGGCTACATCGAGGTGCAGCGGGCCACCTGCTACAACCGTCTCGGCCTCGGCCGCGAGGCCCTGCCACTGTGGGAGCAGGTCATCTCCGCCCTGCCCGCCACGGCCCGCCGGGACAAGGGCGTGTACCAGGCACGGCAAGCCACCTCGCATGCTCAGGCCGGGAACCCGGAGGCCGCCGCCGACGCCGTGACGCACGCGGTCACCGTCGCCCGGGAGACCAGTTCGGCGCGGCTACGGCAGGAGCTCCACGGAGTTTGGCACCACCTCACGCCGTGGCATGACCATGAGACCGGACGACAGGTCAAAGCTCAACTGGCGACGCTGTAGGAAGGAACAACGGGCATGGGACTACGCGACCCGCTACCGGCCGAGGAAGTCACTCGACGTCTGGCCGCGCTGGACGGATGGGTGAAGGCCACCGACCGCGAGGAGATCCACAAGACGTTCCCCGTGGAGTACTACGCCGCGATCGAGGCTCTGGGCACGGTGGCCGAGGCCGCGAAGGAACTGGAGCACCACCCGGACGTCGAACTGCACTGGGGAGAACTGACGTTCAGTCTCACCACCTACAGCGCCGGACAGCGGATCACCGACCTGGACTTCCGGCTAGTCGACCGCATCGAAGCCGTGCTGGCCCGCTACGTCCAGGCGGAAGCGGCGGGATAGCCGAAGAGGCCGACCCAGCGGGCCGAGACTCTCCGGCCCGCTGGGCTCCCCTACAGCACCCGTTGGCCTGGGCGTCTGCCTGATCGGTCGCCGGGGCCGTAGGGACAGATCTTGATCCTCCGGGATAGGTTCGACGGCTCGCCGATTCATTCAAAAAGGTAGAATCTTCGTACGGACATAGGTATAGTAGATGTAGGCATTCGAGGGGCTCCGGTCCCTGCGCCATGTAAGGCAGTACGCCACATAGACGAGCTGTCCGCGTTGAGCCGCCTGGGAGCGGCAGGACCGGGCTCGGGCTGCTGCACCGTGGGCCACGTGTCCTCGTGGTTCGCGTCCAGTCGTGTTGACGTTCCGTCTGGGGTGCAGATGTGCCGCATGTGGCGTGTCCTGTCGGTGATCAGGTTCTCTCTCGTTCACGGGTTGACCGGGTAGCTCCGGCTGGCGGCTGAGGTCCGCCGCTGTTGATCTTCCGGTCTTTTTCTGTCTCGTTCTCGTTTCCGTGTGGCGCTGCGGCCGGCCTGTGGGTTCGTCCGGGTCGGGCTGCGCCTGTGCGGTGAAAGGACGCGGTGAATTTCCGTGGACGTGGGCGTGAGCTTGCCCGAAAACCGGCCGGTCGCGGGTGGCTGTTCCCGGCCGATCCGCCTCTCCGGCCATGTCGATCATGTGGATGTTGGTACCGGTGAGGTCCGCCGCGCGTTCACCTCGGCGGGTGAGCCGGGCGGCGTGTTGCATGTGCGGTGCAACAACCGGCGTGAGTCGGCGTGCCCGGCGTGCTCGGCGGTCTACAAGCGGGACGCCTGGCGGCTGGTCCTGGCTGGGCTCGCGGGCGGCAAGGGCGTGCCGGAGACGGTGACCGGGCATCCGGCGTGGTTCGTCACCCTGACCGCGCCGTCGTTCGGGCCGGTGCATTCCCGCCGCCAGTACGGCGGGAAAACCGGTCCAGTGCAGGCATGTCACCCCCGGCGGGGACTGTGCCCGCACGGGAAACCGGCGGGTTGTCATGAGCGGCACCGCGAGGATGATTCCCGGCTCGGTTCCCCGATCTGCCCGGACTGCTACGGCTACGGCCGGTCGGTGGTCTGGAACGCGCTTGTTCCCCGGTTGTGGAAGGCCACGCGGGACGCGACGGAATCGGCGGTGGCGGCGGCGGCCGGTCTGACGGTGGCGGGGCTGCGCCGTGCGGCGCGGTTGAGCTTCGTCAAGGTCGCGGAAATGCAACAACGCGGGGTCGTGCATCTGCATGTGGTGGTCCGGGTGGACGGTCCGGACGGTCCCGGCTCGGCTCCTCCGGCGTGGGCGGCTGGTGAGCTGGTCGCGGACGCTCTGCGGGGCGTGGTCGGGTCGGTTTCGGTGCCTGCTCCCGATCCGGACGCGGCCACCCTCGACGCCGGCGCTGGTGCCGGGGATGGGTGGGCGGTGCGCTGGGGTGTGCAGGTCGATATCCGGCGTATCGCGCTGGATGGGCCCACCGACGTCGGGCGGGTCAGTAACTACCTGGCGAAGTACATCACGAAGTCTGCGGCGGCCGGTGGGGCGTTGGATCATCCGGTGCGGTCGCTGGCCGCACTCGGCCGGCTGGTCCTGGTTCCGCATGTGCGCCGGTTGGTGGAGACCTGCTGGCGGCTCGGCCACGACGCCACGTTCACGGCGGCGTTGGATGCGGCACTCGGCCGGGACTCCGGCGATGTCCCGCGACTGGTCCGCTGGTCTCACCAAATGGGCTTTGGTGGTCACTGGCTGTCAAAGTCGCGGCGGTACTCGACCACGTTTGGTGCGCTGCGGACGGTGCGGCGAGTCTGGTCGCGCACGATCGGTGCGGCGATGTCGGGCCGGGTGCCGGTGGATGCGTTCGGCCGTCCGGACGGCGATCCCGACACGTTGGCCCTCGGGGCATGGACCTACGCGGGGCGTGGTCTATATGCCGGGGATCACGGTGATGATCCACCTGACGGGATGTCGGTGCCGGCGGCTGGATCGGGTTCCGACGTGTGGCTGGCCGGGCTATGAGCAGCGAAGCTTCTGTTCAGCTCTCGCTGTTCGACGACACCCCCGACGATGCCGACACCGGCGCCGATGAGGCGGCCTCTGCCGTGGCTGGCCAGCAGGCGAGCACCGAAGGTTCCGGTAGCTCCTCGACTGTTTCTGCCCCGATGGCTACCGGGGGTGCGCCGCGGAACGTGACCACGGTGCGGGTGGGTGGGCGGGCCGGCACCCGACCGGTACCGGTGCCGGGTTCGGCGCGGTCTCGGCGGGTGTTCTCCGATGCGGCGGAGGAATGGGGGCGGCGTCAGGCGTTGGCGGCTCCGGTGTGGTCGCGGGAGAAACGGCGCCGGGTCGCGGCGCTGCTCGGGCTGGTCCTGGCCGACGATCCCGGCGGTTAGGTCTCTTCTCGCCAGACCGGGTCCAACAGGTCGGGGTCGAACCTGCGGCCCCTGCCGGCGGGGTGAACGACCACGGCGATCAGATGCTCTTTGATGATCGCGCGTTGGCGGGCAAGCGAGTAGGTGTCCCACTCGGCGCGGACATCGGCGGGGCGGGCGTGCGCGTTCGCCGTGGCCACCAAATGATCGTTCCGTCCCTTGAGAAGGGCTTCTTCCTGCTCCCTGAGCTCTTCCATGGTCGGGAAGTAGTCCTTCGGGGAGATCCGCCGGGGCACCGACGTCCACGCGGCCCGGGTCGCGGTGATGCTCTCCTGCACCTCGGCCAGCGCGGCTTCCCCCTCCCACGGGGCAACCTCCACCACGGCGCTCGCGGTCTCCAACTCGATCTTGTTGAACAGCGCCGCCAGAATATGATCATCGGTGTGGGGGCCGTGGCGGGAGACCTTCCCGCACCCTCCCTGCGTCGGCGCGGGGCACCGGTAGATCGCGTGCTTGCGTTCCCGGTACGGCGGTGACCCGAACATCGACCGGCCACACCGGCCGCACGCCACCACGCCGCTGAGCAGGTAGCGGCGGGAGTTATGCCCCTGCTGGGCATAGGTCCGGCCCCCGATCTTGGCGATCACCTGTTCCCACCGGCGTACACCGATGATCGCTTTCCACTGGCCCTTCACCGGGACTTCGATGGTCCGCCCGTCCGGGGTGCGTTCCTTGCGGGTGACGACCTGCATGTACTTCGCAACATGGCCGTTGACGTTGGGTTCCTCGACCCCCCGGCCGCGTAGGCCGCAGATCCGGGGGTTGCGGTAGACCTTCAACACGCTGCTCTTGGTCCACTTCTTCCCCCGGGTCCCGCGGACACCGGCGGCGTTCCACTCGTTCACCAGGTCAATGACCGGCACCCCGGCCAGGATTCTGCGGGCCCCTTCCCGCAGAATCCTGGCCTCGGTGAGATCCAACGTGCGTTTGTCGTCCTTCCAGCCGAACGGACGGCTGCCCCCCACCGGCACTCCTCGTTCGGCGCGCTGCTTGTGGGACCGGCGGACCCGGCGGGAGGTGTCCGCGCTGGCCTTGTTCGCCGCGACCGCCTGCGCGCGGGCGTTCGCCTTCCCGTACTCGGTGGTCAGATCGACTCCGGGCCCGACGATCGGGCGGCCGTACAGCTCGACGACTTCGATCGCGTCTTCACAGATCGCGTAGGTCCCGGGTGAGACGGTCCAGGTCCCACACGATCGCCCCGTCCAGAAACCCGGACCGCAGATCGGCCAACAATTCAGCGTAGTCCGGGCGGATCACACGAGAGATCATCGTGCCGTCTTCCAACACGATCGTCTTCTTCTTCCAGGCGGACTTCTTCTCCTGGTAGACCTTCTCGATCGTCGCGCCGTTCTCCTCGGCGAACTCGTACCCGTCTTCGTCCTGGCGTTCTAGCGCGTCATCCCCACCGACCAGTTCCGAGTACCGGGTGTACAGACCAAGTCGCAAACCGTTCAACTTTGCCATACAAAAAGTGTAGTTCGTGCGATCGTTGCACCCACCGGTACACCGTGACGTGGTCAACGTCGATGCCGCGCTCAGCCAGAAGCTCCTCGACATCCCGGTAGGACAGCGCGTACCGCAGATACCAGCGGACGGCGAGGACGATCACCTCGGGTGGGAACCGGAAGCCGGCGAACTCCGACACTGGGACCGGTGGACAGGCACGACGTCGACGCATCACTCGATCATGACCGATCGGCGGCCGCGGGACAGCGGACTCCGCCGATGCAACAGACCCCTGGTGCGGGATCTGCAGGCAGACTACGGGCCGGATCGGGCGCAGCAGTGCTCAGCGGAGCGGGAGTCGACGGACCCGCACGTGGGTGGTGCTGAGCGAAACGACCACGCCCTGTTCGAGATCGTCTTCCAGCGCGGGCAGGTTTGCCAGCAACAGGGCGGCTTGCGCGTCGGGCTTGAGCTGGTCGCCGGAGCGGAGCAGGACGAGCGAGGGAGCGGTGCCGCGGCTGAGCGCGAGCAAAGTAGTGAAGTCGCTGTCGGCGGAGATGATCGAACGTCTCTCGGTGACGGCGAACGTGCTGACCTCGGTGTCAGGGGAACCACCGAGCCCGTGATCGAGGACGTGTGTCGTGTCGATGCCTTTGTCGCACAGCAGTTCGGCGACCCGCGGCGAGAGGTTCTCGTCGACGAGAAACCTCATGCGGCGATGAACGGGCGCTCTTGCGGCATCGTCTCCGCGGCGAACGCGAGAGCTGCGAGCACGTCGTCGCGGGTGAGCGACGGGTAGTCGGCGAGCAGTTCCTCGACCGTCGAGCCAGCCGCAAGCTGGCCCAGCACCGCGGACACAGTAACCCGGGTACCGCGAATCGCCGGCGCGCCCGCCATGATGGCCGGGTCAGCCGTGATGCGGCTGGCGGTGGTCATAACCACGAGTCTACGGCGGACCCTCAACAGGGACGCTGTTGCGTCCGGCGGAGGCTCCCCCAGGGTTGGGCACCGCGCCTCCCGCAGCATGTGGCCAGACACATCGGCCGAGGAAAGTCGCCGGAACCGCCGTCAGGATACCCGATCAGTGCTCTCCGCATCCGGCTTCTCACGCAGTCCGAACTCCAGGGCACCCGACGCAGCCGGGACGGCTCTGTCGCATCAGCAGAGTCCGTTGTCCCGCAGCTCCCGACCGGTCATGATCGAGTGATGCGTCGACGTCGTGCCTGTCCACCGGTCCCGACATCGGAGTTCGCCGGGTTCCGGTTCCCACCCGAGGTGATCATCCTGGCAGTCCGCTGGTACCTGCGGTACGCCTTGTCGTACCGTGACGTCGAGGAACTCCTCGCCGAACGCGGCATCGACGTTGACCACGTCACGGTCTACCGGTGGGTGCGCCGGTTCACCCCGCTGCTTATCGACGCGGCCCGGCCATGCCGGCACACACCGGGTGATCGTTGGTTCGTCGACGAAACGTATGTGAAGGTCGCTGGACGATGGACCTATCTGTACCGGGCCGTCGACCAGTCCGGCCAGGTCATCGACGTGCTGGCCTCCGAGAAGCGGGACCTCGCCGCGGCCCGCCGGTTCTTCACCCGCGCCCTGTCCCACGGCCGGCGGCCCGTCGAGGTGACCACCGACCGGGCAGCCTTCTACCCACGAGTCCTCGACGAACAGCTCCCCGCCGCTCATCACGTCGACGACCAGTACGCGAACAATCCGATCGAAGCCGACCACGGCCGGTTCACGGCACGACTACGGCCGATGCGCGGCCTGAAACGCCTCCGCTCCGCACAGACCATCGGCTCCGGGCACACGTTCGTGCAGAACATCCGCCGCGGCCACTACGAACTGGGCGTCGATGCCGACCTCCGGAACCGGCTGACGGCTGCCTTCACCGAACTCACCCTGGCCATCTGACCGCCCACCCGAGACGGCTCCACCACGCCCCGCCTCCGCCCAATGCAACAGCGCCGATGGACACAGCTGACCATCATGCCGGCAGCCCGCTCCACCGCGTCAGCGCGTCAGCGCGTCAGCCCAGCTCACGGGCCCAAGCCGACTTCTGGCACCCCACAACCTCGGCAGGCTGTCCCGCCTCCGGCGACGGGTCGCTCATACGGTGACCGCTCGGGCACCCAGCAGGGCCTTGAGGTCCCCGAGCAGCGAACTACTCGCCTGCACCTGGAGTTCGAGCAGGAGCAGATGCGTGTTCTGCGGGCCTTCGAGACGCAGGTGCACCGGAGTTGTCCCGGGATGGGTCGTCAGGACGAGTTTGAGGTCATCGACCAGCGGTGGTGTGATCTTGTGTGACGGCAGAGTGATGACGACCGGCGGCCCGTTCACGTGCGTCGCGACATCGACCACCGTCAGGTCCTGGGCGAACAGCGAGACCGACCCCTCCCGCTCGTTGATCCTGCCCCGCACCGAGATGACCGCGTCGGTCGCGAGCGCGTACGAATGGACCTCGTAGGACTGGGGGAAGAACAGCACCTCGACGGAGGCATCGAGATCCTCGACGGTCACGATCGCCCACGCCTTGGCGGTGTTCTTGTTGATCCGCCGGTCGATCTTGCTGATGATACCGGCGATCTGTACGGTCGTCCCGTCGTTGGCCTCGGCGAGGTCGACGATCCGGGTGTCGCGGTGGCGATCCAGCGCCCGCTCGGCGCCTTCGAGCGGATGCGAGGACACGTACAGGCCGAGCATGTCGCGTTCCTGAGCCAGCAGCTCCTTCTTCGGCCATTCGGGGCCGGACAGGTCCAGGTCGAGTCCTAGCCCCGGGCTCTCCTCCTCCTCGCCGGCGCCCCCGTCGCCGAACAGGTCGAACTGGCCGATGGCCTCGGCCCGCTTCGTGATGATCACCGCGTCGATCGCGTTCTCGTGTACGTTGACCAGCACCCGGCGGTGATGGCCCAGCGAGTCGAACGCCCCGGCCTTGATCAGCGAGTCGATGGTGCGCTTGTTGCACACCCCGATGTCGACCTTCTGCAGGAAGTCGGCGAACGACTCATACGCGCCCTTCCTCCGCCGGGCGGCGGCTATCGAGGCGACGACGTTCTCCCCCACATTACGGACGGCCCCCAGGCCGAAGCGGATCGAGTCCCCGACCGCACCGAACCGCAGGTCCGACTCGTTGACGTCGGGGGGCAGGACCTGGATACCCATCCGGCGGGTCTCCGCCAGGTACACCGCCATCTTGTCCTTGTCGTCACCGACGGACGTCAGCAGCGCCGCCATGAACTCGGCCGGGTAGTTGGCCTTGAGGTAGGCCGTCCAGAACGACACGACACCGTACCCAGCGGTGTGGGACTTGTTGAACCCGTAGCCGGAGAACGGGACAAGCACGTCCCACAGCGCCTGGACCGCCGCGTCGGTGTAGCCCCTCTCCTTCATCCCGGCGGAGAACCGAGCGAACTCCTTGTCCAGGATCTCCTTCTTCTTCTTACCCATCGCGCGGCGCAGCAGGTCGGCGCCGCCGAGGCTGTAGCCGGCCAGCTCCCGGGCGATGGCCATGACCTGCTCCTGGTAGACCACCAGGTGGTAGGTCTCGCCGAGGATGGGCTCCAGCGCCTCGGCGAGCTCGGGATGGATCGGGAGGATCTCCTTGCGGCCGTTCTTGCGGTCTGCGTACTCGATGTGGCTGTTGGCCGCCATCGGGCCGGGCCGGTAGAGCGCGAGCACGGCGGCGATGTCGCCGAACTTCGTCGGTGCCATCAGGCGCAGCAGGTTACGCATCGGTCCGCCGTCGAGCTGGAACACCCCGAGCGTGTCGCCGCGGGCGAGCAACTCGAAGGCCTTGGCGTCCTCCAAGGGGAGGGTGGACAGGTCGATGTCGACGTTGCGGTTACGCTTGACGGCCTCGATCGCGTCACCGATGACGGTGAGGTTCCGCAGCCCGAGGCAGTCCATCTTGAGCAGGCCCATCTCCTCGCACTGAGGAAACGGGAACCCGGTGATGATCGCGCCGTCATTGTCGCGGCGATGGATCGGCAGGACATCCAGCAGCGGCTCCGAGCACAGGATGACCCCGGCGGCGTGGACACCAGTGCCGCGGGTGAGCCCCTCCAGCCCCCGCGCGGTGTCGATGACCTTCCGAACCTTGGTGTCGGTCTCGTACTGGGCCCGGACCTCGGCGGCCTCACCGTACCGCTCATGGTTCGGGTCGAAGATCCCGGCCAGCGGGATGCCCTGGCCCATCACATCCGGCGGCATCGCCTTCGAGATCTTGTCGCCGAGGGCGTAGTCGTAACCCAGCACCCGGCACGAGTCCTTGATCGCGGCCTTGGCCTTGATCGTGCCGAAGGTGTTGATCTGCGCGACGCGGTCCTCGCCGTACTGCTCGGTGATGTAGCGGATCACCTCACCGCGTCGACGTTCGTCGAAGTCCAGGTCGATATCCGGCGGGCTGATCCGCTCCGGGTTGAGGAACCGCTCGAAGATCAGCGCGTGCTCGATCGGGTTCAGCTCGGTTATACCCAGGATGTAGGCGATCATCGACCCGGTCGCCGATCCACGCCCCGGACCCAGCCCGATGCCCCGATCTCTCGCGAACTTGCAGATGTCGGCGACGACCAGGAAGTAAGCCGGGAAACCCATCTTGTCGATCACGCCGACCTCGTAGTCGACGCGCTCGACCACATCGGCGGGCACGCCCGCAGGGAAGCGCCACGTCAGTCCGCGGTCGATTTCCTTGCGCAGCCAGGACAGCTGCGTCTCACCCGCGGGGACAGGGTACCGCGGCATCCGGTCCACAAACTTGAAAACATCGTCGTAGGACTCGACGCGCTCGGCGATAAGCAGAGAGCTGTCGCAGGCCCCGGGGACCTCACTGTCCCACAAGTTGCGCATTTCCTCCGAAGACTTGAGATAATATCCCGATCCGTCGAATTTGAAACGGGTCGGATCGTCGAGTTTTTTACCGGTGCCGACGCACAGCAGCACCTCGTGGCTTCCCGCCTGATCCTGGGTCACATAGTGCGAATCGTTCGTGGCCAGCGGGCGAAGCCCCAGCTTGTCGCCGATGTCGAGCAGCCCCTGGCGGACGCTGCGCTCGATCGGCAAACCGTGATCCATCAACTCCAGGAAGAAGTTGTCCGCGCCGAAGACCTCCTGGTAGGTGGCCGCTGCCGCGAGCGCCTTGTCGAACTGGCCCAGACGAAGCCGGGTCTGCACCTCACCTGACGGACAGCCCGTGGTCGCGATGATCCCTTCGGAGTACTGGGAGACCAGCTCGTGGTCCATCCGCGGCTTGCGGTAGTAGCCCTCGATCGACGCGATCGACGACAGCCGGAACAGGTTGCGCAGCCCGGCGGCGTTGGCTGCGAGCATCGTCATGTGGGTGTAGGCGCCGCCACCGGACACGTCACCGCCCTCACCCGCAGGGTCGACGTCGCGCTGCGAGCGTTCCCCCCACAGGACAGGCCGCTTGTGGTGGCGCGACTCGGGCGCCAGGTACGCCTCGATCCCGATGATCGGCTTGACACCCGCGGACTTCGCACCCTGATAAAATTCGTAGGCACCGAACATGTTACCGTGGTCGGTCATCCCGACAGCCGGCATCCCCAACTTCGCCGCTTCCTTGAAAAGCAGGCCCGTTTTCGCCGCACCGTCCAGCATCGAATACTCAGTGTGCACATGGAGGTGAACAAAAGAATCCGTCGGCATCCCAGTCCCCTCTCGCCCACAACGGCCCGCCGGTCGGAGTCTAACCCCGCCACCCAGAGCCACCGGAGAGGCACGCGACACAACAGCCCCTAAGCGCGTTGATCCTCCAAAGACAATTCGTTGAGATCAATGGTGGACCCGTCGACATACCCGAGAACGCAGCGACGCGATGAGGCGCGCCCTGCGTCGTGGTCAGCCACGTGCCGCGCGAGCGCGCCGGGTCTGTTGCATCGGCAGAGCCCGTTGTCTCGCAGTTCCCGACCGGTCATGATCGTGTGATGCGTCGACGTCGTGCCTGTCCACCGGTCCCGACATCGGAGTTCGCGGGGTTCCGGTTCCCACCCGAGGTGATCGTCCTCGCTGTCCGCTGGTACCTGCGGTACGCCCTGTCGTACCGGGACGTCGAGGAGCCGCTCGCCGACCGCGGCCTTGAGGTCGACCACGTCACGGTCTACCGGTGGGTGCGGCGCTTCACGCCCTTGCTGGTCGACGCGGCCCGGCCATACCGGCACACACCGGGTGATCGTTGGTTCGTTGACGAAACGTATGTGAAGGTCGCTGGACGATGGACCTATCTGTACCGGGCCGTCGACCAGTCCGGCCAGGTCATCGACGTGCTGGCCTCCGAGAAGCGGGACCTCGCCGCAGCCCGCCGGTTCTTCACCCGCGCCCTGTCCCACGGCCGGCGGCCCGTCGAGGTGACCACCGACCGGGCAGCCTTCTACCCACGAGTCCTCGACGAACAGCTCCCCGCCGCTCATCACGTCGACGACCAGTACGCGAACAATCCGCTCGAGGCCGACCACGGCCGGTTCACGGCACGACTACGGCCGATGCGCGGCCTGAAACGCCTCCGCTACGTACAGATCATCGGCTCCGGGCACGCGTTCGTGCAGAACATCCGCCGCGGCCACTACGAACTGGGCGTCGATGCCGACCCCGGAACCGGCTGACGGCTGCCTTCACCGAGCTTACCCTGGCCATCTGACCGCCCGCCCGAGACGGCTCCACCACGCCCCGCCTCTGCCCAATGCAACAGCGCCTCGACAACGCGCTGCGGCTCCTGCCCGCGACCGGCAGCCGTGGCAGCCACGGCCTGTTGCAGGACCAGTATCTACGGGAACGAAACCTGATCATCGACGGTATCGGGGAAGCGGAGCGAGCCGCCGCGGAGCAGAAACGGTGGGACGCCCAGGAAGCAACAAACCAGGAGTTGCGCCGGCTCGTGCGTCCGCCGCTGTCCATGCTGGCCCAGCAGGCGGGTCTTTTCGCCGTCATCGCACTGATCTTGGTCAGAGAGCTGCGGAAGGTGAGCGCCAGCGCATCGCTGCATGACCGCCTCTGGCAGGAGGTCCAGCTTGGTGGCAGCCTGCTCGTCGTCGCCGTGGCCGCGGTCGGCATAGCGGCCCTTGACCGGCGCCGCCGTAAGCCGAGGTAGCCGCCTGCTGGATCTCGGTCAGCTCAGCTCACCACCTGCGCCGCCTGGCCCCGTCTGGCGGCCGACGAGCAGGCCCACCGGCTGGCGTTGGACACGCTCGTCGAAGCATGCGTCGCGGCGGCGTTCACCGCGAAGAATCTCGACTATCCGGATCTGGCGTACCTGGCCGCGACCCGCGTCGAGGCCCATAGCGTCGGCCATGGCGTCGATGTCGCCGGTGCGGGTCGGGGGTGACCTGACCGGGGCGGACCCGTGGGGGCACGGCGGATCCCGTTCCACGCTGCGGCGATCCCCGGTGCTAACACCGGGTTGCTTGCTCCGTCGCCATGTTCACGTCCACGGCGCCGCCATCGACCCTGGCGGCGCCGTGAACGTCCGATCCCCGTGCCGCGGTGGCGTGGGGTGGGATGGCGGACCGGCTACCGTCAGCCGCCACGCATCGTTCTCGCCGATCCCACCCGCCCTCAGAACGGCAGGCGATAACGGAACGTAACCGTCGTCGGGGCGGTGTCGCGACCGCAGGTCCCGGCCCAGGCGCCCGGAGAGGACACCCCGTTCATGATCGTTCCCTGCACACAATTGCCGAATGCGCACACAATGCGCACACAAACCCATTTCGATCTTGAATAGATGATCTTCGATTTCGCAAAACCGCAGGTCAGAGACCATCTGTCTGGAGCCGGCGAGGGGACTCGAACCCCTAACCGCTCGATTACAAGTCGAGTGCGCTACCAATTGCGCCACGCCGGCGGGCGATCTCACGATACCCGACCGCCGCACTGAGACGCTGAGGCCACCGGCCGGTTCGCCGCCGGCCCGGCAAGATCAAAAGGGTACCCGTGGCGTGCCCCGCCGGTTGCCCGGCGCGAACCCGGCGAGCACCTACAACCGGTCGACGTGTCGGCACCCGCTCCTCGATCGTGAAGCGGGCGAGGAGCTCCAGCTCGGCCCGGTCGACCCAGTCGACCCGGTCAGCGCCGCCATCGGGGTACCCCGAGCGGCACCGATACCGCCGTCCACATTCTTGCCACCGAAAAATGTGGTGCCGGAATCGGTGAACAAATTTTGTCACAGCGGTTGTCGGGCAGTTCGTGGCGGTACGGTCGAGCACGAGGCCAGGCGTGCGGGAACGCCGTAAAGTGCCGTCTCCCGTGAATCGTCTCCAGAATTATCGGACGACGAGCTCCACCAAAGAGCCCCACCAAAGAGTGATTGACGTTGCTTGTCCGCGAGATAGGTTGTCCAAAATAGCGAAGGGCCAACCATGCTGATCGTTGCGTTGACAGGCGTCGCACGTCTGTGTGCCCGCCGTCGCTGGATCGCGGTCGGCATGTGGGCGGTGCTCCTCCTGCCCGCGGTGTTCTTCGTGATCGCGGGTCACGCGCAATACAGCCACGATGTGACGGTTCCCGGTTCCGAGTCGCAGCGGGCAATGAATCTGGCGCGCAAGGTGATTCCGGGCGGCGTCCTGCCGGACACCGAACAGATCGTGCTGCACGCCAGGCGCGGCACGCTGGCGGACCCGCTGGTGCACCGACAGGTCGAGGAGCTGCTCGCCGATGTCGGGAAGCTGCCGGGGGTACTCACCGTCGCCGACCCGTTCGGACCACTAGGCAGGATGGTGCTGGGTGTGTCACCGGTCAGTGCCGACGGGCGCACGGCGGTGGCTCCGGTAATCATGAAAGCGTCGGCGCTCGAACTCGACCTCGGCGCGATCAAACGGGTCTCGGCCACGGCCCGGTCCTACGGCGGTCCCGAGCTTCAGGTGGAGCTGGGCGGACCGGGCGCGACCGCGCTCACCTCGGCCGGCGTCCCGATCCGACCGCTGCTGGCCGCTCTCGCCGTCGCGCTGGCGGTCTTGTGCCTGACCCTGCGTTCGAGGGTGGCCGCCATGATCGCCGCTGTCGTCGCGGCCATGGCCACCGTCACCACCGTGGCCGTCACGACAGTACTGTCCCACCATGTCCTGACTACTCCCTTCGCCGCTCTGCTTGGCGGCATGATCGCCCTCGGGGTCAGCCTGGGCGGGTCCGTCCTGGTCGTGTACCGGGCGCAGACCGCGTTGGCACGGGGTGTGGGCCCGGTCGACGCGGCCACCGAGGCGATGGTGAAGTCGGTCGCCGCCCTGGCCTCCGGTGGCGTGTGCCTGAGCGTGGCGATGACCGGCGTGCTCCTGCTGGACCTGGGCCCATTCACGGGAGTCGCCCTCGCGGCCGGGGTGGCCGGGGTGCTCAGCGCCCTGGTCACCCTCACGCTGTTGCCAGCGCTGCTCGTCCTCGGCGGCACCCGGATGCTGGGCTGGGTCGGACGGCATTCCCTGACCACGACGGGTCGTGGCCTACCGCACCGGCCGGGCGTGCGATCGTGGTGGGCCAGGCAGGTGGGGCGCCACCCGGCTGTCGCCGTGGCCGTGGCGTGTGTGCTGCTTGTCGCCATGGCGGCACCGGTGGTAACCCTGCGGCTCGGTGGCGCCGACGCGGGCGCGGAGCCCACGTCGGCCACCGCGCGACGCGCGTATGACGTGGTCAGCCGCGACTTCTTCAGCGGTCTCAACGGGCCGATGCTCGTCGTCGTCGACCGGGGGGAGGGCAGCCGGACCGTCGCCGTGACCGACGTCGTCGCCGCCCTCAACACGACGCCGGGGGTCAAACACGCATACGTTTCGTTCGACAGTCCCGAGTCGGGCCTGGCCCTGATCCAGGTACTGCCGCAGGCGGGGCCCCGGTCGACGGACTCCTACGATCTGGTGCACCGACTGCGCAACGACGTCCTGCCGGCGGTACTGCGGCCCACCGTGAGCCGCGCTTACGTGGGCGGGCAGGCGGCGTTGTTCGCCGACATGGCCGCGGACTTCCGCGACGCGCTGCCGATGTTCGCGTTCGTGGTCCTGCTCGCGGTGGGCGCGCTGACCTTCCTCACGGCGTCCTCGCGCGTCACCGCCGCCGTGCTCGCCGTTTCGGAGCTGTCGTGCGGCCTTGCGACGGTCGGTGTCCTGGCGACGGTCTTCCAGCAGGACCGTTTCGCCGGGAAACTGGGCCTCCAGGCCGGTCCGATCGAACCGTTCATCCTGGTCTTCGTGCTGGTCGTCGGGTTCGGCCTATCCCCGGGCATGAACCTGAGCCTGCTGAGCAGACTGCGCGAAACCGATGCGCCAGGCTGGCGGGCGCTCGAAGGCGACGCGGTCAGCCGCGGCCACGCCGACGTGGGGCACGTCGTCCTCACCATGAACCTCATCATGATCCTGGCGTTGTCGGTGGTCGTGGCGCAGCCGTCCCGCACGCTGAAGCTGCTCGGGGTGGGTCTGGCGGTCGGTGTGGCGCTCGACGCATTCGTGGTGCGAGCGGTCGTCCTCCCTGCGCTGGTGCACCTGGATCGGCGCCGTGAAACCGCTGGCGGCGTACCCGCGCAGCGCCGGCCGGCGAGGGCGGCCACGAGGTCGTACGACCCGCCGTCGGCGCCATCCCACGCGGGCAACGGCACGCGCGGCGGCCGTTTCTCCCGGAGGAGTACATAGGGATGGGGCCCGGGCGTGTTGCGTTACTTCCCCGTTATCGGTAGGTAGGGCCGCGCGAAACCTTCAAAAGTTAGATCATCCAATTCTACGGCTTACGGGCCACGGCGCCGTATCCATCCACTGCGGCAAAGCCCTCGGCGCCGTCCGGCTGCCACTGCGAGATCGACACCACACCCGGCTCTAGAAGGTCCAGACCGTCGAAGAAACGGGCAACCTGATCCGGACTGCGCAGGATGTAGGGGACCGCGCCCGTGTCGTCATAGCCCTGCTGGGCTTCGTCGAAGCCCTCGCTGGTGTTGGTGCTGTCCCACAGCAGTAGATAGCTGCCGGACGGGACGGCGGCCACCACCCGCGCCACGATCGCCCGTGCCTCATCAAAGTCGGCGACGTGCCCCAGGATCCCCATGAACATGACGACGATCGGCTCGTTGAAGTTCAGTACGTTCTTGGCACCAGCAATGATCCGGTCCGGATCGTGGAGATCAGCGTCGAGATAGGTTGTCACACCTTCCGGTGTGGTGTTGACCAGCAGGGCGCGGGCGTGTACTAGTACCAGCGGGTCATTGTCGACGTACACGATGCGGGAATCGGGTGCGATGCGCTGGGCGACTTCATGGGTGTTCTGCATCGTCGGCAGGCCAGTGCCGATGTCGAGGAACTGGTGGACGCCCCTCTCGCCGGCGAGGTGGGCCACAGCCCGGATGAGGAACCGCCGGGACTCCTTGGCCAGGGTGACGATCCCCGGGAACACCTTGATGTAGGCGTCGCCGGCCTCGCGGTCCACCGGGTAGTTGTCCTTGCCGCCCATCCAGTAGTTCCAGATCCGAGCTGAATGCGGCGTCGTCGTGTCGATCTTCGAATGGCCCGTCGGGTTCCCGGTGCCATTGTGCTGCTCAGCCACGTCTCTCCTTACGCTGGCTCGGCCGGGCGAACCCGGCGAAGCAGGAAGATCCAGTCGGAGTGTGGCCTGTGGGCCAACCTCGGCTACCGATTTTAGGGTATATCATCGCAAATAGCGGCGGATCAACTGCTGGGACATGTACTCTCGGCCGGCCTGTGGGGCGCCAGAAGTCGGCTTGGGCCTGTGAGCTGGGACGATGTGCGGCGCGGCTGCCGGCATCATGGTCACCTGCGTCGGTGTGGCTGTTCTATCTGTTCTATCTGTTCTGTCTGATCTTCGTTCGGGTGTGTGGGGCTGGCTGGTGCTGCTCGGCCGGTCGTCGGCATCCAAGGACATCGAGTTGCTCGTGCTGCGGCACGAGGTCGCAGTGCTGCGCCGCATCCACCCGAAGTCCGTTCCTGATCCGTGACCGGGCGGGACAGTTCACCGCATCGTTCGACTCACCGCATCGTTCGACGCGGTCCTCGCCGACGCGGTCCTCGCCGACGCCGGCATCACCGCGGTCGCGATCCCGCCCCGAACTCCCAGGCGGACGCCTACGCGGCCCGCTACAGCGAACGACGCCCCACCGTAGCCGCGATCTTCAGCCACCACGGCCCGACCAGCCCGTTGCTGATCTGACCAAGAAAAGGACCACACGTCGCCCCGCCCTCGGCGGCTTGATCAACGAATACGAACGGGCCGCCTAAAAGCCTAGATCAACGCCGATGACCCAGTTCTGGCACCCCGCAGGTTTCGGTCGGTCGATTTGACGCGTCCGGGCCCACGTCCTTCTATGACTTCATGACTGTGAGTAGTCAGTTGATTCGAAAGGTGCTGCTGCCTGCCGTCGGGCTGGGGGTCTTGTCGGCGCTTGCCGCGACACCCGCGGCCGCCGACGGTGGCCGCGGCGGGCCGACGCCCGGCTCCGGCGCCGCGGAGACCTTCCTTCAAGCGACACTCATGCCGTTGAACCATTCCGGCGCCCGCAGCACCGCTACCGCGATCCTGCGGGGCGACCAACTCACCATCTCGATCTTCAGTCGCGGGCTGGCGCCGGCTCTGCCGCACGCGCAGCACATCCATATCGGTGGCCGCCACGTCTGTCCACCGCCGAACGTGACCGGCACCGGCGTCCACGGCCACTTCCGGACCGTTGACGGCAACCCGTGGCGTGGCCCGGTCGCGGTGTCGCTGACCACGTCCGGCGACACCAGCCCGGCCAGCGAGCTGGCGGTGGCGAGGTTCCCGGTTGGGAATGCGACCTACCACCGCACGTTCACGGTCACCCCGGCGGTCGCCGCGCAGTTGCGGGCCGGTGAGGGCGTGATCGAACAGCACGGTGTCGACTTCAGCCACAACGGCCGCTACGACGGCCCCGGCCGCAGCGAGCTCAATCCGGCCCTGCCCGAGGAGGCGACCGACCCGGCGGCCTGCGGCCGGCTCGTCCCGGCGCCCGATGGCCGGCGGCACGCCCAGGTGAACTGATCGGCCGTCGTGGCGCAGGTGGGGCACCTGCGCCACGACGGGCGACCGTAACGAAGTCAGCGAACGGATGGGTTCATCAGCGTGGCATCCGGCGAGTCCGCCGGGGTCGTACGTCGGCCGCCCAGCCGCGGCGTCCAGCGGGGCCCTGGTGAACGAGCGCCAGGCCCGCGTCAGTGAGCATCGGTTGCAGACCACGCAGGATGTCGAGATAGGTCGCGCGTGCTGCGAGCGCCACGCCGGCGCGTAGTTCCGGGCGTCGGTGCGCGGCGGCGCCATGGCGCACCACGGCCAGCGCCGCCATGCTGGCCGGGCCAGGAGTGGGGTTCGGGTCTGCCGGCGGCGGAGGCTTGCCGCCGCCGAGTGCCTCGGCGAACCGCAGATACCAGTCGCACAGCTCGGTCGTCTCCACCGTGACCGCTTCCTGGGCTGCGGCCAGATCGGGCAGCGCGGCGGAGATCTCTATGGTCGAGGCGATCATGTTGACGCCGCCCCCGGCCCGCAGGATGTCGGCCGGCCAGGGCACGTCGCCGGCGTGCAGCAGCTGCGCGGTCCGGCGCAGCCGCAGCGCCCCGCCGACGACGGTCATGAGCGCGTCGACGTCGAGCCGGCCGTCAGGCTGCTCCGACAGGTACTGACGGACCGCGTCGTCGAGCAGCCGCCCGGCGCGGATGGCATCGCGGGCCGCGGCGGCCACCTGCTGGTCCCGGCTGGGACGGCGGAGGGCCGCATCGTCCGAGCCCGCGGTGTCGGCGTCCTCTGTTCGGGATGCGCCGGCTGTTTGGGATGCGCCGGCTGTTCGGGAGGCGCCGACCCGGCTCACGAGCACACCGATGGTGTCCGCGGGGCCGTCCGGATGGCCCGACATGTCGGTATAGGCCGGGTCCAGCCAGGGCGAGGTTCGCGGCCGGGCGCTGGGCGGATCGTCATCACCGGGTGCCCGCATGACGACCAGGGCGAGGAAAGCCGCGCCCATCCGATAGGCCGCGGCGGCACGGTGCCGGATTACCGCCGCCGCTCCTCGCGGCCACAGCAGCGCTCCCACGGCCAGGCTAACCCCGAAGCCGATCATAACGTCCTGAATGCGGACCAGCCCCACCCGCCAGCCTAATGGTTCAACGATGTTGAAAAGGATGAGGATGGCAACGGTGAAGCCTGCCTGGCCCAGCGCGAAGAACGACTTCCGTCGCATGTAGCCGGCGACGAACACAGCCAGCGGCAGCAGCGGCCACGATACTACGGTGTGGGTACCGATCAGGGCGACGAACAGGCCACCCACCACAATGCCGATCCCGGTGCCCAGCAGGTCCCGCAGGATCGTCGAGCTGGTCGCCACCACGTTCGACCGCAGCACCGACAGGGTACCCAGCACGACCCAGAAGCCGTGCTGCACCTCGGTGTTCTGGGCCAGGGCGACAGCGAGGGCGAGCCCCACGGCGCCGCGGACGCTGTTGCGGAACCACACCGACCGGATGCTGGCATATCCGGCGGCCAGATCGGTGGCGGCGGCGCCTCGCCGGGTGAGCCGCCTTAGCCTGGCGGGCCAGCCACGCGGCCGCACCCAGGAGCGCAGCGCCGGTGCCGGCGCGGTCACCTGCAGCACGTTCGTCGCCAGCTCCCGGGTCCCCCGGGCCAGCCTGCGCAGCCGGAACGCCTCGGCGATCGCGAGGTCCGCCGGCGGCTGCTCCGACTCGGCGACCACGAGATCATCCATCTTCTGGGCCGATCGGGCGCTCCACCCGTCAGCGTCCGGCGCCGGCCGGCTGACTTGCCCCTCCAGGTAGTCCAGCAGGGCCGTGCGCATCCTCCGCTCAGCCCGCTCCAAACGGTCCAGGCCGAGCCTCTCGCTCGGCCGTGGACCGCGGTCGAGTCGATCGGCCGCGGCGGCGAGCGTGGCAGCGGCGGCGGTGTGGATCTCGGCAGCTTCGCGGGGGAAGCATGCCGCCGCGATCCGATTCCGGTCCGCACGCGGTTCGGCGAACGGGACCAGCCAGTTGACGTCCACGACGAGATACCCCAGCGCCGCGGTGCGCCCGCCGACACCGCTGGGCCGGTGCGCGGTCTCGGCGAACCTGCGGCGCAGGTGGAACACGTCGGTCCAGATCCGGGGAACTTCGTCCGCCCCGGTCCCGTCCGCCCCGGTCCCGTCAGACTGCGGAAAAGGCATGGTCGTCCACGCCACCCCGGCGGCCATCGACCGACACGCCTGGGCCAGCGCGGCACGCAGCCGTGTTGGGGGCCGCTCCGTCCACAGCACCATGGCCGCGGTGACGGCCACCACCATGGCGGCCCCCCAGCCGGCGAGCCGTTCCGGAATGGCGGACACCGGGCCAGGCGTCATCACCGACAGGACGAAGGCCATCAGCGTGGCCCGTCCGGCGGCGGCGAAATACGCGTTGAGGACCCCGGAAAACAGCACGACCAGGGCGACCAGCGCGGTCACCGGTGCCGCCAGCCAAGGTGTCCGGGAGCACAACGCGCCGATGACGATGAGCGAGACGGTGATAAGCACGAACGCGACGTAGGCCAACAGCCTGGTCTTGGTCGGCCCGGTGAAGTCGATGAACTCCAGCAGGGTGTAGGCGCCGAACCAGGCGAACAGGCTCAGCCGCACGTCCCCACCAGCCAGATAGGTGACGGCCAGCAGCGTGGGGGCGATGAAGGCAACCCGGACGGCCGCCTTGAGGTTGATCAGCCCGGGGTCGTCGGGGAACGCTCTGGTGAGCCGTCCCAGCCATCCGTCCTGCATCGGCCCCTCCACCTCTGCCCTGGACCATCGCCGTACCTACTTAAACCGTCCTAGCCGAACTGTCCTAGCCGACGGCCGGTGAATTTGGGGGACCTGAGTACGGTCTGCGGTCCCTGAACCGTGCCTGGCTTCCCACAGTTCGGCCGCTGCGCGATCATGCGGATCCGACCTCGTGAACGTTGGTGGTCACCGCGCTCGCCGGCCGTGCTGTCCTCGATCAGGGGCACCTACGAGGAGGCTTATCCAGGCCTCTCAGCTCAGATGATCTAGATCATGCATTGTCGTAGGGCAGGGCGCCGCTAAGGATCTTGATTGAAGGGTTCTGAATAGTCCTCCTGATCTATGTGGAGGATCTCCGGTCCGCGCGGCGGCACCGGTCGACGTCATTGCCTCCGTCGATGAGAATCTTGCCTGTCGGTATGCGGAGGCCTGGCACGAGGTCATTGCCGAGGGGCCGATCGTCGTGGCGCGGCTGTCAGCCTGGCCGAGCTATGTTCGCGTTCATCCACGGCCTGGAGGTCAACACCGGCGACCCGGCCGAGCCGGAGCGTCCGCTGACCTGGGGTGTCGAGCCGGTCGTGCACGGACTTCGATGCTGTGCTCGATGGCCTGTCGCCGAGGGACCATGTTCGTGGTGCGCCCAGGCCGATCGGGCGCTGGCTGGCACCCAGAGCCAGGCGCAGAGTAGCGACGGAAGCCGCGCGGGCGGGGTTGTTCGCGGCGGCGCGTGCACTGTACTCCGCGCTGGAGGCGGACCTGGCGGGCAGCGCCGCGGCGGGGTCGACAGCCGACGCGCTCGAGGAGCTGATCCACGATCGGGGCAGGGAGGTGCAGCGGGCGCTGCTGCAGGCCTGTCTGGACAGGCTCGCCGAACGGGAGACGCGGGCCGGGGTGGCGCCGGTCGCCACGGTGGAGCGGTTCACCGGGCAGCGGGTCGGCGAGCGCCAGGCGGTCGAGCTGGCCCGGAACTGGCTGACCGCCAAAGCCCCCTACCTGACCGCCAAAGCCGCCTACCTCGGCTACGACACCGCGCTCGCCAACGGCTGGCCGATCGCGACCGGCGTCGTCGAGGGCACCTGCCGCCACCTCGTCAAGGACCGCCTCGACCTCACCGCCACCCGCTGGGGACTCGAATGAGGTATGAGGCTCACTGAGCGAGCGTCCGTTTGGGTTGATGGTGGTCTGTCTAACTCTCGGGGCGGCGGGGTCCACGTACTGACTTTTCTGGACCGGCACCTGCCGGCAGGCCGAGGGGCATGCGGACGGATGACCACCCGCCCATCGTCCAGGATTTCCGCCGCTCTGAAACGTTGTTCAACCGAGATTTCAAGAATCCTGTACAGTGCGGCACTTTGTTCCCTTGGTGCGAGTTCCACCCTGCTGCGGTCATCTTCTCAACCAGCACGAAGCGATGTGCTCTGAATGCGACTCGCAGGTGCCGGACGTCGGATGCATGAGGATACATTCATATCGGTTCTCGGGTTTGACGTCGCCCGACTCGGCTGCGGTAACGTCCCTCCCGTGCCGGCCGGTGCTGGCCGACACGCATCCGGATGTTCTGCTCGAGAGGAGAAAGAGGGAAAATGGCTCAACAGCAGCAGGTGCAGCAGGTGGAACAGCAGCTGCGGCAGAACTGGCGGCAGATTCGTTACCGTATCCTTGACCAGTTCGGTCAGGTGAGCCCGGCGGACCTTGACTCTGCGACGAGCGTCAACGACCTCGTCCAGCGGATCGCGGACAAGACGCACCACAGCGAGCGGTACGTCGAGAACCGACTCCTGGAGCTTGCGGGAGTAGGCGCGGGTGTTCAGGGTGGAGGAATCGCTGGGGAGCGTTTCGCCTCGGGGCTGGGCGGCGAGCAGCAGCAGCAGGGCCAGCCGTTCGGCGGGGGTCAGCAGTAACCCGACAGACGGGTGATCCGACGACACCGTCCGGAACACGAAACTCCGCCGGGTTGTCGGGATAATTACTGGTTCCGATCGTTCGATTCCGGTCGCTCCGGGGGTACAGCTCAGGCCGTCGCCTTCAGGAGCGACCGGAATTCGAGCAGTTCATCGATCAGCTCGATGGTCTTCCCATCGCGTGGTAGCCGCCGCAATTCGGCCAGCATCGCGTCGGTTTCCTCGAGAGTGGGACGCTCGTTAATAGTGGCGGCTATCGTCACAATGTCGTGCATAGCTGTAATCACCTCACCGTGCTGAGATTACCGGTTGGCCTGCCCGGCTCGAGGGTGGAAGCCGGGTGATACGTAGAAGGAGGCTCGCACGGTAGGGTTTCTGGGGCGTAAATCAGTGTTTCCTTCGCGTTAATGTATCTCTGATGAAGCTACAAAACGTGACGAATGATGCGTCGCGGGTTCTGCACCTCACTATCCGTAGGGCCTCCGCGGGTTCACGGATCTTGCTCCGCGGGTTTATGGATCTCGGTGACCGCCCGCGTGCGCACGCACTTCCTTTCCTACCGCCCCGGGTGGCCCGACGGCCGTCCAGCCGCCCGCCACCGACCGCATCCGGACCGTTCCTGAAGCCTGGCATTGTCCGCCGCCTCGTGGACGCCCTGCCCAGCGGTGCCTACCTCGTCCTCACCCATGTCCTCACCATGCAACCGCCGGCTTCGACCCGGGTCCCGCGGCCTGCACGACCGCGGCCTGCACGACGTTGTCGGATTCCGCGTCGTCGAACTGAGGGGCCTGGACCGGCTGGCCATCGATTTTCGTTCATGGGCCCGACGCCGTCTGGCTGCGGTGCCGGTGTCTGTGTGGGCGGGCCACCCCGCCCACACAGACACCTCCGGGTGAGCGCCGTAGGAGGGGTACATCGCTCACCACATATCCACGTATCACCCAACAATACGCGGACAGGCCATAAGCATCTTGGGCTGATGTTGCCCATCTCGGGATGGTCCGTCTGGGCGGGGTTGTCGTTCTTGTCGCGTAAGACGCCTCTCTCGGTCGACAGGTTGCGACCCTCGTGCCGCCTTTCGTGATGTCACACCCAGATCTCTACGGAGAGTAGCAAGATCTGCACGAATCGAAGCGATCGACGATACCATCCGGTCATAGGATCACTGGATCGACAATTCAGTCGGGTTATGGAACAACGAAGCGGGTCGGCTCGTCGTCTATCGCAGCGGAACGGATCGGCTCTGCGGCGGCGACGGCCGCCGCGGGCCGCCGTACCCGGGCGGTTCCCCCCGCCGCCCGTGGGCGGACCGGGCCGGTTGCCCCCTCGCCCGGCACGGTCCGCCTCCATCAACCCACGAGGAGCCCATTCCGGTGATTGAGCACGCTGTCCGCATCGCTCGGACGGTCCTCGTTCCCCGACACCACTGGGCTAGGAGGCAGCGCGTGACCCGCATGGGCGACGGCCGCGACAGTACGTCTGGCGACCGGTCCGCGGTTGCCACGTTCTCAGCCTCCTTCCATGATGTGGTCGCAAACGTCGAGAAGGTCATCCGCGGCAAGCGTGAGGTGGTGGATCTCGCGACGATCTGTATGTTCGCCGACGGCCATCTCCTCGTCGAGGATGTCCCCGGTCTGGGGAAGACCTCCCTGGCCCGCAGCCTCGCCGCGTCGGTGGGCGCCGGCTGTCATCGCATCCAGTTCACGCCCGACCTGCTGCCCGCGGACATCATCGGGACGATGGTCTACAACCAGCGTGCCGGCGAGTTCGGACTCCGCGCGGGCCCGGTGTTCACCAATCTTGTCATCGGCGATGGGATCAACCGCGCCTCGCCGAAGACGCAGTCGGCTCTGCTGGAGGCCATGGAGGAGGGGCGGGTCACCGTCGATGGGACCGGCTATCCGGTACCGCGGCCCTTCATGGTCGTCGCGACGCAGAACCCGATCGACCTGGACGGCACGTACAGCCTGCCCGAGGCCCGCTTGGACCGGTTCCTCATGCGACTGCGGATGGGATATCCCTCCCTCGCTGCGGAGCTGGAGATCCTCGATGGTCGGCAGGTGGGTCGGCGCATCGAGGATCTGAGACCGGTGATGCGGGCGGAGGACGTGGTGGCCCACGCGGCCCGGACACTCGCCATCCATGTGGCACCCGCCCTCCGGCGGTACATCGTCGATCTGGTCGCCGCGACCCGCACGCTGCCGGATGTCGTCCGCCTGGGGGCGAGCCCACGAGGCAGTATCGCGCTGCTTCGGGCCGTCCAGGTGCGTGCCGCGTCGCAGGGACGGGCCTTCGTGACCCCCGACGATGTCAAGGTGCTGGCCAAGCCGGTCCTGGCACACCGGCTGGTGCTGAGCCCCGAGGCGGAACTGCGCCGCGTCATCGCCGAGGACGTCGTGGACGAGGTCGTCGAGACCATCCCGTCCCCGCGTCGTCTCGTCGGCATCTGACCGTGGCACTCCGGTCGGCCGACATCGGGTGCCGGACGGGCCGGCGGATGGACCTTGGACTCCGCCGGATGGACAGCATGGCCTCGACGGTGTGGCCTCGACCGAGGGGCCCGTTCCCGGCCGTACTCGCGCAACGGCTACAGATAGCCCGAACAGGCCGGTACCCCCGGAATGGGCTCGTTCTGTCCGTCCAGGGTGACGACTGTAGCCGGTAGGTACTCCCATGCCTGGCTGTATCCGTGTTGGCGCGGATGTCCGGTGGGGCGCCCGGTCGCCTTGCATGCGCGCACGAAACGACGCTCGGCCGCGGGATCCCGCAGATCGGAATGCATCACCTTGACGGCGGCCCGGCGATCGAATATCTCCTGTTCCGCGCGGTAGACCGTGCTGAAACCGCCGTGCCCTATCAGCTCGAACGATCGGTACCCCTCGATCATCACCGGCTCCACGCAGTTCCCGCGTCTCGTCGCGTTCTGGCCCGTCGCGTTCTGGCCCGTCGCGTTCTGGCCCGTCGCGTTCTGGCCCGTCGCGTTTCGGCCCGTCGCTCAAGCCCAGCGCAGTCCCGCCCCGCCCACCCTGCTTGCGACGTGGGCGCACCCGGGAGAGTGGGCTTTGTCCGAAAGATGGGACTGTGCCCGGAAGATGGGACTGTGATGGTGCCTGCCGGCGTCGTGGGGGCGCTATGCCGCCCCGTGCGTGTGGCGTTGCCGATGACCGCACCGATGTCCGTGCGGTGCCGCGCCGCATGCCGTATGGAAGAACGATGCAGGAGGAACGCGTGGCGGACGAGCGTCGGCCCTTCGCCGACGACAGCGGGACCCCCGAATCGGTCTGGCAGGGATGGGATCCGGGGTGGGCGGAGCTGGACCTGACCGTTCCGCCCACAAACGCGGTGATCGTGGCTCCCCACCCGGACGATGAGGTGCTGGGCATCGGTGGTCTGATGACCATCCTGTCTACGCTGAGTGTGTCGCTCACCGTTGTTGCTGTGACTGATGGTGATGCATCCCATCCCGGATCTCCGACGCTGTCGCCGGCCGAGCTTGCGCGGCGACGGGTGGCGGAACAGCATTCCGCTCTCGCCGAACTCGGCCTGGCCCAGGTACCGGTGCATCGGGTCGGCCTGCGCGACGGGCGGGTCGCCGGGCACGAGGAGTTGTTGGCCGACCAGCTGGAACCGTTGCTCACCGCCGACGGGTGGCTGCTCGCGACGTATGCCGGGGATCGTCATCCAGATCATGAGGCGACGGGTCGGGCGGCGGAGATCGCCGCCGCGCGGGCGGGCACCCGGCTGCTCGAGTACCCCATCTGGACCTGGCACTGGGCGGTGCCGGACGACCCGCGAGTTCCTTGGGCCAGGGCGCGACGGGTGCATCTTCCCGTCGACGTGCATCGGGCCAAGCAGCGAGCGGTCGACTGCTACCGCACCCAGATTGCTCCGCTTTCAACCCATCCGGCCGATGCTGCGGTGCTTCCGGCCGAGGCCTTGGCGCGGCTCCTGCGCCCAGCCGAGACGGTCTTCGTCTGACCGTTGCGGGTCATGAAGCATGAGTAGGCGCCTTGCTCGCAGCCACCTGTTGCCGGATGGCGGCCCCACAGCCGGAGCAGGTCTTCGAGCTCACGTCCGGTTGCCCATGCGGTGACACGGGCAACCGGACGGTCAGGGCCGGGACGCCGGTCGGCGGGGGAGACCCGCGCGTACACCGCGGCGGCTCCCGCGGGGCGTTCGACGGCGGACGGCTCGACCAGGATCAGCTGCCCGACCGGGCGCGCCGGTACGGGCAGCTTCCCTTCCCGAAACCAGCGGTAGGCGGTGACGTAGTGGGCACCCGCACGCTGCGCCCCCTGCTTCAAGTTCACTCACACATCGCATCACTTACTCAACAGCCAGCAGGTCGCTGCCCCGCGGGGACATCTCCCGCAGCGGCAGGCTGCGGTCGTCGAAGGCCGCGGTCGTCGAAGGCCGCGTCGTCCGCGGCGGTGATTCCGAAGACGCTCGGCCTGGTGCCGATCCAGCGATTGATCAGCCAGTGCAGCAGGTTGATGGTGACGATCGCCGGAGCGACGACGGCGGCGACCCCGGGAATCGCCGGCTCCAAGGCCAGGGACAGCACGATACTCGTGATGCCGTTCTGTTGGGAAGCGGCCAGATAAACCCGGTCACGTCGGGACATGCGGTGGGTCAGAAGGTAGCCGACGAGACCCTGTGCGGCGAAGGCTGCGGCTCCCAGAGCGGCCCCGTGGACAAAGGCGATTCCGCCGGAGAGAAGCAGGCAGGGCTCCGGCACGTTCGCGTTATGACCGGCTCGTCCGCGCGCCGACGGGACGGCCTGGATGTCCGTATCGTCAGGGAAAGCCGTGCAGGTCGAGCGCGGCGGTGGCGGTCTTGCAGGCCCGGCGCCCGGCCGGAACGTAGCGGTGGCCCGCGGCGCGGACCGCGTGCGCGACAGTGGCGCGGAAGATCGCGAGGTTGGCCGGGCCGCGGCGGGTCCGGCTCCGGCTCGCGTCCTCACCGAAAGTGACGTCACGGACGTGGTGCTGACGGTTCTCGATGATCCACTGGCCGCGGGCGGCGTCGGCGAGGAACCCGGCCGAGGCCTGCTCGAAGGCCAGATCCGTGATGCCGTAGACCGTCTCCCGGCTGGGTTTCCTGCCCTTCTCCCGGCGCCAGCGCTGGATCCGGACGGCCTGGCGGGCGTGCGGGAACTCGGCGTGCTCGACGGTCGCGGCCTTCAGCGTGCGGGTCTCGTCACGGCCGTGGCCATGGTCGTGGGTGGTGTCGGCGACCGGGACGTCCGCCCACGGCAACGCGGCCAGGAACGCGCGCAGCGTTGGCTGGTTGCCCTTCACGACCGCAAGGTAATGGGCCTTCTTGTCGGTGACCAGCCAGTCGAGATGGTCGCGCACGGTATGCAGAGCGTCGAAGGTCAACAGGTCGCAGGCAAGGTCGAGGGGCTCGAGGACAGGGCGGAACGCCTTCGTCTCATTGCTCTTCGAGTCCACCTCGTGCTGGTTGACCAGCCGGCCGGTCGCCTGGTCGGCGACCCCGACCAGTTGGACCTGCCGCCCGTCGGCGCGCTTCGCGCCGCGGCTGGTCTTCCCATCCAGTGCGTAGACCGCCCGCACCGCTTCTCCCGCCGCCTCGGGTGACGCCGGCTTCGGCGGGGCCGGGTCGGCCAGCGGCGGATCGAGCAGTGCGCGGGCGAGCCGCGCGTCGTCGGTGTCGTTGAGGAACCGGCGGATCGTCGACTCGCTCGGCAGCCGGTAGCCGTCAAACGGGTCGTACGGCAGCCGCAGCCGGCGCCGTTCCTCCTCCGTGGTGCCGGCGAGCCATTCGATCACGGCGGTGACCCGGTCATGGCCCGCCGCGGTCAGCGCGCACAGCCACACCGCCGCCAGCACCGCCAGCGGGTAGACCCGCCCACGTCGGCCCCGGTGCTCGCCCATCGCGTGCAGCCGCTGCCAGATTCCCTCACGCGACACCGCGCCGGCTCCCACCACACCGGCCGCGTCACGCGACAATGCCCCCACAGGCACGTGCGCTCCCGGACCACGAAGACGTTAGACACCTCCGTGATCTACAGGCGCCGTGCCTGTCTTCTTCTCAGCGACGCGTGACCTGGCCGTGTCCGCCCGCCGACCCCCGCGCCCGCCCGATCAGGGCATACCGGGACCCCACCAGCCAACTCCGGGCGGACCGGGACCTCAGCTGACAGAACCGGCCAGGGCACCGCCCAGCAGGCCAGAACAACGAACACCTGGATCGATCACGCGATCAGCGCCACCCAGGACGCACGGCCACGATCACACCAAAGCGCGAACGTGCCGGAGCCCTGGAGAAGCAGGCCGAGCGCGACCGCCGCACCATAGAACGCGACCCGTACGGTCCTCTCCACGAGGTGGGGGAAGAAGTCGTCCCCGCGCTCGGGGAAGAGCTTGGCATCGGGACGGAGGATCAGCCCACCGATTGCTACCGCCAGCATGAGAAAGAACCCTGCTGCCACCATGATCAGACCCGTTGTCAATGCCAGGGCGCTGGTCGCGTTTCTCTTGGCGCCCCGCCACAGCAGGGCGGTGAGGGTGACGAGGCCGAGGTTGAGCGCCAAGCCGACGAAGAAACCGCTGACTCCCGACGGTCCACCGAGATCCGGCGTCATCGCGGGCTGGTCCTTGACGAACGTCGAACCGACCGCTGTGACCAGGGACACAGTAAGGAGTACCGTCACGGGATCGTCGAAGGCAGCCCAGCTACGCAGGAGATCCTGACCGCGTTCGGACATTCGCGAACCCGAGGTGAGCGTGGCTACCGACAGGGGATCGATCTGGGCGACCACCACGCCAAGAAGAAGGTACAGCGGGTCGCCGAGCGCGAGGGCCAGGGCGCCACCGATCAGCAGGGCCTTGAGGGCGACGCCCACGGTGACGACGAGCACGATCCGGCGGATGTCCGCCCAGGCCGCGCGGGCGATCCCCAGCGTGGCGCCGTACAGGCCGACCGCCAGCAGCACCGCGATGGCCATCCGATAGCCGTGCACCTTCGAGATATTCGGCAGGTGGAACAGCTGAAACAGCGCGCTGAGCGCGACACCCACCCCGATCAGGCTGACCAGGGATGCCAGCTGGCCGAAGGACTGTGCTCTCTGGAGCGATCTCATGGCCCGGTCGGGTTCCAATGGTGGAACGGCTGTACCGGTCTCCCCGCTGGCACCCCGGCGACCGCCGGGCTGCCGGGATGCGGATACGCATCCGTGCCCTGCGTGTGGAGTGACGGGATAAGGGCGCATCGACCTCTGAACAGTGACCGAAGGCCCTGCATCGAGCTCTACCTCCCCGTGATGTTGGACGGCGGAAAGAGGAGTTCTCCTCCTACTTGCCATCGCCCAGAGTGGTCGCCGTGCAATGAAGCTAGTGCAATGAAGCTCGCGCAGCCGGCATCCGTAGGTTAAGTCCAGACGCCGCACCGGTTCAACCCCAGGCGGTGGTTGCCACATGATCAATTGCCATGGCGAATTTTTTGCCGGGTAGTCGACGATGACGGCTTACTGGCCGTCTTCCTATCCAGCTCGTGTGATGACGCCCTCGTGTCTGTGTCCGCGTTCGGCCTGCCCGGCCGCACCTTTCATGGCGGGCGTCGGCGTCGGATGGTGCAGATGAACCGTATGATGCGCGTGCAGTCCGGCGACCCGGCGATACCTCGCATTTCATCTGTGTAGGTGTCGTCCGCGCGGGTGGGAGAGCATCGGGAGGGCATTCCAGGGGGCATGGCCCGGTTTTTCGACGTCAGTCCTGAAGCACATCTCGGAATCTTGATGTTTCTTGATATTTTTTGTAGAGTTGTGACATGTGTCTAAATATATAGTTATCCGCGGTCGTATCGCCTACCGGCGGGCGGCCTTGACGCCGAGGCCGCTGCCACCGCCCGCGGGATCGGATGGCGGACGAACGATGAGCCCGTGAGCCCGTGAGCCCGTGGTCGGGGCCCACGGCCCCACGGGTTCGTGTGTTCATGTTGCGGACAGGTTTCGGTGGGGGACGCTGGTTGGCCCGCGGGGCCCCCGCAGCTAGTGTTCGGGGAGTGGAATCGTGGCTGAACGCAGCCGGCGTCGAGGGGACCGGCGCCAGTTGGGAGTCGATCATTCGCTACTGGTAGGCATCCCCGGGTCATCCGTGCCCCGTCCCACAACTCCATACCGATGCCGCTCACGCCCGTGCGGGAGAGTCCCGGTCGCTCGCCGTTCGGGACGCCGAAGGAGCAAGCTCTCCCCATAAACTCTCAGGCCCCCAACCGCCGGGTCAGGCAACTCTGGAAAGTGGACGCCGTGGGGTGTCCCGCCGACGGTGAAAGCCGCGTTCCCCGCCCGCAGCTCCCCGGACTGCCGGCGGCGGCGCTGGTGAAGCTCTCAGGTCAATGACAGAGGGGGAGGCCCGCCGCGGCGCCGGCATGATCCGTCGTCGCCCGACCTCCGGAGCAGTCATCATGCCTGACGTCACCCAGTACGACGACACCCCCTATGCCGATGGACCGGCCACGGCTGCCGATGGACCGGCCACGACCGCCACGACCGCCACCATCAGTCCCGCGTCGTCGCACGCGCGGTCGGGGGCGCCGCGACAGGGCAGTGCCGCGGCGGTGGGCAGGAACGGTGCGAGGCGGCTGCCCGCCGCGGCCATCCCGCGGTTCGCCGATCGGCACATCGGCCCGGACCCGTCATCCCAACGGGAGATGCTGGATGCGCTGCGGGTGGAATCACTGGCCGCGCTCACCGACGCGGCCGTCCCGGCAAGCATCCGTGACCATGATCTGGATCTTCCCGCGGCGCTGAGCGAGCCCGCGGTGCTCGCGGCCCTACGCGCGTTCGGTAGCAGGAACCGACCGGTTTCCTCGATGATCGGGCTGGGATTCCATCCCGCGGTGATGCCGGGAGTCATCCAGCGCAACGTCCTGGAGAACCCCGCGTGGTATACGGCGTACACGCCGTACCAGCCGGAGATCTCCCAGGGCCGCCTGGAAGCGTTGCTCAACTTCCAGACGATGATCACTGATTTGACCGGCCTTGCGGTGGCCGGAGCCTCCCTGCTGGACGAGCCGACCGCGGCGGCCGAGGCGATGCAGATCGCGTTTCGGACGGCGAAGGGTTCCCGCGCGACGTTCCTCATCGATGCCGACACCCTCCCGCAGACCGTCTCGGTGGTCGCGACCAGGGCGGAGGCGCTGGGGATCAATGTGGTGGTCGCGGATCTCGCAGCCGGACTCACGGCCGTGGGCCCGGCGCAGCTGGATGCGGCCTTCGGCCTGCTGCTGTCCTATCCCGGGCCGGCGGGCGTCCTGCGGGATGTGCGTGCTGTGATCGCATCGGCGAGGGAGCGCGGCATCGTCGTCACGATCGCCGCCGATCCGCTGGCGCTGACCCTGCTGCGGGCGCCTGGCGACCTCGGCGCGGACATCGCGGTGGGGAGCACGCAGCGGTTCGGACTACCGCTGTCCTTCGGAGGCCCGCACGCCGGCTACCTCGCAGTGCGCAAGGGGCTGGAACGGTCCCTGCCGGGGCGGCTCGTCGGGGTGTCGGTCGATGCGGACGGCGCACCCGCGTACCGGCTCACCCTGCAGACCCGTGAGCAGCACATCCGACGGGAGAAGGCGACGAGCAACATCTGCACGGCCCAGGTGCTGCCCGCGGTACTCGCCTCCATGTACGCGGTCTACCACGGCCCGGAGGGCCTGGCCGGGATCGCGCGTCGCATCCACGGGCACGCGGTGCGCCTCGCCGAAGGCCTGCGCGCCGCCGGTGTGACGGTGGTGCACGACGCGTTCTTCGACACCGTCCTCGCCGCGGTGCCGGGCCGGGCCACCCAGGTGGTTGCGGACGCGTTGGCGCGGGGCGTGAACCTGCGGCTGGTCGACGACGACCACGTGGGTATCTCCTGCAACGAGACGACGGGCCAGGCCGAGCTGGAGGCCGTCCGGTCGGCCTTCGGGGTGGGCCCGGAGGCGACGGCGGGCATCACTTGGACCGGGACCGGGACCGGGACCGAGATCCGGACCGGGGCCTGGACCGGGTCCGTCGCGGCGGCGAACGATCATCTCGTGGCCCGCGCGGACCAGGCGGACCAGGCGGACCAGGCGGACCAAGCGGCGGACGAGCCGGTGGCGCTGCCCGCCGAACTGGTGCGTACGGATCCCTACCTGCAGCATCCGGTGTTCCACGACCATCGGTCGGAGACCGCGATGCTCCGCTATCTGCGTCGACTGTCCGATCTTGATCTGGCTCTTGACCGGGGCATGATCCCCCTGGGGTCGTGCACGATGAAACTCAACGCGACCACTGAGATGGCCGCGGTCACCTGGCCGGAATTCGCTGACATCCATCCATTTGCCCCGTTGGACCAGGCCGCCGGATACCTCGCGATGATTCAGGACCTGGAGCGTTGGCTCGCGCAGATCACCGGATATGCGGGGGTCTCCCTCCAGCCGAATGCCGGCAGCCAGGGTGAGCTCGCCGGGCTGCTCGCCATCCGGGCCTATCACCGCGATCATGCTGTTCCCGGATCCGTGGTGCGAAACATCTGTCTCATTCCCTCCTCGGCGCACGGGACGAATGCGGCGAGCGCCGCGATGGCGGGAATGCGGGTGGTCGTCGTCTCCTGTGACGACGACGGAAACGTCGACCTGAACGATCTGGCCCGCAAGGCCCGCGCGAACGCGGACGCCTTGGCCGCGCTGATGGTCACCTACCCGTCGACCCATGGTGTGTACGAGGAGGGCATCGGGCAGGCGTGCGCGATCGTGCATGAGGCCGGCGGTCTGGTGTACGTCGACGGAGCGAATCTCAACGCTCTGGTGGGGCTCGCCAGGCCGGGGCAGTTCGGGGCCGACGTGAGCCACCTGAACCTGCACAAGACGTTCTGCATCCCGCATGGGGGCGGGGGTCCGGGGGTCGGCCCGGTGGCCGTGGTCGAGAAACTCCTGCCCTATCTGCCGAACCACCCGCTGCGGCCGGAGGCAGGACCGGCCACCGGAGTGGGCCCGATCTCGGGATCCCCGTGGGGCTCGGCCGGAATTCTTATGATTCCGTGGGCCTACATTCGGATGATGGGGGCGGACGGCCTGCGCCGGGCAACCTCGGTGGCCGTCCTGAACGCCAACTACATTGCCCACCGGCTGCATCCGTACTATCCGGTGCTCTACGCGGGCCGGGACGGGCTGGTCGCCCATGAGTGCATTCTGGACCTACGGCCGTTGACGAAGCTGACCGGCGTCACCGTGGACGACGTGGCGAAGCGTCTCATCGACTACGGTTTCCATGCTCCGACCATGTCATTCCCGGTTGCCGGAACACTGATGGTCGAGCCGACGGAGAGTGAGGATCTCGGCGAGATCGATCGTTTCTGCGACGCAATGATCTCCATTCGGGCCGAGGCGGACAAGGTCGGAGACGGTATCTGGCCGCGGACCGACAATCCCCTGCATAATGCTCCGCATACTGCACAGATGGTTACCGCCAACGAATGGTCACACGCTTATCCGCGATCGGTGGCGGCCTATCCCGTCGCTTCGCTGCGGGCCGCCAAGTACTGGCCCCCGGTACGTCGGATCGACGGCGCCTATGGTGATCGCAACCTGGTCTGCACCTGCCCACCGGTGGGATCCTTCGCCGCGGAGCCGGTCGACGAGCAGATTCTCGCCGGAGCCCGCTGAGGACGGGATGCCGGCGCGGCCGCCGTCGATTTTCTCCATCGCGGCGGCGGCCGATGCGAGGTCGAACGGTCTCGCTGGGTAGTCTGCCGCGACTTCTGAACCCTTCCCTTGCGGAAGGGTTCAGAAGTCGAACTCTTTCGTGACGTAAGGATTATCGGTCGAGCGGGGTCGAGCGGGAATGAAGTGGACTTGAAATTCCTGTTACTGGTCTTGACCGTGGATCATGTTCGCCCAATAGTGGTGTACTGACTGTCATAATGGGTCATTCGGCGATGACACTCCGGCAGGTCACCGCTTGAACAACAGGAGGTCGCGGCGGATGGATCCTCGGATGGAAAAGCAGCTGGCAAGGGCCCGGCGGGTGGCGGTCGACATCGGCCTCGGCCCGGCGCTGAAGCTGGTGCGTGACAACGTCGTTCCTACCGCCCGCCGCAATCGCAGCGACGACCGGCATCTGGCGCTGCTGCTGTCCTTCGTCCTCCGGGAGGACTCGAACTGTATCGACGTGGGCGCGCACAAGGGTGACGTTCTGCGGACCATCCTCCGGCACGCCCCGGGAGGCCGGCACGTCGCCTATGAGCCGTTGCCGCACATGGCCGCGGCGTTGACCACCGATTTCCCGGCGGTGGAGGTACGACAGGCCGCGCTCGCCGACCAGCCGGGGGTGCTGCCCTTCACCTACGTCCGCAGCAGGCCCGCCTACAGCGGGCTGCGTGATCGGGTGCCCGACAGTGAGGACGTCGAACGGATCGAGGTGGCCGTCGAGACGCTGGACGACGCGATGCCGGCCGACTACCGGCCAACCTTGATCAAGGTTGACGTCGAGGGGGCCGAGTACGGGGTGTTCAAGGGTGGCCAGAAGTTGATCGGCTCCAGCCGGCCGCATCTCGTCTTCGAGTTCGGTGCCGGTGCCCGGGACTACGGTACGACGGCCGACGAGATGTACACGCTCGTCGACAATGATCTCGGACTGCGCATCTTCGATCTGGACGGCGACGGTCCTTACACGTTGCCCATGTTCCGGACGACCTTCGCGTCGGGGGCGCACTTCAACTTCGTCGCCCACCCCTGACCCGCGTCGCGGAAACGTCCGCGACGGCGGTCGTCGGCCTGACTTGCCGATCATCGGCTCGTAGTGGTCCGGGCGAAGCTCGCCCTTCGTGACCGCGCCAGTCGAGATCCGTCCGGACGGGGCGAATCCCGCACAATGATCGGACAAATGATCGGACAATAGTGCCCATCGGGCTTCAAATGTTCCTGTACGAAGAGCAACCATTCGATACGGTTTCGGTAGGTCGCGGCGTTCCGACCCGTCGAAACCAGACGGGTGGGCTCAGTGGCGCTGTAGGTGCCGTGAGCGGCAACGGAATGCCGCAAGGCACCACAGGCGTACGTGGCCGGTACGCGTACCACCCGTACGTCCACACTGAGAGGCTGCTCATGGCCCGGTCCCTCCGGGGCGGCTGTTCACCGCCAGCCGGTCCTGCACGGTCGACAGGTTCGATTCCCTCGGTCAACCCGACAACGAACGCCCATCAACGGCATCACGTTCAGCTGGACGACGCACCGGCCCGGACCTCCCGGTGGACCCCGGCACCGCTGCCACGTCCGCTGTCCCGCACGGATCCCGCGTCGCGAACCGAGGGGTGATGCCGGCTCCATCGTGGCGGCGCGCTTGGCGTAGCCACGTCTGGCTTGTCTATCTCTGTCTCGGTCTGATCGCCATCCTCGTCTACGGCCAGTTTCCCACGACCGGCGGCCCACGTGCCGTCCGGCTGGTCATCTACCTCTGCCTCAGCGCCTCGGCCGCGGGGGCCGTGTTCCTCGGCCTGCGACGCCAGGAGTTGGCCGACCGACGTCCCTGGCTGCTGATCGGAATCAGCCAGGTGATGTACGCCATAGGCGATGGTGCCTTCTACATCTTTCACTATGTGCTTGACATCACAGAGTATCCGGCCTTGCCGGATGTGTTATATCTGGGCCACTATCCGCTGTTCGTCGTCGGTCTCGTTCTGCTGACCCGGCGACGGACCCAGGAACGGGACATCGCCGGCCTGCTCGACGGATCGATGTTCCTGCTCGCGGCGGTTCTGTTGTCCTGGCTCTACCTGATCGCGCCGCAGGTGCGTGCGGACCATGATCTGTTCGTCGGCGTCACCTCGGTGGCCTATCCGGCGATGGATCTGGCGCTGCTGGGGGTGGCCATCCGTCTCGTGCTGGGGCACGGGAGCCGCCCACCCGCCTTCTTCCTGTTGGCGGGCAATCTGCTCGCCAACCTGACCGCCGACACCATCTACGTCGTGCAGCAGACGAACGGGACCTTCGAGGTCGGCAACTACCTCGACGCGATCTGGTTGACAGGCAACCTCGCCCTCGGCGCCGCCGGGTTGCATCCGACCATGGTCGACCTCACGCGGCCGGCGTCCCCGCGTGCGCAGGCGCGCAGCGGCCGGCGCCTGGTGGCACTGTCGAGTGCCGGGCTGGTGGCTCCGACCGTGCTGGCCGTGCAGGTGATCCGTGGTGATCTACGGGATCTGCTGGTCGCCGTGGCCGTAAGTGCGATCATGATGATTCTGATCATCGTTCGGATGGCGGGCCTGGAGGCCGACCAGCGGCGTCTGGCGATCACGGACGGGCTGACCGGCCTGCGTACCCGCCGCTATCTGGAGACCGAGATGAGGTTGGCGGCCGGTCGGGTACGACGCACCGGATCCGGAATGGGGCTGATCCTCGTTGACGTCGACCACTTCAAGTCGGTGAACGACCGATTCGGCCATCCGGCTGGTGATCAGGTGTTGACGGAGGTGGCTCGGCGACTGCTGGTCGTGACCCGTCCCGGTGACGTCGTCGCCCGTTACGGGGGTGAGGAGTTCGCGCTGCTCACGCTGAATGTCCGGGGAGACGCCCTCGCCGATATCGCCGAACGTCTGCGCCGCGGCGTCGGACGAGAACCCGTCCGGATCGTCCTGCCCGCGCCGCGAGTTCCGGATCCGCCGGCCCGCACGGGGGAGTCCGGGGCTGCGGGGTCTGCGGAGCCGACGAGGGCGCGCGGCCAGGCCCGGTCGGGTGCCGGTGTCCGGGGAGACACCGGCGAGGAGTCGCTGCTGATCGCTGTGACGGTCTCGGTCGGAGCGGCGGCCCTCCCCGATCACGCGGACGACACCTTCGCGCTCGTCGCAGCCGCGGATCGCGCGCTGTACGCCGCCAAGGCCGCGGGACGGGACCGGGTCGCGGTCGGCTCCGCCAGACCGGGCCATGACGTCGGTGGGCATGACGTCGGTGGGCATGACGTCGGTGGGCATGACGTCGGTGGGCATGACGTCGGTGGGCATGACGTCGGTGGGCATGACGTCGGCGAGAGGGTTGGTTCGAGTAGACAGCCCCCAGCCCCGGATGCCGTATCCGCCGTGGTGTCCCGGCGTACGCGATGGTGAGCGCGGCCACGGCGGCGGGCAGGTCGGCGAGCGCCGCCCGATCGTCCGTCCTCGGGATGGTCCGGCCGCGCGCCGGTCTTCCTTCCATGGCCATGATCGAAAGAGAGTAGGACGCCGTGAGCGATTCTGCCCATCCGGTGGCATCGGCGGGCCGTGTGGGGGTAGTTCTTTCGGATCGGTCCTGGAGTAACCGTTCCGGGCGCTTGGTCGGGTACTCTCCGTGGCACGGCGGGGTCATGCGCCGTGCTGGTGCGGCGCCGAGTGTTCGCTCCTTGTCCCAGAAGCGGTGGTTGTTCCCCCTCGAGAAAGATGGGGAGTGACGGACACGGTCGTAAGACCGATACTTTGACGCTCCAGCACCTGCATGTGGCGGACCGATCGTTCCCGGGTGGTCGAGAGGCGGAAGCGGTGAACCGGAACACGCGGGGAGGTACCGGCTACGACTCGGGCGGATGAGGCGTTGTGAACGGAGGTACGCAATCATGCGGTCCGGGGTGGCCGGGGGATTCCCTACCCAGCCCGTCTGATACCGCCGGCAATGCCGCACCAGATCCCCATCTGGACGTCATCACCGGTACGGGCTGTCCGTACCGAAGAAAGGTCACGAGAGAGGGGCGTCCGTGCGAACGCTCGAACCCACCAGCCTCGACCTCGACTCAATCGAGGTCGACAAACTCGCCAAGGGCATCACTCTGAGTCTGCTCATCCCGGCCCGTGGCCCGGAGGCGGCTCGAACTCTCGGCGACATCATCGCACTCAACCGGCAACGCTGGATGCAGGAGCGTAGCGTGCTGGACGAGATCGGCGTGGTTGTCGACCCGTCGTCGGACGGGGACGAACATGGCCTGATGCGCATCGCGACCGACGCGGGCGCCAGCTGGGTCGTGCGTGGGGAGTCGGTCCTGCAGCGTCACGCGGGCCGAGAGGCCACCACGACCGGCGGCAAGGCGGGTGCGATGCGTAGTCTCGCCTATCTTGCGTTCGGGAGTCGGCTCATCTTCCATGACGCCGATCTGGAAAGCTATGATCCATATACAGTGGGTGTCCTGGCTGCCGCCGCGACTGCCGATAACGCCCCGCTTTTCGTCAACGGAAGTTCGCGTAGAGTGACTGGCGACGGGCAGCCCGGGGGGCGAACCACCGAGATGCTGCGGTCGCTGTTGTCGAAACAGCTCGCCAGGTATGTGCCGTCCATCACTCGGACAATCCAGCCGCTGATCGGGGAGTTCGTCATCGACGCGGACGTCTTCGCGGCGCTGGCGTTCTCGCGGGGGTACGGCGTCGAGACGTCACTGAAGGTTCTGGCTCTCGATCTGCTCGACTACTCCGATAGTCTCCAGGTCGAACTACCGATCAAGTATCAGGTCGGCCAGCACTACCACAGCCTGGTCAAACAGTTCCATGAGATTAGTTTCACAATCGATGTCCTGGAGGCGTACTTTCAGCGTCGGCGGGTCGACCCGCACGTCGCCATCTGGCAGATCGCCGACAACTACGACCTGCTTTTCCCGGGTCGTACGTATGCGTTGCACCGGCCGCCGGGCTACGACGACACCGACTTCGTTCCGCGGCTCGGCTTCTACCAGCCGTTGGCCACGGCACCGGCTTATCAGGCGCGGTTGCCGGAGATCAAGAGTACCCGTCGGGTCGCGCTCGACGCACTGGGGCGGCGAATGCGGACCTCGGCCTGACCGTCCGGCGGCCGGTCGCCGGGCAGCTGAACCGCTGCCCGGCGACCACCGGACCGTCAATCACCGGACCGACTGGCCGGCACCGGGTGGTCACTTCGCGACCGGTCGGTCGGCCGGCGGGACGGGCATCACCGTGGCGAGGTTGTACCCGCCTCGCCACACGCGGATGATCGCGTCCGCCATCTGCCGGTCGAACAGTTCGTCGATGTCGTCAAGGGCGGGGGGGAGGTGCCCGAACATCTCCAAGGAGATGAAGCCGTGCAACTGGGTCTAGACGGCCAGGCACACGGCGAGTCCGGCGGCGTCGATCGCGACGTCGTGGTCGCGTCCCCAGGCTTGCAGGCTGGCGCGCATCGGCGGGGTGAGCTGGGCGTCCACCGCGGCGGTGTCGATCATGCCGGCCCCGGTCGACTCGCTCATGCAGCGGAACAGCACCGCGACCGCGCGGTGCAGCTGTGTGATCATCCGGTCGTTGGTCGACGTGGCACAGGGAATGCCGGGACCGAAGATCAGTCCGTATTCCGTCGGGTGGTCCAGGGCCCAGCGGCGCTGCGCGCGGGCGACCTGGAGCCAGCGTCGTAGGTGGTCATGCGGATCGGCCGCGTCGAAGGCCGCCTCCAGGGCCTCCGCCAGCGAGGCGAACCCGTCCGCGACCAGTTCGGCCAGCAGGATCTCCCGGCTGTCCACGTAGCGGTACAGGGCCGATGGGGCCATGCCCATCACCCGGGCGACCCCCCGTAGGGAGAGCGCAGCCGGGCCACGCTCGGCCAGCTGGGCGCGCGCGGTCTGTTTGATCTCGTCGAGAGTGGCCTGCCGCAGTCGTTCGCGACGGGGAACCGGACTGCTCACCACGGTCATGGTGGGTCTCGACGAGAACGCTGTCAACTTTGCGAACGGATGCGTCTTGACACGAGCAGCGATCGCGAACACTGTTCTCTTCAGCATCGCCTGCTCTTCGGAGGGTTCCGTGTTTACTCCGCTCGTGGCGCTCGTGACGCGCCGCCCGCGTCTGGTCCTCGTCCTTACGCTCCTCGTGCTGCTCGGCGCCGGTGGGCTCGCGGGCGGTGCCTTCGGCAAACTCCAGACGGGGGGGTTCGACGATCCAGCGTCGGACTCCTCCCGAGCCGAGGACGTCCTGGACGCCCGCTTCCACGGCCGCCCGAACCTCCTCCTGTTGGTGACCGCCCGGGCGGGCGATGTCGACGACGCGGCGGTCGTCGCCGCGGGGAAGGAGGTTGCGGCCGATCTCGCCGCCCAGGCCGGGGCGAGGGACGTCGTGTCCTACTGGACGGGGGGCGGTCCGGCGCTGCGCTCGCGGGACGGTCGGCAGGCGCTCGTCGTCGCCAGTGTCCAGGACGATGACCAGGCCGCCGACATCGTTGATCATTATGGGTCGTGGGCGGACGCGCCGGGGGCGGTGACGGTCCGACCGGGTGGGGCCGCGACGGTCGGGGAGGACATCAGCGGACACGTCTCGGCCGACCTCGCCGCCGCCGAGTCGTTCGCCATTCCCATCACGTTGGCGTTGCTGGTCATCGCGTTCGCGGGCGTGGTCGCCGCCCTGCTGCCGCTGGGTATCGGGCTGCTCGGCATGCTGGGTGGCTTCGCCGCGCTTTCGGTGATCGGTGAGCTTACCGACGTGTCGATCTTCGCGGTGAACCTGGCGACGGCCCTCGGCCTGGGGCTGGGCATCGACTACTCGTTGCTGATGGTCAGCCGGTTCCGGGAGGAACTGGCGGCGGGTCGGGACCGCGCCACCGCGGTGGAGGGGACGGTCCGCTCGGCCGGCCGGACGATCCTGTTCAGTGGGGCGACGGTGATCGTGGCATTGGCCGTGATGCTCGTCTTCCCGCCGTTCTTCCTGAAGTCGATGAGCTACGCCGGGATCTCGGTGACCCTCGTCGCGATGCTGGCCGCCGTCGTGGCCCTGCCGGCGCTGCTGATGGTGCTCGGCGAGCGGGTCAACGCCTGGGGGATCGGCGGTCTGCTCGGGCTCGTGCGGCGTCGCCGCGCCGGTCGTGCCCGGGGCGGCGAGGCGATCGGGCCCGCGGGCGCGGCGGGGTCGGCGCCGGTCGGGTCGGCGCCGGTCGGGTCGGCGCCGGTCGTGGTGCGGGAGGCGGCCGACTCGCCGTTCTGGCGTCAGGTCGCCGGCACCGTGATGCGCCACCCCGTGCTCACCGGCCTGCCGGTG
The DNA here is from genome assembly GCF_000013345.1 of Frankia casuarinae. Classification (NCBI taxonomy): domain Bacteria; kingdom Bacillati; phylum Actinomycetota; class Actinomycetes; order Frankiales; family Frankiaceae; genus Frankia; species Frankia casuarinae. The sequence continues at coordinate 4,857,473 of NC_007777.1, read as the reverse complement.
ATCGCGGTTCTGCTCGTCCTCGGGGCGCCCTTTCTGCACGTGAACTTCGGCACCCCGGACGACCGGGTGCTGAAGCCGGGCTCGGCGGACAGCCGGATCGTCGGTGACGCCCTGCGGGGCGCGTTCGCCGCCGACATCGGCGGCGCGCTCGACGTCGTCGTCCAAGCCACCGGGCCGGGCATGATCGACCGGTCCGCGCTCGCCTCCTACGCGACCGCGCTGTCCGAACTGCCGGACGTGGCCCGGGTCGACAGCGCCCTCGGGTCCCACATCGACGGGCGCCGGGTCGTACCGCCCGGTCCGGCCAGCCGCCGGTTCGCGATCGCCGGAGCGGATTCCCTCCAGGTCGTACCTGCGGTGGACTATGCGTCGGACCATGCGCAGGCCCTCGTCCGGGCCGCGCGTGCGGTGCCGGCGCCCGTGGGGACCAGCGTGCTGATCGGTGGCGCATCCGCCGTCCTGGTAGACGGCAAGACCACGATCGCCGACCGTCTCCCGGTCGCCCTCGGGCTGATCGCGCTGGCGACCTTCGTGCTGCTGTTCCTGTTCACCGGCAGCGTGCTGCTACCGGTGAAGGCCATCGTGCTCAACGGGCTGGCGATGTGCGCCGTGTTCGGCGCCTCAGTGTGGATCTTCAGTGACGGCCACCTGTCCGGGTTCCTCGACTTCACCCCAGGCCCGCTGGACACCTCCATGCCGGTCCTGCTCTTCTGTATCGCCTTCGGGCTCTCGATGGACTACGAGGTCTTCCTGCTCTCCCGGATCAAGGAGGCGCACGACGCCGGCGCGCCCAACACCGAGGCGGTCGCCACCGGGCTCGCCCGGGTCGGGCGGATCGTCAGCACCGCCGCCGCGCTGCTCGCCGTCACCTTCGTCGCGTTCGGTACCTCGTCGGTCCGGTTCATCCAGATGTTCGGGATCGCCACCGCGCTCGCGATCGTGCTCGATGCCACCCTCATCCGCGGGGTGCTGGTCCCCGCCTTCATGCGGGTGGCCGGCGACTACAACTGGTGGGCCCCTGGCCCCTTGCGGACTTTGTATCGGCGGTTCGGACTACGCGAATACTCCGTCCCGGAGCAGGGCGGGGTCAGAACCGTTCAAAGCCGCGCCGGCGCTCCCAGTCGGTGACGGTCCGCTCGTAGCCGGCGAGCTCGACTTCGGCCGCATGGGCCAGATGGGCGACGACCCGATCACCGAAGGCGGCCCGGGCCACCGCACTGGCGCGCCATCGGTCCACCGCCTCCCGCAACGTCGCGGGCAGCCGTGGCACGTCCGGCATGGTGAAGGCGTTGCCCACCCGTCCGGGTTCGAGCGGGAGACGGTGCTCGATGCCGTAACGGCCGGCCGCGATCATCCCGGCGACGGCGAGGTAGGGATTCGCGTCACCGCCCGGCACCCGATGTTCGACGCGCAGGCCCGGCCCGTCGCCGACCACCCGTATGGCGCAGGTCCGGTTGTCCCGTCCCCAGCTGACTCCGGTCGGAGCGAATGAGCCCGGTGCCAGGCGCTTGTACGAGTTCACGTTGGGCGCGTACAGCAACGCGAAATCGGCCATGCAGGCGAGCTGCCCGGCCACGAACGAGCACATCAGCGCGGACATCCCGGCGATGTCGTCGCGAGAGCCGGGGGGTGGGAAACCGGGGGGTGCGATGCCCGGTGGGGCCAAGCCGGGGTGCCGGACGAGCGCCCCCTCACCTTCGGGGGACGGCGCGAACACACACGCCCCGTCCGTCCCGCGCAGGGACAGATGAACATGGCAGGAGTTCCCCTCGCCCTCGTCGTACTTCGCCATGAAGGTCAGGGCCTGCCCGCCCGCCGCGGCGATTTTCTTGGCGGCGGTCTTGTAGAGGGTGTGGTTGTCGCAGGCCTGCATCGCATCGGCATACCGGAACACGATCTCGAACTGTCCCGGATGGACCTCCCCGCGCGCGGACTCGACCGCCACCCCGATGCCGGCCATCGCCCGCCGGAGGCGTCGGACCAGATCGTCCAGGCCTTCCGTGCCGGAAAGCGCGTAGTCGATGTTGTAACGGCTGGCCGGGGTGAGATCGGTATAGGAGCGCCGCGCAGCTCGACGGTAGGACTCGCGGAAGACCAGGAACTCCAGCTCCGTCCCGGCGAAGGCGGTCAGACCGGAGGCTGCGAGCGCGTCGAGCTGTCGACGCAGCACGGCACGGGGAGCGACGCCCACCGGGGACCCGTCCGGCCAGAACGCGTCCGCGAACACCACCGCGTCGGACGGATGCCAGGGTGCGCGGCGCAACGTGGTGAGGTCGGGCTGGAGCCGTAGATCACCGAAGCCGTCGTACCAGGGCGAGTGGGGGTAGCCTCCGTCGGTCTTCATGTCGACGTCGACGGCGTGCAGGTAGGTGCAGGCGCCGAGGCCATCGGCGAGCACCGGTCCGGTGAAGTGCTCCGGGGACACGGCGCTGCCGACGAGCCGGCCCTGCAGGTCGACGGTGGCGACGATGATCTCCTCGACCGGTTCGGCTCCGGCCAGCAGGTCACGCAGCACTCCCCGGCCGGCCGCGTTCTCCCCGAGCGCCTGATCGGACGATGACCCGGGGCCGATCGGGCGGGGCTGGACCCGCGGTGCGGGCCGCCCGATCGGCTCAGGTGGCTCAAGCGGGTCCGGGGGGTCGGGACGGGCCGGAACCTGGGCCGATGGCGGGGTCGGAACCGGCGACGATGTCATGCGTTCTCCGTTCATGCCGTAGGCGGCGCCGGTTCCGTCGGGGCTGCCGGTCGCGCCGGGCCCGTCGTGAGGGTGGACACATCGTGCAGTGGGTTCGCGACCTCGCCGTGTATCAGGTCGAAGCCTCCGTCCCGGTCGGCGCGATCGTGGAACCCGGCGCCCGCGAACTGCTCGCGGTTCAGGCAGACCCGACCGAACGCCGGCCCGAGGAGATCGATCGAGGCGAACCGCTCCCGCAGGGCCGGGAACCTCGCGTGGTACTGGTCGACCGTCGCCCGCACGAGCCGCCAGAACTGGTTCTCGTCCACATCGAGATGATCCGCCACGAGCACCGCGAAGAAGCGGAAGTGCCCGGCGAACACCGCCGAGAGCAGGGAGTGGGCCAGGACCGGGCCGGGCCACCGCCGGCAGTGCTCGACCGCCTCCGGTGGCATCCCCCGCCGCTCGGGGAACTCGCCGGACACCAGTTCGATGTCCGCGCCGAAGTCCTTCACGGCTATGCGGCGGGGCATCTCCTCGGCATCGAAGATGCACAGGACGTTCTCGCCGTGCGGCGTGAAGGCCACGCCGTACCGGTACAGGTAGTGCAGCAGCGGCGGCAGGAGAGCGGCGAACAGCGCGGCGAGCCAGTCGTGCGCCGGCCGGCCCGAGCGGGCCACGAGCTCGGCGACGACTGCCCGACCGTCGGAGCCGACCGCCAGCAGGGACGCGAGGCTGCGCGCCCGCTCCCCGCCGTCGAGAAACCGCTCCACCGGATCACGCCAGAGCACGCCGAGTAGTTCGTGGAGGCGGTAGGGCGCGTCGGGGACGGCGTCGTAGGCCGGGTGCCGGACGGTGGCGCCGGCGACCTCCGGAAGCGGGAGAACCCGGGTCACGTCGCGCAGGAAGGGATCCGCGTCGCGAAGCCCGAGCAGCCAGCTCGACATCGCCGGCCCGGCGATGGCATCAGCCGCCGACATCCCTCGCCACACCAGCGTGTTACGGATCATCAGCGCGAGCTTGACGTTCCGCCGGTCCGGCCGGTCGACGTTGGCGAGGGTGCGCACCGCCTGCAGGGGCAGGTACCGGTCCGGTGCTTCGCCCAGCGGTACCAGCAGGCCGGTGGCGATCTCGGCCGCATAGAGCGGCACGATTACGTTCTCCCACTGCCACGGGTGGACGGGTAGCCAGACATAGTCGGCGATCGTCGTACCGGCGGGTGGTCCGGCGGGTGGGGCGGAGAGGGGCGCGGGGCCCGGCCGGCGTGGCTCGTCCGGCAGGGCGCCGCGGAGCACATCGGTGAAGTGGGCGCGGGTCTGCTCGTCGAGTTCCGTGGTGAGCAGGTCGGGCACGGTCGGCGCGCCCTGGCCAGAAAGGTCGATGGCCTTGGGGGCGATGGCGCTGTACCGCCCGATCGCGCGGTGTGCGGCCACCCATCGCAGTCGGAAGGGCCGGCGCGCCTCGGGGGCGTAGACGGCCGCGGCCGCGCCGAAACCGAGCCGTCCCTTGTTCGCGACGAGACAGGGATGGCCGGTCTGGTACCCATCGAGCGCGACGAACGGCAGATCGGCGAGATCCACCGCGGGAATCGCCGTTCCGAGCAGATGATGATCGGCTGCCTGGGTGGCGAGCAGATCGCGTACCACGTCGGCGAGGACCGGATCGGACCAGCCGAGCAGGACCTGCATGTCCTGGAGAAAGCGGATCGGGTCGTCCGCCGGTGCGGTGCCCGGAACGGTCGGTGCGGTGCCCGGTTCGGGGGGGCTGCCGTCCGGGCCGGGCGGCGTAACCGAGCGGGTCAGCGTGGCGGCATCGATCCACCAGGACCCGAATGTGCCACGTCGGGCGGTGAAAGCGTATGTGACGCCCCCGGCTCGGAGCCGGTAACCCTGGATGGGACCCCGTCCGATCGGGGGGTGCCTGCGCCCGTCCGGGGTCACGCCGCGCACCGCGGGATCGCTCGTCCGTGCCGGTGCAGTGGGTGGCGGCCCGCCCGGGGAGCCCGCCGGCCCGGCCGCGGCATCCGCTGGCTCGTCGGGTTGCGGACTGAGTAGCTCCTCGTAGGCCATTTCGGCGATGAGCTTGGCCAGCAGGGCACGGCCGGCCTGCCGCCATCGGTCCGCCGACCCGGTCCGCCCCGGGGACGGTGCCGCGGGCGGTGGCGCGGACCATGACGTGGTCAACGCCCGGCCGTCCCGGCCGTCTTGGTCGGGGCCGGATCGCGCGGCCGTACGCGCCGCTCGCCTAAGGCCTGGCCGTTCCCGTCAGGCTGGCCCGACCGGGTGGGGACCCCGAAGGTCGTGAACGCCGACGGCGACGGCAGCCGGTAGGCGTCGCCGCCGGTCAGGTCGTCGAGGATGACCGCGGCGCGCCAGGCACCGAGGCCGAGGTCGGGCGTCACGACGCCGTGCGTGTGCAGCTCCGCGTTCTGGACGTAGACACGGCCGGTCAGACCGGCGTCGGTCGCCACCCGGTACCGGGCGTCGACGCGGAAGCGGCCCCTGTCGTCGACGTCGATCAGTCCGGCCATGGGATCGAGCAGGGTCGGCCGGCGGGCGGCGTATCCGGTCGCAAGCACCACCGCGTCGGTGTGGACGGGAAAGGCGCGGTTCTGATCGCGGTGGCGGCAGCCGAGAGTGATCTCACCGCCCCGGTCCCGCTGCGAGGCCGTCTCCACGACGACGCCCGGCAGCAGCGTCGCCGCCACGTCCGCCCCGCCGATCGTCCGTTCGTACAGCAGGTCGTAGATCTCCGCGATGGTGTCCGCGTCGATCCCCTTGTAGAGCTGCCACTGAGCCGGAACGAGCGTGTCCTTGGTCGTCTGCTCCAGACCGTGGAAATAGCGGACGAAGTCGGGGGTGAACTGTTCGAGGCCGAGTTTGGAGTACTCCATCGGTGCGAAGGCGGGGGTGCGGGTGATCCAGGTCAGCTGATGGCCGGTCACCGGTTGTGCGCGGAGCAGATCCGCGAACACCTCCGCCCCGGACTGTCCGGAGCCGACCACCGTGACCCGGGAAAGCCCCGCCAGCGCGGAACGCCGCTGCTGGTACTCGGCCGCATGGAAGGCCCGCCCGTTCGGCATCCCCGCGAAGGCCAGCGGCATGATCGGTTCGGTTCCGATCCCGAGGACCAGGTGCCGAGCGGTCACCACCCGTGTCGGGGACGCGCCGGACTGCCCTGCCTGATCGGACCGGTGGGGCTGGACGATCGTCACTTGGAACAGGCGGGTGTCGGGATCCCAGCGGACCGCCTCGACACGGGTGCCGAAGTGGGTGGAGTCGAGACCGTCGGCGACCCACCGGCAGTAGTCGTCATACTCCCGGCGGGGGATGTGGAACCGTTCGTAGAGATAGAAGCGGAAGAGCCGGTCATGCTCGCGCAGGTACGCCAGGAAGGACCATCTGCTGGTCGGGTCGATCAGGGTGACGAGATCGGCGAGGAACGGCACCTGCAGGGTCGTACCTTCCAACAGCAGGCCGGGATGCCAGCTGAAGGCCGGCGCCTGGTCGAAGAAGACGGCCCGCAGGCCGGGCAGCCCGTCGGCCAGGGCCGCAAGCGACAGGTTGAACGGCCCCAACCCGACCCCGACCACGTCGTAGGGCGGTTCGCCCCCCGCCGGCAGACCCGCGAACGCCGATCCGTCGTCGACGGTACGCGGGCGCTCGCCGCGAGCTGTGGACGGGGCGCGGAAGGTCACGAGGCCTCCAGGAGCGGGTTGGGGATCGGCACGTACACCGACTGAGTGGCCACCGGTCCGACCAGTTCGTCCCGCCCGTCCACGCAGGTGCGCAGGTTGGCCTTGCATGGCAGGGTGGGGGAGTCGAGCAGCCTGGTGATCAGTGCTCGGCGAGCGGCGGGTGGTCGCAGCCCCCGCCCGCGTGGGCCATCCTCGTCCAGCCGATGGAGCAGGCCACGCACCCGCCCGAGCAGGCGGCGCTCGTCCGCGACACCCGCGACCCCGAGCGCGCCGGCGAGGGCGAAGACGTTGTTCACGAACAGGTAGTAGATGGTCCTCTCGGCCACCAGCGCGTCATCGAAGATCGCGTTGAGCCCGGTACCGAAGCCGGGCAGCAGCTGCTGCACCTCCGCCGTGGCGGAGGTGGCCACGTAGTAGCCCTGGCTGTCGCGGTACCAGCCGGCGATCGGCCAGCCCGCCGCGTCCAGGGTGACCAGGGTGTTCTGCAGGTGGGCCTCGACGCCGATCCCGAAATGCAGGTAGAGGTCCACCACCGGGGCGGCTACCACGGTCAGGTAACGGTCGAACCAGGCGTCGGTCAGCGTCGGGAGGGGATCGCTCAGCGAGCCAGCCAGCGTCGTGAGGATCCGGGGAAGCATCGCCGTCCGGGCCCGGCCACGGCTGTCCGTGGTCCGCTCGGGCCTGGGCGCGATGAGTGCCGCGGCGCACACCACCCGGTCGACTGACCCGAACGGATTGACCCGGACGGCGGTCTCCAGCCCGACGCCGTCCTCGTCGCGCCCTCCGTCGCGCCGCTCGCCGGACCCGATCCGCAGCGGTGTTGCGGGGCCGGTTCGGGGCCGACCCTCCCCTCCCGGTCGGGTGACGGCCACCCAACCGGGCTCCCCGATGAGGCGGAAGTTCGGATGTCGGGCGGCGAGCGCCGCGCCGAGACCGGCGTCGATCAGCCTCGCGGTCATCGCGCCGAGCCGCAGCTCGTCGAGCTGCAGCACCCGGCGCGAGTTGGTGATCCGCATCCCCAGCGAGAGCTTGAGCATCACCGGGATCTCCGGCCGCCAGACGGTACGCAGCGACGAGGTGGGATACCACCGGTGCCCGGACACCCCGAGGTCGATCAGGCGGCCGTCCGCAAGCAGCTCGGCGACCGGTTCCCGCCTGCTGACCTCGTCCGCCTGCCAGGGATGCGCGGGTACCACGACGTAACCGGCGGGAATGTCCGGGCGATCGCGTCCGCCGGTCCGAGGGGACCCCGTGAGCCCGGGTGGGCCATGTCGGTCTGGTCCGGAACCGGACGCGGCCGAGAGGTCGGACTTCGGCTCCTCGGCCCCAGCGTCTTCCCTGGCCAGATCCGCCAGCAGCCGGATCAGGCCCCGGCCGTTCGTGCCGAGGGCCTGGTCCCGCCCTCCGGAGCGGGTCGTCGTACTGCCCGAGACGGTCACCACGGAGGGATGGGCTGCGAACCAGTGCAGCGCAAAGGACCCGCCGACTTCCGGAGAGTAGGTGGCCAGTGCCTCCGGCGAAGCCCCCTGGCGACTCTTGGCCGCCGGATGGAACGGATGACCGGTGATCAGGGCCTGCTCCGCGGCGAGGAACGGGGGGATGGTGGCCGGGTCCGGCCCGGGACCGCGGGCCGCGAGGCAGCTCGCGATCCAGCCGGCGGAATCGATGATCCTTCCCAGCGCCTGGGCGCCGAGGGCCGGCGGTAGCCCATCCCGCGTGACGACCTCTCGGACGAGCAGCGCGGCGAGCAGGCCCGCGTCCACCGGGGCTGGTTCGCGGGCCGCGCAAACCAGGCGTGGTGGTCCGAACCCGTGCCATCCGGCCGGGGAGTGGTGCGTCAACGTCGCCCGAACGGACAGGCCGGATGCGGGTAGGTCGATGCCGAGCGTCCGGGCGTCTGCCGGTAACCGGACGCCTGTCTCCCGCACCCAGCACCGCAGCAGAGTCTCCGTGACGATCTCGTCCGCGATGGTCGCGTCCGCGATGGCCTCGGACTGCGGTCGATCGCCGGTCACGACCGCCGCCGGGCCCTGGTGGAACCACCGGCGGCAAGGACGTCCCCGGTCTCGGCGATCAGCCCGAGCAGCGCGTCGACGTCCGCCGTGGTGGCGTCGGGATTGAGCAGAGTCAGCTTCAGGAAGACCGCGTGACGGGGACCGAGTTGGGTGCGCCCCACGACGGCCCGGCCGGCGACGAGCAGTTCCCGGCGCAGCCGGGCGTTGATCCGGTCCACCCGGTCGGGGGAGGGCGGGCCCGCGGGGCCGGATGCGGTGGGGCCGGACGCGGTCGGATCCGAGATGGCCTGTGGCGGCCGGTAGCGGAAGACGAGGGTGCTGAGTGTTACCGGGAAGGCGAGTTCGAGACGGGGGTCGGCGCGCACCGTCCGTGCCGCGTGCTGCGCGAGATCATGGCAGGCATCCACCCGGGCGCCGAGACCGTCGCGGCCGAGGGCCCGAAGGGTGACCGCGATGGGGAAGGCGTCCGCGCGGCGGGTGGTCCGCAGCGACCGGCCCAGCAGGCTGGTGAAGCCGGCCGCCTCGTCATCCTCCGGGTTGAGGTACTCCGCCCGTGTCGCGAGGCTGGCCCAGCCGTCGTCGCGGGCGGTGAGGAAGACCCCGGCCGGCGCCGGCTGCCAGCCGAGTTTGTGCAGATCCAGTGCGACCGAATCTGCGAGGTCGAGTCCGTCCAGCAGGCCGGCCAGCCGCTCGGACAGCAACGCGCCGCCGCCGTGGGCGGCGTCCACGTGAAACCAGCAGGCCGCCCTGCCGGACCTTGCCTCCATGCCCGATGGCCTGCTCGGGTCCTGCGACCCACCTAACCGGAGGCGATGTTCCTCGACCACCGCGGCGATCTGCCGAAGCGGGTCGACCGCGCCCGCATCGGTGGTACCAGCGGTGGCCACGACGATGGCCGGCCCGGCGTGCGCGGCCAGGGCGTGACGGAGCGCCTCGACGCGCATCCGGTGCCGGTCGTCGGTCTCGATGACCAGCACCGGAGGCGCGTCGATCGCGAGCAGGGACGCCGCCCGATCAATCGAGAAGTGTGCCGCCGCCGAACGGAACACCCGAGGTGCCGGCCGGTCCGCTCCTCGGTGCCCGGGGCCTCCTTGGTGCCCGGCATCGTGACCTGGGGCGGCCGGGCCCAAAGCGTCTTGCCCGGTCGGGCCACGGCGGGCCGCGTCCCGACCGAGGAACAGGCCCATCAGGTTCGATTCGGTCCCACCGGTGGTGATCGTGCCGGTGGCCCGGTCCGGATCGAAGCCGACCAGTGCGGCCAGGGTCGCGACGACCTCGGTCTCGATCGTCGTGGCCGCGGGAGCCTGGTCCCAGGAGTCCAGGGACGGATTGAGGGCGCTCACGGCGAGGTCGGCGGCGACCGCGACCGCCAGCGGAGGGCAGTGCAAATGGGCGGCGCACCACGGGTCCGCCGGGTCCGCGGAACCGGCGGCCAGGGCTTCGACCAGGCCGGTCAGCGCGGCCGACGGGCCGATTCCGGTCCTCGGTAGCAGGGTCCCTGTACTGTCCGGGGGGGCCGGATCGGCCGGGGCCGGATCGGCCGGAGTCAGGCCGAGGGCAGCTCTGGTCATGGCGCGCACCACCGGTGGACCACCGGCGGGCAGCGGGCCGCCGCGGATCCGGCGGCCATCGTCGAGGGCGGCCAACGCGAGATCGACCATCGGCCGTAGCCCCGGGAGGATGGGGATCTCCCGCCTCCGTGGACCGTCCGTGGACCCCCCGTTCCTCCGCCCCCGTTCCTCCGCCGACGTGGGCTTTCCGGCTGGTGCGGACTCTCCGGCCGGCGCGGTGGCGACAGGTGTGTCAGGGCTGCGCGGGGGGATCATCCGGCGGATCCGAACCGGACGTGGGCCTGATCGGCGGGTGGGTGTCCCAAAGCCGCGTGGACGGAGAGCCTGCGGACGGCGGCATCGATGGCGTCGGCGAGGATCGCGAGGACGCGATCGCCCTCCTCATCGCTGAGGATCAGCGGTGGCAACAGCCGGACGACCGCGCCGTGCCGCCCACCGAGCTCGATGATCAGGCCGCGGCGCAGACATTCGGCACGTACCAGACCGGCGAGTCTCGCGTCGGCGGGATGCGCGCCGACGAGGTCCGGGGCTGCGGTCGGATCGACCATCTCGGCGCCGAGCATCAGCCCGCGGCCGCGTACGTCGCCCACCTGCGGCCGGTTCCGGGCGATCTCTGCCAGGCCGGTGAGTAGGCGCGTGCCGAGTCGGGCGGCGCGTTCGTCGAGACGGTCCTCTCGCACCAGGCGCAGCGTGGCATGGCCCGCGGCCATCGCCAGCTGGTTTCCACGGAAGGTGCCGGTATGTGCCCCGGGCGCCCAGGTGTCCAGCTCAGACCGGTAGGCGATGACGGCCAGTGGCAGCCCGCCGCCGATCGCCTTGGACATGACGATGATGTCGGGGGTGATGCCGCTGTGCTGCGCGGCCCAGTACTTCCCGGTGCGACCGACTCCCGTCTGGACCTCGTCCAGGATCAGTGGGATGCCGCGGCGACGGGTGATCTCGCGGATGGCGCGGAGCCAGCCGTCAGGAGCGGGAACCACCCCGCCCTCACCCTGAACCGGTTCTACGATCAGTGCCGCCGGCCTGACTACCCCTCCGGCCGGGTCATCGAGGAGACGTTCGATGTAGCGGGCGGACAACTCGGCACCGTCCGGACCGGGGGCGCGACCGGACCCCACCCCGAACGGGCACCGGTAGGGGAAGGGGAACGGCAGCCGTACGACGGATGTCGATGGCGGCAGAGGATCTTTGACGGCGACGTTCCCGGTCACGGCCAGGGCACCCGCCGTCATTCCGTGGTATCCACCGGTGAACGCGAGGATGGTCTGGTTGCCCGTCACCGTCTGCGCGAGCTTGATGGCCGCCTCGACCGCGTCGGCGCCGCTCGGGCCGCAGAAGTGCAACTTCACATCGCTCCCCATGCCGGCCGGCAGGCAGCCACGGAGTTCGTCGGTGAAGGCGTCCTTCTCGGGGGTGGCGAGGTCGAGCGTGTGCAACGGGGCGCCTCGGGCAAGCATCGATGTGATCGCCTCGGTTACCACCGGATGGTTGTGTCCCAGCGCGAGCGTTCCGGCGCCGGCCAGGCAGTCCAGGTAGCGGCGGCCATCCGCGCCGAGAACCATGGTTCCGGACGCCCGGACAGGCACGATCGGGAGGGTCCGCGCATAGGTCCGTGCCGCCGATTCGCGCTGACGCTGACGCGCGAGGATCGTGGCCGGGTTCGCGGCGTCCGTGGGTGCGGACCTGGGACCCGTGGTGGGGGCTGCAGGCGTGGACCTGGCGGCGACGGGGGTCGTGGTCGGGGGGGTCGTGGTCGGGGGGGTCGTGGTCGCAGGGGGCGTCGTCGTGGCTCTCGTGGTTACGGAAGGCACGGTCGCGGGGGGCGCCGTGCGGCCGGCTGAGCCGCCGGCGGCGTCACGAGCGGAAACCGTCATCGCGGGCGACTCCCTTTCGCGCAGGCTGATTGAGGGAAGCCTAACTTAAGCCAGTCGCACCATGGTTGCTCCGCGCAAGGTTATGGTGGTGCCAAGCAGACGTGGTGGTCTCTTCATAGTCCGTCCGGGGGAGTCGGGTTGCGGCAGAAACATCGGCCTCAGGCTGTGGTGTTTGCGGCATGTCCACTACACGCCCGTTGATCAGAATCAGACAACCGGTTATGGCGGTGACGAACGTCCCGCGACCGTCCGGCGGCACGGAAGCCGGATGCGGTCCGTGTGATGTATCAGGCACCGTTTGCGGATCCGATCCGTGTTTCGTCGCCCCACCATCGGGCTAACCGACAGCGTCGGGTCCAGGTGGAGACCACCCATCCGAGACCACTGTCTGGACCACCCTTCTGGACCATGCGTCCGCACTCGGCAGCCCGCGCCACACGCCATCGCTCCTGTGCGCCTGGCGGCAGTGCGCCTGGCGGCAGTGCGCCTGGCGGCAGTGCGCCTGGCGGCAGTGCGCCTGGCGGCAGTGCGCCTGGCGGCAGAGGGGATTGTCCTGTCCCTGGCGAGGGACGCGGCTGAGCTCGGACAACTGATGGAGTCTCGGACGACTGATGGAGTGACGACTGATTGGAGTGAGGAGTCGATCTGGTGGACCTGCCGCCCTCGGCCGCGCCGCTGCGCGCCCTGCCCGCCGAAAGCCTCCCCCGTCCGGTGTTGACCGCGGTGCGTGCCTGGCCGGCCGGCGCCGGAGAGGTCAGCGCCTACTTTTACGACCCGGCGGCGGCCGCGCGGAACGCCGCGGCGCTGCGGGCCTGCCTGCCCATGTGGGCGGAGGTCTGCTACGCGGTCAAGGCCAACAGCTTTCCGCCGATACTCGACGCCCTGTTGCGTGGGACCGGTCCGGACATCCCTCGGTCGGGGCGGGAACGGAGTGACTCCAGCCCGGGCGCCAGCCCGACCGACGCCAGGAGCGACGCCAGGAGCGACGCCAGGAGCGACGCCAGGAGCGACGCCAGGACCGGCGCCAGCGGTCGGGGCATCGACGGTTTCGAGGTCTCCTCCGCGCACGAGGTGCGCCTGGCGCAGGCAGCGTACGGCCGGGTCGACTCCGCCCGACGTCCCCGCCTGGTCGCATCCGGACCGGGAAAGTCGATGACCCTGCTTACCGCGCTGGTCTCGGCCGACGTCGACGTCGTCAACGTCGAGAGCTTCGGCGAACTGCGCCGCCTGGACGCCGTCGCGGCCCGGCTCGGCCGTCGGGTGCGGGCGGCGGTGCGCGTCAACCCGGCCCAGGTAGGCCTGGCAGGCTCCCTCCAAATGGGCGGTCGGCCGAGTGCGTTTGGCATCCCCGAAACGGAGGTCCCCGCCGCGCTCGAACTCGCGGCGGATCTGGCCCATATCGACGTCGTCGGATTCCATGTCCACGCAGTGTCCGGCAATCTCGATGCCGCCGCCCATCTGGGCTACGTCCGGTGGTGTCTCGATTTCGCCGTCCGGACGGCTGCCGTGGCCGGGATCGAGCTGCGGATGGTCGACGTGGGCGGTGGATTCGGGGTTCCGTTCGAACCGGACCGGCGCGGTGACCGGCCCTTTGACCTAATCCGATTTGGTGAGGGACTAAGTTCGCTGCCGGTGCCGGACGGAACTCGGGTAATCTTCGAGCCGGGGCGGATGCTGGTGGCCGACTCCGGCTGGTACGCCGCCGAGGTGATCGACGTCAAACATTCCTACGGGACGGAATTCGTGATTCTGCGTGGCGGAATTCATCATTTCGCGCTGCCGACATCGTGGGAGATCGTCCATAACTTCGCCGTCGTGGAGAGATCGGGCCGGAACGGTGGGCCGGAGCCGGAGCACACGCGGGAGGCGGTGGTCGAAGGTCGTCCGGTGACGGTGGTCGGGGAGCTGTGCACGCCGGAGGACACCCTCGCCCGTGACATCACGGTCGATCGGGTGCGGCCGGGTGACGTCGTCGTCTTCCCCATGGCGGGTGCGTACGGCTACGAGTTCGCACTGCCGGATTTCCTCGGCCACCCCCGGGCCCGGCGCATCGAGCTTCGGGGAACACGGCATGCTCCGTTCCCCACCGATCGGTCGAGCTGATCGGATACCCGGGAGAGGAATGTTCCTTCAGCACCAGGTAGCACCAGGTTCAAGCTCATCGCTCCAGCCGCCATGGCAGTTATTTCTGACATTCTAGACAATATTACTCCAAGTCGCATTTTTCGGGTTATTGACAATCTGTTGATGGGGCGATACGCAGTGTTTATCGACTTGGCGCCCAAACGGGACATTGCGGACGGCGGGGGCCGATGTGTCGTGGTTCTGGCCCGTTCGGCTGGTCAAAAGTAGGACTTCTGTCACAATGAATAGATAACTAGCAATCTATAGTGGCATTCCTATCAGATCAGCCGTGACTGCCGATCGGGAGTCACATCAGGACACGGCCGGGAGTATCGATCGGGGAGAAGACCCATGTTTTCGTACCTACATCGTCTCAGGACCATCAGCGTGCTCGGCGCGGCGACCCTTGTCGGCGGGCTGCTCGGCGGCGGTGGCTACGCCTACGCGCAGAGCGGTTTCACCGGCAACCCCTGGGTGTTCCGGGCGACCAACCAGAGCGCTGAGGGGCTTCGTATCCAGTCGACGGGCGGGCCCAACGGCCAGCTGTTCATCGTCTACGACCATCTGAACCAACCCATCTTCGCCGTCAACAAGGCCGGCGGCGCCGGCGTGTTCGGGGACAACTTCAACGTCCACCAGGGCAACGACATCCTGCATCCCTGGGTGCGGATCAGCGTCACCGATCCGCAGCCCGCCGACTGCGTGACCACGGGCCAGCTCGTCATCGGGGGCTCGACCGGTTCGGGTGGCCGCATCTGGCGGTGCGTCGTCGGGCAGGGATGGACGTCCGTCGTCTGACGGGACGTGGCCCGCGGCGGGGCGAGGCCCGCTTGGACGATCGTGACGTCACGCGGCGTCACGATTCAGTGCCGCATTGCTTTTCAAGTAGCGCACGCCCTTTTGTAACCGGCGTCACAGAACCTCTGCGCTGACCCGCTGACCCGCTGACCCGCTGAGCCGCTGATCGGGTGATTCGCCAACCATGCCGGACCCATCCGCTGCGGGGGAGGGCCGGGCGGGGAATGACGTGACGGCGTCAGGGGCCGTTGGTGATGATCGTGACGGCCGCCTCGGCGTCGTTTGGCCGGGCCGCCTCCCAACCCGCGCGTGCCGCTCCGGTGCGGCCTGATCCGGCACGGTCCGATCCCGGCCGCCTCGACAGGACCGGGAAGGGGGACATCCCGAAGGCGGACGACAGCAGGGCCGATGCGGAGGCGGCCGGGGGACGTGGCGCGGGACGGATCGGTGGGGAGTACCGGGCGGCCGGGGCAGAGCGGGTCACAGTGGTGGGTTCGGTGGGTTCGGTAGGTTCGGTGGGTTCGGCGGGTGACGACCCGTCGGCGGACGACGGCCCCTCGGGCAGCGAGGAGCTCCCGGCGCCCGGGGAGGCCGCGCCGTCGGCTTCGGGGACGGAGGCGGACCGCCGACCCACCACCGGCGCCGGCGGAACCGGCACGGGCAGGTCGAACCACAGGTACTTCCCTGACTCGACCGCCACCGTCCCCCAGCTGCCCGCCAACGTGTCGAGAACCAGCAGGCCGCGACCGCCCTCGGCGTCCGGCGCGACCTCACGCCGCTGCGGCAGAACCGTCGAGGTGTCCGACACGGACGCGTGGATCAGACCGGGCCGTATCTCGATAAGCAGCCACAGCGGCGGCTGCCCGTATTTGACCGCGTTCGTCACGAGCTCGCTGACGAGCAGCTCGGCGGTGCCGCGCAGGTCCTCGGGAAGGTCCGCCAGCCGGATGCCCTCGCGGAGCACCCTGCGGGCCTGCGGGACGGCGGAGGGCAGATAGGGGAGCTCGGCGAGTATGTGGGTTGCGGGTGGGCAACTGGACGTTGCCT
The DNA here is from genome assembly GCF_000013345.1 of Frankia casuarinae. Taxonomy (NCBI): domain Bacteria; kingdom Bacillati; phylum Actinomycetota; class Actinomycetes; order Frankiales; family Frankiaceae; genus Frankia; species Frankia casuarinae. The sequence continues at coordinate 4,841,673 of NC_007777.1, read as the reverse complement.
GCCGTACCACATCCATCGGGACCGAAGACGCGCTCATCGACCACCAAGCCTGTGCGAGGATATCGAGGTGGCTCTACCCACTGGGTGGGGATTGAAGCCTCTGTTTCCGGATCGCACCTCTTGAGGCTATGTCGATCTGGCATCCGGTGCGGTGCCGGTGGCGCCTCCTTTCCGTGGGCCTTCGTGCCCGCGGGGCCCGGGGGGACGCCCGCGGGCGTAGCGGAGGCGCCTCGGAGGTACCCCGAAGCGTCCATCATGCCGGTCAGCCGGGCACGCGCGCCACGAGGATCGCGACATCGTCGCGCAGGTTGCCGCCGGCAAACCGCTCGGCGGCGGCCAGGACGCGATCCGCGATCCCCTGCGCTGACAGGCCTGCGCATCCCCCGATCGCGTCGAGGAGCCGGTCCTCGCCGAGCAGCTTCCCGCCATTGCGGGCCTCGATGACCCCGTCGGTGTAGAAGACCAGTGACTCGCCCGGGCGCAGGACGATCTCGAACCCCGGAAACGAGACCTCGTCGTCGTCGAGGACGCCGAGCAGGGTTCCCGGGCGACCGACGAGCGAGGCGCGCCCGTCGGCGTGCAGCACCACCGGCTGGGGATGGCCGGCGAGGAACAGCCGCAGTCGGATCCTGGTGCTGGTGCTGGTGCTGGTGCTGGTGCTGGTGCTGGTGCTGGTGCTGGTGCTGGTGCTGGTGCTGGTGCTGGTGCTGGTGCTGGTGCTGGTGTCGGTGTCGGCGGGCTCGCCCTCCGCGGGTCCGCCGGCCGGCGCCATGATCGTGGCGGCGGCCAGGGTGCAGAACCGACTCTGCCCGTTCGGATGAGACGACGCGGCGTCGCGCAGGGTCCGGTTCAACTCGAGCAGCACCTCGCCGAGCTCCGTACCCCGGCCCGTCAGCAGCCGCAGGACGGCGCGGGCCACCCCGGTCACGGTGGCGGCCTCTGCACCCTTGCCACAGACGTCGCCGATGGCGATCGTCCAGCCGAGCGGACCCCACAGCAGGTCGAAGAAGTCGCCGCCGACGTCGAGACCCGCCGACTGCGCGGCGCCGTAGGCGGAACCGAGATCCAGTCCCTCGATCATCGGCAGCTCCGGTGGGCGCAGACCCGCCTGGAGCGTGCCGGCCAGTTCCACCTGCCGGCTGTAGAGCCGGGCGTTGTCGACCGCGAAGGCGGCCCGGCGCGCGAGGTCGGCGAGCAGATCGATCTCGTCCGCGGCGAAGGCGTTGCCCTCGGGGCGGCCGAGCGCGAGCACCCCGAGTACCCGCCGCCGGGCCCGCAGCACCATCACGAGCGCCGGTCCGCCGAGCGCGGTCAGTGAACGCACTCGGTCTCCGCTCGCGGAGCGCACCGCCGCCATCAACGGGCCGTCCGGGTCGACCGCGGCAGCGGTGAGGGCGCCCGCCGCGTTCTCCTCCGCGTGTGCCGCCGCCCACAGGGCGGGATCGGCGTTCTCCCGGTGCAGGTACACCGCGCACCACTGGGCCAGCCGCGGGACCGGCAACCGCGCGAGCAGCGCCAGCGAGCGGCTCAGGTCCAGGCTGCCCGCCAGCAGATCGGACGCCTCGGCGAGGAAGGACAGCATCCCGATGCGGCGCTCCTCGGCGCGTCGCATGTCGCCGCCGCCGAGGGCCAGGGCCATCCATCGGGTCGTCAGGCGGATGCGTTCCAGGTCCAGCCCGGCCGCCGCGGCGGCATCCATCCGGCGGACGTCGCCGGGGACACCCACTCCGCCCGAATCGCTGGTGCCGCCCGAATCGCTGGTGCCGCCCGAACCACTCGGGCGGCCGCCGGCCGCCGGCCAGAGCAGCAGTTCGCCGAGGCTCTCCTGCGTCGGATCCAGCGGGAACAAGAGCGCCTCGGTAACCGGGCCGACGGCCCCGAGCGTGGCCACGGTCTCCGACCGGCCGCCGTCGCGCCCGGGACGCCGCACCAGCCCGGCGGTGACCGCGAGCGCGTCCACCAGCTGCGCGAGCAGCTCACTGACCTCGCCCTCGGCGGTGAGGGCACGGGCGGTGTCCCGGGCTATCAGCCGGACCGGACGCGGCGCCGGTACCACGGGGGCCGGTACCGGGCGGGGCGCGGGACAGGTCACAGCCACAGCGGGACTGGTCACAGCAGCGGTGGGCGAGCCGTCGCCGGCGGTTTCCAGGCGGAACCAGACGGTCTTGCCACCGCGGCCGTGCTCGGTCCCCCAGCTCGTCGCGAGCGCGTCGACGAGGGCGAGGCCGCGGCCGTCCTCGCGCAGCCCGTCGATGCCGAAGTCAGCGTCCTCGACCTTCTTTACCCGGGCCATGCCGATGCGGACCGGATGCCGGTCGGTGACCCCGACCCGCACGCCGTCACCGTCCGCGCGCACCTCCACGGTGGCCGAGGTGCCCGCGTGCACGACGACATTGGTGACCAGCTCGGTGACGAGCAGAAGCGCGGAGTCCAGCAGGTCGTCGTCCAGCTGCCCGTGCAACGCCTCGAGCAGGAAGCGCCGGGCGGCCCGGGGGGAGTCGGGCGTCGGTGGCAACGCGATGGCGCGCGCCGGCATCGTCCCACCCCCTGCTGCGCCATACATGTACTCAGTCTCTCCTGCGTTGTCCATCGTGAGGCGGATACTGGCGGCTGGTGTCACCTGTCCACCGACGCCGCCCCACGCCGGTGCCCGTGGGAGACCGCCCTTGACCCGGGCCCTCCGCCCGGCCCGGGACCCGAGACGATCGTGTCGACTGAGCTCAGGTAGGAGACCAATGAGCCCCGCATACGACCCGCAACCCTCGGCTCGTCATGATCTGGATGCACCAGGCGGTGACGCTACCGCGACCATCGTGCCCCATGCATCCCTTCCCGTGGACGACACTCGGGCGTCGCGGGCCGCCGCCGACGAGCTGATCGCGGATCTCCTGCACGGGCTGACCCGCCTGTGCGAGGGCGACTTCTCGACCCGCCTCGCGGCGCGGGACGGCTACGCCGGTGACGTGGTGCGCAAGTTCGACGAGCTGGCCGCCATCCAGGAGCGCCACGCGCGTGAGCTGGCCCGGGTCAGTAAGGTGATCCGCCGTGACGGTCGGCTCACCCTGCGGATGGAGGACCTGGGCAACCCCGGCGGCTGGTCCGACATGACGCAGGCGGTGAACTCCCTCATCGACGACCTGGCCCGGCCGACCCACGAGGTGGCGCGGGTCATAGCGGCGGTGGCCGAGGGGGACCTGTCCCAGCACATGGCGTTGGAGATCGCCGGCCAGCCGGTGCGCGGGGAGTTCCTGCGGATCGGCACCACGGTGAACACGATGGTGGACCAGTTGTCGTCGTTTGCGGACGAGGTGACCCGGGTCGCCCGTGAGGTGGGCACCGAGGGCAACCTGGGCGGGCAGGCCAAGGTCAAGGGCGTCTCGGGGGTGTGGCGGGACCTCACCGAGTCGGTGAACTCGATGGCGGGCAACCTGACCAGCCAGGTCCGTAACATCGCTCAGGTCACCACCGCGGTTGCGCAGGGTGATCTGAGTCAGAAGATCACGGTGGACGCCCGCGGTGAGATCCACGAACTGAAGTCGACCGTCAACACGATGGTCGACCAGCTCTCCGCGTTCGCCGACGAGGTCACCCGGATGGCCAAGGAGGTCGGCACCGAGGGCAAGCTAGGCGGCCAGGCGCAGGTCAAGGGCGTTTCCGGGGTCTGGCGCGACCTGACCGACTCGGTCAACGTCATGGCCGGCAACCTCACCACCCAGGTTCGCAGCATCGCCGAGGTCGCGGCGGCCGTGGCCCGCGGCGACCTCACCCGGCAGATCACCGTCGACGCCCGGGGCGAGGTCGCGGGCCTCGCGCACACCCTGAACACGATGGTGGACCAGTTGTCGTCGTTTGCGGACGAGGTGACCCGGGTCGCCTGGGAGGTGGGCACGGAGGGCAACCTGGGCGGGCAGGCGCACGTGCGGGCCGTGTCGGGGGTGTGGCGGGACCTGACGGAGTCGGTGAACTCGATGGCGGGCAACCTGACCAGTCAGGTCCGCAACATCGCGCTCGTCGCCACCGCCGTCGCCCGCGGCGACCTGTCGCAGAAGATCACCGTGGCGGCCCAGGGTGAGATCCTGGAGCTCAAGGACACCCTGAACACGATGGTGGACCAGTTGTCGTCGTTTGCGGACGAGGTGACCCGGGTCGCCCGCGAGGTGGGCACCGAGGGCAACCTGGGCGGGCAGGCGCATGTGCGCGGGGTGTCGGGGGTGTGGCGGGATCTGACGGAGTCGGTGAACTCGATGGCGGGCAACCTGACCAGTCAGGTCCGCAACATCGCGCTGGTGACCACGGCGGTGGCCCGCGGCGACCTGAGCCAGAAGATCACCGTGACCGCGCAGGGTGAGATCGCCGAGCTGAAGGACACCGTCAACACGATGGTCGACCAGCTCTCCTCGTTCGCAGCGGAGATCACCCGGGTGGGCCGGGAGGTTGGCGTCGAGGGCAAGCTCGGCGGTCAGGCCACCGTAGCCGGAGTCGCCGGAACGTGGAAGGACCTCACCGACAACGTCAACCAGCTGGCGTCCACGCTGACCATCCAGCTGCGGGCGATCGGCGACGTCTCCACCGCGGTGACCCGCGGTGACCTGACCCGGTCCATCTCGGTGGAGGCCGAGGGCGAGGTCGCCGAGCTCAAGGACAACATCAACCAGATGATCGCGCGACTGCGCGAGACCACCGAGGTCAACGCCCAGCAGGACTGGCTGAAGTCCAACCTGGCCCGGATCGGCAGCAAGATGCAGGGCCAGCGCGATCTCTACGCGGTCTGCCAGATGATCATCAGTGAGATGACGCCAGCGGTCAACGCCCAGCAGGGCACGGTCTACCTGCTCGACTTCATCGAGGGTGACAAGCTGCGCTACGTCGCCGGCTACGGCTCGGTGCCCCGGCGCCGCTCGGACGGCACCTTCCTGTTCGGCGAGGGACTCATCGGGCAGGCGGCCCTGGAACGCGACCGTATCCGAGTCGAGCACGTACCAGCCGGCTACCTCAACATCCGCAGCGGACTCGGTGAGGCGCCGCCGTGCGACCTGGTCGTCGTGCCGGTCGTGTTCGAGAACCAGGTGCTCGGCGTCATCGAGCTGGCCTCGTTCTCGCCGTTCTCCGAGCTGCACCTCACCCTGGTCGACCAGCTCGTCGACACCATCGGGGTGGTGCTGAACACGATCATGGCGAACGCGCGGACGGAGGAGCTGCTGGCCCAGTCCCAGCGGCTCACCCAGGAGCTGCGTTCGCAGTCGGTCGAGCTGCAGCGGACGAATAACGAGCTTGAGGAGAAGGCGGCGCTGCTCGAGGAGAAGAACCACGAGATCGAGCTGGCCCGCATCGGGTTGGAGGAGAAGGCCGAGCAGCTGGCGCTGTCGTCGCAGTACAAGTCGGAGTTCCTGGCGAACATGAGCCACGAGCTGCGCACGCCGCTCAACAGTCTGCTCATCCTCGCCAAGCTGCTGGCCGACAACCCGGACCGTAACCTCTCCCGCAAGCAGATCGACTTCGCCGAGACGATCCACTCCGCCGGTTCCGAGCTGCTCGAATTGATCAACGACATCCTGGACCTGTCGAAGGTCGAGGCCGGCAAGATGAACGTCGATGCGACCACCGTGCGCACGGCGGCGCTCTGCGACGCGGTCGCCGGGGTCTTCGGCCCCGTGGCGGAGGAGAAGGGCCTGTCATTCCAGGTCAACCTCGCTCCCGACGTGCCGGCCGAGTTCGTCACCGACGAGCAGCGCCTCCAGCAGGTGCTGAAGAACCTCCTGTCGAACGCGGTGAAATTCACCGACACCGGCACCGTCCGGCTGGACGTCACCGTCGCCCGGCCGGATCTGCCCTTCCTCTCGCCGAGCCTGTGTTCCGCGGGCACGGTGTTGTCGTTCGCGGTCACCGACACCGGAATCGGGGTCGCCGTCGAGAAGCTTCGGATGATCTTCGAGGCGTTCCAACAGGCGGACGGCACGACGTCGCGTCGCTACGGTGGCACCGGGCTCGGCCTGTCGATCAGCAAGGAGATCGCCCGCCTGCTGGGCGGGGCCATCGCGGTCTCCAGCGTGGTCGGCCGTGGGAGCACCTTCACCCTTTACCTGCCGTCGGCCCCGCCGGCGCAGACGCCGCCCTTTGGGGTCACGCCGGGCGAGCCAGACAACGTTCTCATGATCGTCGATCCGTCGGGTCAGTACCTCGGGCGGCGGTCGGGTGAGGGAGTGGACGCGGAACCGGGTGGCGGACCCGCGCCGTCCGCCGGCCGCGATGCCGGGCCCGCGAACGGATGGCAGAACCCCGACGCCGACCGGTTCGGCACGGCGGCACTCGCGCCCTCGTCCCCGTCTTCGTCTTCGTCCCTGTCCCCGACCCGTTCCGGGCCCGGCGCGGGGGGAACCGCCGGGCACGGGGACGCGGGTGGGATCGGCGGCGCCCACTGGTCCGCCGCGGCCAGCGGACCGGCGGAGGGCTCGGCGGCCTTCACGTCGGGCTGGCGGCCGAGCGAGCCCGTCACGGTGGGGACTCCGTTCCTCACCGAGTCCACCGAGTCCACCGAGTCCGCCAGCCGCCCGCTGACCGAGGGATCGGAAGGATCCGATCCCCTGGTCGGCACCACGGTGCTGGTCGTCGACGACGACGTCCGCAACGTCTTCGCGCTCACCAGCGCGCTGGAGATGTACGGAATGCGGGTCCTCTACGCCGACAACGGTCATGATGCGATCCGTATGCTGCAGCAGGACACCCCGCCCGTGCACCTCGTGCTGATGGATGTGATGTTGCCGGGCATGGACGGCAACGAAACGACCTCGATGATCCGTGACATGCCGGCGTTCGCGGACCTGCCGATCCTGGTGCTGACCGCCAAGGCCATGCCGGGAGATCGGGAGAAGAGCATCACCGCCGGAGCCACCGACTACATCACCAAGCCCGTGGATCTGGAGCACCTCCTCGGGGTGATGCGGTCGTATCTGTATTGATCAGATCGCGTATGGTGCGCATTCGGGTGGCTATCGGTGGGGTGGTGAGATGCCGCCGGGAGCGATCAGTGATCATGTAGGGGTGGCGACGCCCACCACGGGTCGGCAGGGCGATCGCGAAGGAGGAGGCAGGCGGGTGACCGAGCGGACCGGCGGTTCCGTCGACGGCGAAGGTGGGCCGAGCACGGAACGGCCCCGCAGCAAGATCCTGCTGGTCGACGATCGAGCGGACAATCTGATGGCCCTGGAGGCGATTCTCGCCTCGCTGGATCAGGATCTCGTCACGGCGTCGTCGGGTGAGGAAGCTCTCAAGCGTCTTCTGGTGGACGACTTCGCGGTGATCCTGCTGGACGTCCAGATGCCGGGGATGGACGGTTTCGAGACAGCGCACCGGATCAAGCAGCGGGGGCGTACCCGAGACACTCCGATCATCTTTCTGACGGCGATCGACCGCGAGCCGCATCACGCGTTCCGCGGCTACGCTGTCGGCGCGGTCGACTACATCGCGAAGCCTTTCGACCCCTGGTTGCTCCGGGCCAAGGTCAGCGTCTTCGTCGAGCTGTTCGAGAAGAACGAGCGGCTGGCCGAACTGGTCCACCAGCGTGTTCGCGACTTTGATCTGATGACGGAGATCGCGGAGCGGCTGATCGCGTTGGACGTCCTGCTGGAGGGCAGCAGCCGCAGCTCCGCCGAGGAGACCCTGGCTGCGGCCGGGGCCGAGGTCCGCGGACTCGTCACCCGGTTGCAGCCCTTCGCCCGGCCGACGAACGCCTGATCGTCCACGCCCGTCGGCGGGCATCCGGCCTCCCGCCAACATTAGGCGGGATGGCGTGGGTGTGGGTGCTCGACCACCACAAGGGGGCGCCCGGCCCATGGCTCGCGCCGATAACATGAATTTGTCGACCAGATCCGCCGCCGTGCCGGCACGGCCGGTTTGTGCAGTCGTAGGAGGTTTCGTCGTATGGCGATATCCCGGCGCAACCTCCCTGGGCTCACCGGGACTGATCTCCAGACTATCGGTCCGTATACAGTTGAACGGAAGCTGGTCGACGCCAGGACAGGACCAGTGTTTCTTGCACGTAACGGCGAGGCGCGTCCGGTCCTCGTCAAGACGATTACTGCGCCCTTCGGGCGGGACGCAGAGTTCCGTCGGCGCCTGCGCGTCGACCTCGACAACATCCGCCGGTTGGCGCCGTCCTGCCTCGCCGCCATCCTCGACCTCGACACGGGCGCTCGCCCCCCATACGTCGTCGCGGAGTTCATCGACGCTCCGACTCTCGCCGCAACCGTCGCCGGCGGCGCAGCGTTGTCCGGACCAGACACCTACCGGCTCGCCGTCGGGCTGGCGACGGCTCTGGCCGCACTGCACGAATTGGAAATTTTCCTCGGCGACCTGAAGCCTATCAATGTGGTTCTTTCCGGGCAGGGAGTGCGGCTGGTTGACTTCGGGCTCTTCCGAGCGATGAATGCGGTAAGCATCAATAATCCGGGCGGACCGCCGTCCGGTATCGGAACACTTGCGTTCATAACGCCCGAACAGGCTCTCGGGCAGACCGCCACCGTCGCATCGGATGTCTTTACCTGGGGCGGCATGCTGTTGTTCGCCGCGACCGGCCGGCCGCCATTCGGTGCCGGAACGCCCCGGGTCCTGCTGCAGCGGGCCGTCTACGCGGAACCCGACCTGTCCGTGTTCTGCCCGGAGCTGCGAGAGCTGGTCGCGGCGGCGATGCGCAAGGACCCGAAGCGCCGGCCGGCCGCGGCCGAACTGCTCGAACAGCTGATGGCCTATCCGACACGAAGCGAGGCGGAGCCGGCGGTCGAACCCACCCGGCGTCTCGCCCTGCCGGCGGGTGTCATCGAGACGCTGGTGCCGGTGCAGACGAGGCGGACGGTCGAGTCCGAGACGAAACCGGAGGTCGTAGGCACGAGCGACCTCGCCGCTCCTGCCATCGGTGCCATCCACGGCCTCGAGATCGTGCTCGAAACCGTGACCGTACTCGAAACCGTGACCGTGCTCGGGACCGGGCCGGCCGCGGAGATCACGGCCGTCCCGCCGGCCGCGGAGATCACGGCCGTCCCGCCGGCCGCCGCGGTCGCCCTCGGCGCCGTCCGTACCGGAGCAGAACCGCGGATGCGTCCGTCGTCTCCCGGTCCGTCGTCTCCCGCTCCGTCGTCTCCCGGTCCGTCGGCCGCTCTGGCCGGTGTGCCCGCCCCACTGCCCACCGCGGCCGCGAGAGCGCGCGCAAGCTACGTCCAGGAGGGCACCGGGAATGTCTCCGCCTTGTCATCACCATCGTCACCGCGGGATCACCTGGACCGCGGGTGGCTTCGACGCGTGCTCTCGATCGGCGTGGCGGTCTCGGTGCTCGTCCTCTCGACCGTTGTGATCGTCGATACGCTGCGGGAGCGCAGCGCGGCGGCCACGTCGCGTGAGGCGGCCCGTGGCGCGATGCGCCTTCTCGACCGGGAACCGGATCTCGCCGGCCAACTCGCCGTCTCGGCCTACCGCATGGCTCCGACCTCGGCTGCGGCGGAGGCGCTGGTCAATGCGAGCATCCGGCAGATCGGGCCGGCGACGGGAGCGATCCGCGATCTGCTGATCACCCCGGATGGTCGATATCTGATCATCGTCGGTGACTTCGGCGGGTCGGTGTGGAACATCATCGGCCCTGGCCGGGTGCGCTACATCACCGACCTGCCCGCGGTGGCCGCGGCCATGGGAGATCGCAGCCCCCTCGCGGCCGGGGTCGCCCCGGCGGCCGCGGTGAAGGGCCTGCTCGCCGTCGCGCTGATACCCGCATCCGGTCCGGCCACGGGTGTGCGGGCGTCCACGATCATGGTGACGGCGGGGACGGACGGGGTGATCCGGTTATGGCGGCTGGCCCAGCCCGGGTCCACGGACGACGGTGACCTTCAGTCGGCGATCAACACCGGTCAACGGGTGAGTCTGCTCGCCGAGTTGCGGGGACACACGGGTGCGGTGGCGAGCGTCGCGGTGAGCGGGGATGGTCGAACCCTGGCCTCGGCGGGCGCCGATCGCGTCGTCCGTCTCTGGGACATCGGCCATCCGCAGAATCCTCGCGCCCTCGCCGAGCTGCCCCAGCCGGCGGAGGTCACCAGCCTCGCCTTCACCCCCGACGGCGACTCGCTCGCGGTCGGGGGGGTAGGCCATCTCTCCGTCTGGGATGTGACCGCTGCCGGGCAACCGCGCCGCCGGGCCCAGCTGACCGCCCCCGCCACTGTCCGCAAGCTCCTCGTCAGCCCGGACGGCCGGTGGCTCGCCGTGGCGAGTACCTCCGACGGCGGCTCGCTGACGGAGATCTATGGGCTGGACAGCCCCCGGGGACTGCACCGCCTCACCGCCATCGCGAGCCGGCCAGGCCAGGCCGGTTCGATCGCGCTCTCCGCCGACGGGCGGGTCCTCGCTGTCAGTACCCCGGCCGGTCAGGTAACGCTCTGGGACATGCGCTCACCATCCCGGCCGGTGCAGCGGGCCACCCTGCCGGTCGGCACCGCGCCGACGGCGACGGTCTTCGGACCTCTGGGACATGAGGGCGTCCTCGCAGTCGTAGCCGGTGACGCCGTCCGTCTCTGGCAGCTCGACCTGCTCGCGGCCGAGGACGAGATCTGTGCCAGGGCCGAGGGCCGCATCAATCGGGAGCAGTGGCGGACCTACCTCGGTCACCGGCACTACGACCCGCCCTGTGACTGACCCGCCCGGTGACCGGCCCGCCCGGTGACCGGCCGGGTTGGTCGCGTTCCTCGTGATGTCCGGCCTGCTGCTGGTGGTGGTGCCGCGGGTGCGGGCAGGTGAGGATGCCTCGGGGAGCCGGCAGGCGGCGGCTATCGCGAGAAGTGGCGCGCGGCGCCGTAACCGGGGCCCTGTTCCGGGCGGCCCGTCCGGGACGTCCATCGCCACTGGACCGAGATGCGTCCGGCGACGTGCTCCGGGACCCTGGGCACCGCGTGCAGCCAGTCGGCTTGGGCCCGACCTCCCAGCACGATCAGATCACCGCCGGCCGGGGAGAGGTCGCGAGCGCCGGATGCCTCCGGGTCGTTGAGGATCCGTCGGCCGGGCGGCAGGTGGCGAGACTTGATCAGGAACGGTCGCCGGGCACCGAGGGTGAGGATGGCGATCACCGTGTCGTCGAGCCAGCGCATCTCGCGGTCCCGGTGGAAGGCGACGCCGTCGGCTCCGTCCCGGTACAGCGACAGGCCAAAGCCGTCGAACTCCACGCCGTAGGTCCGCCGCAGGGTCCGGTAGGCGTCGAGCAGGGCGGGAAAGGCGACCGGCCGACCCCGCGGGATCCAGGCGCTCATCCGTGGTTCGGTGACGTGGCGTTCGTAACGCCACATGGTTCCCTGTCGCCAGGGGATCTCGGCATGCAGGGTCTCGTACAGCTGGTCGGCCTCGCGTAGCCATCCGCGCGTGACGTCGACCCAGGACCGGTCGTCCAGCCAGATCCGTTGCACCGACGCGGTGCGGTCGACCGCACCGTTGGCGGGCACCGCGGTGCCGTCGGTCTCGCTCGTCACCCGGCCGACGCTACCCGGCCGACGCCATCCGGCAGGCCCCGGTCCGGGGCCGTCCGGCGTAACCTGCGAGATCCAGGAGGCATATTCCGTGAAGGTGAACAGGCGAGGATGACCTGCGCAGCACCCGACCCGGGGACCTCGACGAACCTCGAAAGCGATGTCCGTCGTCTCACCGCAACCGCCTTCACCGCAACCGCCGTGGTCAGGACCGAACGAGCCGCGCGATCGCGGCCGACGCCTCCCGGATCTTCTCGTCGGCCACCGGACCGCCTTCGGCGGCGGCGTGCGTCACGCAGTGCGTCAGATGGTCCTCGAGGAGCCCGAGGGCGACCGACTGTAACGCCCGGGTCGTCGCCGAGACCTGGGTGAGGATGTCGATGCAGTACTTGTCCTCGGCAATCATGCGCTGTAGCCCCCGGACCTGGCCTTCGATGCGGCGAAGCCGAGCGGTGTAATCGTCCTTGGTGTTGGTGTAGCCGTGCATCCATCGCGCCTTCCCGTCCAGGTACCCCCCTACGGTACCTGGGCCGGAGCCGGTCGTCGGATTGGGATTCGGTGAGATACCGGCGCCAACCGCCGACTGGAATTCGAACCGAGGCTCCTCCCGGCGGTGACACGTCCCACAATCATCACCGTGAGTGAGAATTCTCCGCCCGTGCGGTATCAGCGGCGCGGGTCCTCCAGGACAGGCTCGGGTTGCCCGTTCACGTCCTGCCCAACTGCGCGGACGCCGCCCCGCTGGCTGGGTACCCGGCACGGATCGTTCCTGGCAAACCGCACCCGGCGCCCCATAATTGCGCCAGGAAAGTGCCGAGTGGTGCACTTTCTCGCCCTGGTGGCGGGGGCTGGTGGTGACGAGTGGGTTCGCCGCCGGATCAGCGGTCGACGTGGTGCGGTGGAAGATCGGCGAGGAGTCGTTCGATGTCCGGGTCCTCTTCCTCGGACAATGACTCGTCACCCCAACCGATCTCGCGTTCGTCGTCGAACAGCTTGTCGTCGTGCGGCTCTGTGGCCCCCATGATCTTCCCCTCGTGTGGCGCAGGTTGTTCGCAACGGAGGTCCCGGCGCGGGATACGGCCTGGTGCCGCGGTCTGGTGTCGCGATCCCGACAGTGCTTCGGGTGAATCGTTTGCAGGATTGGATGCGGGATTGGACTCCGGCCGGGTACGGGTTAGGGCCGGCCGTTGTTCGGCGGGCTGCCCGGAGTGTGCTTATTACTTCCCGATGGCCGCCGGCATGCTACCGAGCGGGCGGCCACCCGGCCACCCGGCCGCTTGGCCGCCCGCTCGCCGCCGGTCAATCTACGCCGCCGCTGCCGTCTCCGGTGGGTGCCGCCGCTAGGGCGTGCCCGATTATCTCGACGACCAGGCGCAGGGTCGCCCGGCTTCCCGCCAGGAAGGCATCCGTCTCCCGCTGGGACCAGGCAGAAGCGAGTATCCCGGGCTCCGGTACCCGGGCGGCCAGGAGCGCCCGTATCGACGCCCGGTAGCGGCTCACCGTGATCGGCGGATCGCCGACCGGATCTTCGTCGTAGTCCTCGTCCCGGTCTAACAGCGCCCGGACCTCATCCAGGCGGCGCGGGGTGGGGGGCATGGTTTCCTCCTCCATCTATTTGCTACTCAGCAAATTAGACCCTAGCGAGGTTCTTGAGGAAGAGCAAAGTGGTTACGATGTTCCGCGTGGACGACGGTGAGCAGTTGGTCGGCATCGGGGACATCGCGTTCCAACTCAAGATCACTCGCCAGGCGGTGGACTACTGGACACGCAAGGACTCCCGGTTTCCGGCGCCCTTGCAGGTCATCAACGCGCCGATGGGTAGCGGTGCCAAAGGCACCCGGGTTTGGCGCAAGCGAGAGGTAGACGCCTGGATCGTGGAGCACTATCGGCGGCGCAAACAGTAGGCGTCCCGGCCATCGGCCGAGGCCACCGCATCAGGTCAGATCTGTCGGCACCAGCGGCTCCGGGCCACCCCGGTGGCGCGGCCGGTTCAGGGTGGCCGAAAAACGCCGCCAGTGGGGCGGAAGGGCTTCCGTTAGATGAGTAAGTCCGAACTCCGGGCTGGCCGTAGCCGGGCCTGAAGAGATGGCTTCCAAGGTCATGGTGTGACGCAAGATCTGGAAACCCTCGCCGGCATCTCCCGGTTACCGCATCCGGGGGCCGGTGGGTGAGCCGCGGCGGGGAGGAGCTGGGTGCTCGGTGTCCGGGCATGCCAAAGGCGTCCAGGCCGAGATGCCCGGACGCCTTGGGCGGATCCAGCGGCTGGTCAGGCCGCCGCGGTGCTGGAGGCCGGAGTCGACGTCGTCGAGGAGGCCGTGGCGGTGCCGCCCGACGAGGTCGAGGACGACGAGTCCGAGCTGACGGAGCTGTTGGTGCTCCCCCCGGATGTCGCCTCGCTGCTGCCACCCGTGGCCGTGGCGTCGCCGACGTCCTTGGGGCGGTGCTGCGTGGACCCGCCGGAGGAGTTGGACCGGCTGTCGTTCTTGTAGAAGCCGCTGCCCTTGAACACCACGCCCACCGAACCGAACACTTTACGAAGTCGTCCGGCGCAGGCCGGGCACTCCGTCAGTGATACGTCGCTGAAGCTCTGTACGGCCTCAAGGTCACGCCCGCAGTCGGTGCAGCGGTACTGGTAGGTAGGCACGTGCTCCTCCCGGAGTTGGCACTCTGACGTGGAGACTGCCAACTTTAGCTTGTAGAGGGCCCGAGATGTTCCCCGGTGCCATCGGTTGGTTCGCACCGTAGCGTACGACTCGGCGTGATGATGATCTTCACGTTGTGATCGTGGGACTCCATGGGGATCTCATCCAGAACCTCTTGGTCGTGCAGGACGGCGATCACCGGAACGTCGGCGCCCACCCGGGCCAGCACCCGGTCATAGGAGCCCCCACCGCGCCCCAGACGCCGGCCCGTCCGGTCGACCGCGAGCGCCGGGATGATCACCACGTCGGCCTCGGCGAGAACCCCACGGGGTGCCGCCGCCGGTGGTTCGCGGGTACCCAGCGCGCCGGGCACCAGTGTTCCGACGTGCTCCCGGAAGTCCAGATCGAGATCGGCGCGTAGGGCGGGCAACAGCACCCGCACTCCGCGAGCCAGCAGTCGATCGAGCAGTTCGGCGGTGTCCGGCTCGCCGGGCAGCCCCACATACGCCGCCACGCACCGCGCGGCCTCCACCTCGGGCAGCCGCTGGATGCGGTTGGCCAGTCGGGACGCATCCGACCTGGACAGCGAGCCCCGACGCAGGGCCACGGATGCGCGGCGCTGTACCAGTAGCCGGGCCCGCAGGCGAGCCTTGGCCTCGCCTGCCTCGCTCGTCTCACCCAGCGCCGACGCGCCGCCGACTAGGGCGGGTGCGATCTGCCCGGAGCCGCCGCCGGCCTCGGGGCCGGTGCCGGGGGTTCGGTCGACACCGTCGTGGCGGGGGCGGGCACGCCCCGGGTCCGCTGGCCGACTCCCGCGTCCGGACACCGGTCCGGGATGCGGACGGATCGTCAGCTCGACGGTGAGCTCTTCGTCGAGATCACCCGGAGGCCGGTCATTCCACTGCACACCGACAGCCTCCCGCAGGTTGGCCGCCAGCGGGGGGTTGCCGCGGCATACGGCACGCGAACGTGGGCGTGATGTCGGGCGGAGGGAGCGCAGGTTACCAATTGTGGCACCCATAGTTACTGATGGTGATTTGTCGATTGTTGGTGGAGGTGTTGTCAGTTACCGGTAGGGGTGTTGTCGGTGGTGGACCGGGTGGCACGGAGTGCCGCGGGCTCGTTCTCGGACCCGCGGCGCATGTCCGGGCGGGCGGCGGGCGGGACCGGCGGCCGCCGTGAGCTGTGCATTGCCTGTGCTGGGGCCGTGGACGGTGCCCGTGTCCACGGACCCGACTAAGGTTTCGGCTATGCCAGTAACGAAGGCGGTCATTCCAGCCGCGGGTCTGGGGACCCGCTTCCTGCCGGCGACGAAGGCCGTCCCCAAGGAGATGCTGCCGGTCGTCGACAGGCCGGCTATCGAATACGTCGTCGAGGAGGCGTCCCGCGCCGGCCTGCGCGATGTCCTGCTTGTCACAAGCCGCACGAAAAAGGCGATCGAGGATCATTTCGATCGTGAGGCGGACATCGAGGCGGCCCTCGAACGGAAGGGTGACGATCTTCGTCTCCGTCGGGTCCGGGTGTCGGCGGAACTGGCCGAGGTCCACTCGGTCCGCCAGCAGTCGCCGCGTGGGCTCGGTCATGCCGTGCTCTGCGCGGCGGCGCACGTGGGAAACGAGCCGTTCGCTGTCCTCCTCGGTGACGATCTCATCGACGAGCGGGACCTGCTGCTCGAGGAGATGCTTGCCGTGCAGCGCCGCTTCGGGGGCAGCGTCATCGCCCTGATGGAGGTGCCCGAGGACCAGGTCTCCCTCTACGGCGTCGCCACGGTGGAGTCCGTCGGCACCAGTGCCGGCACCGGCAGTGCCGACGACCGGTACGGGATCGTGCGGATCCGTGACCTGGTCGAGAAGCCACCGGTCGCGCAGGCCCCGAGCAATCTGGCGATCATCGGGCGGTACATCCTCTCGCCGACGATCTTCGACGTCCTGCGGCGGACCGAGCCGGGACGGGGCGGGGAGATCCAGCTCACCGACGCCCTGCGGATCCTGGCGCTACGGGCGGTCGAACCGGCCGGTGCCGCGGGGGACGCCGGCACCGACACTGCCGCCGAGCCCGTGCACGGGGTGATCTTCACGGGTCGGCGGTACGACACCGGTGACCGGGTGGACTACCTGAAGGCCGTCATCCGGCTCGCGTGCGAGCGCGCCGACCTTGGCCCCGAGCTGTACCCGTGGATCGAGGAGTATGTCGCGTCCGGTGGTCCGAAGGCAGCATTGTCCTGATTTATCCATATTGCTTAAATTTATCCGCTTCATCGCCTGAGGGTGCCGGGATGTGCCGGCTTCTCTTCGGGTAGGCCTTGACGGCTCCGGTGACGACTCCGGTGACGACTCCGGCAAGGACCGGAACGCTCCCGGAACCGGCCAGCGCCCGGCGGTCGCGGCATGCCGTTCGGACTGGGAGGCCCGGAGCGGGAGGCCCGGAGCGGACGCCCCCCGCCCCGACCGCTGGAGCTACCTGAAGGTAACTGCGGGTAATACCTGAAGGTAACTGCGGGTAAGAGATGTCCGGGCTTCGACGGCCGTAGCCTGGGTGATGCCGGACCCGGCGTGCGACGAGTGGTGCATCGAAGGGCAGAGAATTGGACGGGCGCCCATGACTTCGGTGGATGAACACCTCGAGCGGATCCTGGCTACGGTGCGGCCGACCCGCGCTCGGCAGGCCAGGCTGGACGAGGCGCACGGATGCGTGCTCGCCGCGGACGTCCGGGCGACGGTCGCGCTTCCCGGGTTCGACAACTCGGCCATGGACGGGTACGCCGTCCGGGCCGCCGACGTGGCCGAGGCGTCGGCGGCCACTCCCGTCTCCCTACCGGTCATCGGCGACGTCCCCGCGGGTCCGGGTTCGCCGGCCGCGCTGCTCCCCGGCGCCGCGGTACGCATCATGACCGGGGCCCCGCTGCCCCCGGGAGCGGATACGGTCGTCCAGCTCGAGTGGACCGACGGTGGCCGCCGGACCGTTGCGGTCCAGCGGGCGCCGCGCCGTGGCCTGCACATCCGCCGGACGGGGGAGGACGTCGCCCCGGGCGCCCTGGTGCTCCCCGCCGGGACGATCATCGGCTCCGCGCAGATCAGCCTGCTCGCCGCGGTCAACGTGGCCTGCCCGCCGGTGCATCCCCGGCCGCGGGTGGCGGTGCTGTCCACCGGGACCGAGCTTGTCGAGGTCGGTACACCGCTGGGCGCCGGGCAGATCGTCGACTCGAACAGCCATGGCATCGCCGCCGCGGCACGGGAGGCCGGCGCGGTGGTACGCCGCCTGGCCGGGGTGCCCGACGAGCCGGACGCCTTCGCAGCAGCCCTGCACGGGGTGCTTCCCGACGTGGATGCTGTGGTGACGACCGGTGGCGTCAGCGTCGGGGCATATGACGTCGTCAAGGAGGTGCTCGCGCGGACCGGGACTGTCCGGTTCGATCGGGTCGCGATGCAGCCGGGCAAGCCGCAGGGTTTCGGCCTGGTCGACGGTGTGCCCGTCTTCACGTTGCCGGGGAACCCGGTCAGCGCCCTCATCTCGTTCGAGCTGTTCGTCCGCCCGGCCCTGCAACGTATGCGCGGTCTCGCCGGCACCGGGCTCCCGCGGATTGTCGTGACCGTCGGATCCGACCTGCGTTCCCCCCTCGGGAAGAGGTCCTTCCCGAGGGTGGGGCTGGAGCGGAGCGGGGACGGTAGGCGCCTGGAACCCGCCACCGTCGCCCATCTGGCCGGCGGGCAGGGGTCACATCAGCTCACCTCGCTGGCGGGAGCGCAGGCGCTGCTGATCATCCCCGAGGGGGTTACCGAGGTGCCGGCGGGCAGCCGGCTGCCGGCGTTGTTGCTCCCGGACGCATCGGGGGCCATTCTCTCCGGCATGGCCTGGGTGGTTGCGGACACTGCGGACGTCGATGCCCCGGATCCGGCTTCCCCGGATCCGGCTTCCCCGGCCGGCTTCGGCCCGCGGGCCGAAGCCGGCCGGGGGAACGCGGCCGTGCCCCGGGCCGCCGGATCGGCGGCCCGGTGACCGCCGCCCGGCTCACCCACGTCGACGATCGCGGCGCGGCCCGCATGGTCGACGTGTCGGCGAAGGACGTCACCGTCCGTACCGCGACCGCCACCGGTATGCTGCGGGTCGTTCCCGAGGTTGTGGCGCTGCTGCGCGGGCAGGGGCTACCGAAGGGCGACGCCCTCGCAGTCGCCCGGGTCGCAGGGATCATGGGGGCCAAGCGCACGCCCGATCTCGTTCCGCTCTGCCATCCCATCGCGATCTCCGGCGTCACGGTCGAGCTGGACGTACGGGACGACGGTGTGGTGATCATGGCCACCGTCCGGACGGCGGACCGGACCGGCGTCGAGATGGAGGCGCTGACCGCCGTCGCCGTCGCCGGGCTTACGCTGCACGACATGGTCAAGGCGGTGGATCCCGCCGCGGAGCTGACCGGGGTGCGAGTGATCGCGAAGACCGGGGGGCGCTCCGGAGACTGGCATGCCGACCCCCCGCCGGACGCGGGGTCCGCGGAATGAGTGGCAGGCGCCACCTTCCCGCGGGTGCCCGGGCCCGGGTCATCACCGTCTCCGACCGGGCGTACCGAGGGATCTATGCCGACCGGTCGGGCCCGTTGCTCGTCGCCGGGCTCGTCGAGCTCGGTTTCGAGGTGGGCGCGGCGACGATCGTCCCGGACGGGCGGGATGAGATCGTCGCGGCGCTGCGGTCCGCCGTCGCCGACGGAGTGGACCTGGTGGTGAGCACCGGTGGCACCGGCCTCGGTCCCCGCGACGTCACCCCCGAGGCGACGCGCGAGGTGATTGAGCGGGCCGTGCCCGGACTCGCTGAGGCGCTGCGCGCGGCGGGTCGGGAGACCGTGCCGGCGGCGATGCTCTCCCGTGGGCTCGTCGGAACCGTCGCCGCCACCCTGGTGGTGAATCTGCCCGGCTCGACCGGTGGGGTACGCGACGGGCTGGGCGTGCTGGCCGGGGTGGTGGGTCATGCCGTCGCCCAGCTGCGCGGAGCCGACGACCACGGGCACCCGGCCGCGGGGTCCGCGGGCCCTGCCGCTGCCGTCGATGCCGCTGCCGTCGATGCCGCTGCCGTCGATGCCGTTGACGCCGGATAGGGCGCGACGGTGGGAGCTCCGGGTTGGCCGGCAGTCCTGACTGACGGACGGGTC
The DNA here is from genome assembly GCF_000013345.1 of Frankia casuarinae. NCBI lineage: Bacteria > Bacillati > Actinomycetota > Actinomycetes > Frankiales > Frankiaceae > Frankia > Frankia casuarinae. Next base: position 4,822,402 of record NC_007777.1, on the reverse strand, counting down.
CAGGTGCGGCCGCTTCGTCTGCGTGACGCCTCCACGTGGGTCGAGGTGCGGCTGCGCAACGCCGACTGGCTGGCGCCGTGGGAGGCGACCCCACCCGGAGTGATGATGGTCCGCGAGACCTGGGCGCAGCGCCAGACCCTCTCGATCTACCGTCAGATGTGGCACCGCCTGCGCCAGCAGGCCCGGCTCGGCGCCACGTTGCCGTTCGCGATCACCTTCGAGGGGCGGCTCGTCGGTCAGGTGACCGTGTCCACAATCGTGCGCGGGGCGTTCAACAGCGCTCAGGTCGGCTATTGGATCGACAGCGAGTACGCCGGTCGAGGCATCACGCCGACCGCGCTCGCGCTCGTCGTCGACCACTGTTTCGGGCCGGTCGGGCTGCACCGGGTGGAAGCGAATGTGCGCCCGGAGAACGCCGCGAGCCGGCGGGTGCTCGCGAAGCTCGGTTTCCGCGAGGAGGGGCTGCACCGGCACTTCCTTGCCATCGACGGCCGCTACCACGACCACATCGGATTCGCGCTGACGACCGAGGACGTCCCCGAGGGCCTGGTGCACCGCTGGCGGGAGACCCGGTACAGCCGGCCCTGAGCGGCCGCCGCGCCGCCCGACGGTGCCGTGCCCGGACGGTGCCGTGCCCGACGGTGCCGCCGCGCCTGAGAACGATGCCTGGATCCATGGCTTGCGTGACACGTTCCACTCCGCCACCGGGACGGTGTCGGTTACCGGATGTAGTCCCTTCTAGTCACCGCCCGTCGTTCCGGATCTCAATCCGGTGACAAAGTGAAGGTCCTGACCGGATGCCGATGCTCTCTACGAGGGCTTCCATAGGCCATGCGCGGTTCTGGTGGGGTGCCACGGTGCGTTTTGACGACCACACATCCACCATCGCCCATCCGGTTGCGGATGCGACACGCGGGCTCCGGGTCGGTGACCACGTGGATTTCGCTCACTAGCGTCGACTACGAAATCGCAATCGTTGGTGTCGAGAAGAGGCTCCTCATGGTCAGAGCGCCCGCACCCGCCGCGCTCGCCGCGGATGGTGCGCATCCAGTGGGTGGTGGGTGGGACGCGTTTCCCGCGGCGTTCCCTCCCCCCGATAACGGCGAACACCACGGAGACCACAGATCCCGCGAGATTGACAACGTAACCACAGGAGCGGGTGGGAGTATGGGGGCGGGCGGGATCATGGTGGTCGATGATGGGAGCGACCAGGGTCGTGCAGGTGTGATCCGATGAGCGCGTTGATCTGGGTGGCGATCGTCGCGGTCTGGGGGTTCGTGCTGATCCCGATGTGGCTGCGCCGTCACGACACGACGGCGCAGCAGCGGTCCACCGAGCGTTTCACGGTTGCGATGCGGGTGCTCTCCCGACGGCCGCCCGGCCGGGGCGGTGCCGTCGTCGATCGTTTCGGCGGCGATCATGGCGGCGTCTTCACCGTGGGAGGAACGGGAATGTCGCACGCGGAATTCTTCGATGGACCGGTCGACCTCGCGGAGCTCGGGGATTCGGTGTCCGCCGAGCCGTCCCGGGAGGCCGGAGCCCCCGGCGGGCAGCCGGTCGTCCCCGGGATGCCCATCGCGGCCGGCACGCCGATCGTCGAGGACGCTTCGACCGGTGGCGCGTTGCTATCCGGTGGCGGGTCTGCTGGCGAGGATCCGGAGGGCGGGGGCTCGGAGGACGGGTGCCCCGGCCGCCCACGGTGGTCGGGTGCGCACCCCGACGATCCGCGGGTGGATGTTCCTGCGCGCGGTCCCGAGCGTCGGGCGGACGCCGAGCGTGCCGCCCTGATGCGGGTGCGTCGGCAGCGCCTGCTCGTCCTGCTCGTCCTGCTTGCGGTGAGCATCGTGCTGGCCGCCGTCCTCGGCGGGCTGTGGATCGCCGGGCAGTTCCTCGTTGATGCCGTACTCGGCGCGTACCTCGTTCATCTTCGCCGGTCGGCGCAGACTGAGCGGCGGCTGGCCACCGCGCGTGCGGCGATGGACCGGCGGATCGAGGCCGAGCGGGCCGCCCGGCGCCGACGGCCCCCGATCGGGTCCTCCTTCGCCTACCGGCAGCGTCAGCCGGGACCGGACTCCCTGGAGGAGCGGGTTGGCCAGCAGCCGGTGGAGGAGCTCACCGACGAGGAGCTCGCGATCGCCTGCGCCGAGACGATCGACCTCGGCGCTCTGGCGGCTGGTCAGCCAGGCCTGGACGAGGGCGCGGAGGAGGACGATCTCGCCCGGTTCGCCGAGTACCCCGAGACGGGCTACGGCGAGACCGGTGTGGACGGTGTGGACGGTGTTGTCGGTGTGGACGGTGTTGTCGGTGTGGACGGTGTCGTCGGTGTGGACGTGGCCTCGGCCCGGCCGGCCATCCGGTCCGCGCCCCGCGTGGGCACGCGCTCGACCACCTCACGTCCCGGCCGGGTACAGGTGAACCCCCCGGGGACGCACGGTGGGCTGGTGGCTCCCACCGGGATCATGCCCTCGGGTACGGCGACGCCGGCCGGGCCGACGGCCGATGCGTCACCGGCGGGCGGGAACGTCGTGGGGGACACGTCCGGCGAACTCGACCCGCTGCTGCGACGGCACGCGGTGGGGAGCTGATCCGCGGGGCCGACGCTTGCGACTGCCCGGACCGGGGCACCGTCGGCTCCGGCGAGCGGAATCGGGAACAGGACGATGTGGATGGGCCGTCCGTTCGCCCGGGCGGTGAGAAGTCGATCGAGACTGGTCAGGTTCTCTACGATGACGGCACCGGCCCCACCCAGAATCCGGTGGGCCGCGAGACTGACATCCTGGCCCGGTCCGGGTGTTCGATCAACGCTGAGCGCATCGATACCGACCGTCCGGACACCCGCGTTGACGAGGGCCCGCGCGGTGTCCGGCGCGAGATAGGGATGTCGTAGGTACCCGTCGTGGCCCCAGTGGACGGACCATCCTGTGACGATGAGGACGACGACATCGTGAGGAAACGGGCGGGTAAAGGGGCCTGATAGCACCTCCGGGCCGATCGCCGCCTGTGGACCGTAGCCCCGCGCGTCCAGCAGAACCGCGGGTCCGGTGAAACGTTGAAGCGGAACCTCGTCAAGCCTGGGCAGCGAGTCGTCGATGTGGAAGGGGGCGTCGACATGCGTGCCCGTCTGTGATCCCAGGTGCAGGCGCTGCACGTTGACGCCGGACTCGGCCGTGGTCAGTGCCGGTGACACGTCGACCTCGGGATCCCCCGGGTAGACGGGCATGCCGGTCACGATGGGTACCGACAGATCGATCAGCTCGGTGCTCACGAGACGATGATCTCCATCCGGTGTCCGCCCCCGGAGCCCGGGGCGGCCGAAGGCGGGCCGAGGGGGCCAGGCATGCCCAGGATCCCAGGAGGCAACACTCCCCGAGGACGTCACTCCCCGACCCCATCCGATGCCGCCATTACGGGGTCATGGGAGAGTCTGGGAGAAATAATCAGTGCGTCTGTGTATGGGCGCTGTCAGAGCTAGGGGGAGTCGTGGCCAAAGGTGACAACGCCGGGTGGACCCACGGCTCGGTGGTGCCGGACTGGGCGCCGCCGAACGTCGACCTGAAGAGCGACGTTCCGCACTCGGCGCGGGTCTACGACTACATACTCGGCGGCAAGGAAAACTTCCCGGCGGACCGGGCTGCGGCCGCGGAGTTCACCAGGAGTATGCCCAACCTACCCACGTCCATGCGGGCCAACCGGAACTTCATGGTCAGGATGGCCCGCGTCCTGGCGGCGGAGCACGGCATCCGGCAGTTCCTGGATATCGGTACCGGGCTGCCGACCGCGCCGAACCTACATGAGGTCGCGCCGGAATCGCGGATTCTCTATGTCGACAACGAACCGATCGTATCGGCGTAGATTCGGGCGTCTCACCAGCATCTTTAGGTAGCCGGGCCCGGCCTTTGGTCCGTACCCGAGTTGCACACGTCGCGCGGCTCGGACGCAGTGCGCCGGCCACCGCACTGCCAGAGCCTCGTCGACGAGGCGGAACAGCACCGGCGCGTGGCGCGGCAGCGCGGCGGTCACCGCTCGGGCGACCTTCTCGAGCGGACGGGCATGACCCCACAGCAACGCCCGCAGGAACGTCCCGACGCGTCGGCAGGGACGGCGCATCCGTCCCGACGACGCGCTACCGCCCCGTCCGAGCGGGCTACGCTGGCACCATGACAACCGCGCCGCATGTGGCCGATGTGCACCGGATGGTGGATCGGCTTGCGCCTACCCAGGTGGAGGCGCTCTATGTGATCTTGGGTGGCATGCTCGGCCCGCGTCCGGCCACGGAGTCAGCACGGCAGGTTGACGACAGCGCAGCCACACCGGGGCGCCGCTTGTCGTTCATCGGGATCATGGATGGTGAACGCGATCTGGCTGAACGTTCATCTCGAATCCTTCACGAGGAGCTAGGCGAGCCAGACCGGTGATAGTTATCGACACCGGTGTACTCGTCGCTGCCATCAACAAGCGGGACAAGTTCCATGAATCGTGTGCCCACCTCCTCGTGGCGGCCGCCGAGCCCCTGGTAGTTCCCGCGATGGTCATCACCGAGGTTTGTTACCTGCTTGCGCGCCGGGGGCACGGAACGCCGCAACTGGCCGCCACGTTCTTGGAGTCACTGGCGGCCGGAGAGCTTGACGTGGAGGCGCCGACAGCCGCGGACCTCGACCGCGCTGCCCAACTGGTGCGGCGCTATGCCGATCTTCCGCTCGACGCAGTCGACGCCGCGGTAGTCGCTACAGCGGAACGCCTGGGCACACCCAAGGTCGCGACGGTCGACCGCAAGGACTTCCAGATCGTCGTTCCCAGCCACTGCGGCGCCTTTGAGCTTCTGCCTACGACCCTCGGCTGACTTCCACGCACCAGGACGAAGCGATCTCCACTGGCACGCATAAGAGCGCTAGGACCGGATGCCGGACGCCATGTGCAGCCCAGGGGTGGTACCCATCGTGTTGGTGCACGCCCGAGCACTGCTCGCCAGTACCCCCGAGGGCCGGGCCGCCTATCTCGACGCCGACTTCCGCAACCCGGAGGGGATCCTGGAGCCCGAGCAACTGCGGGAAACTCTCGACCTGGGCCGGCCTATGGCGGTCAGTCTGATCGCGATCGTGCAGTTCATCACTGATGACGCGATCGTTCAGGATATCATCGACCGGCTCATGCGCCCGCTGCCGGCGGGGAGCATCCTGGCGCTGTCGACCGCCACGGCCGACAGCGCGCCCGAGGAAGCTCGCGCCGGGGAGGCCGCATACAACGCCAACGGCATTCCGCTGATCGCGCGCGATAAAAGCACGGTCGAGCGTTTCTTTGACGGGCTGGAACTGCTTGACCCCGGAGTAGTGCTCGTCCACCACTGGCATCCCGACGAGGAGGCGGCTGCGCTGGACGATGCCCACGTGTACATGTATGGCGGAATCGCCCGGAAACCGTAGCCCGCGCGCCTCGCCGTCCATGACACTGTGGATATGCGAGATCTCGCCCGGCCGGTAGGTGGTCAGCCGCCAGGGCGCGCCTGCGCGTTTTGTTGTCCTCGGCGGCCTTCCCTGCCTGTGCAGGACAGGGCAACGCCGCCGCCCGTTACGACGGCGCGCCCTGTCCGTGGATGTGGGTTATGCGATGGTTGCGCGGATGGGTTCGCGGTCGGTCAGGCCAACTCCGCCGCGGGGGGCGTCGGCCTCCCCCTTCATCTGGCGGAAGATCGAGTCGTTGTCCCAGTACGCGCGTTCGGCGATGAGCTTGCCGGGGTTGTCGTCGCTGAAGAGGTAGAGTGCGGCGATTTCGAAGCGAACCACATGGTTCTGTGGAGTGATACCGGCGAACTCGCTCCGATGCGTTCCGGTGACAGTCACCTCTCGCCAGGAATAGCCGGGGAGGTCGTATTCTCCGGTGACGGTGATGACGAAGTCTGGTAAGGCGACAGTGAGCGCCTCGTAGAAGTCTTGCACGCCCCGGATGCCTTCGTAATGGGTGCTCATTGGGACGACATCGTAGAAGGAACGCTCGTCACGCACGAAGGTGTCGTAGACCTTCTCCCACTCCTTGGCGTTCTCCTGGCGAATGTGCTCCTCGATGGTCGCACGTTGCAGAGCAATCCGCTCCTCGACGGTAATAGCGATCATGTTATTGATTCCCTTTCTGATTGGTGTTTACTTTTCCATCTTGGTTTCTAGCGGCCGTCCGTCTCCAGTACGAAGAAGACCCACGAAGAAGGCCATGAAGACGTCCTGATTGAAAGCGTCGACCGGGTACGGGCAGGTGCGGAACCGGTCGAATAAATGCCGTTCTTCAGGATGCGTACCCGCGTTCACCGGTGGGCCCTTACCTTCGCCCAACTTCGGTACGGCACGGCGTCCGCCACCATGCCGAATAATCGGGTGGATGCTGCGGTCAGCGCACGGCAGCAGTGGCAGATGAAAGGGTGCCGACGAACTCGGTGAGTTCGGTGTCGAAGCGTGTGGGGTTCTCCACGAACGGTATGTGCCCCACGCCGGGGTACGCGGTCACGGTCGCCGCGGCAATGATGGTGTCCAACTCGGCGAAGGCGGCCGGGATGATGACGGTGTCGTCGCTGCCGTAGATGATCCGGGTGGGGATGGTCAGTTCGGCGAGCACCTCATCGCCGTCGTCGACGCGCCCGAGGATCGCGGCCCGTACCCGCGGCGGTACCGCGAGGACGGCGCCGAGCAGTCGTTCGCGGGTGGCCTGATCCCAGTCCCCGGCGCGCAGTAGATCGACGAACGCGCCCGCAGCGGGAACCGCCTCGCCGAGGTCGGTCGAGGTCAGTCCACCGGCTGTCGCGAGAAAGTCCGGTCCCAACAGCGCCAGGGCGTCCGCGCTACCGATCTTGCGCAACGGGGACACCAACACCAGTCCGGACAGACCGGACTGTCCGTAGGTGCGTAGAAAGTCGGTAGCCACCAGACCGCCGTAGGACCACGCCACCAGAACCACCGGCCCCGGTCCGGCGAGCGAGATAACCGCCGCGAGGTCCTCGGCCCACGTGCGGCTGAGCGCGTAGGTGTCGTCCTCGGGTACATCCGAGCGGCCATGCCCACGAAGGTCGGGCGCCAGGATGCGGAACGAATTCTGGATCCGCGCAACGAGCGGGTCCCACACGCCCGCGTTCAGCGACAGGCCGTGGACCAGCACGACGGTGGGCGCCTTTTCCGGGCTGTGCTCGAGGACTCGTAGTCGTGCCCCCGCGGCCCCGGTAACGATATGCTCTTTCATGGATTTCACCTTGGACTAGAATGTGACCGGCACCACTACAATGATTGTCGTGAAGGTCCGCCTCAATGCCACTTAGGTGGCATTGAAAATCTTGGCGGCGAGTGATATGGTGATTCGTTCGGAAGTGGCGTCTCTCCGGGTGGGTAACGTCGCGCTGGACGCATGTTTGCTGGAGGCCATCGTGGAGCTGGAAGCTGCGGACTACCGCCGCACTCTCGCGGTGATCAACGACTGTGTCGGTGCGACCGAGTCACCGTCCTTCCGTAGCGTCGTCCTCGACGCGTTCTCGGCGCACCTTGGCTACGAGCACCTCACCTTCTCCCTCGGCCGCCACCCGTCATTGCAGCTGGAATTGAGCGAGCCCCGCACTCGTGGCATCCTTCCCGAGCTCATGGCACGCTACCTGGACAGGTATGCCGGTCGAGATGTCTTCGCGCACAAGTTCGCTCGTCAACTGATGCAGGAATACGGCCAGGCCGTGCTCCCGCAACTGGCAGAGATGGCCCTCGGCAACGACAGATGCGGAGAATTCCTCGAGGATTTCTTGCCGCAAAACGACATCAGTGACAAGATCCTCGTCTGGCTGGATACCTCGCTGCCCGTTCACGGTTACATCGGAGTCGTCGCGACGGGCGGGCGCACCTTCGATCATAGAGATCACGAACTCCTGCGGGGACTTCGGCCGACGTTGTCGTACCTGCTGCGCAGCCATCTCGAACATCAGGTCGCGCCGGCGGGAATAGTCTTGTCGATCCGCGAGCACGAAATCGCCCGCTACGTTGCCGATGGATGGCCCAACAGATTGATCGCTCGGGAGCTCGGGATCTCGGAGTGGACCGTCAAACGTCACATCACCCATGTGCTCGCCAAGTGCGGCGTGCGGTCACGTACCGAGCTGGCCATCATGTGGCAGTCCGGCAGACGCGGAACCGACGCCGCGGAGCTCCTCTGACCGATCTGACCAGATATCGGAAGCCCAGGTCATGCTTGCGGGCGCCCTCATTCGCCCCTCATAACCGAGTCGCCTGAGCGCCACCGGGCTCACCGCTGCCGAACTGGACGACCCCCGGAACGGGGCACGCACTCCAGCGCGCCCCATCCACGGCCCGTGGTGTCTGGTCGATCAGTCGGCCTTACGGCTGGTCAGCCTGGGAAAGTCGGTGTCGCGGTACTCCATGCTGAGGCGGGTGCCCGCGGCTTCGCTCTCCCTGCTGCGCAGCTCGACGCGCCGGATCTTGCCGGAGATCGTTTTGGGTAGGTCGTAGAACTCCAGCCGCCGGACGCGCAGGTAGGGGGCAAGGTTTTCGCGGGCGTGACGGAGGATCGCCTCCGCTGTCTCGCGGTTCGGCTCCCATCCCGGAGCAAGTGCGATGTAGGCCTTCGGCACGGCCAGGCGTACCTCGTCGGGTGCGGGCACGACGGCTGCCTCGAGCACAGCCGGGTGTTCGACGAGGACGCTTTCCAGTTCGAAGGGGGACACCTTGTAGTCCGAGGCCTTGAACACGTCGTCGGTACGGCCGATGTAGGTGAGGTAGCCGTCCTCGTCGAGGGATGCGACGTCACCGGTGTGGTAGTAGCCGCCGGCCAGTACTTCCGCGTTGCGTTCGGGGTCGCCACGGTAACTGGTCATTAGCGCGAGCGGGTGCGCGGCCAGATCGAGGCACAGCTCTCCCTCAGTGCTGGAGCGCTGGCCGCTCACCGGGTCGACCAGGACCGTGGGCACGCCCGGCAGCGGACGGCCCATCGACCCCGGCTTGACGGCGGCGCCAGGTGAGTTGCCGACCTGGGCGGTCGTCTCGGTTTGGCCGAACCCGTCGCGCAGGGTCAGGCCCCAGTGGGCGCGGACCTGGTCGATGACCTCCGGATTGAGGGGTTCACCGGCCGACAGCACCTCGCGCAGCGCGCCGGGCCCGCCGGAAAGATCGACCTTGATGAGCATGCGCCACACGGTCGGCGGCGCGCACATCGTGGTTACGCCAGCCCGGCGGAGCTGCGCCAGCAGCTTGGCGGGGTCGAACGTGCCGTAGTTGTAGACGAAGATCGTTGCTTCGGCGATCCACGGCACGAAAAACGAGCTCCACGCGTGCTTTGCCCAGCCAGGGGAACTGATGTTGAGATGCACGTCACCGGGTTGCACCCCGGTCCAGTACAGGGTGGACAGGTGCCCGACCGGATAGGACACCTGGCTGTGCTCGACGAGTTTGGGCCGGCTGGTGGTTCCGGAGGTGAAGTAGAACAGCAGCGGATCGGTGGGGGCGGTACGGGATTCGAACCGGTGCACCTCGGTGACGCCGTTGGCCTCGGTGTAGGGGCGCCAGCCGGCGGCCTCGCCACCTACAATGACACCGTTCAGGTTTTTCAGCTTGACCTTCACCGCGTCGGCGGCATTGGCGATCACGCAGGTGGCGCCGCCGCGTTCGATCCGGTCGGCGAGGTCCGTCGGACCGATCGCGGTAGTGGTGGGTATGATTACCGCGCCCAGCTTCATGAGCGCCAGCATCGACTCCCAGAGCTCCACCTGGTTGCCGAGCATGAGGATCACCGGATCGCCCTTGCCGATGCCTAACCCGGCAAGCCAGGTCGCTACCCGGTCCGAGCGACGGGCCATCTCGTCATAGGTGCACCGACGTTCCGAACCATCCTCTTCCACGATCCACAGCGCCACCCGGTCGTTGTTCCGGGCGATTGGGTCAAACCAGTCGATGGCCCAGTTGAACTGGCCTTCGAACCGTGGCCAGCGGAACTCCTCCAGCGCCTTGCCGTAGTCCGTGCGCAAGTTGATCAGAAGATCGCGGGCAGTGCGGTAGGTCTCGGTCGCGGCAGTCGACGTCATCGGCAAACTCCTTCCAACACCGCACAGAGTCGTGCCGAGCCGCCCCCGCCGGCCACCCCCGAAAGTTGGTAGCAGGCGGGGATGGCCACGGGGTGGTAGCGGAGGTAGCCGCGTGATGGTCGCGTGATGGTCACGGGGATGGCCGGTCGACGGCTTGCCTCGGCCGGGTTACTGTGACGTGCACAACATGGCGGTGTGCGCAATGAGGACGGACGCGATGAGTGACACCCGATTACTTCGTCCAGACGACCGCGCGGCCTTGCGGGCCGAGCTGCGCACCATCATCCGGCAGGGCGGAGTCCCGGTGGCATTCGCCGGTGAGGTGGGTGGCAACCGCTTGCGCCTGACGGAGTTCCTGGGCACTCGCACCACCGGCCTGCACAATCTGGAGGTCTGTCCCGGCACGGGACTGGGCGGCCGGGTGATCCTGCAGGGCCGCCCGGTCGGGGTGACCGACTACGCCAGCGCGCGGAGCATCACGCATGACTACGACCGGCCCGTCCTCCGCGAAGGTCTCGCCTCGTTACTCGCGGTTCCCGTTCACGCTGGTGGCCGTTGCCGTGCCGTCCTCTACGGCGCGGTGCGCCAGCCCGCCGCGTTGGGCGACCGGATACGGGACGAGATCGTTGCCGCGGGCCGGCGGCTCGTCCACGAGCTCACCATCCGCGACGAAGTCGATCATCGGTTGGCGATGGCCGAGTCGCTCGCGGCCGTCAGACAGCTCGAGCCCGCGCACGCCGCCACGCTCGAGGAACTTCGTTCGGTGCACTCCGAACTGAGGGCCATCGCGGGAGCCATGTCCGATTCGGCGCTCCAGCGCAGGATCTACGCGGCCGCACAACGTCTCGTCGCCGTCGGCGAGAGCGGGCCGGGAAAGAATTCCAAGGTACGCCTGTCCACCCGTGAGACCGATGTCCTCGCCCAGGTCGCGCTTGGCTGCACCAATGCCGAGGTCGCAAACCGGCTTTCGCTCTCCCGCGAAACGGTCAAGGCATACCTGCAATCCGCCATGCGGAAACTGGACGCGGGCACACGCTACGAAGCCGTCGTCCGCGCCCGCAAGGCGATGCTGATCCCCTGAAATTACCCTGACTTCGCCCGGCGGGGACTTCCGCCCACGGAGAGCCGTGCCCGGTCTTCGTCGCTGAGCTGTTCGGGGCTCTCGTGGGCGTCGTGATGCGCCGAGAACCGCGTCGAGGGTCGGGCCGCCAAGTCGTAAGCATTCACCTGGTTTAGGGATCTTGCTGTAGGTGGCGGTTCGTGGGCGTGGCTGTGGGCCGTGCAGGCGGGGCCGGCGCGGCGGGATCGGTGGGATCGGTGGGGTGCCCGTCAGGTGGGGGCGACGGCGGGTGGTGGCATCCAGGGGGTGCCGCGGAACGCGAGCCGTAGGGCGTGCAGGGCGGAGACGCTGTGTTTGCGGGTGGTGGACAGGTAGCTGGCGATCTGGAGGCGGCAGGCGGCCACGGCCGCGGAGGTGAGCCGTCCGGAGATCTTCTGCTGGGTCTTGAACGGCCGTAGGTCGCCTTCGGACTGGTTGTTCGTCGGCCACACGTCGAGGTCGAAGACGAACCGGAGCATGTCGTCTTGGCGGTCGCGCAGGCACTCGAGTAGGCAGCGGCCGACCGGCTGCTTCGCGCCCTTCTCGGCCGCGGGGACATCCCTGAGCCCGACGCGGACCGCGCCGCGGTACTCGGCGACCAGCGGGTCGCGCAGCGCGGCGGGGACCTCGGCCAGCACGGCCGCGCGGGCGAGGTTGGCCTGGTGGACCAGGCCCCGCAACGCCTGCTGGAGCTGGACCGGCCACACCGCCTCCGGGTAGGTCTCGACGGCGTCCTGGAGGTCACGCAGCAGATGGCTGACACAGAGTTGGTGCAGGAAACCGACGAACTCCTCGGCGTCGTAGAGGGCGTAACGGTCGTGGACGACGACCCCGAGCATCCGGCCGAGCAGGAACACCCAGAAACTCGCCTTGTCGCGCCGCCCAGCATGAACAGCGTGAACAGCAGCGTCGACGCGGACAGCACGTAGCGCTTCTCGCCCTTCGGCCCGACCTTCAGCGGGGTCTCGTCGAACCCGACGACCTTCTCCGCGGCGATCCGCTGTTCGATCGCGTCGACCGGCTCGGCGACCACGTCCGCGCCCAGGGCCAGCAGCGAGCGCAGCCAGCCCGCCGAGACCTCCCCCCCCACACACACACACAGCTCGGCGATCGCCTCCCTGGCCCGCTCGACCGGCAGGTGCTGGCGGACCAGGAAGTACAGCGCGAGCGCACGCAACTCCGGCCCGTAAGACACCGGCGCCCCGGACACCCCGCCGGGCCGGGCGGCTTCCGCCCCGGGATCGCGTCGTCCGTGGACGGCGACAACGACGAGTTCCGCGAGTTCCGCGACACCTTCCGCTCCAGGTCAGCGACCTTCGCCGTCAGCTTCGCGATCTCCCTGGCCTGTGTCGCCACCGTCGCCCGCAACTCGGCGATCAACTCCGCCTGCGCGCGGACGAGGGCGATCAGCCCCTCGATCGGCATCTCCTCCGGCGGCGGCACCCCACCACATCACCACACGCACCAGATCCGATGCGCCACACATCAGCCAACAGGCGGACCCGGAACGAGCGCCAACCACTCACAGCAACATCAACAATGAAGCTGAATGTTTACGATCGGGACGACCACCACCCGCACCGGGCTGACCGTGCACGCCAAGCTCGACCCCGGTACCCATCCCACCGGCGTCGTCGTGCCCGACGAGGTCATGCCGACGTTGCCGTTGACCGCGCATGGCTGGCACGGCGTTCCTCACCCGCCAGGACGGCTGACTCACTGTGGCCCCCCTGCCCAGTTCCGTCATGCAGTCGCGCCGCCGACCAACTGGGTTGTGTCTATAAGGCGGTTGGAGAATCCCCACTCGTTGTCGTACCAGCCGAAGATGTGTACGTGGCGCCCCTCGATAACCTGCGTGAGCAGGGAGTCGAAGATGCATGACGCCGGATCCTTGACGATATCCGCGGAAACGACCGGGTCTGCAGTGTAGCGCAGGATTCGTGCAAGTTCACCGTCCGCCGCCTTGCGGAAAAGCGAGTTGACCTCCTCCACCGTCGTCTCACGGTCCACCCGGACGGTCAGGTCGGTCAGCGAGCCAACGGGAACAGGAACCCGCACCGAGTACCCGTCGAGCTTGCCCTTCAGGTTTGGGAGCACGAGGCCGATCGCACTGGCGGCATTGGTGGTGGTCGGGATGGTGCTGAGGTTGGCCGCACGGGCGCGCCGGGGGTCGGGGTGCGGGCCGTCCTGCAGGTTCTGATCCTGCGTGTAGGCGTGGATCGTGGTCATGGTGCCGCACTCGATGCCGAGCCCGTCATCGAGCACCCGGGCCATGGGAGCCAGGCAGTTCGTCGTGCACGAAGCGTTGGAGACGACCGTGTGCTTCTGGGGGTCGTACAGGTCATCGTTGATACCGATGACGAGGGTGAGATCCGCGTTCTTTGCCGCAGCAGAGACGACCACCTTCGAGGCGCCGGCATCAATATGCGCCCGGGCCTTGGCCGCGTCGTTGAACACGCCCGTCGACTCGATGACAACGTCGACTCCGAGGCGGCGCCACGGCAGCTGTGCCGGGTCGCGTTCGCTGAGAACCTCGACCACGGTGTCCCCGACCCTGAGCGATGAGCCCTCCGCCGCGACCTGCTGCGGCAGCGGCCCGTACACGCTGTCGTACTTCAGCAGGTCCGCCAGACTCTGCGCGCTGGTCAGGTCGTTGACCGCGGCCACGCGGATGTCGGCACCGGAAGTGAGCAGCGCACGGAAGTAGCTACGGCCGATACGGCCGAAGCCATTGATTCCCACAGTGATTGTCATGATTCCCATTCTGATTACTAGGAGCCTCGCAGCATAGGTGTCATACTTTCGGTAAGTGTCGATATATCCCTCACATAAAAAGATCGAGGCGGTTAGACTCCTGCGAACTCGGCGAGCGAATCAAAGCCGGCCGCACACATGACTGCTTTTTCTGTTCAAAGCTCACAGCATCGGCGGATCATTCTGATCCCGTCGCCTGGCGAGCATCTCCGCCGTATCCTTACGGACGCATCCTAGAAATAGGGCGTGACACTCCAATGGTTCGCTGCCAGTTTCCTCGATTGCAAGTCTGAAGAACTCACCCTGTCAGGCTTCCACAGCACTCCAATGCTTGGCTTGATAGAATACTTAGCTATGCCCATCCCCCGAGGGTTTACCTCTTCCCTATACAGCTATAACTGTTCCCGTAACTGTGCGCATCTCTCCAGGGCAACATGTCACCTGCACAAGTCCGCCGGCCGGTACTACACGCAATGCGCACACCGCCAGGCTCGCCGTCGACGCGGATGCTGCAGTTCGCCGAGATGAAGATCTGACCACAGGTCAGATCAAACAACTTCGAATCATGGCAGTCAAGTCGGCACGCAGCCTCAGCAGGCCAGCGCACCTGGTGTGAATCCAGTCACATGCAGGATTTGGTAACAGGGTTCCCCGATCCGAAGGATCGTTGCGTGGCGCAGCATTGACAGTGGGTGATCACGGAGAGGTTGCCGGGGTTGCTGTTGCGCTAGCCTCGGACTTTCGCCGGATTGATCTTCTGTTGGTGGAGATAAGCGGGAAAGTGCTTCTGAGCAGGGAGGATCGTGCTTGCTGAGGGCCCGATCGATCCCGTATCGAGGCTCGCCTTCGCGGCGGGCCAGGGCGAGTCCCAAGCATGGATGGTTTCTCTCGTCAGTCCAGGATCTGGAGATGTTCGCCAGTTCGCCGATGCAGACGTCGGTGTTGTACCAGGTCAGCAGCCTGTCGATCATCTCCTGGATAGGGGCTCGGTCTTCCCGGCGGTGTGGGCGACGACGAGGGTGTTGACCTCATGGAGCAGATCAATCAGCCGGCTCCCCCACTTCTGGGCGCCCGGCGTGAACTCGCCCTTTAACCTCCGACTGTCACGTTGCGTGATACCTACTGGTGTTGTGGGGTGGTTCGGCGTGTCCTCGTGACGTGGAACGATCTTCGGAAGATCTTGCTCTCGCCAAAGAAGCCGTGATCGAACCGAAGGTCATGATGGGCAGTGTGCAGGACGAACCAGGACGCGTCGAGGCTCTGGGGAGGCTGTGTCGCTTCCGGCCGGAGTTCTACGACTGGCGGGGTCAAAGGCAAGCATGGCGACGAGTTCGCTTACTACGTCTGCGGTGGCCGTCATCAGGGCAGAAAGTGCAGCTTGCCGTATCTGCCCGCCCATCACGTGGAAGACAACGTTGTCCGTGGCTGGCCCCTATGGGTGCGGATGCACGAGGTTGACGCCGAAGCGGCAGAGGTCGCCCTCCAAGACAAGTTGAACCTTGGGAGCGCGGACCGCGCGGAGACCCGGCAACGGGCTGCCCGCCAGATGAAGGTCTTGGATGACCAACGGCGCAAGCTTGTCCAGATGGCCTATGCCGACGCCATCCCACTCGACCTCCTGAAGACGGAGCAAGACCGCATCGGCCGGGAGCAGCTGGCCGCCCAGCGGGCTCTTGCCCAAGCCGAAACCGAGCACGAAGACATCTCCGAGACCTTCCGTCAGGCCGTCACCCTGATGCGCCTGGGCCCTGCGATCTACCAGCAGGCCACCCCGGAGATCCGGCGGATGTTGAACCGGGCCTTTTTGGTGCGCATTGAACTTGATGTAAAAGAGACCGGCACGATGCTGGCCCAGCCCTGGGCATCCATGGAACGTGTGGTACGTCACACACGGGAGTTGCGGCTCGCGGATATGGCCGACGTGACATGTATCACAGAAGGGTCGGGACTGGGCCCATCCGAGGGCCCAGAAACGACGGACCCCGGCCATGAAGATCATGACCGGGGTTCGAGTATGAATCCTTTGGTGGACCTAACGCACCACAATAAGAACCGTCTGATCTTGGTTCAGGGCCCCGAGATCACCGTCCGACCGGTCTCCACAAGGCTCCTGGCCAGGGACGACGCCCCGTGAGCACCCAGCCAGCAACCTCGCCAGCCGGATCGAACACACGTTCCGTAGACCTGGTGGGTCCGAACGGCACCGCCCGCATGGTGACCGTGATCGTCGGTACTGTCGTCGGGCTCACCTTCCTCTTCGGACTCGGCAACGTCGCCGCACTCGGCATCCGTCTGGGAGTCCCGACCTACGTCGCCATCCTCGTGGCGCCGGCAGTTGATCTTTCTGTCGTCGGGCTCCTCCTCGGCGCACGCCACCTCACCCTGCACGGCGGACCCGCCGACGTCATCCGCGCCGCACGACGCCTACTGATCTTCGCCAGCACGGTCACGCTCGCCCTGAACATCACCGAACCCCTCATCACCGGCCACTACGGCAAAGCCGCCTTCGATGCTGTCGGCCCCCTCCTCCTTATCGGATGGGCAGAAGTCGGACCCGGCCTCCTCCACGCCATCCAGACCACCGCCCCACCCCGGAGCCTCTACCCCGCGGCCGAAGCCAAGGATGCCGACCAGCCGCAGACATCGGTAACGCCACCGTCGATCGCCCAGAGCCAACGGAAACCAGCAGATGCCACATCACGTCAGACCGAGCGGGACGCACGCCGGCAGGACCTCCTCCACCGCGCCCGCGCCGAAGACGTCCTCCACTGGCAACACCACCACCGCCCCATCTCCGCCGAAACCCTCCGCAAGCGGCTTAACGTCGGCACGGGCACCGCACGCAACCTGGTCACTCAGCTGCGCCGAGACACTGGAGCCGCCGTCGACGACCGGCCACCACAGCCACCCACCTCGTGACGGCGAAGGCGACGCGACATCTCGGCCGGGCGACCGGCACATTCGAACATCCACATGAGCCGTACGACGGGCACGATGGTCAGGGCGGCTGCGACACGGCCGTCAGGCCGGCCAACTCAGATGTTTTGCAGCGAGGATCGACCTCAGGAGGTCCCGTTCTGGCGCGCGAGAGAACGTTGTGCGTAGACGCGTGGCCCCGACATCCTCCACTGCGCAAACTGGGAACTGACGTCGTAGAGGGCTCCGACCTCCTCGTTGGTGAGCCTTTTGAAGGCTGCCTGTTTCGCCGCTTGCTCCGAGATGAGGAGTTCGCGAGCGAGAAACTGGGCCTCCTTCTCCTTCTTCTCATCCGTGAAGCAGGTGGTGTCGTCCGTGAGAAGAAGGGTGTCGAACTCGTGTTCAAGGAGAAGGTGCGAGATCTCGTGGGCGAGGTTCGAGCGACGCCGCACCTCCTCGTGTGCCGCGTTCTCGATGATCATCCGGTTGGAGCCCGCGGCGACGAGGGCCGCCGACCACTTCGTTCGCCGGGTGACGGTGAAGTGCGCGATCGCCGCTTCGGAGCACTGGCCGCGGTGGTCTCCTAGTTCTTGCAGTGGGTAGACGGGGACTCGGTACTCCTCCGCGATCCGGTAAGGGTCGAGTCGGTCGAAGGATCCGATGCCCATTTCGACGCGGATTTCGGCGGCGAGCGCCCTCATCTTGGCCTGATTCCAGCCTGGACGTGCCACTTATGTCTCCCGCGCGTCCCGATCGGCGTTGAAGCGGCGCACGGCGGACCCGATGATCTCTTGTAGGTGTCGGACATCTTCGGCGTCGAGGTCCTTGCGCGCCCGTAGAAGCGGGGCTAGTTCGGCGACCAGTTCAGGCTGTGGGCGCTCGTCGTCGCCGTCGTCAAGCATAAACCTCTCTGCGGGCATCCCCAGCCAGCGGGTCATCGCGACGAAGGCGTCCACCTCGGGCTTGTGGCCGTTGGCGAGCCGCGTCATCGTCGACGGGCTCACCTCGATCTCCTTGGCCAGCTGCCTCCAGGACAGGCCCCGTGCCGTGCGCGCTGCGTCGAGCGCGCCGTACAGCCCGTTGACGTCCACGCGGGTCTTGGCCATCACGACCCTCTCATCCTCATGTCGAGGTTCTACCACTGTTCGACCTTCGCGACGGACGTGGTAGCGTGGGCGGCGTTCGAGAACTCGAACACTGCATGGATTACGCAACATGATCGGTTGTCGAGCGCGGCGACCGAGTGAGGAGGAGCAGGATGGCCAGCACAGCGGAGGCGGCGGCGGAGCTCGCCCGTCGCCCCTCGGGCATCCCGGTGACGGTCAACGGCCAGCAGGTCGACCTGCCGGACCGGGAGGTCACCGGGCTGGAGATCAAGAAGGCTGCGATCGAGCAAGGCGTCCAGATCGAGGTCGGCTTCCAGCTGTCAGTCCGGGAGGGTCAGCGCTACCGGGTCATCGGCGACGTCGACCCGATCCGGGTCCACCCGAAGCAGGAGTTCATCGCGGTCGCGCCGGACGACAACTCGTGATCGCCCTCTCCGCGGCCGTCGCGGAGGCCATCGACGCCGTCCGGGACCAGTTCGCCGACACCACGGTGGACGTCGCCCCGGACGGCGCCGGCGGCGCCTACATCGTCGTCGAAAGCATCGATGTGGCCCCGCTCTACGACCCACCGGCGACGTGGCTCGGTTTCCACCTCAACGCCACCTACCCCGCGTCCGACGTCTACCCGCACTACACAGGCCCGCTCGCCAGGACCGACGGTCAGCCACACGGCTCCGCGATCCAGCAGGTCACCTGGCGGGACCGGCCGGCGCTTCAGCTCTCCCGTAGGTCCAACCGTTGGAATCCCGCCGTCGACAACGCGGCGCTCAAGGCGCAGAAGGTCCTGACATGGCTCACCTCGCAGTGAACCCACCGGCCACCGGCTGGAGCCTGACCATCCCGGTCAAGCTCTGGACGACGCTGGCCGACCACCTGTTCTCCGACGGCGACGAGCACGGAGCCGTCATCCTCGCCGGCTACGCGGACGGCCCCCGCGGCCCCCGCCTTTTGGCCCGCGACGTCATACTCGCCGCCGACGGCACCGACTTCGTCGACGGCACGACCAGCTACCGGGCGCTCGACGCGACGTTCGTCCGCGACCAAGCCCTCCGCGCCCGCGACGAGAAGCTCGTCTACCTCGCCGTCCACAACCACGCCGACATCCTCCAGCCCGGAGCCGTCGCGTTCTCGACGATCGACATGGCCAGCCACGAACGCGGATACCCAGCCCTGCGGCAGATCACCCGCCAGATCGTCGGTGGGCTCGTCCTCACCCCCCGGGCCGCCGCCGGCGACCTTTGGCTCCCCGACGGCACCCGCGCTGTCCTCGCCGAGACCGTCGTTCCGGGAAACAACATCATCTGGCTCCGTCCACGGCCGGCACCTGCACCTGACATCGACCCGCGGTGGGATCGACAGGCGCTGCTGTTCGGCCCAGCCGGGCAGCAGACCTTCGCCAGAATGCGCGTCGCGGTCGTCGGCCTCGGCGGAGCAGGGAGCATCATCACCGAACTCCTCGCACGCCTCGGCGTCGGCGAACTCGTCCTGATCGACGGCGACCGGGTCGAAGCCACCAACCTGCCGAGGCTAGTCGCCGCCGAACCAGACGACGTCGGCGAACTCAAGGTCAATATCGCCGCGCGAAACGCGCGCCGAGCCAACCCCTCCATCCAGATCACGGCCATCGCCGACCGCGTCGAGCATCCTGACGCCCGCGACGCACTGACCACCTGCGACTGGATCTTTCTCGCCGCAGACGCTCACTCCGCCCGACACTGGGTCAACCTCACCGTCCACCAGTACCTGATCCCCGCCACCCAGGTCGGCGTCAAGATCCCAGTAGGTCCAGCCGGCGAGATCGGTGAGATCCACACCGTGGCCCGTCTACTGCTGCCCGCCGAAGGCTGCCTGTGGTGCAACGGGCTGATCGACTCGACCCAGCTCGCGATCGAGATGCACTCCGCAGCCGACCGACGCAACGCGCAGTACGTGCCGGAGGTCCCGGCAGCGAGCGTCATTGCGCTGAATGCGCTGCCCACCGCCGAGGCTGTCAACCACTTCATGTTCGCCGCCGTCTGCCTCCACGACGACCCCACCGACAGCGCCTCGGTCCTGCATCACCCGCGTGCGCGCGGCCGAGCCCTCCAGGACGGCCGGCAAGATCCCGACTGTCCTTGGTGCACCAAGGCCGGCAGCCTCGCGCGCGGCGCAGGTGACGTCACGGAGGGGGCCGCCCGGCTCGTCGGCGTGCCCCGCGCGCAGGCCCAAAGTGGCTCGTGACGATGTTCTGACCGGATGCGCGACGGCCGACCGGTCCGGCAGACCACGTGATGGCATGCGTCCGTTCCGGGGTGTTCAGGGTCGTGGGTGGCAGGCTGTCCGACATGTCAGGGCTGTGGCTAGCCTTGCCGACAGGGGCGACCCGTGGCACGGCCGGCCGACGGTTGGATCTGAGACGAGCAGGGGGACGGTGTTGGGGCGCAAGCTGACGTTGCCGCAGCTGGAACGGCATCTATACGCGGCAGCGGACATCCTTCGCGGCAAGATGGATGCCTCGGAGTTCAAGGAATACATCTTCGGGATGCTGTTCCTCAAGCGTGCGTCCGACGAGTTCGAGGTGGCCGAGAAGCGAATCATCGCCCAGCTCATTGCCGATGGGCGCAGCCGCACGGACGCCGAGCGGCAGGCCACCCTCCGAGCACGGTATGGGGATACCCTCTACGTTCCAGAGAAGGCCCGGTGGGCTTGGCTACGAGACCAAATTCACCACAATGTCGGCGATGCCTTGAACAAAGCTCTAGAACTGTTGGAGCATCACAATAGCACCGCACTCGAAGGTGTCGTCCAACATATCGACTTCACCCGGACAGTCGGACAATCAAGCATCCCGGACCGCAAATTGCGCGATCTGATCGCGCACTTCAACACGGTCAGACTACGGAACGAGGACTTCGAGTTCCCCGACCTCCTGGGTGCAGCGTATGAGTACCTGATCGGGGAGTTCGCTGACTCGGCCGGCAAAAAGGGTGGCGAGTTCTACACCCCACGGGCGGTCGTGCGGATGATGGTAGCCCTCGTCGACCCGAAGCCGGGCATGGAAGTCTACGACCCGTGCTCCGGCTCGGGCGGCATGCTGATCCTCGCCCGGGACTGGGTAGCCGAGCACGGCGGTGACCCGCGGAATCTACGGCTGGTCGGCCAGGAGTACAACGGCGGCGTCTGGTCGATCTCGAAGATGAACCTGCTGCTCCACGGCATCCCCGACGCGGACATCAGAAACGGGGACACCCTCGCCGAGCCGATGCACGTCTCCAGCGGAGAACTGGAGCGGTTCGACCGAGTGCTATCCAACCCGCCGTTCTCCCAGAACTACAGCCGCGAAGGGATGGATCGGGAGAACCGATTCCGGTGGGGCTGGGCTCCCGAGGGCGGCAAGAAGGCCGACCTGATGTTCGTCCAGCACATGGTCGCGGTGCTGCGCGCGAACGGCGTCGCCGCGACCGTCATGCCGCACGGCGTGCTCTTCCGCGGCGGCACTGAGCGCGACATCCGGACGGCCCTCCTCGACGACGACGTCATCGAAGCCGTGATCGGTCTGGCACCGAACCTGTTCTACGGGACGGGTATCCCCGCCTGTGTTCTGGTGCTACGAGCGCCAGGGTCGAAGCCGGCCGAGCGCGCCGGCAAGGTGCTGTTCGTCAACGCGGACGCCGAGTTCCGCGCCGGCCGGGCGCAGAATTACCTGATGCCGGAACACGTCGAAAAGATTGTCGCGGCGTATCACGGGTTCACCGACATCCCCAGCTACGCGAAGGTCGTCACCCGGGAGGAGCTGCGCGCGGCCGACGACAACCTGAACATCCGCCGGTATGCCGATAACGCGCCGCCCCTGGAGCTACAGGACGTCCGCGCCCACCTGCACGGTGGAGTGCCGCGTGCCGAGGTTGCGGCGAAGGCTGGTCTATTCGCGGCCCATGGATTCGACCTCGGTGAGGTGTTCGTCGACCGGGACGCCGACTACCTCGACTTCGCCGACGGCGTCACGAAAAGCGATCTTCGTCGGCTCGTCGAGGGTCACCCGGGGGTGCTCGCCCAGGAGCGTGAGGCCGTGGAAGCGCTCTCGGCTTGGTGGGAGGGCAACTGCGAACTTTTCGATGGGCTGGCTGCGGAACGTGGGTTGCACACCACGCGAACAGCCCTGTTGGAGAGCTTCTCAGCGGTGCTGACCCCCGTTGGCCTGCTTGACCGTTTCCAGGTCGCCGGCGTCTTCGTCCGCTGGTGGGACGCCGTCCAGTTCGACCTGCGGACCCTCGCCGCGAACGGCTATGACGGGGTGCTCGACGGCTGGGTGACCACCATCGTCACTGCCGCCGAGGACGCACAGTCGAAGACCGACCCTTTCGACCACCGGCTGGTCCGGGCGCTCCTCGCGGATTTCCTGGACGAGCTGGCGACAGTAGAGGCCCAGCGCGCCGAGCTCGACGCGAAGATCAAGGCTGCTACGGCGCCAGTGGACCAGGGCGACGAGGATGCTGGCGAGGAGAGCACCGATACCGAGCGGCTCTCCCCGGCGGAGCTGATTTCCCTGAAACGGGAGTTGACCAGGGTGAGGCGCCGCCACCGCGAGCTGACACGTGAGATAGTCACCCGACTGGAGAAGGCCCGCGCAGAACTAACCATCGCCGAGGTCCGTGACCTCGTCCTCCGTCTGACCTACGACCTCCTTGCCGAGCATCTTGCTGAGTATATCACGCTGAGTATATCACGGCCCGCCGTATCCAGGTGACTGCTGCCATTGAAAGCTGGTGGAACAAGTACGCCCTAGAGTTTCGCAGTTTTCTTGATCCAGATCAGTGTCTGGCAACGGCTGGATAATTTTCCCGATTGCTTTCGGGTGGATGATTCCCTGGTGCCTGCCGGTGGTATCGCGGTGCGTGGCGGAGGGGTGGAAGGCCAGCGCGAGGGGCTGGTGGCGGGAGCATCAGCGTTTCCTGTACCAACCCGAAAGTTGGACGCCGATGCTCCCGGACGTGACGATACCGGTTTCTCTGGCGGTGCTGCTGGAGGGTTTCCGGCCGTGTTTCACCGCGCCGTCGTTCCGGACGTTCCGGGCGCTCGTCGTGGGGATGCTCGCCACCGGCGGGCGGCGCACGGTGTGCGGGATGCTCGTCGGCGCGGGCCTGTCCACGCTGTGGCCGCACGACCGGGCGCACCGGTTTTTCGCGCGGGCGGTCTGGTCGCCGGAGAAGGTCGGCCTGGCGCTCGCCCGGCTCGTCGTCGACCGCCTCGTCCCGGCCGGGCCGCTGCACGTCGTCGTCGATGACACCCTGTTCCACCGGGCGGGGAAGAAGGTGTGGGCGGTGGGCTGGTTCCACGACGGATCCGCGAAGGGGCCAGACCAGGTCGGGTTCGGCAACAACTGGGTGATCGTCGGCCTCGTCGTGCCGGCGCCGCTGCTCGGCCGGCCGGTCTGCCTGCCGGTCCTGGCCCGCCTGGTCCGCAAGGACACCGTCTCGGCCTCGCGGCTCTGGCTGGCCGCCCGCGCGGTCGAACAGCTGGCCGGGGCGTTCCCCGCCCGCCGGGTCCACGTCGTCGCGGATGCCGCCTACGCCGGCGACGAGCTCAGGGGACTGCCGGCCTCGGTGACCTGGACGACCCGGCTCCGCCGCGACGCCGCCCTGTTCGCCCCCGCCCCACCCCGCACCGGGAGACGTGGCCGGCCCCGACTCAAGGGCGACCGGTTGCCCTCCCTCGCCCAGCTCGCCGCGGCCGCGACGTTCCGCCCGACGGCCGTGACCCGCTACGGCCGCGCCGGGACCGTGCACACGGCGGTCATCCGCTGCCTGTGGTACGGAGTGTTCGGCCCCCGCCCCGTCACCGTCGTCCTCGTCCGCGACACCGACCGGCCCGGGACCTACGACCTCGCGCTCGTCACGACCGACACCCTGACCAGGCCCGCCGAGCTCGTCGCCCGCTATGCGGCCCGCTGGTCGATCGAGGTCGCGATCGCGGACGCGAAGCAGATCTTCGGGGTCGGCCAGGCCCGCAACCGACTCACCGCCGCCGTCGAACGCACCGTCCCGTTCGGCCTGGCCTGCCAGACCCTCGCCTTCGCCTGGTACCTCACCACCGGCCACCACCACGGCGACGCCGCCGACCACCGCGCCCGCACCCCCTGGTACACCACCAAGACCCGCCCCTGCACCGCCGACCTCGCCGTCAAGCTCCGCCGCGTCCTGATCACCACCCAATATCAGCCCACACGGCCCGCGAACCCGACCGACGCGGAAATCCACACCCTCCGCCTCGCCTGGGCCACCACCGACAGCGCCCTCGCGGCCTGACCAGCCCCCATCCCGGCCCCACAGCCCGGGAACCAGACAAAACAGACATCGACCCGAGACCGCAAACCAGCTCAAACACCCCACCACGAACCAGCACACCAAACACGCACAGAACACGTCTCACGCGACGTCAACCATAAAATTGGAGATCAAGAAAACCGCGAAAGTCGAGGTACGCCACGTCCCTCTATTATCTCGAATCCGCCCGCGCCGCCGCGACCTCTGAACTCGCCTCCCATCTCAAGGGCCTTGGCTATGAGTGATGGACTCCGACATATTTCCATAGAATCGTTCGGCGAGATCTTCCCGGGAAGAATCTCAACCGTCGGCACAGAATTCGAGATACAGTCCGGCATAACCCTTTCACCACGGAGAACGTCCGGCAGGAAAGATGCACCCTACCTCCGCGTTGCGAATGTACAACGCGGTCGTCTCACACTAAGCGATGTCGCATGGCTAGAGGCATCAGCTCGCGAACGGATTAGGTACGCACTGGATGACGGAGATCTACTCGTAGTTGAGGGGCACGCCAACCCAGCCGAGATCGGAAGATGCGCCCAGGTGGGGCCAGAGTCGAAGAATTGCCTCTACCAAAACCATCTGTTTAGATTGCGCCCAAGGAATCTTGAAGCGAGATTTGCGCTACACTGGCTGAATTCCAGCTTTTCCCAGTCCTACTGGGGGAGAAACTGCGCCACAAGCTCCGGTTTGTATACGATTAATTCTCGACAGCTGGGGGCACTTCCAATTCCGGTCCCACCGCCAGATAAACAACGTAAGATTTCCGAGATCCTGGACGCGGCAGACGAGGCGATCCGTTCAACGGAGCGACTCGTCGGCAAGCTCGAACAGGTGTTCGACTCATTGCGGGGCGATCTACTTCAGGAGCATGTAATTCGGTCGGGTCGACTTCCCGACTGCTGGCGGATGGACCGGCTAGACCGTCTGAGCGAGATCACGGGAGGCGTAACGCTCGGCGGTGTTACATCCGCTGGCCGTTCAGTCGAGCTTCCCTACCTTCGGGTCGCAAACGTGCAAGATGGATATATCGACACTACCGACATCAAGACGGTAACCGTGCGAACATCGGAGTTTGATCGCTACCTGCTTCAAGCTGGAGACGTTCTCATGACGGAGGGAGGGGACTTCGACAAGCTCGGGCGTGGTGCCGTCTGGGACGGGTCGATTGACCCCTGCCTACACCAAAATCATATCTTCCGTGTTCGCTGCGACAAGATTCGCCTGCTCCCCGAGTATTTGTCTACCTACAGCGCATCCACTGCAGGGCGCAGCTACTTCATGGGCATCTCGAAGCAAACTACCAACCTGGCATCGATCAACAAGAGTCAGCTATCCGCACTCCCCGTTCCACTACCTCCACTGGCGACACAGAAAATGATAATTGGATCACTGGGCGCTGCCGAACGACAGATATCCTCGACAAAGGCCGAGCTGGCGAAGTTGCGACTCGTCAAGCAGGGGCTGATGGATGATCTGTTGATGGGGCGGGTTCAGGTGTCGGGGTTGCGGGATGTGTCGGATGCAGTGGATACGCTGGCGGTATGACCGGGGCTGCCGAGTTCGAGCTGGTTGAGCGTCCGCTTGTCGATCAGCTGCGCGGGTTGGGCTGGGCGTATCTTGCCGGGACGAAGCACGCCCCGGCCGCGAGCGGTCGGGCGTCGTTCTCTGAGGTGCTGTTGGAGGGTCGGCTGCACGCGGCGCTGCGGCGGATCAATCCAGGGCCGGACGGCGAGTTGTGGCTTGATGATGGCCGGCTCGCGCAGGCCGTTGCCGCGCTGACTCGGCCGAAGGCGACCAGGCTGGTCGAGATCAACGAGGAGTTGACGGAAGCGCTGTTGCTCGGTGTGCCCGTCGAGGGGATTCCGGAGGTCGATGGTGGTCGGAACCGTCGGGTTCGGTTCATCGACTGGGACACGCCGTCGAACAACGACTTTCTGGTGGTGAACCAGTTTCGGGTGGACATCCCGGGCAGCCAGGGGCGCCGCTACATCGAGCCGGACATCGTGCTGTTCGTCAACGGCATCCCGCTGGTGGTCGTGGAGGCGAAGAGCCCCACCACGTCCTCGCCGGTGGCGAAGGCGATCCGTCAGCTGGCCCGGTACGCCGACCAGCGCGGGGCTGTCACCCGCGAGGGCAACGAGCGGCTATTCTACACCAACCAGTTCGTCGTCGCCACGAGCTGGGACGAGGCGAAGGTCGGCACGTTCACCTCGGACCCGGATCACTTCGCCGAGTGGAAGACAACCGAGCCGACTCCGGAGACCGAGGTCGCCGAAGCACTCGGCGTCGACGGGCTGACCAGCCAGCAGCGGCTCGTCGCCGGCATGCTCGCCCCGGAGCGGCTGTTGGACATCGTCCGGCACTTCACGCTATTCATGCCCGCGCAGGCCGGGCGGACGATGAAGATCGTCGCCCGCTACCAGCAGTACCGGGCGGTCCGGCGCACCATCCACCGCCTGAGCACCGGCAAGACCCGGGTGGCCGACGGCGAGTTCGACCGGCGCGGCGGGATCATCTGGCACACCCAGGGCTCGGGCAAGTCGCTGACCATGGTGTTCCTGATCCGGGTCATGCGGACGCATCCCGATCTTGTCGGTTTCAAGGTCGTCGTGGTCACCGACCGGAGGGACCTCCAGGACCAGCTCGCGAAGACCGCCGAACTCACCGGAGAGACACCCCGCACGGCGAGGAACGTCCAGCAGGTTCGCTCGCTGCTGTCGGTTCCGGGCAAGGCGCTGCTTTTCGCGATGATCCAGAAGTACCGGAACCCGGACGCGGCGAAGGACGCCCCGCTGGAGGTGAAGTCACTCGGAGTGCTGGACCCGTCCGAGGGTGTCGTCGTGCTCGTGGACGAGGCGCACCGCTCGCACAGCAGCACTCTGCACTCCGTGCTGCTGGACGCGTTGCCGAACGCGGCACGGATCGGGTTCACCGGGACGCCGATCATCATGGGTAAGCGGAAACGCACCCATGCGATCTTCGGCCCGTATCTGGACCGGTACACCATCAGCGAGTCTGAGGCGGATGGCGCGACCGTGCCGATCCGCTACGAGGGCCGTACGACGAAGAGCGACGTCCAGGACTCGGCGGACCTCGACGAGCTGTTCGAGGACATGTTCCCCGACCTCACCGATGCGCAGCTGGCGAAGATCCGACGTCGATGGGGAACCATCGGCAACGTGCTGGAAGCGGAGAAGATGATCACGGCGAAGGCCCGCGACATGCTCCGCCACTATGTCGACACAGCCTTGCCCGGCGGGTTCAAGGCGCAGATCGTCGCGACCAGCCGGCTCGCCGCGGTGCGCTACCGCGACGCCCTGCTGGCCGCTCGTGATGATCTCGTCGCCCGGCTCGATGCACTGCCCGCCGAGTTGCGCACCCCCGAGGCCGCGGACCGGGCCACCTCCCCCGAGGGCATCCCCGGCCTCGGGCGCGCCCGGCTGCGCGACGTCCGGGCCTGGCCGTACCGCGACCTGATCGCTCGGCTCGATTTCGTCCCGGTCATCTCTGGTGAGCAGAACGAGAAGGACTGGCGCGACTGGATCGACGAGACCCGGCAGAAGGTGGTCATCGAGGAGTTCAAAAAGCCGCTGCCCGCACCCGATGACCCGGCACCGGACCCGGCCACGACCAGCACGGTTGCCTTCCTGCTGGTTAAGTCGATGCTGCTGACCGGCTTCGACGCCGCCGTCGACCAGGTGATCTACCTCGACCGACGGATCAAGGAAGCTGAACTGCTCCAGGCCATCGCTCGCGTGAACCGCACCGCTCGGGGGAAGGCCAACGGCTACGTCGTCGACTACTTCGGCGTCGCCAAGCATCTGCACGCCGCGCTGGAAGCGTATGCGGCCGAGGACATCGACGGCGCGCTGGCGAGCATCACCGACGAGCTTCCACTGCTGGCCGACCGGCACGCCAGGGTCCGCGCGCTGTTCACAGACCGCGGCCAGGAGCGTTTCGACACCCCGGCAGATCAGGAAGCCTGCGTCCAGATCCTGGCCGACGACGCGCTGCGGGCCGCGTTCCAGGTCGCCTACCGGGCGCTGACCCGCAGCCTGGAGACGGTCCTGCCACGACCGGAAGCGCTGCCCTATGCGGCCGACACCAAGGCGTTCGGAGTGATCGGCCTGCTCGCACGGCGACGCTACGACCGCGATGATCCGGACTTCGACGTCTCCGTTTACGGCGAAAAGGTACGCCGCCTGATCGACGACCACATCGTCGCGCTCGGCATCAGCCAGAAGATCCCACCTGTGTCGCTCACCGACGCCCGCTTCGACGAGAAGGTCGGCGGGCTGACGTCGAAGCGGGCGAAAGCGTCGGAGATGGAGCACGCCCTGCGCCACCACATCAGCGGCATGCTCGACGCCGACCCGGTTCGCGCGCGCACCCTGTCCCAGCAGCTGTCGGAGATCCTCGACCGGCTCCGTGACCAGTGGGACCAGCTCGTCGCCGAACTCGGCGACCTGATCGACAAGGCCCGCGCGGGACGGACCACCGCCGAGGATCCCGACGACGCGCCCGACGGTGTCCAGCTGACTCCGATCGAACGCCTCTTCTTCGACATCCTACGCGCCGAACGGGTCGCCGAGGGCAAGGAGATGACACCAGTCGCCATCGAGGCCGTCGCCGAGCTCGTCACCTTCATCGTCGATCATCTGTGTCGGGAGATCGGGAGGGTGCACTTCTGGGGGAACGCCCACGCCCAGCAACGCCTGCACAGCTGGATCACGGTAGCGGTCAGCGACGTGTCCATCGACGGCGACGACCTGTTCGACCAGGACCGGGCGGAGGCCATCGCCGACCAGATCGTCGAACTGGCACGGCACAACCACGCTGCGGTTGTCACGACAGTCCCGCCCACGGTCAGCTGAATGCGCCACCACACTGACAGCAGCAGGCCGCCCGGAACTGCGTCCAGGGGCAGGCGATAGACCACACCGCCTCGCCGGCCCAGTCGACGCCGTCCGACAGGCCAACCCCCTACGCTTGCTCTATGACAAGCGGCGAGGATGCGCGGATGACGATCGGAGGATTGGACTTCGTTATCCGCGCCTCCGAGCTCCGTCGCACCGTCGGGATCACCGTCGACCGGGACGGAACCCTGCTGCTACACACCCCAACTGACGCCGACCCGGACCGGCTGGCACGGTGGGTGCGCAGCCACCGCTCGTGGGTCCACCAACGCCTCGCGGAGAAGGATGTCCTGCTCTCCCCGCGGCCTGCGAAGCAGTTCGTCAACGGAGAGGGCTTCGACTACCTCGGCCGGCATTACCGCCTGCTCCTCACCGACGATCCAGCGGTGGACGACGGCGGTGTCCTCCCCCGGGCTGGCCGCCCAGCCGCTGGGCGCCGCCGAACCCTGGCGTCCCCGGTGCGCCTCACCCAGGGCCGAATACACCTGCCCCGAAGCCTGGCCGCAACAGACGCCGACGGCTCCGCAACGCTCATCGGCTGGTACAGGCACCGAGGGGCAACCTGGCTACCACCCCGCATCCGTCCCTGGGCCAGCCGCATGGGTGTCGACATCACCGGCCTCGACGTGCGCGACCTCGGCCACCGATGGGGCTCGCTCAGCACCACCGGGCGAATCAACATCCATTGGGCGACCATGCAGCTCCCGGTCAGTCTCGTCGACTACGTCCTCGTCCACGAACTCGCCCACGCTCACGAACGAAACCACACACCAATCTTCTGGCGACTGGTCGAACGCGCCCTGCCTGACTACGAGACCCGCAAGAACAGGCTCGCAGCCCTCGGCGCGACCCTCTGGCTCGGATAACAGCGACTGACCACCTGGGATCGAGGAACGGTGGCGGCCCTGGCAGGGGCAAGTGAGGTGTCGACAGTTAGGGTCTGTTCCGACGGGTGTCTTGTCGTAGCGGGTGGCCAGACCCCGCCATTCCTTGATCTTGTTGATGCCGCGTTCCACGGTGTTGCGGTCTTTGTAGAGCGTGGCGTCGTGGCTGACCGGGCGGCCTCCGGCGCTGCCGCGCTTCTTACGGTTGGCCGTCTGGTCGGCCTTCTCCGGGATCACCGCCTGGATCTTCCGTGTGCGCAGGTGGGCGCGGTTGGCGCGGGAGGAGTACGCCTTGTCGCCGGCGACCGCGTCCGGCCGGGTCCTGGGGCGGCCGACCGGTCCACGCACCTTGATCTTCTTAAGGACCGGGAGGAAACGCGGGCTGTCCGCGGCCTGTCCGGGGGTGAGGATGATGGACAGTGGGCGGCAGCGCCGGTCGGTCGCGAGGTGCACCTTGCTGGTCAGCCCGCCCCGGGAGCGTCCCAGTTCGGCGGCTTTCAGCCGGGCCTTGCGGCGTCGGCGTACCGCGCGGCGCCGTGCCCGTTCGGCTTCCTCTCCGCCCTCGGGCGCCTCGGTTACGGAGTCGTTTTGCCCGGTTTCTGAAGCCCCTTTTCCTCCGTCAGGGCCTTCTCTATGTCCTCCAGGAGGTCCGGGTCGACCGCCATGCCCGCCGCGTGGTGATGCGCGCGGGCGATGGTGGAGTCCACGCTGACCAGGCTGAGATCGACATCGTCGCGCGCCGCCGCCTCGGTGATCATTGCGTCCATGAGGGTCTGGAAGACCCCGTCCCGCGCCCACATGCGGAACCGGTCGTAGATCGTCGACCAGGAGCCGTAGCTGTTCGGCACGTCCCGCCAGGGGCTGCCGGTACGGAACCTCCACATCACCGCGTTGAAATAGCTGCGCAGGTCAGGGATCGGTCCGGACGCCCCCAGCGGGAGGTGCGGCTCGATCAACTCCCATTCACCATCGGTCAGATCACCACGCGTCATACAGCCGTGCTACCAGCCGAAGCACCCGAACGAAGGATGAACACCCCGATTGTGATCCGGACTCAGAACAGGCCCTAGCAGCTACCGTGCTAGACGGCGCCGCCGCCCGTACCGGACAGGACCTGCTGGACCTCAGCCTGGGCGCCAGACTGACGCCCGCGGCGCTCGCGGCCGTCGTGCCCGGCGGCAGCGTCACGACCCTGGCCCCGACCCGGGCGGCACTGAGCCAGATCCGGCCGACCCCGGAGAACAGCCAGACATGGGGATCGGTATGGGATCTCGCGGAACGGCCACTGCCGCTGCCCGACGCCAGCTTCGACGCGGTCATCGGCTTCAGTGTCCTGGCACCGCTACGTCATCCCCGCCGCATGCTGACCGACATCACACGGGTCCTCAGTGGGCGTTCTGCACGCTTTCGCCGGGTCTCAGCTTGAGTTGATCTCTGGGGTGCGGAGTTGATCGTCTTGCGTTCGCCGGCTGGCGCGTTCTGCTGGAAGACATGGCAGAACGCAAGCCGTACCCCAGTGACCTGTCCGATGAGGCGTGGGACCTGATCCGCCCGGTCCTCACCGCGTGGAAGGCCCGGCATCCCTCGGCTAGCGGGCACGAGGGTGGCTACGACATGCGGGAGATCGTGAACGCGGTCCTCTACCAGGCCCGGACCGGCTGCCAGTGGCGCTACCTGCCCCACGACCTGCCCCCGACGTCCGCGGTGTACTACTACTTCGGCCAGTGGCGCGACGACGGCACCACCGAGACGATCCACGACCTGCTGCGCTGGCTGGTCCGTGAGCACCACCGCAGGAAAGCCGACCCGAGCGCGGTCGTGCTGGACTCCCAGACCGTCCGGTCCTCCACCAACGCCCCGAAGGGCACGACCGGCCTGGACCCGGGAAAGAAAAGCCCGGGCCGTAAACGCGGGATCGCCGTCGACACGTTGGGACTGCTCATCGCCGTGGTCGTGGTCGCGGCCAGCGTGCACGACAACACCATCGGCACCGCCCTGCTGGACCGGGTCGCCGCCGCCGCCCCGCCGGTGCGCAAGGCGTGGGTGGACGCCGGGTTCAAGACCACCGTCGTCGAGCACGGCGCCGGTCTGGGCATCGATGTCGAGGTCGTCGGACGCGAGCCGGGAGCGCGGGGGTTCACCCCGCTCCCGAAGCGGTGGCGGGTTGAGCAGACCCTGGGCACGTTGATGCTGCACCGGCGGCTGGCCCGGGACTACGAGGCGAAACCGGCCAGCGCGGTAGCGATGATCCACTGGTCGATGGTGGAGGTGATGGCCCGCCGGCTGACCGGGGCGGCCACCCCGACCTGGCGTGACCCGCCGGTCTGACCGGCGGGAGTGTCGGGAATGACGAGCGGAGTGCCGGTGCGGGAGGTGCTGGAACAGATCGAGGCTCGGCGGGCCCGCGCCGGGCGGGCCGTCGAGGAGCTGCGGGAGGAGATCGCCCGGCTCACCGGGCAGCTCGCCGCCGCTGAACG
This sequence comes from Frankia casuarinae, assembly GCF_000013345.1. NCBI lineage: Bacteria > Bacillati > Actinomycetota > Actinomycetes > Frankiales > Frankiaceae > Frankia > Frankia casuarinae. Next base: position 4,789,894 of record NC_007777.1, on the reverse strand, counting down.
TGCCCTGGAACGGTTGGAGATCACCCGGGAGACGGTGCTGGACCTGGCCGCCGAGAACGACGCCGCACCGGCCGAGCCGCTGCCGCCGGGGTATCGGGAGGTGCTGGCCGTGTTCACCCGGGGCGGGAACGGGCTGCACGCCAAGGACGTGTGCCGGGCGCTGGGTGGCGGCACCGAGCCCCGGCATGTCGAGAGCATGCGGGCCCGGCTGAAACGGCTGGTAGAGCGGGGTGTTCTCACCGAGCCCGATCCCGGCCTGTTCGTCCTGCCCCGGCCCGACCCACCGGCCACCCCAGAGATCAACTCAAGCTGAGGCCCGACGAAAGCGTGCAGAACGCCCACTGAGGGGGAACGTGGCGCAACCGCCGAACTCGCCAGCTATCTGATCATGTTCTTCGACTACGACGCGGACAGTCTGCGCTCCGCGGTCGCCGATGCCATCGGCGACCTACACGAGGACACCCTGGGCCGCTACTGGGTCACTGACATGCTCACGACTGCTTGGCGCGTCTACGTCACTCACGCTGGCCACTCCCCCAGGTCGGCCTGGGATCGGGAGCTCGCCACGAAGTGGCGGCGTTGACCGTAGTCGGGCCCACTTTCGACGTCCGGAATTCGGCGCTTCCGGAGTCCGGAGGTCCGGGACCGGCGCTCCAGAATCAACCGTCACCACCGGTCACTATCCGCTGCATGACCGGCCGGAGTCCGGCGGCGGACGGTGGATACCTGTGTGGTGGCGCCGAGGATGGCGACCGCCGCGCATGCGAGTGGCAGCGCGCGGAAGTGGCCGTCGGCGATGCGTCCGCCGGCCAGAGAGCCGAGGGTGATCCCCAGGTACATGGCGCTCTGGTTCCAGGACATCAGCTGGGCGGAGTCGGCGGGATGGTCGGAGACGAGCTGAGCCTGTTTGGCGGGAAAGGCGGTGTAGGCGGCGAACGCGAGCAACGCGATCGCAAGGCAGGTGGTGACCGCCGCGCTGGAGAGACTTGCGGAGAACGCGACGTCGGCGGCGGCGAGCAGCAGGAGTGCCGTCCAGGTGGTGCGGGCGGCGCCGTGGCGGTCTGCGATCCGACCGCCGAGGAACGTGGCGGCGACAGCGCACAACCCGTACACGATCAACGATGCGTTCAGCCAGGCGGTGGACCATCCGGGCCGGTCACCGAGGCCAGCCGACAGATAGGTGTACAGGCCGTAGACGGCTGCCGCCCAGCAGGCGGTCGGCGCGACGGCGCGGGCCCGCCACGCGGCACTGCGGCTGGCGGGCGCAGCGGCGGCGCGGGCTGCCTGTGTGTCCGGCCAGATTCTGCGGGCAGCAACCAGAATGAGGACGGCGAATGCGGCCAGGATGACGAACACCGCCCGCCAGCTGGTGTGCCGTGCGACCAGGCCACCGAGAGGGGCTCCGGCCCACAGCGCGGACAGCAGCCCTGAGGTGGCGATCCCCAGCCACGACGCCCGTCGCCCGTTGGGGGCGCTGCTTGCGACCAGTGTGAACACGGTGGCCGTGGCGCCGGAGATGAACAGACCGGTGCCGACCCGAGCGGCCAGCAACGTCCAGAAGTTCGGGGCGAGGGCGGTCAACACATTGCACACCGCAAAGCCGGACAGGGCCAGAACCAGCACCGCGGGCGGCGATACCTTCACCGCTCGCCGACCCCACGCGGGTGCCGCGACGACGTAGGCCAGGGCGAAGACCGTCACCGTCAGTCCGGCCGTGCGCAGTGACACGTCGAACCGGGAGCGCCAGATCGGCAGCAGGGGCGAGACGACGAACAGATCGGTCCCGATGACGAACAGTGCCAGCCAGCCGGTGATCAGCGCGCCCCACCGCTGCCGGTCGCGCGTCTCGGGCCGGGGACAGGGCGCATCACCGTGGTCTGTCGAGTTCGGCGGGGCCCCGTCGAGTCGGACCTCGCGCGTCGACGCGGATGAAGCCTCCACAGGGGGACGAGTCACCCTGGGCTCTGGTACGTCTCGCCGGGCCGCGCCGTGGCCCGTCACCCGTCCGCCTTCCTGTTCTGCTCGTCTGCCTGGCCCCGGCTTCTCGCGTCGACGGTCTCGCGTAGCCAGCGAGCGGTAGCGGTAACGGCCTCGGGTGCCTGCCGGCGCGATGCGGTGACGATGTCGGCGATGGTGGTCGACGCCAAAGCTTGCCGCCACGCGTCCTCCGCGGACGACACCGCCGCCGCGATCGCGCAGGGCGCTCGGTAGTTCGCCGGTGGCAACGCGGCCGGCCCTCGCTGGCGGATCTCGGTGCACAGGAACACCGGGCTGGAGCCCTCGATCGCGTCGACCACGTCGAGGAGCCGGATCTGGTCCGCGGGACGGCCGAGTCGATAGCCCCCGCGTGGGCCGAGGACCGACACGACCACCCCGGCCTTCGACAGCGCCTGGAGGTGTTTGGCCAGGTAGGCCGGGTTACCACCGTGCAGCGCAGCGAGCTGCTGCACGGGCAGCGAGCTTCCATCCGGCGCCTCCGCGAGGGCATGGCAACAGTGCAACGCCCACTCGATTCCCTGACTGAGCCTCATATTCCGGATAGTATATCACCGGAATACTGCTTCACCTGGGTAGACGCGCCGCGGGTCAGGTCGCAGCTAGGGCGCGATGCATGGCGCCGTCGGATCGGGTGGCGGTAGCGCGAGCCCGCCGGCGCTCCGGATCTCACCGTTTATGACATGCTTACGCATGGTGACCATCAAGGTGGGGCATGCAGCCGAATGCGACCCGATCGCTGCATGTGGTTGCAATCCCACGCGGGTGCTATTACAGTCTTTTCCTATCTGAGATGTCCGCTAAGAGCTTTCTGATCATGGAGTCTGCCGCTCCACCTCGCGGTGAGGGGTCGCTGGAACGCGGCATACATCGGTCCCTGCGCACAAGTGCACGCGCGCCTGTGCGGCCTGGTCCGACCGCGTCGCCGGGGGAGCGGATGCCGTCCCGCTACGGCGAGGTGCCGACCGTTGGTCGCGCCTGCCTGGCAGCGTCAAATCCGGAGAGTCGATGTCTGACGACCACACGGCGGAGAAGACCGTCAACAGTTGGTTTCGCAGCTACCTCGCACGACCGCACCCCATGCTCGGACGCCTGGGGGCCGTCTGCCCCTATGTACGCCCCGCCCTCGACGGCGACCAGATCCGACTATGGACACTGGATCTACCGAAGCCGATCTTCGCCAGTTGGCTGGAGGACCGGGTCCGCGAGGCGATACGCCTGTTTCCCGCGTTGTTCTGGCAGCCTGAACTTTCCTTGCCGGCTCTTGTGCTCGCGTTCCCTGACATGGGCGAACAGGACTGGCCTCTCATAGACCAGGTGCATTCCATAGTCAAGAGCGAGGCGGTGTCTCTGGGGTTGATGATCGGCCAGTTCCACGGCTCCTGCACGGAACCATCGGCACGCAATCAAGATTTTCACGTCAACGTCTCACCAGTCCCGCTATTCGCAATACGAAGAATGTCAGTACACGACATTCTCTTTTTGCATAGCCGACCCGACTGGTTCGCCGTCTATCGCGACCGCTTTGGAGATCACTACAGGGGCGAGCGCACCCAGACGGGCATCCTTGCAGAGCTTTACTCCGCAGCCGAAGAGCGCTTTTTTGGGACCCCCCTGTGTCCCGCATAAGACCTTCGAAGCCTCAGGGATGTGGACTAATAACGAGCCTCGGACGTAAAACATTGCGGGAGATTGGACAGGTATGGGAAGCCTCCCAGGAGCACCAGCCGCAGCACCCTTCTATCTTGGCGATCTGCTCGCCGAGGCGGCCGACGACAATCCAGGAATGACTGTCACGACAAACCATCCACTGAACCTGGTCGACGGTGGACGCGATCGGAGGGAATTCACCGTCGCCGAGTTGGCGGGAGTTGTCGATAAAACGGCACACCGGTTGTACGCTGCTGGGGTCCGTCCGGCCGATCAGGTGGCCGTCATCATGACGAACGGGTTCGATGTGGTGCTGGCGTACGTATTCGGAAATCCCGTTGGGGCATGATCGTGGGCGGCGTGACCGTGGGGCACTCCGCTGGGGTCTCGGGGGTCGGGGTCAGCCGGGAGGCTGTTGCCAGGTGGTGAGGTCCTCGGGGCTGGCGGCCCAGGGCAGGAACCGGTCGAGGTCGGCGCCGGTCGGCGGCTTGCCGCCGGCCCGGCCGCAGGCGTCGAGGTAGTTCTCCAGGTAGGTCAGCAGGTTCAGGTTGTGCATCGCGGCGGTCGCGGTGACCGTGAAGATCGTGGCGGCGTGGCGGGCGGTGTCCTCGGTGCGGGAGCCGCCGGCGTTGCGCCGGGTCACGACCGGGCCCCTGATCGCCCTTTCCGCCGGGTTGTTGTCCATGCCGATCATGGGGTAGTCGCGGTGGGCGACCAGCCCGTCCCATTCCCGGTCCAGGGTCGCGAGCGCCTTGCGCGCGGGTTCCTGCAGGCCGGGCGAGGCCGTCTGCTCGCGGCGAACCGTGTCGATCACGGTGATCGCGGTGTCCCAGCCGGCGTACGCGGCGGCGAGCCGCTTCTCGGTGGCCGGCGACGGGGCCGCGGCGGCGGTGTGCCAGGCGGCGGCGAGCTCGCCGTGCGCGGTGTAGAGCGCGCGGATCCGCTCGACCCACTGGCGGGCCCAGATCCCGAGCTGGGCGGGGTTCGCGTCGCCGGCCCGCACGAAGTACCGCCGCGCGTGCGCCCAGCAGTACAGGTTGACCAGGCCATCGGCGCGGCGGCCGGCGGAGACGTACACGGTGTAGAAGTCCGACGACAGCACGAGGCGGCGCGGTCCGCCGTCGGCGTCGTCGGTCAGCTGGCCGCTGTCCGGGTCGAGGCCGACGTGTTCGGCGAGCACCGCCGTCGAGCGGGTCGCGTCCATCACGAAACAGACGCTGTCCGGCCCCAGGAACACCCACAGCCACCAGCGGGCCGGCCCGCCGCCGCCGGTCGGGGTGAACACCCGCCAGGTCGTCTCGTCGGCGTGCAGGTGCCACGACCCCCGCGACCGCCCGACGATCTGCTCGGCGAGTGGGGCGAGCAGGCCCGCGACCTGGGCGCACGCCCCGGTCAGCGTCGCCGGCGAGAGCTGGGCGCCGTGCCGGGCCAACCCGGTGACCAGCGAGTTCTGCGAACGGCCCGCGACATAGCGCTCCACGATCAGCATCGCGAGGAACCGGTGCGTGAACAGGCCCTTCCCGATCGCCTTCGACGGTCCCGGCGCGGTCACCGTCAACGACCCGCCACAGCGGCAGCCCCGCCGATACCGGCGCCGCCTCGACACCCGAACCCGCACCGTCACCAGCCAGTCGAGCTGCTCGACGACATGCTCGCCCCACGGCGTGAACGGCTGCCCACACGACAGGCAGCCATAGCCCCCGCCCTCGAAGTCGCAGTCGACCTCGTCGCGGGACAGATGGTCGTAGCTCCGCCGGCCCGAGCGCGCGCCCGGCCCCCGCCGCCGGCCTGCCGACCCGGCGGCCTCGCCCCGCGCCCCGTCGCCACAACCGTCCCCGCCATCCGGCGAACCCACGGCCGGCGACCCGCCGCACTCCCGTTCCGACGACCGGCCGAACAGCATCCGCCGCAACGTCGCCAGCTCCGCCTGCAACGCCTCGAGCTGGAGACGCAGCTCCACCACCTCGGCCTCACGCGTCGCCTCCCGCGCGACCAGCCCGGCGATGTCCGTCAACAGCTCCGCGACCCGGGCCCGCAGCCAGGCGTTCTCCGCCAGCAGCGCCGCGCCCTCGGCAACCTCACCGCTCGCGGCAGCGCCCGCCCCCGACTCGACAACCGTCACGCACCGCAGCAAACCACCCCGACCGGCAGAACATCACCCACCACGACCATCAGGCCACACCCAGCCCCGAAGGCCGTCACCCCAAAAGATCAACAACGGGACTTCCGAATACGTACGTGCTGGCAGCGCTGGCCGTGGCGCGCGTTGGCGCAGTCCCAGTACTGATCTCTTCGCATTTCTCGGCGGACGTTCACCGGGCGTTGCTACGTCGACTGGACAACCCTGTCGTCATCACAGACGCAGCACTGGCGGAGCAGCTGGACCCGGCTGTGCTGTCTGGCATGGTCCGCGCCGTGCTTGCTATCGCAGGCAGCGACGTTCCCGGGGTGGTCGATCTTAGATCGGTGCCAGAGCCGCCCGGCGACCGCCCGCCAGTCCGCCTGCGTGCCGACGAGCCGGCCCTGAGTGGGCGTTCTGCACGCTTTCGTCGGGCCTCAGCTTGAGTTGATCTCTGGGGTGGCCGGTGGGTCGGGCCGGGGCAGGACGAACAGGCCGGGATCGGGCTCGGTGAGAACACCCCGCTCTACCAGCCGTTTCAGCCGGGCCCGCATGCTCTCGACATGCCGGGGCTCGGTGCCGCCACCCAGCGCCCGGCACACGTCCTTGGCGTGCAGCCCGTTCCCGCCCCGGGTGAACACGGCCAGCACCTCCCGATACCCCGGCGGCAGCGGCTCGGCCGGTGCGGCGTCGTTCTCCGCGGCCAGGTCCAGCACCGTCTCCCGGGTGATCTCCAACCGTTCCAGGGCACGTTCAGCGGCGGCGAGCTGCCCGGTGAGCCGGGCGATCTCCTCCCGCAGCTCCTCGACGGCCCGCCCGGCGCGGGCCCGCCGAGCCTCGATCTGTTCCAGCACCTCCCGCACCGGCACTCCGCTCGTCATTCCCGACACTCCCGCCGGTCAGACCGGCGGGTCACGCCAGGTCGGGGTGGCCGCCCCGGTCAGCCGGCGGGCCATCACCTCCACCATCGACCAGTGGATCATCGCTACCGCGCTGGCCGGTTTCGCCTCGTAGTCCCGGGCCAGCCGCCGGTGCAGCATCAACGTGCCCAGGGTCTGCTCAACCCGCCACCGCTTCGGGAGCGGGGTGAACCCCCGCGCTCCCGGCTCGCGTCCGACGACCTCGACATCGATGCCCAGACCGGCGCCGTGCTCGACGACGGTGGTCTTGAACCCGGCGTCCACCCACGCCTTGCGCACCGGCGGGGCGGCGGCGGCGACCCGGTCCAGCAGGGCGGTGCCGATGGTGTTGTCGTGCACGCTGGCCGCGACCACGACCACGGCGATGAGCAGTCCCAACGTGTCGACGGCGATCCCGCGTTTACGGCCCGGGCTTTTCTTTCCCGGGTCCAGGCCGGTCGTGCCCTTCGGGGCGTTGGTGGAGGACCGGACGGTCTGGGAGTCCAGCACGACCGCGCTCGGGTCGGCTTTCCTGCGGTGGTGCTCACGGACCAGCCAGCGCAGCAGGTCGTGGATCGTCTCGGTGGTGCCGTCGTCGCGCCACTGGCCGAAGTAGTAGTACACCGCGGACGTCGGGGGCAGGTCGTGGGGCAGGTAGCGCCACTGGCAGCCGGTCCGGGCCTGGTAGAGGACCGCGTTCACGATCTCCCGCATGTCGTAGCCACCCTCGTGCCCGCTAGCCGAGGGATGCCGGGCCTTCCACGCGGTGAGGACCGGGCGGATCAGGTCCCACGCCTCATCGGACAGGTCACTGGGGTACGGCTTGCGTTCTGCCATGTCTTCCAGCAGAACGCGCCAGCCGGCGAACGCAAGACGATCAACTCCGCACCCCAGAGATCAACTCAAGCTGAGACCCGGCGAAAGCGTGCAGAACGCCCACTCAGCGATGGCATCAAGGTTGACGGGCAAACGGAGGCGATCACCCGGATCTGCTGGTGGCTGGACGCCTGGGAGCAGCAGAAGCCTGGCGGCGGCTCCTGGTGGCCGCAGATCGTCACACTGACCGACCTTGACCGCGGCACCACCAGCCAACTGGGCCCGCTCAGACCTTCCTGGTGTTACGGAACTCCCGGCATTGCCCGCTCCCAGCAACTCGCCGCCCGTGCCCTGCACGAACCCGCCCGCCAACGCCGCGCCGAGACCGCCTTCCTCGACTGTCTGAACGACCCGACGCAGCTGAGCCGCCTCACCGACCGGAGCCTGTGCCACGGGACCGGCGGGCTCCTCGCAACCGCCCGCAACATCGCCGCCGACGCCCTCACCCCGATCTCCCTCACACAGCCGCAACTCCTGCACCAGCCCGCCGCTGCCGAGGACGACGAACCCCCGGGTTTCCTGGTCGGATCGGCCGGCGCAGACCTGGCTACCACCGCGACCACGACAACCTCGTGGGACGCCTGTCTCCTGCTCCGCTGATGGAAAGGCCCGCCGTGGAAGAGACTCCCTGGAAGCAGGTGAACATCACCTACCCCGCCGAGGACCCCGCTGAGCGGGAGCGTCAAGCCATCGCCCACCTGACCGAAATCCTCCCGCCGGCCGAGGCAGGCGGCCTGATCACCTCCTGGTGGTTCATCCGCAAAGGCCCGTGGCGTATCCGCTACCTTCTCACTGACACCGCGGGCGGCCGTCACAGCGACGCCACCGACCCGCTCCATCCCCTGCTCACGAAAGGCGTCATCTGGACCGACGACATCTACGAACCTGAGGTCCACGCCTTCGGCGGGCCGGCCAGCATGGACCTGGCCCACTCGCTGTTCCACGCGGACAGCCGCCGTCTGCTCTCCGCCCTTGGCGACGGCTGCACCGACCGGCGGGAACGCTCCCTCCTGCTGTGTACCAAGCTCATGCGGGCCGCGGGACTGGACATCAACGAGCAAGGCGACGTATGGGCACGCGTAGCTGAGCAGCGCGCCGCCCTCGCCGGAGTACCACCCGACCCGCAGATATGGGCGTCCTTCACCTGGGACGTACGTCGTCTCCTCCTCGGCGACGCCCGCGCAGACCTCACCGACGGCGACTGGCTCACAGCGTTCCACGAGACAGGACGAGCGCTCCGAACCCTGCGAGAAAACGGCCAACTCACCCGGGGAATACGCTCGACAATCGCACTACATGTAATCTTCCACTGGAACCGAATCGGACTCGCAGCAACCACCCAGGCCACGCTCGCGCGTGCCGCGAAGGAAGCCGTCTTCGACAATGCACCCGGATAACATCCGCAACATCAACGGATACCCGATGAGCCAAATCATTGTTCTACCCGCGACCGTTTGACTACGGTGTAACAGTTCCCGTTACAACGCAGAGGGCACAGAGATCAATATTCGGGTCCGGAGGGGATGTGCGGTGGCGTCATGAGCAAGCTCAGCCGGCGGGTGGAGCAGGAGGAGTTGCGGGCCCGGATGCGCGCGGTGGGTATGTCCCACGACGAGATCGCTGTCGAGTTCGCCCGCCGCTACAAGTTGCGGCCCCGTGCCGCCCACCGCCACGCCCGCGGCTGGACCCAGACGCAGGCCGCCAACCACATCAACACCCACGCCGCCCGCGTCGGCCTCGACCCGGACGGCGCCGCACCCATGACCGGCCCGAAGCTGTCGGAGCTGGAGAACTGGCCGTTGCCGAACAACCGCCGCCGGCCCACCCCCCAGATCCTCGCCCTGCTCGCCGAGGTCTACGACACCAGCATCCACAACCTGATCGACCTTGACGACCGCGAACAGATGCCTCCTGCTGATCTGCTGCTCATCACCACGATCCGTGAGAGGGCCGTGCCGGCGAGCGCTATCGGTTCGCTCCCACAAGCGCAGTCGGCAAGCTCGGAGGTCACGCCGATGGTGGATGCGCCGAATCGGCAGCAGTTCCTGCTCGCGGCGTCAGCCTTGGGCGTTGCCGTGGTGCTGCCCCGACAGCCGGCCGCGCCGTCCCCGTCCGTGAGCGTCCGGTCGACCGTGTTCCCGGCCGCATGCGATCTTCTCGCTGATCTGCGAGAAGCCATCACGGCACCGGCGGAGTGGTCCACCGATCCCGACCCGGCCTCATTCGCGGGCCCTGCCGACCTTGACGCTCGCGCGCGGGAGTGCCACGACCGCTACCAGCGGGCCGACTACGCAGGCACGGCGAGACTTCTCCCCGCGGTGGTGCGGGGCATCGAGACACTCACGGTCGATCCGCCGACTGGCGTGAACCACCGCGCGGTCCGGCGGACGCAGGCCGTCGCGTACATCGCTGCCGCCAAGCTCGCGACCAAGACCGGCGACCACGATCTCGCCTGGCTGGCCGCAGACCGTGGCCAACACGCGGCGCTCGCTGCCGACGCGCCAGCGCTACTGGCGACAGCGCGCAGACAGATCGCCTGCGTCTTCCACGACACGGGACGGCTGGCCGACGCCGAACGGGTCGCGGTCAGCGCCCTCGACGCCCTGAACCAGCGACCAGGCGACGAGGACCACCGCGACCTCTCGTCCGCGCGGGGCGCTCTTCTTCTGCTCTCGGCAATGACCTCGATCCGCCGAGGCGAACGGACGGAAGGCCGCCGCCGGCTCACCGCCGCGGCCGAGCAGGCTGACGCGCTTGGCCGGGACAACAACCGGCTGTGGTCGGCGTTCGGGCCGACGAACGTCGCGATCCACACCCTTACCGCCACCCTGGTACTGGACGATCCGACAGAGGCGGTCGGCGTCGGCGAGCAGATCGACACACGTCTGCTGCCACCCCCGCTGGCCGGCAGGCGCGCACGTCTGCACGTAGATCTTTCCGGCGGGCATGCCCGCCTGGGCGAGGATGCCATCGCGGCGGTGCACATCCTTGACGTCGCCCGCCGGGCGCCGCAGCTGCTGAGGGTTGATCCGACAGCTCGGGCTGTGCTGGCGACACTGCTCGGCCGTGCCCGCGGCTCCACCGTCTCGGTCCTACGGAGTGTCGCGGAGCAGGCCGGAGTCGCAACGTGATCAGTGGACGACCAATGCTGCATCTGGTGGTCTGCGCGGCCCCACCCGCCGCGCAGGTCGACGAGCTGATCCGCCACGTCCACACGGATGGTTGGGCAGTCTGCCTTGTGCCGACGCCGGTCGCCACGACCTGGCTGGACGTGCACGCTCTGGAAGAGTTGACCGGTCACCCGGTCCGCTCACGGCCCCGGCGGCCGGACGAGCCTCGCCTGCCGCCCGCGGACGCCGTGGTGGTTGTCCCTGCGACCTTCAACACGATCAACAAGTGCGCCGCCGGGATCAACGACAACGCGGCGCTCGGCGTCATGAACGAAACAATCGGGCTCGGGCTGCCCGTCGTCATCGCCCCCTATGTCAAACCCACCCTCGCCGCCCACCCGGCCTTCGCCCGAGCCCTACGCGACCTGACCACCTACGGCTTCACCGTCCTGCCGACCAACGCGATCGGGCCCCCCGACGGCACCACCTCCTTCGCCTGGCGTCCCGTTCTCAATTCCCTGCCAGCGCGTCGGCCCGCCGGTGAGATCTCCGCGCCAGAGGACCCATCGTGACCATGCGCCTATCCCACGACGCTGCTGCGCCTCGACCCGCGCATCATTCTGGACGGCGGCGCCCAAGTCCCGATGGAAGGAGGCTGTCTCATGCCCAGACCCAGTCAGCGTGTTGAACAGGACGAGTTGCGGGCGCGGATGCGCGCGGTCGGGATGAGCCACGACGAGATCGCGATCGAGTTCGGCCGGCGCTACCGGCTGCGCCCACGCGCTGCCCACCGCGTCGCGCACGGCTGGACCCAGCAGCAGGCCGCCAACCACATCAACACCCACGCCGTCCACGTCGGCCTCGACCCCCACGGCGCCGCGCCCATGACCGCACCGAAGCTGTCGGAACTGGAGAACTGGCCGTTGCCGAACAACCGCCGCCGGCCCACCCCCCAGATCCTCGCCCTGCTCGCCGAGGTCTACGACACCAGCATCCACAACCTGATCGACCTTGACGACCGCGAACATTTCGACCCCGCCGACCTGCTCCTCATCGACAAGACGTCGAAAACCGCACGGCCGCAGCCGGTGGAACTGTCGGGACAGACGAGGCGCCAGAGCGACAGAACCGATGCCGGCGCCATGGCGGAGCCCACCGCCCGGGAAACTCGATCGCTGGTGGAACTGTGCACGAGTCCCATCGGCCGCCTTCCCGAGGCAACGACAGATTTCATGGGATGGGAAACGGTATCGACGACAGAGGCGGTGAATAAGATCGCCAGAGATGATCTCTCCCTTGATCGCCGCGAGGCGGCTCGCGCGATGGCGGACGTGATCGTCGGCGCTGCTCTGCTTGAGGGGGCGGAGCGCTGGCTACATGCCATCGAGCCGCCCGCCGGGCAGCGTCGCACCGCAGGCGTCGGCGATGAGGAGATCGAGCAGATCGAGCTGGCCGCGCGAACCTTTCGGGCCTGGGACAACCAGTTCGGCGGTGGCCTTCGACGGAAAGCGGTCGTGGGTCAGCTCGCTGAGATCGCGGATGAGCTTCGCGACTTCTCGCATCCGCAGAATCTGACCCGGCGGCTGCACGGCGTGATGGCCGATCTTGCTGAGACCGCCGCGACGATGTCCTGGGACTCGGGGCCAGGGGGGGATCGCTCAGCGTTATTACCTGCTCGCTCTTCGATCGGCCAAGGCGGCTGACGATCCTGTGTTCTGCGCGAACATCCTCGCTGGCATGGCGCGGCAGCAGTTCTATCTCGGCCGGACGACCGAAGGACTTGAGCTCGTCCGCCTCGCGCAGGACGTCGCTGGTGCTCGGGCGACTCCGGCGGTGCGTGCGATGCTGTTCACGCGCGAGGCATGGGCCTACGCCCAGCAAGGTCGACTCTCCGCCTTCCGGCGCGTGACAGGCCGGGCGCAGGACGCTCTCCGCGACGTCGACCCGGGCGTTGAACCGCACTGGATCTCCTACTTCGACCAGGCGGAACTGGCCGGCGTCACCGGAGGTCGTCTCCTCGACGTCGCGCACCAGGCGCCCGAGTATGCCGACGAGGCAGCCACCTGGTTGAGCCAGGCCGTCCGGGCTCGGGGCGTCGGCAGCGTCCGCAGTACCGCTCTTGATCAGCTCGGGCACGCCGAGATCAGACTGGTGCAGGGCGAGTTCGACGAAGCAGCACGGCTGGGTCACGCCGCCGTGACGACGGTCGAGCAGACCCGGTCCAGCCGCGTCCGGGTCAAACTCGGCCAGTTCTACCGGCACGCCGAGACCAGGACATCCGCCCGCCCCATCGCCGAGCTGTGCGGGAGGATCAAACCCATGCTTCGCGCCGAAGACACGGCGGCCCGGATATGAAACGTGAGGAAGGTCAGGACTTGACCCGCATCGGCGTCACCGGCCACATGGACCTCACCCCCGCGACCGTCCCCCTCGTCCGGGCCGCTCTCACCGCGGCTCTCATGCCGTACGCGCCAGACCTGACCGGCGTCAGCTGCATCGCGGCCGGCTCCGACAGCATCTTCGCCGACGTCGTCCTGGACATCGGCGGCACACTCGAAGTGATCATCCCTGCCGCCGACTACCGCGCAAGGAAGGTCAAACCCGACCACGCCCCTCTGTTCGACGACCTCGTCCGCCGGGCTGCCACCGTGCGGGTCCTGCCGCACGAGGTCTCCGATCGGGCCGCGTACGAGGCGGCGAACGAGGCGCTCCTCGACACCGTCGATCTACTCATCGCGGTCTGGGACGGCCAGGCCGCCGCCGACCAGGGTGGCACAGCCGCCGTCGTCGCTCGTGCCCAAGCAAACGACCGCGCCGTCCAGGTCATCTGGCCAACCGGGGCAGCGCGACAGCGACACCTGTAATCCTGGCTTTGCTCGGACAGGCGGACCAGAGCCAGCAGGGCTCCGGCACGTTCGCGCTTTGGTGTGATCGTGGCCGTGCGTCCTGGGTGGCGCTGATCGCGTGATCGATCCAGGTGTTCGTTGTTCTGGCCTGCTGGGCGGTGCCCTGGCCGGTTCTGTCAGCTGAGGTCCCGGTCCGCCCGGAGTTGGCTGGTGGGGTCCCGGTATGCCCTGATCGGGCGGGCGCGGGGGTCGGCGGGCGGACACGGCCAGGTCACGCGTCGCTGAGAAGAAGACAGGCACGGCGCCTGTAGATCACGGAGGTGTCTAACGTCTTCGTGGTCCGGGAGCGCACGTGCCTGTGGGGGCATTGTCGCGTGACGCGGCCGGTGTGGTGGGAGCCGGCGCGGTGTCGCGTGAGGGAATCTGGCAGCGGCTGCACGCGATGGGCGAGCACCGGGGCCGACGTGGGCGGGTCTACCCGCTGGCGGTGCTGGCGGCGGTGTGGCTGTGCGCGCTGACCGCGGCGGGCCATGACCGGGTCACCGCCGTGATCGAATGGCTCGCCGGCACCACGGAGGAGGAACGGCGCCGGCTGCGGCTGCCGTACGACCCGTTTGACGGCTACCGGCTGCCGAGCGAGTCGACGATCCGCCGGTTCCTCAACGACACCGACGACGCGCGGCTCGCCCGCGCACTGCTCGATCCGCCGCTGGCCGACCCGGCCCCGCCGAAGCCGGCGTCACCCGAGGCGGCGGGAGAAGCGGTGCGGGCGGTCTACGCACTGGATGGGAAGACCAGCCGCGGCGCGAAGCGCGCCGACGGGCGGCAGGTCCAACTGGTCGGGGTCGCCGACCAGGCGACCGGCCGGCTGGTCAACCAGCACGAGGTGGACTCGAAGAGCAATGAGACGAAGGCGTTCCGCCCTGTCCTCGAGCCCCTCGACCTTGCCTGCGACCTGTTGACCTTCGACGCTCTGCATACCGTGCGCGACCATCTCGACTGGCTGGTCACCGACAAGAAGGCCCATTACCTTGCGGTCGTGAAGGGCAACCAGCCAACGCTGCGCGCGTTCCTGGCCGCGTTGCCGTGGGCGGACGTCCCGGTCGCCGACACCACCCACGACCATGGCCACGGCCGTGACGAGACCCGCACGCTGAAGGCCGCGACCGTCGAGCACGCCGAGTTCCCGCACGCCCGCCAGGCCGTCCGGATCCAGCGCTGGCGCCGGGAGAAGGGCAGGAAACCCAGCCGGGAGACGGTCTACGGCATCACGGATCTGGCCTTCGAGCAGGCCTCGGCCGGGTTCCTCGCCGACGCCGCCCGCGGCCAGTGGATCATCGAGAACCGTCAGCACCACGTCCGTGACGTCACTTTCGGTGAGGACGCGAGCCGGAGCCGGACCCGCCGCGGCCCGGTCAACCTCGCGATCTTCCGCGCCACTGTCGCGCACGCGGTCCGCGCCGCGGGCCACCGCTACGTTCCGGCCGGGCGCCGGGCCTGCAAGACCGCCACCGCCGCGCTCGACCTGCACGGCTTTCCCTGACGATACGGACATCCAGGCCGTCCCGTCGGCGCGCGGACGAGCCGGTCATAACGCGAACGTGCCGGAGCCCTGGCGTCTCAGCACACCCCATTCGGGAAGGAAGGGTACCTCACCATGCCGCGCTCGACTGCGCGCCGTACTACCGCGAAACGCACCAAGCAGGCCGTCGCCGCGCAACCCGAGATCGTCCGGGTCGGGATCTACCTGCGTCGCTCCACTGACGACGAGAACCAGCCCTACACGATCGAGGCCCAGGAAGAACGGCTGCGCTCCTACGTCGACTCCCAACCCAACTGGATCGTCGCCCTGCGGTTCGCCGACGACGCCTCCGGCGCCACCACCGAACGCAAGGACCTCCAGCGGGCCCTGGCCGCCGCCCGCAACGGGCTCATCGACGTCCTGCTCGTCTACCGCGTCGATCGGCTCTCCCGCAGCCTGCGCGACACTGTCGATCTCCTCGAAGAACTCGAACAGGCCGGGGTCGTGTTCCGCTCGGCCACGGAGCCGTTCGACACCGCCACTCCCATCGGCCGCATGCTTCTCCAGATACTGGCGATGTTCGCGCAGTTCGAGCGCGATATGATCATCGACCGGGTCATCGCCGGGATGGAACGCAAGGCCGCCAAGGGTCTGTGGAAAGGCGGACGGCGCCCGTTCGGCTACCAGGTCGACAAGATCGCCAAAAAGCTCATCATCGATGTCGCCGAAGCCACGATCGTCCGGCTGATCTTCGACCTGTACGTCCGCGACCGCCTCGGAACCAGAGCCATCGCGAGCGTCCTGAACAACCGCGGCCTGCGTACCACCGTCGGCGGCCCCTGGTCCGGCCACAAGATCCTGCGCATGCTCGACAACAGAGCCTATCTGGGTGAACTGACCTTCCGCGAGATCACCGTCGAAGGCACCCACGAACCGATCATCGACGAGGAGACGTTCGACGCCGCTCAGAAGATCCTCACCGAACGCAGCGAGGAGACCTCACGCCGGGCCTCCAACCCCTCCGACTACTACCTCACCGGCCGGATGCGCTGCCCCCAGTGCGGCACAGCCCTCATCGGCACCCGCGCGACCGGCCGCAACCACACCTACCGCTACTACACCTGCCACACCCGCAACCGCTACAACCGCCACGAATGCGACGCCCCCCGCCTCGACGCCGACGCCGTCGACTACGCCGTACTCACCGCTCTTGCCGGCTTCTACCGCGACCACCAGCAGCTCATCGCCGACGCCGTCCTCAAAGCCCAGCGCAGCCACCGCGACGCCCGATCCGAACACACGGCCGAACTCAGCACCATTGAGACGGAACTCACCCTGACAGACCAGGCCATCGACCGTTATCTTGGGGCGTTCGAGCGCGGTACCCTCGACGACGAGACCCTCGCCACACGCCTCGAAGCACTACGCACCAAGCAGAAGCAGCTCCGCCAACGGCAGGCCGAACTCACCGAAGAGATCGACCACGAACCCGTTATGCCGGCCCGTTCCAGCCTTCGCGCAGTCACCCGGCACATCGAAACGATTATCGAGACAGGCGACGACCTCGGACGCAAGGCTCTCATCGAAGCCTTGGTCGCCGAAGTAAAGATCACCGGACCCGACCGGCTCACACCGATCTTCAAGGTCCTCGGACCCGACGCTCCAAGGGACGTCACCAACGTAGACACTGGAGACATCAGCCAGCCGAAGCTGACCCAACCAGCCACGTCCCCCGCCCCCCACAGGGGCGCCGCAGCTGTCCTACCAGCCACAACGCCCCCGAAGGGAGCGGTTCGCGCAATGCCTACATTGGTGGAGGTGAGGGGACTCGAACCCCTGGCCTCCTCCGTGCGAGGGAGGCGCTCTACCAGGCTGAGCTACACCCCCTGGAAGCATCTGAAGCTTACAGGACCGCGTAGCCCATGTGACGACCACCCGGTTCGGATGGATCGCCACCTCCGGCCGGCCGTCAGCTGATGCTGATGCTGATGCCCTCCTTGCCCCGAGCCCTCGATCGGGCGGCCGGCACGGCGACCTCCCGGGTGAGATCTGGCTGGATGCGGTCCGACAGGGCGAGGCCGGACCGCGCCCCGCCGGACCTCGCGACGGTGGCCATCAACCGGTCGAACAGGGGGGCCGCGGCGGCTGGCCGGAGCAGCCCCGCCTCATGGCCGCACCATCCCCACACCCGAGCGCCGTCGATGACGAGCTCCTGGTCCGGCTCGGTGCCTCGGGGGAAGGCCAGCCGGGCGTCGGTCGGAACATCCGGCGTGCCGAGCGGGTGGTGCGTCCACAGCTGCAGGGACTCCTCCGGGCACCACGCCTTGTCGCGGACGGCTATCTGCCATACCGCCCGTCCGGGCCGGTACAGGGCGAGCCGGATCGCCGTTCCCCGGCAACGGAACAGCAGACCGACCCCGTCGGGACGAACACCTCGTACCTCGACGGGCACCGGGGAGCTCCCCGAGCAGACGAGGTATCCCTCGCTCCGCAACCGGGCCATCCACGACTCGAAGGTCACAGCGAACGCTGCCTTCCTGATAGTTCTCGATAGCTACACAGTGATTACGTGATGATTACGCAGTAGTTGCGCTGGTCTGGGAAGCCCCATCGGGGGATCGGCCGGTCGGGACCGGACCAGCCGCCAGGACCGGACCAGCCGCCAGGGCCGGATCAGCCCGGCTGGCCCTGGCGGCGCGGCCACAGGTGACCGGGGCGGGCAGCGGGCTGGCGTGTGACGGGAGAAGACGGAGACGGCGCGACCTGGCTCATCCGGCGGAGCGCACAGCTCAGCCGGTTATCCGGGGAGCGCACACGGAGCACTCCGGTGAACGAACCGGCCGGGGCAGGACGGGAGTCCGGGAATACGGATGATCGATAGCTGCTCCCACCGGGAGCAAAAAGATCATCCGTTCAGGTCTGGCGCCGAGCTCCGAGGCCCCTCGCGCCCAGAACGGTCCCAGAATTACAGGACCGATGTGCTCGTCGCGCGTGCGGCGAGGCTCAGTGGACGCGAGGGCTGGGACAACACCGACAGCGCCCTGGACAACAGACCTCTCGCCACGCCCAGTGAGGGGTGGAGCCGGGCTGCCAACGGAGCGTCACATCTTTATTATGCACGGCAGCCCGGCCGGGCGTCGGAGCGCAAGTGGCCGCCGGAGATCGGTTCAGGCCCATGCGGACACGGTGATTCCGGCTGTCCGGAGTGCCTTGACGATCTTCACGCCGCACGCCGCACGCCGCACGCCGCGAACCACGCGCCGCGAACCACGCGCCACGCGCCGCGCGCCGCGCGCCGCACGCCGTGTATCGCTCGTCTCGGGGCAGGTGCCCCGAGACGGTGTGGGTCGGTATCCCGGCGACTACCGGGGAACGACAACCACAGGACGATGTCCGGTCCGGACGGCGAGCACGAGGAGTCCGCCCGGCCGGCACGAGGAGGTTGTCGTGATCTTCGATAATCGGGAGGAGGCCGGCCGGCAGCTCGGGCAGCGGCTGGCGCATCTACGCGGTCGTGATGTCGTTGTCGCCGGGCTGCCCCGCGGGGGCATTCCCGTCGCGTTCGAGGTGGCGCGGGCGCTGGAGGCCCCGCTGGACGTCATCCTCGTCCGCAAGCTCGGTGTCCCCTTCCAGCCTGAGCTCGCGATGGGGGCGATCGCCGAGGGTGGGGTGCGGGTCGTCAACGAGGAGGCCCGGCGGCTGGCCAACGTGGGGCCGGAGGAGTTCGCCGCGGTTCAGGCGCGCGAGTTGGTGGAGCTTGATCGTCGGACCCGGCGGTTCCGGAACGGCCGGCCAAGGATCCCGCTCGCCGGGCGGACGGTGGTCGTGGTGGACGACGGGATCGCGACCGGCTCGACGGCCTCTGCCGCGTGCCAGGTCGTGCGGGCCCAGGGAGCCACCCACGTGGTGCTGGCGACCCCCGTTGCCCCCCGTGACCGGATCGGCTGGCTGCGCCGGCAGGCAGACGAGGTGGTCTGCGTCCAGACGCCCGACGCCTTCTTCGGTATCGGCGAGTTCTACGCGGACTTCTCCCAGACACCGGACGAGGAGGTCGTCGACCTGCTGCGCCGGGCCGCGCTGACGATGCCGGTCGGCGGCGCGGTAGCCGACCCGTCCGGCGGCGACGTCGAGGTCGACATCCCCGTCGGTCGAGTGCGGCTCGCTGGTCGGATCACCGTGCCCGACCCGTCCCGGGGAGTGGTCGTCTTCGCCCACGGCAGCGGCAGCAGTCGGCACAGCCCACGTAACCAGTTCGTGGCCCGCGACCTCAGTGCCGCGGGGCTCGCGACCCTGCTGTTCGACCTGCTCACCCCGGACGAGGAGCGTGACCGGGCGAACGTGTTCGACATCAGGCTGCTTGCCCGGCGGCTGATCGATGTGACCGGTTGGCTGCGCGGCCAACCGGTCACGGCTACCCTCCCCATTGGTTACTTCGGCGCCAGCACCGGCGCCGCCGCGGCGCTGCGGGCCGCCGCGGAAGGGGGGTTCCCCGTCGCGGCCGTCGTGTCGCGGGGCGGCCGACCGGACCTGGCCGCGGCGCAGCTGACCGCGGTACGCGCCCCGACGTTGCTCATCGTCGGTGCGCGGGACGATC
Organism: Frankia casuarinae; assembly: GCF_000013345.1. NCBI lineage: Bacteria > Bacillati > Actinomycetota > Actinomycetes > Frankiales > Frankiaceae > Frankia > Frankia casuarinae. Next base: position 4,770,283 of record NC_007777.1, on the reverse strand, counting down.
TGGTCCTCGAGCTGAACCGGCAGGCCCAGGCCCGACTGCTGGGCTGCGAGAACCGGCTGGCGATCGTCCCGGGCGCCACGCACCTGTTCGCCGAGCCGGGTGCCCTGGAGCAGGCGGCCGCGCTCGCGCGTGACTGGTTCGTCGATCACCTGGCGTTGGCCGGCCATCCCGGTCGCGCCTGACCGGGTACTGACCTGCCCTCCGCGCGACGCCGGGCGATGCGTGCCCACCCGGGCGACACTCTGGTGGTCCACCGTCACACCACCCGGCAGCCGGATCGACTCGGCGAGATCTTCGAGGTGCGCTCGGTGGCGGGGGATCCGCCGTTTGCGGTCCGCTGGTCCGGCACGGGGCACGTCAGCTTCGTCTACCCGGGTCCGGATGCCGAGATCCGTCACCGCGACGGGGAGGCATGCGGCGGGGCCGGCGGAGCGGACCGGATCAGGCCTGGTCGACGACCCGCCCCGCATCGAGGGCGAGGATGCGGTCGGCGAGAACCTCGGCGTCCGTGGGATCGTGCGTGACGATGAGCACCGGAGCCGCCAGCGTCGGTAGCACATTATGCAGGAAGGACCTGACCTCGCGGCGGGTCGCGGTGTCGAGCGCGGCGAGCGGTTCGTCGAGCAGCAGCAGTCCGGGCCCTGATGCCAGCGCCCGCGCGAGCGCCACCCGTTGCCCCTGGCCGCCGGACAGGGCATCCGGTCGCCGGTCGCCGAGATGGCCGATCCCGAACCGTTCCAGCCAGGTGTCCGCGGACGCCCGGGCGTGCCGCCGCCCCTGACCGAGGCGGGCCCGCAGGCCGAAGGCGATGTTGTCGCGGGCCCGCAGGTGTGGGAACAGCAGGTAGTCCTGGAAGACCATGCCGACCGGCCGCTGTTCGGACGGGACGAAGCGGTGCTCGGCCGGGTCGTCGAGAACCTCGCCGGCGAGGGTGATCCGGCCCTCGTCGAGCGGGAGGAGACCGGCCAGGGCCCGCAGCAGCGTGCTCTTGCCCGCCCCGCTGCGGCCGAGGACGGCGACCGTCTCCCCCCGTGCCACGCTGACCTCGACGTCGAGCACGAACTGGCCCCGTCGCACCGTCATCAGCGCGCTGAGCCCGTCTGACGCCGGATCCAGGCCGGGGGCGGAGGGCGCCGCCCGCGCCGAATCTCCGGTGACGGTGTTCACGGGACGCCCTGTGTTCACGGGATGCTCCGCTCGAGCGCATCGGGGGCGCCGTCACGCGTTCCCCGGTTGCGTAAAATTCGCCGGGTGCCGGGGAACCACCGGCCCCGCAGCGCCACCAGAACCCCGACGCAGACCGCGAGCAGTACGAGTGACAGCGCGATGGCGGTGTCCGAGTCCGTCTCCAGCGCCAGGTAGACCGCGAGCGGCGTGGTCCGGGTGGTCCCGGGGAAGTTGCCGGCGAACGTGATCGTGGCCCCGAACTCGCCGAGGGCGCGGGCCCAGCACAGCGCCGCGCCGGCGGCCACCGCCGGCGCCGTCATCGGCATGGTGACTCGGCGAAACGTCATCCACGGCCCGGCGCCGAGGGTGGCGGCGGCGTCCTCGAACCGCCGATCGGCGCTGTTCAGCGCGCCCTCGACGGACACGACGAGGAACGGCATGGCCACGAAGGTCTGCGCGATCACCACGCCGACGCTGGTGAACGGGATGGTGATGCCGAACCAGCCATCGAGGTACTGGCCGACGATGCCGCGCCGACCCAGTACCAGAAGTAGGGCCACGCCGCCGACCACTGGCGGCAGCACGAGCGGGAGGGTGACCAGGGCGCGCAGCAGAGACCGGCCGGGAAAACGCGTGCGGGCCAGCAGCCAGGCCAGGGGGACACCGAACAGCAGCGACAGCACGGTCGTGGCGGTGGCCGTCTCCACCGACAGGAGGAGGGCCTGCCGGACCGCGATCTCGGTGAGCAGATCGGGCAGGGCGGACCAGGGAGCGCGGACGAGCAGGCCGACGAGCGGCAGGAGCAGGAACAGGCCAGCGATCCCGGCCGGCACCAGCAGCGCCCAGGACATCCGGCGGCGCGTTTCCCGGCGAACCGTGCGGCGTGGATGTCCGCCGGTCCGCGGGTCACCCGGCCGGGGTGCCCGATCGCGCGGGCCGAACCGGCCGCGCGGGCCGAACCGGCCGTGCGGGCCGACGGCCCGTTGCTCCGGCTGACCCCCTCGAAGGAGCGAACCGCCGCGGGTCGACACGGCGGGCAGGCCCTTCTCGCTGATCGGGGTCAACGACGCTCGGGAAGCTCGATGACGACGTTGGTCGACTTCACCGCGCCGACCGCGAGGACGCCGGCTTCCAGCCCGAGTTCGTCGGCGGCCTCCCGGCTCATGAGCGAGACCAGGCGATGCGGGCCGGCCTGGATCTCGACCTGGGCCATCACCGTGTCGCGCACCACGCGGGTGATAATCCCGGGGAAGCGGTTACGCGCGGATTCGGCGACGACCGGCGTCTGGGCGGCGGTCTGCTCGGTCGCCAGATCCTTGGCGAATCCGGCCAGGGTGCCGCCTTCGATCGCCCGGCGGCCGGCGTCGTCCAGGACGGTTGGCAGTCGGCCGCTGTCCGCCCACCGGCGGATGGTGTCGTCGCTGACACCGAGCAGCGCGGCGGCCTCGCTGATCCGGAATCTCGGCATGGGGTGATCGTACCCGCATCTTCGGGGGAGCTGCGACGCATGATCCGAAATTACGGAGAAATCACAGAGAAATATCCGCTCCTGCGGGTCGGGCGGCGAGGTGGTCGGATTGACGGGACCGTGTCCTCGACCGACCCGATGTCGGCCGGATGACCGGTTGGCGCATCACGATCCGGTCCGGCGGGGCACGATGCGGAGGTTGCCCTTCTCGGCCCGACTCGCCCCCTGCCCGACTCGCCACTCCTGGAGCACCCGTGACACCGCTCGCTTCCAAACCGACCGCCACCACGTCCTACGGTGACCCGGTCGCCGGCCCCGTGCGGATCAACGCGCGCGCGCTGCTCGTGGCGGGTGATCGGGTGCTGCTCGCCAACGAGCGTGGCCAGAAGTCGTTCCACTTGCCGGGAGGCCGGGTTGAGCCGGGGGAGACCGTGCAGGCGGCGCTGCGCCGGCTGCTGAACGAGCAGGCCGGTATCGAACTGGACTACCTGACGTTCGTGGGCGGCATCGAGAGCATCTCGATCGAACGCGGTGGGCGGACGGGGGTGCTCGACGTCGTCTTCGCCGCTGACCGGTCGTGGGGCGCCGACTTCGGGAGCAGGCTGAATGATCTCGACATCGTCTCGGTGTCCCTTGGGAGCCTGCTCGACCTGGAACTAAGGCCCGCCGACCTGCGCCGACTGGTCCCCGCCTGGCTCACTAACACCCGTCCGGCCTGGTACGGGTCGGCCAGCCGCTGACCGTAGGCGCGCATCCTCACCTTCGCACGGTTGACCTCATCTCGACTTCAGGTTCTAGCGTTCCACGCCCGCACGCCCGCGGGTCGGAATGCGGTCGGATGCAGGAGCCAGGCGACCCCCGCCACAGCCCCGTGACAGGCCCGATCCGGTGACGAACCGCCCTGGCCCCGGATCCCCTTGGGTACATTCGCCCGGTGTTCTCTCGACGCCGACCCTGGCCGTCGCGGTCCGCATCGGGCGCTGCATCGCGCGATGGTCACCGCTGTTTCCGTCGTCACCGCCGGACGGGGTGACAACGGCATGGTCGTCATCGGGGTGACGGGTCACCGCGGGCTCTCCGGCGGGCAAGCCGAATACACGGCCGGCGAGATGCGCCGGGTGCTGGCGCCTCTCGCCGCGGCCGGGTTGACCGGGATCAGCTGCCTGGCCGAGGGAGCAGACACCATCTTCGCCGACGTGGTCCTCGAACTTGGGGGCCGGCTCATCGTCATGATACCCGCGGCCGGTTACCGGGACTTTCAACCCGCTACGCATCGGCGCAACTACGACCGGCTGCTCGGCCGCGCCACCGAGATACGCAGCCAGGACCGGGCGAAGCCCGATCTGCCCAGCCTGATGTCGGCGAGCCGCCTTCTGGTCGACGCATCCGACCGGGTTCTCGCGGTGTGGGACGGTCTGCCGGCGCGTGGCTTCGGGGGGACGGCGGACGTCGTCTCCTACGCGCGCTGGCGACGCAAACCCCTCCAGATCATCTGGCCCGACGGTGCCGTACGGGCGGGGGCGACCTCCGTCGCCGGCTCGGGCGAACGACAGCGGTAACCGGCGGAGGTCGCCGCGGGGCCTGGGCTACCGCGGGGCCAACGTCACGACGTCCACCTGCACCGGGGCGAGACTCCTCCTGGCCGGAGCCGTCGTGGCCGGTGGCCGGGTCGTTGCCGGCCGGGTCGTTGCCGGCCGGGTCGGGGGCTTGGTCGCCGTGGACGTCACGGAAGCTGCGCTGGCGGTCGTTGCCGCGCGGGTGGTCCGGCCACCGGTGGCCGGGGTGCCGGTGGTCGGGGTGCGGGTGGTCGGGGTCCTGGCCTCGATCGGCCCGGCGGCCACTCCTGCCGCCGCTGCGGACGGCCTGGTCGGCACCGGCGGGGCGGCGGCGAGAACGGGCGGTGCCTGGTGCGCAGGCGGGGAGGCCGCCGACGCCGGGCCGCCGGAGGAGCGCCCGGGCGGCGCGGACCTGCCACCCGCCGCGAGGCGCAGGGTGTTCAGAGCGAAGTCCTCCGCCGCCAGGTCGTTCTGCTGTTCCTCTTCGGTCGGGCCGAGGACGGATCCGCCGCCGGGGGCGCTGGGCCCACCTGAGCCGGGTTCGTCCACGGCGAGCTCCTCCGTGGCGGGGCTGCCTGACGCGGCGGGCCGGGGGGCGGCTGGTGTCCGCACGGGCGGGCGGCCCTCGCGGGATCCGGACCGGCCGCTGCTCGGAGTGTCCACGGTGCCGCCGTCGTCCGGCTGTGACTCGTGCAACGGAGCACGCGCACCCGTGGTCACGTCGTCGGGCGAGGAGTTGAGCCCCGCAGCGGTGGCTGCGGCGGCCACAGCGGCCACCGCGGCCACCGCGAATGCGGCGACCGGGCGCATCCGGGACCGGCGAGCACGAACGAGCGGGTCCGCCGGCAGGCGTTCCACCCGTGGCTCGGCCGCCCGCCTCGCTGATGTGGATCTCACCGATGCCGCTCGCCCGGAGTCCGCTCGCCCGGAATCCGGACGCGGGGAGGCCTCCCGGCGCTCCGGCGGTGGCAGTGTCGGGGTCGGGGGCAGTGTCGGGGGCGGTGGCAGTGTCGGGGTCGGGGTCGGCGGCAGTGTCGGGGGCGGCGGCAGTGTCGGGGGCGGCGGCAGTGTCGGGAGCGGCGGCAGCGCCCGGGCGGCCATCGGGTCCGGGACACTCCCGGTGGGGCTCGGTGCCCGCCGACCGGTGCTGTGCCGCCCGCCCGTGGCCGTCCTGAGGGGAGCCTTTCCGGGGGGAGCCGTCCGGGTCGGTGGTCGAGGATCGGTAGGCTCAGGCCGCGGATCCGCGCCTGTCGTCGCGGCGCCCGCCCGCCCGCCGTGAGCCGTGGCGGCCTGTCGGCCACGGCCCCACGCCGCTCGGGTCGACCGCGGCTTCGATCCGGCGAGCAGCGCCAGCAGTTCGGTGGTATCGGGCAGAGAGGCCCCATCGGCCTGTCGCACACGGGCGAGCGCTCGCCGCACCCCCTCGCCGATGGGAGCCGTGTGCTCCGACCGGTCGGCGCGGCGTCGTCCGGCCCGGGCCGCGGGTTCGACAGACCCGCTGGGCTTTCCCGTCGCGGCCAGATCGACGATCCCGGCCCACGCGACGATGTCAGCGGCGGGGCCCTCCCAGCCACCCGCCGCGGGACCGTAGCCATAGCCGGGCACATAGCCGGGGCTGCTGGGGGGAGGCCACAGGTGGCCGGAGCGCCCGGCGACGATGTGCGGCGTCCCGGGCGCCGTCCCGCCGGCCGAGCCGGCCGCGGGGGACAGCAGCAGTGGCCGCAGGGCCGCCGCGACACCCAGGTCTACCAGCCGCGGCCCGGTAACGGAGAGCACGACATCCGTTGCCGTCAGGTCGCCGAGTGCGCCGACCGTGCGGTGCGCCGCATCGATGGTCTCCAACAGGGTCCGGGCAAGGCGGTCGATCTCGTCCGAGGACAGCGGTCCGCGTTCGGTGAGCTCGCGGGCCAGGGTCGGGCCCCCGACGAACTCCGTGACCATGTAGGGCCGCTCGGCGGCGGGCGCGGCGTCGAGCACGCCGCAGGTGTGTGCCCCGGCCAGCACGCGAGCGCGGTCGATCGCCGCCGCGAACCGGGCCCGCATGTCCGCGCGCAGGGCGTCGCCCGGGTGCAGCGCGCGGACCGCGACCTGCGCGCCTCCGACCGCACGGCTCAGATAGACGATGCCGGTGATGCCGGCGTCCAGCCGACCGAGCAGCTGGTAGGGCCCGAGTGAGGTGGGCTCGCCAACGGCGAGCGGCGCGACGTGACGAGGTAGCCGAGCGGTCATGGTGATAATGCCCCGAATGCGGCTCGTGGACGGTCAGCGGCGTTTATTCTCTCCGACGGTAGCTACTCCAGTCGTGTCCGTGAAGACCGCTACGCCTCCTTCTTCGCCCTTCTTCGCATCCGCAGCGAATTCGGCATCCGCCGTGACGTCGGCGGGCACGGGGCACGAGCGCAGTGATCATCGTCGGCGGAACATCGCCCGGCTGTTCCCCGGTCGGCTACGTCCCGGCCGACCGATCATTGGTCGGTTGGCGGCTCCGGCGCGTACGCGACGGCGATCCCGTCGAGAAGCCATTTCAGCGCCTGCTCGAAGCGCGGCGCCGTGTATCCGCAGCCGAGGGCGGCGATGGCGCGCAGCCGTGGGTACTCCTTCTCGGCGGTCTGTGCGTCCTCGGCGCTCTGCGCGCGGTTGAGGACCTGGGCGTCAAGGACCTGGACGGAGAAAACCGGTTGCGCCGTCGGGACACCGGGGCGATTCTGGGCGTCGGCCGCCGGAGGCCGTCGGCGGTCGAAATCCTCTCGGTCGCCGAGTTCGCGCAGCGTGCAGCCGACCACCAGATCATTAAGCGAGTGGATGATGCGCAGCTGGTCCTGCGGATCATCGGTGATCTTCGAGGCGACGGTCAGGCACTGCTCGATGTGCCGCAGCTTGTTGGGACCGAAACCCCGGCGGATGCCGATCCGAAGGGCCCAGGGATGTTCCTGGAAGGACCGCCTCGCGCGCCGGGCGATCTGGGTGAGGCCGTCCCGCCAGTCCTCGGGAATCTCGTCCAGCAGATGCCCGGCCAGGAACGCGTCCCACATCAGGCCGGTCAGTTCGTCCTTGTCCCGGACGTGGTGGTAAAGCGTCATCGTCCCGACGCCCAGATGTGCGGCGATCCGCCGCATCGACACCGCCGCGAGCCCCTCCGCGTCGGCGATCTCCATCGCGGCCAGGGCCAGCCGTTCACCGCTCAGGGGCGTCCGGCATCCCGGTGGGGTGGACACCCGTGCCATCGGCTTCCCCGGGGGCCGCCCCGGGGCCGCACTCGGCGGCGCCGCCATCGCCACTCACCTCCTGGCAGGACGCCTCCTGGCAGGAGGCACGGGCTGCCATTTTGGCGTTGGTACATCGTACGGCGTAGGGTTGGCCCAGCGTTCGTACGGTGTACGAAGGCTGGAGCTGTACGAAGGCTGGAGCTTGGAGGTATTCGGGTGAGGGCAGATTCGGACGAGGGTGGTTCGGGTGAGGGTGGTGCCGTGGTCGGCAGGACCGCCGGTACCGGGGCGGGCGCCTCGCCGGAAGGTGGCGCACCGCCGGGCCGGCGGATTCCGGGCTGGGCCGTGCTGGCCGTCTGCTGCCTGGCCCAGTTCATGGTCGTTCTGGACATTTCGATCGTGAACGTCGCGCTGCCGTCGATGCAGACCGATCTCGGGATGACGGCGAGCGGCCTGCAGTGGGTGGTCAACGCCTATACGATCGCGTTCGCGGGTCTGCTGCTCTTCGGCGGCCGGGCGGCGGATCTGTTCGGTCGCCGCCGGGTGTTCGTGGCCGGGCTGGCGCTGTTCACCCTGGCGAGCCTCGGCGGTGGTTTTGCGCGGACCGAGGCGCAGCTCATCGTCGCCCGGGCCGTGCAGGGGCTGGGCGGGGCCGTGCTCGCCCCGGCGACGCTGACCCTGTTGATGACCTCCTTCGCCGAGGGGCGGGAGCGGACCCGGGCGTTGGGCGCGTGGGGCGCCACCGCGGCCAGCGGCGGGGCGCTTGGCGCGATCGTCGGCGGTGCGCTGACCGAGGTCGCGAACTGGCGGTGGGTGCTGTTCGTCAACGTGCCGATCGGCGTGGCGCTCCTCGTGGCCGCCCGGCTCGTGCTCGTCGAGTCGCGGGGCCAACTGAGCCGGCTGCGTGATCTCGACATTCCCGGCACGGTGACCGTTACCGGGGGTCTGGTGCTGTCGGTCTACGTCATCGTCCGCACCGAGAGTTCCTCCTGGACGTCCCCGGTCACACTCGGGATGCTGGCCGGGGCGGTAGTGCTTCTTGCCGCGTTCGTGGCCGTCGAGGTCACGACCCCCGCCCCGCTGGTGCCGCTGAGCGTCTTCCGCTACCCCGGGCTCGCCGCGGCGAACTCGGTCGCAGCCTTCCTCGGCGCCGCTATGTTCACGATCTTCTTTTTCCTTACCCTCTTCCTCCAGCAGGTTCAGGGTTACAGCCCGCTGCGCGCCGGGGTGGCCATGCTCCCGATGCCGCTCATGATCATCGTTGCCTCGCGGATTGTCACCCGGATGATCGGGCGGCTCGGTCCGCGGCCGATCATCGTGTTCGGTCTCGTGAGCGGAACGGCGGGTCTGCTCTGGATGTCGACGATCACCCGGGACGGCTCGTACTGGGTGCACGTGTTCGGCCCGGTCCTGATCGTCGGGCTGGGGGTGGGGTCTATCATGGTCGCGATGGTCGCTGCGGCCACGGCGGGCGTGCCGATGCGCCTGGCGGGCCTCGCGTCGGGTCTGATCAACACCAGCCGCCAGATCGGCGCGGCGATCGGCCTCGCCGCGGTGTCGACGATCGCGACCAGGCATACCGACGGCCGCCTCAGGCACGGGGCCGCGCGGCTTGACGCGCTGGCCTCCGGCTACTCCCTCGGGCTGTTCATCGGCGGCTGCGTCCTCGCGGTCGGGATCCTGGCCGCGCTGCTGCTGCCCCGTGTCCGGCGGCCCGAGCCGGAGCCGCCCCTCGGCGCGACGGAGAAGACCGCGTCCGGGGCCTCGGATGACGAGGACCAGGCACTCGCGGAGATCTGATCCATTTCTATCAGCCGTGCGGACATCAGATCGCGGATCCGCGCAGCAGCCCGACGAGCTCACTGCCCGCGCGTAGCTCCCCGTCCGGGCCGAAGACCTCGACGCGACCGATCGCCCGGCCGTGGCCCGCGTGCAGGGTACGCACCCGGAACAGATGCCAGTCCCGGACGTCCAGGTCGTCGTAGAAGGTCACATTCTGCGATAGGACAGCGACTGCCAGGCGCTTGGTGGGGGTCAGGCCGGTGACGGCCAGCAGGTCGGACAGCGGCAGCAACTCGCAGCTGTGCGCGATGAACGCCCTCCACAGGGACCGGTCCTCCGGCGCCTCGGGGATGCGCTGCCATTGGTCCAGCTGATGGGTGTCCGCTCGGGGAAGCACCCGAACTTCCCAGGGCATCATCGGACGGTCAAGGGGGCTGGCGTGCTGCGGGCCGAGGAAGTCGGACTCGGTGGAGCGCAGGCGCAGGAAGTCCGGCTCCGGGGAACGGAGCATCACGTCCGCCCGGCAGATCTGCAACGAGTCCTGCCGGAAGGTCAGGGCCAGGGAGTCGATCGACCGCCCGTGGGCCAGCCGCTCGACGTCGATCCAGACCGGTTGGCGGCAGTCGCCGGGGCGCATGAACACCGTTTGCAGGCTGTGCGTGATCTTGTTGGGGGTCATGCGCTCGGCGAGAACGATCTGCTGGCCGAGCAGCTGCGCCCCGAGGACGCCGCCGTGTGTGCTGGGCAGGCATCGGGCCGGCACCGGCGGAACATCCCCGCCGAGGTCGAGAACTGCCAGTAGTTCACTCAGAGTGCACTGGCCGGGCGCCGGCACCGCATCGACCTGATCCTGCGTGCTTGCCCGTTGCTTGGGGGCCTCGCCGGCTCGTGCGTCCGTTGTCTCCGCGGATTGTGTACCCACAGCGCACCCTTCCCGTGGACGCTCGCCAGGTGCGGATGCCGCGGACGCCCGCGCTGGACGCCCGCGCTGGACGTCCAGGTCGGGGGACCGCGACCGGTCGCTGCACTCTCTGGCGAACCGCCACACGTGGATCATGACTCCGCCCGGCGCGGAGCCTCGCGGCAAATATCGACCTGTTCGCCGCTGACCGCTGGCCGCAGTGGCGCACGCCACGTTCCATCGAGCCCATATGACCGATAAAAGGTGCTCCTTATCGGTCTGCTCGCCGATTTCGGACTGTTCCCGATCTCAGACTGCTCTGGAATCTGCTTCGAATCCCCCGTAGGGACGGGTGATGATCTCCATGCCGTGACCGGCCGGGTCCAGGAAGTACAACCCGCGTCCGCCGTCATTATGATTGATCTCGCCCGGGTGCTTGCGCTGCGGATCCGCATAGTAGGTGATCCCGGCCCGTTGGATCCGCTCGAACGCCGCGTCGAACTCCTCCTCGGAGATCAGGAACGCGTAGTGCTGCGCAGTGATCGACCCAACCGGGGCGGTGGCGAAGTCCAAGGTGACACCGTTTGCGGTGACGACTGGGATGAACGGCCCCCACGCGGCGCCGACCTCGAGATCCAGGATATCCGCCAGAAACTCGGCCGATTCCCGGTTATTCCGGGCATGCACAATAGTATGATTCAGTTCGACTGGCATATGGAACTTCTCCGTAAGTCGCTTGGTCTGTAAGGCGCTTTGTTCGCGAGTCGCTCTGTCGGCATCTCCATGGCCTCGTGGTCCTCGGTGGAGATGCCGGGAATGCCCGGATTCGGAATGTCGTAGTCCGCGAAGACGACGGGGAGCCGGCCCACCACCTGGTTATCCCATCCGGTCCTCGCCGTCTACCCGATCCTCGTGCTGCCGGCGGCGCTCGTGGGGCGGGTCACGCTCATCCGGATCAAGCACCCGTCCCCGGACGAGGGAATCGACGTGCAGCGTCACCGCGTCCCGGGTGACGTCGAGCGGAGCGACGACGAACCGACCGATCGGCAGGTAGACGCCGTCGGGTCGGGAGTCCCAGCTGTGCAGCCCCACCCACCAGCGGTCCCGCGCGTCGGTGAAGGCATGGGCCCCGCTCGGTCCGAAGCCGACCTTTCCCCCGGTCAGCATCGGTTCGCCCGCCGGCAGGCAGGGCCCGAGCGGCCCTTTGCACGACGCGGTCGCCACCACCTGCCGTCCACCGAGCGACGACGCGGCCGAATAGAGCAGATGGTGACGCCCGCGGGCTGAGATCATCGATGGTGCCGAGATCCGCCCCTGCTGCCAGGACAGGCTCGGGCGGAGCATGACGGCGGGTTCGCCGGTGAGCACGAGTCCGTCGGACCGCAGCCGCGCCGCCCACAGGGTGGGCGGCGCGCCGTGGTTCCGGTCCGAGCCGCCGCCCGCACCGGGGCTTGCCCAGGCCAGGTAGGCGCGTCCGGCTTCGTCAACGAAGGGACTCGGATCCGAGCTGCCGCCGTCCGCGGTCTGGCAGATGAAGGGCGCGAGGGAGGTGTCGACGAACGGACCGTCGGCGGAGTCGGCGGTCGCCGCGGAGATACAGCGGACGCCGAGGCCACGCACGGCCGTCGCGTAGTACATGACGAACCCGTGGCCGAAGGCGCCGACGGCAGCCGGGCCGAGGCCGCCCGCGGGGTCGGCCCAGGGCGGCAGGGCGCGCAGCGCGGCCGGCTCGATCGTCCAGCTCCGGCGGTCCCGGCTGGAGAGCACGTCAACGGTGCCGGGGGAGTCCGGGTCCACACCGAAGGCATAGGTTGTCCGGTTGCGGGTGATCAGGGACGGGGCTGAGAACTCGATCCCGGGGACGAGGACGGCCCGGGAACCCGGGCCCGGACCGGACCTGGCAAGGTACAACCCGCCTAGGACGATGATGATGACGACCACGGCGGGCTGGCGCCGGACGAAGTCGATCAGACCCTGAGCGAGCCCGGCGCCCTTCTCTCCGGCCATCCCGCCACCATCCTCAGGGCAAGTATCTGAGTAAGCATCTAATGGCAGAGTGTATTCGCGGTCAGCTCGACCTCACCGGACGCGGGTCGGTGCCGGTTCGGTCGGTGCCGGTTCCACCTGCGCCGGCTCGGCGGACAGCTTGTGCAGCAGAGCGGCACTGCGGGCGTTCACCCCGACCAGGTTCACCTGCGTGCCGCGTTCGCGGTACTTCGCGCGCACGTCGTCGAGGGCGGTGACCGCCGCCGAGTCGAGAAGGTGGGCCTCCGAGAGGTCGATGACCACCCGTTCGGGGTCGCACGCGTAGTCGAAGGCGTTCACCAGATCACTGGTCGATGCGAAGAACAGCGTGCCCTGGACGACGTAGATCCTCTCCCGGCCCTCCGGGTCGAGCACGCTGGTCACCAGCGCCAGGTTCGCGGCCCGGCGGGTGAACAGCAACGCGGCCAGCATGACGCCCACCCCGACGCCGTAGGCGAGGTTGTGGGTGGGCACCACGACGGCGACGGTCGCCACCATGACCGCGGTCTCGCCGCGGGGCATCCGGCGCAGCGTCGAGGGCTGGATGCTGCGCCACTCGAAGGTCATGACCGACACCAGGATCATCACCGCGACCAGCGCCGACATCGGGATGACCCGCACGAGGTCGCGCAGCGGGACGACCAGCATGAGCAGGAAACCGCCGGCGGCGAAGGTCGACAGCCGGCCCCGCCCGCCCGAGTTGACGTTCACCATCGTCTGGCCGATCATGGCGCAGCCGCCCATCCCGCCGAAGAACCCGTTGACGATGTTGGCGACACCCAGGCCCCAGGATTCGCGGTTCGGGTCATGCGTGGTGTCGGTCAACCGGTCCACGATCTGCGCGGTCAGCAGCGTCTCCACCAAGCCGACGGCGGTGAGCGCCACCACGTACGGGGCGATGATCCGCAGTGTCTCCCAGGTCAGCGGCACGTCGGGCACACCGGGGACGGGCAGTGAGCTCGGCAGCCGGCCCTCGTCGCCGACGGTAGGGACGGAGATGTCGAAACCGGCGGTGACGAGGGTGAGGACCGCCACCGCCACGAGCGGCGGCGGGACCGCTCTGGTCAGGCGGGGGAGAGCCAGCAGGATGGCGAGGCCCGCGGCGACGAGGGCGTAGACCTGCCACGACTTGCCGATCACGTGCGGCATCTGCGCGGTGAAGATGAGGATGGCCAGCGCGTTGACGAAGCCGATCATCGCGCTCTGCGGGACGAACCGCATCAACCGTGCCACCCCGAGCCGGCCGAGCACAAACATCAGCAGGCCCACCCCGATGGTCGTCGCCAGCAGGTAGTTCAGGCCGTGATCGCGGACCAGGGGGGCGGCGACGAGGGCCATGGAGCCTGCCGCCGCCGAGATCATCGCCGGGCGTCCGCCGGTGAACGCGATGACCACCGAGATGGTGAACGACGCGAACAGACCGACCTTCGGATCGACCCCCGCCACCACAGAGAAGGAGATCGTCTCCGGGATCAGCGCGAGCGCGGTCACCAGGCCGGCGAGCAGTTCCACCCGGATGTGACGAACTCCCGGCCAGCGGCCGGTGCGGCGGCGGGAGTACCAGGGGCCGCTGGGGGCCGTCCGGCGAACGGAGCCCCCGGCGTCGGCGGCCTCTCGGGCGGTTACATCAGGCACGGCGGCGGCCTCCCCTGCCCTGCGACGAGGGGGCTGCCTTCCCCGAGTCCGGTTAGTCCCACCCGACTATACAAAGCCGGTTTCGTCGTGACAGTAGGTGGGTTCGCCGGTCAGGCCCGAGGCGCGCCGAGGCGTACCAGATCGCGCTGCATCTGGTCGATCTCCATTGACTGGGCGAGCACCATCGCCCTGGCCATCGCCCGTACCCGGTCCTCACCGGCGTGCATCGCCGCGTACTGGGCCATGGCCAGCCCCCCCTGATGGTGGTGCACCATCAGGGTAAGGAAGAGGACGTCGAGGTCATGGCCCCGGATCGAGGCCAGCCGTTGCAGTTCGGCGGGGGTCGCCATGCCCGGCATGCGCGCGGTGTCCCGCGGGTCGCTGGACGCGTCCTGCGCCGCACCCCCGGCCAGGCCCGGCAGGTCCATGCCGGGCATGGCGGCGCCAGGCCCGGCATGACCGTCATGCCCGCCCGAGGCGCCGTTGACGGTGCGGGAGTCCCGCATCCACCGCATCGGTGTCCCGGAGGTGGACTGGGGCCGCCCCCATCCGGACAGCCATGAGGACATGATGCCGATCTCGCGTTGCTGGGTCAGCGCGATGTCCTGGGCCACGCTGCGGGTGTCCTGGTCACCGCCGTGACTGAACTCGATCATGGCCATCTGCACGGCCTGGGCGTGATGCTCGGACATGTCCCGGGCGAAGCCGACATCGACCGACCCCTCGTCCGGTGACCGGCTGGCGAGGTTGCCCAGCGCCGCGCCGGCCGCCAGCAGGCCGGCCAGCACGGCGAGCACCATCGGCGTCCACCACAGCCGGCTTCGGGCCCAGCGGCGCCGCGGCCGCGCGTCACTCCCGCGCGCCGCATCGCCATCGCTGGCCGGCGGGTCGTTGCCGGCTGGCCGGTTGTCGTCCGTCGTCGTCATGATCCCCTCGGCTGGGCGGGTGGGTTGCCCGGGCAGGTGGTCAAACGTGCAGGTGGGAGTTGAAGACGAACGTCCGCTTGCCCACCTGCACGCGGGTGCCGGGGATCAGGGGAGCCGGCTGGTGCGGGCTCAGCGGCGTCCACACGGTCGCCTCCGGCGGGGCGATGTAGGTGCCGTTCGCCGAACCCTGGTCGGTGATGACCGCGTCCCAACCGTTGAGGGTGATGACGGCATGCACCCGGGAGACGGCGCTCTCACCGTCCTCGACCGGCAGCGCCCGTGCCTTCCCGGCCCGGACCGCATCGTCGCGGTCCGGCTGGCGGCCGATCACCAGGTCCATGTCGACGTTCATGGTCTGGCCGTCGTCGAAGACGAGGACGCCGACGGGCGGCCGGGGACCCCAGACCGTGCGGGTGTTCTGCTGGGCGAGCGACAGGCCGCACTCGGAGCAGTACGGCGCCTGCGGGTGGTTGAAGTGGCCGTTGGCGCACAGCACACCCTCGACCTGAGGCTCGCCGCTGCTCGGCAGCATCGTCGGTGCCTCGTCGTCCTCGATGAGGTCGGAGACGGTGAAGCTCTGGCCCGGGAGCTGGGTCAGGGCGTCGAGCTCGTCGAGCTCGTCGAGGTCGGCCGCCTGCGTCGGTTCGGCGGCGGCGCGGCGTCGATGGGCCTCCTCCTCCTTGCTGAGCAGGGGGGCGAGCGCCGGCGGGGTGGTCGGCATCGGATCGGGGGCGCGGGTTCCCGGCGTGGGGATGGGCGCGGCGCCGGTCATCGGCTCCCGGACCGGATCGAATCCGGCGAGCAGCTGCTCGGCGGAGGCCTTCGGCGCGGGCAGCGACGGCGTGTCGCTGAGCAGCAGACTCACCCCGATCCCGGGCACGGCCCCGATGCGCAGGTCAAGCGGGAAACCGAGATCGCCGAGCCCGCCGGGGAAACCCGTCGGCCCGACCAGGCCGGTGGGGCCGACGTCGATCCGGCTGATCTCGGTGGGCAGTAGCCGGTCGACCCACGTGGCCGAGTCGACGCCGGAGAGCGTCACTCCGCAGCTGCCCGTCGCGACGACGTCCATCGCCCCGTGGACCAGCGCGGCGACCCGGTCATTGACCGTGGTCAGCAGGCTGAAGTCGGGCACCCGATCCGGATCGGCATCGGCCAGCAGCCCCGCGACCCGACGCACCAGCCGGCGACCCATGGTCGACGCGGTGGCGCCCACCTCGGCAGCGACCTCGGCGCACAGCGCCAGCAGCCTGGTGGTCGTCTCGGCCGTCTCCGCCCGGCCGGCACAGGCGACGATGAGTGCGCCGGGCAGCCGGACGACCACTCCCGTCCGATCTCCGCGCCCGGATTCCACGACCACCCGGAAACGGTCCAGTCCCGCCATGACCTCGCCCCTCGTATCCCGCACCCCGGAGGATCCCGACCTTGAAGGATCCCGCATTCCGAACATCGGTGCCGATCTTCAGGCTATCGGCTCCGGTGCGTGTCCTCGCCGCCTATCCTGCCGTGCCGCGCCGGCACCGGAAACCGCCTGTGGTCACCGCGCACCTGTGGTCACCGCGTACCTGTGGTCACCGCGCACCTGTCCTCGGGTCGGTCACCCCAGCGCGCGGTCGAGATGGATCGCGGCACTGATCAGGGCGAGGTGGGTGAACGCCTGCGGGAAGTTGCCGAGCGCTTCCCCGGAGGAACCGATCTCCTCGGCGTAGAGCCCCACATGGTTGGCGTAGGTGAGCATCTTCTCGAAGACCATCCGGGCCTCGGCGACCCGACCGGCCCGGGTCAGTGCCTCCACGTACCAGAACGAGCACAGGTTGAAGGTGCCCTCGTCACCCGTGAGGCCGTCGCTGCCGTCCGCGGCGTACCGGCGCACCAGACTGTCGCTGACCAGGTCCCCGCTGAACCGTTCCAGGGTCGACAGGAACCGGGGGTCGGTGGGGCCGGAGAACTTCACCAGCGGCATGCACAGCAGGGATGCGTCCATCCGTGGTGAGCCGGGGAACTCCATGTAGGCGCCGCGGGCGGGGTTCCACGCCTCGTTCTGGACGAACCGGTAGGCCCGCCCGGCGTAGTCCTTCCATTCGTTCGTCGGCCCGGGCAGGCCGCGCTGGCGCGAGATCCGGCAGGCCCGTTCGAAGGCGACCCAGGTCATCACGGCCGAGTAGGTGAAGCGCTGGCGCCCACCCCGGGTCTCCCAGATGCCCTCGTCCGGTTCGTCCCAGTGCCTGGCCAGCCAGTCGAGCTGGCGGCCCAGCGCCTCCCAGAGCTGGAAGGAGATCGGGACCTGCTTGTTGTACAGGTACACCGAGTCCATCAGCTCGCCGTAGATGTCGAGCTGGAGCTGCGTGGCGGCGGCGTTGCCGATGCGCACCGGCTTCGAGCCGCGATAGCCGGACAGCTGGTCGAGGACCAGCTCGTCCAGGTCGGCGTTGCCGTCCACGCTGTAGAGCACGTAGAGCCCGCAGTGCTTGGGTGCCTCGTGACATCGCTGTTCGAGCCAGTCCATGAACGCCGCGGTCTCGTCGGTGAATCCGAGCGCCATCAGCGCGTACACCGTGAAGGCCGCGTCGCGGATCCAGGTGTAGCGGTAGTCCCAGTTGCGCACGCCGCCGAGCTCCTCGGGTAGCGAGGTGGTCGGCGCGGCCACCAGCGCCCCGGTGGGCCGGTAGACGAGCAGTTTGAGGACGAGAGCGCTGCGTAGCACCATCTCCCGCCACCGGCCGTGATAGCGCCCGCGCCGGATCCAGGCCTGCCAGTAGTTCAGCGTCCGGGTGAACAACGTCTCCGCCTCGCCGATGATCAATGGGCGGATGGTCGAGTTCCATTCGAGCACGATGTCGGCACACTCGCCCATCGCCAGCTCGAACTCGGCGACCACGGCCGTGGCCTCGACGCGCAGCGGCAGGGCCGTGCGCAGCACAAGGGTGCCGGCGGTCGACTCGAACACCGCGCCCGAACCAGGCACCAGGGTGACGGTGTGCGGGGCCCGGCCGTAGTCGAACCGGGGGTCGCAGCGCAGCCGGAACGTGGCGGTTCCACGCACCGCTCGGGCCTGGCGGACCACGACGTGCGGTGTCTCGGTGACGTCGCTGTCCACCGGGACCATGAAGTCGATGACCTCACCGACCGCGCGGGGGGCGAGGAAACGGGTCATCAGGATGTTCGAGTCGGGGAGGTAGAGCTGCCTGGCCCGGGAGTCCGGACAGTGGATACGGAACGATCCGCCACGGTCGGCGTCCAGCAGACTCGCGAAAACCGACGGCGCGTCGAAGCGCTGCGGGCAGTACCAGTCGATCGTGCCGTCCGTGGCGACCAGGGCCACGGTACGCAGGTCGCCGATGACCGCGTGCTCTTCGATGGGCGGATAGTCGGTGTCGGGCATTCGTGGGCTCCGCGAAGCGTGACCGGCCGAGGTCGGCCGTGGGGGTTGCGGACAGGGGGGAGGATGGACCGTGTCGCCGCGGCCCGCTAGGAGCCGCCCGCGTCCTCCGACCGCCGCCGGTCGCCACGCGATTCGGTGGCAACCAGGCGAAGGTAACCCGTGGCGGAGTCCACGGGACCATCACCGGGCATAAGCCACAGTGGCCGCGGCGAGCCGGTGAACGTGCGATGCCGGCGGTGGTTCGCGGCCACATCGGTGGCTACCAGGATCGTTGGCACCGGTTCACCGGTGCGAAACGGTGGTTCCCGGCGCGGGTGTGCGGGTGTTGCGGATGCGCCCTGGTGGGGTCTCGGCGCTCGGGCCCTCACAGTGGCCACCTACGATCACGCCATGGCCGCCCACCCGCCGATCGCCGAGGACGGTCGTGCCGCGTTGGTGATGTTCGCCCGGGGTGACCGGGTCTTCCCCGTTGACGACCTCGGTGGCGGGGTCTGGTCGCGGCGCGGCACGGTACTCGCCGTCCACCCGGCCGGCCGTCGCGAACCGGCCGGGAACGCCGACCCCGTGCGGGTCGAGTCGGCCCGCGGCGTGACCCCCGTCACGGCCCGAGCGACTGTGCTGTGGGACGACGGCACCGCGGAGGTGATGGCGGAGGACCAGCTGTGCCTCGTCTACGACCAGGAGGCACCCGTCGGTATCCGGGTCGTCACGCTGCCGATGGTCGAGCCGGTGGACGTGGTGCAGCACGGTGGCCACGTCGTGCTGGTCCTGCGCGACGGTCTACTGACACCCGCCGACGTGGAGATCCTGCGCGGCAAGCTGCGCTCGGTGCGTGCGGCGCTGGCCTCCACGCGGCCGGATCCGTCGTCCGTCGCCGAGCTGCGCCGCCGGGATCTCGACCTGCTGCGGGCTCTGATCGCCCAGCTGACCGGGGGATAGCCCGACACCGGGGGGACAAGCCCGGCTCGGTGCCGGATGGCTCAGGACGTCGAGTAGGGACCGGGGCGCACCCCGGGGCCGTAGGCGTTGCCGTTCATGCCGGCTCGCGGCTGCTCGGTCATCGCCTGGCTGACCTTCGACGCGATCGCCTCCGTGAGCCGGATCGCCTGGGTCAGCGACAGGTTCAGCACGATCTCGCTGTCATCGGTCATCGCGAAGCGTACCGACACATCCGCCATGGTGGTTCCTCCCAGTCTCGGCCCGCCCGACACCCGTCTCCGGTGGTTGGAGGTCGGAGGGAGGCCCGTTTGGGCGCTCACTGCCGCACGGCCTCGGGGCATGGTGACCACCCCACCCTCTCGGATCGACTTCTCGAGCTGTACGCGACCCCCCCGTTCAAGGGCCAGGGCGGTGCTGCTAGTGGCATCCTGGTCCGACTCTTCGTGACCGTCCAACTTCGATAACCCCTGTCGCCGCGGCTGTCGCCGTTCCAGCTTGCCGATTCGTAATGGTTGCATCGCCTACGGTGGTGATGCCACGAATGGGGTGCGGAGCCGTGAGTCGGATCACGTTGAGGCGACGCCGTGGGGCCTCGTCGGGGGTCCACGGGTCGGCGCTGTGGGCCTGGTGTGGTGTCCTGTCAGATCCAGCCCGGGAACCACATCCGGGCGCGCCACGAGGAGTAGGGGATCACCTCGGCGGCCAGGATCGGGTAGAAGTACGCGAAGAGCAGCACGACGATGATCGTGTAGACCCCGACCGACAGCGCCCCGACCAGGCGGCGGGTCTCCGACGCCTCGCGCGGGCCGAGGACGAGCCCGGCCAGCGCCGTGATGGCGAGGACCAGGAACGGCAGCGACGGCAGCGCGTAGAAGAAGAACATCGTGCGGTTCGGGAACAGCAGCCACGGCACGAAGGCCGAGCCGAACCCGACCAGCACCAGGGCCGCCCGCCAGTCCCGCCGGGAGACCCACCAGGCGAGCATCGCGACCAGTGCCGCCGTGCCGACCCACCAGATCGCCGGGTTGCCCAGGGCGATGACCTCCCGGGAGCAGCCGGCCGGATCGTGGCAGCCCGAGGTCCCGTACGCCGGCGAGGAGTAGTAGTACGCGACCGGCCGCGCCATCACCAGCCAGCTCATCGGATGCGACGCGAAGGCGTGCCCCTCGTGGAGTCCCTCGTGGAACTTCAGCACCGCCATCTGGTACTTCCACCAGCCGTGCCACGCGGCGCCGAAACCGTTGCCGTAGTAGTGGCGGTAGTAGCCGCCGTCGGTGACGAACCAGCCGGTCCAGGTGGCGAGGAAGGTCACGATGGGGACGAGTACGAACGCGGCGAACCAGGCCGGGCTGTCCCGGCGCAGTGCTCCCAGCACGGGTCGGCGGGCTCCGCCGGTGCGCCGTGCTCCGATGTCCCACGCGAGGGCGAGCGCCGCGAAGCCGATGATCGTGTAGAGGGCGCTCCACTTCACCCCCATGGACAGTCCCAGGGCCGCTCCGCAGGCCAGCCGCCAGGGGCGGAACCCCAGCCGCGGCCCGTACATGTCGAGGAGGCGGTCGGCCCGGGTGGGCGGAGCCGTCGTGGTCGGGCCGCCGTCCGGGCCGGCGTCCGTACCGCCGTCCGGGCCGGCGGCCTCGTCCCCCAGGGGTGCTGAGCCGGGGCTGGAACCAACCGGTTCCAGCCGGTCGGCGAGCCGGCGGCGGCCGTCGTCCCGGTCGAGCAGCAGACAGGCCAGCGCTACGACGACGCCGGTCATCAGGAAGATGTCGAGGATCCCGATGCGGCTCTGCACGAACTCCAGCCCGTCGAGGGCGAGGAGCAGACCGGCGAAGCAGCCCAGGAGCGTGGAGCGGAACATCCGTCGGGCGGCGCGGGCGAGGACCAGGACGGCGAGCGTCCCGAACAGCGCGGACGAGAACCGCCAGCCGAGCTCCGGACTGCCGTGCGGGACCCCGGCACAGTCGGTATAGCCGAACAGGCCCTCGGAGGCGGCCATCAGCCATTTGCCGAACGGCGGATGGACGACGTAGGCCGGACCGGAACAGGTCGTCGAGTTGATCTCATACCCGGCCGTCAGCAGGCCCCAGGCGTCCTTGGTGTAGTAGACCTCGTCGAAGTAGATCCCGCGGGGCTCCGTGAGGTGCCAAAAACGCAGCAGCCCGGCGACGATCGCGACGGACAGGGTCGCCAGCCACCCCATGAGCGGCGACCGCGGCATCGGTGGACACAGCCGCTCACGCACCGAGAGCGCCCGACCGCCGGCCGGGCCGGCGGAACCCGGGCCGGTCACCCGCGCCGCGTCCCCGCGACCGGTCGCCGTCCAGGGCAGGTGAGCCGTCGTCGCCGTCACACCGATCAGGGTAGGTCCTGGCTCCTGACAGACTGGTCGGGTGTCCGGGACCCTGGTGCTGTGCGGTGCCCCCATCGGCGACGTCCGGGACGCCAGCCCTCGGCTCGGCGAGATCCTCGCCACCGCGGATGTGATCGCCGCCGAGGACACCCGCCGGGTCCTACGGCTGGCGCACGCGCTCGGCGTGACGGTGTCCGGGCGGATCGTGTCGTGCTACGACGCGGTGGAAGGCGCCCGGGCCGCCCAGCTCACCGACTACCTGCGCCAGGGCGCCACCGTCGCGCTCGTCACCGACGCCGGGATGCCCGCCGTCTCCGACCCCGGGTTCCGGGTCGTGGCCGCGGCCGCCGCCGCGGGGATGGCCGTGACCGTCGTTCCCGGTCCGTCCGCCGTCACCGCGGCCCTGGCCGTCAGCGGGCTGCCGACGGACCGCTGGACCTTCGAGGGCTTCCTGCCGCGCAAGGGCGGCGATCGGCGTGGACGCCTTCGCGACCTGGCCGGCGAGCCGCGGACGATGGTGTTCCTGGAGTCCCCGCACCGGCTCGTGGCCGGCCTGCGCGACCTCGTCGCGGCCTTCGGCGCCGACCGGCCGGCGGTGCTCTGCCGCGAGCTGACGAAGACCTTCGAGGAGATCGTCCGCGGCGACCTCGCCGATCTGCTCGGCTGGGCCACCGACGGCCGGGTCATCCGGGGGGAGTTCACGCTGGTGGTCGCCGGCGGTGCCCGGGGCCGGGCCGAGCCGAGCGGGGCCGAACCAGGCGGGGCCGGGCTGAGCGGGGCCGAACCGATCATCGACGGCAGGATCCTCGTCGCCGAGGTAGCCCGACGAACCTCGGTGGGGATGTCCCCGAAGGACGCGCGCAAGGCCGTGGCCGCCGAGTACGGCGTCTCCCGCAACGAGGTCTATGCCGCGGAGCTCGCCGTCCGGGCCGGGGACCGGGCTGGCGGGCGCTGAGCACGGTCGGCGGTCAGCAGTGGCGTTGGAGAACGAGGGCCTTGCCCAGCGCCGCCCACTCGTAGGCGATCACGTACGGCCAGGCCCGGCGGGGGGGCGGGACCCCCTGCATCCGCGTCTCGCCGTCATAGCAACGGGCGAGGCGCAGCCGGGCGCGCGTGCTCTGCGAGGTCGAGGCGACGACTATGAGTGAATGCCACCCGCGGCGTGCCGCCGCCGCGGAGGTCCACCGCGACTCGCCCTGGGTCGTCCGCGGATCGGGCGAGAAACAGATCACCTCCACCCCGGGAATGGGCCCGGGGCACGGGTCCTTCTCCGTCGGCGCCGAGACCGCGAGCACGGGTGCGTAGCCGGCCCGCGCGAGTGCGACGGCGCGTTCGAGCCGTCCCGGGCTCCCGGCGAACATGACGATCGCGTCCACCGGGGCGGGAGCATCCTGGTGCGGAAAGACGAACAGCCGGGCCGTCGCCACCGCGAAGGCCACCGTCAGGCCGCCGAGGATGCCCACCGCGGCCCGGCGGCGCCACGGCCTCGTGGGAACACGACCGAGTGGACCCGCCGTCATGTTTCCCCCTCCGCGGCCCGCGCAGGTGCCGCCGTAGAGCTTCTCAGTACCACGGCGGCACCCGAACCAACCACCGTTCACCCGCTCCGGGTGGTCCACCGCTCCGGACGGTTCACCCGCTCCGGACGGTTCACCCGCCCCGGACGGTCCGCTGGCGGCGGAGAGCCACTCACGTGGTGGGGAGTGTGCGTGAGGCCGGAGGCGTCCGAGGCTGCGTGGGCGTGGGCGTCCCCGGCGAAGTCCGAGACGCCATCCCCGGTCGGCTGGTGAACAGCCGGGGATGGGCGAACGGTGCCCGCGCCGACTCACGGGGCCAGACCGTCCGGGAGGCACCGGCCTGCCACTGCACGATCGGGATCTGGTGGCCGACCTGGAGCCCCGTCGCCTCGTCCAGCCGGAAGCGACCGAGCAACGTGGTCGTGTCGATGCCCCGGGCGGCGGCGAGCACGGAGGCATCCTGCACGCCTCCGCAGTAGCGAATGGCCCGTCCCAGGATCAACCCGGTGACGTAGGCCCAGGCCGCCGTTTCGGTCGGCGCGACGCCGTGCAGGGCGGTGAAGTCGGCGGTGAACTCCCGCGCGGTCGGGCCGGTCGCGGTCGGCTGGGTGCTCTCGGGCATCCAGCTGCCCGGCGCCAGCAGCTGCTCGCGCAGGTCGCCCAGGCTCGCGGTGGCCTGCGCGCTGACGGCCGTGGAGAAAGCGGCCGCCCGCCACGGCCGGCGCAGCAGGATGTTCGCCGCCGCCAGCTCGTCGTCCGGGCCGGCGTGGACGATGAGGATGTCGCCCGGGGGCAGCCGGGTCGCGGCGAGGGCGGCCTTGCCCGGGGGGAAGACGTGCGAGGCCACCTCGAACGACTGCGCCACCGCGGCGGCCTTCGTCACCGATGTGATCTCGACGGCGGTGTCCCCGGAGGCGAGCAGGACGACCTTGCGGGCCCGTCGATCGGCCGCCCGTACGGCGGCGAGGACCCCGCGCGGCCAGGTCGAGGTGGCCGCGGCGATGTTCACGACGTTCGGGAACGCCTGCCGGACGAAGCGCGTGGACGGGGCGCCGGTGTTGAAGACCACCCGGTCCGTCGAGGCGCAGGCCGCGAGTGCCGCCCGGTGGCCGTAGGGTCCGAGCAGGGCGTCCGGCCCCGCGGCCACCGCGGCGCGCATGGCGGCGGCCGAATCGGGATACGCGTCGTAGGCGGTGAGACTCACCTCGTCCCAGGGCAGTGGGAGGCGTTCGTCACGCGCCCACAGGGTGACCCCTCGTAGCCCGGCGAGGCCTTGGGCGGCATCGGGACCGGTCAGCGGGGTGACCAGGGCAACGGTCAACGGTGTCGTCATCGCGTGGGGTCCTTGCGCTTGCTCACCCGATTAGCGTCCCATGCCGGGTTGTCTGGCACACCCGGCGGCGGTCGTAGACTTCAGACCTCAGGAAACGAAGGGCGGGCACGAGAGGGCGGGTGAGGTGGCGCGAAACTCTGGCCGGTCGGGTGATCCGCCGCCACCGCCGGACCCTCTTCCCGTGGCCGTGGTCGACAGCCACTGTCATCTCGACCTGATGGGCACCGAAGTTCCGGCGGCGATCGCGGCGGCCCGGGCGGTCGGTGTCACGCGGGCCGTCACCGTCGGCATCGACCTGCCCACCAGCAGATGGCAGGCCGAGGTTGCCGCGGCGCATCCGGAGATCTACGCCGCCGTCGCGATTCATCCCAACGAGGCGGCCCGGGGGGTCACCGAGGAGACGTTCGCCGCCATCGCCGAGTTGGCCCGCGCCGATCGCGTGCGCGCGGTCGGCGAGACGGGCCTGGACTACTTTCGCACCCCACCCGAGGCGCATGCCGTGCAGCAGGAGAGCTTCCGGCGCCACATCGCGATCGCCAAGGAGACCGGCCGGGCGCTGATGATCCACGACCGGGACGCCCACGACGACACGCTGCGTATCCTCGCCGAGGAGGGCGCCCCGGAGAAGGTCGTCTTCCACGCCTTCTCCGGGGACACGGCGATGGCGAAGATCTGCGCGGACGCCGGGTACGTGATGTCGTTCGCCGGCAACGTCACCTTCTCCAATGCCGCCAATCTGCGGGAGGCGGCGGCCGTCGCTCCGGCGGATCTCATCCTGGTGGAGACCGACGCGCCGTTCCTCACCCCGACCCCCTGGCGGGGCCGGCCCGGCGGCCCGTACCTCATTCCGCTGACGCTGCGGGTGCTGGCCGAGACCCGCGGCGTCGGCGTCGCCGAGCTCGGCACGCACATCGCCGCGAACGCGGAGCGGGTGTTCGGGCCCTGGTAGACACCGACGCGCTGTTCTCGCCGGCTGAACTTCGGGCCCTCGCGCACGAGCTGGGCCTGCGGCCGACGAAACGGCGCGGACAGAACTTCCTCGTTGACGCGAACACCGTCCGCCGGTTGGTGCGGCTCGCCGGCGTCGGCCCGGACGACACGGTGCTGGAGATCGGGCCAGGACTCGGGTCGATGACCCTGGGGCTCGTCGAGGCGGCGAAGGCCGTCGTCGCCGTCGAGGTGGATCGCCCCCTCGCCGCGGCCCTGCCGGTGACCGTGGCCGCCCGGCTGCCGGCCGACGTCGCCGAGCGGTTGCGCGTGGTGGCCGCCGACGGTCTGCGGGTCACCCTGGCCGACCTGCCCGCCGACGTGGCCGCGCCCGGGGTGCTCGCCGCGAACCTGCCCTACAACATCGCGGTGCCGCTGCTGCTCGGGCTGCTGGAACGGCTGCCCTCGCTGCGCCGTGGGCTGGTGATGGTCCAGGCGGAGGTTGCCGACCGGCTCACCGCGCCGCCGGGCAGCCGGGTGTATGGGGCGCCCAGCGTCAAGCTGGCCTGGTACGCGCACGCCCGGCCGGCCGGCGCGGTGCCCAGACCGGTCTTCTGGCCGCAGCCGAACGTTGATTCAGGGCTGGTGGCCTTCGCCCGCAGGCCCCTGCCCGGTCCGGCGCGGCTGCGGGCGGACGTGTTCGCCGCGATCGATGCCGCGTTCGCGCAGCGCCGCAAGACCCTGCGTACGGCCCTGGCGCCCTGGGCCGGATCGCCCGCCGCCGCCGGGGACTTGGCGCGTGCCGCCGAGGTCGATCCCGGTGCCCGGGGCGAGACCCTCGACATCGCGGCCTTCTGCCGGCTGGCCGCTGCCCGCGCCGCCCGCTCCGACTGAGCCACCCGGCGCAACTGAGCCACCCGGCGCAACGGCGGGGAAGGGCGCAACGGCGGGGGAGGTCAGAGGTGCGAGATCCCGATCGCGCGCCGGACGCCGGCGAGCACCGGCCGGGCCCGGTCGCGGGCCCGCTCGGCACCCGCCGCGAGGATGCCGTCCAGCTCGCTGTCCGGGGCGATGAGCTCGGTGTAGCGCTCCCGCAGCGGTGACAGCCAGTCGTTGAGCGTCTCGAACAGGGCGTTCTTCACCTCGCCCCACCCGGTGCCGCCCTGCTCCAGACGGCCGCGCATCTCCTTGATCGTTTCTGGAGTCGCGAAGTTCTCGAGCAGAACGAAGGCCGCGGAACTGTCCGGGTCCTTCGGGTCCGCCAGCGGTGTGCTGTCGCTCACGATCCCACGGACGAGTTTCCGTAGCTGCTTCTCCGGCGCGAAGAGGGGGATTGTGTTCCGGTATGACTTGCTCATCTTGCGGCCGTCGATGCCGGGCAGTACCTTCGCCGAGCTCCCGGCCGGGAGGACCACCTCCGGGATCTTCAGGCTGAACACGTCGCCGAACAGATGGTTGAAGGAGCCGGCGATGTCGGCGGCGTATTCCACATGCTGCGACTGGTCCTGGCCAACGGGGACCACGTCGGCATTCATGATGAGAATGTCGACGGCCATCAGAATCGGATAGTTGAACAGGCCCATGTTGATGCCGGCGTCCAGATCGGGGACGCCGGCCTCGGCGTTGCGGTCACGGGCCGCCTTGTAGGCGTGGGCCCGGTTCATCAGACCCTTGCCGGTGACGCAGGACAGCACCCAGGTCAGCTCGAAGATCTCGGGGACGTCGGACTGGCGGTAGAAGATCGTGCTCGTCGGGTCGAGCCCGAGCACGAGCCACGTGGCCGCCACCGAGCGGGTATAGCTCGCCAACTCCTCGCGACTACGCACGGATGTCAGGGCGTGATAGTCGGCGACGAAGTAGATCGACTCGTAGGCCGAGGTGAGCTCCAGCGACGGCCGGATCGCTCCGATGTAGTTGCCGAGGTGCGGCTCGCCCGTCGGCTTGATCCCGGTGAGAGACACCTTCGGCTGTTGCGCTGCCATGGCAGGGCAGTCTACGGACGCGGGGCGGCCGCCGGGACGCCCCAGGTCGTTCGCCGCGGCCGTTCGCCTGCCCGCGCCTGTCTCGCGGCGGGGTGGGGATGCGAGCCTCGGTCAGGCGTCTCCGCCGAACAGGCCGGTCACCGACCCGTCCTCGAACACGGCCTTGATGGCCGCGGCCAGCAGCGGGGCGATGGACAGTTCGGTGATCTTGTCGATGCGAGCCTCGCTGGGCAGGGGCAGCGTGTTCGTGAGGACGACCTCGCTGATCTCCGAGTTCTTCAGCCGGTCGGCGGCGGGGCCGGAGAGCACGCCGTGGGTTGCCGCCGCGATGACGCCCGCCGCGCCGTGCTCCTTGAGTGACTCCGCGGCCTTCGTGATCGTGCCGGCAGTGTCGATCATGTCGTCGACGATGACGCAGGTCCGTCCGTGCACCTCGCCGACCACGTCGAACATCTTCACCTGGTTGGGAACGTCCGGGTCACGCCGCTTGTGGATGATGGCCAGCGGGCAGCCGAGCCGGTCGGTCCACCGCTCGGCCACGCGGACCCGGCCCGAGTCGGGGGCGACGACGGTCACCTCGGACGTGTCCAGCTTGGACTCGATGTAGTCGGTGAGCAGCGGCAACGCGAAGAGATGGTCCACCGGCCCGTCGAAGAAGCCCTGAATCTGGGCGGTGTGCAGGTCGACCGACATGAGCCGGTGCGCGCCGGCGGTCTTGAACAAATCGGCGACGAGGCGGGCCGAGATCGGCTCCCGGCCACGGTGCTTCTTGTCCTGGCGCGCATAGGGGTAGAAGGGCGCGACGACGGTGATCCGTTTGGCGCTGGCCCGCTTCAGCGCGTCCACCATGATCAGCTGTTCCATCAGCCAGGTGTTCACCGGAGCCGAATGGCACTGGAGCACGAAGGCGTCGCAGCCCCGAACCGATTCGGAGAAGCGGACGAAGATCTCGCCGCTGGCGAATTCGTAGGCATGGGTGGGGACGGGCTCGACGTCGAGCGCGGCCGCGACCTCCGCCGTGAGGCCCGGGTGCGAACGTCCCGCGAAGAGCATCAGATTGCGCCGGTTCTCGGTCTGGTAGGCCACCGCGTACTCCTCGGGCGTGACGGGATGATCGGGCTGGCGTGATCGGGCTGGCGGGGGCAGCCCCCGGGCGGGTGACCCGTCCGGGGGAACGGCCGTGAGGCTGCACGGTTCAACACCCGGGCATACCCGGCCCCGCCCCTGTTTGCGCAGGCGGGATGGTACCCACGTGCCCGGATCGCCGCCTGCGGACCCCGGGCGGCCGACCCGGGCGGGGCAGGTCGGGCGGTGTGCATCCCCTCGCTGGCCAGAAGGTTTGGACGGACGTCTCTTTACGTTCTGCTCCCCGCGCCGGGAATGCCAGCGATGCCGGCCTCGCCCTCGCCGGTATGCGGCAACTCACTCCGGTGCGCCACGTCACCCTGATGAGCTGGGATCGGCACGGCGGCCTCGGCCGCGGACGGTTGCGGCATTTCATCGGGATGCTCGGGATCCCCGACGCTGCCGGGGGCCTGGACGCCGGCAGCGGCGGCCGCTCGTGCCGCCGGGCTGCCGGGACGGCGGCGGGAGACCCAGCCTTCGATGATCCGTTGCCGCCCCTCCCGGACCGCCAGCGCGCCCGGCGGAACGTCCTCCCGGATCACGGATCCGGCGCCGGTGTAGGCCCCGTCCCCGACCGTGACCGGAGCAACGAGCATGGTATCGCTGCCGATCCGGACGTCCGAGCCGATCACCGTGCGGTGCTTGGCCACCCCGTCGTAGTTCACGAAGACCGTCGTGCATCCGATGTTGCTGCGCTCGCCGACCACCGCGTCGCCGACATACGCCAGATGCGGGACCTTCGTCTGGTTCCCGAGATCGGCCGACTTCGTCTCGACGAAGGAGCCGATCTTGCCTTCGCGGCCCAGTCGGGTGCCCGGTCGGAGATGGCTGTAAGGCCCGACCACGGCCCCGGCGCCGATCTCGGCCCGCTCGGCCGTGGTCCGCAGGACGGTCGCGCCCGCGCCTACCGTCGTGTCCGTCAAGGTGCATTCGGGGCCGATGACGGCGCCGCGAGCGACGTGCGTCCGGCCGTGCAGGAAGGTGTTGGGGGCGATAGTCGTGTCCGGTTCGAGAGTGACGTCGGCGTCGATCCAGGTGGTCCGCGGGTCGACGACGGTGGTGCCGGCGCGCATCGCCGCCTCGACGATCCGGTCCCGCAGCACCCGTCCGGCGGCGGCGAGCTGGACGCGGTCGTTCACCCCACCGGCCTCGCCGGGATCGTCCACGACCCGCGCGGCCACCGGCTGCCCGGCGGCGACCAGCAGCCCGACGACGTCGGTGAGGTACTCCTCGCCTTGAGCATTATCCCTGGTCAGCCGCGCGAGCGCGGTCTGGAGCGGGCCCGCTGCGAACGCGTACACGCCGGTGTTGATCTCTCGGATCGTCGCGGTGGCGGCGTCGGCGTCGCGATGCTCGACGATGGCCCGGACCGCGCCGTCGCCGTCGCGCACCACCCGGCCGTAACCGGTGGCGTCGTCGATGACGGCCGACAGGACCGTCGCCGCGGCCGCCCGGGCATGGTGCTGGGCCACCAGGGCAGTGAGTGTCGCGCTGGTCAACAGCGGGGTGTCGCCGGGCAGCACGACCACCGTGTCGCCGGGCGCCAGCTCGCCGAGCGCCGCCAGGGCCACCCGGACGGCGTGGCCCGTGCCGTGTTGGCGGTCCTGGACGACCGGGACGACCTCGGGAGCCTGCTCCGCCAGCATCGCCGCGACCTGTTCGCGGCCGTGGCCCACGACGACCGCGGTACGCGCCGCCGCGAGGGCTCCGGCCGCGCTCAGCACGTGGTGGAGAAGGGAGCGCCCAGCGATGTGGTGCAGCACCTTCGGTCTCGTCGAGCGCATGCGCTTGCCTTCGCCCGCTGCCAGGATGATGACGGCCACCGGACGTGATGATGTCACGCGATCTCCCGAGTCTTCGGACCTGGACAGCGGTGGGGCGACGGCGCCCACACTACTCGTCGACCGGAAGGCGCCGGCAGATGCCACGGCCATCCCGGGAACACGCCGGCCCCGGACCGGGAAATGATGTGGGCCTGGCCACCGCCGTGGTGATGGTGCGGCGGCGGTGCTTCCGGAATATTCTTTTCGATGGTATTACTGGTGGTGCCTGGTAGTGCTCCGCCGCCACGACTCGAACGTGGACTAAGAGAACCAAAATCTCCTGTGCTGCCGATTACACTACGGCGGACCGCGAGAAAACACGCCAACTCTACCATCGTGGGGTGGCTCGGATGGTAAAAGCCGGGCCGCCACCGGCTACCCGGCCCGCCGGCCGGCGCGGGCGGCCGGCGCGGGCGGGCGTCCCGGACCGGGTTTGGCCGGCTGTCGTTCATCTCTTCGTCGCCTGACTGTCACTGACTGTCACCGACTGTCGGCTGATGGCGTTAAATGTCATTGGATGTCATTATTTGTCATCGGCTTGTCATCGACCTGTCGGTGATCGTGGTGCGCGGCGGTGCCGATCGATCCGGGTCGGGTCGGCGACGGATGGTTTGTTTGCGTGGCGGACGTGGAGGAGGGGGGACGTTGTCATGTCGGCGGGCTACCGTGGCGGATGGAGCGCCGGCACAGTGGGCCAGCCGCGACGGATGGAACGAGGCAATGACCGCTACCGACACGGTGACGCCGAGCGATAATCGGGCACCGCGGGACAACCGCGAACCCACCACGGGTCCGGTTCCCCGCCGGGCTGATCCCGCGAACAGCCGCGGTAACGCCACGCGGCCCCGCTCGATGGCGAAGGCCCACGCCGAGCAGATCGTGATGGTGGTGACGATCGTGGTGCCGCTGGTCGCCCTGGCGGTCGCGATCCCGGCGATGTGGGGGCAGTGGATCTCCTGGCGGGACGTCGTCCTCGCCGTGGTGTTCTACGGCATCACCGGCCACGGCGTGACGATCGGCTTTCACCGTTACTTCACCCACCGCGGCTTCCGGACGTCCAGGCCGGTGCGGATCGCGTTGGCGGTCGCCGGCAACATGGCGATCGAGGGTCCGGTCATCCGCTGGGTGGCCGACCACCGGCGTCATCACGCCTTCAGCGACACCGAGGGCGACCCGCACTCGCCGTGGCGTTACGGTCCGGGGACGTGGTCGCTGATCAAGGGTCTCTGGCACGCCCACGTGGGTTGGCTGTTCGACGTCGAGCAGACCGACCAGCGTCGGTTCGCCCCGGACCTGCTCGACGATCCCGACATCATGAAGGTCAGCCGCTCGTTCGCGCTGTGCGCGTTCGCCAGCCTCGCGCTGCCCGCCGTGATCGGCGGCCTGTGGGGGGGTTCGTTCGCCGCGGCGCTGGAGGCGTTCTTCTGGGCCGGGCTGGTCCGTATCGCGCTGCTGCACCACGTCACGTGGTCGGTGAACAGCATCTGCCACGTCCTCGGCTCGCGTCCCTACCGGTCGCGGGACCGGTCGACCAACGTGTGGCCGCTGGCCCTGCTGTCGATGGGCGAATCCTGGCACAACCTGCATCACGCCGAGCCGACCTCGGCCCGGCACGGGGTGCGGCCCTGGCAGATCGACACCAGCTTCTACCTGATCAAGATGATGGAGACCGTTCACCTGGTGTGGGACGTCCGCTGGCCGGACCCGGCGCGTCTCGCGGCGAAACGCGCCACCGCCTGACCGGACGGCGGGTGGCGGTGGCTTGTCAGCCACCCTCGATCTCGGCGGCGAGGGTGAGCCAGGCCTCCTCGGTGCTGTCCTTGTCCGCGACGACGGCGCGCAGCTCGGCGTCCAGCGTCAGCAGACGCTCGTGATCCGTCGCGGCCTCGGCCAGCTCGTGATGCAGCTCCTGCTCGCGTCGGCTCAGGCGATCCAGGGCGCGCTCGAGCCGGGTCAGCTCCTTGCGGGCGGCGCGCAGCTCGCCCCCGGACAGGACGGGCGGCCCACCTGTCCGCCCGGCTTCGGCGACGGTGGTGGTCTGTCCGCCCGCTCCGCAGCCGGCGGCCGACGAACCCCGGGATGACGGTGCCCGAGCCGCGGCGTCCTGCCGGGCGGCCGCGCGCCGGGCGAGGTACTCCTCGATGCCGCCGGGCAGCATGCGCAGGTGCCCGTCGCCAAGTAGCGCCAGTGTCACGTCGCAGGTGCGTTCGAGGAAATAGCGGTCGTGGCTGACCACGATCAGGCTGCCCGGCCACGAGTCGAGGAGGTCCTCGAGCGCGGTGAGGGTGTCGGTGTCGAGGTCGTTGGTCGGCTCGTCGAGGAGCAGCACGTTCGGTCTGGCCATCAGCAGGCGCAGCAGCTGCAGCCGGCGGCGTTCGCCGCCGGAGAGGTCCCCGACCCGCGTCCACTGCCGTGACGACGGGAGGCCGAACTGCTCGAGTAACTGGCCGGCGGTCCGTTCCCGGCCCTTCTCGACCTCCAGGACCTGCCCGACCTGTTCGACGGCCTCCAGCGCCCGCAGCGACGCCGGTAGTTCGGCAATCTCCTGGGACAGCAGGGCCGGTCGCACGCTGGCCCCCACCCGGACCCGGCCGGCCTCCGGCGTCACCGCACCCAGCAGCACGCGTAGCAGGGTGGTCTTGCCGGCTCCGTTGACACCGACCAGCCCGATCCGGTCCCCCGGTCCGACCAGCCAGGTGACGTCGTCGAACAACGTCCGGTCCCCGATCCGGACCGTGATGTGCTCGGCGTCGTAGACGTCCTTGCCCAGCCGGGATGCCGCGAAGCTGCGCAGCGCCATGGTGTCCCGGGGCGGCGGCTCGTCGGCGATCAGCGCATTGGCGGCGTCGATGCGGAAGCGCGGCTTACTGGTCCGGGCGGGCGGGCCGCGGCGTAGCCAGGCGAGTTCCTTACGCAGCAGGTTCTGGCGCCTGGCTTCGGTGGCGTCGGCCCGCCGGGTGCGTTCGGCCCGCGCGAGCACGTACGCTGAGTAGCCGCCCTCGTACGCGTCGACACGCCCGTCCACGACTTCCCAGACCCGTCCGCACACCTCGTCGAGGAACCAGCGGTCGTGGGTCGCGACGAGCAGTCCACCGCGGAAGCCGGCTAGATGCCGGGCGAGCCAGGCGACCCCCTCGACGTCCAGGTGGTTCGTCGGCTCGTCCAGGATCAGCAGGTCGGTGTCCTGGACGAGGAGCCGGGCCAGCGCCACCCGGCGGCGTTCCCCGCCCGACATCGGTCCGACCGGGTCGTCGAGCCGTTCGAGCAGCCCGAGCCCGGCGAGGATGCCCCGCTGCCGGGGATCCGCCGCCCACTCGTGCTCAGCGACGGTGCCCACGACAATCTCGCGCACGGTGCGCTCGGCGGGGAGCACGTCTGCCTGCGCCAGGGTGGCGACCCGGGTGGAACCGGCGGGCACGACCCGGCCGGCGTCCGGGGCCACCTCGCCGGCGATGATCCGCAGCAGGGTGGACTTCCCGGCCCCGTTGCGCCCCACGACCCCGATCCGTTCCCCGGCGCCGATCCCCAGGCTCACCCGGTCGAGCAACGTCCGGGTGCCGAACGCGGCGTTGACGTTCTCGAGGCTGACCAGGACGGCGCTCACGGCGCTTCGCCTGCTCCCTCCACCATCCTGGCGCCGCTCGCCGGCCCGGAGGCCCGGCGTACCGCGCGGGCGACCCCCATCCCGGCGAGGCTCGCCGCGAGCGCGATGCTCTCCTGCGCTCCGGCCGTGAGGAAGGCGCAGGTCGGGCCGGAGCCGCTCACGATCGCCCCGACGGCTCCCAGCTCCCGGCCCGCCTCCAGGACGCGGCGCAGGGACGGCCGAAGCCGCAGTGCTGCCGGCTGCAGGTCGTTGACCAGGGCGGCTCCGAGCTGGCCGGGGTCGCCGGTGCGCAGCGCGGCGAGCACGTCGTCGGCGGGGGTCGGGCCGGTCCGCAGTTTGCCCTCGGTCAGCCGGTCGAACTCCTTGTAGACCGCGGGGGTGGACAGGCCGCCGTCGGCGAGCGCGAACACCCAGTAGTACTCGCCCGTCGCCAGGACGTCGGTGAGCTGCTCGCCGCGCCCGGTGCCGAGTGCGGTGCCGCCGGCCAGGGGGAACGGGACGTCGCTGCCGAGCTGGGCGGCGAGTCGGGTCAGGGTCGCCCGGTCCAGGCCGGTCTGCCAGAGCGCGTCGCAGGCGACGAGCGCCGCCGCCGCGTCGGCGCTGCCCCCGGCCATCCCCGCGGCGACGGGGATGCCCTTCGTCAGGGTGAGATGAACCCGTTCCGAGGTGATGCCCGCGGCCTCGGCAACCAGGTGAGCGGCCCGGACGGCGATGTTGTCCCGGCCGGTGGGGACGATGGAGACCTCCGGCGTGGACGTCGCCGGACCCAGCGACGCCGGGTCGGCGCCCTCCCCGGACACCTCGACGGTCACGACGATGTCCCCGCTGGACCGGCCGTTCCCGTCGGACCCGCCGTTCCCGTCGGTGGTCGATGGCCCCGGGTCGTGGAACCGCGGGGGATCGACGGACGTCGCCGAGACGTCGTCGAACAGCGAGACGGCCTGCAGCACTGTGATGACGTCGTGGTAGCCGTCCGGTCGGAGCGGTCCGACGCCGAGATGCAGGTTGACCTTGGCGGGGGCTCGCACGGTGACGGTGGCGGGGCCGGCTCCGACGCTTCGGCGCGGACCCGGGTGGGATCGAGGCAGCGGATGCTCCTTCGCTCGGACGCACGCGCGCCCGCTGGGCGGCGTGGCGTTCGGTGGCGGCCGGCACCCAAACCTATCCGCCCACGCCGGGAGCGGATGAGCGTCCGCCCGCGAAGGATCGCGAGGGACGCAGCGAATCGGCCCCCGGCGACGCGGCGGGGACGATGCGCGCTTCCGTTCAGTGATCGTAGCTGTGCCGACGGGAACGGGTTGTTGTCCGACCGGAGAATTCGGGTATCCCTGATCGTGAACGGCCGCACCGGAGAGCGCCCGGACGGATCGTCCCTCGACGTCCCGCTCCTGGTCGGACCTGACCCCTTCCACCGCTTCGGGCGCTCCGACGATGCCGGCCAGGAAGGAGCACCATGACCACCACAACCAGCGCGGCCGGGCCCGAGGCGAAGGCCTCGGACGCAGGTGGTGCGCGTCGCACCACCGTGCCGGAGCGCAAGACATCCACCGAGCTGGTGACCGGCCGGGGCCGGACGTCGATCGCGGACGCCGTCGTCAGCAAGATCGCCGGTGTCGCGGCACGCGAGGTCTCCGGGGTACACAACCTGGGCTCGAGCGGGGCCCGCGCGATGGGTTCGTTCCGGGCCCGCATCCCCGGCGCGTCGGCCAGCGTCTCCCAGGGGGTCGCGGTGGAGGTCGGGGAACGGCAGGCCGCGATCGACCTCGACGTCGTCTGCGACTACGGGGTCTCCATCGTGGATCTGTCCCACTCGATCCGGCACAACGTCGTCACCTCTGTGGAGGGAATGACGGGCCTGGAGGTCACCGAGGTGAACATCGCGATCGACGACGTCTACATCGGCGAGGAGGAGTCGGAAGAGCCGCGGCGGGTCGAATGAGCACGAACCCGACAGCGGCCGGGCCGGTGAGCGGGTTCGCCTGGAACCCGGATGCCGTGGCCCGGACCGTGCTGTCCTGTCCCGGTGTCGTCCGGCTCATCGGCGCGCCGGTCCGGCACAAGGATCGTCACCGTGTTCCGGACGGCGGGGCGGGTGCCGCGGCCGAGGTCGCGACCTACCTTCCGGGCCGCCGGGTGGAGGGGGTACGGGTACGGCCGGACGGGATCCTGGTGCAGATCGTGTGCCGGTACGGGGAACGGCTCGGTGAGCTCGCCGCCCGGGTGCGCGCCGCGGTGCTGGTGGTCGAACCCGGCTGTCCCCGGGTCGACGTCGTCATCCGTGATCTGGCAATTCCGGATCCGGACCTGTCGTGTCCGCAGGGGCCGGACGCGGCGGTAGTCGGTCCGGGGACGCCCCGTTCGGGGACGCCCCGTTCGGGGGTGCCGGGTGCGGGGGTGCCGGAGATGGGGGTGCCGGAGATGGGGGTGCCGTGACCTCCGATCGGCGGCAGGAGTCATCCCGACGCCAGCTCGACGCCGCCCGAC
Organism: Frankia casuarinae; assembly: GCF_000013345.1. Classification (NCBI taxonomy): domain Bacteria; kingdom Bacillati; phylum Actinomycetota; class Actinomycetes; order Frankiales; family Frankiaceae; genus Frankia; species Frankia casuarinae. The sequence continues at coordinate 4,734,154 of NC_007777.1, read as the reverse complement.
GCAGGGCCGAGATCCGCGCGTTCATCCGCACGCACCATCCGGATCGGGGAGGTGATCCACAGGCGTTCGCCGCCGGCCTGCGGGCCCTGCGATCCACGCCGGATGGGCCGGACGGGCCGGGTGTTCCGGGTGTCCGCCTCACCACCCATCACCGGCCCAACGCCGCGGACATCCTGTTCGCCTGGGTTCGCGGTCGCGGGCGCCGCTGTTCCGACTCCACGCGTCGGTGGTGGTCGCACCGCCGGGCGCGGTTCGGCCCCGGCCGTGGTCCTCGGGTGCGCTGAGGCGACACCGGGTCCGCGGGACCGCACCCCGGGCTCGGTTCCATGTGACGATCACGCGGGATGCCCCTCGATCTGCCGGTCCAGAGGGGCGGACCGGGTACTGCGGCCGGGCTGGACGGGGCCGGGCTGGACGGGGCCGGGCTGGATGGGCCAGGAAAGGGGAAGAGCCACATGCGATCGAGCGCGCTTGGCCTGATCATCGGTCTGATCGCCGGACTCGCCCTCGCCTTCGGGGGCTTCAGCGAGTTTCTGATCGTGCTGGTCTTCGGTGCGATAGGGCTGGTCATCGGCAAGGTGGTGGATGGTGATCTCGATATCACCCGTTATGTGGGCGGTGACCGGCGTCGGGGGCGGCGGTGAACGAGAGGGAGCGTGCGCGACCGGGCCGTCCCGCGGGTAGGCGGGCGGGGGCCGGTTCCCTGCGGGTGGCGGACCGGGTTGTCGAGAAGATCGCGGCCATGGCGGCGGCGGATGTCGTCGGCGTTACCGGACCGCCACGCGGATTCCCGCGCCATGGCGGCGCGCGGCGTCGTGGGCGTGCCGGGCGGCCACGGGTCTCGGCGAAGATGGAGGGAGCCACCGCCCGACTGACGATGTCGTTCTCCGTGCGTTACCCGATCCCGGTCACGGAGACGGCCGAGCTGGTCCGTTGCGAGGTGCGGGACCGGGTCGCGGCGCTCACGGGTGTGCGCGTGGCACACCTGGACATCGATATCCCGTCGCTGCCCTCCGATGGGTAGCGGCCCTCTTCTGTCCCTCCGGTTCGCGTTCAGACCACGGGTAACAGACCACGGGTAACAGACCACGGGTAACAGACAAGGTTGGGCTCGGTGAGGGGAGGGTGCCGTGCGGGTGGGGCGCAGGATCGTCGCCGGACTGCTCGCCGCGCTGATCGTGGCCGCCGGGGTCATCACCGTCATCGAGATCGTGGCCGCGGCCGGCGGTGGCAGGGGCTACGTCGTGGTCGACTGGCCGGCGTGGGCGGACGACCTGGCGGACACGGCCTGGTCCTCCGGGCCGGTCCGACTGGCCGCGGGGGTCTGCGTTCTAGTTGGCCTGCTGCTGATCTGGCTCGGAGCGCGGCGCGGAACGCCGTCCCGACTCGCCGTGCGGCGCGGCTGCGCGCAGACCATTGTCTTCGTCGAGCGGCGAGGGGTTGCGCGGGCGCTGCGCTCCGCAGCCCTGACCGTCGACGGGGTGCGGGCCGCCCGGGTTCGGGTCCGTGACCGGACCGCCGACGTCCGCCTGCGCCTTCGGCAGCGTGTCGCCGGTGGCGCGCGGGAGCGCGCGGGTGCCGTCCTGGCCTCTACGCTTGTCTCCTTCGAGCTGGCTGAGCCGCTCGAGCTGCGCATCCAGGCGACCCCGCCGGCCGCGGACCGGACCGTCAACGGGGCGGACCGGGCCGCTGGCGGTGCGGCATGACCGAGACGCGGGCAGCGGGCGGGCAGGCCGCCGAGGGCCGCTCGGCGGGTGGCGGGGTACCCGCGGAGCCCGGCGGGAGGCCGGCCGGGCTGTCCGAGCCGCCGCCCGACCGCCTCAACCGGGTCGCCCTGGTCGGAATCGGGTTGCTCTGCCTCGCGGCCGGTGTTCTCGCGTTGCTGGTGGGGGCCGGTGCGTTCGGAAACGACGTCGCCGACGAGGCGGTGCTCGACGCCGACACCCGTTCCTACCCGACCTCCCACGCCTGGTTCTGGCTCGTCGTGGGGATCGGTTCCGGGCTGGTCGTCCTGCTCGCCCTCGGGTGGCTTCGGGCGCAGACGGCGCTGGCGGCGCGGCGTCGTGGACTCTACGTGACGGATGATGCGCTCGGCGGTGTCCATTTGTCCGCCGCGGCACTGACCGACGCCGTCGAGGACGACGTGCTCGGGATCGTGGGCGTCGAGGCGGTGCGGGCGGTGCTGCGCGGCCGGCGGGAACCCGTGCTGGAGATCGCGGTCACCGTTGTCCCGGGGCCGGGGGTCGCCGGCGTGCTCGACGACATCCGTGGCCCGGTGCTCCATCGAGCCCGGACCGCGGTCGGTCGTCCGCGGCTACCCGCCAAGGTGGAGGTCCGCCCCGCTGCCACCATCCGGCCGCAGGTGCGCTGAGGTGCGGCCCGGCGTGACCGGGCAGGGTGACCAAGGCCGCGACGCACCCAGGGGCTTGACAGAACGGGGTCGTTTCCCCCATGCCATGGCGCGTCCGGTACTGTGAAGGACCGCGCCGCGGTGGTTCCACCGCCCTCCGGCGCCGGATCCCCAGTTTAGGAAAGGATGAGCGCCGCCATGTCCGAGGTCCGCATCGCCGCGGAGCCGCGCACCGAGTTCGGTAAGGGCGGGGCTCGTCGCACCCGTCGGGCCGGCAAGGTCCCGGCTGTTCTCTATGGTCACGGTAAGCCGCCGCGTCACATCGCGCTGCCCGCACACGACCTCCTCCACGCCTTCAAGACCGACGCCGGCACGAACGTCCTGTTGACGCTCGAACTGGCCGAGGGGACCGAACTCGCGCTCGCGAAGGACGTCCAGCGCCACCCGATCAAGGGCAGCTTCGAGCACATCGACCTCGTGCTCGTGGCCCGGGGCGAGAAGGTCGTGGCCGACATCCCCGTGCAGGTGATCGGGGAACCACACCCGGACACCCTGGTCGACCAGCAGGTCACCACGATCGCGGTGAAGGCCGACGCCACCCGGCTGCCCGGCCCGATCGAGGTCGATATCACCGGGCTCGAGCCAGGTACGAGCATTCTCGCCCGCCAGCTGGTCCTGCCGGCCGGCTCCGAGCTCGACGCCGATCCCGACCTGGTCGTCGTGCAGTGCCTGGCCAAGCGGACGAACGCCCAGCAGGAGGCCTCGCTCGGCGAGACTCCGGTGGCGGAGGAGGCCGGCGTCGCGAGCGCGTCCGTCTAGGCGGATCCGCTCCATCGCCGATGTCGCCTGCCGATGATGATCACCCCGACCGGCGATGGGCCCTGGCTCGTCGCCGGTCTCGGCAATCCCGGACCGACCTATGCCGGGAATCGGCACAACGCCGGCTTCATGGTCGTGGACCTGCTCGCCGAGCGGACCGGGTCACGGCTGAAGTCGCACCGTTCCCGGGCCGATGTCGCAGAGACCCGCCTGGCCGGGGCGCGGGCGGTCCTTGCCCGTCCGCTCTCCTTCATGAATCTCTCCGGCGGTCCTGTCGCGGCGGCCCGGAGCTTCTACAAGGTCGAGGTCTCCCGGCTCATCGTGGTGCACGATGAGCTTGACATCCCCTTCGGGGCAGTGCGGCTCAAACGCGGCGGTGGGGACAACGGCCACAACGGTCTGCGGTCCATCTCCTCAGCGCTCGGGACGCGGGACTATCTGCGGGTCCGGGTCGGCATCGGCCGTCCGCCCGGCCGGATGGATCCGGCCGACTTCGTGCTGCGGGACTTCACCTCGACCGAACGCCGTGAGCTGCCCCTCCTGCTCGAACACGCGGCCGACTCGGTCGAGATGCTCATCGCCGACGGTCTGGAGCCCGCGCAGAACCGCTATCACGCGTTGCTCTGAACCGCTCGACGGACGCCGCGTGTTTCTGCCGGTCCGGCGGGCACTCCGGGTGCTTGGCTACTTCAAGTGTTGGCATGGATGCGAAAGGTCAACGGCATGGCCGGTTGCCGGGGAACCGGGGAGCGGAGGCTTCGTGCACTGGCATGAGGGGGAGAGAAAGGGCGGGCGAGCGCGGAGGAGTGCCGGATGCTGGCGTTGACGGCGGGCCCGCCGGCCGATGGGCGGGCGTACAGCGTCGTGGCCCTCGGGGCACATGCGGACGACGTGGAGATCGGCGCCGCTGCCACGATCATGCAGTTGCTGGCCGCCCATCCGGAGGCCACCGTGCACTGGGTGGTCTTCTCGGGCGAGGGCGAGCGCGGCTCGGAGGCGGAGGAGAGCGCGCGTGAACTGCTCGGCTCCTCGCTCGGTTCGCTGCACCTGCACGAGGTCCGGGACGGTTTCCTCCCGCGGGAGTGGAGCGGGGTCAAGGAGGTCCTGCTGCAGATCGCCCGCCAGGTCACCCCGGACATCGTGTTCGCCCCGGCGCTCGCGGATGCCCACCAGGATCACCGGGTGCTCGGCGAGCTGGCGTGGCAGGCCTTTCGCGGGGCGCTCATCCTCGGCTACGAGATCCCGAAATGGGAGGCTGACCGGCTGTCCCCCAGCCTGTACGTCCCGATCCTCGAGGAGACGGTCGGGGCAAAACTCGATCATCTCAAACGTCATTTCCGCAGCCAGCAGGACCGCGCCTGGTTCGACGACGAGACCTTCCGCGCGACCCTGCGGCTGCGCGGCGTAGAGTGCGGGACGCGCTACGCGGAGGCGTTCGACGCCCGCAAGGTGATGCTCACCTTCTGATATGTCTCCCGCCCACCGGTCTTCCGCCCACCGGTCTGCTCCGTCGGCTCGGTGAGGCCCGGCGGGCAGGGACTCAGGCTGGCGTCAGATGTTCCTGGATGCGACCGATGAGCGCCGTGTGGTCGAGTTCCTGTAGCACGTAGGCCTGGCCGGCTGTTCCGATCTCGGCCGCCTTCCAGGGCTGTTCCAGCAGGCTGCAGGCGGCGTCGGCGAAGGCGCCCGCGTCCTCGGCGACGAGGAGGTGGGTACCGGGCGTCCAGCCGAGGCCGCGGCTGCCGGTGGGTGTGCTCACGACCGGCGTTCCCGCCGCCATTGCCTCGATCGCCTTGATGTTCACGCCGGATCCCGAACGCATCGGGTTCACCGACAGGGTGGCGGTGGCGAGGTAACCGGCGACGCTCGGCACGTCGGTGTGCAACTCCACGCCCTCGAAGCCACCGAGCCATGCCGCCAGGCCCTCCTCCGGACGCCGCCCCACCACCTGGAAGGTCGCGTCGGGATGGCGGACCCGGATCGTCGGCCAGCAGCCGCCGAGGAACCAGCGCAGGGCTTCGATGTTGGTCGGGGTGTCCAGCGAGCCGACAAAGATCAGCTTTTTGCCGGCGCTGTCCCGAGGCGCCGGCTTCCGGCCCGGCGGGGCCGGCTCGGTACCGGCCGACCCGGTGCCCGTCGGTGCGGTGAGGGCGCCGACGGGCAGGAACGGCGGCAGGTGGAACGTTGGGATGCTCGCCCGCGTACGCCGCCAGTTGTGGTCTTCCAGCGAGATGTCCGCGATGCAGGTGATGAGCGGAGAGTGGTGCATCGAAAGCTCCGCCAGCCGCAGTTTGTGATACTCCAGCTCGTAGGCGACGGCGCGCGGCCCCGAGCTGTTGCGGGCCAGCACCCGGAAGAACTCCGAGTCGACGTTGTGCGCGCGCACCAGATGCGGCAGCTTCCAGATCCGGGCGACCTCCTCGCCGAGATGCGACGTCCGGCAGCTGTAACTGATCACGGCGTCGGCCCGTGGCGGTGTCGACTCCAGCGCGCGGCGCAACGGACCGACCGGCCGGGATGCGTGCATGAATGGCCGGGCCGTCAGGTGTGCCCGTGGGCTGTCGTCACGAGGCAGCCGGATGACGGCCGAACCCGGCACGGCCTCCTCGTACACGGCGATATCCAGGTTCTCCCGGGAAGGCACCAGGACCTGCATCCGAACGCCGGCCGCGGAAGCCGCGGTGAGGAAGCTGAAGGTCTCCACCCGGCCGCCCGCGTCCGCCGGGAGAAACGGTTCCTCGACAACGACGATCCAGCGTGTGGAGTCGCTCACCGGACAACTGTAACGACCGTGGGGTCGGGTAACGACTGCGGGCTCGGTACTCGCGCGGGGTGTCGCGGACAGTTCCAGGTAGATGACAAGAGTGTCGTGAGGTGAGGTGAGGTGAGGTGAGGGTGGGGTCGAGGTGCGCGCAGGCCCGCCGGGGGTCCATCCGATTCCGCGGGACGACTTTGGCGCGGTGCGGGTGTCACGGCTGCGCGGCGTCATGGCGTCATGGCGTCAATGGCGCCGTACCGCAAAGGACGGAGCCGTTGGTTGTGGCTGACCGGCGGAACGCTACGGTAACCGCCATGACAGGTGTCCGGACCATCGGTCGAGGTGCCGCCGTGGCGGCGCTGGGAGCCACAACCGTTTACGGTCACGTCTTGTATCCGATCTATATCGGATTGCGCAGCCGTGGTCTGGAGTCGACGGCACCGCCGGACCCTGAGATCTGGCCGGGACTGAGCGTGGTCGTCTCCGCCTATCGGGAGTCGGCGGTGATCGGGGCGAAACTGGATGAACTCACCCGCGCGGACTATCCCGGGCCGATGGAGATCATCGTCGTGGCCGACGATCCGGAGACGGCCGAGGCCTCGCGCCGGCCCGGCGTGCGGGTGCTGTCGTCCGGGGAACGCCTCGGCAAGGCGCGGGCGGTCAACCGGGGAGTCGCCGCCGCCACCCACGAGCTCGTGGTGCTCACCGATGCGAACGCTGTGCTCGCGCCCGGTGCCCTGCGGGCAGCCGCCCGTCATTTCACCGACGAGACGGTCGGCGCGGTGGCGGGGGAGAAGCAGGTTGACGATCCCGACGGCGCCCAGGGCTTCTACTGGAAGTTCGAGTCCTGGCTGAAGCGCCGCGAGTCGGCGACCGGGGCGACCATCGGCGTGGTCGGCGAGATGCTGGCCTTCCGCCGCCAGGCGTTTCGGCCCCTGCCCGCGGACGTGGCCGTCGACGATGCCTGGCTGGCTCTCGACATCCTCGAAGGGGGGCTGCGGGTCGTCTACGAACCCGAGGCGTACTCGATCGAGTCGTCGAGCCCGGACTACTCGGCGGAGTGGGAGCGGCGGACCCGGATCGTCGCTGGCAACCTCGACATGCTCTGGCGGCGCCGGGCGGCGCTGGTGCCCGGCGCGCTGCCGGTCACCCCGCAACTGTGGGGCCACCGGCTGGTCCGCTCGTCATTCGGCCCGTTGGCGCAGGTCGTCCTGGTGGGGCTCGCCCTCCCGGCCGCCCGCCGGAGCTGGATTGCCCGGCTGTTCCTGGCCGGCAACGCCGTCGGCGCTGTGAGTACCGCGGCGCTGCTGACCGGGCGCACGCCGCCCGGTCCGACCCGCCTGGTCGCGCAGGTCTTCTTCCTGCAGGCCGTCGCGCTCGGCGGGGTGCGGCGCTTTGTGGCCCGGGACCGGCCCGCCGTCTGGCCCAAGCCGGAGCGGCCGGCCGTGGCCTCCGCGACGTCACCGGCGCCCCCGGGGTCGGTCCTGCCACCGGGGCAGACGACGCCGCCTGGCCCGCCGACCGAGTTGGCCCCGGCCGGCAACTGACCTGCTCCGGCAACTGACCTGCTCCGGCAACTGACGCCGCTGACGCCGGCCGGGACCGGCCTCGACCGGAGAACCCACCGCGGCCCGTCACCGGCTACGCCTATCGAAATACCACCCGCCGTGGGGTGGGAATACCGTGTGGCGCGACACCGCAACACCGCACGAGGCGTGGATATCCACCTGAGTGCGCGTCAGCACACGCAGTGAGGAGCGTGCCGCCATGTCCGTCGAGAAGTCCAACCGGTCCAGGTGGCAGTACGAGCTGGTACTGGTCAGTTTTCACAGCCGTGGCCAGCTCGAGCAGCTCTTCGCGACCCTTCCGTTGGACATGCCGGTTGTGATCATCGATAACGCGGAGGGCGTCGACCGCGTTGACGAGCTGATCGCGGACCGGCCCAACAGCCGTTACCTCGACTCCGGTGGCGGCAAGGGATTCGCGAAGGCCGCCAACATGGGCATCCGTTCGTCGCGCTACGAGTACGTGGTGCTCGGCAACCCGGACAGCCGGCCCACCGTGGAGGTCATCGACACGCTGGTCGACGACCTCATCGCCGATCCCGAACTGGTGACCAGCGCGGCCACCATGAAGGGGCACGACGACAAGCCCGAGCTCGGTAACGGCGGCTGGGAGCCGACGCCTCGCCGGGTGCTGCTGCACGTGCTGGGAGCGCACAAGGTGGCGCCGAGCTCGGCGCTGTTCGCCCGGCCGACACCGGGCCGCCCGATGAACCCCGAGTGGCTGACCGGCGCCTGCATGGCCGTCCGTCGGTCCACCTTCCTCGAACTGGGCGCCTTTGATGAGACGTTCTACGTCTACAACGAGGACATGGCGCTCGGCCGGGCGATCCGTGAGGCGGGGCTGCGGCAGAAGCTGCGCACCGATCTGCTGGTACCCCACGGGGCGGGAGGTTCCGGGGCCGGTAAGACATGGATGCTGCAGATGCGCGGTGCGTCCATGGTGCGTTATCTGCGTAAGCACAATGCGCCGGCTCGGGTGAACGTGATGCGCTCGATGCTCGTCGCCGGCTACGCCGGGCGTACGGTGCTCTCTCGGGCCCGGGGCAGGAAGGCAGTGGCCGACGAGCACGCCGCATATATCAAGGGCCTGCTGGTCGGACCGCCGGCCCAGTAGCCGCGCCCGTTCCTCGTTCGTTCCCTGCCTGTTCAGTGGGCTGTTTGTCCGATTCGTCCCTCTGGCCAGGCAGGGAAGTGAACTCGCTGGTCCCGGGCTCGCTGGTCCCGGGCTCGCTGGTCCCGGGCTCGCTGGTCCCGGGCTCAGGTGAAGCGGGCCACCCGCCATTCCCGGCGACCGCGGCGGACCAGGATGACCGAGCCGTGCAGCAGATCCTTGGTCCCGACGGTGGCTTCCACGCCGACCCGTTCCCCGTTCACCAGGACCGCATGGTTGCCCAGGTGCTCGCGCGCATCCCGCTTGCTGCTGGCGAGGCCGGTGGCGATCAGCAGATCGACAACCGGCCAGCCGTCATCCTCGAGCCGGGCGGCCGGCTCCTCGACCGTGGGCACGTCGGCGAAGACGTCGGAGAGCAGATCCGCGCCGATCGCCTTCACGTCCCCGCTGAACAACGCCGCCGACGCCGCCTCGGCCGCGTCCACCGCGGCCTGACCGTGCACCAGTGCGGTGATCTCCCGCGCCAGGTGACGCTGCAACGCCCGCTTACCCGGAGCCTCGGCGTGCTCGGCGAACAGCCGCTCCAGCGGCTCACGGTCGATGAGCGAGAAGAACAGGGCGAACCGGCGTGCCTCGTCGTCGGACAGATTGATCACGAACTGGTACAGGGTGTAGGGCGAGGTACGGTCGGCCGAGAGCCAGACCGCACCCTTCTCCGACTTGCCGAACTTCGTGCCGTCCGAACGCAGCAGCAGCGGGCAGGTCAGCCCGTGTACCTGGGTGCGCAGCACCCGTCGCACGTAGTCGATCCCGGCGACGATGTTGCCCCACTGGTCGGAGGCGCCCATCTGAAGGGTGACCCCGTGGTCCTCGCACAGGCGGCGGAAGTCGTACGCCTGGAGCAGGGAGTAGCTGAACTCGGTGTAGGTCAGGCCGACGTCGGGATCGTCCAGCCGCCGGCGCACCGAGTCACGGCGGACCATCTCGGTGACGGGGAAGTGCTTGCCGACGTCCCGCAAAAACTCGATCATTCCGAGTCCGTCGAGCCAGTCGGCGTTGTCGACGAACTGTGGTAGCTGGCCGGAGTCCAGGGCCCGGGCGAAGACGGACTCCATGATCTCCTGTTGTCCGAGCATGTTCGTCCGTACCTCCTGGGCGGTGAGCAGGCTACGTTCCACCGACTTGCCCGACGGGTCGCCGATCAGACCCGTGCCACCGCCGAACAGGGTGACCGCGCCGATCCCCGCCCGTGCGGCCCGGATCAGCAGGGTCATCGGCAGCAGGTTGCCGATCGTCAGCGAGGGGGCCGTCGGGTCGAAGCCGATGTAGCAGCGCCGCCGTCCGCTGTCGAGGTGCTCCCGCAGCTCGGCGGGATCGGTGCTGTCGTGGAGGAGTCCACGCCAGGACAGCTCGTCCAGGAGCGCGTGTGTCATGGGCCCATGGTAGAAGTGGCGCGCCGGTCCGCAGTGACACCGCGAGATCACCCGGTAGGGGAGCGCGGGCGGACGCGGCTGCCCGCGCGGCCCGGTCCCGCCCGCGTCGCGCGCTGCCAGGCGTACAGCAGATGTGTCACGATCCCGAGCAGGACGCCCAACGAGGCCGCGATCCCGAGCCCGGCGGTCCAGACCAGTGGCGAGGGTTTCGATGAGTCTGGGCCGGCTGCGCCGATCGGACCGGTGTTCGTGAGTGTGGCGCCGGCCCCGTGGGTCGTCGCGTCGCCGGCGGACCCCCGGGCCTGCCCGCCGGGCATGATGCGGCCGGCGGCCGGCGCGGGCCCCCCCACCCCCCAGCGTGTCGGTGCCGACAGCAGCGGATTGCTCCTGACCACCGGCACGGCCCGGGTCAGCGCCGCGACGGGGTCGACGATGCCAAAGCCGAACTCGTCGTCGCGGCCAGGAGAGCCCGCATCCCGCGCGGTGTAGACGAGCCGCTCGATGACGTTGGGTGCGTCCAGGTCCGGCTGGGCGGCCCGGATGAGGGCGACAACGCCCGCGACGATCGCCGCGGAGTTCGAGGTGCCGCCCCCGGTGTCCAGGCCGTCCGGGGAGACCCGGGTCGGGACGGGGGCCCGGATACCGGGGGCCGGCGCGGCGATGACGGCCCGCGGCCCGTGGGCCGATTCCCGCCAGAAACCACCAGCGGCCGTCGATCCGGTCACCGCGACCACCCCCGGGATACTGGCGGGGGAGTTGATCGCGGTGTCGCCGGACTCGACGTTCCCCGCCGAGGCGACCACCACCACGTCGTGCGCGAGGGCGTAGCCGACCGCTTTCTCCTCGTCCGGGGTCGCCGTCCCCGTCGAGCCCAGGGAGAGGTTGATGACGTCGGCACCCAGGTCGACTGCCCGGCGGATGCCGATCGCGACCTCCTCCGAGTTCGCCTCGGCGCCGGTCGAGACGGGCAGGATCTTGGCGGCCGGGGCGATGCCGCGGACCTCGGGCCGGCCGTTGTCGTTGCGACCGGCGATGATGCCCGCCATGGCGGTGCCGTGGCCGTTCGGATCATCGTCGCGCCAACCGTCCCGCGCCGCCCCGGGGCCGATGCCGGTACCGGGAAGCAGCTGACCCCACAACTTGGGTTGGCTGGCGTCGACCCCGCCGTCGATGACGGCCACCACCGTGCCCGCGCCCTGGCTGATCCGGTGCGCCTGGGCGAGTCCCAGGACAGCGTGGTACCACTGCGAGCCTCGGGCGGGCGCGATCGAAGCCGGGCCGGGCCCGGCCGCGTACGGCGGGACGGCGGCGCCGGCCGGAGCGGTCGTCATCACGAGGCCGACCAGCAGCGCGAGGCCGACCAGCAGGCCGAGCATGGCGCGGTGGTGCATGAGGGGGTCCTGCCTCCGGGGGCTGCCGCTCGGCGGGCGTGGCTGATCGTGTCCGGTTACGCGCCCTGTCTGAGGAAGTTTTCCACATTGCATGGTCTATGCAGACCACTGTTACAAAGCAGATAGCTCGTCCGGATAGCCCGAGGTGGTTTTCCCGGCTTCAGTGCCTTCGACGGCGCAGGAGACGATCGATGCCCAGTGGGGCGTGGCTCTGCCGGGTGACCGCCTCCCCGGTCCCGGTCCCGGTCGACGCGCAACCTCCACCGGACCGGGGCACGCTCCTCGCGTCCCTGGTTGCCGCCCTGGCCTGATGGTCGCTCCGTCGCCTACCAACACTTACGTGACGGTAGAGTGCCGAGGAACCGCGTATGGGCGCCGCGAAGAGTCGCACCGAGAGGGGCCGCAGCAATGACCGACAGAAGGGACGTCGGCACGGACGTCGGCGAGGGCGTCGCGTCACCGCCGGAACATCCGCGGATCGCCGAGTTGACCGCGCGTGCCGCCACGAGTGAGATCCCGACCGCGGCGCTGTGCCGTGATCTCGCCGTCGCGCACGAGCGGGCCGGCGACGACGCCGGGGCCGTGCGGTGGGCCCTGGCGCTCACCGACGCCGGCAGCGACCTCGGTGCCTGGTCGGCCGCTGCCGGCGTGCTGCGCCGCGTCCTGCCGCGGGTCGCGCCGCTGCCGAGGTCCGCGCGGGTGGCCGTGCTCGGCAGTTACACGACGTCGCAGTTCGCCGCGCTGTTGCCGCTGGCCGCGGCGCGAGCCGGGGTCGCCGTCGAGGTCTACGAATGCGGCTATGGGCAGTACCGCCAGGAGGTCCTGGACCCCGCGAGTGAGCTCTACCGGTTCCGGCCCGACGTCGTCGTGCTCGCGGTGCACGCCGGGGAGACCGCCCTGCCGGCGGTCGCCGACGACCCGGCCGCCTCGGTGGCCACCGAGGTCGAGCGTTGGACGTCGCTGTGGGACATGATCATAAATCGGTGCGGGGCCCGGATCGTCCAGCACACCTTCGCCATCCCCGGCGAGGTCGCGCTCGGCCATCTGGCGTTGCGGGTTCCCGGCTCCCGGCCGGCGATGCTCGCGCGGGTCAACGCCGAACTCGGCCGGGTGTCCGGCGAGCGGGGCGACGGGGTCGCCTTCGTCGACTGCGAGCGGCTCGCCGCCGACGTGGGCAAGCGTGCCTGGTTCGACGCGCGGTACTGGCACCGGTCCAAGCAGGCGGTGTCGCTCGCGCAGGTGCCGCTGCTGGCCCGGCACACCGCCGCGGTGATCGGGGCTCAGCTGGGAACGAGCCGGAAGTGCCTGGTCCTCGACCTCGACAACACTCTGTGGGGCGGCGTGCTCGGGGAGGAGGGCCTGGCCGGCATCGCGCTCGGCGATGGCGCTGTCGGGGAGGCGTTCGCCGCGTTCCAGACGTACGTCGCCGAGTTGAAGGCCCGCGGGGTCGTGCTCGCCGTCTGTTCCAAGAACAACGACGCCGACGCCCGGGAGGCGTTCGAGCGTCATCCGGGGATGCGGCTCGGCCTCGATGACATCGCGGTGTTCAGCGCCTGCTGGGACGACAAGCCGACGCAGATCCGCCGGATCGCCGCCGCGCTCGGCCTCGGCCTCGACGCGCTGGTCTTCGTTGACGACAACCCGGCCGAACGCGAGGTCGTCCGCCAACTCGTTCCCGAGGTGGACGTCGTGGCGCTGCCCGCCGATCCGCACGGCTACGTCCGGGCGCTGGCGGACTATCCCTTCTTCGAGGCCAGCGCCCTCACGGCCGAGGACGCCGCGCGCACCGCCGCGTACCGGGCCCGGGCCGAGACGGCTGCCGCCGCCGCGGCGGCGACCTCGCTGGAGGATTTCCACCGCGGGCTGGACATGACCGCTACCGTGGTCCCGCTCGACGACATGACCCTGCCGCGGGTCGCCCAGTTGGTCGGCAAGACCAACCAGTTCAACCTGACCGGTCGCCGCCGGGGCGCCGCCGAGATCGAGCGGCTGGCCGCCGATCCCGGCACGGCGGTGTTCTGCGTCCGGCTCGCCGACCGGTTCGCCGACCACGGGCTGGTCGCCGTGGTCATCGCGGTGGAGTCGGCGGACGCGCTGGACATCGACACCTGGCTGATGAGCTGCCGGGTGATCGGCCGGACCCTCGAGGACGAGGTGGCCGCGCTTGTTCTCGCCGAGGCCCGCCGCCGCGGCCTCGCCCGCGTGACCGGGCACTACCGGCCGTCGGCGAAGAACGTTCTGGTGGCCGGCCTCTACGAACGGCTCGGTTTCGAGCGGGTCGACCCGGCGCCGGCCACGACCCCGGCGGCGGAGACGACGTGCTGGAGCCGTGATGCGCGGTCGCCGTACCTGCCGCCTGGGCTCATCCGGGTCGTCGTGGCCGAGCCGTCCGGCGTCGTGGCCGGGCTGTCTCCCCAGGTGTTCCCCCAGCCGCGGCCACAGGACCGCAAGATGGAAGAGGTGCCTCGCTGATGGTGCAGGAGCGACTACAGCAGATCTTCCGGGAGATCTTCAGTGACGACGACCTCGTCATCAGCGACGGAATGACCGCCGCCGATGTACCGGGGTGGGACTCGCTCGCGCATATCAACCTCATCTACGCGGTCGAACGCGAGTTCTCGATCCAGATCGCCGATGAACGGCTCGCGAGTTTCGCCACCGTCGGTGACCTGCGCGAGCACATCGAGGAGCTGAGTGGTGTCCACTGAGATCGAGCGTGTCAACGGCCCCGGCCCCGGTGCCCCTCTCGGGTCCGGCGGGTCCGCCGGACCCGACTCCGCAGGGAGCGACTCCGCAGGGAGCGGCGCCGTCCGAGCCGATCAGCCCGCAGCCGCCCCGTCCCCCCGGGTAGCCGAGACGGACGGCGACCAGGACACCCGGGATGCCTCCGACCTCGGGCTGTGGGAGATCCTGCGGGAGGACTGGCGCCGGCACTACAAATCGTTCGCCCACCCGGGGCTGCACGTGCTCGCCGTCTATCGCATCGGGCAGTGGCGGCGCACCCGCAGCCAGCCCGTCCGCGGGATCGTGACCGTCTTCTACAAGGTGGTCAACAAATTGGTCATCCGTAACCTGTACGGGGCCGAGCTCGACGAGCAGGCGCGGATCGGCCGCCGGGTCCACATCGGCCATCACCAGACGATCCTCATCCCGCCGCACTGCGTGATCGGGGACGACTGCACCCTGCGGCACAACTTGACCATCGGCTACGCGAGCGGTACGGCGGGCCCGCGGGACGTGCCGAAGGTCGGCAAGCGGGTCGAGCTCGCCCCCGGGGTCCACCTCATCGGGGCGATCAGCATCGGCGACGACGCCAGGATCGGTCCGGGCTCGATCGTGATGACGGACGTGCCGGCGGGCTCGACCGTCTTCGCCGCTCCCGCGCGGGTGATGCGCCCACCGGGGCGTTGAGACCGTCCGGGTGACGCGCCCGCCGGCGCGCTGAGACTGCCGACGCGCCACTGCGGGATGTCGGCGACCGGCTCGTGGGATCGACTCGGTACGGTTTGAGGCCGGAACACTGGTGTCCGATTGGACCCGACCTGTGCCGTTGCCGAGATGGGGAGGACTCGCGGATGAAGGTGCTCGTGACGGGCACGGAGGGGTATCTGGGGTGCCTGCTCGCGCCCGAGCTGCTGCGTGATGGCCATGAGGTCATCGGCGTGGACACCGGCTACTACAAGTACGGCTGGCTGTACCGCGGCGTCGACCGGACCCCGTTGACCCTTGACAAGGACCTTCGCCATCTCACGGTCGAGGACTTCGCGGGGGTCGACGCCGTCGTGCACATGGCGGAGCTGTCCAACGACCCGCTCGGCGCGCTCGCCCCGGACGTGACGTACAAGGTGAACCACGTCGGCTCGGTCCGGCTGGCGAAGCTGGCCAAGCAGGCCGGCGTCGAACGGTTCGTCTACATGTCCTCCTGCAGCGTCTACGGCGTCGCGACCGGTGTGGACGTCACCGAGGCCTCGCCGGTGAACCCGCAGACCCCCTACGCCGAGTGCAAGGTCTACGTGGAGCGTGACGTCGCCCCGCTGGCGGACGACACCTTCTCGCCGACCTTCCTGCGCAACGCCACCGCCTACGGTGCCTCCCCGCGGCAGCGTTTCGACATCGTGCTCAACAACCTGGCCGGGGTGGCCTGGACTACCGGCGAGATCGCGATGACCTCGGATGGCACCCCGTGGCGCCCGCTGGTCCACGGGCTCGATATCGCGAAGGCGATCCGCCTGGTGCTGACCGCACCGCGCGACATCGTGCACAACCAGATCTTCAACGTCGGCGACAGCGAGCAGAATTACCAGGTGAAGGAGATCGCGGACGCGGTCGCCACGGTGTTCACCGGCTGCACGCTGAGCTTCGGTGACAACGGCGGTGACAATCGCAGCTACCGGGTGTCGTTCGACAAGATCGCCTCCACCCTGCCCGGCTTCTCCTGTGACTGGAACGCGCTCAGGGGCGCCCAGCAGCTGCACGACGTCTTCACCCGTATCCAGCTCGACAACGAGACGTTCACCGGCCGCGGGCACACCCGGCTCAAGCAGCTTCAGTACCTGATCCGCACCGGCCAGCTCGACGCCGACCTGTTCTGGGCCCACTCGTGATCATTACGCCGACGCCGATCGCCGGGGTGATGATCGTCGATGTCGAGCCGTTCCCCGATGCCCGCGGCATGTTCGCGCGCACGTTCTGTGCCGACGAGTTCGCCGCCGCGGGGCTCACGGTCGACGTCGCCCAGTGCAGCGTGGCCTACAACGCCTCCGCGGGCACCGTCCGCGGGATGCACTGGGCGGGGGAGCCGGTGCGGGAGACCAAGCTGGTGCGCTGCACCCGCGGCGCCCTGCTCGACGTCGTCGTCGATCCCCGCCCGGACTCGCCGACCTATCTGCGGCACGTGGCGGTGGAGCTCTCGGCCGACAACCATCGGGCGCTGTTCATCGACGCGGGCCTGGCGCACGGGTACCAGACGCTCGTCGACTCCACCGAGGCGACCTATCAGATGAACGTCCCGTTCACGCCGGGACACGACCGTGGGCTGCGCTTCGACGACCCGCGACTGGGCATCGTCTGGCCGCTGCCCGTCTCGGTGATCTCCGACAAGGACCGTGCGTGGCCGCTGCTGGCCGGCGATGGCCCGGCCGGACCATCCGGCGACGCCGCGCCACCCGGCCCTCCCGGCATCCAACGTGATGTAGCTCACGCATCCGGCGGGGTCGGCGCGACGGCCTGAATCCGTCGTCCCCGGTTCGGTCGACCGCCGGGCCTCCGCTCCACCAGTGAAAATCAATGCTGGCAGGGAAAAGTGGGCGGGTGTGGGGTGTTGCCCACGAACGGGGGCGGGTGCTGGAGGGCATCCCACGTCTTGCCAGCTGGACAACCAGGCGCGGACGTGAGGGTTGGATTACCGGGGTTTCCCCCGACCGGCTGAACGAGGCCGTCGGTCGACAGTCGGTCGACCGACGGCCGACAATGCCTGCAACGCCGCGGATACCCGCCGGGCGGGACGGCTGGCGGGGCCGGCTCGGCGGCGTCGGGGGGTGGTGCCACGGCTTCCTCTCGGCGACTGTGGGTCACGTGGGGGGTGGTGCCCACCGGCTAGCATGACCCGGCGTGCGCAGAACCCATGACCGCCGATCTTCGCCGGAAAATCATCGGGCTGCCGTCAGCGGTGCCGGCGGTGGCATCTCGCCGACGGAAACGAGCGCTCGTCCGGCGGTCGCCGCTGCGGCGGTGGGTGGCGGGTGTCCGGCCGATGACCGGTGCCCGCATGCCCGGTGCCCGCGCTCTCCTTCCTGCCTTCGCCGGCGATCGCCCGGCGGCGTGGCGGGCCCGTCCCGGCTTCACGAAGATCATGTCGTTCGCGGGACCGTCACATCCTTCTGGTCGGATGTGCGGTCATCATGTCGTTCGGCCTCTCGTTCGGCCTCGCGGCCGACTGGCACAGCCATTCCCGTCCACCAGATCGTGAAGATCGATGTCGACACCTCACCTAGGGGAACGCATGTCATCCGCAACCCCGGCCCAGCGCGGTAGTGGCACCGCCGAGGCCGACGCGACCCAGAAGCAGGCGACCCAGAAGCAGGATGCTCCCGGCGGCATCGCCACGGCGGTAATCGCCTGCCGGTCCTGCGGCGGACCGGCCCCGCGCCTGTTCCTCTCCCTGGGGTCCACCCCCATCGCCAACCGCCTGGTGCGCGCCGACGCCCTCGACGCGACCGATCCGTCGTTCCCGCTTGAGGTCGGCTTCTGCGAGGCCTGCGCACTCGTCCAGCTCACCCACGAGCTGCCGGCGTCCGAGATCTTCGACGAGGACTATCCCTACTTCTCCTCGTTCTCCGACATGCTCGTCCGCCACGCGGAGAAGCACGTGATCGACCTGATCGCGAGCCGCAACCTCGGGCCGGACAGCCTGGTGGTCGAGGTCGCCAGCAACGACGGCTACCTGCTGAAGGCGTTCGTCGAGCGGGGCATCCCGGTCCTCGGGATCGAGCCGACCCCGGGCCCGGCCGCGGCCGCCCGGGAGGCGGGCGTGCCGACCCGCGAGGAGTTCTTCGGCGCGGAGCTCGCCCGTCAGCTCGTCGCGGAGGGTCGCAAGGCCGATGTGATCATAGCGAACAACGTGATGGCCCACGTCCCGGACCTCAACAGCTTCGTCGAGGGCTTCTCGATCCTGCTCGCCGACGGCGGCCTCGTCGACGTCGAGAACCCCGGGGTCGGCGCGTTGCTGGCCCACACCGAGTTCGACACGGTCTACCACGAGCACTTCTGCTACTTCTCCACGATCGCGGTCGACGCCCTGATGCGCCGGCACGGCCTCGCGCTCGTCGGCGTCCAGGAGTTCCCCGAGCTGCACGGCGGCACCCTGCGGTGGAGCATGCAGCACACCGCCACCGCGGACCCGGCCGAGTCGGTGGCGGCGGTGCTCGACGCCGAGCGGGCCGCCGGGCTCGACACGTTCGACCGGTACGCCAGCTTCGGCGACGACGTCCGCGCCGTGCAGGACGAGCTGGTGGCGTTGCTGCGCTCGCTGCGCGCCGACGGTAGGACCATCGCCGCCTACGGCGCGGCGGCCAAGGGAGCGACCCTGCTGAACTCCAGCGGCATCGGTACCGACCTGCTCGATTTCGTCGTCGACCGCAACATCCACAAGCAGGGCCGGTACCTGCCCGGCGCCCGGTTGCCGATCCTCGATCCTGCCGTCCTGCTGGAGCGGCAGCCCGACTACCTGCTGCTGCTGGCGTGGAACGTGAAGAAGGAGATCATCGCCCAGCAGGCCGAGTACGCCGCGCGCGGTGGCTCCTTCATCGTGCCGGTTCCCCGGCCCGTAGTGCTGTAGGCAACCCATCGTGGTCTCAGGCCGTCGTTATTTCCGTCCGCGGTTGTGCGGACCCTGCTCGCTGGGCCGGCTGAGCCGGTCGGGCCGGTCGAGAGAGCGGGTATGACGGACATCGACGTGGACCTGAGAGCCACGGGTGGGGAGGACGACTCCCCACCCGAGGGTTCCCCTGACGAGACCCGGTACGTGCCACGATCCCAGCGTCCCGCGCGGGCGACCGGGCAGCGTCCCGGAGAGCGGACCGAACGTCTCGGCGAAGGGTTCGAACGCCGTGGCGGCCGCCGACCCGGCGAGGTTTTCGAGGTGTCCACGGGGCCGATCCGCCCGCAGCCCGCTCCGGCGCCGGCGCCGCGGCCGGAATCCGGGGCGGGCGAGCAGACCATCAAGGTCTCTGGACTGCCGTTGATCCGCCGCCCGCCCCCGGGTACCGTGCGGACCGGCCCGGTGCGGCCCCACGGCGATCCGTCGGAGCAACGGCCCACCGCTTCCCCGGGCGAGATCTCCGTGAGCCGGGTGCCAACGGCCGGGAAGGCGGGAGACGGGAAGGCGGGAGAACCGTCGGGCGAGGCCGGGGGAAGACCGCCAGTCGACCCGGTCCGCCCCGCGGGGCCGGTGTCCGGGCGGTCCGGGCCCGCGATCCAGCCGCCCGACGTCGTCACCGCCACGATGGACCTGAGCGCGCTGCAACGCCGGCTGCGGGCGGAGAAGACCGAGCTCCTCCGGCGGGTCGAGGGGCAGACTCCCCGGCATCGCCGCTCGGACCGGCGGGCGCGTCGAACCGACGAGACCGATCCGGAGAGCACACAGATCTTTCCGCGGCCGCCCCCCGCCGGGCGTGGCGGCCGATTTCCCGGGGCGGGCACCGCGCGGTCCCGCGGTCGACGAGGGCCCGCCGCGACGGGCGGCGGCGAGCGGGCCGCCGCGGCCGCGTCCTTCGGGCCGGGGCCCGGTAACGGGGCCGACGGCCTGGTGGACGATCTGACCGGCGACGAGGGTCCGGGCCGCGAGGGTCCGGGCCGCGAGGGTCCGGGCCGCGAGGGTTCCGGCGGCCGTGGCGGAGCCAGGTCGAAGGCGATCTGGACGCTGGCGGACCAGGCCGTCTCCAGTGCGACGAACGCCGCGGTCTCGTTCCTGATCGCCCATCAGGTCAGCGACGTCGAGTACGGCGCGTTCGGTATTGCGTACACGTTGTTCTCCATCGTCATCGGCCTGGTCCGCGCCGGAAGCTGCATGCCGCTGAGCATGTTCTACTCGGGTGCCACTCGGAGCGACTTCCGGGCGGCGGCCACCGCCACCACCGGCTCGTCGTTCGTCTTCGGTGTGGCCGTGGGAATCGCGTTCGTCGGTCCGGGTCTGCTCCTCGGCGGCCCGGTCGGGTCGTCGTTGTCGGCGATGGGCCTCGTGCTGCCCGGCCTGCTGCTGCAGGATGCGTGGCGCTATGTCTTCTTCGCGATGGGGAAGCCCTTCGGCGCCTTCGTCAACGACACCGTCTGGGCGGTCGTCCAGATTTTCGGGATCTTCCTGCTCATCCACCGCGGTGTGACCGCATCCCCGCCGCTGCTGCTCGCCTGGGGGGCCTCGGCTCTCGTCGCGGCCCTGCTGGGGATAGCCCAGGCCGGCTTCTGGCCGTCGCCCGGCGAGACCCTTCGATGGCTCCGCAGGAACAAGTCGAACTCCGCCTATCTGGCGGCGGAGTTCATCACCGTCCAGGGCGCGATGCAGACCTCGCTGCTGGTGATCGGAGCGGTGGGTTCGCTGGCGACGGTGGGCGCCCTGCAAGGTGCGCGCACGCTGCTCGGCCCGACCACGGTGGTCGGGGTGGGGGTCGTGAGCTTCGCGTTGCCGGAGTTCTCCAAGCGGACCTCCATGACCCGCCACGCCCGGGAGCGCGCCGCCTACGCTCTCTCGGCCCTCGTCCTCGCCATCGGCACGGCGTGGAGCCTGATCTTCTACCTCCTTCCGGAACGTTACGGCCAGGCGTTGTTGGGCGACTCGTGGGACGGCGTCAGGAACATCCTGGGGCTGTCGATTCTGCACTATCTGGCCGCGTCGGTCCCGGTCGGACCGGCCTGCATGGTCTACGCACTCGGAAAAGCCAAGATCACATTTCGGGTCAATGCGGTCTTTGCGCCGATGTTGTTTGGTTTTCCTATCATTGGGTTGCTTGTCGGGGAGGCGCGGGGTGCGGTCGTCGGCTATAACATTGCTTTCTGGTCCATTGCGCCGGTGTGGTTTGTGCTGCTCCGTCGACTCGCTCGGGAGCACGACGCGGAGCAGGCCGCGCTGCGGGCGGCGCGGGGCGGCTCCGGGCCTGACCCCGCCCCGGCGGGGCCGGGAGGACGAGAGCTGCCGCGCCCGCGCCGGGCCGGGATGAGCGACGCACGTCGGTCGAGACGGTCGAACGCTGGCGAATCTGACCATCGAATGGATCCCGTGGATGATGTCGAGGGTATGGATGTCGCTCCGGAGCACGGCCCTCGCCGGCCTGGTCGCGGAACCGGATCGCGGCGTGGTGGGCGGGGCACCTGAGCATCCGCGCGGCGTCAGTCATAGCTATAGACCGTTTACTATCCGCTATCGGCTATGCTCACAAATCGGTTCCGTCAGATCTAGACCGTGGTCCGGCAAACGGGCCGGATGCTCCTGTGGGGGGCCACATTGAGTTCGCTTCATGTCCCGCTGGAGGAGTCGTTGCGTCGTCTCACCGGCACTCCGATCCGGGTACGGGCCCGGTCCGCTCGTTCCGAGTCCGTGGCGGGTGCGTCATGAGTCGCAACGTGCAGGCGGGCAACGAGACCAGCCGGGCTCCCTCCGCCCCGTCCCTGCTTCGTATCCTCCAGCCACGGCTGCTGGTTGTCGCCATCGTCGTGGTCGTCTTCGCGGCTCTGGCGGCCGCCTACTCCAAGACGCAGACGGCGACCTATCGGTCGAGTGCCCGGGTCTTCCTCTCGACGGACTCGGGTACGCTCGGCGCCAACTCGGTCGACGCGACCCGCTTCGTGCAGACCCAGGCGCAGTTCGCCCAGTCCTCGGCGGCCGTCGCGGAGATCGCGAAGGAACTCAAGCTGCCCGAGCTGGACGTCGCCGCCCGGCTCAGTACCTCGCCGTCCGACGAGGGCTACTTCTTCGTCATCAAGGGGACGGGCCCGAGCCAGCAGGCGGCGGACGCGCTGGTCAAGTCGGCCGAGGATGCCTACAGCAAGCTTTTGACGACCTATGGCCCCAACAGCCAGGCGAATATCAGCGCCATGATCAAACTTCGTGACGGGCTGGTGGCGGAGCAGGCCGCTGCGGGCCAGGGAGCCGGTATTGCCGGGAGCGTCGACAACACCGTCCGCAACACGCAGATCGCGAACCTCAACACGCAGATCGCCACCGCCCGTACCGCCTCCGCGCTGGCGAGCGCGTCGATCAAACTGGCCGAGCCACCCGTCGCCGAAGGCCAGAGCGGGCCGAACCTGTTCCGTAACACGCTGGTCGCTGCGATCGTCGGGTTGCTCGGTTCGATCGCGGCGATTTGGATCATGTATCAGCGCCGGCCCACCATCCTCGACCCGCACAACCCATCCGACACCCTGGGCGTGCCGCTGATCGCCGTCCTGGAGCCGGGACGGACCACCGCCAGCGCGGCCGAGACCCTGGTCTCGGCGATGTCCGCGGTGATGTCCCCGACGAGCAAGGTGATCGCGTTCACCCCGGCGTCGCGAGGGGACCTGACCGCCGATCTCGTCGCCTCCGTGGCCGCCGCATGGTCCGATGATCAGGGCGTCGTCCTGATCCTGGACACCTCGCCGTCGTCCGAGGTGCGGGGAGTTCTTGAGGGACTGCCCCGGGCGACCTCCGGGGAGCTGCCTCGCTGGGCGCACGAGCCGACCTGCCTGGCACGCTCGTCCGGCACCGGACGGGGGCACATCCTCTACAACCGCGTGTCGCCGGCCCGGGCCGCCCGGCCCGGTGGCCTCGCCCCGATCCTCGCCGACCGGGCGCCGGTCGTCGACCTCGTCATCCTCGTCACCTCGGCGCTGGCCGAGCTGCCGATGACCGCGGCCTCCGCCATCCAGGCCGACGCCGTCGTGGTCATCACCTCCACCGAAACCAGCCTCAAGGAGCTTGAGCAGGTGCCGCGGGACTGGCCGGCGCTCGCCGAGCGAGTCGTGGGCGTCGTGCACGACGGCCGGACCGGCATCCGCCGGGCCGTCGCGGCGGCCCCGGAGCGTCGTTCGTCGGTCGACACCATCACCTCCAATTCCCCGGTGGGGGACTCGGCCGCGGTGAGCAAGCGGGGCGGCGGCGTGGACTCGGAGGCCACCGACCGCTACGCCCGCCCCGGCAAGCGTTAGAGAGCCCGTAGCCGCGAGGGTCCGGGACCCCGAGGTTCCCTGGATTCCAGGCGTCGCAACGCCGGTATGACGAGCCGGGCGGTCAGCGTAATCTGACCGCCCGGCTCCTTCGTTGTACCGGCTTCTTGTCGCGGCTTCTTGTCGTATCTCCGGTCCCTGGGTCTGGTCCCGGCGCCCGGTCCCAGTTCCGGCCATCGCGATGGCCCTACCTGCCAAGATGAGGCGAGAGGCGAGAGGCGAGAGGCGAGAGGCGAGACGAGCACGGGCAGGGATGGCGGTATGGGCGGATGGCGCCATCCGTGCGCTGTGGTGCGTGCGGTCGCGCGCCTGCTGCGCGCTGGGTCAGATCGAGGCGAAGGACCGGCCCGGTGCGGGAGCCGGTGGGATCCGCGGTGACGGCGCTCCCGGATCCCTCTGGAGCCTGACGGTCTCCTCGGGGGTAACCGTGAACCAGGTGACGAGCAGGAGGCCGAGCCCGGTGACAACCGGGGCCAGCAGGCCTCCGGACAGCACGCTATAGAAGATCAACACCGACCCGGAGAGCACGAACGACTGCGAGCCGCGTACGAACATCGCCACCACCA
Source organism: Frankia casuarinae (assembly GCF_000013345.1). Classification (NCBI taxonomy): domain Bacteria; kingdom Bacillati; phylum Actinomycetota; class Actinomycetes; order Frankiales; family Frankiaceae; genus Frankia; species Frankia casuarinae. The sequence continues at coordinate 4,710,467 of NC_007777.1, read as the reverse complement.
GACCGATGAACGCGGTGGTCCCGACGACGCCGTACTCGAGGATCAGCTTGGGCAGGAGGGCGTAGTTCAGCGGCAGTCCGGTGCGGTAGAAGAACGCGGCCGCGTCCCGGTCGGCGAACCCGGGCCCCGAGCCGAACGCCACCGTCATCGGGTCGCTGCCGAGCGCGTCCCAGGTCCGCTGGTACGGCTGGACGAAGCGCAGGCTGCCGCTGGACGTCGATGAGGATGTCTCCGTAGCACGCGCGGCGAAGATGCTCGATGCCGGGGTGAAGCTGATGATCAGCGCCACGAGGCTCACTCCGAGCAGGGCGGTGAGCGCGAATCGGGCGCCCTTGTGAACGGCCAGCAGGACGCCTGCGCAGGCCAGCAGGAGCAGACCTGTGCCGGAAACGGTGCTCAGGATGGCCAGCACAAACATGATCATGCGCCACCAGCCGCCGTTGCGCAGTGTGCAGACCACGATACCGAAGCCGAGGAACTGTGAGCAGAATGACGCCTCGAGGCAGATGAAGGCGTTCGACTTGTACAACGACGAGCCGTACTGCACGGGGTAGGACGTGTTGAACCCATGCATCAGGAACTGCGACGGCACGATGTCCTTGACGACGTCGGTGTACGGAACGCCGACGAGCTGAATGGCGAACTGGAACAGCGCGAGACCGGCGAGTACCGTGATCATGATCAGAAAACGGTCCAGCAGCCGGGGCAGGAGAGCGCGGGCGTCCGCGCCGCGCAGGCCGAGGACGAACGGCACGTACGTCGCCAGCAGCAGCAGCAATGAGGTGAAGGACGTGTCGTCCTTCTCGCGGAGGAAGCAGACGAGTGCCGAGGCCGAACATGCCGTCATCGCGACGAGGTAGGTGGTCACCCGGCTGGAGTTGTACGTCAGACCTCCGCGGCGCAGCATCAAGGCCGCGCAGACATAGGTGATCGGCAGGATTACCTGGACCTGTGAACCGCCCACCGGGAAAGCGATCCGTTGCAGGAAGATCTCGCAGAAGAGCAGGATCGTCAGCATCCGGAAGGTGGCGTCGTTGACCGACTTCCCGCTGCCGGCCTCCTGGGTCGGGATCACCCACGACCGTGGAATCCTGGTCGTGAGCGTGGTGGTGACCACTGGTTCCCGTCCCCCCCGTTCCTGGTCAGTGGGCTCCCGGGCGCCGCGTCCGGCGACGGGGGTCCGGCGATGGAAGCCCATCCGCACGTCGGCAGGTCGGCTAGCTGGCGCTACGGGCGGACGGCGTGGGCGATTCAGTCTATCCGGGGCCCTCGTGCCGTCTCGCAAGGTGGTCTCCGTGCCGTTTCCGGAGCGCATGGTTGCGTCTCCGTCACGCCTTGCAGCCAGCTGCTGGGGGGCTCTTCGAACCCGGCACGGGCGATGAATAATAGCGGTCGTCAGGCTTGACCGCCATCGGTTCGTATCCGTGCAGATCTGGATTCCGGCGGGGCGGGGCGGACACATGCCCTCGGCCACCCGGGACCCGGACGCTACACCGCTGACCTGCTCCGCCGCGGCCGCGGAGGCCGGTTCGTCCTGGTCCTGGATCTTGCTTCCGGATCTTGGTTCCGGTCCCGGGGTTCCGGTCCCGAGTCCGGGACCGCGCCGTCGGCGGACTTCTGGGCCTCGGGGCCCGTGGGCTCTGGCGCGCCCACGGGCCCCGAGTCGTTGCGCAGCGTGAGTGCGTCAGTAGCTCTTCTTCGCCGGCCGCAGGTGCAGCTCGGTGATCTCCGCGGTGGGTGGGAGCCGGATCAGATAATTGACGAGATCGGCCACGTCGGCCGCTTGGACGAGCAGCTCGGGTGCGTACTCACGGCCTTCCCGGGCGTAGATCGCCTCCTGCCTTGGGGTCGCCGTACGGCCGAGATGGATGGTGGTCACCCGGATGCCGTCGGCGTTGATCTCCTGGCGCAGGCTGTCGGCGAACCCCCGCATGGCGTGCTGGGTGGCGGCGAACACGCTGGTGCCCGCGCCGGCCCGGATGCCCTGGGTGGAGTTGACGATGACGATGTCGGCGCCGCGGTCGGCCCCGGCGACCCGCAGCGCCGGCAGCAGCCGCTGGGTGAGCGCGTATGGTGCTCGGACGTTCGCGAGGTACTGGGCGTCGAGATCGGCCAGCGACACGGCGTCCACCCGGGCGCTTCCGTAGGCGCCGGCGCTGTGCACCAGATGATCGACGCGGCTGTAGCGGTCCGTGACCTCGGCGGTGAACGCGACGACGGCCGCGTCATCGGTCAGGTCGAGGCGCACCGGCGTCAGGGTGCCCGGACCGCTCGCCTCCTTGCCGAGGGCGTCGAGCCGGGTCTGGTCGCGCCCGAGCGCGAGGACGGTGGCTCCGCCCGAGGCCAGCCGCAGCGCGGTGGCCCGGCCGATGCCGCTCGACGCACCGGTCACCACGGCGACCCGCCCGGCGAGCGGAACCTCGTCCGCCGCCGGGTCGCCCGCGCCGGATCCGTTCGGGGCCGCCGTCATGCGTTCTGGTGGGAGAACACCAGCATCGCGTCCTCCCGCGGCGGCGCGGTGTCGTAGGTCAGGCAGATGTCCTCGGGAATCCGGCTCAGGTCGGTGCCACGCAGGTAGTCCCGCATGGTCGTGCCGGTGCACTCCGCGTCGACGTTCGGCGCTCCGACGTGGTTGACCACGTCGTCGAAGTGGACGGTGCGGAAGTCCATGCTGAACCGGGTGCGGCCGGAGTTGTTCGGCACCGAGGAGTGCAGCTGGGCCGCCGAGAAGATCATTATGCCGCCGGAGGGGGCGACCACCCGGGTCTGCGGAAAGATCTCCACCTCCTCCTCGGGCTTGGGCTGCTTGCGGGTGTCGGACTTGATGTGCTTCGCGGCGTCGGCCCGGTTCTTCGCGTTCCACTCGTAGTAGTCGTAGTCGCGGGAACCGTTCTTCACGCTCTGGGAGAAGTAGCGCGGGTGGAAGGCCATGGCGTTCTCCGGCACGATGTCGAAGATCGGCATCCACCAGTTGAGCTGGCAGAACGGTGCCGAGTACCAGGTGTCGCGGTGCGGGTGGAAGGCATAGGCGATGCCCGAGGTGAGGTAGTCGTCCGACGTCGAGGTCCGCAGCCGGGGCACGTCGAAGTAGGTCTTCGACAGGTCGCAGCCGTGCTCGGCGAGAATCGCCGGCAGCAGTTCCTTGCAGGTGGGGTGGTGGATGAACCGTGGCTTCAGCTCGGCGAGCAGGGCCGCGTAGTCCTCGACCGGCATGTGGTACTGCGCCGTCTCGGGGTCGAGATCGCCGAAGGCCTCGCGGATCAGGGTGCGGCTGAACTCGACGAACTCCCGCGTCGCGGGCCTGGGCGCGTAGACGAACAGCTCGCCGGCGTAGAGCCTCGCCCGCCGCTCGTCATCGGACAGCGTGGATTCGACCAGTACCGAACTCATTAGGTTCCCCCTCGGAACGAACATGGGTGAGAAGCAGCCGGGCCATGGCGAGTTCGTCCGGCGTGGTGACATGGATGTTCGCCGGCTCGCCGGGGACGACCACGACCAGGCCGCCGGCCGCGGCAACCATCGCCGAGTCCTCGACGGCCTCGCGGGCCTCCGCGTGCACGGAGCGCAGCAGGTCCGCCCGGAAGGCGTGCGGGGTCTGCACGAGCCGGTGAGTCTCCCGCGGCAGCGAGGCCCCGGTGACCAACCGGGGGGTGTCGTCGGGGGGGCTGCCGAGCACCGTCGAGCGGATCTCCTTGACGACCTCGGTGAGCGGGAGCCCGGGTACGGCCGCGTCGGCGCCGGCGCGGACCTCGTCGATGACCCGCTGGTACAGGGCGGGAGTCGCGAGTGGATGGGCGGCGTCGGTGACCACGATGACCCCGGCGTCCGCGGGCACGGCAGCCAGCCCCGCCCGGACGGACTCGGCCCGGGTGGCGCCGCCAGCGACCATCCGCACTCCGTCCGGCGGTGACCAGTGGCCGATCAGGGCGGCGGGGACGACCACGACGATGCCGTCACTGGCGGGCCGCGCCGCCGCGACCGGATGGGCGAGCAGGGGCTCACCCCCGAGGTCGAAGAACTGTTTCGGCCCGCCGAAACGCGTGCCGCCGCCGCCGGCCAGCACGATCGTCCAGACCGGGCCGCTGTTCCCGGTGCTCCCCGCACCGTTGGCGACGGCGACAGCGGTGTCGGTCACCGCCGGGCTCCCGCGGGCGCGGCGCTGGTGACGTCGCTGCTGGTGACGTCGCTGAGTAGATCGACGCCCGCCAGGGCATCGGCCGCCGCCGCGACGGTGTCGAACGGCAGGTCCGCGCGGTCGGCGATGTCGAGCAGGCTGCGCGTGCCGTCGGCCAGGTTCAGCACCCACAGCAGGCCCATCTCGATCGCCTGGCGGTTCATGGTGGCCCCGATGGCGCGGTACAGGCCCCGCCGGCCGAGCTGCGGCTCCCCGTACGGGGTGGTGTTGCGCCAGATGCGGTCGCGCTCGCAGATGTCGATCGTCCGCAGCAGGATCGCGAACGAGTCGGCCAGTGACTGCGGGGTCACGAAGTCGAGGTCGTCCGCGGACGTGTGGTACTGCGGATAGTCGCCGTGCTGGCCGCGCCCGAACCGGCCGACGGGCAGGTCGAAGCCAGGGGAGCAGAACTGCCGTTCGTCGTAGCCGTAGGGGGAGAAGTCGACGACCCGGTGCGGCCGCCCGGTCTCGGCGAGCGCCGCCGCCGCGGCCCGGTCGACGGCGGCGTTACCCCGCCGGCTGCGCTTGTAGGTCGGGTCCGACCGGTCGCCCAGGCCGGTCAGCACCAGCCCGTGCCGAATGCGCCCGACGGTGTCGCGGTTGCGCGCGAGCCAGGTGATCGATCCGATCGTGCCGGGGATGAACAGCAGCCGGAAGGTGTGCCGGCGGGGCAGCCCGGCCAGGGTGCGGGCCAGCAGGGTGGCCGTGGCGATGCCCGAGCAGTTGTCGTTCGCCATCGCCGGGTGGCAGGTGTGGGTCGTGATGAGGAACTCGTCGTCCGTGGTCCCGGGCAGCACGATCTCGCCGTAGGTCAGCGACCCCGCGGTGAGGGTGGTGTCGATCTCCACGTCGTACTCGCCGTCGGGCAGCGCGGCGAGCTGCCGGTCGGTCAGGCAGAAGCCCCAGTTCTCGGTGTAGTAGGAGGTCCGGTAGGGCACCCAGTCCGGGCGGTCCGGCATCGAGAACAGGTGCGGGCGCAGCTCGTCGAGGGACAGCCGGGCGCGGACCGGTGTGCTGTACCCCAGCAGGTGCAGCGGGTTGTCAGCGGCGTCGACGACGGTCTTGCCGTCCGGGCCGGTCAACCGGGCCGAGGCGACGTTCCATTCCCGGGGCACGGTCCAGTCCAGGACCGGTGTCCCGCTGGGGACCTCGTGCACCGTGAGCGCGGGCTCCGGGCCGAGCGCCCGCGCGACGGTGGCGAGCGTCGTGCGGACACCGTCCCCGGTGATGCTGCGCATGGGGGGCAGCAGGGTGGCGACCAGGTCGTGCAGCCACGTACCCGGGTCGGCGCCTGCCGTCGCCGCGTACTCGCCGGCGTCGGCGGGCTCGGAACCGTTCGGGGGGGAAGCGTTCAGGGGGGAAGCGTTCGGCTCGGGACCGCCGGAGCCGCGGGAGGAATCGCTCATCGCTGGACCCGTCCGGAACCTCAGCCGGCCCAGACACGCCAGGGCGCGGCACCGGAATCCCAGAGCTGGTTCAGCTCGGTCCAGTCGCGGAACGTGTCCATACCCATCCAGAACCCGTCGTGAGTGTGCAGGGTCAGCTCGCTGTCCCGGGCCAGCTGCTGCAGCGGGTGACGCTCCAGCAGCAGCGCCGGGTCGTCGTCGAGGTACTTGTCGATGAACTCGCGCTCGAAGACGAAGTATCCCCCGCTCACCCAGCCGGTCTGCGGCGGCTTCTCGGCGAAGAGGGTGACGGCGTTGCCGTCCGTGGTCAGCTCGCCGTAGCGACTCGACGGCCGGACGCCGGTGACCGTCCCGATCCGCCCCGACGCCAGGTGGTCGGCGAGCACCGCGCCGACATCGACGGCACCCACGCCGTCGCCGTAGGTCAGCATGAACCGCGGGCCGGTCAGGTACTGGGCGACCCGGCGCAGCCGGGCTCCGGTTCCGGTGAGTAGGCCCGTCTCGGCGAAGGTCACCTCCCACGCCTCGTCGCCCACGGTGTTGTGGAACTGGGGGGTGTGGTCGTCGGAGAGCGTGAGGGTGAAGTCGGCGACCTGCGCACGGTAGGCGAGGAAGTAGTTCTTGATCAGATCGCTCTTGTAGCCGAGGCAGAGCACGAACTTACGGAAGCCATAGTGCTCGTAGGTCTTCATGATGTGCCACAGCACCGGCTTGCCGCCGATGTCCACCAGCGGCTTGGGTAGTTTCTCGCTGGCTTCCCGCAGCCGGGTTCCCATCCCGCCGCACAGGATCACGACGGGGATGTCCGCCACGTCGGGAATCTCGCTGGTCTGGGCGATCTCGATGCTCAAGGCTGTTGCGTCTCCCGTGCTCATGCCCCGGTCCGGACGCACTCGGGGCGGATGGGCGTCAATGGCCTGGTCGTTGCGGGACCGCGACGCGCTCCGGGTGATCCGGGGCAGCCGTCCCGCGGGCCGGCTGGTCGTGACCGGTGGGGGCAGCCACCGGGCGGTCCGGCTGCGCGGGCGGCGCGTTCCCACGCGGGTGAGGACGTCGCTGCTCGCCCGCGAACGTGCGTGCGGGCGTGACCCGTGGCAACGGTACCGTATGGTCCTTTGCCGGCTGGCGGTGTCCCTACGAACCCGCGTATGCGGCATAGACCCCACAGCCCCGCGGGCCTCCCACGCGTCTGACTTCCCTGACTTCCCTGGCTCCGGGACCGGATGACGGTTTCGGTGGGTCGGGTGCGCGTGTCGAACAATTCTCTCGGAGCGGGAGGGTTGGTCTACGGATGGCTGATCGTTGCACTGCGTGATAAGCCGAGGCCGCCGAAGGTGCACTTCGTCGGTGGTTGTTACTGTTTAGCGATCACTCTCGGATTACCGAACGAGCCTCGGCTCAGGTGTCGACGGTGATGGCGGACCTCGTTGCGAGCCACCGGATCGGGGAGAGTGTCGCGCTTGGCCGCACTTTTGCACTACATGAGTAAAAATGACTTTATAGATAGAAATGTACGACTGGGGTGATGCGGGTGCGCGGGCGCTCCTGGTCGGATGACCCTCCGGCCGCTGGTCGCTGGCCGGTGGCCGGATCGCCATCCTCGGACCAGGACGGCACGGTGCATCACTCCGAGACGGACCCGCCCCGTTCGGCCGATCGGCGGCCCGCCGGTGGGAGCGCCGGCATGCCGACCCCGTCCCGGGGCGAGTGGCCGGACGCCCGGCTGCTCCCGCTGCGCCGTCGCCGAAGCGACACGACGCCGCGGATCCTCCGTTCCCCTAGCGAGGGTTCCCCCACCGAGCTGGTCCACATCCGCCGCGACGGCGCTCCTCGCGACGCGGATGGCGGCCCGGTCACAGCCCCCGGCGGGGACCGGCCGGACCCGGTGCGGGCACGTCCGGACGGCGCCACCACGACCGTGTTCCATTGGCACGGGCGGCAGGCCCCGGCCGGGAAGAGGCTGGACACGCCGGACACGAACGTTCTGGCCCGGGACGTTCTGGCCCGGGACGTGCCGGTCTGGGACGGGCCGGTGCCGGACGCGCGTGTTCGGGCGGACGGCGGCGGTGAACCTGGCCCGGGTCGTCTGTCTCGCGTCGCCGGTTGGATCGCTGCGCGCCCGGGGGGCCGAGCCGGCCGAATCCCGCGTCTCCCGCTTGTCGCGGTCTCGATCGCGGTCGTGACCGCCCTGACCGCCTGGGTTCTGGTGTCCTCCGGAGGACACCCCACGGACACGGTGGCCGGCGGCCCGACGTCCGCCCCGCAGTCGCAGCCCCCGCCGCAGTCGCCACCCGCGCGGTCGCCGAGCTCCGGCCCCTCGCCCGCACCGGGGGTCCAGCCGCCGGTCACCGTGCCCCGGGTGCAGCGGGCCGCCACGACCGGTGAGTTTCCCACGGGGGTCGCCGCGCACACGTTGGCGCAGGCGAACCGCTGGGCGGAATTCCGTGGCCGGCCCAACGACGTCGTCGTCATGTACACCGAGCGGTCCAGCTGGCGGGCGATCGTCGAGCCCTGGATCGGTCGCGGCGCCTCGACCTTCGCCGGGTTCTCCGGCACATGGGTCATCAGCCAGCCGCTCTTTCCGGACGAGGGGCCGGAGAAGGGCAACCTCGCCGACTGCGCGGCCGGCCGCTACGACGCCGAGTGGCGGCAGTTCGGCCGCTGGCTGGTGAGCATGGAGCGGGGCGACTCGTTCGTCCGGCTGGGCTGGGAGTTCAACGGGCTGTGGTTCGCGTGGGCGGCCACGGACCCGCAGCAGTGGGTGCAGTGCTTCCGTAACGCCTCATCGGCGATCAAGGCTACCAGTCCGCGGGTCCGCATCGACTGGAACCTCAACGCCCACGGCTCGACCACGTCGGTCGGCGCCTTCGATCTCTACCCGGGTGACCAGTACGTCGACGTCATCGGGGTCGACAGCTACGACCAGTACCCGCCGAGCCCGACCTACGCTGACTTCGACAACCAGTGCAACGAGACCGGCGGTCTCTGTCAGGTGATCATCTTTGCGCGGATCCATCACAAGCTGTTCTCGGTGCCGGAGTGGGGCGTGGTCAGCCAGCAGGGCACCAAGGCGGGTCGGGTCGGGGCCGCGGGTGGGGACAACCCCGTCTATATAGAGAAGATGCACGAGACGTTTGTGCGTAACGCGGACATTCTCGCCTACGAGGCGTACTTCCCCGATGCCGTGCCGAACAACGTCCGTTCCTCGTTGGTCGACCCCACCATCAATCCCGCGGCGGCGGCGATGTACCAGCGGCTCTGGGGCTGATCCCTGGGGGCTGATCCCTGCCGGGGCTGGCTCGTCCCTGTTCGCCTGGTGGCCCGGGCTGCGGGGGTGTCGCAGGACACGGTCTTGCGTGGGGCGGACAGCAGTCCTCAGCACGATGGGCACGGCGGTGAAGACGGGCATCTTAGACCCCGCGTCGTCCGCCGCGTCCGCCGCGCCCGCCACAACCAGTACCCGGTCAAGAAGCCCGGCCAGCGCGGCACCCGCCACGACGCCCCGCCCACGATCAGGCTCGCCAACCCGGTACTCCCTGGCATCGGGCGCCGGTGATCGGTGCTTACCCGGGTAGCTGCCGCCAGATTGCGCGCCAGCGGGTGTCGGACAGGGAAGCCGGATCGGCGCCCTCGGCACGGACTGTGCCCTCGACGGCGGCCAGCCGGTCCCGGAAGCGACGGGCGGTCGCCCGAAGGGCCCGCTCCGGATCGACGGAGGCCGTCCGGGCGAGCGCGACGGCGGCAAAGAGCAGATCACCGATCAGGTCGTCCCCCGCCGTGCCCGACCGGGCCAGTACGGCGGCCGTGGCGGCGATCTCGGTGACCCGATCGCCCGCGTCGGTCACACCCCACGCGGCCGTCCCGGTCAGCGCGAGATCCGCCGGGACGCCGATGCCGGCCGCCCGCTTCAGCAGCTTGGCCGCGAGGGACAACGCCGGTTGGGAGAGTGGGACACCCTCGGTCACCGAGACGCGCCCCTTCTCGACCGCCTTGATCGCGTCCCAGTTGGCGACGACGTTCGCCGGACCGTCCACGACCACGTCACCGAACACGTGCGGATGACGGCGGATCAACTTGGCCACCAGACCGGCCGCGATGTCATCGACGTCCCAGCCGTCGTCGGCGCGCTCGGCGGCGATCCGAGCGTGGAAGAGCACCTGCATCAGCACGTCGCCGAGTTCCTCGCGCAGCTCGGTGAGATCGCCGTCCTCGATCGCCTGATACGCCTCGTACGTCTCCTCGACCAGGTACGGTGCGAGCGAGGTGTGCGTCTGCTCGGCGTCCCAGGGGCAGCCGCCCGGCGACCGCAGGCGGTCCATGACCGCGACGGCGTCCAACAGGCTCGAGCCGGGCAGCTCCCTGGTGGCCACGAGGCTCGTCACTTCGACCCCGGTCACCCCGTCGACGCCGGCATCGTTGCGTTCCCCGGATCCACTCGCCTCGCCGAGGAGGCAGTCGAGGATGTTCGGCGCAAGCGGATCGGGTAGCCAGGCGACCTCGGCCGCCGCGGGATCAGGCAGGGCGGCCCGGATGAGGGTCACCGCGCCGGCCAGACCGCCGGGATCGCCGGGATCGCCGGGATCGACGATCAGGACGGTCGCACCGGCCGCCCGCAGCGCGGCGAGCTGAGGATGCGTGGGGCTCGCGGTCAGGACGGGCACCGTGCGCACGACATCCCACGCCCGGGCCGTGAGAATTCCCGGTGCCACCCGGGGGCTGGTGACGACCACGGTGATCCGCATCAACATGTCGCCGTCCGCTCAGGATCGGGTGGTCAGGTCCAGGATCGGCGTGGGCGCGGGCTTGCTGGCGATCGAGCCCTCAGCGGCGACCACGGCGAACTGCTTCGTGTCCCAGGTACCAAATCGTGGGTTTATCGAGATGGGATCCCGGGACTCGGCCTGCGCGAGTAGCGGACGCACCTTCGTCGCCCGTTTGTCCGCCACCAGGAACCGAGCCAGGTAGGGCTTGGCCTGCCGGTAGCTGAGAGGGATCTTCCCGATCTGATCGACGATGCTGTCGTACTGGGCGCGGGTGTCCGCGTCGGAGGCGAGGACACCCGGGCTGATCTTGTCCCCGAGCGCCGACTCGAACGCTCCCGAGCGGACGATCGTCGCCACGTCCTGCTGGGCGAAGCCTGCCGCGGCGGCTCGCTGCTCGAACGCCTTCACGCTGCCGAACTGCAGGATCGCGTACGCCTGGTAGTAGGACGCGATGTCCTGGCCGGTCAGCGAGATCCCCAGCCGCTTCGCCTCACCGGAGATCAATTCGAGCTGCACGAGCGTGGTCAGGGTTCGTCGCTGGAGTTCACCCCGGTTGAGACTCTGCGACGCCGACTGCGAGGTCTGCGGGATCGGTACCGTCTGCGCGGCCTTGAGCCCACGGTCGACGATGCCGCGCAGCTGGGAGGTCCCGATGGTCTGCGAACCGACCTGGGCGGCGGCCCCGGCATGGGTCGTGCACCCGGTACCGACGAGCATGAGGAGCCCGACACCGGCGAGGAGACGGGAAAGCTTCACGAGCCGAGACGGTATCCGCTCAGCGTGGCGTACGGTACGGCGCCCTACGCCAGGAGTCAGATCGAGGCCGCCGCGGCGGCGACCGAGTCGCCCGCGACCGCATGCAGGAGCTGGCCGACCCAGACGAGCAGGGCCCGGTCCCGCAATGGCCGGGAACCGATGCGCCCCGTCTCGGTCGGCGCGGGAACGAGTACGGTCCGCACCGCCGGTTTGACCACGGCGCCCCGGTAGAGCCGGGTCAGCCGGAGTGTCTGACTCTCCCGCAGCTCCAGCGGAGCGAACCGGATCTGGCGACCGGCGGTGATGATCTCCGTGACGCCGAAGCGCCGGGCAAGCACCCGCAGGCCCGCGACGGCCAGCAGGTTCTCGACCGGTTCGGGCACCGGACCGAACCGGTCCACGAGCTCGCCACGCACCTCGTCGATGTCGGCGTCCGTGGCGGCGCCGGCCAGCCGCCGGTAGGCATCCAGCCGCAGCCGCTCGCTCGGCACGTAGTCATGCGGCAGGCTCGCGTCGACCGGCAGCTCGACCTTGACCTCCGGGGGCTCCTCGACCCCCTCCCTGCGGTACTCGGCCACCGCTTCGCCGACCATCCGCACGTACATGTCGAACCCGACCGAGGCGATGTGCCCGGACTGCTCGCCGCCGAGCAGGTTGCCCGCTCCCCGGATCTCCAGGTCCTTCATGGCCACGGCCATTCCGGCACCAAGGTCGTTGTGCTGGGCGATCGTGGCGAGCCGGTCGTGGGCGGTCTCGGTCAGCGGCTTGTCCGGCGGGTAGAGGAAGTAGGCGTACGCCCGGTCCCGGCCCCGCCCGACCCGGCCGCGCAGCTGGTGCAGCTGGGACAGGCCGAACACGTCGGCCCGCTCGACGATGAGGGTGTTGGCGTTGGAGATGTCCAGGCCCGACTCCACGATCGTCGTGCAGACCAGCACGTCGAACTTCTTCTCCCAGAAGGAGACCATGACCTGCTCAAGCGCGTCCTCGTGCAGCTGGCCGTGGGCGGTGGCGATCCGCGCCTCGGGAACCAGATCGCGCAGCCGGGCGGCGGCCCGGTCGATCGTCTCCACCCGGTTGTGGATGAAGAAGACCTGCCCCTCGCGCAGCAGCTCCCGGCGGATCGCCGCGGCCACCTGACGGGCGTCGTAGGCGGCGACCGAGGTCAGCACCGGGTGCCGCTCCTCGGGCGGAGTGTCGATGGTCGACAGCTCCCGGATGCCGGTGATCGACATCTCCAGCGTGCGGGGGATCGGTGTGGCGCTCATCGTGAGCACGTCCACCGCCGTGCGCATCTTCTTGAGCTGCTCCTTGTGCTCGACACCGAAGCGCTGCTCCTCGTCGACGATCACCAGGCCGAGATCCTTGAAGCGGTTCTCCCCGGACAGCAGCCGGTGGGTGCCGATGACCACGTCGACACTGCCGGTAGCGAGCCCCTCCTGCACCGCCTTGTGTTCGGCGGGCGAGTTGAACCGGCTCATCGCCTTCACCACCACCGGGAATGCGGCGTAACGCTCGGAGAAGGTCTGGAAGTGCTGCTGGACCAGCAGCGTCGTGGGCACCAGCACCGCGACCTGCTTGCCGTCCTGCACCGCCTTGAACGCGGCCCGCACCGCGATCTCGGTCTTGCCGTAGCCGACGTCGCCGCAGATTACCCGGTCCATCGGGACCGGCTTCTCCATGTCGGCCTTGACCTCGTCGATGGCGGCGAGCTGATCGGGTGTCTCTCGGAACGGGAAGGCGTCCTCCAGCTCACGCTGCCAGGGACTGTCGGGAGCGAAGGCATGCCCGGGAGCAGCCATCCGGGCGCTGTAGAGCCGGATCAGCTCACCGGCGATCTCCTTGACGGCCCTGCGGGCCCGACTCTTGCGCTTGGCCCAGTCGGCGCCGCCGATGCGGTCCAGGCTCGGCGCGTCACCCCCGACATACCGGGTGATCTGTTCAAGCTGGTCGGTCGGCACATACAGTCGGTCGCCCCGGGCGTACTCCAGCAGAAGATACTCCCGCTTGGCGCCCGCGACGGTCCTGGTGACCATCTCGACGTAGCGGCCGACGCCGTGCGCGTCGTGGACCACCATGTCCCCGGGGAGCAGGGCGAGCGGATCGATGCCCTTGCGCCGCCGGCTCGGCATGCGCCGCATGTCCTTCGTGCTCACCCCGCGGGCACCCGCGATGTCGCTTTCAGTAAGAACGGCGAGGCGCAAAGTATCGCTGGTGAAGCCGGTGGCGAGCCGACCGCAGGTGACTATGGCGACGCCCGGAGTGAGCGTGGCCTCCTCGGCGAGGCCGGCGCCCAGGTCGGCGTCGCGCAGCATCTCCACCAGGCGCTGCGCCGGACCGTGCCCCTCGGTGACCAGCAGCACTCGCCAGGACTCGGCGAGCCAGCCCTTGACGTCGGCGATGACCGCCGCGGTGTCCCCGTGGTAGATCGGCGCGGGCCGGAGGCTGGCGACCACCGTGTTGTCGCCGTAGTTGTCGCCGTAGTTGTCGCCGTACTCGGTCCCGTCGTAGGCGGCGCCCGTCAGCCCGGTGCCCGCCGGTTCCCGGTCGCTGCCTGCCGGGGTCGACATGAAGGGAGTGACCGACCACCACGGCAGGCCGAGATCCTCCGCACGCTCGCGGACCTCGATGATCGATCGGTAGGCGGCCGCGCCGAGATCGATCGGCGCGCCGCCACCCAGCGCCGCGACGCTCCACGACGCGTCGAGGAACTCCTGGCTCGTGCGCACCAGTTCGCTCGCCCGCGAACGGACCCGTTCGGGATCGCAGACCAGCACGTGGGTGCCGGCCGGCAGATCGTCCAGGAGTAGTGACATGGCGTCGACGAGTACCGGGGCGAGCGCCTCCATCCCCTCCACGGGGATGCCGTCGGCGATCTTGTCGAGCAGGTCCAGCAGCTCCGGGTGGCGCGTCGCGAGGTCCGCGGCCCGCGCCCGCACCTGCGCGGTCAGTAGCAGTTCGCTGCACGGCGGCGCGAACAGGACACGGCCACCACCGGTCGCGCCATCATCCTCCGGTAGCGCCCGCTGGTCCGCCACGGAGAACCGGCGGATGTCCTCGACTTCATCGCCGAAGAACTCGACCCGCAGCGGATGTTCCTCGGTGGGCGGGAAGACGTCGAGGATGCCGCCGCGCACGGCGATCTCGCCGCGCCGCTCGACCAGGTCCACCCGGTGATAAGCGATGTCCACCAGCCGCGTCACCACGCCGTCGAGGTCGGCCGTATCGCCCTCGGCGAGGGTGACCGGTGCGAGCTCGCCGAGCCCGGCCACCTGGGGTTGCAACACCGCACGGATCGACGCGACCACGATCCGCAGTGGCGGCCGACCGGTGCTCGCCGGATGCGCGAGCCGGCGCAGCACGGCGAGGCGCTGCCCGACCGTGTCAGCCCGGGGGGACAGCCGCTCGTGGGGCAGGGTCTCCCAGCTCGGGAAGACCGTGACCACATCGGGACCGAGCAGGCTGCCGAGCGCCGACGCCAGATCCTCGGCCTCCCGGCCGGTAGCCACGACAGCGAGGACCGGCCGGTCGGCCCCGACCGCCAGGGCCGCGGCGGCGAAGGGCCGCAACGCCGCGGGACCAGCGAGGTCGAGGACCGGTTCACCGACCGCGCCGATCGCCCGGCCCAGGGCAGGGTCCCCGCCGGGACGGGCGATCAGCGCGTCGAGCAACGGCGCGAGGGTCATGGGGTGCGTCCCTGTGCCTCTCGGTTGGTTGGGATCCGATGGTTGGGATCCGACGACGTGACACGGCGAGGCCGATCCGGCCCTGATCTACCGTCCGGCCCGGCCCCGCTCCACACGACGCTTCCGCCCGGCGATGCCCCGGTCCGCAGGCGCCGGCAGCGGGTCAACCTCGATACCCAATCGATCTTGATGCCGAGCCGACCTTAATACGGGTCAACCTTGATACCGGATCGACCTCGATCGGCTCAGCCCTGTCGGCACAGACGATATGTCCAGCCTACGACAACCTTCCCACCCGCCCCGGCAACCCACCCTCCTCCCGTTCGGACCGGCGCCATGTTCGTCGGGGCCGCGGTAACGTGCGCGTCCATACGAACGCGGGGCCGGCCGGGTGGACGCCGTGGACACGGCCGCAGGGCCGCATCGGCGAGCGCGACGGCTCCGACGTGACGCATCTCACGTTTCCGGCAACGCGGTCCGGTCGGTACCGGACGACGGACGGCACGCTCGGGCGCCCCGCACTCCCCCGTCCCGCCCGCTTCGGCGAAGGGGGCGCCACATCGCCGAGCGACGTACAGTCGACTGCCTGACGTCCGGTCCGGTTGCCCAAAATCGTCCGGTCCGGTCGTCCAATATCTACCCTAACGTAAGGGCCGAGTTGTCCACCAAGCGCCGTGGTGTTTCGGGATCGAACACGACCCGTGGCGACGTTTACCAGATCGGGGACGTTGCGGAGCGGGTCAGCCTCTCCCTGCGAACAGTCCGCTACTATGAGGAGTCAGGGCTCCTCGCGCCGGTAGGTCGGACCGTAGGGGGATTTCGTCTCTACGACGACGACGCCATCGAGCGGCTGCTCCTCATCAAGAAGATGAAACCGTTGGGGTTCACCCTGGAGGAGATACGGTCGCTGCTGGCCCTTCGTGATGAGCTCGCCGAGCCCGACCTCGCCGCGGGCGTCCGGGCCGAGCTCCAGGAGCGGCTTGGCACCTGGGTGGTACTCGCGGAGGAAAAACTCTCCACGCTTCGGGAGCAGGTCAGCGTCGCGGAGTCGTTCGTCGGCGGGCTGCACGACGACGCGAAACGGTCGGGAGGAACCGTCTGATCCGCGGATACCGATCACCGCACCCACCGCGGCGGGCCTCGCGCATCGCACCGGCAAGACCAAGATCAAAACTTGAAGTTATTTTCCGGCGGCGCCAGGGGTCCCCGCACTGCGCCGGAGGCGCTGTGGGTTCTTTGCGCCGGAGGCGCCGTGGGTTCTTTGAGGGTTGTCCCAGGAGGTTCGCCGAAGGCGAGGCGACGGAGACCCCGTACGGCGCCCGATGCCAGGGGTCCCCGCACTGCGCCGGAGGCGCTGTGGGTTCTTTGCGCCGGAGGCGCCGTGGGTTCTTTGAGGGTTGTCCCAGGAGGTTCGCCGAAGGCGAGGCGACGGAGACCCCGTACGGCGCCCGATGCCAGGGGTCCCCGCACTGCGCCGGAGGCGCCGTGCGGGGGAAGGCTAGCCTCTGAGGGCATGGCTGCCATCCCACGTAAGGCGCTGGCCGACGTCCGCCAGATCGCGGCGCGGCGGACGGCTCCGATCGTCCTTGAACTCGATCTGACGGTCGACCCGATCGAAGGCGTCCCCACCGACCCGATCACCCTGGCGCTCGCCCGGCGTCGGACGACCCTGCGGGATGTCGTCGAAGGCCTACGGTACGCGACCGAGGATCCCCGGGTGTCCATCGTGGTCGCGCATATCGCCGCCTGCGGGATGCCGCTGGCACGTATCCAGGAGATTCGCGCCGCGATCGCCGCGTTTCGTGCGGCCGGTGGCACCGCCATCGCCTACGCGGACACCTTCGGGGAGTTCGGGGGCGGCACGGCGCCCTACTATCTGGCCTGCGCGTTCGACGAGATCTGGCTCGCCCCGCCCGGTGACTGCGGCCTGACCGGTCTCGGGATGGAGGCGCCGTTCCTGCGGGGAGCGCTCGACCGGCTCGGTATCTCCGTCGAGATCGGCCAGCGGTACGAGTACAAGAACGCCGTCAACACGCTGGTGGAGCGGGACTTCACCCCGGCGCACCTGGAGGCGGTCAGCCGGATCATCGAGTCCAGCTCTGACCAGATCGTGGCCGGCATCGCCGAGGGACGCGGGCTGTCCACCGACCGGGTTCGGCGTCTGATCGATCTCGGACCGCTGGCCGGGTCCGTCGCGCTCGACACCGGTCTCGTCGACCGTCTCGGCTACCGCGACGAGGTGTACGCGGCGGCACGGGAACGGGTGACGCGGGGGCCGTCGGCCGGATTCGGGGGTGACGGGGAGGGCGCGGGCCGGGAGGATGCGCGCCGCGGGTCCGGCGCGGAGCCGGTTTTGATGTACGCCTCCGCCTACCGGCGGTCCGCCGAGCGGCGGGAGAAGTTCCCGGCGCTTCGCGTGGCGGCGCTGGCGGCCGGCGGTCCGGCGGCTTTCTTCTTCCGCGAGGTTCCCGATGATCGGGACGGCTCCCGTCCCGACGGCGCCGGGGAGGCCCACCTCCACCCGGACGAGGCCGCGGGCAGCGGGACGAGTGCGCTGGCCCCCTCCGTGACGGCGCCACATCGAGACCCGAAGAAGTCGGTCATCGCGCTCATCCATGGGACCGGGCCGGTCGTCCTCGGACACGGTGCCCCGGGTCCGTTCTCCGGGCCGGTGCTCGCAGCGGAGGCCACCGCGGCGGCCTTCCGTTCCGCCGCGCGTGATCCCGCGGTGGCGGCGGCGGTGTTCCGGGTGAGCAGCCCTGGGGGTTCCTACGTCGCCTCCGACCTGGTCCGCCGGGAGGCCGAGCGGTTCCGGGCCAGCGGCCGGCCGCTGATCGTCTCGATGGGTGACGTGGCGGCCTCTGGTGGCTACTTCGTCGCCCTGGCATCCGATGCGATCGTGGCGAACCCCGGCACGCTGACCGGCTCGATCGGGGTGTTCGCCGGCAAGCAGGTGATCAGCGGGCTGCTCGACAAGGTGGGAGTGGGCTTCGGTGCCGTCGCGGAGGGCGAGCATGCGCTGATGATGTCGCCGCGGCGGCCCTTCACCCCGGGGGAGCGGGAGAAACTGGAGGAGTTCCTGGACCGGGTCTACGCCGACTTCGTTGACAAGGTGGCGGTCGCTCGCGGGCTGTCCCGGGACCAGGCGCACCAGCTGGCCCGCGGCCGGGTGTGGACCGGCGCGGACGCCCATGCGCACGGCTTGGTGGACGTCCTCGGCGGGTTGGCGCAGGCGATCGAACTCGCCTGGTCGCGCGCCGGTCTGCCGGCCGGTGAGACTCCGCGGGTGCGGCTGACGCCCAAGCCGTCGGTGCTGGAACGGGTCCGGTCGCCGAAGTCCAGCGAGGACCGCGGGGCCGCCGCGTCGGTGGCCGGGTCGGTGGCCGGGTCGGTGGCCGGGTCGGTGGCCGGGTCGGTGGCCGGGTCCGCCCTGGGCCTGCTCGGCGCTGGTCCCGGTGCCGGCTTCGTCCCGGGTTGGGGGGCGCTGGCACCGCTGGCGGCGCGGCTTGGTCTGCCCTCGGCCGGTCCGCTGGTCATGCCGCCGATCGGGCGGATCGGTTAGCCGGTCCGCACCGGTGGCCCACAACGAACTCGCCGGCCTGTGGGATGCGTGACACCGCCGTCCGCGGGAGGATCGACGCCCGGGTGCCCGACGGCCAGGCAGGCGGTGAAATGACCGTCGGGTGGCCGGTGAACGGACCCGCCGCGGGTGAATGGACGCGCCGCGCCGGGCCGGGACCGGCGTCGCGTCGCCGTGGGGCGACGGTAGTCTCGCAGCGACCGGTTTCGTCCGGACGGCACCGCTCGTCCCGCGCCACGATCCGCGGCAGGCCATCAGGGTCTGCCCCGGTGGCCTGCCGCGGGGTGGTGGCTTCCGGTCACCGGCCTGTGGCGGTCCGCTGCTGCCACCGCGTCATCGTTCCGTGTCAGAGCGCATACCGGAGGTCGAAGCCGTGCCGTCTATCGAGGCCGTCGGAGCCCGCGAGATCCTTGACTCGCGCGGTAACCCCACCGTCGAGGTCGAGGTCGTCCTGGAGGACGGCACGCTGGGCCGCGCCGCGGTGCCCAGCGGGGCGAGCACCGGTGCCTTCGAGGCCGTCGAGCTGCGCGACGGGGACAACCGCTATGGCGGCAAGGGCGTGACCAAGGCCGTGGCCGCGGTGATCGACCGGATCGGTCCGGCGATCATGGAGTTGGAGGCCACCGAGCAGCGTCTTCTCGACGCGACGCTCATCGACCTCGACGGCACCCCGGGCAAGTCGGCCCTCGGCGCCAACGCCCTGCTCGGGGTCAGCCTGGCGGTGGCCAAGGCGGCGGCGGCGTCGAGCGGCCTGCCGCTGTTCCGGTACCTGGGAGGTCCGACCGCGCACCTGCTCCCGGTGCCGATGATGAACATCCTCAACGGTGGTGCGCACGCCGACACCAACGTCGACATTCAGGAGTTCATGATTGCTCCGATCGGCGCGAGCACCTTCGCCGAGTCGCTGCGCTGGGGTGCGGAAGTCTATCATGCGCTCAAGAGCGTGCTGAAGGCGCGGGGCCTGGCGACCGGCGTGGGCGACGAGGGCGGCTTCGCGCCGAGCCTGCCCACCAACCGGGAGGCTCTCGACCTCATCGCCGAGGGGATCGACAAGGCCGGCTTCGCCCTGGGGACGGACATCGCCCTGGCGTTGGACGTTGCCTCCACCGAGTTCTACGCGGACGGGTCGTACACCTTCGAGGGCAACTCGCGTAGCGCCGAGTACCTGAGCGACTACTATGCCGAGCTCGTCTCCGCCTACCCGATCGTCTCCATCGAGGACCCGCTGGCCGAGGATGACTGGGATGGCTGGGTGGCGCTCACCGAGCGGCTCGGTGGCAAGGTGCAGCTCGTCGGGGACGACTTGTTCGTGACCAACCCGGAGCGGCTGGCTCGCGGGATCGCCTTGAAGGCCGCAAACGCCCTGCTGGTGAAGGTGAACCAGATCGGCACGCTGACCGAGACGCTCGACGCGGTGAACCTGGCCCACCGTAGCGGCTACCGGGCAATGATGTCCCACCGGTCCGGCGAGACCGAGGACACCACCATCGCCGACCTCGCCGTCGCGGTCGACTGCGGTCAGATCAAGACCGGCGCCCCGGCGCGCTCGGAGCGGGTCGCGAAGTACAATCAGCTGCTGCGCATCGAGGAGGAACTCGACGACGCGGCCCGGTACGCGGGCGCCGCCGCGTTCCCCCGCCGCAGGCAAGCCGGCTGATCCCATGCCGCCGCGGAACACCGCGCTGACCACGAGGGCGACCCTGCTCGCCGTCGTGATCTGCGTGCTGGTCCTGACCCTCGCCTATCCGCTGCGGCTGTACCTGCAGCAGCAGGCCAAGCTCTCCGAGCTGAGCCGGACCAACGCGCAGGCCCAGGCGAGGGTCAACGAGCTGCGGGCGACGGTCGAGCGCTACGACGACCAGGCCTGGGTCGAGGACGAGGCGCGCCGTCGGCTGCATTACGTCAAGCCCGGTGAGCGGGCGTACCTGATGCCGATCAAACCGGCACCCACCAAGGACGGCGACGAGACCCGCGGCGGGTCGTCCGGGGGCTCGGCCTGGTACGCCCGACTCTGGTCGGAGATCTCGACGCCGTAGCGGTCACGGGGCGGGAGCCCCGACCCCGGTGCGGCGAAGGAACGGGCTTGGCGGACGGTGATGACGGCGATGACGGCGAGGGGGTGAGTATGGCACCGGCGGTGACGGCCGAGGATCTCGAGATCGTGCGCCGTCAGCTCTCCCGCGAGCCGCGAGCCGTCCTCGCGGTGGCCCATCGCTGCTCGTGCGGTCTTCCCGACGTGGTCGAGACCGCACCGCGGCTTGCCGGCGGCACCCCCTTCCCGACCCTGTACTACCTCACCTGCCCCCGGGCTGCGTCGGCGATCTCGCGGCTGGAGGGGGTCGGGGTGATGCGCGAGATGACAGCCCGGCTGGCGGAGGATCCGCGGCTCGCCGCCGCCTACGCCGTCGCCCACCGGGACTACCTCGCCCGGCGCGACGCGCACGAGGTGCTGCCCGCCGCTCCGAGCGCGGGTGGCATGCCCGATCGGGTCAAGTGCCTGCACGTCCTCGTAGCGCACAGTCTCGCCGTGGGTCCGGGAGTCAATCCGTTCGGTGACGAGGCCCTTGCGGCTGTTCCCGACTGGGGTCGGCGGGGGCCGTGCGTGGCCGGTGGCCGATGTCCGGGCGTTGACGAGGCCGAGGCGCCCGGACCCGCCCCGGGCGGCGGGGCGGCGGGCGACGGACCGACCGGCAGTCGTTCGACAGGGGATCCGGCAGGGGACCCGACGGGGGATCCGAAAGAGATCCGATAGGGGATTTGACCGGGGAGGAGAGACCGTGAGTCGGGTCGCCGCGATCGACTGTGGAACCAACTCGATCCGTCTGCTGGTGGCGGACGTCGAGGGATCGACCCTGCACGAGCTGACCCGCCAGATGGAGATCGTCCGGCTGGGGGCCGGGGTCGACCGGACCGGTGAGCTCGCGCCGGAGGCGCTCGCCCGCACCTTCACCGCGCTGCGGGACTATGCCGAGCAGATCGAGCGGCTGGGAGCCTCACGGGTGCGGATGGTCGCCACGAGCGCGACCCGCGACGCGCGCAACCGCCATGAGCTCGTCGCCGGGGTCCGCGCGATCCTCGGTGTGGACCCCGAGGTGATCAGCGGGAACGAGGAGGCGGCCCTGTCCTTCGGCGGCGCCATCGGTGACCTCGTCGGCCGAGCCGGTTCGTTTGACGCCGGTTCGTTCGACGCCAGTTCGTCTGCCGGTTCGGTCGAGGGCGCGCCGACGGGGCCGGTCGCCACGCCGATCCTGCTCGCCGACATCGGCGGCGGCTCGACCGAACTCGTCCTCGGGGACGTGAGCGGGGTGCGGGCCGCCCGTTCGGTGAACGTCGGATGCGTGCGGCTGGCGGAGCGGCACCTGCACGATGATCCGCCGACCGGCGCGCAGGCCGCGGCGATCGTCGCCGACGTGCACGCGGCACTCGACCTCGCCGCCCGTACCGTGCCCCTGACCGAGGCGGCGACGCTGGTCGGCGTCGCGGGGACCGTCACCACGGTCGCCGCCCTCGCGGCTGATCTCCCCGAGTACGACCCGACCCGCATCCACCTGTCCGTGACGACGGCGGAGCAGGTCGCGCAGGTCACGGACCGGCTGCTGAGGATGACGCACGACCAGCGCGCGGCCCTGCCGGTGATGCACCCGGGTCGGGTGGACGTCATCGCCGCCGGCGCGCTCGTGCTGCGCACCCTGGTCGAGCGAACGGGCGCCGCGGCGGTGGTGGCAAGCGAACGCGACATCCTCGATGGGATAGCGCTGGCCCTGGCCGCCGCGCCGGGCGCCCCGGCCACCGGGCCCGGGCGGGCGGCGCCGCCCGTCACCGCCGGCCCGTCGGTATGAGGACCAGCTGTAGGAGGACCGGTGGGGCGGGGTGACGGACGGGACGGGTGACCCGGTGCGGTCAGGGGGCCCGGTGCGGTCAGGGGGTCCGGTGCGACCGGGAAGCGGTTGGCCGGGGGACCTCGCCGCCGCCGACACACCGGTCGCAGCCACGCCGGGCGAGGTCCGCGCGTTGGCCGCCGACGCGACGGGCACCCGGGAGCTCGATGCCCGGATGTCCGTCTGCCGGGCCTGCCCGCGCCTGGTCACCTGGCGGGAAGAAGTCGCGGCGGTGCGGCGGGCGGCCTTCGCCGAGCAGGCCTACTGGGGGCGTCCGGTGCCCTCGTTCGGCCCGGGCGACGCCCGGATCCTCGTCATCGGTCTGGCGCCCGCGGCCCACGGAGGGAACCGCACCGGACGCATCTTCACCGGGGACCGCAGCGGCGACTGGCTGTTTGCCTCGTTGCACCGCGTCGGGCTGGCGGCGCTGCCGACCTCGGTGTCCGCCGGGGACGGTCAGCGTCTGACGGCCACGCGCATCGTCGCCGTCGTCCGTTGCGCTCCGCCCGCGAACAAGCCGACCACTACGGAGCGTGACACCTGTCGGCCCTGGTTGGTGCGTGACCTGGAGCTTGTCCGGTCCACCCTGCGGGTCATCGTCGTCCTCGGTGGATTCGCCTGGTCCGCCCTGTGGCCCGCCCTGGTCCAGGCCGGATTCCCGGTTCCTCCGCGCCGGGTGTCGTTCGGGCACGGCGTGCGGGTCGAACTTCCCGTATCCGGGGTGTCGGTCGTTGGTTGCTATCACCCAAGCCAGCAGAACACCTTCACCGGTCGGGTCACCGAAGTGATGCTTGACACGATTTTTGGCACGGCGGCGGAGCTCGCGGAAGTGGTTGAGCGGGCCGGGTAAGTCTTTGTCCTTGTGGCCGTCGACACAGAAGGTGAGCCGGAACACGGTCCCCACGCATCGGCACCACGGGCCGAAGACCGCCGGTATTCGTGTCCTGCGTCACGAAAAAAGCTGGGCGGCCAGCCCGGGACCAGGGTGTAACACGGCCCTCGTGGGTACGTTTTTGCCATGGGCTACGGGCAACCACCGCACATCCTCATCGTCGGCGGAGGATACGTCGGCATGTACACGGCCCTGCGGCTGCGGCGGAAGCTGCGCCAGGACGAGGCATTGGTCACAGTCGTCGAGCCCAACTCGTACATGACCTATCAGCCTTTCCTCCCGGAAGCGGCGGCCGGCAACCTTGAGCCACGGCACGTGGTGGTGCCGCTACGTAAGGTGCTGAAGGGCTGTCGGGTTGTCAGCGGAAGCGCGCTTCAGGTGTCGCATGGGACACGGACCGCCGTGATCAAACCATCCCTTGGCGAGAAATTTGATCTTAAGTACGACATCTTGGTGATGTGTCCGGGATCGGTGGCGCGAACCCTGCCAATCCCAGGGCTCGCGGAGCAGGGCATCGGCTTCAAGAGCGCGGCCGAGGCCATTTATCTCCGTAATCAGGTCATCAGCCGGTTGGACGCGGCCGCCTCGGTGACCGATCCCGCGGTCCGGCGCCGGGCGCTGACCTTTCTCTTCATCGGCGGAGGGTATGCCGGAATAGAGGCTCTTGCCGAGTTGGAGGACATGGCCCGCGATGCGTGTTCTTTCTATCCTGATCTGAAACCGACGGATATGCGTTGGGTCCTCGTTGAAGCCGCCGGCCGTATTCTTCCCGAGGTTTCACCCGGAATGGGGCTTTATACCCTCCGGCAGCTCGAGCACCGGGGCATCGACGTCAGGTTGAACACGCGGGTGGAGAGCCTGGTCGGTGGGCGGGTTGTGCTGAATAACGGTGAGGAGTTCGACGCGGGCACCATCGTGTGGACGGCCGGGGTGCGGGCGAACCCGATGCTGGCCGACACGGATCTGCCCTTGGACGATCAAGGCCGGGTGCGCGCGACCGTCTTCCTGCAGATCGACGGGGTGGGTGACGCGTGGGCCGCGGGTGACTGCGCGGCCGTGCCCGACCTGACCAGGGGCGAGGATGTCACGACCGGTCCCTCGGCCCAGCACGCCGTCCGCCAGGCTCGCCGGCTGGCCCTCAACATCCTCGCCGAGCTGCGCGGCGAGCCCCTCGAACCATACGAGCACAGCTATGCCGGCAGCGTGGCGTCCCTGGGCCTGCACAAGGGTGTCGCCGAGGTCTACGGGGTCAAGCTGCGCGGCTGGCCCGCCTGGTTCATGCACCGGACGTACCACCTGAGCAGGGTTCCCACCCTCAACCGCAAGACCAGGGTGGTCGCGGACTGGTCGTTGGCACTGTTCTTCCGCCGCGAGATCGTCTCGCTCGGATCCTTCGCCGATCCCCGGGCCGAGTTCCGCCGGGCGGCGATGCCGTCCGCGTTCGCCGCGGCCATCTCCCCAGGCACGCCCGGCACTCCGGTCACGACGACCGGGCGGAACGGGACCACTCGCGCCCCCGCGTCCGCCGTCGCAGCCGACTCGCCCGGCGATGCCGAGGGCGGTGAGGCCGAGGGTGGTGAGGCCGCGTCCCCGGGTGAGGATGTCGTCCGGGCCGCACCGACCGGCAGGATCTCCCGCGGCCGGAGCCGGACGCCCGGTCCGCGCGGCACGTGAACTGAGCGCCCGGCGGCACCATGGCCGGCGTGTGACGGTAGGGACGCCGGGAGCCTGCGGGCCGGTGAATCGTCGCCCGGTTGCGATGGTTCACCGGCCCTCGTGGCTTCACGGCACTTAGGTGGGGGTGTTTTCCCGCGTCTCCGCTCTGGCCGTCAGGACCAAACCCGACGGTGGACCCGCCTTTTAGCGATCTGAGCTGTCCACCGATCGAAGGGGATGGCGAACAGTTGGCATCCTCGTCACGATGAGTCACGCTTTCGGTCGTGCCGCCATCTCCGGACCACTTTTTCCGCATGTGTTATTCCCAGACCCTACGTAGCGTGGTAGAAACATCAGCGATGTAGACGAGCCGGTGTATCCCAACTGGTAGAGGAGGCTGTCCTAAAAACAGCTCGAGTGTCGGTTCGACTCCGACCACCGGCACAATCCTTTCTCGGTCATCCGGGCATCTGACCGATGAACCGCGGCCGAGGAGGGGAAGGCTTCGTCGCTGTGGGATGCTGTGAGGATGCGCGCGTGGACGTGCGCCGCGATGCCTTGTCGCCATCCACCGTGTCCCGGTGCGCCGGGAACTCCCGTATCCCAAGGAACGTTCCAGACGGTGACGTAGGCTGTAGTCACCGAGGGTGATGCCTCCCCGGAGGCGACCGAGAGGAGCCGGCTCCATGGCCGACCTTCGTTCCTCGAACCCCGCGTTCCGTCGCGGTGGGTTCGCGTCTCCTCCCACGCCGACCCCCGAGGAGCTGGCGAGCCACTACCGCCAGCCCACCACCCTCACGATCGACGACGTCGTCGTGCACACGCTGGGGCTGTTCGCGCTGCTGGCGGTCGGTGGCGCGGTCGGCTGGGCCCTCGCGCCGGACTCGCCCGGCATCGCGCTGGGGGCCGGCCTCGTCGCCCTGGCGATCAGCCTGTTCGTCTCGTTTCGCAACCTGATCAGTCCGCCGCTCATCATCGCCTTCGCCCTGATCGAAGGGGTGGCGGTCGGGGCGGTCTCGCGCTACTACGAGAACGCCTTCAACGGCATCATCCCGCAGGCCCTGCTCGGGACCGGTCTGATCTTCGTCGCGATGCTGGTCGCCTACCGTAGTGGTCGGCTACGGGCCACCCCCCGGATGGCCCGTATCGTGTTCGGCGTGCTCCTCGGGGTCGTGCTCCTCGGCCTGACCGACCTCGTGATCAGGGCCACCAGCGGAAGCCACCTGCCGGTGATCAACGATGCGACGCCGCTCGGCATCCTGTTCAGCCTGCTTGTGCTCGGCGTCGCGAGCCTGCAGTTCATCCTCGACTTCGACTACATCGAGCGGGCGATCGCGTCCCATGCGCCGCGTTCCGAGGCGTGGCGGGCGGGATTCGGCCTGCTGATCGGCTTCGTCTGGGTCTACCTGGACACGCTGCGCCTGCTCTCCAAGCTGCGGCAGTAGCGCGCGGGTCCGTCGTGGGGCCGGGTCCTGCCGATGATCATGTCAGGGCGGGCAGGGTCAGGGCGCGCGTGGTCAGGGCGCGCGCATAGCGGGTGTCCTCAAGCCTGGTCCTCAGCCCGAGACGTCCGGCCCCGCCGACCGCGCAGTGATCTGGATGATGCATCGCTGATCGCGGATCATCGCCGCCCGGTAGTCGTCCCAGTCGGGATGCTCACCCGCGATGTCTCGGTAATAGGAGATCAGGAGGTCCATCGCCGCCGGTAGCCGGACGATCTCGGCGGTTCCGTTGATCTGCACCCAGGGCCCGAAGAACTCATCGGGGAACACACAGATCCGTACGGTCGGATCCCGCTCGATGTGGCGGACCTTGTAGGCGGTGAGCCGGCTGCTGATCTGCAGACGGCCGTCGGTGTCCACCCCGACGGTGACCGGTGACATCTGGGGCGTGCCATCCCGGCGGGTGGTGCTGAGCACCGCCCGGTGGTGATCGCGTACGAACTCAGTGGCTGCGTCGAGGTTCATGCAGTCATTGTGATGTGTCCGGTGGCCGACCGGGCGCGTCAACGATGCGGACCATGTCCGCCCCATGGCGCCGGGTACCCGGCGCCATGGGGCGGGGGACAGCTGCGGGAAGCCGGGCCGTACCTCGACGCCCCACCGAGCGGCCGGGCCTGCGCGGCCGGGCCGCCGAGTGTCTACGCGCGGATCGCCCGCCGCCGCAGATCGGCCTCATGGACCAGGGCCGCCGCATAGCAGTGCGGCAGGTCGTGCTCGGCCCGCAGCCAGTTGACGCGCTCTGCGAAGCGGAGCAGGCCGGGTCCGTCGTCGAGCCGATCGAGCCAGTGGTTCACGTCGTGGCCGGTTGCCTTCGGTATCCGCTCGATGAGGATCTGGTGGGTCTGGGCGGAGCGGTTCAGCGACATGCGCGCCTCCTGAGGTGAAACCCGACGTCAACGGACCATGTCTGGAGGGTGCCCTATACCACAGTAGAGAGCAAGACCCGTTCCCGTCATCGTCAGGTAACCTGCTCGGATGTCCGACGAGGTCCGTGATCTCACCCGTGAGGTCGGCCTGCTGATTCACCGCCTTCAGTGTTGGTCCGGGTCATCATGGGATGTTCCGGTGGAATCCGGTGGTACCAGGGCGGAGCGGGCCGTTCGGCTGCTCGACGAACTGGCGTCGCTCGGCGAGCGGGCCGGCACGGGAGCGCCGGCCGGCGCTCGTCCGCCGCGGCTGGCGCCGCATGCCCTGACCGACCAGCTCGCGGTCCTCGCCGACGAGCTCGTCGGCGCGATCTCGGTGTCCGGTGCGGCGGCGCCGTCCGGTCGCGACGTCCTGGCCGCCGCCCGGGCCGCCGTCCTGGAGGCCCGCCGGGATCTGGACGGCGCGGGCTTCGGGTTCCGCCCCCGTTGAGCGTTCGGTCGGTCTGATCGTCCAGTTCGGTCGGTCGGTCCGATCGTCGTTCACCGCAGGTTCCACGTGCTGCGCACGGTTTCCAGAACGTGTCCCGCGGCGATCCGCGCGCCGTCGAGACTCAGGTGCACGCCGTCACGGGCTCGGGCCAGGACGGTGTTACCGTCCGTGCCGGTGAGGTAGTCGCTGTATGCGCCGTTCTTCGACAACCACGGGGTGAGATCGAGATATCGGGCTCCGACCACCCTGGTCGTGGCGTCGAGGGTCGCCTCGTTCAGCCGGCGGAAGTAGCCGTTAAGCTGGTCCGACCGGGCCGGCGGGAGGCTGAGCCACAGCACTCGGCGGGCTCCGTCGCCGCTCCAGATCCGCATCACGACGATGGCACGCCGTTGGTACTCGGCGGTCCACGCGTCCGATCCGGCCGGCAGGACGGTTCCGTCCGCAAGCGTGATGCCCTGGCCGTCGTTCCCGCCCATTGCGACGATCACCAGCTCTGGGTTGCGCTGCGTGATCTGCGCCCGGGCATGGGTGGCCCAGTCGAAGAAGTCGGGCCGCACCAGGCCCGTGCCGAACCGCGTCTCGGTCTGTGCCCGGATCGTGGCGGGCGCACTGTTCATGATGCTCGGACCGAGTGATTCCGTCAGCGAGTCCCCGGTGACCAGGACGCGCAGCGGATCGGCCGCGGTCGGGTGGCGCGGTGGCAGCGGGGAGCGGTGGGAACCGGCGGCGCCCGGCCCGAGGGCGCCGGGGCGATCGGGCTCGGCTTCAGCTCGGCTGGCCGCCGATGCCAGCTCGGAGAAGGTGCCGCCGGACTTGGCGTCGTGACCAAACGCGCGCGACAACCACCGGTCCGGTTCGTCGAGATGGACGGTCCGGGTGATCCGTTCGGTCGGCCGGGCCACGCCCAGCACGAGCGTGCGGGTGAGTCCTGGGCGCATGCCCTCGCCCGCGTGCACCATCGCCGAGGCGCGGAGCACCGCCAGCAGACCCAGGGTGACGGCTACCAGCAGGAAGGCCTGCCGAACCCGGACGACGCCGGTGGTCGCCGCGGGTGCGGTCGCCGGGGGTCCCGGTGGCGCCGAATCTTCACGCTCAGTCATCGCCCCTCGGCTTCGTTGACGCAGGTCACAGATGTCCCGGAATGTGATCGGGCGTTGCTATTAGATTACTCTAAGTTAAAGTCCCTCTCGCCGTTGCTCGTATCGTCCGGCCTGAGTGTTACCCCGGCCGGGGTAACACTCAGGCTCCGGGACCGGGGTTGGGCTGGGGAGAGCAGGCGAGCGTGACTCAGAAGCGGAAGTAGATGAACGGCGCGACGTCCTGTGGGCCGACGATCGCATAAATGATCATGATGCTCGGGGTGAGCAGCGCGATCTGGGCGCCAAGGCGCAGTCGGGTGAAGGCGGCCTGCGCGTGGATCCACCAGACGCGCGGGACGGCTGCGGTGGCCAGTCCCACCCCGATGGCGGCGAGGACCGTCGGAGTGACCAGCGGCGCCGGTCCGCTCGCGGTGAACAGCCGGACGACGAGCTCGCGTGCCGTTGCCAGGTCGGGCGCTCGGAACAGGACCCAGGTGGCACACACGAAGTGGAAGACGGCCAGCCGGCCGGCCCAGGCGCGGACCGGGTTGGGGACCGCTTCGGGAAGCGCGGCCTGTGCGGCGATGATCGTCCGGCGGCTCGCCGTGGTTGGCGTCCCCGCGGAACTGCCGGCGATGCCGAAGCCGGCAGCGGGACCGGGACCAATAACGGCGCCGGATCCGCCAGCGGAAAGGAGCGGTGCGGGGCTCTCCGATCCCGGCCGGGGTAGCGGCATCGCGGAGAGCCCCGCCGATTCGGCCTGTCCCGGGATCTGTTCCTGTCCCGTGGCTCGGGCCCGTCCCGGGATCTGCTCCTGTCCCGTGGCTCGGGCCCGTTCCGTCGCCCGGATCCGGTCCGCCCGTCGGGCCCGGATCCGGCGTTCGGTCACCAGCCCACCGCCGTGCAGCGCTCCCCACAGGACGAACGTCCAGGCGGCGCCGTGCCAGAGACCACCCAGAGTCATGGTGATCATGATGTTGAGGTAGGTGCGCCGCTGCCCCTTCCGGTTCCCTCCGAGCGGTAGGTAGACGTAGTCCCGTAGCCATCGGGACAGGGTCATGTGCCAGCGGCGCCAGAAGTCCTGCAGGGTGACGGCCGCGTAGGGACGGTCGAAGTTGTCCGGGAAGCGGAAGCCGAGCAGGAGGGCGATCCCGATCGCGATGTCGGAGTACGCCGAGAAGTCACAGTAGATCTGCACGGCGTAGCCGTAGCCGGCCGTGGCGATCTCCAGCGACGAGTGCTGGCCGGGTGCGTCGAAGACGGGGTCGACGAGGCGTGAGGCGATCAGATCGGCGAGCACCACCTTCTTGACCAGGCCGCCCACGATCAGGAACACGGCCCGGGTGGCCTGGACCTGGTTCGGGTCCCGTGGCGTGGCGAGCTGGGGGATGAACTCGCGCGCACGCACGATGGGACCGGCGACCAGATGCGGGAAGAACGCCTCGTACACGGCGAAGTCCAGCAGCGACGCGGGTGTGCTGGTGCCGCGATGGACGTCGATGACGTAGGACAGCGCCTGGAAGGTGAAGAACGAGATCCCGATCGGCAGCGCCACCTGGAGCAGGGGCAGCGCCGTGGGGAGACCGATCTCGGCCAGCGCGCGGTCCACCGACAGGGCGAAGAAGCTGTAGTACTTGAACCAGCCGAGCAGGCCGAGGTCGCAGACGATCGCGGCGATGAGGACGCGGCGGTCGCGCCAGCGGTGGATCGCGACGGCGGCACCCTGGTTGATCAAGGTGGAGGCCACGATCAGCAGCACGAAGCGTGCGTCCGCGAAGCCGTAGAAGAAATACGACGCCCCGAGGATGAACGGCTTCCACAGCCTCGGCCGGGGCATCAGCAGCCAGGAGATCGCCAGCACCACGACAAGGAACGCCGCAAACTCGATCGTCGGAAAGATCATGTGTGCCCGTCCGGTGGGGTCGCCCAGCAGGATAATCGCTTTAGGAAGTCGAGCGACTACCTAAAGTAGTTGATGGGTGGGGTGTTCGCCGCTCGACGGCCGCGCTGCCGGCATCCGCCTGGCCCTTTCGGGTAGCCTCCGGCCGATTGCCGGTGGAACTCGTGCGCCGGCGCCATGGGATGGCTACCTTCCGACCATGGGCATCGTCTCAGTCAACGGCATCGACCTCGCCTACGAGATCCACGGCGACGAGGACGGGTTGCCGCTGCTCCTGATCGGCGGCCTCGGGCAGCAGCTCGTCGGCTGGCACCCGGACCTGCTGGCCGCGCTCGGTCGTCGCGGTTATCGAACGATCATCTTCGACAACCGGGACGTGGGACTGTCCACTCATCTCGACCAGCTCGGTCGGCCCGACCTGGCGGCGATCCTGAGCGGTCGCTTCGACCTCGCTCCCTACCGGCTCGAGGACCTGGCCGCGGACGCGGTCGGCCTGCTGACCGCCCTCGGGATCGAGTCGGCGCACCTGATGGGCAGCTCGATGGGTGGCATGATCGCCCAGATCGTGGCCCTCGGGAACCCCGAGCGGGTGCGCAGCCTCACCTCGATGATGTCCCATCCGGGTGACCACCGGGTGCAGCCGACCGCCGAGGCGATCGCGCTGTTCCTGCGGCCGGCGCCGGCCGACCTGGAGGAGTTCGTCCTCGCCGGGCACGAGGCGCAGGAGGTCCTGGGCTCGCCGTTGTTCGCGCCGGACGTGGCGTGGCTGCGGCGGCGGGCCGAGATCCAATGGGGCCGTCGCCCGAACCCGGTCGGGGTCATGCGCCAGATCGCCGCCGTGCTCGCGGCGCCCGACCGCACCCCCGGGCTCGCGCGGCTCCCGGTCCCCACCCTCGTCGTCCACGGTGACGCGGACCCGCTCGTCCCGGTCCTCGGTGGTCGGTTGACGGCCGCGGCGATCCCGCTCGCGGAGCTGCTGGAGATCGACGGGATGGGGCATGAGCTCCCCCGCCAGGTCTGGGGTCGCATCCTGGACAAGCTTGACGATGTCGTGCATCGCGGGGAAGTCGATCGTCGCGGGACGCTCGCGCAGGCGAGCTGAGCGACGACCCGCCTGCCCGGATCGTCGCGGTGGCCCGGCCGCGTCAGGTCCCGGGCTTGATGACCATGAAAGCGATGATCAGTATCCAGCAGGCGGTGCTCACGGCGACACCCCCCATGATTGGAAGGGTACGCCGACGCGTGTCACCGCCCGCGTCGATCTCCTTGACGGCGTGGGCGAGCCCGGGCGCGATCATGCCCAGCGAGATCCCGGTGGCCACCACCCACAGCACGAGGGCACCCGACAGCCAGGGGTCGCCCAGCGACCGCACGCTGCCGAATGATCCCTGATGCACCAGCCCGAGGCCCGTCACGACGATGAGCAGTGAGGCGAGCGCGAGAGCCCGGATCATCCGCACGCACAGGCGCAGGATCGGCAGGGCACCGGCCCCCAACCGCAGCAGGCGCGGGGTGACCACGGTGATCAGCGTCAGCGGACCGATGACGAAGACCCCGAGAACGACGTGCACGGTCAGGAGGAGCCCGAAGCTGCCCGAATGCGGCATGCGCAGAAGGTATCGATCGTCGTCCGTCGGCCGTATCCCGGGGGACGGCGATCCGCTAGAGCCGGTAGGACTGGTAGTAGAGCGACTTCACCACGTCGCCGAAGTGAGTTCCGTACAGCTTGTCGTTGACCCCGGCATAGGCGTAGCTGACCACCCCGTCGACCCAGCCGTGCCCGGAACCGAGCCGGCCGAGGCCGGTGAGTAGTGGCCCGCCGCTGGCGCCGGCCGTCATGCGGCAGGCGACGCCGATCGACGGGCTGCCGTAGGGGTCGCCGAAGCCGGGGCCGGCGCAGTAGACGAGTTGGCTGCCGTCGTAGGGGGGCAGCCGCGGGTAGCCGAAGGTGTACTGCGGATACGTCCCCGGAAGATCGAAGGCTATGCCCTGGGATCCGACCGTGTCCTCGAGATGACGGCCGCGGGACGGGGACGGGTTGAACAGGGCGAAGCCGGTGTCGACGTCGAAGTCGTCCTGGCGGGCCCACCCGGACGTCACGGTAAGCCGGCGGGCGGTCCAGATGCCGTAGGGCATCGCGCCGTTGTCGAACCCGGGGATGAAGATGACGTTCCGCGCGAACTGTTCCCCGCTACCGCCGTGCACGCAGTGCCCCGCGGTGACCACGAGGTCACGGCTGGGGCTGGACACGACGCTCGCGGAGCAGGCGTAGTCACTGCCGCCGATGGTGGCGAACAACCGGCCGGTGGTCGTGGTCACCAGCCCGCCCCGGGTGTAGGGCGTTCCGGCGCTCGGGGGCGGGGGAGCGTCGCTCGCGGCCGTTTCGGAGTCGCCGGCGGCAGGCGGGGCCGGCCCGGGACTGAGGGGGGCGGCATCGGCATGGTCGTTCGTGCGGGCCCCGAAGGCTCGGGCCCGCCGCTGCGCGCTCCAGTACCGTTCGACCTCGCGCTGCTCGGCGAGGGTCACCGCCCCCGGCGCCGAGAGGAGCTGTCCCGCGGTGGATCCCGGGTACGTGGCGGCGATCGGCGCGCCCCCTCGCCCGGTGTCCGACGCCGCCTGGGCGGGGCTGGCCGGAAGGGCCGCGGGTGCCAGCGCGACGCCCGCCGTCAGCAGGATCGCGACGGTGAGCCTCGATCGCGCCGGCGGGCGTGGGCGGGCCCGGGTGGCGCCGGGTACATCCGCCGGCGGGAGTGGGCGGAGGCGTGCCGCGTCCGCCCGTCGCTCGGACTCCTGGTCTGCACTCCGTGACGTCACGACAGCGCAGAGTAGCAGTACTGTCGCCTTCTGTGGCGGCTCGCGGGCGTTGTGGGACGGGTGGGTCGGCGGGCCGCGCCTCCCGCCCTTGTCGACCCCTCTCCATGGGCCGGTTGGAGAGGGCTGTAGGGGTAAGACGGCTAGGTGCTAGATAGTCCGGAAGAGACGGTACCTATAAACCCGTATCATTCAACCCGTATCATTCAAGCCATATCATCGAGACCATGGCTGGAATCGCGCTGACGCCGGTGTCGTATCTGGTCCTGGGGGAGGTGGCGCGGCGTGGCAGCGCCACTCCGTACGAGCTCAAGGTCGCGGTTGCCGGCTCGATCGGTAACTTCTGGTCGTTTCCGCACGCCC
The DNA here is from genome assembly GCF_000013345.1 of Frankia casuarinae. NCBI lineage: Bacteria > Bacillati > Actinomycetota > Actinomycetes > Frankiales > Frankiaceae > Frankia > Frankia casuarinae. Next base: position 4,676,668 of record NC_007777.1, on the reverse strand, counting down.
AGCTCTACAAGGAGCCGCCCCGCCTTGCCGCGGCCGGACTCCTCTCGGAGGAACGGGAGGAGTCCGGCCGCAGGCGGCGGATCTTTCGCCTGACCGACGCCGGCCGGAGCAGGTTGGCCGCGTGGCTCACCGTCCCGGAGGCCGGGCGCACCGAGCTGCGCGATCCCGGCCTGCTCAAGCTGGCATTCGCCGATCTGGGCCGGCCGGGTGATGTCAGCCGGCTCGCGCGGGCCCAGGCGGCGGCGCATCGCGCTCACCTGGAGGTGTACCGCTCCCTGATCGCGCTGCCCGCGGGCGCCCTGGCCTGGTCGCTGCGCCGGACCCTCGATCTCGGGCTCGGCTACGAGGAGCTCGCGGTCGAGTTCTGGGAACGCCTCGCCGCCGAGCCGGGCGGGGTGGCGCGGCGGTCAGCGGGCGGTGCGGTGCCTGCCCCGGGCCCGCAGGTAGTCCCGGATGACGTAGTTGCCGAGGGCGGCGGGATCGGGTGAGAGAACCCGCCCGCCGTTGCGTCTGGCTATCTCCTCGACGAACTGCACCAGCCGTGGCTCGTCGTCGAGCATGAACACGTTGACGGTCACGCCGCGCCGGGTGAGCCGGTCGACCTCGGCCAGGGTCAGCTCCAGGGTCTCGGGCATCGGCGGCCAGGAGAACGAGGGAGTACCGTCGCGCAGCAGGTGCGCGGTGGGCTCACCGTCGGTGACCACCATGATGACCGGCTCCGACTGCGGGTAGCGGCTCAGCAACCGGCCAGCGATGAGCAGGGCGTGCTGCAGGTTCGTGCCCTGCACCATCTCGGAGTCGAGCCCGGCGAGCTCGACCGGCCGCAGCTCCCGGGCGTAGTCCGAGAAGCCGACAATGTGGATCTTGTCTTGCGGGAACGACGTGCTGACGAGCGTGTGCAGCGCGAGTGCCGTCGACTTCGCGATGCCCCAGGTGCCCCGCAGCGCCATCGAGTAGGACAGGTCGACGAGCAGGCACACCGCCGCCGTGGCGCGGCGCTCCGTCTCGGCGACCTCGAAGTCGGCCACCGCCAGGCGGATCGGGTGGCCCCGGCCGGGCGGACCGCCGCGCAGCACCGCGTTGCGGACCGTGCGGACGACGTCGATCGGCTGGGTGTCGCCGAACTGCCAGGCCCGGGAGGTGCCCAGCAGATCCCCGGCGGAACCCGCGTCGGTCACGCTGTGATCCCCGCGGCCCCGGGCGGAGACCTGCCGGAAGATCCGGGCCAGTGCGGCCTGCCCGATCCGGCGCACCGCCCGCGGGGTGAGCTCGAGGCTCCCGGCCCGGCGGGTGAGGAATCCCTGCCGCTCCAGCTCCCGTTCGATCTCCTGCAGCCCTCGCAGATCGTCGACGGCGGACCGGCCCAGCGCCCGGGCCACCGCCTCGGGGTCAACGTCTTCCAGGGAGGCCCCGGCGTAGTCCTGCCCCAGCGCGGCGGCCAGTTCGTCCAGCTCCGCGAGCTCCTCCAGCGCGGTGGTGGCGTCGCCGAGACCGAGCGGTTCCTCGCCGCTCAGGCCGTCGCCCAACCGGCCGGCCCGCCCCCGCAGCCGTCCACCCCAGTTGAGGTCAGGTCGGGACGCGCGCAGCGCCTGCGCCAGTCGTGACATCTCCGCGGCGAGCCCCAGGTCCTCCATCGCCGTGGACATCAGATCGGCGAGTTCGGAGCGCTGCTGCGGGGTGAGCCCGGCCAGCAACCGCGCGGCGGCGGCGGCCCGGCGGGCCAGCGCGTCAACCAGTTCCTCCAGCGAGCCGGGGTTCTCCGGAAAGAAGTCGCCGAACTCCCGCATGAACCGGGCGAACGCCTCGTCGGTGTCCTCACCGCGGGCGTCCGCCTCCAGCAGGGCGTTGAGCGCGCCGACCATCTCCCGGATCCGGGCGAAGTCCTCGGGCGTGGCCCCCTCCAGGGCCTGCTTCATCCCCTTGAACTGGGAATCGAGGACCTCGCGACGCAGCAGCTCGGAGATCTTCTCGTACGTCTCGCGGGCCGGCGGGGACCGCCAGTCATACTCGGCGAGCGAGCGCACCGCACGGGCGGGGTCCGCGGGCAGCGCGTCCAGCTCGGCTTCGCGCAGCCGGGCGTCGTCGGAGGGGTCGGGGAACAGCGCCGCCCGTTCCTGGCCCACGGCGGTGTCGAGCAGCCGGCGGACCTCTTGGAGTGTCCCGTCCATCCGGCCGTGGGATCGGGCCTCCCGCCGGTGCCGCTCGACGGCCCGGCGCATGTCGTCCAGACCACGCCGGCCCGGCATGCCCCGGCGCAGCAGCGACTCCAGAGCCTCCCGCGGGGTGCGTCCCTCCAGAATCTGGCGGGACATCTCATCCAGGGCGTCGGACGCGGTGAAGGGAGAGGCGAGTGGGTCGGGTCCGCCGTCCCACGGGCCATACCGGAATGTTCCGGAATTCACTGTTCCTCCTGGAAGCTTCCGTGCCGAGGCCAGGTGCCGCCGGGTCAGGTGCCGTAGACGGTCCGTCCGGGAAGCTCTTCCTTGGCCAGCCGGCGGTTGAGGTGCAGTCCCTCCATCGCCAGCTCCAGCGCGGCCGCCGCGAGCCCCGGCGACTCCGCCCCGTCCACGCCGAGCCTGGTCAGGATCGCCGCGAGCCCGGGCACCGGCCCGACCCGGCGCAGCAGCTCGGCCGCCGCTACCAGGTCGCCGGTCTCGACCGGGCCATCCGCGTCGAAGCGGGCCTGCAGGCCGGTGAGGTCCGCGCCGGCCAGCCTTGCCCGGAATGTCTCGGCCACCGCGCGGCGCAACAGCAGCGCGAGGACCTCGTCCTCCCGGCCCTCCTCCAGCTGGTCGAACTCGACCTTGCCGCGTACCGCCGGGACGATCGCGGCGAGGTCGACCACCCGTGCGGTGGGCGTCTCCTCGCCGGTCAGCGCCGCGCGGCGGACCGCCGAAGCCGCCACCGTCTCGGCCGCGGCCACCGACAGCCGGGCCGACACCCCCGAGCGCTGGTCGACCTGGGGGGCGTCGCGCACCAGCCGGGTGAACCGGGCCACGATCTCCACCAGGTGATCGGGTATCTCCGGTGCGCCGAGCGGGGACCCCGCCCAGGACATCACCGCCTCCTGGCGGATCAGCGCCAGTTCGTCGGTGAGGTGCAGCGGGTAGTGGGTGCGGACCTCGGCGCCGAACCGGTCCTTGAGCGGCGTGATGATCCGCCCCCGGTTGGTGTAGTCCTCGGGGTTGGCCGAGGCGACCAGCAGCAGGTCCAGCGGCAACCGGAGCAGGTAGCCGCGGACCTGGATGTCCCGCTCCTCCAGCACGTTGAGCAGCGCGACCTGGATCCGTTCGGCGAGGTCGGGCAGCTCGTTGACGCTGAAGATCCCGCGGTTGGTGCGTGGCACCAGCCCGTAGTGGACCGTCTCGGGATCGCCGAGCGTGCGGCCCTCGGCGACCTTCACCGGGTCGACGTCGCCGATGAGGTCGCCGACGCTCGTGTCCGGGGTCGCGAGCTTCTCGCTGAACCGCTCGCCGCGGTGCCGCCAGACCACCGGCAGCGCGTCACCGAGATCGGCCGCCAGCGCCCGGCATCGGCCGCAGACCGGCGCGTAGGGGTGGTCGTTGATCTCACAGCCGGCGACGGCCGGCGACCACTCGTCGAGCAGACTCACCAGAGTGCGGATGAGCCGGGTCTTGCCCTGCCCGCGCTCGCCGAGGAAGACGATGTCGTGACCGGCCAGGATGGCCCGCTCGACCTGGGGAAGGACGGTCTCGTCGAAACCGACGATGCCCGGGAACCGGGGGCCGTCGCCCTGCATCAGGGCGACGAGGTTGTCGCGCAGCTCCGTCCGCACCGGGCGGTGCGCGTGCCCGCTGCGGCGCAGCCCACCCAGGGTGGTGAACTGCGGGGCGGCGGCCGTCGGCGGGTGGACCGCAGATGCCACGGTCGGGGGCACGGTCGGTGGTATGGAATGACTGGGCTGTGCCGGCAGATCCTCCACCCGTTGACGGTACGCCGACGCCGCCACCCGTGCAGCCGGGCCGGCGCTCGTCCGCTGCTGGCGTAGTCAGCCCGAGTAGGGCGACACCGAGACGATCTCGACCTTGGCCGAACGGCCGTTGGGCAGCGTGTAGGAGACGGTCTCGCCCGCCTTGTGCCCGCTCACCGCGCCGCCTAGCGGGGACGCCGGGGAGAAGACCTCGATGGGCGTGCTGTGGTCCTCACGCGAGCCGATGAGGAACTTCTCCGTCTCCCGTTCGCCGGAGAAGCGCACCTCGACGACGGTGCCGGGGCCGGCCTCGCCGGTCGCCGCGGGTGCCTCGCCGACCTGGGCGTCGCGCAGCAGGTCCGTGAGCTGGCGAATCCGGGCCTCCTGCTTGCCCTGCTCCTCCTTGGCCGCGTGGTAGCCGCCGTTTTCCTTGAGGTCGCCCTCCTCGCGGGCAGCCTCAATTTTGGTCGCGATCTCCGTACGCCACGGGCCGGTCAGGTAGTCGAGCTCGGAGCGGAGCCGGTCGTATGCCTCCTGGGTGAGCCAAGTCTGCTGCGTCACGCGGGTCACGCTCCTCGGTGAACATCAAAAGGGTCATCATACCAAAATGAATCAAGGAATCCGATGTCGGGCTTGGTGGCTCTGGCGGCGTCTGGACCGCCCGGAAGCTCCGGACCGGCGGGTCAGCCCTTACGGGTGATCCGACAGCCCTTGCCTTCGACCTCGACCACGCATGCTTCACGCAGGGGTGGGAGGACGACGGAACCGGCCGTCGTCCATCGGCCCTCCGGACCGGGCCGACGACGATGTCGGTGCGCCGGTCGACGGCAGGCCTGCCGTCGAAGCATGCGCGGACGGTGCATTGTGCCACGGCGTTGGGTGACTTTTCCAGACCGAACGCGGGGCGGGCCCCGGCGGTTCCTCGGACGAGGTCGGATCACCCAGACCGGTGAGCCCGGAACAACGTCGAGGCATCAGGAACGTCGAGGCATCAGCAACGTCGAGGCATCAGGAACAATGGGCCGCATGCCCGCGGTCCACGATCGGCATGGCCTGCGCCTGATGGCCATCCACGCCCACCCCGATGACGAGTCCAGCAAAGGCGCCGCCACCATGGCACGTTACGCCAGCGAGGGCGCCGACGTCCTCGTGGTCACGTGTACCGGGGGAGAGGAGGGCAGCATCCTCAACCCCGCGATGGACCAGCCGGGTGTCGCCGCCCGGATGGCGGAGATCCGCAGGCAGGAGATGGAGGCCGCCCGGCTCATCCTCGGGGTCCGCCAGGAGTGGCTCGGCTTCGTCGACTCCGGACTGCCTGAGGGCGATCCGCCGCCGCCTGTTCCGGACGGGCGGTTCGCCACCATCGCGCTCGGCGAGGCGGCCCGTCCGCTGGTCCGGTTGATCCGTCAGTTCCGGCCGCAGGTCATCACGACCTACGACGAGTCGGGCGGGTATCCGCATCCCGACCACATCATGACCCATCGGGTCAGTGTGGAGGCGTTCGAGGCGGCCGGTGATCCCGACCGTTATCCCGAGGTCGGTGTCGACGCCGGCCTCGAACCCTGGCAGCCGCTCAAGCTTTACTACCACCTCACCTTCCACAAGGAGCGCGTCCTCGCTCTCCACGAGGAGATGATGGCCCGCGGTCTGGAGTCCCCCTATGCCGAGCGGCTGGCCGAGTGGGTCGACCGCGCCGAGGACACCGGTCGGCTCACCACCCAGGTGGAGTGCGCGGACTGGTTCGAGACCCGCGACCGGGCACTGATCGCCCACGCCACCCAGGTCGACCCCACCGGATGGTGGTTCCGGATACCCCTGGAGGTGCAGCGGGACGCCTGGCCGACAGAGGACTACCAGCTGGCCCGTTCTCTTATCGAGGTCGGCATGCTGCCCGAAGACGATCTGTTCAACGGCGTGTGACTCTCCGGTAACCTGACCTTTCAGGTGGCATGTGACTTTTCGGATGGCATGTGACTTTTCGAACAGTATGTGATCTAGTCAACGGTGCGTGACCGCGGAGGCGGAGGACTCGTACGGCAGGGCGTAGGGTCGGAATCGGCGCCCGTCGTGGAGTGTCCCCGTGGCGGGCGGTGACAGCAGGTGTGGCGGACACCAGAGGACACCAGGTGTGAGGACGTGCCCGTGAACGAGGTCTTCGCCGCTTCCGTGCTGGTCGAGAGGAAGATCGACGCCGGAGCCGTCGGGCTCCTCGTCGTCCTGGCACTGATCGCGGCCTCCAGTGTGATCTTCTTCTTCCTCTCGAAGAGCCTGCGCCGGATGCGGTCGAACGTCGCCAGCGGCGAGTTCGCCGGCGTCGACCCTGATCCGAACGCGATGCGCCGGCTGGACGGTGGAGACGGGCCGGTTATCGACGGGGAGGTCGTCGAGGAGACCGCCGGCACCGCCGGCGCCGGTAGCACGGCGGGCCTGGCGGGTGGCGGCGAGCAGCTGGACCTGCCGACCCAGCCTGGACCCCCCGCGGGCTCCGCGGGGAGCGATCGGTAGGCGGCTGCCGCAGACCCCGGCTAGGCGGGGGAGATGGCGATATTCACGATCCGACCGGGCACGACGATGATCTTCTTGATCGTCCGACCATCGGTCTGCCGGGCGAACTCGGGATGTGCGGCGAGCAGATCGCGAACCGTCTGCTCCGCTGAACCGTCCGGAACCTCGATGGTGAACCGGACCTTCCCGTTCACCTGGACCGGGATCGTCCTGACCGACTCGGCGGCCAGCGCCGGATCCCCGATCGGGAAGGCGACCGTGCTGACCGACTCCTCGTGACCGAGGCGGGACCACAGTTCCTCGGCGATGTGCGGGGCCAGCGGGGCCGCCATCAGGGTGAGCGGCTCGGCGAGCGCGCGGGGGGTGGGGGATTTCCCGTAGCTCTTGCTGACGAAGTTGGTTAGTTCGATGAGCCGGGCGACCGCGGTGTTGAACCGCAGCCCCGCGTATTCGGCGGTGACCGTGAGGATCGTCCGGTGCAGGACGCGAAGAGCCTCGTCGTCCAACGGCTCGTCAACGACGGCGGCCGCCCCGGTGGTTTCGTCGACGACGGTGCGCCACAGCCGCTGGAGGAACCGGTGCGAACCGACGATGTCGTCGGTGTGCCATGGCCGGTCAGCGTCGAGCGGGCCCATCGCCATCTCGTAGACGCGCAGCGTGTCGGCGCCGAACCTGTCGTACATCTCGTCCGGGCTGACGCTGTTCTTCAGGCTCTTGCCCATCTTGCCCGAGCGCCGGTTGACCGGGGCGCCCTGGAAGAGGAACCGGCCGTCGGGGGTCGCCGTCACCTCGGCCGCCGGGACGTACATGCCCCGGGCGTCGGTGAAGGCATCCGCCTGGATGTATCCCTGGTTGAACAGCCGCTTGAACGGCTCCTTGGTGGAGACGTGGCCCAGGTCGTAGAGCACCTTGTGCCAGAACCGGGCGTAGAGCAGGTGCAGCACGGCGTGCTCGACACCGCCGACGTACAGATCGACGCCGCCGTCGCCGGGAACCGCGCCCGGCCTGGCCATCCAGTAGCGCTCGACGGTCGGGTCGACGAAGCGCTCGGTGTTGGTCGGGTCCAGGTAGCGCAGGTAGTACCAACACGAACCGGCCCACTGCGGCATGGTGTTCGTCTCGCGCCGGTACTGCTTCGGCCCGTCGCCGAGATCCAGGGTGACCGTCACCCAGTCGGCCACCCGGGCCAGGGGGGGCACCGGGTCGCTCGCGTCGTCCTCGGCCATCGCCGTGGGCCGGAAGTCGGTCATCTCCGGCAGTTCGATCGGCAGCAGCTCGTCGGGAACCGCGTGGGGCAGCCCGTCGACATCGAAGACGATCGGGAACGGCTCGCCCCAGTACCGCTGGCGGGAGAACAGCCAGTCCCGCAGCCGGTACGACCGCGCCGACCTGCCGGCGCCGATCTCCTCCAGCCAGTGAACCGTGGCCTTGATCGCCTCGCTTTTCGACAGGCCGACCAGCACCGGGGCGCTGGCCGGACCGGGCCGATACTCGCCCGCACCGCTGAACGCCTCGGGCCACTGCGCTGATGGAGTCGCGGGCACTACCCCGTGCGCGGCGTACCAGTCCGCGTCCGGCTCCAGCACGGCGGGGATCGGCAGGTCGAACGCGCGGGCGAAGGAGAAGTCCCGGCTGTCGTGCGCCGGTACCGCCATGATTGCCCCGGTGCCGTAGCCCAGCAGCACATAGTCGGCCAGGAAGACCGGGATGACCCCGCCACCGACCGGGTTGCGCACGTACGAGCCGGTGAACACGCCGGTGCGGTCGATGACCTCCTCGCCGCGCTGCCGGTCGCTGCGGTGGGCCGCGAACTCCCGGTAGGCGTCGACGGCGGCTCGCGGGGTCCACGCCGGATCGGCGCCCGCCTCCGGCCCGGCGGTGTCCGCCGGTTCCGTGCCGCCGCCCGGCCGTCCCGCCGGGAAGCGCCAGCTCACCGGGGTGTCCGCCGGCCAGGTGTCGGCGATCAGGGCGTCGGCCAGGGGATGTTCGGGCGCGAGTACCAGGAAGGTGGCCCCCGCCAGGGTGTCCGGGCGGGTGGTATAGACCTCGATACGCCGGGCGGTCGATGAGCCAGACGGATCGGACGCACCTGCCTCCTCGCCGGGGGCGACGACGGTGAACTCGACGCTGGCGCCCTCGCTCGGACTGATCCAGTTGCGCTGCATCTGCTTGATCGAGTCCGGCCAGTCGACCAGGTCGAGGTCGGAGATCAGCCGCTCGGCATAGGCGGTGATCCGCAGGATCCACTGCTTCAGCGGCCGGCGAAACACTGGGTAGTTCCCGATGTCGCTGCGGCCGTCGGCGGTGACCTCCTCGTTCGCCAGCACGGTGCCCAGCCCCGGGCACCAGTTGACCAGCTGTTCGGAGATGTAGGCCAGGCGGTGCGCGTTGACGACCTTCCGGCGGGACACCTCGTCGAGTTCGGTCCACGCCAGCCCGGCCGGGTTCGCCGCCCGGACCGCGTCAACCGACACGGCCGTGTTCCCCCCGGCGGGGCCGGCTACCGGCGCCCGGGTGCCCGCGGCGAACTCCTCGATCAGCTCGGCGATCGGCCGGGCCCGGCCGGCCTGCGGGTCGTACCAGCTGTTGAAGATCTGCTGGAAGATCCACTGCGTCCAGCGGTAGTAGCCCACGTCGGTCGTCGCGATCTCGCGGCGGGTGTCGTGGCCCAGCCCCAGCCGGGAGAGTTGGCGGCGCATGTTGGCGATGTTGGCGTTGGTGGTGTCGCGGGGATGCTGGCCCGTGTTGATGGCGTACTGCTCGGCGGGCAGGCCGAAGGAGTCGTATCCGAACGGATGCAGCACGTGCCGGCCGGACATCCGCAGATAGCGGGCGAACACGTCGGTGCCGATGTACCCCAGCGGGTGCCCGACGTGCAGCCCCGAGCCGCTCGGATAGGGGAACATGTCCATGATGTAGAACGGCTCCCGGCCGGCGACCTTCTCGAAGCCCGTCGAGAGCGGCCCGACCGGGTTCGGCGAGTTGAACGTGCCCTCGTCGGCCCACCGGCGCTGCCAGCGCCGCTCGATGTCGGCGGCGAGCCGGGCGTCGTACCGGAAGCTCGGCTCGACGCTCCCGGTCCCGGCGGGGGCGCCGCCCGCGGTGCCCGCGGCTGCCGGGATGATCCCGCCAGACGCACCGGTCGGTGCCACCGTGGTGTCCGCGGCGCCGGTCCGGGCGCCGGGCTCGGCCGTCTCACTCATCGCTCGTGCCATCCAAACTCGTTGGTACGTCGACCCTCTCACCGCTCTCGCGGCGGGAACGGCGGCCTGACGGACGGCGGTCGGGCGAGCGGACGGCGGGGATCGTGCGGTCCCACGAGCCTATCCGCCGGGTACGTCGGCGCGGCGGGCCGGTCGAGGAAGCGCGCCGATCACGTCGGCGCGGCGTGGAGATGAGGGCGGACTACCTGGGCGCGCCTTTGGTTGCATATCCAGAGGCCTACGGGGTTCCGCGGGCCTGGCGGACACGCAGATCATGAGGAGTTCGGGTGCCTAACAAGCTCGCGGAGCAGACGTCTCCGTACCTGCTGCAGCACGCGGACAACCCGGTCGACTGGTGGCCCTGGAGCCCGGCGGCCTTCGCCGAGGCGGCCCGGCGGGGGGTGCCGGTGCTGCTCTCGGTGGGCTACGCATCCTGCCACTGGTGCCATGTCATGGCGCACGAATCGTTCGAGGACGCCGCGACCGCCGAGTACATGAACGACCACTTCGTCAACATCAAGGTGGATCGGGAGGAGCGGCCCGACGTCGACTCCGTCTACATGGACGTCACCGTCGCCCTGACCGGGCACGGCGGCTGGCCGATGACGGTGTTCCTCACCCCTACCGCCGAGCCGTTCTTCGCCGGCACCTACTTCCCGCCGCGTCCCCGGCCCGGCATGGGGTCGTTCCGCCAGGTCCTGACGGCGGTCACCGAGGCCTGGCGGACCCGGCGGGACGAGATCGAGGAGTCGGGGGCGGACATCGCCCGCCGGCTCGCCGAGGCGGCGACGCGTGGTCCGGCGTCCGGTCTCGCAGCCGAGATCACCCCGGCTCTGCTCGACACCGCCGTGGCGGGGCTGTCGGCCCGCTTTGACGCCCGTCACGGTGGATTCGGCGGTGCGCCGAAGTTCCCGCCGTCCATGGTCGCCGAGATGCTGCTGCGGCACTCCGCCCGCACGGGGGACGCGCGCAGCCTGGAGATGGTCGCGGTGACCTGCGAACGGATGGCGCGTGGGGGCATCTACGACCAGCTCGCCGGGGGGTTCGCCCGGTACAGCGTCGATGCGACGTGGACGGTCCCGCACTTCGAGAAGATGCTCTACGACAACGCGCTGCTGCTGCGGGTCTACCTGCACCTGTGGCGGGCCACCGGGTCGGCACTGGCCGAACGGGTGGTCCGGGAGACGGCAGCCTTCCTGCTTGCGGATCTGCGCACCCCCCAGGGGGGGTTCGCCTCGGCGCTCGACGCGGATGCCGTTCCCGCGGATGCCGTTCCCGCGAGCGCTGCCCCGGCGGGAGCGCACCCCGAGGAGGGGGCCAGCTACGCCTGGACACCCGCCCAGTTCGTCGCCGTCCTCGGGCCGGAAGACGGGCGGTGGGCCGCCGGCGTCTTCGGCGTCACCGAGCAGGGCAGTTTCGAACGTGGTACGTCGGTGCTGCGCCTGCCGGCGGACCCGGACGATCCGGCGAGGTTCGCGGCGGTCCGCGCGGCCCTGGCCGCGGCACGGGCGACCCGGCCGCAGCCGGCTCGCGACGACAAGGTGGTGGCCGCCTGGAACGGCCTGGCCATCGCGGCGTTGGCCGAGGCTGGCGCGTTGTTCGACGAGCCGGACTGGGTGCGGGCCGCCGAACAGGCCGCCGTCCTGCTCCGGGACGTGCATCTCGTCAACGGACGCCTGCGCCGGACGAGCCGGGACGGGCGGGTTGGCGTGAACGCCGGGGTACTGGAGGACTACGGCGACGTCGCCGAGGGACTGCTCACCCTGCACCAGGTCACCGGCGATCCGGAGTGGCTCGCGCTCGCTGGGACGCTGCTGGACATCGTCCGTGATCGGTTCGCGGCCTCTGACGGGGGGTTCTTCGATACCGCGGACGACGCGGAGGTGCTGTTGCGCCGGCCGCGGGACGACTCGGACTCGGCGACCCCGTCGGGCCAGGCGGCTGTCGCCGGCGCCCTGGTCAGCTACGCGGCGTTGACCGGTTCCACCGAACACCGGTCGGCCGCCGAGACGACGGTGGCGCGCGTCGCTCCGTTGCTGGCCCGGGATGCCCGGTTCGCCGGTTGGGCCGGTGCGGTCGCCGAGGCGCTGCTGGCCGGGCCGGCCGAGGTCGCGGTCGTGGACAGCCCGGCGCTGGAACGGCTCGCCCGCCTCGGCACGGCGCCCGGTGCGGTCGTGGTGACCAGCGGACCGCTGACCGTCGGCCGGGAAACGGCTGGGGTGTACGTGTGCCGGGATTTCGTCTGTGAGCTGCCGGCCCGGACCGCAGCCGAGGTGCGCCGCCAACTCGGGGTGAAGGTGGCCAGCTGACCGTCCCTCTTCTTTCACTGGTGATGCGGTAAGCATGTTGCACTGGTGATGCGGTAAGGCTGGTGATGCGGTAAGACTGGTGATGCGGTAAGCATGTAATTGTCACGAGGGGTTCTTCGGATCCGCTCTGGAGTGCCAGATCGGGCCTCCGGGTCCGGATCAGCCGGCAGGCCGGGCCCGCGCGCGGGTCCCGATCGGAGATCGAGGGGACACGTCATGTCCGGTCCGCGTGGACGGGGGTACGGCAGACCGGGGGAGCGGGCGGAGGTGGTTCCGGCGGACGACGCCGCAGCCTGGTTCGCCGAGCACATCCCGGCCGGGTGGTTCGCCGGGATGCCCACGGTGGTCGTGGACCGGGACGAGATCACGGTCATCGGGGTACTCGCGGCCGGCGGCGTCGCGCCCGGAGGAGGGCCGTCGGCGACGGGGGCCCGGATCCGGCGGTTCCGGGAGCAGACCCGTGAGGAACGGATCGCCATCGCCACGAAGGCCGAACATCGGTACAACCGCAAGGTGGCGTGGGGCGCGACCGTCGGTGACACCACCGAGCTGTTCACCGCGCTGTCCGTGCCGGTGATGACCCGGCTGCGCCAGCCGGAACGCCAGGTGCTCGACACCCTCGTCGACTCGGGGGTGGCGCGCAGCCGCAGCGAGGCCCTCGCCTGGTGCGTACGTCTGGTGGGCGAGAACGCCGACAGCTGGCTGCGCCAGCTCCGGGAGGCCATGGAACAGGTGGAGAAGATCCGCTCGGTGGGCCCTCGGCTGTAGCCGCCGGAGCCCCCGGTAGCCGCCGTGCGGGGGAAGGCTGTTAGTAGATGGCGAAGAGCAGCGCAATGTAGTGGCAGGTCGCGGCGACGAGGGTGAAGGCATGGAACACCTCGTGGTAGCCGAAGATCGTGGGTGCCGGGTCCGGTCGCCGGCAGGCGTAGACGACGGCGCCGAGGCTGTAGCAGACCCCCCCCACGAGCAGAAGTACCATCGAGGCGATCCCGGCCCGGTGGGCGAGCTCCGGGATCACGAAGACGGCTACCCAGCCGAGCGCGATGTAGAGCGGCACGGTCAGGTACCGCGGCGAGTGCAGCCACAGCATCCGGATGGCGACGCCGAGTCCCGCCCCTCCCCACACCACCGCCAGGACCACCCGAGCGGTCGTCGGCGGCATCGCGATCAGGGCGAAGGGGGTGTAAGTCCCGGCGATGAAAACAAAGATCATTGAGTGGTCGAGACGCTTCATGCGCGCCCGGGCACGTGATGTCGACCACATCGTCCGGTGATAGAGGGCGCTCGTTCCGAAGAGGGCCGCAATACTCAGGGCGTAAACCGCGACACCGAGCCGGGCACGCAGCGTGGTAGCCAGTGCCACCGCAATGACGCCTAGTGTCAGGCTGATCGGGAACGCGCCGGCATGTAGCCATCCCCGCATGCGCGGTCGCACCAGGTCACGCGGGTGCGAGGCGATGTCCGTCTGCGGAGGCCCGGCTGGCTGCTGTACGAGGGAAGCCACGCCGAGAACGATAACCCGAGGGTTGCCGCCGTCACGAAGCGGAGCTGGACGGCAGCGGTCGGTCCGTATCGGTGCGTGATGGATCCGACGCTTCTGCGCACTCGCTATCGCGCGACTGCGGACGGAACGCGCGGTACAGTCTAATGATCCTGAACGTGGCCTCGAACTTCCCCTATATTGTGGGTTTTGTCTGAACGTCCACGAGTACGTTCGAGTTCTCAAGTGGGTACCTGCATATGGGAAGAGAGCGCGGCAGGTTCGACTCGACCGGAGGTGTGAGCTGTGACAACCGCGGCACAGGTTTCGGGGCTGGACGTGGCCCCCACGAGGCACGCCAGGCTGGTTGCCTGGGTGCGCGAGATTGCCGAACTCACTCAGCCGGATCGGGTTGAGTGGTGCGATGGATCAGAGGCGGAGTTCGATCGGCTGACCTCCCTTCTGATCGAGCAGGGGACCCTGGTCCGGCTGAATGACGAGAAACGTCCGAACAGCTTTTACGCCGCTTCGGACCCGGGCGACGTGGCCCGCGTGGAGGACCGCACCTACATCTGCTCCGAGCAGGCGGAGGACGCCGGTCCGACCAACAACTGGCTGGACCCTGCCGAGATGCGGGCCACGCTCCGGGGCCTGTTCGCGGGGTGCATGCGGGGTCGGACGATGTACGTCGTCCCGTTCTGCATGGGTCCGCTCGGCTCGCGCATCTCGGCCCTCGGTGTCGAAATCACCGACTCGCCTTACGTCGTCATCTCCATGCGGACGATGACCCGGATGGGAACGCCCGCCCTCGAGCAGCTTGGAACGGACGGTTTCTTTGTCCCGGCCGTCCATTCCCTGGGCGCTCCGCTGGAACCCGGCCAGGCCGATGTTCCGTGGCCGTGCAATACGACGAAGTACATTACCCATTTCCCGGAAACCCGGGAGATCTGGTCCTACGGATCGGGTTACGGCGGAAACGCACTGCTCGGCAAGAAGTGCTATGCGCTGCGTATTGCGTCCGTCATGGCCCGCGACGAGGGCTGGCTCGCCGAGCACATGCTCATCCTCAAACTGACGTCTCCCGCCGGCAAGGTCCACTACATTGCCGCCGCATTTCCGTCGGCCTGCGGAAAGACCAATCTGGCGATGCTCATCCCAACCCTGCCGGGCTGGCAGGCGGAGACTGTCGGTGACGACATCGCCTGGATGCGCTTCGGTGAGGACGGCCGGCTGTACGCGGTCAACCCGGAGGCCGGGTTCTTCGGGGTCGCCCCGGGGACCGGCGAGCAGACCAACCCCAACGCGGTCAGGACCCTCTGGGGCAACGCCATCTACACCAACGTGGCCAGGACCGATAACGGTGACGTCTGGTGGGAGGGGCTGACCAAGCAGCCGCCGGCGCACCTCATCGACTGGAAGGGCCGCGACTGGACCCCCGAGTCCAGCGAGCCCGCCGCACACCCCAACGCCCGCTTCACCGTCCCGGCGGGCCAGTGCCCGACGATCGCCCCGGAGTGGGAGGATCCGCGCGGCGTGCCGATCTCGGCGATCCTGTTCGGCGGGCGCCGGGCGACCGCGGTGCCGCTGGTCACCGAGGCTCCCGACTGGCGGCGCGGGGTGTTCTTCGGCTCGATCGTCGCCTCCGAGACGACGGCGGCCCAGGCCGGAGCGATCGGCAAGCTGCGCCGGGACCCCTTCGCGATGCTGCCGTTCTGCGGCTACAACATGGCCGACTACTTCGCCCACTGGCTCGAGGTCGGGCAGAAGGCCGACCAGACGAAGCTCCCGCGGGTCTACTACGTGAACTGGTTCCGCAAGAGCCCGGAGGGCAGGTTCCTGTGGCCGGGATTCGGCGACAACAGCCGTGTCCTCGCCTGGATCGTCGGTCGCCTGGAGGGCACGGCAGCCGGGGTGGAGACGCCGCTCGGCGTCCTGCCGACGAAGGACGCCCTACCCGTTGACGGCATCGACATCGCCGAGGAGGACCTCGAGACCCTGCTCACGGTGGACGTCGAGGTGTGGAAACAGGAGGCCCAGCTGATCCCCGAGCACTACCAGACGTTCGGGGAACGGCTTCCGGCCGCCCTGTGGACCGAGCACGAGGCGCTTGTCGAGCGGCTGAACAGCGCAGACTGAGCGGCTGACGCACCCAACCGCGAGCTCCGTCCGGGGAGCGCACCGCCGGCACGGCACTTCGTGGCAGCGCCTCACAAGGCAACCGTGGCAGCGCAGGGCATCCGTGGCACCACTTCGTGTGATACCCCCGAGCGGGTCGGCCACGGGCCGAGCCGCTCGGCGGGCTCCCGGCCCGGCCCGTGGCGACCGGTCGGCAGGGTTCGGCCCTCCTTCGCCGGCCCGGCGGCCAGCCCGGCGCCGGACTCGTTCGTAACTCCGCGTCGCGTCCGTTGTTCCGCCGTCGGCGGGCCGCGTTCCTACCGAGTGTCGCGGTACGGCTCACCTGAGCGGAGCACCATCCGATAATGACCACCCCGCGGATCCCGCATGTTCGCCGGGGATCAATCCCTCCCCCGGGTGAATTTCCGGGAATTCCCCAGCCGGTTGGCTGAATTTCCTCCGACCCGCCCGACGGTGCCAGTCGGCGCCCTCTTTCGGGCCCGGTTTGGTTCGATCCGATCTCGATGACATGTCGAGACAACGAGTGTCCGATCATCGGCCCGCGGTGTTCCATAGCCCGGGTGTTCCATGGTGTTCCGTCGCGTTTCCCCCGTGGGCGCGCCTCATGCCGTCACCTCTCGGTCGTCGCGTTTCGGGTGACCCCTCACCGGCCATCACGCTTCGGCCTGTCACGTTCTGGCCTGTCGCGTTTCGGCCCACCGTGTCTCTGGCCGGCACGCCCGCGGTCATCCGGCTCTCGTCGGTCGCCGGGCTCATGGATCCGGTGGCGACCTGCGGCCGGTCGGTGCCTGTTGCCCCGGTCGGTCGGTGACTGTTGCCCCGGTCGGTGCCCGTCGCCGGAGTCGGCGCAGGTCCCGGGGCTTCCGAACCGAGCAGGGAGCGGTGACCTGGCTTCCTCGGGCGGACGCTCGTGGTCCGGCCTCCGACGGCGCCGCGCGCGGCGGCTGATGCTCCGCGTCATGATCCGGACGCAATGTGACCGATCGGGGTGCGACGGGAACTCCGGGGTGCGAGACGTTTCCAGTTCTTAACGTAACGTGTTGTCGGAAGTGGGTCGCCATCATCGAGGGCTGCGGTTACCGTGGGAGCGCTAGCGTCTCAAGCCGTGGTCCGGCATGGTGCCGGACCTCTCGGGAGGCCCCTCGGTGCCGCAAGCGCGACTACACCAGGAGGCCGGTGCCCGGCCCCTGCAGGGGTCGGTCCCGGACTACCTCCGAGTAAGCGGGTGGGCGTGTGCCACGAACGCATGTCGTCGACACAAGCGTGCTGCTTTCTGATCCTGGCGCGCTGCTGCGGTTCGCGGAGCACAATGTCGTGCTCCCCCTCGTTGTCATAGGGGAGCTGGAAGGCAAAAGGAACCATCCGGAACTGGGCTGGTTCGCCCGGGAGGCACTACGCATCCTGGACGATCTGCGCATCCGGCATGGTCGCCTTGATCAACCGCTCCCGCTGGACAACGGCGGGACGCTACGGGTGGAACTCAATCACACCGATGCGGCGGTGCTTCCACCGGGGTTCCGGGTCGACACGAACGACTCGCGGATCCTGTGCGTCGCGATGAACCTCGCCCGCGAGGGCGCCGACGTCGTACTGGTCACGAAGGATCTCCCGCTGCGGGTCAAGGCGTCGGTGCTGGGGCTGCCCGCCGAGGAGTACCAGGCGCTGTCCCCGGTGGACACCGGCTTCTCGGGGATGGCCGAGCTCACCGTCACCCAGGAGGACCTCGACCGGCTCTACTCCCGCGAGTACACCGAGATCCTGGAGGCCGCCGACCTGCCCTGCCACACCGGCCTGGTCCTCACCACCACCGGGGGGAGTGCCTCCGCGCTCGGCCGGGTGACCGCCGACAAGCAGGTCCGGCTCGTCCGCGGCGACCGCGACGCGTTCGGCCTGCACGGTCGCTCCGCCGAGCAGCGGGTCGCCCTCGACCTCCTGCTCGATCCGGATGTCGGGATCGTCTCCCTCGGCGGTCGAGCCGGCACCGGTAAGTCGGCGCTTGCCCTGTGCGCCGGGCTCGAAGCTGTGATGGAGCGCCGGGCGCACCGCCGGGTGGTGGTTTTCCGCCCGCTGTACGCCGTCGGTGGCCAGGAGCTCGGGTACCTCCCGGGCAGCGAGAACGAGAAGATGGCGCCCTGGGCCCAGGCGGTGTTCGACACTCTCGGTGCGCTCGTCTCCCCCGAGGTCATCGAGGAGATCGTGGATCGCGGGATGCTGGAGGTGCTGCCGCTCACGCACATCCGTGGCCGGTCCCTGCACGACGCGTTCGTGATCGTCGACGAGGCCCAGTCCCTGGAGCGCGGGGTGCTGCTGACCGTGCTGTCCAGGCTCGGGCAGGGGTCACGGGTGGTGCTCACGCACGACGTGGCACAGCGCGACAACCTGCGGGTCGGCCGGCACGACGGGGTCGCCTCGGTGATCGAGACCCTGAAGGGCCACCCGTTGTTCGCGCACGTCACGCTCACCCGTTCCGAGCGATCGCCGATTGCGGCCCTGGTCACGACGATGCTGGAGGATCTCGTTCTCTGAGCGATCTTGTTCTCTGGCGGCGTGCTCCCCGATCGTCCGGCGAACGTTCGATGAACCTTCGGAGAACCTCCGGAGAACATTTGGAGAGTATCTGGGGGGCGTCCGAGGGTCCCGGGCTGCGGGAACGTGTGGCCGCGGTGCGCGGTTGTGCGAGGAGACAACCACCGGAGGTGGCTTCCCATGTTCTTCGGTCGTCACAAGACGACACTGCCCACGCCCGAGCAGGCCCTTCCCGGCCGGGATCGGCCGGTGTTCGCGGGCGACGTCCCGCACACCGTGCTGGGGACCCCGCTCGCCGGCCCGTTCCCGGCGGGGCTGGAGACCGCCGTGTTCGGCCTCGGCTGCTTCTGGGGGGCCGAGCGCGCGTTCTGGAAGGTTCCCGGGGTGTACACCACCGCCGTCGGCTACGCCGGAGGGCACACCCCGCACCCCACTTACGAGGAGGTGTGTTCCGGGCTGACCGGGCACACCGAGGTCGTCCTCGTGGTGTACGACCCCGCGAAGGTCGGCTACGAGGAGCTGCTGCGCGTGTTCTGGGAAGGGCACGACCCGACCCAGGGCATGCGGCAGGGCAATGACACGGGCACCCAGTACCGTTCGGCGATCTACACCACCACTGCCGGGCAGGCCGCCGCGGCGGCTGCCAGCCGCGAGGCGTTCCAGCAGGTGCTGACCGCCGCGGGCCTCGGGGCGATCACCACCGAGATCGCCCCGGCTGGTCCGTTCTACTATGCGGAGGAATACCACCAGCAGTACCTCTCCGACGCCAAGAACCCCGGCGGCTACTGCGGCCTGGGTGGCACGGGCCTGTCAATATGTGGCCCATGGTCAGAGCGGGAATCTACGTCAGAGCCGGCCAGGACCGAACAGGCGCAGGGCTAGCAGTCTCACGTCAGGAGGCCGGGCTGCCGCCCCCTCTGCGACCGTAAGGGCTGGGCGGTCGAGGACGTCTACTACGGACAAGGATGTCGGTGCCCATTCCGGACGGCCACGCCCGGAGTGGGACCGGCTCGTTGACGACATCAAAGCAGGCCGCCTCCAGGCGATCGTCTGCTGGCACATCGACCGGCTGACCCGCCAGCCCCGCGAAGTTGCGGGACGACGCCGGGCCGCACTTCGGGTTCGGCTGGCACGCCGTTGGTCCGGAGCCGGGGTGGCGAAGCTGGTCGAGATGCTCGACTTGGGCGCCGAACGCATCCCCGGACAGGATCGCGTCGAGCGGCGCGGAGTGGACGTTCCCCGCCGATGAGCTGGACCACGCCGACACCGAGGCCGGCGGCGTCGTTGATCACCGCACTCCAGTCGGCGGTGCTCAACGTCCCGTGGTCCCCGAGCGGGGACGAGTCCGCGTAGCAGTGGACGCAGGCTGACACCGGCCAGTGATCTCCAACGCGACAAAGTCGAGCGCGGGCATGGTTGTGGGCGGCATGACATCTCCTCGGGTATATCCAGATGTCTCACGGTCAGACCGGCGGCGCCCACGGGGTGCGGCCGTGCCGGCGCACCACGGGCAATGCCAGATGGACCTCTGCGGGTGGCCGAGGACCGTGGCGTGGACGGTGACCCGGACCCCATAACACGTTGGCACGGACCCTCCTCTATCGCGCCGACCCCGATCCGATAGCCGCAGCGGCATCGGCTCGCGACGCGCTCGACGTGCTCGACGTGCTCGACGGGCGGCCTACGCGTGGCGTGATCCAGCGATCAGGCGAGATGTGGCGGGAAATGCACCACCGGTGGCCGAAGATCGCAGCCGTTCAGGATCTTGGAGAGGTTATCGATCATTCTCGGCGGGCGTTGGAAGCAAAGCCACCGGCATCAGCGTGAACCGCCTGTCGGTTACGGATCCGGCACGTTTGCTACCTGCCCGCATCTGCCGGGCTACCCTCCCGGATGAGCTGACGGCGGAGATGGAGGGAGGATGGGCTTCGGGCGGAACGCGGACAAGCGGGGCAGTAGTAGCGGGCAGGTGGGCAACCCGGCCGCTGAGCGGCACGAGGGCGAGGATTTCGATGGCGCCAGCATGATCCGGTGCCCGCGATGCGGCGGCTCTGGGAAGGTTCAGAAAAAGTGAGTGCAGGGGAAAGCTGCGGCGAGGAGGGGCCTACGGGCCCCCAACCCGAGGTGCACGCGCTGTTCCCGTCCTGCGGCGAGTGCCGGAGGGCGCGCGCGGAGCATCTGCGCCGGTCCGCGCGCGGGGCGCGGATGCGCGACGGGCTGCCCAGCCTGACTCTCCAGCCGCCGGTGACGCGCTGCCCGCATATCCCGGACGTGTGGGCGCCGGGATTCGGCCCGGGTCGGAGCCGCCGGAGGGCTCCGGGTGGGAGACGCGGCCGGAGGGCCCGGTCTGACCCCCGCCTGGTTCAGCCAGCTTGTCCCCGGTGGGCGGATGGTCCTGCCGTTGCGCTGGCGCGGCCAGACCCGGGGTGTCGCGTTCGTCAAAGGCGGCGACAACGTGCTGCGCTCGGACGCGGTGTTCCTCCGCGGCTTCGTCCCGATGATTGGTCAGGACGTCGAACGCGTCGCCGCGCTCCACGAAAACCCGCTCGTCCAGATCCACTACGACGTCGACCAGGACATCGACCCGGACCACCTCACCGGCGTCTTCGCCACCCCCGGGTCGCCGCCTGGTCGGGCACGACCATCGGGCCGCAGGACCCGATCGACGGGATCTGGCTGCGCGCCACTGCCACCGACCCGGCCGTCTGCCGGATCAACGCCAGCCGTGGCGCGGTCGAGGCCGATCTGTGCGTCCCGCTGATCCCGAACCTGAGCCCCGCGCTGGTCGCCGGCTCCTCGCTTGCCTACCTCGCCAAGCGCCGCCTCGACGGCCCCGATCCGGTATACGAGATCGGCGCCCACGGCCACGGGGCTGACGGCCAGGCCCTCGCTGAACGCCTCTGCGATCACATCCGGACCTGGGACACCGACCGCAAGGCCGGCCCGACCCTCACCGCGATCTCGCTGACCGCCGACGCCGAGGTCCCGCCGACCGCGATCGTCAAGAAGGACTGTGCGATCATCATCACCTTCTGGCAGCCGAGGGTGCCGCGTGGCCGTACTTGCCCGAGCGCGGGCAATCGCGGGCAATCGCGGGCAATCGCGGGCAATCGCGGCCGGCCGGTGCTCAGCCGGTGGGAACGATCTGCGCCGGGGCCCCGATCTGGGCGACGATCATGGTCCAGCGCCCGTCACCGGCGTTGAGAGCGTCGGTCGTGCGCTGCAGCAGCACCGGCGGGGGGACGGGCGTGCCGTCGAACAGGTTCCCGCACGCCGTGACCGCCTGGGCGTAGGCACCGGCGCCTTCGGTCCAGTTCCTGCTCACGCTCTCGACGGGCGGGAGGCCCAGCGGTCCGATGCGGTCGACGGCCCGCCCCAGGTCGGCGCAGGCCGGTTTCAGCGACATGCCGTCCGCCGCCTGAATGTCGGCCCGTACCGCGTTGACCGCCCGCACGACCTCCGAACGGACCTGGGCGGTGGTGGCGTACCAGGACGTGAGCCGGGCCTTGACGTCGGTAGTGGGCGGTGCCGCCGCACCGGCCCCGCCACCGGACCCGCCACCGGACCCGACGACGAGGAACACCACGACCACCGCCGCGACCCCGGCCACGGAAAGAACCGCCAGCCCGCGTCGACGTTCCTCCCTGGTCAGTTCCTCCCAGGTGCGGTAGTCGCTCCGGCGCCGGCTCACGGATCCCCCAGATAGCCAGATAGCAAGAAGTCAGCGACAAAGCAGACGCACAGCTCAATCCTGACGTTGCGTCGGGAGCGACTCCCGACCGCGCCGGTGACGCGACGCCCGGCGTCCCACCTACCCGATTCAACCTCCCCCCGCGGCGCCGAGGCGCCGCGGGGGCACCGAAGAGGCCCCGCGGGGGGCACCACAAAGGGGCACACCGCGAGGGGCACCACCAAAGGGGCGCCACCAAACGGGCTCCGGGGCTCTGCGGCTCTGCGGCTCCGGGGCTCTGCGGCGGTTATCCCGACCACCGCCGTAGCGATACGCCGGACCGGCGGTATGCGCGGCGGTAGATGCGGCCGCGCGACCGAGAGCACGGGCAGCGGACAAAGTACCGGCCTACGACATCACCCGAACGTCGGCGCGGGAAAATGCACCGTCTTCTACTCCCTCCCAAGGGGATCCCCACGCGGGAACTTCGATTTTCGTCACACACCTCTGCGTTCCGCTCCCGGCCGGCTCGGCGATGTACTCACGGATGTACGAACGGGCCGCGCCCGGCCGTTGCCGGCGGAGGATCCTGGACCGACCCAGGTCGACCTCCGGCGTTTCGATGCGCAAAGCCGCGCGAAAGCGCCAAGATATCCCGGGTTCTTTACCACCCCGCGGCTCGGTGGATACCGGTGAGGGACGTTCGCGAAGGGGCACAGATGGACTACGTGATGGACTTGTCGGAGTCGGAGTGGGGGACACCCGCACCGGACCGGACGGGTAGCTGGGCGATCGTCGTTCTGGAGCAGGGGACCCGGCAGGTGCAGGGAGTCATCGGCCCGTTCCGGTCGCCCGGCCATGCGCAGGCCTACGCCTGCGACGGGGGATTCGCCGACTGGCTCATCGTCCCATCCCTGTATCTGATGTCGCCCACCGAACCGGAGATCGCCGCCATCGCGGTGCTGTGAGAAGGGATCACCCGAACCCGGTGAGCTGAGGTGAGGTGACCGAACCCGCCGGATCGTTCGGGCCGGGTGGTCCCCATCATGGTGCCGAGTGGGGACCACCCGGCAGACGGCATCGAGCGCAGGCGGGGAGAATCGGGGGTCATGGCGGAACATCTGATCGAGAACTATCTCATCGACATGGACGGTGTTCTGGTCCATGAGGAACATCCCATTCCGGGCGCGGATGCCTTTCTGGCCGGGATCGGCGAGGCAGGCCTGGGTTTTCTCGTGTTGACCAACAACTCGATCTACACGGCCCGCGACCTGTCCGCCCGGCTGGCTGGCGCGGGACTCACGATCCCGCCGGAGCGGATCTGGACCTCGGCCCTCGCCACCGCGCTCTTCCTACATACCCAACGCCCCCGGGGATCGGCGTACGTCGTCGGCGAAGCGGGCCTGACCACGGCGCTGCACGACATCGGCTACGTCCTCAGCGACCGGTCACCCGATTACGTCGTCCTCGGGGAAACCCGGACCTACAGCTTCGAGGCAATCACCAAAGCGGTACGGCTGGTGCGCGACGGCGCACGCTTCATCGCGACGAATCCCGATCCCACCGGTCCCTCGGTGGAGGGTCTCCTGCCCGCCACCGGGGCGGTCGCGGCGATGATCACCCGGGCGACCGGCGTCACACCCTACTTTGTCGGCAAGCCGAACCCGTTGATGATGCGCAGTGCGCTGAACACGCTGTCCGCGCACAGCGAGACCACCGTGGTGATCGGCGACCGGATGGACACCGACGTCGTCGCCGGCCTGGAGGCCGGAATGGACACCGTGCTGGTGCTGTCGGGCATCACGTCCATCACCGACGTCGACCGGTTCCCCTACCGACCGACCGCCATCGTCGACAGCATCGCCCAGTTGCCCGTCGGTCGGGATGTGCGGACGCTCGACAGCATGCCGACGGCCGCCGTCCGCCCGGCGCCAGCCGGGGCTCCCGATCGCACCGGGACGCACGGTCGGAGCCCGGGACCGGTGCACACCTCGGGGTCCACCACACGTGGGTGAAGGGCCACCGCGGAATCAGGGAACCCCGGACGGGATCAGGAGCCGCCCTGCGAACGGCGGAACAGGGTCGCGGTCGGCGCGGCGGCGGTCAGGGTCACCTTCGTCGGCGTGAACAGGAACGACTGCTGGGGCAGGCCGTCCGGACCCAGCAGGAACGCCCGCTCGATCGAGTCGACCTGGACGCGCGCACCGGTGTCGGCACCCGCACCGACGACCCGGGTCGCCTGGATGGACGCGATGTCCTCCGCGACCGTCCCGGGTGGGAGTTCGACGGCCGTGGCGGCCGGCGCGTCCCGTTCGATGGACCAGGCAGGGTAGGTCTTGTTCGATCGGTAGGTCTCGGGGTTGCCGGCGAGCCGCACCCCGACCGACAGCCCGACCCAGGCGTCGGCGGTGTTCGGCGTGCCGACCGTGTTCTTCCGGACGATCAGGTACAGGTAGTTACGCGGGTCGCTGATCCGGGTGCGTGGGTCCGGGACCGGGGCGTCGGCGACCTTGCCCTCCCGGGCGACCTCCTGGGACATCACCCAGTAGGTCCACGGGTTGCGGTCCATCTCCCGCTCAGGGGCCTCGGCGTTCGGGTCGAGGGTGTCCGCGGCTGACAGGGCGAACCGCATCGGGCCGTCGGTGTTCTGGCACATGCTGTTGCTGCGCGTGCAGGTCCCGAGCAGCGGGTGCGTGCTCTCGTACCGGCCGGTGAACGGCTGCGACGTGTGCTCCGGCCCCTGGATCACGGCGCTGCCGGGGATGGCGTTGCCGGTGGCGTCGATCTCTACCTGGTAGGTCCACTCGATGTCGGTGGTCCGCCCCCAGAACGCCATCAGGGCCGGGGTCGGGGTGCCCTCGTCCTCGTTGCTCCACACCATCGAGTAGGTCAGCAGGCGATGACCGGCGATCGCGGTTGGCGCCTCGGAGTGGAAGGCGAGCAGTGGGGTGTCGGTGACGGCGTTCTGGAACGGCCCGCCGGCCATCGGGTCCGCGGCGGCGGCCGGCGCCGTCCGGCCGTAGATCACCGGGGCGTGCGCCAGTGCCTGGTAGCCGTTGTCCTGCGGCGTGACGGTGCGGAAGGTCAGATCGGTCAGGCGCGCCGTGGCGGCGTTGCGGGGCGACCGGTCCGCGGCGAACAGCGTCCGCAGGGTGTGCTTGCCGGCGGCCAGGTGACCCAGCGCGAGGCTGCGCTTGATCGGGAAGGACGTGGGGATCACGAGATCGGTGGCGTAGGCGGTGTCGACGTAGAGCGACAGCACCGCGGACTCGCCGCCCGGGGAGCCCCAGGAGACCCCCGGGGCGGTGGTGGTGACGTCCAGGAGCACCTCGCCGTCGGCCTCGGTGCGGAAGGGGATCGACGAGTCCTGCCCCCGATTGAGGACGATCTCCGCGGGTGGAGCCGGTGCCCTGTCCCCGGAACCGCACGCTGTGAGCCCCACCGCCAGCACGGTGGCGGCCAGGCCGGCGCCGAGCGTCTGACGCAGTCCCCTTGACACCCGCGTTCCCTCCTAGAATCCGGGATCGCAGCCGCGGCCCGTTCCGCGCTCCCCCGATCCCCATACATCCTGACATCCTGCTCTTTACGGCATTGTCGGCGTGCATCGGTCCGGGTTGGGCCACGGATAGCCCGCCGGTCGGCCGTGCGGGTGTCATGACGTACCCGCCACCGCTGGGCCGCGGAAACCCCTAGTGATCTCCATGGCGGATAACGTCGCGACGGAGAGGCCGGTGGGACAGCTGGGGGCGGGCCACCGAGGCGGCCGCGCGTCGGCCGGCCTCCGGGGCGGAGGAACGATCGGGAGTCGGCGTGCGCAAGTTCGTCATCATGGGCGTGCAGGGCAGCGGCAAGGGAACCCAGGCGACGATGATGGCCCGGGACTTCGACCTGGTCCACATCAGCGTCGGCGACGTCTTCCGCTGGAACGTGCAGAACCACACCAAACTCGGTGCCCAGGTCAAACGCATCGTGGCGGCCGGTCACCTGGTCGGGGACGACCTCGTCGAGTCGGTGGTGCGCTCCCGGCTGGCCGAGCACGACTGGAACTACGGGTTCATCATCGACGGGTTCCCGCGCAACGCCCGGCAGGCCGAGTTCTTCCTGGAGAGCTACGACATCGACGGGGTCATCTACCTCGACCTCCCCGACGACGAGGTCTATCGGCGGGTGCTCGCCCGCCGGTTCTGCTCACGGTGCGGCCTGGACTACAACCTGATCGCCAGTAGGCCGCAGGTGCCGGACACCTGCGACGTGTGCGGAGCGCCGCTGCTGACCCGGGCCGACGACAACCCGCAGGCACTTGCCGTCCGCCTGCGGGAGTACCACGAGAAGACCCGACCGGTCATGGAGATCTTCCAGCGTAAGGAGTTCGTGGCCGTCGTGGACGCCCGGCACCCGCCGCGCGAGGTGCAGGCGGAGATCCGTCGGCATTTCGATCTTCCACAGCTCGATCGCTCGCAGCTTGATTTTCCGCAACGGCCGGTCGTGCCCGGGTGAGCCCGGCCGTGATTCCCCGGGGGGACTACCGCTTGGTGAACACCACGGCGACGCCGTCGGTATTGCCGATCCCCGCGGCCCCGATACTCCCGTTGACGCCGTGCCCGTTGAACTGGATGGCTCTGGCGACCCCCGGAATCCCCACATCCGTTGTGATCTTGTAGCCGGCGCCAGGCAGGGTCTGCCGGTAGAAGGTGGCCACCCGGTCGCTGGACACCCCGCCCAGTGTCACCGTCGACGTCTTCCCGGTGGTCGTACCGACCTTCACGGTGGCCCCGGGCGGCACCGGGAAATCGGGGGGGACATTCGTGCCACGCAGGGCATCCGCGCCGCTGACGGCGTCGATCCTTCCCACCCCCGGCAGCGAGGTCGGCAGCGCGGTGGGCGGCCCGCTCGGCAGCGCGGTGGGCAGCGACGTCGGCAGGGTCGGTGTGCTGACGGAGGGCGGCACGCTGATGTCGTCGGACCCCCCGCAACCGGCGGTCAGCGCGACCATTCCCGCGAGGACCAGCCCCGGAAGCAGCGTCATGGTTCGGCCGGACCGGATCCCTCGGCGTGGTTCGTCGAGGGTGAGGTTCTCCCGCACGGCTGGTCCTCCCGCTCGGTCCGACCGGCGGAACGGGGGTCCCGCGGGCGGACGGTAGATCATCACTGTGGATCTGTCCAGGTGTCTGATTCCCGGATCTTTCGGATCCATGCCGTCGACCTTAGTCGCGGACGGTGCACGCCGCGTGGCGGTGTCGGCTCGGCGTCATTGCCCGCGTGGGATGGCCCGCGTGAGTGGGGGTGGCCCGCGTGGGGATGCGTCGGCGCGTCGCCACCCGGGGGAGCACACCTGAGCTTCACGTTGGGTCGGGGGCCGGGGTCGCGCGTCGGGGCGGTCGAGCGGCGCGCCGGTACCAACAATTACCTTCCGTAGTCACAAGAGGGGGATGGGCCGCATGGGGGTGACGATTACACGGGGTGTTGGTGCCACTGCTTCCAGCTTCCGCCGTTCCGCGGCCGACGGTGGATCCCCTCGTAGGCGGAGCTCCCTTCCTTGCTGCCGGAATTCCGATTCGGTCCGTTCTGTTACCTTTTTTATCACTGTAAGTGAGTATGCTGGTGCGATACGAGTTTCGGTGTGTCCCGTCTCAGTGGGTCGTGATCGGCGCCCGATGCCTGTACGTTCCTTAAGCGTGGCGGTCACCAACAACGCGGTGATCGGTGTGGCCCTGGGCTACATCGAGGCAAATCCGGACGAAGTGGACCTCATGCGGTCCTTGGTCGTGCTGGCTCTGCACGGGCCATCCATCACAGCCCGTAGCACGATGCCGGCCCATGTCACGTGCCGAGCCGCGATCGTGTCCCCGGACTGGCGGGTGCTGGAGATCCTGGAGCCGTCCACCGCGGTCTGGCGGATGCCCGGCGGTCATGTCGATGCCGACGACTCCTCGCTGCTCGGCGCCGCGCTCGGGCTCGCTGCGCGCCGGGCCGGTGTCGAGGCCGACGCGGTGATCCCGGGCGGGATCCTCCCGTTCGACGTGGAGGTCAGAATCGTCGACGCCGCGCCGATCCTCGGTGAACCCGAGCACGTGCACTACGACATGACCTATCTCTTCCACGTCGAGGACCGCAGCCTCGCGGTGCGGGAGAGCGCCACGACGCAGGTTCGGTGGGTGGCGCCCGAGCGGATTTCCGGCCAGCTGGGCGCGAAGCTGACCAGGGCGTCCCAGCAGGCCGGGCTGGTGCGCTGACCGGACCCGTGCGGGCCTGATCCGCTGGGGTGCCGGGCAACCCCGGGCCAGCAGGACGGGTCAGCAGGACGGGCCAGCAGGACGGGTCAGCAGGACGGGTCGGGGAGCCAGGTCTCGGCCCAGAGGGAGAGAGCCGCGACCGTGTCCGCGAGGTCCGCTCCCTTCGCGGTCAGGTGGTACTCGGTCCGCGCGGGCGTGTCCGGGACGACGGTGCGTCTGACCATCCCTTCGGCTTCGAGTTCCCTCAGCCGTACGGAACAGAGCCGGTCGGACAGGTTGGGCACCGCCGTCGTGATCTCGGAGAACCGGGTTGCGCCGGCCAGCATCGCGCGTACGATGGCCCCGGTCCAGCGCCGCCCGATGGTCTCGACGGCATGGTGGTAGCGCGGGCAGAACGAGGACAGCTCCACCCTGATCAGCCTATGCTTGCCCGCCATTAGCCGGCCCGATCCGGTGATAGCGGCTTACCTTTCGTCAGCTCATGACGTCGTGGGGCGAGGAGCCCGGTTCGCGGCCGCCCCCGGCCCGATGCGCCGTCTGGTGCTCCGGTCAGCCGCTGAAGCGGGCAACCGCGCGCATCTTGTTCATTGCGTCCAGGGCCGCGACCTTGTAGGACTCGGCGAGCGTCGGATAGTTGAAGACGCTGTCGACAAGGTAGTCGATGGTGCCACCGCAGCCCATCACGGTCTGTCCGATGTGGACGAGTTCGGTGGCTCCCGTACCGAAGACGTGCACCCCGAGAAGGCGCCGGTCGTCCGGGCTGACCAGTAGCTTCAGCATCCCGTACGAGTCACCGAGGATGGCTCCGCGGGCCAGCTCCCGGTACCGGGCGATGCCCACCTCGAACGGGATGGCCTGCTCGGTCAGTTCGTCCTCGGTGCTGCCAACATAGGAGATCTCCGGGATCGTGTAGATCCCGATCGGCATCAGCTCGGCCCGCATGGCGTTGACGTCCTCGCCGCAGGCGGCGTACGCCGCAAGGCGTCCCTGTTCCATCGACGTCGCCGCGAGAGCGGGGAATCCGATCACGTCGCCGACCGCGTAGATGTGATCGACCTCTGTGCGGAAGTCCGAGCCGACCTTGATCCGGCCGCGGTTGTCCGCGGAGAGGCCGGCCGCCGGAAGATTGAGGATGTCGGTGAGCCCCTGCCGCCCGGCCGAATACATCACCGTGTCCGCCGGGAGCTTCTTCCCGCTCTCGAGCAGGGTGAGGGTACCGCCGTTGTGGCGTTCCACGGAGACGACCGACTCGCGGAAACGGAAGGTCACCGCAAGATCGCGGAGCTGATACTTCAACGCCTCGACGATTTCGAGGTCGCAGAAGTCGAGCATCCGGTCACGGCGCTCGACGACGGTCACCTTCGTGCCGAGCGCGGCGAACATCGAGGCGTATTCGATACCGATCACACCGGCGCCGACGACGACCATCGACCGGGGCAGTTTCTCCAGGGCCAGGATCTGGTCGCTGTCGACGACGGTCCGTCCGTCGAAGTCGACCGTGTCCGGCCGCGCCGGGCGGGTTCCCGTGGCGATGATGATTCTTTCCGCCTGGATCCGGCGGTCCTCGGTGTCCTCGCCGCCCGCCCGCACGTTCACGGTGTGCGGATCGACGAAGCTGGCCAGGCCCGTCAGCAGGGTGACGTGGTTACGGCTGAGCTGGTTGCGAATCACGTCGATCTCGCGGCTGATGACATGTCTGGTCCGCGCCGAGAGGTCACCGACGGTGATGTCATCCTTTACCCGGTAGCTCGACCCATACAGCTCACGCTGTGACATGCCGGTCAGATAAAGGACCGCTTCTCGCAGCGTCTTGGACGGGATCGTGCCAGTGTTGATGCTGACACCACCGATCATTTCCCGCTTGTCGACGATCGCGACCCGTCGGCCGAGCTTGGCCGCTGCGATCGCGGCCTTCTGCCCGCCCGGCCCGGATCCGATGACGAGGACGTCGTAGTCGAACATCGTCACATCCCCCGCAATCTATCGGTCTCCGGTGAACCCGAGGCTATCCGGCCGGACGGGTCGGATCGGCATGTTGGCCGTGCTTGTTACGTCCATTTCTTCTGGGAAATTTCTCGGGAGTCGCTTTACCTGCGGGTTATCACTTGAGGTAGGTGTCGCGAACCCGTCCGTGATGGCCGAGGCGTGCCGCCACGTCCGCCATATGTGCCGGTGTGGTTCCGGCTGAGAGCTTTTCGAGTCCAGCTGGTGGGAACCCGTCGAGGAGTCGCGACGCCAGGCCGCCGGGCCCCGCCGCCGGGCCCCGCCGCCGGGCCGTCGTGCCGGGCCGTCGTGCCGGCAGGTGAAATTGGGGCACCCGCCACCCGTAACCAACCCGCCGCCGACCCGTTAAACCTCTAGCGGGGGTCGTGGAGGCTGTCTGGGGGGTCTTCCACGGCCCCCGCCGCGCCGTCGGGCGCCGCTGTCGGGTTGCGCCGTCGGGACGGAACACCTCCGTGGGTCACGGAGGTGCCCGGGAGACGCGACGGTCGGGAGCGGCCGCCCGACGAGCTTCGGCTACGGGTGGGTCATCGACAGCACGTCGAGCGCGGCGTCGAGCTGTGCCTCGGTGAGTTGGCCCGCCGCAACGTAACCGCGCTCGAGAACGACCTCGCGAATGGTCTTCTCCTCGGCGAGCGAGATCTTGGCGACCTTCGCGGCCTCCTCGTAGCCGATGTACTTGTTCAGCGGCGTCACGATGGAGGGGGAGGACTCGGCGTAGCGGCGGCAGCGTTCGACGTCGGCGACGATGCCGTCGATGCAACGGTCGGCGAACAGCCGGCTGATCGTCGACAGGATGTGGATCGACTCCAGCAGGTTACGTGCGATCACCGGCAGCATGACATTGAGCTCGAAGTTCCCGGCTGATCCGCCGAACGCGACCGCCGCGTCGTTGCCGACGACCTGGGCGACGACCTGACAGACCGCCTCGGGAAGGACCGGATTGACCTTGCCGGGCATGATCGAGGATCCGGGCTGGAGGTCGGGCAGCCGGATCTCGCCGAGCCCGGCTCGCGGGCCGGACGAGGCCCAGCGCAGGTCGTTAGCGATCTTGTAGAGCGAGAGGGCGATCACCCGCAGCACGCCGGACGCCTCGACGAGGCCGTCCCGGGAGGCCTGCGCCTCGAAGTGGTTGCGTGCCTCGGTCAGGGGAAGACCGGTGCTGGCGGACAGTTCCTCAATCACCGCGGCGGAGAAGCCGGGCGGGGTGTTGATGCCGGTCCCGACGGCTGTCCCACCGAGCGGCAGCTCTCCGATCCGGGGCAGTGCCACCTGCAGGCGCTCGACGCCGAGCCGGACCGCGGCGGCGTACCCGCCGAACTCCTGGCCGAGCGTCACGGGGGTCGCGTCCATCAGATGGGTCCGGCCGGACTTCACGACGTCGGCGAACTCGGTCTCCTTGCGACCGAGCGCGGTGGCAAGGTGCTCCAGGGCCGGGATCAGGTCCCCGACGATGCCCTGGGTGGCGGCGATGTGGATCGATGAGGGAAAGACGTCGTTCGAGGACTGCGAGGCGTTGACGTGGTCGTTCGGGTGAACCGGGCGGCCGAGGCGCTCGGAGGCGAGCGAGGCCAGCACCTCGTTGGTGTTCATGTTGGACGAGGTGCCGCTGCCGGTCTGGAAGACGTCCAAGGGGAACTGGTCGTCCCAGTCACCACGGGCCACCTCCGTGGCCGCGTCGACGATCGCCTCGGCGATGTCCGCGTCGAGCACGTCCAGCTTGGCGTTCACCGTCGCGGCAGCGGCCTTGATCCGGGCGAGCGCCGCGATGTGCGCGCGGGAGATCCGCTGGCCGGAGACGGGAAAGTTCTCCACCGCCCGCTGTGTCTGGGCCCGCCACCGGGCCGTGACCGGTACCCGGACGTCACCCATGCTGTCGTGCTCGATGCGGTATTCCTGCTCGCTCATGCGCCCGTTCTCCCGATGCTCGTCGCCCGTGCCCTGTACCGCACGTGCCCTGTACCGCACGTGCCCTGTACCGCATACTGGGGCCGCGTCCCGGCGAGATGCCGCCTGGACGCGGCCCCAGGGCCGACCTTAGGACATGTCGGGACCCCTGCTATAGGGGGCCGTTCGGGGTCTCCGTCACCTTGCCTTCGGCGAGGTTCCTGAGGGGAACGTCGGGGCTTCGGCGCAATGCGGGGAAGGGTGGCTCCGACGAGTCTGGTGTGAGGGGCGGTCCGGGCTCAGCCGGCGGCGCGCTCGCGGGTACGCATCTCCCGGCGAAGCTCCGGCGGCAACGCGAAGAGAAGGTGCTCGTCCGCGGACGTGACCTCCTCCACATCGGTGAAGCCCCGCTCGGCGAGCCAGGCCATCACGCCGGTGACGAGTTCCTCCGGCACCGATGCGCCACTGGTGACCCCGACGGTCTCGACACCATCGAACCAGCTCAGGTCCACCTCGGTGGAGTCGTCCACGAGGTAGGCGGCCGGGGCGCCGGCGTCGAGCGCGACCTCGACCAACCGGACCGAGTTCGAGGAGTTCCGCGAGCCGACGACGATGACCAGGTCGACCGCGCCGGCGATCTCCTTGACGGCGACCTGGCGGTTCTGCGTGGCGTAGCAGATGTCGTCGCTCGGTGGACCCTGCAGATGCGGGAAGCGCTCGCGCAGCGCGTCAACCGTCGTCATCGTCTCGTCGACGGACAGTGTGGTCTGGGAGAGGAAAGCCACCCGCTCCGGATCGCGGACCTTCACCCCGGCGGCGTCCTCGGGCCCGTCCACGAGGTGGATGCGGTCCGGAGCCTGCCCGGTGGTGCCGACGACCTCCTCGTGGCCCTCGTGGCCGATGAGGAGGATGTCGTAGTCCTCACGGGCGAACCGCCTGGCTTCAGAATGCACCTTGGTGACCAGAGGGCACGTGGCGTCGATTGTGCGGAGCTCGCGCACCGCCGCCTCTTCGTGCACCGTTGGTGCCACTCCGTGGGCTGAAAACACGACGGTGGCGCCGTGCGGCACCTCGTCGGTTTCGTCCACGAAGATCGCGCCCTTGGCCTCCAGCGTCTTCACGACATGAAGGTTGTGAACGATTTGTTTGCGTACGTAGACCGGTGAACCGTACAGCTCTAGTGCTTTCTCCACGGTCACGACGGCTCGATCGACACCAGCGCAGTAGCCGCGCGGTTTGGCAAGAAGGACCCGGCCCATGGGTGGGAGTCTACGCGGCGGCGGGCGGCCGGGAAGTCGGCTAGGCGATGCATCACCCGATGGCGACATCGTCCGGTCCGGCCGTGGGGAGGGCCGCCGACCGTTGTGGGGTGAGGCTGTGGGGTGAGGCTGTGGGGCGTGGTTGTGGGGCGTGGTTGTGGGGCGTGGTTGTGGGCGAGGTTACGGTGCCCGGGTGGCACTGACATCGTCCCCGGAACAGCCGCTGCCGGTCCGCAGCGTGTCGCGCGCGCTGGGAGACTGGATCAACCGGCTGGGGCGGGTGTGGGTCGAGGGGCAGGTGACCGGGATCGTTCGCCGTCCCGGGATGGGAACGGTCTTCCTCACCCTGCGGGACCCGGTCGCCGACGTGTCCCTGCGGGTCACCTGCCCGCGCGCGGTGTGCGACGCGGTGGGGCCGGCGCTCGTCGACGGGGCCCGCGTCGTGGTGTGGGGCAAGCCGTCGTTCCACCCCGGCCGAGGCACGCTGGCCCTTGCGGTTGTTGAGATTCGCCCGCTCGGCGCCGGTGCGCTGCTGGCCCGGCTCGAACAGCTCAAGGCCACGCTGGCGGCCGAGGGGCTGTTCGCCGCGTCCCGTAAGCGGCGTCCTCCGTTCCTCCCGGCGGCCGTCGGTCTGATCACCGGGCGGGCCAGCGCGGCGGAGCGGGACGTGGTCGAGAACGCGCGCCGTCGCTGGCCGGCGGTGCGCATCGTGTTACGAGAGGTGGCCGTCCAGGGGCCTCTCGCGGTCGCCCAGGTCATCGACGCGCTGCGGGAACTCGACGCGCGCGCCGAGGTGGAAGTGATCGTCATCGCTCGTGGCGGCGGGTCGCTGGAGGATCTGCTGCCCTTCTCCGACGAGGCGCTGCTGCGGGCTGTCGTGGCCGCGTGTACCCCGGTGGTGTCGGCAATCGGACACGAGCAGGACACCCCTTTGCTCGATTTCGTCGCCGACGTCCGCGCCTCCACGCCGACGGACGCGGCGAAGAGGGTGGTGCCGGACGTCGGTGAGCAGGCGATCGCGGTCGCCCAGCTGCGGGCCCGGGCCCGGCGGGTCGTCGAGCACCGACTCGACCGGGAGGAACGTTGGCTGGCGGACACCCGGGGACGCCCCGTGCTCGCAACGCCCACGCGCGACGTGGACCGCAGAGCGGACGACGTGTCGGCGCTCCTCGCCCGTTCGCGCCGCTGCGTCCGCCACGTGATAGATGTGACCGGGAACGATCTGGCCGCCACCCGCGCCCGGATGCGCGCGCTGTCGCCGGCGGCGACCCTCGACCGCGGGTACGCCGTGGTGCAGCGCACCGTGGATGGTGCGGTTGTGCGCGGACCTGCCGAGGTTGCGGCCGGGGACGGGCTCGCCATCCGGGTGGCGGGCGGAACGCTGCGCGCGACGGTCGTGGACGGCTGAGCAGGCCCGGCGGCCCGGTCGGCTGGAGGGGCCGCTCGCTCAGGAGATCAGGAGATCAGGAGACGTCCAGGAGATCAGGAGACGCTCAGGAGAGTGGAGTCGCCGCGGCCAGTCGAGCGCGGGCGCCGTCGAGCAGTGCCTGACAGGTCTTGGCGAGCCCCTCGCCCCGTTCCCAGAGGATCAGTGACTCCTCCAAACTCACCCCGCCGGCCTCCAGCCGGCGGACGACCTCCTCGAGTTCGGCCCGCGCGACCTCGTAGGTGACCGGTGGGGCCGGGACGCCCGGCGGGAGGACATCGGCGGAGCCCGATGTGTGACCGGTAGGGCCGTCGTTGAATGCTTCGGGCATGGCCACCTCCGTGCCGCCTCCACAACCCTCTATCTTCCACAATCCTCTATAACGATGTCCGCTCAATCCGTGACCGCGCGGTTTCGGGTCGGTCCCGACCCGGCATCCACCGTTGGGCGACCCGGCGGCTAGGAGGCGCCGGCGTGGCGATTTCCCCTCCGCCTGACCAACATGATATCCAACAAGGAACAATCATGGCTGAACCCGGCCGGTCCGGTGGAGATCCATAGTACAAGGTCACTGCATGGCGTTTCAGGCCGGTCGCGGTCCGAGACGGACCAGACCGGCCTGGCACACCGGCCGTTACCCGTAGGACATCCAGTCCGGAGGTAGCAATGCCCGCGCTACGCCCGACGCCTCGTCGCAGACCTCTCGGCGACCTCGCCCGAGAGCACGCTCCGCCTTCGGTTGCCGCCGTGGGCGCCGTGCCGAGGGGTGGGATGATCGGGACGCGGGTTGGCGGCGCCCACCTCGGATGGCGGATGCCGGCGACGGGCCCGCTGCTACGTCGGGCGGCCGGGCTGGTCATCGGCATGGCGATTCTCATCCCCGCCGCCACCGCTCTGGAGGGTGGGGGCCAGCCACCGGCCGCAACGGCCGTCGCGCCCGCACGGCCTCCCGTCATCGCGGCCGCCGTCCAGCGCTGACCGGGTTCGCGCTGACCGGGCGGCTTGCATCGACCGGGCCCGTACCGGCGGCCCGATCAGTTCGTGGCGGCGGGAACGACCGGTCGCAGTGACGCGGCGAGGGTGACCAGATCGGCCTGATTCGCCCCGCCTTTGCCGCCTCCGTCATCCACGATCACGGTGACGTCGCCGTCGGTTCGGGTGAGCGCGAGATGCCCATCGCCGTCCCGGCGCTGCTGCCAGGCGACGCCTTCCACATCGACCGTGCCGTTGGCCGGTCGGTTCCCCAGGATCCGCTGGACCGCGGTGGGAGCGTTGCTCTCGACGAAGCGGGCGAACGTCCGATGGTCGGGCCGATCGACGACGTAGCCGATCGTCGCCTCGGCGGGACCACCATCGCCACCACCGGTGGGCAGCGTCAGGCGGATGGAGGTCGGCTTCCAGGAGGAGGGCAGGCCAGCCGGCCCGAGCGGGGAGTAGGGCGCCTGGCGGGCGAACGCCGCCATCGGCTCACTCGTCGCGACGACCTTGACCGCGGGCTCGTCGCCTCCGCGGGGCATGACGAAGACGACGAAGAGCAGGACACCCGCCATGACCACGGCGAGAGAGAGCGCCATGTCTCTGATCGTTTCCTGACCGCGTCGTCGTGCCACGTCCCCATCTTCCAGGTCCGAACCCCCGAATGGGCACCCGGACCACGTCTGGGCGGCTCGCGGGGGTGGTGGTGTGTTCAGACTCTCGCCCGGCTGGAGGGCCTTATCGGGGAGTGCGGGGCGAGAAACCGGCCAGATCGGGGCCTGCCGGGCAGCCGTCACGCCCCCTCCGCGTGACGGCTGCCCGATGCTCCGTTGGACGCGCGCACCGGGTTGAAGGTTGCGTGCCTCTTCGGCGGATTCGAGATGTCGTGTCGACGACAGGCCGGATTTGCCGGACGGCCGCGGGCGCACCTTCGCGGCGGGATAGGGTCATGGAGGTATATTCGGCGTCACTCCGGGCCTAGTTCGGGCGCCGACGGGGCTCCCGAACTAGGCTCGGGGCCGTGTCTTCCACTGCTGAATCCTCCGCCTCCAGGCCTTCCGACGCCTCGTCCGTGCCCGACACGCTGGCCGTGCAAGGGCAGGCTCCGGATCGCAACCTCGCGCTCGAACTCGTCCGGGTAACCGAGGCAGCCGCGCTCGCCGCGGCGCGCTGGGTCGGCCGTGGCGACAAGAACGGCGCGGACGGGGCCGCCGTCGACGCGATGCGTCGACTGGTCGGCACCGTCTCGATGCGCGGGGTCGTCGTGATCGGCGAGGGGGAGAAGGACGAGGCCCCCATGCTGTTCAACGGCGAGGTGGTCGGTTCGGGCGAGGGCCCCGAATGCGACGTCGCCGTGGATCCCGTGGACGGTACGACGCTGACCTCCAAGGGGATGAATAACGCCATCTCGGTCATGGCGGTCAGCGAGCGTGGCTCGATGTACGACGCGAGCGCGTGTTTCTACATGGAGAAGCTGGTCACCGGCCCGGAGGCGGCCGGGGTGGTGGATATCGCGGCCTCGGTGGAGGACAACATCCGCGCCGTGGCGAAGGCCAAGGAGATCCTCCCGCGGGACGTCACCGTGGTGGTCTTGGACCGGCCCCGGCACAGCCAACTGGTCGAGCAGATCAGGGCGGCCGGCGCCCGGGTTAAGCTGATCTCCGACGGCGACGTCGCCGGAGCGGTGATGGCTGCCTCGGCGGACACCGGCGTGGACCTGCTGCTGGGGATCGGCGGCACTCCCGAGGGGATCATCACGGCCTGCGCCGTGACCTGCCTGGGTGGAGTGATCCAGGGCCGGCTGTGGCCGCGGGACGACGCGGAGTATCGCAAGGTTGCCGACCTCGGGGGCGACCCGGCCCGGGTACTGTCCACCCGGGACCTCGTCGACAGTGACAACGTCTTCTTCGTGGCGACCGGCATCACGGACGGCGAACTGCTCGCCGGGGTGCGGTACCGGCCGGGCGGGGCAAACACGTCCTCGCTGGTGATGCGGTCACGCTCGGGCACCATCCGCCGGGTGGACAGCCAGCATCAGCTCACCAAGCTGCAGGCGTACTCCACCGTTCCGTTCTGAGCCGCCGCTGTCCCGTTCTGAGCCGCCGCTGTCCCGGTCGCAGCTTCGATCCAAGTCGCCGGTCCGGTCGGAGTTCCGTACAGTTTCCATGCTGTTCCTGGTCCGTTCCGACTCCGATCTGGTCGGGAGGTGGTCGCATGGTGCACTACCCGCGACCGTCCGTCCCCGCGAGGGTGTTCGCGCGCCTCGACCCCCCGGGACCGCACGGCAGCGCCGCGGAGGTCCGGACGCTGGTGGGTGCGGCACACAGGTTCCTGCGCCATCCACGGCCCCCCGTTCTGCTTGGTTGCGTGGGGGCGCTTGCCGTCCTGCGGGTGGTCCGAGGCCCGTGGCGGATCCGGGACACCGGCGTCGCGGTGGCCGCCGTGGCGGCGCAGCCCTTCGTCGAGTGGAGTGTGCACCGGATACTGCTCCACGCCCGGCCGGGCGGTCG
The DNA here is from genome assembly GCF_000013345.1 of Frankia casuarinae. NCBI lineage: Bacteria > Bacillati > Actinomycetota > Actinomycetes > Frankiales > Frankiaceae > Frankia > Frankia casuarinae. The sequence goes on along the minus strand of NC_007777.1, from coordinate 4,638,617 downwards.
GCTGGGATCGATCGGTTACCAACTTGCCGGATACGGGCACGAGCAGCATCATCGCGATCCGACCAACCTCGACACGATGTTCCTGCGCCCCCGCGAGGTGATCAGCGGAACCGTCGCCGTCGCGGCGCCTGCGTTGCTCGGGCCGCCATGGGCGGCGACCGGCGCGCTCTGCCTCGGGATGGGTGCGCTCGTCTACGACTGGACGCATTTCCTCATCCATACCCGGGTCCCCCCGCGCACGGCCTACTACCGGCGGCTGTGGCGAGGGCATCGTCTGCACCACTACCGCAACGAGCGGTACTGGCTCGGGGTGACCAGTCCGCTCGGTGATCTGGCCCTGCGCACCGATCCGCCGCGGGACGCCGTGGCACTCTCGCCGACCGCCCGCGGGCGGGGTACCACCGCAGCCAGCCGTCCTGCCGCCACCCCGTCTGCTCAGTTTGTTCGGACTGCTCAGTTTGTTCGGACTGCTCAGTGCTCCGGCAGGGCCGGTGATGGCCAGCTGAGGTCGGGGGATGCGAGGCCGCCCGGGTCCCCGGTGCCGGTCACCGGGCCAGGATCGGGCTGACCGAGCCTGGGGGTGAAAAGACCAGGCGGGCGGGCCGCGCGCCGAAGCCGATGGGTGTGGGTCCGTGGCACCGTGGGAGGCGGCGCGGGCCGCCCGACGCCTTCCAACCACGCGCGAAGCCGGCTGTCGGGTGTGTTCGCCTCGACGGTCAACCGGGCGAGGGCGAAGCGGTCGTCGGCGGGATGCGAGAGGACGTCGCGTACCGCGCAGGCCGAACTGTAGCCGGCCGAGATCACAAGCTGGCGTACGGACAGGTCGTATCCGCCGAGGGGGTAGGCGAACGTGCGAGGTTCGTCCCCGGTCGCCACGGCCAGCCGGCGACGCGACAGCGTCAGTTCGGCGATCACGTCGGTCCGCGCCAGTTCGTCCAGCCGCCGTCCGGTGTGACCGGACCCGCCGATTTCTATCCCGAGACCCCGTATTCGATGCAGGTCGGTCCGGTTGAAATAGCCCGGATCACCGACCCGTGAACTGGTCACGAATACCGTCGCCGTCAGACCCGTCTCGGCCAGTCGGCGGAGAGCCTTCAAGGTTTCCACGCCGCCGTCGTCGAAGGTGATGATGACCGGGTTGGCCGGCGCGGTGGCCGCGCGCAGGGACGCGGCATATTTCGACACGGTGAGCGCCTGCCGGCCGGAGGCGGCGATGAGGGCGCAGTGCCGCATGAAGGTCGTGAAGGGGATTAGCCGACGTCGCGGGCCGCGTGGCGGCTGCGTGTCGAGAGACCGGTAGCGCAACATCGGGATCATCGGCGTTCGTCCCGCTGAGCAGGGACTGGCGGTCACCGGGGCCCGACCGGCTCACCAACGGACGGGACGTGCTCGCCGGAGAAAGCGTGAGACGTGCACGACAAGCGGGCCTCCCTACGTCCGCCGCCTCCGGGGATGCGGCACCCGATATGCCAGTGGAAGTGCACCTGAACGGTGGGTGCGTGATGCGGCATGGAATCTAGCACGAGCTGTGGCAATAGGTTCCGTCGCGTTGCCGGTGTTTGTCGTCGGCCGTTCCATCTACATGCCTTTTATTGTTTTTATTGATGGCATGGATTTGCTTGTGGGGTGGTTGTGGCGGTACGGCCGACCTGGCGTGGGGAAGCGGCGTGGGGAAGCGGCGGTCCGGGCTACAGCGGCCGGCGTCGGCGCTCGGCGGACGACTGCGCGAGGGAACGTTGCCGCTCGCGGCGCGCCACTTGGGCGCGGCGACCCCGGAAGAGCGCGATGACGACTACCAGGATGAAGGCCGTCAGCAGGATCGGAGCGTGAAGGATCATCTCCGAGCCGACATCGATGGCCTTGTTGCGCAGGCCGGAGCCGCCGTTCCCGGCCGCGGGGTTCAGGTAGCCGACGCCGAGGGTGATGAGCGCGTAGGCGAGCGGCGGCATGATCACCACGCCGATGAGGTCATCCGCATGCACGCGGACCGCGGCGAGGACGCACGAGCCGATGAACAGCACGCCGAAGGCGAACTTCAGGGAACCGAAGATCGCGGAGTCCGCGATGGCACCGAGCCCACCGATGACGAGGACGAGGATGCCGGTGCCGAGCGCGGTGAGGCCCCGGCGGCTGCCCGTGAACAGCGTGGGTGGCGGCCCACTCGCCCGACCGCGCGAGCTGCGAGCGTACAGATCATCATGCCCGCGAGCGCGTGCGGATCTGCCCGGCGGTCCGGCCGACTGCCGGTGAGGCGGCACACTCACGAAGGCAAGGTACCGCCCGCAGATTTCCAATGCGTCAGGGCGATGCACCAGACATGCGCATCGGCTCTCGCATTTGAGCTTTCGGTGTCGATCTCACTGCTTTCCGTTGCTTAATCCTCCTTATGCTGGTCGTTCGCGTCCCATCTGGCCGGATCTGCGCCGTCAGGGGTCTGGTACCCGACATCGATTCCGGGGTCCTCCATGGCGCCACCCCGCCCGGTCGTCGCGCCCTCCCCGGTGCTCCTCAGGAGCTCGGCGGCGGACAGCGGCCGCACGCCGGTCTCTACCGGAACCGGACTGGGGAGCCCCGCCTCGACGACTTCCATGGCCGCGAGCCGGCGGGCGGGGGTCAGCACCCGGCTTTCCAACGAGCCGACGGTGGCGTTGAAGTCCCCCACCGCCCGGCCGAGCGAGCGACCGAGGCGATCGACGTGTTCGCCCAGGGTGCCGAGGCGGGTGTAGAGGTCGCGACCCAGCTCGAAGATCTCCTTCGTCCGTGCGGTCAGCGCATCCTGAGTCCAAGCGTGGGCGATGGTCCGCAGCATAGCGATCAGCGTGGTTGGGGTGGCGATGATGACCTTCTTGCCTGCGGCGTGTTCGAGCAGGCCGGGATCGTGATCGAGGGCAGGGGCCAGGAACGCCTCGGCGGGGACGAAGAGCACCACGAACTCCGGGGATGACGGCAGCCGCCGCCAGTAGGACTTGGCGCCGAGGCCGTCGACATGCGCACGCAGATGGCGGGCATGGGCGGCCATCCGGCGCGCGCGATGCTCCTCGTCCGTCGTGTCGGCGGCCTCCAGGAACGCGCTGAGCGGAACCTTCGCGTCGACGACCACGTTGCGGCCACCGGCAAGGTGGACGACCATGTCGGGCCGTTGCGGGCCGTCGTCGCCCTGGATCGTCATCTGCTCGGTGAAGTCGCAGCGGTTGAGCATGCCGGCCACCTCCGCCACCCGGCGCAGCTGCATCTCGCCCCAGGCACCGCGGGCCTGGGGCCGGCGCAGCACGGTCACGAGCGCGGCGGTCTGCGACCGGAGGTTCTCCGACGCCTCGCGGGCGAACCGCACCTGCTCGACGAGTGCCGCGTAGGCCTCAGTGCGCGCGGTCTCCAGCTCCCGCAGCCGGTCCTCCATCCGCCCGAGAGCCTCCCGCAGCGGCGTCACCATGCTCTCGACCGCCGAACGACGGGCGTCGAGGTCGCCGCGGGCGCGGGCGCCGGCCTCGTCCAGCCGGGCGGAGGCCAGCTCTACCAGCTGACGGCTCGCGCCCTCCAGAGCCTGCGCGGACAGCGCTCGGAAGCTCTCGGCAAGCCGGTCCTGGCTCTGCTCGACCAGCGCCACCCGCTCGCCCGCCGCTCGCTGCTCGTACTCCAGCGCGGTGCGCAGGCTGGACACGTCCGACTCGGCCAGCATCGCACGCTCGGCAGCGGCGGCGGCGGTCTCCCGGGCCTGGTCGCGCTCCCGCACGGCGGTGGCGTGCGCAGCCGTGAGCGCGGCAACCCGCGGCTCGGCGAAGCGGCGCGCGGCGGCGAATCCGCCCATGGCGCCGAGAGCCAGCCCGATCAGGGCCAGCAGCGCGCTGGTCGTGTCCACGGGAGAGAGGCAATCACGGCCCTCCGACAGTTTCGCGCGGTTTCGCGGTGAGACGGTCCCCGGCCGGGAAGCTGCCCGGCCGGGCCCTTCCCGGCGAGCGGCCGTGGGGCCTAGTAGCCGTGGGGCCTGTAGCCGTGGGGCCTGTAGCCGTGAGGTCCGTAGCCGTGAGGTCCGTAGACTGACCGGCCATGGGCTTGTCGATCGGGATCGTCGGGCTGCCCAACGTCGGCAAGTCCACGTTGTTCAACGCCCTGACGCGCAATGAGGTGCTGGCCGCGAACTACCCGTTCGCGACGATCGAGCCGAACGTGGGCGTGGTCGGGGTGCCCGATCCGCGTCTCGGCGAGCTCGCGAAGCTCTACGACAGCGCCCGGACGGTGCCGGCCACGGTCAGCTTCGTGGACATCGCCGGTCTGGTCCGAGGCGCGTCCGAGGGGCAGGGCCTGGGTAACCGCTTCCTCGCGAACATCCGCGAGTCCGACGCGGTCTGCCAGGTCGTCCGGGTGTTCTCCGACCCCGACGTGGTGCACGTCGAGGGCAGGGTCGACCCGGCCGACGACATCGAGACGATCAACACCGAGCTGATCCTCGCCGATCTGCAGACCGTTGACGCGCGCCTGCCGAAGCTGGAGAAGGAGGCCCGTGCCGACAAGGCGAAGCAGCCGTTGCTGGCCGCGGTGAAGGCCGCGCGCGAGGTGCTTGACGCCGGCCGCACGCTGTCCTCGGAACCGAAGATCGATCGCGACGCCCTGCGGGAGCTTTTCCTGCTCACCGCCAAGCCCTTCCTCTACGTCTTCAACGTCGACGAGGACGTCCTCGCCGATCCCGGTCGGCGCAAGGAACTTGTCGGCTCCGTCGCGCCCGCGGACGCGATCGTGCTGTGCGCCAAGGTCGAGGCCGAACTGGCCGAGCTCGACGAGGCCGACGCCGCGGAGCTGCTGGCCTCGCTCGGCCAGGAGGAGAGCGGCCTTGCCCAGCTGGCCCGGATCGGTTTCCACACCCTGGGGCTCCAGACGTTCCTGACGGCAGGCCCGAAGGAGGCCCGGGCCTGGACCATCAGAGCCGGGGCGACCGCGCCGGAGGCCGCCGGGGCCATCCACACCGACTTCCAGCGCGGCTTCATCAAGGCCGAGATCGTCTCGTACGACGCCCTGATCGCGGCCGGTTCGATGGCCGCCGCCCGCGCGGCCGGCAAGGTGCGCATGGAGGGCAAGGACTACGTGATGGCCGACGGCGACGTCGTGGAGTTCCGCTTCAACGTCTGATCAGGGGCCGTTCCCGTGTGATGAGAAGCACCTACCGCGTGGCGACATGCCTGTTGAGACCGCGGCCGTTCAACCAGATCACGCGAAGCACGGTGATAATGATCTATCTATCTTCAATGGTATAGACGATGAGTCTCCAACCGTCACCGAAGGTTGCTATCCACTGATCGTCACGTTTTAGGCAGTCATCAGACCGTGCGTGACGGGTGCGGATGGCCGGGTGGGTACCAGATTTCGGCGATCACGGTCGGATCGCCGGCGGCAATGCGGCGTCGGTCCTCGTCGATGCCCGCCTGGATCTCCGGGTTGGCGCAAAGCACGGCCTGAGGCCACCAGCGGTCAATGACCCGGTGCAGCGGCGCCAGGTCAAGGGCGTCGTCGGCCTCGACAGCCGCCGCGTGGAACTCGGCTTCGAACTCGGCACGATGGTCAGGCCTGAGCGCGGCCCGGACCGCCGGACCGGTGCGCTCAACCCGGTTGCGTACCCCGTACGAGGGGATCGTGACATCCGCACTCATGAGATTGATTCTCGCCCGGCGCAGCCTCCCGACCGCTATGGCCGGACCGCGAAGGAATACGAGTCCGGAAGTAGCTTTGGGATCAACGTCCGCCTCTACAGCGAGGCTGTGGCCGCGGCCTGAAGATCTCCGGCGGCCGTGGTCACCGCGCTAAACGAGCTGCCGGGTGCCCCGGGTGGCCGCGGCGACGATCGCCTCGGCCGGTCCTCGCGCCCCGCTCGCCCGCCAGGCGGTGGCGACGGTCAGGGCTACGGCCGCCTGGAGCAGAAAGGACGGCGTCGGATCCGCGGGGAGGAAGGAGGCGGACATCACGATCACGTGGGTGCAGTAGAGGGTCAGCGTCATCGATCCGACGGCGACGAGCGGGATCAGCATCAGGGGCGGCAGCAGCCGGCTCAGGAGCAGGACGAACCCGAGCAGGGCGACCGCGGCCGCGCCGGTGTGCAGCAGATCGACGGGCGTGGACGAGTGCGGGGTGTCGACGGCCAGCCACCACCAGGTGTTCGTCGGGGTGCTGCCGTACAGCCCGGCGTCGAGGATGGACCGCACCGGCAGCGGCCCGACTCCCGCGACCTCGACGGGATCGACGGATTCGAGTGCGGCCATGCCCGCGGCGTGCCGGAGCAGGGCCCAGGAGACCAGCGACGCCGCCGCGGCGATCGTGCCACCCCCCGCGAGCAGGGCGGCGGCGACCCGCGTGGACCGTAGATCCAGCCGGCCGACCGCGAGTCCCACGCAGAGATACCCGAGCCAGGCAAGCGCCGGATAGAAGCCGGTGAAGCCCATCTCCAGAGTCAGGTTCACCGGGTGGGTGAACGCCCGGCCGAAGGTCGGGTCGGCAAGGGTCGGGGGCGGCAGATGGTCCCGGCTGAGGAGGCCCGCGGCCGGGACGACCGCGAACGCCAGCACCGTGACGACGACCAGCGCTGCGACCGGAGCCCGCAGCAGCGGCACGGCCAGGATGAACATCAGCGCGTAGTAACAGAGGATCACCGCGATGCCGGAGTGGGTGTAGCCGAGGGCGAGGCCGATCGTCCCGATGCAGACCGCTCGTGCCACGGTCGACGCGCGCGCCTGTGGCGCCGGCAGCCGGCCGGTCGACAGCGCCAGCGCCACCCCGGCGAGTACCGCGAAGGCCGCCGAGGCCCGGCCGGCGGCGAGCAGATGCGCGGGGGTCACCGCCCCGTCATCCCCGACCGCGGGATAGATGTGCGTCGCGACCATGCCGATCAGGGCGAGGCCCCGCGCCGCGTCGACTCCGCGTAGGCGGCTTTCCCCGGCGGCCTGCGGGTGACGGGGCTGAAGCATCGCGGGCACGCCCTTCAGACTGGTCTTCGGGCGGAGGTGGGTTTCGTCCGGCCCGCCGGGAGCGTTCCCGGGCCGACACGGGCACCGCGACCGTGGCTCGGCAGTCAACGACCGATGAGTGGCGAGGAGAGGAGGATGGCGTGATCTGCCATCTGGTGGGCCGGTCCGAGTGGGCGGCCGGGGCTGACGGGTACCGCCCGGCGAGCCTGGCATCCGAGGGGTTCATCCATTTCTCCGCCCCGGAGCAGGCCGTGGCAACCGCGAACCGGTACTACGCCGGGCGTGCGGACCTGCTGCTGGTCGTCGTCAACCCGGAGCGGCTGAGCGCGGAGCTGCGCTGGGAGCCGCCGGCGCCCGTGACGCCCGCCGGCCAGGCGCCCGCTGGGGGCACGCCCGCGCCAGGGGAGCTCTTCCCGCATCTCTACGGGACGATCGACACCGCAGCGGTGACGATCGTCGTACCGTTCCCGCCTGATCCGGATGGTGTCTTCCGGGTGCTGCCCAGTCTCTGGTGATCTCCACATCTGTTCGGTACGAGACGTCTGTTCGGTACGAGACGTCTGTTCGGTACGAGACATCTGTTCGGTACGAGACATCTGTTCGGTACGAGCGCTCAGTACGAGACGCCGGCAGAGCGCAGGATCTGTGAGATCCTGCGGGCCAGGGCCACGTCCAGTTCGGTGACGCCGCCGACCGAGTGGGTCCAGACCGTGAAGGTCGTTGTTCCCGGGCCCCGCTCGACGACCGGATGATGGTTCATCACGTCCGCTGCCTGCATGACCTCGGCCACGATCGCGTCGGCCTCGTCCCCGTCCAGCATGATCTCCAACTGGATCCGGTCGGCGTCGCCGATCCAGCCGGGTAGTGCCGCCAGCGCCCCGGCGACTTCGGTGGTGTCCAGTCTGCTCGGCATACCGATTCCCTCCGGCTGGTGATTCTCTGATTCTCTGGCTTGGATTCTCTGGCTTGCGGTCCGCGTCCCGCCGCTCGGCGAGCCGTCTTGGTGGAGCCACCCGAAAGGGTCATCAGACACGATCCGCCGGGAACGGATCCACGGCTGGCCGGACTCTGGGAGAGTCCGGCACCATGAACGCGGATGTGGAGGGCTTGGATGCCCTCCCTTCTACCCATGGACGACGGCGTGGAACACCCGAGGACCGGGACGGCACCGACTCCCCGGTGGTGAAGGGACGTCTGGTCGTCGCCGTCGCGCTGCTCGACGATGATCGCCGGGTGCTGGCCGCCCGGCGCCGGGAACCGCATCCCTACGCCGGGATGTGGGAGTTTCCGGGCGGCAAGGTCGAGCCCGGCGAGCACGAGCTCGACGCGCTCGTCCGGGAGTGCCGGGAGGAGCTCGACGTCGAGATCGAGGTCGGTCCGCCGCTCGGTGAGGTCGGGCTGTCCAGCCCCGGATGGGTGCTGCGGGTGTGGCTCGGCCGGGTGACGCGCCAGCAGCCCCGGCTCGTCGAACATGACGAGCTGCGCTGGCTCGGCGTGGCCGAACTGGACGATGTCCGGTGGATGCCGGCCGACGGTCCCCTGGTGGCGGAGCTGCGCCGCGTGCTGTCGACTCCCGGATCGCTCTTCTGAACGTCGACTCTTCTGAAGGTCGGCGACGGGAGGTCGCGGACCGGTGAAGCCCCGGACCGGTGAAGCTCGTTGTGGCCGAGGCATCCGTGCCATGGGTGCATCCGTGCCATGGGTGCACCCGTACCATGAGTGGCGGTGCGACCGTTGCCGGTGTACGCGTGACGGGCAGATCGTCGTGCCGCGGCGCCGACACCATGGCGGACACTCGCCAGAACGTTCGCGTCACCGGTTCATGCGTTACCGTCGTTTCATGCGGTGACGTCGTCGTTGTTGCGGGGTCGCGAACCCCATGTCCGCCCCGGAGCGCATCACCGTGTCTCTTCGTGCCGATCTTCGAAACGTGGCAATCATCGCCCACGTCGACCACGGCAAGACCACCCTCGTCGACGCCATGCTGCGCCAGTCCGGCGCGTTCGGCGAGCATGCCGAGCTCACCGACCGCGTGATGGACTCGATGGACCTGGAGCGTGAGAAGGGCATCACGATCCTCGCGAAGAACACCGCGGTCCGTTACGGCGACATCACGATCAACATCGTTGACACGCCCGGTCACGCCGACTTCGGCGGTGAGGTCGAGCGTGGCCTGTCGATGGTCGACGGCGTCCTGCTGCTCGTGGACGCGAGCGAGGGCCCGCTGCCCCAGACGCGCTTCGTCCTGCGCAAGGCGCTCGCGGCGCGGCTGCCGGTGGTGCTCGTCATCAACAAGGTGGACCGGTCGGACGCCCGGATCGCCGAGGTGGTTGACGAGACCTACGAGCTCTTCCTCGACCTCGACGCCGACGAGGACCAGATCGACTTCCCGATCGTCTACTGCAACGCGAAGGCGGGTCGTGCCTCCACCACCCGCCCGGCCGACGGGGTGAGCCCGGACTCACCCGATCTCAAGCCGCTGTTCGACCTTCTGCTGGAGACCGTGCCGGCGCCGTCGTTTGATCCTGACTCGCCGCTGCAAGCCCTGGTCACCAACCTCGACGCGTCCCCGTACCTCGGCCGGCTCGCGCTGTGCCGGGTGCACAACGGCACGATCAAGCGTGGTCAGCCGGCGACGCTGTGCCGGGCCGACGGCAGCCAGCAGCGCGTCAAGATCAGCGAGATGCTGATGACGCAGGCGCTCGAGCGGGTACCGGCGGAGTCGGCCGGGCCGGGCGACATCATCGCCATCGCCGGCATCCCCGACATCACGATCGGGGAGACCCTCGCCGACGCCGATGATCCCCGGCCGCTGCCGGTTATCACCGTTGACGAACCGTCCATCAGCATGACGATCGGCATCAACACCTCCCCGCTCGCCGGCCGTTCCGGCAAGAAGCTGACGGCGCGGCTGGTCAAGAACCGGCTGGACGCCGAGCTCGTCGGCAACGTGTCGATCCGGGTCCTGCCCACCGAGCGGCCGGACACCTGGGAGGTGCAGGGCCGCGGGGAGCTGCAGCTCGCCGTGCTTGTCGAGCTGATGCGGCGCGAGGACTTCGAGCTGACCGTCGGCAAGCCGCAGGTCGTCACCCGCACTGTCGACGGTAAGATCCACGAGCCGGTGGAGCGCCTCACCATCGACGCGCCCGAGGAGTTCCTCGGCACGCTGACCCAGCTGCTCGCGCTGCGCAAGGGCCGGGTCGAGCAGATGGTCAACCACGGCACCGGCTGGATCCGGCTGGAGTACCTGGTCCCGGCCCGCGGGCTGATCGGGTTCCGGACCGAGTTCCTCACCGAGACCCGCGGTACCGGGCTGCTGCACCACGTCTTCGACCGGTACGAGCCCTGGTTCGGGGAGCTGCGCACCCGGGCGACAGGCTCCATGGTCGCCGACCGCAGCGGGGTGGCGACCGCATACGCCCTGTTCAACCTCCAGGAACGCGGCACGATGTTCGTCGGGCCGACGACCGAGGTCTACGAGGGCATGATCGTGGGTGAGAACTCCCGGGCGGACGACATGGACGTCAACCCGACCAAGGAAAAGAAGCTCACCAACATGCGTTCATCCACCGGCGACGAGCTGGTCCGGCTCACCCCGCACCGGATACTCACCCTTGAGCAGGCGCTGGAGTTCTGCCGCGAGGACGAGTGCGTGGAGGTCACCCCGGGCTTCGTGCGTCTGCGCAAGGTGGCGCTGACCGCCGCCGAGCGCGAGAAGATCCGCTCCCGCCGCCGAGCCTGAGCGGTCCCTACATTGCGGCAAAGCTACCCATAGGGTCGTCAATGTGACGACAGCTACCCCATCATCACCCTCTACTGCGCCACTTCCCACCCGGCGGGCGATGTTCGTGCACGCCCACCCCGATGACGAGGTGATCTCGACGGGGATCGCGCTTGCCTCGTACGCCGCCTCCCCCGACACCCACGTCACCCTCGTGACGTGCACGTTGGGGGAGGAGGGGGAGGTACTGGTGCCCGAGCTGATCCATCTGCGGGCGGATCGGGGCGACCAGCTCGGTGGCTACCGGATCGGCGAGCTGGCCGGTGCCTGCGCCGCGCTCGGCATCACCGACCAGCGCTTTCTTGGCGGTCCCGGGCGTTGGCGGGACAGTGGGATGATCGGCACCCCCGCCAACGACCATCCCCGCTGCCTGTGGCGGGCGGACCTGGACGAGGCCGCGGCGGAGCTGGTGCGGATCGTGCGCGAGGTCCGGCCGCAGGTGCTCGTCAGCTACGACGCCCGTGGTGGTTACGGGCACCCCGATCACATTCGGGCCCACGAACTCACCCGGCGGGCCTTCACCGACGCCGCCGACCCGTCCTTCGCCCCGCAGGCCGGTTCGGTCTGGCAGGTCGCCAAGCGCTACGAGACGGCGCTGGCGCGATCGAGCGCCGTCGCGGGCTTCGAGTACTTCCGCGATTCCGCCGCTGAGAGCAACCCGTTCGCGGGTCTGACGTCCGTGGACGAGTTGGGGGTGACGCTTGTCGACGATGCGGACATCACGACCGAGCTCTCCGCTCCCCACTTCTTCGAGGCGAAGATCGCCGCCATGCGGTCGCACCGGACGCAGATGAGCGTTGACGGGTTCTTTTTCGCGCTCGCCGACGGCATCGGCCAGCGAGCCTGGAGTGTCGAGCACTTCGTGCTGGCCGAGGGCGCCCGGGGGCCGGGGGACGGTCCGGACGGGCGGGAGCGGGACCTGTTCGCCGGTCTCGTGTGCGAGCCCTGATCGGCTCCGGTGCCCCGGCCCGCTGACGCCCCGGCCCGATCGTCTGCTGCCTGCCTGCCTGCCTGCCTGCCCGCCTGCCTGCCCGCTGGCCGATCGTCTGCTGCCCGCTCGCCTGCCCGCCCGCTCGCCCGCTCGCCGCGGTGGCACAGGCACCTCGGTGGGAATGTTCTGGACGGCCCCGTGTTCGTAACGCTGTAATCAATGTAAGTGTGGCGTCGGCCGAGGAGGTCGGATGCGGACCAGACGTGCCAGGGGAGACGGACCCGACCCGACGCGGCCCGGTGGTTCCTTGCCGGTCGAGCCGCTGGACGCCTACTCCGCGGTCGTGACCCGGGTGGCCGCGGCGCTGACCCCGTCAGTGGCCAGCCTACGGGTGCGTACCCGGCGCGGCGCGGGAGCCGGCTCCGGGGTGGTGTTCACCGACGACGGGTTCCTGCTGACCTCCGCGCACGTCGTCGAGGGGCATCGGGCCATCTCCGGAGCATCGGTCGGGCTGGCGCAGTTCGCGGACGGCACCGAGCGCGAGGTCGACTTGGTGGGTGCCGATCCGCTCTCGGACCTGGCCGTGCTGCGGGCCCGGGGCACGACCCCGCCGGCTGCCGTCCTCGGGGACGCCGCGGGTCTGCGGGTCGGCCAGCTCGTCGTGGCCGTCGGCAACCCGCTGGGGCTCACCGGCAGCGTGACCGCCGGGGTCGTCAGCGCCCTCGGCCGGTCGTTGCCGACCCGTTCGGGCTCGGCCGTGCGGGTGGTCGACGAGGTGATCCAGACCGACGCGGCTCTCAACCCGGGTAACTCCGGCGGGGCGCTGGTCACGGCCGACGCCCGGGTGGTGGGAGTGAACACCGCCGTCGCCGGTGTCGGCCTGGGGCTGGCTGTCCCGGTGAACGACACGACGAGGAAGATCCTCGCCGCGTTGATGCGCGACGGCCGGGTCCGCCGGGCGTACCTGGGGGTCGCGGGGGCGGGTGTTCCGTTGCCACCCGCCGTGGCCGAGCGGATCGGGCAGCGCCACGGTGTCTGGCTGGCCGAGGTGGTCGTCGGCAGTCCGGCCGGGATCGCCGGGCTGTTCACCGGGGATCTCGTCCTGTCGGTGGCCGGGACGCCCGTCGTCGCTCCGGGTGATCTCCAGCGGCTGCTGACCGAGGGCACGATCGGCCGGCCAGTGGAACTCACGGTGTGGCGGCGGGGCGCGTTGGTGGACGTGATCGTCGTACCTGCCGAGTTGGTGATCGCCTGAGGACCGAGATCTGCCACCGGGGTCCGCTACGGGGGTCTCGGGGCTGGGGCCTCGGGGCTGGTCGGCCTGACCGGGCGGGCCTGGCGGACGATGTCCTACTGTCGGAGAATGCCCCGTCCCAGCGCCGGTCCCCGCCGGACGCCGCCCTCAACCCGGTTGCAACGACAGCCGGCACGGCCGTCGTTGCAACCGTCCCCGGACCCGCAACCCGGCAGGGCCTTTCTGACCGCCTCCTACACACTGGGGGTGTTTCTGGGGGTCGGGCTGGGTCTCTACGGCGTCTTCCTCGTTCCCGCCGGTCCGCGGCCGGGGGGGATGCTGCTGTCGCTCGGCGTACTGGTCGCGCTGGTGGGCAACGGGGGTGCCGCGCTGCTGGTGCGGTGGCTGACGGGCACCCGGCTGGGACCCACGACCGTGCTCATCGGCTGGGCCGTCGTCGTGCTGCTGTTCGCCAGCTCCCGCCCCGAGGGGGACCTGCTGTTGCGGGCGAGCGGATCTGGCTACGCGTTCCTGTTGCTCGGGGCACTGAGCCCGATCGCGGTCGCCGTCCTCGCCGGGGCACGGCGGGGGCTCACGGCGCTTCCTCCCGGTTGCTGAGCACCGGTCCGGTCACCCGGTCACCCGGTCACCCGGTCACCGGGTCGCCTGTCTCGCCCTGGGAGATGTCACCGGCTCTTGTGATGTGGGAGATGTCACCGGCCCTTGGGGACTGTCGCCCACGTGGTGAGCGGAGCGGGTAGCGTGGCCGGGTGGGTAGCCCTGCGCACCGTGGAGAGAACCGGGCCGGCGCGCCCGCCTCCCCGGTCTCTCCGGTCTCTCCGGTCTTCCAGGTCTCCCAGGCCGACCGGTCGATCCTGCGGACGGCGGACTTCCGCAGGGCGGTCGGCAGGTTCGCTACCGGAGTGACGGTTCTCACGACCGTCGCCGACGGTCGCCATCTCGGCATGACGGCGAACTCGTTCGTCTCGGTCTCCCTCGACCCGCTGCTGGTGCTCGCCAGCATCCGCCGGGACGCCCGCTTCCACGGTCCGCTCATGGCCTCGGGGGTGTGGGGAGTCTCGGTGCTCGCCGAGGACATGGCCGAGACGTCGCGCTGCTTTGCGAAACGCGCGTATGACCAGCCCGGCGACATGTTCGCGGGATGGGAGCACTCGATCGGGCCGGAGACCGGAGTGGTCCTGTTCGACGGCGCGCTGTCGGTCTTCGAGTGCCGGACGGTCACGACCCATCCCGGGGGGGATCACACCCTCGTCCTCGGTGAGGTCGTCTCGTTCGCCCAGCCGCGGGACGATGTCGGACCGCTCGTCTTCTACGACGGGCGCTACCTCGACCCGGTCGGTGCGGATACGGGAGGAACAGAGGCGCGGAGGGAAACAGACGGTTCCCGAAGCTAACAGGCGCTTCCCAGAGCTAACGGACGGTTCCCGGGCGGGCGGACGGTCTCCGGGGCTAGTTGAGCCGGGCGCGGGCCGCGGCGGCGGCCTGGCGGGCGGCCGCCGCGGCGGCTGGCTCGACCGCGGCCACCGTGTCGGCGAACGCGGTCAGATCGGTGGCCCCGCCGAGAAAGTCGCCCAACCGGACGCGGAGCTCGCCGCGCTCCCGGCGCAGGCTCGCCGGGTGGTGGGGGAGCAGCAGGGACAGCTCGACGGCCCACAGCCGCATGTGCGGCGCGTCCGAGCGGGCCCCGAGGATCCGGATGTTGCCGAGGATCCGGGTGAGCACGTCCTGCGCGCTCATCGGGGCGAGGTGGGCACGGGTGAAGGCGAACCCGGCCGCGCGTACCTTCTCCGCGGCGTCGTGCACCGTCAGTAGTCGACCGGCGGCGAACGGATCGACGAGCACGTGGTCCTGGGGGGAACCCACCGCGACCACGACGTGCCCCGGAAGCCCGACAGGATAGGCGGGGACCCCGAGCCGGGCGGCCACCTCCAGCCAGACGACGGAGAGCAGGATCGGCAGGCCGCGCCGCCGGCGCAGCACATCGGGGAGCAGCGAGGAGCGCAGGTCGGTGTAGTCGTCCTCGGCCCCGGCGAAGCCGGCGGCGAGCCCCAGGGACTCGTGCAGCGTCTCGGCGGCGATCCTCGGATCGAAATTCCCCGCTCCCGGGCCGAACCCCTCCAGGCGCCCTGCCGCCTCGGATCCGGATTCCGGCTGTGCCTGTCCCGGCTGTGCCTGTCCCGGTGCGCCGGTCTGGCGTGCCACCGGCGTACCGTGCTCGGCCCGGGGGAACCGGGGCCGTCGGCTCGAGGTCGTCCGCGCGGCGAGCAGTGGACGGGCCTGCGCGGCGAATGCGTCGAGGGCGCTCAGGGTGGCGGTGGCATCGGGGGCGTCGGCTGCCGGGTCGACCTCGGCGGCGAGCAGATGGCAGGCGACCGCCAGGTCGATCGGCTCGCGGCGCACGACCTCGGCGAACCTGCCGCGGCTGCGGGTGCTCACGAGAGCTCGCTCGGAGCGTTCACGCCAGGGGCGGCCGTCTCCGGGGCAGCCGCCCCTGGTGGGGCAGCAGCCTTCAGGCCGGGCACCTTCGGATCGGGCGTGTCCGGATCGGGTGTGTCCGGGACGGTCGTCCCCAGGACAGTCGCCCCCGCGATAGTCGCCTTCGGGGTAGTCGTATTCAGGGTAGTCGTATTCGGGACAATCTCCATGAGAGCCGTCGCATCCGGGACATTCCGCGTACGTCGTGTCGGTGGGCGGGGTGGGATGACGCGTGCCGCTACGACGGCATCCTCGGTAACCTGGACGAGTGTGCCCTCGGCAGTGACAACCGTGAGCACGCCCGATGACCATGACCGCAACGTTCCGAGAACATCACTGAGGGATACCGGTCCGGGGATGCGGTGGCGGAGCATAACTCGCGCGCCAACATCGGCCGGAGTGATGCGGACGACATACACCACCAGCGCACGCCCTTGTTGTCGACACGGAACTGTCCAGGTCGATACTAAGGACTCAGTCGCCCGTGAGCCCGAGGAGGAAAACCGGTGACCTACGTCATCGCAGAGCCCTGCGTCGATGTCAAGGACAGGGCCTGCATCGAGGAGTGCCCGGTCGACTGCATCTACGAAGGCGGACGGATGCTCTACATCCAGCCTGACGAGTGTGTCGACTGTGGTGCCTGTGAGCCGGTCTGCCCGGTGGAGGCCATCTACTACGAGGACGACGTTCCCGATCAGTGGAAGGGGTACACCGACACCAACGCGAACTTCTTCGAGGAGCTCGGGTCGCCTGGCGGCGCATCGAAGGTCGGCGCCCTGGACTTCGACCCGCCGACGGTCGCCGCGCTGGCTCCTCAGGGCGAGTCCTGAGCGGCCCTGGGAGACCCGGCAACATCTCCGGAGTCCCGCGGTCACCGGCCCGGTCCCGGGTGCGACTGCCCGACTTCCCGTGGGACCAGCTGGTCTCCTTCAAGGAGAAGGCCCGGCTGCATCCCTATGGGTTGGTCGACCTCTCGGTGGGTACTCCGGTCGACGCCACGCCGGCCGTCGTGCAGCAGGCGCTGGCCGGCTCCGCTGACGCTCCGGGGTACCCGCTGACCGCGGGTACCCCGGAGCTGCGCGAGGCGGCGGCCGGCTGGCTGGCCCGCCGGCTCGGCGTGCTCGTCGACCCGGGCGCGGTGCTGCCCGTGCTCGGGACGAAGGAACTGGTGGCCCAGCTCCCCGGTCAGCTCGGGCTCGAACCCGGTGACCGGGTGTGGGTGCCGACCCCGGCCTATCCAACCTACGAGGTCGGCGCGCTGCTCGCCCGCTGCGAACCGGTGGCGGGCCCGGCCGACGGGGTGACCCTGATCTGGTTGAACTCGCCGGGGAACCCGACCGGGCGGGTGCTCACGGTCGACGAGATGCGCGCCGTGGTCACCTGGGCGCGGGAGCGCGGTGTGATCGTCGCCAGCGACGAGTGCTACATCGAGCTGGGCTGGGAGAGCCGGCCCGTCTCGGTGCTGCACCCCGACGTGTGCGGCGGCTCCCACGAGGGACTGCTGGCGGTGCATTCGCTGTCGAAGCGGTCCAACCTCGCGGGCTACCGGGCCGGGTTCGTCACCGGTGACCCGGCCCTGGTCGAGGGTCTCCTCGCGGTCCGCAAGCACGCCGGCTTCATGATGCCGACGCCCGTGCAGGCCGCCATGGCGGCTGCGTACGCCGACGACATGCATGTGGCGGATCAGCGGGCGCGCTACGCCAACCGGCGGGCCGTCCTCGCGGCGGCGCTCGCGGTCGCGGGTTTCACCATCGATCACAGCGAGGCCGGCCTCTACCTGTGGGCAACCCGGGGTGAGGAGGCCTGGGCCACGGTGGACGCGCTGGCCGAGGTCGGGATACTCGTCGCGCCCGGGACGTTTTACGGGGAGGCTGGCCGGTATCACGTCCGGATCGCCCTGACCGCCGCGGACTCGCAGGTGGCGACTGTTCCCGAGCGGATGACGATGCTGTCGCCGGTCGCCGCCACGGGGCAGCCCGGCCATGGCGCTCGGCCCGGCCATGGCGCTCGGCCCGGCCGTGGCGCTCGGCCTGACCATGGCGCTCGGCCCGGCCATGGCGCTCGGCCCGACTACGGTCAGCCGGTCACTCAGGGCAGCTATGGGGGTGCCGAGCCGGACATCCGTTAGCACCCGGCCCGGATCCGCGGCCCCGCCATCTCGTGCGGCCGGGGTCACCTCGTAGGGTCGGGCTTGTGAGCGCCTCGAACACATCCCTCGACTCTCCGATCGATCCCGCCGTCGACGAACTGTGGGAACGGCGGGCGGAGCTGACCCCCGCCGACGCCGACGCCCGCAAGATCGTGGTGGCCGCCGTCGACGCCATCGATGCGGGAGTGGCCCGGGTCGCCACGGTCACCGTGGACGGCTCGGTCGCCGTTGACGAGCGGGCCAAGCGGGCGATCCTGCTGTCCTTCAAGGTTCTCGCCATGGTCGAGTCGTCCGCGGGCGACTTCCACTTCCATGACCGGGTGCCGCTCAAGACCCGGTTCGACAGCGTGCGGGTGGTACCGGGCGCGATCGTGCGCTGGGGCGCGCACGTCGAGCCCGGGGCCGTCCTCATGCCGAGCTACACCAACATCGGCGGCTACGTCGGCGCCGGCACCCTCGTCGACACCTGGGCCACGGTCGGATCCTGCGCCCAGGTCGGCCGCAACGTGCACCTGTCCGGTGGGGTCGGGCTCGGCGGGGTCCTGGAGCCGCCGAACGCGGTCCCCGTCGTCGTCGAGGACGACGCCTTCGTCGGCAGTCGCTGCATGGTGGTGGACGGCGCGCGGGTGCGCCGCGGGGCCAAGCTCGGCGCCGGGGCGATCCTGACCGCCTCCACCCATGTCTTCGACGCCACGACCGGCGCGGAGTACCCGCGCGGGGAGATCCCGGAGCGGGCGGTCGCGGTCGGTTCCAACCGGGTGAAGTCGTTCCCGGGCGGAGAGTTCGCGATGCCCTGCATCCTGGTGCTGCGGACGCTCGCCGAGGGCGAGATCCACGACAAGCTGGCGTTGAACGACATCCTGCGGGAGCATGGCGTCGCCGGCTAACGATCTTGTTGCCGGCTGGCGTCCTGTCGCCGGTTAATGATCTTATCGCCGGTTAACGATCCGCTGGCCCGGTGACCGTAGGGTGTGACGGCATGAGCCTCGACCTCACGGCGCCCGTCGGCGAGCTGACCCGGGCGCTGGTTGACGTGCCCTCGGTGAGTGGGGACGAGGCCGCCCTCGCGGGCGCGGTGGAGAAGGCGCTCACCGCGGTGGACGGGCTGCGGGTTGACCGGGACGGTGACGCCGTGGTGGCCAGGACCGAGCTGGGGCTGCCCGGCCGGATCCTGCTTGCCGGCCATCTGGACACCGTTCCGCTGGCGGGCAACCTGCCCTCGCGTGTGGTGGGCGGGCGGCTCTACGGCTGCGGGACGTCGGACATGAAGGCAGGGGTCGCGGTCGCGCTGCGGCTCGCGGCCACGCTCCCGGTCGCCACGCCCGGCGCGATGAGCCACGACGTCACCTGGGTCTGCTATGACCACGAGGAGGTCGAGGCGGCCCGCAACGGGCTGCGTCGGCTCGCCGCCCGGCACCGGGACTGGCTGGATGCGGATCTGGCCATCCTGATGGAACCGACCTCCGGCGAGATCGAGGCGGGTTGCCAGGGCACCCTGCGGGTGGTCGTGACGCTTCCCGGCACCCGGGCGCACTCGGCCCGGTCGTGGCTCGGGGACAACGCCATCCACAAGGCCGGCGATCTGCTCCGCCGCCTCGCCGGCTACCGGGCGCGGACGGTGACGCTGGACGGCTGCACTTACCGTGAGGGGCTCTGCGCGGTGCGGATCGACGGTGGGGTGGCGGGCAACGTGATCCCCGACCGGTGCCAGGTCACGGTGAACTTCCGGTTCGCTCCGGACCGGGGCCCCGACGAGGCGGTGGCGCATGTTCGCGAGGTGCTGGGTGGCTACGACGTCGAGGTCACCGATCTCGTCGGCGGGGCGCTGCCCGGGCTCGCCGCCCCGCACGCGGCGGCGTTCGTCGCCGCCACCGGTCGTGTGCCGGTGGCGAAGTACGGCTGGACGGACGTGGCGCGCTTCGCCGAGCTCGGGATCCCGGCGCTCAACTACGGGCCGGGCGATCCCAACCTGGCCCATGCCCGGGACGAGTACGTCGAGCTCGCCGCGATCGACGAGGCCGAGCGGCTGCTACGGGCGTACCTGTCCGGTGTCTCCTGACTGTTGTGTCTCCTGACTGTTGTGTCTCCTGACTGTCGTGTCCCTTGACCGCCTAGTCGCGATTTTTGTTACGCGTATGAGTCATCGGGGTTGACGTCGTGGATCCTCCTATCTCGGCACGTTAGAGTTACTCGCGTATGTGCGGTGCCGGTCGGATGGGGGGTCCGGATGGCCGGTGGTGCGGCGGGTTCGGGGGCTCGGCACCAGGCCTGGGCACGTCGATACGCAGGTGACACGCGTGGTCGGCGCCAAGCAGCGCTCCCCCCGTCGTCGTCGGTCCGAAGATGTTGCGGCCGTGGGGGGTCTGCCAGGTGACGGACACTGTCTTCAGCCATGCACAGGTGGGGTTGGCCGCGGGGCCGGGCACGGATGCCATCCCGAAACCGCTGGACGGGGCCGATGAGCCCGCCCGGTACGACGGGTACGAGGTGGGCGCGGGCCCCGGCGCGGACGGAACATCCGACGGTGTCGTCGACTACCGGGCGAAGGTTCGCTGGGAACGGCCGTACGGCTGGCTGCTCGTGGGTTCCGACGCGGCCGCCTGCGTGGTCGCGGCGGGAGTGGCCTACCTGGTCCGGTTCGGCGGACTGGTTGAGTTCGACCTGAAGCCGGTCTCCGCGACGCCGTATGTCGCCATGTCGATCCTGCTGCCCGTCGCGTGGGTGTTGTCGATGTACCTGAGCCGGGCGTACGAGAGCCGGTTCCTCGGCAGCGGCTCGGAGGAGTTCCGCCGGGTCCTCAACGCCGCCGCGCAGCTCACCGCGGTGGTGGCCGTCCTGTCCTATGCGACCAAGGCCGAGCTCGCGCGTGCCTACGTGCTGATCGCCTTCCCGACGGCGCTGCTGCTGACCGTGGCCGGCCGCGCCACCGCGCGCGGCTACCTGCACCGGATGCGCCGGGCGGGCCGCTGCCTGCACCGGGTGCTGGTGGTCGGGGCGGGGGACTCCGCGGCGGCGTTGGTCCGGCTGGCCCAGCGGGATCCGACGTCGGGTTGGTCGGTCGTCGGTGTCGTGCTCGACCGCTCGCCCGGCCGGCACAGTCACGACTCCCCGGAACGCAGTGGGTTCGACCTGCTCGGGGTGCCGATCGTCGGCACCTCGGAAACCCTGCACACGGCCATCCGGGCGACGTACGCCACCACGGTTGCCATCAGTCCGCAGATGGACGGCGAGACGTTGCGCCGGGTGCTGTGGACGCTGGAGGGCAGCGACGTCGACGTGCTGGTCTCCTCGGCGCTGACCGACGTGACCGGGCCGCGGATCTCGATTCGTCCGGTGGCCGGGCTGCCGCTGCTGCACATCGAGGAGCCGGAGCTCACCGGCGCGCGGCGGGCCATGAAGGGCCTGTTCGACCGCAGTGTGGCCGCGGGGGTTCTCCTGCTGTGCGCGCCGTTGTTCCTGGCCCTGGCGCTGGCGGTGCGCCTGACCAGTCGTGGGCCGGCCATTTTCAAGCAGATCCGGGTCGGCCGGGGTGGTGAGCACTTCACCATGTACAAGTTCCGGTCGATGTACGTCGACGCGGAGGCGCGCAAGGCGGAGCTGGAGTCGCGCAACGAGCGGGCCGAGGGGCTGCTGTTCAAGATGCGTGACGACCCGCGGATCACCAAGGTCGGGAAGTTCCTGCGCAAGTGGTCGCTCGACGAGCTGCCGCAGCTGCTCAACGTCGCGAACGGCACGATGTCGCTGGTGGGGCCGCGTCCGCCGCTGCCGTCGGAGGTCGCCCGCTACGAGGACGACGTGCACCGCCGGCTGATGGTGAAGCCGGGGCTGACCGGCCTGTGGCAGATCAGCGGCCGGTCGGACCTCGAATGGGACGAGTCGGTGCGGTTGGATCTGCGGTACGTGCAGAACTGGTCGCTGCCCCTCGACTTCTACATCCTCTGGCGCACCGTGTTCGCGGTCCTGCGCCGCGAGGGTGCGTACTGAGCCTTCCTCACGTAGTGGCAGTACTCTGACGTGATTCGCGATCTTGGGTGTCGTCCGGGTTCTCTCCCGGGAGGATCCCGAACGGGATCCTCCCGGGACGGTTGGCCGGGGCCTTCGGGGAGTATTTGGGACCGCGGGTCCCGGGATGTTTGCCGAAAATGATCACTTTGGCTTGTCCCGTCCTGCCCCAGGCAAGGACTCGTGCAGCCTGCCAGCCGGAACCCGTCAACGACCGGTAGCTCAGCATGCCGGGCGATCTGACGATTGGTGTCGGGCGCGCGAGGAGCTGTGTGACCCACCGTCGATCGGGGAGACGTGTCGGACTCTAACCGGATCGACGACGCGTTGTTGCGCCTGGCCTGAGACCCACCTGGCTCGGCGGCTCTATCTCGCTGGCCGAGCGGAGATGCATCAAAGGATGCTCTGCGAAGCAGATCGTGGGCCCATCTCTGGCCGTCTCCCCCATCAACTTCTTGCTTGCGGTGGAGGGTCGTGGCAGCAAAATGAAGACACCGATGGCCGTCTCGAATGCTGGTGCCGCGGTGTCGGCGGGAGGGTGAACGGGAGTTGAGTCCTACAGAGAGTAGCGATCTAGGGGGGTTGGAGCGGTGATCCGGTGTGTCTTCGTATAGTGTTGCAGTGCACACTCTGTTGGCGACGCCCATAGGGGTAACCTGTAGAAGGTTACCTGGTACACTTACCGCACGCGACGGCGCTTCTTGGCGAGGTGAGGCACGCTTTGAGATCGGGGGCGAAGTGAGGCACTCAGCTTAATTTTTTTCGTAAAGAAGTGGCAAGCCGTCGCGGGGGTGGTAGTTGAGTCTTTGCTTCGCTGAGCGGACGCTGATCGAGTCCTGTCTCGCAGTCTCTTCTAGCGACCTGCTCCGTCCATTCCTGATTGCCGCAGATTTCCGTCAGGCTTTGCTGTCGCTAGTGCACGAGAAGCGTGAGAAGACTCCAAATTCAGTAGTATATCGAAATCGGGAGGACCTCTTATGCGAGGCCGTATTTCGCCGACTGTCAGTATCATCGTCCCGACTCTCAACGAAGCAAAAAATCTACCACATGTTCTCGCTCGACTACCGGGCGATGCTGAAATAATTCTGGTTGACGGCCACTCGACCGACGGAACCGTCGAAGTCGCTCGTCGTGTTCGGCCGGATATAGTCGTGACACACCAGAATCGCCGTGGCAAGGGAAACGCTCTGGCCTGTGGGTTCGCCCAGGCAAGTGGTGACATCATTGTCATGCTCGATGCCGACGGCTCAGCCGACCCGAGCGAGATTCCTGCGTTCGTTAATGCGCTCGAAGCGGGTGCTGACTTTGCCAAGGGCTCGCGTTTCGTCGCGAACGGCGGAAGCGCCGACATCACTCGTCTCCGTCGCCTCGGGAACCGTCTCCTGAACTTCCTGGTCAACATGCTCATTGGCTCGGACTTCACCGACCTCTGCTACGGTTACAACGCTTTTTGGCGACGGGTCGTCCCCATCTTCGACTTGGACACAGGCGGTGCCGGACCCCAAAAGCAGTGGGGGGACGGATTCGAGATCGAGACGTTGATCAACATGCGGGCCGTGCGGGCTGGACTTCGCATAGCGGAGGTCCCGAGTTTTGAACATCCACGCCTGCATGGGGTCAGTAACCTGAACGCATTCTCGGATGGTTTCCGGGTGTTGCGCACGATTTTCGTCGAGTCTTCCGCGTCGAGCGAGAAGGCTGAATTGGCGATCTATCCTAGGACCGATCCGCTTCCAATCCAGCGGGGTGCCGAAACGGTGAGCGCCCTACCCGCTTTCGAAGAAACGGCCTGATGTCCCTGTGCCGGGACGATTGTTCCCGAGTATGGGCCGTGCGGAGCGGTTCCGCCGGTGTGGCGGATGGTCAAATTTCGATGTATCAGAAGCCTGATAGTTCCCCTACCCATGAGGCGGTCCTACCACGACATGAACCGAGACCGCCTCTTATGACTTCACCCAAACCGTCAAGAGTCCCGCCTCGGGGGTCCGGACCGCGATCATCGTGAAGGTAATTCTGCTGGCACAGTTCTTTCCGCCGATCGTCGGTGGGGAGGAACGTCATGTCCTCAATCTCGGAAAGCAACTGGCTGAACGCCACGACGTCACGGTGATAACTTTTGGCCCTCGGGCGGCGGCCGAGAAGCGGGATGGCTTGGACGTGCGTCTAGTGCGGCCGACAACCGCAGGTCTTCCATTGCTTTACACGACCGACCGGGTCTATGCGCCGCCGGTGCCAGATCCGCTAGTAGCAGCGGCGATCGCCAGGATCGTGCGTGAGGTGAAGCCCGACGTTATCCATGCGCACAACTGGATCGTGAACAGTGCGCTGCCGCTGCGCAGGTACCTCGACGTCCCGATCGTCGTCACCCTGCATGACTACAGCCATGTCTGTGCCACTAAGCGGATGATGTTTATGGGGGAGCTGGTGTGCTCCGGCCCAGCACTGTCACGATGCATACGATGCACCAGAAACCACTACTCCGGGGTGGTGGGGCCCTTGACCTTCGCGGCTAACCGCGGTGGCACACGACGGCGCGACAGGGCCGTCGACCGATACCTTGCGGTGAGCAACGCCGTGGCCCGGCTCAACCGGCTGGACAGTGGGCGGATTCCCTATGAGGTCGTCCCGAACTTTATCCCCGACGAGCTCATCGGCGCGGAGCCTGGCGGACCGCCGGACGGGCTCGTCTCCGATGGCTACCTGGTTTTCGTCGGTGATCTGAGCCTGGACAAAGGGATAGGGGCACTACTCGGGGCTTACGAGAGGCTTCCGGATCATCGTCCGCCGCTGCTCGTTGTCGGCCGTCGGACGGCAGATTCACCGAGCTATTTTCCGCCCGGGGTGATTCTGAGCGAGCCGCGAGCTCATGCTGAGATCATGCGTGCCTTCGCTCACGCCAGCTTCGCTGTTCTGCCATCTACCTGGCATGATCCCTGTCCGACCGTTGTCCTCGAGGCTATGGCGTCCGGGACACCAGTAATCTCCACGCCGATGGGAGGCATCGCCGATATGATCACTGGCGGTCGGGAGGGAGTCCTGGTTCCCCCGGCCGACCCGGTGGCTCTCCACGACGCGATCGAGCATCTCTTGGCGGATGGTACTAGGCGGGCGCGCATGGGCACTGCCGCGAAGGAGCGTGCGAAAGAATTCACCGCGAGTCGGGTGGTGCCACGTATCGAGGAGGTCTATCGCGAGGTCGTCCGTGCATCGCTTCGTTGACCGTCGGAGGAACGAGGCCTCACCAGTCGAGAAACTCGACTCATCCTCGGTCGGCGGAATGCCGGCCTACCGCCTCCATGAGGAGGAGACGACTCTCATACCCCGGAATCTTCGTACCGCACGCACCGGGCGAGGCCGGGGGCCGGAGGCGACCCGGAGAGTGGTATCCGCTGGGCTGAGTGCGAGTTTGTTGACCGATCTGCACTACCGCGATCGTGGCGGGTTACTTTTACGCGCTGATTCCGAGAGGTACTGTAGGGAGACGCTACCGGTGGCGGCAGCCACCGCGGTGGGACTGCTGGCCGTCTCTGGTAGCTACGTACTCGGGCGCCAGGGTGAGAGTGGCACGGGCCTCCTGCTCTACTGGATTGGCCTGCTCCTGATCTTCGTTCCGGCCGGTCTGGGGCTCTTGGATCCGGCAACATCTCGGCGGGCGAGAATAACGGATTGTTTGTTGTTGGGCATGGGCCTCCTGCTGGCGTATCTGATACTCCAGATCCACCAGTTCGTCCGCTTTGACGAGATGCTCCATATCCGGACCTTGCATGACATCCGGGAAACGGGTCGTCTCTTCACGGCTAACTCTGGCTTGCCGGTCAGCCCGCGCTTCCCTGGACTCGAGGTGGTCACCAACGCGGTGGCACAGATCACCCGTCTGCCACCACAGCTCTCCGCCTTTCTTGTCATCGTGCTCTCTCGGGGTCTGCTGATCGCCGGCCTGTTCCTTCTCGCCGAGCAGGTGACTCGTTCCGCCCACGCCGCGGGTATTGCTGTCGGTATCTACAGCTGTAGCCCGCAGTTCTTCTTCTTCAACGCGCAGTACTCGTATCAGACGCTAGCCGTGGCTCTCGGTGTTCTGCTTCTCATGCTGGTTACGAACGAGGCGGCGGGCCGCACTGAAACCGTCTTGGCGGCGGGCGCGGCGCTGGCTCTCACCTTCTCGCACCATGCCACGAGCTGGGTGTTCGTCGCCATATTGGGAATGGTGACGGTCGCCGCGTTTACCCGACGGGACCGCCGCACCGCTACCATATTCCTGGGTATCACAGTGGCGGACCTTGTCCTGGTCGCGTCTTGGGCGATTGTCAGTGGTCCGCTGCTCAACCGATATCTCGGTCCAGTTTTTCACGATGCCGTTTTCCAGTTGACGGGAATCGCGAGCGGGACCGGTGAGACGAGAAAAATTTCGACAGATTCGAGTGGCACCAGGAACCCGCGCTGGGAAACTGTTCTCATTGTGCTCTCGCTGCTTATCTGGATGGCGACACTCATGCCGTTGGGCCCATTCCGGAGGAGACCTGCGGCGGACGGACGTGCGGGTGCGGTGCTGCGGTCGCTTCGATTGCTACAACTCCTGTATCCGATCGCCCTGGTGGCCACGATCGCCCCGAAGGCGGCGGAGATATCCGTACGTCTATCGACCTTCATCTTCATCGGGTTGTCGATCATCACCGCATACTCGATTGGCTGGTATATCGAGAACCATCGGAGGCCGCTGCGGTGGGTGGTGGCCCTTTTCGGCACCATAGCCTTCATGGGGGGCACCCTGATGGGCTCTGGACTCGATTGGAACCGCATACCGGGCCCCTACCTCGTCGTTGCCGACGGCCGTTCCATCGATAGCTCCGCCAACGCCGCGGCGCAGTGGGCGGCCCGGAATCTTCCCGACGGCGCCCACTTTGCCGCGGACCGGGAGCTAGGGGCGCTTTTGGCTGCCACCGGAAATCAGTATTTGGTGATCGGTGTACCTGGAGGTGGGAACACCGGACAGATCCTTTTCGCGCCGTCCTTCCATGCCCAGGCGCGGGATCTGCTCCGGAGAGGTCAGATACGGTATTATGTGATCGATCAGCGGCTGGCCGAGGGGTTGCCGCATGAGACGTACTACGTGGTGAATGGTGAGGCCCCGAAGGGGACGCGTCTCACCCATGCAGAACTCGGCAAGTTCGATATCACGCCTGGATCGCGGCGGATCTACGACAACGGAGCCGTCCGTATCTATGACGTCTCGGGCCTCTGGGAAGACTCGACCTCGGCTGTCCGGGCCGGCCGATGAGAGTCTTGATCCTCGTGCTCGAGGGGCTCGTGGGAACTTCGCTAATCGCCTTCGTGTATCAGGGGATCCGCTGGCTGGTTTTACAACGCCGGCCTCAGCTAACCGGCTTCTATGTGCATACCTGCGCGGCGCTGGCAGTCGTGTGCATCCTGATGTTCGTCTCTCTCGCTCTCTCCGCTTTGGGGTTAGCCACCCACGCAGTGGGCTACGACATTTTTCTTGCCGTAGTGGTGGCACTTCTTCTCCGGGCTGGTGCACCGTGGAGACCGGCAAGGCTGGTCATGATCCCGATGCCGAAACCGTCCAGCGCGCTGTTCTTGGCGATTGTCGTCGCTGTGTTCTGCGGGGCGATCGCGCTTTCCTGGCAGTCGGGATCGGTAGCGCGGCGACCGGTCACAGCAATCGCCGCGCGCAGTATCGACGGCAAGGTGGAAATCGAGGTGGTGCGTGGCTACCAGGATGAGCGGTCTTTTATATTACAGATAGTACGGGATGACGGGTCGGTATGGACTCGTCGTCTTTTTGGGGACGATGACGTCCGGCTCTATGTTGATCTTCGTGATGTCGGGGACCCGCGCGTCGCAACGGTTCAACTGATGGTCGGTAGTTACGTGGTCCGTTCCACTGAGATCGAGGATTAGGCGCGGGTGACGTGCGCTTGAACCCCGGGACAGCCGGTCCCGGAAGGATGGGTCGACCTGAGGAGGGGGAAATGGGGACGGCACTGAGGGTGCTCCAGGTGGCGGCACGATTCTTCCCGGACATGGGTGGTACCGAGACGCATGTCTACGAGACGAGTCGTCGACTCAACGCTACTAGTGACATTACCGTGGAGATATTGACGACCGACCGCAGCGGCAAGCTTCCCAGCAGGGAGAATGTCGCGGGAACGGTGGTGCACCGGGTCGCGGCGTGGCCGCAAGAGAAAGACTATTATTTGGCGCCGGCCGTTGCCAAAGTGGTCGGATTCGGTTCTTATGATCTTGTTCATTGTCAGGGAATTCACAATCTCGTGCCGCCGGTGGCGATGGCGGCGGCTCGCCTGAGGGGTATTCCTTATATTGTCTCACCGCATACCGGCGGTCATTCCTCGCAGGTCCGGAACACGGCGCGCCGAGTACAGTGGGGCCTGCTCGGGCCACTGATCAGGAACGCCCGCCGCGTCATCTGCGTCGCGGAGTTCGAGTCCCACATCTTCATGCGCCAAGCCGGGGTCGCTGCAGACCGGATCTCGGTCGTCCCGAACGGAGTGTCCATCGTTCCACCGAGTGGCCATGTCAAACCCGATACGAGTGAGCCGCTTGTCGTCTGCGTCGGCCGGTTGGAGAAGTACAAGGGACAGCGGCACCTTGTCCGCGCTCTGCCGAGTCTGATTACTCTAGTTCCTGACGTACGGCTGATGCTGGTGGGGCGGGGCCCTGATGAGCCGGAGTTGAGGCGCCTGGCTGACCGGCTGGGTGTGGTGGACCGGGTGAGTTTCACCTCGATACCACCGGAGGACCGGCAGGCAATGTCTGACTGTATCGCGAGAGCGGGTGTCGTGGCCCTGCTTAGCGAGTATGAGGCTCATCCGGTCGCGGTCATGGAAGCCGTGGCCCTGGGTAGGCCGGTGGTGGTGGCGCCCACTGCCGGACTGGGAGAGCTGGCTGCGGCAGGGCTCGCGCAGAGCGTTGCGGATCCGGCCGATGAACAACTCGTGGCGAAGACGCTGGGCATCTACCTGCTCGCCAGCGCTGGGGACTCACCGAGCGAGACGAGGCCGACTCCCGAAATCTCCACCCTGCCGACCTGGGACGGCTGCGCGGAAGCCTTGGCGAGGATTTATCGTGAGTCGGTCTGATGAGGAGACGATCTTCTTAAGGCGCCAGACGCCAGCCGGGAGCGGTATCGTCCCGAGCGAATCCGTGCAGAAGGCTTCCGGTGCCGGTTTCGCGCGCCTGTTGACGATCGTGAGCTCCCTACTCGGCACCCAGCTCGGAACGTCTTTACTTGGAGCTGTGTTCTGGTCGGTCGCGGCGAGAACGCTCTCCATCGACGCCGTTGGGGTGGGCGCGGCGGCGGTGTCCTCGATGACGGTCCTCGGCACGATCGGAATGCTGGGGCTCGGGACGCTTCTCATGGTGCATCTTCCCGACCTGCCGGAGGACCGCCGCCTGACTCTGGTCCGCGCCTGCATGGCGCTGGTCACGGTGGCCGGGCTGCTACTCGGCCTGTTGTGGGCGTTCTGTACCCGCTGGCTCTCGACCACTCTGCAGCCAATCGGTAGCAGTCCAGGCAGTATAGCTGCCTTCAGTCTGGGAGTGGCCGCATTTACGGTGACCACCACTCTCGACTACGCGATCCTCCGGGCGGCGAGTGGGGCGATCCAGCTTGTTCGGAATCTGCTCGCCGCAATCGTCAGAGCAGGTCTGCTCGTTGCCTTTGTCATCGTGGGCCTGCGCACCGGCATGGACCTCTACGCCACCTGGCTTATTGCGTCGGTCGTCTCCCTCCCGGTTTGCTACAAGTACTTCAGGCGACCACCCTATCGAAACTCCAGACGAGCGGAACGGCAGACCGGGATCGCCGAGCTGAAGGCGATCAAGGGTGAGATAGCCGGCAATTACGTGCTGAGCCTCGCGCTGACCGTGCCGACTCTGATTCTTCCTGTAATCGCCGCCCTGACGACGACACCGGCGGACACCGCTCGATTCTCGACCGCTCGGCTGGCCGCTTCCTTTCTCTTCGTTGTTCCTTATGCACTGCCGACGGCCCTGCTTGCGCACACGGGCCGCGCCGAAGAGGAGGCGCGTGCCAAGATGCGCCTGACAATCCCGCTCGGGCTCCTGATCAGCGTGACGCTCTGCGCACTCGCGGCATCCGTCACGAGTCTGATTCTGCTGCCGTTCGGAGAAGCCTACACCGATGGTAGGTCCGTCGCCGCCTTCCGGATTCTCATCCTTGCCACGATATCGTTGGTCGTCAAGGATCACTATGTGACTCTTCGTCGAGTACAGGGCCGCATGGCCGCGGCGGCCAGGGTGATTGCCTGCGGAACGGTTCTTGAGATCGCGTTGGCCTTCGGGGGGGGCCGCATGTTTGGGACGACGGGTCTATGCGTCGGCTGGGTCACCGCCGTCTTCATCGAGGCGGTCGTCGTAGCGCCGGTCCTCCTGAACGTGTGGCGTGACCGGCCGCAGACGTCTGGTTCGTCATCGGTGGCCATCGAGCGGGTACCCGGATGAATTGGCATGGCACCCGAAACAGAGCGGTGACCAGAAGCGTCTTGGGGTGGTCGTGAGGTGACGGAACAGCGACTGACGACCTGTACTCGGCGCCGGAGATTCGACGAGCGAGACCCATGGACGAATGCCGGGATATCAGGGGGAAGGTAAGCGTTTTGCATTCGACGACGGAACCGACGGTGAGTGCGATTGTATGCGCATACACACTCGAAAGATGGGAACTGCTGAACAGAGCGATCGACTCCCTGCTCGCACAGAAGTACCGTCCGATAGAGATAATTCTCTGCATCGACCACAATGAAGAGCTTTTCCAGATGGCCGCCAAGAGATTCTCTGATCGAGACGCGGATGTCCGGGTAGTGGTCGTGGAGAACCGCTATCCGGGACGGCTGGGATCAGCTCGCAACACCGCAGCCGAAATCGCTGCGGGTGAGATATTGGCCTTCCTCGATGATGATGCTCGCGCTGACCCTTCCTGGCTGGCGGAGATCGTAGCGGTCTTCGGCCGTCGCGACGTGGTCGCGGTCGGCGGCGCGCCGCTTCCGGACTTCGCCGTTCCTCGCCCTCGCTGGTTTCCCGGCGAGTTCGACTGGGTCTTTGGATGCAGTTATGAGGGCCTGCCCAAGACTCTCGCACCGACCCGACGCCTGATCGGCGCCGCCATGTCGGTCCGTCGTTCCGCCCTGGCTGAGATCAACGGATTCCACTCCGACAACCATGACGACATGGATATGTGCCATCGGCTGGCAGACCGCTGGCCTCATCTGAAGGTGATGTATCAGCCGGCGGCAGTGGTCCACCATCACGTGCCGAAGGAGAGGCTGACCTGGCGGTACTTCTGGAAGCGTTGTTACACGGTGAACAAGGGCAAGGTCGCCGCATTCCGAGGCATGGGAAGCGCGGCCAGCATGGCGGCCGAGCGGCGTTTCGTCGCGCAGACGTTGAGTGGTGGCCTGGCACGGGAACTCCGGGCGGTCCGTGCGGGTGAACTCTCCGGGGCGTTGCGATCGGCCACCATGCTGGCCGGGGTCGCGGCGGCCGGCAGCGGATACCTCGTGGGCACTTTTCACCAGTACCGCGCCGGTCGGTGATTCTCCCGGGAACGTACGCCGCTGTGGTCGATCCGGTAGCCAGGAAAAGGAAGTGACATGTCCCGGACGATAATCGTGGGATCGGGTCCCGCTGCCGCGGGAGCGGCTCTGGCACTGGCCGAGGACCCGACCCAGGAAATCCTGGTCGTGGACATCGGGACGCGGCTCGAGGCCGAAGCTGCCAACATCGTCGACGAGCTCGGTCGCTCAGAGTCGGACGAGTGGCGTTCCGACCAGGTTAAGATCATCAGTCGTCAGCCGGTGCCCACCTCGCGCCGGGCCCTTCCGGAGAAGCGGGTCTACGGATCCGACTTCCCCTTCCGGGACGAGGGGCAGCTCCGCGGGGTGAGTGCGATGGTGGGTGCGAACCGGGCCGTAGTCTCCAGCGCGTACGGCGGTTTCAGTAATGTGTGGGGCTCGCAGTTGATGCCCTTCAGCAAGGCGACTTTCGGCCATTGGCCCTTCACCCTCCAGGAGTTGGAGCCGCATTACCGCCGAATCCTTGACCATGTCCCGATGTCCGGCGCGATCGACGATCTGGCCGAGTTGTTTCCATTGTTCCGGGAGCCACGACCGCTGCCGACCCTGGCACCGCGGACCCGCCAGGTTATTGGTGACTACGGTAGGCATCGGGAGCGGCTGCGCCGCGACGGCATCACCGTCGGAAAGGCTCGCCTGGCCCTCCGGGGTGGCGAGTGTGTCCGCTGCGGTCTCTGTATGACAGGCTGTCCTTACCGGCTGATCTATTCCTCCGCACAGACATTCGACCAGTTGATCAGCGAAGGTCGGGTCAAGTACCTGCCGGGACTCCTGGTATTCCGGGTTGAGGAGTCCGAGTCCGGGGCCCGTCTGTTCGCCCGGGAGACCGTGAGTGGCCAGACCCAGGAGCTAGAAGGAGATCGGATCTTTCTCGCCGCGGGCGCCCTGGGCAGCACGAGGATTGCTCTGAACTCGTTGCGTTGGTTCGATGAGCGGATCGAGCTCGCCGAATCTGCGCAGTTCACGGTTCCCATGCTGTCGCGGCGCCGGACACCTGATCCGCGTGCGGACGGGGAGATGACTCTCAACCAGTTCAATATGATTGTTGTGCTGGATGACGTCGGTCTCGATGTATCACAGATCCACTTTTATCCCTATAATCCCGCGATCACCGAGGCGCTTCCGCGGGTCCTGCAGTCCGGTTGGGGCTCCGTACTTGGTGACGAGGTTCTTCGGCGGCTTACGGTCGGTCTGGGTTATCTCCCGTCGTGGGCCTCTCCGCGGCTACGGGTTCAGGCTGTCCCGTCTGCTGGTGAAGCGGATCTCCCGGAAATTCACCTGAGCGGTACCCGTGACGGCGTCCTCGGAAATGGGCTGCTCCGGAAGGTGGTGCGACGGCTCGTCACCGCCGCCCCGTTCCTCGATCTGTGGCCGGTGGTGCCGATGGTTTCCTGTTCGGCGCCGGGTAAGAGCTACCACTGGGGTGGGAGCTTCCCGCATTCCTCCGGGGTTTCGGGAACCCGGCATACAAGTGACATGCTTGGCCGGGTAGGGGGGTGGCGGCGTATTCACCTGGTTGACGCATCGGTGTTCCCTTCGGTGGCGGCGACGACATTCACTTTTACGATCATGGCAAATGCACACCGAATAGGATCAGAGGTGCGAGGGTTGTGACGAATACGGGTACGCGCACCGTGGGGATCACCGGTGCCCAGGGTTATGTGGGCGGCGTGATCCAGGACGCGCTACGCAAGGATGGCTGGACGACCGTGCAACTGGTTCGACGGCCGCCAGCCGACCTGACGGAAGAATGGCGCTTCTATGACTCCAGGCGAGCTCTCGCCCCCGGCCTTCTCGATGGTCTGGATGCGCTTGTGCATTGTGCCTACGACATGAGAGCCCGGCGCTGGCCGGATATTCAGGCGGCAAACATCCACCCGACTCGAGCTCTTCTGGAAACGGCGCAGAATTTCGTCCCGAAGGTCGTCGTCATCTCGTCGATGTCGGCTTATGAGGGGACGGCGCAACTATATGGGACGGCGAAACTCGCCATCGAACGCGACGCCCTCGCCTTCGGCGCCTCGGTAGTGCGGCCGGGCCTGGTCTACGGAAGGAGGGCGGGGGGGATGGCCGCCACGCTCACCCGGTTGTCCCGCCTTCCGGTGAGTCCGGCTCCGAGTGGGAACCCCTACCAGTTCACTGTGGAGGAGGAAGATCTGGCTGCTGTGGTGGCTGCGATCCTGGTCAAGGATAGTCAAATTTCGGTGCCGCTTGGTGTCGCGCATCCAGAGCCGGTGTCCTTCCGGCACATCGTTGCGAAGTTTGCGGGCGAGGCGGGTCGTTCGCCACGATTCCTCCCCGTCCCGTGGAAGGCGCTGTACGGTTCTCTCGTGGCCTTGGAGGCGATGCGGATACCACTGCCGGTACGTTCGGATTCGATACTCGGTCTTGTCCGCCCCGCCCCACAGGTGGTGAACTATGAGCGTGTCAAGGAACTCGGTGTATCGTTGCGTCCGTTCCCGCGCTGAGTGGGACCTGGAGGGCGTGCCGGATTCGTATTGACGCCAGAGGCCCGGAGTGGCGACGCGCGCCCGCCAGTCGATCAGCACATGCTGTGAATCGCCTGTCACCTTCCGTCGAACCACGCTGCGGCGATACCCATTCGCCGCAGGCGGAACGGCCGGCCTAATGGCGTCTAGGCTCCTTGCCCACTTGGTATGGCCAGGGCGCTGTCACCACCCTGCAGCCGTAACGGTTAATGATCAGCCCGGTAGCATGCACGAATCGAGGCTTCGATCGACCGGTGACCGCGGCGTTCCTCGACCGATGGCTCTCTTGTTGTCGCTGTGGGTGTCCTACGGGTTTGTGGTGGGATGATGCCTGCGCCAGGACGGCGGGATCCCCATTTGCTCACCTCCTCTGACGGATGGTAGTTTCTGCGGAAAATGAGATGGCTTACCGTCGAGTCAACTGGTCGTGCCGGCGGAAGATGTGGGGCGTGGTGGATGAAACCTCGGGTGAGGCGTTGGAGACTGAGTCGACGCGGAGGACTGGTCGCTCTTCTTCTCGTCTGCCTGGTCGTGGGATGTGGAACCTCGAAACGGGAATCTGGTTCGCCGCAGGCCACGCCTCGACCTTCGGTGGCTGGTCCGGGCGTTGGCGGCATGGTGACCTCCTCCGCGCTACCATCCGGCCCACCGTCGGCGACCGGCGCCTCGGCAGGTTCTAGTCCCCGATCCTCCGGAGAGGTTTCTCCGCCGAATGGTCCGCGGACTCCGCGAGAGGATGACGGGATGGAGCCGCGACTGCTGTGGTCCGATGAATTTGACGGTCCGGCGAACGCCTCGGTTGATCCCGCCAGGTGGTTGATCACGCAAGGGGGGAAATGGGGGCCGACGGACGTCTCCTGTTATACGGCCGATCCCCGTAACGTCGGCCTGGACGGCAAGGGCCATCTCAAGCTGACGGCGATTGCGGAGAAATCTCCCGTAAAAACCTGTGGGGATACTCACTTCTCGTCGGGCCGGGTGGAGACCCGCGGTAAGGCCTCCTGGAGATATGGGTACTTCGAGTTCCGGGCCCGGCTGCCGATCGGTACCGGGACGTTGCCTGCTCTCTGGCTCCTAGGGCCGAACGGAATTTATGACTGGCCTCGCTCCGGCGAGATCGATGTCGTCGAGGCGACGGCAAACGAGCCGGCCACGGTCCATACCAACATTGTTGGAGTGGATGGCTCTGGAAATCGTTGGGAGGCCGGCTGGTGGGGGCGGGGAAAGAACTATGTCTACCCAGGTGGCACGCTTGCGGATCGCTATCATAACTATGCTCTTGACTGGGGGCCGAACAGGCTCGACTTCTATTTCGACGGCCTTCTCATCCGCCATCTCGAGCCGAAGGACACGCCGGTTTGGCTGTGGAACAAAGACTTCTATATAATCATGGATGTCGCCGTCAGCGCGAAGCTGAGCCCCCCGCTTCCGCCGGCCTCCGCGTTCCCGCAGACGCTGTTCGTAGACTATGTGCGTGTCTATTCAGGCAGACCTTAGAAAGGCCGGACTTCCAAGATTTTTTCGGCTGGCGCCCCGACGATACTGTGGCAGTGCCCTGCGAAGTGGCTTATACCCGCCGGCTGAAATCAACGATCTACCGGCAGTGGACGACCATTTCTCATCCATTTTTTGCCAGGGGAGTGTTCGTTGAAGAATGTTGTTCTTCGGGACATTGACCGATTTGTCTACTACGACAACGATGGCCGTCGACCCCGCTCGATCGGGGCCAGTCGCATCGCTGCTGTTCTGAACAACCCCGGCCTCCAGGCGATCCTCGTCTACCGGTTCGGTGCGTTCGTCGCAAGTCCGCAGAAAGGCGTAGCCGGGGCGGCAGGGCGGCTCTTGGGCACGGTTGTCTACCGCGTTCTGTCTCGGGTTTCGCAGATCGTGACGGGTATCTGGATCTCCCCCGCCGCCAGGATAGGTCCGGGATTTTTTATCGCCCATTTTGGGGGTGTGATCATTGGTGCCTGTGAAATTGGTGAGAACTGCAACGTAGGACACGATGTGACGATAGGAAAGAGTGGTACTGGCGAGAAGTTCGGTCGCCCGACAATCGGCGATCGGGTGAGTATCGGGACTGGAGCGAGGATCCTGGGTCGTCTTGAGGTGGGAGACGACGCCCTGGTGGGCGCCAATGCCGTGGTAACCCGATCGCTTGCTGCTCGATCGGTCGCGGTGGGTGCTCCTGCCCGCGTGGTCTCGAGCCGGGGCGCCTTCGAGTATGTCGAGTACTTCGGGATGGTGCGGGACGAGGCCAGAAGGGCGTCGCTCGGCCTGGTCAGCTCGCCATAGCCTCGCCCTGACCTCGTCCACCGTCGTCCTACTACCGTGCGGGCATCGTGATGTGTCTGTCGGGCCGTGGCCTATGGTGCCGTGGTGACGCCGTCCTTGAGCCCGGAGCCGCCCTCCCCGCCGCTTGCTGAGGAGGAGGGCGCCGTGCCTTCTTCTGACGACCCGCCCGTGGGACGTCCCACGGCTTCTGGGGCTTCTGGTCCCGCTGCCGATCCGGGAACCTCGGCCCGTCCGGGAGCTCCCGCAGGCGGTGGGACCGGGACCGGTAGCGACACGGGGATCGCGATGGGGCGCGAGCGCCGCATCCCGCCGCCGGAGCAGTTCCGTGGGCCAGTCATTGCCCGGCGTGGCCAGGTGGAGCACTCCACCACGGATCAGCGCCTGCTCGACACCCGCAGCCCCTCGGGGTTCGTCCATTCCGACCCGTGGCGGGTCATGCGGATCCAGAGCGAGTTCGTCGAGGGTTTCGGCCTGCTCGCCGAACTGCCACGGGCGGTGACCGTCTTCGGCTCGGCCCGGATTCCCCCGGACAGCCCGTTCTACGGGCAGGGCCGGCTGCTCGGCGCCGCGCTCGCCGAGGCCGGCTTCGCGGTGATCACCGGCGGGGGGCCGGGCGCGATGGAGGCGGTGAACCGTGGGGCCCAGGAGGCCGGCGGCCTGTCGGTGGGCCTCGGCATCGAGCTTCCCTACGAGCAGCGGCTCAACGACTGGGTCGACCTCGGTGTCAGTTTCCGCTACTTCTTCGTCCGCAAGACGATGTTTGTGAAGTACGCCGAAGCGTTCGTGATCCTCCCTGGTGGGTTCGGCACGCTCGACGAGCTGTTCGAGGCGCTGACCCTGGTCCAGACCGGCAAGGTCACCCGGTTCCCGGTGGTGCTGATCGGCTCCGAGTACTGGTCGGGACTCGTCGACTGGATGCGGACGACCCTGCTGCCCGCCGGCCTGGTCCAGGAGCGGGACCTGCAGATCCTCTCGATCACCGACGACATCCACGAGGCCGTGCGCATCATCCTGGAGGGAACCGCCGGGCACACCCGGCCCGCAGGTATGGATATTCCGTGAACGTCTGCGTGTACTGCGCGTCCTCCGAGCTGATCGACCCCTCGTACGTCCTGCTGGCGGCCCAGACCGGCACCGAGCTCGCCCGGCGCGGCCACACCCTGGTTTCCGGCGGAGGCTCGGTGTCGTGCATGGGGGCGATCGCCCGGGCGGTGCGGGCCAGCGGAGGTTACACGGTCGGCGTGATCCCGCGGGCGCTGGTCGCGATGGAGGTCAGCGACCTGGACGCGGACGAGATCATCGTCACGGAGACCATGCGGGAGCGTAAGGCGCTCATGGACGCGCGCTCGGATGCCTTCCTGGCGCTGCCCGGGGGCCTGGGCACCCTCGAGGAGCTGCTCGAGGTCTGGGTCGCCGGGGTCCTGCGCATGCACACCAAGCCCGTGGTGCTCCTCGACCCCGACGGGGTCTTCGCCCACCTGCGGATCCTCGTCGACGAGATGGTCGACCGCGGGTTCGTCCGCCCGCGCGCCCGGGACACCCTCCGCTGGGCGACCGGCATCGGCGAGGCGGTGGACTTCCTGGAGGCGGGCGTGACAGCGGCGACCGTCACCTCCCCTCCGCCCCCGACCCCGACCCCGCGGGAGATCGTCGAAGGCGACTGAGCCCGTTCCTGTTCCTCAGGCGAGGCCGCGGCGAGCGACGGCGAGGTCGACGTCGCCCCGGATCGCCGCGACCATCCGCAGCGTCCGCCGCGTCGCCGCCACCTGGTGCGCCCGGAAGACCCGGGCCCCGAGCCAGGCGCTGACCGCGGTCGCGGCCAGCGTGCCCTCCAGGCGTTCGTCGATGCCGGTGTCCAGGGTCTCCCCGACGAAGTCCTTGTTCGACAGCGCGACGAGCACCGGCCACCCGGTAGCAACCAGTTCCGGCAGCCGGCGGGTGGCCTCAAGGGAGTGGCGGCTGTTCTTGCCGAAGTCGTGCCCCGGATCGACGAGGATCGCATCCGGCCGGACCCCGAGCGACACCGCCCGCTCGGCGAGCCCCACCGTGGTGGCGACGATGTCGGCGACCACATCGTCGTAGACCATCCGGTGCGGCCGGGTGCGCGGCGGCAGATGGCCGGCGTGGGTGCAGACCAGACCGACGCCGAACTCGGCCGCGACCTCGGCGAGCGCCGGGTCCACCCCGCCCCAGGCATCGTTGAGCAGGTCGGCGCCCTCACCCGCGACGACCCGTCCGACCTGCGCGCGCCAGGTGTCGACGCTGATGACCAGCCGGGGATGGCGGGCCCGGACCTCGGCGACGAAGCCACCCACACGGCGCAGCTCCTCGGCCGCGCTCACCTCGCCGCCGGGCGCGGCCTTCACCCCGCCGATGTCGATGATCCCCGCCCCCTCGTCGACCGCACGGTCGACCGCAGCCAAGGCCTCGGCCGCACCGTATGTCGCCCCGCGGTCGAAGAAGGAGTCCGGGGTGCGGTTGACGATCGCCATCACGATCAGCTCGGTCGGCTCGAAGGTCCGCGGACCCAGTCGTAGCGGACCCAGTCGTTGCGGATCCAGTCGTTGCGGATCCAGTCGTTGCGGATCCAGTCGTTGCGGGGCCGGGTGGGCAGTGTCGGCATGCACCGGGCCAGCCTGCCAGAATCACCACGATCGGCGGGCCGTGGCACGATCGGATGCGTGGTGCTCGTCATCGAGATTGTGATCGTGGCCGCCGTCGTCTTCGCGGTGGCCGCGCTGGCCGTCGGTCGCTTCGATCGGCTCGCCCCGGCGCCGCCGGACGGCGCTCCTACCGGACTACCTGCCGGCATGGTGACAGCCGGTGACGTTGCCCGCACGCGGTTCGGGATGGCGCTGCGTGGTTACCGGATGGCCGAGGTCGACGCCGTCCTGCTTCGGCTCGCCGACGAGCTGGCCTGGCGGGACGAGGAGCTGGCCCGGCGGGACGAGGAGCTGGTCCGGCTGGCCGCCTTCGCGCGCGTCGACACCGCGCCATCGCCGGACGGGCATCGGGATACTCGCTCGCCACAGATCGACGAGTGATCGCCGCCGACTGTCTGTGGCATCACAGTCGACTGTTGGTAGCCGATCGATCTGGCCTATGCAGGGACACGCGCAGGCGTTGTCGTCAACATCGACGCCCACCTCTCGATGTTGCGGCGGGCGACTGTTGTGATGCCGCGCAGAGACGTGTTTCGGTTTGCGGTCCGGTCTACGGGATAATCGTCGTCAGATGCAGGTCCGACGGCAGGAAGAGGTGCACCGATGGCGGCCATGAAGCCGCGGACGGGTGACGGTCCGCTCGAGGTGACCAAAGAGGGGCGCGGCATCGTCATGCGTGTCCCGCTGGAGGGGGGCGGTCGGCTCGTCGTGGAACTCACCGCCGACGAGGCGAGTGCGCTGGGGGATGCCCTGAAGACCGCGGTCAGTTAACCGTCCGTGCGTCCGCCCGGGTGTCCGTCCGCGTGCGCCGTCCTCGCGTCCGTCCCGCGGCAGCCGGGTTCCGTCGTGGTCCGGCGGTCCCGGTGAGTCCGGCGGTCCCGGTGAGAAGGCCGGCATGAGCATCGTTGATTCCGCGTCAGGCCCGGCGATCGACGGGCTCATCAGGCTTCCTCCCGGCGTTACCCTACGGTCCGCCACCGTCGCCGACGTCGAGCCCTCGACCGTCGCCCTGGTCCTCGCGTCGTCCGAGAACGGACCCGTGTTCGACGAAACTGCCCGCGGTGTCGGCGCCGATCTCGGACTGGATCTTGCGCTGCTGGTCGAGTCCGAGTCCCTGCGCGGCGATGCGGGTTCGGTGCTGGTGGTGCCGTTGGCCCGGACGGCTCGGCCGACCCGGCTGCTCGTGGTCGGCATCGGCGCCGGTCAACCGGGTGACTGGCGGGCCGCGGGCGCCGCGCTCGCCCGCCGCGCCGGGGCACCGGACCGGCTCGCGGTGGTGGCGGAGCCCGGCGATCCGGGCCTGCGGGCCTTCACCGAAGGCCTGGCGCTAGGCGCCTACCGGGCCGCTGGAGTGCTCGACCGGGCCGCTGGAGTGCCCGACCCGGCCGGCCGGCCCGGGCCGGAGAACGGCGCGCCCGGCAACGTCATCGTGCTCACCGGTCGGGCGGACGAGCCCGGGGCGGTGGCCGCGGTCGGCGCCGCGCGGGCGGTGGCCACCGGGGTGTACATCGCCCGCGATCTGGTCAACATGCCGAGTCTGGTGAAGTCACCCGAGTGGCTGGCGAACCGTGCCGTGCGCATCGCCGCGTCGGCGGGTCTCGACACGACCCTGCTCGGCCCCGACGATCTTTCGGCGCAGGGCTTCGGGGGGTTGTGCGCCGTCGGTGAGGGTTCCCCGCGGCCGCCCTACCTGGTCAAACTCGAATATCACGGGCCACCGTGGACTTCTGGCGAGGCCGGGTTGGCGGGATCCACCGGGTCGGCGGGATCCACCGGGTCGGCGGGATCCACCGGGTCGGCGGGATCCATCGGGTCGGCGGGATCCATCGGGTCGGCGGAGCCGGATGGTTCGCCGGCGGGCCGCTTCACCGATGGTCACCGGGTCCTGGTCGGGAAGGGAATCACCTTCGACTCGGGTGGGCTCTCCCTGAAGCCGGCCGTCCCGATGGCCGGCATGAAGACCGACATGGCGGGCGCGGCGGCGGTGCTCGGGGCGATGACCGCGTTGCCGGCGTTGAACGTGCCCGGGCGCGTCACCGGCCTGCTCTGTCTGGCGGAGAACATGATCGGTGCGACTGCCATGCGTCCCGGCGACGTCATCACCTGCTGGGGCGGGACCACGGTGGAGGTACTGAACACCGACGCCGAGGGCCGCCTGGTGCTGGCGGACGGCCTCGCCTACGCCGCGGGCGCGCTCGACGCGGATGTCATCGTCGATCTCGCCACGCTGACCGGAGCGATCGCCGTGGCGCTCGGCCGGCGCACCGCCGGGCTGTTCAGCTCGGACGACCGGCTGGCGGCGGCGCTGTCCGCCGCGGCGGACAGCGCCGGGGAACGGGTGTGGCGGCTGCCGTTGGTGAAGGAGTACCGGGCGGCGATCGACTCGCCGGTGGCGGACCTTGCCAACATCGGCCGGGCGCTGGACGTCGGGGGCGGTTCCATCACCGCGGCGCTGTTCCTGCGGGAGTTCGCGGGCCGGCGGCCCTGGGCACATCTGGACATCGCGGGCACCGCACGGTCGGACGCCGACGACGGCGAGATCAGCCGGGGCGGCACCGGGTGGGGGGTGCGTACCCTGCTGACCTGGCTGTCGAGTGGGCCATCCCAGACACCGGCGGCCTGAGTGTAGAGCCCCCGGAACTCCCGGATGTTCCAGACGTCCCCGATACCCCGATACCCCGATACCCCTGGATGTCCTGGATGTTGCCGGGCCGCGAGGGGATCTCAGGCCGCGAGACGCAGGAGCGCGGCCTCGTATTCCCGGGCGATGTCCGCGGTGAGGACCAGGGAGACCCGGAGCACCACGGTGCGCTGGACGAAGACGTACTCGGTGACGAGCGGGTTGTCGGCGGTGACGGTGAGGAGCTTCGTCGCCCGCTGCTGCGCGCTCGCCGCGTCCGCGAAGACCTCGATCGCGCCGCCGCGCTCGATCGCGCCCGCGGGGCTTCCGGAGACCTCGTTGACGCCCACCCGCGGATCGCT
This sequence comes from Frankia casuarinae, assembly GCF_000013345.1. Classification (NCBI taxonomy): domain Bacteria; kingdom Bacillati; phylum Actinomycetota; class Actinomycetes; order Frankiales; family Frankiaceae; genus Frankia; species Frankia casuarinae. The sequence goes on along the minus strand of NC_007777.1, from coordinate 4,597,019 downwards.
GAAGGCGATTCTGCTGGTGTAGCCGTTCGTCCGGCCCAGGAGACGATCCGGGTCGGTGGCCGCGCTGTAGACGACGGTGGTGTGCAGCGGCAGGCCCGCGCCGGCCAGCCGGATCGCCACCTGCTCGGCGGTAAGGCCGGCGAGGCCGCCTCCCACGGCCGACGGGGTGGGCACGGCCGTCGGGGAGGGGGTGGCGCCCGGTGCGGACGGGTGGGCGGAGCGCGCGCCGTGCGCCGGTCCCACCAGGCGGTTCAGCGTGTAACCGGCGATCCCGGCTAGGACCGCCACGACGAGGACGAACGTGATGTAGGGCAGCAGGCTCTCACGTGGGGCGGGCGGTGGCTCGGCGCGGCTGTCGTAGGCGTCCCTGGCCCGGCTGTCGTAGTCGTCCCTGGCCCGGCTGTCGTAGGCGTCCCTGGCCCGGCTGTCGTAGTCGCCGTAGTCGTCGTAGACGTCGTAGCGCCGGTACTCCTGCGCGGCCGGTGCCATTTACTCCCCAAGGCGTAGGAATGTCACGCTTAAGCGCACCTTACGCGCCCACTGAGGAGCCACCGGGTACCGGCACGATCGGCCGGCCCCGATCGTGTTACCGCGGACCGGCCACCTCGCCCGGGGTGCCGGTCACCCGCCCGGGGTGCCGGTCAGCCGACCGGGGAGGACTTGGCGACCACGGCGACCAGGAGGCCGCCGCCGGTGGTGAGGAGCATCTGGGTAAGCCGCACGTCGTCACGTACAGCTGTGGCAAGTTCGCGGACCGCCACCGCCTCGGGGCCGGTGGCCTGGCCCTGGGCCAAGGCCAGCACGCTGGCGAACGCCACCACGCCGCCCGGCCGCAGCAGCCGCAGGGCCTGGGTGAGGTACTCGGTGCCCTCACGCCGGTCCGCGTCACAGAACACGAGGTCATAGGCGCCGTCGGTCAGCCGGGGGAGAACGTCGAGGGCGCGGCCGGTGATCAGCCGGCTGCGCCCGGGGGTCATCCCCGCGTCGGCGTAGGTGCGCCGGGCCAGCCGAAGGTGCTCGGCCTCGACGTCGATGGTGGTCAGGGTTCCGTCGGGCCGCATCCCGCGCAACAGCCAGGTACCGGAGACCCCGGTACCTGTGCCGATCTCGACCACCGCGCGGGCGCCCACGGCAGCGGCGAGGAAGCGTAGGACCGCGCCGGTACCCGGGCTGACCGGGACGATCCCGACCTCCTCGGCTCGGGCGCGGGCAGCGCGAAGGATCGGGTCTTCCAGCAGGAAGCCCTCGGCATAGGCGGCGGCGGACTCGAGTTCGCCGATGTCAGTGTCCGGCATGACTTCCTCAGCCTACGGGAACGGGAGACCGAGGACGCGCGTTCATCTGGTCAACGCGCATCGTGTCGAGGATCGAGGGGAGAAACATCGGTGTCCGCAGCGGGATTCGCCGCTCCCTGGCCGGCTCGTCGGGTACGTTTGACGCGAACCGACCGAGAGGCGGCCGTGGCTGCTCAGGACCCCGGGGCGGGCTCGGACGCCGCCGGCGTCGCCGCCACCGCAGAAGCTTCTGGTTGGGTTCCTCCTTCCTGGGAAGACGTGGTCCGTGAGCACGGCAACCGGGTCTATCGCCTCGCCTACCGCCTCACCGGTAACGCCCACGACGCCGAGGACCTGACGCAGGACGTGTTCGTCCGGGTGTTCCGGTCGTTGGCGGACTACACCCCCGGCACCTTCGAGGGGTGGCTGCACCGGATCACCACCAATCTCTTCCTCGACCGCATGCGTCGCCAGCAGAAGATCCGGTTCGATGCGCTGCCCGAGGACACCGAGCGGCTGGCCGGCCGCGAGGCGAGCCCGGAGGCGGTCTACGCCGAGGCTCATCTCGACGCGGACGTCGAGGCCGCGCTCGCCGCTCTGCCGCCCGACTTCCGGGCCGCCGTCGTGCTGTGCGACATCGAGCAGCTCTCCTACGAAGAGATCGCTCAGACGTTGGGCGTGAAACTGGGCACAGTGCGCAGCCGGATCTCGCGCGGTCGGGCGATGTTGCGCGCGGCGCTGGCTGATCGCGCGCCACGTACTGGTGACGGCGCCGCGTTGTCCGCCGCCGTGACGGTCTCGGACGACGCCCTTCTCACCGCGGAGCCCGCCGTCGGGCCGGTGGCGGCGGAGCTCGCCGAGGCGGACGTGGCGCCGCCGGACACGACCAGACCGCGTCGGGACCGAGGCGACGACGGGCGGCCCAGAAGCAGGGGACGGCATGGGCCCGTCGCCGCCGGGAGCAAGGGTGGTGCTCCGCGGGAGCGGCGGGCGTGACCGAGCATCTCGGCGATCGGATCTCGCCTCTCATCGACCATCAGCTTGATCATGACGCTCGTGATCGCGCGCTCGCGCATCTTGCCCGCTGCGGGGAGTGCCAGCGGGAGGTGGCGGCCCTGCGGATGGTCAAGGCACGGCTGGTTGCTCTCGATGGGCCGGATCTTCCTGGCGGCCTCGCGGTCCGGCTGCTGAGCCTGGGCGGTCTGACCGCGCTGCCCGCGCCCCCGCCGGGTTCGTCCCCGCGCTCCCCGCGCTCCCAGCGCTCCCCGCAATCCCAGCGCTCCCAGTTCCGTCCTGCGCCGGACAGGCGGGGGCCTACCCGTCTCGACCCGGTCAGGCTTCCCGGGGCGTTCACGGTGACAGTACCGGCCCTGCTGCCGCGTTCCGTCGAGCTCCGACAGCCCCCCTTCGATCCTCGCCCGGGCGCCGGCACTCGTCCCGCCTCGCCCAGGCCCGCCGCTCGACCGGCGCCGGCAGCCACCGGCGGGGCTGCGCGCGGTCCGGGTCAGGCGGGCCGTCCCGCGCCGGGGCCCGCGCGTCAGCACCTGCGGCGGCCGGCTTCGCCCGCCCCGCGCCGGCGGCTGCCGGCCCCGCACCGTCGTCCCACCCCCCGGACCAGCATGCGCCGAACCCTCCTCGGATCCGCCGCGCTGATGCTGCTCGCCGTCGCTGGTGCCGCCATCGCCGACGGCCAGGAGAGTACCCAGACGCCGGGGCCCGTCGCGGTGCCGACGGTGTCCTCGGTCGTCGCCCCGGGCGTTGCGAACGGCGTCCCGAGCCGGCTCACCCCGATGTTCGCCCCGGTCCGGGTGTCCTTGCGCCGTTGATCGTCCGCCCGTTCGGGCCGACTCGGGCGAATTCGGGCCGACCCGGGCGAACACGTTCCCCATCGACCCGGTCGGGGGTGTTTGAACGGGGGTATTCGGACGGGGTAGGCCGTCCCGGGTACCGGGAGGCGGTCGGGGCCGTGAGTTTCAGGGTGTCGCCTGCTCCGTCTCCCGGCGCCAAGCCCTGGCTGGTCGCCTTTGTCCGGCTGTCCGCCCCGGTCGCCGCCGGAAACCGGCGGGACGCATCTTTCCGGTACCTGAAAGACATTTTCTGGGTGTTCTGGAGGAGAGGTCTCGTCTGGCCTGATGTGAGGCTTTACCGTGTTACCCGCTCGGACGCGTCGCGCGTGCTTTCCAGGACGGAACCGGTCGCCGGCGTTCCGCCGTGCCGTGCGACGAGCGAGTCGGGGAGGACGTGTGGACGTCAGCGACAACGAGGTGCCTGTCGCGAGCGTGGAACCGGTCGACCCGCCCGTACGGCCCCGACGTCTCGAGCGGTCATCCACGATGCGGTCGGTTCCCGCCGGCCCGGGCCACCGCGCCGATCCTTCCCGCCCTGGTGTCCCGCGAGCCGCCGGCGCGGCGCCTTCCGCCACCGACGGCAAGCCGCGGACCGATCAGGCCGGTGGCCGGGTCGCGGCGGCGCGCGACGAGACGACCGTCCCCTCGACCGGTGGGACGATACCCGTCAGTCGGCTCCGCCTTCCCGCCACGCCCCGGCCCACCACGGCCGGCGGTGCCGGGCCGCGGGTACAGCCCGGGGTGGTCGTCCCCGTGCAGCCGTCGGGACCCGTGCAGCCGTCCGGGTCGGAACCGGCGGCCGGGACACGCCGTCCGCAATCGCCTCGTACGGCATCCACCACCGCGATGACCGGGCCGGCGGAGGAGACCCGGCCCGAGCGGCGACCCACGGCCGCCGGGACGCCGGGCACGGGTAGCCCGGCGGCACGCGCTCCTGAGCCGGCCCCGGGGACTCCATCGGGTGCGGGGCCATCGGGTGCGGGGCCATCGGGTGCGGGGCCATCGGGTGCGGGGCCATCGGGTGCGGGGCCGCAGCCGCGGCCCACGGCCCGTGAGGGTGCGACGCCGGAATCCGGGGCGGCGCGGATTCCGGTACGTCAGCCCGGCCGGCGTCCGCCGACCCTCCCACCCGGTGAGGACAGGGCCGGCTCCGCTCCTGGAGGGCATCGCCACCCCCGGCATTCCGGGCGGGTCGAGGGGGCCGCTCCGGGCGTGGGTGCTCCGGGCGTGGGTGCTCCGGGGGCGGGTGCTCCGGGGGCGGGTGTTTCGAGGACGGGCGTTTCGGGTCCGGGGGCGCCGGGCGCCCGGGCGGGCTGCGACCCGGGCGCCGCCGCGACCGACCGCGGGCGCGCTGCGGCGGACGGGAACCCGCGGGAGCCGTCGGGAGGCTTGCCGACGGTGACCGCGGTGCGTGGCTTCGGCACGCAGCCGCCGGCCCCACCGCCCGCCGAGACGGGCTCCCCGCGGGCGTGGTCGCCGACCTCGACGCCGTATCCGCTGCCCGCGGACTCCGACGGCGGCGGCTCCGAGAGCGGCGGCTCCGACAGCGGCGGCTCGAACGCCGCGCCGTTCGCCGTGCCGTTCGCCGATGTCCTGACTGGTCGTTCGGCGCCGCGGGGGCGCCTGGTCGCTCCTGGTCGCCCGATCGTTCTCGGTCACCGGGTCCTCCTCGCGAGCATCCTGGTCGCGGGTCTGCTGGGTGGGGGGATCGGTGCGCTGCTCGTCTCGATGACCGAGCGCGGCAGCGACCAACAGGCGTCGGCGGCCCTGCCGGTCGGTACCGCCGCGCCCAGCTCCGACCGCAGGTCGGTCGCGTCGATCGCCGCGACGGCTCTGCCCAGTGTGGTGACGATCGACGCCGGTGGCGGGGGGGACGGCGATGCCGCGGGTACCGGCTCCGGGGTGATCATTAGCCCGGAGGGGTACATCCTGACGAACAACCACGTCGTGGCGTCCGCGGTCGCCGCCAGAACTCCGATCTCCGTGCGCCGCTACCAGGAGTTCGGCCAGGTCCGGGCCGACCTGGTCGGGCGGGATCCCAAGACTGACATTGCCGTTCTGCGGATCCCGGCCCCGCAGCCCCTGCCGGCGGTGACGCTCGGCCAGTCCGGCTCGCTGGTCGTGGGAGCGCCGGTGGTTGCCATCGGGGCGCCGTTCGGCCTCGCCGGCACCGTGACGACCGGCGTCGTCAGCGCGCTCGACCGCAATCCCATGGTCCCGGCCGAGAGCGGCACCGACCCCACGGTGCTCATCGGGGCGATCCAGATCGACGCGGCGATCAATCCGGGCAACTCCGGTGGTCCGCTGCTCGACGGCCTCGGCCAGATGGTGGGGATCAATACCGCGATCGCCGCGGTGCCCGGCCATGAGTCCCAGAGCCAGAGCGGCAGCATCGGCGTGGGGTTCGCCATCCCGATCGACTTCGCCCGCTCGGTCGCTCAGGAGATCATTTCGACCGGTCGGGCGACCCACCCGTACCTCGGCGTGTCAGCCGCGACCGTCACCGCCGGCCAGGCGAAGGCCATGGGGACCACGTCGGGTGCCCGCGTCGTCAACCTGGCGCCCGGTGGCCCCGCCGAGCGCGCCGGGCTGCGCGTCGGCGACATCATCACGCGGGTGGACACCAGGGTTATCAGCGGGATGAACGACCTCATCGTCGCAGCCCGGCTCCACCGGGTAGGTGACCGGGTGTCGGTCGCCTACGAACGCGCCGGTGCCACCGCGACCACCCAGCTGACGCTGCAGGAACAACAGCGCTGAGCCGCAGACATCTTTTCGTTGCCCACGAGCTCCTTGCCCGCAACACCGGGAGAGGTACGCTCAGCGCGTGTTCAACGGTGTCGGGTGGGGTGAAGTCGTCGTCTTGCTTCTGATCGGGCTGTTCGTCTTCGGCCCGGACAGGTTGCCCAAGGCCGCCAGGGACGCGGGACGCGTGCTGCGTCAGCTGCGTCAGCTGGCCAACGGCATGCGTAACGATCTCAGGTCCGAGCTGGGCCCGGAATTCGCCGATCTGGATATCCGGGACCTGCATCCCAAGACCTTCGTCCGCAAGCACCTGTTCGAGGACGATCCGGTTCTGCCGCCATACCTCACCAAGCGGACCTCGCTCGACTCGCTGCTCCTCGGTGACGATCCGCCCGCGGCGCCGTCACTGACCAAGTCCTCGCTGCCGAGAGATCCCGCGGCCAAGGATCCGGCTCGTCCCGGCGCCGAGGCCGCGGTTCCGGCGGCGCCGCCCGGTCCGGTGTCCCCCATGCTGTCGAAGGTCTCGCCGAGCAAGGCGTCCGCCGCCCGCTCCGTGCCGGCGCAGCCGGCACGGAGCGACGGCCCGGCGACAGAGGTGCCCTTCGACTCGGACGCCACCTGAGGTTCGGCGTCGCCTGAGGTTCGGCGTCGCCGCCGGCTCGATGCACCCGCCCCGGGGCGGGGCCAGCCGGGGCCGGGCTCGCGTCGATCAGGCTGCGCGAACCCGGACGGACGGCCGATCGTAGGTGTTCAGCGCCCCACCGGCGTGAGGTTGAGGCTGCGTCCGGCGAGCCCACGGGAGCGGTAGGTGAGCCGGCCCGCCACCGCGTGCAGGGCCTTGCCCGCCTCGCTGTCCGGCTCGCCGATGACCAGCGGCATGCCGTTGTCGGCGCCTTCCCGGAGCCGGACGTCCACCGGGATCTGGGCCAGCAGCGGTACGTCATGACCGAGCACCCTGGTCAGCCGCTCGGCCACCGCAGCCCCGCCGCCAGAGCCGAACACGTCGACCCGCTCGCCGCAGTGCGGGCAGGGCAGCCACGCCATGTTCTCGACGACCCCGACCACGTTCTGCCGGGTCTGCACGGCGATGGTCCCGGCCCGCTCGGCGACCTCGGTGGCCGCCAGCTGCGGGGTCGTGACCAGCAGCAGTTCGGAGGACGGCACCAGCTGGGCCAGGGAGATGGCGATGTCACCGGTGCCGGGCGGTAGGTCCAGGAGAAGGACGTCCAGGTCACCCCAGAAGACGTCTGACAGGAACTGCTCCAGGGCACGGTGCAGCATCGGTCCGCGCCAGGTCACTGGCTGGTTGCCGCGCGTGAACATCCCGGTGGAGATGACTCGCACCCCGTGTGCCTGGGGCGGCATGATCATCTTTTCGACCTGGGTGGGCGGGCGGTCGATGCCCAGCATGCGGGGCACGGAGTGCCCATAGATGTCGGCATCGAGCACACCGACCGACAGGCCCGAACGGGCCATCGCGGCGGCCAGGTTCACGGTGATCGAGGACTTGCCGACGCCGCCCTTGCCGCTGGCGACGCCGTAGACCCTGGTGGTCGAGCCTGGTTGGGCGAAGGGAATCGCCTTGGGGGCGTTGCCCCCCCGCAGTTTCGCGTGCAGGGCACCGCGTTGCTCGTCCGACATGACCTGCAGATCGACGCGGACCTCGCGGACGCCCTCGACCGCGCTGACGGCTCGACTGACCCGATTGATGATCTCGTCGCGCATGGGGCAGCCGGACACGGTGAGCAGGACCCCGACGTCGACCGAGCCGTCGTCGAGCACGCGAACCGACGAGACCATGTCCAGCTCGGTGATGGGACGACCGATCTCGGGATCGTGCACCGTCGCCAGAGCCGACTGAATCGCGTCGGGGGAAGGCCGGGATAGGGACAAGGGAAACCTCAGTCACAGGTTGGTATCAGGTGCGGCCCGCCGGGCCGCCTGTGGGTCCACGATAGCCCGCGGGGGACGTGACGGCGCCGGCTCACGATCCCCGGTCCGCCGTGTTCGGCGGACCGGGGAGCGTGAGCCGCCCTGTCGGCTTCACGACGGGTGCGGAGCGTGCCCATCGTCATGACCAGGGGTGATTGTGTCCCGGTATGTGCCTGGTATGTGTCCCGGTGACGGAGGCGGCTGCTTGGGACGGTTTTGCGGGCGGGCCGCGACGTAGGCTGATCGTGCGGAGGCGGGAGGACGCGATGGCAGTCGAAGAGATGTTCGGCGCCAGCTCCGAGACCGGCGAGGACTGGGTCGACGAACATGGGATGTGGGCCTGGCGTGAGCTGCTGCACGCCCATGCCCACGTGACCCGGGTCCTCGAGGCCGAGCTCGAGGCGGCTCACCGGCTTCCCCTGGCCTCGTACGACGTGCTGGTCCAGCTCGCCGAGGCCCCGAACGGCGAGTTACGGATGAGCGAACTCGCCCAGGCGGTGCTGCTCTCCCGCAGCGGTCTCACCCGGTTGGTCGACCGGCTGGAACGGGAGGGACTGGTCGCCCGGCGGTCCTGCCCGTCGGATGCCCGCGGCACGCTCGCCACCCTCACCCCGCAGGGATTCGACCGCTTGCGGGCGGCCTCGGGCACCCACCTCAAGGGGGTCGCCCGGCACGTGCTCTCCCACTTCAGCCGAACCGAGCAGGACCTGCTCGCCGAGCTGCTGGGCCGGCTGAGCCCGCCGAGGCCGGGCGGCAACGGCCGGGGGTACGACGCGAACGCCTGAGCGGCCATGGCCTGCCGGCAGCGTGCCCGGCAGCGCGTGCCCGGCACCGCGCGGCCGGTCATCCGGACGCGGTGATCGGGACCGCCCCCCGCGCGGTGGAGATCAACGCCTCGTACGCCTCCCGGGAGGTGGTCTCGGCCCCGAGCCCCTGGGGCTTGCTGGCGCCGTGGAAGTCACTGGAACCGGTCGCCACCAGCGAGAGCTCGGCAGCGAGGCCACGTAGCCGGCGCCGCGCGACGGGTAGGTGATCGGGATGATCGACCTCGAGGCCGGTCAGGCCCGCCTTCGCCATCGCCTCGATCACCTCGGGACCGACTGTGACGCCGCGCCTGCTCGCGAACGGGTGCGCGAACACGCTCACCCCGCCGGCGCCGTGGATGAGGCGAAGCGCCTCCCAGACGTCCGGCTGCTCCTTGCCCACCCAGTACGGTCCGCCCGCGCCGATCCACCGGTTGCTGAACGCGGCCGCCACCTCGGGGATCAGCCCGGCCTCGACCATGACCGCGGCGATGTGGGGGCGGCCCACCGTGCCGGCCGCCAGCTCCAGGACCCGTTCCCAGCGCACCGGATGCCCGTCCGCGGCGAGTCGGTCGACCATCCGACGGGCCCGGGTGGCGCGATGTTCCCGCACCCGGGCCCGGGCCGCCGCGAACGCCGGCTCGGCCGGGTCGAACAGGTAGGCCAGCACGTGCAGGGATACCCACGCACCTGCCACCTCGACCTGGCAGGAGATCTCGGCGCCCGGCACCAGGGTCAGCCCGGCAGGCAGGGCCGCGGCCGCGCGGCCGATGCCCGCGATGGTGTCATGGTCGGTGAGCGCGAGGATCGACAGGCCCTGCCCGGCTGCGAGCCGGACGAGGTTCTCCGGTGACTCCAGGCCGTCCGAGGCGGTCGAATGGGTGTGCAGGTCGATGGCCACCCGCTCCATAATGCTTCATAGTGGCAGCTTTTCGCCGCGCGGCGATGATGTGGGCGGCAGGCCGGGGCGGCAGGCCGGGGTGAGACGGCGGTGCGGGCCGTGGTGGTGGGCGACGGCGGGCGGCAGGGAGGCCTACAGGTCCAGACCGGTCAGGACCAGCACCCGGTCCTCGGTGAGGTCGGTCATGGCCGAGCGGACCCCCTCCCGCCCGATGCCGGAACCCTTCGTCCCGCCGTAGGGCATCTGGTCGGCCCGGTACGACGGGACGTCGCCGATGACGACCCCCCCGACCTGGAGCTCCCGGTGGGCGCGGAAGGCGGTGGCCAGGTCGTGGGTGAACACCCCGGCCTGCAGGCCGTAGGCGCTGTCGTTGATCCGGGCGAAGCCCTCGTCAACGCCGTCGACCGCCGCCACGACGATCACCGGGCCGAAGACCTCCTCGCTCACCACCTTGGCGGTGGGCGGAACGCCGGTCAGCACGGCCGGGCTGAGACTCGTGCCGTGGCGCGTCCCGCCGCAGACGAGTGTCGCCCCCGCCTCGACGGCCTCGGTGATCCACGCCTCGACCCGTTCCGCCGCCGCGACGTCGATCAGCGGCCCCACGTCGGTGGCCGGGTCGGCCGGATCCCCGTCGTGCAGCGCCCGCACGGCGGCGACGATCTCGGCGAGCAGCTCGTCGACGATCGTGCGGTCGGCGTAGACCCGCTGCACGGCGATGCACGACTGGCCGGCCTGGTAGTTGGCGAACAGGGCGATGCGGCCGGCGGCCCGGGCCAGATCGGCGGGGGTCGCGTAGTCGGCGGCGACCAGCACCGCCGCGTTCCCGCCGAGTTCGAGGACCACATGCTTGCGGGGGACCGTGTCGCGGATGGACCAGCCCACCGGGCCGGAGCCGGTGAAGGACACCACGGGCAGCCGAGGGTCCGCGACGAGCGGGCCGAGGCGGTCGTTGGGGATCGGGAGGACCGACCACGACCCCTCGGGCAAGCCGGCGTCGGCGAGCAGGTCGCCGAGGAACAGCGCCGACAGCGGCGTGCGCGGGGCCGGCTTCACGATGATCGGCGCGCCGACCGCCAGCGCCGGCGCCACCTTGTGGGCGACCAGGTTGAGCGGGAAGTTGAAGGGGGTGATGCCCAGCACGGGCCCGCGGGGGAAACGCCGGGTGAGCGCGAGCCGTCCCTCCCCGGGGGGATCGGTGTCCAGCCTGGTCAGCTCCCCGGCGAAACGCCGGGCCTCCTCCGCCCCCCAGCGGAAGGTGGAGCTTGCCCGGGCCACCTCGGCACGCGACCAGGTCAGCGGCTTACCGCTCTCCGCGGTGATGAGACGGGCCAGTTCGTCGCCTCGACGGGCGATCTCCTTCGACACGCCGGCGAGCGCGCCGGCGCGGACGTGGGCCGGCAGCGCCGCGAACGCCGGGGCGACCGCCGCCGCGGCGGCCACGGCCGTCTCAACCTGGTCGGGGTCCGGCTGCGCGACGACGGCGACCTCCGCGCCGTCGAACGGGTGCCGAACGGTGGTCGTCGCCGACCCGGTGGCCGGCTTGCCTGCCAGCCAGAACGGCGTCGGCTCGCTCATCGCGCGGATGACCGGTCGGCGCGGGCGGCCACCGGGCCGCCTGGCGTCGAGCCGCCTGCCGTCGTCATCACCATCGAGCTCATTCTAGGCGCCCGCGCGGGCGGGGCGCCTGCGGCGCGCCCGGTCCCGCCCGAGGACCACCGGCCGGATCCCGGCGGCGGGGGACGATGGCCGGCCCGGCCCGGCCCGGCCCAGACCGGACCAGGGCCGCGGCGCGGCGGCGTGGCCCGGGCCGTGGACAGGTACGTGCGCGCATACGATCAGGTAGGAGCCGACGATGACCATTCCCAACCCGGCGGCGACCGGAATCGGCCTGCCCGCCACCGGCGGCCCGCGGCTGCCCCAGGAGCCGCGTCTGCACACCGAGATCCCCGGCCCGCGGTCCCGGGCACTCGCCGCGCGCCGCGTCGGCGCCGTGGCCCGGGGGGTCGGTGAGACCCTCCCGGTCTACGCGCACGCGGCGGGCGGCGGGGTCGTGGTCGACGTGGACGGCAACTCGCTCATCGACTTCGGTTCGGGGATCGCGGTGGTCAGCGTCGGCAACGCTGCGGACGGGGTCGTCGAGGCCGTGCGCGAGCAGATCGGCCGGTTCACCCACACCTGCTTCATGGTGACGCCGTACGAGGGCTATATCGCCGTCTGTGAGGCGCTGAACCGGCTGACGCCGGGTACCCATGAGAAACGCTCGGCATTGTTCAACTCCGGAGCGGAGGCCGTCGAGAACGCCGTCAAGATCGCGCGCAGCGCGACCGGCCGGGGCGCGGTCGTCGTCTTCGAGCACGCTTACCATGGCCGGACGAACCTGACGATGGCGATGACCGCGAAGTCGATGCCCTACAAGAGTGGGTTCGGGCCGTTCGCGCCCGAGGTCTACCGGATGCCGCTGGCGTATCCCTACCGCTGGCCGACCGGTCCCGACCGCTGTGGGGAGGAGGCCGCCGAGCGGGTGATCGAGCTCGTGCGGGACGAGATCGGGGCCGCGTCCGTCGCCGCGATGGTCATCGAGCCGATCCAGGGGGAGGGCGGTTTCATCGTCCCCGGGACCGGGTTCCTGCCCCGCCTCGCCGAGTTCTGTACGGTCGCGGGGATCGTGTTCGTCGCGGACGAGGTGCAGACCGGGTTCGCCCGGACCGGGACGATGTTCGCCTGCGAGCACGAAGGCGTCGTCCCGGATCTCATCACCACCGCCAAGGGCATCGCCGGCGGCCTGCCGCTCGCGGCCGTCACCGGCCGTGCGGAGATCATGGACGCCCCCCAGGTCGGCGGGCTCGGCGGCACCTACGGGGGGAACCCGGCGGCCTGCGCCGCGGCTCTCGCCGCGATCGACCTCATCGAGTCCGAGGACCTGGCCGGCCGGGCCCGCCGGATCGGCGAGATCGCCCTGCCCCGCCTGCACGCGTTGCGCGAGCGGTACGACTTCGTCGGGGATGTCCGGGGGCGGGGCGCGATGGTCGCCCTGGAGCTGGTCCGGGGCGCCGGCGACGACAGCCCGGACAAGGTCCTCACCGCCGCCGCGGCCGCCGCCTGCCATCGTCGCGGCCTGATCGTGCTCACCGCGGGCACCTGGGGCAACGTGCTCCGGCTGCTGCCACCGCTGGTGATCGAGGAGCCGTTGCTGCTGGCTGGCCTCGATCTCCTCGACGAGGCGTTCGCGGAGCTCGCGGCGCGCCGTCAGCCTCCCTCCCCGGCCCGCCCGGAGGGGTGACGGAGGGGTGGCGCACCCGGCTGTTCGGCATATCTGCCCAGGTCGGACGATTGCGGGTGGGAACCTGGTGGGGCGATTGCGGGTGGAAAGCCGAGGGCATACCGGTGCCGGAGTGCCGATGTTCGGCGACATCTCCACCTACGCCAGGAGGCGCCCGGTGACCATTGCTGCGGCCTGCCCGCGCTGTCTCGGACCGCTGCGTCCACCCGATCTGTGGAGCAGCCAGTGGCGGTGCGACGATCACGGGGAGGTGAGTCCCTACCGCACCGCCGTGTCGTCGCGGGAACAGGCGCTCCACGCGCTGTCGAAGACCTCGACGGTCCCGATCTGGTTGCCGCAGCCGATGCCGGTCCACTGGTACGTCAGCGGCGTCGGCTGGGCCGGTGACGAGCGTACCGGGCCGCGTGCCACGGCAGTCGCCGCCGCCGGGCCCTCTCCGTTGGGCGGGCCGGCCGAGATGGTGCTCGTCGCCGAGGCGCCTCGGGTGGGACTCGGCGCCCGGCTCGCGGGCATCAGCGGTCCCGATCCCGAACCGCTGCCCGGCGTACCGGAGGCGAAGGTAGAGGCCGCCGGGCATCCCACGGCGCTGTGGCCGCTGGTCGTACCCCCCGATCGGGCGGCGTTCGTCGGGGAGGCCCGGGGGGTGTGGCTGTGGCTGGTGCTCTGGCCGGCCGACGCGGCCCTGCTCCTGCTGGAACACCTCGTGCTGCGGGACCTGCGCGACGATCCGCAGCTCGGCGAGCGGTCGTTCTTCGGTGCATCGAGCCAGCACCTGTCCGCGGGGCCGCTGCCCGGGCGGTGAGCCGCCATGGTCACGCATCCCCGGCTCCGCATCCCCGGCTCCGCATCCCCGGCTCCGCATCCCCGGCCGCTGGGGGACCTGCCGCACCCGCCCGTAAGCTCGCTCACCATGACGGACGCCGCTGCCCCCCGCACACCCTCCCGGGGAAGCCTCGGTGCGGTGGCGCCGCAGCCGCTGCGGGTCGAACCCGCCGAGGTCGACCGCAACCGGCTGGCCGTGATCGTCAACCCGAGCGCGGGTCACGGGCGGGCGATGCGGATGCTCGACGGCGTCCGCGTCGAGCTCGCGCGCTGGGCGCGGGACGTCCGGGTCACCCCGACCCGCGACCTCGCCCACGCGGACGATCTCGCGGCGGCGGCCACCGCCCAGGGCCGGGTCGTGGTCGCGCTCGGGGGCGACGGCCTAGCTGGCTCGGTGGCAGGGGGGGTGGCCCGCTGCGGCGGCGTGCTCGCGGTGCTCCCCGGCGGGCGCGGTAACGACTTCGTGCGTGGTCTCGGCCTGCCCCGCGACCCGTGCCGCGTCGCGGCCGGGCTTGCGCACGCCCGGGAACGCCGGGTCGACCTGCCCGAGGTCGGCGGCCGGCCGTTTCTCGGGATCGCGAGCGTTGGCTACGACTCCGACGTCCAGGTGATCGCCAACCGGACCCGGTTCCTGCGCGGCCAGCAGGTCTACACCTACGCGGCGCTGCGGGCGCTGGCCGCCTGGCGCCCGGCGCGCTTCACGGTGACGGTGGACGACCTCGCGCCTCGGGACCTGGTCGGGTGGACGGTTGCGGCGGCGAACTCGGCGTACTACGGCGGCGGGATGCGGTTCGCCCCCGGGGCGGACATCGCCGACGGGCTGCTGGACGTCCTGCTGATCTCGCGCACCTCCCGCCTGACGTTCCTGGCGCTGTTCCCGCGGGTGTTCTCCGGGCGTCACGTCGACACCCGGCACGTGCGGGTGCTGCGGGCCCGGCGGGTGCGCATCGAGGCCGACCGGCCCTTCGCCGTCTACGCCGACGGCGATCCGCTGGCGTCGTTGCCGGCGGAGATCGTCGTGCGCCCCGGTGCCCTGCGGCTGCTCGTGCCGGTTATTCCGGCGTCCTGAAGCCGGATTCCGGCGCCGGGCGGTCGGGTCCGGCCGCTGTGGATTCGGCCGCTGTGGATTCGGCCGGGTCCGCGGTCTCGGGCCTCGGCGTGGTCTCGGGTGTCAGTGTGATCTCGGGGGTCGCATGATAGTCGATGCGGCCGGCTGCCTGGGGATAGTGCAGGTCGAACGCCGGGCGTTCGGAGCGGATGCGCGGCAGCGTCCGGAAGTTGTGCCGCGGCGGGGGGCAGGAGGTCGCCCATTCCAGCGAGTTCCCGTAGCCCCAGGGGTCGTCGACGACGGCGAGTGGGCCCTTGCGGTAGGAGTGCCAGAGGTTGTAGATGAACGGCAGCGTCGAGAGGGCGAGCAGGAACGAACCCGCGGACGAGATCGTGTTCAGCGTGGTGAACCCGTCGTTCGGTCCGTAGTCGGCGTACCGGCGGGGCATACCCTGCACGCCGAGCCAGTGCTGCACCAGAAACGTCGTGTGGAAGCCGAGGAAGACCGTCCAGAAGTGGATCTTCCCGAGCCGGTCGTTCATCAGCCGGCCCGTGACCTTCGGGAACCAGAAGTAGGTGCCGCCGTAGGCGGCGAACACCACGGTCCCGAAGACGACGTAGTGGAAGTGGGCGACGACGAAGTAGCTGTCGCTGACGTGGAAGTCGATCGGCGGGCTGGCCAGCAGTACCCCGGTCAGACCACCGAACAGGAAGGTCACCAGGAAACCGATCGCGAACAGCATCGGCGTCTCGAAGGTGAGCTGCCCGCGCCACATCGTGCCGATCCAGTTGAAGAACTTGATCCCGGTCGGTACCGCGATGAGGAACGACATCAGCGCGAAGAAGGGCAGTAGCACCGCGCCGGTGACGAACATGTGGTGCGCCCACACCACGACGGACAGGGCTGCGATGCCGATGGTGGCGAAGACCAGACCCTTGTAGCCGAACAGCGGCTTGCGGGAGAAGACCGGCAGGATCTCGCTGATGACGCCGAAGAACGGCAGGGCGATGATGTAGACCTCGGGGTGGCCGAAGTACCAGAACAGGTGCTGCCAGAGCAGCGCGCCGCCGTTGGCGGCGTCGAACACGTGCGCGCCGAAGCGCCGGTCGGCCTCCAGGGCGAGCAGCGCCGCGGCGAGCACGGGGAAGGCGATCAGCACGAGGATCGAGGTCGCCAGGAAGGTCCAGCAGAAGATCGGCAGCCGGAACATCGTCATGCCCGGGGCCCGCATCGTCAGGATCGTCGTGATCATGTTGACGGCGCCGAGGATGGTACCGACACCGGAGACCGCGAGACCCACGATCCACAGGTCCGACCCGGCCCCCGGCGAGTACACCTTGCTGTTCAGCGGCGAGTAGGCGAACCAGCCGAAGGACGCGGCGCCGTTCGGGGTCAGGAACCCAAAGATCACCGTCAGGCTGCCGAACAGGAAGAACCAGTAGGACAGCGCGTTCAGCCGCGGGAACGCCACGTCCGGCGCGCCGATCTGCAGCGGCACGAGGAAGTTCGCGAACGCGAACGCCAGCGGGGTCGCGAACATGAGCAGCATCAGCGTGCCGTGCATCGTGAAAAACTGGTTGTACTGCTCGTTGGAGAAGTACTGCAGCCCCGGGCGGGCGAGTTCCGCCCGCATCATGATGGCCAGGACACCGGCGAAGAGGAAGAACCCGAACGACGTGACGGCGTACAGGATGGCGATGTCCTTGTGGGACGTCGTCCGCAGATAGCCGAGCAAAGGGGTACGTGGCCTGGTGTGCGCGGCGACGATATCCGCTGGCTGCGTCCCGGTATCCGCCGCTCCGCCCGGTTCTCTCGGTTGGTGTAGAATCGTCACGTTCGGCTCCCGATGTTCGTCGTCCGCGCGGCGCCAGAAGGCGTGTGGAAAGCGGCGGACGGGCCGGGGAAAGGCTAACGTGGCGACCGGTGTCCTGGCCGTAGAACCGTCGAGTTTCTTCGGATTTATTCGCGATGCGCAGGCCAGTGAGGCCACCCGGTGGTCGAATTCCCGCGCCTTTTCCGATGAATCGGGTGGAAATCGGCCGGCAGGGCGCGGGCCGGCAGTGCGGGCCGGCAGGGCCGGAGCGTGCCGCCGCACGCTCGCTCTCAGGCCGGCCGCGCGCCGGGCCGCCCGTTCTCGACCACCCAGGTGGCATCCGTGGACGTGGGCGAGTGGCGATGGGCGATGTCGGCGACGACCCGCATGTCCGCGCGCCATTCGTCCGGGGTGACGCGAACGCGCGTGTAACCTCGCCGGTCACCGCGAAAATACCGGACATGCGGGTTGAGTCGGGCATTGTTCTGCCGGATGAAGTCCTCGCTGACGAGGAAGAAGGCCGAGCTGATCGAGGTGCAGACGAACTCCGTCGCGACGACCGGCGTCTCGGGCCGGTCGAAATCGACCCGGAGGTCGTTTACCCAGGCGCAGTGGATGTCACCGGAGAGCACCACCGGGTTGCGCACGCCGCTGTCGCGGATCTCCGACAGCAGCCGGGTCCGGTAGGGGCCGTACCCGTCGTTCTGATCCAGGTTGGCCAGCCGTGGTCCCTCGCCGAGGGGTAGCTGCCCGTTCAGCTGGGCCATCATCGTCTGCTGGGCGAGGACGTTCCAGCGGGTCCGCGACGTGGTCAGGCCGTCGCGCAACCAGCGTTCCTGGGCGGCGCCGGCCATCGTGCCGGCCGTGTTGTCCCGGCCCAGGGATGCGAGCCCGATGCCCTGCGGGGAGTCGCCGGGCTGCCGGGTCCGGTACTGCCGGGTGTCCATGACGTTGAACGTCACCAGGTTCCCGAACACGAACCGCCGGTAGATCCGCATGTCGGGCGATCCCGGATTCAGCTCCGCGCGGATCGGCATGTGTTCGTAGTACGCCTGGTAGGCGGCGGCACGCTGGCGGGCGAACACCGCAGGGTCCTGCCGTTGCTCCCCGGCGTCGCCGGCCTCGTCGATCAGTCCGGCGTAGTTGTTCTCGACCTCGTGATCGTCCCAGGTGACGACCCAGGGGGCCACGTGATGAGCGGCCTGCAGGGCAGGATCGGACTTGTACTGGCCGTACCGGTTGCGGTAGTCCGCCAGCGTCTGGAGTTGGTCCAGACCGGGCCGCTGCGGGGTGGTGTGCCGCCGGTCCGGGTAGTTGCTTTTCGGGTCGTACTCGTAGATGTAGTCGCCGACGTGGACGACGAGGTCCGGCGCGTCGGTGGCGATGCCGTCGAGGGCCGGCCAGTACCCGTTCTGGAAGTCCTGGCACGAGGCCAGCGCGAAGGTCAGGGCACCGCCGGTCGATTCCGGTCCCCTCCCAGGTGCCGCGGCCGTCCGGGTCCGGCCGACTGGACTGAGCACGGTGCCGGCACGGAACCGGTAGAAGTAGTCACGCTCCGGCGCGAGTCCGCGGACGTCGACGTGGACGGAATGCGCGAACGCCGTCTGCGCGGTCTGCGTGCCGGCGCGCACCACATCGCGGAAACCCTCGTCCGTCGCGATCTGCCAGTCGACCTCAATGTCCCGCGTGGGCATGCCGCCGCCCTCGGTCGGCCTCGGCGCGAGCCGGGTCCAGAGGATGACGCCGTCCGGCAACGGGTCGCCGCTGGCGACCCCGAGCCCGAAGACCCCGTCGGTGACGCCCGCGATCGGGGTGGGTGCCCGCAGGGTCGGCGCGGGGGCCGGGATCGAACCGCCGGAGCCGCCGCAGGCCGCCAGGCTCGCCCCGCCCAGCGCGGCGCCCGCCAGCCCGAGGCCGCCGAGCAGGACGGCACGGCGACGTGGATCGGCCCCCGGGTTCGTCCCGTGGCCGGACCGGGCGGCGGCGCGAGGACCGGTGCCCGGATCGGCGCGTGCCGACGGATCGGTGCCGGCCGGTCGACCAGTCTGACCGGTGGCGGCTGACGGCGAGCCGGTGGCGGCTGACGGCGAGGGCGCCCGCGGGAATCGGCGGGAACGCGGAGAGCCGGCCGCGGCGTCACGGGTCACAACTGGATGAGAGTAGTGGAAACGGATGAACTCGCGGCCCGTTCACAGCGGATCACCCCCACGCCGGGGGTCAGCCGAGATGGACCTCCCGGCGGCCGGGGTCGCGCAGATCCGTCCCGGCCGCCAGCCACCGCTGGTGCAGCGCGTCCGGGCCGTGCACCCGCTTGTAGGCGGACTCGTTGGGGGTCATCGGAAGCAGGGGGAGAAAGCGGACAGGTGCGAGCCCGGTGGCGAGATCGGGGATGAGCCCGCCGGGCTCGCCGACGAGCACCGCGGTGAACGGTGCGCCGTCCCAGAGCGGTTCCCCGAGATCCAGGCCGGACCCGGGAGCCACCGGACGGCCCTCGACCGTCGGGACGGCGGCCAGCACGGCCAACCGCCGCAGCACGCTGTCGCGCCGCCCGCGCAGGGACAGCACGAGTTCGGCCCGCGGGCCGGCGGGGTCGCGCACGGTCGTCGTCGCCGCCGTCATCGGCTCCCGGGACATACCCAGGGTGAGATAGCGGATGACGCCCGCCTGGTCCGGGCCGAACCGCAGCACCTCGATCTGGTCGGTGCCGAGGAACGTGACCGCGGCCCGACCGGTGTCCGGTCCGAAGAGCGCCGCCGCATGCTCCTCGACCGATCGCAGGATCGCGCTGTCGCTCACCAGGCCGATGCCCCGCCACGTTGTTCCATACCTGCGATCGTATGGTCGGCAGTGATCCCGGGAACCGTCGTGGCCGGTGCGGGAGTTATCGTGGTGCGACGTTGGAGGGGTTCATGGCACAGATGCTGACCAAGGGCGGCAACGCCGCGTTGCCCACTACCGACGTCCGGGTCGAGATCGCCTCGTCGAGTCCGCTGGACATCGCGGCGATCCTGGTGACCATCCACGGCAAGGTGCGCACCGACGACGACTTCGTCTTTTTCAACCAGCCGACGGGTCCCGGGGTGCGTCTCGTACCGCCGTCCGCGCTGGAGTGCACGTTGGCCGCGGTCCCGCCGGAGATGGACAAGGTGGTCGTCACCGGGAGTCTCGACGGCAGCGGGCCGGCCACCTTCGCCGCCCTGCGCGGCCTGAGCATCGTGGTGCGGGACGCGCGTGGCGGCGCCGAGCTCGTCCGCTTCGATCCGTCCGGGCTGAGCAGCGAGACGGCGCTGATTCTCGTCGAGCTCTACCGGCGCGCCGGGACCTGGAAGGTGCGGGCGGTCGGCCAAGGCTACGCCTCGGGGCTGGCCGGCATCGCGACTGACTTCGGCATCACCGTCGACGACCCCGGCACCTCCGAGGCCGCGACGCAGGTCGTGCAGCCACCCGTGGCCCCGCCCCACCCGCAGGCAGCCCCGGCACCGTACGGCACGCCCCCGGGCGGTCGGCAGTGGGGTCCGCCGCCTCCCGCGCCGACCCCGGCGGGGGGCCCGCGCTGGGGGTCGCAGCCGGGCGGTCAGCAGTGGGGTCCGCCGCCTCCCGCGCCGGGAGCGCCCGGTCAGCCGCAGTGGGGGACACCGCAGCCCCCGCCCGGTCAGCAGTGGGGTCCGCCGCCGCCCCCGCCCGCTCAGCCGCAGTGGGGTCCGCCGCCCGCGCCGACCCCGGCGGGGGGCCCGCAGTGGGGGTCGCAGCCGGGTGGTCAGCAGTGGGGTCCGCCGCCTCCCGCGCCGGGAGCGCCCGGTCAGCAGGGTGGCCGGGTGAACCTGGACAAGGGGCGGGTATCGCTCGCCAAGGGGCAGAGCGTCTCGCTGGTGAAGACCGGCGCGCCGCCGCTCACCCGGGTCCGGATGGGCCTTGGGTGGGATCCGGCCCAGCACGGGAAGTCGATCGACCTCGACGCGTCCTGCATCCTGTTCGACGAGCGCGGCAAGGACGTCGACAAGGTCTGGTTCATGTCCAAGAAAGGCGCCCGGGGAGCCGTGCGCCACTCCGGGGACAACCTGACCGGCCATGGCGAAGGGGACGACGAGACAATCTTGGTCGATCTCGGTGCCCTGCCGGGGAACGTCGTCACCCTGATCTTCACGGTGAACAGTTTCCAGGGACAGACCTTCGTCGAGGTGCGTAACGCCTACTGCCGGTTGTATGACGATCTCACCGGGCAGGAGCTTGTCCGGTTCGACCTGTCCGACTCCAAGCCGTCCACCGGACTGGTGATGTGCCGGGTGCAGCGCGATCGCGGGGCTCCCACCTGGTCGATGACGGCGATCGGGGAGTTCCATGACGGCAAGACCGTCCGCGCCATGGTCAATCCGTCGAGGCAGTACCTGTAGGCAGTGCCTGTAGGCCGATCCCCGGCCCCGGAACGCCGGGCGGTTTGCCGGCGGCCCGCGCGACGGTGTTGATCCGGCCGACCTCTCCGGGTTGTGGGATGTCCCGGGCCGGGTAACCTCCGGCCGTGAACAGGTCTGCAGCGCCGTCGTGGGCCGGTGTGTTGCACTTCGCAGGCATCGCCCGGTGATGGGCATGGTCTCCCGCCCGGCCCCGTCCCGCGTCTACTGCCGCCGGCTGGCGGGCCTGCTCGTCCTGGACCCGAACGGCGACCAGGTCGGCAGGGTGCGCGATGTGATCGCGACGCTGCGACTCGGGCATGAGCCGCCCCGCGTCCTGGGCCTGGCCGTCGAGGTCCAACGCCGACCGATCTTCGTGCCGATGAGCCGGGTCACCGGGGTGGAGTCGGGCGCGGTGGTGCTGTCCTCGGCCCGGCTGAGCTGGCGGCGTTTCCAACAGCGCCCGAACGAGACCCGGGTGCTCGGCGAGCTGCTCGACCGGCGGGTGACGCTCATCTCGTCCGGTGTCGAGGTGACCGTCGTCGACGCCGCGATCGAACTGGTCCGCGGCGGCGACTGGGTGCTCGACCAGGTGGCGGTGCGGGTCGGCCGGGGCCGGCGCGGCGAGGTGAAGACGGTTGCCTGGGACGAGGTCACCGGCTTCTCGCTGCCCGAGGAGGGGCAGGGGGCCGCGAACCTGCTCGCTGCGTTCGAGAAGCTGCGGCCCGCCGACCTCGCGTCGCTGCTGCATGACCTGTCCGAGAAACGGCGCGCGGAGGTCGCCGCCGCCCTTGACGACGAGCGGCTTGCCGACGTCCTCGAGGAGCTGCCGGAGGACGAGCAGGTCGAGCTGCTCGGGGGACTCGCCGACGAGCGGGCCGCCGACGTGCTGGAGGCGATGGGCCCCGACGACGCGGCGGACCTGCTGGGCGAGCTGCCCGCCGACGACGCGGAGCGTCTCCTGCGGCTGATGGAGCCCGACGAGGCCGCCGGCGTGCGCCGTCTGCTGCTCTACGCCGACGACACGGCCGGCGGCATGATGACCAGCGAGCCGGTCGTGCTCGCCCCGAACGCGACGGTCGCCGAGGCGCTGGCCCGCATCCGCGAACCCGAGCTTTCCCCGGCGCTCGCCGCGCAGGTCTACGTGGTGCGTCCGCCCTACGAGACGCCCACCGGCCGCTACCTCGGTCTCGCCCACTTCCAGCGGCTGCTGCGTGAGCCGCCGGCGACCCTGGTCGGTGGCGTGATCGACGTCGACATCGCCTCGCTGCGGCCGGAGACCCCGCTGGCCGAGGTCACCCGTCATCTGGCGTCCTACAACCTGGTGGCGGCACCGGTTCTCGACCGCGCCGGCCGGCTCGTCGGCGTCGTCACCGTCGACGACGTGCTCGACCACCTGCTTCCCGCGAACTGGCGGGAGCGACAGCTCGACGCGGACGTGGATGCGCGGGCGACCCCCGGGGCACTGACTCCGCCCGCCGCGGGCGACGTGGAACCAGGCTCCCGCGGTGAGGCGGGCAGCTCCCCGGCCGCCTCATGAGACGTCTGGGAGGTCTGGGAGGTCTGGGACGTCTGGGAGGTCTGGGAGGTCTGGGACGCCGCCGGCCGCGAGGCGCCCGCCTCGATCAGCCGCGGCTGTCCCGGCGGTCCGCCCTGCGCTCCGCCTACGAGCCGGACGCCTTCGGGCGGATCGCGGAGCGGGTGGCGCGTTTCATCGGCACGGCCCGGTACCTCGTTGCGCAGAGCGTCGTGATTGTGCTGTGGGTCGCTTACAACATCATCGCCCCGCAGTCCGTCCGGTTCGACAATTTCCCGTTCATCTTTCTGACGTTGGTCCTGTCGCTGCAGGCCGCGTACGCGGCACCGCTCATCCTGTTGGCGCAGAACCGCCAGGATGACCGGGACCGCGCGAACCTCGCCCAGGACCGCGAGCAGACCATCCGTAACCGCGAGGACACCGAATACCTCGCCCGCGAACTGGCCGCGATGCGCATCACGATCGGCGAGCTCGCCACCCGGGACTTTCTGCGTTCGGAGCTGCGGGGGTTGCTCGCGGAGCTGGAGGGGCCGGACGGTGACCGGGCGAAGGACCGCGACCGGGAACGCCGACGGCGGCGGGGGGGCGAGCGTTCGTTACGTCCGCCGTGATGATCGGGCCGGTGCGGCGGGCTGGTGCGAACGGCGGCCGCGCGCCGCACCGGCGGATACCCGGGTGCCTACCGCACGGTACCGCGGCAGAGCGTCAGCACCGCCATCGCGATCTCGACCCCACGAGGCCCCAGCTTGTCCGCCCAGATCGCGATGATCTCGTTCTCCCGGGCGTGCTGGATGCGAGGCCCGCCCTCGGCCGAGCGCAGCGCTTGGATCTGCTGGGACAGATCCCGCCGGGTCGCGACGAGATCACGCAGCTGAGCATCGATGTCATCGATGAGCTGTCGTCCCTCGTCGATCGAGGCGATGGCCGGCGCGGTGCTGGGGGCGTCGACGACGTTCTCCACAAGTGGGCCTTTCGGTCGGAGGCCCGGCGCACCCCAGGCCGAGACAACCCGGAGGCGGACCGGGCCTGGGTCTGGCGCTTGTGCCGCGTGAGATCAGCGGCGGAGCGGGGACCGTGCCCGGTCCCCATAAAACAGCCGTAGCGACGTGCCGTGACATGCGAGTCGGCGGCACGTGAGTCGACTGCACTGCATGGCAAGAGCATGCCAGCCGCGCGCCGATTCGTCCAGGAGCCTGATCTCTTGGGTACCCTCCACCCTGGCTCTTGGGTAACCCCCACCCCGACTAATCCCTCGCCTTGATTAACCCCTCGCCTTGATTAACCCCTCGCCTTGACTCGGGCGGCGCCGCCCGAGCGGGCGTCCGGTAACCGAGGCGAGGCCGGTAGAGACTATAGAGTGAGTGATGGCGCAACTGGAGCTCACCGGCCTGCCCCGCCGGCTTTTTTCCTGCACGCCGTCGCGGCTGGCGGCCTTCGAGGACTGCCCCCGCCGGTACCGGATGACGTATCTGGACCGGCCGCGGCCGCCCAAGGGGCCGCCCTGGGCGCACACCTCCTTCGGCGTCAGCGTGCACAACGCGCTGCGACGCTGGTGGGAGGGGGGCCGATCGAGCAACGGGTCCCACAGCGGGCCGCGGCGCTGTTGCGGTTGCTGTGGGTCGACGAGGGTTTCCGGGACGGTGAGCAGTCGTACCGGTGGCGCGAGCGCGGCGCGCGGATGGCGCATGACTATGTCGCGCACCTCGATCCGGCGGCCGAGCCGCGCGGGGTCGAGCGTTCGGTCGCGGCCCGTACCGAGGCGCTGGCCTTCTCCGGACGGGTGGACCGTCTCGACGACCGGGACGGGGAGCTGGTCGTCGTCGACTACAAGACCGGACGCCGGCCGGTCACCGACGACGATGCGCGATCGTCCCCGGCGCTCGCGCTCTACGCCCTGGCCGCCGGGCGGATGCTGCGCCAACCATGCCGGCGGGTCGAGCTGCACCACGTGCCCAGTGGGCGGGTCGCGGCCGCCGAGCACACCGAGGCGAGCATCGCCCGGCACGTGCGGCGGGCGGAGTCGGTCGCGGCGGACGCCGTGCGCGCGACGGAGGCCCTGCGGGCGGGTGAGGATCCGCAACGGGCGTTTCCGCCGAGCCCCGGCCCCCTGTGCTCGTGGTGCGATTTCCGCAGCCACTGCCCCGAGGGGCAGGCGGCCGGCCCCGAACGCCAGCCCTGGGACGCCCTCGGCGACGAGGGCGACGAGGACTGAGGCATCGGCGTACCAGGGCGCCGGCGACCGGCGGGTCGGCCCGGACACCGGGTCGGCCCGGACACCGGGTCGGCCCGGACACCGGGGCGCCGGACACCGGGCCGGGAGAGGCGTCATCATGAGACGGTGCCCGACCAGACCGCCACGCCCGCCCGGCCGCGGGTCTCCGCGAAGGCCGCGACCTTCACCGAATCGGTGATCCGGGAGATGACCCGGCTCGCTCTCGCGCACGACGCCGTGAACCTCGCGCAGGGCTTCCCCGACTTCGCCTGCCCGCCGCAGCTCAAGGAGGCGGCCAAGGCCGCCATCGACGCGGACGTGAACCAGTACGCCATCACGTGGGGAGCCGCGGAGTTCCGCGCCGCCGTTGCCGCGAAGGTGGCCGGAACCTACCCGGGCTGGTCGGTCGACCCCGACACCGAGATCTGTGTGACCTGCGGCTCCACCGAGGCGATGATCGCGGCGATGCTTGCGCTGGTCGACCCCGGCGACGAAGTGATCATGTTCGAGCCGTTCTACGAGAACTACGGCCCGGACGCGATCCTCTCCGGCGCCCGGCCGAAGCTCGTCCGCCTGCATGCCCCGGACTGGACGATCGACGAGGCGGAGCTGCGTGCGGCGTTCTCCGACCGCACCCGCGCCATCGTGCTGAACACCCCGCACAACCCGACCGGCAAGGTGCTGCGCCGCGCCGAATTGGACCTCGTCGCCGAGCTCTGCCAGCGCCACGACGCGCTCGTGTTCACCGACGAGATCTACGAGCACATCCATTACCTGGGCCCGGGCGGCCACATCCCGCCGGCCACCGTTCCCGGGTTGGAGGACCGCACCGTCACCATCAATGCGCTGTCCAAGACCTACGCGGTGACCGGCTGGCGGGTCGGCTGGACGATCGCGCCCGCCGCCTACACCTCGGCGATCCGCAAGGTGCACGACTTCCTCACCGTCGGGGCGGCGGCACCGTTGCAGGCCGGCGGGGTGGCGGCGATGAACCTGCCGCAGACGTACTACGTCGATCTCGCCCGGCAGTACCGGGAACGGCGGGACCTGCTCTGCGCGGCCCTCGCCCGGACCGGCTTCACCTTCCGGGAACCGGACGGGGCGTACTACGTGATGTGCGACACCCGCGCGCTCGACCCGGCCGGTGACGACGTGGCCTTCGCTCGCCGGCTGGCCACCGGGATCGGGGTCGCCACCGTTCCCGGCTCGTCGTTCTTCGCGGACCCGGCGGACGGCCGCCACATCATCCGGTTCGGCTTCCCCAAGAAGCTCACGACCCTGGAGGCCGCGGCGCGGCGGCTTGCCCGTCTCACCCCGGCGGCTACCCCGGCTACCCCGGGTTGAGGCCTGTCCCAGGCGGCTGGGGCATCGGGTAGCCGGCTTCGGCCGCCCGGGTATGCCCCGCGTGCAGCTCCCGGTCCAGCGCTGTCAGCTGACCGTGTGTCCCGCCGCGCAGCGATCGGCCGGCCAGTCGCGGGCGAGCGGCCATCTCATCGGGCGACGGCGGCGCGTACCGCCCGCGCAGGTATTCCCCGATCCACCGGGCCTGGGCGGCCGCGAGCCGCGCGGGACCCGCGACATGGAACAGCCAGGGAACCTCGAGATCGAAGACCTCGCCGAAACGGGCCGAGCCCGTCCCGGCCGGACCTAGCCGCGCCGCCGGGCCGGTGAGCACCACGGCCTCGAAAACGCCGAGCGGGTGGGCTTCGCCATCCGGCTGGGGAGCGCCATGCACCTCAAAAGGCGGACCGAGCGCGGCGGCTCCGACCAGGCGCAACGTAGCGGGAGTCACGGCGACGACACGATCAGTCAGATCGTGCGTGGCGAGTTCGGCGAGGGACGGCGGCGGCGCGGGGCCCTCGGAGAACGCGGTGACGGTCAGCCCACCGTCGGCGAGTGTGATTGTCGCGGCGGCTCCGGCGGCATCGAGACCGAGGACGGCGACACGGGGAAGACCTGGCACGTCGGGGGACTCTAGCGGTGCGGTGATGGATCCCGCGCACTACGGTTGAAGACATGAGCGTTGTCAAGATCAACGTGTTGACCGTGCCCGCAGAGCTGCGAGACACCCTGGAGAAGCGGTTCGCCGGCCGCGCCGGGATGGTGGAGCAGGCCGACGGGTTTGAATGGTTCGAGCTGCTGCGCCCGATCGAGGGCACGGACACCTACCTCGTCTACACCCGTTGGCGTAGCGAGGAGGACTTCCAGAAGTGGCAGTCCTCGCAGGCGTTCGGTGAGGGCCACCGGCAGGCCGCGGAGCAGACCGCGGCCGGTCAGGGCGCTCCGGCGGGCCACGGGGCCCCGGCGGGGGGGCAGGGTGCCCCCGCGGCCACCGCGGCCACGCTGTGGTCGTTCGAGGTGGTGCAGACCGCCGCCCCCGCCTCGAACTGACCCGCGCCCGGCGGCGCACACCGGATGAGACGAGTGGTACCCCGGGATCCACCGGGGTTGCGGATGGCTGGTCGGTGTCCGACTTAGGGTGATTGCGGAGTGGCCTCGGGGGCGCGTCGAGATTTTCGCTCGTCAAGTGTTGTGACGGATCGGTCACGCCCCCACACTGATCGGTGTGGCCCGAGTACTCGCTGTTGCGAATCAGAAGGGCGGCGTTGCCAAGACGACCTCCGTGTCGAGTCTCGGTGCCGCGCTGTGCGAGCTGGACCGTCGGGTCCTGCTGGTCGATCTCGACCCACAGGCATGTCTGACCTTTTCGCTCGGGCTGGATCCGGATGCCCTCGAACTGTCGGTGCACGACGTCCTGTTGGGACGGTTGTCCGCCGGCATCATCATCACCAGGACACCGGACGGCACCGATCTGCTGCCCGCGACCATCGAGCTGGCGGGTTGCGAGGCGGTACTGCTGTCACGCACCGGGCGGGAGCACGCGCTGCGGCTCGCCCTCGCCGAGATCGTCGACGAGTACGACTTCATCCTCATCGACTGCCCGCCCTCCCTGGGCGTGCTCACCATCAACGGGTTGACGGCGGCGGACGAGGTCATCGTGCCGCTGCAGTGCGAGACGTTGTCCCACCGCGGCGTCGGCCAGCTGTTGGACACGGTGCACGACGTGCAGCGGCTGACCAATCCCGGCCTGCGGGTCCGCGGCGTGCTGCCGACCTTGTTCGACGGTCGCACGGCGCACTGCCGGGCGGTGCTCGCCGACGTCTCCGCCCGGTACGACATCGCGGTGCTGGCGCCGCCGGTAGCCCGCTCGGTGCGCTTCGCCGAGGCGCCGGGAACGGGGCGGTCCATCCTGACGACCGCACGGCGCTCCAAGGGGGCCGAGGCCTACCGGTCGCATGCCCGTGCCATCGCCGGGGTTGCGGGGGTGGGCACGGCTGCCGGCATCGCTGGCATCGCTGGCATCGCTGACCCTGCCGGAACCGCGGTTGGACAGGCCGCCGAAACCGTTGACGGCCCGGGGGCCACCTCGCCCGGTCGGCGGCAACGCCCTCGGGAGGGGGACGGCCAACCCGCGGGCATGCGGGACCATTCCCGCCCTCCGGTGCAGGTCGGCGAACCGACCTGCACCGGAGAGGTGCGGGTGTGAGCCGACGGTGAACGAGCTCGGGCGGACACCCGGCCGGGTGCCGGGCGGGAGGCAGGCGCAGGACCGGGCGACGGCCGGGTTCGACCGGCTGCGTCCGCGTGGCGCCCGGTCTCCCCTGGTCACTCCGGTTCGCGCGAGATCAACGGTGGGTCGCGACGCGCATGGAAAGCGTGCGTTGTACAGCGGCGTCCGCCCCGTGACACCGCCGAACACCAGCCTGACCGTCAACTGCTCCCGATGCGGGCAGACCAGCTCCCTCGGCGCCTGGCACGCGCTGCGCGTCCTGACGCCGAGCGTCCATCTACCGCTGGTCCGGCTCCGGCATCCCTCCTTGGTGCGCTGTCCCTCGTGCCGGCGGCTGAGCTGGGTCCGGCTGGGCCTGCATTTTCGGCCCGCGGGCTGACGACCCCCGCGGACCGGCGACCCCCGCGGGTATGCGGGGCCGGGGGCCGGGGTGTCAGGCCGACTCGGCTCGGGGTGGCGCGTCGGCGTCGGCCTCGGTGCCGTCGCCGGCCTCCCGCATCGTGCCCGTGCCGCGGCCACGGTTGCCGCGCCGCCGGCGCCGGCGGCGCGGCGACTCCTCGGCCTCGACGCCCGTCTCCGAGGCCAGGGCGGAGACGACGCGGGCGGTGTCGGTGTCCGTGTCGGTGAGCGGGGCGGTCCCGGTGAACTCGACCAGCCCGGTCTGCCCGGCACCGTCCACCACGGGTGCGCCGGCCTTCCGGCCGTCCTCGTCGACCGGGTCCGCCGGGTCCGCCGGGTCCGCGGCGATGGCCAGCCCCGCACCCGCGGCCGCCGCACCACCGCCGCGGGTGCGCCGACGGGCGCGAGTCCGGGTCGGCACCGCCGCCGGCTCGGAACGGTCCTGGTCACGCCCGGTCCGCGAGCCGCGGCGCCCGCCGCGACCGGACTGCCCGAGATCCTCGATGTCCTCGGCCGCGAGCCCGGCGCGGGTCCGCGCCGCGTGCGGCAGGGTGCCCTTCGCGCCCGCCGGGATGCCGAGCGCCTCGTACAGGTGGGGGGAGGTGGAATAGGTTTCCACCGGGCCATCGAACGGCAGGGCGAGCGCCTTGTTGACGAGCGTCCACCGCGGCAGGTCGTCCCAGTCGACGAAGGTGATGGCCACCCCGCTCTCGCCCGCCCGACCGGTGCGGCCGATGCGGTGCAGATAGACGTTCTCGTCTTCGGGGCACTGGTAGTTGACCACGTGGGTGACACCGTTGATGTCGATGCCCCGGGCGGCCACGTCGGTGGCGACCAGGACGTCGACCTTGCCGGAGCGGAAGGCGCGCAGCGCCTGCTCGCGCTGGCCCTGGCCCAGGTCGCCGTGCACCGCCGCGGCCGCGAAGCCGCGCTTGGCGAGGTCCTCGGCGACCTTGTCCGCGGTGCGCCTGGTCCGCACGAACACCATGGCGAGCCCCCGGCCGCCGGCCTGCAGGACCCGGGCCAGCACCTCCATCTTGTCCAGCGCGTGGGCGCGGAAGACGTGCTGACGGGTGGTCGGGACCGTGCGCCCCTCATCCGGCTGTTCCGCGCGGACGTGCACGGGCCGTTTCATGAACCGCCGGGCCAGGGAGATGACCGGGCCGGGCATGGTCGCGGAGAACAGCATCGTCTGCCGCTCGGTCGGCAGCTGCGACATGATGCGCTCGACGTCCGGCAGGAAGCCGAGGTCGAGCATCTCGTCGGCCTCGTCGAGCACCAGGGTGCCGACGCCGGCCAGGTCGAGCACGTGCTGGCGGGCGAGATCCAGCAGGCGGCCGGGCGTGCCGACGACGATGTCGACCCCGGCGCGCAGCGCGGACAGCTGCGGCTCGTAGGCACGCCCGCCGTAGACGGACAGCACCCGCAGGCCACGGCGGGCGCCGGCGCGGGTGACGTCCGCGGTCACCTGGACGCACAGCTCACGGGTGGGCACCACGACGAGGGCCTGCGGACGGCCGTCGGCACCCTCCTTGGCCGCCAGCACCGTCTGCACCACCGGGACGCCGAACGCGAGGGTCTTGCCGGTGCCGGTGCGGGCCTGCCCGATGATGTCGTTGCGGGCCAGGGCGAGTGGAAGCGTCAACTCCTGGATGGGGAAAGCGTGCACGATGCCCGCTTCGGTCAGGGCCGAGACGGTCTCGGCGCGCACGCCGAGCTCCGCGAAGGTCGGTGCCGCCGGGGACCCGGGGGTGGAGGGGGTGGTTTGTGGCTCGTAGGGAGTCAGATCATCTGTGGGTACTTCAGCTGTGACGGACAGCGGGACGCTCCTGGTCTTCTCTGAGCGGTGTCTACGCTGAACCCGCTCGCGGTGAGCCGCGCGGCGCCCGCGACCCGAAAATCCATGTGCCCCGGTGCCCTCGATGGCAACTCTGGGTGCACAGGTGACGAGGCGACGCCTGCTACACGGCGGCCGAGGTGACATAACGACCCCTGGCTGCCCCCAGCATAGCCGGTGTAACCCCGGGTGGGGGCTCCTTGGCAGGAGTGTTTGCCGACAGCGACTGCGGCGGGTGTCAGAATCGCGCCTGTGGCACAGACGACACGGACCCCGACCGGCCCGGCGACACCCATCGCCATCACCGCCCCCGGTCAGGTAGGTGACTCTGACAATCGGGTGCCCCCGTCCCCGGATGCCGGACCCGCACCGACCGTGGACCAGGCGACCGTGGACCAGGCGACCGTGGACCAGGCGACCGTGGATCTGCTGGGCCTGCTCGCCTACGGCGAGCTGACCGCCTTCGAGCGCATGGCCACCGACGCGCGGATGTCACCGACCGTTGCCGACAAGATCGCCCTGGCGAAGATGGCCGCCGCCGAGTTCGCCCATTTCCAGGCCATCAGCGACGAGCTGGACCGGCTCGGCGTCGACCGGGAGCTCGCGATGGCCCCGTTCATCGCGCCACTGACCGCCTTCCACAACTCGACCGCCCCGGCCGACTGGCTGGAGAGCCTCGTGAAGGCCTACGTGGGGGACAACATCGCGGCGGACTTCTATCGCGAGATCGCGGCGCGGCTTCCGTCACCGTCACGCGAACTGGTTCTGAAGGTGCTCGACGACACCGGGCACGCAGCCTTCGCGGTCGAGCGGGTGCGCGCGGCGATCAGCGCCAACCCGACGGTGGCCGGGCGGCTGGCGCTGTGGGCCCGTCGGCTCGTCGGTGAGGCGCTCACGCAGGCCCAGCGGGTCGGGGTCGATCGCGACGCGCTCACCGGGCTGTTGGTCGGGGTTGGCGACCTGGAGGCGCTGGCGGCGATCTTCAACCGCATCATGGCGGCGCATGGCCGGCGGATGGCGGCACTGGGCCTGTCCGCCTGATCCGGGCCCGCCGACCGGCGCGGCGACGCCGGTCGGCTCCCCGGCGGGCCGGCCGGCGGACCGCTGCCGGTGGTCGGCCGGGACCTAGACGGCGCCGAAGCCCACCCGTCGAGTCGTGGTCGCGGCGATCTCCACATAGGCCAGCGACGCGATCGGCATTATCACCTGCCGGCCCTTGTCGTCGACGAGGGTCAGCACCCCGTTGTCGGCCTTGACCGCCTCATTCACCAGCGCGGCGACAGCCTCCGGGGACTGGCTGCTCTCCAGCACCAGCTCCCGACTGACCTGCCGGACGCCGATCTTGACCTCCACCCGATGACCTCCGCCTTCGTCGGACCTACCGTCGGCGGACGAGCGCCGCCGATCTTGGATCACCGCCCACACTATGGCTTCCGGGACTTCTCCACCGCGGCAGGGGCGGCGTGTTCGCTCCGGGCACATCCGCTCACCCGGCAAACGCTTGCCCGATGCGCCCGTTACACCCGTTACACCCGTTACACCCGTTACACCCGTTACACCCGTTACACCCGGCGCGCCCGTTACACCCGATGTGCCGGACGACGTCAGCCGGCGGGGGGGACCTCCTCGTGCGGCTCCGTGTTCGTGCGCGCGGCATCCCGGTGCTCCTGGCGGGGGTAGCCGCCGATGCCGCGCCAGGCCAGCTCCACCATCGACTCGATGGCCCGTTCCTTTTCCACGGTGGCACCGCGGACCAGCCACCAGCGCGACGCCGTCTCGGCCAGCCCAACCAGCCCGACCGCGAGCAGGTCGGCCTCGTCCTGGGGCAGCCCGGTGTCGGCGACGATCGTCGCGGCGATGGCCCGCACGCACTGGGCGAAGGCGGTCTCGATGCGCTGGCGGACCGCGGGCTCGTTGCGCAGGTCCGACTCCAGCACGAGCTGGTGTGCCCCAGAGGGGTCGTTGACGAAGTCGAAGTACGCTCGGATGGACCGGGCGATGCGCGCGTGGTTGTCCGAGGTGGAGGCGAGCGCGTCCTGGACGCTCGTCACCAGCTGGGTGGCGTGCTCGTCGAGCAGCGCGAGATAGAGCTCGAGCTTGCCGGGGAAGTGCTGGTACAGCACCGGTTTGCTGACGCCGGCCCGCTCGGCGATCTCGTCCATCGCCGCTGCGTGGTAGCCCTGGGCGACGAAGACCTCGCGGGCGGCTCCCAGAAGCTGGAAGCGGCGCGCGGTGCGGGGGAGCCGGGGAGCCCTGCCCGGTCGTGCGTCGGGCGGGGCTGGCTCGGCGGTCACCGGCGCACCTCCTGGCTGATGGCGCACCTCCTGGTTGATGCGGTCAACAGTACCCGCGGGGTCCGACCGGCCGGCGTTCGTCGAAACGAAACCAGCCGGCCTGCTCGTCGCTCGCGCGGGGTGGCGCTGGGTCGCTGGTGGTCGGGTCGTTGGTGGTCGGGTCGCTGGTGGTCGGGTCGTTGGTAGTCGGGTCGCTGGTGGTCGGGTCAGCGGTAGTCGTCGTCCTCGTCGGTCTCGACCACGATGCTCTGCTCGACGACGTCGTACTCGTCGGCCTCGACGGGTGGCGCCGAAGGTAGCCAGCGCGGCGCCGGGCCGGCCGGACGTATCTCCCGGGCCTGCTCGACGGCGTCGGCGTCGGGCGCCTCGATCGGAAGATCGGATGCCGGAAGGTCGGTGGGTGCTCCCATGGGGACGTCCTCCTGCGCTCATCGTTATGGCGACCCGCTGGGGCGGGCGCCGGAAATGGACGATCCGAACCTGTCCGGGGTCCGGATCGCGATGTGCCCGGAACGGGTGGCCCTCACGCGCCATCGGCCGGGCCGGCCTCGTCACGGACGTGGCGGTGGCGTCCGTCACTCATCCCACCCCCCGCTCCCGCGCCGTTCCCGGCTCCGTGTCCCGCTCGCACCAGGCTTCCCGTCCTGGGTACGTTCCGCCCTCCTGCACATATATCCCCCGCCGGTCGTCGGCGTTCTCCGGTGTGTCTCCAGGGCGGCTGGCGTCCTGGAGATCTTCACCTGTTGATAGGTTCAAGCTTTTCGCCTGTCTGGCTTACTCGTGGGCTTCCGGTGGGACACCATAGGGGTACGTGACGTGAGGGGCGAACATGCGTGCGACCTGGAAGGGCGTGATCTCCTTCGGCCTGGTGTCCATCCCGGTGAGGCTCTACTCGGCGACCCAGGAACGGGATGTCGCGTTTCACCAGGTTAGACGGTCGGATGGGTCCCGTATCCGATAC
Source organism: Frankia casuarinae (assembly GCF_000013345.1). Classification (NCBI taxonomy): domain Bacteria; kingdom Bacillati; phylum Actinomycetota; class Actinomycetes; order Frankiales; family Frankiaceae; genus Frankia; species Frankia casuarinae. Next base: position 4,563,355 of record NC_007777.1, on the reverse strand, counting down.
CGGAGAGTGGCGGAGGCCGACGGGGACGAGGTCAACTACGCCGACATTGCCAAGGGCTACGAGCTGCCGGATGGGGAGACCGTCGTACTCACCGACGAGGACTTCGCGAATCTCCCGCTGTCCACCTCCCGGGCGATCGACGTGCTGGAGTTCGTCCCGTTGGAGCAGGTCGACCCGATCTACTTCGCGAAGAGCTACTACGTCGAGCCCGACCGCACCGGCGCCAAACCCTACGTTCTCCTTCGCGACGCGCTGGCCGCATCGGGCCGTGTCGCGTTGGTGAAGATAGCCCTGCGGCAACGCGAGCAGCTCGCGACGCTCCGGGTGCGCGGCGGCGTCTTCGTCCTGGAGACCATGGTCTGGCCGGACGAGGTGCGGCAACCGGACTTTCCGTTCCTTGAGGAGGACGTCGCGGTACGCCCGCAGGAGCTGTCGGTGGCTGCCTCGCTCATCCACACCCTGGCAGCCGACTTCGACCCCACCAGGTACACCGACAACTACCGTGAGGCCCTGCAGGCCGTGATCGATGCGAAGGTCGCCGGCCGCGAGGTTGTGGCTTCGCCGGGCGGGCCGGCCAGCGAGGCGGTCGGCGACCTCATGGCGGCGCTGCGCGCGAGCATAGCCGCCGCCCGCGCTGGACGGCCCGGCGAAGCGGCTGTGGCAGGTGGTGCGGCTGTGGCAGGTGGTGCGGCTGTGGCAGATGGTGACGCGGGGCCCGCGGCGGCCGGGGTCACCGACGAGGGGCCCGACGACAAGGCGTCCGACGACAAGGCGTCCGACGACAAGGCGTCCGACGGACGGCGGGGCGGCCGTACCTCCTCGGTCAAGGGTGCCTCGTCGGCCCCGGGTACGCGGTCGACCGCCCGGAAGACGCCGTCCTCGACGAGGAGCACCGCGAAGACGAACGCCGCCACGAAGACGCCGCCCGCGAAGACCTCCGCGGCCAAGGCCTCCGCGGCCAAGACCTCCGCGGCCAAGGCCACCTCCTCGAGGACGGCCCCGAAGACGGCCCCGAGGACGCCGACCTCGAAGACGCCCCCGACGCGGCGATCCGCCTGAGGAGCGGTTCCCCACGACCGACCTGAGGAGCGGTCCCGGCGCGGGAGCCGGGGGCAGGTGGTGGCGGGGGCCGGTGGATACCGGGCGGTCAGTGACGGAAGGCGGTCAACGACAGGGGCGGTCAGTGACGGAAGGCCTCCTTCGCCTTCTCCCCGGCGTTCTTGAGGTCGGCGACGCCGCGTTCTCCCCGGCCCTCCGCCTGCAGGTCCCGGTTCTCGGTGGCCTTGCCGGCCTGTTCCTTGGTCCGCCCGCGGAGCTCCTGCATCTTGTTCCTGACCTTGTCAGTGAAGGACACTGCACTCACTCCTCACTGTATGTGCGGTGGGTAGGAAGAGGTCTACCCGTGGCAGCCGCGGGAACACTCCGGGGGCGCCGTGCGCTGCACCAGAGGGCCGGCCGTCGCGATGTCCGACGTGTACCCGTGATGAGGGACCTCCCGGCGGATGGCCCAAATCCGGCGACGCCGCGTCGCGCTGTGGCATCGTCGAAGGACGACACCGAACGCGAGGAGCAAGCGTGTCCCTTCCGCCCCTGGTCGACCCCGCCGAGGGGCTGACCGTCGACGAGATCCGCCGGTACTCTCGGCATCTGATCATTCCGGATGTCGCCATGGACGGCCAGAAGCGGCTGAAGAACGCCAGGGTGCTGGCGGTCGGTGCCGGTGGCCTCGGCTCGCCGACGCTGATGTACCTGGCCGCCGCCGGCGTCGGGACGCTAGGCATCGTCGAGTTCGACACCGTTGACGAGTCGAACCTGCAGCGTCAGATCATCCACGGCCAGTCCGACGTCGGCCGCTCGAAGGCGGAGTCGGCCCGTGACTCGGTTCGCAACATCAACCCGTACGTGAACGTCGTCCTGCACGAGACCCGGCTGGACGCCTCCAACGTCATGGAGATCTTCAGCGGGTACGACCTCATCGTCGACGGCACGGACAACTTCGCCACCCGTTACCTGGTCAACGACGCCGCGGTGCTGCTCGGCAAGCCCTACGTCTGGGGTTCGATCTACCGCTTCGACGGTCAGGCCAGCGTCTTCTGGGCCGAGCACGGACCGTGCTACCGCTGCCTCTACCCGGAGCCGCCTCCTCCCGGCATGGTCCCCTCCTGCGCCGAGGGCGGGGTGCTGGGTGTGCTGTGCGCCTCCATCGCCTCCATCCAGACCACCGAGGCCATCAAGGTGCTGACCGGGGTCGGTGATCCGCTGGTCGGTCGGCTGATGGTGTATGACGCCCTGGAGATGACCTATCGGTCGATCAAGGTCCGCAAGGACCCGGAGTGCCCGTTGTGCGGGAAGAACCCGACGATCACCGAGCTGATCGACTACGAGGCGTTCTGCGGGGCGGTCTCGGAGGAGGCGCAGTTGGCCGCCGCCGGCTCGACGATCACCGCGGGCGAGCTCAAGAGCTGGCTGGATGCCGGCGAGCCGATCGAGCTCGTCGACGTCCGTGAGCCGGCCGAGTGGGAGATCGTCCGGATCCCCGGCGCGCGCCTGATCCCCAAGGGGGACCTGCCCGCGCATCTCTCCGAACTGCCGCAGCACCGTCGGGTGGTCGTCTACTGCAAGTCCGGGGTGCGCTCGGCCGACGCGCTCGCCACGCTGAAGGGCGCAGGCTTCTCCTCTGCCGTGCACGTCCAGGGTGGCGTGACCGCGTGGGCGATCCAGGTCGACAAGTCGCTGCCGGTCTACTGAGCCCGGATGAGCCACGGAGCCCGGACGAGTCCCCCGGAGCCTGGATGAGCCCCAGGCCGCGGGCCCGGCGTGATGCGCCGCCGGCGAGCGTCTCCGCCGGGCTCGGTACCCGGATCTCGCTCGGCGGCGCGCCGGGTCCGCACGCCCTTGAGGTGCTGGATGCGGTGGCGCGCATCCCGCCGGGCAGGGTGATGACCTATGGCGACGTGGCCGAGTACGTCGGCGCCGGGTCGGGGCGCACGGTTGGAGCCGTGCTGTCCCGATTCGGCGACGAGGTGCCCTGGCACCGGGTGATCCGGGCGACCGGGGAACCGAACCCGGCCGCACCGGTCGAGGCCCTGCGCCGGCTCGTCGCCGACCGGACGCCGCTGCGCCCCGGAGGCGACCAGGTCGATCTCGCCGCGGCCCGGTGGGACGGTTCTCCGGCCTGACCGCCGCGGGCCCGGTCAGCGGGCGGCCATGCCGCCGTCGGCCAGATAGACGCTGCCCGTGACCAGGGAGGCCCGGTCGGACAGCAGGAAGACGACGACCTCGGCCACCTCGTCGACCGTGCCCAGCCGGTTGATCGGCGAGAACAGCGCGGCTCCGCGCCGCGGCCGGCCGTCGACATGCAGCAGCGGGGTGTCCACGAAGCCCGGCGCCACCGCGTTCACTCGGATGCCGCGGGTGGCGTAGTCCAGGGCGGCCGTCTTGGTCAGCCCGATGACCCCGTGCTTCGCGGCGACGTAGGGCGCCGACCCGGCGAACCCGACCACCCCGAGCACCGAGGCCATGTTGACGATCGAGCCTCCGTCGCCGCGCAGCATCGCCGTGATCTCGGCCCGCATGCTGTAGAAGACGCCGGAGAGGTTGACGTCCAGCACCCGCTGCCAGTCCTGCGCCGGGGTGGTCTCCACCGGCTCGCGCCCCGCGCTCACTCCCGCGTTGTTCACCGCCAGGTCCAGCCGTCCGAAGGTGCCGACGGTGACCTGGACGGCGCGTTCGAGCGAATCGGGATCGGTGACGTCCGCCTCCAGGGCGAGCGCCTCCCCGCCACCGTCCTCGATCGTCGCCACCACCTCCTTGACAGTGTGCGCGTCGAGGTCGGTGGCGACGACCCGGGCGCCCGCCCTCGCCAGTCGGCGGGCGCAGGCGGCACCGATGCCGGATCCCGCTCCGGTCAGGAGCGCGACCTTGTCGCTGCACTCGGTCATGACTAAGGACACTGCCACGTCCTGACGCGCACGCGTGAGAGGCCCCCCGAGTGTCCCGGTCGTCGAGTGTCCCGGTCGTCGCCACACCGCGGTCCCATCGCTGCCGCGCTACGGACGCTGCCGCGCTACGGACGCCGACCCGCCGCGGAGCCGGCGGGTTGGCTGGGTTGTCGGACCCACGTGATGTGCTTTGCCCGTGGTCGTCCTTCCTGCCCCCGCCCCGCGTCCCGGCTACCGGCTGATCGCAGCCCCGGTCGCGCCGCCGCGTCCGCTCGTCCTGGATGCGGCGCAGCGCGCGGTGGTCGAGCACGGCGGCGGGCCGCTGCTGGTGCTCGCCGGGCCCGGCACCGGGAAGACGGCCACGCTCGTCGAGGCGGTCGCCGCGCGGATCGAAGCCGGGGCGGATCCGCGGTCGATCCTGGTCCTCACCTTCAGCCGGCGAGCCGCCGGAGAGCTGCGGGAGCGGATCACCGCACGGCTCGGTGCCGAGGGCGGGGCCGGCGGAGGTCCCGGGGCGTGGACGTTCCACGCCTGGTGCCTGGCGCTGCTGCGCGCGCACGAGCGGCCGGCCCCGCCGGGCGGGCTCCGGCTGCTGTCCGGCCCGGAGCAGGACAGTCGGCTGCGCGATCTCATCGAGGGTTCCCGCGAGGACGGCCGGCCGGTCTGGCCCGAGCCGCTCGTGGGTTGCCTGCGCACCCGCGGTTTCACCGAGGAGGTGCGGGCGCTGCTGGCCCGCGCCCGCGAGGTCGGGCTCGAACCGGTCGCGCTGGCGCAGCTCGCTCGGCGTACCGGCCGCCCGGACTGGGCCGCCCTCGCCGAGTTCTACGAGATGTACCTCGACGTGTTCGGATTCGAGGGGGCGGTCGACTACACCGATCTCGTCCACCGGGCCGTGGTCGTCGCCGAGAGTGCCGAGGGGGGCGCCTGGCTGCGTGGGCGCTACCGGCACGTCTTCGTCGACGAGTACCAGGACACCGATCCGGCTCAGGAACGCCTGCTGGAGGCGGTGGCCGGTGGTGGTGGCAACCTCGTCGTGCTGGGCGACCCGGACCAGTCGATCTATGCCTTCCGGGGGGCCGAGGTCGCCGGCCTGCTGGGCTTCCCGGCCCGGTTCCCCCGCCTCGACGGCGAGCCGGCGCCGATCGTCGCGCTGCGGCGCTGTCGGCGGATGGCCCCGGCCCCGCTGGCGGCGAGCCGGCACGTGGCCCGGCGGATCCCGGCCGCCGGGCTTCCGGTGGCCGCGATCCGGGCACACCGCGACCTCGTCGGGCGCGCCGACGCCGGGGCGGGCCAGGTGCAGGCCCGCACGTTTCCGGGCACCGGCGCGGAGGCCGAGTCGGTGGCCGACCTGCTCCGTCGCGAACATCTGGAGAACGGCGTCGCCTGGGACGCGATGGCGGTCCTGGTCCGCACGGCCGAGCGGATCGGCCGGTTGCGCCGCGTGCTGGCCGCCGCCGGCGTTCCGGTCAGCGCCGACGGTGACGACCTGCCGGTCGCCCAGGAGCCGGCCGCCGCCCTGCTCCTGCTGGCGCTGCGCTGCGCGGAGGATCCGGCCGGGGCGCTCACCGTCGACGCGGCGCGCACCCTGCTCACCTCGCCGCTCGGTGGAGCGGACCCGGCCGGGCTGCGGGCGCTGGGCCGGGCTCTGCGCACCCTCGAGCGCGACGCGGGGTCCGAGCATCCGGCGCCGTCGGCGGAGCTGTTGCGGGCGGCGGTCGCCGAGCCCGACCACTGGCTGGCGACGATCCCCGACGACCTGGCCGGTCCGGTCCGGCGGGTCGGCGGTCTGCTGCGGACGGCCGGTCAGGCGTTGCGGGACTCCTCGGGCGCCCCGCAGGACGCTCTGTGGGCGCTGTGGTCGGCGAGCGAGTGGCCGGCGCGGCTGCGACATGCCTCGGCGGCCGGGGGCGCCGCCGGGCGCGCGGCCGACCGTGACCTCGACGCCGTCGTGGCGCTCTTCGATGCCGTCACCCGGCTGGGCCAGCGGCGTGGGCCGGGCGGTGGCGTCGCGTCCCTGGTCGCGGAGCTCACCCGCCAGCAGATCGCCGGGGACGTCCTCAAGCCGGCCGGGGAGTCCGTGCGCCGCCGCGGGGTGCGGCTGCTGACCGCCCATCGCGCCAAGGGGCTCGAATGGGAGGTCGTCGTCGTCTGCGGAGTGCAGGACGGCACCTGGCCCGACCTGCGGGAGCGGCATTCGCTGCTCGGTGCGGAGCAGCTCGACGCGCCGTCCCGGGGCGGGTTGCGCCCGCCGCTGACCCGCCAGGACCTGCTCGCCGATGAACGTCGGCTGTTCTACGTCGCCCTGACCAGGGCGCGGCGCCGGCTGGTCGTCACCGCGGTGAACAGCCCCGAGGACGACGGCAGCCTGCCGAGCCGCTTCCTTGAGGAACTGGGTGTAGCGGTGGAGCACGTGCCCGGTCGCCCAGCCCGGCCGCTCACCCTGGTCGGCCTGGTCGCGACCCTGCGCCGGCTGGCGACGGAACCGGACTCAAGCCCGGTGATGCGCTCCGCCGCGCAGGCCCGCCTCGCCGCGCTCGCCGCCGCACGGGACCAGGCGGGCCGGCCCCTGGTGCCGGCCGCGCACCCGGACACCTGGTGGGGGCTGCTCGACCCCACCACGTCGGATGTTCCTGTTGTCCCGGTGGCCGGGCCGATCCGGCTGTCCGGCTCGTCGCTGTCGAGCATCGGCGCCTGTTCCCTGCGGTGGTTCCTAGAGCACGAGGCGTACGCGGTCACCCCGGCCTCGACCGCGCAGGGATTCGGCAAGGTGGTGCACGCCCTGGCGGACGAGGTCACGACCGGGCGGACCCCGGCCGACCTCGCCGCGCTCGACGCCCGGCTGGACACGGTGTGGCGGCAGTTGGACTTCGACGCCCGCTGGCGCTCCGATCAGGAGCGCGCGGCCGCCCGCGAGGCGCTCGCCCGCTTCCTGGACTGGCACGCCGCCGAGCGCGGTCGGCGCGTGATCGACGCGGAGGTCAGGTTCTCCTGCGACCTACGGGTCGCCGGGCGGGACGTCCAGCTGCGCGGATTCATCGACCGGCTCGAACTGGACGAGGCCGGCCGGGTCCACGTCATAGACTTCAAGACCGGTCGGACCGCGGTCGCTCCCGCCGAGCTCGCCACCCACCCCCAGTTGGGCAGCTATCAGCTCGCCGTGCGGGCCGGCGCGCTCGACGATGTGCTCGCGGCCGCGGCGCCGGATCAGCCCGGGGCGGATCAGCCCCGGGCGGTGCCCGGCGGGGCGGAGCTCGTGCAGCTCCGGCGGGATGCCGGCGCTGCGGCGGCCGGTCCGCGGCTGCCGGGGGAGCGGCCTGGCCCGCCGGAGGTCCAGGCCCAGAGCGCGCTGCCTCCCCACGGCGCGACCTGGATGGACGAGGTGCTCGACGCGGCGGTGCGCACCATCGACGCCGAGGCGTTCCGGCCGACGCCCGGCGACCACTGCACGCTGTGCACCTTCCAGACGAGCTGCCCCGCGCGGCCCGAGGGACGTCAGGTGGTCGAGTGAACCCGCGGGTGGAGCAGCCGGGCGCGGGCGTCCACGTGACGATTCCCCGCCAGCCGTTCCTGCCCGGTTTCGACGGCGACGTCGACGGTGACCCGGCGGGCGGCGTCGCCGGTCCCCGGCTCGACCCGGACGACCTGCGCGACCTGCTGGAGGTCCCGTATACCGACGAGCAGATCGCCGCGGCCACCGCTCCGCTCGAACCGGGGGTCATCATCGCGGGTGCGGGATCCGGCAAGACCTCGGTGATGGCCGCGCGGGTGGTCTGGCTCGTCGCCACCGGGCAGGTGCGGCCCGACCAGGTGCTCGGACTGACCTTTACGACGAAGGCGGCGGCGGAGCTGTCCGGCCGGGTGCGGCTGGCGTTGCGCAAGGCGTCGGCTGGGGCGGGCCCGGGTGGACCGGCCGCGGACGGCGAGGTGGACGGGGAGCCGACCGTCGCCACCTACCATGCCTTCGCCGGGCGGCTGGTCGTCGACAACGCCCTGCGGCTGGGGCTGGAGCCGGACCTCCAGCTGATCTCCGGCGCGGCCCGCTACCAGCTCGCCGCCCGGGTCGCCCGCTCCCACGGCGGGAAGGTGGAGGCGCTGACACGTTCGCTGGGCGCGCTCGTCGGCGAGCTCGTCGCGCTGGACGCCGAGATGAGCGAGCACCTGGTCGATCCGGCGGACCTCGTCGCGTTCGACGGCGCGCTGCTCGCCGAGATCGACGCGGCGCTGCGGCGTGCCGAGCAGCGGCGGGGCACCCGGGGCGTCCGCCGGGAGCTACGCCGGTGCGCGGCCGCCGCCCGGGGGCGCCGGGAGCTGGCCGCCCTGGTGGCGGAGTACCGGGCGGCCCGGCGGGAACGCGACGTCCTGGACTTTGGTGACCAGGTCACCTGTGCCGCGAGGCTCGCCGAGACCATGCCGGAGGTCGGTCGGGCCGAGCGGGCGCGGGCCGCTGTCGTCCTGCTCGACGAGTACCAGGACACCTCGGTGGCCCAGCGGCGGATGCTCACCGGCCTGTTCGGCGGCGGGCATCCGGTCACCGCCGTCGGCGACCCCTGCCAGGCGATCTACGGCTGGCGCGGGGCGTCGGTGGCGAACCTCGACCACTTCCCCACGCACTTCCCCGGGGCCGACGGCACGCCCGCGGCCGTCTACGAACTGTCGGTGAACCAGCGCAGCGGCGGCCGGCTGCTCCGCCTCGCCAACACCGTCGCCGCACAGCTGCGGGCCCGTCACCGCGTCGTCGAGCTCCGCCCGCGACCCGACGTGGCTGACCAGGGCGAGGCGGTGGTCGCGTTGCACGTCAGCTGGGCCGACGAGGTGGCCTGGATCGCCGGCCAGCTCCGCCGGGTGGTCGACGCCGGCACCGCTCCCGGCGACATCGCCGTGCTGGTCCGGGCCCGTGGCGACATCCCCGCGCTGTTTACCGCGATGCAGGCGGCCGGGCTGCCCGTCGAGGTCGTCGGGCTGACCGGGCTGCTCATCGTCCCGGAGGTCGCCGAGATCGTGGCCATGCTGGAGGTGCTCGACTCGCCGACGGCGAACGCCGCGCTCGTCCGGCTGCTCACGGGGCCGCGGGTGCGGCTCGGCCCCCGGGATCTCGCCGCGCTCGGCCGCCACGCGCGTGAGGCGGCGCGGGTCCCGGACCCGGTCGGCGATCCGGACCTGCCGGGACGGTCCGATCCACTTGCCGAGGCGGTCGCCGACGTCGACCCCGCCGACGTCGTCGCCCTGTCGGACGTCCTCGACGACCCCGGGCCGCAGATGTCCGCGCCGGGGCGCGCCCGGGTGCGTCGGCTTGCCGCCGAGATCGCCGCGCTGCGTGGGCACGTCGGCGAGGGCCTGCTCGACCTGCTGCACCGGGTGGTCGCGACGATCGGGCTGGACGTGGAGCTCACGGCGACCGAGGTGGCGGTGCGGGCCCGGCGCCAGGAGAACGTCGCGGCCTTCCTGGATGTGGCCGCGGGCTTCACCGATCCCGACGGCACGAACTCCCTGCCCGCGTTCCTCGGATTCCTCCGGGCGGCGCGGGAGCACGAGCGGGGTCTCGACGTCGCCGGCCCGTCCGGGGCCGACGCGATCGCCCTGATGACGATGCATCGCTCCAAGGGCCTGGAATGGGAGGTCGTCGCCGTCCCGAACCTGACCAGCAAGGTGTTCCCTGACCTGACCGTGCGCGACCAGTGGACCACCTCGCCGGGCGTGCTGCCGATCCCGCTGCGCGGCGATGCCGACGATCTGCCGGCGTTCACGGTCTGCGCCGAGAAGGCCGCCCTGGACGCCTTCCGGGCCGATGCCCGTCAGTACGCCGAGCGGGAGGAACGCCGGCTCGCCTACGTTGCGGTCACCCGGGCGAAGTCGCTGCTGTTCGCGAGCGGGCACTGGTGGGGGCCCACCCAGAAGACCCCACGCGGTGCCTCGGTGTTCCTCGACGAGCTCGCCGAGCACGCCCGCACCGGCGGTGGGCTGGTCGACGTCTGGGCGCCGGAGCCGGCGGAGCGTACCAACCCGGCGCTGGCGACGCCGGAACGGTTCGCCTGGCCGATCCCCTACGAGCCGGAGCCGTACGCCCGGCGCCTCGCCGCGGCCGAGGGGGTCATGGCGCGGCTGGCCGCGTTGAGCGTACCGGGGGCGTCGGCGGAACCGGCCGGGGAACCGTTCGTCGACGGTCCGGCCGGGATGACGGCGGCCGAGCGCGTCCTGCTCGCCGAGCTCGACCGGGAGGCCCGGCTGCTGCTCGCCGAGGAACGCGCGGCACGCCTCGCGCGGACCGATGTCGCCCTGCCGGCGAGCCTCACCGCGTCCCAGATCGTCCGGCTGCGCGCGGACCCGGAGGCGTTCGCCCGTGAGCTGGTCCGGCCGCTGCCGCGCCGTCCAGTGGCCGCGGCCCGTCGCGGCACCCGGTTCCACGCCTGGGTTGAGGAGATTTTCGACTACCGTGCACTGATCGACACCGAGGATCTGCCCGGCGCGGCCGACGCGGAGCTCACCGACGACGATCTGCGCTCGCTGCAGCAGGCGTTTCTGCGTACCGCGTACGGTGCCCGGCGGCCATTCGCGATCGAGGCACCCTTCGAGCTCCGCCTCGCCGGGCGGATCGTGCGCGGTCGCATCGACGCTGTCTACGACCTCGGCGGCGGTCGATGGGAGGTGGTCGATTGGAAGACCGGCCGGTCCGATGCCGACGATCTTCAGCTCGGGATCTACCGGCTGGCCTGGGCCCGCCTGCGGGGCGTCGACCCGAGTGCGGTCGACGCCGCCTTCCTGTACGTGCGTACCGGCGCCGTTGTCCGGCCCCCGACGTTGTCCGAGGAGGAGCTCGCCGACCTGCTCGCGAGTCCGAGCACCGGGCCCGCCGCGGGTCAGGCCCGCGGGTCGGCGAGGTCGACGGACAGCGCCAGGTGATCCGAGATGGGCACGCGGCGGGCCTGCACGGCGATGATCCTGCCTACCGGCCCGCGGGCCAGCACATGGTCGAGCTGCACCCGCGGGGAGTGCGCGGGGTAGGTGGGCGTCACCGCCAACCGGCGCCAGCGGGTGAGCGCGGCCGGTAGCCGGCCGGGCAGGTTCAGATCGCCCAGCAGGACCAGCGGCCCCGGGACGTCCGCGAGCCGGCGGGCCAGCCGGCGCAGCTGCACGGCGTTCCACCCCGGCACGAACGACAGATGGGTGTTGACCACCGTCAGCGGGCCCCCGGCCGACTCCACCCGCGCGGCGATCGCGGCCCGCGGCTCGTCGTCGAGCATGATCAGACGTCCCCGCCTGTCCGGACCCCCCGGTATCGCGATCGGGGACCGCACCGGCGCCCGGCCGAGGTCGATCACTCGCCACTCACGGACGGGCAGCCGGCTGATCAGAGCGATGCCGTACGCCGGCTCGTCGTCCCGGCGCTGCCCGTCAGCCGGCCGCCAGCCCACGCCGGGCGTGCCGAAGACGGTGGGGACGAACCGCCAGTCGTCGTCGCCGGCTCCGATCATCGCCGCCGCCTCCGCGGCGAGGTCCAGCCCACCCGATCGTGGCTGGTCGAGATCGACCTCCTGGAGCCCGAGGACGTCCACGCCGAGAGCGGAGACGGCCGCGGCGAAGCGGGCGGGCTCGACCGTCCCATCCGTGAGCGACAGGCCGTGCATGATGTTGAAGGAGCCCAGCCGCACGCCTGGACCGTATCGGATGCGGGGTCCGTCACGGCCCGAGTGGCCGACCCCGCACCGCCGCGGGACGGCGGGAGCCCGGGCCCCGGCCCTCGTCCGTGTCCTCGCGGACCGCGGCGCTCACCGGGTCGGTGGCCACGTCCTCGGCGCCCCCGGCGCGCAGCACCAGTTCGAGATCGAAGCGGGTGTCAGGGTCCTCCAGACATGGTCCGAACAGCTCGCGAAGCTGGTTGACCCGGTAGCGGACGGTCTGCGGATGGATGTGCAACCGCTCGGCGATCAGCCCGCGCTGCCCCCGCAGGGTCAGCCAGTGCAGGAGGGTCTCGGCCAGCCGTTCCCTGGTCCGGTCGGGCAGCCCGTCAAGGGGGGCGAGCCGGCGGGACGCGAGGTCGGTGATGAGCCCGGGGTCGCTGGCCAGCAGCAGGGCGCTGAGATGTTCGTCGGTGAACAGGGGGTCGGCCGCGGCGATACCGCGAAGCCGCCCGGCGCTGCGGGCATCGCAGGCGAACCTCGCCCGCGCCGCGCTCGCCGCCGCCTGACCCCACGGCACGGCCGGTCCCACCACCGCGGCGAGCCCGGCGAGCTGTTTCGCCAGTGCCGCCCGGGTGGCCGCCCGCTCGGTTGAGCCGACGAACACCCAGATGTCTGCCCCCTGCACGGCGCGGGGGCAGCCCGAGGGCAACCGGGAGGGGAGCGAGCCTGCCCAGGGGTCGGCCTCGTGGTCGGCCTCGTGGTCGGCCTCGTGGTCGGCTTCGCCGTCAGCCGGGTGGGTGGCCGCGGAGCCGGTCGGGGCGGGGACGAGCACGGCGGCCAGCCGGCCGGGCAGCCGCACGTTGCCGGAACGGGCGACCTGCGCGATCGCCCCGCCGGCCGCGCCGGACAGCAGCATCTCGCCCAGCCGGTCCCACAGCCGCTCCAGTTCACCGGCCGCGGTGTACTGCTCGGAGGCGTAGCCCTCGGCGGAGGCCGCGGAGATGCCGTCGATGTAGGCGAACATCATCTCGGCGAGGGACACCAGCGCCGGGCCGTCCAGCCCGCCGCGGCGGGCCGCCGCCTCCCCGAGGCGCCGCCAGGAGACGCGGGCGCCCACCCGGTAGGCGCTCAGCAGGTTGTCCAACGACCGTCCCGCGTACACCTCGCCGCGGCCGAGACGGACATAAACCTCCCGGCTGGCGGCGAGGTCGACAGTGCAGTGGGGACCGGCCTCGACCAGGCTGAGGAAGCGGAACAACGCCTCGTCGACTCCGCGGCGCACCCCATGGCCGAACTTGCCCTCCAGCGGGCGCGCGTAGGCGGGAACCTCCCGGGCGATCGCGGCGATAATCTCTTCACCCAGAGCGTCGAACTCGGCAGCGAGGATCTCGCTCAGCCCGGCTGGAAACTGTCCCATGAGGACAGTTTGCCGCCCGACCGTCGCAATCTCCCGCACCTCGTCGTCTGGGCGGGGCCGCCCGTGGTCGTCGCCGACGGCCGGCGGAATCGGTCCCGGGCGGGTCGGGGCACGGCCTCCCGTGGCCATGACTTGGGATGGGCGTCCTCTTCGCCACCGGCGCGGCCCGCCGGGCAGTAGCGTTGGCAACTGTGTCCCCGCCTAGAGAACCCGGCCCGGCCGCGTCCACCGCGGTGAAGTCGGCCCTGCCGGCATCCTCCTATCCGATCGAGCGGACCCGGCTCGGTAACGGCCTGCGCGTGCTGCTCGCCCCCGACCACACCGCGCCGGTGGTGGCCGTCTCGGTGCACTACGACGTCGGGTTTCGATCCGAGCCCGAGGGCCGTACCGGATTCGCTCACCTGTTCGAGCACCTGATGTTCCAGGGCAGCGAGAACGTCGGTAAGGCCGAGCATCCGAAGCACGTCCAGGCCGCCGGCGGAATCTTCAACGGATCGACGCACCCGGACTACACGGACTATTTCGAGCTGCTCCCGGCCGGGGCGCTCGAACTGGCCCTGTTCCTGGAGGCGGACCGGATGCGGGCGCCGAAGATCACCCGCCAGAACCTGGACAACCAGATCGCCGTGGTGCAGGAGGAGATCCGGGTCAACGTCCTGAACCGCCCCTACGGGGGATTTCCCTGGATCAAGCTGCCGCCGGTCGCGTTCGACACCTTTCCGAACGCCCACAACGGCTACGGGGATTTCTCCGAGCTCGAGGCCGCGAGCTTGGACGACGCCGAGGACTTCTTCGACAAGTACTACGCACCGGGCAACGCCGTGCTGACCATCGTCGGCGACATCGACCCGGAGGAGACGCTCACCTTCGTCCACCGGTACTTCGGTGACATCCCCGCCCGCTCGGTGCCGACGCGGGTGAGTTTCGCCGAGCCGGTGCCGAGTACCGAGCGCCGGGCGGTGCTGACCGACCCGCTCGCGCCGCGCGCCGCCCTGGCGGTCGGCTACCGGGTGCCCGACCCGATCGGAGACCTGTCCACCTACCTGTCCTACTACCTGCTCACCGAGATCCTCAGCGACGGCGACGCCAGCCGGCTCGAACGCCGCCTGGTGCAGAAGGATCGCTCGGTCATCGGTGTGAGCACCTACCTTGGCACCTTCGGGGATCCGTTCGAGCAGCGTGACCCGCTGCTGCTGACCCTGGAGGCCCGCCAGTCCGAGGACGCGAGCGCGGACGCCGTCCTCGCCGCCGTCGACGAGGAACTGGCGCGGCTGGCGGGCGAGGGCCTGGCGGACGGCGAGCTGGAGCGGGTGCAGGCGCGGGTGGCGTCCTCGCTGCTGCGTGAGTCCGACGACGCGCTGGGACGGGCACTCGCCATGGCCGTGCATGAGCTGCAACGGGGACGTCCCGAGTTGGTGAACGAACTGCCCGCGGAACTGTCCGCGGTGACCGGGCAGGCCGTCGCCGCGGCCGCCCGGACGCTTCTCGACCAGGGCCGCTCGGTCCTGGAGCTGCGTGCCGGCGCCGCCTCATGAGCGGCAGCGCGCTGAGCTCGACGACCACCCGGGCGGCGGTCATCCCGGCCGTGCGCCCGACCGTCCCGGCGGAGTTGCCGGCCGTCACCGACCACACTCTCGACAACGGTCTGCGGGTGCTGGTGGTGGAGCGGGCCAGTGTGCCCCTGGTCGAGGTGCGGCTGCGGATCCCCTTCGCCGGCGTCGGCGCCGTGCACCAGGCCCGGGCCGAGGTGCTCGCGGAGACGCTGTTCACCGGATCACACCGCTTCGACCGGGTGGGCCTGGCCACCGAGGTCCAGCGCCTGGGCGGATCGTTGTCGACGGGGGTTGACGCCGACCGGCTGGCCATCGTCGGTTCCGCCCTTGCGGTGAACCTCGAACCCTTGTTGGGAATCATGGCCGAGGTGCTCCTCAGCGCCACCTACCCGGACGACGAGGTCACCGGCGAACGCGACCGGATCGTCGAGGACACGGCGATCGCCTGTAGCCAGCCCGCGGTCATCGCCCGGGAGGCGCTGCTCGGCCGGCTCTTCGGTGACCACCCCTACGCCACCGGCATCGCCGAGCCGGAGACCGTCGGACAGGTCGGCCCCGAGGACGTACGGGCCCTGCACGCCGAACTGATCTCCCCGGCCGGCGCGATCCTCACCCTGGTCGGGGACGTGCCGGCGCCGCGTGCTCTCGCGGCGGTCTCCGCCGCGCTCGGCGGTTGGACGGGCGGGCCCGCGCGGACCGTCCCGCCGGTCCCAGCCCTCACCACCGGCCCGATCGTCATCGTCGACCGTCCGGGTGCCGTGCAGACCAACATCAGGCTGGGCGGACCGGCCCTGGGCCGTTCCGCGGCCGGATACCCGGCGCAGCGGCTGGCGAGCACCATCTTCGGTGGTTACTTCAGTTCCCGGCTGGTCAACAACATCCGCGAGGACAAGGGCTACACCTACTCCCCGCGCAGCTCGATCGATCACTACCAGGCAGGGTCACGGTTCACCGTCGCAGCGGACGTCGCCACCGAGGTGACCGGGCCCGCGTTGCTGGAGATCTTCTACGAGCTCGGGCGGATGGCGGTTCTACCGCCCAGCGAGGAGGAGCTCGACGCCGCCCGCCAATACGCCGTTGGCACGTTGGCACTGGGCAGCGCGACCGCCGCCGGTCTCGCCTCGACGCTGTCGGCGCTGGCCGGGGCCGGGATCGGGGTCGAGTACCTGCGTGATCACCCGCGCGCCCTCGCCGAGGTCGGCGTGGGCGACATCCAGGCGGTGTCCGCGGACCTGCTTGCCCCGGCAAAGCTGATCACGGTGCTCGTCGGGGACGCGGCCAGGATTTCCGCGACCGTGGGGGCACTGGGCATCGTCGCGACCTGAGCACCGGGCCCGTCCCGCTCCCGGGGGTCCCGCTCCCGGGGGTCCCGCTCCCGGCGGGGCGTGCTCAGCGCCTGGTGGAGGTGGGACGCGGGGGCGCGGGGCGGGGCGCGCCGCCGCCGGGGCCCGGTGCCGGTGGTCCACCGCCCGGTGGATTGCCGCCCCGCCCACCGAGCTCGCCCGGTAGCACGGCGCGTGGGTCGCCAACCGAATCGACCACCTGCCGAGCCAGATCGTGCACCCTGCGTCCCATTCCGCGAGCGGTGCGCCGCAGCCGCTCGAAGGCCTCCCGCGGGCGGATGTGGTTACGTTCGGCGAGGACCCCGATGGCCTGTTCCACGATTACGCGGGAGGCCAGCGCGTGTTCCAGCTGGACGACGGACAGCCGGAGCTGCTCGACCTCGCTCAGGTCACGATCGGGGCGGCGGGGTCGGCCGGGCGGGGCGAGATCCTCGGCCAGCAGATCGGCGAGCACCATTGCCGAGAGGAGGTCGCCGACCGGCCGGATCTCGGCTCCGGGGCCCTCCACGACCCACCCGGCGGGAGTACGTCGAAGGCGCATGTCCGAGGGGGTCCGGCGGGGGCCGGTTCCCGCCCCGGTTCCGCCCGCCGCGGACGGCGGTCCGGGCCGGTCCGGCCCGGCCCGGCCCGGCGGTCCGGGCCGGGCCGCCCGCGCGATGGTCTGCGGGGTGGGTATCCGCCCCGGTGGGCGCGGGGTCGCCGGTGGGCCCGGCGGGGGCGGGCCGCCGGGCGGGCGGGGACCGTTCGCGGAGACCGTCGGCGGGCTCGGCGCGGGAACGTCCCCGGTGACCGCGAGTGCATCGGCTACCCCGCGCAGCAGGGCCAGGATGTCGGCCGATACGATCACCTTGCTACGGTCCAGGCCGACGAGGAGGCCCACCAGCCGACCGTCCGTGCGGACCACCGGCATCGTGACATGGCTGCGTATCCCGAGCTGGCGGTATTCGGCCGTGTCGGATCCGGCGTGCGTCGGGTCAAGACCGGACGCCGTGGCGGGCGTGCCGTCGAGCACGCGGGCGACCAGGCTGTCCCCCCGGGGATAGTGCGTTCCCTCGTCGAGACCAGGGGAGGGACCTGTTACCCGGAGATAGCTCGCGGTCGTCGTCGATACCACGACGAAACAGGCCGTCTCCATCCGGTGAAGGGCACTGGCGGCCCGCAGCGCGGCATCGACGGTGCTCCACGCCTGTTCTGAAGGTGCTGACGACACAGGCCGAACTCTCCCACAAACTTCACGGGCAGTAACGGACACCGTCCCACGAGCCGGCCGCGTGTGCAGTGGGAAGGTAAGAACTCCCGAGATGTCGTTGCTCTACGTATCCGTTATGCGGCAGAAGTGGCCTTCTCTGTGACTTGGCGAAGGCTCGGGTTCGTCATCACAGTGCCATCGGGAAAGAGCACGGTCGGCACGGTCGCGTTCCCGTTGTTCGCATCGCGGACACGTTGCTCTGCTGTCGGGTCCTGCTCGATATCAACGGTCGTGTACTCGATGCCGGCATGGTCGAGTTGGCGCTTCAGCCGAACACAGTAGCCACACCAGGAAGTCGTGTAGATCGTGAGCACGAAAGGGCCTCCAAGCCGCTGGTGACACAACGGTTCATGTAACCCCACCGCGGCGCCGTCGGTTCCCGCCGCGCGGCGGGGACTACCGTATCGGATGATGTCCGGACCGCCTGCCCTCGCCGCCCAGGCCGCCCGTGTGCGATCGGGCAACGATCTGCTCGCCGCGCTCGATCCCGAACAGCGGGCCGCGGCCGGAGCCCCGCTCGGACCGGTCTGCATCCTCGCCGGCGCCGGTACAGGTAAGACACGCACCATCACCCATCGAGTCGCGCACATGGTCGCGCAGGGGGGGGTCGGGCCGGGCCAGATCCTGGCGGTGACCTTCACGGCCAGGGCTGCGGGAGAGCTGCGCGGCCGGTTGCGGGCCATGGGTGTCGATGGAGTGCAGGCCAGGACGTTCCATTCCGCGGCTCTCAAGCAACTGTTGTACTTCTGGCCGTCGGTCGCCGGGGTCGCGCTGCCCAAGGTGGAGAAGAGCAAGATCCCGTACGTGGTGCGGGCGGCCGCCCGCCTGCACCTGCGGCCGGACCGGGCCGAGCTGCGCGACCTCACCTCGGAGGTCGAGTGGGCGAAGACGACGCTTGTGACCCCGGCGGACTACGCCCGGATGGCGGCGGCGAGCGGGCGGGAGACCGCCGCTCCCCCCGAGACGGTCGCCCGGCTCTACGCCGCGTACGAGGAGGTCAAGCGCGACGCCGGTGTGATCGACATGGAGGATCTGCTGCTGCTGACCGCGGCGATGATCGAGGAGCACAGCTGGGTCGCGGCCGAGGTGAGGGCCAGATACCGCCATTTCGTCGTTGACGAGTATCAGGATGTCAACGACCTGCAACAGCGTGTCCTCGACGCCTGGCTGGGGGAGCGCGACAGCCTCTGTGTCGTCGGGGACCCCCATCAGACGATCTATTCGTTCACCGGGGCGTCGCCCGAGCACCTGCTCGGATTCCCGCGCCGGTTCCCGGACGCGGCCGTGGTGCGTCTGATCCGAGACTACCGGTCCACCCCCCAGGTGGTCGGACTCGCGAACACCCTGATGCGGGCGGCCCCGGCGGCCCGCCTCGTCGCCGCTCGCCCGGACGGTCCCGCCCCGGTGTGGCTGGAGTGCGACAGCGAGCCGGCGGAAGCCGCCGCGGTGGCGTCCCGGATCCGCCGGCTGCTCGACCAGGGCGTGCCGGCGAGTGAGATCGCCGTGCTGTACCGCACGAATGCCCAGTCCGAGGCGTATGAGGCGGCGATCGGCGGGGCCGGTATCGCCTACCTGCTCCGGGGCGGGGAGAAGTTCTTCGAGCGGACCGAGGTCGTCGCGGCCATGAGGTTGCTGCGGGCCGCGGTGCGCTCCGCCGACACCGACCGCCCGGAGGGACTCACGGCCGCTGTCGCCGACATCCTCGCGGCGCTCGGCTGGCGGGCGGACCAGCCGACGGTGGGCTCGGGCGCCGAGCGGGAACAGTGGGAGAACCTCGCCGCGCTGCACCGGCTGGCCGGCGATCTCGCCGCCCGTTCGCCCGAGGCCGACCTCGAGGCCTTCGTCGCCGAGCTCGGCGACCGCGCGACCCACGAGCATCAGCCGACGGTGCAGGGGGTGACCCTGTCGACCCTGCACACCGCCAAGGGCCTGGAATGGGATGCGGTGTTCCTCGTCGGGCTGACCGAGGGCACGCTTCCCCTCGTCCATGCCAGGACCGCCGAGCAGATCGCCGAGGAACGTCGCCTGCTCTACGTCGGGGTGACCAGGGCCCGTAGGCACCTCGTCCTGTCCTGGGCGCTGTCCCGGGCGGAGGGCGGCCGGCGGTCGAGGCGGCCGTCTCGCTTCCTCGACGATCTGCGTCCGATGCGCCGGGAGTCCGCGGCCGGCGTCCGCCACGGGGGGCGAGGCGAGGGCACGAGGCCCGTGGCCGGGGCGGAGGAGACCGGCCCGGGTCGGTCCCGGAGCAGGTCGGCGGTGCGGTGCCGGACGTGCGGCCGGTCGTTGACGGGTGTGCACGCGCGGGTCGGGCGCTGCGAGGGCTGCCCCGGCGACGTCGACGCCGCGCTGTTCGAGCGCCTGCGGGTGTGGCGTTCGGCGCGGGCGAAGGAACAGGGGGCACCGGCCTTCGTCGTCTTCACCGACGCCACGCTGCAGGCGATCGCCGAGAGCCGGCCGGGCACGGTGGCCGAGCTCGTGCGGCTGCCCGGCATCGGACAGGCCAAACTCGACCGTTACGGGGAGGAGGTACTCGCCCTCGTCGCGGGGCGCACGCCGCCGGTCGGGTCGCCGCCGGTGGTGGAGTCACTGGGGTCCGACACGCCGCCCGACGCTTCGTAACTGGAAGTGTTCGCGGCGCAACACAGAAAATATGTTGTGGTTCGCGCGGCGAGCTTCTACCGTTACCGAGGACGCCTGAAGCGGGCATGTGGAGTGACACCCGTCCGGGTCCCACGGACTCCGGGTCCCACGGACTCCCGAGCCCACGGACTCCCGAGCCCACAGAGAAGGAGGTGATTTCGTCGTGTTCAGCATCGTGATGGACAGAGCTGTCGCCGAGATCACCCGTCCGTGGGAGAACCGGCACGGCGCGGCATTGATGAGTGCCGCCATCGGTGCCGTCGTCGGTGCGTCCGCAGGCCGTGGCACGTCCGCCGCCGTCCCCACGGTCCAAGCCGATGATCTGTCGGCCCAGGAGTCCGCGTTCCCGAACCCGGCGGGGGGCGTGGCGCTGGCGTCCGGCTATGCACACCGTCACTTCACCTTCCGGGGATCCGCCCACGATCCGCTCCTGGACTAGCGCCGACTGGAGCCGAATCCGAGGCCGCGGATCCCGATGGGGACTGCGGCCTTTGTCGTTTCGCTTCCTTCATCCCACCCGAAGACCAACCTGTCTCGGAGGTGACATCGGTGTTCGACCCCTCGGTCGTTTCCCGGATCGAGCGGGATCGTCTCGTCCTGCCCTGCTGGGACGTAGATCCTGACATGTTCTTCGCTGAGTCCCCGGCGGACGTGGAGACCGCCAAGGCCGTCTGCCGGACCTGTCCCATCCGGGCGGCGTGCCTGTCCGCCGCGCTGGACCGTGCCGAGCCCTGGGGAGTGTGGGGCGGCGAACTGCTGGTGACCGGCAGCGTCGTCCCGCGTAAGCGGCCCCGCGGCCGTCCGCGCAAGGAGCGCAAGGAAGAAGAGGTCGCCGCCTGAGCCCCCGTGCCACCCGTTGATCACACGGGGGCGGCGGTGGCATCGCCGCACCAGCACGGGCGGGACACCGGATCGTCGGTGTTCCGCCCACCGGTGTTGCCGCGCTTTTCTTCCGCTGGTGCCTGCGGCCCCGGTACTGTTCCGGCGTGCCCAGCAGCGAGCGTGTCTACCCGGTGTCCACAGGTGCGGGTCCGGCCGGAGCGCCGGGACTGGCCGCATCCGACGATCTTTCTCTGGCCGTTGCCATCCTCACCGGTCCCGAGCTGGCCGCGATCGTGGATCTCGTGGCCTGGGTCGATTCCGGCTGGCTCTACGTGGCGAACGCGATCGGTTCGTCGCGGTTGCCGGTGGCCGATCCGGACGGTCCCCGGGAACTTCGCTTCGGGCGTGATCCGCTCGGGTCGGAGGATCCGATGCACGGCGTGCCGCTCGCGGCGGCGCTCGCCGACCCGTCACCACCGAACGAGCGCAACTCCTACCCGTTCGCCGGACGGCGACTGCTGTCCGCCTTCGCCGATCCCAGCCGTTCACCCGATCTGATCGTCGTACACACCCCCCGGCACTACTGGCCCGACCGCGGCGGCCACCTGGGTGAGCACGGATCGTTGGATGCCGGCCAGTCCCGGGCTCCGCTGATCCTGTCCGGCGCGGGTCATCGACATCGGACCCACCCTCGCGGCCCTCGCCGGCGTGACCATGGCGGATGTGGAGGGGACGCCGCTCACCGATCTGGTGGGGCCAGGGGCCCGGCACGTCGTCGGCCTGCTCTGGGACGGGGCCAACAGCAACGACGTCCTGCACCTCGCGCACGCCGGCGAGCTGCCGGGGGTCGCGCGTCTGCTTGCCACCGGGACGGCCCTGACCGGCGGCGCGATCGCCGAGTTCCCCAGCGTCACGTTGACCAACCACACCTCCGCGCTCACCGGAGTCGGGCCGGGCCGGCACGGCATCCTGCACAACGTGTACTTCGACCGGGCGACCGGCGAGCAGGTCATCGTCAACGACGTGCGGACCTGGCATTCCGCGTGCGATCAGCTTCGGGACGGGGTGGAGACGCTGTTCGAGGCCCTCGCGCGCGACCGACCCGGGGCGACCAGCGCCTGCGTGAACGAACCGGTCGACCGGGGTGCGGACTACTCGACCTTCGGGCTCGTGCGGGCCGCCGGTAACCACGGCGGGGCCGGCGATATGGGGGACTACCTGCCTGCGGCCGACGGCGACCCGCACGCCACCGCCCGCTGGGTAGGGGAGAACGCCGACTATGCCTGGTCCACCCGGGTGGACGCGCTCGGCCTCGCGCAGGTCCAGCAGCTCTGGGCGGCGGACGCGGTGCCCCCGGACCTGATGTGGTGGAACACCACCATCACCGACACCGGGCATCACGGGGGCGGCCCGTACTCCGAGCAGGCCCGCGCCGCGCTGCGGGACGCGGACGCCCGGTTGTGCGCCTTCCTCGACCTGCTCGCCGAGCGGGATCTGCTGGCCGAGACCGCGATCCTGCTGACCGCCGACCACGGCTCGGAGGCGGCGGATCCCACCTGCCAGGGCGACTGGGGGGCTGCGCTGCGCGCCGCCGGGGTGCGTTTCCGGGACGAGGGATACGGCTTCCTGTACCTCGGCGTCGACATCGTTGACATCGTCGAGCAGCCGGGGGGTTGACCCGCCGGGCCAGCCCGTCAATAAGCGTCGGTCACGGTTGCGGGGTCGGAGAACGACTCCTCGTCCGGTGCCCGGCGCGGGGCGGCCTTGCGGCCCGACCCGGGTCGAGCCGCGGCGGAGCGGTTCGCCGGGGTAGAGGGCCGGCTCGGTTCGGCCGGCTCGGCCTGTAGGGGCAGCGCCGCGGGGGCGGTGGCCCGGTCGTCGGCAGTCGCCGGAGCGGTGTCGGCCGCCGACCTCCCGGCCTTGCGGGCCTTGGTCGTCCTGCCGGTCCGTCCTGGTCTGCGGGGTTTGCGCGGGCCGGGCAACCCGCCGGCCAGAACGACCGGGCCGTCCAGCGGCCGGACGATTCCGGCCTCGTCCTGGACGGGGAGAGCGGGCAGGGGACGACCGGGCCGGTTGGCGTCCTCGGCCGCGCGGGCGGTCGCCGTCCCCGGTTCGGCGAACCCGGGTTGCCAGCGCTCCATCTCGTCCCGGAAGCGGCCGGTGCTGCCCAGCTGGCACAGGATGCCGATCGCGCCGAGTGTCACCCGGTGGATGAGCAGGTACGACGGCGGCAGATTGAGCTGGCGACCGAGCTGTGCCGCCGCCGACCGCCAGTCTCCGAGCCTGGCGGCCTCCTTGCGCAGCCAGCCTCGGGAGAAGGTGAACTCCTCCACCGCGATCGGCTCCAGCATCGGGGCCAGATAATCCAGCAGGTCCTCGGCTCGGATTTCGGCCGACGGCGGGATGAAGCCCTCGCGGCGCAGTCCCTGCTCGACGGCGTCGGCGTCCCCGGCCAGGGTCTGTCGAGCCAGCCGGCCGATCGGCGCCGGCAGGCCGTCCGGCAGGCGGTTCACGGCGCCGAAGTCCAGGACGCCGAGCCGCCCGTCGGACAGCAGGCGGAAGTTGCCGGGATGCGGATCAGCGTGCAGCAGACCGGCGCGACCCGGGCAGGAATAGAGAAACCGCACGAGCAGCAGGCCGGCGGTGTCGCGCTGCTGCGGGGTACCGTCCGCGATGATGACGGACAGGGGTATTCCCTCGATCCACTCGCTCACGAGCACCCGGCCAGAACCGGCCAGCGGCCGGGGGATGACGACGTCCGGCTCGTCCGCGTACGCCTCGGCGAAGGCCCCCTGCCAGGCGGCCTCCAACCGATAGTCGAGCTCCTCGGCGATTCGGGCCTTGAGCTCCTCGACCAGCGGCTTGATGTCCAATCCGGGAGTGACCGCGCCGAACAGCCGAGCGGCCCGGCCGAGCTGGGTGAGATCGGCGAGCAGAGCGGGACCCGCTCCCGGATACTGCACCTTCACCGCGACGGCTCGGCCGTCAGCCCAGACCGCCCGATGCACCTGGCCGATGCTGGCCGCCGCCGCCGGAACGTCGTCGAAGCTCGTGAACAGCGAGCGCCAGTCCGCTCCGAGCTCCTCGGCGAGCACGCGGTGCACCACTGCCGCCGGCAGCGGGGGCGCCGCCTCCTGCAGCCTGGTCAGCGCCGCCCGGTATGGCCCGGCGACGTCGTCGGGAAGCACCGCCTCGAAGACGGACAGCGCCTGGCCCAGTTTCATGGCGCCACCCTTGAGCTCCCCGAGCACCCGGAAGATCTGCGCGGCGGTGCGCTGCTGGAGCTCGGAGGCGACGGCCTCGGCGGGGCGACCACCGATGCGTTTGCCGACGCCGAGGGTGGCTCGGCCGGCTATTCCGATGGGAAGCGTGGCCAGCTTGGCGGTGCGGACGACGGCCCGCCGTGGGATCTCGGACACTGCTCCATCGTGCCCTGTTCCGCGTCGTCACGGGTGCCGGCCAGGCGTAATGACTCCAGGACGCCAAATGACTCCAGGACGCCGGCGCGGCGACCGCCCGCGGGGTGGAACGGTCACGCGGGTGCCACCGGCGCAGAGGCCTCCGCCGACGCGGCCGCCGATCGGGCGGTGCGGCAGGGACAGTTGGGGTGGACCGGCCAGGTGCGTCGGCGAATCCGCCAGCCGGGAACGGTGAACTCCAGCGTGCCGTCGGCGGTCACCGGTAGGACCGCGGTCACCGGTAGGACCGTGCGCGGGGAAGTCAATGTAATGAAGGTCTCATTATGGCTGCTTGCTGTCGGTGGCAGATGGTCCGAGTTATCGGGATGTTGGCCCGGGGCGGGTCCCGTGACGCCGGACAGGTCGGGTGGGGCAGATAGGGCAGATAGGGCAGATAGGGCGGATAGGTCGGGTGGAGGCGAGGCGGCGAGGTCCAGAAAGGCCAGGGCCTGCATGGCGGTGAGCGCGGCGACAAGACCCGCCAGGGTGATCTCGCAGGCGTCCGGCCCGGTGGCCGGGCGGTGGACCATCTGCATGGCGAGCACCGGCCAGACCGGGTTCCGGGAGTACCGGTGGAGGTGCTGGCAGTGCAGGCACGCGGTCACGGTCGGCACGACGAGCGGACCGACGATCCCCGTGGTCTCCCGCACTCCGGCCACGAGATGGGCGGTGCCTCGGCCTTCCAGATCGAGGCACTCCCCAGGGTGGATCATCGGCAGACCGACCGGAGCCAGCACGATCAGATCCGCGGCGAACCGGTCCTCGTCGGGCCGACGGTGCCCGGCGCCCTGCCGGCTGGCCCGGGTCACCGCCGCGCCGGTGGCCAGGGACCGGGGACGCCCCACGTCGTCGAGGCGCAGGCCGCCCGGGGAGACGTCGGCGGCGGTCGTCACCTCGGGATCGTCGATGACGACCCGACCGATCCCGGCCGCGGCGAGCAGGGCCGCGACCTGAGCACCGACGCGACCGGCGCCGCGCACGAGGACCCGCATCGCCCGGCGGGTGGCGAGGACCCGGCGGGCACCGGCCGGATCCTCCGACACCAGGGACAGCGCCGCCAGGTCGGGCGACAGACGGTCATGCTCGACCGCGGGCAGCGGTGCCGCACCGGGAGGCGCCGTGGCGTCGTCCAGCAGACCGGCCTCGGCGAGCAGGTCGAGCAGGACCCGGCCGGCGGGAGTGCCATCGAGACGCAGCTGCTCCAGCGTGCGGCTGCCGTCGAGGGCGTCGAGCAGGGCGGCGTCCGACGGGGCCAGGTCGGCGAGGATGACGGCGCGTGCGGTGTCGATACCGAGCTGCAGGGTGGAGCTGTTGTGCCAGAGCCGGCGCAGGCCCGGCTTGAGGATCGGGCGCATGGATCCTCCGGGTGTTCCCGCCGGCCGGTTGAGGCCGGGGAATCGGACCAGGACGGGCCGGTCACGGCGACCGGCGGATCCTCAGCGTGGCACGTCCGACCGGCGAAGGATGAACACCCGTGGATCGCTGTGGACGTGCTGTGGACGAAACTGTGGATCATCACTGGTCCGTCCGGGTTACCTGTCCGGGTTGTCCGGCCCGTCGGATCCGCCATCGGCGGGTGGGGCGCCGCGGAGTTTCTCGATTTCACCGATCGGGTCGTCGAGCGCGCTCGACGACGCGCCGGACACGAACGCCTCCGGGGCGGCGAGATCTGCCGCGGTGGGCAGCAGATCGGGATGCGCCCACAGCGCGTCGCGACCCTCGTGACCCCGGGCCTCCCGTACCGCCTCCCACAGGGCGGCGGCCTCCCGCAGCTTGCGTGGCCGCAGGGAGAGACCGACCAGCGTGGCGAAGGTCTGCTCGCCCGGACCGCCTTCGGCGCGACGGCGCCGCACCATCTCGCGCAGTTTGCCCGCGGCCGGCAGATGACCGGTGGCCGCGGCGTCCGTCACATGATCGACCCAGCCCTCGATCAGCGCGAGGATCAGTTCGAGACGGGCGAGCGCGGCCTTCTGCTCGGGGGTGGTGGCGTCGCTGAACACGTCCTCGCCGAGCGCCTCCGACAGCCGTTCAGGGTTCATCAACGCCGTCGGGTCGACCATCCGCATCACCCGTCCGACGGCCTCGGTATCCACCGCGATGCCGCGGGCGTACTCCTCCACCGCGCCCAGGACGTGGGCGCGTAGCCAGGGGACGTGCGCGAACAGCCGGCTGGACGCGGCCTCCCGCAGCGCCAGGTAGATGCGGACCTCGTCCTCGGGGATCTCCAGGCCCTGACCGAAGGCGACGACACCCGCCGGGATCAGGGCGGCGGTCCCGACCGGTCCGAGTGGCAGCCCGACCTCAGTGGAGGAGACGACCTCGGCGGCCAGGGTGCCGATCGCCTGCCCCACCTGGGCGCCGAACAGCATCCCGCCGACCCGGTCCATCATCTGCATGATCGGGCCGCCGGTGGCCATCAGCCCGCTGAGGTCGAGTCCCGGGGGCAGCGCGCCGCGCAGCTCACTCGGCAGCTCGATCCCGCCACCACCGAGGTGGTTCAGCCCGCTGGAGATCCCAGTGCGCATCGCCTCGGCGACCTTCGTGGCGATCGGGTCGCAGAGGGTCTGCCAGACCGGCAGGGTCTTCTCGATCCACTCCTGCCGCGACCAGGCCTGCGCCGCCGTGGCTCCGGCCGGCAGCGAGGTCACCGCGTCGAGCCAGACGTCGGCGATCCGTATCGCCTCGCTCACCGGCTCCCGCTGGGCCGTGGACACCGCGGAGTCGGTGTCGCCGAGGGACCTGACGGCCACCTGGCGGGCCAGCTCCCAGTTGACCGGACCGCCATGCCAGGACAGCAGCCGTTCGAGCTCGGCAAAGAACGGGGCGCCGCCACCGAAGGGGGGCCGGGGCTCGTCGCCGCCGCCAGCGGGCGTGAAGCCGAACGGGAAGTTGCCACTCATCGGCCGTAGCCTCCTCGGGAGGCGGGCAGTCGCACGCACGGTTGGCACATGAACCCACGGTAATGCGTTTTCTGCCCGACGGGCGAAACGGCGCTGGCCCCGACCGTTACGGTCGTAGCTGTGGAACCGACGTGTTCTCCGGCGGGGGCCCCGCCGATCGCGCCCGCCCCGCCCGCGCCACCTCCGTCGTCCGTGCCGTCCGTGCCGTCCGTGCCGTCCGTGCCGTCCGTGCCGTCCGTGCCGGACCCGGACCCGGTCGCGCGGGTGACGCTCGCGGAGATCCGGGACGGCGTCCTGTCGGTGGACGAGTGCATGGCCGCTGTGCGGTCCCCTGGCGTGGGGGGGATTGCCCTGTTTGTGGGCACTGTCCGGGGCCATGACCAGGGCCGCGGGGTGACCGACCTGACGTATCAGGCGCATCCCCGGGCCGGCACGGAGATCGCCCGGGTCGCCGGCGACGTCGCCGCGACCGCACCGGTGCTGGCCGTCGCGGTGGTCCACCGTACCGGTCACCTCGCCGTCGGGGACACCGCCGTGATCGTGGCGGTCGGCGCGGCCCACCGGGCGGAGGCTTTTGCCGCCTGTCGTCGTCTGATCGATGACATCAAGGAGCAGGTTCCCATTTGGAAACACCAGATTTTTGCGGATGGCGCGGCGGAATGGGTAGGCGCCTGCTGATCGGGGCACCCTACGATAGAAATAAGTCATCTTCTTGCCCGTCTCGACGTCGAGGCTCCCATGTGGTTCCTGTTGATCCCCCCCGTCGCCGTGCTCATAACTCTTGCGTGGGTCACCCTACGCAGCCGTCCCGACCGCACCTCCGAAGCCATGATCACGATTGAGGGCTATCGGCGCAGTATGGCCGCGCTGGCCCGACCGATCCCCGCCCAGCACGAGGTTCGTACCGTTACCGCCCTTGACGAACCCGGTCATCCCGGTCATCCCGGGCGGTCCGCCTCGGCCGGGGCGCCGTTGTCCGCGAGACACACGGCGCCGCCGCCCGAGTCCATCTGACCGTTTCCGTCCGGCGGCCGGGGCGTCTCACCGGCCGCCGGACGGCGGTTCAGGACCGAGTGGTCCTTCGAGTCCCTCGGCCGTGCTTTCGATCTCGTTCTTTACTCCCCACCTCCCGGCCCGCCGCGCGGCCTTCCGGACTCTGCCACGGCCTTCCGCCGCGCCTTTCGGGCCACCGAATGCCTTTCGGTGTCGATCATCGCAACCCCGGACCGTCGTGGCGAACCTCGGTTCCCGGACGCCGGGACGAGGGTCGTGAGCCCTGATACATAGACTGCGAGCATGGTCCGGCGCACCCAGACCCTCGTGGTCGCGTCGGTACTGGCCTTGGTTCTCGTGGTCGCGGGGCTGTGGATGCCGGTACCGTTCGTCACCTTGGCCCCCGGGCCGGTCACCGACACCCTCGGCAGCGTTGACGGGACGTCCTTGATCACCGTGGACGGCCGGCGGACCTATCCGACCGCCGGCAAGCTCGAACTGACCACGGTCGAGGAGACGCCCCGGCTCAACCTCGTCACCGCGCTGCGGGACTGGTCCGACTCCGACCGGGCGGTGGTCCCCAGCGAGCTGATCAGGCCGCCCGGTTCGAGCCAGGAGCAGATCCAGCAGGAGAACGCGCAGGCGATGCTCGACTCACAGGACCAGGCGACCGCGGCAGCGCTCGCGCAGCTCGGTATCGCGCCCACCGGCCGTTCGGTCGCGGTCGCCGGGGTCCCCACGGGCTCCCCGGCCACCGGCAAGCTGATGCCGGGCGATGTGATCGTGCAGGTCGGTGGGATGGCCGTGGCCAACCAGGAGGAGCTGCGCCGGCAGATCGGGAAGGTGGCTCCGGGCCATCCTGTGACGGTCACCTATCGGCGCGACGGAAAGACGGCCACGGCCACCGTCACGACCCGGGCCGCCACCGACGACCCCGCTCGTGCCATGATCGGTGTCACCACGACGGAGAAGCGGACCTACCCGTTCACGGTTCGTATCCGCATCTCCGATGTCGGCGGGCCGAGTGCCGGGCTGATGTTCGCGATGGGCATCGTGGACCTTCTCACCCCCGGCGCGTTGACCGGAGGAAAGATCATTGCTGGCACCGGGACGATCACCTCCGCCGGTGAGGTGGGACCGATCGGCGGTATCCAGCAGAAGATCCTCGGGGCCAGGGCGTCCGGGGCATCGATCTTCCTGGTCCCCGCGGGGAACTGCGGTGACGCCCGCGCGATCGGCTCCGGCGGTCCGCGCCTGGTGAAGGTGGAATCGCTGGCGGGCGCGCTGAAGGCCGTCGACGCCCTCCGGACGAATCCGGCCGCGGCGGTGCCCTCCTGCTGAGCGCGCCCCATCCGCGTGCCATGCGCCATCCGCGTGCCCGGTGGCGCCGTTGTGCCCGGTGGCGCCGGAAGAGGGCGGGCGGCTGCCGTGCGCCGCCGCCCGCCGGGTCGACTCACTGGAAGGTCGCGAGCAGTCCGTCGACGAGGTTGTCGGCCAGATCCGGATCGATGACGAGTTCGTCGTCCCCGCGGACTCGCAGGCAGGACGCGTGCAGCCCGCTGCGGGTGACCCCGACGGCGAGGCGGACGTCCTGGCGTTCGGGATGGTTCGCCGCCCAGTACTCGATCTCGTGATCGGAGTACGGAGCCTCCTCCTCCGCGCTGGGCGGCAGGACGACAAGCTCGGTGACCAGCACGCATCCGAGCACCTCCGGCGGCCATCCGATCCCCGCCAGCACCTCGTCGAGCCGCCCCACCGGCAGCGGTTCCTGCTCGACCGGGGTCAGCGACCCAGGCGGGGAGTCTCCGATGTGGGGGGCCAGCGCGGGTTCTCGCGCCAGCAGGTCGGCGGTGTCGGCCAGCGCGTAGACCTGGCTGGGCTGATCCCACCCGGAATCGGCGACGTGCCGCTCGACCTCGAGTACGACGGAGGTCAACTCCGTGATGTTCGGGCTGTTCACCGACCCATCCTCTCCGATCTCCCCCAGAGCCCCTGGCGTAGGTTGCCGTACTAGGGCGGTACGCGCCCCGAATCACCGAATCACCGACGCACGGAGGAACCTGTGGCAACCACCAGTCGCCGCCCGGTGCTGACCCGCACCAAGGTGCTCGTGCCGGTGCTGCTTGTCATCGTCCTCGCGATTACGATCATCGCCATCTTCACCCGGCTATACACTGACCTGCTGTTCTACCGCTCGATCGACTTCAGCAGGGTGTTCACCACTGTCCTCTACACCCGGATTTTGCTGTTCGTCCTCTTCGGCGTGGTAATGGCGATCATCGTCGGGACCAACATCGTACTTGCGTACCGGCTACGGCCGCCGCTTCGGCCGTTGTCGACCGAGCAGCAGAACCTGGAACGCTACCGGTCGGTGATCGAGCCGTATATGCTGCTGATCCTGCTCGCGGTCACGACGCTGTTCGGCCTGGCCGCGGGCCTGTCCGCCGCCGGCCAGTGGCGGACGTGGCTGCTGTGGGTGAACGGCGAGTCTTTCGGGACCCCTGATCTGCAGTTTCACCGGGATATCAGCTATTACGCGTTCAGCTATCCCTTCCAGCGGTTCCTGCTCGGCTTCCTGCTGACCGCGGTGCTGCTGTCGTTGCTCGTCACCCTGCTGACCCACTACCTGTTCGGCGGAATCCGGATGCAGACCACGGGGGAACGGGTGACCCCGGCGGCGAAGGCGCACATCTCGGTGCTACTCGGGCTGCTCGCCCTGCTTAAGGCGTGGGCGTACTACCTCGACCGGTTCGGCTCGGTGTTCTCCTCGCGCGGGGTGGGGACCGGTGCGTCCTACACCGATGTGCACGCCGTGCTGCCGGCGAAGCTGATCCTGCTGTTCATCTCGCTGGCCTGCGCGGTGCTGTTCATCTACAACATCTTCCAGCGGGGCTGGACGCTGCCGCTGCTCGGCGCGGGCATCCTTGTCCTGTCCTCGGTGGTGATCGGCGGGATCTACCCGGCGATCGTCCAGCAGTTCCAGGTCCGGCCGAACGAGGCGACCCGCGAGGAGCCCTACATCGCGCGCAACATCGCGGCGACCCGGGCCGCCTACGGCATCCAGGACGTCGAGCCGCAGGACTATGCCGCCAGCACCGACGTCACCGCCCAGCAGGTCGCCGCCGACACCGGCACGGTCCCCAACATCCGTCTACTCGACCCCAGCAAACTCTCCCGGACGTTCCAGCAGCTCCAGCAGTTCCGCGGCTACTATGGTTTCCCGCCGACGCTCGACGTCGACCGGTACACCGTCACAGGGGCGGACAAGAAGTCGACGACCCAGGACTACGTGGTATCGGTGCGGGAGCTGAACCAGGCCGGGCTGGGAACGCAGCAGCGCAACTGGATCAACGAGCACCTGACCTATACCCACGGCAAGGGATTTGTCGCGGCGCCGTCGAACACCGTCGACGTGGGGCGCCCCGACTTCGATCACGGCGTGAGCGGTTTCCCGCAGGACGGTACCTTCGGTATCAAGGAGAACCGGGTCTACTTCGGGGAGATGTCGCCGTCGTATTCCATCGTCGGCACCAGGCAGATGGAGATCGATGGGCCGGGGCCGGGAGAAACCCAGGTCACCACGACCTACCAGGGCGACGGTGGGGTCTCGATCGGCTCGACCTTCCGTCGGGCGCTGTTCGCGCTGCGGTTCGGGGAGAAGAACATCCTGCTCTCCGGTGACATCACGAAGAACTCCCGGATCCTGGACGAGCGAAACCCGCGGGACCGGGTGAGCAAGGCAGCGCCCTGGCTCACCCTCGACGGAGACCCGTACCCGGCGATCGTCAATGGCCGGGTGACCTGGATTCTCGATGGTTACACAACCTCCGACGGCTATCCTTACTCCGCCCGGCGCACCCTGGGTGACGTGACCGCCGACTCGGTGACCACCCAGAGTGGCAACCGCACCCGGCAGGCCTCGAACCAGGTCAACTACATCCGTAACTCGGTGAAGGCGACGGTGGACGCCTACAACGGCACCGTCACCCTCTACGCCTGGGACGAGTCCGACCCGGTGCTACGGACCTGGATGAAGGCGTTCCCGGACACGGTGAAGCCGAAGAGTGACATCCCGCCGTCCCTCCGAGCACACTTGCGTTATCCGGAGGACCTGTTCAAGGTCCAGCGCGATCTGATCGGGCAGTACCACATCTCCAACCCGCGGGACTTCTACTCCCAGGAGGACTTCTGGGATGTGTCCGACTCGCCGGATGGAAGCGGGCAACCCCAGCCGCCGTTCTACGTCTACAGCCAGCTTCCCGGGCGCAAAGACCCGTCCTACAACCTCACCTCACCGTTGATCTCCGCCCGGTCCTCGAAGCTCGCGGCGTACATGGCGGTGTCCAGTGACCCCGCCAACTACGGCCGGTTCACCCTGCTCAAACTGCCGGCGGGGAACACGATCAACGGTCCGGTCCAGGTGCAGAACGCCATCGAGGGCAACGGCGACGTGGCCAAACAGCTGTCGCTATGGCGCAGCGGGGGAGCGACCACGATCGAGGGCAACCTGCTGACCCTGCCCCTGGCCGGCGGCCTGCTCTACGTCGAGCCCTACTACGTCCAGGCCAGAGGGAGCACCGGCTACCCGACCCTGCAGGGGGTCGCCACGGCCTTCGGCGACCGCATCGGTTTCGGTGCCTCGCTGGGTGAGGCCCTGGACAAGGTCTTCGGTGCCGGTGCCGGTGCCGCGGCGGCCGGGGCCGGCATCGGGGCCACGACCACGGACGCCGGTCAGGACGGCACGCCGGCTCCCAGATCCGGGCAGGGCGGGGCCGGCGTCCCGCCGCCGGGGCAGACCGCGCTGCAGGACGCCGTGGGCGACGCCGACCGCGCCTACCAGGCGGGGCAGGACGCCCTGCGCAAGAGCCCGCCGGACTTCACCGCCTACGGGAAGGCCCAGAGCGAGCTGGCTGATGCGCTGGGTCGCCTGCGTACTCTGTCGAGTCCGGCGGCGACACCGCCCGCTGCCACGGCGACACGGGCCGGTGCGTCGGTGCCCGCGTCACCGGTCCCCGCGTCACCGGCAGCC
The DNA here is from genome assembly GCF_000013345.1 of Frankia casuarinae. Lineage (NCBI taxonomy): Bacteria > Bacillati > Actinomycetota > Actinomycetes > Frankiales > Frankiaceae > Frankia > Frankia casuarinae. The sequence goes on along the minus strand of NC_007777.1, from coordinate 4,530,394 downwards.
AAACCACCGGCTCCGTCTCCTTCGGCGACCGTGGCCGGCGGCGACACTCCCGGTCCACCGGGGGCCCGGGCCGCCCCGGCGCCCGGCTAGTCCCGAAAGTTCCGAAATTGGGGCCGCCATCGATTTGACAGCCGCCGATGGCGGCCCTGTATAGTGAAGACACACCGACGCGGGGTGGAGCAGCTCGGTAGCTCGCTGGGCTCATAACCCAGAGGTCACAGGTTCAAATCCTGTCCCCGCTACCAGTCGAAAGTACCCTCGGAAAGTTTTTCCGAGGGTACTTTCGCATTTAGGCAGGCATGCATCATTATCACGGGCCGTATCACGGGCCGTTTTCATCGGAATCCGTCCGCTCCTTCCGCCGGTTGGCGACCCGGGCGCCCGGCCGGGATGCGCGCCGACGCCCGGCGGCGCGGGGCCCGGATTGGCGGTCGTCCGAGCCCGGGACGCACAGTGGTGGCCCGGGAGCCGCCCCGGCATGGCGGCCGTCGGCGGCGGGTTCTCCCGCGGCGGGGCCCGTTCCGGGATCAGCGGGGGGTGGTTCCCGGGGTTCGCCACGGGCTTGCCGGACGCACCGCCTCGGCCGCCCGCATCAGCGCTTGGGCCAGCCGGCGGGCCTCGTCCGGATCCAGGTAGGCCGCGGCAAGGGTGTCGAGCATGGGCGCATCCAACCGGAGCAGGATGACCGGAGCCTTCCCGGCGCTCGCCGGTGGCTCGGGACGTACCGTTATCTCCGCCTGCCCGATCCGGGTAACCATAATGCCGTCCTGCGGGTCATGGTGGACCAGCGCCATGTTCACCCCATCGTGTGTCCGGGCCGAGATATTTGACGTTCGTTGCATATGTTGGACTCTTGTTGTGGCCGCTTGGTTGTTCCCGTCGGCGGTACAAACGGTGACACCCCCGAACCGCATGCCCGCCCGCGTCGCCGCGCCCGTCGGCCCGTCGGCAGGTTCTGCGCCCTATCGATGTTCGACCCGGCCCGGCTTCCCCTCCGCGCCCGGCGGCCCGCGCTGTCGGCGTCCGGACGTTTCAGCGTGCTCCCCACGTGTAGGTCTGCTTGACCAGCCGCAGGTAGACGAACGTCTCGGTGGCGAGGACCTGTGGCAGGGCGCGGATCTGCTCGTTGATCAGTTCGAGCAGGTGCTCGTCGTTCTCGGCGACGATCTCCACGATGAGATCGAAGGATCCGGCCGTCAGGACGACGTAATCGACCTCGGGCAGCGCGGCAATCGTGTCGGCGACGACGCGGGTGTCCCCGGTGACCCGCACCCCGATCATCGCCTCCCGGTGGAAGCCCACCCGGAGCGGGTCGGTGACGGCGACGATCTGCATGATGCCGGCGTCGAGTAGACGCTGCACCCGTTGGCGCACGGCCGCCTCGGAGAGCCCGACCGCCGCCGCCATGGCCGCGTAGGACCGCCGGCCGTCCTGCTGCAGCTGCTCGATGATGGCCTTGTTGACATCGTCCAGCAGGGTATCGGAGCTAAGTCGCTGGCCGGGCGACCGTCGCGACTGCACCCGGCGTCCTCCTCGGTCCTCCGTGGCGGTTCCCCACGCCCGTTCACGCTGGCCTGCCCCTGCTGCCATCGTATGGCCGTCGATGAGTGAACTGGGAAGCGATCCTTATCCACGCAATCTTCGACGGATTCCATCGTCAAGCTGCCGATCAGGCTACGCTTTCAGTGGCTGATCGGTGGAAAGGATGCGTGGCTAGTGTCGAATATGACTGCCTCCGGGAGCGGTGTGACCCGGGTCGTTGCGCGGGCCAGGGTCGCGGAGCTGGCCGCGCGCGAGTCCGCCCGCCTCGACGTCCGCACCCGGGGCTCGGAGGCGCTGCATGCGCGGGCGGTGCGGTCGATGACCTCCGGGGTGCCGTCGTCCTACCAGGTGCGTGATCCCTGGCCGATCTACCTCACCCGCGGTCTCGGGTCGAAGGTCTGGGACGTCGACGGCAACGAGTACTCCGACTTCCACAACGGGTTCGGTTCGATGGTGCAGGGGCACGCCCACCCGGCGATCGTGCGGGCCGTGACCGAGCGGGTGGCGCTCGGTACGCACTTCGCGATGCCCACCGAGGACTGCGTGGTGGTCAGCGAGGAGTTGGCCCGCCGCTTCGGCCTGCCGCAGTGGCGCTATGTCAACTCCGGCTCCGAGGCGACGATGGACGCGATCCGCATCGCCCGCGGCGTCACCGGCCGCGACACGATCGTCAAGATCTTCGGTTCGTACCACGGGCACCACGACTACGTGATGGTGTCGATCGGGACCCCGTACGACGACATCGGTCCGGCCGAGAACATGAACTCGTTGGGTTACGGTGCCGGGATCCCCCGGGTGGTCGTCGACCTCACGGTGCCGGTCCCCTTCAACGACGCTCCGGCGATGGAGCGGCGGATCGCCGCGCTCGCCGCCGAGGGACGCCTGCCCGCCTGTGTGATCATGGAGCCGGCGATGATGAACCTCGGCGTCGTCCTGCCGGAGCCCGGTTACCTGGCGGCGGTCCGGGAGATCACCTCCCGGTACGGGGTTATCCTGATCTTCGACGAGGTCAAGACGGGGCTGTGCGTGGCGGCCGGTGGGGCCACCGAGAGGTTCGGCGTGCGCCCGGACCTGGTGACCCTGGCCAAGGCGCTCGGTGGCGGGCTGCCGTCCGGGGCGATCGGCGCGACGGCGGAACTGATGGAGGCCGTGGCCTCGGACCGGGTGAAACAGGTCGGCACGTACAACGGCAACCCGCTGACCATGGCCGCCGCCCGGGCGAGCCTGTTCGAGGTGCTCACTCCCGACGCCTACACCCACCTCGATCGGCTGGGTGGCCGGTTGACCGCCGGCTGCGACGAGATCCTGACCCGGCACGGCATTCCCGGCTACACCGTCGGCATCAGCTCGAAGGGATGCGTGCACTTCACCGACGCCCCGATCCGTGACTACACCTCGTTCATGGCGCACCAGAACGCCGAGTTGCCCGAACTGGCCTGGCTCTACAACGCCAACCGCAACGTCCTCATGGCGCCCGGGCGCGAGGAGGAGTGGACGTTGTCGGTGCAGCACACCGACGCCGATGTCGACCGCTACCTCGACAGCCTCGACCAGATGGCCCGGGACCTCGTCGGCTGAGCCGGCCCGATCCCCCAGGAGGGACAGAGACATGGATGCGATCTTCGCCAATCTCATCGGTGGCGTCTCCACCCCGGCCGTCGATGGCGAGACAATGTCCATCCTGAACCCGTCGACGGCGGACCTGCTGGCGCAGGCACCCCGGTCGGGGCCGGCCGACGTCGACGCGGCCGTGGCGGCCGCGAGCGCGGCGTTCGAGGGCTGGCGGGACACCACGCCCGCGCAGCGGTCCCGGGCACTGCTGCGGGTGGCCGACGCGCTGGAGGACCGGGCCGACGAGGTCGCGGCGGTGGAGAGCGCGAACACCGGCAAACCGCTGCGGCTCACCGTGGACGAGGAGGTCGGGCCGTCCGCCGACCAGATCCGGTTCTTCGCCGGGGCCGCGCGGCTGCTCGAGGGCCGGTCGGCCGGCGAGTACCTGGCGGGGTACACCAGTTATGTCCGCCGCGAGCCCATCGGGGTCTGTGCCCAGGTCACGCCCTGGAACTACCCGCTGATGATGGCGGTCTGGAAGGTCGCGCCGGCGATCGCGGCGGGCAACACCGTCGTGCTCAAGCCCTCCGACACCACCCCGGCGTCCAGCCTGCTGCTTGCCGAGATCGCCGCGGAGTTCCTCCCGCCCGGCGTGCTCAACGTGGTGTGTGGTGATCGTGACACCGGACGCGCGCTGGTGGCCCATCCGGGCCCGGCGATGGTCTCGGTGACCGGCAGCGTGCGGGCCGGGATGGAGATCGCCCGGGCCGCGGCGGACTCCTTGAAGAGGGTGCACCTCGAACTCGGGGGCAAGGCGCCGGTCATCGTCTTCGACGACGTGGATCCGGCGGTGGTGGCGCGGCAGATCGCCGAGGCCGCGTACTTCAACGCCGGCCAGGACTGCACGGCGGCGACCAGGGTGCTGGCCGCGCCGGGCGTCCACGACGAGCTCGCAGCCGCCCTGGCCGAGGCGGCCGGGAAGACCGCGACTGGATCGCCGGAGGAGCCCGACGTCGACTACGGGCCCCTCAACAACGCGGGCCAACTGGCCCGGGTGAGCGGTTTCGTGGAGCGGGCACCTGAACATGCCGAGGTGCTCGCCGGCGGTGCTCCGCTGGACCGGGCGGGCTACTTCTACCCGGCCACGGTCGTCTCGGGTCTGCGCCAGGACGACGAGCTCATCCAGTCCGAGGTGTTCGGCCCGATCATCACGGTGCAGCGGTTTGACTCGGAGGACACCGCGGTTGCCTGGGCCAACGGGGTCGAATACGGCCTGGCCTCCAGCGTCTGGACCCGCGATCACGGCCGGGCCCTGCGGGTCGCCCGCCGGCTGGACTTCGGCTGCGTATGGATCAACACGCACATCCGGCTCGTGGCGGAGATGCCGCACGGTGGGTTCAAGAAGAGCGGGTACGGCAAGGATCTGTCGGTCTACGGCCTGGAGGACTACACCAGGATCAAGCATGTGATGAGCAACATCGAATTCTGACCATCAGGTTCTGACCACCAGGTCAGAAGCGGTCGGGCGCGGGGAGGCGGGTACGAGTCCCGGGCCGGCTCCCGGGGTAGGCCGTGGAAGTAGGATGGTGTGCTTCGAGCGGGGGCAGGTGGGTGGCGGCGAGTCGCGGGTGGGTGGTGGCGAGTGAGGAAGAATCCAGCCTCGGTCGTGGCATCGGCAGACGGGACGACGAGCACCGGGGGCGGCCGTGCCCATGGCGTGCCCCGGGTGGGCCCGCTGACCTCCCGCTTCGTCACGGTCCACGGGTACCGGCGGTGCTATCTGCGGGCCGGGCGCGGGCCGGTTCTACTGCTCATCCACGGCATCGGGGACAACGCGCGCACCTGGGCCTCGATCATCCCGAAGTTGGCCCGCCGGCACACCGTCATCGCTCCCGACCTGCTGGGACACGGCGAGTCGGACAAACCGCGCGGTGACTACTCGGTGGCCGGCTACGCGTGCGGCATGCGTGACCTGCTCACCATCCTCGGAGTCGAGCGCGCCACGGTCGTCGGACACTCGCTGGGCGGCGGGGTGGCCATGCAGTTCGCCTACCAGTTCCCGGAGCGCTGCGAGCGGTTGGTGCTGGTCGCCACCGGCGGGGTCGGGCCGCACCTGCATCCCGCGCTGCGGGCGGCGGCCGTGCCCGGAGCCGGGGCGGTGCTTTCCCTGATCGGCATGCCGCCGGTGCGGGTCGCCGGCTGGGCCGGAATGCACGCGCTGCGCCTGCTGCACACCGATCTCGGGCGGGACGCCGACGATCTCCTGAACGTCTTCGACTCGCTGGGCGTACCCACCGCGCGGGCGGCGTTCCTGCGCACGCTACGGTCGGCGGTGGACGGGCGTGGGCAGTCCATCACGATGCTGGACCGGTGCTACCTCGCCGCCGGGATGCCCTCGCTGATCGTCTGGGGTGACCGGGATGCCGTCATCCCGGTTGAGCACGCGTGGATGGCGCACGAGGCGATGCCGGGGAGCCGCCTGGAGATCTTTTCCGGTGCCGGGCATTTCCCCCATCACACTGACCCCGAACGCTTCCGGGCGGTTCTCGAGGATTTTCTGGCGACCACCCGGCCGGCGAGTCACTCCCCGCAGCAGTGGCGGACGATGCTGCGTGAGCACGGCCGCTCGACCAGGACCACGGAAGTGTCCGCGCCCGCCGTCCAGCCGTCGGGCGCGCGTTCGGCCCCGGCGGAAGCCGCGGGTCGTGGCCTCACCCGGAGCCGATAAACGGGCACGGCTGCCGGCCACCGCGGGGCCGGGATCCGCCGTTATACGTTCACCGAGGTGACCCGTCGCATCGGAGCGGAGCCGCTATGCATCCACGACCCGGTTGGCCATCCATAGCCATGCCTTGCGGGAAGTCACCCGGTGAGATGCGTCGGTGCCGTTCTCGGCTGAACCGCTCTCGCGGAAGGTCTTCCCGGTCACCGATGGATCCGGCCAGCCGAGGATCAAGGACTCTCGTACCTCTTGGCGTGCCGCCTGTTCGGGCCAGAGTCTTCGCGTGATGCGCTGTCTTCCGGCGCGGGTCTGCATTAACTGGTCGGCACCCGCTATCGTGGAGTTCAACGGGCAGGCCGACGTCAATATGGCCTATCCTTGGTGGCGTAACACCAAAGTCCTCTCAAATCTCGGAGGTCGACCCTTGGCACGCCGTGCACGACTCAGCTGGCCCCAGGAACGGCGCCAGGCGAGTGAGGTAGTTGTCCGTCGGGTCGACCCCGGTCGGGGCTGGACCCTGGAACAGGCTCGTGACCTGCTACGACAGGGATACTCCGTCGAGCATGTGGCGGAACGCACCGGGTTTCCGGAGCAGATGCTGAAAGTCGCCGAGGAGGACTGAGTGCAGCCTCCCGCCATCCCGGTGTCAAGAAAGTGCCACGATGCGCCATCGTCGGCTGCCGGCGCGGGAGTGAGTGTTATCCCTTTCGTGGTCAATCCGCAGGTTCGGGGAACCGATCTTTCCCTGGTGATCGAGGGCGACGCCGGCTATAGCTTGCACGGCGCTATCCTAACCAGCAGTGATATGACGGTGTGCCGGAGTCGCGTCACGCTGCGCACAACTGAATCAACGACTTCGCCTGGTTGACTACCCAATTCGTCTGACCTTGGCGCACCTACGACAGTCGCGTCACCGGGCACCTCTGCTGGCTATGCCCGGGTGGCACCCGTCACGCGTACCAGCCGGCGTAGATGGTCACTGTAGACCGCATCGAGCCCGTAGCCGGCTAGCCGGGTCAGTGTGGTTGTTCGTTGCGCATCCCACCCGAACACGGCGATACCCAGGTCGTGGAGAACACCGACGATGCCGGCCCGTGGTGGGGTCCATTCACGCGCGCGCAGGTTGAGGGCGGTGACTCCGACGGCCCGGAGTTCATCGCCGTACGCGGTCATTCCGCCGCCGGTGACGATGTCGCGGATCGACGTCGAGTTCACCAGCCGGACGTCGTCATCCAGCGGTCGGTATTTCGCTAGGTCCGTGAGCCCGCCGCACAGCCACAGCCGCCTCGCGGCCTCGCCGCCACCGGCCTCGCGGGCGACGGTGACGACGGCCGCCGCCGCGTCCGCCCAGCTGCCCGGCGGGCCCTTCAGATCAAGACTGAACTCGAAGGACGTACCCAGCTGCGCGTAGAACTCCGCGAGGGTTGGCAGCCACCCCGGCAGGCGGTCGGCGGTCAGGTCGGGAATCCGCCGACGCCGCCCGGGCGGGCCGAACACACCGTCATGATGCAGGACCGGAACGCCGTCGGCGGCGAGCCAGACGTCCGACTCCAGCCCACTCGCCCCGCCGGCCAGAGCGCGACGGAACGCGGGCAGGGAGTTCTCCCGCTGGCCGGGGGCGGGAGAACCACGATGCGCAAAACCGATCATGAAGAGCCGTTGAACGACTGCAGCGCGACGTTGTGGAGATGCCCGTTGGTGGTGAGCACCGTGCCGTGTCCCGGCCCCCGGCGCCCGCCCAGGTCGGTGAACCGGCCACCGGCCTCCTCGACGATGACCTGGAGCGCGGCCATGTCCCAGAGCGACACCTCGGGCTCGCAGGCGAGGTCCACGGCGCCCTCGGCGACCATCATGTGCGACCAGAAGTCGCCGTAGGCGCGGGTCCGCCAGACCTGGCCGGCGAGGTGGAGGAACTCCTCCAGCCGGTCGGCGGTCTGCCAGCCCTCGACGGAGGCGAAGGACAGGAAGGCGTCACCCAGGCTGGTGACCGAGGAGACCTTCAGGGCACGGGTGTCGCCGGTGGCGTCGCGAGTGAAGGCGCCGGTGCCCCGGGCTCCCCACCACCGTCGGCTCATCGCCGGGGCGCTCGCGACCCCGACGACCATCTCGCCGTCCACCTCGAGTCCGAGCAGGGTGCCCCAGACGGGCACGCCGCGCACGAAGTTCTTGGTGCCGTCAACGGGGTCCAGGATCCAGCGCCGGCGGGCGCCCGATCCGACGAGACCCTCCTCCTCGCCGAGCACGGCGTCGCCCGGCCGGGCCACGGCGAGCCGTTTGCGGATCATGGACTCGACGGCGGTGTCGGCGTCGGAGACCGGGGTGTTGTCCGGCTTCGACTCGACGTGCAGGTCTACTGCCTGGAATCGGGAAAGAGTGATCCGGTCGGCGGCGTCCGCGAGGCTGAGCGCGAGGGCCAGATCGTCGGCGATGGCGACGGTGTCGGAGTCCGCGGTCGGTTCGATGCTCACGGATGCGGGGTTAGGCGGGGTCACGCCTGCGAGACTACGAGCCGAGCCCCACCGCGCGTCGGTGGTCCCGGGCGCCGGACACCAGGTGGCGGGGTTAGTGTGACCAATCTCCCGATCTATTGCGATCAAGGTGAGGCTCCGCGGGTGCCGAGCAGCCGGCGCAGGCTCGCCAGCCGGGCGGCGTCGGCATGGCCGTCCCGCACCGCCGAGTCCAGGGCGCAGTCGGGGGACGGCGCCAGGTGCTGGCATCCGGGCTGACAGTGCGCGGCGGCCGCGGCGAGGTCCTCGAAGGCGCGCAGCACGCGGTCCGGGGACACCGCGCCGAGCCCGAACGACCGGACACCCGGGGTGTCCACGACAGTGCCCCCCTGGGGCAGCCGCAGTGCGACAGCGGCCGACGAGGTGTGCCGGCCGCGGCCGGTCACGGCGTTGACCTCGCCGATCGCCCGGTCCGCCGCCGGCACCAGCCGGTTCACCAGGGTGGACTTGCCGACCCCGCTGTGCCCGAACAGCACACTGACCCGATTGGTCAGCAGCTCCAGCAGCGCGCGCAGGTCCCCACCGGGGCGCGTGGTCACGACGGGGAGTCCGAGTGGGCGGTACAGGTCCACCAGCGCTGCCGGATCCGCGAGATCCGTCTTGGTCAGGCACAGGACCGGGGAGAGCCCGCCGTCGTAGGCGGCGACCAGGCATCGGTCGATCAGGCCGGGCCGCGGCGGCGGATCGGTGACCGCGCAGACGATGACCAGGACGTCGGCGTTCGCGACGATCGGGCGTTCCACCGGATCGCTGTCGTCGGGGGTGCGCCGCAGGACGCTCGTGCGTTCCTCGCGGCGGACGATGCGCGCCAAGAGGCCCGCCGCCCCGGAGACATCTCCCACGAGGGCCACCCGGTCACCGACTATCACGGAGGTCCGGCGCATCGACCCACCGCGCACGGCCGCGACCAGGCGGTCGGCCATCGTGTCGAGCCGGCAGGTGTACCGGCCGCGGTCGACACCCACTACCACCGCCGCGACCGCCTCGGCATGGTCGGGCCGGTCCCGGGTCCGGGGGCGCGATCCCCGGCTCGGCCGGACCCGGACGTCGTCCTCGTCCAGCTCGCGGGCCATCGGACTAGCCGCCGGCGCTGTCGGTCGGACCCGGGGGGCAGCCGGCCTGGCCTGGGGGGCGTCGCGTCGCGCCGCTCATTGGTCCAGCATCGCCGTCCACATCTCGGGGAAGTCCGGCACCGTCTTGCCGGTCGTCGCGATGTCGTCGATGACGATCCCGGGCACCACGAGGCCGACCACCGCGTAGGCCATCGCCAGCCGATGATCGGCGTGCGGGTCGAGCCGGGCGCCGTGCAGGGGCGCCGGACTGATCGCCAGCCCGTCGTCGGCGACGGTGATCCGTGCGCCCAGGCGACCGAGTTCGAGGGCCAGGGCGGCCAGCCGGTCGGTCTCCTGCAGCCGCAGGTGCGCGATGCCCCGTAGCCGTGACGGCGAGTCGGCGAGCACGGCGAGGGCGGTCAGTATCGGAGCGGCTTCCCCGAAGTCGGACAGATCGACGTCGATCCCGTGGACGGCACCGGCGCCGGTGATCTCCAGGCCCGCCGACGTGCGCCGGGCCGTGCCTCCCATCGCCACCAGCAGATCGGGCAGCAGCCGGCCGGGCTGCTCGGTCGACTCCGGCCAGTCCGAGATCATCACCCGCCCGCCGGTGGCGACCGCCGCCGCGAGGAAGGCCGCCGCGCTGTTCATGTCCGGTTCGATGGTCCGGTCCGCGGCGGTCGGCCGGCCCGGTTCGACGCGCCAGCGCCGGGTGTCCGCCACCGGGCCGGCCGCGGGGGAGCACACGGCGTCGACCTCGACCGTGGCACCGGCGGCCCGTAGATCCGCGACGGTCATGTCCAGGTAGGGAGCCGATGGCAGCCGGGACCCGCGGTGGACGACCGTCACCCCGGTGTCGTAGTGCGGGGAGGCGAGGAGCAGCCCCGAGACAAGCTGGCTGGAGTGGGAGGCATCCACGATCACCTCGCCGCCACGCAGCCGCCCTCGGCCGTGCACGGTGAAGGGCATTCGGTCGCCGTCGATCTCGGCGCCGAGCTCGCGCAGCGCGCCGAGCAGCGGGGTGAGCGGACGCTCGCGCATCCGCGCGTCTCCGTCAAAGACGACGTCGCCGCGGGTCAGCGTGGCCAGTGCCGGGGTGAAGCGCGCCACGGTGCCCGCGTTTCCGCACTCCGCGCGCGCGGTGGGTGCGGCGCTCGGTGTCGGGTGGCCGTGGACGACCCAGTCGGGACCCTCGGTGGATACTTCGATACCCAACGTCCTCAGCACCCCGGCCATCAGCAGGGTGTCGCGGGAGCGCAGCGCACCCCGCAGCCGGGAGGTTCCGTTCGCCAGCGCGGCGAGCACGAGTGCCCGGTTTGTGCCGGACTTCGAGCCGGGCACCGCGACGACGGCCTCGACCGGTTGCCGTGCGAGTGGAGCCGGCCACGGATCGGACTGCGTTCCGGTGGCTTCGCTACCCGTCAGGATGCTCACCATGACAGCATGCCGGACGACGGCCCGGGTCAACCGCGTCCTCGTGACATGCGCCGGCCGACACCTGATTCCCGACACCTGATTCCCGCCACCTGATTCCCGACACCCGATTCCCGCCGGCCGGCACGGGGACGAGGCCCGGCTCCTGGGAATCGCGGCCGTCCTCGAACGCCTCGCCCCCTGGCCCGCGTGGACCGACCGCCGCGCCGGATCTTAGGCGGACCGGCGGGCCGAGGCGATGAGATGGATGCCGATGGACTCACCCTCACGCTCGGCGGAGAGTTCCACCTCCGTGCGTACCAGGGTGGGGAAGCACGAGACGTCCTCGGCGACCGCGCGCTTGACCGCCTCCGCGGAGAGCACGGTGCGCGGGCGGATCCAGTCCACGTCGAGCCCTGCGCTGGTCAGCAGTGCCCGAAGTTCCTCGGGCCAGAAACACCGGGTGATCGTTCCGTCTTCCGCCGGCACGAGTACCACGTCCGCCCGCGGGACGTCGGACAGCTCCGCCCAGCGGTGCTGTTCGGCGAGCCGGGCGAGTCCGAGCAGCAGGGAATCGACGCAGAGCAGCAGCTGGCCGCCCGGCCGCAGCATCCGATGGATCTCCTCCAGGATGGTCTCGGTGGCGAGGCAGAACGACAGCGCCCGAGCCTCGGCGAGGACGGCGTCAAAGGAACCGGGAGCGAACCAGTCCAGCGAGCGGGGGTCCCCCACCACCGGCAGAAGCGTTCCGGGACCGCTTGCCGGATCGGGTGGCAGGGCGCTGGTGACCACCCGGACGACCTGATGGCCGGTGCTCACCATCTGGCGGGCGAAGCGGGCCCGCGGGCCGGAGACGTCGAGCACCCGCGCGGGCCGGGACGGCAGCCATTCGCGGAGCTGGACCGCCGCGACCTCTTCGTAGAACGCCCAGTATGGGTCGTCACTGTTGGCTGGAGCCTCGCAGACCAGGGTGTTCGCTCGTCCGCGAGACGGACCCGGATCGGCGTCGGGGCCAGGCGGCATGAAACGTTCCTACCCTTCGAGGGGCGATGATGCGAGGTAAGTCACACACTCAAGGCGGAAGTCTGACAGATTCCAGGCTCGACCACGCCGTGTCCTTCCCTGTTCGCGCGGATAGATGCGCACCGGATTCGCCGTCCACCGCCGCCGACCCCGGGCAGGTCCCGGGTGATGGAGCGCCCACAGCTGTGGACGGCGGACGGCTGCTGGTGGTTCCCGGCACGGCGGAGTCGACGGTGCTCTTCCTGCACGGAGCCGGGACTGGCACGGACACGCCGCTTTTCGTCCAACTTGCGGCATATCTCACCTCTGTCGGGGTGCAGGTGGCGCGGCTGGAGATGCCGTACCGCGTCGCCGGGCGGCGGGCGCCGGACCGGCCGGCCCGGCTCGACGCGGTCGCGATCGCCGCGGTCGAGGCGCTGGGCCCGCCGCGCCCGTTGGCCTTCGCCGGCGCCTCGATGGGATCGCGGGTGGCTATGCGGGTCGCGGCCGGGCTCGAGGCGTGCGGCGTGCTCGCCCTCGGCTTCCCGCTCCAGCCACCGGGAACCACGCCGGCAGGCAAAACCAGGCCGTCGCGGCAGGACGAACTCGACGGCGCGGGCGTCCCGGTGCTCGTCGTCCAGGGTGAGCGGGACTCCTTCGGGCGACCGCGGCCCGATCCGGAACTCGGCCGCGAGATCCATCTCGTCGCGGGAGCCGACCACTCCTTCCAGACCCGCCGACGGGATGCGCGTCCGCCCGGCGAGGGCGTGGCCGAAGCGGCCCGGGTCGGCGCATTCTGGCTGCGGGGCCGGCTGCGGGAATCATCCGCGGGCTGATCCGGTTGTGTGGGCAGTCAGCCGACAGCTAACCGGCAGCCAGATGACGTCACGGAGGCTTCATGACTCCTGGGAGCAGCACCGGCCGGCGGCGGTCCGCGCAGGCGCGGACCGCCGCCGGCCGGCCTTTGCCGAGCGTTGCGCCGATGCGCGCTCCGGCTTTGGCCGGGGTATCGTCCGCTCTGGAAGGACGGTCGCGTGTCGCCCGGTCAGGTGTGGTGGACGCGGGGTGGGCCGCCGGGGAGCATGACGGTGAGGAAGTGATCCTGGTCGACGAGACCACCGAGGAGCGAGGCGCCCGTTTCGAGCAGGACGCCCTTCCCTACCTCGACCAGCTGTATGCGGCAGCCCTGCGCATGACCCGTAATCCCGCCGACGCGGAGGATCTCGTGCAGGAGACCTTCGTCAAGGCGTTCGCGGCCTTCCACCAGTTTCAGGCGGGCACGAATCTCAAGGCCTGGCTCTACCGGATTCTGACGAACACGTTCATCAACACGTACCGCAAGCGGCAGCGCCAGCCGTTGCAGAGCCCCACCGAGCAGGTGGAGGACTGGCAGCTCGCCGAGGCGGGGTCGCATACGTCCAGTGGGCTCAAGAGCGCGGAGACCGAGGCGTTGGAACACCTGCCGGACAGTGACATCAAGGACGCCCTGCAGGCCCTGCCCGAGGACTTCCGCATGGCGGTGTACCTCGCCGACGTCGAGGGCTTCGCCTACAAGGAGATCGCGGAGATCATGGGTACGCCGATTGGGACCGTGATGTCCCGGTTGCACCGCGGTCGCCGGGGTCTGCGGAAGTCCCTGGAGAAGTACGCCTTGGACCGTGGGCTCGTGGCGGCCGGTTCCGCCGACGGCGAGGGCGGTGCGTCGTGAGCTGCGGCGGTCCACACGAGATCGATTGCCGGAAAGTGCTCGACGCGGTTTTTCTGTATCTCGACGGTGAGTGTGAGGGCGGGCAGCAGAATCTGATTCGGGCCCACCTTGACGAATGCTCCCCCTGCCTGCGCGAGTTCGGGGTGGAGCACGAGGTGAAGATGCTCGTCGCCCGTAAGTGCGGCGGGGAGCGGGCGCCCGAGTCGCTGCGGGCGAGCCTGCTCGCCCGGCTGCGGGCCGCCCGGGTGGAGATCGACGCCGCCGAGTACCGGCCGGAGTAGCTGGGGCCGGACGGAGTAGCTGGGGCCGGCCGGAGTAGCTGGGGCCGGACGGAGTATCGGGCAGCCCGGGGGCGGGCCGTGGCTGCCACGGCCCGCCGGGTGGCTCAGGTGTTCGGGCGCTTGCCGTGGTTGGCCTTGTTCTTCGCCCGTGCGCGCCGCTTGCGCTTCTTCTTCGCCATCAGGAATCTCCCTCCGTTCTGCTTCGACGTGCAGTCATCGTGCCAGTCCGCACCGACGGGAGGTGACCGGCGGGTCCGTCGAGGCCGTCGTCCTCGTCGGCGCCGCCGAACCCATCCGGTGAGCCATCGCCGAGGTTCCCCTGGGCCGGAGACTGTACCGCCCTGGCGTGGCGGCGGGCCTGCAACGTGCGCCACGCCCGCACGGGGGCCAGCGTTCCGAACAGTCCCAGCGCCGCGGCGATCGCCACGTCGCCGACGCTGACGACCGCGGGCGTCCAGGGCAGGGGCAGCGGGATGATGTCACTGAGCAGGCGCAGGACCGTACCATCCCCGGCCGGCGTGTGAAATGCCGAGGTCAAGATGTCGGAAATCGGTACACCGGCGTGGTCGGCCCCCCACCGCGACACCGGCATCTGGCCGCCGTTCGCGGTGATGACGGCGGCGTTGGAGATGAGACCGGTGACCAGGAGACCGAGTCCGGGCAGGCGGTTGTTCGCGCTGGCGAACAGGGCTGTGACCACGGCGGCCGCGATCCACGCCGGGCTGTGCAGGGCGGGCACGAGTCGGCCGATCGCGAGCACCAGGACCGCCGCGGCGAGCAGCCATGGTCGGGAGACATCGATGCGGGCGAGGGCGCCGAGAGTTCCGCCGCGGGCGAGGCCGACGCCCAGACCGCATAGCAGGGTCAGCACCAGAAGTACGAGCACATGCGTAGTGTGCGGTGTTATGAGCGACAGTCCCAGCACCGGGCGGTCGCGTCGCCCCAGCGTGCCGGCCCGGATACATCCGGGGCCCAGGGACGTTGGTCGGACAGCCTCGGCGCACTACGCTCTTGCCAGATTCACCGCCGCTGAAGGGAGCCTGATGGCCGAGGAAGTCCGCGCTGAGATGGTGGCCAACGTCTGGAAGGTCGTCGTCGGTGTGGGAGACCCGGTGAGCGCCGGTGACGCCCTGGTGATCCTCGACTCGATGAAGATGGAGATCCCCGTGATCAGCGAGGACGGCGGGACGGTCGCCCGGATCGCGGTGCAGGAGGGCGACGTCGTCCAGGACGGTGACCTGATCGCCGTGGTCGAGCCGCTCCCCGCCGCCTGATCGTCCTTGTTCGGCGGGGTAGCGGCTGAGAGATCCGATGCCTCGGGCGATGTCCTAAGCTGCCCATTATGGACGCCGCGTTTTGTGACCGTTGCGGTCAGTTGGCCAGTGTGGGCAGCCACGAGGCCTGCCGGCGGGCCCGCGATCTGGAGCCACCCCGCTACTGTCGAGCCTGCCGGCGGCGGATGGTCGTCCAGGTCACCCCGGTGGGTTGGTCGGCCCGGTGCGCGGAGCATGGGCTGCTCTCGGTCTGAGCTCGCCGACCCCGCCGGGCGTGGGCGAGGAGGAGGGTGACGTCGTCGTCGTAGCCGTCGTTGCCGTCGTTGCGGTTGAGGAGGGTCAGTAGCCGGTCCGCGGTGGTGGGCAGGTCGGCTGTTTCGGTGAGGATGCGCAGCAGGCGTCGGCAGCCCTCGCCGATGTCGACGGTGGGGGATTCGACGAGGCCGTCGGTGTAGAGGGCGAGGGTGGAGCCGGGGGGGAAGCGGTGGCGGGTTTCGGTGAAGGTCTGTTCGGTGACGCCGAGGATGATCCCGTGGGGGTCGTCGAGGAGGTCGGCGGTGCCGTCGGGGTGGCGCAGGGCGGGGGGGAGGTGGCCGCCGTTGGCCACGGTCAGGGTGCTGGTGGCCGGGTCCTGGATGACGTAGGCGACGCTGGCGATGGTGTCGATGCTGCGGGTGACGGCGTCGAGTTCGGTCAGCAGGGCGGCGGGGGGCAGGTCGAGGCGGGCGAGGGTGCGGGCGGCGGTGCGTAGCTGGCCCATGGCGGCGGCGGCGTTCAGGCCGCGGCCCATGACGTCGCCGATGACCAGCGCGACCCGTCCGGCCGGCAGGGGGATGACGTCGAACCAGTCGCCGCCGACCTCGGTGCCGCTGGTGCCGGGCTGGTAGCGCCAGGCCAGGTCGAGGTCGTCCAGGGTGGGGATGTCGCGGGGCAGCAGGGCGCGTTGCAGGGTCAGGGCGGCGGTCCGCTGGTGGTCGAAGGCGTGGGCGTTCGCGATCGCGGTTGCGATCCGGCTGCCCAGTTCGGTGGCGGTCTGGGTGTCCTGCTCGCGGTAGGGGCGGGCCGCGGTGACGGCGAACCCGACGGTTCCCAGGCAGTGCGGGCCGACCAGCAGCGGGACGATGATCGCGGATCGAAGGTGGGAATGCCGGAACAGGGCGGCCACGCTGCTCGCGGGTGCGTCGGGTGCGTCGGGTGCGTCGGGTGCGTCGGGTGCGTCGGGTGCGTCGGGTGCGTCGGGTGCGTCGGGTGCGTCGGGTGCGTCGGGTGCGTCGGGGAGCCGTTCGTCCAGGTCGAGGCGGACCGGTTGGCGGGTGAGGAATACCCGTCCGACCTGGCGTCCGGTCAGGTTGCTTCTTGTGTCTGGTGGGGGGAGGGGCAGGTCGGGGGATGGTCGGGGCAGGTCGGGGGAGTGTGCCCACACGGCTCGGCGAAGCAGCGGCGGGTCGGGTTCGGCCCCCGGGGGGCAGGGCTCGTCGGCGAGGTACAGCTCGCAGGCGTCGGCGAATTCCGGGACGACCAGCGTGACCATCTCCCGCAAGGTGGCCGACAGGTCCAGCGACGCGCCGAGCAGCCCGCTCGCCCGGCTCAGCAGCCGCAACCGCCGCAGTACCAGGTCACGTTCGGCCTGCGCGCGACGCTCGTCGGTCACGTCCACCGCCGTCACGCCGACCGCGATTCTGGCCCCGGTCGAGTCATGCAGGGGATAGTAGGAGGCCCGCCAGATGCGCGGATTCGACGGGTCCGCCGGGGTCGCTCCGATGATCTCCTCGTCGAGGATCGCCTCACCGGTCGCCAACACCCGGCGGAGCCGCTCCCAGCCGAGAGGGTCTATGCCCGGGAGCACCTCCGGGCCATACCCACCGATCATCTCCTCGGCGGACAGGCCGGAGGCCCTGGCAGCCGCCTGGTTCACCGCCCGGTAGCGCAGGCCGCGGTCGAAGACCGCGAATATGATCGGCGCCGTGTCGAACACCCGCAGACACAGCAGCGCCTCTTCCCACCGGGCGAGTGCCGGCGGGTCCGGCAGGCCGGGCCGAGGCCCGCAGATGTCGCTGCGTACCTGACCATCGGGCTGCGGCGTCGGGTTCATCTCGGGACCAGTCCTGCCGGGGCCGGAGCCGCCGGTCACCGTCGGAGACTCGGGCGGGTAGAGACGCATCCAAGTGTGAAGCAGGTCCACCTCCTGCGCGAACGGGAGCATCAGCACCGGGCACGAACCAGCCGGGCACGAACCAGCGTCAAAACGGCTTAGAGAGTGGCCTGCAGGGACTTGATCGGCATGCTCAGCTCGGCCAGCATCTTCAGGTCGGCCTCCGCGGAGCGGCCCAGCGTCGTCAGATAGTTTCCGACGATCATGGCGTTGATGCCACCGAGCATCCCCTGCACGTCGAGATCGCCCAGGGTGATCTCGCGTCCGCCGGAGTAGCGCAGGATCGTGCGCGGCATGGCGAGGCGGAACGCCGCGATCGCGCGCAGCGCGTCACGCGGCTCGACCAGCGGAAGATCCCCGAAGGGCGTTCCCGGCCGCGGGTTGAGGAAGTTCAGCGGAACCTCGTCGGGCTCCAGGGCCGCAAGCTGGGTGGCGAGCTCGGCACGCTGCTCGAGGCTCTCGCCGACGCCCAGAATGGCGCCGCAGCACAGCTCCATCCCCGCGGCCCGCACCATCTCACAGGTCTCCCACCGCTCCTCCCAACTGTGGGTGGTGACCACGTTCGGGAAGTGCGAGCGGGCCGTCTCCAGATTGTGGTTGTAACGGTGCACACCCATCGCCGTGAGTTCGTCGACCTGCTCGGAGGTCAGCATGCCCAGCGAGCAGGCGACGTTGATGTCGACCGCCGCACGGATGGCGGCGACCCCCTCCCGCACCTGCGCCATGAGCCGGGCGTCCGGGCCCCGCACGGCCGCGACGATGCAGAACTCGGTGGCGCCTGTCGCCGCGGTCTGCCGGGCGGCGTCGACGAGCGAGGGCACGTCCAGCCAGGCGGACCGCACCGGCGAGTCGAACTTGCCGGACTGCGAGCAGAAGTGACAATCTTCCGGGCATCCGCCGGTCTTGAGGCTGACGATCCCCTCCACCTCGACCTCCGGACCACACCAGCGCATCCGCACCTCGTGGGCCAGGGCGAGCAGATCGGTCAGCGTCTCGTCCGGGAGCCGGAGCACGGCGAGCACGCCGGCCTCGTCCAGCCCCCGTCCGCCATCGAGGACCTCGCGCCGTGCCACGGTGAGGATGTCGGCACCGTCCTGGTCCGCCGGCGGCCGCTGCGACGCAGGTGCAGGTGCGGTGGGGTGCGCGGTCACGGACGTGGTCACGGATGCAGTCACAGGGGTCTCCAGACAAGGGTCGACGGGTGCGGTGGGTGCGTGGGTGCGTGGGTGCGGTGGGCATCGTGGTCGGGACTGATGCGCATGCACCCAGGTGCATGCGCATCCATTGTCGAACCGGCGCGCGGATGTGGGGCCGGATTCCCGAACACCATCGAGCCCCGAAGACTATCGAGCATGGTGGTTACGTCTCGTAGCGAGCTCTGAACTCCTGGGCACGGAACGTGCCGCCAAGTGCCGGTTGCAGCGAGGCACGCGCCACGGCCAGGAACTCGAGCCGGGCCAGCAGGCCGGCTCCCGCCGGAAGGACGCCGGCCAGCGGCCGGGCGGCCAGGCTTTCCAGGTCGATGAGGTTGCACCGGCAGGCCAGATCCGGTTCGGCCGGCCAGGACCCGACCACCACGCCGGCGAGGTCCAGGCCGCGGTGCGCCAGCGCCTCCAGGGTCAGCGCCGTGTCGTTCAGAGCGCCCAGGCCCGCGGCGGTCACGACGAGCACCGGCGCCCGCAGCACCCGGGCGAGGTCGGCGAGGGTGGCGCCGCCCGCGTCGTAGCGGACCAGCAGGCCGCCGGCGCCCTCGACGAGGACGAGATCGCGGCTGTCGGCGAGGGTGCCGATCCGGGCGGCGAGCTCGTCGAGGTCGACGGCCCGGTGCCCGGACCTGCGGGCGGCGGTGGCCGGAGCGAGCGGGTCGGGGTAGCGGGCCAGCTCGTGGACGTCGGTGATCCCGGTCAGATCGCGGACGAGGTCGACGTCACCCAACTCGCCGGGGCCGACACCGGTCTGGGCCGGTTTCACCACCGCGACCGCGTGGTGTCGGTCGTGCGCGAGCGCGCCGATCGCGGCCGTCACCACCGTCTTGCCGACCCCGGTGCCGGTCCCGGTCACCACCAGGGCTGTCATCGGGCCAGGGCTGTCATCGGGCCAGGGCTGTCATCGGGCCAGGACCCCGGCGGCGGCCAGCGCGTTGGTGACGATCGCGAGGTCGGCATCGGTGAGATCGGCCCGGGCGGCGAGGCGCAGCCGGCTGGTCCCGACCGGCACCGTCGGTGGCCGGAAGCAGCCGACGGCCACCCCGTGCCCGCGGCAGGTCGTCGCGGCCGCGATCGCGGGTTCGGGATCCCCAATGATCACTGAAACGACGGCCCCGGCGGGATCCGGCGCGCCGGTCAGGCCGGCGAGCTGACGGGCCCGGCGCCGGACGGTGCCGGGCAGCTCCGGGTGGGCCCCCAGAAACTCCAGGGCGGCCAGCGCGCTGCCCACGTTCGCCGGGGCGAGGCCGGTATCGAAGATGAAGCTGCGGGCGGTGTCGATGAGGTGATCGCGCACGGCCGCCTCGCCCAGCACCGCGCCGCCCTGGCCGCCCAGCGCCTTGGACAGGGTGGCCGTCGCCACCACGTCCGGCTCCCCGGCAAGGCCCGTGGCGGCGAGTGCCCCCCGACCGGCGGGCCCGACCACCCCGAGCGCATGGGCCTCGTCAACGACCAGGACCGCTCCGTGGGCCCGGGCGGCCTCGTGCAGTTCGGTCAGCGGGGCGAGATCGCCGTCCGCGGAGAACACCGACTCGGTCACGACGAGTGCCCGTCGCCAGGGGCGTCCGGCGAGGGCCGCCGCGACCGCGGCCACATCGGCATGCGGTGTCACGACGACGTCCGCCCGGGACAGCCGGCAGGCGTCCACGATCGAGGCGTGGTTCAGCGCGTCCGAGACGACCAGGTCGCCGGGGCCGGCCAGGGCGGTGACCACCGCGAGGTTCGCCGTGTAGCCGGAGGAGAAGACCAGGGCCGAGGCGAATCCGGCGTGCGCGGCGAGCGCGTTCTCCAGCTCCCCGTGCAACGTGGTCGTCCCGGTCATGAGCCGACTCCCGGTGGCCCCGGCACCCCAGGCGCGCAGGGCGCGGATCCCGCCGCCGACGACCGCCGGATGACGGCCGAGCCCGAGGTAGTCGTTGCCCGCGAGATCGACGAGCACGCTTGCGCCCGGTTTATCCGGGCCGCCCCGCGGGCGTAGCTCGCGGCGCAGCCCGGCGGCGGCCCGGGCCCGGGCGTGGTCCGTGAGCCAGGCGAGCGGCGCGGCAGCCTCGACGTCATCGACGGTCACGACGGCCAGCGTACGGGTATCGGCCACTGTGATGGGGTGCCCGCCACCTCACGAACCCGGCCGGTCTGGCAGTCTGCGAGCCGTGGGAACCCTCGCCGACATGCTGCGCGCGAGCACGGATCTCAGCGACGACGGCATCGACCACCTGCACGCGCTCGTCGCGGACTGGGCTCTGCTCGCCGACCTCTCCTTCGCTGATCTGTTGCTGCTCGTGCCTGTCCGCTCCGGCTCGGGGGCCAGCCGGGGCGGCCACGCCAGCGGAGCCGAATTCCTCGTCGTGGCCCAGGTCCGTCCCACCACCGGTCCGACCGCGTACCACAACGACGAGGTCGGCAGCGTCGTGATCAATCGCTGGGTGGTCCAGAACGCCTGGCGGGAACACCGGATCGCGCGGGAGGGCGAGCCCGAGTGGGACGGTGGGGTCCCGGTGCGGACGGAGGCGATCCCGGTCCGGCGGGGTGACGAGGTGATCGCCGTCCTTGCCCGGGACACCAACCTCGCGACCACCCGGACGCCGAGCGCGCTGGAGTCGGCTTATCTGCAGGGTGCCAACAACCTGGCCCTGATGATCGCCGAGGGCGCCTTTCCGTTCCGCGGCAGCTCGGCGGAGCTTCCCGAGTCCCCCCGGGTGGGCGACGGCATGATGCGGCTCGACGGCGCCGGGAAGGTGATCTTCGCGAGTCCGAACGCGCTCTCGGCGTACCGCCGGCTTGGCTACACCGGCAATGTCACGGGCGAGGACCTCCGCTCCGTGCACCGGGCGCTGAACCTGTCCGCCACGACCCCGGCGGTCTGGCACGCGCTCGGCCGGCGCCGGCCGGTGGAGGTGGAAGCCGCGGTCGGGAGCACGGTGGTACTTCTGCGGGCGATCCCGCTCTTCCCCGGGGCGACCCGGGAGGTGCTGGTGCTCGTCCGGGACGTCTCCGAACTGCGTCGCCGCGAGGCGCTGCTGCTGAGTAAGGACGCGACGATCCGTGAGATTCATCACAGGGTCAAGAACAATCTACAGACCGTAGCAGCCCTGCTGCGGTTGCAGATGCGGCGGACGAAGGTCGACGAGGCGCGCTCGGCGCTGCGGGAGTCGGTGCGCCGGGTCACCTCGATCGCGGTCGTGCACGAGACGCTGTCCCAGAGTTTGGGGGAGAGCGTGCCGTTCGACGAGATCGCCGACCAGATCACCTCGGTCACGGTGGATCTGGCCTCCACCGGGGCCCGGGCGAACACCCGCCGGACCGGGTCGTTCGGGCGGCTTCCCGGCGAACTCGCCACCCCGTTGGCTCTTGTGCTTTCCGAACTTCTGCAGAATGCTGTAGAACATGCGTTCGACGGTTCGGCGGGTTCCATCGAGATCCGGGTCAGCCGCCTGGCGGACCGGCTTGACGTGGTCGTGGCCGACGACGGTGCCGGGCTGCCCGAGGACTTCCAGCTCGAGCACTCGCCAAGGCTGGGGCTGCAGATCGTCCGCCAGCTGGTGCTGGGCGAGATGCACGGCACCATCCGGCTCCAGGCCGGTCCAGAGCACGGGACGGAGGCGCTCCTGTCGATCCCACTTTCTGAAAGTTGAGTGTTTAGGGTGCCCGGGAGGGGGTATCCCCCAGGATGTGTCCCTCGTCCATGGCCGTCGTGCCGATGTGGCGTGCTCGTGGGGGGCCGGATCGGGACCGTCCCGGGCGGTGGTTCGCCTGAGCGGGCCCGATCGCCGGAAGGTGTGGTCGGGGGCGGAAAACATTACGGCCGCCCCGTCCGCGTCGCGCCGCATTGCTGCGGCGGACGCGCGGACAGAACGGCCGATGCTGCTGCCAGCCACCCCTGTGCCGCGGTACGGGTTGTGGCATGACCTCATGCGGCGACCACTGCGGTCCGCCGGTGGATCCGGTGGTGCCGGTTCCGGCGGGCAGGGTCTGCCGCGAGCGGGTGTTGTTGTTCGGACCCGGGACGTGGTGCCGGTTCCTCGGGTGCTGTCGGCCCGCCGTCGGGGACGGTCCTGCGGTCAGGCGGTTCGAACCCGGAGTCGGACCTGGCGCTTGAGCGCCCGGCGTTCGTCCTCGCTCATCCCGCCCCAGACACCGGAGTCCTGCCCGGTGTCCAGTGCCCAGTTGAGGCAGTCACTCGTGACTGCGCACCGCGCGCAAACGGCCTTTGCCTCTTCGACCTGGCGTTCCGCCGGACCGGTTGTACCGATCGGGAAGAAGAGCTCGGGATCCTCGTCACGGCAGAGCGCTCTGTGGCGCCAGTCCATGCGTACAACTCCCTCTCTCGTCTCGGGCCACACTGCACATGAGACGCTTTGTGAGCCGCTACGGTTGTGCCGAGGTGAAAAATAAATTGAGCAGGATGTCTGCTCGGCCTCGACGGCGGCCGTAGAGCGGGTTGCCGGGTGTCGGTAAGCCCGGGTGCACGTGCATCCACCTCGGACATTCGCCACCCTCCCACCCGAACAGGCAGCGGCGCAAGAACCTGCAAGCCTCTTCACAGCCTGGCTGGCCTGCACTTGTCCGGCAAGGACACAGACGGACCACGGGGGGCGACCGTCTCCCTGGATGGCCGAAGTGCCACGGGAGTCCCGATTGCCAGGGGATGTTACGCTCCGTTGCATCGATCGTCACCGGTGCGGCCGGTGGGCGGCCCGGATCCTCGGCGATCAAGCCGCCGGTGTCATGCCAGTCGGTCATGGATCCGTTCTGTGGTGCCTGAGGGCTGCCTGAGGGCTGCTCCGGCGCCGGTGCGCGCCGTCATCCCGGCCCGATCTGACCCGCTCGCGTCGCCGGAGATGGCAGGGTTGGGGCATGGAGGTTCTCGGTCATCGTGGCAGCAGGGTTCCCGGCCCGGAGAACACGGTCGAGGCGGTGGATGCCGCGTTGCGGGTGGGCGCCGACGGTGTCGAGGTCGACGTGCGGCGCAGCGCGGACGGCGACCTGGTCTGCGTGCACGACGCGCGGCTGTCCCGTCCCGCCGGCCGGGCCGTGGTCCGGCAGACCACGGTGGCGCTGCGGGCCCGGGGCATCCCTCTGCTCGATGAGATCCTCGACGTGTGGGATGGCCGCGGTCGGCTCATCTGTGAGATCAAGAACCAGCCCGGGCAGCCGGACTTCGACGCCCCCCGGGAGCAGACCGCGCGCCGGCTCGCCGAGACGCTGCGTGCCCGGGGATGGACCGGCCGCCGGCCGGACGCCGCCGACCTTGACGCCGGTGCCGGCGGCATCACGGTGTCGTCGTTCGACTGGTTTGCCATCGAGGCGGTGCGTGACGCCGACCTCGCGGTCACGACGGCGTTCCTCACCATGCCCCGGATGTCGGTGAGCGGCGGCCTCGCCTACGCACGGTCGGCGGGCCACACCGAACTGCATGTGCACACCAGCGCGGTGCTCGGCACCTCCGACGCGGCGGGACGGGCGCGCGAAGCCGGCATCCGGTTGATCACCTGGACGGTGACCAGTCTCGAGGACGCCCGGCGGATCCGCGACGCGGGCGTCACCGGGGCGATCTGCGACGACCCCATGGAGATCCACCAGGCGCTGTCCCGGCCGGACGGGACCCCCACCACGGCGCTCGACGCCTGAGCGGACACTCTCCTGGGCGGGCAGCCGTCAGGCGACGACGCGCAGCGCGTGCGGCTGGTGGGTCAGCAGCACCTCGGAGAACATCCCGAGATACTCGCCGTCCATCTGCACCGGCAGGGGCGTATCCGTGGAGAAGCGGATACGCGACGTGTTGTGGCGGCGCACCACGTTGCGACCGCGCGGACCCTCGCCGTCGGTGAGTATCCGCGAGGCGGCCCGCAGCACGCTGGGCAACCGTACCCGCCGCAGCGCGAGGAGGTCCAGACCGGTGTCGAAGGACGCGTCCGGGCAGGCGAGGACGGGACGGGAGTTGAGGTAGGTCCACGGGCGGGTGTTGCAGACGATGCAGAAGGCGATGTGCTCCTCGGCCCGCCCGCCCGCCGGGTCGGTGGTCCCGGGGGCGGGGGCCGAGCCGGCGTCGGCGGTCGTCAGGGTGATGGGCGAACCGCGGCGGTCGGTGCCGTGGAGGATCTGACCCGCCGCGGTCCGCAGGAACAGGCCGGCGGTGTTGCGCCTGCCCTTGCCACGCTTCTCCTCGACCCGCGCGACGACCCGGGCATCCAGGCCGATACCGAAACAGAACGTGAACCAGCGCCGTTCGTCGCCGTACTGAGCCCGGCCGAGGCTGATCCGCCGGGTGCGGCCCTCGCGGAGCGCGCTCAGCAGCTCGCCGGTCGCCTCCACCGGTGACGCGGAGTAGCCTAGCGCGCGAGCGAAGACGTTGGTGCTGCCACCCGGGACCACGGCGAACGCTGGGCCGCCCGGTACCGGACCGTTCTGGAGCAGTCCGTTGATGATCTCGTTGACGGTACCGTCCCCACCGAGCGCAAGCACCACGTCGACGCCGAGTTCGGCCGCTCTGGCCCCCAGCTCCACCCCGTGCCCCCGCCCCTTGGTGACCACAGTCTCCAGAGCGAGGTCCGCGGCGAGCGCGCTGGCGAGGACGTCACGAACACGTTCGGTCGTAGCAGTGGCGACGGGGTTGACGACCAACAGCCCTCGCATGCCTCCACCGTAGTCCGCCCGGTCATCCGGGTCGCCGGCTGGGAAAACTCTCACACCGGTGGAATCCGGCGGGCACCTCGCGAAGTGCGACGGGTGATGGCGCGGTGGACACCGTCCGGAGGGTCCCCGGGGGCACCGGTCGACGGCCCCGGGAACGCCGACGGCCCCGGGAACGTAGTGTCAGGGATATGGGATCCACGAGTCATCCCGATCAGCCGGCGGCCGGCCGCTTCGGCACGCTGCGGCAGGCTGCTCGCGCGGCGTCCGTGCCCACTCGGGTGGCGTCCGTCCTGCTCGCCATCGAGGCGCTGACCCTGCTGGCCCTCGGAATCCTGCAGGTGCTGCGCGGCTTCGGGCCGGACATCGACGACGTGGGTCGTGCCGAGAGCGGTGGGGTGCTCGCCATCGTCGGCGGGCTCGGTGTGGCGGTCCTCGCGGGGGGCGTGCTGCGCAACGGCGCATCCTTCCGCTCGCCCACCTTGGTCGTGCAGATCCTGTGCCTGCCGGTGGCGTGGGGGCTGGTGCAGTCCGGCCGCTACGGCTACGGCATCCCGCTGCTCGTCGTGCCCCTTGTCATCGTCGTCGCGTTGCTGCTGGCCGGTGGGCTCGGGCCGGTGGTCCCGCCTCGGCGCGGCGGCGGGACCGGGTGACGAATCCGCTCAGCCGTCCTCGAGCAGGCCGCGCCGCAGCTGGGCCAGGGTCCGGGCCAGGAGCCGGGAAACGTGCATCTGGGAGATGCCGAGCTCGGTCGCGATCTGGGACTGGGTCATGTTGCCGAAGAACCGCAGCAGCAGGATGCGCTTCTCCCGCGCAGGGAGCTTCTCCAACAGCGGCTTGAGGGACTCGCGGTACTCGACGCCCTCCAGGGACTCGTCCTGGACGCCGAGGGTGTCCGCGACGGCGGGCGCCTCGTCGTCGCCGGAGTCCGGCGCGTCGAGGGAGACCGCCGAGTAGGCGTTCGCCGACTCCAGCCCCTCGAGGACGTCATCTTCGCTCATCTGCAGATGCCGGGCGATCTCGCTCACCGTGGGGGAGCGGCCCAGCGTCTGGGAGAGCTCGGAGGTCGCCTTCGTCAGGGAGAGTTTGAGCTCCTGAAGGCGGCGGGGGACCCGGATGGCCCAGCCCTTGTCCCGGAAGTGCCGCTTGATCTCACCGACAATGGTCGGGGTGGCGTAGGTCGAGAACTCCACCCCACGTTCCGGATCGAACCGGTCCACCGATTTGATCAATCCGATGGTGGCCACCTGGACGAGGTCGTCGAGCGGCTCGCCCCGGTTACGGAAGCGGCGGGCGAGGTACTCCACCAGCGGTAGGTGCATCCGGACGAGCTGATCGCGGACGGCGGAGCGTTCGGGATCGTCCTCGGGTAGCTCGGCGAGGCGGACGAACAGCGTGCGGGCCAGGGCCCGGTCGGGCGAGTGCGCGCGCTCGGGCCGATCGCTCTCCCCGTCGATCGCCGGACCGTCCACCGCCGGGTTCGGTGGCGCCTGGGTCGTCACCTCGGGGCCGAGATCGCTGTCGATCCCCGGCTGGTCGTCGAGCCCGGATCCCCGTTGGCTCAACGCCGCTACCGGGTCCACCGTGGACACCGGGTCGCGATCGGCTACGTTGCGATCGGCTACGTCGCGATCAGGTACCGTGCGCGGTGGGGTCGGCGTCCTCCCGGTCGACGTCACGACGTACCTACCGTGTCGCCCAGTGGAGTCTCTCTGGACGCGCCCGACCCTCGGACGTGGCCGGCCGGAGGCCCGCCGAGGTCGGCGCGCACGCCCCTGCGTTTCTGCAGGGCGATGCTCACCCGCGACCCTGGGCCCGTCGAGGTCTGCACGTCGCCCGCCAGCGCCTTGAGCACGGTCCAGGCGAAGGTGTCCTCGGAGGGCTGCTCGCCGTCCAGGCTCTCGACCGTCACCAGGACGTGCATCACCCCCGGCGAGAGGGTGAACGTGCAGTCCAGCGAGGAACCCGGCACGGCCGAGACGAGCAGCAGGGCGCACGCCTCGTCCACGGCGATCCGGAGATCCTCGATGTCGTCGAGAGTGAAGTCGAGGCGGGCCGCCAGCGAGGCCGTCGCCGTGCGCAGGACGGTGAGGTAGGCGCTCGCGGCGGGCAGGGTGAGCGCAACCACGTCGCGTAGGCCGCCCGAGTGGGCGGTTTGGCTGTCGATGGTGTCGGAGCTCTCCGCGCCGCCGGTCGAAGGCGTCGGATCCACGTTCCTACCCCCAAAGAGCCTGCGTCGCGCGAGGACGGCGCCTCGCGGGTGTCCTGCCGACCAAGGTCGATTAGATAATGATATTGCCGGCGGTTCCTCTCCCACCCGTCGACGGGTCGAGTATTCCGCTCCCGACCATGACGTCCCGCATGGGCGGACGGTTTCCGCTCCGTCGGCGGCCGGGCGGCGGCCACCGACTCCACCGTACCCAGCCGCCGCTGGGTACCGCAGGTCGGGTGATCGTAAGCTGTTGCATCCGGCCTGTCTGGCCGTCGTCGGCTTAGGCGGTCGTCGGCTTAGGCGGTCGTCGGCTTAGGCGGTCGTCGGCCGCGGCGCTGCCGGTCCCGACGCCGGCCAGGGTGGTGATGGCGTCGGCGTCCATGCGCCAGGTCGTCCAGCCCTCGATCGGCCCCGCGCCGAGGGAGCGGTAGAACGCCTGCGCCGGGGCGTTCCAGTCCAGTACGGCCCATTCCATGCGCCGGTAGCCGCGGTCGGCGCAGATCGTCGCGAGGGTGGTGAGCAGGGCCTGCCCGTAGCCACGGCGGCGGTGGTTCGGCCGGACGAACAGATCGACGAGGTACATCCCGGTCTGGCCGGTCCAGGTGGAGAAGGTCGGGTGCCAGAGCGCGAAGCCGACGACCTGTGGTGGGGCGGCGACCTGTGGTGGGGTGGGGTCGCCGGCAAGGTGGTCTGTGGTGGCCACCAGACAGTGCGCGGCTGGCACCGGTCCGAACAGGGCCGTGTCGAGATCGGCGGGCGTCATGGCGACGGCGGCCGGCTCCTTCTCGTACGCGGCGAGTTCGGTGACCAGGCGGTGGACGACCTCGACGTCTCCGGGGCCGGCCACCCGGATCACCGGATGTCCCCGGCGGCGCTCGCCGAGCGGAGCTCGGCGTACAGGGCCCGGCAGGCGCGATAGTCGGGCAGCAGGCCAGCCGCCTCCGCCTCCTTGAGCGACGGCGCCGCGGTGTCCTTGTCGGACAGCAACGGCGCGAGATCGTCGGGCCAGGGCAGCGCGAGATCGGGATCGAGTGGGTGGACCCCGTACTCGCGCCCGGGGGTATACGGAGTCGAGCACAGGTAGGAGATCGCGGCGTCGTCGGTGAGCGCCATGAAGGCATGCCCGAGACCCTCCGCGACGTACAGGCCCCGCCGGTCGACGTCGTCGAGGACGACCGCCGCGAACGTCCCGTAGGTCGGTGAGCCGACCCTGATGTCGACGACGCAGTCCAGCACCCGGCCGTGCACGCACGTCACGTACTTCGCCTGGCTGGGGGGGACCTGCGCGTAGTGCACCCCGCGCAGCGTGCCGGCCCGGCTCACGCTGTGGTTGGCCTGCGACAGGGTGAGCGGATGCCCCACCGCCTCGGCGAGAGCGTCCGAGCGGAACCACTCCAGGAAGGTCCCGCGGCTGTCGGAGTGCTGGCGCGGGGTGAACACCCAGGCGTCCGGAACCGATAGTTCGCTGATCTCCACGTGTGCGAAGGTACCGGTTCGGTCCCGCGTCTCCCAGGACGCCGGACCACGCGTCGGACCCGAGCCGGCCCCGGACTCCGGTCGTGACGGAGGGGCCGCGGCGAAGCAGGTGACAAATTCCACCCGTTTCTCCCGCTCCTTGGTGTCGGTTAACGAGGACATAGCGATGTCGTAACAACCGGACGCGGGCCATAGCGGAACCGAATTGAAGGCGATCCGGGCGCGTTGCACCTTCGCCCGCCAGGAGGCCGGCGAGCGACCAGGCCAGGTCGATATCCATGCTGACGATGGTTCTTCCGTCGGTGTCGACGAATTCGTTCAGCGCGTACGAACTGTCGGTCGCCATACCGTCAGAACTGTTGGTCGTCACACCGTCGGAGTGCCCTTGTCGTGCACCTCCTTGGGCAGCTGACCAGGGACGGAGCCGTCGACGGAGGATGCCGGAGATCGCCGTCGCCGGGGCACCGGAGCCGTCGTTCCGGTCACCGACGGAAATCATCAGGAGTGCTACCGTCATTGCCGGAATGGGCATCGCCCGAGTACGACGGAAAGCATCGCTGTGCACGGATTACCTTTTGGGCCCGGGCGGGCGTGTCGGTGGGTTGCCGGTAGCCGGGGGAGACCCCCGCTTCTGATCACGTGATGCTTCCCTCGGGCGTCGGCATCCTCTCCGTGGCGGTATGTTTCGTTTCCGTTGCCGATACGTTCGTTGTCGGTTCGCCGTCGGCGAAGCGCCGTCGGGAGCAGGGGCGGCCGCGCGTGCCATATTGGAAGCAACCCCGGGCGACACCCGGTCGATCGCCCGCCTTACACGATGAGGCGGTACCGCTCAGGCTTGTTCTTCCGCGAAACACGCACCGCACGGGAGTATGAGTACGTTGTAGCCGCAGCCCAGGTGAGACCGCGATCGTCGCGGGGTCCGCCGGCGGCTCGTTCGAGGAGCAACCTCCGTGACCGCAACCACTGACCAGCCGACTCTCGGTTCCACCACGTCGGACTTCGCCGGGCTCAGCCCGCGGCCGTCCGACGACGATCCCGCGTTCGCCCTGCACCGCGGAGGAAAGATCAACATCAACGCTACCGCTCCATTGAACAGTCGGGAAGACCTGTCCCTGGCCTATACGCCCGGAGTCGCGCGGGTGTGTACCGCCATCGCCGGGACTCCGGCCCTTGCCGACGACTACACCTGGCGGTCTAACACCGTTGCCGTGGTCACGGATGGGACGGCCGTGCTCGGCCTCGGTGACATCGGCCCCGCGGCCTCCCTGCCGGTGATGGAGGGCAAGGCCGCGTTGTTCAAGCGCTTCGGTGGTGTGGACGCGGTGCCACTGGCCCTTGCCTGCACGGACGTCGAGGAGATCGTCGACACCGTCGCGCGCCTCGCTCCGAGCTTCGGCGGGATCAACCTCGAGGACATCTCGGCACCGCGCTGCTTCGCCATCGAGCGCCTCCTGCAGGACCGCGTCGACATCCCGGTCTTCCACGACGACCAGCACGGAACGGCCATCGTCGCGCTGGCCGCGCTGGAGAATGCGGCGAAGCTCACCGGACGCACCCTCGGTGATCTGCGTGCCGTGGTGTCCGGCGCGGGCGCTGCCGGCGCCGCCGTGGCCCGCATCCTGCTGGCCGCCGGCATCGGGGACATCGCGGTTGGCGACAGCCGCGGCATCCTCTACGCCGGTCGGGACAACCTCACCCCGAGCAAGGCCGCGCTCGCCGCCGAGACCAACCGTGCCGGCCTGGCCGGGTCCATCACCGACGCGCTCGCCGGCGCCGATGTCTTCCTCGGGCTGTCCGCCGGGCAGGTCCCGGAGGAGGCGGTCGCCACCATGGCGCCGGAGGCGATCATTTTCGCGATGGCCAACCCCGATCCCGAGATCGACCCGGCGGTCGCCCACAAGTACGCGCGGATCGTGGCGACCGGTCGCAGCGACTACCCGAACCAGATCAACAACGTCCTCGCCTTCCCCGGAATCTTCCGGGGAGCGCTCGATGTCCGGGCCAGCCGCGTGACGGAGGGCATGAAGCTCGCCGCCGCGAGGGCGCTCGCCGCGGTGATCGCGGACGAGCTGGCCGAGGATCTCATCATCCCGAGCGTGTTCGACGACCGGGTCGCCCCGGCCGTCGCCGCGGCGACGGCCGCGGCCGCGCGGGCGGACGGGGTGGCCCGCCGCTGACGAGGGCCGGCTGATCGCCGTCGTGCCAGCCAAGGGCGTCCAGGGATCCCGGTGCACCTTCTCCGGGGTCCCTGGACGCCTCCACGGGGCCCGTGCCACGCGGGGTCCCCCCCCTTGACGGTCGAGTCCCCCGAGTCCCGCTACGGGTCCTGAGCCGCGTTCCCGGGCCGTTCGCGAGCCCGCGTGGTCTCAGCCCGCGTGGGTCTCAGACCCGGCCGCATCCCGGGCAGGGCCGGTTCTCCACCGCCTCCGCGAGCGGGCGCAGGGTCCCACATCCCTTGTAAGAGCAGCACACGAAGTCGGCGGGAGCCACCGTGATGACCGGTATGCCGTCCACGATGACCGTCGCGGGTGCCTCCGGGACGGGCGCGGGGTGTCGGCGGCGCCAGCCCAGCCGCCGGCTCGACCCGTTTCTGCGTGGCGAGTCGGGCATGTCCTCGTGGGTCACCACGGCCTGTTTACCATTGGGTGTCCACCCTTGTTGTTCCCACGGTGTCGAGTTCAGCACACCGGCCTGGCAGGCGCGGTTGCCGGCCCGGATGGTCCCCTTCGTCCGTGGCGTCGCCTGTCGGTTGTCCTGAGTGGATCCGCGCCGGTCGGCCTCGCTCGCGTCTGCACGCCAGTAGCCGTAGGTTCGAAGGGTGCTAGCCGCCGCCGCCATGTCCCTCCACCCCGATTCCCCGCTCGACGGCCTGGCCATCGGGGAGCAGCCCGAACCCGCGCCGCTCGACGGGTGGGTCACCGTCACGGTGCGGGCCGCCTCGCTCAACCATCACGACCTGTTCAGCCTGCGTGGAGTGGGCCTGCCGGCGGATCGGCTCCCGATGATCCTCGGCTGTGACGCCGCCGGGGTGACCCCCGACGGGCAGGAGGTCATCGTCCACAGCGTGATCGGTGATCCGGCAGCGGGCGGGGGGGACGAGACGCTGGACCCGAAGCGGACCCTGCTGTCCGAGCTGTACCCGGGAACCCTTGCCGAGCGGGTCGCCGTGCCGCGGCGCAACCTGATCCCGAAGCCCGCAGGGTTGTCGTGGGAGGAGGCCGCCTGCCTGCCGACCGCCTGGCTCACCGCCTACCGGATGGTCGTCTCCCGGGCGGGGCTGCCCGCCGGGGGCGGCGGCACCGTGCTCATCCAGGGAGCCGGTGGGGGGGTGGCCACCGCGGCGCTGCTGATCGCCAAGGCCGCCGGGCACACCGTTTTCGTGACCTCGCGGGACGAGACCAAGCGGAAGCGGGCGGCCGCCCTCGGCGCCGACGAGGTTCTCGAACCCGGTGCCCGGCTGCCGCGCCGGGTCGACGCGGTCATCGAGACCGTCGGCGCCGCCACCTGGGGTCACTCGGTGAAGGCAGTGCGCCCCGGCGGGCGCATCGTGGTCTCGGGCGCCACCAGTGGTCCGAACCCGCCGGCGGACCTCACCCGGATCTTCTTTCTCCAGCTGTCGGTGATCGGTTCCACCATGGGGAGCCGGGACGAGCTAGTCGATCTCGTTGCATTCGTGGAACGGACCGGGGTGCGGCCGCTGATCCACGAGGTGCGCCCGTTGGCCGATGCCCGGGCCGCCTTCGAGCAGCTGCTCGGCGGTGAGTTCTTCGGCAAGTTGATACTCCGCCCCCCCGCCTAGCCCCTTCGTCGTGGTGCGGGGACTCCTGGCTCGGGGCTGGGCGGGCTAGAGATCCGGGTCCTCCTCGGGGCGGGCCAGCCAGGTGGCGAGCCGGTCGATCGCGTCCTCGAAGTCGGGATACAGGTCCACGAAGACGCGCAGCGAGTCGGCAAGACCCTCGTAGGTCAGGCTCTCCGGGCCGCGCCGCGCGGCGAGTTCCTCGATCCCCCGGTCGGTGAAGTACATCGCTGCCCCCTGTCTGGCGAGCGGATGGCTGGCGAGCCGGACCGGCCGCCGCACGCCGGTGGCGCTGCCGGGCACGGCGGCCCGGGAACACCACCGGTGCGGCGGGACGGTCCTCGGATCGGGCGACGCTCCGCCGGCCGCGTGCTCAGTTCTCGAACGCCGCCTCGACCAGGGCCTGCTGCTCGCGCTCGTGCACCTTCGACGACCCCGAGGCCGGGGCCGCGGCGGCGCGCCGGGAGATGCGACGCAGCCGGATGTCGCCGGGCAGGAACTCGGTCAGGTTGAGGGCCATGTGCGGGTAGGCGCCCTGGTTCGCCGGCTCCTCCTGGAGCCAGACGATGTCCGTCACGTTCGGGTAACGCTCCAGGACCTGCGCGAGCTCCGGCCCGGGCGTCGGGTAGAGCTGTTCGACGCGCAACAGGGCGAATCGCTCGGCGTCGTCGTGCTTCCCCCGGGCGGCGGCGAGATCGTAGTAGACCTTGCCCGCCGTGAGCAGTATCCGGCGCACGGCCGACGGGTCCGTGACGGACCCGTCGTCGATCACCGGCTGCCAGCCGCCGCCGGTCAGCTCGGCCACGGTGGACGTTGCGGCCTTCAGCCGCAGCATCGACTTGGGGGTGAAGACCACCAGCGGACGCCGGACCGGCGAGAGGGCCTGCCGGCGCAGCAGGTGGAAGTAGCTGGCGGGGGACGAGGGTGCGGAGACCGTCATGTTGTTGTCCGCGCACAGCGACAAGAAGCGCTCGATGCGGGCGGAGGAGTGGTCGGGACCCTGACCCTCGTAGCCGTGCGGCAGCAGCAGGGTGACCGCCGACCGCTGGCCCCACTTGGCCTCACCGGCGGTGATGAACTCGTCAATGATCGACTGGGCGCCGTTGGCGAAGTCGCCGAACTGCGCCTCCCAGAGCACCAGCATGTCCGGCCGGGCGACCGCGTAGCCGTACTCGAAGCCCATCGCCGCGAACTCGCTCAACAGCGAGTCGTAGACGTAGAAGGTGCCGACACCGTCGTTCACGATGGTGCCGTCGAGGCCGTGGCGCAGGGTCCGCAGCGGGGTGTGGTCCGCGGCGCTGTGCCGGTCGACCAGCACGGCGTGCCGCTGGCCGAAGGTGCCCCGCCGGCTGTCCTGACCGGTCAGCCGCACCGAGCGGCCGTCGAGCAGGAGCGTTCCGAAGGCCAGGGTCTCCGCCAGCGCCCAGTCGATCAAGCCGGTCTCCACCATCTGGGCCCGCCGCTCGACCTGGGGACGCAGCCGTGGATGGACGGTGAAGCCCTCCGGCAGGTTGACCTGGGTCTCGATGACCTTCTTCACGGCCTCGTCGGACACGGCGGTGCTGACCGCGGCCGCCGCGGCGGCCTCCTCCGGGGTGGTGATGATGCGTGGCTGCGGCGACGAGCTCGCCGGGGTGGTGTCCCGGGTCTGCGCGAAGGCCTTCTCGAGCTCCGCGCGGTAGCTCTTCATCGCTTGCTCGGCCTCCTCGCGGGTGATGTCCCCGCGGCCGATCAGCGCCTCGGTGTAGAGCTTGCGCACCGAACGCTTGCTGGCGATGGTGTCGTACATCAACGGCTGGGTGAACGAGGGCTCGTCCATCTCGTTGTGCCCGCGCCGCCGGTAGCAGACCAGATCGATGACGACGTCCTTGTGGAACGCCTGGCGGTACTCGAACGCCAGCGCCGCAACCCGGACACACGCCTCCGGGTCGTCCCCGTTCACGTGGAAGATCGGTGCCTGGACCATCCGGGCGACGTCGGTGGCGTACACCGACGACCGGCCGGAGTCCGGCGAGGTGGTGAATCCGACCTGGTTGTTGATGACCAGGTGCACGGTGCCACCGGTGCGGTATCCCCGCAGCTGGGACAGGTTGAGGGTCTCGGCGACGACCCCCTGCCCGGCGAACGCGGCATCGCCGTGGACGAGTACCGGCAGAACGGTGAAACCCGCCGAGCCCTTGTCCAGAATGTCCTGCTTGGCGCGGACGACGCCCTCGGTGACCGGGTCGACCGCCTCGAGGTGCGACGGGTTCGCGACCACCGAAACCGGTACCGTGCGGCCGTCCTGGCCGGTGTAGACGCCCTCGGCGCCGAGGTGGTACTTCACGTCGCCGGAGCCGTGCGCCGTCTGCGGGTCGAGGTAGCCCTCGAACTCGGCGAAGATCTGCCGGTAGGACTTGCCGACGATGTTGGCGAGCACGTTCAGCCGGCCGCGATGGGCCATGCCGATGACGACCTCGTCCATCCCCGCGCCGGCGGCACGCGAGAGAACCTCGTCGAGGGCGGGGATCGTCGACTCGGCGCCCTCGAGGGAGAACCGGCGCTGGCCGACGTACTTGGTCTGCAGGAAAGATTCGAACGCCTCCGCGGCCCCGAGCCGCTCCAGCACGTGCAGCTGCTCGGCCGGGTCCGGCCGCTCCGCGGCCCGCTCGACCCGGGCCTGGATCCAGGCACGCTCATCCGGTTCCTGGATGTGCATGTACTCGATGCCGACCCGACGGCAGTACGAGTCGCGCAGGACCCCCAGGACGTCGCGCAGGGACATCGTCCGGTGCCCGGCGAAGCCGCCGACGGCGAACTCGCGGTCGAGGTCCCACAGGGTCAGCCCGTGGCTGATGATGTCGAGGTCGGGATGGCTGCGGATGGCGAACTCGAGCGGGTTCGTGTCCGCCATGAGGTGGCCGCGCACCCGGTAGGCGTGGATCAGTTCCAGCACCCGGGCGTTGTGGTCGAGGTCGCCCTCGTGCACGACCGGCATGTCGGCGACCCAGCGCACGGGCTCGTAGGGCACCCGCAGCGACTGGAAGATCTCGTCGTAGAAGCCCTCCTCGCCGAGGAGCAGCTGATGCATCCGGCGCAGGTACTCACCCGACTGGGCGCCCTGGATGATGCGGTGGTCGTAGGTGCTGGTCAGAGTGATGATCTTGGAGATCGCGAGCTTCGCCAGGGTGTTCGCCGACGCGCCGGAGAACTCGGCCGGGTACTCCATCGCCCCGACGCCGATGATCGTGCCCTGGCCCTCCATCAGGCGGGGCACCGAGTGCACGGTGCCGATGCCGCCGGGGTTGGTCAGGCTGATGGTGACGCCGGTGAAGTCGTCGGTGGTCAGCTTGTTCGTCCGGGCCCGGCGCACGAGGTCCTCGTAGGCCTGCCAGAACTGGGTGAAGTCCAGCGTCTCGGCCTTCTTGACGGCGGCGACAACGAGCTGGCGGCCCTTCGGGGTCACCAGGTCGATGGCGAGGCCCAGGTTGATGTGCTCCGGCTGGACGACGGCCGGCTTGCCGCCCACCTCCGTGTAGGAGGCGTTCATGACGGGATGCGCGGCCAGCGCCTTGACCATCGCGTAGCCGATGATGTGCGTGAAGGACACCTTGCCGCCGCTGGAGCGGGCCAGGTGCCGGTTGATCACGATGCGGTTGTCCGCGAGCAGCTTGGCCGGCACCGCCCGCACCGAGGTCGCCGTCGGGATGTGCAGCGAGGTCTCCATGTTGCTGACCACGCGGGCGGCGGCGCCGCGCAGCGGCGTGGCCGCCTCCGGAGCCTGCCTGTCGGCGGGTGCCGCCTGCTTCGGGGGCCCGGCGGGCTGTGCCGACGCCGGGACCGGCGCGGCCGGAGTAGACGGCGCGGCCGCGCTCGGCTTCACCGGAACAGGCGTAGTGTGGAAGACCTCACCATCCGGCGAAACCTCCCCGTTAGGTGCCGCCGTGGCGGCCTGCCCGGCGCCGCCCGCGGCGGCGGGCGGCGCGCCGGGGTGGTAATCGGAGAGGAACTCGCGCCACTCCGGCGACACGCTCTGCGGATCTTCGAGAAACTGTTGGTAGATCTCGAAGACCAGCCATTCGTTGGGTCCGAAGTCAGGTCCTGACGCAGGTACCGTCGGTGCTGTCACGGGGCCATTCGCCTCTATCCACGGTCTCGCTTCTCGGCCTCCGATAAGGCCCTTCCGCCACCGTCTGCCTATCCTACCCGCTCTGGGCATCCCGGCCTGGCCCGTCCATGATCGGTTACGAGTAGATTGCTCGGCGTGTTCTCCGGGATGGGCGGACCGGCGCCGGGAACGTCCGGTAGCTACAGCCAATCAGGGCGAGAGCGAGATCGTTCCATCGTTCACCGCGCGGTGGGGATACTCCCGGGCGGGCCGTCGGTTATGCTTCGGTGACGCCGGCCCGCATCATGGCCCCCGGACCCAATAAATGTCGCTTCGAGCGACCTACGCCCGTGAGGCGACCTGGCGGGCCGGCGTCTGCCTCCTGATGTTTCTGCTCCTCGGTGTCTTTTCTCCCTTGGTGTCGTTGTCTCTTGGTGTCGTTGTCCCTTGGTGTCGTTGTCCCTTGGTGTGTCCGGAGTCAGGATGCGTCCGTCGCGGACTGCCCGTAGTGATCCCACCCATCGCTGCCTACGGGGCGCTCCCCGTCCACTGTCACCCCCGCGCCGGCCGATCCCGCGCCGCTCAGGACCGAACCGATCACGATGCACCCGGCCGGCGGGGTCACTCCTGGGGGAAGGCAGGCGACCAGCGGGTGATCCTCGCCGCCGCCGAGTACCCAGCGCAACGGGTCCACATCAAGGGCGGCCCCGGCCGACCGCATCGCCTCGTCGATCAGGAAGGCTTCCGACGCGAGATCGATGGACACCCCCGAGGCCACGGCGATGTGACCGAGATCCGCCACGAGACCGTCCGAGACGTCGCACATGGCGTGCGCGCCCGCGGCGGCGAGCACCGGCCCGAGCGCGTAGGGCGGCCGGGGCCGGCGGTGCGCCGCGATCAGTTCCTTCCATCTCGGGTCGTCGACCCATCGGGAGTCGCCGGCTGCCGAACCCGCCGTGAGTAGGGCCAGCCCCGCCTGGGCCCACCCGAGACGACCAGCGAGCACCACGGCATCGCCGGGCCGGGCGCCCGAGCGCAGGACCGGCGGCCGGCCCTGCAGGTCACCGAGCGCGGTCACCCCGAGCATGATCGAATCCGCGGAGCTGACGTCCCCGCCGGACACGGAGGCACCGGCCTGCGCGCATTCCTCGGCCATTCCGTCGGCCATCGCCAGGGCCCAGTCGACCGCGAGGTCGCCGGGTGCGGCGAAGCCGAGGAACAGGCCGGTGGGCCTCGCCCCCATCGACGCCACGTCGGCGAGGTTCTGCGCGGCGGCCTTGTGCCCGACATCCACCGCGGACGACCAGTCCCGGCGGAAGTGGCGTCCTTCGAGCAGCAGGTCGGTGGTGACGACCACCCGACCGTCCGGGGCGGCCAGCACCGCCGCGTCGTCCCCGGGGCCGACCAGCACGTCCCGTCCATGGGAGAAACGCGCCGTCACGGCCTCGATCAAGCCGAACTCGCCCAGATCGCGCAGCGTCGCCCCCGCCGGGGGTCTCCCGTGACTTCCCATTCGCCATATCCTCCAATATCTAGATGATCTAGATATTCCATCCTCAGGCGGAGTTTCCCGACCCCGCCGCCCGCCGGACCGACCGGACCAACCGGTCCCGCGGCTTCCGGCCGGAGGCGGCACCGACGGGTGGATGGTGGCGAGTCCGGGGCGTGCCGGATGCGGCCCTGGCCGCACCGCCTACCCGGAAACAGCGGAATGACCGTGATCGCAACGTCTGCGTCACCTTCCCGACATATGCTGCTGGAAATCTGACGCGCGTGCGAAGCCAGACCTGTCCGCGTGTATGTTGTCCGCGGCCTGCCGTGATCCGTGGGGTCGGTCAGCCGCGCGCCCAGGCGATCCGGCCCAGCGGAGGTCCGCTGACCAGGCATCGGTCCAGGTAGG
This sequence comes from Frankia casuarinae, assembly GCF_000013345.1. Classification (NCBI taxonomy): domain Bacteria; kingdom Bacillati; phylum Actinomycetota; class Actinomycetes; order Frankiales; family Frankiaceae; genus Frankia; species Frankia casuarinae. The sequence continues at coordinate 4,491,884 of NC_007777.1, read as the reverse complement.
GTCGGGTGGCGCTGCAGCCTGGCCGAGGAAGGATCGAGGGACGGCACTACCTGCCCTCCACCCCCGAGACCATCAGATGGGGTGAGCTGCCGAACGCCCTGACCAGGCCGGTTCTCAGTATCGACTCCGGCGCCACGGTCACCTTCGACACGGTCAGCCAAGAGGGGATCCTCTGCGACCAGGGGCGCGATCCCGACGCCTTCTTCGCCGGTTTCGGGGTCGCGCCGTCGGAGGTGCTGGCCGACGCCCGGGCGATCGCCGCTTCGGGTATCCCGCACCGGTTCGGGGTGGACGGTCCCCACATCGTCACCGGACCGGTGTTCATCCGGGGCGCGGAACCGGGGGACGTGCTGCGGGTTGAGGTGGTCTCGCTGCATCCCCGCGCACGGTATGGGATCGTCTCGACCCGCCATGGCGCGGGCCTGCTTGCAGGGGAGTTCCCCGAGGGGGGGCCGCCGGACGCGGACGCCGACGCCCGCCATTGGCGACGCTTCCGCACCGTTACCACCTTCTGTGCGGTGGAGCGCCGGCGGGGCCGCCTGTTCGGCGCCCTGACCAGCGTGAACGGCAGCAGGACCCGGTTTCCGTTGGCGCCGTTCCTGGGCATCATGGCGGTCGGCGTGGACACTACCACCAAGATCGTCCCCTCCACCTCGATCGGTCTGCACGGCGGCGCCCTGGACTGCCGGGAACTCGGCGCGGGCGCGCGGCTGTTCCTGCCGGTCCAGGTGAGCGGCGCGTTGTTCGCCGTCGGCGATCCGCATTACGCCCTCGGGGACGGGAAGATCGGTGCCACCGCCCTGGATGGCCCGCTACGGGCGACGCTGCGGCTGACCGTGCTGCGTGACACGGCGGCCCGGTCGGTTCTCGGCGCGCTGCGGGAACCGTTCATCGAGACCGACACGGCCTGGGTCACCCTGGGGCTCGACGTTGACCTCGCCGAGTCCGTCCGCCGCGCGGCGCGGTCGGCGGTGGTCTTCCTGCAGAGCCGGGTCGGGCTCGACCGGACCGAGGCGCTCGCCTACCTGTCCGCCGCGGCCGACTTCGGGGCCTGCCAGCTCGGCACCGGCACCCAGAGCGCGTTCTGCCGCATCCGTCGGGCGGACTTCACCGAACTGCCGATCGCGAAGCCGCGACTGCCGCGATCCGGACTCGTGCGGATCGTCGGCGTGGGCGACTCGGAGACCGAGGACCCGACGGATCCGGAACACGCCGCGGAGAAGACGCCGGATCGGGCCGACGAGAAGATCGGTCGCGCGGTGCGGATTCACTGGGCCGAGCCGGCCGGTGCCTCACCCCCGATCGACGCGGAAGCCGGCGGCCCGGACACCCCGTGACCGGCCGGGCGCCGGAGCAGGTGTCGAGGCATCCCACGACGATCACGATCCCGACGTCCTGCCGGCGCCGTTCGAACCGGACGGGGTGACCGGGCCGCCGGCCTGACCGACCCGTTCGGCACGCGGGGAGCAGTCTCCCCCACCGGCGCCCGGGGCCGTGCCCGTGCCTCGCCGGAGGGCAGGGGCCGAATCACGGGCCGAACCGCGCGGATCGGCGTCCGGCGGTGCGTCGTCGAGGCCCTCCAGATCGGACAGGGCGATGGGCCGCCACCGGTGCAGCGCCTCGTCGGCGCTCGCCCGGACGGTGGAATGTTCGACGCGGGGGAGGCCGGTGGCGGCCTCGTCCCGCAGTCCTCGCGCCCCGGTGTTCACGGGCGCGATACCGGCCCTCGCCAGCCGCGGCCACAACGAGGCCAACGCGGCGTCGGCGTCGAGTTCGAACTCGGACTGGCGGACCCGCCAGAACCGCCAGCCCGCCCGGCGCAGCTCGCGCTCCCGGGCGAACTCGTGCGCGATCTCGTCCGGACCGGAGCCGACGTCCCCGTCGCACTCGACGGCGAGCCGGGCCCGACCGCCGGAGACGACCAGGTCGACCCGCCGACCGTTGATCTCCACCTGCGGGGTGACCAGGTAGCCGCGGCCGACGATCTCCCGGAAGACCCGCTGTTCGAACAGGGATCCGAAGGCCGGATGCGGACGGTTGGTCGGCACTTCGGCGAGTGCCGGGGGCTCCTCGCCGCGGCCGCCGGCCGCCGGGTGCGTCGTGGACAGCACGTAGCTCAGATAGTTGTGCCGCAGATCGCGAGGGTCAAGATTGGTGACCGGTACGGAGTGGAACAGCCAGACCTGGTCGCGGGCCCGGGAGGCCGCGACGTTGAACCGCCGCTGGTACTCCAGCCGGGTCAGCGGGGTGATGCGCGAGTCGGGCGCCACCACCAGGGACAGGAAGACGACGTCGCGCTCGTCACCCTGGAAGTCGGCGGGGACGCCCACCCGCAGCCGTCGACGCTGGTGCTCGGCGGCGGACATCCGGTCGGCCAGCTGGTCGCGGATCAGCGCCGCCTGTGCGGTGCCCTGTGGGACGACGACGCCGAAGGAGAGCCGGGCGTACCGGGGATCCTCGGCGCAGGAGAGCACCTGTGCGACCAGGGCATCGGCCTCGGCCGGATTGCGTGGACCGAGGCCCGCGTCCGTGGTGAAACCGTGGGGAACGAACCGGGCCACCAGCGGCGGCAGCCGGTCGGCGCCAAACTGGCGCAGGGGAAGCAGCGGCGCGTCCCGGTAGAACATGGCCGACGACCACTCGATGATCTCCGGCATGCACCGGAAGTGCTCCCGCAGCCGGATCACCTCGCCGAAGCGGGTTCGCAACAGCGTGAACAGGCTCGACCGGGGGGTGAACCCGACGCGTAGCCACGCCGGCACCTCCGGCAGCAGGGCCTCCAGCCGGTCGAAGACCCGGTCGAGCTCGTCCGTGACCTCCACCGGCGGCGTGCACTGCCGGTCGTCGCCCACGACGATCACCCGTGGGGCGAGCCAGAGCAGGAACAGGCTGTCGAGCCCGGCCTGACTGCCTTCGTCGACGATCACGACGTCGAAGCTGTCGCGCACCGCCGGGATCGTCGACAGCACCTCCCGGATCGGCATGACCCAGGCCGGCACCGCCGTCTGGGCGATCTCCATCGCCTCCCGGGCGGCCTGGCGGAAACGCTCGGCGTGGCGGCCGCCGAAGGTGCCGCTGGCCGCCACCGCGTCGGCATAGGCGCGCAGCGCGGCCGACTGCTCGGCGCCCATCCGTTCGAGGCAGTGTTTCCACGCGCGGGCGCCGGCCAGCTCCGCGGTGGCCGCGGCGACCATGTCCTCCGCCGCGTCCAGCTCGGCGTCCAGATCGACAGGTGGTCCAGCCGGGCCGCCGGGGGCCGTGGCGGCGCCGGGGGCCGTGGCGGTCAGCCAGCTCGCGGCCACCGCCCAGGACCAGGCGGTCGTGAACGCCGCGAGCCTGGCCGGCCAGATCTCCGCTCCATTGGGCCGGGTCGCGCCGGCCGTCGAGACGAGGAGATCGGCGAGGTCGGGATGCGCCGCGCGCAGCCGGCCGAGCAGCTCGTCCCGGCGCAGCGCCACCTCCCGGGCAGCCATGGTGGTGGCGAGCGCGGCCCGGGTCCGCGTGTACGCGGCCACATTGCGGGCCGCTACCGCGCCGGCCAGCTCGGCGACCTCGGACGGCGTGCCCGCCGCGGTGGCAAGCCCGGCGTAGCCCTCCCGCAGTTCCCCCAGCGCCCGCTCGGCGTCGGTGGCGGCTGCCATCGGGCGCAGCGCGGCCATGACGGCCGCGAGATCCCGGACGCGCTCGGCGGAGTCCATCGCCGGTGCCCGGCCGGGCACGATGTCCTCCAGGATTGCCACGACCCGGTTCCGCGCCGCCACGATCGCCTGGATCTCCGTGACGGCCTCCTGCGCCTCAACCAGCCGGGACAGGCGTACCTCGAAGGGATCGGTGGGCCGCGGCGCGATCCCGACCAGGACCCATCCGCGGGTCGCGGCCTCGACCGCGACCTCCGCCCGGAGCCGGACGAGCACGAGATCGAGCAGCTCCGGGGTGGTCGGCGCGACGCCGTCCACCAGCGTCCGGGTCAGCAGCGTGTCCGCCTCCTTCTGGACCTTCGGCCGGAACCTGCGCCGTAGCTCGCCCCCGGCGTCGAGGTACTCGCGCAGCGCCTCCCCCCGGGCGAGCAGGGCGGCGGGGTCGAAGCCCGGATCCGCCGGGGAGCCGGCGTCGGCCGCCGAGGCGGAGCCGTCCGGGGAGGCGGAGGTCGGAAGGGCGACCGCGTGCAGACCGAGCTCGGTCACGTGCCGCGTCGCCTCGGCGATCATCGGCGTGGCCGCGGCCACCTTCGCCCAGAGGACCCGGTCCCGGCCGGCGAGGGCGTCGTCGAGGGCCGCCGGAACCCAGTGCCGTCTGTTCGACCGCTGCCCGCGCCCGTCGAGCTCCTCGAGCGCGCGGGAGAGGCTGGCGACCGCCTGCTGTAGCGGATCGAGGGAGACCACCGCGGGATCGACGGCGGCGAGCGTGTCGAGGAGACCCCGGGTCGCGGGACGGACGGCCGCGCGGGCAAGGCGGACCGCCTCGTCGGCCGCGCGGGCGGTGGCCACCAGGTCCGCGAACCGCTCGGCGGGTAGGAATCGGCTCATCTCGACCACCGGGCCGGCGGACCGGTCCGCGCCGACGTCCTGACCGGATCGCACCTGACCGGATCGCACCTGACCGGATCGCAGCAGGGCGTGGAGCTCCAGCGCCTCGGCGTCGGTCAACGGCGGGGGAACCGGCGCAGGGCCGACAGACCCGGACCCCGTCGCCGTGGTCCTCGCGGTGGTGGTGGCTGCCGCGCTCCGGGGCACGGGCCGCGGCAGCCACCGCGACGCGTCGGCCTCGGCCCGGACCCGCGCCGCGATGCTCGCCCGCGTCCCGCCCCAGCCCGCGGCCACCTCGCTGTCCGGATGCACCGTGTGCTCGGCCAACCGCAGGGCGCGGGCCCGGTCCGCCAGGACATCGCGGGCGCGGATCGCCTCCTGCCGGCGCGCGGCGGCCCGCACGATCCGCCGGTCGAGCGCCTCGGGGTGATAGGTGGCCTTCTCCGCGGCCAGGGCGCTCACGCTCGCGGCGAGCTCGGGGGAACCCACGCCGATGCCGCCAAGCTCGTCCGCTTCGTCTTCGGCCCCGGCCGGGGCGGGGTCGAAGACTGCGTCGGGCCGGCCGTCCAGGTCCGCCCCCGCGTTCCCGGCCTGGTCGACCGGTGCGTCGCGCGCCTCCTCGGTATCGGTGAACGACACGCACAGCCGCTGCAGGTCCGGGGGCAGTTTCTCCCGCAGGACCCGCAGGGCTTGCGACTTCTGGCTGGTGACCAGAACCCGTTGCCCCTCCGCCAGCAAGGCGCAGACCAGGTTGGCGATCGTGTGCGTCTTGCCGGTGCCGGGCGGGCCCTCGACGACGACGCCGTTGTCGTGGCGAAGCCGCTCCAGCACCCGGGCCTGCTCGGGACTGGCCGGGAGCGGGAGCAGCGGGTCCGCACCGAGTTCGGCGCCGCTCGTCGCTCCCTCTGCCTCGAGCCAGGCCAACCGGTCGGCGGCGTCGAGGGTCTCCACCAGCTGGACGAGGCCGAGCGGCGGAGGTCCGTCACCCCGCAGGACGTCGAGCATCCGCTCGTAGTAGGTCAGCAGGGCGGCCTGGTCACGGGTGCGCAGGACGAAGGCCGGGGCGAAGGTCACCCGCGGGCGTGACGCGCTGTCGGGCGCGGGCGGCGCGAGGTCGGGTTCGAAGCCGTCCGTCGGCACGTCGAGCGCCAGCGCCAGCCAGTCCCGCAGCAGCCGGATGTCGTCCGGACCCAGTGGCGCCGACGGTCGTCCCCGCAGGCGCTCGTGCAGCGCGTTCGTCCGTTCCCGGCGGAAGCCGGCGATGCCGTCGAGTAGCGGGCCGTCGGCGAGGCGCGTGGTGGCCCCCGCCGGGACCCGCACCCTGATATCGGAGGTGACCGGGTCGATGTCGCAGGTCAGCCGGGTGGTCAGCAGGTGCTCGCGGACGGTGGGGCCGCCCGGTGGCTGCCAGGTCAGCAGGCCGGTCGCCAGCACGAGTTCCAGCGCGTCACCCTCCTGGGCCACCCGGGCCGCGACCGCGTGCAGCGTGTTGTGCAGATTGCGTCGCTCCGCGTCAACGCGCGCGCGTGTCGCCCAGAGCTGCCATCGCGGCAACCAGGCCTGGTAGGCCGCCGCCGCGGCGGTCTGCTCGGCGGCGGTCTGCTCGGCGGCGGCGCCGTTCCACACCGGCGGCTGGTCGGGATCGGCGCCGGCCGCGTCGGGCAGCACGATCTGGCCGGCGAGGATCGCGGGCGGTGGCGGCGGTGGGGGTAGGACGGTGGCGGCGGGGGCGGTCAGCAGCACCTCGCCGGCCCCGGCGTGCTCGGACAGCGGCACGCCGGCCGGGATGTCGGCGAGCCACACCGTGAGCGGATGCTCCTCGATGGTCCGGATCCGGCCCGACCGGGCCGCCGCGACCTCATGGAGGAACCGCACCAGCCGGTGACAGCGGTCCGCGAGGGCGGCATGCCGCTCGGGGCCGGCGGTCTGCGTCGTCATCAGGACCTCGCTCTGGAGATCCCGGCGCCCGCGCCGGGAGGGAAACGCCGTCCGTCGGTTGTCGACACGTGACTTTCCTCCCGTCGGCGCTGTTCTCCCGATCCGCTCTCCCGATCCGTGGCGCCACCGATCTGTGACGCCCCGTCCGCGAGGTCGGCAGGATGCCGGCATCCTACGCATAATGACGTGCCCCTCTCCGACGGAGCGACAGGAGGGGGTAGCCCGTCCGCGGGGTGCGCCGGGTGCGGGTGCGGGTGCGGGTTCGGGTGAGGTTGCGGCGTGCCGCCGGCGGCATGGTGAGGCGGGTGCGACAACATACGCATCCGTGAGGTCACGGTTCTACGCTGATGTGCACATTCACTCCCGGTACTCGCGTGCCTGCAGTCGTGACTGCGATCTGGAGCACCTGGCCTGGTGGGCGGCACGCAAGGGCATCGCCGTCGTCGGCACCGGCGACTTCACCCATCCGGCCTGGTCTCAGGAGATCGCGACGAAGCTGGTCCCGGCCGAGCCCGGCCTGTTCCGGCTGCGGTCCGATCTTGAGCATGAGGTGCTGCGCACGTTACCGGCCTCCTGCCGGACGGCGACCCGCTTCATGATCTCTAGTGAGATCTCGACGATCTACAAGAGGGGCGACCGGACCCGTAAGGTCCATCATCTTCTCTACGCTCCCGACCGGGAGGCCGCCGGACGGATCACGGCGGCGCTGGCTCGGATCGGCAACCTCGCCGCGGACGGGCGTCCCATCCTGGGCCTGGACTCCCGCGATCTGCTGGAGATCACCCTTGGTGGCGGGGCGGGCTGCTATCTGGTCCCGGCGCACGTGTGGACGCCCTGGTTCGCGGTTCTCGGTTCGAAGTCCGGGTTCGACGCCGTCGAGGACTGCTACGGCGACCTCGCCGACGAGGTCTTCGCCCTGGAGACGGGGCTTTCGGCGGACCCGGAGATGTTCTGGCGGATCTCCGGTCTCGACCGCTACCGGCTGGTGAGCAACTCTGACGCCCACTCCCCGCCGATGCTCGGCCGGGAGGCGACCGCGTTCACCTGCGACCTCGACTACTTCTCCATCGAGGCCGCGCTGCGCGGCGGGGACGGCTTCGCGGGGACCGTCGAGTTCTTCCCGGAAGAGGGCAAGTACCACCTCGACGGGCATCGCAAGTGCGGGGTGGTCCTCACGCCGGACCAGACCCGGGAGGTCGGCGGACGCTGCCCCACCTGCGGCGGTGGCCTCACCGTCGGGGTCCTCAACCGGGTCGAGGCGCTGGCCGACCGGCGGCCCGGCCACCGCCCCGTCACGGCGCCCGACGTCACCTCGCTGGTTCCGTTGCCGGAGGTCGTCGGGGAGATTCTCGGCGTGGGCCCGAAGAGCAAGGCGGTCGCGGGCCAGGTGACGTCGTTGGTCTCCCGTCTGGGCCCGGAGCTCGACATCCTCGGCGACGTACCGCTCACGGACATCGCTGGGGTCGGATCGCCGGAGCTGGTCGAGGCAATCAGTCGCCTGCGCCGCGGGGAGGTGATCCGGCAGGCCGGGTTCGACGGCGAATACGGCGTCATCCGGTTGTTCGAACCCCGGGAGCTCGCCCGGGACGGTGGCACCCTGTTCGACCTGGGGTCCGGCGCGGCTGGTGGGCAGGACCGGATCGATGCGGGACCCTCCCTCGACGAGGCGCTCGCGGCGCGGGCGCGTCCGGCACCCGATGCCGCGGTGGTGCCGGGGGATGCCGCGGTGGCCGACAGCCAGCTGTTCACGCCGGTTTCCGGCGATACCCCGTCGGTGCTTGACGGGCTGGATCCCGAGCAGCGGCTGGCAGCCTCGCACCTGTCCGGTCCGCTGCTCGTCCTCGCCGGACCGGGAACGGGCAAGACCCGTACGCTGGTCCACGCGATCGCACACCGGGTCGCTGAGCACGGGGTGCCGGCCGGGGAGTGCCTGGCGGTCACCTTCACCCGGCGTGCGGCCGGGGAGCTCGCCGAACGGCTAGCCGGCCTGCTGGGTGACGCCGCGGGACGGGTGCTCGCGACGACCTTCCACGGCCTCGGGCTTACGATCATCCGTGAGCAGCACGCGAAACTCGCCCGGGGCCCGCAGGTCCAGGTCGCGGACGACGCGGTGCGCGTGGAGCTAATCGCCGCGGCACTGCACGGTGAGGGCGACGCCCGAACGCGCCGGCGGGTGGCGGCCGGTGTCGCCGAGCTCAAGCGGCACCGAGCGCTCGGCCAGGCGATCCGCGACCACGACCTGGTCGGGGCGCTCGCCCGTTACGACGCCGCGCTGCGCGATCGGGACATGGTCGATCTCGACGATCTGATCACCCTGCCGCTGACCCTGCTGCGGTCGTCCCCGGATCTCGCCGAGCACTACCAGCGGCGGTGGCGCCACGTCTGGGTCGACGAGTACCAGGACACCGACGAACTCCAGTACCGCCTGCTGGGGCTGTTGTGTCCCCCCACGGCCAACCTGTGCGTGATCGGCGACCCGGACCAGGCTATCTACAGCTTCCGGGGTGCGGACGTCCGGTTCTTCCTGCGGTTCGAGCAGGACTACCCGAGTGCCCGCCCGGTCGCCCTGACCCGCGGCTACCGATCCACCCGCACCATCGTGCGGACGGCGCTCGATGTGATCGCGCCCACGAGTCTGGTCCCGGACCGGACCCTGACCGCCGTGCGGGGCGCCGAGGGCGACGGCCCGGTGCTGCTGCGGCGCTACCGCAGTGAGGCCGAGGAGGCGATCGCCGTCGTCGACACGATCGACGCGGCGCTCGGCGGTACCTCGTTCCACGCGTTGGACTCGGGGGTGGACGGATCGGTCGACGCGGGGTTCTCCTTCGCGGACATCGCCGTGCTCTACCGGACCGCCCGCCAGGCCGAGCCGATCATGGAAGCGCTGGCCACCCGCGGTTTCCCGTTCCAGCGGCGCTCTCATCTCCCGCTCGCGGACGCTCCCGCGGTCGCCGACCTGCTCGCCCTGCTGCAGGACCTGACGACCACGGATCCCTCGGGTCCCGGCGTCCCGCGTCCGGTGTCGGGTCTGCTGCGCGACGCGGCGGCACGGGCCACCGATCTCGCCGAGGCGAGGAGAAGCGAGCTCGGCGCCGTGCCGTCCGACGGGTTTCCCGGCTTCTCCGGCGGACGGGTGCCGACCGAGGCCGAGCTGCGCCTGGCGGTGGAGCTGCTCGCACCGGCCGCCGCAGCGGCAGGCAACGACCTGGCGGGTTTCCTCACGTCGGTCACGCTCGCCGCCGAGGTCGACGGGCTGGACCCGAGGGCGGACCGGATCTCGCTGCTGACCCTGCACGCGAGCAAGGGTCTGGAATACGGCCTGGTCATCATCGTCGGTTGTGAGGACGGGCTGCTGCCGATGCGCTTCGGTCCGGCCGGTGAGGCGCCGGGCGGTGGGATCCCGGGCGGTGGCGTCAACGGAACCGCCGACGGAACCGCCGACGCCGGCACGAAGGACGCCGAGGCGGAGGAGCGCCGACTCTTCTTCGTCGGCGTCACCCGGGCCAGGCATCGGTTGGTCCTCACCTCGGCGGCCAGCCGGCGGCGCGCCGGGTCGGTCGTGACGACCCGTCCCTCACCGTTTCTTGCGGACATCAGGCCGGCTTTGCTGTCCTCTGTCCCGGCCGAGGGCGTCCCGGCCGAGGGCGGGCGGCGCCGGTCGCGCCGGCCGGCACCGGGCAAGCAGTTGCGACTCCTCTGAGCCACCGGGCCGGAGCCGCTGGACCGACACTCGCGCGGCCCGGCGGCTCAGCGCTTGCGCAACACCATCGCGAGGTTCCAGGTCACAATCTCGCGGGCACCGGGAATCCTGATGATCACCTTCGCCCAGTCGGGCAGATAGCGCGGCATCGCGTCGAGGATCTCGACGTCGGACCGCCGCTTCGCCCAGGCGAGGGTGTCGGCCACCGACACCGGAAATAGAGTCTTGCCGTAGATGTTTTTCGGCGCCTTGCCCTTGCGGCGTTCGAACCTCGCCGCCGCCCGGTCACCACCCAGATAGTGCCAGGGTGCGGTCTCGTGGCCGCCCCAGGGGGACAGCCAGTTCGTGTAGCTCAGGAAGATGAGCCCGCCAGGGCGGGTCACCCGGGCCAGTTCGGAGCACATCCGCCACGGGTCGGGGACGTGTTCGAGCACGTTTGACGTGTAGCAGAGATCAACGCTTCCGGAGAGGAACGGCAGGTCCAAGGCGCTGCCCCGGACCCGGCCGGGAACCTCGATGCCACCGGCCTCCATCTCCGAGACGTCCGGCTCGACCCACACGTACCGGGCGCCGGCGTCGAGGAAGGCCGAGCGGAAGTAACCCGGGCCGCCGCCGACGTCGAGGACGAGCTGGCCGGTCAGGGATGTGTACCGCATCAGCTGGCGCACGGAGTCCGCGGCGATCAGCGAGTAGAAGCCAGCCGGGTCGACGGGCTCCTTGCGGTGCGCGAGGAACAGCGTCTTCGAGCGCGACAGTCCGAACCCGGAATAGGGCAGGGCGCGCACCAGCGGACCCTCCTTGGTCCGCTCGCGGGGAGTGGCCGCCGCCTGCGCTCCGCTCGCCGTGCCCGCTCCGCTCGCCGGCACCGGGCCGGACGGGCCGGCCGGCGGCGCGGTCCCGAAAGCCGCGGCCCGGGACTCGCCACCCGGTTCCGGGGTCGCCGCGGAGGGTGTCGGGGCCTGCCTCGAGCCTGCGGGGGGAGCCGTGGAAGCCGCAGCCGTGGACGCGGTGGAGGTCGCCGCGGATGCCGCCGTGTCAGACATGCCGGGGACGATAACACCACGGCGGCGGGCCTTCGGTGGGCGGCGGGAGCCGCCCGGGCCGCCAGTCGGATCCGCCCCGGCCGTGGCGTGGACGCCCGGTCCGCAGTGGCCTCGGCGTCCGCCCGATCTCCCGGCTCCGCTGCGCGGATCAGGGGCATACCACGCTTGTTGTGGAATTATCCGGGCCCTGAGGTTTATTGTTTACGTGTTGAATACTCCTTTGGTCCGTTGGTGCTTCTTCGTTCCCTGAACCCGGCGACGTGTGTTCCCGGCGATCCTGAGGGCTGGTGATGGTGGTAGTGCACCCGGTTCCGCTGGCAGGGCCGACTGCCTTCCGAGAATCTGGACTATCTGGACTATCTGGACTGTTTGGGATGCTAGTGATCATCCTGCCCGCCCGGCCGATCGCCGTGGCCCAGGGCATGGGCTAGGCCGCGGGGATGTCGCAGACCTACGAAAGTCCCGACTTGCCTTCGTCCCCTGTCTCGGCGTTATCGCCGGCCTGGCGACACGTTCTTGATCAGCCTATGGGTATGCGGGCCGAACTGGACCGCCTGCGCCGCCACGCGCCCTTTTACGACGCGACGGTGGACGAGATCGACGGCCGCCGGATACGGATCGGTGATCATTGGCTCACCGATTTCGCGTCGTGCAACTACCTTGGCCTCGATCTCGACCAGGAGATCATCGAGGCGGTCCCGGAGTACCTGGACCGCTGGGGCACCCACCCGAGCTGGTCGAGGCTGATCGCCAGCCCGCGGATGTACGACGACATCGAGCACACGCTCGCAGCTCTCCTCGGTGCCGAGGACGCGCTGCTGCTCCCGACCATCACCCACATCCAGCTGTCGGTGCTGCCCGCCCTCGTGGGCAAGGGGGCCCTCTTCGTCGAGGTGCACGCCCATCAGACGGCACATGACGGCGCGGTCGTGGCCGCGGCCCATGGCGCCGCCGTGGCGCGCTTCCGCGAGGACCGGCTCGACCGGCTGGAACGCCGGCTGCGGACGAGCCCTCACCCCCGGGTGGTGTGCGTCGACGGCGTCCACAGCATGACCGGAAACGGCCCGCCGCTCGCCGAACTCGCGGCGCTCACCCGTGCGCACGACGCCCTGCTCTACGTTGACGACGCCCACGGGTTCGGTGTCGTCGGCGAGCGTGATCCCGCCGCGTCGAGCCCCTACGGCAGCCGCGGCAACGGAATCGTCCGCCATCTCGGCGAGACCTACGACGATCTCGTCCTGGTCGGCGGTTTCTCGAAGGCGTACTCGTCGCTGCTCGCCTTCGTCGCCTGCCCCACGGAGGTGAAGGAGTATCTGAAGTCCACCGCGGGCCCGTACGTCTTCTCCGGCCCGTCGCCGGTGGCGTCCCTGGCGACCGGGCTGGTCGGGCTGCGGGTCAACGCGGAACGCGGGGACGCCATCCGGGCCCGGCTGCACCGCCTGACCAGCCGGTTCCTCGACGGCCTGCGCGGGCTCGGTCTGTTCACGCTCAACGCCAGCGGCTTTCCGATCATAGAGATTCCCCTGGTCGACGCCGCGCAGGCCGAGCCGTTGGGCCGGTTTCTGTTCGAACGGGGGATCTTCGCGAGTGTGGTGCCGTTCCCGGTCGTTCCCCGTGAGCAGGTCGGGGTGCGCATCCAGGTCACCGCGGCCAACACCAACGCCGAGATCGATCATCTGCTGGCCGTCCTGGCCGAGGCGGTCGAGCGGTTTCCCCTGGTGTCGGTCCCGCAGGCCCGCGCCGGCGACTGAACCCCACCTCGCCGAGACAGGCTCCTACCGGGGCCCCCGCATTGCGCCGGAGGCGCCCGACGGCTCTCCCAGGAAGCTCGCCGGAGGCGAGGTGACGGAGACCCCGGACGGCGCCCTAGGCCAGGGGTCCCCGCATTGCGCCGGAGGCGCCCGACGGCTCTCCCAGGAAGCTCGCCGGAGGCGAGGTGACGGAGACCCCGGACGGCGCCCTAGGCCAGGGGTCCCCGCATTGCGCCGGAGGCGCCATGCGGGGCAAGGCGGGCGACCGGATACCGGTCGCGGTCGAGGCGGACGTCGGCATCCCGGACGCGGGCCAGAACGGCGAGGAAATCGGCCCGTGGAATCTCCACCGCACCCAGGTCGATCAGATGCGGGGTCGCGATCTGCACGTCCAGCAGCACCCCGCCGGCCGCGGTGAACCGGGCGTCGAAGTCGGCCAGAGCCACCTTGGAGGCGTCGGTCCGGGTGCGGAACATCGATTCACCGACGAACACGCCGCCGACGCCCACTCCGTACATGCCGCCGACCAGCTCGTCGCCCTCCCAGACCTCGATGCTGTGCGCCCAGCCCAGGGCGTGCAGCTCGGCGTAGCCCTCGACCAGTTGGGGAGTGATCCATTCGGAGGTACCGCCGCGGCGGCAGCCGCGGACGACGTCGACGAAGCGCTCGTCGACGGTGGTGGTCCACCCGCAGTTACGTAGCCGCTTGCGCAGTGTCCGGTTGACCCGCAGCCGGCCGATCGGGATCACCGCCCGGGGGTCGGGGCTCCACCAGGGCAGGTCCAGCCCACCGGGACGGTGCGGGGGCAGATGGGGGATGCGTCGGGCGGCCACCGCCGCCCGCAGGATCTCGCGCAGCCACCCCCCGCCCCCGCGGGTCCCGCTGCTCGCGTCGTCGCTGTCGTCCCCGTGGGCCTCGTCGTCCTCATGGACCTTGCCGCCGTCGGCCTCGCTCGCCGGCCAGGGGAAGGCGCCGGCCCGGTAGGCGCCGATCAACGTCGCCGGATCCAGCTCACCGCCGACGGCGACCGGGGCCTGGCGGGGGCTGCTCAGCAGCGAGAACCCGTCCCATACGGTGGGGCCGAGATCGCGGGGCGGCGCCGTCAGCGCCACGACTTGACCGCCGGCGTCCGATCCGGGGCGACTGGGGCGTTCAGCACGGCACTCTCCATCGTCGGGGAGAGATCGCCGGGACATTCCTCCGTCCGGCCGATCGTCTCCGGATCGATCATGCCAGCCGACGGCGCCCGTCGCCGCAGTTGCTCGGTCACCTGCTCGGATGGGCCCGGATGGCCGAGGAAGTAGCCCTGAGCCAGGTCGCAGCCGAAATCCCGCAGCATCCGCATCGCTCCAGCGGTCTCCACGCCCTCGACGACGATGCGCAGGCCGAGCGCGTGGGCGAGCCCGACCGTCGAACGGACGATCGCCTCGGCCCGGCCATCGACCTCCATGCGTTGGATGAATGACTTGTCCAGCTTCAGCACGTCAACGGGCAGCTCCCAGAGCCTGGCCAGGGAGGAGTACCCGGTGCCGTAGTCGTCGACGGCGATTCCGATCCCCAGGTCGCGCAGCTCCCCGAGTACGGCGGCCGTGCGGACCCGGTCGAGCATCAACGTGGTCTCGGTGATCTCCAGCTCGAGTGCCGTCGGGCTCAGCCCGAAGCCGGAGAGCATGCCGCTGACCTGTTCGGGAAAGCCACGGTCCAGCAGGTCCGAGGCGGACAGGTTCACCGCCACCGCTACGTCGAATCCGGCGGAGTGCCACTGCCGGCACTGGCCCAGGGCGGTCTCCAGCACCTCGATGGTCAGCATCCGGATGAAACCGGCCTGTTCGGCCAGGGGGACGAATTCCTCTGGCCCGAGCAGGCCGCGGCTGGGATGCCGCCAGCGGACCAGGGCCTCCACGGCATTTGCCTGCCCGGAATCGAGGTCGACCTTGACCTGGTAGTGCACCTCCAGCTGGCCGGTGCCGAGCGCCGCGCGCAGGGACTCGATCATGTCGAGGCGGACGAGGCTGTTCACGTCGGAGCCGGGACGGTAGGACTCCACGCCGGTGCGGCCCGACTTCGCGGCATACATGGCCACGTCCGCACGCTGCAACAGGATGTGGGCGTCCTCGGCGTGGTCGGGGTACACGGCGGCGCCGATGCTCGCGCCGACGTGCAGGGTCACCCCGCCGACGTCGAAGGGATCGCCGAGCACGGCCAGCACCCGGTCGGCGACGCGTTTCGCGGCCTCGATGTCCGCGTGTTCGAGCAGGACCGCGAACTCGTCGCCGCCCAGGCGGGCATGCAGGTCGCCGGGACGCAGGGCGTCGGAGATACGGGTTCCGACCTGCGCCAGTAGCGCGTCGCCCACCTGATGCCCCAGCGAGTCGTTGATCTCCTTGAACCGGTCAAGGTCCAGCAGGAGGAGGGCGAAGGTGCCCACCCCGGTGGCGCGCTGCTCGGCCTTCGTCAGCCGTTCGATGAAGCCACGCCGGTTTGCCAGGCCCGTCAGCTCGTCAGTGCGGGCCAGCACCTTGCTTTCGGCGAGCTGCTGGACCTCGATGAAGGTGAACGCGGCGCGGGCCAGGGCCGTCAGCACCGTGGCCGCGGCGAGTCCGACGGTGACCTTTGGCAGCTGGACCGTGGCGCCGAGGACGAGCAGACCGAGCGCGATCACGGTGAGCACCAGTGGGACCGCGATGACGCCCCAGCCGGACATCTTGGCCGGTGGGTGCCAGCGCGGTCGCAGCCAGGCGGCCAGGGCCGGCATGAGCACCGAGAACAGCCACAGCGTGCCGAGGAGGCCGGACCCGGGGTCCTTGTCCGTGGTGACGATGACCAGCAGGAGCGAGTCGGCTATCGCGAAGCCCACCAGCCCGATGCCCAGCAGCCACCACACCCGGCCGGGATGCCAGCCCAGCAGGCTGAACACCGTGACGATCAGCAGGATCAGCAGCAGGTCGGCGAGCGGATAGATCAGGTTCACCGTCATCGTCCACGCGCTGTAGCGCGGATACGCGTTCGCCATCGCCACGCCGATGCCGCTGGTCAGCGCGGCCACGCCGAGCAGGCCGACGAGCGCGTCCATCCAGACGCTCGTGTGCAGCCGGAGCACTCTTCTGCGTAGCAGGAGGATGACGGCGACATAGCACGCCGGATAGAAGAGCAGCCAGCCGAGATCGGCCAGCGACGGCCCGAGGTCGTCGTCCTGCCGGCCGGCGACCGCCGCGTTGTAGTAGATCGTCGCGCCTCCGTAGCTGATGAGCCCGGTACCGAGCAGGGCCCAGGGGAGGCGTTCGCCGCGGATCAACACCGCCCGCGCCAGGCAGATCAGGCCCGAGCCGAGGGCGACGCCGTAACGCAGCGACCCGGTCTCGTTGCCGATGTGGGGCACGGTGACGAACGCGGAAACGGACAGGTAGACCGTGGCGACAATCAGGACGAGCTGGGCAATCCGGATCAGACGGAACCGGCACGGGGGAGGGAGAGAGGCGGTCAACCGGTCATCCCCCCGCAGAGTGGTGGAAACCTGTGCACGTGCCCGGCATCGTGCCGACGGCCATCGCCCGGTGCCGCGGCGACGACACCAGCGGCACCGACGGCCGTCTTGCCTGCCGGTTCGCCGAAGGCCGGTTCGCCGAAAAATATGATCTTTTATGGGTGCGCCGTGGGCGGGCGATGGTGGCGACTCCCCCTCCGGCCCCTCTCCGGTGCCGCCATGGTGCCGACTCCGCAGATCCAGTAATCGACCGGCGCCGATGGCGACCGGTCCTGCGGGAGGAGTAGGGCTACCTCCGTCGAGGGAAAGGGTACGGACACCCCGGAGGTCCCGCCACCCGGGCCTCATGTGACCATCATGACGGAGGCTTGGCCGGGCATGCCTACATTCTCGTGCATCTCAGCCTCTTGTCATTTATATATCGAAATTTGTTGCGATTTGCGGGCGTGGCGTTGGGTTCGGGTGGGGTGACCGCGCGCAGGCGTGGTCGTGTCGTCGACTCATCACGTCAGGGAGTCCCGATCATGGTCACCGCGGCTGGAGGCTGTCGCCGCGCGACAGATGGGAAAATATCGGCTATGTCCCGCTTTCCGCGCTGGAGGCGGGGGAGGAGCGCACATGCGGATCGGTCTGCAACTACCCGACTTCACCTCCCCGCACGGTTCCGGGCGGCTCGGGGAAGATCTGGCCGAGGTGGTCCGCGTGGCGGACACGGTCGGATTCGACTACCTGGCCGTCATGGACCACTTCTTCCAGATCGCGATGGTCGGTCCGGCCGAGAACGAGATGCTGGAGGCGTACACGACGCTGGGTTTCCTGGCCGCCCACAGCCGCCGCGCGAAGCTGCTGACCCTGGTCACCGGGACGGTCTACCGGGCGCCCGGCGCCCTGGCAAAGATCGTCACGACGCTGGACGTGCTCTCCGGCGGGCGGGCCTGGCTGGGCATCGGCGCCGCCTGGTACGAACAGGAGGCGGTCGGTCTCGGTCTGCCGTTCCCGCCGCTGGCCGAGCGGTTCGAACGGCTGGAGGAGACGCTGCAGATCTGCCTGCGGATGTGGAGCGGTGACGAGAGCCCCTTCTCTGGCCGGTACTACCAGTTGGCCCGTCCACTGAATTCGCCGCGGCCGCTGACGCGGCCGCATCCACCCATCCTGATCGGTGGGGGTGGCGAAAGGAAGACGCTGCGCCTCGTGGCCCGGTACGCACAGGCGTGCAACCTCTTCCCCGGTCCCGATCTGGCGCGCAAGCTCCAGGTGCTGCGTGAACACTGCGAACGCGAGGGTCGGAACTACGACGACATCCTCAAGACCGTGGTCTTCTCCTTTGACGTCGGACCGAGGGGGGAGAATGTGGCGAGGATTCTCGACGAGCTGAACGACCTGGCCGAACTCGGTGTCCAGGCGGTTCTCGGTGGCGTGCGCGACGTCTGGCACGTCGAGCCTCTGCACATACTCGGTGAAGAGGTGATTCCGCGGGTCGCCGGGCTCGCCGAGATCTCCTGACCCAGATCTCCCGACCCAGATCTCCAGGCCGGTCCCGAAGGGGGGCAGCTCGTTCTCGGCCAGGCCCGTGCGCGGCGCCGGACCCGGGGACCTCCCGTCAGCCCGAGCGGAGCCGCTGGTCATGAGTCCAACGCGTGTCGGCCGCACTGACCAGGGCAGCCGGCAGGCGATTACCCGGGCAGTCCGGTGACCGGACAGGAAACGGACCTTGAGGGATGTCCAGCGCTCGATTCCGACATTGTCGCCCGTCCGCGGTATCCGTCTGACTACTCTGCTGGTGGGAGAACTGGCGGGGCAGCGGAACGAGGTCGTTGGAACGATGTCGTTGGAACTAGGTCGTCGATGTCGAACGAGAAGCACCCGGGCTGGACTCCGAGTACTCTTCGTCGCTTCCGTGAGGCCCGGGGCCTGACGCAGGACGGCTCGCCGAGCAGGTGCGTGGTCTCGCTGGGGGGAGAAAGCTTCACACCGCCCGCGGCGACCGCGGAAATGGTCCGTCGGCACGAGCTCGGGAAAGTATTCCCGGGAGTCGCCTATCGGCGTGCCTACTGCCTGCTATTCGCGGTCACCGAGCCGGAGCTGGGGTTTCGGCCGGCCGAGCGGCTGCGGCTGCTCGCGCCGCACCGGTATGTCCGGGCGGTACGCGAGTTCGACGAGATCTGGTGCACCCCGAGGGAGACCGTCCCGGCCCCCGGCGTTTCCGCCTCGCCCTGGGCACGGTGCGTCCCTAGTCGCCCCGCTTCATCTACGACAGAGGCGGTAGTAGTAGTATTAGTACTACTACTACTGTAGTAATGCGGGGCGGGATTTCTCCTGTCTGTGACGGCTCGTGGTGCGGACATCACGAGATGACGATCGGAGCGACCGTGGGGCCAACGGAGATCAACGGACTGCCGGCGCACGTCTTGCTCGTGCATGTGGTTGTCATCCTCGTGCCGCTGGCAGCGATGCTGGTGGTGCTGTCCGCGGTGTGGCCGGCGGCGCGGCGCCGGCTGGGCGTCATCACCCCGCTGGTCGCTCTGGTCGCGCTGGTGAGCGTGCCGCTCACCACCCATGCGGGGGAGTGGCTCGAGGCACGCGTGCCCTCGAACGAGCTGGTCCGCCGGCACGCCGAACTCGGCGACACCCTGCTGCCCTGGGCCGCCGGGCTGTTCGTCGCGGCCGCGGCGTCGTGGGTGCTCGCACGCCGCTCGGCCGCCACCGGAACGGAAACGGCTCCGGCGCGCACCGCGACCGGTCCCGGCCGGACGGTGCTCGTGGCGGTTCTCGCCGTGCTCAGCCTGGTCGTCGCCGCCGGTTCGGTCGTGCAGGTCTACCGGATCGGCGACAGTGGTGCCCAGGCCGTCTGGCACGGCAGCTTCAGCCGGACTCCCCTGCCCGGTGATGGGCCTGCCCGGTGATGGGCCTGCCCGGTTCAGGTGAAGGCCTGCGGACGAGGATCCTGCGGTACCGCAGGATCGGGACGGGCCGGATCGGCCTGGGCGGAGTGCTCCACCTCGAGCAGGGACTCCGCGTGCCGTTCGGCCTCGAACGCGGCGGCCCCACCCCGGACTCTGAACAGCCGTTTGCTCACGATGAGGTAGACGACGGCACCGACGTTGATGACAAGCGCTCCGATGCGCAGGACCGTGATCCGCTCGGTGAGTTCGTAGATCTCCAACGGCAGGAACGCCGACGTGGCGACGGCGGCGAAGTACTCGCCCCAGCGCTTGAGTAGCCATAGCCCGATCCCCTCGACGACCTGTACGGCGGCGTAGCCGAACAGCAGCAGCGCGACGAGGAGCAGGGTGTGGGGACGGGTGTGCAGGAGGTGGTGCAGGCGATCGATTGTAGGGGAATGGTCGAGATCGAGACGCAGGACGTCGGCCAGCGGGCGCGCCGCGGGCACGGCCCGGTCGAACAGCTGCTGGAGCTGCCCCTCCGATCGGCGGAACCGGAGGATGGCGTAGCCGATCAGGACCATGAGCAGCGCCCGGAGTATCCGTTCCACGGCGAGCAGCCGCAGGACCGTCGCGTCGCGCAGCGCCCGTCCGCGCAGGAGCAGCGGTGCGTCCTCAGCCGGTCCGGACAGGGCCGGCTCCCCGACGACGAAGTCGCCGCACCGTAGGCACCGCCAGCTGACACCGACGGCGGTCCGGGCGGTCAGCCGCTCGGCCAGCGATGTCTCGTCCGGACGGTAGGTGACGTGGCCCTTGCGGGCACACGTCCGCAGCTCCCAGTTCATCCGCGCCATCCACGTCCCACCCGTGTCTCCAGCCCGCCGCGCTTCTTCCCAACCTAGGCTGACACAGCTTGGCGCGAGAACCCGGTCCGTGGCGGGCGGCCGACCCGTGAGCACCCGGGTTGCAACCGACGGGCATGGCGGGTCGCGTGTCCCCGGCGGGGCACGTCGCAGAAGGGGGAGGCGCTGATCTGGGCGTTTCTGTCGGGCAGCTGGTCTTGGAGGCCAGTTTCGAGGTCCGACAGGGTCGACGATGAGCGCATCATCGCCGCTGGCGGCGTCGAGCGCACGTGGGCGCGGCGTGGCATTCACATCGGTGACTGTGATCATGGCGCTGGTGGTTGGTCTGACGTTTTTGTTCGGGTTCGGGAACGTCTGGCTGCTCGCCCTGAGGCTGGGCGTGCCGGTGTATGTGGCGCCGTTGGTGGCGCCGGCGGTGGATCTGTCGGTTCTTGGTCTGTTGATCGCGATTCGTGAGCTTGCGGTGCGTGGTGCGCCTCGTGCGGAGATCCGGCCGGCGCGTCGGTTGCTGGTGTTCGCGGGGTGTCCTTGCCCGGGTCGCGGGTGGATTCGTGGACTGTTCTGGGTGTCGACGACGCCCCGGTCGAACCGGTCGAGCGGTATCTGGCTTATCTGAGCGATATCGAGCGGTCTCCGAACACGGTCAAGGCCTACGCCCACGATCTGAAGGACCACTGGGTCTTTCTGGGGTGGCGGGGGCTGGACTGGCGGGAGGTGCGGCTGGAGGACATCGGCGAGTTCGTGGCCTGGTTGCGGCTGCCGGCGGCAGGCCGGGACGGGCGGGTGGCGGTGCTGTCGTCGGTGGAGCCGGCGGTGTCGGCGTCGACGGTGAACCGGAAGCTGTCGGCGTTGGCCGCGTTCTACGCCTACCAGGTGCGTCATGGCGTGGAGCTGGGCGAGTTGCTGACGACGTGGGGGTCGCCGGGCCGCCGCGGTGGGTGGAAGCCGTTCCTGCATCACGTCGGCAAAGGCAGGCCGCAGCCGCGGCGCGTGATCGCGTTGAAGACCGCGAAGAAGCTGCCTCGGGTCCTGGCGGCGGCCGAGGTGCAGGCTGTGCTGGATTCCTGCACCCGGCTGCGGGACCGTTTCCTGTTCGCTGTTCTCTACGACACCGGGATGCGGGTCGGCGAGGCGCTGGGCCTGCGGCATGATGATATCGACGCGGCCGCCTGCGAGGTCACTGTCGTGGCGCGGGACAACGACAACGGGGCTCGGTCGAAATCCCGGGGGCGGCGGATGGTCCCGGTGAGCGCCGGCCTCGTCCGCCTTTACGCGGACTACCTGCATGGCGAGTACGGGGACCTGGACTCCGACTATGTGTTCGTCAACCTGTTCGCCGAACCGCGTGGGCAGGCGTTGTCCTACCCGGCTTCCTACGATCTGGTGAAAAGGCTACGGAAACGCACCAGGATCGATTTCGACCCACACTGGTACCGGCATACCTATGCCACCCGGCTGCTGCGCGACGGGGTGCCTCTCGAAGTGGTGTCCACTTTACTGGGTCTTCGAAGTTAACCGGGGTGGGCGTGAGGCCCCAGCCAGTTTGGTAACTGTGCGTAATGTTGGCTCGACGTGGCCTGCTGTGACCTGATGTGGCATGCCTCGTGTCGTGACATGAATCGCCCGCAACCCCTGGCGATCTTGGTTGTTCCTGACGCAACCGAGAGGCCACGGAGCTACGGGCTTGGACGATCATACGAATGACGCGACGCGGTTGCTCGACATCGACGGTCTGACGGTGTCGCGCGTCGAGATGCTCGCGGACAGGACACGGCAGGTGTGGCTTGCGACCGCGGACGAGACAGCGCGGGCGTGCCCGGGTTGCGGGGTGTTCGCGCGCAGGGTCAAGGGCGTCGTGACCACTCGGCCGCGTGACCTGCGCTACGGCCCGTCCCCCCTGCGACTGGTGTGGGTCAAACGCCGCTGGTACTGCCAGGAGCCGCTGTGCGCGAAGCGGTCGTTCACCGAGTCGCTGCCGGCGGTGCCGGCGCGGGCACGGTTGACGACCCGGCTACGCGAGCAGGCCGGCCGACTCGTGGTCGACGGGATCTGCGCGACGGTGGTAGCCAGCGCGCGGCACCTTGCGCTGTCCTGGCCGACGGTCATGGACGCGGCGCGCGACGTGGCCGCGCCGTTGACCGACACCGCCTCACCGCCGGTGGACGTGCTCGGGATCGACGAGACCCGCCGAGGCCGGCCGCGCTGGCGGCCCGCGGACCGCGTTCCCACACCGGCGTCCCCCGAACCTGCTGGCGGCGGGCCCGCCGTCCCTGCGCCCGCCGAGACCGTCGAGCCCGACCCGGCGGGTGGCGAGCCGGCGAAGACCCGGGTGCTCGCCGACCGGTGGCATGTCGGATTCACCGACCTGGCCGGCGGGCAGGGCATGCTCGGCCAGGTCGGAGGGCCGCACCGCCGACGACGTCGCGTACTGGCTGGCCAGCCAGACACCGTCCTGGCGCGACCGGATCACCCACGTGGCGATCGACATGTGCACGGTGTTCGTCGCCGCGGTCCGCCGCTACCTGCCGGGCGCCACCCTGGTCGTCGACCACTTCCACGTCGTGAAACTCGCGAACGACGCCGTCACAGAGGCCCGCCGCCGGGTCACCACCCAGCTACGGGGCCGCCGCGGCCGCGACACCGACCCCGAATGGAAGATCCGTAACCTGCTGACCCGCAACCGCGAGAACCTCACCGACCGCCAGCTGACGAAACTGTGGAACACCCTCATCGACCTCGGCGAACCCGGCCAGACGATCCTGACCGCCTGGATCGCCAAGGAAGAACTACGCGCGCTGCTCGCACTCGCCCGCACCCACCCCGCCCGCACCGTGATCGCCTACCGGCTCACCAGGTTCTACACCTGGTGCGCCGACGCCGCCGTCCCCGAACTCGAACGCCTCGCCACCACGATCAGCACCTGGTGGACCTGCATCGAGGCGTTCCCGCACAGCGGCATCACCAACGCCGCCAGCGAAGGCCACAACCGGGTCGTCAAGCTCGACGCCCGCAACGCCTTCGGCTACCGCAACCCCGAAAACCAGCGGCTACGAACACGCTGCGCAACCACCCGCCGAACCCGCAGATGCCTCAACCCCGCTTAACTTCGAAGAGCCAGCATAGAGCCTTTTCAATCTCTGTTTGTCTGATTCTTTCGGCCGTTGAGGATCGCCAATTGACGAATTGAACGGGCACTGGTTCCGGTCGTTCCTGGGGGTGTCCGGGAGGTTCGGTGCCGACCGCGAGGGCTTCCGCGACCTGGTGGCCCAGGTGTGTCTGGGCGAGATCGGGGCGATCTTCGGGTTGGAGGTGTCCGGGCTGGCCCGCTCGTCGGCGGACTTCGCCCGCCTGCTGGAGTTGGCCCGTCTGACGGATGCGCTGCTGGTGGACGCCGACGGTGTCTACGATCTCGCGGACATCAACGACCGCCTCCTGCTCGGGCTGAAGGGCAGTATGTCCGAGTGTGAGCTGCACCTGCTGACGGGCCGGCTGCAGGGCGCGAAACGGGCCGCGGCCGAACGCGGCGAGCTGCGTTTCCCGCTGCCGGTCGGCTACGGCTACGACGACGAGGGTGTCTGCGTGATCGACCCGGATCAGGAGGTGCAGGGGGCCATCCGGGACGTCTTCGCCGCGTTCGCCGCGGGCGGCTCGGCGTTCCAGGTGGTGGCCGCGTTCGTTCGGCGGCGGTTCCCGCTGCGGGCCTATGGGGGGATCTGGGCCGGGCAGTTGCGATGGGGCCGGCTGACGCACTCCTGGGCGCTGGGGGTGTTGTCCAACCCGTGCTATGCGGGCACCTACGTCTACGGCCGGTACGCCACCTGCCGGACGGTGCGCCCGGACGGCACCGTGCACACCGGGGTGCGGCTGCGCCCGCGCGAGCAGTGGCCCGTGGTGCGCCACGGCCACCACGAGGGTTACATCAGCTGGGAGGAGTATGTGGCCATCGAGGCGAGGCTTTCGGCCAACTGCACCCACCAGGGGGCCCGCCTGGTGCGGGAGGGCCTGGCCCTGTGCCAGGGGATCATGTTCTGCGGGTCGTGCGGGCGGCCGATGACGACCCGCTACTACCCACAGGGGCGGGCGGCCTACGGCTGCTCGTCGTCGCGCGCCGACCACGAGGCCACCCCCACCTGCCGGTCGATCCGCGCCGACGTCGTCGACGACGCGGTGGCCGGCCTGCTACTGGCCACGGTGTCGCCGGGGCAGATCGAACAAGCCCTGGCCGCCGCGGACGAGGTCACCGCCCGACAGTCCCGTTCCCACCGCGCGGCCGAGCTGGCCGTGGGACGCGCCCGCTACGACGCCGACCGCGCCGCTGGCGTTGGGCGCGGTGGAGCCGGAGAACCGGCTGGTCGCCCGCACCCTGGAGACCCGCTGGGAAGCCAGACTGTCCGCCTTGGCCGAAGCCGAGGCCGCCCTGGCCGCTGTCCGGGAGCGCAGGCCGGCGCTGCCGGACCGGGACGGCCTGCGCGCGCTGGCCGCGGACCTGCCTGGACTCTGGCACTGCCCGGACACCCGGGACCGGGACCGCAAGCGGCTGCTACGCACCCTCATCTCGGATGTCACCCTGCTGCCCGAGACCGACCGGGCCCGCGCCCGGCTTGGGGTGCGCTGGCACACCGGCGCCACCGACGAACTCGCCCTGCACAGACCCCGCACGTCGCCACAGGTGCGCAGGACCTCGGCCGCGGCCCGCCAGCTGATCGCCCGGCTCGGCCCGGACCATTCCGACGCCGAGATCGTCACCGCACTCGCCGATGCCGGGCTGACCACCGCAACCGGCCGTCCCTACGACGAAGCGGCCGTCGGCTGGGTCCGCCACGCCTTCCACATCCCCGGCCGGTGTCCGTTCCGGGACGGGGAGATCTCCGTCGACCGGGCCGCGGCGACCCTCGGGATCACCGCCAACGCCGTCTACTACTGGCTCACCCACGACCGGCTGGCCGGCCGCAAGGACACCTCCGGACGCTGGTGCATCCCCTGGAACGCCCAGGTCGAGGCCGCCTGCCGCCGCCAGATCGACGCCTCCGGCCACCTCATCCCCCGCACCCCCGGCCCGTGCGAGGTCCTGCCCGGCGAGATCACCGTCCAGGAAGCCGCCGCCCAACTCGACGTGCCGGACGCCGTCGCGAGGCTCGGGATTCCCACCACACAGGTCTACTACTGGATCCGCCGCGGCTACCTGACCGCCCGCCGCATCCGTGAACGGGTCGCCATCCCGTGGAACCAGCAGGTCCAGACCGTCTGCCTCCACCGCGCCGCCCGCACCGTGACAGCCAACTTCACAACCCAAACAGCCACAGCAGAAGGTGCAGTATGAAGTCACCACGCCAACCGTCGCGGACAGGATCGCCCAGACGGTGGCGGCCGTGAGGCTGGAGGCGACGGTCGAACCGATCTTCCATCCGGGCTCCTACGGCTACCGGCCGGGAAGATCAGCCCTGGATGCGGTGGCGGCGTGCCGGCAACGGTGCTGGAAGACAGACTGGGTGATCGACCTCGACATCCAGGAGTTCTTCGACAGCGTGCCGTGGGATCTCGTGGTCAAAGCCGTGGAGGCACACACCAGCGACCGTTGGGTGGTGCTGTATGTGCAGCGGTGGCTGAAAGCACCGTTGCAGCTGCCCGACGGGACCTTGCGTGCACGAGACCGGGGGACCCCGCAGGGCTCTTCGATCTCACCCGTGCTGGCGAACCTGTTCATGCACTACGCGTTCGACGCGTGGCTGGCCCGGACCTACCCGGGCGTCGCGTTCGAGCGCTACGCCGACGACGCGATCGTGCACTGCGACAGCAGGAGTCGGGCTCGCCACGTGCTGGCCGCGCTCGACGACAGGATGGGACAGGTCGGACTGCGACCGCACCCGACCAAGACCAGGATCGTGTACTGCAAGGACAGCAACCGGCGCGGCTCCCATGAGCACACGTCGTTCACGTTCCTCGGCTACACCTTCCGCGCCCGCAAGGCACGCAGCAGGCACGGGAAGTTCTTCACGAACTTCCTGCCCGCGATCAGCAAGGAAGCCCAGAAGAAGGTCAGCGGGCAGGTCCGCCGATGGCGGCTACACCTGCGGACCGGCCACACCCTCGACGAGCTGGCACGAAAGATCAACCCGATCGTGCGCGGCTGGGCGCAGTACTACGGGGCGTTCTACCGCTCCGCGCTGCTTCCCCTCCTACAGCGCATCAACGCCTACCTGGTGCGTTGGCTCCGCAAGAAGTACAAACGGCTGAGACCGTTCCATAAGGCCCTGGCCTGCTGGCAACGCATCACCCGCCAACGCCCCGGGCTCTTCGCCCACTGGGCATGGACGTCCAACGCCTGGCGATGAGGATGACAAGAGCGGAGTGACGGGAGACTGTCACGCTCCGTTCTGTTGGAGCCCAGGGGTGCAATTCCCCTGGGCCACCCGACCCTAGGGCATGCGGTGATCCGGAGCGTGCTCACTACAGCATTCCCGGGTCAAAGTGACATGATCTTGCGGCCAGTGCCCGATGGTCGGATGCATGTGGGTGATCGCAGTCGGTAGTCACACTCCGTGGCACGGCCCGTTCCCGCTGGCTCGGGTGCGGCGGCACGGGCCCGCATCCCGGACGTATGGCATGTGCCGCACTACGCTGTCTGCTTCGTGGATGACGCGACGGAGTTGAACCGGGCGCGCTGGGATGAGCTGGCGCGCCTGCACGGGCAGGACGACTACTACGACGTCGAGGGTTTTCTCGCCGGGCAGATCATGCTGAGTGGGCGGGAGCGGGAGGAGATGGTCGCGGCCGTCGGGTCCGTCTCGGGCCTCGATCTCCTACATGTGCAGTGCCATTTCGGGTTGGGGACGCTGTCGTGGGCCCGGCTCGGCGCGCAGGTCACCGGCCTGGACTTCTCCCCCGTCGCGGTGGAACGAGCCCGCTCGCTGGCCACCGCGGCGGGAATCGACGCGCGGTTCGTCCAGGCGGACGCCCAGCGGCTGCCGGCGGACCTGGCCGGCGCGTTCGACGTCGTGTTCGCCTCCTACGGTGTGCTGCCCTGGATCGCCGACGTGACGGCGTGGATGACCGCGGCGGCCACGGCGCTGCGTCCCGGCGGCGTCCTGGTGCTGGTGGACGGGCACCCGCTCACCCAGATGATCGACACCGTCGACCCTGTCAGGTTCGGTTTTCCGTACCAGGGCAGCACCGCTCACCACATCCGATCCGCCAGCTTCTACGCGGGCAGTGCCACCCAGCTGACGACCACGGAGACCGTGCAGTATCCCCACGGCCTGGGCGAGATCGTGACCGCGGCGGCTACCGCTGGACTGCACGTGGACGCGCTTACCGAATACCTCGACTCCGACGGCCCGGAAGGACGCTCAGACCAGATGAGGTGCGGGCAGGACGGCCGCTGGCGGCTGATCCTCACCGGCCAGCCCGTCCCGGTGCAATACGCACTGCGTGCCACACAGAACTCCTAGACGCCCAGCCTTCGACCCCGAGGACGGCCCCTGCAAGCTCAACGGCCTCACCCTCGGGTTGCTGTCCGATGGTGGATATGGGCCGTGGGTGGGGTTGGCGGACGCCACCCACGATCTTCTGATCTGGGCTGCCGGGGAAGGGGCAGCTGATGGCGACACATCGGACAACACATCGGATGAGGAGGCAGCGTGATCGATCCTGGTCATCCGTCAGATCGGCCGGGCCGAGTCGGCGCTGCCCCACGTGCAGCGATCCCGCGAACTCGTCGCCGCGTGGATGCTGTACGTGCCCCCGGCAGGATTCGAACCTGCGCACCCGCCTCCGGAGGGCGGTGCTCTATCCCCTGAGCTACGGGGGCCCCGGGTCAACGCGGCATACGTTACCAGGACGGAACGCCGGATCGGGAATCCGGGTCGCCGTAAGCTTCCGGTGTGTACCCTGCCACCCCCCGAGTCCTCGTCGTCGACGACGACGCGGTGATACGTCAGCTCGTGGTCGTCAACCTTGAGTTGGAGGGCTTTGAGGTCCATACCGCCGTAGACGGCGTGGACTGCCTGGAGATGGTGCGCGAGATCGCCCCACAGGTGATCACGTTGGACATCATGATGCCGAGGATGAACGGCTGGGACGTGGCCGCCCGGCTGCGGGAGGAGCCGGACACCGCCGCCATCAAAATGATTATGCTGACCGCCCGGGCCCAGGAGGCCGACGTCAAGCGTGGGATGCGGGTCGGGGTGGACTACTACCTGACCAAGCCGTTCGACCCGGACGAACTCATCGGTGTGGTCCAGCGGCTGGCTGCCGGCCAGCCGGTCTGACCCGGCGCCGATAACATCGCCGTCATGACCCCCGCCGATCTCGCTGACGCCATCGTGACGGCCATCGGCCGCGCGGTCGCGGACGGCGACTTGGACGTGACTGTGCCGACCGCCGTCACGGTGGAGCGGCCGAAGACGCCCGAGCACGGGGACTACGCCTCCCCGGTCGCGCTCCAGCTTGCCAGGGCCGCCCGTCGTCCGCCGCGCGCCGTCGCGGAGACGTTGGCCCGGCGGCTCGCTACCGACAGCGAGCTCGCCGCCGTGGACGTCGCCGGCCCGGGGTTCCTCAACTTCCGGCTGGCCGACGCCGCCCTCGGAGAGATCGCCCGCACGGTGGTGTCGGCCGGTGACCGGTACGGCCGGGCGGTCAGGCCACGAGGTGTCCGGGTCAACCTGGAGTTCGTCAGCGCGAACCCGACCGGCCCGGTGACGCTGGCCTCGGCGCGCCGGGCGGCCGTCGGGGACGCCCTGGGGCGCATCCTGCCCGCGGCCGGGTTCGAGGTGGGCACGGAGTACCACGTGGGCACGGAGTACTACTACGACCGCGGGGCGTCCGAGCAGGCCCTGGACGACCTGGTCGACGCGGTCGGGGCCGACGCGGCGCGGTACTGGCTGGTCCGGTCTTCGCCGGATTCGGCGCTCGATCTGGATCTGGACCTGATGGCCCGCCAGACCAGTGACAACCCGGTCTTCTACGTGCAGTATGCCCACGCGCGGATCAGCTCGCTGCTGCGCGACGCCGGCTCCCTGGGCCTCACGGCCGCGACCGAGCCGGTCGACGTCGCCCTGCTGACCCAGCCGCGGGAGGGTGAGCTGCTGCGCGCGCTCGGCGAGTTCCCCCGAGTGATCGAGTCCGCCGCGAGGCTGCGTGGCCCCCATCGGCTCGCCCGCTATCTCGAGGAACTTGCCGGGGTCTACTACCGGTTCTACGACTCCTGCCGGGTGCTTCCGCAGGGCGACGCCGAGCCCGGTCCGGCCACCGGCGCGCGGCTGCTGCTCGTGGCAGCGACCCGGGTGGTGTTCGCGAACGGCCTGGGACTGCTCGGGGTCAGCGCCCCCGAGCGGATGTGACGAGCGGTCGGTCCGGGCGTCCGGGCATCCTGGCGGGTTCGGGAACGAGCCGGTTGGAAAGCGTGAAACAGGCGGCATGAGGCAGGCCAGGCGGCATGAGGCAGGCAGAGGCGAGATGAGCGAGATCGACAGCCCGGCGGTGGTGCCGTTGGAGGAGAAGCCGTTGGAGGAGAATCTGTGGCCGGCCACGGCCCGGCTGGACGCCGACGGTGTGCTGCGAATCGGTGGGATCCGGGTTAACGAGCTGGCCGCCGAGTTCGGCACGCCGGCCTTCGTTCTCGACGAGGCCGACTTCCGGGCCCGGTGCGCGGCTTGGCGGCGGGCGTTCGCCGAATGTGACGTCTACTACGCGGGCAAGGCCTTTTTGTGCCGCACGATCGCTCGCTGGGTGGATGAGGGGGGTCTGAATCTCGACGTCTGTACGGGCGGGGAGCTCGCGGTGGCCCGCTCGGTCGGTTTCCCGGCGGATCGACTGCTCTTCCACGGCAACAACAAGTCCGTCGCGGAACTGCGGGCAGCCGTCGGCTATGGCGTCGGGCGGATCGTCGTCGACTCCTTCGCCGAGATCACCCGCCTGGCAGCCGTCGCCGCCGAGGCGGGCGTGCGCCAGCGCGTGCTGATCCGCGTCACCCCGGGCGTGGAGGCGCACACACATCACTACGTCTCCACCGGGCAGGAGGACCAGAAGTTCGGGTTCTCGCTGGCCGGCGGGTCGGCGGCCGAGGCGGTGGAACGCGTGCTCGCGGCCGCCGGCTCCCTCGAACTCGTCGGCCTGCACGCGCACATCGGCTCGCAGATCTTCGACACGGCCGGGTTCGGCCTGGCGGCGCACCGCCTGGTGGGCCTGCTCGCGCGCATCCGCGACACCCACGACCTCGAACTGCCCGAGCTCGACCTCGGCGGTGGCCTCGGCATCGCCTACACCGGCGAGGACGCCCCGCTGGAGGTCACCGACGTCGCCGAGCGGCTGACCGCCGTGGTCGGCAAGGAGTGCGCCGCCGCGGGCCTGACCGTCCCGCGCCTCGCGGTGGAACCGGGACGGGCCATCGTCGGATCGACGACGGTGACCCTCTACGAGGTCGGCACTGTCAAGGAGCTGCCCGGGCTGCGCACCTTCGTCAGCGTGGACGGCGGCATGAGCGACAACATCCGCACGGCGCTCTACGACGCCCGCTACACCGCCCGGCTGGTCTCCCGGACCGGTTTGGCCACGACGCACGTCGTCACGATCGTCGGCCGGCACTGCGAGTCCGGGGACGTCGTCGCCCACGACGTGCCGCTGCCCGACGACGTCCGGCCCGGTGACCTGCTGGCCATTCCCGCCAGCGGCGCCTACCACCGGTCGATGGCCAGCAACTACAACCACGTGGCGCGGCCACCGGTGATCGCCGTGCGCGACGGCGCGGCCCGGATCATCGTCCGGCGGGAGACCGAGGACGACCTGCTGCGCCTGGACGTCGATCCGGGCGTGAAGGTCGATCCGGGCGTGAAGGTCGAGCCGGGCGCCGACCCGGCCTCCCCGGAGGTGGCGCGGTGAGGATCGCGTTGCTCGGCTGTGGGGTCGTCGGCAGCGAGACCGTCCGGCTGTTGCAGGCCAACGCCGCCGATCTCGCCGCCCGGGTCGGGGCTCCCCTGGAGCTCGCCGGGATCGCGGTGCGCAGGCCGGGCCGCGCCCGCGCCCTCGACGTGGATCCGGCGCTGTTCACCGGGGATGCGGCGGGCCTCGTCGCCCGGGACGACGTCGACATCGTGATCGAGCTTGTCGGCGGCATCGAGCCGGCCCGCTCCTGGCTGCTGTCCGCCCTGCGGGGGGGTAAGTCGGTGGTCACCGCGAACAAGGCCCTGTTGGCCTCGGACGGCGCGACGCTGCACGACGCGGCCGCCGCGGCCGGCACCGATCTCTACTACGAGGCCGCCGTGGCCGGGGCCATCCCGCTGATCCGCCCGCTGCGTGAGAGCATGGCCGGGGATCGTGTGCACCGGGTGCTCGGCATTGTCAACGGGACGACCAACTTCGTGCTGACCCGGATGGACGAGATCGGCGCGTCGTTCACCGAGGCACTCGCCGAGGCCGGGGCGCTCGGATACGCCGAGGCCGATCCCTCCGCCGACATCGATGGGTTCGACGCGGCCGCGAAGGCGGCCATCATGGCCCAGCTGGCCTTCCACTCCCGGGTAACGATCGACGACGTCTACCGGGTCGGCATCGGTGAGGTCACCACCGCCGACATCGCCAGCGCCCGGGAGCTCGGTTGCACTGTGAAGGCGCTCGTGGTGGCGGAACGCTCGGCCGAGACCGAGGGGATCAGCGTGCGGGTCCACCCGGCGATGATCCCGCGCACCCACCCGCTGGCCGGGGTGCGGGAGGCCTTCAACGCGGTGTTCGTCGAGTCCGAGGCGGCGGGCCAGCTGATGTTCTACGGCCAGGGCGCCGGCGGGGCGCCGACCGCCTCGGCGGTGCTCGGGGATGTGGTCGCGGTCGCGCGCAACCGTATCGCTGGCCGTCGCGGCCCTGGTGAATCGTCCTACGCCGCGCTGCCTGTGCTGCCGATGGGCCGTACCGTGACGAGGTATCACGTGAATCTCGACGTCACCGACAAGACCGGCGTGCTCGCGACGGTCGCTGGGGCGTTCGCGCGTCACGATGTGTCTATCAGGAGCGTTCGTCAGGACGGCCGCGGCGACGACGCGAGCCTCGTCCTGGTGACGCATGCCGCCCCGGACGCGGCACTGTCCGCCACCGTCGAGGAGCTCCGCGGCCTCGCCGGTGTCCGGGCGGTGTCCGGCGTGATGCGGGTTGAGGGAGGTGAGCCGTGACCACGACGTCATCCACACCGCTCGCGGACGAGCCGGCCGTGCCGGTGCTGTCCGCGGCGCCCGATCGGCCGCACCGGCCGTGGCAGGGAATCATCGAGGAGTACCGGGACCGTCTGCCGATCGCACACGACACGCCCGTCATCACGTTGCGTGAGGGTGGGACGCCCCTGCTGCCCGCGGCACACCTCTCCGACCTCACCGAATGTGAGGTTCATCTCAAAATCGAAGGGGCGAATCCGACTGGCTCCTTCAAGGACCGCGGGATGACGGTGGCCATCAGCCGGGCTGTCGGCGCCGGTTCCCAGGCTGTCATCTGCGCGTCCACCGGCAACACCTCGGCGTCGGCCGCCGCCTACGCGGCCCGCGCCGGCATCACCTGCGCGGTGCTGGTGCCCAGCGGAAAAATTGCCCTGGGCAAGCTCGCCCAGGCGCTTGTCCACGGGGCCCGGCTGCTGCAGCTCGACGGCTCCTTCGACGACTGCCTGCGGGTGGCGCGCGAACTCGCCGACACCTCGCCGGTGACCCTGGTCAACTCGGTGAACCCCTTCCGTCTCGAGGGGCAGAAGACGGCGTCCTTCGAGATCGTGGAGGCGCTCGGCCGGGCCCCGGACGTCCACTGCCTGCCGGTCGGCAACGCCGGCAACATCACCGCTTACTGGCGGGGCTACCTCGAGGAGAACAACCGGATCGCCAGCGGCCGCCCGCGGATGTGCGGTTTCCAGGCAGCGGGTGCCGCGCCCATCGTGCGGGGCGAGGTGGTGACCTCGCCGCAGACGATCGCCACGGCGATCCGCATCGGCAACCCGGCGTCGTGGGATCTCGCTGTCGAGGCGAGAGAGGCCTCCGGTGGTCTGATCGACGCCGTGAACGACCGGGAGATCCTCGCCGCCTACCGCCTGCTGGCCCGCAGGGAGGGCGTCTTCGTGGAGCCTTCCAGCGCCGCCAGCGTCGCGGGCCTGCTGAAGGCACGGGCGGCCGGCCGGATTGAACCCGGCGAGCAGGTCGTGTGCACCGTCACGGGCAACGGGCTCAAGGACCCCGACTGGGCGATCAGCGGCGCGGCCCGGCCGGAAACGATCCGCCCGACCGTCGCGGGCGCCGCCGAGGCGCTGGGGCTGCAGCGCTCGTGACCACTCGGTCCTCCCCGCGCCCAGGCGGGACGGCGGCCTTCGCCGAGCGGGTCGGCCGGTCCGGGCCGGTCACCGCCGCCGACGGCGTGTCGCGGCGGGTCCGGGTCCGGGTGCCGGCGACCAGCGCGAATCTCGGCCCCGGCTTTGACACGTTCGGCCTGGCATTGGGCCTGTACGACGAGGTCGATGTCGAGACGACCCGATCCGGTCTCACCGTTGACGTCGTCGGCACGGACGTCGTCGCCCGGGACGAGACGCACCTCGTGGTCCGGGCGATCCGGGCGACCTTCGACACCCTCGGCCGGGCGCAGCCCGGTCTCGCGTTGCACTGCGTCAACCGGATCCCGCACGGCCGCGGGCTGGGATCATCGGCCGCGGCGATCGTCGCCGGGGTCGTCGCCGCCGCCGCGCTCGCGCAGCCGGACCTCGGGCCCGCCTTCGAGACCGATGCCGCCTTTGACGCCGATGCCGCCTTTGACGCCGATACCGCCTTTGACGCCGGCGCGGACTCCGTGTCCGCGTCCGATGACGCACCCGAGCCGGACCCGGTGTCCAGAGCGGCGTCCGGAGCCGGCTTCTTCGGGCCCGCGGGCATGCTGCGGCTCGCCAGCGCCATCGAGGGGCACCCGGACAACGTCGCCGCGGCGCTGAGCGGGGGCTTCACCGTTGCGTGGCAGGACGGCGACGGTGCCCGGTCCCTGCGCGTCGATCCCTTCGCCGAGCTGAGACCCGTGATCTTCATCCCCGCGATACGGCAGTCGACCGAGCAGTCGCGCGGGGCGCTGCCGAGCGGCGTTCCGTTCGCCGACGCCGCCCGCAACCTCGGTCGGGCCGCGCTGCTGGCGTTGACGATGTCGGCCGCCGAGCCGGCCGCCGGGCAGCCGTCCCGACGTGCCGAGGCACTCCTGCGTGCCACCGAGGATCTGGTGCATCAGCCCTACCGGTTCCCCGGCGTCCCGGCGTCGGCGGACCTCGTCGGTCGGCTGCGCGGCGGGGGGATCGCGGCGGCCCTGTCCGGTTCGGGGCCATCCGTCATCGCCCTCGCCGTCGGTGGTGAACAGGCCGCGGCGGCGGTGGACGTGGCGGGTGCCGGGTTCTCCGTCGCCCCGCTGCCGGTGGACAGACACGGTGCACGCGTCACCCGATGTCGATCCGCAGCGCCATGACCCCGTTGCCCGCGGTGGGATCCGCTGCGACGGCTGGCGCTGTGAGCTCCCGATGCGCGGTTGTGTGTCACATCGGGAAGTCCTGACGTCTCAAGGTTGTTGCCGAGGCGTCTGCCGCTGGATAGTCTGGTGACTGCACCCGCTGCCACCGCGGCGCGTGCTCGCTCCCGCCATGCCGCTCTGGTCTCGCCAGGTGGAACATGGTTCGGGACTCCGGTGTATAAGCTTCGTCGTCGTTGCCTCGGCTCCACACCGGCACTCCCAGGCGGGATCGGCGAGTTCGCTCGCGGCAGTCGGCCGCTGGCGCCGTACACGGGCGCGATGCTCGCCCATTCGGGGCTGTATACCCCTTCATCCGGCATGTGTGCAGGCGAAGAAGGTCCACAAGCAACGCCCGGCTCACCAGGAGCCAGTTCCTTCAGGGAAGGAAAACCTTGAGCGACACCACCAACGTGCTGCCGCAGAGCGCACGTGAGTCTGCGCCGCCCGTGACGCCTGCGCCGCCCGTGACGCCTGCATCGCCCCGGGAGAGTGACCCGGCGGCGAGCACCTCGTCCGCAGACGCCATCTCGGCTGAGTCCACCGGGAACGGTGACTCGCGCGCAGGCCGTATCACCCGGACCGCTCTCGCCGCACCTTCTCCGGCCGGAGAAGGTGCGGCCGTGACCCGACGCCGCCGGCAGGGCACCGGTCTGTCCGCGATGCTGCTCCCCGAGCTGCAGGCCATGGCCTCGTCCCTGGGGATCCAGGGCGTGGGTCGGCTGCGCAAGGGCCAGCTCATCGCCGCGATCCAGAACGTGCAGAACAACGAGTCCGCGGCCGTGACGCCCGTCGCGGCGGCCCCAGCGACTTCTTCGGCCTCCGCAGCCTCCACGGCCTCCACGGCCCTTGCACCGCCGCCCCCGGCGGAGTCGGGGCCGGCCTCGCCCGCCGGACCGGTTCCGGCCGCGAGCGAGACATCCCCCGCGCCGCGGGTGTCCCGGCAGGCTGCCGGCTCGGACGGCACCGCTACCCGCACCCGTTCCCGCCGTGGAGCCTCTCGGGCGGCGGCGAGCCCCGCCGCCGAGCAGCCGACCCTGCCCGAAACGGCGGCTGGGGACACGGTCGTGGAGACCCGGGCCGGATCGGTTGTGGACGCCCGGGCCGGATCGGCCGCCTCCGCCGTGGCTTCGGCCCAGCCGACCGTGTCCGCCCAGCCGACCGGGGCGCCCGCGTCGGCTCCGCCGGCCGCCGCGTCCCACCGCCAGACCGATGCCGGTCCCCGGAGTCGGGAGGACCGCCGGGATCGTTCCGCCGACAACGGCCGGGTGAGCGCGAGTGACCGTCAGGGCGGTGAGGCCGGCGGCGAGCGTGCCACGGCGGACCGCCAGGGCGCGGACCGTCGCTCCGGTACGGACCGTCAGTCCGCTGATCGTCCCAGCCGCGTGGATCGCACCCAGCAGGGTGACCGGTCCGGGGCAGAGCGTTCCGGCGGCGACCGGCCCGGGCAGGGAGGGCAAGGGGGGCAAGGCGAGGACGACTTCGCCGCCCGTGGCCGGCGGGGCCGCTTCCGGGAACGCGGTCGTAACCGCGGTCGCGGCGGGCAGGCCGGCCCGAGCGAGAACGAGCCGGTCCTGCGCGAGGACGACGTCCTGGTCCCCGTCGCCGGCATTCTCGACGTTCTGGATAACTACGCCTTCGTGCGGACCAGCGGGTACCTGACCGGCCCGACCGACGTCTATGTCAGCCTCGCCCAGGTGCGTCGCAACGGGCTGCGCCGCGGTGACGCCATCACCGGTGTCGTCCGCGCCCCGCAAGAGGGCGAGCAGCGCCGGGACAAGTACAACGCGCTGGTCCGGCTCGACACCATCAACGGGATGGAGCCCGAGGAGGCACGCGGCCGGCCGGAGTTCACCAAGCTGACTCCGCTCTACCCCCAGGAGCGGCTGCGGCTGGAGACCGAGCCCCACATGCTGACCACGCGGGTCATCGACCTCGTGATGCCGATCGGCAAGGGGCAGCGGGCCCTGATCGTCAGCCCGCCCAAGGCGGGTAAGACGATGGTGCTGCAGTCCATCGCGAACGCGATCACGACGAATAACCCGGAAGTCCACCTCATGGTCGTGCTCATCGATGAGCGGCCGGAGGAGGTCACCGATATGCAGCGGTCGGTCAAGGGCGAGGTCATCGCGTCCACCTTCGACCGTCCACCGGCCGACCACACCAATGTCGCCGAGCTGTCCATCGAGCGGGCCAAGCGTCTGGTCGAGTTGGGCCACGACGTCGTCGTGCTGCTCGACTCGATCACCCGGTTGGGCCGTGCCTACAACCTGGCGGCCCCGGCCTCCGGTCGTATCCTGTCCGGCGGTGTCGACTCGACGGCGCTCTACCCGCCGAAGCGGTTCCTCGGCGCGGCCCGCAACATCGAGAACGGCGGGTCTCTGACGATCATTGCGACGGCGCTGGTGGAGACCGGTTCGACGATGGACACCGTGATCTTTGAGGAGTTCAAGGGAACCGGCAACGCCGAGCTCAAGCTCGATCGCAAGATTGCCGACAAGCGGATCTTCCCCGCGGTGGATGTCGACGCCTCCGGTACCCGCAAGGAGGAGATCCTGCTTGCCCCGGACGAGCTCGTGATCATGCACAAGCTGCGTCGCGTGCTCCATACCAGGGAGACCCAGCAGGCCCTCGAGCTCCTGCTCGATCGGCTCAAGCAGACCAGGACGAATTACGAGTTCCTGATGCAGATCGCCAAGACCGCACCGCCTCAGGATTAGCCTTCCCCCACACGGCGGCTTCGCCGCAGTGTGGGGACCCCTGGCCCAGGGCGCCGTTCGGGGTTTCCGCGCGATCGCCTTCGGCGATCTTGCTGGGGGGTCGTCGGGGGGCTTCGCCGCAGTGTGGGGACCCCTGGCCCAGGGCGCCGTTCGGGGTTTCCGCGCGATCGCCTTCGGCGATCTTGCTGGGGGGTCGTCGGGGGGCTTCGCCGCAGTGTGGGGGCCCCTGGCCCAGGGCGCCGTTCGGGGTTTCCGCGCGATCGCCTTCGGCGATCTTGCTGGGGGGTCGTCGGGGGGCTTCGCCGCAGTGTGGGGACCCTTGCATCGGCTGGCGGTCGGTGCATCCGGCCTCTGGCAGACTGGCAGCAGACCGGCTCCGGTTCACGTCGTCCACGCGAGACGACGACCCGGCGGCCACTTTGAAAGAGGGATCATGAAGCCTGACGTCCACCCGACCTACCACGAGACGACGGTCACCTGTACCTGCGGGAACACCTTCACCACCCGCAGCACCAAGGAGAACGGCGTCGTCAACGCCGAGGTCTGCTCGCAGTGCCACCCGTTCTACACCGGCAAGCAGAAGATCCTCGATGTCGGCGGCCGGGTCGAGAAGTTCGAGCGCCGGTTCGGCCGGCGGCGCCCCGGCGAGAAGGTCGGCGGCGCGAAGTAGCTCGGCCGCGGCGCCCGTCCGGACTCCGGACGGGCGCCGTTCGCGTCTGGGACGGACGATACCCGTCCCACCGACCCCCTCCCGGAACCGTGACGCGTTCCAGGACCATGACGTGCGAAGGAACCACGATGACGTCCCCGCTCGACGGCCTGATCGCCGAGCACGCCGAGATCGAGGGGCAGCTCGCCGACCCGGCGGTGCACAACGACCCCGCGAAGGCGCGCGCCCTGAGCCGTCGCTACGCGCAGCTCGCCCCGGTCGTGGATCTTGCGCGCGAGCTCGACCGGGTGGAGGGAGACCTCGCTGCCGCCCGCGAGCTCGCGCTGCTGGACCCGTCGTTCCGGGACGAGGTCCAGGATCTCGGCGAGGAGCTGGCCCGGCTCAACGACCGACTGCGGGCCTACCTCGTCCCGATCGACCCCGACGACGCCCGGGACGCCATCCTCGAGGTCAAGGCCGGCGCCGGTGGCGAAGAATCGGCGCTGTTCGCCGGAGACCTGCTCCGGATGTATCTGCGCTATGCCGAACGGCGCGGCTGGAAGACCGAGATCCTCGACGCCAACCCCTCCGACCTCGGCGGTTACCGTGATGTCAGCGTGGCGGTGAAGGCCCGGGGACCCGCGGGCCCCGGGGACGGTGTCTATGGCCGGCTGCGCTTCGAGGGCGGGGTGCACCGCGTCCAGCGGGTGCCCGTCACCGAGTCCGCCGGACGTATCCACACCTCGGCGGCCGGGGTCCTGGTGCTTCCGGAGGCCGAGGAGGTTGATGTCGAGATCGACCCGAACGACCTGCGCATCGACGTGTTCCGCTCGTCCGGCCCCGGTGGGCAGAGTGTCAACACCACGGACTCCGCGGTCCGGATCACCCATATCCCGACCGGTGTGGTGGTCTCCTGTCAGAACGAGAAGAGCCAGCTACAGAACAAGGAGTCCGCGCTGCGGATCCTGCGGGCCCGTCTGCTCGGGGCGGCCCGGGAGAAGGCCGAGTCGGAGGCGTCGCTGGCGCGTGCCAGCCAGGTCCGCACGGTGGACCGGTCGGAGCGGGTCCGGACCTACAACTTCGCCGAGAACCGGATCAGCGACCATCGGGTCGGCTACAAGGCACACAACCTCGACCAGGTGCTCGACGGGGAGCTCGACGAGGTCCTCGACGCGCTGGCCGCCGCGGACCTCGACGCGCGGCTGGCGGCTCAGGCGTCATGACCGGCCCGCCGGCCGCGCAGGGGCGCTCACGGGGCACGGAGCAGGAGCAGCCGGGCCGGGGTGCGTCCCCGCATCCGGGCTCCACGGATCCCCTGAGCCCGGTGCGCCACGCGGCCGACCTGACACCGCTGGGCGCGTGGTTGGCGGCGGCGACCGACCGGTTGCGTGCGGCCGGGGTGGCGAGCCCCCGCGCCGACGCCGAGCAGCTCGCCGCCTTCGTGCTCGCGGTGCCCCGCGGCCGGCTGGCACTGCTCGACGACGTCACGGCGGCGGCGGCGCGGCGGCTGGACGAGCTTGTGGCCAGGCGCGCGCAGCGGGTGCCGCTGCAGCACCTGACCGGTGTCGCCGGCTTCCGCCACCTCGATCTCACCGTCGGCCCCGGGGTCTTCATCCCGAGGCCCGAGACGGAGTCCGTCGTCGAATGGGCGCTTACAGAGCTCACCGGCTCCGCCGGGGCCCGGCGGCCGGGACCGTTGTGCGTCGATCTGTGCGCGGGCTCGGGGGCGATCGCGCTGTCCCTGGCGGCGGAGCTGCCCGGCGCGACGGTGCACGCCGTGGAGGTCGACCCGGCGGCGGTGGTCTGGCTGCGACGCAACATCGCCGGCACCGGTCTTCCCGTGACGGCGCACGCAGCCGACATCGCCGCGGCGCTGCCCGAGTCGCTCACCCGACTCGCCGGGACGGTCGACCTGATCATCAGCAATCCGCCGTACCTCCCCGACGCCGACCGCCACACGGTGGAGCCCGAGGTGGGCGAGCATGATCCGGCCCGCGCCCTGTGGGGGGGGCCCGACGGGCTCGACGTGGTGCGTACGGTTGTCGGGGTGGCTGCGCGGCTCCTGCGGCCAGGCGGTCTCCTCGTCATCGAACACGCCGACGGCCACGGGGTGTCGGCGCCCGAGCTGCTTCGCGCCGACGGTCGCTGGTCGCACGTGGCGGATTATCGGGACCTGGCCGGCCGGGACCGGTTCGTCGCCGGCCGGCGCGGGGCGTCCCGTGAGCCCCGATCCTGAGGACGAACCCTGATCCTTGAGAAGAGGACGGGCAATGGAACGTTTCGACTGCTCTGACGAACGGGAGCGGGCCCGCGGTCTCGACGCGGCGGTCAGCACCGTCGCCCGGGGCGGGCTGGTTGTGCTCCCCACCGACACGCTCTACGGGCTGGGCGCCGACGCCTTCGATCGGGACGCGGTGGCCTCGCTGCTGGCGGCAAAGGGGCGTGGCCGGAACATGCCGGTTCCGGTCCTGGTCGGCTCCTGGCGCACCCTCGACGGGCTGATCGAGCGGATGACCCCCCAGGTCCGGGAGTTGATCACCGCATTCTGGCCGGGCGGGCTGACGCTGGTGGCCCGGCACACCCCGTCGCTGCGCTGGGATCTCGGGGAGAGCCGGGGCACGGTGGCGGTGCGCATGCCCCTGCACCCGGTGGCGATCGAGCTGCTGGGTCGGACCGGGCCGATGGCCGTCTCCAGCGCGAACATCAGTGGCCAGCCTCCGGCGACGACGATCGACGAGGCGCTGCACCAGCTCGGCGGTGCCGCGGATGTCTATCTCGACGGGGGACCGTGCCCGGCCGCCGTCCCCTCGACCATCGTCGACTGCACCGGGGAGGTGCCCGTTGTACTGCGCAGCGGCGCGATTGGCCTCACCGCGCTGCGTGCGGTGCTGCCGCTGATCCGGGAGCCCGTGAACCGATGAGCCCGTGAACCGATGAGCCCGTAGCTCGCAGGCGACCCCGCGTGCCGGAGCCGGTCCGGACGGTCCGGGCCGGGATACGGTCCGGGCCGGGGTGGGGTGGGCATGACGCCGCTGATCGTCCCGGCGGGAGAGTCCCGTACGATCCTGAACCGGGTCGCGGGGCGATGGTCACAGCGGGTGGCTTCGGGTAGATCCGGGTGGATGGTGTTCCCGGGCCAGAGGAGCATGGGGTGACCGGGTCGCCCGCGCGGCGGCACCGGTCATCGGCTGCCGGTTGTGGCGCGGTTGCCGGTTGTGGCGCGGTCGCCGTTCCAGCGCGGTCGCCGTTCTAACGCAGGAGGTTAGAAACGTCATGAGCACCCCGTTCTGGGGCCCGGACTTCGACCAGCTGAGCGCGACGGATCCGCAGATCGCGGAGGTGGTCCTCGATGAGCTGGACCGGCTGCGCGGCGGCCTGCAACTCATCGCGAGCGAGAACTTCACGTCCCCGGCGGTGCTGGCGGCGCTGGGCTCGACGTTGTCGAACAAGTATGCCGAAGGGTATCCGGGTCGGCGTTACTACGGCGGTTGCCAGGTGGTCGACCGGGCCGAGGAGATCGGCATCGCCCGGGCGAAGCAGCTCTTCGGCGCGGAGCACGCCAACCTGCAACCGCATTCGGGCTCGTCGGCGAACTTCGCCGTGTACGCGGCGCTACTCACGCCAGGTGACACGGTCCTGGCGATGTCGTTGCCGCATGGCGGTCACCTCACCCACGGCAGCAAGGTGAGCTTCTCCGGTAAGTGGTTCAACGTGGTGGCCTACGGCGTGCGGGAGGACACCGAGCTGATCGACTACGACCAGGTGCGGGAGCTCGCCCGCCAGCACCGGCCCAAGATGATCATCTGTGGGGCGACGGCCTACCCACGTCTGATCGACTTCGCCGCGTTCCGCTCGATCGCCGACGAGGTCGGTTCGTGGCTGATGGTGGACGCGGCGCACTTCATCGGTCTGGTCGCCGGGGGCGCGATCCCGAGCCCCGTTCCCTACGCCGACGTTGTCAGCTTCACCACCCACAAGGTGTTGCGCGGCCCGCGAGGGGGCATGATCCTCGCGCGTGAGGAGCTGGCTTCCCGCATCGACAAGGCCGTGTTCCCGTTCAGCCAGGGTGGCCCGCTGATGCACGCGGTCGCGGCGAAGGCCGTCGCGTTGCGGGAGGCGGCCTCGCCCGCTTACGCGCAGTACGCTCGCCAGGTGGTGGCCAACGCGCAGCGGCTCGCCGACGAGCTTGCCGCCGAGGGCATCCGGCCCGTCGCCGGTGGCACCGACACCCATCTCGCCCTGCTCGACCTGCGGGAACTCGGGGTCAGCGGCAAGGAAGCCGAGGCGCGTTGCGACGCGGCCGGCATCACCCTGAACAAGAACGCCATTCCCTATGACCCGCAGCCGCCCGCGATCTCCTCCGGCATCCGGGTGGGAACCCCGGCGGTCACCACCCAGGGGATGGGCGAGGGGGAGATGAAGGAGATCGCGGGGCTGATCGCCCACGCGGTGCGTGAGCCGGAAGCCGCCGCCGACGTCGCTGCGGCGGTGTCCGCGCTCGTCGCCCGGCATCCGGCCTATCCGCGGTAGGGGTCGATCCGCGGTAGGGGATCAGGCGGTTCCGCACGGCCGCGGCAGTAGGCGGCAGTAGGCGGCAGTAGCCGGATCCGGGTCCGGCAGGCGGGAGATGCCCGACGGTGCGCGAGTACCTGCTCGTCTTCGTGGTCTCGGCGGCGGTGACCTTTCTCGCCACGCCGGTGGCACGCGTCTTCGCCATGCGCATCGGTGCCGTCGCCGGGGTACGTGCCCGCGACGTCCACTCCACCCCGACGCCCCGGCTGGGGGGCCTGGCCATGCTTGCCGGGCTCTACGCCGGGTTCGGGGTGGCGGACCGCCTGCCGTTCCTCTCGGTGGTCTCCCAGGACTGGTCGGAGATCCGGGCGGTGCTCGTCGCCGGCACCTTGATCTGCCTGCTCGGCGTCGCCGACGACCGATGGGAACTGGACTCCCTGACCAAACTGGCCGGGCAGGTCGCCACGGCCGGCATCATGGTGCTCCTCGGCGTCCAATGGACGTTTGCGATCAATCGGGACAGCGAGACGACGCTGAGCCTGGGACCGGAGACCGCGGTCCCGCTGTCCATCCTCGCCACGGTGGTGCTTATCAACGCGATGAACTTCATCGACGGCCTGGACGGCCTCGCGGCGGGCGTCGCGGCGATCGCCGCCGGCGCGACCTTCTACTTCGCCTATCAGATCGCAGTGATCAACGGCTTCTACCGGGCCTCCCCGGCGGCGCTCCTGGCCGCCGTGACCGCCGGGGTCTGCATCGGGTTCCTGCCGCACAATTTCAATCCGGCCCGGCTGTTCATGGGGGACTCGGGCTCGATGCTCATAGGCCTGCTGTCGGCCGCATCGATGATCTCCGTGACCGGTCAGGTGGCCTACGGGGGTTACGCTGGACCCTCACGGTCGTACCCGTCGCTGATCCCGTTGGCGATACCCCTGGCCGTGCTCGCCGTTCCGTTTCTCGATCTCGGGCTCGCGGTCGTCCGGCGGACGAGGGCGGGGCGCTCGCCGTTCGCGGCGGACAAGATGCATCTCCACCACCGCATGCTGGAAATCGGTAATTCGCACGTGAGGGCGGTTCTCTTCATGTATTTCTGGGCGGCTCTGGTCGGGTTCGGAGGTGTCGCCGCGTCGTTCTCCAACTCCCCGTTGCCGATCCTGGTCGCCACCGTCGGAGTGGGCCTCGCGGCCCTGATCGCGCTGCTGATCAGGACCCAGCGATCGGCGCGGCGCGCATGATCGTGCCGGCGGCCCGGGTGATCCGGCTGGGAGCGGCGCTGACCGGGGTGCTGGCGGTCCCGGCGGTGGGGCTCGCGGCGGTCCTGCGCGGCGGGACGGGCGCCCTGAGCGCCGCGGTCGGCCTGATGATCGTCATGGCGTTCTTCGGCATCAGCAAGGTGGCGGTCGGGGCCGTCG
The DNA here is from genome assembly GCF_000013345.1 of Frankia casuarinae. NCBI lineage: Bacteria > Bacillati > Actinomycetota > Actinomycetes > Frankiales > Frankiaceae > Frankia > Frankia casuarinae. Next base: position 4,447,914 of record NC_007777.1, on the reverse strand, counting down.
CGCGCCGGGCGCCGCATCTGCTCCTGCCGGCGGCCCTCGGCACCTACGCGGCGAAGGTAGCACTGCTGGGTGTCCTGCTCGTGGTGATCCAGGACACGGAGGCCCTTGACCTGCCGGCCTTCGCCTGGTCGATTTTCGCCGGGGTCTTCGGGTGGATGGGTGCCGAGCTCTGGGTCGCGACCCACACCCGGATGCCCTTCTACGACCCGGAGCGTCCCGGCGCGTGGGACGCCTCGCGCCGTCCGCCGGTCTGATGACCTCGGGGGGAAACGGTCCCGGCGAGGCGTGGAACGTCTTCGGCACGTTGATCGCCGGAATGCTCTTCTGGGGACTGGTCGGTTTTGGAGCGGATCGCCTTCTCGGCTTTCACGTGCTGTTCCTGCCGATCGGACTGACCGTCGGCCTCGCCGCCGCGATGTACCTCGTGATCTATCGACTTACCCGGTGAGAGGGCGGATAGCCAGGCTTCCGGCCAGCTCGGCGGTCTTGGCGAAATACGCTCCGTTGGTCCTGTTCGCCCAGTTCGTTCGGCCTGACCGTTCTGTCCCGCTTGTCCTGGTAGTTCCGTCCTGCTGGACCTGGCTGTACCGACCGCCCCGGCTGTTCCATTGAATCGGGCCGGTCCTCGCCGTCGATGACCTCGAAGGTCATCGACGGCGCAACCGATTCCGGTCAGAGTGGACCCAGGTCGCCGAGACGGGGAAGGGAGAGCCGAATTGTGCTCATCTGGCAGACGTTGTGACGCTACTGGGCGTAGCCGACGGCGGGAGATGGGTGCAGCTGGAAGCCGCGTGTCATCAACTCGTCGCGCTGTGTGGAATGGGTAGCAACGGAGTGAAACCCATAGACAACGCGCGGATGAACCAGCGCGAACGTCGAAGCGAGTCCGTGCTTGTGGGGTGCCGGTGTGGATAGTATCGCGGGCAACAGGACGTCGGCCTGCCGACACCCATCAGGGCCTGGGCTTGTCGAGGTGTCCTTCGGAGCGCTGTACCCGGTTGGCGACGGGTCGTTCTTCGGTGTGAGCGTGTCGTGCGAACCCGGTAGGGTGGAGGCAATCTGCCGCCGAGCACGGCAACCTTGCCGGGCCGTGAACGCGCTACCTAATCGATCATGGAGGTGTTTGTCGTGCCGGTCCTCGCCGACGAGGGCTTCGAAGGCCCCACCAAGGAGGTCTTCCAGACTCCGCACTGGTTCGATGTCGGGATCGGCTCGGTCAATCTCTACCTCAACAAGGCCACCGCGCTCACGATCTTTGCTGCACTGTTTGTCGGTGTGATCTTCTGGTTGGGATTCCGCCGAGCTAAAATCATACCTCGCGGCCTCCAGAACCTGTGCGAGTCGGCCTACGACTTCATCGATCTGCAGATCGCCCGGGGTGTCATCGGCGAGAAGGGCACGAGGTACACGCCCTACCTGCTCGTCCTGTTCAGCTTCGTGTTGATCTGCAACGTGCTCGCGGTGGTGCCCGGGGCCCAGTTCCCGGCGACCTCGCGCATCGCCGTCCCGATGGTTCTGGCGCTCGTCACGTACGTGTTGTTCAACTACGCGGGCATCAAGGCCAACGGCGCCGGTCCGTACTTCAAGGAGATGATTGACCCGGCTCCCACCGCGCCGCTGTGGATCCGCGTGCTCCTGGCGCCGATCGAGATTCTCTCGACCTTGATCGTTCGGCCCTTCACGCTGGCGGTCCGGCTCTTCGCGAACATGTTCGCCGGGCACATCCTGCTGCTGGTCTTCTCGCTGGGCGCGGACTACCTGCTGCCCAAGCCCCCCTATGTGTTCGGCGCCGCCTCACTGCTGGTGGCGATCATCCTCACGGCGTTCGAGCTTGTCATCGACGCTCTCCAGGCGTACATCATCACGATCCTCACAGCCGCCTACATCGGCGGTGCGATGGTGCACGGAGAGCACGAGGTAGCTCCGTCCGAGGAACTCGCCTCGCCTGCTCCGGCGGGCGTGCCGGTATCGGCCCGGGCCTAGATTCCCGACACACCCTTCCAGCACCGGCGAGTCCCGGTGCCCGACTGAATAGGAAAAGCACCGCAATGGCAGACATTCTCGCCGCCAAGGACGCTGTGAGCGGAAGCCTGGGCGCCGTCGCCTACGGCCTCGCCGCCATCGGTCCCGGTATCGGTATCGGTCTCATCTTCGGCCTGGGCGTCCAGGCGATCGCCCGCCAGCCCGAGGCCGAGCAGGTCGCCTTCCGGTACATGCTCATCGGCTTCGCCCTCGCCGAAGCCCTCGCGCTCATCGGCTTCGTCGTTCCCTTCGTCTTCCCGTAAACCGGCGGGGCAATCATGAGCGCGACATCCATCCTTATCGCCGCCGCCGAGAGCGGGCACTCCGACGAGAACGTTCTGATCCCGCCGCTGAGTGAACTGCTCATCGGAACGTTGTCGTTCGCCTTGCTCGTGGCCTTCTTCTTCTGGAAGATCAGGCCGCAGATCGCCAGGACCTACGCGCAGCGCACCGAGCGGATCGAGGGCGGGCTCGCCCGCGCCGAGGCGGCGCAACGCGAGGCGCAGGCCCTGCTGGAGCAGTACCGCGCCCAGCTGGCCGAGGCTCGGACCGAGGCCGCGCGCATCCGCGAGGAGGCGCACAGCGAGGGCCGGCAGATCACCGAGGAACTCCGCGCCGCGGCGCAGCGCGAGATCGCCGAGATCAAGGCCCGGGCGGACGCCCAGCTCGCGGCCGACCGGGCGCAGATCGTCGCCCAGGTCCGCCGGGAGGTCGGTGAGATCGCGGTCGATCTGGCCTCGAAGATCGTCGGATTCCAGCTGGAGAGCAGCGCCACGCAGAACCGGCTGATCGACGACTTCATCGCAGCGCTTGACAACTCGGCCGAGGGCGTCGGTACCGTGGCCGCACCGGTCAGGCCGGGAGGCTGACGGTGGAGGGAGCCAGCAGGCACGGCTTGGCGGCCGCGCGGGCGACGCTCGACGAGGCAACCGCGACGGCACCGGGCGCGCCCCGCCCGGTGGACGCCGGGCGGATCGCCGAGGACCTCCGGGCCGTCGCCGAGCTCCTCGCCCGGGAGCCGGCCGTGCGCCGCGCCCTCACCGACCCGGGGGCACCCGTGGCCGCGCGCACGGAGCTGGTCACCCGGCTGTTCGGAACTCAGCTCGCCCCGGCGAGCCTGCGGATCGTGCACACGGCGGTCGGGGCGCGCTGGTCGCGGCCGTTCGATCTGCAGTACGCGCTGCTCGAACTGAGCGTCGAGGCGCTGCTCGTCGAGGCGGAGCGGGACGGGGCGCTGGAGGAGGTCGAGGACGAGCTGTTCCGGTTCGGCCGGATCCTCGACCAGAACGCTCCGCTCGCGCTCGCGCTGACCGACCCGGCCGCGCCGGCGGCAGTCAAGGACAGGCTGCTCACCCGGCTGCTCGCCGGCCGGGCGCACCCGGTCACCGTGCGCCTGGTCCAGCAGGCGGCGGCCGACCGGATCCACGGCGACGTCGAGCGCCGGCTGGCCGAGTTCAGCCGGATCGCCGCGGCCCGCCGGGGTCGGGTGGTGGCGATCGTCCGTACGGCGGTTCCGCTGAGTAGCGAAGTCGTCGCCCGTCTGGGTGCGGCGATCAGCCGGTACTTTGGCCGCCAGATCCAGCTGCAGGTCGATCTCGACCCCGACATCCTGGGTGGTGTCGTGGTCCAGGTCGGCGGCGAGGTGGTGGACGGCAGCGTGCTGCGCCGGTTCGTCGCCGCCCGCCGGGCCCTGCTCCGATAGGCGGCGACCGTGACCACGATGATCGTGACGGTCCCCGTCGCCGCGACCACCGCGGACCCGCATCCCGACCCGGGGCGACCTGCCCTGCCCGCAATGAAGGACGAAGGACGTAAGCGATGACTGAGCTCTCCATCCGGCCGGAGGAGATCCGCGACGCCCTGCGGGAGTACGTCGACTCTTTCCAGGCCACCTCAGCCGGCCGTGAGGAGGTCGGCCGGGTCGTCGTCACCGGTGACGGCATCGCCCGGGTCGAGGGTCTCCCGCACACGATGACCAACGAGCTGCTGGAGTTCCACGGCGGTGTGCTGGGTCTCGCGCTGAACCTCGAGGTCGGCGAGATCGGAACCGTCATCCTGGGTGAATCCGAGAACATCGAGGAGGGGCAGGAGGTCCGCCGCACCGGCCAGATCCTCTCCGCTCCCGTCGGTGACGGCTTCCTCGGCCGGGTCGTCGACCCGCTCGGGCGGCCGATCGACGGCCTCGGGGAGATCGTGGCCGAGGGATCCCGGGAGCTGGAGCTGCAGGCGCCGACGGTCGTCCAGCGCCAGCCGGTGAAGGAACCCCTGCAGACCGGTATCAAGGCGATCGACGCGATGACGGCCATCGGCCGTGGTCAGCGCCAGCTGATCATCGGCGACCGGCAGACCGGCAAGACGACGGTGGCCATCGACGCGATCATCAACCAGCGGGACAACTGGACCTCTGGTGATCCGTCGAAGCAGGTCAAGTGCGTCTACGTGGCGATCGGCCAGAAGAAGTCGACAATCCGCGAGGTGGTGAACTCTCTGGAGGAGGCCGGCGCGCTGGCCTACACCACGATCGTGGCGGCGCCGGCTGACGAGCCGGCGGGCTTCAAGTACATCGCGCCCTACACCGGCTCGGCGATCGCCCAGCACTGGATGTACAACGGCCAGCACGCGCTGATCGTCTTTGACGACCTGACCAAGCAGGCCGAGGCCTACCGCGCGATCTCGCTGCTGCTGCGCCGTCCGCCGGGCCGCGAGGCCTACCCGGGTGACGTCTTCTACCTGCACTCCCGCCTGCTGGAGCGCTGCGCCAAGCTCTCCGACGAGCTCGGCGGCGGCTCGCTGACCGGACTGCCGATCATCGAGACGAAGGCCAACGACATCTCGGCCTACATCCCGACGAACGTCATCTCGATCACCGACGGGCAGGTCTTCCTGGAGTCCGACCTGTTCAACCAGGGTGTCCGCCCGGCCATCAACGTCGGCACCTCGGTGTCCCGGGTCGGCGGTAGCGCGCAGGTTAAGGCGATGAAGTCGGTCGCCGGCCGCCTGCGGCTGGACCTCGCCCAGTACCGCGAGCTCGAGGCGTTCTCGGCCTTCGGTTCCGACCTGGACAAGGCCTCGCGGGACCAGCTCGCGCGCGGCGCCCGCCTGGTCGAGCTGCTCAAGCAGCCGCAGGGCCAGCCCTTCCCGGTCGAGCGCCAGGTCGTGTCGATCTGGGCCGGAACCACCGGCAAGCTCGACGATGTGCCCGTGGCGGACATCCGTCGCTTCGAGTCGGAGTTCCTGGACTTCGTCGGCCGGTCTTACCCGGGGGTGTACGACGCGATCGTGACCACCGGCAAGCTCAGCGACGACACGATCGCCATGCTGGAGTCGGCCGTCGCGGAGTTCAAGAAGCAGTTCACGCTGTCCGACGGCAAGCCGTTGGTCAACGAGCCGGCGCCGAGCCCGCTCGACCCGGGGCTGGTGCGGCAGGAGTCGATCCCGGTGCACCGGCCCGCGGCGCGCAAAGACGACGAGGGCTGATCCATGGCGGGCCAGCTTCGTGAGTACCGGCGGCGCATCCGGTCGGTGCAGTCGACGAAGAAGATCACCCGAGCGATGGAGCTGATCGCGGCTTCCCGCATCGCCAAGGCGCGGGCGCGGGTCGCCGCGGCCCGCCCCTATGCCGAGGAGATCACCCGGGTGATCGAGGCGGTCGCGGCGCAGACCACGATCGACCATCCGCTCACCACCGAGCGGCCCGGGGCGGCCCGGGCCGCGGTCGTGGTGATCACCAGCGACCGGGGGTTGGCCGGCGGGTACAGCTCGAACGCGCTGCGGCGCACCGGGGAGCTCATCGAGCTGCTGCATTCGGAGGGCAAGGAGACCGACCTGCACGTCGTGGGCCGCAAGGGAACGGGCTACTACCGCTTCCGGGGACGTGCGATGAGCGGCGAGTACACCGGTTTCTCCGAACAGCCGTCGTACGCGGACGCCAAGTCGGTCGCGGACGCGCTCATCGCGGCCTTCATCGCCACGAGCGAGAACGGCGGGGTGGACGAGATCCACGTGGTCCACACGGAGTACGTCAGCGCCATCACCCAGACGCCGGTCGCCCGCCGGTTGCTGCCGATGGTGCTCACCGAGACCGACGAACCGCCGCGTGGCGGTCCGCTGCCCCAGTATGAGTTCGAGCCCTCCGCCGAGGGGGTGCTCGACGCGTTGCTGCCGCGCTACGTGGAAAGCCGGCTCTATGCGGCGCTGCTCGAGTCGGCGGCGTCGGAGTCGGCGGCGCGACAGCGGGCCATGAAGTCGGCTACGGACAACGCCGAGGACCTCATCAAGAGATACACCCGGCAGGCCAACCGGGCCCGACAGGACGCCATTACTCAGGAGATCTCCGAGATCGTCGGTGGCGCCAACGCTCTGGCTTCGGGAACCTGATATGGGTGGGCGGCGGTTCACACTCGTGTGGCCGGACTCGTGTGACCGGAACCGATGAGGACAGCGACGACAACAGAACGTGAAGGACGACGCCGAAGGCGGAGCGCGCGCGACGCGGGCCGTTCCGTCCCAGGTGCCAGCGAACGCGAGCCCGAGGCTGCGGCGGCGGGCATTGATCGGAAACTGAGGACGCCATGACCGTCACCACCAGCTCGCCGGCCACGGCACCGGGCCGGACCCCGGGGATCGGCCGGGTCGCCCGAGTCATCGGACCGGTTGTCGACGTGGAGTTCGCTCCCGACGAACTCCCCGAGATCTACCAGGCACTGCAGGTCGACCGGACCATCGGCGACGAGACGCTGACGCTGACGCTCGAGGTCGCCCAGCACATCGGTGACAACACCGTGCGGGCCATCTCCATGCAGCAGACCGACGGTCTCGTCCGGGGCGCGCCCGTCCACGACACCGGCGCGCCGATCTCGGTCCCGGTCGGCGACGCCACCAAGGGCCACGTGTTCAACGTGCTTGGCACGCCGCTCGACGTGAAGCAGATCGAGGCCGAGACGTACTGGCCGATCCACCGGTCGGCGCCGGCGTTCGACCAGCTCGAGTCGAAGACCGAGATGTTCACCACCGGCATCAAGGTCATCGACCTGCTCGCGCCGTACGTGCGCGGCGGGAAGATCGGCCTGTTCGGCGGTGCCGGCGTCGGCAAGACCGTCATCATCCAGGAGATGATCCGCCGGGTCGCCAAGGAGTTCGGTGGCGTCTCGGTGTTCGCCGGGGTCGGCGAGCGTACCCGTGAGGGCAACGACCTGTTCCTGGAGATGACCGAGGCCGGCGTCATCGAGGACACCGCGCTGGTGTTCGGCCAGATGGACGAGCCGCCGGGTACCCGGCTGCGGGTCGCGCTCGGCGCGCTCACGATGGCCGAGTACTTCCGGGACGTCCAGAAGCAGGACGTGCTGCTGTTCATCGACAACATCTTCCGGTTCACCCAGGCCGGATCCGAGGTCTCCACGCTGCTCGGCCGGATGCCCAGCGCCGTCGGCTACCAGCCGACGCTGGCCGACGAGATGGGTGTGCTCCAGGAGCGCATCACCTCGACCCGGGGCCACTCGATCACCTCGCTGCAGGCCATCTACGTGCCCGCGGACGACCTGACCGACCCGGCGCCGGCGACGACGTTCACCCACCTCGACGCCACCACCGTGCTCGACCGGGCCATCTCCGACCTGGGTATCTACCCGGCGGTGAGCCCGCTCGACTCCAACTCCCGGATCCTGGACGCGCGCTATCTCGGGCAGGAGCACTACGACACGGCCCGTGAGGTGCAGCGGATCCTGCAGCGCTACAAGGACCTGCAGGACATCATCGCCATCCTCGGTATCGATGAGCTCTCCGAAGAGGACAAGATTCTCGTCAACCGGGCGCGGCGGATCCAGCGGTTCCTGTCGCAGCCGTTCTTCGTGGCCGAGCAGTTCACCGGCATCCCCGGCAAGTTCGTCCCGCTCGACGAGACGATCGACTCGTTCAAGCGGCTCACCCAGGGCGACTTCGACCACCTGCCGGAGCAGGCGTTCTTCATGTGCGGTGGCATCGAGGACGCGGAGAAGAACGCGGAGAACCTGTAATGCCGATCCGGGTGGCGATTGTCTCGCCCGAGCAGGAGGTGTGGTCCGGCGACGCCGACATGGTCGTCGCCCGGACCACCGACGGTGATCTCGGCGTGCTGCCCGGCCATGTGCCGCTGCTGGGTCTGCTGGCGCCGGGCGGAACGGTCCGGGTCAAGACCGGTGGCCGGGAGATCTCGGCCTCGGTGGACGGCGGCTTCATCTCGGTGACACACCAGGGTGTCAGCATCCTCGCCGAGACCGCGAAGCTGACCTGAGTTTCCCGCGGCCAAGGGCGCGTTCTCCGCATCGGGGGACGCGTCTTTCGCGTCACGTCACAGGTCGCGACAGGGCCCTACAGGCCCATCAGAAACTGCAGGGCCTCGGTCATCCGCAGCAGATGATCGGGACCCACGACGCCGAGCCGGCGACCAAAGCGCTGCTGGGACACCGATTTCACGTCCTCGACCTTCGCGTAGCTTGTCTCGCGCAGACCGGTGCCGCCGGGCGCGAGCTCGACGTGGGAGGGCAGCCCGCAGCGCCCCCCGCCTCGGCGGAGCGCTCGGCACCGAGCTCGTCCCAGGCGAGCGAGTCGGTCGCGAGGCGGTCGTACCCCTCCTCGAAGCCGCGCCAGAACAGCTCGCGCTCGTAGGCCTCGCCGGCCTGGCCGATGATCGTCTGCATCTGCTGGCCGGTGGTCGCGGCCATGGCCGCGACCCGTTGCCGCGTCCTGTACCTCACGCGCACCGTGGTACTCATGATCGTCAGTCATCAATTCGGTTGACTGGCTTGGCGACCCTCGGGTATCGAGCGGGTCTCAGGCGTGCGCCCCCGGGCGCCAGAGCACGTCCCCCTCGGGGTTCGCCACCCGGGCGAGGATGAACAGCAGGTCCGACAGTCGGTTGAGATAGCGGGCCGGCAGCGGGCCGGTGCGGTCCGGCTCGGCCTCGAGGAGGGCCCAGACGGACCGTTCCGCCCGGCGGGCGACCGTGCGGGCGACATGCAGCAGCGCCGCCCCGGCAGTCCCTCCCGGAAGAATGAAGGAGGCCAGCTTCGGCAGGCCGGCGTTGAAACGGTCACACGCCTCCTCGAGCCGTTCCACGTAGGCCTCGGTGATCCGCAGGGGTGGGTAGGCCGGCGCCGGGTCGACCGGGGTGCACAGATCCGCGCCGACGTCGAAGAGGTCGTTCTGGACCTGGCCGAGCACCGCCCGCAGCTCGTCGGGAAGCCCGCCGAGGGCGAGGGCCACGCCGATCGCGGCGTTCGCCTCATCCACGTCGGCATAGGCGGCCAGCCGCGGATCGGTCTTCGCCACCCGCGACATGTCGCCCAGCGCCGTCGTACCGTCATCCCCGGTGCGGGTGTAGATCCGAGTCAGGTGCACTGCCATGGGGACCACTCTAGGCAGTCGTTGACCGCGCGGCCGGGTTGTCAGATCCGGGCGTAGAGCGCGGTCGCGTCGTCGCTCATCCCGAACCGGGGGAACCGCGAGCAGTCCGGGTCGGCCCGTTCCGCCGCCCGCAGCCGTTCCAGCAGTATGGCCTGTTCGCCGCGGGCGAGCACGTCGACAAGGGCCGCGTCGTCGGCGACCAGGCTGAAGGGACGGACGGCCCGGGCGTAGCCGTCGGACAGCGCCACCAGCTCCGTGCCGGGTTCCACCGGCATGGTGGTGACGAACGCGTGGTCGGCGGCAGCGGTGACGTCACCGAGGATCCAGGACCCGGCCGCGGTGTTGCGCTGCCGGCGGCGTTCGCGGGTCATCGTGTGTGCCCGTCCGTAGGCCTGCGCGACATCGATGCCGCGTGCCAGCTCGGCGCGGACCGGTTCGAGCAGCGCCTCTTCGACCCCATCGAACTGGGGATCGGTGAAACTGACCACCTCCCCGCCGGGATGACGGAGCAGCACCGGGCTGTCCCCGAGGAGGTACAGATCGAGTAGCGGGCCCCGTTGCCGGGCGAGGGCGATCGTGGCGGTCGGGAACCGACCCGCGGCGAGCCCCAGGCGCCGTCCCTCGGCGCGGACATGTGCGATCAGCTCCCGCACCACCTCGGGCAGGGATCTATCCCGCCAGGGGACCGTGGCGAGGAAGGCGTCGGCCGCGCCGCTCAGCCAGGCCGCCGAGGACCGGCCGCTGATCGTCGGATCGTCGTGCAGCGGCGTCGCTCCGTCGATCACCCACAGGCCATCGGCGCGGGAACCGGCGGCATCCTCATTGTGGAGCTTGTCCGACCGGCTGATGGACCGCAGCACACGCACCCGTTGGCCCCCACCGTGGTCATGAGAACTCCGTCATGAGAAACCCCGCCACCACGAGTATCGTCCCGACGACCGCCGCGACGACCCGACGCCGGGCCGGTTCGGTCCCCACGAGCAGGACGTGAAAGCCCCAGAAGACGAGCAACGTCACGCCGCCAGCGAGCGTGAGAAGGCCGGCGGCCGGTCGGGCCGGCTGCCCCGCAGCGACGTTCGCGGCGGTGGTGATGAAGGCGATCACTGCCGCGAGTAACCCCATGATCTCCAGGACCTGACTCCGGATCTGCTGCAGCTCGCGGGAAGCCTCCTCTTGGCGTGCGCTCAGCCGCTCAGCCTCCTGCGCGTATTGGATCCTGGACCGGATGAGCTGGTAGTCGCCGATGCGAAGCGCGTATTCGGCGCCCGTACTGTCCTCGTCCTCGATCGCGCGGGCGATGCTGGCCCGCGCGGACGCGAACGCCCCTCGCAGGGTCGCGATGCGCGCGTGGGTGGCATGATAGCGCGCATAATGCCCGTCGCTGAGCGCGATGGCCTGCCGGACGTGCCGCTCAGCGTCGAGCAGTAGGCGTGGATCGTTGTCGGGGTCCCGTTCGTGGCGGTCCGCGATAATCTCGGCGGCGAGATGCAGCACGCCAGGCACGCCGCCGAGCCGGTCCACCGCCTCGAGCGCGAACGTGAGCGCCGCGTCGAGATTTGCCGGATCGCCGTCGAGAGAGGCGTAATACTCGGCCTGCATGAAGAAGAACATCGGATGCCGACCGAACCGGGCCTGGTATCGATCGGTGTTGGCCCGATGGCGGCGATGGTCCTTGCGGCGCCAGGCCCGAGCCTGCAGGCAGTAGAACGCGTTGAAGCGCGTCTGCTCCGCTAGATTGGGGTTCTCGACTGCCGCGGTGAGGGCCTCGTCGGTCGCGTCGGGCCCGGTCAACAACGCCCGCGCGGCCGAGCCGAACCCCGGGTCGGTCTCTGGGGGCAGTTCCGCCAGCCGCTGAGAAAGGCCGCCGTTCACTTGGACTTCCGCGTGGCAATTGGTACGTTTCGCATATGCATTCGGTGAGCGTAGCCGGAGTGACACTCAACGAAAAAGGGTTGATTCTATGCATCCGCCGCCGGGACATCGGCGCCTGGCAGATCCCGGGTGGGGTGCTCGAACGCGGTGAGACCCTGCACACCGGGCTGCGCCGTGAGGTCGAGGAGGAGACGGGTGCGGTCGTCGAACCCGTCCGCCTGACCGGGGTGTACCTCAACATGCCCCTAGGCGTGGTTGCCATGGTGTTTCTCTGCCACCATCCGACCGGCGTCATCGCTTCCGACACCGCGGAGGCGACGGAGGTCAGCTGGTTGTCGATCGACGAGGTCCGTACGCGGTTTGTGCCGGCTTTCGCAATCCGGGTGGCGGACGCGGTGGCCGGACGGCTCGAGCCGTTTATCCGCACCCACGACGGGGTGTCCGTCCTTCCGTCCGACGCAGCGGAATGAGGCGACCGCGCAGGGTTGCGCCGGTCGGTCCGGCGGGTGGCGGTGAAGATCTTCAGGCCAGGACCTAGCATCGAGGTTCGTGGAGCGCTTCGTTGTGACAGGCGGTACCCGGCTGGCCGGCGAGGTCGCCGTCCCGGGCGCGAAGAACTCGGTATTGAAGCTGATGGCCGCGAGCCTGCTGGCCGCGGGCCGGACGATGCTGTCCGCCGTTCCTGACATCCTGGACGTGTCGGTGATGTCCAAGGTGCTGGCGGGGCTCGGTGCGACCGTCGAGCGGGACGCCGCCGGCGGGCGGCTGAGCATTGAGGTGCCCCAGGCTCCGGGCGTCGCGGCCGATGGTGAGCTGGTGCGGCAGATCAGGGCGTCGGTGGCGGTGCTCGGTCCGCTGGTCGCCCGCCGTGGGGAGGCGCGGGTCGCCCTGCCCGGTGGGGACGCGATCGGATCGCGCGCGCTCGACATTCATGTCAACGGCCTGACCAAACTCGGTGCGCTGGTTGACGTCGAGTCCGGAGTCCTCGTCGCGCGCTGCTCCGGCAGGCTGCAGGGAGCCTCGATCTGGCTCGACTTCCCCAGCGTGGGCGCCACCGAGAACCTGTTGATGGCCGGGGTTCTCGCCAAGGGGACGACGGTGATCGACAATGCCGCCCAGGAACCCGAGATTGCCGACCTGTGCGCGATGCTGACGGCGATGGGCGGGCGTATCGACGGCGCGGGATCGTCGACACTGATCATCGACGGGGTCGACCAGCTCACCTCGGTGGAACACCGGACGGTGGCGGACCGCATCGTCGCCGGCACGTACGCCATCGGCGCCCTGATGACCGGTGGCGACGTGCTGATCCGGCACGGTCAGGCCGCCCACCTCAGCATCGTCCTAGAGAAGCTGGTGCAGGCCGGTGCCGAGGTCGACGTCCGGGACGACGGATTCCGGGTCGTCGGACGGGGACAACCCCGGTCGATCGACGTGGTGACGCTGCCGTACCCCGGCTTTCCGACTGATCTGCTGCCGCAGATCATCGCGTTGGAGTCGGTTAGCCGGGGTACCTCCCTGATCACCGAGAACATCTTCGACAGCCGGTTCGCCTTCTGCCGCGAGCTGCACAAACTCGGCGCCGACCTGCGTACGGACGGCCACCACGTCATCGTCCGGCCCACCGCGCGGCTGTCCGGCACCCGGGTGACGGCCTCCGACGTGCGGGCCGGCGCGGGTCTCGTGCTCGCCGGCCTGGTTGCGGACGGCGTCACCGAGGTAAGCGACGTCCACCACATCGACCGGGGATACGCCCGGTTTGTCGAGAACATGACGGACCTCGGCGCCGACATCCGCCGGGTCTCCGACCGCGCCGTAGCCTGATTTCACCGGCATCGGCCTGATCCCGCTGGCATCGTGACCCCGCCGGCCCGGCCGGCGGGGTCAGGTGGGCGACTGGCGCGAGCCGAGCAGGTTCACGAGGGCACGGGCGGCTCGGTTCGCGTCCGTGCCGAACACGAGCACGTGGCGGCGGTCCCGCGGCCGGGCGATGATGTTCCCGGCGGCGTCGATGCGAATCGGACCGGCCGGTGCCGTGGCCCAGGTCGAGCGGATACCCCGCGCCCACAGCGCCGCGCGGAGCCGAGTGATCTCGGCGGGGGTGTCCACGGTGGCCACCGGGACGAGCAGACCGAAGTCGTGGCCGGGGACGGAACCGGCCGGCCGCGGCCGTGCCGGAGCATGGGCCCAGCGCCCGATCGCCATCAGCAGGCCGACGGCCAGCAGCGCGATCAGCGGCTCGAGGAGAAGTGCCCCGGCCGTTGCGGGCATCCCGCACCTCCGATCGTGCCGCTCTTCGACGCCACCTTGCATCGTCCCAGACATCCTCGCGACGGACCTGGATCCGGGCCTCGACACCTCCACGGAATCCGACAGAGGAAACATCGCCCGTCAACCGCTGCCACCATTGAGGTAACCGGCCCGACCTCTCTGTGGCCGAACGACGACAGTTCGATGGAGACGAGGGGGTACGTCGCGGTCCGCCCGGGGCGAGCCGCACCTGAGTGCTACCCGCGATCGGCGCGGATAGCTGGTAGCAACGGCGTCACGACAGCGGGGGCGCCGGACGGCCGGGACGGGAGATCACATGAACATCGGCGTGAACGTGTTGAGTCTGGAGTGCTCCGGGGACACGCGGGCCGGCTGCGCGCAGACGGCCCGCGTGGTTGGCCGGGTGGATGTGCGGACGGTGGGGACACTACGCAGCCTGCTGCACGCGGCGATCGACAATGGGAGCGGGCCGCTGCGCGTTGACGTCGCGGGCCTGGAGCTCGGCGATCATGCCGCGCTGGGGGTGCTGCTTGGCGGCGCTCGCCGAGCCCGTGCCGCTGGCCGCTCGATGGTGCTGGTCGATGTGCCGAGCCCGCTTGAACGCCTGCTCGTCGCGGACCGGCTGGGTGGGTTGCTGCGGTTCGAGGAGGCCGCCGACCTGGTGCACGTCGGCCACGCCTGAGCGGGTTGCCCGGGCGGCTCATCCGTTCGACCACCACCTAGGCCCGCCAGGAGGGGCTCCGTCCCGATCGGGACGGAGCCCGGAGCGGAACGAACCAGGGTGGCTGCGCACCGTCATGTCAGGCGCGCCCGTGTGCCGGGCGGACACGCGATGCGGCATGCTTGCCGGGTACCTGCTGATCGGGTACTGCTTTCGGGTGACGGGCCCGGCTCTTGGCAGGGTGTGATGCCGGACGGAGGCGTGCAGGACGTGGAGGTGCCCGCGCGGGTGAATGCCGTCGGCGATCGGAGCGCGCGATCCGCCGGGCTGGCCGGGGTGCGCGAGTACCGGTCGGTCCTGGTCCCGGTGGCGTTCGTGGTCGCGGTCCTGCTCGGCGTGGCCATCGGCTACGTGACCGCGGACCGGCAGTCCGGCACCGTGCATGCGCCTCGGACCGCCACCTCGCCCGCCCCGGAGCTGACCCCCGCGCTGCGGACCGCCCCGTGGGAGGGCGCCCGCCGACCGGGCACGGCCCATCAGATGCGGGTCCTCGACGAGCCTGATCCGGATGCCCTGCGGCTCGCGCTGTCGTGGACGGTCGCCGACTCGATCAAGGCGGCCGGGGGTGCTTCCACCATCTCCGCCCGGCAGGTGACGATCGTGAACGGGATGTACTTCGGCGCCGTCGAGGGCGTTGACGCGGCGCACGACGAGTACTGGGCGATCGGTCGCATCGAGGTCCAAGGGCCGGCCACGCCGCCGGTCGACCCGCACGTGTGGCGGCGGATCGGAGCCGGGCCCTGGACGATCGTCCGCAACGGCCCGCGGGCCTGTGATGTGCTTCCGAGCGCTCTGATCACCCTGTGGAAGGTCTCCCCGCCGCCCTGCACCGGGTGACCTGCACCGCCATGGGCCCGGGGTACCCTTGACAGCCCGGGGCACCCTCGACGTCGTACGGTCGGTCTGTGCCCTCAACCAGGATTGACGACGCGCGGCCCGGTCATGGCGAGGCGGACGGTCCGCACCGCGCCGCGACGCCCACCCTGCACGACGCCGTCGCCCTGGCCACCCGGGCGCACGCCGGTCAGCTGGACAAGGTCGGTGAGGAGTACATCGGCCATCCGCTGCGCGTGATGGCGGCAGTCGCGCGCACGGCTCCCACCGCCGGGGTGGACGCCCACGCCGCCCAGCTCGCGGCGGTGTTGCACGACGTCGTCGAGGACAGCGAGACCACCCTCGCGGATCTCGTGGCCGCGGGCTATCCGGCCCCGGTCGTCGCGGCGGTCGACGCGCTGTCCCATCGGGAGGGCGAGCCGGTGCCCGACTATCTCGCCCGGGTGGCCGCCGATCCGCTTGCCGTCGTCGTGAAACGGGCCGACATACAGGACAACGCCGATCCGGCCAGGCTGAGGCGGTTGCCGCCCGAGGACGCCGCCCGGTTGTCGGCCCGGTACGTGGATCGATGCCGGATTCTGGACGACCTCGTGGCGGCTCGCGGCGGCGATGTCGGGTGATCGTCAGGCGATCGCCCGGTGCGCGGCGGTCCCACCGCCGCCGGGCGCCGGAAACGGCCGCGATAGCGTGACGTCATGCGGCTCGTCATCGCTCGCTGCAGCGTGGACTACGTCGGTCGGCTCACCGCACATCTGCCGAGCGCCGTCCGGTTGGTACTCGTCAAGGCGGACGGATCCGTCTCCATCCACGCCGACGGGCGAGCGTACAAGCCGCTCAACTGGATGAGTCCCCCGTGCGTCATCGCCGAGGCGGACGGGGTCTGGCGGGTCACCAACCGCGCGGCCGAGCAGCTCGTCATCACCCTCGAACAGGTGCTGCACGATTCCACGCACGACCTCGGCGTCGACCCGGGTCTGCGCAAGGACGGGGTGGAGGCGCATCTGCAGGTGCTGCTCGCCGACCGGCCCGACGCGATCGCGCCCGGACTCACCCTGGTGCGCCGCGAGTACGAGACCGGCATCGGGCCGGTCGACCTGCTGTGCCGCGACGCGGACGGCTCGACGGTCGCCGTCGAGATCAAACGCAGGGGTGAGATCGACGGGGTGGAGCAGCTGACCCGTTACCTTGTCCGCCTGGAGGCCGACCCGGCGTTGCCGCATCCCGTGCGCGGCATCCTCGCGGCGCAGTCCATCACCCCGCAGGCGCGGCTGCTGGCGGCGGACCGGGGGCTGGGCTGCGCCGTCGTCGACTATGACGAGCTGCGGGGCCTCGAACCGTCCATTCCGACGCTTTTCTGAAAGCGATTCCGCCGAGCCTGCCCGGTCCGCCGAACCTGCGACGGCCGCCCGTCCGGCTTCCCCGTCCGGCGGCCGGTCCGTTCCCGTAGTGCGATCATGGGCCGGCGTCTCGAGAATATGGGAGGATCGCGGCGTTCGCCGTCTGACACCGCCCGGCCCGCGACGCCCACCCGTCGCCCGGGGCCCGTGCGCCGAAGTAGAGGAGCCTGGGCATGATCGAGAGGCCCGTATCGGGAACCACATCGGGAACGGGGCCGGCCGCGAACCAGGAGAACGCGAACCAGGAGAAGAAGCCGGAGAACAGCCGGGACGAGGCGGTGAGACACCGCCGGGTCGGGGTGGTGGGGCTCGGCACCATGGGCGCGGGCATCGCCGAGGTGCTGGCGAAGGCCGGTCTGGAGGTCGTCGGCATCGCGCGTGACGCCGACGCGCTCGCCCGCAGCCGGGCCCGGGTCGAGCACTCCCTCGACCGCGCGGGCCGCCACGGCAAGCTCGACGACGCGACCAGGGAGGCCGTGCTGGCCCGCATGCGTCTCGGCACCGAGCTCGCGGCGGTCGCCGACTGCGAGCTGGTGATCGAGGCGATCGACGAACGAATGAGCGCCAAACAGGCGCTTTTCGCCCGACTCGACGAGATCTGCCCCCCGGCCACCGTCTTCCTGACGAACACCAGCTCCCTGTCGGTAACGGAACTCGCGGCGGGCACCGCCCGCCCGGAACGGGTGCTCGGCACCCACTGGTTCAATCCGGCGCCGGTGATGCGCCTGGTGGAGGTCGTACGCACGGTCGTCACCGACCCGACCGTGCTGGCCGGGGTGATCGGCCTGGTCAACGACGTGGGGAAGACCGCGGTCGTCGCGGAGGACCGGGCGGGCTTCATCGTCAACGCGCTGCTGTTCGGTTATCTCAACAACGCCGTGCGCATGCTCGAGGCCCGGTATGCGGCCCGGGAGGACATTGACGCGGCCATGCGGCTCGGGTGCGGGCATCCGATGGGCCCGCTCGCCCTGCTCGATCTGATCGGTCTGGACGCCGCCCACGAGATTCTCAACTCGATGTACCGGCAGTCCCGTGACCACCTGCACGCTCCGGCACCGCTGCTGAGCCAGCTCGTGCGCGCGGGCCTGCTCGGCCGCAAGACCGGTCGTGGTTTCTACACCTACGCGGCACCGGACTCCTCCGAGGTGGTCGACGCGGTCGATCCGCTCGCCGACCGCCTGGGGCGGGGCCGCCCGGTGCGCTCGGTCGGCGTCGTGGGGAGCGGCACGATGGCGGGTGGCATCGCGGAGGTGCTGGCCCGGTCCGGGCACGACGTCCTCCTGCGGGCCCGGAGCGAGCGCACCCTCGCCGCCACCCTCGCGAAGATCGAGTCGTCGTTGGCGGCGTCGGTGGCCAGGGGGCGGCTGTCCGACGCCGACCGGCTGGCGGCTCTGGCCCGGGTGCGCGGCACGACCGATCTGGGTGAGCTCGGCCACTGCGAGCTGCTGCTTGAGGCGGTGGTGGAGGACCTGGCGGTGAAGCGGGAGCTGTTCGCCGACCTGGACAAGATCGCGGCGCCCGGCGCCGTGCTGGCGACCACCACGTCCTCGTTGCCGGTCATCGAGTGCGCCATGGCCACCAGCCGGCCGCGGGACGTCATCGGTATGCACTGGTTCAACCCGGCCCCGGCGATGAAGCTGATCGAGGTGGTGCCCACGGTTCTCACCGGCGACGACGTGACAGCCACGGTCCTGGCGCTGTCCCGAGCGGCCGGGCGGCATCCGGTGCTCTGCGCCGACCGGGCGGGGTTCATCGTCAACGCGCTGCTGTTTCCCTATCTCAACGACGCAGTGAAGATGCTCCAGGCGCACTATGCGACGATCGAGGACGTTGACACGGCGATGACGGTCGGTTGCGGCCATCCGCTGGGCCCCTTCGCGCTCGCCGACGTCGTCGGCCTCGATGTCACGCTCGCGATCACGCGCTCGTTGTACGCGCAGTTCCGCGAGCCCGGCTACGCCCCGGCACCCCTGCTCGAACAGCTGGTCCGGGCTGGGTTCCTGGGACGCAAGACCGGCCGGGGGTTCCTCGACCACCCGCCGCGCTGAGCCCACCCGTCACGCCGAGAACAAGATCGCTTCTGTCCGCGCGGACTAGGATGTCGACGGTCGGCGGGAAATCCCGATTCGCGCGGGAGGAGGCTGGAGCGGCGATGGTCGTGCTCGACAGGGACGCCGTGCGAGCGTTCAGTCGGGAAGTCACGATGTTCCTTCCCGATCTGGTCCAGCTGCTGCGGCGGGTCGTCGCCGATCCGCGGGTCCCGCAGTCCGCGAAGGTGGAGGCCGCCGCGGCGCTCGCGTACCTCGTGTCGCCGAAGAACCGGCTGACCAACGCGATTCCGGTGGTGGGTCAGCTCGACGACGTCGCGGTCATCGCGTTCGCCTTCCGGCGGCTGGCCGTCGGAGCCGGGGAGCCGATCCTGCGTGAGCACTGGCGTGGCAGCGATCGCGGCTTCCAGCTGCTCATCGGTGCGTCGTCCGCCCTGGCGAGTCCGGCGGGGGCCGTGCGCAAGGCCAAGCTCGCCCGCTCGCTCGTGATGGCCGGCTTCGAGCGGGTCGGCGGGCGGGTGCGGTGGACGGGCGAGAGGTTCGGGGCGGGGACGGGCGGGCGCACGACGGCCTCCTCGGCCGGACCGGCGGCGGATGACCGGCCTCGGATCGTTGACGGCGAGGTGGTGGACCGGGGCGAGTGGGTCGCGGGCCCGCCGGCCGGCGATACCCCGGGTTCGGGTTCCCGCACCCGGCGGGATCGGTTCCGGGCATCGGGCAGACCCGCTCGCGGGCGGTGACGAGGAAGGCGCGCCGACGCCGGGCCCGGCCGTCGGATGCGCAGCGCGGGCACCCGGTCGGCTGGTGGATGCCGGATCCGGTCGTCGTCCTGCGGGACGGTGAGTGGGTGTGCGACCGACGAGCGGCGCGGCGACCACCAAGGTCTACCGGTGTCCCGGTTGTGATTATGAGATCACTCCGGGCGCCGCTCACGTGGTGGTCTGGCCGCCCGAGCGGATCGAGGACCGTCGACACTGGCACCGGCCGTGTTGGGAACGCCGATGCCGAGCGGCCCGGCCGCGCGTCCGTGACGGCTGACCCCACGAGACGACGGTCTCCCGTGCGGGCTAGACCCCGCGGGAGGCCGCCGACGCGGGCAACGCGTTCGGCTCGCTGCCGAGCGCCTTACGCTCCTCAGGCGGCGGTGCCTCGATGGAGGCGATCGACGCGGAGGCGGCGGTCAGCTTGTCGCGCAGCGCGCCCAGCTGGGCCGTCACCTGGTCACGCAGGGTGGCAAGCTGCGAGGTCACCTGTTCGCGTTGGCGTTCGAGGTCGGCCAGCCGACGCTTCGAGTCGTCCTCGGCCTGCGCGGCCGCGGCCCGAGCGACCTCGACGATCCGTTCGGCCTCCGCGCGGGCCGTCGAGACGATGGCCGCGGCCTGCTCGTCGGCGTCGCGCAGGGTTTTCTCCCGGGTCTGCTCGGCCTCGGTGACGATCCGGCGGGCCTCCTCGAGTTGGGCATCGGCCTCCCGGGTGCGTTCAGCCCGAACGGTGGCCGCCTCCTCCTCGGCGAGCTGGAGGATCTGGGTAACGCGGCCACCGAACTCCTCCCAGGCGGGACGGTTGGCGGCCAGATCGTCGCGTACCCGGGCCGCCTCGGTCGCAGCCTCCGACGCGGCCGCCTCCGCCGCCGCCCGGTGCGCCTCGGCCTCGCGTAGCTGCTCGACGAGCCAGTTCACGTGATGGGTGACCTGATTGGGGTCGTAGCCACGGCGCACCAGATCAAAGGCGGGGGGCCCGTCGGTCTCGCCGGCCATTGGGATGAGATCAGTGTGTTCGGTCATAGGACCTCAGCATCTCAGACGGTCAATGCGAGCGTGAGGGGAGCCGGCTGTCGACCTGGCCGATTTCCGGGTTTATACGCCGCGGAACCGGTTGATTGCGGTCAGGTGGCGGGAGCGGAGTGCCTCGTCGCGGACACCCAGCCCCTCGGCCGGGGCGAGACACAGCACGCCCACCTTCCCTTGGTGGAGGTTGCGGTGCACGTCGTAGGCGGCCTGCCCCGTTTCGGTAAGCGGGTAGACCCGGGACAGGGTCGGATGGATCATCCCGCGCATGATGAGTCGGTTGGCTTCCCAGGCCTCCCGGTAGTTGGCGAAGTGCGAGCCGACGATGCGCTTGAGATTCATCCACAGGTACCGGTTGTCGTACTCGTGCTGGAAACCGCTGGTGGAGGCGCAGGTGGCGATAGTTCCGCCGCGGCGGGTCACATAGACGGAGGCGCCGAAGGTTTCCCGGCCCGGGTGTTCGAGGACGATGTCGGGGTCGTCGCCGCCGGTGAGCTCGCGGATGCGCTTGCCGAACCGCTGCCATTCCCGGGGGTTCTGGGTGTGTTCGTCACTCCAGAACTGATAGGCCTCGGCGGCGCGGTCGATGATCAGCTCTGCGCCGAGGGAGCGGCATATGTCGGCTTTTTCCGGCGAGGAGACGATGCAGACCGGGATGGCCCCGCCGCGTAGCACGAGTTGGGTGGCGTAGGAGCCCAGGCCCCCGGACGCGCCCCAGACGAGAACGACGTCGCCCTGCTTCATGTTCGCGCCGTTGACCGAGACCAGCTGGCGGTACGCGGTCGAGTTGACCAGACCGGGTGCGGCCGCCTCCTCCCAGGTCAGGTGCGCGGGTTTCGGCATGAGCTGGTTGGTCTTGACCAGGGCGAGCTCGGCGAGTCCGCCAAAATTCGTCTCAAATCCCCAGATTCGTTGCTCGGGATCCAGCATCGTGTCGTTGTGGCCGTCGGGACGCTCAAGTTCCACGGACAGACAGTGGGCGACGACCTCGTCCCCGGGGGACCAGGCCTGTACGCCAGGCCCTGTCCGTAGCACAACTCCGGCCAGATCCGAGCCGACAACGTGGTAAGGCTGGTTGTGACGGGATGCAAGCGGAGAGGTTCGGCCGTAGCGCTCGAGGAAGTTGAAGGTGTGGATCGGCTCGAAGATCGACGTCCAGACCGTGTTGTAGTTCACGGAGGAGGCCATGACCGCGATGAGGGCTTCGCCGGGACCGAGCTCGGGGGTCGGCACGTCGTCTACGTGCAGGGAGCGGCGGGGGTCCTTGTCCCGGGACGGCATGCCCTCGAACATCCCGATTTCGTCCCGGCGCACGACCACGGCGCGGTAGGACTCGGGGACCGGGAGGGATGCGAACTCCGCCCGCCGGGCGGGCGACGGAGGGCTCTGGGCAATGATCGCTTCGAGAATGTCCTTCACGGTCGGCCTCCGTAGGACGCTGGTGCTGGTGGCGGATAGACGGCAGATGTTACCCATAGGTGGGAGGCGGGGTCGCGGGATGTGGAGGCTGTCTGTTTCGTGCGCGACGCGATAGAACTTTTGGGACAACTTCGAGTGCTCGGTACGCGTCCAACTGGGTGTGATCGCGCCCATGACTGTCGTGGAAGGGTGGCGGCCCGTGCCTGCACGGAGCGACGCCGCCCGTAGCGATGTCGCGCGGGACGCCGATGCCGCCCTGACCGCGTTGTATTCCGAACACTATCGGTCATTGGTTCGTCTTGCAGCGTTACTACTTGACGATCTCGGCCTCTGCGAGGAGGTTGTGCAGGACGCCTACATCCGCGTCCACGCGGCCTGGGGGCGGCTCCAGGACCGGGACAAGGCCTTGGCCTACCTCAGGCAGACCGTCGTCAACCTCGCACGTTCGACACTGCGTCGTCGACTCGTCGCTCTCAAACACGCTCCCAAGCCGATGCCCGACGCCGCGAGCGCCGAGGAGGGCGCCTACTCCCTCGTCGAACGGGCGGCGGTCATCCAGGCGCTGCGCGAGCTGCCCCGCCGGCAGCGGGAGGCGGTGGTGCTGCGGTACTACGCCGACATGTCCGAGGCGGACGCCGCGGCGGTGATGGGCTGCAGTGTCGGTTCCGTCAAGGCGTACACCTCCCGGGGGCTGTCGGCGTTGAGCGGCAAGCTGGAGGGCCTGCGGTGAGTGGTCTGGAACCGGAGGAGCTCGCCCGCCTGCTCACCGAGGCGGTGGAGCCCATCCGGCCCTCGCCGGACGCTTACCGGCAGATCCGTGCCGGGATCGACCGTCGGCGCCGGTGGCGTCTGCCGCTGATGACGGCGGGCGGGATGGTCATGGCCGCGCTCATCGGGCTCGCCGTGGTGGCGCTGCGGCCCCCTCCGTCGAGCAACGAGCTCGTCGAGCCAGCCGTCCCGCCGCTCGTGACCGCACCCGTGACGGGGCCGAGCCGGACACCCGTCGCGCCCTCGACCGGCGGCACCGGCCGTTCTGCCAGGGCCGGCGGTGGGTCCGGAGGGGGAGCGGCGACCTGGTCGGCGACTACCCCGCCGACCGCCCTCCCGAGCACCAGCGTGTCCTCCCCGCCCGTCACGGCCGGTTCGTCAGCCAGTCCGACGACGGTGACCCAGGACAGCCCTCAGCTGCCGACGGCCGTCGTGAAGCCGGCGGTGGCGGGCGACGTCGACGGCGACGGCCGTTCCGACCAGGTGCGGGCGACCGGGAGCAAACTCGAGGTCGTGTTCTCCCGGGACGGAACTGTCGGGCAGGTCGACCTGGGCGCGATCGTGGTGCCCCTGCACTACACGGTCGTCGACATCGACGCCAACGGGTTCGGCGAGATCCTGGTGCAGACCACGTCGAGGAGCGGGATGGACAACTACGCGCTGGTGCGCTACGCCAGTCTCGACACGCTGGCCTCCGTCTCCCTGCCGGCTCAGCTCACCCTCGCCGCCGGAGTTCAGGGCAACGTCGGCGCCGGGTTCCGCTGCATGGACCGGGCCCTGCGGATCAACAGCGGGACCTCGACCGACGGTTCGCTGTTCACCGTGGCCACGACCATCCTGGCGCTGACCCCGGAGGGCCTGGCCGCCCAAGACAGCCGGTCCGACCAGGTACGCCTGCCGGCGGACCCGGCCACCTCGCCGTTCGTGGCAGCCTGCGGCCAGCTGTCCTGACGGTCCCTGTCAGGACGGTCCGCTTCTCCTGGCCGTCCCGCCGGTCCGGCTGGGTGCGCTTGTCCCTGAGAGGCCAGAATCGCGGCCGGGAATCTCAGACGTGACCAGGCTATTATATCAGCAACGGCCGTTCTCGAGGCCGTCGCCACGAGACGACGTCACCGCATGCCGCATGCCGCATGCCGCATGCCGTGTGCCGGCGCCGTCCCGGTCCGAAGATCTTCCTGGAGATGAGGAGGCATCCATGCCTGGTTCCGTGATCGTGGCCGGAGTGCGGACACCGTTCGGGAAACTGTCGGGCGGGCTGAAGAGCTTCACCGCGACGGATCTCGGTGGCATCGCGATCTCGGGTGCCCTCGCGCGGGCCGGCCTGTCCGGCGACGCGGTCGATTATGTGATCATGGGGCATGTGATCCAGGCCGGTGCGGGTCAGATCACCGCCCGGCAGGCGGCGGTCGCCGCCGGCATCCCGCTGTCGGTGCCCGCCATCACGATCAACAAGGTCTGCCTGTCCGGCCTCGACGCGATCGCCCTGGCCGACACGTACATCTCCAGCGGGGAGTTCGACCTCGTCGTCGCCGGTGGGATGGAGTCCATGACCGGCGGCCCGCACCTGCTGCGCTCGCTGCGCTCCGGGGTGAAGTACGGCCGGGCCGAGCTGCTCGACGCCACCGAGCACGACGCGCTGTTCTGCGCCTTCGACCAGATCGCGATGGGGGCGAGCACCGAGCGGTACAACGCGGGGCTTGGCATCGGCCGGGCCGAGCAGGACGAGTTCGGCGCCCAGTCGCATCAGCGGGCCGCCGCCGCCACCAAGAACGGGCTGTTCGACGACGAGATCGTCCCGGTCGCGGTGCCGCAGCGCCGCGGCGAGCCGCTGGTCGTCAACCAGGACGAGAGCGTGCGTCCCGACACCACCGTCGAGGTGCTCGCGAAGCTGCGGCCGGCCTTCGACGGCAACGGCACGATCACCGCGGGTTCGTCGTCGCCGATCTCCGACGGCGCCGCCGCCGTCATCGTGGCGAGCCGGGCGAAGGCCGAACAGCTCGGCCTGCCGATCCTCGCGGAGGTCGGTCACCACGGCTTCGTGGCCGGTCCGGACACCTCCCTGCAGTCCCAGCCCTCGCGCGCCATCCTCGCGGCGCTGGCCAAGGAGCGGCTCACCCCGGCCGATCTCGACCTCGTCGAGATCAACGAGGCCTTCGCCGCGGTCGCGATCCAGTCCATGCGCGACCTCGGGATCGGCCCGGAGATCACCAACGTCAACGGCGGCGCGATCGCGATCGGTCACCCCGTCGGAGCCTCCGGTGCCCGGATCGCCCTGACCCTGGCCAACGAGCTGAAGCGCCGCGGCGGCGGGATCGGGGCCGCCGGTCTCTGCGGCGGCGGCGGCCAGGGAGACGCCTTGGTGCTGCGCGTTCCGGCGTGACGGCAGGCCTCGGGGAGGCTCCCGCGATGACCCGCATCGACGACCCCGCGACGCTGGCCGACGACCTGGTGCGGGAGCTTGGTCTCGAAGAACATCCCGAGGGCGGCTGGTACCGCCGGACCTGGGCCAGTCCCGACCAGATCGACGCACATGGCGGCAGGCGCCCCGTCATGACGTCCATCCTGTTCCTGCTGCGTCCGGGAGAGGTGTCCGGCTGGCATCGGGTGGCCTCGGCCGAGATCTGGCTCTGGCAGGGCGGCGGGGCCCTCGATCTCACTCTCGGCGGGCCGGGCCGGGCGCCGGTCGCCGCCGACCGGCGGATCCTCGGGCCCGATCTGGCCGCGGGCCAAGCGCCGCAGCTCGTCGTGCCGGCCGGCGAATGGCAGACCGCGGTCCCGCGCGATGGACAGCACGTCCTGGTCGGCTGCGTGGTGGCGCCTGGCTTCGACTTTCTGGACTTCGAGCTCTTCCCCGCATCAGGCGCCGTTCGGGGCGGCCCGGTCAGGTCAGCTCGGGGCGGTCATCGCGGTGGTGAGCGCGGCTGCCGCGGCGACTAGGGCGCCGGGATCCAGCGGGATCTTCAGGACGTCCACGGCGCCGGCTCGGCGCAGGTACGCCCGCTCGCGGGGGTCGGTGTCCTCGCTGAGGACCAGGGCCGGGATGACGCCGGCGGTCGGGTCCGCCGCGAGCTGGGCGAGCAGCTCGGCCGCGGTCGTGTCGGGCAGGTCCCGGTCGAGCAGGATGAACGCCGGCCGGGCCCCCCGCACCGCGTCGAGGGCGAGACCGGCGCGGGGAACGGTCACGGTGTCCGCAGCCAGGAAATCGGTGAGGGTCTCGGCGACCAGGGAACGCAGGGCGGGATCGCCACTGACGTGCACGACCCGCAGGCCGCCGGGTGTGGGAGGACGGCCGAGGGTGACCGTGCCGGACTCGCCGGAGCGACCTGGGAGGCCACCGTAACTGCCCACGAACCCGCTGTCATCATCGAGATCCTCGAAACGCAGGTCGACCGCGTCGAGCACGACGGCGAACACGCTTCCCACGCCGTACCGGCTGGCGACGGTAAGCACCCCGCCCATCGCCGTGACCAGGGCGTGGGACAGCGCGAGGCCCAGCCCGCTGCCCTCGATTCCGCTGCGCTCGGCGCCGAGGCGCTCGAAGGGCCGGAACAGTCGGTCGATCGCCCGGGGGGAGAGCCCCGCGCCGTCGTCCTCGACCTCGATACGGATCCGCGAGCCGGTGATGGGCACGATGCCGACGCGCACGCTGCCGCCCTCCCGGCCGTACTTCAGCGCGTTACCGACAAGGTTGAGCAGGACCTGCCACAGGCGGCGGCGGTCCGCGTCGGCGACGAGCGGCAGCGCCGGATGGATCACCCGCCGGATGCTGCGCTGCGCCGCGAGCGGTTCGACGAGCTCCACCACGCCCTGGACGATGTCGAGGACGTTGACCGGCCCCTTGTTGATGTCCCCCCGGCCCGCGCGGAGCCTGGCCAGGTCCAGCACGTCATCGATCAACGCCTGCATGTGGCGGCCACCGGTGATGATCCGCTCGACGTCGTCGTGGAGGTCGGGGGTGAGCGGTTCGAGTTCCAGCAGCTGCGCGAAGCCCAGCATGGCGTTCAGCGGGGTCCGCAGTTCGTGGCCGAGCCGGGCGATCAGTTCGTCCTTGGCCCGTGACTCGTTCTCGGCGACCTCGCGGGCGCGCTGGTCGCTGGTGTCCCGAGCGACGACGACCAGCCCGCCCTCCGGGTCGACCCGGACCGTCACGTGATGGGGCACGGTGGCCCCGGCCAGGTCGACGAGTCCCACCGAGCCACGCCACTGCCCGGTCCGCCCCAGCGCGGCCGTCACCGCCTCACCGAGAGCGAGGCGGAACGCGGGATCGACGACGTCGACAAGATCGCGCAGATGGGGGACGCGGGGAACCCGGTCACCGAGGAAGGCGCGGGCGGCGGCACCCATGTCGGTGACACGACCATCCGTGCCGACGACCACAGCCAGGTCCGTCAGCGCGTCGAGCAAGATGCGTGACCCCACCTACGCCTCATTATCCGTCTTCTTCCACCCCACGGCGGGCAATGGTAGGGCGTACCGTCAGAGACCGTTGTTCCGGGTTTGCTCAACTGGATCGCCGGCCGGTTTTCTGGCGACGTTTCGTGACATGCAAATAGCTTACCGACGACCTCGGTGCGTCGGCGTAGCAGGGTAGTGGCCCTGCGTTGTTCGATGCGCGGTGAGCGGACTGTCGTGATAAGTCTGACCGCATGCTTGTTGCCTTCAGTGTCACGCCCATCGGTCAGGGCGAGGGGGTCGCGGATCTGGTCGCCGAGGCGGTCCGGATAGTGCGGGCCAGTGGGCTGCCCCATGAGACGACCGCCATGTTCACCACGATCGAAGGCGAGTGGGACGAGGTGATGGACGTCGTCCGCCGGGCCACCGAGGCGGTCTCGGCCCGTGCTGGCCGGGTGAGTCTGGTGCTGAAGGCCGATCTTCGCCCGGGAGTCACCGACGCTCTGCACACGAAGGTCGCCGCGATCGACCGGTTGCTGGCCGGGGGCGAGACCGGCGCGGACGCCACTGATCGTTGACCGCGGCCGGCGGGCAACGGCACGCGGCCCGCGGCCCGCCGGCCCGGATTGGGCGTCTGTGTCCGACCCCGGGCGAGGCGGACATGAGGACCGGAAAAGTCGTCCGGTGCCGAGCCCACTGACCGCGACCAGATGCCACGATGGAGGCATGCAACGTAGGCCACCAGTCCCATCCAGATCGCCGCGCGGTGCGGGAGGCGCGGGACGTCTGCCCGAAAGCCTCGGCGGTCTGCGCCTCGCCGGCGCCGTCCCGCTCGACCCCAAGCCGGCGACCCCGCCTCCCCCCGCCAGCAGCGCCGCCACGGCCGCGCCGGACGCCCGTCCCGGCGCGCCAGCCGGGCCCGTGGTCATCGACGTCACCGAGGCGAGCTTCGCCACCGACGTGGTCAGCCGGTCGATGCAGGTTCCCGTAGTGCTGGACTTCTGGGCCTCCTGGTGCGGCCCGTGCAAGCAGCTCAGCCCGATCCTGGAGAAGCTCGCCGCGGCGGACGGCGGCCGGTGGATCCTCGCCAAGATCGACGTCGACGCGAACCCGGGCCTCGCGCAGGCCGCCGACGTGCAGGGCATCCCCGCGGTGAAGGCGGTGATCGGCGGGCGGATCATCGGAGAGTTCACCGGCGCCGTGCCCGAACGGGAGGTGCGGAGCTGGCTCGATCAGCTGCTCTCCCTGGTCGGCGAGGCGATGGGCGCAGTCCCGGGCGCGGCAGCCGCGGGCGGCCCCGCCCGTGACCCACATGTGGCGGCGGCCGAGGCGGCGCTTGCCCGTGGCGACTTCGACACCGCGGTCGAGTCCTACCGCATCCGGCTCACCGAGGCGCCCGCGGATCCCGAGGCCCTGACCGGGCTCGCGCGGGCCGAACTGCTGCGCCGGGTGCATGGGTACGATCCGGTGGACGTCCGCAACCGGCTGGTGGCGAATCCGGACGACGTCGAGGCCGCGGTTGCCGCGGCCGACCTGGGCATCGCGCAGGGAGACGTGGCCGGGGCCCTCGCTGGTCTCGTCGAGGTCGTCCGCCGGACGGCGGGACCGGAGCGGGAAAGGGTCCGAGCGCACCTCGTCGGGCTGTTCCAGGCGTTGGGTGACGAGGAGCCCGCGGTGGCCCCGGCTCGACGCTCCCTGGCAGCCGCTCTCTTCTGAGGACGCGGCAGTCGAGTTGTGGGGAGCCAGTGCACGGTCCAGGGACCGCGGACCGTGCTCAGATCCCCACATTCACCGGCTGAAGGCGAGCTGACGGAGGCCCCGTACGGCGCCCTGGGCCAGGGGTCCCCGCACTGCGGCGAAGCCCCGATGGCTATCCCAGGAGGCTATCCCAGGAGGGTCGCCGAAGGCGAGCTGACGGAGGCCCCGTACGGCGCCCTGGGCCAGGGGTCCCCGCACTGCGGCGAAGCCCCGATGGCTATCCCAGGAGGCTATCCCAGGAGGGTCGCCGAAGGCGAGCTGACGGAGGCCCCGTACGGCGCCCTGGGCCAGGGGTCCCCGCACTGCGGCGAAGCCGCCGTGCGGGGGAAGGCACTAGGCGGGGGAGAGCCAGATGGCCCCGAGAGGCGGCAGCGTCAGGGTTGCTGAGGCGTCGAGACCGTGATGCGGCTCCTCGACAGCCTGGACCGAGCCGAGATTGCCGATGTTGCCGCCGCCGTAGCGGTACCCGTCGGTGTTGAGTATCTCGCGCCAGCGGCCGGGGAACGGCAGCCCGATGCGGTAGCCCTCGTGCCCGATGCCGGCGAAGTTGGTGACGCAGGCCAGCACGCCGCCCGCCGGGTCCTCGCCCGACCACCGCAGGAACGAGAAGACGTTGTTCTCCGCGTCGTTCGCGTCGATCCAGGAGAAGCCCGCCGGGTCGGCGTCGTGTTGGTACAGGGCCGGGACCGTCCGGTAGAGACCGTTCAGGTCGCGCACGAGGTCCGCGACACCGGCGTGGGCGGGATCGTCCAGCAGGGGCCATTCGAGGGACGCGGACTCGTTCCACTCGTTGTCCTGGGCGAACTCGCAGCCCATGAAGAGCAGCTTCTTGCCGGGATGCGCCCACATGTAGGCGAGCAGCGCCCGCAGGTTCGCGAGCTGTGCCCAGCGGTCGCCGGGCATCTTGCGTAGCAGTGAACCTTTGCCGTGGACCACCTCGTCGTGGCTGAACGGCAGGATGAAGTTCTCCGAGTAGGCGTACACCATCGAAAAGGTCATCTGATGGTGGTGGTACATGCGGTGGATCGGCAGCCGGGAGTTGTAGTCGAGGGTGTCGTGCATCCACCCCATGTTCCATTTGAAGCCGAAGCCCAGGCCGCCGAGGTGGGTGGGGCGGGTGACCCCGGGCCACGCGGTCGACTCCTCCGCGATCATCATTGCGCCCGGGAAACGGCGGTAGACGGTGGCGTTGGTCTCCTGCAGGAACGAGACGGCGTCGAGGTTTTCCCGGCCGCCGTGGATGTTGGGCAGCCAGCCGCCCTCCGGCCGGGAGTAGTCGAGGTACAGCATCGAGGCGACCGCGTCGACGCGTAGCCCGTCGATGTGGAATTCCTCGAACCAGTACAGGGCGTTTGCCACGAGGAAGTTGCGTACCTCGGGGCGGCCCAGATCGAAGACGTAGGTACCCCAGTCGGGCTGTTCACCGCGGCGTGGATCGGGATGTTCGTACAGGGGGGTGCCGTCGAAGCGGCCCAGCGCCCAGGTGTCCCGGGGGAAGTGCGCCGGCACCCAGTCGACGATCACCCCGATGCCGGCGCGGTGCAGCGTGTCCACAAGGTGGCGGAACTCGTCGGGGCTGCCGAAGCGGGCCGTCGGGGCGTAGTAGGCCGACACCTGGTAGCCCCAGGAGCCGCCGAAGGGATGCTCGGCCACGGGCAGCATCTCCACGTGGGTGAAGCCGTTCTCGACGACGTACGCGGTCAGTTCCTCAGCGAGCTCCCGATAGGACAACCCGCGCCGCCAGGAGCCCAGGTGGACCTCGTAGACGCTCACCGGCTCGGTGCGCCAGGCCGTCCGGGCCCGCCGGTCGAGCCACGCGCCGTCGTTCCAGGTGAAGTCGGAGGCGAACACCACGCTCGCGGTGGCCGGCGGCACCTCGGTGTGGAACGCCAGCGGATCCGCCTTCTGCCGCCAGATCCCGTCGAAGCCGAGGATCTCGTACTTGTACCGGGCGCCGGTGCCGGCGCCGGGGACGAACAGCTCCCAGATCCCGGAGCGGCCGAGCGAGCGCATCGGGAAGGCACGCCCGTCCCAGAAGTCGAAATCGCCGACGAGCCGCACTCCCCGCGCGGAGGGGGCCCACACGGCGAAGCTGACCCCGGTGACTGTGGCGCCGCCCGGCGTCGTCAGCGCGCGCGGATGCGCCCCGAGCACCTTCCAGAGCTGTTCGTGCCGGCCCTCGATGATCAGATGGAGGTCCATCTCACCGAGGGTGGGCAGGTGCCGGTAGGGGTCGTCGATGAGGTACGGGCCGTCCGGGTAGGTCACCTCGATGCGGTAGTCGGGCAGCATTCCCGGCACGGCCACTCCGAACACCCCGCCGCTGTGCAGCCGGGTGGCCGGGTAGCGGGCCGGCCCGACGAGGACGGTCACGGCCCTCGCATCGGGGCGCAGCACCCGGACGACCGTGGCGTCGCTCCCGGGATGCGGGTGCGCCCCGAGCAGCGCGTGCGGGTCGTGATGCGCCCCGCTGACCAACCGCTCCAGGTCGTCGTAGGGCAGGTCGACCGAGACCGCGGGCGCAACCGCGGGCGGGTCTGCGGGCAGGGCCGATGGTGGGGCCGATGGTGGGGCCGATGGCACGGCGGGATCGTCGGCGGTCTGTCCAGGCTGGGCGCTGGCGGACGATGCGTCGCGGTCCGCCAGCGCCACCCGGCCACCGCCGTTGCGGACGGCGGTGGCCGCCCCTCGGGGGTTCGGTCGGTCGGGGGCGAGCCCGGTGGCCAGGCGTCCCGTCCGCGCCGTGCCGTTGTTGACGTCGCCGTTGTTCACTGGGACACCCCTGCCTCTCTGCGCGGTGATTTTTCGGGTCTTCTGTCGGGTCTTCTGGCTGATCCGCGTCCGGGTGCCGGCACCGCTGCCGGGCGGCCGCCACGGCCCGGGCCGGGCCGTGGCTTACCCCGCCGACGGGCTGGACCGGGTCAGTCGTTCCACCGAGGACAGCGGGATCCCGATCCACCCCGGTCGGTGGCGGGCCTCGTACAGGATCTCGTACACGGCCTTGTCGAGCTCGAACGCACGCAGCACCACGGCATCCGCACGAGGATCGCGGCCGGCCGCGGCACCGTAGCCCCGGCAGAACGCCTCCCGGTTGCGATCTGCCCACTCCTGGGCGCGGTAGGCCAACGACGGCTCGTCACCGCGTTCGAGCAGCATCGACCGGGCCGCGTAGTCGAACGAGCGCAGCATCCCGGCGACGTCGCGCAGCGGCGATTCCAGCCCCACACGGTCGGCGACCGGGCGGACTGGCTCCCCCTCGAAGTCGAACAGCACCCAGCCCGAGTCGACCCGCAGGACCTGACCCAGGTGCAGATCGCCGTGTAGCCGTTGGAAGGGCCGGGGATGGACGGCCTGCGCCGACGCCCCCGTCACCTCGTCGTAGCTCTTGCGGATCGCCGCCTCGAAGGGACGCAGCTCGGCGACGGCCTCGACCGCCGCATCCAGCCGGCCATGCAGGTAGGTCACCAGGGAGCGCAGGGCATCGGCGGTCGCGGGCCTCGTCGGCAGCGTCCGGGCGAGGTCGGCGTGCACCTCGGCGGTGGCGGTACCCAGCCGCTCGGCCTCCGCGGCGAAGTCGCCGCCGACCTCGTCGGCGTGCAGGTCGGCCTCGGCGTACAGGTCGCGCACGCTGGCCAGCGCCAGTCGCCAGCCCTCGGTACCGCTGCGCAGGTACTCCTGGAGGAATCCGAAGGTGGTCGGTGTCCCGTCGACACGGCCGGAGTACCAGGCGACGGGGCGGGCCACGTGTGTGCTGCCCGCCTCCGCCAGCGCCCGGGTCACCTCCAGATCGGGGTTGACGCCCGGCCAGAGCCGCCGGAACACCTTGAGGATGTAGGCGTCGCCGTAGACGATCGAGGTGTTGGACTGCTCGGCGCCGACGGCGTGGGCGGGCAGGATGTCCAGTGGTTCCAGCGCCTCGGCGACGAGGCCGTCGCGGTGTGTCGACCGGCGGAGGAAACTCAGCAGGGCCGAGCTGCCATCGGGGTCGTGCAGGCCGTCGTAGACCAGGCCGCCGGCACTCTCGCCGATCAGGAAGCCCTCGTGGCCGAAGGGCGCGTCCGAGCGGATGACCACCGGAACCTGGTAATGGTCCGACGGACCGTGGTCGTAGTCGACGTCAACGACGAGCAGCCGTAGCGGTTCGAAGACCATGACGTCGTGACGGATCCGCAGGCCGCCCCCGGATCTGCCCTTCCCGGCGAACCAGCGCTGCCGGGGGAGCCACTCGCGCAACAGGCCGGTCAGTTCCGCGTGGTGGTCACCCATCATCGACCTCCCGGTGCCCGTCCTCAACGATCATTATGCCAGCTAACCTAACGTCCACTGCCTCCATAGCAGCCTTTTGCCCGACCCGGGCCGGGCCGCACGTCGTTCAGGCGGTTCCAGTGCTCCTTGGCTGTTCCTTGCCCGACCGCCCCGACGGCCTCCGTTGCCCCGGTCCGCCCAACGCGGCTAGGGGGTGAATTCCCCCGGTCTGGTCACCGCGAACCAGTAATGTCCGTGACCTGGCAGTGTCAGCAGGTAGGGAAGCTCGCCGATCGGCGGGAAGTGCACCCGGCCGAGCAGCTCCACCGGAACCATTCCCTCGAAACGACGCAGATCGAGCTCCACCGGCTGGGCGAAGCGGGACAGATTCGCGACGCACAGGACCCGGTCGTCGCCGAACTCGCGGACGAAGGCGAAGATCGAGGGATTGGACGCGCCGAGCTCGGTGTAGTCGCCGAGCCCGAAGACCGGATGACGCTTGCGTACCTCGATCATCCGCTTGGTCCAGGCCAGGAACGAGGTCGGCATGCGCTGTCCGGCCTCGACGTTCAGGGCCTGATAACCGTAGACCGGATCCATGATCAGGGGAAGGTACAGTCGGGCCGGGTCCGCGGTGGAGAAACCGGCGTTACGATCCGGTGACCACTGCATCGGAGTCCGGACGCTGTCCCGGTCGCCCAGGTAGATGTTGTCGCCCATCCCGATCTCGTCGCCGTAGTACAGCACTGGCGAGCCGGGCAGCGAGAGCAGGAGCGCGGTGAACAGCTCCATCTGGTCACGGCTGTTGTCCAGCAGCGGCGCCAGCCGGCGACGAATGCCGATGTTGGCTTTCATACGCGGATCTTTCGCGTATTCGGCCCACATGTAGTCCCGTTCCTCGTCGGTCACCATTTCGAGCGTCAGCTCGTCGTGGTTGCGCAGGAAGATGCCCCACTGGCAGTTCGGCGGGATCTGGGGTGTCTGAGCAAGAATTTCCGAGATTGGGTAGCGGGACTCCCGCCGGACCGCCATGAAGATGCGCGGCATCAACGGGAAGTGGAACGCCATGTGGCACTCGTCGTCGTTGCCGAAGTACTCGACGACGTCGGAGGGCCACTGGTTTGCCTCGGCGAGCAGCACCCGGTCGGCGTACTTGGCGTCGACCTCCTTGCGGACCCGCTTGAGGTACTCGTGGGTCTCCGGCAGGTTCTCGCCGTTGGTGTTCTCCCGGACATAGAGGTAGGGGACCGCGTCGAGCCGGAACCCGTCGATGCCGAGATCGAGCCAGAAGCGCAGAACCTCCAGCATCGCCTCCTGGACCTCGGGGTTGTCATAGTTCAGGTCGGGCTGGTGGGAGAAGAAACGGTGCCAGTAGTACTGACCGCGGACCGGATCCCACGACCAGTTCGACTTCTCGGTGTCCACGAAGATGATCCGGGCGTCCGGGTACAGCTCGTCGCTGTCGGACCAGACGTAGAAGTCCCCGAACGGCCCGTCGGGGTCGGAGCGGGACGCCTGGAACCAGGGATGGGCGTCCGAGGTGTGGTTCATCACCAGATCCGCGATGATCCGGATGCCCCGGCGGTGGGCCTCGTCAACCAGGCTAACGAAGTCGCCGAGGTCACCGAATTCCGGCAGGATCTGAAAGTAGTCACTGATGTCGTAGCCGCCGTCACGCAACGGCGAGGAGTAGATCGGTAGCAGCCACAGACAGTCGACACCGAGCCACTCCAGGTAGTCGAGCCTGGAGATCAGGCCGCGAATGTCCCCCGTGCCGTCGCCGTTGGAGTCCGCGAAGCCGCGGATGAGCACCTCGTAGAACACGGCTCGCTTGAACCAGTGTGGGTCGCGTAAAGTCCCCCCGACCGGCATGGCGGGGGCCGGGCCGGGGGTGTGGTCGCCGATCGGTTCGCTGAGAGGCTCAGAATCCATCACGACCGGGCCCGCACAGCGAAGACGTGCGCGGGCTCGACCGCCGGGTCCAGCCGCACGTAGTTCTGCTTGCCCCACGCGTAGGTGGCACCAGTGATCTCATCGGTGACCTCGAAGGAGTCTTCCCAGCCGAGGCCGAGGGCCGGCATGTCGAGCCGCACGGTGGTCTCCCGGGGAGCGTGCGGGTCGAGGTTGACGACGATGAGCACGGTGTCGGCGGCGGCCGTGTCCCCGGGATCCGTGCCGTCCGCCCGCAGGGAGTCCACCCGCTTGGAGAAGACCATGATCTCGTCCCCGTCGGCATGGTGGAAGTGCAGGTTGCGCAACCACTGCAGGGCGGGGTGGGCACGGCGGATCTGGTTGAGTCTGGTCAGGTACGGCGCGAGCGACTGGCCCGCACGCTCCGCCGCGGCCCAGTCGCGTGGCCGGTACTGGTACTTCTCGGAGTCCAGGTACTCCTCGCTGCCCGGTCGGACCGGGGTGTTCTCGCGCAACTCGTACCCGGAGTAGACGCCCCAGGTCGGTGACAGCGTCGCAGCGAGCACCGCCCGGATCCGGAACGCCGCCGGGCCGCCGTGCTGCAGGTACTCCGGCAGGATGTCCGGGGTGTTGACGAAGAAGTTCGGCCGCATGTAGTGCGCGGCCGACACCAGTTCGCGCGCGTACTTCTCGAGCTCCCACTTCGTGTTGCGCCAGGTGAAATAGGTATATGACTGGGTGAAACCGACCTTGGCGAGCGTGTGCATCATCGCCGGCCGGGTGAATGCCTCCGCGAGGAAGAGCACATCTGGTTCGGTCGACTTCACCTGGGCGATGAGCCATTCCCAGAACTCGACGGGCTTTGTATGCGGATTATCGACACGGAAGATTCGTACTCCGTGTGCAGTCCAGTACCGGACGACGCGCAGGATCTCCTGATAGAGCCCGGTCGGGTCGGCGTCGAAGTTCAGCGGATAGATGTCCTGGTACTTCTTCGGCGGATTCTCCGCGTAGGCGATGGAGCCGTCACTACGCACGACGAACCACTCCGGGTGATGCTTCGCCCATGGATGGTCCGGCGCGCACTGCAGGGCGAGGTCCAGCGCGATCTCCATGCCCAGCGAGCGTGCCCGGGCGACGAACAGGTCGAAGTCGTCGATCGTGCCGAGGTCGGGATGCACGGCGTCGTGGCCGCCGTGTTCGCTGCCGATGGCCCACGGCGAGCCGGGGTCCGTCGGACCGGGGGTGAGGGTGTTGTTGGGACCCTTGCGGTTGACCTCGCCGATCGGATGGATCGGCGGCAGGTACACCACGTCGAAGCCCATCGCCGCGACCGCGGGCAGGCGTTCGGCCGCGGTGAGGAAGGTCCCGGACCGGGGCGGGTCGAGGCTCGCGCCCTCCGAGCGCGGGAACATCTCGTACCAGCTGCCGTAGAGGGCGCGCCGACGATCCACCCACAGCCGGTACAGCGGTGAGCGGGTCACCAGTTCGCGCAGCGGACAGGCGTCCAGCAGGCTCACCAGCTGGGGATCGAGGGCCGCGGCGATCCGGTCGCGGGGGTCGGTGCAGTCGTCGTCGCGCAGCGCGGCCACGGCGAGAGCGATCTCCGCCCGGCGCGGTTCGGGGACTGCGGGCAGGGCCCGCAGCAGCAGGCGCGCACCGTCCTCGAAGTCCACCGCGAGTTCGTCCGTGCTCTGGCCCGCGCCGACCTTGAGGGCAATACCGTGCCGCCAGGTGGCGACCGGATCGGCCCACGCCTCGACCCGATATCCCCACAGGCCTTCGGTCCCGGCGGTGATCTCCGCCTCATAACGGTCGGTACCGGGGCCGGCGGAGCGCATCCGGATGAACGGAGTTCCCTGCCCGTCGGGACCTGACAGCACGACGTTCGCGCCGATGAGGTCATGACCCTCGCGGAACACCGTTGCACCGACGGTGAGAATTTCGCCCGCGACCGCCCGCGCCGGCCACTGGCCACACGAGACGGTCGGTGTCACATCGGAGACGACAACCCGGCCTACTGAACGTCCGATCATCATGACGACCTTATCCAGACGAACCACACCTCAATGGTCCGCCCTGTACGTGGCGATTGGCGACACCTCTGTGTGAACTGCCCGCGACCATCGCATGGGCGATTGTTGTCGTTGGGATGGGTCGGTCCGTCCCGCCCGGATGGCCCGCGCTGAAGGCAATGTTCCCCAGTTGCGGCCCTGTCGAACGTCCGAACCTCCTCTGTTGCGGTGCTCCGGGTGCGGGGTCGAGGTCGGAGCGTCACCGGGGTCCCGGCGGCGGACGCCCGGCGCATTCCGGAATCATTGTGGTGATGTTGTGTGATGGGGTCGGGGTGGCTCGGGTGGTGTTCCGCCGCGGTTGCCGGCGCGTAAAGGGGTGGCCCGATCGTGGCGGGCGGGCGGCACCGGGACGATTCGGGCGCAGCCGGCGCGGCTACGGGGCGGTGTGGCACCGGCTGCGGGAACCTCGTGGCCCACTCGTTCGTCCCGCAGGGCACAGTACTCCGGCCACGTGGCCTTCGTGGGCGGAGAGTCACTGTGGCGTTCACGCCGCGCAGTAGGCTGCCGGCGCCCGGGGACACCCGGGGACACCCGGGGCGCACCTCGCCCCGGGTCGCCGGCTTCCGCGGGGGCCGCTCGAGCGGCCCCCGAAACATCTGAACGGCAGCAACATCTGAACGGCAGCAACATCTGAACGGCAGCCCTTTCGAACAACGCACAGCAGGAGGAGCAGTGGGAGTCAGCCTCAGCAAGGGCGGCAACGTGTCGCTGACCAAGGAGGCGCCCGGACTCACCAACATCCTGGTCGGGCTCGGCTGGGACGTTCGGAGCACAACCGGCGCGGACTTCGACCTGGACGCGAGCGCCATCGCGTGCCGGGCCGACGGCAAGGTCGTGTCGGACGGGCACTTCGTCTTCTTCAACAACCTCAAGAGCCCCGACGGTGCGATCGAGCACCAGGGCGACAACCTGACCGGCGAGGGTGAGGGCGACGACGAGGCCATCACGGTGAACCTCACATCCCTGCCGGCGGAGATTGACAAGATCGTCTTCCCGGTTTCGATCTATGACGCGGACTCGCGGCAGCAGAACTTCGGCCAGGTCCGCAACGCCTTCATCCGGATCGTCAACGGCGCCGGCGGCAGCGAGATCGCCCGCTATGACCTCACCGAGGACGCCTCCACCGAGACGGCCATGGTGTTCGGCGAGGTCTACCGGCACGGCGCGGACTGGAAGTTCCGAGCCGTCGGACAGGGCTACGCCTCGGGTCTGGCCGGGATCGCGCGCGACTTCGGCGTCAACGTCTGAACCCCGGATACGTCTGAACCCCGGATGCGCAGTCGGGCTCGGTCAGGCGACCGGGTCCGACCGGGTCACTGGGTCTGACCGGGTCACTGGGTCCGACCGGGTCCGACCGGGTCACTGGGTCCGACCGCGCCGGCCGGCGCGGTAATGACCAGATGCTATGGGTCCGGTCGTGTGTGGGTGACATGTACAGGTAGAGCGATACACATCGGGTGTAGCACTTTTGTCAGGTCGTGCCCACCAGACGAGCAGTTACGATGCCGACGACCGCCGCACCGGGCCAGCAGGCCGCGGGACGACGCGGTCTCCGGCGATGCTTGAGCGATGCGGGATCCGACGGACCGCGGATCCGCCCGCGCGGCGCGGCCGGGGTCTGGCGACCGGTCCGGGAGGGTGTTGGTAGGCGTGCACGCCTTGCGAATCTTCGGATGGTCCTTGGCGATCACCGTTATCGGGGTGGCCGCGGCGGGGGTGATCGGTGGCCCCAGGAACGCGGCGCTCGTCGCGATCCTCGCGGTGCTCGAGATCAGTTTGTCCTTCGACAACGCCGTCATCAACGCGACGATCCTCGGCCGGATGAGCCAGTTCTGGCAGAGGATCTTCCTGACGCTCGGCATCCTGATCGCGGTGTTTGGCATGCGTCTGATCTTCCCGATCGCCATCGTGGCGCTGACCGCGCATCTCGGTCCGCTCGAGGTCTTCGACCTGGCGCTGAACGACGGTGCCCGGTACGCGGAGAAACTGGGTGACGCGCATCCGGCCATCGCCGCGTTCGGCGGGATCTTCCTGTTCATGCTGTTCCTGGACTTCCTGTTCGACCCCGAACGGGAGATCCAGTGGATCAAGAAGCTGGAGGAGCCGCTGCGCAGGGCGGGCCAGCTCGATGTGGTTCCGATCGTGCTTGGGCTCATCGCCCTGCTGGTGGTCGGCCAGGCCTTCGCCGGCGACCACCAGCAGCAGGTGCTGCTCTCCGGGGTGGCGGGGCTCGCGACCTATCTGGGCGTGCGGGGACTCGGCGAGTTCTTCGAGGCCCGCGGTGTGGGCGCCGAGGACGATGACGACGATTCCGTCGCCGAGTCGGCAGGCTTGGCCCCGGTCCGGTCGAACGGTACCGGCGGCCCGCCGAAGTTGGTGCTCGCCACCGGCAAGGCCGCCGCGTTCCTCTTCCTCTACCTCGAGGTCATCGACGCGTCGTTCTCGTTCGACGGAGTCGTCGGCGCCTTCGCGATCTCCCAGAACATCTTCGTCATCGCGGCCGGTCTCGGGATCGGCGCGATGTACATCCGGTCCCTGACCGTCTACCTGGTCCGGCGGGGCACTCTCGGCGAGTACATCTACCTCGAGCACGGTGCCCACTATGCGATCGGGGCGCTGGCCATCATCCTGGCCATCTCGATCGAGACCGAGGTTCCGGAGATCGTCACCGGTCTCATCGGGGTGGCCTTCATCGGTCTGTCGCTGCTGTCCTCCATCCGCCACCGGTCCGCCGAGCGCGGTTTGGCGGGTGCCGGGTCCGTCCCGGGCGAGGACGAGGGCGGCCCGGGGCAGCCACGAGAGGCCGTCGGCGCCCCGATGTAGCGGCCGTGCGCCGGGCGGCGACAGCCGGCCGGCGCACCGGGCCTGGGTGGCCGGTCTGGAGAGCGCCGCCGCGGATGTGACATCGTCGGGTACTGGCGTCCGATCCTGCCAGGCGATGATCACCTGATCATGGATGACACCCAGCTACCGCGAGGGAGCGGATCATGGGCATCGACTACAGCAAACGTCCCGCCACACCGGCGGCCGGTTCCGGCCCGGTCTCGCTGAGCAAGGTGACACTGACGAAATCCGCGCCGACCGTCTCGCTGAGCAAGCAGGGTGGTGGCGGGCGGCTGCACGTGAACCTCAACTGGAACCAGCAGCCGGGCGGCGGCCAGCAGAAGGGCGGCTTCCTCAAGCGGGTGCTGGGCGCCGCGGGCGGCGGCATTGATCTCGACCTCGCCGCGTTGTTCGAGCTCTCCGACGGCCGTGCGGGTGTGGTCCAGGCCTTGGGTGATGCGTTCGGCTCCTTCACGGATCCCCCCTTCATCAACCTCGACGCGGACGACCGCACGGGCGCCGCGGTCGGTGGCGAGAACCTGTACGTGAACCTCGCCGCCATCTCCCAGATCCGCCGCATCCTCGTGTTCGCCTTCATCTACGAGGGGGTGGCCTCGTTCGACCAGGCCGACGCGGTGGTCACCCTGACTCCGGCGCAGGGTGCCCCGATCGAGGTCCGGCTGGACGAGCAGGCCGGTGGCGCCCGGATGTGCGCCATCGCCCTGCTGACCAACACCGGCAACGACTTCAAGGTCAGCCGGGAGGTCCGCTACGTCAGCGGTCACCGCGAGCTCGACGAGGCCTACGGCTGGGGCCTGAACTGGACTGCCGGCCGCAAGTGACGCCGGTAGTCCGCGATGAGCCATCCGGTCCCGCCGCCCGTCGGCGAGGAGGATC
The DNA here is from genome assembly GCF_000013345.1 of Frankia casuarinae. Lineage (NCBI taxonomy): Bacteria > Bacillati > Actinomycetota > Actinomycetes > Frankiales > Frankiaceae > Frankia > Frankia casuarinae. Next base: position 4,407,294 of record NC_007777.1, on the reverse strand, counting down.
GATACTCGATGTTCCAGCCACGTCGCGAGCCCTCGCCCGAGCAGGCGCGCGCCGACCGTGCGAGCTGCGACCAGCGGGCCCACCCCGGGCACCGATCTCATCCTGATCGTGACCCGGCTTCCGGGCGAGGCCGGGAGCGGCCCGGACGATACTCCGCCGATGATCGCGGCGGGCCGGTGACCGGCGCCGATCCGGGCCAGGCCGACCCGGCGTACGCCGGTCCTTCGCGGGCGGCCGGCTGGGAACAGGGCCGGAGAGGGCAGGTTCCGGTGGACGCCCATCCGCCGAGAGAGGACCGGTTCCCGGGACGGAACGCCCCGGCATGGTCCCCCTCGCAGCCAAGCCACGGCGGGTCGAGTGGCTACGGGGACCATGCCGGATCGGGGTATGGGGCGCGGGAGGAGCACCGCTCCGTCGCGGGCTCTCGGGGCGCGCCCGCGTACGAGGCGACCGATCCGCGCGAGGCCGATGACCTGCCGGAGGCTGAGTGGCGCGAGACCGGTCCCGAGGCCGGGGACCGCGGGGCGGGTGGCCCTGAGGACATCCGGCCTGATGAGGTCCGGCCTGATGAGGTCCGGCCTGATGAGGTCCGGCCTGATGAGGTCCGGCCTGATGAGGTCTGGCCTGATGAGGTCCGGCCCGACGAGGTCCGGCCCGACGAGGTCCGGCCCGACGAGGTCCGGCCCGACGAGGTCCGGCCCGACGAGCCGGAGTCGGCCGTGGCATCCGAGCGCGCCGAGCACGCCGGACCGGCGACGCCGACACGGTCTCCGACGGGCCCGGATCAACGGGATGCGGAGCGCGGCCCGGTCGACCATGGCGGCACCGCGGCTCAGGATGATCAGGTTCCTCAGGACGGTTCGGCGGATCAGGACTGCCCCGTGGACCGTCCGGGCCCTGACGGCGGCGGGACGGATCTGGTGGGTTCGATCGGTGCTGTCCAGGCGGTGGCGCTGGAACGCCTCGCGAGCCGCGTTGACGAGCTGGCCCGGCTACGGCGTCACGATACCCAACTCGTGGACCGATTGCATGCCGAGAATGCCCGGCTACGTAGTGGTGAGCTTACCGAAGCCATGGCCCCCCTTCTGCGGGGGTTGATTCGACTTCATGATCAAATGGGTAGCCTGGGGGCCGACGATCCGCAGAGTGTCGCCGGCATCCTGCGTAAGCAGCTGCTCCAGGTGCTCGATGTCGCTGTGGACGTCCGCCCGTACACGGCGGTGCCGGGCGGGACCTTCGACCCGGCGCGGCACCTGGGGGTGCGTCGGGTGCCGACGGACGACCCGGGACGGGACGGGACGATCGCTCGTACCGTTCGTCCGGGTTTCGTCCGCGGCGAGACCACGGTCGTCCGACCGGCGGAGACCGAGGTCTACCGATCGCGCTGAGCCGCGGAGGTACGAGGCTTGTGAAGGGAAGAATTAGACGGTGGCAGGCACCAAGGTGTTCGGGATCGACCTGGGCACGACCTACTCCTGCATTGCCCAGGTCGACGAGTACGGCCGACCGGAAGTGATCCGCAACATCGAGTCCCAGCCGACGACGCCTTCGGTCGTCCTGTTCGACACTGGGGCGGAGGGCCCAACCTCTTTCGTGGTGGGAACCCAGGCCAAGCGCCAGGCTCGCATCCGTCCCGACGATGTCGCCCGGCTGGTCAAGCGGCACATGGGCGCGTCGGACTGGCGGTTCGTGGCGCATGACGAGGAGTACAGCGCCGCCGCGGTGTCGAGCCTGGTGCTCAAGGCGCTCGCTGCGGACGCCGAACGCGCGACCAGTGTCCCGGTCACCGATGTAGTGATCACCGTGCCCGCGTACTTCGGTGACGAGGAGCGCAAGGCGACGAAGCTGGCCGGCGAGCTCGCCGGCCTCAACGTGGTCGACATCATCAACGAGCCGACCGCCGCCGCCTTCGCCTACGGATTCGGCCAGGACGGGGCCGAGGAGTCGACCGTGCTGGTCTACGACCTCGGCGGTGGCACATTCGACACCACGGTCATCAGGCTGAGCGAGGGCGCGATCACCGTGGTCGCCACGGATGGCGACCACGAGCTGGGCGGTGCGGACTGGGACAACGAACTCGTCCGCTACCTGGCGCAGAAGTTCACCGAGGCGCAGCCCGACGCGGGCGACCCGCTCGACGACGTCTACGACGAGCAGGAGCTGCTGGCCGCGGCCGAGGACGCGAAGCTGGCGTTGTCCGGCCGGGACAGCGTCGACGTGCTGGTCGTGCACAACGGCAGGCGCACAAGCGTGCCGGTGACCCGGACCGTCTTCGAGGAGATCACCGGCCCGCTGCTGCGGCGCACCATCGACCTGACCGGCTCGGTGCTGGCGCGAGCCCGGGAGAAGGGTGTCGAGAAGATCGACTTGTGCCTGCTGGTGGGGGGCATGAGCAAGACACCGGCGGTGGCCCGCCGGCTGCAGGAGTCCTTCGGGCTCACCTCTCGGCTTGCCGATCCCGATCTCGCCGTCGCCAAGGGCGCCGCGGTGTACGGGCAGAAGAAGGCACTGGAGCGCGAGGTCCACGCGGACCTGGTCGCCAGCGGGCATCTACGTCCCGACCAGGAACTCGCCGCAGCCGACGCCGTGGACGTGGAGAAGGCGGCCGCAGCCAGCGCCGAGGAGGCGGGACTCTCGACCGCCTCCGTGGTCGATCTCGTCCGCACGAAAGTGACGAACGTCACGTCACGTGGCTTCGGGATCTTCGCCGAGGACCGGGGCACACCGGTCGCGGCCTTCCTCGCCCACCAGAACGACCCGCTGCCTATCGCCGTCACCCGGACCTTCTACACCGTCGTCGACGATCAGGCCGAGGTGGACATCCGGGTCTTCGAGCAGGGCACCACCGCCGAGTCCACGGCGATCGACGACAACAAGGTGATCGTCGCCGGCTCCATCAGCGGGATTCCGCCTGGCCACCCGTTGGGCACCCCCGTTGAGGTGACCTTCACGATGGGCGGGGACCAGACGATCCAGGTCACCGCCTCGCACGAGGGCGCGGCCACCCCCTTGGTGCTCGAGGTGCGCGCCGGGGTCGGCTCGGAGGAGATGCGGGCCGTCGAGTCGGCGAAGGTCAGCCTGCTCAAGCAGCGGGACTGAGACCCCGCGGCGGATCGGACCCCGCGGCGGATCGGACCCCGCGGCGGATCGGACCTCGCCGTGGATCGATGCCGGTGCCGGGCCATTCGGCCTCCCCCACGAGTGTTCCCGCACGAGTGTTCCGGCCCGCGGCGGCCGACGCCGGAGTGGATAGGGTTCAGCCTGACCAGGCACCGCGTCCGGTGGAGCACCCTCCAGGCCTCGCGGGGACGTGGGTGCGCGCAGTGCGTGCGGGCGGCGCCAACCTGGCGTCCGCGGCCCGCGCCGAGGCGCGGCTTCGTACTCTCAGGTGTGGAGTGGTCGACGGCCGCTCCACGATCGGCGCCTGACGACGGGCCGCCGGCCGGTTCCCGGCGGGCATGGCGGGCACGGTGGGCACGGTGGGCACGTGGGACGAAGGTGGATCGGTGAGCGCGGCGTTCGACGGCAGCGGCTATCGCCAGCGGGTGCTGGCGCCGCTGCGGGCCCGCGCCTCCCTGGACACCGCCGACCCGTTCCTCCTCGCGGGTCTCGATCCGACGGTGGCGTACACCGACTCCGACGTCGGGGCGCACCTGGTGCGGGTGCTCGCCTTCCTGCAGCGGGAACGCAACTCGGCGAAGTACGCGACCCTCGCCGCCGAGCTTGTCCGTCGGCGGGCGGAATGGGAGGAGCCGCTGCGGGACGCGGACTCCCGGGAACGGGTCCGCGCCCGGGTGCTGGCAGCCCGGCGTAGCGGTGACGCCGAGCGTCTCGCCAAGGTCGACGGCTATCTCGCCACCGTCCGGGAGCGTTTCGGCGGCATCCCGGCATCCCGGGTGGACGGCCTGCGCCGCCTCGCCGTCGCCGCGGGGGTGACGGTCGAGGAGTTCGACGCCCGCCTGAGCCGGGAGCAGATCATCATCGACGCCGTCGGCGGGGGCGTCGAACCGCTGCCGGCCGAGGTCCGCCGGCAGATCTCCGAACGGCTCGGCGAGCTGCGCGCCCTGCGCGGCGGGGACCGGGTCTCGACGGCGTCGCTGTGGGCCTTCCTGGGGCTGGCCCCGGACGCCTCACCGGAGCGGCTGCGGGCCGCGTACGCCGCGATGGTGGCGGGCAACCACCACCGTCCCCATGACCGGGAGAAGACGGTCACCGCGGACCTGCTCGCCCTCGTCTCCGCCCGGTTGATCGAGGGCGACCCCGCCGCGTACACCGTTGGGCTGATGGCGGACGCCGTGGACGAGCTGCGGCCCGCGGTCGAGGAACACGTCGTGCTCGACGGCGAGCTCACCGCGGTCGCCTTCGAGGGTCTCGTCCGGGCGGCGCTCGCGACCGGGCGCGGACTGACCGCGGCTCAGGCGAAGTCCGTCGTCCTGGAGGCGGCTCGGGAGCTCGGCGCCGCGGTGAACGTCGGCGGGGTCGTCGACTACGTGGTATGCCCGGGATGCGGCCGGCCGGAGGCGGCCGGGTCCGTGCGGCACTGCCGGTACTGCGACACCGACCTCTACACCACCTGCCCGTCCTGCGGATCGATGACCGAGGCGGCGGCGGTCGTCTGCCGGCACTGCGGGCACAGCCTGCGCCAGGCCAGGGAGGCGGCCGATGCGCTCGTCGCGGTGCGTCGCGCCCTGGAGGGCGGTCATCCCCGCCAGGCCGGCGAGATCCTCACGACCGCCCATCCGGTGCTGGCCGCCGTCGGTGGACCGGTCGCCGGGACGGCGGAGGAACTGGGAGCCCGGGTCTCCGCCGCGCTGGGCGCCGCGGACGCCGGTTGGCGGGCACTCACCGAGGCCCGCGCGGCGTGCCGGGCGGATGCGGCGCTTGCCGATGCCCGGTGGCTCGCGGCACAGGCCGCCGACGTCCCCGGCCCCGACGGCCGGAAACCGGCCGAGGTGCTGGCCGAGCTCATTGCCGCCCAGGCGGTGATCCGCCGGCGGGTCGAGGCGGCGCGCGCGCTACCACCCGAGGACCAGGAGGCCGCCCTCGCCGCGGTCCTCGCGACGGCGGCGGACAACCGGGAGGCGCTCGCGGCGATGGCGGCTCTGCCGCTCTCCCCGCCGTCCGACCTGACCGCGGTGCCGGGCCCCGACGGTTCGGTGCAGCTGTGGTGGCGCGCTTCGCCCTCGGTCGGGGGCCCGGTCTCCTACCGGGTGGAACGCGTCGTGCCCGTGGAAGCTGGCGACGGCCAGGGGGTGGCCCCGGGGCGGAGCAGCCTCGGTACCACCCGCTCGACGGAGCTGTGCGATGCCGGCGCTCCCGCCTGGACTCCGGTGCGATACGAGGTGACTGCCCTCTGCGGTGAGCGCCGTTCCACGCCGGTGGAGACCGCCCCGCTCGTCTTCACCCGGGACATCACCGACCTGCGGGCCGAGCGCACCGCCGCCGGGATCCGCCTGGACTGGAGCCTCGGCGGGGCGCTGGCCGCCGTGACAGTGGAGCGGACGGTGGCACCGCCCGCCGCGGTCAGCCAGCCGCCCCGGCGGGCGCGGGGCACCGGCGGCCTCTTCCACGACACCGATGTCGTCGTCGGCGTGACCTATCGTTACCACGTCTTCGTCGAGTACCAGGACGCGCGGGGACACCCGGCCCGGACCCCCGGAGCCGAGGTGACGCTGGAGGTGGCCGCCCGCCCGCGGCCCGTCCATGACCTCACGGCGGCCACCGCCGCCGGGCGGACCACGTTGCGCTGGACGCCGCCGCCCGGCTGGGAGGTGCGGATCTACGCGACCCCGGTGCCGCAGCCGCCGGCCGTCCCCGCCGCCATCACCCACGTGACCAGCACCGCTCACGCGACCAGCACCGGCCCGTGGCCCTACCCGGGGTCGGGGCCCCTGCCGATGATCGGCATCGGGCCGGAAGGCTGCGACGTGTCGCTCGCCGCCATCCCCGATTCGTCACGTCTTGTGGGGCTGAGCCGTTCCGGGCAGGTCAGCGAGGTGGCACAGGTCGGCGAGGTCATCTACACGCCGCTGACGGTCCATGGCGGGACGGCCGTCGTCGGCCGGGCCGTGTGTCACCTCGCCATCGAACCCGTGCGGGATCTGCGCGCCGACGATCGAGGCGACTCGATCGTGCTGTCCTTCCAGCTGCCACCGGGGGTCACCGAGGCGCGGGTGCTGTGGCGCCGTGACCAACCGCCGACCGGACCGGATGATCCCTACGCCGCGAGCGCCAAGGTCACCAATACCAGTCTGGAGATCAAGGGCGGCTGGCATCTCGCCGCGCCGCGGGACGGGTGGGCTTACCACGTGGCCTGCTACCCGGTGTACCGGTCGGGGGGCGTGGCCCGGGTGGTCGCGGCCGGCGTCTCGGTGCTGGCGCGCCCCGCGACGCGTCCTGATCCACCCCCGATGCCGGCGGCGTCCGGGAGCAGCCCGGGAGGCTCGGCTGGCGTGGTCTCGGCTGGCGTGGTCTCGGCTGGCGTGGTCTCGGGCCGGCCGGTGGTTGGTACCGTCGCCGACCCGATCACGATGCAGCCGCCGGGTGGGCCGACCCAGCCCCGCACCGGGGGCTATCCGTTGCCTGCGGCGACGGGTGCTGTGCCGTTGCCCGCGGCGACGGGCACCTACCCGCAGCCCCTGGCCACCGGCCCCCTCCGCCCGGTGCCGGAGCACGCGTCGGAGGCGCAGACGAACCCGCCGTCGGGCCCGACGGCGGGTTCGTCCACCGGCCCCACGCCGCCGCAGGCTCCGGCCGTCCAGCCGACCGTCACCTACACCGTGAGCAGGTCCGGCTGGCGGCGGCGCACCCTACGGGTACAGGTGCACACCACCGGTCCGGCCGGAGATCTGATTCTGTTCGCGCGGCCGGGAACCGTACCGCCGCGGGCTGCCGCGGAGGCCCACGAGCTGTCTCGGCTCGCCGCTGTGGACCAGGCCGGCACCCGGACCATCGACGTCACCCTGGACGGCGCCCAGCTGCCCTGGGGAGTCCGGCTGTTGCCTGCGCTGGTGCACCCGACTGGATGGACCATCACCCAACCACCGGACGACGCACTGGTCATTCGATGATCCGGAGCGATCCCAGGTGGATGTGCTCTCCGTGGTCCGCTTCGGCTCATTTCTTCTTGTTCTTCCGTTGATTTATGGCGGTTACCTCGGGTTTTGTGGCACCAGATCTACAACATATGCGCTACTACGGAAAGTATTCATGAGGGTGCTGTTCCTTGGCTGGGATGCGCCGTTTACGATTGGCCTCATCACTCCTAGTCCCAGTACCGCCCAGGTGTGTATCGGTTACCTGGGTGGAGCACCTGTCGAATCGTTCCGGCTGCGAGGTCGGAGACGGTTGGGTTCACGGACGGGCACCTGACGGTGCCCGGTCGACTCGCCTGGTGAGGCACGGGTCGAGTCCGGTGGAGCGCTGAGCGGTTGCCGTGCGAGCGGTCCGCTCGGAGGGGACGCCCCATCGTGGGTCGTGGTCCGGCCATGCTCCGCCGTCGCGCGCCGGGTGATCCGACGGGAGCATGTCACGCCAACACCGAAAGGCAGCGCGCGAGCATGGCCTCGATCATCCGCGGCCGACCCGCCCCTCCGGTCGGCCAGCCGATTCCCTCAGCCCATCGACGACCCCGCAGCGGCCGGATCCACACCCAGCGCCGGGTCCGGACCGGAGCCCGGATCGGCCTGATAGCCGTGTTCGTGGTGGGTCTCCTCCAGGCGGTCACCCCGCTGGCCCGCGCCGCGGGAAAGTCACCGTCGCCGACTCCGGCCGTGTCGCCATCCGCGACGAGCGGATCCAGCCGGGCGGGGGGCGACGCGGGCAGTGGCCGCGCGCAGGGCGTTCCACTCACCACGCTGAGCCCGCAGGCGCGCAGCCGGATCACCCTCGTCCTTTTCGACCAGGACATCGTGCTCGTCGGTGGCCGCAGTTTTACCGCGGGTGATGATGTCACCGTCGTGGCGGAGACGGCCAAGCTGGGCGGCAGCGCGCTCACCCGGGCGGACGCCGACGGCCGTTTCATCCTCGGCTTCCGGGTGCCGGCGGACTTCGCGGGAACCGTCAACGTCAAGGCCACCCAGGGCACGGCCACGGCGACCGACGCTCTTGATGTGACCGGACCGGAGGCGGCCGCCCGGGCGTTCCAGGCCGCTCCGGCTCTTCCCGATGAACCGGTGGTGAAGACGGCGCCCTCGACATCGCCGTCTCCCAGGCAGCAGGACACGTCCGCGGGCACCTCGCCGAGCCCGGCCGTCTCGCCCGCGCCGTCCCCGTCCGCCGCCGGTTCGGCGTCCGCGTCGCCGTCCCCCGCGCCGTCCGCGAGCGCCAGCTCGACCGCCCTCACCAGGAGAACCGCAACGCCGACCGCAACGCCGACCGCGACCCCGTCCGGGTCGAGACCGACCCCCGGTACGGGATCGACGGGCACCGGCGCCGGTGGGACGAGGTCGGGCCTGCCGTGGCTGTCGGGGTTCCAGTCGCATCAGCTCGCGCAGCTCGTCGAGTTCGGTGACTGGCGCGGCCGGCCGAACGACATCGTCCACGTCTACACGAGCCGCGACCAGGGTTGGGGCGGGCTGGTGGAGCCGGCCTGGCCGGTGGATCTCTTCAAGGGTTTCCAGGGCAAGCTGCTGATCAGCCAGCCGACATTCCCCAAGGGCCAGGGCGACAACGCCGCCTGTGCCCGAGGCGAGTACGACTCCGAATGGAAGAAGCTCGGCAGCTTCCTCGTGGCGCACGGCCGGGCGGACTCCATCATCCGGATCGGCTGGGAGTTCAACGGAACGTTCATGTACTGGCATACGGACGCCGACCCGACGGTGTTCCGGGACTGTTTCCGGAAAATCGCGACCGCCATCCGGTCCACCGACTCCGAAGTCAAGATCGACTGGACCTTCAACGCGCACGCCTCCCCGGTACCCAGCGGCAACAGTCCCTGGGGCGCCTACCCCGGCGACGAGTACGTGGACTATGTCGGCATCGACGCCTACGACCACTTCCCCCCGTCGAAGGACGAGGCGACGTGGAACAAGCAGTGCGAGGACGTCAACGGCCTGTGCTACGTGATCAGGTTCGCCCGGGAACACGGGAAGAAGGTCGGCGTCGGGGAATGGGGGGTGGCCTCCTGCAGCGGTGACGGCGGTGGCGACAATCCCTTCTACATCCAGAAGATGTTCGACACCTTCAAGGCGGCCAGCGACGTGATGGGATACGACGCCTACTTCAGCGACCCCACTCCCGGAAACGTCTGCTCGACCATCACGAACGGCGGTCAGAACCCGAAGGCGGCCGCCATGTACAAGAAGCTCTTCGGATCCGGCGCCAGTTAGTCGCATTAGTGGGGGTCGATCGAGGGTCGGCCGGGAGTGGTGGGCCGCGGGCGACACAGCCTTCCGCGGCCCACCACCCGTTCCCGGGTCATCCGTTCCCGGACCACCCGTTCCCGATCAGGCCGGCGGGCGCCGCCCGCTGCCGCCCGCTGCCGGCTGGTGGCTGGCCGCTCGCGGACGCTGCGCCGCAGATCGGCGCCCCGTAGATGGCGCCGAGATGGCCGCCGTGTGTCGGCTGGCTGTCAGTTCCCGCGGGCTGTCGTCGGATGCCTTTCGCCAGGTACCGTCACCGAGAGGCAACGTTTCACGATCTTGCCGGCTTCGGTCGGCGCGCACCGTTTCGGGATGCTCGTCGAACGACGCCCCTGCCTTCGACGAGGAGAACGCTGCTTGCGCCACTTCGCCTTTCTAGGCCCCGAGACGGTTGACGCGCTGTTCCTCCGGCCGCCGGAGGACATCACCGTGAATGATGATCGTCATCTGCTGGCCACCGCGCTCGGCGCGACCCTCTACGCCCCGGGGACGCGCCCCCGGTTGGCATCGGACGTGTGCAGACAGACCGCGGCGGGGGTGACCTCGATGGTTCTCTGTCTGGAGGACTCCATCGCCGACACCGAGGTGGCCGCAGCCGAGGCCAACGTCGTCGCCGCGTTGCGCGCGCTCGCGGCGGAGCCCCCCTGGGCCGCGGGCGCGATGCCGCTGCTGTTCGTCCGGGTCCGCGCGGTCGGGCAGATCCCGGATCTTGTCGACCGGCTCGGGCCGGCCGGAGTCGGGTGTCTCGCCGGGTTCGTGCTGCCCAAGTTCGCCGAGGAGGGTGGCGAGGCGGCGATGGAGGCGGTGCTGCGGGCCTCCGAGACGGTTGGTCGTCCGCTGTGGACTATGCCGGTGCTGGAGAGCCCGCAGATCATCAACCGGGAGACCCGGGTGGAGGCGTTGTCGGCGGTCCGGCGGCTGGTCGACAAGCACGCCGACCAGGTGCTGGCGATCCGGCTCGGTGCGACGGACCTGTGCGGGCTGTTCGGGCTGCGCCGTGACCGCGACCTGACGATCTACGACATCGCCGTCGTCCGGGACTGCATCGCCGACATCGTGAACATCTGCGCGCGGGGCGGTGACCACGTCGTGACCGGACCGGTGTGGGAGTACTTCGCCCAGCCGGAACGGCTCTTCGTCAGCTCGCTGCGGGTGACCCCGTTCGCGCAGGCGGACCGCGTCGACGGCGGGGAGGAAGCGATCCGGATGCGCAGCGAACTGGTCTCCGCGGACCTCGACCGGCTGATCCGGGAGGTTGTTCTGGACAAGGCCAACGGCCTGATCGGCAAGACGGTGATCCACCCCAGCCACGTGCCCGCCGTGCACGCGCTGCACGTCGTCACCCAGGAGGAGTACACCGATGCCGAGACCGTCCTTGACGGGGATGCCGGCGGGGTACGGCCGAGCAGCTACGCGAACAAGATGAACGAGCTGCGTCCGCACCGGGCCTGGGCCGAGGTGGTGATCCGCCGGGCGCGCGCGTTCGGTGTCCTGCGCGAGGGCGACACCTTCGTCGAGGTGCTGGCGGCGACGCACGGTCGTTTCGACCAGTGGAATGCCCGATGACGGCGACGGCGGGGACGGACGCCCCCACCGGCGCGCCCATCCCTCACCCGCCCGCGCCCGCGCCCGCCCGCGGCCCAGCGGCCGCCCCCGCGGGGATGTGGCTGTGGACCGAGCTGGGCCTTGATGTCCAGGTCACCGCGGACGTGGCGGGCCAGGGGTTGCACGCCCTGGTGGGACTCGCCCTGCGCCGCAACCCACGCCGGGCGCACCTGTTGGTCAGCCGGGTGCTCGGCAAGCATCTGCCGGTGGCACCGGCCGAGGCGCTCGCGGCCGGGGCCGGGGTTGCCGCGCTGGTCCGGGCACTGCCCGGCTTCGAGGAGGCCGGAAAGCGGGTTGCGGACCCGCGGGTTGCGGACCCGCCGGTGCAGGGTTCGTCGGCCGAGCAGCCCGGGGGCCCGCGGACCGGCCCGATCGTGATCGGTTACTGCGAGACCGCGACGGCCTTGGGGCACGCGGTCGCCGACGGTCTCCCGGCGAGCCACTACCTGCACACCACCCGGCGGCCGCTGCCCGGTGTCACGCCGATCCTCGAGTTCGTGGAGTCCCATTCCCACGCGACCCACCACTGGCTGATGCCCGAGGACCGCGAGATCCTGCGGTGCGGCGCGCCGATCGTGCTCGTCGACGACGAGCTGTCGACCGGGCGTACCGCCCTCGGCACGATCCGGATCCTGCAGGCCCACGCCCCGCGCGAGCACTACGTGGTTGCCACGCTGCTCGACGCCCGTCCGCCCGCGGCCCGGGCCGCGTTCGCCGATCTCGCCGACGAGCTCGGGGTCCGGCTGGATGTCGTCGCCCCGCTCACGGCCACCGTCACCGTGCCGGCCGAGATCGCGGACCGGGCCGCGCGGATCCGCGCCCGGTTCGCCGGGGGCGCGGGCGGTCGGGACGCGGCGCGGGCGACGGGGGCGCTGGTGGCCCACCCGGTCCGCCGGCTGGTGGCCGACTGGCCGTCCGACCTGCCTGACGGTGGCCGTCATCGCTGGTCGCCGACCGACCGCCACCGCCTCGACGAGGTCGTGCCGCCGGTCGCCGCGACGGTACTGGCCGCGCTGACCCGGCCCGCGGGTCGCACGCTCGTGCTCGGGACGGAGGAACTGATGTACACGCCGATGCGGATAGCGGACGCGCTGGCCCGGACGAGTCCGGGTGAGATCCGCTACCAGTCCACGACGCGTTCGCCGGTCCACCCCGTCGACGTCGACGGCTACGCCATCCGCGCCGCCCTCACCTTTCCCGCGCCGGACGACCCGGGCCGGGCCAGCCACGTCTACAACGTCCGGCCCGGGATGTACGACGACATCGTGGTGGTCGTCGACTCTGTCCGGGTCGTCGACTCTGTCCCGGACGTCGCCCCGGGGGCGGACCGGAGCTCTCCCCGTGCGGATACCGGCCTCCACGGCATGCTTACTCAGCTACGCCGATGCGCTCCGGTCACGGTGCTGACACTGCCCTCCTACCAGCCCTCCTACCGGCCGTCCCCTCGACCGACCGGTGCGCCGCCCGCCGCCGGACCGCTCACCGGTGCGCCCGGGGATGCCCGGTGAGCGGGATCGGCGCGGTGGATCCCGCGCTCACCGGCACCGTCGGCTCGGGTTCATACGATCCGGCGGACGTGACCTTCCTGCTGACCGACCTCAGCGCGGTCGCCCTGGAGCGGCCCACCGAGGACCGTGAGGAGGCCATGCAGGCCGGCCGGCACTACTCCGAGGACCTGCCGGTCGAGTACCAACCCGACGCCGGTTACCTGGAGCTCTACCACCGGGCGCTGGACCGGTCGGCCCGCCGGGTCGCGCTCGCCACCGGCCTCGTGGCGGAGCTCGTACGGGTCACCAAGCCCGAGCCGGTCCTGGCCTCGATCGCCCGGGCCGGTACCCCGGTGGGGATCCTGATGCGGCGCTGGTACGGCTGGCGCCACGGGCTCGACACCCCGCACTACGCGATCTCGGTGATCAAGGATCGCGGCGTGGACCTGAACGCGATCCGCTACCTCACCTCCCGGCACGACCGGAAGGTGATCCAGTTCGTCGACGGCTGGACCGGCAAGGGGGTGATGACCCGGGTGCTGACCGACGCGGTGGCCCGGCTCGGGCTGGACGACACCCTCGCCGTGCTGGCCGACCCGGCTCGGTGCGTGCCGCTCTACGGGACCCGCGACGACTTCCTCATCCCGAGCGCCTGCTTGAACTCGACGGTGAGCGGGCTGGTCAGCCGGACCGTCCTCAACGCCGAGCACATCGGTCCTGATGACTTCCACGGTGCGAAGTACTACGCCGAACTCGCGGCGCACGATCTGTCCCGGCACTTCGTCGAGACGGTGGCGGCCCACTTCCCCGAGGTGGCCGACGAGGTCGCCGAGACCTGGCCGCGGCTGTGGGCCGCCGACCGCAGTCCGACCTGGGCGGGCTGGGCGGCGGTGGAGCGCATCGCGGCCGCGTTCGACATCCCCGACGTGGTCATGGTGAAGCCGGGGGTGGGGGAGACGACCCGGGTCCTGCTGCGCCGGGTGCCCTGGCGCATCCTCGTCGCCCCCGACCGGCTCGACGAGCTGACGCACGTGCTGGCCCTGGCCGCCGACCGCGACGTCGAGGTCCAGGAGCTGGCGGACCTGCCATTCTCCTGTGTGGGGCTGGTCCGCCCGGTCGGCGCGGCACCGGTCTTCCACACCCCGAACGCGCGCTGGCGCCCGGACGTCCTGTGACGGCCGACTCGTCCCCCGTGACGGCCGGTCCGTCCGCCGCGTCCGGGCCGCGTCATCTGCTGGCCTGCGACCTGGACAAGACGCTGATCTTTTCCCGGCACTCGCTGCTGCTGGCCGACGACCGGCCCGCACCGGAGCTCGTCGAGGTCGAACGCCTCGACGGAGCGCCGATCTCGTTCGCGACGGCGCGGTCGCTGGCCCTGCTCGCCGAGTTGCACGACCTCGCCGTCCTCGTCCCGGTCACCACCCGCACCCTCGCCCAGTACGCGCGGGTCGAGCTCGGGGTCCGGCCGCGCTACGCGATCGCGGCCAACGGCGGGCACCTGCTGGTCGACGGGGTTCCCGATCCGGCCTGGGCGGCGGACGTGGCTGCCGAGGCCGCCGCCGCCTGCGCCCCCCTGGCGGAGATGGTGGCGCTCGCCGAGCGGTCCGCCGCCGGCGGCTGGGCCCGGCTCGTGCGGGTCGCCGACGGGTTGTTCGTCTACCTCGTCGCCCACGACCGCGCTGGCATTCCCGACCTGACCGGGGAGGCCGAGACGGCGCGGGCCGCGGGCTGGGCGATGTCGGTGCAGGGGCGGAAGGTGTACTTCGTCCCATCGGTCCTGACCAAGCAGCGCGCGGTGGTCGAGGTCGCCCGCCGTGCCGGTACCGCCCGGCTGCTGGCCGCGGGGGACTCTGTGCTCGACGTCCCGATGCTCGCGGCGGCCGACCACGCCATCCGTCCGGCCCACGGTGAGCTGCACGAGCTGGGCTGGTCGGGCCCGAATGTCACCGTCACCGCCGCGGCCGGGGTGCTCGCGGGCGAACAGGTGCTGGCGGCGTTCGTCGCGCGGGTCCGGGCCGAGATCGCCGCCGGGAGTCGCTGAACCTCCTCGCGCGACTTCCGGGCCCGGTCAGACCGGGCCTTGGCGGCGCTCCTCCGGCGTGCCCGGCGGCGGCAGCGGATCGGAACCGGGGCCCATCCCAGGCGTCCAGACGTCCCGGTAGTGGGGGCAGCGGTCAGGGACCGCCTGGAGGTTGAGATTCGGGAGGCCGTCCCGGTCCCGATTGCCCTTCCGGGCGTTCGCGCGGGCCTGTGCCTGGGCGCGCCGGCACTTCGGACACTCCAGAATGATCACGTCTGGCCCCTCGGGGGTGTTGTCCTGGGCTGACGGCTCATCACGGCTCATCACTCACCTTTTCTGCTTCCCGGTGCCGTCGCAGCTGGTGCACTTGTCCTTACCTTGACCGTCGAACATGCCGTCCGCGTCGAGTTCAGCGGTCGGGCGGCCGGCCCGCCCGGAGCCGCCGCACGTCGGGCAGGTGAGTGGGCCTTGGTTGACCATGTCGTCCGGGTCGGCGGTGTTTTTTGTCCCGCCGCGCTTCGTCCCGGAACGCCCGGTGCTTGATCCGCCGGACGTGTTACCCCGTTTATCCCGGTGCTTAGGTCTTTGCACCACGCCGCCTCCTGTTGCTCTCCGTCTCCCATCGATCCCTACCCGCATCAACGGTAGCGGCGGAACACCCACGTCGGTACCAGGACCGCCGGAACTGTAACCGTGCGTCCGGCGTAGCACACCAGGCTCGGGAAGGTCAGACGGCGGCGTTATCCGCAACGTGCGGGGGTGCGGTGCTGAGAGCTCGGCGCAACTTGACTACCTCGGCAGGCGCGCCCGGCCCGGACGGAAGTGCCACAGATAGCCGACGCACCCTGCCGACGACCGATGCGGATGGCCACGCCGCGTTCGCGTCGAGCGCGGCGAGTCCTCCCGCTGCCGCTGCCGCCGGATCGTCTACTTGGGCGTGCGCCCCCGCGAACAGGGCATTCGCGCGAGCCTGGTGAGAGAGAGTCGGTAGGCCCGACAGGGCTTCGGTGACGCGAGGCTGAACTTCGGAGGAATCGCCAAGTTCAGCCAGGGCCATAGCCGCCCAGATCAGTTCCTCGCTCTCCTCCCAGGCCGCGGCGGCGGGATAGGGCGGCAGGGTTGTCCGGCTCGTTTGCATCACCGTCAGGGCTGACCGGGCTTCACGTCAGGGCTGACCGGGCTTCATCTGCCTGGTTGAGTGCGACGTGGGCCACAGCCTTGTACGCGGCCAGTCGAGGCCGGACGTAGGGGGGGTCCACGCCACCCCTGCGCCCTAGCAGCCGTCCCCGTCCGCGCAGCCGTCCCCCTTCTTTTGACGTCATCCCCGGCCTGTTCCACGGCCACCGTGTTTCCCGTGCTCCGGAGAAGGGGATCGGTTAGCGTCGCCAAGGTGTCCGACACCGTGAAGACCACCGTCTCACCGGACATAGCGGCATCCCCGGGCGTACCGGCGCCGACCGCCTCCGGGCTCGCGCCGGGGTGCGCGGTGCCACTGGGCGTGACCTGGGACGGGTCCGGGGTGAACATCGCCGTCGTCGCCCCCGGGGCCGAGGCGGTCGACTTCTGCCTGTTCGATGCCGACGGCCGCGAGACACGCCATCGACTTCCGGAGCGTGACGGCGGGGTGTGGCACGGCTATCTGGCTGGCGTCCGCCCCGGTCAGCGTTACGGCCTGCGGGCACACGGTCCCTATGACCCGGAGCGGGGCCAGCGGTACAACCCGGCGAAGCTGCTGGTCGACCCCTACACCCGATCGGTAGCCGGGACGCTGCGCACGGACCCGGCGATCTACGGGTTCGGTGGCGGCGACCCCTACGGCTTCGAACCGGACCCGCGGGACTCCGCACCTTTCGTGCCCCGCTGCGTCGTGACCGGGCCCGGGCGGGCGCAGCGGGGCTCCGCCGGGACCAGGGAGTCCGGATTCGGGGACCCCGGGATCGGGGACCCCGGATCCGGGAGTGGCGGTTTGACGGGTCACGGCGTACACCCGGCGGACAACCGGCCCACCATCCCCTGGTCGGACACGATCATCTACGAGGCGCACGTACGCGGGCTCACGAAACGTCACCCGGACCTGCCGCCACGGTTACGCGGGACATACGCCGGGCTCGGCCACCCGAGCGTCCTGGCGCACCTGCGCCGGCTCGGCGTCACCGCGATCGAACTGCTGCCGGTGCACACCTCGGTCTCCGAACCGGCCCTGCTCGAGCGCGGAAAAATCAACTACTGGGCTTACAACACCCTGGCCTTCTTCGCCCCTCATGCCGGGTACGCGGCCACTGACGATCCGATCGGCGAATTCCAGGCGATGGTCGCAGCCCTGCACGCCGTCGGCATTGAGGTGATACTCGACGTCGTCTACAACCACAGCGCCGAGGGCAGCGAGCGGGGCCCGACGCTGTCCCTGCGTGGCCTGGACAACACGACCTATTACCGGGTAGAGCCGATGGATCCCCGGCGCTACCGTGACGTGACCGGCTGCGGCAACACCCTCAACACGTCCTCACCGCACGTCGTGCGGCTGATCTGCGACTCGCTGCGGTACTGGGTGACGGAGATGGGCGTCGACGGGTTCCGGTTCGATCTCGCCACCGCGCTCGCCCGCAATCCCGACGCCTTCGACCCCGCGGCAAGCCTGCTGACCGCCATCCACGCCGACCCGATCCTCGCCACGGTGAAGCTGATCGCCGAGCCGTGGGACGTCGGCTGGGGCGGATACCAGGTGGGGGGGTTCCCGGCACCCTGGGCGGAGTGGAACGGGCGGTTCCGTGACACCGTGCGCGACGTGTGGAACAGGTACACCAGCGGCGTCGCCGATCTGGGCTATCGGGTGTCCGGCTCGTCGGACCTGTTCGAGCACGGCGGCCGACGCCCCTGGGCATCGATCAACTTCGTCACCGCCCACGACGGCTTTCCCCTGGCCGATCTGGTCTCCTACAACGAGAAGCACAACGAGGACAACGGCGAGGGCAACCGGGACGGCGAGGCGGACAACCGCTCGGCGAACCACGGGATGGAGGGTGCGACCGACGACCCGGCGATCCTGGCCATCCGCCGCCGGGTGCGCCGGGGACTGATCACGACGCTGCTGCTGTCCACGGGCGTCCCGATGCTGCTCGCCGGCGACGAGTTCGGTCGCTCGCAGGGCGGCAACAACAACGCCTACTGCCAGGACAACGCGGTGTCCTGGCTCGACTGGCCGACCGACCTCGTGGGACCGGAGGACGTCACCGGACCGGAAGGCGTCACCGGACCGGAAGGCGTCACCGGACCGGAGGACGTCACCGGACCGGAAGGCGTCACCGGACCGGAGGACGTCGCGGAGCCGGACCACGCCTACCCCGACCCGGCCGGCCCCGACCCGGCGCTGTGTCGGCTGGTGGGCGGGTTGGCGGCACTGCGTTCCGCCGAACCCGTGCTGCGCCGCGGGCGGTTCTTCCACGGCGGCCAGTCGGCACCCGGGCGACTCGCGGACATCACCTGGTTCCGTGCGGACGGGGCGGTGATGTCGGTGGCGGACTGGAACGCCCCGCAGGTCGAGACGCTCGTGGCCCATGTCGCCGGCAGCCCCGTCGCCGGCAGCCCCGTCGATGAGGATCCTGCCGGCGGGCGGGGAACGCACGATCTACCGGCCCACGGCGCTGGCCTGGTGTACGTGTTCCACCCGGATCGCGGCGACACCGTCGTCACCCTGCCCGGTGCTCCCTGGGCGGCCCGCCACGACCTGCTGCTCAATACCGCCGACGACGATCTTGCCGGATTCCCGGCGACCGTCGCGGTACCGGGAACCAGCTACGTCGGCGGCGAGTCCCTGACCGTGCTGGGCCACAGCGTGCTCGTCCTACGAGCCCATCCCCCCGGCACGGCGGCTTCCCCGCGGTGTGGGGACCCCTAAGGATTGGTGACCAGGCCCAGTTCGGCGATGCTCGCGGTGAGTGCGTGCCGGGGCAGCACCCGCACCGTGTAACCGAAGGGTCCGGTGCGCCCGAGCGGGATGGTGCCCTCGTAGCGGTAACCGCCCTCCCCTTCGCCAACCGGCTGCAGGAACAGCGTCGAAGGATCCAGGATCCGGTCGGTCTGGTCGATCCGGCCGTAGGAGGCGAGGACGTCGATGTCCCCGAGTGCCAGCTCACCGAGGTCGACCGTGGCCCGCACCACCAGCGACTGGCCCACCTGAGGGGTGTCACCGAGACCAGCGGAGTCGACGTTGAGCACGCGGACCCCGGGCCACGCGGCATGCACCCGGCTCTTCCAGGCGGCCAGGTCCCGGGCTCCGGCGAAGCCGTTGGCGGCGGCGGCCCGGGCCGAGACACCGGCCGGCACGTAGTAGCGCTCGACGTACTCCTGGACCATGCGGCTGGCCAGGACCTGAGGACCGAGGGCCGACAGGGTGTGCTTGACCATCGCGGCCCAGCGCCGCGGGATGCCGTCGCCGGGCTCCGAGTCGTAGAAGCGGGGGGCGACAGTGTTCTCCAACAGGTCGTACAGGGCGGCGGACTCGATGTCGTCGCGCCGGTCGGGGTCCTCGACCCCGTCCGCGGTCGGGATCGCCCAGCCGTTCTGGCCGTCGAACATCTCGTCCCACCAGCCGTCCCGGATGGACAGGTTCAGGCAGCCGTTCAGCGCGGCCTTCATCCCCGACGTGCCGCACGCCTCCAGCGGACGCAGCGGGTTGTTCAGCCAAACGTCCGATCCGGAGTACAGGAAGCGCGCCATCCCGATGTCGTAGTCGGGGAGAAAGACGATGCGCGACCGCACGGCCGGGTCGTCGGAGAACTGGACAATCTGCTGGACGAGTTGCTTGCCGCCGTCGTCGGCGGGGTGCGCCTTGCCGGCGATGACCATCTGGATCGGCCGCTGCGGGTGCAGCAGCAGCCGGCGCAGCCGGTCACGGTCCCGCAGCATGAGGGTCAGCCGCTTGTAGGACGGCACACGCCGGGCGAAACCGATCGTGAGGATGTCCGGGTCGAAAACCGACTCCACCCACTCCAGCTCACCGGGTGCCGCGCCGCGCTCGAGCCAGGAGGCCCGCAGCCGGCGGCGGACCTCGGTGACGAGGCGCTCCCGCAGTTGCCGCCGGGCGGCCCACACGACCTCGTCGGGCAACGTGGAGATCTTCTCGAATCCGGCCGCGTCGTCGGAAAGCAGGCCCGGGTCGGGCTCGCGGTCAGCAAGCTCGATAATGGGCCGGGACACCCAGGTCGGGGCGTGCACCCCGTTGGTCACCGAGCCGATCGGGACCTCGGCGGTGTCGAAGCCGGGCCACAGCCCCGCGAACATCTCCCGGCTGACGATGCCGTGCAGCTTGCTGACGCCGTTCGAACGCTGTGCGAGCCGTAGGCCCATGTGGGCCATGTTGAAGACGTTGGGGTCGGCCTCCACCCCGAGCTGCATGATCCGCTCGACCGGCACGCCGGGCCAGCCGTTGTCCCCGCCGAAATGGCGGGCGACCAGGCTGCGAGGGAACCGGTCGATGCCGGCGGGGACAGGGGTGTGGGTGGTGAACAGTGTGCCGGCGCGGGCGGCCTGGAGCGCCTCGTCGAAGCTGAGCCCGTTCTCGACGAGTTCCCGGATCCGCTCCAGGCCGAGGAAGCCCGCGTGCCCCTCGTTGGTGTGGTACACCTCGGGCTCCGGAGTCCCGGTCACCGCGGCGTAGGCGCGCAGCGCGCGGACACCCCCGATGCCCAGCAGCATCTCCTGGAGCAGCCGGTGGTCGGTTCCGCCGCCGTAGAGCCGGTCGGTCACCCCCCGCTCGGCCGGCTGGTTGTCCTCGACGTCCGAGTCGAGCAGCAGCAGCGGGACCCGTCCGACCTGCGCCTTCCAGATCTGCGCGTGCAGCGTGCGACCCTCGGGCAGCCCGACGGCCACCTTCACCGGCATCCCCGCCGTATCGGTCAGCTGGGTCAGGGGGAGCCCGTGCGGATCGATGCCCGGGTACCGTTCCTGCTGCCAGCCGTCCCGGGACAGCGACTGCACGAAGTACCCGGCCCGGTAGAGCAGGCCGACGCCGATGATCGGCACGCCGAGGTCGCTCGCGGTCTTGAGATGGTCCCCGGCGAGGATGCCGAGGCCGCCGGAGTACTGCGGCAGCACCTCGGTGATACCGAACTCCGGGGAGAAGTAGGCGATCGCCGACGGGGCGCCCTCGGCCTTCCGCTGCTGATACCACAGATCGGCCGTCAGGTACTCCTGGAGGTCGTCCGCGACGTCGGTGAGTCGGCGCACGAACCGGCGGTCGGCGGCCAGCGCGAGCAGCCGGTTATGATCCACCTCGCCGAGCAGGCGGACCGGGTCTCCCTTCGTCGCCCGCCAGAGCTCCGGATCAACAGACTCGAACAGGTCCAGCGTCTCGGGATGCCAGGACCAGCGAAGATTCAGGACTAGTTCCCCCAGTGGAGCAAGCTGCCCGGGGAGCTGCGCACGGACGGTGAACCGTCGGAGGGCTCTCACGAAGACGTGAGCCTAGACAGTGCCGGCGACGTCGACACACCCGGGTGCGGCCAGCTGGTCCCGGCCGGGAAACAACTGTCATGTCGACCCGATGACAGCCAGAATTGTCCGGAATCGGGGACCGGAACCGCCCTTACTCGTTGTCTCGGGCGGTGCCCACCTTGGCCGTGAGCGCGGCCATCACCGCGGGGTCGCGCAAGGTCGTGACGTCGCCGAGTTCCCGGCCTTCGGCAATGTCACGCAGCAACCGGCGCATGATCTTGCCGGACCGGGTCTTCGGCAGGTCGTCGGCCCAGATGATCCGCCGCGGCCGGGCGAGCTTGCCGATCCGCCTGGCCACGTGCTCGCGCAGCTCGGCCTCGGTGGCCTCGTCGCCCGAGCGGTCACCGGCGAGCGTCACGAACGCGACGATCGCCTGGCCGGTCTGCTCGTCGTACTGTGCGACCACCGCCGCCTCGGCGACGGCCTCATGGGCGACGATCGCCGACTCCACCTCCGCGGTGGACAGCCGGTGCCCGGACACGTTGATGACGTCGTCGATCCGCCCGATGATCCAGAAGTAGCCGTCGGCGTCGAGGCGTGCGGCGTCGCCGACGACGTAGGTTGACGGGCCGAAGCGGGAGAAGTACGTCTTGACGAATCGCTCGTCGTCCTTGTAAAGGGTGCGCAGCATGGACGGCCACGGCTTGGTGATCACCAGGATTCCGGTGCCCTCAGTGACCGGCTCGCCGTCCTCCGAGAGCAGCGCCGGGCTGATACCGGGCAGCGGCAGGGTCGCCGAACCCGGTTTGGTCGACGTGACGCCGGCCAGCGGCGAGATGAGCGCGGAGCCGGTCTCGGTCTGCCACCACGTGTCGACGATCGGGCAGCGACCACCGCCGATGACCACGTGGTACCACAACCACGCCTTCGGGTTGATCGGTTCCCCGACCGTGCCGAGTACCCGCAGCGAGGACAGGTCGTGCCGACCGGGATACCGCGCGCCCCACTTGATGCACGTACGGATCGCCGTCGGCGCCGTGTAGAACACGGTGACCTTGTACTCCTCGATGAGCCGCCACCAGATGTCGTAGTCGGGGTAGTCCGGCGCCCCCTCGTACATCACGCTGGTCACGCCGTTCGATAGCGGGCCGTAGACGATGTAGGAGTGCCCAGTGATCCAGCCGACGTCCGCGGAACACCAGTAGACGTCGGTGTCCGGGTCGATGTCGAAGACCGCCCGGTGAGTGTAGGTGGCGCCGAGCAGGTAACCCGCGGTCGTGTGCAGGATCCCCTTCGGCTTCGCGGTCGACCCGGAGCTGTAGAGGATGAACAGGGGATGCTCCGCGGACAGCGGTTCCGGCGGGCAGTCGGGCGCCGCCGTGGCCAGCAGCTCGTGGTACCAGACGTCCCGGCCCGCGGTCATCGGCGCCCCGGTACCGCCCGGCCCGGACACGACCACAATGTGCCCCAGCGCCGGGAGGTCACCGAGCTCCGCGTCGACGGCGGCCTTCACCGGCGCCGTCCGTCCCTTGCGCCGCGCGCCGTCCACGGTGATCAGCACCTTGGCGTCGGAGACCTCCATCCGCTCCCGGACCGCGGACGGCGCGAAACCGCCGAAGACCACGTTGTGGACCGCGCCGATCCGGGCGCAGGCCAGCATCGCGACGGCCACCTCGGGAATCATCGGCAGGAAGATCCCGACCACGTCGCCGGCGCGCACGCCGAGCGAACGCAGCCCGTTCGCCAGCCGCTGGGTGTCGGCGAGCAGGTCCGCATAGGTGACGGTGCGCCGCTCCCCCTCCTCCCCGTGCCAGTGGAAGGCCACCCGCTCGCCGCGCCCGGCCGCCACGTGCCGGTCCAGGCAGTTCTCCGACAGGTTCAGCATCCCGTCCGCGAACCAGGTGTAGAAGGGCGGGTTCGAGTCGTCGAGTACCTGCGTGAACGGCGTGTGCCAGGTCAGCAGCTCCTCGGCCTTGCGAGCCCAGAACGCGTTCGGGTCCGCCTCGGCGGCGGCCCGGTCGGCGTCCATCGGCAGGCGCCGGGTGAAGGCCGCCGATGGGTCGAAACGCTCCACCGACAGCAGACTCTCCAGGGTCGCCTCGAGATCGGCGACGTTCTCGAGACCGGTCGAGACGCTGACACCTGTGTCGGTCACGGCTCCTCCTGGGTCGGCTCGGGACGAACAGCACGGTCACACGCTGCCCCCCCGGTCTACCACGAAGGCCCGTCAACTCTCAGGAGTTGCGCGGCAGGTTCCGGCGGTCGGCAGGTTCCGGGCGTGAGAGGGGACCGGCCGGCGGCCGACCGTTGGCAATGTCCGCTATTTCCTGCTATGGGCTAGTGCGCCGGGTGGAACCGAGCGATCCCCGAACCCGATCTGGAGATGATTGATGAAGATCAGCGGGTGTCGGCCTATCGTGGCGACCGACATCTACAGCGACATCGAAACCATCCTCAAAGCCGGCACCGTCGACGATCTCGGCGGGTCGGACGGGGTGGGGAACGCCGGGGCGCCGGACGCCTCGCCGGTCATCGAGGGCCTGAAGCGGGAGGAACGCGGATGAGTGTGGTGCGGCTCGAGGTTGACGGCGGGATCGGCACCATCCGGTTAGACCGGCCGCCGATGAACGCGCTGGACTCCACGGTCGCCGCGGAGCTGCGGACCGCCGCGGTCGAGGCGACCCGGCGGTCGGACGTCCGCGCGGTGGTGCTCTATGGCGGGGAAAAGGTGTTCGCCGCCGGGGCCGACATCCGGCAGATGGCGCCGATGGGTTACGCCGAGGTATCCACCTGGGTGGGCGATCTGAACTCCACCTTCGAGGTCGTGGCCCGGATCCCGAAGCCCGTGGTCGCCGCGGTGACGGGCTATGCCCTGGGCGGCGGGTTGGAGCTTGCCCTGTGCGCGGACGTGCGGGTCTTGGCCGAGGACGCCCGGGTCGGCCAGCCCGAGATCCTGCTCGGAGTGATCCCCGGCGCGGGGGGCACCCAGCGGCTGCCGCGCCTGATCGGCCCGTCCCGCGCCAAGGACCTCATCTTCAGCGGCCGGCAGGTCCGGGCGGCCGAGGCAGCGGAGATCGGTCTGGCCGACGCCGTCGTTCCCGCGGGTGAGGTGTACGTGCAGGCGAAGCGGATCGCGGGCCGGTACACGAACGGCCCGGCGATGGCGCTCGCGGCGGCGAAGCAGGCGGTTGACGACGGCGCGGAGATCGCGTTGGCCGAGGCGCTACGTCTGGAGGCGGCGCTGTTCGCCGGGCTGTTCGCCACCGAGGACCGGCGGATCGGAATGGAGTCCTTCCTCGAGAGCGGGCCCGGCAAGGCCGACTTCATCGGCCGCTGACGGAGACCCCGTGCGGTGTCTGTGGTAGGGGTCCCCGGATTGCGCCGAAGGCGCGCGATGGTTGTCCCAGGAGGATCGCCGGAGGCGATTCGACGGAGACCCCGTGCGGTGTCTGTGGTAGGGGTCCCCGGATTGCGCCGAAGGCGCCATCCGGGGGTTACCGCATGGCCAGGTCGGCGATGACCGGCCGATGGTCACTGCCGAAGTCGCCGCCGACCTCGAAACCCGTCACCGCGAACGCGGGTGAGGCCAGCACGTGGTCGATGCGCAGCACGGGCGGCAGGATCAGGCTCTTGGAGTTCCAGGTCGGTTGCCATCCGCCGCCGACGACGTCGTGCGCGTCGCGTACCCCCGAGTTCACCAGCCGACGGAACGGCCGGTGGTCCCGGGTGGCATTGAAGTCGCCGGCCATGACGACCGGCAGCGTGGCGTGCTCGAGCTGCGCGCGCAGCGTGTCGAGCTGGGTCCGCCAGCGGTCGGTGTAGGCGCTGGTCGTCGGTGAGATCGTGTGCACCGCGTACACGACGAAGCGTCGACGCTCATCCACCTCCACGGTGGCCCGCAATGACATTGCTCCGCCGACGATCGGGGCCGCGGCGTCGTGCAGCGGGAAGCGGGAGAACACGGCGGCGCCGAACGCACCCGGCTCCGGGTGCACCTCGCGGTACCGGTAGCTCGCCAGCGCTCCGGACGAGGTGACCCGCGCCAGGGTGAGCGGGGAGAGCTCCACGAGGACGAGCACGTCCGGGTTCGCGGCGCGGATCTGCGCGCCCAGCCGGTCGGCGTGGTCGTTGTAGTAGAGCAGGTTCGCCGACATCACCCGCAGGCGCGCGGCACCCTGCGGGGCCTCCTCGGCGCCGCCGGGGAAAACCTCGGGCAGGGTCCAGAACAGATGGATGGCGATCAGGGCCATGGAGATGATCATCAGCAGGTTGCGACGGAGCGCGAAGGCCACCGCCACGGTGGCGTAGGCCGGGAGGTAGAGCAGTTCGGTCCCGGCGTTGATCGCGGAGTAGGGCCAGCCCACCGCATCGTCGAGATGGGCCAACCGGCCGAGGGCGATCCCCCCGAGTCCGGCCGCCGCGACCCACGCGACGATCACGACCAGGGGGCGGACCGGGAAGGTCGGGTGCGGCCGGGGCTCCGGGGCGGCGACCGGGATGTCCTTGTGCCGGGAGGTGGGGTCGGTATCCGGCACGGCGGAACCGGACTCCTGCGCGGAACTCACTTCACCAGAGTGCCCGGCTGACAGGGCCGTCCGGGAGGCGGGTGCTCCCGGACGGCCCGTTCGGTGGTGAGAGGTCGGTAACGGTGGGGCCGATGGCCGTAGCTTGCCGGGGCCGGGAGCCGTCGGCGCCCGTGCGGCGGCTATCGGTGACTGGTCAGGTGGCGGCTGTGGCGCCGGCCGCGGCGCCGACCAGCGGGCGCGCCCGTTCGTGCCATTCGCGGACCGCCACCGTCGGGTGCGTGTCGAGCTCACGGTCCAGCTCCCGCAGCTTCTCGGTGACCCGAGAGGATGACAGCTGCCCGGCGACGGCGACGGCTCGGTAGCCCGCCTCCAGGGCGGCCTCCAGGTCCGGAGTCGGTCGGCGCAGGTAGGCCAAGGCGAGGTCGGCCTCGGCGTAGCTGCGGGTTCGGGCGCGCGCCGCGCCCTGCAGGCTCCGGGCCTCGAGCAGTTTCGTCTCGGCCGGTCGGGCGCGGCCCAGCAGTAACAGGCAGTGACCATGGCACTCGGCGACGTCGCCGGCGTTGTAGTGGCCGGCCCAGGACGGTCCGTCGTCCCCGTCGCTGCGCGCGATCGCCCGGTCCATCTTGTCCAGGGCCTCCATGCAACCGGCCTCGTCACGGTTGCGTGCCAGTGCCCAGGCATGCTTGTCGTGCAGCATGGCCTGCACGGCATACGAGGAGTGCCGCACCGCGCGGCCGAGGGCCGCCCGGGCCAGGGCGAGGCTCTGCCGGGGATGGCCCAGCCGGGCGGCCTGGTCGCTCATCGCGGACAGCACCCGGCCGGCGAGCATGGCGTCGTCGGCGTGCTCGGCGAGGCTGAGGGCCTGGATGTAGTAGCGCTGCGCGAGGGCCTGCCGGTTGCTGTCCTGGGCGAGCCACCCGCTGAACTGGGTCAGCTCGGCCAGCGCACTGAACAGGTCGGGGCTCGGCCGCCCCTCCCGGGCGGCCCGGGTCCGGTCGTGCAGAAAGGCGACGACCTGAGGCCGGATCTCGTCGCCGCCGAACTTTGCGTCCAGCCGGCGGAAGGTCTCGGTCATATCCCGGATCACGGCGCCGGCGGAGGCTCCCGTTGATTCCGGCCTGGCGACCCGGTCAACCACTCCGGTGAGGCTGGAGAGGACCGGATCGGCGAAGGCCGATGCGATAAAGGCCGTTCCGTCGTGCAACAGGTCGCGTCGCCGCATGTCTCGTCCCGATAGTCCGGCAAGGGTGCTTAGGGTCTCGGTGGGTGCGTTCGAGCTCGACAGCCCGAGGTCGTCGCGTTCATAGGACTCCCCGCGCCAGCCCAGATCCACCGGCCGGACCGGGTATCCCAGGGCCGCGGATATCTCGGCCGCCGCAAGTTCGGCGACCATCGGGTCACGCGGCCGCATCCCGCGACGCCAGTGACCGACGGTGGTCCTGGCCAGGCCCAGCTCGATCCGGCGCTGATGGCGGGCGCGGGCGTTCACCTGCCGGGCGAACCGGGTGTCGGATACCCCGGCCTCCCGCAGCAGACGCTCGAACTGGGTCGTGGGAGAGGGATCTCCGGACGACGTATTCGACATGTGTCCCCCGTCGAGGTAAAGATGGCTTAAATCCATAATGTCGGTGCCTTGCGCACCTCTTGGGCAGAAAGTAGCCGAGAAGTCACGTTGCAAGGAAGAGGGTGTGCATAACCCGGCCGGAATGCACGACCAGTCGGGGCCGATGCCTCTAGCGGATCCCCGGATGGTCGGTAAAAGAACGTGCGGAATATCTCAATCATTACGGAAAGTGGCGGATCCATTTTCTGCACATACATCTGCATGGCGTGTCTCCGCGCGCCCCGAGAGCGCTGGAGGGCCGGAGATGGGCGCGGACGGACTAGGCTCCATAACGGAGCGTAGTTGCCGCCCGGTTTCGGCCCGGCTGTCCAGGTCAGGGGCGTACTGCGGTCCGCGTCACGTCGTCGATCATTGAGCGCGTGAGCGCCCCAGATGCGACGATGTCAAGGGACTGACATCGGATGTTGGCTACGGAGGCCCCAACGCGTGAACATCGTCGTTACCGTCAAGCAGGTTCCTGACACCTGGGCGGAGAAGAAGCTCGACGCCGCGGACAAGACCGTCGACCGTAAGAGTGTCGACAGCGTCATGAACGAGATGGACGAGTACGGGGTCGAAGAGGCCCTGAAGATCAAGGAAGCGCACGGGGGCGAGGTCACCGTCGTCACGATGGGACCGGCCAAGGCGGCCGAGACGATCCGCAAGGCCCTGTCGATGGGCGCGGACAAGGCCGTGCACCTGACGGACGACTTGCTGCACGGGTCGGACGCGCTGGCGACGTCCGCCGCGCTGGCGAAGGTGATCTCCACGCTGTCACCCGACATCGTCATCACCTCCAGCGAGGCTTCCGATGCCCGTGGCGGCGTCATCGGTGCCCTGTTGGCGGAGCGGCTGGCCCTTCCCCAGCTCACCCAGGCCCGCAAGGTCACGGTGGATCCGGCCGCGGGTAAGGTCACGATCGAGCGTCTCGCCGACAACGGCTACGCCCTGGTCGAGGCAAGCCTGCCGGCCGTGGTCGCCGTGGTCGAGAAGATCAACCAGCCGCGTTACCCTTCGTTCAAGGGCATCATGGCGGCCAAGAAGAAGCCGCTGACGACGTTGTCCGCCGCGGACGCGGGTCTGGACGCCGGTGCGGTCGGGCTGGCCGGCGCCACGTCGACGGTCGTTGCCTCGGAGCCCGCGCCGCCGCGGTCGAGTGGCACGATCGTCAAGGACGAGGGCGACGGCGGCACGAAGGTCGCGGAGTTCCTCGCGGCGCAGAAGCTTATCTGAGGGGTTTTGTCCGATGGCTGAAGTTCTCGTGCTCGTCGAGCACGCCGATGGTGAACCCAAGAAGGTCACCGCGGAACTGCTGACGCTCGCCCGTTCGCTCGGCGAGGCCGCCGCGGTGTTCCTCGGAGCGCCGGGCACCTATGCGAAGGCCAAGGAGTACCTCGCGCAGTATGGCGCCGCCAGGGTCTACGTCGTCGAGTCGGAGGACGTCGTCGGCTACGTGGGCGCGCCGGCGGCCGAGGTGCTGGCCAAGCTGGTCGCGGACGCGTCGCCGGCCGCCGTTCTGGTCGCCGCCACCGCGGACTCGCGGGAGATCGCGGCCCGCGTCGCCGCGAAGACCGACTCGGGCCTGATCTGGGACGCTGTCGCGCTGACCCCCGACCTGGTCGCCACCCAGGGTATCTTCGGCGGCTCGACGATCGTCACGTCGAAGGTCGTCAAGGGTGTTCCGGTGGTCGTCGTCCGGCCGAACTCGACGGCGCCCGAGGCCGCCCCGGTGACGCCGTCCGAGCAGACGGTGGACATCGCGATCTCCGACGCCGCGAAGGGAGCCAAGATCGTCGACCGCGTCGTCGAGGCGAAGTCCGGCCGCCCGGACCTCACCGAGGCCCAGGTCGTCGTCTCCGGTGGTCGCGGTCTGGGCGCCGCCGAGCACTTCACCCTGGTGGAGAAGCTGGCCGACACCCTCGGCGCCGCGGTCGGCGCGTCGCGTGCCGCTACCGACGCCGGGTGGTACCCGCACCAGAACCAGGTCGGGCAGACCGGCAAGACGGTGTCCCCGCAGCTCTACATCGCGGTCGGCATCTCCGGCGCGATCCAGCACCGGGCCGGGATGCAGACGTCCAAGACGATCGTCGCGATCAACAAGGACCCGGAAGCGCCGATCTTCGAGTTCGCGGACTACGGGCTGGTCGGCGATCTGTTCAACGTCGTCCCGCAGCTCATCGAGGCGATCGAGAAGCGCAGGGCCGGCTGATCGATCCCGCGGACCGGCCACGGCCGGGCGTCCATCCGTCTCGGCGAGGGTGGCGCCCGGCCGTCGTTTAGGATCCACGCCCGTGCGTCACCTCCGCGGGTCCTCGCGCACCCGGAGCACCACCAGCGTGAGGTCGTCGTGGTCGATCTCGCCCACGTCCTTGAGCTGGTGGGCGAGCCCCTCCAGGTTCGGCTTGCGTAGGTCGGGAAGTCGCCGCCAAACCTCCGGATCAGTCCACGGCAGGGTGTAGAGCCACTTGCTGATCGCGTCGCTGCCGAGCAGGAAGACCTCCCCCGCCTCGGCGAAGCCTCGCCGCACCCGCACCGGCCAGCCCTCCCCGGTCGGCGCGAGCCGACGGGCCCGCCCGAGGTCGCTGGGCACCAGGTCGGGGGTGCTCGTGAAGGCTGCCGATGCGGAGTACGGGAAGAACTCGGGTTGCGCGCCCGCCAGGATGGCCTTCGGCGAGGGCACCCGGACCAGGCAGGAGTCGCCGACCGCGATCGCCTCCCACTCCAGCCGGCCGTCGTGTTCGTTCTCCTCGCTCCTGAACTGCAGCCCAAGAAACGTGGCGAACGCCGCTTCCGTCGCACCGACGCCCTGGAACCGCCAGTCGTCGGGATCGACCGTCGGCGGGCTCAGGTTCCAGATCCTGATCGTCTCGCGGAACCATTCGTAGATGCCCTCGGCCGAGGCCCCGATCGGCGGCGGCGCGTTGACGTATCGCGTGACCAGCAGGTTTGCCCACCGCCGCACGTCGACCCCCTCCGACGCGCCATCCGCGACGGCCGCCCGCCGGCGCGCCGTGCTCACCATCGTCGCGTCTTCGGAGGCATAGCCGCTGTTTTTCGGCAGCCACACCTGCACACGGCCCGTGACCCGCACTCCCGCACCTCTCCTTCCTCGGGACCCACCGCAGCCGTCGGCCCACCGCCCCACTCAGGCGTCGACCTGAGCCACCTGGGTGCCGACGGTGAGGGCGAGGACGATCGCGTCGGGTGTCGCGTTGGAGACGAATCCCCGGGCGCCGGGCCGGGTCTGCACGCCCAGGCGCTCCGCCGCGGTGCGCATCAGCGGCGGCAGCTCGCTCGACATCCGGAACAGCCCGCGAGCCCACTCGTCGGACAGCTCGGACTCGGCCGCGGGGAAGGTGGTGGTGGTCTGCGCGACCGCGGAGATACTGATGTTGAACAGCAGCAGGTTGCCGTCCGCGGTGCGCAGTGACCGTAGCCGGTCGGCCCACATCTGCACCTTCTCGGGCTCGCCGTCGGTGGCGGCTCCATCGGTGATGTTGATGATGATCGGGGGGAAGGAGTCCTGGTGGCTCTGGGCCCAGCCGGAGGCGAGGCTCCCGGCCATGTCGAGGGCGGCGCACATCGGGGTGAGGCCCGCCCCGAACGGTTCGAACCACACTGGCATCGAGGAGCCGTGCCGCTCCTCCCGGCGCAGTACGCAGGAGAAGAGGTCCGGTACCGAGACCAGCCACTGGCCGGCGAGCGCTCCGGTGAACAGTGAGCGGGCCTCCTGGCCGCTGTAGCCGAGCACGGCGATGTCGTAGTAGGGACGCGGACCCTCGCCGCGCTCCTTGCTGCACCGACGGATGATCATCGCGAGGGTGTCGTTGACGATGTCGGCGAGGGCCTGCGCCTTGGAGATGCCGGGACGCCCGGCGATCGGGTAGTTCATCGAGTCGGACTGGTCCAGCAGAAAGATGAAGCAGCCCGGGGCACGCCGGTCG
The DNA here is from genome assembly GCF_000013345.1 of Frankia casuarinae. Taxonomy (NCBI): domain Bacteria; kingdom Bacillati; phylum Actinomycetota; class Actinomycetes; order Frankiales; family Frankiaceae; genus Frankia; species Frankia casuarinae. Next base: position 4,376,315 of record NC_007777.1, on the reverse strand, counting down.
ATCTGCTTGGTGTAGGGCATGGGCGTCGCGCTTCCTCAGGAATCGGATCAGTACCGGGGGAGTCGGATCAGTACGGGGGGAGGTGGTCGTCGGCGGAGAGAGCGCCCGGGGGATCGTCCGCCGGGTTCGTCGGGAGGATGTCCGGCCAGGGCTCGCCGGCGCCCACCCGCCATGAGTTCGGACATGCGCGGCAGGCGTAGGACGCGTCGACCTGGACGCTCCCGCACGAGCACTGCGGGTCCTCCAGCAGCGTCCGTCGATCGATCACCTCGACTCCGATCGGATGGACGGCGGCGCCCGGTCCCGGGGGGGCCGGGCGCCGAGGCGGGAGCGGACGCTGGGAGGCGGCCGGCGGGAAGTCGGCCGGCGGTGCCGGCCGCGGGTACCTAGCCGGCCGGAAGTCGGCCGGCCGGAAGTCCCGGGGCGACGTCGGTTCCGGGTAGGTGCCGCGACCGGTCACGGCGTGGATGAAGCCGGCCAGCGGAACCACGGCAAGGCCGACCGCGAAGATCAGAAGCCAGCGCAGCGCGGTGCCGATCCGGCCGGGGCCGTGGGTGCCGTCGTGCACCGAGGCCGGCACCAGGACCTTGTCGTCGTCACCGATCGCCTCGACCGTGTCCGGAAGTGCCTCGGCCACCTTGTGGACGTCCGGGCGGGCACCCGGACCGACGGCGACGAGCAGCCGGGCGCCGACCTCGGCGAGCCGGGGGACGTCGGCGGCCGGCACCCCGAGCAACGAAACGCCGGCCGTGGACGATGCCGCAGGTGGGGTGTAGGCGGTGAAGACCGGGCCGTCCTTTCCCGTGCCGCGGGTGAATCGGGGCGGGAGCGGGACGTGGAGCAGCTCACCGTCCTTGAACGGATGATCGGCCACGGCGTCCGGGTTGATCCCGAGTGCCGCGGCGATCTGCTCCCGGGTCTCCCCGGCCCGCACCTTGTACTGGATGAACAGCTCGGGCTCGTCCGGCTGCGGCGCCGACGACGCCACGAGTATCACCTGGTTGACGTCGTTGCCGCCGGCCGCCCGCAGGGCCTGGTCGGCGGAGGTCGTCACCAGGATCCTGATCGGCGACGGAGCCGTTCCGCCTCCGCCCGAGATCAGGCCGACGACGGCGATCGTGACCGCGGCCACGAGGATGCAGACCCCGATGATCCGCCGGTGGCGGCTCGGCCACGCGGTGTCGTCCGGCCCGCCTGACGGCGCCATGCCGCCTCCCATCGGTTGTCTCGAGTGTCTCGAGCCTTCGGTCGTCTGGTGTCATCCCACGGTGAGGATGATCAGGATGAGTGCGAGGATGGCCAGGGCCGCGAGGACGAGAGCCGCCGTGCGCGACCCGGAGCCGCGGTTCGGCACGGATCCGGAGGGCGACGCCCGCCGCGCCCCGTCGCCGGCCGCGGAGGTCGCGCCGGCCCGGCTGGAACCCGAGGCGTCACCGGCGCCCGCGGCCGTGCCGCCCTGACCCGCCGAGGGACCGGTGTTCGGCGATGTCCTGGTCGTCGCGTCCCAGAGATTCCGTCCCGCGGCTGGGGTGGCCGGGGTGCCTGGGGTGGCTGGAGCTCCCGACGGAGAGGGCGGGGTCGGCGGGGTCGCCCAGCCCTGGCTGGGATCGATCGGCTTCGTCGGGACGGACGCCTGGCTCGGTTCCCACCAGGAACTCCCCGCGCCGAGGGACGGCGCGACCGCCTCGCTGACAGGCGCGTCCGGCAGGGCGCTGTCGGCGTCGCGCAGCAGCGTCGGCAAATCGACGTCAACCGCCGGCGGCCCGAGACAGAAGCGCCTCAGCAGCGGGACGAGCCGACGGACCTCGCCGTCCCGGCTTGCGGCGAGTCGTGACCAGATCGGCGTGTGGTCGGGCTGGGCGAGGTCGGACGCGCTCAGGATGAGGTTCTCGTCGCGGTGGAACTCTTCCCACAGGGCCGGGTCGGCGGCGACCGCCAGCACCGAGAGGTAGATGACGAGACCCGGGAAGGTGTCGACGCGGCGGTCCCAGTAGCCCGTCGACTGCCGGCGGGGGTGCTGGTAGTGGCGATGTCCATGCTCGTCCGGCGGCAGGTGCGCGACCGCCGGGACCCAAACCGAGTCCAGGTCCACGAGGCGTACTGAACCTTGTTCGGTGACGAACACGTTGCCGTGCTGCAGATCGCCATGGGCGATCTCGGCCTTGCTCATCTCACCGAGTAGAAGCTTCCATCCGGCGGCGAGGTCACGCAGTGCTTCCGGAGATGCGAGGTGCTGGCGGACGTAGGTCCGCAGGGTGGTGCCCTGGACCTGGTCCATGACGACCACCGGCCACCATTTCTCGCCGACCCGCACTCCCTGCGCGACCCACTCGGCTTTCGGGAAGGCTGACAGCACCCGATGACGACGTAGATGATTCGTTACCGCCGCATAGCGTTCGGCTCCGCCGGTCAGCGGCCGGGTCGGACAGCGCAGCGCGAAGGCACTGCCCGTCGCCGCTCCGAAGAAAACGACCGCCGACTCGCCGGTGACCTGCACCGGGGCACCGAAAGCGTCCCGTTCGAACCGGGCGGTCCGCAGCCGTGGATCCGTGAATACCTCCGCGCCAGTGGAGACCGCAGCCTCGAACTGACCACCATTCGGCCAAACTCCCGCGCCGAGCACGCCGCTTCCCCCTGGGACGGACCGTCGGAAGTAACCGCCACCGTCGTTCAACCGGTGATCGTCCTTGCCCGTCGGACATTAGCCGACCGCGGATCGGCTTGTCCATGTGCTCGGCGGCCGAGAAGCCCGTGGACCTCAGGTGATCGCCGTGAGCCCGCCTCAGGATGGTTTCTTCGTGGAGGCGACCGCGATCGGGGATCGGCCTGTCGCCGGCCGCCCCAACCATTCAATCCCACAATTTCACGGGGTCGGGTTCGCGGCGGGTCGGGTTCGCGGCGGGTCGGGTTCGCGGCGGGTCGGGTTCGCGGCGGGTCGGGTTCGCGGCGGGTCGGGACTGGGCCGTGGCGGCCTGCCGGGTTTCGTGCGCCGGGTTGCGCGTTCCGCGGGGCCGAGGTCGGTGCGGGCCGATCGCGGGTACGCTCCACCTCTTCCGTCGCTCCAGGTCGGGAGAGACCAGGTTGGTACCGGTGGTGGATGTCGGCCTCCAGGCCGGTTTCCGGTGGTCGGAAGGGTTGCCGAGGGCGGACGGGTCACAGCCGGGTTTCAGTTACGGCCGGGTTTCACGAGGTACCGCAGGTACCGACGGTCGATCGGCGAGCAGAGAGGCGCCAGGACGATGTCCCAGTCGCAGGAGGCGTTCCAGCCATGGGAGGCGGGCGGGCCGCGGGACGTCCGCGCGTCGGGCAAGGAGCCCGCGGGTGCGGAGCCGGCGCGTGCGGACGGCCGGAAGACCTTCGCACTCGCCCTCGACATCGGGGGAACCAAGATCGCCGCCGGTGTCGTCGCGGGGGACGGCACGATCGCCGCTCAGGCCCGTCGCTCCATGCCGGTCCCGCGTCCGGCTTCACCGGCTTCACCTGATCCGGACGGCGCTGGGCCGGCGTCGGCCCGGGCGGCAGGGGTCGATGCCGAGGAGGTCTTCGCCGTCGTCCAGGACTGCCTCGACGAGGCGCTCGCCGCGGCGCGGATGCGTCCGGACGAGATGACGGGACTCGGCTGCGGGTGCAGCGGTCCGATGGACTGGCCGGTCGGTGAGGTCTCCCCGTTGAACATTCCGGCCTGGCGGGGATTCCCGTTGCGGGCGCGGCTGCGGGACGCATACCCGGGCGGCCCGGTTTTGATCCACAACGACGCCGTCGCCCTCGCCGCCGGCGAGCACTGGATGGGTGAGGGCCGTGGCGTGCGCAACATGCTCGCCGTCACCGTCTCCACCGGCGTCGGAGGCGGCCTGGTTCTCGGGGGCCGGTTGCTGCACGGCACATCCGGCAATGCCGGCCATATCGGTCACATGGTGGTGGAGGCCGACGGACCTCCTTGTCCGTGTGGGGGACGTGGATGTCTGGAGGCGCTCGCGTCGGGTCCGCGGACGGTGGCCTGGGCGATCGGCGAGGGCTGGGTGCCTTCGGGGGATCAGCCGGCCAACGGTCGCGTGCTTGCAGCCTCGGCACGGGCCGGCGACGGCGTCGCCCGGCGGGCCCTCGCCCGCGCGGGTGCTGCGGTGGGAGCCGGACTGGCCTCCTGCGCGAGCCTGCTCGACCTGGAGGCCGCCGTGGTGGCTGGCGGGTTTGCGCAGTCCGGCCCGATCTTCTGGGACGCGCTGTCGGCCAGTTTCGATCGTCACACGGGGTTGGCGTTCACCCGGCGGATGCAGATCAGACGGAGCTCCGATCCCAGCCGGATCGCGCTTCGGGGGGCCGGCGCCTTCATCCTCGCGCCGGAGCGGTACGCCTGGGAGGGCTAGTACCGGCCGGTACGACGTTTTCTAAGACGTCGCCTGGTGTGTCGGTCTCGCCTGGTGTCCCCTCCTCCTCAAACATGCCTCGCTGGCGCGTCTGCCCGGCCTCACAGCCTCGCGGCTGGGTAGACGCGGGAGGGGCAGGTGTAGGGAGCGTGCGGATCGGAGGTTCGGGTGGTTTGGGGATCGCTGACCGGGGTACCCCCGCATCGGACCCGGTGTCTGCGCCGGCGGGCGGACGGCACCGGTGAACGAGGGACGAGGCGGGCCTCGGCAGCGGTTCGGCGAGGGAGGGAATCGGCGCGGGGGCCCGGAGGTTGTCAGCTGCAGGGATTGCGCACTGTCAACCGTCGGTGCCAGAAAGTTATGTCCTCGCGTCCGCTCACCATGCCCGGACTCGTGTATAGTTCCTCTTCGTCGCCCACCGAGCTCCTCCGGGAGCCGGGCGTCGCGCAGGACCAGATCTCCTCCGAGGGGGCGTAGACCCCCCGAGGAAACGGGCCGCGGACGGTGCGATAAGGTACGAGAGTGGCAAACACCGGTACGTGGGTAGGTTAACTACCGGGCCGGAGTGATTTGACACAATCAAGCCAAAGCTCATAATCTAGGAAAAACGTTCCGGTTGATCGCTTTGAACGCGAACGTCCGGAGTGTGCAAGAAGGTAAGATCTGTTCGGATGTGAACATTTCGCACAAAAAGAAGCGATTTGACACCGCCGGGCAAGCCGAGTAACTTAAAGAAGCACCAGAACGAAGCCCTGAGGGTGGAGGTCTGGTAGCGCCTGCTCCTTGAGAACTCAACAGCGTGCCGATTGTCAGTGCCAATTGTTTTACCCCGTTCATGGCCTGGCTGGGTGGTGTCCCACGTGGTGGGGTGGCTGTCTGGTTGGGTTGTGAGGGATTCCTTTGGACACGGTGGTGGGCCTGTGAGGGTCTGCTGTCGATGTCGGGGTCTGTCGATGTTTTTGCATCGGCGCTCTCAATGCATTGATGGAGAGTTTGATCCTGGCTCAGGACGAACGCTGGCGGCGTGCTTAACACATGCAAGTCGAGCGGGGAGCTTCGGCTCTCAGCGGCGAACGGGTGAGTAACACGTGGGCAACCTGCCCCGAGCTCTGGAATAACCTCGGGAAACCGGGGCTAATGCCGGATATGACATTGCCGGGCATCTGGTGGTGTGGAAAGATTTATCGGCTCGGGATGGGCCCGCGGCCTATCAGCTTGTTGGTGGGGTGATGGCCTACCAAGGCGACGACGGGTAGCCGGCCTGAGAGGGCGACCGGCCACACTGGGACTGAGACACGGCCCAGACTCCTACGGGAGGCAGCAGTGGGGAATATTGCGCAATGGGCGGAAGCCTGACGCAGCGACGCCGCGTGGGGGATGACGGCCTTCGGGTTGTAAACCTCTTTCAGCAGGGACGAAGCGAGAGTGACGGTACCTGCAGAAGAAGCACCGGCCAACTACGTGCCAGCAGCCGCGGTAATACGTAGGATGCAAGCGTTGTCCGGAATTATTGGGCGTAAAGAGCTCGTAGGCGGCCTGTTGCGTCGGCTGTGAAAACCCGGGGCTCAACTCCGGGCCTGCAGTCGATACGGGCAGGCTAGAGTCCGGCAGGGGAGACTGGAATTCCTGGTGTAGCGGTGAAATGCGCAGATATCAGGAGGAACACCGGTGGCGAAGGCGGGTCTCTGGGCCGGAACTGACGCTAAGGAGCGAAAGCGTGGGGAGCGAACAGGATTAGATACCCTGGTAGTCCACGCCGTAAACGTTGGGCGCTAGGTGTGGGGGACCTTCCACGGCCTCCGTGCCGCAGCTAACGCATTAAGCGCCCCGCCTGGGGAGTACGGCCGCAAGGCTAAAACTCAAAGGAATTGACGGGGGCCCGCACAAGCGGCGGAGCATGTGGCTTAATTCGATGCAACGCGAAGAACCTTACCAGGGCTTGACATGCAGGGAAATCTCGTAGAGATACGGGGTCCGTAAGGGTCCTGCACAGGTGGTGCATGGCTGTCGTCAGCTCGTGTCGTGAGATGTTGGGTTAAGTCCCGCAACGAGCGCAACCCTCGTCCTATGTTGCCAGCGAGTCGTGTCGGGGACTCATAGGAGACTGCCGGGGTCAACTCGGAGGAAGGTGGGGATGACGTCAAGTCATCATGCCCCTTACGTCCTGGGCTGCACACATGCTACAATGGCCGGTACAAAGGGCTGCGATGCCGTGAGGTGGAGCGAATCCCAAAAAGCCGGTCTCAGTTCGGATCGGGGTCTGCAACTCGACCCCGTGAAGTCGGAGTCGCTAGTAATCGCAGATCAGCAATGCTGCGGTGAATACGTTCCCGGGCCTTGTACACACCGCCCGTCACGTCACGAAAGTCGGTAACACCCGAAGCCGGTGGCCTAACCCTTGTGGGGGGAGCCGTCGAAGGTGGGACCGGCGATTGGGACGAAGTCGTAACAAGGTAGCCGTACCGGAAGGTGCGGCTGGATCACCTCCTTTCTAAGGAGCGTCTGGCTGGTCTGTCCTGTAGTGGGGTGGGCTGGTGCAGAGCCAGGGCCGGCTGTGGATGCCGGTCTGGTTGCTCGTGGGTGGAACGCTGACGATGGGGTTTCGGCTGGTTGTCCGGGGTCTAGTACTCCTCTGTCCTTATCTTCGGGTGGGGTGGGGGGTGGAACGGTCCGGGTGGGTGGCTGGGGTCCGTGGCACGCTGTTGGGTCCTGAGGGAGTGAGGCTCTCTCGGCTGGTGGGTTCCTGTGCTGTGGTCCTGGTGGGGATCGTGGTGGGGGGGTCTGCTGGTGGAACGGACCGGTCGTGGTGGAGGACTGCCTTCCCGTTGGGTGGGGGTGGGTTTCGCCGGGTCGGCTGGGGCCGTCCGTACGTTGAGAACTGCACAGTGGACGCGAGCATCTTTGTGGCCAAGTTATTAAGGGCGCACGGTGGATGCCTTGGCACCAGGAGCCGATGAAGGACGTGGGAGGCTGCGATATGCCTCGGGGAGCTGTCAACCGAGCTGTGATCCGAGGATTTCCGAATGGGGAAACCCGGCAGGGCTTTAAATCCTGTCACCCGTGCCTGAACACATAGGGCATGTGGAGGGAACGCGGGGAAGTGAAACATCTCATTACCCGCAGGAGGAGAAAACAACCGTGATTCCGCGAGTAGTGGTGAGCGAAAGCGGAACAGGCTAAACCAGTGTCGTGTGAGAGCCGGCAGGTGTTGCGATGCTGGGGTTGTGGGATCGTCCAGGTGGAGCTGCCGTTCCATCGGGGAGTCAGAAAGAGCATTGTTAGGCGAAGGTCATGCGAATGGGCCGCCATAGAGGGTAATAGCCCTGTAGCCGAAAGCAGTGTTCCTCCCGGACGTGTTCCCAAGTAGCACGGAGCCCGTGTAATTCCGTGTGAATCTGGCGGGACCACCCGCTAAGCCTAAATACTCCCTGGTGACCGATAGCGGACTAGTACCGTGAGGGAAAGGTGAAAAGTACCCCGGGAGGGGAGTGAAATAGTACCTGAAACCGTGTGCCTACAATCCGTGGGAGCTGGACTGTGGTCTGGTGACCGCGTGCCTTTTGAAGAATGAGCCTGCGAGTTTGCGGTGTGTGGCGAGGTTAACCCGTGTGGGGTAGCCGTAGCGAAAGCGAGTCCGAAGAGGGCGTTGAGTCGCATGTCCAAGACCCGAAGCCGAGTGATCTACCCATGGCCAGGTTGAAGCGCGGGTAAGACCGTGTGGAGGACCGAACCCACCAGGGTTGAAAACCTGGGGGATGAGCTGTGGGTAGGGGTGAAAGGCCAATCAAACTCGGTGATAGCTGGTTCTCCCCGAAATGCATTTAGGTGCAGCGTCGTATGTTTCTTGCCGGAGGTAGAGCACTGGATGGCCTAGGGGGCCCACAAGCTTACTGAAGTCAGCCAAACTCCGAATGCCGGTAAGTGAAGTGCGGCAGTGAGACTGCGGGGGATAAGCTTCGTAGTCGAGAGGGAAACAGCCCAGATCGCCAGCTAAGGCCCCTAAGCGTGCGCTAAGTGGAAAAGGATGTGGAGTCGCATAGACAACCAGGAGGTTGGCTTAGAAGCAGCCACCCTTGAAAGAGTGCGTAATAGCTCACTGGTCAAGTGATTCCGCGCCGACAATGTAGCGGGGCTCAAGCGCACCGCCGAAGCTGCGGCATGCACAAAATTTCCCGGCACTTTGGTGTCCAGGTTTGTGTGTGGGTAGGGGAGCGTCGTGTGGCGTGTGAAGCGGCGGGGTGACCCAGCCGTGGATGCCATACGAGTGAGAATGCAGGCATGAGTAGCGAATGACGGGTGAGAAACCCGTCCGCCGGATGACCAAGGGTTCCTGGGGCAGGCTAATCCGCCCAGGGTGAGTCGGGACCTAAGGCGAGGCCGACAGGCGTAGTCGATGGATAACGGGTTGATATTCCCGTACCGGCGTTGACGCGGCCATGCTGAACCTGGTTTGTGCTAACCATCTGATCGGATGTGTCTCTTCGGAGGTGTGTTCGGGAGGGTGGGATCCCGGCTGGTAGTAGGCAAGCGATGGGGTGACGCAGGAAGGTAGTCCAGCCCAGGCGGTGGTTGTCCTGGGGCAAGGGTGTAGGACGAGGCGTAGGTAAATCCGCGTCTTGTGTGTCTGAGACCTGATGCCGAGCCGATTGCGGCGAAGTGGGTGATCCTATGCTGCCGAGAAAAGCCTCTAGCGAGTGTCAGGGCCGCCCGTACCCTAAACCGACACAGGTGGTCAGGTAGAGAATACCGAGGCGTTCGAGTGAACTGTGGTTAAGGAACTCGGCAAAATGCCCCCGTAACTTCGGGAGAAGGGGGGCCGTTCTCCGTGTAGGGGTTTACCTCCGAAGCGGGGAGTGGCCGCAGAGACCAGGGGAAAGCGACTGTTTACTAAAAACACAGCTCCGTGCTAAGTCGTAAGACGATGTATACGGAGTGACGCCTGCCCGGTGCTGGAACGTTAAGGGGACGGGTTAGCTCTTCGGGGCGAAGCTCAGAACTTAAGCGCCAGTAAACGGCGGTGGTAACTATAACCATCCTAAGGTAGCGAAATTCCTTGTCGGGTAAGTTCCGACCTGCACGAATGGCGTAACGACTTTCCCACTGTCTCAACCACAGACTCGGCGAAATTGCATTACGAGTAAAGATGCTCGTTACGCGCGGCAGGACGGAAAGACCCCGGGACCTTTACTATAGCTTGATATTGGTGTTCGGTTCGGCTTGTGTAGGATAGGTGGGAGACTGTGAAGCTGGGACGCCAGTTCTGGTGGAGTTGTTGTTGAAATACCACTCTGGTCGTACTGGATGTCTAACCTGGGTCCGTGATCCGGATCAGGGACAGTGTCAGGTGGGTAGTTTAACTGGGGCGGTTGCCTCCTAAAGGGTAACGGAGGCGCCCAAAGGTTCCCTCAGCCTGGTTGGCAATCAGGTGTTGAGTGCAAGTGCACAAGGGAGCTTGACTGTGAGACAGACATGTCGAGCAGGTGCGAAAGCAGGGACTAGTGATCCGGCGGTGGCTTGTGGAAGCGCCGTCGCTCAACGGATAAAAGGTACCCCGGGGATAACAGGCTGATCTTGCCCAAGAGTCCATATCGACGGCAAGGTTTGGCACCTCGATGTCGGCTCGTCGCATCCTGGGGCTGGAGTAGGTCCCAAGGGTTGGGCTGTTCGCCCATTAAAGCGGTACGCGAGCTGGGTTTAGAACGTCGTGAGACAGTTCGGTCCCTATCCGCCGCGCGCGCAGGAGACTTGAGAAGGGCTGTCCCTAGTACGAGAGGACCGGGACGGACGAACCTCTGGTGTGCCAGTTGTTCTGCCAAGGGCATGGCTGGTTGGCTACGTTCGGAAGGGATAACCGCTGAAAGCATCTAAGCGGGAAGCCTGCTTCGAGATGAGGTCTCCCACAGGGTAGCCTGGTAAGGCCCCCGACTAGATGATCGGGTTGATAGGCCGGAGGTGGAAGTGCGGTGACGCATGGAGCTGACCGGTACTAATAGGCCGAGGGCTTGTCTTCGAAGGTGCTACGCGTCCACTGTGCGGTTCTCGGGTGTACGGCCGGTTCGGCTGGTATATCTGGATAGTGTTTCGGTGGTTTTGGCGAAGGGGAAACGCCCGGTCTCATTCCGAACCCGGAAGCTAAGCTCTTCAGCGCCGATGGTACTGCATGGGGGACTGTGTGGGAGAGTAGGACGCCGCCGGACGTATACGAGTGTGGGGCTGTCTCCCTAGGGAGACAGCCCCACACTCGTATACGCGTATTTTCCGACTACTGGCTGGCAGCACCCGCTTCAGCACCTTGGCCGTGGTGGCATCTATTACATGGATGTCCTACTATCGGGAAGCCAAGTGTTCTAGGTATCTCCGCCCGCCACATCGTCCCCGGGAGCCGCTTCGATGTCCTCCGACGCGATGTCCTCCGACAACCGGCACGAGCCGGCCGCCACGCTGCACACACCAGCTCATCCGGTCCGGATCGTGACGGCGGCCTCACTCTTCGATGGGCATGACGCGGCGATCAACATCATGCGTCGCCTGTTGCAGGCGCAGGGCGCCGAAGTGATCCATCTCGGGCATGACCGCAGCGTCGAGGAGGTCGTCACCGCCGCGATCCAGGAGGACGCCCAGGGGATCGCCCTGTCGTCCTATCAGGGCGGGCATGTCGAGTACTTCAGCTACCTCATCGAGCGCCTCCGTGCGCGCGGAGCCGGCAACGTCCGGGTCTACGGCGGCGGCGGCGGGGTGATCCTGCCGGCGGAGATCGACCTGCTGCACGCGCGCGGGGTCGCGCGCATCTTCTCCCCGCAGGACGGGCAGCGGCTCGGTCTCGCAAAGATGATCAATATGATCATCGAGGCCTGTGACGTCGATCTGACGGAGGACGGGCCGAAGCTCGATGCGGTGGCGGCTGGTGAGCACGGCGCGCTCGCCCGGGCGATCACCGTGCTCGAGGCGGGCCGGGACCCGCGGCTCGCGGCGGCGCTGCAGGACGAGGCCGCCCGCCACCCGCGGGTTCCGGTCCTCGGTATCACCGGCACGGGTGGTTCGGGAAAGTCCTCGCTCACCGACGAGCTGATCCGGCGCTTCCGCCTCGACCAGGGCGACAGCCTGCGGATCGCGGTGCTCGCCATCGACCCCAGCCGTCGGCGGGGCGGCGGTGCACTGCTCGGTGACCGCATCCGGATGAACTCCCTGGGTGATGGCACGGCAGGGAACGTGTTCTTCCGGTCCCTGGCGACGCGCACGGGGGGCAGTGAGGTTCCGGCTCCCCTGGCGGATGTGATCAAAGCCTGCCAGGCGGCCGGTTTCGATCTGGTGATCGTCGAGACGCCGGGCATCGGGCAGGGTGACGCGGCGATCGTTCCGTTCTGCGATGTTTCGCTGTACGTGATGACACCCGAGTACGGTGCGGCCTCACAGCTTGAGAAGATCGACATGCTGGACTTCGCCGACGTGGTGGCGGTGAACAAGTTCGAGCGGCGCGGCGCCGAGGATGCCCGGCGTGACGTCGCCCGGCAACTGGTGCGCAACCGGCAGGCGTTCGACCAGTCCTGGGAGGATATGCCCGTCTTCGGCACCTCGGCCGCCCGGTTCCACGACGACGGGGTGACCGCCCTGTATCAGCACCTCGTCGGGCTGCTACGCAAACACGATCTGCACACCGTGTCCGGCTCGTTGCACCTGGTGCGCGGGCGGACCTCTACCGGTCTGACCACGGTCATTCCGTCCGCCCGGATACGCTATCTGGCCGAGATCACCGAGACGGTGCGGGGCTATCACGCCGAGACCGAGCGTCAGGCGCTGCTGGCCCGCCGTCGTGAGCATCTGACGACGGCCCTTGCGGCACTGGCCGGCGCCAACCCCAGCGCGGGCCCGGCGCCGGCGGAACCCACCACCCTCGCCGTGCTGCGCGACGAGGCCGAAGCCGCCCTGGCCCCCTGGACGAGGGAGCTCCTGGCGCAATGGCCGGCGATCGTCGAGGAACGTCAGGGCGAGAAGATGACCTATCTCGTCCGGGGAACCGAGATCCACACCCCGCTGGTGCGCACCACACTCAGCGGGACTCTGATCCGGCGGGTGGCGGTACCCGCCATCGACGACGACGCTCGCCTGATCCGCTTCCTGCGGCGTGAGAACCTGCCAGGGTACTTCCCCTTCACCGCCGGCGTCTTTCCGTTCAAACGCGCCGGGGAGGCCCCGGCGCGAATGTTCGCCGGTGAAGGTGACCCCTTCCGGACCAACCGCCGGTTCCACTTCCTCTCCGCCGGCTCGCCTGCGACCCGGCTGTCCACCGCCTTCGACTCGGTGACCCTCTACGGCCGCGATCCCGCGTCTCAGCCTGACATCTATGGCAAGATCGGCACGTCGGGCGTGTCGATAGCGACGTTGGACGACATGAAGGTCCTGTTCGCCGGGTTCGATCTGTGTGATCCGTCGACCAGCGTCTCGATGACCATCAACGGCCCGGCGCCGACGATCCTGGCGATGTTCCTGAACGCCGCGATCGACCAGCGCTTGGACGCTTTCCGCGCCGAGCACGGCCGGGAGCCGAGCACGGACGAGGCCGCCGAGGTCCGGGCCCGCACGCTGGCCACGGTCCGTGGCACCGTGCAGGCGGACATCCTCAAGGAGGACCAGGGGCAGAACACCTGCATCTTCTCCACCGAGTTCGCGTTGCGGGCGATGGCGGACGTGCAGGAGTGGTTCATCGAACACGCGGTCCGGAACTTCTACTCGGTATCGATCTCCGGCTATCACATCGCCGAGGCCGGCGCCAATCCCATCAGTCAGCTCGCGTTCACCCTGGCCAACGGCTTCACCTACGTCGAGGCCTATCTGGCCAGAGGGATGCGCATCGACGATTTCGCCCCGAACCTGTCGTTCTTCTTCTCCAACGGGATGGATGCGGAGTACACCGTCATCGGGCGGGTGGCCCGCCGGATCTGGGCGGTGGCCATGCGGGAGCGCTACGGTGCCGCCCCCCGGTCGCAGATGCTGAAGTATCACGTACAGACCTCGGGTCGGTCGCTGCACGCACAGGAGATGGCCTACAACGACATCCGGACCACGTTGCAGGCGCTGTGCGCGATCTACGACAACTGCAACAGCCTGCACACCAATGCGTACGACGAGGCTGTGACGACTCCTACGGAGAACTCCGTCCGCCGCGCGTTGGCCATTCAGATGATCATAGATCAGGAATGGGGACTCGCCGCCAACGAGAATCCCCTGCAGGGATCGTTCATCGTCGATGAACTGACCGACCTGGTCGAGGAGGCGGTGCTCGCCGAGTTCGAGCGGATCAGCGACCGCGGCGGTGTACTCGGCGCGATGGAGACCGGCTATCAGCGGGGACGCATCCAGGACGAGTCGATGCTGTACGAGCGGCGCAAGCACGACGGCACCCTGCCGATCATCGGGGTGAACACGTTCCTGCGGCCGGAGTCGGCCGGCACCGATCCCGACGCCGAGGGAGGCCCGATGGAGCTCGCGCGGGCCACGGAGGAGGAGAAGCAATCTCAGCTCACTCGGCTGGAGGAGTTCCACCGCCGGCACGGCGCCGAGGCGGGCGCCGCCCTGGAACATCTGCGGGAGGTCGCCAGGAGCGGGGGGAACACGTTCGCGGCGCTGATGGAGGCGGTCCGCGTCTGCTCCCTCGGGCAGATCTCCCAGGCATTCTTCGACGTGGGTGGGCAGTATCGACGTAACGTCTGATTATGCCCCGGGTGGCGCCCGCCGTTACGTCGATCGGCGTTACGCTGGTCGGTACGCTGGGCGCCGCGGCAATCTCCGGGTACGCATGAATCTTTGCCAGCGCGTCCGTCCTGGGGTGCAATGGACGCTGCCCGCCGCGACGGTCCCCGGCTGCCAGGTTGGGCGGGAACCGTCCCATGAAGTGCAGGAGCGTCGACAAGTCGTGGCCACCCCGAAACCGTTGCCAACCGACCCCATAGCGGAGGCCCATCGGCACTGGACCGCCCACGGCTGGGGGGCGGCAGCGGACGGCATGGCAGCGGTCACCTCCCTGATGCGGGCGCAGCAGATCGTCCTCGCCCGGGTTGACGAGGTCCTGCGCCCCCTCGATCTGACCTTCGCGCGCTATGAGCTGCTGATGCTGTTGATGTTCAGTCGGTCCGGAGCGCTGCCCCTCAACAAGATCGGAAGTCGGCTGCAGGTCCATCCGACCAGCGTCACCAGCGCGGTCGACCGGTTGGAGGCGAGGGGGCAGGTGCGGCGTACCCCGCATCCTACGGACCGGCGGGCGATTCTCGCGAAGATCACCGAGGAGGGTCGGGTCACTGCCATGGCCGCGACCGAGAAGCTCAACGACACCGTCTTCGCCGATCCCGGGCTGGGTGACGGCGGGGTGCGCAGACTCATCGACCTGCTGACCGATCTGCGCCGGGCCGCCGGCGACTTCTGATCGCGCGGTGTTCGGCCCGTCCGCGACTACCCTCTAGAGCTGTGACCTACCTCGACCACGGGGCGACGACGCCGATGCGACCGGAAGCGCTCGCCGCGTACACCGCGGTGCTCGCCGATACCGGCAATGCCTCGTCGCTGCATGCCAGTGGCCGCCGTGCCCGCCGCATCGTCGAGGAGTCCCGCGAGACACTCGCCGGAGTGCTGGGCGCCCGTCCGTCCGACGTGGTGTTCACCGGAGGCGGTACCGAAAGTGACAACCTCGCCCTGAAGGGTCTGTACTGGTCACGCCGCCGGGCCGAACCGGGCCGGCGGCGGGTGCTGGTCAGCGCCGTCGAGCACCGGGCGGTCCTGGACACCGTCGACTGGCTCGGCCGGGCGCAGGATGCCGAGGTCGAGCTGCTCGCGGTCGATGCCGCGGGAACCGTGCGGCCGGACACCCTCGCCGCCGCCCTCGAACGGGATCCGGACTCGGTGGCCGTCGTGTCGGTGATGTGGGCGAACAACGAGGTCGGCACCGTTCAGCCGATCGCCGAGCTCGCGACGATCGCGCACCGTCACGGCGTGCCCTTCCACACCGATGCGGTGCAGGCGTTCGGCCAGATCCCGATCGCCGTCACCGACGAGGGCCCCGACGCCATCACGGTCAGCGCGCACAAGATCGGGGGGCCGATCGGTGTCGGTGCCCTGGTGGTGCGCCGGGGATTGGCGATGGAGCCGCTGACCCACGGCGGCGGTCAGGAGCGCGACATCCGGTCCGGAACGTTGAACACGGCCGGGGTGGCGGCGTTCGCGGCGGCCGCGGCGAGGGCATGCGCCGAGGCGCCGCAGGAGAGCGTCCGGCTGGCGGCCCTGCGTGACGACTTGGTGCGCCGGGTCCGGGCGGAGGTCCCGGAGGCGGTGCTCAACGGTGCCCCGCTGCTCGGGGACGGCGGCGGTGGGGACGGCGGCGGTGGGGACGGCGGCGGTCCGGGACCGCACCGGCTGCCGGGAAACGCCCATCTGACCTTCCCCGGCTGCGAGGGAGACTCGCTGCTGATGCTGCTCGATGCCCGGGGGATCGAGTGTTCCACCGGCTCGGCCTGCTCCGCTGGAGTGGCGAGGCCGTCGCACGTGTTGCTCGCGATGGGAGTGGATGAGGCACACGCCCGCGGATCGCTGCGGTTCTCCCTCGGGCACACCTCACGGGCCTGCGACATCGACGCGCTGGTCGCGGCGATCGGGCCGGTCGTCGAGCGGGCGAGCCGCGCGGGGGCGCTGGCCGGCACGAGCGGCAGCATGAGCGGCACCTGAGAGGCGATGCCCATGATGCCTTGCTCCCGTCCACGTGGTTCCCTGAGGTTCGGCGGAGATTCGGGGAGGTGATGGTCTGATGCGGGTGCTCGCCGCGATGTCCGGCGGGGTCGACTCCGCCGTCGCCGCCGCCCGGGCGGTTGACGCCGGTCACGACGTCACCGGGGTGCATCTGGCGTTGTCGCGCTCGCCGGAGTCGGACCGGACCGGAGCCCGCGGCTGCTGCACCATCGAGGACGCCCGGGACGCCCGGCGGGCCGCCGATATCCTCGGCATCCCGTTCTACGTCTGGGATCTCGCGGACCGGTTCGAGACCGACGTCATCGAGGAGTTCGTCGAGTCCTACGCGGCCGGTCGCACGCCCAACCCCTGCGTGCGCTGCAACGAGCGCATCAAGTTCGCGGCCGTACTCGACAAGGCCCTCGCGCTCGGCTTCGAGGCCGTCGTCACCGGGCACCACGCCCGGCTCGATCCGGACGGCACCCTGCGCCGCTCGGTGGATCCGGACAAGGACCAGTCCTACGTCCTGGGAACGCTGCGTCCCGAGCAGCTCGCCGCCGCGCGGTTCCCGCTCGGGGATTCCACCAAGGCCCAGGTGCGGGTAGAGGCGGCCGAGCGTCGCCTTGCCGTTGCGGACAAGCCGGACAGCCACGACATCTGTTTCATCTCGCACGGGGACACCGGTGGCTGGTTGCGCGAGCGGCTCGGCCCGCGGCCGGGTCCGGTCATCGATGCGACGACCGGGCAGACGCTCGGGCACCATGACGGCGCCTACGCCTTCACCGTGGGTCAGCGTCGCGGGCTGAAGCTCGGGCGGCCGGCCGCGGACGGCCGGCCGCGCTATGTGCTGGACATCTCCCCGGTGACGTCGACGGTCACCGTCGGACCGGCCGAGGCGCTCGACGTGCGCCGGCTCGTGGCGGACCGGGCCGTCTGGCCGCACGAGGGGGCCGTGTCATGCCTGGCCCAGGTGCGGGCGCACGGCGGGGTGGTACCGGCGGTGGCGCAGGCGCGCGACGAGGAGCTCGTCGTGACGCTGACGACGCCGGTCCGCGGCACGGCCGCAGGCCAGGCAGTGGTGCTGTACGACGGTGACCGGGTGCTTGGCGGAGGGCACATCCGCACCACCGGTGGTTAGCTGGGCGCCCGGTCGGCGGGCCGTTGACGGAGCGGGCGTGGAGCGGGCGTGGCCGGGGATCTCCCGCGGACTCCCGGAGGATGTCAAGACATGAGTACTGACGCTGCACGGATGTGGCCGCCCGGCGCGGCCACCGGGGTGGGCTCGCTGCCGGGAACGGATGCGGCCCAGGCCGTCAAGCTGGTCTTCGACGAGCTGCCGGACCTGCCGCATCTGCCAGAACTGCCGGCCAGGGGAGCCGGGGGTGCGATGGTCGGGCGGGCGGCGGCGATCCTCGTCGACATGCCGGTGGACCTTCAGCCGGCTGGCTGGCGGCTGGTTCCCCGACCCGGCCTGGACCTGCGCCGGTCACGGGATCTGCTCGAACGCGACCTGGACGCGCTGACGGAGGTCGCCGCCGACTACGCGGGATCCTTCAAGATTGCCGTGACCGGCCCGTGGACGCTGGCTGCCGAGCTGGAGCTTCCCCGCGGGCACAAGGCGTTGTCGGATACCGGCGCCACCCGTGACATCGCCGACGCACTGACCGCGGGGCTCGTCGGACAGGTCGAACAGATCGCCCAGCGGGTCCCGGGGGCGCGGATCCTGGTCCAGCTCGACGAGCCGTCGCTGCCGGCGGTGCTCGCGGGCCGGATCCGCACTCCGAGTGGGTTCTCGGTGCTGCCCGCCGTCGAGGAGGGCTTGGTTGTGGAGCGGCTGCGGATCCTGCTCGGTGGCCTGCGGGCGCTGCCGGCGACCGTCGGAGTCGGGGTGCACTGCTGCGCTCCCGCGGTGCCGCTGGCGGCGTTGCGCGCGGCGGGTGTGGACTTCGTCGGTCTCGACGTCACCGCGCTTACCCGGGCCGAGGACGACGCCGTCGGCGAGATCGTGGAGGCCGGAGTGCGGCTGATGGCGGGCCTCGTCCCCACCAGGCCGATTTCACCGGCCGCGCCGATTTCACCGACAGGACCGACAGGACCGACAGGACCGACTGGACCGACCGCACCTGCTGGTGCAGCCGGACGGGCTGTCTTGGCCGCACCGAAGTTGTCGGATGTCCGCCGTACGGTCGAACCCGTCATCGCACTGTGGCGCCGGTTGGGATTCCGGCCCGAGCAGCTCGGAGAGGTGGTCGCCGTGACGCCGACATGTGGCCTGGCGGGCCTGGGAACGGACGATGCCAGGACGGTGATGCGCCACTGCCGGAAGGCGGGGCGGGTCCTGGTCGACGCACCGTCGTGAGCGCGACGGCCGGTACGGCCGACGAATCCGGCGTGGCTTCGGCGGCGGCTTCGGCGGACGAGCGGGCCCGCGCCGCCAGCCTCGCCCGCGAGCTCGACGAGCACGCGTACCGCTACTACGTGCTCGATTCCCCGACGATCTCCGATGCCGAGTACGACCGGTTGATGGCGGAGCTCGCCGCGCTGGAGGAGCGGCATCCCGACCTGCGCACACCGGACTCGCCGACGCAGAAGGTGGCCGGCTCCTACTCGACCCTGTTCACCCCGGTCGAGCATCTCGAACGGATGCTGTCCCTGGAAAACGTCTTCGACGACGACGAGTTCCACCAGTGGGCGGCGCGCGTGGCCCGGGAAAGCGAGGTCGACGCCTGGCTCTGCGAGCTGAAGATCGACGGGCTTGCCGTGGACCTCGTCTACGAGGATGGTTACCTGGTGCGTGCCGCGACGCGCGGCGACGGCCGGACGGGGGAGGACATCACCCCCAACATCCGCACCCTGGCGAGCGTGCCGGTACGGCTGCGCGGGCCGCGGGTGCCCGGGCTGCTGGAGGTGCGGGGCGAGGTCTTCTTCCCGACCGCGAAGTTCGCCGAGCTCAACGCCGGGCTGGTGGCCGTGGGGGGCAAACCGTTCGCGAACCCGCGTAACGCCGCGGCCGGATCCCTGCGGCAGAAGGATCCCCGGGTCACCGCCACCCGGCCGCTGGAGATGATTGTCCATGGCCTGGGCGCGCAGCGCGGCTTCGAGGTCACGTCCCAGTCGGCGGCCTATGCCCGCTTCGCGGAGCTCGGGCTGCCCGTCGCCACCCACTTCGAGGTCCTGGCGACGGTGCCCGGCGTGCTCGACTACGTGCACCGGTGGGGCGACGCGCGCCACGACGTGGTGCACGAGATCGACGGAGTGGTCGTCAAGGTCGACTCGTTCGCCCTGCAACGCCGGTTGGGCTCCACCTCGAAGTCCCCCCGCTGGGCGGTGGCCTACAAGTATCCGCCGGAGGAGGTCACGACCAAGCTGCGCGATATCCGGGTGAACGTGGGCCGCACCGGCCGGGTGACCCCCTTCGGGGAGCTGGAGCCGGTCCTGGTCGCCGGGTCCACGGTGGGCCTCGCGACCCTGCACAACATCGACGAGGTCGGTCGCAAGGGGGTGCTCATCGGGGACACGGTCGTCCTGCGCAAGGCCGGGGACGTCATCCCGGAGATCGTCGGCCCGGTCGTCGACCTGCGAGAGGGTTCCGAGCGGGCCTTCGTGATGCCCACGCGCTGCCCGGAGTGCGGCACCGAGTTGGTGCGGCCCGAGGGCGAGGTCGACATCCGTTGCCCGAACACCGTCTCCTGTCCCGCGCAGTTGCGGGAGTCGATCTTCCATTTCGCATCCCGGGGGGCGATGGACATCGACGGGCTCGGGTACGAGACGGCGACCGCCCTGCTCGAGGCGGGCCGGGTGCGTGACATCGGCGACATCTTCCACCTGACGCCCGAGTCCTTCGAGGGGCTGCGCGGGTTCGCGCAGAAGAAAATCGACCAGATTCTGCGGGGGGTCGAGGCCGCGCGGCACCGGCCGCTTTGGCGGCTGCTGGTCGGCCTGTCGATCCGCCACGTCGGGCCCACGGCGGCGCGGGCGCTGGCCCGGGAACTGCGGTCGCTGGAAGCGATCGCCGCCACGTCGGCCGAGGACCTCGCCGCGGTCGAAGGGGTCGGTCCGAAGATCGCCGGCGCGGTGCTCGACTGGTTCGCCGATGAACGGCACCGCGACATCCTCGCCAGGATCGCCGCCGGCGGGGCACGGCTCGCCGACGTCGGCGCGGAGGAGGGCCCACGTCCCCTCGACGGCGTCACCGTCGTCATCACCGGCACGCTCACCGACTGGAGCCGCGACTCGGCCAAGGAGGCGGTCGAGGCGCGCGGCGGCAAGGTCACCGGCTCGGTGAGCAGGAAGACCACCGCCGTCGTCGTCGGCGCGGATCCGGGGGCCTCGAAGTACGACAAGGCGCGCAGTCTCAGGATCCCCATGCTGGACGAGGCCGGATTCGCCGTTCTGCTGGCGCAGGGGGTCGACGCGGCCAGCAAGCTCGCCGTTCCCGCCGACGGTCCCGAGAAGGCCGAGACCCCGGTGGAATAACCCGGGGGAGGATCCCCCGCTCAGAAACGGTCCGTCCTGGTCAGGCTCGCGGCGATGCCCGCCAGATGGGCCAGTCGGTCGATCTCGGAGGAGCGGAACCGGGGGCCGCCGGGCCGCCCGACCAGGATCACCAACCGGTCGCCGCCGACCGGGGCCGCGGCGAGTTCCATGCTGACCGCCCGCCAGCGAGGCGGGAAGGCGCCATCCTCGGCCCCGATCCGCCGCGCCCGTTCCAGCGGCAGCCAGGGCAGGGGTAACCGGACCCGTTCGGGGACACCGAGATCGTCCCCGCCGAGGGCCGGAGCGCCCACCGAGGTCTCCCGGACCCGGACGTCGTCCGGCCCGACGTGCTCCAGCAGCATCGCCCAGTCGGCGTGGAAGACGCCGGGCGCGAGGTCCGTCAGGGTCGCCACGGCGTCGTGCGGCCGATCGGTCATGGCGTCCACCAGGTCGAGGTCGTTGCCGATACCGCCCCCGTCGGCGAGAAACGGCCGAAGCGACTCGACGATCACGCCTGGAACCGAATGAGCGGCGGTGAGGACGCGATCGGCGAGGCCGCCCGGTGGCAGAAGCACGAGCAGATCGTCCACGGCTCCGTCGGCGGTGCGCTCGATGACGGTGATGCTGACGATGTCGATGCTCGCCCTGCCCAGGGCCGTGGCCACCGCGCCGAGCGCTCCCGGGCGGTCCGGCAGCACGAGGCGAAGCAGATACGACATGTAGCTGAGCATGCGCAAAGAGCATGTCGGCGGGATGGCCGGCCGGTCACGCGAAGATAACGTCCCCGCCCGGCCGGCGGCTCCCCCAGGACCACAGCACAGGAACCTCGCCGAAGGTGAGGTGACGGAAACCCCGAAGGGCAGCCTGGGCCAGGAGAGCAGCGGGGGGCGGCGTCCGCGGGGGTCCCGCCGCGGCCCGTACGATGACATCACGTCGACGCGGCGATGCGTCCGGTCCGGGACCGTCCGCCCGGGGCGCCCCAGGGGTGCATCCGGCCTCTCCCGGTTCCGGTTCCCGCATCCGTCGCGGCGCCCAGGACCAGTCACGGGCCCCGCGCCCACCGCCCACGAAGGGGCCACACGCCATGGCGATCACTCGGGACGAGGTGGCTCACCTCGCCCGCTTGGCGCGGATGTCGGTGACCGACGACGAGCTCGACGCGCTGGCACCGCAGCTCGAGGCGATCCTGTCCGCGGTCGCCCGGGTCTCCGAGATCGCCGCCGGGGACATCCCGCCGACCAGCCACGCCGTGCCGTTGACCAACGTCTTCCGGCCGGACACCATCTGCCCGTCGCTGCCCGTCACCGAGGCCCTGGCCGGTGCCCCCGCCACCGAGGACGGGCGGTTCCGGGTGCCCCGCATCCTCGATCCGGACGAATGAGGTCGCCGCCCGCATGACGGAGAACATGACGGAGAACCCGACACCTCCCGGCACGACTGACGTCGTGCGCCTGTCCGCCGCCGCGACGGCGGCCGCGATCGCCGTCGGCAGGCTGAGTGCCGTCGAGGCGACCCGGGCGGCGTTGGACCGCATCGCCAAGGTCGACGAGACCGTCCACGCCTTCCTGCACGTGGACGCCGACGGCGCGCTCGCCGCGGCCCGGTCGGTCGACGACCGGCGCGCGGCCGGGGAGCGCCTCGGGCCGCTCGCCGGGGTGCCGTTGGCGCTCAAGGACGTCTTCACCACCCGAGGGATGCCCACCACCTGCGGCAGCCGCATCCTCGAGGGCTGGCACCCCCCGTACGACGCCACGGTGGTGAGCCGGCTGCGGGCCGCGGACGTCGTCCTGCTGGGTAAGGCCAACATGGACGAGTTCGCCATGGGCTCGTCGACCGAGAACTCGGCGTTCGGGCCGACCCGCAACCCCTGGGACGTCACCCGCATCCCCGGCGGCAGCAGCGGCGGCAGCGCCGCGGCCGTCGCCGCCTTCGAGGCGCCGCTTGCCCTCGGCACCGACACGGGCGGTTCCATCCGTCAGCCGGCCGCCCTCTGCGGTCTGGTCGGGGTCAAGCCCACCTACGGCGGGGTCAGCCGCTACGGGCTGGTCGCCTTCTCCAGCTCGCTGGACCAGGCCGGCCCGCTGGCCCGCACGGTGACCGACGCGGCGTTGCTGCACGCCGCGATCGCCGGCCACGATCCCCTGGACTCCACGAGCGTCGACGCGCCGGTTCCCGCGGTCGTGGCGGCGGCACGGCAGCGCGACATCCGCGGTATGCGGGTCGGTGTGGTCCGCGAGTTCGCCGGCGACGGATACGACCCGGGGGTCGAGGCCGCCTTCGCCGCCGCGGTCGAGGCGCTGACGGGCCTGGGCGCCCAGGTCGTCGAGGTGAGCTGCCCGCACTTCAGCTACGCGCTGCCCGCCTATTACCTGATCGCGCCCAGCGAGTGCTCGTCGAACCTGGCTCGCTTCGACGCGATGCGCTTCGGGCTGCGGATCGGCGACGACGGTCGGGCCGGGGCCGAGGAGGTCATGAGCCGCACCCGCGAAGCCGGCTTCGGCCCGGAGGTGAAGCGGCGGATCATCCTGGGCACCTATGCCCTGTCCTCGGGGTACTACGACGCCTACTATGGCCAGGCGCAGAAGGTCCGTACGCTGATCAGCCGCGACTTCACCGCCGCGTTCGAGCAGGTCGACGTCCTGGTCTCGCCCACCACCCCGACACCGGCCTTCCCGCTGGGCGCGAAGGTCGACGATCCGGTGGCCATGTACCTGTCGGACCTGTGCACGATCCCGTCCAACCTCGCGGGCGGCCCGGCGATGAGCCTGCCGTCCGGGCTCGTGGACGGGCTGCCGGTGGGTATCCAGATCATGGCGCCGCCGTTCGCCGATGACCGGCTCTACCGGGTCGGCGGGGCGCTGGAGGAGGCGTTGGACGTCGGACGCGGCCATCCGCTGCTCGACGAGGTCCCGGCGCTGTGAGCGGGCGCCCGGCGCTCTCGCGGGTCATCCGTGTTCCGGGTGTGGCGGCCGCGGTGACGGGCCGCCGACCGCGAGGGAAGGGAAGGAAACGGCGATGGTGAGTCTGCGCAGCGGCCGGCAGGACCGGTTCCTGGTGGGCGTGGTGTGGCTGCTCACCGTGCTGGTGCTGGGTCTCGGCATCGCCACGCTCAACCCGGTCCTGCTCGTCTGGGGAGTGCTCGGCCTACCGGCCGCGGTGTTCCTCACCTACGTGCACGTCCGCGACACCCGCCCACCCAGCGACCCATGAGGAGTTCATCCGGTGAGCACAGTGGCTCCCGCCGGCGCGCTGCCGTCCTACTCCGACGTTCTGGCCCGCTACGAGCCGGTGATCGGATTGGAGACGCACGTCGAACTCGGCACCGCTTCCAAGATGTTCTGCGGCTGCGCGACGGCCTTCGGTGCCGAGCCCAACACGCAGGTCTGCCCGGTGTGCCTCGGGCTGCCGGGTTCCCTGCCGGTGGTGAACGAGGCGGCGGTGCGCTTCGCGGTCATGATCGGACTCGCGTTGCACTGTGAGATCGCGTCGTGGTGCCGGTTCGCGCGCAAGAACTACTTCTATCCCGACATGCCGAAGAACTTCCAGATCAGCCAGTACGACGAGCCGCTGTGCACGAACGGCTGGCTCGACGTGGAGGTCGAGGGCGAGGTGCACCGGGTGGGCATCACCCGGGTGCACATGGAGGAGGACACCGGCAAGTCGCTGCACGTCGGCGGCGCCACCGGCCGCATCCACGGCGCCACCCACTCGCTGGTCGACTACAACCGGGCCGGCATCCCGCTCGTGGAGATCGTGACTGAACCGGACGTGCGTTCCCCCGAGGTGGCCCGGGCCTACGTGGACGAGTTGCGGGAGCTGATCCGGGCGCTCGGGGTCTCCGACGTCCGGATGGAGCAGGGATCGCTGCGCTGCGACGCCAACGTCTCGCTGCGCCCGCGGCCGGCGCCCGGCGACCCGGACGCTCCCTTCGGCACCCGCAGCGAGACGAAGAACCTCAACTCGCTGCGGTCGGTGGAACGCGCGGTGCGTTACGAGACCACCCGGCAGGCCGCGTTGCTCGACGACGGCCAGCGCATCATCCAGGAGACCCGCCACTTCGACGAGGCGTCGGGCCGCACCTCGTCGGGTCGCTCCAAGGAGGAGGCCACCGACTACCGGTACTTCCCGGAGCCTGACCTCACCCCGTTGGCCCTGCCCGCGGAATACGTCGAGCGGCTGCGGGCCGGCCTGCCGGAGTTGCCCGCGGCGCGCCGGGCCCGGCTGATCGCCGAGCACGGCTACACCGCGCGGGACCTGCAGGACCTGCGCAATGCCGCGGTCCTCGACCTGGTCGAGGAGACCATCGCCGCCGGCGCGGCCCCGGCGACCGCCCGCAAGTGGTGGCTCAACGAGCTGGCCAGGCGCGCCTCGGACGCCGGTCTCCAGCCTCGCGATCTTAAGATCACCCCGACCGACGTCGCCCGGATCACCGCGCTGGTGGCCGCGGGCGAGCTCACCGACGCGCTGGCCCGCAAGGTCATCGACGGGGTGCTCGCCGGTGAGGGCACGCCCGACGAGGTGATCGCCGGCCGTGGGCTGGCGATCGTCGCGGACGACAGCGCGCTCACCGCGGCCGTCGACGCGGCGCTCCTCGGTGCCCCCGACATCGCCGAGAAGGTCCGCGGTGGCAAGGTGAACGCCGTCGGTCCGCTGGTGGGCGCGGTGATGAAGGCGATGAAGGGCCAGGCGGACGCGGCGGCCGTGCGGCGACTGCTGCTGGAGCGCCTCGGCGTCTCCTGACATCGCTTCCCGGCCTTCGGCTTCCCGGCCTTCGGTTTCCCGGCCGATCCCCGATTTGTCGTATTCAAGATGATTCGCAGATTTTAGCGCCATTCGTTCAAGAAACGTCCGACCGGTCGCCGCCGTCCCCCGCGCCGTGGGTTGCCTCTCCGTGATCCGAGCTCGGGAGGACCACGTTCTCCCGCCGTGTCGGACCCGCGTGTCGGGTTGCCGACGTCGTACGGCGCGTCGGATGCGAAGGGCCGGAGGCCTCCATAGGGTGGGTCTCCCATCGGGGTGTCACGATCGAGGGGAGAGCGTGCCGCCGTGCCCCTTACACCTTCCGGCTTCACCGCGTCAACCTCCCGCCGTCGGGGTCGGGGCCGCCGGACGGCGATCATCGTCGCGGTCGTCGTCGTCCTGCTGGCCGTCGCCGGCGGCGTCGGCTACGTCCTGAACAACCGCGCCGCCGACCGCGCCGCCGACCGGAAGGTCCAGGCTGCGGCCGACTCCTACCTGGCCGGCTGGCGGACGCTGACGACTTCCGGTGGGACGGCGACCCCCGGCTCCGCGGCTGTCGCCGCCGTCTCCACGCCCGGGAGCATCGACGTCGCGCGCCTGGTGGGCACGATGGCCGAGGTGCGTGACCGCCTGCTCGTCACAGCGGCTACGTTTACCCCGGGCGCGATCAGCCGCAGCGGCGAGACGGCGACCGTGCCGTACCTGGCCAGGCTCACGCTCTCTGGTCTGCCGACGCCGCTGGAGTACACCGGGGCGCTGCATCTCGTCTCGACCGGCGGCGGGTGGCGGGTGAAGGCTGATCCGGTCTCGGTGCATCCGGCCCTGCGCCCAGGGCTGCACCTGGACCGGACCGCCTCCACCGGTAAGCGGGGGGACCTGCTCGACGTGGCGGGCCAGCCCCTACGGGACTCCTCCGACCTGGCGGGCAACCTCGTCGGTCGGACGGCGCCGCTGTCCGGGTTGCAGCGGGTGTACGACGACCGGCTGCGGGCGCAGGGCGGCGCGGTCGTCGTGCGGGATGCGAAGAACGCGACCGTGCAGACGCTGCACACCTATCCGATGACCGACGGCGAGGCGATCCGTACCACGATCGACCTGCGGGTCCAGCAGGCCGCCGAGGCGGCCCTGGCCACCGCGGCCCGCCCGACCGGGGCGATGGTCGCGATCGACACTCGTACCGGCGCCATCCTGGCCCTGGCCAACCATCCGCCCAGCGGGTCGAGCCGGGCTGTCCGGGGCAAGTACCCACCGGGTTCCACCTTCAAGATCGTGACGGCCACCGCCGCGCTGATGAACGGCAAGGCGCCGGACATGCCCCTGGACTGCACCCAGACGGTCAGCGTCGGCGGTCGGACCTTCCAGAACGCCGAGTCCGAGCAGTTCGGCCCCATCCCGCTGCGGACCGCGTTCGCCAGGAGCTGCAACACCGCGTTCATCCGGCTGGAGGAGTCACTCCCGGACGGCGCGCTGGAGAAGGCCGCCCAGCTTTACGGCTTCGACGGCCGACCACCGCTGGATATCGCCAGCGTCGGGGGGACCTTCCCGACCCCGCGTGACGCGGTCGAGTCGGCGTCGGCGTCGATCGGCCAGGCCCGCATCGAGGTCTCCCCGCTGCAGATGGCGAGCGTCGCCGCGGCGGTCGCGAGCGGTACCTGGCACCAGCCGTTCGTCGTCGGCCAGTCGGCGCGCAGCAACCCCATCCCGCCCGTGGTGCTGCCCCCGCTGCGGGACTTCATGCGGGCGGTCGTCACCGAGGGCACCGCCGCGAAGGTCCCGATGCCCGGCGAGGTCTTCGGGAAGACCGGCACCGCCGAGTACAAGGACGGCAACCCGCCGCCGACCCATGCGTGGTTCGTCGGCTACCGGGGCGACGTGGCCTTCGCGGTGGTCGTCGAGGACGGCGGCTTCGGCGCGGAGACGGCCGCGCCGGTCGCGGCCAGGTTCCTCACCGCGTTGGACGGTGGCCAGATCGGTGCGCCCGGCTCCGGCGGGCAATGACCTGGCTGGACCCGGTCCTGGCTGGACCCGGTCCTGGCTGGACCCGGTGCCTGGCTGGACCCGGTGCCCGGCGATGCTTGACGTGGGGCTGGAACTCCGGCAGGGTAGAACCGTGCATCTCGGGATTCTCGTACGCTCAGAGCGTGCATAGTCGACGACGTCGACCTGTGCGCCGCCCCTCAGTGCCTCGGCACGAGGGGCTTTTTCGTGCAGTGAGCACTGCCTCGTGCCAAGCCTGCGTGGTCGTGCTCAGCTGGCAGAGCCGTGCCCGGCGGGCCCGGTCCCGCCGGTCCCGCAGTGCCAGCCGAGATTGCCACGTGCCACGTACATCCCCGGCCTGTCAAGGAAGACGACCAGATGACACGAGAGATCACCGGAGCCCAGTCGCTCGTCCACTCCCTTGAAGCGGTCGGAGCCGATGTGGTCTTCGGCATCCCCGGCGGCGCGATCCTGCCCGCATATGATCCACTGTTCGACTCCACCCGGGTGCGACATGTCCTTGTCCGGCACGAGCAGGGCGCGGGTCATGCGGCCGAGGGGTACGCGCAGGCCACCGGGCGGGTCGGGGTGTGCATGGCGACGTCGGGGCCGGGGGCGACCAACCTGGTGACTCCGATCGCCGACGCCTACATGGACTCGGTGCCGATCGTGGCCGTCACCGGGCAGGTCCCCAGTCCCTCGATCGGGACCGACGCCTTCCAGGAGGCGGACATCTGCGGCATCACCCTGCCGATCACCAAGCACAACTTCCTGGTCCAGTCCGCCGACGACATCCCGCGGATCATCGCGGAGGCGTTCCACCTGGCGGCGACGGGCCGGCCCGGACCGGTGCTCGTCGACCTGCCCAAGGACATCCTGCAGTCGGCCACCTCCGTGCTGCCGCACGATGTCTGGCCGCCGGCTCTCGACCTGCCCGGTTATCGTCCGGTCACCCGCCCGCACGGCAAGCAGGTGCGGGAGGCGGCGAAGATGATCAGTGCTGCCCGGCGTCCGGTGCTCTATATCGGTGGGGGAGTGCTCAGGGCCCGCGCTGCCGCGGAGCTGCGGACACTGGCGGAGCTCACCGGCATCCCGGTGGTCACCACCCTCATGGCCCGCGGCGCCTTCCCCGACTCCCATCCCCAGCACCTGGGCATGCCCGGCATGCACGGGTCGGTCGCCGCGGTGACCGCGTTGCAGAAGGCGGATCTGCTGATCACTCTCGGGGCCCGCTTCGATGACCGGGTGACCGGCAGGCTGTCCTCCTTCGCGCCCGGTGCCGCGGTCATTCACGCCGACATCGACCCGGCCGAGATCGGCAAGAACCGGACCGCGGACGTACCGATCGTCGGTGACTGCCGTGATGTGATCAACGAGCTCGTCGCCGCGCTCGTCCTGGAGGAGCGGCCGGACCTCGCCGCCTGGTGGCGGACGCTGGACGGCTGGCGCCGGACCTACCCGCTGGGCTACGACCAGCCGGCTGACGGCTCGCTGGCCCCGCAGTACGTCATCGAGCGGCTCGGGAAGATCGCGGGACCGGAGACCATCTTCGCCGCCGGCGTCGGGCAGCACCAGATGTGGGCCGCGCAGTTCATCTCCTACGAGAACCCCTACACCTGGCTGAACTCCGGCGGCGCCGGCACGATGGGCTACGCCGTGCCGGCCGCGATGGGCGCCAGGGTCGGCCGCCCCGACGCCACGGTGTGGGCCGTCGACGGTGACGGCTGCTTCCAGATGACCAACCAGGAGCTTGCGACCTGCGCGCTGGAGGGAATCCCGATCAAGGTTGCCGTCATCAACAACGGGTCGCTCGGCATGGTCCGCCAGTGGCAGACCCTCTTCTACGACAAGCGGTACTCCAACACGGAGCTCGGGACGCACCCGGACTCCCCGCGGACCGGCGGCGCAGGGGCGTCTGGGCGGGGCTCAGGGGCGTCCAGGAGGGTGCGGGTGCCCGACTTCGTCCGGCTGGCCGAGGCGTTGGGCTGCGTCGGGCTGCGCTGCGAGACGGCGGCGGATGTCGACGCGACGATCGAGAAGGCGATGGCGATCGACGACGCCCCGGTCGTGGTGGACTTCGTCGTGCATCCCGACGCCATGGTGTGGCCGATGGTCGCCGCCGGCGCCAGCAACGACGACATCCGCATCGCGCGCGACACCGCGCCGGACTTCGACTACTCCGGCGACGCCGAGGTGAACATCTGATGACCCGCCATACCCTGTCCGTGCTGGTGGAGAACAAGCCCGGGGTGCTGGCCCGGGTCTCGGGCCTGTTCTCCCGGCGCGGGTTCAACATCGAGTCACTCGCGGTCGGGCCGACCGAGCAGCTTGACATCTCCCGGATGACGATCGTCGTCGTCGTGGAGGACCTGCCGCTGGAACAGGTGACCAAGCAGCTCAACAAGCTGATCAATGTTTTGAAGATCGTCGAGATGGACACCTCCGCCTCGGTGCAACGTGAGCTGATGCTCGTGAAGGTGCGCGCCGACCTGTCGGTGCGATCCCAGGTCCTCGAGACGGTCGCCCTGTTCCGTGCCAAGGTGGTCGACGTCGCCCAGGACGCCGTCACCATCGAGGCGACGGGAACCCGCGACAAGCTGGACGCCCTCATCCGCATGCTGGAGCCGTTCGGAATCCGGGAACTGGTCCAGTCCGGCCTGGTGGCACTCGGCCGCGGATCGCGTTCGATCACCGATCGCAGCCTGCGAGCAGTCGACCGTCCGGCCTGACCGGGACCGTCGCGCGTCTTTTTCCCATCCACTCAACGAGGAGATTCCCCACGATGGTCGAGATCTACTACGACGACGACGCCTCGCTGGACGTCCTGGCCGACCGTAAGGTCGCCGTCATCGGCTACGGCAGCCAGGGCCACGCGCACGCGCTGAACCTGCGCGACAGTGGCGTCGACGTGCGGGTCGGCCTGCCGGCGGACAGCCGCAGCCGGGCCAGGGCCGAGGAAGAGGGCCTGCGGGTCCTCACTCCGGCGGAGGCGTCCGCCGAGGCCGACATCATCATGCTGCTCACTCCGGACACCACCCATCGCACGATCTACGCGGAGTCCATCGCCCCGCACCTCACCGCGGGCAAGGCGCTGGCGTTCGGGCACGGTTTCAACATCCGCTACGGGCTCATCGAGCCGCCGGCCGGCGTCGACGTGTTCATGGTCGCTCCGAAGGGGCCGGGTCACCTGGTGCGGCGGGTGTTCGAGGAGGGCAAGGGCGTTCCCGTCCTCGTCGCGGTGGAGGCCGACGCGAGCGGCAACGCGCTGGCCGTCGCGCTGGCCTACGCCAAGGGCATCGGTGGCACCCGGGCCGGTGCGCTGAGGACCACCTTCACCGAGGAGACCGAGACCGACCTGTTCGGCGAGCAGGCCGTGCTCTGCGGCGGCGCCAGCGCGCTCGTGCAGGCCGGCTTCGAGACCCTCGTCGAGGCGGGCTACACCCCGGAGGTCGCCTACTTCGAGTGCCTGCACGAGCTCAAGCTCATCGTCGACCTGATGTACGAGGGCGGCATCTCCCAGATGCGGTACTCGATCTCGGACACCGCGGAGTACGGCGATGTCACGCGTGGCCCGCGCGTCATCACCCCCGCCGTGAAGGCCGAGATGCGCAAGATCCTCGACGAGATCCGTGACGGCGCGTTCGCTCGCGAGTGGGTGGCCGAAGACGACAACGGTCGGCCGAATTTCACCAAGCTCGTGGCGGAGGGCAAGCAGCACCCGATCGAGCAGGTCGGCGCGAAGCTCCGGCCGATGATGTCTTGGATCGCCTGATTTCTGGATCGCCAGGTAGGTCCCGCGGGTCGTCGGGCGGATCGTGCCCTCTCGGGGGCGGCCGTGGTGCGCTGCCGCCGTCCCCGGGTGCGGGCCGTCCCCGTCCGGGTGCCGGGCACGCCGTCGCCGTCGGTCGGCGGAAAGGGCTCGGAGTCCACGGCGGGCGTCGGTAGGCTGGGCCCGCCGCCTCGTGCGGTGTCCGCAGTATCCACGTTCATCATCGCCAGGCCGAAGGCCACGTGATCACGCCTCGTTCCGCGTCGCCTCCCGGTCTGACCCGAGGTCGCTAGGAGAGGTCCAGTGCCTGTCGTACTCGTTGCCGAGGAGCTCTCACCGGCCGGGCTGGAGGTGCTGTCCGGGGACTTCGAGGTTCGTCACGTTGACGGTGCCGACCGGTCCGCGTTGCTGCCCGCCATCGCCGACGTCGATGCCGTGATCGTCCGGTCGGCCACCAAGATCGACGCCGAGGTGCTCGCCACCGCGGGAAAGCTCAAGGTCGTCGCCCGGGCCGGCATCGGGCTGGACAACGTCGACGTCGCCGCCGCCACCCAGCGCGGTGTCATGGTGGTCAACGCGCCGCAGTCGAACATCGTCAGTGCGGCCGAGCATGCGATCGCGCTGCTGCTCGCCGTCGCCCGGCGGGTTCCCGCGGCCAGCGAGGCACTGCGCGGCGGCGAGTGGAAGCGCTCGAAGTACGTCGGTGTCGAACTCGTGGAGAAGACGGCCGGCGTCGTCGGCCTCGGGCGGATCGGCGTGCTCGTGGCGCAGCGGCTCGCCGGCTTCGGGATGAAGGTCATCGCCTACGACCCGTACGTGTCGGTGGCCCGTGCCGCGCAGCACGGCGTGACCCTCGTCGACCTCGACGAGCTGCTTCGGCAGAGTGACGTGATCACGATCCATCTGCCCAAGACGCCGGAGACGCTCGGTCTGATCGGCACCGACGAGCTGGCCCGGACCAGGCCCGGTGTCATCATCGTCAACGCGGCGCGCGGCGGCCTCGTTGACGAGGCGGCGCTCGCCGAGGCGGTCCGCTCCGGTCAGGTCGGCGGTGCGGGCATCGACGTCTTCGCCAAGGAGCCCACGACGGCCTCCCCGCTGTTCGGGCTCGACAACGTCGTCGTCACCCCCCACCTTGGCGCGTCCACCCAGGAGGCGCAGGACAAGGCCGGGCTCGCCGTCGCCCGCTCGGTGCGGCTGGCGCTGCAGGGCGAGTTCGTGCCCGACGCGGTCAACGTGCAGGCCGGTGGCGTCGTGGCCGAGGACCTCCGGCCGGGTCTTCCGCTCGCGGAGAAACTCGGGCAGCTCTTCTCCGGCCTCGCGGGCAGCCTGGCCGCCGCGATCACTGTCGAGGTGCGTGGCGAGATCGCCGTGCACGACGTCTCGGTGTTGCAGCTCGCGGTGCTCAAGGGTGTGTTCACCGACGTGACCGAGGAGCAGGTCACCTACGTCAACGCGCCGCTGCTGGCCAAGGAGCGCGGGGTCGACGTGGCCTTGGAGACCGCCGAGGACAGCCCCGACTATCACAACCTCGTGACTGTGCGAGGAGTCCTCGCCGACGGCACGCCCGTGTCGGTGAGCGGCACGCTTGTCGGCTCGCGGCAGGTCGAGAAGATCACCGCGATCGACGGGTTCGAGGTCGACATCCGGCCCGAGGCGCATCTGGCGTTCTTCCGCTACGAGGACCGGCCGGGGATCGTCGGCGCGGTCGGTGCCCTGCTCGGCGAGGCGCACATCAACATCGCCAGTGCGCAGGTCAGCCGCCTGCAGGCCGGCGGCGAGGCGTTGATGTCGCTGTCGCTCGACGACGCGGTCGCCCCCGACATCCTGGCCGAGATCGCGAAGATCATCGGCGCTTCCTACGCCAGGGCCGTAAGCATCAGCAGCGACTGACCCCTTCCCCACACGGTGGCTTCGCCACCGTGTGGGGTCTCCGCAAAGGCACCTTCGGCGATTTTGCGGGGGGAGTCGTGGGGGCCTTCGGTGGTCCGGGGTGTTCCTCGGGTTGCCGTGGATTACCTGGGCTGGATGGGGTTTACCAGGGGTAGCTGCGGGCGATCTCAACGGTAGGCGATCGATTGGGTACGGGTAGCGGTGGCGTGGGGACGTGATCCAGGTGATCTTTCCGTGGAACGCGCGCCGTAGTCGTGGTGCCGGGTTTACCGTGGCTAGCATGGCGTCGCGGCATCAGGACCCGTTCGAGGGGCTTCGCCTGGATGAGCGATTCGTCCGCGGAGCCCGGTTTCTCGAACCGTCCGCGGCCGAGCGCAGCCGGCAGCACGGCCGGCCGGCTTCCAGTCGCTGTCAGGTCGTCCCAGCTTCCCGGGGTCTGCCCGGCTTTTTCCATCGGCTGGTGGCGCCGCCCAGACCACCGGGCCGCCCCCGCCAGATCGCGCGAATGGTCACGTTCATGGCCATCATCGTCGGGATGATCACCATCACCGTCGTCGCCCTGCGGCAGACGGCGAACCGGACCAGCCCGACCGCCGCACGGCTGGTGCCGACCACGTCGTCGGGGTCCTCCGCGGCCACCAAGCAGACCGCCGTACCGGCTGCCACCGGCACGCTGACCGGTCCCCCCGCCGGCTTTGGGATCAGGCCGGACCTGCTCGCGGCCCTGCGGCCGGGTGACTGCCTGAACTGGACCCCGTATCCGGCGGGCTCGCCCGCCTCGGTCGATCCGGTGGTGCCCGTCCGGGTGAGCTGCCGGGAGCCCCATATCGACGAGGTCACCCGGATGGTCGACCTGGCGGTGCTCTTCCATCGCTGGCCTGGCGCGTCGGTGGTCGCCGAGGTGACGGACGAGCGCTGTGCCGGAGCACTGCGCGAGTTCCCCGGAACCGTCGACAGCACTCCGCACCGCACCGTTGGCACGATCTACCCGTCCGAACCCAGCTGGCAGCTCGGTGCGCACGCGGCCGTGTGCACCGTGCGCACCGACGACCTGCGGCCCCGCAGCGGTCAGTTCCGTGTCCCCGGCGCCGTCGCGGCACCGGAGTTTCCTCGCGGTCGGCCGAACATCCGGTAATGTTGGTGCGCGATGCGTGCGCTGCTTCTCCTTAGCCGCCGCGGCGGGGCCTGATACCTGAGCTGG
This sequence comes from Frankia casuarinae, assembly GCF_000013345.1. Classification (NCBI taxonomy): domain Bacteria; kingdom Bacillati; phylum Actinomycetota; class Actinomycetes; order Frankiales; family Frankiaceae; genus Frankia; species Frankia casuarinae. The sequence continues at coordinate 4,342,186 of NC_007777.1, read as the reverse complement.
CTTCCCCGTCGCGGTGTTTTCGTGTGTCAGCGTCGGGATCCTCGCCATCCGGCGGTCCAGCGTCCAGGTGCGACCTGACGCTCCTCTGCTGATTCTCCGCGGATCCTCCGGCATCCAGTCACCCACGTCGCGAACCGTGTGATCACGGTCGCGGGGGACTCCTTCGAGGAAGCAGGAGCAGGAATGACCACGCAGCAGCCGTCCGGCATGCCGGTCGAGAAGTACCGTCCGTTCGTCCCCGTCTCACTTCCCGACCGGGCCTGGCCCGAGCGGACGATCACTCGCGCCCCGCAATGGTGCAGTGTCGATCTGCGCGACGGTAACCAGGCACTGATCGACCCGATGACCCCCGCCCGCAAGATGCAGATGTTCGAGCTGCTGGTGGCGATGGGGTACAAGGAGATCGAGGTCGGGTTCCCGGCGGCCAGCCAGACCGACTTCGACTTCATCCGGCAGCTGATCGAATCAGATCGCATCCCGGACGACGTCGTCATCCAGGTCCTGACGCAGGCGCGGGAGGACCTGATCGAGCGCACGGCCGCGTCGCTGGTCGGCGCGGACCGGGCGCTGATCCACCTGTACAACTCGACATCCACGTTGCAGCGGCGGGTGGTGTTCGGTCTTGATCGGGCGGGGGTGACCGAGATCGCGGTGCAGGGCGCTCGGTGGTGTGCCCAGTACGCCGAGAAACTACTGGACGGCACCGATGTGCGCTGGCAGTACAGCCCGGAGTCGTTCACCGGCACCGAACTCGACTACGCGGTGGAGGTGTGCGAGGCAGTCATGGACGTGTGGGCGCCGACCCCGCAGCGTCCGGTCGTGCTGAACCTGCCGGCGACGGTCGAGATGTCGACCCCGAACGTCTACGCCGACCAGATCGAATGGGTCGGGCGGAACCTGACCCGCCGGGATGCCGTCGTGCTGTCCCTGCACCCGCACAACGACCGGGGCTGCGCGGTCGCCGCGGCGGAACTGGGTGTGCTGGCCGGCGCCGACCGGGTCGAGGGCTGCCTGTTCGGCAATGGGGAACGGACCGGAAACGTCTGCCTGGTCACGCTGGGGATGAACCTGTTCTCGCAGGGGATCGACCCGATGATCGATTTCTCGGACATCGACGGGATCCGACGCGCGGTGGAGTACTGCAACCAACTGCCCGTCCATCCCCGTCATCCCTACGGCGGCGACCTCGTCTACACCGCCTTCTCCGGCTCCCATCAGGACGCCATCAAGAAGGGTTTCGAGGCCATGGAGCGCACCGGCCAGACCCGCTGGGAGGTGCCCTACCTGCCGATCGACCCGAAGGACGTCGGCCGCTCCTACGAGGCGGTGATCCGGGTGAACAGTCAGTCCGGCAAGGGAGGGGTGGCATACCTGCTGAAGTCCGAGCACTCCCTGGACCTGCCGCGCCGGCTGCAGATCGAGTTCTCCGGTGTCGTACAGCGCCACACCGACTCCGCGGGCGGCGAGGTGACGGCCGAGGAACTCTGGACGATTTTCCGCAGCGAGTACTTCCTGGACGGCGCGGAGGGGTCCGGCCCGCTCGAACTGCTGGGCTCCCGGACGACGGCGGCGTCGGGCGATCGGGACGAGGTCTCCGTCTCGGTCCGTTTCCAGGGGGCCGACACGGTGATCACGGGAACCGGCAACGGCCCCATTGACGCATTCGTCACGGCGCTCGCCAGCCGCGATCTGACCGTGCGGATTCTGGACTACAACGAGCACGCCCTGGGCTCGGGAGCGGATGCGCGAGCGGCCGCGTACCTCGAGGTGGCCGTCGACGACCGGATCTTCTGGGGAGTCGGGATCGACGCCAACATCGTGACGGCGTCCCTGCGGGCCGTGGTGAGTGCCGTGAACCGGGCTGCCCGGGACCGTTCGGTGCCCGCGCGGGCTGGTCGTGGTGGTGGCGCTGGTTAGTCGTGGTGGTCCGCCGGTTCCACGTCGTGGATATTCTGGCGGACCTCGTCCAGCATCGACTCCGGGATATCCGTCATACCATGATCAACTCTCGCGTGGGTGTCGACGGAACGGAGAAGATCGTCTTCGGTGGGGGCGATCATGCGCGTCTCGCAGTCGTGCATGATCGCACCACAGTAGAATTGCTTCATGCTCGGGTGCCGGACGATGATCTCTGCCGACGCGGAATGGCTCCTGGCCGCTGGGCTCGGCGACATGAGCGCCTGCGCGGTCCAATAGCGGTTTCGCCTCATGTGGACATTTCCGCGAGCCGTAGCATCAGACGCTCCATCCGTACCAGGCCGAGTGGGCGCCCCATCTCGGTCACGATTATCACGGGATCGAATCGGCTGGCCCGGGCCCGCGTCATGGCGCGACGCGCGACCTCGGTCACCGGCTCCTCGGGCCGCGCGAAGAGCGTCGTGGGAACACGGCGCGGTTCCGTGCCGCCGCCCGGGCCGCCGGACAGATGCAGGGCGACCGGTCGGCATCGGTTGGAGACGATGACGGTCGCTCGAGGCGTCCGGTCACCGTCCGGTCCGGCCGGATCATCGCCGGCCGCGAGACCGTCCCGGTTCCGGGCGGCGCTCATGGGACAGGACGGACAGTCCGCGGACATGGCGCACCGACCGGAGTCACCTATGCTGATCGTGACCTGTTCCATCAGGCTCTCGATGCTCGCGGCGTGGTTGCTGCGTTCCGAGAACTGGCGGATACGCCTAGCCACGGTTGGGTCGAGCTGCTGCCAGGCCCGGGAGGGACGCCCGAGCAGGAATCCCTGGCCGAGCGGAACCCCCAGCGCGACCAGCATTCCGAGCTCGTCGAACCGCTCGACCCCCTCCGCGATGACCCAGGCGTTGAGCCGGCTGGCGAAGGTGCCGACCAGCTCGGTGAGGGCGATCTTGACCTGGTCGTCGTCCACGTTGACTACGAGCGAGCGGTCCAGCTTGACGAAGTCGGGGCGGATCCGCGCCAGCTGCCGCAACCCGGCATAGCCCGAGCCGACGTCGTCCATCGCCACGAACGCACCGAGGTTGCGCAGTGCGCCCGCGGTGGTCGTCAGGCCGGTGGTGGCGTCGAGGTCGACTGCCTCGTTGAGTTCTAGGACCAGGCGCCGCAGGTCCGCGCGCTGCCAGATTGCCGTGACTTCTGGTGCGGTGAGCAGATGGGGCAGGACGTTGACCGCGAGGAAGCAGCGGTCGGGAAGCCGGTCACGCGCCTCCAGCGCGGCGGCGAGGACACGGGCCTCCAACTGGGCCGCGAGCCCGAGCCGGTCCGCCTCGGCGAAGACGAGGTCGGGCGGGTGGGCCGGGTGGCTGTGGAAGCGGGCGAGCGCCTCATACCCCGCGATGACCCCCCGTTGCAGATCCACGATCGGCTGGAAGAACAGCATGGGTTCGTCGGGGTCGGCGAGAATTCGGCGCAGGTCGGGCCGGTCGTCGCCACGCGTCCCACCGCCGTCGCCGTTCTTCAACCGGCCGAGGGGACCCGCCCCATCGGCCGCGGGCAGCGTCCTGCCCTCGGCCACGCCACCGGACGAAACAGCCGCGTCGCCGACATCGGGGCGGTCGCTGGACGGAGGTCCCGCGGGAGTCCGCTGCCGAGTAATCATGCGCCGTGCACCCCCTCGCATCGAAGCACGTCGCACCTGTCCTGTAAGTGAGTTTCTTACCATCCGGCCGCGATGCCGGGTGCGAGTACCGTCCGGAGTTGTGAATTCTGCGCTCTTTTGTGTGACCGGCGGGTAGCGGTCAGATTGCCGTTCATCGTCCTTCCCGTGTCCCCGACGCAAGATCGGCGATTTCTGGGCGCCGGAGGCGTCGTTCATCGTTGATCCGTTGCCAAAACGGTCATTGCTCGCCAGGATTTTCGGGTGCCGACGCGAGGCGTGCGAGTAGTCCGAGTCGGCCGATGGAAATCAATCCAGCGACAACGAGGGTGAACTTTATTTGGCGAGGTGGTGCACTACGATTACTCAAGGTGATCGAATGCGGAGGTGTGAGGCGCCGTTCCGGCGCTGAGGTTGGACTGAGGTAATGGAATGGCTACTGTTAGCAGCCATTCGGGGGTGGTTCGCGGCCGTTCGGGAGCACGATGACGGCCGTCGGGGCGGCGGCCCGTCGTGAGCGGCCCCGTGCGGCCCCGTGCGGCCCCGTGCCGGATCGGCGCCGGTCGGGTGGGCCAGGCCGGGTGGGACCGCTGCGGGGCCGCGGTCGGCCGCTACAGTCGGCCTATGAGGCTTGCGGTGATTGGCGGTGACGGGATCGGCCCCGAGGTGGTGGCGGAGGGGTTGCGGGTGCTGCGCGCGGTACATCCCAAGGTCGACACGACCGAATACGACCTGGGTGCCCGGCGCTGGCACGAGACCGGGGAGACGCTGCCCGACTCGGTGCTGGAGGAACTGCGCGGTCACGACGCGATCCTGCTCGGGGCGGTCGGTGATCCCGGCGTGCCCAGCGGTGTCCTCGAGCGTGGCCTGCTGCTGCGGCTGCGGTTCGAGTTCGACCATCACGTCAATCTCCGGCCGGTGCGGCTCTATCCGGGAGTCCGCTCGCCGCTGGCCGGAGATCCGGCCATCGACATGATCGTGGTGCGGGAGGGCACGGAGGGGCCGTACGCGGGCGCGGGGGGTGTGCTCCGGAAGGGGACGCCCCATGAGGTGGCGACCGAGGAGAGCCTCAACACCCGGTACGGCGTCGAGCGCGTCGTGCGCGACGCGTTCCGGCGGGCCGATCGACGCGAGCGTCGCCACCTGACTCTCGTGCACAAGAACAACGTGCTGACCAAGGCCGGCGACCTGTGGTCGCGCACCGTGGCCGAGGTGGCGCCCGAGTTCCCCGACGTGCGCGTCGACTACCAGCACGTGGACGCGGCCTCGATGTTCTTCGTGACCGATCCGGGTCGGTTCGACGTCGTCGTGACGGACAACATGTTCGGTGACATCCTCACCGACATCGGCGCGGCCATCACCGGCGGGATCGGCCTGGCCGCCAGTGGCAACCTCGATCCCTCCGGTGTCCACCCGAGCATGTTCGAGCCCGTGCACGGCAGCGCCCCGGATATCGCCGGCAGGCAACTCGCCGACCCGACGGCCACCGTCGCCTCGGTGGCGATGCTACTCGATCATCTCGGCCACGCCGAGGAGGCGGCGAAGGTCGAGGCCGCCGTCGCCTCCTCCCTGGCGGATCGTGCCGCCGCGGGAGCGGCCCAGCCGTCGACCCGGGAACGTGGCGAGGACCTTGCCGCGCGGGCTGCGGGCTGAGTTCTCGTCACGCCGGTCTTCTCGTCACCCCGCCACGCCGGTCTTCTCGTCACCCCGCCACGCCGGTCTTCTCGTCACCCCGCCACGCCGCCGGTGGAGGCCGGATGGTTGATCGCCGCGGGGCCCTTCCGGTCCAGGTGCGTCGTGGTTATTCTCTACGGGAGCCGTAGATCCGGTAAGACGGCAGCCGACAGGGCCCCACCACGGCGAAGATCGGCGGATTCGTCATCTCCTGTTCGCTTCGTCGCACTTTGGCCTGGAGTCGCCGTGCCTATCACCCCAACCTCGAAGATCTGGATGAGTGGAGAGTTCGTCGACTGGGACGACGCCCGCATCCACGTGCTCAACCCGACCCTGCACTACGGGTGGGGTGTGTTCGAAGGCATCCGCTGCTACGAGACGGCCCAGGGGCCCGCCGTGTTCCGGCTGACGGACCACATCGCCCGTCTCTACCGCAGTGCCAAGATTTATGTGATGGAGCCGTCCTTCACGCCGGAGCAGGTCGTCGCGGCGACGAAGGAGACCATCGCGGTGAACGACATCGCCTCCTGCTACATCCGGCCGCTGATCCACCTCGGTTACGGTGAGATGGGGCTCAATCCGTTGCCCTCTCCTGTCGAGGTCATGATCGCGGTGTGGCCGTGGGGTGCCTACCTTGGCGAGGAGGCGGAGGAGAACGGCGTCCGCGCGATGATCTCCTCCTGGAAGCGGAACGACCCGAACATCACGCCGCCGGCGGCCAAGGCGTCCGGGCAGTACCTCAACTCGTCCCTGGCGAAGGTCGCGGCGGTCAAGGCCGGTTACGACGAGGCAATTCTGACCAGCCCCAACGGCCACATCGCCGACGGCACCGGGGAAAACGTCTTCATCGTCTCCGGACGCAAGGTCATCACTCCGCTCCTCACGGACGGTCCGCTCGGTGGCATCACCCGCGCCTCGATCATGAGGATCGCCGCCGACCAGGGGTACGAGGTGATCGAGCAGCACATCGTGCGCACCGACCTCTATCTGGCTGACGAGGCGTTCTTCACCGGCACGGCGGCCGAGATCGTGCCGATCGTCGAGGTGGACGACCGGCAGGTCGGGAGCGGGAAGCCGGGCCCCGTCACCCGGGAGCTGCTGGAGATCTTCCACCGCGCGACCCGAGGGGAACTGGACCGATACCAGGAGTGGAACGAGTTCGTCCAGCAATAACGCCGTGGCCGGCGTCGTCGCGGGCGTTCCACGTTGCCCCGCGTCCCGGCCAGGGCCGTGAGCCCGGCCCCGCGTGGCCGGGCTCACATAATGCCCATGCCGAAGCATCGTGTGCTCTGGTCAACACGGCAGGCAGGGCCTACCGTCGCGAGTAGCAGTTTTCACGAATGCACAAGCGTCGGGAGGGCGTCGTGCGGGTTTCGGAGGGTATGAGTTCCCTTGTTCTCATGATCGGCCCGGGGCACACGCTTCGCCAGGCGGCGAGGCTGATGGCGGCGCGCAAGGTCGGTGCCGCGGTCGTCCACGATGCGGACAGCGAGGGCTACGGGATCCTGACCGAACGGGACGTTCTGCGGTCGATCGCCGCGGCTCAGGATCCGGATGTCGAGATCGCGGGTGACCATCTCACCCGCGATGTCGTCTTCGCGGATCCGGAGTGGTCCTTGGACGAGGCGGCTGCCGCGATGCTGCGAGGTGGTTTTCGGCACCTTATCGTTACCTCGGGTGGTGGCGTAGCCGGAATCCTCTCCATGCGCGACGTGGTACGTTGCTGGAGTAGTCATCATGTTACGGTATGATGTCGACTGTGTCGTACGCCGGGAATGCTTGCGGTCTGCCGCCGCATCCGATCCCGTCGTCCGGGGTAGTTGGGGAACATGAGGCAGGCGGACGGCGCTACGGTCACCGCATGCACGACAACGAGGCGGTCGCCCTGCTCCGAGCGACCACGCTGCTGAAGGAACTGCAGGAGGAGGACCTGTTGCGGCTCGCCACACGAGCCGTCACGCGACGTTTCCGGCGTGGACAGGTTGTCTTCACGGAAGGCGAACCCGCCGACACCCTTCTGGTGGTCGCCTCCGGACGGTTGAAGGTGCTCACGAAGGCCGATGACGGCCGTGATCACGTTTTGAACATTGTCGGGCCACGGGAAACCCTGGGAGAACTCAACATCGTCGAAGGGGGGACCCGGTCCGCCGGCGTCGAGGCGCTCGAACCGAGTACCGCGCTGGTTCTCGACCGCACCGCGGTGTGGGAACTCGTGCGGGAACGACCGGCCGTCGCCGAGCAGCTCATCCGAGCACTGGTGGCGCACGTGCGACGCCTCACCGGAGCGAATGCCGACCTCGTCTTCCTCGATCTGCCGCGACGCGTGGCCAAGTTGCTCCTGCTGCGGATGCGGGAGGCAGGGCGTCCAGTGATCGAACTCGGCCTCACACAGACCGAGATCGCCTCGCTGCTCGGCGGTTCCCGCCAGTCGGTGAACCAGGCGTTGCGCGAGTTCGAGCGGAGGACCTGGATCCTCTCGGAAGGTCAGACCATCACGATCCTGCAGGTCGACCGGCTACGTCGGTTCGCGGGGGACTGAGATCCTCCGCTATGGCGCACGCCACACCCGTCACATGTCGGGCCTGTTACATCGTAGGCTTGTCACCCGGCGGCGAACCCGTCTCCGTCGCGCGCTTCGGTCGCTGACCCCTGGGACCGGGCGCGTGGCGGCCCCAGGTTCCCGAACTCTGCTCGGTTCGGCGTGCCGGAGGTTGTCCGGACCGCTCGGCTTGGCCGGGGCGGAACGACCCAAGATCCTTGCGGAGGGGCGCCCCGTGCGGCCATACGATCCCGATTCCCTGCACGTCTATGACACGACATTGCGGGACGGTACCCAGCAGGAGGGGCTGTCGCTCTCGGTCGGCGACAAACTCGCGGTGGCCCGTCACCTGGACGATCTCGGCGTCGGTTTCATCGAGGGCGGCTGGCCGGGATCGAACCCGAAGGACGCGGAGTTCTTCACCCGGGCGCGCGGCGAACTGAACCTGACGACCGCCGTGCTGACCGCCTTCGGGGCCACCCGGCGGGCGGGCCGCGCCGCCGCGGACGACCCCCAGGTGGCGGCGCTTCGGGACGCGGGGACCTCGGTGGTCTGCCTGGTCGCCAAGTCGGATCTGCGCCATGTCGAACGTGCCCTGCGCACCACCCCGGCCGAGAACCTCGCGATGATCCGGGACACCGTCGCGCATCTGCGCGCGGAGGGAAAGCGGGTGTTCGTTGACGCCGAGCACTTCTTCGACGGCCATCGGGTGTATCCCGACTACGCTCTTGAGGTCGTCTCCGTTGCGGCCGAGGCCGGTGCCGAGGTCGTCGTGCTGTGCGACACGAACGGTGGCATGCTCCCGACGCGGATCGGCGCGGTCGTCGCCGATGTCCTCGCCGCAACCGGCGCCCGGCTCGGTATCCACTGCCACGACGACGCCGACTGCGCGGTCGCGAACACCCTGGTGGCGGTGGAGGCCGGCGTCACCCACGTGCAGGGCACCGCAAACGGCTACGGCGAGCGGTGCGGGAACGCCAACCTGCTGAGCGTCATCGCGGGCCTGGAGACCAAGTTGGACCGGGCCGTGCTGCCGCCCGGGCGGCTGCGTGAGCTCGTCCGGGTCTCTCACGCGATCGACGAGGTCACCAACTCCGTGCCCGACCCGCACCGGCCGTACGTCGGGGCCAGCGCCTTCGCGCACAAGGCCGGCCTGCACGCCAGTGCCGTCAAGGTCGATCCGGACCTGTACCAGCACATCGACCCGGCGGTCGTGGGCAGTGACATGAGGATGCTGGTCTCGGAACTCGCCGGTCGGGCGACCATCGAACTGAAGGGCCGTGAGCTCGGCCTCGACCTGTCGAACCAGCGTGAGGCGCTCGGACGGGTGGTGGACCTGGTCAAGGAGCGGGAGGCAGCCGGATACGTCTACGAGGCCGCGGAGGCCTCCTTCGAACTCCTGCTGCGCGACGAGGTGACCGGCCGGCAGCGGTTCTACACCCTCGAATCCTGGCGCGTCATCGTCGAGCAGCGTCCGGGCGGCGAGGTGGCCAGCGAGGCGACGGTGAAGCTCACCTCGCACGGCGAACGCCACGTCGCGACGGCGGAGGGGAACGGACCGGTCAACGCTCTCGACACGGCACTGCGCAACGCGCTGGAGAAGGCGTATCCGGGGTTGGCCGATCTGGACCTGGTGGACTACAAGGTTCGGATCCTCGACGGCAAGCAGGGGACCGGCGCGGTGACCCGGGTCCTGCTGGGAACCAGCGACGGCCGCGAGCGCTGGGACACGATCGGCGTGGACGAGAACATCATCGCAGCCTCCTGGGCGGCCCTGGAGGACGCTGTCGACTACGGACTGCGGCGGCAGGGGGAGAGCCCGGACCCGGTCGCGCCCTGACGCCGGGCCCCACCCCCGGGCGGGCCGCGCCCGGGGGTGGGGCCCGGCGTATCGCCCGCGGAGCAGCCCGCCGCCGCGGGCCGGTCCGCCGGCTACGTGCGGTCAGTCCTGCGGGATCTCCTCCCACCACTGGCACCACCAGTCGCCGCCGACCAGAACGCGCAGCTTCGGGTGCCAGCAGTAGGCGATGTCCTTGTCGGTGTCCAGGTAGTACAGGCAGTTGTCGCACCGCTCGTCGCCGTTGGGTTTACCCCGCAGGATCGCGTCTTCGGCCAGGTGGCCCAGTTTGACGCTCAGCTCCTCGTCGATCGGCTTCGGCTCGGGTGCGCCGACGTCGTAGACGGGGGTGGTGTCGGTCTCGCTCACCGTCTTCCTTTCCTTTCTTCTGCCGGTCCTCTGCCGGGTAGCTTGCCGGGTAGCTCCGCGGTGATGTCGGCCGTCCGCGTCGGCTCTGGTCAGTACAGGACAGCGGGACCGGGTGGCCGCCATCCGCTGGTGGACCAGGCGGTGGACCAGGCGCGGATTCTGGCCTGATTCTCGGTCACTCGTCACCGTTCTGGCGAACCTGATCAGGCCCCGGCCGTGGTCATGTCGGTCATACAAGTCATACCCGCGGCGTGGCGGGGCCGCCCACCGGCCGGTCGTGTCAGCGCCTTCCGCGGGCTCGGTACGGTTTGGGGGTGCGTATCGCGAGGTTTACCGATGGTTCGGAGCCTGGGTTCGGGGTCGTGGAGGGGTCGATCGAGGCGGGTACGGCCGTGATCCGCGGCATCACCCCGCATCCGTTCGGTCCGTTCTCCTTCACCGGCGTCCGCCGGGGGCTCGGCGACGTGCGGCTGCTCGCTCCCGTGCTGCCGAGCAAGGTGCTCTGCGTGGGCAAGAACTATGCCGACCATGTCCAGGAGATGGGCGGTGACACCCCGCCGCAGCGTCCGATCCTCTTCCTCAAGCCCTCCACCAGTGTCGCCGGCCCGGGCGATCCGATCATCCTTCCGTCGGACAGCGAGCGGGTCGACTTCGAGGGCGAGCTGGCGATCGTCATCGGCCGGCTGTGCCGTGACGTCCCGGTGGAACGGGCCTTCGAGGTGGTGCTCGGCTACACCTGCGCCAATGACGTGACCGCTCGCGATCAGCAGAAGGCGGACGGCCAGTGGACCCGGGCCAAGGGCCATGACGCCTTCTGCCCCCTCGGTCCCTGGATCGAGACGGATCTCGACCCGGCGGATCTGCCCATCCGCACCACCCTGGACGGCGAACTGCGCCAGAGCTCCCGAACCGGCCTGCTGCTGCGCGACGTCCCCTCGTTGATCGCCTACCTGTCGTCGGCCATGACGCTGCTACCCGGCGACGTGCTGCTGACCGGAACGCCCGCGGGCGTGGGGCCGATGTCACCGGGGCAGACGGTGGCGGTGACAGTCGAGGGCATCGGGACGCTCACTAACCCGGTGACGGCTCGCTAGCGCCCGCGGTGCGATCCTCCGCCGGGTGGCCGTGGATCGGGTGGCTGCCGGTCGTTCCCGATGCCCCAGCCACGGGACGTGACGGGGATGACCGGCGTACATCGGCACCCCGGCGCGCTGATGTGCCCTCTGCATGAGGTACAGTAGGCAGCGCCCGGACAGGGCCCATGGGGTATGGGGTAATTGGCAGCCCAACGGATTCTGGCTCCGTTAGTCTAGGTTCGAGTCCTGGTACCCCAGCTGCACCAGATCTACCGCTCGGTTGAAACTGGCCGCTATGCTGTATAGTGTGACACGGCTGTATGGTGTGATACGCGCGTAAGCGCGTAAGTAAGAACCAGAGTCTTGGCCCCGTCGTCTAGCGGCCCAGGACGCCGCCCTCTCAAGGCGGTAGCGCCGGTTCGAATCCGGTCGGGGCTACACAGTGATTTTATCTTTGATTCTTCGCAGAGGGTGAGAGATGCGCCCTCGCACCAAGACCATCGATGGCCCCCGGATTCCTCTCCGGGGGCCATCGTCATGTCGGGCGCGATCCGGGCCTACCGCACAACCTCGAACCGCAGCATGGCCGCGGGGTGGCGGGCCATCGTGCACGCGCGGCAGCCGCAGGACGCCGGGCCTCCGCGGCCGTGGACCACTTCGATCTCGGTGTCCGGGGTCGAGGCCACCAGGCGCAGCTGGGGGCGCGCGGCTCGGGCCATGACGGCGGTCAGCGCGGGATCGTCGGTGGCACCCGGCTGCGGCGGGCCGATCCGACCCGCGGTCGACGGGGCGATCGCGGAAGCGGTCGAGGCTGTCAGGGCCACTGAGGGCACGGTGTCCTCCTCCATGGGGGGCCGTCTCGGGGCCACCCCGCGGACCACAGCCTGGCGGGGAGAGCGAGGTCCGCGCCATGCTCCGTTGAGCCCGGTACCAGGTGGTGCAGATGGCCTAGTCAAACCTGGGCACTGTCGCCATGCGACACCACCCTTGACAACCATGGTGCTCCAGCACCGGATCGGTACAAACTTGCGCGGATGTCCACCGTCAGTCCATCGACACCCGAACGCGCACGGCGTCGGCATGGTAGTGCGCATGTGGGGCGCGCCGCCCGCCATGCTGGTCGGCTGCGTCCGCCGGGATCGGCACCGGAGCAGGTGGACGTCCTGCCGGGAGTTGCCCGGCGCATCACCTCGCTGCTTCCCCAGGGCCGCGGTCTGCCCATCGAGGACTGGACAGCCCGTCACACGTTGATGTGCCTGGTGCTGGCGATGCACCCGCCGGTCATCGTCTGTTACGCGATCTGGCGCGACCTGAGCCTCGTGCACGGCTTTCTGGCGGCCAGTCTGCCGGCGCTGCTGTTCGCCTCCGCGGTGGTGCCCGGCCGCCGTCGGGTCCGTGCCCTGGCCGCCAGCCTCGGGCTGTTGTGCTGTTCGGTCGTCCTCGTCCATCTCTCGGGCGGCCTCACCCCGATGTACTTTCACTTCTTCGTGGTCGTCGCATTGATCGCGCTCTACGAGGAGTGGACCGTCTACCTGCTGGCGATCGCCTTCGTGTTCGTCGCCAATCTGACGATCGGCAACATCATCTCGGCCGACGGGGAGTTGCTGGACAACGCCTGGCTGGTGGCCGGCCTGCACGCCGGCTTCATCTTCGCCCTTGCCTGCGCACAGATGGTCTTCTGGCACTACAACGAGCAGTCCCGCCGCCGGGTGGAGCACTACCGGCAGCAGCTCTACGAGGGTCAGCAGAGCCTGATGGCCCGGTTGGAGGAGACCGACAGGATCCGCAGCGACCTGGTTGCGACGGTGTCGCACGAGTTCCGCACGCCACTGACCGGTATCCGCGGAAACCTGCTGACCATCAAGCGCCGTCGCGACCGGCTCTCGGACACCCAGCTCGACGATCTGCTCGATGCGGCGGTGAACTACTCCGATCGCCTCTCCCGCCTGCTGGAGAACATGCTCACGGCCGCCACGGCCACCGGCACGGACGAGACCACCATCGCCGATCTGCCGGAGGTCGTCCGGCACGTGCTCGCCACGCTCTCGTACGCCGGGTCGCCAAGCAGCGTGACGGTGGATCTTCCGCCAGAGCTGCCGGTGCGGATGGCCCGGCAGGCCCTCATCCAGGTGGTCGCGAACCTCGTCGACAACGCGCTGGTGCACTCCTGGCCGGGAGCGCCGGTACGGCTCATCGCCGGCCGGGTGGGCGACGAGGTCGTCCTGCGCGTCCGCAATCCCGGGCCCGATCTCGACCCCGACACCATCCGCCAGCTCTTCGAACCGTTCACCCAGCGGGACAGCACGGCGACCCGCCCCACGGACGGGGCCGGCATGGGGCTCTATGTCGTGCGACGCCTCGTCGAGGTACACGGGGGACGGCTGCGGATGTCCTCGGAGAACGGCGAGATCATCGTCGAGGTGGACCTGTGGGCGGCGACCAGCCTGGCGGCGCTCGCGCCGGAGCCTGAGGCGGAACTGCCGGTTCCGATGCCCCTGCCGCGCAGTATCCGGGTTGACGAGGAGCCGGGTAAGCCACGGCTTACCGGCGGGCCACTCGCTGGTTCCCGGGACGACATCCGCTCGTTGCCCATGGACCGTTTCGGCTGAGCGGGGCGGGAAGACCGTTCCCCGCGCCGGGCTGATCCCCGCGCTGGGCTGATCCCCGTGCCGGGAAGGCGCCGGGACCTGCCCCGCCGGCGGCCCGATGGTCAGGCGTTCAGGTCCTGGCCGTCGATGTCGATGTCGATGTGGGGGTCGGGGCCGGGGCGGACGCTGGGGGCTTGGTGCAGGCCAGGGTCAACGTCACCGTCGTGGAATGGCGTGGACGCTGTCCGGTGGGGGAGTACGCCGACACCTTGCTGGTCTCGCTGTTGCTGCATGACCCGTTGACCGCGGTGGAGGTGAAACCGGCGAGGGTGAGCTGCCACTTGGCGTCCGACTCGGTCATTCCGATGACGCCGGGTACCTGCGCGCAATCCTCAACCTGCAGGTTAATCGTGGCTGTTTTGGCAATCTTCCCCGACTTCGGGGACTGGTGCGCGACGGTGTCGACCGCACCGGCGCCGTAGCACCCGAAGGCCTTACTGAGGTTCGTGAAGCCCGCCGATTTCAGGGTGTTCTCCGCCGTGGTGAACGAGCTGCCCTCGGTGTTGGGAACGGTCGCCGTGCCGTCGTCGGTGGGTGACGGGGACGGGCTGCTCCGCGCCGTCGGGCTGTTCGTCGGCGTGGCCCCCGTGGGGCTGGCCGCAGGCGCCGTGCCGGCGCCGGGAGAGGGAGATCCCTTCGCGCTGGGCCGCGGGGTCGCCCCGCCCCCGGAGAGGCTCGTCGGGTTGACCCCAACGGCCACGCCCGGAGCGGCTCCGCTGGTTCCGAAGCCGGAACCGCCCGAGGCCGCCGCAGCGGACACCCCGCCGGGACCGTCCGCGCTCAGTTCCGCGCCGGTGCCCCCGCTGGAGGCGAGCGCCCAGCCGCCGGCACCGGCGACGAGGGCGACGACAAGGCCCGCACCCGCCGCGATCCGGCTACGCCGCCGCCGGTCGGCAGCCGCCCGCGAGGCGGCCGCGGCCCCACCGATCGGGGGGCCGGGTTGGTGGTTCGCCGGGATCGCCGACATGACTGTGTTCGTGTCCGCGGCCGGGGCGTCGGAGCGGGCCGGGACCCGCAGCGCCGGCTGCATGCCGGTCGGGGCGTCACCGTCCCACCCTCCCCGGCCGCCGGTGGCCGGGGCCATCCGGGTGCGCTCGACGCCGCCCTCCCGTCCACCGGCCTGCGTGCCACCGGCCTGCGTGGTGGTGGTCAGCGGACTGCCCGCGATCTGCGTGTGCTCCAGGTCGGACCAGGCGGCTGCGCCGACCGCGCCGCCCGCCCCGACCACGCATCCCGCGCCCCCCGCCGCGGCCACGGCGGCGGAGCGCACCACGCGCTGCGTTCCCGTGGCGGGGGAATGATCCGCGCTTCGGGCCGCGGACGCGCCGGCGAGTGCGGAGAGCTGGATTCGGTTGTCATGCTCGGCATGGCTGCCTGGCCTGGACGCGTAGCCGCCCCCCCAACGGCTGGCCTCGAGCGCCTCGACCAGGTCCTCGGCCGCGTCGGCGGCGCTCACGGGCCGCCCCCTCGGGGACTTGGCGAGCATTCCGGCCAGCACACCCCACACCGGCGCCGGCACACCCTGGATGGGCTGGGGCTGTTTTTCGCGGTGCGCCTGCAGGAGCTCGGCCGGGTTGGGGGAGTCGAACGGCGGCGAACCCGCGAGAAGCTCGTACAGCACGACTCCCGCCGAGTACACGTCCGCTGCCGGGGTGGGTGGCGCGCCCGTGCTCAGCTCGGGAGCCATGTAGAGCGGGGTCCCGATCGGCCCGGTGACGCTGGTCCGGGACGAACCATTGATCATCTGGGCGATCCCGAAGTCGGTCAGGCGCACGATCGGATGAGCCGGATCGGAAGTGTCGATGAGTATGTTCTCGGGTTTGACGTCCCGGTGGACGACGCCGGCGGCGTGCACGCTGTCGAGCGCCCACAGGGTGCCGACGACGAGCCGGACCGCCTCCTCCACCGGTCGAGGCCCGAACTCGCGCAGATGGGTCCGCAGGTCGGGACCGTCAACCAGATCCATGACTATGGCGAGCACGTCGGGTTCGTTCACCAGATCGCGTACGGCGACGAGATCCGGGCTGTCGAGGTCGATCAGAAGGTCCCATTCACGCAGGAAGCGCTCCACGATCTCGGGATCGTCGGCGAGCTCGGGGCGCAGCACCTTGATGGCCACGGGAGCACCGTCCGAGACGGCGGCGCCCCGCCAGACCTGGCCGGTCGTACCCTGCCCGAGTATCTCGTGCAGCACGTACCGCGAACCCAGTTTGCGCACCGCGCGTTGTCCCCTTCTTTGGCGCCGCCCGGGGCGGCCGAACCTACGACGGCGCCGCTGCGGGCGGCGGCGGCCCGTGGGCGGAGCCCGCAGCGTCATCCGGACGAGCGCACCAGTGCGCGGGCGAGCTGTATCGCTTGCACTAGATGCCAATACCCGCATGGGTCATCCGGCCTACTGTTCCGATCATCCGAGACGGACGACTCGAACAGGCTACGACGTAGGGCGGCGAAGCCGCGCGGCGGGGGATACCCCTGCGCGGTGGAGCCGCCGCCCGCCACCGGCAGATGTAGCCCGGGCAGTCGCGGGCGTGGGGTCCGAATGGGGGATTCAAAATGGCGAATGGCAAGAACGGCCGACGAAAAGGTCCGGTCGCGTGTTTTGTGGCCGGGGAAAAGTTGCGGTGGTCCACCGGTTGGTGGCCGACGTCCGGTGGCCGGCGGTTGGTGGCGGGTGGATGCAGGCGAGTGGATATAGACGAGTGGTGTGTCAGCCGACGGCCGGTGTCGAGAGCCGGGCCGCCGCGGCGAGGACCGCCGCGCGGTGCCGGCGCCCCGGCGACCGGGTGAGCCGCTCCACCGGTCCCGACAGGGACACTGCCGCGATCACCGTTCCCGTGCCATCGTGCACCGGGGCGGACACGGACGCCAACCCCCTCTCGCGTTCCCCGATGCTCTCCGCCCAGCCACGATCGCGCACCCGGCGGAGGACAGCTTCGTCGAACAGGGCTCCGGCGAGCAGTTCCGGCTCGGGATGCGCCGCGAAGGCGAGGAGGACCTGAGCACCGGACCCCGCGGTCATCGGGAGTGCGGCGCCGACGGGCACGGTGTCGCGCAGGCCGCTGGCGCGTTCGGAGGCGGCGACGCAGTGGCGCAGGGCCCCGCGCCGCACATAGAGCTGGGCACTTTCTCCGGTCACCTCACGAAGCTCGGCGAGAACCCGGCCGGCCCGATCCAGCAGGTCCCACGGCAAGGGGGTCGGGGTCCCCGCGGCGAGCCGCGGCCCGGAGACGAAGCGGCCGTCGGCGGTCCGGCCGAGCAGGCGGTGGACCTCGAGAGCCTGTGCCAGCCGATGCGCCGTCGCGCGGGTGAGCCCGGTTCGGGCCACCAGATCAGCCAGTGACGCCGGTCCCGCCTCGACGGCGGTCAGCACG
Organism: Frankia casuarinae; assembly: GCF_000013345.1. Taxonomy (NCBI): domain Bacteria; kingdom Bacillati; phylum Actinomycetota; class Actinomycetes; order Frankiales; family Frankiaceae; genus Frankia; species Frankia casuarinae. Next base: position 4,325,107 of record NC_007777.1, on the reverse strand, counting down.
AGGGCTGCTTTGTCCAGGACTCCGACTCCGCTAAGCTGTTTCACACATTGATACTGTCATCCCACATCATGAGACAACAAGCTGTGGGAGAGGGAAACTCATCACCACGCCAGAAGAGGGGAGAATGGGTTGCCCATGGGGCGCACACTTGCGGAAAAGGTCTGGGACGCCCACGTGGTGCGGCGCGCCGACGGTGAACCGGATCTGCTGTACATCGATCTGCACCTGGTTCACGAGGTCACCTCGCCGCAGGCGTTCGAGGCCCTGCGGCTGGCCGGGCGGCCCGTGCGGCGTCCGGAGCTGACCCTCGCTACCGAGGATCACAACGTCCCCACCACCGACACGCTGGCGCCGATCGCCGATCCGATCTCGGCGGCCCAGGTGGAGGCGCTGCGGAAGAACTGCGCCGAGTTCGGCGTGCGGCTGTACCCGATGAACGACCCGGGCCAGGGCATCGTGCACGTCGTCGGCCCCCAGCTCGGGCTGTCCCAGCCCGGCATGACGATCGTCTGCGGTGACAGCCACACCTCCACCCATGGCGCGTTCGGGGCGCTGGCCTTCGGGATCGGCACCAGCCAGGTCGAGCACGTCCTCGCGACCCAGACGCTGCCGCAGCGCAGGCCGAAGACGATGGCGATCACCGTGGCGGGCGACCTGCCCGTCGGGGTCAGCGCGAAGGATCTCATCCTGGCGATCATTGCGCGGATCGGTACCGGCGGTGGTGCCGGCCACGTCATCGAGTACCGCGGTGCGGCGATCCGGGCCCTGTCGATGGAGGGCCGGATGACGGTCTGCAACATGTCCATCGAGGCCGGCGCGCGCGCCGGGATGATTGCGCCCGACGACGTCACGTTCGAGTATCTCGCCGGGCGGCCGCGTGTCGCCACCGGTGCTGCCTGGGAGGAAGCGGTGGCCTACTGGCGCACCCTCGCCTCCGACTCCGACGCGGTCTTCGACCGGGAGGTCGTGATCGATGCCGCGAGCCTCACGCCCTACGTCACCTGGGGAACCAACCCGGGCCAGGCCGCACCGCTCGGATCGCTGGTTCCCGCGCCCGCCGACTACCCGGACGCGGCCGCGCGGGCCTCGGTCGAACGAGCGCTGACCTACATGGGCCTCACCCCCGGCACCCCGTTGTCCGACGTCACCGTCGACACGGTGTTCATCGGATCGTGCACCAACGGGCGCCTGAGTGACCTGCGCGCCGCCGCCGACGTGCTGCGCGGCCGGCGGGTGAGCGAGGGGGTCCGGGTCCTGATCGTTCCCGGCTCCATGGCGGTGAAGGCGCAGGCCGAGGCGGAGGGGCTCGACGAGGTCTTCCGAGCGGCGGGAGCGCAGTGGCGCAGCGCCGGCTGTTCGATGTGCCTCGGCATGAACCCCGACACGCTTCGGCCCGGCGAGCGCAGTGCCTCGACGTCGAACCGCAACTTCGAGGGCCGGCAGGGGCCGGGTGGGCGCACCCATCTCGTCTCGCCCGCGGTCGCCGCGGCCACCGCCGTGACCGGTCGGCTGACCGCTCCGGCGGATCTGTAGCGCGCCCGGCGTGGATCGTCGGTCCACGCACGACGGCGACCGTCGTTCATCCACGACTTCTTTGAGAGGGGAGCGTTTCCGCGATGGAGGCGTTCACGATTCACACCGGGCGCGCGGTGCCGCTGCGCCGCAGCGACGTCGACACCGATCAGATCATTCCAAGTGAGTGGCTCAAGCGGATCGAGCGGACGGGATTTGGCGCCGGCCTGTTCGCGCAGTGGCGCGCCGACGACGGCTTCGTGCTGAACGAACCAGCGTACGCCGCGGCGTCGATCCTACTGGCCGGCTCGGACTTCGGCACCGGTTCCTCGCGGGAGCACGCCGTCTGGGCGCTGCAGGACTACGGGTTCCGTGCCGTGCTCTCGCCCCGGTTCGCGGACATCTTCCGCGGCAACGCCCTCGGCAACGGCCTGTTGCCGGTGCAGCTGTCGGCTGAGACGGTCGAGGCACTCACGTCCGCGGTCGAGGCCGATCCCACGATCGAGATCACTGTCGATCTCGTCGCGCGCGAGGTCCGGGGCGCGGGGCTGGTGGCCACCTTCGACCTCGACGACTTCACCCGCTGGCGGTTGATGGAGGGGCTCGACGACGTCGGGCTGACCCTTCGCCACGAAGATATGATCACCTCTTTCGAGGCCGGTCGGCCCGCCTGGTCGCCGACCACCGCCTAACGCCCGGGGCTGTCACCCGGCCACCGGCGTCCGGATGCGCCGGTTCCCGAGCACCGCACCATCCGCGGGGACGGAGTCGGATCCGGTCTCGGTCGGGGGTTCACGGTGGTGCGTGTCGGATCTCACATTCAGGAAGGTGGGATGGGTGGCGGGTGCGCCGGGGGGGCGTTCCCCATCTCTGTGGGGATGAAGCGACTGTCGCGGCCGGCTTCCGGGTAGCTACCCATCGGAGTGGCATCAGCGATGTCGGGGGCATCCGGCTACCAAAGGGTGACATTGCGCCCAAACCAGAAGGCAATTCTCGCTACTGAACGTAATTAATCTGCCGAACGGGCTATGTCGCCCGGACCCTACGCATCCCGTCGCCCACCGGAGCGAACCCGTTGACGTGCGGGTTTGTGTGACGCGACACGCTCACGGGAATTGCCCTCGACAGTGGAGATGCCTACGGTGCAGCGCAGTGTGATGCCCGATCTGCTCCCCACCCCGCGCCCGCGGGGGGCGTCCGGAGGTTGTTGTGAACAAGTCCCAGTTGGTTGACCGCATCGCCCAGCAGATCGAGGGCGGGCGGTCGAACGCCACCAAGGCCGTCGACGCGGTGTTCGACGCCATTCAGGAGGCCGTCGCGAGCGGAGAGAAGGTGACCATCACCGGCTTCGGCGTGTTCGAGCGGGTGGAACGGGCCGCCCGCACAGGTCGTAACCCGGCGACGGGTGAGCCCGTGCACGTCGCTGCCTCGGTCGTGCCGAAGTTCCGGCCCGGCTCCGAGTTCAAGTCGAGCGTCTCGGCGAGCAACGACTGACCATCGGTGCGGGCGCCGGGCTTACCGGTGCCCGCGCCGCATGGCGTCGGCCATCAGGTCGTGCTGGTAGTCCGACAGGCGAACGTCGTCCGGCCCGGTCGTGCGTCGTTCCCAGCGGCCGTCGGACTGCAGCACCCAGGCGGACACCTCGTCGGAGAACGCATGGTCGAGCATCTGCCGCAGGGTGTCTCGCCGGTCCGGGTGCGGGACGCGCACGAGTGCCTCGATACGGCGGTCGAGATTGCGGTGCATCATGTCCGCGCTGCCGATCCAGAACTCGCCAGACGAGGTGAACTCGAGGACCCGGCTGTGCTCCAGGAACCGCCCCAGGATCGAGCGCACGTGGACCGTCTCCGACAGGCCCGGCACTCCGGGACGTAGGGCGCAGATCCCGCGGACCAGGCAGTGCACGGGTACCCCGGCGATGGAGGCGTGATACAGCGCGTCGATCACCTGTTCGTCGACAAGGCTGTTGACCTTGATGCGGATCCCGGACTCCCCGCCCCCCCGGGCAGCCTGGGCCTCGGCTTCGATCCGCTGCAGGATGCCGTCCCGCATGTGCTGCGGGGCGACCAACAGCGAGCGGTACTCCGTCTGTCGGCTGTAGCCGGTGAGGACGTTGAACAGGTCGGTGAGATCCGCGCCCACGCCCGGGTCGGCGGTCAGCAGCCCGAGGTCCTCGTAGAGCCGAGCGGTCTTGGGGTTGTAGTTGCCGGTACCCACATGGCAGTAGCGGCGCAGGCCGCCGCGTTCCTGGCGTACCACGAGGCAGGTCTTGCAGTGGGTCTTCAGGCCGATGAGACCGTAGACCACGTGGCAGCCGGCCCGTTCCAGCTCGCGGGCCCAGCGGATGTTGGCGCTCTCGTCGAACCGGGCCTTGATCTCGACGAGGACGACGACCTGCTTTCCCGCCTCGGCCGCGCCGATGAGGGCATCCACGATGGGGGAGTCCCCGGACGTGCGATAGAGCGTCTGCTTGATGGCGAGAACATGCGGATCGGCCGCCGCCTGCTCGATGAACCGCTGAACGGACGTGGTGAACGAGTCGTACGGGTGGTGGACGAGGATGTCGCCCTCCCGGAGCACGCTGAAGAAGTCCGGTGTCTCGCCGTCATCGGTCGTCAGCCGCCGATGTGTGATTGGGACCCGCGGCGTATCTTTCAGCTCCGGGCGGTCGAGGTCGTAGAGAGCCCACAGGGTCGACAGGTCGAGCAGGCCGGCGACCCGATGTACCTCGCGCTCGGTGATCTCCAGCTCCCGCATCAGCAGGGTGAGCAGATCATCATCGATGTCGGCGTCCACTTCCAGGCGGACGGCGGGACCGAACCGGCGCCGGGCGAGCTCGCGCTCCAGAGCCTGGAGCAGATCCTCCGCCTCGTCCTCCTCGACTTCGAGGTCGGCGTTGCGGGTGACCCGGAACAGATGGGAGTCGATCACTTCCATGCCCGGGAACAGCTGGGAGAGATGGGCAGCGATCACTTCCTCCAGCGGGACGAAGCATGCGCTCGCCTGGGGGGCCAGACCCCCCGGGACACCGGCCGTGTCGGTAGGCTCCACCGCTACGGGGACCAGCCGAGGAACGTTCTGGGGCACCTTCACCCGGGCGAAGCGGTCGACCTCCCCGCCCGGGTCACGGACCTGGACGGCCAGATTGAGCGACAGCCCGCTGATGTAGGGGAAGGGGTGCGCCGGATCGACGGCGAGGGGAGTGAGCACCGGGAAGATCTGTTCGTGGAAGTAGTGGTGCAGCTGATCACGCTGGGTCTCGGTCAGCTGGGGCCAGAACCGGATGCTGATCCCGGCATGGGCCAGCGACGGCCCCACCTCGTCGGTGAAGCATCGCGAATGCCGCCGGGTGACCTCGGCCGTCATCGTGCTGATGAGATCGAGTTGTTCCCGGGCGGTCAGCCCGTCGGCGGAGCGGACGGCCAGTCCCGTCGCCTCGCGTCGCATCAGCCCCGCGACCCGGACCATGTAGAACTCGTCCAGGTTGCTGGCGAAGATCGCTAGGAACTTCGCGCGCTCCAGCAGGGGCGTGGACACGTCCTCGGCGAGCGCGAGGACCCGGGCGTTGAAGTCGAGCCAGGACGCCTCCCGGTTGATGAAGCGGCCGGCGGGCAGGTCGGACGGCGCCGGCTGACGCGGCGCCTCCAGGGGCTCGAGCAGGCCACTGCGGGCCTTGCGCTGAGGCTGTTCAGGACGGGTCGCCATCAGCTCGCTCATGCCTGTAGATGGTGCCAGTCCCCGATGGACTCGGCAGCATCGATGTGGCATCTCTGGCAGCGGGGGCCGGGCGGGACCCGCATCGCCGGTCTGACCCCGATCCGGACACTGGCAGAGACCGCGCGGCACGCGAAGTATTCGCCTACTCTTTGTGATATAGCGATCACGCGCTACGGTGCCGAGAAGCGCCGTCGCGCTCGTTTGTACCTTATCGTGATGTAGCGGGCCGTTTCCGTGGTCCGGTCGGATCCCTCTGCCCCAGGCGGCCGACTGCCCCAGGCGGCCAGCACAGGGGGAGGAGGGCGGGACGAGGGATGCTCGTCGACGCCGCCGCGATCGCCGCGGGCCTGACCGCGACACTGAGTTGTGCCCGGGCCGGTCGCCGTCTCGGTCGAGTACGGGGCCGCTGGTTGGTGTGGCTGTCCTTCGCGCTGGCGACCTGGACGGTTGGACAGGCCGGATGGATGCTGCACCGCTGGGACGGGGCATCGGTCGGAGGGCGGACGGCGACGGATGCCGGGTATCTCACCGACGCCGGCCAACTCGCCATGCCGGTCCTCGCACTCGCCGCCTTCGCGGCTGTTCCCGCGGGTCGGGCGCGTCGATCACGACCGCGCGCGGGCGTGCTGGCGCCGGCAGGGATGGCCGGCCTCGCCGGGGGCACCCACCGCTGGCCGCCGAGTTCCTCGCGGCTCACCCGCGTCGCCGGGGCGGGCGGCGAGGGGGTGGCCGCCGCCTACCCGCGCGCCAGTCCGGCCACCGCGTTCGACGAGGTCATACTCGGCAACTCCCTGTTCCTGCTCGCCTGGTCCGGGGTGCTCGCCGGGATCGACGAAGTGGACTCCTCCCGCCCGCCGCAGCCGGTGGAGCATCTCCTCGCGGTTGCGCATCCGATCGTCGTGCTGCTATTGATCATCGCATTCCTGCACGTGGCAGGCTTCCGGCAACCGGTGGACCTGCCCGCCGTCGCGATCGCCGGAACCGGACTGGTGTGCCTCGCGGTCGCCGGCGTATGGATCGTTCAGCTCGACGGCAGGGATCCCACGATGACGGGTTCCTGCTCGGTCGCCGGTGCCCTGTTGATCGTCCTTGCGGCATCGCGTGCCGGCCGGGGGGACGGCCGGGAGAACGGCTGGGAGGACGGCCGCCGGTCTCGCCGGTGGCCCGTTCACGGCGAACTGCTCGGATGGCTGTGGCCGGCGGTCCCCTATGTCGCCGCGGCCGTGGTCGCGGCGCTTCTGCTGGGGCGGGCCCACGGCGGAGTCATTCTCGATCCGGTCGAGATTATCGGGGGTGCGACGCTCGTCCTCACCGTCCTCGTCCGGCAGCTGACGACCCTGCGGGTGAGTCAGCGGTTGGCGAGCCGGGTCGGCGAGGCCGAGCACGAGGTGCGGCACTGGACATCCCATGACCCGTTGACCGAGCTGGCCAACCGCACCCTGTTCCACCAGCGGCTCACCGACGCCCTCGCCGCGAGCCGCCACGACGGCCGTGACGTGGCCGTCCTGTACTGCGACCTCGACGACTTCCGGGTCGTCAACGACAGCCTCGGGCACGCCGCAGGTGATCATCTGCTGCGCGCGGTCGGGCAACGGCTACGACACTGCGTAGGCACGTCGGACACCGTGGCGAGGCTCGGCTCCGACGAGTTCGCCGTGCTGTTGGACGGTGGGCGGGAACTGCCCGAGACCGTCGCCGAACGGGTCCTGGCCGCGCTGCGCCAGCCGGCGCAGGCCGCCGGTCACCTCTGGCCGGTCCGCGGGAGTGTGGGGCTGGTCGTCGCGTGCCGGACCCAGGAGACCACCGAGGCGCTGCTCCGGCGGGCCGACACGGCCGTCCACACGGCAAAACGAACGGGAAAGAACCGTCTGGTGGTCTACCGGCCCGGACTGTGCCCGCCCAGCGCCGGCACGCACCTCGCCGACGCCTTGGCCACCGCCCTGCGCAGGGGAGGACGGTCGGCCGGCTTCGACGTGCACTACCAGCCCATCGTGCGGCTGCGCGATCGCAGTCCGGTCGCCCTGGAGGCCCTCGCCCGATGGACGGAGCCGGGGCGTGGACCGGTGCCACCGGGCACCTTTGTCGCGGCCGCGGAGGACGGCGGCATCGTCGGCGCCCTCGACGACATGGTCCTCACCCAGGCCTGCGCGGAGGTCGCCGTGGCGTACCCGGCCTCGGCACTGCGGCTGCACGTGAACGTCTCAGCCAGCAGGATCGCCGACACCACGCTGCTCGACAGCGTCGCCCAGGCGCTGGCGGCCAGTCGGTTCGACCCGGGCAGGCTGGTGGTCGAGATCACCGAAACGAGCCGGATTGACGATCTGCGCGGCGCACGCGAGGTGTTGAACGAGGTTCGTGCGCTGGGGGTGGCGGTCGCGCTCGACGATGTCGGTGCCGGCCACAGCACATTGGCCGCCCTCCATCAACTGCCGGTGGACGTCGTGAAGCTCGATCGGACGCTGCTCGAACCACCGCCCAGGGACGGACACCGGGTGGCGACGATGCGTCGATCGATGATCAGTCTCGCGCACGCCCTCGGTGCCGTCGTCGTGGCCGAGGGCATCGAGCGGGAAGGACAGATCGCCGAGCTCGAGGAGCTGGGTTGCGAGCTGGGTCAGGGATACTTCTTCGCCCGACCTGGTCCGCTCGCGTCGCTCACGATCCGGCGCTGGGTTCCGCCTACGATCCCCGGTGGTACGGACAGCCCTGACTCCGCCGAGGTGCCCGATTCGCCGCCGGATCCGCCGGAGTCCTCCGCCACGAGCGGGGAGTGATACCCGGCGGTCAGCGCCGCCCTGGTGGCCCGGCCTACCCCCAGGTCCCGGGCCTGCGCCAGATCCGCCAGCGTGTCGACGTCACGTCGCAGTCCCGGTACCGAGCCACCGAGGGTTCCCGTCAGATCCACCGCTCCGGAGCGACGGTGCGTGGCGTGACTGTGTGGTCCGAATGCGGGCTGCAGGGTGGCGCCGGCCGACGCGGTCAGCAGAACGGTTCCCGTTCCGGTCGCGTCGGCGAGAACCGCTCGACGGTGCTGGCTCGCCTCGGACAGCGCCTGATGCAGCTCGGGGGGGCGCAGCGCGGGAAGGTCGGCGGAGAGGGCAGCCACCGCACGGGTGGGCCAGCGGGCCGAGGCCAGCGCGGCGCCGTGCACCAGAGCGGGATTGAGACCTCGGTCGGGTTCGTCCGGAATCACGACGAGCCGAGCACTCCTCGCAGCCGGGGAAAGATTCGGTTGATCTGCGCCAATATAGTGGGAATTGAGGAGAGTCGACAGGGCGTGGTCGGCCGTCCGATCGTTCGTTACGATCATCACGGCGCCGACCAGATCGGTCTCGGACTCAAGTACCGCCATCACCGTGTCCAAGGCCATCGCAAGGGCCAGCCGGCTCCGGTCGGGGCGGTCCAGCCGGGTCTTCGCCCGGGTGAGGTTCTTCAGCGGCAGCACGACCGTCCAGGACACTCCGTTTCGTGGGAGCCACACGAAGGCGACCATAGGCCATGCCGACCCCGCGGTGCGCCGGGTCCTGCGTGCGCGGGCTGAACGCCGGAGCCGTGGCGCGTCCCCGGCATGCGGCGCATCCTGCGTGGTACCCGCCAGATCGGCGTCTACGGTCAGAGTGAGGACGCGGCGGACGCGGCGCGATGCGAGGTGTCCAGCCGGCCGGGCGTCGATACCAGGCACGCGATCCATCCGGAGGGCACAATTATTGTCGATTCCCGCCACAAGGTAGAAAACGCCTCGATCGGTGGCGCCTTCCTCGTACCCATCGTCGGGGTCGCGATCACTCCCCCCGCTCGGCCGGACGTTTCCTGGGGAACCAGGTGAGACGGGCCGCGGTGCTTACGGCCGGGTCCTGGGGAAGTGTGTTCGCGAAGGTCCTCGCGGATGCCGGAGCACGGGTCAACCTGGTCGCCCGTGACCCTGAGATCGTCCGGGCGGTCAACACCCGCCAGGTCAATCCGCGCTATCTGCCGGCGATCCAGCTGCCGGACCGGGTGCGCGCGATGTCCGACGCGGGGGAGGCGCTGGCCGGCGCGGAGTTCGTGGTGCTGGCCGTACCGTCTCAGGCGCTGCGCTCCGTCCTCGCCGGATGGGCGCCCCTGATTGGGCCCGACGCCGTCTACGTCAGCCTGATGAAGGGGGTGGAGGTGGGCAGCCAGTTGCGGATGAGCGAGGTCATCACGCAGGTCACAGGCGTGTCGCCGGACCGGATCGCGGTGGTGAGCGGTCCGAATCTGGCGCCCGAGATCGCCGCCGAGCAGCCGGCGGCGACTGTGGTCGCCAGTACCTCGACGAGCACGGCGGAGGCCGTCCAGGCGGCGTGCTGGACGCCCTATTTCCGCCCCTACACCAACACCGACGTGATCGGCTGCGAGCTGGGCGGAGCGATCAAGAACGTCATCGCACTGGCTGCCGGCATGCTGGAGGGAATGGGCTTCGGCACCAACAGCCTCGCCTCGTTGATGACGCGCGGCCTGGCCGAGACCCTCCGACTCGGGGTCGCGCTGGGTGCCGATCCGATGACATTCGCGGGACTGGCGGGACTGGGGGATCTCGTGGCGACCTGCGGCTCCCCGCTCTCGCGCAACCGCACCTTCGGCGAGAAACTCGGGCGTGGCCTCACGCTCGCGCAGGTGGAGGCCGAACAGCAGCAGGTCGCCGAGGGGGTGCGCTCCTGCCGCCCCCTGCTCGCCATGGCCGATGACCTGGGCGTCGCCATGCCGATCACCCGCCAGGTCGAACGGGTCCTCTATGAGGGTCTTCCCCCGATGGAGGCCGTCAAGGATCTGATGAGTCGGGAGCCGGGCCCGGAGTACCGGCTCCGTCCCTGACCTGCGTGTCCCTGACCTGCATGCGCCTGGCCTGCACGCGCCTCACCTGCATGCGCCTGGCCCGGCAGCACCGTCGTTCCGGTCAGGTCGGGGCGTGGTCGGTGCCGGGGGCGAACCCACGGCCTGCGTGTCAATGAACGCTCCGATCGAGCGCAGCTTACCCACCGGGTCCTCGTAACCGCGTTCGAGGAAACGGGTCCCGCGGATGATGCTGGTGCCGTCGGCCACCAGCGCGGCCAGCACGTAGGCAAAGCCGGCGCGCAGGTCGGGGATCGCCAGATCACCGCCGGTGAGGGAGGTCGGCCCGCTCACGACCGCCGAATGCTCGAAGTCCCGGGACGCGAACCGGCAGGCCTTCCCACCGAGGCACAGGGTCGACAGGGCGATGTCGGCGCCCATCTCGGCCAGTTGTCTGGTGTATCCGAACCGGTCCTCGTAGATCGTCTCGTGGATCACGGAGGCACCCTTGGCCTGGGTGAGCAGGACGACCAGGGGCTGCTGCCAGTCGGTCATGAACCCGGGGTGTACGTCGGTCTGCACATGTGACGCGGTCAACGGCTGGGCCCGGAAGAAGGTCATGCCCCGCGGGGTGACCTCGAACTCGCCACCGAGCCGGCGGAGGTGGTTGAGGAAGGTCGCCAGATGTTCCTGGCGGGCACCGACCACCTCCACCCTGCCGTTGGTGGCCACCGCGGCCGAGGCGAAGGACGCGGCTTCGATGCGGTCGTGGATCGGGGCATGGGTGGCTCCCCGCAGTGCGTCGACCCCCTGCACCACGATCGTGCGGTCGACTTCCACGTCGACGAGGGCGCCCATCTGCTGCAGGAACATGATGAGGTCGATGACCTCCGGTTCCACCGCCGCATTCGAGATGACGGTCGTACCCTGCGCCCGGACCGCGGCCAGGAGCAGGTTCTCGGTCGCGCCGACACTCGGGAACGGCAGCGCGACATGGGTGCCGTGCAGACCCAGCGTCTTGACCTGGACGGAACGCAGCTGCTCGACGATCTCCGCACCCATGGCACGCAGGCCGGCGAGGTGGAAGTCGACGGGACGCTTGCCGATCCGGCAACCGCCGGGCAGCGGGATCACGGCTTCGCCGACGCGGTGCAGGAGCGGGCCCATCATCAGGATCGGTATCCGGTTGACCCCGGAGTAGGCCTCGGACAGCGACGCGTCGATGATCTTTTCGGTGGCGAGTCGCACAGTGTGCTCGTCCAGCCACTCCACCTGGGTGCCGAGTTCGGCGAGCATGCCCAGGACCACGTCGACCTCGGCGATCCGAGGCACCCGGGTCAGGGTGCACGGCTCTGGCGTGAGGAGGGTGGCGACGAGCAGCTTGGTGACCGAGTTCTTGGCCCCGGACGCTTCGACCGAGCCGGTGAGCGGAGCGCCGCCGACGATGCGATACCACCGTCGGTCCGTGCTGGTGGATGGTACCACTCCCGAGCTGTGCGCCCCCACGGGCTACCTCCACGGTGATGATGCGGATGCGTGACGTGCGTCAGGTCACGTGCGGCGGGGCGATTGAACCAGACGCCGCCGGCGCGGCCCGAGCCCGGCTCTCAGGCTGCTACCTACGGTGACGATAGCCGTGGTCTACCGGGCCGATCCCCGCGCCGAGCGGAAAGCCGCTGGCCAGGGCGCCACTGACGTAGGCCTTGGCGGCCTGTGCGGCCTCGACGTGACCACGCCCCTGCGCCAGGTGCGCGGCGATCGCGGAGGCCAGCGTGCATCCGGTGCCATGGGTGTGCCGCCGGTCCAGGCGGGGGCTTCGGAGGACGACCTCGGTGGTCCCGTCGGTGAGCAGGTCGACCGCGTCGCCGGGAAGATGCCCGCCCTTCACCAGCACCCAGCGCGGGCCCAGGGCGAGCATCGCCTCGGCGGCTCTGGGCAGGTCGGCGACGTCCAGCACCTCCACCCCGGTCAGCAGACGTACCTCGTCGAGGTTCGGTGTGGCGATGGTGGCGCGGGGCATGAGCTCCGTACGGACCACCTCGACCGCCTCCGGGGACAGCAGGGGGTCGCCGTGCTTGGAGACGCTGACCGGATCGACCACGACGGGTACGTCGAGCCGCGAGAGTTCGGCGGCGACCAGCGAGACCAGAGCCGCGGAGGAGAGCATCCCCGTCTTCACCGCGTCGACCCCGATGTCCGCCACGACCGCTCTGATCTGGGCTCGGACCGCTTCCGGAGGGAGATCCCACACACCATGGACGCCCAGGGAATTCTGTGCCGTCACCGCGACGATCGCACTCATGCCGTGGACGCCGAGGGCGAGCATCGTCTTGAGATCTGCCTGAATGCCCGCGCCGCCGCCAGAATCCGATCCGGCGATCGTCAGTACGCGGGGCGGGGCGGAGCTCGGTTCCGGCGGCGGCTCGCTCCGGATGCTCCGAGCGTTCACGTGTCTCCTATTCTTCGCTCTGGGTAGCTGCGTCGTGGTTGCCATCACAACCGGGTACCGAGCCGGCCAGCTGACCCCCACGATTGGGGTTCCGGATGAGGCCGGGCGACCCCTCGGTCGGTCCCTGTCGGCCGATCTGAGCAAATTCCTCGACCTCGGAGGCTCTCATCCGGGCCGTTTGCCTGTTACCTTCTGTCGGCCCGTAGTTCTGCTCGACGGGCTGTCGACGTCCGACGAGGGAGCGTCTGTGGTCCACGCGTACATCCTTATCCAGACCGAGGTCGGCAAGTCCTCCTCGGTTGCCAAGGAGATCGAGCAGATCCCCGGGGTCACCCAGGCCGAGGACGTCACCGGCCCCTATGACGTCATCGTCCGGGCGGAGGCGGCCACCGTCGATGACCTCGGGAAGATGGTCATGGCGAGAGTGCAGTCGGTCGACGGCATCACCCGCACGCTGACCTGCCCGGTCGTTCACTTCTGAGCTTCTCCGCCGCTGAAGCTCCTCCGTCCCGACGTGGGTCAGGTCGGCTCCGGGACGGGGGACCCGGTGGGCGCTCCCGGCTCCCGGCTCGCGCCCACCGCCGGGGCCGGGCCACCGGTGACGTCGGTGGCGCGCCAGAATCGGGACATGGCCACCGGTGGTGAGCAAGCCGAGCGGGGCCGACGCCCGGCACGGGGCGGGCGCCGGCCGGGGCGGTCATGTCGGTATCCGGTGTTCGTCGCCTCGTGGGTCCTGCTCGCGCTGGTCGGATGCGGCGGTCCCGGATCGATTCGGCTGACCAACGTGCCGATTCCCGCGGAGTCGGTCCGTTCGTCGTGCGTGGACCTGGTCCACGATCTTCCCCCGTCGCTCGGGGACGACCTCGACCGCCGGACACTGGACCCCCCACAGGCCACGGCGGCGGCCTACGGCGCGGCGCCGGTGGTGCTCACCTGCGGCGCGCCCGGTCTTCCGGCAAGCTACCGTCCCGATGCGATGCTGTCCGTCGTGGACGATGTGGGGTGGTTCGCCGAGAACCTGGGCGGCACGACGGTGCGCTATTCCACCCCCACGCGGCAGCCCCAGGTGGTTCTCACCCTGCCCGCCGACGTGCAGGCGTTCGAGGTACTCGTCTCGGTCGCCCCCGCCGTGCGGGCGCACAGCAGGTCGACGACATCCTGAGACGAGCTCCCGGCCATTCCCGCCCGGCGGAACGCCTCCACGCCGTCACGGGCCCGGGTGGCGCAGGTGCCGGGCGGTCAGCGCAGCCCCGCTCCGTCGCGCAGGGCCAGCCTGACGAGCCGGTCCACCAACTGCGGATAGGTGACCCCGCTCGCCTCCCACATCCGCGGGAACATCGAGGTAGGGGTGAAACCGGGCATCGTGTTGACCTCGTTGATGATCACATGGTCGTCGGCCGTGACAAACATGTCAACCCGCGCGAGCCCGGCGCAGTCCAGGGCCTCGAACGCCGCGATCGCCGCTCCCCGGACCTCCTCCCGTACCGCGTGGGACAGGTTGGCCGGGACGTCGAAGTGGGTGGCGTCGGACATGTACTTGGCCTCGAAGTCGTAGAAGCCGGCCGAAGACGTGACGGTGATCTCGGCGGGCACACTCGCCTCGGCACCGGGGCCGTCTAGAATTCCGAGGACCCCGCACTCGATCTCGCGGCCGACGATCGCCGACTCCACCAGGACCTTGGGGTCGCTGGCGCGGGCTGCCTTGATCGCGGTGTCCAGGTCCGCCCAGGCCTCGACCCGGCTGATCCCGATACTCGACCCGCCGCGCGCGGGCTTCACGAAGACGGGCAGCCCCAGCCGTTCCTGGTCGGCCCCGGTGAGTGTGTCACCGGCTCGCAGGACGGCGTAGGAGCCGACGGGAAGGCCGGCGGCCCGCAGCAGTGCCTTCATGTGTTGCTTGTCCATGGCGGCCGCGCTGGCGAACACCCCGGAGCCGACGTAGGGCAGGCCGGCCATCTCCAGGAGACCCTGGACCGTCCCATCCTCCCCAAAGGGGCCGTGGAGCAGCGGGAAGACCACATCGATGTCCCCGGGAATGTCGCTGCTCCCGAGAGCGTCGCTGCTCCCGAGGGTGTTCCTGACAGAGTCGAGGCCGCCGCGGGGGCGGCACGGCAACAGACCGGGCGTCGTCGGATCCGCGGCCAGGACGACGCTCTCACCGTGGGCCGCGACGACGGCGGGCAGTCGGTCTCCCGTCACCGCGAGGGCGGTCGGGTCGTCCGGCAGCACGACCCAGCGGCCATGTGTGTCGATGCCGACGGGGACGACGTCGTAGACGTCACGATCCAGGGCTCGCAGTACACCGCTGGCCGATATACAGGAGATCGCGTGCTCGGTGCTGCGGCCACCGAACAGGAGGGCGAGCCGAATCCGACGCCTGGAGCCTGCCATGCCGGGACACTAACGGATCGGCGTCGGTGACCGGCAGCGTACCCGACGTGGATGTGGCCGCGCTCCGCCTCGACCTCCACGGGAGGCCTGTGTCCGGTGACGCCCCGTCCGGCCGGAGTAACGTCCGGCCCGGAGGGCTCAGGCGCGAGAGACCTTGCCCGCCTTGATGCAGGAAGCGCAGACGTTCAGCCGCTTGGGGGTCCCGCCCACGACCGTGCGCACGGTCTGGATGTTGGGGTTCCACCGACGGCGCGTGCGTCGGTGGGAGTGGGAGACCGACATACCGAAGCCCGGCCCCTTGCCGCAGACGTCACACACCGAAGACACGAGAAACACTCCGTCGAAGTAGTAGCCGAAGTCGAAGTAGTACTGGTCCCGGTAGGCGTGCCCGGGACGTCAGGGGAGTCAGAACCAGAATCGTACGCAACCCGCGACCCTGACGGCGCCGCCGGGGGACGCGCGCAGTGGCGGCCCGCTTGAGGTTACCCCACCTTCTGTGGTCCAGTTCTGTGGTCCAGATGATGCGGCGGGAGCCGGTGGGTCTCGGTACTGTCGGTGCTCCGGTGCACTATCGGTGATGTGGTCGACCTCGACACGCCCCTGAAGGCCCTCGTCGGCGCGCGTGCCGCCGCCCTCCTGGCCGATGGTCTGGAGTTGAGGCTGGTCGGTGATCTGCTGGGGCACCTGCCCCGCCGGTACCATGAGAGAGGCGAGCTGACGGACCTCGCGGACCTCGTCGTCGGTGAGACGGTTACGGTCCAGGCCCGGGTCGAGAAGACGGAACGCCGCCCGATGCGCGGCACCCGGAAGTCGATGGTGCGCGTGACGGTGACGGACGGCCGGCATTCACTGTCGCTGACCTTCTTCAATCAGAGCTGGCGGGAGCGTGACCTACGTCCCGGGACGACCGCGCTGTTCGCCGGCAAGGTCGACGAGTTCCGCGGGCAGCGTCAGCTGACCAACCCGGAGGTCCAGCTCCTCGAACCCGAGGAGAGCGGGGAAGCCGTCAGCGGTGCGCCGTTCGCGAACGCGCTGGTTCCGATCTACCCCGCCTCCGCCAAGGTGCCGAGCTGGACGCTGGCGAGGTGCGTCCGGCTGGCGTTGGACTCTCTCGATCCCGTCGAGGATCCGTTGCCGGACGATCTCCGCAGCCGGTACCGCCTGCCCGCTCTGGCCGAGGCCTTCCGGCTGGTTCACCAGCCCGCGAACCGTGGTGAGATCGCCTCCGGTCGTCGGCGCCTCACCTGGGATGAGGCTCTGGTGTTGCAGGTGGCGTTGGCCCAGCGGCGTCGTGAGGTGGAGGCGCTGGCGACAACACCCCGGCCGCAGCGTCCGGATGGTCTGCTGGCGGCGTTCGATGCCGATCTGCCCTTCCCCCTCACGACGGGCCAGCGCGAGGTGGGGAAGACGATCGCAGCCGAGATCGGTCGGCCCGTTCCGATGCATCGACTGCTACAGGGAGAGGTGGGTTCGGGCAAGACACTGGTCGCCCTGCGGGCGATGCTCACTGTGGTCGACACGGGCGGCCAGGCGGTACTCCTGGCGCCCACCGAAACTCTTGCCGCTCAGCACAGCCGAAGCCTCCGGGAGATGCTCGGCGATCTGGCCCGGGCAGGGGAACTAGGAGCCGATCATCGGGCCACGCGGGTGACGCTGGTCACCGGATCGATGGGAGGGCGTGCGCGGCGGGAGGCTCTGGCGGAGATCGCGGACGGTTCCACCGGTCTGGTGGTCGGTACTCATGCCCTGCTGCACGATGAGGTGATTTTTAACGATCTTGGTCTGATCGTCGTCGACGAACAGCATCGTTTCGGCGTCGAACAGCGGGACGCACTGCGAGCGCGTGGACGACGTCCTCCCCACCTTCTTGTGATGACCGCGACACCGATTCCCCGGACGGTCGCGATGACCGTGTTCGGTGATCTCGAAGTCTCCGAGCTCACCGAACTGCCAGCGGGACGCTCTCCCATCGGGACGTTCGTGGTGCCGGCGAGCCAGAGATCCTGGACGGATCGAATGTGGGGACGAATCCGCGACGAGGTGGCCGCCGGGCATCAGGCCTATGTCGTGTGTCCCCGGATCGGTGCGGGCGGGGAGGACGGGGGCGGGGAGGATGATCCCGCCGAATCCTCGGCTGCCGGTCCGGATTCGCGAGCGTCCCGACCAGCTGCGACAGTGTGTGAGGTGCTGCCCCTGTTGGTGGATGGCGAGTTTGCGGACCTCAGGGTTGAACCGCTGCACGGTCGTCTCGCACCCGGGCAACGGGAGGCCACCATGAACCGATTCGCGGCCGGCGAGGTCGACGTGCTGGTCGCCACCACCGTCATCGAGGTGGGAGTGAACGTACCGAACGCGACAGTGATGGTCGTCCTGGACGCGGACAGGTTCGGCGTGTCCCAGCTGCACCAGCTGCGCGGGAGGGTCGGCCGGGGCACCGCGCCCGGCTGGTGTCTTCTGCATACAGCGGCCGAGCCGGGATCCCCCGCCTGGGAGCGGCTCAGCGCGGTCGCCGCCACCAGCGACGGGGCGAAGCTGGCCCGTCTCGACCTCGCGCAGCGTCGAGAGGGCGATGTGCTCGGGGCCGCCCAGTCCGGCGGACGACGATCCCTGAAGCTCCTGGAACTTCTTCGTGATGAGGACCTGATCCGCGACGCACGCGAGGAGGCCGGTCGCCTGGTTGACGACGACCCCGGGTTGGACCGGCATCCCGCACTGCGCCGGCTGCTCGACGCGGTTCTCGACGACACCAGTGTCGCCTTCCTCGAGAAGGGATGACCGGGTGGCCCGATGACGCGCATCATCAGTGGAACCGCGGGTGGTCGGCGGCTCGTGGTTCCACCCGGAACGACCACCCGTCCGACCTCGGAACGTGCCCGTGAGGGGTTGTTCAACACCTTGTCGACCTGTCTGGATCTGCGGGGTGCTCGGATTGCCGATCTTTATGCCGGGTCTGGTGCGGTCGGTCTGGAAGCGCTGTCTCGGGGTGCCACTCATGCTCTTCTCGTCGACCGCGATCCGGTCGTGATACGCACTCTGCGGCGGAACGTGACAGCGCTGGGACTGTCGGGCGCGAAGATCGCGCAAGCCGCGGTAGAGCGTGTGGTGCAGAACACCTCGGATAATCCCTACGACGTGGTTTTCCTCGATCCGCCGTACGCGATGCGCGATTCGGAACTCGGCGAAGTGCTGTCAAAGCTGCTGGCGGCCGCCTGGTTGACTGCGGACGGTGTCTGCGTTGTCGAAAGATCGCACCGCTCGGGCCCGGTCGCCTGGCCTGACGGGTTGTGTGCGCTGCGCGACCGGAGGTACGGGGAGGGTGCTCTCTGGTACGGTATTCGATCATGAGGAGGGCAGCCTGTCCCGGTTCATTTGATCCGATCACCAACGGTCATCTCGACATCATCGTCCGAGCGAGCAGACTCTTCGACGAGGTCGTGGTCGCCGTATCGATCAACAAGAACAAGGTCACCTTGTTCACCGTCGACGAGCGGATGGAGCTCATCAGAGAGGCCCTGCGTGATCATCCGATGGCGCCGTCCAACGTCCTGGTAGATGCGTCCCACGGGCTGATCGTCGATTTTTGTCGGAGTAGGGGTATCCAGTCGATCGTCAAAGGACTGCGTGCGGTCAGCGACTTCGACTATGAGCTTCAGATGGCGCAGATGAACAATTCGCTTGCGGGCGTGGAGACTCTTTTCATGAGTACGAACCCGCAATATGCCTTTCTGTCCTCCAGTCTGGTGAAGGAGGTCGCGCGTTACGGAGGTGACGTGTCGGGGCTGGTACCGGATGTGGTACTCAAACAGCTCCGTGAGCGCCTCGCTCAGTAACCCCCGCCGGGTGGGTAGCCGCCGACCGACTTCCGCCGGGCTCTCCCGCCGTTCCGGACTGTCCGGGCTCCGGGGCCGGTCGCGGGGGGCGAGCGGCACCCGAGCGGCTTCCTAGGCGGAGGTCCGCCGCCCGCCGGGCTCGGGTGTCCGGAGATCCCGGCAGCCTGATCGGATCGTCCGCGGCACCGATCGGATAGGCTAGGAGACCGTAGTAGCTGACCGGCGTTGGTAGCTGACCGGCTTGGTAGTTGACCGGCTGGAGTCTGTTCGTCGATCCTCTGGGAGGGTCCGGGCCGCTGGGAGGGTCCGGGGTGCCGCTGGGAGGGTCCAGGGTGCCGCTGACGTCGGGCTGCCTCAGTCGTCAGCGACGCCGGGTAGCTACACCACCACGAAGGCCCTGTTTCGGCTGGCCTTCCTGACATTGACGTAGATGTGAATTCGACTGCCGCCATGACTGGATCCCACTTTCGCCGTCGGACCCCGAGGGGTCCCCTTGTACTGGACACCCGTGAGCTCGGTCGTCGGCCCGGGTCGATGCGGCTTGTCCGGGCGCAGGCGGAACTTCCCGCCGATCTCGGAACCGAGATGATGTGGGTGCCGGCCGGCGCAAGCGTCACCCTGGACCTGCGTCTCGAATCGGTGATCGAGGGTGTCCTGGTCAGCGGGAGCGTCGTGGCGCCGCTTCGGGGTGAATGTGCGCGCTGCCTGGACGACGTGTCCGAGGTCAGCATGGTCGAGTTTCGCGAGCTGTTCTACTACCCTGACCGAGCCGTGGACCTGGGTGACGACGAAGATGCTCGGGTACTGATCGATGATCATGCGGACATCGAGCCCGTGGTGCGGGATGCCCTGGTACTCAACCTTCCGCTGTCACCCATCTGCCGTCCGGACTGTGCGGGACTCTGCGTGGACTGCGGGGTGCGTCTCGACGATGTCGAGCCTGGACATTCCCATGCGCGATCCGACCCGAGATGGGCGGCGCTGTCCGCGCTGGCCGGCAGCGGAGCGACGGGAACCGAGAAGGGTCGCACCGACCCTCATGAGAGCAAGGAGAAGGAATAGTGGCCGTCCCGAAGCGGCGCACCTCGCGCAGCAACACCCGGTCCCGGCGTTCGCAGTGGAAGGCCAAGGTGCCGACCCTCGCAAAGTGCTCGCGGGGGCACGTGATCCGGCCGCACACCGTCTGTGGCACGTGCGGCCGGTACAACGACCGTCAGGTGCTTGACGTCTGACCCGGTGTGACACGTATCGCCGTTGACCTGGTGGGGGAGGGGTTGCCTTCCGGGCCTCTCCTCGAGGCATTGCCCAGTGCGCTCGGCGCCGATCCGCATCTGGTGCTCACTCTGGTGACATCCGGTGATACCGTCCGGGATGACCTTGCTCGGCTGGGAATTGTGCCAGGCGAGCGCGTCCTGCTCGCCACGGCCGCTCGCAGCGTTTCGGCGGGCCCGGAGGCATTGCGTGAAGTGCGAGCACGTCGGGACTCCGGCGTCCGGGTGGCGGCGCGCCTGGTCCGTGACGGACATGCCGATGCGATGGTCTCGATAGCCCCGGCCGAAGCCGTGGTCGCCTCGGCTCAGTTCACCTACGGTCTGCTCCCCGGGGCGACACGGGCCACTCTCGCCTCGATTGTCGGCGGGGCGAACGCCCCCGTCGTGCTGTGCGACGCGGGGGCGACGGTTGATGTGACGGCGGACGAACTCGCCCAGTTCGCGGTCGCGGGCAGTGCATACGCCGCGGTTCGCTTCGCCGTCAACGCTCCCCGAGTCGGGCTTCTGACGGCGCGTCCAGCGCTTCCCGACACCTTGCGACGAGCCGTCGACGAGCTGCTCCGATCGCTCGATCTGCACTATGTCGGCCCGCTGACGGCTGATCGGCTCCTCGCGCCTTCGTGGACGGGCGAGCCGGGCGACGGCCAGAAGATCGATCATCGCCGTGGAGTTGACGTGGCGGTCACCGACGGATTCACCGGAGATGTCCTGATGTCCGTCATCCGCGGGATGCGATGGTGGGAATCTCATCGGGGTACGGGGCACCTGTCCAGGGCCGGTCTGGATCCGGGATGGGGAACGTTGGAAGATCCTGATGTGCGGGGGGGAACGATCGTGCTGGGGGTCGATGGTGTCGCGGTCCACGCGGAGCGGGCACCGGATGAAGCCGGCGACAGCCAGGCAGTCGGGCTGCTCGCGGCGCTGAGGGCGGCGTCGGTCGCGGTCCATGCGGACCTGGCCTCTCGGACCAGAGCGGCGATGGCGATCTTGGTGGCGCGTCGCCGGGCCCTGGCCGGGCTGGTCGGATGACCCGCCAGCTGCCACCCCCGCCGCCGCGGGACGGCCTGATCGAGGTACTCGAGGTCGCCATCGACCCCGAGCTGCTCGACCGCGCCCTCACACACCGCTCCTATGCCTATGAGAAGGGCGGCCTGCCCACCAATGAACGCCTGGAGTTCCTGGGCGATGCGGTGCTCGGTCTGGTGGTGACGGCGGCACTGTTCATCCGCCACCCGGATCTTCCCGAGGGGCAGCTCGCCAAGCAGCGGGCCTCGGTTGTGAACATGCGGGCTCTCGCGGACGTGGCACGGGGGATCGGACCCACCGGGCTCGGTCCGTACCTGCTGCTGGGCCGGGGCGAGGAGACCACCGGGGGGCGCGACAAGGCGAGCATTCTCGCCGACACCCTCGAGGCCATCATCGGGGCGGTCTATCTGTCCTCAGGCCTCGACGTGGCCTCCGGTTTCGTGCACCGTCTCTTCGATCCCTTGCTGGACGAGGCCGCCGGCCGAGGCGCAGGGCTTGACTGGAAGACCTCACTGCAGGAACAGACGGCGGTGCTGGCTCTCGGGCCGCCCGAATACATCGTCGAGGAGGCCGGTCCGGACCACGCGAAGCGATTCACCGCCTACGCGAGGATCGCGGGAGAGCCACTGGGCGAGGGCGAAGGGGGAAGCAAGAAGGAGGCCGAGCAGCGGGCGGCCGCCGCGGCTTTCGCGGTTCTCGAGGAACGGTCAGCCTTGGGGCGGGAGGACGGTTCGGGCGCGGACGTCGCCGGCGGAAATCACGAGAAGTCCGCCGTCGGCAGCCTTGATCACGATCAGGTCTCGGGTCTGTGAGAGTGGCTGATCATCAGCTGCCCCGATTCGCTTCCTGGGCGCTGGCGACAGGCTCGGTGGTGGCAACAGCTTCAGTGGTGGCAACAGCTTCAGGGGTGGCAACAGCTTCATCGAGCCACGTCGAGGGTCCGGTGTCATCCCACTGACCCGACCCGACGACCGGAGATCATGCCAGAACTCCCCGAAGTAGAGGTTGTTCGCCGCGGTCTGGAACGTGGTGTCGTCGGTCGCGTCATCGCATCGGTTGACGTCCACCATCCTCGTGCGGTGCGCCGTCATCTGGCCGGTGCCGCCGACTTCTCGGCGCTGCTCGTCGGCCGCCGGATAACGGCGGCACGACGCCGCGGCAAGTATCTGTGGCTGGTACTTCAGCCGCCGGTAGACCATGCGGCGTGCGCTCCGGTGGTTCCAGAAGAACCACCGGAGGAGGAATCAGCTGCCGTGCTGGCCGAGATGTCTCCGCCCGCCCTGCCCCCAGGTCATCCGGCTCAGGGGGATGCACTGATCGCCCATCTCGGGATGAGCGGACAGTTGCTCGTCGTTCCACCCGCCACCCCCGACCAGAAGCATCTGCGGATCCGGTTCGTCTTCACGGACGGAGGACGCGAACTGCGATTTGTGGATCAACGCACCTTCGGTGGCCTGGCGGTCGCAACGGGGGAAGCGGATCTGCCTGCTCCCGTCGCGCACATCGCCAGGGATCCTCTGGATCCCGCCTTCGACGAGCGGCTCGTCACGGAGAGGATGCGTCGACGCCGTACCGGCGTGAAGCGGGCCCTGCTCGATCAGACACTTGTCAGCGGGGTCGGGAACATCTACGCGGATGAGGCCCTGTGGGCCGCGAAGCTGCACTACGCGCGGCCGACCGAGACCCTCACCCGGGCGGAGGTCGGCAGGCTGCTGGGTTGCGTGCGGACGGTGATGATCGCGGCTCTTGAGGTGGGCGGTACGTCCTTCGACCGCCTGTACGTGTCGGCGGACGGAGTCAGCGGGCTGTTCGAACGGTCGCTACAGGTGTATGGCCGCGCGGGTCGGCCGTGCACACGATGCGGAGACGCGGTGCGCCGGGACGCTTTCATGAACCGGTCGAGCTTCACTTGCCCCACCTGCCAGCCGCACCCAAGACGGGCCAGGTGGTAAGGTTCGATCACACGTTCGAATCCCGCGGCTCTCGGGTGGGGTGCCGGGCGTGGCGTCCGCGATAGTCGGGTGGGGAGCCAGACCTGCCGCGGCGTTCACAGTTATCGCCTCGTCCAGGACCGAGACCGGGCTGCCGGGATCGGTGAGGCATCATCCGGCACGTCGGTTGGCTGGCCTGCCCCCGACGCGACATGGACGGAGACGCGATGAATCCGGATGCCCTGCTCGGTCGTATACGGAAGCTGTTGGCGATGGCGGAGGCGGAGGGGCTGAGCGAGGCCGCCCGCGAAACCTATAACAGCAAGGCGGCCGAGTTGATCGCCCAGTACGGGATCGACCGCGCGCTGGTCGAGGAGGCGTCGCCGCACCGCGTCGAGGCGGCTGACCTGGTGGTGGCCGTCGATCCGCCCTATGCCCGGGACAAGATCTCGTTGCTCGCGGGCATTGCCGCACCGCTTGGTTGCCGGCTCGTGTACCGGACCGAGCAGCGTGCAGTGGGGACGGGGCACTCCGCTCATCTGTTCGGGATGGATGCGGATATCCACCGCGTGCAGATGTTGTTCACCTCGTTGCTGGTCCAGCAGGCACAGGGATTGGCCCTCGCCCGTCCACCACGCCAGGAGGACCCGCGGGCGTTTCGTCGGTCGTGGATGGCAGGCTTCGCGGTGGCGGTGGCGGAGAGACTGACCAGGACGGAGCGGATGGCCCGGGAGCGGGCGCAGACCCAGCAGACGCAGACCCGGGAGAACGGATCGGACCGGCCCTCGACGACGCCGTCGGTGGCCGTCGTCCTGGCGAATCGAAGCCAGCGGGTGGACGCGCACCTGGCAAGAGCCTATCCCAGGTTGCGAGCGCCAAGGACACGCCAGCTCTCTGGGAGCGGCGGTCGTGCGGGCTACCAGGCCGGCGAGCGGGCTGATCTTGGCCTGGGTAGCCGGGTGTCCAGCCGCGTCTCACCGGCGATCGGCATGAGGTAAATCGTATGGGTAGTAGTTACGCGTGGTACTGACTACTGCTTGCCGCCCGGCAGATTGGGCACCGCTGTCTGGGTAGGCCCTGCGGTACGCGGCGGGGCGTAGCCAGGACCAATAATCTTGTCTGCGCTGTCGACCGGCTCCGGGGTGACCTGGCGGTCACCATCGGTGCTCGCGCGTGGGACGGGTAGTGTGCCGCCGTCCTGAGAGAAGTTCTGGCCGCAACCGCTGAGAAGGAGTGCCGAGCCGAGAGCTCCACACGCGAGTAGCACGGCAGCGGACCGGCGGCGGAAACGTGGCCGGTCCGGCCGTTCCAGCCGATGATCACCCTGCCGCCGTGTCTCTTTCGGCCGGCCTGCCATGTCTGGGAAGTATGTGGTATCCACAATGGCCAGTACCCTACCGTGCTGATGAGCGATGTATCCGCGGAGCAGAGGGAGTCCGGACACGCCGTGGTCCGATTCACTGCCCGGGTCGCCGGCCTTGTCCAGGGCGTCGGCTTTCGTGACTACGTGCGTACCCGGGGCCGGCGCCTGGGCCTGGTCGGATCCGCCACCAACCTCCCGGACGGGGCGGTCGAGGTGGTCGCGGAGGGGCCGGAGCCGGCCTGTCGTGACCTTCTGCACTTGTTGATGACGGGTCACACCCCTGGGCGGACGGACAGGGTGGAGGCTGTGTGGCAGGTGGCGCAGAGTGATCTGACCGACTTTCGACGAAAGTGACTGGTTGCAGACGCTGCGTTGTCGGAACTGTCGTGGGTATGACCGTCCGCTTTTTGCATGTTCACCGGACCGGCTCGGGAGCATGTGGCATGCTCTTGACTTTCGGTCACTCGACATGGGAGCCTGGAGTCATTGTTTGGGGCGCACTCTGATCTGTTCGGATCTTGTGCTGTCTGACACCCACTAGGTCACTCATCGTGGAGGACCATCACTATGGCGAAGGCCCTTTTTGGCCACGTCGGTTCCGGCGGCGACTTGCGTCTCTCTTGCGAGGTGCGTCGGCTTCGTGCCCGAGTAGCGGAGCTCGAGGCAGAACTGGCTCGAGTACGTGAGGTTAACGAGGCGTTGGTGGGTGGTGTCGACGTGCCGGAGGATGTCCGGGCGCTCGACGCCGAACCGGCGTTCAGCTGAGCTGGCGGGGCGTTCCTCGGGGAGGCGCCCCCTCGTAGTGGGTATGCCCGGTTACGTGGGCAAGACTCCGTTTCTACGGGCGTCATGATCGCTGAGATCGTCGAATCGGTCGTTTTCCCGGCTGGCTCGTCCCTGCCCAGTGATGTTGCCCGTGTGTCTCGGATCACTTTGGCGGCTCTATGTCCAGGAAGAGCCGGGCAACCTCACTCCCCGCCTTCTTCGTACTTTTTTCGGAGCGTAGCCTGCTGGGTGCTTCGGGTGGCCGACTAGGATGGCTCTGTCGAACGTCGGCTGAGTCCGGCCATCCCGGGTCGAGCCGGTGAACCCTTCCAGCGCTCCGGAGACTGGTGCATCTCAAGAACCTGACCCTGCGGGGCTTCAAGTCCTTTGCGAGCTCGACCTCCCTGCATCTCGAGCCGGGAATAACCT
The DNA here is from genome assembly GCF_000013345.1 of Frankia casuarinae. Classification (NCBI taxonomy): domain Bacteria; kingdom Bacillati; phylum Actinomycetota; class Actinomycetes; order Frankiales; family Frankiaceae; genus Frankia; species Frankia casuarinae. The sequence goes on along the minus strand of NC_007777.1, from coordinate 4,299,632 downwards.
GCGTGGTCGGGCCCAACGGGTCGGGCAAGAGTAACGTCGTTGACGCCATCGCCTGGGTACTGGGGGAGCAGGGTGCCAAGGCCCTGCGTGGCGGCACTATGTCCGATGTCATCTTCGCGGGCACGCCCGCTCGCCCGGCCTTGGGGCGCGCCGAAGTACTCCTGACGATCGACAACTCGGACGGCGCGCTCCCCATCGAGTACACCGAGGTGACCATCGGGCGACTGATGTTCCGCAGCGGCGAGAGCGAATACACGATCAACGGTACCGGTTGTCGCCTGCTGGATATCCAGGAACTGATGAGCGACTCGGGTATCGGCCGAGAGTTGCACGTGATCGTCGGCCAGGGCCAGCTCGACGCGGTCCTGCACGCGCGCCCGGAGGATCGCCGTGCGTTCATCGAGGAGGCCGCCGGCGTCCTCAAACACCGTAAACGCAAGGAGAAGGCACTCCGCAAGCTCGAGGCGATGTCGGCGAACCTCACCCGCCTCACCGATCTGTCCGCCGAACTGCGTCGGCAGTTAGGGCCGCTCGGTCGGCAGGCGGAGATCGCCCGTAAGGCCGGTGTGATTCAGGCTTCGCTACGGGACGCCCGCCTGCGCCTTCTCGCCGACGATCTCCATCGTGCCCAGGTCGCGATCACCTCCGACCTCGCGGACGAGGAGGCATTGCGGGCGCGGCTGACGACCACCGAGGCCGCTCACGCCGCGGCCGCCCGCCGTGAGGAGCAGCTGCAGGCCGACCTGACGGCGATCATTCCGCGCGCCACCGGCGCCCAGGAGACCTGGTACGCCCTGGCATCCCTGCGGGAACGGCTGCGGGGCACCCGTTCCCTCGCCGTCGAACGGGGTCGCCTGTTGCGTGCCGCGACCGACGACGTACGTGGGCGCCGCGACCCCGAGGAACTGGAACAGGAGGCCACGGCGGTCCGGGAGCAGGAAATCGCCCTCACCGAGCGGCTGGAGCGTGATCGGGATCTGCTCGCCGAGGTGGTCACCAGGCGTGCCGATCTCGAGGCCGCGCTCGCTCAGGAGGAGAAGGAACTGATCGCCGCGGCACGCGCGGCGTCTTTTCGCCGTGAGGAGATCGCGCGCCTTGCCGGCCAGGTGGAGGCCGCCAGGTCCCGTGCCACCAGTGCCGAGAACGAGATAGCACGGACGACCGAGGCACTCGACGCCGCGCGGGAGCGGGAGACCGAGACCTCGGCGTCACGTTCGGCCCTCGAGATCGAACTCTCTCGGATGGAGAGCGCACGGGAGGATCTCGCCGAGCAGCACAGCGCGGCCGTGGCAGTGCATGCCGCTGCCGCCGAGCGGCTCGAGGTCCTGCGCGGTGAGGAGCGTAGCGCCGAACGTGACCGCGCATCCTGGGCCGCGCGATGCGACGCGCTGCACCTCTCCCTCTCGCCGGCCGACGGAGCCGCGGCACTGTTGAGGGCTGCTACCGGCGCGCAGACCGGGCAGACCGCCTCGAACACGGCGGAGGACTCGGCTCCGGCACTGGATCCGACCCTCGAGGTGATCGGCCGGCTGGCCGGCGTCCTGAGCGTGACCGCCGGCGCGGAGGCGGCCATCGCCGCGGCGCTGGGCCCGGCGGCGGACGCCCTGCTCGTCGGCACGTCGGGGGATGCCATGGCGGCCTTTGCGTGGCTGCGGGAAACGGATGCCGGCCGAGCAGCGCTGGTGGCCGCCGTCACCGTCGCGGATGAGCCTGACGCCTGCGCCGGCCCTGACGCCTGCGCCGGCCCTGACGGCAGCGCGGCGATCGTCCCGGGGGCGGCCAGCGCCGACGGTCCGCTCCCGGCCGGTGCCGTTGCCGCGCTGGACCTGGTGGAGATCGGTGACGATCGGTTCCGTACCGCCGTGTCGTCCCTGCTCGCCCGGACTGTCGTGGTCGAGGATCTGGCGGCGGCCGAGCGGGCCACGGCGTTGCGCCCCGACCTGCGGGTGGTCACCCGCGCCGGCGACGTCATCGGTGCCCCCCTCTCTATCGGTGGCAGCGCGAACCCGCCGTCCGCGATCGAACTGCAGGCCGCGGCGGACGAGGCCGAGGCCGGCGTGGCGGAGGCGACCCGTCGCGTCGAGTCCGCCCACGAGGCGTTCGAGCCCGCGCGTGCCGAGGTGACCCGGGCCCGTACCGCCATCGACGCGGCACTGGCGGCGCTGCACGGGACCGATGCCCGGCACCGGGCGCTGTCCGAGCAGATGGCGCGGCTCGATCGTTCGGGAGGGGCCGCGGCATCCGAGATCGCCCGGTTGGAGGGCGCCCGATCACGGGCCGAAACAGCCCGTGATCGGGCATACGGAGCGTTGACCGAGCTCGAGGCGTCGCTCGCCGCGACATCGGAGCAGCCGGAGGCGGGGGAGCGGGCTCCGGATGAACGAGACCGGCTCGTCGCGGCTACCTCCGCCGTGCGCGCCGCCGAGGTCGAGGCCCGGTTGGCCGTCCGTACCAGCGAGGAGCGGGTGCGAGGCCTGCAGGGACGCGCCGACGGACTGATCCGCGCGGCGGCGAACGAGCGGGCGGCACGGGCCGCGGCGGCCCGTCGGCACGAGGTCCGCGAGCGGCAGGCGGCCGTCGCGACGGCGATGGGGGATGCGGCTCAGGTCGCTCTCGACCGACTGGACCATTCGCTGGCTCGCGCCGCGGCGGGGCGGGAGGAGGCCGACGCACTGCGCAAGGCCGCCGAGACGGAGCTGGTCGGGGTGCGTGACCAGGGGCGCGCTCTGGCCACCGAACTCGCGGCGCTGCGCGACGCCGCCCATCGCGACGAGCTGGCCCGAGCGGAGAAGCGGCTGCGGGTGGAGACCCTGGAAGCCAAGGCTCTGGAGGAGCACGGTATCGACGCCGATGACCTGGTGGCCGAGTTCGGCCCGGACACGCTGGTCCCGCCGGATGAGCCCGACGGCACCGCGGCGCCGTTCGATCGAGCCGAGCAGAGCGCCCGGGCCGCCACCGCGGAGAAGCAGCTGGCCCGGCTGGGGCGGGTGAATCCCCTGGCCCTCGAGGAGTTCGCCGCGCTTCAGGAGCGGGCCGCGTTCCTGTCCGCGCAGCTCGAAGACATCAAGAGCACCCGCCGGGATCTTCTGCTGGTCGTCGAGGAGGTTGATCTGCGGGTGCGTGAGGTCTTCGCCGTCGCGTTCGCGGACACCGCCCGTGAGTTCGAGATCGTCTTCTCGACGCTGTTCCCGGGCGGTGAGGGCCGGCTGGTGCTCACCGATCCTGATGACATGCTCACCACGGGCATCGAGGTCGAGGCGAGGCCGCCGGGAAAAAAGGTGAAGCGTCTGTCGCTGTTGTCCGGCGGGGAGCGTTCACTGACCGCACTCGCTCTCCTGCTCGCGATATTCCGGGCCCGCCCTTCGCCCTTCTACGTGCTCGACGAGGTCGAGGCAGCTCTGGACGACCGCAATCTCGGCCGACTGCTCGAGGCCGTCGAGGGTCTGCGTGAGAAGTCGCAGCTGATCATCATCACCCACCAGAAGCGGACGATGGAGATCGCTGACGCCCTGTACGGCGTGGCCATGCGGGGCGACGGGGTGACGACAGTGATCAGTCAGCGGCTGCGGGAGCGGGCGGCGCTCTGACGCCGCCGCCCTCCCGCCGGGCGAGCGCCACGGCCTTGTGGCGTCATCTGTCAGGATCGGTACGTGGAGCTCCTCATCCTGATCGTCGTCATCACCGTCGTCGTACTGGCCACCGTGGGCCTGGTGGCCGGCACGGCCCTGCGTCGACGCCCCCGCCGATCCATCGAGGAAGGCCCGCGCCCGGGCGCCGACTACCGTCCCGGGGTCGGTGACGACGCCGAGGTACCCCGCGATTCGGCGACCAGGACGGTCGACGACATCGGTCTTCCCGATGTGCTGCCGCCATCCCCGACGGAGAGCGATGGCGTCGGCGCCCCGCTCGCCGAGATACCGGCCGCGCCGGGGATCCCGGTCCAGGAGCGGATCCCACCGGAGGCACCGCCGCCGGCAGCCGGCCGCCTCGTCCGGCTGCGCCTGCGGCTGGCTCGTTCGCAGAACGCGCTCGGTCGCGGACTGCTCTCCCTGCTGTCCGGCGACAATCTCGACGAGGACGCGTGGGAAGACGTGGAGGCGACCCTGCTCCTCGCCGACGTCGGGGTCACGGCGACCACCGAGCTGGTCGCCGCGCTGCGGGAACGCACGAAGGTGCTCGGTGCCCGCACGCCCGCGGATGTGCGGGAGATGCTGCGCGACGAGCTGCTCGCCCAGATCGGTACGACGACCGACCGATCGCTGCGCACGACGGCCCCGGATCGTCCCGCCGTCGTGCTCGTCGTCGGTGTCAACGGCACGGGCAAGACCACGACCTGTGGAAAAATCGCGCGGCTGCTGGTCGCGGACGGGCGTACGGTCGTGCTGGGCGCGGCGGACACGTTCCGTGCCGCGGCCGCGGATCAGCTTCAGACCTGGGGTGAACGGGTCGGCGCGATCACGGTCCGCGGGGCCGAGGGGGGTGACCCGGCGTCGGTGGCGTTCGATGCGGTCCGACAGGGCACGCAGAGCGGCGTGGACACCGTGTTGATCGACACCGCCGGCCGGCTGCACACCAAGGCAGGTCTGATGGACGAGCTGGCGAAGATTAAAAGAGTGGTGGGCAAGCACGGTCCGGTCGACGAGGTGCTGCTCGTGCTTGACGCCACGACCGGTCAGAACGCGCTTGTCCAGGCGCAGGTGTTCACGCAGGCGGTTGATCTCACCGGAGTCGTGCTGACCAAGCTGGACGGTACGGCCAAGGGCGGGATCGTCATCGCCGTGCAGCGCGAGCTCGGTATGCCGGTGAAACTGATCGGCTTGGGAGAGGGTCCAGACGATCTTGCTCCCTTCGAGCCGGAGGCGTTCGTCGACGCGCTGTTGGGCGAAGCCGGCTGATCGATCGAGTGGCCGCCGGATCGACGAAGACCACAACGTGCTCAGCGTCAAGACCTTCCGGTCGTTCGGCATGTGACCTAAGCTTCATCACTGAGCGGAGCTGTGGGGCTCCGCGGTCAGCCGCGACATGTTCCTCGGTGTTCTCCTGGCTGGGGGGTGAGCGTCCGGCGAGGCGTCTCGCCCTCCTCAGCGCAGAGGGCGGACCCGGCAGGTGAATGACCAGGCCGGCGTCCGTGCGGGCATGCCTCGCCGGGCCGCGCACGTCGCGTCCGCGTCGATCGGCCGATGCGTGACGCCGTCGGTTGATCGGACACGGGGGTGTGCTGCCTTCGTCGTCGGGTGCGTACGCTGGTCCCTGCGGTCCGTCTGCGATCTCGGAGTGTGTGCGCGTGTTCGACACCCTTTCCAGCCGCCTCGACAAGGTCTTCGCGTCGCTGCGTGGCAGAGGGCGCCTTACCGATGCCGACATCGACGCCACCGCGCGGGAGATCCGGGTGGCTCTGCTCGAGGCGGACGTCGCGCTCCCGGTCGTCCGTGGCTTCGTGGCCGCGGTGAAGGAGCGTGCCCGCGGCGCCGAGGTCAGTGCGTCGTTGAACCCTGCCCAGCAGGTAATCAAGATTGTCAATGAGGAGCTCGTCGCGATCCTCGGCGGCGGCACGACGACGCTGCGGTACGCCAAGACCCCGCCGACGGTGATCCTGCTCGCCGGCCTGCAGGGAACGGGTAAGACCACCCTGGCCGGCAAGCTCGGGCGCTGGCTCAAGGCTCAGGGTCACACCCCGCTGCTGGTCGCGGCCGACCTGCAGCGTCCGAACGCGGTCAACCAACTGCAGGTGGTCGGGGCGCGGGCCGGGGTGGAGGTCTTCGCGCCCGAGCCCGGCAACGGGGTCGGGGATCCGGTGCGCGTCGCGCGCGACGCGCTCGCGCACGCGCACCGGCAGGTCTTCGATGTGGTCGTCGTCGACACGGCCGGGCGGCTCGGCGTCGACGAGGAGATGATGCGGCAGGCGGCCGACATCCGCGACGCCGTCTCACCGGATGAGATTCTCTTCGTCCTGGACGCGATGATCGGTCAGGACGCGGTCGCGACCGCGAGCGCCTTCGCCGATGGCGTGGGATTCAGCGGCGTGGTCCTGACCAAGCTCGATGGCGACGCGCGCGGTGGTGCGGCCCTTTCGGTCGCCCAGGTGACCGGTCGGCCGATCATGTTCGCCTCCACCGGTGAGGCCCTGGACGACTTCGACGTCTTCCACCCGGAACGCATGGCGTCGCGGATCCTCGGCATGGGTGACGTCCTCACCCTCATCGAGCAGGCCGAGAAGGCGTTCGAGGCCGAGCAGGCCGAGGCCATGGCGGCGAAGATGGTCGCCTCCGAGTTCACTCTCGAGGATTTCCTCGAGCAGATGCTCGCGGTCCGCAAGATGGGCCCGATCGGCAACCTGCTCGGCATGCTGCCGGGGATGGGCCAGATGAAGGATCAACTGGCGCAGGTCGACGATCGGGACGTCGATCGGGTGGTTGCGATCATTCGGTCCATGACGCCGACGGAACGGCGTGATCCCAGGATCCTGCAGGCGTCCCGCAAGGCTCGGGTCGCGCGTGGATCCGGGGTCACGGTCACCGAGGTCAACCAGTTGCTGGACCGGTTCGCCGAGGCCCGCAAGATGATGCGACAGATGGCTGGCGGCATGGGGATGCCGGGGGGGATGGGTCGAGCGAAGGCCGCCTCGGCTCGCAAGGCCGCGAAGAAGGGCAAGGGAGCCAGTCGCAAGGGTAATCCGGCGGCACGGGCGGCCCAGGCCAAGGCGCAGAAGTCCACTGCGCAGGAGCGGGCGGCGAAGGGCCCCGCGCTTCCGGACGGCATGCCGGATCTCTCGGCGCTGATGCGGCAGCAGGACGGCTTCGGTGGGATGCCGCCGCGCGGCCCCCGCGGGGGCCGTTGACCCGCGCGATGCGGCCGTGGGGCGGGTGCACGGGCTCCCCGCTCGTGTGCGGCGGTCACGATCTGGCAGACTGTAAGCTCAATACAGGCCCTGCCTGCCAGCGTCGGTGTGGCTGCCCTCATTCCTCGCGGTGTCGCGCGGGAGATGTGTGAGTGGCTGTCCGGCGCGGGTGCTTCCCACCACCGGGGCTCCATGCGCAGCCATGGAAAACCAGTGGTCATCGACATGTCTGGAGCCGTTCGACCACCGTGGCAACCAAGATTAAACTGCAGCGTCTCGGCAAGATGCGCGAGCCGCACTACCGCATCGTCGTGGCCGATGCCCGTACCAAGCGGGATGGTCGGGTCATCGAGTCCATCGGGCAGTACCACCCCAAGTCTGACCCGAGCATCATCAAGGTCGACGCCGAGCGGGTGGGGCACTGGCTCTCGGTCGGTGCACAGCCCACCGAGCCCGTCCTCGCGATCCTCAAGGTCACCGGGGACTGGCAGAAGTTCAAGAACCTGCCGGCGCCCCCGCCGATGAAGGTCGCCGAGCCAAAGGCGGACAAGCGGGAGATCTTCCAGGCGGCCGCGCGGGCCGCCGCGGGCGCCGAGGACCGGCCGGCGACCACGCCGAAGAAGGCCAAGAAGTCCGGGTCGGCAGAGGAAGCGGAAGCCGCCCCGGCCACGGACGCACCGGCCGCGGGGCAGTAGGTGCTGGAGGCGGCCCTCGAACATCTCGTGCGAGGCATCGTCGATCACCCCGACGACGTCCGGGTGGACCTGAACAACGGTCGGCGTGGACGCACCCTGGAGGTTCGGGTGCACCCCGAAGATCTCGGGAAGGTCATCGGTCGGCGAGGTCGTACCGCTCGTGCGCTGCGCACGGTGATGGGTGGTGTCGGAGGCCGGGGCCTTCGGATCGACGTCGTCGATGTGGATCGTTAGGATCTGTCGGCGTTGTCGCGAGCTTCGTCCTGATTGCCCGAGAAGTCGTGGCTGAGGAGATCGTCGTCGGGCGGATCGGCCGTCCGCATGGCATCCGCGGTGAGGTCACGATCGAGATTCGTACCGACGTGCCCCACCGCAGGTTTGTCGTAGGGGCGGTCCTCGGTCGCGAGGGGGGGGGGACTGCGCTCACCGTCTCCGGCGCTCATTGGCACTCGGGCCGCCTGTTGCTTCACTTTCGCGGGGTGGACGATCGTGGCGCCGCGGAGGCGCTGCGCGGCGTGCTCCTGACCATCGACGCGGATCAGGCGGGATCGCCGCTCGACGACGCCGACGGTGACGGCGAAGCCGTGGAGATGTGGTGGGATCGGGACCTGGTCGGCCTGCGGGCGGTGACCACGGCGGGCATGTTGTTGGGGCACGTCACCGACATCATTCACTCCCCTGCGGGAGACCTGCTCGCGATCGGCGGCCCGGACGGTGGCGAGCATCTCGTCCCCTTCGTCCGTGACATCGTGCCGACCGTCGACCCCCCCGCCGGCCGGATCGTCGTGGATCCGCCGCCCGGCCTGCTCGATCTCGATTAACCCGGGTCCTGGGCGGGAAGTCGGCTGCGCGCCCTCGGCCCGGTCTTCGGCTGGCGGGTAGATCGGGTTTCTGGGCAGGCAGCCGATATCTCTGAAAGAGCCGATATCTCTGAAAGCAGCCGATGCGCGCCGACATCGTCACCATCTTCCCGGCCTATCTCGAGCCCCTGCGTCTGTCGCTCGTGGGCCGGGCTCAGGAGCACGGAACCCTGCAGATCCATACACATGATCTGCGGATGTGGACCACGGATGTTCATCGCACCGTGGATGACGCCCCCTACGGGGGAGGCCCGGGGATGGTCATGCGGCCCGAGCCCTGGGACGCGGCGTTGTCGCAGATCACCGCACGAGTGGCCGATAGCCGGCCCCGGGTCGTCGTGCCGACCCCGGCGGGGACTCCGTTCACTCAGCGCCACGCCGAAGAACTGGCGCGCGAGCCCTGGCTGGTGTTCTGCTGCGGGCGCTACGAGGGCATCGACGCCAGAGTGATCGAGACCTGGGCCGATGACGAGATCTCCATTGGAGACTATGTGCTGGCCGGGGGCGAGGCCGCGACCCTGGTGATTCTCGAAGCGGTTACGCGGCTGCTGCCCGGAGTACTCGGTAACAGCGCCTCAGTCGCCGATGACTCTTTCTCCGACGGCTTGCTGGAGGGCCCGGTCTACACCCGTCCGCCGGTATGGCGGGGGACCGAGGTGCCGCCCGTTCTCCGCTCAGGCGATCATGAGGCGATCGCCCGCTGGCGTCGTTCCCAGGCGCTTCGTCGTACCCTGTTGCGGCGCCCGGACCTCCTGGAACACCGCGAGTTCGCCGAAGCGGACCGAGTCGTACTCGCTGCCGCCGCGGCCGAGGCGGCCGGGCGGATGCTGCCGGCCCCCACCGAGGGGACGGGCCTGATCCATCATCGTGACGTCGAGGGGCCGGGCGAGGGGTAGGGCGGTCCGCTCTCTCTCCCGGGTGTGGCACAGTAGGATGCAGTGTCCGTCGGTTCGTGACCGGTTCGGGCGGCCTCGGGTCGCATGTCTTTCCCGCGGGACACCTCGCGGTGATTGCGTCCACCCATGCCGGCCGGGTCGGCCTCGACCACGGATTGTCCACCTCGGTGCGTTCCGGGGCCGCGGACCATCCATCTCAACTCTTCAGGAAGCGACTGCCATGCACACCCTGGACAGCCTCGACGCCGAGTCGCTGAGGACCGACGTGCCCGAGTTCTGGCCGGGCGACACCCTCAAGGTCCACGTGCGGGTCGTCGAAGGAAACCGTCAGCGCATCCAGGTCTTCCAGGGTGCCGTCATCCGCCGCCAGGGTGGCGGGGTGCGGGAGACCTTCACCGTCCGTAAGGTCAGCTTCGGCGTAGGCGTGGAGCGGACCTTTCCCCTCCACAGCCCGATCGTCTCGAAGATCGAGATCGTGAGCCGTGGTGACGTCCGACGGGCCAAGCTGTACTACCTGCGTCAGCTGCGCGGTAAGGCCGCCAAGATCAAGGAGAAGCGTGAGCCGGTCGCGCGCTGAGGCCACCGCCACCCCGTGACGCGTCCGGATTCTCCATCCGCGACTTGCCGGTTGCCCGTGCAGGTGGCGCCGCCGTTGATGGACGAAGATAGGCGGCACGGTCCGCAACGCTGTCGCAAGGTGCGGCTGGTGGCACGTCGACCGGTCCGATGAGGTTTGACGGTCGATTCTGCGAGGTGGCGGCGTGAATGCATCCGATCCCAGTGGGCCTCGGGTACCGGGAAGAACCGATGGCGGTCAGCCGGACGGTGCGTGGCCGAGCCCTGCGGCCGAGCCTGACGGCCCGAAGGACCAGGCACAGCCCGACGGTCCGGAAGCCACCGGTCGTCGGGTTTCCCGGCCCGAGGCGGCGCGGACCCGTGGCCGTGGCTCGTTCCTCCGCGAGCTCCCGGTCCTTGTGCTGATCGCCTTTCTGCTCGCCCTGCTCATCAAGGCTTTTCTGGTCCAGGCGTTCTGGATCCCCTCGGAGTCGATGGAGCGGACGCTGCTGGTTGACGACCGGGTTCTCGTCAACAAGGTCGTCTACCACTTCCGCGACGTGCACCGGGGTGAGATCGTCGTCTTCAATGGCAAGGGAACCGGATTCGATCATGCCGAGTCCGTCGTCCCGCCGCCGAGCAACGCGTTCAGCAGGTTCGTTCGTGGCGCGCAGAACCTGTTGGGTCTCGGGGCCCCGAGCGAGACCGACTTCATCAAACGCGTCATAGCGGTCGGCGGCGACACGGTCGCGTGTTGCGATACCGCGGGCAGAGTCTCGGTCAACGGCCATCCGCTCGACGAGCCGTACGTCTACCAGAACGACTATCAGCGGTTCGGTCCGCTGACCGTCCCGGCTGGCTACCTGTGGGTGATGGGTGACCATCGCGGGGCCTCCTCGGATGCCCGGCAGAACGGACCGATCCCGAAGCATGCGGTGGTGGGACGGGCCTTCGTCCGTGTCTGGCCACTTGGCCGGTTCGGATTCCTGGGCGTTCCGAACGATTTCGCCGGGATTCCCGCCGCGTCGGTGCTGCCTCCGGCTCCTCGTGCGTCGGCCGGGTCGACCACATCCGCCGCGCTGTCTTCTACCGGCGACGCCGTGGTGCCGCTGCCGGGCTACCCGGCCACGGATGACGTATCCCTGTTCGCCCTTGCCGTGCTGATCCCTCCGGCGTGGACCGCCACCCGTCGGCCTCGCCGGATGCCACGAGGATCCACGCGCACGCGCGCACCAGGGACGGCTCGCCGCCGCGGTCCGTCATGAGACACTACGGTGTCGCTCTTCGCCGGGATGCCGGGCTGTTCGGTTACGAGCGCGCCCTGAACAGGCATGGTCTCGGCCCGGTCGCAGGGGTCGATGAGGCGGGTCGTGGGGCATGCGCCGGACCCCTGGTCATCGCCGCGGTGATTCTGGCTCCGGAGGCTCGTCAGCGGCTGGCGCGGTTGGCTGACTCCAAGCTCCTGACCGAGCAGATCCGTGAGAGCGTTTTCGAGGACGTGATGGCCGCCGCCGCGGCGTGGTCGACCGTCGTCATCTCCGCGGCCGAGATCGATCGGGTCGGCTTGCACGTGGCCAACATCACCGGAATGCGACGCGCGGTGGCGCGCCTGTCTGCGCGCCCGGGTTACGTGCTCACGGATGGATTCGCGGTCGCCGGTTTCGGAGTGGAGTCGTTGGCGGTGGTGAAGGGAGACCGGGTGGTCGCGTGCGTGGCGGCAGCTTCGGTCGTGGCGAAGGTGACGAGGGACCGGATCATGCGTGCGTTGCACACGCGCTATGCCGAGTACGATTTCGCGCAGCACAAGGGATACGTCACCGCGGCCCACGCGGCGGCGCTGGCGCGCTGCGGACCGTGTGACGAGCATCGGATGTCGTACGTCAACGTGGCTGCGCATGCGGCGACGACGAGGGAAGCACGATCGTTGCGGCTGGAGGACAGGGTGCTTGTGACCAGCCGGCATGGCGTCACGGAGACTGTATGAGCGCGGAAGACCTCGAGAAGTATGAGACCGAGATGGAGCTGCAGCTCTATCGCGAGTACCGCGACGTGGTGGGGCTGTTCTCGTATGTGATCGAAACCGAGCGCCGCTTCTACCTCGCGAACGACTACCAGATCGAGGTCAGGAACAGCACGGACGGCGAGGTCTTCTTCGAGTTGATCTTGCGGGACGCCTGGGTGTGGGACATGTTCCGGCCTGCGCGTTTTGTTAAGAATGTCCGAGTAGTCACCTTTAAAGATATCAACGTCGAGGAGTTGACCAAGGCCGAGCTCTGACGCCGACTCTCGGCGTCACGCTTTCCCGGCCCGGCTGCCTGATCGCCTCGGCATCTTGATCGTCTCGGCGGTATGTTCGGCGGATCGGCACCTCATTCCGGTCGGCTGTCGCCTGGATCGACGGTGCGATTCGACCCGTCACCGAAGTCCGTGATGACCCGCTGAGATGTCCGCCCAGCTCGCTCCTGTGGAGAAACCCTCGTCATCCACATGTCGATCATGTGGATGGCTCTCCGGCCCGCCCACGTCCACGCTGGTCACGACCGGCGGGCACCCGTCCCCCGGCGAACGGGAGCGGCGATGCGGGCAAAGGACGCACTGGGCAGGTTCGGCGAAGATGTCGCCGCCCGCCATCTGGCGGCGGTCGGCGCCGAGATCCTCGACCGTAACTGGCGCTGCCGCGAGGGCGAGCTCGACCTTGTTGTGCAGGACGGTGAGAGCCTGGTGTTCTGCGAGGTCAAGACCCGATCCGGGACGCGTTACGGATCGGCCGCCGAGGCCGTCGTAGGTCGCAAGGCGGCTCGGATCAGACGCCTGGCCGCCCGGTGGCTCGCCGAGCACCCCCACGCCTCGTCATTGGTGCGTTTCGACGTCCTCCTGGTGTCCCGTCCTTCGACGGGTCCGGTTCGTGTCGAGCACATCCGGGGAGCGTTCTGATGGCTCTCGCGCGGGCCCGGGCGGTGGCGGTCGTCGGGGTCGAAGGTCACATCGTCGAGGTGGAGGCGGATCTCGCCGATGGTCTTCCGCGGCTGACTCTCATCGGTCTGCCCGATGCCGCGTTGCATGAGTCGCGGGATCGGATTCGCGCCGCGATCGTGAACTCGGGCCAACGGTGGCCTGATCGGCGCATCACGCTCGGGTTGTTCCCCGCCACCCTCCCGAAATCGGGCAGTGGTTTCGACCTGGCCATGGCGGTGGCGATCCTCACCGCGGCCGGCGTGGTGCCGCGCGCCGCCCTGCTCCGTCGGGTACTCATCGGCGAGTTGGCGCTGGATGGCCGGGTGCGCGGTGTCCGCGGGGTGCTCCCGGCGGTACTTCGGGCGGTGGCTGCCGGTGTCGAACGGGTCGTGGTGCCGGCGGGCAACGCCGCCGAGGCGGCGCTGGTACCGGGCGCGGTGGTGGAGCCCGCTGTCGATCTCATCAGTGTGCTGGCGCTCCTGCGGGGAGAGATCGCCGCCGAGCCCGTGGCGGCCCCCACGACCGAAGCTGCCTCCACCGACGGTCAGGCCGGGGATCTGGCGGACGTGGCGGGGCAGAGCAGGGGCCGGCTGGCCGTCGAGGTCGCGGCGGCCGGTGGCCACCACCTGTTCATGCAGGGGCCGCCCGGCAGTGGCAAGACCATGCTGGCCGACAGACTGCCCGGGTTGCTGCCGAACCTCGGTACCGAGGCCGCTCTCGAGGTGACCGCGGTCCATTCGGTCGCCGGCCTGCTGCCCGCGGACTGCCCGCTCGTCACCCGACCGCCGTATCGCAGCCCGCACCACAGCGCGACCCCGGCGGCACTCGTCGGGGCAGGCTCGACGGTGATCCGGCCCGGGCTGGCCAGTCAGGCGCACCGGGGCATCCTATTTTTGGACGAGGCTCCGGAGTTTACCCGTCAAAGTCTCGATGCGCTACGTCAACCGTTGGAGAGCGGAGAGATCGAGATCGCCCGCGCTCGCGCGACGACCCGGTTTCCCGCCCGCTTTCAGCTGGTTCTGGCGGCGAATCCCTGCCCGTGTTCGAAGGCCCGTGGCCCGCGCGCGGTGGGCTGCGAATGTCCGAGCCTGGTCCGTCGGCGCTATCTGGCCCGTCTGTCCGGGCCGCTCCTGGATCGGATCGACATCCAGGTGGCGTTGAGCGCTCCCAGCCGGGCGGAGCTACGGGCGGACCGTGGCCAGGGTGATTCGTCCGCGGTTGTCGCGGCGCGGGTCGCCGCGGCCCAGGATGCGACCCGGGTCCGACTGGCCGGAACGCCGTGGCGGCTCAACGCGGAGGTGCCGGGGCCGGCGATGCGCCGCCTGTGGCCGCTGCCGGCGAGGGCGACGGCCGTGGCCGAGCGGGCATTCGAAAGAGGCCTGCTCACCGCGCGCGGTCTCGACCGTGTCCTGAGGTTGGCGTGGACCTTCGCCGATCTCGCCGGCCGGGGCACGCCCGGTCCCGAGCAGTTCGGTGCCGCGCTGGATCTGAGATTGCCCGGGTGGTCGGCATGAGCGTGGGAGACCCCCATGGGGACGCTCCTGACCGTGACGTGAACCGTGTCGCCCAGCAGGAAGAAGCCGCAGAAGAAGCCGCATCCGGTGCCGTCTTCAGGGAGTGGGACATGAGCTCGACGACTCCGCCGGATGCCCGGGGGGCGGATCCCGCTTCCGCGCCCGGGAGGGTGGCACCGGGTGACAGCGACTGGTCGGATCCCGAGCGGTTGGCCCGTGTCGCCCTGGCTCGCGTCTTCGGCCCGGAACATCGTCGCGTGGCCGTCGAGGTCAGGCGTCGGGGTGCGTTCGAGGTGTGGAATGCGCTCCGGGCGGCGCATCCGAGTGTCGATCCGGTTCGGGACCTGGACGCGGCATGGCGCGCCGGCGCCCGGCTGGTCTGTCCCCAGGACGCCGAGTGGCCCCTCGAACTGGATGCCCTGGACCGCCTTCGGGACGCGGGGGATGGTTCGATGATCGGCACTCCACTGGCTCTGTGGGTTCGCGGTCCGCTCAACCTGAGCGAGCTCCCACCCCGGGCGGTCACAGTCGTGGGCTGCCGGACCGCGACCAGCTACGGGCTGCATCTCGCCGGAGAGATCGCGTTTGCGATGGCGGAACAGGGATGGGCCGTGGTGTCGGGAGCCGCGTTCGGCATTGACGCAGCGGCACATCGGGGGGCGTTGGCCGCAGCCGGACCGACGGTGGCGGTGCTCGCCGGGGGTGTTGACGTTCCCTACCCGACCGCCCATGTGGAACTGCTGGAGGAGATCGCCCGTACCGGGGCGGTAGTCAGCGAGGTGTCGCCGGGCACGCCGCCGTACCGACGCCGATTCCTCACCCGTAATCGCATCATCGCGGCTCTGTCCCGGGGGACGGTCCTGGTCGAGGCGGGCCACCGTAGCGGCGCGCTGAACACGGTCGCCCACACCCGTCGGCTCGGTCGTCCCGTCATGGTCGTTCCGGGACCGGTGACCAGCGCCATGAGCGCAGGCTGTCACCGGCTGCTCCGGGACTTCCGTGAACAGACGGTTCTGGTCACCGGGGCCGAGGACATCAGGGAGGAAATCGCGAGTATCGGATCGCTCGTACAGCGGCCGGCGAGCGGGAATGGCCCGCGGGACGGATTGTCCGAGGCGGTGCGCGAGCTTCTCGACGCGATGCCGGCCCGCGCTGCCGTCGGGGTGTCCGTGCTGGCGCGCCGCACCGGCCTGCGCCCCGAGGCGGTGCTGGCGATGCTGGGCCCACTCGCGGTGGAGGGGCTGGTCGAGAACGTGGCGGGCGGTTACCGCCTCACGGATCTGGGCCGAGCGCCGTCGAACCCGTCCCATCCCGCAACGTCCGGCAGGAGGTCCGGTACCCAACCGGGTGCCGCCCACGGCGGGGCGGATCGTTCCCCGACGCGCAGTACCGCGGATCCGGGACTCGACGGGGAAAACCCCGACGGCGAAAACCCCGACGGGGAGACCTGAGTCAGCCCGGATGCAATGTCCCCGGGTGCAGTGTCACGGACGCCGCGGCGTCTTGACGAGAACCATCGATGTTGCCACGGTCGTCTCATGGTCCTGCGAGGCGAGAGCGCCGAGGAGCCCGCCGACGGTCGGCTTCTGCCGCGGCAGCGCTCCCGAGCGACGTGTGGATCAGACGCCCGGCCAGTCGAGATCGTCGAGACACCCGAGTCCGACTGGGACACGGCGGTCGCGGGTTTTCTCCGCCACCTCATCGCGGAGCTGGCCCGATCTCCTGAGACCGTGCGTGCCTACGCCGCCGACCTCGCTAACCTGCGCGCTCATGCGGAGCGGATGGGCTGTTCGGTCCTCGCCGACCTCGATCTGGCGCTTTTGCGGAGCTGGCTCGCTTCGATGCGCGCCGCCGGGGCGGCGCCGGCAAGCCTGGCCCGGCGCGCCTCGATGGCCCGGGTCTTCTCTTCCTATGCGGCGCGCCATGGCTTCCTCGACACCGACGTCGCCGCACGGCTCGTGGGTAACCGTACGGTCAGAAGGGTGCCTGAGGTGCTCACCGCCGCGGCCGCGCGTCAGCTCCTTGAGAACCCTTCGCCTGATGTGTCGCCCCCGGGCACGTCGCAGCCGTCCGGGCTGCCGGACTCGACGGCAGACTCCGAGCGGGTCGTACGGCGGGCGGTGGAGCTGCGGGACGCACTCGTTCTCGAGCTTCTGTATGGCAGCGGAATCCGGGTGTCCGAGCTGTGCGGTCTTGACCTGGGGCACATTGATGACGACCGAAGGTTGCTGCGGGTCCTCGGTAAGGGCGGCAAGGAACGCAGCGTGCCGTTCGGTGTGCCGGCGGTGGCCGCCCTACGGTCCTGGAGATCAACGGGACGGCCGCGGCTGATGACCGCTCGTAGCGGGCGTGCGCTGCTCCTCGGCCTGCGCGGAGGTCGCCTCGATCCGCGCACGGTACGGCGGATTCTGACGACGAGGGTGGCGGCCGGTGTCGCTCCGGCCGGCCTGACTCCGCATGGTCTGCGGCATTCGGCGGCGACGCACATGCTGGAAGGCGGGGCCGATCTGCGCTCCGTCCAGGAATTTCTCGGCCATGCGAGTCTCGCGACCACGCAGATCTACACCCATGTGACACCGGAACGGTTGCGCGCGGCCTTCGAGCAGGCTCACCCCCGAGCCTGAGACAAGGCCGGGGGACCCAGGGGAGCGATCTGCTGGGAGGAGGGGCAGGAGGCGGGGCGGAGTTCTGCGGAAGAACAGCAGGGGATCGAGGTAGTCTATCCCGCGCAGAAGCCCCCAGTGCAGGCATGCGGCCACCGGACAGCCTGGATGGCCATCGCTCATCCAGCCGAGCAGGTCTCCGGCTCGGACCGCGGTTCCGGGGCTGATCGCCGGCGTCAGTGGTTCGTAGGTCGTGCGGAGGTCGCCATGCGTGACGGTGACGATGCCGCGGTTCGCCACGGACCCGGCGAAACTCACCACCCCGTCGGCCGCGGCGAGAACCGGGGCGGCCGGAGAGGCCTTGAGGTCGACTCCGCGATGACCGGGTCCGTAGGGCGAAGGCGGGCGTTTGAAACCGCGGCTCACCGTGACGGCCCCCGACAACGGCCATCGCAGAGCCCGGACCCCGCCGCCGTGGGCCGGCGGTGCCGCGGAGTTCTCCGGTCCGACGTCGCCGGGTGGCGGGTCCGGGTGCTCGTCCCCTTCTCCGCCGCCCAGCGGGCCAGCGGCCGGCGGGGTCACGGCCGGCCGCGTTCGTTCCCCGGCCCGGCGGGCCGCCGGCCGGAGGGATCGTGGGGCGGAGGGAGGCCGGACGGCGGGAGTCGCCGGTCGTCGAGGTGACGAGGTCGCCTTCGGCGCGGGGGCCGGGGGCGAGGGGGCCGGATGTGCCGCCGGCGTTGACCGCGCCGTGGACGGAGCAGGTGTCGTCGAGGGTTCCGCCGACGTGCCGGGGGTGAGCCTGAGAGGAGGTGGGCCCGCGGTCCTCACCACAGCCCGAACCTGGCTGACCCCCAGAGCCTGCTCGATGACGTCGTGGCGGGGCTCGGTACGGAATCCGTCACCGGGGCCGAGCCCACCGGCGGAGTCGGTCGCACCGGACGGGGCAGACCGCCCAGGCTCGGACAAGGACTCGGGCAAGGCGGTGGTGCTCCGTTGCGGATCACGTGCCGCCAGGACGAGGCGTGGCCCGTCGGCGTGTGGCTTGATCGGCATCGTGACGGGCCGTCCCAGGGCGATCAGGATGGCGACCGCCGGGATGACGAGCCAGAGCGGGTCGAAGCGTGGCAAAGGGGGCATGACGGTGACACCTCCGGGTCCGGGGGAGGCGCGGCGGCCGGATCCGGTCCAGGTCCGCTCGTCCGGCCGCCGCTGTGCCGGTCCGAAGGGGGAGCGGACCGGCCTCGTCCACGGTGCGGCGTTTTGACGCCGTTGGGTAGACCGGCCGTGTGATCTGTGGATAACTCCCGCCGCGTGCTGTCGATGCCCGCGCTCTGTGGACATCGCCGGCCGGTCCGTTGATCCGATCCGATGTGGTAGTCCGATGGATCCTCGTGCCCGGCGGGTATCATCGATCGCAGGGCCCGTCCACCGGGCCCAGTTCGCACGCCCACTGTCGATGATCCGGATCTGATCATCGGAAGGGTCTCCTCGGTCCGCCGCACAGCGGCGGCCACGACCAATCGGGCGTCAGGGGCTGCCGTCGTCAGATGGCGCCGTCACAACCGAGGCGTCCCGGCCCAGGCCGGGCGGGAAGGAGCGACGTCCGATGGCCGTCGTCACCATGAAGCAGCTGCTGGAGAGCGGTGTGCACTTCGGGCACCAGACCAAGCGCTGGAATCCGAAGATGAAGCGGTACATCTTCACCGAACGTAACGGCATTTACATCATCGACCTGCAGCAGACACTGTCCTACATCGACCGCGCCTACGACTTCGTCAAGGAGACCGTGGCGCACGGTGGGACGGTCCTGTTCATCGGGACGAAGAAGCAGGCCCAGGAGGCAATCGAGGAACACGCGGCCCGGGTCGGAATGCCGTACGTCAAGGAGCGGTGGCTCGGTGGCATGTTGACCAACTTCTCCACGGTCTACAAGCGTCTTCAGCGGCTCAAGGAGCTCGAGGAGATCGAGGTGACCGGTGGTACCGAGGTGCGCACGAAGAAGGAGCAGCTCGTGCTGACCCGGGAGAAGGTCAAGCTGGAGCGCACCCTCGGCGGTATCCGCGACATGAGCCGGGTGCCGAGCGCGGTGTGGGTCGTCGACACCAAGAAGGAGCACATCGCCGTCGGTGAGGCCCGCAAGCTCGGCATTCCCGTCGTGGCGATTCTCGACACGAACTGCGACCCGGACGAGGTCGACTACCCGATCCCCGGCAACGACGACGCGATCCGCAGCGCTGCCCTGCTCACCCGGGTGGTCGCCGATGCGGTCGCGGACGGTCTGATGGCCCGTGCGGGCGCCTCGAGCTCTGCCGATGCCAAGCCCGAGCAGTCCGCGGGTGAGGAGCCGCTCGCCGAGTGGGAGCAGGCCCTGCTGCGTGGTGAGGCACCTGCCGAGGCCCCGGGTGCGGTGGAGCCGGCGACGGCGGAGCCCGCGGACGGGACACGGCCGGACGCCGCGGTCGGCACCGCGGTCTGACCCGCTACCGCGTCTCATTCGCCTGCGGTGGTGGCGATCGACCAACGGTGACATTGTGTGAGGATGACGGTGGTTCCCCGAGTCGGGTCGGGGACCACCGCTCCCGAATGTCAGGCCTGGTTCCGGTGGTCGGACCCGTGCACCGGATCGGGCGCGCAGCCAGGGCCGCTCGGGCGGGCGCTCCCGCGGCGCCCGGCGGGCACCGCGGGACCGGGGCCGATAGAACTACGACAGCATCCAGACCCACACCGACGAGAAGAGCACCATGGCAGAGATTTCAGTCGCTGACATCCGGAAGCTCCGGGAGCTCACCGGCGCTGGGATGAGCGACGTCAAGAAGGCGTTGGTCGACAACGCCGGGGACTTCGAGAAGGCGAAGTCCTGGCTGCGGGAGAAGGGCAAGGCGCAGGTCGCCAAGCGTGCGGCACGCAGCGCCGCCAACGGCCTGGTCGAGTCCTATCTGCACCGGACCGACCCGCAGCTCCCGCCCACCCTCGGCGTGCTCGTCGAGCTTCGCTGCGAGACGGACTTCGTGGCCAAGACCGAGGACTTCAAGCAACTCGCCCGCGATCTCGCGCAGCACATCGCCGCGGCGGACCCGCTGTACGTCACCGCCGAGCAGATCCCGAACGAGGTCCTCGAGGCGGAGCGAAAGATCTACGAGGCCGCGGCCCGCGAGGAGGGCAAGCCCGAGCAGGCGATCGCGAAGATCGTTGAAGGGCGCGTCAACGGGTATGTGAAGAGCAGCGTGCTGCTTGACCAGCCATGGGTGAAGGACGGCAAGGTGACCATCCGAGCTCTGCTCGACCAGGCCGGCGCGTCACTGGGTGAGAAGATCGAGGTCGGTCGGTTCTCCCGGTTCAACATCCGCCAGGCCTGAGCGTCGTCGGACCGCCGGCTCCCTGTCGGGTGGCCGGCGGCCGTCGGCTCCGAGGCTTCTCGGTGGGTGCGGTGTCGGCCCAGGTCGGCGGGGACGTCGTGGTAGGGCACACTGCAGGCGGCGGCTGTGCGATCATCGGTCAGGCGAATCCGGGACCGGGCGGGACGGCTTCGCCCCTGGGACGACGAACTCGGCTGCGCTCGGCCGAACCGCGGTGATGACAGGACCGGCGCCCGGTGGACGCCGGCGGACCAGGAACAGACGGAAGGAAATGCGGTGATCGACGACACGCTTCTCGAGGCCGAGGAGAAGATGGAGAAGGCGGTCTCGGTCGCCAGGGAGGACTTCGCGAACATCCGCACGGGGCGTATCACTCCCGCGGTCTTCTCCAAGATCCTGGTGGACTACTACGGCGCTCCGACACCGGTGCAGCAGCTCGCGTCGTTCCACATCCCGGAGCCACGTATGGTGATCATCACGCCTTACGACAAGTCGTCCCTGGGGGCGATCGAGAAGGCCGTGCGTGATTCCGATCTCGGGGTCAACCCGAGCAATGACGGCACCATCATCCGGTGTGTTTTTCCGGAGCTGTCCGAGCAACGGCGTCGCGATCTTGTCAAGGTGGCTCGGACCAAGGCCGAGGAAGCCCGGGTGAGTATCCGCAACGTCCGACGTCACGCCAAGGACACGATCGATCGGATCGTGCGGGACGGCGATGCCGGCGAGGACGAGGGCCGGCGGGGTGAGAAGGATCTCGACGAGGCAACCCACCGATACGTCGGACAGGTGGATGAACTTCTTCGGCTCAAGGAATCGGATCTTCTCTCGGTTTGATCACTCCCGCGTCCGTTCTCGATACCGGCCGCTCGCTCCGATGTTCGGTTCCCATGGTCTCGGAATCGCCTGGACGGTCCCCGGATCCGCGCATGACGCATACGCGATGCGGCGGTCGCTGCCCACGGCCGGGCAGCCATGACGACTGTCGACGGCCGCGCGGTGGCTGAGTCCGGGCCGTCCGGGTCATCCGCGCCGCCGGGATCCTCGCCGCCGGGATCCTCGCCTGGGTCCGGTAATCACGGCCGGCCCGCCGGGACGGCGTCCCGGCCCTCACGTGCCGGCCGCAATCTGCCGGCCGCCATCGGTGTCGGCATCCTTCTCGGTGCCGTCATCCTCGTTCCGCTGTTCACCCTGCGGGTGATCTTTGTCGGGGTGATCAGTGCCGCGATGGCCCTGGGCACCCACGAGGTGGTCCGCGCGATCCGACTGACGCAGGTACGGGTTCCCCTGCTTCCCCTGGTTGCCGGGGCGGCGGCCATGCCGGTCGTCGCGTACGCCGACGGGACCACCGGCCTGCTGCTGACTCTCGCCGGCACCATCGGCGTGGCGGCGCTGGTCCGTGCTTTCGGGCCGTCCACGGGTCTGCTCCGCGACGTCGCCGGCGCCGCGTTCGTGGCCGGCTACATCGGCTTTCCGGCCGGCTTCGCCGCGCTGCTCACCGAACCCTCCGATGGTCGCTGGCGAGTCGTCGCCTTTCTGGGAACGGTGGTGGCCAGCGACGTCGGTGGTTACACGGCCGGTGTCCTCTCCGGCGGTCGGCACAAGATGGCCCCCACCGTCTCCCCGGGGAAGTCGTGGGAGGGATTCGCCGGTTCGGCGGTGACCTGTGTGATCGTCGCCGGGATCGTGCTGGCCTGGCCGCTGGAGGCCGAGGCCTGGCAGGGCGTTCTGCTGGGGCTGGCGGTCGCGTGTACCGCGACGATCGGCGACCTGGGTGAGTCTCTGCTCAAGCGCGACATCGGCATCAAGGATATGAGCAGCCTGCTGCCCGGCCATGGTGGCCTGATGGACCGTCTGGACTCGTTGTTGTGCACCGCCCCGGTCGCCTGGCTTCTGATCACTTCCTTCCTGAACTGATCGAAACCGGGTCCAGTCGACCGGTCTCGCCTCTCGTAGGCCCCTTCGGACAGATCCGTGCATTCGTCTCGGTCGCGGTCACCTGGCAGACTGGATCCGCGATGACTGCCACGACCGCCGAATCCGGACGTCCGGACCAGCCCCCGACCGCCGAGGCGGGCCGGCCCGTGCGGCTGACGCTCACCCGGCGAGCGGGCCGAGCGCCGCGTCACCTCGCCGACCTGACCCGGCAGGAACGGCGTGACGTCGCGGTGTCGCTGGGGCAGCCGGCCTTCCGCGCCGATCAGGTGGCCCGGCACTACTATGCGCGGTTGATCGCCGCCGATGAGCCCGAGGCGATGACCGACCTGCCGGAGCGGGACCGCCAGCCGCTCCTCGACGCCCTGCTGCCGAGGCTGCTCGTCCCGGTGCGGACGCTGAGCTGCGACGACGGTCTGACCCGCAAGACGGCATGGCGGACCGTGGACGGCGCTTCTCTCGAGTCTGTGATCATGAGATATCCGGATCGCGCGACGGTCTGTGTGTCGAGCCAGGCGGGCTGCGGCATGGGCTGCCCGTTCTGTGCCACCGGTCAGGGGGGGCTGACCCGAAACCTGTCGACCGCGGAGATCGTCGAACAGGTCGTGCACGCCGCCCGGGTTCTCCGGCGCCGTGAGCTCGCGGGCGGCGAGACCAGGTTGTCGAACGTGGTCTTCATGGGGATGGGCGAGCCGCTGGCGAACTATGCCGCGGTGATCGCCGCGCTACGCCGCCTCACCGCTCACCCCCCCGAGGGCCTGGGCCTGTCGGCTCGCGGCCTGACGGTCAGCACCGTCGGCCTTGTTCCGGCGATTCGTCGTCTCGCCGGAGAGGGCCTGCCGGTGACTCTGGCGGTGTCCCTGCACGCCCCGGACGACGTTCTGCGGAACGAACTCGTCCCCATCAACACCCGTTGGCCGGTGGTCGAGGTGCTCGCGGCCGCCTGGGAGTACGCCGAGGTGACCGGCAGACGGGTAAGCGTCGAGTACGCGCTGATCGACGGGGTCAACGATGACGTGGGACGCGCCGACGCCCTCGCGGACCTGCTCGTCGGCCGGCTCGCGCATGTGAACCTCATTCCGTTGAATCCGACCGGTGGATCCTCGTGGCGCGCCAGCGCCCCGGCCGGCCAGCGCGCGTTCGTCCGCAGGCTCCGGGACCGCGGCATCGTGACGACGGTGCGCGACACCCGGGGCCGGGAGATCGCGGCAGCCTGCGGACAGCTCGCGGCCGAGCCGGCCGGGAAGCCGGAGCGGACGGACCGGCCGGAGCAGGTCGGATCCGACCGTCTCGTCGAGTTCGGTGCCGTGGGGAGCACGACGCCTGACGGTGACCGTGTCCTTCGGTAGTCCGACGAGTCGACGCCGGGGGGCCTCCCGGCCGGGTATCCGGGCGACGAACACCGTATGGCTGCCGATCACGGCCGCCGCCGGAGTGTTGCTGCTGCTCCTGTGGTACGCGATGTCCCAGGAGCCGGGGCCGGCGAAGACCTCGGCGACCCAGGCCGCTCTCGGAGCATCCGGCGGTCGTGCCGCCGGTGCCGCCGTGGCGTCGGCCATACCGTTGCCCACGGTCCCACCGCCCCCCGAGAGCGGCTGCGTCACCGGGAAGACCCTGCCGTCCGGGATCGGTACCCGCGCGCTGCGGGTGGGAGGAACCGAGCGCGGCTACGTCCTCGCCGTACCGACCGCGGGTCCACGGGCCAGGCCACTACCACTGATCTTCAATTTCCATGATCTGAATCAGACGCCGGAAGATCTGGAAGCGTACACGCGGCTCGCCGATCAGGGGACGAAGGCGGGCTTCGTGGTCGCCGCCCCGATCGGGACGCAGATGCGGTGGAACTTCACCAGATCGAAGGCGGTGGGACCCGACGACGTACTCTTCGTCGGCGCGCTGCTCAACGACCTCGTTGGTCAGATGTGCCTGGACGCGGGACGCGTCTTCGCCGTGGGCTACGGGGACGGCGCGAACATGGTGCTCACGCTGGCCTGCGCGCTGCCGGGCCGTCTTGCGGCGGCGGTGACCGTCGGGTCGAGCGTGCTGCCCGGCTCCTGCGCCAAGCCCGCCACCAACGTCCTGGAGATCCATGGGACCTCGGACCAGATCGCACCGTATGCCGGCGGAGGTGCTCCGCGACCGGTCCCCTTCACCGGGGTCGTCGCGCAGCCCGTGGAAGACCGGCTCGCCCGGTACGCCTCCGCTCTGGGCTGCGGCGGAGCCCGCCAGACCTCCCGGGACACGGCCGCCTGGCAGCGCACCGTGTGGAGCGGCTGCCCAGCCGGCCACGATGTCGGACTGTTAGCCATGCAGGGCGCGGGGCACACCTGGCCGGGGGCGCAGGCACGCCCGGCGCTGGGTCCGACCTCCGTCAGCCTGAGTGCCACCATTGTGGCGTTGACCTATTTCGGTTACACGCCTACGCCCGCGACAAGTGGCCTGCCCGCTCCCGCCGTCTCCGCCGGTCCCGCCGGCCCGGGCGTCGCCACCAGTCCGACTCCCGCGGCACCGTCGGCTGAATCCTCCGGACCCGCCGCATCCTCCGGACCTGCCACCACGCCCGCGTCGCCCGCCGCCCCGGATGCCGCCCCCCGTGCCGAACCGTCCGGGCAGCCGGCAGCCGGCGCCACACCTTCTTCCTCACCCGGCCGGGGATGAGTAGACGTCGGAGCCGTCGTCGACGTGACCGACCGGGCCGACGTGCCACCCCGATCGGGGTGGCCGATCGGGGTGGGCGGCGACCGCAAAGTCCTGCCCACCAGACCTGACGAAACGTAGTTGTCACTGGACCCATTGCGCATCTTCGGGTGGCACCTGTCATGAACCGAACAGGGCGGCGTCGAGCGGTCGGTGGGCCTGAGAGAATAGGTGACGTGGTGGAGGCTTCGATCCTGCGTGAGGTTGTCCTGCTCGGGTCCACCGGTTCGATCGGAACCCAGGCAATAGATGTCGTACGCCGCAACCCGCAGCGGTTCCGGGTGGTGGCGTTGATGGGCGGCGGGTCCCGGGTGGACCTGCTCGCCGCTCAGGCACTGGACCTCGGCGTCCAGGCCGTGGGAGTGGCGGCGGCCTCGGCCGCTCAGGACCTCCAGCTGGCCTTCTTCGCCGAGGCGTCGCGGCGTGGCTACCGTCGGGGTGAGTTCCCCGTGCCAAAGATTCTCGCCGGTCCCGACGCCGCGAGCGAGATCGCGGCGTGGCCATGCGACATCGTCCTCAACGGCATCACCGGCTCGGTCGGGTTGGCCCCGACGCTCGCGGCGCTGGCCGCCGGCCGGACTGTGGCGTTGGCGAACAAGGAATCGTTGGTCGCCGGGGGGCCGTTGGTGCTCGACGCGCTCGGTGGCGACCCCGACCGCCTGGTGCCGGTGGATTCCGAGCACTCCGCACTGGCGCAGTGCCTGCGTGGCGGGCGGCGGGACGAGGTACGCAAACTGGTGTTGACCGCCAGCGGAGGTCCCTTCCGCGGGCGCCGCCGCGACGAGCTTGCCGCCGTTACCCCGGAGCAGGCGTTGGCCCATCCCACCTGGGACATGGGACCCCTGGTGACGATCAACTCGGCGACCCTGATGAACAAGGGGCTTGAGCTGATCGAGGCGCACCTGTTCTTCGGGGTTCCCTACGACGACATCGAGGTCGTCGTGCACCCCCAGTCGTTGGTGCACTCGATGGTCGAGTTCACCGACGGCTCGACGATCGCTCAGGTCTCCCCACCGGACATGCGACTGCCCATCGCGCTGGCGCTCGGCTGGCCGGACCGGGTGGCGCAGGCACAGCCGCCGATGGACTGGTCGCGGGCGCAGGCGCTTACCTTCGAACCGCTGGACGAGGTGGCGTTCCCGGCGGTGGAGCTCGCGCGCACAGCCGGGCGGCGCGGCGGCACCGCCCCCGCGGTCTTCAACGCCGCGAACGAGGAGGCGGTGGCGGCCTTCCTCGCCGGGCGGCTGCCCTTCATCCGTATCGTCGACCTGGTGGCCGAGGTCATCGCCGAGCACGAAGTGATCGATCATCCCACGGTGGAGGAGGTGTTCGCCACCGAACGAGCCGCGCGGGCGGCGGCAGGGCGGCTGATCCGGCGCGAGACCGAACGGGACACGGTATGAGCCGCCCCCCCGGCGCCGAGGGGGCGGTCTGATGGAGCTTCTCGGCATTGCGGCGTTCGCACTGGCCCTGCTGGTGTCGGTCGTCGCGCACGAGGCCGGGCATTTCGTGACGGCCCGGCACTACGGCATGAAGGCCTCCAAGTTCTTCGTCGGTTTCGGGCCGACCATCTGGTCCCGGCGGCGGGGGGAGACCGAGTACGGTGTCAAGGCCATTCCGGCCGGCGGTTTCGTCAAGATCGAGGGGATGACTCCGCTCGAGGAGATCGATCCGGCCGATGAACCCCGCGCCTTCCACAATGCGCGGGCGCGGGCCCGGCTCGTGGTCATGTCGGCCGGTTCCTTCGTGCATTTCGTCATCGCCATCGTGCTGGTCTACGGAGTGCTCGTTGTCCTGGGCACGACCACGATCAGCGAGTCGAGGGTCGGCGCGACGAGTTGCATCGCCACGACCGCGACTTGTTCCGGACCGGGGCCGGCCGCGGCGGCCGGTCTGCGGCCGGGTGACCGGATCGTCAGCTTCGGCGGAGTTCCGGTCACGACCTGGACGCAGTTCACCCGGCAGGTGCGTGCGCACGGAGCGGGGCCTGCGGTGATGGTCGTCGAACGGGACGGCCGCACCCTCACTCTCACGCCGAACCTGGTGGAGGTCCGGCGCGATCGGGAGACCGGGCAGGCGGGCGACGACCGGGTCGGCGCCTTGGGCGTCAAACCGGGAACCGAGACAGTGCACTACAACCCGATCGAAGCGGTGCCCCGCACCTTCGATGTCATCGGGTCCGGGTTCACCGGCATGTACGAAACGCTGACCCGCCGGATCGGTGATATCGGTAATATCTTCAGCGACAACCGCGACCCCCAGGGTTTCATCAGCGTGGTGGGAGCGGCGCGTATCGGCGGTGACGTGGTCTCGGCCGAGGGCAGTTCGGCCGTGGACCGGGTGCGGAACCTTCTCATTCTGGTCGCCGCGATCAATCTCGCGGTCGGAATTTTTAACCTGTTGCCCCTACTCCCGTTGGACGGCGGTCATATTGCCGTGCTGGGCTTCGAGCAGGCCCGGCACGGTCTACGCAGGCTCCGGGGTTATCGCGGTCCGGTGCAGAAGGTGGATTTCGCCAAACTGTTACCAGCCACGTACGCCACGGTCGTCGTATTGCTCGGGTTCAGTCTGCTTGTCCTGTCCGCCGACATCGTCAATCCCATTCGCCTGAATCAGTAATTTCGTATGAACATGCGCGACGGTGTGCCATTCTGCCCTGCCTCCTGCAGCCGACAGGCCGAGTCAGTCGCACGTCGATCTTCGTCTCCGATTCGCCAGTGAGGACAACGTGACCGTAACTCTGGGCATGCCAACCGCTCCGGCCCGTCCGCTCGGCACGCGGCGGCACAGCCGGCAGATCCACGTGGGCAACGTCCTGGTCGGGGGTGACGCTCCGGTCTCCGTTCAGTCGATGTGCACCACGTTGACGTCGGACGTCAACGCCACGCTGCAGCAGATCGCACAGCTGACAGCGTCGGGATGCCAGATCGTCCGGGTCGCGGTGCCAAGCCAGGACGACGCCGACGCCCTCGCCGCGATCGCCCGCAAGTCCCCGATCCCGGTGATTGCCGATATCCACTTCCAGCCCAAGTACGTCTTCGCCGCGATCGACGCGGGCTGCGCCGCGGTCCGGGTCAACCCCGGCAACATCAAGGCTTTTGACGACAAGGTCGGGGAGATTGCTCGCGCGGCGAAGGCCGCCGGCGTTCCGATCCGGATCGGGGTCAACGCGGGTTCACTCGACAAGCGGCTGTTGGCGAAGTACGGCAAGGCCACGCCGGAGGCGCTGACGGAGTCGGCCTTGTGGGAATGCTCGCTGTTCGAGGAGCACGACTTCCGTGACATCAAGATCTCGGTGAAGCACCACGACCCGGTCGTCATGATCCAGGCGTACCGGCTGCTCGCCCAGGCCTGCGACTACCCGCTGCACCTCGGTGTCACCGAGGCCGGACCGTCCTTCCAGGGCACGGTCAAGTCCGCGGTCGCCTTCGGGGCCCTGCTCGCCGAGGGAATCGGTGACACGATCAGGGTGTCGCTGTCGGCACCGCCGGTCGAGGAGGTGAAGGTCGGCACCGCGATCCTGGAGTCCCTGGGACTTCGGCAGCGTAAGCTCGAAATCGTATCCTGCCCTTCCTGCGGTCGGGCTCAGGTCGATGTCTACACCCTTGCCAATCAGGTCAGCGCCGGTCTCGAGGGCATGGAGGTCCCGTTGCGCGTCGCCGTCATGGGCTGCGTCGTGAACGGGCCGGGCGAGGCCAGGGAGGCCGATCTCGGCGTCGCATCCGGGAACGGCAAGGGTCAGATCTTCGTCCGAGGTGAGGTCGTGAAGACCGTTCCGGAGGCGCAGATCGTGGAAACCCTCATTGAGGAAGCCATGCGGCTGGCCGAGGAGATGGCGGCGGACGGCACCCCGTCCGGCGAACCCTCGGTTTCCGTGGGTTAACCGGTTCGACCGGATGGGCCTACCTCTGCGGTCCGCGCCGACCCGTCTGCTTGACGACAGGGATCTTCCGGCCGTCCGCGAGCTCTTGGCCCGCAACCCGGTCGCCGATGTGTTCGTCGCATCTCGGGTCGAGGCGGCGGGGCTCGACCCGTGGCGTCTCGGCGCCGAGATGTGGGGGCACACCGTGGACGGCCGCCTGGTCGCCCTGTGTTATTCCGGCGCCAACCTCTGGCCCGTGGCGGCGGGCCCCACCTCGGCGAGACTGTTCGCCGAGCGGGCCCGCCGGCAGGGACGGCGCTGCTCGTCCATCGTCGGCGTCTCCTCCTCGGTGACGGCGATGTGGAAGCATCTGGAGCCGACCTGGGGGCGGGCCCGAGAGGTACGGGCCGACCAGCCCCTGCTGGTGATCGACCGCCCGCCGCGGGTCGCCCCCGATCCGGCGGTGCGTCCGGTGCGCCCGGACGAGCTGGACGTCATCCTGCCGGCCTGCATCGCCATGTTTACCGAGGAGATCGGGGTGTCCCCGGTGCTCGCCGACGGCGGCGCCCTTTACCGCGCCCGCGTCGCCGAGTTTGTCGGTCAGCGGCGTTCCTTCGCCCACATCGCCGACGGCCGGGTGCTGTTCAAGGCCGAGATCGGCGCCGTCGCGGGCGACGTCTGCCAGATCCAGGGCGTCTGGGTCGACCCGGCGCTGCGTGGGCGCGGCCTCGGCGCCGCGGGAACCGCGAGCGTGGTCGCGCTGGCGCGGGCCGCCTTCGCCCCGCGGGTCAGCCTGTACGTCAACGACTTCAACCATGCCGCCCGCCGAGTCTACGACCGGGTGGGCTTTCAGCGGGTCGGGACCTTCGCGTCGATCCTGTTCTGAGGTCGATCCCGGTCTGAGGTCGATCCTGTTCTGAGGTCGATCCCGGTCTGAGAGCGTCCCGGACCCGCTCCTATGGTGTCCGGGGCCTCTGCGCTCCAGCGAAAAAAATGTCTGTTTTGTCGGATATGTGCTCCTGTCTGGTCAAAGATATTGCAGATCGATGTCATCGTGATGAAGCCACCTGGCCAGGATGGGCACCATCTGGCATGCTTACCATCCCGATGACTTCGATCGACTTGCATGGCGCGGGTGTCAGCCCGCGTGAGGGGGTATCTATGAGGCCGAGCAGACTGTGGCGTGCAGCGACGCCACTCATCGCCGCGGGGGCGCTTGTACTGGCGGTGGTGGGCTGCTCGAGTGACGACGGGGACTCCCAGACGGTCGCCTCGAACGGCCAGATCACCGGCACCCTACGGCTCGGGTACTTCCCGAACCTCACCCACGCGCCAGCTCTCTACGGCGCCGAGAAGGGGATCTTCGCCAAGGACCTCGGCTCTGGAGTCACGCTCAAGACATCGACCTTCAACTCCGGCGTGCAGGAGGCGGAGGCGATTCTGTCCGGCGCCATCGATGCCGGTTATATCGGTCCCAACCCGGCGGTCAACAGCTTCATCAAGTCGCACGGGGAGGCGGTGCGGATCGTCTCCGGCGCTACCTCGGGTGGTGCGTCGCTGGTGGTCAAGCCTGAGATCACCTCCGTCGCGCAGCTCAAGGGCACCACGCTCGCCACCCCGAGCCTGGGCAACACCCAGGACGTGGCGCTGCGGTACTTCCTCAAGAAGAACGGGCTGAAGACCGACACCCAGGGTGGGGGTGATGTCTCCATCAAGCCCCAGGACAACACCGTGACGGTGGACGCCTTCGCCAACAGGGCCATCGACGGGGCCTGGGTGCCCGAGCCGACGGCCTCCCGGCTCGTCGCAGCGGGGGGCAAGGTGCTCGTCGACGAGGCCGACGAGTGGCCGGAGACCAAGGGCCAGTTCGTCACGACGGTGCTTCTGGTGAGCACGGACTATCTGAAGAAGAACCCGGAGATCGTCCGCCGGCTCATCACGGCGAATGTGGAATCGATCAACGCGCTCAACGCCGACCGTGACGCCGGCGCGAAGGTCACCAACACGGCGCTGGGCAAGCTGAGCGGCAAGCCGCTGTCCGACAAGATCCTCACCTTGGCCTGGAAGGGGCTGACCTTCACTCCGGACCCGATCGCGGCGTCCCTGTTCACCTCGGCAAAGCACCAGGAGGAGCTCGGCCTCATCAAGAACCCGAAGCTCGACGGTCTGTTCGATCTGACGGTCCTCAACGAGATCCTCGCCAAGCAGGGCAAACCGACGGTCGCCGACTCCTGACCCGCGGCACCCGGCGGTAGCCGGGCCGGCTGAACCTCGGTCCGAGACCACAGGGCGACGACCAGGCCGGGGTGTCGATCATCGATGCCCCGGCCTGGTCCGTCCGTCCATCCGTCCATGCACACCGGCCGCATACACCGCGACGGGGGAATGAACCATGACCGCTGTACTCGCCGACACCGCTGTACTCGCCGACACCGCTGTACCCGCCGACACCGCGCTGCGCATCCACCGCGTCAGTCGGGTCTTCGGATCCGGGCCCGCCAGCGTCAAGGCGCTCGACGACGTCTCCCTGGACGTCCGGGCGGGCGAGTTCGTCTGTCTCCTCGGCGCGTCCGGCTGTGGGAAATCGACCCTGCTCGGCTTGGTCGCCGGTCTCGACCAGCCGTCTGTGGGCGTCGTCGACACCACCGGCCGGCGGGTTGGGATGATGTTCCAGGACTCGGCGTTGCTGCCCTGGCTGACCGCGGGCGGCAACGTCGAGGTGCCGCTGCGGCTGCGGGGGATCGGCAAGGCCGAGCGGCGGGACCGGGTCGAGAGTCTGCTCGCGATGGTCCGGCTCGCCGGTATGTCCGCGAAGCGCCCCCATGAGCTGTCCGGCGGCATGCGCCAGCGGGTGAGCCTGGCCCGGGCCTTCGCGCAGGAGGCCGACATCCTGTGCATGGATGAGCCGTTCGGTGCGCTCGACGCGATGACCCGCGATCTGCTCCACGACGAACTTGAACGGATCTGGCGGGAGACGGGGGTCACCGTCATCTTCGTCACCCACGATGTGCGTGAGGCGGTCCGGCTCGGTGACCGCATCGTGCTGCTGTCCTCCCGGCCTGGCCGGGTCGCGGAGATCTTCGACGTCGACCTCGACCGCCCCCGCCGGATCGACTCCACCCACGTCTCGGAGCTCGCCACCAAGGTGACCGCGCGGCTACGCGAGGAGGTCGGCCGCCATGGCCACTGACGTCAGCGTCTCCAGCGATAAGAGTGTCCTGCTCGGCGAGGCGGGTAAGTCCTTCGACGTCGACACGGCCCTCGCCGGCCTCGACGCGCTGGACATCCCGACCGCGCAACGGCGGCCGTTCGCGGTCCGCGTCTGGGCGGCCAGCTGGCCGAAGCTCGGCGCTCTGCTCCTGTTCCTGCTGCTCTGGCAGATCGTCGTCTGGAGTGGCTGGAAGCCCAGCTATGTGTTGCCCGGCCCGGGCGAGGCACTGGGCGAGTTCGTCGACCAGCTGGGCAGCGGACACTTCTGGGACGCCCTCGCCCGCACCCTGGTCCGGGCCCTGGAGGGATACGCTCTCGCCGTGCTCATCGGCACCGTGGTCGGGATCGCGGTGTCCCGCTTCGGAGTCCTGCGTACCGCGGTGGGATCGTTCATCACCGCGGTGCAGACGATGCCCTCGATCGTCTGGTTCCCGCTCGCCGTCCTGCTGTTCAAGCTCAGCGAGTCCGCAATCATGTTCGTGGTGGTGCTCGGGGCGGCGCCCTCGGTGGCCAACGGCGTCATCTACGGCGTGGACTACGTGCCGCCTCTGCTGGTCCAGGTCGGCCGCAGCATGGGCGCGCGTAGCCTGTCCCTCTACCGGTACGTCGTGGTACCGGCGGCCCTGCCCTCGGTGCTCGCGGGCCTGAAGCAGGGCTGGGCGTTCGCTTGGCGCAGCCTGATGGCCGGCGAATTGCTGGTCATCGTTCCGGGGCATCCGTCCGTCGGAGCTGACCTGCAGAATGCCCGCGAACTACTCGACACGGTCGGGGTACTGGCCTCGATGATCACGATTTTCGTGATCGGGGTGCTCATCGACGCCGGGTTCAACGCGGCGGACCAGCGGATGCGGCAGCGCCGTGGGCTGGTTGCGGAGGGTACGACGGCGGTCCGGGCAGCTCGGCGTCGCCGGAGCGGCAGCGCCGACGGGTCCGCCGCGGCCGCCACCACGGCCACCTCCTCCGCCGGAGGCGGCACGGACGCCCCCCGTCCCGAGAGGGCTGGCTGAGGAAGTCCCGATTCCCCGGCCGGCAGGTTCGTTGGCCGGCAGGTTCGTTGGCCGAGCCGGCGGCGGGAACAGCGCCCGTCGGCGCGGGGCCGTGCCTCGCCCGGTGCCGACCCGGCCCACCCATTCGGCGAGGACCGGCGGCAAAATGGATGCATGCAGATCTCCGCTCGCGCCGACTACGCATTGCGCGCACTCCTGACGTTGGCCGCGAGCAACGGTCGGCTCGTCAAGGGCGAGGCGCTTGCCGCGGCGCAGGATCTGCCGCTGCGCTTCCTCGAGAACATCCTCACCGATCTACGCCGGGCGGGGCTGGTCCAGAGCCGCCGGGGCGCGGACGGGGGATACCAGCTGAGCCTTCCCCCCGAGCGGATCACCATCGCCACGGTGATCCGGGCGACCGACGGTCCGCTCGCCAGCGTGCGGGGCCGGCGTCCTGAGGACACGAATTACGACGGCGCGGCCAAGCACCTGCAGGATGTGTGGATCGCGGTTCGAGTGAACCTGCGGCGGGTGCTGGAGGCCGTGACCCTCGCCGACGTGGCGAGTGGTCAGCTTCCGGACATCGTGACCACCCTCGGCTGCGATCCCGACGCGTGGGTCACCCGCTGACGGG
The DNA here is from genome assembly GCF_000013345.1 of Frankia casuarinae. NCBI lineage: Bacteria > Bacillati > Actinomycetota > Actinomycetes > Frankiales > Frankiaceae > Frankia > Frankia casuarinae. The sequence goes on along the minus strand of NC_007777.1, from coordinate 4,266,039 downwards.
AGCGGCCCGGCCTCCCTGGACGCCAGGTCATGTCCCCGGTAGCGCGCGGCTCGCGGCTGCCAGCGGCATGCCGGCCGCGATGCGGGCCCGCTGCGCGCGTACGGCGGTGCCGGTCAGCGCGTCCAGAGCCAGCGCACGGACGTCCCCGACGAGCACAGCGACAGCGTCGTGGGCCGCCATGGCGCAGGCGTCCTCGATCCTGGCCAGGAGGGCCAGTGCCGCCCCGATGCCCTCCGGCGCGACGGGGAGCCGATAGGCGGGCAGTGCCGGTGGCGCATCCCCGCCGCGGGCCCGGATCGCGGTGATGAGGTCGTCGCGCAGCGCCTGGTGCGCCAGACAGCTCAGTCGCGCGAGCTCGCGCGCCTGAGCCGCGGCCGGGCCGAGCGGCGCGACGGCACCTCCCGCCGCCGCGGTGGCGTAGACCGCGGCATGCGTGGCCGTGAGCATCGTGACCAGTGCCGCGACGCCCGCGGGATCCGGGTGCTCGGTTGCGGCGGTCGATTCCGTGGGGGTCGCCGACGCCGGATCGCCCGATGGTGTGTCGGCGGTCATCCGGACACCCGGCTCGCAGCGAGGGCCAGCAGCTCCGCATGCGCGGTCCCGGCGGCGCACATGCTCGCCAGCAGGGACGCGAGCGGACCGCCCGCGCGCAGGCAGTCGGTGCGGGCGGCGTTCGTCGCCGCACCCTCCATCCCGGTCAGGGAGGCGAGGGTGGCGGCGCGGGCCGTGGGTGACTCGTTGACGAGCTGCGCCGTTCCCGCCGTCCCGGCGCCGTCACGCCCGATCGCCTGGGTCGGGGTGGCTGCCTGGGTCGGGGTGGCTGCCTGGGTCGGGGTGGCTGCCTGGGTCGGGGTGGTCGCCTGGGTCGGGGTGGCTGCCTGGGTCGGGGTGGTCGCCTGGGTCGGGGTGGCCGGTGCGGAGCCCGGGAACTGTTCGGCCAAGGTCCGGAGCTGGACCTCGTGATGGGCCCGCAGCGTGTCGAACAGGGGACGCAGGGACGGGTGGCGCTCGGCCGCCGTCCGGTACGCCGCGGCCAGCGCGGCCGCCCGGACGGCGGCGGCCCTCGCCGCCCGGCGGTCGTCGCCGTCCGGACCCACCGCGGGACCGGTCCGATTCGTCGTGACCGTGGTGCTGCAGCCGGCGGCCTCGAATCCGGCAAATCCGGCGAATCCGGTAAGGGCAAGGCTGGTCAGCCCGGTGAGGAGCCGTCGTCGGGAGGCGTGGGTGAGGTTCGCCGGATCCACCGTCGCAGCTTTGCACATCCCCTGCTGTCGTCCGGAGCGCCGTGTGGTCCGCGCGGCCTGATCCGGTTACCCCCGGGTCGCGACGGACCCCGGTCGGGGCGGACGTAGGCTATGGATCTCACCCGGGATGCCGTCGCCCCGGGGCGGCCCAGCCCGGCGGGACCGTCGGCGGTCGGTCCTCGCTGTTCGACGGTGCCGCGGGTCGGGTCGACGAGGGTCGCACGGCTTGATGGCGCCGGCCGAACCTGGGTATCGCCCCCGGGGGATGACAACGTAGCGGCCGGCCTACGGCGTGGGGAGCGACGTCGTGGGTTCGGCGGATGATCAGGCATCGCGGATGCGGGAAGGGACGGTCGAAGTGGTAGGGGCGGGGGAGGCCGGCCGCGCGCGTGACCGGAGCCCATCCGGATCGGCCCGCGGGCGCGGCGGCGTTCGGACGGCGCTGCGGGCTCGGCTGGCGGCTGGCCTCGCCGACGCGGGCTTCGATCTCGAGGATGTGACGGTCACACGGGCCGGATCGCGCAGCGTGGTGCGGGTGGTGGTGGACCGCGACGGAGGAGTCGACCTGGACGCGGTCGCGGACGCCAGCCGGCTCGCCTCCGAGCTGCTTGACGCCGCCGAGACCGACGGCCAGGGCCTGGTCGCCGGGCCTTATGTTCTCGAGGTCACCTCACCGGGCGTCGAACGGCCGCTGACCGAGCCTCGGCACTGGCGCCGCGCGATCGGCAGGCTTGTCACGGTACGTGATCGAGACGGCATCGTCCTCGCCGGGCGTGTCCTGTCCGCCGACGAATCGGGGGCGGATCTGGCGGTGGCGACGGATCCCGCGCGGCCCGGACGCCCCCCGCGTCGGCGGCTCGCGCGGGTGACCTTCGCACAGGTGGCCCGGGCTACCGTCGAGGTCGAGTTCTCGGCCGAGGCGTATGATGATCTTTCTATCGAGTCGGTGGAGACGCCGTCTTTGTCCGCCGTGTTGGTGGAACCCGGCGAGACAGCCGATCTCGGGTACGGAGAGCCGGACGACGATCTTCCGGCGGCGCCGGGGAGGGAATCCAATGACGACGGCCGGGAGGCCGGCCCCCGGGGCGCGGCCGGTAAGGAGATGACCCGGTGAAGCTCGACGTGGCCGCGCTGCGCGGAATCGAGCGGGAGAAGGACATTGCCTTTGACACCTTGGTGCAGGCGATGGAGACGGCCCTGCTGACGGCTTATCACCACACGGCCGGGTCCGCGCAGGACGCCCGGGTGGTGATCGACCGGACGACCGGAGATGTCTCCGTCCTTGCCCGGGAACAGGGCCCGGACGGCACCAGCCGGGAGTACGACGACACCCCGGCGGACTTCGGGCGGATCGCGACCATGACCGCCAAACAGGTGATCATGCAGCGGCTGCGCGAGGCCCAGCAGGAGGTCACCTACGGCCAGTACGCCGACCGGGAGCACGAGATCGTTTCCGGTGTGGTGCAACATCACGAACAGCGGGCCGGCTCCAGGGTCGTGCTCGTCAATCTCGGCACCGTCGAGGGTGTCCTGCCGCCGGCCGAGCAGGTCCCCGGCGAGCGGCTTGAGCACGGCGACCGAATCAAGTGTTATGTGGTGCACGTCGCGCGGGGGCCGCACGGACCCACGGTGACGTTGTCCCGCACCCATCCCGAGCTGGTGAAGGGGCTGTTCCGGCTGGAGGTGCCCGAGGTCGCCGACGGCACCGTGGAACTCGCCGCGATCGCCCGCGAGGCCGGGCATCGCAGCAAGATAGCGGTGCGGTCCCGGGTGGCCGGGGTCAACCCCAAGGGCGCGTGCATCGGGCCGATGGGCAGCCGGGTGCGTGCCGTCATGGCCGAACTGCGGGGCGAGAAGATCGATATCGTTGACTGGTCGGCCGACCCGGCAACCTTCGTCGGGAGCGCGCTGTCTCCGGCCCGGGTGGCCCGGGTCGAGGTGACGGATCCGGCGAGCCGCTCGGCGCGGGTGGTGGTGCCCGATTACCAGCTGTCGTTGGCCATCGGGCGTGAGGGGCAGAACGCCCGCCTCGCCGCCCGGCTGACGGGGTGGCGCATCGACATCCACTCTGACACCGAGGACTCCGGCGAGGGCGGTGGGAGCGGATCCGAACGGGACTCCGCTGGAGCGCCTCGACGATCGGGACCAGCTACGGTGCCGCGGCGATCACCTGCCGCGGGTGGCCATTCTCGGGGCCAGGCGGGATAGACTTACGATGGCGCGTCGTGCGGAGCCCGTCCGTACCTGTGTCGGATGCCGAAGCCGTGCGTCGAGTTCTGACCTACTGCGTATCGTCGTAGAAGGCGGCGAGCTTCTGCCGGATGCTCGTCGTCGGATGCGTGGTCGGGGTGCGCACGTGCATCCTGATCTTGCGTGCCTCGATCTCGCGGAGCGTCGCAAGGCGTTCTCACGAGCACTGCGGGTGTCAGGCCCGCTCGGGTCGAAGCAGGTCAGGCTGTATCTGGAGCGGTTTCGCCCGCGGTAGCCGGTCCCTCCGGGAGCGGTCCGCCGTAGTCGCGCCAGGCACAGGGAGATACCAGGTAAAGATGGATGGATGGAACGGGCGGACCGCGGCAGCGGGCCGGCCGGGTCAGACGGAGTGGGTACCCGCGCCAGCGGCATCCGCTCCCACAGGCGGCGCCAACAGACGTCGACAGGGAAGCAGGTCGAGACAGCGATGACCGCTCAATGAGCACCCAGCCATGATCACGACCGGCAGGTAACGAGGTCACGCGGGCACGGACCGCGGGCCGAACGAAGGAGCACCGTGGCAGGAAAGGCCCGCGTACACGAGCTCGCCAAGGAGCTTGGTGTCGACAGTAAGACCGTGCTCGCCAAGCTCAAGGATCTCGGCGAGTTCGTGAAGTCCGCTTCGTCCACTGTCGAGGCACCCGTCGTCCGCAAATTGAAGGAAGCGTTCCCCGCCGACGGCGCACCCACTTCCCCGGGCCGGGCCACCAGCCGTCCGGGACCGCCGGGTGGCGGCGCTCGTCCGACCCCGCCGTCCCGTCCTGGTCTGGCGCCTCGGCCCGGTCCGCGCCCGGTTCCCGGGCGGCCTGGTCCCCTCGGCCGGCCCGGTCCGGCGACCCCGGCGCCGTCCCCCTCGCCCGCGTCCCCGCCGCTACCGGCCTCCCCGGTGCAGGCTTCGCCGGTGCAGGCCTCCCCGGTGCAGGCTTCGCCGACGTCTGCACCCGCCGCTCCCCGTCCGGCCGCGGCCTCCGCCGTGCCCGCGCCGCCGATGCCGTCCGTGCCGTCCGCTCCCTCCGGGCCGCGACCCGGGCCGAACGCTCCGCGTCCCGGTGCCCCGCAGGGCGGTGGCCGTCCGCGTCCCGGCACCCCGGTTCCTCCCTCGGGTCCCACCGCTGGCGGTCCGACCGCTGGCGGTCCGACCGCTGGCGGTCCGACCGCAGGCGGCCCCCGGCCCGGGCCGCGTCCCGGACCCCGGTCGGCTGCGCCCGGTAACAACCCCTACACGACGCCGTCCGCTGGGCCGCGTCCGTCCGCTGGGCCGCGTCCGTCGGCCGGGCAGTCGGGTCCGCCATCGACGCCCACTCCCCGGCCCAGCGCCCCGCGGTCGGGTACCCCCCGGCCAGGTACCCCCCGGCCGGGTGGACCGCGCCCCGGTGGCACCGGTGCCGGTGGTCCACGGCCCACTCCCGGCGGGATGCCACCACGTCCCGGCGGTCCACGGTCAGGAGCGGGGGGCGGCATGCCGCCCCGCCCAGGTGGCACCGGGGGGCCGCGCCCCAACGCGAACATGTTCCAGCCTCGGCCCGCCGGTGGCCCTCCCGGACGCCCGGGCGGTGGTGGCGCGCCCGGTCGTCCCGGCGGTGGTGGCGCGCCCGGTCGTCCCGGCGGTGGCGGCGGTCCGCGTCCCGGCGGATTCGCCGGGCGGGGTGGTGCGCCCGGTCGTCCCGGTGGTGGTGGCGGCGGTGGTGGTGCGCCCGGTCGTCCCGGTGGTGGTGGCGGCGGTGGCGGTGCGCCCGGTCGTCCCGCGGCCGGCGGCCGTGGCCGCGGTGGGACCACGGCGGGCGCCTTCGGCCCCGGTGGCCGTGGTCGCCCCGGTCGCCAGCGCAAGTCCAAGCGCGCGAAGCGGCAGGAATGGGAGAGCGGGCTCGAAGCGCCGCGCATGGGCGCGATGGTGCCCCGCGGCAACGGGCAGGCCATCCGGCTTCCCCGTGGCGCCTCGCTGGCCGATTTCGCCGACAAGATCGACGCGAACCCGGGCGCTCTGGTCCAGGTCGTGTTCACCCAGCTCGGCGAGATGGTGACCGCGACCCAGTCCTGCACCGACGAGACGCTGCAGCTGTTGGGTGTCACGCTCGGCTACGAGGTCCAGATCGTCAGCCCGGAGGACGAGGACAAGGAGCTTCTCGAGAGCTTCGACCTCTCCTTCGGCGGGGAGTACGGCGACGACGTCGAGCTCAGCTCCCGGCCGCCGGTCGTGACCGTCATGGGTCACGTCGATCATGGTAAGACGAAACTGCTGGACGCCATCCGCTCCACCGACGTGGTCGGGGGCGAGGCCGGTGGTATCACCCAGCACATCGGTGCCTACCAGGTGCGGGCCAAGGTCGACGGCGACGAGCGTCCGATCACCTTCATCGACACTCCGGGCCACGAGACCTTCACGGCCATGCGGGCCCGCGGTGCGCAGGTGACGGACATCGTGGTCCTGGTCGTGGCCGCCGACGACGGGGTGAAGCCGCAGACCATCGAGGCGCTGAACCACGCCCAGGCGGCCGGCGTCCCGGTCGTGGTGGCGGTCAACAAGGTCGACAAGGAGGGCGCCGACCCGGCCAAGGTGCGGGGTCAGCTCACCGAGTACGGCCTGGTGGCGGAGGAGTACGGCGGCGACACGATGTTCGTTGACGTCTCCGCCCGCAACCGGACGAACATCGACGGCCTGCTCGAGGCGATCGTCCTGACCGCCGACGCATCCCTGGACCTGCGGGCTCCGACCGAGGTCGAGGCGCAGGGTGTCGCCATCGAAGGTCGGCTCGACCGGGGCCGGGGTCCGGTGGCGACCGTGCTGGTCCAGCGCGGCACGCTGAGGGTCGGTGACTCGGTCGTCGCCGGCGAGGCGTTCGGTCGGGTTCGGGCGATGCTCGACGAACACGGTGGTCAGGTGGTCGAGGCGGGCCCGGCCCGACCCGTCCAGGTCCTGGGGTTCACCAGCGTTCCCGACGCGGGTGACAACTTCCTGGTGGTGCCCGAGGACCGGGTGGCCCGTCAGATCGCCGAACGGCGTCAGGCCCGCGAGCGTAACGCGGAGCTGGCGCTGAGCCGGGGCCGTCCGACGCTGGAGACGATCCTCGAGCGGATGAAGGAGGGCGAGAAGACCCAGCTCAACCTCATCCTCAAGGGCGATGTGTCCGGTTCGGTCGAGGCGCTCGAGGACGCCTTGCTCAAGATCGATGTCGGTGACGAGGTCGGTCTGCGGATCATCGACCGTGGGGTCGGCGCGATCACTGAGACCAACGTGATGCTGGCGTCGGCGTCCGACGCGATCATCATCGGCTTCAACGTCCGGCCGCAGGGCAAGGCGACGGAGCTGGCCGACCGTGAGGGCGTCGAGGTCCGGTACTACTCGGTGATCTACCAGGCTATCGAGGACATCGAGAACGCCCTGAAGGGCATGCTCAAGCCCGTCTACGAGGAAGCGCAGCTCGGTACCGCCGAGGTCCGCGAGGTCTTCCGCGTGCCGCGGATCGGCAACGTGGCCGGCTCTCTGGTCCGTTCCGGCGTCATCCGGCGGAACACCAAGGCCAGGCTCATCCGCGACGGCGTCGTCGTGGCCGACAACCTCACGGTCGAGTCGCTCAAGCGTTTCAAGGACGACGCGACGGAGGTCCGCGAGGGCTACGAGTGCGGTATCGGTCTCGGGTCGTTCAACGACATCAAGATCGATGACGTGATCGAGACGTTCGAGCAACGGGAGGTTCCCCGCGCCTGAGCACGTCCGCGGCCGGTGACGATCGAGCTGTCTGCCCGATCGTCACCGGCGGTGTGTGCCCGGCGGCGGGAGACGACCATGTGGATCGGAACCCTCAGCCTTGATCTGCTGCTCGGTGACGTGCACTCGTTGAAGGAGAAACGGTCGGTGGTGCGGCCGATCGTGGCGGAGCTGCGTCGCCGTTTCGCCCTCAGCGTGGCCGAGACCGGCCATCATGATCTGCACCGGCGAGCCGAGATCGGGATGGCGGTCGTCGCCGCGGACCGGGCGCACTGCGTCGAGGTCCTCTGTTCCTGCGAGCATCTGGTGGCCCAGCGACCGGACGTCGAGGTCCTCGCCGCGCGGGCGCGCTACTTTTCGGCGGACGACGCGGACGACGAACCGCATGCACCCGGTGAACCGCACGCACCCGGTGCATCTGCCGCGGTGAGCGTGCCGCCGGCGGGACCGGCGAACGAGGAGGTGGACGGTGGCTGATCCGGCCCGGGCACGGCGGCTGGCCGTGCGTATCCGCGAGGTTGTGGCGTCCACGCTGGAGCGTGGCGTCAAGGATCCTCGACTCGGCATGGTGACCGTCACGGATGTGCGGCTGACGCCGGATCTGGTCGACGCGACGGTCTTCTACACCGTCTACGGCGATGAGACGGCGCGGCAGGCGTCGGCCCAGGCGCTCGAATCCGCCCGGGGGCTGCTGCGCAGCCAGGTCGGCCGGGCCACGGGGGTGAAGGTGACCCCGACGCTCACCTTCGTTCATGACCGACTTCCCGACGACGCCCAGCATCTGGAGAAGTTGATCAGCGTTGCCCGGGAACGCGACGCGTATCTGGCCGAGGTCCGTCGGGATGCTCGCCCGGCGGGCGACGACGATCCCTACCGCCGGCCGCGCCCCGCCGCCGGCGAGGTGGATGAGCTGAGCGAGGTGGATGAGCTGAGCGAGGTGGACGAGTACGGCGGGACGGCCCGGCAGGAGGGATGACGGGGTACGGGCCCGGGACACCGCGGTGACAGGCACGAGACAGCTGCGATGGGAACTGACGATGAGCGATGCGACCGATCTCGCGGGCCCGCCGGCGGCGTCGGTCAACCGCTCCCGCCCGGACGGTGCCGGTCCGACCGGTGATTTCCAGGCCGCGGTGACCGCACTGACCGGCGCGATCGACGCCGGTGACGACATCCTGCTGATCGCCCACGTGAACCCCGACGGGGACAGTCTCGGATCGGCGTTGGCGCTGGGGCTCGCGCTGCGGTCGCTGGGCGGAAGGCCGCGGGTGTCCTTCGACGCGGATCCCTTCGTCGTTCCCCGGGTGCTTCGTTTCCTCGCCGGTCAGGATCTGTTGGTGGCCCCCGAGGCCGTCACCGGCCGGCCGGGTCTCGTGGTGACCCTGGACGCCGGCAGCCGGTCCCGGCTGGGCAGGCTCGCCAGCACCACGGCCGGTTGCCGGGTCCTGGTCGTCGACCACCATGCCTCCAACACCCGGTTCGGCGATCTCAATCTGGTCGACCCCGAGGCGGCCTCGACCAGCGCCATGGTCATCGACCTCGTCGATGCCCTGGGCGTGCGGCTCGACCGGGACATCGCGACAGCGATCTACACCGGTCTGGTAACCGACACGGGATCGTTCCGTTTCGCCGCGACGACACCGGCGGTGCACCAGCTGGCCGCCCGGCTGGTGGCCACGGGCATCCGTCCCGACCTGATCAGCCGTGCCCTGTGGGACACCCACCGCTTCGGCTATCTCAAGCTACTCGGGGAGGTTCTCGGCCGCGTCCGGCTGGAGCCCGAGTACGACCTCGTCTGGTCCTGGTGCAGCCAGGCCGATCTGCGCGCCGCGGGACTGGAGTACGACGAGATCGAGGGGCTCATCGACACGGTGCGCACCGTGTCGGAGGCAGAGGTCGCCCTTGTCTGCAAGCAGGATGGTGACGTCTGGAAGGTCTCGGTCCGTTCCAAGGGGGACGTTGACGTCGGCGCGGTCTGTACGGCTCTCGGTGGTGGCGGCCATCGCTTCGCCGCCGGATTCTCCTGCGGGACGACGCTCGACGAGTTGATGGACGTGCTTCGGGACGCGCTGGCGCGGGCTCCGCGCCTGGGGGGCCCGGGGACTCCGGAGAATCCGCGCGGCCCGGGTGGCCCGAGGAACGCGGTCCGGAGCCCGCGGTGAGCACCCGGGGGGGATCCACCCGGGGATCCGCGCGGCCGGGGGGAGCCGCATCCCGCCGGGGATCCGGTCCCGGTCCCAGTCCCGGGCCACAGGTCGACGGGCTCGTCGTCGTGGACAAGCCGGCCGGCTGGACGTCGCACGATGTCGTCGCCAGGGCGCGGCGCATTCTCGGGCAGCGTCGGATCGGCCACGCGGGCACCCTCGATCCGATGGCGACGGGCGTGCTGGTGCTGGGAGCCGGCCGGGGAACCCGCCTGCTCGGACATCTCGCCCTCACCGACAAGGTGTACGACGCCACGATCCGGCTCGGCCGGACTACCACGACCGACGACGCCGAGGGCGCGCCGGTCGAGGACCGTCCGGTGGACGTCGACGCCGACCGGCTCACGCGGGCCATGGCCGCCCTTACCGGGGTGCTCGACCAGGTTCCTGCCAGCGTGAGCGCGGTCAAGGTGGGCGGGGTACGCGCGTACGCCAGGGTCCGGGCCGGCGAGGTGGTCGATCTCGCCCCACGCCGGGTGACGGTCCACCGCTTCGACCTGCTGGCGCGGCGGGCCGCGGGCGACGGGGCGGTGGACCCGGCCGGAACCGATTTGGAGGTCACGGTCGGTTGCTCCAGTGGAACATACGTGCGGGCGCTCGCCCGTGATCTCGGGGCGGCGTTGGACTGCGGGGCGCATCTGACCGCCCTGCGGCGCACCGCCGTTGGTCCCTTCGACCTGGCGGGCGCAGTGACTCTCGACACGTTCGCCGAGCTGGGGCCGCGGGCGGTCACATCGCTGACCGACGCGGTCGCGGCCGGCTTCCTGCGCCGCGACGTGACGGCGGAGGCGGCAGCGGACGTGTCCCATGGCCGACGGTTGCCCCCGGTGGGACGGCCGGGTACGTACGGCGTCTTCGGTCCCGACGGGACCGTGCTGGCCCTGGTCGAGGAGACCGAGCATGCGGTCCGGTCGCTCGTCGTCTTCGCCCCGGTCTAGTCCGGCGGCCCCGGCCGGGGTTCGGTGGCCCGACAGCGCCCCACGAGAATGTCCTAGGCTTCGCACGTGCAAACGTGGCGAGGGGCGGAGAACACGCCTGTCCAGTGGCGGGGCGGGGTCGTCACGATTGGCTTCTTCGACGGGGTGCACCTCGGGCACCGGCAGATCATCGGCCGGGCGGTCCGGCTGGCGCGGGAACGCGGTGAGCGTTCGCTGGTGTTGACCTTCGACCCGCATCCCGGTGAGGTGCTGCGACCCGGCAGCCATCCCGCCCTGCTCACGACGCTGCGTTTCAAGGCCGAGCTGTTGGCCGGGACCGGGGTGGACGCGCTCTGCGTCGAGCCGTTCACGCTGGAGTTCAGTCGGGTCTCCCCGGCTGACTTCGTGCACGGGATACTGGTCGAGCGGCTGCGGGCGAGCGTGGTCGTGGTGGGGGAGAACTTCACCTACGGTCACCGGGCCGCCGGGACGCTCGCGACGCTGTCGGAGGCGGGCGCCCGGGAGGGATTCGAGGTTGACGGGGTCCGTCTCGTCCGCTCCGGCGAGCAGGTGCTCTCCTCGACGGCGATCCGTGCCCGGGTGGCCGAGGGCGACGTGGCGGCTGCGGCGGCCGCGCTGGACCGGCCGCATCGGGTCGAGGGTGTCGTCGTGCACGGCGACGCGCGTGGCCGCACCATCGGCTATCCTACGGCGAACATCCAGGTGACGCCGTGGGCCGCCGTTCCGGCGGACGGCGTGTACGCGGGCTTCGCCTGCTGGTCCGGCCGCCGCCAGCCCGCCGCCATCTCGATCGGTACGAATCCGACGTTCGAGGGACGCGACCGGCGCGTCGAAGCGTTTCTCCTGGACTTCGACGAGGATCTCTACGGCGAGTACATGGCCTACGAGTTCACCCATCGGCTGCGTCCGACCCTGCGCTTCGACTCGGTGGCCGAGCTCGTCACCCAGATGGCCGCGGATGTGGAGGCCACCCGCGCGGCAACCCTGCTCGTCTGAACTCGGCTGAACTCGGCTGAACTCCGCCGGTGGCCGAGCGGCTCTCCTCGGGTTGATAGGCTTCCCGGTCAGGCGGGTGCGGTGTGTCCGGACCGGACGGCGATGATGCCGAGGTCCGGTGATCGATCCGGGTGGGGAAGACCCCGGACGCGCGCCGTCCCGAAACAGAAGGAGAAGGTGGAGCGTGCCGCTCGCGAGCGACGTCAAGCAGAAGATCATGTCCGATTACGCCACCGTCGAGCGGGACACGGGCTCGCCCGAGGTGCAGGTCGCGATGCTGACCCGTCGGATCAGTGACCTGACCGAGCATCTCAAGGTGCATAAGCACGATCACCACAGCCGCCGCGGTCTGCTGCTGCTCGTCGGCCGTCGCCGACGGCTGCTGAACTACCTGGCGAAGACGGATATCAACCGATACCGCGCTCTGATCGAGCGACTCGGGCTACGGCGGTAGCGCGAAGAGGGGGAGCGGCCCGGGTGGGACGCTCCCTCTGACGCATCGGGGGTAGGTACCGAATGCGTCGAGCCGTCGGCGGAGTCGTCCGCTCGGCGGTGTGGAGGACCTGGCCGGGTCCGTGGTGGTGCGAGCCGCCGGTCCTCGGTCGTGGTCGCCGGGATGGGTACGGGCACCGGACCCGGGGACTTCGACTGAGCACCGGCATCCTCGTTGGCGTGGACCCGGCCGTAGAAGAGGCTCGGCCGCGTGGATCCGGCCGAGGAAGAGGATGGAGTGGTTCGAGTGGACGACTCGACACATGCGGCCGAAGCGGTCATCGCGACCCCGGCCGGAGACCGGACGGTTCGGTTCGAGACCGGACGTCTCGCCAAGCAGGCCGCCGGCTCCGCCGTCGCCTACCTGGGCGACACGATGGTGCTCTCGGCGACGACGGTCAGCAAGCAGCCCAAGGAACAGCTCGACTTCTTCCCGCTGACGGTGGATGTCGAGGAGCGGATGTACGCGGCCGGGCGCATCCCCGGTTCGTTCTTCCGGCGGGAGGGCCGCCCCAGCGAGGACGCGATCCTCACCTGCCGGCTCATCGACCGGCCGCTGCGGCCGTCGTTCGCCAAGGGGCTGCGCAACGAGATCCAGGTCGTGGCCACCGTGCTCGCCCTGGATCCCGACACCCTTTACGACGTGGTCGCCATCAACGCGGCCAGCGCGTCGACGACGCTGTCCGGCCTGCCCTTCACCGGGCCGATCGGTGCGACCCGGGTCGGGTTCGTCGACGGCGAGTGGATCGCCTTCCCGACCCATGCGGAGCTCGCTCGGGCGACCTTCGACATGGTCGTGGCCGGTCGGGTGATCGAGGACGGCTCGGACGTCGCGATCATGATGGTGGAGGCCGAGGCGACCCCGGGCACGGTCGAGCTGCTCGCGCACGGCGCGCCGGCTCCCACCGAGGAGGTCGTGGCCGCGGGCCTCGAGGCGGCGAAGCCCGCCATCCGTGAGCTCTGCCGGGCCCAGAGCGAGCTGGCCGCGCTCGCCGCGAAGCCTGCCCGGGAGTTCCCCGTCTTCATCGACTATCACGACGACGTGCTGGACGCGCTGTCCGCGGCAATCGGCGACGAGCTGTCCGCCGCGCTGCGCATCCCCGGCAAGGCTGAGCGCGAGAACGAGCTCGACCGGGTCCGCCAGCTCGCGGCCGAGAAGGTGGCCTCCCAGTTCGAGGGGCGAGAGAAAGAGATCGGCGCCGCCTACCGGGCGCTGACCAAGAAGCTCGTCCGCTCCCGCATCGTGACCGAGAGCGTGCGCATCGACGGTCGCTCGACAACCGAGATCCGCGCGCTGTCGGCCGAGGTCGACTACATCCCGCGGGTACACGGCTCGGCGCTGTTCGAGCGGGGCGAGACGCAGATCCTCGGCGTCACGACCTTGGCCATGCTGCGCATGGAGCAGACGGTCGACACGCTCAACCCCGACCGCACCAAGCGGTACATGCACAACTACAACTTCCCGCCGTACTCCACCGGCGAGACCGGCCGCGTCGGTTCGCCGAAGCGCCGAGAGATCGGCCACGGGGCACTCGCCGAGCGGGCCCTGCTCCCGGTGCTGCCCAGCCGCGAGGAGTTCCCCTACGCGATCCGGCAGGTATCCGAGGCGCTGGGTTCGAACGGGTCAACGAGCATGGGCTCGGTGTGCGCGAGCACCCTGTCGCTGCTCAACGCCGGGGTACCGCTCAAGGCGCCGGTCGCCGGGATCGCGATGGGCCTCATCCACGCCGACGACTCCTACGTCACCCTGACCGACATCCTCGGGGCCGAGGACGCCTACGGGGACATGGACTTCAAGGTCGCCGGCACCCGGGACTTCGTCACCGCGCTCCAGCTCGACACCAAGCTCGACGGCATCCCGGCCTCGGTCCTCGCCGCGGCGCTCCAGCAGGCGCGCGGGGCGCGGCTCGCGATCCTCGACGTGATGGCCGAGGCCATCGGCAGCCCGGACGAGATGTCCGCTCACGCCCCGCGGGTCATCTCCGTCAAGATCCCGGTGGACAAGATCGGGGAGGTCATCGGACCCAAGGGTAAGATGATCAACCAGATCCAGGCGGACAGCGGTGCCGAGATCACCGTCGAGGACGACGGGACGATCTACATCGGCGCGGTGGACGGTCCGTCGGCGGAGTCCGCCCGGTCGGCGATCAACGCGATCGCCAACCCGCAGATGCCCGAGGTCGGCGAGCGTTATCTGGGGACGATTGTGAAGATCACCAATTTTGGGGCCTTCGTCTCGCTCACCCCGGGCCGGGACGGCCTGCTCCACGTCAGCAAGCTCAAGACACTCTCCGGCGGTAAGCGGGTAGAGAAGGTGGAGGACGTCCTGACGGTGGGCCAGAAGCTCCAGGTCGAGATCACCGAGATCGACAGCCGCGGGAAGATCAGCCTGTCCCCGAGCGCCGAAGCCGCCGACGCGGCGGCCGCCGCCTCCTGACGGCCCGTCGTGTCCGACACTCCCACGCCCGACCTGACCTGCTCAGCGGGGACCGCCGGCGCGCCGCGGAACAAGCCGGTTCCCGGCGCCCGGGCCGCGCACCTGCTCGCTGCTGGCGGAGTCAGTGGCGAATCGTTGCTGGACGGCACGGCGCGCCGCACCGTGCTCCCCGGCGGTCTGCGGGTCATCACCGAGCGGGTCCCCGGGGTGCGCTCGGTCGCGATCGGCGTCTGGGTCGCGGTGGGCTCGCGCGACGAGACGCCGGTGACCGCCGGATGCTCCCACTACCTGGAGCACCTGCTGTTCAAGGGCACGCCCAGCCGGGACGCGTTGACTATCAGCGCGTCGGTCGAGGCGGTCGGCGGGGACATCAACGCCTTCACCGGCAAGGAGTACACCTGCTACTACGTGCGGGTGCTCGACTCCGATCTCGCGATGGCCGTCAACGTCATCGCCGACATGGTCACCAACTCGCTGGTGACAGCCGACGACGTCGAGGCCGAGCGTGGCGTGATCCTGGAGGAGATCGCCATGTACGAGGACGACCCGGGTGACCTCGTCCATGACGTATTCGCGGCGGCGATGCTCGGGTCGTCGGTACTCGGCCGCCCGGTGCTCGGGACGACCGAGTCGATCGAGGGGCTGGGCCGGGAGACCATCGCGGACTACTACCGCTCCCGGTACGTCCCGCCGGCGATGGTGGTCTCCATCGCCGGCAACCTGGCGCACGACCGGGCGCTGGCGCTGGTCGCCGAGGCGTTCGCCGACCGTCTGACGGTGAGCGCCGAGCCGTTCGAGGTGCGTGGCGGATCGTACGACTACCCGCCGCCGCCCGGCATCGTCGTGACCGACCGGCCGACCGAGCAGGCGCATCTCGTGCTCGGCACCAGGGGACTGTCCCGGCACGATCCGCGCCGTTACACGCTCGGCGTGCTGTCGACGGCGCTGGGCGGTGGGATGAGCTCGCGGCTGTTCCAGGAGATCCGGGAGAAGCGGGGGCTGGCGTACTCGGTGGGCTCGTTCGCCTCCCACTTCGCCGACGCGGGCCTGTTCGGCGTCTATGCCGGATGCGCCCCCAAGCGTGCCGACGTGGTCCTCGAGCTCGCCCGTGAGCAGGTACGCCAGATCGCCGAGCACGGGATCAGTGCCGAGGAACTCGACCGGGCCCGTGGGCAGAACCGCGGCTCGATGATCCTCGGCTTGGAGGACACCGGATCCCGGATGAGCCGCCTCGGCAAGAGCGAGCTCGTCCACGGTGAGGTCCTGTCGGTCGACGAGATCATCGCCCGGGTGGACGCGGTCACCCTCGACGATGTCACCGCGATCGCGCGGGAGCTGCTGGACCAGTCCTGGGCCCTGGGCGTCATCGGACCCTTCGACGACCACGACTTCAGCGCCGCCGTCGCCCGTTAGCGACTCTCGTCCCGAGAGGTTCACCGATGTCCGACTCCGAGTCCCGCCCGGTAACCGGCGCTGTCCCGGTAACCGGCGCTGTCCCGGTAACCGGCGCTGTCCCGGTAACCGGGACAGCGGTGGGGGTGCTCGGTGCACGGGGACGGATGGGGTCGACGGTGTGTGCCGCCGTCGAGGCCGCCGCCGACCTGGCGCTGGTCGCGGCCCTCGGCACCGGCGATGACCGTGGTGCGCTCGCCGCGGCCGACGTCGTCGTCGACTTCACCACCCCCGACGCGGTGATGGACAACCTCCGCTGGTGCGTCCAGGCCGGCAAGCACGTCGTCGTCGGCACCACCGGCTTCGACGAGCCGCGGCTCGCGACCCTGCGTGGCTGGCTGGCCGCGGCACCGGGGGTCGGGGTGCTCGTCGCGCCGAACTTCGGGGTAGCCGCCGTGCTGATGATGACGTTCGCCGCCCGGGCCGCCCGGTTCTTCGACTCGGTGGAGATCATCGAGTTGCACCATCCCGGCAAGGCCGACGCGCCGAGCGGCACCGCCCGGCGTACCGCGCAGCTGGTCGCCGCGGCGCGTACCACCGCCGGGTTGCCGGTGGCCGGCCCGGACGCGACAACCGCCGCCCTCGACGGTGCCCGCGGCGCCCGGGTCGACGGCGTGCCGGTGCATGCCGTCCGCCTCGCCGGGCTCGTCGCGCATCAGGAGGTCCTGCTCGGGGGCGCCGGGGAGACCCTCACCCTGCGACACGATTCCTACGACCGCACCTCGTTCATGCCGGGGGTGCTGCTAAGCGTGCGGAAGGTCGGCGAGCGACCGGGACTCACGGTCGGTCTGGAGTCGCTGCTCGACCTGGACTAGCGCCGCGGGCATCTTGGGGCAGGTGTCTGCTGCCACCACGGGCCGCGAAAGATAGGTTTCCGGATGTGGTCGGACACGTTGACCGTCGTTTCCCGGCGGGTACCCGTAGCGTCTTTGGTATCGATCTTGGTACGACGTTCAGCTGCCTGGCCCGGGCGCGCCCCGACGACGTGTGCTCCCTGGTCAAGCGGCGGATGCCGGTCGTGGCGACCTTGGCGGCACCCGGGGCGCGGATCCGGCTGGATCCGGACGGCCCGGTGGCGTCGGCATCCGGTGGGGCGTCCAGGTGAGGGCCCGGTGGCTGGTGGCCGTGCTCGTCGCGGCGTGTGGCTTCTACCTCGGGCTGATCGGGTGGCGGGGAATCCAGTTGCTCGGCGACGATCGCTGGGCGGCCCGTGGACTCGGTCTCGGTGTCGTGCTGCTTCCGATGATCGGCGCCGTCGTCATCCTGCGTGAGCTGCGTTTCGGCCGCGACACCGAGCGGCTTGCCCGGATGTTCGACGTAGCCGCGGATGCGACGGCTGACGTCGAGTCCGGCACCGCCCGCGGCTTCGACCCCGGCGCCCGTGCCGACGAGCCGGTTCTCGTGCGCCGGCCGTCGGGCCGGATCGACCGCGCCTCGGCCGACGCCGCGTTCGCCCAGCGTCGGGCGGAGGTCGAGGCGGCGCCGGGTGAATGGCGTCGCTGGTACCGGCTCGCGGTCTCCTATGGAGATGCCGGGGACACCCGCCGGGGACGCGCCGCGATGCGTCACGCGATCGTCCTTGAGCGGCACTCCCGCGGGTGACCGTGCTCCGTCCCCTGGCGGTGAATTGCTCATCCAATGCAGGCGGCTCCGGGACGGCCATTGACATCTCCCGTAGGGAGTCGGGCGCCATCGGTGACGGGTGGTTATATCGTATCGACGTGGCTAGGAGGGAGACTGGGCCGGGCCGCGTACTTAACGCGTCGATGACCTGTGTACGATGCCGCAGAGGGTCGGCGTTGTCGGCCATCAGACTACTGGGGGGTAGTGCGGTGTTCGTGTCCTGCGGCCATTCGAGATCGGTCCGGCAGTGTCCATGCTGAGTGCTCCGGCGGGTGAGCAGCTACTGATCCTCTGATCTCCGATCATTTGATGTCCGTTTCCCCCGATCCTCCAACCTGGCCTCGCGGCGCGATCTGATCGGATGCGCCGCCTCCTTCGCATGGCTCAAGGGAGGACGCCCGTCGTCGCCGGACTCCGGACAGCGATCGACGGGCACTCTCCGGGGTCCTCTGTATTCCAGATCCGGGAGCACACGACGTGCGTGCGATAGTGACCGGCGGCGCCGGTTTTCTGGGCAGTCATCTCTGTGAACGCCTACTGGGCGGCGGCTACGAGGTCATCTGTTTCGACAACTTCATCACCGGCCGGCCGGAGAATGTGGAGCATCTGCTCGCCGACCCACGTTTCCGCCTGGTCAACCGGGATGTGAATGATTTCATTTATGTTTCTGGTCCGGTCGACGCCGTGTTGCACTTTGCGTCCCCGGCATCTCCGGTGGATTACTACGAGCTGCCGATCGAAACGCTCAAGGTCGGCTCGCTCGGTACCTTCCACGCCCTTGGCCTGGCGCGGCAGAAGAATGCTCGGTTCCTGCTCGCCTCGACCTCGGAGTCCTACGGCGATCCACAGGTCAATCCCCAGCCGGAAGGCTACTGGGGCAACGTGAACCCGGTCGGCCCGCGCAGTGTGTACGACGAGGCCAAGCGCTTCTCCGAGGCGGTGACCATGGCCTATCGGCGCAAGCACGGTGTCGACACCGGTATTGTCCGCATCTTCAACACCTACGGCCCGCGGATGCGGGTCGATGACGGTCGCGCCATTCCCGCCTTCATCTCCCAGGCGCTGCGGGGCGAGCCCATCACGGTCGCCGGTGACGGAACCCAGACCCGGTCCATCTGTTACGTCGACGACCTGATCGACGGCATCGTCCGACTTCTGCACTCGGACCTGCCCGGGCCCGTGAACATTGGGAACCCGCACGAGATGTCGATCCTCGACACCGCGGTGCTCGTCCGTGACCTGTGCGGATCGACGGCGCCGATCACCTTCGTCCCGCGGCCCCAGGACGACCCCTCGGTGCGTCAACCCGACATCACCCTCGCCCGGACCCTCCTGGGCTGGGAACCGAAGACGAGCCTGCACGACGGGCTCACCCGGACGATCTCCTGGTTCGCCGGCCAGCTCGCGCAGAGCCGTCAGGTCGCTTGACCGGCGTCACAGGTGTCCCGCCCCGCCACCGAGCTTTCCGGGGACGTGGCTTTCCAGGAACGTGGCCGCGCGGGGAACGTGACTTTCTGTTTGCGGGGGGAGGGTTCGTGATGGCCGGCGCCACGCCGTGTGCACCGCCGCGTTACGTGAGATCGGTGGCATTGGTCCGCAACCCGCCGAGGATGTCAGCGCCACCTACCTGCCGTGCGCGCTCAGGCCGAGGCGGGGCCCTCGCCGCCGATGCGTGGGCGAACGGCGACGGGCCCGGGACGTCCGCGGCAATGGTGACCCGAGAGTTCCCGTGGCCACGCCACCTCCCGGACATCTTCTTCCGGGACGTGGGCCGCCGGTCCCGGGTGCCGTGCGCGCGGTTCTTGCCACCGGCCGTGCACTACCCGACGCTGGCGCTGTGACCGGACCGGGGCTCCTGCTCGCGCCGATCGTCTGGTTCACCGGGATCGCCGCGGCCGCTACCAGGTCGGCGATGCACCGACCTGGGGGTTATGTTCTGCTGTGCCCGATGTCCGTCGCCCCGGGTGTGCCCGTGCCCATCGCGGTGTTCGCTGCCCGAACGGTCGGGACCGCGCGGTCCAGCCGAAGGGCGGTGGCGGTGGCCGTGGCCGTGGCCGTGGCCGTGGCCGTGGCCGTGGCCGTGGTACGGATCCTAGCCGCCGTCGGGTTGATCCTGCTGCCGGGATCGGTTGTTCCGGGCCGGTGTGGAGCACCGGTGACGAGTTGTTTCAGTTGATCACCGAAGAAGTGGATAACCGAGCTATGACGTCGACGAGTCGAGCCGAGACGGTCCTGGTGACCGGGGCGACGGGGTTCATCGGCTCTCATACCTGGGTGGACCTGCTCGCCGCGGGTCATCGGGTAGTGGGAGTGGACAACTTCGTCAACAGCTCACCGCGGGTGCTGGACAGGCTGCGTAAGGTGGTGGACGGCGACATCGACTTCGTGCGGCTCGATGTCCGTGACCGGGCGGCGCTCGGTGACGTGTTCCGCCGATGGAAGATCGATTCCGTTATTCACTTCGCCGCTCTCAAAGCCGTCGGCGAGTCGGTCGACATCCCGCTGGAGTACTACGACACGAACGTCAACGCGACGTTGGGTCTGGTCCGCGTGATGGCGGAGCACGGCGTGCGCCGGCTGGTCTTCTCGTCCTCGTGCGCAATCTACGGAGCGGCGGACAAGGTACCGATCGCCGAGGACACGCCGGCCCGCCCGACCAATCCCTACGCGCGCACCAAATGGATGTGCGAGCAGATCCTCGCCGACCTCTGCGCCCGGGATCCGTCCTGGCACGTGACGTCCCTGCGATACTTCAACCCCGCCGGGGCGCACGAGTCGGGCCTGCTCGGCGAGGATCCCCGTGGGGTGCCGAACAACGTCATGCCCTACCTGGCCCAGGTGGCGGTCGCCCGGCGCCCGGAGCTGTCCATCTTCGGCGACGACTACCCCACGCCCGACGGCACGGGCGTACGCGACTACATCCACGTGGTCGACCTGGCGGAGGGCCATCGACTCGCTCTCGATCATCTCGATGACCAGGCGGGACATCGGGTCATCAACCTCGGGACCGGCGCTGGCACCTCCGTGCGGGAACTGCTCGCGGCCTTCTCCGCGGCCTGCGCTCGTGATCTCCCCAGTCGCGTCGTGGCGAGGCGGCCGGGGGACGTCGCCGCCCTGGTCGCCGACGCGGCGCTCGCCCGTACGGCACTCGGCTGGTCAGCCCGCCGGGATGTCGCGGACATGTGCCGGGACGCCTGGGAGTTTCAGCGTCTCAATCCAGGGGGGTACGACGATGAGGAGGAGCCTGATGAGCTCGTCGGACAGCCTTGATGATGCGGCGGCGCCCGGAACCGGGCCTCGTCCACGCCTGACCGTCATCGGCACCGGGTACCTGGGGGCCACCCACGCGGTGTGCATGGCGGAGCTTGGCTTCGAGGTGCTCGCCGTGGACGTCGACCATTCGAAGATCGAGCGGTTGTCCGCGGGGGAGATCCCGTTCTTCGAGCCCGACCTCGCCGACCTCCTGCGCGCGAACCTCCGGACCGGACGGCTGCGTTTCACCACCTCCTTCGAGGAGATTGCCGAGTTCGGCGACGTGCACTTCGTCTGTGTGGGCACCCCCCAGCGTGCCGACGGTTACGGGGCGGACCTGAGCCACCTGCACGCCGCCATCGAGCGCCTCGCGCCGCTGCTGACCCGGCCGTGCCTCGTGGTCGGCAAGTCGACGGTGCCGGCCGGCACGGCTGCGGGGCTCGCCCGGACGATCGCGCAGCTCGCCCCGGCGAACCGCCCGGTCGCGGGCGAGACGGCGCCCGGCGCGGCGGGGGCCGACGGGTTGGGCCGCGTCGAGGTGGGTCATGACGGGTTGGGCCATGACGAGGTGGACGAGCCCGCCGCCGACATCTCCAGCGATCTCGCCGGCGTCCAGCTGGCCTGGAACCCGGAGTTCCTCCGGGAGGGCTTCGCGGTGGCCGACACCCTGCGACCGGACCGGCTCGTCTTCGGTGTCGCCTCCCCGGCTGCGGAGGGAGCGCTGCGGGCCGCTTTCGCGCCGGTGATCGCCCAGGGGGTGCCGGTCATCGTGACCGACTACGCGACGGCCGAGCTGGTGAAGACGGCGGCCAACTCCTTTCTCGCGACGAAGATCTCCTTCATCAACGCGATGGCGGAGGTGTGCGAGGCGGTCGATGCCGATGTCCTGACGCTGGCCGAGGCGCTGTCCCACGACGTGCGCATCGGCGGGAACTTCCTGCGTCCGGGGGTGGGGTTCGGGGGCGGCTGCCTACCCAAGGACATCCGGGCCTTCCAGGCCCGCGCAGACGAGCTCGGGGTCGGTGCGGCGCTGCGTTTCCTGCGTGAGATCGACGAGATCAACAATCGTCGCCGGGACCGTGTGGTGGACCTGGTCACCGCGGCCCTCGACGGCACGCTGGTCGGCCGGCGCCTCGTCGTGCTGGGCGCCGCGTTCAAGCCCAACTCCGACGACGTGCGGGACTCCCCGGCGCTCGCGGTCGCGGGGCTACTGGCCGAGACCGGCGCCGGGGTGACGGTCGTGGATCCGGTCGCGACGCACAACGCCCGGCAGGCCCTGCCCGGCCTCGCCTACAGCGACTCCGTCGAGGCCGTGGTCGAGGGGGCCGACGCGCTGGTCCTGCTCACCGAGTGGCGCCAGTTCGCCGACCTGGACCCGGCCCGGCTCGGGGCCGTGGTCCGGCGCAAGGTCGTGGTGGACGCCCGGCACGCGCTCGACGCCGACCAGTGGCGCCAGGCCGGATGGGTCTACCTGGCCCCCGGCCGGCCGACCGGCGTCATCCCGAGCTCGTTGCCGGAGCAGCGGCACCGGGGGGACGGAGCGCCGCCGGCGCCGGTCGAGCAGTGCGGCGAGACGGGTGCGCGGCTCGCGGAGGTCGAGGCGCGCGCGGGGCACCCGGTGTGATCGACGGGATGGGGCCCGGTGGAACGGGCCCCATCCCCGCCGTGGAATCGCTCTCCGGCTGTGAGGTCAACGAGCCCCACGCGATAGGCTGCTGCTTATGCGTCTCCTCGCTCGACATCGGTGACTGCCACCCGGCTTCGCGGTTGACCGTGCCCGGGGCGGCAGGTGCCCGTCCGTTCGAGATGATGAGGAGATTCCGCGGCGATGAGTGACGCGCCGATCGTCCGTCCCCTGCCCGTGAGCGGATTTCCCGAGTGGCTGCCCGAGGTCCGTCTCGTCGAGCAGCGCTGGCTCGACACCATCCGAGCGACGTTCGAGCGGTACGGCTTCTGCTCGGTGGAGACCCCCTCGGTCGAGGCGCTCGAGGTGCTGACCGCGAAGGGGGAGACCTCCCAGGAGGTCTACATGCTACGCCGCCTGCAGGCCGACGCCGACGACGACAGCGCCCGCCTCGGCCTGCACTTCGACCTCACAGTGCCTTTCGCGCGGTACGTGGCCGCCCACTTCAACGACCTCGTGTTCCCGTTCAAGCGCTACCAGATCCAGCGGGTGTGGCGGGGGGAGCGTCCTCAGGAGGGCCGCTTCCGCGAGTTCACCCAGTGCGACATCGACGTGATCAACGTTGATCAGGTGCCCCTGCACTTCGACGCGGAACTTCCCCGCATCGTGCACGAGGTCCTGGGCACCCTCGGCGTTCCGCCCTGGACCCTCAACATCAACAATCGCAAGGTGCTCCAGGGCTTCTACGAGGGTCTGGGCATCGGCGATCCGCTGGCCGTCATCCGGGTCGCCGACAAGCTCGACAAGATCGGCCTCGCGGGGGTGGAGGGGCTGCTGACCACCGCGGTCGGGCTCGACCCGGACCAGGTGCGCGCCTGCCTGGAGCTCACGGGCATTCGGGGCTGCGATCCCGGCGTCGTCGAGGAGGTACGCCGGCTCGGGGTGAAATCGGACCTGCTCTCCGAGGGGCTCGACGAGCTCGCCGCGGTTCTCGGCGATCTCGCCGACCTGCCCGCCGGCGACGTGGTCGCGGACCTCTCGATCGCCCGCGGTCTCGACTACTACACCGGGACCGTCTACGAGGCGAAGTTCGTCGACTGGCCGGACTTCGGCAGCATCTGCTCGGGGGGGCGGTACGACAACCTTGCCGGCTCCTTCATCCGCCGCAACCTCCCCGGCGTCGGGATCTCGATCGGCCTCACCCGCATCTTCGCCAAGCTCCTGGCCGAGGGCCTGCTCACCACCGGGCCGTCCAGCCCCGCCGACGTGCTGGTCGTGATCCCCGCCGCGCCGCGCCGCGCCGCCGCCCTCGCGACGGCCGCCGAGCTGCGCACCCGGGGGCTGCGGGTGGAGACCTACCACCAGCCGGACAAGGTGGCCAGGCAGGTCCGCTACGCCTCCCGCAAGGGCATCGGATTCGTCTGGTTCCCGCCCTTCGACGATGGCCGGGCGCACGAGGTGAAGAACATGGCCACCGGGGACCAGTCCGCGGCGGACCCGGCGACCTGGACCCCGTCCGCGGGCTGACCGGCGGGCCCGGGGGTCGTGCGCAGCCCGCGGTCCGATGCGCGCGGCGGGCGTGCCGCCGCGCCATCGCCGGGAGGCTGTCCGTCGTGACGTGGCCGGGCGGCCGGGGATTGACGGGGGCGGAGATCCCCGGCCGCGCCATGCCACGCCGTGAGGGCGGGCACTGCGACTCCTCGTCGCTGGGGACTGACGAGGCGTCCACCTCCGGTGTACCACGCGGGTCGTGACTGCCAATCCCCGCGCGTCGATCGGGTGACCGGACGGGTAAGTGGATGCCGACACGATCCCGGTTGGGCGATTGCTGGCCCGGTCGGGTGATTGCAGGCCTGGCGTCCGGGTGCATGCCGCCGCCGGGTGAGGTCCCCGCGCCCCGGCGGATGGGCGCCGTCTATCGTGGGCGGAGTCCGCCAGCGACCGGGCAACGGGTCCCGCGTCCAGATGATGGATGATGGAGGTGGCAGTGTCGCAGCCGACGTCCGAACCGACGTCCGAACCGACGTCCGTGCGGCTTCGGGTCCAGGTGATCGCCAAGACCGAGTTCATCCCCCCGGACGACGTGGCCTGGAGCACCGACGCCGACGGCGGTCAGGCCCTCGCCGAGTTCGCCGGGCGGGCCTGCTACCAGAGCTGGAACAAGCCGAATCCGGCGACCGCGACCAACGCCGGCTACCTACGGCACATTCTCGACGTCGGGCATCTGTCCGTGCTCGAGCACGGGACCGTATCGCTCTATCTCACCGGGGTGTCGCGCAGCCTCACCCATGAGCTGGTCCGGCACCGGCACTTCTCCTACAGCCAGCTCTCCCAGCGCTACGTCCCCGAGCGGGACGCCGCCGTGGTGGAACCGGAGGTCATCGCGGCCGATCCGGAGCTGCACGCCCTGTTCCAACAGGCCGCGGCGGCCTCGCTGGAGGCCTACGGGCGCCTGTTGGAAGGTCTGGAGAAGCGGTTCGCCGACGTTTCCGCGCCCATCTCACGGCGCAAGCAGGCGCGCCAGGCGGCCCGGTCGGTGCTGATGAACGCGACCGAGACCCGGATCGTGGTCACCGGGAACTACCGGGCGTGGCGGCACTTCATCGGGATGCGGGCGAGTGAGCATGCCGACGTGGAGATCCGCGGGCTTGCCGTCGCCGTCCTGCGGGAACTGCTCCGGGTGGCGCCCAACGTGTTCGCCGACTTCCGGATCTCGACGCTGGATGACGGCACCGAGGTCGCCTCCAGCCCGCTGGTGGGGGAGGGCTGAGCGCCGGACCTTCCCGCCGCCGGCCGTCTATTGATTTACTGGGAGAAAGAGAAAGAGTACAGCCGATGACGAGCGTCGTCGACGCCGAGCGGAGCGGGGCGGATCCGGCCGCGGGGCCGTTGTCCCCGGCGGAGCTTGACCTCATCCACGCCTACTGGCGAGCGGCGAACTATCTGTCCGTCGGACAGATCTACCTGCTCGACAATCCCCTGCTCACCGAGCCGCTGCGTCCGGAGCACGTCAAACCGCGCCTGCTCGGGCACTGGGGCACGACTCCCGGCCTGAACCTCATCTACGCCCATCTGAACCGCGTGATCCGGGCAAAGGACCTGAACGCCATCTACATCATCGGTCCGGGTCACGGCGGTCCCGGCATCGTGGCGAACGCCTACCTGGAAGGCACCTACAGCGAGGTCTACCCCTCGATCGGCCGGGATGTGGCGGGGATGCGGCGGCTGTTCCGGCAGTTTTCCTTCCCCGGCGGAATTCCCAGCCACGTCGCGCCGGAGACTCCCGGGTCCATTCATGAGGGCGGCGAGCTCGGTTACGCGCTGACCCACGCCTACGGCGCGGCCTTCGACAATCCCGACCTGGTGGTCTGCGCCGTCGTGGGGGACGGGGAGGCCGAGACGGGCCCGCTCGCGGCGAGCTGGCACTCCAACAAGTTCCTCGACCCGGGTCGCGACGGCGCGGTGCTGCCGGTCCTGCACCTCAACGGCTACAAGATCGCCAATCCGACGATCCTGGCCCGCATCCCCGAGCAGGAGCTGACCGCGCTCCTGCGTGGCTACGGGTACCATCCGTACTTCGTGGTCGGGGACGACCCGGCCGCGGTGCACCAGCGGATGGCGGGCGTCCTGGACGCCGCCGTCGGCGAGATCCACGAGATCCAGGACCGGGCCCGCCGCCACGGCCGCACCGAGCGCCCCACCTGGCCGATGATCGTGCTGCGGACCCCCAAGGGGTGGACCGGGCCGGCCACTGTTGACGGCCTGCCGGTCGAGGGCACGTGGCGGTCCCACCAGGTGCCCGTCGCGCAGTTGCACGACAACCCCGGGCACTTGGCCCAGCTGGAGGCGTGGCTGCGCTCCTACCGGCCGGAGGAGCTCTTCGATGCCGGCGGCGCCCCGCGGGCCGAACTCGCCGCGCTCGCCCCCCGCGGTCCCCGGCGGATGAGTGCGAACCCGCATGCCAACGGGGGCGAGCTGCTGCGTGATCTGACTCTTCCCGACTTCCGTGACTACGCGGTCGACGTCACCGCCCCCGGGACCACCCTCGCCGAGCCGACCCGGATCCTGGGCGCGTTCCTACGGGACGTGGTGGCCGCCAATCCGAGCACCTTCCGGGTGATGGGCCCGGATGAGACCGCCTCCAATCGGCTGGGTGCGCTCTTCGAGGTGACCGACCGCGTCTGGAACGCCGGGACGGAACCGACGGACGAGCACCTGGCCGTGGACGGTCGGGTCATGGAGGTGCTTTCCGAGCATCTGTGCCAGGGCTGGCTGGAGGGCTATCTGCTCACCGGCCGGCACGGGTTCTTCTCCTGCTACGAGGCGTTCATCCACATCGTCGACTCGATGGTCAATCAGCACGCGAAATGGCTGAAGACCACCCGGCACATCCCGTGGCGGCGCCCGATCGCATCGTTGAACTACCTGTTGACCAGCCACGTGTGGCGGCAGGACCACAACGGCTTCTCCCATCAGGACCCCGGATTCATCGACCACGTCGTGAACAAGAAGGCCGAGGTCGTCCGGGTGTACCTGCCCCCGGACGCGAACACCCTGCTCTCCGTCGGCAACCACTGCCTGCGCAGCCGGCACTACATCAACGTGATCGTGGCCGGCAAGCAGCCGGCGTTGAACTACCTGTCGATGCCGGCGGCGATCGCCCACTGCACCCGTGGCCTGGGCATCTGGGACTGGGCCAGCAACGACCACGACGCGCCCGGCGACGGGCTGCCGGATGTGGTGATGGCCTGTGCCGGGGACATCCCGACCCTGGAGACCCTCGCCGCGGTGGACCTCCTGCGCCAGCACTTCCCCGATCTGAAGGTGCGCGTCGTCAACGTCGTCGACCTGATGTCCCTGCAGGACGAGGCGGAACATCCGCACGGCATCTCGCACGCCCGCTTCGACGCGCTGTTCACCACCGACCGGCCGATCATCTTCGCCTACCACGGCTATCCCTGGCTGATCCACCGGCTGACCTACCGGCGGCACAACCATCACAACCTGCATGTCCGTGGCTACATCGAGGAGGGGACGACCACCACCCCGTTCGACATGGTCATGCTGAACAACCTCGACCGGTTCCACCTGGTGGCGGACGTCATCGACCGGGTACCGAGCCTGGGCGCCCGCGCCGCGCACGTCCGGCAGCAGATGATCGACGCGCGGCTCGCGGCCCGGACCTACACCCGGGACCACGGCGAGGACGCCCCGGAGATCCGGAACTGGACTTGGCCCTACTGAGCCTCGCCCCTACCGAGCCCCGCCCCGTCGCGATGAACGTCCTGGTGGTCAACGCCGGATCGGCCAGCCTCAAGCTGCGGCTGATCGGCCCGGACGACGTCCTGCTCGCCGCGCGCGATCTCACCGCGCCAGCCGGTCGGGTGGACCCGGCCGGGGTCATCGCCGCGTTGCGCGAGCTCACCCACGAGGGTGGCCAGCCGGGCGCGGTCGGGCACCGCATCGTGCACGGCGGGACGGATTTCACCGCACCCGTGGTCGTCGACCGGGCCGTGGCCGAGCGGCTGCGGAGGCTGACCGCCCTCGCCCCCCTGCACCAGCCTGCGGCACTTGCCGCCCTCGACGAGGTCGGGGCGGCCGTGCCCGAGGTGGCGCAGGTCGCTTGCTTCGACACGGCGTTCCACAGCCGGATGCCGGCGGAGGCCATCACCTACGCCATCCCGGCCGAGTGGCGGGAGCGGTATGGCATCCGCCGGTACGGCTTCCACGGCCTGTCCCACGCCCACGTCTCCCGGCGGGCGGCCGCGCTCACCGGGGCGCGGCGCATCGTGACCTGTCATCTCGGCTCGGGCGCGTCGCTCGCCGCCGTTCTCGACGGGGTGGGGGTGGACACCACGATGGGCTTCACCCCGCTGGAGGGCCTGGTGATGGCCACCCGGTCCGGCACCGTGGATCCCGGCGCGCTGCTGTGGCTGCAGACGGAGGCGGGACTGAGCGCGCACGAGCTCACCGATCGCCTGTTCACCTCGGCGGGGCTGCGCGCGCTCGCGGGGACGGCGGACATGCGGGATGTCGAGTCCGGCGTCGCCGCGGGTGAGCCTGCCGCCGCGCTGGCGCTGGCGGTCTACCTGCACCGGCTGCGCGCCGGGATCGCCGCGATGACCGCCGCGCTGGGCGGGCTGGACGCCCTGGTGTTCACCGGCGGCGTCGGGGAGAACTCCGCCTCCGTGCGGGCCGGGGCCGCGGCCGGACTCGGCTACCTGGGCGTGGCGGTGGATCCCGAGCGTAACGATCCGGCCCGGGCCGGTGGTACGGGTCTGCCGGGCGGCACGGGCCCATCTGGTGGTACGGGCCCATCTGGTGGTACGGGCCCATCTGGTGGTACGGGCCCATCTGGTGGTACGGGCCCATCTGGTGGTACGGGCCCATCTGGTGGTACGGGCCCATCTGGTGGCACGGAGCGCGAGATCGGCGTGCCGGGGGCCGCCGTGCGCACGCTCGTGATCGAGGCACGCGAGGACCTGGAGATCGCCCGCGGGACCCGGGCGGCCCTCGCTGGTGGCAATGGGTGATGGTAGTCCGGCATTACGGTAATGTCCCGGGTGGCGGGTGCGATCCTGGCGGACCCGCGCGCCGCCGGATGGCACCGCCCGGACGATCCGGTGGCGGTACTCTGGAGGCTCTGTCGCGGCGAGTGGGACGGTGCTGCGCGGTCCGGTCCGGTGCGGTGCGGTGTTGTCTTCGCCGGTCGTCCCGTCGTCCCCGAGCGGGGCCCGGCCGGTCGCGATCCGTCTCCATCCGGTGACGGCAGGGTCCGATCGGCGTCCGACCCGGTCGCGGTGCCCGACACCGCGCGGTGCGCCGTCCCCGGGCTGGGCCGGATGGTATCCGCGTGTGGTGGCCCGGCGGCCCCCGCGGGTCTCGCGCCGGTCGCCGGTGGTGCTTGTGGGCGGGTCCGGGGAGCAGACCCGGCTCGGGCCGGCGGAGCGGGAAAGGCGGCGTGGGCGGAGGATGGACCGGTGCCGGCCCGGCGGTGTCGGAGGAGTGAACGTGGAGGTTCGGCGGTCCGGCGGGTGACGTCGGTCGCCGAGGTGATGTCGGAGGTGCCGTCTAGCGTGACCGGTATGTCAATGTTGCCGCCGGCGCCGTTCGGGCGCGTGATCACAGCGATGGTCACGCCGTTCCGGGCGGACGGCGGTCTCGATGAGGCGGGTGCCGCGCAGCTCGCGAGCCGTCTGGTGGACGCCGGCAACGACGGGCTCGTGGTCAACGGCACCACCGGGGAGTCTCCGACGACCACCGACGAGGAGAAGGACCGCCTGGTGCGGGTCGTCGTCGAGGCCGTGGGAAGCCGTGCCCGCGTGATCTCCGGTGTCGGGACGAGTGACACCGCGCACAGCGTGGAACTGGCGCGGGCCGCCGAAGCCGCGGGCGCGCACGGCCTGCTCGTCGTGACGCCCTACTACAACAAGCCACCGCAGGCCGGGTTGCTGCGGCATTTCGTCACCGTCGCCGAGGCGACCGGGCTACCGGTCGTCGTCTACGACATCCCCGGCCGGACCGGGGTTCCGGTGGCGTCGGAGACTTTGGTGCGGTTGGCCGAACACCCGCGTATCGTCGCGGTCAAGGACGCTAAGGACGATCTGCCCGCATCCTCCTGGGTGCTGGCGCGGACCGGTCTGGCGTATTACTCCGGCACCGACGCGCTCAATCTGCCGTTGCTGTCCATCGGGGCATGCGGAGTCATCAGTGTTGTCGGGCACGTGGCCGCACCCGCGATCCGTGCCATGATCGAGGCCTTCGGGGCCGGTGAGGTGGGTCGGGCGATCGCGCTGCATCAGGGCTTGCTGCCCGCGTACGAAGGAATGTTCCGCACCCAGGGCGTGATCCTGGCCAAGGCCGCGCTGCGGCTGGCCGGGCTGCCCGCGGGGCCGGTCCGGCCACCGTTGGTGGACGCCACTCCCGCCGAGGTCGCGCGGCTGCGGGCGGACCTCGCCGAGGCGCTCCTCGACGCCGCCGGGCCGCCGGGCGCGCCTGGCGGCGTCGAGGCCGGGGGGCGGGGCGCGCCGGCCGGCGCCTCGTCCGGGTCCGGGTCGTCCGGGTCCGGGTCGTCCGTCGGGCTGGCCGTCGCCGCGGCGGGTGAGGTCTCATGAGCCATCCGCATCCCGACCTCGGCCCGCCGCCGCCGCTGCGCGCGGACGGCCTTCGGATCATCCCGCTCGGTGGGGTTGGGGAGATCGGTCGCAACATGACCGTCTTCGAACACGCCGGCCGGCTGCTGATCGTGGACTGCGGGGTGTTGTTCCCGGAGGACGTCCAGCCGGGGATCGACCTGATCCTGCCCGACTTCACCGCCATCCGGGATCGCCTCGACGACATCGAGGCGGTGATCCTCACCCACGCACACGAGGATCACATCGGGGCGGTGCCCTACCTGCTGCGGGAACGGCGTGACATCCCGCTGATCGGCACCCGGCTCACCCTGGCGCTGATGAACGCGAAGCTCGCCGAGCACCGCGTCAAGGCGGTCACTCAGGAGATCCGGGAGGAGGAGCGGCACGCCTTCGGGCCGTTCGAGTGCGAGTTCTTCGCGGTCAACCACTCCATCCCGGACGCCGTGGCCGTGGCCATCCGCACCGAGGCCGGGCTCGTCCTGCACACCGGCGACTTCAAGATGGACCAGCTGCCGCTCGACGGCCGGCTGACCGACCTGGGGGGCTTCGCGCGGCTCGGCCGCGAGGGTGTGGACCTGCTGCTGTCCGACTCGACCAACGCCGAGGTGCCCGGGTTCGTCACCTCCGAGCGGGAGATCGCCCCGGTGCTCGACGGAGTCTTCCGCGAGGCGACCCGCCGGATCATCATCGCCTGCTTCGCCAGCCATGTGCACCGGGTGCAGCAGGTGCTCGACGCGGCCGAGGAGCACGGCCGGTCGGTCTGCTTCGTGGGCAGGTCGATGGTCCGCAACATGGGAGTGGCCCGCGACCTCGGGTTGCTGCGGGTGCCACCGGGTCTGATCGTCGACGCCCGGGACGTGGACGCGCTGCCGGACCGCAACATCTGCCTGATCTCCACGGGCTCCCAGGGGGAGCCGCTCTCGGCCCTGTCCCGGATGGCCAACCGGGATCACCAGATCCGCATCCAGGCCGGCGACACGGTCGTGCTCGCTTCCAGCCTCATCCCCGGCAACGAGAACGCGGTGTTCCGGGTGATCAACGGGCTGACCCGCTACGGCGCCAAGGTCGTTCACAAGGGCGTGGCGAAGGTGCACACCTCGGGTCACGCCCCGGCGGGCGAGTTGCTCTACGTTCTGAACGCCACCAGGCCGTCCAACGTCATGCCGGTCCACGGCGAATGGCGGCACCTGCGGGCCCATGCCAAGCTCGCCGAGGCGACCGGGGTGCCCCCGGACCACGTAGTGCTCGCCGAGGACGGCATGGTCATCGACCTGCTTGACGGCCGGGCGCGGATCACCGGCGTTGTTCCCTGCGGCTATGTCTACGTTGACGGCGCCGCGGTCGGGGACGTCGGTGAGCCGAGCCTGAAGGACCGCCGGATCCTCGGCGAGGAGGGTTTCATCACGATCACCGTCGTGGTGGACGCCGCGGCGGGCAAGGTCGTCGTCGGCCCGGATCTCTCCGCCCGCGGCTTCTCCGATGCGCCGGGCGCCTTCGACTCCGTCTCCAAACTGGTCAGCGACGGGCTGGTGGACGCGATGCGCACCGGGATGAACGATCTGACGGCCCTGCAGCAGCTCGTGCGGCGTACGGTCGGTCGCTGGGTCAACGAGAACTACCGGCGCCGTCCGATGATCGTTCCGGTGGTTCTCGAGGTCTGAGGCGTTGCGGCGCGCCCGGTTCGTCGGGGTTGCCAGTACTCGGGCACGCTCGTGTGTACCGTTTCGACGGTGGCCACACGGACCAGTGGCGCGCGGACGCGTGCGCAGACGGAGACGGCCACGTCCCGGCCGAGGGGCGGTGGTGGGCGTCAAGGCACCTCGCGGGGTGAAGGTACCTCGCGAGGCGGCGGTCAGGGCGGCAAGGCACGCGCATCGACGGCGGCTGGCCGGTCGGGCGGCTCTGGCCGGTCGGGCAGCTCCCGCGCGGCCGGCCGCGGTAGGACACCGGCCCGTCCACCGGCGCGGGCGAGTCGCCCCCCGCTGTCGCTGCTGATCGGCCAGACAGTCGTCAAGAGCGTCTACCGGCTGTGGATGGGCGCGGCGACGGCGCTGGGCACCGTGCTGCGCCGGGCCGGTCGGGGCGCCCGTGAGCTGCACATCGATCCAGGGCACCGGCGTGACGGGCTCGGCCTGACCGCGTTCGGCGGGGCGATCCTGGCCGGCGCCTCGGTGTGGTTCTCCGCCGCCGGGCCGCTGGGGAGGTATGTGGCCGCGATCCTGGAGCTGCTGGTCGGCGCCGGCGCCTGGGTACTGCCGCTGTTCGGCCTGGGCGCCGCGTGGCGGCTGGTCCGGTCCCCGACCGATCCGGATAGCCGGGGCCGGGTGGTGATCGGGTGGACGGCGGTCGCCGTCGGTCTGCTCGGCATGGTGCACATCGCCCGTGGCCTGCCCGACTTCTCGGACGGCGTCGCCCGGATGCGGGCGGCCGGTGGCGTCGTCGGGCTGCTCGGTGGCCTCCCGCTGGCGAGCGCGGTGACGCCGTACGTCGCCGTTCCGCTGTTGCTGCTGCTGACGTTCTTCGGCGTTCTCGTCATCACGGCGACCCCTGTCCGCCAGGTGCCCGAGCGGCTCGGTGAACTCGTTGATCGGCTCACCATCGGGGTGCGCGGTCCCGCCCGGGATGCCGGCGAGTACGACGCGGACGCGGACTTCCGCGACGACCCCGAGGACGATTCGGAGCTGTCCGACGGCCTGCTCGCAGCCGGGGCGGCCGGGGCGGGTAGGGGTCGGCGTCGGCGTGGTGGTCGGGCGACCCCGCCTGGGGGAACGTCCCCGGGTGATGGCGATGCCGCCGATGCCGCCGATGCCGCCGATGCCGCCGGGCCGCCCGCCGGGCCGCCCGCCGGGGATCTCGCCCTCGACCTGTTCGGCGAGCTCGCCGGCCCGGAGGCGGACACCGGCTACGTGACCACGGCCCCCGACCCGGGCGGTGCGGCCGCCGGTGGCGGGGAACCGGTAGCGGGGGCCGCACCGCCCGGGTCGCAGCGCAGGGCCCGGGCCCGGACAGCCCGGGTGACCGCGGGTGCGGCGGACACCGCGACCGGCGTCCCCGGTCCGGGTTCCGCGGACTTCGGCGGCGAGATCGAGCATCTGGTCCCCCCGACCGACGGTGACTACCGGCTGCCGTCGCCGACCCTGCTGCGTTCCGGTACGCCGCCCAAGGTCCGCTCGGCCGCGACCGACGGGGTGATTGCCTCGCTGACCGACGTGTTCGCCCAGTTCAAAGTGGACGCCCAGGTCACCGGCTTCACCCGGGGACCGACGGTGACCCGCTACGAGGTCGAGCTCGGTGCCGCGGTCAAGGTCGAGCGGATCATCCAGCTCACGAAGAACATCGCGTACGCGGTGAAGAGCCCGGACGTGCGGATCATCAGTCCGATCCCGGGCAAGAGCGCGGTCGGTATCGAGATTCCCAACACCGACCGGGAGTTGGTGTCGCTCGGCGACGTCCTGCGCAGCGGGGAGGCGATCGGTAACCCGCATCCGCTGGTTGTCGGTCTCGGCAAGGACATCGAGGGCGGCTACGTGCTCGCCAACCTGGCCAAGATGCCGCACATCCTCATCGCCGGGGCGACCGGAGCCGGCAAGTCGACGTGTATCAACACCCTCATCACCTCGGTGCTGGCCCGGGCCACCCCTGACCAGGTGCGCATGGTGCTGGTGGACCCCAAGCGGGTCGAGCTGACGAACTATCAGGGTATTCCCCATCTGATCACGCCGATCATCACGAATCCCAAAAAGGCGGCCGATGCGCTGCAATGGGTCGTGAAGGAGATGGAGAACCGGTACGAGGACCTGGCCGCGTGCGGGGTGCGTCACGTCGACGACTTCAACCGCAAAGTGCGCAACGGCGAGATCGCCGCCCCGCCGGGATCCGAACGTGTCTACGTGCCCTACCCCTACATCCTGGCCATCGTCGACGAGCTCGCCGACCTGATGATGGTGGCGCCGCGCGACGTCGAGGACGCCATCTGCCGGATCACCGCCATGGCCCGGGCGGTGGGCATCCACCTGGTGCTCGCCACCCAGCGGCCCTCCGTCGACGTGGTGACCGGTCTGATCAAGGCGAACGTGCCGTCCCGGCTCGCCTTCGCGACGGCGTCGTTGGCGGACAGCCGGACGATCCTCGACCAGGCCGGCGCGGAGAAGCTCGTCGGCCTGGGGGACGCGCTCTTCCTGCCGATGGGAGCGGGTAAACCCGCCCGTATCCAGGGTGCCTTCGTTTCCGAGGACGAGATCGCGGCCATCGTCGACCACACGAAGGAACAGGCGCCGGCGGCGTTCCGGGAGGACGTGTTCGACGCCGGCGGCGAGGCCAGGAAGGAGATCGACGAGGAGATCGGAGACGATCTGCAGCTCTTCCTGCAGGCCGTCGAGCTCGTGGTGAGCACGCAGTTCGGCTCCACCTCGATGTTGCAGCGCAAGCTGCGGGTCGGGTTCGCGAAGGCCGGGCGGCTGATGGACCTGATGGAGAGCCGGGGCATCGTCGGCGCAAGTGAGGGATCGAAGGCGCGTGACGTGCTGGTCATGCCGGACGAGTTGGAGGGTTTGCTCACAACCCTGCGTAACGGATGAGGAAGCCTCCGGTGGAATGTCCCCGCTTTCAGCGCCGGGGGACGCACCGTAAACTGAAGGCCTCGCGCCCACGGTAGGCGGAAAAGACGGTTGCGGAGGTTCGCTCATGCAGTCCGCGGACGATCCGCAGCCGCGGGACAGCGTCGGGTCCATCCTGGCCGCGGCGCGGCGTGACCGCGGTCTCACGGTCTCCCAGGTCAGCGAGCGCACCCGGGTCAGGGCGGGTCTGATCGATCAGATCGAGCGGGACGACTTCTCGCAGTGCGGCGGCACGGTGTATGCCCGCGGGCATCTGCGCAGCATCGCCACCACCCTCGGGCTCGATCCCGGGCGGGTGCTGGCGGCTTACGACGCCTCGCACGAGCACCACACCGGCCCATTGATGATTATCCCCTCGGCCGAGTTCGATCCGCTGCGCGGGGGGTCCCGCCGGCGGCGCGGCGGGTTCCGGTGGGGTCCGGCAATGATCGTTTCGCTGGTCGTGGTGTGCGTCATCGTGGCTCTCGCGTTGCTGCTGCCAGGTTCCTCCGGTTCCTCGGACGACAGGGCCGCGCCGGGGCCGGGCGGGGCCGTGGGGCTCACTCCGACCGTGAGCGTCCCGCCGGTCTCGACGAGCCCGGCCGCTCCCAGCGTGACCACGCCCGCGCCGACAGGGGTGAACGTCGTCCTGACGGTACGCGACGCGCAGAGCTGGCTGGAGGTGCGCGACGACGCCGAGCATGTCCTGCTCTCCCAGCTCCTGCAGTCCGGCGACAGCCGGACGGTGACGGCGTCGGGGGCCCTGCACATCAGGGTGGGCAATGCCGGTGCGGTCGATGTGTCGTGCAACGGCAGGAGCCTCGGGGCGCCGGGCGGGCTCGGGCAGGTCGTGACGATCCGGGTGAGCGCCGCAGCCTCCGGCGCCTGCGAGGTCGGCGACGAACAGCGTAGCGGTCTCGTGGCCGCGCCACCGCCCGCGCCGGTCCCGGTAGCCTGACCTGGTGTCCACACGCCTCCATCGCCGGGTAGCTCTGATCACGCTCGGTTGTTCCCGGAACGAGGTGGATTCGGAGGAGCTGGCCGCCCGGCTCGGCGCGGACGGGTGGGAGCTCGTCTCCGACGCCGCCGACGCCGACGCCGTGCTCGTCAACACCTGCGGATTCGTCGACGCGGCGAAGAAGGACTCCATCGACGCTCTGCTTGCGGCGGACGGCCTGCGGGCCGGTGGCGGTCCGTCCGGTCCCGCGGACGGCGCCGGCCCGGGTCCGCGCGCGGTGGTGGCCGTGGGCTGCCTGGCCGAGCGTTACGGAACCGAGCTCGCCGAGAGCCTGCCCGAGGCGGACGCGGTCCTCGGATTCGATGCCTATCCGAACATCGCCACGCACCTCGCGGCCGTGCTGGCCGGTACCCCGGTGCCCGCGCACTCCCCGCGTGACCGGCGGACGATGCTGCCGATCACCCCGGTGGACCGGGCCGCCCCCGCTCTCCCGCCGGCCGCGGTGTCCACCGGAGCCGTTCCGCTGCGCCGGCGGTTGACGGCCGGGCCGGTCGCCGTCCTGAAGATCTCCAGCGGGTGTGACCGGCGCTGCGCCTTCTGCGCGATCCCGTCGTTCCGCGGCTCCCACGTCTCGCGGTCACCCGACGACGTGCTCGCCGAGGCCGAATGGCTGGCCGGTCAGGGTGCCCGCGAGCTGGTCCTGGTCAGCGAGAACTCCACCTCCTACGGCAAGGACCTCGGGGATCTGCGCGCGCTGGAGAAGCTGCTGCCGCAACTCGCGGCGGTGTCGGGCATCGTCCGGGTGCGCACGGTCTACCTGCAGCCCGCCGAGATGCGTCCGTCGCTGCTCGAGGTGCTGCTGACCACTCCGGGCCTCGCGCCCTATCTCGATCTGTCCTTCCAGCACGCGAGCCCGCCGGTGCTGCGCCGGATGCGCCGCTTCGGTGGCAGTGGGCACTTCCTCGACCTGCTCGCCCGCGCCCGCGCGCTGGCGCCCGAGCTGGGGGCGCGATCCAACGTCATCGTCGGGTTCCCGGGGGAGACCCCCGAGGATGTCGACATCCTCGCGGAGTTCCTCGAGGCCGCCGAGCTCGACGCCGTCGGCGTGTTCGGCTACTCCGACGAGGAGGGTACCGAGGCCGCCGGGCTGACAGACAAGATCCCCGATGAGCTGATCGAGCGCCGCCGGGTACGCGTCACCGACCTCGTCGAGCAGCTGACCGCCGCCCGGGCGGACGCGCGGA
The DNA here is from genome assembly GCF_000013345.1 of Frankia casuarinae. Classification (NCBI taxonomy): domain Bacteria; kingdom Bacillati; phylum Actinomycetota; class Actinomycetes; order Frankiales; family Frankiaceae; genus Frankia; species Frankia casuarinae. The sequence goes on along the minus strand of NC_007777.1, from coordinate 4,228,889 downwards.
TCGGCTCCCGGGTACAGGTCCTGGTGGAGGAGGTCGCCGGTGGTCTGGCCACCGGCTGCGCCGCCCACCAGCAGGCGGAGGTCGACGGCGGGTGCGTCGTGCGACTGTCCCCGGGCGGCGCGGCGGATGACGGGCCGGAGCGCCTCGGGGTGGGGGATCTCGTCGGGGTGGGGGATCTCGTCGAGGCCCGGGTGGTCGCCACCGAGGGTGTCGATCTGATCGCGGAGTTCATCGCGGTGCTCGATCGGGCCCGTCCCACGGCTGCGGTCGCGCGGCCGACGCCGGACCGGGCGGCGGCCCTCGTGGGCCGGGGCGTCGCGGATGGGACGTGACGGCGTCGGGCGCCGACGCCAGGGGGAGCGCGGCGAAGGGCCGTCGCCGCTCCCCGCGGAGCCCGTTTCTGCCCCGGTGGTCCCCGCGGCCCCGGTGGTCAACGTCGCCAACCTGCTGACGATCACGCGGCTGGTGTTGGTGCCGGTCTTCGTGGTCTTCCTGTTCGCCGGGCCCGACGGTCACACCTGGCGGTACGCCGCCTTCGGCGCCTATGCGGTGGCCGCGATGACCGACCAGATCGACGGCTCCATCGCCCGCCGCTGGCACCTCGTCACCGACTTCGGCATCCTGGTCGATCCGATCGCCGACAAGGCGCTGACCGGTGCCGCGTTGATCTCGCTGTCCGTGCTCGGCGAGCTGCCCTGGCCGGTCACCGCACTGATCCTCCTGCGGGAGGTCGGTGTCACCCTCCTGCGCTTGTGGGTGATCCGCTTCGGGGTGATCGCGGCGAGCCGTGGGGGCAAGGCCAAGACCCTGCTGCTGAACGTCGCGATCGGTCTCTACGTGCTTCCGCTGGCGGGCGTTGCCGCCACGAGCCGGGCCGTGATTCTCGCGGCCGGCGTGGTGGTCGCCATGGTCACCGGGATCGATTACGTCTGTCGAGCTCTCACGCTGCGGCGGCGGGCCTCGCGGGATTCCGGCGGTGTCACCCCGCCGAGGGGCGCACCATCCACCGGCCTCTCGCCCGGCACCGGCCCCTCGGTGCGCCACCGGATGGCGGGGCCGGCCGGGTCCGACCCGTCGACGGCGGCCGGACCGACCATCAGGAAGACGGAGGGGCGGACCGATGCGCGCTGAGCTGCTGGCGGTGGGGGACGAACTTCTCTACGGCGACATCGTCAACGGCAACGCGGCCTGGTTGGGTCGGCAGCTGGCCGACGTCGGAGTGACCGTCACGACGTCAACGGTCGTCGGTGACGACATCGACATGATCGCCACGGCGATCCGGGTGGCACTGGACCGGGCTGACGTCGTCATCATGACCGGAGGGCTCGGTCCCACCCAGGACGACCTGACCCGCGAGGGCATCGCCGCCGCGGCCGGCGTCGGCCTGCGCCGGGACGACTTCCTGGAGTCGATGCTGCGGCGACGGTTCCGGGACATGGGCCGCGGTGACGGTGGCCGGCGCGTGCCCCAGATGAACTACCGGCAGGCGGACCTGCCCGAGGGGGCACAACCGCTGCCGAACGGCACCGGAACAGCCCCGGGGATACGGATGGAGATCGGGACTGGCGTCGTCTACGCGATGCCCGGTGTGCCGTTCGAGATGAACGGCATGTTCACCGCCAGCGTGCTGCCCGACATCCTGCGCCGGGCCGGGCAGCCCGCGGTGGTCGTCCACCGGGTGCTGCGCACGGCGGGCATGTGGGAGTCGGCCGTCGCCGAGGCCCTCGCGGACGAGGTCGACCGGCTTGCCCGGATCGGCAATCCGCGCATCGCGTTCCTGGCCAGCGGTGGCCAGACCCGGGTGCGTATCACGGCCCGGGCCCGGGATCGGGCCGAGGCCGAGATGCTGATCGCACCGGTGGAGACCGCGGCCCGGACCGCACTGGGCGCCGGGGTGTACGGCGGTGCGGACGACTCCCTCGAAGGCGTGGTCCTGGGGCTGCTCGTCCAGCGGTCGGCGACGCTGGCCGTCGCGGAGTCCATCACCGGGGGGCTGCTCGCCGGGCGGCTGACCGACGTCCCCGGTGCGAGCGCCGCGTTCCGTGGCGGCATCGTCTCCTACGCCACGGAGGTCAAGGCGTCGGCGCTCGGTGTCGACGAGGGGCTGTTGGCCGCCGAGGGCGCGGTGTCGTCGAGGACGGCCGCCGCGATGGCGGCGGGGGTCCGGTCCCGGCTGGGCGCCACCTACGGGTTGGCCACCACGGGAGTCGCGGGCCCGCAGCCGCAGGAGGACAAACCGGTCGGAACGCTGCATATCGGCCTGGCCGGACCGGACGGCACCGTCACCCGGTCGGTACGGCTGCCCGGGGACCGGCCGCGCATCCGCACCTACGCGGTGGTGTCCGCGCTGGACCTGGTGCGTCGGATGCTCGCCGGGCTGCCGAACAGCGAGATGACCACAACCGGAGACGGCGCACCCTGATGCGCGAGACCAATCACCGGATCTGAGGTGCTTACACAGTTACAGTCCCGTCAACGAGGGCCCGATGGTCGCGGCGGTGGGTATACGGTGAACGCATCCCGCGGACGAAGGAGGAGGCTCGATGGTCCTGCTCCGACGCATGCTCGGCGAGGCGTTGCGCCGCCGCCGTCAGGATCAGCACCGCACGCTTCGGGAGGTGTCGTCGGCGGCACGGGTGTCGCTCGGCTACCTCTCGGAAGTCGAGCGTGGGCAGAAGGAGGCCAGCTCCGAGTTGCTCGCCGCCATCTGTGACGCACTGGGAGTACGGCTCGCGGACCTGCTGCGCGAGGTGAGTGAGGATCTCGAACTCGCCGAACTGGCGGTCGCCGCGCGGGTCGGCGCGCCCACCGTGGTGGTTCCCGCCCGCGCCGCGGTCGTCGACCGGGCGGCCTGAGTTGCGCGTCCGGCGTCTTCCGGTGTCCTGCCACGTCGGCTGTCCCGTTCACGTTCGGGGTCTGCTCCGTTCATGACGTGCGCTCCGTTCGTGATGTAGGTCCCGATGAGGTAGGTCTCGATGTGTGTCTCGTTCGCGATGTCGGGCTGTGCTGGACGTCGGGCTGTGCTGGACGTCGGGGCGTTCTGGACGTCGGGTGTTCTGGTCGCATACGGATCTCTTCACGGGGCACGCCGCAGGGAGCAGATGTCTCCGGCGTGAGAGAGGTCGAGTATGAGTGCCATCCGCAGCCCGCTGTCCGACGGGGCACGAAGTGTCACCGGTGAGGCCCTCCAGGGCACGTTGATCGACCTGATCGACCTGTCCCTGTCCGCCAAGCAGCTGCACTGGAACGTCACCGGGCGCACCTTCCGTAGTGTGCATCGCCAACTCGACGAGGTTGTCGATCTGGCGCGTCGTTACGCGGACGCCACCGCCGAACGTGCCGTCGCGATCGGGGTCAACCCGGACGGTCAGTCCTCGACGGTCGCCCGAAGCACCCACCTGCCGGGAGTGGAGGTGGGGTACATCCCGGATGAGAAGGTGATCCGGCAGACAACCGAGGTCCTCGCCGGGGTGGTCACGAGGATGCGTACCCGCATGGACGCGACCGAGAAGGCCGACCCGGTCACCCAGAACCTGATCATCGAGATCGTCCACGACCTGGAGGAGCAGCACTGGATGTTCCAGGCGATGGTGTGAGTCCCGCGCCGGTGGCGGTTTGCCCTCCCCGAAAGGGCCCTCCCCCGAAAAGGGTTGTCTGGTGGCGGGTGGCGGGTGGCGGACCCCTCCGCGACTATCCCGAGATAGTTCTCGTGGCGCAGGTTGGTGCCGATCGTCGTTCCCGGGCGGACTCCCGGGCATGGCCCGCAGGGAAAGAAGATCACGTGAATACCCCCGCGTGGCCGGAGGACGACGACGGCTGGTCGGAGTGCCGGCTGGTCCAGGTGTGCAAGAGCTGCAACGGATTGGGCGAGCTGCTGGTGGTCTTCGCCACCATGCGCGGCGGCTTTGTGCCGGCCTGCCGGACGTGTCTGGTCTGCGCGGGACGCGGCCGCACGGCGCTGCAGCCGCCCGTCTGAGTCCGCCGCGGGGTAACCGCCGCGGCTCCGGCGTGCGACGATCGATGTATGGCGAATGTCGTCCGCAAGATCTACCGCTATCTGTCGGCCTCGGCGAACCGGAAGTTCGACGAGAAGGCCGACCCGCGGGTGCAGATCGACCAGGCCATCATGGAGGCCCGGCAGCAGCACGAGGCGCTGGTCCAGCAGGCGGCGCTCGTCGTGGGTAACCAGCGTCAGCTGGAGATGCGCATGGCACGCCAGGTGGACGAGGTCGCGAACCTCACCGAGTCCGCCCGGTCCTCGTTGCTGCTGGCTGACAACGCGCGAGCGGCCGGTGACCTGGTCACCGCGGCCGGGTACGAGGAGACGGCCCAGGCATTCGCCAGCCAGCTGGTCTCGGCGGAAGCATCGCTGGAGGACCTGAAGAACCTGCACCGCCAGGCCGCCGCGTCCGCCCAGCAGGCCCGAACCGCGGTCGAGGACAACACCGTGCGGATGCAACGCCATCTCGCCGAGCGTGCCCGCCTGCTGACACAGATCGAGCACGCCGCCATGCAGGAGCAGATGACCAAGGCGATGGAGGGGATGTCCTCGCTCGCCCCGGCGGGGGACACGCCCACCCTCGGGGAGATCCGCGACAAGGTCGAGCAGCGCTACGCGGTCGCTCTTGGGCGTCACGAGCTCGCCTCCCAGGGGATGGAGGCGCGGATGATCGAGGTGCGGCGCGCGACCATGGACGCCCGGGCCTCCTCCCGCCTCGCCGAGTTGCGCGGTGACATGGCGGCCGGGGGCCAGCTTCCCGCTGGCGCGGGCGGTTCCGCCGCATCGCCCGATTCCGCGGCGTCGCCTGGTTCCGCGGCGTCGCCTGGTTCCGCGGCCAAGCCCACCGGCGGTGGGACGCCGTGAGTCGGATGGCGGACCGGCCGTGACCGGCTGGCCGGGTTGGGACGGGGCGCCGGGCGGGGCACTGCGGCCGGCGTTGCCGGACTGGGTGCGTGCCGATGTCGAACGCCGGTCGTTGCTGCGGACCGAACGGCGCGCCGGGCGTGGCGTCCGGTGGGCGCGTCGTCGGGCGGCGGTGACCGCCTTCGGATGGATCGCCGTGGCCTCGGTGACGCCGGTCGCCGCCGTCGTGGACGGTTGGGGTTGGCTGGTCGTGGGCGCTGCGGCGATCATCAGGGCGGGTCTCGCGGGCTGGGAGACGGCCGTGATCCGGCGGGAGGACCGCGGGTTCGCCCTGCCGAGCGCTCCCGCTCCGCCTCCCTGGGCGTTGCGGCACTCGGCGGCCGCCGAGCCGTTGCGCCGTGGCGAGGCGGGTCTGGCGGCGCTCGTCGCGATGGCCCGGACGCTTGCTCCCGGCGCCGCCCGCGGCCCGGTGCGGGCGGCCGTGGCCGGCGCCGCCGATCTGGTGGACGGGCTGCGGGTCACCGCCATGCGGGTCGTCGCGTGTGAAAGGGCGGCCCGAGCGGTGACGTATCCCGCTCGACGAGCCGAGATCCTGGCGACGAGGAAGGACCTGGTGGCCGAAATGTCGGCGTCGGTGGCCACTCTGGACGACCTGCTGGCAGCGGCCAGCGAGGTCGTGGGCACGGTGGTCGCGTCTTCGCCGGACCTGGCCCGACTGACCCAGCAGATCGAGGCTCTGCGTGGCTACGCTGCCGCACTGCGTGAACTTTCCGGTTGATCGCGGATGTCGACGGTGATCCCGGGTGTCGGTTGCCAGCGAAGATTTCAGTTGCGATGCGGCAGGTGCCGGGTGAGGTGGCGGTCAGCCACAGCCAGATGTGGTCAAACGGCTCGTTGGCGACGACGGAGGCGCCGGACCACGCGGTGGTCTCGGTCCAGTGAACATCTCGTGCAGGGCGGCCGGGGCGATGTTCTGGTCGGCATCCCAGCACAGGTCCACGTTGTCAGTGATCGTGCCGGTCTGCTCGCCGGTCGACACGATACCGATCATGGGAATGAACCCGCAGAGCTGGCTGCTTTCCGCCCGGAGATGGGTGTCCTGACGGGCGAAGGCGACACTGCGGGCCTGGCCCCGCCAGTGCAGCGGGACCACGAGCGTACCGCCGGGGGCGAGTTGGTCGAACCAGGCCGGGGGCAGGTCCCACGGCCCGACTTATCCGGATTTTGATCTTGCTGCCACGGCTGGGCGCCGTGGCTGACTGGAACGCGAGGAGGTCGCCTGTGGTCACCTCGTTCAGGCTGCCACCGGTATGGATCACGATCGCGGTCAGGACGTTCAGCGCCTTCCTGAGCACGTTCTCGGAATGGCCGCCACACGCCCGCGCGGCGTCGGCCGCGCAGGCGAACAACTCCGGGCTCACCAGGTCGCGGACGACCGCGAACGTCGTCGTCGGCCCGTAGGTGGTCAGGAACGGGTAGCTCGGCCGGACGAGCCTCATCCGCAGCAGACAGGCCAGCCCTCGGGTCAGCACCACGCGATGGCGTTCGCCGCAGGGCCTGTCGGGCTCGGGAATGGCGGCTGACCAGGTCGCCCACCTGGGACCGAGCATCGCCTCGGCATGCTCCCACCGGTCCTGCCAGCCGCCGGGCACCCGGCCCAGCCAGTCCAGCAGCAGTTCGACACCGGCAACCGACCGCTGCGCCTGCTGCCGCTTCGCGTTCCACCACGACAAGGTCGGCACAGCCGCGAGCACGTCGTCCAACGACGCCGTATCCCACGGGCCGACCGGCCGCGCGGCCGGCTCCCAGCCCGACGCCCCTGGGCCGATGGCCTGCTTGGTGGCTGGGGCCGCGACCGCGGTAGGCATCACCTCGGGTTCCCGAACAGGACCGCGAGGTCAGCGGGGTCGTAGCCGAGGGCCGCCGGCGCTGGGGGCGCGGGGCGAGGTCTTTCCCGCGCAGCCAAATGCTCCCGGACCCGAGCGAAGACCTCCTCGTCGTCCTGCTCCAGGTAGAGCTGGGTCGTCGACAGGTGGGCGTGGCCGAGGATCGTCTGCGCGTCGCGCAGCGACAGCCGGCCGTCGCGCACCATCCGAATCGCACAGGTGTGCCTCAAATCGTGCATCGTCCAGTTCGCGCCCAACCGGCGGTTCGCCCGACGGAAGACCGCCCGCAGCGCCTCGTAGTTCAACGGCTCGTGGACCCCGCCGCGCCGATAGACCGTCCGCCAGACCGGATCACCCGCGCCCAGCACACCGCCGCCGACGTCGGCCAGGTAGAGACGCAGCCAGACGAACGCCTCCGGGCTCGCCGGCAGCCACTGCTCGGCCCGCGTCCCCTTGCGGACCACCCGCACCAGCTGGCCACCCCAGTCCAGGTCCGCGCCGCGCATGCCGAGCAGCTCGGCCGCGCGGGCACCGGTGGACACGCCCAGCGCCAGGATCGCCCGGTCCCGGTTACGGCCCATCGCCGCAAACAGCGCGTCCCACCGCTCGTCCGGCATCGCCCTCGGCTTCCGCTTCGGCAGCCGAGGGTTATAACGCAGCCGCCCCTCCGGACGGAATGCCTCCAGCGGGTTGTGGTGCGCGTGCGCCCGGCCCCGGCCCGCCCGAGCAAGCACAACCGGATTCACCAGCGGCCCCTCACCACGCTCCAGCCAGAACTCATAGAAGGTCCGCAGCACGGCGTTGCTGTGCCGCACCGTCGCCGGCCCGTAGCCGTCCCCGAGGTGGCGCTTACGGGTCACCGGGTTGACCTGCCCCACGGTCGCCCGCGACCCGACCCGCGCCGCCGCGACCGGCTTGGTCGCCTGCCCGAGCCACAGCACGAAGTCCCGGACCTCCGCCGGACTCACCCGGTCCCAGGCCACTCCAACCGCGACCAGAAACCGCCACCACCGCAGCAACGCCAGCGCATAGCTGCGCACCGAGTTCGCCGACCGGCCCTGCGCGACGAAGTCCCGTAGGAAGACCTCGACCGGCTCGACCGGCTCACCGAGGCCGTCGACCAGCCTCCACGGCACCACGCCGTCGGACGCGACCACGCTTCCCCACAGCGGAAGCCGGATCGCCTCGATCACCCGATGATCGCTGTCCTCAAACACCCAGCACCCTCCAAGATCAGAGAGATGCAGACTGTTCCGACCTGTCCGACCCTGCCCTACGACACGCCGTTCGACCTCAGGAAAGTCCGGTCAACAGTTCCGTAACGATGATCTTGTCGTAGGGGGCGTGGTCCGCGTCGCCGATGGCGCCGTCGCCGGTGACCACCCGCACTCGGTCGTAGCTGGTCTCGGCCAGGGCGCGGCGGGCGTGGTCAGTTCGAGCTGACCGAGCATCATCGCCACCACGGTCGGCACGGAGATGCAACTGGCGGGCCGGTCTGCGCCGGGCTTGATGGTGATCGCCTTGTTGGCGTACGCCTCCTCGACCGAGGCCGCGGGAACGAACCGGTGCCGGGGAACGGCCCGAAACGCCTGCTCGATGCGCTCGGAGCGCAGGTGACCAGCGGTGCGGATGTTGCTGATCATCTGCTCGCGCAGGTCCTCGGGGCGGGTGCTGGTGGCGTTGGTCATCCGGTTCCTTCGTGTGTGTACTTGCGGATACGGGCGAGTGCGTTGGTCCGGCCGTGGGCGGGACGGTGAGCAGGCAGGCGTCCCATCCGGTGCCCGGCGGCAGATCGGTGAGCGCGATTCCGGCGTCGCCTTCCAGCATCCCCCTCACCTCCGATAGTTTTCGGGCCGCCTGGGCGCGGCGGTGACGCCAGCGGTGTTCCAACCGGGACAGGACCTCGGCGAATTCGCCGCCGGGTTCGGTGTCGGCGAGTATCCGGCGGGAGACGTGCACCAGCCCGGCCCAGCCGTGGCACAGCGAGTCGTCGCCGAGTTGGGCGAGTTGAGCCTCGTCGGTGAGACACGCGACGAGCGTGGCCTTGGCGTCGGCCACCCTGTTCGGGGTGTCCAGTGCCTGGGCGGTCAGGTGGCGGGCGCGGGCCAGGCCGGGGGCGCCGTAGCACCAGGACGGGCGTTGCGGACCCGGCTGGTCGGCGGCGGCGTTGACCCATTCGAGTCCGGTCAGCCCGTTGATCAGGTCGAACTCCCGCAGCGCGGGCAGTTCGCCGCGGTCGATCCGCTCGTGCGCTGCCTCCAGGCGGGTGCAAGTGATCGCGGCGATGTGCTCGTCGAGGGTGTGCAGTGCGCCGGTGTAGACGGGCTGGCCGGCGGTGCGCAGCACGAATGCGACCGCCGGGGCGCCCCGGTACAGGCCGGCGCCCGTGTCCGCGGCCACGGGTTCGGCGGTCATGGCCTTGACCCATTGGTGGGCGGTGGCCCAGTCTCCGATCCCGGCGCGGGCATAGGCGATGTGCAGCAGCGCCAGCCCGGCGGCCCCGTCTGCCAGGGATTGACCCCCGCCGGGTGCGGGATGGTGCTCGGGCGGTGGCGTGTACGGGTCGGTGTAGGTCACCGGGCACCACTGCTACGGCGGGCTCGCCAGGTGAGCGCGGCTTGCCGGGCCAGGCGGCGGCAGGTGCGTTCGCTGTCCCGGTTGATGCCGACGGCCCGGTTGTGGTGCATGTGCAGCAGCGACTCCGGCACCACGTCGGTGTTCGCCTCCGGTGGCAGCGCCTTGTGGTAGCTGGCCAGCGCGTCGGCGCGGTTGTCCCACGCCGGCCCGATGTCGATGGTCCAGCCGGACAGCGACCACAGCCCGGCCGGGTCGGTGGCGAGCTGGGTCGCTCGCTCGGCCACCGCCCGGTCGAGGGCCGCAGCGGCAGCCGGGGCCGGCCGGGCGGCCAGCCAGTCCATCGCCTCGTTGGGATCGCCGAAGAACCCGCTGACGATGCCTACCATGTTCGCCACCACCAGCCCGAGGTCGACCTCGGTGGTGGGCTGGTGCCGCAGCAGGGCGGCCATGGTGGCGGAGTCGGCGGCGAAGACGTTCTCCGCGGCGTCCAGTGCCTCGCCATGCCCGTAGCGGCCGACTTCCGGGGAGTAGGTGTCGATCACCAGCCGCCCGGCCAGTCCTGCTTGGCGCATCCGCTGCGCCCACTCCCCGACCGCGTTCGAGTACTGCGCATAACAGTCGGGGGTAGTGCGCAGCCGCAGGCGCAGGTGGTCTGTCTCCTGTCGGCTGCGGTATCGCAGCCACCAGCACGCGGGTGTGTCGAGCGTGGCCAGCAGGCCGGGAAGCGCCTCGGCGACGATCTCGCCGATCCGTTCGGGATGGGTGAACAGCTTCGCCGAGAGCCAGGTGGCGTCCGGGGCGCCGGGCAGGTGCCCGTGTGTGTTCGTCACGACGGGTAGGAGGCCGTGCAGCGGGCCGGGTGCAGCGGGGCAGATGGTGACCGGGGGCAGCGCGATTTCGTGGGCGTGGCCGTCGATCCACCCGTAGTCGGCCGCCGGGGTGGCCGCGTACAGGATCGCCTGGCCGTGCCGTTTGAGGTGGGCGTGCAGGAGGGTGGCGTGGGCGGGCTCGTTGAGGGTGAGGCGCAGCGTGCGGTCCGCGTCGCGGAGCTCGACCACGTCAGGGCAGTCCCAGCGCAGTCCCAGCGGCGCCGCCACCGGTCGAGTACCTGCCTCCACTGGCCGGGACCGTCCTGGCCGGGTGGGAGGTCGTCGGGGGGCAAGCCGCCCCTGGGCCGGGGACAGGACGGTGCGCCGGTAGCGCACCCGTGGCAGGAACGGCAGCCGGACGCGCGGTCCCCAATCGAACTGGTACCAGGCGGCGGAGAACGCCCTGGCAGGTGTGCCAGGAACCGGGCCAGCGGCGGGGGCTGTTTGTCCCGTGCGAGCGCGTGGAACACCTGCGGCTCAACCACTTGACGACGCGAGATGCTGACCAGGTGCAGCCGGTCGCGGGTCGCGGTGATGGCCAGGTCGTCCATCGTGAGCAGGCTGTCGTCGCCGGGCTGGCGGTGTTCGCCCAGCGGGAGCACGTGGTCGAGGTAGGCCGGGACGCGGCAGACGTTCTCCGCGTGCGGGTACAGCGGCCCGAAGGACATCTGCACCCGCAGCGCCCCGGCGGTGGCGGCGGGCAGTGCCCGGTACGCCCGCGCCAGGCCGGACCCGGTGGCCGTCGGGGTGAACCGGCTGGTGAGGGTGCCGGCGGAGCGGGCGGGCGCGACGGTGAGCAGGAAGTCGCCCCGATCCAGTGCTTGGGTGGTGGCGGCGTGGATGCGGGCGGACAACTCTACGTGTGGCGGGATGTACCGGTCGTCAAACGTTTCGCCGGTCAGCTCGCCGATCACGTCGTCGGTCAGGATGATCTCGCGGGTGCCGTCGGCCATCGCCTGCCAGGTCAGCACCAGCAGCCGCTCGTCGCGCTCGGAGATCCCCGGTGGCGGCGTGGGCAGCACGCTCCCGCGATACCCCACCGGATACCCACGCAGTCGCACCTGAACGGCTCCCGCTCCGGGCCTGCACCGCGCCGTGCCGTCACCAAACCGGGTCAGCTACTAAAACCTTTGGCTTCCTATTGAAATCTAGGCCGAAAATAGGATGTCATACTAAAATCTTCGATGACACCCGACAGCGGGGACGGGCTGTCGTACCTCGTGTCGTGTATCAGGCGTCGTGTACCAGACCGGGTAGCGCCATCGGGTAGGTCGTCGAGACGTTCCGCCCAGTTCCTTCGTGTACCCACAGTGACCGAGGGCGAGTGACTCCATAAGAGCTTACGAAGCAGAACGTCATTATCTCGCCCGTTTTGGCGGTGTACTGACCGGTTGATGGCGCCAATGCGGCTCTCGATAAGCTCGGGTCACGGCCAGGCGATAACACGGTGCGTATCGATCGGGCGGGTACGTCGCCCACCGGGATATGCCGCTGCTGGCCTACCCGGGAGCGGATGGTAATGTCCGCCTTGTCCTAGTCCGCTGTTCTGGCAAGCAGCGGGTCCAACTGACCAAGGCACATCGCGGTTCTCGGTGCTGGCGCGTTCCGGGAAGGTAGGCGATCGTGCTGGGGGGTGGCGCGGTCTGAGCATGACAGGTGGAGCAAACCGTGACATGCCCTGCCGGGGACACGCCCTCGGTTGATTTTGTATCCGCTGCGCCCGTGGTCGAGCTGGACCGGCCATACAGCCAGCAGCGCTGGTCGCTGATGCTCCCGCACCGTGATCGGCTCATCCACATAGCCCGTAGGCGGTTGCCGAGCAAGGCCGACGCGGAGGACTGCGTACACGAGGCATTCATCCGCGCCGCCGGATTTCGGGATCTCGACGCGAGCCGGGTCGGGCAGTTTCTGACGACGACGGTGCTACGTCTCTGCGTTGATCACCATAGAGCTCGTCAGCGTGCGGAGCGGGCGGTCGTGCGCGGCTATCTGCAGCCGTGGGAGCCGGCCCCGGACGACGCCGTCTGTGACCGTGCGGAAGCCCGCTGGCTGCTGGCCCGGGCCGGGGGACTGCAGGGCCGGGAGCGTGAGGTGATCATGGCTCGGGCGGCCGGGAAGAGTACCCGGGAGGCGGCCGCGGATCTGGAGATCAGTCTCAAGGCGGCCGAGGGAGCGTTCACCCGCGGACGTGCCCGTCTTATTTCCTTCTCTCGGAACTGATGCTCCGCAGCCGCAGGCCCCGCGGGGTCGGGTGGAAACCGGCGCGCTCCAGGGCGGCACCCAGGGTGCTGCCGACGATCGTCTGGCCGTCCGCCTTCTCCACCGTGAGCCTGCCGAGCAGGCCGTCCCGCACGGCGCGGGCCAACGCCTCCACCGCCGGGGCCACCCGATGGTCGTCCTCGGTCCATGACAGCAGGGAACGGCCCCCGCGTTCCACGTAGAGGATGAGTTCCCCGTCGATGATGACGACCATCGCGCCCGCCTTGCGCCCCGGCCGGTGGCCGGCGGCGCCGTCCGCGTCATCCCCCGGTCGGGTCGGCCAGGGCAGCGCGGCACCGAACGGGTTGGCCGGATCGGCCGCGGCCAGGACGACGGCCTGCGCGGACGATGAGCTCGGTGGGCCGGCCGCCGGCTGCGCCCAGGCCGGGGCCGCCTCGGCGTCCCGCTGTGCCGCGGCGATGGAGCGCAGCCGATCGACCGCTCCCGGGACGGCGAACTGGGCCGCGCCCAGGGACTCGACGAAGTAGCCCCGGCGGGCGCGGCCGGCGTCCTCGAAGGCGCTGAGGACCCGGTAGACCCCGGCGAACCCGCCCGGGTGCCGCTCGCCGGTCACCGCGCCGCGGGTGACGATGCCGTGGCGCTCGAGCAGCGCCTCGGCCAGCGCGTGGGCGCGCCGGGTCGGGTCGGTGTCCCGCTCGGGCAGCAGCGACCAGCGGCCGGCGGCCGTCGGGGGGCCGGCCCGCCGCGGCATCGCCGGCCGTCCGTACCGTGCCGCCCGGGGACGGGGGGCACGGTACGGACGGCCGGCGGAACCCAGCAGGGCACGCAGCGGGGCGAGGGTGTCGTTGGTTACCCGCCCCGCCCAGACGAGATCCCAGAGCGCGGTAGCGAGCGCCGTGTCGTCGAGCGAGCCCATCCGGTCGGACAGCGCCCGGAAGAACAGGGCCGCCCCGCCGGTGAGCGCGTCGAGAATCGCGGTGTGCAGCGGACCCGAGGCGATCTCCGGGTCGGGCGGAGGCAGCAGCAGGGGCGCGGTGTCGGCGAGGACCAGGGTCAACCAGCCGTCGTCCCCGGGCAGCCCGCCGGCGCCAGCCCAGTGCACCTCGCCGGCGGAGCACAGCTCGTCGAGCATCGTCGGTGAGTAGTCGGCGACGCGGGCCGGGAGGACGAGCTGTTCCCATGCGCTCGCCGGGATCAGCGCGCCCTGCAGCTGCTCGACGGCGCGCAGCACACCGTCCACCCCCCGGCCACGTCCGCTGGTGACCGACTGCCAGGCCGGCAGGAAGGCACCGAGGGTCCGGGGCGGCACCGCCTCGACCTCCTTGCGCAGGGCGGCAAGGCTGCGTCGTCGCAGCGCCCGCAGCACGCCCGCGTCGCACCACTGCTCACCGCCGCGGTCGGGATGCAGCTCACCGCGGACGAGGCGGCCGCTGCGGACCAGCCCGTCCAGGACACCGGCGACCACCGCCGTGCCCAGCCCCAGCCGGGCGGCCGGTTCCTCGGTGTCGAACGGTCCGTGGGTACGGGCATAGCGGGAGATCAGGTCGCCGAGAGGGTCACGCACCGGTTCGGTGAAGGCGTCGGGAACTCCCACCGGCAGCGGTACGCCCAGGGCGTCGCGCAGCCGGCCGGCGTCCTCGATCGCGACCCACCGCTCCTCGCCGGCGATACGGACCCGCAGGGCCCGGCGGGTCTGTTCGAGCTCGGCGAGCCAGCCCGGGGTGGCACCCCGGGCGACCGCCTCCTCGGTCGTGAGGTCACCGAGCATTCGCAGCAGGTCGGCCACTCCCTCGACATCGCGGGCGTGGCGGTCCGGGGCGAGCCGCGTGAGCTGGGCGGCGACCTGCGCGAGCGCCGCTGGATCGATCAGCTCCCGCAGGTCCGCCTCGCCGAGGAGCTCGGCCAGCAGGGAGCTGTCCAGCGACAGCACCTGCGCCCGGCGTTCGGCCAACGGTACGTCCCCGTCGTACATGAAGGCGGCGACGTAGCCGAACAGCAGGGCGGAGGCGAACGGAGACGGGGACGGCGTCTCCACCTCCACCACCCGCAGCGTGCGGGCCGACACCTCGCGCATCAGCTCCGCGAGCGCCGGAACGTCGAACACGTCCTGCAGGCACTCTCGCATGGTCTCCAGCACGACGGGGAAGCTGGCGAACGTCGCGGCGACGGACAGCAGCGCTGCGCTGCGCTGGCGCTGCTGCCACAGCGGGGTCCGCCGCCCCGGGGTCCGGCGGGGCAGCAGCAGGGCCCGCCCGGCGCACTCGCGGAACCGGCTGGCGAACAGGGCGCTGCTCCCGATCTCCGCCCGTACGATCGCGTCGATCTCGTCCGGCTCGAACAGCGCGAGATCGGCGCCGGGCGGCTCGGCGGCATCCGGGATCCGGGCGACGATGCCGTCGTCGGTGTGCATGATCTGGACGTCGACCCCGTACCGCTCGCGCAGCCGGGCGCCCAGGGCGAGCGCCCAGGGCGCGTTCACCGGAGCACCGAACGGGGAGTGCACCGCCAGGCGCCAGTCGCCGATCTCGTCCCGGAAACGCTCCACGACGATCGTCCGATCGTCGTGGAGACGGCCGACGGCAGCCTTCTGCTCGTCGAGGTAGCGCAGCAGGTTGGCGGTGGCCCGATCGTCGAGGCCGGCGGCCCGGACGCGGTCGGCCGCCGCCTGCGCCGGCAACCTGGTGATCTCGCGCAGGAACGCGCCGAGCGCGCGGCCGAGTTCGGCGGGTCGGCCTGGGGCGTCGCCATGCCAGAAGGGGAGCCGGCCGGGCCGTCCCGGAGCCGGCGTCACCAGGACCCGGTCGGCGGTGATCTCCTCGATGCGCCAGCTGGATGAGCCGAGGAGCACCACGTCGCCGACCCGCGACTCGTAGACCATCTCCTCGTCGAGTTCCCCGACCCGGCTGGAGCGCTCCCCGACGAGGAAGACGCCGAACATGCCCCGGTCGGGAATGGTGCCTCCGCTGGTCACGGCGAGCCGCTGGGCGCCCGGGCGGGCGGTGAGGATCCCGGTGACGCGGTCCCAGGTGATGCGGGGGCGCAGCTCGGCGAACGTGTCGGAGGGGTAGCGGCCGGCGAGCATGTCCAGGACCGCCTCGAAGGCGGAGGTCGGCAGCGTCGCGAACGTCGCGGTGCGCCGGACCAGCGCGCCGAGCTCGTCAACGTGCCAGTCCTCCATCGCCGTCATTGCCACGATCTGCTGCGCCAGCACGTCGAGGGGGTTGCGCGGGTACCGCAGCCGCTCGATCGCCCCCGAGCGCATCCGCTCGGCGACCACGGCACATTCGAGCAGGTCGCTGCGATGCTTCGGGATGATGACGCCGCGACTGGCGGCGCCGACCTGGTGGCCCGCGCGGCCGGTGCGCTGCATCCCGGCGGCGACGCTCGGCGGGGACCCGATCTGCACGACCAGGTCGACGGCTCCCATGTCGATGCCGAGTTCCAGGCTGGAGGTCGCGACGACCGCGGGCAGCCGGCCAGCCTTGAGATCCTCCTCGATTCCGGCCCGTTGCTCGCGGCTCACGCTGCCGTGGTGGGCCCGCGCGATCTCCGGCCAGCCCGCCGTGCCGCCGCCTTGGCCCGAGGCGCCCATCAGCGCCGCGGGGGACGTCCGGCCGGCTTCCCCCGGCCCGTCCCCGGCCACGGATTCGTCCGCGGCGGTGGCCGCGGCGAGCCGCTCGGCGTACAGCTCGTTCAGCCGGGCGCAGAGTCGCTCCGCGAGCCGGCGCGAGTTGGCGAAGACGATGCTGGCGGAATGAGCCAACACGAGGTCGAGGACACGCTGCTCGACCGCCGGCCAGATCGACGCTCGGTGCGGGGCGGAGGCCGCCGAGCCGTCCGGGGACCCGTCGAGGAGCTGTCCGCCGAGCTGGGTCATGTCCTCGACCGGCACCACGACGTCGATCTGGAGGGTCTTGGCCGCGGGCGGGCGGACTACCGCCACCGGGGCCGTTCCGCCCAGGAATCGGGCGGCCTCCTCGACCGGCCGCACCGTGGCGGACAGGCCGATCCGCTGGGCCGGGGTGTCCAGCAGGGCGTCCAGACGCTCCAGGCTCAGCGCGAGGTGGGCGCCGCGCTTGGTGCCCGCCACCGCGTGGACCTCGTCGACGATCACTGTCCGGACGCCGCGCAGCGACTCCCGCGCGGCACTGGTGAGGATGAGGAAGAGCGACTCCGGGGTGGTGATCAGGACGTCGGGGGGCCGGGTGCCGAAACCGCGTCGTTCGGCGGCGGGGGTGTCGCCCGACCGCAGACCCACGGTCACGTCCGGCTGGGGCAGACCGAGCCGTTGCGCGGCGGAGCGTATCCCCGCGAGCGGTGCCCGCAGGTTCCGTTCGACGTCGACGGCCAGCGCCTTGAGTGGGCTGACGTACAGCACCCGGCAGCGCCGGGTGGGCTCGGCCGGCGGCGCCGAGCGGGCCAGGGTGTCCAGCGACCACAGGAAGGCGGCCAGTGTCTTCCCCGAACCCGTGGGTGCGACGACCAGCGCGTTGCCGCCGGTGCGAATCGCCTCCCACGCGCCCCGCTGGGCGGGGGTCGCGGCGGTGAAGGCCGCGCCGAACCAGCTCCGGGTCGGGGCGGAGAACGCCGTGAGCGGATCCGGCGGATCGGGGGAAGCGAAGCTGGGCACGTTGACCAGTCTGCGTCGAGGGACCGACAACCTTCCGCCGGTGTGGTTCATGACGGGCCCGCCGTGGGGCCCGGCCTCGACCCGGTCGTGCTTCCCGCGGTCGTGCTTCCCGTGGCCGCGGTTCCGCCGGTGGGGACCCCCGGTGGGGATCCCCGACCAGGACCCCCTTGGGTGGTCCCGTCCCGTCCGGACGGTGCACACTGGCGAAGTGCGGTTGACCGAGTTCTGGGCGAAGATGAACACACGGTTCGGTTCCGCGTACGCGGAGTCGTTTGCGCGTGATCATGTGCTGCCCGGTCTCGGTGGCGCGACGGTCGAGGTGGCCCTGGCCCGTGGTGACGATGCCAAGACCGTCTGGCGGGCCGTGTGCGAGGAGTTCGATGTGCCGGCGCGGGAGCGCTGAGCCACCGTCCGGCGTGTCGTCGGGTCGTCGAACGCATGTTCGTCTAGAGTCGTCCTCGTGCGGCTACTTGTCCACAGATCATCCTCGACTCTCGAAACTGTCGGACCCACGGCCTAACGTCATCCTCGTGGCCAAGACTCGACGACCTCAGCATGGAGTAACTCCAATGGCAGGACTCGACCGTGAGAAGGCGTTGGATAACGCCTTGGCGCAGATCGACAAGCAGTTCGGCAAGGGATCGGTCATGCGGTTGGGGGACGACACCAGGCCGCCGGTCCAGGCCATCCCCACCGGTTCGATTGCTCTGGATGTCGCGCTCGGCATCGGCGGGCTGCCGCGGGGGCGCATCATTGAGATCTACGGCCCGGAGTCGTCCGGGAAGACGACCGTCGCCCTGCACGCGGTGGCGAACGCGCAGGCGGCTGGTGGTATCGCGGCGTTCATCGACGCCGAGCACGCGCTCGACCCCGAGTACGCGGGAAAGCTCGGCGTCGACACCGACGGTCTGCTGGTCTCCCAGCCTGATACCGGCGAGCAGGCGTTGGAGATCGCGGACATGCTCGTCCGGTCTGGCGCGCTGGACATCATCGTCATCGACTCGGTGGCCGCGCTGGTCCCGAGGGCCGAGATCGAGGGCGAGATGGGGGACAGTCACGTCGGCCTCCAGGCCCGCCTGATGTCCCAGGCCCTGCGCAAGATGACCGCGGCGCTGGCGAACTCCGGTACGACCGCGATCTTCATCAACCAGTTGCGCGAGAAGATCGGGGTGATGTTCGGCTCCCCGGAGACCACGACCGGTGGTAAGGCACTGAAGTTCTATGCGTCGGTGCGCCTCGATGTCCGTCGTATCGAAACTCTCAAGGACGGCACGGAGGCCGTGGGTAACCGGACCCGCGTCAAGGTGGTGAAGAACAAGGTGGCGCCGCCGTTTCGGACCGCCGAATTCGACATCGTCTACGGAGGCGGTATCAGTCGGGAGGGTTCCCTGATCGACATGGGTGTCGAGCACGGCATTATTCGTAAGTCCGGTGCCTGGTACACCTACGACGGCGATCAGCTCGGCCAGGGCAAGGAGAACGCCCGGTCTTTTCTGCGGGACAACCCCGATCTGGCCAACGAGATCGAAAAGAAGATCAAGGAGAAGCTCGGCATCCTGCCCAGTCTCGAATCCGATGCCGTGGCGCCCGTTCCGGTCGATCTGTAGCCGATGGCAGGAGCAGATCCGGGGAATGCCGCGGCCGGTCCGTCATTCGCCCGGACGGTGGTCGTGGTGGACGGGGGGCCGCGGCCGAAGGATCCGATCTCGGTCGCGCGGGAGATCTGTCTGCATCAGCTGGCGACCAGAGCGAGGAGCCGAGCGGAGCTTGCGGCGACCATGCGGCGACGGGGGGTCACCGATGAGATCGCCGCTGTGGTCCTCGACCGGTTGGCCGCCGTCGGTCTAATCGACGACGAGGCCTTCGCTGCCGCCTTCGTCTCCTCCGCTCGGGCCCGTCGTGGGCTGGGTAGGCAGGCCCTGGCCACAGAGCTGCGTAAGCGGGGAGTGGATCCGGACACCGTCGAGGCCGCCATGGCGCTGGTCGGAGCGGACGACGAGGAGGAGAGCGCCCGCGAGCTCGTCCTTCGTCGGCTGCGGTCGATGGACCGCCTGCCCGAGCAGGTTCGTACCCGAAGGCTCCTCGCCATGCTGACCCGAAAGGGCTATCCGGTCGAACTGGCGGTCCGGGTCGTGAGCGAGCAGGTCGCTCAGGGGCCCGACGGCGGAGGTCGGATGGGCTGGGTGGTCGATGGCGACGAAGACGACGGCTCGGTGTGAGTGGTGGGGAGATTGAGCCTGGGCCGTCAATGTGCCCTTATTTCTTGACCAGGGATTGTGCGAGACCTAGTCTTTCTTGAAAGGTGACAGGACTCCCGCGGCGACGCGGTCTTGATAGCTCGTCCAACTCACACGGAGGCAGCCGCTGCGCGTGGGTGCTCGAAGGCGGTATGCCCGCCGGCCGGTCGACGTTGGATTGGCCGGTTCGGGAGGCCGTCCGGGCTCCATATCGCAATGGCGTAATCCGCGTGCTGCCCCTCTACGGCTGTGATCGTGCCGAGACGAGGGTCCTTCGCCGCTCCAGCCCGCCTGTGCGGGTCCGACGGAAGCGGAGGGAGCAGCGATGGAGGGCGTCCTCGTCGTCCTGTTGTCACTCGTACTTGTTGTCCTGAGCGTTCTGATCCTCGCCGTGGCGCGGTTGGTCCGGGCGACCCGGGTCGACAAGGTACCCGACCCCGCTCCGGTGGTGCCCCGAACCCCGGCCGCCCGGGGCGTCGGGGACGTGACGGGTCCGGCGGACTTTGACGAGGAGCCGACGGTCCGGGTCCTGCCCGCCCCTTGGGAGGGTTCCGGTGCTCCGGCCACGACGGACGCCGACTCACCCGCCGATCGGGACGGCACCGCCGCGCGGACCGGGGATTCGGCGGTGACCGCCGGTCGCTCCGACGGCGGCCTCCGCGCGGCTCATGGTGGTAGCGCGGAGGAGGCGGCGCAGATTGTGGCCCGAGCCGAACGGGAGGCGGCGGAACGGTTGGCGCGGGCTGAGCGGGATGCCGCCGAGATCCGGCGGCGCGGCGAGGAGGATGTCGCCCTACTGCGCGAGCGGATGCTCGCCGAGGCGGCGGTCGAAACCTCGCGAGTCCAGGCCGCGGCGAGAGAGTCCGTCCGCGCCGAGCAGGAGGCCGCCCGGACCGAGATCGCCGCGACTCGGGCGGCGTTCGACGGTGAGCAGCAGGCCTGGCGGACGGAACTGCAGAGCCGGGAGGTTGCGATAGCCGCCCGGGAACAGCGCGTCGAGGACCGGATGGCCAGCCTCGACGATCATGGTCGCCGGCTGGCGGACCGCGACCGCGACCTGCTCGACCGGGAGAACGACCTGACCCGTCGGACGGCCGAGGTGGCCGACCTCGAACGTGCCCGTCATGCCGCGCTGGAGCAGGTGGCCGGGCTCACCGCCGGGCAGGCCAGGGGAGAGCTGATCGCCGTCATCGAGCAGGAGGCCCGGCGGGAGGCGGCGCTGACGGTCCGCGAGATCGAGGCCCGGGCCGAGGAGGAGGGTGAGGAACGCGCCCGCAGGATCGTGACCACCGCCATCCAACGGGTCGCGTCCGACCAGACCACCGAGTCCGTCGTGACGGTCCTGCATCTTCCCGGCGATGAGATGAAGGGCAGGATCATCGGGCGGGAGGGGCGCAACATTCGGGCTTTCGAGTCCGTCACCGGGGTCAACGTGCTCATCGACGACACGCCCGAGGCGGTGCTGCTGAGCTGCTTCGATCCGGTGCGTCGCGAGGTCGGTCGCATCACGCTGGCGGCTCTGGTGTCCGACGGCCGGATCCATCCGCACCGCATCGAGGAGGAGTACGCCCGCGCCCAGCTCGAGGTGGCCGAGCGGTGCGTGCGGGCGGGCGAGGACGCCCTGCTTGAGACCGGCATCTCCGAGATGCACCCCGAGCTGGTTAACCTGCTGGGCCAGTTGCGTTACCGAACCAGCTACGGCCAGAACGTGCTCGCGCACCTGATCGAAAGCGCCCACCTCGCCGGAATCATGGCCGCCGAGCTGCGCATGCCGCTTCCACTCGCGAAACGAGCGGCTCTGCTGCACGACCTCGGCAAGGCGCTCACCCACGAGATCGAGGGCTCTCACGCGTTGATCGGGGCGGATGTGGCCCGTCGCTACGGTGAGGACGAGCAGGTCGTGCACGCGATCGAGGCCCATCACAACGAGGTCGCACCCCGCTCGATCTGCGCGGTGCTGACCCAGGCCGCCGACCAGATCTCCGGTGGCCGGCCTGGCGCCCGCCGCGACAGCCTGGAGTCGTATGTGAAACGGCTCGAGCGCATCGAGCAGATCGCCGGTGACCGTCCGGGTGTCGACAAGGTGTTCGCCATGCAGGCCGGCCGGGAGGTGCGTGTCATGGTCGTGCCCGAGGAGATCGACGATCTCGCCGCCCATCTGCTCGCCCGGGACGTCGCCAGGCAGATCGAGGAGGAGCTCACCTATCCGGGTCAGATCCGGGTGACCGTCGTGCGCGAGACCCGTGCGGTGGGCACCGCCCGCTGAGCCGGAACGCGGCCGCCGAGGCGGCGGTCCTGGCTGCGGTCCAGCCATCGGGCCAGCAGCGACAGCAACCCGTTGGTGACGATGTACATCACCGCCATGACGGTGTAAATGGGCAGGGCGTACCTGCTGCCCAGATACTCGACCGCCCCGCGCCCCGACCGCAGCAGCTCGCTGTAGGCGATGACGTAGCCCAGCGAGGTGTCCTTGAGCAACGTCACCAGCTGGCTCACCAGCGTCGGGCTCATCCGCCGGATCGCCTGGGGAAACTGGATGAGGCGGAAGATCTGGACCGGCCGCAGCCCGACCGCCGCCGCGGCCTCCGTCTGCCCCCGGTCGACCGACTGGATCCCGGCGCGGAAGATCTCGCTGAGCACCGCCCCGTTGTAGGCGGTCAGCCCGATGACCAGGGCCCAGAACGCCGAGAGCCGCCAGCCGAGCGCCGGCAGACCGAGGTAGGCGAACAGGATGAGCATCAGGACGGGCAGGCTGCGGAACAGCTCCACCAGCAGCGTGGCCGGGATGCGTACCGCCCGGCGCCGGGACAGCCGGGCCAGGGCAAGCAGGGTCCCCACCGCCGAGGCGAACAGCATCGCGGTCAGCGCGGCGCGCAGCGTGTCGAGCAGCCCGTTCCACAGCAGGGTGCGTAGCGCCGGCTGATCGACGAAGACACTCCAGCGCTTGCCGTCGAGCTGGCCAGAGTCGGCGAGGCGGAGCACCGCCAGCGTGACCAGCCCGACGAGGACAGCGGCGGCCACCACGCTCGCGATCAGGATGCGACGCCGACCACGCGGACCCGGTGGATCGGCCAGGATGATCTCGGTGCTCATTGCGCCCTCGCCACCCGTCGTTCGGCCAGGGACAGCCCGGCTGCCAGCACCACGGTGAGGATCAAGTATGCCACCACGCCGCCGAGCAGCACGGCGATCACCGCGTCCGGATTGGCGGTCGTGAGCCGTTGGACCATGCCGGTCAGCTCTTGGACGCCGAACGCCGCGGCGATCGAGGTGTTGCGGATCAGTGCGCTCACCACGCTGCCCAGCGGTTGCAGCACGTTGCGGAACGCCTGCGGAAGAATGATCATTCGTAGTGTCTGGGAGAAGGTCAGGCCCAGCGCACGAGCCGCTTCGGCCTGACCGAGGTCGACCCCATTGATCCCGGAACGCACCGCCTCGCAGACCAGCGCGGCGTGATAGATCGAGAGCGCGACCACCGCGAACGTGAAATACGAGAAGACGATGTCCAGCTGTGGCAGGACGAACACCACGAAGAAGAACACGACGGTCAGCGGGGTGTTGCGGACCGTCTGCACGTAGGCGGTGCCGGTCCAGCGCAGCGGGGGCACGGGGGAGACCCGCATCGCCGCGAGGACGGTACCGAGGATCAGCGCAGCCACGGACGCGAACAGGCTTAGCCCGACCGTCCGGCGGAAGCCCTCGGCGAAGATGTCGAGGTTGTCGATGACGGCGTCGATCGCTGTCCTCCCTCATGCGGTGGCGGGTGGACGACCGGTCGGCGCGGGTGAGGCCGACCGGTCGTGCCCCGAGCGATGATCGGCGGATGCCGTTCAGCCGGTGCCGGTCACCTGATATCGATCACCTGCTACCGGTCAACGGCCGCCGCTCAACGGCCCTCGACCCGCGGAGCGGATCAGGACGTGTACCGGTCGACGGCCGGGGGAGTGGGCACGGTCGGCTCCACCTTGCCGAGGGTCGAGGTGTACGCCTTCTCCCAGCGCCCGTCCTTGTAAGCGGCCTCGAGCGTGTCGTTGATGAAGTTCCGGAACGCGTCGTCACCCTTCTTGAGGCCGATGCCGTAGGGCTCCTTCGTGAAGGTGCCACCCACCACCTTGAAGGCGTCAGGGTCCTTGTCGACGAGACCCAGCAGGATGCCCTTGTCCGTGGTGACCGCGTCGACCTGACCGTTCTTCAACGCGTCGGCGCACTTGCTGTACACATCGAACAGCACGAGCTGGGCGGTGGGCGCCACCCGGCGGATGTTCTCGGCCGGCGTGGATCCGCTGACCGAGCACACCTTCTTGCCGGCAAGGGTGTCCTTGCCGGTGATGTCGGTGTTGTTCTTCGAGACCATGATGGACTGGCCGGAGACGTAGTACGGCCCCGCGAAGTCGACGACCTTCTTTCGTTTGTCGTTGATTGTGTAGGTGGCCACCACGAGGTCGACCCGGCCCTGCTGGATGAAGGGTTCACGGTTGGCCGACACTGTCTCCACGTAGGAGACCTTGTCGCGCGGGATGCCCAGGGCATCCGTGACGATCTTCGAGATCTCGACGTCGAAGCCCTCGGGCTGGCCGCTGAGGTTCTTCAGCCCGAACAGGTTCTGGTCGAACTTCGTCCCGATGATGATCTTTCCGGCGTCGTGCAGCCGGGCCATGGTGGTGCCGGCGGTGAAGGTCACCGAGGGGGTGGGTGTCGAGGTGTCATCGCCGCTGCTCCCACAGGCACTCAGTCCGAGGGCGGCGAGCAGCGTCGCGCCGGCGAGGAGCGCGCCGCCGCGCCTGCGGCGGCGTTCGCGTGACATCCCGCCGGAGCTCCCGTTGGGATGCCCGGCGGCGGGGCGTCGCGTCCGGCTGAACGGTGTACGCATGACCGATCCTCTCGCAGTGCTCCGGACCGCGGGTCCGGAGCAGGTGATCTGGCGTCGGGTGGTGTGTGTCCCCCTGAGGAACTGCGTCCCTCTGGTGGTGCGTGCCTGCTGGTGGTGCGTGCCTGCTGGTGGTGCGTGCCTGGTGGTGTGCCTCCGGGTGCCGGCGGCGCGGTGGGCGGTGGGCGTGACCGGGTCGGGTCGGTGGAGGTTCAGTGCTGCAGGACCCGGGCCAGGAAGTCCCGGGCGCGCTCGGTCCGCGGCGCGGCGAAGAAACTCTCCGGCGGGGCGATCTCGAGGATGCGACCGTCCGCCATGAAGGCCACCCGGTCCGCGGCGGAGCGCGCGAATCCCATTTCGTGGGTGACGACGATCATGGTCATGCCGCTGGTGGCCAGCGACCTCATCACGTCCAGCACCTCGGAGATCATCTCTGGGTCGAGCGCCGAGGTCGGTTCGTCGAAGAGCATGAGCACGGGATCCATCGCCAGCGCCCTGGCGATGGCGGCGCGCTGCTGCTGGCCGCCGGAGAGCTGGCGGGGCAACCGGTCCGCCTTGTCGGCGATCCCCACGCGTTCCAGTAGTTCCTGGGCCCGGGCGCGGGCCTGCAAGCGGTTGTGCCCCAGGACCTTGACCGGTCCCAGGGTGACGTTCTCGAGCACCGTCTTGTGCGCGAAGAGGTTGAACGATTGGAACACCATTCCAACCCGTGATCGCATCCGGGCGAGCTCACGGCTCTCCGTGGGCAGGGGACGGCCCTCGAAGAGGATCCGGCCCTCGTCGATCGTTTCCAACCGGTTGACGCAGCGGCACAGGGTCGACTTCCCCGACCCCGAGGGCCCGATGATGATGACGACCTCGCCCGCCTCGACGGACAGGTCGACGTCGGCCAGGACCCGGTTGTCGCCGAACGACTTCCCGACGCCTTCCAGAGTCACCAAAGGCATGTCGACCTCCCGACACAATGGCGGTGTGGTGTTGGGCCGAGCGTCCCGGCGGCCTCATGATGGAACGGCCAGGCGCGCGGATCAGTCGTGGAGCCGACAGCTGGAGCGGTCGTCTCGCGCGGATTTCGGCGCACTGACGGGAACATTCGAGAATAGTATCCCTGCAGCTATGCAAATATATCGAGCGGGGTGTTGCCTGATATCTCGGGCGGTGTCCAGGCCGGGGTGGGGCGCCTCAGCTCCCGACGGGGAGGGTCCCGGCCCCGCAGGAGAGGCGGCCCGCGACGCGATCCCGTCCCCGCCGGACCCAGCCCAGACCCCAACCCAGCCCAGACCCCAACCCAGCCCAGACCCCAACCCAGCCCAGACCCCAACCCAGCCCAGACCCCAGACTCGACCCCGGACCCGGCTACGGCCCGGTGCACGCGCCGTAGGCTGGTCGGGTGAACGGCCGCAGCTACGAGGTCCGCACGTTCGGGTGCCAGATGAACGTCCACGACTCCGAACGGCTCTGTGGGCTGCTGGAATCCGCCGGCTACTCCCCGGTCGATCCCGGCGGCGAGGCGGATGTGGTCGTGTTCAACACCTGCGCGGTGCGGGAGAACGCCGACAACCGCCTGTACGGCAACCTCGGCCAGCTAGTCCCGGTGAAGAAGGGCCATCCGGGCATGCAGATCGCGGTCGGGGGCTGCCTCGCCCAGAAGGACCGGGCCGCGATCCTCGACCGGGCGCCCTGGGTTGACGTGGTCTTCGGCACGCACAACCTGCACCGACTGCCCGTGCTGCTGGAGCGCGCGCGGCACAACGCGGCGGCCCAGGTCGAGATCGCCGAGGCCCTGGAGGTCTTCCCGAGCTCCCTGCCGACCCGGCGGGCCAGCCATCACTCGGCCTGGGTCAGCATCAGCGTGGGATGTGACAACACCTGCACCTTCTGCATCGTCCCCAGCCTGCGTGGCCGCGAGCGTGACCGCCGGCCGGGCGACGTGCTCGCCGAGGTCGAGGCCCTGGTCGCGGAGGGCGCCCTGGAGATCACACTGCTGGGACAGAACGTCAACTCCTACGGGCGCTCGCTGGGCGATCCCGGTGCCTTCGCGAAGCTGCTGGCCGCCTGCGGTCGCGTCGACGGTCTCGAACGTGTCCGATTCACCTCACCGCATCCGCGCGACTTCACCGACGACGTCATCGAGGCCATGGCGACCACCTCGAACGTGTGCCACCAGCTGCACATGCCGTTGCAGTCCGGGTCGGACACCGTGCTGCGCCGCATGCGCCGCTCGTACCGTCGGGACCGTTTCCTCGGCATTGTCGAGCGGGTGCGGGCGGCCATGCCCGACGCGGCCATCACCACCGACATCATCGTCGGCTTCCCTGGCGAGACCGAGGCGGACTTCGCCGATACCCTCGACGTGGTGCGGGCGGCCCGGTTCTCCGGCGCCTTCACCTTCCAGTACTCGCCTCGCCCGGGCACCCCGGCAGCGACCATGGACGCCCAGGTGGACCGGGCGACCGTGGCCGACCGGTATACCCGGCTGGTGGCCCTGCAGGACGAGATCTCCTGGGCGGAGAACCGGGCCCTGGTCGGCCGGCGGGTCGAGGTGCTGGTCTCGGAGGGGGAGGGGCGCAAGGACGGCGCCACCGGCCGGATGTCCGGCCGGGCTCGGGACGGACGGCTCGTGCACTTCCGCGCGGACGAGGCCGCGAGCTCGTCCACCGGCTCGGGCCCGAGGGCGGGCGGCGCCGCGCCCGCGGTCGCGGTGGCGGTCGCGCCTACGGTGCGCCCGGGCGACGTCGTCGAGACGGTGGTGACGCGGGCAGCACCCCATCACCTCACCGCCGACGGCCCCCTGCGGTCCCACCGGGCGACCCGTGCGGGGGACGCGTGGGCGCTCGGGCGTGACGGTGACGGTGGCGGTGCGGCAGCCGCGCAGCAGCCGGCAGACGGACGGCCGATCGTCACCCTGGGCATCCCGTCCCTGCGGCCGTCCTCGCCCGATCCCGTCGGCCCGGCGTCGGCCGACGCGGCGTCGGCCGGCGCGGACGCCTGCTGTACTCCGGTACGTCGATGACCCTCGTCGCCGCCGCGGTCTGTCCTCATCCTCCGTTGCTGGTTCCCGAGGTCGGCCGTGGTGAGCCGGTCGAGGCGCGGGCCGTCGCGGTGGACGCGGTGCGCCTGCTGTGTGCCGCCGAGCCGGACACGATCGTGGTGGTGGGTGACGCGGCGACCGAGGTGTCCTACGGCCCCGCCGCGTCCGGGTCGCTGGCCGGCTTCGGGGTGGATCTCCGGGTGGATCTTGGCCCGACCGCGCCGGCCCCCGAGCCGTCGTCCGTCCTGTCGTCGCCCGCTCTACCGTTGTCGATCACGATCGGCGCCTGGCTGCTGGGCGTCGTCGGTTGGCCCGGCGCCCGCACCGCCGTCGGGGTGCCCGCGGAGATCTCCCCGGACGGGGCCGTCGCACTCGGATCGCGGCTGGTCGCGGGCTCCGCTCCGCAGGAGCGCCTCGCCCTGCTCGTGATGGGCGACGGCTCGGCCTGTCGCACGCTGAAGGCTCCCGGCGGGTTGGACCCACGGGCCGCGGCGTTCGACGCGACCGCCGCCGCGGCGCTGGCCGCAGGGGATCCGGCCGGCCTGCTCGCCTTGGACCCGGGGTTGGCCCGGGAGCTGCTCGCCGCGGGCCGGGCGTCCTGGCAGGTCCTGGCCGGCGCCCTGCTCGCCGCGACCCGGGACGGCCCGGGCCCGGCGTCCCCGGGCCCGGGGTCCCTGGGCCCGGGGTCATGGAACAGTGACCTCCGGTATGACGACGCGCCGTATGGTGTCGGCTATCTGGTTGCCCTCTGGACACGGGATGTTGCCGAGCGAGGATGAACGGGCAGGAGGAACCGCGCCGGGGACCGGTGGTGGCGGTCGTGGGGCCGACCGCCGGCGGCAAGAGTGACCTCGGCATCGAGATCGCGCTCGCCCTCGGCGGCGAGGTGGTGAACGCGGACTCGATGCAGCTCTACCGTGGGATGGACATCGGTACCGCCAAGGTTCCCGAGGCGGAGCGTCGCGGGGTGCCCCACCATCTGCTCGACGTGTGGGACGTGACGCATCCCGCGGACGTCGCGAGCTTCCAGGCGGACGCCCGCCGGATAATCGACGGCCTGCTCGCCGCCGGGCGCATTCCGGTGCTGGTCGGCGGTTCCGGGCTCTACGTCCGCGCGGTTCTTGACAATCTTGCCTTCCCGGGGACCGATCCGGGCGTCCGGGCGCGGTGGGAGGAGGAACTGGCCCGCGTCGGCGCCCCGGCGCTGCACGACCGGCTGGCCGCGCGGGCGCCGCAGGCCGCCGCGGCGATCCTGCCCAGCAACGGCCGGCGGATCGTGCGTGCCCTGGAGGTCGTCGAGCTCACCGGAACCTTCACGGCCACCCTGCCGGAGCACCGCTCGGTCTATGAGGTCGTGCAGATCGGCGTGGATCGCCCCGATCTCGACCAACGGATTGCGGACCGGGTGGAGAAAATGTGGGGTGCTGGTTTTCCTGACGAAGTGCGAAGGTTGGTGGAATGCGGCCTGCGGGAAGGCCGAACCGCGTCTCGCGCACTGGGATATGCCCAGGTTCTGGCCTGGTTCGACGGCGCAATGGACTCCGCCGAACAGGCCAAGCTCGCCACAATTACGGCGACGCGGCGCTTTGCCCGTCGACAAAGATCCTGGTTCCGGCGGGATAACCGGATAGCCTGGTTGGACCAACCAGATGTCACCCAGGTGCGACGGCTGGTGGGTTCGCTCTGACGGGTGATCGGCCGACCGGGTCGGGGTCGATCGGGCCGCCGCCAATGCGCGGCGTCGCCGGTGACCGGTGCGCGGCGGCCGGTCCCGCACGGCGTCTGGAGAGATCGATGTGACCGCGCCCACCTCTGATGCTGGTACCCCACCCGACGATGCTGGTACCCCACCCGACCTGACTCTCGTCCCCGCGCTCTATGCCGCCTTCGACGATGGTTCTCTGCGGCTGCACTTCCAACCGGAGGTCGACCTGCGCAACGGGTCGGTGCCGGGGATGGAGGCCCATCCGCGGTGGCTGCACCCGGAACGCGGGGTGCTGGGTCCGGCGGATTTCATGCCGATCGCCGCGGCCGCGGGCCTCGTCCATCAGGTGGACCAGTGGGTGCTGCGGATGGCCGTGACCGAGGCGCGCACCTGGCATCGGATGGCGGTCGGGACGCCGATCCGCCCGCCCCGGTTGTGGGTGAACATCGATGGCCGCCAGCTTGCCAGCCTCGCCTTCGCGGCCGAGGTCGACCGGCTCGTCTCGGGCCGGGTGCTGCCGGCCGGGGCGATCGGCCTTGAGTTCAGCGAGCAGACCCTCGGACTCGCCGCGCCGATGGTGCCCCGGTTGCTGACCCGGCTGCGTGCCCTCGGGGTGGCGATCGCCGTCGGGTCCTTCGGCACGTGGCTGGGCTCGTTGGCCGTGCTCGACCAGCTGCCGTTGAACCTCGTCAAGATCGACGGTCTGTTCCTGCGGGCGACGATGAAGGACCTCGAGGGTGAGGCCGTGCTCGCGGCCATCGTCCGGCTTGCCCACCAACGCGGCCTGCCCGTCGTCGCCGACGATGTCGACACCGCGCGCCTGGCGTCCCGGGTGGTGGATCTCGACTGCGATCGCGCCATCGGACCGGTGTTCTGTCCGCCGGTGCCGGTGGAGGACGCTCGGATGATCGCTCTCGGGCGAGGCCGGCCCGACCGCTGGTACAAGCCGTCGCATTCCGACGACCGGATGCGGGAGTGGGCGCGGGCCGCAGCCGGCTGACGCCGCCGCGGGAGCCCGGTCGTCAGGTGCCGAGCGGCATCCCCCGTACGATCGGCGACGTGCGGGACGAGCTGGAACTGCGATTCGTCAAGGGCCACGGGACGGGCAACGACTTCGTCCTGCTGCCGGATCCCGACGGGGACCTCGACCTCACCGCGGACCTGGTGCGCGCGCTGTGCGACCGACGGACCGGCATCGGGGGCGACGGGGTGCTGCGGGTGGTGCTCTGCGCCGCGGTTCCCGAGGCGGCCGGTCTGGCCGGCCGGGCGCGCTGGTTCATGGACTACCGCAATGCTGACGGTTCGGTTGCCGAGATGTGCGGTAACGGCGCCCGGGTGTTCGCCCGCTACCTCGTCGACGCCGGATACGCCCAGCCCGGACGGTTCCACGTCGCGACCCGCGCCGGGTTGCGGCTCGTCGAGGCCGCGGTGGACGGTGACGTCACGGTCGACATGGGACCGCCGCGGATCATCGACGGACCCGGGGCCCCGGTCACCGTCGCCGATCGTGACTTCACCGCGACCGCGGTCTCGATGGGTAATCCGCACGCGGTCTGCTTCGCCGGCGACCTGGACGTCGCCGGGCTGCGTCGGCTCGACCTGACCCGACCACCGTCCTTCTCCCCGGTTGACTTCCCGGACGGGGTGAATGTGGAGATCGTCGTCGACCGGCCGGCTGGGGTGGCGATGCGGGTGTTCGAACGTGGGGTCGGGGAGACCGCGTCCTGCGGCACCGGTGCCTGCGCGGTCGCGGTGGCCTGGGCGGCCCGGCGAGGTGCCCGGCCGGCGGGTGCGCCGGTCGAGGTCGAGGTGGATGTGCCCGGCGGCGGCCTGGTCGTGATCTGGCAGCCGGAGACCGTGCTGTTGCGAGGGCCCGCCGAGCTGGTCTTCGACGGCGTGCTGCGCCGTGCGGAGGCCCACGACCCGGTCGGGTGAGGTGTCCGTTTCCTGCAAGACCCGGCCCGCCTGCCTGCCCTACGGTGCCCTCATGCCACCATCGTTCACCCTGACCGGTGTGATCGTCGCTGATATGGCCCGGTCCCTGGCGTTCTACCGCCGGCTCGGCCTCGACCTGCCCGCCGGGGCCGACGCCCAGCCGCACGTCGAGGTGCAGCTGCCCGGCGGTCCGCGCCTCGCGTTCGACAGCGAGGCGACCATCCGATCCTTTGATCCGCGCTGGTCGGCGGGTACCGGCTCGCCGCGGGTCGGGCTGGCCTTCGCCTGCGACACGCCGGACGAGGTCGACGAGGTCTACGCCGACCTCGTCGGCGCCGGTCACGCCGGCCACCTTCCGCCCTGGGACGCCTTCTGGGGCCAGCGGTACGCGGTCGTGCTCGATCCAGACGGCAACCACGTCGACCTCTACGCCCCACTGCCCGTAGCGGCCGCGACATCCGCGACATCCGACACCGAGACGTCCAGCTCGTCCTGAACGTTGACATTTCGGATGAGGTGAGTCGGCGGAACTCCGGCGAGCGCGCGTACCTCCCGGGCGAGGTGCGCCTGGTCGGCGTAGCCGGCCTCGGCCGCCACGACCGCGAACGGGATGCCGGCCCGCGCCGCGTGCAGGGCGTCCTGCATCCGGAGGATCCTGGCGAGCGTCTTCGGGCCATATCCGAAGACACGCCGGCAGCGACGCAGCAGCTGGCGTTCGCTCAGCCCGACTGTGCGCGCGAGGTCGTCCACAGGCGCCCGGGCGCGGGCACCCGCCAGAACGGCGGGAACCAACCGGTCCACGAGCGCCGGGTGAACGGGCCGGGCGGCGATCGACGACTCGAATGCGACCAGGGGATCAGCGGCCATGGCGAGCCGCTCGGCGAGTCGCTGCGCCGGTCCGTCGCCCCACAGGTCGGCGAGCGGGACGCGTTGGTCGCGCAGTTCGTCCGCGGCCACTCCGAGGTGGGATGGTCCAGAGCCCGAGTCGAAGCGGAGCCCGACGTGCCGCACGCCTGGTGCCCAGCGCACCAGCTTCGCCGCCGTGTCCGGCCCCGCGACGATCAGATTGGCGTCGGAACTCCAGATGATGTCCATGCATCCGTCCGGCAACACTCGCCGACTGCCCACCACACCTGTGCGCTCGGTGCGCTCGGTGCGGTCCGAGGGTCCGGTGCGGTCCGGATGCCGGTCCGCCGTCGTCCGCGTGGTGTCCGGGGGGTGTCCAGGGGGAGTCGGGCGGCCCGAGCTGTCCCAGATCGTCGCGGCGAGGCGGTGGGCCCGTCTTTCGTGGTACTCGTGGTACACGTCGCAGAGGCTACGTCGGCGGGGCGGCAAAACGGTTCGCGATCGACGTGGTGACGTGGGACCCTGGTTGGCGACGGGATTCGCCGGGAAACGAGGGGGAGGCGCGCCACGAGTGCGGCAGGGTCTTCCGGTCCGGCGGATCCTCCTCGGGCCACCGGGTCGTGGGGCCCGGCCGGAGCAAGCGGCACGGAATGATCGCGGAATGGTGCGGTAGCGGGCCGCGTTGAGAACGGATGGTATGACACTTCCTGCTGACGCCTTCGATGCGTCCACTCTCGACAGATCCCTCATCAAGCTGACCGAAGCCGATTCGTCTTACCTGCCGAACTTCTTCGACGATTCTGGGGACGGTTTCGACCTGGAGGATCGCGCCGCGTTGCGGCGGGTTCCCGGTCTCGCCACCGAGCTCGACGACGTCACCGAGGTCGAGTACCGGCAGCTGCGGCTGGAGCGTGTCGTCCTCATCGGCGTATGGACGTCGGGTTCCCCGCGGTCGGCCGAGAGCTCCATGGCGGAGCTCGCGGCGCTCGCCACGACCGCCGGTTCGGTGGTGCTCGACGCGCTCGTGCAGCGTCGCGACCGGCCGGATGCCGCGACTTACGTCGGTTCGGGCAAGGCCCGCGAGCTCGCCGAGGTCGTCGCGGCGACCGGCGCGGACACGGTGGTCTGCGATGGCGAGCTCACCCCGGGTCAGCTGCGGCAGCTGGAGGAGGTCGTCAAAGTAAAGGTCATCGACCGGACGGCCCTCATCCTGGACATCTTCGCCCAGCACGCGACCTCTCGCGAGGGCAAGGCCCAGGTCGAGCTCGCGCAGTTGCAGTACATGCTGCCCCGGCTGCGTGGGTGGGGTGAGTCGATGTCGCGGGCCGCGGCCAGTGGCGGCGGCCGGGCGCCCATCGGTACCCGTGGTCCCGGTGAGACGAAGATCGAGACCGATCGTCGGCGGCTGCGGGCCAGGATGGCGCGGTTGCGCCGCGAGCTCGCCGCGATGACGACCGTGCGGGAGACCAAGCGTTCCGCCCGGCGGCGGGGTGAGGTCCCCAGCGTGGCGATCGCCGGTTACACCAACGCCGGTAAGTCGTCGCTGCTCAACCGGCTGACCGGCGCGGGTGTCCTGGTCGAGGACGCGCTGTTCGCCACCCTTGATCCGACCGTGCGGCGGGCGACCCTGCCGGACGGCCGGGCCTTCACCCTGACCGACACCGTCGGATTCGTCCGGCATCTGCCGCATCAGATCGTCGAGGCGTTCCGCTCGACGCTGGAAGAGGTCGCCGATGCCGATCTCATCCTGCACGTTGTGGACGGATCATCGCCGGAGCCGGCCGCGCAGATCTCCGCCGTGCGCGAGGTTCTCAACGACATCGACGCGGGCGGCGTTCCCGAGCTGATCGTCGTCAACAAGGTGGACGCCGTGGAGCCGACGGTCGTCGCGGGGTTGCGCCAGCTCGCCCCGGACGCCGTGTTCGTCTCGGCACGCACGGGCGAGGGGCTGGCCGCGCTGGTCGACGCGCTCTGTGCCCGGGTGCCGCATCCCGACGTGGAGATGCGCGTGCTCGTGCCCTACACCCGGGGCGACTTGGTCTCCCGGGTGCACGCGAACGGCGAGGTGCTCACGATGGAGCACACCGAGACCGGTACCCGGCTGTCCGCCCGGGTTTCCTCGGGACTCGCGGCGGAGCTGCACGCCTACCGGGCCTGAGCCCAGGAGCGATCAGACGCGAGGCAACCCGGCCGGCCGCCCGCCGGGCGGCCGGCCGATCCACATCAAACCCTGCGGAGCACAGCCACGATCCGGCCGAGGATGGTCGCATCCTCACCGGGGATGTCGGCGAAGGCCGAGTTCTCCGGATGTAGCCAGATCTTGCCGTCCCGAACCCGCAGACGCTTGACCGTCGCCTCCCCGTCGATCATTGCGGCGACGATCTCCCCGTTGTCCGCGACCGGCTGCTGGCGGACGACCACCCAGTCACCGTCGCAGATCGCCGCGTTGATCATCGAGTCGCCGACGACCCGGAGCAGGAACAGAGTGCCCTCGCCGACGATCTCCCTGGGTAGCGGGAAGACGTCCTCGACCGCCTGCTCGGCCAGGATCGGGCCACCGGCGGCGATCCGGCCCAGCACCGGCACGTAGGCCGCGTCCGACTTGCTTCCTTCGGTGGTGCCCGGCGCCGCCTCACCGACGATGGGAATCGTGCCCGCCACCGTCGTCGCGCCCGCGCCCACATCCGCGCGTTGCCGGGGGTGCTCGACGGTCAGCACCTCCATCGCTCTCGGGCGGTTCGGGTCCCGCCGCAGGTAGCCCTTCTCCTCGAGCACCTTGAGCTGGTGAGCCACACTACTGGTGCTGGTGAGGCCGACCGCCTCACCGATCTCCCGCACGCTGGGCGGATATCCGCGCCGCTCCACCGCGGCCCGGATGACCTCCAGCACCCTGCGCTGCCGGGGGGTCAGGCCCGCGTCCGTGGGGCCTTCGGGAAAGGCTCGCACGTTGCCGCGGGTTCCGCCCCGGCGCGTACCCCTGCCTTGGCTAGTCATCGCTTACCGCTCTCCTCGTCGCGTTTTTCTTCCGCCGTGCGGCCACCGGCCGGCCGGCGACCGCACGGCGGACCGTCCCGCTCCGGAAGCGGTCACCCACCGACTCGCCGCCGTCCGTGACCGGGGGAAACCGCCCGGTTCACACCCGACCGACTCGACGGTAACCGGCGGGTCGCAGAATCTCAAACGTCTGTTCGAGCGTGTCCCTGGCGGTTTCCGGTTCCCGATGCGACAATCGACCACGCGTTCGATCGAACGAAGGTTCGATCTTCGGTGTTCGGTGTCGTCGGAACGGGAGGGTGCCGTGGGATCCGCACACAGGGCGCGGGTCGTCGACCTGTCGATGGCCAGGGACCGGGTGGGTCATCGGCCGCCGGGTCGCCCGCCCGCACCCCCGCCGCTCCGGCTGACCCGGCGGGGTCGGGTGGTGGTGGTATCGATCGTCGTGGCGGTCGTCGTGGCGGTAGCAATCATGATCATGCCTGGGGTGTCGATTGCCGGGCCGGATACCGCGGAGGCGCCGCGGCACCATCTGGTCATGCCGGGGGAGACGCTGTGGGAGGTGGCAGTGGCGCTCGACGAGAGCGCCGACACCCGGGTCATGGTGGACCGGCTGATGCGGCTGAACCACCTGCGGTCACCACTGATCGCCCCGGGCCAGTCGTTACTCCTTCCCTGACGCCCGGCTTCCCGGGTCCACGAGTGTCTCGGCGCAGGGTTCTCGCGCACCGTCGTCTTTCGTCCACGTGCGGTGCCACGTGCGATGCGGACCACACGGACCATACGGGGGTGCTGTCCTCATCTCTGGGGCCGTGCGCTACCTTGGACACAACATCTGGTGCTTACCGGGGTGTAAGTCATCCACAGGTTGTTCCACAGGTCTTCCGCGGGGAGCTGGCGGTCCATCCACAAGGTGGTCTGTCCGGCGTGGATGCCGGGTCCTCAACGGTGTCCCTCATCCCCGGTCCGGGGCGGTCGGCTCCGGCGCGGGCGAAGGAGGCGTAGCGCGTGCGGTGCCCGTTCTGCCGGCATCCGGACAGTCGCGTCGTTGACAGTCGGGAGGCCGAGGAGGGTTCGGCGATCCGCCGCAGGCGGTCCTGCCTGTCCTGCGGTCGCCGGTTCACTACGATGGAGGAGGCGTCCCTTCAGGTTCGCAAGCGCAGTGGGGCGGCCGAGCCGTTCAGCCGGGCCAAGGTCATCGCCGGTGTCCGCAAGGCCTGCCAGGGCCGGCCGGTGCGGGATGATGATCTCGCGCTTCTGGCGCAGCGGGTAGAGGACGCCGTCCGCTCGTCGGGGTCGGCGGAGGTGCCCGCGGAGGCGATCGGCCGGGCGATCCTCGGTCCGCTCCGTGAGCTCGACGAGGTGGCTTATCTCCGCTTCGCCTCGGTGTACCTGGCCTTCGAGTCGTTGACTGACTTCGAGTCCGCGATCGCCGCGTTGCGCTCCGAGGCCGCCGGACCTCCCACCACGCGGGATGGACCAGCACGACCGGTCCCGCGTGGCGCCGTCGATGTCTCGCCGGTGATCGGCACCCAGCAGGTGCATAGCAGGTAGGGCCGGGACCGCTCGACCGAAAGCGTCATACATCGCCCTGGCTCGCCGTGCCGGCCCGGTCCCGCCGGCGACGGGTGACATCCCGCGTCGCGGCCGTGCGAGGACCGCGGACCTCCCGGACGGCACGCATGCGGCCCGGCTCGACCTGGCTGGTGCCGTTCGCCGTGCGTGTGTTTGCCGTGCGCGTGCTCGTCCCCGCGGGCACCGCCGTGCGTCGAGGTCCGGCCCCGCACCGTCCCGACGTCCACTGGCTGCGGCCTGGGGCGGGGATGCCCACAACACATTGTTGAAGGTTGAAGCTGACGAGTGAAGACGAGGAGCGTCATGACCGACAGCCGCGGCACGAAGCCGAGCAGGTCAGCGGCGAAAGCGAGTGGGTTGAAGATCCAGCGGTCACGTACCACCGCCGGCGTCCACCCGTACGACGAGGTCACCTGGGAGTCCCGGGACGTCGTCATGACCAACTGGCGGGACGGCTCGGTCAACTTCGAGCAGCGGGGAGTGGAATTCCCGCAGTTCTGGTCGGTGAACGCCTCCAACATCGTTACCAGCAAGTACTTCCGTGGGGCGCCCGGCACGCCGGGGCGGGAGTGGTCGCTGCGGCAGTTGATCGATCGGGTCGTGCACGCCTACGGCGCGGCCGGCCGCGAGCACGGCTACTTCGCCTCGGACACCGACGCCGAGATCTTCGAGCACGAACTGACCTGGATGCTGCTCCACCAGGTCTTCAGCTTCAACTCGCCGGTCTGGTTCAACGTGGGAACCCCCGCGCCGCAGCAGGTCTCGGCGTGCCAGCCCTATGACGCCCTCGTCAGCACGCCATCCGGTCTGGTTCCCATCGGCGCCTTGGTGGAGACGGACGCGGTGGGGATGAAGGTCTTCGACGCGCACGGTCTGACCCAGGTGATCGCGACCAAGTCCAACGGCGTCAAGGACGTCCTGCGGATCTGGACGAGGGCCGGTCACGCGCTCGACGTCACCGCCGATCATCTGGTGTGGCGGAGCACCTCCGCGGGTGCCGGGGCCTTCGTCCCCGCCGGCGCGCTGCGGGCCGGGGACACCCTCGAGTGGCATCGCACCATCGCCCCGGGCGAGGGTGAGATCACTTCACGGGAGATCGCCGAGGCGGCGCTCGCGGGCCGGCTGCAGGCGGACGGTTTTGTTGGTCGGTACGCCGGTACGAACGCCTCGCTGACCATCGAGGCGATGACTGTGCCGACCCGGCTGTATGATGCTCCGCTACCCGTTGTCGCGGCTTATCTGCGCAGCCTGTTCCAGGCCGATGGCTACGTGTCCCGCCGGGAGCGCTCGACGCTGATCGGGCTGGACATGATCAGCGAGGGCCTCATTCGCGGGGTGCAGGGTTTGCTCGCCCGGTTCGGCATCTTCGCGCGGGTACGCCGCGAGGCGGATCCGCGACCCGACCGCCACGACCTCTGGAGCCTGGGCATTCAGAACGCCGGTGACCGGCGGACGTTCGCGGACGAGATCGGCTTCCTCGATCCGGTGAAGGCCGCGAAGCTGGAGGCGTCGTTCGATCAGCCCGGCCAGGCCGCGAAGCCGGTGAAGCGGTTGCAGATCGAGCGCATTGAGCCGCGCGGGCCGATGCCGGTCTACGACATCCAGACCGACAGCGGCGAGTACCTCTCCGCCGGCCTCCGTGTGCACAACTGCTTCATCCTCTCCGTGGACGACACCATGGAGTCGATCCTGAACTGGTACCGGGAAGAGGGGCTGATCTTCAAGGGGGGTTCCGGGGCCGGGCTCAACCTGTCCCGCATCCGGTCCTCGAAGGAGCTGCTGTCCTCCGGGGGCACCGCCTCCGGGCCGGTGAGCTTCATGCGCGGCGCCGACGCCTCGGCGGGTACGATCAAGTCCGGTGGCGCGACCCGGCGGGCGGCGAAGATGGTCGTGCTCGACGTCGATCATCCCGACATCGTCGAGTTCGTGGAGACGAAGGCCCGGGAAGAAGACAAGATCCGGGCGTTGCGGGACGCCGGCTTCGACATGGACCTCGGCGGGCGCGACATCGCCTCCGTGCAATACCAGAACGCCAACAACTCCGTCCGGGTGACCGACGAGTTCATGCGGGCGGTCGTCGACGGCGGCGGCTTCGACCTGCGGGCCCGCCTCGACGGCCGTGTCCTGGAGACGGTGGACGCCCGCGGGCTGTTCCACACGATCGCCGAGGCCGCGTGGGCCTGCGCCGATCCCGGCATCCAGTACGACGGAACGATCAACGACTGGCACACCTGCCCCGAGAGCGGCCGGATCAGCGCCTCCAACCCGTGCAGCGAGTACGTGCACCTGGACAACTCCAGCTGCAACCTGGCCTCGCTGAACCTGCTGAAGTTCCTGCGCCCGGACCGCAGCTTCGACGCCGAGGCGTTCGTCGCGGCGGTCGAGTTGATCATTACCGCGATGGACATCTCGATCTGCTTCGCCGACTTCCCGACGCCGGAGATCACCAGGGTCAGCCGGGCCTACCGGCAGCTCGGCATCGGCTACGCCAACCTCGGTGCCCTGCTGATGGCCAGCGCCCGGGCCTACGACTCGGACGGCGGCCGGGCGCTGGCCGCATCGATCACCTCGCTGATGACGGCCACCGCCTACCGGCGCTCCGCCGAACTCGCCGGGATCGTCGGCGCCTACGACGGCTTCGCCCGCAACGCGGACGCGCACCGGCGGGTGATGCGCAAGCATGCCGCCGCGAACGACGCGGTGCGCAGCGTGCACGCCGAGGACTCCCGGATCCTCGCCGTCGCGTCCCGGGAATGGGCCCGGGCGCAGACCGTCGGCGAGAAGCACGGATGGCGCAACGCGCAGGCCAGCCTGCTCGCCCCGACGGGCACGATCGGTCTGGCGATGGACTGCGACACCACCGGCATCGAGCCGGACCTCGCCCTGGTGAAGATGAAGAAGCTGGTCGGCGGCGCCAGCATGAGGATCGTGAACCAGACGGTCCCGGCGGCCCTGCAGGCGCTCGGCTACCCCGAGGAGACCATCGAGGCGATCGTCGAGTACATCGCCGAGTACGGGCACGTCATCGACGCTCCCGGCCTGCGTCCGGAGCACTACGAGGTGTTCGACTGCGCCATCGGGGAGCGCGCGATCTCCCCGATGGGCCATGTCCGCATGATGGCCGCGGTACAGCCGTTCCTCTCCGGCGCGATCTCGAAGACGGTGAACATGCCGTCGACCGCCACGGTCGCCGAGGTCGAGCAGATCTACCTGGAGGGGTGGCGGCTGGGCCTGAAGGCCCTCGCCATCTACCGGGACAACTGCAAGGTCGGCCAGCCGCTGACCGACGTCAAGGGGGCGAAGCAGGCCGCCGAGCTGGCCGCCACCCGGACCGGCACGGGAGTCGGGGTCGGCACGGGAGACGCGGTCGGGACCGCCGGCTCCGTCGGACCCGCCCCGGTGGAGGTCGAGTACCGACCGGTGCGCCGCCGGCTGCCGAAGACCCGCCCGTCGCGGACGGTGTCCTTCTCCGTCGGCGGGGCCGAGGGTTATCTGACCGCCGGTTCCTACCCGGACGACGGTCTCGGTGAGGTCTTCATCAAGATGTCGAAGCAGGGGTCCACCCTGGCGGGCGTGATGGACGCGTTCGCGATCGCCATCTCGATCGGCCTGCAGTACGGCGTGCCGCTGGAGGCGTACGTCAGCAAGTTCATCAACATGCGGTTCGAGCCGGCTGGGATGACCGACGACCCGGACGTGCGGATCGCCCAGTCAATCATGGATTATCTGTTCCGTCGCCTCGCGCTCGACTATCTCGACGCCGATCAGCGGGCCGAACTCGGCATCTCGACCGCGGCCGACCGGGCCCGTCGGGTCGCGGGTCAGTACGGTCCAGCGCCGGCGGTGGAGGCCGCGCGATCGGCGCAGCCCGCCGGGATCGACGGCCCGGCCGGATCCCAGGGGGCCGCGGTGACCGGATCCTCGGCTTCCGTCGCCGATCGGGGTGACCCGGGCGTCCCGCCCGGTCCGGCGGTAGGGAACGGCCCGGCGTACGTGGCACGGGAGTTGCGGCTGGCACCGCCCGGCGAGTCGCTCGTCGCGCAGACCGTGGTCGATGCTCCGCTCTGCTTCACCTGCGGGGTGACCATGCGGCCAGCTGGTAGCTGCTACGTCTGTGAGCAGTGCGGTTCGACCAGCGGCTGCAGCTAGGCGTCGCGGCGGCCGGTCCGACCGGGTGCCCGATGCGCATCGGGCACGCGGTCCGCATCGGGTGCCTGCTCCGCATCGGGTCCCTGCTCCGAGACAGTGCTCGGCGGTGTGGCTCAGTGCTCGGCGGCGAGGAGGTCGACCAGGAGCGCCGCGGTCCAGGAGAACCGGTTGCTGCCCGCGCCGGAACCGTCGAGGGGTGAGTAGTACTCGAACATCGCCCCGGACGATGCGATCATGTCGATCGTGTTCTGGCGCAGGTTCTCCGCGGCGTCGAGCCGACCGTAACGCTCCAGCCCGTCGGCAATCAGCCAGTTCATGTTGACCCAGACGGGACCCTGCCAGTAACACCGGGGAAGGAAGCCCGGGTCGTCGAGCGGCACGCTCGCGATGCCGAACCGGGACCAGTAGCGCGGTGAGGTGAGCGTCTTGACCATCTCGTCGACCCGGTCCTCGGGCACGACCCCGGCATAGAGCGGCAGGAACCCCGAGATCGTCTCGTGGCGCAGCAGCGTTCCCGTCCGGAAGTCGCGGCTGTAGTAGGTGCCGTCGGCGTGGAGCCGCTCGATCGCCTCGCGCGTCCTGTGCATGGACCGCCACAGCCAGGCGGGGATGGTCTGGCCGATCTCGGCGGCGATGGCGGTGAGGTGCTCGTTGGCCCGGATGAGGATCGCGTTGAAGGCGACGTCCTGGACGAGGGGGACGATGCTCCGACGGATCTCGCGGAAGTTGTAGTGCGCCCGCCGCAGCTCACGCACGATCCGGTAGAGCGTGAACAGGTCTCCCGAGGTGAGCCGCTCGTCGGGGGGAACCTCCTTGGAATCGCGCCGCAGCGCGTCCAGGGCGTCGCCGCCGTTGATCCGGCGCAGTGCCCGCACTCCCAGCGGAGCCGCCGGCCTGGTGATCTCCATCCAGGCCGGCGTGTTGTCCATCCCCGACTCCCAGGAGTGGACCAGGGTGACGAGACCGTCGTCGTCGGGGTCGCGTTCGAGGTAGAGCCACGTGTGGAAGCGCAGCAGGCCGGGGAACAACGCGCGGTAGAAGGCGTCGCGGGCGGATGGCGTCATCATGGCTGCGATCCGGACGGCGGCTTCGGCGATCATCGGCGGCTGGGTGACCCCCGTGCTCTGCACTCCGCCGGCGGTCGTGGTCACCTGGTCGCAGCGCCAGCGCTGCGGACCGGCGTGGTAGAAGTCCGAGGTCTCCGCGAAGATCACGTGGGGGATCATGCCGTTCGGCCACTGGCCTCGCAGCAGCGAGAGGACCTCCTTGGCGGCCCGTCCCGGGTCGAGACGGCGCAGTCCGATCGCGATGAAGCAGCTGTCCCAGAGCCACTGGTGCGGGTAGAGCGTCGGGGAGGGCCGGGTGATGTCGCCGAGGTCGTTGT
This sequence comes from Frankia casuarinae, assembly GCF_000013345.1. Taxonomy (NCBI): domain Bacteria; kingdom Bacillati; phylum Actinomycetota; class Actinomycetes; order Frankiales; family Frankiaceae; genus Frankia; species Frankia casuarinae. The sequence goes on along the minus strand of NC_007777.1, from coordinate 4,187,120 downwards.
CTCGTAGCACGTCGATCGCGGTTTCCCGTAGTGCCGCCAGGTCTGCGGGAAGGCTGGGGACGGACATCGTGTGAGAGTAGCGGTTACACGCTGTGCACAGAGGCAGGGTCCGTCGGGTGTGGCCCGCCTAACGGAATCGCCGTTCTCGAGCGCCTCGGCGTCGGGGTGGCGTCGGGGTGGCGTCGGCGGCGGCGCCCGCGTCGGCCCGCCGGTCCTTCCGTCCCGGTGGAGAGCCCGGGTCCGGGCCGGGTCGCGGGTGTCGGCTTGCCGACTACCGTTACGGGTTAGCACCGACTGGTGATCGTCAGAAAATATGGCACGGATGGTGGAACGCAAAAAACTTCTACGGTGAGTAGTGGATCTGTTACTTAAAGTTGCCGTTGGCCTGATCCGCAGGCTGCTCGGCCACCAGAGAAGCTCAGGAGAGTTCGCGGTTCGCGCCACAGGGTGGAATCTGCCAGGTAGTCTTCGCGGCAGCGAGTGCAGCGTCTCGAGGGCTAGGGTCTACACTGCTTGGTAGGCCCGGCGATCGCTGATGTCCGGGTGTGCCTGCACGGGGAATGGTTCCGCGTCTTCGTTCGTTACCTCCCACGTGCACAGAACGAGACGACCCACCCGCACCGACCATCGGATTTGCCACTGATGACGCTGCCTGCTCTGGAACTTGCCGAGCGCACCGACGACAACCGCCCGCGTAGCCCGCGGCGTGCTCGTCGGGCCGCTCCTCCTGTCCGCACCGCTCCCAGCCGTTCGCTGGCCGCTGTTCCCGACGATACCGACGAGCTCGATGTGAGCGCGGTGGCCGAGGTCATCGCCCGTGGTCGCGAGGCCGGCGAGATCAGCCGCTCCGAGTTGCGTGATGTGCTCGAGTCCGCGGACATCGGTATTGAACTGTTGCCCGCTCTCATCGCGCGCCTCAACGCCGTTGGCATCGAACTCCTCGACGAGGAGGAAGCGAGCGACGACGCCACCGCCGCCAGCCGGTCCACCGCCGAACACGCGGGTACCGCCGACCTCGTGCGCATGTACCTGCGCGAGATCGGCAAGGTGCCGCTGCTCAACGCCGCCCAGGAGGTCGAACTCTCCAAGCGGGTCGAGGCGGGCCTGTTCGCTGAGTACAAGCTCGAGAGCGTCCCCGACCTGCCCGCCGACCTTCGTCGTGATCTCGGTCTGCTGGTCAAGGACGGCCATGCCGCCAAGCAGCAGCTCGTCTCGGCGAACCTGCGGCTGGTGGTCTCCGTCGCCAAGAAGTACAGCGGTCGCGGGATGACCCTGCTGGATCTGGTCCAGGAGGGCAACCTCGGTCTTATCCGCGCGGTGGAGAAGTTCGACTACGCCAAGGGCTACAAGTTCTCGACCTATGCGACCTGGTGGATCCGCCAGGCCATCGGCCGGGCGCTCGCCGATCAGGCGCGGACGATCCGCATCCCGGTCCACGTGGTCGAGCAGATTAACAAGATCACCCGGTTGCAGCGCCAGCTTGTCTCCACGCTCGGCCGTGAGCCGACCGACGAGGAGCTCGCCCTCGAGCTGGACATGCCGATCGAGCAGGTGGTGGAGCTGCGCCGGTATGCGCAGGACACCGTCAGCCTGGAGACCTCGGTCGGTGACGATGGTGACTCCGTGCTCGGTGACTTCATCGAGGACTCCGACGCGACCTCCCCGGCGGACGCCGCCTCCTACGGCGCCATGCAGGACGAGATCGAGAACGTCCTCGGTGGCCTGAGCCCGCGGGAGCGCGAGGTGATGCGGCTGCGCTTCGGTCTCGCCGACGGCAAGCAGCACACCCTCGCCGAGGTGGGCAACCGGCTCGGCCTGACCCGTGAGCGCATCCGTCAGATCGAGCGGGACACGCTTCGGGAGTTGCGCAAGCCCGCCGTCGCCGGTCGGCTGCGCGAGTTCCTCGACTGATCGATCGGGCGAGCGCACCTGCGGTCGAGTCCGCGGGGGCACGTCCACGGGTGCACGGTGCGGTACGGGTGCACGGTGCGGCACGGGTGGAAGACAGGAGTACCGCGATCATGGCGGTCACGTCATGATCGCGGGATCGATGAAAGTCGGATCTTCGTTTTTGCCGGGTGAAGATCCGACTTTGCTGTATCAAGCTCCGGGTTCGGCTTCTCCGTCGGATCCGGTGCCGGGTTCCAGTGCGCTTCCCGTCATCGGCTCCGACGCCGACCGCCGCGACCGGGCCGAGGCGGCGGCGAAGGGCAGCAGGGCATCGGGGTTGGCGACCGAGTCGAGGCTCACGGCCTCGTCCAGGGCGGTCCCGGCGAGCAGGCGCTTCACCGGTACCTCGAGCTTCTTGCCGGTGTGGGTCCGAGGGACCTCGGTGATCTCGATGATCCGGTCGGGAACGTGGCGTGGGCTGAGTTCGGCGCGCAGAACCTCGCGCAGCCGAGCGGCCACCGCCTCGGTCAGGCCGGGCTCGGTGAGGACGACGAAAAGGAGCAGCTCGCCGTGCCCGCGCTCGTCCGCGGTGTCGACCGCGAGGCTGTCGGCGATCCCGGGGACCCGCTCGACCACGCTGTAGAGCTCGCTGGTACCGATCCGGACGCCGCCGCGGTTCAACGTCGCGTCCGAACGTCCCTGGATGACGACGGCACCGGTAGGTGTGATCCTCGCCCAGTCCCCGTGGCGCCAGACGCCGGGGTAGACGGAGAAGTAGCTCTCCCGCAGCCGGCCGCCGTCCGGGTCAGCCCAGAAGCACAGCGGCATGGACGGCATCGGCGCGGTCACGACAAGCTCACCGACCTCGTCGACGACCTCCTCGCCGGCCTCGTCGAAGACGCGCACCGCGCAGCCCAGCGCGCGTGATCCGATCTCCCCGGCCCGCACCGGCATCGTCGGCAGGCCCGCCACCAGCGCCGTGCAGACGTCGGTGCCACCGCTGATCGACGACAGCATCACGGTCGGGCTCACCGCTTCGTACACCCAGGCATAGCCGGCTGCGGACAGTGGCGATCCGGTCGATCCGACGGTGCGCAGCCTGGACAGATCGGCGAACTCGCGCGGGACCAGCCCGGCGTCCTCGCAGGCCTGCAGGTAGCCCACGGACGTGCCCAGGCACGTGAGCTCCAGGGCCTCCGCCAGACCGAACAGGGTGCCGAGCGCCGGATAGCCGGGCGCTCCGTCGTAGAGCACGACGGTCGCGCCGACGAGCAGACCGGAGACCAGATAGTTCCACATCATCCAGCCGGTCGTGGTGAACCAGCAGAACCGGTCGTCCGGACCGAGATCGAGGTGCAACGCCAGCGACTTCAGATGCTCCAGCAGGATACCGCCGTGGCCGTGCACGATCGCCTTGGGGGGGCCGGTCGTGCCGGACGAGTAGAGGATCCACAGCGGCGCGTCGAAGGCGACCCGGGTGAACTCGGGCTCGGAGGTCTCCGAAGCCATCAGCTCGTCCCAGGTGAGCAGCCCCGGCAGCCCCGCGGCCCGGGCCCGGGAGAGCGCGTCCGGCCACAGGTACGGCACGATCACGCTTGCCCCGAGTCCCGGCAGGTCGCCCGCGAGCGCGGCGAGGGTGTCGAGGGCGTCGTAGCTCTTCCCGCCGTAGCTGTAGCCGTCAACGCCGATCAGGACCTTCGGGTCGATCTGGCCGAACCGCGCGCGCAGGGCCGTCGGGCCGAGCTCCGGCGAGCACGACGACCACACCGCGCCGATGCTGGCGGTGGCCAGCATCCCCACCATCGCGTAGACGGTGTTCGGCAGCACGGCGCAGACCCGGTCACCCTCGGCGACACCCAGGCTCCGCAGTCCCGCCGCCGCCTTCGCCACCTGCCGGCGCAGCTCGTCCCAGGACACCACGGCCGTGGCACCGTCCTCGCGCACGGCGATGACGGCCGGGGCCGGCCCGCGCCGGGTGAGCGCGTTCTCCGCGTAGTTCACCCGGGCACCGGGAAACCAGACCGCGCCGGGCATCGCCGCGTCGGCGAGCGCCGGACCGGTGCCGCGGTCCCCCTCGACCGCGCAGAAATCCCAGATCGACTCCCAGAACGTGTCCAGGTCGGTGACAGACCACTCCCACAGGCGCGTGTCGTCGGCGAGCTCAACCCCCCGCTCGGCGGCGAGCCAGGCGCGGTAGTTGGTCACCGCGGCCTGGCTGATCCGACGGGGAGGCGGTTCCCACAGTGGCGTGCCGGCAGCCACCGACCCACCATCACGGCCGGCCGGCTGCCGCCCGTCTTCCATCGCCGCATGGTCCGGTGTCACTCGGTCTGCTGCCACGGGCACTGACCCTAGGCCATTCCGGGCAGATCTACGTGCCTCACCGATGGCCCCGGATCCTCGTCATCGACACCACCGCTATCTCTGGGAGCGTGATCGGGCTACGGTCGACAGATGGGTGTCCCGGGCGATTCCGAGCGGCGGACCGACGGCCGTCCGCAGGTCGAGCCGCAGGTCGAGCCGACGGTCGTGGCCTGGGATCCGGTCATGGCCGGCTACGACTTCGGGCCGACGCATCCGCTGCATCCCGTGCGGCTCGAGCTCACCATGGACCTCGCCATGAGTCTCGGTGTTCTCGACGCGCCGGGCATCCGGATCTCCAGGCCGACCCTCGCCTCCGACGACCTCATCGGCCTGATCCACGATCCGGTCTACCTGAGCGCGGTCCGCGCCGCGCCCGACCCGGCGCAGGCCAGGTTCGCGGCCCTGTTCGGCCTGGGCACGGCCGACAACCCCATCTTCGAACGGATGCACGAGGCCGCCGCACTCATCACCGGTGGCACGATCGAGGCGGCACGGGCGGTGTGGAGCGGGCCGCCGCGGCACGCCGTGTCGATCGCCGGCGGGCTGCATCACGCGATGCCGGGAATGGCGAGCGGATTCTGCATCTACAACGACCCGGCGATCGCGATCGCCTGGTTGCTCTCCGCCGGAGCCGCCAGAGTGGCGTACGTCGACGTGGACGTGCATCACGGCGACGGCGTGCAGACGGCGTTCTACGACGATCCGCGGGTGCTCACCATCTCCCTACACCAGACGGGGAGTACCCTCTTCCCGGGCACCGGATTCCCGACCGAGGTGGGTGCTCCCGCCGCGGAGGGCACCGCGGTGAACGTGGCGTTGCCCCCCGCCACCGGCGATGCCGGCTGGCTGCGCGCCTTCTCCGGGGTGGTGCCGGTGCTCCTGCGGTCCTTCCGGCCGCAGGTGCTGGTGACCCAGCACGGCTGCGACACGCACGCCTTCGACCCGCTGGCCGATCTGGCGCTGTCGGTGGACGGCCAACGGGCCTCCTACGACCTGCTGCACGCGCTGGCCCACGAGGTCTGCGACGGACGCTGGCTGGCCTGCGGCGGTGGCGGGTACGCGCTGGACACGGTCGTGCCGCGGGCCTGGACGCAGCTGCTGGCGATCGCCGGCCACGTGCCCCTGGATGCCGGCCGCGCCCTGCCGGAGGACTGGCGCTCCGCGGCGCCGGGACGGGTGCGGGCGGCGACCGGGCAGAAGTCCGTCGGAGCCGCCGCCATGCCCCGGACGCTCGGGGACGGGGTGAGTGTCCGGTATCGTCCCTGGGACGCGGGAGAGGGAGACCCCGACGATCCGTTGGACCGGACGGTGGCGGCGACCCGGCGTCAGGTGCTGCCGTTGCACGGCCTCGACCCCACCGTCGACCGCTGAGCCCTGCGTGAGAGCTGAGCACTGCGTGAGAACCGGGTGAGCGCCGCGTGAGCACCGAGCCTCCGGTCGTCTATCCGGCCGAGTGGGAGGCCGACGTCATCCTCAGTGACGGCGGCACCGCCCACATCCGCCCGATCCTGCCGACGGACGGCCCGCTGTTGCGGACCTTCTGGACCCGGCTGTCGACCCAGTCGATCTACTTCCGGTTCTTCGCCGTGCGCCGTGCCCTGAGCGACGCCGACATCCACCGGATGACGACCGTGGACCAGCGGCTGCGCGGCGCCATCGTCGCGATGATCGGCGACGACCTGGTCGCGGTCTCCCACTGGGAGAGCACCGCCGCACGGCCGACCGAGGCGGAGGTCGCCTTCCTGGTGGAGGACGCCCAGCAGGGACGAGGGCTGGGTTCGGTGCTGCTGGAGCATCTTGCCGCCGCGGCCTGGGACCGTGGGATCCGCCGCTTCGACGCCGACGTGCTCGGGGAGAACCAGCAGATGATCCGGGTCTTCCTCGATGCCGGTTACACGGTCTCGAGGACCTGGGACTCGGGCGCGGTCCGGCTGTCCTTCGAGATCACCCCCACCCAGAAGTCGGTCGGGGTGATGCGGGCCCGGGAGCACCATGCCGAGGCCGCCTCGATCGGTCGGCTGCTGCATCCGCGCGCGATCGCCGTCATCGGTGCGGGGCGGTCTGCCGCGTCCGTGGGCAACGCGGTCCTGCGTCACCTGCTCGCCGGCGGTTTCGACGGCCCCGTCTACCCGGTGAACCCGGCGGCGGCCGCGGCCGGCGGCGCGGTGGCGTCGATCCAGGCCTACGCCGGCATCGAGGACGTGCCGCGTCCGGTCGACCTGGCCGTGGTGTGCGTGCCGCCCGCGCAGGTGCCCGACGTCGTCGCCGCCTGCGGGCGGGCGGGAGTCTGGGGGCTGGTCGTCCTCACCGACCAGCGCGACGCCGCCGCAGACGCGGCCCTGGTGGCTGAGGCCCGGGCGGATGGCATGCGGGTGGTCGGCCCGGCGAGCATGGGCATCCAGAATCCGGCGGCGGGGTTGAACGCCTCGATGGTGCCCCGGATGCCCCCGGCCGGCCGCATCGGCTGCTACTCCCAGTCGGGTCCGTTCGGCGGGGCCATCCTGGCGGCGGCGGCCGCGCGCGGGGTCGGTCTGTCGGTCTTCGTCTCCGCCGGGGACCGGGCCGACGTGAGCGGCAACGACCTGCTCCAGTACTGGGAGGAGGACCCCGAGACCGACGCGGTGATCATGCATCTGGAGACCTTCGGTAACCCCCGCAAGTTCGCCCGGCTGGCCCGGCGGGTGGGTCGGCGTAAACCAGTGATCGTCGTGTACTCCGGCCGTTCGACCCTTGACGACGCGCTTCTGCGGCAGGCCGGGGTGATCGGCGTCGACCAGGTCTCCCAGGCGTTCGACGTCGCGCTGCTGCTCACCACGCAGCCGCTGCCCGCGGGCGGTCGGGTCGCCGTCGTCGGCGACTCCCGGGCCCTGGTCCGGCTGACGGCCCGCGCCGCCGACGCGGCCGGGCTCAGAGTCGAGGAGGTGCTCCTCCCGGTTGGCAGCTCCCCCGGGGACCTCACCCGGGCGTTGACCTCCGCCGCGGACCGGGCGGATGCGCTGATCGCCACGCTGGTCCGGCTGCCGCCCTCCCCGGCCGGGCCGATCGCGGTGGACGCCGTCGCGGCTGCCGCGACCATCGAGATCCCGGTTCTCGCCGCCGTGCAGGGGGTCGAGATGCCCGGCGAGCTCGCTGGCATCCCGGCCTATTCGTCGCCGGAGGCTGCCGTCGCCGCGCTGCGCCGGGTGGTGGGCTACGCCCAGTGGTGGGCGCGCCCGATCGGCACCGTGCCGACGACGACGGTGCGAGCAGACGAGGCGCGTTCGCTCGTCGCCGGACTCACCGGTCGCCTTCCGGAGGATCGGGCTGCCGCCCTGCTGGACTGCTACGGCGTCACGGTGGAGCCGGCCGTCCTGGTGACGTCCCCGCGCCGGGCCGTCGAGGCGGCGGGCCAGCGCGGCTATCCGGTGGCGCTCAAGGCGCGGTCGCGGCCCTACCGGCATCGTCCGGACCTGCGCGGTCAGCGTCTCGACCTGCCCGACGCGGCAGCCGTGCGGGCGGCATGGGCGTCGCTGCGCTCCCAGCTCGGGGCGGAGGTGCCGATTGTCGTCCAGCGGATGGCCCCGGTCGGCGTGTCGGTGGTTGTCGGTTCCGAGGAGCATCCCCGGTACGGTCCCCTGGTCTCGTTCGGCCTCTCGGGCCCCGCGACCGAGCTGCTGGAGGACCGCGCACATCACATCCTTCCCCTCACCGACGTTGACGCGGCGCGCCTCGTGCGCTCGGTGCGGGCGGCGCCGCTGCTGCTGGGATACCTCGGCTCGACGCCGGTCGACATCGCCGCGCTGGAGGACCTGCTCCTCAAGATCGCCCGGCTCGCCGACGACGTGCCGGAGGTGGTTCATCTCACGTTGGATCCAGTGATCGTGTCGACCGGGCGGGTGACCGTGCTGTCCGTGGAGATCGTTGCTGGACCGTCGGCGCCCCGCGCGGACGTCGGACCTCGGCGGTTCTGGACACCGAACCACCCGACTCCGGACGGGGCGACTATCCGGGGTGGTTCAGCACAACATGCGCACGCCGTCCACAATCGTCTCCCATGACGTCGCCGCACTCCGCGCAGCCGCCTGTCCGGCCCGCTTCCGGCGCATTCCCGATGCTCTCCCCTGATTCTGCGGGAGTTGCCGGGGCGCCTGGTACCCCCGTAGAGGGGATGCCTGGGCAGGCGTCTCTCGTGCCGATGTACCGGCCGGCGAACGTTGGGCTGTCGGAGGCGCTGCCGGGGGACCTCGGGTCGGTGGATCTGGGGTCGGTGGATCTGGGGTCGGTGGCCGCGGGGCCCGCGGGTGCGCGCTTCTCCGTGAGCCCCCCGGGATCCGCCTCCCCGTCATCGGGCGTTGTTCCGTCCGGCCAGGGGGATGTCTCCCCGGGACCGAATCCGGTCACCCGATCCCAAGGGGGACCGTCGGCTGGCCCACACACCAACCCCGCCCCACACACCAACCCCGCCCCACGCGCGCATCCCGGCCCGAACCAGGTCCCCGGCCCGAAGCACGCTCCCGGCCCGGAGACCGGCCCCGGTCAAGACCGGGGAGCCGACCCCGAGCTACCCGGACTACCCGAGGGCTGGCCCATGGTCGCCCGGCCGGCCGCTTCGGCCGTGACCGCCGAGCCGGTCACGCGGGACGTCATCGACGGCACCGAGCCGCGCCGCGCGCCGGAGGCGCCAGGGATGCGCCGGTCCGATCCGGCGGGGCTGCCGGGGCGTGTCCGGTCCGCTTTCCCCCTGCCCGGACACGCCCCGGGAACCGACCCCGCGGCCACGTTCGTGATGCTGGACGCGCTGTTCGCGTGGGCCCCGGTCGGTCTCGCCCTGCTCGACCGGGCCGGGCGGTTCCTGCGGGTCAACGACACACTTGCCCGGTTCGACCGCCGGCCGGTCCACGAGCACCTCGGCCGTACCGTCTCCGAGCTCCTCGGCGACACCGGCCAGGAACTCGACGCTCTGCTGGCACGGGTACTGCGCACCGGCGAGCCGGTGGTGGACTTGGAGGTCATGGTCGCCACCGATGGTTCCGGGCCGCCGCAGACGTGGCTCGCCAGCTGGTATCCGGTGAACGACCCTCAGGTCGGGCTGGTGGGCGTGGCGTTCGTCGCGATCGACGCCAGCGGGACGCGGGCGGTCGAGGGGGAGCGGGCGCGGGCCGACGCACGTTACCTCGGCCTCGTGGACGCCGCCGCGGTGGACGTGTTCCACGCCGAAGGCGACGGGGCACTCGATGCCGATCTGCCCCGCCTGCGGGCCTTCACCGGGCGGCATCCGGCGGAGCTGGCCGGGTTCGGCTGGCTCGGCGTGGTCCACCCCGACGACCGGGAGCGGGTCGGGCGCGCCTGGCACGGGGCGATCGAGCACGGTGAGACCTTCGAGGCCGAGTTCCGGATCTCCGGTGGCGGAGGCGACCGCACCGCCATGCGGGTGGTCGAGGCCCGCATCGTTCCCATGCCGGCGGCCGGCCGGCCGAACAGCCGGCCCAGCGAGTGGCTCGGGGTGATCCGCGACCTCACCGAGGTACGCGCCGCCGAGGCCGACCGGGCCACGGCCGACCAGCGGGCCCGGATCGCGACGGAACGGGCCGAACAGACCGCGACGTTGGCCGTGGCGCTCGCCCGGACCCTGACCGTGGACGACGTCGTCGCCACCGTCCTCGACGTCGGGGGGCGGATGGCCGGGGCCGCCGGCCGGGGCGTCGCGCTCGTGGACGAGGCGCACGACCGGCTGCTCTTCCACGCCCCGCCGGGTCCCGCCGACGGCCTCGCCCGCTGGTCGGAGGTGGCGCTGGGGGCGGTACATCCGGTGGCGGAGGTCATGCGGGGCGGTCGTGCGCTGTTTCTCGTCGACCGCGACGAGCTGCTCGCCCGCTGGCCGGTGCCGGAGGTCGCCGACGTCGCCGCCGCGGCGGGTGAGCATGCCTGGGCGATGCTGCCGCTGGCCGTCGGGGGCGGCGCCCCCTTCGGCGTGGTGACCTTCGGGTTCCGCCAGGCGCGGGAGTTCACCGCCGCTGATCAGGCGTCCCTCATCGCGATCGCCGACGCCTGCGCGCAGGCCCTGGAACGGGCCACCGGCTACGAACAGCTCGCCGCCGACGCCGCGCGCGGTCATCGGACCCTGGCTGCGACGCGCGAGGCGCAGGCCGCCCTGGCACTCGCCGATCGACGCCTTCAGCTGCTGGGGCGAGCTACCGGGATCGTGGCCGCGGCCGTGGAGCCTCCCGTCGCCCTGCGCTCCCTGGCCGAGTTGATCGTCTCGGAGGTCGCCGACCTGTGTGTTGTCCAGCTCGTCACTGGCACACCCGCTCCCGTCCCGGCGTCCTGGAGCGCTGCCGCGGTGTCCGTCCGGGCCGGGGACGCGGCCGGGGATAAGGCCGGGGACGCGGCCGGGGATAAGGCCGGGGCCGAGGAGACGGCGGGGGACCGGGCGGCAGAGCCGGTGCCCGAGCTGCGTCCACTCGTCGTCCTGGCCCGTGACGGGCTTGGCACGGTGCCTCCGTTCGCCTCGGGGGCCGGCGCGGCGACGTCGCCGGCGAGTCCGTTCGCCCGGGCCGCCCGCCGGGGCGAACGGCTGATCGTCGCACTGACAGCGGGCGAGTGGGATCCGCCGGCCGACGCCGAGCGGTGGATCCGCCAGGTGGGGGCCCACACGATGGCTGTCGTACCCGTGGTACGGGTCGGCCACGTCGTCGCCGTACTGAGTGTGACCGCCGTTGCGGATCGACCTCCGTTCACCGAAGCGGATCTGCTCTTGCTGACCGAACTCGCCGCCCGGGTGGGGGTCGTCCTGGACCGGATCGATCGGGGGGCCGCCGAGCGCAGCAATGCGCTGGCACTGCGCGAGGCGTTGCGCGGTTCTCCACCCGCCGTCCCGTCCGGGCTCGAGGTGGCCACCCGTTACCTGCCCGGCGGGGTCGATGACGACGCCGGTAGCGACTGGTTCGACGTGATTGACCTGGGAGCCGGGCGAGTCGCCCTGATGATCGGCAACGTGATGGGCCGAGGGATCCGGGCGACCGCGGTGATGGGGCAGCTGCGCGCGGCGGCCCGCACCTGCGCCCGTCTCGATCTTCCCCCGGCCGAGGTGCTGACGCTGCTGGACGGCATCGTCGCGGACCTGCCCGGGGAGGAGATCGCCACCTGCATCTACGCGGTCGTTGAGATCGACAGTGGGGTGCTGACGCTGGCGAGTGCCGGGCACCCGCCGCCCCTGGTCGTCGCGCCGGACGGGTTGGTCTCCAGGCTCTACATGGCGGTGGGATCTCCACTCGGGGTGGCCCGGTCGGACGTGACCGAGTACACGGTGCGACTGGGACGGGGATATCTGATCGCCCTGTTCACCGACGGGCTCGTCCGGGGACGTGCGCGCGACCTCGACGCCGGGGTCTCGCAGCTCGCGGCCGCGCTCGCCCGCGCCAGCGACAGGTTCACCGCGAATCTGGACGACCTGGTCACCACGGCGTGTGCCGGTCTCGGTCCCGCCGTCGCCCCCGGCCCAGTGGGTTCCGGGGCGGCCGACGGGGCGGCCGACGAGGTGGCGGCCGATGACGTCGCGCTTCTGTTCGCCCGGTTGCCCGTTGAACCGACGGCCGCGGCGGCCCTCCTGGACGTCACCTTCGACGGTGCGGCGAGCCTGCGCGCCGTGCGGGCTCAGGCCAGGCTCGCGCTGGAGAACGCGCCGCTGGCCTCGGAAGTCGTCGACACCATCGTTCTGGTGCTGTCGGAGCTGGCGAGCAACGCGGTGCGGCACGGTCGCCCACCACTGTCGGTGCGGCTGCGGCTGCTGGGCGACCGGGCCGTCGTCGAGGTCGCCGACGGTGGCGGCCGGGTGCTGCGGCGGCGCCACGCCGCGGCCGAGGATGAGGCCGGCCGCGGGCTCGGCCTGGTCTCCCAGCTCGCCGTTCGGCATGGCGTCCGTCCGGTCCCCGACGGGAAGGCCGTGTGGGCCGAGATCGACCTGACCGGGACGACCCCGCCCGAACCGGACTGACGCCATGGCCAGAGGGTCAATTGCGTGGTCTGTTATATCTGTCCGATTTACCTCAGTCCGGCGGGTGAATCCGTCCGGACGGCCGGGGCGGGGCTGCCCGGGTGACGGGCTGACCTGCCGGCTACGGCACGAGACGGCCTGATACGGGTGGACCGGCCGTCCCGGCGGCATCAGGAAGTCTGGTGTCGCGTAACGTGAGCTGCATGCCGGACGCGGTGCTGCGCCTCGACAATGTCAATGTCGTGCGAGATGGGTCATACCTGCTCAGGAACGTGTCGTGGGCGGTGTTCCCTGGCCAGCGCTGGGTGGTCCTCGGTCCCAACGGCGCCGGGAAGACGACCCTGCTGCAGGTGGCCTCGGGCCGGCTGTTTCCCACCAGGGGCACGGTCGACCTGCTCGGCGCCCGTCTCGGCAAGGTCAACCTTCTCGATCTACGATACCGGGTGGGTGTCGTCAGCCCGGCGCTGGTGGAGACGCCACCCGCCGACGAGCGGGTACTCGACGCGGTGGTGACCGCCGGCTGGTCCGTGCTGGGCCGCGCCGACGAGGAGTACGACGAGGTCGATCTCACCCGCGCGGCCGGCCTGCTGACCCAGTTCGGGTGCCGTGGACTGGTCGACCGTCGGTTCGGAACCCTCTCCGAGGGAGAGCGCAAGCGCGTGCTCATTGCCCGGGCCCTCATGACCGACCCGGAACTCCTCCTGCTCGACGAGCCCGCCTCCGGGCTCGATCTGGGTGCGCGGGAGGCGTTGATGCGGCGGCTCACCCGCTTCGCGGCCGACCCCATCGCTCCTGTCCTCGTCCTCGTCAGCCACCACGTGGAGGAGATCCCGGTCGGGGTGACCCACGCGTTGCTGGTGCGCGGCGGCCAGGCGCTTGCGGCCGGTCCGGTCGCGCAGGTCCTCACCGCGCAGGCGCTGTCCTCCTGCTTCGGGATTCCGTTGGAGGTCGGCGTGGCGGCCGGTCGCTACACCGCCCGGCTTGCCGCTGGACCGCCTCCCCGGCATCCGGTATCCGCCTCGGTCTGAGTCTGTGCCGCGGGGCTGAGTCTGTGCCGCGGGGCTGAGTCTGTGCCGCGGGGTGTTTGTCCGTTCAGGGGCCGATCGGCCGTGACCGGGGTCGGTCGATGGTCGGACGGGGTCGGTCGATGGTCGGATGACCACGATCGGCGGGGTGCGGTGACCGTCCCGACGTGATCCGGTCCCGAGTCACCGCTCGGTCCCGGCGTTTCGCGTACGGTCCGGTGGGCCGTCCATCCCCGTCAAGCGGCCTCAGCCCGTCGTAGCGCGCCTTTTCCGGTATCGCCGGTGTATTTTTTCGCGGCGGCCGTCGTGCTCCCTCTCCGAGGCTCGTCCGTTCGTGGGCCGGCCGGCGACCCGGACGGACGCTGACCGCCGGTTGCCCCCGGACCCGTCGCTGGTTGGCCGTCGTTCATCGTTCGTCGAGCAGCTCCCACAACCATCCCGACCGTCGCACACCCGCGCCGAGCGACCTCAGCCGGCCGGCAAGTTGCCGATCCGAGGTGATGACGACCACGGGCGCGACCGCGTCGCGCGCCGCCGCCACGATGGCGTCGTCGCCGTGCCCGGGGGCGTGCACGACGACGATGGTCGGTGCCGCGCGGTCCGCCCTCGCTGGAACGTGGCGGCCCTTCTCTGGCGCGACGTCCGCGGGCCGGACCTTTTCGGGTGTGATCTTTCCGGGCCGTACGGTTCCCTCGGGAACTCCGGCCCGTGCCGCACCCTCGAGAACGACCACGATCCGCTCAGGCCATTCCGGCCTCGATGATGGCCGCGGGTGCGTGCCGGGACGGGTGATCCGCGCCGAAATAGCGTCGACCAGCCGTCCGGCCGCTCCTGGGCGGTCCCGCCACCACCCGTCGGGCCGGGAGCCAATCACGTTGGCACCGTCTACCACCCACGTGCGCGGGTACTCGTCCGTGGGTCGGCTCATACCGGCGGCGCCGGAATCAGGGGTACTCATCCGGCGCGGCGATCCCCTTTGGCATTCGTACCGGTCGGTTCCGCTCGCGGCACCACCACCCCAAAGGCGCCGGCGGCTGTTGCCCGCCGTTTGCCGGGCAATCGTCCACGGGAGTCGGTAGACGAACACGATCGGTGTCCCAAGGTCGGAGGACATGGACGCCGCTCGGTCCACGCCTGCCCAACTGTCCGCTTGCGGTCGGCCTTTCGACTGGGAAGGTGTGATTCGCAGAACATGATCATCCCTCTATCATGTGGAGCTTGCTCCCTGTCTTTGGGTTCCGCACTCCGACTGCCAGGGCGGCGTGCGTTGAGCGCTGACTTCGTCTTCGGCGACCCAAGCCTGCGAGCCCGACGAACCAGGCGTGACAGTTCCCCGCGTTCTCGTGGTAATAATAGACGCGTGAGTTCTGCGGTCCGCTGACCTGAAGGAGAGTGGCATGGCCCAGAAGACCATCGTCTCGTTGATTGACGATCTCAGTGGAGAAGAGGCCGACGAGACCGTCCGGTTCGGACTCGACGGTGCGCAGTATGAGATCGACCTGTCGGAGAAGAACGCCACGAAGTTGCGTGAGTCGTTGGCTCCGTTCGTCACCGCGGCTCGCCGTTCCGGCGGTCGGGCGGCGGGTGGCCGGCGTGGTGTGCGTGCCGCTTCGCGCCGTACCGGCGGAACCGACCGTACCGCCGACATTCGTGAGTGGGCGCGCAGCAACGGTTACACGGTGAGTGACCGGGGGCGTATCGCTTCCAACATCGTCGAGGCGTACGACAAGGCCCACTGATCCTGGTCTTGACTGCTTTTCCGGGGTAGGGACCGGAGCAGTGGAACCCCTTGTAGCGGTAGTGCCCGTGGTATTGGACGACGGGCCGCGCGATCCGGCGGACCGAAGATCGTGTGATCAGGTTTTGCATGGTCAGGTTCCTGCCACACCGACCGGGCCGGTGTGGCAGGAACTATTGGCGTTGCCGCTGACGCAGTCCGTCGCCAGATCTGTTCGTTCCGTCAGTTCGGCAGCTGCCGGGCCATCCAGTTTTCGACGTCTTCCGCGGTTCGCGGAAGTGCGGCGGACATGTTCCGCCTTCCATCCCTGGTGACCAGGATGTCGTCTTCTATCCGGACGCCGATGCCTCGCAGTTCCGGCGGAACCATCAGGTCGTCCGGCTGGAAGTACAGGCCCGGTTCGACCGTCAATACCATGCCCGGTTCCAGCGCCGCGTCGCGATAGGTCTGGTCGCGCGCCTGCGCGCAGTCGTGCACGTCCAATCCGAGCATGTGCGACGTGGAGTGCAGGGTATAGCGGCGATGGACGCCCGCTCCCGGGGAGCGTGGGTCCTCGGTCAGCGACTCCTGCGCACTGACCGGCAGGAGCCCCCAGTCGTCGAGCGCCGTGGCGATGACCCGCATGGCGGCCCGGTGCGGCTCCAGGAAGGACGCTCCCGGCCGGACCGCGTCGATCCCGGCCTGCTGGGCGCGAAGAACCACGTCATAGACCTGGCGTTGCACCTCGGTGAACCGTCCGTTGATCGGAAGCGTGCGGGTGACGTCGGCCGTGTAGAGGGACCGTCCCTCGACCCCCATGTCGAGCAGGGCGAGATCACCGGCGCGTACCGGCCCGTCGTCGCGGACCCAGTGCAGCGTCGTGGCGTGGTGGCCACAGGCGACGATGGAACCGTATCCCACGTCGTTGCCGTCCACCCGGGCCCGCCGCCAGAACGTCCCCTCCAACCATCGTTCTCCGTTGGGCAGGTCCATCGCCCGACCGATTTCTCCCACGCACTCGGTGAAGCCACGCACGGTCGCGGCGATCGCCTCGTCCAATCGGGCGATCTCGAAGTCGTCCTTGAGCAGCCGCAGCTCGGAAAGGGCCTGTGCGAGGGCCAGATCGCGGTCGGTTCCTGGTCCACCCCGGCCGGACCAGCGCAGCACCGAACCGTCCACGACCGGATCGACTCCGCGTAGTACCCGGGTGTTTCCCGGTGCCAACCGCGCGAGCGCGTCCGCGAGCTCCGTGAGCGGCCGGCATTCGATCTCCAGCTGTGCCGTGGTCTCCCGAACCCCCGGTCTGGGACCGACCCACAGTTCCCCGTATCGCCGGTCGGTGTAGAAGGCGGAGCTCGACCGGTCGGACCGCCCGGCGACATAGAGCACCGCATCATGCTCACCGGCCGCGTTGGGTAGCAGAACCAACACGGCATCGGGTTCATGGCAGCCGGTCAGCCAGAAGAAGTCACTTCCGGGACGGAACGGAAAATCTGTGTCGTTTGCCCGTACCCGCAGACCGCCGCTCGGCACCACAAGCGCGTCCGCCGGGAACCGCGAACCCAACAAGGCGCGACGTTTCGTGGTGTAGGGTGCGCAGTCATCGCGGGATGGCACAGCGTCGTCAATCGGCGCCCACCCGGTCGACATAAATCGCCGGAACGCCGCGTGTGGTTCCTCGTCGTGGTTGGCCTGTCCGGGTTCGCGCACGGAATCATCCGATGCCGGAGGTTCACTGGCCCCGGTGGGGACAACGCCCGGCTCGTCGGTCGTGATGAGGTTCGGATCACGCCCGGCCGGCGCGCTCTCGGGCACCCCCGTGCCGGTCGGTGGAGGTGAGCTTTGGTGGGACTGGGCACTCATACCGTTAACGGTAGGCCCCGTTGCGGACGGCGGGTAGCGCGAGGCGCACCGCCATGCCCGGCGCGTTGGCCGGACTTCTCGTCGTTGGTCCGCCGGGCATTTGGTGCATCGCGCCGCCGCGGTGATGCCGGGCCGATGTGGGCGGTCGCGTCGCGACCTGGGCCCGAACGCCGCTACCCACTTCGCCGCCTTCGGACCCTTCCATGAAGACTGTTCCTCCCACCTCGGGTGAGTTAACGAGGGCACGCAATCGGTTGTGGGAGATCTGGGGGATCCGATCGGTTGTGACCTTCCGTCGTGGACTGTTAACTCATCTGCCGGTCGGCGGGGAAGGCGGGTCCACGTTGCACGGATCGAGTCGGTCCGGGGGCGGACGTCCTCGGTGTGCCGTAATGCCGGTCCGATAGCCACCGGCATCGTGCGATTCGGGTGCTGTGCTCGATTCGGGTGCTGTGCTCGATTCGGGTACTGCACTCGATTCGGGTACTGCACTGCGTGTCGCGAACACCATCGGGTACCGGCATCATTGTTGCGCATCCCGATACCGGTGGCTGTCGTCGGGATCGCAGGATCGGGATCGGGCCCGCGACCGGTCTCGATGCTCGGCGTCAGCCGGGGTCCGCCGCCGCTCGGCTCGGCCGGGACGGTCCGGGCGGCACCGTCGGAGTCCGCACGGTCCGCGGGCCGGCCGGGGGCCTGCGAGGTCGTACATCCGACAACCCCTCGGGAATGCCATGACGCCCGTCACCCGTCACCATCGAAAAGACTGTCCGGGAGGGTTCCGGTCCGTCCGCGCCCACGTCGTGCCAAGGTGGTCCGGCGGGTTCGCGCCGGTGGTGGACGGTGCCGACCCCGGGCGGCGCCACTGGCGCGGATGATCTCATCCCGGTGGATGAGGGAGGAGGACGCGGCCATGACCTGGCCTCCGGATCGTCCGGATCGTCCGGAACGGTACGGGCCGACGGCGGGACGCCGGGACGGCGAGCGGCCTGGCCGGTCCGTCCGTGACCCGCGGGACCCACGCCGGGCCCCTGAGGAGGACTGGCCCGTCGGGCAGTGGCCGCGCCGGGAGCACCGGCCCGCTCCGCGGGGTCACGATGATGACGAGCCGCGCGTACCCCCCGGCGCCTACCCCGATCCCTACGGCCGGTACCCCATCGATCACCCGGCGGCCGAGCCCCGGTATGACCGGCCGGCCCCGGAGGGTCCCGTGGCACCCGGGCAGGGCGGCTTACGGCGCGGTCTCACCGCCATGGCCGCGGTGTTGGCGACCCTCGTCCTGATCCTGGCGACCGGTGGCTGGGCCGTGCTGAAGCACTACGACGGTAGGGTGCATCACATCCCGCTGGCCTTCTCCGCCAGCGCGGACCGGCCGGCGTCCGCATCGGGCGGAACGCAGAACATCCTGCTCGTGGGGTCGGACACTCGGACGGGGACCAACGGCGAGTTCGGCCAGGTCGAGGGGCAGCGGTCGGACACGACCATCCTCGCCCACCTCGACGGCGACGGTTCGACGACTCTCATCTCCTTCCCCCGGGATCTGTGGGTGCGGATTCCCGCGTACACCGACGCGGCGGGCACGCAGCACGCGGCGCAGCGGTCCAAGCTGAACGCCGCCTTCTCCTACGGCGGGCCGTCCCTGCTCGTGGCCACGATCGAGAACCTCACCGGGATCCGGGTCGACCACTACGTTCAGATCGACTTCATCGGCTTCCAGGGGATGACGGACGCCCTCGGCGGGGTCACCGTCTGCATCAAGGAGCTTCCCCCCGAGCTGAAGGCACGGGGTTTCGACAACCTGCACGACCATTACTCCGGGTTTTCCGGTCAGGTCGGCGAGAACACGCTGAACGGGGCGCAGGCCCTCTCCTTCGTCCGGCAGCGGTATGGCCTACCCGAGAGCGACATCGACCGCATCCGCCGCCAGCAGCAGTTCCTCGGTGCCGTCTTCCAGCGGATCGCGTCGACGGACACCCTGCTCAACCCGGCGAAGCTGCTCGGGGTGGTCGACTCCGCCACCTCGGCGCTGACGCTCGACGAGGCCACCTCCCTCGCCGACCTCCGGTTTCTCGCGGTGCGGATGCAGTCGATCGGATCGGGCGGCGTCGCGTTCACGACGGTGCCGGCGGCAGCTGGCACCCGCGGGGGGCAGAGCGTCCTAGTTCCTGATCCAGCCCAGCTGGGCACCTTCCTCAAGCCCTTCGGCGGTCGTGTCGCCGACGGGAGCTCCACCGGCGCACTCCCGGCCGGCGCGGGGGGTGGCTCCTTCGCCGCGGTACCGGTGTCCGCCGCGGTACCGGTGGTCTGGTCCCCGACCAGCGCGGCGGGAAGGTCCGTCCCGGGTGACGCGGGCGGGGTGTCCTGCACCTATTGAGGCGGCCTCAAGGCGTTCAGCGCCGAGTGGCTGCCCCGGCGGCGCGGTGGCTGCTCGTCCAGCGCCGCGTTGAGCTCCGCGCCCAACAACACGGCCAGCGCGGTGATGTAGAAGAACAGCAGCGCCGCCACCGGTGATCCGAGCGAGCCGTAGACCAGTTCGTGACTGAACACGATCTCCAGGTAGTACCGCAGCACGCCGCTGCCCACGAGCCAGCAGACGAGCGCGAGGATCGCTCCGGGCAGCGCCCGCCACCAGGGTCGGCGTACCGGCAGCGAGAGGTGGTACAGCGAGGTCAGCATCGCCAGGGCCACGAGTCCCACGACCGGCCAGTAAAGCAGTGTGATCAGGGTACTGACGAGGGGATGGCGACTGGCGTCGAAGATCCGCGAGATCAGTTCGGGCCCCAGGACCAGCGCCGGCAGGAGGATGACCCCGCTGGCCACTTGGGCGAGAAACAGCCACAGCGCCAGGAGCCGGCTGCGTACCGCCGAGCGCAGCTCGCGCTGGCCGTAGGCGATGGTGATGGTGTTGACGAAGGTCGCCATCGCGGTCGACCCGGTCCACAGGGACAGCACGAAACCGATGGAGATCACATCCGGTCGGCCACGGGAGAGGATCTGGTCGATGGTCGGGCGCACCGCGTCGTCGACCACCGATTCGGTCAGCAGGCCGCCGGCGCCGTGAAGGATGCTCTGCCGGGCGCTGTCGAGGGCGTCGGCTCCGATGGCGTCACCGACGTAGCCGAGCGTTCCCAACAACGACAGCAGGAGTGGGGGCAGGGACAGCAGCTGCCAGAATCCCGCCTCGGCCGCAAGCCCCAGGACCCGGTGCCGCCAGGCATTGGTGATGGTCCGATGGGCCAGTCGCAGGGGTCCTCGGGGCAGCCGGCGGCGCTGGCGATCCAGCCGGTGGAACAGCGTGCTGCGCCGGATGGCGGTCCAGGTCGCGGCGTGACGGTTTCTGGCCCGCGTTAGCAGCCCGGGATTCACCTCGACGACCACCCTGCGCAGCAACACCATCCAGCGGCCGCTCACCGGGGACGATGCCACGGGAGCCGGTGTTTTGTTTCCCGCGGCGGACACGGCCCCCACCGTATGGCCTGGCGTTCCCGGGTGCCGAAGGGCACCCGGGAACGGAGTGGATGATCGCGGCGGAGGCCGCCCGGAGTAACGGATGGGCCGCCGGCCAGCGGCGAGGGAAGTGGTCAGGGATCCTGGATACGCCAAAAGGGACACATCGCTAGATCGTGATGTGCCCCTTCAGGGTGCCTGGGCGGCCGAGTTCAGGACACGCTGAGTTTGTCGGTCTCGTCGTGATACTCAACAGCCATCTCACGCAGCTTCGAGTCGTGCGACTTCGCGTGGTGCCGGCAGAACAGGAGATCGCCGCCCCCGGGCAGCACGACCCGCACGTAGGCCTGGGCACCGCACCGGTCGCAACGATCAAGATTGGTCAGCGTCGGCTTCGTGATAGTCCCTGTCACATCTACTCCAACTGTGTTAGGCGGTCAGACGTTCCAACTGACCATGTGACGGTTTACTCACAGCCGGCTCTCGTGGCGTCGTTGCATCCAGAGCGGCGTGGTGTCCGTGGTCCTCCATACCACGAACGGGTACCCGTCTCGGACGCCCGGTCGTCTGATCAGGGACGTCGGGCACCGAAGACGATGTCGTCCCATGCTGGCACTGACTTGCGTCCGCGTCGACCGCCTGCCGGACGTTCGTTCCCACGGGCGGTGTTACTCGGGCGTGCCCGTGACGCAGCGGAGGCGCTCGATGTGTCTACGGTCATCTCGTCGGTCCCGTCCGGCGCATCCTCCGTCTGCGCGGAGGGAGCCTTGGCGGGGGCTTCCCGCCGGGCTTCCCGCCGGGCTGCCGTGCGGCGCGCCCCGGGCGTGGAATCTGTGCCGGATCCGGCGGCTCGGGCGGCTGGTGCCGAGGTCACGGCGGCCGCGGCGGCTGCGGCGGCATCGGTGCCCGCTAGCGCGGCCGGTTCGGCGGGAGCGGATCGCGCTGCCGTACCGACGTCTGGGGCCGACGGCTCCGGTCCGGCCGGGGCCGCGGCGGCTGTCCCGCCCCGCTCCCCGCCGGCGACGGGAGGCACCTGCGCCGAGCCCGGGACCGGCAGCTTGGCGGCTGCCCCGGTGGGAGACGTGGCGGATGTCACGGGCTGCGGACCGGCCGGCGCGACGGCCGGTCGGGAATGCACTCCTGATCGTCCGGTCCCGGACGCGGACCCCACCCTGGGGCGGCTGCCGGGAACGCCTCGCCCCGTCGCGGCCGTCCGGCGAGCGACCTCGCCGCGGATCGGTTCGGGCCGGACGGGACGATCCAGGGACTCGGCTTCCTCGGCCCGGGCGGCCTTCCGCTCCACCGCGCGCGGGTCTCCCGGGGCCGCTGGGTCTGCGGACCGGGCAGGTACGGACCAGGGGGTCACGGCTCGGGTGTCCGCGGATCGGGTGTCCGCGACCACGGGTTGCGGTTCGGCCGCCTGGATCGTCTCCGGACGGGTGGGCGACCCGGGCGACCCGGGCGACCCGGGCGCGATCCCACCGCCCGCGGTGTCCCCGGGATACGCGTTATCCCCGGGATATGCGTTATCCCCGGGATACGACGCGGCCGGGTGGGAGGGCAGGGCCGCGGGCGGAGGGTACTGTCGCTCGGGGAGGCCGTGCTGCGGGGCCGGTGTTCCCGGCGGCAGGCCCGATTCCGCCATCGCAGCGACCATCGGCTGGACCGGGGTGGCCGGGGTGGCGGGGATGCCCTGGTCGTGCACAAGGGTGAGCGCTGGCCCCGCCGCCCGCAGCGCCGCCGACGATGATGGTACGGATGACGGTGCGGGCACCGGCGCCGGCTGCTCTGCCGTCTCCGGCGCCACAAGAGTGCGGGCCGCGTCGTCATGTGGGCGCACCCGGCGCACCACCGGATCCCACGTCCAGCGGGCGCAGCGGCTTTCCGAGGTGAGCTGGACGAGCCAGATGCCGTCGACGCGGCGCCACGCGTCCCACTGCGCCGCGGCCGGATTGTCCTGGGCTCCCATCAGCCGCGCGTCGACGACCTCGCCCAACGGCCGTCCCGGCACGCCCCCCGGATCCTTGGGGAGCAGCGCGGCCCGCGCCTCCTGCACGACCCTGGCACGTTCGGCGAGGACGGGACCCTCATAGCGCTCCACCCGTTCCACCGGGATCCCGGCGGCCCTGGCCACCTCCGCCGCGGTCTCCCCGGCGCGCAGCCTGGCCTGGATCTCCCGTGGGGTGAGCGCGCTCTCGGTACGCACCTCGCTGCGACGCACACCGCGCAGGGCCGCGCGCAGCCGGTCGTCCACGGGCACCCGGAACTGCTCGCCGTCCGTCCTGCCGTTCGCGTCGGTGAGCACGAGGTAGCCGCCGTCCTCGCTGAGTGCGACCGCCCGCAGCTCGCGCATGGCGCCTCCTCCTCCGTCGAAGCCGTACCGCTTGTCGCCGTGCCGCGGCGGGCGGACCGTTGCGCCGGACGCGCATGGGAGCGGATGTCAGCATGATGCGTCAACCCGCCTTCGGCCTGTGCGTCCCGGTAGCTGACAGCCTGCCATCGATGGCGTCGGTCGCGGGCGTGGCGGCGGGCGACACGCACAGTCTGACCGTGTTGGGCCTGTTCGGGCAGTCCCGGAACGTCCGGATCCGGGACGAGTGGACTCGCGACCGGTGGATTATGGTCGCCTGCCGCCCGGGGGGCGGGTCGCGGGACCTCGGCGGCGGGCGGGCCGGGCAGCCGGTCGGGGCCGGTTCTGGTCGACCAGGCCGGAGATGGCGGCGCCGACGATGCCTGCCTCGTTCTGGAGTTGCGCGGGGATCACTCGGGTACGCACCTCGAGCTGGTCGAGGTATTTGTCCGCTCTCTTGCTCACCCCACCACCGATGATGATGAGGTCGGGCCAGAGCAGCGCCTCGATGGTGTTGAGGTACCTGGTCACCCGTTTGGCCCACTTCTCCCAGGAGAGGCCCTCGCGTTCCCGGGCCGCATCGGACGCCCTGGTCTCCGCGTCGTGCCCGGAGATCTCCAAGTGGCCGAGTTCGGTGTTGGGCACGAGCTGGCCGTGGAGGAACAGCGCGGTACCGATCCCGGTTCCGAACGTCGTCACGACGACCAGGCCGGTGGTGTCGCGTCCGGCGCCGAAGGTCATCTCGGCGATGCCCGCCGCGTCCGCGTCGTTCATCACGGTGATGTCCACCGGGCCCGTGGCGGCGGCCGACCCGCCCAGCGCCTCGGCGAACAGGGACACCACGTCGGTGCCGATCCAGGACGGGGCGATGTTCGCCGCCGTGAGCGCCACCCCGTTCTTGACCACTGCGGGCAGGGTGGCTCCCACCGGTCCCGACCAGCCGAAGCGGCCAACCACCTCCGCCACGGTCGCGGCCACCGCGGTGGGCTCGGCCGGCTGCGGA
The DNA here is from genome assembly GCF_000013345.1 of Frankia casuarinae. Lineage (NCBI taxonomy): Bacteria > Bacillati > Actinomycetota > Actinomycetes > Frankiales > Frankiaceae > Frankia > Frankia casuarinae. The sequence continues at coordinate 4,163,489 of NC_007777.1, read as the reverse complement.
GTCGCCAGCCGGAACCTGGGCGCGGCCAGCGACCCGTCCTCGACGTTGACCGGAGCGCCCTTGATTCCGCTTCCGCCGACGTCAACCCCGAAGACCTGCATCGCCGAGCCCTCCCCTACCGATGTTCTGACCTTGCCGACCCCGCCGACCCCGCCGACCCTGCCGCGGTGCCGTGGGCCGAACCGCCGCCCAGTGACCGCGGACGTCCGTCAACCGCACGAGTTGTAGTCTCGCAGGCGATCGGGGCGGCCACGGTCCGACTGCCCACGTCGTGGCCTCTCCGTCCCGATCGCGTCCCGCCGGTGAGTCCGCCGCCGCGTGGCCCGACTCGGGACGAGCCGCGACTCAGACGAACGGCTCTTACCCTGGAGGAATGAGCCTCACCGACACCCATGGTCGCATCGCGACGGACCTGCGGGTGTCGTTGACGGACCGCTGCAACCTCCGGTGTACCTATTGCATGCCGGCCGAGGGACTCGCGTGGCTCCCTGGCGAGCGGATGCTGACCGACGACGAGGTAGTCCGGCTGGTTGGCGTCGCGGTTGGGCGGCTCGGCGTGACCGAGGTTCGCCTCACCGGCGGTGAGCCCATGCTGCGTCCGGGTCTGGTGGAGCTGGTGGCGCGGCTTGCGGCCCTGCGGCCGCGGCCCGAACTGTCCGTCACCACGAACGGTCTGATCCTGGCCCGCCTGGCGGGCCCGCTGCGGGCCGCCGGTCTGGACCGGATCAACGTCTCCCTGGACACGCTGGACGCGGACCGGTTCGTCCGGATCACCCGCCGGGAGCGGCTCGGTGACGTGCTGGCAGGACTGTCCGCCGCCGCCGCGAGCGGGTTCACCCCGGTCAAGGTCAACAGCGTCCTCGTTCGGGGCGTCAACGACGACGAAGCCCCCCGGTTACTGCGCTGGTGTCTGCGGGAGGGCTACGAGCTGCGGTTCATCGAGCAGATGCCGCTGGATGCGCAGCACGCGTGGCGTCGGGACACGATGGTGACGGCCGGCGAGATCCTTGCCTGCCTGCGGGCGGAGTTCACCCTCACGCCGCTGCCGGGCCGCGGCAGTGCGCCCGCCGAGTTGTTCGAGGTGAACGGTGGGCCCGGGCGGGTGGGGGTGATCGCCTCGGTGTCGGCGCCGTTCTGCGCGGCCTGTGACCGGGTCCGGCTGACCGCCGACGGCCAGGTACGTGACTGTCTGTTCGCCCGGCGGGAGAGCGATCTGCGGACCCCCATGCGTGCCGGCGCGGACGACGAGCGGCTCGCGGCTCTGTGGCGGGCGGCCGTGCGGGGCAAGAAGGCGGGGCACGGCATCGACGAACCGACCTTTCGGCAGCCGGACCGGCCGATGTCCGCGATCGGCGGATGACGGTGGCCCGGTCCGGGTCGTATGCCGGTGTCCCCGCGGGTTGGAGTGCCCTGGTGCTGGCCGGGGGTGGGGCGCGCCGGCTCGGCGGCCGGGACAAGCCGGCGGTGATGGTCGGCGGTTCCACCCTGCTCGAGCGGGTGCTGTCCGCGGTGTTGGACGCCGAACGGGTGGTCATCGTCGGTCCCCGGCGCGACCTGGCCGTCGATCCGATTCCGCCTGGTCGGGTGCGCTGGTGTCGGGAGGATCCGCCCGGCGGGGGACCGGTCGCGGCGATCGCCGCCGGCCTTGTCGAGATCACCACACCGTTCGTCGCCGTCCTCGCCGCCGACCTGCCGTTCCTGACCGGCCGGGAGATCGCGCTGCTGCGCCGCGGGGTCGCGGACCCCGCGGCGCAGGCCGCGCTGCTGGTCGACCCGGACGGCCGCCGGCAGTTTCTGGCCGCGGTGTGGCGGACGGCCTCGCTGTGGGCGGCGCTACCCGCCGATCCGATCGGGCGCCCGGTGCGCGGCCTGTTCGCAGACCGTCCGGTGACCGCGGTCCGGGCGCACGCCCGGACCTGCCTCGACTGCGACGAACCGGCGGATGTGGCGCGGGCCCGCAGCTGGGCCGCGGTGGGCGAGCGTGGCCCGGCCCGGCACGATAGGCCTATGACCTCCGCCGATGACCAGCAGCCTGATCACCAGTCGTGGTCCGATCATCGGGCTTCGGCGGATCCGCCGCCCCCGGAGGCCGGACGTCATCGCCCGCCGCCCCCGGAGGCCGGACGTCATCGCCCGCCGCCCGCCGCGGCCGTCGGCTCGGGTGCCGGCAACGTTCGGGACAAGAACGTTCGGGACAAGAACCTCCTGGAGCGGGACGTCCTGGCGCAGTGGGTGTCGGACGTCTGCGCCGAGCTCGGCCTCGACGCGGCACGGATCGACGTGGGCGCCGTCCTCGATCTCGCGCGCGACGTCGCCCACGGGGTCGCGCGTCCCGCGGCGCCACTCACCGCGTTCCTGGTTGGTCTGGCCGCCGGCCGGAACGCGGGCGGTGCCCACGGTGAGGAGGGCGGAGGCGAGGGGGGTACGGATGGTGAGCGGGAGGCCGCGGCTGCGCGCGCGGCGACGTCGGCCGTGCTCGGCCTCCTGGCGCGGGCGCGGGCGGGGACCGGACCCGCTCAGCCCATCCGGCCCGGACCCGCCTCGTCGAGGTAGCCGCGCATGTCGATCGCCATGGTGCGCACCGCGTCCTGGTCCGGCTCCGCGTACTCCTCGCCACGCGCCGACGCCCGCGCGTATCCGAAGGTCAGTCGCGGCAGCACCTGCGTCGGTGTGTCCATCCCGCCCTCCCAGCCGGGTTCGTCCCCGGTGAACGCGGCAGGTCCGGAGGGCAGGTCGCCGGAGGTGGGGGAGGCCGTCACGACGACCCAGTCGATCACGCCGAGTATGAGGATCGCGGCGAGTGCTGGCAGGGCCGCGATCGGGTTCCAGGCGGCCAGCCCCACCAGGACGAACACCGCGACCACCGTCAGTCCGCCGATGAGGTGCCGCCGCGCGGGACGAAGCGCGGGAACCTTACGACCATGCCGATAGTGCGCCATACCGACAGTGTGCCTGGGATGCCGCGTTCGGCCCGACCGTGGCCGCACCGTCCGAGTGCGGCCACGGTGCCTCACCCGGGATGGCGTTTCGCCCGGCCCGGCGCCCGATCCGGCGCCCGATCTGGAGGAGGCGTGCGGTATGCCCGGGGACGTTGGTTCGACCACGGGGGGATCGGGGTATGCCGCACACGCCGATCCGAGGCCCGGGCAGCGGCGTCCACCTCCAGGTTGGCGTTCGTGTTGCCCCGCAGGAAGATCATGACTTATTGTGATCTCCTTGACTCCTGCGGTCACCGAATCGGGGTTCGGCGTGCCGGAGTGGCGTCGGGCACCCGGAGCATCCGACAGCGGAGGGTATGTACTTCCTCTCTTTTTGGCGAAGGTTGCGTAGGTCGACCCCGTCCTGAGTCACACTTTTCGAAGGAAAGCAAAGGACCATGGCCCGGCGCCGCACCATGTGTTCAACCTCGCGAAGCTGGAGGTTCGCCGTGGAGGCTCGACGTCGGATGACACGTCCGCGCCGAAAGTCCGCCCCTGGCACCCTGCTGCTGCTCAGCGTAATCGTCTCGGTGTTCCTCGCCGCCGCTGCCTGCGGCTCGCCGAGTTACGAATACGTAACCAACAAGAAGGACGGCGCGTTTGTGCGTGTCCCGACCGGGTGGAATCACCAGGAGATGCCCGGACCTGCGCTTTTCGGGATCGACGCCCGCAATGTCAGCCCCGAGATGCTGCGCGGTCTCATGTCGCGGGAATGGGTCGTCGGCATCGACGCGGCCCAGCGGTTCGACAACACCCGGCTCCTCGTGCCGGACGCAACGCAGCCGAAGGGGTTCGTCCAGGTTCGCCACCTGCTCCCGGAGGAGGCCAACGCGGTCTCCACCAACGATCTGCGCAACTTCGTCCTCTCCGTCGACGACGCGGTGGCCGCGCAGGAGCAGGCCGTGCGGCAGAACCCCTACGGTGCGCGGCTGACGCCGAACTTCCTGCTACTCGCGGACGAGGTTGTGCACAAGAAGGATGGTGTGCACGGGGTGCACCTCGTTTACCAGGTGCAGACCCAGGCCGGGCTGGTCACCATTGACCAGACGAGCCTGCTCGACAACGGGCAGCGAGTGCTCTACCAGCTGATCCTCGCGTGTTCGTCGCTGTGTTACGCCACGCATGGTCAGCAGATCGGCGATGTCGCCAAGTCCTTCACGATCGAGCCGACGGACCGAGGTCAGTAGTCATGGGCGTGAGAGACCAGGCAGGTGGGACCGCCGACGGCGGGGACCCGAAGCCGAATGCCGCCGGTCTGGCTGGTCCCGACCCCGGTGGCACGGATGCGAAGCCGGCGAGCGCGACCGCCGGCAAGCCACGCCGCCGTCCCCTCGCCTTCTGGGACCGGGTGAAGTTCCTGCTCCTGCTCGGGGCGGTCTTCGTCTTCGTCGTGGCGGCCGACGTGTCCGGCAACCCGTTGATGACGTGGGCCGACTCGATCCGCATCCAGGCCAGGAACAGCTGGTGGGTCCTGGCCCTGCTGGGCGTGGAACTGGTGCACCAGCTCCACATGTTCCTGGGCGAACGGTGGTCGGGCTACTACGTCTTCTGGACCGATCGGGTCTTCGGGCAGGCCGAGCGTCGGTTGCTGCGGCTCAACGACTGGAACCGGTACCGGGTCAGCCGTGCGCTGAAGTGGATCGTCGGGGCCGCGCTCGCCCTGTTCGTCTACGCCCGCCTGGCCGATACCTCGGTCTTCGACGCGATGGTGAACGTCCCCGGCGCCGTCTGGAAGGCCATCCCGGCGGTCCTGCAGATCGTCCTGCTCATGGCCCTCGTCGTCGGCCAGTTCGTCGTGATGTTCTGGTTCCTGTCCAAGGGCGGCGTCGACGTCTACTTCCCCGAGGACATCACTACCCGCTTCGCCGACGTGTGGGGGCAGGACCACGTTGTCAGCCGGGTGAAGGAGAACGTTTTCTACCTGGAGCGGCCGGAGGAGATCGAGAGCCGGGGTGGTCATGTTCCCGGCGGTATCCTGCTCTGGGGGCCACCGGGCACCGGCAAGACCCTCATCGCCGAGGCGGTCGCGGGAGAGACCGGGAAGCCCTTCGTGTTCGTCGACCCGGGTGCCTTCCAAGCGATGTTCATCGGGGTCGGCATCCTCAAGGTGAAATCGCTGTTCCGCAAGCTGCGCAAGCTCTCCCTGCGTTATGGCGGGGTGATCGTCTTCTTTGACGAGGCCGACACGCTGGGGAGCCGGGGTCAGCTCGCCGGGGGATTCGGCCGCGGGGCCGGAACCGGTGCCCGGTCGTGGTTTGCCCGTTCCGGGTCGCCCGCATTCGTCCCGGTGAGCGCGGCCCCGGCGGGACGGGTCTCGGCGAGTGCGTTCCCGACCGGCGCCGGGCGCCGGTTCGCCGGCCGGCCCGGATCGGTGGGCGAGGGCGGTCCGGGGGACCTGTGCAACGGCCTGTCCTACCTGAGCGAGGCGGCCCGCGCGGAGATCACCCGTGAGCAGTTCGTGATGGGCGGGGGCGGCGGCGGTTTCGACGGCACCCTGCAGGCGCTGCTCACCGAGATGTCCGGCCTGAAGAAGCCGCGGGGCTTCCTCAACCGGGTGGTGCGCCGGACGTTGGGCATGCGGCCCAAGCCACCGCCCAAATACCGCATCCTCGTCATGATGGCGACGAACATGCCGCAGTCGCTTGACGAGGCACTGCTGCGCCCCGGCCGCATCGACCGGCAGTACAAGGTGGGCTATCCCAGCAAGGAGGGGCGGATCCGCACTTTCGAGGGCTATCTGTCGAAGGTGCGCCACGAGCTCACGCCGGATCAGATCGACCGGCTGGCCATCATGAGCCCGGAGGCCACCGGGGCGACCATCAAGGACACCGTCAACGAGGCCCTGGTCCAGGCGGTGAAGGACGGCCGGGAGGTCATCACCTGGCAGGACATGCTCCGGGCCAGGGTGATCAAGGAATACGGCCTCGCCGACGACCACGAGCACATCGACCGGGAACGGCACAGCATCGCCCTGCACGAGGCGTGCCACGCCGTCGTCGCCTACCGGATGCAGCGTGGGCGGGTGATCGACCTCGCCACCATCGAACGCCGCGGTGGCGTCGGCGGGTTCGTGGCGCACGTCGCGGTCGAGGACCGCATGTTCATGTGGAAGTCCGAGATCGAGGTGCAGGTGATGGTCTCCCTCGCCTCGCTCGTCGGCGAACGAATGTTCTTCGAGGGGGACAACACCGTCGGTGTCGGCGGCGACCTGCGCAGCGCGACCCTGCTCGTGGCCAACTTCATCTCCTCGGCGGCGATGGGGGAGACCCTGGCCTCGCGCCTGTCCATGCTGGAACAGGAGATGGGTAACGCCTCCATCGACGCCGACCGGCCGTTCGGCGAGCAGGTCGAGGGCAAACTTCGGGAGCTCTATGCCCGTACCGAGGAGGTGCTCGCCGCGAACCGGCGGGAGATCCTGGCCCTCACCCACGCGCTGGAGACCCACAAGACGATCACTGGTGAGGATGTGGAGGCCATCATGGAGGGGTACCTGGGCCCCACCGTCGACGGCCGCCGTTACCACGAGCCCGACTTCCTTGCTGTCGCCGAGAGCTATCATTCCAACGCGGTCCAGGCTCATCGCGGGCAGACCCATGAGCTGCACACGCTCCCCGACCTCGGCCGGGCGGCCGTCAGCCCCGCCGAGGCGGCACCCGGGGCCGGATCGGACTGAGCCGACCCGGGTCCGGGCGCGTGCCCTTCATGGCCGTGCCCTTCATGGCCATGCCTTTCACGGCCATGCCTTTCACGGCCGTGGCCCGAAGGGAGCCGAAGGCGTACAACGCCGCGCCGATGGCCGCACCCGCGGCCAGGAGCAACCCGGCGCGCGCGCCGAAGGCCTGGGCGACCCAGCCGGCGATCGGGCCGCCGACCGGCGTTGTGCCGAGGAACGCGACCGACCACAGCGCCATCACCCGCCCACGCATCGCCGGGTCGGCCGAGAGCTGGACCGTGGCGTTCCCGGTCGAGATGAAGGCGACGCTCGTCGCGCCCAGCAGCACCATCGTCGCGATCTCGAGTGGCAGCGTCGGCGCGGCGGCGGCGAGCAGCAGGATGACACCGAAGGTCATCGCGGTCAGGCTCAGCGCTCGGGGCCCGATCCGGCGGCGGCGGGCGACCAGCAGGCCGCCGACGACCGCGCCCGCCCCCATGGCCGAGGTCATCAGGCTGTACGTGGCCGCGGTGCCCCCGAAGGTCTCCCGGGCCAGGAGCGGCAGCACGACCTGGAACTCGTAGGACAGCGTGCCGATCATCACCATCATGACCAACGGTACGCGCAGCGCCGGCGTGCGGCGCACGTAGGCGAAGCCGGCCCGCAGCTGCCCCGGCGCCCGGTGTATCGGCGGATGATCATACAGCGCTGAGATGTCCATGCGGTGCAGGGCGAACAGGACCGCGCCGAAGGAGGCCGCGTTGATGAGGAAACAGCCGGCGGTGCCCGCGAGCACGATGACGACGCCGGCGATCGCCGGGCCGACGATGCGCGCCGCGTTTATCGCGACCGAGTTCAGGGTGACCGCGTTCGGAAGGTGCTCCGGCCCGACCATCTCCTGGACGAAGCTCTGCCGGGCCGGGTTGTCAATGGCGTTGCACAGGCCGATGAGCGCGGCGGCCACCCCGACCATCCAGAGTTGGGCCGTACCGGTGAGGTCGAGGATGCCCAGTGCCAGCGCGGCGAGTCCGGAGCCCACCTGCGTGCAGATCAGCAGGCGGCGCCGGTCCGTCCGGTCGGCGAGCAGACCGCCGTAGGGCCCGAAGAACAGCACCGGCAGGAACTGGGCGGCGGTGACCAGGCCGAGCGCCGTGCCGGAGGCGCCGAGCGAGAGGACCAGCCAGCCGAGGGCGATGGTCTGCATCCATGTCCCGCAGAGTGAAACGATCTGGCCGCCGAGGAAGAGCCGGAAGTTCGGCACCCGCAGGGCAGCGAACGTGCCACCTGTCGCCTTCGATGCCGAACCGGCTACCTTCTCCATCTGCAGGGTCATACGTGCACCTCCAGGGAGGGCAACGCCGGCCGGCAGATCGTTATTTCGCATCAGGTAAACATTTTCCTCCAGGGTGGACTCTCGTAACAGAATGGCTCTGATAACAGGGATCCGGATGTTACAGGGGGATGTTGCCGTGCACGTTCTTGTCGGGGCGGGAACGGGTCAGTGCGTCGGCGAGGGCGGAGGCAACCGCGCCCCGGGTGGCGGCGGGGGTGACGACCGCGTCGACGACGCCGAGTTCCACGGCGCGGTCGATGCCACCGACGGTGCGGATGTGCTCCTCGGTCAGCTCCGCCAGGACGCTGGGGCGGCGCTGGGCCGGGACCTCGGCGAGCTTGCGGCGGTGCAGAATGCCGACGGCGGCCTCGGCGCCCATGACGGCGACCTGGGCGGTCGGCCAGGCATACACGGCGGTCGCGCCCAGGCTGCTGGCGTTCATCGCGATGTACGCTCCGCCGTACGCCTTGCGGGTCACGACGGTGACGCGCGGCACGGTGCACTCGGAGAAGGCGTAGAGCAGCTTCGCTCCCCGCCGGACCACGCCTTCCCATTCCTGGCCCACACCCGGCAGGTAACCGGGCACGTCAACGAGCACGACCAACGGAACACCGAAGGAGTCGCACATCCGGACGAACCGGGAGGCCTTCTCGGCCGAGGTCGCGTCGAGGCATCCACCACGGCGCAGCGGGTTGTTCGCGACCACCCCGATGGTACGTCCGCCGAGGCGCCCCAGCACCGTCACGATGTTCGGCGCCCACCTCGGGTGGAGCTCGACGGCCTCGTCCTCGTCGTCGAGCACCGCCTTCACGAGCGGGCGCACGTCGTAGGCCCGCCGAGGATTGTCGGGCAGCAGTTCCCCGAGCTCGCGTCCGGTGACGGGGCCGATGTCGCGCTGATCGGCCAGCAGCACCGCGACCGCCCGGGTCCGCTCCACGGCCTCGTCCTCGGAGTCGCAGGTCACGTGCACGACGCCGCTGCGCCTGGAGTGCACGTCCGGCCCACCCAGGCTGTCGGCGGTGCATTCCTCACCGGTCACCGAACGCACCACGTCCGGGCCGGTGACGAACACCTTCGCCCCTGGGCCCATGATGACGATGTCGGTCAGGGCCGGCCCGTAGGCGGCTCCGCCGGCGGCGGCCCCGAGCACGAGCGAGAGCTGCGGGATCCGGCCGGAGGCCCGCACCGTGGCGGCGAAGATCCGGCCGACTCCGTCAAGCGAGGCGACACCCTCCTGAAGCCGGGCGCCTCCCGAGTGCCAAATCCCGACGACCGGGCAGTTCATCCGGACGGCGGACTCGATGGCATGAACGATGCGGGCACAGCCGTCGCGCCCCATCGCGCCACCCTGTACCGTCGGATCTGTCGCGAAGGCGACAACCTCGTTCCCGCCGACAAGCCCTTGCCCGGCAACGACTCCGGACGGGTCGCCGACCGCGAACAGCGACAGGGTGTCTGGATCGAAAAACCGGGCGAGCCGAGCCTGAGGTGTGCGGGGGTCGACTCGGTCGATCGTGGACAGACTCACCGTGCGTCTCCTTGCCTGAGCGGCGTCGGACTGCTTCGCAGGAGGCCGATACGCGACCACCTGTGGTATGCGCCGGCTTCCGCTGGGCACTCGGTCCGGCGACCATGACGCTCGCCGAAACGGCGGGCGGTGCCGCGGCGGCGGTGGGGTGGCCGGCGCCGCCGCGGGTGACATCGGTTGGTGGTGGTGCGGGCGGTGGACGTCTGACCAGCCGACCAGCCGACCAGCCTGCCGACGGTCAGGCGGTGAAGGCCAGGCAGATGTCGTGACCGCCGAACCCGAACGAGTTCGACAGCGCGGCGCCCGGGCGGATGGTCCGGTTGTCGATCCGCACGACGTCGAGCGCGATCTCGTCGTCGAGAGCGTCGAGGTTGCGCGTCGCGGGAACCAGGTGCTCCCGCAGCGCCAGGACGCTGAACACGGCCTCTACCGCGCCGGCGGCACCGAGCAGGTGCCCGGTGGTCGACTTGGTCGACGTCACCGCGATCTCGTCGATGTGGTCACCGAAGGCGCTGCGCAACGCCAGCGCCTCCGCCGCGTCACCGGCGGGGGTGGACGTGGCGTGGGCGTTGACGTGGACGACGTCACGGGGTTCCAACGAGCCGGACCGCAGCGCCGCCCGGATCGCCCGGGCCGCGCCGGCGCCGGTCGGCTCCGGCGCGGCGATGTGGTAGGCGTCCGAGCTGATGCCGGCGCCGGCCAGGGTGCCGTGGACCCGGGCACCGCGGGCGGCCGCGTGCTCGGCCGCCTCGAGGATGAGGATTGCCGCGCCCTCGCCGAGCACGAAGCCGTCCCGCGCCTTGTCGAACGGACGGGAGGCGGCCTCGGGTGCGTCGTTGCGGCGGGACAGCGCCTGCATCTGCGCGAAGCCGGCCATGGTCAGCGCCGAGATCGCCGCCTCGGTACCGCCGGCGATCACGACGTCGGCGCGCCCGGCCCGGATGATGTCCAGCGCCAGCGCGATGGCCTCCGAGCCGGAGGCGCACGCGCTGACCGGGGCGTGCACCCCCGCCTTCGCGCCGAACGCCAGGCCCACGGTGCTGGCCGGGCCGTTCGGCATGAGCATCGGCACCAGGTGCGGGGATACCCGCCGGGGGCCCTTCTCCCGGATCACGTCATGCTGGTGGAGCAGGGTGAGCACGCCCCCGATCCCCGAGGCCACACACGCGGCGAGGCGTTCCTGGTCGACCTCGGGTGAGCCCGCGTCAGCCCACGCCTCACGCGCGGCGGTCAGAGCCATCTGCTGGCTGCGGTCGAGGGTACGAGCCTCGACCCGACCCAGCGGCGGCTCGACCGCCAGCGGCGCGGCGATATGGACCGGGAGCTGCTCGACCCAGCCCTCGGTGAGACGCCGGACGCCGGAGCGGCCCGAGAGCAGACCCTCCCACGTCGAGGCGACATCGCCACCGAGGGGAGTAGTAGCCCCGAGGCCGGTGACGACGACCTGCCTGGGGGGCGTGGTCACGCCGCGACACCTGCCCGCTGGATGTAGGAGACCGCGTCACCGACGGTCTTGAGGGTCTTCACGTCGTCGTCCGGGATCTTCACCCCGAACTTCTCCTCCGCGGCGACGACCACCTCGACCATGGACAGCGAGTCCACGTCCAAGTCGTCGATGAAGGTCTTGTCGGCCGTCACGTCGGCCGGGTCGACACCGGCGACCTCTTCGAGGATGACGGCGAGACCGGCGAGGATGTCAGCTTGGGACATGATCGTTCCTCCTGATGGGATGTTGTCGGTCGGTGGCGAGTGGTGCGCGGGGCTGCCGCGTACCAGCGCGGAAGCGTGGGCGCCTGGATCAGGGGCGCGGTCGGGCTGATGGTCATCGGACGCCTCGCCGCAGTGCGGTGCGGGACGGTCGCGGTGCGGTGTCGAGGGTTGGTCGAGGGTTGGTCGAGGTTGTCAGGGGCAGCGCACGAGCTGCCCGCAGTAGGTCAGGCCGGCACCGAAGCCGAACAGCAGCACCGGGTCTCCCCGGCGGATCTCGCCGCTCTCCAGCAACCGGCTGAGTCCCAGCGGAATGCTTGCGGCGGAGGTGTTGCCGGCATCGACCACATCGCGGGCAACGGCAGCGTTCGTGGCGCCGATACCCGTCACCAACGCTTCGACGATCCGCAGGTTAGCCTGATGCGGAACGATACCCGCGAGGTCCTCGGGTGCCACGCCGGCCTGCTCGCAGATCTGGCGGAGGACCGGGACCAGGGAGATCGCCCAGCGGAACACCGCCTGGCCCTCCATGCGGAAGGAGTTGTCGCCGTAGCCGGGAACCTGGATCGTCTCGGGCCGGGATCCGTCGTGCCCCCAGACCGCCGGGCCGATCTCGTTGGTCTCCGCCGGGCCGATCACGGCTGCTCCGGCACCGTCGGCGAGCAGGATGCAGGTGCTGCGATCGTCCCAGTCGGTGTAGTCCGACAGCCTTTCGGTGGCCACCACGAGCACGTTGCGCAGGGTGCCAGCGCGCACCATGTCGGCGGCCGTCGACACCGCGTAGCTGAAACCGGCGCAGGCGCCGTTGATGTCGAACGCCCCGGCCCGGCCGGCCCCGATGCGATGGGCGATCTGCGGACCGGCACCCGGGATCTGGGAGGGAGAGGTACAGGTCGCCCCGATCACCAGATCGATCGAGTCGGCGGTGAGGCCGGCGGCGGCGAGCGCCTTCTCCGCGGCCGCGGCGCCCATCGCGACGATGGTTTCCTCGTCGTCGGCGATGCGCCGGCTGGCGATGCCGGTACGGGCCTGGATCCAGGCGTCGGAGGTGTCGACCCGTTGGGCGATCTCGTCGTTGGTCACCACCCGGGCCGGACGGTAGACGCCGAGGCCGAGCATGCGGGCACCGGTCAGCTCGGTCATGCCTGCGCTCCCACCAGGGCGTCGTCCGTCGTCGAGCCCGGTGGAGTTCCGGGGGTTGGGTCCGCCAGGCTTGCCGGGACCGCGCTCAGGAGTTCGGCGCCGAGGTACTCGGCGACCAGCTCGCGGGCCGCGGGCAGGTCGTCGGGGCTCTTCACCGCGTGGATCGTGACACCGGGCAGTTCCCGGCGGGCGATCCCGGCGAGAGCGCCGGCCGGGGGGAGTTCGATGACCGCACCGACCCCGAGATCGCGCAGCGTCGCGAGGCACAGGTCCCACCGGACCGGCGCCGCGACCTGGGCCACCAGCCGGCTGATCAGCTCGGCCGGGTCGGTGACGATCGCCCCGTCGGCGTTGGACAGCGCGGCGGCCCGCGGTACCCCGGGCCGGAGGCCACCCGCGACCGCGGCCAGCGCGTCGCGCGCGCAGGACATGTGCCGGGTGTGGAAGGCGCCGGCGACGGACAGGGGACGCAGCCGGACACCCGCGGGCGGCTCCGCGGCGAGCCGGGCGAGGTCGCGGGCGGTGCCGGCGGCGACGATCTGCCCGGCACCGTTGCGGTTGGCTGCGGTCAGGCCGAGTTCACTCAACCGGGCGGCCACCGCCTCGGGATCACCGCCGAGCAGCGCCGTCATGCCGGTCTCGACCCGGGCGGACGCCTCGGCCATCGCGCGTCCCCGCAGGGCCACCAAGACGAGGGCCTCCTCGGCAGTGAGGGTGCCGGTGAGGGCCGCGGCGGTGATCTCGCCGACGCTGTGACCGGCCAGCACCAGGGTGTCCGGTCCGACCGGGGAGGTGACCGGCAGCCCGAGATGTTCGGCCGCGATCAGCCCGCTCGCGACGATCAACGGCTGGGCGATCGCCGTATCCCGGATCGTCTCGGCGGGCGCCTCGCACCCGGCTTCGAGCAGGTCGATCCCGACTGCGGCGGACCACCAGCGCAGCCGTTCTTCCGCCCCCTCGAGACCGCGCCAGGCGCGGAGCTGTCCGGGGGTCTGTGCACCCTGGCCGGGCGCGAGGATCGCGAGCACCTGTTCACCTAACCCCTCACGAGGACCGGTTGTCGCTGGCGGCCACTCACCGATGTGTCGACCGGCTGTTGTAGGTGTCCTACAAACCGATCTGTTTGGATCGGACGTTACTGCGCGACGCCGACATCGGCCTGGAATGGCATGACGGACCTGCAAAGTAGTTCGATGTGACCATTCTCGCGCGGGGGTGAGAGGGTCGTGGGACGACTTGAATGATCATGTTTTGCCTGTAGGTAACACACCGTCGAGGCGTCCCAGAACGAGCGCAATATGCAGGATGAAGCGTTCGCGGTGGTCCGCCGGATCCAGCCCGCACACCTCGGCGGCCTTACGGAGTCGGTAGCGGACCGTGTTGGTGTGGAGATACAGCGCCCGGGCCGTCGCCTCCAGCGACGAGCCGAAGTCGAGATAGGCCCCGGTGGTCTCCAGTAGTGGGGTACCGGCGTCGCGCAGCGGGGCGTACACCTCGTCGATGAGCGCCCGCCGGGCGTCGACGTTCCCCGCGAGGGCGAGTTCCGGGAGCAGAGCGCGGGCCATGACCGGCCGGGGTGCGGCTGGCCAGGCGGCGACCACGTCCGTGGCGGCGAGGGCGACCCGCGCCGCGTGCGGTGCCCCGGTCAGGTCACCGACCACCGGGCCGACCACCACCGGGCCCGGCCCGCAGGCGGGAAGCAGTGCCCGGGCCGCGTCCAGGACAGTGTTCACCGGCGCGGTGCCGCCGGCCGGACGGGTACCCGCGGTGGCGGGAGGTTCGACGCTGTTCTCCGGCTGGAGGGTCATCTCGGGACGGCCGATGCCGTCCCTGCCGGCAGTGAAATTCCCGCCGACCACCATCACCAGGCGATCGTGGTGGACCCCGGCGAGAACCTCCAGTTGGGCCATGCGGGCGAGCCGGTGCACCTCATCGACCACCACCTCCGGCGAGTTGCTCCCGGCCGTGCCGACGATGACGGTGACGGACGGCGGGTTACGCCAGCCCACCGCGGCCGCCCGTGACGGCAGCGCCCGGTCGACCTCGCCCCGGACCACGTGGTCGACGACCAGCGCCTCCAGCCGGGCGTCCCAGGCACCGCGTTCCTCAGCGGCGCGGGCGTAGACGACCGCGCCGGCGAACGCGATGTCACGGGAGTAACGCAGGACATCGGCGAGCAGCCGTTGTTCGTGCTCCGGGCCGGCCAGGTTCGGCACCTCGGCCTCGATCGCCTCCACCGCGACCCGGACCAGATCGACGAGTCGGCGGAAGGTCACGGCGCGGACGAGTTCCCGCGGGGCGACCCGGAAGACGTCCTCGGACAGATCCCGGGCGTGTTCGGGCCGCCGGCACCACTCCACGAACGACGAGATGCCGGCCTGCACCACGAGCTGAATTCCGGCGCGGTGACTCGCCGACATGGCCGGGAACCAGGGCAGCGCCTCCGCCATCCGGGCCGCCGCCCGGGATGCGAGCATCCCGCTCGACCGTTCCACCCGGCGGATCACCTCGCTGGTGCTTTCTCCGCCGGATGTGCTCCCGGTCGATGTGGGTCGGGCCTGGTCGCCGGCGGGTCTGGGGCTGGCCCCGCCGGCCGACCACGGGTTGCCCAGATCGGGGATACGCGGCTCCGGGTAGTCGACGGATTGCTCCGGCACCGGCCCGGTTTCGGGGCTCGGCTCGGTTTCGGGGCTCGGCTCGGTTTCGGGGCTCGGCTCGGTTTCGGGGCTCGGCTCGGTTTCGGGGCTCGGCTCGATCTCGCCTGCCGGTGTCGGGACGGGGGGCGCCCCCGGTTCAAGGCGGGCTGTCCCAGTCACTGTGTCCGAGGAGGAATCCGAGGAAGAGGCTGCCACGTCCGTCAGCATGCCTCAGCCGTCCCGCACCCCTGTGTATTGCCGGTCCCGTCATATTGCCGGTCCTGTCATGTGGCTCCGACGGGTGGTGCGGATGGGGGCCCGATCCTGATCGGTCGGGATGCCCCGGTCGGTCGGGCCTGGTCCCGGGCGTGGAATTCACCGAACGGGGGATGGTGTCGAGGCGGGAAAGGCCACAGGAGCAGGAGCAGGAGCAGGAGTCGTAGGCGTGGGCGTGGGAGTGGGAGTGGGAGTGGGGCGGGAGCGGAGGCGATGCGGGATGCTGCGGGTATGCGCGAGGTGAGCATTCGTGGAGACGGGATACGGCTGGGGCAGTTCCTCAAGCTCGCGGATGTGGTCGAGGCCGGATCCGAGGTGAAGGAGCTGCTCGCGGGCGGGATGGTGCGGGTCAACGGGGAGGTCGAGACCCGGCGGGGCCGGCAGCTCGCGCCGGGGGACGAGGTTGCCGTGGCCGGCGAGGCACTTCGGGTCCTGTGAGCCATCGCCACGACTCTGCCGGTCGCCGGGCGTCTGCCGGTCGCCGGACATCAGAGCCGGTCGGAGTAGGTGGCCGCCCAGTCGTGGACCTTTGTCACGTAGGCCCTGGTCTCCTGGAAGTCGGGGATGCCCCCGGCGGTTCGCACGGCGGCCGGGCCGGCGTTGTAAGCGGCGAGGATCAGCGAGACCCGGTCACCGGGTAGATACCCGACCTCCTGGGCGAGCCGGGCCTCGTAGAAGGCCGCGGACGGGATGGCGTCGAGCGGGTCGAGTGGGTCGGTGATCCCGTCGTGGTTACCGTCGATCCCGAACTCGGCCCAGGTGGTGGGGAGGAACTGCATGATGCCCCGGGCGCCGGCGCGCGAGACCGCCTGCGCGTCGAACTTGCTCTCCACCCGGGCCTGCGCCGCGAGCTGCGCGGCGGTCAGGACACCGTAGGTCGCCGCCGCGGACCGGAAGACCGGGACCAGGTCGTCGGGCACGTCGACGTGGGGGTACCGCAGTACGCCGCAGCCGCTCATCAGGGTGATGACGATGAACGCGGCCAGGGTAGAACGTGCGGGCACCCCATTGATCATCCGCACATTGTCCGTCCCCGGGATCGGGGATGTCTCGTTGCCCACGTCGTCATGCCATGTCCCGGGGGCCTTCGTCAACGCGAAGCTATCCAACCAGGGCCGTGCGCAGTGACCGCAGGTCGGTCTCGGTGAGACCGGCGTGCCGAGCCCAGGCCGCGGGACCGCCCCAACCGGCGTCGACACCGGCCAGGAAGCCCCGCATGACCTCGGGCCGGCAAGCCAGGTGGCCCGAGGTGAGCAAGGTCACCGAGTGGTTATAGGACGGTCGGTCGGCCAGGCGGGCGTTGACCCGGTCGATGCGCTCGTTCGTCTGGACGTAGTCGGCGACGATCGCCTCGGGGTGCACGCCGACGAGACTGAGGAGCAGGGCCGCGAGCACGCCGGTACGGTCCTTTCCCGCCGCGCAGTGGAACAGGGCCGGGCCCGCCGTCGGCTGGGCCAGCAGGCGCAGCGCCCTGGCCACCGAGTCCCCGGCCAGGCGCAGGTAGTCCAGGTAGTGCTCGATCCGGTCGGCTGAGTCGCGGTCCTTGACGATGGCAGGGTAGCGCGGATCGTCCGGCATCACCCATTCACCGGGGAGAAAGGACAGATTGTGGTAAGTGACCGGTTCGTAGGCGAGCGGCCCGCGGCCCTCCCGCTCCGCCTCCTCCTTGGCCCGTAGGTCGATGACCATGCGTAGCCCGAATGTCTCCCGCAGCGTGAGCACGTCACCGTCTGTCAGGGCCTGGACGGAGTCGGTGCGCAGGAATACCCCCCATCGGGTGGTTGCACCGTCCAGGGTGGGCAGCCCACCCAGATCTCGCGCGTTGTCGCAACCCGACATGTTGAACCATCGCTCCACACGCTGATCGTAGAGCCCGAGACGGTGCCGCTGGGCCCGTTGGACGCAGCTGGGTCAGGGGCGCAGCCGGATCAGCCGCACGGTGGGGCGCCCCGCTGACTGGGCGGAGGTTTGGCGAGCCTCGCCGTCGTGCGTGCCCCACCCGACTCGGGTTGCGGCTGGTCGGGTGCGACGTGCTCGGGTGCGACGTGCTCGGGTGCGACGTGCTCGGGTGCGACGTGCTCGGGTGCGACGTGGATCGGCCGGGCGGGCACCCCGGCGACGACCTGCGCGGCCCGGATGTCATCGGTGACGACGGACCCAGCTCCCACAACCGCCCCGTCGCCGATGCTGCGCAGGCCGACGATGCTCGCCTGCGCGCCGATCCACGCCCGCGCGCCGACGGCCACCGCACCGGAGAGCCGGGCCCCCGGCGCGACCGTGACGTAGTCACCCAGGCGGCAGTCGTGCGCCACGCTGGCGCCGATGTTCACCACTACGTGCCGACCGGTTTCGACGTTGGTGGTGATGCTGGCGAGAGCACAGACGACGGTACCCGGCCCGAGCTTCACGTCACCTCCGACGCTGGCCCGGGGGTGGACGAGGGTCGCCGGTCGTCGGCCGCGGGCGCTGGCGTACCGGTCGACGCGGGACCGGGTGGCCGCGTCGGCGAAGCCGATCAGGTAGTCGGCGTCAAGTCGATCGAGTAGGTCGAGTCCACCGAGGAGCACGGCTCCGCGCCGGGCGAGTGGATCCGGGTCCACACGGTCGTCATCGACGAAGCCGAGGATGTCGTAGCGGGGACCCTCGGTGGCCGCGTTGACCGCCTCCACCAGATCGAGCAGCTCCCGGCCGTGCCCTCCCGCGCCCACGATGACCAGCGAGCGCAGGTGAGCGGGCACGCGGCGACCGTAGACCCCGATCTAGGCGAGTTCAATCTGACACTCAGAGTAGTTGGATGAGCCATCCTGGCTGGCGTGGTGTCGCTCTTCGTGAAGAGATGGCCGGTGTAGGCGACCGATCATACTACTATCTGTATCATCGTGATCTCGAAGGGTGATGAATGGTGAAGGTAGTCGTGACGGGTGGGGCCGGCTTCATCGGGGCCCACCTGACCAGAGCGCTCCTCGCGGCAGGCACGGAGGTCGTCGTGATCGACGATCTCAGTACCGGGGCGCTGTCGAATCTCGCGGGGCTGCCGGCCGAGCTCGTCGTCGGCAGCGTGACCGACCGGACGCTCGTCGAACAGGCGTGCACCGGGGCGTCGAGCATCGTGCATCTGGCTGCCCGGCCGTCGGTCGAACGGTCGTTGCTCGACCCGATGGCCACCCACGCGGTGAACGCGACCGGCACCCTGACGGTGCTCGGCGTCGCCCACCGGGCCGAGACGCACGTCGTCGTCGTGTCCTCCTCATCGGTTTATGGTGACCGGTCGGCCGCTGGCGATCGGTCGGCCGCCGCTGGCGCGGGTCCGCTGTCGCCCTCGGCGGGCACCCCGTGCCTTCCGCGCAGTCCCTTCGCGGCCTCGAAGCTCGCCGCCGAGGGATATGCGCTGTCCTACCAGGCCAGTTTCGGTCTGCCGGTGCTCACGGTCAGGCTGTTCGACGTGTTCGGCCCGTACCAGTCCGCCGGGCACGCGTACGCGGCCGTGGTGCCGACCTTCATCGAGGCCGCGTTGGCCGGCCGGCCGCTGACGGTGCGCGGGGACGGCCGGCAGACGCGCGATTTCATCCCTGTCGAGCTGGTCACCGGGATGCTGTGCGATGCGGTGTGCCGCCGGCTGACCCATCCACACCCGGTCGACATCGGGTCCGGGACCCGTACCGATCTGCTCACCCTGATCGCCCGGCTGGAGGAGATTCTCGGCCGGCGGCTGGTCGTCGAGCACGCTGCGCCCCGGCCCGGGGAGATCTGGGACTCCCAGGCGGACACGACGACGATGCGTTCGCTGTTCCCGGACGTGACCGGGGCGGATCTCACCACCGCGTTGGCGGCAACCGTGACCTGGTACGCCGACCGGCTGGGGGCGGACCGCGCCGGGCCGCCAGCCGCCGGGCCGCCGGACGCGATGCTGCCCGCGTCCGCCGTCCACGGTGACCGGGATTGAGCCTGGATGGCGGATCATCCGCCGGCATCCGACAAACTCTCGGCCGTCCAGGCACTCCCGCACCACCAAGATGTCTTGGCCGTCCCTCGCGGGTGCCTGGGCCGTCGTTTGGCGTGCCCGGGGTCAGACTGGGCCCTGGCGACGTTCCTCCGGCGTCGATGGGTCCGGCGGCGGCTCCGTCCCCGGACCCATCCCCTCCCGCCACACCGTTCGGTAGTGAGGGCACGGTCCGAGATCACGCTCCAGCCTCGGCAGGCCCGCACCACCCTTACGCGCGTTCTCCATCTCCCGACTCACCCGTCGGCGGCACGCGTTGCACCGGATGCGGATGAACGGCACCGGCTCACTCATTTGGATTTCACCGTCCCACTGCCGCCGCAGCGGGGGCACTTGATCAGGTCACGGCCGGTGAACGTGCCGTCTTCATCCTTTTCCGCGGCCGGGTTGCCGATCTGCCCCTCGCCCTGGCAGCGGGGGCAGGTGAGGGTTGTTGATCTTTCGCCGTCGTTGAGCGGAGTCCTTCCCGACCCGCCACGCTTCGTGCCCCCGCTGCCGGACGAGGCGCCGCCACCGGTGTTCCCGCGCTTGTTCCAGACCATGCTGGGAGGCTAGCCTTGGCACGGTCTGGACGGAACCAGACGTACCGGATCTGTAACCACTCGGCGCGGGCTCAGACGGCGGCAACCCGGCGGCCGAGTTCCTGCATCAGCGGCTCCGACGGCCGTGACTCCTCCGCCGGCTAAAGCCGGCGGCCTGGTCCGCCACGCGGACGGTCACGTTGACCTGCGCTACGGCTATCTGGGCCTTCGGGAGATCCGCCTGCCCGCCACGATCTGGGATCAGATCCTCGCCGCGATCCGGTCCCGTGCGGTCGACGGCCTCGACCGATGACAATCCAGGCCCAGATCTGTCTGGCCTCCGCGGACTGGATCTGGCCCAGTTGCTTCCACCGGAGGAATGATGAGGACTGCCCGGCCGCCGCTGATCTGGCGACGGCTCAAGGCTGCGCCGGATGTGTGGTCGCCCGCCAGGACCCGATGATCCCAAACGTCACCGGGCCGGATGCGGTTGATGGTTGGACGCCGTGGGCTGGACGGGAATCCGCCCGGTCACGTCCGCGGCGGCCAGGGGTCCGCCTGCGGTCGCGCCCCCGTCCCCGGGTCGGTCCGCGCCTGCCGGGACCTCGTCCGCCGCGGCGTCCGCGCCGGCGAGGGCCGCGAGTTCGGCCAGCACCTCCTCCGGCGGGGCCCAGGGATCGAGGGCGAGGGCGTGGGTCGGGTCCAGGGCGGGCACGTCCACGTGCGAGATCAGCGGGTGGTGTGGTCGATGGTCGTCCTCGCCCGCACCGAGGAGCTCCTCATGGAGCTTCTCGCCGGGGCCGAGCCCGGTGTAGACGATCTCGATCGGCCGGTTCTCCCGAGCCACGAGCCGGGCGGCCACGTCCGCGATGCGCACCGGCTCGCCCATGTCGAGCACGAGGGCCTCGCCGGGTGATCCCAGCGCCCCGGCCTGCAGGACCAGTTGCACCGCCTCGTGGATGGTCATGAAGTACCGGGTGACCTCGGGGTGGGTGACGGTGATCGGCCCGCCGGCGGCCAGCTGGCCGGCGAAGACGGTCAGGACGGAGCCGTTGCTGCCCAGGACGTTGCCGAACCGGACGCTGACCAGCGTTCCGCGGGCCCGGCGGGCGAGGCACGCGGTGAGCCGCTCGGTGATCCGCTTCGAGTAGCCGAGGGCGCTCGTCGGGTTCGCCGCCTTGTCCGTGGAGATGTTGACCAGCCGGTCGACGCCGCAGGCCACGGCCGTCTCCAGGATCGTCAGAGTGCCCCAGACGTTGGTCTTCACCGACTCGCCGGGGAAGCGTTCGAGCAGCGGGAGGTGTTTGAGCGCGGCGGCGTGGAAGACGACCTCGGGCCGGCGCTCCGTGAACAGCGTGGTCATCAGGTCGATGTCGCGGATGTCGCCCAGCACGATGGCGTCGTCGTCGAGCATCGCCCGGCCGGAGATCGACAGCTGCACCGCGCGCAGTGCCGACTCGTCCCGGTCCAGCATGATCAGTTCGGCCGGCCCGTAGCCGGAGATCTGACGGCACAGCTCCGAACCGATCGATCCGCCCGCCCCCGTCACGAGCACCCGTCGGCCCGCGAGGTAGCTCGCGGCGGCGGACATGTCGGTGCGGATCTGCCGCCGGCCGAGGAGGTCGGCGAGGTCGAGGTCGCGGATGTCCCCGACGCCGACCCGCCCGTCGATCAGGTCCGCGACGCGGGGAAGCACCTTCACGGTCAGCCCGGCGCCCTCGGCGATTGCGCTGATCTCCCGCAGCAGTGGGCCGTCAGCGCTGGGGATCGCCACGAGCAGGGTCCTGGCCCCGGTCGACTCGGCGACGGCGCCGATTCGCTCCCGGCCACCACGTACCCGGACCCCGAGTAGCTGGAGGTTGTGTGTGCTCGGGTCGTCGTCGAGCAGCGCGACCGGGTAGTAAGGACTGTTCCGGGTGCGCAGCATGGCCGCCAGTACCCGTTCAGCCCCGTCACCGGCGCCGAACACGAGGAGCGGTTCGGCGTGCTCCCTGCTCGGCCGACGGAGGTGTTCCTCGGTCAGCCGCCAGAGGTAGCGGATGCCGAACATCACGACCAGGGCCACCGCGCCGCCCAGTGGCGGCACGCTCAGCGGGACGGGTCTCGGGGAGCCGAACGCGGCGATGACGACGGCCACGCTGACGACCGTGAGCAGGACCGACACGAGCAGGCCGAGGACCTCCTCGAAGCCGCCGAAGCGGTAGCGCCCCAGGTAGAGGTGCAGGGCGGTGCCCAGGAAGTGGAGCACGCAGACGGCGAGCGTGCAGATGACCCAGAAGCCGAGATCGCTCAGCGCGCCGAGCGTGAAGTCCAGGCGGCCGATCTGGGCCGAGATGAGGCCCAGGACCAGCGCCGCACTGTCCAGAGTGATCTGCAGGCCGACCCGCTGACGGAGGTTGAGCCGGGAGACGCGCCGTGCGATGTGCGCTGTCCACCGACCATGACCCACTCCGTCTACTCTACGTCTCCACATGAGGCCATAGAGTAAGCGTGTCTAAGAGTAAAAGAATGACTACTCATCGAGTATGTTGAGTCGGTCTTCGATGACGGTGAGTGGTCGGGACCTAGGTCCTGGGAGGGTGGTCGACGGGTGGAGCTGCGCGACTACGTCCGTGTTCTGCGCCGAAGCTGGACGATCATGATCGCCGGCGTGGTCCTCGGCGGGCTGCTGGCCGCCATGGCGACCTGGCGAACGACGAAAGAGTACGCCGCCTCGGTGACGATGGTCGTCTCCTCGCCGGACAGGGGCGCCGGAGCCGCCTCGGCCTACCAGGGAGGCCTGCTCTCCCAGCAACGCGTCAAGTCCTATGCCGACCTGGTGGCCAGCGAGCGGGTGGCGACGGCCGTGATCGCACGCCTGCACCTGCACGCGACTCCGGAGGCCCTGCGGGCCCAGATCAGCGCGCACGCCGTCCCGGACACCGTGCTGCTCCAGGCCGTCGTGCGCGATTCCGACCCGAGACGAGCCATGATCATCGCAGATGCTGTCGGTGAGACGTTCTCCACCACCATTGCGAAGATCGAGACGCCGTCGGCCGACGAACCACCCTCCGTGCGGGTGACTGTCTGGGAACACGCGAAGCTGCCCGTCTCGCCCGTCTCGCCCCAGCCGATCCGCAACCTCGCGCTCGGAGCGCTGCTCGGGCTGATCGTCGGCAGCGCCGCCGGGATCGTCCGATACCGCCTCGACACGAGCGTGTCCAGTGAGGACGACGCCCGTGAGACGACCGAGCTGCCCAACCTCGCCGTCATCGGCTACGACGGTGCCGCCGACCGGCATCCCCTCATCATCAACGCCAAGCCCCGCTCGGCCCGGGCGGAGGCGTTCCGCCAGCTGCGGACCAACCTGCAGTTCGTCGAGGTGGACACCGGACCTCGATCGATCCTGGTGAGCAGTGCGGTCCCCGGCGAGGGCAAGACCACCGTGGCCTGCAACCTCGCGATCACCCTGGCGCAGGGCGGTGCGCGGGTCTGCCTGATCGAGGGGGACCTGCGACGGCCGTCGTTCGGCGAGTACCTCGGGGTCGAGTCCGCCGCCGGGCTCACCTCGGTCCTCATCGGCGCCGCGGACCTCGACGACGTCCTGCAGCCCTGGGGGGAGGGTCGGGTCGGGGAGGGGCGCGTAGAGGTCCTCGCCAGCGGCCCCATCCCGCCGAATCCCAGCGAGCTGCTCGGCTCCAAGGGCATGGCCGGACTCATCAACCTGCTGTCCGCCCGCTTCGACATCCTCCTGGTCGACGCCCCGCCCCTGCTACCGGTGACTGACGCGGCCGTGCTCGCCACCCGGGTCGAGGGGGTTCTGCTGGTGACGCGGGCCGGGCGGACCCGCCGCGAGCACCTCCGGCGGGCCGTCGAGGCGCTGCGGGCGGTCGACGCCCGGATGATCGGCACCGTGCTGAACATGGTGCCGGTCAAGGGACCCGACGCCTACGACTACGGCCCGGGCGACGGTTACGTGTCACGCGGCCGGCACGCCAGGACCTCCTCGCCCCGAACCCTGGAGATCCCGGCGCCCGATTCCGGGGTCCGGCCTGCTTGGCCGGTCACCTCGCCTCCGTCGCTGCCGTCACCGGCTCCTTCTTCTCCGGCTCCTGCTTCTCCGGCTTCGGCCGTGACGCCGGTTCCCGCCGCCACGGCGCGTCTCGGGATAGCCGACGGTGGCGACGAGTCGAGCTCGGCGCGGGACCCGCTGCCCGACGGCGCCACGACTGTCCCGAGCGCCACGACTGTCCCGAGCGCCACGACTGTCCCGAGCGCCATGACTGTCCCGAGCGCCACGACTGTCCCGAGCGGCGGACCGCACGTCAGGGTGCCGGCGGCACGCGGATCGGCCGAGGAGATCATCTCCGTCGGTGGAAGGACACCGCGCGGTACGGACCCGGCTGGCGGGACGACGCCGGATGACAACGGCGCGACCCGGCCGCCGTCCTCCCCATGACGGATTCGCCACCGGGGGAGAGAACCGGGTCCGCTCCGGGCCTGGATCCGGTGGTCCTGGATCCGGTTCCGGACCTGGACCGGGTTCCGGACCTGCTCACGCGGGCGCCCGTGGGTGGGCGGGACGTGGGTGGGCGGGACGTGGGTGGGCGGGACGTGGGTGGGCGGGACGTGGGTGGAGGTGCTGAGGCCAGGGCGGGGCAGCACCGCGTCGGCCGTGGTCGCCGGCGTCACCGTGGTCGCCGAGCCCGGTACCGCCGGCTGGCCGCCGGGGTCGCGACGGCCCTCGTTGTGCTGGTGGCGATGACCGCCTGGGTGGTCGTGCGCGGAGTGCTGGCCAAGTCCCGTCTCGACGAGGCCAGGCAGCGGATCGCCGTCCTGCAGCGGCAGGTTCTGAGCGGAGACTTTCCCCGCGAGGCCGAGCTGCGATCGCAGATCGAGCAGATCCGGCGGCGGGCCACCGCTGCGCGGGCCCTGACCTCGGATCCGGTGTGGTCGGCGTTCGGGCGGCTGCCCGTCGCTGGCTGCCCGATGCGCTCGGCGGCGACGCTGATCCGAGAGGTGGACGCGGCCGCCGGCACCAGCCTGCCGGCCGTGGCCGACCTGGGTCCCTCCCTCGATCCGCGGGTGCTGCGCCAGCGTATGACGATCAATGTCCGGGCGCTCGCCGCGGTCCGCCGCCCGGCCGAGCGATCCTTCAACGCCCTCTCCGCGTTGCGGGCGGCGGCGGAGAACGTACCGGACTGCGGATGGGCCGGGCGGGTCAGCGGCATCGCCGACGCCCGCGCCGAGATGATCGATCGGAGCCGGCGCCTGGCCGGTGCGCTGGACACCGTTGTTCTGGCCGCCCGGGTCGGTCCCGAGATGCTCGGCGGGGGCGGTGTCCGTCGCTACCTGCTGATCGTCCAGAACCCGGCCGAGTCCCGCGCCAACGGGGGGATCATCGGTGGGTTCGGCCTGCTGACCGCGGAGCACGGGCGGCTGTCCATCGACGGCATCTCGGGCAACGGTGCTCTGCCGGGAGGCCCCACCCAGCAGCGACCGGCGACGGGGCTGCCGGTCCCGTTCGCGGCCCGTTACGGCGCCTTCTGGCCCGACCGTATCTGGGCGAATATCAACCTGACCCCCGACTATCCGATGGCCGGCAGGCTCTACAGCGCGTTCTACCGGGCCGGCACGGGCCTCGACGTCGACGGCACGATCAGCCTCGACCCCACGACGTTGTCGTATCTTCTCGCCGCGAGCCGGCCCGCGGTGCTCCCCGACGGCACGTCGGTGGCCGCGGGGCACCTGGTCGATCTCGTCGAGTCGCGCGTCTATGGCGAGATCATGGACGCGGCCGCCCGCGACCGCTTCTTCGCCCAGGTCGGTCAGGCCGTCTATGCGGCCGTGGAGTCGGGAGCCGGCGACACGACGAAGCTGGTGACCGCGCTGGGACGGGCCGCTCGCGAGGGTCGGCTGGAAATATCCAGCAACCACGCCGAGGAGCAGCGGATTCTTTCGTCCACGGCGCTGGGTGGTGCGCTGCCGGACGCGCCTGGGCCGTTTCTCGGGGTCGTCACCCAGAACGCGACGGCGAGCAAGCTGGACTACTGGCTACGGCGGCAGACCACCTACCGCATGCAGCGGCAGCCGAACGGCGCCGGCCTGGCGACGATCACGATCCGGCTCACCAACGCCGCCCCCGGCGGGCTGCCGGCCTATGTGCGCCACCGGCAGGATCTCAAGGATGCCGCTGGGAATCTCCGGGCGCAGAACAATCTCTGGCTCTCGGTGTACACGGGCCGAGGCAGCTGGCTCGTCGCTGCCCGGCTCGACGGTGTGCCCATCGGCCTCGCCGGCGGTTCCGAGTCCGGGCATCCCGTGCTCTCCACCTATCTCACCGTCGATCGCGGCCAGACCCGGACCCTGGAAATCAAGGTCCGGGAGCCGGTAGGCGGCCCGGCACTCACCGTGCGTCCACAGCCGTTGCCCGTCGCGGAGCGCCTGGAGGTGCAGGGGCTACCGGTCGTCCCTCCCTGGTCATCCCAAGGGTCGTCCCAAACCCAGAACTGACTACTCTGACTACAGAGAGTTCTTGACCTTCGCCCGCATCGAGTCGCCCGCATCGGGGCCTGATCCGCTTCGTCCTCAACGCAGCGGATCGAACGGGGACAGCTCGGCCGCGGGCGCACCGGTGGCGATGGCGTCGGCGAGGAGGCGGCCGGTGACCGGGCCGAGGGTGATGCCCCACATGCCGTGCCCGCCGGCGATGAAGACCCGCGGCGAGATGGTCGGGCCGATCAGCGGCAGACCGTCCGGGGTGCACGGGCGTGGTCCCACCCATTCGGCGGCGCGGGTGTCCAGGTCCACCCCGCGCAGCAGGCCGCGGGTCGCCTCGACCACCGCCCGGATGCGCCGCGGGTCGGCCGCCGCGTCCGGATGGCGGAACTCCATCATGCCGGCGACCCGCAGGCCGTCCCTCAGGGGCGTGCAGGCCACCCGGGAGGCGGGGAAGTAGATCGGACCGCTCGGCGGCTGTTCGGTCGCGACCAGGAAGCTGTATCCGCGACCGGCCTGGACGGGAAGGCGGACCCCGAACGGACGGGCCAGCCGGGGAAGCCAGGCGCCGGTGGCGATCACTGCCGCGTCGTAAGGCCCAGCGGGCCCCCCTGGTCCGAGCAACTCCACCCGGCCACCTGCCTCGCGCACCTCGTCGATGGCCATCGCCTCGTGCACGAGGCCGCCGCGTTCCCGGACGCTGTCGGCGAGGGCTGCGACGAAGCGGCCGGGATCGCAGAACCGCTGCCCCTGCACGGATACGACGTACCGGACCTGCTCGGACAGCAGAGGTTCGAGGTCGCGGGCGGCCACCGGGTCCAGCACCTCGGCATCGACGGGCTGGCCGGTCGCCCGGATCTCGGCGAGCTCCGTCAGGAGGGCGTCGAGGCCGGACCGGTCGCGATAGCCGGCCAGGAACGGGGCGGCGGCGCGGGTCGGCGCAGTCACGCCGCCCGCCGCGAGCTCGTCAAAGGCACCGAGAGCAGCGCGGGTCAACGGCACCAGCGCGCGCATGGCGGTTCGCCACCGCGCGGTCGTGCTGTGCCGGACGAATCCGGCGATGAAACGGGCGAGCCCCAGATCGGCGACCGGCGGCACGTACACCGGTGAGTCCGGGCGCAGGAGCACCCGCAGCCCGTAGCGCAGGACCGCGGGCTCCGGCAGGGGCGTCGCGAGCCCCGGGGTGAGCCAGCCGGCATTGCCCCAGGAGGATCCGGCCCCGGCCCAGGTGGGTCCGGCGGTGAGGTGGTCGCGGTCGAAGACCGTCACCCGCCTGCCGCGGTCCTGGAGGAACCACGCCACGCACAGCCCGACCATCCCGCCGCCGATCACCGCGACCTGGTCGGGAACGGCGTGCCCCGGCCGCGGGCGTGACCCGTGCGGCGCGCTCAGCCCCGCGGCGTTCCCGGCCAGTCGGGTCGTGTCCGTCGATTCCGTCACGTCCGCCTCAATCGGGTGATTTCCCACCGCCGCCATTATCCTCCCGCGACGCCGGATCCGCTGTCTACAGCACCACCTCACCGGCCTTCCGACTTATAGTCCGTCGTCGAGTCCCCTCACCGGCAGCCTCGCCCGCGACCGGGGCCACCAGGCCCTGCTCACCGGGCACGGAATCGGCCGGACCCAGGCCGCGGTGTTCCTCGCCGAGCTCGGGGACATCACCCAACCTTTCGTCGCGTTCCGTAGCGACAATGCCATGGGAGCGGGTTGATCTCTAGGTGGTGCGCTGGTGTTCCATGTGGAGCAGCACGAGGCAGGCCTTCACGACGGATCCAATCTTCCAGGGGTCGATCGTGACGTTGCGCAGGACGCTGAAGGTGCCCTTGAGCAGCCCGTTCCCTCGTTCACCGACGGCGCAGCGCATTGTGAATCATGTTGTGCCCCTTGTGCTCGCCGGTCAGGACACCGCCCCTCGGCGCCCCGTCGGGTCGCGTGGCTTGCACAAACACCGCGTCCGCGCCGGCATCCACATAGCGGTTCGCGCGGTTCAAGGCCTCGGCCACGCCGTGCCCGGCCACCAACGCTCCGGTTCGGGTGATCAAGAAACAGCTGGGCTCCAGCCCGCGGCGCGTGGCGCGGAGGCGTTTCTCCTGTTCTTCCACGCTGGCCAGGTCCCGCTCACCGGGGTACAGGCTCGACCGCTTGTCCAGCGTGTTGTCCTCGATGCACACCGCGCTCGCGCCGGCCTGGGAGATTGTCCGCGCCGCCAGGTCTACCTTGCGCGGGCCCCCCGTACCCGGAATCCATGTCCACAACCACCGGATAACGCGTCGCCCTCACCACGGTCCGTACCACACTGGCCATCTCGGAGGAATCCACTAGTCCGAGATCGGGAAGGCCCAGCACGGCGGACACACAGAAACTGCTCACCCAGACGAAGTCGATGTTCTGCTTGTCAGTCACACAAGCGGACAGGCCATCATGCACCCCCAACCCGAGACGTACAGGAGTATCGGTCGAGAACCAGTCGAGTGTCATGTCAGTGCCCTGTCAAATGATTCGGCGGGAAGTTGACCAGAAGATGGACGTGGTCGCGCTCGCCGTTGAACTCGACCAGTTCGGTCTCGACGTCGACGCACACGGCCCGCATGATTTCGTCTAGAAGATCACGGGAAATCTTGTTCCGCGGCTGCTGTGGTCGGGATCCAGCTGTTGTCGCTGGTGCGGGTGAGCCCGAGGTTGACCAGCCGGCGGAGGTTGGGAGCGGCCGCGCGGTGGTGGAGCCAGCTGTCGTTGCGGGCCACGCCGCGGTAGGGCACCCGGCGGTTGCCGTGGGCTGTCAGCCAGGCGATCCCGCGTTCGACCGGGGGCGCCAGCGGCGGTACTCGTCCGGCCAGGCCGGGTCGGTGGCCTCGTGGCGGGCGGCGGCCAGCAGGGCGTGTTTGGGGTGGATGGTGAGGGTTCGCCCGGTTTGGGAGGTGGCGCAACGGTCACGCGGGCAGGTGCGGCACAGGGTCCTGAACTGGTCCTGGCGGTGACCGTGGGCCTGGGGACGCCCCAGAGGGGTGGTGTGTCCGGCCGGGCAGGTGACCGTGGCGGCGGCGTCGAGCAGCCCCAGCCCGCCCGCGGCCTTCCACCGCAGATCACAGCGCAACGCCCGCACCGTCTCGACTCCGACAACCCGTGCAGGCTCCGCGGCACCACCGTGGCCGCCAGCACCTGCGGTGGCATACTCGGCCGCCCGTTCGACGACGGGTACATGTCGGTGAACATCCCCGCCGGGAACAGCACCTCCCGGTGCTCCGCCAGGAACGCGAACACACTGCCTGCCGGGATCAACTCCCGGCAGGTCTCCCACGCATCCGGCCCGACCGGCTCGCCCACCCACTCACCCTGCATGATCCCAACACTGGCGTCGACCACCACACCAGAACCCGGACCCGCAAGATTTTCAGTGATCTTCCACCCGTGCTGCGCGTACAGCCATTCGTCCAGTCAAACCTACGGACGTCGGGTGGACACCTATGGACGGAAAGCGCCGATCTTCAGGTCGGGGGATGCCTACCGGATCTACCGGAGGCCGATCGAGGCCCGCAGGACCTCGCGGTTGAGCGTGGCGATGCTGTCCAGTGGGATGCCCTTCGGGCAGGCGACGGTGCACTCCCCGGTGTTGGTGCACCCGCCGAAGCCCTCGGCGTCCATGGCCTCGACCAGGTTGAGCGTGCGGCTCGCCCGCTCCGGGGCGCCCTGGGGCAGGCTGTTGAGGTGCACGACCTTCGCCGAGGTGAACAGCATGGCCGAGCCGTTGGGGCAGGCCGCGACACAGGCGCCGCAGCCGATGCAGGTGGCGTTGTCGAACGCGGTGTCCGCGACGGCCTTGGGCACCGGGGTGGAGTGCGCCTCGGGGGCGCTGCCCGTCGGGGCGCTGATGTAGCCGCCGGCCTGGATGATCCGGTCGAGGCCGGAGCGGTCCACCATCAGGTCGCGGACGACGCCGAACGCGACCGAGCGCCACGGCTCGACGTCGATGACGTCCCCGTCGGAGAACTCCCGCACATGCAGCTGGCAGGTGGTGGTCCGTTCCCGGGGGCCGTGGGCCTGGCCGTTGATGACCACTCCGCAGGCGCCGCAGATGCCCTCGCGGCAGTCGTGGTCGAAGCTGACCGGCTCCTCGCCCCGCAGGGTCAGCCGCTCGTTGAGCACGTCGAGCAGTTCGAGGAAGGACATGTCCGGGTTCGCGTCGGGCACCTCGTAGGTGACCATGCGGCCCGGTTCGTCCGGTCCGGCCTGGCGCCAGATCCGAAGGGTGAGCTTCACGGTCGGCTCCTCGTACAGTCGTGATCCATTGACCGGTACCGCCTCACGCGTAGTTACGCTGGGCGAGGTGGACGTGCTCGAACTCCAGAACCTCGCGGTGCAGCACCGGCGGGGTTTCCGTGCCGGCGAACTCCCAGGCTCCGACGTAGGCGAACCGGTCGTCGTCGCGAAGGGCCTCGCCGTCCGGGGTCTGGCTCTCGACCCGGAAGTGCCCTCCGCAGGACTCCTCGCGGTGCAGGGCGTCGACACACATCAGCTCGCCGAGTTCGAGGAAGTCCGACACCCGGTTCGCCCGCTCCAGGCTCTGGTTGACACTACCCGCGTCGCCCGGCACCTTGACCTGGCGCCAGAACTCCTCGCGCAGCTCCGGAAGGCGCCCCAGCGCCTTGCGCAGGCCGTCCTCGCTGCGCGCCATCCCGCACTCGTCCCACATGATCTCGCCGAGCTCACGGTGGAACGAGTCGACGGTGCGGTCACCGTTCACGGCGAGCAGGCGGGTCAGCCGGCCCGTCGCCTCGGCCGCCGTCTCCGCGACCGCGGGATGGCTCGCGTCGACCGCGCCCAGCTTCGTCGAGGCGATGTAGTCACCCAGCATGGGCGGCAGCACGAAGTAGCCGTCGGCGAGACCCTGCATCAGCGCGCTCGCGCCGAGACGGTTGGCGCCGTGGTCGGAGAAGTTCGCCTCCCCGATCACGAAGAGCCCCGGAATACTGCTCTGTAGATCGTAGCCCACCCACAGCCCACCCATGGTGTAGTGGACGGCCGGGTAGATCCGCATCGGCACCTTGTAGGGGTCCTCGGCGGTGATCCGCTCGTACATCTCGAACAGGTTGCCGTACTTCTCGCGGACCTTGTCCTCGCCCATCCGCTTGATGGCGTCGGCGAAGTCGAGGTAGACGCCGAGCCCGCCCGGACCCACGCCGCGACCGGCGTCGCACTGGTACTTCGCCGCCCGCGACGCGATGTCACGGGGGACCAGGTTGCCGAATCCCGGGTAGATCCGCTCGAGGTAGTAGTCGCGCTCGTTCTCCGGGATGGTGTCGGGCGAGCGGGTGTCGCCCGCCTTCTTCGGCACCCAGATGCGGCCGTCGTTGCGCAGCGACTCGCTCATCAGCGTGAGCTTGCCCTGGTAGTCGCCGGAGCGGGGGATGCAGGTCGGGTGGATCTGGGTGTAGCACGGGTTGGCGAAGTACGCCCCGCGCCGGTGCGCCCGCCAGATCGCGCTGGCATTGGAGTTCTTGGCGTTCGTCGACAGGTAGAACACGTTGCCGTACCCGCCGGTGGCGAGCACGACGGCGTCGGCGAGGTAGGTGGAGACCTGGCCAGTGACCAGGTCGCGGGCGACGATGCCGCGGGCGTGCCCGTCGATGACGATCAGGTCGAGCATCTCGGTGCGCGGGTGTATCTCCACGCCGCCGGCATCGATCTGCCGGGACAGCGCCTGGTAGGCGCCGATCAGCAGCTGCTGACCCGTCTGGCCCCGGGCGTAGAAGGTCCGCGAGACCTGCACGCCGCCGAACGAGCGGGTGTCGAGCAGGCCGCCGTACTCCCGGGCGAAGGGCACACCCTGCGCCACGCACTGGTCGATGATCTGGGTGGACGTCTGCGCGAGACGGTAGACGTTGGACTCCCGGGAGCGGAAGTCGCCACCCTTCACCGTGTCGTAGAACAGCCGGTGGACCGAGTCGCCGTCGTTGCGGTAGTTCTTCGCCGCGTTGATGCCGCCCTGCGCGGCGATGGAGTGCGCCCGGCGCGGCGAGTCCTGGTAGCAGAACTGGATGACCCGGTAGCCCTGCTCGGCGAGGGTGGCGCCGGCGGCGCCACCGGCGAGCCCCGTGCCGACGACGATCACGGTGTGGCGGCGCCGGTTGGCCGGGTTGACCAGCTTGGCGGTGAAGCGTCGCTTGTCCCAGCGTTGCTCGATCGGCACGTCCGGCGCCGCGGTGTCGGCGATGTCGGCACCGAGGTTGTAAAACGACATGTCAGCCCTTCCCATGCTTCCGGCACCGCGCCACGCAAGGTCGGCCGCGGAGCCGTCGGCTGTTCAATCCACCAGTGCAGTGACCCATCGGTGCAGTGACCCATCGGTCCAGTGCCGTGCCGTCAATCCACCAGGCCGGCGAGAACCGACACCGGGACGATCACGAATCCCACCGTGAGGAGAACCGCGAGGACATTGGCGGTGGCCTTGAAAACTCGGTCCCGTTTCGGGTTGTTGACACCGAGGGTCTGGGCCGCACTCCAGAAGCCGTGCTGGATGTGGAGCCCGAGGGAGATCATGGCGGCGATGTAGATGAGCGTGACCCACCACACGCTGAAACTCGACACGACGTTGTCGTAGGCGGCACCTTCGACCCCGTGTCGGTTGAGGGTCAGCGTCGTGAAATCGAGGATGTGGTACACGATGAACAACGCGAGGGTGATTCCACCGTAGCGCATCACATGCGTGGCATAACTGGCCCGGGCTCGTTGGCGGTGGACGTACTTTGTCGGCCGGGCCCGCAGGTCACGCCGGCTGAGCTGGTACGCGGACACCGTGTGCAGGCCCACGGCCAGCACCAGCACGACGCGTTGGATCCATAGGTACCACGTATCGTGCAGGACCGGCTCGCCGATCGTCCGGAGCCAGCCGGCGTAGTGGTCGAAGTCGTCGCGGCCAAAGAAAATCTTCAGGTTCCCGAGCATGTGAGCGATCAGGAACAGGAGCATCAGCAGCCCGGTGACGGCCATCACGGTCTTTTTGCCGATGGTTGACCGCCACAGGTTGCGCAGGACGGACGAAGATCGCGGGGGCCGCGGGGTGGGCGCAGGGGACGCCGACCGCGCCGGGGTTGTCACAGCCACGAGCGCACCCTAGAGCGCACTCCCTCCAGTGGTCCAAGACATGATAAACCTGGACTCGATAGTGCCGTCCTATCGACGTCTACGCTGGCGGCGTGCAGCTCCACCAGCTCGCCTATTTCGTCGCCGTCGCGGAGACCCGGCACTTCACCCGGGCCGCCCAGCGGGTGCATGTCGCCCAGCCGTCCCTGTCCCAGCAGATCCGCGCCTTGGAACAGGAGCTGGGCACACCTTTGTTTAACCGCGCGCGGGGGAACATCAGCCTGACCCCGGCGGGGGAGACGCTCCTGCCGCTCGCCCGGCGCATCCTCACCGATACCGAGACCGCCCGCCAGCGGGTCACCGAGCTGCTCGACCTACGCCACGGCACGGTGCGCCTCGGTGCCACCCCGAGCCTGTGCACCGGCTTCCTGCCCGACGTGCTGCGACTGTTCCACCAGCGGTACCCGGGCATCCGCCTGCTGGTCGAGGAAGGGGGATCACGCGACCTCGTCCGCGATCTGGCCGCGGGCAGCCTGGACCTGGCGTTGATCATCCTTCCGCTGCAGAGCAGCGACCCGGCCCTGGCGACCTCGCCGCTGATCCGCGAGAGCCTGGTCCTCGTCTCGTCGCTGGACGAGCCACCGATCGTCGCCGGACGCCCGCTGACCGTGGCCGATCTGCGTAACCACCCGATGGTGATGTTCCGCCGCGGCTACGACCTGCGGGAGGCCACCGTGACGGCCTGCCGGGAGGCCGGATTCGAGCCGATTTTCGCGATCGAGGGCGGGGAGATGGACGCCGTGCTCGGTTTCGTCGCGGCGGGTCTGGGCAGCGCGGTGATTCCGAGCACGGTCGCCCACCGGCTCGGCATGCGGGTCACCCCGTTCGTGCTCCCGGGGCTGCAACGCACCATCGGGCTGGCGCGTCGCCGCGACGTCGAGCCGACCCGTGCCGCCGTCGAGCTGCAACGGGTCCTGTGGGAGTACCTCCGCGACGCCGCGGCCTCGGGCAACCTTCCCGACGGCACCCGGCTCCTCGCCGGACCGACCTCCGCCGGCACGTGATCTGTCATCTTCGGGCTCTCGTGCAACGTATTCGATGAGGCAGACTTTTCATGGCGTGACGATCAGGTTCTTTTCGCGTGAATCGCCATCGCTTTTTCTGGTTCGGCGTGTGGTCCGCCTGTCCACCGAGCCCATTTTTTCCGCCCACCCGCACGCGATCCGGTCGGGTGGGCTTAAAGTTGTGCGAGCGGTCGTAGATCGGGCGGTTTCCGGTCTACGGGGACTGGCTGCGGGGATGACTGGCTGCGGGGACGACTGTCAACGCGCGGTTCGCGTGAACTGGCGCCAGTGCACAACGGGGGCAGCGTCGGAGCTGCCGTCGACCTCGAACACACGGGAGGCGATATGAACAGCGTCGACATTGCCCTGAAGGAATCGCTCGAGATAAGCGGGGCGCTTGGGGTTGCCCTCGTCGACTTCACCAGTGGAATGACCCTCGGAACGGCCGGTAACACGCATGTGATCGACCTTGAGATCGCCGCGGCCGGAAACACCGAGGTTATCCGGGCGAAGATTCGGACGATGGAGAGTCTCGGGCTTCAGGACACCATCGAGGACATCCTGATTACGCTGGGTCGCCAGTACCATCTGATCCGGTTGTTGCAGAGCCATTCCGGCCGTGGCCTGTTCCTCTATCTGGTGCTCGACAAGCCGCGCGCGAACCTCGCGCTGGCCCGTCATCGGCTGCGCGCCGTCGAGTCGCAGCTCGACGTCTGAGTGCTTCCGGGGCCCGATCGGGCGGCGCGTCCTCGCCACGGGCCTGGTGCCGGCGCGCCGGTGACCGGACGACGGTGATAGGGATATGACGTGAATATGAACGTGCCGGCGCTGCGGATCCGTGGCGGCGTGCTGGTCAGTCCGACGGAGGTCCGTGACGAGGTCTGGGTCGTCGATGGCCGGATCACCTTCTCCGCCCCCACCGGCCCGGCGGCCCGGGACGTACGGACGGTCTCCGGATGGGTGTTGCCCGGCCTCGTCGACGCTCACTGCCATGTCGGCCTCGCCGCGCACGGCGCCGTCGACAGGCCCACCGCCGAGCAGCAGATCATCACCGACCGGGCGGCGGGCGCGCTGCTGCTGCGCGACGCCGGTTCCCCGGCCGACACCCGGTGGATCGATGCCCGTGACGACCTGCCCCGGCTGGTGCGGGCCGGCCGGCACATCGCCCGGCCCCGGCGATACCTCCGCAACTACGCGGCGGAGGTCGAGCCGGCCGACCTCGTCGCCGAGGTCCTCGCGCAGGCCGGCCGGGGCGACGGGTGGGTGAAGCTCGTCGGCGACTGGATCGACCGCGGGCTGGGCGACCTGGCGCCGTGCTGGCCCGCGGACGTGGCGAAGGCCGCGATCGACGCGGCGCACGCCGCCGGAGCCCGGGTCACCGCCCACTGCTTCGCCGAGGACTCCCTCGCGGATCTGGTCGAGGCAGGGATCGACTGCATCGAGCACGCCACCGGTCTCACCGAGCGCACGATCCCGCTGTTCGCCGAGCGGGGGGTCGCCATCGTGCCAACCCTGGTGAACATCGCGACCTTCGAGGACATCGCCGCGGGCGCCGAGGCGAAGTTCCCCGCCTACGCCCGGCACATGCGTGCCCTGTACGCCCGGCGCCATGACACGGTGCGGGCGGCCTACGACGCCGGCATCCCGATCTTCGTCGGTACCGACGCCGGGGGAAGCCTCCCGCACGGGCTGGTCGCCGCCGAGGTGGCCGAGCTTCGCCTGGCCGGGCTGCCGGCGGCGGCCGCGCTCGACGCGGCGACCTGGGGGGCCCGCTCCTGGCTCGGTTATCCGGGCCTGTCCGAGGGCGCCTGGGCCGATCTGGTGGTGTATCCGAGCGACCCGCGGGCCGACGTCGCGGTGCTCGGCGCCCCGGACCTCATCGTTCTGCGCGGACGGCCGGTCTCTGCCTGAACGTCCCCGCGTCCCCCGGGTATGCGGCTGGTCAGCGGGGAGCATCGAGGACCTGCCGGACCTTGTCCAGCAGGGTGCGTTCGGAGAAGGGTTTGGTCAACAGCGATACCCCCGGGTCCAGCTTCCCCTGCGCGGTGAGGACGGGATCGGCGTATCCCGACATGTAGAGCACCCGGATGCCGGGTTGCTGGGCCCGGATGCGGTTCGCGAGCTCCCTGCCCTGCATGCGCGGCATGATCACGTCCGTGAGCAGCAGGTGGATGTCGCCCCGGTGCTCGATCGCGATCGAGCACGCGTCGAGGGCGGTGGAAGCCGCCAGCACCTCGTAGCCGTTGCGGCTCAGGATCCGCCGGGCGACCTCGAGCAACGCGGCATCGTCCTCGGCGATCAGGACCGTCTCGCCGTGCCGGGCGGGCTCGGAGTCGGCCGGTCGTTGCCCGGCCGGATCCTGCGACAGGTTCCGCATAAAATCACCGCAGTAGGTAATTTACCGGTGGCATTTAGTGGCCAGAGGAACCGTAGCATCGCTTTCGGTGAGTCGCCACCGCGCCGGCCAGGCCGCTTCAGCCCGGCCAGGCCGCGGAGGTCACGGCCTGGCACAGGATCTCGGTGAACGGCCGCGGGTCGAGGCCGGCCGCGTCGAGCCAGGAACCGGAGTAATACGTGTCGGCGTACCGTTCGCCGCCGTCGCAGATCAAAGTGACCACGCTGCCGCGGTGACCGGAGGACACCAGCTCGCAGGCGAGCCGTACCGCGCCCCAGAGGTTCGTCCCGGTGGAGGCACCCGTCCGGCGGCCCGTCAGCGTCTCCAGGAACAACATGGCCGCGACGGACGCCGCGTCGGGCACAGTGATCATTCGGTCGACGATGTCGGGGAGGAAACTCGGCTCCACCTGTGGGCGGCCGATGCCCTCGATGCGGGAGTGCCCGCCGGTGACGTGCGGGTCGCCGGTGGACCAGGCGCGGTGGAACACCGAGCCCTCGGGATCGACGACGCACAGCGCGCAGTTGTGCTGCCGGTACCGCAGATAACGCCCGATCGTGGCGCTGGTGCCCCCGGTGCCGGCGCCGACGACGATCCAGGTGGGGATGGGATGGCGCTCCAGCGCCATCTGATTGAAGATCGATTCGGCGATGTTGTTGTTGCCGCGCCAGTCCGTCGCTCGTTCCGCGTAGGTGAACTGGTCCATGTAGTGACCGTTCGTGGCCTCGGCCAGCCGCCTGGCCTCCGCGTACACCGTGGTGGCGTCCGCCACCAGGTGGCAGCGACCCCGCTCACGTTCGATCAGGGCGATCTTCTGCGTGCTGGTCGAGGCGGGCATGACGGCGATGAAGGGGAGCCCGAGCATGCGGGCGAAGTAGGCCTCCGAGACCGCCGTCGACCCGGAGGAGGCCTCGACGATCGTCGTCCCCTCCCGGATCCAGCCGTTGCACAGCCCGTAGAGGAACAGCGACCGGGCCAGGCGGTGCTTCAACGAGCCGGTGGGATGCGTCGACTCGTCCTTCAGATAGATGTCCACGCCCCGTTCCGCCGGCCACAGGTGCAGGGGGAACAGGTGGGTGTCCGCCGACCTGTTGGTGTCGGCCTCGACTCGGCGAATGGCCTCCCGAGTCCATCGGACGTCCTGTCTGGTGGGTGCATCACTCATGCCCTTCCCGTTCCCCGGATCATGCTTGGATGAAGATCTTTGTTCTTTCCGCCCGCCTTCGTCGATTCGTTGATCTGTGAGCTGTTTGTCTCTTATGGGTTATCGATGCGGTTGCGGGCTCTGTATCCGCAAGTTACCGGTTCGATGGTCGAG
Source organism: Frankia casuarinae (assembly GCF_000013345.1). Taxonomy (NCBI): domain Bacteria; kingdom Bacillati; phylum Actinomycetota; class Actinomycetes; order Frankiales; family Frankiaceae; genus Frankia; species Frankia casuarinae. Next base: position 4,125,381 of record NC_007777.1, on the reverse strand, counting down.
ATGCGCCGTCCGTGGGTCGCCCCTACCGTCAAGCTATGCCGGTTACTCAAGGTTCCGGTGCGCTGCCGGCCCGTCGGATCGTGTTCGTCCATGCTCATCCCGACGACGAGACGATCGCGACCGGGGCGACGATGGCCTGCTACGCCGCCGATCCCGACACCCAGGTGGTCCTTGTCACGTGCACGCTGGGCGAGATGGGCGAGGTGCTGGTCCCCGAGCTGACCAACCTGCGGGCGGACCGCGCGGACCAGCTCGGCGGATACCGGATCGGGGAGCTGGAACAGGCGTGTACCGAGCTCGGCGTCACCGACTACCGCTTCCTCGGGGGCGCCGGTCGTTGGCGGGACAGCGGCATGTTGGACAGCCCCGCGAACGACGACCCGCGCTGCTTCTGGCGGGCGAACATGGACGACGCGTCCGAGGCGCTCGTGCGGATCGTGCGGGAGGTCCGGCCGCAGGTGATCGTGACCTACGACGCGATCGGGGACTACGGTCATCCCGATCACATCAGGGCGCACGACGTCACCGTCCGGGCCTTCGCCGACGCGGCCGATCCGGACTTCGCTCCCGACGCGGGTCCGACCTGGCAGGTCTCGAAGTTGTACGAGACGGCGCTGTCCCACTCCGCGGTCGAGTCCGCGGTGGACCGCATCTGGCGGTCCGACCTGGCGAAGACGGTCCCCGAGGGGATCACGATGCCCTCGGACATGCTGCTGTCGGTTCCCGATACCAAGGTCACCACGACGATCGAGGCGCCGGGCTTCTTCGCCGCGAAGATCGCGGCAATGCGGGCCCACCGCAGCCAGATGACCGTGGACGGATTCTTCTTCGCTCTGGTCGACGGGAACGGCCGGTCGGCGAAGGCCACCGAGAACTTCGTGCTGGCCCGGGGGGCGGTGGGCCCGGGCTCGGGTTCCGGCGTGGAAACCGACCTGTTCGACGGAGTGGCGACGCGCTGATGCCGGAACGGACCGCGAACGGACCGCGGGAGGGAATCCTGATGTACACCGGGAACATCATGTACGCCAGGGTCGGGGACCGCCTCGTCGTGCGTAATTCGGCAACAGGTCGTACCGAGCGCCACGGTGTGATACTCAAGATTCGCGGCGAGAGCGGCCGAGCGCCGTTCATCGTCCGGTGGGACGACGGCCGCGAATCGTGGTACATCCCGGCCGCCTATGAATCGGTCGAGCTACGTCCCAGCCGCGACCGGCGGCCCGGCTGAGGACCCCCTCGGGTGGAGGGGTGCCGCCCACTGAATCATTGCCGGCGGGCGGCACCCGGCGTCACCTCCGGAGCCTACTGCCCGGAGTAGAGCTGTTTATAGCGGGCGCCCGCCTGCCGGTTCAGGTAGAGACACGTGGCGCTGAGCGGTCGGTACAGGTTCGAACCGACGTTGTTCGGGTCGCAGTTGTTGAAGTAATACTCGTAGGCCAGCCCCTTGCCGGCATGGGCCACGAACCAGTCGTACATCCACTGGATGTAATTGGCGTTGTCACCGCCACCGTTGTTGCCGCTGGTACTCACCACCCCCCATTCGCCGACGCCGAAGAGCTTGTTGTGCGCGCGGGCGAAGTTGAACCAGTAGTTCAGCCCACCGGGGGCGTTGGCCTGGGCGTCGAACTCGGCCTTTGTCCGGGACGGCGGCCAGTGGTCGTACGCGTCGAGGCCGACCCCGTCCACCCAGGCGTCGCCCGGATACATGTCCATCGGGTTGTGGCTCGGCGGGTTCTGCGAGTAGTGAGCGTTGAGGCACCAGCACAGGGTGGGGTCCGGCTCCGCGGTCGAGTTGATGGCGTCCGCGACGTGGCGCCAGCAGTTGACGTAGTCCTTGGGGTTGGTGGCGGACCATTCGTACCAGTCGCCGTTGCCCTCCCAGGCGATTCGCAGGTAGGAGTTCTGCCGGCCGTAGGCGTTCAGTACGCGGCCGAAGGTCTTCCAGTACTCGTCGTAGGCCCCGGTGGCGCAGGTCGCGTTGCTGGCACCGATGTGCTCCGGGAAGGGGGGGATGGAGATGATCAACCGGCCGGGCCAGTTGGCGAAGGTGCGCAGCAGATCCACCGGCTGGCTGACGTTCGCCCAGCTGTTCCGGGTGGTGTAAAGCAGGGTGAAGTCACAGGGCGCCCCGCGCCAGGTGCAGAACGCCTCCAGGTTCTGCTGGTTCATCACCGGATCGGGATAGGTTCCGGTCAGCCACCCTTTGCCCGAGCGGGGCCCGGCGTAGGACGGCGGGGCCGGCGGCGGGTTCGCTCCGGTGGTGACCTCCGCCCGGTCGAAACCGACGTTGTTGCCCTGCGAGGAGGTGTTGCGCTGCCCGGTATTCGTCAGGGTCAGGGTGTGCGTGCCGGCGGCGAGCTTGTCCGAGCTGTAGAACAGGGTGATGCTCGAGGTCGGCGCGTAGGTGTCGACGTTGACCGGCTGGCCGCCGTCCAGGCGGATCGTGCTGAATCCCCCGATCGGGCCCTTGGCGCCGTAGATGTTGATCTGCGTTCCGCTGAAACGGATCGTGGCGACCGCGCCGGCGGTCGCCGAGTAGTAGAAGCTGTTGTTCGGGGAGGTAATGCAGCCGGTGCACTTCGTCCACCCGGTCGAGTAAGAGACCTGGTTGGTGCCGGTGCCGATCGTCGTGTCCTCGATGGTGAGCGCCGTGGGCACCGGCGGTGTCGGCGGGGGCGGCGCCACCTCGTTGATCGCCTCGGCGCGGTCGAAGGCGACGTCGTAGCCCCGGGACGCGGCATTGCGCTGGTGCAGGTTGGTGATCTGCACTGTGTGGGTGCCCGCGGTGAGCGTGTTCGAGGTGAAGATCGAGCTCGCGACCGCGACCGTAGCGAAGGTGTCGACGAGCTGCGGGGTGCTGCCGTCGATGCTGATCGCGGCCTGGCCGCTCCACGGCCCCTTGACCCCGAAGATGGTCACCCGCGTGCCGATGAACTGGAACGAGGCGACGCTGCCGTAGGTCGACGAGTACCGGAAGCCGTCGTCGAGGGGCCCGGCTATGCACCCGGTGCACCGGGTCCACGTCCCCGTGTAGGAGACCTGGTTGAGCCCGGTGCCGATGGCGCTGTCCTCGATGATCGTCGGGGCCTGCGCGCGGGCAGGTCCGGTCAATGCCCCGGTCATCAGGGCCACGGTGAGGGTGAGTAGCAGCCCGCCGATCCGGTGGCGACGTGCTCGAGTCCGCGCGTGACGGCCGTTCGAATATCTCCTGGGCTGGGACGCTGTCCCGTCCCGTTTGTTCTCTGTGCGCATTCTCCAGTCCTGTCCTGGGTTGTGGAACGCGTGTCGAGCTTGTCGATGAAAGCTGACTCATCAACCAGGAAGGAAGCTAGATCAATGGTTCGCGGGCATGGTCGAACGTCGTTGTCCGGAGATTCGACGCGCACTTCTCCAGGCGTGGGCGAAGACTTGTGACGTCGTCCTTCCCGGCGGTTCGGGTGGAACGTGCACAGCCGGATTGCGCAGATTCTCCGCTCGCGGCGGCGGTGTCACCGGTTCTGGCGGTTCCTTGGGGTCGGCGCAGGAAAATCGTGATCCGTTCGGCCCGGTCGGTCAACGCCCGCGCGGGAATGCCGATACCTTTGTAGCCGAAGGTGCGACCTACCTCCGGTACGCCTGCGGTCTGAGTGCCTGCGGTCAGAGTGCCAGCGGTCAGAGCAGGGTGCCGAAGACCTGCGTCCAGTAGCGACCATACTCGCCGCCGGTGGCCTGCCCGACGCCGATCTGGCGCAGCCGCGGGATGAGGATGTTCGCCCGGTGGCCGGGGCTGTTCATCCATCCCGTCACCACCTCGTCCGCGCTGCTCTGGCCGGCGGCGATGTTCTCGGCGACCTGGGCGTAGCGGTAGCCCAGAGCGCTCACCCGGTCGGACACCGTGCGTCCCTCCGGGCTGGTGTGCGCGAAGAAGCCACGGGTCGCCATGTCCACGCTGTGCGCCTCCGCGGCGGCGGCCAAGCGGTCGTCGACGGTCAGCGGCGCGAGACCCTCCCGGGCGCGCTCGGCATTGGTGAGCGTGACGACCCGCGCGAGCACGAGGGTCAGATCACCCTCCCGGGTACCCCGACCCGTGGAATCGGGGTACCCGGGAGGGTCACGGCGTTGACCCTGGCCCTGGTGGCCCTGGTGGCCCTGGTGGCCCTGGTGGCCCTGGTGGCCCTGGTGGCCCTGGTGGCCCTGGTCGCCCTGGTCGCCGTCGTCGATGTCGACTCCGAAGTCCCGGGCGAGACCGGCGAGGCCGTCCGCGTAGCCCTGCCCCACCGCCCGGATCTTCCACGCGGGGCCGCGCCGGTAGATCTCCACCAGCGTGACCACGGTCTCGCGGGACAACGGCGGTGGTGCGAAGCGGGCGATGAGGTCATCATGATCATTATGGATGGTGACGGCGAGAGCTGGCAGCCGTCCGAAGGGCGTCGTACCGTCCTCGGGGCTGGCGGCGATCACGACACGTTCGGCGCCCAGGCGCAGCCGGCCCGGATCGACGGTCACCGCGCCGCCCGAGAGTGCCACGCCCGGCGCCCTGGGCTGGTTGTAGAACACGAAGTCGCTGTCCGCGGCGACCTTGCCGTTCGCGCCGGTGACGAGCGCACAGACGTCGAAGGGACCGGCGAGCCGGACCGAGACGGGGCCGGCAGGCAACGGCCCGTTCGCGCCAGGCACCAGGTCCCTCATCCGTTTCCACCCCTGTAGCCGTGGTCGTCCGCCATCGAGCGTTCGTCCGATGGTGCCATCCCGGACGTTTCGCGGTGTGCCCACGTTCCGTCACCCCCGACCAATCCGTGGGGTTAGGTAGCTTTCGCGAGGTTCTGTGGCTCTTATGCTATTCGGTGGCTCTCGTGGGGTTCGGTGGCTGTTGTGGCTGGTTTGATTGCCTTGTCGGTCTGTCCGGTCGTACCGTCACCTCGGTTGCCGTGATCATATGATCAATGGTCTGGCCTGCGGATTTTCCGGTGGGCTCACGCCGCTCATCGCGATCGAGGAGAGCCGGCGACCATTGGTGGGGGGCCGCTGAGGGATGATCGAGGCACCGTTCCGCGGTGCCCGGAGCAGGGTGGACCGCCGTTGAATGACGTCATGGGCTACGCCCTGCTCAGTCTGGGCACGGGCGCGCTCTACGCCCTCGTGGCCTCGGGTGTGGTGGTCATCGCCCGCGGGGCCGGCGTGCTCAACCTGGCCCAGGGCGCGCTGCTGGCCTGGGCGGCCTATGCCTTCCATGGGCTGCACGCCGGGTGGGGGCTGCCGCTCGGCCTCGCGGCGCCGCTGGCCGTGCTGTCGACGACCGTCATCGGGGTCGTGTTCCACCTGCTGGTGATGCGGCCACTGCGCGAGGCGACCTCGCTGCTGCGGCTGATGGCGACGCTCGGCCTGCTGATCATCTTGCAGTCGTTGCTGACGCTGATGTTCGCCGGTGCCGTGCGTACCTCCCCGACGGTGCTGCCGACCGGCAGGATAACGCTGTTCGACGAGCCCGTCGGCGTGTCCGTGTTCGTCCGGCTGGCTGTGGTCGCCGTGCTGGTCGCGGGGCTCTGGGCGGTGTTCCGGTTCACCACGGTGGGCCTCGCCGCGACGGTGGCGGCGGAGAACCTCAGGGCCGCCGCGACCTTCGGCTGGTCGGCGGACACCGTCGCCGCCGCTGCCTGGGGCGCCGGCAGCGCGCTGGCCGGTCTCGGCGGGGTCCTGCTCGCGCCGCTGCAGAACCCGTTGTCCTCGGCGAACCTGCTCCTGCTCATCGTCCCGGCGCTGGCGGTCGCGCTGGTCGCGCGGTTTCGCTCCTTCCCGATGGTGCTGGCGGGCGGGCTCGCCCTCGGGGTCGTCGAGGTGGAGACCCAGTTCCAGCTGGTCGCCGAGCACCCCTGGTGGCGCGGGGTCGACCGGGCTGTGCCGCTGGCGGTCATCGTCTTCTACCTCGCGATCCGCGGGCAGGGAATACCCGAACGCGGCCACCTCGCCGAACGTCAGCCTGCCCTCGGTAGCGGCCGGGTGCATCCGCGCGCCCTCGCGGTCACCGTGGCGGCCACCCTGGCGGCGATCTGGTGGCTGCTGCCGGTTGACTGGGTCGACGCGATCGACGCGAACGCCCTGTGGGCGCTGGTCATCCTGTCCGTCGTCGTGCTCGTCGGGTTCACCGGGCAGTTGTCCCTGGCGCAGCTCGCCTTTTCCGGCATCGCGGCGTTGATCGCCGGACGGCTCGTCGCGACCCGCGGCTGGCCGTTGGAGGCGGCCATGCTCGTCGGGGTCGCCGGCACGGCCGCGGTCGGACTGTTGTTCGCCCTGCCGGCGCTGCGGACCCGGGGCCTGCAGCTCGCGGTGGTGACCCTGGGCCTGGGCACCGCCGTCGACGCTCTGCTGTTCCAGCGCGGCTACCACTCCCCGGCACCGAGGAGCGCGGGCTCCATCGGTTCGCTGTTCGGCGATCTGGCCTCCCCGGAGGGCACGGTCGTCGGCCGTCAGACATTCCTCGGCATCGAGTTGGACAAGGTTGCCAACCCCCGCGGGTTCGCGACCGTCTCCGTCCTCGCCTTCGTCCTCGTCGCGCTGGCCGTCGCCAACCTGCGGCGCGGGCGCGCGGGCCGGCGACTGATCGCGGTGCGGACCAACGAGCGGGCCGCCGCCGCGCTCGGCATCAGCGTGGTCGGCGCGAAGCTCTACGCCTTCGCGCTGTCGGCGGCCATCGCCGGATTCGGCGGGGTGCTCTATGCGTTCTACGTCTACGGGGAGCGCGGGAACATCGACTATGGCGGTGGCGCCTTCGCGCCGTTCTCGTCGATCATGCTCATCGCCTACGCGGTGCTCGGCGGGGTCGGCTGGGTCAGCGGGGCGTTCGCCGGGGCGACGATGGCCGCCGGGGCGCTCGCGACCCGGCTCGGCGGCTGGGTCGGCGACCTGCTCGCCCGGCTCGGCGTGCTGCTGCGGGTCGTCGTGGCGGCCCTCGCCGGGCTGCTCGGCCTCGCCGCCGGTGCCTCGCTCGTCAGCGCGCCGCGCCCGCGCCGCCGGCTCGGCGCCGCCGCCCGGTACGCCCCCTGGGCCGTCGCCGCCGTCGCCGCCCTGGTCGCAGCGGTCTTCGGCGGCTGGGTGCGGGACTGGCTGGCCGAGCTCGACCGCTACGTGCCGCTGATCGGCGGGATCGTCCTCGTCGTCGTGCTGTCCCGGTCGGGTGGGGGCATGGCGCCGGAGAACGCCCGCACCGCCAGGCTGCTCCACGACCGGGTCCCGGCGGCGGCCGCCCGCCGCCGTCGCCGCGATGCCGCCCGCCTGGCCCGCCTGCTCGGCGCGCCGCCCGCCGCGCTGCCCGCCGTGCCCGCCGTCCTGTCGGTCTGGGGTCTGACGGTCCGGTTCGGCGCGGTCACCGCGGTGCGCTCGGTCGACCTGCGGGTGGAACCCGGTCAGATCGTCGGGATGATCGGCCCGAACGGCGCGGGCAAGACGACGGTCATCGACGCGATCACTGGTTACACCCCGTCCTCGGTCACGTCGGTCACGTCGATGACGTTGGGCGGCGTCCGGCTGGACCGTCTGCCGGCGCACCGGCGGGCCCGCGCCGGCATCAGCCGGTCGTTCCAGAACCTGGAGCTGTTCGACGATCTGACGGTCATCGAGAACATCCAGGCGGCCAGCGACCGCCGGGACACCCGCGCCTATCTCACCGACCTGCTGTTCCCCCGGGGACGTCCGCTTGAGCCGGCCGCGGTCGCCGCGGTCGACGCCTTCGGGCTGCGCGACGATCTCCTGCGCACCGTGGCGGAGCTTCCCTACGGTCGTCGTCGGCTGCTGGCCATCGCCCGGGCCGTCGCGGCGCGCCCCGCCGTGCTGCTGCTCGACGAGCCGTGCGCCGGGCTGGACGAATCGGAGAGCGCGGAGGTCGCGGGCCTGCTGCGTCGGCTCGCCGACGACTGGGGACTGGGCATCCTGCTCAACGAACACGACATGGACGTGGTCATGGGGGTCTGCGACCGGGTGGTCGTGCTGGACGCCGGGGAGCGCATCGCCGAGGGGACGCCGGAGCGGGTGCGCGACGACCCCCGGGTGCGGGTCGCCTGCCTGGGGGAGGCGGCGGTCCCGGCCCGGCCGGCCGTCTCCTGGACTCGGCCGGCCGTCTCCTGGACCCGGCGGGCCGTCTCCTGGACCCGGCGGGCCGTCTCCTGGACCCGGCCGGCCGGCCCGTCCGCGGGCGGGACCGGGGACCGCGTCGCCGACAGGACGGACCCGGCCCGGTTCGCGGCCGGCCCCGCGGTGCTGGCGGCGCGGGGCCTGTCCGCCGGCTACGGCAACGGCCCGGTGGTCCGCGACCTCAACCTGGAGGTTCACGCCGGCGAGGTCGTGACCCTGCTCGGCCCGAACGGCGCCGGCAAGACGACGACACTGCTGGCGCTGGCCGGCGCGATCCCGTCGGCGGGAGGCGAGGTCCTGCTCGCCGGGGCCGTGACGACCGCCGCGCTGCACGAACGGTGCCGACGTGGCCTGAGCCTGGTTCCCGAGGAACGCTCGGTCATCATGGACCTCACCGTCCGGGAGAATCTCCGGGTCGGTCGATGCGACCCGGACCTCGCCCTCGCGGTCTTCCCCGAGCTTGCCGAGCACCTCGATCGGCGGGCGGGGCTGCTCTCCGGGGGGCAGCAGCAGATGGTGACCCTCGCGCGCGCCTTGGCGCGCCGGCCCACGGTTCTGCTCGCCGACGAGCTCTCGCTGGGCCTCGCGCCGCGCGTCGTGGACCGTCTGCTGGCGGCGGTGCGCGCCGCCGCGGACGATGGGCTCGCCGTGATCCTCGTCGAGCAGCACGTCCGCAGCGCCCTGTCGATCGCCGATCGGGTGCACGTCCTGCGGCATGGGGCCCTCGCCTGGTCGGGCACCGCCGCCCAGGCCCGTGCCGACCGGGAGACCCTGCTCGGCGCCTATCTGTCACCCGGACGGCCGGCGGACTCCGGCAATGGCGCCCCATCCGGCAATGGCGCCCTCAGCGGCCCGCGTGCCTGACCCGGGTCAGCGCGTGCCTCAGAGTCAGGAGGCGGCCCGGCGCAGGATGTCCAGGCCGGAGTAGGTCTCCGGGCCGAGTGGCACGAAGCTCTTCGACGCGCTGTCCCAGCGGGCTCCCCGCAGCGTGGTGTTGAAGATCCGTTCCGCCCCGGGGATCGGCGTCGTCGCCGTGAGGTTCAGCCGCGGGACGATGCCGCCCAGGTCCAGGTCGGTGGTCCGGTTGAGCTGGTCGAGCAGGGTGCGGGCGGTGAGCGGGCCGGACACCTTGTTGCCCACCTTCTCGGCGATCTGCACGGACAGCCACGCGCCGGTGGTGGTCGTCGTGGTGCGTAGCGCGGGGGCCGCGTCCGCGTCCCCGCCGGCCTGCTCGGCGTCCAGTTCGGAGATCATCCGGGCCACCTCGGGGAACTGGCCGGCCTGGCTCAGCTCGGGGAACGCGGTCGCGACCACGAGGTTGTCCGCGGCCGGACCGAGCGTCGACAGGTACTTCGGCGAGAGGGTTCCGGCCGCGTGGCAGGTCCGGACCCGCTGGCCGGCCTGGGAGATCACCGCGTAGGCGGCCTGGTCGAACACGACGAGCACGGCTCCGTCGGCACCGGACCGGGTGAGCTGGGAGATCGCCGGGGTGAAGTCGCTCGTCGTGATCGGAATACGGATCTTCGGATTGATCGGACGGTTCACCGCCTTCGCGCCGCCCTCGGCCATGATGATGAGCCGGTCGCTGGCGCTGAGGTCGTAGCCGACCAGCCCGAGGCGGGTGGCTCCCGCCTTGGCGAGCAACGACGGGCAGACCGCGGGGTAGAGCGCCAGCGGGCTGATGACGTAGCTGATCGGAGAGCTGAGCTCGGATCCGTCGGCCGAGATCCCGGCCGAACCGATGGACGGGATCCCCGCGTTCTCCAGGATGGGCATGATCCCACCCGAGCCGCTGACCTCGCCGACGACCGCGAGCACGTGCTGATCCACCGCCTGCTGGGCGCACTTCCTGGCCACGGCGGCGTCGTTCTTCTCGTTGCAGTGCACGAGCTCGACCCGGTGGCCGGCGATCCCACCCCGGGCGTTGACCCCGCGCACGGCGGCCCGGGCGGCGGCCACCATCTCCGGGTAGTTCGTTCCGGACGTGCCCACCGGGGCGATGATCATCAGTTTGACCGTTGATCCGGCCGAGGACGTGCCGGTGGCTTCGCCGTCCGAGTCGCCACCGCACGCGGCGAGCGTTCCCGCCAGCACGGCGCCCAGAACCGCCGCGGCGAGCCACCGGAGCCCGTACCGTCGTCCCACCGTGCCGCCTCCTCGTCGAGCGTGCCTCGTCCGCGTTCCGTGTTCCGGTCCCCTGCCGGGCCCCGCTGTCCCCTGCCGGGCCCCGCCACGGTAGACCTGCCTGCTCAGGACGGATACGCCCGGGTTGGCTGGGACCCGCGGGAGCCTCGGCGTGGGATCGCGTCCCGGCGTCAGAGCACCTCAGAGCACCTGAGGTCACCTGAGGTCACCTCAGAGCACCTGGGACCAGGCGTAGGTGAACCCCATGATCTGGTCGGCGAGGGTGTCCAGGCGGGCCGCGACGGTCCGGTCGAGCACTCGCCCGTGCGGGTCGAAGAGCGGCACCGCGGTGTTCAGGGTGACGCCCAGCGGGGTCGGCCAGCCGCGCAGGGCGTGCACCGTCGAGCGCAGGGCCGTCAGCGTCGTCCCGGCCGCCTGCGTGCCCCGGGCGCCGACGATCAGTGCGACCGCCCGGCCGTCCAGGTAGGGCCGGGGCGCGCCGCGCAGGTCCTCCAGATAGTCCAGGGCGTTCTTGACCTGGCCCGATATCCCGCCGTGGTAGCCGGGAGTCGCGATCACGAGGCCGTCGGCCCGTTCGACGGCGGCGAGGAGGCGCAGCGCGGCGGCGGGACGTTCCTGGCGTTCCGGCGCGTACATCGGCAGGTCCAGGTCCGCCGCACCGAGCAGCATCGTCTCCGCGCCGGCCTGCCCCATCATCGCCAGCACCGTCGCCAGGGCCTGGTGGGTGGTGGAGTTCGCCCGGCTGCTGCCACCGATGCCGACGATTAACGGGCGGCGGCGACGGGCCCGCACCGGACCGGGACCGTCCGGCGGCATGTCGGGCGAACGGTGCGCCGAGACCCGGCTGGGCAGCCCGGAGACGGGATCCGTACCGACCGTCTGGCTGCGCCCGCTCCTCGGTTCGCCGTTGCTGGCACCCGGTTGGAACATGCCGAATGTGTCTCCCACTACCCCTCCTCGTCCCGGATCCGGCATCCCGGTCCGGCATCCCGGTCCGGCGTCCCGGATCTGGCTCATGTCGGTCCGGCGATGGACCGCCACCCGCGTACCGTCGCGTCTGTCCTATCGCGGATGTCCTGTCCGATGTCCTATCGGACGGGCTGACCACACCGATCGAGGGGGTTGCGGGTCCGGCGCAGCGCAGCCGGCAGCGCGCGAGCGCCCGGCCCCAGCTCGGCGATCCGGTCGTGCGGATTCGAGATGCGGCAGCTTCGCAGCGACAAGCAGCCGCAGCCGATGCACGAGTTGAGTCCGTCACGCAGAGCGACCAGGGCCGCGATCTCGTCGTCCAGCCGGCCGCGCCACCGCCGCGAGATCGCGGACCAGTCCGCCTTGGTCGGCGTGCGCGACTCGGGCAGCGTCGACAGGGTCTCCCGCACCTCGTCGAGACTGAGCCCGACCGCGGTGGCGGCGCGGATGAACGCCAGCCGCCGCAGGACATGGCGCTCGTACCGGCGCTGCCCACCCGAGGTCCGGGTGGCGGTGAGCAGGCCCTGCTGTTCGTAGAAGCGCAGCGCCGACGCGGCGAAGCCACTTCGCTGCGAGAGCTCACCCACAGTCATCATATCGGTAGGAAGCATGCCCGCAGACTATGGCGTTGAAGTTGAACTCAACATGAGGTTCCCGGAACCCGGCGGCGCCGCGACGGGCTGGTCGTCACGCCTCGTCACGCCTCGTCCCGTCATGTCCCGTCACGCATCGTCATGCTTCGCCGCCCCTCGTTGCCCCGCGTCGCCCCTCGTCACGCCTCGGCTTCGTGGTAACGGGGATCACCCCGGGCCGTCCCGGCAGCGCGTTTGCCGCGGTCGCCGCCCATGGCAGGCTTCGTCGCAATGGACGACATCACGCATCGGCGGTTCAACCCGCTCACCGGCCGTTGGGTTCTGGTCTCGCCGGGGCGGACGCGGCGACCGTGGCACGGCGGTCAGGAACCACCGCCGGTGCCGGCCGCGGTCGCCCATGATCCTCTATGCGACCTCTGCCCGGGTAACCTCCGGGCCGGCGGTGAACGTAACCCCTCCTACTCCGGTACCTACGTGTTCACCAACGACTTCCCGGCGCTGCGTCCCGACCCGGTTCGGCCCGCAGCCCTGCTCGTCGCCCCGCCCGCCGACCCGCCTGTCGCCCCGTCCGCCGACCCGGCCCCGGTGTGGCCGGCGGGTCCCGGATCGGGCCTGCTGCGCAGCGAACCGGCCCGGGGGACCTGCCGGGTCGTGTGCTTCGGCCCTCGTCATGATCGCGGGCTCGTCGACATGACTCCGGCCGAGGTCCGGGCGGTCGTGGACACCTGGGCGGCGCAGGAGGAGGAACTCTCCCGCACCTGGCGCTGGGTGCAGGTCTTCGAGAACCGCGGCACCGCGATGGGCGCGTCGAACCCGCACCCCCACGGTCAGATCTGGGCCTGCGACGCGTTGCCCGACGAGCCAGCCGCCGAGGACGCGCGGCAGCGGGAGCACTTCGCCCGCTCTGGCAGCTCCCTGCTGATGGACTACGCCGAGATCGAGACGGCGGCGGGGGAGCGGGTGATCCTGGCGGAGGAGCACTGGCTCGTCGTCGTGCCGTTCTGGGCGCTGTGGCCGTTCGAGACCCTGCTCCTGCCCCGGCATCCGGTCGACCGCCTCGCCGCGCTCTCCGACGACCAGCGGGACGGGCTGTCCCGCCTGCTCGGCCGCCTCCTCACCGGCTACGACGCCCTGTTCGACCATCCTTTCCCGTTCTCGATGGGCTGGCACGGGGCTCCCGGGCCGCATCCCGCGCCCGGACCCCGGCCGGGGCCGGAGCTGGGGTCGGAGCCGGAGCCGGAGTCGGGGCTGGGGCCGGACCTTGATCCTGGTTGGGGACCCGGCGATCCACCCGCGGCGTTCTGGCAGCTGCACGCCCACTTCTATCCGCCGTTGCTGCGCTCCCCGACCATTCGCAAGCATCAGGTCGGCTACGAGATGCTCGCCGACGTGCAGCGCGACCTCACCCCGGAGGCAGCCGCGGACCGGCTGCGCGCCGTCATGGCTCCCGTCGCCGCGAACCGGACCTGAGCCGAGCCCGCGCGGCCGTGGTCATCCCGCGTGCCGCAGGGCCCGCGACTCCCCGACACTGGCGTCATGAGAGCCGCCGAGTATCCGGCCACCGAGCATCCGGCCACCGAGCGTGCGGTGCGCGCGTTCGTCGAGACCTACGGAGAGCGGCCCACCCACCTCGTCCGCGCGCCCGCCCGGGTGAACCTCATCGGCGAGCACACCGACTACAACGACGGCTTCTGTCTTCCGGTGGCCATCGACCGGGAGCTGTGCATCGCCCTGCGCCGTAACGAGGCACCCGAGCTCCGGCTGGTGTCCGAGCAGGACGCGGTGCCCGCCGTGATCCCGCTGCCGCCGCCGGGCTTCGACACGCCGGTGTCCGCCCGGGCACCCGGATGGGTCCGGTATGTCGAAGGCATCGCGGTGATGCTGGCCGCCGAGTCGGCCTCCCGTGCCGCCGCCGGATCGGGGGGCTCCCGTGCCGCCGCCGGGTCAGGCTTCCCGGCCGGAGGGGGCCCGGTGCCCTGGCGTGGCACGCTGGCCAGCGACATCCCCGTCGGCGCGGGACTGTCCTCCTCGGCCGCGCTGGAGCTAGCCGTCGCCCTGGCCGGTGCGCATCTCGCCGGGTTGACGCCCGCGCCGACGGAGCTCGCGCTGCTCGCCCAGCGGGCGGAGAACCTCTGGGTGGGGGCGGCGACGGGCCTGCTCGACCAGCTCGCCTGCGCCGCGGGCGTGGCCGGCCACGCGCTGCGGATCGACTGCCGCACGCTGACGACCGAGCCGGTGCCGCTGCCGGGCGGGCTGGCCGTGGTGGTCATCGACACCGGCTCGCGCCGACAGGTGGTGACCAGCGAGTACGCCACCCGACGGGCGGAGTGTGAGCGGGCGGCGCGGGCGCTGGGCGTCGCCGCGCTGCGGGACCTCACGCCCCGGTCGATGGACGAGGCGGTGGCCCGGCTCGGCAGGTCCGCCCGGTCGGATGGGACAACCCGGCCGGGCGGAGCGGCCGGCGGGACCGGTCTGGACCCGGTCGCGCTGCGCCGGGCCCGGTTCGTCGTCGCCGAGAACGCCCGGGTCGACGCCGTCGCCGCGGCACTGCGCGCGGGCGACGCCCCAACGGCCGGGCGGCTGTTGCTGGCGGGGCATCGCGGGATCCGGGAGGACTTCGAGGTGTCGGGTCCGGAACTCGATGCGGCGGTCCAGGCGGCTTCGGCGGCTCCGGGGTGCTTCGGCGCCCGGATGACCGGCGGTGGTTTCGCGGGCTGTGCGGTGGCCCTCGTCGACCGGTCCCGGCTGACCGCCTTCACCGAGGCGTTCGAACCGGCGTATGCCGCACTCACCGGCCGGTGGGCCGTGCTGCACGTCTGCTCGGCGGTCGCCGGCACGTCCGTCCTGGACCTCGGGTAGTGACCGGGGGGCGGAAGTCGGCGGCCCATGGTGGGGGCGAGCTCCGCGGCCAGATCGGCGAGGGGCGCACGGAAGATCATGGTCAGGGCGGGATGGGAACAGCAGGCCGCACGGCCCAGGCCCGCGTCACACCTGGTCGCACTCGTGCGGCCCTTCTCATGTCCCGCGGGCCACTCGTCCCGTCCGATCCCCAAGTCCCGTCCGATCCCCAAGTCCCACCCGATCCTCAGGCCGTTGACAGCGTCCACGTCTGCCGCATCCCGGATTTTGTCGAGACGGAGTGGCTCGGCGTCGCAATGGGCAGCCGGAGCTCGATGCTCATGGCTGTCGATCATGGCTCTGGCCTGGGCTGTTGCACTACCGCCGGACCGCTGCAAAAGTAGCCCCTGGACCATCGTAGATCATGGCGTTGACCTGCAGCTTTACCAGCGGGTCGCTGATCATCCCTGGAGGGATCGCAACACCGGTACCACCGCGGCCGGTCCGGCACATCAAGATGTCGCTGATCATCCCTGGAGGGACCGTGGTGGGGGGCACGGCGGGCCGGTGATGGTGGGATCATGACGGTGAGCCTCAGGGACGGGAGAAGACTGTGATGTCCGAGGAAACCGCCGATCCGTCAGGTGAGCCCGCGGCCGAGCGTGAACCGGGGGCGCGGTCGCCAGCCGGTCGGGAACCGTCCGGGCAGCCGGCGCCCGATGCCGAGCCGGGGCCGGACGCCGACGCGGGGGCGGATGAGGCTGGGGCGACGTTTGCGGGCAGGTTCGACTTCCGTCCGGTCGACTGGGACGGCTCGTTCAGCAGGGTGTGGAGGGCGCGGCATGGCCAGGAGCTGACGAATGAGCTTGCCGCCGAACAGGAGCGGCGGGAGAACCGGAAGTGGTTCGAGCGGTATAGGCAGGAGCTGCTGGACCGGATGGATGCGGAGTCCGCCCGGGAGGCGGCACGGCGCCGGGCGGAGGACCGCGAGCGGGCGGTGGCGGAGGGCGGGCGGCCGGCGCGGGGGGCGGCGGACGAGGCGCTGCTCCGCAAGCTGGAGCTGCTTGATCGATTTCCGCCCGTCGACCCCGGTGACCCCGACGAGCCGGCCGGGCCGGCCGACCCGCGGTGACCGGCGTGCCGGCGCCAGTCAGGGGTCGCGGTGGCGGAATCTCGGCTCCACCGGGATCGGCCGTTCGAGGGGCGGCGGCTGATCGTGGCGGGTCTCGCCGACAGTGTCGGCGAGGGTGCGGCGGGCCCGGGTGCTGTCCGGATGGAACGGGCCGTGCTCGCGCAGCGCGTCGGTGAGCGCGGCGCGGTAGAGGGGGACGGCGTCGGCGGGCCGGCCGGCCTGGCGGTAGGTGTCGGCGAGGGCGCCCCGGGTGGCGCGGGTGTCGGGGTGGCCGGGGCCGAGGAGCCGCTCGCGGACGGCGAGGACACGTTCGTTCAGGCCGACGGCCTGCGGAAGCCGGCCGGTGGTCCGGTAGACCTCGGCGAGCCCGTCGGCGGTGCGCAGGGTGCGCGCGTCGCCGACGCCGTGCGCCCGGCTCCGGTCGGCGAGCAGCCGTTCGAGCAGCGGCACGGCCGCCTCAAGCTGCCCGGTGCGCCGGTAGGTCGTCGCGAGGGCGTTCCGGGCCTCGACAGTGTAAGGGTGCGCGCGGCCGAGGACGTGCTCGTGGCGGTCGAGGGCGCGTTCGAGATGGGGGACGGCCTCGCCGGGCCGGCCCAGCCTGAGGTGGGCGGTGGCGAGGCTCTCGCGGGTCTCGGTGGTCTCGGGGTGGTCGGGGCCGAGGGCGCGTTCCCGGCCGGTCAGCGCGCGGCCGAACTCGCGTGCGGCGTCGTCGAGCCGTCCGGCGTACAGGTGGGCGCGGGCGAGTCCGTCGACCGTTTCGAGGGTGTCGGGGTGGTCGGGGCCGAGGGTGCGCTCGCGGCCGGTCAGCGCGCGGCCGAACTCGCGCGTGGCGTCGTCGAGCCGTCCGGCCTGGTGATGGGTGACGGCGAGCTGGTGGCGGGTGCCGAGGGCGGCGGGATGCTCGGGGCCGAGGACCCGTTCGCGAGCGGCGAGGGTCTGCTCGAACAGCGGCACGGCGTCGCCCACCGCGCCGATCCGGCGGTAGGCGACGGCGAGGCTGTGGCGGGTGTCGAGGGTGGCGGGGTGCTCCGGGCCGAGGATCCGCCGCTGGTCGGCGAGGGTGTCCCGCAGCAGCCGGGCCGCCTCGTCGTCGCGGCCGGCGGCGTCGTAGGCGCGGCCGAGGCTGTGCCGGCCTTCCAGGGTGTCGGGGTGCTCGGGGCCGAGGATGCGTTCCCGGGTGGCGAGGGTGCGCTGGAACATCTCGACCGCGCGGTCGGTCTGGCCGACCTTCTGGAATAGCTGGGCTAGGGTGTCCCGGCTGACCAGGGTGTCGGGGTGCTCGGGGCCGAGGATGCGTTCGCGGTCGGCGACGGTGTGTTCGGCCAGGCGGCCGGCGGCGTCGATCCGTCCGGCGCCGAGGGCGACCCGCGCGAGGGTCTCCCGGCAGGCCAGGGTGTCGACGTGCACCGGGCCGTCGAGCCGCTCGCGGGCGGCCAGGGCGCGGGCCGCGAGGGGGAGGGCCTGATCGGCTCGGCCCTGCCCGAGCAGGTAGGCCGCCGAGCGTTCCGCCAGCCAGGCGGCCTCCGGACCGTCGGCCTCCGGCCCGTCGGCCTCCGGCCCGTCGGCGTCGGTGGAGTCGGCGTCGGTGGAGTCGGTGGCGGTGGCGTCGAGCACGGCGAGCGTGTGCGGGAGCAGCTCCCGCCAGGCGGGCCAGGCTTCCGGGTTGGCCGTGACGGCGTCGGGCAGCGACGCGCGCAGCATCCGGGCCATGGTCGCGACGATCTCGTCGGCCTGGTCGGGGCCGGTGTGGGTGTGCACGGCGGCCCGCACCAGCCGGTGCATCGTCACGGTGTCCGCGTCGCGGTGGGCCAGGCCGTACCGCTCCAGGACGCCGACGGTGTCGGCGAGGGCGAGCGGGTCGCCGGCCGCCGCCCGCAGCCCGGAATCGGGGATCACGTCCGGCTCGGCGGTGAACAGCCGGATCGGGATCGGTTCGTTGTCGCCGTGCGCGACGATCCGCAGCAGGTGGCCGGCGGCCGGTGCCTCGGCGTCGAGCCGGCGGATCGGCTCGTCCCAGAGGGTGGCGGCGGTGGCCCCGGGCCGCCCGCTCACCTCCCCCTGCGCCAGGAGGACCTCCGGCCGGTCGATTAACACCTGAAGGTAGGTCTCGGCGGGGGTGCGGCCGGTGCTGATGCGGTGGGCGGCCTGGTCGAGGGCGAGCGGGTGGTCCCCGAGCCGCTCGGCGATCCGGTCGGCGACCGTCCGTTCGACGGCGGGCAGCCGGCCGGCGAGCAGGGTGACGGACTCGGCCCGGTCCATCGGTCCGACCGGCACGACCGGGCCGAGATGGTCCCAGCCGGGGTTGCGGGAGGTCAGTAGCAGCCGGCCGGGTTCGGTGGGCCGCAGCCAGTCCGGCAGCGTGTCGGCGTCGGCGGCGTCGTCGAGGACGATCAGCCAGCGGCCGTCGGCCCGGCCGAGGTTCGCGATCACGGCGGCCGGTTCCGCGTGGCCGGGCAGGCCCACCGCCGGGGCGAGCTCGCGCACCCGCTCGCCGATCAGCTCGGGGCGTTCCGCCGGCACCCACCACACGGCGTCGAGATCCGCCCGGTGCTGGCGGACGTACTCGGTGACCAGGCTGGTCTTCCCGATCCCCGCGATTCCCGTCACGGTGACCAGCGGCGAGCGGGACAGCGCCTCGTCGAGCCGGGCGAGCGCGGCCGTCCGGCCGACGAACCGGGCCGGCTGATCCGGCACGTTCCACACCGCCGGCAGCTCCGGCGGGAAGATCCCCCGCCGGCCCGGGAAGCCCGGCGGCTGTTCCGGTTGTGGCCGGTCGCCGCGCAGGGCCGCGAGCAGGCTGGCCCGGACGGCGATCTCGCTGCGGTCGAACAGGTCGACCGGGACGAGTTGGCCTAGCAGACCGGGCAGCGGCCGGTCCGCCACCCTGGTCACCAGCAGCCGGCGTTCGCCTCCGGTCGGGTCGGCCGACCACGCCGCCGCCCATTCGGCGACCGCGGGCGAGGAGCGCAGGTAGCCGTCGGAGACCACCGCGATCGTGTGCCGGGCCTGGCTCACCGCCCGGTCCAGCCACCCCACCCGATGCGTCCCCGCCGGCGCCCAGGACTCAAGCAGGACCTGGTAGCCGGCATCCTCCAACGTCCCGGCGATCCATTCGGCCCAGGCCCGCCCGTCGTCCGCGTACGACACGAAACAGTCGGGAGCGCCGTGCCCATCGCCCCCGCCGGTCACCGTCCCAGCATGGCATAGTCACCGAAACGGATTAACCGAGGATGGCGTCGATCGCCCGGTAGACGCGTTCCTCGGAAACCGGGTACGGGGTGCGCAGGCTCTGCGCGAACAGGCTCACCCGCAGCTCCTCGATCATCCAGCGGAGGCGCCGGATCTCGGGCGCCGGCTCCCGGCCGGCGGGGACGGTGGCGAGCAGCTCCCGATAGGCGTCCTGGACGCGCCCGACGGTCGCGGTGTTGAGCCTGTCCCGCCCGGGATCGCGGGGCAGCCGCTCCAGTCGCCGTTCCAGCGCGGTCAGGTAGCGGACGAGGTCCGCCAGCCGGTCGGCCCCGGTGTCGGTGACGAATCCCCGGTAGATCAACGAGATGAGCTGGTCACGCGCGTCGGCCACCGACGCCGCCACCGCCGGGGCACGCAGCTCGCGCAGCGCCAGATCGACCGCGTGGGCGAGGCCGAGCACCTGCTGAACCTCGCGGACCACCTCGAAGGCGGCCTCGGGCAGTCCCGCGCGTACCGCGGCGAGCAGCGCGGTGAAGCCCGCTTCGTCCCAGGCGGGCCCGCCGGCCGCGGCGATCAACCGGTCGGCGGCGGCCCGCACACAGTCGTCCAGCAGGTCGGCGGCGTCGCGGTGCGGGTTGTGGCTCAGGGCCAGCTTCGCGGCGTTCGACAGCCGGGCGTTGAGGCCGCGCACCGGGGAGGGGACGCCCAGCAGCACCAGGCGCCGGGTGCCGGCCCACATCAGCTGGCGCTGTTCGGCCTCGGTGTCGGCGGCTCGCACCGCGACCGAACCGCCCTCGTCGACCAGCGCCGGGAACGCCTTCACCACGTGGCCGCCCGCCACGTTGCCGCCGCGGCGCAGCTCGACGACCTTCGGCAGGGTGCCGAGGTCCCCCCACGCCCGCAGGCCGGCCCGCTCGAGGCCGTCCGCCGCGGCAGCGACGGCCTCCCGGGTCCTCGGGCGCAGCCGCTCCTTGATGGCGTCGAGGTCCTTGCCCTCGGCCAGTACCCGCCCGCCGGCGTCCTCCACCCGGAAGGTGAACCGCAGGTGATCCGGCACACCCGCCAGCGACCAGGAATCGCGCGGGATCTCCGGCCCGCCCATCCGGCGCAGCTCGTGTTCCACCGCGGTGAGCAGGGGCGCCTGGCGTGGCGTGATGTTCGCCAGGACCGCCTTGGCGTAGTTCGGCGCCGGGACGAAGCTGCGCCGCACCGCCTTCGGCAGCGCCCGGATGAGGGCGGTGACGAGCTCCTCGCGCAGCCCCGGCACCTGCCATTCAAAGCCCTCGGCGCCGACCTGGTTCAGCACGGCCAGCGGGATGTGCACGGTGACCCCGTCGGCCGCCGAGCCCGGTTCGAACTGGTAGCTCAGCGGCAGCGCGAGGTCGCCCGCCTGCCAGACGTCGGGGTAGTCGGCCTCGGTGATTCCCGTGGCGTCCGCGGTGACGAGCATCGAGCGCGGGAAGTCGAGCAGGTCCGGGGTCGTCCGGCGCGCCTTGCGCCACCAGGCGTCGAAGTGCCGGGCGGACACGATGTCCGCGGGGACGCGCTCGTCGTAGAAATGGAACAGCGTCTCGTCGTCGACGACGATGTCGCGCCGCCGGGCCCGGTGCTCCAGCTCCTCGACGTCGGCGAGCAGCTCCCGGTTGGCGTGGAAGAAAGTGTGGCGGGTCTGCCAGTCACCCTCGACCAGTGCGTGCCGGAGAAACAGCTCCCGGCACAGGACCGGGTCGATCCGGCTGTACTGGACCGGCCGGGAGGCGACGATCGTCACCCCGTACAGAGTCACCTTCTCGTCGGCGAGCACCGCGCCCTGCCGGCGCGACCAGCGCGGTTCGCTGTACGTGCGATGCACCAGGTGGGCGGCGAGCGGCTCGATCCAGTCCGGGTCGATCCGCGCGGCGGTGCGGCCCCACAGCCGGGAGGTCTCCACCAGCTCGGCGGCCATCACCCAGGCGGGTGGTCCGGACGGCCGCTTCGGCGCGTCCTCGCCCGCCGGGTCCCCCGGGTCCGCCAGCGCGGCTGCCGGGTTCGCCGACGTGGCTGTCGGCCCGGTGCGCTCGGCACGGTTCGACCGCCGGGCCAGGACGGAGCCCGGCCAGAGCGCGAAGCGGCCGCCGCGGGCGCCGGCGTACTCCCGGCGCTCCGGGTCGTAACGACCGATGTGCGACAGCAGCCCGGTCAGCAGGGCCCGGTGCACGGTTCGTGGATCGGCCGCGCCGGAGCTGTCGTCCCGGGGGGTGAGCCCCAGGCCGCGGACCACCGCGGCGAGCTGGCCGTGCACGTCCTGCCATTCCCGGATGCGCAGGTAGTTGAGGAACTCCGTGCGGCACATCCGCCGGAACTGGTTGGCCGACAGCTCGCCGCGGGCGTCGCGCAGGTAGTTCCACAGGTTCAGGTACGCCAGGAAGTCCGAGGTCGGGTCCGCGAACCGGGCGTGGCGGGCGTCGGCCGCCTGCTGGTGCTCGACCGGGCGCTCCCGGGGATCCTGGATCGCGAGCGCGGCGGCGATGACGAGCACCTCGCGCAGGCAGCCCTGCTCGTCGGCGGCGAGCACCATGCGGGCCAGCCGGGGATCCACCGGGATCTGCGCCAGCCGCCGGCCGAGGGGAGTGATCCGGTGACGGGGATCGGACGCGGTGGCGTCGAACGCCCCCAACTCGGCGAGGAGCAGTTCGCCGTCGCTGATCTGGCGGGGGTCGGGTGGATCGAGGAACCCGAACGTGGCCATCTCGCCGAGGCCAAGGTCGGCCATCCGCAGGATGACCGAGGCCAGGTTCGTCCGCAGGATCTCCGGATCGGTGAACTCCGGCCGGCCGGCGAAGTCCTCCTCGCTGTAGAGGCGGATGCAGATGCCGTCGGCGGTCCGCCCGCAGCGCCCCTTGCGCTGGTTGGCGGAGGCCTGCGAGATCGGTTCGATGGGCAGCCGCTGCACCTTGGTGCGGTGGCTGTAGCGGGAGATCCGGGCGGTGCCCGGGTCGATCACATAATGGATCCCCGGCACGGTCAGCGAGGTCTCGGCGACGTTGGTGGCCAGGACCACCCGCCGTCCGGTGTGCGGCTGGAACACCCGGTGCTGCTCGCCGGCGGACAGGCGGGCGTAGAGCGGCACGATCTCGGTGTTCGGCCGCTGCTCGCGGGTGAGTGCCTCGGCGGTGTCGCGGATCTCCCGTTCGCCGCTGAGGAACACCAGGATGTCGCCCGGGCCCTCCGCGCACAGCTCGTCGACCGCCTCGCTGATGGCCTGGGTCTGGTCGCGCTCGGCCTCGCCGTTCTCCCTGCCGGTCCTCCGCGCGTCGGCCGGGCCGCTGGCTGGTCCGCTGGCTGGTCCGCCGGCTGGGCCGCTGGCCGCCGGGACGAGCGGGCGGTAGCGGACCTCGACCGGATAGGTGCGCCCGGACACCTCGATGACCGGGGCACCCGCGAAGTGGGCGGAGAACCGGGCCGTCTCGATCGTCGCGGAGGTGATGACAATCTTGAGATCCGGCCGGCGGGGGAGCAGCGACCGCAGGTAGCCGAGGATAAAGTCGATGTTGAGGCTGCGCTCGTGCGCCTCGTCGATGATGAGCGTGTCGTAGCGGCGCAGCTGGCGATCGGAGGAGATCTCGGCCAGCAGGATGCCGTCCGTCATGAGCTTGACCAGCGTGTTCTCGTGCACCTGGTCGGTGAACCGGGTCTGGTAGCCGACGACGCCGCCCATCTGGGGAGCCGGGGTGCGCAGTTCCTCCGCGATGCGGTCGGCGACGGTACGCGCGGCGATTCGGCGCGGCTGGGTGTGCCCGATCATCGCCCGGACCCCGCGGCCGAGCTCCAGGCAGATCTTCGGTAGCTGGGTGGTCTTGCCGGACCCGGTCTCCCCGGCGACGACGACCACCTGATGATCCCGGATCGCGGCGAGAATCTCGTCCTTGCGCTGGGTGACCGGAAGGATGTCGGGGTAGTCGAGCGTCGGAACGCTGGCCCGGCGCCGCTCCAGCCGTAGCGATGCCCGGTCCACCTCGGCGGCGATGGCCTGTAGGGCCCGCTGGCGCGCGGCGGGCTCGCGGGTGCGCCGGCTCTCGGCGAGCCGTCGGCCCAGCCGATGGGCGTCGCGAGGAGACAACCCGGTCAGCCGCGCGGACAGCTCCGCCGGTGGCACTGGGCCTGCCGGTGGCACTGGGCCTGCCGGTGGTGACGGCTGCTGCGGCGGCGTGGGCGGCGGCGTGGCGGGAGGATTCAAGAGCTGCCTTTCCACACGTCGTTAAGCCTAGGGCACAGCTGTCCCGGCGGCGTTGCGTTCCTCCGGCCCGTCGGGCGGCGGCGACGACTCTTCGGCCGGCGAATTTTGGGGACCTGAGCACGGTCTGCGGTCCCTGGACCGTGTCTTGCTCCCCTGAACTGGAGGTCGGGCCATCCCGTTACCTCTTCGACGGATGAGAGGTTCGACGGATGAGAGGCGAGGCGGTCCTTTGCCGACCAAGGCGAGGTGCGGCCGGTAGCCTGCCAACAGCCCACCCGGTCGGCGGGGGGCCGCCGCTCGACGCCGTCGCGGCCTTTATGCCGTCGCAACCTCTGTGCCGTCGCAACCTCTGTGCCGTCGCAACCTCTGTGCCGTCGCAACCTCTGTGCCGTCGCAACCTTGTCGTCGACAGGAACCTCGATGTTGAGGGGGCTGAGCCCTCATGATGATGAGGTGCGAAGTCGGCCCCCACCCTGGTCCGGGCGACCTCCTCGGGCCGGGCAGGGCGTGACCGCCGACGGGCGGGAGGCGGCCTCGTCCGGGGTGCGCGAGGCGGTCCCGTCCGTGGCGCCGGCCACCGTGCCCACGGTCGCCTCCGCCTCCGCCTCCGCCTCCGCGGGCACGGTGACCGCCTTCGGGGAGGGCGCGCTCGAGCTGGGCCGAGCCTCCGTCGAGCTGGGCCGGGCTTACCAGGCGCTGGAACAGGTCATGGGGCGCGTCCTCGTCACCCTGCGGGCGGTCGCGGTTCTGCTGACGGTGTGCTACGTCGCGGTCTGGCGCTGGTACGACCACAGGCCGGCGGCGATGGCCGTCGCGGGGCTGACGGCCATCGGCGGTCTCGTCTTCTGCGTCGTCGGCCTGCGACGCGGGATCCGTCGATCGATGACCACCGTCACGGTCGCGATGTCGGCGGTCCTCGCCCTGACGGCCTCGTCCTGGTTGCCGCCCGCTTCGGTGGGGGACAGCGGGAACTTCGTCTTCCTGACCGCCATCAACGCCGGGATCGTGACGGTCTGGACATTTCCGACGGCCGTCGCGTCGGTCCTGCTCCTGACGCTGTGCGGCGCCACTCTCGTAGGCGGCTGGGGCCACAATCCCCAGGTCTTCTCTCAGACCGCCATGCTGCTGATCATTCCCGGTCTACTCGGGCTGGCGATCGGTCGACTGCGCCGGATCGCCCGCACGGCCGACCAGCGCTGGGCGAACGTCGCGGCCCGGCACCGCAGCGAGGCGGTCGTCCTCGCCGTCGCCCGCGACCGCCGGGAACGGGAGCGAGTCATCCACGACACGGTGCTGAACACCCTGACCGGCATCGCCTGGGGCGGGGGACGGGACGTGGAACTCACCCGGCGTCGATGTGCGCAGAGCCTCACCGCCGTGCGCGGCCTGCTCGACCGGGACGACGAGGTCGGTCCGCCGATCGGCGAGCGGCTGGCCGAGGTCGTCCGCGACGCCACTCGACGGGGGCTGCAGGTCAGCCTCGACGACCAGCGTCTCCCAGCCATCGCGGGGGAACCTCCCGGTGAGCCCCCGGCGGTGGTCGTGGAGGCCTTCGTCGGAGCGGTCGGCGAGGCGCTGGTCAACGTGGAACGGCACGCCGGCACCCGGCGTGCCTCGCTGCTCCTCGGCGGTGGCCCGGGCCTGCTCATCGTGACGGTGTCCGACGCCGGGTGCGGCTTCGACCCGCGGCGGGTCGACTCCGCCCGGCTCGGGCTGCGCGAGTCCATCGTCGGACGGCTGGTGGATGTTGCCGGGACCGCCCGCATCGACGCGCGCCCGGGGCAGGGCACCGTTGTGGAACTGCAGTGGCGCGCCCCGGACGCGACGACGGGGCACGTGACGCGACCACATCCAAGCGATGATCGCGATGATCGTGGCGATCGGGATGATCACGGAGCCGGAAGGGCCGGCGGGCGGGTCGCCGATCGTCGGGACGTCGCCGCGATCGCCGCCGAGCTACGCGACGCCTATGCCGCCGGGCTGCGCCGGGCGCTCGGGCAGATCGCCGGGCTGTGGCTGATCATCATGCTCGTGCCGTTGGTCGGCACGGGTGGGTGGGTGCGGACGATGGCCGGAGCGGGAGCGCTGTGGCTGCTGGTGGCCGTGCTCACCGTCGTCTTCGTCCGGCGCGGACGGAGTCGGCCGATCAGCGGTCCCGAGGCGGCCGTGCTGCTGTTCCTGGCCGTCGCCGTCGCCGTCGCCGGCATAGCGAACACCGTCGGCGCGGACATCGTCCGGATTGCGGACTGGCCGTTGCTCGTGCTTCCCCTGCTCCTAGCGTTCATCACCGCCTCCCGGCCACTCTGGGAATGGGTGGGTGCGCTGCTGGTCGCGATTGCCATGATGATCGTTGCGGTGTTCCTGCGCGGTAGCACCGAATCGCTGGTGCTGGCGCGGCTGGGGGTACTGATCTACGGTGCGTGCGGGGTGCAGATCGTGACCGCGATGCTGGGTCCCCTGCTGCGCGGCACCGCGGAGACGACCGCCCGCGCCTTGGCCGCCGAGGCTGAGGTCGCCGCCCAGGTGGATGCGTCCACCATGATCAGGTGGGAGCGGGCGCAGTGGTTGCGCACCGTGGGGTGGGAGGTGCTGCCGTTACTCGACGGGGTCGCGGGCGGTTGGTTGGACCCGCGGGAAGCCGCCGTTCGGAGCAGGTGCGCGATGCGGGCGGCCGCTGTCCGTCGCATGATCACCGGGGGTGGTCCGTCGTCGGCGCTGGCGGACCTCGACGTGGTCGTCGCCGACGCCGAGGCCGCGGGAATGACCGTCCAGATCCAGCTGTCCGGCGATCTGCGGCTCGCGCCAGCTCCTGTGCGGGCCATGGTGGCCGATCAGGTGCGGGAGGTGCTCGCCGCCGTCCCCGGCGGCCGGGCGATTGTGACGGTCCTGTGGACGCCGGCCGGCGGCAGTGTTTTCGTCTCGCTGCCCTGGCCGCAGGGCCTGCCGCCCCCGCAGCTCGGCCGCGGGGGAGAGGACGCGGGCGGGATCGAGGTCGCGGTGGAGCTGGACGATCGGTGTCTCAGCCTGGAGCTGACCTGGCCGGCGGCGAGCGCGGTCACGGACCCGACCGGGCGGGTCGAGTCGATCGGTGGGCTGGCGGAGTAGTAGGCCGGCGGAACGGCGGGATGGCGGAGCAGTAGGACGGCAGGCCAGCAGAACGGCGGGCCGGTGGGCTGGCCGAGTAGTTAGGCCGGCGGGCCGGCGGGGCAGCCGGTCGGCGGGCTGGGAGCGAACCGCGTTCAGAGCTCGGTGATGATGCGCCGTAGCAGCTCGGCAGTGTCACCCGGGGTCGTGCTGTCGACACTGAGCCGGTTATACACCTCCATGTACCGGTCGACGTCCTCGCGCTTGTCGAGGTAGGCGGAACCGGTGAGCTGCTCCAGGTAGACCACGTCCGGCAGGTCCATTTCGGGGAAGCGGAGGATCGTAAAGGCCCCACCCTCCGCCGCGTGGCCGCCAAAGGCGAACGGCATCACCTGCAGGGTGAGGTTCGGCAGCTCGGACACGGCGATGAGGTGCTCGAGCTGGGCCCGCATCACCTTCGGTCCGCCGATCGGCCGACGCAGCGCCGCCTCGTCGATGACTATCCAGAGCCGTGGCGGGTCCTTACGGCACAGCAGCTTCTGCC
The DNA here is from genome assembly GCF_000013345.1 of Frankia casuarinae. Classification (NCBI taxonomy): domain Bacteria; kingdom Bacillati; phylum Actinomycetota; class Actinomycetes; order Frankiales; family Frankiaceae; genus Frankia; species Frankia casuarinae. The sequence goes on along the minus strand of NC_007777.1, from coordinate 4,098,571 downwards.
GGTTGAGCCGCACGCTGACCCGGCGCTCGATGACGTCGACTGGTAGGCCACCACTACCTTGCGTGATGATCGCTCGGGCGTAGTCCTCGGTCTGCAACAGGCCCGGAATGAACTGGAGTTCGTAGGTCCGGATGAGCTGGGCCGCCTCCTCCAGGCCGATGTACGGCTGGAACCAGGACGGGAGAACGTCGTTGAAGTTCTGCCACCAGCCAGCGGCGTTCGCCTCCCGGACAAGGGCCAGCAATGGGGCGCGCTCTGCATCGTCCGTGACCTGATAGAAGGTCAGCAGGTCGGCGACGTCGCGTTCTTTGAAGCTGACGCGGCCAAGCTCCATCCGGCTGATCTTCGACTCTGATGCGCGGATGTGGTAGCCGGCGGTCTCCCGGCTGATGCCCTTCTCCTCGCGAAGTCGACGGAGCTGAGAGCCGAGCAGGATCCGACGTACGGTCGGTCCACTTCCCGGCTGAGCTGTCGTCACGGTCGGCCCCCTCGCCATGGTCAACGCAAGAGTAAGATACTCGATCTTCTGGTTCCGGATGGGTGGCTGGTTCTCTCGTCTGGGTGACACGCGCGTGTTTAGCGTGGTGAGGATTATTTGTATACACGCTTACGGGGAGCGCCGACGACGGGTCTCCGTTTAACGGGGGGTAGGGGTGCCCCCGGCTGTCGGGTGCAGGCGCAATGGTGTGGACGATGACATGTCCGGACATTCCACTCTCACGGTGCCAGATTCCAGGGGCGTGAGGACTTCGGGCCCCCGGACGGCGATCGTGTGCTTCCTAGTGTTACTCTCCACGGCTGCACCCCTCTTCGCTCCTCCCCCCACTCTCCCCATCGGGTTCCCCTCCGCCGTCCGGTCCCTCCGCCGTCCGGTCCCTCCGCCGTCCGGTCCCTCCGCGGATCTCTCCGGGTTCACGCCGGCGCTCTTCGCCGCCGCGCTGGTTCTGGTGCACGATCTCCGTCGAGTGCTGTCGAGGTGTCCCCCGTTGTTTTACAGCTATGTCGCGGGCCCCGGGACCACGAGTGGACCGGAAGGGCCACGGTTTTCGCTACGCCGAGGCTATGACCTTGTGCACAGTCAGGTCGCGCGCGGCCGGCCTCCCGTCGTCCGGGGAGCCGGAGTGCCCCGTCGTGAGCGCGCGTCTCGCCCCAGACCGGGGATCTTTTTCTCCCGGCTCGGTCCGCGGCCGCCTTGTACGGGTGCCTGGCGCATGGGTCGGATTCGTCACTCTTCGGATTTTTCGGACGTTTCGCCTAGTGGGGTCGAGGCCCGTCCATGGTCCTTCTGCGGAGCCTCACGGGCGGACTGGGCGCAGATTCGTGGTGCCTGCATGGTTCTTGTGATGGGATTTTTAGTGCTTTTGGTAGTTATATCAACATTCTCGGCGCCTTCGTCGGAAGCTGTCGATGCTCCCTTGATCTTCTCTTGATCTTTCTTTGGGCTTCCCTGGGGCCGCCCCGGGACTGGTTCGGCGTGGAGGCCGCGGCGGCGCGAGGCGTCGGGCCGGGCATCTGTCACCCGCTTGATGCACGTGCACCCGACCGTGCTGTATCGTGAGCCAAAGTTCGTGCAGCCGCACACGCTGGCATGATGGGACGGTCTTCCGGGGGGGTGTTCCATCGTGGGTTTGGCTGGCGGTCGGCCGGCGGTCGGTGGTTGGCCCGTCGGTGGTATGGCGAGCGGACGGCGTGGGTCGGGGCCGTGGCGGCATGGCTTCCCGGGGCTTCAGGAGATCGACATGACCAAGATCTACAGCGGTATGTCCGCCGCGGCACTGCAGCGCGTGACATGGCAGAAGAGTCGTCGGAGCAACTCGCAGGGAAACTGCGTCGAAATGGCGAAGCTTCCGGGTGACGAAGTTGCCGTCCGTAACTCTCGGCATCCAAACGGACCCGCTCTGGTGTATACCCGAGCTGAAATCGAGGCTCTGATACTCGGGGCCAAAGACGGCGACTTCGACAACCTGCTCCAGTAGTCGCGCCCGTCATGGCCTTCCCGGTTCCGGCAGCCTCGACGAGGCGGGTACGTTCCATCGCCGTGTGGGCTCCCTATGCAGGGAGCCCACACCGGGTCGTGGACGGTGTGGGCACCGCGGCCGATTGTGGCCTGGGGGGCGGTGCCCGGCCGGACCGGGCGGGCGCGTGGCGAGACGGAGACAGTATGCCCACGTCGATCCCTGAACGGATCTTCAGCTCGGAGGATCTGCCGCTCCTCTCACTTCCCGGTGCCGACGGGCTCATCACCTGCCAGTGGATTCACGAGTCCATGAGGGTGCGGACCCCGTCAGGACGCGGCTGTGACGCCATCCGCGGCTGTGACGCCATCGAGGAGCGGCGGCGCGCGCAGGTCGGTTTCGTCCTGGTCGAGCCGGCCTGGCTGGTTCGCGCGGCGGCCGAGCGGCTCCGCGCGCCGGGAGTCGACGCCATCGTCCTGCACGCTCAGGCCAGCCCGCCAGGTCGCAGCGCGCTGGCCTTGGCGTTCGCCTCTCATCTGCGCAATGCCCTGAGACGGCCGGGAGCAGGCGGTACGCCCGCCCCCGGCGGCCCCCCCGGGTCTGGCAGCGAGCCGGAGGTCGGTGACAACGTCGTCACCGCCGGGGTGCGGCCGGATCTCAGCGGCTTCGCCGATCTGATCCGGGTACCCCATCTGGTGACCGTCACCGACGGCACCGGTGCCGTCGCGGACACGGTCGTGTGGGAAATCATGACCGGCGCGCGGTTCGACACCTGGCTCGATGGAGCTCCCCGGCCCGACCAACGAGCCATCGAGGCGCACCTGCCCGGTCTGTTGCGTCTGCGCGGCCTGCACCGGGTCGGCCGGCTGGATCATCCGGGCGCCGGTGCTCTGCTGGACCTGCTGGGCGGCGGCTATCTCTCCAGCAGGTTGATCCACCGCTGCCCCCGGGCCGTCCTCCCGCTCGTCGCCGCGACCTGACCCTCCGGTTCCCCGGCCGGGGGCCCGGGGATACCCGGTGTCCACCTGTATCCTGCCGTTATCCTGCCGTTCGCCGCTCGGGAGTGCCATGCGCGACGGTGGTTACGCGGCGCGCCTTCCACCACCTGACGGTCAGCCAGGGCCTATGGTCAAGCGCACCGGAACGCCGCTTTATGGGGAGAGTCGCGGATGACCGTATCGCTCGAGGACGCCCGTCGGATCATCGCCGCCGGGGAGAAATATGCGGTTCACCTCGGTCAACCGGTTAACATTGCTGTCGTTGACCACGCCGGAATTCTGGTTGCCCACGTCCGGATGGACAATGCCCGGCTCGAGACCGCGGATATCTCCGTCGACAAGGCGTGCGCGGCTCGGGCCTGGGCTCCGCCGGCCCATCTGGTCAGTCATACCGGTGGCGAGGGACACGCTGGCGGCGAGGCGCATGCCGGCGGCGAGGCGCATGCCGGCGGCGAGGCACCTGCCACGGGTGACGGCCGCGTCGGACGGGAGCGTCCGTCGCCGGCGGAACCGGTCGTCACCGGTCTGCCCGGTGCGCTGCCGCTGTGGCGGAACGGGGTGATCGTGGGGGCCGTCGGGGTGAGCGGTGGTCCCGCCCCCCTTGACCAGGCCATCGCCCGGGCCGCCGCGGCGGCGTTCTGACCGGGCCGACCGGACTGACCGGGCCGACCGGGCCCCACCCCCACGCGGTATCGCTCCCCACGCGGCACCGCGTGGGGAGCCCGAAGCGGGATCGGATCCTGAAACCGGGAGCGATCGATCTTCGGTGAATCTCACAAAATCAACGGAATGGCATCGAAGGGTGGTTCTTCTGGTTCAGGCTTGATGGAGTGGGGAGCGTCACGGCTCTGGGAGTCGGGCCGCACCGGCCTCGGCGCCGTCGTGCGGACCGCCGGGCCGCGCTGCTCGGGCTCGTGAGCCTCCTGATCGGCTTGGGAGCGGTCGGCTGCCGGGTCTCCACCGACGGGCCGACCGCGTCCCCGGCCTGCGCGGCGCCGGGCGTCGCTCCGGACGCGATCAGATTCGGCCTGCTCTATCCGGACACCGGAAACGCGGCGTCACTGTTCCGCTCCTTCCGGGCCGGGGTGGACGCCCGGCTCGGGGTGGCCGACAAGGCGGGCGGTGTGTATGGCCGAAAAGTGGTCTATGTCTGGCGGGATGACGCCTCGAATCCCGCCGGAAACCAGGCCGCCGCCCGGGGGCTCGTGGAGAACGACCAGGTGTTCGGAATCATCGAGTCGACCTCCGTGGCCAGTGGTTCCGCCGGTTATCTCAATAGCCGGCGAATACCGGTGACCGGTACCTCGCTGGAGGCGGCCTGGACCCATAACGACAACATGTTCAGCTACTCAAATATGATCTTCGACGGGCCGTCCGTCACGACCTGGGGTGAGTTCGTCGCCGAGCGCGGCGGCCACCGGGCGATCATCGCCCAGTCCGGGTTCTCGGCGACCTCCGTGACCCTCGCCGACAAGATGGCGTTGAGCCTCGCCGCGGCCGGGGTGCGGGTGCTCGGCCGGATCGACGCGACCGGGCCGATCGACATCCCGGGCATCGGCCGGAAGGTGCGCGACAGCGGCGCGGACGTCCTGGTCGGCGCCGTCACCGGCGCCGCCTTCGGCCAGGTGGTCCTGGGCGCCCGGGCGGCCCGGGCGGATCTGCGGGTCATCCTGTCGCCCACCGGCTACGACCAGCGTCTCCTGCAATTGTTCGGCGGAGTGCTGGCCGGGGTCTACAGCTTCGTCGACTACCTGCCGTTCGAGCAGGAGACTCCCGCTCACCAGCGGTTCCTGCAGGCCATGCTGGAGTACGCGCCCCAGGTGTCCCCGCCGGCCCAGCAGGCGGCCCTGTCCGGGTGGATCTCGGCGGACATGTTCCTGCGCGGTCTGGTGGCCGCCGGGCCATGCCCCAGCCGGGAGACGTTCATCAGGGGCCTGCGGGCGGTGCGCGGCTATGACGCGGACGGGTTGCTGCCCGTCCCCGTCAACTTCGCCACCCATTTCGGGCAGATCAACCGTTGCTACACCTTCCTTCAGGTCACCGCGGACGCGAAACGTTTCGCGCTGGTCCCGCCCGTACCACGGTGCGGGACCGAGATCGGCCGGTAGCACGTGCCCCATCGTGGCGCCGCGATGTGAGCCGCGTCCGCGCCGCCCGTGCCTCCTGACCAAGAACTTCGGACTAGCCTCGGACTAGCATCGCTGGGGCGGCAGAAGACGTTCCAGCTCCAGGACCGGTTACCCGGCCGGCTCGGGATCGTTACGAGGACGACACGGGCCGCACCCCGATCTTCCGTGATCTGCACCAGGAGAAGCCAGTGAGCTCAACGCCCGTCAACGTCACCGTAACCGGCGCTGCCGGTCAGATCGGCTACGCGCTGCTGTTCCGCATCGCGTCGGGCCAGCTGCTGGGTGCGGACACGCCGGTGAAGTTGCGTCTGTTGGAGATCCCGCAGGCCGTGCGGGCGGCGGAGGGCACGGCGCTGGAGCTCGAGGACAGCGCCTTCCCGCTACTGGCGGGGGTGGACGTGTTCGACGACGCCAAGCGGGCCTTCGAGGGCACTAATGTGGCCCTCCTCGTCGGCGCACGCCCGCGGACCAAGGGCATGGAGCGTGGCGACCTGCTGTCCGCCAACGGCGGGATCTTCAAGCCGCAGGGCGAGGCGATCAACAGTGGTGCCGCCGAGGACATCAGGGTCCTCGTCGTCGGGAACCCGGCCAACACCAATGCGCTCATCGCCCAGACGCACGCTCCGGACGTGCCCGCCGAGCGGTTCACCGCGATGACTCGGCTTGACCACAACCGCGCGATCGCGCAGCTCGCCAAGAAACTCGGCGTGCCCAGCGCCGAGATCAAGAAGATCACGATCTGGGGTAACCACTCGGCTACCCAGTACCCGGACATCTTCCACGCCGAGGTGGGCGGGCGCAGCGGCGCCGAGGCGGTCGGCGACCAGGCATGGATTGCCGACGAGTTCATCCCGCGGGTCGCCAAGCGGGGCGCCGAGATCATTGAGGTCCGCGGCGCCTCGTCCGCGGCGTCGGCCGCCTCCGCGGCCATCGACCACATCTTCACCTGGGTCAACGGCACCCCGGCGGGCGACTGGACCTCGGCGGCGATCCCGTCCGACGGCTCCTACGGGGTGCCCGAGGGGCTCATCTCCTCGTTCCCGGTCACCGCGTCCGGCGGCCGGTTCGAGATCGTGCAGGGTCTGGAGCTCGACGCCTTCTCCCGGGAGAAGATCGACGCCTCGGTGCGTGAGCTGGCCGAGGAGCGGGAGGCGGTCCGCGCGCTCGGCCTCATCTGAGCCGATTTCTCCCCGCCTGCGCAGGCCGGTGAAGCCTGCGCAGGCCGGCGGAGCGGAGGGACGTGTGGAGGGTCGGTCACGGTTGCCGGCCCGGAAACGTGATTATCCCTCCACGGCTCCGTGTCAGGCGGCGGATGCGGCGGGAGATGACACGAACGGCGGACTTTCCGGCGTCCGTTGTGGTTTCTTCTTGAGGGACGCCGGTACCAGTGCCGGTGCCCGCGGCGTCAGCCGACCGAATCGCAGGCGCGCGGGCGACGGGGGCGACGGGGGATGACGAGGAATCCGGTATCCGGTATCCGGTATCCGTGATTCCGGCTCTCGGCTGGCCTGTCGCCGATGCGCCTGCCGGTCGTCGGACGTCGGCCTGGAGCCCTCGCCGCCGTCAATGGTGGCGAGACGTCCGAGGAGAGACATTGTCCCTCACGTCCACTCGGCCCGTCCCCTCGATCCCGCCGCATTCCCTGTTGCTGTTCCTGCTTCAGCTCGCCATGCTGCTCAGTCTGGCAATTCTGCTCGGACGTGTCGCCGTGCGCCTGCGGATGCCTGCCATCGTCGGTGAGCTCTGCGTCGGCGTGCTCCTCGGCCCGTCGTTGCTCGGAACGCTGTGGCCGACCTTCTCGGACTGGTTTCTTCCGCGTGACGCCGCGCAGTTCCACCTGCTCGACGCGGTGGGACAGCTCGGTGTCCTCTTCCTGGTCGCGCTCAGCGGGTTCGAGATTGATACGCGGATCATCCGCCGGCGCAGTCTCACCGTCGCCCGGATCAGCCTCGGTGGGTTGCTCCTGCCGTTGGGTTTCGGGATCGTCACCGGCGTGCTGATGCCGTCCTCCCTGCTGGGCCCCGACGGCGACCGGACGGTCTTCGCGCTGTTCCTCGGGGTGGCGATGTGCGTGAGCGCCATCCCGGTGATGGCGAAGACGCTCATGGAGATGCGTCTGACCCATCGGGAGGTCGGGCAGCTCGCGCTGGCCGGCGGGGTCATCGATGACGCCGTTGGCTGGCTGATGCTGGCGGTCGTGTCCGCGATGGCGACCACCGGTGTCCGGGCGGGCGACACGGCGTTGTCGGTGCTTTACGTCCTCGGGGTGGGGATCTTCGCGTTGACGATCGGCCGGGTCGTCGTCCGGGCCGTGCTGGGACGGATCATTGCCACGAGTGGTGCCGGGGCCGGGGCTGGCGCCGATCCCGGCGCCAGGAGCGGGTCGGTCGTGGCCTTCGTGGCCGTGCTGGTGCTCGCGTCGGCGGCCGGGACGCAGGCGTTGGAGCTGGAGGCGGTGTTCGGCGCCTTCCTGGGCGGGGTCGTCCTCGGGTCGTCCGGCCTGGTGGATCATGCCAGTGTCGCCCCGTTGCGAATCGTGGTGATGGCGGTGCTTGCGCCCATCTTCTTCGCGACGGCGGGCCTGCGTGTCGATCTCACTGCTCTGAGTGAAACCCGGGTTCTGCTCGCGGCGGTGATCGTGCTCGCGGTCGCGGTCTTCGGCAAGTTTGCCGGTGTGTACGCGGGGGCCCGGGCCAGTCGGCTGACCCCCTGGGAGGGTCTCGCTCTGGGCGCCGGCATGAACGCGCGGGGAGTCATCGAGATCGTGGTGGCCAGCGTCGGCGTGCGGCTGGGGGTGCTCTCCACCGAGACGTACACGATCATCGTTCTGGTCGCGATCGTCACGTCGGTCATGGCTCCGCCGATCCTGCGCCGCGCCATGCGACAGGTCGAGCAGACCGCGGCCGAGGAACAGCGTCGCCTTGTGCTGGACGGTCACCATGCGAGCGGTGCCGGTGGCGTCGGTGCCGCGGAGGCGGGTGTCATCACCCGTCGCGAGACCCGGACGCTCCCCGCGGCTCGGTCCCGCGCACGATACCGAAGGTCGGTGAACCCATCCAATACAACGGGTAGGGACGGGTTAGAATTCGAGGACGAATCCGCCGGCTGACGGACCACCTACCGTCGCGTCGCCGGATTTCTGCGGGCATGCCTACGGGGGACTCGTGACGGACCGGCTGACCGAGGCGGAGATCGAGGCGCTTTCCGCCACTTTTACCAACCAGATGAAGGCGACTCATCTGTTGGAACGTGCCGGGCTGGCGCGTCGGCACCATCCGCAGTTCTACCCGGGTGAGTCGTCGTTCGAGTTCTGGTCCGAACTCGCGTCGCTGTTGGAGAACGGCCTGTTGCCGGACGGCCGGAGGCGCATCCTCACCGAGGCGCATCGGGACTATCGGGGCAACCGGATCTTCGCCGACGCCGTCCGGGAGGACGGTGTTTCCCGTGGCGAGGGCGCCCCGTGGGAGGACGGCGTCCCGCGGCATGTCAGCGTCTTCTGCCTGGATGCCAGGCACTACAGCCGTCAGGACATCGCGACGCAGGCGAGCTGGCGGGAGGGGCTGCGCCGGATCGTCGATGAGGCGGTCGGAGGCGCCGGCCTGCCTCCCCGGTCGATCCGGCTGCGCCAGGATCGCGGCGACGGCTTTCTTGCGGCCGTGGCCGCCGACGCTCCCAAGGCTGTCCTCGCGACCGAGTTCGTCCGGGAACTGCGGATCGCGCTGCGGACCTACAACCGGGGGCGTGACGAGACCGGCCGAATCCGGTTGCGGTTGGCCCTGCACCAAGGCGAGGTGGGTATCGGCGGCAGTGGTTTCGTCGGCGACGCGGCGGTGGTCGCAGCCCGGCTGGTCGACGCGGACCCCGTCCGGCAGTTGCTGGAACAGGACAGGGACGCGGAACTGGCACTCGTCCTGTCGTCCGAGTTCTACCACAGTACGGTGGCCGGGCGGCTGCGGGATCTCGACCCGGCGCAGTACCGCCGAGTCGAGGTGTCGGTGGCGGGCAAGTACGAGGGCCTCGCGTGGATCACGCTGCCGGGGCGCCCGTTTCCGGTGGTGCGGACCCCGTCGAACGGCTCCGATCAGGGGCCGGTCGCGGACGGGAAGTGGGACTTCCTCATCTCCGCGGATCCGTCCGATGAGGCCTGGGGCTCCTGGATTGCCCGCGTGTTGGAAGGCCGTGGTCATTCGGTGCATCTGGCGGCCCTCGACGCGCTGCCCGGTGAGCACGAGATCGGTCTGCTGCATGAAGGGATCTCGCAGTCCCGGCGTACCCTCGCCGTGCTGTCGAAGAGCTACCTGGCCTCGGAGAAGATGCAGGCGGCCTGGCAGGCGGCCTGGCAGGCGGATCCCAACGGCGTGAAGCGCACGCTGATTCCGATCCGCGTCGAGACCTGTGACCCGGCCGGGCTGTTGCGCGGCATCAGCTACATCGATCTCGTCGACAAGAAGGACGGTGCGGCGGCGGAGCTTGAACTGGTCAGGCAGATCGTCCGGTCCCTGAACGGCCGCGGTTCCCGGCCGTCGACTCCGCCACCCTTCCCCGGGCAGCGATCCTGACCGGCCGCCGGCCGGGATCCTCGCGGTCCGCCGCCTCGACGTCGTCGGAGTCACCAGCGGTGCCGGTATCGGGGTCACCAGCGGTGCCGGCGTCGATCAGCAGTCGGCCGAGCCCGCGGCCGTAACTCGTGCTTCCCTCCAGCCTGGACCAGTCGGCCAGCGCCGTCATCATGGCCCGCAGTCCCGCTGCGGACGGTTCTCCGGCAACCGCCTGCTCGGCCTGGCTCTGCACTCTCGCCAGCCAGGTCAGCGCCTCGTTGCCGGCTGTCCGGGCGCGCCGGGCCGCCTCGTCGATCCGGGCCCTGCGCAGGATCGGCCGGCCTGCCGCCGTCGGCGCCCCGGCCAGCCGGAGCAGTCCGGCGGCGCGCCCGCCCTCCGACCCGGCGCGCCCGTAGGCGGTCAGGGCCCGCTGCCACAGTTCCTCCGCGCGTTCCGGATAGGCCGTTCGCGACCGGATGACCCGGCTCCCGCCGGGCCGACGGCCGAGCGTCTGCGCCCCGCCGTCCGGGAAGCCGGCCCAGTCGCCGCGCACCAGCGCCGCATGGGCCAGTGTCGCGTGGTCGGACCCGGCGCCGGCCTCGACCGCGTCCAACGCCATGCCGGCCTCGGCCTCCTGGTTCGCCCGGAACAGCAGATCCGCCCGCAGGATCCGCGCGTACGCCGCCGCCTGTGGCACCGGAAGCTCGTCGAGATGGGTGACGAAGAGATCAGCCGTGGCCAGGGCCTGCATTACGAGTGTTCCGGCAGGGTCGGCGGTCCGTGCGGCGCGCGGCGGATCGGCGCCGTGACCGTGCACGACCACGTGACGGGGCAGGCGATAGGACATGCGATGGGGGATGTGATGGGGGCCGGGCTCGTGCCTCCGGCCGGTTTCGCGGTGGTCGACGCGGAGACCGGTCAGGGCCAGTTGTGCCCGCGCCACCCGAATGCCGGGGATGATCGCGGCGCCGAGCACGCAGATGACCGCGGTCGTCGGTTCGAGCAGCGCGTGCCGTTGACGGGAGATGACCTGCGTCGTCCAGGCGATCAGCGGGGCGTCCGTCATGGTTCGCGACGGCCCGGCTGGTTTGGCCAAGCCGGCCGGAGGCGGAGCGAACGTCCTCGTGGCCCAGGCTCGGACGACGCCGACGTCATCAGGGGACCAGTTGAGGTCGAGAGCCAGCGCGGCGAGGTAGAGCGCCTCGTGCGCCGCCATGTGATCGGGGTCGGTCGGGTCGTGTTCGCTCTGCCGCAACTCCCGCAGTGCTCCTTTCGCCCGGCCGGCGGCGAGCGCCGTCGCCGCGCCGATGAGATGGCGTTCCGCGGGAGGCGGGGAGGGGTAACGGAGAGGCACACCCGCGGGCTCGACGCGGTGCTGTTCGTGCAGCAGGAGCGCTACCAGGAGCCGGGCTGAGGCAAGCGGCATCGTTGCGGTGTTCCTTCACGGACAGCGGGATGGGTCCGGAGCCAGATTTCATCGGAAGAAAGGAAAAATAGCGGGGCATGCCGACAGTATCCGGCGACCCGCCGCGCGGAAATCCATTCCGGCGCTCTCGCCGCGGCCAGGTCGTGGTATCTCTGGTATCTCGCTATATTTTTATAATTCTGAAAAATGCTATTCATTGTCTGAGGAGTGAATTGCTGGACCGCGGAGGGGCTGGTTCCGGGCATGCGGGAAGGCGCTGGGAGCCGGGCTTCCAACGCTGGTCTTATCGGTATTCGGTGCGCGTGCTGCGGGTGTTCCTTTCTGTCTGGGGTAGCGGCTATGCCGCTGGTGTGATGGTGACGGTGTAGCCGAGTTTCTCCAGTTCGCCGACGAGGTTCTTCCGGCGGCGTTCAGGGTCCCGGCGTCGGCGGGCATGCCAGTCTCCGCCGAGGTCCTGGTAGACGGTCTTGTTCGCGATGATGTGCCAGTAGGCGATGAGAATGTCGTGGCGGGTCGCGCCGATCGCTTTCAGGACACCGCGGCGGCCACGGACCTGGGCGTGGTGGGACGCCAGGTAGGTGTCCTTGCTCCGGGCGGCGGCGTGCGCGGCCTCGGTCAACGCGGTACGTAACCACTTGTTACCGTGTCGGGTCCGCCCGGACAGGCGTTTCCCTCCCGAGGTGTTGTTCCCCGGACAGATACCCGCCCAGGACGCGAGATGGCCGGCGGTGGGGAACCGGCTCATGTCCAGGCCGACCTCGGCGAGCAGCACGGTCGCGGTGACCTCACCGACCCCGGTGATCGTGCGGATCCGGTCGACCGTCTCCCGAAAAGGGGCGATCATCACCTCGATCCGGTGGTCGAGCTCGTCGATCTGCTCGTCACACAGGTCGATCCGGGCCAGGAGCTGCGCGGCGAGGAACCCGTGATGCCCGGAGCGGAACGTTCCCGCGCGTGCCTCCTGCAACTGTGGGATCTTGCTGCGGAGTCGGCCACGGGCCTGATCAGCGAGATATTCCAGGGACTGCTCTCCCTCGATCATCTTCTCCAGGATCGCACGGCCCGAGACCCCGAGTAGCTTGGAGGCGACGCTGGTGAGTTTCACGCCGGCGTCCTGCATCAGTTTCTCCAGCCGCTGGATCTCCCGGGTCTTCTCCTCGACCACGATCCGCCGGGCCCGGGTCAGGTCACGCAGGTCCCGCTGGGGTTTCGGCGGCACGAACGAGGCGCGTACCAGGCCGTGCGCGACGAGGTCCGAGATCCACGCCGCGTCCGCGACGTCTGTTTTTCGGCCTGGTACGTTGCGGACGTGGGTGGCGTTGAGGAGCCAGCACTCGAACCGGTCTTCCAGCAGGTGGAACACCGGCTTCCAGTAGACGCCTGTCGATTCCATCCCGACGATCGTCACCCGGCACTCGGTGAGCCAGTCCGCGAGTAGTCCGAGCGAGCCCCCGGTCGTGGTGAACGTCCGGACCTCGGTGACGGCTTTACCCGAACCGGTTTGGATGCGCACCGCCGCGGCGACCGTGTCCCGGTGCACGTCAAGGCCCGCGCACCGTGGGAATAACACCTGCATCTGCCAGCCCTCCATGGTCAGCAACCTGTAGGTGCTGTCCGGAGAGGCCCTGACCACAGGAAACTGAGGAACGCGCTCGTAGCAGCAGGAAAGAGTACCCCAGGACCTCCACCGCCATACTCTTGGACGGGCTCTGAGCACCAGAGAACGCCGACGTCGATCCGGACAGCATCGGAGATGCTGCACGGGACTCGGCGATACCGGGCCGAAACGGCCCACCGGCCAACATCAGGACCACAGGCGTCCCGCGGCCGGACTCAAATTCTCATACGAAAGGGTGGCGGCCACGCCGCCCTGGCTGCTCTGAGGAGTGAATTGCTGGACCGCGGAGGGGCTGGTTCCGGGCATGCGGGAAGGCGCTGGGAGCCGGGCTTCCAACGCTGGTCTTATCGGTATTCGGTGCGCGTGCTGCGGGTGTTCCTTTCTGTCTGGGGTAGCGGCTATGCCGCTGGTGTGATGGTGACGGTGTAGCCGAGTTTCTCCAGTTCGCCGACGAGGTTCTTCCGGCGGCGTTCAGGGTCCCGGCGTCGGCGGGCATGCCAGTCTCCGCCGAGGTCCTGGTAGACGGTCTTGTTCGCGATGATGTGCCAGTAGGCGATGAGAATGTCGTGGCGGGTCGCGCCGATCGCTTTCAGGACACCGCGGCGGCCACGGACCTGGGCGTGGTGGGACGCCAGGTAGGTGTCCTTGCTCCGGGCGGCGGCGTGCGCGGCCTCGGTCAACGCGGTACGTAACCACTTGTTACCGTGTCGGGTCCGCCCGGACAGGCGTTTCCCTCCCGAGGTGTTGTTCCCCGGACAGATACCCGCCCAGGACGCGAGATGGCCGGCGGTGGGGAACCGGCTCATGTCCAGGCCGACCTCGGCGAGCAGCACGGTCGCGGTGACCTCACCGACCCCGGTGATCGTGCGGATCCGGTCGACCGTCTCCCGAAAAGGGGCGATCATCACCTCGATCCGGTGGTCGAGCTCGTCGATCTGCTCGTCACACAGGTCGATCCGGGCCAGGAGCTGCGCGGCGAGGAACCCGTGATGCCCGGAGCGGAACGTTCCCGCGAGTGCCTCCTGCAACTGTGGGATCTTGCTGCGGAGTCGGCCACGGGCCTGATCAGCGAGATATTCCAGGGACTGCTCTCCCTCGATCATCTTCTCCAGGATCGCACGGCCCGAGACCCCGAGTAGCTTGGAGGCGACGCTGGTGAGTTTCACGCCGGCGTCCTGCATCAGTTTCTCCAGCCGCTGGATCTCCCGGGTCTTCTCCTCGACCACGATCCGCCGGGCCCGGGTCAGGTCACGCAGGTCCCGCTGGGGTTTCGGCGGCACGAACGAGGCGCGTACCAGGCCGTGCGCGACGAGGTCCGAGATCCACGCCGCGTCCGCGACGTCTGTTTTTCGGCCTGGTACGTTGCGGACGTGGGTGGCGTTGAGGAGCCAGCACTCGAACCGGTCTTCCAGCAGGTGGAACACCGGCTTCCAGTAGACGCCTGTCGATTCCATCCCGACGATCGTCACCCGGCACTCGGTGAGCCAGTCCGCGAGTAGTCCGAGCGAGCCCCCGGTCGTGGTGAACGTCCGGACCTCGGTGACGGCTTTACCCGAACCGGTTTGGATGCGCACCGCCGCGGCGACCGTGTCCCGGTGCACGTCAAGGCCCGCGCACCGTGGGAATAACACCTGCATCTGCCAGCCCTCCATGGTCAGCAACCTGTAGGTGCTGTCCGGAGAGGCCCTGACCACAGGAAACTGAGGAACGCGCTCGTAGCAGCAGGAAAGAGTACCCCAGGACCTCCACCGCCATACTCTTGGACGGGCTCTGAGCACCAGAGAACGCCGACGTCGATCCGGACAGCATCGGAGATGCTGCACGGGACTCGGCGATACCGGGCCGAAACGGCCCACCGGCCAACATCAGGACCACAGGCGTCCCGCGGCCGGACTCAAATTCTCATACGAAAGGGTGGCGGCCACGCCGCCCTGGCTGCTCTCGGGAAATACGAAGACCGGGGTGGACGTATGGTCGGGGTGGACGCGGTCCTCAGGCCTCCGCAGGAGCATCCGGGCATGTGGGACGCCGTCGACCTGGCTCAGATCGGATCCCATGGCACCGCGTCGTAGCGGCGGGTAAGCGTCGTCATGAGCCATTCGGATCCCATGGCACCGCGTCGTAGCGGCGGGTAAGCGTCGTCATGAGCCATTCGGATCCCGCGAAGAGGTGGCCGTCGATGGCCGGACGGGCGCGATCCCGCGTGAGTTGGTGACGAAGGCGGCCTCGGCCCGCCAGATCCGCCAGTCGCACGGGGGCCCGTACGCTGGGCGGGCCGCCGTCCGCCGGTGCCTGCTCCAACAGCGTCATGGTGACTCCGCGCAGGGCGGGAGCGTCCGGCCAGACGATCATGTTGCCATCGAAGAAACCGATGTTGGTCATTGCGCCCTCCGCGACGAGCCCGCCGGGGGCGGTCAACAGGGCGTCGTCGTAGCCGTCACGGCGGACGAGCCGGCCGTGCTGGATCTGCGCGAACGTCCCGAGATGCTTGAGGTGGGCGAACGGGCGCAGGTACGGCACTGACCGCAGCCGTTGTGGGGTGGTCGGCATGGTTGCCGGTTCGCCGATCGCGACAATGACGCGCACCCCTGCGCCGTCCGGCTGCTCGGTGACGACAATCCGGACCGTGGCATCCAGCGTGGTGGCGGCTGTCGCCGTGGCCTCGGAGCCGGCGGCGGCCGTCTCGGTGGCGTACAGTGCCTGCCGGATGCGGTGGCGAACCAGCTCGCCGTCCAGAGGCTCGCCGTAGAGCTCCTGGTTCGCCTCATTCAGCCGGGCGAGATGCCACCGCAGGCCCCGGGCCCGACCGGCTCGCACCTGCAGCACTGTGAAGTGGCCGTGGGGGAGCAGGGCTAGGCGGTGTGGCTCATCGAGGGGAACGGGGTGCCCGTCGATTTCGACGCGTCGAAGTGTGGGAGTGACCACCTTGGCCACGATAGTGACCCGCCGGCGGGCGGCGGTTCCGTGGGCTGGGCCGTCCGTGGCTGGGCCGTCACGCGCGATGTTCCGGTTGCGTCGCCCACGGAACCGCCGCCGTGTCGTCTTCGCTAGCGTGCTCGTGCGTGCTGCCGACAGGCTGCCGCCCACGAACGCCAACACGAACGCAAAGGAGTGTGGCTATGTCCGATCTTGCCGTCGATTCCACGGCCGACCCGGCGAAACTCGTCAGCGGTCTGCCCGCTATGTCGGAGCGTGAGGTCTCCGACCTGCTGGGTGGGCCGGCCGGTGACGCGGTGCTGGACGAGGTCTTCCGGCAGATGCGCGACACCTTCCGCCCAGAGCAGGCACAAGAAGAGAACGCTCTGGTCCGATTCGTGCTCAACGGTGGACCGGGCGGCGCCGTGCGCACCTACGAGCTGCGGGTCGCCGACGGTGTCTGCACTCTGGCGACACCGCCCGCCACCGGGACCCCGAGTGAATCCGCGGGGGAGCAGACGCTGACCATTATCACGGATCGTGTCCGCTTCGTTCGGGTGGTCTCCGGTCAGGCCAGCGGGGCCAAGCTCTTCCTCACCAGAAAGATCAAGATTGATGGTGACCTGAAGTTCGGAGGCAGGATCCTGTCTTGGTTTGAGATCAAGAAGGAGAGCTGACCGGCGGCGGTCCCCACCGGTGCCGCCACGATGAGGTGCCGGCTGGTGCGGCCGGTGCTGGACGTTCGGGAGTACGAGTTGCCCGCCGGGGCCGACGTGGCCGCTCTGTGCCGTCGCGCCGAGGAGGTCAGCTGGGAAGGCCAGCCGAGGAGGCCATGAGCGGACGGGTCGGCGACGTCGTTCAACCGGCGCCGGCCCGCCCCTCACAGGGCGAACTCGGCGGTGTTCAGGCCGAGGGCGAGGGCGGCCTCCCGCACCACGGCCCGCTCGCTGGCGACGAACTCGCCGTCAACCAGGCCGATCACCTGCCCGATGCGCACCACGGCGGCGGCTTCCGTCACCCGCCCCCGCACCTTGGCGATGTCGGCCAGCGCGGCCTGTTTGCCGGCGGCGAAGTCTGCGGTGAGACGGCTCAGATGTTCATCGAAGAGCCGTTCCACGTCCTGTTCGGGAAACTGGGACATCACCGGATCCGTGGCGATGAAGCCGAGTAGTCCCTCGCGTTCCGCCGGATCGATGCGACCATCGGCCGCGGTGACGAGGGCACAGATCGCCACGGCGGCGTCCCGGAAAGTGAGGCTGCGCAGCTCCTCCCGACGGGCGAACAGCTGCGCGCGCAGTGAGGCCAGGGAGGGCAGCCGCCGGTTGCCGACGGCGGGATCGAGGCCGCGCCAGAGCGGCCAGCCTTCGGCGAGCCAGCGACGTACCACCTCGGCCATCGATAGCGGGCGCAGGCGTGTCGCGAGGAGCACGTTGATGTTAACCGGAACCAGCGTGTGCTCCCCCCAGCGTGACGGCGTCGGGATGTCGGACGGCCAGAAGCCGGCGAACATGATACTGAGCACGTGATCGGTTGCGGATTCAGGTGAGTGGCCGGTGATGGTTCCGTCGTGCTCGACCGCCCCGATGAACTGCCGGGAGATCGTCCGAGGGCCGGCGAGGCGGCCTACCTGCCGTTCGAGAGCGTCGTCCGTGCTCTCTCCCGCCGCCACCGGACCGCCCGGAAGGACATGCCAGGCTTCTCCCGGCGGGCGAGCGAGGAGAATGCGGTCGTCAATCCGTACGAGAAGCCGAACATCAAGCCGAATAGCAGCCTGCAAAGGCATACCGAAAGCCTCCTGAAGACGCACGGCACAAGGCGGGTTACGCGCAGGCACCATCATCCACCAGATGGCGGAGCGAGTGGACGCGGCGGTCCGGAACTACTCATCTGCGCTGCCGGCGTGACCGCTCGGTCCGGGTGCCGCGTGCCGCCGTAGACCGCCGGGCGTCGCGCAGGTCCGCGGCCAGTGGTGGGGTGGGATCGGCCAGTCTCGGAAGGATGATGGTGTCTGTGGCGGCTAGGACGTCGAGCCGTCCGGACCTTAGCGCCGAGGCGTGGGCGCGGCGCCACCGGATCCGTATCCAGACCGTCCGCGCCCGATCCTAGGCCGATCCTGAGAGGCATACCGTGACCAAGTTTCTGCTCAGCGTGCATGTCCTGGCCGCGATCCTCGCGATCGGACCGGTCACCGTGGCCGCCAGCATGTTCGCCCCGGCTGCGCGCCTGGCGCTGACCTCCCCGGGCGACGAGCGTGCTGCCGGGATCGTCCGCGTGCTGCACCGGATCTGTGGCGTCTACTCCGCGCTCGGCCTCGTCGTACCGATCTTCGGGTTCTTCACCGCGCAGAGCCTGGGGGATGAAAGCTGCTGCCGAATCAGCGTCCGATGGCGTCTGATGGCCTCTGATGGCGTCGTATGATGTTCGTGTGAACCTTAAGGAGTGGGCCGCCGCGAACGGCGTCGGGTACACCACGGCGCGGCGCTGGTACCGCGACGGCCTGCTCCCGGTCCCTGCCCGCAAGGTCGGTGGGCTGGTACTCGTCGACGAATCCACCGTGCCGGCCGGGCGCCCCGTCGCGGTGGTGTACGCCCGGGTGTCGTCCGCTGACCAGAAGCCGGACCTTGACCGGCAGGTCGCCAGGATCGTCACCTGGGCGGCCAGCCAGAACCTGGCTGTCGGCAGGGTCGTGACCGAGGTCGGGTCGGCGCTCAACGGTCATCGGCGGAAGTTCCTCGGCCTGCTGCGCGACCCGGCCGTGGCGACGATCGTCGTCGAGCACCGGGACCGGTTTGCCCGGTTCGGCGCCGAGTATGTCGAGGCGGCGCTGTCGGCGCAGGGCCGGCGGCTGCTGGTGGTCGACCCGGGCGAGGTCGACGACGACCTGGTGGGCGACGTCACCGAGATCCTGACGTCGCTGTGCGCCCGGCTGTACGGTCGTCGGGCCGCGGCGAACCGGGCCGCCCGCGCCGTCGCCGCCGCCACCGAGGCTGGCGAGTGACGACGCTCCAGGCGTACCGCTTCGCCCTCGACCCGAACCAGGCCCAGCTCGCCGGTATCCGCCGCCACGCCGGGGCGTCGAGGTTCGCCTACAACTGGGGCCTGGCCCGGGTGAAGGCCGCGCACGCCCAGCGTGACGCCGAGCAGTCCTACGGGCTGACGGGCGACCTGCTCACCCCCGTCCCGTGGACGCTCCCCGCGCTGCGCCTCGCGTGGAACGCGGTCAAGCGGGACATCGCCCCATGGTGGGACGAGTGCTCGAAGGAGGCGTTCCGCGCCGGGCTCGACCAGCTTGCCCGCGGGTTGAAGAACTTCACCGACTCCCGGCAAGGGAAGCGGAAGGGCCGGCGGGTCGGCTTTCCCAGGTTCAAGAAGCGGGGAAAGGCCCGTGACTCGTTCCGGTACACCACCGGCGCCTACGGCCCGGCTGACGAGACCTACGTGAAGCTGCCCCGGATCGGGCGGGTGAAGGTCCACGAGCCGATGGGCGCCCTGACCGGCCGGCTGGCCGACGGACGTGCCCGACTGTTCGGCGTGACCGTGTCCCGGACTGCTGACCGCTGGTTCGTGTCGTTCACCGTCGAGGTCGACCGCGACGTTCCCGAGCGGCCGTCGCGACGGCAACGCGCGGGCGGCCCGGTGGGCGTCGACCTCGGCGTGAAGCACCTCGCTGTTCTGTCGACCGGGCAGACCGTTCCCAACCCGAAGCACTACCAGCGGGCCGAACGGCGACTGCGCCGGGCGTCGCGGGCCCACGCCCGGTCGAAGCCGGGCAGCGCTGGGCGGCGGCAGCGCGCCGCCCAGCTCGCGACGATCCATGTCCGGGTCGCGAACCAGCGCCACAACGGGCTGCACAAGCTCACGACCCGGCTCGCCCGGTCCCACGACACGGTCGTCGTCGAAGATCTGCACGTCGCCGGGATGGTCCGTAACCGGCGGCTCGCCCGCGCGGTCGCCGACGCCGGCATGGCCGAGGTCCGCCGGCAGCTTGCCTACAAGACCCGCTGGTACGGATCGACGCTCGTCGTCGCCGACCGCTGGTATCCCAGCTCGAAGACCTGCTCCGGCTGCGGCTGGCGAAACCCAAGCCTGACGCTGTCCGAGCGCACCTTCACCTGCCAGTCCTGCGGGCTGGTACTCGACCGCGACCACAACGCCGCGATCAACCTGCACCACCTCGTCGCCGCCAGTACACCGGAGACGGAAAACGCCCGTGGAGCCGACCGTAAGACCCGCGCAAGCGGGCGGGTGGCTGGGAAGCGGGAACCCGGCACGGCCACGGCCGGTCAGACCGGGGGTGCCTCGCCGAGAGGCGAGGCGGCATGAGCGGACGCTATCAAGCGCTTTCATGCAACGGTTCTTGGGCAGAGCTGGTTGATCGTCGCGATCGTGCTGACGACCGTAGCCGCCGCCGTGCTCCTCATCGTGGTGCTGCCCGGACAGCGTGACGTCCTCGACGAGATCGTCGCCGGATCCCCGGCCGTCCCCGACCGTGCGCAGGATGGTGGCGCGGTGGCCATGGATGGTGGCGCGGTGGCCATGGATGGTGGCGCGGTGGCCATGGACGCGGCCGCGGCGCGCGCCCGCACGAGCGGTCTCGCGATGGCGGCCGGTGTGTTCAGCCTGCTCTGGGTCATCGTCACCGTTCTGATGATCATCCGCCCCGGCTCGACCACGAGCGTCTGACGTCCTCCCGGACATCCGGTTTTCCGTCGGGAACCGGCCCGGTGGTGGGATGATCGCCCTCTGGGCGGTGTGTGCGGCAGGCAAGCCTGGAGGATGTCACGTGGGAGAGGCGCTGGACACGGTGAAGCGCGCGCTGGACGCCTTCGACCTCGGTGACGAGGCCTCGGTGCTGTCGCTACTTGACGAGGATCTGGTCGTCGAGGCACCGGGCGGGGTGCGGATCAAGGGGCGCGCGGCGGGCGCCGAGTACAGCGCCGCCTTCCTGGCGGCCTTCGGTGAGATCGACGTCGATACCCACGTGCTGGCCGAGCAGGGCGAGATCGTGGTCGAGGAGTACACGCTGACCGCGACGCACGTCGGCGTCTACCGCGACCCGGACGGTACGGAGCTCGCGCCCACCGGGCGTCGGATCAACCTGCGTGTCGTCGAGGTCTACCGGGTCGAGCGCGGCCTGATCACCGAGAACCGGCTGTACTTCGACCAGACGCGGCTCGCTCGCCAGCTCGGTCGACCCGCCTGAGCCGCCCCGGGCCTGGCGGCCCCGCCCCGGGCTGGCCGGGCGTGAGAGCCGACGGGTCCAGATTCGAGAGCTGATCGGCATGGACCTACTGCCTGCGGAACCCGGCTGACCGGTCATGCCCGGGGAGAAGGGGGTGCCGGTCAGCCGACGGGACTGACGGACTCGATGTTGGCGATGGCGAACTCGCGCTCGGCGTTGCGCAGGTGGCACCAGGAGTCCAGCCACCGGCCGAAGAGCTGGTTCGGCTGGATGCGGCGGACCGTCCGGGTGCCCTGCTTGTCCCGGTAGGCGATGACCACATCGCTGCGGCGTTCCACCGCGTCCGCCAGCACGGCGAGCTCGGCGTCGTTTAGCCGTCCGTTCATCTCGCCGAGCCGCTGGGCCAGGTCGGTCAGCAGGGTGACACCGTCGTCATTGCCGCTGCGCAGGCGCTGGGCGAGTTCGTCGGCCGTCAGCCGCCGTCGGGTCGCCGGCGGACCGGCGGGGGACCCTCCGTGCGGTCGGGACGCCCGGGACTCCCGGGACGGCTGTGCCGGGGCCCCCCGCGGCGCCTTCCGCCCCGGTCCGCTCGTCACGATGACGGTGCCCGTCGCGTCCTCGGCGACGGGGTAGAAGCCCGTCCGGCGCAGCTCGGCGAGGACCGTGTCCAGTTCCACCGGGCTGGCCAGCACGGTGGGGGCGAGCCGGGCGAGGTGCAGCTTCGCCAGTGTCCGGGTGTGGAGGATCTCGGCGGTCGTGGGCTCGTCGGCGAGGACGGCGCTGCGCATCCCGCGGACCCGCACGTGTCCGTGCCGGCGGGCGACGTCGGCGATGAGGTATTCGAGCGGCTGCGGGAGACCGTGGTCGGCGATGGCGCGTAGCTGTTCGAGCAGCTCGGTGGCGGACCATCCGGCGTCCATCGCGGCGCGGACGCTGGCGGAGGTGAACCGCCAGGTCCCGGCCGCGCCCCGGGACTCCGGCACCGCCGCGGCCCGCAGGAGCTGGGATATCGCCGCGCTGGGCTGGCCGGACACGACCGCGGTGAGATCGGACTGCAGGATCAGGCTGGACGGCGTCGCGGGCAGCAGCTCGGCGCAGCGGTCCGCCAGATCCCGCACCGTCCTCGCGACCTGCGCGGCGAGCTCGTCCGCGGTCGAGACGATCATAAGCCCGACGGTGGCAGCCGCCGCGTCGGTGGTGCTCGGCGCGGCCTCGATCAGGGCCTGGCCGGGCTCGGACAGGACGTCGAGGGCGAACACCCCGAGCAGCTCGGCCTCGCGGATCGACGCCGCCACCTTGATCTTGCAGGTGGCGGCGTCGTAGCCGTGCAGGGGGAAGAACCAGTCGAGGTTCTCAGCCGTGAGCCGCACCGACCGCCCGCCGGCCGCCGCGCGGATCAGCACCCGGCGAATCTGGCCCGCCCCCGACCCGATGGGCAGGGGCGGCGGGACGTCCTTCTCGTCGGCACCCTCGCGGCTCGTCGGCGCGTGCTCCAGAGCGTGCCACGCCGCCGCCAGCGTCGCCCACTGATGGCTTGGCGACTCCTCCCGCCACTCCTGGAACCGCGGGCTCGGTGCGTAGCCGCCTTCGGTGAAGGCCAGCAGGCCGGCGGCCGCGACCAGGTCGATCCACAGCGGCAGCTCGGCCAACGGTGTCGACAGCCGCTTCGCCAGCCGGGCCCGTTCCCGCCCACCGACGCCTCCTCGCTTGAGCGCCACGACGGGGGCGGCGGCGGCCTCGTCGAGCAGGGCGGTCACGGCGCGGATAGCGCCCTGGGCGGCCGCCTGGGAGCTCGACCGGACGGCGGCCTCGTTCACCTCCGGCCGGGGAATGTCCGGCGGCCCGGTGAGCCCCAGGTCCTGCCTGGCCAGCCAGGCGGCGACCGCGACCTCACGGGGGAGCTCCGGCCGGTTGCCGACGCCCAGCACCAGCCCCGCGGTGATCAGCTGCCTGATGGACCGCGTGGCTGCCCTGCGGTCATGGATCTCCTCGAAGGGCGTGTAGGGGAACATGTAGGGGAAGTAGCCGCCGGCCGTGGCCAGGCGCAGGTCATCGAGTTGCTGCCGCGCCGGGGCGGGCAGGGAAGCGATGATCGTCGCGATGCGGCGGGCATCGGACATGAGTTCGGTGAGCCGCGCGACCAGCTCGGTCTTGCGCAGGTTTTCGGCCGGAGCCCCGAGCGCCGTGACCGCCTTACGCAGATCCTCGACCAGGACGTTGCGGGCGATTTTTGCGACCGGGCGGGCGGAGCTGATCTCCTCGACCCAGTGGTTGTGCAGCGGCTCCGGGAGTCGGACCACCGTGTCGGTCCAGGCGAGGCCGCGGGCGCACAGATCGTCCACCCCGGCGCGCACCGCGTCCGGTAACGCGCCCAACAGCTCGGCCATCCGGGGCACCGTCGCGGACTCCCCCAGCAGCGCCGCCGCCTGGCCGACCCGGAGCGTGTCGCGGTTCAGCTCCCACAGCGCCGCCGCCAGCGAATCCGGGCTTTCCAGCCGCTGCGCGAGCTGCCCGAAACCGCGGGGTACCGGCTCGATCAGCACGTCCGGACGCGAGCGGAGCAGAGCGGCCAGCGCCGGCAAGTCCAGATCCGCAAGATGGTCAACGAACGATCGTGGTGTCATCCCCTCCATTCTTATGCGCGCCGAACGGGCACGGTCGCCCGGTCTGCCGGTAGCAGACATCCGAGACCACGGTCGCCCGTTCCCGATCCGTCCGGATTGCGAGCGCACCGGTGGCGCCGGCGAACGGCATCGGCGCCCTCCGGACGGTCGCCGGTACCGCGGACGGTCGCCGGTACCCCGGGCCTCGCCGTCGTTGCCGGTGCGGCCTCACTGATAGCCGATGTGGAGGACGGTGGGGCTGGTAGGCGCATCGCTGTCGATGACGACCGTCGGCCCGTCCGGACCACCCCCGGGACCACCGGCCCAGCCGAAAGTGAACATGTAGCTGTGCCCCGGCGCGATCCGGAGGTGGGAGTTCTGATCCAGGAGGCGCTCACCGTCCACCGAGATTGACTGGACGTGCAGGATCCCCGGTCCTTTGTCGGTGATTGTCAGGTCGGTCTGCCGCCCGACGCCGCTCACCGCGCCGGTCTCGTACGAAACGTTGATCACCGGGAGTGGATGATACGTCGAACGGCGGATCATGGCGCCGGCAGGCAACGCTGAGAACAGAATGAGCAGTATTGCGGTGACCATGATGGATACGGCGCGGCGGGACGGGTGCCGGGTACGGGCCGAAACGGATTGCGCCGCATCCCCCATAGCCCCGGAGTCGTCGGTAAGGACGGGCACCAGATCGAGGTGCGGGCGGCACACCGACCTGCCCGGTGAGGGGAGCATGGTTTCCTCCGCGCTGTATTTCCAGAAATCTGTCATCCCGGCCCGAGGATACTAGGGGCCCGGTACGCTGAGTGGTCAGGTCCTACGGGAACATCTCCACCGGACCGGAAGCATGAGCCCATCCGGGGTATGCGGATACCCCTTGCGGGCACCCCCGGTGAATGTGGACGCAGTCGGTCATCCGGCCCGTGCTGTCGGGCAATGGTCGGTAACTGGAATGGTCCTCCCGGATGGCGGTCAACGGCGGTCAACGGCGGTCAACGGCGGTCAACGGCGGTCAACGGCGGTCAATAGCGGTCAACGGCAGGCGTGACCGCCGCCCGGACTTGCGCCGGTTCGACACAGATGTATCGGTTCTCCCATCTTGTGAATGTTGTCATCGATGGTTGGACGGGCAGGGGCGTTCCGGTGTCAACCGCATCGGGTTCTCACCGGCCCGGCTGCCCGCCCGATGCGCGGCCCGATAATCCGGACGGGAATACGTAAACGTGAAACGGAATCGAAGGGCTCGGCGCGCCGTTGTCATTGAGTGGGGAAGTTCTGGTAGGGAATAGCGGATCGGAGAACACGTGAGAGACGCGAGAGAGGTTCAAATATGCGTCGACCCGTTAAGAGAAGAACCGGGCGAGCTGTCGGTGTCCGTCGCATTCTGGTGACCATCGGAGCCGCCGTCACGCTCGGTCTGCTCACCACCGGCGCGGGCTGCCAGCCGCCCGGCACACCCTGCCCTCCCTACCCACCCGTCCCGCAACCCAACTGCCAGCCCATCCCGAACTGACGTGTCCGGCCGCGGCGGGTCACCTGTCCGGGTGAGACGCCGCGCAGGGCGCAAGGGAGGGAAGATCGGTGTCCCACACGCGGGTCCATCGGTGGTCGGCCGTCCGGGTCGGTCGCCGGTGGGCCGCGATGGGCTCACCCCGCCGCGACATCTGCCGTGTCCGCGACATCTGCCGTGTCTGCCGTGTCTGCCAGGCCGAGGTGGTGCACGACGGCCCGCGGAACCTCGGCGAGTCCGGCACGCACCCGTGGGTCGCTCACCGTGCCGTCCGGACCGATGGCCTCCCTTGCCACGGGCAACGACGCGCAGGCCGACGCGCTGACGTTGGCAGCCACCTGGTCCAGCACCGTCCCCAGCTCGGCCCGGGCACCCCTCCCCCGGCTCGGGGCGGCCACGTTGACCCAGGCAGCGGACTTACCGTAGAGCTCCCCGCCGCCGATCGTCCAGTCGATCAGGTTCTTGAAGCTTCCAGTTCTTGAAGCTTCCAGGTAGCGCGCCTGCGTACTGCGGGGTGCGGAACAGCACGACGTCGGCCGCTGTGAGCTGCGCGCGCAGTTCGGCCCCGGCAGGCTGGGGCGCGTCGTCGCTCTTGCCGTAGCCGTGCTCTTGCCGTAGCCGTGCTCTTGCCGTGGCGGTGGTTCTTCGATGGTGGGTTTCGACGGTGGGTGCGGCCGGGCCCGGTTCCTTGACGGCGGCCCGCCGACTCCGGCAAACAAGATGGATGCGGACCATTTCCCCTGGTGAAACAGGGTTCAGGCAAGGGTTCAAGCAGGCCGGAGCGGTACGCGGGGTCACGTCCTCCCACGGGGACGCCATCTCGCCCGGACCGGTGGTCGTACGGTGAGCACGACCTCCGTCGACGGGCTGGTGGGGCTGGATGGCGTCCTCGGTGACGTCCTCGCCGCCTATGATCTCGGCCCGTCGCCGCGGGCGAGCCTGCTGCATGTCTCGGAGAACGTCACTTACCGCGTGGACGACCCGGCGACCGGCCGGCGTTGGGCGTTGCGGCTGCACCGGCCCGGGTACCACACTCTCGTCGAGATTCACGGGGAGCTGGCGTGGGTGGCTGCCCTGCGCGCCGACGGCGTGGTCGTGACGCCGCCGGTCGTGCCGACGAGGGCGGGTGGGCCCGTGGCGACCGTGGCCGCGACCGGAACCCTCCCGCCGAGTGCCGCCTCGCCGGATCCCGCTGGGCTGGATCCCGCTGGGCCGGATGGTGCCGAGCGGCACGCCGTGTTGTTCGAATGGGTCGACGGACGTTCACCGGAACCGACGGACCCCATGTCCCTGCGCGGCGCGTTCGGGCAGCTCGGGGACATCACCGCGCGGCTGCACCGGCACGCGCGGGAGTGGTCCCGCCCGACTACCTTCGCCCGCTTCGAGTGGACCTGGCGGAGCATGCTCGGCGACGCCGGCCGGTGGGGGAGCTGGTCGGAGGGCTTGGTCACCGCGCTGGCCGACGGCCCCGGCCCGCCGGGGGACGGCCCGCGGGGGGACGGCCGCGCGGCGTTGGGCCTGCTGAGCCGGGCCGCGGCCGACATCGAGGCACGCCTGGCCGCCTTCGGCACCGGGCCGGACCGGTTCGGGCTCGTCCACGCCGACATGCGGCTGGCGAACCTCCTGGTACCCCGGGATGCGTCCACCGGGGACGTCTGCGTGATCGATTTCGACGACTGCGGCTTCGGCTGGTACCTCTGGGATCTCGCCGCGTCGCTGTCCTTCATCGAGCACCTCGACGAGGCCGGCGACCTGGTGGCCGCCTGGCTGGCCGCCTACCAGCGCCAGCGCCCGCTCACCGCGGACGACGTAGCGATGATCCCTACCTTCGTCCTGTTGCGCCGGCTGCTCCTGGTGGCCTGGCTGGGCACCCATCCGCACTCGGACGCGGTGCCGAGCGCCTCCGAGTACGCCCGGGACAGTTGCGAGCTGGCCGAGGCCTATCTGGGCGGGCGGTTCCTCACCGGCTGAGGCGGCGGCCCGCGGCCAGGCCTGACCGCTGGCTCGTCCCGCCCGCCCGAAATCCCCGAGGACCGGCACGCCCGGACCACTCAGCGGCCGGTGAAACGGGGCGCGCGGCGCTCCGTCGAGGCGCGCACCCCCTCGGCGAAGTCCTCGGTGGCCCGCAGTCTGGCCTGCTCGGCGGTTTCCCGCTCGGTGGCCGCCCGGATGACGGGGACGAGATCCGCCCACATCGTCTCCCGGATGCTGCGCACGGCCAGCGGCGCGGCGGCGGTGACCTCACCGGCCAGCGCCACCGCGGCCTCCCGCAGCTCGGCGTTCGGCACGAGCCGGTCGGCGAGGCCGATGTCGAACGCCTCCTGCCCACCAACCCGGCGACCGGTGTAGAGCAGGTCGAGCGCCTTCTGCCGGCCGACGACCGCCGGCAGGGTCACCGAGATGCCGAAGCCCTGGTGCAGCCCGATCCGGGAGAAGTTCGCCGCGAAGCGGCTGTCCGGGCTTGCGACCCGGAAGTCCGCGGACAGCGCGAGCCCCAGCCCGCCGCCGACCGCGCTGCCCTGCACCGCGGCCACGACCGGTATCGGGGAGGCGAACAGCCGTAGCGCCTCGCGGTAGAGGGCCGGCGCCCCCTCGTCCGCCGAGATCGCCTCGGCCGCACTCGCGCCGGAGAAGTCGGCTCCGGCGCAGAAGTTCCTGCCCTGGGAGCACAGCACGACGGCACGGACGTCGGAGTCGGCGCCGAGCTTGTCGTAGATGTCGGCGAGGGTCTGGATCAGGCGCACGTCGAAGAAGTTGTGCGGCGGACGGCAGACCTCGACGACGGCGACGTGGCCGGGCAGGGTCTGTACCGCGATGTCTCCGGACTCGCTCATGATGATCCTCCGTCGGGTCGTCCGTGCTGGTGCCGGCGGTCCGCCGTGCCGGCGGGGTCTCCTCCGTCCGACATCGTCCATCCTGACCGAAAACGCCTCGCGGGTCGCGTCACGGACTGGGCCTGGACCGGGCCTGGACTGGGCCTGGAGTGAGCGGACTGAGCCTGGAGCGAACGGAGACGGACGCGGCTGACCTCCCGTTCCCTGACGACGAGTTCGACGTGGTGCTCTCCTGTTTACCGACTAGATCATGCTCACGGTGTTCAATGTGCTGTGCTGACCGGACAGCCGCCGCGTCAGCGGCCGGGGGCCGGCCAGAAGGTCGCGAGCGGAATCGGGGAGTCGGCCGGGTCCGAGGAACCGAGGACGACGTCGGCGGGGGTGATGGCGTTCGCGTCGCTGTACGGCCCGCCCAGCGTGCCGAGATCGGTGAAACGGCCGTCGCGCCAACGGAACGCGTGCCCGTTCGCCGTGCCGGCGACGGTTCCCCGGTCGTTGATGGCGGTCACCCCAAAGTCGCCGCTGGGCACGCTGATGGTCGCGCGCTGGCCGTGCCACCAGACGAATGCATGGTTCGACGAGCCGCGGCTCAGGACGAGGACCTGGCCGGCGTTGTTGATCCCGATCGCCCAGGATTCGGTGTCGCCGGGCGGCGTACCGAGGTCGATCAGACGACCGCGTTCCCAGAGGAAGGCGTGGGTGTGCCCGTCGGCCGTGTCGCTGTAGCCCACGATCTGCCCGGCGTCGTTCGCGGCCACCGCGGTGCTTGACGGGCCGCCGAGGGTACCCAGGTCGTGCAGGGTGCCTCTCCACCAGCGGAAGGCGTGGGACGGGCCGGCGGCGGTGTTACTGCTGCCGGCGATGGCCCCGGCGCTGGTGACCGCGACGGCGGAGCTGCTCGGGCCGCCGAGCGTACCCAGGTCCTGCAGGTGGTTGTCCGCCCACCGGAAGGCATGGAACGTACCGGCGTTGGTGGTGCTGGTGCCGACGATGACCCCGGCGCGGTTGACCGCCACCGCGGCGCTGCTGTAGCCGCCGGCCGTGTGGGTGCCGCCGAGGTAGCCCAGACCCTGGGGCTGGGAGGTTCCGTGTTCCAGCCGGAACGCCTGCCGGTCGTAGTGGCTGACGAAATCGCCGATGACCAAGCCGTCCTCGGTCACCGCCTTCGGCTCTGTGCTGCCGTTGAGGACATGCACGGTGCCGTCGCGCCAAAGGAAGCCCGTGGTGCTGTACGCGCCGCTGTCCCAGTGACCAACGTAGAGTCCGCGGCTGTTGCCACTGGTCAGCGAGCCGGGACTGCCCGGTCCGGGAATGCCGACCCCGGCCGGCGTCGTCTGGCGTGGGTCAGGTCGTGGTTCTGGAACCGGCGCCGCCAGGGCCGGGGGAAGCCCGGTGAGGGACAACGGTGCGGCGGCTGCGGCCATGACCGCTAGGTGGACGAATGTTCTCCGGTTGTTCGGCACGGCCGACCTCCCTGGTCAGGCCTTCCCGACCGTCGTCGTGGCCGCCGGGGCGCCGTCGCACGGGTTCGGTCGCACGGGTTCGGTCGCCAGGATCCTGGCGCCGGATCGGGTCGGGATGGCTGGACGGAGGACCGGCTGGCACCCCGTCAATTGATTACTAACTGAAGCCGGATGGTGTCGATCTGTAGTCGGCTTGTCAATGAATGACACGCCCCGCCTGCGGCCGCGAGGCGCGGAACGTCGCGGGCGCGGGCCGGTGAGCGGCGCGCTGACGTGGGCCTCAGCCGACTCCACCCAGATGGTGCGGACGGCTCAGGACACCGTGATGTCGAGTTTCATCCCCAGCGACTCGTGGTTGTCGACCGGGCAGTCCAGCTCGTAGGTACCCGGCTGCAGAGTCACGGTGAGGTCCTCGGACTCACCGGGTGCGAGGTCTTTCGTCGTGGCCTCGTGCAGGCCGGGCCCCTCGATCCTCAGCGCGTGCGTCACGTGCCCGGCATTCTGGGTGACGAAGGTGTAGATGCCCGGGGTGAACGTGTTCCGGGAAAGTTTGATCACGAACTCGGTCTCGGTGACCGTCACCTTCGTCGCGCCCGCGGTTCCCGCGCTCGTCAACGGACCGGTCGGGGACGGCTTGGCCGACACCGAAGCGGGCGTGGTCGGCGTGGGCCGTGGCGTCGGGGTGGTTGTGCCGCCGCACGCGGCGGTGAAGGCGAGGATCACCGTGCCCGTCGCCATGACCGCGGCAGCCCGGCGCCCACCGCGCCGATGCGCGGCCCGTCGACCCTCGAGAAGGCCGGGGCGGGCGGGGCCCGCGGTCGAGGTTCGCAGGTGATCGGTCACGTGGTCTCCTCGGAAGGTCCGCCGGTCGACTGCGATGGTGCCCTGACGTCGTGACGTCGTCCTCTAAGCGGCTCCGGCGCGTCGCGTCGCATCACGCCGAGGGCACCACGAGGCGGTCGCGTAGGCCGTGGACGGCCGGTGGGGTCAGCCGCGCCTCGTCGTCGGGACCAGTTGGGGCAGCAGGGCTCCGAGCCCGAAGCAGACGGCGGTCGCCGTGATGGTGATGCCGAAATCACTGGGGATGCCGGGCGACAGCAGCCGGGTGGCTGAAAGCGCGAAGATGACGAACAGGCCGACCCCGCAGCCGGCGGGCACGAACCGCAGGCCGCGCTGCCACCAGGTGGCCGGCACCGCATGGCGACCGAGCGGGAGCAACGCGACGGCCCAGAGCAGCCCCATCAGGACGACAAGCCCGAGGCCGAACAGCCCGTAGATGGACAACAGCGATCCGTGGATGTCGGCGGTTCCCGCTACCCTGGCCACTGTGTGCAGGTCCGCGCCCCGGATCGCCACCTCCACCGGCATCAATCCGGTGGCCCGACCGTCGAGGTCGCGCACATCCAGGTCGACGGTCCAGTTCGCCGATCCGCGGGCCGGGATGGTTGTGCGCACCCGGGTGTCGTAGTCGAAGAAGGTGAGGCCGAGCACGGTTCCGCTCAGCCGTACCGAGTCGACGGGGACATTCGACCGGGTCAGGTTCTGCACGCTGACCACCACGCGGGCGACCGCACTGGCTTCGAGGACCACGTTGTCCTCACCGAGGGGCTGACCGTCGACGGTGACGCCGAGTTCCACCCCGCCGCCGTCCGCCGCATGGACCGGAGACGCCATGGGTAACATGAGCCAACTCAGGCACGCCGTCAGGCAAACGGCGACGAAAATACTTTCCCGCGCCGACTTCTCCGTCGGCAATCTGACATTCACCGCTTCCCCCCGTGGCCCGGATGACCGGCAACGCGACTGTTATCCTATCGATCGTCGTAGGGCGGGACTTCCGCCTAACGTGCATCACGTTGTCTCCGCCGGTCCGGGGCAGGCCGCCGGCAACGGGCGTGTTGCCAGCCGCACCCGGGGGGGCGCTCTGGTGTCTGGCCAGCGAGTATCTGGTCGATTCGTGCCACGGCCGTCGCGCGGTCTGGTATCGACGGTGTTTGTCGTTGTGTTTTTCTTGGTCAGCGGGGCCGGCGTCGCCACGGCGATGGTCAGTCCCGGGACGTCGACCGGCACGTCGTCGGAGTCCATCTCCCCGTCCCGGTCCATCCCCCCGTCCCCGCTGCCGTCCCCGTCCCCAGCCCCGACCCGGTCCGCATCCCCGTCCCCGCTGCCATCCGCGTCCCCGTCCCCGCTGCCGTCCCCGACCCGGTCCATCCCCCCGTCCACGTCTCCGCTGCCGTCCACCTCCCCGTCCCGGCCTCCCATCCCGAATCCGGCGCCGAACCCGGAGACCCCCAGCGGTACCCCGTCTCCCCACTCCGATCCGAGTGCGACGAGCTGCCCGTCGGGGACGACGACGGACGCTGGTGGGCGCTGCACGTCCAGTTCGCCGACCTGCCCGGCCGCAGCCACGCGCAATGCGGGTGGCCCCTGCGACCAGCACGGTCCGACCTGCCCACCGAGCACGCCTCGATCGGCCGACGCGGCGGCGTCATCACCGCCGAACGGTGCCTGCCCGCAACCCCGGTGCACCTCCGGGCCGGCGTCGACGTCAACGCCGGGGACGGGTACAGGGATGGGGACAGACAGGGGATGTGCTGACGGCGATCCCCGGCACTGCGCGACGCCCGCCCCCGCGTTGCCGCTCGGCCTGGTCGATGGGACGCCCTGCCCCACGGAGGGCACGAAGACCACGCCACCTCCCATCACCTCGTCCCCGGTCACCGACTCCACCAAGCCGGGCTCCAAGGGGGAGAAGGAGACCTCGGTTACCTGTCCGGACGGCTCCGTGCGCCGATCGGCCGACCAGTGCCCCCTGCCGCAGAAGGCCTGCCCTGGGTCGGTGGTCGGCGTCGCCGTGGGCGAAGCCTGCCCGCCGCCGCGGCCATCCCCGCCGGTCCCGGTCGTCTGCTGGGACGGTTCCGTGCGCGCGGCGACGCTCGACTGCCCCGCCGGGCGCCGGCTCTGCCCCGGCGGCCTCGCGGTTCCGCTGGACGAGCAGTGCGCGGCACCCACCCCGTCCCGCTGCCCGAAGGGGACGGTGCGCGTGCTGGGCGTATGCACACCCGTGTCCGAGCCCGGCGTGTCCGAGCCGGATGTGGGGAAGCCGGATGTGGGGGAGCCGGTGGCACGCGAGGCACGTCCCGGTGAGCTGTTGTTCGACCGGAGCGCCGTGACGGCCGGAGATACGCTGTTCGCCCGGGGTGCCGGCTGCAGACCCGGGTCGCAGGCCGTGCTCACCGCGGGCGGCGAGCTGGTCGGACGGACCGTCGCCGACCAGGACGGCACGTTCGAGACCGTGGTCCAGTTCGCCAGCTTCCGGCCGGGTTACCGTCCGGTCACCGCCGCCTGCGGAGCTAACCTCTCCGCCGGTATAGACATGGTGCTGGTCTCCGCGGACACCAGCGCTTCGCCTTCGTCGGTGCTGCTTCCGCTCTTCCTGGCGCTGTCATTCCTGGCCGTGCACTACCAGATGGCGGCCCGTGGACGTCGGCGTGCCAGGTCGCAGCGTCGCTAGGTGCCAGGCGCCGCCGGGCATTACCGGGCGTTGCCAGGCGCGGGTGGCCTGCTGACCGACAACCTCGGGATCCTCGACAACCTCGACAACCTCGGGCGGGAGTGATCAGCTAATGTCCCACCCACCCGGCCGGAGTGGACCCGCGGACGGACCCGCGGATCGTGCTGCCTCCGAACCGACCGAGGTCGGTCCCTACCGGCTGGTGCGGCGTCTCGGCGCGGGTGGGATGGGGACCGTCTACCTGGGGGAGAACGCCGCCGGTGGTCTGGTCGCGGTCAAACTGATCCGGGCGGATCTCGCCCGGTTGGCCGAGTTCCGCAGCCGGCTCAAGCAGGAGGCCGACAACGCCCGGCGGGTCGCTCGTTTCTGCACCGCGGCGGTCCTCGACGTCGACATCACCGCCGATCCGCCTTATCTGGTGACCGAGTACGTCGACGGGCCGACGCTGTCCGAGGCGGTTGGCACGCGCGGCCCGTTGACCCCGGCGGAGCTTCATCAGCTGGCGGTGAGCATGACCACCGCGCTGATGGCGATCCACCGGGCCGGACTCGTGCACCGGGATCTGAAGCCGTCCAACATCCTGCTGTCCCGGCTCGGGCCGAAGGTGATCGATTTCGGTATCGCGCGCGCCCTGGACTCCGCGACGGTACTCAGCGGGGATCGCCAGCTCGGGACGCCGGCGTTCATGGCGCCGGAACAGGCCCTGGGCGAGCAGGTCACCTCGGCGGCGGACGTGTTCGCCTGGGGCGGTGTCCTCATCTTCGCCGGGACCGGTCGTTACCCGTTCGGTAACGGCCCCGCTCCCAGCGTGCTGTACCGGACGGTCAACGATCCTCCGACGCTTGACGGCTTCGAGGACAGCCTGCGGCCCCTGGTCTCCGATGCGATGCGCAAGGCAGCGGCGGAGCGACCCACCGCCGAGAAGCTCTACGCGCGCCTTCTGGACCTACGTGTCGAAGCCCCGATGGCGGTCAAGGGGCTGTCCCTGTCCGAGGTGACCGCGCTGATCCGGCCGCTGAACACGTCCCCCGGCGGCGCCTCCGGAACGTCGGCGAGCGACGCCGACCTCGCGGGTCCGATCACGCCCGTCACCGGCCATCAGCCGATCGGACCCCCGCCGCCGGCGAACCTGATCTCGTTCCCGGGGCCGGGCATTCCCGGGGCACCAGCCCGGTCCGGCCCGTCGTCGGTTCCGGGCCCGTCGTCGGTTCCGGGCCCGTCGTCGGTTCCGGGCCCGACCTCTTCTCCCGGGCTCGGGTCGTCCTCGTCGGGGAGCGAGGCGTCACCGTCCGGGCCGGATGCCCGCTGGCTGCCGGGCGCAGGCTCGTCGTCCCGGTCCCGGGACTTCGCCGATGCTCTGGTGACGGTCTGGACCGAGGACGAACACAGCCAGGACCCCGGGCGAGGAGCGTCCCCGTCGTCCTCGTCGTCCTCGTCTCAGCGGTCGTCCTCGTCTCAGCGGTCGTCCTCGTCGTCGCGGAGGTCCTCGTCCGCCGCGCCACCGGGCGACCGGGCCCGCAACCGACGTCCGCTGATCATCGTTGCCCTGGTGGCCGCCGTCACCGTGCTCGTGACGACGGTCGCCATCGTGTCCACCAGGGGCGGGGGCTCGCGGACCGAGATGAGCGTGCCTGAGGCGGTCGCCGAGCGGGCGCTGCTCCTCCAGGACGGCGACACGGGACTCGCTCGCCGGCTCGCGCTCGCGGCCTACCGCGCCGAGCCGCACTCGGCCAGGACCCGGAGCGCGATGATCGCGCTGTTCGGTGCCGGGATCACCCCGACCACCATCCCCGTCGGGACCGGTGCCCTGCTGGCGCTCGCGGTGAGCCCGGACGGGCACTGGATCGCGGCGGGGAGCAACAACGGAACGGTCACGTTATGGGAAGTCGTCGGTCGGACCGAGCTGGTCCGGCGCACCTCCGTCTCGGTGCCGAGCCGCAGCTGGATCGAGTCGCTGGCGTTCAACCGGGACGGTGGCCTGCTCGCCGCGGGCCATTCCGACGGCACGATCCGACTGTGGAACCTGCACGACCCCGACCAGATGGTCCGATGGTCAACCATCCAGGCCCACACCGACGCGGTGCAGTCGGTGGCCTTCAGCCCGGACAGCAACACTCTCGGGTCCGCGAGTGCGGACGGCATCGTCGCGCTGTGGGACGTCACGGACCCGGCGCGTCCGAAGCAGCGCGTCCGGGCGGACGGTCAGACCGGGGGAGTGCGCTCGATGGCCTTCGCGCCTAACGGCACCCTGCTCGCGTTCGCTGGTGAGGACGGCACCGTCCATCTGTGGAACATCCGGGACGCGGCGCGGCCGACCGCGGGTGGAATCCTGCGCGGGCACAGCCGTGGGGTGCGGTCCGTGGTCTTCACCGGCGACGGAGGCGTTCTGGTCTCCGGCGGCGTCGACGCCACGGTGCGCCTGTGGGAGGTGCGGTATCCGGACAATCCCGCCCGTGGCGTCGCCACCGGCTCGCTGGGCGGGATCCAGAGCGTGGCCTTCGAGCCGGGTGCCGACGTCGTCGCCTCCGCCGGCGATGACGAGACGGTCCGGCTGACCGACATCTCCCGTCTGGACACGCCGATCCTGCTGACCCAGTGGCACGGGCACACCCAGCCGATCAGCGCGATCGCCTTCGTCTCCGGCACGGGCGTCGTCGTCTCGGCTGGTCACGACGGGACATTGCGGCTGTGGGACGCCGAGCCCGGCCGGCTCGCGGACACCGCGTGCGCCGATCCGGCGAACCGGATCACCGCCGGTGAATGGAGCACTGCCTTCAGGGATATGGGCTACCGGGCTCCCTGCGGCTGACGCTACCGGGCTCCCTGCGGCTGAGTTGACGACGGGCCGGCCGGTGGGGGCGGATGGTCCTGACGGTCTGGGCCGACTCCCTCCCACCGGTACGACGGCCAGCGTCGACACCCGTCGGGCCAGTGACGAGGTCATCGCCGCACCCGTCGGCGGACTCGGCCGGAATCTCTCGACGTGGGGTCGCCGCAACCATGCCGAAACCGCGACAAAATAGCGATGGAACCGTGACGTTGCGTTCACTCGCCGGCTATGCCGACCGGCCTAGCCGTGCCGGGTTGATCCGCCCGTCCAGAGAGGCCCGTCGGGTGGCCAAACCGGGCGTCGCCGGGCGCGATGCTGAACAGTGTCGAATCCGACCGTGTTGGGAGGCAGCGATGCTCCGTCACAGCTCGACGCCCGCGCATGTCGTGGCGCGCGATCTATCCGTTGACTACGTCACGGAGGAGGGGGAGCGAGAGGCGATCCCCGGCACACTCCGTTATGACCCGGCTGATCCCTTCGCCGTTGAGTTGATCCTACGTCCCGGTGAAGAGGCCATCACCTGGATCTTCGCCCGCGCGCTGCTGGCCGAAGGGATCGAGGTTCCCGCCGGGACCGGCGACGTGCGCATCCGGCCGAC
Organism: Frankia casuarinae; assembly: GCF_000013345.1. Lineage (NCBI taxonomy): Bacteria > Bacillati > Actinomycetota > Actinomycetes > Frankiales > Frankiaceae > Frankia > Frankia casuarinae. Next base: position 4,062,451 of record NC_007777.1, on the reverse strand, counting down.
GAGATCCAAGGGGCAGACGGTGATCACGGTGTCCCTGTCCAGCCCGTCGGGGCATGCCGATCTCGAGCTGGCGAAGTCGAAGGTCACCGCCTTTCTCGCCGACTGCCACGGACAGGTTCCAGCGGGGCGGGAGAGCAACGGCATCGACTGGAACAACGAACTTCACATGCTGCTGCGCACTCGGAACACCTGACCGCTTCGAGTGTTCTCAAAGATATCATCATGAACTCTGGTGATGACGATTCCGGGCGGGGGTACCGGTCCGTTCCGCGGCGCGGATACGGGGAGCCGTAGCCGTCCCCCGCCCGTGTCCCGCGCGCCCGCTCAGAAGGTGTCGGGCGCGCCTTCGATCGGCTGCCAGACCTGAATCTCCGGGGGTCCCTCGACGCCGGCATCCCGCATGAGGGCGGCTATCTCAGGCTGATTGGTGAAGAACTCCTGGAACGCCTCCGTGGAATCCCATTCATCGAGGATGATGACCTGCCCGTGGCCGGCAAGGAAACGATGGTGCAAGGCTCCTACCTTTTGTGCCCGCTCGGCGATGGATGTGAAGATGTCTGCCTTCGATGCGAACAGCTGCTGAAGAGCGGCTGGATCGACTTTCAGGGTCACGGCGACGATGACACTCATGTTGAACCCCCCTTATGTTACCTGACTCGGGCGACTGTAGCGCATCGTCTCAGGATCCGGAAGACGGCTTGTCTGCCTCCGGAGATGCCGCGGCGCCGACCGGCTTGGCGGTGCCGTGAGTCGAGAAACGTGGCTGGTCGGGGGTGGGCATGGTCAGGCTGGTCAGTGGTTCGTCCGTCAGTGGGCCGTCCGACGCCGGCAACTCGGCCGCAGTGCCGGGTTACCGCTGTGGTGGTTGGTGCCGGCGATGTCGGTGCCGGGGGTGACGATCTCGTCGATCGCGTCGAGTGTCGCCTGGTCGAGGGTGATCTCGGCCGCCAGGAGGACGTCGTCGAGCTGAGTGAGCGTCTTGGGCCCGATGATGGTTGAGGTGACGGCGGGGTGGCTGTCGACGAAGGCCAGCGCGAGGTGGGTGAGGGACACGCCGGCCTGCTTGGCGAGGGTGGTCAGCTCCTCCACCACGGTGAAGCGGGCGGGTGCGTGCGGGTCCTCGGAGAGTGCCTGACCCTGGCGGCGGCCGAGCAAGCCCTGTGACGAGTAGCGCGATCCGGCCGGAGCCTGCTCGCCGCGCCGGTACTTGCCGGTGAGCCAGCCGCCGGCCAGCGGGCTCCAGGGGATGATGCCGATGGTGTGGCGTTGGGCGGCGGGCAGGACGGCTTCTTCGATGGAGCGGGCGAAGATGGAGTACTGGGGCTGTTCGCAGACGAACCGTTCGCTGTTACGGCGCCGGGCGGCCCACTGGGCTTCGACGATCCAGTCGGCGGGGAAGGAGGAGGAGCCGAGGTAGCGGACCTTGCCGGCGTGGACGAGGTCGGACAGGGCGCCGAGGGTGTCCTCGAGGTCGGTGTCCCAGTCGTGGCGGTGGACCTGGTAGAGGTCGATGTAGTCGGTGCCGAGGCGGCGCAGGCTATCCTCGACGGCGCGGATGATCCAGCGCCGCGAGCCGCCGCGGGAGTTGCGCTCGTCGCCCATGGGGCTGAAGCACTTCGTGGCAAGGACAACGTCGTCGCGGCGGGTCTTGATGGCCCGGCCGACGATCTCCTCGCTCTCACCCTGAGAGTAGATGTCGGCGGTGTCGAGGAAGTTGATGCCGGCGTCGAGGGCCCGATGGATGATGCGTTCGCATTCGTCGTGGTCGGTGTTGCCGAACGCGCCGAACATCATGGCGCCGAGACACTGGGTGCTGACCTCGACGCCGGTCCGGGCGAGTTTGCGGTACTTCATGGTATGCGCGGCGTGGAAACCTCCGCGTCCACGCGGAGGAGGAAACGCCGCTCACCCCCTTTCGCATCAGACCGGATAGAAGACGAGCCGTACTCGCCGGTGAAGATCCTGTGGAGATGGAGGGAGACCGAACCGACGGTAGTCGGTGACGCATCCGTCGGGACCTCCCGTCGGGAAAAGAAGCAGGAACCCGGCCCGCGAGGTCCGGGAATCCCCCACCTGCGGACGAGGGAGGAAGCCAGCCTCGCGCCGACCATAGCGGTGGGAGCGCACTCGAAGTCAACCGGTCGGCCGGCATGGCCCGACATCAGCGGATGAGATCGGTGGCTATTTGGTCGGCGCGGGTGAGGTGATCCTCCACGGCGGTCAGCCAGGCGATCGGGCGGCTCGCGTGTGGATTGTGGTCGGCACCGGCGATCACCGCGAGATGGGCGTCCGGCACGGATCGGGCGAGCGTCTCGGCGGCGTCACGAAGACTGAAGTCCCGTTCACCGACGATGACGGTGGTCGGGGCGCAGATCTCGCCCAACCGGTCCGTGAGGGACGGATAGCTGCTCAGGTCCCGCCAGAGCGCGACGATCGCGTTCGGATCCATCCGGCCGAGCCCCGCCACCGCGCGGTTCCGGCCGGCGTGGACGGCCGTCGCGATCGCCGCCGCCCCTGCCAGCAGGACGGACACGACCCGCTTCGTGATCCCGCCCGTGCCCGTGGCGGGAGCGGCCGCGGTGTCAGCGAGAACCAGGGACCGCACCCGTCCCGGATGGTTGAGCGTGTAGCGCAGCGCCACCACCCCGCCCATCGAGTGGCCGATCAGGTGGACGGCGGGCAGCCCGAGCACGTCGACCACCGTCGCGAGGTCCGCCACCAGCTGATCAAAGCTGTAACCCGCTCGGCCCGTCGTGGCCCAGCCACTCGCGCCATGCCCTCGCTGGTCGTAGGCGATCACACGGCGGGACGTGGCGAGCTCCGGAACCACCGCGGCCCAGTCCGCCGTGCTGCCGGCGATCCCGTGGAGCAGCAGGACCGGGATGTCGCCACCCCCGCCGCGGATCGTCGCCGGCCTGTCGTCCGACGTCATGGTCCGTGTCTCGTCCGCGATCTGTGTCCTGTCCGCGATCCGCGTCTCGTTCGGGGCCCGTGCCTCGTTCGGGGGACGGCCGTCCGCCCGAAGGTGGCCCGGGGGCGGGGGAGCCGGTGACCAGGGAATCTCCGGCGGGGGATCGTCGAGTGGGAAACCCTCTGGCCGTAGCTCTTCGACGTGCAGTTCCAGATGTTCCGGACCCGCCGCCACCGCTACCCGCCGCTCCACCGAGATCACCATATCTCCATGGTCGCGTCTCGCGGGGTCGGCGAGCCCCCGATCGGGTGATCGGGGGCTCGCCGAGCAGGAGACAAATCTTCGGCTCATGCGATGCGCCCGGGAAATCTCGACAACGCCGAGTGGAGCCGAGGCGTCCGACGAGGAATATCCGGATCGGTAGTGACGAGTCATACGGGCGCGTCGATCGGCGGAGCACGTGGATCGGGAGAAAGCGCGGACGGGAAGAACACCGGCGTAGAGGCGCAGGCGTAGAGAGTTAGGACGCGGGCGAGGGGGAACGACCCGGCGGGGTGCGCGTTCGTCCGGCGCCGCCCCCGGGTCCGTCTGGCTCGGGTCTGTCTGACTCGGGTTCGCTCGATCGGCCAGCCGCCGTTCGATGATCGGGACGGTTAGCCGATTCCCGCGTGCATCTCGAAGTCCAGCGCACCGATGCCGACGAGCCAGTACACCCAGTCGGCGTCGCGGGTCGGGGCGACCTGCCCGCCCGGTGGTTGGTAGCCGACCCGTCTCGCCTTCTCCAGCGCGCCCGCCAACCGGTCGTTGAGCGAGGTCTGCTTGATCCCCAGCCGGTCGGCGGCGGATTTCTTGGGACGTGGATCCGGGTTACGCAGGGGCGGCCACCGTAGATGCTGTTCGAAGACCACGCGGATCGCCTCGGTCTCCTTCTCGGAGAGGCGATCGACCTCGTTGCTCTCCGTCACTCGACGATCGCGGGCAATCCGGCGGACGCCGGTCGGCTCCGGCTCGCATAACAGCAGGTAGCTGCGCTGCGGAGTGCCGCGCAGCCAGACCGCGGTCGGCCGGTCGGTCACCGACACCAGCCCGCCCTGCTCGACGGGATACGTCGGCTGTCCCCAGTTCCGGACATCGGCCTGGTTCAGGTTCGCGATTTCCACATTCCAGCCGCCGCCCGGCGCGGCGGACAGGCGGGCGGCCCGGCGGGAGAGTTTCCGGTCCGGCGGGCTGGCGGACAGATGCCGGTGCGACGCGGCATCGTCGCAGACGTCGTCCGGGGCGGCACCGACGCACAGCTGGTCGGAACGGCGCAGCCGCTGGTCGAATTCGACCCGATCGTCGACGAGGAACCGCAGCCGCATGGCGAGCGAGTGTAACGGTATCCTTCCGCAGGGTCGTTCCGGCCCCTCCGGTCGTTGCTTCCCCGGCGATCTCGTCCGTGCCCGGATACCGGCGTGGGTCAGGCGTCGCTGCCGTCGACCCCGCGCACCGCCCGTGCGTGAATCTGAAACTCTTCGAGGTCGGAGCCGATGAGACGACCGAGAACCCGGATCACATCGGAGCGTTCGATTGCCACCGGGCGCCACAGGATCGCGGATTGGGCTTCGCGCAGACCGGCCTCCCGTGGGAAGGCGAGCAGGCGTCCGCAAACCCAGCTGAGCCGACGTACCTGAGTGGTAATCGGGAAGGCCAGGATGACGCCGTTCTCCACCCGCACCGCGACCACCGGGCGCCGCTTGTAGCCGGCACAGTCCGAGAAGTCGACGCGGGCATCGAGGACCGTCGCGGGTCCCAGCGACGTCCACGGAACCGGCCGCAGGTGCTTGAGGGAATTCCCGCTCGGTCGCGGCTTGCCCATCGTAGTCGATGCCGATCGGGGATGTCCGTCCGGTCCGGACGCGTAGCGGGCGAGGTAATCCGGCAGCGGCTGATCGCGCCGAGTGCGTCGGCGGGCCTGCCGGGCCCGGTCACGGGCAAGTTTCTGCAGTGGGTTGCTCCGCCTGGCCGGGACCTGACGCTGAGCGCGGCGGGAGTTGAACTCGGACACGGTGCCTCCGGAAGGTAGTGGGCCGTTGCCACCGACCGTCGCAGATGCCGCCGATGACGACCAGACCGATAGATGTCGGTTATGGCTGTCCTTTACCTGACGAGGCCGAGCGATACCGTCATATCGCGCGGACAGGCATACTGCAGATCTTTCGCGATCTTGCGGGAGGAAGGGGGGACCGTCGTGCACGTCGCCGTTGCCACGACCATGGACGCTGATCATCTGGATGATTCGGACGGTAGCGTCGGGATGTCCGCATCCCACGCCCCGGCAGATGTGATCGGGAAGCACCGTTGACCGGCCCGGACGGACCTGTGGTTTCGCCAGGCGACCCGGTTCCGGCGGTGATCACAGGGGTCGTGGGCGGGGACTCCTCCGATGTCCCGGGCGGTGTCCTGGACGGCCCGCGCGCCAGCGATGGTGGCGTCGCCGGGATCGATCCTTTCGGGGCGGTGACCGGTTCACCCGGAGCGCAGGAGGCGAACGAGCTCGGAGGCCCGGACGCGCCGGCGGCCGGGCAGGACGACAGCGACGAGCTGGAAGACCCCACCGGACCCGACGACCCGGGCGGATCCGGTGGTCTGGCCGGGTCGTCGGGTCCGGATGCACTTGAGGGTGCCGAGCTGCTCGGCGAAGCCGAAGAGTTGGACGTGCCAGACGTGCCAGACGTGCCAGACGCGCCAGACGCGCTGGACGCGCTGGACGAGGCGGAGGACCCGGGTCCGTTCGACGTGACCGCCGAGTCGGTGGAGCCCGGTGACTCGGATCAGCCGTTCCCGTTCGACGACGCACGTCCTGACGACGCCGTTCCTGACGACGCCGTTCCTGACGACGCGGTTCCCGAGGACGTCGGTCTCGACGACCCTGCCGGTCTTGACGACCCTGCCGGTCTCGACGACACACGTCCTGAAGACGCCGTTCCCGACCCTGCCGGTCTTGACGACCCTGCCGGTCTCGACGAGGTCGACTTCGACGAGTTCGACGCCGCCGCGGACGCGGGGGCCGGCGCGGTCTCCTTACGCCATGCCCCACCCCGCGTCGCCCTGCCCACGGCGAGCGCCGGACTGATCATGCCGGTGCGGGTCGAGCTGAGCTGGCCGGAACTTCCGGGACTGCCGCTGGTTGATCTGCTCGACAGCCATTCCGCCGATGCTCCCGCGATCTCCGCGGCCGCACTGCTGCGCGCCTTCGTCGAGATCGGCCGCAGCCTCGAACCGTTCCATCAGCAGGGCGTGGGGCTTCTCGCGCCGTGGAGCTTCAGGTGGACCGGGCAGAGCCTCACTCTGGCCGTCTGCGATCTGCTGGACGCGGGCAGGCACGACCCCGTCGACCCCTGGTTCGTCACTCCGGCGGGGGAGCGTGGTCCCGCCCGTGACCTTCGCCTGTTCGCCGTGGTGCTGTTCAAGGCGCTGACCGGCGAGTGGAGCAACCGGGACGCCTCGATGCTGGCGATGGCCGGGCTTGCCGCCGGCGAGTGGCCGCCCGGCGCCGACGCCGCGCTGCGGGCCTGCCTACATCCCGAGCATGGTCGCCGGGCGACCGGAGCCGGTGCGCTGGCGTCGAGGATCGCACCCTTCGTCTTCCCCGCGCGCAACGAGCGGCTGACGACCGTCGTCGCGTGCGAGAGCGTGACGGGCTGGCGCAAGGCGGGCGGCAACCCGGAAGGCGACAACGAGGACGCGGTCGGCTGGGCGAAGGTCGAGGACCCGTCGGACGGCACGACCACCGCCTGCGCGGTGCTCGACGGCATTACCGGTCCCGGTGACGGTTCGGGACGGTGGGCGGCGCGGGCGCTGCTCGCGGCATTCCGTCGGCGGTGGAAGGACGGCGAGACCGAACCGGAGCGGCTGCTGCTGGACGTCGCGCTGCCGCCGCCGCCCGCGCCGCTGAGCCGCCGGGCCGCCGCGGTGGCGGTGCTCGCCTCGATCTCCCGCGGTCGCGCCGACATCGCGACCGTCGGGGACTGCCGTGCCTACCTGCTGCGCCGCTGCGGCGACGGCTTCGTGGCCACCCGGCTGTCCAGCGAGCACAGCGTGGTCGCCGAGGCGATCGTCGCCGGCCAGGCTCCCACACCCGAGGAGCGCGGCATCGTGACCGAGAGCGTCCGGACGGCGCAGCGCGGCGCGACCGCGGTGGCGACCAGAAGGGTGCAGCTCGCCGACGGCGACCTGCTGATCCTCGCCACCGACGGGGCGTGCGAGGCGGGCGTCGACACCGCCGAGGACATTCCGGGCGTGGCCGACTGGAGGTTCTGCGACGTGCTGGAGGACCTCGCCTCGGTCGCCCGCACCCCCGCCGAACTGGCCTCGTTGCTCTGCCGTCGGGCGGAGGACCTCGGTGGGCACGACAACGCCACCGTCGCGGTGATCGCGATCCGCTCCGCCCGGGAGAAGGTGGTCGCCACCCGGACCAGACCGCGCCAGCGGGCGATGCTCACCGGCGTCGGCGAGTCCCGCGGCACCGGCACGCGCATTCACGGGGAGCCGCGCATTCACGGGGAGCCGCGCATTCACGGGGAGCCGCGCATTCACGGGGAGAAAGGAAACTGATGAACGACAGGGACCGGCTCGGCGTCGAGGGCCGGATGGACCGGGGTGTCACGAAGCCGGGTGGGGTGCTCCGGCTGACGATCAGCGTGGCCGATCCGCCGCGGGGCCGGCGGGAGGTGGCGGTCGCCGTCGCGGTCGACGCATCCCTGTCGATGCTGCATCCGGCGGCGCCGGACGCGGTCAGCAAGTGGGAGCTCGCGCAGCGGGTTCTGGAACGCGTGCACGGCCTGCTGCCCGACGGCTGCCCGCTCGTGCTGGTGCGCTTCGCCCGCGAGGCGCGAGTGATCAGCGCCGGACGTCGGCCCGACCGCCTGCCGGCCGTTGACGGCCCCACGAACAGCGACGCGGACTCCTACACCAACATCGGCGACGCGCTCGCCGTCGCCGGGCGGGAGCTGCTCGCGCAGGCGCCGGACGCGGACGTCTACCGGGTCCTGCTCATCACCGACGGTGAGGCCAACATCGGCCGCTGGCAGCCCGAGCAGCTCGCCCACATCGTCGCCGGGCTCGGCGACCAGGGCATCGGGACGGACGCGCTGGGCATCGGCGTCGACGCCCGGGACGAGGTGCTCGCCGAGATGGTCGGGGTGTGCGGCCAGACGCAGCACGTCTGGGCGGCGGCCGAGGACGTCGACCGGATCGACGCGATCGTCTCGTCGCTGATCGAACCGGTGGTCGGCGCGGCCGCGGGGCGCGGTGAGCTGCGGGTCCTGATCCGACCCGGCTGGACGGTGGAGGCGCTGCGGCGGATCAAACCGCAGCGTCACCTCATGAAGGTGCCGCCACCGACCTCGCGCGGCACCGAGCTGCGGCTGCCGCTACCCGCCGTGAGCACCGGCGAGGACCGTCCGGTCTTCCTGCTCCGGTTGCGCGCTCCGGACACACCGCTCGGCGCGCACACGATTCTTCAGGCCCGCGGCGGGGTGGTCGCCGGTGGACGGCGGCTGGCTGTGGACAGCCGGGCCGACCCGCACGCCGCGCAGCGCTTCCGGGCCACCGTCGAGGCGGATGTCTTCCCGGACGCGGAATCCTCCCTCGAACACGAGGAGAGCATCGCGGAGTTCGACGAGGAGATTGCGAAGCGGGCCAGCTTCGCCCATTCCCGGGAGAGCGTCACCGAGCTGTTCCGGAACGCGGCGCTGTGGGCGGCGGACCGCGGATTCGACGATCTGGCCGACCACTACAACGCGACGCTACGGGCCCTCGGCCAGGGTGTCGCGCCGGCCGACGCGGTGTCGGGAGCCCGGGTCCGGGCGACCCGCACCAGGACCCGGACCCGTGATCTCGTCGAGGCGGACCCCGTGTCCGGCCGGCAACACGGCGGGGCGGCGTCCCGTCGGCGTCTCGACGACGTCCTCGGCAACAGCTGACAATCGGTAGGAGTCCCATGTCCTCGACGACGGTGCTGTTCGACGTCAGTAACATCACCCGGGACGGTTCGCCGGGCAGCTTCGCGCAGATCGGTCTCGGCTGCGCGCACGGCGCACGCTGCCCGCGCCGGTGCGGCGTGACCGCGCGGCTGTTCGCCGTGGAGGCCGCCGCCCGCCGTGCCTTCGGCGCCGACGCGACCTTTCGCTATGTGGCCGACAACAGCCTGCGCGGCCTGCTTGACGACCTCGCTCCGCTGCAGCGGTACTACCGTGACGGCGCTCTGGCCTGGGCGGCCGAGGCCGACGACATCCTGCTGGAGGAGGCGAGGGCCGTCGGGGGGAAGGTCGTCAGCAAGGACAACTTCTACGGCAAACGCAACATCGACGCCCACGCGTGGATCCAGGGCGACGCCTCGACCTTCTTCGGATGGAAGGTGCTACCCGCCGCCCCGGCGGGCGAGAACGTGAAACTGGTCCGCCGGGCGATGAACCGGATCGACACCGTCACCTGGGAGCGGGCCGCGCGGCAGGACGAGGTGAAGGCGTCGGGCCTGCGGGGGCGACCGGAGGTCGTCGCCGCTGCCCGCGCCAACGCCTATCGCTGCGTGACCCCCGACTGCGTGAACGCCCGGCTGGGGCCGCTCGTGTCGCCACCGATGCGCGTGGCGGGGCGCGGCCAGGGCGCCCGGCTGGTCTGTCCGCTGTGTCGACGCCCGGTCCAGGAGATCGAGACGGATACTGGGCAGGCGGTCGGGGACGCCTCGGGCGCGGCGTCGCCTGTGCCCTCGGCGTCGCCCATGCCCCCCGCGCCGCGGGACGCGCCGGCCCCCCGGGGAGCGACCGAGCCCCTGGACCTGGATGCCCCGGACCGGCAGGCGGGCCATGGCGAACCCGGGGAGGGAAGTCGCAGGACCCTGGCGGACGCGCTCGGGGACGCGCTCGCGGACGACGCCACGATCTTCGATGCTCCCGCCTACATCCCGCCCTCGGGCACCGTGGGGGCGCCGACCATCGTCGGCCTGCCCGTGCCGTCCGGCGCCGGGTGGGATGCCAGGGTGGTGGCGGGTCCGGTCGTGCTGAGGATCGAGGGTGGCGGCACCCATCGTCTCGTGACGTTGGAGGTGGGCACCACGGTCGTCCTTGGGCGCCATCCCGACCACAACCTCGGCTCGGAGCAGCTCGTCGACGTCACGGCCGGGCTCGGTAGCAGTTACGACTACATCAGCACCCGGCACGTGGAGATCACCCTCACGGCTGCCGGCACGGCGATGGTGGTCGACCGCTCCCACAACGGCACCAGTCTGGGCGACGACCGGCTGGTGCGTGACCTGCCCCGGGAGTGGCGTTTCGACGTCCCGCTCCACCTGGCCGGGTCGCTCGTGCGGGTCGGCCGGGTCAACGCGGCTGGGACGGCTGGGGCGGCCGAGGCAACCAGGGCGGCCGAGGCAACCAGGGCGGCCGGGCGGCCGGGCGGAACAGGCTGGCGGCTGACCGTCCGGCGCGGCGACGGCTCGTCGTTCGACACCCCGAACGTGGGACCCGGTGAACGCATTGTGCTGGGACGGCAACCGAACGCCGTGCAGCGGACGGCGGACGACCTGATCGTCGTCGACGTCTGCGACCGGCTGCAGATCGACGCCGCCGGCCGGGTCTCGCGGCGCCATCTGATGGTGGGCAACGAGCGCGACGGGACGGTGACGCTCACCGACCTGTCGACGAACGGCTCGTGGGTGGGTGCCCGGCGGCTGACGCCGGGCGTCGCCGAGAGGTGGGACGGCGAGGAGCCGGTCTGGCTGGTCCGCGACGTCGTGGGTCTGGAAGTGCATGTGACGGGACCCTGGCCGGCCGGCGGGGTGCTCGGGAACGGCGGACCTGGCGGCGGTGGGGTACCCGGAGGTGGCCGGTGAGTACGGTCGCCTCTGATTTGGAGATCGTCGAACGGTTGCGTTACGGGGCGTCCTTCGCGTCGGTGCCGCGCACCTGGGGCCGTGGCCGGTACCGCTGCGTGCGTCATCTCGCCGAGGGCGGCCAAGGTTACGTCGAGCTCGCCCGGGACGAGTGGAGCAACGCCCTGGTCGTCGTCAAGGGCGCATGGTGGGGCGGCCGCGACCACGACATCAATCCCGAGTACGCCAGGACCCAGTACGAGAAGCGCTCGATCGACGTCGAGGACGCGGTCGCCGTGCAGGCGGCGCTCGGCGAGATCACCCACGGGGTGCCGGCCCTGGTGGACGTCGTCTACGGGCCCTCGCCGACCCGGCACGACCATAACGCGCTCGTGACCGGGGGCAACGAGCGGGAGGTCGAGCGGTACAACCGTGAGGCGTTCATCGTCATGCAGTTCATCGGTGACATCGGGCAGATGGTGCCCACCACGCTTGACTCCCGGGTCACCGAGTCCGGCCCGCTCAGCGCCCGCCAGGTCGTCGAGCTGGCCGACCAGATCAGCGCCACGCTGGAGGCGATGCACACGATCCGACCGCAGCGGCTCTACCAGCACGAGGAACGGATCAGGGGGTACTGGGTCCACGGCGACGTCAAGCCGGAGAACATCCTCGTCGCTGGTGACCCACCCCGGTACTCGCTCGTCGACCTGTCGACGGCGGCGATCGTCGAGCCGTCGGCCAAGGTCATGCCCACCACCGCGACCCCGGGCTACGCCCCGCCGGGAGCCGAGCCGCTCAGCCCGCAGTACGACCTGCACTGCCTGGCGGCCACCCTGCTGTTCGCGCTGACCGGTGACCGCCCGGATGACTGGCTCGGCGGGGCGACCGAGGCCAGGTCGGCCGCGGACGCCGCCGGTTCCCGGGCTGATGCCGAGGCGCGGGACGAGAAGCTGCGGCAGCTGCGGGGTGAGCTCGCGGCCCGTCGCGTGCACCCCATGCTGATCCGCTTGATCACCGACTGCCTGCCCGCCGATCCGCGTTTCCGGCTCGGCACCGCCACCGTGCTACGCGCGGAGATCGCCGCGGTGCGTACCGCGCTGGTCGCCCGCGAGGTCCTGTCGGATGAGGAGCCGCAACCGTGAGCTGGTGGAACCGGAGCGCGTGGGGGAGCCAGCCCGACGGCGAATCGAAGTCGAACCCGGGGGCGGCCCCGGACCGCGGAGCGGGCTCGAACGGCAGGGCCTTCCAGGGCGGTCGGACGGGATCGACCGGCGCGGCGTCTTCGGGTGGTGGCGGGTATTCGGGGAGCGCGGCGTCTTCGGGTGGTGGCGGGTACCCGGGCGGCACCGCGGGCCCCGCCGGCGCGGACGACTTCGACGACTTCGACGACTTCGCGGACCCCGAGCCGCTCCCCGCCGGACCCGCCGGCGCGGACGACTTCGACGACTTCGCGGACCCCGAGCCGCTCCCCGCCGGACCCGCCGACGGTGCCGCGCAGGCGCAGCGGGGACACCGCCCGGCGCGGACCGCAGGCGCGCGGTCCGCGCCGGGCGCGCCGCCGGCGGAAGTGGCGGAAGTGGCGGAAGTGGCGGACCAGCGTCCGGCGGTCGTGGGCCGCAGCGGCCGGACCTGGCGGGAGATGCCCCGGCGGATCCGCGGCGCCGGGGCCGACTGCCGGGTACGCCTGGTCAGCCTCGCCGGGCTGGGCTTCGGCGCCCTGCGTACGGCCGGCGCGGGCGGCCCGTCGACGCTACGGGTCGGCATGGAGCTGCTCTCGCTCGGCAACCCGCTGACCCCCCTGCTGCTCGACATCGTCGACGGCCCCGACGGGGTGCCCACGGGCTACGAGGCGCCCACGGGTTACATCACGAGCTGGGCGGCCGGCCCGCTCACCGACCCGCTCGAGCGGCAACGCGGCGACGACAGCATGGCCGCGCAGCTCGCGAACGGCGAGTTCGTTGCCCCCGCGGACGTCATGGACATGCTCGCCCCGCTCGGCGCGCTGCTCGACGACGCCGCGACCCAGCTCGGCGTCGTTCCCGTCGAACTCAGCCCGGATCATCTCGTGCACTGCCGGGGATCGCTGCGGCTGGTCGGGTATGGCCGCCACGGGTACGCGCCGGCCCGGGGGGTGATCCCGCCCGCGTCCGAACGTAGCCAGGACACGGTGGAACTGCTCGGCGACGACGTCCCGGCACCGGACGCCCCGCTGGAGGAGTGGCGGGCGGCGCAGGCCCGATCGCTGGCCCGGCTGATCGGGTGGTTGTCCACCGGCCGCCGACCGACCGCCTACGGCGCGGTGACGGGCGGGTCGCGGGCGACGCGCGAGCAGGCGGTGGACCGGTACCTGCGGGGCTGCGGGATCGACGCCCGGGTTGCCGACCTGCAGCCCGGCCGGCTCCGGGAGGAGCTCACGACGCTGGCCGCCGCGGCGCGGCGCGCGAAGATCACCGAAGATCTCGCCGCCTCCGACGTCATCATCGCCTACCATCACGACACCGCGGCCCGTGGCGGGTTCGGCGACCGCAACCCCCGCTTCGAGCGGGGCCTGGTCGGCGGGACGTACCTGGGCACGGTCGACCGGGTCGACCCCCGGTTCGTCGTGATGAAGCTCAGGTACGGCGTCCGGGTGTTCGTGCCGCGCTCCGGCACCGGGTTCGACGTCGATCTCACCACCGTCCTGCAGGCCGGTGAGCAGCGCCCGGTGACGGTGCGCCGTTTCGACGAGACGCTCACCCCGCGTGGCGATCCCAAGGGCCTGCGGGGAGTGTTCGCGCCGACGGGGACGGAGGTCATGACAGCCGAGCGCCGGGTCAACCCGGAGCCGGTGCGCCTCGCGGCGAGCCTACAGTCCGGGCGGGCGGCGGTCGGCGTGGCCGCCTTCGAGGCCGCGGACCTGTCCAGCCCGCTGGCCGGCCTGCTCGGCGGTTCCGGCTGGCTGCTCTGCCCGCCCGACGACCTCGCCCGGACCCTGGTTGCGCTGCGACGCCTGCGGTCCGCGCATCGGGCACCGGACGGCGCGGTGCCCGATCCGGCCCGGATCATCGCCTTCGGTGTCGACCCGGCGGCTCTGACCGAACCGAAGGTTCTGGCGAGCGCCGGCCAGCCGGTGGAGTTCGCGCTGCCGCTGCTCGACGAGGACGGCCAAGCCCACGCTCCGCGCGCCTGGCGGGACCTGCCGCTGGTCGATGACGTCTCGTTGCAGGGGCTGCGCAGGCGCATCGGAGCGACGGCGGGGCAGAGCGCGGCCCGGCGGCTGTTCGCCGCGGCCTTCGCGCACCTGCTGGTGAACCCGGACGAGAGTGCCCTCGCGGCCGACACCGGCAGCCCGCAACGCGGTGGGCGTAGCGCAGTCATGACGATGCTGCAGGAGATCGGTCGGGCGTTCGCCGGGCGGCCGGACCTGATTGTCACGGTCACCGCGGAGCTCGCCGAGCAGCAGAGCGTCCTGGCGGCCCGGGACAGCGCGAAGATGCTCGACGAGCTCGCGGCGGTCCTGCGGCCGCTGCCGGCCGAGCGCCGGATCGTCATCGACGTGATGCGGCTGGTCAGGCGGGAGCGGATCCGGCCGGAGACCCGCCGGATGCTGCTCGCCGAGACGCTGCCCGCGATCGGTGTCCTCACCGGTTGCTGGGGTGACGTCTGGCAGATCACCGCGGTCGGCCTGACCGAGCTGACCGAGGCCCTCGAACGGGTGGCCGCGACCGGGCAGGTGCTGGCCCGGGCACCCCGACTTGACCGCGACGCGGTCGTCTCGCTCGCGGTCGCCGGCGCGGCGCCGGCGGTGGTGCGGTGCGCGCCGCTGCTGCCCGTCGATCTGATCCGGGAACTCACGGAACGTGCCCGGGTGACGCCCGAGGTGCTGCGGGGGGGAACCAGCCCGGTGAGTGGGCGGCCCGGCAGCGGCATCGTCCACCGGATCGAGCTGCTCGCGCGGGCCGGCGCCGATGCGGTGCCCGGACTCACCGAGGACGAGGTCCGCCGGTTCGTGCTCGACGGCGGTGTGGACGGCGGTGTGGACGGCGGTGTGGACGGCGGCGTGGAGGGCGGCGTGGAGGAGGGCGCGACTGCCTCCGCCGAGGACGTGTCGGCCCCGGTCGCGGACCCGCGGGCCGCATTCGCCGACACCCTGGTCGTCGCCCGTGACCCGGACTGGATACCGGACTGGTGCGCGGCCCTCGCGGCCGCCGGCGGGCTGGCTGCCGACGAGGTGCGGGACCGGGCGATCGAGGAGAACCTCCTGGCCGGACCGGGTCCGGTGCCGCCGTCGCGGTGGGACCCCGACATCGCCAGGTGCCTTGCCGAACGGTGGGAGACGACGAGCCTGGCCGAGCTGATCGAGCTCGGGCGGGTGCTGGCCGCGGGTGACCTGCTCTGGATCCGCTCGGTGGCCGTCACGGTCGGGGTGTCCGTGTCGGAGGTGGTCGACGCGGCACTCGCCCAGCGCCTGCTCGGCCAGGCGCGGCCACCGTCACCATCCGACTGGTCCCATGCGGACGTCGCCTCCTACCTCACCGAACGGTGGACCGCGGTGCCGTTGGTGGCGTTGCTCGACGTGGCCCGGGACCTGACGCGGTCGAGTGTCGGCTGGCTGCGCGCGGTAGCCGACGCCGCCGCGGTCCCGGTTTCCAGCGCGATCGACCGGGCCGTCGCGGAGGGCGTCCTTGGCGAGGCCTCGCCGACGGACGCGGCGCTGCCGCCGCTGATCGCCGGTTACGTCGCCGCACGCTGGGACGAACGGTCGCTGCGGGACATCATGGCGACGGTCCGGGTCCTGGTGGACGGCGACCTGGAGTGGCTGCGCTCCTTCGGCGCCGCGCTCGGCGCGAATCCGGGCGACCTCGTCGACGAGGCCGTCACGGCGGGCCTGCACCAGGCCGACCCGCCGCCCGATCCCGTCTGGTGGGCCGATCCGCGCGTCGTCGCGTTCGCGCGATCCCGGTGGGGCGTCCTGCCGCTCGACACCCTGCTGAAGATCGTCCGATGCCTCGCCGTCGAGGACATCGTCTGGACCACGCAGTTCGCCGAGCTTGTCGCGGCGGACCCGTCGACGGTGATTGAGACCGCCTTCCAGGAGAACCTGCTCGGCAGGCCGGGCATGTCGGCGTGGGCGGTGGCCCTGTTAGACGACGACGTCGTCGGGCTGTACCTGTCCCGGCGTTGGGGCATCCATCCGCTCGCCGAGACCCTGAACAGGGCCAGCCTGATCGGGGCGGCGCGCGACTGGCTGGTCCGGCTCGCCCGGATGTCCGGACAGGACGTGGCCGACGTGCTCGACACCGCGATCGCGGAGGGCGTCCTGCGCCGCGGGGCGCCCTCCGCGCCCCCCTCGCTGGAGGGTGTCTCCGCGCCCTATCTGGCCGCCCACTGGGGCACGATGCCGCTGCCCCGGCTGCTCGTCGAAGCGGCGCGCGCGGCCCGGGGCGAGTCGGACCCCACGGGACCCCTCACCACCGGTCCGGCGGGGCCGGCCACCACGGGTTCATCCGGTTCATCCGGTTCGTCCGGTCGGGTTGCCGGTTCGTCCGCGTCCTTCGCGGCGGAGGTCGCGTCGCTGGTCGCGCTCGACCCGGCTACCGTCGCCGCGACCTGCGGTGCCCGCCTGGTGCGGGTGGCCGCCGCGCTGCACGGGGCGCCGCGCCTGGTGTCGGCGCTGGGCGCGTTGGACCCGCCCGCCCGGGCCTGGTTGTTGGCGGTCGCCGACCTGCTGCCCGCGGGCGCGGCCGAGGTGGATCTGGCCGTCGCCGCCACCACGGACGACCCGGTCGCCGTGGTCGGCCTGGCTCTGGAGCACGGCATATCGGTGACCGAGGCCGCTGCCGCGGCCGCGTGTCTCGGCCGGGTACCCGAGGCCGACCGGCCGGTGCTCGCGCCGCTCGGGGGGCTGCTCGCCCGGATACCCGTGGCCGTGCTGGCGACACTCGCCTCGCTCGACCTGGAACCCGCGGTGCGCCGGGCCCTGGCCGACGTCGAACAGGCACATCCGGGCGCCGTGGACGTGGTCGCGCGGCACGGGGCGTCGGCGGCGACCATTGTCACCGGGCCCCGGTCGCAGGCGATGATCTCGCTGCTGCAGCGGATCGAGCCGACACCGGGACTCGTGCCGTGGATCCTGACCGCGGGTCCCGAGGCGGCGGTCGCGGTCGCCACGGCCGGTCCCGGTGTCATCGACGTCGCCGCCCGGGCCGCCGACGCCTGGCGGCGCGGCGACGTCACCGGCCCACTCGCCGCAATCAAGGCCGCCTGGGAGGCGACCGGCCCGACGGACCGGGTCTGGCCCGTCCCGGCCGCGGGCGTCAGCCGCCGGGGTGACAACCTCATCCGGCTGGCCATCACCGTCTATCCCCTCGCGGCGCGGGGACGTTCGGCCAGTGAGATCCTGAGCATCCTCGCGCGCTGACCCGCGGCCACCCCGCCCGCTACCCGCCCGCCCACCCCGCTGTCACGCATGCCGCCGTCACGCACGCCGCCGTCACCGCTGTCGTCATTGTCACCGCGGCGGGGGCGGCACTGCTAACCTGGACGACATGCAGCGCGCTGGCCTGACGACGACGCCGGAGAGTGTCCCGGCGCGCTGACAGCCGTTCTTCTGTCGAAGCCCCGGGGTGGATGCCCCGGGGCTTCGCCTTGTGGTCACCCGCCCTACCTGCCGCGAGGTGAGGAGACCACGGTGTACGACCACCGCAAGCTCGGTCGCGAGCTGGAACTTTTCGATACCGACCCGCTGATCGGGTCGGGTCTGCCGTACTGGCTGCCCGCCGGTGCCGTCGTACGGCACACCCTGGAGGAGTACATCCGTGGCGTGGAGCGTCGGGCCGGTTACCGGCACGTGTACTCGCCCGTGCTGGGCAAGCGGGAGCTGTACGAGATCTCCGGCCACTGGTCCCATTACCGGGACGACATGTTTCCGCCGATGGATCTCAGCGGGGAGCGGCTTGGCGGGGAGCGGCTTGGCGGGGAGCGGCTTGGCGGGGAGCGGCTTGGCGGGGAGCGGCTTGGCGGGGAGCAGATGGTGCTGCGGCCGAGCCTCTGCCCGCACCACGCGTTGATCTACCGCTCCCGCGCGCACAGCTACCGCGATCTCCCACTCCGGATGGCCGAACTGGGTGGCATGTACCGCTCCGAACTGTCGGGGGTACTGGGCGGGCTGACCCGGGTGCGGGCGATCCAGCTGAACGACGCGCACATCTTCTGCGCTCCGGAGCAGGTCGCCGACGAGGCGCGCGCGGCGCTGGAGCTGATCCGCGAGGCCTACGGCGCGTTGGGTGTCAGCCCGGCCCGCTACCGGCTCTCCCTGCCGGGGCCGGGCGGGAAGTACGTCGGCGACCCCGGCATGTGGCGGCGGTCCGCCGCCCTGCTGACCGAGGTCCTCGACGCCGCGGGGGTGGCCTACGAGGCCGTGGAGGGGGAGGCGGCCTTCTACGGCCCGAAGATCGACGTTCAGATCGTCGACAGTGCCGGCCGTGAAGCCACCCTGTCCACCGTGCAGATCGACTTCCATCAGCCAGAACGGTTCGATCTGCGCTACGCGGGCCCGGACGGCGCGATGCGCCGGCCGGTCATGGTCCACCGCAGCGTTATCGGCAGCGTGGAGCGGGCCGTGGCCCACCTCATCGAGTCGCACGGCGGTGCGTTTCCACCATGGCTTGCGCCCGTGCAGCTGGTGGCCCTTCCGATCTCCGACGCCGAGGTACCCCACGCCCTCGCGCTGGTCCGGCAGGCGGCCGACCGGGGACTGCGGGCCGAGGCCGCCGGTCCGCAGCGCGGCACCCTGGGCGCGCGGGTCCGGGCCGCTCGTCTGGTGCCCTACCAGGCGATCATCGGTGCCCGGGAGGCAGCCGACGAGCGGGTCTCCCTGCGGTTGCGGGACGGGCGCCGCCTGGAGGCCCGGCCCGCCGCGGAAGTCCTGGCCGGCATCGACCTCTTGACAAGCGCGCACAGCACTGATCTATGGACCGATCCCCGGGGACAGGCCGGGGGCAGGTAGGGAATTCGATGTTTGCCGACGATGTTTGCCGACGATGCCGATCATTGAGGCCGGCGAAGAGTCGAACTCGAGCCGATTCGGACCGTCAGCAGCAATATATACCGGCCGCGCCCGGATGAAGTCCTGGCGGGTGGCCGACGGTCCGTCGCGCCGATGATGGGTATGGCTGGGAGCAACCGAAGAGGCCGGACCGAAGAGCCGGTCGGTGCCCATCCTGGACCCTGGAGGATCGGCTCGCCGACCGGCGGGAGCGGAGAACAGGAGGCCGCGGTGCCGTGATCCCAGATGAGGAGATCAACGAGTTGTTCGCCGTCCCGAG
This sequence comes from Frankia casuarinae, assembly GCF_000013345.1. Taxonomy (NCBI): domain Bacteria; kingdom Bacillati; phylum Actinomycetota; class Actinomycetes; order Frankiales; family Frankiaceae; genus Frankia; species Frankia casuarinae. Next base: position 4,043,382 of record NC_007777.1, on the reverse strand, counting down.
CCCGTGCGCGACGCTGTACCTGGGCCTGTCCGATCAGATGGACGGGATTGCGGCGGATCGGGCGGTCCGGTGGCGGCGCCTGCGCGACAGCCTGGCCGCCGACGGGGCGGATGGCGCGACGCTGGGCGCGTTGGACGAGGTTGTGGCGTCCCTCGGCCCGCAGAACGCCGCTCTCGCGGCGTGCGCCGCGGATGGCAGGGTGGTCTGGTGTCATCGGCTGCGACGGCAGGTGGCGGACCGGGCCGTCTGGGGCTCGCTGCCCTGCACGTTGCCGATGCTTGCCTACCGGCAGAGCAGCGTGCCCTGTGTGGTCGTGCTCACCGACCGGACGGGCGCCGACCTGCGGGTGGCCGGGGACGGACTGCGGTTCGCCGGTGAGGTCGTCGGCTCCGACGACGAGATCGAGCGCAATGCCCCCGGCGGCTGGTCGCAGCGCCGCTACCAGGATCGTGCCGAGGACTCGTGGGATCACAACGCCGCGCAGGTCGCCGAGGCGGTGACCGAGCTGACCGAGCGGGTGGACGCCGCGCTGGTGGTTCTCGCGGGAGACGCCCGGGCCGTGCAGCTGCTGCGCAAGCATCTGCCGCCCCGGGTGACCCCGCTGGTCCACCAGCTCGAACACGGGGGACGTCACCCCGGGCGGAGCGACCGGTTCCATTCCCAGGAGGTGCGGGAGCTGGTCGAGGCCGAGGTTCGCGACCGGACCCGCGCCGTGCTCGACCGCTTCGCCGAGGACCGCGCACACGGCCGGGCGATCGACGGGGTGCCCGCGACGCTCGCCGCGCTCGTCCGCGCTCAGGTGGGCACGCTGCTCGTCGTCGACGACCCCGGCGACGACCGGGCCGCCTGGTACGGGCCGGAGCCCGGGGACGTCGCCACCGAGCCGGGCGCGCTGGCCCGGCTGGCCCGCCGGGCCGGGTCACCACCGACCACCGGCCGGTTGGCGGATCTGGCCGTGCGGGCCGCTTGGGGCACCGGCGCGGCCGTGCGGGTCCTGCCCGCCGATCTGCCCGGCGCACCGACCGACGGTCTTGGTGCCCTGCTGCGCTACCCGTCCCCGTGACCTGTGTCGAGCGCGTCGATGAACTGCAAAGACGACGGGGTGGCGACCACCCGCACGTCCCAGCCGGCGGACCGCACCTGCCTGACGAAGGCGGGAAGGTCCCCGGCGGGGTACCCGCCACCGCAGGCGACTACGTAGAGATTGCGATTTCCGTCGGTCATGGCGAAACCTCATTGTGGTTGGGTTGGAAGATCGCTGCGGTTTTCGTTTCGTCGAGAACTCTCCCGTGTCGCGCCTCGTCATCGGGGCAGGAAATACTTTTCTATATCGAAAAATCAAAAGTTATCAACACCCGGATCCGGGTGCGAGGCGGATCCGGGTGCGGGTCGTCCCTGCAGGGGCGGGGCAGGTCAGATCCGGGTGAAGGCCTCCGCGTCACGACGGAAGCGGTCCAGCTCGGTAAGACTGATCGTCGGCCGGGCCAGCCGGGCGGCGTCCAGCAGGTCCTGTGTGCTCAACGGGGTCACCGTCGGGCCGTGGCCGCCCCCGCCGCTTTCCGCTCCCGCCCCGGTGCCGACCTTCACCCCGTCGGCGGCCCGGTGGAAGGCGGCGGCAGCGGAGCGCTGCACGACCGCCGAGAGATCGGCCGGCGTGAACAGGTCGGTGGCCGCGACGACGGCGTCCAGATCGATGTCCTCCTTGTTTGCGACCCGGTCGAGCAGCCCATCGAGCAGCACCCGGCGCCCCTTGGCGTCCGGCGGTCCGACGGGGAGGACGAGATCGAACCGGCCGGGCCGGATGAACGCGGGATCCAGCGCCGAGACCGCGTTGGTCGCGCAGATCAGCAGCCGGCCCTGCACCCCGCGGAACTGCGGGATCGCCTTGAGCAGTTCGTTGACGACGGACTGGTTCTCCGGTCGGGTCTCCCGCGACTGGGCGATCTCGTCGACCTCGTCGATGAACACGACGACCCGCTCGACCCCCATGAGGTCGTTGATCGCTGACCGCAGCTCGGCGGCGAGCCCACTGCCGCCGGAGGCCAGCCGTGAGGGCAGCAGCTCGACGAACGGCCATTCCAGCCGGGCGGCGACCGCCCGGGCGAAGGACGTCTTACCGGTGCCGGGCGGCCCGAACAGCAGCATCGCCGTCGGGATGACGACTCCGTACGCCTCGGCGAGCTCCCGTTCCCGAACCGGCAGCAGCAGCCGCTTCTCGATGAGCGCGCGCTCCTCCTCCATCCCGGCGAGGTTGGACCACTCGGAGGCGCTCAGCAGCGCGCCGCCCCACCGCTCGACGGTGGAGACGTCCGCCGGGCGCAGGGGAATCTGCTTGTCATAGAGTACCTGCCCGGTAGCGGTGAAGCCGCGGTTGAGGAACGCCTCCTCACCCGGCTGCCCGGGGGTGATCAGCGTGGTGATCCGCCGGCAGCCGGCGTGCAGGAGCAGGTTTTCCACGCTCTGCAACAGGCTGGAACCAATGCCGTGGTGACGCCAGGCGGGCGCGATGGCGACCGTGAGCACCCGGCCTTGGCCGCCCTCCTTGCGCCCGACCGCGGCACCGACGAGATGCTCGCCCGCGACGGCGACCACCGCGGGGGACTCGGTCTCCGGGAGTTCGTGCCGCAGCGCCAGCACGGTGTCGGTGAGGTTGATGGGCGGGCCGCCCGGGGTGCTCCTCACTTCCTCCAGCAGGCGTACTGTCGCCGCGTAGTCGACGGTCTCGTAGGGACGGATGTGCCAGATGGGCACGCTGGCTCCTTCAAGTCGGTCACCGACGGATCGTCGACTCGACAATGCCCTTCTGCTCCGCCCCGATCAGCAGGGACTGACGAAGCTTTCTGACGGGACCTTGGGACCGCCACCCCCGGCCGAAGGCAATCTCCGTGCCTGTATGTGCCCTCCCTGGGCGGGGCAGCCCCTACTCCTCCAGCCTTGCCGGCAGCTGTTCGACGAGTGACGCGAAATCGCCGGCGCTGAGAATCAGGTTGAGCATAAGGCGGGTTCCCCCGCCGGGAATACAGGGTGGCAGGGGCCGATGCGGTGTCGGTCGAGGCGCGGTCGCGGCCGGTGGACCGTTCGCTCATCACAAGGCCACGATGCGGCCGTGACACGTTGGCCTCTCCGTAAAGGGGCGGTAACATCACGTTCCTAGGGTTGCGCGTCATGAGCGAGTTGACACGACGTAATCTGTTCCGGCACGGCACGGCGGCGGGGGCCGTGGTGGTCCTGTCCGCCGAAGCGTTCAACCTGCTGGCGGCGAGCCCGGTGGGCGCGGCGACGGGAGGCTACGGGCCGCTGGTGGCCGACCCGGCCGGCAAGCTCGATCTTCCCGCCGGCTTCCATTACAAGGTGATCGCGAAGGCCGGTACCTGGGGTCAGGCGCCCTACAACGAGCCGTTTGACCGGCTCGACGATCCGGGTAGCCCGCCGTACCCGACCAAGTTCGACGGCACCGGCTCGTTTCCTGGGACGCAGGGCGGGACGATTCTGGTGCAGAACCACGAGCAGGACGCGGTGAACCCGGGCGCGCAGTTCACGCCGGTGGTGCCCAAGACCACCGGGGCCGCGGTGTACGACGGGTCGGCCACGAACGCGTTCGGTGGCACCACGAACATCGTGCTGGACGTCAACGCGAACGTGCAGCGTCGCTACGTGAGCCTGGCCGGCACGATCCGCAACTGCGCCGGCGGGGTCACCCCCTGGGGTGCGTGGCTGACGTGCGAGGAAACAGAGTCGATCATCAGTGGTGGCAAGCGGCACGGCTATGTCTTCGAGGTCGACTCGCTGGGCCGCCGCACCACCGGGGCGCCGTTGACGGCGCTGGGCCGCTTCGCGCATGAGGCGGTCGCGGTCGATCCCAAGACCAACTTCGCCTACCTCACCGAGGACGCGAGCGGCCCGAACGGCCTGCTCTACCGGTTCCGCCCGACCCGGGCGACGGGCCAGTTCGGTGACTACGCGGCGGGCGGCTGCCTGGAGGCGCTGCAGGCCTGGACCGCGGCCGGCAACCCGATCGACGACCTTTCCCAGATCACCAAGGTCGGCACCAGCCTGACAGTGAAGTGGGTGCCGGTGCTTGCTCCCGACCCGGACGGGACCGACGCCTCGCCCTCGATCCGCAAGCAGTTCGCCTACCCGGGCCGCCCCGCCACCCTGGCGGCGGCCAGCCCCGACCGGGTGACCCGGTCGAAGAAGTTCGAGGGCGCCTTCTGGGCCCGGGACGCGGCCTGGATCAACGCCAGCTATGCCAAGAAGGCCGACCTGCCCGCCTCCGTCAGCTACCCCGCGCTGCCCCCCACCGTCCACGATGGCCAGGTGTGGAAGTACCAGCCCGCCGCCGAAACCCTGACTCTCGTCGCGCTGCTGCCGTCCCACGAGGCCGCGGACGACTACGACACGCCCGGAGTCTTCGACGGGCCCGACAACCTGTGCATCACCCCGCATGGTGGGGCGTTGTTGTGTGAGGACGGCGACGGGCTCAACTACGTCGTCGGTCTCGACCGCCAGGGCAGCCCCTTCGCCTTCGCCCAGAACAAGATCCTGTTCCAGGATGGTGCCGACAAGATCTACCGGGAGTTCGTCGGCTCCTGCTTCTCCACCAACGGCCGTTACCTGTTCGTCGCCACCCAGGACCCGGGCATCGCCTACGCCGTCACCGGCCCCTGGCACACCGTCTGATCTCACCCGAGGCCTGATCTCACCCGCGGCGGCCCGGCCGTCCGTCCCCAGGCGCGGTCGGCCAGGTCTCGCGGTCGGCCAGGTCTCGCGGTCAATGGCCCGGGCAGGCGGGGGCCGGGCAAGGGGCAAGGCGGTGCCAATCGAGGTGATCACGCACCGCCGGGCCGCGGCCCATAGCAGCGACGGCGCTCAGGCCAGCAGCGACCGGCCCAGGTGGTCGCTCGCGTCCCGGACACCGGGGAGCACGAAGAAGTAGCCGCCACCGGTCGGGCTGATGTAGTCGACGAGCGGCTCGTCGATGAGCCGGGTCTGCGTCGCCTCGAACTGCCGGATGATGTCCTGCTGGTAGCAGCAGAAGACCAGGCCCATGTCGAGGTTGCCGTTGCTGTCTGTTCCCCGGTCGTAGTTGAAGCCGCGGCGCAGGATGCGGGAGTTGTCGGTGGCCGCGGTGCGCGGGTTGGCGAGCCGGATGTGCGCGGTGAGCGGGATGGCCGTGCCCTTGGGGTCGCGGGCGTAGTTGGGAATGTCGGTCTCCGCGGTGCCGTCCAGCGGTGCCCCGGTGTCCCGTCGCCGGCCGATCATCGTTTCCTGCTCGTTGAGGGAAACCCGGTCCCAGAATTCCACCAGCATCCGGATGATGCGGACGACCTGGTAGGAGCCGCCGGTGGTCCAGCGCGGCTCGCCCGCACCGTCCACCCAGACCAGCCGGTCCATGTCGGCGGCGCTGGTCACATCGGGGTTGACGATGCCGTCCTTGAAACCGAGCAGGTTTCGCTGCGCGCCGGCTGGCCGGGGCTGGCTGTGGAAGCCGTCGATCCGCCACCGCAGTTGCATGCCGCCGCGGGTGTGCCGGGCGATGTCGCGCAGCGCGTGCAACACCGTGTCCCGGCTGTTCGCACACAGCTGCAGGCTGAGATCGCCGTGGCAGTCGGCGGGGTTCAGGTTGTCGTTCGGGAAGGTACGCATCGGCGCCAGCCGCCGGGGACGCCGGTCGGCCAGGCCGAACCGGCCGTCGAACAGGGAGGCGCCGACCCCGACCGTGACGGTGAGCGCGTCCGGGGGCACGGTCGGCCCGAGGACCCCGCTGTCCGACGGTGGGGCGACGGTGCCCAGGTCGGCCGGAGCACCGCCGGCGGTGAGGAACCGGGCCCGGGCGGTGATCGTCTTGAACAGGTCGGTGAGCGCGGCCCGGTCGTCGGCGATGACGTCGAAGGACGCGAACATGGCCGCGGCCGGCTGCGGGGTGAGGATCCCGGCCTGATGCACGCCGTGGAAGGGAACCACCTCGTCGGAGCTTCCGCTGGCGGCCGCGGCGGCCGGCGCGGCGGTGGTGAGCACCGCAGCGCCGGTTCCGGCCGCGACGGTGGTGGCGCTGCCCGCGGCCGCGGCGCCCGCGGCGAAGGCTCCGGCGAGGAAGGAGCGGCGTCCCATCCGCCCGCCGTCGGACCCGGGGCTCATCCGGTACTCCTGATCTCGAGGATGTCGGGGATCGGCGCGAGGGTCTCCAGCAGCGCGCCCAGGCTGCCGTTCAGCTTCTGCCGGTCGGCGAGTGGCAGCCGTCCCGGCGGGATCCAGGTGCCGTGTGGGTTGCCGACCCGCCGCACCAGCGCGCCGAAGGCGCCCAACTGCTGGCGGGCCGCGGTCAGCGCGGCGGGCGACCGGGTCTGCAGCACCGGCGCGATCACGGTGAGCAGTTCCCGGGTGCCGTCCACGTTTGCGCTCGCGGTCGCCAGAGCCGTGCCGCTGCCCTGATCGGCGGCGCCGGTGAGCTGGAACTGCAGCGTGTTCTCCAGCACTTCGTGGGTGCGCAGGGCCAGGTCGTTCGGATCGAATTCCTGGGTGGGGAATGCCGCCCGCAGCCCCGCTACGTCGCTGGACAACCCGACCGCCGACGCGGCCAGCGAGGCGGCCGACTCACCGTGCCACAGCCCGTACTCGATCCGGTAGAAGCCGGTGAAGTCTGGGTCGTGCACTCCGCCGGGCAGCCCGGCAGGCAGTCCGTTGATCTTGGAGTCGAAGTCCCCGAAGGTGCCGTAGGCGGCGCCCAGGCGCTCGTAGTCGAGGTGGGCGGGCAGCCAGTCCCGGCGGGCCGCGTCCAGGTCGCCGTGTTCCACGTCCGCGCGCAGCGTGTCGACGCTGCCCTGCAACGTCACCAGGCCGACGGTGACGAAGGCGCGGTAGCCGCGCAGCGGGCCGCTCATGGTCTCTGCCGTCACGGGGAGGATGGAGGCGGCCCCGCTGGCCGCGCCCGCCACCCGTTGACTCGCGGACAGCAGCCGCTTACCGCCGTCCGGCAGGCATTCCCAGGCATAGGTGCCCCCGCCGATGGTGGCCGACAGGGTTCGGGTGGTTCCGGGCGCCAGCAGTTCGATCTCCGCATGGATGGCACCGGTCGCCGGGTCGATGAGGCGGACCTCCGCCGTTTGGGCGCTGCTGTTGTGGACGGTGAACGTCTGCCTGCCCGACCGGGGCGCCGCCCAGCCTGCCGCGCAGGAGCCGCCGGTCACCTCGATCGTCCCGCCGCTGCCGCCGCTGGACGACGGGCCGAGCGCGAGGATCGTGGCGCCGGCGGCGAGGGCCGGCACCGCGACGATGGCGGCCGGCAGCGCCCACCGCGGCAGCCGGTGGCCAGCCGACGCCCCTGTCGGGGCCGGCGGGGGCGTCAGGGGCGTCGGGGCCGGCGTGCGATCGGAACTCTTGGCGGCGGGGACGGCGGCCGGTTCTCCTGGCTGTGCTGGCTGTGCTGGTTGGGGGGCGCGGGTGCCGCGGACGAACAGGGCCAGTACCACCACCAGGTAGGCCAGGTAGCCGGTGACCTGCAGCGCCGTCATCCGCGGAGTGATGTTGAAGACGCCCTCGACGAGCCTGGCGTACCAGGAACTCGGGTCGAAGGTGGTCCGCAGGTCGAACAGGACCGTGTCGAAGCCGGGGAGGGCACCGGCCTCCTGGAGGTCGCGCAGACCGTACCCGGCGACACCCGACGCGACGACGATGAGCCCGATGCCGGTGAACGTGAAGAACTTGGTCAGGTTGATCTTCACGGCGCGGTAGTACATCCCCACGCACAGCCCGGCGGCGATGAGGAGCCCGGCCGCGGCGCCGATCAACGGACCGGCCGACTCGCTGGCGCCGCGGGTGGTCGTCCAGATGAACAGGGAGGTCTCCACACCCTCCCGGGCCACCGCCAGGAAAGCGGTCAGGATCAGCACGCCGGGCCCGAGTGCCAGCGCGGCGGTGACCTTGCCCTTGATCTCGCCGGACAGGGCGCGGGCCGACCGCCGCATCCAGAAGATCATAACGGTGACGAAACCGACCGCTACGAGGCTGAGGCTCCCGCTGAACACCTCCTGCGCCGCCGTGGACATGGACGCGGCGGCAAATGTCAGCACGGCGCCGAAGCTCGCCGACAGGGCGATGGCGGCGAGCACGCCCGTCCACACCAGCGGCAGGCGGGAGCGTTCGTCGGCGCGGACGAGCGTCGCGACCAGGATCGAGACGATCAAGCCTGCCTCGAGGCCCTCGCGCAGCCCGATGAGCAGGTTCGGGAGCACATCACCCCACACGTCCGATTCCTTTCGGTCCGCCGCGTAGCCGGCTTCACGGAACGTACCAGAGACGGAGGTTAGCCTAACCTGCTTTAGGTGAACCTTACTTAGGATTATGGATCAGTAACTGGCAACCGGCGGGGTGGGCATGATCGTCGGGATCGGTTGTGCTCGCCTGGGTAGAAGCTCACTGCGGGTGGCTCTGTCCGCACCTCGCAAACAGTCGTGGCGCGGAGAGCCCAGGAGAGCCCAGGGCACGCTGAGCCCAGCTGGAAAGGGGTTCACCGGCATGGTCAAGATCTCGGCCCCCTTCGCGGCAGAGATCGATCTCGGTCAGCTCCGGTACCCATCCTTCGCCGGTGGTCCGGAGGTCCGGTGGTCCGGAGGTCCGGTGGTCCGGAGATCCGGTGGTCCGGAGGTCCGGCGGTCTACGAAGGAGTGCCGAGTGCGACGGGCCGGGGCGCTGGCTCCTGGCCGCCCAGGGCGTCAGGCGGCGATGGGCGCGACGGTCGGCCGGGCCAGCACCAGGTAGTCCGAGACGGACAGGGCGACGGACAGGTCGAGCCGTCCGGCGTTGAAGTAGATCTCGTCGTGGATAAGCAGGCCTTCGTCGACGATGAGGTCCAGCTCGGGGGAGAAGACGAACGGGGTGATGGATCCGCTGACGCTGCCCGCCAGACGTTCGGCGACCTCACGGGCGGCGAACGAGGCCTCTCGGCCGCCATACCGGTCGGCCAGCGCGTTCAGGTCGACCCGACGGTCACCGGGGACCACGGCGAGCACGTAGCGCCGGGAACGCCTGCCCGTTGCCACCCGCACCACGAGGGACTTGGCGGCCTGCTGGAGGGGGTGGCCACGCAGCCGGCTGGCGACGTCGGTGTGACCCTCGGGCGGATGCGGGATCATCCGGTAGGACACCGAGCCGGACTCGAACAGATCGGTCAACCGCCGGAAGACGTCTCGGTCGTCACGCATCCGCCCCACTCCAAGGGCGAGTGACGGCAGGTTGGGGGTGGCTCGGACGACAAAGCATTGCGCCTCCGCGGTCAGAGATGGTGAACGGACAGCCGACAGTTACCCGACGGCGCGCATGGCATGGCGCCAGGTCGACCGGGTACACGATTGCGCACGGCCCTTTCAACGCACAACGTTCTGCCTCGATCACCTCGTTGATGGACGCCCGGCTGCCGGCGTGCGGTGGAACGCACTCTTCGCCTTCCGGCCAATCCTCGGCGTTGAGCAGCAGTGGATGGGGTATTCCCGGGGAGCCCGGCCAGGCAGAGCACCGCTTGGCCGGGGCTAATCCGCGGTTTTCAAGCTTACGCCGGGGCCGGTGCGGCGCGAACACCCGACTCCGGCGACAACACGCGTGTTCAACTGCGCCACCGCTGCAGTCGAACATCCTGGTGTTTACCTGGGAACCTTGACGAGACACGACTCGAAAGTCCCACTCGTGATGGGCGGTGCCCGGCTCGCCGTACTCTCCGAGAGGCACTATGAGGTATGAGCCGTTTGTGAAGGCACCAATAGTGACACCCGGCGGTCCCTGCCGGAGCGGCCTTCGTGTCCTCGGTGCCATCTACAGTACAGTCGGCTGGGTTGACCGGCTGGGAGGTGGCCTGAGGTCCGCGCCCTCGCTGTCAGGCGAGGAGGTCGAGGAGTTCGGTGAGTGAGTCGATGATGTGGTCGGGCCCTGCTGTGTGCAGGGTGCGGGTGTAGCCGTTGGTGATGGCGACGGTCTGGTAGCCGGTCGGCGGGGTTGCTGCGGGTGTGGCGGCTGTTGTCGACGACGTAGTGGGTGCGGACCGGCCGCTGATCCGGGACTGGCTGAACCCCTCGATGGAGGAGGCTAGGCGGTCCTGGCTGACATGGTCCCATTTGCGCATGAGCAGGAACGCGGCGTCGAAGTCCCGGCCGCGCAGGGCGTCGGCCGTGTCGTCGCGGTACAGAAGCTCGGCGGAGACGGTGTAACGCTGCCAGGCGGATTCGGGATCAGCGGTCATTCATCGCTCTTCGGCAGGCGGCAGATCGGGACAAGCCGCGTGAGCGGATCAGCACGGTGAGCATAGCCGGGGGATGTCGTCTCGGCATCACAAGTCCGGATCGAGCGGTCAAGCGGCGCCGGACAGGCGCTGACCTGGGCATGTCGCCGGGACGGCGGCGGCGCCGGAATGCCGTCGACCCGGGACGCCGTCGATCCGTGCCGCCGTCGATCCGTGCCGCCTCGGCATTCCGTGGTCGTCCACTTCCGGTGAGTCTTGTTCTTGGGCTCCTCTCCGCGGCCAGACGAGCGGACGCATGCCACCCGGCGGTAGCCGTTAGGCTGTACGTCGTCGATGTCCTCCACGCTGTGAGACGTCCTCCACGCTGTGAGACGCTGGGGGGGATCGATCCAGGGGGCGGTAGCTCAGCCGGTTAGAGCAGCGGACTCATAATCCGTCGGTCGTGGGTTCGAGCCCCACCCGCCCCACCAGAACCCTTGCAGCACAGGCGATTCTCGCGCAGCAGTCGATTTTCCTGCAAGGTCATCCCGTACTTATCCCGTACTTTGAGTGGATCAGTCGACGTCTTTCGATCTTTGTCGTTGCTGGTTTCCGGCCGTCTTCCACTCGGTCTCCGGACGCCGGCCGGACGGGTCGACCTGACGGGGAACATGATGCACGTCATGTTCCCCGTCAGGTCGCCCGGTACGAGGGACGCTGGCCGGGCGGCGTGGGGCGCACAGGTTTACTCGTGAGTCTGGTTACCGCAGGTAGTCAGCCAGGTCGTGACGTCCTGTTCGCGGTAGCGGACGTGCCGCCCGACCTTGAGGGACGGCGGTCCGTCGCCGGTGGTGCGCCATTTGTAGATGGTGTTGACGGGGACACCGAGGTAGCGGGCAAGGTCGTGCACGGTCCACAGGGGTGCACGCGCGGGTGTCTGCTCAGGCATCGTCGTCTCCGCCGCGGGTGGTCGGGGTTAGGGTCGCGCGGTGGGATGGGGGTCCGTGTCCGCTCCGGCTGTGTGCATCGATGTCGGGGGTTGTGCCCCGTCCGGCGTAGCGCCAGGTGCTGAGGATGGTGGTGCGGGGGTCGTTGTCGGGGCGGCTGAAGGCGTCGCCGACCGGACGGCCTGCCAGGACGGCGCCGATGGTGCGTGCCCAGGTGCGGCGTGCGGCGCGCAGTGTGCCGAAGGTGGTGGAGTACCGGCGGCTCTTGGAAATCCAGTGTCCGCCCCAGCCGAACGCGTGGGACCAGCGGATCAGAGCGGGGAGACGGCCGGGTTGCCGTCCGGTGGCTTCGTCGAGTGCCGCGGTGAAGTCCTCGTCCTGGCCGAGCTGCCAGCAGGTTTCCACCATCCGCCGGGCGTGGGGGTTGAGGGGGATGCGGGCGAGATGCCCGAGGCTACGTACGGGCCGGTCGAGCAGGCCGCCGGCGGTGACACTCTTGGTGAGGTACTTGGCGAGGTAGTTTGCGATCTTCCCGCTTGTGGCGGGTCCGTCCAGGGTGATGGGGCGTAGGTCATGCTGGTCACCCCAGCGCACGAGGGTCACGCCGCCGGGGTGGTTCGGGTCGGGAGCAGGTATGGCCACTTCCCCGAGGACTGTGCGCAGGCAGTGGGCGACAAGCTTTGTTGTCGCCCACGCGGGTGGTGCCACGAGGTCATTCGGGTTCTCGCCGCGCCCGTCGATCCGGATGACGGCGTGTAGGTGGACCAGGCCGCGGGCCTGCATTTCCGCTGCCTTCACGCAGGTGATCCGTATGACGCGGCGCAGACCGGCCACCGTCAACCCCGCCGCCGCCGCGACCGCCGATTCCATTCGATCCCGGGTGACCTTCCATAGCATCGGCGCGAGACTGTTCCACGTAACCGCGCCCGGATAGTCGAAGCAGTCCGGGCACAGCGGTGTTCCGAGCAACCGATCCCCGTCCCGGTGCCGGGCGTGGCAGCCCGCCGGCCGTCCATGCGGGCATTCGCCCCGCCGAGGCCGGCACGCCCGCGCCTCGCCCCGCTTCCCTTTGCTGCGGCGGGAGTGCACCGCGCCGAAACTCGGGGCGGTCAACGTCACGAACAGCGCCGGATGACCGCTGACCGTGTCGGGCACGCTCGTGCCACCGGCCAGCCCGGACAGCACGATCCGCCGGGCGTCTCGCTGGTAGAGCTTGGAGCAGGAGGGGCAGACGGAAGCGCGCCGGTTGTTGCACCGCACGTGTACCACCCCGCCCGGCTGTCCGGCTGAGGAGAACGCCCGACGTACCTCCCCGGTCGTGATGTCCACATGATCGGTGTGGCCAGCGAGGCGGATGGGGTGTGTGCAGCCCCCGGCCACCGTCCCTTCACCCGGTTTGGTCACGGTATCGATAGGGCGTGTCACTGTGGGTGGCTCCTTGTGGGCAGGGTCGAGCCGCCCGACGCCGGCAGCGGTGTCCGGGGGGCACGACGAAGGAGAAAAAGGGGAAGGGTGCCGGGCGGCCGGGGTCCTGGCCGGTGGGTGATTTAGCCGGGTTCGCCGGGGAAGTGGGCTTCCCAGGCCCGCCAGGCGGCTTCGGCTTCGGGACTGCCGTCGTCCGCGTCGATCGACGGGGGTGCGGGGGGTAGAGCGGGGGGTGGAGGTGACCGCCAGCCGCGGAGCGGGATCGTCGGATCGTCTTCCTCCCCGGCTTTCCCGCCGCCTTGGACGCTGCCGGGTGCCCCCGGTCGGGTGCGGCCTACCGGGGGCGGGGGGAAAGCGGTCAGGTCGGGGGTCCAGCCCTGCCCGGCGGTGGTGGGCGGTAGCGCGGCCGGTCGGACGGGCGGGGTTGCCGGGCGGTGCGTCGGGGGCTGCGCGGCGGGTTGGGTGTGGTGCGCGGCCATGGTGCGGATGTCGTCGTCAGCCAGCCAGCCGGCCCGTACCCGGACGGGGGTGGGGTCGCCGTCGACGAGGACGTAGCCGACACCGGGCAGGGCGCGGGGGATGCGTTCGCACCGTGCGCCGCGGTCATGCGCGCCGTTGCCGAGGACCATGTCGGCTTGGTCGGCTTCGGTCATCCGCAGCGCGATGCGCACGGGGAACAGGTCTCGTAGCGGCAGTACCTCTTTCCGGGGGTCTTGGACCGCGCCGACCACGACGACCCCGGGGGCGCGTCCCTGGGAGAGCAGCAGGGACAGGGATGCCGCGATCTGCTTTTTCAGCTTCGGGTTCGCGACATATGCGGTGAGGCTGGCGATTTCGTCGACCAGGACGATGATCAGCGGATCATCGGTGGACGGTTTGTGCAGCCGGGAGACCCCGCGTAGCCGGCCGGTGCGCCGGTTCATCACCCGGACCGCGTCCGCGAGTAGATCCGCGATCGATGGGGTGTCGACCGCGAAGCGGTGAAACAGCGGCTCGCCGAACGCTAACTCCATGCCACCTTTGGGATCACAGGCCCAGATTTCAACCAGGCCGCCACGGATCGCCGGGGCCAACGCCCGGATCGTCGACCACAACACCGATCCTTTGCCCGCGCCGGTCGCACCGGCGACGAGGACATGCGAGCCGCGCAGGGGCAGCAGCCAGGCCGTGCCGTCTTCCCGGGCGCCGATGGGCAGCCGGTCGAGATCACCAGGATCGCCGGGGGGAAGCAGGTCCGCGCGGATCGGTCGGCCCAGGACTTCCCGGTGCACCAGGACCGCGCCGACCCGGTCGGCGCGGGCAAGGTTCGGGGAGATCCGCAGTTCCCGGAGTTTTAACGTGGCGGTCAGCCGGGGTGCGGCCTGCTGGAGGTCGTCCACGGACTGTCCGGGGGCGAGGGTGATCCGCAGATGCCAGCCGGCCGCACCGCGCCAGGCCCGGCGAATCCGTGGTGTTCGCAGCACGGTGTGCCTCGTGGTTTCCAGGCCGCAGGCCCGGCAGGCCGCCGCCCACCGTCGGCGTAGCCGCCCGCCGAGCAGCCAGCCGAGAACGGCAGCGCGCAGCCGCGGCACTCCGGCGACGACGAGCACCAGGCCGACGAGCAGCCCCCGCCCGCCGACCGGCCCGAGGGCATCGACCGCCCGCCGGTAGATCAGCAGCGCGAGGACAACGGCGAGCGCTTCCCGCCACCACGAGGCGACGTAGCGCAGCCCGTAGCGCAGCAGCAGTTCAGGGACGGACGGCCGTAACGCCAACCGAAATTGATCTTTTCTGATTCGGCCCTGCCGGACCCGCAGCACTGCCATGACAACCGTCCCTCACTGAACCGGCGCAAGGAGCAGCCCCGGGGACGGCGGCACCGGGTCAGGGATGCCGCCCCCGGCAGACCGTCAGCTCTTCGACGCCGGGGCCGGGTTCGGGGTGGGAAGCGGACGGATCGCCTGTGCGCTCCAGGAGATCCCGTGCCGCTCGCCGATCGCCCACTGCGTACCGATCAGGCCGACCAGGGTGACCGGCATCCCGACCTGCACCCGCGGTGCCTCACCCGCCACCTTCACCTTGATCACAGATGCGGTGCCGTCGTAGGTGACCGCGACCTGCACCCCGTAGACCGGCAGGCCGTCACGGTTCGCCTTCTGCTTGCCGTCCAGATCCGTTTCCGGCATCGCGCCGCTGACCGCGACGACGTTTTCCAACAGCGATTCGTTCACCGGGATAGCGCGCATGACATCTCCTTATGCAACGGGGAATAGCCGAAGGACAGGGAATAGGACGCTTGCATGGTCGTGGTGCACGGGTCAGCCGCGGTCACCAACACCGGCGTGGGAGTAGACGCGGACCGGTCCATCAATGCGATAGCTAGGGACGTGGCGAGGGACAGGAAGAACAGTCCCGCCGTCCAGAGCACCAGCGCGGCGACAAGCAGCCGCCCATGCCGCCGGTCGACCGCGCCAGGACGTGCCATCAGCGGATCACCCGGGAAGCCAGCCAGAACACCGCGGCAACGATCATCCCGACCAGGACGACAGGCACCAGGGCAGACACGTTGGAGAACAGAAACAGGCCCAGGTACAGCACCCAGAAGAAGACCACTATCCGCCAAAACCCGTAGGATGTGCGGACGTAGTAGCGGGGCATAGTAAATCAGCCTCCACACAGAGAAGATCAGGCGAGGGGCGGGAAACGCGGACCGCGTTCCGTGTTCCTCACTCTGCCCGCCGCAGCGGCCACGCGAAAGGCACTGAACCCGGTATTTCCACGGAATCTGCACGGACTATCCCCGGAAGCGGACACGGAGCCGGCCCGGAGCGGAACCGGAGTCCACACGGATCATCCACGGTGCCCGGGATGCGCTGTGCACGGATCAGCCCCGGAGGTGCGATCACAAGCCCGGCCAAACACCCACGCAAACCAGCAGCGTGACCGGCCTGTCACGGGCCATCATCGGGACGGGCTCAGCCCGGAGCAAACACGGACACAACCCGGAGTATCCGCGGAGCCGACCCGGAGTCGGCATCGACAGGAAGGAACGAACGCCGATGACGGCCCCCCACGAACCGGATCGCGTTGACCTGCTTCGCACCCTGCTCGATGGCTGCTTCAAGGTCGGTGTCCGCCATCCCGCCGACCTTGCCAGCTATCCCGAGGCACGGCCCATGCTGGACATGCTCAGCCCCCCGCACCCCGGCCTCAGCGAGCACCGGCGTGCCCTCGCCGCACACCGGATGATCCTCACGGCCGTGCAGGCACTCGGCAGCCCCCGCGGTGACGCCGCCGCCGCCCTACTCGGTCTTGTTCCCGGCCGGTCCGGTACCGCCGCCACACGCACCGCCCGCCGCGACGAGGCCGCCGCCCACTACGGCGGCATCTCGGCCGACTGGTTCCAACGCCGCCACGAAGCAGGCGTCACGCTCGCCCTGGCGATGGAGCTAGACCAGCAGCTACGCGGCCAGGAGGGCACGACCCGCACCGACCCGCAGCGCCGCAGCCGCGCCATGACCCCACCCCCACCCGCCGCCAGCTTCCAGCCTCGCCCGACACCGACGAAGACCCCGACCGGCCAGCCCTGACCATGCCCCAGCCTGCCACGGCGCTTCGTATCGACGACCCCACCCACATCGGGGTCTACCGTCTGCGCGGCCGGTTAGGGGTCGGGGGGATGGGCGTGGTCTACCTCGCCGAGGACCCGCACCATCATCCGGTCGCCGTGAAGGTGATCCGCGTAGAGTTCGCCGCCGACCCGGAGTTTCGCGCCCGGTTCCGCCACGAAGCGGAAGCCGCCCGGCGGGTGCCGCGGTTCTGCACCGCCGCCTTCCTCGACGCCGACCCCAACGCCGAACGGCCCTACCTGGTCACCGACTACGTGCCCGGCCCGACCCTCGCCCAGGCCGCCCGCCGCCCGTTACGCGGCGCCGAGCTGGAACAGGTTGCGGTCCACATCGCAGTGGCGTTGACGGTCATCCACGGCGCCGGAGTCGTCCACCGCGACCTCAAACCGTCGAACGTCATACTCTCGCCCACGGGCGCTCGCGTCATCGACTTCGGCATCGCCCGCGCCCACGGCATGACCATGTTCCACATCGACGAGCAGATCGGCACCCCCGCCTACACGGCCCCCGAAAACATCGACGGCGCCCCACCCGATCCGGCCGCCGACATCTTCGCCTGGGGCGGTGTCGTCCTCTACGCCGCGACCGGCCAACCCCCCTTCGGGGACCGATCATCCGAACTACTCCTGCACCGCATCCGGTACGACCATCCCACCCACCTAAACCAGCTTCACGGCCGACTACACGACACCGTCACCGCCGCCATGGCCAAAGCCCCCGAGCAGCGGCCGACCGCCGAGCAGCTATACCGGATGCTCACCAGCACCCAACCCCCAACACCGCCCCCCGCCGCACCCACCCGGCACGGCAGGCAGGGACCGCAGCCCGCCCCACCACCACCGGCAATCCCCCCGCACTACGCCCGGCCCATACCGCCGGCTCGCCGAACCCGGATCACGATCCTCGCCACCGCGACCGCCGTGGTCCTCGCCGCCGCTGTCCTGCTCATCACGGACCGCCCCCGGCACACCCCGACCACGGCGAACCGCCCCGACCGGCACGGCGCCGCCGCGATCCTCGCCGACCAGGCCACCACCGATGATCCGGATCTCGCGGTCCGTCTCGCCGTCGCCGCCTACCGGCTCAACCCCGACCCGGCCGCGCGCATCGCCCTGCTGGCCGCCGCCGCCCGAGGTCTGCCCCCGCTGGCAACGTTCCGCCACAGCGGCAAAATCCTGTCCGTCGCCATCAGCCCGGACGGGCACACCCTCGCCACCGGCAGCGCCGACCACACCGCACGCCTGTGGAACCCCACCCACCCCGACCAGCCGGTAGCCACCCTGGGCCACGACGACGGGGTGAACCACGTGGCGTTCAACCCCGCCGGCACCCTGCTCGCCACCACCAGCGACGACACCACCATCCGCCTGTGGAACATCACCGACCCCCACCACCCCGACCAGGTCAACACCCTCACCCTGCACACGGGCGGAACCCCCTACGGCGCCGCGTTCAACCCCGCCGGCACCCTGCTCGCGATCAGCACCTCCACCGGCGCCGTGCTCCTAATCGACATCACCGACCCCCGCGCCACCTCCACCCTCGCCACATTCACCCCCCACAGCTACATCGCCGGAAACGTGGCGTTCAGCCCCGACGGCCACACCCTTGCGACGGCCAGCCTTGACGGCACCGCCCGCCTATGGGACGTCACCGACCCGCGCACCCCCCGACCATTGGCCACCCTCGCCCCCGGCCCCACCTTCGACGCCACCTTCAGCCCCGACGGCACGATGCTCGCCACCGCCCAGCAGGACGGCACCACCCTCCTGTGGACCCTCACCACCCCCACCCAGCCGCAGCCCGCCGCCACCATCCCCGAAACCGGCATGACCACCACCGCCGTCTTCGCCCCCGACGGCACGACGCTGGCCACCGCCAGCACCGACGGCACCGCCCACCTGTGGGATCTCACCAACCCGCGCACCCCCCGCCCGCTGGCCACCCTCACCGGCCACACCGGACCCGTGGAAACCCTCGCCTTCGACGGGACGATGCTCGCCACCGCCGGTGACGACACCACCGCCCGCCTGTGGGATCTCAACCCCACCAGCCTCACCCGCCGCGCCTGCACCACCCCCACCGGCCGACTCAGCGAAGACGAATGGCACCGCTACCTCCCCACCTTCCCCTACCAACCCCCCTGCCCCTAACCCCACCAACCCGCCCGGAACAGGCCGCCTACCCCACCCGGCAGGGAAAGACCCCGGGACCGGCGGCAGTCGGGGACGACAGCGCGCGGCCCGGGGTCGCTCGAAGGATGGGAGGACCCCGCCCGGTGTTGGGGGGCAGGGCAGGGTCCTCCCCGCAGTGACAGGCAGGCGGACCTCTACCCGTCACAGATCTGTGGGTCACCGGGACCAGCACGCCCGCGGCAGGTCGACCACGCCGAGAAGCAGGCGGACAGCCACAGCAGGCCTACGAGGATCAAGACCGGCGGGGAACCCGCAACGGGCCGGTACTACCCGCCCGGGCCGCCTGGCTCCCTTGGGGTGGTGGCCGCAGAGCCATCGTCACCCCTGCCGCCCGGGGCGCGATGCCGTTCATGCAGCCTGTCGAGAAGCGCGACTTCCCGGTTGAAAGCATCCACGTCACGGGTGAGACCCGGCAGGTCCAACCGGGTATCCGCCAGCACCTGATGGTACCGCCCGTCCCGCAAACCGTGCGCGAGTAGATACACTACGGCGTCCGCGAGGGGATGCCGCATGTTATGCGCGGCGGACCCGGCGAGAAGTTCCACCGTCCGGCCGACCACCAGCCCGATCAGGTCCGCGTTCCGCCCGGGATGCTCCGCTCGGATACGGGCGGTCAACGCCAACTCCAGCCGGGCCACGAAGGACTCATCAAGCCCGGACCCCTTGTCGGACTCAGGCCGGTCGGTGCCGTTCACAGCCGGTCCCCCGCTGTCAAGGCCGCGTACCGGGGCAGGGACATCACTTCCCACATCGTGTGTTCCACCCACCGGCCACCGCCGCCCAGCAGGCGAACCCGATGCGACACCGGCATGATGCCGACCCCCCCGAACTCTTCGGGTCGCAGCGCACAGCCGACCGTGACCACCGGCATGTCCACCCCGGCCGCCACCCGGTCCCCGTGGATGTACCGGCCGAGCAGAAACGCCAGCCGGGTACTGCCCGGCGGGCAGGTCCGGGGGTGCGCCGTCACCGTGGCCACCCCGTCCTGTGCCGTGGCCGCCACCGCCGCGGGCAGCAACGGCCCGTCCTCCACCGGCCGGACCCTCACCTGCACAGCGCGGTTACAGTCCACCTCCAGCACCGGCCCGGCCAGAAGCAGCCCGTCGCCACCGGGGAGCTCCACGTCTGGAACGTTGCCGGCCTGCACCTCCCACAGCCGGGTCACCGTGTCTCCCGCCCCGGCCGGGCGCCACCGTGGAGCAGGCAACCCAGCCGTGGTGCCGGCCCGTCCGGCAGCACCCCCCAGCGGGTCGCCGTGCACGAGGTCCGCCCGATCGTCCACGTCACCCGTACCAGCAGGTCTTCCACCAGAATGGGCAGTTCCACCACCGGTTCCCCGGCCCGGGCATGCGCCCACCGGTGCGCCCGGTCGAACTCCGCCCGCGGAAAGCTGGTGATCAGTACGCCGTCGCCGTCCAGGACCAGCAACGGCCACCCCCCGGTCACAGGACCACCACCGGATCATCCGGCCGGTGCAGCACCAACGCCGGCACCACCAGCCACTCCCCATACCCATGGGCACAGGCATGCCGGTCCGCGTCCCGGGGGGTGGCGAAGTAGCCGACCACCCCGTCCACGTCCCGCTCCGGCCCGTCGACCACCGCCACCACCCACACCGTGGCCGCCTCACGCCCACCCGTGCCGGCCAGGATCCGTGACCATGCCTCCGACCAGCCCGACCCCGTCCCATCCCCGACGCAGGCCTGCTCACCCATCACCGGCCCCCGCACCGGCAGCCGGGGGAACCGGCAACGCCGCTAACCGGGCGAACCCGAACTCACCGCGACCCACCCCGGCCAGGAACACCGCCCACTCCCCGGCTTCGAACAGCAACCCCGCCCCCGCCGGGATCCGGCCGTGCCGCACCGCTACCCCCGGGGCATCCAGCAGCCCGAGCACGCCGACCGGCACCGCGGCCACCTCCACCGCCCCCAGGCCGGCCCGCGCCGTCCGCCACCAGGCCAGACGATCCCGGCCCCGCACCGGCACCTCACACTCCAACCGGGCAAAATGCTCGTCCTCCCACCGGCCCACGGCCAGGACCCCCCTCGTCTCGTGATCACAAGGTGGCCCCGGGCAGGCCCCACCTGCGTGGAACAGCCCGCCCGGAACCGTTCACGGCGCCCGCCGAGGACACGAAGGCCAACCCGGCAGGAACCGCCGCCGAGAAGTCCACCGCGTCAAGCCGGAGGCATCGAGAGCAAACAGACGGTTATCGATGCCGGACAGCCGTGCTCACCTAGACGACCGTTCCCGCGCCCGAACCGGCAGCCGAACGGCAAACGATCAGGTATTCATCCGGCAAACGATCAGAAAACATGTGGTCCACCAGGAAACACGCCAGACAAGGCCCACCGACATCACCGGATAGCAGTAAGCATCCGGCTACGCTTTCTCCCGGGAAATCCGGTAACCAGGGAAGCGAGACGTCATGCCCCCTCAGCCCAGCACACACCCGGGATGGAACCCCGGCCAGCTACGCCGCCACCGCGAACAACTCGGACTGAGCCGGGCCGCCCTCGCCGACAAGATCGCCAACATTGACCCTGTCGTGGCCAAGGAAGCGGGGTTCACCCCACCGGCCGCCGGCCCCGAGATGATCAGCAAGCACGAGCGGGGCGTCAACTTCCCCGGCACGTCCTACCAGGCGGCTTACTGCCACTTTTTCCAGGCCAGCGAACCCGAACTCGGATTCCGCTACCCCTACCCCCACGAACACAAAGACGATCATGCGGGGTCTGTTACACCACCGCTAGCCGGGATACCCTCACAACACCAGCCCACGCCGCAGACCGAGGGGGTGGAGACCGCGAACCGCAGAGACCTACTCAGCCTCACCGCCGCAGCCATAGGACTCACCGCCACCGGCACAGCCGCAGCGATGATCGCGCCCGCCGACAGGTTGGCCATCCTGGAACGCGCCACCGCCGGCAGCGGCGCGGCATCCGCGGCCGAAGGGGCCCTACAGGCCGTGGTGGCCGACTACCTGCACCATCCCCCCGCCGAGACATTGCGCCGGGCCATCGCGTTGCAGCAGCTCACCGACGCCATCACCGCCCAATACCCGCTACGGCCCGCCGACCAGGCCCGGGTCTGGCGCGTATCCGGTGTCGCCACCGGCATCCGCGGATGGCTGGAGAACAACGCCGGACACACCACCGACGCCCGGCTGTCCTTGCGGGAAGCCCACCGCAGAGGCGAACTCCTCGAAGACAATCAGTTGATCGCCTGGACGCGCTTCATGCAGGCCACCATCGAGGACTACGCCGGCAACCCCGCCGGAGCCGAACAGTACGCGCTCGACGGCCTGCGCCACGCACCCAGCGGACCACAACGGGCTATCTTGCTGGTGGGCAGCCTTGCCGGGGCCCGCGCCGCCCATGGCGACATCCGAGGAGTTGACGCGGCCGTCAGCGAGGCCGAAAGCATCGTTAGCAGGCTGACTCCAGACGAGCGCGGCCCGCGAGAGGATCATCGTACCGTCGTTGACAGCCTTACCAGCATCGGATTGCCGATCTTCTCTCTCGACGTCGGCCGAGTGTATTCCCGCCTTGGCGAGATAGGCCGCTTCATGGAGGTAACGGCCGACGTCCGACCCGCCATCGAGCAGGGCAGTAGCTCACGGACGTCCGTGTTCCGCGCGGATGAGGCAGTAGCCGTTGCACGGAGCAAGTCACCGGATCTTGACAGGGTGGCCGCACTTGCCCGCGAAAGTTTGCGTCTCGCTGGCCCGTTCCAGACCGCTCACATCGCAAGCCGGGTCAACGTCGTCCTCGCCGTGACTGACCGCGACTATCCCGCGATTCGATCATTGGCCGACGAGGCCCACACCTGGCGGATCAGCCGCAACAGGCCCATCGACCTCGTCTAACCGGATAACCTGCATAAACAGCAACGATGTTTGATCGTCGCTAATGTTCTGTACGGGTTCAAGGGCGCCCCTTCGGGGCGCCGGGTGGTTCGTGTCACATGTGCCGCACGCGCCGCGCCGAACAGGACCCGTCCGGACCCGCCGCGCGCCGGGCGGGGCCCGGCCTCCCTTCGGTCGGCACCCCACCCGGGCGCGTCGGCCCGGCCACCCGTTCGGAGCGTCGAGGAGATCAGGGAATGTCACCGGTCGAGGGGTGTGGGTTAGAAGCAGTGCTGCCGCGCCCACTCGCCCCACGAGTGCGCAGAGCGCACCCGCAGGACGAGCAGGCTTGCCCACGGAGCAACCCGGGTCAGGCGTCAAGGATGGTCACTGAAACCGGTCGAGTGACGAGAGCCAGCGCAGCTCACCGGGGGCCAGGACTACGGACCCGGGTCCTGGGTAGCCGCCGGGTGTGGCAGCTACCCAGGACAGACGCGGCCTAGGGCTGCTGACCGAGGATTACCGTTTGTTGAACGGTCTGAAGTAGACGATTCATGGTGTCAAGTTCGTCGAGGGTCGTGTCTGTGTCCTTAGCCATGTGTGTCAGAGACCACAGTAGGTGCATCACGTCGCGGCGTGGGCCGCGGTCGGGCGGGGTTTCGTCGCCGGATACATCCTCCGTCGTCCCGTACGCCCGCATCGCAGCGTCGAGCGCCGCACAGGCGATCGTCGCCCAGGTCTGCCCCGCTCCATTGTCGGTCGGGGCGTTCTCGGTGGGCAGCGCGGCACGGCGAGCGGTCATCGCGTCGTCTACCGTGCGTAGCAGCGTGTAGAGATGGGCGTAGTCATCCGGTGACATCCGGGGGGTTTGGAACAGGCCGAGTAGACGCACCAGCGGACCCAACGCGTGAGTCTGGGCAGCTAGCTCATCGTCCGGTATCGGGGTCTGGGCACGCCGGAGCAGGCGTCCCGCCGCCAGTAGCACGGCTTGAGCCACTTGCAGCCAGTAGGCAGCCGCGTTCACATCGCTCACACCGTCGATCAGACGCAGGTCGAGGCCCGGCAACATCAGCACAGCTTCGAGCTTCATCCCGTCGTGCCCGTCCCACGTGTGGACGTCGACCGCAATCGGACGGTACGATGGAACGATTGTGATCATCGGGTTGATGGTGGGTGTCCACCCGTCATGTGGTGGTGGCATGATGGCCATAGGTCACGTACTCCTGTGGTCGCAGGGGTTCGGGGCTCAGGCCCGGGTTGCGGTGTTGGCGCACCGTTCCGGGCCGCTTTGTTGTGTACCTACATCATCGCTAATTCGCTTTAGGTTGTGAACACATAAGATTCCCTCACAAAGGGCTCTGGCATCTTCACGGCATGGATCGGGCGGGTGTACGCGGTCGGGACGGTGGACGGCCCGCGGAGACCGAAGGGCTCCAGATTAGCGGTTGGGGTCATATGGCCAGGACCGCGAGGGTTTCCGCCGCGCCGGGGTTCGAGACCTTCCGGCCCATGTAGGTGGACAGGGTGATGGACGGGTTGGCGTGGCCGAGGACATCGGCGATCTGGCGGGGGGTATGCCCATCCCCATCGAGGAGGGTGGCAACGGACCTGCGGCCGAACAGGTGGGACGTCAGGCCGGGGAAGCCGGCATCGTTCACGGCGTCGCGGATGTCGGCCTGAGTGTTACTCGGGTCGCGTAGGCCGCCCATCTGCGCGGGGAACACCACCTCGTCACTGTTCTGTCCGTGGTGGCGGGTGCGCAGCATGGCCACGGCCCAGGCCGGGAGTAGCAACAGCCGGTGGCCCGCCTTCGACTTCGGACGAGGCTTGTTGATCAGACCCTGGCCGGTAATCCGCACCACGGTGGACCGGATTTCCACGGTGCCCGCGTCCAGGTCGACCGCGTCCCAGACGATCCCGCATACCTCCCCGATGCGCGCGCCGGTGGCGATGAGCATGTCCACAAGATCGGGGATGTCGCGGCGCCGCGCCCGTTCGTCGTAGGTGAGCAGCGCCCGCAACTGCCGCAGTTGGGCTGCGCCGAGCGCCTTGGATACCGGCTTCGGTTCCGGTCGGGTGATCTGCCCGGCGTCGCGGACCACGTTGCGGTCCATTGCGTCGAGCCGGGCGGCCATCGCGCACATGCCGGACAGCACTGTTCGCGCGATCCGCGCCGCACCGGGGCCGCTTTTGGTCGTGACCGCGCTGAAAAACCGGTCCGCGGTTCCGACCGTGACCTGTCGGGCCTTCACTCCGCCGAGTGCGGGGTAGACGTGCCGGTCGAGGGTGGTGCGGTAGGCCGCGAGGGTGTTGGGAGAGCGGTCTTTCTTCTGCTGTTCGGCAAACCACGCCTCACCGAGGACCTTCATAGTCGTCTCCGGTGTGATGTCGCCGTCGCCGACCGCGACCCGCAGCCGGTCACGCAGCGCGAGTTTCAGTGCCCGTGTGGCCGCCGCCTTGGAGGTGCCGCCGCGTTCGACTTCGCGGCGTACCCCGTCATGGTCGCGGTAGAAGCAGCGTGCCCGGGAGCCCTTCGCCGTGGCGCTGTAGAAGATCTTTCCGCCGACACCGAGATCTAGACTGGGACGAGCCATGCCACACCGCCGCATCCTTCGGGAGTGGAACGAACGCCCTCATACTAGCCTGATCGTCCCGTACTTACCCCGTACTTTGAGTGATCAATAAGGGTGAATGGCGGCAAATGACGATGCTTGCCTGCAAGCATAATCCGCAGGTATCAGCATGTTTTCGCGAGTAGCGACGGATAACGAATCAATGGGATTGCTAATCCGTCGGTCGTGGGTTCGAGCCCCACCCGCCCCACCCCTCCTGACCTGGCCTTTTGCAGCGGCCAGGTGGCCGTGGAGATCAACAACGGGCCCTGGTGGTGACGTGCTGGTGACGTTGCGACCGCAACCATTTTCCGAGCCTCCTCCGCTGGTTGCGGAGAGTGGCCGTGGCTGGTGAGGGTGCCTCGGTGCCGGTCGATGCGGACGAGCTCTTGGTGGCCCTCGGCGGCCCCGCCGCGGTCGTGGGGATGGCCTGGTCTACCGGCTGTTTGACCGATCTTGACCGTGCGCGGTTGGTGTGGTCTCCCGCGCTGCTGGTGGATCAAGAGCCGATGCGGTCGGTGTGACCGGAGTTTGCTGCGAACCTGACCCGGGGTGTCCTACAGGTCGAGGCCAGGTCCGTTGGCGGGGGGTGGTGTGGGGTCGTCCAAGCTGTCGGGTTCCACCTGGCCGGGTGGGTGTCGGCGGGGGACGATGTCGGCGGCGGCTTTGGCCGCGGCGCGATCCGCGTCGGCGAAGACCGAGGTGTAGACGTCGCCGGTGAAGTGGACGGAGGAGTGTCCGAGGAGTTCGGAGACGACCTTGAGGTCCTTGGTGGCCCGGTAGGTGAGGCTGGCGGCGGTGTGCCTCAGGTCGTGCAGTCGGATCGGGGGCAGGGGGCCGAAGGCGAGCGCGGTCTGAATGGCGTCTTCGGGCATGAAATGCCGGGCGGCGAGCTGGTCGACGGTCCAGCTGTGTTCGGCGTGCTCATGGCGGATGGTGGCGAATCGGGTGATGAGCCGTTCGAAGCGTTGCGAGACGCCGTTGGGGGTGAGCCTGCTGCCATCGGGATGAGTGAACATCCGTCCGCTGTCGACCCAGGCCTTACCGTAAGCGGCGCGTTCCTCGTCTTGGCGCGCCTGCCAGGTGGTGAGGACGTTTTTTGTAGCCGGGTCCAGGCTGACAGTACGGTAGCCGGCGTCGCTTTTGGGTTCGGTGTATTCGTCGCCGTCCAGGTCGAGGTTGTCGTCGGCGCCGGAAACGGATCCGGGGAGGTTGTCGAGGATGTAGATACTGTCGTCGTCGATGTCGATTTCGGTCCAGCCGAGGGCGACGGCTTCACCGCGACGTAGGGCGCGGTGGGCGATGAGATGCCACAGTGGGTAAAGGCGGTCGGCGACGGTGAAGTCGAGGAAGGCACCGGCCTGCTGCGGGGTCCAGACCATGACGGGGGAGGGCCGTTTACCGGTGCGTTCCCAGGCGGCGATCCGCGGTGCGGTCCAGACGAGCGGTCGGGGCTTGCGGGCCTTGGGTAGTTCGACGTGTTCGGCCGGATTGACGCCAAGTTTCTTACGTTTCACGGCGCTGTTGAGCGCGCTCATGGTGGTGGCGTGCACCCGGCGTAGCCGGGAGGCGCTGAGGGGCCGGCGGTGGTTGGGGTCGTCTTTGCGGACTTCGAGGAGGCGGACGAGCAGGGGTGAGCGTTTCCTGCCGTGCAGATCCCGGCCGATGAGCCGCATGGCGGCGTAGAGCTGTTCGATGTGGTGGTCGCGCAGGTCAGCGAGTCTGAGGTGTCCCAGGCCGGGTTTGAGATAGAGGCGGACGTGCTCCTCATACGAGCGGCGGGTGGACGCGGCGAGACTCGCCTTTCCATCGAGCCAGTCGTCGAGGTAGCGGGCGACGGTGAGCCCGGTGTCGTCGGGCCGCCCACCGCCATGGAGTTCGGCCAGGGAACCGGTCAACGCGACCTCGGCCTCCGTCTCGGTCTCGAACGGTCCGCCGGTGGTGCGCCGCCGCCGCCCATTGGGACCGGGTGGGACGTCGTGTATGTACAACCAGGAACCGTGGTCCGACCGGGGCAGTTTCGGACACCGGGCGCCGTAATCCTTGCCTGTCTGGGGATCGCGGCAGCCGCACCGTTTGAACACCGATCCCCTCACTGGACACCATCCGGGCAGCCTGTCCCGGGGGCTACCGCGGCCGAGGATGACGGGCAGCTGCGCCCAAGTTCATCGGACGCGGCTGGTGGGACGGGGCGGGGCATACGATTCATGCGCACCGACGGTCCGGGCTGGTGCCATCGCAGACGGCATCGTCGCGGCCCTCGGCAGAGACATCGTCGCAGGCGCAGGCATCCACATTGACATCGAGCGCGTCACCCTGGCATGGCCTCGACACAAGGCTGTTGCGTTGTGAGGGGTAGGGCGTGCGAGGCTCTGGCCGGCCGGGCGGTCAGATGGCGCGGGCGAGCTCGGTGAGAACGGGCGACAGTATCGGGTGAGAATCGGCCTCGACGTCGAGTTCGTCGTAGCCGCGGCGGATGTTCTGGACTAGCCTGAGTTTCCTAGCTGGCGAATAACTTATGCCTCTTTGGCTATGATCGACGATCTGGTGTACGCCGGTCGACCTGCACCGTTGCGCGACCAGATCGGTGCGATTATGGCTTCAAAGGATGTATTGTCCATATTGTGGCGTCGATCATCAAGAAGCGGCGGGGCGACCGGGTGTACCTGTGATCAGGACCGGCGGACGTCCATGGAGACCGGCGAACAGGCTGCCGATGATCTCATAATCCGTCGGTCGTGGGTTCGAGTCAGGCCTCTTCCAGCCAGTCGCCGCCGTGAAGCTCCGCTAACGAGGCCATCAGCGCCTTCTGCGCATCGTCCTCGGTGGGAAATGGACCCCCGACGGCCCGCCGCCGCGATCGCGGCAGATGCCGCCACCACGGGGTTGGGAACCTCGCCGGGCGCGGACGCCCGGCGCTGCCTGTGATGTTCGCGGCGGTCTCGGTGCCGGAGTAGTTGGGAACCTCGCCGGGCGCGGACGCCCGGCGCTGCCCGCGGACTCACATGTGGCCTCACCTGGTGTGAGGAGTTGGGAACCTCGCCGGGCGCAGCCACGGGCTGACGTCCACACCCAGCACGATCCGGCCGTCGGCGGCCCGCGGCAGCGGCAGCCCGGCCAGCGCGCGGCGCAGCCGGCTGATCTCGACCCGGCCGTGGTTGATCGCGCCGTACAACGCGCCGTGCCCTCGGCGGTGCTCCGCTGCCGGCGACAGGCCGACCAGGTCACGGACCGGGCCGTCCGCGCACAGCACGGCGTCGGTGAGCTCGAACAGGGCATCCGCCCGCCGGGTCAGACAGCCATAGAACTCCTGGCGGAACCGACACAGCACCCCAAGGTGCTCGACGATGGGGACATCGTGGGCCAAGCTGTCCTCCACGGCCTTCTGTCTGATCACGGTGTCTTTGGTGAGAAACCAGGATCAACAGGAGGCCGCTTCACGTCACGGCGACACGCCGGCCCACCCCAAACCACCAGCGACTATCACACAGAGTGACACCCGAAGGTTAAACGACAAGCTGAGAAGGTGTTTGAGAATGCCCGCTGGTGACGGTGTGTGATCTTCCGGGGTGCGCGATGGGGGTGCACTCGTCGGATCATGGCCGGGTGGGGGTGGCTGGGGGCTGACGGTGGACGGATGGCGCATGCTCACCGTCATCGGTATCCGTCGGATCTGTCGGACTCGCAGTGGGCTCTGGTCGGGCCGTTGCTCCCGCCGCCGGCGGCGGTGTGCCGGCCGGAGAAGCATGATCGGCGTGATCTGGTGGACGCGATCCTGTATGTGGTGCGCTCGGGGTGTGCGTGGCGGGCGTTGCCGTCGGACTATCCGCCGTGGCAGACCGTGTACTACTACTTCGCCCTCTGGCACGATCTGGGTGTCACCGAACGTGTTCACGACGTGCTGCGGGAGCAGGCCCGCCGGGCGGAAGGACGCGATGTCGAACCGTCGGCGGGGATCATCGATTCCCAGTCGGTGAAGGGCGCCGACACCGTGCCCGCCTCCTCCCGCGGCTACGACGCCGGCAAGAAGGTCAACGGTCGTAAGCGGTTCATCGCTGTGGACACGATGGGACTGCTGCTGGCCGTGCTCGTGGTCCCGGCCAGCACCCATGACACCGCCAGTGGCCGGCAGCTCCTCCTCGACAGTTTCTTCGCCGGCCGGCGGCTACGGCTCGTATTCGCCGACGCCGGGTTCGCGGGTGTCTTCATGGACTGGGCCGCCCGGATCCTGACCCTCACCCTGCAGGTGGTGCGCAAACCCGCCGGGCAGAAGGGCTTCTCCGTCCTGCCACGTCGCTGGGTCGTCGAACGAACGTGGTCGTGGATCACCGGCTACCGCCGGCACGCCCGCGACTACGAACGCCGCCCCGACCACGCCGAATCCCTCATCCGCTGGGCCATGATCGCCACCATGGTCCGCCGCATCGACCGGCGCACCCCCGCCCAGCGGCCCGGACCCCGACCGCTACAGAGAATCATCTAAACGACGATCTCAAACACCTTCTGACGGCGCTGCTCGCCGACGACCGCGAACGCCACGGGAACTGGCGCAAGGTCCCGGCCCGTGACCAGGCACTTCTTGCCTTGGCCCACCTGCGCAACGGAGACACCTACACCCGCCTCGTCGAGGGATTCCAGGTCGGGGTGGCCACTGTGTGCCGCTACGTCCACGAGGCCGTCGCGCTGCTCGCCGGCCGTGGCCGGACCCTGCTCGCCGCCGTCTGGGCCTTCGCCTGGTGCCGGAGCAACTTCCTCATCCTCGACGGCACCGTCATCCGCATCAACCGGATCCGCGCCCACAACAGGCTCTACTACTCCGGCAAACACAAACACCACGGCGTCAACCTCCAGGGCCTGATGGACCCCTACGGCCGGATGATCTGGATCTCCGACGGACTGCCCGGATCCACCCACGACATCACCGCCGCGAGGTCCCACAACATCCTCCACCTGATCAACCAGGCGGAGACGATCTACCTTTACGCCGACAAGGGCTACGTCGGCGGCGAGAGCGAACAACTCCTCACCCCCCGCAAGAAACCCCAGAACGCCGAACTACCCGACGCCGACAAGGAGAAGAACCGCAGCCTCTCGGCCACCCGCGCTGTCGGCGAACGAGGATTCGCCGTCCTCAAGAACTGGCATGTCCTCGACCGGTACCGCGGCTGCCCCCGCCGCGTCGGCACAATTTCCCAAGCCATCCTCGTCCTGACGCACGAAGGAATTTAGGAGAACCGAGGATGGAAAACGCTCATGGCACAGCGGCTCCTTTGGAAGAAGGCGGCGGGGATTGCCTTCGGCCCGGCGTCGGCCCGACGAAAGGCAGTTCTGAGCCAACTCCGACGGGCTGGCTTTTTCCCTGACAGGTGTGGCGAAGCCGCTGACATGCCACTTTTCTCTGGCCGTATGGGTCGGCACGGATTCTGACGGAAGACTGGTTTATCAGCTGACGTGTGGGGGTGTCAGCGACGAGGGGAAGATGTTCATCCGGGCGCCGTTCCGGCCATGTGGCTCAGAAGGAGAAGCCGCTGGCGATCGTGGCGTCTCCCACGCCGCGATGCCGACGGCGGTCCGCACCCCCGGGCAGTGACCCTGAGTCCGGAGGCGAAAACGCGGCAGCCGTCGACCAGGGTGACCGCGCTCCGCGCGGGAGGCACTCCGGGCAGGAGCGCCGTCCGACGAACACGGTGCGTGCCGTCGTAGGGGCGCTGGTGAGCTCGGCCGAGGTCCAGGACCGTCCGGCAGGGGCGGGGTCAGGCCTCGCGACGGTAGGTGCTGGAGGCCGCCAGCGCGATGCCGCCCCGGGCGTTGAAGTTCACGGTGACGGTGAGCTGCACCGGAGCGAGCGCGGCCACCAGATCGTCACGTATCAGGGTGGCCAGGTGTTCGTGGAAGATCCCTTCCTCCCGGAAGGTCTCCAGGTAGAGCTTGAGGCTCTTGGTCTCCAGACCACGCCCGCCCGGCCGGTAGTCGATGCGGATCGTCGCCCAGTCCGGCTGGCCGGTGATCGGGCACCGGCAGGTGAACTCCCGGCAGTCGATCCTGATCTCCTGCGAGGTGTCGTCGATCGGGAACGTCTCCAGGGACCGGTCGGCCTTCGCCTCCGGGTTGCCCAGCTTCGTCAGGGCCACTGCCGCATCACCGACGCTCCCTCTCCCGTTCCCGCACACCGGCACCGCTGACGAGCATAACCCGCCGATCCTCAGCCCTGGTGCGCCCGGGTCGGGAGCGCCTCGGGCGACGACATGTCCTGCGGCGACCGGCCGAGGACGACCAGCTCCTCGGTGCTCAGCCGCACCCGGTCCACCGACCAGCCGCGCCGGTCGGCCAGCCGCTCCAGCTCCTCCTGCATCGGCGGCGCGAAGACGGCCGGCCGCCCGTTCATCGCCCGGGTGGGGAAGGAGACGGCGACGTGCCGGGCGTCGACGGTCTCGACCAGCCGCAGGCCGCTGCCCCGCCGACGGTCCTCCAGGCAGTGGTAGGTCTTCAGCAGCAGTGCCAGATCGGCCCGCGGTGGGGGACCCTGGGCCACCACGTCGTGGTGGACCACCCAGCCCTGCGGATGCACCATGGCGAGGAAGGCGTTGCCGATCTCGACGAAGTCGGCGTTGAGGTCGTAGCCCGTGTACGTGGCGTCACAGGTCTCCAGCAGCCAGGGGACGGTGAGGACGTTCAACGCACAGGCGATGTCGACAACGGTGTCCGGGGCGGGCAGGATCGACAGCAGCGCGGGGTAGAAGTCGTCCAGGTCGGCAAGGCGCTCGGCGGTGGAGACGTGCCGGGCCAGCACGGCCCGGCAGCCGGCCTTCAGGGCCTGCGGATCGCCGGTCGGCAACCGTGCCACCTCGCGGCGCAGCACCGCTGTCCGCCCGCTCAGCAGGTGCAGGGCGGCGACCCGGTGCAGCCGCACCCGGGCCCGGTGCTCGACCGGGCCGGTTCCCCCGGCGCTCGCCTCCTGCTCCACGACATGGGCGATGGTCTCGGGGTGCACGCCCCGGTACTTGGCCGAACGGGCGATCCGGGCGGCGGCCGCCGCCACGGCCTCCTGGTCGGCGCCCGGCGGGGTCACGCCGGTGTCCGGTCCGGCTCGTCACCTCGGTAGATGCACCCCGACGTGCAGGTCTCGCGGACGGTGACCGCGCTCAGCGGGAGCTCGCCGGCCAGCCGGTCCCAGATCCACCGGGCGAGGTTCTCGCTGGTCGGGTTGTCCAGGCCCGGCACCTCGTTGAGGTAGCGGTGGTCCAGCTGGTCGTGCAGCGGAGCGAACGCCGCCCGGAGGTCGGCGAAGTCCATCACCCATCCAGCCCGGGGGTCGACCGGGCCGACCACCTGGATCGCGATCCGGAAGGAATGCCCGTGCAGCCGGGCGCACTTGTGACCCTCCGGCACCTCCGGCAGGCGGTGCGCGGCCTCGAAGGTGAACTCGCGGAAGATCTCCATCAGCGGATCCCCAGGATCTTGTGGGTCTGAATGCTGAGCCTCCAGCGTGGGTGGGCCAGGCAGTAGTCGAGCGCCGCCCGGGTGTTGGCCTCCCGGTGCGGCCCGTCCATCGGCTGCAGCAGGTGATGGCCGAACTCCAGGCCGGCGAACAGCTCCGGTCCGGCGCCGGGCTGCGGGAAGACCAGTTTCAGCTCGTCACCGGTGGTCAGCCGCAGCGGCGCCCCCGCCTTGGGGGACACGCACACCCAGTCCAGCCCGGCCGGCGCCGGGCAGGTGCCGTTGGTCTCGACGGCCACTTCGAAACCTCGTGTGTGCAGGGCGGACACGGCCGGGGTGTCGAGCTGCAACAACGGCTCACCGCCGGTGCAGACCACGTAGGGCAGTGCCCCGGGGGCATCGGACGGCCACCGCGCGGCCACGGCGTCGGCCAGGTCGTCCGGGGTGTCGAACACGCCGCCGTCGGGGCCGTCGGTACCCACGAAGTCGGTGTCGCAGAACTGGCACACCGCCCGGTGACGGTCGCGTTCCCGCCCGGTCCACAGGTTGCACAGGGCGAACCGGCAGAACACCGCCGGGCGGCCGGACCGCACGCCCTCCCCCTGCAGCGTGTAGAAGATCTCCTTGATCCGATAAACCATGTCAGCCCCCCGCCGGGTCAGGGACTCCCACCTCGGTGAAACCACGCTCCCGCAGCGAGCAGGAGTCGCACCGCCCACAGGGCCGGCCGTCCGGCCCCGGGTCGTAGCAGCTGTGCGTCAGCCCGTAGTCAACCCCGAGCGAGAGACCAAGGCGAATCGTGTCCGCCTTGCTCAGGTGCATCAGCGGGGCATGGACCGACAGGGTGCGCTCACCCGACACGGTGGCCTTCGTCGCCAGGTTGGCCATCGCCTGGTAGGCGGCCAGGTACTCGGGACGGCAGTCCGGGTAGCCGCTGTAGTCGACCGAACTCGCGCCGATGAACACGTCCCAGGCACCCGCGGTCTCGGCCAGGGCCAGCCCGAAGGACAGGAAGATCGTGTTCCGGGCCGGGACATAGGTGACCGGGATCTCCTCCGCCGTTCCGGCCGCCGGGACGGCGATGGTCGGGTCGGTCAGCGCCGACCCGCCGAAGACCCCCAGGTCGATGTCGACCACCACATGCCGGACCACCCCGAGCGCGGAGGCCACCCGCCGGGCCGCGGCGAGTTCGACCTCGTGCCGCTGGCCGTAGCGGAAGCTCAACGCGTGGCAGGCGAATCCCTGCTGGTTGGCGATGGCGAGCACGGTTGCCGAGTCCAGCCCCCCGCTCAACAGCACCACCGCGGCGGGTCGGGGGTCCGTCCCTCCGACCGCGCCCCGGGTCGGGTTCACCGTCACGTGTCGTCGTCCCCAATCTCGGCCGGGCCGGCTGCCAGCGCGCGCCCGCCCGCCCGCAGCTGCTCGATAAGTCGAGTGTAGAAGCGCAGGTTGTGCAGCGTGGCCAGCCGGTCGGCCTGCCCGTCCCTGACCCGGAAGAGATGGTGCAGGTACGACCGGCCGTACCGGGTGCAGGTGGGGCAGTCGCAGGTGGGACAGATCGGCTCGTCGATGCGATGGTTGCGTTCGTCCAGGATGTGGACGTTCTGGTAGAACGACCCGTCGGCGGCCAGCGGGGCGTTGTTGAAGGCGTACAGGCGACCATGCCGTGCGTCCCGGGTGGGAATGGTGCAGTCGAACACCCACCGGCGATCGATCTGGCACAGCGCCACGAGATGCTCGGGTTTGCCCACCCCGAGCGCGAAGAGCGGGGCCTCGGGCGGCGTGGACGCCGAGAGCAGGGCGAACATCTCCCGTTCGAGCACGCCGTTGCCGTCCAGGGGCCAGCCGCCGAAGCCGAACCCCTGCGCGCCCGCCTCCACCAGGGCTTCCACGCAGCGCTTGCGCTGGTCGGGATCCGCACCGCCCTGCACCACACCGACCAGCAGCGGCGGGTTCTCCAGCCGGCGCTGCCGACACTGGAGATCGAAGGCGGTACGGGTGTCGCGGAACCAGCGGATCGTGCGGTCGACCGAGGCCACCACCTCGGCCGGCGAGTCCTCCGGACCCGTGCAGTCGTCGAGCGCGATGACGACGCCCGAGCCCAGCCCGAACTGCCACTCGATCACCCGCTGCGGGGTGAGCTCGACCTTCGTGCCGTCGGCAGGATTGCGGAAGACCACCCCGCCGGGGCGGATCGCGCTGTGCTGCCCCTGCCGCCGCAGCAGGGACAGCACCTGGAACCCGCCCGAGTCGGTGACCACCACGCCGTCCCAGGCCATGAAGCGACGCAACCCGCCGACCCGCTTCACCGGCCTGACACCGGGCCGCTGGGCAAGATGGAAGGCGTTGCACATCACCGCCTCGATCCCGACCTCGCGCAGGTCACGGGGATCCGTGCTGCGCACCGCCGCCCGGGTGCCATCCGGCAGGAACGTCGGTAGCTCGACCGTCCCGTGCGGCGTCGCCAGCACGGGAGCCGGCACAACAGGCATGACGGGCGGACTCATCCTCGGCATCTCAGAACCAGTCTAGTCGGCCGGTCCACCCGCGGGCGGGCAGGTACCGGACCGGACCCGGCCCTCGGCCTCCCCGACCAGTGCGTACACCTGGTTGCGCGGCAGGCCGGTGACCTCACGGACCACCTCGCGGGCCAGCCGGGCACCCGCTCCGTGCCGCAGCATCGCCTCGGCGACGCGGTCGGCCAGCTCCGTCTCCCCGGCGGCGGCCCGCGTCCCCGCCCCCTCCACGACCACCGTGAACTGCCCGCGGACCGGCTGCTCCCCGGCCAGCACGGCACGGACCTCGTCGAGCGTCCCCCGGATGAACTGCTCGTCCGGCTTGGTCAGGTTGCGTGCCAGCGCCGCCCGCCGCTCACCCAGCACGGCGGTCAGGTCGGCCAGGCACTCGGTCATCCGGTGTGGCGCCTCGAACAGCACCAGGGAGGCGTCGAGACCGCGCACCTGCTCCAGGGCCGCCCGGCGGGCGGCCGGTCGGCGGGGCAGGAACCCGAGGAAGTGGAACCGGTGTACCGGCAGGCCGGATCCGACGAGCGCGGTGACCGGCGCGCTGGCCCCCGGCAGCGGGCGGACCGGGATCCCTGCCTCGATGGCCGCGGCGACCAGGCGGTAGCCGGGGTCGTTGACCAGCGGGGTGCCCGCGTCCGACATCACGGCGACGTCCGCGCCCTCCTGCAGCAGCGACAGCAGTTGGGGACCCCGCTCCTGCTCGTTGTGGTCGTGGTAGCTGAGCAACCGGGGCGACGTCCCGAGCGGCTGCAACAGGCGCCGCGCGTTGCGGGTGTCCTCCGCCGCGACCACCGGGACCTGCCGCAGCACGTCGACGGCTCGGGCGGTGATGTCGCCGGGGTCCCCGATGGGCACCGGGACCAGATAGAGCGTGCCCGGCACGGTGGCACTCCTCTCCGGCCCGACTCCGCTTTTCTCCGGCCCGACTCCGCTTTCCGGCCCGACTCCGCCGCCGACGCGGCGGCGCCGCGTTCCTGCGTCGGCCATCCTAGGAGCGCCCTGCGGATCCTGCCCTGCCGGGGTTGCCCGGGACGGGGCGTGCACCTCGAGCACCACACCGCCGCGCGACGCGGGTCACCCGCGACGCCCGCACGACCAGGCCGGGCCGGGCGTCAGGACCGCGGCGGTCGTCTCCCATGACCGCCGGTGTGACCGCCCCCACAGGCCGCTCCCGCCCGTAGCGCCGCCCGCCCCGGAGGGGCCGGATGACAGAAAGACGACAGCACGACGGGGGACGGCAGCCTCACAGGTAAGGGACGTGACGTTCCGTGAGATGGCTTCCCGAGCCCGGGCCGGCGACCGGCCCCACACCGCACTCACGCTCCGTCACGACATGATCGGCCCCGTCCGCCGCGCGGGTCACACCGGGATCGCCGCCGCCCGGCGCCGACCCCGCCGCCCCACAACCCCGCCCCGTCCCACCCCTGACCGCGAAGACCCGACCTGACCAGCGCAAACAATGGCACGGGCAACCCGCGGCCCGACCGGCGGCGCCGACACGGGGAGTTCCCCGTCGTTTCCTGAAGCGGATCGGCGCCTCAGTACCTCCGCGTACGACCCGTGCCTGATCCCGGACAACCATGCCCTCCACAGGACCCCGGCAACGCAGAACTGGTTGCTACGCCAGTCACAGTTCCACCTCAACGTCACCCGCCGTCGTCGCGGATGAAGCCGGTGAGCCACAGTTGACCAATCTCGCCATGTTGTCCTACAGTGACGCAATCTTTGCCGGGAGACAACCCTGCTCTCCACCGACAGTTCCCGACGGCGTTCCCGCACTTGTCGAGATCGCTCGTTCGCGGCCGAATCCGCCCAGGTAAAAGCAATGGGTTTGGGGGAATTTTGGAACAGGTCTATCCGCATACCGGGGTGTGCTACACCTACGGGAACCACGAGCGCGTGTACCTGATCTACACCTATGCCTGCAACGCGACCTGCGCACATTGCCTGGTCCAATCGAGTCCACATCGCCGGGAGAGGTTCGACCTGGCCACCGCGATAGAAATCCTGCGGACGGCAGCCAGGTTCGGTCGCAGGTTCCTCGACCTGGGCGGCGGCGAGATCATGCTTCATCCGGAGGACACCTGTGCGCTCGCCCGCGCCGCCACGGATCTCGGGTACTACGTCTCCCTCAACACGAACGGCTTCTGGGCCCGCACCCCCGAACGCGCCCGTACGCTCGTGAGCCGTCTCCAGCAGGCCGGGGTCCAGGCGATCTTCCCGAGTGCGAGCGCCTTTCACCTGCCGTTCGTGCCGGTCGAGCGGCTGCGCCACCTCCGCCGGGCCTGCGCCGACCTCGGCATGGTGCACGAGCTGAGCTGGGTGGCCTCCCACCTGCCCGACGTGGACGCCCAGCTGCTGGACGACCTGGACCTGGGCGGTGAGACGGTCTACCCCAACAGCCTGACCACCGAGGGCAACGACCCGGAAGTCATGGCGGCTCTCACCAGGCACTACAGCCGGTTCACGCCGGACCGGCTCCCCGACTGTGGAAGTCTGCAACTGGGCGTCAACCCGCGCGGGCATGTGATAGCCACCTGCGAGATGACCAATCTCAACGAGAAGTTCCGCGGCACCGCACTGTTCATCGGAGATTTCACCCGGACGCCGTTCGAGCAGCTCCTGGAAGCCGAACGGGACACGGCCGTGCTGCAGTTCCTCTATCATAACCCGCCGGCCGCGCTGCACGATCTGCTGCTCGCCGATCCGCAGGAAGGCGGGGGATACCGGCACCGGTATGCGGATCGCACCTATCACAGCGTCACGGACTACCTCGCCGACCTGCTGCGCGACGAGAACGTGCCGGCCGCGGAGCGCGCCATCGCCCGCGCGTCCGATACCCGCGCGTCCCATGCCAGCGCGTCCCATGCCAGCACAGCGGTTCCCGGCAGGTTCCACCCGGTGATCTCCCGCGCGTCCCCACGTCTAGACCCCGCCGGGAACCGCCGGCCCGCCGGTAATCCGCGATCCGATTCAACGCCTGGTCGAGAGGAATTCATCGATGGCGGAGAAAACGCTAACCTCCAGCTCTTTTCGTCTCCGTGTGGACCTCCTGGCTCCCCACATCATGTCGGCCATGGAGGCTTTCGACGCCGCCACCGACAAGGTCAGCCTGCCGGCCTCGCTCCTGGAACTGGTCCGCACCCGGGCCTCCCAGATCAACGGGTGCGCCTTCTGCGTCGGCGCCCACAGCCCGGCCGCCCTCGAGGCCGGCGCGACCCAGAAGCAGCTGCTGGCCCTGCCCGTCTGGCGCGAGTCGCCGCACTTCTCGGCACAGGAACGTGCGGCGCTGACCCTCACCGAGGCCATCACCCAGATGGACCGCCGGCCGGTCACGGACGAGATGTGGGGCGAGGTCTCGGTGGTCCTCACCGAGGTGGAGCTGGCCGAACTGGTCTGGGTGATCGCGGCGATCAACGTCTGGAACCGCGTCGCCGGTACCGCGCGTCCCTGGCCAGTGGCCTGACATGCGGATCGGACTCGTCGGGGCCGGCCGAATCGGCGCCGTGCACGCCCGCACGCTGGCCGACGACCCCCGGGTGGACGAACTGGTCATCACCGACGTCGACCAGGAGCAGGCCGCCCGCGGGGCGAGCGCGGCCGGGGCCCGGGTCGCGGCGGATCTCGAGGCGCTGATCGCCCTCCGCCCGGACGCGGTGGCGATCGCCTCTCCCACCGACACCCACGCCGACATCGTCCTGCGGTGTTGCGCCCTGGGCATTCCGACCTTCTGCGAGAAGCCGGTCTTCCGGGAGCTAAGCGTCGGTGAACGCGTGGCCACCGAGGTCAGGCTTTCGGGGATCCCGGTGCAGGTGGGCTTCCAGCGCCGGTTCGACACCGGGTTCGGCAACGGGCGGGAGGCCCTGAGATCCGGTGCCCTGGGTCAGCTGCGGCGCGTGCACATGGTCACCGCGGATCCTCAGCCGCCGCCGTTCGACTACGTGGCGGTGTCCGGCGGCATCCATCGTGACTGCCAGATCCACGACTTCGACGCCCTGCGCTGGGTGAGCGGACGCGAGGTGGTCGAGGCGTTCGCCGCAGGTGCCCGGCGCGGCGCCGAGTACTTCGGTGACGTCGGCGACGTGGACGAGACCGTGGTGCTGCTGACCCTCGACGACTGTTCCCTGGCCACCCTGCAGGCGTCCCGTTACAACGGGCACGGCTACGACGTGCGGATGGATCTGGCCGGAACCTCCGCCAGCATCTCGGTGGGCCTCGACGCCCGGGTGCCGCTGCGTTCGGTCGAACCCGACGGGCCGGTACCCGCCGCGCAGCCCTGGTCGTCCTTCATGGACCGGTTCGCCACGGCGTACCGGGCCGAGATGGAGGCGTTCGTGACCATGGTGAGCACCGGCGGTCCCAGTCCCTGCACGCTCGACGACGCCCTCGCCGCGCTGCGCATCGCGGAGGCGGTGACCCAGTCCCGTCTCCGCCGCCGCCCGGTGGCCCTGGAGCACGCGACGCTCACCGCACCGGGAGCCCGATGAGCGTCATCGGGGGGCTCGCCCTGGACGAGGAGGCGGTGTTCGCCGACTTCGCCGCCCGGGTACCACTGGCCGGAGCGGACGTGGTCGAGATCGGTGGGTCTCTTCCCCCCCACCACGCACGGGCCTGCGACGTGGCTTCCTGGGTCGCCGTCGACCCCCGTCGCCCGGCCCGGGGGGACGCCCGGGACCGGTACCGTGTCCTGCCCGTGCCGGCCGAGCAGATGCCGGTACCCGACGGCGGCGCGGACGCCGTGTTCTCCAGCAACGCCTTCCAGTTCGTGGACGTACCCGCCGTGCTCGCCGAGGTCCACCGGGTCCTGCGTCCCGGGGGCCTGCTGTACGCGCACTTCGGCCCGATCTGGAGTGCGGTGGACGGGCACCAGCTCGAGTACGTGCGCTACCGGGAGCAGGACCTGCTCTTCTGGCGCGACACCCTGTTACCGCCCTGGGCCCATCTCGCCTACTCCCGGGACGAGCTGCGGGCGTTGCTGGCCAGTGCACTGCCTGCCGACCTCATCGATCTCCTGGTCTGGCACGTGTTCGACAGCGACACCGTCAACCGGATGTTCTTCGAGGACTACGTGCAGGCCGCGCTCGGGTCCGGTCTGGACTGGGTGCAGGTGAGTGCCACGCACGAGCTGGACTACCGCCTGGATCTTCCCGCCTTCGACCCGAGCCTCCTGCGCACGGTCGACCCCGGGCAGCTCGCCGCCCGGTGGTCCGCCCGCCGCGGCGCCCCCACCCGCCCGGGTCCGCGGGACGTCCTCATGGTGCTGCGTCGCCCGGAGGACCGGTGACCATGGTCGGTGGACCTGTTCCGAGTACCGGGAGACCGCCCGGGGGCCGTGTCTGCCGGGCCGATGCCTGCCGGGTCGATCCGGCCGCGGGCCGGGAAATCCCCGGCCGGTCACCTGCGCACGATGTAGATGAGCTCGTTGGCGATCTCGGCCTGGTCGAAGGTCCAGCCCCGCTCGGCCGCCTGCGCCTCGAAGGCGGCCGAGTACGTCTGGAACATGCCCTTCGAACGCTGCCCCAGCGATCTGGTCGGAAAGCTCACCACCACGAACGGCGACCTCAGCGCGTCGACGAGTTCCCAGCCGGCGCCGGCGCGCTGGCGCTCCAGCAGGGGCAACGTCTTCAGCACCAGCGTCACGTCGGCGTGCTGCGCGGGCACGGCACCCGACACGAGGTCGACCACCTCGACCCGGTGCTCGACCTCCAGCAGGTCCAGCGCCCGGTCCAGGAACTCCATCTGCTGGGAGTCGATGTCCGAGGCCAGGTAGGTGGTCTGCGCGGGCAGGCCCATCGATCCGAAGGCCAGCGGGTTCAGACCGCAGGCCAGATCCTGCACCACGGCCGGCGTGGGAACGGCGCCGAACACCGCGGCGTAGAACTCCCGCAGGTACGGAAGCCGCTCACGGGTGGAGGCGTGCACCCGCATCGCCCGGGACACGGCCGCCGCGACGGCGTCCGGATCCCCGCCCCCGACCGCCGCACCGATGTCGCGCAGCAGCCCCGGGTAGCCGGGGGCCCGCTCCGGCAGGTAGGCGCCGTAGATCTCGTGCAGCGACCGCTTGGTGCGCTTCACCGCCTCCGGCTCGTCCCCCCGGGAGGCGACCAGGGCACGCTCGGCGAGACGACGCACCGTCTCGGGGGCCACCGCCCCGTACCTGCGGCTGCGGGCCACGGTCTCCCGCACCCGGTCCACTGCCTGCTCCTGCGAGCCCACAGGGGCCGAACCGCCACCGTCACGGACCGCCACTGTTCTCCCTACGCCGGCTCCCGGTCGCCACCGGTCAGCATAGCCGCGGCCCACATGATCCCCCGCCGGGACCCGACCGGTACGGACTGGTGAGAAGTGTTGCGCGAGAGGAGCAGAAGTCATGGGCGATCCGTCGGCTACGTGTGATGTCGTCGTCGTCGGTAACGGTTCGGTCGGCATGTCACTGGGACTGGTGCTCGCCCGTCGGAGCCTCAGGGTCGCGGTGGTCGGCGAGTCCGCACGGCCGTGGGCCGCGTCGGCGGCTGCCGGCGCCATGAACGGGTGCTTCGGGGAGGTCACCCCGCAGCTCCTGCGCAGTGAGGTCGGCCGGCTCAAGCTGGAGATGGACTTCCGCGCCACAGCCCTGTGGACGGACTGGGAACAGGCCCTGCTGGAGGAGTCCGACGAGACCGCGATCCGGACCGCGCACGGCACCACCGTCATCCTGAACACGATCGGTGTCCACGACATCGACACCGGCGGGTACGAGGCGATCCGGACCGCGCTGGAGGAGTACAAGGAGCCCTACGAGGAGGTGGATCCGGCCTCGCTCGACTGGCTCGATCCGGTCCCCACCTCCCGTCCCCTGCGGGCGATGCACATCCCCGGCGAGCACGCCGTCGACAGCCCGGCCCTGCTGACCGCTCTGGAGACGGCGATCCGGCGCCGCGGCGGCACGCTGATCGACGACCTCGTCACCGAGGTGGTCGTCTCCGCCGGCCGGGCCACCGGAGTCAGGCTCGCCTCCGGGCGGAGCGTGGCGGCCGGACAGGTGGTGCTCGCCGCCGGGGCACACACCACCGGGCTGCTGGACTGCCTGCCGCCGGACGTCCGCGCCCTGATCCCGCCGGTGGTCGCCGGACGGGGGGTCGCCCTGATGGTCCGCACCGTCACCGGGGCGATCCCCACCGGGGTGATCCGCACGCCCAACCGGGCCTTCGCCTGCGGTCTGCACGTGGTCCCGCGCGGCGACGGCCTGATCTACCTGGGGGCCACCAACGAGGTCGAACGGCACCCCGGCACCTCCGCCGCCATCGGCGAGCTCAACCTGCTCCTCGGTGGCACCCGGCAGTTGCGCGCCGACCTGAACGCCGGCTGGGTCGAGCGCACCCTGATCGGCAACCGGCCCATCCCGCTCGACGGTTTCCCGCTGCTCGGTTCGACCGGTCTGGCCGGGCTGTGGCTCATGACGGGGACCTACCGGGACGGGCTGCACCAGTCACCGCTACTGGCCACCCACATGGCGGACCTGATCCTCGACGGCCCGGGCGCCGTGGGGATGGACCTGTCCGTCTTCACCCCGATCCGGCCACCGATCCAGGCGATGACCCGGGACGAGTGCCTGGCGACCGCCGTCCTGCACACCATGGGGACCGCCTACGAGCACGACTGGAAGATCATGGAGGACTGGCCTCCGATGATCGAGGAGCATTTCCGCTCCGCCTTCACCACCATGCTGGACCGCATCGACTCGGCGTTCGTGCCGCCCCCGGAGATGCTCTTCTTCGCCGACGAGGACATCCACGAACTGTTGCTGTCGTACTACGCGGCCCATGAGAACGCCGCGACGCCCGCCGAGGATCGGTAACCATGACCTGGACGCCCGCCGAGGGGGCCCCTCGGATACTTCTGATCAAACCGCCGATCCGGGCCTGCATGATCGAGATCGGTCGACACATGCCGATCGGCCTGGCCTACCTGGCGTCCCGCCTGCGTGCGGCGGGCATGCAGGTCGACATCTTCGACGCGCTGGCCAACACCGAGGACAACCACGTGGTCGACCCGGCCGACTACACGGCGGCCGACCGTGCCAAGGTCGCCGCACATCCGCGCTGGGGGCACCTGGTCCACTGGGGCGCGCGCTGGGACCGGCTGGAGCAGCAGCTACGCCGCGGCTACGACCTGGTCGGCGTGTCCTGCATGTTCACCCCGTACTACGAGCCGGCCTACGAACTCGGTCGGCTCGCCAGGCGGATCCTGCCGCACGCCCGGGTCGTGCTCGGCGGTCAGCACCCCACGGTCGCCTTCCAGCACGCCATGACCGAGCCCGCCTTCGACGCGCTGGTGCTGGGCGAGGCCGAGTCGAACGTGGTCGAGATCGTGCAGGCCCTGCTGGACGGAGCGCCCCTGACCGGGCTGGCCGGCGTGGCCTATCGCTGCGGCACCGGCCTGTGCGGGTGTCCGCCGGGCGGCCCTGGCGTCCACGTGCAGCCGCGTACCGAGTTCCTCACCGATCTGGACGGCCTGCCCCTGCCGGCGGTCAACCTGCTCGAGATGAGCAGCTACGACTCCACCGCGACGCTGATCACCAGTCGCGGCTGCCCCTTCTCGTGCTCCTTCTGCACGGTGCACGCCACCGTGGGCAGGAAGTTCCGGGCCCGCAGCCCGCACAACGTCGCCGACGAGATCGAGCACTACGTGACCGACCACGGCATCCGCCGGTTCTTCGTCGAGGACGACAACTTCACCTTCGACGTGCCCAGGGTGCGCGAGATCTGCCGCGAGATCACCCGCCGTGGGCTGGACGTCG
The DNA here is from genome assembly GCF_000013345.1 of Frankia casuarinae. Taxonomy (NCBI): domain Bacteria; kingdom Bacillati; phylum Actinomycetota; class Actinomycetes; order Frankiales; family Frankiaceae; genus Frankia; species Frankia casuarinae. The sequence goes on along the minus strand of NC_007777.1, from coordinate 3,999,797 downwards.
AACTGCACCTGCCCAACGGGATGACCGTGGTCGACCTGGACGGCTCCCTGGTGGACGACATGGTGTCGGCCGGGTTCCGCAGCCTGTTCCTGGGCCTGGAGACCACCGACCCCGTCCGCCTGCGCCGCATCCGCAAGGGTTTCACCTCGCTGCAGAAGGTCAACGACGGTGCGGCCCTGTTCCGGGAACAGGGGGTGGACGTCGGCGCCTCGCTGATCGTCGGCCTGCTCGGCCAGGAGTGCAGCGAGCTCGCCCGCGACTCGGTCAACCTCATGCTCGCCGGGGTGCGTTTCTGGACCAACCCCTTCTACCCGATCCCCGGCTCCCCCGACTTCGAGCGCTGCCTGCGCACCGGACTGATCACCCCCACCACCGAACTGGCGCTGTACGACCAGTTCAACTTCGCCATCGGTTCGGACCGGCTCAGCCCGGCCGAGCTGTACTGGGCCTGTGTGGTCACCCAGGCGATGGCCCAGTGGACCGGCTATCTCCTGGAGGGGGCGCACGCGCGCCGCCGGGGAGCCGCGGCGACCACCGAGCAGGCCCTGGAACGGCTGGTCCAGCACAGCGGTGACCTGTTCGGCCCGCACGGCGAGCTCGAGGTCCCGGCGGTGCCGGTGGCGGTCGACCGGCAGACCGTGCGCGTGCATCCCGACGGGTGCTTCCACAGCATGCAGCGCCTGGACCCGGCCCGGCTACCGGCGGACTCCTGCACCTTCACCGGGGACGTCATCGCCGCGGCCGTCACCCTCCACACGGGTGTCGCGCACGGTGGGCGTCAGAACGCCGGGACCGGTTCCCCCTGTGCTTTCACCATCAGCACGACCTTGGCCGATCCGGTCGGCGCCGCGGTGGCGGCCACCGTGCTCACCGAACTGGAAACGGCGCTGACAACGAACATGGAGGTTCTCGGGTGACTGCGCTGACCAACCAGGAGACGATCCAGCGGGCCCGGCGGTGCACCGCCGCGGAGGACTACGACATCGGCACCCGGTTTCCCTCGGTCTTCGTCTCGGCCCAAGGTTCCTGGATGGAGGACGTCGAAGGTCGGCGGATCCTCGACGTCACGGCCGCCAGCGGTGCCCTCCTGCTGGGCAACCGCCATCCGCGGGTGGTGGAGTCGATCACCCGTTGCATCGCCGAGCACGGCACCGTCTTCGCGAGCACCCTCTCGCTGCCCCGCATCGAGCTGGCCGAGCGACTGTGCGAGCGCTACCCGGCCGGGGAGAAGGCCGTGTTCAGCAAGACCGGGTCGGAGGCGACCACGGCGGCCATCCGCCTGGCGCGGGCCGCGTCCGGACGCGACGTCATCCTCACCTCCGGCTATCACGGCTGGCACGACTGGCACCTGTCCTACCTGCGCATCGGCTATGACGCGGGCAACCGGATCGGCTGCTTCGGCTACAGCAGGCACGCCCTGGCCCGGATGCTGGACGCGTTCGGCGACGACGTGGCCGCGGTGATCGTCACACCGGAGCCGGCCTGGTTCGACGAGGAGTACTACCGCGGCCTGTCGCGGCTGTGTGCCAGCAAGGGCGTCCTGTTCATCATCGACGAGGTGATCACCGCCTTCCGGTGGGGGGTGCGGGGGCTGAACGGGACCGGGAACGTCCCGGCGGATCTCATCACCATGAGCAAGGGCCTGGGCAACGGGCACTCGATCTCGTCGGTGGTGGGCCGGCGGGACGTGATCGACGCCTACGACACCGCCGGGGTCGCGGGCACGTACACCCGTGAGGTACCGCCGATGGCCGCCGCCCTGGCGGTGCTGGACGAGATCGACGGCACGCAGGCCCATGCCAACGCCGAACGGCTGGGCGGGGTCCTGCGCGACGGGATGCGCGACGTCCTCGCCGCGGTCGGTATCCCGGCCGTGGTCGCCGGCCCGCCGATGATGTTCGACGTCGTGATGCCCTCCGAGCAGATCTCGTGGGACGTCTACCGGGCCGCCTTCGACCACGGCGCCTACTTCGAGGACAGCGGGACCCACATGGTCACCACCGCCTTCACCGACGCCGACGTGGATCATGCCCTGGCCGCCTTCGAGAAGGGCGCCCGCGAGGTCGCCGAACGGCACACCTTCGAGGCGGACGCGCTGTCGCCGGAACGCCTGGCCCAGTTCCGCGCCGAGGCGTTCGGCGGTGAGCTCGACGACGAGGTGGTCCGGCAGCGCATCGAACAGACCGTGCAGGCGGTGGTGGAGCGGGACCCGGCCCTGGCCCGCCGGCTGGATCCGTCCTGTGGTTGAGGCTCCGTCCCGACCCGTCGCGGCACCGGGACCCGGCCCGGACCGGGCCTGGGCACACGTCGTGACCCGCTCCTACGGCACCCGGGTGTACCGGCTCGACGGGCACTACCTGAAGTCGGCGCCGCGACGCGGGCGCGAGGACCATCGCTTTCAGGCCGAGGCCGAGGCCGAGCGGCTCTCGTGGCTGGCCCGGCAGGGGATTCCGGTTCCCGAGGTGGTCGACGTCGGCGCCGACGAGACGCACATGTGGCTGGTCACCCGGGAGGTGCCCGGGGTCCCCGCGGCGGGACCCTGGCCGGCGGACCGGCTCGACCGGGTGATCGACGCGGTGGCCGAACTCGTCCTCGCCTTGCACGGCCTGCCCGCCGCCCGGTGTCCCTTCGACCGCACCCTGCGGATCACCCTCCCGGCCGCCCGGCACGCCGTGCGGACGGGCACCGTCGACCTGGCCGACCTGGAACCACGCCACCGCGGCTGGAGTGCGCAGGACCTGCAGCGGGAACTCGACGCCACCCCGGCACCGGAGCAGGAGCAGCTCGTGGTCTGTCACGGCGATCTCTGCCTGGACAACGTGCTGCTCGACCCGGACACCCTGGCCCCGACCGCGCTGCTCGACGTCGGCCGCTGCGGTGTCGCCGACGTGTGGCTGGACCTGGCCGTGGCGGTGCGCAACATCGGCGAGGAATGCACCCGCTGGGGCTACGGTCCGGGCCACGCGGCCCGGTTGCTGGCCCGCTGCGGCCGACAGCCCGATCCCGTGCGCGAGCACTACTACCGGCTCCTGGACGAGTTCATCTGATGGGGTCGACGGTGCTGCTGGTGTCCCCGCACCCGGACGACCTCGCCTGGTCCGTCGGTGCGACCGTCGCCACGCTGGCCGGCGCGGGACACGACCTGCACGCGGTGACCGTCTTCGGGCGCAGCCGCTATGCGCCGGGGTCGGCGGCGCACGGGGACGCCGCCTCGGTCACCGCGCTGCGTACGGCCGAGGACGCGGCGTGGGCCGACCGGCATGCCGGCGCCGCCCTGGTGTCGTTGCGGCTACCGGACGCCAGCCTGCGCGGGTACACGGACGACACGGAGATGGGTGCTGCCGCCGACCCCGGGCTGGTCCGCCGGGTGGCCGACGGGCTGGCCGCGCTGGCGGCCGCCGTGCGGCCGCGGTTCCTGCTGGCCCCGATGGCCGTCGGCGGCCATGTCGATCACGAGGTGGTCCGCCGGGCGGTGGACGCGGTGGCCCCCTGCCTCGTCCCGGAACCCTCGGTGGTCTGGTACGCCGACCTGCCCTACGCCGCGGCGACCGGCCCGGCGCCGACGCGGGCCGGGACCCTCGTGGCGGCCGGTCCGTACCGGCGGGCCATCGAGCGCGGGGTGCTGTACTACCCCTCCCAGCTGCCCGGCGAGCACCTGCCCGTCCTGCACCGGTACCTCGCGGCGGAAGGCGGTGAGCGGCTGCGCACCGACGAACCATGGGCGACCGAGGCCCTGGCCAACCTGCTCGGTCGAGCGGACCTGTCGGACACGAGATTCGGAGCCCAGCGATGATTCCACTGACCCCGGTGGTCAGGACCATGCCCCGGTACGTGACGGTGTTCGTGAACTGGTCGTGCAACCTGACCTGTCGTGAGTGCTGGATGTACGGGGACTCGGCCGCCGAGAGCGGCTGGCTGGCGGACGTCCGCCGCGACCAGATGAGCCTCGAGATGTGGACCGCGCTGGTCGACGAGCTCGCCGCGGACACCGGCACCCCGGAGACGACCTACCTGACCATGATGGGCGGCGAGCCGCTCATGCACGATCACGCGGTCGAGCTGATGCGGATCGCCAAGGAACGGCTGCCGTCCTGCAACCTGGACATGAGCACGAACGGCACGCTGCTCGACCGGCATGCGGCCGGCATCGTGGCCAGCGGCATCGACGACGTCTACCTGTCCGTCGACGGCCCCTCTCCCGAGGTCAACGACCCCATCCGCGGGCGCAACGCCTTCGGGCGGGCCATGAGGGGCCTGGCCGCCCTGCAGGAGGAGACGCGGCGCGCCGGCCGGGGGCCGAAGGTCGCGATCAACTTCGTGGTTACCGGCATGAACTACACCCACCTGCCCGAGATGGTCCGGCTCACCGAACGGCTGGGCCTGTCCGAGATCACGGTGGGCCTGTCGAGCTTCTTCACCCGCACGGAGGGCGAGGGTTCCCGGGCCGCCTTCGAGGCCGTGACCGGCCGGCCCTTCCTGTCCTGGGCCGGGTACTGCAACGAACACCAGCACGCCGACCTCGATCCGCAGCGGCTGCGCGACCTGCTCGACGAGGCGATGAACACCTCCGACTCGGTGTCGGTCCTGGTCCCCCCCGTCCGCTACAGCAACGAGGACAAGAGCAGGTTCTTCACCCCCCGGTGGCACCAGACCGTCCGGGAGCGGACCTGTGTGAAGCTCTGGGCCCAGACCACGGTGCTTCCCAACGGCCAGGTCGTGAGCTGCACCACGTTCGCCGACACGGTCATGGGGTCGCTGCGGGACGGATCCCTGCGGGAGGTGTTCCACGGCGAGACCTACACCCGGATGCGGGAGACCCTCCGGCAGGGGCTGCAGCCGATCTGCTACCGCTGCTGCGAGTTGAACATGGACATCGACGTGGACCCGACCCTGTACGACGCGGTGGCCCGGTGAGCGATCTGACGAGGTGGAACACATGCCAACGCCCGACCGTATAGAAAACGCCACCTACCACGACCAGGATCGTGCTCGGAGAATCTACGGCGAGGCCTTCCGAGCCACCTTCGAGTACGTCTACGGGTGCCACATCCCCGGTGCGGTGGCGGAGTTCGGCTGCTTCCAGGGATTCAGCTCGCTGCTCCTGGCCGATCTCCTCGTGGAGTTCAACGCCATGCACGAATTCTACGACGTCCTGCATCCCCGGAATCTGTACCTGTACGACTCCTTCGCGGGCTTCCCCAAGAGCGTCGATCCGGTGGACGTCGCCTCCTACGAGGTCGCCGACACCGGTTACTGGCGCGAATCGGAGGACGCGGCCCCACCCGGCACCGAGGAGATGCTGCGCCGGGAGTTCACCGCCCGTTTCGGCGACCGGGACTGGACCGTCGTGCGCGGGATGTACGAGGAGACGTTGCTGTCCACACCCATCACCCGCCCGGTGGCCATCGCCAACCTGGACTGCGACCTCTACGCGTCCACGTCCCAGGTGCTCGACCACCTGTTGACCCACCGGTTGATGCCCGACGGTGCGGTGCTGCTGATGGACGACTACAACTGCAACCGCGCGAATCCCCGGTTCGGAATGCGACGGGCCATGCGCGAGTGTTTCGCCCGCACCGACGGGTTCTACGACTACAGCGAGTTCCTGCGCTATGGATGGCACGGTCGCGCGTTCTTCGTCCACCGGCTGGGCGACAGCCCGAATCCGGACGCATGATCATGACCGATGACGACATGCTGGCCCTGGTGGTCCGGGGGCACCGTGACCACGGCCTGGAGCGGCGTCCCCGGCCCGAGCCCGGTCCGGGCGAGGCCCTGGTCGCGACCGACTTCGCCGCCATGTGCGGTACCGACCTGCGGTTGCTGGACGGGACCCTGCACGACGCCGAGTACCCGGTGATTCCCGGGCACGAGTGGTCCGGCACGGTGCTGGCGGCCCCCGACCGCCCCGAGCTGGTGGGCCGGGCGGTGGTGGGCGACAACTTCCGGCTCTGCGGCCGGTGCCCCGCCTGCCTCGCGGGACGGCCGAACCTGTGCACCGACATCGACGAGGTGGGCTTCACCCGCCCGGGTGCCTTCGCCCAGCTGTTCACCATCCCCGCCGCCAACCTGGTCGCGCTGCCGCCACAGGTCCCGGGCCCCCAGGCCTGCCTGCTGGAGCCGCTCGGCGTGGCCCTGCACGCCGTGGAACGGGCCGGGGCGGTGTCCGGCCGGTCGGTCGGCGTGATCGGCGCCGGAACGATCGGCCTGCTCGTCGCCCAGCTGGCCCGCGGCGCCGGGGCGTCCCGGGTACGGGTGGCCGATCCCCTGCAGTCCCGCCGGCGGATCGCCGCCGACCTCGGCGTCGACGCCGACCCGGGTATCGAGGGCTGGCACCCGGACCTGCCGGAGGTTGTCTTCGACGCCACCGGAGCGGCCGGCGTGTTCCCCCGTGGCCTGACGGCGACCGCGGTCGGCGGCGTCTACGTGCTCGTGGGCTACTCGGGAGCCGAGGCGGTCACCGTCGAACCGAGCACGGTGATGCTGCGCGAACTGACCGTGCAGGGTGTGCTGTCCGGTCAGGGGCAGCTGCGCACCGCCCTGGCCAAGGTCGTTGCCGGCGAGGTCCGCCTGGGTCCCCTGACCGGCGACCCGGTCCCGCTGACCTCGTACCGCAGTGTGCTCGAGCGCGACGGACCGGCACCGTTGCGCCTCTTCTTCCACGTCGGCGGCGACCGGACGGCCGGCGCCACCAGCCAGGAGCAGGGGGTAACGGCATGAGTGAACTGGCCCTTCTCGGTGGTACGCCGGTCCGGCGGGACCGTCCCTGGCCGAAGTGGCCCCAGTACGACGCGGCCAGCGAACAGGCTCTGCTCGACGCGCTGCGATCCCGCCGGTGGGCGGTGAGCTGGGCCAGCGACGGCACCCACGCCTGTGAGCGGCGGTTCGCCGAGGCCTTCGCCGCCTACAGCGACGTTCCCTACGGGGTGAGTGTCGACCACGGGTCCAGCGCCCTCGTGGTGGCGCTGGAGGCGTTGGACATCGGTCCCGGCGACGAGGTCGTGGTGCCCACGCTGACCTGGGTCGCCCCGGTGACGGCCGTGCTGCGGGTGGGGGCGCTGCCCGTGCTCGCCGACAGCGACCCCGAGACCGGCTGCCTGACCGCGCAGAGCATTCGGGACGCCATGGGCCCCCGGACGAAGGCGGTGATCGTCGTCCACCTGGCCGCGACGGTCGCCGACCTGCCCGCCATCACCGCCCTGACCGAGGACGCCGGCATCCACCTGATCGAGGACTGTGCGCAGGCGCACGGTGCGCGCTGGGGGGACCGGGCCGTCGGCTCCTTCGGGGCGATCGGAGCGTTCAGCTTCCAGAACGGAAAGGTCCTGGCCGGCGGCGAGGGCGGCGCCGTCATCACCGCCGACGAGCGGCTGTACCGGCGCGCCCAGCAGCTGCGGGCCGACTCGCGCCGCTATCACCCCGGCCCCCCGGTGGCCGGCACCCTCGAACTGGTCGAGGACGGCGAGGTGATGGGGGCGAACTACTGCATGTCGGAGCTGACGGCCGCCCTCCTGCTCGACCAGCTTCCCCGGTTGCAGGACCAGCACCGGCACCGGGCGAAGACCGCCGCCGACCTCGAGCAGGGGCTGGCCCGGCTCGGGGGGTTCGGCCCCATCCCCGTGCCCGAGCAGGTACAACTGCGTTCGATCTACGAGTACGGGGTCCGTTTCCCCGCGGGAACCTTCGGCGCGGTGCCGCTGGACCGGGTGGCCCAGGCCCTGACGGCCGAGCTGGGCATGACCTGGTATCCACCGGACGCTCCCCTGCACCGCAGCGTGATGCTGCGCCCGCACACCAAGCGCCGCTTCGCGGCCGCCTGGACCGAGGCCGCCCGCGACCGGGCGTTCTCCCGTGACTTCGGCGGCGCGCGCCGCTACTGCGAGACCACCCTCCTGTTCCATCACTCGGCGCTGCTCGGGGACTCGACCGACGCGGACGACATCGTGGCCGCTCTGGCCAAGGTGCGCGACCGCCACCCGGACCTCTGAGTGACCACCCGGACGACCGGGCCCCGGCAGGCAGCGGCCGGACCCGACGGTGGGAGTCCGCCGCACGTTCTGCGGCTGACGCCCTACTACTTCCTCGCCGACCGGGAGCTCACCCATCGGGAGCTGCAGTACGAGCCGATCGGCGGCATGCAGGTCCAGATCATGCAGACCACCGAGCAGATGTCGGCGCTCGGCGTGCGCCAGTCCGTGCTGCTGCCCCGCCGGCCGGGGATGCCCCGCTCGCTGATGCTCGACCCGCGCACCCGGCTGGAACTGCTCACCCTGCCGGTGGCGCCGATTCCCACCCGTTCCAAGGGCTACATCGGGTTACTCGTCTCCTGGGGACTCGCCGTCGTCGTCGCCTGCGTCGGCAAGCGACTGCGCGGGACTCGTCGCCAGTACTCCCTGATCCACGTCCACTGCAGCGAGCTGCCCTGGACCTTCCTGTTCGCCGTGCTGGCCAGGCTGCTCCTGGGGCGGCCGCTGGTGCTCACCGTGCACTGCAGCGCCATCGCGACCTTCCATCCGGAGACGCCCCTCGGCTGGGTGCTGATCGGCCCGGCCCGGTTCTTCGAACGGCACGCCGTCCGGCGGGCCGACGCGGTGGTGGTGCTCACCGACCGGGTCCGGCGGGCCTACCTGGAGCGCGGCCTGACCGGGCCGGACCGGGTGCACGTGGTCACCGACGGCGTTCACCTGGCCGACTTCCAGCGCCCGGGGGCCGAAGCGCCGTCCGAACCGCCCTCGGAACCGCCGGTCGTGCTGTACTGCGGCCGGTTCGCTCCGGAGAAGGGATGGGCCGACTTCGTCGACGCCGCGGCCCTGATCGTCGCCAAGGGCGTCCCGGCCCGCTTCGTGATGTGCGGCGACGGCAACGAGCTGGAACGCTGCCGGGCCCGCGCACGCCGGCTCGGCATCGCCGATCGCATCGAACTGCCGGGTCATCTGGATCGCTCCCGCCTCCCCGACGTCGTCCGGGAGGCGGCCGTGGTCGTCATCCCGTCCCGGCACGAGGAGATGGGTGGCACGGTCATCGAGGCCATGGCGGCCGGCAGGCCGGTCGTGGTGACCGACGTCGGCGGACTGCCGACCGTGGTCGGCCACGGCATGGCCGGCATCATCGTGCCTCCCTGCGATCCCCCGGCCCTGGCCGAGGCGGTCGCGGAGCTGCTCGACTCGCCGCAGCGGTGCGCCCGGCTCGGTGCGGCCGGGGCGCACCGGGCGCGCCAGTTCGACCAGGAGTCGGTCACGCGCCGCCTGCTCGACGTCTACCGGCTCGTCCTCGCCCACAGCCGCGGATGAGCGCGTTCATCCATCCCCCGGACGAGGACTTCCTCGGCCGGTTCGTCGCGCGCAACCCGTGGCTGGGCGCACGGCAGGCGCTGCTGGCGCGGTGGCTGGACGATCCGACGGACCGCGAGGAGATCGCTGCCCGCCTGGCTGTCCCGCTCGGACGACTGCTGTACTCGTTCAACGACACCGCCCCGCTGCAGGAGCCGGTCCGCTTCGGCTACCGGCGCACCGGCTACGCCGTCGTCGGCATGGCGGGGGTGTGCGACGACATCGTGGGCGGGCGCTTTCCCCGCTTCGGCAGCCCGGTGACGCTGCGCTGCTTCCTCGACCCCCCGGGGCTGCTGCCCCGGGGGATGCTGGAGGCCGCCGACTGGAACTTCATGGACGCCGGCCGGGACGGCTTCCTCGGCTACTGCTACGGCGTCCGGCACGGGGATACCCTCTACCTGGCCGGCCTGCAAAGTGACCTGGCCGCCCGTTACGCCTATCTCTTCCAGGCCCACGGCGGGCGGACCCACGTGCGGGTCGGCGAGGAGGTGGTGCACGGCGACACCACGGTACTGGCGGCCCGGTGGGGATCGCACGTGCCGCTGTTACGGCGGACCTTCCAGCGCTACTGGATCGACGTCCTGCTCGCCGGGGTACTGGCCTGGTCGGTGCAGGACGGCGGGCTGGACGCCGTCGGCGTGCTGCGGTTTCCGCTGACCGAGGCGGAGGGACGGTCGGGACATCTGGTGCACCGGGTGTACCGGGATCTCCCGGACCGACTCGGCTGTTCCCCCCGCACGGTGGTGGTCGGCGCCCGGCGGCATCCGTACCAGGTCGCCCGTCTGGAGCAGGTGGCGGACTACCTCGGCGACCGGTTCGCCGCGGTCACGCTCGGCCCGACCAGTTCCCCGATCGGGACGCGACCGGTGGCGTAGCGCTCCGCGAGGAGCCGATGGGCCACCCGTAGCGCGAGCGCCTGGATGGTCAGCGTCGGATTGACCCCGCCGGGGAACGGCAACAGGCCGCCGTCGGCTACGAAGACGTTGTCCGCGTCGTGCAGGCGGCCGTCGGGCCCGGTCACGCTGGTGGCCGGGTCCTCACCCATGCGGCAGGTGCCGTGCAGGTGCCCGCTGCCGAGCGCCCACCCGGACGCCTCCCGCACGATGACGTCGCAGCCGGCGGCCCGCAGCAGCGCCTCGCCCTGCCCGAGCATGTACTCGGAGCGGGCGAGGTCGCGCGGATGGGCCTGGTAGTCCATCAGGACGTCGGGCACGCCGTGGGCGTCGGTCCCCGGCCCCAGCCGGACCCGGTTGCCCGGTTGGGGTTCGTCCGGTACCAGCGCCTCGATCCGCAGCAGGTGTTCGGTGTCCCGTAACCGGTAGGTCCGCTCGGGCCGGTTCTCGTAGAGCAGGCCACCCAGCCCGCCCGGCGCCGCCGGGTCCTGGTAGAGGTCGGTCACGCAGCAGGTGGAGATGGGTCCCAGGCCCATCAGCCGGCTGCGGGCGGGCGCCGAGGTCGGCTCGTGGCAGTACCCGACCAGATATTCACCGATCTTGAAGCAGAGCCCCCGGCCGACCATGTCGTGTGAGTTGCCCAGCCCGGCCGGATGCCGCACGGTGGTCGAACGCAGCAGCAGCGCGGCAGTCTGCACGGCGTTCGCGCACAGCACGAAGTGCCGGGCCCGCAGGACGACGCGCTCGCCGTCCGGCATCCGGACGCACCGCAACGCGGTGGCGTCGCGACGCGCGTCCCCGAGCAGGGCCTCCGCCTTCAGCCCGGTGAACAGGCGTGCGCCCGCGGCCATCGCCGGCCGCAGGAAGCGGTCCAGCGCGTCCCCCTTGGCGTGGATCGGGCAGCGCCGTGAGATGCAGGGGGCATCCGCGGCGCACACCGGGCGACCGCGGTACTCGATGCTGTTGACGCCCAGGGGGGTGGGAAACGGTGCCCAGCCCATGGACCTCGCGGCCTCCGTCAGCCGCCGCCCCTCCGCCGTGGTGGCCACCGGGGGCAGCGGATACGGCCTGGACCGGACCGGCAGGCTGGGGTCGCCGTCCGCGACACCCGCGACGCCGATCAGATCCTCGACGGCGTCGTAGTAGTCCGTCAGCTCCGCCGGCTCAAGCGGCCAGCGCAGCGGCAGGTCGGCCCGGCCCAGAACGGTCTCCGGGTCGAAGTCGAGCGGGCGGTGGCGGAACAGGACCCCCCCGAAGAACAGCGTGCCGCCACCCACGTTGCAGGTCGTCCAGGGTGAGCCCACCTTGGCCCAGGTGCCGTTCTCCTGCCGCACCCAGGCGGACTCCCCCGCGGCCAGCACGTCGTCGTAGCTGTCCTCGTCCGTGACGAACCCACCCTGCTCCACCACGGCCACCGACAGCCCGGCCCGGGCGAGCAGCCAGGCGACGACCGAACCCGCCGCCCCGCTGCCCACCACGCAGATGTCGTACTCGTCCGCCAGCTCCTGCGGGGTGGGAGCCGGTCCGTAGCCCGGTGGGACCATGCCTCGCCTCATGCCCGAGCCGCGCCGAGCGGGTCCTTCCGCTCGCTGGCGGACGGCGGGGCACCCGACATGGCGCCGACCGGCTGGGCCTCGCGGGTGTCGGGGTGCTCGGGATCGAGCATGGGCAGGTTGTAGGCGAAGATCTTGCCGGTGCGGAGCTGGATGCGGCTCCACTCGTCCGGGTAGCGCTGCGGGAAGATCGAACGCCGCTGACGGGTGGCTCCCGCCAGCAGTCGCTGCTGCTTCCTCGGGGGCGCCGCGGGCGGCGCCGCTCGGAAGTCCTGCTCGCACAGGTCGATCAGCGCCCGGGTGTCCGCCCTGATCCCGTCGGCCAGGTCACGCGCCGCGTCGCTGGCGCTGCTACCGGACTCCCTGGCCTGCCAGTAACGCAGCACCCGCAGGCCGTGACCGAGCATGCCGGTGTTGATGCCGCCGCTGGTCAGGTGGTGGGAGTTGCCGAAGGAGTCACCGGCCACGACCGCGTTCGCGGCCACCAGGGCGTCGAGCCCGATCCGCTCCGTCACGGTGAAGAGCTTGGGGCCGTAGGAGAGCTGGTTGTACTCGATGGCCCGGCGTGGGATCTCCGTCAGCTGTGCCGTCTGGTCCAGGAAGTAGCGCCGGAGCAGGAACTGATGCCCGGCGAAGTAGGGCTTGGAGTCCTTCGGCGTCCCGGCCGGGACCAGGCCGGCCTGGATCGGGTCGAACGTCTTGTACGGCGGGACCTCCAGCATCGTCCAGCCGATCTGCGCGTCCTCCTCGTGCCCCACGCACCGCTGGTGGACCCAGTACTCGTTGCCCGCCTGGTCGAACTCCGACGCGCGACGGACACGGATCCGGTCGGCGAGGTAGATGTCGACGTTGCCGACCAGGAAGTCGGCCTCGGCCGGCACAGGGCCCCGCCCGTCGCCCCGGTCCACGCACACCGTCTCCTGACGGAATCCCAGCCGGGCCGCGTCCGGGCTGTCCAGCCCCTCGGCAATCATGATCAGCCCGGGGGTGCCGAGGTCGACCGTCTCGCTGTACGGCACCCGCACACGGCGGAAGGCACCCCGGTAGTCCAGCTCGCGCACGGCCTCGACCCGGACCCGCACCCGGCCGTCCGCCGTGCGCTCGAAGCCCCGTTCCGCGACCGGGGTCCGGCGCAGCGCCGAGGGCAGCCACCGGCGCTCGCGGTCGGAGGACTCCGACGTGGCGACCCGGTGGTAGGGCAGGACGCGCACCCGCGGCAGGGCTTCGCCCCGGTCCCGGTCGATCTGTTCCAGCCCCTCCAGGTACCGGCGGAGCATGACGAGCAGTTCCTCGGCCCCGACCTGGAACATCGACTGGCTGCCCAGCACGTCCGAGAGGTCGTGCTCCAACGCCGCGGGGTCGAGCCCCTCCGGGCCCTCCAGGGGGTCGAGGACGTTGATCTCACGATGCGCCCGGCCCTCCCGGTAGCGGTCGTCGATGGTCTCGTAGTGCCGGGCGAGACCGCCGATGTGCGCGTCCGACTCGAAGCCGGTCACCACCTCGTCGCCCCGCACGGATCCTGCCCTGGTGTGCCGGGAGAAGAAGCAGTCGGCCAGTCTGAACGGCCGGCCGTCGCCGAGGCGCGGCAGCAGATCCTCGCCGTACCGCTCCAGCATCATCGAATCGATCATCGCGAGGTGGTGGTAGATCTCCTCGCGCATCGTCCAGCGCATCACCGACACGTAGGGCGAGCCGCGCAGTTCCACTCCCACTGCACGCCTGCCCATGGCCACCGACCAGAGCATGGCCATCATGTTGGTTCCGCCCAGGCCCAGAGCCAGGAAATCCGGGTCGGACAGGCCGGTGTGGTCCTGGGTCAGACGCTGCGAGGCCCGGGCCCGGTCGAGGGTCTTCGGTACGCTCGTCGGCACCGCCGGCCTGAGGAACAGCACCGTCAGCACCAGCGCGACCAGGCTGGCCCCGCTCCCGATCCAGAAGGCCAGGTGATATCCGCCGGTCAGGGCCTCGGCGTGCGTGCTCCCCCGCGAGACGAGCGTCGTGGTGCGGTCGGCGGCCACGGTCGCCAGGACGGCCAGGCCGATCGCCGGTCCGACCTGCTGGGTGGTGTTGACAAGCCCGGAGCGCAGTCCCCGGTCGGCGGCGGTGGCATCGGCCATCACCATGGTCAGGGAGGACGGGTACCCGAGGCCGGCGCCGGCGCCCAGAAGCACCATGGCGGGCAGGACGTCGCGCCAGTAGTCACCGTCCGCCGGAGCAACGGCCAGCAGGGCGAGGCCCGCGGTGATGAGCAGGAGGCCGGGCACCAGCACGGTCTTGGGGTCGATCTTCTCCATCAGTCGCGGCGTCGCCTTGAGGGAGATCACGGCCACCATGAGGGCGGTGGGCAGGAAGGCCAGCCCGACCTCCATGGCGCTGAGCCCCAGCACCTGGCGCAGGTATAGGGTCCCGAGGAAGAACATGCCGCCCATGCCGGCGATCATCAGCGCCTGCACCATGTTGGCCCAGGCGACGTTCCGCGCCCGGAAGATCGACAACGGGACGAGCGGATTGCGGGCCGTCCGCTGCCGCACGACGAAGGCCGCCAGCAGGGCTGCGCTGATCCCCACCAGCGCCCAGGTCAGCGGTGTCGCGCCGTCGGCGAAGCGCACGATCGTGTAGACCGTGAGCATCAGTCCGCTCGTGATCAGCAGGACGCCCGGGACGTCGATGCTGCGGTCGTCGAGCACCACTCGTTCGTCGTCCACCAGCCGCGCGCCGAGCGGCAGGACCAGCAGGCCCAACGGAACGTTGATGAAGAAGGTCCAGTGCCAGCTCAGCGCCTCGGTGATCCAGGCCCCGAGCAGCAGCCCCAGGGCGGCACCGGCGGAGGAGACGAACGCGTACAGGCCGATCGCCTTGGCCTGCTCGATCGCGTTGGGGAAGGTGGAGACGACCAGACCGAGCACGACAGCCGCCGCCAGCGCACCCCCCACCCCCTGAACGAAACGGGCGGCGACCAGCGTCTCCGGGTTCTGGGCCAGGCCGCAGACGAGGGAGGCCGGCGTGAACAGCGCGATTCCGGCGAGGAACATCCGCTTGGCGCCGACCAGGTCGCCCAGCCGTCCGGCGAACAGGAGCAGTCCGCCGAACGGGATCAGATAGGCGTTCACCACCCACGAGAGCCCGGCGGCGGAGAACCCCAGGTCCTGGCCGATGGAGGGCAGGGCCACGTTCACGATGGAGGTGTCGATCACGATGGCGAGGGCGCCGGTGCAGAGCACCAGCAGGGCCCACTGCCGTTCACGCAGGCTGCGGTAGCGGCTCACGATCAGGCGCCGCGACTGGACGGTCTCGTTCAGGCTCCCGAACGAGTCGCCCTTCGGCTGGAAGATGCTCACTGAGCTGCCACCTCGGCCATCGCACCGTCCATCCCGCCCATGGCACCGCCCGGCTGGACCATGCAACCGCCCATCCCGGCCCCCATCCCGGCCGTAGCACCGTCCTGCTGGGCGTCGGCAGGATCAGGCAGCCCACCACCGCCGCGCACGACCGGGTGGGTCATCGGGATCGGGGGCAGGGCCAGGGCGTGCATCCGCCCGCTGCGCACCAGCAACCGGCGCCAGTCCGACGGGTCGAGCGGCACCAGGGTGTGCCGGTGACGGCGGGTGGCGTCGATCGTGGTCGCCCGGGCGGACGACCGGTGTCCGCCGGCCGCCTCGATCGTGGCGATCCGTTCGGAGCCGAAGTTGATCGGCAGGGCGGTGCTGAACTCCTGCGCGCTCACCGCGAACCAGTCGTCGGTGTCCTGCTTGATGCCGTCGGCCAGGCCGCGTATGGCCTGCTCGTGGGGCACTCCGGCGTCCCGGGCCTCCCAGTACAGCTTGACGCGGTGCCCGTGACCGATCATGCCCGTGATGGCGCCGCCGCTGGTGAGGAAATGGCCGTTGCCGAAGGTGTCCCCGGCGACGACCCCGTTGGCCGCGACCTGGGCGTCCACCCCGGCCCGCTCGACCAGGCTGAACAGCTTCGGACCGTACGGCATCTGGATCCTCTCCAGTTCCGACACCGGCATCTCGCAGATCTGCGAGACCTGGTCCAGGTAGAACTCCCGCATCAGGTGCTGCACGCCGGCCCGGTACTGCTTGGACTTGCGGTAGGTACCGGGCGGCACCAGGCCGGACAGGATCGGGTCGAACGTCTTGTAGTCGGGAACCTGCACCAGGATCCAGCCGACCTCGGCGTCGTCCTCATGCCCCACCGCGATCTGCCGCACCCAGTACTCGTTGCCCTCCTTGTCGAAGTCGGAGGCGATCCTGCGCCGCAGCCGGCCGTCGACCAGCACCTCCAGCAGGCCGGCGAGGTAGTCGGCCTGCGCCACGACCGGCCCGCGGCCGTCGTGGTGGTCCACCAGCACGTCCTCCTGCCTGAAGCCTAGGCGGTCGGCGTCGGTGCTGTTGAAACCCTGCGCGATCATGAACAGCTCGGGAATCCCGATGTCGATCACCTTGCTGCCCGGCACCCGCACGCGGTGGAACCTGCCGTTGTAGTCCAGCTCCCTTACCTGCTCGATGCGGATGGACTTGCGACCGCCGGAGGCGTCCCCGAATCCCTCCTCGCGGCGCAGCCACTTCAGATAGCCCGCGTCGCTCCCGGTCCCGGTGGTGACCACCCGGTGGGACAGGAACAACCGCACCCGCGGCGTGACGCCCCGGGCCAGGTCCATCCGCTCGACCCCTTCGAGGTAGCGGCGCATCAGCACCATCACCTCGGAGGCCGCGCTCTGGAACGTGGAGGGCCCCTCCAGCGCCTCGAGGGTGCTGCGCCCCACCCGGGTGGGGTCGGGCCGGCGCGGGGGCTCCGGCGGCGTCAGCACGGTCACCGTGCGGTGCGGCTTCCCGTCCTTCCAACGGTCGTCGATGAACTCGGTGTGGAAGATCCGGCCGCCGATCCGCGCGGGCTCGCCGACCAGCGCGTCCAGGAATCCGCTGACCACCTCGTCGGCCGTGACGGCGCCGGCGGGCGTGTCCGGCCGGTAGAAGCACTCGGCCAGGATGAACAGGCTCCCGTCGCCCCGGCGGGGGATACCCGCCTCGCCGTAGCGCTCGAGCATCATCTGGTCGATCAGGCCGAGGTGGTGGTAAAGGTCCTCGCGAATGTTCCAGTGCACGCCCAGCGAGGGGTCACCCCGCAGCTCGACGCCCACCACCCGCCGGCCCAGGGCCAGCGACCAGAGCATTCCCATCATGTTGGTGGCGCCCAGGCCGAGGGCCAGGAAGTCGGGATTGAGGACTCCGGTGGTGTCATCGGCCAGGCCCGTGTCCTGGACGGTCTCGTCCAGCCGGGCCCAGGCCTGCCGCCGGGGAACAAAAGAGTTCAGGACACGACGAACGTCCACGCCCATAATTCCTCCATGACAATCTGCCAGATCGAGGTTCAAGAGCGCGGAGCGCGCCTCCACGGACGGCCGACAGCCAGAAGGTCCGTGGAGCGTTTACCGCCAACCGGTCCGCCCCAGCCAACTTGGTCCCGACGGTACCTACGCCTCGAATCGAACGTCAAGGGCGCCGTCTTCTACGCGACACCGGGACCCTACCGATCCCGCCCGCCCACCAGGCTCTTTCAGCCGACGTTCGGGCCGGTGCCACCATGATGCCCGAGCGCATCAGTCCCGACCCGAGATGGTTGCAGGAGAAAAAATGGTGGACGTTTCGCTCCCCGCTGGCTACCGTGCCAAAGGAGAAGGACGTGCTTCGGGTGGACCGACGTGGGGGGGCAATGACACGGAGCGCCAATGACACGGGGGCCAAGAATGACGTGGGGGCCGATGTGGCCGGCGGCATCGCGATCTGGGACCGTTTCCCCCCGACCCAGAGAATGGTCATCAACTACACTCTGACCTGCAATCTTGCGTGCGATCACTGCATTGTGGAGTCGAATCCGACCCGCCGGGAGCGGCTGACCCTCGACGAGGTCCGGTCCGTACTCGAGCAGGGGCAGCGCACCGGGAAGCGACACGTCACCTTCAGCGGGGGCGAGGTCTTCCTCTACCCACAGGTCATGTGCCAGGCCATCGCCCACGGCGTCCGGCTCGGCTATGTCGTCGACGTGGAGTCCAACGCCTTCTGGGCCCGCAACCCCGCCCAGGCCGAGGCCAGACTGCGGCCCTTCGTCGAGGCCGGCATCCACGGCCTGTCCCTCAGCGCGGACGTCCACCACATGCGGTACTTCCCCGTGGAGCGACCGATCAACGCCGCCCGGGCGGCCCGGGCCAGCGGCCTGGCCACCGAGATCCAGTTCTGCACCTCGGCCGACGAACAGGCCGACGAGCAGATCAGGGCGGCCCTGATCGCGGCCGGCGAGCCGTTCGTGGTGCTCGAGCTGCTCGATCGGGGCCGCGCCCGGGAGATGCACCGGATCTGGCGGGGACGTCCGGTCACCGAGCTGCCCGACTGCGACGATCTGACCACCACCGTGCACGCCACCGGTGACGCCTATGCATGCTGCCAGCTCGACATCGGCGTCGACGACATGAAGCGGACGCCGGTGTTCCTGGGGCCCGTGCGCGGCCCGGGATCGGACCCGGCGGAGCAGGCCCGGCGGGAACGGCTCGTGCACGCCTTCCACGACCCGCAGTCCCCAGCCTACTTCCGGACCATGGTCGCCGAGGATCCGCAGTTCCAGGACCTCGCCGACGCGCGGTTCACCAACATCTGCGATTTCTGCCTGCGGGCCCTGAGCGACCCGGCCCGGGTGGCGGCCCTGGAACGGGTGCTCGCCCGGGCCGGACGGACCGCGTGCTGATCACACCGTCCCGGATCCGGGTGCCCGAGGACGTCCTGACCGGACTGCGGCAGCGGATCGCGCGGGTGCGCTGGCCGCAACCGGCCCCCGGCCCGGCCTGGTCCCAGGGCACCGACCTGGCGTTCCTCCAGGGAATGCTCGCCGACTGGGCCACCTTCGACTGGCGTGCGGCCGAGGAGAGAATCAACGGCGGGTACGACCAGTTCGTCGCCGAGGTGTCCGGGCTGCGGGTGCACTACGTCCATCATCGGGTGCCGGGGGCCGACGGTCCGCCGGTCATCCTGACCCACGGCTGGCCGAGCAGCTTCGTGGAGATGCTCCCGCTCGTCGACCGCCTGCGCGACCCCGCGGCGTACGGCATCGACGCTCCCGCGCGGGATGTCGTCGCCGTGTCCCTGCCCGGGTATCCCTTCTCCGAGCGTCCGGCCGGGGAACACACGCTGCGGGACACCGCGCGTGTCTGGCACGACCTGATGACCGGGCTCGGCTATCCCCGGTACCTGGCCGCGGGCAGCGACTTCGGTTCCGGGGTCAGCACCTTCCTGGCACTCGACCATCCCGACACGGTGGCCGGGCTGTACCTGACCGATCTCGAACTCGACCCCGTCCTGGACCCGGCCGTCGACCCGACACCGCTGTCCCCGGCCGAGCGTGCGTATCTGGACGCCGGCGAACGGTGGTCGCTGACCGAAGGCGGCTATCACGCGATCGCGTCCACCCGGCCCCAGACCCTCGCGTACGGGCTGACCGACTCGCCCGCCGGGCTGGCCGCATGGCTGCTGGAGAAGTGGCGTGCCTGGTCGGACTGCGCCGAAGGCCGGGTGCCCCGAGTGTCCCGGGAGTTCCTGCTGACCACGCTCACGCTCTACTGGGCCACCGGTTGCGTCGGGAGCACGCTGCGCGACTTCCACGACAACCGCCAGGTCCAGGAGGGCATGACGGTCGGTGACCGGGTCCTCGCCCCCACCGCGTTCGGGCGTTTCGGGAACGGCCTGGATGACCTTCGCCCGCCCCCGCCCGAGTTCGTCGGACGGCTGTGCCGCGTGGTGCGCTCCACGGTGCACGACGAGGGCGGGCACTTCCCCGCGGTGGAGGTTCCCGACCGGCTCGCCGCCGACATGCTCGCCTTCTTCGCCGAATGCTGACCCTCGGATCCCGCGCGGGGATGACCGGATGGCCCGGCCCGGCGGCCCGGCGCACCACCTTCCCGCGTCCGGACCGCGGCATCCTCCCACTACAGGCCGTGCAGTGACAGGCCGTGCAGTGACAGGACGTGCAGTGACAGGACGTGCAGCGCCTCCCGGCGGGCCTGGGCATCGGAGGGGTGGGGACGCCCGGTCGTGACGCTGTCCGGCGAACGTCCGTCGGGCAGCACCTTCCAGGGCGCCAGGTTGTGGAGACGGGAACTTCGTGTGAGCGGACGATCCCGCCGCCCCACACCCCCACCGCTCGCGCCCCGGGAGAGCCCGGGGCCGGGCTGGTCACCCGCGGCCGGGTGCCGGTGGCGGCCGTGGCCTCGTGACGGGTGCCGTATCCGCGGTCCGTTTTCATGGTCCGCCGCCGAACGGCCGACAGTAGTGTTCCGGGGATGGAACAGCGCGATCGTGACCTTCCGGACCTACCGTCGGCGCCGATCCCGCTGTCACCGTGAGCGACGGCGGTTCAGGCCGGTCGGATCCGCCGGATCCCGCGGACGGCGAGGCGGCTTCGGGGGTTCGGGGCACCCATCTGGTCAGCGCAGGCGCCGTCACGGCGCTGGTCGGGTTCGCGAGCACGGCCGTCGTGGTGCTGGCCGGGCTGCGGGCGGTCGGGGCGGACCCCGCGCAGGCAGCCTCGGGCCTGCTTGCCGTCACCGTCACCCAGGCGCTCGGGACGCTGTGGCTCAGCCGCCGGCACCGGATGCCGATCCTGCTCGCCTGGTCGACGCCGGGCGCGGCGCTACTCGCCTCGACCGGCGCGGTCGACGGTGGCTGGGCGGCGGCGGTCGGGGCCTTCGCGGTCTCGGCGGCCTGATCCTGCTGACCGCGCTGTGGCCCCGCCTCGGGACGCTCATCGCCGCGATCCCAGCGCCGATCGCGCAGGCGATGCTCGCCGGTGTCCTGCTCTCGCTGTGCCTCGTGCCCGTCCACGGGCTGGTGGACCATCCGGCGCTCGTCGCGCCGGAGGTCGTGGTGTGGCTGGTGCTGCTGCGGGTCGCGCCGCGCTGGGCGGTGCCGGCGGCGTTCGCCGCCGCGGTGGTGGCGGTCGGGATCTGGTTCGGCCGGCACGGCGGGCCCGACAGGCCGCTGCTGCCCCGGGTCGCGCTGACGGCACCGACGCTAAACTGGGCGTCGATGCTCTCGCTCGCGGTTCCGCTCTACGTCGTCACGATGGCCTCGCAGAACGTGCCGGGTGTCGCGGTGCTGTCCTCCTACGGGTATGCGGTCCCCTGGCGGGAGGCGATGACGGTGACCGGGGTCGGCACCGTTCTCGGCGCGTTCGCCGGCGGCCACGCGATCAACCTGGCCGCGATCACCGCGGCGCTCGCCGCGAGCCCCGACGCGCACCCCGACCCGCGACGACGCTGGGTCGTCGCCCACCTCGCCGCCTGGACCTTCCTCGCCCTCGCCCTGCTGTCCACGCTCCTGGTGACGGTCGCGGCCGCCGCCCCCACCGGCGTCACCACGGCCCTCGCGGGCCTCGCCCTCGTCGGCACACTCGCCTCGGCGCTGACGTCGGCCCTGGCCGACCCGGCCGAGCGGCAGGCCGCGGTCGTCACCTTCGTCGTCGCGGCCAGCGGCGTCACCCTCGCCCGCGTCGGCGCCGCCTTCTGGGCCCTCGCCGCCGGCCTCCTCGTCCGCGCCGCCCTGCGCCGCGGCCCCACCCCCGCCGGTGCCCCCGCGCAACGCTGACCGGCACCCTCCCGGACCGCAGCCCGCGGGGCAGGGCATCTCACGTCTGCCGGGGCGCCGGTGTCGGCCACGGTCAGGCGCCGTGTCCCGGAGCTTCCGGGCCGAGCGGCGGGCGGGTCACGGGAGGCTCCAGTCGACCGGCTCGGCACCCTGGCGGCGCGGGAGGTCGTTGGCCCGGCTGAACGGCCGGGACCCGAAGAAGCCCCGGTCGGCCGACCGCGGTGACGGGTGGGCGGACTCGATGGTCGCGGCACCGTCCAGGAACGGCCGCAGGCTGCGGGCCTCGGCACCCCACAGGATCGCGACCAGCGGCCTGCCCCGCCCGGCCAGCGCCCGGATGGCCTGTTCGGTGACCGGCTCCCAGCCTTTGCCCCGGTGCGAGCCCGGGCTGGCGCGGCGCCGTCGTCAGCGCCCGGTTCAGCAGCAGCACCCCCTGGCGCGTCCAGCCGGTCAGGTCGCCGGTCGAGGGCCTCGGCACGCCGACGTCCGCGCACAGCTCCTGGAAGATGTTCAGCAGACTGCCCGGCAGCCGGCGCACCTCGGGTGCCACCGCAAAGCTGTAGCCGATGGCCATTCCCGGGGTCGGGTAGGGATCCTGTCCGACGATCAGCACCCGCACGTCGTCGAACGGCTGCTGGAAGGCCCGCAGGACATGCGGGCCGGCCGGCAGGTAGCCGCGCCCGGCGGCGATCTCCGCCCGCAGGAAGTCGCCCATGGCGCTGATCTGCCCCGCCACCGGTTCGAGGGCATGCGCCCAGCCTGGCTCGACAAGGTCCCGCAGTGGTTGCGCCGGCATGGCCGGCCATGCCTACTGCGCACCACCGACCGCCCCTGCCTACGCCCCACCGCGGCCGAACTTCCAGCCGGGAATGTCGCCGATGGCCGATGGCCGATGGCCGATGGCGTGGTGGCGTGGTGGCCGGTGGCGTGGTGGCCGATGAGGCGGCGGGTGTCCCGTGCTGTCCCGGGGCCCGGGGAGGCCCGCTGCGCCGTCGGCCGGGTGGCGCCGTCGGGCGTGGTGGCGCTCGGCGGTGCCGGCTGTCCCCGTGGGGGCCGGGTCCGCGGGGGCCGGGTCGCAGAGGCCGGGTCGCAGAGGCCGGGTCGCAGAGGCCGGGTCCGCGGGGGCCGGGTCGCAAAGGCCGGGTCCTCGACGTGGGCGCGTTTCCCGCCGCCGGCCGTCAGGCCGGTTTCGACGCGACACCCTCGTAGGCGAAGCCGACCAGGGCAGTTCCGGCCATCGGGTATGTCCTGGCCGACTCCAGGGTCAGCCCGGACCGCCCAGCGCACCTTCGCCACCCAGCCGGGCGTCGTGTAGTCGACGACGGCATCGGCCCCGAACTCGACCGCGACGTCCGCCTTCGCGGGACTGCCCACGGCAGCAATCACGGTCGCGGCCCCGGCAGCCTTGGCCCGCTGCACCAGAAGCGAGCCGATCCTGCCCGCCGCCGCAGTGATCAGAGCGGACTCGTCGGGCCGGACCTGGATGGCCGACACCAGGCCGACGGCGATGGCGCCGGCCTGGAACACCGCCACAGCGGACCCGAGGGTGAGCCCCTCGGGCACCTCGTAGACGCTGTCGGCCTCGGCCAGGGCCAGCTCCGCGTACCCGCCGGTCATCCCAGCCGTGCTCGCCACCACCCGCTTGCCGGTCAGCGACGAATCGACGTCCGGTCCGACGGCGGCGACCCGGCCGCCAACCTCCAGGCCCGGGATGTACGGCTTCGGAAACGGATACCGGCCGGACCGCACGATGACGTCGCCGTAGCCGACCCCGGCCACCTCGACAGCGACCAGCACCTCGCCGACCGACGGCTTGGGATCCTCGATTTCCTCGACCCGCGGGACCCCCGGCGGGCCGAACTCCCGCACCCCCGGGACGAGTGAAGCGATGGCGCCACGCTGATCCGCGACATCCAACCGTGCCAAGATCGTCTCGCACGGCTTGTAACAAATGACTGGGAGGGCCAAAATTGGTCCTGTCGACCTGTCGGGACGCTCAGAAAGCCAGGTCATCCCAGGTGATGGTGATCGGGATGGGGTTGGTGATTTCCGGTGGTCCGCCGGCCTCGTCTTTCATGAGGGTGCCGAGGTGTTTGTAGAGCATGCTGGCGCGGTCGAGGGCGTAGCGTTCGATGCTGGTGACGCCGTCGTTGTCGAGTCGGATGATCCAGTAGTGCTGGATGCCGGCGCGGGCGTATTCGCCGAGCTTGTCGGTGGTGTCCTGGGTCTCTGAGCCGGGCGAGACGATCTCGATGACGAGCAGGGCGTGTTCGGCGCGGAGCCGTTCGCCGCGGTCACGATCGAGGCAGCGGTAAAGGATGACGTCGGGCCGGCGGTTGAGCAGGGGGATGTCGCGGAGCCGCAGGTCGACGTCGTTGTTGACCGTCAGGCAGCCGTACCGGCCTGACTTCACGGCGTTCCGGGCGTGCCGCTCCAGCAGGTTGGCGAGCCGCCGTCCCGCGGTCTGGTGGTCCGGGGCGGGAGCCTCACAGAAGATGATGTAACCGTCGACGATCTCGATCGACCGGGCGATCTCCTCCGACAGCGCCTCGTACTCGGCTGCCGTCACGCGCGCGGGCTGCGGGCGCAGGTCGCGCAGCCAGCTGTCCTCTGGCAAGGCCGTCGTCACCATCGCCTCCCGGGCGGATGAGTCGTCACGCGTCCAAGACGTCGGTGGGACGCGACCATCCGATCCCAGCGTAGATCCTGGGCTCGCGTGGATGCGCATCGCAAGGCAACGCGACCGCGTCGAAGCCGCAGCCGCCGTCGGGGCGCCCCTCCGCGGCAGGGCCGTGCCCCGGACCGGCCACGGCCGCGCCGGTCTGTGACCACCGCTGGGTGGTGTGATCTCCTCGACAGGATTGCAACCAGACGGATCTCTGTACAGAGGAGTATTCGACGTTCACGGTCGCGCGTGACGTGCGTCGATGCAGCTCAGCACACCGCATAGCCGGATAGTCCTCATAATCCGTCGGTCGTGGGTTCGAGCCCCACCCGCCCCACCCCTCCTGACCTGGCCTTTTGCAGCGGCCAGGTGGCCGTGGAGATCAACAACGGGCCCTGGTGGTGACGTGCTGGTGACGTTGCGACCGCAACCATTTTCCGAGCCTCCTCCGCTGGTTGCGGAGAGTGGCCGTGGCTGGTGAGGGTGCCTCGGTGCCGGTCGATGCGGACGAGCTCTTGGTGGCCCTCGGCGGCCCCGCCGCGGTCGTGGGGATGGCCTGGTCTACCGGCTGTTTGACCGATCTTGACCGTGCGCGGTTGGTGTGGCCTCCCGCGCTGCTGGTGGATCAAGAGCCGATGCGGTCGGTGCGACCGGAGTTTGCTGCGAACCTGACCCGGGGTGTCCTACAGGTCGAGGCCAGGTCCGTTGGCGGGGGGTGGTGTGGGGTCGTCCAAGCTGTCGGGTTCCACCTGGCCGGGTGGGTGTCGGCGGGGGACGATGTCGGCGGCGGCTTTGGCCGCGGCGCGATCCGCGTCGGCGAAGACCGAGGTGTAGACGTCGCCGGTGAAGTGGACGGAGGAGTGTCCGAGGAGTTCGGAGACGACCTTGAGGTCCTTGGTGGCCCGGTAGGTGAGGCTGGCGGCGGTGTGCCTCAGGTCGTGCAGTCGGATCGGGGGCAGGGGGCCGAAGGCGAGCGCGGTCTGAATGGCGTCTTCGGGCATGAAATGCCGGGCGGCGAGCTGGTCGACGGTCCAGCTGTGTTCGGCGTGCTCATGGCGGATGGTGGCGAATCGGGTGATGAGCCGTTCGAAGCGTTGCGAGACGCCGTTGGGGGTGAGCCTGCTGCCATCGGGATGAGTGAACATCCGTCCGCTGTCGACCCAGGCCTTACCGTAAGCGGCGCGTTCCTCGTCTTGGCGCGCCTGCCAGGTGGTGAGGACGTTTTTTGTAGCCGGGTCCAGGCTGACAGTACGGTAGCCGGCGTCGCTTTTGGGTTCGGTGTATTCGTCGCCGTCCAGGTCGAGGTTGTCGTCGGCGCCGGAAACGGATCCGGGGAGGTTGTCGAGGATGTAGATACTGTCGTCGTCGATGTCGATTTCGGTCCAGCCGAGGGCGACGGCTTCACCGCGACGTAGGGCGCGGTGGGCGATGAGATGCCACAGTGGGTAAAGGCGGTCGGCGACGGTGAAGTCGAGGAAGGCACCGGCCTGCTGCGGGGTCCAGACCATGACGGGGGAGGGCCGTTTACCGGTGCGTTCCCAGGCGGCGATCCGCGGTGCGGTCCAGACGAGCGGTCGGGGCTTGCGGGCCTTGGGTAGTTCGACGTGTTCGGCCGGATTGACGCCAAGTTTCTTACGTTTCACGGCGCTGTTGAGCGCGCTCATGGTGGTGGCGTGCACCCGGCGTAGCCGGGAGGCGCTGAGGGGCCGGCGGTGGTTGGGGTCGTCTTTGCGGACTTCGAGGAGGCGGACGAGCAGGGGTGAGCGTTTCCTGCCGTGCAGATCCCGGCCGATGAGCCGCATGGCGGCGTAGAGCTGTTCGATGTGGTGGTCGCGCAGGTCAGCGAGTCTGAGGTGTCCCAGGCCGGGTTTGAGATAGAGGCGGACGTGCTCCTCATACGAGCGGCGGGTGGACGCGGCGAGACTCGCCTTTCCATCGAGCCAGTCGTCGAGGTAGCGGGCGACGGTGAGCCCGGTGTCGTCGGGCCGCCCACCGCCATGGAGTTCGGCCAGGGAACCGGTCAACGCGACCTCGGCCTCCGTCTCGGTCTCGAACGGTCCGCCGGTGGTGCGCCGCCGCCGCCCATTGGGACCGGGTGGGACGTCGTGTATGTACAACCAGGAACCGTGGTCCGACCGGGGCAGTTTCGGACACCGGGCGCCGTAATCCTTGCCTGTCTGGGGATCGCGGCAGCCGCACCGTTTGAACACCGATCCCCTCACTGGACACCATCCGGGCAGCCTGTCCCGGGGGCTACCGCGGCCGAGGATGACGGGCAGCTGCGCCCAAGTTCATCGGACGCGGCTGGTGGGACGGGGCGGGGCATACGATTCATGCGCACCGACGGTCCGGGCTGGTGCCATCGCAGACGGCATCGTCGCGGCCCTCGGCAGAGACATCGTCGCAGGCGCAGGCATCCACATTGACATCGAGCGCGTCACCCTGGCATGGCCTCGACACAAGGCTGTTGCGTTGTGAGGGGTAGGGCGTGCGAGGCTCTGGCCGGCCGGGCGGTCAGATGGCGCGGGCGAGCTCGGTGAGAACGGGCGACAGTATCGGGTGAGAATCGGCCTCGACGTCGAGTTCGTCGTAGCCGCGGCGGATGTTCTGGACTAGCCTGAGTTTCCTAGCTGGCGAATAACTTATGCCTCTTTGGCTATGATCGACGATCTGGTGTACGCCGGTCGACCTGCACCGTTGCGCGACCAGATCGGTGCGATTATGGCTTCAAAGGATGTATTGTCCATATTGTGGCGTCGATCATCAAGAAGCGGCGGGGCGACCGGGTGTACCTGTGATCAGGACCGGCGGACGTCCATGGAGACCGGCGAACAGGCTGCCGATGATCTCATAATCCGTCGGTCGTGGGTTCGAGTCAGGCCTCTTCCAGCCAGTCGCCGCCGTGAAGCTCCGCTAACGAGGCCATCAGCGCCTTCTGCGCATCGTCCTCGGTGGGAAATGGACCCCCGACGGCCCGCCGCCGCGATCGCGGCAGATGCCGCCACCACGGGGTTGGGAACCTCGCCGGGCGCGGACGCCCGGCGCTGCCTGTGATGTTCGCGGCGGTCTCGGTGCCGGAGTAGTTGGGAACCTCGCCGGGCGCGGACGCCCGGCGCTGCTCGCCGAGCGCAACGCCGAGCTGCGCCGGTGCGCCATCGTTGGGAACCTCGCCGGGCGCGGACGCCCGGCGCTGCTGGACGGCGCCCTGTACGAGATCGACCTGTCGAGCGGTTGGGAACCTCGCCGGGCGCGGACGCCCGGCGCTGCTGCTCGACGTAGTCCTGGACCTGCTGCCACGAGGTGTTGGGAACCTCGCCGGGCGCGGACGCCCGGCGCTGCTCCCCCTCGGGGGCGATGTCGACCAGCAGATCGGGTTGGGAACCTCGCCGGGCGCGGACGCCCGGCGCTGCCCGGCCGGTCCCCGAGCGGGCCGATCTCGGAGCTGTCGTTGGGAACCTCGCCGGGCGCGGACGCCCGGCGCTGCTCCCAGCGGACATCCCCGGCGCCGAGGAGCTGGTGTTGGGAACCTCGCCGGGCGCGGACGCCCGGCGCTGCTCGATCTTCGTCGCGACGCCGTACAGCAGGATGGCGTTGGGAACCTCGCCGGGCGCGGACGCCCGGCGCTGCGCCGATGGCCTGACCACCCTCGCCGACCTCCTCGCGGAGTTGGGAACCTCGCCGGGCGCGGACGCCCGGCGCTGCGACGACATCGAGAGTGTCTGAGGTGGTGTACACCTCGTTGGGAACCTCGCCGGGCGCGGACGCCCGGCGCTGCGTTCGAGGACGGCGCCCATCCGTCGGCGATGTTGACGTTGGGAACCTCGCCGGGCGCGGACGCCCGGCGCTGCTTCGACCGTGTCGAATAGTGGGGATGTGTCAACGGTGCAGTTGGGAACCTCACCGGGCGCGGACGCCCGGCGCTGCGACGTATTCGGGCTGCATTTCGTCAACGAACCGGTGTTGGGAACCTCGCCGGGCGCGGACGCCCGGCGCTGCCTCTCCCCCTCGGCGGGCACCACGTAGGCGACCAGGTTGGGAACCTCGCCGGGCGCGGACGCCCGGCGCTGCGCCGCGGCAGCGTCGATCTCGTCGACTTCCAGGGCGTTGGGAACCTCGCCGGGCGCGGACGCCCGGCGCTGCTGATCTATACGGCTGGTCATAACGTCCTCTCGTTGTTGGGAACCTCGCCGGGCGCGGACGCCCGGCGCTGCCCCAGATCGGCTGGGGCGACGTTCCGCAGCCAGTAGTTGGGAACCTCGCCGGGCGCGGACGCCCGGCGCTGCAAGTGATCACTTTTTGGGATGGTCCCGCCGGTGTTGTTGGGAACCTCGCCGGGCGCGGACGCCCGGCGCTGCTTCCGTCGACCAGATCACCAACCTGTCCGTGTTGCAGTTGGGAACCTCGCCGGGCGCGGACGCCCGGCGCTGCGGCCAGTGCGCCGAGGCCGCCGAGGACGGCTTCGAGGTTGGGAACCTCGCCGGGCGCGGACGCCCGGCGCTGCCCTGTCTGAGCAGGGAGTTCTTCGTAGAAGAAGATCCAGTGTCACTGTTATGGCCGGGTCTCTGACCGTTTTGTGTGCTTTCTGGCTTAGGGAGGTGCCTGGTGTCGGGGAGGTGCTTGGGGTTCCGAGGCGGTCAGATGATGTGGTCGGCGCGGTGGACGGGTTGGACGCCTGCGCCGAGGTGGTGGACGTTGTCGAGGGTGTGCTGGGGCATCTGGTAGATCCGGATGCTGTCGAGGGTCTCGTCGATGACCTGACTGATTTTGTGTTCGAGGAGAACGCGCTGGGGTTCGGTGCAGACGATTTCGAAGACGGATTTCTGCACGCGGATGCCATGGCCTTCGCAGATTTTCGCGACTTTACGGAGGCGGCGGTTGCCGTCGGGGGTGGTGGTGTCTACGTCGTAGGTGACGAGGAGGTCCATCAGGTAGGGCTCCAGGGGATGTACCGGGGGATGTCGCCGCGGAGGTGTCGGGCGAGGATCCTGGCCTGGAGCAGGGGAAGGGTGGCGGCGGGGGTGTCGTGGGTGAGGAGGGTGTGGGGCCAGGTTCGGGCGCGTGCCTGGCTCCACAGGGTGAGGTAGTTTTTCCGGCCGGACTCGGTGAGCTGGCAGGAGCCGCCGGGGTGGTGTTCGAAGTCGGCATCGGTGAGCTGGCGCTGGTTGAAGGCGGTGAAGACGAGGCGGTCGACGAGCAGGGCGCGGAATTCTTCCATGAGGTCGAGGGCGAGGGCGGGTTTGCCGGGGCGGATGCCGTGGAGGTAGCCGATGTGGGGGTCGAGGCCGACGTGGTCGAGGGCGCCGTGGACGGCGATGCGCAGGATGCCGTAGCCGAAGGACAGGGCGGCGTTGACCGGGTCGGTGGCGGGTCGGCTGGTGCGTCCGGCGGGGGCGGTGACGGTCGCGTGCGGGGTGAGCAGGTGCGGCCATGTGGCGATGTAGCGGCGGGCTGCCTGTCCTTCGACGCCCATGGCCTCGGCGACGTTGGTGGTGTCACGCAGGGTGGGGAGGGCGTCGGCGAGGTGGGCGGCGGTGTCGCGGAGTGCGGTTTGGCGGGTGCCGGTGGCGTCGCGGGCGGCGCGGAGGAGGAGTTGGCGGCTGTTCTGGAGTTTCCCGGCTATGTATGACATGGCGAGAGTGAGGCGTCGTTCGTCGTCGCGGAAGTGATCGTGTTGGGCGATGCGTAGGTGGGGGTTGCCGCCGGTGGGTCCTTCGACGCGGGCGCGGAAGCGGCCGTTGCCGGTGAGCCAGGTGACGGAGCGGCGGTCGGTGGCGCAGCGTTGTAGGAGATCGTCGGTGATGGTGACGCCGCCGAAGACGACGATGTGATCGACGCGGACGAGGGGGAGAAGGCGGCGGCCTTTGTCGTTGTCGGGATGCCAGATGCGTACGGCGTCGCCGTCGAGGTGCAGGCTGGTTCCGGGTGTTGTGGCGTAGAGGGTGTTGAGGAGCTCAGCCATGCCAGTGTCCTGCGGGTCGTGGGGTGAACAGGTCGTGGGTGCCCGCCGCGGCGTTGGCCAGCTCGGGGAGGCAGTCGTGGTGTAGGGAGCATCGTCGGCAGCGGCGGTCGGCGACGGCCTCGGGGAGGGCCGCGGTGGTGAGGATGTCTCGCATCCGCTCGGCTGCGGTGATGATTCGGGTGGCGAGTGTGTCGGTGAGGTCGACGCGGTGGCGCCGACGGTCGGTGTGGGAAAACACTTCGGCGTAGGGGACGTCGAGCGTGAGCATGTCTCGCAGACACAACGCCTGGGCGCCGGCCTGGAGATCGGCCGGCCCGCCGGGGACGTAGGGGCCAACCTTGTGCTCGATCGGGATTGCGCTGGTCGAGCTGATCTCGACGACGTCGCATACCCCGTACAGGCCCAGCCGGTCGCTCCAGACCTGCAGGCCGGTGACCTGCCGGATCCGGTTTCCCTGGGGGGTGGGGACGGCGGGGGACGGTTCGTGGACGTGAGCGTGGGCGACGTTGCCGCGCATCGTCTCGATGTTGTCGGCGAAGACGTTGTCGAGGTGGATCAGTGCGGCCTGGCGGGGGCAGTAGGCGTGGTGTTCCAGGGCGGAGATGGGAAGCCGTCCGGCGTGGGCGTCCCCGCCGGGCCACCAGTCAGAGGGGTTCATCCCAGCACGCGGGTGAGGGCCACGTCGTCGGGCAGGTCGGCGTCATCGACGTCGATCTTGTAATCGCCGAAGCTGCGCGGTTCACCCGCGGAGATCTTCCGGGCGGTGATGCGGGCGGAGAGGGTGTGGGCCGGTGCGACGCCGAAGGCGTTGTGGTGGCTGAACACGTACAGGCCACGGGTGGCCATCTCGCCGCGGGTCGCGGACCGGTCGTGGTCGAACATGTTGACCAGGGTGCACAGGAACAGGTCGAGGTCGGCGGCGCTGACACCGGTCTGGCGGCCTCGGGGCGCCGAGTAGTGGATCTCTGCCCGGTACAGGCCGTAGGGGACGGTCCACTTGCCGCCCATCTCGGTGCGTTCGCCCTTGTCGATGTCGGCCTGGGTGGTCTGGGTGACCCGGGTGATCGCATGGTCGACGGGCAGGACCGGGTCGAGGGACCGGGCCATGCCGACCTGGATCGGTCCGCGGATCTGCCCCAGCGACTGGGTCTTGCCGGTGGACAGGACCGCGCCGAACAGGCGGATGTCGACGTACCGGTTGGCGAGCCATTCCCGGGCCTTCGCGGCTTTCGCATCGTCGATCTTCTTGCCGAGTTCGAGTCCCTTGACGAGGTAGGACTCTTCCAGTCGGGTGTTCAGCGCGTGGCCGGCTTCGACGAAGATCTGGTAGCGGGTCAGGTCGAGGCCTTCGGCTTCGGCGGCCAGGCCGATGGTGTCGCGGACCTTCCTCTTGATCGCGACGTCGGTGACCAGGCCATGGCCGGTTTCGTCGTCGGTGCGGGGCCGGTTTCCGTTGTCCGGGTCACCGTTGGGGTTGCCGTCGGTGACGTCGAACAGCAGCACCATGTCGTGCTTCTTCTCGGGATCAAGGTTGAAGGCCATGAATTGCACTCCTGGGGGCAGTTGGTGAAATGACGGCGGTAGTGGGCTTCAGGAATCTGCTGTAGTACGCCAGGTAGGACAGCATATTGATCAAGGGGTGGGTGTGCCGGGATCCGCTGGCATCCCCGGAGTGTTCGGCGGAAATCCAGGGCCGGGTGTCTTCGCGGCGTTGGCGGCGCCGCCTCGACGCATTGAGTCCGACCGGTGGTGACTATAGCCAAGAATGAACATAGCCTGGTCGTCGGGATTTCCTCGACCAGGGAATCCGCCGCTGGCTACCAGTAGTTCGTTGAGCCCATGCAGCTGATTTTCGAGAGCGACTGCTCGGGCGATACTGTCTCGACGAATCTTCTTGAGCCATGGATGAACAAGAAGCCATCCCTGTATAAGAGCGGTCTTCGGGTTGGCAACGGCACCGGCGAAATATCGGTCGGCGAAGGTGGTGTTGAGCCGATCACCCTTTTCTCGGCCCATCTGGGAAGCATAGTACTGGATGGATTCCAACTGGGCGAAGATCCGTCCGGCGAGATAGGCGGGGTCATGGTTGTCCGGGTCAAGACCGGGTCCGGGCACAGGTCGGTTCCTTTCGTCGGCAAGGCGGGCTCGGCGGACCAGGGCCAGGCGTAGCAGTGCGACTCTGGCGTCATCGACGTGCCCGTCGGTACGAATGCGGGTCAGAAGATGGCCGAACAGCGCGGGTGGTACCGGTAGGTTTTTGAGCGCGATGCGCAGGAGGTCTCGGCGGACACCGTCGGGACGTTGCGCGCTGCGGTCGTCGAATCGGGCGTACTCGCCGGAGGAGCGGTCTCCACCGCCTTGCTCGATCCACCGGCCGGTAGCGAGTACTAGGCGGGTCAGCGGTACGTAACCACCGCGGGCCAGGTTCACGCCGTATGTCTGGTGGTCTCCGAACCAGTGGATGATATTTTCCTCGAGCTGCGCCAGGGGCATATCGATCCAGTCCCGGACTGCGATCCGAGCGCCGCTTCCACTGATCGTGACTGAGCAGAACCGTTCGTGTTCCAGGTCGGTGTCTTCAGTGCCGCGACCGCTGTGGACACGTTCACCGAGGACACGGACATCGGCTGCCCGCGCCTGTCCCATAAGAGTCATGACGGCGACTTCCCGGCCGATGGTCCACCAGGTCATCCGACCGTCGCTACCTGACAGAGAGTGATCGGGATGGTCGAGCAGATAGTGCAGGTTCGCGACGGAGATGCGGGCGCAGCCGATGCAGATCGGCACGGTTGCCAGGCTGTCGGAGAAGTCGTAAGTGTGGATCTTCTTGTTCGCGGACACGAGTGCGGCAATGGCCTGACCGGCGAGGGGAACGAGCCGCCGGGGAATCCCCTGGGGGAAGCGTTCGACGAGAACACCATCCTGGCCGCAGACCAGGCATACTCCGCGTCGCCCGCCGTCGGGGCTGTCCCCGCCAGCCTTGCGGCGCTGCACCTCGCGTTCCCAGA
This sequence comes from Frankia casuarinae, assembly GCF_000013345.1. Lineage (NCBI taxonomy): Bacteria > Bacillati > Actinomycetota > Actinomycetes > Frankiales > Frankiaceae > Frankia > Frankia casuarinae. Next base: position 3,966,758 of record NC_007777.1, on the reverse strand, counting down.
AGATCTGGACGGAGCGTTCCTCGGGAAGCCAGTGCCCGTCGTCGCCGACCAGCAGAACAATTCCCTGTTTCGACGTCCAGACTTCCGGGCGGCGGACCTGGTTGTGGCCACGGCGCGTGAAGAAGCCGTCGACGGCCTGAGCTATCAGATCGGCAGGGAAGGCGGTGGCCCAGCGGTGGACGAGGTCAACGAAGCTTGCGTGGCACCGTCCGACCCAGTCCGGCTTCGCATCGTCATCGGCCCAACCGAGGACGTATTGAATGTCGTCGGCACCGAGCAGCGGCGACGCGCCAGAGCTGCGGGTCAGGTAGGGCACGGGGCCCGGCTCGCCGAAGCGGCGTAGTTTGTCGGTCGGATCGGACAGATCTAGCAGGTCCGGCATCGCGAGCTGACCGTCAGCGTCGATCATCAACCCCCAGCGCATCGGCCGAGACTGGTAGAACGGCGGTAGATCGTCCACCCCGCTGATCATCGGGCGTTGGAACTCGGTGAGGCGTTGCAGCAGCATCAGGCCACCGCCGGAACGTCACCACGGATACCGGCCCGCGGGACATACAGGACGCCGGCATCGAGGCGGGCGGTGAACCAGTCGAACGCCACCGGTGGGCCGTGGTGGATGCGGTGCAGCATGACGCCAAGGTCCTCGTCCTGCTTCCACACAGGTGTGCCGTCGGGCGGTGCGAAGGAGGCGGGGAACTCCCGTGCGCCGAGGTAAGGCTGCTGGAAGCAAGCACCACGGCTCACCCGACGGCGGAACTGCTCCCGGTAGGCGGCAACGTCCTTCGTCGCATGGTCTTGGAGTTCGACATGCGCATGGATCCGGTAGGCAACATCTTTCAGGCAGACGGCGCTGCGCTGGTCCCGGTTAGCGACCGTGTCGATCCGCCGTACTCCGCTTGCCGCGTCCGACAGAAGCGGCAGATCGTAGGTTTCGTTCCGGCGGAGGGTGAACTGGTGGAGCGGACGGAGAACCTCGATTGCCACCGGAGCCCAGCGGAACTCCGGCTTCCAGAAGATGGACTCCAGCACTCCGACCGCAGCGGTCGGCGTCATCACCGGGTAACTCACCCGCTCGACCCGGAACTCCGGGCGGGTGAACAGCGCCCCTTCCGCCCAGACCTGGACGGCGACCGGCGGGTCCCCTGAGGGGGAACGGGGCAGGGTCAGGGTCATGCGATGAACTCCTCTCCTGACGGTTCAAGAACGATGCCGGTGTTTTTGTCATAGCTGCCGGCCCATTCGACGAGGTCCCCGAAGACGGGCTGGCACAGCGTGGCGACGTCGGCGCGGTCCCGGGTGCGGCGTTGGATCATGACCAAGTAGGGTTGAAGATCGCGGAAGAGGCGAGGCTCGGGAAGCGGGACCATGCGAATCCGCTCGACGAGCTGACGGACCCGTTCCTCCTCACCCTGGTAAGGCACGGCGACCGGGACGGTGTCCTCATCGATCATTCGGAATGCCTTCGATCTGTCCGGTCTCGGGTCTTCCCCTGTGCGCTTCGGACCTTCCGCTACCGCGCGGAAGTCGAGGGCCGCTCGGCTGATCTGCACCGCCGCTCCCCTGCTATCCCTACCTGACACCCGCGGATTTTGCAGGTAGCTGTGGTAGTAGAGGCGTAGTGCCTTGAGATCATCTGGGTCGGCGCGGCCCAGTCCGATGTACCGGGCGGTGATGCCGACGGGAAGGTCGTAGGAGCGTGGACGGCCGCCATCGGCCGGGTCGAATACGACCACCAAGCCGCCTTTCGGGCCGAGATGCCCCTCCCGGTTCGCCCTGCCCGCGGCCTGCTGCAACGAGTCCGCCGGGGCCATCGCCCGGAACACCACTGGGAAATCCAGGTCGACGCCGGCCTCGATCAGCTGGGTGCTCACCAGCCGGACGGGTAGCCGCGCGGTGAGCCGTTCCTTCACCTCCGCGAGTACCTCTCGACGGTGCGCCGGGCACATTGCCGTCGACAGATGCAGCACCGGGGTGGTCGCCGGTACACGGGCAGCAACCAGGTCCCGCATCTGGCGGGCATTCGCGACCGTATTCACGATCGTCAGCGACTGGTCTGCACCGGCAGCCGCCGGATCGGCAACCCGATCAGCGACCTGCTCCAACGTCGGTTTCGGATCGGGCCACCACTCGTACCGAACCCGACATGACGTCTTATACAAGGATTCCGGATTGGAGATCACCTCGATCGGCGTGATCGACTCCAACGGATCCAGCGCCCACAGCTCCGGCTGTGTCGCCGATGCCAGTAACACCGTCGTCCCGAACCGCGCCGTCAGCGTCCGCAACCCGTCCACGATCGGGAGAAGCAGCGGCGCCGGCAACGCCTGCACCTCATCCAGGACGATCACGGAGTTGGCGAGACGGTGCACCTTGCGCATTGCCGCCGGCTTGCGGCCGAAAAGCGAGTCGAACAGCTGCACGGTGGTCGTCACGACGAATGGCGCATCCCAGTTCTCCGCCGCCAGCCTGCGCCACCGTTGCGCCGGACCGTCGTCATCGACAGTGACGTTCGAGTGATGCTCCAACACCACCGGAGCGCCCTTGCCCGCCCCGACCGGGTCCAACAGACGCCGGTACACTGCATGGTTCTGCTCAGTGATCGTGATGAAGGGCACCGCGACGATCACCCTGGACTTTCCCTGCTCGAGGGCATGCCGGAGGCCGAACCCGGCCGCCGCGATCGTCTTCCCCGATCCCGTCGGCGCCGGCAGCCGGTAGATTCCCGTCGGACCGGCCGCCGCGGCCAGGCACGCTTCATACACCTCACCGCGCAACCGGTCCGCAGCCGGGGCGGGGGGCCGACCAGCCAGCATCTCCTTACGCCGACCGACGAACCGATCCCACAACATCGCCATGTCCGCGGGAGCCGCAACCTGCGGCTGGCCACCGGACCGATGAGCCGCCGTGTCCAGCCCGTCCGCGTCGACCAACGCGCTGAACAGGAAGCGCATCAGCATCTCGCTGGTACCCGGCTCATCGAACCCGACCGGGAGACGCACCGGCGGCCCGTCGAACAACCCAGGAAGCAGCGGACGTAGCGCTGCCTCCGCCTCCGCCCGGTCCTGTACATCTCGCGGTTTGCTTCGATCTTTGATCATCGAGCGTACCTCGGACGGATTGGTCAGCCCGCCGTGATGACCATGCAAAGGCAAACCGAGCACCGGGAAGGCCCCACGCCGCTCCGCGAGAAGAACGCCCAACGTTTTATGATCTTCACCTACGCGGACGCCCGTCGCCTCCGCCCGCAACAGACCGTCCTGCCAGGCACAGGATGCCTTGCCCACGTCATGCGCCAATCCTGCGAAGCGGCCCACCTCACCGGCACCGAACACCGCGGCGAAACGCTCAGCGAGCAGTGCGGTGCCCTCAAGATGATCGACAAGTCGGTGGCGCATGCCGGACGTGTTCATACTGTGTGCCCACATCGCTGAACCCCGCTCTCGAGTCCGCGTCGAGCCACCCCCCGTGGCCGATTAGCGACGCAACCTCGTCCGAGGATCATTCAAGCGGATGGGTCCGACAGTTTCCGGCCGGGGGTCGATGCCATCTCCCAACCATCGGCTTCCCGACCCATCCGGCTCAGGACCATGGTCCCGCCGACGAACGAAGCGATCATGTAAACATGCCGGAAGCTGCTACTCGAAGGGCACTCCAGCACGACCATGCAGAGCTCGGAACCTTGAGCCAACCTTGCGAGTACCCCACCGACTCGCTGGAGCGGGAGCCGACCCATCAGCTGGGGAGAGCGGATCTTGGCCGACGATCCCGACCACGGCTTCCTCGACATCGCAGACCCGCATCTTCACCGCCGCGTTCGTCCACGAAACGGACGACCTTCGCGGCCTGGCCGCGAGGCAGAACGGTTCTCCCTAACGCCGATTTCCGCACGGGCCCGTCCCCGGCGAGGATCACAACGGAGTGAAGGCGCGGCGCAGGACGTCGCCGCGCAGCGTTGAGCGCCCGCCCCCGGGCGGACGCCCTCTCCAAGGCGGATCAGTCGCCCGAGGATGCTGTCTCGCGGAAGACCAAGGTGACGTCGACGTCGCCGAAGTGCTCGGCGAAGACGGCACTGGCCGGCATGGACGCGAGGGCGGCGGCTACCTGTTCGACTGTCGCCTCGGGCGAGACGGACAGCCCGATGTCGACCGCCGGCGGGTGCACGATGCGGGTCACCGTGACGAACTCCGACGCGTGCTGTGGACTGGGGGGTGGCTCGGATGGTCGAACGGTGGTCATACTGCGGCCTCCTTGCGGATCGGTCGCGGGTGTCCCGCCTCGATCGTCGGCACGGGGCGGAGTCGCCTCTCGGCGCAACGGGTTGTAGCGCTGCAATCAAAGTATGCGCCCTGAGGTTGTAGCGCTGCAACTAGCTAGTGTTGATCCGTGGCGGATGAGACCATGACGAGCAGTGACATCGCGTCGTTGCTTGGGATCTCCCAGACCGCCGTCAACAAGATGATCTCGAAGGCGTCCGACTTCCCGACGCCCGTTATCGCGCGACCGAACTTCCGGGCCTGGCGGCGCCCTGAGGTCGAGGCATGGTTACGGCAGCACCGCCCCGGTGCGCTCGACGGCCAGTAGAACTCCGCCAGGAAGGGCCTCGCCGCCGTAGCCGACGCCTGCGACGCTCGGCAATGCCGATATCCCAGTCGCTGAACTCACCCAGGGTCAGGTTCCTTTCCCTCGACGCCACCCCGGAGAATTCTCTACCAGGGCACGGCGTGCCCGGAGCCTCTCGCCCCTGGTTCGATGGGCGGCCTCATGGGTCCTGGGAGCTTGCGCGTAGCGCAAGCTCCATATGTGCCGTCGGAGGTGGGTGACGCCGGGTGCCGTTCTGTCCATCGTCCGGCGGGTTGTTTTCCCCGGGGGGAGTGGGGCTTCGGGGGCGCATTTGTGTGCCGCGTCCTGCCGATTTTCTGGTCGTGGTCTCGGGCGGGTTGCTCTGGGGCTGGATTCTCCCGGAATCATTGTCTGATCTTTGTCGGAGTCGATCGTAGCCTGGAAGGGAAGGACGCCGGCAGAACAGACGGCACGGGGCGTACCGGAATAGCTGCGGGCATGGTGAAGGGCCGGCGCCGCTGGGTGGCGGCGCCGGCCTGGCGCGGGGTGCGGTGGGGTTAGCTGCCGAGAGCGGGCCGCTGGGTGGGGGTCAGGCGGGTGCCGCCGAGGTCGGCGCGTTCGCCGGCGTGGTAGCCGTCGCGGCCGCCGGAGCCGGAGAGCTGGCGGGCTCGTCCCTTGCGCAGCCGGGGGTAGGTGTGGGTGAGGTGGCGTTGGACGAGGGTGGCGCGGTCGGCGAGGACGAGGGCGGTCGACGGTCCGGTGCTGGTGGTGTCTTCGCGCAGGGCGCGGGCTTTCGCGGCGGCTTCGGCGGCAGTGAGCCGTTTGTAGACGGCGACGGCGAAGCCGGCGAGCCAGGAGCGGCGGAAGGCGCGCGGGTTTTCCCCGGTGGGGATGCGGGCGGCGGTGATGCCGTAGGAGGACTGGACGAGCAGGGAGGTGTAGAGGATCTGGGCGCGGTCGAGGTCGGCGGTCATCCCGAACAGGTGGGCCTGCTGGCGGAGCCGGTCGGGGTCGCGGCGGGTGTGGGAGACGATCTGGCAGCCGAGGGGGACAGCGATGGAGGACAGCAGGTTGAGCTTGTCGCGGGCGTAGGGCGGGTCCATGTCGAGGCGGATATCGCTGGGGGTGGCGGGGCGGTTCTGTCGGGCGTCGAGGCGGGCCTGGTCGATGCCGTAGCGGGCGATGAGCTCGGTGGCTTTCAGGTTGTAGCTTTCGCGGGCCTGCTCGCTGATGCCGTCCGCTTCCGCCATCGCGAGGAGTTTGCGGATTTTGTCGAGTGCGACGTCTGGTTGCATGGTCCGTCCCTGCTGGGTGGTGGATTGATGATGCCCCCTTGCAGCACCTCATATTCTACTGTTTCTGAGGGTATTGTGGCTGCGGCGCACCGATATTTTTCTCTCTTGGCTGATATGTTTCTTTGCGGTTTTGGTCGGGTCGGGATAATCGTTTTTCTGGCTGGTTGAATCCTCTCAAGATATGCCGGTGGTTTTCGGGCGGTGGGACTATTCCTCTCTCCGGGCTTCTTTTTTGTTGTTTATCCGTGCCGGTGAGGCGTGAGGGGCCGGGTCGGGTGTGTTCCTCGGGGTCGTCGGGCGACGCCATGCGACCTGCCTGTCGCGGTGGTGGTGTTCCTTGGCGGGGCAATGGGCGCGGGGGAGGTATCGGGCGAGGTCCTCGGTGAGGTGTTCGACGAGGTCCTTGGCGATGTTCTCGGCGGGGATGGTGGGACGTCCGGCCGGGTGTGTTCCTGGGGGGCGGGGTCGAAGCGTCGCCGCGGTCCGGGTGTGGCGGCTTCGCCGGGATGTCGGCTGCGGGGTGTGGGGGGCGAGGCATGATCGCTACGGTGAAGGTATTGACGTTGCGGGCCCGGGATGGGGAGACGGTTGCTCGGGCGGCGCGGGCGGTGGTGGCCTACGTGGAGGGTGGGCAGCCGGGGGCGGTGGCGCCGTTGCGCCGGTACTACGGCGAGGGGTTGGTGCCCGGGTGGGCGCGCGGGTCGGCGGCGTATCTGGTCGGGTTGGACGCGGGCCGGCCGGTGGCGGGGGAGGCGTTGGAGCGGCTGCTGCGCGGGGAGCACGCGGTGACGGGGAGGCCGTTGCTGACGGCATTGGGGTCGGCGGGTCGGGCATCGCCGCCCGTGGAGGGGCAGCGTTCGGCCGGGCCGGGCGGGGGGTTGTTGACGTTGGCCCAGGCGGCGCGGCGGGCGGGGGTGAGCGCGGCCTATCTGCGTGCGCTGGCGGTACGCACCGCGGCCATGGCCACCGCGGAGCGCTCAGCCTCCCGCGGTGGCGATGCCGATGCCGGCGGGTCGGCGCAGGGTGCCGATCGGGCGGTGCACGAGCGGACAGGCGCGGCCGGGATGCGACGTGGCCCCTCGGCGGGCAGCGTGCCGGGGGATGAGGGCCGGGCGGTGGACAACGGGGTGGGGGAGGGGCGGGGTCCGTGGTTGGCGGCGGTGCGGGAGGCGGGGACGGGCCGGTGGCTGGTGAGTGCGACGGAGGTGGATCGGTTCTGTGCCGCGCGGGTGCCGCCGGCGGTGGTGTTGGGCTATGACGTGACGTGTTCGGCGCCGAAGTCGGTGTCGTTGCTGTGGGCGTTCGGGGATGAGGAGATTCGCCGGGATGTGGCCGCGGCGATGGACGCCGGTGTGGAGGCGGTGCTCGGCTATCTGGAACGGCATGCGACGGTGGGCACCGTTGCCGGCCGGAACCGTCCGGGGGTGGGGGTGGCGGCGGTGTCGTACCCGCATGAGGTGTCGCGGAGCGACGAGGCCCATCTGCATGTGCATTCCATCGTGGTGAACGCGACCGCCGTCCCCGATCTGGATGAGCAAGGCCGGCCGGTGGCCGATGAGCAGGGCCGGGGGCGGGTGGACTGGCGGGCGTTGGACGGGGAGGTGTTCCTCTCCCACGTGAAGACCGCTGGCTATGTGGGGGCGGCGGCGCTGCGCCATGAGCTGTCCCGGCGGCGCGGACTGGCCTGGGGGCCGGTGCGTAACGGGGTGGCTGAACTCGCCGCCTTCCCCGCGCAGCTGCTGGCGGCGTTCTCCACCCGGCATGGGGAGGTCCAGGCCGAGTACGCCCAGCTCGTCGCCGACGGGTTGACGCCGGGTGGGGTGACCGAGGCGGCGGCGCAGCGCGGTTCCCGGGCGGCGAAGAAGGTCCTCGCTGACGCGCAGGTCCGCCGCATCCAACACGAACGGCTGACGGCCGCCGGATGGACGCCGCAGCGGGTCCGCGCCCTTGCCGCACCCGCCTCCCGGAACCGGGCCCCGGTCGACGGTGAGGACCTGGCCGGGTTGTGCGACCTGCTGACCGGCCCGGCCGGATTGACCGAGCACGACTCGACGTTCGACCGCCGTGCCGTGGTACGACGGGTGGCCGCCTGGGCCGCCGATCGGCTGCCCGCGGACGAGGTCGACCGGCTCACCGACCAGGTGTTGGCCGACCGGCGGATCGTCCTGCTCGGCCACAGCGCCGCCCGGGCCCGCCAGCAACCCGAGCCGGTGTACACGACGCAGGAACTGCTCGAGGTCGAGGACACCCTGCTGGCCCTCTGCCGGCAGGGCCGGGTTGAGGCCGGCGCGCAGCCGCGGATCCTCGTCGACCCGGCCACGCTCGAAGCCCATCTCGCCGCCGCGCAGCAGCGGCCGTCATCGGACGGCCCGGGTGGCGTCGGCGGCGAGGACGGCGGCGGCCAGGGGAACGGCGGCCAGGGGAGCGGTGGGCCGTCGGGGCCGGCGCTGTCGGCCGAGCAGATCACCCTCGTGCGCCGGCTGCTCACCTCCGGGGATCTGGTGCGGCCGGTCGTCGGGCCGGCGGGGTCGGGGAAGACCGAGGCGATGCGCCTGCTGACCCGGATCGTCCACGCCGGCGGCGGGCAGGTGTTCGCCGCCGCGCACGGGGGCCGGCAGACCGAGGAACTCACCGGCCGGATCGGGGTGGCCGGGCGGGTGGTGTCCGGCTGGCTGACCCTGCTCGATCACACTGAGGATCCGGGCCGGGTGTGGCCGGCGGGCAGCGTGGTCATCGTGGATGAGGCCACGCAGGTCTCGACCCGGGACGCCGCCCGACTGGCGCGGTATGCGTCTCGGACCGGGACCGTGCTGATCCTGCTCGGTGACCCGGCGCAGCTCGGCGCGGTCGGCGCCGGCGGCTGGTACGCCCATCTCGTCGCCTCCACCCCCGACGTGCCGGCGTTGGGCAGTCTGCACCGGCAGACCGGCGCGGCGCTTGCGCCGGTCCGCGCCGCCCTCGGCGCGCTGCGCGCCGAGGGCGGCGCGTCGGCGAGGAAGGCTCTCGAGCTGCTGGCCGCGGACGGGCGGATCCGCCTGTTCGACTCCCGCGAAGCACTGCTCGCCCAGGTCGTCAACGACTGGTACACCGAACGCACCGCACCGCACCCTCGAGGCGCCACCGACCCGGACAGTGCCACCGACCCGGGCAGCGTGGACGGCGCGGGCAGCACGGAGGGCGACGGGTGGACGGCCGCCGGTCCGGGACGGCGCCGGTCAGGGGGTACGGTCCGGCCCCGACCCGCGGCAGCGTTGCACATGATGGCCGAGCGGACCCGCGACGTGGAGATCCTCGCCCGCGCCGCCCGTGACCGTCTCGCCGCCGACGGCACCCTGACCGGACCGGTCCTGACCGTGGCGGGCCGGGACTTCCAGGCCGGCGACGAGGTCATCACCCTGACCCAGACGGGTCACACCCTGATCCCCGCCGGTAAGCCCGCCTCGGCCTACATCCGTACTGGCACCCTCGGCCGGGTCACCGCCGTCCACCTGGATCCCGACCATCCTGACCGGCAGGCCCTCACCGTCCGCTTTCCCAGGAAGGGCAGCGTGCGGGTGCCGTGGGAGTACCTCACCCACCGGTTCACCGATGGTCGCACCGGCGGTCTCGGCTACGCCTACGCGATCACTGCGGCGAAAGCCGAAGGCTCCTCCCTGCCCACCGCACGAGCCGTCGCCCCCGACGACACCAGCCGCGCCGGCCTCTACGTCATGCTCTCCCGAGCCCGGACCGATCTCGCGGCCTACGTCATCCGCCGGGCCGATCTCGAAGCCGACCTTGACGAAGAAGACTGGCTGCCCGTCCTGCGTGACCCGACCGGACCCCTCGAACGCTTCGCCGACCACCTCGCCCAGTCCCGCACCGAACGCCTCGCCAGCGAGTACGACCCGCTCGCCCACGCTGCCCACCGGCTGCGGCGCACCCACACCCTCGCCGGCCTCGCCCGACTCCCCGCACCCCCGCCATCCGGCGGCGCGCACCGCGCGGCCGGCGCGCCGCCCGCGCCGCCCGCGCCGCCCGCCGTGCTGCGACGCGCGGAACTCGCAGCGGAAGCGGCCCTGCGCACCGCCGCCGTCGCCAACCCGCCCGCCGATCTCGTCGCTCGCATCGGGCCACGACCCGCCGCCGCCGGCGCCGACCGCGCTCTGTGGGACCGGGCCGTCGGCGCCCTCGCCGTCCACCACGCCCGCTACCGGCCGGCCGTCCCACCCCACGACCCTGGACCCCCACTCTCATCCGGCGAACCGGCCGGCACCCTACGGGCCCGGTGGATGCTGCACCATGATCAGGCCACGCGCCTCGCTCGAACCTGGGCCGACGTCCTACCCCGCCGGGCCCGCGCCCGCTTCCACAGCCGCGCCGAACAGATCCCCCGCGCCCGCGCCATCGCCGGCCTGCACGCCCTGCTCGACAACGGCCATCAGCCCGCTGATCTTCTCGTCGCGTTGACCCGCGAGGACCAGAGCAGCGTCCGCACCGGCGCCGCCGTGCTCGACCACCGCGTCACCGACCTCTGCCAGCAGCAGGGACTCCACCCCACCGACTATCTCCTCCCCCCGCCGCGTCCGGCCCGCGACGAGTGGAACGAGCTCGTCGGCCTGCTCGACACCTGCGAGATCCACCACCTGGCCCGTCACCCCACCGCCCAGCTCGCCGCCGAACGCCGCCACCTCCGCGACGCTCAAGGCGCGACCGTCCCGCGGGCGAGGCCACACGGAGAAGGCAGCCGGGCAAGCACCGTCGAGGCACGCACCGGCCGCCAGGACAGGCTCCGGCTGATCGAGGAAGCCCTCGACCGGCAGATCGCGCACGCCGTGTTCCGGGCCGGTATCGACCCCGCCGACTACCTCACCGGACTCCTCGGTGCCCGTTCCAGCGCAGGCCTGGACGCCACCGGATGGGATAGCCGGGTCGAGGCCGTCGAGGGGTTCCGCCACCGCGACCTCGGCCTGCCCTACGGCACCCCGGCCACCACCGACGGCGAGACCGACCCGCTGCGCCGCGCCGTCGGCGACCGGCCCACCGATCCGGCCCTCGCGGAGGGCTACCGGGGAATACGTGCGCTGATCCGGGAGCACACCCCAACCCTCGATTTATGATCCACTCCCGGTCGGGCCGAGTCGGGTCTGCACGGTGGCGTCAGGGCTCGACGGTGTGACCGGCGTAGCGAGGGGCGTTGTTGTCCGGATTGGTCGTGTGCGGCAGCGTTTCCGACCTTGTACATTGCGCCTTCCAGGGTTTTGGGAGCAGCCGGTTCATCGCAATGGCAAATAGGCGTGAGTATGGCCAGCAGGCGTGGCGATGTGGCGCCAAACTGTAGGAATCGGAAGCCGGGGTAAGCCGGTTTTGTGAGGTGAACGTGACGGGGAGGCGGTGCATGCGGCCGGCAGCGCCGGCCTCGTGCCGGGCGGTCATGACCTGAGGTGGGGGATGTAGCGGCGGGCGGTGCCTTCGTTCAGGCCGATGAGGGGAGCGAGGTCTTTGGCGAGGGCGTAGACGGACCGGGGGTCGTTGGCGGGCAGGGCTTCGAGGAGCTTCTGGAGCCTGGCCTTCTTCGTGCCGGGTCTGACCGTGACCGGCTGGGATGCTGTTTTCGTTCCGGGATCGTTCCCGTTCTTCTCGGGGGTGATGATCGTCGTGGGTTCGGGGCTCGGCGGGGCGCCGGGCGCCGGGGGCGCGGCGGCTGGAGTGGGCGCGGGGGCGGAAGTCGGCGCGGCGGCTGGAGCGGGTGGGGCGGCGGGGTGGGTCTGGGTGGTGACGGCGCCGCGGATCTGGGCGGTGAGGAGTTCGTAGGCGCCGATGAGGGCGGCGCTGGGCCAGGCGGCGATGACGCGGGCGGCGAGGGTGGGTTCGGCGTGCATGACGTTGGCGGCGAGGCTGGCGGCGGAGGCAAGGGTGAGCAGGCTGTAGGCGAGCCAGGACCGGTGTCGGTGAGCGCGGCTGTCGGCGAGCATGGTCATGGAGGCGGCGACGATGAGGCCGTCAACGGACAGCGGGATGATCGCGGCGTTGGCGGGGTTCTCGCCGTGGAGGATGGCGACGGCGCGCATGTGGCGGTAGCTGACGACGGCGGCGATGCCGGCGACGCCGAGGACGGCGATGACGGTGGCGATATGGATCCAGAGATCGCCGGTTCGCCAGCGCCGCCGCCGGGACGGCGCTGACGTCGGGTCGTGCCGGTCTGGATTTCCTGCCGGCGCGTTCGCGGCCGGCGAGGAGGGCGCGGCAGGTGGGCGCGTCGGCGCGGTTGGGGGCGCGAGGGCGGCGCGGTTCGTGTCGTCGGCGCGGTTCATGTCGTCGGCCTGGGTCGGTGAAGGCGTCGCCGGTGGGGGCGCGGGCTGCGTGGTCGTCGGGTCGTCGGTTGCCGCAGGGGAGCCGTCGCTTGCTGTGCTTCTGTCGATGGCATTCCCGCTCCCGGCATCTCCGCCGGTGGAATTCCCGCGGGTCGGGCTGGTGGGTGGCGGCGCGGCGGGTCGTGGTGCTGGCGGGCCCGCCAGCGGTGTGATCGTTCCGGTCGAGGGTGGCGGGGCGGTCGGGGGCTTCTCGGCGGTCAGGATCATGGCGGTCTACCAGGTGGCGTAGTGGCTGAGGTGCAGGCTGCGGCGGCCGGTCCAGTCGAGGAGGCCGGGGGCGATGGCGAGGGCGGTGCGCAGGGCGCGGTTGACCTGGAACGCGAGCGTGTGGAACACCGGGTCGGTGCTGTCGTGATCGATCAGGGGGTTGCCCTGCGGGTCGAGGACCGCGACGAGGGCGGCGTGGAGGGCGCCGTCGTCATCGGGGGTGCGCAGGTCGACGGTGATCCAGGCGGCGTCGGGGTAGGCGAGGGCGACGGTGTAGGCGGCGTGCTGGCAGTGGACGCGGGCAAGCCAGGCGGCGGCGGTGTCGCGGTCGCGGTTGGCCTCGGCGAGGGCGGTCTGGGCCCGGTGGAGTTCGAGGGGCCCGGGGTCGGCGACGTAGGCGGGGGTGGGTGGAACGGCGGCCCAGGGGTCGAGGTGGTCGGGGTCCGGTGCTGTCCCGTCCGCACCGTCGACCTCGATGTGATGAGTATCACTTTCACGGTGTGTGTCGGCTGCGTCGAGGTGGTCGTGGATGGCGGCGGCGAGGAGTCGGGCGCTGGTGTCGGTGAGGTGGGCGGTGGCGATGCCGGTGCGCGGGGCGGTGACGCGCAGCAGCAGGACCGGCTCGTCGTGTGGGGGGAGGGTCTGTCGGTGCAGGGTAAGGGTGGTGCGGTCGTGGCCGGTGGTGAACAGCGGTTCGGGGATGTGGGTCATGGTCGCTCCCTCGGGTCGGGACGGTCGGGGGAGCGGCTTGGCAGCTGGGCGCCGAAGCCTCTCCTATCTATAAGCCGTCTCGCACGCGTCGCGACGGTCGGCGCGCCCGTGGTGTCGGAGTCGCCTCGAGTCGTCTTCACGGATTGCAATCGGCTTCCTTTTTTTGCTCGGGGTTGTGGTTGTGGGTGGCTATTCATGGTTCGTGTGCTGTGATACCAAGGATGGACGAGCAAGGGTGTTCGTAAAGGAATCGTTGCGCCGCGCCGAGTCTGCTGGAGAGGGGTGGGTGCGCGCGGCGGGAAGGGCCTCGCGGTGACGATGCGGTCGACGTGAGGCTGTGTACGTTCACGGATTGTCGGGGGGCGTCCGGAACGGTGGCAGGGTCGGGTATTCACGTCCGCCGTCGAACCGGTGAGATCCGTATCTCGTTACCGGAGATCCTCGTCCGGAGGTCGTGATGTTCGCGAGTCCCTGTCCCCGTCTCGCCTGTCCGCTATCTGTTGTTCTCGTCTTTGTGGTTGTCGCCGTCGTGGGCGCGGCGTGCGGGGGTCCGCACGGCACCGTTGACGGCGGCCCGGACCCATCTGGACCCCTGTCGACACGGTCGTCCGCGTCCCCGCCCGGGTCGTCCAGGTCCCCGTCGTCCGTGTCCCGGTCGGAGGCGGTTGATCCGGCTGGCACGGTACGCAGGGAGATCGCCGCCGCGCAGGAGAGGTACTACCGTTCCTTTCTTGCCGCGGTCGAGGCCCCCGGTGACCGGCGTGGGGTCGATGGTCTGCTGGCCAGTTATACGGCGACGGGCGCGCCGCGCCAGAACGTCACCGCCTGGCTGGCGCTTCTCGCGCGCCGCGGTTACGCCGCCCGACCGGGCGCCGGGAACCGTTACGTGATCGAGAAGATCGAGGTGCCTACGGCGGCGCTGGATACCGTGGTCGCGACGGTCTGCGGCTACGACGACGGCGTTATCTTCGACGCGCGTCGCAGGGCTCCGGATGGTTCGGAGATCGTCGTCGACGACATTCCTCTCAGCGAGAGAACCCTTTTCACCTGGGTGAAACATGAAACGTGGCAGATCGACCGGGTGACCACCACGGACTCCTGGAATGGGAGGGACGGATGTCCCCCGTCAAAACGTTCGTGATGGCTGGTGCCGTTCTGTGTCCGCTGATTCTTTCTGCTGCCGTGGCCCGCGCGGCAACGCCAGGCTGGACGAATGGGCAGGGCGCTGTGAGCGGTTTCGCCGATGTCGATAGGGCCGACAGGGCGCTTGTCGGTTCGGTGGAGTCGACGGGCGCTGGTCGCGCCGCGGCCGGATCGCCGGCGGCTACAGCCGCGGCCGCGTGCCGCTGGCTGGTGGGCTATGCGGCCGCCGAGCAGCTGGTGAAGCCGCGACCGGAGTCCATCGGCCTGGTCGACGTCGAACGGGTCGAGGCGGACGGTGGCCGGTCCCGGATGTACGCGCGGATCTGCGACGGCCGGATCGTCGGGTGGGCGTGGCTGCGGGTTCCGAACGTCTCCGGCGCGGTGGCGTCGGCGGCGCGGGAGGTGCGGCGCCGGCTGCCGGCTCCACGCGGCCGGTTCTCCCCCGATGTGGCGGGGGCGGCGGTGGTGCGGGTGTCGGTGTGGTTCGCGGTGCCGGGGCAGTGGTCGGCGGTGTCCGCGTCGGCGCAGATCCCGGGGGCGTCGGTGACCGTGACCGCGGCCCCGACGGTGTTGCGGTTCGCCCCGGGCGATGGCTCGCCGCCGGTGTCCTGTGTCGGGCCGGGCCCGGTGTTCGTCCCCGGCACACCGGAGCCGGCGCGTCCCCCGGCCTGCTCATACACCTATCGGGACGCCTCCACGGCCGCGCCGGGCGGCCGGTTCTGGCCCGGGGTGCTGGCCATCGACTGGACCGTGGCCTGGAGTGCGAGCGACGGCGAACACGGCACGCTTCCCGGTATCACGACCCGGGCGGAGGTGCCGGTCGAGGTGCGGGAGATCGAGGCGGTTGAGAGGGCGGGGCGATGACCCGGCCGGCGAGACCCACCGATCACGACTGGATCGCGGACGACCTCGACCCCGGTCCGCAGAGCGGCGTGGCGCGCCGCCGGTGGGGCGGCGCGGCCGTGGCGCTGCTGCTCATGGTCCTCGGCGCGGCCGGCGCGCTGTGGTTGTCCTCGGACGATGCACGCCGGGTCGAGGTGGTGGCGCTCGCCCGTCCGCTGGCCCGCGGCACGGTGGTGGCACCGGCGGATCTGGCGGTCGTCGGTGTGGATGCGCGGGGCGGGTCGGTGCGGCTGGCCACGCCGGCCACGGCGCGCCGCGCGTTGGTGGGGCGGCCGGTGCTCCTGGACCTACCGGCGGGCACCCTACTCAGCCCGGAGATGGTCGGCTCGGTAACGGCACCCGCCGGGCAGGTCTCGATCGGGGTGACGGTCGGCCCGGACGGTCTGCCCTCGGCGTCGGTCCGGACCGGTGATGCCGTGGGGGTCCTGGGGTTCGACACGACGACCGGCCGGGCCGTGGTGCTGGCCCGTGATGTACGGATCGCCGAGGTCCGCCCGCCGGCGGCGACGGGCCGGTCCGGGGACACCGTCGTCTACCTCGCCCTGCCCGAGCGGCTGGCGGAGACGGTGGAGACGGCTGCGATGTCCGAGCATGGCGTCCGCCTCTTCGGTGTCGGCGGTGGGTCTTCGCCCGGGCCGGCTGACGGCGGCCCGGCCGGCGGTAGCGGGGACGGCCCTGGGCAGGGAGGTGGCGGATGAGCCTGCAGTCGAGCACCTCCGGGTCCGACGGCGGGTCCGATGTCGCCGAGGATGTAGCGAGCACGATCAACACGGCGGTGCAGCGTCAGGTGGCGGCGGCGCGCCGCAGCGGCCGGCGGTTCACCCCCACGGAACGCGCCGCGCTCGCCGAGGAGCTCCTCGCCCGGGAACTGGCCGACATCCGGCGCGGCGCGGCCGACGCGCCGCCGCTGGACGCGGCCGGGGAGAACGAGGTGCGGCTGCTGGTCCGCCAGGCCCAGTCGCAGCTGGGTTCGCTCGGCCCGTTCCTGCTGGCGGACCGGTTTTCCGATGTGGAGGTCAACGGCGCGGTCAACCTGGTGCTGACCGAGCGCGGCAGCGGGCATCGGATCGAGGGACGGTCTCCGTTCGGTAGCGACGCCCAGGCGTTTGAGTGGGTGGCCGAGCATGCGGCGTCGGTCGGCCGCCGGTTCGACGAGAGCAACCCGTCGGTGCGGTTCCGGCTGCCGAACGGGGTTCGGGTGCACGCGGTGTCCCGGGTGACTCGCCTGACCCATATCGACTGCCGGTTGTTCCGGCCCGGCCTGGACACCCTGGACGGGCTCGCCGACGCGGGGATGTTCGGATCTGACATCACCGCCCTGCTCGCGGGGACGGCGGCTTTGCGTCAACCGTTTGGGCTGATCATCTCGGGTGGGACGGGAGCGGGGAAGACGACGCTGCTGCGGGCGTGGGTCAACGCCACACCCGACGATCCGATCCTCGACCGGATGGTGACGGTGGAGGATGAGCAGGAGCTGTTCCTGGCCCCGGAGCGGTTCCGCAACCTGGTGGAGTTCGAGGCCCGCGAGCGCAACGTCGACGGCCGCGGCGAGTATTCGATGGCGCGGTATCTCGCGGAGAACCTGCGCCGTCAGACCCCGCACCGGGTCCTGCTCGGGGAACTGCGCCCCGACGGCGGCGTCCTGCCGCTGCTGCTGGCGCTCGGGCAGGGCATCGCCCAAGGGGTGGCGACGACGATCCACGCACCGAGCGCCGCCGACGTCGTCGCCCGGCTACGCACGTATGCGGCGTTCGACCCGGGGCGGGTGCCGGAGGCGGCGGTGTTGGAGACCATCGCGTCCACCGTCGATCTGATCGTGCATGTCGCGAACCTGGACGGCCGGCGGGTGGTCACGAGCGTGCATGAGGTCGGGGAGTACCGGGAGGGCCGGGTGACCTCGGCGGAGCTGTGGCGCTGGGACGCGAGGATCGAGCGGGCGGTACGCACGGACCTGGACTTCTCCGACCAGCTCGCCGCCAAGCTGCGTTCCGCCGGGGTCGGCCCGGCGGTCCTCACCCGGCGCCGGACGAGGGCGGCCTGGTGAACGCGCAGACCCGCCTCTTCATCGGGGCGCTGTCCGGTGCGTTGGTCGGCCTGGGATGCTGGCTGCTGCTCGTCGCCTTGCTGCAGGACCGGGACGTCCCCGCCGGCCGGAGCCGCCCTGTTGGCTGGGGCCGCCGGCTGCCGGGCGGGCCCCGGGAGGGCCGGCCGTCCGACGCCGGGATGGCCGGGTGGGGTGCGGAGTTCGTGTTGCCGGTGGCGGGCGGCGTGCTCGCTGGTCTGATCCTCGGCGTCGTGGTCGGTGTGCCGGTGCTCGGGGTGCTGGGTGGTGGCGCCGCGTGGCTGACGCACGACGTCCGGCGGGGTCCAAGCGTCGACGAGCTGAACGAGCTCGGTGAGGCGGTCGCGACCTGGTGCGAGACGGTGCGCCAGGAACTCGACGCCGGGCAGCCGCTGAAGGCGGCGGTGGTGGCGTCGTGTCAGCTGCCCCCGTCCGCGCTCGCCGGGCCGTTGGGCCGGTTACGGGTCCGCCTCGATCAGGAGCCGTTGCCGGCGGCGCTGGCCGGCTTCCGGGCGGAGGTGAACCATCCGCTTGTCGGGTCGATCGCCGCCGTGCTGTCGCTGACCTACCGGCGGGGCGCCGGGGACCTGGCGCGGCTGATGGCCGAGCAGGTCGAGTCGACCCGCCACCGGGTCGCGGTGCTGCGGGATCTGCATGCCGCCCGGGCCCGCTACCGCCGGTCGATGGTGCTGCTGCTCGGCCTGTTTGCCGTGTCCGTCGTCGGTGTCCTGGCGGTATGGCCGGCGATGCTCGCTCCCTACCGCACCGCCTGGGGGCAGGCGGTCCTCATCATGATCGCCGGCGTTGTGGGTCTGGCGGTGCGGACCCTGCTCCGGCTGGCCCGGCCCGCCGTGGTCCCCGACTTCTTCGGCGACGCGACATGACCGGCCCGCTGTCCGACCCGGCAGTACCGGCTCTTTGCGGTGCGATCGTCGGCGCCGGGTTGTTCCTCCTCGGGCGGAGCCTGCGCCCGACCCCCGCACCCGACCAGCAGCCGGCCCGGGGTGCGACCGGTGGCCGCTGGGCCGGGCAGGTCCACCGCCGGTTCGAGCAGACCGTCGGCCCCGTGTGGGCGCGGCGACTGCTCCTCGCCGAGGACCTTGCCGTGCTCGGCCTCGACCCGGCCGCGCACACCGCGACCAGGATGATCCGCCTGCTGGTCGTGGTGAGCGCCACGGTGGGGCTGGCCGCGGTGGGGTGGGCGAGCGGGATCGTGCTGCCCGCGACGACCCTGCCGCTCGGCTGTGTCGCCGCGGTGCCGTTCGGGTTCGTGTGGGCGGATCGGCCGCTGCACCGCCGGGCGAGTGCCCGCCGGCAGGAGACGAGGCTGGCCGTGGCCGCCTATCTCGATCTGGTGCGGATCCTGCTGGTCGGTGGGCTGTCGCTGCATACCGCGCTGCAGACCGCGGCCGATGCCGGCCGGGGATGGGCCTTCACCGAGATCCGCGCCGCCCTGCAGTGGGCCCGCGCCCGCCATGTCCCGCCGGACGCCGGGCTGAACCGCCTTGCCGTGCGAGTGCCGGTGGCGGAGTTCGCCGAGCTGCGCCTGACGGTCAGCTCGGCGCTGCGCGGCGCGTCCCCGGTCCTCGCGTTGCAGAGCAAGAGCACCCACCTGCGCGCCGCGGAGGCCGCGCAGGCCCGGCTCGCGGCCTCCGTCGCGGACGCCGCGATGGAGCTGCCGGCGGTCATGGTCGCCCTGGCCTTCGTCGCCTTCCTCACCATCCCCCTGCTGGTGATCCTCACCGGCGTCGAAGCCACCCCATGACACCCAGCCCGGGTCACGCAGCCCCGGATCACGCAGCCCCGGCTCGGTCCGCTCCTGATCGGACCGGGTTCCGGTCGCGTCCCGCCCACCGCCGCCAGGCACGCCGGATCGACGAGCGACATGAACCCACGGAATCCAGCCGACGAAGAGACCGACGAAGAGAGAGGACGGTGGCGGCGATGCGCCGACTCGGGGTACTGCTGGCCTTGGCCCACCTGTGGTGGACGAATCTTCACCAGCGGGCCGCTGAAGATGGGCGTGACCGGGGTGATGCGCTGCCGACGGCGGTCATCGCGGTGGGTCTGGTCCTGATCGCGGCGCTGGTGATCGTGATTCTGCGGGCGAAGGCGACCGAGGTCGCGGAGCATGTATGCACCAGCGCCGATCCCACCACCTGCCAGTAGTAGCCGCGGCCCGTCCCGCGGCGGGCGGCCACCCCGCCCGCCGACGAGCCCTCCGTCGACGAGCCGTCCGCAATGCCGGAAGCAGCCCGGTCGAACTGGCCGTGGTAATGGGCGGGGTCATGACCCTCCTCGTGATCGTCCTCGGGTTGGGTCTGCGATGGCTGGCTGTTCAGGCGGCCGGCGCCTCCGCGCAGCGCGCCTTGGAGATCATGCAGAGCCCCGATGGGACCGTCGAGGACGCCACAGCGGTCGCGGACCGGCTCGCCCGATCCAGCCGGTCGGTCACCAGCGTGACGACGGATGTGGCGGTCACGCCGGATCTGGTAACCGTGACGGTGACCGTCACCTCGGTCCTGGGCACGACGGTTGCCCGCTCCGCCTCCGGGCCACGGCTGCGGTTCGTCCCACAACCGGTGGCACCAGAGCGCGCCGCATCGACGAGGACCGCGCCGCTGGCCGTCGGCGGACCGGTGCCCGCCGGCGCGGGTCGGACGTCATGAGCGGCTGGTGCCGGTGCCGGTGCCGGTGGCGGTGCCGGTGGCGGTGGCGGTGGCGGTGGCGGTGGCGGTGGCAGTGGCGGTGCCGGTGGCTTGGCGCGGGCGGTGCGGGCATGCCGCTCGCGGATCGGGTCGGAGCTCGCGCGGGTCGGGAGGGGGCGTCGGAACAGGACCGCGACCGGGGGGCCTACTCGGTCGAGTTCGCCGCCGGATGGCTGATCTTCCTGATGGCCGTGGCGATCCTCGCGGTGGCCTTCCAGGCTCAGCAGGCCCGAAGCGGTGTCCGGCACGCCGCCCGGGAAGGCGCCCGGGCCGCCTCGCTCGCCGCGACCCCCGCCGACGCCGAGCAGCAGGCCGACATGGTCGCGCGCCGTGCGCTCACCGCCAGCTCCTGCGCGGCGGGCAGCGAGACCGTCTCCACCGACGTGACCGGGTTCGGCGCCGGCGGGGTCGTCACGGTCACCGCCGGATGCCGCGTCCACCTCGTCCTCGGCCCGTCCCGCACCGTCACGGCGAGCCGCGACGAGGTCATCGACCGGTTCCGCGGCGGCCTGCGGGACCGCCCGTGACCATCACCCGCTCCGCCCAACACGGTGACCAGGGGTCGGTCAGCCTCCTGCTGGCGGTGCTGTTCGCCGGCGCGGTCCTGCTCGCCGGACTGATCGCCGACACCGGCCGGGTCCTGTATGCCAACGCCGACGCCTCCGACCTCGCCGGCAAGGCCGCCCGCGCCGGCGCCCAACAGATCGCCCCGGCCAGCCTGCGTGCGGGCAGTCCCACCCTCGATCCGGCCGCGGCCGACGCGGCCGCCCGCGCCTACCTCGACCGTCACCACATCGACGGCACGATCACCGTCGCTGGTGACGCGGTGACGGTCATCGTTCAGACGCGCATCACCTATGTCCTGCTCGCCCTGTCCGGCCGGACCGGCGCCACGGTCACCCAGACCCGGTCCGCCGTCGCCCTCCGCGGCCCGTAACCCACGGGAGAACCGCCATGCCCCAGCTCACCCCCACCCGCCGCCATGCCGACCATCGAGATCATCAATGCCGACTCGGCCCCCCACCCGGCCGGACGCCGGCACGCCGACGCTCACGGACGGGGGCGACCGCCGGTGTGGCCCGCCCGTCGGCCGGGCAGGCGCTGCGCGGCCTGGCCGCGCTTCTCGGCCTGCTGGTCTTCCTCACCGCCGTGCCGGTGTTCCTGGCCGCCTGGCGGGGAAACCCGCTGCCCACCACCTGGGAACCCGCCCGGTGGGCGACGCTGGCCACCCGGGGCTACCTCCACCCCGACGTCGTCCCCGACACCCTCGCCGTGCTGGCCTGGCTGACCTGGGCCTACCTCACCCTGTGCATCATCGGGGAAGCCCTCACCCAGACCGCCCGGAGCCGACGCGGTCCACACGGCACGGCCCGCCCCGGCGGCGTGTCCAACGCGCCGACCGTGCCGGAACGCGCCGGATGGCGCCTTCCCGCGCCGAACGTGGTCCGGCGCGCCACGGCGCGATGGGTGGCGCTGGCCTCCCTCGCCGTCAGCCTGCTCTCCTCCCGGGCCGCCCTCGCCGCCACCCCGACCACGACCGGCCCGTCCGGGCACCCGGCGGCCACGGCGAGCGCATCCGCCGACGTCACAACCGTCCTCGGTGGCACCGCCCCCGCCCCGGCTGCAGACGTCCTGGCCGGCCCCGTCCAGGCCAGCCCCGGGCCGGGGCCGATCGGGCATGGGCTACCGGAACCGAGACGGCTCTTCGGGGACATCTACCGCTGCGGCCCCTATGACACCCTGCGATCCGTCGCCGCGCAGTTCCTCGGCAACCTGGACCGGTGGAAGGAGGTCCGCGACGCCAGCGTCGGCCTGCGCCAACCCGACGGCACCACCCTCCCACCCGACTTCGTGGTGATCGGCGACGGAACCCTGCTACGGATCCCCCTCGCCCCCGCACCGACCACAGCATCCGCGACCCCGAACGCCACCACCGGCACAGCGAAACCGGCACGAGGCACCCCACCGACCGAGACGACCCACACGGTTCGTCCCGGCGAGACGCTCTGGGACATCGCCCACAACGCCTACCCCGACGTCCCGAAGCACGACCTTCCGCACCTGGTCGGGCAGATCTTCCACGCCAACCAGGGCGCGACGGATCCCGCCGGACGACGCCTCCACGACCCGAACCTCCTTAACCCCGGCATGATCCTCCGACTACCCGTGCTCGCCGGCAGCAACGGCGCGCCGACGTCCAGTGCCGCGCCGCCCAGCGCCGGATCCGCGGCGCCCCCGGGCGACGGGCCGTCGACGTCGGACCCGAACGCGCCCAGCCCACCGGGGATCGTAAGAGCGACGTCGCTGGCACCCGGCCCCACCCGGCCGTCCCCGAGCGCACCCGCAGCGACCCGGCACGACGACCACACCACCGCGCCGAACCACACCACCGCGCCGAACCTCCTCCCCGTCTGGGTCGGCGCCGCCGGCCTTCTCACCGCGGCCGTCGCGTCCACCGTCACCTCGCGGCGCCGACGGCGCGACCAAAGCCTCGACCGGCGCGGCGCATCGCCCCCGCCCCACCCGCGCACCATCGCCCTGCACACCGCGGTCCTCGCCACCGCCGACCCCGACGGGCTGTCCCGCCTCGACGCCGCCCTCCGCGCACTCGCCGCCCAGCACATCCCCACCGTGCACGGGCCCGCGGGTCCCACCGAAGGTCCCGAACCCCTGGTCGTCCTCGTCCGCCCGGACGGCACCATCGACGTCTACCTCCGCCAGCCCCGTCCCGACCCGCCGGTACCCTGGCACGCGCAGGTCGACGGCCGGATCTGGATCCTGCCTCCCACCGCCCCGCTACCTCCGCTTCCCGACCTCCCGCCGCCCTGCCCGCTTCTCGTCCAACTCGGCACCGAACCCGACGGCGCCGAGCTCTACGCCGACCTGGAAGCCCTCGGGATCCTCACCCTCGACCCGGGCGACACCGGCACCGAAGGCCTCCGCGCGCTGGCCCGCGCCCTGCTCGCCACCCTCGCCCTGTCCCCCCTCGCCGCAACACCCCGCATCGAGGCCGTCGGCTTCGACCCCCTCGGCTTCCTCGACGACGACCGGATCGACATCGCCGACGACCTCCCCACCCTCCTCGACCGGATCATCCCTGACCTGCAGGCCCTCCACGACGAACTCGCCGCCACCGGCCACACCTCCACCTTCGCCGCCCGCGCGGCCGTCCCCGTGGAGAACTGGGAACCGACCGCGGCCCTCGTCGTCCTCCCACACCCCACAGACCACGACCCCCACGCCCACGCCGACCTGATCGACCTCGCCGGCGGCGGCGGCCAGGGACTCGCCGTCGTCACCCACCACCCGGCCAGTCCGGACCCCGACGAGAATGCCGCCACCTGGCGGCTCATCTTCGACGGACCGGCAGAACCCGGCGGGGAACCTCTGTGGCGACTCGACCCCCTCGGCCTACGCGTCCTCCCCGCCCAGATGGCCGCCGACGAACTCCGCGATCTGCTCCTTCTCCTCGACGACGCCGACCAACCACCCCACCCCGTCCCCCTGCCACCCGCCGAACCCGACCCCGCCCCCTACACCGGCCCCGACTGGCAGGTGATGATCGGCCTCCTCGGCCCCCTGGCCGTCGTCGCCCGCGACGGCCGCCGACCCTCACGCGACCTTGCCCGCGAACGCACCCTGGAAGTCCTCGCCTGGCTCGCCACCCACCGCGGCCGCACCCGCACCGACCTGGAAGCCGCCCTCTGGCCCACCGGCGCCCAGACCCGCTCCATCAACAACCAGCTCGGCCGCGCCCGCAGCATCCTCGTCGCCCTCGTCGGCGAACAGGCCCGGCAATGGCTCCCGACCCGCCGCACCACCATCACCCTCCACCCCGCCGTCGTCACCGACCTCGACCTGCTCCACGCCCACATCCGCCACGCCGAAGCCCATCGTCGCCATCCCGAGGTCGCCATCGCCGCCCTCACCGAGGGACTCGACCTTGTCCGCGGCACCCCCGCCCGCCACCCGTGGATCGACGCCGAACTCGGCTCCCAGCTCACCACCACCGTTGTCCGCGCCGCCCTCCTCCTCGCCGACCTGCACCTCACCCACGGCGATACCGCCGCCGTCCTCGACGCCACCCGCCGCGGCCTCGCCGTCCTGCCCGCCCACCCCGGCCTGTTCGCCCAGCGCATGCGCGCCTACGCCCACGCCGGCGACCGCAGCGCCGTCCGCGCCGAATACCACTCCTACCTGCGCGCCGAACAAGCCGACCCCCTCTGGGACGGCGCCACCGACCCCGACCTCGAAACCCTCTACCGCACCCTCACCCACAGCACCCACCGCCGGCCACCGGTCGATCTCCGAATCCGAAGATCTTGATCGTGTGGGGCTGTAGGCGCCGATCATCAGGACATACGCTCGGTGGCATGAGAGGCCGTTTCTGCTGGCCGCCGGAAAAGGCCCACCGTGACGGTTCATGGTGAGCGATGGTGAGACGACGGACGACCCGACACGGGAAACGATCGTTAACGGGTGAGAACCGTACGGCCAGTTCGTGATCAATCCCCCGGCGTACCTTGGAAATCGCAGCAGGTGCAGTGGGGTGGAGGGGGCCGACCGTGACACCGAAAACGGTTGACGGTAGGTATGCGTCACCGACGGGTGGGGCCGGCGGGTTGACGATCCGGGAATTGGCGCGACGGTACGGGGTCGCCGTCAGCACGGTCGGCACGGCGATGACCCGCGGTGCTCGAGATGGCCACCCGGCGCCGAATCCCCTGGACGCCGCCGGCCGGGCCAGCGGTGCCCGTCACTTTCATCCCGAGGCCTTCGACCGCTGGTGGAGCAGCCGACCACACACCCACCGGCCGCGCCGGCGGCGTTCTTCCGACCGCCCGCCCCGTCGCGTCGTCGATGTCCTGCCCGACCTGAGTGCATGGCAACCGGCAGACCCGGATCATGCCTGCCAGTCACACCCCCGCTGACCCGCCAACGCCCCGCGCCGCGGACCCGATCGGATGCGCGACCCGCGGTAATAGCGGATGCTTCACGAAGTGACCACCGAATTGACGGTGGTCACGATCTGTCCTCGTTGACAGGCGATGCTATCGCTTTCTCCTCCGCTCAGTCCGGCTCTTACTCATAGCAAAGGTGCCGTCCGTGTGGAGCATCGGCCACGCCTCATTCATCCTTTTGCCGTAGGTCTCTGCGTGCTTGACAAGAATCCCGGCGGGGTCAAATGGTCGTAGCGACGCCAGCGTGGAGTCAGCAGGGGGTTGGACGGTGGAGATCCGACCGATTGCCCGTGGCGGCTTCCGGTTCGGGGGTGGCGGTTCACACAGCTGGGATGTGAGGGGTTCGAGCGCTCCCGGAGGTGTCGATGATCATTCGGCGTGGTTCGTCGCGTCGTCCCCGGCG
Source organism: Frankia casuarinae (assembly GCF_000013345.1). Taxonomy (NCBI): domain Bacteria; kingdom Bacillati; phylum Actinomycetota; class Actinomycetes; order Frankiales; family Frankiaceae; genus Frankia; species Frankia casuarinae. The sequence goes on along the minus strand of NC_007777.1, from coordinate 3,941,452 downwards.
GGGACGGCGTTGTCGACGACGGTGGTCGTGTGGCTGGCGGTGGTGGGTGGTGGTGCTGTGCGGTCTCGGTACGCTCTTGGGCGCCAGTGCGGCTCCGGCGTCGGCGGCGGTCGGGCCGGTTCGGTCGGCCGGGCCGGTACTCGCGCTGGGCACCCGCTCACCCTCGCCGTCGGGTGGGGTGCCGTCGCCGTCGGGCACTCGGCGGATGCCGGATCCGATCGAGGTGACGCCGGACTGGCATGACCTGCCGGGCCGGGATCGGATCATGGATCTTCTTGATACGGCGTCGCAGGTCGCGTTGGCGTGCTGCATCGCCGTGGCGATCATCGGGGGAGCGGCGCTCGGGATCGGGCGGGTGTCCGGGTCCGGGCCGGGCGGGGTCCGGGGGATGGGGATGCTGCTCGGTGGGGGTGGCGGCGCGATCGTCATCGTGTACGCCCCGGATCTGATTTCCTGGCTGGCCCAGTGAGTCGCCCCTCTCCCTGCCCCGCCAGCCGGGTTCCCCGGTCTGCGCCGCGGCCAGGGCCACCGGTGGTCCCAGGTGTCTCGGGTGTCGCAGGTGTCTCGGCGGGGGTCTGCGCGGGGACAACAAGATGATCGTTCTGGATTATCTGCGTGAGGGTTCCACCGCGGTGGTGGAGAAGGCCGCCAAGGTGATGATCGGCTGGTTCGTCGATTCTCTGGGGGAGCAGACCCGGGCGTTGCTCGGTGATTTTGTCTCGACGTCGACGCGGCCGGAGGTGACCGCGGCGTTCTTCGTGGGCAAGGGCGGGGCGTATCAGACGGTGGCGTCGGTCTCCTGTCTGCTGCTGGTCGGGTCGACTGTGCTGGGGGTGGCGGCGGCCGTGGTGTCGGGGGAGCCGGGGCGGGCGTTCGCGCGGCTGGCGCGGGATATTCCGCTGGCGGTGCTCGCGATCCTGGGGTTTCCCTGGCTCGTTGATCGGCTGCTGTCCCTGACCGATGTCATCGCCGTCGCGGTGCTTTCCGGTAACGGGGGCCAGCAGGAGCTGCTGACGATCGTGTCGTTGCCGCCGTCGCGGGACATTCCCGGACTGCTGGTCTCCGTGATGGTGTTCCTGGCGACGGTGATGGTCTTTCTGGAACTCGTGGTCCGTAACGCGCTGGCGATGATCGTCGCCGTGTTGGCGCCGTTGTCGTTCGCGGGGATGACGATGCCGTCGGCGCGGCAGGCGGCGGGCCAGCTGGTGAAGATAACGGTGGCGGTCGCGTTCGCGAAACCGGCGGTTTTCATCGCGTTGCGGGTCGGCGCGGATCTGATCGCCGCGGACGGGGACCGGGCCACACCGGGTGGGTGGGGCCGCTATCTGACGGGCATGGCGGTGATCGGGATCGCCGCGTTCATGCCGTTCCTGGTGTGGCGGCTGATTCCGGTCGCCGAGGCGTATGTGCTCGCGCAGGGGGTGTCCCGGGCGCCGTTCCGGGCCGCGTTGCAGGCGGTGCAGACCGCCTACTGGGCGCAGGCGCTCCGCGGCGGCCGCGGTGGTGGCCCCGGTGGTGGTGGCCGCCGTGGTGGGCCGGGTGGTGGTGGGCGGCCGTCGGGGGATGGTTCCGGTGGATCCGGATCGGGGGAGCCGGGTGGGCTCGGGGAACCACGGAGCCTGCCCGATCCGGGGCGTCGCCGGCGGGGACAGTCCCAGCCTGGGCCGCACCGGCAGCCCCGATCGCAGCCGCGACCCCGACCGGCCGGGGACACCTCTGTAGGCGGGGAGGGTGACCCCGGGGGCCGGGAACCGGTCGGCGACCGGCGTGGCGGGCCCGGTACCGCTGCGTCTGGTGGGCGGCCGGGGCAGGTCAGCCTGCGGCGACGCCCGTCGAGTGCCTCGCCCGGCGGGAGCGTGGAACGGGAACGCAGACCCGGACCCCCGGGTCCGTCAGGACCTCCAGGCCCGTCGGGTCCTCCAGGACCCGCGGGATCGTCAGGGTCTACGGGGCCGACCGGCCTGGGGGGACCCGGAGGCCCGCCGCCTACCCCTCCGGCTGGCGGTGGCGGGTCTTTCCGGCCGGGACCGGCAGGGGCACCGCCGGGCTGGCGGCGTCGACCCCGCACCGGTTCCTCCGCCCGTCCGGGTGGGGCCGCGACCCCACCCGAGGACCGGCCCGGATCATGAGCGGACCGGTCTACCATCTCGCCCCGCGCCGAGCCGGGACCGCGCTGTTCGGCGCCAGCGTCCCGCAGGTCATCCTGATTGGCCTCGGTGTCGGCGGGCTCGCGGCGGGCCCGAGGCTGCTCGGCGGCGGTTCCGGCACGACGGCCGGGGTTGGTGTGGCGGTGGCCTGCCTGCTGTTCGCGTTCGTCCGGGTCGGCGGGGAACCCCTGGTCCATCTCCTGCCGGTCGTCGCCGGCTACCTGCTGCACACCCGCCTGCTGCACACCCGCCTGCTGCACACCCGCCTGCTGCACACCCGCCTGCTGCACACCCGCCTCCTGCACACCTGCGGCGGATGCCGGCCGTGCGCCGTCCCCTCCTCCGCTCGGCCGACGGGCATCGGGGCGGGGGCGGCCGGGTGGGGATCCGCCGGCCGCCGGTCCGAACGGGTGGATCTTCCCGCGGTGCCGCGGTCGGTCGAGGTGGTAGCGGCGGCGACCGGTTGCCGGGTACCAACCGCAGACGGGCAACCGGCCGGTCTGGTTCGTGACCGGCGCACCGGGACGATCACCGTGGTCCTCGACGTGCGCGGTGGCCCGTTCGGACTGCTCGACGGCGCCGGGAAGGACCGCCAGACCGCCGGATGGGCCCGGGTGCTGACCCAGTTCGCCCGGGAAACCCCGGTGGCCCGGCTCGGCTGGACGGTCCGCTCCGGACCGGCGACCGCCCTGGACCTCCCCGTCGAACCCCGCCGCCAGCCGGAATCCGCGGCGGCGGCCCGGTCGCGGCAGCCGGCGCGCCCGCCGGCGGGGGAGCTGCTGGCCTACCGGCGGCTCCTCGCCGAGGCACAGCCCGCCCTGATCCGCCACGACCTGCGGCTATGGCTGACCGTCCGCCCGACACGCGGAGGCCGCCACGCCGACGGCCGGGCCACCGCGCTGGCCGCCGCCGAAACCCTGGCCGACCGATGCGCCAGCGCCGGCCTGCACGTCCGCGGCCTGCTGTCCACCGCCGAGCTCACCAAGACCGTGCTCGACCACGCCGACCCGCCGCCTCCCGAAGCCTCGAAGGCCCTCGAAGCCCCCAGTCGTGCGGCGGAGCCGGACAGCGCATCGACTCCGGGCCTGGCGGCCCGCGCCCATCTCCCGGGAGCCGGCACACCGCGACCGCCGCAGCGCCTCCAGCCGGACAGCCTCACGCTGCGGGCGTGGTGGGACGCGGCCCGGATCGGCGACAGCTGGCACCGGGTGTTCTGGATCGCAGGCTGGCCCACCGGCGGACTGCGCCCGGGCTGGCTCGACCCCCTGCTCCATGACGTTCCCTGTGTCCGCACCCTCGCGCTCACAATGACCCCGGTGCCGTGGCGGGTCTCCCGCCGGCGCATCAACAGCGACACCGTCTCCGTCGACACCGCCGTCCACCTCCGCGACCGGCATGCCTTCCGCGTCCCCGTCCACCTCACCCAGGCCCACGACGACATCGACCGCCGCGACGCCGAACTCACCGCCGGCTACCCCGAATACGCCTACCTCGGCCTCCTCGACGTCACCGCCCCCAGCCGGCACGACCTCGACGACGCGTCCGCCGCGATCGTCGACCTGGCCGCCCGCTGCGGCATCGTCGACCTGCGCCCCCTGCACGGCCGGCATCACACCGCCTGGGCCGCCACCCTCCCCCTCGGCCTCGCACCCCGGCCGACCGTCACCGGAGCACCCTGATGCCCAACCCTCTCACCCGGAACGGCCGAGAACACGAACGCCGACACGAACGCGGACCCGGGCGAGAACGCGGATGGGGCCGGTGGGGGCCGAAAGGCGCCCGGCTCGCCCTGCCGTGGAACGTCGCTACCACCGCACACCTGTGCGTGGTGACCCCCTGGTCGATCGAAGCCGGCCTCGGGGATCACGGCGTGTTCCTCGGCGCCAACCGGCTCGCCGGCGGCGCCTTCCACTTCGACATCATCGACGCCTACCAGACCGGCCTCATCCAGGGACCGAACATGGTTGTCTCCGGCGCCGGCGCCTACGGCAAATCCGCGATCATCAAATCGTACGTGCACCGCGCCGCCGCGCTCGCCGCCCTGCACGGCCGGCCCCGCTTCACCGCCGTCATCGACCCCAAAGGCGAATGGACCCCCCTCGGCGACCGCCTCGGATACGCCACCCTGCGCCTCCGCCCCGGCGGCCACCTGCGCGTCAACCCCCTCGACATCGGCACCGGCCCCGGCGTCGGCACCGGCACCGGCGCCGTCTCCGCCCGGACGGGCCTCGACGACCAGGTGGCCCGCCGCGCCGCGGTGCTCACGGCACTGCTCGCCGTCGCCCTCGGCCAAGCCGAACTCCCGGTCAGCCAGCAGCGGCTGCTCACCGCCGTCGCCCGCCACCTGGCCACCCACCAGACCACCCCGACCCTGGTCGACGTCCGCCGGCTACTCGCCCACCCCGACCACACCCTCGCCGCCGACCTCGACACCACCCCCACCGAACTCCTTGACCGCCGCCGCCCCCTCCTCGACGCTTGCGCCACCATCCTCGAACAGGACCTGCGCGGCATCTGCGACGGCCCCACCACCCCCGGCCTCTGGGATCATGCCCCCGGCCTGATCCTCGACCTGTCCGCGCTGCTCACCCACCGCCGCGCGCTGCGCCTCGTCCTCACCGCCGCCGCCGGCTGGCTGCAGACCGTCATGTACGGACAGACCCACCAGCACAAGATCACCATTCTGGATGAGGCGTGGATCGCCCTCGACGACCTCGCCATCGTCAAGTTCCTCCAGGACCAGTGGCGACTCGGACGCCAATGGGGCGCCGCGAACATCCTCATCACCCACGCCCTCGCCGACCTGCACTCCCAGGTCGACACCGGCAGCGCCACCGCCCGCATCGCCGAAGGACTCCTCAACACCACCTCCGTCCGCGTCTTCCTCCACCAGAACCCCGAACAGGTCGGCCATCTGCTCACCGACATGGGGCTGACTACCACCGAAGCCACCCTGCTCGGCGACCTCCCACCCCTCACCGCTCTCTGGCACGTCGGCACCCACACCGCCCTCGTCGACCACCTCCTCACCACCGACGAATGGACCCTCGCCGACACCAACACCGCCATGCACACAGGCGCCCTTGACCCGAACCGCTTGGCGGAACGGCGCGACCGATAGAAGGGCTGCTGTCAGCCGATACCACAGACCCGCGTTCGCTCATGCCGACGAGCGGGACAGTCCCCTGAGCGGGCGGCGTATTGATCTAGGTCAAGGTGGGACGCGCCTCCGTCTCCATTCCGATGATCCCCACGCGCGGGAAGGCTCTGCCCACGAGGCTTCCGAGCCGTCGCAACGGCTGGCCTGTCAGGCGGCCTGACTATTGTGTTCCGCACACGTGGTTGCTTCCCTAGGCGAAGCGGTCAGCATGTACACCACCGCGGTGAACACCGCCCGGTCCTCGACCGGGGCGGTCCCACCGCCCTGCGGGCGTGTCTCGAACCGGGGTAGCAGCGGTTCGACCAGCTTCCACAGATCGTCCGGGACCAGCCGCGGAGCAAGGCTGCTCCCCATCACATCCATGATCAGACATGTACCCGGAGCGGCCACGTGAGACACACTCTAATCCGCCGGCAGCGGCGCGTCGCCGAAGATCGTGCGCTGCTCCCACCTGCTAGCGCAGGCCGGCTGGGTGGGCGCCCGCCAACGGCAGACATCGAAAGGTGGAACGTCGGGCGCGACGGTGCGGTCATCCTGGTCGTAGGAGGAGCGCTGGCTCGGTTGCCGGTGGCCGGAAATATGACAGGGAGCAGCGGAAGATGCAGCGGGTGGAGCTGACGTCGATCGATGGAGTACGGCTGGAGGGCGCGGTGCATGCAGCCGTCGGAGGACAGCACCGGGGGGTGGTCATCCAGCTACATGGAATCAACGCAAACATGACCGAGGGCGGCATGTTCGTCCGACTCGCTGATCGACTTGCACACGCCGGCTTTCATGTTTTGCGGTTCTCCTTCCGCGGCCACGGGGGAAGCGGAGGGACCCAGCGTGGCGTGACGATCGCCGGCGAGCTGCTCGACCTCCAGGCCGCGGTCGAGTACGCGGAGGAGCAGTTGCCAGGTCGCCTGTCGATCGTGGCGTCGAGCTTCGGAGCGGTATCGGCCTCGCTCTCGCTGCCCTGGTTGGCCGACCGCCTGAACAGGCTCGTCCTGTGGAATCCGGTACTCGACCTCCGGCGGACATTCCTGACACCGGAACTGCCGTGGGGACGAGAGAACTTCGGCCCCGATCAGCAGAAGCTGCTGTCAGGTCAGGGGTTCCTGGTGCTCGACGGGGAGTTCGAGGTCGGCCGGGTGCTGTTCGACGAGTTTGATCACTATCGGCCGCTGGACTCCCTGATGGCGACCGCTGCACCGGCGCTCGTGGTACACGGCGATCGGGACACCGCGGTCTCGTACGAGATCGCGTGGCAGGCAGCCTGCGCCAGACCCCACACCGAGTTTCACACCGTCGAAGGTTCGGATCACGGCTTCGACACCCGAGAACGAGAGGACGAGGCAGTCGCAGTCACAGTGAGGTGGCTCGTTGGCGACAAGGGCCGAGCATGAACATCGCCTCTCTGTATGCACCGGTGCACATTGAGGAGAGCACCGTGGTGGGCGAGCACTGCGTTTTCGGCTACCCGAAAGAGGCGCGCCTGCGGGCCCAGCAGAAGGGGTCCGGCTCGACCTCGTCCGGGGAACCGGTGGTGGTGGGGGCGCACTGCGTGATCGGTAATCAGGTCGTGGTCCACGAAGGGGTCTGGATCGGCGCGAACTGCGTCATCGAGGACCGCGTGCGGATCGGCTACAACTGCGTGGTCGGCGAACGAACCCGTGTCGCCTATGGAGCGTATGTGTGTGATCGTGTCGCGATCGGCGTGGACGCCTGCGTGGCGGGATTCGTCTGTGACGGCACGACCATCGGCGATCGCTCCACAATGATGGGCGATCTCGTGCACGAGTACGCCCGTCCCCACGAAGGCTGGTGGGAGGTCGACGAGGAGCCTCCGATGATCGAAGCTGACTCCGTGGTCGGCTACGGCGCGAGGGTGGTGGGCGGCGTCCGTATCGGCCCACGCAGCTACGTTGCCGCGGGCGCCGTGGTAACCCGGGACGTTGCACCGGATCATGTGGTTACGGGCATCAACGTCCACGTTCCGGCCGAGCGGTGGCGAGGACGCCGGCTGCAAGGCTTGATCCGCCACTGGCAGGCTCTGGCGAAGACAGACAGGCTGTGACGTAGGTCATCTCAGGCGAAGGGGGCGAGGCGGAGCGACCCTTGTCCTCTGCTGCCCACGGTCGGCCGGATGTGGCCGCTGGGCGACCGCCCCGCTAACGGCGAGGGTTCGCCGCCCCCTGTTCTGGCTGCCGGTCTCTGGGCTCGACGAAAGCCGAACGTTCGGTGTCGCTTCCGGCCTCATCCTTGGGGCGCTGGGAGACCAGTGGTGGTTCGAACGCGAGGGCGGTCAGCCGTCGGCGGAACCGGGCGCGTAGATCAGGGCGCGGATGGTCGATGTAGAGCGCGGGCAGGAACTCGTCGACCGGCACGACGGCCTCTTCGATGTGGGCGGCAAGCACCAGGCCGAGACCGGGCCTGGTGAGCAGGTAGCCGAAGGTGCAGTGGCTGTAACCAGGCGAGACGAATCCATCCAGGACCGGCTGGTCGTGGTCGGGTTCGAGGGGGAAGCGGCCGAGGTAGAGCAGGTCGAAGGGGCCGTGGCGGGTCAACTGGTGCAGGCCGGCGAGGAGCTGGTCGAGGAAGGCGTCCGGGATGACGAGGTCGTCTTCGAGGAAGACGATGAATGGTTCGTCACCGGTTTGAGCGGCATGGCGCCAGCAGGCCAGGTGCGCCAGTGTGCAGCCGATCTCGCCGTACTTCAGGGGTCTGGCCCACCAGGGATTGTCGGACTCGATCTGCCAGGGAAAGAGGGTGTAGCCGGCAGCGTCGAGCTGGCTTCGGGTGAGGTTCAGGCCGTCGAAGAGGCCGCGCCAGTCCGAGGTGAACGTCGCCTTGAGCTCCGGCGGAAGCACGTGCGTCATCCGTGCCCGCCGGTCAGGTCGCCGAAGCAGGTTGATCACATAGGTACGAAGATCAGCAGGAGTGATCAATGTGGTGGACCTCCGTTCCGGACTGATCTTGAAGGTAGCGGTCGGAGTTGTCGACGTGCACGGCGAAGGGTTCGTTGTTGCTGCGGGCGAGCAGGAGCAGCGGAGGGACCCGGGTCAGGTCGGCTACATCGGTGAGGCCGCCGATCCGCCGGGCTTCGGTGACCAGGACGAAGTCTGCGTCGTTGACATGCTCGGTGATGTAGCGGGAACTGCGTGCACCGCGCTCGGCCTCCAGTAGGCAACGGGCGGCACCGAGTACCCCGAGGGTGAGGCAGCCTCCGAGCAGGAAGACGGTGGTGCCCTGGGCGAGCGTGAGCCGGGTGAAGACGGCGAGATCTTCCAGCAGTTCGTTGCGCTCGGTCCAGCGTGGACCGAGAACCAGCCCGTTCATGCCGGGTACCACCAGGGGATCGTCCGCGCCCAGCGGATGGGGCTCGAAGAAGAACGGCAGCCGCGGGAGAAACTCGCGGTACTTGGCGTTCCACGGCGGTCCGCCGACGACCACGAGGACATCGGCCTGGGTGTCGAAGTACTCCGAGGGGGCGAAGTCTCGAATCGTCACGGTCGGGGCTAACCGGGCGAATCGGGTCCGCAGGTAGATCAACGTGTCAAGATCCGCGAACTTCGCATAACGGAGGTAGTTACGGTCGGCTGGCGAGGCGTACTCTGGGCGCTCATCCTCGGGGATCTCCGAGCAGACGATATCGATGCGTGCCCCGTGGGAGAGTCGCCAGAACGCTCTCAGGTCCTCGCCCCAGGGCTCGCCGTGATCGACCGGCGACCGATCCTGTTCAGGGGACGAGATCGTTGCCGGGCTTCTGACCGTCGACGTGACGGTCGATGGCCCGTTCGTCAACAGCATGTAGGCGAGGGTGTCCAGCGCTCGGTCGGCGCGGCGACGAACGGTCTTCGCCGCGCACCTCTGCTGGCGCGCGAGCGACTCTTGTCGCTCGGTGAGCGTTGGGTACCGATGCTCGGCGCTCAGGTTGAAGTCGACCTCGACGCACAGGCGCTCGTCGTCGGCCAGCCCCTCGACGGCTTGCCGGAACGCGGTCACGAGCAGCGTGACCTCCTGCGCCGATGCAGGCTCGCTCACCCTGCCGTCTGCCAGGCGGGCCCGGAGCAGCTCAGGCAGCACGGTAGGAAGCGCGGTGGGGCGAGCCAGGCCATGTCCTTGGCGGAGGCGCTTCAGACTCTCTTTAACCTCATCGACGGACAGTGAAGGGATGACCACCACAGCGTCCAGGATATGTCCAGATAGTCGGTCGATGACCATCGACACGGGTAGCTGCTGGCCTGGTCGATCGTGATCGTGGCCGGCATTCTTAACCGGACGAGCCAACGAGCCGCTGACGGCCATACGGCTCGCCACCGCACCCGCCGACGACAAGGAAGATCGTGTGACCGACGTGTCTTCACCCGTAGAGCCGAACAGCGACGTCTCCGGCCTCGATCGCGCAGCGCAGCTGCGCAGGAAGATGGTTGACGATCTTCTTGCCGAGGGCACGATCACCTCGCGGCCGGTCGAGGCCGCGATGCGCAAGGTCCGTCGGGAAGCCTTCGCACCGGGGGTGGAGCTGGAGGAGGCTTACCAGCTTTACAACGGAGTAGTTACGAAGCGCGACGACGCTGGAAGTTCTGTGAGCTCGGTTTCCGCTCCGCAGGTCCAGGCGTACATGCTGGAGCAGGCTGCGATCACCCCCGGCATGAGGATCTTGGAGATCGGCTCTGGGGGGTACAACGCTGCCTTGATCGCCGAGCTCGTCGGTCCGGCAGGTCAGGTCACCACGGTCGACATCGACAAGGACGTCATCGACCGGGCGCGCCATCTTCTCGCGCAGGTCGGCTACCCTCAGGTGAACGTTGTGCTCGCCGACGCCGAGTTCGGTGTGCCTGAGCACGCCCCTTATGACCGTATTTTGGTCACGGTCGGTGCGTGGGACGTTCCGCCGGCTTGGGTGGCTCAGCTGGCCGAGGGCGGTCGTCTGGCGGTGCCGTTGCAGCTGCGGGGCCTGTCGCGTGTGATCACCTTCGAGCGAGCCAACGAGTACTTGCTCAGTCGGGCGTCCCGGTTGTTCGGCTTCGTGCCTATCCAGGGCGCCGGAGCGCACCAGACCACGTTGCTGGTCCTACGCGAGGGTGAGATCACCTTGCGCTTCGAGGAGGGGCCCCCGACCGATCCGGGCCTGCTGGAAGGCGTATTCGACGCGCCGCGGGTGGAGGTCTGGAGCGGGGTCACGATCGGCCGTTTCGAACCGTGGGCCGGTACGCAGATGTGGCTCGCCACCGTGCTGCCGGGCTTCTGTCGCGTTGTGCTGGACAGAAAGCTGGACACGGGTCTGCTCTCCCCACCGGGCAGTCACTCCGCCGCGGTGGCCGTCGTCGACGACGACACCCTCGCCTATGTCACGACGCGCGGTGCGGCGGACTCGGTGGACGTCGAGTTAGGTGTGCATGCCTTCGGTCCGGGCGCGTCCGAGCTGGCCGAACAGGTCGCCGAGCAGCTCCAGGTCTGGGGGCGGGAACACCGCCACAGCTCGCCACAGTTCCGCGTTGACCCCGCAGGCACCGCCGATGACCAGCTGCCGGCTGGCCGCGTCATCGACAAGAAGCACAGCCGGATCACGATCTCCTGGCCGGGAGCGGCGAGCGTCGCGGCCGGCCGGGGCGCAGCATCCCGCCGAGCAGGAGGATGATCCATATGTCAGAGGTTTCGCTGTCTGGAAGCGCCACGGCGTTGGCTGAACGGCCTGGCGAGGACGACGAGTACACGCTGGATGTACGGGTGCTCGTGGCGTACGGCCCGATCATGGGGGACTGCCCCACCGATGACGGATGCGGCAACACCTGCTCGGGCAACGACAGCTCCTGCAACTCGTTCGCCGACGACCCGTCCTGACCTGTACGGGGGTCGTCGGTGCATTCCCCGACCCACGGCCCCCGCACAGCAGCAGTGCCCCGGGAGGCGGCATGGCGGTGAGATCTCCAGCGATGTACCAGTGGGCCGGTGCAGCACTACTACGTGCGAGCACCGATCCGGGCGGATTGGACTTGCCAGCGGACCTGGACCTGTTCGGTGCCGACGCCGCGGAAGAAGGGTCGGCGTGGCTGTCGGCGATGTGGCGGCGCGAGGAAATTCGCGCGGCGATCGCTCAGGCGAGTCCCGCGCTGATTCAGCAGGTTGACACCGTTCTGACCTCCAGTGGTCATGACGTGCGAGTGGTTCGCCGGACCGTGCTTTCCGTAGCGTCCTATCTGCTTCGGTGGCAGCGCCGTCCCACTCCCTTTGGGCTGTTCGCCGGAGTCGCGCTGGCCCGGATCGATGCTGGGGCGAAGGTGCGGTGGGGTCGCGATCACCGGGTCGAGGCCCGGGTTGACGCGGGCTGGCTCGGTGATGTCCTCGCGCGCCTGCAACGGTGTCCGACGCTGCGGGAGCGGCTGTCGCTGGTCGCCAATGGCGCCGGGTTGGTGCGCGGTGACCGCTTCGGAGCGCCCGCGCCGACGCCGGATGGCATAGCGGACGAGTTGGCGCCGATCGAGGTGTCCGTGCGCCACAGTCGACCGGTCTGCGCCGCGCTGGAGGCCACGCGGAAACCGGTCACGTTCAGCGAGCTACGAACACTGCTCATGGAGCGCTTCCCCAGTGCCCCCGCGCAGCGGATCGACGAGATGCTCACGGGTCTGCTCGACCAAGGAATCCTGCTGAGCAATCTGTCAGCGCCGATGACCTGCCTGGATGCACTCGGTCATGCGTGCGCTCAGCTGGAGGCCGTTGACGCCCACAGCATTCCGGAGGTTAGCGATCTTGTCCGTTCGATGTTCGAGATCCACAAGGAGGTGTCGGCCACCAGCCAGGTTCTCGGGTCAAGGTCGGCCGTGACCGAGCAGATGCACGCGCTGAGCGAGGCCGCCGAGGTACCCATGATCGTCGACACGATCCTGGAGTGCGACGTTCACATACCGGACCAGGTCGCCCAGGAAGCCCGCAACGCCGTCCAGGTCCTCTATCGACTCTCACCGTATCCGTTGGGTTATCCCGCCTGGCGGGACTACCACTCCCGGTTCCGGACCCGCTACGGGACGGGCGCCTTCGTGCCGGTCATGGACCTGATCTCCGACAGTGGCCTGGGAGTTCCGGCCGACTATCTGGGCTCGGCGCGCAGGCGTGCCGCTCGGCAGGTGAGTGAACGTGACGAGAAACTACTGGCGCTGATCCAACGGGCCACGCTGTCCGGCGGCGGCGAAATCGTCCTGACTGATCAGATGATCGAGGAGCTTGCGGTCAGCGATCCGGCCGACGTGCACCTGCCTGCTCGGGTCGAGGTGGCCGTGGAGATCCGCTCCATGTCCGTTGAGGCGCTGGCCCGCGGCCGGTTCACGGTGGCGGTGACCGGCACGCCACGGCCCGGCAGCAGCATGGCTGGCCGCTACGCCCACCTGCTGCCAGCGGACGGCCGCGACCTGATCGCGGGCACCTTCGCTGCGGCCGGCACCGACGCGATCCCCGCGCAGCTCTCCTTCGCCCCGCGTAAGCGGCGCAACGAGAACGTCGCGCGCACGCAGCAGCTCCTGACACATGTGATCCCCGTGGCCGAATACCGCGACGGCGACGAACGCCTGATCCCCCTGACGGACCTCGCGGTCAGCGTGGACGACCGCCGCTTCTACCTCGCCCAGATCTCCACCGGCCGGTACGTCGAACCGCGGGTCGCCCACGCCCTGGAGGCCGGCGTGCACACCCCGCCGCTCGCGAGGTTCCTCGCTGAGATCACCACCGCCCGAGCCGCCGTGTACAAGGCATTCCACTTCGGCGCGGCGGCACAGCTTCCCTACCTTCCACGCGTTCGATACCGGCGCACCGTGCTGTCTCCGGCACGGTGGCTGCTAGCGGCCGGTGAACTTCCCGGCCGCGGCGCCTCGACGGCCGAGTGGGACGCCGCGCTGGAAGACTGGTGCAGCCGGTGGTGGGTTCCCGGCCATGTCGCGATGGTGGAGCACGACCGGCGGCAGCCGGTAGACCTCGGCCACCCGCTTCACCGTCTCCTGCTGCGCACCCGGCTGGAACGCGCTGACCGCCTGGAACTGCGCGAGACGTCGACCCTGGAAGACGTGGCCTGGCTGGGGCGTGCCCACGAGGTGCTGATCCCCATGGTCTTGGACCCGCAGCCCGCCACAGATCCCGGGCCAGGCATCAGCACACGGCGAGTCGTGGCCGTCGACGCCGGGCATCTCCCCGGCGAGTCCACGGTCGTGTCCGCGCACCTGTACGGGCATCCGGCGCGCGTCGAGGAACTCCTGACGCAACACCTTCCCCACATGATCGACGCCTTCGGCGTCCACAGGCCGCGCTGGTGGTTTCGGCGGAACCGCGAAATGCGCAGACCAGAGATCGACCAGTACCTCGCCGTATACCTCTGGCTATCGGAGCCCTCCGCATACGGCCCTGCCGCCGCATGCCTTGCCCGGTGGGCCGACGATCTGCGCCGACAACACCTGCTCGCGCACGTCTCGCTCACCACCTATGACCCCCAGTCGGGACGTTACGGACACAGCCCAGCCCTGGACCACGTCCAGGACGTCTTCGCCGCCGACTCGGCCTGCGCCATCGCCCAGATCAGCGCATCCATCCGCGCAGGCGTGCATCCCCAGGCCCTGGCCGCTGCCAGCCTGGTCGACCTGGCAGTGAGCTACGCCGGGTCCCCACAAGACGGGCTGGACTGGCTGATCCGCGAACTCCGCCAAGAACACGGAAGGCTGGACCCCGCGCTACGGCAACAGACACTCGAACTAGCCGACCCGCACGGCAGTTGGACGCGGCTGCAATCCCTGCCCGGCGGACGCGATGTCCTGGCTGCCTGGGGCACCCGCGCCAGTGCGCTGGCGGCGTACCGAGATGCCCTCGCTGACCAACGCGACCCGATGCCGGTCCTGCGATCGCTCCTGCACCTGCACCACAATCGCGCTGTCGGTGTCGACCCGGCTGTCGAACGAGCCACCGGCCGGCTCGCACGGGCCTGCGCGCTGCGCCACACCGCCCACCGCACGGAGACATGAGTGGCGACCTCAACGAGCACCCCTCCGGGAATCGCGCAGACCGTTGATCTTTACGCCGAGCGGCTAGCTCTGCCCGAGCCCCCGCCCGAGAGCGAACCCTGGGCACCGCAGTCCCTCACGAAAGGCAGCGCGGGCATCGCCCTGCTCCACATCGAACGCGCCCACGCCGGGCTCGGCACGTGGCAGCAGGCCGACCGCTGGATCCGCAGCGCGGTCGCCGCGCCGGCCAACATCACAGACAACACCGGCCTGTACCTCGGCGCCCCAGCGATCACCTTCATGCTGGACGCCGCGGCAGGAAGCGACCCGAGCCGCTACCGCGGCGCCCTCGCCGCCATCGACGGGCACGTCGCCGCGATCGCCCACCACCGAGCCGACGCAGCCATGGAGCGCATCGCGGCCGGGAGACTGCCAGGGTTCCGCGAGTACGACGTGTTTTTCGGTCTGACCGGGATCGGCGCGCTGCTACTGCGTCGCGCTCCCCAGGGCAGCGCAATGGAGCGGGTTCTCGCCTACCTCGTCGCCTTGTCTAAGCCGCATCGGATCGACGGGCAGACGCTGCCGGGCTGGTGGGTCAACCACGATCCGCACCGCCGCGCCTCCCCTGCCTACCCCGGTGGGCACAGTAACTTGGGCCTCGCTCACGGGATAGCCGGGCCGCTGTCCTTGCTCAGTCGGGCGATGCGGCGTGGTGTCGTCGTCGACGGACAGCACGATACGATCATAAACGTCTGCGCCTGGCTCGACGCCTGGCAGCAGGACGGCGAAGCCGGACCCTGGTGGCCGGAATGGATCACTCTGCCCGACCTGCGTCAGGGCAGAACAAGCCAGCCCGGCCCGGCGCGTCCCAGTTGGTGTTACGGCACTCCCGGGCTTGCCCGCGCGGGCCAGCTCGCGGCGCTCGCTCTCGGTGACGGTCGCCGCCAGCAGAAGTATGAACAGGCGCTTTTCCAGTGTCTCAACGATCCCGTTCAGCTGGGGCGGATCAAAGATGGTGGACTGTGCCACGGTTGGGCCGGTGTGTATCAGACAGTCTGGCGCGCAGCTCACGATGCCATAACACCGGTACTTGCCGACCAATTGCAGTGCTTGGCTGACAACCTGGTTCGATTCGCTGACTTCGAGCCCGTTGCCGGCCCAGGGTGACCCGCAAAGTCTGTTTGTGCAGGTAGACGGTGTGAGACGGGGTGCGGGGGGCTGGGGCCGGTGGTGGTGTGAGGATCCGGGCCCGGCTGCTGTTTCGTCGCTGTGAGTAGCGCGTGTGAGGGTGGGTTCCGGCGCCGGCGGAAACGCCACCGATGACGTTCTGTGACAGCCGGTGGGGTGGGTGGGGCGGTGGGGCCGTGGGGTCCGGGGGAACAACGGCGGGCCACCACGGTGAGGGTGGCTGCGGTGAGGCAACGGGGTCCCGGTAGGACGGGGATTGCCTAGATCACCAGCCGTAGGGAGCCCCGTTGCCGGTCCAGTCTCGCATGCCCGTCACTCCCACCGATCTCGGACAGGCCGGGTCGGGGCAGCTGGTCCGGATGCGGCGGTCGCTGCGGGTCCTGGGGGCGCACGGCGGTGAGGTGCAGGGGCTCGCCGACGTACTCGCCGGGGTGCCTGACCCGCGGGACCCGCGAGGGATACGTCACCGGCTCCCGGTGATCCTGGGACTGTCCGCCGCAGCGGTCGCCGCGGGGGAGAAGTCGGTGGAGGAGATCGCGGCCTGGGCTGCGCACGCCCCGACGCAGGTCCTGACCGCTCTCGGGGCGCGGGTCCATCCGGTGACCGGGCAGCCGCAGGCACCGTCGGTGGACACGATGATCCGGGTCCTGTCCGCGGTGGACAGCTCGGCGCTGGCGAGGGCGGTCGGGATGTTCGCCGCGGCCCGCGCCCGCCAGGCCCGTGGTGGTGGGCGGCGGGTGGTCGCGGTCGACGGGAAGACCCTGCGTGGCGCGGCTGGGCCTGAGGGGCGGGCACCGCACCTGCTCGCGGTCGCCGAACACGGCACGGGTGTGGTGCTCGCCGAGCATGAGGTCGGCGCGAAGACGAACGAGGTCACCGCGTTCGCACCGCTGCTCCGCGAACTGCATTCCCATGATCCGCTGGATGGGGTGGTGGTGACCGCTGATGCGTTGCACACGACCCGCGCCCACGCCGACCTGATCGTCACCGAGCTGGGAGCGCACTTCGTGTTCACGGTGAAGGCGAACACCCCGGCGTTGTCGGTCGACTGCCACCAGGCGACCGACTGGACGAAGATCCCGATCGGGCACAGCGCCGAGGGCAGGGCCCATGGACGGTTCGAACGACGCACCATCCAGCTGGCCCAGGCCAGCGAGGCGATCCGTGCCCGCTATCCCCACGCCCGCACCGTGGCGCGGATCCGCCGTCATGTCCGGCGGACCGTGACCACCGGCACGGGCCGGGCCCGGGTCACCCGGACGATCCCGAGCACTGTCACGGTCCACGTCCTGACGAGCCTCACCCTCGACGCGGTCACACCCGCTGATCTCGCGGGCTACGCCCGAGGGCATTGGACGATCGAGAACAAGGTCCACTGGGTGCGCGATGTGACGTTCCGTGAGGATGCCTCGCGGGTTCGGACCGGCCCACTGCCCCGCATCATGACCACACTCCGTAACCTGATCATCGGGCTGATTCGCCTCGCTGGCCATAACCGCATCGCCCCGACCATCCGCAGAATCCGACACGACAACGCCCTGCTCCTGGCCATCCTCACTCTCGACAACCCCGCTGACCTGCATCAATGACTTTGCGGGTCACCCTGGTTGCCGGCCCCGGGCTCCTGAACGGGACAGCCGGCACGGCCCTCACCCTGCACACTGCCGCGCATACTGTCGCGCCGCGCTCTGGATGGGATGCGTGTCTACTGATCGACTGACACCCGGAGCAACGGAAGAAGAAAGCGGAACCGAAGGCGCCTCGCTCGTCGACAGGGATGTCGAGCGCGCCGTTCTGAAGCTGTTGACCGGGATACCGCTGAACGAGGCCGCCGGAGACGAGCGCATGAAGCCAGCGGAACTGGCTGAGGCCGCCGCCATCTACCAGCGGTCCGGACGACAGGCCCTTCACCAACAGGTCGCCTCCGACTGGTGGCAGATCTACATCGAGTTCACCGACTGGCACGCCGCCGAACAGGCCGCTGCCCGTTACATCGCGCCACTACTCCATCGTGCCGGAAACTGCGGCATCGTCGCTGCATGGTGGTTCATGCGGAAATATCCCTGCTGGAGGATTCGCCTCCGACCAGGACCAACCGGAACTGTGATGAAGGCAAGCACCGCGGCCGCCCTCGATGAGCTCGTCACCGAGGGCAGGATCGCCCGATGGTGGACAGGAACATACGAGGCAGAGACAGCGGCTTTCGGCGGCGGGGTCGGCATCGACATCGCCCACAGGCTGTTCTGCGCTGACAGCAACTCCATCATGAATTTGAGCCGTAATCCCGACGCCGAGCTCGGCCGACGTGAACTGTCGCTGCTCCTGAGCACCTGTTTGCTGCGCGCAGCGGGCTTGGAATGGTACGAACAAGGCGACGTCTGGCACCGGGTCACTCTGGAACGACCCCTGCCCGCCGACGTCCCCACCTCGAAGCTGACGGCGATGATCAGCGACCTCAAACGGTTGATGCTCGTCGACACGACTCCGGACGGGCCGCTGCTGCACGCAGACGGTCCTCTCGCCTATGCGGCGGGCTGGGCCGACGCCTTCCGGCAAGCCGGGCAGAGCCTCGGCAGCGCAGCTCGCACGGGCACGCTGGAGCGGGGCCTCCGAGACGTGGCAAGCTACCTGACGATCTTTCACTGGAACCGCCTCGGATTGCCAAGCCGAACACAGAGCACGCTGGCCTGGGCGGCGCGTGCCGCCATCCTGGGCCCGCCCACCGGAGCGACCAAGCCCCTGCCAGCGATGCGACGTATCGGGACAACGATGCAGCGGGGGCGGCCGACATTGACGGTCGATGGCGACGCGGAACGCGCCGTGGCCCGTTTTCCTCTTGTCGAGCAGCACCGATTTCGTTGCACAGACCTCGAAGCTCGGGTGCGCAGCGTACGCGAGTGCGCGGAGTCCTGCCACGAGCCGACCGACCCCCACGACCGAATCAATCTCGCTTGCACGGTGTGGAACCTGTCGGCGTTGATTGCGGCCGACTGCGGTGTTCCCGACCTCGCAGTTGACCTGTGCCGACGCCAGTTCCTCATATTCCAGGCCGCACTGCCGCTATCTGGCAGCGCGATCATAGCCGCACTACAGCCGCTGGTGAACCTGACCCGTCTTACCCGCCGGGCCGGAAATCCCGGCGGTGCCCACCACGAGCTGAACGAGATCGAACGGGCAGCCCGCACAGGCAGCGACGCCCTGATCCACGGCGAGCGCATCTCCTTCCGCGGATTCATCACGGCGGATAGCGAGTACCCAAAAGCCGCTCAATGGATGCGTGTCGTTATGCTCGACGATGGCACCCGAAACCTGGTGGCCGCCGGCCGCTGGGAAGAAGCAGCAGCGCACGCAGCACGATACGACGATGCCCAGGAAATGCTCCGAGAATCCCGCCAGGCACGCATCATCGCCCACGTCCGCAGCGGGCACACCGATCCGGCACTAGCCCTTATTGACAGCAGCGTGGTGAGCCAGCCCTGGGAAACCGCCGTAGCGGCATGCCTTCGCGCTTACATCAACATCGGGGCCGCTCGGCGGGACAACATAGACCTCGAAGCCCTGCTCGGTGCGGTCCGGTCCGCTCGTTTCTCCTGCGACCGGCCAACAACGATGTTCCATCTCCGACTTGGCCTGACCGCAGTCGACCTCGCCTCATCTGCGGCAGTCAACGAGGGGATCGATCTCCAGTGCGCTGAGCTGATCGACATGGCCGAGCATTCCGCGGACGCCTTCGTCGCCCGGGAACTACTGGGCAACCCGGTCTGCCGGGCGCGGATGACATCGACCCAGACCGGCGAGCTCTCGGCGTACGTCGCGCGAGCCGGCTTGGACGCAGGGTCGATTCCTGGAGCAAGCCGGGACGACCTGCTCGCATCAGTCCAGACCGCCACGACCGTGCTGGTTCAGGCCCTCGACGTACTAGACGGACGGGAAGCAGGTGGGTGAACATCGTCGCATCCGATCAGGTGGCGGCCACGCCGCCAGGAATGCTCAAGTCTGACAGAGAGGGAGCTGCTCCTCACGCAGCAGCGCGTTTCCTCGGATGACCGAGTCGACGTACAGCTGTACGAGAAGAATGGTCTGGGTCTTGTACGCGTCGCCGAGGGTGTTCAGTTCAGCCAGGTCATCGTCGGTGAGCTGCCGTCCCGGCCGCAATGTCCTCTCGAGCTCGCCGGTCGTAGACGCCAACGCGGCAAAAATCATGGATCCGGCCTCGGTGAAGTCGAGACTCGAGTCTGTCAGCTTCTCCACCTGGGCCCTGGTCAGCCCGATCTCCCGGTGGTGGTCACGTTCCAGGGTGATCAGACCATCGGTCGGGACGACGGTCGCACGGAGAGCAAGAAGGCCAAGCATGTTTGCACATTCCTCGATGATGTTGCTGGAAGGGTGGGGCAGGTTCTCCAGACCGCCGACCCAGGAGCACCGGCGGACCGAATGCGGCGCGCCCGGTGCTGACGCAGTATGGGCAGCCGCGGAACGTGGCCTGCGGACGTCCGCGGGTCGTCATCCTTAGAGATCATCTATGGCTCGCGCCCGGATCGCGGCGAGGATCTGACCCCAGATCGTGGCCGGCAAACGAATCTCCCGAAGCCCCAGATATCCGTAGCGCAGATCCACATGACCGTCCACATGGCGGACCAAGCCGCCAGCGACCGCCCATGCCGTCCACGCGGAGGTGAGCGTAGTGAACGTGGCCGCATGGGCCTCTTGAACGAGCGCGAACCAGACGACGCCGGGAAACCGTAGCTCGTGGACCTCGCCGGCATACCGGTAGCGGATGACGACCTCTGCGCCGTCCCGGGCGAACTGGGCCGAGGGGGCGCAGGTTGCCCGGCGCCAGTTCAACGGTGCGCTCACCGGGGTGCCGGGGTTTCGCCCGCCCATGCGTTTGTCTCCTCGTGTGTGATGGAGCCTCCCCGCCCGCGGCATGCGCTCACGGAAGCGCACCGGTGGCATCGGTCGCCGCGGGCGGGGAGGGATCAGGTGGGGGCCGCCTCGGGGAAGGGGCGCCCCCGGTCTCAGGGGCCGCCGGCCCGACGGCAGGGCACCACCCGGTAGCCGGCGATACCGGTCAGGGTGCGGGCGTACTCGTCGGCGAGCTGGGGGGTCGACCAGCCGATCAAGGTTTCGACCGGATTTCCCTCGCCGTCGAGCACGGAGATCGAATAGTTCGCCGGTGCCCCGTCCCGCACGGGAATCCAGTCCAGGCCGGGGCGGGGCGTCGGCAGGGTCCGGGAGGGGGAGGGCACCTGCGAGCGGTGGGGCCCGTTCCCCCTCCCGGTATATGCGGCCGTCCTCTGCCCGCCCGGCGATCCGGCGCAGACAAGACGGCCACCATCGGCGGCGGCCACCGGCGACCCGCAGGGAGAGTCCGTAGTCGGCATGGATCCTCCCTGGCCTCCGGGTGCCGGTCGGCACATCCGCCGGTAAGGACATGACACACTGCGCACCAGATCAGGGCCAGATCGCATCGGGCCGGTTCAGGGGGTGCACCGGTCTGTTGCACCCGTGAACCGGCGGCGGGAGGAAGAGACGGTGTTGGAGGCTGAGCGGCAGCGAAACGACACCTTGGACGAGCTGGTGGCCCTACTCCAACAATTGATCAAGAAATCTGGTACCAACAGGACGCGGCTGGCCGAGCGGACAGGATTCCCTCGCCAGCAAGTTTCCCGGGCAGTCAACGGCCGTGAGGTACCATCGCCGGACCTCGCCGACGCATTCGACGTCGTGTTCGGTTGCAACGGGAGGATTCGTCACCTTCGGGATGAGGCACACAGAGAGAAGCGGGCGCGACGTCTCGGCGCCGAACCGCCCCGACGGGACAAGGCGCAGCCGTCCCCGCAAAGCAGCGTCCCGAAGGAAGGGCAGGAGTTAGGGCTACAGGCCACGCTACCCATCACACCGAGCCCGCTGCCTGGACGAGGACCAAGCAACGGGCCCATAGGCGTAGGTGACCCAAGGGAGGCGAGAGCCACGGACAGACGCGACGCCCTACGCGCCATGGCGCTGGGGACCGCGGCACTCGGCCCGGTCGCGGCGGACCTCTCCCGCAGCATCGCCGGGGCCGACCCGGACCCCCTCAGTGTCGACCTAGCCGAAGCGCATATCCACCGCATCGCCGCCGCCTACCGCGTCACTCCCCATGGCGAACTCATGGACGCCCTCGGCCCGGAATGGCAGAACATCGAACGCATCCTCGACCGCCGTGTCTCGCCGCCGGTGCGCGCTCGCCTCACGTTGATCGCCGGACAGTACGCCTTCTACCTCGGTACGCTCGCCTTCGATCTCGGCGACGACGACACCGCACGCAGTCTTCTCCGGGTCGCCAGCCAACACGCCGACGAGACGAAACAACTCCTGCCTGCCCGCTCTCCACGCCGATCCGACGTCCTGTTGCTCGACGGATCCGTCGCAGCGATCCGTTCCAGCGTCGCCTACTTCAACCGCGCGTACAGCGAAGCCGCCGACATCGCCGCCCAGGCACGGGAAGGCGCCCATCCGTTCGCCCTGCCGATCCTCGCCGGCTGCGAGGCACGGGCCGCGGCGCTCGCGCACCGACCCGACGACGCCCGCGCCGCCTTGGCCGACATGCAAGAGCATCTTTGGGACGGCGCAGTCATGCCCGGCCCGAACCCGGGGGACGCCGCGTTCATACACGGCTTCCTCGCCGTCGCGCTCGCCCACGTCGGCGACGGTGTTCAAGCCGAGCAGCATGCCCGTGTCGGCCTGGATCTGGAGATCGCGGCCAACCCCGACCATTATGTGCAGATCGGCGGGAAACACAACGCCCTCTGCCGCGCCTACCTCCGCCGCCCCGAACCGGATCCGGAAGCCGCCGCAGACGCCGCGCGTCACGCACTCCTCACGGTGGACGGACGACCCAATCGGACAGTTATCCAGCAGGCAGGCCAGATGTGGAGACAGATGGACGGTAAATGGCCCGAGCTCCCCACGGTCCGTGACCTCGGCGAGATAGTACAAACCTCCAGACGAGCCCTCGAATCCGGACCGGGAGATCCTGCGTCCGCCTGCGCCTGATCGGAGGTCATCACCAGGCGGTGCTACCTGGAGACCCAGAACTACGAGGGCTGGCGCGTTGACTCCGAGGTCCGGCAGGGCGACGGTGCCGTGTACGTGGCCAAGATCGGGGTGGTCAGGGGCCCTCGGGCAGCGCAGGGCCGGTAGGACGAGGGCTGTCGGTTGGTGGCCCGATGGCCGGGTGTGGGAGCTCGAGCAGTGTGGCGAGGTCGCGGAAGACGGTGTGGACGGCGCCGGGGTCTTGCTGCCACCAGGCGTTGAGGTCCTTGATCCCGGCCGGGGTCTGGATGTTGAGGACGAGTCGTTGGTGCTGGGCGAGTTCGTCGGCGAGACGGGCGGCGGCGTTCTGGCCGGCGGGGAGTTTGCCGGGGTCGTGGGCGGTGTCGTCGTCGAAGCAGATGATGAACGCGGAGCCGGGGCGTTCCTCGGTGAGGCGGCGGGCGAGGGTGGGTGCGCTCGCGGGGCTGGCGTGGGCGGTGCCGAGGAGCGCGACGGCGGCGAGCCCGCTGTGGGCCGCGGTCAGGGCGTCCGGGAAGCCTTCGCAGACGACGGTGAGGTTGGGGTGGGCGGGCCTGTCGGTGGTCAGGTGGGCGAGTTTGGGGTTGGGGGCGAGGTCGTGGGCGGGCTGGTCGTAGCGGCGTCGGAGTTCGGGATTGAGGTAGCGCAGCTGGTAGTAGACGGGCCGGCGGTCGGTGGGGTGCAGGACGGGGAAGACGATGCCGGGGCCTGCGCGGGGGAGTCCGTCGGGGCGGGGGAGGTGGCGGGGTCCGGGGTCGAAGCCGACGCGGTTGGCGGCGAGGAGCCGGTCGGTGAGGCCGCGGTTGTGTAGGTAGCGGCGTGCTCCGCTGCCGATGGGTCGCCAGAGCAGGTCGGCGGCGGCGGTGACGAGGGTGCCGATCGCCGGGTCTACCGGGGTGAGCTGTTCGGCGGGTGGTGTGGGGGTGGGGTGGGCGGTTGAACGGGGGCGGTGGGGGGTGTGGTGCTGGGCGGGGGTGATGCCGGCCCGGTCGGCGAGGTCGAGGAGGGCCTCGCGGACGGTCATGCCGGTGCCGGTCATGAGCAGGTCGATGGCGGTGCCGCCGTCGCCGCAGGCGTGGCATTTCCATCGCCACCGGCCGTGGTGTCCCTGGTAGATGCCCATGGAGGGGTGTTCGTCGGGGTGGGCGGGGTTCGGGCAGTGCCAGCGGGCGGCGCGGCCCCGGCCTTGTGGTTCGCCGCAGATTTCGGTGGCCAGCGCGGTGAGGTCGGTGGCGTCGAGGACGGCGTCGCGGTCGATTGTCGGCATCCGCGGCAGCCCCTTTTCCGGTGCGGATGGGCTCGCTTGTGTTGTGTGAATAAGCGTGACGGTTCCGGAAG
Organism: Frankia casuarinae; assembly: GCF_000013345.1. NCBI lineage: Bacteria > Bacillati > Actinomycetota > Actinomycetes > Frankiales > Frankiaceae > Frankia > Frankia casuarinae. The sequence goes on along the minus strand of NC_007777.1, from coordinate 3,917,603 downwards.
GCGGAGAGGGAACGTTCCTCGAAGTTCCTCTCGGATTTCCTGGAGTAAGTCCTGCTTCCGTGCCGGCCGCGGTCCGCGTGGATGGCGGCGGCTCACCGCCTCCGGTATCCGGCGTGGGGCGAGGGGCTTTCGCCGTCGGGTGACCTGGTGAGACGCGGCGGGAGCCGGCGGCCGGTGGGGGATCGGTTCGGGTGTGGCCGGGCGCCGCGATGAGGTGGCGATGACGGTGGCGATGACCTGGGTGATGACGGTGGTGATGACGTTTTCGATGCGGGTGGTTGCCGCGATGACCTGGGTGATGACGGTGGCGATGACGTGGTGGATGCTGCCGGTTCGGATCGTCGGGTCCCATGTCGAACGACACGTATTCGGATTCGGATGGTGAGCGCAGGCGGTTCGTGCCCCGTACGGCAGGGCTGCGTCGCTGGCAGCGGGACTGGGAACGCTGGTCGGCCGGTGTCGAGGTGACCGAGGGGTTGCGCCGCTGGTCGCTCGATCCCGTTCTCGCCGCGCACTGCGGGTCGGCGGTCGGGCTGCTCGCGGCGTGCGGGCGGGACCGGGCGGTGGCGGTGGCGGTGGCGGATCGGCGGCTGGCGGCGCTGATCGGTCATGCCCGGGCGGGGGACCGGGCGGCGGCGCGGGTGGTGTTGGAGCGGGTGATGCCGGCGTTGACGGTGCGGGCCGCCGAGCGGGCCGGCCATGCCGACCCGGCCGCGATGACCGGTGCGGGGGGTGGTTCGGCGTTCGGTGAGGTGCTGGTGGAGCTGGTCGGCGCGGCCTGGCTGGTGATCTGCACGTTTCCGTTGGACCGGCGGCCGCGGAAGATCGCCGCGAATGTGGTGCGGGACGCCGTCTACCGGGTGTTCGGGTACCGGCCGCGGATGGATCGGTGCACGGTCTACCTTGATCTGCTGCCGGAGGTACCGGCCGGGTTGGACGGGCGGCCGGTCGCGGGACGTGGTCGGGGTGGGGCGTCCGCGGAGCTGCTGGATGTGCTGGTCGAGGGCCGTGACGGTGGGGTGGAGCCGGCGCATCTGCGGCTGCTGGCCGAGTTGACGCTCACCGGGCGCAGCCAGGCGCAGGTCGCCGCCCGGGTCGGGATCACCGATCGGGGGGTGCGGCTGCGTCGGGATGCGGCGGTGCGCGCCGTGCGGGCCGCCGTCCTGCCCGCCGCTGGCAGCGCCCCGGGGGAGAGCGTCGCCGTTCCGGTACCGGGCGGGTCGGCGGGGGTGGCGGCGTGAGCCCGCGGGGCGAACCGGGCGCGGGGGTGATGCCCGATCCTGCGCTGCTGCTCGTCGGTGTCGCGGTGCTGGCGGGCGTGGGCGGGGTGTGGGCGGGCGCGCAGACCGCCGCGTTGCTGTTCGGGGCGCATGAACCGCTGCCGGTCGGGTTGGGCGCGGCGGTGGTGGCGGTGCCGCGTCTCGTCCTGCGTCCGGGTGATCCGGCGCGGGCCTGGCCGGCGGAGGCCGCGGTCCTGCTGCCGGGGCCGGTGGGCTACTGGGCCGGAAGCGTCGTGCCGATGGCGGTCGCGGTGCTGTGCGGCGGGGTGCTGTTCTTCCTGCTGCAGGGCCGGGTCGGGGTGGCTCGTCGGCGGCGGATGGGCCTGGATCCGGAGGCGCGGTTCGCCCGGCTGTGGGAGATCGCCCCGATGTGGGTCCGCCGGCCGGTCCGGGGCCGGATGATCCTCGGTCGGGCCCGGAGCGGGATCGTTACCCGGTTGCTTGCGACCGAGGACGCGTCCCTGCCGGTGGATGACGCGGTGCCGCGGCTGCTGCACCGGCGGGTTGCCCGCCGCCGGGGTGACCGGGGGGCGGTGCTGGTCGTCGGTCCGTCCCGCTGCGGGAAGACCGCGGCGTTGGCGGTGCCGGCGATCCTGGAGTGGGACGGCCCGCTGATCGCCCTGTCGGTGAAGACGGACCTGCTGGGCGCGACCGTGCGCCGGCGTCGGGCGCTCGGGCAGGTGCGGGTCTTCGACCCTACCGGTGTCACCGGGGAACTGTCGGCGACCTGGTCGCCGCTGGCGGAGTCCACCGGGCTGGCCGGGGCGCGGCTGGCCGCCCGGTCGATCGCGAACAGCACCGACTGGACCTCCTCCGGATCGGACATGAGTTTCTGGACTACCGCCGGTGAGGACCTTCTCGGCCTGCTGTTCTGGGTCGCCGCCACCGCCGGGCTGGGGATGGACGCGGTGGTCGGTTGGACGACGAGCATGGACCGCGACGGGGTGATGCGTTTCGCCCAGGCCTTCGCCCGTCACGATGACCCGGCGATCCGGGTGGACGGCGAGCAGGTGCTGGCCGGTCTGAGCGCGGTGTGGAAGACGGATCCCAAGCAGGTCTCGTCGGTGTTCCTCGTGGCCCGGCAGATGATCCGGCCGTGGCAGGAACCGTCGGTGCAGTATTCCGCGGCCGGGTCGGAGATCGGCCTGGACTGGCTGCTCGGTGACGAGCCCGACGACGAGCCCGACACCGCCCTCGACCCGTTCACCGACAACAACCCGTTCACCGACGGCGATCCGTTCACGGAGGATTTCGGTGACGCCGGGCAGCCGGGGGACGGGCCGCGGCGGCGGTCGAACAGCGTCTATCTGTGTGCGGATCTCGACGGGGCCGAACGGTTGGCGCCGGTGCTCGGGGGCCTGGTCGATGATCTGATCCGCTCGGTGTATACCCGGGTCGGGGTGACAGGTAAGCCGTTGGACCCGCCACTGCTCGTCGTCATCGACGAGGCGGGGAACTGGCCGATGAAGAATCTGCCCGGCCGGATCTCCACCTGCGCGGGCATGGGCATCCAGCTGATGCTCGTCTACCAGAGCAAGGCGCAGATCGACGCGGCCTACGGCAGCAAAGCCGACGTCATCGTGTCCAACGCGGTCACGAAGGTCTTCTTCTCCGGGCTGTCGGACAAGTCGACCCTGGACTACGCCGCCTCGCTGCTCGGGCAGGAGCATGTCGCCGCGCGCAGCCTGTCCAGTGATATCGCGCCGGGTGGCGGACGGCAGGGTATCAACGACGCGCCGACCAGGCTGGAACTCCTCCCGGCGCATCTGCTGCGCCAGGTGGCGCCGGGGCAGGCGTTGCTGCTGCACAACACGCTCCCGCCCGTGCACCTGCATGGACGCTACTGGTTTCGGGACCCGGCGCTGCTCGCCCTCGCCGCCGGGGAGCCGCCCCCGGCCCGGCCCGCGGCGCAGGGCGTGCGGCCGGCCGCGCCCCGTGAGGGGTTTGGTCGGGTGGTGCGGGCGGTTCGGGTGGTGCGCGTGCGCGGGCTGTGGAACCGCCGACACCGGTCGAACGGAACCGGCCGATGATCGCCACCGCGGGTCCGCGTCAGGGAACCCCGCGAGCCGTGTCCGTCGCGCGGCGGCGCGAACGGCCGGCCGTGGTCGAGACGCCGTCGGGAGCGTGGCTGGTCGGGGTCGACCCGCGGACCCGGCTGTGCGTCGCCGCCTACCGGCCGGCCGCGCCGGACGCGGGGGTGCTGTTCACCGTCCCGGCGCGCACGGTGACCGCCGCGTCGAGCTGGGAGCTGGAACCGCAGATCGGGATGGCTCTCGGCGACGAGGTACACGAGGCCCTGCGCCTGGCGGCGGTCACCGTGCGTCTGGATGCCGAGGCCGAGGGTGTCACCGTCGCGGCGCGCGGCGCGGACTCGCCTGGCCCGGATGAAGCCCGGGTTTCCCGGGCATCGGATCTGGTGCGGGTTCCCGGTCGCGGACCGGTCACCTACGCCGAGTCCCTGGCATGCTCCCGGGTGCTGCTGCGCTGGGAGGCGAGGGGTCTCGAGGACCTGTCCGACGTCTACCGGCTGGACGTCCTCGCGCTCAGCCGGGACATCCGCGAGGGGCGGCGGGAGCTCACCTACCGGCTGTCGGTGAACGACCGGGTGATGGTCGCCGGGAACGACATCGAGGTTCCCGGTGGCATCGTGGTGCGCAGCAGCGACACCGTCCGCGGCCTGATGGTGATGCTGACCAGTCCCGACCCGGAGCTGGCGCTGACCGCCGGGCAACGTGATGTTCTCCGGCGCCGCGATGAGCTGATGAGCCTGGTCGCGGAGAAGCCCGGGCCGTTGCGCCCCGGTGAGCGTGTCGAGGTCGCTCTGCCCGACGGGCGGATGCTAACCGGCACGGTCACCGCGGCAACCCGGGGCGCCGATCAGGATGTGCGATCCTACCAGTGGAACCCGGACCAGGCGTCACTGCCCGGTGGTTTTTTCGGCCCGCACGGGCTGCTGCGCGGCGGGATCGTCAGCCCCGCCCCGGCCGTGCGGGCCACCCTTCTGCCCGATCCGGCCGCCGGCTGATGACAGGTCCCATGCCCGAGGATCCGCGTTCCTCCTACTCGTACTTCACCGACCCGGCGCCGGTTCGTATCACCGTGCCCACCGGCTGGTGGCGGCTTCTGCCGACCACGGGGGCTGACGGTGCCCGTGACGTCACCGCCCAGCTGGTGCGCTGGCCCGGCGAGACCAGCACACCCGCCGTGATCGTCACCGTGGCCCGGTTGAGTCTCTGGGAGCTGGAGCAGACCCTCCGCTTTCCGTTTCCCCGGGCCGTCCACACGACATTCGCCGCCTCACCGCGGCGGGACGCGCTGGTTTTCCCCGGCCCGTCCGGAGGCTGGCAGGTCGCGCACGGACAGTTGCTCCTCGACGTCGGCCTCGACCAGGACGAACGGCCGTGGCGGGCCAGCCGCGTCGACCTCACCGGCCGCGAACCGGCCACCTACGGCCGGCTGCTGCACACCGACCCGCCGTTGCGGACCTGGCAGCGCGACCTCTACCAGGTCGACGTCGTCGGCGCCGGCACGGACGACGGCGTCTACGGCAGCCGGCACGACGGCAGCCGGCACAACCTGACCTACCGGGTCTGGCTGGGCGGGGACGTCGTCTTCGCCGGCGACGACGTCATGATTCCGGCGGGGTGGGATCCCCGGTCGGACGACGCCGTCCGCGAAGTGATCGGCCAGGTGATCTACCAGCAGTGGGACCGCCGCGAGCTGTCGTTCGCGCAGCAGAGCTTCCTGGACGTGCACCGGGAATGCCTCGCGCTCGAATCCGTCGGCCTGCCTCCGCCCTACCCGGCGGGCACCCGGGTTCGGGTCGACAGCCCGGGCGGGATGACCGCGACCGGAACCATCCGCCGGCCGGTCGTGCGCGGCGGTCGGACGACCGGCTACCTGTGGCGCCCGGACGTCGCCGACCTGCCCGGGCATCCCGGTCATGGACACCCCGGCTACCTGCTGCGCGCCGACGCCGCGCAGGTGCGGGCCACGTTGGAGGGAAAGGACACCGCGGTCGACGGACCGGACGGTCCGATGATCATCGCCTTCGGGGCGACCGTAGCGGCCGTTGACGACCCCCGCTTCGCCCGCGGCAAGGTCCTGCGTGCCCTCGACGAGGAGGGCCGGCTCGCCTACGACATCCAACCGGACGACGACCTGCGCGCCTGCCACCGGCTGCACGCCGACGACGTGATCCCGCTGACCGGCACCGCCTGGCCGACCGTCGACCGTCTGCTCCAGGCCCGCGACGCGGCGCACGTGCCACTGATCGCCGGCGAGATCCTGGTCACCGTCCGGGAAATCGCCGTGATGCCCGCCGTCGACCCACCCGTGGCGAACGCCCTCGTCCGCCACGGGTTGCTCTCACCGGACCGGGTCCTAGACCCCGACACACCCGACCCGATCTCGGCCGCCTACCCCGACCCGTCCGGCCTCCCAGGTGTCTCGAGCCTTCCGGACGTCTTCACCCTCTCGGATGCCGTGGACCCGGACGGCCCGCCGCCCCCACGGTTTCCGGAACCACCCTCGGAACCACCAGACCCGGGAATCGGACCGATGGGCATGGACCTGTGACCGCGCCGCCCCCGGAGCCCGCGTCAACGCCACCCTCGGCCTCCGCGCCGTTCGGGCGTGAACCGTCCGGCACTCCCGGTGGTTCGTCACCACCGGCGGGTGGTGAGCCGAGCATGGCCAGGTCGTGGATGACCGATCTCGCCGGCCCGCGGCTCAAGGTCGCCCGGCTGCATCCCAGCGGGCTGCTGCTGGACTTCCCGTTCGCCCCGCCACCGGGATCCGCCGTCTATGTGGCCACCTTCTGGCCTGAACCGGCCGCGCCGAGTGGATGGTCGTTCGCCCAGTGGCAACGCGGGCCGCACCACCGCGGCGTGCAACTCCCGCAGATCGCCGACCTCGGTGACGTCGTCGGGTTCCGGGCCGTCACCCGACCCCAGCTCGGCAACGTCCCGCCGCCGGCTGTCCGCTCGGGTGTGCCGCAACCACCGCCCGCGGCGAACGTCGTCGAATGGTGGGGCTATCTGCACGCCGTCGAACGCGGCGCGCTGGTCCTGCACGGCCCGCATCCCAGCCTGCCCGCCGCCTACGCCGCCGCGCAGCACGCCCTCGCAGCTCAGGTCTGGGCCGGTGAACCAGCCGGCACCACACCCCGCGGCGGCCCGGCCGGCAGCCTGGGCGTCCACCCCTCCCGGGAGCGAGCGTGGCGGGAACCGGCGCAACCCCCCGCCGCGGTGTCGCTGACCTGGCACGGCGACACCGCCACCGTCAGCGATCCCCGCTTCGGCTGGCTGCACGTCCCCGCCGACGACCTCGCGGCCGCGCTGACCCGCCGCTCCGACGAGCTCGTCCGTGCCCTGCAACCCCTCATCCGCGGGATCGACGGCACCGAGCCACCGGTCACCCTCGCCGCCCTGGCAGCCCTCCACCTGCCCGACCTGCCGAACATCCACGCGCCCACACCGCCCCCGGGACCATCCACCCCGGAACCGCCGGCGCCGGAACCATCCACCCCGGAACCGCCGGCGTCGACTGGCCCTGACCTGGACGGACCGTCATGACCGCACCCCAACCCGCCTGGGACATCCGGGTTCTCGGCCGACCCGTCGTCATCGAGGTCCCCACCCGGATCGGTGACGACCCCGACCCGCTGCTCGCGCTCGCAGCCGTGGCCCTGGAACGTCACCTCGCCGGCGCTCCCACCGCCTCCAGGATCATCGGCCAGCTCGCGCACAGCGGTGTCGTGGCGCTGCGGACGATCAGCACCGTCTTCGAGATCCGGGAACAACGCGACGGCTGGCTACTCGTCCGCAGCTGGGGTGACCCCGAACCCGCCGAGCTTGCCGCCGCCGCATGGATCCGCGCCCACCGCCTGGCCCGTGAACGCGCCGACGCCGCAGCCACCCTGCCGGACGGGTTGCCGTGAGCCGCGCCGACGACCGCCCGCCCGGCCGGGATCTTCCGCTGGACGCCGACAGTGCCGCTCTCGGCCGGCGGGATCACGGTTTCTTCGACGACCAGCACAGCCCCCGCGGGCAACGGGACCTTGCCCATGCTCGTACTCCGTGGACCGGCACCCGGCCCCGGCGGGTCGGCGCCGCCGCGGCCCACGACCGAACCCTCGGCCTGACCCGAACACCCAGCATGTGGCCGGAGCACACCCCACCGGCCACCCCCCTCACCCGGCAGGACCGCCGCCGCCGCGCCGCCGGGATCGTCAACGACCTGCGCCGCCTGCCCCGGCCGGCACCCGTCCTGCCGACCGCGACGCCCACCCTGCTGCTCACCGCGCTGCACACGATCGCCAGGAACGCCCACCGTCGGCCGGCCCGCCGGCAGCTCGCCGCCGTCCGGCGTATCGCCGCGGACCATCGGCTCGACCCCGACATGCTCCTCGGCGTCGCCTTCGGCGTGGGCACCCTCATCGCCCGCGCCACCCCCGGGAACCCACCCGGTGCGCGAAACGGCCGCCGAGACGGCCCGACTGGCCGTCTCGGCGATGGCAAACCCAGCCTGAACGCGTTGCACGACGCGAACCTTCCGCTGGCGCTCGACACCTACCTCGCCCGCGCCCACCTGCGGGAGAACGCGGCGTTCTCCGACCCCGATCTGCCCCGGCTGTGGATGACCGCGAACGCGCTCACCCACGGCATTCCCGCCCAGGTGATCCTGACCGTGCCCGCCACCGGGCGCGGCCCCGACGCCGCCCTGCACCCCCGCCGGACCGACCTCGTCGGCTGGCTCGGCATCCGCAACGCCCTCGGTGACCTCGACGCCGCGGTCCGCACCGCCACCGAGGGTCGCCGCTGGCTCGCCCGCGCCGGACCCGCCCGCGGCGGCAGCGACGCCGTCCTGCTCGCCCTCGGGGTGCTGCACGCCTCGCATCCGACCATCGCCGCGGAACTCGCCCTGCGCGGACCCGGTGTGCTCCGCCTCGCCGACCTGCGCACCCTCGCCCAGCGGCTCCCACTCCCCGTCCATCTGGTCGACCTCACGGACACCGCGCTGAAAGCGGTCTGCGACCGTAACGGCTGGCTGCTGGGCACCCCCGACGAACGTCACCACCGCGAACTCGTCGAACGCGTCCTGCCCACCACGGTCACCGACGAGATCCGCGCCCGGCTCGCCCGTGGGGACACCACCGCCCTCGCCGCCGCGCTGCACCAGGCCGCACCCACCGACAGTGACCTCGACGCCCGGACCTGGCGGTGGGATCCCGCCGCCGACGATGCCGTCCAGGTCCGCCAACTGCTCGCCGAAGCGTCCCGCGAGGCACACGCCCGCTTCGCCGACTGGCACATCACCCCCCACCCCAGTCGCGCCGTCGCCTTCCTCGCCCGCTTCCCCGAACGCAGCCTCCGTCGCGCCCTCACCCTCGACCCGCAGCGGCTGCACATACTCGCCACACCACCCGCGGTCGTCGCCGGTCAGAAGACCGCGTCGCTCAAACCGGGGGCCGGGCCGAGGACATCGACATCGACAGCGCCGCACGCCGAATCGGCGGCCACACCAGCGCACCTCGGAGACGGCCGAGGAGATCCGCGACCCGGACCGCCCGGACCGGTGGAATCCGGCGGCGGGCCACCGGCCACCCGGGCCGGCCCGGACACCGATCCCGCGCCGGGCCGGCCCGCAGGGGAGCCACAGCTTCCGCCCGCCGAGTTACCCGCCTGGCCGGGCCCGCCGATTCCCGGCCTGTGACCGTGCGTCCGCGCCCCACCCCGCCTGCGTTCTCACCGGACCGATCCCAGGGAAGCCCCGCCATGCCGCCACCTGCATCGCACGACAACCTCCGCCGTCTACCTCTCATCGTCGACCTGCCTACCGCGGCACGTCTGTTCGGGATCGGCCGGACCCTCGCCTACGAACTGGCCCGCGCCGACGAGTTTCCCTGCCCGGTGCGGCGCTACGGCCGCCTCTACCGCGTCCGCACCATGGATCTCCTACAAGCCCTCGGTCAGGACGGGAACGGCTGGCCGGAACGGCAGATCGAAAGACTCCGCCGGCTGCCACCCGTCATCGACCTGCCCAGCGCCGCACGTCTGTTCGGGATCGGCCGGACCCTCGCCTACGAACTGGCCCGCGCCGACGAGTTTCCCTGCCCGGTGCGGCGCTACGGCCGCCTCTACCGCGTCCGCACCGTCGATCTCCTGCAGGCTCTCGGCCTGACCGCCCGGGACGAGCAGGACGGCCGGGTACGCCCCACGGTCGCCGTGACCGGTGAACCTCGCGGCCTGCCGGCACCAGCCGCCACACCGGTCAGGACCGCACCCCCAAGGCCCGGCACCCCAGGGACCGGGCCCCGCCCAGGCCGGCGCAGCGATACTCAGGTACCGCTTACCGGGCGGCCTGTCTCCGCGGCAGCGGCGACACCGCGGCCCATTCACACCGTGCCGGGCGATGCGTGAACCCCTCACCTACGGCAGCCTCGCCGACGAGGCCGCCCGCATCGCCGCCGCGGCCGCCACCAACCCGCCACGGCCCGGCGCCCGCCTCGGTGAGATCCTCGACCACGCCGCCGGCATCGGCCGGCTGTTCGCCACCGCCGGACGCCACGCCAAACTCCTCGACGCCCCGTTCGGCGGCCCCGGCCGGTCCACCACCTTCGTCAACCGCCTCGTCACCGCCGCGCTGGTCGCCGACCAGCTCTACGACCAGCCCACCCCCGGACGCACCCTGTGGCATCGTGCCGCCGACAAGCTCGGCGCCGCCCACGACCTCCTCGCCTCCCACGTCGACCGCGCCGGACAGCAGCGCAGCCTCGACGCCGTGGTGCTCGGTGACCCTCTCGCCGTCCGCGGCGCGATGACCCGGCTCACCGACATCACCCTCCCCGCCGCGCTCACCGCACGAGCCCTCCCGCCGCTGATCGCGCCCTTCCAGACGAACGCCCCCTCGGTCATCCCCGCCGCCCAGGTCCTCACCCGACTCGGCGCCCTGACCGGCCCGATCCGCATGTCCCGGGAACGCCTCCACCCGACCGGAGACCACGCCCTCGACCCGGTCGGCCCGCTGCTCGGCGATCCCGCAGCGCCACCCCTCGACCGCGCCATCCACCACGTCCGACGGACGCTGCACCAGCTCAGCCAACCCGATGCGCTCATCAGCCAGCAGGCCCTGCTCGCCTTCGCCACCCTCGCACTGGCGATCAGCGAGCGGACACACCGCCTGACCCGGCAGGCCGCCACCCTGGTCCGCGGACCCGAACGCGCCCGCCTGGACATCGCTTGCGAGCAGGCCGAGAACACCGCCCGATCCTGGCATGCCATCCGCACCTTCCTGCAACAGACCGCCTCGCGTGGCATCGACGGCCACGAGGCCCCCGGCCTGGTCATCGACACCGGCCGTTACCTCGTCGCGAACACCCGAACCGGAAAGAACCCCGGCCGCCGGGACCTCGCCCGCGTCCTCGACGTGATGCGCCGCACGACCCTCGTCCTCCCCGAGATCGCCGAACGCAGCGGCCTCGCCGTCGAGGTCCTCCTCACCCACCAGGCCCTCCTCGGCCCCGCCACACCAACCGGACACCAGACGATCGGCAGGAACGAACAGACCTGGATCGTCGACGCCTACCGCACCGCCACCGGCCACGGCGGATCCACCATCACCCACCTGCTCCGCCTCCCCGGCATCCATCCGCAGCGCGCCCGTGCCCTCTACCTCGTCCAGCGCTACGCACCCGAAGGCGACCACGACCTTCTCGGCCTACGCGACGCCCACCCCGCCACCCAGGAAACCCCCCGGCCCGGCTGGCACGTCCCCGTCCTCGACGAGGAACCCGACGGAACCCTCCGGCTCCACGACTCCCGCCACGGCACCCTCCAGATCGACAACACCACCCTGTCCACCGCGGTCACCCGATCCCCCCAGACGCTGCGCGGCATCCTTGCCGACCACCCCTGGATCGACCTCGACGGCACCGAAACCCTCGTCACCCTGGCAGCCCTCGTCGCCGCCCATACCCCCGGAGCGCTGAGAACCCCCGCCGCCAGCGAACCCGCCGATCCTCCCAGCCAGGCGGCCCTACCCACCCTCACCAGCCAGCCACCGGTGGCCTCCGCAAACCTGCCCCACCTCCAGGCTACCGAGGCATCCGACCTTGACTTCTGACCTCCCACACGTCGGGCTCGCCTCCGGACGGATCCGCGCTGGCCCCTTCCCGGGATCATTGATCCACCGCTCCGGACAGCGGATAGCGCCACACCGAAACCCTCGACCGTCAAACCGTGATGCTGGACCACGAACGCACGCCACCCGGGCTGATGGAACCGCCTTTTGCATGGTTCGGAACCCCAAGCACCTGCTGGCCGACCGGGACCTTCCGAACTCGAAATCACCGCAAATCGGGCGGAGACGGGGACAAGACGCTGCCATTCGATCAACCCTGTGGCTATTCTTCCTGTACAAGCAGGGCAGCGCCGAGGGATCGCCCTCGGCGAGGATCACAACCTCCGGGCCGGAAAGCATTACAACGTGCCCCTACAGGCAGCGCCGAGGGATCGCCCTCGGCGAGGATCACAACCGCAAGGGCGGACATCTGGCGATCCAGGCCGGAGCGGGCAGCGCCGAGGGATCGCCCTCGGCGAGGATCACAACGGGTCATTGTGACCGGTCGGCTCAAGCAGCGGTCGCAGCGCCGAGGGATCGCCCTCGGCGAGGATCACAACTCCCGAGGAAAAGCGGGACCAGATAGCGGGGGCGCAGCAGCGCCGAGGGATCGCCCTCGGCGAGGATCACAACTACCCGCGTGGCTCCAACCAGCTGGTGTTCGCGAGCAGCGCCGAGGGATCGCCCTCGGCGAGGATCACAACATAGGACCAGGCGGCGACGGTGAGCGCCGGCCGGGGGCAGCGCCGAGGGATCGCCCTCGGCGAGGATCACAACACCCGGATGCAGTCGACGACATGTTCGAGCACTTGCAGCGCCGAGGGATCGCCCTCGGCGAGGATCACAACATCCAAGGCGTTGACCAGCCCGACGGCACCATCGAGCAGCGCCGAGGGATCGCCCTCGGCGAGGATCACAACCGTTGGTGCAGATCAGCACCAGGTCGTCACCATCGCAGCGCCGAGGGATCGCCCTCGGCGAGGATCACAACGGCGTTGCGCTCGGCGAGGATCCGGGCCGTGTCCCAGGCAGCGCCGAGGGATCGCCCTCGGCGAGGATCACAACAACCAGCGGACGAGCAGCTCACGGGAGGCGGACACGCAGCGCCGAGGGATCGCCCTCGGCGAGGATCACAACGGTGGGTGGCGTGTAGGTCTTTGCTGTCGCGGCGGACGGCAGCGCCGAGGGATCGCCCTCGGCGAGGATCACAACGGCGGTGCCGTTGGTGCAGATCAGCACCAGGTCGTCGCAGCGCCGAGGGACCGCCCTCGGCGAGGATCACAACAACCTGACGCTGGCGCAGGCCCACCTCGCCCACCAGCAGCGCCGAGGGACCGCCCTCGGCGAGGATCGCAACGCGAAGATGCGCGAACTGGGCTGGATCTGCCGCGAGGGCAGCGCCGAGGATCACAACTGAGTCACGATAAGGCACCATATCGCGACCCAGAAGCAGCGCCGGGCGCCCGCGCCCGGCGAGGTTCCCAAGGGTGCGGTGTCCAGTCGGCTACCGCCAGCCAGCGGGCAGTGAGGGGTTCGCGCCTGGCGACGAGGTTCTCAATTCTACGGAGGCCAAGGTGATCTTCATCTATGAGTGGCAGGGCTGGACGTCCGTACTCATTGCCGTACCTGTTCCAGCGGTAACGCGGTATGAGCACTTTCTGTTACGAAAATCGTTGGCCTGGTGTCGCGCTGGTGATGCCGAGGCGATGCCAAACTGACCGGCACTGGCCGGTATCGACTGGCGGAGGCAGCACTGTACGGACCGGTGAGCTGCTGGAACGGCATGGGACAGGCTGCGCTGCCACGAGTCTGCTCCCACTACGTGGGACTCATAATCCTCCGGTCGTGGGTTCGAGCCCCACCAATTTTTTGATCATTCCTCCGACCTGGGTGGATGCGGTTTACGATCTATCCCTTTGAGATCCAGGGCTGTGGAACGATCCTGGTCAGGACCTCGACAGGTGGTCCGAGCCCCGCCTGGACGACCAAACCCGCAGGTAGATGCCCAGATCTAGGGCCGCCGGGGCTTCTGTCGAGCAAGGTCATCCCGCGCCGCCGCGCCCGCACTCGAGACCGGGAAGTGGATCCCTCCGTCAAGGTCACCCGCCGTCCAAGGTCGGCGCGGGGATCACGGAGCGTGCCCGTGCAGGGTCGTCAGATGCCTGCGGCAGGCCATGAACCCACTCATCCTCTGATGACTCTGCGTGTACATCGGCGTCCACGAGTTCCGTCGCTGTGGCTCGACTGATCGCGCGGCCACACCACGCGGAGTGCAGGCCGTTTCGCCCCATGCGTGGCTTTCGGGGCACATCAAAGGACCACGCATGGGGCGCCGATGCTTCTCACCGTGACCAGCGGCGGTGACGTGATTCATCTGGCTCGCGCGGTGGACTCGGCGTCATCTGGCCGGGTGGAACATGGGGATGGGCCAGGCATGGTCCAGGGCGTGTAGTGGTTGGCGGGTAAGGATCGATCGGCTATGAGTCCGTCCGCTGGTAGGTGGTGGCCCTGCCTCTGCCGCCGAGTTGAAGGATCAGCCCGCGGCCGCGCAGGTTTCGCAGGGCCTTGCGGATGTTCGGAGCGGACAGCCCGAGCTCTTCGGCGAGGTCGCTGACTGTTCGTCCCTGACGGGTCAGGGCCTGGTAGACGCGACGCTCCGTGGCGCCCAGCGGGGGCTCGGCGGTTGCCACGGGCGTGGCGGTCGCGAACTGGTGGAGGATGACGGTGAACCGGATGCCGCTGTCCACGTAGTGGGCTGACGGCAGGCCACAGTCGGCGAGAGCCTCGGTGACGGTGGGAATCCCGCTGGCGAGGGCTTCGATAACCCGAGCTCCGGTCTGCGCAGAGCGGACGTGCTGGCAGATCGCGACCAGGCTGGCGTTGCGGGCGGAGGTCACCGCGTCGCGTCCGAGCCGGTCGACGGTGATGCCGTACAGGCCGCCGGGATTGGTCACTACCAGGCGGTCCCGCAGAAGCCGCACTTCGACGGCCAGCCCGGCGGACCAGTGATCGAGGTCGCGGTGGATCAGCGCGTTGGCGACCAGCTCACGGAAGGCGACGAGTGGGTAGATCGGACGGTCACGAACGCTGCCGTCCATCTCGGCGACGATGGCGGTGTCGAAGGTATGTCGGGCCCAGAGCAGCGCCGCGTCGAGCATCCGCGGGACCGGTCCGCTGATGGTGACCTGGTTGCGGGCCCGCGTTGCGGCGGAGCCGGTGGGCAAGGGCTGCGCGGCGGCTTGGATGACGTAGCGAGGGAACCACTGTTGGGGATGGACCCCGAGAGCGAGCAGTCCCGCGACAGTTGGCTGCCCGCCATCCATCGTGACCCCAGCCCGGCGTAGGAGCTCGGTGTCGTCGGGAAAACGGCCGAGCCCGGCCGGGTCGCGTTCGCGGACAGCGAGTAGAAAAGCATCGACGAGTTCGGTGTCCAGCTCGTCGATGGTGGCGTCCTCGACAGGTGAACGGTCGAACAGCGGTGGCTGGCGAGCGGCCAGGAACCCCTGTTCCTCCACGTCAGACAGGGCGTAGTCGCCGTCGTAGCCACGTAGGTACGCCCTGCCGGTCGCGGTGACGCGACAGGGCTTGGTCGACCGGTCGCACTCCTGGACCTGCGCAACCACGACCGCGGCCCCGTCAACCTCCCCGTCTTCGATCGTGAGACGGACCGGCGGTGTGAATGCCCGGGCCCTGGCAGCCAGGCCCTGCTTGAGTACCTGCGGGTCGCTGAGCTCGACGGGGCGGAACCCGGCCCGCTCGTCGAGTCCCAGGATGATGGTCCCGCCCCCGGGCTGATTCGCCAGCGCGCTCAGCGTAGAGGTCAACGAGGCGGGTAACCCGCCGGCGGCAGACTTGACCTCCACCTCGGTGGTGTCGCCTCCCGCCGCGCGCAGGAAGGCGATCGTCTGGCTCACGTCACGTGGCACACCCAAATGTAACCACGACGGAGTTACATTTGGCGTGTGGCGGTTACATTTGGCGGTTGTGGCTCGCGCCCCAAGATCGGAGAACATGGAAGATCGACGGCGGGACGGTCGACACTGGCTGCGAGGGGTACCGACCGGCCGCCCTCCCCTCGATCGCAGGAAGGTCGACGCGACCACGACGCCCAGCGGTCACGATCATCGGGCGGTCTGGAAACGGGCGGCCTGGAAACGGGCGGAACCGCCCGGCGTAGACGAGGAAGAGCTTGTCCGGGATCCGGGCCGGTGGGAGCCGCACGCCCCTTGCCGGATTGCGGATGATCCGGGTACGTCGGGCGGCCGGTTGACTCCACGACTCGTGACGCTATCCGATCATCACCCACCGGCCCGCGAACGCCACACGATCACCAAACAAGATCTACAAGGCCGCCGCGCAACCGACGTGAACAGCTACCCTGTGCCAGGTACGCAGCTTGCGTGGCCCGGTGGTAGGACCGTGGTTCTGGTCGTTCCTCAGTCGCAGCCTTTGAGCATCTCGTAGAGAACGGTCCAGTTCTCGGTGCCGCGGCCCGCGGTGACGGCCTGGTCGTAGTGCGCCTTGACGGCTTTGGGCAGCTGTGTGTCGATGCCGGCCTTCTCACTCGTCCACACGATGTGGTTCGCTGTGGCGCCCATCATCCGTGCCGTGCTGAGGTCGCCGGGGTGTTCGCCGGCCTCCAGGCGCCGGGCCAGGTCCCATCCGTCTCCGATCATCGTCGGGATGTCGGTGAGGGTGTTCAGCGCGCCGGGTAGGAAGTCGGCGGCCGGGACACCGGCGGCGGTGACGAGCGCGGTGGCGTGGAGCAGGCTTGACAGGGCGGTGAGGAAGACGTCGAGGTGCGCCTGGTAAAAGAGCTGGGCCAGGCCTGGGTCCTCCCCGAGGTACCGGGGCTCGCCGATCAGTCTGAGCGTCGGTTCGTGTATGTCGAATACCGCGCGGGGCCCGCTGTAGAACACATGTGCCCCTGGACCGCCGACGGCGGGAGCGGGCACCATGACGCCTCCTGTCACGAAGCTCGCTCCGTGTCTGGCCGCCCATCCCGCCGCATCCCGGGAGGCATCGGGGGTGTCCGAACTGAGGTTGACCAGGACCTTGCCGGCAAGGACAGCGGAGGGTCGCGAACTTTCGGCGACCGGGTCGAGGATGTCGTACATCGCCTGGTAGTCGGTGAGGCTGAGGATGGTCAGCTCGCTGGCGGCGACCGCGGCTGTCGCTGTGGGTGCCAGCGTGGCGCCCCTGACGATGAGGTCGTCGGCGCGCCCCTCGGTGCGGTTCCACACTGTCACCGGATGGCCGGACCGCAACAGGGACGCGGCCATTGCCCGACCCATCGGGCCAAGGCCGACGACCGTCCCAGGAGACAGACCGCCCTCGCCGCTCATCGGGAGCTCCTGAGCTCTTCGAAGATGCGGGCGGTGCCCTGCTGGCCGTATCCGGCGGTAATCTGCCGGCGCACGATGTCGTGGACGGGCCGCAGCACCTCGACATTGACGCCCTGGTCCAGGCTGGCCGTCACCAGCGATTCCAGCGCGGCTTCGGTGAACTCGACCACAGAGTGCACCGACCGATGGTCAAGCAGGCAGGCGACGACCACCCCGCCGCCGATGATCGCCTCCTCGACGGTCTCGGCGACGGTGGCGCCACGATCGCCGAGAGCCCGTGCTCTGCCTGGAGTGTGGTTCCACACCACGGTTGGTCGGCCGGCGTCGAGAGTCGCGGCGGCGAGCGCGCTGCCCATCGCGCCCAAGCCCAGGAAGGTCGTACAGGTCGTCATGGATTGCCCTCGCTCCGCTCGGTGGTCTGACTGGCGTGCCGTCCCGACTCTCCGCCCGAACCTTCCCCACCGGCAAGTACCTACAATTTTGTTCAATACTTACCAGGAAGTAAGTGGCCAGCTGAGGCGAGGTTGAGGGTCTGATGGCGACGAGCGCGAGGCGCGGTCCCTACGTCTGCGGCATAGACGCCGGTATGGACGTGGTGTCAGGGAAGTGGAAGTCGCTGATCCTCTGGGAGCTGAACAACCACGGAACCCGGCGGTTCGGAGAGCTGCGGCGCGGCCTTCCCGGCGTCAGCGAGAAGATGCTCATCCAGCACCTGCGCGAGATGGAGGAGGACGCCCTGGTCCATCGCGAGGTGTATCGCCAGGTCCCGCCCCGGGTCGAGTACTCCCTCACCGAGCATGGCATCTCACTCAACGAGGCCCTCCGCCCGCTAGGCGAATGGGGGAAACGACGTTGCGAGCGCCTCGCCGTCGAGGACGCGCTCGAATCCGCGTAACCGGCCGCGCCTCGATCACCACGATCCCCACGATCATGGTGACGAGGCGGACCGGAGCCGCCGGAACCACCAGGTTTGCGGAACGCACGTTCGACTCGGATACGGATGGTGCCGGCTGGGCGGTCATCGGGCACCGCCGCTGGTCGGCGCCCGGGTCCCGACGGGCGAATGATGATTTCAGGACCCATCTGGGCGGCGTCCCTGCTGACCCCGCGGACCGCTCCGGTCGTGTCGCTGTCGCCATGGGCGTAGAGGGTGTATGGACGGCCGATCGTAGCTTCCAAGATCGAATAGTAGACGACGTCGCGGAACTACCGGAAAGTCGGATCCATCAATTGATTACGCGGCGCGTCCGCGAGGATCGGGAAGTGAAACGTACTCGGAGTCGCGAGCCACCTCAAGCGACAACAATGACCTTGACTCCAAGCGCGTCATAGGTCCCGCGTGCGCGAGCATCCCTCGTCGCGAGGGCCAGGCCGTGCTCCTTGGCAGCCAAAGCCACCAGCCCATCGTAGACGGCGCCCCCAACAATACCGACGCGACTCAACGTCGCGTGAACCTTCCGCGCATGCGGTCCGCTCAACGTTAACGGTGCAGTGAAGCGCACGTCGAGCAGACGCGCGGCGTCCGGCCCGGACAGTCTCGCGTCGCCGGGCATTCTGGTGAGTACCGAATAGGTCTCCACCAGCGCATACCCACTCAGCGCAAGCTCCCGCCCGCCCCACCATTGCACCACATCCGCGTGGTGCGTGTGCGAACGTACCAGGAGCGGAACCGCGACACTCGTGTCGACCGCAATGGTCACCTGCGGCCTGCGTCAATGAGGCCGAACAGGATGTCGTCGTCGACGGGCGTATCGCCGGCTGACACGAGCACACCATCCTCCTCGACGAGGCGCGCGGTCCTGCCGGCAGGCACGATCTGGACACCGGCGCCATAGGGCGAGATGTCCACCTTCGTTCCCGGGAACAGGCCCAGCGCCTCGCGGAGGAGCTTGGGCAACACGATCCGGCCCGCCTGATCGACAACGGCTTCCATGGGAAAACGATACCATTGTGATCCCATCGCCGGAGGCCTCGCCAGCCAGGGCGCGATGTTCCTCCGGGTCTGGAACCTCGCCCCCCACAAGGCCGGGCGAGATGATCGCGACTCCGGCGTCCGCATCCCCGCGTCGGTGGATGCGGCGGATCATTGTCGTGCGGTCGGCAAGAAGCGTGACATGAGCGGCGCGGTGTCCGGCGATGCGGTGTCCGGCGGCGCGGTGTCCGGCGGCGCGGGTCGAGGCCGTCAGCTCGGCGAGCAGGTCGGAATCGAGGATGGTCATCGGCGCGATCACCGGGTCCTCGGGACCCTGGAGAGCAAGACGGAGCATCTCGCTGACCGCCTGGCGCCACAGGGGGACGTCGCGGAAGTCCCGCCGAAGAATAGTCAGGTTCAGCCAGACCAGCATCGCCCAGCACCCACACACCACGATCGAGGCCCGCGGTTGACGAACGGCCCCCGGGGTCCGACCAGTCTGTGTGGCCCTCATGCGGTGGCGGTCTCCACGCACCGCCGCACGAACAGGCCGCCGTTCCCCAAGGCCGCCGATCCCCAAGACGTCGTCGAGCAGTCGCCGCATACGCTCGGTCTCTCGTCGGCGGTGCAACCGCGGATGTCAGCGGATGTCATCCGAAGCCGCCGTTGCCCAGTACCTCGGCGAACCGTCTCCGGTCAGGGCGTTTGAGGCGGGTCGGTGATGGTGCCGACGCCTGGACCCGGTCACAGGAAAGCTGTCGCGCTCGGAGAAGCCCAGCAGCCCGGCGGTATCAGTTCTCTCGTCCAAGTTGCCGGATCCGTGGCTGCGGGCCCTCCAGCTCCGGAGCTTGAAGGGCTCCAGATCCGTAGGTCAACTAGACTTCGCCAGTACGGAAAGGATAGTGGATCGCTGGAGCGCGGGCTGTCGGCCCGCGGCGCACCGGACGCCGGGGGCGGACTCGACGCCCGGACTACAGTACCTGTGGCACGGTCGCGACTTGGCGGGCGAACTCGGTTCCGGCTGCCTCGGGAGCAGTTTGTTCATGGAGGGCTTGGGTCATGCGTCTTCATGTGGGGTGCGCGATGTGGGCTCACAAGTCATGGCAAGGGCGCTTTCTGGCGCATCCGCTCCCGCCTCACGAACGCCTGCGAAACTACGCCAGCTGGTGCAACGCGGTCGAAGGGAATGCAACGTTCTATGCGACTCCGGCCAGGAGCGCCGTGGCCTCGTGGGCGCAGCAGACCGACGCCGACTTCCGATTCGTGATCAAGCTGCCAAAAACCATCACGCACGAACGCCGCCTGACGGGCGTCGACGAAGCGTTACACGCCTTCCTGGAAGCGATCGAGCCACTCGGCCCACGGGCCCATGCCCTCTGGATACAGCTACCAGGATCGTTCACCCCGGCCGACGTCCCCGTGCTTGCCCGCTTTCTGCGCCGGCTCACCAGGTCCCACCGGTACGCTGTGGAGGTCCGCCACCCCGCATTCTTCAACGACCCTCGCGCAGCGCGACTTCTCGAAGGAGTCCTTGCCGCCGCGACCGCCGAATGGATTCCATTCGACACCACCACATTCTTTCAAAGCCCGCCAGGCAGCGATGCCGAACGAGAAGCCTGGACCAGGAAACCGCGCGTGCCGCTCCGATCGCTCGCGTTGACCGACCGGCCGATCGTCCGCTACCTCGGCCGCGACGCCTCCACGCAGACGATCAAAGGCTGGCAGCGTTGGATTGACACTGCCATCGAGTGGCTGCGCGAGGGTCGATCACCCACCGTGTTTATTCACACCCCGGACAACGCCGACGCGCTACTACTCGCCCGCTGCTTCCACGATGACGTACGGGTACGGGTGCCTGAGCTCGATGCACTGCCTCAGCCGATACCGACCGAGCCCCTGACCCTCTTCTGATCCGGACGGGCGAAGGCGCAGGGGGCGAGGATGAGGGATGATGCCAGGTTAGGAGGCGCCGCCGGTCCGGAGGTGGCTGGAGGGGACGGGGCGGATATGACCCGTCTTCTGTTCGTGGAGGACGAACCGCAGCTGCTGCGGGCCATGCGAATCACCCTGCGCGCTCGGGGGTTCGAGGTACGCACAGCGCTGGACGGCCGGCACGCGCTGTCGGAGGCGGCGTCGTGCCCACCCGACCTGGTCATTCTGGATCTTGGCTTGCCCGACATGGACGGCGTTGAGGTCATCCAGGGGCTACGGGCTTGGACCGGGGTTCCCATCATCGTGTTGTCCGGTCGCGCCTCGGGCCACGACAAGGTGGCCGCGCTCGACGCCGGCGCCGACGACTACGTCACGAAGCCGTTCTCGATCGACGAGTTGCTGGCCCGGGTCCGGGCCGTGACCCGCCGCGCCACCAGCGCGGAATCGGTGACCGTTGTCGACCTCGGCCGGTACCGGATCGACCTCGGCGAAAAGCGAATCAGCTCACGAGACAGCGCCGACGCCGACGCCGACGCCGACGCGGGCAGCGGTCATGAGGATCCATCCGCGACCGGTGGAGAGGACAAGCCGGACGGTCCACGCCTCACCCCGACGGAATGGCGGCTGCTGGAAGCACTGGTACGCCACCCCGGCAAGCTCGTCAGCCATCAGCAGCTGATCAGCCAGGTCTGGGGTCCCGGCGTGGCGGACGACAGCTCCTCGCTCCGCCTCTACATCAACAAACTGCGTCGCAAACTCGAACCCGACCCGACCCGACCCCGCTACCTGACCACCGAACCGGGCCTGGGCTACCGCTACCAGCCGTAACCACCACGCCTCATTGGCACTCACGGTGGCGTCCGGACACCCCGGCGTCCGGACACCCCGGCGTCCGGACACCCTTCGCGGGGATCACCTGGACAGGGCAGGGCGGACCGGCCTGGTCCCCGCCCGGGCGGCTGTCCGTGGACCACCGAGAGGTGTTCTGCGTCTCATCCGGGTTGTGCACACCGAGTTTTACGCGGGTGCGGATCTCGTCCGGGTCGGATGCCGTGTGAGCGCCGTGTTGAATTTTCGGGATTGGGCGTCATTGGACCGTTAGCTTCGCTGGTCCGCTGGCGGCAAGGGCTCGATACTGGCACCTGCCATCAGGCCAGGACACCGGCCAAGGCGGCGACATTTGTTCCGATCTCATCCAGATCCGATCTCATCCAAAGTAGAAGGCAGGAGTTCCGTGCGTGACGTTGTCTTCGTACTGCTGACCCTTGCGGTGTTCGCGGTACTCGGGCTAACCCTCAAGGCGGTGGAGAAGCTGTGAGCGTGGAGAACATCGCCGGCCTGATCCTTGCCGTAGCTCTCACGATCTTCCTCGTGGCGGCTCTGCTGTCCCCGGAGCGGTTCTAGATGGGCACGAACGCCGCAGGCGTCATCTTCATCGTCTCGATGGTGCTGGCTCTTGCCCTGACTTACCGGCCATTTGGCGACTATATGGCCCGGGTGTATATGAGCGGGAAGCACCTGCGGGTGGAACGCGGTATCTACCGGCTGGTCGGGGTGGATCCGGACGCCGAGCAGCGCTGGTCGGTGTATGCACGCAGCGTGCTGGCGTTCTCGCTCGTATCGGTGCTGTTCCTGTACCTGTTCCAGCGGGTGCAGAACCACCTGTGGCTGGCGCTGGGCCTGCCGGCGGTCAAGCCGGACCTGGCGTGGAACACGGCGGTCAGTTTCACCACGAACACGAACTGGCAGGCCTATTCGGGTGAGTCGACGATGGGCCATCTGGTCCAGATGTCCGGTCTGGCGGTGCAGAACTTCGTGTCCGCCGCGGTAGGCATCGCGGTGGCGATCGCGGTGGTGCGCGGCTTCGCCCGGAAGAAGACCGACCAGCTGGGAAACTTCTGGGTGGACCTGGTCCGCACCGTCGTGCGGATCCTGCTGCCGGTCTGCGCGCTCGCGGCGATCGTGCTGATCGTCGGCGGCGCGATCCAGAACTTCCACGGGAACACCACGGTCCCCACCCTGGCCGGGGGGGAGCAGGCGGTCACCGGGGGTCCGGTCGCCAGCCAGGAGGCCATCAAGGACTTCGGCACCAACGGCGGCGGCTTCTACAACGCCAACTCCTCGCATCCCTTCGAGAACCCGACCTCCTGGACGAACTGGTTCGAGATCTACCTGCTGCTGTCGATCGGGTTCGCGTTGCCGCGGACGTTCGGCAAGATGGTCGGCAGCACCCGGCAGGGGCTGGCGATCGTCGCGGTGATGGCGGTGCTGGCGCTGGGCAGTCTGGGAGCCAACGAGGTGTTCCAGGCGATCCACCACGGCACGGTGCCGACAGCGGTCGGGGCGGCCCGCGAGGCTACGGAGACCCGGTTCGGTGTGCCGGATTCGGCGCTGTTCGCCACGGGGACGACGCTGACGTCAACCGGGTCCGTCGACTCGTTCCATGACTCGTACACCAGCCTGGGTGGCGCGACGCTGCTGTTCAACATGATGCTCGGCGAGGTCGCGCCCGGCGGCACCGGATCGGGACTCTACGGCATCCTGGTCCTTGCAGTGATCACGGTGTTCGTCGCGGGTTTGATGATCGGACGAACGCCGGAGTACCTGGGCAAGAAGATCGGTAGTCGAGAGATCAAGTTCGCCTCGCTGTATTTCCTCACGATGCCGGTCATCGTGCTGGTCGGCACCGGCCTGGCGATGGCGCTGCCGGGGGAACGGGCGGGGATGCTCAACAGCGGGCCGCACGGCCTGTCCGAGGTGCTCTACGCCTTCACCTCGGCGGCGAACAACAACGGCTCGGCGTTCGCCGGCATCACGGTGAACACCGACTGGTACAACACCGCGCTCGGCCTCGCGATGGCGTTCGGGCGGTTCCTGCCGATGGTCTTCGTGTTGGGGCTGGCCGGATCGTTGGCGAAACAGCAGCCGGTGCCGGAAACCGCGGGAACACTACCGACGCATCGCCCGCAGTTCGTCGGCATGCTAACCGGCGTCACCGTGATCATCGTCGCTCTGACCTTCTTCCCGGCGCTCGCGCTCGGGCCGCTTGCGGAGGGTTTGCACTAGATGTCCACCTCGACCATTGCGGGTACGCCGGTTCCGGCGCCCGCGCCGACCCCGCCGCCGGCTCCCCGGCGAGTGCAGGGGGGGCTGCTCGACCCGACGATGCTCCTGCGGTCGACGCCGGGCGCGCTGCGCAAGCTCGACCCGCGCACGCTGTGGCGCAACCCGGTGATGTTCATCGTGGAGATCGGCGCGGTGTTCACCACCGTCCTGGCGATTCGGGACGAGACCGCGTTCAGCTGGCTGATCACGGTCTGGCTCTGGCTGACCGTGCTGTTCGCCAACCTCGCCGAAGCGGTTGCGGAGGGCCGCGGCAGGGCCCAGGCGGACGCGCTACGCCGCACCAAGACTGACACGATCGCCCACCGGCTGCGCGACGACGGCCGGCTTGAGGAGGTGCCCGCGCCGCGGCTGCGGCAGGGCGACACCGTCGTCGTCGAGGCCGGTCAGTTCATCCCCGGGGACGGCGACGTCATCGAGGGGATTGCCAGCGTTGACGAGTCGGCCATCACCGGTGAGTCCGCGCCGGTGATCCGGGAGTCCGGCGGTGATCGCAGTTCGGTGACCGGCGGCACCCGGGTGCTGTCGGACCGGATCGTCGTGCGGATCACTCAGAAACCGGGCGAGAGCTTCATCGACCGGATGATTGCGCTGGTGGAGGGGGCGAATCGGCAGAAGACCCCGAACGAGATCGCGCTGAACATCCTGCTGGCCGCCCTGACGCTCACCTTTCTGCTCGCTGTCGCGACCCTGCAGCCGTTGGCGATCTTCTCGAAGGCGCAGCTGCCGGGCGTGCCGGACACCGGTGCGCTGAACGGCGACGGCCTGTCCGGGATCGTGATGGTGTCACTGCTGGTCTGCCTGATTCCGACGACAATCGGCGCGTTGCTGTCCGCGATCGGCATCGCCGGCATGGACCGGCTGGTCCAACGCAACGTGCTGGCCATGTCCGGCCGGGCCGTCGAGGCCGCCGGCGATGTCAATACCCTCCTGCTCGACAAGACCGGGACGATCACCATTGGCAACCGGGAGGCACGGGCCTTCGTCCCGGTCGGCGGCACATCGGAGAATGACCTGGCCAGCGCGGCCCAGCTGTCCTCGCTCGCGGACGAGACCCCCGAGGGCCGCTCCATCGTCGTGCACGCGAAGAACACCTACGGCCTGCGGGAGCGCGGTCCCGGCGAGCTCAGCCACGCCCGGTTCGTGGCGTTCACCGCCCAGACCCGGATGTCCGGGGTCGACCTCGATGCGATCGACGGGGGGGCGAACCGGCAGGTGCGCAAGGGAGCGGCCAGCGCGGTGATCACCTGGGTGCGCGATCTTGGTGGCGCCGTGCCCGCGGAGACCGGGGAGATCGTGGACGGCATCTCCGCTTCCGGTGGCACCCCGCTGGTCGTCGCCGAGGCCACCGATGGCGGCCTGGCCCGCGTCCTGGGCGTGATCCAGCTCAAGGACGTCGTCAAGCAGGGCATGCGTGAGCGGTTCGACGAGATGCGCCGGATGGGCATCCGCACCATTATGATCACCGGTGACAATCCGCTGACCGCCCGGTCGATCGCCGAGGAGGCGGGCGTCGACGACTTCCTCGCCGAGGCCACGCCCGAAGACAAGATGGCCCTGATCAAACGAGAGCAGGCCGGCGGCAAGCTCGTCGCAATGACCGGCGACGGCACCAACGACGCCCCTGCGCTCGCCCAGGCCGATGTCGGCGTGGCGATGAACACCGGCACGTCGGCCGCCAAGGAGGCCG
Organism: Frankia casuarinae; assembly: GCF_000013345.1. NCBI lineage: Bacteria > Bacillati > Actinomycetota > Actinomycetes > Frankiales > Frankiaceae > Frankia > Frankia casuarinae. The sequence continues at coordinate 3,892,199 of NC_007777.1, read as the reverse complement.
GCAACATGGTCGACCTCGACTCCAACCCGACGAAGCTGATCGAGATCGTCGAGATCGGGAAGCAGCTGCTCATCACCCGCGGGGCGCTGACCACCTTCTCGATCGCCAACGACATCGCCAAGTACTTCGCGATCATCCCGGCGATGTTCGCGGCGATCTACCCCGGGCTGGACGCGCTCAACCTCATGCGGCTGCACAGCCCGCAGTCGGCGATCCTCTCCGCCGTCATCTTCAACGCGCTCGTCATCGTCGCCCTGATCCCGCTGGCGCTGCGCGGCGTCCGTTACACCCCGTCCAGCGCGTCGGCGATGCTGCGTCGCAACCTCTACATCTACGGCGTCGGCGGTCTGATCATCCCGTTCGTCGGGATCAAACTCATCGACCTTGTCATCCAGTTCATCCCGGGAGCCCGGTAACCATGCCTGCGACCCGACTTCCCTCCTTCGTGCGGCAGCACCTCGCCGCCTTCCGCGCACTGCTCGTGCTGACCGTGCTGACCGGCATCGCCTATCCGCTGGTCATCACGGCCATCGCGCAGCTTCCCGGGCTGAAGGATAAGGCGAACGGCTCGTTCGTCACGAACGCCAGCGGCCAGATCGTCGGCTCAGCCGAGATCGGCCAACTGTTCACCGACGACAAGGGCAACCCGATTCCCAAATACTTCCAGTCCCGCCCCTCGGCGGCCGGCGACGGGTACGACCCGACGTCGACGTCCGCGTCCAACCTCGGCCCGGAAAACATCGTCGACAGTTTCGACGACCCGGCCACCAAGGACGAGGACGAAAGCAGCCAGAGCCTGCTCACCCAGGTCTGCGCCCGCAGCAAGGCCATCGGTGACCTGGAAGGGGTCGACGGCCGGCGTCCCTTCTGCACCGCGAACGGCGTCGGCGCGGTCCTGTCGGTGTTCCGGACCGGCGGCACCACCGGACCGGTCACCCGGGTCGTCAGCATCAACGAGGAGTGCCCGGCCGCGCCCTTCGTCGCCACGTACCAAGGCGTCAAGGTCGAGTGCGCCAGGTTCGGCGAGGACTACTCGGCCGGCGTCACTGCGCCGGTCAAGGGGCCGGGTAAGGGCACGGACAACCCGGTCCCGCCGGACGCGGTCACCGCTTCCGGCAGCGGCCTCGACCCCGACATCTCCCCGGCCTACGCCTACCTGCAGGTGAACCGGGTCGCGAAGGAACGCGGTCTCGACCCGGCCACGGTCCACGCGCTGGTCCACGACCACGAAGACGGTCGGGCGCTGGGCTTCATGGGCGAACCCACGGTCAACGTCCTCACCCTGAACCTGGCCCTCGACAGGACGACCAGGTAGCTGGACTGGCCCGGGTGACGCTGGCCCGGGGGCGGTGCGCAGGACCCGTCCCGCGCACCGCCCACTGCGGCCGGGGCACTTTCCCAGACAAACTCCCGGGTCGAAGCTATGGACGGAACGCTCAGCCCCGAGGACACCCCGGCGGAGGCCTCACGATGGTTCGCACCCTGCCCGCCGTACCGCTCGGTTCACTGCCGGGAGACGACGCGTGACCAGCGTACTCGTGGTGGACGACGACCCACGGCTGCTCCGCGCGCTACACATCACCCTGCGCGCCCGCGGCTACCAGGTCACCGTCGCCGCGGACGGAAGCCGCGCGCTCGCCGCCGCCGCCGAACACGAACCCGATATCATCCTGCTCGACCTCGGGCTTCCCGACCTCGACGGCGTTGACGTCATCCACGCCCTGCGCGGCTGGACCGCCGCCCCGGTCATCGTGCTCTCCGGACGCGCCGGCAGCAGCGATAAGATCGCAGCGTTGGACGCCGGTGCCGACGACTACGTCACCAAGCCCTTCCGGGTCGACGAACTGCTCGCCCGGCTGCGCGCCGTCGTCCGGCGCACCCCGCCGCCCACCGAACCGCTCACCGTCGCCCTGGGCGACTATCTGATCGACCTCGACGCACGGCGCGTCACCCGCAAACCCGACAGCGCCCGCCCGGACGGCCCCGCCGAGGTCCGGCTCACCCCCACGGAATGGCACCTGCTCGACGTCCTGGTCCGCCACCCCGAAAAGCTACTGACCTACCGGGATCTGCTGCCCCGGGCCGGCGGGCCCGCACCCAAGGAGCAGAGCCACTACCTGCGCCAGTACATCGGCCGGCTGCGCCACAAACTTGAACTCAACCCGGCACAGCCCCGCCACCTCATCACCGAGCCAGGCATGGGCTACCGGTTCCAACCATGACCTTGTTATCCAGTCATGACCTTGTTGTCCAGTTATGACCTTGTTGTCAAACTATGACCTCGTTGTCTGTTGACCGTCCCGCGATCTCAGGCCGCACCGTCCGCCGGCTGGGTAGAATCGCCGACCGTCGCGACCGGCAGCGCTACCACCATGGTCAGGCCCCCGCCGGGGGTGTCCTCCGGTGTCAGGGTGCCGCCCATCGCCTCCGTCAGGCCTCGGGAGAGCGCGAGGCCCAGCCCGATGCCGCTGGCGTTGTCGGTGTCGCCCAGCCGCTGGAACGGCGTGAACGCCTGGTCACGGTCCTCCGCGGGCAGTCCAGGCCCGCGGTCGATGACCCGCAGCTGGATCCGGTCGTGCAACGCACTGGCGGTGATCAGCGGGGGCTGGCCCGGGGGTGAGTAGCGGGCCGCGTTGGACAGCAGGTTGGCGATCACCCGTTCCAGCAGCGCCGGGTCGGCGTAGACCAGCGGAAGGTCGTCCGGGACCGTCACAGCCACGTCGCGAGCCGCCGGGCCCAGGTCGCGCAGCACGCCGGGAATCACGTCGTCGAGCCCGACCGGGGCGGGGAACACGCTCAGGCGTCCAGCCTGCAACCGGCTCATGTCGAGCAGGTTCTCCACCAGCCGGGCCAGGTGGTCCAACGCTTCCTCAGCGGTGGCGAGCAGTTCCGCCTGCTCCTCGGCGCTCCACTCGACCTCGTTGCCGCGCAGGTTCGCGACTGCCGCCGAGGCCGTGGCGAGCGGGCTGCGCAGGTCGTGGCTGACGGCAGTGAGCAGGGCGCGGCGGGTGCGGTCCGCTTCGGCGAGTGGCCCGGCTTCCGCTGCCACCTGGGCCAGCCGTCGCTGTTCGAGGGCGACCGCGGCCTGCGCGGCGAAGGCGGTGAGTACCCGGCGGTCCGCCGCGGGCAGCGGCCGGCCCCGCAGGACCAACGTCAGGTTCTCGCTGACCGGTACCTCCGTGTCGGCCTCGTCCGGCCGCAGGCATGGGTCGGGCCCGGCGCTGTCGACCACCCGCCAGCCGTGGCGGTCTGCCTTGCGGGCGCCGTTCTGACCGCCCTCGGCCGCGCGTTCGAGCAGGGCGACCGAGGTCAGCCCGAACGTCTCCCGCACCTGCGTGAGCAGCGCCGGCAGTGCCTGCTCGCCGCGCAGCACGCTCCCGGCCAGGGTCGAGAGCATCTCCGCCTCCGCGGTGGCGCGTACCGCCTGGCTGGTCCGCCGGGCGGCCAGGTCGACCACGCTGCTCACCATCACCGCAACCGCCAGGAACGCCAGGAGCGCGAGAACGTTGTTACTCTCAGCGACGATGAAGCGGTGTACTGGTTGGATGAAGTAGTAGTTCAGCAGCAGCAAGCCGCCGACCGCGGCCAGCAGTGCCGGCAGCAGGCCGCCCACCAGCGCCACAGCGACCACCACGATCAGGAACCCCAGCACGTTGCTGGTCAGGTTGAGACCGGTCCGCTGGTGCGTCAACGCAAGGGTCAGCAGCGGCAGCAGCACGACCGCGGCCAGGACACCGGCAAGCCGCCGCCGGAGGGTCAGCCCACGGGCCCGGCGGGGCAGCAGCCGCCCCTTGCCCACCTCCTCATGGGTGACCAGGTGCACGTCGATCGGCCCGGACAGTTTCGTTGTCGTGACGCCGATACCAGGGTCGATCATGTGGGCCAGCCGGCCGCGCCGGCTCGCGCCTAGCACGAGCTGGGTCGCGTTCTCCGCTCGGGCGAATTCAAGCAGCGCGATGGGAATGTCGTCCCCGACCACCTGGTGGTAGCTGCCGCCCAGGCTCTCCACCAACACCCGCTGCCGGGCCAGGTGCGCGGGCGACGCACCGGCCAGGCCATCGGATCGGGTGACGTGGACCGCGAGCAGGTCCGCACCCTTGGCGCGATCCGCGATCCGCGCCGCCCGGCGGATCAGCGTGTCGCCCTCAGGGCCGCCGGTCAGTGCGACAACCACCCGCTCCCGCGTCTCCCAGATGCCGGAGATCTGGTGCTCGGTGCGGTAGTGATCGAGCTGTTCGTCCACCTTGTCGGCCAGCCACAGCAGCGCCAACTCCCGCAGCGCGGTCAGATTGCCGACTCGGAAGTAGTTGCCCAGCGCGGCGTCGACCTTGTCTGGGCCGTAGATGTTGCCGTGGACCATCCGCCGCCGCAGCGCCTCCGGTGTCATATCGACCAGTTCGACCTGTTCGGCGGCGCGTACCACTGCGTCCGGCACGGTCTCCCGCTGCGGGACTCCGGTGATCCTTTCCACGACGTCGTTGAGTGACTCCAGATGTTGGATGTTCAATGTCGACAGCACGTCGATGCCCGCGTTCAACAGCTCGTGGACGTCCTGCCAGCGCTTGGCGTTCCGGCACCCCGGGACGGTCGTGTGCGCCAGCTCGTCGACGAGCACCACCGCTGGCGCGCGGGCCAGGATCGCATCCACGTCCATCTCGGTAAAGGTGGCACCGCGGTAGGAGACCGTGCGGCGGGGCATGATTTCCAATCCGTCCAGCAACGCGGCGGTCCGCGGTCGCCCATGGGTCTCCACCAGCCCGACCACGACGTCCGTTCCGCGTGCCTTGCGCCGCTGAGCCTCACAGAGCATGTCGTAGGTCTTGCCCACCCCGGGCGCCGCGCCGAGGTAGATCCGCAGTCTGCCGCTCGCCATACGTCCCAGTTTCCGCGTACGAGCCGCCGCTCACGAGCCTGCGGGGCGATACGTGACCAGCTGATCGAGGCAGTCGGAGCGGGCTGCGCGATCCACACCGGCGGCAACCTCACGCTACGTGGGCCAGCCGACGCCCTCGTTCTCCGCGCGCTGGTCACGGCCACCGCCGCTGCCTGAAGATCACGTACGGCATAATGGACACCAAGGCCATCAGGCCGAGCGCGAACGGGTACCCGAACTCCCAGGGCCGCGCAGAGATCGCGCTACGTTGTGATCGGTGACGGCTTGTAGCCGTGCTGTGAGGTGGCTCGCGGCGCCCTGGGTGACGCGGCGCGAGCGAAGCGCCGCTTTCCCCACGCGTACCCGACACGGGTCGCGCGCACCAGCTCCGCACACCCAGATACCGGTTCAAGGAACACGGCAAAGATCGTCGAAATCGAACGATTGATTGAAGATTAGTAACCTTCTTGCGCTCTGACGTAACTTGTGTTTCGCTTCCATTGATTCCGTCAATCTCCCGATTTGGGGCGTTATTTCGTTTATTCGGGCAAGGGGGAGACCTGGTGAGCGCGCTCTGGGATGCGGTAGGCACCAACGCCCGCCCGAAGACGGCACTGCACCTGCCGTTCGAGGGACGATCCGTACCCGTCACGCAACTGCTGGCCGACGCCGAGCGGACGGCAACAGTGATCGCCGGCCGGCGTCGCGTCGGCATCCTGATGGCCAACGGCGAACCCTGGCTGCGCGGGCTGCTCGCGTGCTTCCGGATCGGGGCTGCCGCGGTGCCCATCGCCCTCCCCGTGGCGTTCGGGAGCAGCGAGGGCTACCAGAAGCACCTGCGCCGCGTCATCGAGGATGCCGAGCTGGAGACCCTGCTGGTGGACGGCCAGAGCGCGCACCTGCTCAGCCGGCTCGGAACGTTGCCGAACGTCCGGCTGGACGACATCACGGAGGTACCCGAGCCGGCCGGGCCGGTCGGTGAGAACCCGGCCGACGAGTTCGCGGTGATCCAGTACACCTCCGGTAGCACCTCGGCGCCCAAGGGTGTCGCGCTGACCGCCGACACCATCCTGGCCGGCCTGGCGGCCATAGCCGACGGCCTGGGCCTGACCGAGACCGACGAGATCGGCATCTGGCTACCGCTGTTCCACGACATGGGCCTGTTCGGCATGCTCGCGCACCTGGCCAGGGGCTGCTCAGTCAACCTCTGGCGCACCACCGACTTCCTCCGGGACACCCGCGGGTGGCTGGCTGGCGCGGCGGCGTCCGGCGCCAGCGTGCTGCCCATGCCCAACTTCGCCTATCAGCGCATGGTCGACGCGGTCGAAGCCGGCGGTGCTCCCGACGGACTCGATCTGTCCGGGTGGCGGGCCGCCTGCAACGGCGCCGAGCCCGTGCGGTGGTCGACGCTGGAGGCATTCAACCGGGTGTTCGGCCCGTACGGGTTCCGGCCCGAGGCGATGCTTCCGTGCTACGGCATGGCCGAAGCCACGCTCGTCGTCAGCTGGGCGACGCCGAAGGACCTGCCGTGGCACCTCACCGTCGACCGGTTCGCCCTCGCGCCGGGCGACGAGGTCGCCCGCGTCGCCCCGGAGGCCGACAACGCCCGTGAGGTCGTCGCCTGCGGTTCGGCGGCGCCGGGCATCGCCTTCCGGATCGACGCCCCGGGTGCCGGTCAGGTCGGTGAGGTCCAGATCCGTGGCGCGGCCGTGATGGGCGGCTACCTCGGGCTGCCCGCCGACCAACAGCCCTTCACCTCCGACGGCTGGTTGCGCACCGGCGACCTCGGGTTCGAGGCCGAGGGCGAGTTGTTCCTGGTCGGCCGCCTCAAGGACATGGCAATCATCCGCGGTCAGAACTACTACGCCGAAGACGTTGAGCAGATCGCGCGCCGCGTCCAGGGTTTCGACGTCCGGGCCTGCGCCGCCCTCCAGGCCAGGGACGGCGGCTTCGAGCACCTCGCGGTCCTCGTCGAGACGCCGCTCGAGGGTGCGGAGGCCGCCGCTCTGACGAGTGCCGTCGAGGCGGCCATCTCCGCTGAGCTCGGCCCCGGGGTGGCGTTCGTGCACCCCGTGCCCGTCCGCTCCATCCCGCACACCAGCTCCGGCAAGGTTCGCCGCCAAGCCGCCAGGGACCTCTACCAGAAGACCGTGAAGGACGCCTCATGAGTATGCAGACCGTCGAGGACGCGGTGGCCACCGCCCTGGCCAACCGGCTGCAGATGGACAAGGCCGACATCGACCTGGATCTCCCCATGCACCTGCTACCGAAGATCGAGTCGGTGGTGATCCTCAGCGTGGTGGTGGATCTCGAGGACGCACTGAGTGTGGCGATTCCCGACGACGTCCCGTTCGCGGCAGTTACCGCGCGTGACCTTGCCGAGCTCATCAAGGAACTCATGTGAGACTCCGCTTCGAGCCGACCCCGCCGGACCTGGCCGTCTTCGACACCACCCTCGCCGACGCGGCCACCGTGCTGTGCACCGACGAAGCCGGGGTCGCCGCGCTCGGCCTGCGGCAGGTCGACGGCCTGCTCGACTACACCGACGTCGCCAACGCGGCGCTGCACTCGGGCACCGGCACCACGGTGCCCGAACTAGCCAGGCGGCTGCTCATGCGGTTCGTGGCGGCCGAGCCGGACAGTTGGTTCGTGCCCCTGGACTGGACGGTTGCGGTACACCGGGCACCCACCGGTGAGACCTTCCAGGTGGCGGTCCCGGAGCTCGACGCCGAGGGCGTCGAGCTCCTGGACGACCCGGCTGCCGACCTGCCGCGGCCGGTCGTCGCCGAGGGTTATCAGGTCGATCCGTACCAGGTGCGCGTCCGGCTCACCGGCGAGCGTTTCGACATCGCCGACCGCCGGATCCGCGCGGCGTTCGATGACGTCCTCGGTGCCTTCGACAGCGGCGCGGTGCGCTATCAGGCGATCGCCGAGCCGCTGCGCACCGACCACCGACGGTCCTGGGATCTGGGTGTCGCCGACTGCGTCGTGGCGGGGAGGGTCCTCGCCGACCGGCTGCGGGCCGAAGGATTCCAGGCGCGGGCCCGCCGCGGCTTCCTGCTGGGCCTCGTCGGCAACGACCACGGCTGGTGCGAGGTCCACCTCGACGGTCAGTGGCGCGCCCTGGACCCGGCGTTCGCCTACCTCGCGGCCGAGCATGGCCGGGACGGCGGGGCGGAGTTCCGGGCGGCCTGCCGTGGCAGCCGGTTCAACCGCCTGCTGCCGTGCGCCGTGGCCGAGCCGGCCGCGCTGTTCCTGCGGCCGGACGGCACGCCGCCGGCGGCGTGGGCCTTCGGGGCCGTGTCCTCACGTCTTCGGCGCGCTGTCGTCAGCCGAGCCTGAAGAGATCTGAAGAGACCTGAAGAGAGTGGTCATGAAGTCAGACACGATGGCGAAGCTGGCTGGTGGCTGGGCCGTTCCGCTCGGCGGGGACGCGCTGTTCACCTGGGACTACGACGCCGGCACCGAACAGATGCTGAACCTGTACTCCCGCGGCAAGCAGCGCCAGTGGGACGCCGAGACGCAGCTGGACTGGAGCCACGACGTCGACCCGGACAACCCGCTCGGCCTGCCCGACGAGTTCATCTGGATCGCGGGGACGCGGGTATGGGAGCGCCTGCCGGAGGCGGAGCGGACCACCGTCCGCCAGCACATAGCCGGGTGGCTCTATTCCCAGTTTCTACACGGTGAGCAGGGCGGCCTGGTGTGCTCGGCTAAGGTCGTCCAGGCCGTGCCGGACATCGCCTCGAAGTTCTACGCCGCCACGCAGGTGATGGACGAGGCCAGGCACGTCGAGGCGTACCAGCGCATGCTGCAGGCAAAGATCAAAGTGCACTACCCGATCTCCACCGGTCTGCGCGGCCTGCTTGAGGCGATCATCGGTGACAGCCGCTGGGACATCACCTACCTCGGCATGCAGGTGATGATCGAGGGCCTGGCGCTGGCGGCGTTCAGCATCCAGCGCGACCGGATGCGCGATCCGCTGGCGCAGGCGCTCAACGCCTACGTGCTGCAGGACGAGGCGCGTCATGTCGCGTTCGGACGGTTGGCACTGCGCGACTACTACAGTCAGCTCAGCACCGCCGAACTGCGTGAGCGGGAGGATTTCGCGGTCGAGGCGTGCTGGGTGCTCAAGGACCGGTTCGTCGGCGAGGAGATGTGGCGCAAACTCGACTACGGCGCCGAAGAATGCATCGCGCTGGCCAACCGCTCGCCCGCCCAGCGCGAATTCCGGCGCCGGGTGTTCACCCGGATTGTCCCAACGCTGAAGGACATCAACCTGTTCGGCCCCAGGATGCAGGAGAGCCTGCGTGAGCTGGGCGTCCTCGGGTTCAGCCGGGTCGACGGGGCCGAGATAAGCGCCGAGGACGAGCGGATCGCCGACGAAATCGCCAGGCTGGAGTTTGCCACTCGGCAGCGGGAAGTGTCCGCGGTCATAGCCGTCGGCGCCGGGTCCGACGACGGCGACGACGACTGCGAGGACGAGGGATGACCGAACTGACCGAAGCCACCGACCCATACGTCATCTCCACCGAAGCCGGTGTGGAGCTGCTGGCGGGCGCGCCGTGGAAGCGGATCGCGGTGATCGGTGACAGCATCTCGACCGGAATACGCGAAGCTGTGCCCGGCTACCAGGATCTGTCCTGGGTGGACCGGATCAGTGCCGTGCTGCACCGCATTCACCCTGACCTCGACGAGATTCGACTGGCCAAACGCGATCTGACGCTGACCGAAATCCGCCAGACGCAGTTGCGGCCGGCCCTGGATTTCAGGCCCGACCTGGTGTTCCTCTCCGGCGGCGGCAACGACTTCATCAGGCCGGGCTTCGATCCGGTCACCGTGCGCGCCGAGCTGACCGAGATCGTTTCCAGGGTCAGGGTGACCGGTGCCGACATCCTCACCATCGGGATGCTCGATATCAGCCAGGCGGGCATCGTCTCCGAGAAGTACGGGGAGATGTTCAGCAAGGCGACCAGGATCGTCACCCGGATCACGCGGGAGGTGTCCCAGGAGTACGGCGCGATCTTCGTCTCGTTCACCGACCATCCGCTCTGCGCCGACGCGGGCATCTACTGCAGCGACAGGCTGCACCTCAACTGCCGCGGTCAGGCGTTCGAGGCCACCGGGAAGATGCACGGACTCGCCGCTCACCTGGCCGCGAGGAGCAAAGCCGCATGACCGACCTGACGACCTCGCTGCCGCTGGGACCGTTCGAGTGCGGCCCGGCCGCGGCCGCCGAGGCAGCCGCGGCCGTGGCCGGGCCGCCGGCCGCCCTGTACCGCCAGCTGCTGGTCGAGCAGGAGTCCGAGGCGACGCTGGTGGCCGCCCGCCGGGTGCTCGCCGCGTTCCTGCCGGACAGTGCTTCCCTGGCCAGGGAAGCCGGTCTGGCCAGGGAAGCCGGTCCGGACCGGGAGCACGTGCTCGCCGAGCTGGCCGGCTCCCGCGTGGCGATTGCGGGGGTCGCCGCTCGGCTTCGCACCGCTTCGGCCGAGACTGTGGCCGCGGTGCTGCGGCAGCGTGCCCCGCTCGCGCTGATCGAAGGCTGCTGGCTGGACACCGTGTCGCAGCCAGCTACCCAACCCGCCGTGATTGTCAACCGGCTGGGCGTCGAGCAGCTGGAGTTGCTGGGTCGTGGCGTGGCCGAGCGCACCCTGGCCCATCAGCGCCGCCGGCTGCTGGCGGAGCACGGCGTGGTGCTCCCTGACCTGGCAGCCACCGACTTCCTGACCGCGGCGCAGGCCCGGCCGCTCACCGTGGTGACGGCCGCCTTCTACCTGTCGCTGTCCCGGCTGCCGGCCAGTTTCCTGCCCGAGGTGGTCGGCGTGCACTGCGCCTTCCGGGCACTGGGCACCGACGCCGCACTATCCGGTGTGGACGGCCCACCCGGTGTGGACGGCCCTGGGTACGATCCGGCGCCGCTGCTGGCGGAGTATCTGGCGCTTACCGAGCAGTCGCCTACCGGCCCGGCCGACCGGGCGCGGCTGCTCGCGGCGATCCAGCTCGTCGTGCGTCTGGAGAGCGCGCACGTGGCGATGCTCGACGATCTCGCGAGCTGGCACCAGGGCCTGTCACTCGACGCCAGAGTGGCGCTGATCGTCGCCAGGCACGCACCGTACGCGGGCCGCCAGCACCACAAGGTGCAGATCTCCGGTACCCCGCTGCGCGACCTGTTCGCCGACCCGGCGTTCGACGCCGCGGCGTTCATCCGTCAGTTCCGCTCCTCCAGCCAGCTGAAGCCGCTGCGGGCCGGCGGTTGCCGCTTCACCAGGGCGATCACGTTCGGTGGGCCGATGTTCGGGATCTTCGACGAGGCCGAAGCGCGCACGATCGGGCGGTGGGCGGCCGCTGTTGCCGCGGGTGAGGAACCCGGCGCCGACCTGGCTGCCTGCACCGCCGGCGACGAGGGTGCCGCTGCCTGGCAGCATGCGCTCGTGGCTGCCAACCCCGGCGACGTCCTCGCGGCCGAGCCGCCGGCTCTCGACGAGCGTCAGTTCCTGTACCGCCTGGTCAACGTCGAGCGGTTCCCCAGCGTGCTGGCTGCCGCCCGCAGCCGCGTCGAGCGGGTGCTCGCCCAGGCCGAGGGGATGTTCGAGCTGGGAGCCGCCGGACGCTACACCGACGCCAGCTGGTTCGACTACAGCCCCGAGGCGCTGTGGGAGCGGGTGGACACCCTCTACTGGACGAAGCTCGTCGAGCCCTTCCGGCCGCTGACCGACATCCCGTCCAGGAAGAACGTGATCAACAACCAGAAGCGGTTCGCGCTGGGCAACCTCGTCGACGGCGCCTGCATGCACCGGATCGGCAACACCGGCCGCTTCCACCGCCCCAGCGACGGGCCGCTGTTCGCCATCTACGCCGACGAGATGGGCCGCGGCGACATCGCCAAGAACCACATCACGCTGATCCAGCAGGCCCTGGCCAGCATGGACATCCACCTGCCGCACCCGCGCTCGGAGGAGTTCCTCACCCAGGCCGAGCTGCCCGACCTGACCTACCCGTACGCCACCTACCAGCTCAGCCTGGCGCTGTTCCCGGACTCCCGCTACGAGGAGATCCTCGGCTACAGCCTGGGGGTAGAGATGTTCGGCCTCGGCGAGCTGCGGCTGCATGAGATGGAGAAGATGCGCCACCACCGTTTCGACATCGCCTACGAGGCGGCGCATCTGTCCATCGACAACGTCTCGGCCGGCCACGCCCGCCAGGCGACCGACCTGATCGTCGGCTACCTCGACCACGTCGGCCGCACTGCCGGCCCGGTTGCCGTCGAGCGAGCCTGGCAGCGGGTGTGGCGCGGCTACGCCTCGTTCGCGTTCTTCGTCGAGCCGCAGTTGGCCAGGCGCCTGATGGCAGGGCGGGCCGCCGCATGAGCCTGGACCCGGAGCTGGTGGCGCTGCCGTTCTACGAGCAGTCACACCGCGAGCTGGCCGAGGCGCTCGGCAGGTTCTGGGACACCCGCGCCGATCTGGCGGCGGCAGCCCGGACCGGCGCGCCGGCGAAGTACGGCGCCCGCGTGCTGCGCGAGCTGGGGGCCGCGGGGTTGCTGGAGCCCGCCGACCTGCGCAGCCTGTGTCTGACGAGGGAAGCCCTGGCCTACACCGAGGACCTGGCCGACTTCGCGTTCTCGATCCAGGTCCTGGCCGCCTGGCCGATCCAGCGCCACGGCACCGACGAGCAGAAGCGGCGCTGGCTGCCCGGCATGGCCTGCGGCGAGCTGGCAGGTGCGTTCGCGCTGTCGGAGGAGCAGGCCGGCTCGGACGTCGCCGCGCTCGCCCTGCGCGCCGTGCCGGACGGCGCGCAGTACGTCCTGGACGGGAACAAGATGTGGATCGCCGGCGCCGCGGGCGCCGACGTCTTCTGCGTGGTGGCCCGCACCGGTGACGGCCCGGCCGCGCTGGGCCTGACCGCGCTGCTCGTCCCGGCCGGCACCCCGGGCCTGCGGATCGAGCCGATCGACATGGTGGCCGAACGCGACATCGCCCGACTGGAGTTCGACGGCTGCCGGGTCCCGGCCGACGCCGTCCTGGGCCCCCGCGGCGGCGGGTTTGTCGTGGCCATGGAGCTGCTCGAACGGTTCCGCCTCACCGTCGGCGCCGCGGCGCTTGGCTTCGCCCGCCGGGCCGCCGACGCCGCTTTGGCCAGGGCCAGAGAACGGGCCGCGTACGGCAGGCGGCTGTTCGACCTGCCGACGGTGAAGGCCAGCTTCGCCGATGTCGAGGTACGGCTGAACGCCGCCGCCCTCCTGGTGGCCAGGGCCGCCTGGGAGGCCGACCGGGGCGCCCCGCTGGCCAGGCACTCCAGCATCGCGAAGCTGTACGCCACCGAGGCCGCCCAGCAGGTCGTGGACGCGGCCGTGCAGGTCTACGGCGCGGCCGGGCTGGTGCACGACAGCCTGCCGGAGCGGCTGTACCGGCAGATCCGGTCGCTGCGGATCTACGAGGGCGCCTCCGAGGTGCTGCGCCTCGCCATCGCTGACGCCCTGGGCCCGCGCGGCCGGTTTCACGAGCGAATGTAAGTTCGTCTGTCCGAACGCTGAAAGCGAGCTCTTCTCATGGGGAGTAAGTCTCCGCGGTACCGCTGTGTCGGAATCGGGGCCGGACCGGCCAACCTGAGCCTGGCAGCCCTGTTGCACGGTGACCCAGGGATGCCGAACCTGGTCATCGACAGGAAGGCCGAATTCACCTGGCACGACGATCAGCTCATCCCTGGAGCGACCCTCCAAGTGTCCTTGTTCAAGGACCTTGTGAGCCTGTCCGACCCGACCAGTCCATTCTCGTTCATAGCCTATCTCCACGACCGCGGGCGAATCTACCACTACCTCAACGCACAGTTCGAAAAAGTGCCCCGCGAGGAGTTCCGTAACTACCTCGGCTGGGCCTGCAGTCGCAACGAGAACGTTGTGTTCGGCGAGGAGGCGCAGGCCGTCGACTTCACCGGCGACGCGTTTGTCGTGCAGACCGACAAGCGCGCTCTCCTCGCCGACAACGTGGTGGTCGGCGTCGGCACCGTGCCGTGGGTGCCGATGTTCGCCCGCCCGCACCTGGGCAGCACTCAGTTCCACGTCAGCGAGTTCAGGTCGAAAGCCGTCCGCCTGCGCGACAAGCGGGTGGCGGTGATCGGCGGCGGCCAGTCCGGCGCCGAGGCGTTCCTCGACCTGATCTCCCGGCCCGACAGCGAACTGCCGCACCGGGTGTCGTGGCTGTCCCGCCGGCGCAACTACTTCCCGATCGACGACTCGCCGTTCACCAACGAGTTCTACATGCCCTGCCACTCCGACTACTTTGCCGAGCTCGACCTGGCTGTACGGGCCGACTTCAACAGCCAGCAGGTGCTGACCAGCGACGGCATCTCCGAGTCCACCGCCCGGGAAATCTATCAGCAGATCTACGTCCACCGGTTCATCACGGGCGCCCCGCAGCTCACCGGGCTCTACCCCAACCGCGAGGTGGTCAGCGTCGAGGCGTGCTCGCCGGACGGCTGGAGCATCTCCGTCCAGCACAACGACCTGGCCGGCGGCCTGGAGATCTTCGAGGCCGAAGTGATCATCTGGGCCACCGGGTTCCAGCCGGCCCGGATGGACTTCCTGGCACCCCTGGAGCAACGCCTGGCGCGGGAGGACGACGAGTATCAGGTGGACGCCGACTTCGCCGCCAACTGGGACGGCCCGGCCGACCGGAACCTGTTCCTGCAAAATGCCGTCCGCACGCAGCGCGGCCTCGCCGACCCGAACCTCAGCCTCACCGCCTGGCGCAGCCAGCGGATCGTCGACCGGATCCGCGGCGTCCGGAGCAGGGGACAGGACCCGGCGTTCGTCGAGTGGTCACCCAAGACAGGGGCCCGCTAATGGGCCAAAGGGCGTGCGATTATGGCGAAGCTGCACGCCCGGAGGCCTTTCTTTCCGGGACGATCCTGGGCCAAAGGGCGTGCGATTATGGCGAAGCTGCACGCCCGGAGGCCTTTCTTTCCGGGACGATCATGGGCCAAAGGGCGTGCGATTATGGCGAAGCTGCACGCCCGGAGGCCTTTCTTTCCGGGAAAATCCTGGGCCAAAGGGCGTGCGATCATGTGGACGCCGACGTCGTGGTGGTCGGTGCCGGAGTGGTCGGCTGCCTGGTGGCCACCGAGGCACTGGCCCGCGCGCCCCACCGGCGGGTGACGGTGATCGACAGGGGAGTGGTTGGCGGCGGAGTGTCCCGGTTCTCCGCCGGCCTGCACTTCCCGCGCGGTGCCACCCCACGGGTGCGGGCGCTGGCCGCCTACAGCCATCGCTGGTACGAGGACCTGCGCCGGCGAGACCCACAGGTGCCGATCCACCCGGTGGGCCTGACCGTGGTCAGCACCGACGAAGCCGCCGTCCGGGAGCACTACCTCCCCGAAGCGCGGCTGCGTCCGGCCGACCAGGGCTGGGAGGGCGACGGCGCCCACTACGCCGACGTTGGAGCGCTCACCCAACTCCTGGCCGCTCGGCTCCGCGACCGCGCGGCGTTTCGGGAGGGCACCGCGGTCACCGCCGTGGGGTCCGCACCGGACGGCGTCGTCCTCACGCTGAGCACCGGTGCCCGGCTCACCGCCGGCCGCGTCGTGCTGGCACCGGGTCCCTGGCTGGCCTGGCCGGAGCTGCTTGCCCCGCTCGGCGTCCGGATCAAGAAAGTGGTCGCCCTGCACATCGAACGACCCGCCACCCCTCGCGACCGCACGACCGTCTTCCACGACGAGGACGCGTTCCTGCTACCGCTGGCCCACCGCGGCCACTGGCTGTTCAGCTACACCTCACCCGACTGGGACGTCACCCCGGACGCGCTGACCGGGGAGCTGTCCGCCGACGACCTCGACCGCGGCCGGGCGATCCTGGATCGTTACGCCCCGAAGCTCAGCCCGTACTGTGTCTCCGGCCGCGTGTTCTGCGATGCCTACAGCCCCGACCGTACGCCGATCGTGCGCCCGGTCACCGCCGACGGCCGGGTGCTGTTCGCCGGCGCGGCGGGCGGTTCCGGCTACCGGCTGGCCCCCGCGATCGCCGCGGCGGCCGCCGACCTGCTCGACGAGAAGGACACCGCATGATCATCGACCGCTTTGGCGTCGCCGCGCTCTCCGAAGCATTCGGGATCGACATGGTCTCGGTCGACGGGCTGGGCACCGGCGCCGCCTGGGGCCGGGTCGCACCGGGCGTCGCCTCGGCGCACCACCGGCACGACGAAACCGAGCTGATCGTCATCGTCGCCGGCCGCGGCGAGTTCGTCGTGGGCTCCGAACGCCACCCGGTCGCGCCGGGCACCGTCGTCCTGTTCGAGCCGTTCGAGGCTCACGTCGTGGAGAACACCGGGGATCAGGATCTGGTCTTCCTCACCCAGTACTGGCGCGACGGCGCCCGCGCGGTGTCCTCGGCCACCCCGGTGACCAGCGAGCACGGCGACCGCCCGGTGTTCGTCTTCTCGACGCCGCCCACCCCCAACGGCGACCTCCACCTCGGCCACCTCTCCGGCCCGTATCTGGGTGCCGACGCCTACGTCCGGTTCCAACGGATGAACGGCGCCAACATCTGGCACCTGACCGGCAGCGACGACTTCCAGTCCTACGTGGTCGACTGCGCTCGCCGGGAAGGCAGGTCGAACGCCGAAACGGCCGCGCACTACAGCGCCGAGATCGCGGAAACCCTGCGACTGATGGACATCCCGCTCGACCAGTACACCGTCACAAACGCCGACCCCAGCTATGTCCCCGCGCTGAAGGACTTCTTCACCAGGCTGGTCGACTCCGGCGCGATCGCCCCGAGCGACGGCCCCGCGCTGTTCGACCCGAAAACCGGCCAATACCTCTACGAGGTCGACGTCCGCGGCGGCTGCCCCGGCTGCGGTGAGATCACCGGCGGCAACATCTGCGAGGAGTGCGGCGAGCCGAACACCGTGGTCGACCTGGCCGATCCGGTCGCCAAGCCCTCCGGCGAGGCACCCGCTGCCGGCACGGTCCGCCGCTACGTGCTGCCGCTGCATGAGCACGCGGGCACGGTGCTCGACCATCACCGCCGGGGCCGCGTCCCGGCCCGGCTACGGGAGCTCGCCGCACGACTGTTCCGCCGGGAGCGGGTCGACATCCCGGTCAGCCACCCCAGCGACTGGGGCATCACCCCGCACGAGGCGAACGGCGCCGGCCAGGTGATCTGGGTATGGCCGGAGATGGCCTTCGGCTTCCTGCACGGCATCCAGAAGCTCGGCGAGCGCATCGGCCGCGACTGGACGGCCGCCGAGCCGACCGACGACTGGAAGATCGTCCACTTCTTCGGCTACGACAACAGCTTCTACCACGCGATTCTCTACCCGGTGCTCTACCAGCTCGCCCTGCCCGGCTGGACGCCGGACATCGACTACCACGTCAACGAGTTCTTCCTCTACGACGGCCTGAAGTTCTCCACCGGCCGCCGGCACGCCATCTGGGGCAAGCAGATCCTCGACGCCGGCAGCGTGGACGCCGTGCGCTACTTCCTCGCCCGTAGCCGTCCCGAGGCGCAGCGAACGAACTTCGAGCTCGACGCCTACGAGCACACGCTCGCGACCACCCTGATCGGCACCTGGCAGGCCTGGCTGAACGACCTCGGCCAGCACGTGGCCGACCACTACGACGGGGTGGCTCCCGACGCCGGCAACTGGACCCCCGAGCACGCCGGGTTCCTCAGCCAGCTCGCTGCCCGGCTTGGGGCGCTCACCGCCAGCCTGCGGCCCGGCGGGTTCTCGCTCAACCAGGCCGCCGCCGAACTGGACGCCCTGGTGGCCGACGCGCTCCGGTTCAGCCGCCGGGAACGCGTGCTGGCGCGGGCCGGCGGCATGCCGAACGAGGTGCGCACGGCCACCGCACTGGAGCTGGCCGCCGCCGCACTGCTCGCGCACGGCGCCGCGCCGGTCATGCCGCGCTTCGCCGTCCGGCTGGCCGAAGCCCTTGGCCAGCCGGCGCCCGACCAGTGGCCCAGCACGGTCGAGCTGATCCCGCCGGGCAGCAAGGTCACCCTCGCCCACACCACGTTCTTCCGCCCGACCAGCAGGAGCCTGTCATGATCAACAAACTCCTGGCGTCCACCCCGGACCGCGGGACGCTGTACATCACCAGGCTGGCCGGCACCCGCGAGGTCCCGCTCGCCGAGGTCTGGCGACTGTCCGGCCTGGTCGCGGCCAGGCTGCGCGCCCGCGGCCTCGGCGCGGGCGACCGGATCGGCATCCTCGCCGCCAACAGCCTCGAGTGGGTGGTGCTCGACCTGGCTGCCCTGCGGCTCAAGGTCGAGACCGCCGGCCTGGAACCGGGCAAGTTCGCGCCTACCCGCGAACTCATGGACCGCTACGGCCTCTCCCTCCTGTTCACCGACCGGCCGTCCGACGAATCCGGTGTCGAGCAACTCGCGGCCCTGCTCGACGACCTGCTCGACGACCTGCCCGACGACCTGCCCGACGTGCCCCCGCCGCCGGTCAGGTACGCCCCCGACGAGGTCACCACGATCAAGTTCACCTCGGGAAGCACCGGCACGCCCAAGGGCCTGGGCGCCACCGTCGGCAGCATCGACAGCTCGCTGGACGCCGTCCAGGGCATGTTCGGCCACGGCCCCGGCGACAATCTGCTGGTGTTTCTGCCGCTGTCGTTGCTTCAGCAGCGCTACTGGGTGTATTCGGCGCTGCTGCACGGCCACGACGTCACGGTCTGCACCTACGAGGCGGCGTTTGTCGCACTCACCCAGGTACGGCCGACCGTCGTCATGGGCGTGCCCGGCTTCTTCGAAGGTGCCCGCAGCCAGATCGAGCGCCGCACCCAGCGCACCGGCCGGGACCTCGCCGATGTGGCCCGCGACCTGTTCGGCGACCGCATCCGCTACCTCTGGACGGGCTCGGCGCCCGCCGATCCCGCCACCCTTGCCTTCTTCAACCGGCTCGGTCTGCCGATCTACGAGGGCTACGGCCTCAACGAGACGTGCATCGTGGCCAAGAACCACCCGGGCGCGCACCGGGAGGGCAGCGTAGGCCGGGTGCTGCCGGGCAAGCAGGTACTCATCGACGATGACGGGGTGATCAGCGTCCGTGCCCAGCACCCGGTGAACGGGCGGTACGCCTACTGCGAGCCCGGCGACTCCGAGCGGGTCTTCGGCCCCGACGGCACCGTGCGCACCGGTGACCTCGGATACCTTGACGCCGACGGCTTCCTGTTCGTTCTCGGTCGTGCCGACGACACGATCGTGTTGGACAACGGTAAGAAGATCATCGTCAGGCAGATCGAGGAGCATCTGAAGGCCAGCCCGGCCATCGCGGAGTGCGTGCTCTACTGCCCGGCCCAGACCGAGCTGGTGGCGGTCGTCTCGCCGGCGTCGGTGCCGGCGGACACCGCTGCCATCTCCGCACAGCTCGCGGCCACCAACAAGGCGCTCGGCGGTGACCAGTACATCCACCGGGCCGTGGTGGCCGACGAGCCGTTCAGCATCGACAACGGCCTGCTCACATCTCAGTACAAACCCAAGCGGAAGCAGATCCGAGCGGTGTACCTGCGCCAGCTCGGCGACCCGAGGAAGGGACTCCATGCTGCCTGACTCTGTGCTGCCCGACTCTGTGCTGCCTGACATCGAGACCGTCGTCCGGGAGAACCTGGCCGCGGTGCTGACCATCGACATCGCCCCCGAGGACCTGGAGCCCGCTGCCGCCCTCACCGGTACCTACGGGCTGACCTCGCTGAACAAGGTCCTGTTCCTGACCTCGCTGTGCAGGGACACGGGCATCGACATGGCCCATTTCACCGAGGACGATCTGGCCGGGATGCACACCCTGCGTGACTGCGTGGAAATCCTGTCCCGGCACGCTCCAGCGGGGGCCTGACCGGTGGCCTGGCGCACGGACGGCCCGGCCGTCCTGGACAACGACCACGTCCGCCTCGCACCCGTCACCGAGGCCGACCGGGAAGCGTTGCGGGCGATCGCTTTCGACCCGGACATCTGGCGGTACTTCGTCTTCCGGGTGGAATCCGATGCCGACTTCGAGGCGTTCTTCGACGCATCTCTCGCCGACCATCGGGCCGGCCGGCGATGTGTCTTCGTCATCACCGACAAGCGCACCGGCCGGGTCGCGGGCAGCATGAGCTATAGCAACCTGTCCGAGCCGGACGCTCGGCTGGAGATCGGCTGGTCGTGGCTCGGCCGAGACTTCCGCGGCACGGGGATCAACCGGTGGGCCAAGGTGCTGCTGCTGGAGCACGCCTTCGAGCGCCTGGGCGCGCTGCGGGTGGAGTTCAAGACCGACGTGTTGAACACCCAGGCCCGCGGCGGCCTGCGCAACATCGGCGCCGTCGAGGAGGGGGTGCTGCGCAGCTACAACCCCATGCCGGACGGGCGCCGTCGCGACGCGATCTACTACAGCGTGCTGGTCGAGGAATGGCCGATCGTGAAGAAGACGCTCGCCGAGCGCCCTAAGGCGTGCCCGTGACCGTCCTGGTCAGGGCGGACGGGGAGCCGTCGGAGCTGGGCAAGGCCCACGGGGCGGCGTTGGCGGGGCGGCTGCGGTCGTTTGTGGACGACCACGTCTGCCG
This sequence comes from Frankia casuarinae, assembly GCF_000013345.1. NCBI lineage: Bacteria > Bacillati > Actinomycetota > Actinomycetes > Frankiales > Frankiaceae > Frankia > Frankia casuarinae. The sequence goes on along the minus strand of NC_007777.1, from coordinate 3,871,783 downwards.
GCTCGGCCGGCTGCTGCCCGACCCGGTGACGCTGGACGGACTGCGCCCGACGATCGCCCGGTACCGTACGGAGATCGAGCACGCCACGCCGCGGCTCGCGGCCGAGGTCGCCGGGCTCGCGTCCGGCGCGGGCCTGGACGAGGACGAGGCCTGGCTGCTCCAGCTTCGGCGCGAGATCCTCGGCTACACCAAGATCCCCACCGCGGGTGACTGCACCACCTACGCGCGGGTCGCCGGCCCGCTGCTCGCCCAGACCGTCGACCTCAACGGCGACCTCGAAGACCAGATCGCCGTCCTCGACCTGGCCTCGCCGATCGGCCGCTCGCTCGTGCTGAGCTTCGGCGGCCTGCTCGGATACCTCGGCCTCAACAGCCGCGGCCTCGCGATCGGGCTCAACCTCGTCCTGGGTGGCGACTGGCGGGCAGGTCTGCCCCCGTACCTGGCGATCCGGCACCTGCTCGACACAGCGGAGGACGTCGAGGAAGCCCTCGACGTCCTCCGCGGCCTGCGGCTGGCCAGCTCCCGGTCGCTGACGCTCTGCGATGCCACCCGGGCGGTCTGGGTGGAGATCCTCGGTGACGAGCTACGGACCGTGCAAGCGCCACAGACCGTCCACACCAACCACTTCCTCCATCCCGACTTCGTTCCCCACGACGAGATCAACGTGTTCGCCCGCAACTCCTCCGTCCGCCGGCTTGAGGCTGCCACGGCGGTGCTCGCGACCCTTGGGAAGGAGCCCGAGGAGCACCTCGCGTTGCTGTCCGCCCCACCCATCCGGGTGCCCGACAACGGCGACATCCGGCGGGAGCGCACGGTCGCGGCAGCAGTCCTGTTACCGGAGCTCGGGGAGCTGCGGCTTCGGCCCGGCGACCCGGCCTTGTCCACTACTCGGACATTCCGGTTGAAGTAACAATCGTGGCGATGCTCCACCACGACGGACCACTCTTCCGCCGCTGTACCTACCTGCTGGAACAAGCGGTTCGTTAGCCGACCCTTCCATGATTTGGCGTCGCGGGAGGTGGAGAGGGTTCGCTCTCGATCCAAACACCGTCCGGCTTGCCGCTCTGCGCCGGCATGCCGGGGCAGAGCGGTTCGCCTACAACTGGGGTCTGGTCCGGGTGAAAGCCGCGTTCGCGCAGCGCGAGGCCGAACAGTCCTACGGGCTGACCGGTGATCTGCTCACCCCGGTGTCGTGGACGCTGCCCGCGTTGCGGCTGGCCTGGAACGCTGCGAAACACAAGCTGGCCCCGTGGTGGGCGCGGTGCTCGAAGGAGGCGTTCCGCGCTGGCCTGGATCAGCTTGCCCGGGGGTTGAAGAACTTCACCGACTCCCGGTAAGGGAAGCGGAAGGGCCGGCGGGTCGGTTTCCCCGGTTCAAGAAGCGCGGGAGGGCCCGTGACTCGTTCCGGTACACCACCGGCGCCTACGGTCCGGCTGGGGATCGGCAGGTGAAGCTGCCCCGGGTCGGCCGGGTCAAGGTGCATGAGCCGATGGGTGCGCTGACCGGCCGGCTCGTCGACGGGTCCGCACGCCTGCTGGGCGCGACCGTGTCCCGGACCGCGGGGCGCTGGTTCGTGGCGTTCACCGTGGAGGCCGACCGTGATGTCCCCGGCAAGCCGTCTACCCGGCAGCGCCGGGGCGGCCCGGTCGGGGTCGACCTGGGTGTGAGGCACCTCGCCGTCCTGTCGACCGGCGAGACCGTCGAGAACCCCAGGCCGCTGGCCCGGTCGCTGCGCGAACTGCGCCGCGCGTCGCGGGCCTACGCCCGCTCCACGCCCGGCAGCGCCGGTCGCCGTAGACACGCCGCCACCCTCGGTCGCCTCCATGCCCGCGTCGCCTACCAGCGCCGCGACGGGCTGCACAAGCTCACCGCCCGGCTGGCCAAGACCCACGACACGATCGTGGTGGAAGACCTGCACGTGGCCGGGATGGTCCGTAACCGCCGTCTTGCCCGTGCCGTGTCCGATACCGGGATGGCCGAGGTCCGCCGCCAGCTCGCCTACAAGACCCTCTGGTACGGATCGACGCTCGTGGTCGCGGACCGCTGGTATCCAAGCTCGAAGACCTGTTCCGACTGCGGCTGGCGAAACCCAGGCCTCACCCTGTCGGAGCGTATCTTCGCCTGCCAGTCCTGCGGGCTGGTAGGCGGCCGCGACCTGAACGCCGCGGTCAACCTGTCCAACCTCGTCGCCGCCAGTAGGTCGGAGACGGTAAACGCCCGTGGAGCCGACCGTAGGACCCCGTCCGCGGGGCGGGCGGCTGGGAAACGGGAACCCGGCACGGCTCGGGCCGGTCGGACCGGGAGTGCTTCACCGCAAGGTGAGGCGGCATGAGCGCCGCTATCAGGCGCTCTTATGCAACGGCGATTCCGAACATCTCCTCGACCGCTCACGCCCTCGCTCAGTCCTCGATGCGAACCAGCGGGGTCGGGGCGGTCAGCCGGTTGGCGACGAGCATCGCGATGACCTGACCGTGACTCCTCTGACGCCTAAAGGCGTCAGCTTCTCAGGAAGCTTGCGCCACCTGAAGGGCGAGCCCCGCCCCGAGTATGTTGATCGCCGCGTTCACGTCTGCGTGCGCGGCGTGGCCGCACTCCACACAGCGGAACGTGGCCTGACTGGGCCGGTTCTCCGGGGCGACATGGCCACATTCGGCGCATCGCTGGGAGGTGTGGCGGGGGTTGACCTCGACGACGACCCGCCCGGCGCTTTCAGCCTTGGCACGCAGTGCGTTGAGGAACACCCCCCACCCGGCGTCGAGAATCGACCTGTTCAGCCCGGACTTGGCGGCCTGCCCGTTCGGCAGGAACGCCCCCGGCTGGTCCGGGTCGGGCTTCGGCTTGGCCCGGCGGACCATGCCCTTGACGTTCAGCTTCTCGACAGCGATCAGGTCGTGGTCGGCGACCAGTTCGCGCGCGGTCTTGTTCGCGAGGTCGACGCGCTGCCGGGCCACGGCCCGGGACTGGTTCGCGACCCGAGTAGCCGCCTTGCGGCGCCGCTTCGAGCCGCGCTTCTTACGGGCAAGGTCGCGCTGCGCGTTGGCGAGGCGCCCGGCGGCCCGTTCGAGGAAACGCGGGTTGCCGTAGTGCTCGCCGTTCGACGTGCTGGCCAGCGAGGCGACACCCAAGTCCACGCCGACGACGGCGCCCGTTGGTTCCAGCGGCTCGGCGGGCACGTCGTCGCAGGACAGCACGAGGTACCAGCGGGCACCCTCCCGCCTGACGGACAGCGTCTTGACCCGGCCAGCCACTGGCCGGTGCTGGTGGACCTTGACGTGGCCGACGCCCTGAAGGCGGACGAACATCGTCTTCGGGTTCTCGGGCTGCGAGTCCCAGAGGCACCCGTCACCGTTGGCGGGCCACGTCACCGTGTCGAACCAGCCGGCGCCCTTGAACCGCGGGTAGCCGGGCGTCTCGCCCGCCTTGACCCGGCGGAAGAACGCGGCGAATGCGAGATTGAGGCGACGCAGGGTGGCCTGCTGAGAGGAGAACGACCAGCGGGCCTGATCCGCGTCAAACCCCCGAATGTCCTTGAGCTGGGCCGACTGGCCCCCGTAGCGGACCGTCGTCTTGCTCGGATGCCGGTAGGCATCGCGCCGCTCCTGAAGCGCGGCGTTGTACAGCGCCCGGTGGTCGTCGAGCATCGCCGTCAACGCGATCTGCTGGTGCGCGGTCGGGCGGAGCAGGAACTTGTACGACCGTCTCAACGTGGCACCCCCGTGCGCCACGGCCGCTCGTTCTGCGTATCGATGTACCGGCGGACCGTCTCGGCGGACACCGCGCCGACGGTGGCAACGAAGTACGACCGGGACCAGAGCGTGGGCAGCCGGGAGCGCAGGTGCGCGAACTCGCCGCGTAGCACGTGGGACGTGAAGCCTTTGAGCTGGTTGGCGATGTACGACGGGGCGTGCTTCGGATGAGCTTTCACGAACAGGTGCACGTGGTCGGGCTCGATCTCCAGCGCGACGATCAGCCAGTCATGCTCGGCGCACTTCTCGCGGATCAGCCCGTCAAGCCGGTCTCGGACCGGACCGACGAGGACAGCACGGCGGTACTTCGGGCACCACACGACGTGGTAACCGAGGTCATAGGCGCCACCCGCGCCGACCTGCACCGTCCGGGACATGCCGTTGATTATACCAGCGTGGCCGGTATAACCGTTGCGGTCCGTGCCGGATTCCCCTGTCGCCTGAAGGCGACAGTCCCCTCCGGAGGTCATTGATGGGTGAGCCGGGCCTTGCTCTCCTGGATCGGGCAGAGCCGTCTCGATCGTCGCGACCAGATCGAGGCGGACCATCAGGTCCCGGGCCACCGGCAGAGCACCGAGCAGCTTCTCCAGGCGCGGGGGCCCATAGCCCACCCGGACGGCGGTCGCCAGCACCCTCCGAACCGTCCCAGGCCGGACACACCACGCACCAGGGAAATCATCATCCTGGCGGATCAAGAAATCACACGGTCAGCACACCACACGAACGTGCGGAGTACGGGCTTACCGAGCGGTGGATGCGCAGGCGCGGTGCGACGCGCTGCGAGCACGTCCGAAGGAACGCAAACTCGTCGCGTCGGCCGCGCTGCACGACGCGGTCAATGCCGGCCTGGCCGAGAAATGGTCTCCGAAGTAGATCAGTGAGAGGCTGAAGAAGGACTTCCCTGACGACGAGGGCATGCGCGTGTCGCACGAGACGATCTACGAGTGCCTATACCTCCAGGCCCGCGGCGAGCTTCGGACCGAGCTGAAGATTGCTTTGCGCAAGGGCCGGACGAGGCGGGTGAACCGATCGCGCAGACCGTGACCAGGGGAAAGATCCCGGACATGGTCGACATCAGCGAGCGGCCGAAGGAGGCCGAGGATCGAGCCGTGCCCGGCTTCTGGGAGGGTGACCTGATCATCGGTAAGGGGAACAGGTCCCAGATCGCCACGCTCGTCGAGCGTACCACCCGGTTCGTGATGCTGGTGCGTATCCCCTCTGACCGCACCGCCGAACGTGTCGCTTACCTGCTCGCGAAGAAGATGGGAACCCTCCCTGAGTTCCTTCGCAACAGCGTGACGTGGGACCAGGGGAAGGAGATGGCCCGCCACGCGGAGTTCACGGTCCGGACCGGTATCCCCGTGTATTTTTGTGACCCGCACTCGCCCTGGCAGCGCGGTTCCAACGAGAACACCAACGGTCTGTTACACCAGTACTTCCCGAAGGGCACCGACCCGTCCTTGCACACACAGGACGAGCTTAATAAGCTGGCCGCCCAGCTGAATGGAAGGCCACGGCAGACGCTTGGCTGGTTGAAGCCGATAGAAGTTTTCAACGAGCTGCTAGAAAGTCACGCGTCGCTTTGGCCATTTGATTCCACTCGTCAGGTTGTCAGGCAGGCGAACGGTGCCTGATGCGGCAGTAGTTCCCAGAATCACAATTCACTCCCCGGGAAGTTCCACTATGTTCCCTCTCATGGGTTCGTCTGGCGCAGATGGCGGTACCCCGCGCAGCGGCGTGGTGGGCGGGTCGATCATGTTTCTCGCTTTCTTGTCCGAACTCGCGATGCTGGGCACTTTGGCGGGTGCCGGACTCGATCTCGCCTCGTCAGCCGTCGCCGGTGTTGCCTTGGCGGTCCTGCTGCCGCTGATGGCGGCCGTCGTCTGGGGAGTGTGGCTCGCCCCCGCGTCACGACGTCGGCTTCGCGGGCCGGCGCTGCTGATGGTGAAGATCCTCCTGTTCTGTCTGACCGCGATCGCCACGGCGCTGGCTGGGCATCGCGTCTGGGCAGTGGTGTTCGCGGTCACAGCGATCGCCGCGACGGCCGGTGGTCACCGCATCGACAGCCGAACCCAGGCGCGGTGAAGGTCACGCCTTTTCGGCGGCCTGCCTAAGCGCCGTGAGCCAGTCATTCAGCCCGCTGCGGAGTTTCGTGCTGCTGAAGATGAGGCCGAGGAAGGGCATAGACATCGATTCCATGCTCGTGACTCGCACCGTACCGTCCGGTGTCCGTTCGAGAACGTTGCGGTGAACGGCCTTGATGCCGGCGGAGACCCCACTCCAGGTGATCTCGTGGAGTGGATCGACGACCGCCAGGGTCGAGCGGACCCGTGACTTCCCGTTGACCCAGATGAAGGATGTGTCGACGGCCACCCCGCCGTGAACCTGCACGTCCCGGACGGCGGGGTTCCACGCCGGCCACCGGTCTATCTCGCTGATCAGCCGCCATACCTTCTCGGTCGGCGCGGCCACGGAGATCTCCGCCGCGGCCTTTACCGGCGCCTTTTCGTCGAGCACGCGCTTCTTGGCATATTCTTCGTGAAGCTCGGCGATGCCGGGCCCGCGGTAGAGCAGATTCGATGTCATACCCGCTCCCTCGGTCGTTCGACCTGGTTGTCGTCGGTGGTTGCTAACGCCGTTAGCCGACGCTAGCCAACAACGTTGGTGACGGTCAAGGGGCGTGCGGAAGGTCACCGGTCCGGGGCGTCGCGGAGCAACAGCAGGTAGGGGCTACCGAGGGGGATGGCTCCGTGACCTCAGTGTTCGTCCCAGTGACCTCAACTCCAGGCCTGTCAGTGGCGCATCCCCACTCGGCCCGCACGCGCCGCGCCACCCGGCGCCTCGACGACCCGGTCGACCCGGTAGATCGTCACCTTGGTCGGACCGGCGCCGAACGAAGCCACCTTGACGCCATGGGCCAGCGCGTCGGCCAGCAACGGGAGCCGGTGCAACGTCGCCGGTTCGGCCATCCAGGCGTCGAGGATGACGTAGTCGACGTCGCGCCAGCCGTTCGGGAGGCTCGCCCGTACGGCCTGGTCGTTGATCTTCCAGTGCCAGATCGGCCTGGTACCTCCGCGTAGCAGGTCGAGCCACGCGTAATCGTTCGTGATCGTCACTCGGCCAGGGGGGACGTGGCCGAGGTACCAGGCGGACGCCTCCCGGCTCGGGAGACTGTCGTCCCGGGAGGTCGCGTCGACCAGGACCGGTCCCCACTGCCACGACAGCACCGCCAGCCCGGCCACGACCACCGAGGCCACCGCCGCGAGGCGAAGACGGGCGGTTGTGGTGGCAGGCCCGGGCCGGGGATGAAGGTGGTCGGCCAACCCCGCTACGCAGAGTGCGGCGAACGGCAGCATCCCGACGACGTACGGGTACGGCAGGTACCCCTCCCGGAGCAGGAGCAGTGCCTGGCTCACCAGCAGCACGCTCGGCACCCGAAGCCGAGGCACCAGCAGCCCGGCGATCGCCGCCACGAGGCCGGCGGCGAGCAGGATCGCATCGAGCCCGAGCCAGAAGCCGACTAGGTTCCACGCCGAACTGCCGCGGTCGAGCACACTGCCGCTGGACTGCCGGGTGAACAGCTGGAACTCGACCGCCCGGCGCAACTGGTGCAGCTCGCCACGAGCGGCTGCGAACACCACGAACGCCCCGGGGCCCGCCACGGCCGCGGCGGCGAATCCGAGGCTCGCGGCGCGTAGGTTGCGCCGCCGGTGATTGATCCACACCATCAGGTAGACACCGGGCAGGAACACCAGAGCGGATTCCTTGGACCAGAACGCGACGCTTACCGCGAGTCCGGCCAGTACGGCAGTCCGCACTCGCCGTCTGGGCGCCGCAGCCATGACCAACGCCGCTAACAGCCACATCACCATGATGTTGTCGAGGAACACCATCCGCTGGAACCAGAGCGCCAGCGGTGACAGCGAGAACAGCGCGACGGCCGTCACCGCGTACGGTCGGCGCACGTCCAGCCGGCGGGCGAACAAGTAGACCAGGACACAGCTCGCGACGTGCACCCAGAGCATGAACTCGCGCGCGGCGCTCACGCCGGTAGCGCCGCGGCCGAAGGCGTCGGTCACCCAGGCGTACGCCGCGATCTGGGCCCAGCCGCCGAAAGGATGATCATACCAGTAGGTGTAGTGCGCCAGTCGGCCCCAGTACCGCAGGGCGTAGGCCTGCGCGGCATAGGTGCCCTCGTCCTCGTTGAACCGGCCGGGCCAGCCGTCGAGGTTCACCGCGTGGACCAGGGCACAGGCGACGACGGCTGCGCCCACGGCGAGAACGACCATGGTGCGACGGCTGCCGCGACGGCTGCCGCGACGGCTGCCGCGACGGTGACGGGCCGCCGGACCCGGCTGGCCGGCCGACTCCGGAACGCTCCTCGCGGCGGTCAGCAGGCGACCCTCCCGGCGAGCAGGCTCGCCCGGAAGGCGGCGAGGTCGGCCTCCGAGTCGTCGTACCGCCAGTCACCCTTCACGCCGTCCTTGATGTTCATCGCCGTCCAGACGAACCCCACCACCTGGGGGTGGCTCTGCAGCCAACTGCCGAACGAGGCGATCCAGCTGGTCTTGTACTGGTCCCGCTGGGCGCCCACCTCGGTCAGCAGGACCGGCTTGGTCGACAGCGCGGCCAGTTGGGCCATGGACGGGCCGTACGTCTGCGCGGCGGAGCTCTCCTGCACGCCGTACCCTGTCAGACCCATCAGGTCGACCCACTTGTCGCCGGGGTAGTACTCGGCCAGCGGCGTTCCCGACGTCCCGCGGAGCACGTTCGGCGACCACACCCACAGCGCGTTCGTGACGCCGGCGTCTCGGAAGATGCCGACCACGTGCTGCCACGCCGCCACGAACAGCGCCGGGGTGTTCGAGCCGACCGACGCCCACGGGTACCAGTAGCCGTTCATCTCGTGGGCGAACCGGATCAGGACGGGGCGTCCGTACTTCTTCACTACCATCGCGATGGCCCGGTAGTGGTCATCCCACCGGCCCTCGATGGTCTTGTCGAGCGTGAAGTCGCTCTGGTTGACCCCCTTGTCCGGGTTCCACGGCTCGACCGTCACGATCGGTGTCACCGGCACCGCGCCGAGTACCGTCGGGTCCAGGCCGTGGGTCACGGAGACGAAGAACTGGGCCATCGCCGGCGGGCAGGCCGTCGTGCGTGCAACCTCGCCCAGCGACGCCTGGCTGATGCCGGGCACCGTGACGCCGAACTGCGGACGGGTCCTGAACACGGTTTCGACGGCCGCCCGCGGCGGAGCCGAGCCGCCGCGGGCGGCGCCGCTCGGGGATGCGGGTTTCAGCGACGGGCCGTCGCCGGGGGAGCTGCAGGCGAAAACCAGTACGCTCGCCGCCATCATCAGGCAGACGGCAGACCGCCGTCGCATCAGCGCCTCCCCACCAGGTACCTCGGCCGTCTGGCTGGTACGTCCGCCAAACAATGACTGAAAAGTGTACAGAAGTCCTGAAATACGGCCATGGCGCATCTCGTTCGCGAGGCTACCCGGTGCCCGGATTCCACCGGGACCGAAGTCAGGAACGCGGTGTGCCCGCGGTCTGGCTTGACTGGAGCCGCGGTCCCCGCAACGGCAGCTGTACCTTGGTGACCAGCGCGTGTTCGAGCGCCGGCCCGAGCATGACCGCTGCCGTGTTCGTGATGTGGGAGTCGTCGCGGTACAGCAGCACGCTGCCCCGTACGGCCGGGCAGGGCCCGGTCCCCGGGCACAGGATGACGTTCAGGTCGACCGCGCTGACCGCTGGTTCGCGGCCCTCGACGACCGCCTGCAGCAGCGGGTCGCGGGGCAGTCCGGAATCCCGCGGGAACGAGCACGACCGCCAGTTGTCGATTGCGCCGGAAATACACGCCGGAATGTCTCCCGGTGGATTCGGGGTGTCGACGATGTAGACCAGCGGAGCACCCAGGGACGCGAGCCGTGCGATCGTGTTCCGCCATCCCGCCACAACCTTTTCTTCGTCGCCGGTGTACCGGTTGTACGTACTCAGGAAGATCGCGTCTGGCTTTGGTTCCGCGGCGAGCCGGCGAAACGTGTTCTCCCGCCAGGTGTCGCACTCGGTGAACTCCCGGCCGAGCTGCTCGCTGCGGACCGAGATGGCGGGTAACGGACAGCCGACCTTGGTCAGCACCTCCACCGACCAGTCGCTGCCGCGGGCCACGTGGTAGACCGCCCCGAACCACTGGGCGGCGTGCGAGTCCCCCAACAGGACCACCCGGCCGGTGGCGCCGTCGGTGTTCAGCTGGCAGGGCGGGCTCGTGGTCTGGCGGGGACTTGCCATGCAGCCCTCCGGAAGCCGCGGCAGGTCGTCGTACGCGGACCAGGGGGCGGGCGTCACCGGGCCGCTCAACAGGCCGCCGGGTTGGTCGAACGGGTCACGCACCACCGTGGCCGCGGGCAGGTGTGGCAGCACCGCCACCGCGTCCCGGTCACCGCCCCGCATCCGCTGCAACGCATCGGTGCCGACCAGCATGCCGGTGGCGGCCGGCAGCAACGTCGCGGTGACGGCGATCGCGAGGCCACGACGCCAGCCCGACGCCGCGACCGCCGAGAGCCGCACCGGACGCTCGACCAGCCGCGCCGACAGCTCGGCCGGCACTGCACAGGCCGCGACCACTGCCGTGCGCGTCTGCCAGCTCAGGTCTCCCACCCGCGCCTCGACCAGGACGAGCACGGCCCAGTGCCACAGGTACAGGCTGTACGACCGGCTTCCGATGACGGTCAGCACCCTGGTCCCCAACAACCGGCCCGCACCCGCCCGGAGGCTGCGGTGTCCCGGGCGGACGCCGGTACCCGCCGCGATGACCGCTGCCGCGCCGAAGGTGGGCAACAAGGCCGCCGTGCCCGGGTAGACCGTCACGCTGTCGTAGCTGACGACGGCGGTCACCACCGCCACGCACCCCGCCCAGCCGAGCACGATCCTTAACCCGGTGACGGTGCGGCCGCGGTCGAGTCTGGCGAGCGCCGGCGTGGCGAAGGCGACCAGCGCACCGACGCCGAACTGCCACGCCCGGGTCGGCGAGCTCAGGTAGGCGACCGGCGTCTCCACCAGGGTCCAGTGCAGCGACAGCGTCAACGACAGGGCGACGAGCCCGAGCGTGACCGGGACCGCGACGGCGGCCAGCGACATCGTGACGCGCCGGGCGAACAGCACGACGAGCAGCAGGAGCAGCGGCCAGACGAGGTAGAACTGCTCCTCCACGCTGAGCGACCAGAAGTGCAGCACCGGACTGGGATCCCGACCGCTGGCGAGGTAGTCGGTCTGGTTCGAGATGAACCGCCAGTTGACCAGGTAGACCGAGGCCGCCGCGACGTCGTGCACCGTCTCCGCCTGGCGCAGCGGCGGCATCGTCAGCCAGCTCGCCACGGTGACGAACACCAGGACGACGCAGGCCGCCGGCAGGATGCGCCTGGCCCGGCGCGCGTAGAATCCCGCCAGGCTTATCCGACCGGTGACCTCGGCCTCCCGCACGAGCAGGCTGGTGATGAGGAACCCCGAGACGACGAAGAACACGTCGACCCCGACGAACCCGCCAGCGGCGTGGGGGACCTGACCGTGGTAACACAGCACGGGCAGCACAGCCAGGGCGCGTAGCCCTTCGATGTCGGGGCGGAAGCCGAGCCGTTCCTCGATCCGCACCAGACCCGGGTGGGGTCGCCGCAGCGGCACGGTGACCGCGCCGTCCGTCGTCCTCATGGTCCTCATGCTCCTCAGGCCGACCGTTCCCACGGTCCGCCCGGCCTGATCAGTGCCATAGCACGGTCGGGTCGACCCAGCCGGTGGCCAGCAACGCGATGACCGCCAGGCCGACGGTGATCGCCAGCCCGTCGGGCCAGCGCAGGTGCTCGGAGGCCGGGAAGTCCAGATCGTCGTCGTGACGTTCCACGTCGCTTCACCCCTGGCGCAGGGCCGCGCTGGCGGGTGGAGCGCCGTGCGAGGGCGAGACCGGAGCGCTGTGAGCCGGAGCGCTGTGAGCCGGCGCGCTGTGAGCCGGCGGACCGCCGGTCCATGCCCGGACCACGGAGTCGGGCTGAGACTGCCTGGCGCGGTGCCGGCTGCGTGCCGGCCGGTCGCCGCGTCCCACGAGCAGGCGGCTCAGGTCGAACAGGAGCGGGACGCTCAGATAGCTGTGGCCGAGCTGAAACAGAATCACGAGCCAAAAGTTTCCCCAGCCGAACCTCCAGACGTCGAGACCGATGCCGGTCCATGTCGCGCACGTCGTCAGCAGTAGCCAGCAGAAGGCGGTCCGAACCACGCCGCGGACCATCGGGTTCCCCCTTTTGCGCACGGAGCCGGTCGCCACCCAGGATGCCGTGCGACCACGCACCATGTGCAGGATCGCGACAGCGTGGCAGAAGCTGTACACAAGTTGCACCCGCAGCACTTCGAAACGCCATCGACCGCGGCTGGTGGCCGGGAGCAGGACCAGCCACACCCAGGCGGCGGCCAGGAAGGGCAGGAAATTATAGGGCCGCACCAGCTCCGGGTAGACGTACACCATCAACAGGCCAGGAATGTTAATGGTAAAGACGTTGATCGCGGTGGAAATATAGTAGAGGAACCCGCTCCAGAAGCAGACCCGCTGTTTCCAGTCGAGTCTGATGTGGCGTAGCTGACGGGTCCGCAGCAGGGCCATGGAGCCGCTGCACCAGCGGTACTGCTGGTTGATGAAACCGGCCAGGTCAGCCGGGCACAGGCCAGTCGCCAGCACCACCGGTACATAGCGGGTGGTGTAGCCCGCCGCCAGCAGCTTGACACCGGTGAAGACGTCCTCGCTGTGTTCGATCTGGGCGAAGCCGCCTGCCTTCCGCAAGCTGCCGCGCCGGTAGATCGCATTGGTTCCGACGCAGATCGGGACGCCGACGGCATCGCGGGACGGCTGCACCCAGCGATAGAAGAGCTCCTGGGTGGCGCCGGCGGTCCGCTGCAGCCAGCCCATCGACCGTTTCGTATCGAAGTGCTGCGGGCTCTGCACGATACCGACGCTCGGGTCGTCGAGGTACGGTGCCAGGTGAAAGAGGTAGTCCGGCCGCGGGCAGAAGTCGGCGTCGAAGATGGCGATGTAGTCGCCGCGCGAGTGCTCGAACCCGAACTGGATGTTACCGGCCTTCTTCATCCGGCCCCGGTCCGGCCGGCTCAGGTAGCTGAAGCCGTGGGCGGCGGCCGCGGCGGCGACCTCCGGGCGGCCGCTGTCGTCGAGGACGTACGCCCGTAGCTGCCCCGGCCACCTGACCCGGGCGATGTGTGAATAGGTGTTGAGCAACACCGGGAGAGGTTCACCCGCGCTGGGAAGAAAGATGTCGACGCTGGGGCAGTAGATCGGCCGCCAGCCGCTGACCAGGCCCTCATGGCTCTGTCTCGTTACGCGCCGCCGGTGCTGGGTGGCCACAATCGTGAAGGCCGAACAAATCGCGTTGAGCCCGAGTAGCAGGAGAAACACCCACAACGCCGACGCCAGCAGCGCGAACTTGACCAGGCTGAACGAGGCAAGGGTGAACGACGCGGTCATGCACAGTAGTACCCAGCGCCGCTGTCGGCCGAGGTAGGCGTACACCAGTCGGTCCGACGGCGGGCTTGGCAGCGACTCGTTCCGAGCTTCTGGGACCGGCGCTTCTGGGACCGGCGCTCCGTCGACGGCACCGTTCCTTGGCGCAATCCGATCCGCCGCATATTCCCTGGGGGGCATCACCGAGGCCGCGGCGGAAGAGTCTCTCCTTTGTTCGCCCAGCTCGGCGGCAAGGAACTCCTCGCCAAGATCGACCTCCACGGTCCCCCCGGTACCCTGTGATCAAGGTTGATGGTAGTCTATGGGGTCTCATGGGGACCGTTACGAGCGACCGTTACGAGCGATAGCCCCGGTACCCTTTGATCAATGCTGATGGTAGCCCATGTGGGCCGTTGCGACCCGGTGGCCCCGGCGTCGCCAGGGCTACCGCGACTGATACCGCCAACGGGAAGTTGTCGCGCAATTACGATGCGCTACGTCGGGCTCTCGGGGGTGGGCCGCGCCGTGAACGCGCCTTCAGGCACCTCTAGAATCCAGGCACAAATTCCGTCGTGAGCCGGTTGTCAGAACCACGGCTGCTAACGGAGACGGTAGGCACTCATGCGTGCGGCGCCGCGGTGCGCAATGAGTGCGCGTGAAGGTCAGGTTCCGGCGGGAGGGGGCGGCCGTGGGTTCGCAGACCGCGCGGCGACGGTTGCCGTGACGACGCCTGACGGGTCAGTTCCGTGGGACGTGGCAAACTCCCGCGCGACACCGCTGCTCGACAGTGACCCCGTGACTGTCGGGACGTACCAGCTCGTGGCGAGGCTGGGCCAAGGCGGGATGGGAATCGTCTACCTCGGCAGGAGCCGGGACGGGCGGCCCGTGGCCGTCAAGGTGGTCCGTACCGACCTCGCGCGGCAGCCCGAGTTCCTGGCCAGGTTCCGTCGTGAGGCCGAAGTCGCCCAGCGGGTCGCCAGATTCTGCACCGCGGAGGTGCTTGAGGTCGACGTCGAGGCCGATCGCCCGTACCTGGTGACGGAGTTCATCGACGGTCCCACGCTCGCGGACGCGATCGCCGCCAACGGTCCCATGGCGGAGGCCGACCTCGAACGCCTCGCCATCTCGGTCGCGGCGGCGCTCACCGCCATCCACGCCGCGGGAATGATCCACCGTGACCTGAAGCCGTCGAACGTCCTGCTGTCGCGGCTCGGTCCGCGGGTCATCGACTTCGGCATCGCGCGCGCGATGGATTCCACGACCTCGCTGACGACCTCCACCGGCCTGATCGGCACCCCCGCTTTCATGGCTCCCGAACAGGCGCGCGGCGCGCTGGTCACGGCGGCCGCGGACATCTTCGCCTGGGGCGGGGTGGTGACGTTCGCGGGCACCGGGATCGGCCCGTTCGGCAAGGCGACGACCCCGGTCCTGCTGTATCGAGCGGTGCACGAGGCGCCCAAGATCGACGGCCTGCCCGACGGACTCCGTTCGATCGTGGCGAAAACGATGTCCAAGGAGCCGGCGGACCGGCCGACCGCCAGCGATCTCTACCAGTCCCTCCTCGGCCTGTCCAACGTTGACGAGGCGGTGCGAGGCGAAGCTGGCCCAACCGCCGTCACCGTGGTCACGGATCCGCCGGTCAAGCCGCCGGCGCGCATGGACGCCGGAGCCTCGCGGACACCGTCCGACTCCGTGGGTTCCGTGGGTTCCGCCAACCCGGCGATGCCACCGCCGAGCGACGACATCCTGTCACCACTGGACCTGTCGCCACTGGACCGTCCGGCACCCGGCCGCGGCTACCCCGAGGGTGGCGAGCCGAAGCAGCAGCAGCGGCAGCGGCGCGGCCGGTGGCAGCGGCGCACGGTGGTGTCGCTGGTGGCCAGTCTCTGCGCCGTCGCGGTAGCGGTGACGGCCACCCTCATGTTCGTCACCCACAAGGACCCCGCTTCGGTCCCCGAGAGCATCGAGGTGTCGCGCCGGCTGGCGAGCGAGGCGGCGGCGGCTAGCACGACACAACCGCAGCTGGCCCGCCAACTTGCGCTGGCGGCCTACCGCGTCGAGCCCACCGAGGAGGCCCAGCGCAGCCTGATTGAGAACTTCGGCGGGGTAGAGATCAATACGCTGGTTGGCCACACCGAGCGGGTGATCGGAGTACGGTTCAGCCCCAACGGCAGAATGCTGGTGACGGGAAGCGACGACAGCACCGTCCGGCTCTGGGACATCAGCAACCCCATGGCCACCAGACCGCTCGCGGTCATCCCGGGGGACAGCGGCACCTTCCTGCAGGGCGGCTTCAGCGCGGACGGGCGGCTGCTGTCGACGTCCACCGACGACCACATTGTCCGGCTCTGGGACATCTCCGTGCCCGAGCGGCCCAGGTCGCTGGCGGTGCTGCGGGACGTCAACAACAGCGTCGCCTTCGCGGTCGGCGGAAAGACCATGGCTACCGCCGGCACCGACAACACCGCCAAGTTGTGGGACATCACCGATCCCCACCAGCCGCGGCTGGCGGCCACCCTCGTGGGACACACCGACTGGGTCAACACCGTGGCGTTCAGCCCGGACGGGAGAATGCTCGCGACCGGCAGCCACGACCGGACCATCCGGCTCTGGGACGTGTCGACCCCGACCCGGCCCACGCCGCTCGCGATCCTCAACGGGCACGAGAACGCGGTGCTCGGGCTCGCCTTCCGGCCCGACGGCAGGATCCTCGGATCGACGTCGGCGGACCGGTCCGCCCGGCTATGGGACATCGCCACGCCGACGGAACCGAAAATGCTATACACCTTCACCGACCGATCGGACTGGGTGAGTAGCGTTGCCTTCCGCGTCGACCTGCACCTGATGGGCACGACCGCGCGGAAGGCCGCCCGGCTGTGGGACATCTCCGACCCGCGCAATCCCCGCCCGGTCGGCGGCCTGCTCGGACACACGGCGACGGTGCGGCGCGTCCAGTTCAGCCCGGACGGCACACTGGCCGCCACCTCCGGCGACGACAACACCGCCCGGTTGTGGGACATCGACCCGGCCCATATCGCCAAACGTGCCTGCACCGATCCGACAGCCGTGATGAGCGAGGCCGAGTGGGAGCGGCACGCCCCGCAGATCCCCTACCCGTCGCGGTGCCCATAGCGGAGTGATCCCGGCCGGGCCGGCGTGGTCGCCACCCTGCGTGGCGAGGCCGTTGCTGATCGGTGACGCTTCGCCACCCTCCGACAGGATACTTAGTTAAGTACCGCGTAGAGTACCGAGGTACTCTACGCGGTACTACCGCCACGGTACTATCGCCGCATGCCCAGAACCGTTACCCTCGGCGCCGCCCGCACGCCCACCGGCAAGCTCGGTGGCGGCCTCGGCTGCGCGGCACTCTGCTCGGGCGGCGGCCAGGGCGACGCTGTCACCCTGGAGGCTTGATGATGCCGCTGGACGGACTCCGCGTGGTGGAGCTCGCCGCGATCGGGCCTGCGCCGTTCTGCGGCATGATGCTCGCCGACCTTGGCGCGGACGTGCTGAGAGTCGAGCGGCCGGGCGGGCCGGCCGACGCGTGGGGGCGGTCGCCGGTCCTCGACCGCGGCCGGCGCACCGTGACGCTCGACCTCAAGGACGCCGGCCAGGTCGCCCAGGCGCTCGACCTGGTAGCCGACGCGGACGTGTTCCTCGAGGGCTTTCGGCCCGGCGTGGCCGAACGGCTGGGCCTGGGGCCGCGCGAGTGCCTGGCCCGCAACCCGCGGCTGGTCTACGGTCGGATGACGGGGTGGGGGCAGAACGGGCCATACGCCCACACCGCCGGCCACGACATCACGTACCTGGCCGTCAGCGGCGCGCTGCACGCCATCGGCCGTGCGGGGGAGCGGCCCGTGCCGCCGGTCAACATGCTCGGTGACTTCGGCGGGGGCGGCATGCTGCTCGCCTTCGGGGTACTGGCGGGCGTGTTCCACGCGCGACGCACCGGCCGCGGTCAGGTCGTGGACGCCTCGATAGTCGACGGCGCGGCGCTGTTGACGGGCATGGTGCACGGGTTCCTGGCGGAGGGGTCATGGCGGGACGACAGGGGTGTCAACCTGCTGGACGGCGGCGCCCCGTTCTATGACACCTACGTCTGTCAGGACGGCGGGTATGTCGCGGTCGGCGCGTTGGAGCGGAAGTTCTTTCGTGCGCTGGTCCAGCGGCTTGGCCTCGAAGACGATCCGGCATTCCACGGCGACCACCTGGATCGGGCTCGGTGGCCCGCGATACGGGCGAGGCTCACCGAGACCTTCGCCAAGCGTCCGCGCGACGAGTGGCACGTCCTCTTCAGGGACACCGAGTGCTGCGTGGCGCCGGTCCTGTCACTGGCCGAGGCGGCCGCCGACGAGCACAACGTCGCCCGTGGCGTGTTCCGTGAGCTGGACGGTGTCCGCCATCCGCAACCGGCTCCGCGTTTCGGCGACGGCTAGGGCGTGTCGGCGACGGCTAGGGCGTGTCGGCGACGGCTAGGTTCCGGCTGCGGTGACGCTGCGAATGCCGTCGAGCACAAGCGAGGCAAGCTCCTCGTAGGCATCGGCGTCGTGTAAGCCGGTGGCGGCAAGGACGCGACCGGTCTGGATGCGCTCCATCGTCGCGGCGATCGTGTCGGCGATGAACGCCGCGTGAACATCGCGGAATTCTCCCGCAGCGACGCCGTCGCCGATGAGCTGACGGACACGCGCGGCGGCCGCGGCGATGTTGTGCTCATACACCTCCCGGGCGACGTGGTGCGCGGCGAGGTCGAGCCTGAACGCGGGCGATGCCGGACGCAGCGCGCGACCGATCGCCGCCAGGTAGGCCACGAGCCGGTCGGCCGAGGACGCGGCTTCGGCGGTCTCGGTCTCGACCTGCGCGGTGGCCCGGCGGAAGTAGTGCCTCACCGCGTTGACCGTAAGCTGCTCCTTGGACTGCCCGAGGGCATACAACGTCGTCTTGGAACAGCGCAGCCGCGCGGCGAGCTGCGCGAGCGTGAAAGTGCGGAATCCCTCGGCCAGAAAGAGGTCGACCAGATCGTCGAGCAGAACCTCGGGGCGTGTTCGTGCTGTCGGCACGGCATGATCCTATTCGGTGGCGCCTCGGGCCTCGGCGGTGAGGTCGCTTTCCTCCGCTTTCCTCATCGCTACCTCCTCGTCGGCGTCCTGCCGACAGCGATGAGCGTGCCCTTCGCCCGCGTATGCGACATCCGACCCGCGGTGCTTGGATCCGGGACCTGGCTCCCACCAGGGTGGGTCCTTCGACCCGGTTCAGGCACAGCGATGCTCCGGTGTGTCGATGGTCGGGTGTGTCGATGGTCGGGTGTGGGTGTTCAGTCCTCACTCGTCTTCTTCAGGGCGTAGACGGCGGCCTGGGTCCGGCTGGTCATGCCGAGTTTTTCGAGGATGCTGGAGACGTAGTTCTTCACGGTCTTCTCGGAGAGGTGTATCCGGGTACCTATCTGCCGGTTGGTGAGACCTTCGGCGATGTGCTGGAGGATTTCGCGTTCCCGGGCGCTGAGGGAGGCCAGCGTCGGGTCTTCCCTGGGCCCTTGGCGCATTCTGTCGAGGACGCGGCGGGTGACCGATGGCGAGAGCAGCGACCCGCCGGCGGCCACGGTGCGGATGGCGCTCACCAGGTCGTTGCCGCGGATCTCCTTCAGGACGTAGCCGGCGGCACCGGCCATGATGGCGGAGAACAGGGCCTCGTCGTCGTCATAGGACGTGAGAATGAGGCAGGCGACGTCTGGATGGGCGGAGCGGATGTCGCGGCACACGTCGATGCCGCTTCCGTCGGGGAGCCGGCCATCGAGGACGGCCACGTTGGGCAGGAGCGCCGGGATTCTGCGGATCGCCTCGGCGGCGAGTCCGGCCTCGCCGACCACCTCGATGTCGTCGTGGCGATCGAGGGTCTGCCGTAGACCGTTACGCACGATTTCGTGGTCGTCGAGAATGAATACCCGGATCGTCTTCATGCGGAGGAGGATACGGTGCCGTCCTCGGAGCCGCCACGCTGTGAAATGGATGCCGGGTTCGGGACCTTCGGCCCTTGGACCGGTCCTTGGCCCGGCGTCGACGGGTGTCTGCCAGCCACCGCGGCGGCGCGTCGGCGGCGCGTCGGAGGCGGGGGACGGTGGGGACGTTGGTCCCAGGTAGGATGGACCTTCGTTCCCTCCATGCACGACCCGAGCATGCTGCCGCGGCCGCCGGGACGCGGGCAGGCTCGTGCCATGAGTCTGGAGACCACGGTGAACCCGCTCCCGGCGGAGCGAGGCGCCTCGGCCTCGGCGCCAGCGGTGGCGCCGACGGTGGCGTCGGGGCCTCCTGCCAGGGTCGTCGAGACGGCGCGGTCCGTGCTCGTCTTCCTTGGAGATCGTGTCTTCAAGGTCAAGAAGCCGGTCGACCTCGGTGCCGTGGATTTCCGCGGCAGGCAGGCGCGGTTGGCCGCCTGCGAGGCCGAGGTGAGACTCAATCGTCGCCTCGCGCCCGACGTCTACCTCGGCGTCGCCGATGTCATCGGACCGGACGGGGAGCCCTGCGACCACATGGTCGTGATGCGGCGACTACCCGAGGCGCGCCGGCTGTCGACGCTTGCCGAAGGTGGCACCGAGGTCAGGGCGGAGATCCACGCCCTCACCCGGGTGCTGGTCGACTTCCACGCCCGGTGTGAGACCTCGTCCCGGATCGCCGAGGCAGGTGGCCTGGACCGTCTGCGTGGGCGGTGGGACGCCTGCTTCGCCCGGGTACAGCGTGACCATGGCGCGGCGGTGAGCGCCAGCATCCTCGACCATGTGAACCGTCTCGCCGTGCGGTACCTCGACGGCCGCGACGAGCTCCTGCGGGAGCGGCGCGAGGCCGGGCGGATCCGCGACGGGCACGGCGATCTGTCCGCCGCGGACATCTTCTGCCTCGACGACGGGCCCAGGGTGCTCGACTGCCTGGAGTTCGAACCCGGGCTGCGGGCGGCCGACGTCCTCGCGGACGCCTGCGCCCTGGCAGCCGACCTCGAGTGGCTCGGACGCCGCGATCTCGCCCGGCTCTTCCTCGATCACTACCGTGAGATGGCTGGTGAGACCCATCCTCGGTCGCTCGAGGATTTCTACTGGGCGCTGGCCGCGCTGGGGCGCTGCCAGGCGGCGTGCCAGCGTGTCGCGGCCGGCGAGAACGCGGCGGCGGAGGCGCGGGCCTTCGCTGACCTGGCACTGGCCCGGTTGCGCTGGGGCCGGGTCCGACTCGTGCTGGTCGGCGGCCAGCGCGGCACCGGGAAGTCCACGCTCGCCGGCGGGCTCGCCGGCACGGAGCGGTGGACCGTGCTCCGCTTCGACGACGCCGCGGCGGACCTGGCGGCCTCGGCCAACCGTCACGATCTCGCGGCGGGGGGATGGGCAGATGCAGGGGGATGGGTACCGGCCGACGACGTCGACGCGGTCCACCAGGAACTGCTGCGCCAGGCCGGCACAGCGCTGCGCCGCGGCGAGTCCGTCGTGGTCGACGCACCGTGGAACCGGCACAGCCAGCGCGCGCAAGCGGCCGATGTCGCTCGCCGTGCCTTCGCGGACCTGGTGCAACTGCGCTGCACGGCCCCGCCCGATCTCGCGGCAACCCGTACCGACCGGCGTTCCCCGGCAACCACCGCGGCAACCAGCGCCACAGGGTCCGTCGGCCTTGGCCGTCTCGCCGACACCGTCTCCCGGATCGAACCCTGGCCGGAAGCCAAGATCATCGATACGGCGGTGGCCATCGCCGAGTCGCTGCACAACGCCCGCCGCGCCGCGGCCTGATCGGCACGCGAAGCGATGTTCCGCAGTGCTCTGGGTGCTCTGGGTGTTTCGGGTGCTCTGGGTGTTTCGGGGAAGACCGGATGGCCCGGGAGCGGCCACCGCCGAGCGCGGGTAACGCATCGACAGCTGATGGGGATCGCCAATGCGTCCGCGGCAACCGAACCGGTTCTAGTACTGTTCGGGCGTGGGCATGGAAACTGGGTCCGCAGCCAGCCAGAAGCGGGCGGGAACGGACCCTTCGTCGGTCTCTTCGTCGGTCTCTTCGACGGGCTCACCGACGAGCGAGAACCTGACTTTCCCGCTCGTCGCGCGGCTCGAACTCGATGAACTGCTGACGCAGCTGGTTGACCGGGCCCAGGATGTGCTGGCCACGCAGAGCCGGTTGCGCGGGCTGCTGGCGGCGAGTCGGGCCATCGCCACGGACCTGCGGCTGCCGGTGCTGCTCAGGCACATCGTGGAGGCGGCGTGCGAGCTGCTGGACGTCCGGTACGGGGCGCTGGGCGTCGTCGCGCCGGACCGCACCCTGGAGGAGTTCGTCCACGCCGGCATGGACCCGCGGGACGTCGACCGAATCGGTCATCTGCCCACCGGCCACGGGGTGCTCGGTCTACTGATCGATGATCCTCGGCCGCGTCGCCTCGACGACATCTCCCGTGACCCGAGTGCGTATGGCTTCCCCCCCGGCCATCCGCCGATGAGGACCTTCCTCGGCGTACCTATCACCGTGCGCGGCGAGGTGTTCGGCAACCTCTATCTGACCGAGAAACGCGGCGGCACGGCCTTTACCGCCGAGGACGAGGAACTCGCGCTCGCCTTGGCCGCCAGCGCCGGTGTCGCGATCGAGAACGCCCGGCTGTTCCACGACACCCAGCAGCGGCACCGGTGGATGAGCGCGTCCGCCGACGTGACCCGCCAGATCATGGCCGATGCCGACGGCGCCCTCGAGTCTGTTGCGGAACGCGTCCGCACGGTCGCCGACGCGGAGTTCGTCTCCATCGTCCTGCGCGACGAGGAGGCCGGCAGCGCGCGGGTCGCCGTCGCCGTCACCGTCGGAGCGGACACCGTTTCCGGCGCCGGTCAGCGGATACCTCTCGACGGCACCCTCACCGGTCGGGTGATGGCCGAGCAGCAGCCGTTGCGCGTGGAGGACGCGCAGCTTGACGCCCTCCCCGAGGAACGGGACGCCGCCACCGGCCCCCTGATCGTCCTCCCGATGGTCGCCGGCACCGACCACGTGTCCGGAGTGCTGCTTGTCGGTCGAAACCGGGGGAAGCGTCCCTTCAGCGACACCGATCTCGCCAGTGCCGCGAGCTTCGCGGGCAACGTCGCGATCACTCTGGAACTGGCGCGGGTCAAGGCCGACCGGGAGCGGTTGGTGGTCCTGGCCGACCGTGGTCGCATCGCCCGTGACCTGCATGACCACGTCATCCAGCGGATGTTCGCCGTTGCGCTCGGCTTGCAGGACATCGCCCAGTACGAACGTCCATCGAACGCCGAGCGCATCAACCAGTACGTCGAGGACCTTGACGTTACGATCAAGGACATTCGGCGGTCGATCTTCGAGCTGCGTGCCAGCGGCGCGTCCAAGCGAAGCCGACTGCACGCCGCGATCGACCGGATCGCCGAGGACGTGCGTCCGGCCCTCGGCTTCACGCCGACCGTCCGCTACTCCGGACCGCTCGAAACCGTGATCGGTGACGATCTCGCCGACCAGGTGATC
Organism: Frankia casuarinae; assembly: GCF_000013345.1. Lineage (NCBI taxonomy): Bacteria > Bacillati > Actinomycetota > Actinomycetes > Frankiales > Frankiaceae > Frankia > Frankia casuarinae. The sequence goes on along the minus strand of NC_007777.1, from coordinate 3,849,063 downwards.
GCTGTCGCCCGGGAGTCGTTGACCAATGCGGCGCGGCATTCGCAGGCCGGGACCGTCGAGCTCCGTATCGGCGTGGCCGGCGAGTCGGTGGTCGTCGACGTGATCGACGACGGTGTCGGCATAGGTCCCGGCGGCCGGCGCAGCGGGTTGGACAACCTCCGGACCCGGGCCGAGCAGCTCGGCGGATCTTTCACCCTCACCACACCGGCAGGCGGGGGCACCCACCTGCACTGGGCCGCGCCCCTGTGACACTGGGCTGCGCCCCTGTGACACTGGGCCGCGCCCCTGCGCGGGGAGACCGTTGGTCCGCTGAGGGGGGACGATCGGCCCATGTGACCAGGCGGCAGCCGCGGGATGGTTGACTCATGAACCTTCCCGTGAATCTCCCCGCCCTTCGCCTGTCCCGCTCGATGCCAGCTCCGGCGTCAGCCGCGGAGAACGGCACAGCGGCTGCGGGCACGCACCGACCGTACCGGGCGATCGAACCGGGCAGTCGGTCCTGCTGCTGCCCCTCCGAACCGGTGGCGCAGGCGATATTTGTCCCCGGTGACACGCGTTCCCATGAGGTCGAGGTGCTGTTGTGCGCCCATCACCTGCGGTGCAGCGCGTCGACACTGAGGTCGTTGGGCGTCGCCGTCTACGACCGGCAGGGGAACCCGATCGAGGACACGGCCACGCTGTTCGGCCGGGACCGCTGACCCTCGGTTCGGCTGACCCGTCGGGTTCGCGTGAACGACTGAACAATGATCCGTCGTCGCTGATTCCGCCAGGTTGTCAGGTTGTGTCATCAGGTCCCATGGCCTCGCGTCGACGCCAAGGAAGGCGGTGACACATGAAATGGATGACAGCGGATGGTCATCTCATCGAGGAGACGGTCGTCAAGGCCGGTCCCGAGCGTCCGGCACGAGTCCTGCGGGTGACCCGGCAGGAGCGTGCGGTCGGCCAGTATGCGTGCTGGGCCGATCTGATCGTCAATATTGATGTTCGGCGGATGACCGAAGTCGAATGAATGACCTGTTATTGGTGCAGGACTGAGCACGGGTCTGAGATGTCGAGGGCCACTGAGTTCTCCCCGCGAGGCGCCGTTCTGGAGGTCGTCCGTGTGCAACTTTCCGGCTGCAGAATCCTGGGACGAGACCGATCTCGCGGCCTGTGTGATCGGGGGCGTGAGAGAGAACGCCCATCGTCTGGGGGTATTCTGGCGGTCGCATCCCGCGACTCCCGGTTCGAGCGGAGACTGGGTGGAGGTGGTCGATATCGGCGCCGGCCGGCTCGCCATCTGCGTCGGCGACGCGGCCGGACACGGCGAGCAGGCCGCGAGGTTCGCGCGACGGTTTCGGGAGGCGATGCGCCGGCACCTGCTCGCGGGTGAGGAGCCCGAGGCGACCATGCATCGCACGATGAACGATATCGCTGGACCCGGCGATATCGGGGAAATGTTTGCTACCGCTTTTCTCGCCGTCGTCGATGCCCGGTCAGGCCAGGTGGTCTACGTCAACGCCGGGCATCCGCCCGCCCTGCACCTGCCCGGGTCCGCGGCTGGCGGCGGCAGCTGCGCCCGCGAGCCACGGTCGCTCGGTCCGACCGGGCCCATCCTGTCTGACCTTTTCGCCGGAAGCGAGATCTGGTCGTCCCGATCGCTGACCATGGACGTCGGAGACCGCCTACTGCTGTACACCGACGGCATCAGCGAGGCGCGCGACGCGCACGGCACACAGTTCGGGACGGAATCCCTGTCCGCCGGCCGGATCGGAACCGACTCGCCTGACACGTTGCTTGACCGCCTTTTCGCGCAGCTCGCCATCCATGCGCACGGGGTCGACGGGGACGACCGCACGATGGCGATCCTGGCCCGCGATCCACTGGTCGCCCCCGCCGCCGGCTACTCACCGCGCTGTCGGGCCGCGGAGAGGACCCTGGCAGCTGACGGGGCGTCGCGAAGCAGCATTGAGAAGCAGCCTGGTCGGGAGAGACGAGGTCCGTCATGTTCGCGGTACGAATTCACGGGTTCGGCGGTCAGGGCGTGCTGACCATCGCCGAGCTGTTGACCATCGCGGCAGTTACGGAGGGTCGCTACGGACAGGCATCCATGGCCGGCGGGCCGGAACACATCGGCCACCCTACGGTCGCCTGCTGCCGGATCGACGACGATCCATTGCCCGGGTGGGAACCGGTCGTGTTCCCGGATGCGGTCATCGTCCGGGACGCGGCGCTGCTGCACGTCTCCGACGTGTTCCATGGACTCGGGGCGGATGGGTTCATCCTGCTCGACTCGGCACGCGACCTTGACGATTTCGGGCTGCCCAGGCTCACCCGGTACCGGCCCGAGCGGACGATCAGCATGCCCGCCAGCGAGATCGCCCAGCGTGAGCTGGGGCATCCGCTACCGAACACGGCTCTGCTCGGTGGCTTTGCCGCGTTGACCGGAATCGTTTCGATCATCGCGGTCGAGACGGCCATCCGGGAGCGGTTCGCCGGTCGGCTCGCGGACGACGGCATCGAGGCGGCTCGGGACGCCTTTGCGTTCGTCCGCTACACCGAGCGGCGCAGGGCCGGGCTTCTGCCGGTAGCCCAGGCCCAGGAATGAGCCTGGGCGCCGGCAGGCCGTGCCGGCAGTGAGCCTGGGAGCCGGCAGGCCGGCGGCGGAGGTCCAGGTCAGCCGACCTGTGACCTGCTCGACCGTGCGCAGGCCGCGGCCGACGATGGCGGTCTTCTCCACCGGGAAACCAAGGTCGGAAAGTTGGTCGACGGCCCTCTCGGCCTCGCTGTAGGTGTCGAAGGTGGCCACCACCTGCTGCGGCTCGCCTACCCGGTCCACCGGGGTCCCGCCCGGAGCATCATCGAAGCGCGGGTTCCCGCGGTGGAGAAGACCCATCCGAGGCGGAGGCGACCCGGGGCCGAAAGGTGATCCGGGGCCGAAAGGTGATCCGGGGCCGAAAGGTGATCCGGGGCCGAAAGGTGATCCGAGGTCAGAAGATGATGGTGTGTCCTTCGCGGGATGCGTCGGTGGCGGTGTAGGCGACGCCGTCGACTTTCAGACCGTCCTGATCAAGCAGGGTGATGATGCCGCCCCGGTTGCCCAGCCCGACCGGGGGTGCGAGCGGGATCCGCACGGTGTCCCCGGCTGGCAGGTTGGTGGGCGGAAGGGGGAAACGGTGCCGACCGCTGTCGATGATCGTCCAACCGGTGAGGTCGACGGGCCCTGGGGTGGTGTTGAGCAGGGTGACGGACTCGGCTTCCGGTGCCGGTCCGATGGGGTTGACCAGGGCGGCGACGATGCGCAGGCGCCGGTCGGGTTCCCCGGGGGCTGGTTGGCCGCCCGGTCCGGCCGATGGAACGGCGCGCAGGGTGTGGCCGGTCGTGTCGTCGGTGTGCCAGGCCTGGCTCTGGAAGGCCAGGAACAGTGCTGTCCAGCGGCCCGCGGTGGGGAAGTGGAAGAGCAGGGCACCGTCCTGCCAGCTGCCGTCGTCGGCGATGAAGCGACCGCTGTTGCCCTGGTTCATGTGGACGTCATGCACGCCGTTGCCGGGTACGAAGCCAAAGATCTTGTCTGGTTTCGTGGGCTCGGGCCCCCATCGCTGGCCGAAGGCGTAAATGTGGCTGGTCGGATCGGCGGTCGCACGCTGGACGTGGTGGTCGAGGCGGTCGGCGAGGTCGTTGTCCGGGCCGGGGCGGTCGGGGGGGAGCGCGTGCAGCCCGGTGCGATCGAACAGGTTGCCCCGGACGAAGTCCAGGGCGAGACCGCCGGGCCTGGACTTCAGGGGGGTGAACCCGTCGGGCAGGTCAACGAGGCGGTCGAGGATCGGATGGTGGAACTCCTCGACCGCGATGTACAGCAGTTCGGACGGGGGCTGGGCGGACAGAACGTTTACGGCGACTCGGAAAGAGCCACCACCCTCGACGTGTATCTGGTAGTGCGGGCTGTCGTGCCCGCCCTCCCTGCGCCGGTCGAGTAGCCGGCCTTTCAAGACGCCGTAGCCTGCCAGCGGCATAACATTTCCCCGATTTCCGCGGCGATGAAAAGATCCGGCCGAACGATATCATTCCCGTCTGGCCAGGCGGGTGCGGCGGGGGGAGCTCACCTATCGGTTGGTCTGCGGTCACCCAACGGTGATGCGGGCCGCCTGCGGGCCGGCGGCCGACCCCCATCATGGAGGGACGGTCATGAAAAGGCGGTGATTCATGGTCGGCGTGGCGCCCGGGCGGTTACCGCCGGAGTGTCTCCAGGCGGGATACAAGGTCCGTAGGCGGCGGCATGTCGCGCATTTCCCGGCGTGTCTCGCCTACGGCGAGATCAGGGTCGGCGACGATCTCATCCCGGCCGACCTACGGGCCAGGCCGCTCGCCGCTCCCGGCTGAGGGCGAGGGTCGCCGCGTGCAGCCCGGCCATGCCGTGTACCCCGGCGCCGGGAGGGGTGGCGGCGGAACACAGGTAGACGCCGGGCAGCGGCGTCGCCCAGGGGCGTGGCGAGAGCACCGGCCGGGCGACCAACTGGCGCAGGTCGGCGGTGCCACCGCCGATGTCGCCGCCGATCTCGTTGGCGTTGTGCGCCTCCAGCGCCGTCGGTCCCATCACGTGGCGGGCGAGCACCCGGTCGCGGAATCCGGGGGCGAAGCGTTCGACCTGGGACTCGAGCGCGTCGGTCATGTCGACGCTGGAGCCCAGTGGGACATGGCAGTAGGCCCACCCGGTGTGCCGGCCGGCCGGGGCGCGGCTCGGGTCGGCGGCGCACGCCTGAACGAACAGTACGAACGGCCGGTCTGGATGGTGGCCGCGGGCGACGGCCCGCTCGGCCGCGGCGATCTCGGCGAGCGTGCCGCCCAGGTGCACGGTCGCCGCCCCGGCGACCGCCGGATCGCGCCAGGGCACCGGTCCGTCGAGCGCCCAGTCAATCTTGAAAACTCCCGGTCCGTACCGGTATCGGCCGAGCGCGGCGCGGTAGCGGCCGGGCAGCGCGGCGTCGGCGACCGCGAGCACCTGGCGAGGGGTGAGATCGAGCAGCACGGCCCGCGCGGGCGGCAGTTCCGACAGGCTGGTCACCGGGGCGCCGGTGACCAGTTCGCCGCCGAGTTCGCGCAGCCGGGCGACCAGGGCCTCCGCCAGTGATGATGATCCACCGACGGCTACCGGCCAGCCGACCTGGTGCGCGAGCACCCCGAGGAACAGCCCGTAGCCTGCGGTGACCGGGCGATGTAAATCGATCATGGAATGGGCGGCGAGCCCGGCGAACAGCGCTCGCGCCGCCTCACCGCGCAGCGCGGCGCGGGCGAGCGCGGTCGCGGACCACAGCCCGCGCACGCCGAACCGGGCGAGGGTCAGGGGCGCGGCGGGCGGCAGGTCGAACGGTGCCAGCACGCCCTCGGCCAGCCGCGAGCCGTCGGACGCCAGCGGGCCGACCAGCCGGCGCCAGCCGGAATCGACGCCGTCCCGGTCGGCGAGGCCCGCCGCGGTGGCGTCGAGGTCGCGGCGCAGCAGCGCCGCCGGGCCGTCGTCGAGCGGGTGGGCGAGCGGCACCGGCGGATGCGCCCACCGAAGCCCCTCGGTCGGGGTCGGGCCTGCGGTGGGGGTCGGGTCCGCGTAGGACGCCGGGTTCGCGGAGGACGTCGGGTTCGCGGAGGACGTCGGGCCTGTGCCGAAGGCGCGCAGTGCGGGGGAGGCGAGCGCGAGCGGCAGGACGGTTGCGCACACGTCGTGCCGGAAGCCGGACAGCGTCAGCTCTTCTGTTCGCAGCCCACCACCGGGAGTGCCCGCGGCCTCCCGGACGAGTACCCGCCAGCCGGCCTCGGCCAGCGTCAGGGCGGCGGTCAGCCCGTTTGGACCGGCCCCGACGATCACCGCGTCGAAGCTGTCCGTGCTCACGGTGCACCTCTTCCATGCGGATTCCAGGCACGATCGTGCCGCCGCCGGGCATCGAGCCCGAACGTGATGCCCGCCCGAACGTGATGCCCGCCCGAACGTGATGCCCGCCCGTCCGGCCGCGACCCGGGGCCGCCGTCGCGCCGCTGGTCCGAGCCCAGGAGCAGATGCCACAGAAGGTGTCCAGCGTCACGCATAAATGGGGCGTCTGTCACAGAGGGAAACTCGGCTGTGGACTCGCACGTTGAGATCTGTGCATCATTAGTCACTTTCCGTTTCTGCGGGTCCAGGGTGGGCGTCGGATGTGGTCGGACCGCGGTGTCCGACGGGCGCCGGCAAACCGTCGCCAATGGTCACACTTCGGGGCCGATCTCCGACGAGACACCCGTCCCGCCGCATCGAACTCGAGGAGGATGCCATGACCGCTTCGGTTTCCCCGCCGTCACCGTCCCGGCACAGCCATTCGCCGCCCATGTCCGGGTCCACCGCCAAGAACGTGCGCCGGACCCGGGGTGACCACAACCCCCTGCGCCCCGATCTCCAGGCCTCCCTGGTCGTGTTCGTCGTGGCGTTGCCCCTGTCGCTGGGCATCGCCGTCGCCTCGGGGGCGCCGGTCGCAGCGGGTCTCCTCGCCGCGGTGATCGGCGGCGTCGTCGCCGGCGCCCTCGGCGGTGCGCCGTTGCAGGTGAGCGGGCCGGCCGCCGGGCTGACCGTCATCGTCGCCGACCTCGTCCACACCTACGGGTGGCGCGTTACCTGTCTGATCACCGCAGGGGCCGGGATTCTGCAGATCCTGCTCGGGCTCTGCCGGGTCGCCCGCGCCTCCCTGGCCGTCTCGCCGGCCATCGTCCACGGGATGCTCGGCGGCATCGGGCTGACGATCGTCCTCGGCCAGTTCCACGTGGTGCTGGGCGGACAGGCCGAGAGTCACGCCTGGGAGAACGTCGCGGCAGTGCCCGAGGCGATCATCGATCCGCACGGTTTCGCGACCCTCGTCGGCTTCGTCACCATCGCCACGATCCTGCTCTGGCCCCGGTTGCCGAAGAGGCTGCCGAACGCCGTCCGAGCCATCCCCGCCTATCTCGCGGCGGTCGTGACGGGCACCCTGCTCGCTGCCGTCGCGGGCTTCGACCTGCCCAGGGTCGACCTGCCCTCGTCCCTGTTCGACGCGGTCGCCCTGCCGGGCCTCCCACACGGCGACTGGTCCGGCATCGCGCTGGGCGTCGTCACCGTGGCCATCGTCGCCAGCGTCGAGTCCCTGCTCTCGGCCGTCGCGGTGGACCAGCTTGCCACCACCCGAGGCTGGCGGGGGCCGCGCGTCGACCTCGACCGCGAGCTGCTCGGGCAGGGCTCGGCGAACCTCGTCTCGGGCCTGGCCGGCGGGTTGCCGATCACCGGGGTGATCGTGCGCAGCTCCACCAACGTCGCCTCCGGCGGGCGTACCCGGAAGTCTGCCGTCCTGCACGGCGTCTGGGTGCTGCTGTTCGCCGTGTTCCTGGGCCGCATGGTGGAGTGGGTCCCGCTGTCCGCCCTCGCCGGCCTGCTCGTCGTCGTCGGTGCGCGGCTGGTCAACGTCGCGCATCTGCGCCACGTCCGCCGGCACGGGGAGCTGCCCGTCTACCTGGTGACAATCGTCGGTGTCGTCGCCCTCGACCTCCTGCAGGGCGTCGCCCTGGGTCTGCTCACCGCGCTCGCCCTGGTCCTGCGCCGGGTGCTGTGGTCGAGTGTCCGGCTGGTCCGCACCGGCGAGCTCTGGCAGGTGGAGGTCGAGGGGACGCTGAGCTTCCTGTCCCTGCCCCGCCTCGCGCGGATCCTGGGCCGTATCCCCGCCGGTGCCCCCGTCTCGATCGAACTCATCGTCGACTACCTTGATCACGCCGCCTATGAGCATCTGCGTGGCTGGTGCGCGAACCACGAGGCGTCCGGCGGGACGGTGAGCGTCGACGAGATCGGCCAGGTCTGGTTCCGCCGGCCGGCCGAGGTCGCGGAGCAACGGCGCCGCACCGTCGTCCCGCACCTCCCGCGCTGGTTCGCGCCCTGGTCGCAGTGGCAGGAACTGGAACTCGCCTCGTCATCGTCTGATTCCCCTTCGTCTGATTCCCCTTCGTCTGATTCCCCTTCGTCGGGATCGCGGTCTTCGGATTCCCAGCCCGCCGGCGTCACTCCGCCGGCGATCCACCCAGTCCAGGGCCCGGACCCGGCGGCGTCGGTGCCGGCGCAGGCCTCCCCCGACCGGACATTCGACCACGTCAGCACGATGCTGTTCGGGGTGAACGAGTTCCACCGGCGGGCCGCCCCGCTCCTGCGGGGCACCTTCGACGCGCTCGCCGGGGGACAGCAGCCCGGCGCCCTGTTCCTCACCTGCGCCGACTCCCGCATTGTTCCCAACATCATCACCAGCAGCGGTCCCGGCGACCTGTTCACGATCCGTAATGTCGGGAACATCGTCCCGGTGGACGACCCCGCCGGATCCGACCCGGACGCGCCCTTGCGGCGCAGTGGTGACCTGTCGGTGACCGCCGCGCTGGACTACGCCGTCGACGTCCTGCGGGTGCCCTCGCTCGTGGTGTGCGGCCACTCCGGCTGTGGCGCCATGCAGGCGTTGCTGTCCGGCACGCTCGACGGCGCACCCGACTCGGCCCTGGCGGGCTGGCTGTCGCACGCCGCCGCCTCGCTTGAGCGGACGCCCCCCGCCGGCACGGAGGATCTGCCCCCGGTGGAAAGGCTGGGCCGCGCCAACGTGGCGCAGCAGTTGGAGAACCTGCGCGCGCATCCGGCCGTGCGCCGTGCCCTGGCACGCGGCACGCTGGAACTCGTCGGCCTGTACTTCGACATCGCCGACGCGCGCATCTGGGTGCTCGAGGAGTCGACCGGCCGGTTCGTCGACCCGATGGACGCGTTGCCGACGGCGGTCATCGGGACCGGCTCGCGTCGCCGGTGGGACGCACCGGTGCGGGTGCCCGCACCCATGGTCGCGGTCGGCGCGGGTCCTGCCGACGAGCAACCGCCGCCCGCCGGCCGGCGGGCCCGGTGGCTCGGCCTGCCGCGGTAGTGCCGCAGCGGTGAAGGGCCGCCGATCGCCCGGGGCCCTGGATCCCAGGATCCGGGATCCAGGGATCCGAGGTGCTGACCCCGCGGATGCACCGATGGTCGGCGACGTCGACCGTTTGATGACGTCGACTGTTTGATGACAGAGAGTTGCCGAGGGTTAGGCGCGGTTTCAAGACCGGAGACCGTTACCAACCCTCGGCGATTCGCCGTCGCGCCAGTTCGCCGTCGCGCCAGTTCGCCGTCGCGCCAGTTCGCCGTCGCGCCAGTTCGTCCGCGGGGGTCACGAGGCCGGGATGACCCGCTCCGGGTAGTCCAGCCAGGATGTCTGACCGTCGGGGGTGACGGTGAGCCCGAAGCGGGCGCAGGACGGCCGCCCTGCGTTCACCCACCAGTCGTAGGCCATTTCGAGTTCGTCCCACAACCGTCGTGGCCCATACTGGGTGACCTCGTGCCCGTCCGACTGCCCGTCCGACCCGGCGGTCAGTGACGCCCACGAATGTGACGCCGCGTGGGACAGCAGAAGTGTTCTCGCCGGGCCGCCTTCCTCGATCTGCCCGGTGGTGCAGCCGGGCAGCCACAGGCCGACCGCGAATCCGGCCGCGGCGTCCGCGAAGGGCTCATCCAGATACCGGCAGGTTGTTCTGACGTCGGCGTCGTCCTCGCCGAGCCACCAGACGGGTCTGTCGGCCCGTTGGCCGCGCAGCCGCATGAAACCCGCATCATCATGAAAATGGCCCGAGGCGGTGCCGTCCGCGACGGTCAATGACAGCAGCGCCCCACCGAACTCGCTCGTGAACGGCAGCACGATCCGCCCGCCCGGCCGGGTCTGCGTGATCCAGGGGTAGGGAACGGTAACCACCGACGCCGTGGCGATGATCCGGTCGTAGGGAGCCCGATCGGGAAACCCCGCCGCGCCGTCCCCGACGACCACCGTCACCGGACGGCCGATTCTGGCGAGGGCCGCGCGGGCGTGCCCCGCGATTCCCGGATCGATCTCGATGGTGGTGACCTGGCCGGTCGGGGTCCGCTCGGCGAGCAGCGCCGCGTTATAGCCGGTCCCGGTACCGATCTCGAGGACGTTCATCCCGTCCCGCACATCGAGGAGGTCGAGCATCCGGGCCATGACCCACGGCGCGCTGCTGGAACTGGTCGGTATGACGCCCCTACCGTCGTACCTGCCCGTCCCGTCGTCGACCTGCGTCGTGATCCCGTCGTCGCCGCGGCACAGCTCCGACCACCGCTGTGGATCATCCTGGCGCCGGAGCGGGACCAGGAAGAACCCGTCCTCGTCCCGGACCCAGATCTCATCCGGGATGAAATCCTCGCGGTTCACCCGGCGGACGCTCACGCCTTCCCTGAGCCCTTGCACACGCCGCAGGAGACGGTCTCGTTCTTGCCGTCGCTGGTCACGGTGATCTTCCCGCTGCCGTTGCAGGTCGGGCAGGCTACCGGTTTCGCGTGCTTACCCACCCGACCGCCTCTCACCCGGGGTCATCTAGCCACCTGGGGCCACCTGGGGGTTCGGACCCACGGCCATGATTCCATCCGGACGGTGCCGCGCGTCAAGGGGCCGCGGCAGCCTCGTGGCCGGGCCGGGAAACCGGTCGAACCTGACGATTCTGATGCGATTTTCACTCGACCTCCAAGCGAGCGGTGGGTGATGACGCCGCTGCGTTCGGGCGGGTCGCCCACGATGCTGTAGTCGGGCAGAACGGTCACCCCGAGCTCCTGGGCGACCATGAGCTTTCCCATCCGCGCGCCGGCGCCGATGGACGCCGGACCCGGCGGATCTCGCTAAAGCGGGCGGCAGACGTGTGTCAAGGTCCAGTCGGTTCCGGTTCCGGTTCCGGTCGCGGTCCTGGTCGCGGCACTCTCCGTTTTCGGCTGCGTGCCGGTCGTGCCGTCATGACCGCCCGCGCCGATCCGATGGTGCAGGAGGGTCGCCGTCAACGGGGCGACGTCGATCCGCCAGAACATCTCGACCGGGCAGCGCAGGGCGGCCACGAGCACGCCCCGGATGACCGCCGGATGGGTCACCGCGATGATGTGGCTCGGTTCGGTGCTTCGCCGGACCAGCCAGTTCTCGACGCGGCTGAGCAAGCTCAGTAGGGATTCGCCGCCCGGCGGGGCCACCGCCGGATCGCTGTGCCACCGGCGCAGCTCGTCCGGGGGAATCTCGTCCAGGCTGCGCCCCCGCCAGGCCCCGACGTCCAGGTCGCGCAGGGCCGGATCCACCTCGGGGACGACGGGTAGGCCCGGGGCCCGCGGGATGGTGACGTCACCCTTGCGGGCACCGAGGCCCAGGGCGGCGGCGGTCTGACAGGCCCGCGCGGATCCGTCGCAGAGCACCCGTCCCGTCGCGGGAAGCGCGCCAGCCGCTACCGCCTCGGCGGCGCCGGCGGCTCGGTGCAGCCCGTCGGCGTCGAGAGGCTCGTCGATAGGGAACCGGGCGGCCCGCAGGGCCACGGTCGGCGCGCAACTAACCAGGGCCAGCCGCACCGGCGGCACCGATCGCACCGATCGCGCTGGTGGGGGCCGCGGTACGTCGGAACGCGCGTTCGGTCAACGTGCCGAACAGCAGGCCGATGGCCGCCCAGACGGTCGCCTGGATGGCGAGCGAGGCGATCCGGAACCGCCACAGCACGTCGGCCGGGAAGCCCTCCGGCGTCTCGTGCACGTGGGGCAGAACGGCGTAGACGACGCCCAGGACCACCAGCCCGCCGACGGCGGCGGCGATCGTCGCGTTCCAGCCGCCGAGCCGGCCGGTGAGCCGCCGCGCGGCCACACCCGTCCCGACCACGACGATCACCGAGATCAGGATCATGAGGAAGTACAGGACGGTCCGCCGGCCGATCGTGTCGGGATTGCCGATCGCGGGGGGATTCGCCGGGTACTTCAAATCGGGCAGGAGGTAGACCGCGGTGAACCCGGCGAGGGCGACCAGGGCGGCCGTCCCGCGGGGCCCGAGGGTGCCCAGGCGGCCCTGCACGCACGCGTACGCCAGGGCGAACATGCCGCCGATGGCGACGGAGAAGAGCAGCAGACCGGTGAACAGACCGAGCGTCGACTGCACGGTCCGGGACACCGGCTCGGACTCCTCGTGCGCGTGAGCGGCGAGACCCACCGCCTCGTGCGCATGAGTGGAACTCTCGCCCGCCGACTCGAAGGTGATCGCGTGACCGATCTGGCTCTCGCCGAGGGTCTTCGCGACGATGAAGGCGAGCACGGCGGCGACCAGACCGACGAGCATGCCACGGATCAACAGTGTTCGTGCCACAGCGTCTCCTCGCTGGAACAGATCGGGAGGAGGCGTTAGTGGCAGGGGAAGCCGAGCAGGTGGCGGGCGTCGTGCACGAACTCGTGGACGTAGTTCCCGCCGAAGATTGACAGCGCGCCCTGCTCGGCGCCGACGAAGTACAGCCCGAGCAGCGCCAGCAGCCCGCCGAAGAGCAGGAAGGGCACCAGCTCACGCATCGGGATGGTCGGCAGGGCCGGCAGGGCCGGCTGGGCGAGCGGTGCGGGGGAGACGGCGGGGTGCGCCATGAGGAGAACCTCCACTGGAATCACGCGTTCCACGGGTAGGACGGGTTCGGGCAATGGGTCTGACTTCCGAGACCGTCCAGGACGGACGGGCCGATCACAGTGGCGCGACCATGCCGGAATCACACCGGCTTCCATCACACGAACATGTAGAGATAAACAGCGCTATGTAATCCTGTCAAGTTTTATGGGCCGCCAGGATGGCTGGACGGGCCCGGGTGCGGTCCCGTGGGGCATGCTGGTGTGCATGACGACGACGCTCGCATCGACCCTGGTGCCCCTAATGGGACATACCGGGCAGCCGTGAGGCAGGCTCGGTTCCGGTAGCCGCCAGCAGGTGAGCACTCGAGGCCCCTGGACGCAGGACGAGTCCTAAGGTCAGACCGTGCCCCTGCCGGTGGTCGGGAGAGCGGACCACAGATGGGATGTCGTGCCCGCTGATCGTGGCGTGAGCACTTGACCATTAGGGTGTGGTGGATCTCCTGGAGGCTGCCGGACCTGGTGCCGAGAGACGGGAGACCCGGATGCTGTTCGTCGGTGACGACTGGGCGCAGGACCACCACGATGTGGAGGTGCAGGACGAGACGGGTCGGCGACTGGCGAAGGGCCGGCTGCCGGAGGGCGTGGCCGGGATCGCCCGGCTGCACGCGCTGATCGGGCGGCACCTGGCCGAGGACGCCGGCCCGGAGCAGGTCGTGGTCGGGATCGAGACCGACCGCGGCCCGTGGGTGCGGGCGCTCGTCGCGGCGGGCTACCAGGTGATCGCGGTGAACCCGTTGCAGGCGGCGCGGTACCGGGAGCGGTACTCGACGTCGGGTGCCAAGAGCGACGCCGGCGACGCGCACAGCCTGGCGGACATGGTCCGTACGGACCGTCACCAGCTGCGGCCGGTCGCTGGGGACAGTGACACCGCCGAGGCGGTGAAGATCGTGGCGCGGGCGCATCAGAACCTGATCTGGGACCGGACCCGCCAGACCCAGCGGCTGCGCTCGGCGCTCCTGGAGTTCTTCCCGGCCGCGCTGGCCGCGTTCGACGACCTCGATACCCCTGACGCGCTGGAGCTTCTCGCGAAGGCGCCGTCGCCGGCCGAGGCCGCGAGGCTGACCGTTGCGCAGATCAGCGCCGCGCTCAGGCACGCCCGCCGGCGGAAGATCCCCGAGAGGGCGGCCGCGATCCGGGCGGCGCTGCGGGCCGAGCAGCTGCCCGTCACGCCGGCGGCGACCACCGCCTACGCCGCGGTCGTGCGCGCCCAGGCCGGGCTGCTCGCAGCCCTCAACGGCGAGATCGCCCGGCTCGAGGAGCAGGTCGCGGACCATTTTGACCAGCACCCGGACGCGAAGATCCTGCTGTCCCAGCCCGGCCTGGGACCGGTCCTCGCGGCCCGGGTGCTCGCCGAGTTCGGTGACGACCCGACGCGCTACGCCGACGCGAAGGCACGGAAGAACTACGCCGGCACGAGCCCGATCACCCGCGCCTCCGGGAAGAAGAAGACGGTCCTGGCCCGCTACGCACGCAACAACCGGCTCGCCGACGCGCTACATCAGCAGGCGCTCTCGGCCCTGAGCGCATCCCCGGGCGCCCGGTCGTACTACGACGCGATCCGCGCGCGCGGCACGTCGCACCACGCCGCGCTGCGCCAGCTCGGCAACCGGCTCGTCGGAATCCTGCACGGCTGCCTCAAGACCCACACCCCCTACAGTGAGGCAACCGCATGGACACAGAAAGCAACACTCGACGTCGCCGCTTGACAACGAAAACCATGGGATGTCTGACCGCGCGTGATCACGGTGATCACGGTGACGAGAGTGACGCACCGAGCGGGCTCGCGGGCACCGTCGCGTCCTGCTGCACGCCGTTGGCTCGCACCCCGCTGTCCGCGGAGGACGCCGAACGTCTCGTCGGTGTGCTCAAAGCGATCGCCGTTCCCGCCCGGCTGCGGCTGCTGTCGATGATCTATGCGCGGGAGGGTGGTGAGGCGTGCGTCTGCGAACTGACCGAGCCGCTCGGGCTGACCCAGCCGACCGTCAGCCACCACCTGAAGGTTCTTGTCGCCGCCGGCCTGATCAGCCGGGAGAAGCGTGGCGTGTGGGCCTACTACCGACTCGTGCCCGGAGCGCTGCCCGCGCTCGCCACGGTCTTCGCTCCGGCCGCCGCTCCAGACGCCGAGTGAGACGACTACCGAGTGAGACGACCGCCGGGCGGGACCTGCGCATCGCGGCCGGCGGTGGTCAGAGGGGCCAGCAGCGGTCAGGGGCCAGCAGCGGTCAGGGGCCAGCAGCGGTCAGGGGCCAGCAGCGGTCAGGGGAGCCAGGAGACGGTGGCGCAGCCGAGCTGATGCCGGATGGGGCCGTCGGGCCCGGCGTTCGTGGCGTAGGCGCACACCGTGTGCGGGACGGCGCTCGTGATGACGGTGGTCTCGAAGCCGTGGTCGGGGCCGGCGTCGGGGTAGAAGCGGGCGACGTCCGGTCGGGAGGTGTCCGCGGTGGCGGTGGTGGCGGTGGTGGCGTCGAGAGTGACCGTGACGATGAGGGGGTCGGCGGGGTCGTCGGGGTCGTAGGTCCAGCCGGCGACGCGGACGCTGCTCCAGCCGGCGGTGATCCACGGGTTGGGCGTCGCGAGGTCGAGGTAGCCGAGGGGCGTGTGGTCGACGGCGGGCGCGTCCACGGTCGCGGTGGCGCAGCCGAGGCTCCGCCGGTGGAAGGAGCCGAGCGGGCCGATGTTCACCGCGGCGGTGCAGACGGTGTGGGTGCCGGGTGCGGCGGCCACGGTGGTGTCGAAGCCGTGGTCGGGGCCGGCGCCCGGGTGGGCCCGGGCGACGTCGGGACGGGAGCGGTCGGCGACGACACTGGCGGTGGCGACGTCGTCCAGAATGATCGTTACGGCCAGGGGGTGGGTGAGGTCCCCCGGGTCGATGGTCCAGCCGGCGACGCGGATGCCGGCGGGGGATGCGTCGGCGAGATCGAGAAAGCCGAACGGCGGCGCATCGTCCCCATCGGGACAGGTTTTCTCGGTTTTCCTGATCTTCCCCGTCTTCCCCACGTCGCTGGACCCGGCCGTCGGGCAGGCGCCGGCCACGGCGGATCCGGCCAGGCCGACGCCGATCAGGACGGTGGTGAGAGCGAGGATGCTGATCATCGCGACGGCGGTACGTACGGGCGTTCGATGCGGCGCGATGGCGATGATCGTCACCCTCTCCCCTCACGCTCAAGGTGTGAACTGAAAGTAGCATCTCCATTGCTATCGGTCGACAACCGTGAAGGTTTTGTTGCATGTTGCATCCACGTCGCCGCCATGCGCATTCTGCGGGTGCGGTGTCCGTACGGCCATGGAGCGGTGGGGCGGCGACTGGACCCGGCTCGCCGACCGCCGCTGTTACCAGACCTGGATCAGCCAGCTCGGTCTGGCGGGGGACCCGTGGACCGGTCGCGGGACCGGATAGCCGAGAAAGCCTGCCGCGATCGTGCGCCCGCTCCCCGACTCGGCGGCCAGCCGAACCGGGAGAACGGTTCCGCCCGCAGATGCAGACGGATGATCTCCCTGCTGTACGCCAGGGTGTCGGCCGGCAGATCGTCCGGTGGGTGCCAGGCGAGGGCGGAGCAGGTGGCTGGCTCCCGATTGGTGGGCTCGCCGCTCCACCGCGACACCAGGAAGCCGAAACCGATACGAGCGTCGCTGTCCGGCGGAAGGGCATGCGTGATACCCGCGAAAGCGACATCCTCGGGTTCGACCCCGATACCGAGCTCCTCGTCGAGCTCCCGGATCACCGCGGTCACGACGTCCTCGGCGGGCTCGATCCGTCCGCTGGGCAGCGCCCAGCAGCCGCTTCCGTAGATGCCTCCCGCGCGTTTCGTCAGGAGCAGGCGGCCGTCCCGTATCAGTAGCGCAAGAACGTCGACCGGGGTCCGGTGTTCGTGCCGCATGATCCTCCTCGTGCTCTTCTTCCCGCGGACCGACTCGAGGCCCGTGACCGGGAAACGTAGCGCGCAGGGCCCCGTCCTTCAGAGCGAAGATTCAGCAGGGATTCGGCTGGCGCTCAGCGGCAGGGTGGCCCTGTTCCGCACATGCGCATCCTGGTGGCGGATGACGACCGGAGTCTGGTGGCGCGACTGCGGGCGCTGCTGCGCCGTGGTGGTGGGGAACGCCCGGTCGTCCTGGCGGCTGGCGACCTCCGGCTCGACCCGCGTCGCACCGGGCCTGGCGGGGTGAGTCACCGGTCGAGCTGACGCCACGGCAGTTCTCCCTCCTGGAGTTCCTGACGCGCCGTCCCCGTCCCATACCGACCGGTGGGTAGGGCGGTGGCACGGGACGGGGATGGTAACCATCCCGGCTACATCCTCGTCTGCCGGCCAGCCGCCAAGGCTGGATGGTCACCATCCAGCAAGCCGATCCTACAGAACCGAGGACGCCTCACCGCCGGACACGCCGAGGCGGTTCAGGCATTTTTCCGGGAGATTCCTCGCGCCTTGGCACTATAGGGCTTGGTGGAGCTGAAGAGTATGTTCCCGACCGTGTTACGGTGGGCGAGGGTGTTCTATTCTGCAAGAAGATTAAGGATAGATTTCTTGGTGTGGAATCAGGACTTTTCAAGCTAGCAGGCTTAGCACTTTAGTTGGAGTCCAAGAATGAGTTGTGCTGTAGCCAGGATATATATGCTTTCTATTATTAGCCTGTTCTTGCTAGGCTTCCTAGCTGTTAGCTTTTTTGCCTACGGCGTCGAGCCTGGGCGGAATCTCAAGGAGACGCCCTCGTTTCTGAAGGAACGTACAACTCGATACATGGACATAGGTGATACACGGCTCCACTATCTGAAGCAAGGCGCTGGTAGACCTGTCATTCTCCTGCATGGCGGTGGCACCTGGCTGTATTCTTTCCGGAAGAACATCGATGAACTTGCCCGGGAGCATACTGTGTATGCCCTGGATATGCCCGGGCATGGTTTCACCACCTACCAGGATCCTGCTACGCTCACCTTGGCCGGATTCGCGACGCTCCTGAAAGATTTTTTGGCAAAGCAAGGAATTGTCCAGGCTGATTTTATTGGGAGTTCATGGGGTGGCGGTTGGGCGCTTTATTTTGCCGAGGTTTACCCTGATGAGGTCGGCAGGATAGTGCTCATTGATGCTACGGGGACGGCGGAGATCGCGGCTCACGACGGGAGCTCCTGGAAGTACCTGTCGTATCCGCTGGTAGGCGAGTTGCTCGTACACTTCTTTTCTTTTGGCAACGTCAGGAAGGATATACACGAAAATCTCTTCAGCAACCCATCGGCCGTATCTGACGCGGAGATTCGCCAGATATATATTCCTATCACTTATTCTCGCAACCTCAAAGCTCAGTACATCCTGCAACGTAATTTGAACTGGAGCGAAGTCGACCGGCATCTCGAAAAGGTACACAACGAGACTCTTGTGATCTGGGGCAAGGATGATCGTTACATACCAATAAAATTTGGCCAGAATCTTGAGGCAAGGCTTCCAAACGCCCGCTTCGTCTCCATAGAAAATGCCGGCCACCTACCGCATGAAGAGCAGCCGGAAAGGGTCAACGCACTCTTGTTGAAATTTCTTCAATAATGGCGCATCCTGCAAGGAAGTGTCAACTCCGGTATGCCGTGTCGGGCGTGTCCTGGCCTGGCCGGTAAATCTTAGTGTCATGCGGGATACGGCGGTGTCACGCGGGATACGGAATGGTTATGGAATGGCGCCGTCTACCTCACGCCGGCCCGTCCGGGGCGGCGGCGCGGCGCCGTAGGGAGGGCAGCCACCAGTTGTACTTCCCGGCTATCAGGAGTGTGGCGGGCGCCAGGACGAGCCTGATCAGCGTGGCGTCGAGCAGCACCGCGACGCTGAGGCCGAAGCCATACTCGCGCAGCATCAACGTTGACGAGAGCATCATCGTCCCCAGTGTTCCCGCCATAACCAGGCCGGCAGCGGTGATTACCCGGCCGGTGTCCACGATAGCTGTCGTCACCGCGTCGGCGTCACTGCTTCCCTGCCGGGTTATTTCTCGGATCCGGGTTATCAAAAAGATTTCGTAGTCCATGCCGAGACCCATCATGAGGATCACCAGGAAGATTGGTAGGTCGTTGATGACGGGTTCATCGAGCCAGCCGGCGAAGACCGCGAGCGTGGCGCCGAGTGCCCAAATGTTGCTGAGCGCGATCGTCAGGATCAGCCGGATCGGGACCAGGATGGATCGTAATGCGAAGGTCAGCAGCACTATGACGCCGGCGCACACAAAGGCGATCATCTTCCAGAAGGACGATGTCAGCGCCGCATCGTATTCTTGGTCGATGACGGTGGCACCACCGACCTGAGCGTTGTCGATGGTACTGTCGGCGACCAGCGTGGTCAGCGTCCGGATCGTCGACCTCGCCTGCTCCGACAGTGGGTCCCCAGCCAGCACGATGGACAGCCGCAGGGCGCCGTCCGGGGCCAGAAAGTCCTGTCGGACGTTTTGTGGTAGCGCCGACGTGTCCTCCCAGGACAGCTTCGTGCCCGTGGGGCGGGACAGGCTCGAAACGGAGACCACGCCGGGAGTGCGGGCGATCGCGTCGCTTAGGCTGTCCAGTCGCTGCCAGCCGGCAAGGGTGAGAGTGTCGCCTCGGTGACCGTTGTCGCCGATGTCACCGACGACGGTCGTCGGCTGCAGCAGGCCGGGTTGCCAGTGTTCGGCGATAAGGTTGTAGCCGCGGCGGGCGTCTGTGTCCGGGCTCAGCGCGACCGGGTCGGAGGTCAGCCGGTGGGATCCCAGGAGGACAATGATGGGGATCGTCGCCAGCACGAACACCGCGACGACGGCGACGGGTGCCCGTCGCGGCAGCACGGCCAGCCGTCGCAGCAGGTTGGTCAGCCAGCCCTTGGACTCCATATCCGTGAGCGGCCGGACACCGAGCAGGAAGAATTTGTCGCCCAGCAGAACCAGCAGCGCCGGTGTGATCGTCAGTGCGGCCAGCAGCATCACCGGGATGCCCGCGAGCCCCCCATAGCCGAGCGGCGGGATCCAGTCGACCGGTGAGAGCAGGGTTGCGGCGAACGCGAGGATGACGGTGCTTCCCGCGAGGGCAATGCTTTCACCGGCGTGGATGGTGGCGTTGACGACGGCTTCTTTCGGGTCGCGGCCAGCCAGGCGTTCCTGCCGATATCTGGAGGACAGCAACATGCTGTAGTCGACGCCAGCACCGAGCATGACGAAGGTCATGATTGTCGTGGTGAACTGGGTTAGTTCCACCTGGCTGCCGACGGCGTACAGCCATGCCTGGCTGATCGTCATGGCGAGCCCGATCATCGTCAGGGTGAGGACTGCCGGAACGACGGCACGGAAGAACAGCAGCAGAACGATGATGATGATGATGTAAGCCGCGTACTCCATCTTCGCGTTGTCGGCCTCGGCCTTGTCGTACGTGTCCTTGATCAGTGCCAGTTCGCCGGTGACGGCGGCGTGCACCGGGGAGGCCGGGCCCAGCCGGGCTATGTCCGCGGCCACAGTGCGGCGCAGCGCTGTCAGGTCCGGGTCAGGTCCATGCCTCGAGTAGGCGACGGTAACGAGTGACGCCCTGTGGTCATCGGAGATCAGGCTGGCGGCGTCCACCGGCACGGGGAAGTCCGCCCAGTCCGTCTCCTCGGCCAGCGTGCCGGCCAGCTTCGGCCATTCCGCCTGGTCGGTACGTGCGGCCCGTTGCAGGAGTGGAACCAGCGCCGCGGGCACCTGACCCGTGGCCCGCGCCTGGGCCAGGCGGCCCATGGCCTCCTCGGTGCTCGGTGGCGGCGTACCCGCCGGCGCGAGCACGTGGCGCATCGCGGCCAGGAGAGCGTCGCGGTGCAGCGTGTACGGCGACGTCGTGCTCATGACTGAGCCATCGTGGACGAGTGGCTGTAGCGAGGCGTCCAGCATGCCCATCAGCCGCCGCGAACTCGCGGCGGTCACATCGGGCGCACTGAGCACGATGAGGGTTTCCCGCTCGGAGTGATGCGGGAATGCCTGTACGAGCCGTTGCGCTACGGCGTCGCCGACCGAGCCGGGCACGATCTTCGAGCTGCCCTGCCGGGACTGTACCTCGGAGAGCTTGAGCGCGAACGGCGCGCAGGCCCCGATAGCGACGAGCCAGAGGACGATGACGACCACGGGGTGTCTGACCACGGCCCGGGCGATCCGTCCCAGCACCGGATGGGCGGAAGGGGAAGGCGTCGACTCCGATCCGATCCCGCCAGTCCCAGAGTTCACTGGATCCCATTCGCCTTGGTGACGCCCGGCTGGACGGGAGCTGCCGGCTCCGGTGTGGTCTCGGCGACGACCACGACGAACGGATGGAGGAGTGTGAGGCCCCCCGGCCGGCTGGCCTGCTTGCGTAGCGCCTCTGTCAGTTTGCCTCTGACGTCGTCTTCGCGGGACATGTCGAACGAGTCCCGGAAGCCGGCGCCGGCGCCGGACCGTTCCACCCACTCTACGGCTTCCTCGGCGGTGGCCACCGGCCAGCGCTGTTCACCCTCATACTGGTTGATTACCCGCAGTTCGCCCTTGCGCATCCACCTGGCCACCGTCTCGGCGTCCTTCGGCAGGGCCACCCGCACCATCGCGGTGAGCAGAGTCGGCTCGTCCGCGACGACGTCTTCGAAAGCCTTGCGCAGCGAGGCCAATGCGTCCGCGCGGGACTCGATGATGCCGATCCGACCTCCTGGGCGGAGCACCCGCCGCGCCTCGCGGAACAATTGGGAGGGCTTGCTATAGCAGATCGCCCAACCGCAGACGATCGCGTCGGCGCTGTTGGTCGCCTGGGCCTTGAGGAACTCCAGCATGTCGCCCTGCTGCCAGCTGACATCCTTGGAGGCTTGGCCGAGCGTCTCCATCTTGGCCTTCGCGACGGCCAGCATCCCCGGGGACTTCTCGATCACCCGCAGCGAACCGAGGCCCTGCTGCCGGATCCGAATCTGTTCGGACAGGTGACCCGTGCCGCATGCCAGCTCGATGACGTCCATCCCCGGGGCGATCCCCACCAGGTCCAGCATCGCCGTCGAGTTCGGGCCCATGAGGGCGGTGAACGCCTCGTCATAGGTGCTGCTGGCGATGTCGTAATCAGGTGTGGTGTCGGCAACGGCGCGGGTGAGTAGGAGACGGGCGGCGCGCAGCGCCAGACCGGCTCGGCTCATAGCAACTCCCAGTGGATCGCGAGCAGAAGGACGGGATGTCTTTTCGGTGAGGTGGATGCCCGACCGCAGCCGGGCATCCTGGCTCGGACGTCAGGTGACGGAGCGGCGCTGCGCCGCGGTCAGGATCAGGACGGCGCCCAGGACGAGAACCGCCGCCATGCCGGTAAGCGCGGTGGTGACGCTGCTGAAGCCGGTACCCAGCGCGCCGAGCAGAGGGCCGCTCATCATCCCCACGGCATAGGCGATGTTGAACATCGCGAAGATGGCCCCATGCCCGACCCCCCGCCGTTCCGCCGCTGCGGTGAGAATCCCCAGCGCAGGGATGAGGACAAAGGAGAAGCAAACGGCGAACGTCACCAGCAGCACCGTCGTCCAGCCAACGTCGAACCTGGGGAGCAGCGGCAGGACGGCGCTCATCCCCAGCAACCCGCCCGGGATCAACGGCAGATCCGGCCGCCGGTCCCCAAGCAGGCCGACCGGCACCCCGGCGAGCCCGTGCGCCAGCGTCGCCGCCCCGAAGATCAGACCCAGCGTGGCCGGGCCGCTGCCGAACCGGTCGGCCAGGTGCAGCGGGAGCAGCGGTTCCAGCATGCTCAGCGTCGCCGCTCCGAAGGCGACAGCGAGCAGGGTCGGCAGGAGCGAACGCCAGCCGGATGGCTGCTGCTCACGTACCGGCTGCGCGGCGCCGCGGACCAGCCACGGCAGGACGGCGGCGAGTACCGCGGTGAGCACCGTGCACACCACGAACGGCGCCGCGTCGCCGAAGCGTTCGGCCAGCAGCCCGCCGATCACTGGGCCAGCGACCATACCGACGGACATACTGGACATCGCCGCTCCCATCGCGCCGCCGGCCCTGGGGGGCCGCACCCGCTGGGCGAGCAGAGCGATTCCGTTCGTCCACAGCGCCGCCGCGGCGACTCCCTGGAGCGTGCGGGCAGCCAGAAGTTCGGGATAACTACGAGCCAGCGCGAAACCGACCGTCGAGATCAGCAGACCGGCGGCACCGACCTGGAATGGCCGTTCATGCCCGAACCGGTCGCCGACCCGGCCCATCAGGGGAGTCCCCGCCAGCAGGGCGACCGCGTACGCGGCGTACAGCAGGCTCACCCCGGCCGACCCCACATCGAACTGGTCCGCGTAGTTCGGCAGGACAGGTACCACGATGCTGTAGAGCAGGCTGTCCACGAACAGCGCGCCACAGGTCGCGGCGGTCACCTTGAATACGTCGTGGCGAACCGCGGTGGAGTTCGTCTCGACCGCGTCCTGGCTGGCAGCCATCTCGCCTTCTCCGATCACGTTAGAGCGAGATTGCCCAGATGGTGAACAGAACGTTGGCCACACCCTGCGCGATGGTCGTACCGACCACCGATCCCGTCACCATCCGGCAATAACCCAGGGCGAGGCCCATCACGAAGACCGAGGGGATCATCCCGGCCAGGACCAGCGGGTTGAAAGGATTGAGTCCGTAATCGCCGAGGTGCACGAGTGCCCAGCCGGCACTGACCGTGACGACGGACCTCCAGAGCCCCATGCGCCGGGAGGCGGCGTGCAGCAGCACGCCTCGGTAGAAGACCTCCTCAGCGATCGGGACGAGCAAACCCATACAGAGGAACAAGGAGATATAGGCGAGCGCCGGAGAGCCCGGGAACATCTCGCGGAAGAGGCCGGGCAGCAGGGCCGCCCAGTTGTCCTCACCCCGCCCGAGCAGCGTCAGGCAGGCGACGAGGGTCAGCAGGTAGCCGGCGGTCACCACCCCGATCCCGCGGGCCAACTGCCGTGGCGAGGATATGGCCTGCACGCCGACATCCGACCACATTCGCCGCGGCACGACGAACAGCGCGAACGGGGTGAGCACGATAGAGAACACCATGAGCCACTCGTCGAACGCGCCGGCAATACGTAGCGTTCCGAGGATGGCGAACACAACGCAGGCGACAAGCACGGGCCGCGCTTCGTAACGCGGGAGCCGCCGGCCTGGGACCCGACCGGACCCGGTCACCCCCGACTTCGCCGTCCCGCTCCCGTTCGGGACCGCGTTCGGGGCGGAGCGAAGGACTTGATCTTTATTTCCGGCATCGCGAGAAAGAATTTTATCACTCATGGGGACTCGCTGGGCGACGTGTGACGCTCTTCCTGCCCCGGCGCAGCGAGACGGCCTTCGTCACCCGCATCAACCGCCAGACGGCGGAGAGCGAGACGCCGTCCTGGAACGCGACATACTCCGGCTGGATCAGGTCTGGTTGCCACTTCAGCTTGTATGCCACCTGGGACTGGGCGGGGTAGATCCACTCGGCGCGAGTGCCGAGCCAGCGCACGAAACGGTCCACGAAGGGGCTGTGTCCAGGAAGTCGATGTTTCGGATCGAGCGAAGTGAAGGGAGTGAGACCAAAGTGCAGGTACGGCGTCTTCTCCCCGACGAACTGCCGTACGGCCGTGGACAGGATCAGCTCGCTGACTCCGGTGGGAGCGTCCGGTATCCGCCGGCTCAGGTCATGCAGCCAACCGGAGTGCCGCCCGAAGACCGGCGAGAATACCTGGTAGCCCACCAGCCGGCCGGCGTGCTCGGCAACGAACAACCGGCGCCTGCGCTCGGCCCAACCGCCCCGTTGGCCGATCATAAAGTCGATCTCGGCGACGCCAAAACCTTTTGCCTTCAACCATACCCAGTCCACCTCGTTCAGTGCCTCCATCAGCTGCGGCGTCCGCTCACGGACCGCCGCCACCTCGCGTACCCGGACGCCGTCCCGATTAGCTCGAGAGATCTTATTCCGGATCTTCACGAAATGTTTCCCCGACATGCTGAACCCGTCCAGTGAACGGGCGTAGGAGGCGCCGAGCTGGTTCACGCCAAAACCGGCACGCAGGTAGATGTCAGTATCTTCGGGCATCAGCTGGACGCTAATCACCCGACGGCGGTTCTGCCTGGCCCAACGGACGAACTCAGTCAGCAGCTCAGCCTGCTGGTCCGGCGGCGCGAAGACTCCGCCGAACTGGATCAGGAACCTCCCGCTTGGCCGGTAGATGACGACGCCGTCGATTCCATCCACCTCGAACGTCAGATTTCCTTCGTTCAGCGCCAGGTATGCAGATGGGTTGTGAGCGTGCCGGGTCAGCACGTCCAAAGTGGGCTCCGCGACGGATCGCGTCTGTGCGACCCCTGTGCTGCTGCTACGGGTCACGGCCGGCTGCTCCCAGCAACGGCCGCTCGGTCGATCTTTGTCGTGCCCTGGTTCGACCGAGCGTCGCGGGCCGCCCAGTAGCGCATGCTCCGATCCGCGACCGTCCTGGCGTCGGGGAGCGGCCGGACGCCGAGGGCGGCGAGCTCATCAGCCGATGTCGGCAGTATCAGGCTTGAGCGGACGTATGCAGAGAAATAGGCTACTGCCTTCATTATCCCCGCGTATAGTGCCGGATCCGTGATGGCGGATTCATCCAGGACAGTACCGGATATCAGCATCGGGGGCTTGGCCGGATAGCCAAAATCACGGCCAATATCGAGCGCCATGTCAACGACGTCGGTGAGGGTCAGTGCCGCCGGCCCATTAGCGAGCCAGAGTTCGCTGCCCAGCGCCTCCTTACGTACAGCGGCAACAACTGCCTCGGCTACATAATCAACGGGCACCAGATCGATCCGAGAGTCCGGGGAGAAGGGTATTATCGGTAGTTTATCGTGCAGGAATCTGGCCACCATCTGGTAGAAGCCTTGGAAGCTGGCTATGGCACCGGTATCGGAGTGGCCGACGATGATCGAGGGCCGGAGGATGGCATAGGGGACCCCCGCGCCGCGCACTACGTCCTCGGCCTCGCGCTTGCTGCTGGCGTAGCGAGCACCGGACTCGCCGGCGCCGTCGCTGCGGGCGCCAATGTAGGCGGTGCTCACATGGTAGAGGGGTGCGTCTGCCGCCGCGGCCAGCTGCGCTATCCGCGAAGTTCCCTCGACGTTGATCGACCTTAATGTCCTCTCGGTACCGTTGAATGCGACCACGGCGGCTGAATTCACCACCGCATCCACGCTGTCGACCAGGGATCGGTACTCCGATCCATCCAGGCCGAGTTGTGGACGAGCGATGTCACCGCGCACGGTGGTAATCGTCTGGTCGGCCAGGACGGTGCGGTGCACCAGGCACACCGGCTCGATGTCAGGAACTCTTTTCAACTGGCTCAGGAGCTCTTGACCGAGCACGCCCGACGCCCCCGTCAAAAGCACCCGTCGTGCGGTTTGCGCAGTCATCTACTTCCTTTTCCAGCAGGGAATGTCCGCATGGCGATGCGGCCGGATCACTGGTAGGAGCTGTCAACGACCTTTTGGTATTAGAAATATGCCAGCGATGCCCGTCGATATTCCGTGGAACGGCGTGCATGCCCGCGTCAATGATCGTTTTTCTGATTATCATCATCATCAGCTGTGGATGAATTCGACAGGGCCGGGCCGGCCGTGATTCTCCAGGCATGCGCGCGGCCTGGGCGCGCTTACTGTAGTTACAGTAGCGGCCGTTGCGCACTCCAGCGCTACGTTGTCGCACCCCCCGTGTCGCCATGCGTCGCATCCGTGCCGTCAAGTAGGCGAAGCCGCGACTTACTGTTCTTGTAACGTCTCCTGGAATCGCTCGGTCGTCAGTCTAACCACAACCAACTGGCGAGGTCTACGAGGAAGGAGGGGCCATTGGTTGTTGAGAAGAAAAATTATGCTGCTGCTTAATAGCAAGTAATCTGTGCCCGCAGCGGGCTGACCAGCGCTTCCGGTGACCGTCAACCTCCGTTGAAGTCTCTACGGTGTTGGCTATCTCACAGTGGGGCGTTATGGGCTATTTTCATAACTTAAGTCTAGTATTCGGAAGAGTATTCGGAAGATACGAGTGGCATCCACCGACGTGTCGTACGGACAGCGATCTCTAGCGGCTGGCTGGAGTGATAAACTGTGCTGTAGGGCGACTATCGGTAGGCGAGCCTGGACAAGGTGATGTGCGCGTACCGGGCCCGGTAGTCGCGGACCTGGCAGTCGTCGAGGCCGCGGGTGGGAGCGGACCCGGCCGCGGTCGCCGACCCGGGCCGCTCGCCGGATCGGTCGAGAGTACGGCTGCGCCGGGTTCGTGGTTCCGTTCGACCACGGCGACGACTGGGACCTCGCCGCACCGGGCGAACGCATCCACGACATCGCCCACCTCTGCTGGCGATTCCTCGGATGGTTCGGGGGCGGGGTCAAATCGAGCGGCGGGGCAGGCGTCCGCTCAGCGGCACAACAGAGTGTCGCCTGGTGTTCTAGATGCCGCGGTGTTTTTAGATATCGAGGTCGACGTAAAGGGCGGCGTGATCGGAGGCGGCCTGGTCGGCTCGGGTGATCTTGGGGTGGATCACCCACTGGGCGGATGGGTGTTTGTTGTCGGGGTCGCCCCACAGGCCGGTGCGGACGATCTGCCCGCCGGTCATCCGGTCGGCGAGGTCGGGGGAGAGCAGGATGTAGTCGAGTCGGTTACGGGCGGTGCAGGACTGGAAGGTACCGGGTCGGGGGCCGGTGTCGAATCCGGCCCGGCTGGCGGCGTCGACGAGTGGACTGTCGGGGCCGAGGAGGGGTTCGAGGCTGGGGAACGCGGGCGGGGGTGGCTTGTTGAGGTCACCGACGACGGCGATGTACCGGGCGCCGGCGTCGCGGAGCGCGGTGTAGATCTCCGCCACCCGGTGGGCCTGCCGGCGGCGTAGCGGGTCGGGGTTTCCGGAGGTCCAGGACTGGCTTTTCAAATGGTTCGGCAGTACCCAGATGGTGTTGCCGGCGGGGGTGTGCAGTTCGTAGGCGGGGCAGTCGCGGCTGAACAGCGGCCGGTCGGGGCGGGCCGGGTCGGGGTCGTCGACGTGGCTGACGATCGAGCCGATCGTGTGGCCGGGTTTGGCCAGCAGGCCGACGTCGATGCCGCGGGGGTCGTTGCCGTCGACGAGCATCACGTGGGCGTACAGGCCGGCGAGCAGACTGGTGTTGAACCGGACCAGCGCCGGACGGTTTTCGGCTTCGATCACGGCGAGAACGTC
This sequence comes from Frankia casuarinae, assembly GCF_000013345.1. Classification (NCBI taxonomy): domain Bacteria; kingdom Bacillati; phylum Actinomycetota; class Actinomycetes; order Frankiales; family Frankiaceae; genus Frankia; species Frankia casuarinae. The sequence goes on along the minus strand of NC_007777.1, from coordinate 3,821,448 downwards.
GGCGTTGATGTCCGTGATGACCTGGGCAGTGGAGCGGATCGCGGTCTCGTCGACGGGGCCGGTGACCAGTTCGACCCAGCCGATCCAATCCTGCCGCCCGGTCGCGTCGATCACAGCGTCCTTACCGGGGGGTTGGGTGAGGAAGTTCCCGCGGTTCTCACGAAGCCGGGCCCACCGCGGCTGTGGATCCCGGTTGAGCTGCAGCCGACCCTCGCTGGTGCGGGTCAGGATCTCCATCGTTTCCAGGTCGGCGAGCATGTCGGTCTTGTTCTGAACGGTATAGACCTCGTGCTGGGCGAGGGTGATGAATCGGTCGAATGCGGCCAGGACCGGTTGGCCTTCGTCCCAGGTGGGCAGGTCCATCGCCCGGATCCGTTCGAACAGGTTTTCCACGTTGAACGACGCCAGTCGCACCGGTCACCCCCACAGCACCGTCGTGTCGGCTCTGCTGCACAGCGTGGCAACCCGAGGAGTTGCTGTCGACCCACCGGCAGGTGAATCTTTTATGATCTCGGTGGTCCACTTGTGGCCGCGCCTGTGACGGCTCTCTTGATCCTGCATCGATCAAGATCGTAATGTGGACGGGCGAGGCTGAAACCGAGCGCAGCGTGCGCCTTGACCGCCTCCACCCGGCGGTACTCGTTGAAGAAGCCGCCGTGGTACAGGTCGTCGACCCGCTCGGCTCCGTCCGCGTCCAGGTCGTAGACGACGCGGGCGGTGGCCGGGAAGAACCAGGCCGGGCCGATGTCGGCGATCTCCCCGGACAGCTCGACCCGGTTCAGCGCCGCGAGCGTCGCGGACTCCCGCAGGATGCGCAGGTCGTCGTCGGTGACGTCGGACAGGTCGGGGTCGTCCAGCCGCTCGGCGGAGAACAGGTGGTGGTAGACCCGGTCGGCGGTGCGCAGCACGTCCGCCGGCTCGGACGTCCGCTGACCGTAGGCACGGACGAACTCCAAGGTCTGCTGTTCGACAGCGGCCTCCTCGGTCTCGTCCTCCGACAGCAGGCGCTCGGTCACCAGGTCCCAGTCGACGAGCATCCAGACCGGCGCGGTACTGCGACGGACGAAGTACCGGTCCGGCTCGACCGTGACCGTGGTCCCGTTCACCGTGATGCCCGGGAGACGGTTCCAGGTGGGCGTGAACGGTTCGCTCATTTCCACCGAGAAAGCTGCGGGGTATTCGGGTTTCGTGGCGAGCATGGCTCACTGTCCTTTCGGGCTCTCCGTTGATTCCGGTATCGATTCGCGAGCCTCCCCGGTCGGGCGTATGGTCCGGTGGGTAAATCGGGGAGGTCGTGTCGATGTCCGTAATCATGACCCGGACGGGATCGGCAGGACAGTTCCCGGCGGCATGCCGCAGTCCCCGAAGAGCAGTGCTTCGAGGCATGGCGCCGAGCACTCGTTTTCCGGCCCTGGACCGGCTCTCATCGACTACGATCAGCTACAGATGGCGGCAGATGGCGGGGTGAGTCGACGTGCGTCATGATCCGTCCGCGTTCGTCATACCGGCGGAATTCTGGGATCGGACCCAGGTCGCCGAGAGCCTGCAGATGAGGGACATCGGTTCCCTCTTCCGGCTGGTACAGCGGTACGCCGGGGCGAGTCAGCCAGGGATCGGGATGCGCGTCGGCCTGGCCCAGTCAGATATCAGCAAGTACATCAACGGCAAGCGAATCGCCGCCGAGTTCGAGTTGTTCGAGCGCGTCGCCGATGGGCTCGACCTGCCCGACCGTGCCCGCATGTTGATGGGGCTGGCACCGCGCGGCGCCGTCCAGTCTCCGGAGGCCTCACGGACGAACATCGTGGAACAGACCGCCCTTCCCGAGGAATCGGATTCCGTCGAGGAGATCGGGCAGCGGATCGAGACGCTCGGTGCATCCAACGTCAGCACGGCCGTTCTCGCCCACTTCGACGTTCTGCTCCTGACCATGGCGGACGAGTACGAGTGGGCCGGCCCGGAAAAACTCGCACCACGGGTACTCAGGCAACGCCGCCGGGTTCAGAACCTCCTGGAAGGACGACAGCCGCCCCGGCAGCGTGAACGGCTCTACGAAATCGCCGGTCGCCTCTCCGGAATACTCGGCTACATGGCGGTGAACACCGGCCGGTTCGGACTCGCGCGCGCCTACTGTCTGGAGGCTCTCCACACCGCTGAGCTGGTCGGTCACCACGACCTCACGGCATGGATAGGCGGCACGCAGAGCCTGTGTGAGTACTACGCCGGGGACTACAGAGCTGCCCTGGAGTTCGCCCGGGAGGGTCGCCGTGTCGGTGGCCGGTCGGCCCAGGTGATCCGCCTCGCTGTGAACGGGGAGGCACGCGCCCTCGGTCGGCTCGGTGACCGCGCCGGGGTGGGCCGATCCGTGGGCGAGGCGTTCGACCTCGCCGAACAGCATCCGGTGCCCGACGGGATGTCGCCCTGCATCTCCTTCGCGCCGTACAGCATCGCCCGTATCGCCGCGAACGCCGCGACCGCCTATGTCTCACTGGGCGAGCCCGGTCAGGCGCGGGAGTATGCGGACATGGCCGCTCAGGTCGCAGACCGATCCCCGTCGATGTGGAGCCGTTGCCTCGTCCGCCTCGACCTCGCGACCGCGCTGCTGCTGTCCCACTCCCCCGATCCGGAGCAGGCTGCCGTCCTGGGCATCGAGGCTCTGACCGCCACGGCCGGCAACCCGATCGAGTCCGTCCGACGTCGTAGCCATGAGCTGGTCACCCGCGCCAAGCCGTGGCAGCAGATCGGCCCGGTCACCGAACTCGCGGAGGCTTCCCGCGCGCTCGCCCTCCCCACCGGCGCACACCGGTGACCACGGCACGCACCGCGGACCCGGTCGCGGACGACTGGCACCGCTTCGCCGGTCTCGACCGGCTCGAAAACCACTGGGACCGGCCGGGCTGGACACCCGGCCGCCGCTCCTACCACTGGATGCTGACCTTCGAGGATGCAACCGAGCTGCACGTCCTTGCCGACCGGTGCCAGCGGCGGCTACGCCTGCCCGCCCTCGACCCGGTGCCGCCTGACGGGCTGCATCTGACGCTCCAACGTCTTGCGTTCACCGATCAGATCGGCCGGGCTGACGTCGACAGAGCCGTGGAGCAGACGTGTGTACGGCTGACCGAGGTCGAGCCGTTCTCCTTGGCTGTGGGGCCGCTGGCTGGGTCCTCCGGAGCCGTCCGCTTCAGCGTCCTGCCCTGGGCACCGGTGGTCACCATCCAGGGCAAGATCGTCGAAGCGACCACGGCCGTACTCGGGCCCGCCGCGGTCGTGACCAAGCCGCACGGGTTCCGACCCCACATCGGAATCGCCTACTGCAACAGCCCGACCGACGCCCATTCGATCATCGCGGCCGTCAGAGACCTCCGGGAGCTTCCATCCGTCCGGGTCGCGGTCAGAACCGTGGCACTGGTCGAACTGCGCCGTGAGGAACGCGCCTACCGGTGGGACACCGTGGCCCGCGTGCACCTGCCAGCGGCTACTGGGTCTAGCACCCCTGCCCGCTAGTTCTAGCAGGGCCTCTAAAGGGAAAACAGGGTGACCGTTGATCGGGACGTACCCACATGGGGCGTGCCGCCTCAGCGCCGTGGCGGGGCTGGGTCGGGTGGTGTGGTGGTCCGCTGCCTCGGGTCACGCGGCCTTGGTGTCGGTGGGCTGGTCGGTTCGTCTGGTGATGACCGCGTCGTAGCCGAGGGCGTCGAGCTGGCTGATCAGGCGTTGGGCGTGGCGGTTGGGGTCGCGGCGTCGGGTGAAGTAGTCGGCGCCGAGGTCGTGGTAGGGCTCGTCTCGGTCGAGCATGTGGAAGGCGGCGACGAGGATCGAGTGCTCGACGGCGACCCTGGCTTTGGCGGGGCCGCGGCGGGCTTTGATCCGGTGATATTGGGCGTTGAGGTAGCTGTTCTTGGTGCGGCTGGCGGCGCGGGCGGCCTCGTGCAGGTTGAGGCGTAGCTACTTCGAGCCCTTGCGGGTCTTGCCGCCCTTGGACCTGCCGGCGGACTCGTGCTGGCCGGGGCAGCGCCCGGCCCAGGAAGCCAGGTGGCCGGCGGTCGGGAAGACCGACATGTCCGGGCCGATCTCGGCGAGCAGGCATTCGGCCATGCGGCGGTCAACCCCGGGGATCGTGTCCAGCAGGTCGACCTTCGCCTCGAAAGGGGCGATCACCCGGTCGATCTCGGTCGAGAGCCGGTCGATCGCCTCATCGAGATAGTCCAGCTTCGCGAGGATCTCCCCGATGATCAGACCGTGGTGGCCGGTGAAGAACCCGTTCAGCGCCTCCCGCAACGCCGGGATCTTGGCGCGCAGCCGGCCGCGGGCGAGCTCGGAGAGTACCTCCGGGTTGGTGGTACCGGCGATCATCGCCTCGAGGATCGCCCGGCCGGACACCGTCAGGATCGACGAGGACACCGACGACAGCTTGATCCCCGCGTCCTGCAGAACCTTGTCCAGGCGCTGGACCTCGCGGGTCCGCTCCTCGATCTGCGCCTTGCGGTAGCGGGTCAGATCCCGCAGCTGGCGGATCGGTTGCGGCGGCACGAACGACGGGCGGACCAGCCCGTACTCGACGAGTTCGGCGATCCACGCGGCGTCGGCCGCGTCCGTCTTGCGGCCGGGGACGTTGTGCATGTGCCGGGCGTTGAGCAGCCAGCACTCACCGATCGCGTCCTCGAGAATGTGGAAGACCGGTCGCCAGTACACGCCAGTAATCAGGCGTCGACTCCATCCCGACCCGGGTCACCCCCAGACCGGTCAGCCAGTCCCGCAGCGCCAGCAACTCCACGGTCGTCGCCCCGAAGGTGTGCAGCTGCACCTGGACCGGCCCACCCGGCGCCTCGGCCATCCGCACGCAGGCGACGATCTCGTCCTTGTGCACATCCAGGCCCGCGCACCGCGCGACCTGCGCTTCCATACGACCCCTCCAGGCCATCCCGACAGGAACAGGTGGCCACCCGGAGGGGGTCTGGTGATCAAACGGATGACGTCATACAGACAGACCCAGACAGGAAAAGAATCATGGGGGTAAAGTTGGGGTGATCTTTATTTCAAGATCTTTAAGATCTTGCTAAGATAGGCCCTGACCTGGGCAAACATGCTCCCGCGATAGGACTCGAACCTATAACCTGCCGGTTAACAGCCGGCTGCTCTGCCAATTGAGCTACGCGGGATCGGGTGCCGTGCATCTGACGTCGTCAGCCTACCTGAGGTTCGGGCGGTCTTGGACGTGGGGTAGGAATCAACCCGACGGCACAACGTCAAGCGGCCGGCGGCCATCCGCCTGCACGTCCCTCGGTCTCCTGGGAGGCAACATGCGTATCAGGCCCAGCGTCATCCTGGCCCTCGGTCTCGGATACGTCCTCGGCGCCCGGGCCGGCCGGGAGCACTACGACGCCATCATGCGGCAGGTCCGTGACCTCCAGGAGCGCCCGGAGGTCCAGAGCGTGGCGGGACTCGTCTCCGCGCAGGCGGCCACCGTCTACCAGAAGGCCCGGGACCTGCTTGGTGCCCATGCCGGGCAGTCCGCGACCAGGCTGTTCGCTCCCCTCGGCTCGCACAGCTCCAACGGTGTCGGATCCAACGGTGTCGGATCCAACGGTGTCGGATCCAACGGTGTCGGATCCAACGGCGTCGGTTCGGTCGGTGCCCGCTGATCGAGGCACCCTCGCGCCGGAGACCCCGGAGACCCCGGAGACCCCGGAGACCACCGATGAGCGGTCCCGGCGGGACATGCCGATGAGGCAGGCGAGGCCGAACGGGCCGGGACGACCGCACGCCTCCGGTCATCCCGAGACTTCGGACGGCGCACCGTCCGCCCTCGCCGGTCTTGTGGACCTGTTGGGTCGGCGTTTCGCCCTCGCCGTCTACTGGAACCTGCGCGGGACGGCCCTGCCGTTCCGCGCGCTCGTGGCGCGGCTCGACGCGCCGCAGGCCCAGGTGACCCAACGCCTGCGGGAGCTGCGCGAGGCCGGCCTCGTCGAGGTGGACGAGGTCGGCGAGTACCGGCTGACCGCGCACGGCCGTCGCCTGCAGGGAGTGCTGGAACCGCTGGCGGCCTGGGCGGACGACTGGTCCGGGCTGAGCCCGCGCCAGCGCACGCCCCGAGGATCAGCCACCCAGGGTCACGGTGAGCCCTAAGTTCGGTGGACTCCCGCTTGGCGGCAATATCCCGACATCGCGGAATGATCACTATCGAGAGGCATCTCGTGACGGCAAGATCACAGCTTGTCTTGAGCTCGTTTTAAGGATCTCTTAGGCCCAGCGGGGTGTGCTGGTCCTTGTCGCCCGGCTGGCGAACTGAAGCAGCCTCATCCACCAGAGGTAACCCCGGCTTCTGGTGGGTCTCCCCAGCCCGGGTCGCGGCCCGTCCCAGCCGCGACCCGGGCTCAGCCCTGCCCGCCGCGCGAAGCCGTTGTGGACCGGCGTGCGCGCGAGGCTGTCGTGGACCGGCGTGAGGTCAGCCGCCGGTGAGCCGTTCCCGCGCTTCGGCAAGCCGCCGCAGGGTGGTCTCCCGGCCGAGCGCCTCCAGCGACTCGAACAGGGGCAGTCCCACGCTCCGCCCGGTCACGGCGACCCGCACCGGTGCCTGCGCCTTGCCGAGCTTGAGACCGTGCCGCTCGCCCACCTCGGTGAGTCCGGCCTTCAACGTCTCGGCTTCCCACTCGATCTTGTCGTAGAGGTCGTGGACGTCGGCGAGCAGTTCCGCCGCCGGCCCCTTCATCGCCTTGGCCCAGGCCGCGTCGTCGATCGGTGCCTCCGGCAGGAAGAGGAAGTCGACCATCGGCACGATCTCCGACAGCACGGAGACCCGGCTCTGCGCCAAGGGGGCGAGGGCTGCGAACGCGTCCGCGTCGAACGCGGCCGGCTCCCACGGCGCGGCCGGCGCCGAGAGCCAGGGCCGGACCGCCTCGATGAACTCCGCGACGCTCAGCCGCCGGATGTACTCACCGTTGAACGCCTTGAGCTTCTTCTCGTCGAAGAACGCCGGCGATGGCTTCACGTCGGCAAGGTCGAAGGTGGACTCGATCGTTTCCCAGGGCACGATCTCGTCCTCGCCGGGCGGGGCCCAACCGAGCAGCATCAGGTAGTTCTTCATGGCGGCGGGCAGGTATCCCTCGTCCCGGTAGGACTCGAGCGCCACCTTGTCGCGCCGCTTCGACAGCTTCTGGCGCTTCTCGTTGACGATCACCGGGACGTGCGCCCACACCGGCGGCGCGTCCGCGCCGAGCGCTGCCCAGAGCAGCTGCTGCTTAGGGGTGTTCGACAGGTGTTCCTCACCCCGGATGACGTGGGTGATCCCCATCTCCAGGTCGTCAACGACGTTGGCGAGCAGGAACACCGCCGACCCGTCGGCCCGCGCGACCACGAAGTCCTCGATGGTCTCGTTCGGGAACTCCGGCGTGCCGCGGATGAGGTCCTCGACGATCGTCACGCCGTCGTCCGGCGTGCGAAAGCGCAGCGCCCGGCCGGGACCCGGGGCGAGCCCGCGGTCCCGGCAGAATCCGTCGTAGCCGCGCTGCGCGTTGCCGGTGCGTTCCGCCAGGGCCTCGCGGGTGCAGTCGCAGTAGTAGGCGAGACCCTCGGCGTGCAGCCGTTCGGCCGCGGCCCGGTGCCGGTCGGCGCGCGACGACTGCAGCACCGGACCCTCGTACCCGCCGGGGCTGATGCCGAGCCAGTCCAGCGCGCTGATGATGCCGTCGGTCCACTCCGGCCGGTTGCGGGACGCGTCGGTGTCCTCGACGCGCAGCACGAAGTCGCCGCCGGCGCGCCGCGCGACCAGCCAGTTGAACAGCGCCGACCGCGCCCCACCCACATGGAAGATGCCGGTGGGAGATGGCGCGAATCGAACCCGTACCCGCCCAGATCCCATGCCGCGCAGCGTACAGCGGATCTCGACGGGCGAACCGGGCGTGGGCCGATGGTGACCGGCCGCGGAATCGGTCTCCCGGGCGGCCGGCTACGCCCCTGCTCAGCCGAGGAGGTCGAGGGGGGTGGTGGGTTGGTGGGGGGTGTGGGGGGTGGTGGTGAGGTGGTGGCGCCAGAGGGTTTCGGCGGCGTCGGGGTCGTGCTGGGTGAGGTGGGTGAGGAGCTGGTGGTGGGTGGTGTGCTGGTGGCGCAGGGTTGGCAGGTCGGGGATGGGGGTGGGGGTGTCGGGGGTGGTGGCGTCGAGGATGTGCCGGAGCATGCTGGTGATCATGGTGAGGGTGTGGTTGGTGGTGGTGTCGAGCAGCAGGGTGTGGAAGCGCAGGTGGCGGGTGTGGATGTCGGTGGGGTCGGGGGTGGGGGTGGTCAGGGCGTGGTCGGTGGCGGTGAGGTGGGCGGTGAGGGTGGTCAGGGTGTGGTCGGTGGCGGTGGTGGCGAGGAGGCGGATGGCGGTGGGTTCGAGGTGGGTGTGGGCGGTGTGGATGTCGGCGAGGGTGGTGTGGCGGTGTTCGAGGACGAGGGCGGTGTAGCGGGCGGCGACGTCGCCGTTGGGGGTGTGGACGCGGGCGCCGCCGTGGGCGCCGCGGCGGACGGAGATGAGGGCTTCGGATTCGAGGACGCGGAAGGCTTCGCGCAGGGTGGGGCGGGAGACGCCGAACTGTTCCATGAGGACGGCTTCGGGGGGTAGGGCGTCGCCTTCTTGGAGTTCGCCGCGGACGATCTGGCGGCGTAGGTGGGCGGCGACGAGTTCGGCGGTCTTGGGGACGCGGACGTGTTGGCCGACGCGGTTGGTGGCTAGCAGGGGGGTGGGCAGGGGGTGGCCGGGGCCGGTGGCGGTGATGCCGCCGATGCCGGGGGTGCCGGTTCGGGTGATTGTCGTGGTGGTGTCCCGGGCGGGGCGCGACTCGCGGTCGTCCGTCTCCCCCGGGCGGGCCAGCCGAACCGGATGCCCGGTCGGCTCGGCTGATGCGATCGGAGCTTCGGGTATCGCGCTGTTCTTGTCGAAGCGGTGCCCGCGTGATGCGGCGGCACGGTTTCCGAGGGCGCGGGGCGGCTGTAGCACGGTCATCGGATGACACCTCTCCGGGGCAGGGTTTCGGTCTCCGGGTGAGCTGGTCGGTTCTGACGGTGTGGTGTGGCTGTGCCGTGGCGAGGGTGGGTTCTGCGGGCACCCGCCCCGGGTGAGGGGCGGTAGCCCGTCGTTGCGATCTGGGCTGGTCAGGGCGATTTCGTAATCCGGCCCGGTTCCCGGCCTGGTTTCGGGCGCGGTTCCGTCCGGAACACCGTGCATTACCACGAAGGCGGCACATGTGCTCAGTCGAGCAGCTGAACGGACTAGCTGAATGATAATACGCGCGCCATTGAGGTCCGGTGTCCGACGTGAACGAAGCGTGGTCTCTCGGGGGATTGTTCCGGATGGCGCGCGGTGCACTACCCGTTCGCCGCGCGTTCCGGCGCATTGGCCGCGTTCCGGTGCATCGGCAATGAAGCTCTGGTGGTCCGAGTGTGGTCGGGGGAATGGGCGTAGGCTTAAGGGCCAATTTAAGACACTTATACCGTTGTATGTAATATGCCTGCTTCGGTGAGCCGCCGTCGGAGGCCGCCGTCGGAGGCCGCCGTCTGCCGTGCTCCGGGCTGATCGTGCCTCCCAGCGGTCGTACGACGGTCGTACGGTGAACGGGTGAGCCTGTTCGACGCCGATCTCTCCGATGGTGCCGGGGCTGGTGCCGGGGCGTCCGACGCGTCGGAGGCCGGGACGGCGTCCCGCTCCGCCTCGGGGTTCGCCGCTCTCCGGGATCGGCGTGGCGGCGGTCCGGGGGTGGACCGCGCGGCTCCGCTCGCCGCCCGGCTGCGGCCACGGACCCTGGACGAGGTCGTGGGCCAGCGGCATCTACTCGGGCCGGGAAGCCCGCTGCGCCGGCTGGTCGAGGGGGGCGCAACCACCTCGGTCGTGCTGTGGGGACCGCCCGGCACCGGCAAGACCACGCTGGCGCACATCGTGTCGAGGGCGACCGGGCGACGCTTTCGGGAGTTGTCCGCGGTCACCGCCGGCGTGAAGGATGTCCGCGCCGTCATCGACGAGGCTCGCGAGACGCTGTCAACGTCCGGTGCGCGCACGGTGCTGTTCATCGACGAGGTGCACCGGTTCACCCGGACGCAGCAGGACGCGCTGCTGCCCTCGGTCGAGCGCGGCTGGGTCACTCTGGTCGCCGCCACCACCGAGAACCCCTTCTTCTCCGTGGTCAGCCCCCTGCTGTCCCGGTCGTTGCTGCTGACGCTGGAGCCGCTGACCGACGACGACATCCGCGGGGTGCTGACCCGGGCGCTGCGCGACCCGCGTGGGTACGACGGGCGGCTGTCGGTGTCCGACGAGGCCCGCGAGCACGTGGTCCGCCTTGCCGGAGGTGACGCCCGCCGGGCCCTCACCACCCTGGAGGCCGGGGCCGAGGCGCTGCTCGAAGCCCATGAGTGCGAGTCCGGACCGGGTGGGAAGGCCGGAGCGGGTGCCGATGCCGGGGCAGACGCCGAGGCGTTCGTCAACCCGCGGCCACGGCTCGATCTCGACCTGCTGGAGCGGGCCGTCAACCGAGCCGCAGTGCGCTACGACCGGTCCGGGGACCAGCACTACGACGTGATCAGTGCCTTCATCAAGTCGATGCGGGGCGGCGACGTCGACGCGGCCCTCCACTACCTCGCGCGGATGCTGGAGGCCGGCGAGGATCCCCGGTTCGTCGCCCGGAGGATGATCATCCTTGCCAGTGAGGATATTGGCATGGCCGATCCGGGCGCGCTCGGTGTCGCGGTCGCGGCCAGTCAGGCGCTGGAGTTCGTTGGCCTGCCCGAGGCCCGCCTGGCGCTCGCGCAGGCGGTCATCCACCTGGCGCTGGCGCCCAAGTCGAACGCGGTGATCCGGGCGATCGACGCCGCCACCTCGGATGTTCGTGCCGGGCGGGCCGGACCGGTGCCCGCGCATCTGCGCGACGCCCACTACCGCGGCGCGCGGCGGGTCGGCCACGGCGCGGGCTACCGGTACCCGCACGAGGCCCCCGGCAACGTCGTGCGTCAGCAGTACCCGCCGGACGGGCTGACCTCGACCGACTACTACCAGCCGAGCGGTAACGGCTTCGAGCGCCGCGCGGCCGATCGGGTCCATGAGCTGCGTGGCGTCGTGCGCGGTGACCCACCGCCGTCCCCGGGCTCGTCCCCACCGCCCTCCCCACCGCCCTCCTCGCCGTCCTGACTCCTCTCGTGGGGGCTACCCGTGGCCCCGGTAGCCGTCTCGGTAAGGTCACTCCAGGAGCGTCGGCTGGGTGGCGCCCGCGGCACGGCGGATCGAATCGGGTGGGGTGGGACCGGCCCAACGACGATGGAGGCAGGAGCACATATGTCCGGTGGTGCGGTCGCGGGCCTGATCGCGTCGGGCGCGTTCGCGGTGCTCGTCCTCTTCGGCTGTTACGTCCTGCTCAAGCTCGGTAAGATCTTCGATGAGGCCGCGGCCCGGGTACGTCAGACCGGTCTCGCCCTCGACGAGGGAACCGCCCGGGTCAGGCAGGCCGGCGCGACGGTCGACGAGGTCAATCTGGCGCTCTCGCATGTCAACAAGGAACTCGACCGGGTCGACGCGATCACGGCGAACGTGCAGTCGATCACGACCAACGTCTCCTCGCTGACGTCGTTGTTCGCGGCGACGCTCGGCGGCCCGATGGTGCGCGTCGCGGCGTTCAGCTACGGCGTGCGCAAGGCGGCGGCCAAGCGGACCCGCTCGGAGGTCGAGTCCCGGGTGACGGCCCAGATGAAGGCCGAGAAGGCGGCGCGGCGGCCGGCCGGGCGCGGCGGCCCGCAGCCCGCGGGCGAGAAGACCCCGTCGGTGTCCACGGCCGCCGGCGCGGCGGGCGGGCGTCGGGGAGGCCGGTAGATGTCGAGGATCTTCTATCTCGCTTTCGGGGCGGCGGCCGGCGTCGTGGTGGTGCGCCAGGTGGCTAAGGCCGCAGCCTCCCTGACACCGACGAGTCTGGCCGGCTCTCTCGTACAGTCGGTACAGGAGTTCCTCGCGGACGTGCGCGAGGCCGCGGCCGAGCGGGAGGAGGAGATCCGTGTCGCGCTCGGCCTCGACGGTGATCCGGACGAAGCGGATCGAGGCGACGCGGTCGGGGCTGCCCCGCCCCGGGACACCGCGGCGCGGGTCGCCGGCTCCGGCGCGCCGCGTTACCCCGCTGACCTCGACGACGCCGAACGCACGATGCGGCTCGTCCCCGGCGCCCGGCGGCCCTGAGGACTCCCTTGCCCGCGGGCCGGGGGCACCCGCCCTCACCGCAGCCCGGAAGGCGCGCCCGACCACAGCACGCCACCCCGGGATGTCGAACCTCTTCCCACGAGTCTGGACGACGTGAACCCGATGGACACGGCCGAGATCCGTAGCCGCTTTCTCAACCACTTCGCCCGGCGCGGGCACACCGTCGTCCCGAGCGCCTCACTGGTGGCCCAGGATCCGACGTTGCTGCTGGTCAACGCCGGCATGGTGCCTTTCAAGCCCTATTTTCTCGGGGATCTCCCGGCGCCGTGGCCGCGGGCGGCCAGCGTGCAGAAATGTGTCCGGACGGTCGACATCGAGAATGTCGGGCACACCGCGCGGCACGCCTCCTTCTTCCAGATGTGCGGCAACTTCTCGTTCGGCGACTATTTCAAGGCCGAGGCGATCCCGTTCGCCTTCGAGCTGCTCACCGAAGGGTTCGGCTTCAAGGCCGACGACCTGTGGGCGACGGTCTACCTCGACGACGACGAGGCCGAGGGGATCTGGCGCAAGCTGCTGCCCGCCGAGCGCATCCAGCGCCGCGGCAAGGAGGACAACTTCTGGTCGATGGGCGTGCCCGGGCCGTGCGGGCCGTGCAGCGAGATCTACTTCGACCGCGGCTGCGCCTATGGCCGTGAGGGCGGTCCGATCGCGGACGAGGAGCGCTACCTCGAGGTCTGGAACCTCGTCTTCATGCAGTACGAGCGGGGCGAGGGCGCCGGGTACGACTATCCGATCGAGCGTGAGTTGCCGGCCCGCAACATCGACACCGGGATGGGCCTGGAGCGGATGGCGACCATCCTCCAGGGTGTCGACAACCTCTACGAGATCGACATCTCCCGGCCGGTGCTCGACGCCGCCGGCCGGCTGACCGGGCGGCGCTACGGCGCGGACCCCGCCGATGACGTGCGGTTGCGAGTGATCGCCGACCACACCCGCACCGCCGCGATGCTGATCTCCGACGGCGTCGTCCCCTCCAACGAGGGGCGCGGCTACGTGCTGCGCCGCATGCTGCGCCGGGCGATCCGTAACGCCCGGTTGCTCGGTGCCCACGAGCCGGTGATGAGCGAGCTGTTCGCGGTCGTCGGGTCGGCGATGGGGACGATCTACCCCGAACTGCTCGACAATGCCGAGACGATCACCGGGGTCGCCGTCGCGGAGGAGCAGGCGTTCGCCGAGACGCTGCGCACCGGTACCACGATCTTCGACACCGCGGCGCGCCAGGCCCGATCCCTGGGCTCGACCACGCTGGGCGGCGAGGCGGCCTTCAAGCTGCACGACACCTACGGCTTCCCGATCGACCTGACACTGGAGATGGCCGCTGAGGCGGGCCTTTCCGTTGACGAGGCGGGTTTCCGCCGGCTGATGGACCGCCAGCGGCAGGCCGCGAAGGCGGACCGGGCCGCGCGGCGGATCGGCAACGTCGACCTGTCCGCGTTCCGGCCGATCCTGGCCCGTTCCGGCCCGACGACCTTCACCGGGTACGAGGAGCTCAGCCGGACCTCCGGCGTGGTGGGCCTCGTCGGCATCGCCGACGGCGCGGGGCTGGCGGCGGCGGGGGAGGACACCGAGGTCGGGGTCGTGCTCGACGCGACCCCCTTCTACGCCGAGAGCGGCGGCCAGGAGCCCGACCTCGGTCGGCTGCGTTTCGACGGCGGCGAGGTCGAGGTGCTCGACGTCCAGCGGCCCGTGCCCGACCTGGTCCTGCACCGGGTGCGGGTGCTCGGCGGCGAGCTGCGGCTCGGCGTGGAGGTGTTCGCGGAGGTGGATGCCGATCGTCGCCGCGCGGTGTCCCGGTCGCACACCGCCACCCATCTCGTGCACACCGCGTTCCGTCGCGCGCTGGGCGAGGGCGCGACCCAGGCCGGTTCGCTGAACTCCCCGGGCCGGCTGCGGTTCGACTTCCACGCCCTCGGCGCGGTGCCGCCGTCGGTGCTCGCCGACGTCGAGGACGAGATCAACGAGGTTGCCCTGCGTGACCTGCCGGTGCGGGCTTTCGTAACCACGCAGGAGGAGGCCCGCCGGCTCGGCGCGATGGCGCTGTTCGGCGAGAAGTACGGCGACGCCGTGCGGGTCGTCGACGTGGGCGACTACGCCCGCGAGCTGTGCGGTGGCACGCACGTCGCGAGCTCCGCGCAGCTCGGCGCGGTGAAGCTGCTGTCGGAGGCGTCGATCTCCGCGGGCACCCGCCGAGTCGAGGGGCTGGTCGGCCTCGACGCCTTCCGCTACCTGGCGCGCGAGCATCTCCTGGTGTCGCAGCTGTCCACCGCGCTGAAGGCCCGTCCGGATGAGCTGGTGGACCGGGTCACCGACATCGTCGGCCGGCTGCGCGACGCCGAGCGGGAGCTGGAACGACTGCGGGCCGCCGCGGTACTCGCCGGGGCCGGGGCGCTGGCCGAGGGTGCCGAGGAGGTGGCTGGCGTCGCCGTGGTCACCGCCGAGGTGCCCGCCGGCACCGCCCCCGACGACGTGCGGCTGCTGGCGCTGGACGTGCGTGGGCGGCTGGCGGGGCGGCCCGCCGTCGTCGCCGTGGCCAAGGCCGACGGGTCGTCGATCGTCGTGGTGACCGACGACGCCGCGCGCGGCCGGGGGCTGCGCGCCGGTGACCTGGTGCGGCAGTCCTGGGCGAGCCTGGGTGGCAAGGGTGGCGGCAAGCCGGACGTGGCCCAGGGCGGCGGGGGGAACCCACAGCTGGTGCCGGCGGTGTTCGCCAGGCTGCGGGGGCTGGTGGCCGAGCACGCCTCGCGGTGAGCGGCTCGGGCTCCCGGCCCGGGGATTCTCGGCCCGGGGATTCTCGGCCCGGGGATTCTCGGCCCGGGGTGCGGATCGGGGTCGATGTCGGCTCGGTGCGGGTCGGGGTCGCCGCGAGCGACCCGGGCGGCGTGCTCGCGGTTCCGGTGACTACCCTGGCCAGGGACAGACGGGGTAATGCGGACATAGATCAGCTCGTCCTCATCGTCCGGGAGCGGCAGGCTGTAGAGGTCGTGGTCGGCCTGCCCAGACAGATGTCCGGGCAGGAAGGCCGGGCGGTCCGGCTGGTGCGGCAGTACGCCGAGGTACTCGCCGAGCGGATCGCACCCGTCCCCGTGCGTTTTGTGGACGAGCGGCTCACCACGGTTGCGGCTCATCGCAGGATGGCCGAGCGTGGCGTTCGTTCGCGTGCCCGCCGGAGTCTCGTGGATCAGGAGGCAGCCGTGCAGATCCTGCAGCACGACCTGGACAGCCGCCGGGGGAGCGCCGCGCCCGGCGTGATCGGGTGTGCCGCCCCGGCCGCGGGTCCGGACGGCGTGGTCCGGGCTCCGAGAGACGGCCCCCGGGCTCCGGACGGTGTTGTCCCGCCGTCGGACGAGAGGTGACCGGCGGCGACCTCGACGAGATGCTCGACGAGGACCCCTACTCGCGTCGCCGTCGGGCCCGCCAGCGCGGTGATCGTTACTCGGATGAACACTACGCCGATGATCAGTACCCGGACGACCGTGCCGGGGTCGACTGGGACCACCGCGCCTGGGACGACGGCGGCGGCTGGGACGAGCCCGGTCCCGACGGCGGCCGGCGCGGTCGCGCGCTGCCGAAGCTCATCGCGGTGCTTGTCGTGGTCGCCGCCCTGCTGGGACTGGGGATCTACGGGGTGGGGAAGGTCGTCGGGCACATCTCGGCTGGCGAGCCCGCCGACTACTCCGGCTCCGGCGAGGGCATCGCGATGGTCCAGATCCCGGCCGGGGCGAGTACCCGGGAGATCGCCGGGGAGCTGCACGACGCGAACGTGACCGCGAGTGTCGCCGCGTTCGTCAAGGCCGCCACCGCGAATCCGAAGTCGCTGGGCATCCAGCCGGGCACCTACCGTCTGCACACCAGGATGAGCGCCGCCGCGGCGCTCGAGGCCCTGCTCGACCCTGCCTCGTCCGCGCCGTTCAAGTTCGTCATCAAAGAGGGCATGACCGTCCGTGAGGTCCTCACAGCACTGCATGAACGCCTCCCGGGCACGTCGATGGCGGACCTGGAGGCGATCGCGAAGAACCCCGCCCAGCTGGGCCTGCCGTCCTACGCGCCGCCGAACCTGCTGGAAGGCTATCTCTTCCCGTCTACCTACGACCTCGTGCCCGGGGCCACGCCCGAGCAGTTGCTGCGTTCCTTCGTCGACCGCTTCAAGCGGGAGACCGCGGCGATCGATCTGGAGGGCAGGGCCGCCGCGCTCGGGGTCCCGCCGAAGGACATCGTCACCATCGCCTCGATCATCGAGAAGGAGGTGGCCAACCGCGACGAGGGTCCGAAGGTGGCCCGGGTGATCTACAATCGGCTCAGGGACACATCGGGAAGATTTGGCCGGCTCGACATGGACTCGACCACCCGCTACGCCACGGACGGGTACGAGGGGCCGTTGACCAAGGAACAACTCGCCCAGAACAACCCGTACAACACGCGGGCCGTGAAAGGGTTGCCGCCGGGCGCAATCTCCAACCCCGGCGTCTGGGCGCTGCGGTCGGCACTGGAACCGGCCGACGGATCGTGGTTCTATTTCGTCTCCATGCCGCAGAGCAAGGTGACGGTCTTCGCCACCACGGAGCGGGAGTGGGAGCAGGCAGAGGCCCAGTACCGGCGTGAAGGAGGTCGTGAGTAGTGCGAGGGAAGCCGCGAGCATGAGGCCCGCAAGCATGAGGAGGGCCCGGTAGTGCCGGAGATCGTTCCCGCCGGCACTACCCCGGCCCGCCGTCGGCCCCCTGAGTGCCGTCGTCGGCCCATGGAACCGCCGGCGACCGTCGCGGCCACCGCGCCGCCGTCGGGCCCCACCCGCGCCGCCGTGCTCGGGGCACCGGTGGACCATTCGCTCTCCCCGCTGCTGCATGCCGCCGCCTACGCCAAGCTCGGTCTCGCGGTGACGTACACCGCCGTGCACTGCGACGAGACCGGGCTCGCCGCGATGCTCACCCGGGTCCGCACGGATCCGGGCTGGGTCGGGCTGTCCCTGACCATGCCGCTCAAGACCGTCGCGCTCGACCTGCTCGACGAGGTGGACGCGACGGCGGCGGTCATCGGCGCCGTCAACACGGTCGTCGTCGGGCCCGCCGGCCGGTTGCGTGGCTACAACACCGACGTGGACGGCATCGGCATGGCGCTGCGCCGGGTGATGCGCGGCGCGGTCCCAGGCCAGCCGCTCGTACTCGGTGCCGGTGGCACGGCCCGCGCCGCGGTCGCGGCGGTCGCCGCGGCGGGCTGCACCCGCCTCGGCGTCGTCGCCCGCCGGCCCGCCGCCGTGGCGGAGGTGGCGGAGATCGGGTCGCGGCTGGGCGTCGAGGTCACCGCGCTGCCCTGGGAGCTGCTGGCCGCGGGCCTGCCTGCCGGTCCGGATCTGGTCATCTCCACCACGCCCGCCGGCGCGACCGACGGGCTCGCCACCGGACCGTGGCCGCCAGCCTGCCAGCTCGTAGAACTGCTCTATCATCCCTGGCCCACGGCGCTGGCCGCCGCGGCCTACCGGGCCGGTGCCCGGGTCGCAGGTGGCCTGGAGATCCTCGCCGCCCAGGCCGTGGGGCAGGTCGAGCACTTCACCGGGCAGGTGGTTCCCACCAGCGTTCTGCTGGCCGCGGGTCAGGCCGCGCTGGACGAGCGGACGCGGGGGAACAGGCCCCCGGCGGTGGAGGTCGGCGTGCCGGGCGGCCACGGTCTCGCGGGGAGCGGTCCCCGCGGCCGCGGTGGACCTGCCGGCGGATAGCGGTGCCGGGAGTGGTGCCGGGCGGCGCGCTCAGCACGTTGATCGCCCTTCCTGCGCTCGCCGCCCTGCCGTTCGGTCGCCGGATCGTGGCCGGCGTGCCGGCGCTGCCCGGGCAGGCCCCGCACCGGGAGGCGCCCGGGGCGGCGGCGCTCGGTGCCGTGACGGTGCTGGTCGCCGCGGCCGTGACCGTCGCCCTGCACGATCATCCGAGCTGGTTGCCGGCCTATGTGTATCTGGCGGTCGTCGGGGTCTGGCTGGCCGTGATCGATCTTCGGGTGCACCGCCTGCCCGACCATCTGGTACTGCCGTCCTATCCGGTGCTCGCCGGGCTGTTCGGCCTCGCCGCGCTGCTCACCGGCGAGCCCGGCCGTCTGCTGCGCGCCGGGATGGCCGCGGCTGCCGTCTGGGTGATCTTCCTGGGGGTGCATTGCCTGCCGAGGGCGGGGCTCGGGCGCGGGGACGTCAAGGTGTCCGGCCTGCTGGGCGGTGCGCTGGGCTGGCTCGGCTGGCCGAGTGTGGTGTTCGGGCTGTTCGCCGGCATCGTCCTCGGGGGGCTCTGGGCGAGCGCGCTGCTCGTGGCGGGCCGGGTCGGCCGGCATGACCGCATCGCCTACGGTCCCTTTCTGCTCGCCGGGACGCTGCTCGCCGTCCTCGGTCGCGCCGGCTGATCTCGTTTGTCCTACTTGATACTGATAGTTCCGTTTGATTCCGGTTGTCCTGCCTGAGCGCGGTCGTGACAGGGGCGGTGAGCGTGAAAGACTGGGGTCATGGTGCGTTGGCTGACGGCGGGGGAGTCCCATGGTCCCGCCCTGGTGGCGACGGTCGAGGGGCTGCCCGCCGGGATCCGGATGACCAGTTCCGACATCTCCGCCGAGCTGGCCCGCCGCCGGCTCGGGCACGGTCGCGGCGCGCGGATGAGCTTCGAGCGTGACGAGGTCGAGCTGCTCGGTGGAGTCCGCCACGGCGTCACCCTCGGCGGCCCGGTCAGCGTGGTCGTCCGCAACACCGAGTGGCCCAAGTGGGAGCGGGTCATGTCGCCCGACCCGGTCGATCCGGCGGCGCTGGCGGGCCTGGGCCGCGCAGCCCCGCTGACCCGGCCCCGGCCCGGCCACGCCGATCTCGCCGGCATGCAGAAGTACGGGTTCGACGACGCCCGGCCCGTGCTGGAGCGCGCCAGCGCCCGGGAGACCGCCGCGCGGGTCGCGCTCGGCACCGCGGCCAAGGCACTGCTGCGGCAGGCCTACGGCATCGAGGTGATCTCGCATGTCGTCGCGATCGGCGCGGTCGAGGTGCCCCCGGGGGTGCCCGCCCCGACGTCGCTGGCGGCGGTGGACGCGGACCCGGTCCGCTGTGCCGACCAGGCGACCAGCGTGCGGATGGTCGCCGAGATCGACGTGGCCCACGCCGACGCGGACACCCTCGGCGGCATCGTCGAGGTGCTGGCGTACGGCTGCCCGCCCGGGCTCGGCAGCTACGTGCACGGCGACCGGCGCATCGACGCCCGGATCGCGGGCGAGCTGATGGGCATTCAGGCGATCAAGGGCGTCGAGTTCGGGGACGGTTTCACCACCGCGCGGCGGCGGGGTTCCGGGGCGCACGACGAGATCGAGCCGGCCGGTGCCGGCAGCCGGCGGGTGCGGCGGGCGACTGACCGGGCCGGCGGGGTCGAGGGCGGCATGACCACGGGCGAGCCGTTGCGCGTGCGGGTGGCGATGAAGCCGATCTCCTCGCTGACCAGGCCGTTGTCCACGGTGGACGTGTCCACCGGCGAGGCGGCGGTCGCGATCAACCAGCGGTCCGACGTGTGCGCGGTGCCCGCGGCCGGGGTGGTGACGGAGGCGATGGTCGCCCTCGTGCTCGCCGACGCGGCGCTGGAGAAGTTCGGGGGGGACTCGGTGGAGGAGACCCGGCGTAATTACGAGGGGTACCTGAAGTCCCTGGTCATCCGCTGATCGGCGGCGGGAATCGGCAGGCGGCGAAGACAGAGGATCATCGTGGGGGAGCCGGCGACGGACGCGTGGACGGGGCCGATGGCCTGGACGGGGCCGATGGTGGTGCTGGTCGGAGCGCCCGGAGCGGGGAAGACGACGGTGGGCACCCAGCTGGCGCGGCGGTGGGGGGTGGGTTTCCGCGACACCGACGCCGACATCGAGGCGGCGCTCGGCACCACCGTCGCGGACATCTTTCTCGATCATGGTGAGGAGTACTTCCGGCTGGCCGAGCGCCGGGCGGTGGCGGCCGCGCTCGCGGATCACCGGGGGGTCCTGGCCCTTGGCGGGGGAGCGGTGCTCGACGCCGAGAACCGGACCCTGCTGGCCGGGCACCGGGTCGTCTATCTTGAGGTGGGAGTTTCCGACGCGGTGCGGCGGGTGGGCCTCGCCCGGGACCGTCCACTGCTGGTCGAGGGGCCCCGCACGCGGCTCGCCGCCCTGCTCAGGGCGCGCCGGCCGCTCTACGCCGAGGTGGCGACGGTGGTCATCGACACCGCGGGGCACGAGCCGGACGAGGTGACCGACCTGCTGGCGGCGGCCCTGGGCCCGCTGCTCGCGGGGGGCAGCGAACCGGACGAGGCGGCGGACGCCGCGGGGGGCAGCGAACCGGACGAGGCGGCGGACGCCGCGGGGGGCAGCGAACCGGACGAGGCGGCGGACGCCGCGGGGGGCAAACGGTGAGTATGCAGGTGAAGGCCTCCGACATCGTGCGGATCCCGGTACGGCCGGGCGGCGGGCGTCCCTACGACGTCGTGCTCGGGGTGGGCCTGCTCGGCGAGCTCGCCGAGACCGTCGTCGGGCGGACCCGCGCCGCGGTGATCCATCCCGGGGCGTTGCGGGCCACCGCGGACGCCGTCGTCGCCGACCTGCGGGAGAACGCGGGCGTGGAGGCGCACGCCATCGAGGTGCCCGACGGCGAGGAGGCCAAGCAGCTGCGGATCGCCGGCTTCTGCTGGGACGTGCTCGGCCGGATCGGCTTCACCCGGGACGACATGGTGATCGGCCTCGGCGGCGGCACCGTGACAGACCTGGCCGGGTTCGTCGCCGCGAGCTGGCTGCGCGGGGTGGACGTCGTCCAGGTGCCGACCACCGTGCTCGGCATGGTCGACGCGGCGGTCGGCGGGAAGACCGGCATCGACATCGACGCGGGCAAGAACCTGGTCGGGGCCTTCCACCAGCCGCTCGGCGTGCTGTGCGATCTGGCGGCGCTGGAGTCTCTGCCGGCCGTCGAGGTACGCGCCGGGCTCGCCGAGGTCGTCAAGACCGGTTTCATCGCCGACGCGGCGATCCTCGATCTGCTCGACGCCGATCCGACCGGCGCCGCGCATCTGCCCGAGCTGATCGAGCGGTCCATCCGGGTCAAGGCCGAGGTGGTCTCCGGCGATCCGCGGGAGGACGGCCGGCGGGAGATCCTCAACTATGGTCACACCCTCGGTCATGCCATCGAGAAGGTCGAGCACTTCAGCTGGCGGCACGGCGCGGCGATCTCGGTGGGCATGGTGTTCGCGGCGGAGCTGTCCCGGCTCGTCGTCGGCCTCGACGACGCCACCGCCGACCGGCACCGTGAGCTGCTGACCCGCATCGGCCTGCCGGTGACCTACCGGGACGACCGGTGGGCGGCGCTGCTCGACGCGATGCGGGTCGACAAGAAGGCGCGGGGACGGCGGATGCGTTTCGTCGGCCTCGAGGCGCAGGGCCGCACCGTCATCCTGGACAATCCGGACGCTGGCCTGCTGATCGCGGCGTTCACCACTGTCGCCGAGGGTCGGTAGACTCGTCGCGGCGGTTTGTAGGATCGCCGCCACGTCCGCGCCCGGTGTCCGCGCCCGGTGCGTTCGCCCGGTGGCGGGGTCCGGAAGCGGCCTGAGGATGGAAGCGGCCTGGGGATGGCCTGGGGAGCCTGGGGATGGCCTGGGGAGAGAGCACCGCGGTCCTCGCACGAGGGTCCGGGGAACGACCACACCCGCCGTCGGCGTACGGCGATGGAAACGGAGAACGCGCGCAGTGGCGACCACCAACGACCTGAAGAACGGCATGACGCTCGACATCGACGGGGTGTTGTGGAACGTCGTCGGCTTCCAGCACGTCAAGCCGGGTAAGGGTGGGGCGTTCGTCCGCACGACCCTGAAGAACGTGCTCACCGGGAAGGTCGTCGACCGCACCTTCAACGCCGGGGTCAAGGTTGACGTCGCGACCGTCGACCGCCGCGAGATGACCTACCTCTACCGGGACGGTGCCGATTTCGTCTTCATGGACAGCGAGTCCTACGATCAGATCCCGATCCCGCCGGATGTCGTCGGTGGGACGGCCGACTACATGCTGGAAAACACCGTGGCCACCGTCGCGCTACATGACGGCGCCCCGCTCTATGTCGAACTGCCGGCCAGCGTCGAGCTGACCATTTCGCAGACCGACCCGGGGGTGCAGGGCGATCGCTCGACCGGCGGGACGAAGCCGGCCACCCTGGAGACGGGCGCCACCATCAACGTGCCGCTGTTCATCACCAGTGGGGAAAAGGTCAAGGTCGACACGCGTGACGGCCGGTACCTGGGCCGGGTGACGAGCTGAGCGCCAGGTCCAAAGCCCGTAAACGGGCGCTGGACATCCTCTACGAAGCGGACGTGCGCGCGAGCGCCGTGCCGGAGATCCTCGCTGCCCGGCTGGCCCAGTCCGATCCACCGGTGTCGGAATACGCCGTCGAGCTGGTCGAGGGGGTCGTCGAGCGCCGCGGGGAGATCGACGAGCGGATCGCCCGGTACGCCGAGGGTTGGACGTTGGAGCGGATGCCGCCGGTCGACCGCAACATTCTGCGGATTGCCGTGCTGGAACTGCTCTGGCGTCCCGACGTCCCGGATCGGGTCGCCATCGACGAAGCCGTGGAACTGGCGAAGAACCTCTCCACCCACCGGTCGCCGGCGTTTGTCAACGGGCTGCTCGCGAGTCTGGTCGAGGGAAAGGGCCTGGCCACCCCGGCCGAGTCGACCGGACGGGGATCGGCGGTGGATTCAATTCCCGGCCAGCCGTCGTAGCGGCGGTCCACCGGGGTTGCCCGGTTGCCGGGAGGGAACCGGGATCGGCGTTCCCGGTACGTCGCCCAGGCGACGTACCGGGTCCTTCCCCGGATACGTGTGCCGCGGGTGGCGCGGATGCGAGCCGGCGGATTGTGGTACCGGTATCGCGGTACCGGTACCGCGATACCGGAGCGAGGCTAGACGTCGGTCGCCGCGGCGTCCGCGCCCTGCTCCGGAGACAGCACGCCCCAAGAGACGAGCTGCTCGGTGAGCTTGCTCGGCGAGGTGTCGTAGATCACCGCGAGCGAGCGCAGGTCCTCGTACCGGATCGAGAGCACCCGGCCGTTGTAGTCGCCGCGCTGGCTCTGAATGGTCGCCGCGTACCGGGCGAGCGGACCACCCTGCTCCTTGGGAACCTGGGAGAGACGCTCGAGGTCGAGAACGATCCGAGGAGACTGCTCCAGCGGAGCGACGGTGGAACCCTCGGGAAGAAGCTCCCCCACCGGAACGCCGTAGAACTCCGCGAGCTCGGAGAGGCGCTGCACGGTGACGGCGCGGTCCCCACGTTCGTAGGAACCCACGACGACGGCTTTCCACCGACCGTGCGACTTCTCCTCGACGCCATGAAGCGAGAGCCCCTGCTGGGTGCGTATCGCGCGCAGCCGAGCACCGAGCGCCTTCGCATAGTCGGACATCGGAGTGCCCACTCCTGTCGTGGTCGATCAGTTGGAACCGGGGCTCGTGCCGCCGGCGGTTACCGATAGTAGTGCCCGCCGGGTTGACGCTCGACACCCGGGGGGTCGTGTCGCCTCTTTCTTTGTACCACTTTCTGTAGCCCTCTGGTTGCGCCCTACGCCTGAGCGGTGGGAACTTCCGGATGCCGCCACCGCTGTGGCGACGGCATCGAACCCAGTGACAAGTAGTGACAACATGATGCTGCGTGGTTGGCGCGGCAATAACGTCCCGCGCTGTCCGGACCGGTGGGCGACCCGTCGTCGCGCCGGGCGCCAGGGGCGTCGGCGTCCGGCGGCGAGATCCTCACACGTCCTGAGGGCCCTGGTAACGTCGCTGGGACCACTCCTTTAAGGACCGTCCCGTGAGGCGGGGAAGGAGGGATGCCGCGTGGCCCCGGCTGCCGCGAGCGACCCCGCATCGCGCCGTCCCGGCACCGCCCGGGCAGTACTGTCCGCAGACGACATCACCCGGATCGTCAGCCGGATGGCGCATCAGATTCTCGAGAAGACCTCCGGTGGCGCCGGGGTCGTCCTGCTCGGAGTACCCACCCGAGGGGTACCCCTTGCGCACCGGCTGGCACAGCGGGTGCAGGCCGTCGAGGGGGTGCGTCTCCCGGTTGGCTCCCTTGACCCGACCATGTACCGCGACGATCTGCGACTGCGCGGCGTGCGTCCCCTCGAGGTGACCGACATTCCCGAGGGTGGTGTCGACGGCCGCGTGGTGATCCTCGTCGACGACGTCCTCTACTCCGGGCGCACGGTGCGGGCGGCGCTGGACGCCTTGGCCGCCTACGGCCGGCCGCGTGCCGTCCAGCTCGCGGTCCTGGTCGACCGGGGCCATCGCGAGCTGCCGATCCGCGCCGACTACGTCGGGAAGAACATGCCGACCTCGCGCCGGGAGTCGGTGGCAGTCCGGCTGCGGGAGATCGACGGCGCCGACGGCGTGCTGATCCTCTCGGCCGCCGGGGGGGACGGCGCCGACGACGCGCCCCCCGGGAACCAGCCATGATCGGGGGAAGTGCCGTGTGGGGAGCACAAGCCGGGTTCGGGGGACGGGCGTGAACCGCCATCTCCTGTCGACTGAGGATCTCGACCGGGACGACGCGCTGCTGGTGCTGGACACCGCCGAACGGATGGCGCGGGTCGCCGAGGCGTCGGTGCGCAAACTGCCGACCCTGCGGGGCCGCACCGTCGTCAACCTGTTCTTCGAGGACTCCACCCGCACCCGTACGTCCTTCGAGGTAGCCGCCAAGAGACTGTCGGCCGATGTGATCAATTTTTCGGCGCGCGGGTCAAGCGTGTCGAAGGGCGAAAGTCTGAAGGACACGGCGCAGACCCTTGAGGCGATGGGTGCCGACGCCGTGGTCTGCCGGCATGCCGCGAGTGGCGCGCCGCACCGACTGGCCTCCTGGGTACGCGGCAGCGTGGTGAACGCGGGAGACGGCACTCACGAGCACCCGACCCAGGCCCTGCTCGACGCCTTCACCATGCGCCGCCGGCTCGGCCGGATCGACGGCCTCGCCGTCACCATCGTCGGCGACGTGCTGCATTCCCGGGTGGCGCGATCGAACGTGTGGCTGCTCGCCACGCTGGGCGCGACGGTGACCGTCGTGGCCCCGCCGACGTTGGTGCCCCTCGGAATCTCCTCGTGGCCGGTCGAGGTGTCGTACAACCTCGACGCCGTGCTGCCCAAGAGCGACGTGGTGATGATGCTGCGGGTCCAGCGGGAGCGGATGTCCGCGGCCTTCTTCCCGACCGAACGGGAGTACAGCCGGCGCTACGGGCTGGATGCCGACCGGGCGGAGATGTTGCCCGACCACGCCCTGGTGATGCATCCCGGCCCGATGGTACGCGGGATGGAGATCGCCTCTCGGGTCGCCGACTCCGCCCGGTCGACAGTCGTGGAACAGGTTGCGAACGGGGTGAGCGTGCGGATGGCCGTGCTGTACCTGCTGCTGGGTGGTTCCGGGGAGGTCTCATGACGACGCCCGCGGCGGAAACGTCGGAGGAAACGCCGGTGGGGAGGTCGGCGGGGACCTCCTGGGTCCTGCGGCGGGTCCGCCCGCTCGGCGGGGACCCCGTCGACGTCGTCCTCGCGGACGGGGTGGTGGCCGCCTGGCGACCGGCCGGCTCCACGCACGCCGGGGCCGGGGGACTGCCCGCCGGCACCACCGTGCTGGACACGGACGGGCTGATCCTGCTCCCCGGCCTGGTCGACCTGCACACCCACCTGCGGGAACCCGGCCGGGAGGACGCCGAGACGGTCGCCTCCGGCACCCGCGCCGCGGCCCTCGGTGGCTACACCACCGTGTTCGCGATGGCGAACACCAATCCGGTCGCCGACACCGCGGGGGTCGTCGAGCAGGTGTGGCGGCTCGGCCTGGACGCGGGTCACTGCGATGTCCGGCCGGTCGGCGCGGTCACCGTCGGACTTGCCGGCGAGCGGCTCGCCGAACTCGGCGCCATGGCCTCCTCCGCGGCGGGCGTGCGGGTCTTCTCCGACGACGGGCACTGCGTGTCGGACGCGCTGCTCATGCGCCGGGCGCTGGAGTACGTCAAGGCGTTCGATGGGGTGATCGCCCAGCATGCGCAGGAACCGCGGCTGACCGAGAACGCCCAGATGAACGAGGGCACGGTGGCTGCCAGGCTGGGGCTGCCGGGGTGGCCCGCGGTCGCCGAGGAGGCGATCATCGCCCGGGACGCGCTGCTGGCCGGGCACGTCGGCTCCCGACTGCACGTCTGTCACGTCTCCACCGCCGGATCGGTAGAGATCATCCGGTGGGCCAAGGCGAAGGGCTGGAACGTCACCGCCGAGGTGACCCCGCACCACCTGCTGCTCACCGACGACCTGGTCTGCTCGTTCGACCCGGTCTACAAGGTCAACCCGCCGCTGCGCACCGCCGAGGACGTCGCCGCGCTGCGCGCCGGGCTCGCCGACGGCACGATCGACTGCGTCGCCACCGACCACGCTCCGCACGCGCTGGAGGACAAGGAGACGGAGTGGGCCGCCGCGCGTCCCGGCATGCTCGGTCTCGAGACGGCGCTGTCGGTGGTCATCGAGACGATGGTCATCCCGGGCCGGCTGGACTGGGCCGGGGTCGCCGAGCGGATGGCACTGGCCCCGGCAAGGATCGGTGGCCTGCCGCGAACCGCGGCCGAGGTGTGGAGTTCCATAGCAGTGGGCGCGCCCGCGACCGTCACCCTGCTTGACCCGGCGCCGTGGCGGATGGTCGAGCCGGACGCGCTCGCCAGCCGCAGCCGCAACACGCCCTATGCGGGCCGGTCGCTGCCGGGAACGATCCGCGCCACGTTCCTGCGGGGACGGCCCACCGTGCTCGACGGGAAGATCGTATGACTGTTTCGCGCGCCGCCCTGTCGGCCGCCGGGCCCGCCGTCGCCCTGGACCGGGCGCCGGATCGCCTGGGGCTGCACCTGCTTCTCCTGCTTGGCCTGTTGCTGGTGTTCGTCGCGGCGGTCGGTTCGATGCGACGGGCGTGGCGCAACCGGGCCGAGCGTCAGGAGGAGGACCTTCCCGAGCTGCCCGTCCCGCCGGCGGAACCAGGCACGGTGTTCGCCGCTCCGCTGCGCGGGATGTACCTCGGCACCGTCGACGCCGGGCACTGGCTGGAATGGATCGCCGCCCGCGGGCTGGGCGGGCGGGCCGGCGGCTACGTCAGCGTGTACGAGACCGGGGTGCGGGTGGACCGCCCCGGCGAGGCGTTCTGGATCCCGCGCGAGGCCGTCCGCGGTGCCCGCCTGGAGCGGGCGCACGCCGGCAAGGTCTCCGCCCCCGGGCGTCTGATCGTCATCGCGTGGTCGTTCGGCGGGCACGAGTTGGAGACCGGTTTCCGCGGTGAGGACCGTGCCCGCCAGCCCAAGGTGGTGCGCGCCGTCCACGACCTGATCGGCCCCCCGCCCGCGCATCTGGCACCGGGCGACGTCACCTCGCCGCACGCGGTACCGCGGATCCGCCCGCGGATCCGGCCCCGGGCCGTCGCGCCCGGCCCCGGGCCGGTGGGCCGGTCCGGGCAGCGGCCGGGTTCCGGACAACCGACCGAGGAGATGCCGGCGATCCGGACCGGCCCTCGGCTGCGTTCCCGGGGGGAGCGGGCCCAGGCCCGCGGCGAGCGGGCGGTGCCCGCCGACCGGCGGCTCTACGCGGAGCGGTGGCGCTCGGACCAGCGACTCCCCGATCGGCGACACCAGGATGAGGGTCACCCCGACCCGCGCCGCTCCGACCCGCGCCACCCCGAGCGGCGTCATCCCGATCAGTGGCCGGCGGATCCGGAATCGGACCCCGGGTGGGTGGACCCGGAACAGCTTGATCAGTCTGACCCCGGCTGGTCGTCGGTCGACCCGTTGACCTCACCGCTCGGTGAGGTCAACAGGCTGAAGGAGGATCGGTGAGCACTCCCACCACGACGCCGACGCGAGCGGTCCTGATGCTGGAGGACGGTCGCAGCTTCGTCGGCGAGGCGTACGGGGCGATCGGCGAGACCTTCGGCGAGGCCGTGTTCTCCACCGGGATGACCGGCTACCAGGAGACGCTGAGCGATCCGTCGTTCCACGGCCAAGTCGTCATCATGACCGCCCCGCACATCGGCAACACCGGCGTCAACGACGAGGACTACGAGTCCGAGCGGATCCAGGTCGCCGGGTTCGTCGTGCGTGACCCCGCCCGGCGGGCCTCCAACTGGCGCGCCCGGGGCACGCTCGACGACGAGCTGGCCGCGGCCGGTGTGGTGGGGATCAGCGGGATCGACACCCGGGCGCTGACCCGTCACCTGCGTGAGCTCGGCTCGATGCGGTGCGGGATCAGCAGCGTGCTCGACGCCGACGCCGACGCCGACGCCGACGGTGGCCCGGTCGGCCCGGGCCCGGGTTCCGGCGCGGACGGCGAGCGGGCGGCGGCGCTCGACGCCCTGCTCGACCGGGTCCGCGCCTCCCCGGAGATGCTCGGCGCGGATCTCGCGCCCCGGGTCTCCACCCCTACCCCCTATGTGGTGGAGGCGGTGGCGGGCGCCGCGCTGTTCAAGGTCGCCGCGCTCGATCTCGGCATCAAGCGCGCGACGCCGGCCGCCATGGCCGCGCTGGGCTGCGAGGTGCATGTGCTGCCGGCCCGCACCACCGGCGAACAGCTGCTGGCGCTGGAACCGGACGGGGTGTTCCTGTCGAACGGTCCCGGCGATCCGGCGGCGGCGGACTATGCGGTTGACGCGCTGCGGACGGTGCTGCGGGCCGGTGTCCCGGTGTTCGGGATCTGTTTCGGGCACCAGCTGCTGGCCCGCGCTCTTGGCTTCGAGACGTACAAGCTCACCTACGGCCACCGCGGCGTGAACCAGCCGGTCGGGGATATGGCGACCGGGCGGATCGCGGTCACCAGCCAGAACCACGGCTTCGCCGTGCGGGCGCCGCTCACCGGGGTGACCGACACCCCGTTCGGCCGGGTGGTGGTCAGCCACCGCGGCCTCAACGACAACGTCGTCGAGGGATTGGAGTGTCTGGACGTGCCGGCCTTCAGCGTGCAGTTCCATCCGGAGGCCGCGCCGGGGCCGCATGATGCCTCCCCGTTGTTCGAGCGGTTCCGCGCTTTGATGGCGGACACCCGGGAGGGTGGCCGGGAGCGGAGTGAGCGATCTGTGCGGGAGGCCGGTCATGCCGAAGCATGAGGATCTGAGCAGCGTCCTGGTCCTCGGCTCCGGGCCGATCGTGATCGGCCAGGCGTGCGAGTTCGACTACTCGGGTACCCAGGCCTGCCGGGTGCTGCGCGCGGAGGGCCTGCGGGTCATCCTGGTCAACAGCAACCCGGCGACAATCATGACCGATCCGGAGATCGCGGACGCGACCTACGTCGAGCCGATCACCTCGGACATCGTCGCGAAGATCATCGAACGGGAGCGGCCCGACGCGATCCTGGCCACCATGGGTGGCCAGACCGCGCTGAACACCGCCGTCGCCCTGCACGACGCCGGTGTCCTGGACCGCTTCGAGGTCCGTCTGATCGGCGCGAATATCGACGCGATCCGCGCCGGGGAGGACCGTCAGGCGTTCAAGGACATCGTCGCCGCGGTCGGCGGCGAGACCGCGCGCAGCGCCATCTGCCACACCGTCGCCGAGTGCCTGACCGCCGGGGAGGAGTTCTCCTACCCGGTGGTCGTGCGACCCAGCTTCACCCTCGGCGGCGCCGGCAGCGGCTTCGCCCATGATTCCGGCGAGTTGCGCCGGATGGCGGCGGACGGACTGGCCGCGAGCCCGTCGACCGAGGTGCTGGTGGAGGAGTCGGTCCTCGGCTGGAAGGAGTACGAGCTCGAGCTGATGCGCGACCGCGCGGACAACGTGGTCGTGGTCTGCTCGATCGAGAACGTCGACCCGATGGGGGTGCACACCGGCGACTCGATCACGGTGGCGCCGGCGATGACCCTGACCGACCGCGAGTACCAGCGCATGCGGGACATGGCGATCGCGGTGATGCGGGCCGTCGGCGTCGACGCCGGCGGCTGCAACATCCAGTTCGCCGTCGACCCTGCGACGGGCCGGCAGGTGGTCATCGAGATGAACCCCCGGGTGTCGCGGTCCTCGGCGCTGGCGTCGAAGGCGACCGGCTTCCCGATCGCGAAGATCTCGGCGAAGCTCGCGCTCGGATACACCCTTGACGAGATCCCCAACGACATCACCCGCACCACGCCCGCGGCCTTCGAGCCGGCGCTGGACTACGTCGTGGTGAAGGTGCCGCGGTTCGCGTTCGAGAAGTTCCCCGGTGCCGACCCGACGCTCACGACGACGATGAAGTCCGTCGGCGAGGCGATGGGGGTTGGCCGCAGCTTCGCCGAGGCGCTGCAGAAGGCGCTGCGCTCGATGGAGGCCCCGGGCTCGGTGTTCTCCTTCGTCCCGCCCGAGGCGGACGCCGCCGACCTGCTGGAAGCCGCGCGGGTTCCCCACGACGGCCGGTTGCGTACCGTCCAGCAGGCGCTGCTTGCCGGCGCGGATCCCGACGAGGTCACCCGGGTCACCGGGATCGACCCGTGGTTCGTCGACCAGCTCGTCTTCCTCAACGAGACCGCGGCGATGATCAGCCGCAATCCGGCGGGCATCCGGCGGGCCAAGCGAGCCGGGTTCTCCGACGTCCAGCTCGCCGAGATCCTCGGCACCTCCGAGGACGTGGTCCGGGCGTTCCGCCACCGCACCGGCATCCGGCCGGTGTTCAAGACCGTCGACACCTGCGCGGCGGAGTTCGCCTCCGAGACCCCGTACCACTACTCCGCCTACGACGCCGAGACCGAGGTCGCGCCGAGCAAACGGCCGCGGGTGATCGTGCTCGGCAGCGGGCCCAACCGCATCGGCCAGGGCATCGAGTTCGACTACGCCTGTTGTCATGCGGTGATGGCGCTTTCCGACGCCGGCTATGAGACCGTCATGGTCAACTGCAACCCGGAGACGGTGTCCACCGATTACGACACCGCCGACCGGCTCTACGTCGAGCCGTTGACGGTCGAGGACGTGCTTGAGGTCGTCCACGCCGAGCAGCAGGCCGGGCCGCTCGCCGGGGTAATCGTCCAGCTCGGCGGGCAGACCCCCCTCGGCATCGCCGCGGCGCTCGCCGAGGCGGGCGTGCCCGTCGTGGGCACCCCGCCCAAGGCGATCCATCTGGCCGAGGACCGTGGGCTGTTCGGGCGTGTGCTGGCCCGGGCGGGCCTGCCCTCGCCGCCGCACGGGGTGGCGACCTCCTTCGCCGAGGCGCGCACGGTGGCCGAGCGGATCGGGTACCCGGTGCTGGTGCGGCCGTCCTACGTGCTCGGCGGGCGTGGCATGGAGATCGTCTACGACGACACGATGCTGCGCGACTACATCGATCGGGCCACCGCCATCTCCCCGGAACATCCGGTGCTCGTCGACCGGTTCCTCGACGACGCGGTGGAGATCGACGTTGACGCCCTCTACGACGGGGAGACGCTCTACCTCGCCGGGGTGATGGAGCACATCGAGGAGGCCGGGGTCCACTCGGGCGACTCGGCCTGCGCCCTGCCGCCGATCACGCTGGGCCGTTCGGAGCTCGACCGTATCCGGACGTCCACCGAGGCGATCGCGAAGGGCGTCGGGGTGCGGGGTCTGCTCAACGTCCAGTACGCCCTGCAGTCCGATGTGCTCTACGTCCTGGAGGCCAATCCCCGGGCGTCGCGGACCGTGCCGTTCGTCTCCAAGGCCACCACGGTGCCGCTGGCCAAGGCCGCCGCCCGGGTGATGCTCGGCGCGACCATCGACGAGCTGCGGGCCGAGGGCCTGCTGCCGCGCTCCGGCGACGGTGGCACCCTGCCGCTGGACTCGCACATCTCGGTCAAGGAGGCCGTGCTGCCCTTCGGGCGCTTCCGTGACGCCGGTGGCCGCGGCGTCGACACCGTCCTCGGGCCGGAGATGAAGTCGACCGGTGAGGTGATGGGCATCGACGACGGCTTCGGCACGGCGTACGCCAAGTCCCAGGCCGCCGCGTACGCCTCGCTGCCCACCTACGGCCGGGTGTTCGTCTCCGTGGCCAACCGGGACAAACGGGCGATGGTTTTTCCGATCAAGCGGCTCGCGGATCTCGGTTTCGTCGTCTACGCCACCGAGGGGACCGCGGACGTGTTGCGGCGCAACGGGGTCAAGGCGGTCGTCCTCGGCAAGCACTGGGCCCCCACCGAGGGGCTACTCGACTGTGTCGAGATGATCACATCCGGGCAGATCGACCTCGTCATCAACACCCCGTGGGGCGTCGGCCCGCGCCTGGACGGCTATGAGATCCGCACAGCCTGCGTGAGTGCCGGGGTTCCGTGCATCACCACGATCCAGGGTGCGGCGGCCTGCGTGCAGGGCGTGGAAGCGCTGGTACGGGGGGAGCTGGGGGTCCGATCGTTGCAGGAATACCACGCGGCGCTGCGGCAGGCGTGGGGCGGGGGACAACCGGGCGGCTCGCCGCCCGAATCCTCCGGCTCTGCGGCGTCTGAGTCCGCGGCGTCTGAGTCCGCGGCGCCTGAGTCCGCCGTGTTCGGACCGGCGGCCAGGAGGAGCGGATGAGCGCCGGCCGGAGGAGCTCCGGCGGGAGGAGCGCGGCCGCGCCCCGCTTCACCCCGCCGCGGGGCCGGGCGCCGCTGGCGGTCGCGCTGGATGCCCCGGACGCCGCGACCGCGCTGCGCTGGGCCGCCGCGGTCGCCCCCACCGTGGCCGTGCTGAAGATCGGTCTGGAGCTGTTCTACCGGGAGGGCCCGGCAATCGTGACGGCGCTGCGCGCGGCCGGCGTGCTCGCCGGGGCCGGCGGCGCGGCGGTCGCCGCGGGCGGCACCGGGAGTGCCCCGGAGTTGTTCCTCGATCTCAAACTGCACGACATTCCCGCCACGGTCGCCGGGGGAATGCGCTCAATCACCCCGTTGGGCCCTCGTTTCGTGACCGTGCATGCGGCTGGGGGGGCGGCGATGATACGTGCGGCGATCGAGGCGGCCCCGGATGTCGAGGTAGCCGTCGTGACCGTACTCACCTCGCTGGATGTGGCGGCGCTCAGCGCGATCGGGCTCGCCGGACCCCCTTCCGACGCCGTCCGCAGGCTCGCCGTGCTTGCGGTCGAAGCCGGTGCGCGCACCCTGGTGTGCAGTCCGCGGGAGGTTCGAATGGTCCGTATGGAGCTTGGTAGCAATGTGACTCTCATCACTCCAGGCGTGCGACCGGCGGGGTCGGAAACCGGCGATCAGGCCCGAACCGCGACGCCGGAAGCTGCCCTTGTGGGGGGTTCTGACCTGGTCGTGGTGGGTCGCCCGATCACCGGTGCGCCCGACCCCGGGGTCGCCGCGAGGGCCATCGCCGCAGGTCTCAGCGCTGCCGGCAGGGCTGCTGACCTGCTGTGACGCCGATGGGACCAGGGTGTGTTCGTCCTGGTGCGGTACGAAGCGGTACGGTGGGGCCGCCGTAGACCGAAAGGGTGCGGCACGAGTGGGCCACCCCTTTCGTCCGTCAAAGCCTTCTCTTGTGCTGACAATATGTTCGCATCAGAGTGTTATGGCCAAGGCTGGACTGAGGAGTCCCTTCCTCGCTAGTTTGCGCGGCGCGATCACCGAATTGAGGAGGCGTACCCGTGCCCCTGCCGCCCCTAACGCCCGAGCAGAGGGCCGCCGCCCTCGAGAAAGCAGCGTTGGCTCGTAAGCAGCGTGCGGAACTCAAGGAGCGGTTGAAGAAGGCGGAGACCACGCTGGCCGCCGTCCTGGAACAGGCCGAGGCTGATGAGGTCGTCGGCAAGATGAAGGTTTCGGCTGTTCTTGAGTCGCTTCCCGGAGTGGGGCGCGTACGCGCCCAGAAGATCCGGGAACGGCTCGGGATCAGTCCGACCCGCCGACTGCGAGGACTCGGCGCCAAGCAGCGTGCCGCACTCCTCGAGGAGTTCGGCATGGCCTGATCCGGTGGAGTGGGAAAACCACTCCGCCAGCCCGGATCATGGTTACGGCGGGTAGCGGCGTTGACGGGAGGGTGGCGTCACTCACATTCTTCCGGCGATGTTGCCCTTCCTTCCGGTCGGATCGGGGGGCGGCATTTCTTTAACCTCCCCCGATCCGGCCGTCCCCGGGAAACCAGTCCCGTCCTCGTGTCCTCTGGGGACTGATGACCGGGTGCGCGCCGACTGACTGAGAGGTCCTATCGTGGTGCCCATGGGTCTTACAGTGCTGTCCGGGCCGTCCGGAGTCGGGAAGGACACCGTCGTCGCGGCAGTCCGGGAACGTCACCCCGAGGTCTGGGTCTCGGTCAGCGCCACCACGCGGCCACCGCGTCCGGGTGAGACTGACGGTGTCGAGTACCACTTCGTCGACGCCGAGGAGTTCGCCCGGATGGTCAAGGCCGGGGAGTTCGTCGAGCACGCGATGTTTGCCGGACACGCCTACGGCACCCCCCGCCGTCCGCTTCTCGAAAGGCTCGCCGCGGGTGTGCCCTGCCTGCTGGAGATCGAGCTGCTGGGCGCCCGGCAGGTGCGCTCGGCGATGCCACAGGCCCGTTTCGTCTTCCTCGCCCCGCCCACCTTCGACGAGCTCGTCCGTCGGCTGACCGGTCGGGGGACCGAGTCACCCGAGGTCATCGCCCGCAGGCTGGACCGGGCGCGCATCGAACTCGCGGCCGAGACGGAGTTCGACGACGTGATCGTGAACGACGACGTGCGGTCCGCGGCAGCCCGCTTGGTAGCATTGATGATCGGCTCGTAGGTCCGGCCCACCGGTCGCCCGCGCAGCCGGCATCTCCGTACAGCCCACATGCCGTACAGCCCACATGCCGTACAGCCCACATGCCGTACAGCCCACATGCCGTACAGCCCACATGCCGTACAGCCTCCTCCGCGCAGCCCGCCCTGCCCCCGCGTAGCCTGCGCTCCGCACTGTCCGGACGGCGCAGCCGCCTTGGACGTCCCATTCCGGAAGGACATCGTGGCCGGTACCGCCGCCCATCCCGAAGGCATCACCAACCCCCCCATCGACGAGCTCCTCGAGGCGACCGACTCGAAGTACAGCCTGGTCATCTACGCGGCGAAGCGAGCTCGTCAGATCAACGCCTACTACTCGCAGCTCGGCGAGGGTCTGCTGGAGTACGTCGGCCCGCTGGTCGAGACGACCAACGCGCAGGAGAAGCCGCTGTCGATCGCGTTGCGTGAGATCAACGCCGGCCTGCTCACCCACGAGACCGTCGCCGACAGCCTCCCGCCGGTCTCCTGATGTAGGACGATGACCGAGATGCCCGATGCGGAGCGCTCCGGCACCGGGTTGTCCGACCCTCGGCGTCCCCGGGTCGTGCTCGGTGTGGCGGGCGGCATCGCCGCCTACAAGGCGGTGGAGGTGCTCCGCCGGTTCACCGAGTCCGGCCACGAGGTCCGGGTGGTGCCCACGCCGTCGGCGCTGCGGTTCGTCGGCGCGACGACTTGGGCTGCGCTGTCGGGAAACCCGGTCACCACGGACGTGTGGGACGATGCGGACGAGGTCGCCCATGTCCGGATCGGCCGCGAGGCCGACCTCGTCCTCGTCGCGCCAGCCACCGCGGACCTGATGGCCCGCGCGGCCGCCGGGCGCGCCGACGACCTGCTCACCGGCACCCTGCTGACGGCGACCTGCCCGGTCGTCTACGCGCCGGCGATGCACACCGAGATGTGGCAGCACCCGGCCACCCGGGCGAACGTGGCGACCCTGCGGGCGCGGGGAGCGGTGGTGGTTGAGCCGGCGGTGGGCCGGCTGACCGGCGCCGACTCGGGTCCGGGTCGCCTGCCAGAGCCAGCGGAGATCGCCGCGCTCGGCATGGCGGTGCTGGCCCGGGGTGCGGCCGGGGTGCGGCCCGATCTTGCCGGCCGGCATGTCCTGGTCACGGCCGGCGGCACCCGGGAGTACCTCGACCCCGTCCGGTTCCTCGGCAACGCCTCGAGCGGCCGTCAGGGGTACGCCGTGGCCAGGGCTGCCGTGGTGCGGGGAGCCTCCGTCACGGTGGTGGCGGCGAACGTCGCGCTGCCCGAGGTCGCCGGCGCCCGCACGATCCCGGTCACCTCCGCGGCGCAGCTGCGCGATCGGGTCCACGAGGTCGCGCCCTCGGCGGACGTGGTCGTCATGGCGGCCGCGGTCGCTGACTTCCGCCCCGGGGCGCCGCAGGCCTACAAGATCAAGAAGGAGTCCGCGGCCCCGGGCTCCATCCCGCTCGTGGCGAATCCCGACGTGTTGGCCGAGCTGCTGGCGAACCGCCGGCCCCGTCAGGTCCTCGTCGGTTTCGCGGCCGAGACCGGCGGTCCCGGCGGTGGGGTACTCGACCACGCCCGGGCCAAACTGGCGCGCAAGCCGGTCGACCTGCTCGTGGTCAACGAGGTCGGCGCCGGCCTCGGATTCGAGGTGGAACACAACGCCGCCGTGGTACTGGACCCCCGCGGTGGCGAGACGGCGATCGAGCACACGAGCAAGGACCTCCTCGCGCATCGGATCCTCGACCTCGTGGTCGGCCTCACGGCCGATCGGACCGATGGAACGCCCGCGGAGGCGCTACGTGTACCCCTCGCGGCACCTCGGTAAGCTTCGTCGGAATCAGCCGGATCACCCAGGGGGTTAGTCCAGTGGCGACGCGCCTGTTCACGTCCGAGTCCGTCACCGAGGGGCATCCGGACAAGATCGCCGATCAGATCAGCGACTCGATTCTCGATGCCATGATCAAGGATGACCCGAAGAGCCGGGTCGCCGTGGAGACGCTCATCACGACGGGTCAGGTCCACGTCGCCGGCGAGGTCACCACGAAGACCTACGTCGACATCGCCTCCGTCGTCCGCGAGCGCATCCTGGAGATCGGTTACGACTCCTCCAAGAAGGGCTTCGACGGCGCGTCCTGCGGCGTCAGCGTGTCGATCGGCGCGCAGTCCCCGGACATCGCCCAGGGCGTCGACACGGCGCACGAGACTCGCGTCGAGGGTTCCGCCGACGACGAGTTCGACCGGCAGGGCGCCGGCGACCAGGGCCTGATGTTCGGGTTCGCCTGCGACGAGACCCCCGAGCTCATGCCGCTGCCGATCGCGCTGGCGCACCGCCTCGCCAGGCGGCTGTCCGCGGTCCGCAAGGAGGGCCAGATCGGCTACCTGCGCCCGGACGGCAAGACCCAGGTGACCATCGAGTACGTCGACGGGAAGCCGGCCCGGCTCGACACGGTCGTCGTCTCCTCGCAGCACGCCGCCGACATCGACCTGGACACCCTGCTCGCGCCGGACATCGCCGAGTACGTCGTCGAGCCGGAGCTGGCCCTGCTCGAGATCGCCACCGAGGGTCGCCGGCTGCTGGTCAACCCGACCGGCCGGTTCGAGATCGGCGGCCCGATGGGTGACGCCGGCCTGACCGGCCGTAAGATCATCGTCGACACCTACGGCGGTTACGCCCGCCACGGCGGTGGTGCCTTCTCCGGCAAGGACCCATCCAAGGTCGACCGCTCCGCCGCGTACGCGATGCGCTGGGTCGCCAAGAACGTCGTCGCCGCGGGTCTCGCCAGCCGCTGCGAGGTCCAGGTGGCGTACGCGATCGGCAAGGCGCAGCCGGTCGGCCTGTTCGTGGAGACCTTCGGCACCGGAACCGTCCCGGACATCCAGATCCAGGACGCGGTGACGAGCGTGTTCGACCTCCGTCCCGCCGCGATCATCCGGGATCTGGACCTGCTGCGGCCGGTCTACGCCCAGACGGCCGCCTACGGCCACTTCGGTCGCCCCGAGCTCGATTTCACCTGGGAGTCCACCGCACGCGCCGAGGCTCTCCAGCGCGCCGTCAAGGGCTGACCCGACGCTCCTCCCTCGGCCCCCGTGGGATCTCCCCGGCCCCTCCCGGGGCCCCTGTCCCGCCGGTCGCTGTTCCGGCGAGGGAACGGGGATGGAGGATGTCGTAGGCGGCTGGTACGAATGCCGTCATGACCGAGCACCCCGGCACCCTCCCCGGCCTCAGCCCGTCAGAGGTCGGCCGGGCAGAGGTCGGCCGGGCAGAGGTCGGCCGGGCAGCGGCCGGCCGGGCAGCGGCCGGCCGGGCAGCGGCCGGCCGGGCAGCGGCCGGGCCGGGGGGTGCCCGGTCGGGGGTTTCGCGCTCCGCGGGTTCCGGTTCGCCGCGGCCGCTCGCCGCGCGGCTGCCGGTGGCGCGGGTTGCCGTCGACACTGCGCTCGCCCATCTCGACCGTCCCTTCGACTACCTCGTGCCGGCGGACCTGGCTGACCTGGCGGTGCCGGGATCCCGGGTCCGGGTCCGGTTCGCGGGCCGGCTGGTCGACGGGTTCGTGCTGGAGCGTCGCGAGAGTTCCGACCATTCCGGTCAGCTCGCGCCGCTGGCCCGGTCGATCTCGCCGGAGCCTGTGCTGTCCGAGCCCGTCGCGAAACTCGCCCGCGCGGTTGCCGATCGTTACGCCGGCACGCTGGCCGACGTCCTCCGGCTCGCCGTGCCTCCCCGCCACGGCCGGGCGGAGGCCGCCTCACCGAGGCCCGAGGTCGTTTCGCCGGGGCCTGCGGCTGTCTCACCGGGGCTTGAGGCCGTGCCGCCGGAACCCGGCGAGTGGGGCCGCTATCCCACGGGGCCGTCGCTGCTCACCGCCCTGGCGGCGGGCAGGTCACCAAGGGCGGTCTGGTGGGCCCCGCCCGGCCCCGCCTGGCCGGAGATGATCGCCGCCGCGGCCGCCGCCACGGCGGTGTCCGGTCGCGGCGTACTCGTCGTCG
The DNA here is from genome assembly GCF_000013345.1 of Frankia casuarinae. Lineage (NCBI taxonomy): Bacteria > Bacillati > Actinomycetota > Actinomycetes > Frankiales > Frankiaceae > Frankia > Frankia casuarinae. The sequence goes on along the minus strand of NC_007777.1, from coordinate 3,782,604 downwards.
TACCCGATCATCGTGATGTCGACCGGGTCGAGGCGGCGATGGTCGCCGCGGTCGGTCGGGAGACCACCGTCGCACTGCGGGCCGATCTCGGCCCGGCCCGGCGATATCGCGCGTTCCTCGCGGTCAGCCGCGGACAGGCGCGGGCGGTGGTGGGTACCCGCGCGGCGATGTTCGCGCCCGTGGCCGAGCTTGGCCTGGTGGTGGTGTGGGATGACGGTGACGACCTGCATGCCGAGCCGTTGGCCCCGTACCCGCACGCCCGAGACGTCGCCGTCCTGCGCTCCCGGCTCCAGGGGTGCGCGCTCGTGATCGGCGGGTTCTGCCCGTCGACGGATGCCGAGGCGCTGGTGCGCACGGGGTGGGCGCACCCGGTGGTGCCGCCCCGGGAGCAGGTGCGCGCGCTGGCTCCCCGGGTCGAGGCCACCGGCTCCGACCTCGAACACGCCCGTGACCCCGCCGCCCGGGCGGCGAGGCTGCCCTCCCTCGCGGTGCGGACCGCCCGGGATGCGCTGGCGGCCGGTCTGCCGGTACTGGTCCAGGTGCCGAGGAGGGGATACCAGCCGTCACTGGCCTGCGCGGACTGCCGACGGCCCGCCCGGTGCCCGCACTGTCAGGGGCCGCTGGGCCGGGCGGCGGGCGGCGGTGCGCTCTCCTGCCGGTGGTGCGGCCGTCCGGTCGCCGCGGCGGTCTGGCACTGCCCGTCCTGTTCGGGCCCGCGGCTGCGCGCCTCGGTAACGGGAGATCGTCGCACGGCGGAGGAACTGGGGCGGGCCTTTCCGGGCGTTCCGGTCCGCACCTCCGGCCGGGGCGGGGTGCTCGCCACCGTGCCCGCAGAACCGGCCCTTGTCATCTCGACCCCGGGGGCGGAGCCCGTGGCGGACGGCGGCTACGGGGCGGTGCTGCTCCTCGACGGCTGGGCTCTGCTGGGCCGTCCCGACCTGCGCGCGGGGGAGGAGACTCTGCGCCGGTGGACCGCCGCCGCCGCGCTCGCCCGGCCCGCCGCTCGCGGGGGGCGGGTCATCGTCGCGGCCGATGCCGGACTAGGGCCGGTCCAGGCGCTCGTCCGTTGGGATCCCGGCACGTTCGTTGCCCGGGAAGCCGACGAGCGGGCGGAGCTGGGGTTCCCGCCGGCGACCCGGATGGCGTCCGTAGCGGGCACCGCCGCGGCGGTCGCGGAGCTGCTGGCCGCCGTCGAGCTTCCCGACGGCGCCGATGTGCTCGGGCCGGTACCGCTGCCCCCCGCACCGTCCGCGCGGGCCGTTCCCGACGGCGCGAACCAGGGCGATTCGTCTGCCGTGGGTGCCGGGCGGCGCGGCCCCGACGGCGCCACCTCCGGCCCCGAGGAGATCGAACGGGTCCTGATCCGGGTCCGGCGCGAGCGCGGTGCGGCCCTCGCGGCCTCGCTGCGATCCGCTCGCGGCGTCCTCGCGACCCGGCGAACCACCGGCCGGTTACGGATCCAGCTCGATCCCCTGATCCTCGGGTAGCGCCGGCATGGTCTGGTTCGCACCGCATGGCGTGGCCCCGCATACCACGGCCCGGGTACGCGTCATGGATCATGATCTTCGGCCGCGGGCCCGGTCCGGACCGCGGCCGTCCGCCACCTCCGAGCGTCGGCGGGGTACGGTCGTCGGCGGCGACAGGCCTGTGGACGTCAGCCCATACTCCCCGGCCGGAGAACGGCGGGATGCTCCCGGCCCGGTCGGACACCTCGGATCGATGACCCCCGGAGACGGTCACGGCGTCGGCAATGACGTCGCGACGGATCGGTGCTTCGCGTATGCGTCTTGTTTTCGCCGGTACCCCGGCGGTGGCTCTGCCCAGCCTGCGGGCGTTGATCGACAGCCCGCGCCATGACGTGGTCGCGGTTGTCACCCGGCCCGATCGGCCCTCCGGGCGGGGGCGGAAGGTGAAGCCGCCCCCCGTCCACGTCCTGGCCGACGAGGCCGGCATCCCGGTGCTCAGCCCGGACCGGCCCCGGGACCCGGAGTTCCTGGCCACGCTCGCTGGCCTCGCGCCCGACTGCTGCCCGGTGGTGGCCTACGGCGCGTTGCTACCGCCCGCGGCGCTCGCCATTCCCCGCCACGGTTGGGTGAACCTGCACTTCTCCCTGCTGCCGGCCTACCGCGGGGCGGCTCCGGTGCAGCGCACCCTGCTCGCCGGGGACGACCTGACCGGCGCGAGCGTCTTCCAGATCGAACCGGCGATGGACTCCGGTCCGGTCTACGGTGTCCTCACCGAGCGGGTTCGGCCGACGGACACCTCCGGTGACCTGCTGGACCGGCTCGCCGAGGCCGGCGCCGGGCTGCTGGTCGCGGTGATGGACGGCATCGCCGACGGGACGGTGCGGCCCGTGGCCCAGCCCGCCGAGGGGATCTCCTTCGCGCCGAAGCTGACCGCCGAGGAGGCCCGGATCGACTGGACGAAGCCGGCGATCGCGGTGGATCGGCTGGCGAGGGCCGCCACTCCCGCGCCGGGAGCCTGGACGACGTTTCGCGACCGGCGGCTCAAGATCGGTCCGGTGCGCCTCGGTGCGGTGTCCGGTCGGCCGGCCGGGCCGGTAGCGCTGCCCGCCGGGCTGCCGGCGGGGGGGCTGCCGGCGGGGCAGATCATGGTGCTCCCCGGCGGGGACGTGGCGGTCGGCACGGGCACGAGCCCGGTGCTCCTCGGTGAGGTGCGTCCCGAGGGGCGAGGCCCGATGGCGGCCGCGGCCTGGGCCCGCGGGGTCCGGATCGCCAAGGGGGAGACCCTCGGCGCGATCGGCGCGATGCCGGTCAGTGGAGGAACGTCGTGAGATCGGCCGGTTCGCCGGGCACCCGTGGGCCCCGGCCAGCGTCAAGCGTCGACCGGCCGCGGTTGCTGGCCTGGGAGGTGCTGCGGGCGGTGGACGAGCGCGGCTCCTACGCCAACCTGCTGCTGCCGTCCCTGTTGGCGGGCAGCGGGCTGTCCGCCCGGGACCGCGGGTTCGTCACGGAGCTCGCCTACGGCTCCCTGCGTGCGCAGGGCACCCTCGACGGGGTGCTCGACACGGCGACGAGTCGACCCGTCCACACCATCGACCCGCCGGTGCGCGACGCGCTGCGCCTGGGCGCCTACCAGCTGCTGCGGACCAGGGTCCCGGCCCACGCGGCCGTGGCCAGCACCGTCGAGCTGGTCCGCACGACGAGTGGCGAGCGCCCGGTCCGCTTCGCGAACGCCGTGCTGCGTCGGGTGGCCGCCCGGGTGGCCGAGACCGGCGGCGATCTCGCCACGATGCTGTCCGCACCGCGGTTCGACGTCGACCCTGTCGGTCACCTGGCGGTCGTGACGACGCATCCCCGCTGGATCGTCGAGGTCGTCGCGGAGGCCCTGGCCGGCGACCTCACGGCGACCCGCGCCGCGCTGGAGGCAGACGACGTCCGACCCGCGGTACACCTGGTCGCCCGTCCGGGCCGGGTCGACCGTGACCGGCTGCTCGCCGAGGCCGCGCAGGCAGGTCTGACCGCCCGAGTCGGCCCCTACTCGCCGTATGCGGTACGCCTCGACGGCGGGGACCCGGCGGGGTTGCCCGCCGTGGCCGCGGGCGCGGCCGCCGTGCAGGACGAGGGCAGCCAGCTCGTCACCCTGGCCCTGGCCCGCGCGGCGACGGTGGGCCGTGACCTCGGGCTGACCGTCGACCTGTGCGCGGGCCCCGGCGGGAAGGCGGCCCTGCTCGCCGCGCTGCTCGGCGGCTCCGCCCCATCGGACGGGCCGGGTCTGCCGGACAGGCCGGGTCCACCGGACAGGCCGGCCCTGATCGCGGTCGAGCCCCGGGCGACCCGGGCGGCCATGGTGGCCCGGTCCCTGGGCGACGCGGCGCGGGCCTGGACGGTGCGCGCCGACGGCCGGGCGGTGCCGCTGCGGCCCGATGGAGCCGACCGGGTGCTGGTCGACGTCCCCTGCACCGGCCTCGGAGCACTGCGGCGCCGGCCGGAGGCCCGGTGGCGGCGGACCTCGGCCGATGTGGCCGCGCTCGTCCCGCTCCAGCGTGCGCTGCTCGTCGCCGCGCTCGACCTGGTCCGCCCGGGCGGGGTGGTGGCGTACGCGACCTGTTCCCCGCACCCGGCCGAGACCGTCGAGGTGGTGCGTGGCGTGGCCGGACAACGCGCCGACACCTCCATCCTCGATGCCCGCCTGACCCTGCCGGAGGTCGACCGGCTCGGTGACGGCCCGTTCGTCCAGCTCTGGCCGCATCTCCATGGCACGGATGCGATGTTCGTCGCCCTGCTGCGCCGGGTCGACAGCTGAGGCGTCGGACCCGGGAGCCGATACCCTCGCGAAATGGCCACCGCGCAGATCTACCCCAGCCTGCTCGCCGCCGACTTCGGCCGGATCGCCGACGCGGCCCTGGCGGTCGAGGGGCAGGCCGACTGGCTGCACGTCGACGTGATGGACTACCACTTCGTCCCGAACCTGGCGTTCGCGCCGGACACGGTGACGGCCCTGCGCGCGGTGACGGATACTCCGCTTGACTGCCATCTCATGATCGACGATCCCGACCGCTGGGCGGCCGGGTACGCCGAGCGCGGCGCGGCGAACGTCACCATTCACGCCGAGGCCGTGTCCGACCTGCCCCGCACCACCAGGGCGATCCGGGCGGCCGGGGCCCGCACCGGCCTCGCTGTGAAGCCGAACACCCCGGTCGAGCACTATCTCGACGACCTGCACCGGTTCGACCTGCTGCTGCTGATGACCATCGAGCCGGGTTTCGGCGGTCAGACGTTCATGACCGAGGTGTTGCCGAAGATCGAGGCCGCCCGGCGCCTGCTCGACGCCCGTGGGCTGGACCTGTGGCTGCAGATCGACGGCGGGGTCAACGCCGGGACGATCGAGCGGGCCGCGGTGGCGGGTGTGGACGTGTTCGTCGCCGGCACGGCCGTCTTCGGGGCGGCCGATCCGGGCCAGGCCGTCGAGCGGCTGCGTGAGCAGGCGCTGCGGGCGGCGCCCCGGCTGTCCCCGCCCGCGCCACGCTCGGCGGTCGGGCCGGCGTGACCGCGTCCGGTGGCTTCACCGGCGTCCGGCGGCTTCATATGCCAGACTTGAGGCAGTACAACCAGCAGCACGCGCGCTCCGGGGTCGGTGAAATTCCGAACCGGCGGTGACAGTCCGCGACCCGTCCGCAGGTACTGGGACGGCTGACCCGGTGGAATTCCGGGACCGACGGTGAAAGTCCGGATGGGAGGACGCGCGCGGGCCGAGTGCCCGCGGTGGTCGTTGACCGCTCGCGGGCGCGTGTCGGCGTGAGCGTGCCGGCGTGGTCCCGCGTGGTTTTTCCTCGCCCAGGGTGCGGGTGCCCGGGAGCGAGGGGCACGGGTCGGATGTTTACCGGCATCGTTGAAGAACTTGGCGTGGTGACCGCGGTGGATGCGCGGTCGGAGTCGGCGGCACTCACCATCGCCTGTCAGACGGTTCTGGGTGATGTGAGTCACGGCGCGTCCATCGCCGTCAACGGTGTCTGTCTCACGGTGACTTCCTTCGCCCGCCCGGGGCTCGACGGGGGCGCCGAGACCGGTACGGCCGGCGGCCCACCCGGCCCACCCGGCCCACCCGGCACAACGGACGGCCCGTCGGCGTTCACTGCTGACGTGATGCGAGAGACGCTGGTGCGTTCCTCTCTTGGGAAGCTCGCCGTCGGTGACCGGGTGAATCTCGAACGTCCCGTCCGGCTGGCGGACCGGCTGGGAGGCCACCTGGTCCAGGGGCACGTCGACGGCGTCGGCACGGTCCTCGACCGGCAGCCCGGTGAGGGCTGGGAGTTCGTGCGCGTCGCGCTCCCCGAGGGGCTCGACCGCTACCTCGTGGCGAAGGGCTCGGTGACGGTGGACGGGGTGAGCCTGACCGTCGTCGACATCTCGCCGGCCGGTGGCGACTCACCGGCCACCTTCACGGTCAGCCTGATCCCCACCACGCTCGAACTGACCACGCTGGGTCGCCGTGCGCCGGGTTCCCTGGTCAACATCGAGGTCGACGTGCTGGCCAAGTACGTCGAGAAGCTGCATGCCGGCCCCATCGAACCGAACGGACGACACCGATGACGACATCCGCGGCCGGCGCCTCCTCGACGGCCACCCTTCCCGCCGGTGCCCTTCCCGCCGGCTACGCCGACGTGCGGTTCGCCGCCATCGAGGACGCGCTCGCCGAGATCGCCGCCGGCCGCCCGCTCGTCGTCGTCGACGACGCCGACCGGGAGAACGAGGGTGATCTGATCTTCGCGGCGGAGGCCGCGACACCCGAGCTGGTCGCGTTCATGACGCGGTACACCTCCGGTGTGATCTGCGTGCCGATGGACGCCGCCGACACCGACCGGCTCGAACTGGACCAGATGGTCCCGCACAACACGGAGCGGATGGGCACCGCGTTCACCATCACCGTGGACGCCCGCGACGGCGTCTCCACCGGGATCTCCGCCGCCGACCGGGCCCGCACCATCCGGTTGCTGGCCGACCCGCGGACCACGCCCGGCGACCTGAGCCGGCCGGGCCACATCTTCCCGCTGCGGGCCAAGGACGGCGGGGTGCTGCGCCGCCCCGGCCACACCGAGGCCGCGGTCGACCTGGCCCGGCTCGCCGGGCTGCGGCCGGCCGGTGCGATCTGCGAGATCGTGAACGACGACGGGACGATGGCCCGGCTTCCCCGGCTCGCCGAGTTCGCCCGCGAGCACGGGCTGCTGCTGATCTCCATCGCCGATCTCATCGCTTACCGTCGGCGGACCGAGAAGCAGGTGGTGCGGGTCGCGGAGGCGTCGCTTCCGACGCGTTACGGGGCGTTCCGGGCGGTCGGGTTCCGCAACATCCTCGACGGCGTCGAACACATCGCGCTGATCCGCGGCGAGCTCGGTGACGGCGCGGACGTGCTGGTCCGGGTGCACAGCGAATGCCTCACCGGGGACGTCTTCGGCTCCCGGCGCTGCGACTGCGGAACCCAGCTCGACGCGGCACTGCGCATAATCGCGACCGAGGGACGCGGAGTGGTGCTCTACATGCGGGGCCACGAGGGCCGGGGCATCGGCCTGATGCACAAGCTGCGGGCCTACCAGCTGCAGGACGCCGGCCACGACACCGTCGACGCCAACCTCGCGCTGGGTCTGCCGGCCGACGCCCGTGACTACGGCACCGGGGCCCAGATCCTGGTCGACCTCGGCGTGCGCGGCATCCGGCTGCTGTCCAACAATCCGACGAAGCGGGCCGGGCTGGAGGGCTACGGCCTGCGCATCGTCGAACTCATCGGGATGCCGGTCACCCAGACGCCGGAGAACCTGCGCTACCTGACCACCAAGCGGGACCGGATGGGACACGTCATTCCCGGTCTGCCCAGCATTCCCGGTCTGCCCAGCATTCCCGGTCCGCCCGGCCTTCCGGGTCCGCCCGGCCTTCCGGGTCCACCCGGCCTGTCCGATCTGCCTAGGGCCGTGGGCGAGGACGAGCCGGCCGGCTCGCGCTGGATCCCGGGGGCGCCGAGGGCGCCGAGGGTACCCGTCACCTCCGGCTGCACGGCCGTCGCGGGCCCGGGTACGTCCGCCGGGGTCGACTGTGCCGAGGGGGAGGGTCTGTGAGCGGCCTCGGGGCTCCCGCGGAGGTGCTTCCGCCCGTCGCGGGCATGCGGTTGGCGGTGGTCGCCACCCGGTGGCACGCCGAGATCACCGATGCGCTGCTCGCTGGCGCGCTGCGCGCCGCGAAGGACGCGGGCCTCGCGGCGGCACCCGCCGTCGTGCGGGTCTCCGGTGCGGTCGAGCTTCCCGTGATCGCCGCCGCGTTGGCTGCGCGGCATGACGCCGTCGTCGCCCTCGGTGTCGTCATCCGGGGCGGCACCCCCCACTTCGACTACGTCTGTCAGTTCGTCACCGCGGGGCTCGCCCGCGTCACCCTCGACGCCCGCGTCCCCGTCGGCTTCGGCGTGCTCACCTGCGACACCGTCGAGCAGGCCCGGGACCGCGCCGGGCTGCCCGGGTCCAGCGAGGACAAGGGCCGGGAGGCGACCCTGGCCGCGCTGGACACCGCCGCGGTGCTGCGCGATCTGGAACTCGCCGGCTGAGCTCCCACGCCGTCACCGACCGAAACGTTCCGCATCAGGAGTTCACACACACGGTGCGAGGCCGATCCGTCCGCGTGACATGCTCTCGGTATGGTGTTGCCGTCACATGGCGATTCGAAGTGGATCGGGTGTGCCGGTCGTGTGTTCGCTGCTCGTGGCTCTGATTCCGGCTGTCCCGATCAGTCCGGTGCTCTTGTCGGGACGGCCGGTTACACGAGACTGTGGTCTCACGTCGTATCGGTGCCCTTGCGCTCTGGCGTCATACTTCGCGGTGGGATCGGCGGAGGTCCCGTCGGCCGGCACACATGGGGGCGGGGGTGGCGCGGATGGTAAGTCACGGTGGGAGTTGGAACGGTGACGAGGCGTCGGCGTCGACCGGCCCGGTCGGGGGGAATCCGGAGGCCGGGGAACGGGTCGCGGCCGGCCCCGGCCGGCGGGATCCCGACGCGACCGAACCGGGTGGTGGCGGGGACGCGCGCCCCATCTCGCTGCTTGGCCTACGACTGACCGAGCCTCAGGCGCCCCATAACGCGCTGGTTACCCGTCGTCCCGCCCGATCACGTCCGGGCGGGACCCGTTCGGAGCCCGCTACCGGTCGGACAGGGGGCCCCTCCGGGGGGCGCGGGAGCACGGCAGCCCCGCCGCCCACCCCCGTGCCACCGGCCCCGCCGCCCGCGCCACTGCTCCCGCCGCCCGCGCCACTGCTCCCGCCGGGCCGGAGCGCGCCCCCCGTGGGCCTTCCATTGACCGCGCCGCCCGGCCCGAGCTCCGCCTGGCCCGGTGCCTCGCTCACCGTGTCCGGCGGAGCGGGGTGGACGCCCGACCTCGCCGCCGCGACGTCGGCGGCCGGGCCGCCGGACCCGGACCCGACCGGTCCGGATCCGTACCCGGTGGACCCGTACCCGACGCCACCGGATCCACCGCCCGGTGCGCCGCCGCCCCCGGCGGTTTCCCCACCGCTCCCGGCCGTCCCGCCGCCCGGGGAGACCTGGGAGAACATCGCGGTGCTGGTCCCCGCGGCCGGGCAGCCGGTGAACCTCCCGGATGGAACGCCGGTCGTCCCCGTTTCCCGGGCCGCCACCGCGCCGCCCCCCGACGGCTCGCCCGGTGCCGGGCCCGTATCCGGGCGGCTTCCCCCGTCCGCGGCGGCTGACCCGGGTTGGCCGGTGCCGGAGGCGTGGCCCGACGCCGACTCCTTGGGCGGACCCACGGTCGGCCGACAGGCGGTCGAAACGCCTGGTCTGGAGCCAGCCTGGTCCATCCCGGTCCCCGCGAACCTGCCGGCGCGGCGGTCCGGCTTGGCCCCTTCCCTGCCCGTCCGGGCGGCGGTGGCCGCGGTGACGCCGTCCGGTGGTCGGGCGGTGGTCCCGGCCGTCGCGGGAACGGGCGGTTCGTCGGTCGCGCGGGCGCGGGCCGGTGGGCGGCGGGTGCTGGTTGGGGGATTCGGTGGCGGAGGCGGCCGGACGACGGTCGCCGCGGGTCTGGGACTGGCGATCGCGGAGCACCACGGTCATCGGGTGATGGCCGTGGACGCATCCCCGGACCAGTCCGGGCTGCTTGCGCACCGGGTCGGCCTCATGTCACCGGGCGTGGGGTTGCGGGAGCTGGCCACGGCGCGGCCACCGGTGTCCTCGTTGGAGGACGTGCGCCGGTTTGTCGCCTCCGACGGCTCCGGTGGCCTGGAGGTGCTGGCCGGACTGCGTGATCTTACCGGGCCGGGGTTGCTTCCCGAGGAGCTGGCGTGGGCACTCGACCTGCTCGGACACTGGTATCCGGTCGTCGTCGCGGACGCCCCACCGGGGTGGAGCCAGCCGGTGCCGGCCACCCTGCTGGCGCGGGCGGACCTCGTCGTGTTGACGATCCGGGCCGGCGAGACGGAGATCGCCGGTGCGGACGACGCGTTGAGCGCGTTGACCGCGGCCGGTCGGCCAGATCTCGCTGCCACCGTCATCGTGGCCGTCGTCGAGACGTATCCCTCCCGGTTGAGCCGCGGGGCGCGGCTGCGTCTCGAACATCTCGAGGACCGGGCCTACATGACGGTGCCGGTGCCGTTCGACGCGGCGCTCGCCGACAGCCGTCCGATCAGCTGGTACCGCCTGCGTCGCCGGACCAGGTTTGCCTTCCAGCGTCTCGCCGGGGCGGTCGCCACCGCCCCGCTTCCCGGGTCGCAACCGGCCACCGTGCTGGCCCGGCCCGCCATCGCAGCCCCCGGTCGGGGCCCTCAACCATGGCCCGGGCCCGTCCGGGCCATGGTGAACGCCACGGACCCGATCCGGTACCGGCCCGCCGCGCCGCCTGGGCCCTAGGCTGGCGAGAATGGCACGCGATCTGCTGACTCCGTCTGGTCAGGGCGATGACGGCCGCGCCGACGAGTCGCTCACCCGAGCGCTCGCCGCCAACCCGGTCGACCCCGCCGTTCTGACCGCCGCGCTGCGCCAGGCCCGGGTCTTCGTCGGAGTCGAGGCTCGGCTCACCGCCGCCGACGCCGTCACCGGTGCGGACAAGACCAGCGAGATGGCGCTGACGACCCTGCGCACCCCGTCCGGCGCGACCGCGCTACCGATCTTCTCCAGCGTCAGCGCGCTCACCGCCTGGCGCTCCTCGGCCCGGCCGGTTCCGGTCGCCGCGGTGGACGCCTGCACGGAGGCGGTCCGGCTGGGGCTCGGAGCGGTGGTGATCGACGTGGCCGGTCCGCGCTCGGCCAGTCTGGACGTCGGCCCGGGCGGTCCCGCGCCGGTGCCCGGCGGATCCGGCTCCGACGCGCCGTCCGGAACCCTCGACACGCCGCGCGTGACCGAAGCCGCGGACCTCGACAAGCTGAGGGTGACCGCCCTGCGCCGTCCGTCCGATCCGGATGGTCCGTTATCCCGGCGGCGGGTTCGGGAGGCGTTGCGGACCGTGACTGAGCGGGTCGAGGTGTGGCCGGCGGAACTGCTCCTCCCGGGTGCCGGCGCCCCACGCCCGGTGCTCGCCGTCGCGGTACGTCAGGGCGGAGATGCGGACGCGCGGTCCGGGGAGTTGCTTGCCCGGCGGTTGTCCCGGCTGCTCGCCACCGATCCGGCCCCGGCCCCGGCCCCGGCGCGGGAGCAGGAGCGGGCCTCGGGCCCGGCCGTGCTGCTCGTGAGCGCGCGGGAGGCCGAGGCGGTGCGCCGCCATCTGGGGCGGGGCCTGCGCCCGACGCGCCGATGGCCGGTGCGGTTCGCGAGGTGAGCGCCGCCGGCCCTTTCGGAGCGCCCGGACGATGATGTGATCGTCGTGTCGCCCGGTCTGGTGCTACGCTGGGCCGCAGACCGCCTGCCGGCTGGTTTTGTTCCGTCCGCTGGCGTTGCCGTTTCCAGGCAGCCAGGGCACGGCGCGGAGCCTGATCGGCAGGACCAAGCGGGGGTTCGCCCTCCACCCGATGTCAGCACTGATGTCGCCACCCCGGGACGTCAGCAGGTCCTCAGGCCGGAGTTCCGGCTGGGGGCCGCGGTGGCCGGGTCGCCGGTCGGCCGAGCCGTTTCCGCGGTCGTCGGCCGGGAGCCTGGTGTACCAGGCTCGGTGCTCCGCTGCGGTGAGGTCATGCCCGCGCGTCGAGCAACGGAGGAAACACATCAGCACAGAGTCCCGTATCAACGACCGGATTCGCGTCCCCGAGGTTCGCCTCGTCGGCGCGGAGGGTGAGCAGATCGGCATCGTCTCGATCGGTGAGGCCATGCGTATGGCGCAGGAGGTCGATCTCGACCTCGTCGAGGTCGCGCCGACCGCTCGTCCCCCGGTCTGCAAGCTGATGGACTACGGAAAGTTCAAGTACGAGTCCGACCAGAAGCGTCGGGAGGCTCGGAAGAACCAGGTCCAGACCGTCATCAAGGAAATGAAGCTGCGGCCGAAGATCGATCCGCACGACTACGAGACCAAGAAGGGTCACGTCGTGCGTTTCCTGCGGGCCGGCGACAAGGTCAAGATTACGATCATGTTCCGCGGTCGGGAGCAGTCCCGGCCCGAGCTCGGCATCCGCCTGCTCCAACGGCTGTCCGCCGACGTGGCCGACCTTGGTTATGTCGAGGCTCAGCCCAAGCAGGACGGCCGGAACATGACCATGGTCATGGCCCCGCACAAGGGCTCGAAGCCGCAGCGGGTGCCGGAACCGGCCGGCCACGTCTGACTCGAGGGCGGGCAGTCCGCGCGGTGGCGCCGCCACCGGTTCCGGATCTCGCCACGCCGGTTGTTCGATCACCCACGTAACCCGTCAGGATGTCAACATGCCCAAACAGAAGTCCCACAGCGGTGCGAGCAAGCGGTTCCGGGTCACCGGCTCCGGCAAGGTGCTGCGCCAGCGGGCCAACCGCCGCCACTACCTGGAGCACAAGACCAGCCGCCTCACCCGCAGACTGGATGGCGTGGTGCCGTTGACGAAGGCGGACAACCGACGCGTCAAGCGCCTGCTCGCCCGCTGACCGTGGCCCGCTGACGACTCCGGCCCCGACTGCGGCGGGCCCGCCGGTCGCGGTCGGCCCGCCGTTGGCGGCCGACTCCGGCCCGGGCCGCCGGACGCACCCGAACGAAGGAGACAGGTGCCCTCATGGCACGCGTGAAGCGGGCGGTCAACGCCCAGAAGAAGCGCCGTACGGTCCTCGAGCAGGCCAGCGGCTACCGGGGCCAGCGCTCGCGGCTCTACCGCAAGGCCAAGGAGCAGATGCTCCACTCGATGACCTACTCCTACCGGGACCGCCGCGCGCGCAAGGGCGACTTCCGGCAGCTGTGGATCACTCGGATCAACGCGGCGGCGCGGGCGAACGGTCTGACCTACAACCGCTTCGTGCAGGGTCTGAAGCTGTCCGGCGTCGAAGTCGACCGCAAGATCCTGGCCGACCTCGCGGTCAACGACGCGGTCGCGTTCACCGCCCTGGTCGAGGTGGCACGGGCCGCGCTGGCGGCGGCGCCGGAGCCCACCGCCGCCTGAGCCCGTCGCGACGTCGGCCCGTGCCCGCCTCCCGCGTGTCCTCCACGACCGACGCCCCTTCGCCGGACGCCCCTTCGCCGGGGCCGGCGCCGATCGCCGGAGCGCGCTCCGGGCGGGTCGGCGCCGCGCGTCGCCTCAAGCGGCCCGCGGCCCGGCGCGAGCAGGGCAGGTTCCTGGTCGAGGGGGTGCAGGCGGTGGGCGCGGCATTGGCCGTCGGCGAGCTGCTTGAGGTGTTCGTCGGAGTCTCTGCGACTCCCCGGCACGAGGAGTTGCTGAGGGCGGTCCGGGTGCCGGTCCGGGTCGTGACGGACGAGGCCGTGGCGTCGCTGTCGGAGACGGTGACCCCCCAGGGCCTCGTCGCGGTCGCGGCCCTGCCCGCTCATCGGCTCGCCGACCTGCACGCCCCCCGGCTGGTCGCGGTGTGCATCGGCGCGGGCGATCCGGGTAACGCCGGCACGGTGATCCGCAGCGCGGACGCGGCCGGAGCGGACGCCGTCGTCTTCACCGGGAGCGGTGTCGACCCCTTCGGGGGCAAGTGCGTGCGCTCCTCGGCCGGCAGCCACTTTCACCTCCCGGTGATCGTGGAACCAGCCTTGGCCGGGGTGCTGGACCGGCTGCGGGCCCGGGGTTGCCGCATCGTGGCGACGTCCGGAGCCGCGGATCGCGACATTGACACCGCCGTCGCGGCCGGTGAGCTCGACGGGCCGACGGCGTGGCTGTTCGGTAACGAGGCACATGGGCTGGCTTCGGCTACTCTGGCCGCCGCGGACGCGGTTCTGCGGGTACCGGTGTACGGTCAGGCCGAGTCCCTGAATCTTGCGGTTGCGTCCGCCCTGTGCCTTTACGCGTCGGCGCGGGCGCAGAGAACGGGCAGGTCCGGTACTGACGGCACCGGAGGAGGTGGTCGACGGTGATGAACATTGTCACGTCGCCATCCGGGCAGGTGCCGCCCTCCGGCCCCGGCTGCGCGCCCGATGCCACCGATTCAGCCGTGTCGGCCGCGCAGGACGGCCCACTGCCTGCCGCCGCCTTCGACCTGCTACCGGATTCGGTGATCGTGACCGACGCCGCCGGCGTCGTCGAGGTGTTCAACCGGGCGGCGGCGAAGCTCACCGGGGTGGATGGACCGTCCGCGATCGGCCGGCATCTGACCGAGGTCCTCCCGTTGCTGGACGAGCGGGGCAACGACTGGTGGGAGTGCTCTACAGCCAGCCGGAACCTGCCGCGGGTCACCGGGCAGCCGGAGCGGCGCCTGACCTACGCGGGTCCAGTCCACGACCGTGACTTCCACGTCACGGTGCGGTTCAACCGGGTCGCCGGTCGGCTGGTGCGGGTGTCGCTGTCCCTGCGCGACACCCTCAGCCGCGAGCGGCTGGAACGCAACCGGGCGGACCTGGTCGCGACCGTGGCGCACGAGCTGCGCTCGCCGCTGACCAGTGTGAAGGGATTCACCGCGACGCTGCTCGCCAAGTGGGACCGGTTCACCGACGAGCAGAAGAAGCTCATGCTGAACACGGTCAACACCGACGCCGACCGGGTCACGCGCCTGCTCACCGAGGTGCTGGACGTCTCTCGGATCGACTCCGGACGCATCCAGGTCCGCAAGCAGATCGTCGACCTGCCCGCCCGGGTGCGTTCGGTGGTGGACGGCAAGGTGGCCTCGGGCGCGGCGGGCGCCGACCGGTTCTTCATCCGCGAGGAGGGCGAACTGCCCGAGATGTGGGTCGATCCGGACAAGATTGAACAGGTACTGCACAACCTCGTCGACAACGCCCTGCGGCATGGTGCGGGTACTGTGACGGTACTGCTGCGTGGCAGGGACAGCGGCACGGAGGTAAGCGTGGCCGACGAGGGTGAAGGCGTGTCCGAATCGAACGCCGCGCGCGTGTTCACGAAGTTCTGGCGGGGCGCCAGCCGCGGGAACGGCACCGGCCTCGGGCTCTACATCGCCAAGGCGCTGATCGAGGCGCACGGCGGCACCATCTCGGTCGGCCGGGCCCCGGGTGGCGGCGCCGAGTTCCGATTTTTCGTGCCCGCCGGTGGCCCGGTGTTCGGCTGACGCCGAGCACCGCGAACCGACCGGTGGGCGCCCCGGGCGGCCAGGCGCGCGCCGCCGCCCCAGGACCGGACACCCCAGGACCGGACGAACCCCGCCGCAGGCCGGACGACCCCGGCTTCCCGCCGGGATGACCCTGCTTTTCACCCGATGACGAGGATGAGCATCGTGCCCGCCCCTGGAGAGACTGTCGACCCGTCCCGGGTCCACGCCCTCGACCCCGATCAGCTCGACGCGGCCGTCAACGCGGCGCGGGAGTCGATCCGCGCCGCCGCCGATCTCGACGCGCTGGCAGCCGTCCGTACCGCCCACATCCAGGGTGCCTCCGCACCGCTGGTGCTGGCCCGCCGGGAGCTCGGTGCCCTGCCCCGTGCGGAGCGTGCCGACGCCGGTCGCCGGCACAACGCCGCCCGCACGGCCGTACAGGCCGCCTACGACGCCCGGCTGGCCGAACTCACCGCCGAACGCGACGCCCGGGTGCTGCGCGAGGAACGGGTCGACGTGACCCTGCCCGTCGACCGCCGCCGCCGTGGTGCCCGCCACCCGCTGACCGCCCTGTCCGACCGGCTTGCCGACGTGTTCGTGGCGATGGGCTACGAGGTCGCCGAGGGACCCGAGGTCGAACACGACTGGTTCAACTTCGAGGCCCTGAACATGGCGCCCGATCACCCGGCCCGCAGCGAGCACGACACGCTCTACGTCGCGCCGACCGGGGCGGGCCGGGTGCTGCGTACCCACACCTCCCCGGTGCAGATCCGCTCCCTGCTGAACCGCCCGCTGCCCGTGTACGTCGTGTGCCCGGGGCGGACATACCGCAACGACACCATCGATGCGACGCACTCGCCGGTCTTCGGCCAGCTCGAAGGTCTGGCCGTGGACAGGGGCATCACCATGGCGGACCTGCGCGGCACCCTGGAGGTCTTCGCCCAGGCGTTGTTCGGGGCGGGCCTGTCGACGCGGCTGCGCCCGTCGTTCTTCCCGTTCACCGAGCCGTCCGCGGAACTGGACGTGCAGTGCTTCGCCTGCCGCGGGGAGGCGGCCCGCCAGCCCTGTCGGGTCTGTTCGGACGAGGGCTGGATCGAGGCCGGCGGCTGCGGCATGGTCGACCCGCACGTCCTGCGGGCCGCGGGGGTCGACCCGACCCGGTACAGCGGTTTCGCGTTCGGGATGGGGCTGGAACGGGCCGCGATGGTCCGCCATGGCATCCGGGAGATCCGCGATTTCGTCGACGGTGACGTCCGGTTCAGCCTGCCGTTCGGAATCGAGGACTGACCCATGCTGATCGTGATGTCCTGGCTGCGGGAGTATGTGGCGGGGCTGCCGCCCACGCGGGCCGTCGCCGACGCGTTGATCCGGGCCGGTTTCGAGGTCGAGGGACTGCGTAGCGTCGGGGGCGAGTTCTCCGGCGTGGTCGTCGGGGAGATCGTCGACTTCGAGATCGTCGAGACGAAGAAGAAGGCCGTCCGCTGGTGCCAGGTCCGGGTCGCCGAGAGCGCCGGAGCCGAGGATGCCGGAGCCGAGAGCGCCGGATCCAGGGGCGAGGGCGTGCGCGGCGTCATCTGCGGGGCGCACAACTTCGCCGTCGGCGACCGGGTGGCGGTCGCGCTGCCCGGCGCCGTGCTGCCCGGCGGGTTCGAGATCACCGCGCGGAGGACCTACGGCCATGTCAGCGAGGGGATGATCTGCTCGGCCCGGGAACTGGGCCTCGGCGAGGAGTCCGACGGCATCCTGGTGCTCGCGCCGCGGGCGCCGATCGGCGCCGACGTCGCCGAGCTGCTCGATCTCGCCGACGAGGTGCTTGACATCGCGGTCACCCCGGACCGGGGCTACGGTCTGTCGGTGCGGGGGATCGCCCGGGAGGCGGCGACCGCCTTCGCGCTGCCGTTCACGGACCCGGGCGCGCCGGCGGACCCGGCAGCCGTCCCGGGGCCCGCCAGGGAGGCCTATCCGGTCGTCGTCGAGGACACCGCGGCGTGTGACCGCTACGTCGCCCGGGTGGTGACCGGGGTCGACTCGCGGGCCACCACCCCGCTGGGGTGGCAGCGGCGGCTGTCGCTGTCCGGGATGCGGTCAATCTCGGTGCCGGTCGACGTCACCAACGCCGTGCTGCTGGGCCTCGGCCAGCCGTTGCACGCCTTCGACCGGGCGAAGCTGGCCGGCGCGATCATTGTGCGCCGGGCCGTCGCCGGAGAGACGCTGCGCACCCTCGACGGGGTCGACCGCACTCTCGACCCCGAGGATCTGGTCATCGCCGACGACACCGGTCCGATCGCGCTCGCCGGGGTGATGGGCGGGGCCAGCACGGAGGTGTCCGCGACGACCACCGACATCGTCCTCGAGGCTGCGCACTTCGACCCGATCACGGTGGCCCGCACCGCCCGCCGGCACCGGCTGTCCTCGGAGGCGTCGCGGCGTTTCGAACGCGGCGTCGACCCGGCACTCGCGCCGGTCGCCGCGGCGCTGGCCGTCGACCTGCTCGCCGAGCTCGCCGCCGCCCGTCCCGAGCCCGGCGTGACCGACCTGGACCACCGCCCCGCCCCGGCGCCGGTGACCCTGCCGCTGACGGAACCGGAACGCCTCGCCGGCCGGCCCTACCCCGCCGAGGTGGTGCGGCGCCGGCTCGTCGACGTCGGCTGCGCGGTGGCTGACGGGTCGGCGACCGAGGACCTGCCCGGTGTTCTGATCGCGACGCCGCCGTCCTGGCGTCCCGACCTGACCCGGCCCGCCGATCTCGTCGAGGAGATCATGCGGCTGGAGGGGTACGACACCATCCCGGTGACCCTGCCGTCGCTGCCCGCGGGGCGCGGGCTCACCGCCGCGCAGCGGATGCACCGCGCGGTGGGCCGGGCGCTGGCCCATGCGGGGTTCGCCGAGGTGCTTACCCTGCCGTTCGTACCCGAGGACGCCGCCGACGCGCTCAGCCTGGCCGCGGCCGACCCGCGGCGTGCGGCGGTCCGGATCGCGAACCCGATCGCCGAGGACGCCGGCTACCTGCGGACGACCCTGCTACCCGGACTGATCGCGGCGGCCGTGCGCAACATCGGCCGGGGGCAGCGCGATCTCGCCCTGTTCGAGAGCGGTCTGGTGTTCCGGGAACGCGAACGGATCCCGACGGACGTCGTCACCCCGCCGGTGGATCGTCGGCCCTCCGCCGCGGAGATCGCCGCTCTGGACTCGACCCTGCCCGGCCAGCCCCGCCACGTCGCCGCGCTCCTCACCGGGCGCCGTGAGCCAGGTGGCTGGTCCACGCCGGCCCGGGACGCGGACTGGGCGGACGCGGTGGACGCCGCGCACGTGGTCGCCGAGGCGGTGGGCGTGACCCTCACGGTCAGAGCCGGCAATGTCATGCCCTGGCACCCGGGCCGCCTCGCGGAGCTCTCGATCGACGGCCGGGTCGTGGGCCACGCGGGTGAGCTGCACCCCCGGGTGCTCAGCGACGTCGGGCTTCCGCCTCGGGCCGGCGCGATGGAACTGGACCTCGATGCCCTGATCGAGGTCGCGTCGGCGGCGCCGCCGATGATCGCGCCGACGATCTCCACCTATCCGCCCGCCGACCGGGATGTGGCGCTCGTCGTGCCGATCGAGGTGCCGGTCGCCGATGTGACGGCGGCACTGCGGGCCGGAGCCGGTGACCTGCTGGAGTCCCTGACCCTCTTCGACGTCTTCGAGGGCGCCCAGGTCGGGGTCGGTCAGCGCTCGCTGGCCTTCGGCCTGCGGCTGCGCGCCGGGGACCGGACGCTGACGGCCGCCGAGGCGAACGCGGTGCGGGACGCGGCGGTCGCCCGGGCGGCGGAGCTTACCGGCGCGTCCCTGCGCGCCTGAGGCCGAGACGGGTTACGCCAGCATCATTGCATGATCATGAGTTGGCGTGTATAAAATTGCAATCATGGGTGTGACGGTAGCAGTTGCGGGGGCGAGTGGGTACGGCGGCGGAGAGCTGCTGCGCCTGCTCCTCGCCCATCCCGAAATCAAGATCGGTGCGCTGGCCGCGAACGCGTCCGCCGGCCTGCCGGTGACGGAGGTGCATCCCCACCTGCCCGACCTGGAGGGCCGGGTGTTCACGGACGCGGCCGCGCTGGCCGGGACCGACGCGGACATCGTTTTCCTGGCGCTGCCGCACGGTCAGTCGGCCGCGGTGGCGGCCACCCTGCCCGACACCGTGCGGGTCGCCGATCTGGGTGCCGATCATCGGCTCGTCGACCCGGAGGCGTGGCGGCGCGCCTACGGGGGGGAGCACGCCGGGACCTGGACCTACGGCCTGCCCGAGCTCCCCTGGGCACGGGCGGAGATCGCCGCGAGCCGGCGAGTGGCGATTCCGGGCTGCTATCCCACGGCGACCTCTCTCGGGCTCGTGCCGCTGCTGGTCGGCGGCCTCGTGGAGCCCGCCGACCTGGTCGTTGTCGCGGCGAGCGGCACGTCCGGCGCGGGGCGCTCGGCCACGGTGAACCTGCTCGGCAGCGAGGTGATGGGTGACCTGACCGCCTACAAGGTGGGCACCCACCAGCACAGACCCGAGATCACGCAGACCCTCTCCCGGGCCGCCGGTATGACCGTGACGGTGTCCTTCACCCCGGTGCTCGCCCCGCTTCCCCGCGGCATCCTCGCGACCAGCACCGGCCGGGCCACCCCGGGCACCGACGCGGACGCCGTGTACGAGACGCTGCGGGCCGCCTACGCGGGGGAGCCGTTCGTCCGGGTGCTGCCGCCGGGGCGCTGGCCGCACACCGCGGCGACGCTCGGCGGGAACGCCGTTCATGTGCAAGGGACCTTCGACCCGGAGACCGGCCGGGCGATCGTCGTCACCGCGATCGACAACCTCGGCAAGGGCGCGGCCGGCCAGGCGCTGCAGTGCGCCAACCTGATGCTCGGCCTGCCCGAGACCGCCGGGCTGACCGCTCAGGGCATCGCCCCCTGACCGTTTTCGGCCCGGTAGATCGGTAGGTCGGTAGATCGGTCGGTAGATCGGTAGGTCGGTAAGGACGCGGGAGCATCGATCAGCAACATCGATCAGCAACGCGGCCAGGAGACAGGAGAGGGTTGAGTTGAGCGTTACCGCCCCACGGGGCTTCCGCGCCGCCGGAGTGGCGGCCGGGTTGAAGCCGTCCGGCCGTCCGGACGTGGCGCTCGTCGTCAACGACGGGCCGTCCGACGCCGCCGCCGGGATCTTCACCGCCAACCGGGTTCAGGCGGCTCCGGTGCTCTGGACCCGCCAGGTCCTCGCCGACGGCCGGCTGCGCGCCGTCATCCTCAACTCCGGCGGGGCGAACGCCTGCACCGGTCCGGCCGGATTCGCCGATACCCATGCCACGGCCGAGCACGTCGCCGGGGCGCTCGGCCTCGGTGCCGGCGACGTCGCGGTCTGCTCGACCGGTCTCATCGGCGTCCGCCTGCCCATGGACAACCTGCTCGCCGGCGCCACCAAGGCGGTGGCGGACCTCGCTGACACCGACACCGCCGGCGCCGCGGCTGCGGAGGCGATCCGCACCACCGACACCGTCGCGAAGGCCGCGGTCCGCACCTCGTCAACGACCCCGGGTGTCACCATCGGCGGGATGGGTAAGGGCGCGGCGATGCTGGCGCCGTCGCTCGCGACGATGCTCGTGGTGGTCACCACCGACGCCGTCGCGGACGCCGCCACCCTCGATCGGGTGATCCGGGCGTCCTCGCGGGTCAGCTTCGAGCGGGTCGATTCCGACGGCTGCCTGTCCACCAACGACACCGTGCTGCTGCTGGCCTCGGGCGCCGCCGGGGTGAGCCTGCCCGAGGCGGAGCTGACGGGGCTGGTCACCGAGGTGTGCATCGACCTCGCCCAGCAGATGCTCGGCGATGCCGAGGGTTCGACGAAGACCATCGCCATCACCGTGACCGGAGCCGCGACCGAGGACGACGGGCTGGAGGTCGGCCGGGCCGTCGCCCGCAACAACCTGCTCAAGTGCGCTCTGTACGGCAAGGACCCGAACTGGGGACGGGTGCTCGCCGCGATCGGCACCACGAAGGCCGTCTTCGAGCCCGACGCGCTGGACGTGTCCATCAACGAGGTGCGGGTCTGCCGGGCCGGGGCCCCCGGCGAGGACCGCGACCTCGTCGACCTGTCCGGCCGTGAGGTGCGCATCGGCGTCGATCTGCACGCCGGCGATGCCGAGGTCACCGTCTGGACGAACGACCTGACCGACGGGTACGTCTACGAGAACTCGGCGTACTCGACATGAACGCCCCGACCCGGACGCCGCCGCCTTCGAACGGTGGGCACGGCAGCACCGGCAGCACCGGCAGCACCGGCGACGCCGCCCCGGGCGGGGGCACCGGGCGGGGCCCGGCCGCCACCGCCCGCGGCCATGCGGCGCTCGCGAAGACCCAGGTCCTCATCGAGGCGCTCCCGTGGCTGTCGCGGTTCCAGGGCGCGACCATCGTCGTCAAGTACGGCGGCAACGCGATGACGGAGCCGGCGCTGCGCGAGGCCTTCGCCGCCGACGTCGTGTTCCTGCGCCACTCGGGGCTGCGGGTGGTCGTCGTGCACGGCGGCGGTCCGCAGATCACCGCGCATCTGGAGCGCCTCGGTGTCCCCTCAACGTTCGTCGGCGGCCTGCGGGTCACCACCCCACAGACCATGGACGTCGTGCGGATGGTCCTGCTCGGCCAGGTCAATCGGGACGTCGTGGGGCTCGTCAACGACCACGGCCCGTTCGCCGTCGGGCTGTCCGGTGAGGACGCCAACCTCTTCACCGCGCGGCGCCGCCCGGCGATCGTCGATGGCCGGGAGGTCGACGTCGGCCTGGTCGGCGACATCGTCGAGGTCCGACCGGAGACGATCAACGCCCTGCTCGGCTCCGGGAAGGTGCCGGTGGTCGCGTCGGTCGCCCGCGGCGTCGACGGCGGGGTCTACAACGTCAACGCCGACACCGCCGCCGCCGAACTCGCCGTCGCGCTCGGGGCTACGAAGCTCGTCGTCCTGACCGACGTCGAGGGCCTCTACGCGGACTGGCCGGCGAGCGACGAGGTGATCAGTGAGCTGAGCATCACCGAGCTCGAACAGCTCCTCCCCTCGCTCACCGCCGGCATGATTCCCAAGATGGAGGCCTGCCGGCGGGCGGTGCGTGGCGGTGTTCCGCAGGCGCACGTGCTCGACGGACGGGTGCCGCACGCGGTGCTCCTGGAGATCTTCACCGACGATGGCATCGGCACCTTGATCATGGCCGAGTCGGGCACCTCGCCTGAGCCGGGTACGCCCCCCGCACCCGCCGCGCGCCCGGCCGGGATCGTTCCGGCCGGCGAACCGACCGGAGGAACGCCATGAACGCCGAGATCGCTGAGAACCCAGTGAACCCAGTGAACCCAGTGAACGCCGAGATCGCTAAGGACGCCGATCTGATCGCCCGGCGGGACGCCGTCGTGATGGCGACCTACGGCCGACCCGCGATCTCCCTGGCCCGGGGGGCCGGCAGCCGGGTGTGGGACCATGACGGCCGCGAATATCTCGACCTGGTCGGCGGGGTAGCCGTCAGCGTGCTCGGTCACTGCCACCCGGCGGTCCGGGACGCCGTCGTCGGCCAGCTCGGCGCTCTCGGCCACGTGTCGAACCTCTATGCCAACGAGCCTCAGGTGCTGCTGGCCGAACGGCTCGTCGAGCTGCTGCGGGTCGGCGCGCCGAGCCCCGGGCTTCCGCCCGAGGGGGCGAAGGTCTTTTTCTGCAACTCGGGGGCGGAGGCCAACGAGGCAGCAATCAAGATCGCCCGCCGGACCGGCCGTCCGGAGATTATCGCCACCGAGGGCTCGTTCCACGGTCGGACCCTGGGCGCGCTGTCCATTACCGGTCAGCCGGCCAAGCGGGCACCGTTCGAGCCACTGCTGCCCGGCGTCCGGTTCGTGCCCTATGGAGACGGCGCGGCCCTGCGCGCCGCCGTCAGCGAGGCGACCGCGGCGGTGTTCCTGGAACCGACCCTCGGTGAAGGCGGTGTCGTGCCGCCGCCGACCGGCTACCTCGCCGCCGCGCGGGCTGTCTGTGACTCCGCCGGCGCGCTGCTGGTCCTGGACGAGGTACAGAGCGGCATCGGCCGGACCGGCTCGTGGTTCGCTCACCAGGCCGAGGGCGTGCTGCCCGACGTGATCACCCTGGCCAAGGGACTCGGCGGTGGCCTGCCCGTCGGCGCCTGCGTCGGCATCGGCGCGGCGGGGACGCTGTTGCGCCCGGGGGATCATGGCAGCACCTTCGGCGGCGGCCCGATCGTCTGCGCGGCGGCGCTCGCGGTGCTCGACACGATCGCCGCCGAGGGCCTGCTTGAACACGCGTCGCGGCTCGGGGAGCGGCTGGCCGCGGCGATCCGGGCGGCGGGCGTGCCCGGCGTGGCGGGGGTCCGGGGACAGGGGCTGTGGCGGGCGATCGAGCTCGACGGCCCGTTCGCGCCGGCGGTGGAGAAGGCCGCCCGCGAGGCCGGTTACCTGGTGAACGCCGTCGCCCCCGACGCCATCCGGCTCGCCCCACCGCTGATCCTCACCGCCGCCGAGGTGGACGCCTTCGTCGCGGCCCTGCCCGGCATCGTCGGCGACGCGCTCGCCGCCCGGGTTCCGTCGGCGCAGTCCGCGTCGGCGCAGTCCGCGTCAGCCCCGGGCTCTAGGGTCAGCGCATGACGGTCCGACACTTCCTTCTCGACACCGACCTGACCCCCGCGGAGCAGACCGCTCTGCTCGACCTCGCCGACGGGTTCAAGGCACGCCGCCGCGTCACCCGGCTGACGGAGCGTCCGCTCGCCGGGCGCTCGGTGGCGCTGCTGTTCGAGAAGCCGTCGACGCGCACCCGACTGTCGTTCGACGTGGGCGTCGCTGAGCTCGGCGGCCACCCGGTGGTGATCGACGCGGCGAGCGCGCAGCTTGGCCGGGGGGAGACCATCGAGGACACCGCCGCCGTGCTGAGCCGGTACGTCGACGCGATCGTCGTGCGTACCTTCGCGCAGGAGCGGCTGGAGCGGCTGGCGGCGGCGGCCACCGTTCCGGTGATCAATGCGCTGTCCGACCACGCCCATCCCTGCCAGGCCCTGGCCGACCTGCAGACGATCCGGGAGCGGCGGGGCCGCCTGGCCGGGCTGACCCTGACCTACCTGGGCGACGGCAACAACGTCGCGCACTCGCTGCTGCTCGCCGGCGCGTCGGCCGGCATGCGGGTGCACGTGGCCTCGCCGCCCGGCTATGAGCCGTTCGAGCAGGTGGTGCGGCACGCCAATGAGATCGGCATGGTGACCGGGGGGGAGGCGCTGGTGATGCACGACGCGCTGGAGGCCGCCGCCGGGGCAGACGTGCTTTACACCGACGTGTGGGCGTCGATGGGTCAGGAGAGTGAGTCGGACAGCCGCGCGTTGGTGTTCCAGCCGTACCGCCTCGACGAGAAGGCCGTCGAGGCCGCTTCGCCCGACGTGATCGTCATGCACTGCCTGCCCGCGCATCGGGAGCTCGAGATCACCACGTCGGTGATCGACGGACCCCGTTCGGTCGTGTTCGACCAGGCCGAGAACCGGCTGCACGCCCAGAAGGCCCTGCTGTCGATCCTGCTGTCCGAGGGCGTCGGTCCGACCGGCACCGCCGGAAGCGCGTCCGGGGTGGGGGGCGCATCGTCGGTGGGGGGCGCATCGTCGGTGGGGGGCACCGGGCGATGACCTCGGAAGCAGGCGCGGAGGCCGCGCGTGCCGCGCCGTTGACCAAGCACGCCCGCCAGGCTCGGCTGGCGGCGTTGATCGGTCAGCGCGGCGTGCGTTCACAGACCGAGCTCGCGCGTCTGCTGGCCGCCGAGGGCGTCCAGGTTACCCAGGCAACCCTGTCCCGTGATCTGGAGGACATCGGGGCGACCAAGGTGCGCGGTCCGGACGGCGGCTTGGTCTACGCGGTCGAGGCGAACCTCGCGCCGGCGGAGATCGTCCGGTTGTCGCTCACCCGGCTCTGCGAGGAACTGCTGGTCTCCGCGGAGGCCAACGGCGACCTGGTCGTGCTGCGCACACCGTCGGGCGCCGCGCAGCTGTTCGCCTCGGTGCTCGACCGGGAGGCGCTTCCGGGGGTCATGGGCACGATCGCGGGGGATGACACGGTGCTCGTCGTCTGCCGGTCGGCTCCCGCAGCCGAGGCCCTGGTCCGTCCGGAGAGCTCGGTCCGTCCGGAGAGCTCGGTCCGTCCGGAGAGCTCGGTCCGTCCGGAGAGCTCGGTCCGTCCGGAGAGTTCGGTCGGTCCGGGAGATCCCGCTGGTCAGGGAGGGCATGCTGGTCCGAGGGGTCCGGCACTCGCCGCTCATCTCCTGTGGCTCGCCGACGGCCGGGCGCGGGGAGCGTCGACGGGATCGTCCGCCGTGCCAGACCAGGATGCGTAGCGGTGCGCCGGCGACGCCGTGAACCGGCCTTCCCGGCATCCTTGATGAACATAGCGCTAATTTTTGCTAAAAATAGCACTCATCGGTTTTTCTTTAACCAGCCTGGCGTGATTTTCAATAATTCAACATGATTCTGATATAAAACGACATAAGGAGATAAGTACTGTGACCGAACGCGTCGTGCTTGCCTACTCGGGCGGCCTCGACACGTCCGTGGCCATCGGTTGGATCGGCGCCGAGACCGGCGCCGACGTCGTCGCGCTGGCGGTTGACGTCGGCCAGGGCGGCGAGGACCTCGAGGCCATCCGGCAGCGCGCCCTCACCTGTGGCGCGGTCGAGTCGATCGTCGTCGACGCCCGTGAGGAGTTCGCCGAGTCCTTCGTCGCTCCGGCGATTAAGAGCAATGCGCTCTACATGGACCGGTATCCGTTGATCTCGTCCCTGTCGCGACCCGTCATCGTCAGGCATCTGGTCGCCGCGGCCCGCGAGCACGGGGCGGACGCCATCGCGCACGGCTGCACCGGCAAGGGCAACGACCAGGTGCGCTTCGAGGTCGGGGTGGCGGCGCTCGCCCCCGGGCTGAGCGTGCTCGCCCCGGTGCGCGACTCGGGGATGACCCGGGACAAGGCGATCGCCTTCGCGGAGGAACGCGGCCTGCCGATCGACGTGTCGAAGAAATCGCCGTATTCCATCGACCAGAACCTGTGGGGCCGCACCGCCGAGTGCGGCGTCCTCGAGGACCCGTGGGCCCAGCCGCCGGAGGATGTCTTCGTCTACTCCGCGGACCCCACCGTCGCGCGGATCCCCGACGAGGTGACCATCTCGTTCATCGACGGTGTCCCGGTGGGGTTGGACGGGCGCTCCCTCCCGCTCGCCGATCTCGTCGCCGAGCTCAACGTCCGGGCGGGCGCCCACGGCGTGGGCCGGATCGACCTGATCGAGGACCGGCTCGTCGGCATCAAGAGCCGGGAGATCTACGAGTGCCCGGCGGCGATCACGCTGCTAACGGCCCACCGGGACCTCGAGGACCTCACGCTTGAGCGGGACGTCGCCCGGTTCAAGCGGGGCATCGACCAGCGGTGGGGTGAGATCGTCTACGACGGTCTGTGGTACTCGCCGCTGAAGAGCGCGTTGGACGCCTTCGTCGACTCCGCCAGCGCCGGAGTGTCCGGGGAGGTGCGGATCCGGCTCGTGGGTGGCGTCGCCCAGGTCGTCGGCCGGCGCAGCCCGGCCAGTCTGTACGACCACGCACTGGCCACCTACGACGCCGGCGACCAGTTCGACCAGCGCGACGCCCGCGGGTTCATCGAGCTCTGGGGTCTGCCGACGAAGGTCTGGGCGGCGCGCGAGCAGCGGCTGAACCCGTGACCGCGACGCACCCGCCCGGCGGGAACGACACGACGCGCAGAGGGCCCGGTGACGGGGCGCCCGGTGACGGGGCGCCGATGCGGCTGTGGGGCGGGCGCTTCGCCGGCGGCCCGGCGGAGGCGCTCGCCCGGCTGTCGATAAGCGTCCAGTTCGACTGGCGGCTGGCGCCCTACGATCTGCTCGCGTCGAAGTCGCACGCCCGGGTCCTGCACCGGGCCGGGTTGCTCGACGCCGACGAGCTCGCGGCGATGCTCGCCGCCCTGGACGAGCTCTCCGACGCGGTCGCCCAGGGCCGGTTCCGCCCGACCGTCGAGGACGAGGACGTCCACACCGCCCTCGAACGTGGTCTGCTCGAACGGCTCGGAACGCTGGGCGGAAAGCTGCGGGCCGGCCGGAGCCGCAACGACCAGGTCGCCACCGACCTGCGGCTCTACCTGCGGGACTCGGCCCGCGAGGTGGCCGCGCGGCTGACCGAGTTGTCCCACGCGCTGGTCGTGCTTGCCGAGCAGCACGTCGACACCCCGGCCCCCGGGATGACCCACCTGCAGCACGCCCAGCCGATCTCCTTCGGTCATCAGCTGCTGGCACACGTGCAGGCGTTCGTCCGGGACATCGACCGGTTGCGCGACTGGGACGTCCGGGCGTCGGTGAGCGCCCTGGGGGCCGGGGCACTGGCCGGTTCCTCGCTGCCGCTCGACCCGCAGGGGGTGGCCGCGGAGCTGGGGTTCGACCGGGCGTTCGCCAACTCCCTCGACGCGGTCTCCGACCGGGACTTCGCCGCCGAGTTCCTGTTCGTGGCGGCCCTGATCGGGGTGCACCTGTCGCGGCTCGGCGAGGAGATCGTGCTCTGGACGACGAGGGAGTTCGGCTGGGTCGAACTGGACGACGCCTTCGCGACCGGTAGCTCGATCATGCCGCAGAAGAAGAACCCGGACGTCGCGGAGCTGGCCCGGGGGAAGTCCGGCCGGCTCATCGGGGATCTGACCGGTTTCCTGGCCACCCTCAAGGGACTGCCGCTCGCCTACGACCGCGATCTGCAGGAGGACAAGGAGCCGGTCTTCGACGCGGTCGACACCCTGCTGCTGGTGTTGCCCGCGCTGACCGGCACGGTTGCGACCATGCGGGTCCGTCGCGAGCGGCTCGTCGCCGCGGCGCCCGACGGCTTCGCGCTGGCCACGGATGTCGCCGAGTACCTGGTGCGCCGAGGGGTGCCGTTTCGTCAGGCGCACGAGGCGGTCGGCCAGTTCGTGTCGTGGTGCGTGGCCCACGACGTCGATCTCGACGAGGTGTCGGACGACGATCTCGGTATGATCAACCCCCTGCTCACCCCGGACGTGCGCGAGGTGCTGTCGGTGCGGGGAGCGCTGGAGGCCCGCTCGGCCCCCGGCGGGACCGCTCCCGACCGGGTCCGCGAGCAGATCGCCGCGTTGCGTCCGGTGCTGGACCGGGACCAGGCCTGGGCGGTGGGCTGACGGCACTACCCGAATCCTCGCCCGGCATGGCACCGACGGACGGTGCCGCGCCGGACGGGGTGGACTTCTATGACCGGCCCGTTCTGGCCGTCGCACCGGCTCTTCTTGGTGCGACGGTCTGGCACGGGCCGGTCGCCGTTCGGATCACCGAGGTCGAGGCGTACGGGGGGCTGGACGATCCCGCCTCGCACGCCTACCGCGGCCCGACGCCGCGCGCGGCCGTCATGTTCGGACCGCCGGGACGGGCCTACGTCTACCTCAGTTACGGCGTCCACTGGTGTCTGAACGTAGTGTGCGGACCGGTCGGTTCGGCGTCGGCCGTGCTCCTGCGCTCCGGAGAGGTCGTGGCGGGTCGTGACCTCGTGGCGGGCCGTTTCCCGCGCCTGGTCGAGGCGGACCTGGCGCGTGGCCCCGGCCGGTTGGGACGGGCGCTCGCCGTGACCGGCGCATTGAGCGGAACCACGATCACCGGCCCGGGGCCGGTCACGGTGGCACTGGCCGGGGGCCGGGGGATCCGTCCTCCCGGCCCGCCCGGTATCTCCGGCGGCCGGGTCCGCCGCGGCCCCCGGGCGGGGATTCGGGTGGCGACCGAATGGCCCTGGCGATTCTGGCTCGCTGGCGAGGCGACGGTCAGCGGCCCGCGGCCGCCGCGTCGACCCAGGTGAGTCGACCCGGTGATGCTCTGGCCCGTGTTCCGGGTGTCAGTCTTCCGGCCCAGACCATCAAGCGTCCCATATCAGAAGATCACAACGAACTGGTCTTGAGAAGGTGTGACGTACATCACATATCTTGGTAAGGGATTGATTTGACGTCCCCCGTCATCCACCCGTAATGTTCTCTCTGTCAGCGAGACACCGGATCCGCCGAGTACCACGGATGCGGTCGGTGACTGCCCCCCCGAGGGGCGCGTGTGGCAGATGTACGGCAGCCCCCGTCTGGGGAGTAACTGACGAGCATCCTCCAGAATTTTGTAAGAAGCCAGCAAGCCGCCTGAGGGCGACGTCTTGCGACGTCTACTCAGTAGCGCCTGCTCCTTGAGAACTCAACAGCGTGCCGATTGTCAGTGCCAATTGTTTTACCCCGTTCATGGCCTGGCTGGGTGGTGTCCCACGTGGTGGGGTGGCTGTCTGGTTGGGTTGTGAGGGATTCCTTTGGACACGGTGGTGGGCCTGTGAGGGTCTGCTGTCGATGTCGGGGTCTGTCGATGTTTTTGCATCGGCGCTCTCAATGCATTGATGGAGAGTTTGATCCTGGCTCAGGACGAACGCTGGCGGCGTGCTTAACACATGCAAGTCGAGCGGGGAGCTTCGGCTCTCAGCGGCGAACGGGTGAGTAACACGTGGGCAACCTGCCCCGAGCTCTGGAATAACCTCGGGAAACCGGGGCTAATGCCGGATATGACATTGCCGGGCATCTGGTGGTGTGGAAAGATTTATCGGCTCGGGATGGGCCCGCGGCCTATCAGCTTGTTGGTGGGGTGATGGCCTACCAAGGCGACGACGGGTAGCCGGCCTGAGAGGGCGACCGGCCACACTGGGACTGAGACACGGCCCAGACTCCTACGGGAGGCAGCAGTGGGGAATATTGCGCAATGGGCGGAAGCCTGACGCAGCGACGCCGCGTGGGGGATGACGGCCTTCGGGTTGTAAACCTCTTTCAGCAGGGACGAAGCGAGAGTGACGGTACCTGCAGAAGAAGCACCGGCCAACTACGTGCCAGCAGCCGCGGTAATACGTAGGATGCAAGCGTTGTCCGGAATTATTGGGCGTAAAGAGCTCGTAGGCGGCCTGTTGCGTCGGCTGTGAAAACCCGGGGCTCAACTCCGGGCCTGCAGTCGATACGGGCAGGCTAGAGTCCGGCAGGGGAGACTGGAATTCCTGGTGTAGCGGTGAAATGCGCAGATATCAGGAGGAACACCGGTGGCGAAGGCGGGTCTCTGGGCCGGAACTGACGCTAAGGAGCGAAAGCGTGGGGAGCGAACAGGATTAGATACCCTGGTAGTCCACGCCGTAAACGTTGGGCGCTAGGTGTGGGGGACCTTCCACGGCCTCCGTGCCGCAGCTAACGCATTAAGCGCCCCGCCTGGGGAGTACGGCCGCAAGGCTAAAACTCAAAGGAATTGACGGGGGCCCGCACAAGCGGCGGAGCATGTGGCTTAATTCGATGCAACGCGAAGAACCTTACCAGGGCTTGACATGCAGGGAAATCTCGTAGAGATACGGGGTCCGTAAGGGTCCTGCACAGGTGGTGCATGGCTGTCGTCAGCTCGTGTCGTGAGATGTTGGGTTAAGTCCCGCAACGAGCGCAACCCTCGTCCTATGTTGCCAGCGAGTCGTGTCGGGGACTCATAGGAGACTGCCGGGGTCAACTCGGAGGAAGGTGGGGATGACGTCAAGTCATCATGCCCCTTACGTCCTGGGCTGCACACATGCTACAATGGCCGGTACAAAGGGCTGCGATGCCGTGAGGTGGAGCGAATCCCAAAAAGCCGGTCTCAGTTCGGATCGGGGTCTGCAACTCGACCCCGTGAAGTCGGAGTCGCTAGTAATCGCAGATCAGCAATGCTGCGGTGAATACGTTCCCGGGCCTTGTACACACCGCCCGTCACGTCACGAAAGTCGGTAACACCCGAAGCCGGTGGCCTAACCCTTGTGGGGGGAGCCGTCGAAGGTGGGACCGGCGATTGGGACGAAGTCGTAACAAGGTAGCCGTACCGGAAGGTGCGGCTGGATCACCTCCTTTCTAAGGAGCGTCTGGCTGGTCTGTCCTGTAGTGGGGTGGGCTGGTGCAGAGCCAGGGCCGGCTGTGGATGCCGGTCTGGTTGCTCGTGGGTGGAACGCTGACGATGGGGTTTCGGCTGGTTGTCCGGGGTCTAGTACTCCTCTGTCCTTATCTTCGGGTGGGGTGGGGGGTGGAACGGTCCGGGTGGGTGGCTGGGGTCCGTGGCACGCTGTTGGGTCCTGAGGGAGTGAGGCTCTCTCGGCTGGTGGGTTCCTGTGCTGTGGTCCTGGTGGGGATCGTGGTGGGGGGGTCTGCTGGTGGAACGGACCGGTCGTGGTGGAGGACTGCCTTCCCGTTGGGTGGGGGTGGGTTTCGCCGGGTCGGCTGGGGCCGTCCGTACGTTGAGAACTGCACAGTGGACGCGAGCATCTTTGTGGCCAAGTTATTAAGGGCGCACGGTGGATGCCTTGGCACCAGGAGCCGATGAAGGACGTGGGAGGCTGCGATATGCCTCGGGGAGCTGTCAACCGAGCTGTGATCCGAGGATTTCCGAATGGGGAAACCCGGCAGGGCTTTAAATCCTGTCACCCGTGCCTGAACACATAGGGCATGTGGAGGGAACGCGGGGAAGTGAAACATCTCATTACCCGCAGGAGGAGAAAACAACCGTGATTCCGCGAGTAGTGGTGAGCGAAAGCGGAACAGGCTAAACCAGTGTCGTGTGAGAGCCGGCAGGTGTTGCGATGCTGGGGTTGTGGGATCGTCCAGGTGGAGCTGCCGTTCCATCGGGGAGTCAGAAAGAGCATTGTTAGGCGAAGGTCATGCGAATGGGCCGCCATAGAGGGTAATAGCCCTGTAGCCGAAAGCAGTGTTCCTCCCGGACGTGTTCCCAAGTAGCACGGAGCCCGTGTAATTCCGTGTGAATCTGGCGGGACCACCCGCTAAGCCTAAATACTCCCTGGTGACCGATAGCGGACTAGTACCGTGAGGGAAAGGTGAAAAGTACCCCGGGAGGGGAGTGAAATAGTACCTGAAACCGTGTGCCTACAATCCGTGGGAGCTGGACTGTGGTCTGGTGACCGCGTGCCTTTTGAAGAATGAGCCTGCGAGTTTGCGGTGTGTGGCGAGGTTAACCCGTGTGGGGTAGCCGTAGCGAAAGCGAGTCCGAAGAGGGCGTTGAGTCGCATGTCCAAGACCCGAAGCCGAGTGATCTACCCATGGCCAGGTTGAAGCGCGGGTAAGACCGTGTGGAGGACCGAACCCACCAGGGTTGAAAACCTGGGGGATGAGCTGTGGGTAGGGGTGAAAGGCCAATCAAACTCGGTGATAGCTGGTTCTCCCCGAAATGCATTTAGGTGCAGCGTCGTATGTTTCTTGCCGGAGGTAGAGCACTGGATGGCCTAGGGGGCCCACAAGCTTACTGAAGTCAGCCAAACTCCGAATGCCGGTAAGTGAAGTGCGGCAGTGAGACTGCGGGGGATAAGCTTCGTAGTCGAGAGGGAAACAGCCCAGATCGCCAGCTAAGGCCCCTAAGCGTGCGCTAAGTGGAAAAGGATGTGGAGTCGCATAGACAACCAGGAGGTTGGCTTAGAAGCAGCCACCCTTGAAAGAGTGCGTAATAGCTCACTGGTCAAGTGATTCCGCGCCGACAATGTAGCGGGGCTCAAGCGCACCGCCGAAGCTGCGGCATGCACAAAATTTCCCGGCACTTTGGTGTCCAGGTTTGTGTGTGGGTAGGGGAGCGTCGTGTGGCGTGTGAAGCGGCGGGGTGACCCAGCCGTGGATGCCATACGAGTGAGAATGCAGGCATGAGTAGCGAATGACGGGTGAGAAACCCGTCCGCCGGATGACCAAGGGTTCCTGGGGCAGGCTAATCCGCCCAGGGTGAGTCGGGACCTAAGGCGAGGCCGACAGGCGTAGTCGATGGATAACGGGTTGATATTCCCGTACCGGCGTTGACGCGGCCATGCTGAACCTGGTTTGTGCTAACCATCTGATCGGATGTGTCTCTTCGGAGGTGTGTTCGGGAGGGTGGGATCCCGGCTGGTAGTAGGCAAGCGATGGGGTGACGCAGGAAGGTAGTCCAGCCCAGGCGGTGGTTGTCCTGGGGCAAGGGTGTAGGACGAGGCGTAGGTAAATCCGCGTCTTGTGTGTCTGAGACCTGATGCCGAGCCGATTGCGGCGAAGTGGGTGATCCTATGCTGCCGAGAAAAGCCTCTAGCGAGTGTCAGGGCCGCCCGTACCCTAAACCGACACAGGTGGTCAGGTAGAGAATACCGAGGCGTTCGAGTGAACTGTGGTTAAGGAACTCGGCAAAATGCCCCCGTAACTTCGGGAGAAGGGGGGCCGTTCTCCGTGTAGGGGTTTACCTCCGAAGCGGGGAGTGGCCGCAGAGACCAGGGGAAAGCGACTGTTTACTAAAAACACAGCTCCGTGCTAAGTCGTAAGACGATGTATACGGAGTGACGCCTGCCCGGTGCTGGAACGTTAAGGGGACGGGTTAGCTCTTCGGGGCGAAGCTCAGAACTTAAGCGCCAGTAAACGGCGGTGGTAACTATAACCATCCTAAGGTAGCGAAATTCCTTGTCGGGTAAGTTCCGACCTGCACGAATGGCGTAACGACTTTCCCACTGTCTCAACCACAGACTCGGCGAAATTGCATTACGAGTAAAGATGCTCGTTACGCGCGGCAGGACGGAAAGACCCCGGGACCTTTACTATAGCTTGATATTGGTGTTCGGTTCGGCTTGTGTAGGATAGGTGGGAGACTGTGAAGCTGGGACGCCAGTTCTGGTGGAGTTGTTGTTGAAATACCACTCTGGTCGTACTGGATGTCTAACCTGGGTCCGTGATCCGGATCAGGGACAGTGTCAGGTGGGTAGTTTAACTGGGGCGGTTGCCTCCTAAAGGGTAACGGAGGCGCCCAAAGGTTCCCTCAGCCTGGTTGGCAATCAGGTGTTGAGTGCAAGTGCACAAGGGAGCTTGACTGTGAGACAGACATGTCGAGCAGGTGCGAAAGCAGGGACTAGTGATCCGGCGGTGGCTTGTGGAAGCGCCGTCGCTCAACGGATAAAAGGTACCCCGGGGATAACAGGCTGATCTTGCCCAAGAGTCCATATCGACGGCAAGGTTTGGCACCTCGATGTCGGCTCGTCGCATCCTGGGGCTGGAGTAGGTCCCAAGGGTTGGGCTGTTCGCCCATTAAAGCGGTACGCGAGCTGGGTTTAGAACGTCGTGAGACAGTTCGGTCCCTATCCGCCGCGCGCGCAGGAGACTTGAGAAGGGCTGTCCCTAGTACGAGAGGACCGGGACGGACGAACCTCTGGTGTGCCAGTTGTTCTGCCAAGGGCATGGCTGGTTGGCTACGTTCGGAAGGGATAACCGCTGAAAGCATCTAAGCGGGAAGCCTGCTTCGAGATGAGGTCTCCCACAGGGTAGCCTGGTAAGGCCCCCGACTAGATGATCGGGTTGATAGGCCGGAGGTGGAAGTGCGGTGACGCATGGAGCTGACCGGTACTAATAGGCCGAGGGCTTGTCTTCGAAGGTGCTACGCGTCCACTGTGCGGTTCTCGGGTGTACGGCCGGTTCGGCTGGTATATCTGGATAGTGTTTCGGTGGTTTTGGCGAAGGGGAAACGCCCGGTCTCATTCCGAACCCGGAAGCTAAGCTCTTCAGCGCCGATGGTACTGCATGGGGGACTGTGTGGGAGAGTAGGACGCCGCCGGACGTATACGAGTGTGGGGCTGTCTCCCTAGGGAGACAGCCCCACACCCTTTGTCACGCCCTTTTTCGGCATGGTCACCGGGTGGACCCGGTCATCACCGGTCCGGACGTCGTATCGTTGAGGGTTGTGGCATCACCGCACCATCGTGGACCCGGGTGAACGTCGTGGACCCGGGTGAACCCGGACCGACGTACCTACGCAACATCCGAAGCACAGCCGACGATCTCGGGCGCCGTGGTGTCCGCGTCGGAAGCCCGGCGGCCTGAGGGCGCCTCCGGATCACGAGGGACCCGCAGCCGCAACCGCGGTACCTGCGGGATGAAAGGGAAGTTGCCGGTCATGCCGAGGGAAGACAGATCCAGTCAGCGAGGCGGGACGACGCCGTTCACGTCCCCACACCCGCAGCGGCGTGATCGGGACGCTTCAGGTGATCGTGGCACGCCGGCAGAGGGACGTCGCGCCGGGCGCCCGGTGCGTGGCGATGCCCCGGGCGTAAGGCGGGGCGGCGGATCCGAGACCGGCGCGTCGCGCGGACAGGGGGGTCCCTCTCAGGGCGCGCGCCAGGGTGCGCGCGGCGGCGGGCAGGGCGGTGCGCGGGGAGGAACGCGGGGCGGGGCGGGCCAGTTCCGCCGCGGCCCGGAGGGCCAGGGCCGGCCGGACCGCTCCAGGGGTTCGGACTCCAACACCCGGTACGGCAACGCCCGGTACGGCGCATCGCCGCGTGCGGGCGATGCGGGATCCGCCACTTCCTCTTCCTCCTCGGCCGCCTCGTTCGTCGACCGCCGCCCGGGTGGGGCTCGGCGTCCGGAGGGGACGGGGACCGGCGGTGGGCGTGCTCCGGCGGCTGGCGGTGAGCGCTTTTCCCGAGCCGGCGGCCCGCGCGGTGACCGGGGCGCGAGCGGTGACCGGGGCGCGAGCGGAGCCTCCGCCCGCAACCGGGTCGCCGCCGAGGCGGCTTGGCGCGAGCGTCGGGGTCGGCCGGGAGCGGAGGAGACCGGCCGGTCCGGAAGGCCGAGTAGCCGTCCCGACCACGGCAGACCGGGGCGCGACTCCTCGGTATCCCATCGGCCCGGGCAGGCCCGGGCCGGCAGCGACGGCCCGCGGCCCCGGCACGACGGCCCTGAACGGCCGACTCACGGCAGAGTCTGGCGTTCCGATGGCGACCGTCCCGCGGGTACGCGCTCGGCCGGCCCGCGGCCCGGCGGCGATCGAGGCCGGGAGTCCCGGGGGCCCCGGGACACCAGCGGTGGAGGGGACCGCCGCGACGGCGCCGCTCGCGCCGAGCGCCGTGGCCGGCCGTTCACCGAGGCTTCCAGGCCCGGGGGCGGCGGCCCCCGCGGCGGCCCCCGCGGCGGCCGTCCGACCGGGCCTGGCCGGACTGACAGAACCGACCGGGCTGGCCGGACTGATCAGACTGAGCAGGGCAGCCGGCGGGCCCGGGTGCCGGCTCCGCCACTTCCCGACGAGGCCCGCGCGGACCTGCTGGACCACGACGTGCGCCGGTCCCTTCGGGGGCTGCCATCGTCGCTCGCCGACACGATCGCCCGCCATCTCGTCGCGACCGCCCTGCTGCTCGACGACGATCCCGCCCGCGCGCTCGCCCACGCCCGCGCCGCCGCCGATCGGGTGCCGCGCCTGCCTGCGGTGCGCGAGGCGGTCGGTATCGCGGCCTACCATGCGGGGGAGTACGCGACGGCCCTGGTGGAACTTCGGGCCGCTCGTCGGATGGACGGTTCCGCGCACAACCTGCCGCTGATGGCGGACAGCGAACGGGGACTGGGCCGGCCGGAGCGTACCGTCGCCTACCTGCGGGATCCGCAGATCGACCAGCTTGATCCGGCCGCTCGGGCGGAGATGCTCATCGTCGTCTCCGGGGCCCGCCGGGACCTCGGTCAGCCGGAGGCCGCCGTCGTGTTGCTGCGGGATCTGGCCACGGCCAAGACGCCGCCCGCGCCGTGGACCGCCCGCCTCTGGTACGCCTATGCCGAGGCGCTGCTTGCCGCCGGTCGTCCAGAGGAGGCCGCACGCTGGTTCACCTCCACGGCTGCGATCGACGAGGGAGAGACCGACGCCGACGCCCGTGCGTATCTGATCATGACTGGTCGGCCTCTCCCCGAGGAGGACGAGGAGGCTGCCCAGGACGGCGCGGATCTCCTGCTCTCGGATCGGGCCGATCCCGACGCGGACGCCGGGACCGAGGCGAACGTCGATCAGGACATCACCGGCCATGATCTTACTGATCATGGCACCGGCACCGGCACCGAGGCTGCTCCCGAGGCCGAGGCGACGGAGACCGGGAGGTAGGACCGTTCGGCCGAGGACCACTCCGCCCGGTATCCGTGGGTCCGCGGGGAGACGGACCGTGTGTACGCCGGTCCTACGTACGCCGGTCAGTCGTCGAGTGGACGCAGCACGAGTCCGGTGCGCGGCTTCGGGGTGAACAACGTCGACTTGCGCGGCATCCGCTCGCCGGCCTCGGCGACGGCCGTCACACCGGCGATCGGGGTGGGGTTGAGCAGCAGCGCGGTACCTCCCGCCGCAGCCGCCGCGGCGATCGCGGCCGGCGCGTCGTGGTGGTAGTCGACCACGCCCACCGTGTCCGTCAACCCCCAGACGTCCACGATCAACGCAAGATGAGCGACGGTGACGTCGAGTCCACGGAAGGCCGCCGACCGTTCGGGGGGCAGACTACGGGTGAGCAGGTCGGCGTCGGGCTCGGTGAGCAGGTAGGCCGCGGTGCCGTTGGTGACCACGAACGCGTGCCCGCCCTGCCCGGCCTTGGCCAGTTCCTCCACCAGCGCGTCCGGGTCCGCGCCTGCCGGCCCCACGCCACCGGCATCCCCGGCGGCGGTACCACCCTCGCCGGGCCCGGCGAGCTGACGCACGGTGAACACCTCGGCGGCCCGCCGCACCGCCTCGGTGAGCCCGAGACCACGCACTACCCGGTGGATGGCGTGCACCTGGGGCCCCGAGACGGTCGCGTCGACGAGGAAGGCCAGACCGAAGTCCCAGGGGCCCGAACCATCCCCGGCGGCGTGCCGTTCCGCCTGGTACTGGCGGTAGGTGGCGTACCGATGGTGGCCGTCCGCGATCACCGCGCGCCGGGGCAACAGGTCCGCGGCGATGGCGGTGAGGACCGCCGGATCGTCGATGGCCCAGAGCCGGTGCGTCACCCCGTCGTCCGTGGACGTCTCCACCAGCGGCGTCGTGGCGATCACCATCGAGACCACCCGGCTGGTCTCGCCGCCGCCGGCGTAGAGCAGGAAGATCGGTTCCAGGTTCGCGCGGGTCGCGCGGGTCAGCGCCAACCGGTCTGAGACCGGGCCCGCCATGGTGTTCTCGTGCGGGAGGATGATCCCCGCATCCGGATCGGTCAGCGCGACCGCCCCGATCAGCCCGCGCTGGGCGTGGCCGGCCCGCTCCTCCTCGTAGACGTAGACGGAGGCCTTCTCGTCGCGACGCAGCACTCCGCTGTCCAGCCATGCCCGCAGCGTGCGGGCGGCCCCGTCGTAGTCCTCCCCGGGGAGGATGAGCCGGACCACGTTGCGCTCGTCGCGCGCTTGGAGCTCCGCCCGTTCGGCGTCGTCGATGACGTCGTAGGGCGGGGAGGTCAGCGGGGCGAGGTCCGGCCCGGAGGACGGAAATCGTGCGGCCCGGAACGGGGCGAGCACGAGACCCGCCGGAGCGGGAACGGGACGATCGGCGTCAACCATGAGCCGCATCGTAGGGCCCCGAGAGTGCGGACCCGGTGTGACCCGGGAGTGCCCTCGCTGCTGACCGCCCGTGTTCCGGCCGGCCCGACCGGGCGAGAGGAACATTTCACCACCTTCCCGTAGTGCGAGCGTGCCATCGGAGCGGCGGGACGGTGGACAGCGCACACCTGATCGTTATGGGGATCTCGAGGTACGTTGGGCGGCTTTGCGGCGACACTGGAGCTGCGGACCTCGAGGATGTGCCTGGCGCTTGGCGCCCGCGGTGGCGAAGCCGGACGGAGTGATTCCGGATCTGGCGGTGTTCCTCGGGTGAGAGGCGGTGATGCGCATCGAGGGCGCCACGGTGCGGCGGAGTCCGGCGCGTGGCCTGGCGCGTGGCCTGGCGCGAGGCCCGGCGCGAGGCCCGGCGCGAGGTCCGGCGCGTGGCCTGGCGCGAGGTCCGTGCCCGGTGCTCAGGATTGGTGTGGCGAGGAGACAGATGATCGTCCGTGTCGTGGAGGTGAAGATGTCCGAGGAGACCGGCCCTCCGGGGGATGTACCGGACGAGACGCCCGGTGGGCTGCCCGCCCGCAGACGACGTGATAGATCCAGCTCGGTGCCGTCCGATGTGACGTCCTGGGTGGATGACAGTGCGGACCGGTCCCGGCCGGGACCGGCGGGTGAGGTCTACGACTGGTACACCCGGGGGATGGCGCTGCTCGGCCACGGGGACGCCAATGCCGCGGTGCAGCTGCTGGCCCACGCCGTCGCGGCCGAACCCGCCTCACCGAGCGTGCGGGAGGCGCTGGCCCGGGCACAGTTCACCGCCGGTCAGTACGGCGCGGCCCGGGAGACTTTCGCCTGGATCGTGGACCGGCATCCCACCGACGACTACGCCCAGTTCGGCCTCGGGCTGTCCGCCCGCAAGATCGGTGATCTCCGGGCGGCCGTGGAGCATCTGGCGCTGGCCGTGGCGATGCGTCCCGACATCCGACACTACGGTGTCGCGCTGCGTGGCGCCCGCGCGGCGTTGGCTCGAGCATGACCCGGCCGGCCGCCGTGCCCGCGCCGGCGCACGAGACCACGTCAACCAGCCCTTCGTCAGTCAGCCCTTCCGCGGTCTCCTCCGCTTCGTCGTCCTGCGGCTTGTCCGGTTCCTCTGTGTCCTCTGTGTCCTCTGGTTTCTCCGTGTCTTCCGGCGGCTTCCCCGGGCCGTTGCGCGGGACGGACCGGCCGCTGGCCGACCTGTTCGACGTCGCCCTGATGGATCTCGACGGTGTCGTCAACCGTGGGGCCGCCGCCGTGCCACACGCGGCCGGCACCATCGCAGCCGCGGGCCGCCGGGGGATGCGCACGGTGTACGTCACGAACAACGCACTGCGCCCGCCGGCCGAGGTCGCCGCCCGCCTGCGCGGCTTCGGCGTGCCGGCGCAAACCGAGGACGTCGTCACCTCGGCGCAGGCAGCGGCGCACGTCCTGGCCGAACGGCTGGGCACCGGATCCCGGGTGCTCATTACCGGAGGGCGGGGACTTCGACAGGCGGTGATGGAGGAGGGCCTGGTCCCGGTGGACTCGGCCGAGGACGATCCGGCGGCGGTGGTCCAGGGGTTCGACCCGGATCTCACCTATGCCCGCCTCGCCGAGGCGGCCTATGCCATCCGGGCCGGAGCACTGTGGATCGCCAGCAACGCCGATCGCACCGTGCCAACCGAGCGGGGCGTCGCGCCTGGTAACGGATCCGTCATCGCCTTCCTGCGGGCCGCTACGGACCGCGAGCCGGTGGTGACCGGCAAGCCCGAGTCGGCGATGCACCGCGAGTCGATGCGGCGCAGCGGAGCCCGGATACCCCTCATCGTCGGTGACCGGCTCGACACCGACATCGAGGCCGGTCACCGGACGTCGACGCCGACCCTGCTCGTCTTCACCGGGGTGACGACCCCCGGAGACCTGCTCGCAGCTCCCGCTCCGCACCGTCCCGACTTCCTCGCCGCGGACCTGCGCGGGCTGCTCCGGGCGGCGCCACCGGTGGAGGCCGTCCCGGAGCTGGGGAACCACGCCTATCGTTGCGGCGCCTGGAGCAGCCGGGTCGAGGAGGGGACGCTGCACTGGTCGGGTGAAAGCTACGGGCTGGGCGATGACGCGTCGGATGGCGATCGTTCAGGCGGCGGTCATTCCGGTGGGGATGCGTCAGACCGGGATATGTCGGGTGACGACACGTGGAACGGGGACGGCACCGACGGGCTGGACGGGCTGCGGGCCGCCTGCGCCACGGTCTGGTCCGCCCTGGACAGCGGCGTCGCCGTCCACGCGATCGCGGCGCGACGCCCACCGGGTTGCGAGGACCTGATGGCTCCGGCGCCCCGGGCACCGGAGCCCGTGGCGCTCGCCTGAGTCCCGGCGCCTTGGAGCATCGTCGGTGAACAGGCGCATCGTCACAGCAGCGAGCGGACCCGCAGCAGATCCCACACGCTCGCGTCCACCTTCAGCCGCCCACTGGCCCAGGCGGTCATCGCGGGAAGCCTTCCCTCGGCGACCGCCACCAGGTCGTCGCTCTCCAGCGTCAGGGTGATCTGGGCGTCGTCGCGGCTGCCTTCGCCAATGTGCCGCAGGCAGCCGTCGCGCAGCTCCCCGGAGAAGACAGCGCCGAGATCGGGGATACGACAGACGATGACGCGATCCGGGGCGCGCGGGGGACGGCCGTCGGCGGAGAGCCCATCCAGGCGGGCGGCGAGAGCATGGAGCGCGGCCTCGCACTGCGACCTGTCGGCCATCCCGGCCGGTCCTCCTCTCGGCCTGTTCGACCTGCGCCCCTCTCGGCCCGGCGTGCCGGGACACTAGCGTGAGAGTAGGTGTTCCGGTCGGCCTGTTCGACCTGCGCCCCTCTCGGCCCGGCGTGCCGGGACACTAGCGTGAGAGTAGGTGTTCCGGGCGGGACGACCCGCGTGGTGGGCGAGTTTACACCGGTTGCGAGCCGATCTCCGGTGGTCCTGACGGACCCGGGGTGAGGTCCCGGGCCGGCCGAGGGCGGATCCGGCCGGACGAGGAGTGGACAGGACATGAGATTCGTCGCATGACGCACGTCGCCAGGGTCCGTCGCGTCAGCGGCCGTGAGTGCGGGAGGCTGACAACGTGAACACCGAGAATCTGCCTGCCGAGGTTCGCGGCGCCCTCGGCCGGCTGGACATGCTCGACGTCCTACCGACGGCCGCGCATGTCGAGGTCTTCGAGGAGATAAACCGCCGGTTGGCCGGGGCACTGGCGGACCTGGACGGGAGCGCTGACCAGGTCAAGGGTGCTGACCAGGTCAAGGGCGTCGGGGGCGCGGCCGGGCCGGGCGTGCCCGTTCCGGCGCGTTGCGGGGCGCGTCCCACGGGAGGGCCGCGGCCCGGGCCGGGCATGATCCGGCCGGCGCGGTGAGTCGCTCCGGGGTCGCGATGTCCCGCCGGACACGTCTGGACAGCGAACTTGTCCGTCGTGGTCTCGCCCGGTCCCGGGAGCAGGCCGTTGCGGCGATCACCGCGGGTCGGGTGCTGGTCGGCGGCATTCCTGCCACGAAGGCTGCCACGGTGGTCGACGGATCCACCTCCATCGCGGTGACGAAGGGGGACGATCCCGGCTACGCCTCCCGCGGCGCGCACAAACTTCTGGGTGCCTTCGAGGCCTTCGGGGTCCCCGCACCGGGGCCGGAACCGGGGCCGGGTGCCGAAATCCCGCGTTCGACCGGCCCCACGCTGGTCGTGGCCGGTCGTCGGTGCCTGGACGTCGGTGCCTCCACCGGCGGCTTCACCGACGTGCTGCTGCGGTACGGGGCGGGGACCGTCGTGGCCGTGGACGTCGGCTACGGGCAGTTGCTGTGGCGGCTGCGCTGCGACCCCCGGGTCCGCGTGCTCGACCGTACCAACGCCCGGAACCTGACGCCCGCCGAGATCGGTGACCGCGTCGACCTGGTCGTCGGGGACCTGTCGTTCATCTCGCTGGCCCTGGTGCTGCCCGCGCTGCGCGCCTGCGCGGTCCCGGATGCCGATTTCGTGCTGCTGGTGAAGCCCCAGTTCGAGGTCGGCCGGGAGCGGCTCGGGCCCGGCGGGGTGGTGCGTGACACCGCATTGCACGCCGAGGCGGTCCACGACGTGGCGGCGTCCGCGGCCATGCTGGATCTCGGCGTGCGTGGCGTCACGGCGAGTCCGCTGCCCGGCCCGGCGGGCAACGTCGAGTACCTGCTGTGGCTGGCCGCCGGGGCCCCACCGCTCGACGCGGACGTCCTGGCCGGGGCGATCGCCGCCGGCCCCGCGGGACCGGGGCGCCGGGCATGACGCGGGAGATCCTCGTCGTCACCCATCCCCGCCGCTCGGTGGTCCGGGAGAGCGCCCATCGGGTCATCGAGGGCCTGGCCGCCGCCGGGGTGTCGCCGCGGGTGCTGCGGGACGAGGCGGAGATGCTCGACCTGACCGCCGCCAACAGCGTGCCGCACGACGCCGACGCGGCCGTCGGGGTGGAACTGGTGCTGGTCCTCGGCGGCGACGGCAGCCTGCTGCGCGGCGCGGAGCTGGCCCGCACCGCTGACGCCCCGCTGCTGGGCGTGAACCTCGGGCATGTCGGGTTCCTCGCCGAGGCCGAACCCGACGCGCTGGAATCCACCATCGAGCACGTCGTCCGCAAGGACTACACGGTCGAGGAACGCATGACGGTAGACGTCACGGTCCGGCGGCGTGGCGAGGTCACCTATACCGGCTGGGCGCTCAACGAGATGTCCCTGGAGAAGGCCGAGCGCGCTCGGATGCTGGAATGCGTGTTGGAGATTGACGGGCGTCCGCTGTCCCGGTGGGGCTGCGACGGGGTGATCTGTTCGACGCCCACCGGATCCACCGCCTACGCCTTCTCGGTCGGTGGTCCGGTGATGTGGCCGGGCGTCGAGGCCCTGCTGGTCGCCCCGATCAGCGCGCACGCGCTGTTCGCCCGGCCGCTCGTGCTGGCGCCGACCTCCGCGGTCGCCGTGGAGATCCTGCCGCCGGTGCCCGCGGTCCTCTACTGTGACGGCCGGCGGTCCGTCGAGGTGCCCCCCGAGTCGCGGGTCGAGGTGGTCCGCGGCCGCCGACCGGTGCGGCTCGCCGTGGTGCACCCGCTGCCGTTCACTGATCGTCTTGTTGCCAAGTTCGGCCTTCCGGTGGAAGGTTGGCGGGGACGCAACCAGCGTGCCTCCCCCGCGTAGCGGCTTCGCCGCGACGCGGGGACCCCTGGCCCTGGGCGCCGTTCGGGGTTTCCGTCAGCTCGCCTTCGGCGAGCTTCCTGGGGTGATTGTCGGGGGGCTTCGCCGCGACGCGGGGACCCCTGGCCCTGGGCGCCGTTCGGGGTTTCCGTCAGCTCGCCTTCGGCGAGCTTCCTGGGGTGATTGTCGGGGGGCTTCGCCGCGACGCGGGGACAGCGATGTCGGATCTTCCGCCTCTGCGATATCGGCCTCCGTCCTGGTGACGCTAGAGTTCGGGGCGTGCTCGAGGAGATTCGCATCCGCGGCCTCGGGGTCATCGACGATGCCGCCCTCGACCTCGCTCCCGGCCTCACCGTGGTGAGTGGCGAGACCGGAGCCGGCAAGACCATGATTGTCCAGGGGCTGGGACTGCTCACCGGCGGGCGGGCGGATTACGGTCTGGTCCGGCCCGGGGTCGATCGCGCCTTTGTCGAGGGTCGGCTCGTCATCGGTGCCGAGTCGGCTGTCGCGGCCCGGGTCCGCGAAGTCGGCGGCGACCTCGACGAGGATCCGGGGGGCGCCGTCCTCGTCGTCGGTCGGACCCTGACCGCGGAGGGCCGGTCCCGGGCGCAGGTCGCGGGCCGCTCGGTTCCGGCGAGTGTCCTCGCCGAGATCGCCGAGGAGCTGATCGCCGTGCACGGCCAGTCCGAGGCGCAGCGCCTGCTCAAGCCGTCCACCCAGCGTGACGCGTTGGACCGGTTCGCCGGTTCCGCCGTCGCCGGGCCGTTGGCCCGCTACGGCGGTGTGTACCGGGAGCTGACCCGGGTCAGTCGGCAGCTCGCCGAGATCACCGACCGGGTGCGTGAACGCGAGCAGGAGGCGGAGCTGCTGCGCATCGGCCTGGACGAGGTGGAACGGATCGCCCCCAGCCCCGGTGAGGACGTCACCCTCGACGCCGAGCTGACCAAGCTGGAGCACGCGGAGACCCTGGTGCGGGCGGCGCGGACCGCGCACGCCGCGCTGATGAGCGATCCGGCCACCGGGTCGGACGAGCCCGGTGCGGTCGATCTGGTGGCCGCGGCCCAGCGGGTCATCGCCGGCGAGTCCGCCCTTGACGCCGAGCTCGCTGCCCTCGGCACGCGGCTCACGGAGGTGGGGATGCTGCTCACCGACGTCGCCGCGGACCTCGCCTCCTACGCGGAGGGCATCGATGCCGACCCGGTGCGCCTCGCCGACGCCCAGGCGCGCAAGGCCGCCCTCACCAGCCTGACCCGGGCGCACGGCACCGGCATTGACGGCGTGCTGGCCTGGGCGGACCAGGCCGGGCGCCGGTTGCTGGAACTCGACGGCGCCGGGGACAGCGTCGAGGCGCTCACCGCCCGGCGGGACAGCCTGACCGCCGAGCTGGCC
Organism: Frankia casuarinae; assembly: GCF_000013345.1. Lineage (NCBI taxonomy): Bacteria > Bacillati > Actinomycetota > Actinomycetes > Frankiales > Frankiaceae > Frankia > Frankia casuarinae. The sequence continues at coordinate 3,737,643 of NC_007777.1, read as the reverse complement.
CGGCTCGCCGAGGAGGTCAGCGAGGCCCGGACCAAGGCGGCGGCCCGGTTCGGTGCGGCGGTCGCCGCCGAGCTCGCCGGGCTCGCGATGCCCCGGGCCCGGGTGGAGGCCGCCGTGTCGCAGCGCGACGATCCAGCCGGTCTGCCGGTCGGCCTGCGGGTCGTCGCGTTCGGACCGTTCGGCGTCGACGACGTGGAGCTGCGGCTGATACCGCATCCCGGGGCGCCGCCGCGGCCGGTCCAGAAAGGCGCGTCGGGCGGTGAGCTGTCCCGGGTCATGCTCGCGATCGAGGTCGTCCTCGCCGCCGCCGACACCGGTTCGACCATGGTCTTCGACGAAGTGGACGCCGGGGTCGGCGGCCGGGCCGCGGTGGAGATCGGCCGGCGCCTCGCCCGCCTCGCCCGCACCCATCAGGTGATCTGTATCACTCATCTGCCGCAGGTCGCCGCCTTCGCGGACCGTCATCTGGTGGTCCACAAGGCCGACGACGGATCGGTCACCCGTAGCGGGATCGTCACGCTCGACGACGCCGGCCGGGTGCGGGAGCTCTCCCGGATGCTCGCCGGCCAGGAGGAGAGCCCGCTGGCCCGTGGGCACGCCGAGGAGCTGCTCGCCGCCGCGGAGGCCGACAAGGCGCTGCCGTAGTGCCACCGCGGTCGGGAGGTCGGACATCCTGCGGTGGTCCAGGCAGTCACCGAAGGTGATAACCGAGGGCCATGACTCACCCTTATGGCAGAGTCCCCGCATTGCGCTGGAGGCGTCGCGCGGGGGAGCTGTTACCGTGAAGTCCCGTGGAGGCGCCGGGGCCGGACCGGCGGCGTAACCACGGGAGCTTCGGGTGGGTCAGGCGCATATCACCAAACACATCTTCGTCACCGGCGGGGTTGCGTCCAGTCTCGGCAAGGGACTGACCGCGTCGAGCCTTGGTCGACTACTCAAGGCTCGTGGACTTCGTGTCACGATGCAGAAGCTCGACCCCTACCTCAACGTGGACCCGGGAACGATGAACCCGTTTCAGCACGGTGAGGTGTTCGTGACCGACGACGGGGCCGAGACCGACCTCGACATCGGCCACTACGAGCGGTTCCTCGACGTCAGCCTCGACGGCAGCGCCAACGTGACGACGGGTCAGGTCTACTCGGCCGTCATCGCCAGGGAACGCCGCGGCGGCTATCTGGGCCAGACCGTCCAGGTCGTCCCGCACATCACCGACGAAATCAAGGACCGGATCCGGCGGCTGGCCGATGACTCCGTCGACGTGGTGATCACTGAGGTCGGCGGGACCGTCGGGGACATCGAATCGCTGCCCTACCTGGAGGCGATCCGTCAGGTACGCCACGAGGTCGGTCGGGACAACGCCCTGACGGTGCACGTGAGCCTGGTCCCCTACCTCGCCCCCTCCGGAGAGTTGAAGACCAAGCCGACCCAGCATTCGGTCGCGGCGTTGCGCAGCATCGGCCTGCAGCCCGACGCCGTGGTCTGCCGGTCCGACCGGCCGCTGCCCGATTCGCTCAAGAAGAAGATCGCGATGATGTGCGACGTCGATGACGAGGCCGTCGTCGGGGCGCCGGACGCGAGTTCCATCTACGACATCCCCCGGGTGCTGCACCGCGAGGGCCTCGACGCCTACGTGGTGCGTCGGCTCGGGCTGTCCTTCCGCGACGTCGACTGGACGGAGTGGGACACGTTGCTGCGGCGGGTGCACCACCCGGCCAACACGGCGACGATCGCGATCGTCGGCAAGTACGTGGATCTCCCCGACGCCTACCTCTCGGTGACCGAGGCCCTGCGCGCCGGCGCCTTCGCCACCGACACCCGGGTGGACCTGCGGTGGGTCACCTCGGACGAGTGCTCTTCCCCGGATGCGACGGCCACCCTGCTCGACGGGATCGACGGGGTCATCGTTCCCGGTGGTTTCGGGGTGCGGGGCATCGAGGGCAAGCTCACCGCGCTGCGGCACGCCCGCGAGAACGGCATTCCGACCCTCGGTATCTGCCTCGGCCTGCAGTGCATGGTCATCGAGGCGGCCCGCAGTCTCGCCGGCCTGGAGGCGGCGAACTCCACCGAGTTCGTCCCCGAGACCCCCCACCCGGTGATCTCCACGATGGCCGACCAGCACGAGGTGGTGGCCGGCACCCGGGACATGGGCGGCACGATGAGACTGGGCCTGTACTCGTGCGTGCTGGCGCCCGGCACGCTCGCCCAGCGTGAATACGGCGCCGCCGAGGTCGCCGAGCGCCACCGGCACCGGTACGAGGTGAACAACGACTATCGGCACCGGCTGGCCGCCGCCGGGCTGGTCTTCTCCGGGACGTCACCGGACGGCCGCCTGGTCGAGGTGGTCGAACTGCCCGCCGATGTGCATCCGTACTACGTCGGCACCCAGGCACATCCGGAGTTCCGGTCCCGGCCGACCCGGGCCCATCCGTTGTTCCGGGGTCTCGTCGCCGCGGCGGTCGCGCATGCGGACCGCCGCCGCGGGATGCTGCCGGTGGACCTGCCGAGCGAGGACGCCCCCACCCCGGAGAACGGCGTCCCGGAGAACGGCGCCGCGCAGACCCGCGGCGTCACGGCTGGTCGATCCGGCGGGAGTATCCGCCGGGGCGCGAGCGCGTCCCGGCCGAGCGTCAGCTCCAACGGCACCGCCGCGCTGGTGTCCCCGTGACGGCGACCCCGCACCGGTACGAGGTCACCGAGAGCACCCTGGCCTACCAGGGGAGGGTCATCTCCGTCCGCCGCGATCAGGTGCGGATGCCGGATGGCGACATCTCGCAGCGTGATGTGGTGGTGCATCCCGGCGCCGTGGGGGTGGTCGCCCTCGACGAGGCCGATCGGGTGGTGATGGTCCATCAGTACCGTCATCCCGTCGGTGGTCCGCTGTGGGAGCTGCCCGCCGGCATTCTCGACGTGCCGGGCGAGCCGGCGTCCTCGGCCGCCGCGCGGGAGCTGGCCGAGGAGGCCGGGCTGCGCGCCGACCGCTACGATCTGCTGGTTGACGTGTGGGCCTCGCCAGGGATGACCGACGAGGCCTACCGCCTCTTCCTGGCCCGCGGGCTGCACGAGATCCCGGCCGCCGAGCGGTACGTGCCGGTGCACGAGGAGGCCGAGATGGGTCTCGCCCGCATCGACTTCACCGACGCCGTCGAACGGGTCCTGCGCGGTGAGATCACCAACGCGATGGCGGTCATCGGGCTGCTGGCCACGGCCCGGGCACGCGCCGAGAACTACGCCGGTCTGCGCCCACCCGACGCACCCTGGCCCGCTCGTCCCGCCCACCGCGGCTGAGCCACCGCCGCGCCGCGGCCCCCGTTTCTCCGCGGTGGCGTCGGTCCCGCGGTGGCGTCAGTCGTTGTGGACCAGCACGCCGGCGGCCTCGTCGACGACGAGGCCCGCCGCGGCGGCGAGGGTCACCGCGGCGATCGGGAACGCCTGCGCGACCCCGGGAACGGTGAACGTGCCATCCCAGGTCACCGCGAGGGTCACCTGGTACCGGCCCGGCCGGGCGTAGCCGTGCGCCACGTAGGCCTCGGGATGATCGCGCGGTGAGATCGCCGGGTCGTAGGGCCGGCCGGGAGCGTCCGGGCCGGTCTCGCCGTCGCCGAACTCCCAGTGATAGTGGGGAACGGCACTGATGGTCGCCACGACCGGCTGGTCGACGTTGAACGTGAACGAGTCGGGCACCGGGGTGTAGAGGATCGTGGCCAGGTTCGCGAAGCTGCGGCCGGACGGCGCAATGACGATGGACGGCTTCGGCAGGAGTCTCTCGCGCAGGTAGTTGGCGAGCGCGGCCTGCACCTGGGCGATCGGCACCGCGCCGGCGGGCAGCAGGTAGTTGAAGCAGCCCGCCACCGCCTGGTCGTACTGGGCCCGCGCCTGCGCGTCCATCGCCGGATCCGGCCCGACCGCGGTCAGCAGGTCACAGACGGCCGCCGGGTCGTCCGGACAGTCCTGGCCGCAGGCCGCGCTCCGCCGGGCCCCCGAGCCGGTCGGGATCCCGACGCGCTCCAGCGCTCCGTCGTGGTAGCGGTACTGGTAGCCGTTGTCCGTGGCCCGAGTGTCACAGGTACCCCACAGCGCGCCGACGCAGGGCACCGGGACGGTGCGTCCGGGCGCCGCGGCGGCGGGCGTCGCGCCGCCGGCGAGGCCGGTCAGGCCGACCAGTAGCAGCGCGCCGACCGCGATCAGCGCCGGGCGCGGGATCGTGCGGCGCCGGGCGGCGGTGGTCGTGCGGGCGGCGGTGGTCGTGCGGGCGGCGGTGGTCGTGCGGGCGGCGGTGGTCGTGCGGGCGGCGGTGGTCGCGTGCGGGCCGGTCGTCCCCGGGCCGGTGGTCATGCCTGGGCCGGGGCGTAGCGCAGGGTCTGGATACGCCAGCCGTGGTCGGTGAGCGACAGCTCGGCCGTGCCGACCCGGGTCGGCACGGCCGGGGCGTCGGAGACCCGCCGGCCCGCCGGGTCCAGCAGCCCCACCGCCCGGGTCCGCACGGTGAAGTCCACCTCGGTGACGAGCCCGGCCCGCGGCCGGGCGAGCACGTCGCTCAGCTGATAGGCCGGCCCGTCCGCGCGCAGCCCCCGCTGCTGGAGCGAGCGGGTCACCCCGACGTCGAGGGCGCAGGGCTGGCAGCCACCGAGCGCCGTCGGCGCGATAACCGCGACCCGACCGGCCCGCGCGGCCTCGTTGATCTCGTGAAAGTAGCCCTCGACCGTGCGGGTGGCGGCTGCGGGCGTGTCATCGACCGAACCGGGGGCCGAACCGGAGACGGAAGGGCCGCCGGAGACGGCCGTGCCCCGGTTCTGGGAACCGGGGCGGGCCGGGATCGCGGCCCCGGACGGCTCGTGCTGGTCGCCGCCGCAGCCCGCGCCCGTGAGGATGACGAGCATGGCGATGACGACCCCCAGCCGTGCGGCGTACCGTGACGACCCGTTGCCCGCCCGCACAAGTCGCCAGGATAGCCGCGGAAACGCGGTATGTGGATAGGCACCAACGGAGAACGGGGGGCAGGTCCTACTATCAGTTCGATGATGGGAGTCACCGACGGCGACCGGGTATTCCGGCTGCGCCCCCCCGCGGCCTCGGCATCCGGCGTCGGCGGGTCCTCGGATCATCGTCCGTCGGCACCTCGGCCCGGCCCGGACGACCTGGCTGGGCCGGACGACCTGGCTGGGCCGGACGACCTGGCTGGCCCGGACGACCTGGCTGGCCCGGACGACCTGGCTGGCCCGGACGACCCGCCCCGGCCTGCGGATCATCGAGCCGGGTCCCAGCTGTCCCAGCTGCGTGGCACGCCTGCCGGCGTCATCGAGCGCTATCTCCACCATCTGGAGGGCGAACGCGGACTCGCGCGCAACTCGGTACTCGCCTACCGTCGCGACCTGCGCCGCTATTGTGATCATCTCTCCGCATGCGGTCTGCCCTCGTTGGACGCGGTCGGTGAGGCGGAGGTTGCCGGATTCGCCGCCGTGCTGCGCACCGGTGACGACACGCACCCGCCGCTTGCCGCGGCGTCGGTCGCGAGGATGCTGGTCGCCGTCCGGTCGCTGCACCGCTTCGCGGCCGACGAGGGTGACGTCCCCGAGGACGTGTCCCGGCCGGTTCGACCGCCGACGCCTCCCCGGCGGCTACCGAAGGCCCTGAGCATCGACCAGGTGGTGGCCGTCCTCGCCGCGGCCGCGGGTGCGCCCCCGCCGGGATCCCCGCCGCCGTCCGGGAGACCGCAGCCGTCCGGGAGACCGCAGCCGGTGGAACCGGCCGAGGCCGTCCGTCGTCTGCGAGCGACCGCGTTGCTGGAGCTTCTCTACGGCACCGGGGCCCGGATCTCGGAGGCCGTCGGTCTCGACGTCGACGATCTCGATCTGGAGGCCGCCTCCGTGCGCCTGCATGGCAAGGGCGGACGTGACCGGATCGTCCCGCTCGGTCGGTACGCCATCGCCGCGGTGGCCGACTACCTGCGGGTGGGGCGGCCGACGCTGGTCGCCCCCCGCTCGGGGCCCGCGGTCTTCCTGTCCCGCCGCGGTAATCGCCTGTCCCGGCAGAGCGCGTGGTCGGTGCTGCGTACGGCGGCGCTCGCGGCCGGTGTGGAGGGGGTCTCACCCCATGTGCTGCGCCATTCCTTCGCCACCCACCTGCTCGACGGCGGCGCCGACGTCCGGGTGGTGCAGGAGCTGCTGGGACACGCCTCGGTCAGTACCACCCAGATCTACACCCTGGTGACGGTGGACCGGCTTCGCGAGGTGTACGCGGCCTCGCATCCACGCGCCTTGGGCGCGGCCCTGGGCTCGATCGGTCACCACTCCCGGACCTGGGGCCCGCGGACGGACCGGTGCGTGACGGGCCCGTGCATGACGGACCCGTGAGTTTCGCCGGGGCACCGCCCCGGTTCTGAGCGATGGTCGGTGTCCCGGGCGGATGTCCACCCGGGACTGTCCCCGTGAGAACGCGCCAAGTGGCGCGATGCCGTCGCGTGGGGACAGGTGGACCGGCGCGGCACGTGGATGCTCAGGATGGGGTGTACGGCCCCAGGCTGGGCATCCCGTTGGAAGGGGCCGAGGCGGGAACACCGCCGACACCGCCGACCGTCTGCGTGCTGCGCTCGGCCAGGGTTTCGCCCACCTTGCGGGCGATCGCTTCCATCAGGCGCAGTGCCTGCGGCAGCGACAGGTTCAGCACCACTTCGCTGTCGTTTGTCATCGCGAAGCGAACCGACACGTCCGCCATTGCTCGACCTCTCTCGCCTGACTCCGAAGATCTGCTCGATGTGTGTGAAACGGAACGGTACGGCCCATCTGAGACCAATGCGCGCGCGGGGTTCCTGGAAGTACCGGCGGTTTCGCTTTTCGTGTCTACTCGCTCACCAAGTGTCGCGGTCCAAGAGCTGTAGCTGTCAGTCACGTGGGCTGCTCCTCTGCCGGTGGCGACGTGTATGGACCCGGTCGATCCGGATCTCCCCGCGGGGGGCGAGCTCGGAAAAATCGGGCACGTAGCTGTCCCGTTGTCTCTGCATAGTCCCTCATTGCAAGGAGCTGTCCGCAAGGGGGTGTACTTGTCATGCATCGTCATGTCGGAGGGTGAACGGGTTGGTTCCCACCGTTCTGGGAACGCTTTCACGGGTGTCACGCAGCCGGGCGGCCAAAGCCCGGATCGGGCAGGATGGCAGGGTGGCTTCGACTGACCGCGTCCGGCCGGACGTCCCCGCGCTGACCATCGGTATCCTCGGCGGCTCGGGTCCGCAGGGCGGGGGCCTCGGCCTGCGGTTCGCCGCCGCCGGCCATCTCGTACTGATCGGGTCCCGCTCGACCGAACGCGGCCAGCAGGCCGCGGCCGCGCTCGCGCGCCCCGGCCTGCGCATCGAGGGCGCGGGCAACGCCACGGTCGCCGAGCGCGCCGATGTCGTCATCATCGCGGTTCCCTGGGAGGGCCATCGCCAGACCCTGGCCGCCCTGCGGGAGCCATTGGCCGGGAAGATCGTGATCGACTGCGTCAACCCCCTCGGCTTCGACAAGGGGGGTGCCTTCGCGCTCGCGGTGCCCGAGGGCAGCGCCGCGCAGCAGGCGGCCGCCGTCCTGCCGGACAGCACCATCGTGGCGGCCTTCCACCACGTCTCCGCGGTGCTGCTGGCCGATGACGCGGTCACGAAGATCGACACGGACGTCCTGGTCCTCGGCGACGATCGGGCCGCCACCGATCTGGTGGCCGCGCTCGCCGAGCGCATTCCCGGCATGCGGGGCATCTACGCCGGCGCGTTGCGCAACGCCGGTCAGGTCGAGGCGTTGACCGCGAACCTGATCTCGGTCAATCGCCGGTACAAGTCACACGCCGGCCTGCGGGTCACCGATGTCTGAGCGGCGTCCGGACGGGCTACGTCCGGACGTGGCCCGTTTGGATGTGGCCCGTTTGGATGTGGCCGCGGTGGCGAATGGGCGGGAAGGAGAGGCGGGGACGGCCCCCCGGGACGACCTGGGCCACCCGGTGGCGGTTCCGGCGCGGGTGGAACGGATCGTCTCGCTCGTTCCCAGCCTCACCGAGTCGATCGCCGTCACCGCGCCCGGTCTGCTGGTGGGTGCCACCGACTGGTGCAGCCATCCCGCGGGGCTGGCCGTCGCTCGGGTCCGGGGGACGAAGAACCCCGACCTCGACACCATCGTCTCCCTGGCCCCGGACCTGGTCTGCGCGAACGCCGAGGAGAACAGGGAACCCGACCTCGCCGCGCTGCGCCGGGCCGGGTTCGCCGTGTGGGTCACCGCCCCCACCACGGTCGATCAGGCTCTGGTGAGCCTGGACCGGATGCTGCGCCTGGCCTGCGGGTTGGCTCGTCCCGGCTGGCTCGACGTCGCCCGGCAGGCCTGGGCCGTGCCGGCCGCCGGACCGCGACGGCGGGCGTTGGTGCCGATCTGGCGCCGGCCGTGGATGGCGGTCGGCCGGGACACCTTCACCGGCGACGTGCTGCGCCGACTGGGGGTCGACAACGTGCTGGCGGACTCGCCGGACCGCTACCCTCGGATCGATCCCGCGGCCGTCCCGCCCCATGACCTGGTGGTCCTGCCCGACGAGCCGTACCCCTTCAGCCCGTCGGACGGGCCCGAGACCTTCAGCGCGCCCGCGGTCTGCGTGTCCGGCCGCCTGCTGACCTGGTACGGCCCGTCCCTGGTCGATGCGTGGTCCGTGCTCGCGGCGGCGCTGGCCCGGACCGGCGATGGACCGGGGTGACAGCGCCGCCGGCACCGCCGGCCGGGTGACTGATCAGTAGCTGTGCTCGATCGTCGGGTACCTGCCGTCCCGGACGTCCGCGCGGTAGGCTCGGGCGGCGTCCGCGAGAATCGTGCGCAGATCCGCGTACCGCTTGACGAACCGTGGCGTGCGGCCGCCGCTCAGCCCGGCCATGTCCTGCCAGACCAGCACCTGGGCATCGCATCCCGAGCCGGCTCCGATACCCACGGTGGCGATGCGCAACTCCTTCGTCACCCGGGTGGCCAGATCGGCGGGAACCACCTCGAGCACGACCGCGAACGCGCCGGCCGCCTCGAGCGCCAGCGCGTCGGCCAGCAGGATCTCGCCGGCCTCGTCGCGGCCCTGGACCCGGTAGCCCCCGATGGTGTGGATGCTCTGCGGGGTCAGCCCCAGATGCCCGATAACGGGGATGCCGGCGCCGACCAGGGCGTCCACCGCCCGGACCACCCGGGAACCGCCCTCGAGTTTCACCGCGTGCGCCCCGCCCTCCTTGAGGAAGCGGGTAGCGCTCGCCAGTGCCTCGGCAGGCCCCCCCTGGTACGACCCGAAGGGCAGATCGGCGACGACCATCGCGTGCGGTGCTCCGCGGACCACCGCCCGGACCAGCGGCAGCAGCTCATCGACGGTGATCGGCACGGTCGTGTCGTAGCCGTAGACGACGTTGGCGGCCGAGTCCCCGACCAGCAGGACGGGGATCTCCGCCTCGTCGAAGACGGCGGCGGTGGTGGCGTCGTACGCGGTCAGCATCGACCACTTCTCGCCCCGGTTCTTCGCCGCGGCGACGTCGCGCACTGTGAAACGGGACCGGAGTGGCCGCGGCGGCGTGGTCGGCGCGCCGTAGGGCGTCGCCGCCGGGTCCGCCGGGTGGGGCGCCGGGTGGGTGGGTGTGTCTGAAGCATCCATGAGCGCTCCTGTACGTCCGTCCGGGCGCTGGGCGTCCCGGCGTCCCCCTCATGCTGCCACCAACGGCCGCCACGCGGAGAGCCCGTGGTGGAGCAGATCCACCCAGCCCCGAGGTGGCTGTTCGGGCTGGGGCGTTCGGGCGGTGGTTTCGTGGTGGACCGTGGCCCGATCGGGGTGGAACGCGACGCACGCCACGCCGCTGCCATGGCAAACGGATGCGTCTTGACCGGCTGGGACGTATGCTGATCTTGAAGTGCGGCGAGAACGTGCGGCGCGATCAAGGTGGCGGGTGGCCTTTCCATGCGGATGCATCGGCACGGCGGCGACGGAGCGGGCGGGGGATCAGGCCGGTGTCCCGCCTGATGGCCACCCGGGACGTGCGCGCTGCGCATCCTCGGCGACCGTCCGACCGGGTGCCCTCCGGGGTCCGCGTCTCCCGCGCTCCCGGTCGTCCGAGGGACACCCGCTGCGATGAGGCGATCATCGATGCCGCGCTGCACGAGCTCGCGACGGTCGGCTTCGCGAGCCTGTCGATGGAGGCGGTGGCGACCAGCGCCGGGGTCGGCAAGGCGACGGTCTATCGCCGGTGGCCAACGAAGGACGCCCTGATCGGGGACGCGTTGGACACCCTGGCCGACAGCCTCGACGCGGTCGAGACCGGCTCCCTGCGCGACGACCTGGTGGCCTGGCTGAACGCGCTGCGCCGGCACAACCTCCAGTCGTTGTCCGGGCGGATCATGCCGAAGCTCGTCGCCGAGCGGAGCACGCACCCGGAGTTGTTCGCCACCTACTCGCAGAAGGTGATCGAGCCGTCGCGGGAGAAAGCGGCCGCCATGCTCCGGCGCGGCATCGAATCGGGGGAACTCGCCGCGGACGTCGACGTCGACCTCGTCGTCGACATGCTGGTCGGGCCGGTCGCCTATCGGCAGTACATGAGTGGTGACTGCGAGGTGAGCGGAACGCGGATCGCGAAGATCGTCGACACCATCCTCGGTGGCATCCGCTGCCGGCAGGGTGCGCGGCCGACGGCGGAGGCGTCCGCGTGACGCTGAGCCACGCTCGTCACGCTGAGCCGCACCCGTCACGCTGAGCATCCCGCTCGCCGGGGGCACCATGCGTCCGCGAGTAGCATCGCGAACGGGCCAGGAAGGCCCGCCGCGGGGCCGCCTGCCGGCCGGCGACGCACCGGCGACGCGATCCCCGCATCCGTGTTCCCAGCGCAACAGGAGAGATTCGGTGTCCGACGTCCGCGTTACCGTTCAGCACGCCCAGCGCAGCGATCCGCGGGTGGTGCCGACCGGGACGACGGCCGCCGAGCTGTTCGCCGACGACCGGAACGTGATCGCGGCTCTGGTTGACGGTCAGCAGCGTGATCTCGCTCATGTTCTCGCCGACGGGGTCGTCGTCGAGCCGATCATGATCGACTCGCCGGCCGGGCGGGCGATCGTCCGGCACTCCACCGCGCACGTCGTCGCCCAGGCGGTCCAGGAGCTCTTCCCGAAGGCACGCCTGGGCATCGGGCCGCCCATCGACGACGGTTTCTACTACGACTTCGACGTCGAGTCCCCGTTCACCCCGGACGACCTCAGGGCCATCGAGAAGAGGGCGCAGGCGATCATCAGGGCCGGCCAGCGCTTCTCCCGGCGGGTCGTCACCGAGCCCGAGGCCCGCGCGGAGCTCGCTGACGAACCGTACAAGATCGAGTTGATCGGGCTGAAGTCGAGTGACACGGCGGCCGACGACGCCGAGGCGAGTGTCGAGGTCGGGGCGGGCGAGCTGACCATCTACGACAACCTCGACGCGAAGACCGGCGAGCTGTGCTGGAAGGACCTCTGCCGCGGGCCGCACGTGCCCACCACCCGGGCCATCCCGGCCTTCGCGATCCTGCGTTCCGCCGCGGCCTACTGGCGGGGGAGCGAGAAGAACCCGCAGCTGCAGCGCATCTACGGCACCGCGTGGGAGTCGCGCGACGCGCTCAAGGCCTACCAGACCAGGCTGGCCGAGGCCGAGAAGCGCGATCACCGCAAGCTCGGCGCGGAGCTTGACCTGTTCTCGTTCCCGACCGAGATCGGCCCGGGGCTGGCGGTCTTCCACCCCAGGGGCGGCGCGATCCGCACCGCGATGGAGGACTACTCGCGGCGCCGGCACATCGAGGCCGGGTACTCGTTCGTCAACACCCCGCACATCACCAAGTCGGAGCTCTACCAGATCTCCGGGCACCTGGACTGGTTCGCCGAGGGCATGTACCCGCCCATGCAGCTCGACGGCGGCACCGACTACTACCTCAAGCCGATGAACTGCCCGATGCATATCCTGATCTTCCGGTCGCGGGGCCGGTCGTACCGGGAGCTGCCGCTGCGGCTGTTCGAGTTCGGCACGGTCTACCGCTACGAGAAGTCCGGCGTGGTCCATGGCCTGACCCGGGTGCGCGGGCTCACCCAGGACGACGCGCACCTGTTCTGCGCCCGCGAGCAGCTACCCACCGAGCTCGACAGCGTGCTGACGTTCGTGCTCGGGCTGCTGCGCGACTTCGGGCTGACCGACTTCTACCTGGAGCTGTCGACCCGGCCGGCGGGCAAGGCCGTCGGCACCGACGAGGAGTGGGCGCAGGCCACCGAACTGCTGCGGGAGGCCGCGCAGAAGCAGGACCTGGAACTGGTGATGGACCCGGGCGGCGGTGCCTTCTACGGGCCGAAGATCTCCGTGCAGGCCCGTGACGCCATCGGCCGGACCTGGCAGCTGTCCACCATCCAGGTGGACTTCCAGCTGCCGCGGCGCTTCGGCCTGGAGTACCAGGCCGCGGACGGGACCCGGCAGCGGCCGTTCATGATCCATCGGGCGTTGTTCGGCACCATCGAGCGGTTCTTCGCCATCCTGCTGGAGCACTATGCCGGGGCACTGCCGCCGTGGCTCGCGCCGGTGCAGGTGGTCGGCATCCCGATCACCGACGAGCACGTGCCGTACCTGGACGAGGTCGCCCGGCGGCTCGCCGCACACGGCCTTCGGGTGGAGGTCGACTCCTCCGACGACCGGATGCAGAAGAAGATCCGTACGGCGCAGAAGCAGAAGGTGCCGTTCATGCTGCTGGCCGGAGATTCCGATGTCGCCCAGGGTGCGGTGTCGTTCCGTTTTCGAGACGGGACGCAGCGTAATGGCGTGCCGGTGGACGAGGCCGTCGCGGAGATCCTCGACGCGGTGGAGCGCCGCCGCCAGGTCTGAGCCGCGCGGCTGGCCCCGGCCCGCGCGGCTGGTCAGGCCGGCGGGTTCTCGCGCCAGCGGGAGGTGATCGGCAGTCGGCGGTCGCGGCCGAACGCCTTGGAGGTCACCTTCGGCCCGGGCGGGTTCTGGCGGCGCTTGTACTCGGCGAGGTCGACGAGCCGGATCACCTTGTCCACCACGGCCGGATCGTGCCCGGCCGCGATCAGCTCGGCCCGGCCCCGGTCGTGGCTGACGTAGTCGTCCAGGACGGGATCGAGGATGCCGTAGTCGGGCAGCCGGTCGGAGTCGAGCTGACCCGGGGCGAGCTCGGCGGACGGCGCCTTGACGATGATCTCCTCGGGAATGGGTGGCACCTCGCCACGCTTCTCCGCGGCGGCGTTGCGCCAGCGCGCCAGCCCCCAGACGCGGGTCTTCGAGACGTCCTTGATGGGGGCGTAGCCGCCGGCGCTGTCTCCGTAGAGGGTGGAGAACCCCGTTGCCAGCTCGCTTTTGTTGCCGGTGGTGAGGATCAGGTGCCCATGCTGGTTCGACAACGCCATGAGCAGCGTTCCGCGTACCCGGGCCTGCAGGTTCTCGTCCGCGAGGCCGTGCAACCCGCCGAGGGCGGCGGCGGCGGCGCGGAACGCGGCGGCGATCGGCTCGATGGGCACCACGGCGTGCCGCGTGCCCTGGCGGCGGGCGAGTTCGGCGGCGTCGGTCACCGAATGCCCCGACGAGTAGCCCGAGGGCAGGGCGACAGTGTGGACGGCGTCGGCGCCGATCGCGTCGACCGCGATGGTCGCGACGAGCGCGGAGTCGATACCGCCGGACAGCCCGAGCGCCACCGAGGAGAAGCCGTTCTTACGGATGTAGTCGCGGGTGGCGGTGACCAGCGCGGTGTACAGCTCCCCGGCGGGCTCGGGGCGGTCGGCGACGACCGGCGGCAGGGGGGCGAACGGTGCCAGCGGCTCGGCGGCCAGTACCGTGCGCGTCACCGTCATCGTCGTGCCGTCCTCGGCGTCAACGGCCCCGGCGTCAACGGCCCCGGCGTCAACGGCCCCGGACACCGCCCGCGCCGGGCCGGAACCGGCCGCGGGCAGGTCCAGGTCGGTGATCAGCAGCGCCTCGCTGAAGACCGGCGCCCGCGCGACGAGTTCCCCCGCGGCGTCGACGACGAGGGAGTCCCCGTCGAAGACCAGCTCGTCCTGCCCGCCGACAAGGTTGACGTAGGCCAGGGCGGCCGCGGCCTCCCGGGCGCGCTCGGCACACAGGGCGTCGCGCTGGAAGGACTTCCCCTGCTCGTAAGGGGAGCCGTTGATGCACAGGACGAGGCCGACCCCGGACCGGCGGGCCACGGTGATCGGCCCGCCCTGCTGCCACAGGTCCTCGCAGATCGTCAGGCCCACGTCGATCCCGTGCAGCCGCAGCACCGGAAAGGCCATGCCGGGCACGAAGTAGCGGAACTCGTCGAAGACGCCGTAGTTCGGCAGGTGATGCTTGGCGTAACGTGCGACGACCTCGCCGCCCCAGAGCACCGCGGCGGCGTTCTGCGGTTCACCGGCCGGGCGTCCCACATTCGGCGCGGGTTGCGCGGATGCGTCGAGGTAGCCGACGACGACGGCGATCTCGCCACACCCCTCCTCGGCCAGCCGGCGGGCCAGAGCTACCAGCGCCCGCTGGCTCGCGGCGACGAAGGAGCGGCGCAGGACGAGGTCCTCCGGCGGATAGCCGGTCAACGTGAGTTCACCGAAGGCGATCAGATGAGCGCCGTCGGCGACGGCCCGTTTCGTCCAGGTGCTGACCAGGTCGGCGTTACCGGCGAGGTCCCCGACGGTCGTGTCCACCTGGGCGAGGGCGATCCGCAGCTGGGCCATGGTTGCAGCGTAGGTGGTCGCGGCGTGGGCCGTTAGGTCCCGTGTCGGGAGGGTAGGTAACACGCCGTTGGCGGACGGGTTGCTACCAGGCAACATCACGGCGATGAACGGATGTAGTCGCTAGGGTCGGGATAAGCACATCGGGTGGCCCGTATCGTCGAGTCCACATCCTCAGCGCGGAGGCACTATGGACAAACAGCAGGAGTTCGTTCTCCGGACTCTGGAGGAGCGGGACATCCGCTTCGTTCGGCTCTGGTTCACCGACGTACTCGGGTACCTGAAGTCGGTGGAGATCGCCCCCGCGGAGCTGGAGGGGGCGCTGGCGGAGGGTATCGGTTTCGACGGATCCGCCATTGAGGGCTTTGCGCGGGTACACGAGGCCGACATGCTGGCCCGGCCCGACCCCTCCACCTTCCAGGTGCTTCCCTGGCGCGGTGAACATCCGCTTACGGCCCGGATGTTCTGCGACCTCGTGATGCCGGACGGCACGCCCGCCGCCGCCGACTCGCGCTGGGTGCTGCGGAGCGCGCTGGCCAGGGCGGCCGACGCGGGGTTCACGTTCTACACCCATCCGGAGATCGAGTTCTTCCTGCTCAGGGAGCCGCCGAAGCGGGGTGGCCCGGTGCCCCCGCCGGTGGACGAATCAGGCTACTTCGACCTGACCCCCAATGACATCAGCCATGATTTCCGGCAACAGGCCATCAGCATGCTCGAACGGCTGGGCATCTCGGTGGAGTTCAGCCACCACGAGGTGGCCCCCGGCCAGCAGGAGATCGATCTTCGCTACGCCGACGCCCTCACCATCGCCGACAACATCATGACCTTCCGCCAGGTGGTCAGGGAGGTGGCGTTGCGGCAGGGTATTTACGCCACCTTCATGCCCAAGCCGTTCGGTAACCAGGCCGGGTCGGGGATGCACACCCATCTGAGCCTTTTCGAGGGCGACCGTAACGCCTTTCACGACCCGACCGACGACTATCAGCTGTCCAAGGTGGCGAAGGCCTTCATCGCCGGGCTCCTCGCGCACGCCGCCGAAATCACCGCGGTGACCAACCAGTGGGTGAACTCCTACAAGCGGCTCATCGGCGACCAGCGGGTCGGCGAGGTGCTGGAGGCGCCGGCCTATGTGTGCTGGGGCCACAACAACCGTTCGGCGCTCGTGCGGGTTCCGCTCTACAAGCTCCACAAATCCAACGCCACCCGGGTGGAGTTCCGGCTGCCGGACAGCGCGTGCAACCCGTATCTCACCTTCGCCCTGGTGCTGGCAGCCGGCCTGCGGGGTGTCCAGGGCGGTTATGAGCTGCCACCGGCTTCGGCGGACGATGTCTGGACGCTCACCGACACGCAGCGCCGTGAGCGCGGGATCACCGCCCTGCCCGGCTCGCTCGCCGAGGCGGTCAAGGTGATGGAGCATTCCGCGCTTGTGCGGGAGACCCTCGGCGACGAGTTGTTCGACTTCTTCCTGCGGAACAAGCGGGCCGAGTGGCTGGAATACCGTCGGCAGGTGACCCCGTTCGAGATCGACCGGTACCTGCCGGTGCTATGACCGGGCGGACCGGCACCCGGCCCCCCACGGTCGGGCCGGGACCAGTCGGGGCGGGATCGGTCCCGGCCCATCCGCGGGGGAGTTCGGTCGCCGCGCAGCTCGCGCGGCTCGGCTTCACCGACGTCGACCGGGTCGAGACGACGATGCGCCGCCTCGGCCTGCTCACTCCGGCCGTCCAGCCGCCCACCGCCGGCAGGGATGTCCTGCCCGGTCCCGCCACCGTGGGAATCGTGCGCGAGGAACGGCTCGAGGCCAATGTCGTGGCCGGCTCGCTGGCGGCCGCGGCCGATCCGGACCGGGCTCTCGCCGCGCTGGACCGGCTCGTGGACGCCCTCGGCCCGGCCGGGGGCGCGGCCCTCGTCGGCGCGCTGGCCCGCCACGAGGGGCTGCGGGACCGGCTCGCCGCCGTGCTCGGCGCGAGCATCGCGCTTGGCGATCATCTTGCCCGCCATCCGGCGGACTGGCGCATCCTGGAAGCCGACGAGGTGGTCACCACCCCGCCGGATGCGGCGAGCGTGCGGGCGGGTCTGCTGCGCGCGGTCGGCGCGGATCAGGACGATCCGGCGCCCCGGGCGGCGGGCGACGGTCCCCAGATCCTCGACGCCCTGCGGATCGCGTACCGCAGGGCGCTGCTGGTCCTCGCGGCGCGGGACCTGACCGGCGCGGTGCCACTCGACGAGGCCACGGCCGAACTCGCCGATCTGGCAGGATTCGCGCTGGACGCGGCGCTGGCGGTCGCCCGTGCCGGGCTCGACCCGCGGCTGCCCCCGGTCCGGCTCGCCGTGATCGGCATGGGCAAGTGCGGCGGACGGGAACTGAACTACGTCAGCGACGTCGATGTTGTGTTCGTCGCCGAGCCGACGGCACCGCGCGATGCGGCGAACGGTACGGCGAACGGGGGGAAGAGCGGGGCGGAACCGGCCGGGCCGGCGGTACTGACGGCGGCGACGCGGCTGGCGGAGGGGCTGGTCCGGGCCGCCGGCACCGTCACCGCTGCCGGTGCGCTGTTCCAGGTCGATGTGGGGCTTCGCCCGGAGGGCCGGGACGGTGCCCTGGTCCGCACGCTCGCCAGCCACCACGCCTACTACCGTCGCTGGGCCCGGACCTGGGAGTTCCAGGCGTTACTCAAGGCCCGCCCGATCGCGGGAGACCTGGCGTTGGGCGCCGAGTTCTGCGCGATGGTCGCGCCCATGGTGTGGACGGCGGCCTCCCGTCCCGGCTTCGTGGCCGACGTGCGGGCGATGCGGCGCAGGGTGGAGTCGACACTGTCCCGCGCGGAGGCGGAGCGCAATCTCAAGCTGGGCCCGGGCGGCCTGCGCGACGTCGAGTTCGCCGTCCAGCTGCTGCAACTCGTCCACGGCCGGGTGGATGCCAAGCTGCGGGTCGCCTCCACCCTGGGCGCCATCGACGGTCTGGCCCGCGGCGGCTACGTCGGTCGGCGCGACGCGGCCGGGCTCGCCGACGCCTACCGTTTTCTCCGTAACGCCGAGCACCGCCTTCAGCTGCAACGGCTGCGCCGGGTGCACACGCTGCCCCGGGATTCCACCGAGCTGCGCTGGCTGGCCCGGTCGATGGGGTTGCGCACGGCGGAGGCGTTCGAGGAGGCCCACGCTCGGGTGGTCCGATCCGTCCGATCGCTGCACGAGAAGCTCTTCTACCAGCCGTTGCTGGAGGCGGTCGCCCGCCTGTCGACGGAGGAGATCCGCCTCACCCCCCAGGAGGCGGCCGACCGGCTGGCCGCGCTCGGCTTCGCCGCGCCGGACCGGTCGTTGCGCCATATCGAGGCGCTGACCAGCGGGGTGAGCCGGACGGCCGCGATCCAACGCCACCTGTTGCCGACGATGCTGCCCACCTTCGCCGACGCCCCCGATCCCGACGCCGGGCTGCTGGCCTATCGGCGGGTCAGCGAGGCACTCGGGCGTACCCCGTGGTATATGCGGCTGCTGCGGGACTCTGCCGGCGCCGCGTACCGGCTCGCCCGGGTGCTCGCGACCAGCCGGTACGTGGCGGACCTGATGGCCCGTGCGCCGGAGTCGGTGCGGCTGCTGCGCACCGAGGACGATCTCGTCCCGGTGCCGCGGGAGGCACTGGTCCGGACCATGGTGGCGATCGCCCACCGCAACCCCGACTGGGAGGAGGCCGTCGGGCGGGCCCGGGCGGTGCGCCGCGTCGAACTGGTCCGGGTCGCCTGCGCGGACCTGCTCGGCCTGCAGGACGTCGCAGCCGTGGGCCGGGCGCTGGCGGACGCCGCGGCCGCCACCATTGCCGCGTCCCTGCTCGTCGCCGAGCGCAGGGTCGCCGGAGGTGACCCGGAGTCGTTGCCGGCGCGGATCTCGATGATCGCGATGGGCCGGCTCGGCGGCGCGGAGATGTCCTACGGCAGCGACGCCGACGTGCTGTTCGTGCACGAGGCCAGGCCAGGAGCGTCGGCGGACCGGGCGAGCAGGGCCGTCGCCGAGGTGGTCGGTGAGCTGCACCGGCTGCTGGCCGTTCCCGGACCCGATCCGGCGCTGCGCCTGGACACGGCGCTGCGTCCGGAGGGGCGCAGCGGCCCGGCCTCGCGCACGCTGGAGGCGTACGCGGCCTACTACCAACGGTGGTCGCAGGAGTGGGAGTCGCAGGCGCTGCTGCGGGCGGAGCCCCTGGCCGGTGATCCCGGGCTCGCCTACCGGTTCTGCCGGCTGGCGGACATGGTGCGTTACCCGACCACGCTTCCCGCGGGCGCCCTGGACGAGATCATCCGCCTGCGCGGGCGGATGGAGCGGGAACGGATCCCACGGGGAGTCGATCGTACGCTGCACCTGAAGTTCGGCCCCGGGGGGCTGACCGACGTGGAATGGGCGGTGCAGATCCTCCAGTTGCGCCACGGCCGGCAGATTCCCACGCTGCGCACGACGTCGACGCTCGAAGGCCTGGGGGCCGCGGTCGTCGCCGGTCTGCTCGACGCGAGCGAGGCGGAGATCCTGCGCGCGGCCTGGATGTCCGCCTCCCGCATCCGCAACGCGAGCACGCTGGCCGGCTGGCCGCGTCCGGACGTCGTCCCCGACCGCCCGCCCGGTCTGGAGGCGATGGCGAGCGCGGCGGGATACCCCTCCGACCGGGCCGGCGAGCTCGTCGCCGAGCACCGCCGGTCGGCGGCGCTGGCCCGCGCCGTCGTCGAGGAGGTGTTCGCGCGCGAGCGGACCGCGGATTTCGGCTAGTACGTCCGGTGGTGCCGGAACCGCGCCACCGTAAGACCGGGCGGCAGGCGGTCGTGTCGTCGGGAGCACCGCCACGGCCGCCTGTACTCCGGGATGGTGACCGTTCGTCAGACGGTCGCCTCGGCCGGGGTCGGGGTGGTCTGGGACGGCACGAACAGCGTCGGCTTGTCGCCGGCCAAGGCGCTGCAGCAGGTGTCGATCATGAGCGCGGAGACCAGGTACGGGTCCATGTTCGCGTTCGGGCGGCGGTCTTCCAGCCAGCCCTTCTTGGCCTTCTCGACAGCCCACGGAATGCGGATCGACGCGCCGCGGTCGGAGGCGCCCCAGGAGAACTTGTTCCACGGAGCTGTCTCGTGCTTACCGGTCAGCCGGTCCTGGATGCCGTGACCGTAGTGGGTCACGTGCTCCAGCACCCGGGTGCCGAGCGCCTCGCAGCAGGCGACGATGGCGTCCCAGCCCTCCATCGTCTGCCTGGTGGAGAAGTTGGTGTGCGCGCCGGCGCCGTTCCAGTCGCCCGGGATCGGCTTGGCGGCGAACGACACCTCGACGCCGTAGTCCTCGGCGATCCGGTGGAGCAGCCAGCGGCCCAACCAGATCTGGTCGCCGATCGCCGGGGCGGGGAGCACGCCGATCTGGAACTCCCACTGGCCCATCATGACCTCGGCGTTGGTGCCCTCGATGGCGAGACCGGCGTCGAGGCAGGCCTGCGCGTGCCTCTCGACGATCTGGCGGCCGGGCATCTTCGAGCCGCCGACGCCACAGTAGTACGGTCCCTGCGGCGCGGGGTAGCCGACCTCCGGCCAGCCGTAGGGACGGCCGTCCTTGAAGAAGGTGTACTCCTGCTCGATGCCGAACATCGGCGTCATGTCGGCGTACTTCTCGGCGACGGTCCGGGCGGCGGCCCGGGTGTTCGTCGGGTGCGGCGTGAAGTCGGTCAGCTCGACCTCGCAGAGCACCAGGAGGTTGTCGCCACCCCGCAGCGGGTCGGGCGTGACGAAGACGGGCCGCAGCACGCAGTCCGAGTTCGATCCGGGCGCCTGGTTGGTGCTCGAGCCGTCGAAGCCCCAGATCTCCGGTTCCTTACCGTCCCTGATGATGCGGGTCTTGCTGCGCATCAGCGGCTCGGGCTCGGTGCCGTCGATCCAGATGTACTCGGCCTGATAACTCACTCATACTCCCCGTGGTTGATCCTGCACGTTACGGAGCGACTTCGTGATCGGCCTGGCCAGCCGACCCAGGCCGCGAATGACGGGAGGGTTCGACCGGAGCCTTGTCGTGCCCAGTTACCTTCCTGTTCCGCGATTGTTAATTTTTGGTCTCTGCTATGTCACGAAAGGCTGGCTCTGGGCGATCGGGGCCGGCTGCCGTCCGGGATTTTCGGGGTCCCCGACTCCGCTTTTGTGTCGTGCTGTCCCGGCGGGCGGCGGAGGGAGATGGCCGGTATTCTGGACCGCGCCGTTCCGCATATACGTGAGGCCCGCCTCCGACGTCGTCGAAGTAGGGCCTCGGGGAATTGGTATACTAATTTTCAATGTGGGTTCGGGGTTTCGCCTGGTATCCCGGGAAAGGGTCCGGGCATCTCCTGTTCGCGATCTTTCCGGCGCTCGCCGGCGCTTGGTGGACAGCGGCGGACCTTCGGCCGGTCTCCGCCCGGAGGTGGCGGCGGGACCTGGTTTCCGCACGCGTCCCCGGCTCGAAGAGGCCTTCTGGCGCCGCGGCGAAGGCCCAGACGAACCGCAGGGGTCAATCAGGGCTCCCCGCCTCAAGAGCGTGACCGACCCCCGCGGTTCACCGGTGCCGCACCTGTCCGGGACCCGGTCGCGGTCACCGCCTCGGTGCCCGCCGGATCGCCCGAGGCCCGGCGATGGGTCAATGGCCGGAACCTTACGGCTGGGCGTCAGATGTCGTAGTAGAGGGTGAACTCGTATGGATGCGGCCGCAGGCGGATGGCGTCGACCTCGTTGACCCGCTTGTAGTCCAGCCAGGTCTCGATCAGATCCGCGGTGAAGACGTCGCCCTCCCGCAGGAACTCGTTGTCCGCCTCCAGCGCATCGAGCACCTTCTCCAGCGAACCCGGGACCTGGGGAACCGCGGCCAACTCGTCCGGCGGGAGGTCGTAGAGATCCTTGTCGATCGGGTCCGGCGGATCAATCTTGTTCCGCACGCCGTCGAGTCCCGCCATCAGAATCGCGGCGAAGGCGAGATACGGGTTGCAGCTCGGATCCGGCACGCGGAACTCGACCCGCTTGGCCTTCGGCGAGTCACCGCTGAGCGGGATGCGGCAGCACGCTGACCGGTTGCGGGCCGAGTAGACCAGGTTGACGGGTGCCTCGTAGCCGGGCACGAGCCGACGGTAGGAGTTCGTGGTGGGGTTGGTGAAGGCCAGCAGCGCCGGGGCGTGGTGCAGCAGCCCCCCGATGTAGTAGCGGGCGGTGTCCGAGAGACCGCCGTACCCGTTCGGGCTGTAGAAGAGTGGCTCCCCGTCCTTCCACAGGCTGGAGTGGACGTGCATACCGGATCCGTTGTCCTCGAACAGCGGCTTCGGCATGAAGGTGACGGTCTTGCCGCGGCCGCGGGCGACGTTGCGGATGACGTACTTGTAGAGCATCAGGTTGTCGGCGGTCTTCAGGAGCGTGTCGTACCTGATGTCGATCTCCGCCTGGCCCGCGGTGCCGACCTCGTGGTGCTGCATCTCGACGGTGATACCCGTCTCGTAGAGCACCCGGGTCATCTCGGAACGCAGGTCGGTGAAGTGGTCCGTGGGCGGCACCGGGAAGTAGCCGCCCTTGAACCTCGGCTTGTACCCGAGGTTTCCGCCCTCTTCCTTCCGGGCGGTGTTCCAGGCGGCCTCGACCGAGTCGACCTGGTGCATCGACCCGTAGGGGTTGTAGTCATAACGGACATCGTCGAAGATGTAGAACTCCGCCTCCGGACCGAAATACGCGGTGTCCGCGACGCCGGTGCCCCGGAGATAGGCCTCCGCCTTCTTGGCGATGTTGCGCGGGTCCCGGGAGTACTGTTCCTTGGTGATCGGGTCATGGATGAAGAACGTCATGGCGAGGGTCTTGTGCTCGCGGAAGGGGTCCACGAAAGCGGTGTGCGGGTCCGGTAGCAGCAGCATGTCGGACTCGTGGATGGCCTGGAAGCCGCGGATCGACGAGCCGTCGAACATCAGGCCTTCGGTGAACACCGACTCCGCGAAGACCTGGGTCGGGATGGTGAAGTGCTGCATGATCCCGGGAAGATCGCAGAACCTGACATCGATGAACTGAACGTCTTCGTCCCGGATATAGCGAAGCACGTCTTCTGCTTTTGTGAACATTCGTCCTCCAGCATCGCGTCACGCTTCTTAGGCCCACAGGTTACGCCATGTTGGCGTGTCTCCGGTCACCAGGTCATCGGTGTACGACATCACGGGATGGTTTCCGTAGCGTTACCGAAACCCACTTCATCACTCAACGTGATGAGTTGGGTGCATGTTGCGGTGCCACATAAGCTTGCGTCGTGGGACGAGCACTTGGAGGCTGGCTTGACGGGCCAGGTCTGCCACGGGACACCCCGCCCGGGGTACGCCTCGGGTTGCCGCGGGACGGCCGAGGATCCGTGGTCGGGTTCGGCCCGCGTCTGCTGGCCTACCTCGTGGACGCGGTCGTCGCGAACCTGATCGTCGGTGTGCTGTACATCGTCGGACTGAGCTACGCCGCAGACGCGCGTGGCCTCGCGATCTACGCGCTCTTCCTGCTCGAGGAGCTGATCCTCGTCGGTACGGCCGGTCAGACGATCGGCATGCGGCTGGCCGGCATCCGCGTGATCCGGCTGCGTGACTGCGGTCGGCAGTCCTGGCCGTGGATCGTCGTGCGTACCGTTCTGCTGGGCCTGTTCATCCCGGTGTTCATCTGGGACCGTGACCTACGCGGCCTTCACGATCGCGCCGCCGGGACCGTGGTGGTGCGCGACCCCGAGAAGCCCGGCCCCGAGAAGTAGCGCGGATCCCCTCCACTTCGGGGCTTCGGGGTGGGCCACCGTGGGCCGCACAGCGGACCACGCCTGGCGGCGGCGCTATCGGATGCGGCCGCCGCGCGGGATGTTGCGGGGGATCGGTCCCTTCGGGATCGGCAGCGCCGCGCCGCCCATCGCCCGCAGGCGACGGTCAAGGGCATCGACCTCGCTGCGGCGCAGGGTGCGCCGCAGCCGCATCAGGGTGCTCTGCAGCTTGGGTAGGGGAGTCTCCCCCTCACTGGTACCGATGATGATGTCGGTCACCGGCGTGTCGCCGACCGCCTTGCGGATCCGGCGCTTCTCGGCGGCGAGCAGTTCCCGCGGGCCACGCCCGTGACCCTCCGCGATGATCACGACCCCGGCCCGGCAGACGACACGGTGCACCACATCCTGATGCCGGTTGACGCCGACGGCGGGGGTGAGGCGCCACTCTCCCCGCATCCGTTCGATCACTCCGGCGGCGGCGCCCGGTTTGCCTTCCATCTCGGCGTAGGCGGTCCGCTGCACCCGCCGGCTGAACAGGTTCAGGGAGACGACCACCCCGAGCAGAAGGGCGATCGGAATCCACAGGTACAGCGGACCGACGAAGATTGCGGGCACAATGCCGACGGCGACCGGAGCGAGGAAGCCCGCCAGGGTGATCCAGAGCGCCCGGGGATCGCGTTGCCGGGTGACCTTGTAGATCATCCGGAGTTGGGCGACCCGAGTGGTGAATCCCTTTCCCGGTCCCGCCTCGCCGCTGCGGCCGTTCCGACCGGCCGCGCCACCCTTGCCGGCCGCACCGGGGGTCTTCCCCGCGGCGCCAGGATTGGTGCCGCGTCTGCCAGCCGCGCCGTTCTTGTCGGCTGCGCCCGCCGACTGGTCCTTCCCCGCCGCCCCAGGGGCCGCCGGCCCCGGGGCGTCCGTCGGCTTCTTCTTCAGTGCCATGACCGCGAGCCTACGGCCTCCTGGCCAGCGGCATGCTCGTCCCGCGCCCGCTGATCGCCGTTGGCCGGCGGGAAGTCCGGCGGATCTGACTGTCGGGCGTGATCAGGGCGTGACGCGGATCAGGGCTGGGCGGCGACCGCGCGCGGACGCGGGGCGGCGGCCCGGGGTGGTGACTCGGGGTGGCGCGGGCGTGACCGACGTGACCGAAAGCGGCACGGTGGTATCCATCCATCGATAGCCGGTCGTCACGTGCAGATCGGTGGCCGCCCGCCAGGCGTTACGACGCGCGGTCTTCTGACCTCCGTGCGGCAGCAGCAGCAGGGTCACTTCTTCGAGAACGCTGAGCAGTGAACGGAGCACGATGGGAACGACCTCCCGGCACGGTCGTGGGCACACACCTCGATGATGGGCGAAGAGGATGACCCCCATGTAACGAGGGGGTAACGCTAAGCTAATTCTAGCCGCTTCGAGGAATGGTCACCACGGACTCGGCCGTTGCCCGTGAGAGTTCTCCGACACACTTTCCGGGGGAACGGACATTTCGCTGCGGTCCTGGTCACGTGCCGTCATCGCTTGCTGGTAGAGGCGGCTGGCCCGGTAGGAAGACCGGACGAGCGGACCGGACATCACCCCGGAGAACCCGAGCTCCGCGCCGACACGTCCCCAGTCGAGGAACTCCTCCGGCCGCACCCACCGCTCGACCGGATGGTGCCGCGGCGTCGGGCGCAGGTACTGGGTCACGGTGAGCAGCTCACACCCCGCCGACCGCAGATCCCGCAGGGCCGTGTGGATCTCCTCCGCCGTCTCACCCAGACCCAGGATGAGGTTCGACTTCGTGACCAGCCCGGCCTGGCGGGCCTGGCGCAGCACGTCGAGTGAGCGCTCGTACCGGAACGCCGGCCGGATCCGCCTGAAGATCCGGGGTACGGTTTCGAGGTTGTGGGCGAGTACCTCGGGCGCCGCCTCGAACACCTCGCCCAACTGGTCGGGCCGGCCGCCGAAGTCCGGGATCAGGACCTCCACGCCGGTATCGGCCGAGCGTGCGTGGATCTGGCGGACCGTCTCCGCGTACAGCCACGAGCCGCCGTCCGCGAGGTCGTCCCGAGCGACTCCGGTGACCGTCGCGTACCGCAGGCCCATGGTGGCGACGGACTCCGCCACCCGGCGCGGCTCGTCATGGTCGAGCGGGGCAGGCCGCCCGGAGTCGATCTGGCAGAAGTCGCAGCGGCGGGTGCAGACCTCCCCGCCGATCAGGAAGGTCGCCTCGCGGTCCTCCCAGCATTCGTAGATGTTGGGACAGCCGGCTTCCTCGCACACCGTGTGCAGCCCGGCCGATTGGACCAGCCCCTTGACGTCCTGGTACTGCGGACCGGTGCGCAGCCGAGTCCTGATCCACGATGGCTTGCGTTCGATCGGCGTCTGCGCATTACGGGCCTCGATGCGCAGCAGCGGGCGACCCTCGGGGGCGACGGCGGTCATACCACCAGCTCCATCTGCTCAGCTTGCTCGGCGACCGGTTCGAAGGAGGGGAGGCTCCGCGGCCAAGCGGATTTTGGCGAGGAAGCGCTGTCTGTCCCATGCTTCGCGGTGGGAGGCCGCGGAAAGCCGAGAACATCCACAATCATAAGCCTGCCGGCTCAGTCGCGGGGCACCGCGGGTAGCAGGCGGGGCACCACCGCGGTCTCCACGGCGGTGCCGTCCGGACCGCGTTCGACCCGCCAGGCGTGCACCCCGGGCCGGTCGGCCACCGCCTCGACGAGATCGGTGCCGTGGAAGTGCAGACCCACTCCGTCGTCGGTCGCCCATCCGGCCGGCAGCGTGCCCTCGGCGACCAGCCGCTGGAACAGCGGCCGCCGGCTGGCCTCCGAGTCGTAGTGCGGGGTGTTGCTGAAGGGCAGCAGGCCGAGGCCGTTCGTCACCGGGCGGAGAGCCGGGCCGAAGGAGTCGGTGGTGCCGCCCACATGCCAGCACAGTGAACCGGCGGAGACTCCACCGAGCACGACCCCCGCCTCCCACGCCTCTCGGAAGATCTCACCGAGCCCGTGCACGGCCCAGACCGCGAGCAGGTTGGCGACGCTGCCCCCGCCGACCCAGACGACGTCCTGCGCCAGCAGATGGGCGCGGATGTCGGCGATGTTCGGCATCGGGAACAGCGTGAGATGGGAGAGCAGCACGTCGGGCCGGTCGCGGTTGAACGCCGCGTACCCGCGGGCGTAGGCGGCCTGGTCGTCGCCCAGGGCGGTCTGCAGCAGGCAGACCCGGGGCCGTGCGCCCGCCGCGGACAGACTGATGGCGTGATGGAGGATGGGACCGACCTTGGCTCCGTAGCGGCCGTCCGGAAGGAAGCCACCGCTGGTGGCGAGGATCTGCACGGGTTCGTCGCTCTCTGAAGGCTGTCGCATGTGACGGTCGTCGATCGCATACCCCGCGGTGGATCGTAAAAAGTTATCCACAACCGGACGAAGAGGTAGGCAGACCGGACCGGTTTGAGCCTAGCGTCGCTTCTTGTGACCTTCACCGACGATTCCGCGGACAGGCCGGCCCGGCGCGTCGGCGGCGTACCCGAGGTCCCGGGGGTGAGCATGCGTTCCCGCCTGCGGGACGCCGGCTCTGGAGAGCTCTGGTCGGGTCAGTTCGACCAGTCCGGAATCGAGTGCGTGGTGCGGCGGGTGCGGTTGGCGCCGGACCCGGTGCTGCGTTCCGCGGCGGTCATCGCGGCCCGGGCCCTCGTGGACCTGGAGCATCCCCATCTGGTGCCGGTCGTGGCGGTGTTGCCGACCGCGGAGGGCCTGGCGTTGATCACCGAGCCGGTCGTCGGCGGTGTCAGCCTCGCGCGGCTGCTCGCCGCCCGCGGGGACCTGGACCCCGGTGAGGTCGTCACGATCGGTCTGCCGATCGCGCAGGCCCTGGCCGCCGCGCACGCCGTCGGCGTCGTGCATGGCCGGCTCGAGCGTGCGGACATCCTGTTGGAGCCGAACGGTCGTCCGGTTCTGATCGGGCTCGGGGTCGCGGCGCTGGCCGACGCCGCCAGACCGGATCCGATTCCACCCGAGGCCGCGTCCGCGGACGTCCATGACCTGGCCACTCTGCTGCTCGGGGCGATGCGTGAGGCCACCGGGCCAGACGCGGCCGCGGTGGCGGTGGCGGTGGCGACCGCCATGATCGACGACCCGCGTCGGCGACCGAGCGCCCTGGAACTCGCCGCGTCGCTGGCCCGCAGCGCGACTCCGCTCCCGGTCCGCCTGGCGGGCGGCGGCGAGGTGGGCGGCGGCGAGCCGGGTGGCGCGGCGCGGCGCGGTCCCTCGCCGACCGACACCCTGCCGGCGATCCCCTGGGTGGACCCGCCCGACGATCCGGCCCCGCCCGACCGGGCCATCACCGGAGCGACGGCCGTCAACGCCGCGGAGCTGCTCGACTCGTTGCCGCCACCGCCCCGACGATCGACCCGTGCGACGACCAACCCTCGGAAGGCCGCCCGCGGTGGCGGTCGGGGCTCCGGGGGCAAGGGGTCGGCCACCCCGGGTGCGGCTGCTCCGGGGCCGCGGTCACCGCGTTCCGGCGGATCCACCGGAAGCGGCCAGGGGACGCAGCGAGGTCCGCGCGGGCACACGACCGCCTCGGGCTCCCCGGGTCCCGCGAGGCCCCCGGGGGGCCTCGGCTCCCCGGGCCGGAGCACCCGGCCGACCTCCGCGCGCCGACCGCGTCGGGTGGGAGCCCGCCGCCAGCGCTTGCTGTTCCCGGTGACCGCCGGGCTGGGCCTGCTGGTGGTCGTGGCGGCCGTCGCGTTGCTGCTGGCCAGCCCGGAGAAGGACGATGCACCCGGCGCGGCCGGGACGTCCGTGCCACCAACCGGTGCAGCCTCCGCGGCCGGGCGGGGACCGACGGCGTCGCCGGTCGCCAATCAGTCGCCCGAGCAGGTCTGGCGTTCGGTACTCGCCGAGTTGAACACCGCGCGCAGCCGTGCGTTCGAGCGGGCTGACGAGAGCCTCCTGACGGAGTCTGATGCCGCGGGTAGTGAGTTGCACGCTTCGGATATCGCGCTGATGAGGCAGGTGGTCGCGAGGGGGGCGCATGCCTCGGCACTGCGCAGCGACATCCTCGATCTCAAGGTCCGGGTCGAGGAACCGGACCGCACCGTGCTGCGGGTCACCCAACGCCTGAACGCCTACGACTTCCTCGACGCCGGGGGGAAGGTGCTGGCGCATCAGGCGGCGAAGTCGCCGGAACGGCGTGACCTCACCCTGATCCGTACCGGCTCCGGTTGGCGGGTCTCGGAGAACGTCCCGGTCACGGCCGGCTGACCGGACGGTCAGCCGGCCGTGACCGGGCTACAGGCCGAGTTCGGCTTCGAAGGCTCCGTTTTCCAGCCGGTGCTTGGTGAAGGCCAGGAAGCGAGCCGCGTCGGCACCGTCGACGATGCGGTGGTCGTAGGTGAGGGACAGGTACACCGTCGAACGAACCGCGATGATCTCGCCCAGCTCCGGATCGTCGACGACGGCCGGCTTCTTCGTCACGATGCCGGTGCCGAGGATGCCCACCTGCGGCTGGTTGATGATCGGCGTGTCGAACAGGGCGCCTCGACTGCCGGTGTTCGTCAGGGTGAAGGTGCCGCCGCCGAGCTCGTCGGGCGAGATTCGGTTGGCCCGGGTGCGGCTCGCCAGGTCGTCGATCTTGCGGGCCAGCCCGATGAGGTTGAGATCGCCGGCGTTGTGGATGACGGGCACGACCAGACCACGCTCGGAGTCCACGGCGATGCCGAGGTTCTCCTCTCCGTGGTAGGTGACCGTGCCCGCCTCGACGTCGATGCTGGAGTTGAGCTGCGGGAACTCACGCAGCGCCGCACAGGTCGCCAAGGCGAAGAACGGCAGGAATGACAGCTTGATGCCCTCCCGAGCCTGGAAGCCGCTCTTCGCCCGGTCCCGCAGCCGCGCGATCCGGGTGACGTCGGCCTCCACCACGGTGGTGAGCTGCGCGCTGATCTGCAGCGACTCGACCATGCGGCGAGCGACCAACGCCCGCAGGCGGGAGAGCTTCTCGGTCTGGCCGCGGACGGGGGCAGCGCCGGTCGGCGCCACGGTCGGCGCCACGGCTGGGGCTGTCGGGGCTGTGGGGGGGGTCGCGGGAGTCTCCTGCGCCGCGGGAGCCGCGTCCCGCGGCCGCGCGGCGTCCTGGATGTCCTGCTTGGTGACGCGTCCACCCGGCCCGGTTCCCGCCACGGTTCCCAGGTCCACGCCGAGCTCGGCGGCCATCTTGCGCACCAGCGGGGTGACGTAGCGACCGATGCCGCCGCCGTTCCCGTTGGCGGCGGCCGGGGTCTGGGCCGGGACCGGGGTGAGCTCCGGCTGACGAGCGAACGCCGGTGCCGGCGCGGGCGTCGGCGCGGGTGCGGGCGTCGGCGCGGGTGCGGGCGTCGGCGCGGGTGCGGGCGTCGGAGTGGGCGGAGGCGGCGGTGCCGCGGCAGCCGGCTTCACGGGTTCCGGCGCCGGTTCGGGTTCCGGCTCCGGCGCGGCGGGCGCCTGCGTGGCCTGCGCCGGTGCGGTGCCGCCACCCGCGGACCCGTCGTCGATCACCGCGAGCTCGACGCCGACCTCGACGGTCTCATCCTCGGCGACCTTGATCGAGCTGACGACACCGGAGGCGGGGGCGGGGATCTCGGTGTCGACCTTGTCGGTGCTGACTTCGAGCAGTGGCTCGTCGGCCTCGACGCGTTCACCCTCCTGCTTCAGCCACCGCGTGACGGTTCCCTCGGAGACACTCTCCCCGAGCCGGGGCATTGTGACAGATACAGACATGCTGGAACGACTCCTTTGTCGCGTCCGGCATCTGCACCGCGCGGGCGGCCGGCCGGAGGCGCTCATGCTTGGCGTGGCCTGAATCCTGGGCGGATCGGGCCGCGGGGGTGGCACGGGCAGGCACGATCCAGGGCGGTGCCCGCTAACCGTGGACGTGAAGGGGCTTGCCGGCCAGCGCCAGATGCGCCTCGCCGAGAGCCTCGGACAGCGTGGGATGCGGGTGGATGAGCTGGGCGACCTCGGCGGGGAACGCCTCCCAGTTGGTGATGAGCTGAGCCTCGGCGATGAGCTCGCCGACCCGGTCGCCGACCATGTGCACGCCCACCACCGGACCATCGGGGACCGCGATCACAGTGACCGCACCGGAGGTCCTGAGGATCTGGGACTTGCCGTTGCCCGCCAGGTTGTAGGTGACCGTCTTGATCTCGCCGTACCGCTCCCTGGCGACCGCGGCGGTCAGGCCGACCGAGGCCACCTCCGGGTGGGAGTAGGTGACCCGCGGAACGTTGTCGTAGTCGACCGGCACCGGGCCCAGCCCGGCAAGCTGCTCGGCGACGAAGATGCCCTCGGCGAAGCCGACGTGGGCGAGCTGGAGCCCGGGCCGCAGGTCGCCCAGCGCGGACACGGTCGGAATGTTCGTGCGTAGCTGACGGTCGACCAGCACATAGCCGCGGTCGGTCGCGATGCCGACCTCCTCGTAGCCGAGACCTTCCGAGACCGGTCCACGACCGACCGCGACGAGCAGCAGTTCGGCCTCGATGGTGGTCCCGTTCTCGAGGGACACCGTCACGCCCTGGTCGGTGGACTTCACCCCGGAGAACCGCGCGCCGAGATGCTGCTTGATGCCGCGCTTGCGGAAGGCACGCTCCAGCAGCTTGGAGCTGGACTCGTCCTCGAGCGGGACGAGGTGCGGCAGCGCCTCGACGATGGTCACCTCGGCCCCGTAGGACCGCCAGACGGAGGCGAACTCGCATCCGATGGCCCCGGCGCCCAGTACCACCGCGGAGGCCGGCACATGGTCGAGGGTCAGGGCGTCATCGCTGGTGATGACCTTGTCGTGGTCGATGTCCAGGCCGGGCAGGGTCTTGGAATAGGAACCGGTCGCGAGCAGGACGTGCCGACCCTCGATGACCCGGTCGCCGACGGCCACGGCGGTCGGGGAGACCAGCCGGCCGAATCCCTCGACGACCTCGATCCCCCGGGACTTGATCAGGCCGGTCAACCCCTTGAAGAGCCCGGCGATGACCGAGTCCTTGTAGGAGTTGACCGCGGCCATGTCGATGCCGTCGAGGGTCGAGCGAACCCCGAAGGCCTCGCTTTCGTTGATGTTGTCAACGATCTCCGCCGAATGCAGCAGCGCCTTGGTCGGGATGCAACCTCGGTGCAGGCAGGTGCCGCCGAGCTTGTCCTTCTCGATCAGAACGACGCTCAGGTCGAGTTCCGCGGCGCGCAGCGCGGCGGCGTATCCGCCGCTGCCGCCACCGAGGATGACCAGGTCGACGGGACCGGCCGCTGAATTCGCCACGCCAGGGGTCCCTTCTCGTTGAATCCTGTGGTCTTGCCGGTGGTGCCGAGAGCGTTACTAGTAGCGTCTGCTACGTCGAGTGACAAAGCCGGTGACGCGGTTGGCCGCCGCCCCCGACGGCGTTCCCACCGCTGAGCGCGGCAGCCGAAGCAGGAGCGTCAGGCCACGGCTCGCCTAGCCACGGCAACCGGATGCCAGTCTTTCACGTCGTGAGCCCACTGCCGCTCGGATGGGCGTGACTGTGCTGCATTGCGCGAGGCGCCAGCAACCATTGTGTACCTACCTTCCCCCGCAGGTCAGCCCTCGGCCGGGGACTCAGCCGGGGAACCGGTGGCCGAACCGGGGGAGGCCGTCGTCGTCGCGCGGTCCTGCGCCAGCTGGACGAGCGTGCGTACGATCATGCCGGTGCCTCCCTTGGGGGTGTGGCCGTAGGGCTCTCCACCGTTCCAGGAGGGACCGGCGATGTCGATGTGCGCCCAGGACACCTTCTCGGGGACGAACGAGGCGAGGAAGTGCGCGGCGACCAGCATGCCGCCGTCTCGGTTGCCTCCCGGTGGCACGTTGGCGATGTCGGCCACCGTCGAGTCCAGTCCCTTGCGCAGATCGGGCGGAAGGGGCATCGGCCAGACGCTCTCGTCGGCGGCGGCCGCCGCCGACGCGACCGCGTCCACCGCGGCCGCACGACCCATCAGTCCGCTCGTCCGGTGGCCGAGGGCGACGATCTGTGCGCCGGTCAGGGTGGCCACGTCCACGATCAGGTCCGGTGACTCCTCGTTGGCGCGGACGAGGGCGTCGGCGAGCACCAGCCGGCCCTCGGCGTCGGTGTTGAGCACCTCCACCCGGGTGCCGCCGCGCAGGGTGAGAACGTCGGAGGGGCGGATCGCGTCGCCCGAGGGCATGTTCTCCGCGCAGGGCATCCAGCCGGTGAGAGTGATCGGGAGCTTGAGCCGGGCCGCGGCGATGACGGTGCCGAGCACCGCGGCCGCGCCCGCCATGTCGGTCTTCATCCATTCCATGGAGGTCGACGGCTTCAGGGACAACCCCCCGGAATCGAAGGTGATGCCCTTGCCGACCAGCGCCAGCGCCGGCCGCTCGGATCCACCGCCGCGCCATTCCAGCCGCACCAGCCGCGGTGGATTCGCGGATCCCTGGCCGACACCGAGCAGGCCTCCGAAGCCGCCCTCGGCGAGCGTCACCTCGTCGAGGACCTCGACCGTCACGCCGGCGGCGGTGGCCCGCTCGACGGCGATGTCGGCGAGCAGGGCGGGGGACAGATGGCTCGGCGGCGTGTTCACCAGATCGCGGACCAGGGTGACCGCATCCGTGACGACGGTGGCCCGGCGCAGTTCCTCTTCCGCTGTCGGGAGGCTCTGCTCGTCGACGAGCACCGTCAGCTCCTCGACGGGGCGGGGGCGGCCGTTCGCCGACGTGGTGCGCAGCCCGTCGTAGGAGTAGGTGCCGAGCAACGCGCCTTCGGCCACGGCACGCACCGACTCCGACGTGACCGCGCCCGGCGCGGCCGCCAGAGCGACGGCCACCCGCGCGGTCCCGGCGAGGGAGCGCACCGCGACCCCGGCCGCCCGGCGTAGTGCCTCGGTGCCGATCGGCGTGGACGACATCGGCGTGGACGACGTGGCGAGGGGGCCCAGCCCGACCGCGAGAACCGTCGCGCAGGGCACGGTACCGAGGGTGGCGAAGCGGACCGTCTCGCCGGCCTTGCCGGTCGCGCCCAGCGAGGCAAGCACCTGCGTCAGCCTGCCGCCGAGCGCGGCGTCCAGGTCCGCCGCGCCACCGGCTACGAGGAGCCCCTCGTCGCCGGTGGCGGTGGCGATCACCACCGCGTCCACATCGAGATCGGCGAGAGCGGCGGTACTGGGCACGATGGTGGTCATGCGGTGAGCGTATTGAACGGGAGGTCTTCCCGACGGGGAGCCGGACCCCACCGGCGGGTGGCCGGAGGCCAGGCCCGCGGTCGTTTCGACCGCTGCCGGCCGGACACTAGGCTGCTGGCCATGGCAGAGCTGCGTCGATCCCCAGAGCTGCGTCGATCCCCGCTGTACGACCGGCACGTCGAACTGGGCGCGAAGATGGCCGGGTTCGGTGGCTGGGAGATGCCGATCGAGTACACCGGCCGCGGGGTGCTCGCCGAGCACCAGGCGGTCCGCGGCGCGGTCGGGATCTTCGACGTCAGCCATCTCGGCAAGGCCAGGATCGCCGGCCCCGGCGCCGCCGCCTTCGTCAACGCCTGCCTGACCAACGACCTGCGCCGGATCGGCCCCGGCCAGGCGCAGTACACCTTGTGCTGCGAGGAGACCGGCGGGGTCGTCGACGATCTGATCGCCTACCTGTACTCCGACGAGGAAGTCTTCCTCGTCCCGAACGCCGCGAACACCGCACAGGTCGTCGCTCGCCTCGCCGCGGCGGCGCCGGCGGGCGTGTCCGTCACCGACCTGCACACCGGGTACGGCGTGGTAGCGGTCCAGGGACCGGCCTGCGCCGACCTGCTCGGCGCCCTCGGCCTGCCCACCGGCGGGACGTATATGAGTTTCGTCGACGCGGAGTGGAAGGGCCACCCGGTGATCGTGTGCCGGTCGGGCTACACCGGAGAGCGAGGCTACGAGCTGTTGCCCCGTTGGGACGACACCCCTGCGCTGTGGGATGCGCTGTTCGCGGCGGGTGGGCCGCTCGGCGTCGTGCCGGTCGGCCTCGGTGCCCGCGACACGCTGCGGACCGAGATGGGGTATCCGCTGCATGGCCAGGACCTCTCTTTGTCGATCACGCCGGTCCAGGCTCGCTCCGGGTGGGCCGTCGGCTGGGACAAGGATCGCTTCTGGGGACGCGACGCCCTGCTCGCGGAGCGGTCCGCCGGCGCCTCCCGCCTGCTGTGGGGGCTGCGGTCCACCGGCCGGGTGATTCCCCGTCCGCACATGACCGTGGCCTCCGCGGCTGGTGCCACGGTCGGTGAGGTCACCAGCGGCACGTTCTCTCCGACGCTGCGCCAGGGGATCGGGCTCGCCCTGCTGGACCGGTCCGTGCAGGGGGGCGACACGGTGAACGTCGACGTCCGGGGCCGTCCGAGTCCCATGACGGTTGTCCGGCCGCCGTTCGTCAGGTCCTCGCCCAAGTAGCCCAGCCGCCGGACGGGCCTGTCCGGCGGGCCCGCCGGGCGGACGCCAGCGGGCGGCGTCCGCCGCGCTGTCAGTGCAGGCCGAGGGTGTGCAGGACGGGCGTCGGGATCGTCATGGCCATGACGAGCAGGGTCGCCGCCGCGGTGATCTCGATGAGTCCGCCGAGGATGTCTCCGGTGATCCCGCCGAAGCGCGTGAGCAGATACCGCCGGAGCAGAAACGAGACGCCTGTCCCGACCCAGACCGCGAGGACCGCTCGCAGCGCCCGGCCGGGGCCGCCGCCGTCGAAGTCCAGCAGTCCGGCCAGCGCCGCGACGGCGCAGACTGCCAGGAAGGACAGCGCCGCGTCCCGGGTCCGCACGGTTCCCGCGACCAGCGCACCGAGGCCATCCGGCCGAGCCGGCGGGACGGCGCCGGTACAGGCCAGGGTGGCCGCGAGCCTGCTGGTCATCGCGGCGACCAGAATCGACAGCGTGCCGCGGTGCGCCGAGATCGTCGTGCTCAGGGCCCCGACCTGGAGCAGCACCACGAACAGGACGATGATCGCTCCGAAGGCCCCGATGGTCGACTCGCGCATGATCTCCAAGGCGCGATCCCTGCCCCGCGCTCGCCAGGCGCCGAGCCCGTCCCCGAGATCGGCCAGCCCGTCGAGATGCAGGCCCCGGGTGACCAGAGCGAGCACCGTGACGCCGACGACGGCCGGCAGCAGGGTCTGGGCGCGCTGACCGGGAACCGCCGTGACGATCCGGGTGGCGAACACCGCACTGCCGGCGAGCAGCCCCAGGGCCAGGCCGACGAAGGGCGCCAGGGCCATCGCCCGGCCCGCGAGCCGCCGGTCGGTGTGCTCCGGGCCCCGCAGCGGCAGGACGGTGAGCAGCGTGAATGCTGTTCTTGCCTCGAGCATCACGGGGCACCGGCCGCGGGGCCCGAGTCCCCTTGGCCGCCGCCGACCTCGGCTTTCCCGCTGACACCGGCCTGGTCGAACGTCGCCATCTCGGCCAGCGTGGCCTGGGCCGCCCGCAGGAACGGAACGGCGAGGAGCGCACCGGTGCCCTCCCCGAGACGCAGGCCGGCGTCGACCAGGGGGGTCAGACCGAGTGCGTCCAGTGCGATTCCCTGGGCGGGCTCGGTGGACCGGGTGCCGGCCACCCACCACTGGCTTGCTCCTGGGGCGATCCGCTCTGCGGCCAGTGCCGCCGCGCAGACGATCACACCGTCGAGGATGACCGGCGTCCGTCGCACGGCGGACTGCGCCAGCAGCCCGGCCAGGGCGAGCAGATCGGCTCCACCGACGATCCGCAGCACCGAATGCGCGTCGCCGGTGAACGGCCGGCCGCGCCGCATCGCGTCCCGGATCGCGGCCGTCTTGAGCATCCAACGTTGGTCGTCGATCCCCGTCCCGCGGCCGACTACCTCGATCGGCTCCCGGTCGCACAGCAGCGCCACGATGGTGGCTGCGGGGGTTGTGTTGCCGATCCCCATCTCGCCGGGAACAAGCAGGTCCGCGCCCGCGTCGATCTCCTCGTCCGCGATGAGTCGGCCGACGGCGAACGCGGCGTCCGCCTCCGCGACCGACAGCGCGTCGGTGCGGTCGATCCGTCCGCTCGACCGTCGCACCCGATAGCGCTCCGGTGCGGCCGATCCATCCACCCCGCCCGGCGTGAGGGGCCGCGCGGTGTCCACGGACACGTCCACCACGCGCACGGCGGCCCCGACCTGGCGGGCCAGCACGTTGACCGCCGCGCCGCCCGCGGCGAAGTTCGAGACCATCTGGGCGGTCACGTCGCTGGGGAAGGCGGACACCCCGGCCTGGGCGACACCGTGGTCGCCGGCGATCACGACCGCCCGGATCCGGGCGAAGGGACGGGGTGGGCAGGTCGCCTGTGCGCCGGCGAGCCAGATGGACAGATCCTCGAGCCGGCCCAGCGCCCCGGGTGGCTTGGTCAGTTCGGTCTGCCGCTGGCGAGCCGCCGCCATCGCGTCGGAGTCCAACGGGGGAACGGCGGGAACGGCGCTGCCTGACGCATCGGGATCCACGGGATCCTTACTACCTGATCCGCTCGGTCGGCAACGCACCACATCCCCGCGAAGGTATCTCCCAGTGGTCCCCGTACCGCATGATTGTGCCGATCGGCGCGGCCGGGACGGTTGGTCCTTGCCGGCCGGCCCGGCCGGCAGGTGGCTGGCCTCGGGCGGCAATGACCGCACCGTGCGGGTCTGGCGGGTGAGCGACGGCGCGGCCCGGTCCTGCCGGTGGCTTCCCGCGACCGAACCGGCCGGTCTCATCGTGGCCTGCTCGGCCGGGCTCTACCGCTACGACTTCGTCACGGGAGGATTCGTCCCGTGAGGACGCTATGACCGCTCGTGCGGGAACGGTCGCAGCCGGAGGGGGATGCCCGCGACCACCTGCCACACCTCGTCGGCCTCGGCCGCGAGATCGGCGTTGAGACGGCCGAGCACGTCGCGGAACCGGCGGCCGGCCTCGGCCGGGGGAACGACCCCGGAACCGACCTCGTCCGTGACCGCGACGACCCGACGGCCGGTGGCCCGCCAGGCGTCAACGAGCTCCTCCGCGCGGATGCGCAACTCGTCCGGACGGTCCAGCCAGGCGCCGACCCACAGCCCCAGACCGTCGATGAGCAGCGGTGGTCCGGGAGAGCGCAACAGGGGAACCAGGTCGACCGTCTCCACGGTCGTCCAGGCGGCCGGGCGCCGCCGCCGGTGTGCGGCGATCCGCTCGGACCACTCGGCGTCGGCCGGATCAGGCGGCGCCGACGTCGCGACGTAGACCACCTCCGGTTCGGCGAGCAGCCGGCGTTCGGCCTCGGCCGACTTCCCCGACCGAGCACCCCCCGTGATCAGGACCCGGTGTGGTGCCGGGAGCACCGGACTCTGCCACCGCCCTGGTGCCCGTGGTGGCTGCGACGGCTGCGACGGCTGTGATGGCTGCCGCCGGGCGGCCGGGACGATGTCATAGACGGTCCCGTCCGCCGGTGCCAGCGCGCCGACGAGGTGGAGCCGGCGGGCCAGTTCGTCGCCGGGCGGGTTGCGGTGACTCAGATGGACGGCCAGTACCAGGGTGCTCGGCACCACGGCGCCGCGGCGGCGCAGCTCGGCCACGAGCTGACCGAAGGTGTCGAGGTCAAGGTGCTCGCCGAACCCCGGCCGGTCGCCGTTGTTCTCCTCCAGCAGCACGACGTCGTAGGCGCGGCCGGTGACCGCCTCGAGCGTCTCCGCCGGCAGCGGCGCCGCGGTGTCGCAGCCGTACAGCAGACGTCCACCGTCCGGCGCCGTCACGTCGTAGAGCACGGCCGGCCCGATGCTCGCGTCACCGTGCTGGGCGGCGACCGGTCGAACGAGATAACCCCGATCGCTCGGGGACTCCTGATCCTCCGGGGATCCCCGGTCCTCCGCGGCCTGCCGATCGTCCGCGCCGAGGCGCAGGGGTCCGGGTGTCGTCGGCGTGCCCCCGGGCACCACGGCGATCAGCCGCAGCGGCGAGCCGTCCCGGTCCGGATCGGAGCGCTCCCAGCGAGCCAGGAACTCCCGGCACGCCGCCAGCGCCGCCGGCGGACCGACCACGTCGAGGGGCCGTCCCGCGGCTGTCGACCACGAGCGCCACATCAGGCTCTCGGGCCCCAGATGATCGGGATGGGCGTGACTGATCAGCAGATGACGCAGCCCCGATAGGCGTACTCCGAGCCGGGCAGCGGTCCGGGGCACGTCGGGACCACAGTCGATCAGCAGGGCGTCGTCGATCAGAACGGCCGTCTGCCCGCGTACTTCGTGTTCCCTGGCCCAGGCACAGGATGCGCAGTCGCACCACGGGTTGGGCCAGCCGTCCGCCGAGCCGGTGCCGAGCAGCGTCACCTTCATCGTGTTCCGTCTCCCGGATCCCGTTGCGCCCCGGATCCCCCCGGATCCCGCCTCTCCGGGTTCTCAAGCCTGCCAGGCTCCGTGGCCCGCGGAACCTCAGACGTGCGGGTGGCGCTTGCGCTCCCACAGGGTCATGAGGGTGAGCACCACCGCCAGCAGGAAGATTGCCGCGAAGGTGACGAGCGCGGCGGCCCACCAGGTCAGGGGAGCGTCCTCGTGTTCCACGGACTCGGCCACGATGGCCGCTGCGTTGTAGACGGTCGTTCCCACGCGGGTTCTTCCTCCTTGTACCGACGTACTGCTCACGCAGACGTGCCTGTCGTGCGGACCTGCCTTCGACGCGGCTGTGCTCACCGTGCGGACATGCCGCCGGCTCGCACGACCGGCGATGACCGGTGACGCCGGCTTCGCGATCGTGGTGGTCGCGATGCTGTCCGGGCATCCACCGGAACTGACGTTACCGACGTTCACGACATCCTGGCGCGGGTATCGCCGACCGCGCCAGTAGCACGGGCCGACCAGACCCGGGCCCGCGGGCCGGTCGACCAGTGCCACGATGGATCATCGGCCCTGGCGTGGGGCCGGGAGTCCCGCGTCGGCGGGGTGCACGCGGTTGGATGGGACGACCGGCCGGCGCACTGGCCGATCACGGCCGGCGGCTCCAGCGCGGGCCGCCCGGGTGGGAAGGACACACTCATGACCTGGACCTGGCGCTACGAAGGCGATGACGGCACGATCACGATGGTCGGCGGGGACTCGACCTCTGAGTCGTTCACCAGCCAGGGAGACGCTGAGACGTGGCTCGGGGAGACCTGGCGTGACCTGCTCGATGCGGGGGTGGCGCAGGTGACGCTCCTCGATGCCGGCCGTCGCGTCTACGGGCCGATGAGCCTGCGCCCGGTGACCTGAGCCGCCTCCGCCCGTGCCGGTCCCGACCGGTGCCGGTCCCGATTCGCGCCGACCGAACCGCCTCTTGACGAGAGGTCGGCTAACGATGTTAGCTGGCAGCGTTGGCTGACGACGTTGGCTGACGACGTTGGCCTGTCCGGTGTGGTCCGGCCGGCCGAACCATCGAGATCGCTCAGGCCGGCGCCGGGCCGTTCCGGTCGACAGAGAGGGTGCAGATCTTGACCGAGCACAACAACCCGTCCACTCCGGCCGAAGCGCATTACCTCGCCCCCGGATGGTTCACCCGTAACGTGGCCAACCGCGCCGTCGCGGCGTTGACCCGGGCGGGGATCAGCCTCCTGGGCAGTCGGATCCTCGAGGTACGCGGCCGGATCAGCGGCGAGCCGCGCCGGACCCCGGTGAACCTGCTCATCTTCGACGGGCAGCAGTACCTGGTCTCGGCGCGAGGGCACGGCCAGTGGGTGCGTAATCTGCGCGCGGCCCAAGGCGAGCTATGCCTGCTGCGTGGCCGGTCGCGCACGCGTTACTCCGCGACCGAGCTGGATCCGGCGGCGAGCGTCGCCGTGCTGCGGGCCTACCTGCGGCGGTGGAAGGCCGAGGTCGGCGCCTTCTTCGACGGGGTCGGGCCGGACTCGCCCGATGAGGAGATCCGTCGGATCGCGCCCCGCCACCCCGTCTTCGTGATCACACCGGCGTGAACACGGGGGCGGCGACCTCACCGGTGCGGGCGGAATCCGGGCCGGCGCCGGTGCGGGGAGCACGGTCGGTGGCGCAGGCGCGGCCGGTCGGCGAGCCGCCATTGCCCAGGATCGCGCCCCGCCCGGTCCTAGGCCCCGTCTCGCCGCGGGTCACCGAGATCATCACGGTCGCGCGGGGGGTGCTGGAGACCGAGGGGGCGGGGGCGCTGACGATGCGCCGGATCGGTGATCTCCTCGGTATCCGGGCGCCGTCGCTGTACAAGCATCTCGCGGGTAAGCCGCAGCTCGAGGCCAAGCTGATCGAGACCATGCTCATGGAGATCGGGGACCTGCTCCACGACGTGGTCGACCGCGGCGGTGCCGCGGAGGTGGTCCCGGCCCTGCTGGCCGCGTACCGGGGCTATGCCCAAGCCCATCCGAACCTCTACCGCCTGGTCACCGCCGGTTCGCTGAACCGTCGGCTACTGAGCGCCGACGTCGAGGACTGGGCGGGGGAGCCATTCTACCGGGCGGCCGGGGAACCCTATCGTGCGCAGGCCCTGTGGGCCGCCGCGCACGGCACGATGATCCTCGAACTGGACGGCCGCTATCTGCCAGGATCCGATCTCGACCGGACCTGGCAGGCGCTGGCCTCCGCTTTCCGCCGAACCGACCCGGCTGGCGACCAGCCTGGCTGATCTGATCTGATCTGATCAGATCAGATCAGATCAGATCTGATTCGGTTCGGGGTAGCCGGCGGGCCCGGGGCCAGGCCTGGAGGCAGGCCCGGGTCAGGCCCGGGTGACGACCTCGGCGAGCACGTCGTCGATCCGATCAAGCAGCGCCGTGTCGAGCGTCACGCCGGCAGCCTTGACGTTCTCCCGTACCTGCTCCGGCCGGGACGCGCCGATGATCGCTGAGGCGACGTTGTCGTTCTGCAGCACCCAGGCGACGGCGAGCTGCGCCATCGACAGCCCGGCGTCCGCGGCGATCGGCCGCAGCTCCTGCACCGCGGTCAGCACGTCGTCGCGCAGCAGCCGGGAGATGAAGGTGGAACCGGTTTCACCGGTGGCCCGGCTGCCGGCCGGCGGTGGCTGACCGGGCGGGTACTTGCCGGTGAGCACGCCTTGGGCGATCGGCGACCAGACGATCTGGGAGATCCCGGCCTTCCGGCTGACGGGCACGATGTCGGCCTCGATGGTCCGCCACAGCATCGAGTACTGCGGCTGGTTGGAGATGATGCGGTCCAGCCCCAGCTCGCTGGCCAGCCGGACGGCGTCGCTGATCTGCGCGGCGCTCCACTCGGACACGCCGACGTAGAGCACTTTGCCGGCGCGGACGAGGTCGTCGAAGGCCCGCAGGGTCTCTTCGATCGGCACCGTCGGGTCGTACCGGTGTGCCTGGTAGAGGTCGAGATGGTCGGTGCGCAGACGGCGCAGCGAGGCGTGCGCGGACTCGATGATGTGCTTGCGACCGAGGCCCTTGTCGTTCTCCCCCGGGCCGGTGGGCCAGTAGACCTTGGTGAACAGCTCGTAGGACTCCCGGCGCACGCCCTGCAGCGCTTCGCCCAGGACGCTCTCGGCGCGGGTACCGGCGTAGACGTCCGCGGTGTCGAATGTGGTGATGCCCTCGTCGAGGGCGGCACGCACACAGGCGGTCGCCGCGTCCGCCTCGATCTGGTCACCATGGGTGATCCAGTTGCCGTAGGAGATCTCACTGACCGACAGGCCGCTGCGCCCAAGACGTCGATGCTTCACGTGACGACCTTAGCCGTCGGCCCTGACCGTCGATCAGGGGCGCGGGTCGGAGCGGGAGACCCGCGGGCGGGGGAGTCGCCAGCGCCGCGGCAGTAGCGCGCGCTGCGCGGCGTAGGCCCGCACCCGCACCCGGGAGTCCGGG
This sequence comes from Frankia casuarinae, assembly GCF_000013345.1. Taxonomy (NCBI): domain Bacteria; kingdom Bacillati; phylum Actinomycetota; class Actinomycetes; order Frankiales; family Frankiaceae; genus Frankia; species Frankia casuarinae. The sequence goes on along the minus strand of NC_007777.1, from coordinate 3,695,469 downwards.
TACTTCTCCGCGACGCGCCGGCTCACCTGCCAGGAGAGCAGGATCGAGTCGATGACGACCGCGACGATCCCGAGCAGCATCAGCAGGGTCGCGGCCAGCCTGATCGATGCGTTCGGGACCAGTCCGCCGACGAAGTAGACGACGGCGATCGGCAAGAAGAACGATCCGACGTTGATCCGCGTGTCCACGAAGTCGCGGGTCAGTACGCGCTCGGGCGCGCGTTCACGCGCTGGCAGCCGGCTGACGTCGCCGGACATCATCGCCGCGCGGTACTCCTGGCTCTGCCTGCGTCGCGCGGCCCGCGCCTCCTGCTTGTTCGCCGAGACGCCGAGCGCACCACCGGGCTTCGTACGGGCGGCCCGCGCCTCCGCCCGGCGGGGCGTGGGCCGGCCCTTGGCCGCCGTGCGCCGCGGATCGGCGACCTTCTCCTGTTCGACCCTCTCCACCTGCTCGGCGATCGGGTCCCCGGGGCCGGGGCCGGCATCGGGGCCGGCGGAGTTGCGTCGTTTCAGCAGAGCCATCAGGGCAGCGCCAACATCTGGTCGAGAGCCTTCCGGGCATAGGTGGCCACGTCCGGGTCGACGGTGATGCGGTTCACCGTCTCACCCCGTACGAGGGACTCCAGCGCCCACACGAGGTGGGGCATGTCGATCCGGTTCATGGTGGAGCAGAAACACACCGTACGGTCCAGGAAGACGATGGTCTTGTCAGGGTGCCTCGTCGCCAGCCGCTGCACCAGGTTCAGCTCGGTACCGATCGCGAACGCCGATCCGGCGGGAGCGGCAGCGACGACCGAGATGATGTACTCGGTCGAGCCGACGAGGTCGGCCGCGGTGACGACCTCCCGCCGGCACTCGGGGTGGGCGAGCACCGTCACCCCGGGGATCCGGCGGCGGACCTCGTCGACGCTGTCGCGGGTGAACCGGCCGTGCACCGAGCAGTGACCCCGCCAGAGGATCATCTTCGCCGCGCGCAGTTGCCGGCGGGTCAGTCCTCCCGAGGGCTTGCGGGGGTCGTAAACGACGCAGTCCTGCTCGCTTGTCCCCAGTTCACCGATGGCGGTGTTGCGGCCGAGGTGCTGGTCCGGCAGGAAAAGCACCCGGGCACCCCCGCGCTCGCCGAAGGCCCACTCCAGCGCGCGCCTGGCGTTCGACGAGGTGCAGATCGTCCCGTCGTGGCGCCCGGTGAACGCCTTGATCGCGGCCGAGGAGTTCATGTAGCTCACCGGAACGGTATCGGCGGCGACTCCCGCATCGAGCAGATCGTCCCAGGCCTGCTCGACCTGCTCGGCGGTGGCCATGTCCGCCATCGAGCAGCCGGCGGCGAGGTCCGGCAGGATCACCTGCTGGTGCGCGCCGGTGAGGATGTCGGCGCTTTCCGCCATGAAGTGCACGCCGCAGAAGACGATCGCCTCGGCCTGCGGCCGCGCGGCGGCCTGCTGGGCCAGCTTGAACGAGTCGCCGGTCACGTCGGCGAAGGCGATGACCTCGTCGCGCTGGTAGTGGTGCCCGAGGATGAACGCCCGATCACCCAGCGCCCGCTTCGCCGCCGCGGCGCGGGCTGTGAGGGCCGGATCGGCCGCCGGGGGGAGTTCACCCGGACAGTCCACGCCACGCTCGCTGGCCGGGTCGGCCTGGCGGCCGAGTAGCAGCAGGGCCAGCGGTGATGGAGTCACACCGACCCGGCCGAGGGCCGGGTCGCGAGCAGGGATGGGGCCGCGCCGCAGGGTCGGGTTGGTGGTCATGGCGCTCCTCCGGTCGACCGGCCCTCGGCCTGGCCGCCTCGTCGTCCGCGGCGGCCGACCGAACGATCCCGCCGGACCCGTCCACGAATGGTCGATGAGACTCTAACTCCCGGCGCCATCGTATGCCGAGCTCTTCGTGGTCAGCTGGCGGCCAGACGAAGGTCACTAACGTGAACGGGAGTGACCACCGTCTCCAGGCATGGTCGGGATCTCGACGTGGTTGGCCCGCGCCGACGTCGCTACCATAGGAAGCGGATCCCGGCCGACGGTGTTGGGCATGGATGTCGGCACAGTGGCAGTGCCGTGCCCGGGGGGTGTGCGCCGGATGGTCGGCGGCGCCCTGCGTACAAGTCAACCGGAACTAGTGGCCTGGCTTGCCAGGCACGTCCACCAAGGGCAGGAGTAGTCCCTATGACCGTTCAGGACACCACGGCACCCGCGACGCAGTCCTCGAGCGTCGTCCTCACCGACACCGCCGCAGGCAAGGTGAAGACCCTGCTCGAGCAGGAGGGTCGGGATGACCTCAAGCTGCGTATCGCGGTGCAGCCCGGAGGCTGCTCGGGCATGCGCTACCAGCTGTTCTTTGACGAGCGGTCCCTCGACGGCGACACCGTCATCGATTTCTCCGGTGTCAAGGTGGCGGTGGACCGGATGAGTGCCCCGTACCTCGGCGGGGCGACGATCGACTTCGTCGACACGATCGAGAAGCAGGGTTTCACTATCGATAACCCGAATGCCCAGGGTTCCTGCGCCTGCGGCGACTCGTTCCACTGATGCGCTGAGCACCGGGCCGTCCCTCCTGCTCGCGTCTCGACGCGAGTCCCGGGTGCGGTTCGGTGACCGGTTGATCAGACTGGTACGTCCGGGAGAGCCTGGTCCGGCCCTTGTTCGTCGGACCGGGCTCTCCCGCATGTGCTGCGTCGGTATCCGCTTGTGCCGGTATTCATCGTTTCCCTTGCCGGCGGGCCGCCGGAATCACGGGACACCGCGATCTGACGCCTCGTAATTCTGACGCCTCCGTGATGACGCGTGTGAACCAGCGCGAGCCGGTGGTTCCGGGCTTCGGGGCAGGCCGGTAAGCTCCTTGATCGTGCGTATCGCCGTGACTGGTTCCATCGCCTCTGACCACCTCATGCGCTTTCCTGGAAGGTTCGCCGAGCAGTTGCTCGCCGACCAGCTTGAGCGGGTCTCGCTGTCCTTTCTCGTCGACGAGCTCGTGATCCGGCGGGGCGGAGTGGCGGCCAACATCGCCTTCGGCCTGGGCCGGCTGGGCCTGCGCCCGATCCTCGTCGGCGCGGTCGGCGAGGACTTCGCCGACTACCGCTCCTGGCTCGACCGGCACGGCGTGGACACCGCCTCCGTGCGGGTCAGTGAGATCGCGCACACCGCGCGGTTCGTCTGCACCACCGACGAGGACCTCAACCAGATCGCGTCCTTCTACCCGGGTGCGATGAGTGAGGCCGCCGACATCGAGTTGAGGCCGATCGCCGAGCGGTTCGGCGGCCTGGACATGGTGATCGTCAGCCCCAACGACCCCGGGGCGATGCTGCGCCACAGCGAGGAGTGCCGGCAGCGGGGATATCCGTTCGCGGCGGACATCTCCCAGCAGCTCGCGATCATGGAGGGCCCGCAGATCCGCGAGCTCGTCGTCGGTGCGGCCTACCTGTTCTGTAACGAGTACGAGAAGGCGCTGCTCGCCAGCAAGACCGGCTGGTCGGACGAGGAGATCCTGGCCAGGGTCGGTGTCCGGGTGACCACGCACGGCAAGGACGGTGCGGTCATCGAGGCCCCGGAGAGCGACCCCATCCGGGTCCCGGTCGTTCCCGCCCGCGCCACCCCGGATCCCACCGGAGTCGGGGACGCCTTCCGGGCCGGGTTCTTCGCCGGCCGGTCCTGGGACCTCTCGCTCGAACGCTCCGCCCAGGTCGGCTCCCTGCTCGCCACCCTGGTCCTGGAGACGATCGGCACCCAGGAGTACACGGTGGAGCCCTCGGAGGTGCTTAAGCGTCTCACCGAGGCCTACGGTTCCGACGCCGCCGCCGAGATCGCCGAGCATCTGCCGGCAATCTGAGCCGGCGGGTTATACAAGCCGCCGGATGACGAACGCCTCCCCGCCTTCCGGAAGCGGGGAGACGTCCACCAGCTCCTGACCCCGCAGCCGGCACCAGGCCACGACGTCCGCGCCGGCGGCGGGGTCGTCGGCCCAGAGCGTGATGGTGCCGGTCACCGGAATCCCGCCGAAGGCGCGGGCCAGATCGATGATCGGCAACGGGCAGCGTCGTCCCCGCGAGTCGACCGTGTGCGGCTGTTCCGTCATCGGATTGTCGGCATCAAAGCCCGGCGGCGCCCAGCCGGTCCCGCACGGCGCGTACGGCTGCGGGCAGCGCCGTCAGCAGGGCGTCGAGATCGGCCTGGGTCGACTCGCGGCCAAAGGATATCCGCAGGTTGCCGTGCGTCAACGCGCCCATGGCGACCAGGACATGGCTCGGGATCAGGGTGTCGGATGTGCAGCTCGACCCGGAGCTCACGGCGATTCCGGTCCGGTCGAGCTCGGTCAGCAGCGCCTCGCCCTCGACGTAGAGGCAGGAGAACGCGCTGATGTGCGGAACCGTCGCCGCCCGGTCCGGATCGCCGAGTAGTTCCACGCCGTTGACGAGTTCGGGCAGCCGGCGGCGCAGTTCGGCCACGTAGCCGGCGAGCCGGGGCGCCTCCGCGGCGAGTTCACCCGCCCGGGCGCTCAGCGCCATGGCTGCGGCGACGACGGCGGGGACGTTCGGATAGCCCGCAACCCGACCGCCCTCCCGCTCGTCAACGGGACCGGGACTGCGCCAGCGGGTCCCGGTGCGCACCGCGAGAACGCCCACCCCGGGTGGTCCGCCGAACTTGTGGGCACTCGCGGTGAGCAGATCCACCCCGAGGTCGGCCAGGTCGACGGGGATGTGGCCGACTGTCACGGCGGCGTCGGTGTGCAGCGGCACCCCGGCGGCGCGCATCCGTTCGGCGACCTCGGCGACCGGCTGGATGGTCCCGACCTCGTGGTTGGCGTGCTGGAGGCTGGCGACGGCGGTACCGGCGACGGGGGTGAAGTCGGCGGGGTCGACCCGGCCGAGATGATCCACACCAATCCTGACGACCCGTCCACCGGCCTGTTCGTGCCGCTGCGCGGCGTGCAGGACGCTGGAGTGCTCGACCGCGCTGACCATGACGACGTCACCCGCACGCCGCCGGGCCGCCGCCGTGCCCAACAGGGCCAGATGCGCCGCCGCCGACCCGCTCGCGGGAAAACTGATCTCGTCCGGCCGGGCCCCGAGCACGCCCGCGACGGTCTCGCGGGCCGCGTCGAGCAGCATGCGCGCCCGGCGGCCCTCCCGATACAACCGTGCCGGGTCGGCCCAACCATCCTGAAGAGCCATTAGCAGAGCCTCGCGCGCGGCAGGGTGCAGCGGCGTGGTCGACGCGTGGTCGAGATAGGCCGGCACCTGTGAAACGGTACGCCGTGAACGGCCGGGAGGGGCGTGCGTCACAGGCGCTGACGGGGGCCTTAGGCGAGAAGGTTCGCGGCTGCTGAGATACGCTGCTGCCGCACCATCTACAGCGTGTCGAAGACAGCATGTCGTCCGGTTGGATCGGCGGGGCGACATGGCGTTTCCAGGGGGTCTCGCGCGCGGGGACGAACGCTGTCCGCCCCGCGGCCGCGGCCCGCTCGTCGTGGGAGGCAGGACCTGGTGAGGAGATCCTTCGGTCGGACCCGGCCGTCGCTCGCGGATGTCGAGGACACGCCGACGACACCGGCTGACTCCGACACACGCGCAGCTGCGGTGTCCGCGGTCGGCGTGCACGGGACGCGGCACATCCGGCCGCTTCGGCGTGTCCTGCGTCTCGGTGCCGTGCTCGCTGTCGTGGGGATCATGGCGACCGCCTGCGACAGGCCTACATTCGGCTATCCCAGGGGCGTGACGAACCAGACGCCGCGCCTTCTCAACATCTGGCAGGGTTCGGCGATCGCCGCGCTCGCCGTCGGTGTGCTCGTCTGGGGAATGATCTTTTACGCGATCATCGCCTTCCGGAAACGCAGCGACGTGCTTCCCCGCCAGGTGCGCTACAACCTGCCAGTCGAGGTTCTCTACACCGTCGTGCCGGTGGTGATCGTGGCCGGGCTGTTCTTCTACACGGCCCGGGACGAGAGCGAGGTCACCAAGCTCTCGCCGAAGCCAGACGTCACCGTTGACGTGATCGCCTTCCGATGGAACTGGCAGTTCAAGTACCTCGACACCGGATCCGGCCGGCAGGGTGCCAACCCGATCGAGGTCACCGGTCGCCCCGGTGAACCGGCGGTGCTCGTGCTGCCGCAGAACCGCTCGATCCGTTTCGTGGAGAGCTCGCCGGACGTCATCCACTCGTTCTGGGTGCCGGAGTTCCTGTTCAAACGGGACGTCATCCCCGGCCGGGTGAACCAGTTTGAACTGACCATCACGAAGACCGGCACCTTCATCGGTCGATGCGCCGAACTGTGCGGGACGGACCACGACCGGATGAACTTCTACGTGAAGGTCGTGCCGCAGGCCGAGTACGACACGTTCATCGCGGACCGGGAGAACGTGGCGATCTCGGCGGCGCCGGCCGTGTCAACGACCGGGACCGCCGCCACCACCGCAACCACCGGGAGTGGACAGTGACCCTCGTACAAGAAGCGGGTGTCGGCCACGCCGACTCCCCGGACTCCCACATCCCCCGGCGGACGAACCTGCTCGGCTATCTGCGGACGACGTCCCACAAGGACATCGCCGTCATGTACTTCGTCACGTCGTTCGGGTTCTTCCTCTTCGCCGGTGTCCTGGCCATCATGATGCGGGCGGAACTCGCCCGCCCGGGGCTGCAGTACTTCTCCAACGAGCAGTACAACCAGTTTTTCACGATGCACGGCACGCTGATGCTGCTCATGTTCGCGACCCCGATCGCGTTCGCGTTCGCGAACTTCCTCGTGCCGCTGCAGATCGGCGCGCCGGACGTGGCGTTCCCGCGGCTGAACGCGCTGTCCTACTGGTTCTTCCTGTTCGGCAGCCTGACGGTGATCCTCGGGTTCCTGACCCCGAACGGCGCCGCGTCCTTCGGCTGGTTCGCCTACTCGCCGCTGAATAACGAGGTGTACTCGCCGGGGGCCGGGTCGGACCTGTGGATCGTGGGACTGACGGTGTCCGGTCTGGGTACCATCCTCGGCGCCGTCAACATGATCACGACGATCCTGACGATGCGGGCCCCGGGCATGACGATGTTCCGGCTGCCGATCTTCTGCTGGAACTTCCTGGTGACCTCGATCCTCGTGCTGGTTGCCTTCCCCGTGCTCGCCGCGGCGCTGCTCGCCCTGGAGGCCGACCGGCGCTTCGGCGCGCACGTGTTCGACGCCGCCAACGGCGGCGCGCTGCTCTGGCAGCACCTGTTCTGGTTCTTCGGCCACCCCGAGGTCTACATCCTCGCCCTGCCGTTCTTCGGCATCGTCAGCGAGATCCTGCCGGTCTTCTCCCGCAAGCCGCTGTTCGGCTACAAGGGTCTGGTCTTCGCCACCATCGGCATCGGAGCCCTGTCCGTCGCGGTGTGGGCGCACCACATGTTCGTCACCGGCGCGGTGCTGCTGCCCTTCTTCGCCTTCCTGTCGTTCCTCATCGCGGTGCCGACCGGGATGAAGTTCTTCAACTGGATCGGCACGATGTGGCGCGGGCAGCTCACCTTCGAGACGCCGATGCTGTTCTGCGTCGGTTTCCTGGTGACCTTCCTGTTCGGTGGTCTGACCGGGGTACTGCTGGCCAGCCCGCCGATCGACTTCCACGTCAGCGACAGCTACTTCGTCGTCGCCCACTTCCACTACGTCATCTTCGGGACCGTGGTGTTCGCCGCCTACGCGGGCACCTACTTCTGGTTCCCGAAGGTCACGGGCCGGCTGATGAACGACCGGCTCGGGAAGATCCACTTCTGGACGGTCTTCCTCGGCTTCCACACGACGTTTCTGGTGCAGCACTGGCTCGGCGTGCAGGGTATGCCCCGCCGGTACGCCGACTACGGACCGAACGACGGGTTCACCACGCTGAACACGATCTCGTCCGCGGGTTCGTTCCTGCTCGCCCTCTCGACGCTGCCGTTCATCTACAACCTCTGGCACTCCTACCGCAAGGGCCCACTCGCCGTCGTCGACGACCCCTGGGGCTACGGGAACTCGCTGGAATGGGCGACCTCCTGCCCCCCGCCGCGGCACAACTTCCGGACGCTGCCGCGCATCCGCTCCGAACGCCCGGCGTTCGACCTGCACTATCCGGCCACGATCGGCCGGATCGACTACCACGCGACTCCCGAGATCAGTTAAGGCGGCCATGGCATGAAGGTGGAAGGCATCATCTTCAACTTCTTCGGAGTTTTCGCCGGGGCCGCCGCGCTGGTGTACTGGTTCTGGTCGAAGGACCCGACCGGCACGGCCGCGCTGACCCTCACCACGGGGCTCGGCCTGCTCGTCGGCGGATACTTGATCTTCACCGGCCGGCGGATCGGGATGCGCCCGCAGGACCTGCCGGATGCGGAGGTCGCCGACGGGGCTGGGGAGCTCGGGCACTTCACCCCGGGCAGCTACTATCCGTTCTTCATCGGGGCCAGCTCGGTGACGGCGGCGATGGGCCTCGTCTTCGGCGTCTGGATGATCATTCTCGGTGCGCTTCTGGTCGTGGTGTTCGTGACTTGCCTGGTCTTCGAGAACTTCTGGCACCCGCCGGTGCCCGAGGACTGATCCCGCCCGGGTCGGGGTCGCCCTTCCCTCGGGGGCCCCGACCCGGGCGGGATCAGAGAGCCGTGGCCGCCGCCGCGTCAACCGCTGCGGCGCTCTGGCTCGCGGTCACCCAGCGCTCCAGGACGGCCCGGGCGGCACCGGAGTCCACCGCCTCGGCCGCCCGGGGCAGGGCGGCGGCGATCTGCTCGGTGACGGGGGCATCGGAGGGGCCGGCCGCGGCGACCAGGGCGGTGGCGGCGGCGAGCAGGACCGCGTCGCGGACGGGTCCGGGCTCACCGGCGAGCACCGACCGGGTGACGGCGGCGTTGTAACGGGCGTCCGCGCCGCGCAGCGCGGCGTGGTCCGCGACGTGGATGCCGACGTCGCGGGGGTCGAACCGCTCGCGGCGCGGCTGTCCGGCGCCGGCCGCGACGACCCACACGGCGGACGTCGTCACCGGGGTGAGCTCGTCGAGCCCGTCGTCGCCGCGGAACACCAGCGCCCGGGTGCCCCGGTCCGCCAGCACCCCGGCGACGACGGGAGCGAGCCGCGCGTCGGCGACGCCGATTGCCTGCGCGCCGGGGCGGGCCGGGTTGCTCAGCGGCCCGAGGATGTTGAACGCGGTGGGCACGCCGATCTCGCGCCGGACCCCGCCGACGTGCCGCATCGCCGGGTGGAAGACCTGGGCGAAGCAGAAGGCGATGCCGGCCGTAGCCAGGCACGCCTCGACGCCGGACGGCGACAGGTCGACCACGACACCGAGCTCCGCGAGCAGGTCCGCCGAGCCGCAGGATGACGACGCGGCCCGGTTTCCGTGCTTGACCACCGGCACACCCGCGCCGGCAACGACCAGCGCGGCCATCGTCGACAGGTTCACGGTGTGGGAACGGTCGCCACCGGTCCCGCAGGTGTCCACGGCGCGGGCCCGTACCCGCTCGGACAGGCTCAGGGGCGTGGCACTGGCCAGCATGGCCTCTACCAGGCCGGCGATCTCCTCCGGCGTCTCCCCTTTGGACCGCAGCGCCACCGCGAACCCGGCCACCTGCGCGGGCGAGGCGACCCCCGCCATGATCTGCTGCATCGCCCAGGCGGTGCGCGCGGAGTCCAGGGACTCGCCCGCTAGCAATGCTCCTATCAGCTCCGGCCAGCTCGTCCCGGCGGTCGGGAGAGCCCCGGCGGGGGACGCCCCGGCGGGGGAGCGGCCGGTGTGGGAGTGGGATGCGCCAACGGTGGTCATACCTCGGAAGCCCTGGATCTCAGTGGGCGAGCTGGGCGCCGGTGAGCGGCCGACGGGCCACGGCGCCGCCGGCACGCGCCCGCAGCAGTGTCACGACCGCCTCGGTGAGTAGACCCGGATCGATCGGATGGGTGACCACCGCATCCGCCTGGGACCAGGTGGCGAGCCAGCGGTCGTCCGGGCGGGCGACCAGCAGGATGGTCGGCGGACAGTTGGTGACCTCGTTCTTCAGCTGCCGGCAGAGCCCCATGCCCCCGCTGGGGGTGGCCTCCGCGTCGAAGACGCACAGATCCGCCTCGTGATGATCGACTACGCCGATCGCCTCGGGGGCGTCGGTGGCCTCGACGAACTCGATCGGACCGAGGTCGGCGGCGGGGAGACGGCCGATCGCGTTCCGGACGTGTTCGCGCACATCCGCTCGGTCGGCGTAGACGAGGACGGTGCTCATGTCGTCCGCGGGCCTTTCGCGAGAGGTGACCACCGCCGACCGGCGGCGAGCCGACCAGCGGTGAACTGCGGACCGCCCTCCAGGCACCTCGGAACTCCAGGCACCCGGAGCTCCGGGCGCCTCGGAAGTGGACGCTGCCATGTGAGAGTTGTCCTGTGCAGGCTACCTCCCGCGGACCGTTGGACGTGACCCGTGTCGCATCGCCCGACTGGCCCTCGCCGGGCCGGGTGAGGTCGGGATCACAGCTCCCTGGTTGCCTTCGGATCGTCCCGGGAGTGATACTGAGAATCGTTCTCAACCGGTGGATCCTGATGCCGGCCGGACCATGTGACGCCTCGAGCGTGATCGCCGGCGGCCTGGGGCGTTCCACCGCCGTACGACGGGCGTGATCCTATGAACGACCAGACCGATCTTCGTCTCACTCCGCAGCGGATGGCCGTGCTGGCGGTGCTGGCTGCCGCCCGCGACCATCCGACCGCGGCCGAGGTCCACGAGCGGGTGCGGACCGTATCCCCGGGGATCGGCAGTGCGACCGTGTACCGCACACTGGCGTTGCTGGTATCCGCCGGCCGAGCGCTCGAGCTGAACCTGGGCGACGGCACGGCGGCCCGGTACGACGCCAACACGAGTCGTCACGACCACGTGGTCTGCGACGGATGCCGTCGGGCGGTCGATATTGATCATCCCGTCCTCGACGGGATGATGGCCCAGATCGCGTGTCGCTCGGGATTCGCCATCACCGGGTACGACCTGCGGTTCCGGGGGCTGTGCCCGGACTGTCAGGCGAACGGCTCCGGCCCGGCCCGCGGCGCGGCCGGGACCGGCCAACAGTGAACACCCATCCACAAGGAGCGCTTCATGCCGAAGCTTGACGGCACCAAGACCCACGAGAACCTCAAGGAGGCATTTGCCGGCGAGAGCCAGGCGAACCGGCGTTACCTCTACTTTGCCCGCCGGGCCGACATCGAGGGGCTGACCGACGCCTCGTCGCTGTTCCGCGACACCGCGGAGGGCGAGACCGGTCACGCCTTCGGGCACCTGGACTTCCTCGCGGAGGTCGGCGACCCGGCGACGGGCGAGCCCCTCGGTACGACCACGAAGAACCTGGCCAGCGCCGTCGCCGGCGAGACCTACGAGTTCACCGCAATGTACCCGGGCTTCGCCAAGACCGCCCGCGAGGAGGGCTTCGAGGAGATCGCGGACTGGTTCTCGACCCTCGCCCGGGCGGAGAAGACCCACGCCGGTCGGTTCAAGAAGGCCCTCGACGCGCTGTCGGCCGAGGAGACGGCCGACGCCTGATCGTCGGGGTTTCTCGATCTACCGGGCCGGGGTGGCGGGGGCGATGCCAGTAGTCCCTCGTCGCCACCCCGGCTCGCATCGTCGCTCCCGCGCCGTGGGCCCTCGGCCGATTCGTGGGCCCTCGGCCGTTCCTGGACCGCCCGCCCGTTTACGGATCCCAGCATTTCCGGACAGGAGATCGCACGGTGGCGCTGACCATCGCCGACATCACCACCGACCACCAGGCGTACGCGGAGCGCCGGCTGCGGCTGCGCAGCCAGATGATCCTGGTGCGCGCCGAACGCCGGGTACGGGTCGGGGACATCGTCGTCCTCGAGTTCGAAAACGAGCAGACGCTGCGCTACCAGGTGCAGGAGATGGTCTACACCGAGCGGTTGACCGCCTCCGCCGACGTCGCCCACGAGATCGATGCCTACTCCCGCCTGCTACCCTCCAGCCACGTCCTCACGGCGACGGTGTTCATCGAGCTCTCGGTTCTGGAGACCGTCCGCGAGGAGTTGGGGCGGCTTGCCGGGCTGCAGCACAGTCTCGCCCTGGAGATCGGCGGAATCCGGGTGGCGGGCGAGGAGATCCCCGGCCTTGACGAGGATCCCGACATGCCCACCGAGACCGTCTCCGTGCACATGGTGCGCTTCGCGCTGACCGATTCGCTCCGGGACGCCTTCCGCGACCCCGGCGTGCCGGTCGAGCTTGTCGTGGAACACCCGGAGTACAGCGAGGCGACGCCGTTGACCGGAGCTACCCGGCGTGTCCTCATCGCGGATCTCGCGTTGCGGTCCTGACCGGCTCACCCGGCCGCTGCCTGCCGGTCACGGTCACGGCTGGTCACGGCTGGCCACGGCCGGTCACGGCCGCGGGTCCCCGTCGCGGGTGAGGTCGGACGCATCCGCGGGTAGTCGGTTCGCGCGCCGCGGGATGGGTAGGCGGAACATCTAGGGCACGCGTCCGTGTCGGCACGTCCGTCCGCCCGTCAACGTCAGCACGTTCATCCACGTCAGGGAGCCACCCGTGACCGATGACCAGCTACGTCCCGACCGCATCCGCCCCGGCGCCGCCGTCCCGCCCGGCGTCCCCTCCGCGCAGGGCACGGCCGCGCGGGCCGCGCTGCACCGCCTCGCCGAGGGCAAGGACGAGTGGGCCGCGCTCGGTGACCTCGCCGCCGCCGAGGTCCTGTTGCCCGACCTCGGTAACGACATCACCGATCTGTCGGAGGAGGACGACAGCCTCCTGCAGCTGCCGGTGGCCGAACGGCAGGACGGCACCCAGTTCGTCCCGACGTTCACCTCTGAGCAACGCCTGGCCGAGGCGCTGCCGGAGGTGGCGCGTTACCGCACGGTCCAGGTGGCGGCCCTGGGCCGGATCTGGCCGTCCGACGATCTTCTGCTCGCGGTCGATCCCGGCTCGGAGGGCGGCATCGCCCTGCCGGCGGACGGCCTGCGGGCGCTCGCCGCGATGTCCGGCTGAGGCCCGCCCCGGCCCGGCGTCACGTCACGTCACGGTCGGGGGTCACGGCGCGGTCGGGGGTGTCCGTGTTGGCTCGACTGTGCCCGCCGGAGGGCGCTGGCGGGCCGGTGTGTCGCGGGTGAGGCACGCAACATCGGCCGGGTCAGCCTTGTCGCTCCGCGTCGTTCGTAGGCCAACTGACATCGCTGTGACCTGCGTTTTTCCAGCTACGGCAGGGCTTTGCCGGGCAGGCGAGGCAGCCGCCACGATGATTCGGGGCGGTCATCGACGGGTCGTAGTCCTACCGAACGTCGAACCTACAGTGGCGCGTGGGCCGTCCCGTGCCAGAATGACCGACGTGGCCTCAGCCCCCGTCCTCGAGAAGGCTCCTCCACCACACCCGACGGCCAACCGTCCCTCGATGGTCTCGGTTGGCACGGTCGTGTGGCTGTCGTCGGAGCTGATGTTCTTCGCGTCCCTGTTCGCGATGTACTTCACGATCCGTTCGGTCAACAGCGGCAACTGGCCGCCGGTCACCGGCGACCCCGCCGGATCCGAACACGGACCCGTGGAGCTGCACGTCGGGTACGCGTTGTTCTTCACCGTGATCCTGGTCCTGTCCAGCGTCACCTGCCAGCTCGGCGTGTTCGCCGCCGAGCGTGGTGACGTGTACGGGCTACGGCGCTGGTACCTGATCTCGCTGATCATGGGTCTGGTGTTCGTCGGCGGCCAGGCGAACGAGTACTTCAGCGAGAACAAGTTCACGATGGCATCGCACGCCTACGGATCGGTGTACTACCTGACCACCGGTTTCCACGGGCTCCATGTGATCGGCGGTCTCGTCGCCTTCTTGATGGTGCTGGGCCGATCGACGTACGGGCGCTTCACACCGGAGAAGGCGACCTCGGCGATCGTCGTGTCGTACTACTGGCACTTCGTCGACGTTGTCTGGATCGCCCTCTTCGCGACCATCTACCTCCTCCAGTGAGCGACATGACTGCATCCTCGGGCACCTCGTCATCCTCGGACACGCCGTCGGGCATCCCACCGTCGGGCACCCCGGCGTCGGGCACTGCGGCGTCGCGATCCTCGGTGTCGGTCGCCGCCACGAAGCGGTTCTCGCGCGGACGCCGTTCGTCCGCGCGCCGCCGCCGGAGGTCCTCCGCGCTGGTCATGGTCCTCGGCCTGCTGGCCACGGGGGTGCTGTGGACGGTGCTGGCGCCGGGCGGCAACGCCGCGCAGACCCCGGACGCCAACGAGGCGGTCCGGCAGGGCCGGGCGCTGTACCTGCAGGGCTGCTCGACCTGCCACGGGCTGGGAGCGCAGGGCACGAACACCGGGCCCAGCCTCATCGGCGTCGGCGCCGCCGCGGTGGACTTCCAGGTGTCGACCGGCCGGATGCCGCTGGCCGCCCCCGCCGCGCAGGCCGACCGCAAGCCCCCGATCTACTCGGCGACCCAGATCGACCAGCTCGCCGCGTACATCCAGAGCCTTGGCGGCGGCGAGGAGGTGCCGAAGGTCACGGACGCGGCGCTCAACGACGCCGACCTGTCGCACGGCGGCGAGTTGTATCGGGCCAACTGCGCGCAGTGCCATCAGGCCGTCGGGCAGGGCGCGCCGCTGACCTACGGCAAGTTCGCCCCCTCGCTGAGCGAGGCCACCCCGGTGCAGGTCGTCGAGGCCATGCGGACCGGGCCGGAGTCGATGCCGGTGTTCGGCCCGCGCCAGCTCAACGAGGAGGACGCGACCGCGATCGCGGCCTACATCAAGCACATGAAGGAAGCGCCGAGCGCCGGTGGGTACAGCCTCGGTAACTACGGTCCGGTGCCCGAGGGACTGCTGGCCTGGCTGGTGGGCGTCGGTGCCCTGCTGGGTGTGTGCCTGTGGATCGGAGCGAGGCAGAAGGTATGAGTGACCAGACGGGCCGGGGCACGCCGGGGCCGGCGGATTCCGGTGCGGACCAGCCGTCCGTTCCGACGGACCGGCGCATGCACTACCCGGGCTACCAGGGCGAACCGGCCGACGAATCTGACCAGGACTCGATGAGCAGCATCTTCAGAAGGGCGAAACACCCGGTGGACACCTCCGGCCAGCCCGCCGGGGGATCCGGGGTGTCCGCCGGCGGCCCGGACGTCCCGGCCGGGACGTCGGACGGCCCGGAGGCCTTGGGCACGCCGCCCCACCAGACCGATTCGACCCGTGAGCCCGCGACCACGGCCGTTCGCCCGCAGGCGGGGGTCATCCAGCCGACCTACGGGGAGCGGGCCGCCGGTGGGGTGACCGTCCGTCCGCCGCGCGCGCAGGACGTGGACCGCCGGGCCGAGCGGCGGGCGGAGCGGCTGATTGCCGGCTGGTTCCTGATCTCGGTGATCGGCACCGTCGGGTTCGTTGTCACCAACTTCGTCGGTGACAAGTACAAGGCGTACTACACCCCCTCCCTCGGGGCCGCGCTGGGCCTCGCCGTCGGTGGGCTCGGCATCGGCCTGATCCTGTGGGCCAAGCGGCTGATGCCGCACGAGCAGGCCGTGCAGGAGCGCCACGCGTTCGCCTCCTCCAAGGAGGAGATCGCCGTCACCGAGGAGGAGATCGCGGCCGGGTTCGCCGACACCGGCCTCGCGCGCTACCCGTTGCTGCGCCGCACCCTGCTCGGGGCGGGCACCGTGCTCGGCGGGCTGATCGTGGTGCCGCTGCTGAACCTGACGAACACCAAGCCGGGCAAGAAGCTCGACCACACGAGCTGGGTGAAGGGTGCCCGCCTCGTCACGGAGGACGGCCGTTACGTCAAGCTCGGCGACGTCGCCATCGGCGGCATCGAGACGGTGTTCCCGGCCGTTCCGGTGACCGAGTCCGACGGCACCGTTGCGTACCAGCCGAAGACCGATGTCCAGACCAAGGCCGACAGCACGACGCTGCTCATCCGGCTGCCACCGGGGGTCGACCGCCCCCGCAAGGGCCGGGAGGACTGGGGCGTCGACGGCCACGTCGCCTACTCCAAGATCTGCACGCACGCCGGCTGCCCGGTCAGCCTGTACGAACAGCAGACCCATCATCTGCTCTGCCCCTGCCACCAGTCCGTCTTCGACGTGCGGGACGGCTGTCGGGCGATTTTCGGGCCGGCCAGCCGGTCCCTGCCACAGCTTGCCATCGCCGCGGACAAGGACGGGTTCCTCTACGCCCGTGACGGTGACTACCACGAGCCCGTCGGTGCCGCCTTCTGGGAGCGCTCATGACCACCGCATCCGCCCCCGAGTTCGTCAAGCGGCCGGGCCCGATCCGGAAGGCCAACCGTGAGCTCGACGAACGGTTCGGCAACCAGGCCTTTCTGCGGCGCAACCTGAACAAGGTCTTCCCCGACCACTGGTCGTTCATGATCGGGGAGATCGCCCTCTACAGCTTCGTCGTGCTGCTGCTGACGGGCATCTACCTGACTCTGTTCTTCGACCCGTCGAACACCGAGGTCATCTACAACGGTTCCTACGTCCCGCTCAAGGGCGTGGAGATGAGCCGGGCCTACGCCTCGACGCTGGACATCAGCTTCGACACCCGGGCCGGTCTGGTGTTCCGCCAGATCCACCACTGGGCCGCGCTGGTCTTTGTCGCGTCGATGATCGTGCACATGTTCCGGGTGTTCTTCACCGGCGCGTTCCGCAAGCCCCGTGAGACCAACTGGCTGATCGGCATCGGTCTGGTCGCCCTGTCAATGCTCGAGGGCTTCGCCGGCTACTCGCTCCCGGACGACCTGCTCTCCGGCACCGGTCTGCGGATCGCGGCCTCGATCGCCCAGTCCATCCCGATCATCGGGACGTGGGCGTCGTTCCTCGTGTTCAACGGGGAGTTCCCGGGCGTCAACTTCCTGCCCAGGCTCTACGTGACGCACATCCTGCTGGTGCCGGGTGTCCTGCTCGCCCTGATCGGCGCGCATATGGGCATCCTGTGGCACCAGAAGCACACGGACTTCCCCGGGCCGGGCAAGACCGAGGACAACGTCGTCGGCCACCGGGTCTTCCCCGTGTTCGCGGTGAAGTCCGGCGGGTTCTTCATGCTGGTCTTCGCGATGCTCGCGCTGCTCGGCGGTCTCGCCCAGATCAACCCGATCTGGATGTTCGGCCCGTACGACCCGTCGAAGGTCAGCTCGGCCTCCCAGCCGGACTGGTACATCGGCTTCCTCGACGGCTCGACCCGGCTCATGCCGCCCTGGGAGTTCCGCGGGCTCGGGCACACCATCCCCGCGGTGTTCTGGCCGACTGCCGTCCTGCCGGGCATCCTGTTCACGCTGGCGGCGCTCTATCCCGCGCTGGAAGCCAGGTTCACCGGGGACACGAAGCCGCACAACCTGCTGCAGCGGCCACGGGAGGCGCCGACCAGGACCGCGATCGGCGCGATGGCGATCAGCTTCTACCTGGTGCTGATGATCTCCGGTGGTAACGACATCATCGCCAAGACCTTCAGCATCTCGCTGAACGCGATGACCTGGGCCGGCCGCATCGGGCTCATCGTCGTGCCACCGATCGCCTATGCGGTGACGAAGAAGATCTGCATCGCGCTCAACCAGAAGGACGCCGAGATCGAGCATCACGGCATCGAGACCGGGATCATCCGCCAGCTTCCCAGCGGGGAGTTCGTGGAGGACCACCGCCCGAAGCCGACTCCCGTCCCCGACCATCCGCTCGTCCCGACGGACCGGTTCGAGCTGCCGGCGGCCAACGGGCATGGCGACGGTCACGGCAAGGGGCTTGCGCGCCGCGCAGGCAAGGCCGTGACCGGGTTCTTCGTCGAGGAGAAGCAGCCACCCGGCGGCGGCCGGCAGTAGCCGCCCGGCCTGACGGAGCACGTCACGTCAGGCCGACGGGAACCATCCGTCACCGTCATACGCACGTACCGACCGGCCGGGGGCCGCACCGAATCCGGCTGCGGCGCGGATGGCGCCCGCGGCCGGCCAGCTCCACTCGCCCTCCAGCCGCACGAGCCGCACCCCAGGCCCACCGAGCCAACGGGCGATGCGTTCGGTCTCCTCGACGGAGGCGCACGGGGCCGGACCGGGCCGCGGCCGCACCGTCTCGGCGCTGGCGACCGCGGCGTCGACCCAGGGCCGCGGATCGACACCGGGCGGCACGCTCGCCGCCGACACCAGCCGACCGTGACGCACTACGGCCAGATCCCAGCCGGCCTCGGCGGTCGGGGCCGCGGCGACGAGCTCGGCGACCCCGGTGAGGGCCGACAGCCGCTGGGCACGTGCGGCTGCGCGGACGAACGCGATCATCCGGTCCCGCTGGACGGCGGCCTCCTCGTAGCGCCGCTCGGCGGCCAGCCGGTCGATCCGCCGCGTCGAGGCGGCGATGACCCGGCCCGGATCGCCGGTGATGGCGGCCCGGGCGGCGGCGACGTGCCGGCCGTAGCTCGCCACGTCCTCCCGGCCGTCGCACGGCGCTCCGCATCTGCCGAGGTCGGCGAGGGTACAGGCGGACCGGCGCACGCGCGGGGACAGGCGCCCGGAGCACTGGCGCAGCGGCACCGCGGCCAGCAGCGCCTCGGCGGCGGCGTCGGCGGCGCGGACGCTGCCGAACGGCCCGAGATAGGTCGCGTCGTCACGGGCGGCGCGCACCCGTGAAAGCCGTGGGAATGGCTCGTCGGTGAGCTTGAGATACACGGAGCGCTCCGGGAAGCGGGATCGGCGGTTGTACGGCGGCTTGTACTCGGCGATCAGCCGCAGTTCCCGGACCTCGGCCTCCAGGGCGTGCGCGCATCCGATCGCGTCAACCCGCTCGGCCAGCGCCACCATCGCCGCCATCCGCGTCCGGGGCTCGCTGGCGGTGAAGTAGGTACGGACCCGGGAGCGCACCGAACGCGAGGTGCCGACATACAGGGCTCGTTCGTCGGCGTCCCGGAAGATGTAGACACCCGGGCCCGTCGGCAGGCCGTCGGCCAGATGCCGTTTGCGTCGCTGGGCCGGCGACACCCGGGAGCTGTAGTCGTGCAGGTCCTCCAGGGTGGTCACGCCCGCGTTGCCGAGCCGTTCGAACAGCCCGTGCAGCACGTCGACGGTGGCCCGGGCGTCCGCCAGCGCCCGGTGGCGGGGCTCGACCGGGCTGCGGAACAGCGAGGCCAGCGACGTGAGCCGGCAGTCGGGGCTCTCGTCTCTCGTGACCACCCGCCGGGCGATACGCAACGTGTCCAGATACTCCCAGACGGGTACCGGATAGCCGCAGAGCTCGACGGCGGCGCGCAGGAAGCCGAGGTCGAACGGGGCATTGTGGGCGACGAGAACGGCGCCGCGGGCGAACTCCAGGAAGGTAGGCAGCACCTGCGTGACCGGCGGCGCCGTCGCCACCATCACGTCGGTGATGCCGGTGAGCACCGAGACCATCGGAGGGATGCCGACGCCCGGCCGGACCAGGGTGGCCATCTCGGCGAGGATCCGGCCGCCGCGGACCCGGACCGCGCCGATCTCGGTGATCTCGTCGCGTCCCGGGGAGGTGCCCGTCGTCTCCAGGTCGAACACGACGAAGGTCACGTCCGCCAACGGACGACCGAGATCATCCAGCCTGCCCTGTCGGGGCGGCCGGGGACGGTCCGGGGCGGGATCTGGGCGCACGGCGTCACGGTAGGTCCCACCCCCGACAGTTTTGCGCCCGGGATCGTCCGCGGACCCGGATGCGAAAGCAGGTCCGCCTCGCCGCACGTCGTCATGGAGGTTCCGGGTCATGGAGGTTCCGGGTCGCGGGCCGGTGGAAAACGACTAACGCTACCTGCTCCGTAGGGTGCCGGGTGTGCCACGGGCCGGTATTGGCCACGAAATTCTCCGCGGTTGTCCCGTTCATGGTCCCGTCGGGGCAGTCTGGTGCTTCTGTCGGGGCGTGCGCTCAAGCGTGCGGCCCACTCGGCAGGCCTGCGTGCGTCGAATGCGGAATCATGCCCAGGTGGCATGGTTCGAGACGAACGGCATTCGAGTGGCGCGGGTCGCGGTCGACTGTTTGAACGTTGACGTGATGGTGCGCTTCTGGTCCGCCGCATTGGGATACGAGGTGAGCCGGCGTGACGACGGGGCGATCCTGCGTCACCCGGCCGGCGCGGGACCCAAGCTCCTTCTCAGGCCCGGGGCGAAGCGCAATGCCGGCCGTAACCGGCTTCATCTGGATCTCTACGCCGTCGACGCGGAGCGTGTGATCGGCTGGTTGTCGACCCTCGGTGCCCGCCGGGTATCCCGGTACGACGACGACGGGGAGAGCGGATACGTTCTCAAGGATCCGGAGGGTAATGAGTTCCGGGTGATGACGGTTGGGCCAGCGGGATTTGCGCGCCCCTTCGTCTGACACCCCGGCGGGCCGGACTCCCGCGGGGCCGGACTCCCGGCGCGCCCAGCGGAAAACGTGACAGCTCGACGGCCGGGTGAACGGCCATCGGCCATCGGGTGCTGTCGTCACGTGCCGGACGACCCGGTCGATAGGGTCGCACCCATGCCGAGCGTCTTCACCCGGATCATCAACGGCGAGCTTCCCGGTCGCATCGTCTACTCCGACGAGCATGTGGTGGCGTTCCTGACGATCGCGCCGATCCGGCCGGGACACACCCTGGTTGTTCCCCGCACCGAGATCGACCACTGGATCGATCTACCCGATGACCTCCAGACCGCGCTGTGGAGCGCCGCGGCGACGGTGGGCCGCGCCATCGACGCGGCCTTCCGACCTCGGCGGGTGGCCGCGCTCGTCGCCGGGCTGGAGGTCCCGCACGTCCACGTGCATCTCCTGCCGATCGAGGACGAGACGCAGATCGACTTCAGGCTCGCCGACCACAACCCCGACTCGGCCGAGCTCGATGCCGTGGCCGAGCGGATCCGCGCCGCCCTCGGCTGAGCCGGGTACCGGTCTGGCGCGGTTCTGGCGGTTTCAGGGGTTCTGGCGGTTTCAGCGGTTCGTAGGGGTACGCGGCGGTCAGAGCTGGAACTTCGGCGGATCGACGGCGAACAGCGGTTCCCAGTTCAGGATGGCGTGCCCGGGCGGCGCATCGATGACGATGTTGCCCCGGACCCGTTGCCCGGCCTTGAGAGTCGACACCGACAGCCGTGGCGCGACGTTTTCGTAGCTGCCGTCGTACCGGGTGCCGTCGGAGGTCTGGATGTAGAAGTCGGACGGCGAGGCGGACGTCGACCCGCGGCTCACCTCGACCGTCACGTTAATGACGTAGTAGGCCCCCTGGGTGGGCGCGTCGCCGTACTGGGTCACCTTGCCGGTGGTGGAGCAGACGCTGTTGAGGGTGACCCTGGCTTCGAAGTCGCTGACCGAGGAGGTGGCCCGGCCGACGGCGGTGCCGGACCCGCCGATCGTCGCGGTGCCGGCCGCCGGCGCGTGCTGTGGCGTCACCGGAACGCAGTTCGGCACTCCGTTCGGGGCGGTCGCGGTCGGGGCGGCCGCGGTCGGGGCGGTCGCGGTCGCGGTCGCAGTGGTGTTCGGGAGGTCGGGCACGGTCACCGTCGGGGCCGGCGGGGAGGCGATCTCGGTGCCGTCACCGCCGCGCACCGCGAGGGCGATCACGACACCGAGCACGATGGCGGCGACCACGGCGAGGGGCACGATGATGAACAGCGGATTGGCCCGCTGCCGGGGCGGAGGCAGCGGGCTGCCCTGCTGCCAGCCGCCGGGCGGCGGGTAGCCCCCCGGGAGGTTGTGGTAAGCCCCCGGGGGGCTCTGGTAGGCGTCGGGAGCGCCCTGGTAGCCGACCGTCCCCGGGTATGGGGCACTCCCACCCTGGTAGGGCCCGGCAGCCGCGGCCGGGGGATGGTCCGGCTGTTGCCAGCCGCCCGGTTGTCCCCAGCCCTGCCGTTCGCCGGGCTGTCCCCACCCTGGCGCGGCGCCGGGGTGCTGTGGGGCGCCGGGGTGCTGTGGGGCGCCGGGGTGCTGTGGGGCGCCGGGGTGCTGTGGGGCGCCGGGGTGCTGTGGGGCGCCGGGGTGCTGCGGGCCGCCGGGCTGCCCGCCCCACTGCTGCCCACCCGGTTGTGGGGCGGTGCCTGGCCAGGCGAGGCGTGTCTCCTCCGAGTCGGGCTGGTTCGGCTGGCCGGGCTGGGGCGCTCCCCACGATGGGACCGGGGCCGCCGGGGGAGTAGAGGACGAACCGGAGGTGGGGGTGCTGCCGGCGTCCGCGGGCTGGTGCCAGGGATCACTCGGCTGCCTCCACGCCTCCTGGCTCCCGTCACCGCTGGGGGGCTGGTGAGGCGGGTTCTGGTCGGTCACGATGATCCTCTCAGGCGCAGCCAGGGCCGCGTTCGGAAGAAATCGAGCATAAGGGGCGCGCCTCGCGAGGCTACATAAGCCGACTTTCACCTAAGACAATGACCGCCCAGCCGTAGGCCGCGACGTACCGATCCGGCCGGTAGCGGCTGTGAGTGCCCTGAGCTCTCCCGATAAGCTGTACTGTCATCGTTCTCCCCATCGGCTCCGGAGTCCCGCGTGCCTTGCTGTCTGGCCGGTTGGACGAGCCGTTGGAGATACGGCCCGCCCAGTTTTTCCGTCGTGCGCGTGATGACGGACATTTCGTCGCCACCCTCGGGTTCGCCGCATGCGTGAGCCGCTTCCGGCGCCGGTGCGTGCGCATGTCGTCGAGTTCGCCGAGCGGACGCTGGCGGATCTTCCCGAGTCGCAGGTCCCGCCGTCGCTGGTCGCGGTGCGCCGCTTCAAGCCCTCCCGCCGTGTCCGCCAGGGGGCCGTCCCGCTGGCCGCGGCGGTGGACGGTGACGTGTTCCGCGGCCGGGTCGCCGAGTGGATCCACCGTCATCATCCCGAGCTTGTCGAAGCCGTCAGCTCGCCGGACGGACCGCCGCCCGCGGCGCCCCCCGAGAAGATCGCCGCGGTCGCGTACCTGCTGCGGGTCTCCGGCTGGCAGGAGCTGGTCCAGGTCGCCGCGGCGTCCACGTCGGAGGCGGCGGCCCGCAGCCAGGTTGACGAGGCCGGGCGGACGATACTGCGGCTCACCGAACAACTCGAGACGAGCAAGCGCATCGCCGCGGCCGAGCAGGAGGAACTGCGCGAGCAGCTGCAGGCGGCCCGGGCGGAGGCGGACGAGGCTCGCCGGCGGCTGCGCTCGTCCGCTGCCGGGATCCGGCAGGCCGAGCAGGCCACGCGGGAGGCCCTGACCGCGGCCGAGGCGGCCCGGAACGCCGCCCTGGCCGCCAGTCGGGATGCCGAGGCGGAGACCCGGCGGCTGCGCGGCCGGGTGGCGGAGCTGGAGAGCGCGCTCGCCTCCACCCGCCGGGACAGCCGCGAGTCCCGCAGCGTCGATGACGCCCGGTTGCGCGTTCTACTTGACACCCTGATCGCCTCGGCGCACGGCCTGCGACGCGAACTCGACCTCCCGACGATGGTCGCGAGGCCCGCGGATCTCATCGCTCGCGGCGGAGCCGGTCCGAGTAACGGCCCGCAGGCGTTCGTCGGGGCCCGCGGGCGGCCGGACGACGACCCCTCCCTGATCGACGAGGTGTTGGCCGTCCCCGGGGTCCATCTGATCATCGACGGGTACAACGTGACCAAGCGGGGCTACGGCCGCCTCACCCTGCAGGCCCAGCGTGAGCGGCTGCTGTCCGGACTCGGTGCGCTCGCGGGCCGCAATCCCGACAGCGAGGTCACGGTCGTCTTCGACGCCACCGCCGTCGTGGCCCGGCCGGTGGGTGTCGCCATGCCTCGGGGGGTGCGCGTGCTGTTCAGCCGGCCCGGGCAGCTCGCTGACGAGGAGATCGTCCGGCTGGCGCGGATGGAACCGGAAGGCCGCCCGGTCTTCGTCATCACCTCCGACCGGGAGGTCGCGGAGAACTGCGTCGCAGCCGGAGCCCGGGCGGTGCCCTCGGCCGCTCTGCTGGCCCGCCTCGACCGGTAGGGGATCCGCCGGGCGGGACTTTCGCCGGGCGGGACTTGTCCGCCGAGAATTGTCGGACCCTGGACTTACCGTCGGTGAAGTCGGGAGATCGGTGCTCGGATTGTTTGTCGTCGCCGACCTCCACCGGTTCGGATCCGGAAGGTGCGCACGATGCTGATCGACTGTGACTCCTGCACCGCCCGTGGTGTCAGGTGCGCCGGCTGCATGATGACCGTCCTGCTCCCGGCGTCGGGCCCGCCCGTCGGCTGGGACGCCGAGGAGCTCGAGGCATTGCGGTTGCTCGCCGACGCCGGTCTGCTGCCCCCGCTCGCCGACGTGCGGACGGCCCTGCTGGACCAGGCGCCGCGGCCGGACCAGACGCCGCGGCGTCGCCGCGCCGGCTAGCCCGCCCGGCCGGGGGATTCCGGCGCGGGCGTCGGTGGGGCCGTGGGAAAACGCGGTGGGACCGTGGGAGAATATGAGCGGATGCGCGTGCTGGCCGTCACGAACGATTTCCCGCCCCGTCCCGGCGGGATCCAGGCCTACGTGCACAACTTCGCCTCGCGGCTGCCCGAGGGCGAGATCGTCGTCTACGCCCCGGCCTGGAAGAACGCCGCCGCCTTCGACGCCGAACAGAACTTCCCGGTCGTGCGGCACACCACGTCGCTAATGCTGCCGACACCGGACGTCCTGCGCCGAGCCAGAGAGATCGCCCGGGCGGAGGGATGCGACACGATGTGGTTCGGCGCCGCGGCACCGCTCGGGCTGCTTGGAGCCCGGCTGCGCCGCGACACGGCCATGCGCAGGATGGTCGCGAGCACCCATGGTCACGAGGTCGGCTGGGCGGCGCTGCCGGGGGCGCGTCAGGCGTTGCACAGCATCGGCACCGCGGCCGACGTCATCACCTATCTGACCGACTACACCCGGGCCCGGATCCGGCCCGCCTTCGGCGGCCATCCCACCTTCGCCCGGCTGCCCAGCGGAGTCGACCCCTCGCTGTTCCATCCCGGTCACGGGCGCGAGGAGATGCGCCGGCGCCACGGGCTGACGGGCCGCCGGGTGGTGGTGTGCGTAAGCCGGCTGGTCGCCCGCAAGGGCCAGGACATGCTGATCAGGGCGCTGCCCATGGTACGGCGCCGCGTACCGGACGCCGCGCTGCTGATCGTCGGCGGCGGTCCCCGGCGGGGTGACCTTGAACGGCTCGCCCGGGAGAACGACGTCGCCGAGCATGTGATCATGACTGGTTCGGTGCCGTGGGAGGAACTGCCGGCGCACTATGCGGCGGGCGATGTGTTCGCGATGCCCTGCCGCTCCCGCCTCGCCGGCCTGGAGGTCGAGGGGCTCGGCATCGTCTTCCTCGAGGCGTCGGCGACCGGCCTGCCGGTGGTGGCCGGCCGCAGTGGGGGTTCCCCCGACGCCGTCCTGCACCAGCACACCGGCATCGTGATCGACGGTACCGATCTGGCGCAGGTCGTGACGACCATCGGTGATCTTCTTGCCGACCCCGACCGGGCGGCGTCGATGGGTGCCGCGGGGCGGGCGTGGGTCGAGCTGCGCTGGCGGTGGGACGTCCTCGCGCAGGACCTGCGCACGCTGCTCGCCGGCCCGGACGGTTAGCGCGGGGTAGCGTAGATGTCCTCCACCGCCTGGCTGAACCGGTCGAGCACCAGCGAGCGGCGCACCTTCAGGCTCGGGGTGAGCTCGCCGGTCTCCACCGTGAAGTCCTGCGGCAGGATCGCGAACTTCTTGATGCTCTCGGCATGCGACACTGTCGCGTTCGCGGCGTCGATCGCATTCTGGATCTCGGTGCGCAGGCCGGCGTCGTCGATCAGGTCGGCAACCGTCGCGCCGGCCGGCTTGCCCGCCGAGGACCGCCACCGGTCGAACGCCTCGGGATCGAGCGTGACGAGGGCGGCGACGAAGGGCCGCCGGTCCCCGATCAGCATCGCCTGGCTGACCAGGGGATGGGACTGGATGATGTGCTCCAGTGGCGCCGGTGCGATGTTCTTCCCACCGGCGGTGACCAGCAGCTCCTTCTTGCGGCCGGTGATCCGCAGGAAGCCGTCGGCGTCGAGGTCGCCGAGGTCGCCGGTGTGCAGGAAGCCCTCGGCGTCGAGCGCCTCCTTCGTCGCGAGCTCGTTGTTGCGGTAGCCGCGGAACAGCAGGGGACCGCGGATGAGGATCTCCCCGTCATCGGCGATGGCGATCGTCACGCCAGGAAAGGGCTGGCCGACGGTGCCCATGCGGACGTTGCCCGGCCGGTTCGCCGCGGCCGGCGCGCTGGTCTCGGTCAGACCGTAGCCTTCGAGCACCGTGAACCCGATCCCGCGGAAGAAGTGGCCGAGGCGTTCACCCAGCGGCGCCCCGCCGCTGACCGCGTAGCGGGCCCGCCCACCGAGCGCAGCCTGGAGCTTGCCGTAGACCAGCGCGGCGAACAGCCGGTGCCGCAGCCGCAGGAGCAGGCCGGGGCCGCCGCCGTCGAGAGCCCGGCTGTAGGCGACCGCGGTGTTCTCGGCGGCGTCGAAGATCCAACCCCTGCCCTCGGCGTGCGCCTTGTGGCGTGCCCCGGCGTGCACCTTCTCGAACACCCGGGGCACGGAGAGCAGGAAGGTCGGGCGTACCTTGGCGAGATCGGGCAGCAGGGTCCGCGAGTCCGGGGTGTAGGCGAGGGTGAACGCCCCCTGGACCACGCCCACTTGGAGCATGCGGGCGAACACGTGCGCCAGCGGGAGGAACAGCAGTGTGGACGCACCGGGCGCGAACAGCTCGGGCAGCGTGGCGATGGCCGCCTCGGCGGTGAACAGCAGGGCGCGATGGGTGATCTCGCAGCCCTTCGGTTGGCCGGTGGTCCCCGAGGTGTAGATGATCGTCGCGAGGCTGTCGGCGTTGACGGACGCCCGGGCCGCCGTCAGCCGCTCCGGCGCGATGCCTGCGCCGTCCACGGCGAGACCGGCCAGCGCCCCGTGCTCGATGACGAGGACCTCCCGCAGCGCGGGGACCCCGTCGCGTATCTGTGCGACCCGCTCGGCGAGCTCGTCGTTTTCGACCACGAGAACCTCGACGCCGGCGTCCCGCAGGATCCACTCGATCTGGCCCGGGCTGGAGGTCTCGTAGATCGGCACGCAGACGGCTCCGGCCAGCCACGCCGCGTAGTCGACAATCGTCCACTCGAACCGGGTCCGGCTCGCCAGACCGACGCGGTCCCCGGGCCGCACCCCGCGGGCGATGAAGCCCCGGGCGGTGGCCACGACGTGATCGTGGAACTCGCGGACGGTCATGCCGACGAACTCGTCGTCGATCTTGTGTTGGATAAGCGTACTGTCCGGATGTGCCGCCGCGTTGCGGAACACGGCGTCCGTCAGGGTCGCATCGTCGGCGATGGTGACCAGGGGCGGGGAGGTGTACTCGCGCACTGCTACTCCTACCAGATGGCTTGTGCGCGCCGGAGGACGACGCCACGGAACAACGGAAGCACGGAACAACGGAAGAACGGAAGGCCAGGCCAGGGCATCAGACGTTAGCCTCCGGGCAGGCGGTTTGCGACCTTGCGGGGTGCAAAGGGTTCCCTTCGACGGTGTCCGGCCGGTGATCGTCGCCGGTGAGCGCGACCGCCGGGGATACGTCCTGAGATATGCCCGGGATCCGCACGGCATCCCTCATCGGCCGGATGGACCGTTCGAGTAGGGGCGACGGACCCCTGTCGGCGCCTAAGCTTCCAGCCATGCGGGTCCACGTGGTCAGCGACGTGCACGGGCGGGCGGATGCGCTGGCGGCGGCGGGCGAGGGGGCCGACGCGTTCGTGTGTCTGGGTGATCTCATCCTCTTCATCGACTACCACGATCACGGCCGGGGCATCATGGGCGACCTGTTCGGCGCCGAGGCCGTGGGTCGCATGATCGAGTTGCGTAACGCCCAGCGGTTCGACGAGGCCCGGGAATGGTCCCGGACGCTGTGGGCGAGCCTGGGCGGGGACCGTACGCAGATCGTGGAGGCGGCCATCCGCCGTCAGTACGAGGCGCTGTTCGCGGCGTTCCCGACCCCGACCTACCTGACCTTCGGCAACGTCGATCTGCCGCACCTGTATCCCGAGTACCTGCGCGACGGCGTCACCCTGCTGGACGGGCAGACCACCACGATCGGGGGGTTGCGGTTCGGCTTCGTCGGCGGGGGGCTACAGACCCCGATGCGCACCCCCTACGAGATTGACGACGACGCCTTCGCCGCCAAGGTCGCCGCGGTGGGCGAGGTCGACGTCCTGTGCTGCCACATCCCCCCGCACATCCCCGAGCTGGTCTACGACATCGAGGCACGCCGCTTCGAGCGCGGCAGTGTGGCGATCCTCGAAGCCATTCACGCGACCCGGCCGCGCTACGTGCTCTTCGGGCATGTGCACCAGCCGTTGACGGCCAGCCTGGAGATCGACGGCACACGCTGCGTGAACGTCGGACATTTCCATGCTCGGGGGACGCCCTTCGTTCTTGAGTGGTAGCCGGCCGCTCGGCCGGGCGCGCTCGGTGTTCCGGTAGCCTCAGGCGATCGGTCGGGGATTGTTCCCGGGCCCCGGAGAGATCCGGGTTGCCGGTGGGCCGGCGACGCCGTGCTCTTCAGCCGCGCTCGAAGAATGTGGAGGTGCTGTCTGCCATGGCGGACCACGCCCGATCGACGATCGTCATCAACGCCCGGCCCGCCGCGGTGATGGGGGCGATCGCCGACATCTCCGCGTATCCGACCTGGATCGGCCAGATCGAGGAGGCCGAGATCCTCGATGTGGGCCCGGACGGCCGTCCCCGGCGCGCCCGGTTTCGGATCAACGCCGTCGTCATCAAGGACGAGTTCGTCAACGAGTACACCTGGAAGGGCGATGATCAGGTCGTCTGGAGCATGGTCGAGGGCCAGGCGATGTCATCGCAGGACGGCAGCTACACCCTGCGCGACCTGGGTGACGGTAGCACCGAGGTGACCTACGACCTCACCGCCGAGACGAAGATCAAGATTCCTGGTCTGCTCCGGCGGAAGGTGCAGAGCGGCATCGTGGAGGCCGCTCTCAAGGACCTCAAGAAGTACGTCGAGAGCTGAGCGCACGTGCGGTGTGTGCTCTTCACGGGGAAGGGCGGCGGCGGTACCACCACGGTGGCGGCGGCGACCGCGATCCTCGCCGCCCAACGGGGTCACCGGACCCTCGTGCTGTCGGTCGACCCGGCCGCGGGGCTCGCCGGCGCGCTCGACCACCCGATCGGCGCCGAGCCGACCGAGCTTGAACCGGGGTTGCACGGCCAGCAGGTCGACCTGCGCCGCGCGGTCGAGACCCGGTGGCCGGCCGTACGCGAGGTGCTGGCGGGCACCTGGCCGGCCATCAACGTCGATCCGTTCGACCTGGAGGAGTTGGCCTTCCTGCCGGGGGCCGTCGAGACCCTGACGCTGCTCGAACTGCGCGACGGTCTCACCAGCGAGAACTACGACCTGGTGGTGGTCGACGGAGGCCCGGCGGCGGCGCTGGTGCGGCTGCTGGCCTTTCCCGAGACGCTGTCGTGGTACTGCCGCCGGCTGCTGCCGCCCGACGGTGCCTTCGCGCGCTGGCTGCGACCCGGTTTCGGCTGGGCGGCGGCGCTCGGCGGGCGGTGGAGCGCGCTGGCGGCCCCCGCCTACGACACCGTCTCCCGCCTGCACCGGGCGGCGGTCGACCTGCGCGCGATCCTCACCGACCACGCCACCACCAGCGTCCGGCTGGTGGCGACCCCCGAGAGCTCGGCGCTCGCCGCGGCCCGCGGCAGCTTTACGGCGCTGTCGCTGCACGGGTTCACTCTGGACGGCGTCGTCGTCAACCGGATCTTTCCGCCGGCGAACGCGGACGCCTGGCGGGCGGGGTGGGCCGCCGTTCACCGCGAGCAGCTCGCCGACATCACCGCGGCCTTCATGCCCACCCCGGTCCTCCCGGTCGGCTACCGGGCGGGCGAACCGATCGGCCTGGAGGAGCTGGCCGCTTTCGGCGCGGCGACCTACGGTGAGCTCGATCCGGGGAGTGTTCTCGGGGAGCCGCTCATCGGCCCGAGCGGCCAGCCGCGGGTGGAACGCACCGAGGACGGGTTCGCGCTGTCCTTCGGCCTGCCGTTCGTCGACAGTTCCCAGATCGATCTGGCCCGGCTGGGTGATGACCTGGTGGTGACCGTGGGGTCGTACCGGCGGGCTGTTCCGCTGCCCGCGGCGTTGCGTCGCTGCGACGTGAGCACCGCCCGGCTGCGTGACGACCGGCTGGTCGTCTCGTTCGTTCCGGACCCGCGGCAGTGGGTGCGGGTATGACCACGCAGCGGTCCACCCCGGGCCGGCCCGCCGGCGCTGGGCCCGACTTCACCACGCCTCCCCCCGGCACGCCTCCCCCCGACCCGTCCGCGTTGCCCGGCCGCGGGTCGCTCGCGGTCGAAGCCGCCCTGCTCGCTGACGCCCTGCGGGACTGGGCCGCCTCGCATCTGCCCCCCGGTCCCGCCGGGCATCCCGGTCCCGCCGCATCGTCGGCGGCGGGACCCGCTGCCGACGATGCGGCGGCGATGCCCGATCCCCAGGCGGATCCGGCGCCGGGACCCGCGGATCACACCTGGCCCTGCGCCGTGTGCCCACTGTGCCGGCTCCTGTCGAGCCTCGCTGGCGACCGCCCCGAGGTGGTTGGCCATCTCCTCGCGGCGGCCGGATCCCTGACCGCGGCGTTCCGCGCCGCCCTCGGTGCCGGTGGGGAGGGCGCTCCCGGGCCCGCCACGCCGCGACGGCGCGAGACGGCGCGCCCCGCATCCGGAGATCATCCATGGCCGGGGGACACCACCGGCACCCAACCAGCCACCGCGCTTAGACCCCGCGTGCAGAGGATCGATATCACGTGAGCATCGCTACTCCTGATAGTTCGAAGAACCTGGATATTCCGGGCAGCTTGACGGTTCCGCGCGCCGAGCGTGCCGGCGCGGCCCCCGGCCCGTTGCCGGCGGAGAACCGGATGGAGGGCCTGACGATCGGCATCGACGTTGGCGGGACGAAGGTCGCCGCCGGCGTCGTGGACGGTGCGGGGACGATCATCACTTCCCTGCGTCGGCCCACCCCGGGCCATTCGGCCGCCGAGGTCGCGGACACCATCGCCAGCGTCGTCGCGGAGCTCAGTGCCGACCACGCCGTGCGCGCGGTCGGCATCGGCGCGGCCGGGTGGGTCGACTCGGACCGGTCCCGCGTCCTGTTCGCACCGAACCTCGCCTGGCGCGACGAACCCCTGCGCGACGAGGTCGGGGGGCGCATCGGCCTGCCCGTCGTCGTGGAGAACGACGCCAACGCGATGGCCTGGGCGGAGTACCGTTTCGGGGCCGGCCGTGGCCGGCGTGACCTCGTCTGCCTGACGGTGGGAACCGGCATCGGCAGCGGCATCGTCCTGGGCGGTGAGCTCTACCGGGGCGCGTCCGGTATCGGCGCCGAGATGGGTCACATGCGGGTGGTACCCGACGGGTATCCGTGCGGTTGTGGTAACAGAGGGTGTTGGGAACAGTATGCGAGCGGGCGAGCGCTGGTCCGGCTGGCGAAGAACATCGCCACCGTGGATCCGAGTGCGGCCGTGCCCATGCTGGAGCATTGCGGCGGTGGCGTCGACGCGCTGACCGGCCCGGACGTCACCGAGGCGGCGCGCAAGGGGGACCCGGCGGCGATCAGGTGCTTCACCGAGATCGGCCACTGGCTCGGCGAGGGCATGGCGATGCTGGTCGCCGCGCTCGACCCGAACCGCTTCGTCATCGGCGGCGGCGTCTCCGACGCCGGCGAGCTGCTGCTCGGCCCGGCCCGGCAGAGCCTCCTGGCCGCTATGCCCGGGCGGGATTACCGTTCCGAGCCGGACATCGTCATCGCCGAGCTCGGATCCCAAGCGGGCCTCGTAGGCGCGGCCGACCTCGCCCGGTTCTGACCCGACCCCCACGGCGATCCCAGGAGGGTCGCCGAAGGCGATTCGGCGGAGACCCCGTACGGCGCCCTGTGACAGGGGTCCCCGCGTCGCGGCGAAGCCGCTACGCGGGGGAGGCCCGGTAGTCGGGTACCAGTTCGGCGGCGAGCTCCTCGAGGAACAGCCCGGTGTCGGCGACGACGCCGACCGCGTGCGCGCTGGTGCGTTCGATGAGGGCGTGCACCGTCGAGGGGTTGACGTCCACGCAGGCCACCGGGACCGAGGCCGGCAGGATGTTGCCGGTGGCCACGGAGTGCTGGGCGCTGGCGATCATGAGGGCGAACGCCACCCCCCGTAGCGCGGCGCGCATCGCCCGCTGGCCTGCCAGGACGTCGGTGTGGACGTCGGGCAGCGGGCCTTCGTCGCGGACCGATCCGACGAGCACGAAGGTCTTGTTGGCCTTGACCATCGCGTGCATGATCCCCTGGGTGAGCACGCCGGACTCCACGGCGGCCCGGATGGATCCCTCCCGGCGGATCGTGTTGACCGCGCGGATGTGCTGCTCGCTGCCGCGCTGCACCCGGCCGCTGCGCAGCGGCCCGAGCCCCAGCGGCGATCCGTAGAGGGCAGCCTCCACGTCGAGTGTCGCCAGCGCGTTGCCGGCGAACAGCACGTCGACATAGCCAGCCCCGACGAGGGCGACCAGCGCCGGCCCGGCTCCGGTGCTCACCACCGCCTGACCCGCCACCCAGAGCACCTGCGAGCCCTCGGCCTTCACCTCGCGGATCTGGCGGGCGATCGCCCGGACCAGGACCGCCTGCGGCTGGGTGGAGCTCGGCAGCGGGGCGGCCAGGGATTCGTACTCCTCGTAGATCCGGCTGGAATGGGCGGTGACCGGCAGGACGACCTTCACCCCGTCCACGCCGCACACGATCATGTCTCCCGCGCGCACGTCGGTGACCGGTACCGTTCGCACCCGGCCGTGCGAGACCACCAGGCCGCAGTCCATCTCGGGATGCTCCACCGGCACCCACTGGCCGTCGAGGTGGACGACGGTCTCCAGATTGGTGGTGGAGTAGAAGTCCGGGGGGAAGACGCCGTCGCGGTCGGCCGGCTCGCACCGGGCCGTGCCAGACTCGATCTTGTTCACGCCGTGGACCTGGATCCGCATCAGAATGCGCATGAGCTGACTCGGTGAGTCGGCCCCCACCGTGATGACCGCGTGGGACTCGTCATCGTGGCTGCGCCCCAGGTCGATACGAACGACCCGATAGTCACCGCCATAGTCCAGCACGTCATCGAGAACCCGGGCCAGCACGCCCGTATCCATGAGATGTCCGTGGACTTCGACCTTTTCGTGATATTGCACGCCCCACGCCCTTCCATCTCGGTGCCGGTACGACGGCTGCCACGCCGCGCTCAGACCACCGCGCCGTCGTCGGGGCCGTCGAAGTCCGTGGGCGGACGGTCTCCCATCCGCGCGACCAGCGTGCCGACCCCGCCGAGGATCAGCAGAACCCCGGCGACGTTCTGGGTTCGGGACTGGTTGAAGTCGATCAGGTCCGGAACGACGAGGAACATCACACCGAGGGCGATCGAACCGAGCGCCCAGCGTGTCACGGGCCTGATCCGTGGCAGCGGTGGCGGGGGTGGCGGCTCGTAGTGCTCGCCGTCCGGGTCCAGATCCGGATCCGGATCCAGATCCGGGTCGTCCAGACCCTCCGGGAGCTGGCCGGAACCCGGCAGATCGCCGAGGTCGACGACGAGGTCCTCGGTGCCGCCGCGTCCCCGTCGGCCGCCCTCGCCGCCCGCGGACGGGAACGGCAACTGGTCGAGCCCGGGTTCGGTCCGGTCCTCCGACACGGGCGGAGCAGCCGGCTCGAACGGCGGACGTAGGATGATCACAGTGGGGCGGCGGGTGTCGTCCAGATCCTCCGCAGCCGGCCACCGGTGGGATTCGGGCTCCTCGTCGAAGCGCGCGATGAGTTCGAAGAACGCGGCGTCGTCGGCTTTCTGGGAGCGCGGGGAGGGCCGCGGTGCGTCGCCCCCCGCGGTTGTCGCGGATCCGTCGCTGTCGCCGTCGAGACCGCCGCCACCCCGGCCGGCCGTGGGCGCGGCACCGGGCGTGGATCCGCCGCCGGTCGGCTCCTCGCGGTTCGCGGAGGTGCCACCGCCACCGGCGGGGGCGCCGCCCGGCCCGCCGAGGGGAGCCCCCTCGGGCGCGGCGCCGTCCGCCGGCGAGGGCCGGTGCTCGCCGGGTCCTGAACCCGGTGACCGCTCAGTCATCGCCGCAGGGCGCGTCGGGCACGAGCGCGCGTGGCGCGTGCCGCCGGACGAATTCCAGACTTCCGTCGAAGATCGTTTCTCGGTCGTTGTCGAGCGTCGCGACGTGGTAACTGTTCTCCAACAGTCGTTCTTCGGCCGGGGCGCGCAGCCCGGCCAGCAGAATCGCGCCGGAGCTGGCTTCCACCACATGGTCGACGACGCTGCGGTAGGTGAGGACCGGACAGACGATCCGACCGAGCTCCGGCCGGGTCACCGCCCACAGTTGGCGCAGCGACGCGAACGGGCGCAGGGGTACCCGGTCGTAACCGACCTCGGGCACGCCCTCGGCCTTCACGTCGCCAGCCACGCCAGGCACGGCGGGGATCACCCGGCTCAGCAGCGGGGCGAACGCCGCGTGCCACCGGTCGGTGGTGAGGCTGGGATTCACCGTGACGAGGCCGGCGAGGTCCCCGCCGTGCTGCTCGGCCAGCCGCAGGGCCAGGGTCCCGCCCATCGACAGCCCCATGACGAAGACCTGCTCGCAGGTGGTCCGCAGCCGCAGAAACGCGGTCTCCGCCGTAGCGTACCAGTCCGGCCAGGTAGTGGGCACCATGTCCTGCCAGCGGGTGCCATGGCCGGGCAGCAGCGGGCACGAGACTGTCAGTCCGACTGCGGAGAGGTACTCGCCCCAGGGCCGCATGCTGCCCGGGGAGCCGGTGAACCCGTGGACCAGCAGCACGCCGACCGACCCACCCTCGAACTCGAACGGTTCCGCGCCCGGGAGGACGGCCGCACCGGTGACACCCGCCATCGTGATCCGCCCTTCGTGCCTCGCGCGCCCGCCCGTATGCCGCGATGCGGGTCCGGCGACGCGCGGAGGGAAAACGCCGGTAAACGCATGCTCGCACGGTCCGCGGGCTGAGGCCACGGTCGTGCGTGTCTCACTCGCTGCGCAACATCGCTGCGCAACATCGCTGCGCAGAAGCCGCCGGACGGAAAGTCTCCGCCTGATGATATCGGTGATGGGTGGCCACGCGCGCGGGACATCGGGATCGAGGCGCGGTCCGCGGGGGGTTGGGGGCCCGCCGTCAGGTTTCCTGGCCGGCACCGGAGAATGACACGCCGAGCGGGGTAGACCCCGTTCGGTGGACGTCGTGATGACCTCTCCTTAGGCTCGAACAAGCCCATCATCCTGGCGACCCGGCCCTGGGCGACCCGGCGCGGTGGGGTCGCAAGGATCGTCGGGGTCTCCGTGGCGGACCCCGACGAGGCCGCGGGTCGTGGACCGGCGGCGTGCGCCCCGGTGCCCGACCGGCCGGTCGGTTCGTGGGAGGTTCGGGCCAGGTGTGATCGGCGTCGGCGGATGAAGACGGGCGACTGGCCACGGGCGCCCCCGGCGGGCCGTCGTCGTGCGGCGGTGACCAGGTGGGAGCTGTCTTGTTCTACTGGGTGGTCAAGGTATTCCTGACACCTGTCCTGCGACTGTTCTGGCGTCCCTGGGTCGAGGGGGCGGAGAACATCCCCCTGGAGGGGCCCGCGATCCTCGCCGGCAACCATCTCTCCTTCCTGGACCACCTCTTCCTGTCGCTGGTCGTCCCCCGCCGTGTCACCTACCTGGCGAAGAGCGACTACTTCACCGAGGCGGGCGTCAAGGGGTGGTTCAAGCGGGTGTTCTTCAGCGGCGTCGGCCAGATCCCGATCGATCGCAGCGGCGGCAAGGCGAGCGAGGGCGCGTTGCGCTCGGGGGTCCGGGTGCTCCGCCAGGGCCGCCTGCTCGGGATCTATCCGGAGGGCACCCGATCCCCGGACGGCCGGCTCTACCGCGGCAAGGTCGGTGTCGCGCGCTTGGCGCTGGAGGCCGGGGTCCCGGTCATCCCCGTGGCGATGATCGGGACTTTCGAGGTTCAGCCGCCGGGCCAGCTGGTGCCGAAGATCCGTCGGGTCGGCATCCGCATCGGCCGCCCGCTCGACTTCAGCCGCTACGCGGCCATGGCAGATGATCGTTTCGTCCTGCGCTCGGTCACCGACGAGATCATGTACGAGCTGATGGCCCTGTCCGGCCAGGAGTACGTGGACCTGTACGCGAAGCGGGCCAAGGAGGAGCTCGCGGCCGCCCGGGCACAGGCGGCTGCCGGGGCGGCCGCGGCGTCTACTGGCACGGCATCGGTCTCCCCGGCGTCCACCGGCACAGCGCCGGGTTCCCCTGGGGCGGCGACGCCGGCTCGGTCTCCGGATCAGCTCGGGCTGCCGGTCACGGCGCCGGCGAACCCACGTGCCACCAAAGACCGGATCGACCGGGCGGTCTGACCCGTTTGCGGTGGGCACGGCAGGATGGTCCGGTGTGTGGTGACAGCGTTCCTGGCTGGACGGCGATCGGTCGGCGTCGCGGCGGCTTCGAACATCCCCGGCGATTCCCGGGACGGCGTCCACTTCTGGTCGCGCTCGGCCTGATCGTCGGCTGCCTCGCGGGAACGGGCCCGGTGCCCGGGGCCTCGGCGGCCGGTTCCCCCGCTGGACCCGCCGCACCTGCTGGACCCGTTGGACCGTCCGTGGGCGC
The DNA here is from genome assembly GCF_000013345.1 of Frankia casuarinae. Lineage (NCBI taxonomy): Bacteria > Bacillati > Actinomycetota > Actinomycetes > Frankiales > Frankiaceae > Frankia > Frankia casuarinae. The sequence goes on along the minus strand of NC_007777.1, from coordinate 3,658,989 downwards.
TGCCCCGGCCGATACGATCGGTCGCTCGGGAACGTATCTTACGGACAGTGATCGCCGGGTGGTCGTCCTGCATGGAATCACGGTGCCGGCCGGGGTGACGCCCACCGCCGGGGACATCGACACCTGGGTCGGCTTCGGATTTACCGGGGTGCGCCTGGCGGTCCCGATGGCCAGCGGCGGCCGCTTCCCGGCGACCTCCGGTGGGCCGGTCCTCGACGGTGCCGGCGCGGCGACCACGCCCGCCGACCCCGGACTCGACCAGGCCGCCGCCCTCACCCGCATGTTCACCGACCGCGGGTTGCGGGTCACGCTGCGGATCGTGCCCTCCTCGGCGGGCTACGTGCCCTCCGTCGCCGGCCTCGCCGCGGGGCTCGAACGGTTGGCGACGCGGTTCCGCGATGTGCCGGGCCTGCTCGGCTACGAGGTGCCCGATGGTGGTGGCGGCGGTGCGGGTCTCGTTGCGGCGGTGGCCGCGCATGACGGCGCGCACCTGCTGTGGCGGGAGCGGCCTGCCCCGTTCGACGCCGCATCGACGGTGGCGGTCAATGATCCGACCGGATACCTGGTCGGCTGGAAGGACGGGTCGGCGGTCAGTGTCCGCGGTCTCGTCGCCTCCGCCGACGCGTTCGGCCTGAGCTGGTTCTACGACGTCCCGAGCCCGACCGGGGGCACGGTGGGCACCGCCGCGCCCGTCGGGCTCGGCGGCGCCGAACGCCGGGCGCCCGCCCCGCCCGCGGACATCGTCCGCCCCTACCCCGTGGCCATCGCCGGGGTACCGGAGGTGTTGCGCTTCGACGCGTCGCGGGTGCTGACGGTGGCCTATCGGACCGCGCCGTCGGCCGGGCCGCCCCTCGCTGCCGGCACGGCGACCGCGATCAGCGTGCCGGCCTGGTCCTATCCGACGGGCTACCAGGTGCAGGTCACCGGGGCGCGGGTGACGTCCGCGCCCGGGGCGGGTCTGCTCTGCCTCGTCAGTGATCCCGGCGCCGCCCGGGTCGAGGTCCGGGTCTCTCCGGCGACCGGTCCCGCGGTGACTCCGCCGTCCGTCGCGGGTTCGGCCGGCTGCCGCGCGACGCCGGCGATCGTCCCGGCGGGAGGGCGGTCGCCGGGACCGGACGGTCCGCGGGTGGCGGCGTCCGGGGATGACGCCACGGAGGAGTACTCCGGGCCGCTGCTGTGGCTGCTGCCGTTGGTCGGTGCCGCCTTGGCGGCGCTGCTGCTCGGGGCCTTGCTGCGCCCGTGGCGCCGGCGCTCGGGCCCCGGCCCGGGGTGGTCCGCGGTCGAGCGGCCGACCATGGCGGACACCTCGGCCGGAGGAGACTGAGCCGGTGGGAACCCGCTTCTTTTACGACACCGAGTTCATCGAACGCGCCGACACCGGTCATCACTGGCTCGATCTGGTCAGCGTCGGAATCGTCAGCGAGGACGGCACACAGCGGTACTATGCCGTGTCGACCGAGTTCGACCCGTCGTGGGCTGTGCCCTGGGTCCGTCGCAACGTCCTCGACCAGCTGCCGTCGCCATCGGACGAGGCGTGGAAGCCGCGGGCCCGAATCCGCGACGAGGTCGCCGCGCTGTTGACCGCGGGCGGTGCCCCCGAGCTGTGGGCCTGGTACGGGGCCTATGACCACGTGGTGCTCTGCCAGCTCTTTGGCACGATGACCGCCCTGCCCGCCCAGCTGCCCCGCTTCACCCGGGACCTGCGTCAGCTGTGGGAGGAAGTGGGCCGGCCGGTTCTTCCCGCACCGCCGCCCAACGCCCACGATGCGCTCGCCGACGCCTTGCACAACCTCGCCCGGTGGCGGGTTCTCGCCCCGCTGCGCGCCCAGGTCGCCGCCGTGTCGAACCCATCCCGATGAGTCGATGACGTGGCCGTGGCGGCCTCGTCATTGCCACGCCACGTGACCGCGCTGTTGTCCTGAAGTGTGGCTCTCCCGCTACGCTGCCGCCGGAGAAAGCGGTGTACGGTCGACGAGAGGACTCGGGATGAGGATCGGCGTACTGACCGGCGGCGGCGACTGCCCGGGACTCAACGCGGTGATCCGGGCCGTCGTGCGCAAGGGAGAGAGCGTCTACGGCCACAGCTTTGTCGGGTACCGGGACGGCTGGCGAGGGCCGCTGACCGGCGAGACGGTCCCCTTGGACATCGCGGCCGTGCGGGGGATCCTCCCGCGTGGCGGCACGATCCTCGGCTCCAGCCGCACCAATCCCTACGCCGCCGTGGACGGGCCGGCGCTGGTGCGCGAGCACCTCGCCGCAGCCGAGGTGGACGCGCTCATCGCGATCGGCGGGGAGGACACCCTGGGGGTGGCCGCCCAACTACACGCCGAGGGACTGCCCGTGGTCGGAGTGCCCAAGACCATCGACAACGACCTCTCCGCGACGGACTACACCTTCGGTTTCGACACCGCGGTCAACATCGCCACGGAGGCGATCGACCGGCTGCACACCACCGCGGAAAGCCATCACCGGGTGTTGATCGTTGAGGTCATGGGCCGTCATGCCGGGTGGATCGCTCTGCACAGCGGCATGGCGGGGGGAGCCAACGTCATTCTCATCCCGGAGCGGCCGTTCGACTTCGACAAGGTGTGCGCCTTCGTCGAAGCCCGGTTCGCCACCCACTACGCGCCGATCATCGTCGCGGCCGAGGGTGCCGTCCCGATCACGGGTACCCTGGTCGCCAGGGAGGGTGAGGTCGATGCCTTCGGGCATGTCCGCCTGCAGGGCATCGGGGCGGTCCTGGAGACCGAGATCCGCGCCCGCACCGGTCGTGACGCGCGCGCGACGGTGCTCGGGCATCTGCAGCGCGGCGGCACGCCCACGGCCTTCGATCGATGGCTCGCGACGCGTTTCGGACTGCACGCCGTCGACGCCGTGCACGAAGGCGACTTCGGGGTGATGGTCGCCCTGCACGGCACCCGCATCGACCGGGTTCCGCTGCAGGATGCGACCCGCGAGCTCAAGACGGTGCCCGAGGAGCTCTACCACGAGGCCGAGATCTTCTTCGGCTGACCGGGGGAGGGGCGGGCCGTCGGGCCGGATCCGCTCCGGGAACCGATCCCGGTCCGGGAACCGATCCCGCTCCAGGATCTGATTTCGGTCCAGGATCCGGTCCCGATTCGGGAGCCAGGGCCGGGTGCCGAGTTCCGGGCGGATGCCTGTCCAAGGGAAGACGCCGATTCCCGGGAAGATGTCGGGCGATGGTGACCGCTCGAGCTCGACCTGGGCCGTACCCTGGTGTGGTGAGCGTACTGGATCTCTGGCGGACCCTTCCGGCCAAGCAGCAGCCGTCCTGGCCCGACCCGGCAGAGTTGAGAGCCGCCCATGACCAGCTTGCGGCCCTCCCCCCGCTGGTCACCGCGCCCGAGATCCGGTCCCTGACCGACCGTCTCGCGCTGGTCGCTCGGGGCGAGGCGTTCCTGTTGCAGGGCGGTGACTGCGCCGAGACCTTCGTGGCGAACACCGCCGACAAGATTCGGGACAAGGTCAAGACGCTGCTGCAGATGGCGGTCGTCCTCACCTATGGCGCGAGCACGCCGGTGGTGAAGGTCGCCCGCATCGCCGGGCAGTACGCCAAGCCGCGGTCCGCGGACATCGAGGCCAGCACCGGGCTGCCCTCCTACCGGGGCGACGCCGTCAACGACATCGCGCCCACGGCCGCCGCGCGGCAGCCCGATCCGATGCGGATGGTCGCCGCCTACCACCAGAGCGCAGTCGCGCTGAACCTCGTGCGGGCCTTCGCCACCGGAGGTTTCGCCGACCTGTCGAAGGTCCACGAGTGGAACAAGGCGTTCGTGCGGGATTCCGCGGCGGGTCGCCGCTACGAGGTGATGGCGACGGACATCGAGCGTGCCCTCGCCTTCATGGCCGCCTGCGGCATCGACCTCGATCGGACCGCCGCGCTGACCGGGGTCGAGCTGTTCACGAGTCACGAGGGCCTCCTGCTGGAGTACGAGCGTGCCCTGACCCGGATCGAGGACGCCACCGGCGACCCGTACGACCTGTCCGCCCACATGATCTGGATCGGCGAGCGGACCCGGGACCTCGACGGTGCCCACGTCGACCTGCTGTCCCGGGTGGGCAATCCGATCGGCTGCAAGATCGGGCCGAAGGCTGGCCCGGACGAGGTCCTCGAGCTTGCCGAGCGGCTCAACCCCGACCATGTCCCCGGCCGGCTCACCCTGATCTCCCGGATGGGGGCAAAGCGGGTCCGGGACACGCTGCCCCCGATCATCGAGAAGGTCAACGCCGCCGGGCCGCCAGTGGTGTGGTCGTGCGATCCGATGCACGGCAACACCCGTGACGTGGGCGGCGTCAAGACGCGCCACTTCGACGATGTCCTCGACGAGGTCTTCGGCTTCTTCGAGGTCCACAAGGCGTTGGGCACCCACCCCGGTGGCCTGCACATCGAGCTGACCGGGGAGAACGTCACCGAGTGCCTCGGTGGGGCCGAACTCATCGGGGAAGACGACCTCGGCGGCCGTTACGAGACCGCCTGCGACCCCCGTCTGAACACCGGGCAGGCGCTAGAACTGGCCTTCCTCGTCGCCGAGATGCTGCAGAACACGCGGGGAGAACGCGGCGCGCCGTGGCCCTCGTGAGCTGGACTTGTCTTCCGCACGTGCGTGCGTGCGATGAGCCAGCTGCTTGATCTCTTGTTCGGATCACGTCGGGGTGACCGCGATCGGTAGTGACGGGTCTGGGACTGTTCCTGGCTGTGACGGTCGCGATGGACTACGGGCCGCCGAGCGTCGAGAAGCCGCTCGGCGCGCTGCCCGTCGTGCGTGACTACCTGGCCCGCCTCGATGTCGCGGGCACGATCGACCGGCTCGCCCCGATGCGTGACAAGGTCAACCGGGCCAGCCACGGGCAGGTGATTGCCGCGCTGGTCGCCAACCGGCTGACCTCGCCGACCCCGCTGCTGCACGTCGAACGGTGGGCACGCCAGTGGGCGGTCGAGGAGATGTTCGGCCTCGCGCCGGACGTGTTGAACGACGACCGGGTCGGTCGGGCGCTGGACGCGCTCGCCCCGGTCTGCGAGGCCGTCGTCGGCTCGGTCGGCGCCGCGGCGATCACCGCGTTCGGCCTCGACGTGTCCCGGATCCACTGGGGCATGACGTCGATCTCGCTGCACGGCGCCTACCCCGAGGTCGACGGCGACTACGCGACCCCGAAGTACGGCCATCCCAAGGACCGCCGCCCCGACCTCAAAAGGTCCAGACCGGGCCCGCGGTCACCGGCGACGGCGGGATCCCGCTGGTCCACCGCGCCTACGACGGCGGCGCCGGTGAGGTCAGTCAGGTCTCCCAGGTCACCGCCGCGATACGCGCCCTGACCACGATCGCCGGCGAACGGCGGTTCCTGCTGGTCGGCGACAGCAAACTCGTCTCCTACCCCAACCTGACCGCGCTGACCTCCACGCCTGGGGTCACGTTCCTCGCGCCGGCACCGACGACGGCCGTGCCCGCGCAGGTCCTAGCCGCCCAGGACTGGGCCACCGCCACCCTCGTCGACCACGTCGCGGCGCGCGACCAGGACAAGCCGATCCACGCCCGGGCGACTTACCGGGCCCGCGAGGGCGTGACAACCCTGCGGGGGCCCCGCAAGACCGACGCGGCGGTCACCGTGCGCACGGTGTTCATCTGGTCGTCCGCGAACGACCAGGCCGCCAAAGCCGCCCGCGCACTCAAACTCGACCGCGCCCGCACCGACCTCGACACCCTCACCCGCGCCGCGGGCAGCCACCACCTCTACCGCACCGAAGCCGCGGTGAAAGCCCGCCTGACCCTGCTGGCGACGAAACACCGCGTCACCCGCTACCTCGTCGCCGCCACCAGCGTCGATCCGGACACCGGGAAACCGGCCCTGACCTGGCACTTCGACTCCGCCGCGCTCGACGCCGAGGCCGCCACCGACGGCTGGTACGCCCTGCTGACCAACCTGCCCGACACCATCGGCCCCGCCGAGGTACTCGCCCGCTACAAAGGCCAGGAAGTCGTCGAACGTCGCTACGGCGCGTTCAAGGGCCCGCTCGCGGTCGCAGGCCGCACCGTGGGCGGGGTGCTGGACGGGCCGTCTGTGGACGGGGCGGCCCCGTTTCGGATCCCGGGAAGCTGCGCCGGGATGGACGGGCCGGGGCAGCCTCTGTCTCAGAGCCTGGGCGGCACCCGACTGCCGAGGTCAACCGGCGCGACGCGGTGATCAGGAAGACCTCTGCTGCGGGCGTACAGATCGGCATCGGCAGGGCTGCGGAACTCCGGCTCACCGACGATGATCCGGACAACTCGGCCGTTCACGTCCAGCTCGACCACACCCCAGCCCGGATGTGGCGTCCGGATCGGGAGCGGTGGGGAGTGAGCGCCGTCAACGGCCGCTCCGACCGGCTCCCTCCCCACCCCGGCCACCACGCCCTGTCCGACTCCGGAACGCAGCACGGCGCTGGACGACGACCGGTCAGGGCTGGGCTGGTGGCCCTCGGCGGGCGTCCGGCCGGCGGCCCCGGGTTCGTTCGTGGGTCTGGTCACGTGGGCCCATGGCGAATAGATGCTTTCGTCATCTCCATGCATCTCTGAACAAGCGTCTCGATAAATGGGCGCGAGGTGAAGTCTCCCGGACCGCTTCTGCGGGTGGAGGCAGCATTGGGATCCCGACCGCCAGCTCAGTGTCCAAGATCGGGAAGTGGGTGGGACTAGCGGGTTATGACTCTGTAGAGAGTCCCCAGATTGCCGCGACACGAGCTCCACCCACAAGGTCACTGCACCGTCCCAGTACCGAACTTTCACTGAACTTGGCGGACCCAGACACCCATCCGCTTGCCGGGCTGCCCCCGGCTGCCAGACTCCAGGACATGGCGGAACTCGACGGCCACCCGGTCACCCCTGAGGCGCTCGCGGCGCTGGCCCTGACCAACCTCGGGCACTTCACCTCGATGCGCGTCGATGATGGCCGGGTACGGGGCCTGCCGCTGCACCTGAGCCGGCTGGTCCGTGACTGCCGCATCGTCTTTGCAGCCGACCTCGATCCGGAACACGTCCTGAAGCTGGTCCGTCACGCGGTCGGAGGCAGAACCGGCTCGCTCGTCGTCCGCGTCACCGTCTTCGACCCAGCACTGGAACTCGGGCACCCGGGTGCGACGGCCGCTCCACACATCCTGGTGACCACTCGACCGGTCGCGCCGACCGTGTTGCCGGCGCTACGCGTGAAGGCCTGCGTCTACTTGCGGGATCTTCCGATGGTGAAACACGTCGGCCTGTTCGGCTCTCTGTACCATCGCCGCGGTGCCCAACTCGACGGCTATGATGATGCGCTGTTCACCGATCCCACAGGAGTCGTCTCCGAAGGCGCCACCTGGAACGTCGGTTTCTTTGATGGCGACAACGTCATCTGGCCCAAAGCCGACGTCCTGCCTGGAGTAACCATGGGACTCCTGCAGCAGGTCGGCACTCACGTCACCGCCCCTGTTACCCTGGATATGCTCGGCAGCATGCAGGCGGCTTTTGCTACTAACACTTCGATCGGCGTCCGCCCGATCCACATGATTGATGGTGTGAACCTTCTCGACGACCATCCAATTCTACGGGAACTCCATGCCACCTATATCGCCATCCCCGGCGATTCCCTGGAGTAGGAAGCTCACGGATGGCTACCGTGATCCGCTGGACAGGACGAGAGATCCGGGCACTACGTCAGGCCAAACGGATGAGCCTGCAAGCATTCGCGGCACATATCGGCGTCAGCGAGCGCATGGTCTCGAAGTGGGAGGCCGGTAGCAACACCATCACCCCCCGGCCGGTCAATCAGGCAGCTCTCGACACCTCCCTCGCCTGCTCGCCGGCCTCCGTCCAGGAGCGTTTCGCACTCCTACTAACACCTCGACTTTCGTAGTTATGCGGCGGTGATCTCCCAGGCCAGTCGGAGGGTGTGGATTTCGGCTGGGGTGGGCTGTTCGGGGTGAGCGGGCTGGTATTTGGTGGCGATGAGGACGCGGCGGTGCTTGGCGAGCAGGTCGGCGGTCGAGGGCCGGGTCTTGGTGGTGTACCAGGGCGCGCGGGCGCGGTGCTCCGCGGCGTCGTCGTGGTGGTGGCCGGTGGTGAGGTACCAGGTGAAGGCGAGGGTCTGGCAGGTCAGGCCGAACGGGACGGCGCGTTGCGCGGCGGTGGCGAGCCGGTTGCGGGCCTGGCCGACGCCGACGAGTTGTTTGGCGTCTTCGATCGCGACCTCGTGTTCCCATCTTTGCCGGTAGGCCCCGGCCAGAGCGGTCGCGGTCGCCTCCCGCGGGTCACAGATCGTGGTGAGCAGGCCGGTGATCTCGTGTTTCCCGTCGCCCTCACGGTCGGGGACGTCGTACTCGACGAGGCGGGTGTAACGGGCTTTCGTCGGGTCCAGCGGCGCGCCGGCGCGGGCCGCGGTGACGAGGGTCTCCCGGGCCTTCCCGGTGACCTTCGGGTTGACCAGCACGGTCAGATAGGAACCGTCGGACAACGCGCGCAGCGGGGGCAGGCGCAGGGTGGCCTTGACCCGCCACAGCAGCGCCGCACCGGTGTCCGCCGCGGTGCACCAGTCCGCCCACGAGTAGAAGTTACGGTCCGCGAGCAGCAGCCAGTCCGAGGCCAGCCGCGGGTAGACAGTCCGGGCCAGTGCCTGCTCGCTGGCGGGTTTCGCCCCACCGGCCGGGCCGAACGCGGCCAGGACCGGCGCGTGCGAGGCGCACTCGGACACGGTCACCGCGCGGACCTTCGGCAGTACCCCTGGCGCGTCGACGCGGCCGGCCGGTAGGCCGAACGCGGCGATGTTCTCCTTCGAGGCGGGGGCATCCCATTCCAGCCCGTCGATGCTCATCAGCCGCCACCGGCTCAGGAACGCCCCGACCGTGTCCAGGTCCGCGACCGGCCCGGCGACCTGACCGAACAGTTCGGCCAGCGGCGCCGCACCGAGCCGCTGGCGGGCCTTGGTCAGCCCTGACGAGGTCGGTTCCCACCGCGGCCCCACCACGTCGAGATCGGTGAGCGTGGCGGCGAGCCGGCGGGCGACCGTCTCGTAGTCGTCGTCCGCGAACAACGCGAGCGCCATCACGAAATAGGCCACGACCTGCGGGGGGATCGTCGTGTCGGAGCGCCGGGCACCCGCCCCGGTCGCCTCGATCGCCTCATCGACCGCATCACGCGGGACGAACGACGTCAGGACCCCCAGAGAGATCCAGTCCGTCAGCTGGCTACCCGCAACCGCCTCACTGTCCGCCACACACCCCGATCATGCCGGCAACCAGACAGAACAGCCGGAACCGACACACCGACGACCATCAAGATCCAGTTAGTGGAAGCGGCATTGGGACCCGAGCCCGTGACGCGGGGGTCCTGGGAAGAGCGAGTACCACGGCTCGTCCTCCGGAGAAGGCCGATCAGACGGCCAACCGTAAGAAGCGCGGCAGCGCCGGAGGTCGCCCGGTCCGCCACGACGCCGCGCTCTATAAAGACCGCAACACCGTGGAGCGCGGCATCAGCAAGATCAAGGAATGGCGGGGTCTGGCCACCCGCTACGACAAGACACCCGAAAGCTACGCCGCAGGACTCCACCTGCGCGGATCCATCCTCTGGCTACGCAGCCTGCCAACCCCATGATCCAAACTCGGAACAGATTCTAGCGGGATCCCGGCGTCGGCGCCCCGTTCGGGGGGCTCTGCGGCGAGGGCGCGCCCACCGTGGTCGGCGTGACATCGGATGCGGTCGTGGCGGGGGTCGGGGTCGTGTCGTCTGTCGGGGTCGTGTCGTCTGTCGGGGTCGTGGCGGGGGTCGGGGTCGTGGCGGGGGTCGGGGTCGTGGCGGGGGTCGGGGTCGTGGCGGGGGTCGGGGTCGGGATGGTCGTTCCGCTCGTGGCACCACCCGGCGCCGGGCTCGGGGGCCCCGGCGAGCCGATGCCGGTGCCGGCAGGGGTGGGAGTGCCGGGGGTGGGAGTGCTGAGGGCGGGCGCGGCGGTGGCCCCGGTCGCCGTGGGCCGAGGTGCGGAGAGCAGCGGCGCCACGTAGGGCGGGGGGGTGAGGGCGTCACCGGTCGGCACGATCGGAGAGATCTGGCGGACGGGTGAGGGGGCCCGGACCGGCGCTGGTGCCCGCGGGCCGAGCCTGCGCCTGACGTCGTCGATGAGATCCAGAGCCGCATGCGCCGGTCCGACCGAGCCCACGGGAAGCGATCTCAGCAGGTTCTTCAGCCCGCGGGACTGCTCGGTGGTGAAGGCGTTCACCGTGGTCCAGGCGTCCGTGTCCCCGGCGGCGACCCGGGCCAGCAGTACCTGCGTGCCGGCGCGCACCTCGGCGATCCAGTCCCGCAGCAGCGCGTTGACCAGCTCGGGGTCGAGGCGGTCCCCGTTGCCGGGGCCGGGCGGGTCGCTCGGCGCGTCGGGGCCATCGGATTCGCCGGCGTCGCCGGAGACGGCGGGTGTGCGGGGACCGGGAGGCCACGTCCCCGCAGTGGGTGACACCGCAGCGGGTGACACCGCGATGGTCGGTGACACCGCGATGGTCGGTGGTGCGGCGGTCGCCGTGGGGTTCACCACCGGCACCCGCGGGCTCGTCTCCGGAGCGCCGGCACCGGTTTCCGGGGCGATCACCCCGCCGTCGTTCACCGTGATCGTGCGCAGTTCGCTCATCCGCAAGCCGGCCATGCCCAGCCGGGTCTTCGCCCGCTCGACCGGATCGCGGACCAGCGACACCTGGAGGTCTTCGACCTGTCGTTTGACGCCGTACAGGGTATCGCCGGGTAGCGAGTCCCCCGAGCTGACCGCGAGGGCCGCCGTGGTGACGGCGGCGGTGAGTGCTCCGGCCAGCAGCGGCCGGGCGGCCCGGGTCATCCTGCCCCGGCCGGAGACACCGCAGGCAGAGACACCGCGGGCACCGGTCCGGCGTACCCACCGCGCGTCGACCGGATCGTTTCCCGGCAGGTCAGGATCGACGCCCTCGGGAGGCGTGCGTGCGGGACGGGTTCTTGTGGGACGGGCCTCGGTCTCGTGGCCCTTCACGGAGGTGCCGGGGGAAACGGCGGCGGGGGAACGGACGGGATCGCATGCCGGGGAGCCGGTGACGGCGGCGAACAGCTGTCCGCGCAGGGCGGCGTGCCGTGCCGGATGCAGCCGCGGTGACGGCAGGTCCCGGAGGGCCGCCACGGTGTCGATCAGCCGCGCGTCGGTCTCGTCATACGGGGGGCGCTGTCCGTCCAGCAGGTCGGCGACCCGCTCGGCCCGCCGTCCACCGCCGGCCATGCCCCGCCACGACGACTCCCGCCACCACGACGACTCCCGCCACCACGACGTCGGCCGCCGCGGGCCGGCGGGCCACCGGCCACGACCACGCGCTGCCTTCACGCCGTCGTCCCCCCGGGGAAGCGGTCGCGGATCTTTCGCCCACCGCGCGATTCGTTGCACAATATGATCAACCTGGTGGAGGATGGCGGCTCAGCCGAGGGGGTCCCACGTTGTGTTGACGTGCACGGTACTTCCTTTTTCGATTTTGCTCCCGGCCTTGGCGGACTGCGATGTCACCCGGTCGCCCGGCCCGCCGATCCAGCCGATACGGTCAATCTTCAACCCCCGGCGCTGCAGGATGTTCTCGGCTTCCCGGTAGCTCTTCCCGACCACGTTCGGCACCGGGACCTGGATCCCGCTGCCGTCGCCCCCGGAACCGTCACCGTTGTCGAACCCGTCGGCCTCGGCTACGGTGAGGGTGACGGTGCCGCCGGGTGAGATCGGCTGCCCCACGTCGGGAGAGACCCCGAAGACCTCACCGGGCTGCACGGCGTCGTTCACGGCGTCGGTGCGCTGCACCACGAGGCCGATGTTCAGGCCGACGAGCTCGGCCTTGGCCTCCTCGAACGACTTGCCGATGATGTCGGCCGGCACCGGCTTCGTCGCGGGGCCCGTCGAAGTGATCACGACGACCTGGTCCTTCGGCTTGAGCGCGGTGCCGGCCCCGGGGTTCGTACCGATCACATGGCCCGCCGGCACCGTGTCACTGGACTGTGGGCTCAGGCCGCCGAGGGTCAGGTCCACTTCGGCCAGCCGGGCCTTGGCCTGGGTCTCGGTGAGGTTCGCCAGGTCCGGCACGCGCACCGTCGCGGGGCCGGAGCTCAGCCGCAGGGTGATGAGCGCGCCCTTGTCGACCTTCGATCCGTCCCGGGGATCCTGCTGGGCGACGTGGCCGACCGGTACCGTGGCGCTGGCGACCGGGTCGAGGTAGGTGAACTGGAAGCCGGCGTCGCGCAGCATTTTCTCGGCGTCGGATCTGCTCAGGTTCGTCAGCAGCGGGACCTCGGTCCCTCCGCCGGACAGGGAACGGAACGCGAGGATCCCGAGCAGCAGGACCAGGACGGCCATGCCACCGACGACGACCGGGATGAGCCCTCGGGAGCGTGGCGATGCGGCGGCCCGTCGCCGCCCGCGCCCGCCACCGCCCCCGAGATAGGCCGTGGCGGTCGGCGAGGGCGGGGAGGCGGATCGATAGAGCGCGCCGGTGCCTGGCTGGCCCGGCCCGGCACCGGCGAACGCGCGCTCCGCGGCGGCCCCCGGCCCGGCGCCCCGGGAGTCGTCGTAGTCCTCGGCCTGGAACGGCTGGGTGTACCCGGGCTCCTGGGGGTACCCGGGCTCCCGGGCCCCTGAAGGCCGCTCGGCCAACCCGATCCGTTCGATCTCGCCGGTGAACCCGCTCGGGTAGGCGTCCTGCGGGGGCAGGAACGGCTCGATGCGCCGCAGCTCCGCCAGCAGGGCCGCACCATCGACCGGCCGGCGCGCCGGGTCGCGGGCGGTGGCCCGGAGAACAAGACCGTCCAGCTCGGCGGGAATGCCCTCGATCATGGTGGACGGCGCCGGCACGTCGCCGTGGACCGACTGGTAGGCCACCGACATCGGGGTGGCGCCGCTGTGCGGGAGCTGCCCGGTCAGGGATTCGAAGAGCACCACACCGGCGGCGTAGACGTCGCTGCGGGTGTCGGCGACGCCGTGGGTGACCTGCTCGGGGGCGAGGTACCCGACAGTGCCCATCACCACGCCGCCGGTGAGTGCCTGGGTGGGCTGGCTCACCGGACGGGCGAGGCCGAAGTCCGCGACCTTCACCTGGCCGTCGTCACCGAGCAGGATGTTCTCGGGCTTGATGTCGCGGTGGATGATGCCGGCGGCATGCGCGGCGGCGAGGGCCTCGATCACGGGCTCGATGATCTCGATGGCCTCGGTGACCGGGAGCCGACCCCGGGCGCCCAGGTGCTGGCGCAGCGACCGGCCGCGCACCAGCTCCATCACCAGGTAGTTGACCAGACCGGCGGGGATGTGGTCGGAACCCTGGTCGAGGATGGAGACGACGCGCGGGGTGTTGAGCCGTGCCACGGCCTTGGCCTCGCGATGGAAACGGGTGACGAACTCCGGGTCGTGATTGAGAGTGGGATGCATGACCTTGAGGGCGACGAGCCGGTCCAGCCGGTTGTCGTGCGCGACGTACACCGTCGCCATCCCGCCGACGGCGAGCCGTTCCTGCGCCGTGTAGCGGCCGTCGAGAAGCCGACCTACGACGGGGTCGGCCACGGTGGCATCCACGAGGGAGAGTTTACGATCGTTGTCGAAGGATGCCGCTACCGAGCCCCGCGAGGTTAACCCGGATACGTCGTTCGAGCGAGAAGTACCTCGTCGCGCAGCATGGTGTCCACCGGGTGAAACCCGGGTGCCCACATTGAATCGGTTCTCAAGGCCGCGATGATCGTCGACGGGCGTGGATCAGTGTCGCAGATCGGCGTCGCAGATCGGCGTCGCGGCGGGACACCCGAAGCCGCGGCCAGGAAGCAGCGGTTACACTGTCGATTGCTCCGGGGAGCCCACGGACGTGGGCTGAGAGGCTGGCCAGTATCCCGTCGGCGACCCGTATACCCGATCGCGGTCATGCGCGCGTGGGGAGGATGAAAGATCGTGTCGCAGCACCCCCTACGTCCTGCCGGTTCCCGTCCCGGCGATTCTCCCCCCGACGGTTCCTGTCCCGATGGCCTCGCCGGTGGAGGTTCCGCCGTCGGCGGCGGGGGTGGTGGTGAGGCCGGACCCGGTGCCGCGGGGGCGGACGATCTCGTCATCGCCGGGCGGGCCTACGGCAGCCGGCTGCTGATCGGCACCGGGAAGTTCGCGAGTCACCGGGTGATGCGGGACAGCCTCGTCGCATCCGGTGCCACCATCGTCACCGTGGCGCTGCGCCGGGTCGACATCGGCCGGATCGGTGACGGCGACGTTCTCGACTTCATCCCGCCGTCGATGACCCTGCTGCCCAACACCTCGGGCGCGGTGGACGCGGCCGAGGCGCTGCGGCTGGCCCGCCTCGGGCGGGCGGCGACGGGCACCGGTCTGGTCAAGCTGGAGGTCACCCCGGATCCGCGCACCCTGGCGCCGGATCCGCTGGAGACCCTGCGCGCCGCCGAGCTCATGGTGGCCGACGGCTTCACGGTCCTGCCCTACTGTTCGGCCGACCCGGTGCTGGCCCGCCGGCTGGAGGAGGTCGGCTGCGCCACCGTGATGCCGCTGGGCAGCTGGATCGGCTCGAACCGCGGGCTGCGCACCCGGGACGCGATCGAGGCAATCGTGGCGAGCGCCGGGGTGCCGGTGGTCGTGGACGCCGGGCTCGGGGTGCCCTCGGACGCGGCCGAGGCGATGGAGATCGGCGCGGCCGCGGTGCTGGTCAACACCGCTATCGCGGTGGCCGCCGATCCGGCGCGCATGGCGCGGGCCTTCGCGCTCGCCACCGCCGCCGGCCGGTTGGGTTTCCTGGCCGGCCGAGGGGCTGCCGGCCCGGCCACGGTGGCGTCCGCCTCCTCCCCGCTCACCGGGTTCCTCGGCGCCCACCCGTCACCGGCGTCCCACCCGTCACCGGCGTCGCCCGTGCCCTCGGTGTCCCGGGCGACGTCCCCGGCTGCGGTGGTGGGCGAGGCGTCCAGGTGAGCGCCCCGCCAGGGGAGTTCGCGCGCGAACTTGCCGGTCACGACCTGGCCGGGCTGTCCGCGATGTCGCGGCGGGCCACGTCCGCCGAGGTGGACACGGTGCTGCGGCGGGTTCGGCCCGGATCCGGTGGGTCGGCCACCCCCCGGATCGGTCTCGCGGAGCTGGCGATCCTGCTCTCACCCGCGGCCACCGCCCGGTTGGAGGAGCTGGCGATTGCCGCCCGGGAGGCGACCCTGCTCCGGTTCGGTCGGGCGGTCCGGCTGTTCGCCCCGATGTACGTGTCGAACGCCTGCCTGTCGTCCTGCACCTACTGCGGCTTCGCCAAGGGCCTGCCGGTGGTGCGCCGCACGCTGGACCTTGAGGAGGTGGTGGCGGAGGGACGCCTGCTGGTCGACCGGGGGTTCCGTCATCTGCTGCTCGTCTCCGGCGAGCATCGCGTCGAGGTATCGGCCGACTACCTCGTCGCGGTGGTCGAGCGGCTACGGCCGATGTTCCCCTCGATCAGCATCGAGACCCAGACCTGGTCGGACGACACCTATGCCCGGCTGGTGCGTGCCGGGTTGGAGGGAGTCGTCCATTACCAGGAGACCTACGACCGGGCCCGCTACGCCGAGGTGCACGTCGCCGGCTGGAAGCGTGACTACGACCGGCGGCTGTCCTCGTTCGAACGGGCCGCGCGGGCCGGGGTGCGCCGGCTCGGGATCGGCGCGCTGCTCGGGCTCGCCCCGGACTGGCGCGCTGACGTGCTCGCGCTGGCCGCGCACGCCTCCTTTCTCTCCCGTCGCTACTGGCGGACCGAGGTCTCGATCGCGCTGCCGCGCATCAAGCCGAGTGCCAGCGGGTTCCCGCCGGTCGTCGTCGTTGACGACGCGGAGTTCGTCCAGGCGTACGCGGCCCTGCGCCTGTTCGAGCCGGACCTCGCGCTGTCGCTGTCGACCCGGGAGCCGGCGGTGCTGCGCGACGGGCTCGTCCGCATCGCCGTGACCACCATGAGCGCCGGCTCCTCCACCGAACCCGGCGGCTACACCACGCCCGGCACGGCCCAGGAACAGTTCTCGATCTCCGACGAGCGTTCGCCGGCACAGATCGCCGCGATGCTCGCCGAAGCCGGGTACGAGCCGGTGTGGAAGGACGCCTTTCCGCTTGTCGACCCGGTGCGGTGACGGCGGCCCGGCGTCGCGGGTCGTCGATAGTCTGCTCGAATGCAGCGAATAGTCGTCGTGGGCGCGGGAATGGCGGGGGGCCGGGCCGCCGCCGAGGTGCGCGCGCGTGGTTTCGCGGGAGAGGTGATCCTGCTCGGGGCGGAGCCGCACCGGCCCTACGATCGTCCGCCGCTGTCCAAGGCGGTGCTCTCCGGCCGCATCGACGACACGACGTTGCCCTTCGACCTCGACGGGGTCGAGGTGCGCCTCGGACGGCGGGCGACGGGCCTGCGACCGGGCACTGTGGAGACCGACGCGGGGCCGCTGGACTACGACGGCCTGGTGCTGGCGACGGGAGCCGACCCGGTAACCCTGCCGGGCGACGGCCCACAGCGGGTCCTGCGTTCCATTGACGACGCCCGGGATCTGCGTGGCGCCCTGCGTCCCGGCGTCCGGCTCGTCATCGTTGGTGCCGGCTGGATCGGCGCGGAGGTCGCCACGGCGGCGGCAGCGATCGGTGCCGAGGTCACCGTCGTGGAGGCAGCCGCCTCGCCGCTGTTCGCCGCGCTCGGCGCGCAGGTGGGCCGGTGCACGATCGCGTGGTACGCCCGGGCCGGGGTTACCCTGCGCCTGGCCACGGCCGTGGAGCGGGTCACCCCCGACGGGCTGGTGCTGGCTGGCGGTGAGGAGCTGATTGCGGACGAGGTTGTCGTCGGCGTCGGGGTGCGGCCCGGCACCGCCTGGCTCGCCGGTTCCGGGCTCGCCCTCGACCGGGGAGTCGTGGTTGACGAGCATCTCGCCGCCCGGTGGACCCATGGTGCCGACGGTGCCGACGGCGACCGGCCGCCGGTGGTCGCGGTCGGTGACTGTGCTGCTTGGTGGTCGCGTCGCTACGGTCGGCGGCTGCGGGTCGAGCACTGGGACTGCGCCCAGCAGTCGCCCGCGGTCGCGGTCAGCACGCTGCTCGGCGGGGAGGCCGTCTATGACCCGGTGCCCTACTTCTGGTCGGAACAGTTCGGCCGCATGGTGCAGTTCGCGGGACTCCCTTCGGCAGAGGCTGCCCCGGTGTTCCGGGGCGATCCGGGCGTCGTCGTGCCGCCCGACGGCGGGCGTCCGTCTGGCTGGTCGGCCGGGTGGTTCGCCCCGGACGGCCGTCTCGAGGCGCTGGTCACTGTGGGGCGCCCGATGGACATGGTCGCCGGTCGCCGGTTGATGGCGGCCGACGGTATCCCGGATCGGGAGCGTTTCGCCGATATCTCCGTGTCGATGAAGGAACTGGCCGCGGCAAGTCGATGACGCCCGGTGACGACCCGGTGTTCCCGGTGCTCCGGATTTTCCAGGCGTTCCAGGCGTTCCAGGCGTTCCGATCGGCCGGACGGCGGGATTTCTGGATATCAGGATCATTGGTACTCTTGCCCGGCATTGCGTTATGTATGCATCCTTGTGTAAATCTTTGCGCGGATCTTTATTTGGATCTTTGTTTGATGACCCCAATCGCCGGAACGTCGGGAACAGTCACTAGAGTGCGGAGACGTGCCTCGCATTCACCTGGTGTCGAACCTGGCCGGTGTGAACGCGCTCGGCGACCATTTGCGGGCAGCGGGTCTCGGCCCGACCTCGGCACGGTCGGCCGACGCGCTTCTCGTGCTCATCGACCGTCCGCTCGACCACGTCGAGCAGGAGTTGCTGGACCGGGCCCGGCAGACCGTCCCGGTCCTGCTCGCCGGGCCGACCATGCGGGCGCTGCCGCCGGGAAGTCCGCTCATCGAGGCGTCCGGTTTCATCCCGGGGCGGACCACCGCGCCCTACGACCTGCGGTTGACCGTCGGGCCGCAGGGCGGCGCGGTCATGGCCCGGTCCGCGGACTTCCGCCCCCGGGAGAGCTGGATCATCCCCGACAAGATTGCCGACGACGTGGAGCGGCTGCTCCTGGTCCGGCACGAGATGGGCGAGCATCCCGTCTGCACCTGGCGGCCCTCCACGGGCCTCGGCATATTCACCCTGGGTACCGGTCCCGCCGTGCTCGCCGATCCCGCCTACCAGCGGCTCGTGGGACGTTGGCTGCGGCACTGCCTCGGCGTGCTCGACGCCGCGCCGGCCAGGGTCGGGCTGCTGGGCACCCCGGACATCACCGGGACGCACCACTCGGCGGTGGACGCGACCGAGGGCCTGGAACTCGCCGCCCTCTGCGACGGCGGTGCCGGCCGGCTCCCGGCGCACGCGGCGGGTCGCCCGCCGCGCCGCGTCGACGACCCGGACGACCTGGTCAACGATCCGGATCTCGGGGTCGTCATCGTGGCCACACCGACCCACACCCGTCTCGAATGGGCTGGTCGTGCGCTGGAGGCCGGCAAGCACGTCGTCGTGCACGCCCCGCTCTGCCTGTCGACCCCGGACGCCGACCAGCTCGCGGAGCTCGCGGAGGCCCGGTCCCTGGTGCTCGCGGTGTATCCGGAGGGTCGGGACGACCCGGGCTACCGGGCGGTCCGCGCCGCCGTGCACCGCGGCGCCGTCGGCGAGCCGCTGCGGCTGGACGCCCACCGGGGCGGCTTCCGCCGGCCAGCCGGCACCTGGCACGACGACGAGCGGATCAGTGGTGGGCAGCTCCATGATCGGGGCAGCGCCTGCGTTGACCAGATCCTCGCCCTCGTTGACGAGCCCGTCGAATGGGTCAGCGCGTCCACCGTCAAGCGGGTCTGGCACCACGTCAGCAACGCTGACCACAGCCGGCTGCTGCTGCGTTTCGCGAGTGGGGCCGAGGCGCAGGTCACGGTCTCCGATCTGACGGTGGCCCGGCGCCCGCGGTTCGAGGTGCTCGGGTCCACCGGCTCGCTGATCCTGGACGGGGCTTTCCGGGACGGCGGGGCTTTCCGGGACGGGGAGGGGAAGCTGGTGCCGCGGTTGGGACGGCACGCCGGTCGTCGGTCCGAGGTCGAGGCCGAGGCCGAGATACTCGAGGCGGAGGCGGGGTCGCTCGTGCTGATCACCCATGACGGGGTGCGCAGCCACATCCCGCTGGCACCCACCTCGGGCAGTACGTTTCACCGGGACCTGGCGGACTGTCTCGTCTCGGGCTGGCCGCTGTCCGGCTACGGCGTGCAGACCGCCCGTCCGGTGGTCGCGGTGTTGGAGGCGGCGGTGCGCTCGGCGGCCGCGGGCGGCGCCCAGGTGGCTGCGCTCTGACCCGTTCCGGCCGGACCGTCCCGGCCGGAAACCGCCTGGTCATCCCCTCGCCGAGGGGCGCGGCCAACGTCCGCGGCCGCGCCGGCACCATACGACGCCATCGAGACTTAGGTGTTTACTCTTGACCATGGACTGGCTGACCCTGCCTGACGTCGCCGATCAGCTGCAGGTTCCCGTGACCCGTGTCCGGCAGATGGTGCGCGACCGGACGCTACTGGCCCGGCGGGAGGGGGGCGTCCTGCGGGTGCCTGCCGATTTCATCCGGGACGGCGCCGTCGTCAAGGGGCTGCCCGGCTTGCTCACGGTGCTGGCCGACGCGGGGTTCACCGATGAGGATGCGCTCGACTGGATCTTCCGGGAGGATCCGAGTCTGCCGGGCACCCCCATGCAGGCACTTATCGAGAACCGTGGCAAGGAGGTCAAACGGCGGGCCCAGGCGTCGGCCTTCTAGCCCCGGCCCGGTCCCGGCCGTACCCACCGCCCGCACGGCGGGCGCTGCTCCCGTAGGGTCGAAAAATGGTCGATCGTCCGCCGCACTTGCACCCGCGTGCGCACCCGGAGCCGCTCGCCCGGGCGCGGGTCGTCGTCAATGGTGCGCCGCGGGGCATCCCGGGTGGCCAGCCGCTGCCCGACCTGCTCGCCGAGCTGGGCCTGCCGTCTGGTTCGGTGGTGGTCGAGCACAATGGCGTGGCTCTGACGCCGTCCGAGATTCCCGCCGTCCGGCTCGCCGACGGCGACATTTTGGAGATCGTGCGTGCTGTCGCCGGAGGTTGAGGGATCGTCGCCGCGCGCCGGTGGGCCAGCCCGGGCGGACCGGTTGCGGCGGCTGGCCGACGCCCGCCTGTACCTGTGCACGCCGCGTCGGGCCGAGTTCGACGCCTTCCTGAGCGCCGTGGTCGGCACGCCCGAGGCCCCCGGGGTCGATCTGATCCAGCTCCGGGAGAAGGGGCTCGAATGGGACGAGGAGCTCGGCGGGCTGCGGCGGGTGCAGGCCGCCGCCGGCGCCAGGGGAGTGCTGGTCAGCGCGAATGACCGCGCCGACCTCGCCGCCTTCGCCGGGGTCGACATCCTGCACGTCGGTCAGGGCGACATCCCGCCGCGGTTTGCCCGGCGCCTGGTGGGCCCGGACGTGCTGATCGGACAGTCGACGCACGATCCCGACCAGTTCCTCGCGGCGCTCGCCGACCCCGACGTCGACTACGTGTGCGTGGGGCCGGTGCACGCCACGCCCACCAAGGAGGGCCGGCCGCCGGTCGGCCTGGGTCTGCCCCGGCTGGCCGCGCGGCACGCTCCTCCGTTCGCTCCGGGCGTGAAGCCGTGGTTCGTCACCGGTGGCGTCGGTCCGGATACCCTGGATCAGATTCTTGCGACGGGAGCGCGCCGCGTGGTGGTCGTGCGGGGCCTCACCGGGGTCGAGGATCCGGCCGCGAGCGCTGTTGCCCTCGCTCAGCGTCTGAGAGCTGTCTGAGAGTTGTCGATGCGCCGTCCGAGCCGCCGATGCGCCATCTGAGCTACCTCGCGGTCCTGGCGGGATGCCTGCTCGGAACGGCGCCGCTTGAGGTGTTTCTGGGCACCCGGGTGTACGCCCGGCCGGTTCGGCTGCTGCTGACCCTCGCCCCCGTCATCGTGATCTTCGTTGTCTGGGACCTGTTCGCCGTCTCCGCGGGGCACTGGAGCTTCGACCGGCGCCGCATCACCGGGATCCTGCTTCCGGGGGGCCTTCCCCTGGAGGAGCTGCTGTTCTTCGCCGTGGTGCCGATGTGCGCGATCCTGACGCTGGAGGCCGTGCGCGCGGTGCGGGGCTGGGACGTCGGCGACGAGCCCGCCCATCCGAGCGCGACGCGTTCCGATGGGACTCCCGATGGTGATCGGCCGTGAGCTACACGGCCCTGGCGGTCGTCGGGGTCGCGTTGGCGATCGCGATGGACCTGTGGGTCCTGCGGACCCGGCTGCTGACCCGGCGGGTTTTCTGGACTTCCTATGCGATCATCGCGTTGTTCCAGTTGATCTCCAATGGGATCCTCACCGGGTTCGGCATCGTCGTCTACGACCCCCGCCGGATCCTCGGCCCGCGGATCGCGCACGCTCCGGTCGAGGATCTGCTGTTCGGCTTCGCGCTGGTGACCCAGACGTTGGCATGGTGGGTCTGGTGGGGGCGCCGGCTGCGGGGCGGGCCGCCCGGCAGGCCTCGCAGCCGGCGGACCGGGGAGAGCCGGGAGGCCAGCGACAACGGCGACAACGGCGACAACGGGGTCAATGGGGAGAATCGGGGCATCCCGTCTCGACCCGAGGGCCGAGAGAGATCTCGGCGTACTTCGTGACGGAAACGAGCGAATTGGTCCCCTAGCGAGAATCCGTCGGCTTAATCTCGTCACGATGACGCATGATGGTGCGGGGGGCCCGGGATCGCCGGGACGTCACCGTTCTCCCTGGGGGCGTTCAGGCCGGATCCTGCCGATCCGGTGGGGACGCATCATCGCTGTGGTGGCTGTGTTGGTCGTCATCGTTGCGGGTCTGGTGGTTGTGCGTGGGCGGATGGCCGGCGACCATCGTGCGGGTTCCTCCGGAGGCAGGCCGGGTGCGCCGGTCGCAGCGCCGGCACCCACGCCCGGTGACGAGGACGGGCCGGCGGACGTGACGGCGGCCCCGGTCACTGCCCGGCCGGGTGCCGGTCCGGCCCTTTCCACCGCGTCCGCGGCCTCCCCGAGCACCGGCATCGGGTCGGTTTCGCCACGGGTTGCCCCGACCGCCGCGAGGCCGCGGACCGGACCGCCGCCCGGGTCACCGGCCGTCCCGGTCGCTGCGCGGCCCGCCGGCCCGGCCCTAAGCCTGAGCTCGACCAGGGTCGACCTGGGTGACGTCGACTCCGTCTGGCGGCTTGACCTGCGTGGCGAGGGCACGGCGCCGGTCGACGTCGTGATCGGCGCCAGCCCGTCCTGGCTAACCGTGGTGCCCGGCCGGTCGCGGATCGATCCGGGGGCCGTCGTCCCCCTGGTGATCACTCTTGATCGGGCGGCGGCACCGTCCGGACCGATCGATGTGACCGTTCCAGTCAGGCCCCGCAAGGGTGATGGCGGGGGCGACGTGCGGGTCACCGCCAGGGTCGACGGCTCGCCACAGGTGGTGTCGATGGTCGCGGCGCCGACGACGCTGTACCCGTCCGGCTGCGCGCCGGCCGCGAGGGTGACCGCGTCCCCGGTGACCGCGTCCCCGGTGACCGCGTCCCCGGTGACCGCGTCCCCGGTGACCGCGTCCCCGGTGACCGCGTCCCCGGTGACCGCGTCCCCGGTGACGGTGTCCACGGTGACGGTGTCCGTCGTGGACGCGACCGGCATCTTCGCCGCGGAGCTCGTGGTGAACCTCCCCGACGGAGGCAGGGCTAGTGTGTCGCTGGTCCTTGACCGGGCGACGGGTAACCGGTCGACGTGGTCCGGCCCGGTGGGCCCGGCCCGTGTGGCCGGGGCGATCACCTACACGGCCACGGTGACCGATCTCGACGGGCGGCGCTCCCGGGCACCGGGATCCCTCACCGTTCTGCCCTGCCCCTCCTGACCGGCGCGGTGACGGTGACGGCGGTGACGGCGGTGACGGCGGTGGGAAAGTATGGCGCCGCCCGGTTCGGGGGGTACCGGGCGGCGCGGTATAGCATGACAGGTTGGCCGGGACGCGCCAAGGTTCCGTCGGGTGGCGCAGGCCCAGAGACGGGTGCCGCAGGCCCGGGGCGCCGCGGTACGCGATGCACGCGCCGTCGGGCGCCGGAGAAAACGGGTGGGTGAGGTCGTGGACGCTGCTCTCGGGGATGTCGGTGTGCCGCGTCAGACCGGGCCGCAGCCGGCCGTGGAGCGGGCCGGCCGGGACGGTGCCGCGCGGTGGCGTCGGCCCCTGCCACCGGTCGAGCAGGTGCGTCCGGGACTGTGGAGTATTCCCGTCCCGTTGCCCTGGGCCAAACCGGCGCACGTGTTCGTGTACGTTTTCGAGACCTCCACGGGCCCGTTCCTGATGGACGCGGGCTGGGACTTCGACGAGGCGTTCGACGAGCTGCAGGCCGGACTGGCGATGATCGGGATGTCGGTGGCCGACGTGCGGGGCGTCGTGGTGACCCATGCGCACCTGGACCACTACGGCCTGGCGAACCGGATCCGGGAGGCATCCGGGGCGTGGGTCTCGTTGCATCGCCTGGACGAGGCGATGCTCCGGCACTTCGAACATGGTTACGCCGACCGGATCTCCGAGCTGATGATCCGGGCCGGGGCGCCCGCCGAGATGACCGAGCGGCTGCTGGCGGGCTACCAGCAGCCGGCCCCGGGCCTATCGCGACCCGACATCCTCCTCGAAGACGGCGACCGGCCGGACATCCCGGGCTGGGATCTCACCGCGCTGTGGACACCGGGCCATTCGCCGGGACACCTCTGCTTCTGGGAGCCGACCAACCGGCTGCTGTTCTCCGGGGACCACGTCCTGCCCTCGACGGCGGTCGGGGTATCCGCGCCGGAGGAGGCCGTTCCTGATCCGCTGGGGGACTACCTGCGTTCGCTGGCCCGGCTGCGGAGCCTGCCGGCCGAGGAGGTGCTGCCGGCGCACGAGTACCGGTTCACCGGGCTGGAGCGCCGGCTCGCGGAGCTCGACGCGCATCACGCCGGCCGGCTGTCCGAGGTCGTCGAGGGACTGCGCGCGGGTGCCTCGCGGGTCTGGGACGTCGCCGGATACGTGACCTGGCATCGGCCGTTCCGCAACCTGCGGGGGGTGGCGCTGCAGAACGCCGTGATGGACACGATGTCGTACCTCGCGACGCTGGAGGCAACCGGCGCGGCGCGTTCCGAGCCGGGAACACCAGACCGGTGGCGCCTGATCGAGCCGTAGGGCCCGCCGGTCGGCAGGGCGGGGACCATTCGTACTAAGGTGAGGATATGACCTCCGTGTCGCTGTCCAAGGGCGGCAATGTCTCGCTGAGTAAGGTCGCCCCCAACCTCACTGCCGTGACGGTGGGCCTGGGGTGGCAGGTGCGGCAGACCACCGGTGCCGCCTACGATCTCGACGCCAGCGCGATCATTGTGAATGACGCCGGCCAGGTCCTCTCCGACGGCTATTTCGTGTTCTTCAACAATCTGGTGAGTCCGGACGGTGCGGTGAAGCACCTGGGTGACAACCTGGTCGGTGGCGGCGGCGGTGACGACGAGCAGATCAACGTCGACCTGCGGATGCTGACCCCGCAGGCGGCGAAGGTCGTGTTCACCGTGTCCATCTACGATGCCGACTCGCGTCGGCAGGCCTTCGGCCAGATCCGCAACGCGTTCATCCGGGTGACGGACGCGACGAACGGCGCGGAGGTGGCCCGCTACGACCTCACCGAGGACGCCTCCACGGAGACGGCGATGATCTTCGGTGAGCTGTACCGCTACGGTGGGGAATGGAAGTTCCGCGCTGTCGGTCAGGGATACGCCTCCGGGTTGCGCGGGATCGCCTTGGACTTCGGCGTCAACGTCTCCTGACCGCCCGGGCCTCGTGACCGCCCGGGCTCAGACCCGGCGCCATCCGGTTGCGGGGCGGGCGTTGCCGATCGTTGGCACGATCCGGGAGCGGGCACCTCGCGGCGCGACGACCATAACGCGCACAGAGCGTGTGTTGGCGTCGATCCGGTAGAGGATCCGCCAGGTCCGCCCGCTGGCCTCGTGCATGCCGACCTGCTCGCCGGGGATCGGAGTGCCGGCCTTGCGCGGATCGTCGCGCAGGGCACCGTCGAGGAACCGACGGACCTCGCCGCGGGTGAGCTCGGCCAGCTTCGACAGGTCCCGCTCGGCCGAGGCGGACAGCGTCACCTCGTGCTTGTCACTCACCGCCGGCTCCAGCCCCGGCGGCCAGCCGTCCCCCGGCGGCCGGAAGCGGGGAAAGCTCCACGTTCTCCACGTGAAGATCCTATGCGCCCGCCTCCACCGGGGCTCGTGCTTCTCGCCCCCGTTGCCGGGAATCGTTGCCGGGAACTGAGAAGTCCTTCCGCGGTCCGGATGAACCGGGCGGCATGGGCGGTTATGCGGGTATGCGCTTCGGAGATGACGACACCATTCGCCGCATGCTCACCGACACCGAGGTCTGGGCGGTGGTGGGGCTGTCCAACGACACCCGCCGGACCGCCTACAGCATTGCGGACTACCTGCGACGGCACGGCAAGCACGTCGTGCCGGTGCATCCTTCGGCACCCGTGGTCGCGGGGGAGCAGGGATACGCGACGTTGAGCGAGATCCCGTTTCCCGTCGACGTCGTCGACCTGTTTGTCCGGTCGGAGCTGGCCGGCCCGCTCGTCGACGAGGCGGTGAAGATCGGCGCGAAGGGGGTCTGGCTCCAGCTCGGTGTGCGGGACGAGGCTGCCGCGGCGCGTGCGGGCGAGGCCGGGCTGGACGTCGTCATGGACACCTGCCCGGCGATGGAGGCACCCCGGCTGGGGCTCGGCTGGAGCCGTTGATCCCCGGCTCCTCCGCGGGCGCCCGGCGCGATCGATTGAGCAGCACGAACCGGCGGGTCGCGAGCGCGGCGGCAGGCGGGAAGAGCACGAGGACGGGGAGCAGGTAGCGGTAGTCGAAGCACACCGTCGCGGCCGGGACGATGAGCGTGGCGGCCCCGGCCGCCACGAGGAGGGCCATGTCCGCCCGCAGCCGTCGATCTTCGGCGGCCCGGTCCCGCAGGCCTCTCCGGCGCCGGGAGCCACGGTTCCCCGGCGGCGCACGGCGGTCCCGTCCCGGGATCATGATCGCGACGACGGCAAGGATCACCATCCCGGCCAGGGCCGGACCGGGCGTGAAGACGAGATGCTGGTAGCTCCGCAGGAAACCGGCGGACGGCTCGCGGATGACGCGGCTGGGCGCGTCCCCGTGGAAGCCGAGCAGTGGCTCGCCGTTGTGTAGGTAGCGCGGTTCGTTACCGGTCGGGAACCGCCAGGTCGCGTCCGGCCAGTCACGGTGCCCGACCGGTCGGCCCGGGGCGAAGTAGTGCGCGATCTCCCCGCCGACCATCCGGGCGTAGTCACCGAACTGATACCGGATGACCTGGCGGGTGAAGTCGCGCAGCAGCGCGTCCCGCTTGTCGTCGGGCATGTCGAGCCGCCAGTGCGGGCTGTTGCCGTTCCAGACGTAGTAGCTGGGATCGGGCCGCCCCGCCACCGGATGCGGGGAGCACAGGACGAGCTGGCGCGTGCTCAGGTGTAGGCGATCACATTCGGCGATCGGTGCCACCCGGCCGTACATCCACACCGCGTCCCCACCGGTGAGCGCGTACTTCCCGTGCGCGTGGTGGAACCAGCCCGCGTATCCGACGAGTGGAACGGCGAGCATCACGGCGAAGGCGGCGGGCCGGAGCCATCCGACGCGACGAAGAAGCAGGTAGCCCACGGCGAGCACACCCATGGCGACCCCGATGGTGCGGACCAGGCCCGCCCCGCCCAGTAACAGGCCGGCGAGCCCGCACGCCCACACCGACGGTCGTGCCGACCAGGTCAGGGCGATCATCGCGGCGACCAGCAGGACCGCGAACAGGGTCTCGGCCATCACGTAGTGCTCGAGGACCAGCTGGTAGGCGTCCAGCAGGACCGGCGCGGCGGCGAGGGCCGCCACCGGGGCCGCCACTCGGCGGTGGACCAGCAGGACGTAGATCCCCACCCCGAGCGCCAGGCCCGCGACGTGCTGGACCACCGTCACCCACCACAGGTCGCCGGTGTGCGACAGCAGGCGCAGGAAGGCCGGGTATCCGGCCGGCCGCATCGGGTCGGGCGCGTGCAGGGTGGAAAGTCGCAGGTAGGCGTAGGAGTCTCCGCTGAACTCGAACGCCGGCCGGTAGGCGTACCCGGTGACCACCCGCAGGGTCATCCCGGCGACCAGGAGAACCGCGAAGGGCAGATGCCGCGCGACCGGCCGGGCGGGTCGGGCCGGCTGGGCGGGTCGGGCCGGCTGGGCGGAGGCCGGACCCGATTCACGGCGCCGCGCGTTCGGGCCGTAGAGCGGGCCGGGGTGCTCCCCGGACGGCACCCGGCCCGGGGCGGCGAGGTCATCCGCGGGGTCATTCCCGGAGGCGGGGTCATCCCCGAAGACAGCGGGATCGCATAGGGAGACGGGCGCGGCGTCACCGGGCAGCGGTGGAAAGCGGCGTCTGCCCGAGACGACCATTCTGCCCAGGACGGCCATGATGAATATCCGCCGTTCTCAGAACCTGACGACCTCGGCCGGGTGTTCCGGCGCCTCGAAGCACAGGCCGAGGCCGGGCGTGTCGGCCCGTGGACCGCTCGCCTCGGCCTGGGTGGAGCCCGTGCCGGTACCCGTGCCGGTACCCGTGCCGGTACCCGTGCCGGTACCCGTGCCGGTACCCGTGCCGGTACCCGTGCCGGCACGGGTACCGCGGGCCGACGCCCGCTGATGCCCCCCGCTGGGTCCGGCGGTCAGCAGCCGCAGGAAGAAGGATCCGAAGGCGGTCTGCGCGCCCAACACCATCAGCGTCATCGCGAGCAGGGCCGGGCGCATCTCGTTGAGCGGTCCGAGATTGTTGACCAGCCAGCGGACGAGGACGACCACGTCCACGACAAATCCGACGATGAACAGGCCCGCGCCGAGCGCAAGCCCGCGTTCGAGGGTGAACAGGCGGTGGATGAGCGGCAGCGGCCAGCGGCGGCGCTCCTGCCAGCCGAGGGCGTGGTTGTGGACGTCGGCGCAGACCCCCAGCAGCACCAGTTGCCAGCCGAGTAGCGCCAGCAGCGCGAACAGGATCGAGAAGTGCAGGTCCAGCCGGTGGAAGCCGAGATTGAGCGAGCCGGGCAGCAGCGCCGCCTGGCCCACGATCCCGAGCGCCAGCAGCACCAGGCCGGGCAGCACGAACAGGTGCCTCGGCGCCAGCAGCAGCATGAACCGCAGGTGCCGCCAACCATCCCGCAGGGAGTGCAGCTTGGAGGCCCCGACCCGCGGATGGTAAGTGATCGGCACCTCCTCGATCCGAAGCTCGGCGCGGCCCGCGGCGATCACCAGTTCGGAGGCGAGCTCCATCCCCTCGCAGCGCAGCTGCATACGCAGGTACGCCTCTCGGCTGAAGGCCCGCATGCCCGAGTGCGCGTCGGAGGAACGGACGTCGAACAGCCGGTTCAGGATGCCGGTGAGCACAGGGTTGCCGACGTAACGGTGCAGCCAGGGCATCGCTCCCGGCAGGATCTCTCCAGCGAAGCGCGACCCGAGCACGTAGTCGGCCCGCCCGGCGCGCAGCGGAGCGAGCAGGACGCCCAGATCCGAGAAGTCGTAGGAGTCGTCGGCGTCGCCCATCACGATCAGCCGGCCTCGGGCGGCGGCGAACCCGGCCAGGTAGGCGTTGCCGTAGCCGCGCCGGGTCTCGCGGACGACCCGGGCACCTGCGGCTGCGGCGACGTCCGCCGACCGGTCCGTGGATCCGTTGTCGACAACGACGACCTCGCCCGCGGCACCCGCGGTGGCCAGTCCCGCAAGGGCCTTGCGCACACAGACGCCGACCGACTCCTGCTCGTTCAGACACGGCATGACGACCGACACCTCGACCGGCTGTCCGCCGGCACGCGGGCCGAAACCCCCGCCGGTGGGGATGCCCCCGAAGGCGTCGGTACCGGTACCGACACCCGTGGCACCGTCCATCGTCCGTACCCCCCCTTGTGGCCGGGCATGTCCGGGTCCGTGGCCGTTCACCGGTGCCTGTCCGTGGCTCTGCCGTGTCGATGCCCGGTCGCCGGGGACAACGGGCGCCGTTCATGCAGGTGGGCGCATCAGCGGAACCGGCCCACGTCATTGTTGCGGTCAGGATGGCGGAACCGCTCGGCCACCGCCCCGTAACCTACCGATCCGATGGTCCGGTCCTGTTACCGGTATCTCGCTGTAGACACCCCGTGGTCCGTCCGGCTGGTTCCCGATGTGCCGCGTTTCGCATCCGCGCTGGTCACGGCCGTTGCCCACGCTGACTTGCGAGTCAAGGGTCGCAGACACGTCGGCCCCTTCACACGCGCCTCGGTGTGACGCTTCTTACGGAGAGGCGTAACGTCTGGTGCTCGTGCAAGCTGTTCGCGTTTCAGACCCGGCATCGGCGTCCCCGGTGCCCACCGACGACCCGGAGCCCTCCTCGCCCGAGCCGTCCTCAGTTCCCCTGCCCGCTGACGCCTCACGCACAGCCGCGCTCCGGCGACGTGGTTGCCCGCACTGTCCGCCCTGCCCCACGGCGGACAGTGCGGATCGCGACGCTGCCCGGGTGGCCAGCCAGCATTGGGACCAGGGCTGGATCCTGCTGTGTAACGGGGTGATTCTGTTCGAGGACACCGGCGAGATCCTGCCGACAGGTCGCACCGTCGAGCCACGACGGGCGCTGCCCCGGCCCGGGGGCGTGGCACGGCCGCCGGCTCCGAGATGGGCGAGCCAGGCCCCGGTCGCGTTCTGACGGTCGCGTTCTGACAGGCGCGGCCTGACAGCGAGCTCCTTCTGCTCGCTCCTTCCGTGGAGTTCGGGAGGATGTGAAGTTCATCCCAGTTGATCTGGGTGTCCCCCTTACGGGTACGGTGCCGGCGTGGCGTCAAGGTCGGTGACGAGGCCGGGAAACGGGACCGCTCCCCGCTGGCCCGCGGAGAACCGGGTCGGTCGGCGCGTCCGGATCCTCATGCGCCGTGACATCGCGCTGGGCCGGACGTTCCTGCACGCCTTCACCAGTGCGGACCGGTCGCTGTTCGCGGCGCTGGCCGGCGGCAGACCGCTGCTCGACCCGGCGCTGCCGCGGCTGTCCCACGCTGCCGATCATGGTCTGCTCTGGTGGGGGGTGGCCGGGGCGCTCGGTGCGACGAAGGGACGCCGTCGCCCGGCGGCCGTCCGTGGCCTGCTCGCCCTGGGAGTCGCGAGCGTTCTCGCCAACGGGCCGATGAAGGTGGTGTTCCGCCGGGACCGCCCACCGACTCACACGATTCCCCCGCTGCGGCGGCTTCGCGAGGATCTCACGACGTTCTCGTTCCCCTCTGGGCACGCGGCGTCGGCAGCCGCCTTCGCCACCGGAGTCGCGTTGGACGCACCCGGCGCGGCGGTGCCGGTGGCTGTGCTCGCCGCCGCGGTGGCGTTCTCCCGGGTGTACGTCGGGGTGCACTATCCCGGGGACGTGGCCGCCGGCGTGCTGCTGGGGATAGGGGCGGGCCTGGCGACGACGAAGGTGATGCCGCGTCGGCCGTGGGCCCCCGCCCGGGCCAGCCCCGCGTCGGCGTGGGCGCCCGCCCTGCCCGACGGCGACGGCCTTACCGTGGTGGTGAACGCCCGTTCCGGTCCGGGTAACCACACGGACCTGCTCGCCGTGCTGCGGGCCGACCTGCCCAGGGCCCGGGTCGTCGAGGTCGACGCGGGCGGCGACGTAAGAACCGTGCTGAGGTCCGCGGCGGCGCGGTCCCGTGTGCTGGGCGTCGCCGGCGGCGACGGCACCATCAACGCGGCCGCCCAGACCGCGCTGGCGCACGGCGTGCCGCTGGCGGTCTTCCCCGCGGGCACGCTCAACCACTTCGCCGCGGACGTCGGACTCGCCGGGGCGGGTGACTCGGTGCAGGCGATACGGGAGGGTTCGGCGGTCGCCGTCGACATCGGCCGGGCCGAGGGCATCGGCGCGACGTTCAGTCGGTTCTCCCGCATCTTCGTGAACACCGCGAGCCTCGGCGGTTACCCGGACATGGTCGCCATCCGTGCGCGGTTCGAGCGCCGCATCGGCAAGTGGCCGGCGATGCTCATCGCGCTGAGCTGGGTGCTGCGCCACGAAACGCCGTTCGAGGTCGAGATCGACTCCGAGTACCGCCGGGTCTGGCTGATCTTCGTCGGCAACGGGATCTACCAGCCCGACGGGTTCGCCCCCACCTACCGCACCCGCCTCGACGAAGGGCTGCTGGACCTGCGGGTGGTCGACGCCGCGGCGTCGCTTGCCCGGCTCCGGCTGGTGGGGGCGGTGCTGACCGGCCGTCTCGGGCGCAGCCGGGTGTACGAACAACACACGGTCGAACGGGTCACGATCTCATCCCGTCAGCCCGGCCCGCTGCCGTTCGCCTGTGACGGCGAGGTCACGGAGGGAGTGGAACGCATCGTCATCACTCCGGGCGGAGCCCGACTGATCGTCTACCGGCCGCGGCGGCCCGGCGCATCCGGCTGAGCCGGGCCGGTGGACCGGCAGCCGGGCGGACCGCGGCGGCGTCAGCGACCGCGGCGGTGCTGCAACGGGATGAGCGTGTGCAGCGGGCTGGTCAGCCGGGTGAACTGGTCGGTATCGAGGAGATCCTCGACGAGCAGCGCGCAGGCCAGGTCGGCGCACAGCTCCATGACCCGCCGGTCCTCGCTCGAATCGGTGCCCCGATGGCCGCGGCAGTACGGGCACAACCGCCAGAAACCCTCGGCGGCGCTGCGCCGGACCAGGGTCCACACCCGGCGACGCCCGGTCACCACGGCGCTCGCGAAGGCGGCGTCCATCGCCATCTGATGCGCGGAGTCGTCGCGGGTGAGTGCGGACACCAGCAGGCCGTCGAAGACCTCGAGGCTGTCCGGATCGTGGCAGCGCCCGGCGAGGACCGGGAGTGCCGCGAGAACCCGCTTCACGTCCGCCGCGGCCGGGCCGAGGTCGGGTTCGTGCGAGCGCGCGCGGGGGTAGACCGTGCGCCACGGACGCATCAGTGCCGCGTACTCCGCGCGGCCGAGGATGGGCCGGGAGTAGGAGGCGGCGACCGCGTCGCGCATCGCGCGCAGAGCCGTGGCGGCGATCGTCGGTTCGACGGTGACGTACTCCGCGCCGGTGAGGTCGTCGGCGTAGATCGCGCTCAACGCGTCGAAGGCGGCCAGCACCTCGACGATCAATGGAGAGTCGGGGGAGAGCGCCTTGTCCCGGGCAGCGGCGAGGTACCCCGAGTTGCGCCAGGCGGCGGCGAGCGAGACGAGCTCCGTGTCGGTGGTGTGGACGAGTTGGGCGAGGATGCCGAGAATGCCGCGGAGGTTGGGATGTTCCTCCAGCCGCTCGATGCGACGGGCCCGCAGGATCATGCCGCCGTCCCGTCCACGCGGCTTGCGACGCCGCACTGGGACCGCCGTGGGCTCACCGCGCTCCCGCCTGTCCGCGGTTCAGGTGATGCCGCCGCGGGTGCGGTGGTCGTCGCCACACCATTCACCTCGTCCTCCTCGACCGTCGCAGCAGACGCCGCGCGGGCCTCGTCACGACCCGCAGCCGCGCGCCGGCCGGTCGGCTGGTTATCGGCTGGCCGGCCGGCTCCTGATTGACCTGACAATTGACCTGACAGCGACCTGACAGATGCCTGACCGTACCGGACCGCGACGTGGCCGTGCGATGATCGGCAGGCGGGTTTTCGTTGCTCTCCGACACCGACGGGGGCCGGGAGTACGTGCCGGAGGGCTTCGCCGCCGGCGGTTTCACAGCTGGTAACGCCGCGTGACCAACCTTTGGACATCACCCTCGAGAGACTAGTGTCCGCGGCGGCGATGCGGAACTCAACGCGTCATCAAGTGGAACATGGGGTACCGCGAAAGACCCGGGGCGTAACCGAATCGGGGACGGCGGTGGACCCCGATGAAGCCGAGCGCGGTGGAGTTCATCACGGACAGTGCCGATGCGCTGGGTAACTCCTCCGGGGGGTCCGGGCCGGGCCCGCCGGAACCGGGCGCGCCTGGATGCAGGGGGGCAACGCGGTGGGCCCGGAGAATGAAACCCGAGGCCGCGGGGCCGAGATCGGACGCCAAGGGGTTCGGTGCGCGGCCCGCTGCCTGGCCGGGGTGGCCCGGAGGTACCGATCCGAATGCGGTGGGCCGGATGGGCCGGATGGGCGGGCCTGGAGGCGATGGCCCGAACGCGGTGGGCCGGATGGGTCGGTCTGGAGGCGGTGATGCGGGCGCGGTGGGGCCGGACGGCCCGGCGGCTCCGGTGCCGTGGGATCCGGTCCGGCGGGTGCGGTGTGGTGGGCTCCATCGCGCGGGCCCCACCTTCCGGGCCCCACCTTCCGGACCCAGCCACCCGGGCTCCGCGCCGGGTGGGCCACGCGGGGGTCCGGTCCGGCACCGTGACCTCGGGCCCCGGCGCCGGGGAGCCCGCAGGTGGCTCCGTCGGCGCCGGGGAGGTCCCGGATGGCCCGAAGGCCTGGGCAATCCGGGACCTGAGTGGTCCGGGGCCTGAGTGGGTCGGTCAGCCCGAGATCGGCCGCTCGTCCTGCTCGGCGCCGGCCACGATCCTGATGCCGGCCACGATCGCCTCGGGCCCGTCCAGGCCGGCCTTGTCGGCACGCAACCCGAATCGCCTGATCGCGTCCCCGACCGTGGTGGCCTTGACCTCACCGGCCCGGACGAGGGCTTCCAGGGTCGCGACGACGATCGACTCGGCGTCGACCTTGAAGTGCCGGCGCAGGGCGGCCCGAGTGTCGGAACGGCCGTACCCGTCGGTGCCCAGCGAGGTGAACGGCTGCGGAACCCACCGGGAGATCTGGTCGGGCACCGCGCGCATCCAGTCGGAGACCGCCACGACCGGGCCGGCGGCCCCTTCGAGGGCACGGGTCACGTACGGCACGGCGTCGTCGGCCTCGGGGTTGAGCAGGTTGGCGCGGTCGCAGTCGAGCGCATCTCGCCGAAGCTCGTTCCACGAGGTCACCGACCACAGGTCGGCGGCGACCCCGAAGTCGGCGGCAAGGATCTCCTGCGCCGCCAGCGCCCAGTGGATGGAAGTCCCGCTGGCCAGCAGTTGCGCCCGCGGCGGGGAGCCCACGCCGGCCCCCGCCGCCGGAAGCCCGCCGGCCAGGTCCTCAGCCGAGCGGAACCGGTACATCCCGGAGATGATCTGCGCCGGGTCGAGACCCGCGGGCTCGGCAGGCTGCGGCACCGGCTCGTTGTAGACAGTGAGGTAGTAGAAGACGTTGTCGTCCCGCTCGCCGTACATTCGGTCGAGCGCGTCCCGGACGATGTGTGTCAGCTCGAAGGCGAAGGCGGGGTCGTAGGCCACGCAGGCCGGGTTAGTCGACGCCAGGAGCAGGGAGTGGCCGTCCTGGTGCTGCAGGCCCTCGCCGTTGAGAGTGGTCCGACCGGCGGTCGCCCCGAGCAGGAACCCGCGGCCGAGCTGGTCGCCGAGCGCCCACATCTGGTCGCCGGTGCGCTGGAAGCCGAACATCGAGTAGAAGACGTAGACCGGGATCATGTGCTGCGCGTGGGTGGCGTACGCCGTGCCAGCGGCGATCACCGAGCCCATCGACCCGGCCTCGCTGATGCCCTCGTGCAGCATCTGACCGGTCTCGGACTCCTGGTAGGACAGCAGCAGTTCGCGGTCGACGGCCTCGTAGCGCTGCCCGTGCGGCGAGTAGATCTTCGCCGTCGGGAACATCGCGTCCATGCCGAAGGTGCGGGCCTCGTCGGGGATGACCGGCACGAAGCGCGCGCCCATCTCCTTGGTCTTCATGAGGTCCTTCAGCAGCCGGACGAAGGCCATCGTCGTGGCGACGGGCTGTTTGCCGGAGCCCTTCCGGAGTTCGTCGAAGATCTTCGCTGGCGGTTGGGGGAGCGGCTTGGCCCGCACGACCCGACGCGGGATCGACCCACCGAGCGCGGCCCGGCGTTCCCGCATGTACGCGATTTCCTCAGAGTCCGGCCCCGGGTGGCAGTAGGGCGGCAGGTCACCCGACAGGGCCGAGTCCGGGATCTCCAGATAGAGCCGGTCGCGGAACTCCTTGAGCTCGCTCTTGGTCAGCTTCTTCATCTGGTGGGTGGCGTTGCGGGCCTCGAAGTCCTTGCCCAGGGTCCAGCCCTTGATGGTGTGCGCGAGGATGACCGTGGGCTGGCCCGCGTGCTCGGTCGCCGCCTTGTAGGCCGCGTAGAGCTTGCGGTAGTCGTGGCCACCGCGGGAGAGCTTGCGCAGATCGTCGTCGGAGAGGTCCGCGACCATCCGGCGCAGCCGGGCGTCCGAGCCGAAGAAGTGCTCCCGGATGTATTCGCCCGACGACGTCGAGTAGGTCTGGAACTGCCCGTCCGGCGTGGTGTTCATGCGGTTTACCAGCACGCCGTCGGTGTCCTTGGCCAGCAGCGGGTCCCAGTCGCGGCCCCAGACCACCTTGATGACGTTCCAGCCGGCGCCCCGGAACAGCGACTCCAGCTCCTGCATGATCTTGCCGTTGCCGCGGACCGGGCCGTCGAGGCGCTGCAGGTTGCAGTTGACCACGAAGATGAGGTTGTCGAGCTCCTCGCGGGCGGCCACGCCCAGCGCGCCGATTGACTCCGGCTCGTCCATCTCGCCGTCGCCGAGGAACGCCCACACCCGGCTGCCCGAGGTGTCCTTGATCTGGCGGTTGAGCAGGTAGCGGTTGAACCGGGCCTGGTAGATGGCGCCGATCGGCCCGAGTCCCATCGAAACCGTGGGGAACTCCCAGAAATCAGGCATGAGCCGAGGGTGAGGGTAGGACGACAGGCCGCCCGACTCGCCCTCGCGCCGGAAGGCGTCGAGCTGCTTCTCCGTCAGCCGGCCTTCCAGGAAGGCGCGGGCGTAGATGCCCGGGGACGCGTGACCCTGAATAAAGATCTGGTCACCCGAGGCACTTCCCGGCGAGGAACTGAGATGGTCCTTGCCGCGGAAGAAATGGTTGAAGCCCACCTCGTAGAGGCTCGCGCTTGAGGCGTAGGTCGCGATGTGACCGCCGACATTGAACGCGGGGCGGTTGGCGCGGCTCACCATGATGGCCGCGTTCCACCGGATATAGGCCCGGATGCGGCGTTCGATGTGCTCGTTGCCGGGGAACCAGGGCTCCCGCTCCGGGCTGATGGTGTTGATGTAGTCGGTGCTGGTGAGACCGGGAACACCGACCGCCTTCTCCCGGGCCCGTTCGAGGAGCTTCAACATGAGGAAGCGGGCCCGGCCGCGGCCGGACTCCTCGATGACGGCGTCGAGCGACTCCAGCCACTCGCTGGTCTCGGAGGGATCGATATCCGGCAGCTGACTCGGTAGCCCATCGGTGATGACCGAGAACTTCCGGGGTGTGTCCTGCGCCACGCCTTCTCCTGCTCCTCGAGCTTCCCGGGGCCGTCACGACCATGCGAAAAGGTCCTGATCGTATGACCGTCGGCCCAGTGGTCACTTTCGCAACGTACCGGGGTGGAAACATGCATGATCAATGCGCCGCCGTATCCCGGCCGCTCGCTCATCCCATACGACGCCTGTGCTCTGGGTGATGGCCGACCCTCGGTGGCCGAGAGGGGGGTCACCCGGAGAACGGGCCTGTCATGGACCATCGTGCTCTATCGCAGCTGCCTCGTCACGTACGTCTTGTTACTTCCGGGTCGGGACCTGGGCGATGTGCGGTGCGTTGTTGGCATGTCGTCCGTAGTGCGGCCGATGCCGGGCCCCGCCGTGGTGGACAATCACCCTGATGGAGACCCGGATGAAGACGACGACGCTGTCCGTGCGCACCGGCCGGCGAGAAAGTGTGGTGGACCTCACACCCGATGCGCGGCGGTTCCTTGCCGGTTCCGGTGATGGGTTGCTGTCGGTCTTCGTGCCGCATGCCACGGCCGGCGTGGCCATCTTCGAGTTGGGCTCCGGTAGTGATGCCGACCTGCTCGCGGCGCTCGCGGATCTGCTCCCCGCCGACGGCAGATGGCGCCACGCACATGGAACGCTCGGTCACGGCCGCTCGCATGTGATGCCGGCCATCATCCCGCCCTCGTTGACGGTCCCGGTGATCGACGGCCGCCTCGCGCTCGGGGTCTGGCAGTCCATTGCGCTGGTGGACCTCAACGTGGACAACCCCGATCGAACGGTCCGGATGTCGTTCCTGGCGGGATGATTCCGCTCTCTCCGGGGTACTGGCGGGGAGTCACATCAGGCTGACCACGCCGTCGCTTGTCCACAACCGACGGCGTGGCACTTGCGCAGTCACCGGAAGGTCCGGTGGACTAGGTCGAGGCGCACCGATCGATGAGGATCATCATTGGATGCGTCCACCGAGACGGGACGCCCTCGCGGCTACGCGGAGCGTCGACATACGAGCAGGAGGTAGTGGAGGGTGAGTCCGACCGCGGCGAACGCCGAGGGTCAGCGCCGAGCGGAGCGGCTGGGAGTCTCCGCCGGGACCCAGGTGCAGTCGCTCAACGAGGACGACGACATCGCCCAGGACCTGCTGGACGCCGTCACGAGCGCCAGCGGGACCGAGCTTGTCCCCGAGGACTCCGACGACGTCGTCGACATCGTCCTGCTGTGGTGGCGGGAGGATGACGGGGACCTGGCGAACGCCCTCATCGACGCACGGCGGCAGCTGTCCGACGACGGCGTGATCTGGCTGCTGACGCCCAAGGCCGGGCGTGCCGGCCATGTCGAGCCGAGTGACGTGCTGGACGCGGTGCCCACCGCGGGTCTCGTCCAGACCAGCACGTTGAGCGTCGCCCAGGAGTGGTCCGGCCAGCGGCTGGCGGCGCCGAAGTCGCAGCGGGTGCGTCACCGCTGACCCAGGGTGCCCGGTCCGGCCCAGCTGGGCCTGGCCGGTCCGGGCCCGGCCGGGCCTGGTCGGTTCGGCCGGGCCTGGTCGGTTCGGGCCGGTTCCCCCGGTTTCGGGGTCCGGGTCGAGGCAGGCGCGCACCGCCGTGCTCGCGTGCCTCCGGGACGTACGCGGGGTGTATGGGCGTCTCTCGCCGCCGTGGGCGGCGCTCCAGGTGGGCCGGGCGGCGGGCGGTCACCGGTAGGGCGGTCACCGGTAGAGCGGCACCTGCTGGCCCTCGACCGCCCCGGGGTAGCGGTCCCAGATGCGGTTGATTCCGAACTGCAGGACCAGCGCGCCGCCGCCGATGAGGAAGAGAGCGAAGGCCAGGACCGGATTCGTCTCGGCTACCCCGGCCGCACGCTGGGCGTCGCGGACGCGGGTGCCGAGCCGCCAAGCCGCGACGAACGGCGGGACGATGATTACCCAGCCGATCAGGAAGGCCAGCAGCGACAGCGTCGGGTTCACCTCGATGCGCCGGTCATACTCGGCGAGTTCCTTGTTCGTCCGGTAGATCCAGACGAACGGGTAGACACCCAGGGTGATCAGAGGAAGACCCAGCCACACCGCGAAGGGGTTACGCCTCCTCCCGAGTAGGCCGGACCCCTGGAACGTGTCGGGGGAACCAGGTGGTCCGGCCAGACCCGGTGTCCCGTAGTCGGGGGTGGCGGGGTAGCCTTGCTGCGGTTCGTGGCCGGTCAGAGACTCACGAAACGCATAGATCGGAAATCCGCCGGTGGATGTGCCCGGCCCGTCGATCGGGTGGGGTTCCCGGGCGGGGTATCCGTGCGGGGTGGAACTCTGATTGGTCAACGTGGCCCTGTCCTCATCGGTGTCCATACCAGTGGTGGCCGCGGGGCACGGCACCATGCCCCCACGCATGTCCGGCGGGTGCGGCTCCCGCGTCGATCGGCCAGACTAGGGCACTCTGGCCTCGAAAACCCGCGCACCCGCCGCATCGGGGTCACCGGACCGGGAAGGACACCCTTCGTCCCGATCTGATCGCCGTGATCTGATTGTCGAGCATGCGTGTGAACGTCCAGGTCGGGTGCGGTTCCAGGCGGTACGGCGGAGATCCGGAAGGTCGTGTAGGGCACGCCGCGGATGGGTGGCCAGCTTCGAGGTAGCCGGCAATGGCATGCTGGATCGGGACATCCATGCCGATCGGTGAGTACCTTCGCCGGATCTGGCGCGGGGCCCGCCGCCGTAGTGATCACCCGTTGTGGTCACCGGTCCCTGATCAGTTCCCCACCGTTGTGGAGAGGAAGAGCCCATGGCCGTCGAGGTTGGCTCCGTCGCCCCGGACTTCTCGCTGAAGGACCAGAACAACGAGGTTGTCACGCTGTCCGAGTTCCAGGGTAAGCGCAACGTGGTCCTGTTGTTCTACCCGTTGACCTTCACCGGCGTCTGCCAGGGCGAGCTGTGCTCCGTGCGGGACGATCTCGCTTCGTTCCAGAACGACGACGTCCAGGTGCTGGCCGTGTCGGTCGACTCGCCGTTCGCCCACAAGGTCTGGGCCGACCAGCAGGGCTACGAGTTCCCGCTGCTCGCCGACTTCTGGCCGCACGGCGCCGTCGCGAGCGCGTACGGCGTCTTCAACGCGGAGCGGGGCATCTCCCTGCGGGGCACCTTCGTCATCGACAAGGAGGGTGTTGTCCGCTGGAAGGTCGTCAACAACATCCCCGACGCGCGGGACCAGGCCGAGTACCTCAAGGCGCTCGCCATCCTCTAAGATCGTCCTTGCGGGAGCCGGCCTGCGTCTGGGGAGTCGTGGAGGGCCGGCTCCCGCCGGGGCTCGCCGCTGCGTAGTCTTAGTCGGCCTCGTCATCTCCCGGGCGCGTAGCTCAGCGGAAGAGCGCTCGCCTTACAAGCGAGTGGTCGCAGGTTCGATCCCTGCCGCGCCCACGGGCTGGTTCCGCATGCTTGTTGATCTGCGATCAACTGCGCCAGCAGCCGCGATGCTAGTCGGGGGACGACCCCCCGAACCCCCCGACGGGGCGCCTCTGGGGCCGGGAAATCCGACCGTTTGTAGCAACCGGTGTAGCACGCCTGCCGGGCCGCCGTCGGGGGGAGTGGGGCATCTCAGCCGCCGATCAGATGATCGTCGAGACGGGTGAGCGCGGCGCGCTTGGCCGCCACCTCGCCGCGAACGGCGGCCCGGCCGACCCGGCCGAGTTGGAACGCTCCCACGTCGAAGCCTTCCTGGCGGACTACGCGGCCACCCACGCCCCGGCAACCGTGTCCCTCGTCTTCCGGGCGTTGCAGCAGTTCGGCCAGTGGCTCGCCGAGGAAGAGGATCTCGACCGGTCGCCGCTCGACCGGATGCGCCCGCCCGTCGTCCCCGAACAGCCGGTGCCCGTTCTCACCGACGATCAGATCCGGACTTTGCTCGCCGGCTGTGCCTGCCGGGACCTGGTGTCCCGCCGCGACGAGGCGATCATCCGCCTGTTCATGGACACCGGTGCGCGTCGCGCCGAGATCGCGAACCTCACCGTCGAAGACGTCGACTTCACCCAGGACGTGATCCACATCGTGGCGAAGGGCCGCCGGGCCCGTGCCGTCCCGTTCGGGACGGGCCAGCGACCCCGGGAGGCCGGGCCGGCACACCACGCACGGAGAATGGGCAGCATGAAGATTCGGCTCGAAGGCAGCGACCGTGCTCGCCGAGGTCATGGATGTGATCAGGGTGTCGTCCCCGGAGGGGGACCGTCGGTACAGCGCCGTCCGGATGCACCTCGAAGTGCGGCTTCGGGCTGGCGGCC
Source organism: Frankia casuarinae (assembly GCF_000013345.1). Classification (NCBI taxonomy): domain Bacteria; kingdom Bacillati; phylum Actinomycetota; class Actinomycetes; order Frankiales; family Frankiaceae; genus Frankia; species Frankia casuarinae. Next base: position 3,618,460 of record NC_007777.1, on the reverse strand, counting down.
GCGGCGAGGCGGAGGACCCGGCCGCGTAAAGCCTGTTCGACACGCTCCGCCAGGCCACGGAGGCGGTCCGGTCTGTGTGCGCCGACCGTGGATGTTGACCTTCCCGGCTCCGCGAAGGTCAACATCGGCCACCCGGGGGTTCTTTCGCAGTTCCTTCGCACTTCTTTCGCAGCGAGGGAAGGCGGGCCGACCGCGGGTGTTCTGAGTGATCTTATGGCCACCCATACGATCACATGCGGCCTCCCGGTTCGGCCGCTCAGCCTGTGTCGGCGGGGGCGCTGGCCTGCCGGCGAGCGGCCCAGTCGTGGCGGGTGATCGCGTAGATGTTCCGGGGTCTCCCGCCCCGGTCTACCGGACCTTCGGCCAGAGCGAGGCCGAGCTTCTCCGCGACACGGATCGAGGCCGCGTTCTCCGGGTGGATGATGCTGATCAGCCGCTCCCGGGCCAACACCTCGAAGGCATACTCCAGGGCCGCAGCGCCGCCTTCGGTAGCGAGGCCCTCGCCCCACCGTTCCCGGCGGATGGTCCAGGCCACCTCGGTGCCGGGCCAGCCGTACTCCTCGTACAGCCCCACCCGGCCCACGAACTCGCCGGTCGTCCGGTCATGCGCGAGCCACATCCCGAACCCCTGCAACGCCCAGTGCCCCACCTGGAAAGCGAACATTCGCCAGACCGCGCCCTCGTCTGCCGGTGAACCGGTGTACGCGCTCATATCCGGGTGGGCTGCCATCGCCGTGTACGCCGGGATGTCCACGGCTGTCCAGCCGCTGAGGCTCAGCCGGCGGGTTGTCACGGTCGGCACGTAGACCTGGGGCGTGGGCTCGGCCAGTTCCAACGTCATCAGCCCATCAAAGCGGGACGCGGGGCGGTAGTGAGCTGTTCCCGGAAAGAGGTCACCTCCGGCACCGAGCCGTACCCGGAGAGATCGTTGACGAGGCGGCAGGCGCGCGTAACGACGGTGTGCGTAGGCCGGTCCGCTACCAGCTCCAATGCGCGGCTGCCAAGCATCGCGGCTTCCGCCGGGTCCGGACGCTCACGGCGAAGCAGAGTAGTCGCCAGGACCATAAGGGCATGGCCGTGGTCCTCGAAGCCTGTGGCCCGGCCGCTATCGAACGCCTCGACAGCCTGACGCGCGAGCGGCTCGGCCTCCGTACCAGCACCCAGCCGGGCGAGCAGCCCGGCGGTGAACCAGTCGGCGTTCGCTCGGCCGAACGGGGAACTCCCCGGCCGTGGTTGTGTCTCGATGACGGCCGCATTCATGCGTGCGAGCGCCTCCCGCGTGGCCGTCGGGTCGCCGAACGCGGCGTAGGCGCGGGCCTCGTAGGCGAACAGGCGGGCCCGGGTGTAGGGGTGATCCGCGACTGCCCCAGCCTTACGGACGATCTTCGCCGCCTCGTCGTACTGCTGCCTGTAGAAGCACAGAGTGGAGTCCATCGCGGCAACAGACGCCGTCAGCACATCGTCATCGATCTGTTCGGCGTGGTCCCGGGCTTGGATCACGAGTTGCTGGGATGCGTCCTGGTCGCCCATGTTGAAGGCAAGCCGGGCGAGCATGTAAGCGGACAACCCAGCCACACGGGTCAACTTCGCGTGTGCGCGTGGCTTGACCCCGGATTCGATGTGCTTCTCCGCAGACTGCCAGGTCCTGAACACCTCGGGCGCGAGCGCGTCGTGAGGCGTGCTCGTGAAGGCGGCTGCGTGACGGTCCACCGCCCCATCAAGGCTGGCGAGGGTCAGCGCATCAGGACCGAGCCGCGCGCGCCGCCGATAGGTGTCGGCTGCAAGGGCCGCGGTGAGCTCGAAGAACGTTCGCCTGTCCGTCCCCCTCACCTCCCCTTCCGACTCTGCGGCCTGCGGCTCGGGGATATCTACCCCCGCCGCGGCGGTCAACTCGGTCAGCCGTACCGCCTTCTGCGCCGCGCGGATTCGTTCACCGAGGTCGGTTAGCTCGCTGCGGGTGCCGAACACCTGGTCGTACGCCTGGAGGATGTCGCGGGTCGGGAGCCGGCCGCGGTTGCGGATGGCGGAGGCGTTCTTCCGGTTGTGGGTGGTGCGTTTCTCCAGCTCAGTGCCTGTAAGGCCCTTCTCGGCCTGGAGCTGGCAGAACCGTTCGGCCAACTGCGCCTTCAGTGCCTCGACCCCATCAGCGTGCACGACGTTTCCCCTCGGCCGTCGGTGCGCCATGGGTGAGACATTTTTTCCCACCCATGGGACAGAAGATCTCACCCTCCCATCGAGGTGTCACGCGCTGTGTGATGGGTCGTGCGCGGAGGGACACACGCCGGCCACCTTCCCGGACCAGCAGAGGAGCGCATCGTGACTTCCCCCATGCGGGCGCCAGGCGGGTCCGCCGGCCGGATGCCCTCCGCCTGCCACCGGGTCCGCCTTGGCCTGCCCCTCACCGCCGCGGGGCGTTCCCTGGCCGGGCAGGGCCCCGTGGCCGGGGCGGGAGGAGGGCCAGCCGCAGACGCGAGCGGCGGCCCCCTCCCGCCCCTCCCCACCCGGACACCGCAGGCCGTGTGGGATGCTGCGGTGGCTGACCCGGACGGGCCGCTGCGAACCCGGGTCGTCCGTGGGGTCAGGGTCGCTGAGGCTCGCCGGGCACCAGTCGACCCCGAGGGCGACCGGCTGTGGACGGTGGTCGTCCTCGACCACGACGACGACCCGGTAGGGACTGTCCTCGGCTTCCCCTCGCTGGACGCGGCCGACGACTACGCCGCGCGACACCCGGACATTCTGCGCTGGGTGTCGGTGCCGTCCCGGCCGGCGATCCCCGCCGGACTGCCCGGCCCCTGAGACGAGGGGCCGCCTCGTCGTCCACAAACCTGGCGGTCTCCTCCCGCACGGCCCTTCCACCCGAGGTGGGGCGCCTGTCGGATACAGGCGTCCCGGATTCCGGCCTGCGGGTGGGAGGCCCCACGTTCCCCGTCTGCCCCGGCGCCGACCCGCTCCGCCGCGGCAGGCGGGCCCCACCATGAGAGGACCCGTCCCGTGCAGCCGTCCAGCTTGGCCCCGGCCGACGTGACATCGCCGTGGCGCCGCCCGTCACGGATGAACCGGAACGCGGTCGACGTGGTCGAGGTAGCCCGCGGGGAGCACCGGGTCCTGATCCGCTCGTCCCTCGGCCCCCCGATAAGGATCACGCCGCAGGCGTGGGCCGATCTCGTCGCCGCGGTGAAACGCGGCGAGTACGACGACCTCTGATCGCGCCGCCGGGTAGCCGCCCGGAGGTAAACCTCAACGCGAGGGAGCACGATCATGACTGTTGTTGCTGAGGCCCCGACGTTCTTATGGCTGGAGATCACCGGCCGGTGCCAGCTCGCATGCGGCCACTGCTACGCGGACTCGTCGCCGCTCGGGGACCACGGGACGATGAGTGCGGCCGACTGGCGTGCGGTGATCGACGCCGCGGCCGAGCTCGGTGTGGGGATGGTGCAGCTGATCGGAGGGGAACCGACGCTGCACCCCGGCCTGGCCGGCCTGGTCGGCCATGCGCTGGCCGCCGGACTACAGGTGGAGATCTACACGAACCTGCTGCACGTCACGGCCGCCCTGTGGAAGGTCTTCACCCTGCCCGGGGTGCGGCTGGCGACCAGCTACACTACGCGGCCGACCCAGCCGGCCATGAGACGGTCACGGGCCGGCCGGGCTCGCATGCCCGGACCCGCGCGAACATCGCCGAAGCGGTCCGCCGCTCGGTACCGCTGCGTGTCGGCCTGATCGACACCGGTGCGGGTGCGGACATCGACGCCGCACACGCCGACCTGGTCGCCCTCGGGGTCACCGACACCGGCCGCGACCAGGCCCGCGGATTCGGTCGTGCCGCGCCGGCCGGCGTCGACGTGGCCGACACGTGCGGGGGCTGCGGGCACGGCACTGCCGCGGTTCTGCCGGATGGCACGGTGTCTCCGTGTGTGTTCACCCGCCATGCGGTCGCGGCAACGTCCGGCGGACCGGGCTCGGCGCGATCCTGGCCGGGGAGGCGTTCGGCGCCCAGGTCGAGGCGCTCGACCAGGCCCGCCGGCATGTCGGAGTGCCGATGGCGTGCAAACCGAACCCGAAGTGCGCCCCGGCGTCGTCGTGCGCCCCGTCCTGCACCCCGTCCGATACCGGTAACAAGGGGTCGAACTGCCAGCCGAAGGGGAAGTGAGCAGGCGATGAGGTGGGTGCCGGTCCGGGTCGACGACGCCTGGATGGGGTCGGTCTGGCGTGACGGCGCTGCACAGCTCGGGGTGCAGCCGCAGGGCGCGCCGGCCCTCAGCGCGTCCGGGAACGTCATCGGCGGGCCGGTCACCCACCGCGGAGAGACGGCGTGGCTGCGGGTCGCCCCGTTCCTCGAAGACGCCATGGACGTGGAGCCGTGGCACGGTACCCGCGACGCCGGGCCCCTGACCGGGATCTGTAAACCGACGCTGCTCGACAGCGCCGAATGGACCCACCCCGACCCTGTGCCGGTGCCGGTCTGCGCCGAGCTGATGACCTACGTGCCGGACCCGCCCGCCACACCCGGGGATCAGTACCTGGGGCGGCCGCTCGACCTGTCCTCGGCGTGGCTGGCGGACCTGCGTGCATCGTTGGACGCGCTCTCCCGGCAGCCGACCGGGCGGGAGATCTGGGGAAACCGGATCGACCGGTACACCAACCTGCTGCACGCCGTGTTCGGTCGTCCTGCACCGGCCGATGCCGTGCCAGGGTGGGGCAGCACCGAACATCTCGACCTGCACTGGGGCAACGTCACCGTCCCGAACCTGATGATCCTGGACTGGGAGCACTGGGGCACCAACGTCGCCGGCTACGGCGCGGCCCGGTTGTACTGCACCGCCCTGGCCGTCCCTGACGTTGCCTCCCGGATCTACACCACGTTCGCGGACGTGTTGTCGAGCCCGTCCGGCCGGTACGCGATCCTCGTCAACGCCGCCGACATCCTCTCCGACTTCACCCACTACCGGGACGAGGTCGGGCTCTGCCCCGCCCTCCACCGGGTCGCCGCGGAGATCCTGTCCTGATGGCGCCGGAACAGTGGCGGGCTCATGCCCGCGCCCTGGCCGGCCAGGTGACGCATCCCGGCTCCCGCTGGCACGAGCAGATCGCCGACACCCCGCGGCATCTGCTCGTGCCGTCCTGGTGGGAACGTGACGGCGGAGCATGGATGCTGCGCCGGGGTCAGCTCGCCGGCGCCTACACGGACCGGTCGCTGGTGACCCGCGCCGGGCCGGCGCACGCCGACCACGCCAGCGCCAGTGACCGGCCCGAGGGGTGTCCGATGCCCGTTCATGCGCTGGCGCGGATCCCATCCGGGTGGCACCGGGGGCAAGGGGTGCCGCGGGGCCGGCCGGTGTCCGTCCGGTACGACGGGTTGGCCTGCATGACGGCCGGGGAGTGACCGGCGTCCCCACCGCAGGAGCCACACCACGCAGGCAGGCCCGTGCTGGCCGTACGGGGCGTGGGCGCAGACATCCACGCCGTCCATCCCGGTTCGGCGGTGTGCGTGGCTGCTGGGCGGCATTCCGGGCACGTCCCGTCCGGGTGGAACGTGGCCGTCGGGTGGGTGAGGCACACCAGCTTCGACGGGTCACCGGCCGGACCGGACGCTGTGACCCGGGCCTGCTCAGCCTCGAAGGCGCGGGCGGTCTCCTTCCGGCGCAGCGGGCGTCCACCCGGGTTCATGTCGACCGGCCACCCCGTAGCAGGGTCGATGTCCAGGCCGGTCATGCCACGCGGCTCGTGGATCGTCGCGTTCGGGTCGAAGCCGCGCCGCGGCCGGCTGTGGGCGCTGCCCGCACGCGGCGGGACGAACGTCTCCAGGAACCGTGTGGGCGCCGTCTCGACCGCTGTCCGCAGGTAGGCCACCGGATCCGACACAGGCCGCGGTGTGCCGTCCTTCGCCCGCAGGACCATCGCCACCCCCTTGCCGGCAAGGTCCCGGTCGATCGTCTGCCCGGTCACCGCACGGACCAGGTCGATCAGCGTCTGGACCAGGTCGGCACCGGCGGGTACGGCGGGAGCTGACTCCCCGCCTGCCTTGCTGCCTGTGGTGGAGCTGGCCGCGCTGGGGTCGGGAGAGGGCAGCGAGGGGCGGGGATCCGGCGGGTCGTCCTCCGCGGTGCTGGCCTCGATCGGGTCGGGCGGGGTGGTTTCTGCCCTGTGGTTGGGGTTATCCACATACGGACGTTCCGCTGACGGACCATCCGAAACCGGTAGTTCCGCTGGCGTGTTCGCATCACCACTCTCTGGCATGGCCCGGACCGCCAACGGAGCCCAGATCACCCGACCACCCGGACCCGGAACCCGTCTCCGAACGAGATGCCCGGAGGATTCAAGCTCCTTGAGAGCGGCGGCAACGACCCGCCGACCCCAGCCCCGGAACTCGCGCTCGACAGCGTCCGCGTTGACGGTGGCCAAGTACTCGGGTGTGTGGGAGAGAAGCCAGATCAGGATCATCCGCGCGTACCCGCTCAGCGTTGGGTGGCTGATGATCGTGTTGGGGATGGGGGTCCAGCAGCCCCGATCTACACCGCTCGGTGGGGCTCACCCAGCTCGTGCGGATGGGCGCGGTGCGGGTAGGAGTACGGGTAGGCAGGGACTGCATACCGCTGACGGACTGCATACCGCTGACGGACGGGATGCCGCTCACGGACGGGGAGGCGAGACATGGCGCAGGTGGGAGAACGGGAAGCGCGCAGGGTCGCCGAGGCGGCCCGGGAGGCCGAGTGGCGGCTTCCCTCGTTTGGCAAGGAGCTTTTCCTCGGTCATCTCCGGCTCGATCTGATCTCCCCGCACCCGCGGCCGAAGGAGGGCGACCGGCGGCGGGGGGAGGCGTTCCTGGCCCAGCTCGAGTCGTTCCTGCGGGAAACGGTGGACCCGTTGCAGATCGAGCGGGACGGGCGGCTGCCCGAGCAGGTGATCGACGGGCTGCGGCGGATAGGCGCCCTCGGCATGAAGATCCCCGAGGAGTACGGCGGACTCGGGTTGACCACCGTGTACTACAACAGGGCGCTTGAACTGTCCAGCTCGTGGCATTCGAGCCTGCCCACGCTGCTCTCGGCGCACCAGTCGATCGGCGTGGCCGAGCCGGTCCTGGGGTTCGGTACCGAGGAGCAGAAGCGGACGTATCTGCCGAAGGTGGCCCGCGAGGAGATCAGCGCGTTCCTGCTGACCGAGCCCGATGTGGGCAGCGACCCGGCCCGGATGAGCAGCCAGGCGGTGCCGGTCGAGGGCGGCGCCGCCTACGAGCTGAGCGGCCGCAAGCTGTGGACCACCAACGGTGTGATCGCCGATCGGCTGGTGGTCATGGCGGTCGTCCCGCGCTCGGCCGGTCATCGCGGTGGCATCACGTGTTTCATCGTCGACGCCCACGCACCCGGCGTGAAGGTGGAGCACCGCAACGAGTTCATGGGTCTGCGCGGCATCGAGAACGGGGTGACCAGCTTCGAGCGGGTCCGGGTCCCGGCCGCGGACCGCCTCGGGCGGGAAGGCGATGGGCTCAAGATTGCCCTGACGACGCTGAACACCGGCCGCCTCGCCCTGCCGGCGACCTGCGTGGGCGGCGCCAAGTACGCGCTGCGCATCGCCCGGGAATGGTCGCGGGACCGCGTCCAGTGGGGCCGGCCCATCGGCCAGCACGACGCCATCGCCCAGAAGATCGCGTTCACGGCCGCCACCACGTTCGGGCTGGAGGCGATGCTGGAGCTGTCCGGCCTGATGGCCGACGAGGGACGCGGGGACATCCGGATCGAGGCTGCCCTGGCCAAGCTGTATGCCAGCGAGATGGCCTGGCTGATCGCCGATGAGCTGGTCCAGATCCGCGGCGGCCGCGGGTACGAGACCGCCCAGTCCCTGGCCAACCGGGGGGAACGACCGGTACCGGCCGAGCAGATGCTACGCGATCTGCGCATCAATCGGATCTTCGAAGGCTCCACCGAGATCATGCGGTTGCTCATCGCGCGGGAGGCCGTGGACACCCACCTCGCGGTGGCCGGCGACATCATTTCCCCGGACGCGCCGGTCGCGGCGAAGGCCCGCAGCGCCGGACGGGCGGCTGCCTTCTACGGCCGCTGGCTGCCCGGCCTCGCCGTCGGCAGTGGGACGTCGCCGCGCTCGTTCCTCGAATTCGGCCGGCTCAGCACGCACCTGCGCTTCGTGGAGCGCTCGGCGCGCAAGCTCGCCCGGTCGACCTTCTACGGGATGGCTCGCTGGCAGGGCGGGCTGGAGAAGAAGCAGGCGTTCCTCGGGCGTCTCGTCGACATCGGCGCCGAACTGTTCGCCATCAGCGCGGCGGTCGTGCGGGCCCGGATGCTCGACGAGGAGGGCGAGCCGACCGCGACCGACCTGGCCGACCTGTTCTGCCGGCAGGCGCGACGCCGGGTCGAGGCGTCCTTCGCGGCGCTGTGGCGCAACGACGACGCCCGCAACTACACGGCGGCGCAGGAGGTGCTCGCGGGCCGCTTCAGCTGGGCCGAGTCCGGCGTGATGGACCCGAGCGGCGAAGGGCCGTTCCTCGCCGCGGAGCGGCAGCGGGCGGTCCCGACTCGACCGGCCGTCGACCTGCTCGCCGCGGGCTGACCATGTGCGCCTCGCGTGATCATGCCGGGCAGGCGGCGCGGCACCAGAGGGCTTGGGCCGGCCTTCCACTACGCGGTCGGGTCGGGCCCGAGGGCCGCGTCCAGGAGCGCGCCCAGCTGGTCGAGTTGGTCGGCCGACAGGGCGCGGAACGAGGAATCGAAGACGGCGTCCACGGCGTCCTGGCCGGCCGCGCGCAGCCGCGCGCCCTCCTCGGTGAGCCGGTGTCGCACGGCACGGCCCGGCCCCGGAACCCGCTCGATCAGCCCGCGGGCGGCCATCCGGGCCGCCAGGGAGCCGAAGGACTGGTCGGTTTGGAACGTCAGCACTGCGAGGTCGTGCAGCGATGCGTCCGGGTGCCGGTGCAGGTGACGCAGGGTGTCCCACTGCGCGAGTGAGAGTCCCAATGGTGCCAGCGCGCGGCTCAGCGCGCGGTGATGGCGGTACTGCAGGCGTTTGACGGACAAGGCGACGTCCGCGGTGCGGTATCTCACGGCCTGAGCCTAGCGCGTCGAGTAAGGTTGCTTGTATCATGAAGCTGATATAAGGTTACTTATATTCCTGTCAATAAGAGAGGAATCATGAGTACTCCGATCATGGCCGGCTCCCTCCGGCCCACCCACACCCACACCCACACCCACACCCACACGCTCCAGGTCGGCTCCGCGGGAGCGGTCGAGATCACCGTCCAGGACCGCGACCGCACCCGGCCGTTTCTGCTCCTGCACGGTGGAGGTGGCACGGTCACCATGACCGGCTTCGCCGATCTGCTCGCCGAGCGCACCCACTCCCGGGTACTGCTGCCCACTCACCCCGGCTTCGGCGGTACGCCGAAGGCCGAAGCGCTGACGGGAGTCATCGAGCTCGCCCGGATATATGTAGCGATGATCGAGCAACTCGACCTCACGGATGTGACCGTCGTCGGCAACTCCTTCGGTGGGTGGCTCGCTGCCGAGATCGCCTTGCAGCAGAGCCCCCGGGTCAGCGGCGTGGTGATCATCGACGGTATTGGTATTGACGTCGACGGCCATCCGATGCTCGATGTCCGCGGTCTCTCGCCTACTGAGATCCGGTCGTTCTCCTTCCATGACCCGAGCAAGATGCCTGCTTCGCCGGGTACCGGCGATGCCGGGCCGAGCCCGGATGTGCGAGCGCTGGTCGGGTACACGGGCCCGGTCATGTCGGACCCGACGCTGGCCGAGCGGCTGGGTGGTCTCGACATCCCAGCCCACGTTCTGTGGGGCGAAAGTGACGGCATCGTTGACCCGGAATACGGCAGGGCCTATGCCGCCGCGATCCCACTGTCGACGTTCACGCTGCTGCCCCGGTCCGGCCACCTGCCGCAGGTCGAGACGCCCGAGGAACTGCTTGGTGCACTGCTCGACGTGGGCAGTTACTGACATCCCAGCTGAACAAGGGAGAACCATCCATAGGTTCGGTGTTGGACGTCAGGGGCTCGGCGGGCCACGGTGTCTCGATTCGTCGGAGCGGTCAGTAGGCGTGCGTGCCGGGAGCGCTGCTGCCGGTGTAGGAGGCAAGACCGGATACCAGCTTCGCGAGGGCGGGGTCCTCCTCGTAGCGACGCTTGTGCAGGGCGGCGATCTTCTCGGCGATCTCCGGGTCCTTGTGGTCGGTGACGTCGAACGACACGAACGTGTCGACCAACGGGAGCCCGATCTCGTCGGTATGCCGGTGGGCGGGGTGCTTGAGGTACTCCCAGTATCCGTCGAGGTCCTCGATGACATAGGTCGCGCCCCACGCGAACTCGCCGCCGACGTCGCGGCCGACCACGAACGAGGTCACCGACGGGATGACACGACCTTGGTTGCGCAAGCTCTCGACCGCTTCTTCCACCTTGTCCGCCGGGGCGTCGGGGCGAAGGGTCATGCGGACCGTGTGGTAGATCATCGGGTGTCGTCCTTTCCTAGATGGGGTGAACGGATCAGCAGTGCCGCGGCGATCGCGCCCGCGAGGGCCGCGATCCCGGTCCAGGTGAAGGCTCCGGCGACGCCGGAGACCTCGATGCCGCCGCGAGCACGGTCGCCCGAGCGGCGCGCGTCGGGGACTCGCACAGGTGGCCCGTGGTCATGGACACCGGGACTCCCTCCGTCGAGTCGGGTAGTGGCTCGACACGAGGCTCGCACTGGTCCGGCACCGCCCGCGTCGGTGAAAACCACCTACATCGGCGCGCATACTGTTCCCGTTGTGGGGACACCGGTCCGGACGTTCGTCGGCAGGGGCGAGGAACGCCGCAGGCTCGAGGTGCTGGTCGCGGGCGCCAAGAACGGCGAGGGCGGGGTGCTGGTGCTCCGCGGCGAGGCCGGCATCGGCAAGAGCGCTCTGCTCGACCACCTGCGGCGCTCGGCGCAGGGGATGCGGGTCATCGAGGCGACCGGATCCCAGTTTGAGACCGAGCTCCCGTTCGCCGCGCTGCACCAGCTGTGCGTCCCGGCCCTGGGCGACCTCGCGGCACTACCCCCGCCGCACCGCGCGGCACTGGAGGCAGCGTTCGGCCTCGCCGACGGCACACCAGAGATGTTCCGCATCGGCATGGCGGCCCTGGAACTGCTGGTCACCGCGGCGGGGTCGGAACCGGTGCTGTGCCTCGTCGACGAGGCCCACTGGCTCGACGACGCATCGACACGGATACTGACGTTCCTCGCGCGGCGCATCTCGGCCGAACCGGTGGCGATGGTGCTAGCCGCACGGCACGGACTCGACGAGCTACCGAGCGTCGAGGTGACCGGGCTGGCCGACGACGACGCCCGCCGGCTGCTGGTGGACACCCGCGCCACGCTGGACGAGACCGTGCGGGACCGCGTGCTCGCCGAGGCCAGGGGCAACCCGCTCGCGCTACTCGAACTGCCCGGCGCCGGCGGCTTTGCCCTGCCCGACGCGTCCTCGGTGCCCAGCAGGGTCGAACGCAGTTTCCAGGATCGTCTCGTGCCCCTGCCCGAGGACGTGCGATTGCTGCTGACCGTGGCTAGCGCCGACCCGACCGGTGACCCCGGCCTGCTGTGGGCCGCCGCCGAACGACTCGGTGTCGGCCCGGCGGCCGGCGCGCACGCCGAGGCGTCCGGGCTGGTCGAGCTCGGCCCGCGCGTGCGGTTCTGCCACCCGCTCGCCAGGTCCGCGGTCTACCAGGCCGCCGCCGTCGAGGACCGCCACGCCGCGCACCAGGCGCTCACCGAGGTCACGGACCCGGAACGGGACCCCGACCGGCGGGCCTGGCATCGCGCGCAGGCCGGTGCCGGCCCCGACGAGGACACCGCCGCGGAACTGAACCGTTGCGCCACCCGTGCCGCGGCACGTGGGGGAGTGGCGGCTGCCGCGGCGTTCCTCGCGCGGGCCGCTGCCCTATCCCGTGACCCCGCGCGCCGCACCGAACGCACACTCGCGGCCGCGCAGGCCCACCTCGACTCCGGTGCACTCGACGCGGCGGACGGCCTGCTCACCGCGGTCACGGTGGACGGGACCGACCCCGTCGCGCTGGCCAGGGTGGAGCTGATGCGCGGGCGGATCACGTTCGTGCGCCGGCGCGACGGCGACGGTCCGGCGTTCATGCTGCGCGCGGCCCAGCGCCTCGCCGCGACCGACCCACGGTGGTCGCGGGACTGCTTTCTCGACGCCGTCGAGATGGCCCTGGTCGTCGGCCGGGCCAGCGGGGTCATGGACATGGTCGTCGAGGCAGCGCGCTCGGCGCCGCCGGCATCGGGCCCGCCGGACCTCCTGGACGCGCTGCTGCGGCTGGCGACGGAAGGACACCACGCGGCGGCGCGGCCGGTCCGCGAGATCCTCGCCTCCCGTCCACAGTGGACACGGCGACCGGCGCTCGCCGGGATGCTCGCCGTGGAGCTCTGGGACGCCGAGGCACACGGCGTGATCACCGACTGGGTGCTGGCCTCCGCCCGAGAGTCGGGGTCGCCGCTCACGCTCCGCCTCGGTCTTGGCATGGCGGCGGCCGGCGCGGTGCACACCGGTGACTTCGCCGCCGCCACGTCGGCGATCGCCGAGGAGGAGGCGGTGGCGGACGCGGTCGGGGTGGAGCCGCTGGCGTATCCGCAGCTGCACCTCGCCGCCTTGCGTGGCCGGGAGGCACAGGCGCGGGCGGTGATCGACAGTTTCACCGCCGAGGCGACCGCGAGCGGCACCGGGCAGACGATCGCCAACGCCGACTGGGCCACGGCCGTCCTGAGTAACGGCCTCACCGACTACCCGGCGGCACTTGCCGCCGCCGAGGCGGCCACCCGGCACGGCGACCTGTTCGTCGCCGCGATCGCCCTGCCGGAACTGGTCGAGGCCGCGGTCCGCTGCGGCGAGCACGAGGTGGCCCGGTCGGGTTCGGTATCGCTCACCGAACGCACCGAGGGCAGCGGCACACCGTGGGCGCTGGGCGTCGGCGCCTACGCCCGCGCACTCGTCACCGGCGACGAGGACGACTTCGCCGCGGCCATAGGTCACCTCGAGAAGAGCCCGCTCGCCCCGTATCTGGCCAGGGCGCACCTGCTCTACGGCGAGTGGCTGCGCCGCCAGGGCAGGCGACGCGACGCCCGCCGGCAGCTTCGTACCGCCTACGACCGGTTCGCCGACATCGGCATGGCGGCCTTCACCGACCGCGCCGCCGCCGAGCTGCGTGCGGCCGGCGCCGACGTGCGCGGCCGCACGTCGGGCAACACCGACGACCTCACCGCGCAGGAGACCCACATCGCCCGCCTGGTCGCGGACGGCGCCACGTCAAAGGAGGTCGCGGCACGGCTGTTCATCAGCCCCCGCACCGTCGACGCCCACCTGCGCAATATCTTCCGCAAGCTCGGCATCACGTCCCGTCGCCAGCTCCGGGACCTGCCCGCACTGCGTACCCCCACCGCCAGATGAGTGTGAGCGTGCCGCGTACCGCGGAGTCCTGGTGGGTCGAGCTGGACGGCCGCGCCGTCGATCGTGGCTTCGCCCGCTCAGGCCTTCTACTCTGGCCGCATGCCGGAGGGGTCGACAGCGCAGCGCCGCCAGCCGGGGACCAGGTCCCGGCGGCGTGGTCTGATCATGTTGGCCGGGTTGGCGGCCCTGGTGGTCGCACTGCTGGTGGTGTGGCTGATCCGGGTCAGGAGCGACCAGGCTACGGGGGCCGGTGCCGCCCGCCCGCCGGGTTCCGTTCCCGCGCCGGGCCGGGGAGCCGACTCTGCCCTGCCCCGTGGCGATGGCGGCGTCGTGGACGTGTACGCGCACGCGCGTGCCGGGATGCTGAGCCCGGTGGTCCGCGACGATCCGCCTCTCGTGTACGTCCCGAACCTGCGCGACGGCACCGTCACGGTCATCGACCAGCGCACGCTGCGGGTCGTGGACACCTACGCCGCCGGCCGCGAGCCTCAGCATGTGGTCCCCTCCTGGGACCTGCGGACCCTGTGGGTGAACAACAACCGCGGCAACAGCCTGTCACCGATCGATCCGCGGACCGGTCGGCCCGCCGGGCCCGCGGTACCGGTCGCGGACCCGTACAACCTGTACTTCACCCCCGACGGGGCCAACGCGATGGTCATCGCCGAGGCGAACCACCACATCGACTTCCGTGATCCGCACACGTTCGCCCTACGGCACAGCCTGGACGTGGGCACGGCCTGCGCGGGCGTCAACCACGTCGACTTCTCCGTCGACGGCTCCTATGCGATCGCCACCTGCGAGTTCGCCGGACGACTCGTCAAGATCGACATCCCGCGTCAGCGGGTCATCGGATATCTGGACCTCGGCCGGGACGCCGCTCCACAGGACATCAAGATCGATCCGGCCGGCCGGATCTGGTACGTGGCGGACATGAACGCCGACGGTGTCCACCTCGTTGACGGGGATCGCTTCACCAGGGTCGGTTTCGTCCGGACCGGGCCGGAGACCCACGGCCTGTACCCGAGCCGCGACGGCCGATTCCTGTACGTCGCCAACCGGGGTGGCCACATGGACTCCATGAAACCGCCGTTCCCGCACTCCGGCGACCAGGGCTCGGTCTCGGTCATCTCCTTCGCCACCCGGACCGTCGTGGCCACCTGGCCGATCCCCGGTGGGGGAACCCCGGACATGGGCAACGTCGATGCCAACGGCTCGCGGCTGTGGCTGTCCGGCCGCCGCAGCAACGTCGTGTACGTGTTCGACACCGGCGGGCCCGGAGGTTCGGAGCCGAAGGCCGGCCGGCTGCTGGCTCGGATCCCCGTCGGCCGTGAGCCGCACGGTCTCGCGGTCTGGCCGCAACCCGGTCGCTACTCCCTCGGCCATACTGGGATCATGCGCTGAGGGTCGGACGAGCTCGGGGCCCCTCATCCTGGCCGGGAGCGACCGGGTTGACTGAAACGGATTTTCATGATCTCTTCTACTGTAGAAGATTCATTCTTGGTTTACCTTTGGGTATCTGACCGTTGCGCCTACGCGCTTAGCGTGACGTGTCGTGACTAGTGACGTGACTGTGAGGGTCGAGGGCGACGCTGCCGCGCCCGCCGTGTTGGAGCGCATTCGGGCTTTGTCGGCGTCGTTGTCGTCGGCGGAGCAGCGGGTGGCGCGGCAGGTCCTCGCGGACCCGGTTGCGATGATCCACCAGTCGGTGAGCGAGCTGGCGCAGGTGTCGGGAAGCTCGCCGGCGACGGTGGTGCGGTTCTGCCAGAGCCTGGGGCTTCGGGGCTACCAGGAACTCAAGCTGGCGCTGATCCGGGAGACGCTGCCGGTGGAGCGGCAGCTGGTGGACGAGGTGTCCGCGGCCGACGGCCCGGATGAGATTGCCGGGAAGGTGCTCGGCGGGGCGGCGAGTGCGCTGACCGAGGCGGCGCGGGGGATCGACGGTGGCGTGCTGGCGGCGATCGCCGACCTGGTCGTCGCCGCGCCGCGGACGTTGTTCGTGGCGGTGGGGACGTCGGCGCCGCTGGCGATGGATGCCGCCTACCGGCTGACCACGGTCGGGGTCGATGCGCGGTTCGCCGGGGATGCGCATGTGCAGCACGTCACCGCCCGGATGCTGGCGGCGGGTGATCTGTGCGTTGCGGTCAGCCACACCGGCTCGACGGCGGAGACACTGGCGGCGATGCGGGCGGCCGTGGACGCCGGGGCGCATACCGCCGCGATCACGAGCTTTGCCCGGTCACCGTTGACCGAGCTGGTGCGGCACGCGGTGGTGGTGGGCAGTCGGGAGACGGCGTATCGCATCGAGGCGATGACCAGCCGGATCGTGCACCTGTCGGTGCTCGACGCCCTGTTCGCCCTCGTGGTGGTGCGCAGCCCGCGCAGCCCTGGCGCGCTGGCGATGACCGCCGACGTGATCGTCGAACACCGGATGTAGCCGCCTACCAGACCCGGCGGCGCCGGTGCCGACGGTCCATGGTTCGCCCCCGCGTCCACCGAGGAACGGTATGAGCCCGCGGACCAGCGGTGGATCGGTGGTGGGCAAGGTATGTCCCGGCGGTCGGTCAGCCGCCGGCCGCATCGGTGATCAGACCGACCAGCGCGGTGACCAGCATGGCCGCGGCGCCGCCCAGCACGACGCGCAGGGTCGGACGCAGCAGCGCCATACCGGCGGCCCGCGCGGCGAGTATGCCCGCGACGGCGAGACCGATCACCGTAACCACGACGACGAGCATCAGGCGGCCCGCCCCCGCCGGGGCCGACATCCCGAGGAACGGCACCAGCCCGCCGGCCGTGAAGCTGCCCGCCGACGCGACGGCGGCCTGGACCGGGCGCGCCCGGGTGGCCTCACTCTGGCCGAGTTCGTCGCGCAGGTGCGCCTCCAGCGCACCCCGCTCGGTCAGTGTCACGGCGACCTGCGTGGCGAGGTCGCGCGGAAGGCCGCGCCGCTCGTAGATGCCGACCAGCTCGGCAAGCTCGGCCACCGGGTCGGCCGCCAGCTCCGCGCTCTCCTTGGCCCGGTCCGCGCGTTCCACGTCGGCCTGGGAGCTCACCGACACATACTCCCCGGCCGCCATCGACATCGCCCCCGCGGTCAGACCCGCGATCCCGGCGGTCAGGACCGCGCCGGTGGAGGCGCCGCTCGCGGCGACGCCGACGATGAGACTGGAGGTGGAGACCAGGCCGTCGTTCGCGCCGAGGACGGCCGCGCGCAGCCAGCCCGAACGGTTCGTGCTGTGCCGCTCCCGGTGCCGCCGCACCGCACCGAATGTCGCCATGGGGGCATTACAGCACGGTGTTGACGATCGGCATCGTCTCGGCGGCTGTGGCACAACTGTGACAATCACCCGTTCCACCAGGTGACCCGGCCTGTTCGCGCCCGGCCGAGATCGCGGCGATCAGCATGGCACACTCAACGGATCAAGAATCATCTCTGCCTGTTCCTCGAGGTAGACCGCTGGGAATCCGCTGATGAACGGCAATGATGGACAATCAAGGCTGACAGCGATCGCGCGACGTGGGATTGGTGACCTTGCCCCGACATCGTCCGATGCGGCCGGGACCGCGCACCTCGTACGAGGAGAGTTGGCTGGCCGGTGCGGAACTCGGTGAGGCGCTCACGCGCGGATGGCGTCCGCGGGCACAACCCGTGCAGATCGCGCTGGGTGCGGGTGAGGCCGTGCTGGCCCAGGCACCCGTCCGCGTCTGGCAGTACATCGGCCAGAACGTCACCTACAACCAGGGGTGGTTCGTCGCCTTCGGTAGTCCCCTTCTACTCGGTGCGTCCCTGCTCGGCAGCGCCCTGTACAACGGCAGCCAGCGCAGGCGCGCCGAGGCGCTCGCCGCGGTCCAGTGGCGCCCTGTCTGCCAGGGGCATCTTTTTCTGACGAACTGGCGCCTCGCGCTGGCGCTCACGACCGGCTGGATCGATATCGGCTACCCGTACCTGCGGGCGTCCGGCGTGGACGGCGACAGCATGGTCATCATGCTTGCCGGCCAACCCCCCGTCCGACTGCAGGTGTGGCCGGCGCACTGGTTCTTCGTGCTCATGAGATTCCTCGCCTACGGCGAGATCGTCCGGATGGAAATTCCGTCCCACCTGCAACGAGCGACTGCCCCTCGGGCCCTCGAACCTCCGTCTGGATCTTGAATCCCCGCCCGGACGGGGTCTGGAGAACGCCGGTGACGTCGCATGATCAGCGTCCTTCCCGGAGTGTGATCAGTGGGTACGCCCGATGGGTACGGCCGGCGGGTACCGGCGTCCGGATTTTTCCCGGGGGCTACCCCGCTAGCCCGCTAGCCCGCTACCCCGCTGCCTCGTGCCGGGTCGGTACCGTGATGGCGTCCTCCGGGAAATGTTGGCGGGTATTCAAGCGTGATTCGGGTCAAGATAATGTTATTGATAAAAATATCTTTGAGATTTTCCTTCGAGTGGATTTCGGGGATATCCATGAGGCCTGCCTCGTGGATAATTTGTTTACATGCCGTTCACGGTGCACGACCTGCCGGCGCCCCGCGAACCTATACCATTAATTCGGGTTCGCCGCACGGCCATCCGTCTCGGTCGAAACCAGCCGAGAAGCAGTCGGAGGCCAGCCATGAGATTGACTGCCGTCCGGATGTGGTCCGGTATGGTCGATCGGAAGTGAGGGCTCTCATGCCATTTGTCATCACCGCCGCGTGTATCGATGTCAAGGACGGCTCCTGCCTGGAGGGGTGCCCGGCCGATTGCATCTACGAGGGTGACCGTAAGATGTACATAAATCCGGATGAGTGCACGGAGTGCGGCGCCTGCGCAGTGTCCTGCCCGGTCGGCGCGGCCATCAGCGACGACCGTGTTCCCGCGAAGGACAAGGAGTTCATCGAAAGCGAGGCGCTGTTCTTCAGTGCCGTCCTGCCCGGTCGGGACGCGCCGCTCGGCGAGCCGGGTGGCGCCACGAAACTCGGCAAGATCAAGGCTGACACGCCCTTCATTGCCGCCTACGGAAACTGACGAGGGTGACCTCGGGTATTCGCCGGGGCGGAGCACGATAAAGCGGAGCAGTAGCGGGAAAAACGAACCGAGGGAATGTGCGGAAGGGCCGGTGCTGGCGGGCCTCGGGTCCGAGGCGCCGGCCTGACGCCGAGACGTTGTGGGGGGATCCCTCCCGTAACCGGCCTGCGTTCCAGGCGATTCTATCCCGCAGGTCCGACGGAACGGGGGGGTCCGCTCGTCCAGCCCCGGATAGTTCCAGGGTGTTTCGTGGCGGGCGGGGCCGGGTGTCAGCGGACCGGTGGCGCGAGGGAGCGCAGGAGTTCACCGGCGGGTTCGTCGGTGAGCTCGGCGAGGGTCACCTCGTCGAGCGTGACCAGGAAGTTCTCCTGGGCTCGTCGCAGGAGGGGGCGCAGTCGGCAGGCGCATCGCAGCGGGCACGGGGGACCGTCGCAGGAGACGAACTCGTCCGTGCCCTCGAGGGCACGGACGATGTGCCCGACGGTGACCTGCGTCGCGCCTGGGGCGAGCAGTACCCCGCCGGTGCGCCCGCGCACGGTGACCACGAGGTCGAGCCGCTGGAGGCGTTGCACGATCTTCGCCATGTGGGTGAGCGGAACATCGAGGGCTTTCGAGAGGTCGCGGACGGTGAGGCGATCCTCCCGGGTGGCCGTGAGCATAAGCGCCCGCAGCGCCAGGTCGGTCGACTGGGTCAGGTGCATGGGAGCGCGCCTGTCGAGGTGACGGTCACCCGACCATCTTGCCTTCTACTCTTCGTAGAAGATTGTCCCGACGGCACCTGCGTCCCACGGGTGCCGCCTGCCGAGGTCAGACCTCGGCGGGAGCGCGGCCGGGGGTGTGACACCGCGCCGGCACTGGCCGGCACCGGCCGGTGCCGGTCTCCTCATGGCGACCGCGGACCCCCGGCCGGGGGAGCCTATACGGGTGTCCGCGGCGAGGGCAGTTTCCGGACGATGGTCAGTCCGTCCGCAATGGGCAGCATGACAACCTGTACCCGGGAGTCGCCGGCGAGAAGCTCGTTGAACTGTTTGACGGCGACGACAGCAGGATTGTCCGAGTGGGAGCGCACCACGTGCCCATACTGCAGCACATTATCGACGATGATGACCCCGTTCGGGTTCATCCGGGGAAAGAGAAGCTCGTAATACCTCCTATACGAGGTCTTGTCCGCGTCGATGAACGCCAGGTCGAAGGTGGGTTCTTCGGGGAGCATGCCGAGACTGTCCGCCGCCGGTCCGAGGGCGAGGTCGATGTGATCGGAAACACCGGCCCGAGCCCAGTACTGGCGGGCGATCGAGGTCCATTCCGCGCTGATGTCCAGGCAGAGAAGTCGGCCGCCGGGGGGCAGACCCCGTGCGATGCACAGCGCGGAATAGCCGGTGAAGGTACCGATCTCGACCGCGCGGCGCGGGGCGATCGAGGCCGTCAGGATGGTCAGGAACGTCCCCTGCTCGGCCGGTACCTGCATCTCCGCCTCGGGGAGCGTCGCCGTCACGGCGGAGAGCGCGTCGAGGATCGGATCCGGAGGTGAGCTGTGCTCCGTCAGATAGCTGTGGATCGGATCGGCCAGATAGGCTGATTTCAATCCCTTGCCGTTTTTTGCGCCTTCGCGGCGAAGCGTGCCGACGCCGGTTGTCGCGACTTCACGAATCTTCTGTGCCGGACTTTTTGCCATGATCAGTGGAACTCCATCCCTGGTGGCTCAGTTCGAAAATAACTGGCCCGGGGCGCATTGTGGTTACGGACCGCTCCTCGGCTCGGAAAGAACCAGTAAAGATCATCTAGTTAATCGGGAGTCCGGTGAAGCCGTTGTCCGGTCGTCACGGCCTGTCGTCGGCCATGGCGTAATCTGTCGTGACGTAATCCACTACTTCCAGTAGTTCGTGGATGGTGGCCGATGTCCGCCGAGGGCCCGGGCCGTCCGTGCCCCCAGAACCCGGCGTGGCCGCGATGCGGGTGCCGCCCGCCGCGTCCACGGATCTCTGCGCGGGTGCCGGCCGGGCGGCCGTCGGCCGTCGGTCTGGATGTGTCCGGGGCAGGTCAAGGACGACGCACAGACCCCCGTTGTCACCCTCGGCCAGAGTGACCGTCCCGCCGTCGGCGGTCGTCAGGGCATGCACGATGGCGAGCCCGAGGCCGTTCCCGCGCCGATCGGCCCGGCCGGGCACCTCTCCTCGCTGGTCGGCTTCTCGCTGGTCGGCACTGAGGTTGGAGCTGAACCGGCGGAAGGCGGCGGCCCGCTGCTCGGCGCTCATGCCGCGTCCGCTGTCGGCGACCGTGAGCCGCGTCATGCTTTCCGCCGTCATGCTTTCCGCCGTCATGGTGCTCTGCGGCCCGGTGACGTTCATCTCGTCCAACTCGTCCGCGGCGCTCCCCGTCCCGAGGCCCGCCTCCGCGGTGCCTCCGGCGCCCACCGGGCGTGGCTGGGCCGGTGGGTTCGTCCCGGACGTGACGCTGACCCGGCCGCCGGACGGGGTGGCCTCCAGCGCGTTGCTGAGGAGATTGTCGAGGATCTGCTCCAGGTGCCCCGGGGTGCACTGGACGACCTGGTCCGCGTCGACGTCGCAGGTCAGCGTCACTCCGGCGGCGGCTGCGACCGGTCGCCAGATCAGGCATCGTTCCTCGGCGACGACCGCGAGGGGGATCGGCTGGGTCGGGATCGGCGCATGCTCGGCCCGGGAGACCGCCAGCAGCCCGTCGACCATCCGGGAGAGCCGGTGCACCTCGACCAGGGTGCCCGCGACCTCGTCGGTGGTGTCCGCGTCCACGTCCTGTTGCAGCAGCTCCAGGCGCAGGCGCATCGCCGTCAGCGGGGTGCGGATCTGGTGGGAGACGTCGGCGAGGAACCGGCGCTGGCTGTCGACCAGCAACTGGAGCCGTCCCGCCATCGCGTCGAACGTCGTGGCAAGTTTGCGTGCCTCGGGCGGGCCACCGACGGCTCTGGCCCGGATCGTGAGATCACCGGCACCGAGTTCGGTCGCTGCCTGCTCGAGCCGGCGCAGCGGCCGGCCCACCCAGCGGGCCAGCAGTATCGAGATCCCCAATGCGGCCAGCGTGACCAGGACGCCCGCGAGGGCGATCATCGTCCACCGGTGGATGATCGAGGCGCGCAGCCCGGCATCGCTGCGCGCGACGGCCAGGATGCCGACCAGACCCTGCGCGTTGGACACCGGAGCAACAAGGATCATCCGGTGTCGATTGGCCGCGTTCGGGTTGATGACCACGTTCTCCCGGCGGGCCCGATCCAGATCCCAGCCCATGATCGGGATGTCGTCACCGGTGTCGGCCACGGGCGTACCGTTCGGGTCGAACAGCCGGAGCTCGTCCGGTGGCACGGCCGTACTGTCGCGTACGGCGGCGGGCAGCGGGGCCGCGCCGGCGGACAGTCGCCGCCACTTCACCTCGGCGCAGTAGGCCTGCATCGCGGCCGTGAGCCGCAGGCCGAACAGCGCCCGGTCGTGACGGGTGGCGTCGAGCCCCATCGGGACGCACAGGCCGACAAGCAGCGCCGTCGTGAGCGCGAGCTGGGCGGCCAGGATGCGCCGGGTCATTGGATGTGCCGGGTCATCGGCCGAGGGGTGGCGCGCTCCGGTCACCGGGGGTCGGATCGGCGCCGGGTGTCGGCGGCCCGCCCAGGCGGAAGCCGACCCCGTACACCGTTTCGATCAGTTCGGGAATCCCGAGCTTGCGGCGGATCGCGCCGATGTGTACGTCGAGGACCTTCGATGAGCCGAACCAGTCGCCCCAGACAGCGGTGAAGATCTCCCGTCGGGTCCGGACCCGGCCGGGATCGCGGGCCAGGAAGGCCAGCAGATCGTACTCCCGCGCCGTCACCTGGACCGGACGGCCGTCGACGGAGATCCGCCGGCTGCGCCGGTCGAGGACGAGCGGTCCGTGCCGGACCACGTCGGAGCTCTCACCGGTGGCCCGGGCGGCGCGCCGCCGCACCGCCCGTATCCGGGCCAGCAGTTCGGCGAATCCGAATGGTTTGACCAGGTAGTCGTCGGAACCGAGGTCCAAGGCCTCGACCCGGTCCGCCTCGTCCCCCCGAGCCGTCACCACGATCACGGGGGTGTCCCCGCGCTCGCGGATGCGCCGGCACACCTCCGCGCCGTCGATGTCGGGCAGCCCCAGGTCCAGGAGCACGAGGTCGGGCGGGGACACGCCCTCGACCCGGGCGAGCGCGGCCTCCCCGGTCCGCACCCGGTCGGCGGTGTAGCCGGCCCGGTCCAGACCGCGCACGAGCTGGGTACCGAGGCCGTCGTCGTCCTCGACCACCAGTACCCGGGCGCCGGCGGGATCGGGATACCGCTGCAGGTCTGATGCGTGTGCTCGGGAGCCGTTGCCTGCAAGCGTCGCCATAGCATGACAGTAGGCGGCGCCGGGCGCGTCCGGCCGCCGGCCCCGCGGGTGCCACCGCGATTCCGCCGTCGCCAGCTCCGATTCCGTCAATATCTACTCGTTTCGCAGCGTCTGCCCATTTTGCCGGATCCAGCCCGGTCTCACCGGCTCGGCCGGCAGCGTGTCGCCGGACGACACCGCGGCGAGGATTCCCTCGAGGGCGTGCCGGGGAAGATCGATCAGTCGGGCGGCCAGCAGGTCGGGATCGCGCGCGGCCCGGGTCACGGCGGCCCGGGCGTCGCGCTGGGAGAGCGTGCGCCCCGAATCCTCCCGGACGATCCGGATGAGCCCGTCCCGCCAGACGTTGCCGATCTTGCCATGCGGGCGGTCCAGCAGCCACCGGGCGAGCCGGTCGGCGGGGGCGAGCGCCGCCGGGCCGACGGCCGTGAACGTCACGAGCCGCAGGTCCCCGAGGTCCCGGGCGGGGGTGGCGGTCCACTTCGCCCGCAGCTGCCGCAGCGGGTCATCCTGGGCCCGCCGGCGGCGGACGCCCAGATCGGGATGATCGGAGGAGACGACGACGGCGAGCCGGTCCGCGTTGACCGCCAGGAGGAGCCTGGTCAGCCAGGGGCCCGGATCGTCCGACAGGTCGGTGGCCACGCTGACCGTTCCGTCCTCGGTTGAGGCGCCGGGGCCGGTCGAGGAGCCGGGGCCGGTCGAGGCGAACGCGGGCAGCCCCCGGTCGAACACGGTCGCGAGACGCACGTGGACCGCGTCGACCTCCCGCCGCTCGCCAACGAACACGGCGCGACCCGCCGGGCCGGTGGCGAGGAAGGCGGCCACCGCGTCGAGGACCGGGGCGGTCAGGCGCGTCGGCCGACTCTGCGTGGACTGCCGGCCCCGGGTGTAGATGGCGGCCGTCGCGGTTGTGGCCGCCGTGGCCGAGCGGTCCAGCTGCTTCCAGGTGGCCGGGGTCGGCTGGCAGACGTACATGTCGGCTCTGGCGCCCACCGCCTCCGCGCCCTCGTAGACGTGGAAGCCTGGCCAGATGGCCTCGAACACGAAGCCCTGATCGATCAGTGCCCGCTGCACCTTCCAACCCAGCGTCGGTACCCGGTCGCTGAACCCGTAGGCCAGCAGGACGCGACCATGTTCGCGGTCCGCGAGACCCTGCGCGCCGCGCCCGGTGAACAGCGCCACGCCCTCCGGGGTGTAGGGCGGATCGGTGAATGCCAGATCGGCTGTGCCCACCACCGCCGGCGGCAGGCCGAAGCGCAGGTCGGCGTAGAGGCACCGCAGCCGGACGTCCAACGACCGGGCCGAGCTGTCCAGGTAGGCGAGCAGCTCGTCGTCGATGTCGACGACGGTCACGGTGAGCCCGTCGATCAACGAGACCGCCGCCAGCGAGGTGAGATCATGATCACCTATGCACAGCAGATGCGCGCCGCGCAGGTCGTAACGCGTCCGCAGCCAGACGGCCCGGCGCACGACGGTCGTCGCCGTCGCGGGTACGTGGTCGAGGTCGGCCCGCGGTCGGGGCGCGGCAGCGATGAGATCATGCATGGTCGTGACCAGCGGACCGTGGCGGGTGATCACGGCGGCGAGGGGATCGAGCGGAGTCTGTCCGCTCAGCTCGTCATAGCGGATCAGGCCGCGGTAGCGGTCGATCGACGCGGGGCGCAGCACGTGACGCCCGTCGGGGCCGGTCCGCAGATCGTCGCCGAGGCTGGCGAGGATCTCCTCCACGCTCCGTCGGGGCAGGCCCGAACTCTGGACCAGCTGGCGCAGGGTGCGTGGCTGCTCGGTCAGCGCCGCCACCGCCGCGCGAGGCGCCCGGGCATGCACCCGGTAGCCCGCCAGCAGGGTCGCCAACGACTCGCCGGATTCGGCCGGACCCGGCGCCCGGCCCGGGTGATCCGGTCCTGACAGGGTATGTGGAGGGGACACGCAACCAGCGTCGCACCTGCGGCGGACACACGATTCTACCGGTCCCGCCGAGGCCAGCTAATCTCTTGTCGTGCTCAGAAGGCTTGATCTGCGTGGCGCGGTGCCTGCCGCAGCCGAGATCCGACGGCTACTGCCGCGGGCCGACGTCGACGTCGACGTCGCCGTCGATGCGGTCCGGCCGGTCTGTGCGGACGTGCGGGACCGCGGCGACGCGGCCGTCCTCGCCGCCGCGGAGCGGTTCGACGGGGTCCGCCCGCCGAGCCTGCGGGTGCCCGCCCAGGTTCTCGCCGCCGCCGCGGATGTCCTGGATCCGGCCGTGCGCGACGCGCTGACCGAGGCGATCCGCCGGACTCGGCTGGTGCACCGTGCGCAGCTGCGGGAGCCGGTGGCGATCGAGGTCGCGCCCGGCACCACGGTGACGCAGCGCTGGGTGCCGGTGGAGCGGGTCGGCCTGTACGTGCCGGGCGGGCGGGTCGCCTACCCCAGCAGCGTCGTGATGAACGTCGTGCCCGCCCAGGAGGCCGGGGTCGGCTCGCTCGCGGTCTTCTCCCCGCCGCAGAAGGACAACGGCGGGCTGCCGCATCCGGTGATCCTCGCCGCCTGCGCGCTGCTCGGTGTCGAGGAGGTCTACGCGGCCGGCGGAGCCCAGGCCGTGGCGATGGCCGCCTACGGGACCACGAGCTGCCCGCCGGTCGATGTGATCACCGGGCCCGGCAACGTCTACGTCACGGCGGCCAAGCGCCTGCTGCGTGGGGTCGTCGGGGTGGACGCCGAGGCGGGCCCGACCGAGGTCGCGATCCTCGCCGACGCCACCGCGGATCCGGCCTTCGTCGCAGCCGACCTCATCGCCCAGGCCGAGCACGACCCGATGGCCGCCTGCCTGCTGATCACCCCGTCGGTGGAACTCGCCGACGCGGTCGACGTCGAGCTCGGCAAGCAGGTGCCCGCCACCCGCCACCGGGAGCGGGTGGCGGAGTCGCTCGCCGGCCAGGGGGCGGTCGCGCTCGTCGCGGACGTCGACGCGGGTCTCGCGGTGGCGGACGGCTGGGCCGCCGAGCATCTGGAGATCCACACCGCGGACGCCGCCGCGGTCGCCGCCCGGGTGCGCCACGCCGGAGCGGTCTTCGTCGGCGACTACGCTCCCGTCCCGCTCGGCGACTACCTGGCCGGGTCCAACCACGTCCTGCCCACCGGCGGCACCGCCCGGCATTCCAGCGGTCTGGCGGTCACCGCCTTCCAACGTCAGGTCCAGGTGGTCGAGTGCACGCGGGAGGGGCTCGCCGCCGTCGCCCCGCGTATCGCCGCGCTCGGCGGGGCGGAGGACCTCACAGCTCACGTCGACGCGGTGGAGGTTCGACTCCGATGATATTCAAGGCGGCCGGGAGCGGTGCCGAGGACCGGCCGTGGCGCCCGTGGGACGCTGACGGCCTGCCGCTGCGCGACAGCCTGCGCGGGCTCTCGCCCTACGGCGCTCCGCAGCTCGACGTGCCGGTGCGGCTCAACACCAACGAGAACCCGCACCCGCCGTCGGTCGGGCTGGTCGACGCCATCGGCAAGGCCGCGGCCCTCGCCGCCACCGAGGCGAACCGCTATCCCGACCGGGACGCCGAGGCGCTGCGTGCCGACCTCGCCTACTACCTGACACCGGACGCCGGCTTCGGCGTGCACACCAGTCAGGTCTGGGCCGCCAACGGCTCCAACGAGATCCTCCAGCAGCTCCTCCAGGCGTTCGGCGGGCCCGGTCGGGTGGCGCTCGGGTTCGAGCCGTCCTACTCGATGCACCGCCTCATCGCGCTGGCCACCGCCACCGAGTGGGTGGCCGGGCAGCGAGCGGAGGACTTCACGCTCTCCCCGGCCGTGGTCACCGACGCGATCGCCCGGCACCGACCCGCCCTGGTCTTCCTCTGCTCACCGAACAATCCGACGGGCACGGCCCTGCCGCCCGAGGTCGTCGCCGCCGCCTGTGAGGCGGTGGAGGCCACCGGCAGCGGCATGGTCGTCGTCGACGAGGCCTACGCCGAGTTCCGCCGGGCCGGCGTGCCCAGCACGCTGACGCTGCTGCCCCGTCATCCGCGGCTCGTCGTCACCCGGACAATGAGCAAGGCGTTCGCGCTGGCCGGTGCCCGGGTAGGCTATCTTGCCGCGCACCCCGCCGTGGTGGACTCGCTGTACCTGGTGCGGCTGCCCTACCACCTGTCGAGCTTCACCCAGGCCGTCGCGCGCACGGCGCTCGCGCACGCCGACGAGCTGCTCGGCACGGTGGAGGCGGTCAAGGCCCAGCGCGACCGCATCGTCCGGGAGTTGCCGGCGCTCGGTCTGCGGCTGGCTCCGAGCGACGCCAACTTCGTGTTCTTCGGCCGGTTCGCCGATCAGCGGGCGGTGTGGCAGAGCCTGTTGGACGCGGGAGTGTTGGTCCGCGATGTCGGTCTGACCGGCTGGCTGCGGGTCACCGCCGGGCTGCCGAACGAGGTGGACGCGTTTCTCGGGGCGCTGGGCAGAACTCTCACCGGCAGCGTCATCGGCGCGGACGGTGTCATCAGCCTCGCCACCGCCTGAGCCCCTGGCCCGGCCTGAGCCCCTGGCCCGGCCTGAGATCTACAGAGACCGAGGAAGCCCCCGATGGCACGCACCGCGCGAATCGAACGCAAGACGTTGGAGTCGGACGTCCTGGTCGAGCTCGACCTCGACGGGACGGGAATCTCCTCGTCGGACACCGGCGTCCCGTTCTTCGACCACATGCTGTCCCAGCTCGGCAAGCACGGCGGGTTCGACCTCACCGTGCGTACCCGGGGGGATCTGCACATCGACGCCCACCACACCGTCGAGGACACCTCGATCGCCTTCGGGTCCGCCCTGCGCGAGGCGCTCGGCGACAAGGCGGGTATCCGCCGGTTCGGGGATGCCACCGTCCCGCTGGACGAGGCGCTCGCCCAAGCCGCCGTCGACCTGTCCGGCCGGCCGTACTGCGTGCACGTCGAACCGGATCTCGTCGGGATGATCGGAACTTACGACACGACGCTGACCCGGCACATCTTCGAGTCGATCACCGCGTCCGCCCGGCTCGCGCTGCACGTGCGGGTGCTGTCCGGCCGCAACGCCCATCACGTGGTCGAGGCCCAGTTCAAGGCGGTCGCGCGGGCTCTGCGCGACGCGGTGGCGCTCGACGCCCGCGTCGCCGGGATACCCTCCACGAAAGGTGTGCTGTGAGCGGAGACGGACCCGGCCGGCGTCCCCGGGTGGTTGTCCTGGACTACGGCTCGGGAAACCTGCGGTCGGCCGAGCGCGCGCTCGCCCGAGTCGGCGCCGACGTGACGGTGACCGCGGATCTTGACGTGGCCCGCGGCGCGGCGGGCCTGGTCGTACCGGGCGTGGGCGCCTATGCGGCCTGTATGGCAGGCATCGACGCCGTGGGCGCCGCGCCCGTGGTGCGGGAGCGGGTAGCGGCGGGACGGCCCGTGCTCGGGATCTGCGTCGGGATGCAGGTGCTGTACGAGCTCGGTGACGAGCACGGGGTGCGGACGGTCGGGCTCGGCGTGATCCCTGGCGAGGTCCGCCGGCTCGCCGCCGACATCCTGCCGCACATGGGCTGGAACACTGTGGCGCCGCCCGCCGGATCGATCCTGTTCGCCGGACTGCCCGCGGACACGCGGTTCTACTTTGTCCACTCGTACGCGGCGAAGGCCGATCCGGCCGCCGGGGACACCGTGGGGGAGCACGGCGAGCCGTTCGCCGCCGCCGTCGAACGGGGTGCGCTCGCCGCGACCCAGTTCCACCCGGAGAAGTCCGGGGATGCCGGAGCGCACCTGCTGGCGAACTGGCTCGGCAGCCTGGTCTGAGCGAGCCCTGGTCTGAGTGAGCGTGAACGCGAGGGCGGATGTCCTGTAATGCGGATGTCCTGTAATTAGGGCGGCTCCAGCGCCCCGCTGGACCGTAGGGTGGCCGATGTGACGCTTACTCTGCTGCCCGCCGTGGACGTGGCCGACGGCAGGGCCGTCCGACTCGTCCAGGGCGAGGCCGGTTCCGAGACCTCGTACGGCGACCCGCGGGAGGCGGCGCTGACCTGGCAGCGCGACGGCGCCGAGTGGATCCACCTGGTCGATCTCGACGCTGCCTTCGGCCGGGGGTCGAATCGGGAGCTCATCGCCGAGGTGGTACGCGCGGTGGACGTGGCCGTCGAGCTCTCCGGCGGCATCCGCGACGACGCATCGCTCGACGCGGCGCTGGCCACCGGCGCGGCCCGGGTCAACATCGGCACGGCTGCGCTCGAGGATCCCGACTGGGTCCGCCGGGCCATCGACCGGGTCGGTGACCGTATCGCGGTCGGTCTCGACGTCCGGGGGACCACGCTGTCGGCCCGGGGCTGGACGCGGGACGGTGGCGAGCTGTTCGATGTGCTCGCCCGCCTCGACGCCGACGGCTGCGCCCGGTACGTGGTGACGGATGTGCGCCGAGACGGCACGCTCACCGGGCCGAACGTCGAGCTCCTGCGCTCCGTGACCGCGGCCACCAGCCGGCCGGTGGTCGCCAGCGGCGGCGTGGCCACGCTCGACGACCTCACCGCGATCGCCGTGGTGCCCGGAGTGGAGGGCGCGATCATCGGCAAGGCGCTCTACGCCGGCGCCTTCACGCTGCCCGAGGCCCTGGCCGTTGCCGGGAATATCGGGAATATCGGAAACGGATGTGCGGGTGCGGTGGGTCGATGAGCGTCGCGGTCCGGGTGATTCCCTGCCTCGACGTTGACGCCGGCCGGGTCGTGAAGGGCGTGAACTTCACGGACCTGCGCGACGCCGGCGACCCGGTCGAGATGGCGCGCCTCTACGACGCCGAGGGTGCCGACGAGCTGACGTTCCTCGACATCACCGCGTCCAGCGGCGATCGGGAGACCACCTATGACATCGTGCGGCGGACCGCCGAACAGGTGTTCATCCCGCTGACCGTGGGTGGCGGGGTCCGCTCGGTCGACGACGTGAACCGCCTGCTGCGGGCGGGGGCCGACAAGGTCGGCATCAACACGGCGGCGGTGGCCCGGCCCGAGCTGGTGCGCGAGTGCGCCCACCGGTTCGGTAACCAGTGCATCGTCATCTCGGTGGACGCCCGGCGCCCACCCGGTCCCGACGGTCCGCGCTTCGAGGTCACGACGCACGGCGGCCGCAAGGGCACCGGCATCGACGCGGTGGCCTGGACGGCGCGGGTGGTCGAGCTCGGCGCCGGGGAGATCCTGCTCAACTCGATGGATGCCGACGGCACACGGGACGGCTACGACCTGGAGATGATCTGCGCGGTGCGTGCCGAGGTCGATGTCCCGGTGATCGCCAGCGGCGGGGCCGGCGACCTGGCCCACTTCGCGCCGGCGATCGACGCGGGCGCGGACGCGGTGCTCGCGGCGAGCGTGTTCCACTTCGGGCAGCTGCGCATCGGCGAGGTGAAGACGGCGCTGCGCGGCGCGGGTGTACCCGTGCGCTGACCAGGCGCGTCCGCCGACGGGGCGCCGACGGGGCGCCGACGGCCGAGGCGGCACAGGACGTCGTCGTCGTGGACGCCGGACGGATCGTCCAGCGCGGTCCGCGCCGGGATCTGATCGCGATGCGCGGCGTGTACCAGCGCCTGCACCGATCCTGGGCGGCGGGGGTCGGGACGGGAGCGGCGGGCGGCCCGTCGCCCGGCACCGCTGCGGCGCCGGGCGCGAGCAGAATGGTGGGGTGACCATTCGCCCTTCCGCTCTGGATCCCGCCATCGCCCGTAGGCTGCGCCGCAACGACGCGGGCCTGTTCCCCGCCGTCGCCCAGCAGTACGACACCGGCGAGGTGCTGATGCTCGGGTGGATGGACGACGAGGCGCTGCACCGGACCCTCACCACGGGCCGGGCCACGTACTGGAGCCGCAGCCGCGCGGAGTACTGGGTCAAGGGGGAGACCAGCGGGCACCGGCAATGGGTGCGGTCGGTCGCGCTCGACTGCGACGGGGACACCGTCCTCGTCCGGGTGGACCAGGTGGGCCCGGCCTGCCACACGGGCACGCGGACCTGCTTCGACGGCAATCTTCTGCCCACGGTGACCGTCGAGGCCGCGGATACCGCCCGGCCCCGCGACCTCTCCGGTGCCGCCAGCGTTTCCGGTGCCGCCAGCGTTTCCGGTGCCGCCGGTGACCCCGCTGGCGTGGACAGGGCCGGCGTGAGCAAGGCCGGCGCGGACCGATGACGACCGGGCAGATCATCCCCGGCCGGGAGGAGTTCCGGGCCGCGGCGGCGGCGCATCCGGTCGTCGCCGTCACCCGTCGGCTGCTCGCCGACGGGGAGACACCCGTCGGCGTCTACCGCAAGCTCGCCGGCGGCCCCGGGACGTTCCTGCTGGAATCGGCGGAGCATGGCGGGGTGTGGTCGCGGTATTCGTTCATCGGTGTGCGGGCCGCGGCGACGCTGACCGAGCGCGACGGGCAGGCGGTGTGGGTGGACGGTGCGCCGCCTCCCGGAGTGCCGGTCGACGGTGACCCGCTCGACATCCTGCGTGCGGTGGAGAGCACTCTGCAGGCCTCGAACAGCCCACAGGCCCCTCCGCTCATGGGTGGTCTGGTCGGCTATCTCGGCTACGACATCGTGCGCCGCATCGAGCGGCTCCCCGCGCACGCCGTCGACGACCTCGGCCTTCCCGAGTTGCGCATGCTGCTCACCACCGATCTCGCCGTGCTGGACCATCGGGATGGTTCCTGCCTGCTGGTGGCCAACGTCTTCACCGGCCGCGGGAATGGTGCCGGTGACGCAGGCGCCACCGGCACCACCGGTGGGGACGCGGACGCCGCCGCACACCCGGCCGGGATCGACCTGGACGCCGCCTACGACGACGCGGTGGCCCGGCTGGAGGCCATGACCAGCGATCTCGCGAAGTGGAACGAGCCGACCGTGGCGACCACGGCGGGCACCGCCGCGGGGGTCGGCGACTTCGTCTCCGCCACGCCTCCCGGTGCCTTCCAGACCGCGGTCGAGCGGGCCATCGAGGAGATCCGCGCCGGCGAGTGCTTCCAGATCGTCGTCTCGCAGCGCTTCGAACGGCGGACGACCGCGGATGCGCTCGACGTCTACCGGGTGCTGCGGACCTCGAATCCGAGTCCCTATATGTACCTGCTGCGTTTCGCCGACCACGACGTCGTCGGATCCTCCCCGGAGGCGCACGTCAAGGTCACCGGCCGCCGGGCGTTGCTGCACCCCATCGCGGGCAGCCGGCCCCGGGGAGGCACTCCCGAACAGGACGCCGAGCTTGCGGCGGAGCTTCTCGCGGATCCGAAGGAACGCTCCGAGCACGTGATGCTGGTCGACCTGGTCCGCAACGACCTCGGGCGGGTCTGCAACCCCGGTTCGGTCCGGGTCGTCGAGTTCGCGGCCATCGAACGGTTCTCGCACATCATGCACATTGTCTCCACGGTGATCGGTGAGGTGGCTCCGGACCGCAGCGCCGTGGACGTGCTGGCCGCGACGTTTCCGGCGGGGACGCTCTCGGGGGCGCCCAAGGTGCGGGCGATGGAGGTCATCGACGAGCTGGAGCCGACCCGGCGGGGCCTGTACGGGGGCGTGGTCGGCTACCTGGACTTCGGCGGTGATCTGGACACCGCGATCGCGATCCGCACCACAGTGATGCGCGACGGTATGGCCTACGTTCAGGCCGGAGCCGGCATCGTCGCGGATTCCGATCCCGACACCGAGGATCTGGAAAGCCGCGCGAAGGCCGCCGCCGTCCTGCGCGCCGTCGAGGTCGCCGAGTCGTTGCGACCGCCGTCATGACGGCCGCAGGGTCCCCCCCCGCGGGGCGCCCATCCTCCCCGCGCGACCGGGCCGGCACCGCGGAGCCGCCTTCGCCGGGCCACCGTCCCGGAGGCGATGTGCACGCGGCCGAGGCGATGCGACGCGGCCACCGGGAACGCACCCTCGCGGTGCTGGGATGTCTGCTCGGTGCCGGCGTCGTGCTCGTGTCGGGCGGTGCGACCTGGGTGTCCGCTCGGGTGAGCGGGCCCCGCGGTGGGGCGGACGGCGGCGCCGTCGCGGCGCCACTCGCCGTGCACTGGACCGGCGGGGCGCTCGCATCGACGGCGACCGCTCTCGCCCTGGTCGGGCTTGCCGCGGCCGTGGCGATCGTGGCCACCCGGCGCATCGGGCGGCTGGTCATCGGTGTGCTCACCGCGGCCGCCGGGGCCGGTATCGCCTACGTGGCCGGACGCATCGGCTGGGATCCACTCCCGACGCTGCGCGAGACCGATCAGGTCCGCCAGCTCGTGCCCGGTGGCCAGGCGCGGATCGATGACGTCAGCCAGACGATCGCTCCCTGGCTGTCGTTTGCGGGCGGGCTGCTGCTCATCCTCGTCGGCGCCCTCGTCGTCCTGCGCGGCCGGTCATGGCCCGCAATGTCCGGCCGCTACCAGGCCCGCGATGCCACTCCGGCCGACGCCTGGGACGCGATCGAGCGGGGCCACGACCCGACCTGATCACCTGGCGTCTCCGCGACGCCCGGCTTGGCGGGCCGGCCAGCCGGAACCGGGAGCGCCACCGGCCAGCGGGTCGGCCAGCGGGTCGGCGGGCGCCAGGTCCGCGGGTGGGAGGTCGGGAAACGGGTCGACCAGCTCCGTGAGAGCCAGCGCCCGGCGGTCCAGGTCGGCTTCGAGCATCATCATGACGGCGTCCATCCGGATCAGGCAGCGGGACAGCTCGTCGAGCTGCTCGGCGAGCTCGGGCTCGAGGCGGGGCCGCCGGTGCGCGCCCGGGGCGTCGCGCGCCGCGGGCACCCGGGCGGCGCCGAGGGGGGACGAGAGGGGGGACGAGAGGGGGCGGCTGTCCATCGGAACTCTCCTCGGTGTCGAACTCATGTTCGAGTATAGGGGGCGCCGACGATCGACGCCAGCCCGCCACGCCGTCCCTGGGGCGCTGCCCGGGTCCGCCCGAGGGTTCGGGTCCGCCCGAGGACATGTGCGGCGTGCCATGCGTGTTTCCGGTCGGCGAAGGCGCGGCGGTCCCGAGTGTGCGCGGCGCGTTGCGGCCGCCGATCCCGAGAACCTGTCGTGCGGCCGCCCGGATCTCGTGATGTCGTCGCCCGACGATCGAGGTGGTAACCCGGTGGTGCCTCTGCACACGGTGGTTCACCGGCCTCGTCGCGTTACTCTGTCAACGGGCTCACGACGCAAGATCGATTGCGGACCGTAGCTGATCGGTGCAGGCGGATCCGAAGTGGCTGACAGTGCAGCGTCCGTGAAGATGGGTGCGTTCGGGCCGCTACCCGATTCCTCACGGGAAAGTCAACTATGTGGAGTCGTGGATCGTAGCCGCATGTGGGGGGGCCGGGCACACCGTGCCTGCCTGGCCTACCATCGGCGGCATGACCGCGACAGTCGCGAGCGCGGGGCGATGAGCGTTCTCACCGAGATCCTCGACGGGGTCGGGATCGATCTTGCCGCCCGCGAGCAACAGACCTCTCTGGCAGATCTCAAGCGGCGGGTGGAACGCGTTCCCGACCCGAAGGACGCGCTTGCCGTCTTCCGGGACTCCCGGGTCTCGGTGATTGCCGAGGTGAAGCGCCGTTCCCCCTCGAAGGGGGAGCTGGCGACCATCACCGACCCCGCTGCCCTCGCCACCGAGTACGAGGCGGCGGGCGCCGCCGCGGTGAGTGTCCTGACCGAGCAACGGCGCTTCAGCGGCTCCCTGGCCGACCTCGACGCCGTGCGTCGCGCGGTGGACGTCCCGCTGCTGCGCAAGGACTTCATCGTGTCGCCCTACCAGGTCTTCGAGGCCCGGGCGCACGGGGCGGACATCGTCCTGCTCATCGTCGCGGCGCTGGACCAGCCGCGGCTCGTCGGCCTGCGCGAGCGGATCGAGTCCCTGGGCATGACGGCGCTGGTCGAGGTGCATGACGAGGCGGAGATGGTGCGGGCGCTGGACGCCGGCGCCCAACTGGTCGGGGTGAACGCCCGCGACCTGCACACGCTGAAGATCGATCGGAGCACCTTCGCCCGGCTCGCGCCGATGGTGCCCCCGGAAGTGCTCGCGGTCGCCGAGTCCGGCATCCGGGGGCCGCACGATCTGCTCGCCTACGCCGCTGCGGGGGCGGACGTGGTACTGGTCGGCGAGGCAGCCGTCACCGGCGATCCTCGTCAGACGGTCGCCGATCTGGTGGCGGCCGGCGCGCATCCGGCGGCCCGGGTCGGGCGCTGAGGCCGCCGGCGCCCGTGCCCCGGTATCCGGGGCTCGGCCCTATACAGTCGCACCGTGACCACCCGAACCGCTGCCGAGTCAGTTCGCCCCGCGGCCGCCGGAACCGGGACGCCGTCGGGCTCCGGTCCGGTCCGTCCGGACACGTCGAGCTGGCAGGCGTTCCCCGACTCTTCGGGGCACTTCGGGCGTTTCGGTGGTCGTTTCGTCCCCGAGGCCCTCATGGCGGCGCTGGACGAGCTCACCGCAGCCTACGCGGCGGCCAGGGTGGATCCCGGCTTCACCGCGGAACTGGACGGGCTGCTGGCGAGCTACGCGGGCCGGCCCACTCCGCTCACCGACGCCCACCGGCTCACCGCGCACGTTGGCGGTGCCCGCATCCTGCTCAAGCGTGAGGATCTTGCGCACACCGGTTCCCACAAGATCAATAATGTCCTCGGGCAGTGCCTGCTGACCCGGCGGATGGGCAAGACCCGGGTTATCGCCGAGACCGGAGCCGGTCAGCACGGTGTTGCCACGGCCACCGCCTGCGCCCTGCTCGGCCTGGACTGCGTCGTCTACATGGGCGAGGAGGACACCCGCCGGCAGGCCCTAAACGTCGCCCGGATGCGCCTGCTCGGCGCCGAGGTCGTTGCGGTCACCTCCGGCAGCCGAACCTTGAAGGACGCCATCAACGAGGCCATGCGCGACTGGGTGGCCACCGTTGACACGACCCATTACTGCATCGGGTCGGTGATGGGCCCGCATCCGTTCCCGATGCTGGTCCGCGACTTCCAGCGGATCATCGGGGTCGAGGCGCGCGCCCAGGTGCTCGATCGTGTCGGCCGACTGCCCGACGCCGTCGTCGCCTGCGTCGGTGGCGGCTCGAACGCGATGGGCATCTTCCACCCGTTCATCCCCGACGTCGAGGTCGCGCTGATCGGCTGCGAGGCCGGGGGGGACGGGGTCGCCACCGGTCGGCACGCCGCGGCGATCGCCGGCGGTTCCGCGGGCGTGCTGCACGGCATGCGGACGTTCCTGCTGCAGGACGAGTTCGGGCAGACCCAGGTCTCCCACTCGATCTCGGCGGGTCTGGACTACCCTGGCATCGGCCCCGAGCATGCCCTGCTGCACGAGACCGGTCGGGCGAGCTATCGGGTCGTGGACGACACCGCCGCGATGGAGGCGCTCGCGCTGGTGGCCCGTACCGAGGGCATCCTGGTCGCGATCGAGAGCGCGCACGCCTTCGCGGGTGCCCTCGACGTCGCCCGGAAGCTCGGTCCGGGCACGACTGTCGTCGTCAACTGCTCCGGTCGGGGGGACAAGGACGTCGACACCGCCGCCCGCTGGTTCGACCTCCTCGACGAGGCCGATGCCGGCGGGGGCCCCGTCGGCGGTCCGGCGCGACCGGTCTGAGGGACCCTGAGGGATCCTGTCTCGGGACCGGCAGCAACCAAGACGGGACGCACGGGACGCGTAGGACGCACAGAACGCGCAGGACAGACAGGCCATAAAGGCCCTCGGGCTCGACGGAACGGACGCACGGTGCAGAGTCGGTTGGACGCAGTGTTCGCGGCGGCCCGCGAGGAGGGGCGGTCGGTGCTGGTCGGCTATCTGCCCGCGGGATTCCCGACGGTGGACGGGGCGATCGAGGCCATGCGGGCCATGGTGGCGGCGGGAGTCGACGTTGTTGAGGTCGGCCTGCCCTACTCCGACCCCACCATGGATGGTCCGGTGATCCAGGACGCGGCGGATGCGGCCCTGCGCGGCGGGGTCACGACGCGGGACGTGATCCGCACCGTCGAGGCCGTCGCCGCGACGGGGGCCCCGGCCCTGGTCATGTCCTACTGGAACCCGATCGACCGCTACGGCGCGGCCTCGTTTGCGGCCGATCTGGCCGCCGCCGGGGGCGCCGGAGCAATCACTCCGGACCTGCCGCCCGAGGAGGCCGGGCCCTGGCTCGACGCGTGCGCCGCGCACGGCCTGGCCCCGGTGTTCCTCGTCGCTCCCAGCTCCTCGGACACCCGTCTCCGGCTGGTCGCCGGCGTCGCGCGCGGCTTCGTCTATGCCGCCTCGCTGATGGGTGTCACCGGGACCCGGGCGGCGGTCGGCGAGCGGGCGGCCGATCTGGTCGCCCGGGTGCGGGCCGCCACCGAGCTCCCGGTGGCGGTGGGGCTCGGGGTGAGCACCGCGGCGCAGGCCGCCGAGGTCGCGGGCTTCGCCGACGGTGTGATCGTCGGCTCCGCGCTGGTGAAGGTCCTGCTTGAGGCGGAACGTTCCGGAGCCGGCGCCTCAGCGGGCCTCGCCGGAATCCGTCGGCTCGCCGCGGAACTCGCCGGAGGGGTGCGCGCTCCCGTTCCGGCGTGAACTCCCGGCCGCCCCGACCCGGCCGTCACATCTGTCGCCCACATCGAGTATTGCCCACATCGAGCGCCGCATATATCATCCCGCCGCGCACCGAGCGAGACACGTGACTGTGCGACACGTGACTGTGCGACACGTGGCCGGGGCACCCCGCGCGTGATGGACGGGTCCACGGGATAGCCTGGCGACCGTGGTTCTCGCCGCTATTCCTAGCCCATCGCGTGGCGTGGTGCATCTCGGGCCGGTGCCGCTGCGTGCCTACGCCCTGATGATCATTATTGGCGTCTTCGTCGCCGTATTCGTGACGGGAAGAAGGCTGCGCGCTCGCGGCATGGATCCCATGGTGGCCAGCGAGGTCGCCTACTGGGCCGTCCCGTTCGGCATCGTCGGCGCCCGCGTCTACCACGTGGTCAGCACTCCGGCCGCCTATTTCGGCCGGGACGGCAACGTGCTGGACGTCATCAAGATCTGGAACGGCGGGCTGGGTATCTGGGGCGCCATCGCGGGCGGGGCCTTCGGCGCGTGGCTGGCGACCCGGCGCTACGGCATCAGCCTCGCCCTGTTCGGCGACGCCGCGGCGCCGGGCATCATCCTGGCCCAGGCGATCGGACGCTGGGGCAACTGGTTCAACCAGGAGCTGTACGGCAAGGCGAGCACCCTGCCCTGGGCGGTGCGCATCGACGAGAAGCACCAGATCATCCCCGGCGTGTCCACCTATCAGCCGACCTTCCTCTACGAGTGCCTGTGGAACCTGGTGGTGGCCGGGATCCTGTTGGTCGTCGATCGGCGGCACCGGCTCGGCCGCGGCAAGCTGTTCTGCCTCTACGTCGCGCTCTACACGTTCGGCCGGTTGTGGATCGAGATGCTGCGCATCGACACGGCGAACCAGATCCTCGGGCTGCGGGTCAACATCTGGACCTCGATCGTCGTCTGTCTGGGGGCGTTGCTGGCGCTGGCGGTCACCCGCAGTCCCGTGGATCCGAATCTGTCCAGGGAGGAGCAGGAGGCCCTCGGAATCGCCCGTTCCCGGCCCGCGGCGCGGTCCACGGTGACGACCGCCGGTACCGCCGACCAGCGGGCGGCCGCTCCCGATTCGGCCGGTCCCGATTCGGCCGCTCTCGATTCGGTCGGTCCCGATTCGGTCGATCCTGATCTGGGCGGTCCCGATCCGGCCGATCCTGGTTCCGCCGGGTCGGTGCCCGCCGCCGCGGTGCCCGATGCCTCCGGGTCGACCGCCACCACTGCCACTACCGCCACCACCGCCACCACCGCCACTACCGCCACCACTGCCACCACTGCCACCACTGCCACCACCGGCGTACCGGCTGGTTCGCAGCAGAGCCGCGGCCTGGCGACGAGATTGCCGGCGAGCGGTGGGCACACGTCGGCCGTTCCGCCGGAGGAGCCGCAGCTGCCCTGATGAGACGCCGGAGACGCCGGAGACGCCGTCTCCGGCGGGGCCCCGGGCGTCGGCTGGACCGTCGACCTTCCCCTACTTGTAGTGACCGAGGCCGGGCGGGGAGGTATGACGTCATCTGGCGGTGATCTCCTGGACATATTTGATCGCGGCGCATGAGCGGGCCGCGTGGCACACTCGGTAGAGACACGGGGCGCCGGGCCAGCGTCGCCGTGCCGTCACACCACTCGGACAGCGTTGTCCGCACCCCCTTCAGCCCCTGAAGATGGACAGGACTTCGCCGGATGCCGAGTGCGCAAGGTCTTTACGACCCCACCTTCGAACACGATGCCTGTGGCGTCGGCTTCGTCGTCGATGTACACGGCAGGCGCAGTCACGAGCTGGTCGAGCAGGGCCTGACCGTGCTGCGTAACCTCGACCACCGGGGTGCCTCGGGCAGCGACCCGGACACCGGCGACGGAGCCGGCATCCTGGTGCAGGTCCCCGACCTGTTCCTGCGTGACGTCGTCGACTTCACGCTGCCCGCCCCGGGGCGTTACGCCGTCGGGATCGCCTTCCTGCCGCAGGTCTCGGGGGAGCGGGACGAAGCCGTGCGCACCATCAGCCGCATCGTCCGCCAGGAGGGGCTGCGGGTCCTCGGCTGGCGTGAGGTGCCGGTCGTCAGCCACATCGTCGGGCACGCGGCCCACGAGGTTGAGCCGCGGATGCGGCAGCTGTTCCTCGCATTGCCCGGCAGTCTGCCCGCCGCCGGTCCGGTTGAGGGCGGCGCGGGGAACGGGTTCGACCAGGCCGACCTCGAACGTCGGGCGTTCTGCGCCCGCAAGCGGATCCGCCGGGAGACCGGCGTCTACCTGGCGTCGCTGTCGTCGCGGACCCTGGTCTACAAGGGGATGCTCACCACCCACCAGCTCTCGGCCTACTTTCCCGACCTCGACGACCCCCGGTTCACCAGTGCCATCGCGCTGGTGCACAGCCGGTTCTCCACGAACACCTTCCCGAGCTGGCCGCTGGCGCACCCGTACCGGTTCGTCGCCCACAACGGGGAGATCAACACTGTCCGCGGGAACCGGAACTGGATGCGGGCCCGCGAGGCGCTGCTCGCCAGCGACCTGATCCCCGGTGACCTCTCCCGGCTGTTCCCCGTCTGCGCGGACGGGGCGAGCGACTCGGCGAGCTTCGACGAGGTCCTGGAACTGCTGTACCTGGGCGGTCGCAGCCTGCCGCACGCGGTGCTGATGATGATCCCCGAGGCGTGGGAGAACCACACCGAGATGGACCCGGCGCTGCGCGCCTTCTACCAGTTCCACTCCACGCTGATGG
The DNA here is from genome assembly GCF_000013345.1 of Frankia casuarinae. Classification (NCBI taxonomy): domain Bacteria; kingdom Bacillati; phylum Actinomycetota; class Actinomycetes; order Frankiales; family Frankiaceae; genus Frankia; species Frankia casuarinae. Next base: position 3,578,485 of record NC_007777.1, on the reverse strand, counting down.
AGCCGTGGGACGGCCCGGCCTCCATCGCGTTCACCGACGGGACGGTCATCGGGGCGGTGCTCGACCGTAACGGGCTGCGGCCCTCGCGGTACTGGGTCACCGACGACGGCCTGGTCGTGATGGCCTCCGAGGTGGGCGTGCTCGACATCCCGCCGCACAAGGTGGTGCAGAAAGGCCGGCTCCAGCCGGGGCGGATGTTCCTGGTGGATACCGCCGAGGGGCGCATCGTCAGCGACGAGGAGATCAAGTCCGAGCTCGCGAACGCGGCGCCGTACGCGGAGTGGTTGCACGCCGGTCTGATCGAGCTGGACGACCTGCCCGAGCGGGAGCAGCTCCTCTACGGGCACTCCTCGGTGCTGCGTCGCCAGCAGGTGTTCGGCTACACGCTGGAGGAGCTGCGCGTGCTCGTCGCGCCGATGGCGCGCACGGGCGCGGAGCCGATCGGCTCGATGGGCACCGACACGCCGGTGGCGGTGCTCTCCAGCCGTCCCCGGCTGCTGTTCGACTACTTCACCCAGTTGTTCGCGCAGGTCACCAACCCGCCGCTGGACGCGATCCGCGAGGAGTTGGTGACGAGCCTGGGCCGGGTGCTCGGCCCGGAGGGCAACCTGCTCGCGCCATCCCCGGCGTCCTGCCGGATGGTGCACCTGCCCTATCCGGTGATCAGCAGCAGCCAGCTTTCGAAGATCATCGGCATCAACGACGACGGTGACATGCCCGGCTTCGCCTCGGTGACGGTCCGTGGCCTGTATGACGTCGACGGGGGCGGCGCGGCGCTCGCCGCCCGGCTGGCGGAAATCTGCGCCGGGGTCAGCGAGGCCATCGCCGACGGTGCCCGCATCGTCGTGCTCTCCGACCGGGACTCCGACACGCGCAAGGCCCCGATCCCGTCGCTGCTGCTGACCGCCGCCGTGCACCACCACCTGATCCGGGAGCGGACCAGGACGAAGGTCGGCCTCATCGTCGAGTGCGGCGACGCCCGTGAGGTGCACCACATCGCGCTGCTCACCGGCTACGGCGCCGCGGCGGTCAACCCGTACCTGGCATTCGAGTCGATCGACAGCCTCATCGCCGAGGGCGAGATCGTCGGGGTGTCCCGGGAGCAGGCCGAGAAGAACATGATCAAGGCGCTCGGCAAGGGCGTGCTGAAGGTGATGTCCAAGATGGGCATCTCGACGGTGGCGAGCTACACCGGTGCCCAGGTCTTCGAGGCGATCGGGCTGTCCCAGGAACTGATCGACGCCTATTTCGCGGGTACCCCGTCGCGCCTCGACGGCATCGGACTCGACGTCATCGCGGCGGAGGTGGCAGCGCGGCACCGGCGGGCCTACCCGCCGATCGCCTCCGAGCACGCGCACCGCACGCTGGAGGTCGGCGGCGAGTACCAGTGGCGCCGCGAGGGTGAGCTGCACCTGTTCAACCCGGAGACCGTCTTCCTGCTCCAGCACGCCACCCGCACCCGGCAGTACGAGACCTTCCAGAAGTACACCGCCCGGGTCGACGGTCTGTCCCGGGAGAACGCGACGCTGCGGGGTCTGTTCGAGCTGCGTACCGGGGTGCGCACGCCGGTGCCGATCGAGGAGGTCGAGCCGGCCTCGGAGATCGTCAAGCGGTTCGCGACCGGTGCCATGTCCTACGGCTCGATCAGCGCCGAGGCGCACGAGACGCTGGCTATCGCCATGAACCGGCTCGGCGGGAAGTCGAACACCGGCGAGGGCGGCGAGGACGCGGAGCGGTTCACGCCGGACGCGAACGGGGACCTGCGCCGCTCCGCGGTCAAGCAGGTCGCCAGCGGCCGGTTCGGGGTGACCAGCGAGTACCTCGCCAACGCCGACGACATCCAGATCAAGATGGCCCAGGGGGCGAAGCCCGGGGAGGGGGGGCAGCTTCCTGGCCACAAGGTCTACCCGTGGATCGCGAAGACGCGGCACTCGACGCCCGGTGTCGGGCTCATCTCCCCGCCGCCGCACCATGACATCTACTCGATCGAGGACCTCGCCCAGCTCATCCACGACCTGAAGAACGCCAATCCCAAGGCCCGGGTGCACGTCAAGCTGGTCGCCGAGGTCGGCGTCGGCACGGTCGCCGCCGGGGTCTCCAAGGCGCACGCCGATGTGGTGCTGATCTCCGGGCACGACGGCGGGACGGGCGCCTCGCCGCTGACCTCGCTGAAGCACGCGGGTGCCCCCTGGGAGCTGGGGCTGGCCGAGACCCAGCAGACGCTGCTGCTCAACGGCCTGCGCGACCGCATCGTCGTGCAGGTCGACGGGCAGCTGAAGACCGGCCGCGACGTCATCGTCGGGGCGCTGCTGGGGGCCGAGGAGTTCGGTTTCGCCACCGCCCCGCTGGTGGTTGCCGGCTGCGTGATGATGCGCGTCTGCCATCTCGACACCTGTCCGGTCGGTGTGGCGACCCAGAACCCGGAACTGCGCAGGCGGTTCACCGGCAGGCCCGAGTTCGTCGAGGCCTTCTTCACCTTCATCGCCGAGGAGGTGCGCACCTACCTCGCCGCGCTGGGCTTCCGCAGCCTGCAGGAGGCGGTCGGCCGGGTCGACCTGCTCGACGCCCGCGCCGCCGTCGACCACTGGAAGGCCTCCGGCCTCGACATCACCCCGTTGCTGCACACCCCGGAGCGGCCCTTCGGCGGCTCGCTGAACTGCACGTCCAGCCAGGACCACGGGTTGGACAAGGCGCTGGACAACTCGCTGATCCAGCTGTGCGAGGGAGCGCTCGACGACGGCCGGCCGGTCTGGCTGGAGATGCCGATCCGCAACGTCAACCGGACCGTGGGCACCATGCTCGGCTACGAGGTGACGAAGCGCTTCGGCGCGGCGGGGCTGCCCGACGACACGATCCAGCTGCGGTTCACCGGCTCCGCGGGGCAGAGCTTCGGCGCCTTCGCGCCCCGCGGCATGACACTGACCCTCGAGGGCGACGCGAATGACTACGCCGGCAAGGGCCTGTCCGGCGGCAAGATCTTCGTCTTCCCGCCGAAGGAGTCCCCGCTGCGGGCCGAGGAGAACATCGTCGCCGGTAACGTCCTGCTCTACGGGGCGACGGGCGGCGAGGCGTTCTTCCGCGGAATCGTCGGCGAGCGGTTCTGCGTGCGCAACTCCGGGGCGACCGCGGTGGTCGAGGGGGTCGGCGACCACGGCTGCGAGTACATGACCGGCGGCACCGTGCTGGTGCTCGGGGCCATCGGGCGCAACTTCGCCGCGGGCATGAGCGGCGGCGTGGCCTACCTGTACGACCCGGTCGAGGCGCGGATCAACACCGAGATGGTGGACGTCGAGGCGCTGGACGACGCCGACGAGACGATCGTGCGGGACCTGCTCGTCCGGCACCGCCGGGAGACCGGTTCGACGGTGGCCGCCCGGCTTTACACCGACTGGGACACCGTGCGCGGGTCGTTCCGTAAGGTGATGCCACGGGACTACAAGCGGGTGCTGACCGCCATCCGGCAGGCGCAGGAGCAGGGGCTCGTCGCCGACGAGGTCATCATGGCGGCGGCTCGTGGCTGACCGGGCCGCCAAGCACGACCCGACCATCATCGCGATCGCACGGACCCGACAGGAGCGGCATGGCTGACCCGACCGGCTTCCTCAAGCACCGCAGGGAGCTGCCGAAGCGCCGTCCCGTGGACGTCAGGATCACCGACTGGCGCGAGGTGTACGAGTCGTTCCCCGAGGAGCATCTGCGCACGCAGGCCAGCCGGTGCATGGACTGCGGCATCCCGTTCTGTCACGAGGGCTGTCCGCTCGGGAACATCATTCCGGAATGGAACGACCTGACCCGGCGCGGCGACTGGGTGGACGCCATCGAGCGGCTGCATGCGACGAACAACTTCCCCGAGTTCACCGGGCGGCTGTGCCCGGCGCCGTGCGAGGCGGCCTGCGTGCTCGGCATCGGCGACGATCCGGTGACCATCAAGCAGATCGAGGTCAGCATCATCGACCGCGCCTGGGCCGACGGCACCGTGGTCCCGGTTCCGCCGTCGCTGCGTACCGGCAAGCGGGTGGCGGTCGTGGGCTCCGGCCCGGCCGGTCTCGCCGCCGCCCAGCAGCTCACCCGGGCCGGCCACGAGGTCGTGGTCTACGAACGGGCCGACCGGATCGGCGGCCTGCTCCGCTACGGCATCCCCGAGTTCAAGATGGAGAAGCGGGTCTTGGACCGCCGGCTCGCGCAGATGGCGGCCGAGGGCACGTCGTTCGTCACGTCCTGCAACGTCGGCCTCGACATCTCCGCGGACGAGCTGCGTTCCTCCCACGACGCGGTGGTCCTCGCCGGCGGATCGACGGTCGGCCGGGACCTGCCCGTTCCCGGCCGCCAGCTGGGTGGCGTCCAGCTGGCGATGGAGTTCCTGGTGCCCGCGAACCGGGTCGCGCAGGGGGACCTGCCCGAGTCGCCCATCTCCGCCAAGGGCAAGAACGTGGTCATCATCGGCGGCGGTGACACGGGCGCGGACTGCCTGGGCACCTCCCACCGCCAGGGCGCGCTCTCCGTGCACCAGCTCGAGATCATGCCCCGGCCGCCGGAGCTGCGGGCCCCGGCCAACCCGTGGCCGTCGTACCCGATCATCTACCGGGTCTCCAGCGCGCACGAGGAGGGCGGCGAGCGGGTCTTCGCCGTCTCCACCGAGCGCTTCCTCGGTGACGAGGACGGCAACGTGCGGGCGCTGCGCATGCACGAGGTGCGCCTCGTCGGCGGGAAGTTCGAGAAGGTCGAGGGTACCGACACCGAGCTGCCCTGCCAGCTGGTGCTGCTCGCCATGGGGTTCACCGGTCCGGAACGGTCCGGCCTGCTGACCGATCTCGGGGTGGAGCTGGACGCGCGCGGCAACGTGGCGCGCGACGCCGGGTGGGCCTCCTCGGTCCCCGGCGTGTTCGTCGCCGGGGACATGGGACGCGGGCAGTCGCTGATCGTCTGGGCGATCGCCGAGGGACGTGCCGCGGCCGCCGCCACTGACCGCTGGCTGATGGGCAGGACGGACCTGCCCGAGCCCATCACGCCGACGCGTCGCTGACCGGGAGCCGGCCAGCCCCGGCGTGCAGCCAGCCCCGGCGTGCGGCCGGAACATCGGAGCACTTTTCGGCCGAAGATTCATGTGATCTGCCTTGCTCCATGCCGGATCCGCGGCGATTGACCGGACTCGCCGACCCGCCTGGTGACCTGCGGCGGTACCGTTCAGTGCCATGAGGCTCGTGCTGCTCGGTCCACCTGGCTCCGGCAAGGGAACCCAGGGCGCTCGCATCAGCGCCCGGCACGGCATCCCCTCGATCTCGACCGGCCGGCTGTTCGACCGGCAGATTGCCGCGGGTACGCCGCTGGGCCGTCGCGCGGAGCGCTACGTCCGCGCGGGCGAGCTGGTCCCCGACGAGATCGTGCTCGACATCGTCGCCGACCGGCTCGAGAGCGGCGTCGACTGTGCGGTGGGGTTCCTGTTCGACGGGTTCCCCCGGACCTACCCCCAGGCCGAGGCGTTGGACCGGATGCTCGTGGCGACCCGCGGCCCGCTCGACGCGGTCGTCGACCTCGACGTCGACGTCGACGAGGTGCTCGACCGCATCCGGCGCCGGTCCCGCACCGAGGACCGGGTTGACGACGCGGAGGACACCGCCCGTCGCCGGTTGAAGGTCTTCGAGCAGGAGACCGCACCACTGCGCCGCTACTACCAGCGGGGTGGCCTACTGCGCACGGTGGACGGTTCCGGCAGCCCGGACGAGGTTGCGGCCCGCATCGAGGAGATGCTGGCGGACGTCGCCCATCCGGGTCTGCGGGCCCATCCGGGTCTGCCTGTCTGTCGGTAGGCCATGGGTCGCCGAGGAGGGGAGCGGGGGCGCCTCGCGCACGTCGCCCTCGTCGCCCTCGTCGTGCTCTGCTGGCTGCCGCTGGTCGTCGTCATCACCGCGTGGCGGACCGTGCTGAACCCGGCCTTCTATTCGCAGTCGCTGAACCGGGCCGACGCCTTCGACCGCGTCTACACCCAGGTACTGCCCGATCCCGCGGTCGACACGTTGCTGGCCGGCCTCCCGATCGACAGCTCCCTCGTCACCGCGAACCTGCGCACGGTGCTGCCCCCGTCGACGATCCAGGCGATGACCGACGAGCAGATCAACCGGATCGTCGCCTACCTGCGGGCCGACACGGACGACGTCGAACTCGCCGTCGATCTCCGGCCGATCTTCGACAACATCTCGGGCCTGGCCAACCGGTACGTCGCCGGTGAACTGGGCGCCGGCACCAGCTACCAGGTCACCACCGTGCAGGAGTTCACCCACGGTGTCGTCACCGCGCTCGACGACATCGCCGCCGGGCGCCCGCCGAAGTCCCTGCCCACGATCGAGCTCTCCCCGCAGGACACCGACCGCGTCCTGCCCGTGGTGCTGGACCGGGTGGACGCCGACACCCGGGCGCGCATCGAGGCTCCGCTGCGCGCCCTGCTGAGGTCGGGCAACATCGCCGGAGCGCTGGCGCTGGTCGGTCCGGAGGTCTTCCGGGGCGACGAGACGGCCATCGGCCGGCTCCAGGTGTATCTCCACGGATCCACCCTCGATCTCGGGGTCCGTCTGTCGGATCTGCGTGACCGGCCGATGATCGTCGCGATCGACCGGCTGCACGACGTCGCCGCGACCCTGGTGTGGGTCTCCCTCCTGCTCGCCCTGATCATGACGGCGGCCATGGTCAGCATCGTCGTGCTGGCCGGGCGGCGGGGGGTGTCCCGGGTCCGGGCCGCGACCGGTGCGGTGGTCCTCGCCGGCGTTGGTGCGGGGCTGCTCGGCGTCGTCCTGCGCATCGCGCTGCCGAATCCGCTGACCTCGCTGGACAGGTCGTCGTCGCCCCTGCCGCCGGGAGCCGGCGCAGTGCTGGTCGACTTCTCCTCGCGCGCCTACGGCACGCTCGAGAGCGACTTCCTGCGGATCGTGGCCTGGACGCTGGTGGCCGGCCTGGTCGGCTACGGATTGTCGCGGCTCGTCGCGGTGTCCGCCCGGTGGAACCGGACCGGCCGGCGGCGCCGGGTCGCCACGGCGTTCGCCCTCGCGGCGCCCCTGATGATCATCGTGACCTGGACGGCCTTCCCGGGCGCCGCCGCCGAGGCCCGCAAGCTCTGCAACAGCCAGCAGGCGCTGTGCGACCGGCGCTATGACCAGGTGAGCTACCTGGCCACCCACAACGCGATGGCCACCAGCGAGGACCGGTTTCTCGGGCCTGCCCAGGACCCGGCGATCACGCACCAGCTCGACCTGGGGGTGCGCGCCCTGCTGCTCGACGTGCACCACTGGACATCGCCGACCCAGGTCGACGCCTATCTGCAGACCCTGCCGCCCGCGACCCGCGACGCGCTCGCCCCGCTGACGCGAGGCGCCCGGTCGGAACGCCCCGGCACCTGGCTGTGCCATGACCTGTGCCAGCTCGGCTCCCTCGACTTCGTGGCGGAGCTGACTCGGGTCCGGGACTGGATGAACCGTAATCCCACCGAGGTCGTGACGCTGATCATCCAGGATAATGAGGTGCCGGCGAGCGAGATCGCCGGCGGCGTGGCGGCCGCGGGCCTCGCGGGGATGGTGACGACGCCGCCGGAGGATCCGCATGGCCGATGGCCGACCCTGCGCGAGATGGTCGCCTCGGGCCGACGCCTGGTGGTCTTCACCGAGCGGCAGGACCTGCCGGGCACGTTCCTGCGCAGCTTCTACCGGTATGCCGAGGACACTCCGTTCGATGCGAAGAAACCCGAGGATCTGCGAACCTGCGCCCGCAACCGGGGCGTGGACGGTGCCTCGCTGCTCCTGATGAACCACTGGCTCACCGCCGCCGCGCCCAGCCGCCGTGCCGCCCTCGGCGCGAACGCCGCCGAGACCGTGTTTACCCGGGCACAGCGTTGTCGCCAGGAGCGCGGGCGGATCCCGACGTTCGTCGCGGTCGACTTCGCCACGATCGGTGACGCGCAGGCGGCGGTGGACCGGCTCAACCGCGTTCGCGGCGGTGCCGGTTCCTGACCCTCGGCCAGCCGGTGGGAGCATGTCCGGGCGGTCATGCGTTGACCTGCGAGGAACCATCTAGTGATACGTCACCGTGCGAGGGAGCCCAGGTGCCGATCTGGAACCAGCTGCGTCAGTCCGCCCAGACGATGCAGGGCCAGCTGAACGCCAAGAAAAACGACCTGAAGAGCGGTGCCTTCCGCGATGCCAGCATGGCGATGTGCGCATTGGTCGCCGCGGCGGACGGGACCATCGACCCGGCCGAGCGGCAGCGGGTCGCCGCACTGATCATCTCCAACGACGTGCTCAACAACTTTCCCGCGGATGATCTCCAGCGTCGCTTCAACGACTATGTCGGCAAGCTGCAGGCCGATTTCGAGTTCGGCAAGGTCTCCATCCTCCAGGAGATCGGGAAGACGAAGAAGAAGCCGGCGGAGGCCAGGGCGGTCATCCAGATCGGGATCGTCATCGGCGGGGCCGATGGCAACTTCGACAAGACGGAGCAGGCCGTCGTGCGGGAGGCGTGCTTCGCGGTCGGCATCAACCCGGAGGAGTTCGACCTCTGAGCCGGACCGGCCGCACTGCGCCGAACCCGTCACCCCGTCACCCTTCCTTCCATCGGCATAGAGGACACGTGGGACCAGCCGATGCCCTGCTCGCGGGCGGGGCGGGTCTGCTCGCGGGCGCGGTGAACACGATCGCGGGCGGCGGGACCCTGATCGCCTTCCCGGCGCTGCTCGCCACCGGTCTGCCGGCGCTGACCGCCAACATCACCTCATCGGTGGGGCTGGTCACCGGGTACGCCGGTGGGGCGCTGGGCTACCGCCGCGAGCTTGCCGGGCAGGCCGTCCGGCTGCGTGCCCTGGGACCGCCGGCTCTGCTCGGCGGTCTGGCCGGCGCCGTTGTGCTGCTGGCCACGCCCTCCGACAGCTTCCGGGCGCTGGTTCCGTACCTGGTGCTGGTCTCCTGTCTGCTTCTGGCGGCTCAGTCCCGGCTCGCGGCCGTGGTGGCACGCCGGAGAGCCAGCACGGCGGCGGGTGGCGGGCCGCCGGAGTCGGCGCCATCCGGGCCATCCGGTTCGCCCGCGGCCGCATTGCTGTCGCCCGCCTCCGGTTCGCTCGCCTCCGACCGGGTGACCTGGCCGACTCGGCTCGGGATCTTCGTCGCGGGAGCCTACGGATCGTATTTCGGCGCGGGGCTCGGGGTGCTGCTCCTTGGGGTGCTGGGCATTCTGCTCACCGACGACCTGCAGCGCACCAACGCGCTGAAGACGCTGCTCGCGTTCGGGGCCAACGCGGTGGGAGTGGCGGTCTTCCTGGTCACCGCGAAGGCCTCGTGGGGGTTCGCCGGCATCCTCGTGGTCGCATCCCTGCTCGGTGGGACGATCGGTGCCCGGGTGGCCCGCCGGCTACGACCGAACGTTCTACGTGGCGTGGTCATCACGCTCGGTGCGACCGTGGCGATCGCGTTGCTGATCCGTGGCTGACCAGCCGGCCGTCCGTCGAACCGGCCGTCCGTGGACTATCTTACGTTATCGGACGGTGCACGCCGTCGTTATCGTACATTCGCGCAAGCAACTCGGCCAGGTAGCGGCTACGCTTCCGAAGCCAGCTTGAGGAAATGGTTCCGGTGACAGCCGGCTGGGTTACCGCTGGGCCCTACGTTCGTCGTCCTCCTGTGAGGAGTTATCCACAGGTGGCCTGTGGCGCTGGATTACCGGGGCTACCTGATGGATTCTCGGTCCATGACGTTTTCCGCTTCGGCCTCGTCCCCGCCGACCCGTCCCGTGCGCTATCCCGGTTTCGACCCCGCGGTCCGCATCGCCGGTCGCCAGGGGGGTGCGATCACCTACCGGCAGGCGATGGCCGCTGGGTTGACCCGCGGCCAGCTGCGCCAGCTCGTCCACTCTGGCCAGTGGAGCCATCCGGTGCGCGGTGTCTTCGTCGTACCTCTCGGCCCGACGGAGCTCCCCGGCTCCGTCAACGACGTCCCGCGGCCGGGGGACCGGCGGCGCGCCGAGCATTCTGAAATCCGGGAGAAGGAATCCGCCGGACTTGTCCGGAACGACGTCGCGCGCCGACGAAGAAAGCGCCATGGTGCCATCACCGCGGGCCCCGGACACGCGGCGTCGGTCGTCGGCGGTGAAAATACAACGCCGATTCTCCCGGTCTTCTTCTCGCCATTTTCGGCACGGGTAAGGGCCGCGCTCATCGGGCGTCCCCGAGCCGTCGTCTGCGGGATCACCGCCGCCCGGCTCCACGGTTTTCCGCTCGAGGTTCCGGAAAGCTCCGCCGAACCCGTGCACCTTCTTCTTCCGGCTCGGCAGACCCGGGCCCAGCCGCGCGGGATCCGGCTGCACTTCAGCGATCTCGACGTCGACCAGCGCGTCGAGTTGGGTGGGATCCCACTCACCTCGCCGGAGCGGACGCTGGCGGATCTCGTGCTGGCCGCCCAGTCGCGTGAGGTGGCGGTCGCCCACCTGGACGCAGCCCTGCACCGCGGCCTGGTGCCGAGCCTGGCGGGGGCACGGGCGGCCGCCGAGGGGCGGCGCGGTTTCCGGCAGACGACCGACTGGTGGTCGCTGGCCGACGGCCGGGCCGAGACCCCCCTGGAGACCCGGCTGCGGCTGCTGTTGGCCGACAACGGGCTCGCGCCCGTGGAATTGCAGTGGCCGGTCATGGACGGGACCGGTCAGATCATCACCCGGCTGGATCTCGCCTGGCCGGCGCAGCGACTCGACGTGGAGGCGGACACCTTCTCGGCCACCAGCCCGCCGGCGATGATCTACCAGGACCGTCATCGCGGCAACATCCTCGCCGCGTTGCGCTGGACGGTGCTGCGCTTCAGCGTGGCCGACGTGACCTGGTATCCGGAGCGGGTCGTCTCGGCGGTGACCCGGGTCCTGGCGGCGCGGGCGGCCGAGCGGGCCGAGGCGTCCAGAGCGGTCGCTGAGGCGTCCGCCGCCGGCACAGCCGCGGTGGCTGAGCGGCTGTGGGCATCGTGAGCAGGGACACGATCCGGCGAAACGCGCGCAAGGCGTTGTGACGGGAAGTACATTCCAGGCCGCCTGGGTCCCCCGGGCCTACGATCCGGAACATGAGCGTTCCATCGGCCGGGTTGTCGCTGGCCGCAGACTTTCCGGAGGCGACGCGCGCCGATTGGCAGACGCTCGTCCTGCAGGTGCTGCGCAAGTCCGGCGTGGCGACCGAGGCGACTACTCCCGGCGAGGTCGAGGAGCTGTTGGCCACGCGGACCTACGACGGTCTGCGGATCCGTCCGCTCTACACCGCCGAGAACACCCCCGCCGGCGGGGTGGGCCTGCCGGGGTTCGCCCCGTTCGTGCGGGGTGGGCGGGCGCAGGGCGCGGGCACCGGCGGGTGGGATGTCCGCGCGCTGCATGACAACCCCGATGCCACGCTCGCCGCCGAAGCGGTCCTCGCCGATCTGGAGAACGGCGCCACCTCGCTCTGGCTGCGGCTGGGGCCCGCCGGTCTGCCGATCGGCGGGCTCGGCGCGGTGCTGCGCGAGGTCTACCTCGACCTCGCGCCGATCGTGCTGGACGCGGGGGAGCTCACCGCCGCGGCCGCCGAGGAGTTCTTCGGCCTCGTCGCCGCCCGCGGCCTGCCCGGTTCGCAGCTCACGGGCAGCCTCGGCGCCGACCCGATCGGTCTGGCCGCGCGGACCGGCCTGCCGGCCGGCGGCCCGGTGGGCCTCGCCGAGGCGGTGTCGCTCGCCGGCCGGTGCGTGCGGGAGTTCCCCGGGATCCGCGCCCTCGTCGTCGACGCCCAGCCGTACCACCGCGCGGGTGGCAGTGACGCCGAGGAGCTTGGGGCGTCACTGGCCACCGGCGTCACCTACCTGCGGGAGCTCACCGAGGCCGGCCTGAGCCTTGCCGAGGCGCTCGCCCAGATCGAGTTTCGCTACGCGGTCACCGCCGATCAGTTCTCCTCGATCGCGAAGCTGCGGGCCGCCCGCCGGATGTGGTCACGGGTCGCCGAGATGTGCGGCGCTGAGCCGGCCGACCGGGCCCAGCGTCAGCACGCGGTCACCTCGGCGGCGATGATGACCCGCCGGGATCCCTGGGTGAACATGCTGCGCACGACGCTGGCCTGCTTCGGCGCCGGTGTCGGCGGCGCCGACGCGGTCACTGTCCTGCCGTTCGACACGCGCCTCGGCCGGTCCGACGACTTCTCCCGCCGGATCGCCCGCAACACCCAGGCCCTCCTGCAGGAGGAGTCGAGCCTGATCCGGGTGACCGACCCGGCCGGTGGCTCCTGGTACGTCGAGTCGCTCACCGCCGGGCTCGCCGAGGCGGCCTGGGCCTGGTTCACCGAGATCGAGCGGGCCGGCGGGATCGTCGCCGGCCTGCGGTCCGGGCTCGTCGCCGAGCGGATCGCGGCCACCTGGGCGACGCGCTCCGACGCGATCGCCCACCGGCGGGACCCGATCACCGGGGTGAGCGAGTTCCCGAACCTGGGCGAGAAGCTCCCCGAGCGGCCCGCCGTGCCCGCCGCGAGCCCCGTGCCCGCCGCGAGCCCCGTGCCCGCCGCGAGCCCCGTGCCCGCCGCGAGCCCCGCCGGCGCCGGCGGGGAGGCCGCCACGGCGGTGGGCGCCGGGCTGCCGGAGGTCACCTACGACCTCACCTTCGAGGAGCTGCGCGCCCGTTCCGACGCGCACTTGGCGGCGACGGGCGGCCGGCCTGTGGTCTTCCTGGCCACCCTGGGCAGCGCGGCGGCCTCGACCGCGCGCGCCACCTTCGCCGCCAACCTGTTCCAGGCGGGCGGGTTCGAGACTCCGACGTCCGGCCCGGGCACGGACCCGGCGTCGATCGCGGCGGCGTTCAGCGCCTCCGGGGCCACCGTGGCCTGTCTGTGCTCGGCCGACAAGGTATACGCCGAGCACGCCGGGCCGGTCGCCGAGGCGCTGCGGGCCGCCGGGGCGAGCCGGGTGTGGCTCGCGGGCCAGGCCGGTGCGCGCGCGCGGACCGACGCCGCCGCGGGCATCGGCGGGTACGTGTTCACTGGATGCGACGCCGTCGCCGTGCTGCGGGCGGCGCTCGCCGAGGTTGGGGTGGCCTGATGTCCACGGACAGCTCGCAACGTGCCACGATGATCCCGGACTTCTCCGCGGTGGAGCTGGGCACCACGCCGGCCGGGGCGGACACGGCGGAGGGTGAGTGGCGGGCCGCCCTGGAGGCGGCGACCGGCAAGGACGCCGACGCGCTGACCTGGGATACCCCCGAGGGCATCGCGGTGAAGCCGCTCTACACCGCCGCCGACACCGCGGGCCTGGACTTCCTGGGCACCTACCCGGGGATCGCGCCCTTCCTGCGCGGCCCATACCCGGCGATGTACGTCACCCAGCCGTGGACCATCCGCCAGTACGCCGGGTTCTCCACCGCCGCCGCGTCGAACGCCTTCTACCGGCGCAACCTCGCCGCCGGGCAGAAGGGCCTGTCGGTCGCCTTCGACCTGCCGACCCACCGCGGCTACGACAGCGACCACCCACGGGTCACCGGCGACGTCGGCATGGCCGGCGTCGCCATCGACTCCATCCTCGACATGCGCCAGCTGTTCGACGGTATCCCGCTGGACAAGATGAGCGTGTCGATGACCATGAACGGCGCCGTGCTGCCGGTGCTGGCACTCTACATCGTCGCGGCCGAGGAGCAGGGGGTGGCCCCGGGGCAGCTCGCCGGGACCATCCAGAACGACATCCTCAAGGAGTTCATGGTCCGCAACACCTACATCTACCCGCCGCAGCCGTCGATGCAGATCATCTCGGACATCTTCTCCTTCACCTCGCGGCGGATGCCGCGGTTCAACTCGATCTCGATCTCCGGCTACCACATGCAGGAGGCCGGGGCGACGGCCGATCTGGAGCTCGCCTACACCCTGGCCGACGGGGTCGAGTACATCCGGGCAGGGCTGGGCGCGGGGCTGGACATCGATGCGTTCGCACCAAGGCTGTCGTTCTTCTGGGCGATCGGCATGAACTTCTTCATGGAGGTCGCCAAGCTGCGCGCGGCCCGGCTGCTGTGGTCGCGGCTGGTCAACCAGTTCACCCCGAAGAGCGCCAAGTCGCTGTCGCTGCGGACCCACTCGCAGACCTCGGGTTGGTCGCTGACCGCCCAGGACGTGTTCAACAACGTGGTGCGCACCTGCGTGGAGGCGATGGCCGCCACCCAGGGGCACACCCAGTCGCTGCACACCAACGCCCTCGACGAGGCGCTGGCCCTGCCGACGGACTTCTCGGCCCGTATTGCCCGCAACACCCAGCTGCTGCTGCAGCAGGAGTCCGGCACCACCCGGGTGATCGACCCGTGGGGCGGCAGCTACTACGTCGAGCGGCTCACCCACGACCTGGCCCGCCGGGCCTGGGAGCACATCGACGAGGTCGAGGCCTCGGGCGGCATGGCGCAGGCCATCGACGCTGGGATCCCGAAGATGCGTATCGAGGAGGCCGCCGCCCGCACCCAGGCCCGCATCGACTCCGGCCGCCAGCCGCTGATCGGAGTGAACAAGTACCGCGTCGACGCGGACGAGGGCATCGAGGTGCTCAAGGTCGACAACTCGGCGGTGCGCGCCGAGCAGATCGAGAAGCTGCGCCGGCTGCGCGCCGACCGTGACCCGGCCGCGGTGGAGGCGGCGCTGCACGCCCTGACCGCGGCGGCCGACGCGGCCCGCGACGGGCGCCGCGGCCCCGGGCTGGAGCAGAACCTGCTGACGCTCGCCGTCGACGCGGCCCGGGCTCAGGCGACGGTCGGGGAGATCTCCGACGCGCTGGAGAAGGTCTACGGGCGTCACGCGGGCCAGATCCGTACCATTTCCGGGGTGTACCGGGACGAGGCGGGACCCGCCGGTAACATCGTCGCCGCCCGCGAGGCCGCCGCCGCCTTCGAACGCGCCGAGGGTCGCCGGCCCCGGATCCTGGTCGCGAAGATGGGCCAGGACGGTCACGACCGCGGCCAGAAGGTGATCGCCACCGCGTTCGCCGACCTCGGCTTCGACGTGGACGTCGGCCCGCTGTTCCAGACCCCGGCCGAGGTCGCCCGCCAGGCCGTCGAGGCGGACGTCCAGATCATCGGCGTCAACTCGCTGGCCGCCGGCCACCTCACCCTGGTGCCCGCGCTGCGCGAGGAGCTCGCCGCGCTCGATCGGCCCGACATCCTCATCGTGGTCGGCGGGGTCATCCCTCCCGGCGACTTCGACGAGCTGCGGGCCGCCGGCGCCGCCGCGATCTTCCCGCCCGGCACGGTCATCGCCGACGCCGCGCTGGACCTGCTCGCGACCCTGTCGGCCCAGCTCGGTCACCCCGCTCACCCCGCTCACCCCGCGGCCTGACCCGCCCCGAGTGACGGCAGATCCGGCATGGTATCCGGCATGGTGACCCGACGACCGATCGATCCGGGTGAGTACGCCGACGGGGTGCTGGCCTCGTCGCGGACCTGGATCGCGCGGGCCATCACCCTCGTCGAGTCCACCAGGCCCGACCACCAGGAGCTCGCGCAGCAGCTGCTGGTGACGTTGCTGCCGCACGCGGGCAAGGCCCGTCGGATCGGCATCACCGGGGTGCCCGGGGTGGGCAAGTCGACGTTCATCGACGCGCTGGGCACCATGCTCACCGGGAAGGGAAACCAGGTGGCGGTGCTCGCCGTCGACCCCTCCTCGACGCGTACCGGCGGCAGCATCCTGGGGGACAAGACCCGGATGGCGGCGCTGTCCACCGATCCGGCGGCGTTCATCCGGCCCTCGCCCACCGC
Organism: Frankia casuarinae; assembly: GCF_000013345.1. Taxonomy (NCBI): domain Bacteria; kingdom Bacillati; phylum Actinomycetota; class Actinomycetes; order Frankiales; family Frankiaceae; genus Frankia; species Frankia casuarinae. The sequence goes on along the minus strand of NC_007777.1, from coordinate 3,562,747 downwards.
GGGGACGCTCGGTGGCGTCGCCAAGGCGACCCGCGAGGCGATGGTCGTCATGGAGGCGGCGGGCTACGACGTTGTCCTGGTCGAGACGGTCGGCGTCGGCCAGTCGGAGACGACCGTCGCCGACATGGTCGACACCTTCCTGTTCCTGACCCTGGCCCGCACGGGGGATCAGCTCCAGGGCATCAAGAAGGGGGTGCTGGAGCTCGCCGACGTCATCGCGGTGAACAAGGCCGACGGGCCGCACGAGCTCGACGCCCGCCGTGCCGCCCGGGAACTCGCCGGCGCGCTGCGGCTGCTGCAGGGCCCCGCCGGTCTCCGGGACTGGAACACCCCGGTGCTGACGTGCAGCGCGGTGGAGCGGACGGGGCTGGACACTGTCTGGGCGCAGATCGTCAAGCATCAGGACACCCTCGACGCCTCCGGCGAACTCGCCGCCCGCCGCCGCCGCCAGCAGGTCGACTGGATGTGGGCGATGGTCCACGATCGGCTGCTCGCGGGCCTGCGGGCCGATCCGGGGGTCCGCGAGATCACTCCGGACCTTGAACGGCGGGTCCGCGACGGCACCCTCCCCCCGAGCCTGGCCGCCGACGCCATCCTCGCCGCGCATGATGGCCTGGCCGCCCACGAGGGCCGGGCCGCGGCACCCTCCGACGCCGCGGAAAGCCGCGACGGAAAGCCACGACGGAAAAGTGTGGAGGGTTAGGAACGGCCCACGGCCGCTGGACTGTGCCTAACCCTCCACAGTTCCGCCCACGGCAGGCCGGTCGGGCCGGGGCTCGGCACCATTCGGCACCGTCCGGCACCATTCGGCAACTCAGGGACCTGCTCACCGGCTCAACGGGAGCCGGAAATATTTTGTCCGCTCCCGGACACAAATATTGCCTGGTCAAACGTCTACGATGATCGTGGTAACGGGAGTGGAAGGATCTCCGGCGGCCGAGCGGAGTACCGTGGCTCCGGTCGCCGTGATGATCGCGTGGGTTTCGGGAGACGCGGTGAGCTATCAGCTGGGTATCGACCTCGGGTCCGCGAACACGATCGTCGGGGTGGCGGACGGAGGCTGGCCCCGCGTGCTCGAACTGAGCGGTCAGCGTCGCCTGCCGTCGGTGATCTACGCCGCCCCGGCCGGTGGCCTGCAGTTCGCGCGCTCGGCGGACCGCCGGTCGCTGGTCGACCCCGAGCGTGCCGCAACCGACCTCCTGCGCCCGCTCGGGGACAGCGGTCCCGTTCTGCTCGGGGGTGCCGCCTACAGCCGGGAGGGGCTGATTGCCCGGTTGGTGTCCTACCTCGTCACGGCCGCCACCGAGCAGCTCGGGTCGGAACCGGACCAGGTCGTCGTGACGTTCCCGACGTTCTGGTCGGCGGCCCGGCGCGAGGTGTTCGCGGACGCCGTGAGCCAGCTCTCCGATGTCACGGTGCCCGTCGCGGCGTTCCCGGCCGCCGACGCGATCGGAACCCTGCTGTCTCACGGCTCCTCGACCCAGACCGTCGAGTTGGTCGGATGGTACGACTTCGGCGCCGGCTTCCTCGACACGGGGATCCTGTCCTTCTCGCCGTTCGGGTTCCAGCTGCTCGGCTTGGCCGCGGGTCTGCGCCACGGCGCCGGCCTCGAGCTCGACGAGCTCCTGGTCGACCGGGTGCTGACCGGCGCGGGTGTCGAGCGTGCGGCGCTCGACCGTTCCGACCCGATGATCCGGACCGCGCTCGGCAGGCTGCGGCGGGAATGCGCGCAGGCGAAGGAGATCCTTTCCGGTGAGGACGAGGTTGACGTTCCGGTCTCCCTTCCCGGAGCCGATACCTTCGTCACGCTGAGCCGGGCGGAGCTGGAGACCCTCATCGGCCCGATTGTCGATGACACAATCATGACCTTTCGCCGGGCGCTCCGCTCGGTGCCGGTGACCTCCGCCGAGCTGTCCCGGATCCTGTTGTCCGGCGGGATCTCCCACCTTCCGCTGGTGGCCCGCCGGCTGCGGGAGACCTTCAGCGGGATCGGCCGGATCGACCACGGTTCGGACGCGGATGTGGCGATGGGCGCGGCACTGCTCGCCGCCGACCTCGCTGACCGGTTCGGCGCCGTCGGCGCCGGGAGTGCACCGGGTGCACCGGGTGCACCGGGTGTTCCGGGTGTTCCGGGTGTTCCGGGTGTTCCGGGTGCGCCCGCGGCCTTTGGAGCCGTCGGGGCGGTGACCGCCGGCGGTTTCGGCGCGTCGGGCGAGGTCGGTGACGCCCAGGAACCCTCTGCTCAGGAACCCTCCGACGTCACCGCGGTGATCCGGCCGCCGGACGCCGCGGACCTGGTCTCGCGGCCGCCCTTCCTGTCCGGGCCGAGGGGGCTGTCCGGGCCGAGGGGGTTCGCGGGCGCGGCGGGTCCGGCCGGGATCCGAGGCGTGCCGGAGGCGGACGGCGTGACGGCCGCGGCGACGGTGCTCAGCGGCCCGGACGGCTCCGCGCCGCACGGCTTGGGCGCCGGGGACGACACGATGATCTCCTCGGGTGGCGCGGCGGATTCCCCGCCGCCGGGGATCGTCGTCGGCGGGCCGGGCCCGTCCGACACGTCCGGTCACCGGATCCCACCCGGCCTCATGACGGTGGGCGCCGATCGGGACCACGTTCTGCTCGGGCAGCCGGGGAAGCTCGACCTGCCCTCGGACTTCTCGACGGGCGGTGTGGGCGGCCCGCACGGTGCCTCCGCCGGGGACGGCCGGGGAATCTTCGGCTCCCGGCGGGCCGCGGTCGTCGCCGCCATTGTCGTGGTCCTCTTCCTGGCTCTCGGGACGACCTTCGCCGTGGTGCTGACCGGCCGTGACTCCGGGGCGGGCTCCGGGGCGGATGCGGTGGCCGCCCCGGCGGTCACCGCGTCGCCGGCCCCATCCGCCACCGGCCCGACCGGGCCACCCGCCTCCGCCGCGAACCTCGTCCGGGTGGCGGGATCCTCGGAGGTCGCCCCGATTACCGAGACCGCCTATAACGAATTTCGTCAGGTCCAGCGCAACGTCACCGTCAGCATCGAGTCCACGACGACCGAGGACGGTTTCGCCGCGCTGTGCAGCGGCAAGGCCGACATCGCCGACGCCTCGTTCGAACTCAATCCCGGGTTCATCAAGAACCCCGACTGCGAGAAGAAGGTCGTCGGGTTCGAGGTGGCGCACCACACCCTGCCGATCGTGGTCAACCCGCGGAACACCTGGCTGCACTGTCTGACCCTGCAGCAGGTCAAGCAGGTGTGGGGGGCCGGTTCCGCCGTCACCCGGTGGAGCCAGATCGACCCGTCGTTCCCGGACGAGCCGATCACGTTTGTCGGGCCGCCGCGCGGCTCCGTGCAGGCGCAGGTGTTCAACGCCACGATCAGTGACGCCAGTGACCGGTCCCGCGACTACCGGCAGACCGATCTCAGCGGGGTCGCCAACGACGTGGCCGCCGACCGCTCGGCCATCGGCTACCTCGACTTCCCCACCTACGAGACCTTCGGCACCAAGCTGCGCGGTGTCGAAATCAACAATGGTGACGGGTGCGTCGCGCCGAACGCCGTGTCGGTCGGTACCGGCCTCTACCTGCCGCTGTGCAAGCCGCTGTTCGTCTACGCCCGCACGGACGCCCTGCGCCGGCCAGCGACCGCCGCCTTCCTGCGCTACTACCTGGCGAACGGCCGGAAGATCGCCTTCGACGCGCACTACGTCCCCCGCAACGACGACACGGTCGGGGAGAACGTCGCCAAGCTCGCGAGCCTGACGGCCGGCGTGGGACCCGTACCGGCCTAGCCGCCCCCGCCCCCGACCGCCCCCGCGTGCGGGGGCGGTCACCGGCGAGCGGCCGCGGGTGAGGACCGGGCGTGCGGGTGAGCTCGGCTGTCGGCGTCGCCGGGCCCCGGGGCGTGACGTGCCGGACGGCGCCGGGGAGCGGTCCGCACCGGAGCGGGAGAACGGGCCTTAACCGGACCGGGGAGCGGTCCTAACCGGAGCAGGAGTCGGTGTAGGGGAGGCGGGGAACGAGCCGGCTCCATTCGGCCGGGCTCAGGGCCGCGCCCGGCTTGGCGCAGGCCAGCCGGCGCAGCCTGGCCGGGTCGAGCGTCCCGAGGAGGACCGACCCCTTGTCGGTGGTCAGCGCGACGGTCTCGGTGCCGGTCCCGGCCACCGCCCGGGCGGGTGCGTCCAGGACGCCCAGGGGGGTCATCGGGGGTGTGGGGGCGGAGAGGTCCCAGTAGGCGACCGCGCCACCGCCGTCCGCGCTCACCAGATGATCGTCGGTGGTGAAGGCGACGGCGGCGACGGGGGCGGTGTGGCCGGACAGCCGGCGCAGGACCCGCGGATGGTCGGGATCGCCGACGTCGGAGACCTGCAGGATCCGGTCGTCGCCGCCGGTGGCCAGCCGCCGTCCGTCCGGACTGAACGCGACGGTGTTCACCGCACCGGTGTGGCCGGGCACCGAGGCCGTCTGGACGGGCCTGCGGGGGTCGCGGACGTTCCACAGTTGCACGGGGCCGCCGGCGCCGGCGATGGCGAGGACGGCGCCGTCCGGCCGCAGTGCCACATCCGTCACCGGCCCGGCGCGGCCGATCAGCAACTGGATCGAGACGGGCCGCGCCGGGTCGGCGACGTCCCACAGCCCCACCGACCAGTCCTCGCCGGCGGTGACGAGCAGATGCGCGCTGCTCGACAACGCGAGCCGATGGACCGGCGTGGCCTGGGGGTCGAGCGTGCTGAGCGGCCGGGGGCGCGCCGGATCGGCGATGTCCCATAGCCGGCCGGCGTCGGTCTCCCCACCCGTCGCGAGTCGGGTGCCCGAGCGGTCGAACACGACGCCGTGCGCATGGTCGTTCGCGGAGCCCCCGGTGGTGGCGGTGGGCCGGCCGGCAGCGTCGACCTTCCAGAGGTGGAGGCTGCCGGTGTCGTCGGTGCCGGCGAGGGTCGTGCCGTCCGGGCTGAGCGCGATGTCGGAGAAGGCCGCGGGGCCGGCGGGGATCCGCGCGGCGGTGGACTGGGCGAAGGACGCGAGGACGGCCGCGCGCGCGGCCTCCGTCGGGGCGATCCGGTAGGCCGCGAGGCTCAGCCGGCCGGCCAGGTCCGGTTGCCGGGCCCGCTGGGCCGCCGCGTCCGCGGCCAGGCGCGACGAGATGGACGCGCGGTCGGCCGCCGACACCGGCGACGGGCCACCGCCGCGCGGCACGATGATCAGCACCGTTGCGGCGGTGATCGCGATGGCGAGTCCGGCGACGAGCAGTGCCGTCCGAGACCACCGCAGCCTGGATGGGGCCGGTGATGGGCTGGGTGCCGGCGGGTGTGGGGTTCCTGCTGGATGCGGGGGTACCGACCCGGGCTGTCCACGCGGCGGGGAGGTCCGGGCCGGTATCGGCGGCGGGGTCCGGGCTGGGATCGGCGGCGGCGAGGCGACAGGCGGCGGGGACAGCTGGGTGACGGGCATGTCCGCCACGTTCGCGGCGGTACCGCCGGTGCTGCCGGTGCTGCCCGTGCCGCGGGGCGGCGGCTCCGACCTGGGCGCCGACCCCGCGGCGCCTGACGGCCGGCGCCGAGCCCAGCGGCGGGCACGTCCGGTGGGCCCGGCGCCGGGCGGTCCGGACGGTATGGAGCCGGGCTCCGGGCGCGCGGGGAGGGTACCCCCGCCGATCAGCGCCGTCCGCAGCTCCTCCGCGCTCGGCCGGGCCGCCGGGTCCTTCGCCATCGCGATCTCGACGAGGTTGCGCAACTCGCCGCCAACTCCGTCGAGCCGCGGCGGCTCGTTGACGATGCGGTAGAGAATGGCGTCGATGCGACCGGTGCCGAACGGCGCGTGCCCGGTGGCGGCGAAGATTATGACGGCGCCCCAGGCGAAGATGTCGACCGCCGAGGTGATCGGTGCGTCGAGGATCTGCTCCGGGGACATGTAACCGGGCGTACCGATGGCGTGCCGGACGTTGTGGCTCAGGTCGGTGTCCGCGTTGAACTCGCGGGCCAGGCCGAAGTCGATCACCTTGGGGCCGACCGGGGACAGCAGGACGTTGCCGGGGGTGAGGTCGCGGTGCACGATCCCGGCCGCGTGGATGGCGCTCAGGGCGGTCGTCACGCTGACCGCGAGCTGTTCGAGATCGGCGGGCCGCAGCGGCCCCCGTACGGAGACGCGCCTCGACAGCGTCGGACCCTCGACGAACTCGGTCACGAGATAGGGCTGGGGCCCGTACGGATCAGCGTCCAGCACGGCGGCCGTGGTGAACCGGCGGACCCGACGAGCACTCTCGGCCTCGCGGGCAAACCGGGCGCGGAATTCGGGCCGTTGCGCGAGCTCCGGCCTGATCATCTTGATCGCGACGGCGCTTCCGTCGGGTGCCCGGCCGAGGAAGACGGTGCCCATGCCGCCCTGCCCGAGCCGGCCGATCACCTGGTAGACCCCGAGCCGCCGCGGATCGGTCAGCTGAAGCGGGCGCACGGCGTCGCCGGGCAGCGGAGGTGGTGTCGTCCCCGTCACCGTGCCCCGCTCCCAAGGTGCGCCGAGACCGGCGACCCTCTCAGATATGGCGGATGCCTGGACGGGTGCGGGTGCACAGGCCGAGTATCGCAGTAAGGGATGGAAGATCGCAGTATGGACAGAACCAGTATGGATGGAACATAGCGCAATACCGGCAAAGATGCATGATCTGGGAGGTCCTGTGCTCCGCCGTGCGGCGAAGTTCGACGTGACACTGACCCCGACCTCGCGCTCCCTGCTCGCCCCGGTCTCCGAGGAGCCACGGCGGTTGCTGCTCGACCGGGCCCTTGACGAGTTCGTCGCCGATCTCAGCGCGCTGGATGAGACGGCCGGCACGATGGTGGCCGGGGCGCCTCGTCCGACGATCGACACAGCCATCGACGCGGCGGTCCCCGCGGTGGTCGACGGCACGCTGCTCGTCTCCGGCCAGGAGGTGATGCAGACCTGGGAGGCGCCGTTGATGCGGGCGCTGGCCGCCGAGGTGACCCGGCCGGGCGGTACCGTCCTCGAGGTCGGGTTCGGCCTGGGCCTGTCCGCCGGGTTCGTCCAGGAGATCGGTCCGGCCCGGCACACGATCATCGAGGCGAACCCGGCCACGGTGCGCGTCGCCGAGCAGTGGGCCCGCCCCGCGGGGCGCCGCGGGGTGGAGATCGTCACCGGGCGTTGGCAGGAGACCATGCCCGGCCTCGGCCGGTTCGACGGCATCCTCTTTGACACCTACCCCCTTGACGAGACCGAGGTCGACGAGTACTTCGTGCGCAGTTCCACCTTCGCCGAGCACTTCTTCGCGCACGCCGCCGACCACCTGGCCGACGGCGGTTCGTTCACCTACTACTCGAACGAGATCGACTCGGTGTCCCGGCGGCATCAGCGGGCCCTGCTCCGCTACTTCCGCACCTTCAGCGTGCGCGTCGTTGACGGCCTGCAGCCGCCGGCGGACTGCAGCTACTGGTGGGCGCCGTCGATGGCGGTCATCGTCGCCCGGGACCCCCGCCGCTGATCCCCACCTTGCCTATCCAGAGGGATAAATCAGGCACAAAAGCCTCTGGATAGGCCTGGATAGGCAAGGTAGCCGGGGAGATACGGGAGATACGGGACCGGACGGTTCAGGCGGGCTGGTGGGTGGGGACCACGGCCGTGCGAACGGCGTCGTCGCGGATCTCCCCGACCAGCTCCTCCAGGATGTCCTCCAGCGCGACGAGCCCGAGGACCGTACCGTCGGCGTCGGTGACCCTGGCCAGATGCGCGCCGGAGTGCTGCATTGTCGCCAGTGCCGTCCGCAGGTTGTCGTCGGCGCCGACCCGGGCCAGCGGCCGGATCCACTTGGCCGCGACCGAGCTGGACCGCCGCTCCGGCCGGGTCTCCAGCACGTCCTTGAGGTGCAGGTAGCCGATCAGCCCGCCCTCGGGGTCCCGCACCGGGAAGCGGGTGAATCCGGTGCGCGCGGCGAGCTGCTCGACCTGCCGGGGAGTGACCGCCGGGGACACGGTGACCAGCCCGTCCGGCGGGAGCAGGACGGCACGCGCGGTGCGTTCCTCGAACGACAGCGCCCCGGTCAGCAGGTCGTGCTCGTCCTCGGCGAGCAGACCCTCCCGATGCGACTCCTCGATGAGTCCGGCGACCTCGTCGCGGGTGAAGACGCTCGCGATCTCGTCCTTCGGTTCGACACCGACGAGCCGCAACGACACGGCCGCGATCGTGTTGAGCAGCGCGATGACCGGCTTGCCGCCTCGGACGACTCCGACCAGGAGCGGGGCGAGCAGCAGGACCGCACGCTCCGGCATCGCCAGCGCGATGTTCTTCGGGACCATCTCGCCGACGACCACGTGCAGGAAGGTCACCAGGCCCAGCGCGATGGCGAAGGCCACCGGGTGCAGCAGGGCGGAGGGCATCCCGGCCGCCTCGAACGGCCCGCGGAGCAGATGCGCGACCGCCGGTTCCCCGAGAGCGCCGAGGCCCAGGGTGCAGACGGTGACGCCAAGCTGCGCCCCGGCGAGCATCAACGAGACGTTCTCCATCGCCCCAAGGGTGATCTTTGCCAGTCGTGAGCCCGCCTCGGCCATCGGCTCCAAGTTCGACCGCCGGGCCGAGATCAGCGCGAACTCGGCCCCGACGAACAGCGCGTTCAGCGCCAGCAGGACGACGGTGGCGACGATCGCCAGCAGGTCGGTCATCCCCACCCCGCCCTTCCGGCCGAGGCGGTCTCGGCCTCCTCGGCCCCCTCGGCGGCCGGGTCTGCCGGGTCTGCCGGGTCTGCCGGGTCTGCGGGGTCTGCGGGGTCTGCGGGGTCTGCGGGGTCTGCGGGGTCTGCCGGGTCTGCGCCGGGGCGGCGATCCGCGGGGTCCGCGACCGGTGGATCCGCATCCGTCTCCGGCGTGGCGTCCGTCGGTGCGATCGGGCCCAGACGGATCCGGTCGACCCGCCGGCCGTCCATCCGCTCGACGGTGTACCGCACGCCCTCCACGGCCGCCGTGTCGCCCGCCCGGGGGATGCGTCCCAGCGCCCGGGCCATCAGACCGCCCAGGGTCTGGTAGGTGTCGTCCGCGGGGATGTCGATCCCCGTGACGTTGCGGGCCTCCTCCGGGCGCAGCAGGCCGGAGAGCAGCCAGCTGCCGTCCCGCCGGCGCAGGGCGCGCGGGCTGACCCGGTCGTGTTCGTCGACGACGTCGCCGACGATCTCCTCGATGAGGTCCTCGGCGGTGACCAGCCCGTCGGTGCCGCCGAACTCGTCAACCACGATCGCTATCTGCATGCCGCCGGCACGCAGTGTCTCCAGCAGGGGGTCGAGCAGGATCGTCGAGGGCACGGTCACCGGCGGGACCATCACGTCGCGTACCGGGGTATGGTCCCGGGCGTCTTCGGGGACGGCGACCGCGTTCTTCACGTGGATGAGGCCCACGACGTCGTCGCTGTCCGTGCCGAGTACCGGGAAGCGGGAGTGCCCGGTGCGCCGGGTGAGGGTGATGACCTCGCTGACCGGTTCGTCGGCGTGGATGGTGCGCATGCGCATCCGGGGTGTCATGACGTCCTCGGCGGTCCGGTCACCGAACAGCAGGGAGCGCTGCACCAGCGTCGCCGTCTCGTGGGAGAGGGTGCCGTGCTCGGCGGACCGCCCGACGAGGGAGAACAGCTCCTGAGCCGAACGGGCCGAGGCCAGCTCCTCGCGTGGCGAGATGCCGAGGCGGTGCAGCACCGCGTTCGCCGTGATGTTCAGCGAGCGGATCAGCAGGCCGGTGGCCTTCGTGAAGGCACGCTGGGGAGCCTGCACCGCCAACGCGGTGCCGAGGGGATGGGCGATCGCCAGGTTCTTCGGGAGCAGCTCGCCGTACACCATCGTCAGGCCCGTCGCGAGGACCAGAGCGATCGCCACCGACGCCGCCCGGGCGAGCCCGTCCGAGGCGCCGAGCGAGGTGATCGGCCCCTCGAGCAGCCGTGCGATGGCGGGCTCCGCCAGAAAACCGATCATCAGGTTGGTGACGGTGATCCCGAGCTGGGCGCCGGACAGCTGGGTGGACAGACCGCGCAGCGCGGTGAGCACCCCGCGGGCGCCCCGATCACCGCGTTCGGCGGCCCGCTCCACCGAGGGCCGGTCCACCGTGACGAAAGCGAACTCGGCCGCGACGAAAACGCCGCAGGCGGCCACGAGCACCAGGCTGAGTACCAACAGAAGCGCCTCGATCATCGGTCGACCCCCGCGGGCGCTTCTTCGCGCGTGGGTCGGCCGGAACTACATCCGGCGTCTTCGGAGACTTTCATGATCCCTTCCGGTCGGTGCGGGACGACCCGGCCCGCGGGCCTACCCCGTCACGCGGCAACAACGCGCTTCATAGCCCGTCCGTTTCACGATGACCTCTGGTTGGCGCACGGTCCAGACCCCGAGTGGGCCTCGGTAGAAGATCACTGTGTGGGCCGGCCGGCCAGCCAGTCAGCCAGTCCGGTGCCGTGGCCCGGCAGGCCCGGTACTGGAGAAAGGTCGATCGGCGGGCGTGGGCCGGACGCGATGGTGAGGAACCGGACGCGCCGATGAGAACAAGAGCGCTGGAGCCCGGTATGACGGATCTCCGACGGTGTCACGGAGGGTAGCAGTGGGAAGGGAGTAGGTGACATCACCGGGTGGCTTGCCGGCAAGCCGGCTCGCCGCGCGACGAGGAGGTCGTCATGCACAGGTCTCGTGGGAGGGCTCTTCCGGCGGTACTCGCCCTGGCCGCGACGTCGATCTTCGTCGCCGGATGCGGCGCGGGCCCGGGCGGCGGGGGTACCGCCACCGCGGTGGCGGCTCCGGCGACGTCCGTGGCGGCCCGGTGCCGGACCGCTCAGCTCGCTCTGAGCAGCGTCGACCGCCAGGGAACCGCGGGCAGCGACTACGAACGGCTGGTCCTGACCAACATCGGTCACAGCCCCTGCGTGGTACGCGGATTCCCCGGCGTGTCGTTCGTGGACGCGGCCGGCCGGCAGGTGGGCGCGGCGGCGGAGCACACGGGGCCGGCGGGCGCGCCGGTGCGGCTCGTGCCCGGGGGTGCCGCGACGGCGGTCCTGCGCATCCTGCATCTCGGCGTGGCGGAAAGCTGCACGCCTCCCTCGGGGACCGCGCCGGTCGCCGCGCTGCGCGTGTACCCGCCGGGGAACACCGAGGCGCTGCGGCTGAGCGGCCCGGACACGCAGGCATGCCGGGATCCCGCCGTGCGGCAGCTCACCGTGGCCGCGTTCACGGCGTGAGGGCCGGCTCCCACGGTGCACCGGGCGCGGACCAGTGGACCGATACCGGCTAGGCCGATACCGGCGGATCGGCCGGTGGAGGTCGTCCGGTGGAGGTCAGAGCCGTTCGATGATGGTGGCGTTGGCCATGCCGCCGCCCTCGCACATCGTCTGCAGGCCGTAACGGCCGCCGGTGGCCTCCAGGTAGTTGAGCATCGTGGTGAGCAGGCGGGTGCCCGATCCGCCCAGCGGGTGGCCCAGCGCGATGGCGCCCCCGCGCGGGTTGAGCTTCGCCGGGTCGGCACCGGTGTCGCGGGCCCACATGAGCGGCACGGGCGCGAACGCCTCGTTGACCTCGAAGGCGTCGATGTCGTCGATGCTCAGACCGGCGCGCTTGAGCGCCTTGCGGGTTGCCGGGATCGGCGCGGTCAGCATGAGCAACGGGTCGTCCCCGGCGAGCGCGAACGTGTGGAACCGGGCCCGTGGCCGCAGGCCGAGCTTGTTCGCCCTGGTCTCGCTCATGATCAGGACGGCCGAGGCGCCGTCGGTCAGCGGGGAGGAGTTACCCGGGGTGATGTTCCAGGTGATCTCCGGGAAGCGGGCGGCGTACGCCTCGGTGTAGAAGGACGGCTTGAGCTTCGCCAGCGTCTCGACGGTCGTGGTCGCTCGGACCGTCTCGTCCACGGTGTGCTGGGCTGTCGTGCCGTCCGGAAGGGTGATCTCGACCGGGACGATCTCCCCGGCGAAGTCCCCCGCCGCGACGGAGGCCGCCGCGAGCTGGTGCGACCGCGCGGAGAAGATGTCCAGGTCCTCCCGGTTGATCTTCCATCGGGCGCTGACGAGCTCCGCGCCGATGCCCTGGTGGGCCAGGCCCTCCGGGTAGCGGGCGTGCAGGCTCGGGCCGTTGGGGTCCTTGCCGAAAGTGGTGGAGCCCATCGGCACCCGGCTCATCGACTCCACGCCGGCGGCGATGACGATGTCGTAGGCGCCGGCGAGCACCCCCTGCGCGGCGAAATGGGCGGCCTGCTGGCTCGAGCCGCACTGGCGGTCGATCGTGGTGGCCGGCACCGACTCGGGGAACCCGGCCGACAGCACCGCGGTGCGCCCGATGTTGACGGCCTGCTCGCCGGCCTGGTCAACACACCCGGCGATGACGTCGTCGACCAGCGCCGGATCAAGGTCGTTACGGGCGATCAGTGCCTTCAGCACGGTGGCCAGCAGCTCCACCGGATGGGTCTCGGACAGCGCCCCACCCGGCTTGCCCCGTCCCGACGCCGTGCGTACCCCATCGACGATGACTGCGTTCTCCATGGGTTCTCCCTCGTCACAACCATCACAATGACGGCGGATCGACCGTCGCCCTGCCCGGTACCGCCCTGCCCGTTGCCTGGCGCCTGCCCGGATCGACGCTACGGGCCACCCTCTTGATGGGTCAACAAGTGAACCGGAGGTCAGGGGGTCGGGGCCGGGCATCCCGTCGGATAACCGAGCGCATGTGTATAGTATCTCTCCGCCGCCGGATGTAGCGGGACGTACCGGCAGATGTTGGTCGCGATGAAGGAGCCGGGAGTCGCGAAACCGAGGCGGCGCGCCTGCGCCTGCGCCTGATGAGTGGCCCACAGGGTGGCCTTGAACTCGGCGGAGTGCTCGTCCATCATCCAGGCGGCGAACTCGACCAGCGCGGGATCGGCGTACCTACTGGCGACGATGCCGTTCGGCACCGCGAGGGTCGCTGTCGGCTGGGACGGGATGAGGTTGTAGTCACCCGGCTCGATAGCGGCCCTTGTGAAGACGTTGGCTCCGACATCGAGGTACTGGGAGTACCAGTCCCGCTGGATCGCCGACTGCCAGTCGTCGAGTGGCACGAATTTGATCTTCTGGTAGCTGTCGTTATATTCCTGGACCGCCATCGTGGGAGCGCCCGCCGCCCACAGGACCGCGTCGGCGTGATCCGCGCCGGTGGAGTGAAGTTTCTGGAGCGCCTCGGTTATCCGGTTCCCGGTCACCGGACGGACGACGCAGCCCGCTCCCTTCACCCGGGTGATCTGACGGAACAGCACGGTGGCGATCTGGTGGGTGCCCGAGTCGAGCAGTCCGCTTTCGACCGTCTTGCCGCACAGATCGTCCGCGCTGTGAATGCTGGAGTCGGCCGGGACGATGAGCTGGAGAACGTCGTAATAGATCTGGCCGACGAGGCTCAGACCCTCGACGGCCCCGCCGGTGAAGTCGCCCCGGCCGTTCTGGGCGTCCACCACCACGTTGAGTTGGGCCAGCGCGAGAGTGCAGCGCCGGTTCTCCGGAACCCCGAGATTCTTGAGGTTCTGGGACGTCCCGCTCGTGTCCGAATCAGGAAAGGCGCGCCACCCGTTGCCGCCGTTCAGCGCCGGATCACTGATGAGCTTCGCGAGTGTGCTCGCGTACTGCGAGTAGGGGGTGCGGGGCTGGCCGGCGATGATCCGTACGGTCGTGCACGTGGTCGCGTGCAGGTTCGCCTTCGCCTCCGTCGCCGCATCGCGCCGAGCCTGTTCCGGTGCCGCCGTCTGCGCTGAGGGCGTGCTCGGGGGCGTGCTCACGAGCATCGGGCTACGGCCGTCTCCGCCGAAGGCCCGGCCGATGAAGACGCCGACGATGGCGGCCAGGATCACCAGGGCGGTGATGGCGATGGGACGCCGTCCCAGCCGCGACCGGGTATTGGACATCGCGGCGACTCCTCGATCCGTGGGACGCTGACGTCGGGCCTTGCGCGGGGCAAGCTCCGGGGCACGTGTCCGCCACTGGGCCGCCGCACCGGGATCCCGGTGCCCCGGATCCCGGTGGTGAGAACCTGGCCGGTCGCGCATCCCGCTCCCACCGCGCTGATCGTCGCATACCAACCATGCCGCGCAGGACGCCGTTGGTCGAGGGCGGCCGATTCTTGTGCCTGATCCCCGAGGGCTACGGGGTAACGACCGATTTGTTCCGAACGCCCGGCTCCGTGACTGCAGCCGGGTCCGGGTCCGCCGGATCGGCCGGTGGCGCTGGGCGGGGTGGGCGCATGGCGATGGTGAAGACGGCCGAAAACGCCGCTGCGCCCAGCACCTCGGCCATGGCCGCCCACGCTCGGCCGTGGGCGATTTCCGCCCCCCCGAGCGCGCCCACCACGCAGGCCCCACCGACCACCAGCGTCGCGGTACGGTCCGTCGGAGGGAACAGCATGAAGGCCGGGGCGGCCGCGGCGAGCGCGGCGACGAGTGAGCCGACCAGCACTCCGCCGGGGCCGCCGTCCGCCACCTGGAAAGCGATTCCGATGACGATGGCCGCGGCGAGCGTCGGAAGCACGACCCACCCCCGCGTGAGTGCGGTACGGAGGGCGCGGGCCGCCCGGCGCCATCCCGCCACCTCCGGCGGGAACGTGGGCCGTGAGGTGATCGGGCGTTGCGTGGGCGGCAACGGCAGGGTGAGGCCGGTGTCCGGGGTGACGGCGGCGGGGGTGCCAGGTGTACCGGCGGGGTCGGGCTCCGGTGGCTCGGTCCGGGTGCCCTGGGCCGGGGGGAAGCCCGGCCGCTTCTTGGGCGCGAGACCACCTTCTTTTTCCCAGGCCGAGCGGACGTTGCGCAGCAGCTCCTCCCGGGCGGCGTCCTCGTCGTCGATGCCGATGAGGTCGAAGTGGACCACCTGCCGGAGCATCCCGGTAGGGGTGCATTCCGCTATCCGCACCGGGATGAGCTTACGGAGGTTGCCCTCGGGATCGTATTCGAACGCCGCCTGCCATTCTGCCCGGCAGTACGGGGAATTCAGATACTCGGGCGAGAGCACCGCGATCGTGTGCCGGCAGTTCTCCATCCCCTGACCCATGTCCCTGACCCAGTTGCGGCCGGGGCCGATATGCCAGGCCTGGAGAAACACGCGATAACCGACCTCCTGCAGCTGCCAGGCGATCCATTCGGCCCAGTCCCGGTCGCGCTGGCAGTAGCTGATGAAGAAGTCGCCCTGGTCCACCCGATTCCCACCTGTGAAATCCTCCGGACTGCTCGCTCCAGCTGAAGGATGATCGTACCGTCGTTCTAGGATGAATGCCACCGTTCTGCCCCGCCGCGGCGGGGCAGAACGGGCAGGGGCGCGCCGCGGGTGGCGCGGTGGGGTTAACCGACGAGGCGGGGCCCGCCGTCGGCCGGGGCGGTCCGGGCGGTGATGCACGGCAGCCCGGGATGGGCCCGGCCGATGTCGGCGATCCGCAGGTCCACCCAGGCGAGCAGACCGGGAACGGCTACGCCGTGCGGAGGCCGGTCCGCGTAGGGGATGAGGTTCGCCGCGCCGCGCCGCAGCACGGCCACGCCGCCCTTGACGTTGCCGCGGGCCAGATGGGTGACGCCGACGGCGAGCTGTGCCAGCCCACGCCACAGCCCGCGCTCGCCGGGGTCGGTCTCCGGACTCTTCCAGACGGCTTCGAGTACCTCGTGTGCCTGGAAGGGAAGTCCCGCGTCGAGGAGTCGCTGGGCCTCGGCGAGCGCCGCGGCCGGCGGTAGCGGGGCCGAGGAGGCGAGCGGCGGCACGCCGGTCTCGCCGTGGGGAAGGGGGCGGCCAAGCGCGTCCCGGGGCCGTTCCCCGGGCCGGGACACCCCGGACCCTGATTCAGTCGCGGGGTGCGCCCGGGGGACGGGGCGTGTTCCGGGAGGCGGCCGTGTTCCGGACGGTGCGCGTCGCCCGGACCGGTCCGAAGTGGTCATGCGGTCCACTCTGACCGCCTCTCGGGGGTGGCGCCTCCCGTAGCCGCGCGGACCGGGGTCGTCGTCAGGCAAGACCGGGGGCGCGGTGTCAGCGGCTGCCGGTGTCAGCGGCTGCCGGTGTCAGCGGCCGACGGCGGCGCGCAGCGCGTCGGCGCGGTCCGTGCGCTCCCAGGTGAAGTCGGGCAGCGTCCGACCGAAGTGGCCGTAGGAGGCAGTCTGCCCATAGATCGGCCGTAGCAGGTCAAGGTCCCGGATGATGGCGGCCGGGCGCAGGTCGAAGACCTCCGAGACGGCCCGCGCGATTTCCGGCACCGGCACGGTCTCGGTGCCGAAGGTCTCGACGAACAGGCCCACCGGCTCGGCCTTGCCGATGGCGTAGGCGACCTGCAGCTCCGCCCGCCGGGCGAGGCCGGCCGCGACGACGTTCTTGGCGACCCAGCGCAGCGCGTAGGCGGCCGAACGGTCGACTTTGGACGGGTCCTTGCCGGAGAAAGCACCGCCGCCATGGCGGGCGTAGCCGCCGTAGGTGTCAATGATGATCTTGCGGCCGGTCAGGCCCGCGTCGCCGATCGGGCCGCCGATCTCGAACCGGCCGGTCGGGTTCACGAGCAGCCGGTAGCCGTCTACCTCCAGGCCCAGGTTTTCCTCGGCCAACCGCTTGAGCTCGGGGGCGATGACCTGGTCGCGGATGTCCGGAACCAGGCGGGTGGCCAGGTCGACGTCGGCGGCGTGATGCGCGGACACGACCACCGTGTCCAACCGGACCGGGCGGTCCCCGTCGTATTCGATGGTCACCTGGGTCTTGCCGTCCGGCCGCAGGTAGGGCAGCAGGCCGTCGTGACGCACCTTCGACAACCGCTGGGCGAGGCGGTGGGCCAGTGTGATCGGCAGCGGGAGCAGGTCGGGGGTCTCGTCGGTGGCGTAGCCGAACATGATCCCCTGGTCGCCGGCGCCCTGCTGGGCCAGCGTGTCCTCGCCGCCCTCGACCCGTGCCTCATAGGCCTTGTCGACGCCCTGGGCGATGTCCGGGGACTGGGCACCGATCGAGACCAGCACGCCGACGGTCGCGCCGTCGAAGCCGGTGGCGGCGTCGTAACCGATGTCGGTGAGGGTGCGCCGCACGACGGCGGTCACGTCGACGTGCGCGGAGCTGGTGACCTCGCCGGCCACGTGCACGTGCCCGGTGGTCAGCAGTGTTTCCACCGCGACCCGGGAGGTGGGGTCGCCAGCCAGGAACGCGTCGAGCAGGGCGTCGCTGATCTGGTCGGCGAGTTTGTCCGGATGGCCTTCGGTGACCGACTCGGAGGTGAAAAGGCGACGGGACATGGAAGGATTCCTCGTTTCACAGAACAAGATATGGAACAAGACGATGTTGCGGGAGAAGGTGCCGGCCGCACGGGGACATACGTGCGCGGGTGGAGCTGCGCGGGTGGATCCGCGCGGGTGGAGCTGCGCGGGTGGATCCGCGCGGGTGGAGTTGCGCCGGTGGATCCGCGCCGGTACATCCCTACATCCGTGCCGGCACTGGCTGGCCGGCACGGTCATTTCACCAGGGCCGGTGCTCGGGGTCCGGGTGCCGCGTCGGGCTCGTCGACGCCGTCGGATGTCGAACCGCATGCGGACATGCCCTCCGAGTCGGCGGGCGCCGAGGTGAGGAGAGCGGGGTGCTGGCCGCGCCGGCCTCCGGCCGCGCCGGCTCGACGGCCGGCCAGGCCGAGGGAGCGGACCGAAGCGGTGGATCTCGGGAACGCGCTGAGGGCGCGCCGGACGAGCGCGTCCGCCGCGCGGCTCAGCGCGCGGTACAGATGGCGGAACTCACCAGGGAGAAGTCGACGTGGCCACGCGTAACGAGAACGGCCGGACTGAACACCGAATGATCTCACCACGGCGGTCAACCTGCCGTCAACGCCGCAGGCCGATCGTGTGCCGTTGCCCGGGCTCGATCTCTCGTCCCGACCGCGCCGTCGTCGGAGGCCGCACCCGCCGGTGCCGGCGGCCGAGCGGGCCGACATCGAGGTGTGGGCCCGCCGATCGAGCGTGGACGAGAAGATGATCATCGCGATCGCCTGCTAGCACGCGGATCGCGTCCGTTCCTACGAGTTGCTTGCCAGTGAGCGGACCTGGCCGGCTCGTCCCTCGACCCTTTGCGTCATCCGGGACCGGTGATTACGGGGGAGTATGATAGATGATATTGAGCGCGGTCATCCGGGGCCGAGTGAATCCGGGGCCGAGTGAAGGAGACGTCGTGTCGGACGACCGGTGCGGGATCACGGTAACGCTGTGGCCTCGGCCGGGTGGCCGCGCGGTCGAACTCACTCATCGCCGTCACATCGACACCTGCCGCGTCAACACGGCGGCCTGTCCCCGTTGACATCCGGATGACCTCCGGAACATCCGGACCTCCCGCACCCCGGCCTCGACCTTCGATCTGACATCCGCCTCCGCGCGTTTGTCGGTCGGTGCTCGATCCGGCCGGAACGAGGCGTTGGAGGTCGTCGTCAACGGCAGGAACGGCGCTGGTCATGACCGATCCCCCGGCATCATCGGAACAATCCCTGACTCCGGAGCAGCCTCCGGCGCACGGGCGATCCACCGCGACGGAACAGTCCGAGTCCGGGCGTCCCGAGTCCGGGCGGTCGACGGTGCCCGGACGATCAGAGGCGGCCGAGGCCTTCGTCCTGCGGGGGGTGCACGTCCTCGACAGGACCGGGCGCTTCGGTGAGCCGACCGACGTCGCCGTCGGCGGCGGGATCATCCATGCGGTCGGCACGCGACTCGGTCTTGACCGGGACGCCGTCGACGTTGACGCCCACGACCTGTGGCTGATGCCAGGGGTCGTCGACTGCCACGCCCACGTCACGCAGTCCACCTATGATCCGTTCGAGCTGGCGACGGCGTCGCTGTCCACCCGGGTCCTGCAGACCGCCGCCGCGTTGCGGGCGTCGTTGGCGGCCGGTGTCACACACCTGCGGGACGCCGGCGGCGCCGACGCCGGCATCCGGGACGCGGTCAGCGCGGGCACCGTGCCCGGACCTCGGCTTGCCGTGTCCGTCGTCGGGCTGAGCCGGTCCGGGCGGCACGGTGACGGGGCGATCATCGGTCCCGGGCTGGAGTCGGCCGAAGATCTTCTCATGCCGGACTATCCCGGCCGGCCCCCGCATACCGTTACCGAGGCGGGCAGCCTGCCGGCCTCGGTGCGGGGCATTCTGCGGGCGGGTGCGGACTGGATCATGATCTACGCGAGCGGCGGGGTGATGTCCGCCCGGCCGGGGCAGCCCGAGCCGCAGTTCAGCCCGGTGGAGCTTGCGGCCGCCGTCGCGGAGGCCCGGCGGTACGGACGTCCGGTGATGATGCACGCCTTGGGCGAGCGGTCGATCGAGGCCGCGGTCGCAGCCGGAGCGCGTTCCATCGAACACGGCATCGGGCTCACCGAGCCCGTGGCGGCCGCCATGGCGGCCGCCGGGGTGACGCTCGTCCCCACCCTGTCGCCCTACCAGGACCTGGCGGCGCTGGCGGCCACCGGAGTGCTGCCGGGCTGGGCGGCGGACCGAGCCGAGGCCACCGAGGCCGCGCTGGCCGGCACGATCGCGGTCGCCCGTGCGGCGGGGGTGCCGATCGCGCTCGGCAGCGACGCCCGGCACCGCACCCGGCACGGCGCGAACCTGGCCGAGATCAGCCGGCTGCGCCATGCCGGGCTCACCCCACCCGAGGCGCTGCTCGCCGCGACCGCGACCGGAGCCCGGCTCTTCGGACTGGGTGAGGGAGCCGGCCGCATCGCCGTCGGCTCCGCCTTCGACGCGATCCTGCTCGACGCGGACCCCGGGGACCTGTCGATCTTCGAGCGGCCGGGCGCTGTGAGCGGAGTGTTCCTTGGCGGTCGCGCGGTGCTGCCCCACCCGCGGCTGCCCGGGAAGCTGGTCCGCCCCACCATGGTGATGGAAGAGGTGCCGAGAATCGTTCCCGAGCGGCCCGCGGTGTCGCCGCCCGGCTGACTCTCCCGTTTTCCGGAATGTTCACGAAATATCAAAAGAAATACCCTTAGTATGGCTCGCGGGATTTCGTCGGATCCATTCTGGGACGGCGATTGACCGAGATGCGGATCGGCCCCCGAAAGCTATCGTCGTAGGGGCCCCGCTGCCGGCTGCCGTCAGGTGGTCCGGGCCGTTCGCTGGTACGGGGTGCCGCGTCTCCAATGCCTGGAGGGTTCTCATGCAGCACGCTGAAATGATCAATAAGAACATGCGGAAGGCCATCGAGGAGTGTATGTCCTGCTCGGCTCTGTGCGAGGAGACGATCTCCTACTGCATGGACATGCCGGGCGCCATGATGGAGTCGGCGAACATGCGGCTGATGATGGACTGCGCGGCCGTCACCAGGACCTGCGCCGACATGATGTGCCGGATGTCGCCGATGCACGGGGAAATGTGCGCGATGTGCGCGCGGATCTGCGTGATGTGCGCTGAGATGTGCGAGAGGATGCCGCAGGATCAGCAGCTCGCCAAGCTCGCCGGCGCATGCCGGTCCTGCGCGGAGAGCTGCAACACGATGGTGGGCGCCGCCGCCTGAGCCGCGTCCGGCCCGACGGCGCCGGGGCGCAGCCGGCGGTCACCCGACTCCGCCCCGGCGTCCGGCTGTGCGGCGGCGCGTGGCACATGATGCGCGGCACATGATGCGCGGCACATGATGCGCGGCCTCGGTCACGACCGGTGGCTACGGTTACGTATCCTCGGGCGGACATGGGGTGAAACACCTGAGTAACAATATTGACCATGTTGACAGGTAGCCGTCGGATAGGCAAAATATGGTCATGTTCTCCTCGGTGGGTCGGATGACCCCCCTGGTCGTCCGTGGCCACATTGACTTCCTGCGAGCGGCCTCGTCCGGTTGTCCGACCCGGCCGCTTCACGTGCTTTACTAGCCTCCTCGGATTTCCCTCGCTCTCGGTGTTCTCCCTGGCGTTCTCCTGATTCACGGTCACTCGATAGGTCTGTCCGTAGATCGTCATCGCCTGCGTGGACGCCAGCCGCCTCGGTATCGATGTCCGGTCAGTACCGGGTACATCTCTGGACGGTTTCCGATCGGAGCATGCTGTGTCGTCCATGGTTTCGTCGTCATACTTTCATCCGCGCCCCCGTGGATATGTGGGGGGGCCGGGAACCCGTTACTGGCCCAGTGGTGATCCCACCCACTCGAGAAGAGCCAGTGTGGTCCTTCTTCCCGGTCGTGGAGAATCCGCCGAACATTTCGAGGGCCTAGCTTTCCGGCTCGCGCTCGACGGCTATCAGGTGACGTTTCTCGACCATGGGAGAGACACCGTCCTCGCCCTTGGTGAGGCGCGTGCCCCCGATGGTCCGTTCGTCCTGCTGGGTTCGGACAGCGGGGCCCTGCGGGCGTTGGTCGGCGCCGGTTCGCCAGCGGTCCGGCCGGATGCCCTCGTGTTGCTCGACCTGCCGCTGGTGTACCGGAAGATCGCGGGCGAGGATCCGGGACAACCGATCCCACGGTCGCTTCCCGACCTGCCGATCCTGTTGCTCCATGCCGAGCGCGACGAGGTCAGCCCGCTTGCGCTGGCGCGCATGATGACGCGGACCGCGCGCCGGGCCCGGCTGGCGTCGCTGCCCGGGGGGCATGGCGTGCTCGCCGGCCCCGGCCGGCGTGCGGTCGGCGCGCACATCCTGCTGTTCCTCGAGAACCTCCGTGTCCCGCGGCTGGCCCCACGGCAACGGCAGCGGGACCGGTCGGTCGACTGATCTCGCCCGGTGCCGGGCGCGCCCGCGTGCCGGTCCGATCGGGGTGTGCCTTCGCGGGAGGCCCAACCGCTCAGCAGGTGTTTCCTCGGCGGGTGCCGGCGCGAATCACGCGAATCCGCGGGTCAGTCGTCCGTCCCGTACCGCATCGTCCGTTTTCCAACGGCGCAGGCTTCGAGCCGCAGGCTCGAAGCCTGCGCCGTTCGCGTTTGCGTACCCGTCCGCACGCCACCCGACCCCCGGGCCAGGCTTCCCGCTTGCCGTGGTTGCCGTGGTTGCCGTGGTTGCCGTGGTTGCCGGGGTTGGGTTGCCGGACGGCCGGGCGGTCCCGGTGACTACCGGACCTCGTGGCCACCGGTCCCCGTCTCGACAGACCGGCCATATCGCCAAGATCCGGTCGTGACGGGTGATCTGCGTCGCTACCGGTAGCTGCTATTGATGTCCGAGAGTTGCGGCATCGCAGCGTTATGCACGCATCGTGACCAACATGCGCCCAGATTCGGCACAACTCGTACTTGTCACTACGGTCTGTAGTTCGCTACGGTTGCGGGGTATCAACAGCTCCGGGCCGACGCCGAGTTCTGTCCACGGTCCGCAGCTCCCTCCGAGAGATCTTGGGCAGAAGCGGGGGAACCACGTTCCTCCGGGTGGCTCGTTGCGGGCCACCCTTGGGGTTAAGCCGTTACGCGCACGCCGCGGAAACGGCCGGGCTTCCCGGCCCGAACCCGACAGCTAACCTCGCAGGCGTACGGGAAGGACTCGACGTTGCCTGTGTTTCAGGAACGCTCGGCTCCGGTCTTCTGGACCGTGACGCCGTTCGGCGCGACCCGCGGTGCGTCCCCGCCATACGGGGCGCCGTTCTCGCCCTGACGTCTTCGCGAGAACGTGCCATCCGGTCGGTGCCCGTACCGGCCGATCGCGCTGACGCGCCATACCACCAGCTCGGCTGAAAGCCACCCGGCCTCGTCGTCTGTGGTCGGCTGACCCCTGCCGTCCACCGGGCCCGCCAGGCCTGGAACGGAATGACCACGGCCGCCTGCCGTGCTGTTCAGCCCATCGACCCCGGGATCCCCAGGGCGCGTCGATCGGTCGTCCCCGGTCGTCCCCGGACGGCCTCTCGGCGCACCGGCAGACCGGCACTGGGTGCTGCCCTTCTCCAGCGCGGTCGTCTCCGCTCGCCCTCCTTCGAGCGGCATCCCTCCCCTCGATCACCCGTCTGTGTTCGACGACACCGAAATGAGATGTCAAAGAAATGGCCAAGGGAAAGCATCGGAAACGTTCCACCCGGACCCGGGGCGCCGTTGTCGCCGCCGTCGGTGTGATCGGCGCCGGCGCCGGCATGTTCGCCACCGCGAGCCCGGCCAGGGCCGCCACCACGGTCCCCGATGTGACGATCGCCAGCGCGGCCGCGAACGCGGGACTGCCCGGCTGCCGCGGCGTTCCGCTGGCCACCTGGGTCGCGGTGGCTCTTGCGGAGTCCGGCGGCAACCCCTACGCCCACGCCACCTACGGCGAGGACTCGCGCGGCCTGTGGCAGATCAACATGCGGGCCCACGCCGGCTGGGTGGGTAACCGCAACCTCTACGACCCGGCCGTCAACGCCTGGGCGGCGAAGAAGGTCTGTGAAGGCCAGGGCATCACCGCCTGGAGCGCCTACACCAACGGCCTGCACTACCGCTACCTGGCCCGGGGACAGGCGGCGGCGGCGGCCGTCTCGCGCGGCGTGCGGTTCACGAACATCTCCTACTCCTCGCTGGCTGCCCCGGTGCGTGCGGCCGTGGTGGCACCCGCGGCCCGCTACCCGTCGCTGGCCGTCGGCCTCGGGTTCCGCCTCGACGTCCACCAGATCCAGAAGAGGCTCGCCAGCCTTGGCTACCCGATCAGCGTGGATGGGAAGTTCGGGTACCAGACCAACCACATGGTCAAGGACTTCCAGCTGAAGCACGGTCTGGTGGTTGACGGGATCGTCGGACCGCAGACGCGGGCGAAGCTCGGGATCTGACTCTGATCGAGGCCCGCCGACCGGGCTCCGCTGCCGCCGGCCGGTGTTCCCGACCCGCCCGAGGGCGCTGCTCGATATCCGCACGCACCGGATGACTACCCGGGGTGAGGTGGGGGTATTCAGCCACCGGGCCAGCACCCGGCCGGGAGCACCGGGTCGGGAGACGGCATCGGCCCGGGCGGGACCAGCCGGCCCGCACGGGACCAGCCGGCCCGCACGGGAAAACCGAAACGGGGGCCCGATCGATGAGAGCCACGATGCTCGACGACTACCTACCTGAGGCGAGTCCGAACGCATCCTCCGTGACCGGGGCCGGTCTCCTGTTCGCGGTCCTGGGGCCGCTGGAGGTGCGGCGATCCTCGGGCGAGCAGGTCCGCATCGACCAGCGCAAGAAGCGCATACTGCTGCTGACCCTGCTGCTGCACGCCGGCCAGTGGGTGAGTGTGGACGGGATGCGGCTCGCGCTCTGGCAGGATGCCCCGCCGCGCTCCGCCGGGGGCAACATCAAGACTTATCTCTCGGAGCTGCGGCACACCCTCCGGCCGCCCCTGGACACGTCCGGAGCCGGGGGGAACGGCCCCGGGCGCATCGAGAGCCGGCCGGGGGAGTACCGCCTGGTCGTCGCGTCCGGTGAGATCGACGCTAAGCGGTTCGAATCGGCCGCCGAGCAGGGCCGCGCCGCCGTGCGCGCCGGCTCGCCGGAACGCGCCGCCGGGTTTTTCGAAGGCGCCCTCGCGCTGTGGCGGGGGGACGCCTTCGACGAGCTCCCGGCGGAGATCGCGGGCGCGGAGGTCCTCCGGCTGGAGGAGGCTCGCTGGGCGGTGTGCGAGGACCTGATCGACGCCCGCCTGGCCCTCGGCGAGTACGACCGGGTGCTGCCGACCCTGCGGGCGCTCACGGTCGAACATCCGACCCGGGAACGTCTCTGGGCCCAGCTGATCCTTGCGTTGGAACACACCGGCCGGCGGGCCGAGGCACTGGCCGAGTACCAGACGGTCTACCGGCGGCTGGTGACCGAACTCGGGATCGAGCCCGGTGTCGAACTGCGGCGTGCCCATCAGCATGTACTGAATCCGGACTCGTGGGTCACCTGATGCCACGGCCGTGCCGGCCGAGTCGTGCGCCGGAAGTCAGCTGAACCGCCAGTGAACCCGGCGGGGGAATTTCAACCATACGGGCTGGACCAGCCGGCCGGCGCCCGGGCCACGCGCGCGGCGCCGCCGTGTATCACCACCGGGGCGCACGCCACCGGGGCGAGGGCGCGCGGAAACCGCTGAGGAGAAGACGATGAAGGCTATCTACCTCCCCCCGCGACTGGAAGATGCCGGCAGCTTCGCCGCAGTGACGAACGGCCGCTGGGGCTGGGGGCGTGACTACTCCTGGCGGCGTTTTGCGTGACGGCGGCCGGGGTGGCGGTGGTCCCGATTCCGTCCTGCTGGTTTCTGGTGCTGGCCGACCGTGATCCCGTCGTGCGTCCGCCGGGGGCTCGTCGCATGCTGCGGTATGCCTCCGGGCGGCCGTGGATCGTCGGCAACTGGCCGGACGATGCCATGGTCAGTGCCGTCGCCGGGCGCTCGCGGCTGGCCCTGATCGGGTGTGCCGCGACCAACGCGCGACAGCTCCTGCGGCTGCTTCTCTCGGCCCGTGACGTGCACGCTCTCGACCTCGCGCGCGCCGTGGCCGGCGACTACCACGTGATCGCCGAAATCGACAGCCACCGTCGCGTCCAGGGCAGCCCGACGGGAACCCGGCGGGTCTTCACCGCCCGGTTGGGCAGCCACCTGGTCGCCGCCGACCGCGCCGACGTGCTTGCCCGGCTCACGGGCGCCCCGCTGAACCGGACGGCGCTGGCTTTGTCGCTGCTCGACCCGTCACCGCCCCATCCGCTCGATGACCTGGTGCTCTGGGAGTCGATCGACGCGCTGCCCCCGGATCACTACCTTCTCGTCGGCCCTGACGAGAAGGCCACCGTCCTGCGGTGGTGGCGTCGACCGGCACCGGTGCGGTCCCGCACGGAGGGGGCGCCGACCCTGCGGGCGGCTCTCGCCGAGGCCGTGGCGGCGCGGGTCGCCGGCGGCGGGACAGTGAGCTGTGATCTGTCGGGCGGACTGAGCTCCACCTCGGTGTGCTGCCTGGCCGCGCGCGGCCCCGCCGACGTGGTCGCGCTCACCGGGATCGCCCCCGATCCCGGTGACGACGACGCCGCGCGGGCCGCGGCCACGCTCCCTGGCGTCACGCGCGAGATCCTGCCCGCCGCCGGGCTTCCCCTCGTTTACGACGGCATCGCCGACGCCGACGAACCGCTCGACCGGCCGTTCGTCGGCATCGGCGACCGGGCGAAGCTGCGCGCGGGTCTTGACCGGGTCGCGCTGTACGGGCCGCGGGTGCACCTCACCGGGTTCGGTGGTGACGAGGTCGCCTACGGCTGTCCCGCCTACCTCCCCCGGTTGTTGCGCCGCCGGCCCCGGCGGGCGCTGCACGACCTGCGCGGACACCGAGCGCAGGAGGGCTGGCCGTGGATGGCGTGCCTGCGAATGATGCGCCCGCGCGGCTACCGGGACTGCCTCGCCGACATGGCCGATGCGCTCGACCAGGCCCGCCGTGCCACGGTCGGCCACGCGCGCCGTCCGGCCGGTTCCGGCCGATCCCACCCGGGCGTCCTGGCCTCGCTCGACTGGGCCTTTCCGCCTGTGGTCCCGGGTTGGCTCACGCCGACGGCCCTCGACTTGCTGGCCGGAGCGTTCGCGGAGGCCGTCCGGCGCGCCCGGCCGCTGGCCGAGACCCGGGACGGCCACGCCGATCTCTTCGCCATCCGCGCTGGCGCGGCGGTGTTCCGGTTGTTCGACCAGCTCGCCGATCCGGTCGGCCCGCCGCTCGCCGCACCCTTCCTCGACGAGCGGGTGGTCCGGGCGGTGCTGGCGGTGCGGCCCGAAGAGCGCACCGGTCCGTGGGAGTACAAACCGCTACTGCAGGAGGCCATGCGCCGGCTGGTGCCGCAGGAATGCCTGCGCCGCGAGACCAAGGCGGATACCGCCGCCGAGGAGGATCAGGGCCTGCGCACCAGCCAGGACGTCCTGGTGAAGCTGTGCGATGACAGCCCGTTGGCCGATCTCGGCCTGATCGAGTCGGACGCGCTGCGCCAGGCGTGCCGATCTTCGTCCGTACCTGGTCATCGCCACCAGGCGCTGCGACCGACGTTCGCGGCGGACGCGTGGCTGCGGGTGCTCGCGAGCCGGCGGGGCCCTGACTGAGCTACCGGAGGAGTGAGTGATCATGGTGACGCTGCGGCCTGACGTGGTGCGGGCGCCGACCCAGTACGGAGCGGTGCTCCTCCATATCGACAACGGCCGATACTGGACCCTCAACCCCTCGGGTGACCTGGTGCTGCGGATCCTGCTCGACGGCGGTGACACGGCAGCCGCCGTCCGCGGGCTGTGTGAGACCAGCGAGGTTGACCCGGAGACGGCGCGCCGCGACGTGGAGGGTCTGCTCGCCCAACTCGCGGACGTGGGCCTCATCGAGGCCGAGCCCGAGTCCCGATGGTCACCCGAGACCGAGGCGGTCTGCGATCCCCGGACGCAGGCCCGGTGACCGCGCCGATGGTGGTCGAGCGGCCGGAGGCGAAACCGTCCCTCGCTCGTCGGCTCGGCGCGCTGGTCGCCGTGGGGATCGCGCGGGTGCTCGCGACCCAGTCGCCGGCCCGCATCTGCCGGGTGCTCACGGGGGTGGGCGCGGGCGCCCGCCCGGCCGACTATGGCACCGCGCTCGCCGCCCGGCAGGCGGTGACAGCCGTGAGCCTCACCTGCCGCGGCGCGCGGGGCTGTGTTCCCCGCTCGATAGCGACCGCCCTGCTGTGCCGGTTGACCGGAACGTTCCCGACGTGGCGTGTGGGGGTGCGCACCATCGCGCCGTTCGCCGCGCACGCGTGGGTCGAGGCGGACGGAGTGATCGTCGGGGAGTCGATGCCGGCAGGCTACCTGCGGCCGCTGCTCAGCGTCGGTCCGGGAACGGTAACCGGGCCGCGTCGCGTGGGCTGGCTCCGTCGCGTGGGCGGGCTCCGTGGGAGTGGCGGGCTTCGGGGAAGGGGCGTGCCTCGTGACGAGGGCGTACGTCGTTGAGGGGGAGGGCCGGGGAGCTGCCCGGGGGCCTGCGTCGCGGGGCGTCACGGAACTCTGGGCGCTGCTGCGCGGCCGTCGCGGGGCGGTGGCGATCGCCACGGCGCTGACCGTGGTTGGCACCGCCGTCGGGGTGCTCCAACCGCTGCTCGTGATGCGGGTGATCGACGCCGCGCAGGCGGGGGGTGTTCCCGGCTGGCTCATCGGGGCGCTGCTGGGTCTGTTCGTCGGCCAGGCGGTGATCGACACCGCCGGGCACTACCTGCTCGAGCGCGTCGGCCAGGGCGTCCTGCTCGGCCTGCGCACCAGCCTGATCGGCCACCTGCTGCGGCTGCGCATGCGGGTGTTCGACACGCGGCGGATCGGGGATCTGATCTCCCGTGCGAACACCGACACGACCGTGGTGCGGGAGGCGGTGGCGTACAGCTTCACCGCCCTGGTCACCAGCGTGATCGGCGTCGTCGGCGCCGTCGCCCTGATGATCTGGTTGAACCCCTGGCTGTTCCTGCTCGTGCTCGGGGTGGTGGCGGTGGCCGGGGTCGTGGTACTCGGCGCGCTGTCCCGGATCAGGACGGTGTCCGAACGTGGGCAGGCCAGCGTCGGCGGCATGACCGCCGACCTGGAGCGCGCCCTCGCCGCGATCCGTACCGTGCGGGCGAACCGCGCCGAGGGGCGGGAGGCCGCGCGCATCGGCGACCACGCCGCGGCCGCCTACCAGGCCGGCCTCCGGATGGCGAAGCTGGACTCGATCATCGCCCCCGCGATGCAGCTCGCGGTGCAGGGAAGTGTGCTGGTCGTGCTCCTGGTCGGCGGGGTCCTGGTGGCGCGCGGTTCGGCCTCGCTCGGCAGCCTGGTCGCCTTCCTGCTGTATGCCACCTACCTGGTGATGCCGTTGTCGCAGCTCATCGAGGCGGCGGCGACCATCCAGCGGGGGATGGGGGCGCTGTCGCGGGTCAACGCGGTGTTCGCGCTGCCCCGGGAAGGCGACGACGAGTCCGTGCGCGGTCCGCTGCGCACCGTCGCGGTCGTGGCCCCCGGCGGGACGCGCCCGCCGGCACCATTGTCGCCCTTGTCCTCGTCGCGAGTGTCGTCCTCGTTCTCGTCACGAGGGGAGACGCCGAACCCGCGGGCGCCGTCGATCGAGTTCCGTGACGTCTGGTTCGGCTACGCGCAGACGCCAGTGCTGCGCGGGGTGTCGTTCACGGTGCCGTCTCGCGGGCACGTCGCGCTGGTCGGGCCGTCCGGTGCCGGCAAGTCCACCATCCTGGAGCTTGTCGAGCGCTTCTACGAGCCGGACGCCGGAATGATTCTGTTCGCCGGCCACGACGTCCGCGCGATGCCCCGCGCGACCGCCCGGGGGTGGGTCGGGCTGGTCGAGCAGAACACCCCGGTGCTGCACGGCAGCCTGCGGGACAACATCACCTATGCGGCGCCGGATGCGACCGAGGAGCAGATCGCCGCGGTCCTGGCCACGGCGGGGCTGCGGGACTTCACCGACCGGCTGCCCGAGCGGCTCCGGACTCCGGTCGGTGATCATGGTGTGCTGCTCTCCGGCGGGGAACGGCAGCGGGTCGCGATCGCCCGCGCGCTGCTCGCTCAGCCCGCGGTGCTGCTCCTGGACGAGCCCACGGCCCAGCTGGACAGCGTCAACGAGCAGGCGCTCACTCGCGCGATGAGCCGGATCGCCGCCGAGCGGGCACTGCTGGTCATCGCCCACCGGATCTCCACGGTGCGGGCCGCGGATTTCATCCTCGTGCTGAACGAGGGCCGCGTGGTCGCGCAGGGCTCGCACGAGGAGCTGATGGCGACCAGCGCGTTCTACCGCGGCCTCGCCACGGGCCTGCCGGCCGGTCCCGCCAGCCCCGCCAGCCCCGCCGGGCCGGTCAGCCCGCCAGAGCGCGGGCGAGCCGGGACCGCAGGGCCTCCCGCCCCGGTGAGGTGAGCGCTTCGAGCCCGCTCTCCTCGACGCCGTGACCTGCACTCAGGGCGTTTCCGGGGGAGCCAGGGCGGACTTGCGGATCTTGCCCATCGAGTTGCGGGGGAGCTCGGCCACCAGGTGGATCTCCCGGGGCCGCTTGTGGATGGACAGCTCCCGCGCCACGAAGTCGATGAGCGCCTCGCTCGCCGTCTCGTTTGCCGTCTCGCTCGGTGTCCCGTCCGACGCCCTGCCCGGTATCCCGCCTGGTGCCCCGCCCGCCGCACCGGCCAGGTCGGGGGCGACGACGAAGGCGGCGATGCGCTGCCCGAGGTCGTCGTCCGGCAGCCCGACGACGGCGGCCTCGCGCACGGCCGGGTGGGCCAGCAGTACGGCCTCGACCTCGCCCGCGCCCACCCGGTAACCGCCGCTCTTGATGAGGTCGGTGGATCGGCGCCCGACGATTCGGTGGTGGCCGTCCGGGGCGACGACCGCGGCGTCACCGGTGCGGAACCAGCCGTCCGCGGTGAACGACGCGGCGGTGACCTCCGGGCGCCCCAGGTACCCGTCGAACAGGGTGGCACCGCGGACCTGCAACTCGCCGATGCTCTCCCCGTCCGCGGGCAGCTCGGTCCCCGTCTCGTCGTCCACGAGCCGGGCCCGCACCCCCGGCAGGGTGGTACCGACCCAGCCCGCCCGGCGCTCCCCGTCCGCCCGGGCGCTGATGGTGATCAACGTCTCGGTCATCCCGTACCGTTCGATCGGGGCGAGGCCGGTGAGCCCGGTGAGCCGGTCGATCACCGGCCTCGGCAGGGGGGCACTGCCCGAGACGAGCAGCCGGGCCGAGACCAGGGCGCGGGCGGTGGTCGGATCGTCGCAGACCCGGGACCACACGGTCGGCACGCCGAAGTACAGGGTCCCCCCGGCCGCCGCGTACGCCGTCGGGGTCGGGCGGACGGTGTGGATCAACCGGCTGCCGACCCGCAGCGCCCCGAGCACACCCAGGACCAGGCCGTGGACGTGGAACAGCGGCAGCCCGTGCACGAGCGTGTCCTCGGGCGTCCAGGCCCAGGCGTCGGCGAGGGCGTCCAGATCGGCGGCGATGGCCGGGGCGGACAGCACCACGCCCTTGGGGGCTCCGGTCGTCCCGGAGGTGTAGAGGATGAGCGCCGGTCCGGTTTCCCCGGACCCGGACCCGGAGCCGGAGCCGGCAGACCCCGACCGTGCGGTGAGATCGACCGGCACGGTGGGGATCGCGAGGTTGTCCCAGGCGGGCCTGCCGAGCAGCAGGGCGGCGCCCGAGTCGCGCAGGATGTGACCGCGTTCCCGCGGCCCGGAGTCAGGCGGCACGGGTACCGCCGGCACCCCGGCGAGCAGGCAGCCGACGACCGAGACGACGGTGGCCATCGTCGCCTCGGCGTGCACGGCCACCGCCGGCGCGCCGGCCACCCGACCGGCGACGACGGACGCGGCCGCGAAGAGCTCTGCGCGGGTGAACTCGACCTCCCCGACCCGGACGGCGGGGCCGTCGTGCTCGCCGGCAGGCAGTGGGAGCAGGGTCACTCCGTCATGCTCCCATGGCCGAACCCGTCAACGCTCAGCTCCGCCCAGACCGCCGCCGAGGTGCGGTGCGCGTCGATGCATCAGCGCCGCTCCAGTTCTGTGGGCCGCTCCAGTTCCGTGGGCCGCTCCAGTTCTGTGAGCCACTGGTGGAGGACCGCGGCGGTGGAGGCGGCGTGTTCGTTCATCATCGTCTGGTGATTGCCGGCGGCGTCGAGCCTTTCGTGCTCCATCACCCAGTCGGTCACCCAGGCCTGGCCCTCCCCGTCGGGGTTCTCGGCGACCGCCTGCTGGGGCATGCGCTCCATCGCCCGGACGAGGACGACCGGCGCGTTGACGGCGGTCGGCCGCCAGCCCTCGAACAGGTCCAGGTAGGCGCCCTGCGCGGTGACCTGTGCCTCCGTCATCAGCGCGAAGGCCTGGTCGTTGAGGGCGACGCCGCGAAGCTCCTCCTGGATGTCACCCTCGGGGATGCGGTCCCCGGGCAGCCACGTGTCGAGCAGCACCACCGCCCTGGGGTGGATCCCGCGGGTCTCCAGCCGGGCCGCGATCGCATGTGCCAGCCAGCCACCCGAGGAGTAACCCGCTAGCACGAGGGGGATCTCGTCGAACGCCCGGGCGATGGTCTCGGCATGCAGGTCGACGACGAGATCCGCGGTGGCCGGAAGCAGCTCCCCGTCGCCGAATCCGGGATGCGGCAGCGCGTACACGTCCCGCCGGCCATGCAGGTGCAGGGCGAGGCGGGCGAAGTTGTGCGGTCCCGACGGGGCAACCATCGAGGGCAGGCAGACGATGGTGGGCCTGGCCGGACCCGAGGCGAGTCTCACCGGCGCGGCGGGCGCGCCGAAGGCCTCGACGGTGCGGAAGACGGGCCTGAGCCGGGCGGCGGCCCGCAGGACACCGACGCCCTCGGCGAACTTGCCGTCCGTGCACGCCTGCCGGTACAGCTCGCGCACGCCGATCGGCGCGACCTGCGTCCCGGCCCGCGCGGGGGGTCCGCCGGGCACGATGTCCGGGTGCCGCTGGGTGGCGAGGGTGGCAAGGGTGGCAAGGGTATCGAGATGGCGGGTGAGCTCGCAGACCGTCGGATGCTCGAAGACGACG
This sequence comes from Frankia casuarinae, assembly GCF_000013345.1. Classification (NCBI taxonomy): domain Bacteria; kingdom Bacillati; phylum Actinomycetota; class Actinomycetes; order Frankiales; family Frankiaceae; genus Frankia; species Frankia casuarinae. Next base: position 3,530,447 of record NC_007777.1, on the reverse strand, counting down.
GGCGTGGCCAGGGTGAGGCCGGTGGCGGCGGCCAGTCGGCGGCTGAGCTGAACCGAGGCCAGTGAGTCGAAGCCGAGTTCGAGGAAGCGGCGCTGCGGGTCCACGTCGTCGGGCGACGGGTACCCGAGGATGGCCGCGGCCTCCGCCCGCACGAGGTCGAACAGCGCGCGGGCGCGGGCAGGCCCGGGCAGCGTCCCGTAGTCCACCCGGGCGGGGGGCGCGTCGGTGCCGGTCGGGTCGGCGTCCCCCTCGGGTCCGGCCGTCGTGGACCGGCTCCATAGATCGTCGAAGAAACGCCCGGGGCGGGCGGCGGTGAAGGGTGGGAGGAAGCGCTCCCAGTCGACGTCGGCGACGGTGAGCGCGGCCTGCCCGCCCGCGACCGCCCGGGTGAGCGCGGTGACCGCCGCGTCGGGGGGCAGCGGGGTCAGGCCACGGCGGCCCAGGTAGTCACGGAACGTGGCCTCGGCGCCCATTCCGGCATCGGCCCACGGGCCGAACGCGACAGAGGTGGCGGCGAGACCAAGCGCGTGCCGCCGCGCGGCGAGGGCGTCGAGGTAGGCGTTGCCCGCGCTGTAGGCGGCCTGGCCGCCACTGCCCCAGGTCGCCGACACCGACGAGAACAGGACGAAGGCCTCCAGCCTGGTGCCGCTGGTGTCGCTGGTGCCGGTGATCCCGTCGGTGTCGCTGGTGTCGCTGGTGCCGGTGATCCCGCCGGTGCCGTCGAGTAGCCGGTCGAGGCCGGCGGCGCCGGCGACCTTCCCGGCCACGACCTCCGCGAACTCCCCGAGATCGAGTTTGTGTAGGGCGGTCACCTGCCCCATGACACCGGCCGCGTGCACGACGGCGGACACCGGCCGGCCCGCCTTGGCCAGTCTCCGCAGCAGGGCGGCGAGCTGTTCGTGCTCTCCCACGTCGCAGGCCTCGATGGTCGCCTCGGCGCCGAGGGCGGCGAGTTCGGCGCGTAGGTCCTCCGCCCCCGCAGCCGCGGGGCCACGGCGGCTGACGAGGACGATCCGGCGCGCACCGTCGCGGGCGAGCCGGCGGGCGGCATGCGCGCCGAGGGCGCCGGTGCCACCGGTGATCAGGACCGTGCCGTGAGGCCGCCACGCTGGCGGGACGGTGTCGGTCGGTGCACCGACGGTGTTGTCTGCTGCACCGACGGTGTCGGCTCTGACGAGGCGGGGTACCAACAGCCCGGTGGCACGGGCGGCGAGCTGGTCCTCGCTACCGGGGGCGGTGAGGGCGGAGCCGAACCACGCCAGCGTCTGATCGTCGAGGTTGGTCGGGATGTCGATCAGACCGCCCCAGGCGTCGGGGTCCTCCAGGGCGAGGGCGCGGCCGAGTCCCCACATCATGGCCTGGTCCGGGGTGGTGACGGGGTCGTCGGGACCGGTGGTGACCGCGCCGCGGGTGACGCACCACAGCGGTGCGGACACGTCGAGGTCGTGTAGCGCCTGGACGAGCGGGACGGTGAGGGCGAGCCCGGTGGTCAGCGCCGGATGGATGCGGTGCGGCGTGTCGTCGAGGGCGAGCAGGGACAGGACGCCGCGTACCGCCTGCACCGTCTTCTTCCCGGCGGGGCCGCCGCCCGACGGCGGTATGGCGCCCGACGGCGGTATGGCGTCGGGCAGCGGTATGGCGTTCGACAGCAGCGCCGCGACCCGGGCGCGGTCGGCGTCGTCGCCGGTGAGGGTGAGGGTGACGGCCGTGCCGCCGAGGCGTTCGATGATCCAGCAGATGCGGGAGAGCATGTCCTCGTCGACGGCGGCGGCCGGGGTCAGCACCGGCCACACGCCGGACAGCGGTGGCGTCGCGGTGGCCTGGGCCGTCACGGCGATGGCCTGGGCCGTCACGGCGGTGGTGACGTCCTCGGAGTCCAGGGGCCGCCACTCGGTGCGGTAAGACCAGCCGTCCGGGTCCGCCGCGCGGGCCGTCCCGACGGTCGGGCTACGGGGCGCGGGGACAGCGGTGGTCCCGTCGAGCCAGTAGCGCCTGCGCTGGAACGGGTAGGTGGGCAGCTCCCGGTGCCGGGCGCCGCGTCCCCGGTACAGGGCGCGCCAGTCGACGTCGACGCCGTGGACGTGCAGCTCAGCCAGGGCGGTGAGGAGGGTGTCGGGTTCGGGGCGGCCGGCGCGGGACGCCGCCGCGGCCACCGTGTCCCGGGCGTCGCGGGTGTTCTGGGCGTCCCGGGTGCTTTGGGTGCTTTGGGTGCGCTGGGTCTTCTCGGTGCGCTGGGCGTCGGCGGCTAGGCAGGCCGGCAGGAGCGCGGTCAGGACGGCGTCGGGACCGAGTTCGAGGTAGGCGACGGCGCCTTCGCGGTGCAGGCGACGGGCGGCGTCGAGGAAACGGACGGGTTCGCGGACGTGGCGTACCCAGTGGTCGGGGGTGGTGAGCCCGGCCTGGAGGTCGAGGTCGCCGGTCCGGGTGGAGACGACGGGGATGGCCGGCGGGGAGTAGGTGATCTTCTCGGCGACGGCTCGGAACCGGTCGAGCATGTCGTCCATGTGCGGGGAGTGAAAGGCGTGGCTGACCGTCAGCCGCCTGATGGCGCGGCCGCGCTCGGCCCAGCCGACGGCGACGCGTTCGACGAGGTCGGCGTCGCCGGCGATGACGGTGGCGCTCGGGCCGTTGACGGTGGCGATCTCGACCCGCCCGGCGAGTCCGGCGAGGGACTCGGCGACCTCCGCCTCGCCGGCGCGGATGGCGGTCATGGCTCCGCCGGCGCGGCAGGCCTGCATGAGCCGGCCGCGGGCCGCGACGAGAGCGCAGGCGTCGTCGAGGGTCCACACTCCGGCGACGTGGGCGGCGGTGAGCTCGCCGATGGAGTGCCCGGCGAGGATCCCCGGGGCGAGACCCCAGGATTCGAGGAGCCGGAACAGCGCGGTCTCGAAGGCGAACAGCGCGGGCTGGGTGTACTCGGTGCGGTCGAGCGCCGCCGCGCCCGGGGAACCGGCGGGGGCGAACATGACGTCGCGCAGTGGGTGTTCGAGATGCGGCGCAAAGTGGGCACAGACGTCGTCGAGGGCGTTGGCGAAGACCGGGTAGGTCGCATGGAGTTCGCGGCCCATCCCGGGGCGTTGGCTGCCCTGGCCGGTGAACAGGAAGGCGGTTGCCCCCCGGGCGGTTCCGCTTCGGCGGAGCGCTGGTCGGACCGTGCCCAGGACCAGCCCGGCGCTGGGACGGGCCTCGGCCAGAGCAGCCAGGGTCCCGGTCAGGGTCCCGGTCCCGGTCAGGTGTGTGCCGCTGCCGCACGCCGCCGATCCGCGGACGACGGCGACGGCACGGTGCTCGAAGTGGGTGCGACCCGCCATGGTGTATCCCGCGTCCAGGGGAGAGATCTCGGGATGGCGCTCCAGGTGCGCGCCGAGCCGGGCGGCCGCCGAACGTAGCGCCGCGTCGCAGCGGCCGGACAGGACGACAGGCACCGGGGCGCTCGCCGGGTTCTCTCCGGCGCGGTCCGCACCCATGGCGTCCGTTCCCGGCCCGGGTGGTGCTTCCTCGATCACGGCGTGAGCGTTGGTGCCGCTTACCCCGAACGCCGACACCGCCGCCCGTCGCGGCCGGCCGTCCCGGCGCTGCCAGGGGACGTTTCCAGTGAGCAGGGCGACGTCGCCCGCCGACCAGTCCACGTGCGGGGACGCCTCGCGCACGTGCAGGGTCCGCGGCAGGACGCCGTGCCGCATCGCCTGCACCATCTTGATGATCCCGGCGACGCCGGCGGCGGCCTGGGTGTGGCCGATGTTCGACTTCAGGGACCCGAGGTAGACGGGCCGCCGTGCCGCACGGTCCTGGCCGTAGGTGGCAATGACGGCCTGGGCCTCGATCGGGTCACCGAGCGTCGTGCCGGTGCCGTGCGCCTCCACCGCGTCGACGTCGGCGGCGCGCAGCCCGGCGTTGGCCAGCGCCTGGCGGATCAGGCGCTGCTGGGACAGGCCGTTCGGCGCGGTCATCCCGTTGCTGGCGCCGTCCTGGTTGATCGCGGTGCCACGCAGGACCGCGAGGACGTGATGGCCGTTACGGTGGGCGTCGGAGAGCCGTTCCAGCAGCAGCACGCCCGCGCCGTCGGCCCAGCCGGTGCCGTCGGCGTCGGCGGAGAACGCCTTGCACCGCCCGTCCGACGCCAGGCCCCGCTTGCGGCTGAACTCCACCAGGATCCCTGGGGTCGACATCACGGTCACCCCACCGGCCAAGGCGAGGTCGCATTCGCCGGCCCGCAGCGCATGGCCGGCCAGATGCACCGCCACCAGGGACGAGGAACACTGGGTGTCGATGGTCAACGCGGGCCCTTCCAGGCCAAGCGTGTAGGAGACGCGGCCGGCGATCACGCCGGAGGCGTTGCCGGTGAGTAGTTGTCCCTGGGCTTCGGCGGGCGCCGCATGCCAGGCGGGGCCGTAGTCCTGCAGCGACACCCCGGTGAAGACGCCGGTCCGGCTGCCCCGCAGCGACCGTGGGTCGATGCCCGCGTGCTCCAGCACCTCCCAGGAGATCTCCAGCATCAGCCGCTGCTGCGGGTCCACGGCATGTGCCTCGCGCGGACCGATACCGAAGAATCCCGGGTCGAACAGCGCGATGCCGGGCAGGAACCCGCCATGGCGGGTGTAGGCGGTGCCAGGCTGATCGGGATCAGGGTCGTAGAGCGCGTCGAGGTCCCAGCCCCGGTCGTCGGGCAGGCCGCCGACGGCATCCCGGCCCTCTCGCACCAGGTCCCACAGGGCTTGCGGTGAGTCGACGCCGCCGGGCAGCCGGCAGGCCATGCCGATGATGACTACGGGATCATGGCCCCGGAACGGCTCCGAGCCGACCTCGCCGGTGGCAGGAACGGCGGTGGCCGGCGGGACGGCCGCGGGGACGGCGGCGGGGACGGCGGCGGGCTCGTCGATACCCAGCAACTCACGGCGCAGATGGTCGGCGAGGGCCTCGGGGGAGGGCCGGTCGAACAACAGCGTCGCGGGCAGGCGCAGACCCGTCGCAGCGGACAGTTCGTCTCGCAGCCGATCGGCGATGCCGCGGTACACCCCGAGACCACGCCAGGAGGACTCCCGGCCGAGGATGGCCGCGTCGCCGCTGCGCTCGGTCAGCACGGCGACCCGGCCGGCTATCAGGTCCAGCAGGAGCTCGCGCTGGGCCGTCTCCGATCGGCCGGTCAGCCGCAGACGCCACGCCTCGCTCGCCCCACCACCGGTGCCGCGCGGCGATCGTGCCTGGATTTCGCGCGTATCGCGCATGCAAACTCCCAGCGTCCTATGCAATGAGGAAACGACGCGTCGGCGACAGCCGCGTCCGTCGCCGGGCGTTCGCCTTCGTTCGTTTCGGCCACGGGTCGACGGACAACGAAGAAGGCCGCCACGGACCAAAGCCAGGGCCAGCCGTCAGCGCTCGGTACGGAGTGGGACAAAGTCCCGGAAAGCCGGGGCCGAGAACGACTTGGAATATCTCCTCTGGACGCGGAAGGGCATGGCTCAGGCAACCGGCGAGGAGTCGGAGCGCGGAGCCGTCCGCTCTCCGTAGAGAGTGTGACGCCCCCATCTCCTCAGGGTACGACCATGCCGGCCGGGGTGCGTGTCGTCGGTCACGTGTGAACAAGCATGAACGCCATGGTGCCCGACGCTGCGTTTGGGCTTCAAACGTCCTGGCGCGATCGGGCCATGTGAGAATTTACCCGGCCATCCTATGCGCAGGTCCCGGAGCGCTCCTGGTACCTTGGCGTACAGATGTCTGCTCTTCCTGTTCCTGGGTTCGTAGGTGATCAGGACTTCGAAGGCCACACCGATCGCGGAGCCGGCGTGCAACGTGTCGGGGATCGCATTTCACCAGGAATTGCTACCCGATACGGCGGTGATTTTCCATCCCATGGCCGCCGGCGGCCGCCGTGCCCGGCGGCGGCTGATATACCCGCGGACCGCTGCCGCGGCTCGGTGGTGGGACGCGGTCGCGGGGCAGGTGGCGGAGGTCGCCGACCAGGCCTGTCCGGACGAGGCGCACAGCTATTCTTGATCCTCCTGGCCGACGCGCTACGCTCGCCTGTTGTGTCCGACACTGCCGCCACGTCGGCGACCGACACTGCCGCCACGTCGGCGACCGCGCCCGGATCCGGTGACGTCACCGGATCCGGGTCCCCCGGGCCGGTGAGTTCCGCCGACTCCAGCTTCGCCGACTCCATCCCCTCCGCTGTGCGCGTCACCGTGGTAGGTATCGGGGCCGACGGCTGGGCGGGGCTGGCGCCGACGGCACGTGAGGTGGTGCGCGGGGCCGCCGTGCTGTTCGGCGCCGATCGCCAGCTTGCCCTCGTGCCCGAAAGGATCGACGGCCAGCCCGTTGGAGGCCGGCGGGTGTCGTGGCCGTCCCCGCTGCTGCCGGCCCTGCCCCGCCTGCTGGCCGGGCACGCCGGCACCGGCGCTCAGGCGGGGCAGGGTGAGCTCTGTGTTCTCGCGAGTGGTGATCCGATGTTCTTCGGGATCGGCACCACTCTGGTCCGGCTGCTGGGAGCGCACCGGGTGCGGGTCCTGCCCCATCCTTCGTCGCTCTCCCTGGCCTGCGCGCGGCTCGGGTGGGCCGTGGACGACGTCGACGTGGTGAGCGCGGTCGGACGTCCCCTCGCGCAGGTGCAGGCCGCACTGGCGCCGCGTCGACGGCTGCTCGTCCTCAGCTCCGACCGGGCCACGCCCGTCGAGTTCGCCACCTTGCTCGTCGGGCGCGGGTACGGCGAGAGCCTGCTGACGGTTCTCGACCGGCTCGGGGGGCCGGACGAGGCGTACCAGAGCGCCCCCGCCTCCGCCTGGGTCGAGGCCGGTGCCCGGGCCTGGGTTCGGGCACCGGCCGCCGTGGAGCACCCGGGCGGGGCCGCCTCGGCCGTGCCGCCGGGGTCAGCTGTGTCGCAAGGGTCGGTCGTGCCGCAGGTGCCGTTGCGCGAGCCGGCGGACCTCAACGTCGTCGCCGTCGAGCCGGTGCCCACGCCGTCCGCCCCGCACCGCTCGCGGACGCCGGGCTTGCCTGATGACGCGTTCGAGCACGACGGTCAGATCACCAGGCGGGAGATCCGGGCGGTGACCCTGGCCCGGCTCGGACCGGTCCCGGGCGAACTGCTGTGGGACGTCGGATCGGGCTCGGGCAGCATCGCGATCGAGTGGATGCGCACCCATGGCACCTGTCGCGCGATCGCGATCGAGCCGCGGGCGGAGCGCGCCGACCGGATCCGGCGCAATGCCACGGCTCTCGGCGTGCCGGCGCTGCGGATCGTGCCCGGCCGGGCGCCCGAGGCCCTGGCCGGGCTGCCGGCGCCGGATGCGGTCTTCATCGGGGGCGGCCTCACGACCCCCGGGCTGCTCGACGCCTGCTGGGCGGCGCTGGGCGGACGTGGCCGGCTCGTCGCCAACGCCGTCACCCTCGAATCCGAGGCGCTCCTCGTCTCCTGGCATGCCCGCCTGGGCGGTGATCTGGTCCGGTTGTCAGTGAGTCGGGCGGCCCCGATCGGTGGCTTCACCGGATGGCGCCCGGCGAGGCCGGTGACCCAGTGGACGGTGTGGCCCGCCGCCCACCGATCCGTCGATCCGTCGAAAATGTAGAAGGTTGACGGTCTCCAGAGCGTGCCCAACCCTCTACAGTTCGATTCAGCCGAGCAGGTCCAGCACGCACCGGTCGGCCGGACCGCCGGGGATCGCGTGGTCGGGGGCGGCGAGGTGCCGGTGCCAGAGATCGGCGGCGCCCTGCGTGTCGCCGGCCTCGATGAGGTCGATGAGCGTGGCGTGGATCCGGCGGGTCGCACGGGCGGACGATCGGTCATCGGCGGCGACCGCGGCAAGGCTGGTCTCCTCCGGACGGTTGTCGGCACCGGGGTGACCGCCGTGGCTGTTTGTGAGCTCCACGAGATGCAGGAGCATCCCGGTGATCACGGTCAGTGACTTGTTTCCGGTCAGCTCCACCACGGCCAGGTGAAAGGCGGCCTGGGCCGAGGCGAGCGCGACGGGATGGTCGGCGGCCTCGTCACCCTCGTGGAGGAGCTGGCGCAGCCGGGCGACGTCGGCGGGATCACGCCGTTCGGCGAGCAGCGCCGCGCACGGCGGCTCGATGACGGCACAGGCCTGGTGGACGTCGCCCAGGGTGGCGCCGCGGTGTTCGAGGACGAGACCGGCGTAGCGCGCGGCAACCTCGGGGCTCGGGGTGTGGACCCGCGCGCCGCCGTGGGCCCCGCGCCGCACGAAGATCAGCGCTTCCGCCTCCAGCACCCGGAACGCCTCGCGCAGGGTGGGGCGCGAGACTCCGAACTGCGCCATCAGCGTGGGTTCGGGCGGTAGGGCGTCACCCTCGCTGAGCTCGCCGCGGATGATCCGCCGCCGCAGCTGGCTGGCGACGAGTTCCGCGGTCTTGGGTACCCGCACCCGCTGGCCGACCGGGGACGCGGCGGCCGGGACGTGGGCGGGCGAGACCGGGGGCGCCGGGTTCGGGGTGGCCTCCGTGGTGGATGCCCCGGCGACGGACGTGCCCGGGATGGTTCCCGCCGGAGCGGCTGGCCATGCCATGAGCGGTCCTCCTGCACGGCGGGCGTCGATTGTTGCCTAATGATCGTCGGATATCGGTGGACTGTGTGGCATATTTATGTTAACAGACGACGATTCGTCCGGATTGTCGGCATCGTGGCCTCGACATCATGCGTGTCGAAAGAGTGCGCCCGATCCACAGCACGACTCCGACGTGGCCTGACGTGGTAGGGCCTGACGTGCTTGATCCGAAGCCCGACCGTCTCGTTCCTTCGCGCGGGTGCTTGTCGGCCGCGGTCGCCCTGACGATCGACGACGGTCCGCATCCGGTGTGGACGCCGCGGATGCTCGACGTCTTGCGCCGCAACCGGGTCCAGGCAACGTTCTGCCTGGTCGGGGCCCAGGCACACGCGCACCGGGACCTGGTGGGCCGCATCATCGCCGAAGGGCACTCCGTCTGTAACCACGCGATGACCCATCCCCAGCCGTTCAGTCATCGCACACCGGCGCAGATCCGGGCCGAGATGGTCCGCGCCCAGTCGGTCATCGTCGACGCGGGTGGGAAACCGCCCCGGCTCTTCCGCGCGCCGGGTGGTGACTGGTCGCCGGCCGTGCTCGCCGCGGCCGCGAACCTCGGCATGACCGCGATCGGCTGGGACGTGGACCCCCGGGACTGGGCCCGACCGGGCACGCCGCGGATCGTGCGCTCGCTGACCGCGGCGCGGCCGCGTCCCGGGCCGCGACCGGCGGTGATGGTGACCTGGTGTTTCGTGGATCGGGGTTCGCCGTCGGTGAGGGTTCATCGGCACCGGGCGGGGCACGTTCCTGGCGTTGGCCACGGAAGGAGCTCCCGATGACCCACGTCGCCGACATCGACTCCCCCTGGTTGGGCGCCTGGCATATTCCCCGCAGCCGGGGTGTGGTCAGTGGTCTGCTGCTGATGCTCCTGGGCGTGTGGGGGGCGCTGATTCCGTTCGTCGGGCCGTACTTCGACTTCGCCTTCACCCCGAACAGCGCCTGGACCTGGACGTCGGCCCGCTTCTGGTTGGAGGTGCTGCCGGGTGCCGCCACATTCGTCGGTGGGTTCCTGCTGCTGATGAGCTCCACCCGCGGCACCGCCGCGCTGGGTGCGTGGCTCGCGATCGTCGCCGGCGCCTGGTTCGTCGTCGGCCCGACGCTGGCGGGACCCTGGGACCTCGGCGCGCTCGGCCGGCCGGTCGGTGGGTCCGCCCGGCAGGCGCTCGTCTGGATCAGTTTCTTCTACGGCCTCGGCGCCGTGATCCTCTTTCTCGGTTCGACCGCGTGGGGTCGGCTGAGCGTGCGGGGGGTGCGCGACGTGGCCGCGGCGCGCCGTCAGCGGGAACTGCGGGAGCAGGCGGCCATGCGTCCGGGCCCCCTGGCGGAGTCGGAGGTCTATCCCAGCGACCGCCTCAGTGCCCCGGCCCCGGCCGAGGGGGCCCCGGCCGAGGGGGCCCCGGCCGAGGGGGCCGAGGAACGCACGGGCGCGTTCGGCCGTCATCGGCGCCGCAGCCACCGCTGACGGAAGGATCCATCGGGGAGGAACAGGGGAAGCGTGCGTCTCAGGGTGGGCCGTGCGTCTCAGGGCCGGCCGTGCGTCTCAGGGCCGGCCGTGCGTCTCAGGGCCGGCCGTGCGTCTCAGGGCCGGCCGTGCGTCTCAGGGCCGGCCGTGCGTCTCAGGGCCGGCCGTGCGTCTCAGGGCCGGCCGGGTGCCTCGGCCCGGAGTGGTTTCGTGGGTCGGCGCCGGCGAAGTCCTGCGTCCAGTAGGTGCCGTACGCGCCGCCGGTGGCGTAGCCCACGCCGATGGCGGTGAAGGCACAGGTGAGGATGGTCGCCCGCCGATCGGCGCTGTCCATCCACATCTGCACGGTCCGAGCCGCGGTGAGCGATCCGGCGGCGATGTTCTCCCCGACGAGATCGGCGGTGTATCCGCGGGCGGCCAGCCGCTTGTCGAGGCCGCGACCGTCCCTACCGGTGTAGCCGAAGTAGCCGTTCGCCGCCATGTCGGTGCTGTGCGCCTGCGCCGCGGCTGCCAGCCGGGCGTCGACCGTCAGCGCGCCGCAGCCCGCTCGGGCCCGCTCGATGTTGGTCAACCGGACCACCTCGGCGGCCTCGGTGCCGGTCCGGGGCGGGGCGACGGGCGGCGTCCGCCTCGGAGCCGGCGCGGACGTGCTCGTGCCCAGCGCGACGCTCGTGCCCGGTGCGACGCTCGTGCCCGGTGCGACGCTCGTGTCCGGTGCGACGCTCGTGTCCGGTGCGACGAGGGGTGCCTGCACCGGAACCGGCAGGCGGGTAGCGTCCGGCAGGCCCGCGGACGGTTCGTCGGTCCGCGACGGTAGCGGGGTCGTGGTCGTGGCCGTGGCCGTGGACAGGCCGGACGACGCCGTCGACGATGTCCTCGCCGGCTCCGCGACCGGCTCCGCGGTCGGGTGCGTGGTCGGCTGGGCGAACGACCCTGCGGTGAGCTCCGTGCGCGCCGCCCCGGACGGGTGCGGCGGGACGGGAGTCGCGGCGATCGTGATCTCCTGGTCGGCCCGGGCTCCCGTAGACGGCGTCGCCGACGCTGCCCTGCCGGCGGGAAACGCCTGGCAGGCCGTGGTGAGCGCCGCTGCGAGGGCGGCCACGGACGCGGCGGCGATGACGGTCGTGAACCGAAGCGAACCCAGCCGAACCGAACCCATAAGGCCTCCTCGGGTCTCCCCCCCGGGAGCAATACGAGCAAAGATAACTAATTCCGCGTGTGGCGCTCCTCGCCTGTCATCGTGTGGTCCAGCTGTGGTAGGGCCGGAACCGGATGCGCTGGCCGGGCCGGCATTGCGCGGCCAGGTGCAGATCCTCGGACGCGACGACGCCCAGCATGGGATAACCCCCGGTGACCGGATGGTCGACGAGGAAGAGGACCGGCCGCCCGTCCGGGGGGATCTGGATCCCCCCGGTGACGACGGCCTCCGAGGGCAGCTCCGCGGTGATCCGGCGGCGCGGCGCCGGCCCGACGAGCCGTACGCCGACCCGGTCGCTCTGGGCCGTCACCTCATAGGACGCGGAGAACAGCGTGGGCAGCGCGTCCGCGGTGAACCAGTCGTCGCGGGGGCCGGCGAGGACCCGCAGGGTCGGTTCGTCCGGGTACTGGGCGAGCGGGGCGAGGTCGACGGTTGGCGGGTCCGCGCTGTCGGCCGCCCGCGGCAGCCGCCGACCGGTGCTCAGCGGTTGCGGACCGATCCCGGAGAGGGTGTCACTCGATCGTGAGCCGAGCACCGGGGGGACACCGATCCCCCCGCGAATTCCGAGGTAGGTGCGCAGGCCCCGGTCGGGTGCCCCGATCCGCAACAGCGCGCCGGCGGGCACGTCCACCGGGGAGTACATGCTGATCTGGCGACCGGCGAGTTCCAGCGGGCACGGCGCGCCGGTCAGCGCGATCAGCGCCGGATCCGTGAACCGTGCGGTGAGGCCGCCGTAGGTGAGCTCGACCGCCGCCGCGGTCGCGACGTTGCCGACGAGCCGGTTCGCCAGCAGCAGACTGCGACGGTCGGCCGCGCCGGACCGGGTGATGCCCAGGTGCGCGAGCCCGGGCCGGCCGAGATCCTGGACCGTGGCGAACGGACCTGGCGCGACGATTTCGATCATGAAATCCCGATCATGACATTTCGATCACGACATCGACCGGGCGGCGTCAGCAATGGCGTCGGCGTCGGCGATGAACCGCACCCGCGTGCCCGGGGCCAGCACGGCGGGCGGCTCCCGGTCGGGATCGAAGACCCGCAGGTCGGTATGGCCAATCAGCCGCCATCCGCCGGGCGAGGTCCGCGGGTAGACACCGCTGAACTCGTCGGCGATGGCGACCGCGCCCGCGGGGACCCGGGTGCGCGGGCTGTCCCGGCGTGGCACGCGCAGCGCCGGGTCGAGGCCCGCGATGTAGGCGAAGCCGGGAGCGAAGCCACAGAACGCGACCCGGTGCCGGCCACGTACGTGCCGGTCCACGACCTGCGCCGGAGTCAGTCCGCTGAGCCGGGCGACCTCGGCCAGATCGGGACCGTCGTAGCGCACCGGTATCGTCACGACGTCCCGGTCGAGCGGGGGACCGGCCTGCGGCGCGGGGCCGGACGAGGGATCGGGACCGGCCTGCGGCGCGGGACCGGAGGAGGGCGTGGGGCCGGAGGAGGGCGTGGGGCCGGACGTGCCGGGCTGAGCCCCGGCGGCGCGCAGCAGGGCGGCGCTCAGGCGTCTGGCGTCGGTCGCCGCGGGATCGAACGCGACCAGCACCGTCCGCGCCGCGGGAACCAGTTGGATGATCCCGACCGGGGCGATCCGCCGCAGCCGCGCGTAGAGGGCCTCGGCCTCGGTCAGGCCGGCCACCTCGACGAGCAGTGCCTCGTCACCGCAGGGCAGGATGCGCATCGCGATCCTCTCAGCTGAACGGGATCAGGGGGACACCCGCGTCGAACAGGGCTTGGCGCAGCCGTCTGACCATCTCGACCGCGCCCGGCGTGTCCCCGTGCACGCAGAGAGAGCGGGCGCCGACGTCCACCGGTGTGCCCTGCTGGCTGACGACCACGCCCTTGATCGCCATCCGCACGCCGCGCGCGACGATGACGTCGGGATCGTGCAGGACGGCGCCGGCCGTGCGCCGGGAGACCAGAGTGCCCGCGGCCGTGTAGTCGCGGTCGGCGAACGCCTCGCCGACCGCGGTCAGGCCGGCCTCGCTCGCGCGCCGCAACCACGCCGATCCGGGCAGGCCCAGGACCGGCAGCGTCGCGTCGTAGCAGCGGATGGCCTCGACGACGGCCTGCGCCTGCTCCTCGTCGGTGACGATGGCGTTGTAGAGGGCGCCGTGCGGCTTGACGTAGCGAACCCGGTCGCCGGCCGTCCGGGCGAAGGCGTCCAGCGCGCCGAGCTGATAGAGGACGTCGTCACGTAGATCGTCGGGGTCCATGTCGATGCGGCGACGACCGAAGCCGGCGAGGTCGCGGTAGCTGACCTGGGCGCCGATGCGGACTCCGCAGCGGACCGCCTGCTCGCACGTCCGCCGCATCGTCGCGGGGTCGCCGGCATGGAACCCGCAGGCGATGTTGGCGCTGGTGACCAGGTCGAGTAGGGCCTCGTCCTCGGTGAGGCGCCAGACCCCGAAACCCTCGCCGAGGTCGGCGTTGAGATCGAGGGGACGCGGCGGATCCGCCGGAGGCGGTGGTGCGACGGGATGTGCCCGTCCGGCCGGAGGCGGTGGCTCGACCGGGTTCGGTGGATCGGCCTCCCCGGTGGTCGCCCGGTCTGGCCGAGGTCGCTCCCGCCTGCCGGGATCTCGCTGGTCGCCCATGCTGCCAATTGTTCACCACCTCGGCACTGGCGATCCGCCCCCGTCGGCACGGTGGCGGGTGAGCCATCCGGTCACCTTGTGCGGCTTGAGATCCAGGCCGGCCAGGATCCTGCCGACCTGAGAGGCGGATATCGGGGCGAAGACGGTGCCCGCGACCTGGGCGGAGATCGCCGCATGAGTCCAGGTGACGGCGGGCCCGGGCGGGGTGGCGGTGGCCGCGGCGACCACCGCCACGCGCGCCAGGTCGTCATAGCGGCGCGGGTGCTGTCAGGTTCTCTGTGTGCGGGTTCGTCGGGTAGATGATCCGCCGTACCGCCGCCGGGAACGGTCCGGACAAGATCGCCGCTTAACAGTTGGAGCCGTGGGATGGCTAGGTTGCCTCGACGGCTGCGGCGGGCTCAGGCTTCAGCGCCCGGATGATCGGCTGCGCCGCCGCGAGCGACTCGATCAGACGCTGATACCGGTCGGTGCCCAGGGCGTCGGCAATATGCGCCTCGAATGCCTCAACCGTCTCGTGGGCACTGACGCGGGCGCGGGCGCCCGCGTCAGTGAGGTACAGGCCGATGCCGCGGCTGCCGGGAACCAGCTTGCGCTCGATGCAGCCGAGCTTTTCCAGCCGCGCGGCGATCTGGCTCAGCGCCTGCTGGGTCTGTGGTGCGCGCCGGCTGAGCTCGGCGATGGTGAGGCCCGGGCGCGCGTTGAGATTCTCCAGCATTCCCAGGCTGGCCAGCGAGAGCGGACTGTCCCCGAGCGCGGCTTCTCCCAGCAGCGACGTGCGGATCGAGACGGCCCACAGCAAGTGCACGAGCCAGTGCTCCCAACGGTCCTCCTGACCTGCCTGACCTGCCTGACCTGCCTGACCTGCCTGACCTGCCTGACCTGCCTGACCTGCCTGACCTGCCTGACCTGCCTGACCTGCCATGGCGTCACTATAGCCCAAGCACCTTGTAGTAATCACACGTTGATATTACAGCATCTTGATTTCACAAGACCTTGTAGTACGCTCGGAGGCGTACAGGAACTCAGTAACGCGAGAGGAGGACCAGTGGTTCAGGAACCGACAAGCACGCCGAGCCTGGGGGCCCCGGCCGACCCGGCGCCGCCGATCCGCGGCTTGCGATCGGAATACGCCCGGGTCGGCGGCCACCGCCTGCACTACTGGACCGGCGGCCCAGACGACGGGACCCCGGTGCTGCTGTGGCATGGCTTCCTCGCCACCGGCTACGCCTGGCGCGGGGTCGCCCCCGCCCTGGCCGACGCCGGAATGCGCGTCCTCGTCATCGACATGCTCGGCTACGGCGACAGCGACAAGCCGGGCGGCACCGATCCCTACAGCGCACGCGCGCTGGCCGAGCAGGTCCGCGCCCTGACCGCCCGCAGCGGGTTCGGCGCCGGCCGGCCCATCCTGCACGTCGGGCACGACATGGGGGCGCCCCCGGCCCTGCTGTGGGCCGCCAGCCACCCAGAAGAGACCCGAGGCCTGGTCTACGCCGAGGCGCCCACCATGCTCGGCGGCCCGTTGCGGGACGTCCTGGCCTACGCCCCGGGCACCATGACCACAGGGTCCATGTGGTGGTGGATCTTGCCGCTGGCCCCGGGAGTGCCGCAGGCACTGATCGTGGGGCGTGAGGAAGCCTTCCTGCGCTGGTTCTACGACGGCCCGGCGGGAGCGCCCCGTGCGTTCGACGAGGCCACGGTGGCCGAATACCTGCGCACCTTCTCCGGGCCGGCCGGGGTACTCGGCTCCATGGGCGTCTACCGCGCCGCGTTCGCCAGCATCGCGCAAACCGAGCCGCTGCTCGTACACCCGACCCCCGTCCCCGTCCTCGCCGTGGGCGGCGAACGGGGCCTGGGCCAGCAGGTCGGCCGGATGCTGTCGCCGGTGGCCTCGCGCCTTAGCACGTCCATCCTCGACGGCGCCGGGCATTTCCTGCCCGAGGAAGAGCCCGAGCGGCTCGCCGCGGCCATCACCCTGTTCAACGACCGGATCTGAACGACCGAGGAGGAACGATGAGCTTCACCCCGCACACCGCCAGCCCGGCGACGCAGCCGGCGACGCAGCCCGCGACGCGCGGCTACGTCCTTGGCCCGGATGAGGGCAACCCCTATCACTGGCTCGGCACCCTCAGCCTGACCAAGGTGATGGGCTCGGTCACCACCGGCAACCTCGACATCGTCGACCACCGCGTTCCGCCCGGCTACGCGCCCCCGCCACACGTGCACCGCGACTCCGACGAGGTGTTCTTCCTGATCGACGGGCACCTGGAGGTGCACTGCGGCGACGACGCGTGGGAGGCCGGGCCCGGCTCGCTGCTCTTCCTGCCGCGGGGGGTCCCGCACCGCTTCGTCAACGCCGACCAGCCTGCCCGCACCCTGCTGATCAACGCGCCCGCCTCGTTCGCGGACCTGGTCGTCGCCATCGGCGACCCCGCGCCCGGCCTTGACATGCCCGGCCCGGACGCGCCGGTGCCGTCAACGGAGGAGATCTTCGCCCAGTCGCAGTGGTACGGCATCAACCCCGCGTGACGGACGGAGCGAGCCAGACAGGCAGGAAACCTCATGGTCGACGTCAGCCGCACGAGCAGGCCCCCGATACCCAGGACGTCGTCGAGCAGCCCCGCACCCGGTCGATCTCGCCGCCGGTGCAGTCGATCAAAACCTTGACCTCCACGTCACACGTGCCCGGATCCGCCGTCACGAAGAATCCCACCACGCCAGCACCGACAGCACTGCCGCGGAAGACGCCCACGCCGTCACCGTCACCGTCACCGTCCGCGGCCACGGCGCCCTCCAGGTAGCCATAGTCGATGGGGTACACGGCCTCCGGCACCCGGGGGTGCCTGCTGCCGGCCGGGCGGTGCACCACCAGCCGCGAGGTAGCCGCCAACTCGTTGAGGTAGCCGCCAACTCGTCGAGGTTGCCGAACAGCCGTGCGCGGGACGCGTCAACCATGATCACCGCCGAATCGGGGAGGTCCGCCAAGGAGACCACCGACATGAAGTGGTTCAGGGCGAAGAGCATGGTCCTGCCGCCTGACGTGAACGGCGACTCCCGGCCGGTGCCATCGGCATGCTGGACGGCAACTGGACGTGACCGTTCCCTTCGTCGCTGCCCGGGCCGTCGGCGAACAGGGTGCCCTGCACACTCTTGCCGTGGCCCCAGCAGCTGCCCGCGGCTACCGTGGCTGTCCTCCGAAGTAGCCACCGCTCAACACCTCGGCTGATCGGACGCCGTTCGCGTGATCGCAACATGGTCGTCCAGCCGGGACTCGAACCAACTCGCGAGGCCGTGACCAGCACCGTTCCACAGTGCTGGATCTCAAGCGACAGATCGCGAACCGTATTCACCCAGGCCAAGATCATGATCAGAAAAAGGGTGGACCTGACACGGCAGCAGAAGAACCGATCGGTCTTGGTCGAAGGCCCTGAAATCACCGTCCGCCCGGTCGGGACGCGGCAACTGACCAGGAACGATGCCAGATAAGGATCGAAATGATCGAACCACGGCCGGCCTCGAACGCATGTTCCGCAGGGTTGGTGGGACCCTCCCCACGGTGAGTCGCTCGACTGTGGTGGGAGGGAATCGTGGGCGACGATCCCGTCCGGCGGGGGCTCATGGCAGCGAGGTGGATGAGTTCCTCCTTGGTGAAGACGTTCGCCAATCTCCGGCTGGCGGGGTCGTGATCGTGGCGGCACTGGTCCGAACGCCCGGCCCCGACGCGATCCACCAGCATGGCCAGCGCCCGCGTCTTCTCCTCGTCGTCCCGGACCAGACGGGCATCGGCGTGGATCACCACCGAACGATAGTTCAGTGAATGATGGAAAGCGGAACGAGCCAGGACAACGCCGTCGAGAAGCGATACGGTCATACACATCCGGATCGGCGCGGATCTCGCCAGAATGGCCAGCCTTGCCGCGCTGGAGGCGTGCACGTACACAAGATCGTCGGCGCGGACGTGCATCGTGGGCAGGACATGCGGCTGCCCGTGTACGACCAGGCCGACGTGGCAGACGAGTGCCTCGTCCAGAACGCTGTGCACAGCCTCGCGCTCGTGGCTGACTCGATCGGAGCTGCGGGTGGGTCGCAACATACTGGGCATGCTGCCCGTCGCGGGGAGCGATGTTCACCGAAAATAGGTCGGGCACTTACCAGCCGTGAGCGGAAACGGAGCGCGGCGGGAGCGTCCCGAGCGGCGGTGCGGTGTGTTCGTGATGGGAGAGGCCCTCCAGGTCCAGGAAGTTGTCCTCGGGCTCGACTGTGGTCTCCTTGAGAAGATTTTCCACCCGCTGCACGGTGAGCTGTCGCACCACCTCCGCTCCCGGGACGTAAGTATTCGGAAGTCCCGTTGTTGATCGGTGCCGGTGGTGCTGGCTGGGGTCTGCGTGTGGCCTGATGGGCGACGGTGGGTGATGTCCTGATGGCTGGATTGGTGTGCTGCGTGCCAAAGCTGAAAGCGCCGGGCGGACGGTTGTTGAGGTGAACGCCCGCCACACCTCCCAGCGGTGCGCCGAGTGCGGGCACGTCGCGAAGGAGAACCGTCCCTCGCAGGCCGAGTTCCGCTGCGTGAGGTGCGGGCACTCGGCGCACGCCGACGAGAACGCGGCGATCAACATTCTCAGGGCAGGGCTTGCCCTTCAAGCTGACGCTCAGGCGGCTTGAGAAGCCGCCGGCTTTAGCCGGCGGAGGAGTCACTTCCCCAGCGAGCTGTGCATCTCCCAGACCAGGATCTGTTATGCGCGCCAGCATCTATGGTCTGACCAGTGCAGTAACGTGCCCCGGTCGTCTCGCCCGCGCCGCCTCGGGCACCCCTCAGACACACGCAGAAGGGGCGCCCGATGGGCGCCCCTTGACGGCCGATTCTACCGGCCCGGCCGTTGGGGCGGGGTTCCGTGACGATGAGCCGGCGGGTGCCCGGTGAGCGCCTCCACCGCCGCCGAGCGGGTAATCCTCCGCGACGGCGACTGGGAGCTTGAGCAGCTCCTCGACGGCCTCGGTGACGATGACGACGGGACCCGCCGCCGGCCGGTCATCGCGGAGACCACCATTCGCTACCTGGTGTGGGTCGAAGACGAGTACGCGACCGCGGATCTCCAGGAGGACCATGAGCTGATCGAGGGCGCTGAGGTCGTCGACGGCGACATGACGGTGACCGACCCAGACGACGTGACTCCTCTGACGCCTAAAGGCGTCAGCTTCTCAGGAAGCTTGCGCCACCTGAAGGGCGAGCCCCGCCCCGAGTATGTTGATCGCCGCGTTCACGTCTGCGTGCGCGGCGTGGCCGCACTCCACACAGCGGAACGTGGCCTGACTGGGCCGGTTCTCCGGGGCGACATGGCCACATTCGGCGCATCGCTGGGAGGTGTGGCGGGGGTTGACCTCGACGACGACCCGCCCGGCGCTTTCAGCCTTGGCACGCAGTGCGTTGAGGAACACCCCCCACCCGGCGTCGAGAATCGACCTGTTCAGCCCGGACTTGGCGGCCTGCCCGTTCGGCAGGAACGCCCCCGGCTGGTCCGGGTCGGGCTTCGGCTTGGCCCGGCGGACCATGCCCTTGACGTTCAGCTTCTCGACAGCGATCAGGTCGTGGTCGGCGACCAGTTCGCGCGCGGTCTTGTTCGCGAGGTCGACGCGCTGCCGGGCCACGGCCCGGGACTGGTTCGCGACCCGAGTAGCCGCCTTGCGGCGCCGCTTCGAGCCGCGCTTCTTACGGGCAAGGTCGCGCTGCGCGTTGGCGAGGCGCCCGGCGGCCCGTTCGAGGAAACGCGGGTTGCCGTAGTGCTCGCCGTTCGACGTGCTGGCCAGCGAGGCGACACCCAAGTCCACGCCGACGACGGCGCCCGTTGGTTCCAGCGGCTCGGCGGGCACGTCGTCGCAGGACAGCACGAGGTACCAGCGGGCACCCTCCCGCCTGACGGACAGCGTCTTGACCCGGCCAGCCACTGGCCGGTGCTGGTGGACCTTGACGTGGCCGACGCCCTGAAGGCGGACGAACATCGTCTTCGGGTTCTCGGGCTGCGAGTCCCAGAGGCACCCGTCACCGTTGGCGGGCCACGTCACCGTGTCGAACCAGCCGGCGCCCTTGAACCGCGGGTAGCCGGGCGTCTCGCCCGCCTTGACCCGGCGGAAGAACGCGGCGAATGCGAGATTGAGGCGACGCAGGGTGGCCTGCTGAGAGGAGAACGACCAGCGGGCCTGATCCGCGTCAAACCCCCGAATGTCCTTGAGCTGGGCCGACTGGCCCCCGTAGCGGACCGTCGTCTTGCTCGGATGCCGGTAGGCATCGCGCCGCTCCTGAAGCGCGGCGTTGTACAGCGCCCGGTGGTCGTCGAGCATCGCCGTCAACGCGATCTGCTGGTGCGCGGTCGGGCGGAGCAGGAACTTGTACGACCGTCTCAACGTGGCACCCCCGTGCGCCACGGCCGCTCGTTCTGCGTATCGATGTACCGGCGGACCGTCTCGGCGGACACCGCGCCGACGGTGGCAACGAAGTACGACCGGGACCAGAGCGTGGGCAGCCGGGAGCGCAGGTGCGCGAACTCGCCGCGTAGCACGTGGGACGTGAAGCCTTTGAGCTGGTTGGCGATGTACGACGGGGCGTGCTTCGGATGAGCTTTCACGAACAGGTGCACGTGGTCGGGCTCGATCTCCAGCGCGACGATCAGCCAGTCATGCTCGGCGCACTTCTCGCGGATCAGCCCGTCAAGCCGGTCTCGGACCGGACCGACGAGGACAGCACGGCGGTACTTCGGGCACCACACGACGTGGTAACCGAGGTCATAGGCGCCACCCGCGCCGACCTGCACCGTCCGGGACATGCCGTTGATTATACCAGCGTGGCCGGTATAACCGTTGCGGTCCGTGCCGGATTCCCCTGTCGCCTGAAGGCGACAGTCCCCTCCGGAGGTCATTGATGGTTGCTCAGACTACCTACTCGCTGCGTCACGCCTGCCTGTCCGGCTGGCTGGCGGCGGGTGTCCCGCCGACGCGGGTCGCTCAGTGGGCGGGCCACACGGTTCAGATGCTGCTGACGATCTACGCCCAGTGCATCGACGGGGACGAGGAGATTTGCCGGGCCCGTATCGCGGCTGCCCTGTCGGCCGACAGCGCATGATCCTTCGGGCACGTCTCAGACACAGACCGCCGCCGGTCACCGCCGCTGATCGCACGTCTTGAAAGGATGCGAAAATGCCCTCCCACCAGCGGAGACACGCCCTCACCAGCAATAAGTTTGCTATCCCAAAAAATCCTCGATCGCTTTATGCATTTCCCAGACCAGGATCTCAGCGGGAGCCGAGGCGCTGACCCGCTGACCGCCGGTTGCGGTGAACCGGACCGCGTCCCCGGCGCGCAGCACACCCGTCCCCTCCAGCGTCACCTCGCCCTGCGTCACGAACAGGTGCAGGTAGGGAGCCTCGGGAAGCGTGACGTCCCGACCAGGGCTGAGCCGGGCGGCGCACAGGGCCGCGAACCGGTTTCTGATCGTGATCGCGCTCTGCCCGCGGTGCCTGGCCATCCCGGACGCTACCGGTACCAGGCCGCCGCGTAGCAGCTCGTCGTCGATCTCCAGCTGCTCGTAGCCGGGGTCGATGCCCCGACGGTCCGGCGCGACCCACATCTGGACGAAATGCACCGGCTCGTCATGCGGCTCCCCGCCGCCGTCGAGACGCCAGGAGTCGTTCTTCTCCGAGTGCAGGATCCCGCGACCGGCGCTCATCCGCTGCGCGAGTCCCGGGTAGATGACGCCGGAGTGGCCGGTGGAGTCCTGGTGCACGAGCGATCCGCGCAGGACCCAGGTGACGATCTCCATGTCCCGGTGCGGATGGGTCTCGAACCCGGTCCCGGCAGCGACCGTGTCGTCGTTGTTCACCAGCAGCAGACCGTGGTGGGTATTTGACGGATCGTAGTGATGGCCGAACGAGAAGGAGTGGTGGGAGTCGAGCCAGCCGACGCGCGTCGCCGCTCTGTCGTCCGCCCGGCGAATGTCGATCCGGGGCTGTGGGCGCGGGCCCGCGGAGGAGGGTGTGGCGGAAGACGGGCCCGCGGTAGAAAGGGTGGCGGCCGGTGGGACCGCGGCCGGTGGGGTGGACGACCCAGGGGAGGACGGCGTGGCGCTCATGGTGAACCCTCCTTCACGGTAGGCAGGACAATGCCTGCGCAGTCCAGCGTCGTCGGGGCCACGGACATTCCACGGCCCGCGTCCCGCCCAGGCAGATGACCCGCCGGCTAGAGCAACGGAATCACATAAATAGGCATATAATCTGTCGATTTTGGTGGCCGGATGGTGCGACCATGCGTTCCACGCTGCGGCGGATACCGCTGTCAGATCTTGCTAGCATGTTGCGCATGTCGCGCACGATCACGCTCCGGCTCTCGGACGAGGCCTACGAGGCGGTCAAGCGGTACGCCGAGGCCGAGCACACCTCGATGAACGCCTGGGTCGAGGGCGTGCTTGACGCCGAGGACATGCGTCGGCGCTGCGCCGCGCACGGGGCCTGGGTGCGGGCCGACCCGGCGGTGGCCGGCGCGGCCCTCGCCTTCGGGGAGGCCAACCAGCGGGCTCTCGCGGTGTCGGGGCTGCCCAATCTCGCCGACGCCGCCGGGTGAGGCCACCGCGGCGCGGTGAGATCTGGACCGCGGGCATCGGGCCGGCGCCGCAGGCGGTGCTGATCCTCAGCTCCACGGTCTACAACGAGATCGCCGACGAGCCGACCGTGCTGGTCGCCCTGGTCGTGGAGCACGCCACCGACGAGGGGTTCTGCGTCGACCTGGGGGAGGGGCAGTGGGCCGTGATGGGCCTGGTCACGTTCGTGGCCAAGGCCGCCCTGGGTGAATGCCTGCGCCGGGTCGACGCCCAGACGCTCACCACCGCCAACACCATGTTGTTCAAGATCTTGGCCACGCCCGAACGTTGACCTTACGGCAACGGCCCGAACTGGTCGAAGGCGAAAGCAGCGGTGGGGCAAGCGGCGGGTCACTTCCTCGATGCGCTCCAGCCCGGCGTCGGCGTCCGGCTTGGATGTCGGCCGACGTCATCGCCGCCGCGATCAATCCGTTCACGGCTACCATCCCCCAGGCGGAGGCGCAGTCTCCTCCCGGATGATTGCCTTCAGCGTCGCGTGGACGGCGGATGGATCGGTGAGGCGTGCGGCTAGCGTCTCGATCGCGAGTTCGAGGGGAATCGCCGCGGAGAACTTGAGCCCATCGGCAGCCTCGACATCGATGGCCGGAAGAGCGTCAACGAGGTCGTCACGTCGAACATCGAGCATTGTCCGTAGCGCGGCGGAGTTGACGTGCGGGCGAAGCCGCAGCCTGAGATCGCCGACCGGCGCGTCAGCGTCAACCAGCTCGCCGAGCCCCGAGGCGAGGGCCGAATTGGCCGCGAACCCGGCAAATGTCCACCAGATCGGCCGCTTCTCGGGGTCGCGGGTGAGGTAGGTGCGTTCGCCCGGCTCGTCACTGACACTGACACTGACAAAGGAATGCTGCGCGCGGAGCTTGTCCAACGCGTCGGCGGCCCGCCGGGATATCTCGATGCCGGCCGTTTGCCCGGCGAGGACGTCGAGGTGAGCCTGGGCGAGCGGATAGGACATGACCCGGGCCCCGCCGTTCCACCGGGACCGGCCTGGGTAGCGGCTCGGTTCGACCTGGACTCGTCTTCTCCGCCAGTCGACATGATTCACCTTCCAGGCACGACCGCCGAGAAGAACCACCCGCGGTCCGTGCTCCGGTCGAGCCGCGAGCGCGATCGGTGGCAGCTGGCCGAGCAGGCTACGTCCCCACCAGACCTGCACCATCGATTCGCCGGCGAAGGTTGACGTGAGGTCGAGGAAGTAGCGTCGCCCGTATTCCTTCTCCGCCCGCGGGCCGATCGATACCAGCCCGTCGGTGTGCACGACAAACCCGGAGCGGGCCAGATGCGCCAGTACGTCGACCGCGCCCGGAGTCCGGGCAAGCCCGCCGAGCCACTGCCAGACGTCGCGGTCGACGAGGCGGCCTTCCTGCAGGGCCAGTCCGAGGATCTGCTGGGCGACGATGTGACGGGGAAGCACGGGCGGGACGACCGGCTCGACGTATCCGCGTTGCCACAGCAGCGTGATAGCCGCCGCGAGCCACAGAGAGTTCTGCGACGTTGCCAGGAACAGCGTGTTGCGTCGGGTCCCGGGGCGCCGCCCGGTCCGCCCGAGGCGTTGCAGGAAGGAGATCACCGTGGCGGGGGCACCGATCTGGATGACGCGGTCCAGGTCACCGACGTCGATCCCCAGCTCCAAGGTGGAAGTGGCGACGATGACGCAGTTGGTGGATGTCGCGAAGGCGGCCTCGGCCTGCCGCCGGTCATCCCGTGACAGGGACGAGTGGGATACATACGTCCGTACCCCGAGGTCACGCAGCGCAACCGTCAACTCCTCGACCTGGCTGCGGGAATCGCAGAAGACCAGCCTCTTCATCCCCTGATGAAGGCGGGCGACCACGAGGGCGGCGTTGCGCAGGGAGCCCACGTAGTCGATCCCGACCTCCGTGGTGGCTGTCGCGTCCGTGGTGGCTGTCGCGTCCGTGGTGGCTGTCGCGTCCGTGGTGGCCGTCACGTCCGTGGTGGCCGTCACGTCACTCGGCCGGACGACCGCGCGCGGCCGGGCGGATCCGTCCGCGAGCCAGTCGAGCAGTACGTCCGGGTTCCCGACAGTTGCGGACAAACCAATCCGCTGTACCGCCCGGTTGGCGAGCCCGCGTAACCGGGCCAACACCCCCAGCAGATGCCAACCGCGGTCGTCACCGGCGAAGGCGTGGACCTCGTCGACGACAACCGTCCGCAGGCCGGCGAAGAGCCATCGATGATCGACGCGCGCGGAGACGAGCATCGCCTCGATCGACTCCGGGGTGGTCAGCAGAAGATCCGGCGGATCCACGGCCAGCCGCCCGCGCACCGAGTCGGCGACATCTCCATGCCAGACGGCGGCCCGCCGGCCGAGCCATTCGCACATCGCGGCCAGCCGCGGTTCGAGGTTGTTCAGCAACGCCCGCAGCGGACACACATACAGCACCGACAGCCCGCGCCATTTCTCCCCGGCCATCCGGGACAGCAGGGGCAGCGCCACCGCCTCGGTTTTCCCACCGGCGGTCGGTGCCAGCAGCAGCACGTCATGCCCGTCGAGGACCGGACGTATCGCCGCCTCCTGCAACGGGCGCAGGGCAGGCCACCGCAGACTGTTGACGACGTGATACTGGACGGCCGGGTCGAGGGCGGCGAAGCCCGAGGCCCCGGAAGCCCCGGAAGCCCCCGGGGCCCCGGAAGCCCCCGAGGCCCCGGACGTCCGGGAGATCACAGCGGTAGGTCGATGTCGTCGACCGATGCCGCCGGGGGCGGTTGTGGCGGGCTGGGCATCGCCGCACGTTCGGTGTCGGTGAGCTCGGTGGCGGACAGCCGCGGGACGTACGCACGCCGGGGATCGAAGGCGGGATGCTGGTCGACGCGGTCGAGCACATCGACGAGTTTCTTCACGAAGATGCGGGGCGCGACGCCTACTCGCCCGCCGAACTGCCCGACCACGGCCTGCGCGAACTCGGCCAGGTAGCCTTCGTCCACTGCCGTGGCGAACCGCTCCGGATCACCATGGCCGGAGCTGTACAGCTCCCGGATCCGGCCGCCGAGCTCCAGCAGGGAATCCCGGTTGAACCCGGGCAGTCGCAGCTGCACCGCCCGAGGGTTATCGAAAGCTTGATCCGGGAGGAAGTCGACGTGGAGCCGCTGCGCGAGCGGGGCGAGCCGTTGCGCTCCCTGCGGTCCGTCGAAGAACGCGGGAGTGCCGGTGATGACGAGCATCAGCCCGGGGAATCGCCCAGCGTCCACGTCGTCGATGAGCTGGCGCAGCGCGTTGAGCGCCTTGTCACGCATGTCGCCCCGGACCCGCTGCAGCGTCTCGACCTCGTCGAGGACGACCACGAGACCGGCATGGCCGCTGTCGGTGAGCACCGCGAGCAGCCCCTGCAGGAAGCCGAGCGCTCCGTCGTGATCGAGGTCGCCCCGGACACCGCCGGCCCGTTTCACCGCCGCCGCCACGTGCGGTTGCCCGCCCAGCCAAGCGATCAGTCCCTCCGCGGCCGCGGTTTCGCCGGCCGCGGTCGCCCGCCGGTACGCCCGTAGGGCGGCTGAGAAGGACGGCGCGACCCGCCCGACGGCGGCCAGCCGCTGTTCCAGCAACTCGTCGACCCGGCGCGCCAGCTCATTCTCGACGACCTCGCCGCCGGCGAGAACGTCCTCCTCCAGCGCGAAGAACCAGGAATCGACGATGGGACGCAGCGCGCTCGGCGCGAATTCGGCGGTCGCGAGCCGTTCGGCGAGCCGGCGGTAGACCGTTTCGAGCCGGTGCAGCGGGGTCTCGTTCTCGGAGATCGCGATCTCGGCGGTGGCGAACCCCCGGGCCTTGGCCCGCTCGGCGAGCCAGCGGGTGAAGAACGTCTTTCCCGCGCCGTAATCGCCGCGGATCGCCCGGAACGTCGCCTGTCCGCCGGCGAGCCGGTCGAGATCCTCCTCGATCGCCGTGGTGAAGCGGTCAAGACCGACCGCGAGCACATCCAGGCCCTGCCGCGGCACGGTTCCGCGCCGAAGCGCGTCGATCACCTCCCGTCGGCGTTGTTCGGAGATGGTCACGTCAGACCGGCCTGCGTCGCCAGCAACGCGGCGTTCAGCCGCACGGTGTCACCATCGATCCGCAGCACCTCGTAGCCGTCGATGTTCAGCACCCGCTGCGCCGCGGCGAGGTGGCTGGCGATCCGCGCGTCCGGCACGTCGAGCGCGCGGGCGACCGTGGCCCGCGTGGCGGCGCCGCCACGGGCGTCGAGCGCCCGCAGGAGCACCCCGAGCCGGTCCGCGGGCATGGCCCCGCGACGCATCCGGGCGAGCCGAGCCCGCATCACCTCGGTATCGAGCACGCGATCCACCCACGGTTGCGGCGTCACCTCGGACTCGTCGAACAGACCGAGGTCCGGCTGTGCGGCCGAGCCGGCATGTCCGGCCGGCGTGGTGCCCGTGGCCGGCGTGGTGCCCGTGGCCGGCGTGGTGCCCGTGGCCGGCGTGGTGCCTGTGGCCGGCGTGGTGCCCGTGGCCATCGGCTCCACCCACCAGGGAGGCGCGGCATGGTGCAAGGGAGTCCAACCGGGCAGGTCGAGGTCGACCCGACGCAGCAGCGCCAACGGGATCACGATCTCCTGGGCACTGGCGCCGCCGTGGTAGCCGTTGCGCAGGGCCGTATAACGTAGCCGTTCGTTCCAGGCGGCGACGATCCGGCCGCCGCCCAGCAGCACCCGCGGGCCGATGAGCGTGACCTCGTCCTCGTCGGGCGGGCGCGCCGATGATCGCCACCGCGCGCCGCCGCTGTCGTCGGAAACCAGCCGGGAGCCGCGTTCATGGACGTGGCCGTGGTCGCTGACCAGCAGGACGGCCCGGCCCGATCCGTCCGCGGTGGCCAGCAGGTCGAGCAGCCGATCGACCGAGCTGGCGGTCCAGGGGGTGCGCCCACCCTTGTCCAGGGTGTCGTCGACGGTGTTCACAACGATGCCGACCACGGGGGCGTCGCCCCTGATCGCGTCCGCGACGCGCGGCTCAAGCACCTCGCCGGCACCGGCCGCGGCGAGGTCGCCCTTGTGGAACAGCGGCCAGCCCCGCTCGGCGAAGGATGCCTTCTCCTGGCTTTGCGTGCCGTCCACGAGCCGCCCGCACAGCAGGCTCGTCCGCGAGGTCCGGGTGACCGACGGCAGGGTGGCCAGCACCGGTCGGGCCGGGGTGAGGGTGTGTTCTACCCAGCCCCGGGTCGACAGGTCGGCGAGCAGCTCCCGCGCCACCCCGGTGGACATCCCGTCCAGTACGAGCAGCAGCAGCCGGCATCGGCCGGCCAGCGGCACCACGATCTGGTCGAGCACGTCCTCCACCGGCAGCAGCTCGCCCAGCGTCGACCCGGTGCGGGTGTGGTCGGCGAGCAGATTCGCGAACCGCCGTTCGTGTTCGCGGCGACGGGCGTCGACCGTCGTGCACAGTGTCCGGTAGGCTGCGGCGACCACCTGATCGACGTCGCCCTCCCACACCCGCGCCCGGGCCAGGTCGACCCATGCGTCCTGGTCCTGCTGCCGACGGGACGCCTCGGCAAGGCTCGGCGCCGGTGGTCGGGCGGACGCGGCCTCCTGGGCCAGCCAGCGCAGCAGCCGAACGGCCATCTCGGCGCGACTCACCCGCTCGGCATGGTCGGCGGCCAGCGCGTGCGCGTTCAGCCGCGCCACCTCATGTTCGACCGGCCCCAGATCCTCGGCGCGTAGCCGCCGCTTGCGCAGCACCGCGGCGACCTGCGAGCCAATGTGCCGCAGGCGCTGGGTGAGACCGGATTCGAGGACGGCGCTGGGATAAGACAGCTCGGCGGCGCCCTGCCCGGCCAGGATCTCCTCGGCGCGTCGCAGGATTCCGCCAGCCACGGCCCGCCCCTCCTGGCCGAGCAGCCGCTGAACCAGCCCTTCAGCCGCGCGTCCCCATTCCGCGGCGACGGACGGGGCGAGAGCGCCGTCGACCACCCGCGTCTCCAGCATGGTGCGCGGCACCTGCGCCGTGTCCCGGACCTCGGGATGGCTGAGAGCCGCGAGCACCAGTCCGACGGCGACGGCGTCGGGACCGTAGGGCCCGGCGAAGCACCGGAGAACGGCGGCCACCACGTCGCCTCGACCGCCGCGGCCGGCAAGCCATCCGCTCATGCCGGTACGCACCGCCGGGTCCAACGCGCGCCACCGCGCGAGGTGTTCGGCGTCGAGGCTCCATCGCAGCAGGCCCGCGAGGTCGAGGTCGAGCGGGGTGAGCCCGGCCTGGGTCTCGGCGAGTGTGGCCAATGCCGTGGCCCGGTCCAGGTAGCCGTTGCGCGCGGCGGGATACCCGTCCGGCGGGGGGGTGGCGAGCAGCGCGTTCACCGCCCACTGCTCGTCGACGAGGGCCGGATCGATGCCGTGTGCCCGAAACAGGCTGGTGAGCTGCTGCCAGCGATCAAGCGGCAGGATCTTCTGACCGGCGAGCCGGGCAGTGATGCTCGTCCCCAGCTCGCCGGTTTCGTACTCGGTGAGCAGGACGAGTACCTCCCCGGCAGGGAGATCGTCGACCTGTTGCAGCTCGTCGCGGATCGCGAGGGTGGACACGCATGGCCGGACCACCACGCCGCGGCCACCGGGCAGTTCCAGGCGTTCGTCGTGCGGCCACACCGGCGCCGCGGCCAGGGCGACGACGCGCGCCTTCTCGTCTCGGCGGAGCACCTCGGCCACCTTCGCCCGGACCAGGACCGGCGCGGCTACCACGGTCACCGCACGGCCTGCCAGGTGACTTTGATCCGCCAGCCCTGGGCGGTGAGCGCCGCGAGCGTGGACGTGAACTCGGCAACCGAGTCCTGATCGACCTCGCGGGCGCCGCTGGTTGCCACGCCGCCCGGTGTCGCCACGCCCGGTGTGGCCACGCCCGGCGGGTTGATGGTGCCGGTTCTGCTCGCTGGGCGGGAGACCCGTCGGCTCCATTCCAGCAGCAACCCGCGAGCCTTCCTGTCCGCCTTGGTGAGCGCCGGCTGGAGGTGCTGGACGTACTCGTTGGCCGCCCAGACCGCGGCGAGCTCGGTCACCAACGCGGCTGCCTCCGCGCCCCGCGGATGCTCGGGTCCCCAGTCGGCCACGGTGGTGAAGATGTTCCAGTCCACCTCCCGGATGGCCGCGTCGAGATCGGCGGCGGTGGTCAGGCTCCGACCGGTGTGCAGCGGGACCGCGGGGAGGTCGAAGGCGGCGAGCCGCTCGACCAGGGCCAGATTGTCGGTGATGGTCGCCAGGTCCGCACAGAGACGCAGCGCGCCCTGGGCGATCCGGACTCGTTCCGTCGCCGGGTCGGTGCCGTCCCGGAGCACGGTCGGTCCTCGGCGGATGAGGGCCGCGTGCAGCGCGCGAACCTTCGGAAGCCGGTCCGCGACGGCTGATCGTACCCGAGTGGCCAGCAAGGCGACGTTGCGCGCGGTACACAGTTCGGTGATGTCAGTGATCAGGAAGAGGGCGTGCGCCCGGCCGCGGGCCTCCTCCCAGGTGTCCCGATCGGGTAGCGGCTCGGCGACAACGCGCGCGTCCGCGGGCAGCGGGCGCGGGATGCTCACGTCGAGCGGCCGGCCGTGGAGGATGCCGCGGTTGGTCTGCTCGGCGAAGACCAGCACAACAAGGTCCGCGATCTCCTGGGGCAGACCCATCCGCTTCGGCTCGTCCAGCCAGGCACGCAGGTCTCCGACCGTGACCGGCCGGCCCGCCGCCTCGGCCTCGATGATCTTTCGGCCGAGGTGCCGTTCCCAGTGGTGGCCGAGGACGAAGTACTGGTCGCTCTGCTCGCCGAGCCCCAGCGGGTTGGCCACCTTCCGCATGACGGGCCGCTCGCTGGATTCGACCATGATCCGGTGCTCGGGATGTTCGATGGCCCGGCGCACCTGGGCGTGCACTTTTGCCAGGTCACCCGGGCGCACCTCGCCGTCGAAGTGGGGGTGGGCCGGGAACTCCCAGCTCAGTGCCTGGTCGAGCAGGTTTTCGAAGGCGGGGCGCAGGGCGGCACCGGCGGGGACCCGGGGCGTGAATCCCGGTTCGAGGCTGACGAACATGTCGATCCCGCCGTGCGCGGGATCGACGACCGTCTCGTCCGGGGTGACGAGGCCATAGGCTTGCAGCAGCGCGTTCGTCAGTTGGCTGCGCAGCTGGTCGAGCTGCGCGGTCAACTGCTGGTGGGCGATAGCCCGGTCATTGTCGGACAGGTGCCCGGCGAGTTGGTCGAAGCTCGGCCCGACGGCGTATTCCAGCCGCAGGTAGCGGCCCAGGCTCCATTGGGTGTGTGCGGTGAAGTGCCGCGGGACCCAGCAGAGGGTGCGCGCTGGGAGCGCGTCCCGCAGCCGCGAGACCCGGTCGAGGGCCTCGGCCGGGGAGTGGTCGTCCGGATCGAAGGGGACGTCGAGGGCGAGCCGCCAGCCGTTGTGGGTGGGCGTGAACATGCTGTCGCCCACGTCACCGGGGTCGCGAAGATAGCCGTAGATGAGCTCGACGTTGCGTTTGGTGCCGCGCCAGGTGGCGGTGACGATCGTCGCGCGGTCGATACCCTCCGGTTTCGTGGCGCCGAGCGCGTCGAACAGCAGCGTTCGCACGGTCAGCCGGCGGTCGCCGGGCGAGTCGGCCCCCTTGGCGTTCTCCAGAATGCCCTCGATGTCGACGCCTTCGAGCCGCACCGACAGGAGCGGGCTTGCGTCGTCCCCGCTGACCTGCACCGCGCCGAGCCGGGCCGCCCATTTGCGGACGACCTGGGTGACCGCGCCCGTCTCCTGACCCGGCACCATCGACCGGATGTACCCGTGGTTGAGGGCCACGATCCGGCGGGCGGTGAGATCCCGCATCGACGGGACCTCGGGGAGCAGGGCGGCGAGCACCAGGGTCTTGGCGATCCGGTCGTCCATGTGCACGGCGTGTTTCGGGGCCACCCCGGTGACGGTTTCCTCGGTCAGCCCGTGGCTTTCCAGGATGAGCCGACGGATCTCGCCGTAGACCTTCTGCGCGTTGCGCCACAGCCCGCCGAGCTCGCCGCTGATCGGCGACGCATCCGTGATGAGCGCGTCGAACAGGTCGGAGACGGGGACGAGCTGGCCGAGCTGCAGGGTGTCCCGCTGGTCAACGAGTAGCTGCTGCATGACCCGCAGCGCGGTCCGCTCCCGCTGGAGGAACCCGGACAGCGCGACGAGCGTCTCGACGAATGCCGGGCTGAACGGATAGGTCAGCCGGAACGCGGCCCGGTCGGCGTGGGCGGTCATCAGCGCGGCCCGGATGTCCGCTCGGACCCGGTCCATCGCGGCGAACGAGGTGTCGATCTGTGCCCGGGTGGCATCGCTGCGCGGCCGCAGGACCCGCTTCGACATGATGAGCGGCAGGTTGTTGTCGGAGAGCTTGATCGAGCCGAACCGACCCTCCCACCACTTGAGACTGTCGGCGAAGGCAAGATGTTCGGTGCCGGGCAGGTTGGTGCCGACGAGCTCGCGCAGGTCCCGCTGGCGGGCGACGAAACTGATGATCGGCACCGGTCGGTCGGCGTTGGCCGCCTCGACGAGCTTGGCGACCTTGGGAGCCTCGTTCGCCACCCAGGCGTGATCGGCCATCCTGGTGGCGAACCACAGGATGAGCTCGTCGAGGAAGAGGATCAGCCCGTCGTAGCCGAGGCCGGCGGCATGCTGGCTGATCGCGGCCAGGCCGTCGTCGATGTTGACGTAGCCGGTGGCGGCGCCCCGGGCGAGCTCGGCGAACCCGACCAGCGCCTTCTCCAGGGTGCCGACCAGGTCGCGGCGCTCCTGCGCGGCGGGAGCGGCGGTCAGTGCCTGCTCGAACCGGTCGGCGTCCCAGGCCCCGTGGTTCAACGTGCCCCAGCGCGGGTCGGCAGCCGAGCTCCGGTCGCCGCCGCCGAGCAGGCCGAAGAACGCCTGGTCGCCGAGTTGGCCGCGCAACGCCACCGCGGTGTCGAGCAGCGGCTTGTCGATGAGGACGGCGGGCAGCGGCGCGTCCGGGTGCAGCGCGCGGACGTGCGCCAGGTAGCCGCCGAGGACCGCCTCCTCCAGCGACGTCTTGCCGACGAGGTGATACGGCACGACGAGGAACTGCTTGCCGATGACGTCACCGTCGAATGCGGTGATGACAGGGGCGAGCTCGCCGATCGCCCGGGCCCCGGGGTGGTTCCGCGCCAGCGCGCCGAGCACAGCCATGAAGTGGCTCTTGCCGGACCCGAACGAGCCGTCGAGGTAGGCGGCCTTGCTACTGCCGTCGGTGAGCGCGCTCTTGATCAGACCCAGCGCCTCCCCGAACCGGATGGCCAGCTCGGGGGTGACGACATACTCGCGCAGGGTGCGATCGATCTGGGTCACGCCGCGGGACAGGTCGAGGACGAAGTCCCCCGGGTACACGGCCTCGGGGATGTCGAGGAGTTCCGAGATCAGGGTCATGACCGGGCCGCCTTCGCCGGAGTCGTGGCGGGCTTATTCGCCGGCTTCTTCGCCGGCTTCTTCACCGTGGTTCTCGTCTTCCTGGCCGCGGGGAGCCAGCCGGTGAGATCGTCACGGGTCAGCCCGAGCTGGCGCACCTGCTCGTCGAGGAAGCCGGTGTAGGCGTCCGCGGGCCGAATACCGAACTCCGGGTCCAGTTCCGAATGCCATTGCGCGACCCACGGCAGGAGTTCCAGCAGCCCGGCGAGCAACGGCTTGGTTTTCTCGGCGTCCCAGGCGTCGACCTCGCGCCGATCGGCGATATAGGTGGCCAGCGCCTGCGCCTGCTGGAGATGATCCCAGCCGGCCCAGCCCAGCAGCAGGGTCCCGTCCCGGGAAGCATCCGGGTACGAGATGAACCGCTCCTTGGGCACGTCCAGCTTCCCGCGGCTGCGCCAGTAGGACGTCTCGCGGAAGTCGGTCTGTTTGTACTTCGGCGGCACCTTGATGTCGATGATTTTACGCGGTGGGGCCGGTGGCAGCGGCTCGTCGGACTCCTTACGCCGCTCCTCCTCGGCCCGGATCCGCTCGTCCTCGGCATCCTGCTCCCGCTGGAGATCCCAGGTGCGTTCCCACTGCGCCCGGACCCGCAGCCCCATGTCGGTGTACCGCCAGGCGGCGAGGAACGGTACATGCTCGTCGCGCACGAGATCGGCGACCACGTCACCAAGAGCGGTGTCGCGGGCGTAGAGCCTGGCGACGGCGGTGAACTCGGCGTCGGTCCGCAGCTCGTCGGCGAGCTGGGCGACGGTGCGCGGGGTCGGTTCCGGTCGGTGCCACAGTTCGCGGGCCTCCAGCCGGTCGAGCAGCCAGGCGCGCAACGCCTCGGCCTCCATCTCCGCCCACGGCCGGCTCGCCCAGCGCCGCTTGCATTCCGGCCGCTCGATGAGGTGAAGGTACGGATCATCGTCGATCTTCGCCAGCCGCCGCTCGACGAGGGCCCGGTAGTCCTGCGGCCAGTGCGCGGGCAGCTGGATGATCGGCGTCGAGCGGTGCCGGGTGAACCATTCCGTCTCGGTCTCGCCGGCATCGTGCTGCCGCGCCAGCACGATCTCGAACGCCCGTTCGCCAAGCGCCAGCGGCGGCTTCGTCACACTCGAACCGATCAACCCGTCCGCGTCGTCGCCGAGCAGCCCGTAGAGACCGTAGACCTCCCAGTCCAGCTCCTCCTGCGCCGAGATCATCTCCGCCCGGATCCGCTCCCACTCCGCCCGCGCGTGCACGAGTGCCTCCCGGGTCGGAACAGCGTCCCTGGCCACCGCGGCCGGCGCGACCCGCTGGAGCTCCTGAGCCAACCCGTCCAGCCGCGTCGCCAACACCAGTGGCGCCCCGTCCGGCAGCGGAAACTCCTTCAGCTTGGTCCCGGTGAACTCGTAGAAGTGTTCCCAGTCGTCACTGGTGAAGCCTCCTCCCTGGCCACGGATTCCTTTGTCGTGGCTCACCTGCTTGAGCCAGAAGCACGCCGCCGACGAGTTCAGCACCCCGACCAGCCGCAGATGTTTCTCCTCCGTGGCTCCCTCGGGCAGCTTGAGAACGGTTGCGGTACGATTGAATATCTTGCCGCCTCGGTCGAGTGTGAAGTGGTTGTGGGTCGAGACGAACGGAAAGGCGATCGCCAGCGGGGTGTGCAGTCGGTTTGCATATATTTCTAAATATGCATACCATGGTCGATCGTTTTCGGCAAGACTTCTACCGAATATTGTGCGAGCAGACAGGATTGTTCGGTTTGGCCAGAGGAGATTTTGTACAACTTCCTGATCTTTTAAAAGGGGGATTCCTTTGGTTATGTCGGCATACGGATTAATTGCAATGGGAGGTTGTTCGATCGTGTAGTCACGTACTAGCTCGCCGAAAACATGGGGGACCATGTTGTCCTGAAACCTGGTCACCGCCGGAGAACTATGGGCAAGTATCCAAGCGTCATCTTCGCCGAGCTGGACGGTGCGTCCGATGTCAACTCCGAGATTATGTAGACGCGCGCTGGTTGTGTCTATCTGAGCTTGCAACTGAGCCGCTCCACCGCCAGCGAGTGACCAGGGATGCCTCGCAAGATCTATCCGCTTGATTCCGAGGGTGCTGATATACGCATCCGTGTGGTCAGCATTCGCGAAGTTCTCTACTATTCGTGTCCACACGAGGCCTTTGGCCGGGTCGGCCGGTGCGCTGGGCTCGCCCCGGATCCCAAGGACAGTCTGCACCGTGGTCAGGGAGGGGCGGCGGTGGCGGCCGAAGATGAGGACGGTCGGGGTTCCGTGGCCGGGGATGTAGGCGCCGCTGGTGTCGACGAGCAGGGTGAGGTCGACGCTCGGGAAGAACTCCTCGATGAGTTTCTTGCCGAACTCGCGCTTCATGAAGGAGTTCGCGGTGATCTGGCCGGTGAAGCCGCCGTTGACCGCGAGTCGGAAGAACCGCTGCGCGAACGGCACGCTGAGCGCGTACTGGCGATGGCATGCGCTCCAGCGCACCCGATAGGCGTTGCTGGGGGCCCGGTCCTTGACCGTGATGTACGGCGGGTTGCCGACAACCGCGTGGTAGCGGGCTTCCAGGATCTCCTTCAGCTCGCGAGCGTCCTCGTACTCGTAGGTGAACTCACCCTCACCGGTGGAACCCGTCAGGGCGTGGGTGGCGACGCCGTCGAGTTCGTCCTGCTGATCCTCGGTGCCCCACAGCAGGGAGTCACCGATGGCGATGCGGATGCGCCAGACGGGGGCGTCGACGAGCCGGGTGATCCCGCAGACGGCCAGTGCGGCGATGACGAGGCGGAACCGGGCGATCGCCGCCGCGAACGGGTTGATGTCGACACCGTGGACCTGGCCGAGTACGCGCTCCACGTGGACCTTGACGTCAATCCCATGTTCCTGCTTCTGCCACCGGTCGAGCAGGAGGTCGAAGGCGCCGAGCAGGAAGTGCCCGGAGCCGCAGGCCGGGTCGATCATCCGAACCTCGGCGAGGCCGAACTCGTCGATCGCCGGGGCAAGGGTCCGGCCGAGGATGAACTCCTCGACGAACTCGGGGGTCTGGAGCAGCGCGTAGTCCTTACGCGCCTGTTCGGAAAGATCCTGGTACAGATCGCCGAGGAAGCGGGTGGAGGACGCCGGATCGGAGAAGTCGTGGACGAGAGCGCCGGTTTCCGGGTCGATCCGCCGCCAGAACTCCAGCAGGCCGGTCGCCGCGTCCGGTGAGATGTCCACCAGGTGCAGCGGGTTGTGCCGGTTGACCAGATCCCGGGTTGCGTCGTACGCCTCCAGCCGGGCGACCGCCGCCCGCAGGTAGTCCAGGTCGGAGTCATTCTTGTGGTCCTCCGCCTGGAAGTAGAAAGTCTGCCATTCCCGGGCCTCGGCCACCCCGTCGACCCGTTCCCTGGCCTCGCCTGTCTCGTCGGCCTCCTGCTCGGGGCGGACCGGGCCGGCCAGCATCGGACGTCCCAGCAGCGTGTTGTCCTCGCAGAATCGGGTGAACACGCAGGCCAGCACCCAACCGACCGCCACCTGGGTGAGCTGCTGGTCGAGCCACGTCTCGTAGCCGACGCCGGTGCGACAGCCGGTCTTCGCCTCCTGGTACCGCTTGTGCAGCCGATCGTCGACGTCCCGGTCCGACCGGGCCCGCGCGCGCAGGTCCGCCTCCAGGCCGCGGACCTGCCGCTGGAGATCGGCCAACAGGCGTCTCGCCTCGATCACGCTGCTCCTCCCTCAGCGCCGTCGGCGAGCCGAGACTCGTGCCGGACAATCCACTCCTCGGACAGCGCCAGGCCCTGGTTGCCGAACTGGGGCACGGGAGCGCCACCATCCAACAACGGTTGTTTGTCCACGTCGGCCCAGGGTACGAGCAGCCACACCGTACGCACCGGTGATGTCTCGGTCGTCATCCGCACCGATGCGCGCAGCTCATCCAGTACCACCAGCGCCGGATCGTACCGGGCGACCACCCCCGCATTCGTGATCAGCACCGCCGGCCCCGCGGCCTCGATCGAGGCCCGCACACCGGCGAGCCCGGCCTGCGCGACCCTTGAGAGGTTGGCCCAGTCGCGCGACGATCGGTCGGCGGCGTCGGCCGCCAGGACGATCGACCACTGCACCCGGTGCTGGGCGCAGAACTCCCGCATCCCCGCGAGCAGGGCTTGTTCCGCGTCGACAACGGTGACATCCTGCGCGGCCAGGCAGCGTTCGGCCCGGGCGAGTCGCCGCGGCGGCACCGACAGCACCAGCCAGCCGCCGTCCACCAGCGAACGGGTGAGCCGGTCATCCGCGGCCAGCACCTCGTCGGAGACCCGGCGCCATCCCATTGTCGTCCAGGCGGCGCCCGCGCCGGTGCTCCAGCGCGGCCTGGTTCCACGGGAGGTGACCAGGGAGGTGAGCCCGGTCACCTCGATGCGGCGGGTCACGTACCGCTTTTTCTCGTCGTCCCAGCACAGCGGCACCCCGGCCGCGTCGAGCAGGGCGTCCAGCTCGGGACGGCCGGGCAGCGCGCCCGCGTGCGGGAACCGCACGATGATCCGCTCGGCCACCTGCTCGGGGGTCAGCTCCGTGCGGCCGTACAGCGCCCCGGCGGCCAGCCGCAGCGCCCGTCCCGCGTCGAGGCCTCGCGGGTAGACCTCCAGGCGCGGCGTCACCGCGGCGTTCTCGGAGGCGATCATGGCGACGTCGAGGAGCCGTTCGGGGAAGATCAGGGAGGGGTCGGTGTCGCCGGGGGCGCGGACGGCGCGCAACGTCTCGATGACCCGAGCCGGAGCCGGCAGCGGGTCCGCGCCGGCGAGGTCGTCGGCCGCGCCGCCGAGCCGGGAGGCCCAGTCCAACCGATCGGCGGTGGAGGGCCCGTCCCCGGCGCGCGCGGGGCCGGCGGCGACGAGGATGCCGTTGGGCTCTCGGCTGTACACCAGCCGTGGATCGCCACCCATCTCGGAACCGCCGGAGGCGTCGTGGGTGGTGTCGTGAGTGGTGTCGTCGCGGGGGGAGTCGTCGGCCAGCTCGGCATCGATCGCCGCGCGTACGACGGCCTCGGCGAGCCGGGAGCGCAGCGGTTCCTCCACCGTGCTGCCCTGAAAGTCGAGCAGGGCCGCCGCGCAGTGCCGGGCGGAGGCGACCCCACCGACCGACTCGACGACCTTGACGATGGTGTCCCGCAGCTCTCGCATCCCGTCGAGGGCCAGCCAATGCCGCTCGAACCTGGCTACCGCCTGCCGGACGGTACGTTGCTCGCGGTCAAGGGCCTTGGCCGCGTCGCGCACGCTCGTCCATGCGTTGCCGCCCTGCTCGCCGAGGCCGAGCAGGGCTTCGGCGACGGCCCGGTCGGTCGCGCGGGGGATGAGCCCGGCGGCGACGCGGTCGAGGAGCGTCGGCTCGGTGGGCCGCTCGGCCGGGGAGGAGGTGACCTGGCCGGCCAGCCGGTCCAGGTCCGCACGCAACTGCTGGCGGGTCTTCGTACCGATGCCGGGCAGCCAGACGACCTGGGCGGGCGACAGGTCGAGCGCGCCGCCCACCGTATCGATCGACAGCCGTTCGAACACCGACAGCACCGGGCGGGACAGACCGGCGGCGCCGATGGGCGTGTCCCGGCT
The DNA here is from genome assembly GCF_000013345.1 of Frankia casuarinae. Lineage (NCBI taxonomy): Bacteria > Bacillati > Actinomycetota > Actinomycetes > Frankiales > Frankiaceae > Frankia > Frankia casuarinae. Next base: position 3,492,047 of record NC_007777.1, on the reverse strand, counting down.
GATGCGCGCGGAGGGCGGCTGCGGGACCACGCTGGCCGGTTCGGCCAGGATCGCGTTCCAGGCGCGGCGCATGTCCTCCGCGGTGTCGAAGCGCTGTCTGACGTCCCGGTGCAGCGCTCGGCGGAAGAACTCGGTGAGACCGGTCGCGTACGACCGGTCGAACAGCTCGGGTTCGATCGCCACGTCGGCGTCGACGAAACTCGGATGCCCGCCATGGGTTCCGTACTCGGGCCGGCGTGCGGTCGCCATCTCGTAGAGCGTCACCGCCGCGGCGTATCGCTCGGCAGCCTGATCCCATCGGCGGCGCTCGCCGCGGCCGAGGAACGGGTCGAGGTACGGGCGGGTGCCGGCTTCGATGGCCTCCAACGGCTCCTTCGCCAGGGAGAAGTCGAACAGGACGAGCTGCCGCTTCTTGCCCCTGCCGCCACGTTCGGCGACGCCGAGGTTGTCCGGCTTGATGTCGCGATGCGCCAGCCCGGCCCGCTGTAGATGCTGGACGATCTCCAGCAGGTCGTCGCCCCACCCCTGGAGCCATTCCGGTTGTAGTCGGCCTCGCTCGCGTAGCTCCTGGGCGAGGGTGCGTTCCCCGGCTGAAGTGATCAACAGGGCCCGGCGTGGGCCGACGTCGATCACGCCGTCGCTCAGCAGCTGCACGACACCGGGATGCTCGCTGAGGGTGCGCAGCGTCTCGGCCTCGGCGACCAACCGCGGATCCCTGTCTCGGTCCAACGACACCTTGAGAACCGCGCGCCCGCCGTCCCGCTCGACGAGCAGAGCGAGCGCCGTCGAGCCGCGGCCCAGCCGGCCGAGGACCGAAAATCCGCCCTCCAGTTCGGCGCCGGCCTCGGCCTCCAGGGGATCAACGACAACCGGTGCCTCCTCCGCGATGGCGGCCAGCCGTTCCCGAACCAGGTCGAGATCGAGCAGGAACGCGGCCATGTCCCGGGTGCGTTGCTCCGGGTCGGCCTCGGTCGCCCGGGCGACGAGCTTGTTGAGCTCCTCGGAGACGGCATCAACCTGTTCGGCGAGTAACAGTCGGTTGTGTTCGGACAGACGTCGGCTGAGCTCCCCGGATGAGGCCGCGGGGGGTTTCCCGGTGAAGATCCGGTAGGCGATGGCGCCGACCCCGAAGACGTCGAGGGTGACCCCCTTCGCCGTGCCCCAGCTCCACTCGGGTGCGAAGTAGGCCGCGGCGGCGTCGTCGGCCAGTTCGACGTAGCCCCCCGTCGACGTGGCCGGGCCGGTGGTGCTCGGTATCCCTGACGTCGATTCGGAGCCGCGGGAGGCCGTCTGCCAGTCCGTGATCTGGAGGGCGAAGCGGTCGGACCGGCGCCGAACCCAGACGCATCGCGGGCTCAGGCCCCGGTGCGTCAGCACCCGCCGGTGGGCGTAGGCCATGGTCTCGGCAAGGACGCGCAGCAGTGCCAACCGATCGTCGAAGGACAGCTCGCGTTCGTGTTCTTGGAGGAAATGGTCCAGCCGGATCAGCTCGGGATCGTGGGGAAAGACGAGCGCGGGGCCCAGATCGTGCTCGACGAAGTCGATCGGCGCCGCGATCCCCGGATAGTCGATGCCGCGTAGTGCGAGGTACTCCCGCTCGGCGGCCCGCACGAGCTGGTCACGCTGGTGCACCGACTCCACACCACTGGCCAGATAGATCCGCACCCGCCGCGGCCGGTCGTCGGGAAACCGCTGGTTGCGGGCGAGGAAGTCCTGCCAGCCGACGCCCTCCTGGAAGGCGGGCAGCTCCAGGCGAAGGCTGCCGACGGTCCGCGCCCGCTGGGACGGGCGGATTCCGGCCTGGTCGACGGCCCGGGCCAGGGCATTACTGAGCTCGCCGTCCACCCGGCCGGGCTGCCGCGCGAAGTCCAGGAAACTCGGCAGCTGGGTCTGGTCATGCCGTCCGAAGACGTGCGCCCGGCCTTCTGGGACAAGGCGGATCTCCAGCCGCGCGTCGCTCAGGAATACCGCGCCCTCCACCCATGGCACCCGTCGGCCCCGCATCGCCGGCCGGGAAACCAGCAGCGACTTCAGTTTGCGGGCCTTGCGGTTTGCTCCGATGACGGGGTTGTCGACCGGGGCGCGGTGGCTCTGACGCCAGGTGCCCGCGTCTCCCACGAGGACACCGGACCAGGACTTGATCTCCAGCACGACGATGCCCGCCGGCAGGACGAGAAGCAGGTCGACCTCGTTGACGGAACCGTCGGACCCGAGAAACTCGGCGTTCGCCCAAGCCCGGTAGGGATCCCCGGTTGGTAGCTGCGCCTTGAGATAGGACAGGGCCGCACGCTCCCAGGCGTACTCGGACGGTGTGCACTGCGTCCAGCGCTCATCGTCCAATGGGCCCTCCCCCGATGCGCGGCCGGGCCCGGAACCGGACCGGCACAGTCCAAAGATCTTGAATCGTATCTCTGTGGCTGCAGGTGCTTGCAACCAGTGCTGTGGGTAGGCCGTCCCGCGATGGGCTCCAGCGGTGTCGGGGCTGCCCAATCTCGCCGACGCCGCCGGGTGAGGCCACCGCGGCGCGGTGAGATCTGGACCGGCGGGCATCGGGGGCCAGCCGGGCAGCGGCTGGTCCTTTCCTACCGGGCTTCTGCCGGGGCGCGTTCCACCGGCGGCCGATCAGGCCCCGGAACCGGTGCTGATCCGTTCCCGGTACCGGCTCGCCCGGTAGACGCCGAGGATGCGGTGGTCGGCGTAGAAGGACAGCTCCTCGAAGGCGCGGGCGACGGCCGGCTCCTCCGGGCTGCCCTCGATGTCGGCGAGGAACTGGGTGGCGACGAAGCCCCCGCCCACCATGTAGCTTTCCAGGCGGGTCATGTTGACCCCGTTCGTGGCAAAGCCGCCGAGGGCCTTGTAGAGCGCGGCGGGCCGATTGTGTACCTTGAAGAAGAACGTCGTGACGATCGGGCCGACACCGGCGGCCGCGCGCAGGTTCTCGCCGGACAGAATCAGGAACCGCGTCGTGTTGTGCTCCGCGTCCTCGAGATCGGCCTGGAGGATCTGCAGCCCGTACGCCTCGGCGGCGAGCCGGGAGGCGATCGCGGCCCTGGCCGGATCGCCGGCCTCGGCGATCTCCCGGGCGGCCCCGGCGGTGTCGGCGTGGGCGACCGCCGTCAGACCCAGCGTGCGCAGCGCCTCCCGGCACTGGGCCAGCGCCTGGGGATGGCTGTGCACCGTCTTCACCTCGTCGAGGGTCACCCCGGGCAGGCCGAGCAGCTGGTGACGGATCGGCAGGAAGTACTCGCCGATGATGTGCACCCCGGGGCGGGGGAGCAGATGGTGGATGTCGGCGACCCGACCCGCGGTGGAGTTCTCCACCGGGATCATCGCCAGGTCCACCTCACCCTCCTCCAGCGCGGAGAAGCACTCGTCGAAGGTCTGGTAAGGGACCGCGTCGTAGTCCGGATAGACGTCCCGGCAGGCGATGTGGGAGTTGGCTCCCCGCTCGCCCTGGAACGCGATCCTCTGTCGGGCGGTCATCCATGTCCTCGAATCCGCTGGATCGGGTACCGGCTGGGTCCGTGCCGGCTGGGTCCGTGCCGGTGTTGGTGCCGGTGTTGACTCCTCGACCGTACAGTCCCCGGGCGAGGAGTCCCCCCGCGCCCGAGGAGCGGGCTCAACCGCCGGCGGCGAGCGCGCGCGGCAGCGTCCGTGGCAGTGTCCGTGGCTCCGTCTCGGGCGGGAGCAGGCGGATGCCGGCGTGCAGCAGCACGACGCCGCGGCGGCCGACGAGCACCGGATCGAGCAGGATCTCGGCGATGGCCGGCAGTTCCTCCCCGAGCCGGGCGACGCGGTGCAGCAGGTCGGCCAGGGCGTCGGTGTCGGCGGCGGGCGCCCCGGAGCCGCCGAGCAGCAGCACACTGCCGCGGATCTCCTGGATGAGCTCGGCCGCGTCCCGGTCGGTCAGCGGCAGCGTGCGGGAGAGCGGGTCGACGAGCAGGTCCGCGACGACCCCGCCCAGGCGCAGTGAGAGCAGCGGACCGACGATGGGATCCTGCCGCAGCCGCACCACGGTCGACACCCCGGCCGGGGCCATCGGCTGCACGAGCATGTCGCCCGGCCCGACGGCGGCGCGGATGGCCTGCCAGGCCTGCGTGAGCCCGGCCGCATCGTCGACTCCGAGCTGGACGGCGCCGACGTCGAGCCGGCTGCGGAACCGTTCGTCGGCGATCTTCAGCGCCACCGGCCACCCGAACGCCTCCGCCGCGGCGAGGGCCTCGGCCTGGTCGCCGACCCGCCGGCTCGGCCAGGCGCGCAGGCCGACCCCGGCCAGCAGGGTCGCGACGGCGGCATCGGGCAGCCACGCCCCGTCCTTCGGGTAGCGCTCGGCCTCGGCGCGGGCGCGGTCCAGGTCGATGCCGGCCAGCACGGGGACGCTGCCCTGGTCCCGGGCCCGCCAGGCGGCATGGTCGGCCGCGCGGGACAGCGCGAGCGCGGCCGACTCCGGCGAGGCGTAGGACGGCACCGACCCCGGGCCCGGGGTACCCGAGCCGTCCCGGACAGCCAGTTGGGCGGGGATCCCATCCTGCCCGAGAAAGGAGGCGAGCAGCGGCAGGCCGCTCTCGACGGCCACCGCGCGCACCGAGCTCGCCAGCCGGTCGACCTGCGCGTGCGGGGTGACCAGGGTGATGATCGCGTCGACGTCCCCGGAGGCCGCGACCGCGCGCAGCGCGGCGTCGAACCGGTCCGGATCGGCCAGCGGCCCGAGATCGACGGGGTTCGTGGCGTACCGATGGCCGACCAGCGTGGCGAGGCCGGCGCAGGTCGAGGCGGACAGCGCCGGCACGTCGAGCCCGTAGGTACGGCAGGCGTCGGCGGCGAGCGCCGCGAGCGCGCTGGAGGTCCCGACGATGCCGACCCGCCGGCCGGCCGGCAGCGGTTGGCAGGCCAGCAGCTGGGTCGTGTCGAACAGCTGGCTCAACGTGTCGACGCGGATCACCCCGGCGCTGCTGAACAGGGCGCCGATGTCGCTGTGGGCGGCCTCCCGCCCGCTCTTGAGCGCCACGACCGGCTTGTGCCGGCTGAGCTCGCGGGCGATCCGGGCGAACCGGCGTGGGTTGCCCAGGCTCTGCAGATGCAGCATGACCACGCCGGTTCGTGGATCGGAGCGCCAGTACCGCAGCAGGTCGTTGCAGGAGACGTCCGAGCGGTCCCCGATCGAGACGAACGTGGAGATGCCCAGCGCGCGCCGGGAGGCGTCGGTGAGGAACGTGCCCGCGAGCGCCCCGGACTGGGTGAACAGGCCGACCCGGCCGGGCGGGGGGTCGCCGACCGCGAAGGTGGCGTGCAGCCGGACCGTCGGGACGGTGTTGATGACGCCCATCGCGTTCGGCCCGATCAGTCGCATGCCGCCGTCACGGGCGATCCGGATAACGTCCGCGAGCCGGGCCCGTCCCTCGTCACCCCCGTCGGCGAAGCCGGCCGCGACCACGATGACGCCGCGTACCCCCTTCTCCGCGCAGGCCCGCATGACCTCGGCGACCCGTGGCGCCGGCACCGCGACGACCACGAGGTCGATCTCGACTGGGACGTCGCGCAGGTCTCGGTAGGCGTAGACGGACGCCACATGGGTTGCCGCGGCGTTGACCGGATAGACAGAGCCGGTGAACTCGCTGGCGAGCAGCCGACGGAAGATCTCGTGACCGATCGAGCCCGGCTCGCGGCTCGCCCCCACCACGGCGACCGTGCGCGGGTGGAGTAGCCGGGCGATGCTGCGCGACTCCGCCAGGTTCTCCCGCAACGGATGCCTCCTCGCTGGTTCGTCGCTGGTTCCTCGCTGGTTCCTCGCTGGTTCCCGCTGGCGGCGGGGAAGACCGCGACGCCGGCGCGACGCCGTCCGGAAGCGAGGTTTACTCGTGTCGTCGCGGGTAGGTCCGGGTACGCCCGGACAGCATCAGGTAGTCAGCGAGGTGACCATCATGACCGATCCCGGGACGTCGCGCCTCCCCCGGGACGACGCGAAGCAGCAGCAACTCGACGCCGTCCGAATCGGCGACGACGGCGCCCGCATGACCACCGACCAGGGGATCGGTGTCGAACACACCGACGACTCGCTCGCGGCGGGGGAACGCGGTCCGACGCTGCTGGAGGACTTCCACTTCCGGGAGAAGCTCACTCGGTTCGATCACGAGCGCATCCCCGAGCGGGTCGTCCACGCCCGTGGTGCCGGTGCCTACGGGTACTTCGAGGCGTACGAGTCGCTCGCCGACGTGACCCGGGCGCACTTCCTGGGCGAGGACGGCCGGCGTACCCCGGTGTTCGTACGGTTCTCGACCGTCGGCGGTTCCCGCGGTTCCGCGGACACGGTCCGGGACGTACGCGGATTTGCCGTAAAATTTTATACCGAGGAGGGTAACTTCGATCTCGTCGGTAACAACATGCCGGTGTTCTTCATTCAGGACGGCATCAAGTTCCCCGACTTCGTCCATGCGGTGAAGCCGGAGCCGCACAACGAGATCCCGCAGGCATCCTCCGCGCACAACACCCTGTGGGACTTCGTCAGTCTCGTCCCCGAGTCGATGCACATGATGATGTGGCTGATGTCGGACCGGGCGCTGCCGCGCAGCTACCGGATGATGCAGGGCTTCGGCGTGCACACCTTCCGGTTCGTCGATGCCGCCGGGCAGGGGACCTTCGTCAAGTTCCACTGGCGGCCGAAGCTCGGCACGCACTCCCTGGTCTGGGACGAGACACAGAAGATCGCGGGCAAGGACCCCGACTTCAACCGGCGGGACCTGTGGGAGTCGATCGAGAACGGTACGTTCCCGGAGTGGGAACTCGGCGTGCAGCTCGTGCCGGAATCCGACGAGCACGCGTTCGACTTCGATCTTCTCGACGCGACGAAGATCATCCCTGAGGAGCGGGTGCCGGTGCGGCCGGTGGGACGGCTGGTGCTCAACCGCAACCCCGGCAATTTCTTCGCCGAGACCGAGCAGGTGGCGTTCTGCGTACAGAACGTCGTCCCCGGCATCGACTTCACGAACGACCCGCTGCTGCAGGCCCGGCTGTTCTCCTACCTGGACACCCAGCTGATCCGGCTCGGCGGCCCGAACTTCGCCCAGCTGCCGGTCAACCGGCCGGTCGCGGCGGTGCACAACAACTCCCGCGACGGTTACGGGCAGCATCGCATCCAGCAGAGCCAGACGTCGTACTTCCCGAACTCGATCAGCGGCGGTTGCCCGGTGCTCTCCGATCCGGCGCACGGCGGGTACGTGCACTACGCCGAGCGGGTCGACGGGAACACGATCCGTAAGCGGAGCGAGAGCTTCAAGGACTTCTACAGCCAGGCCACCCTGTTCTGGAACAGCATGTCCTCCTGGGAGCGGCGGCACATCGTCGACGCGTTCAGCTTTGAGCTCGGCAAGGTCGACTACACCCAGATCAAGGAGCGTGTCCTGGGACATCTCGCCCAGGTGGACCACGAACTCGCGGCCGGGGTCGCCGAGAACCTCGGACTGCCGGTGCCACCGGAGAGCACCCCGAACCACGGACGATCCTCACCCGCGCTGAGTCAGGCCGACCAGCCCAGCGGGGTGGCCACCCGCAGGATCGCGGTGCTCGCGGCGGACGGCGTGGACGAGGTGGCATTGCGTTCGGCCACCGCCGCGCTGCGCGAACAGGGCGCGATCCTGGAGGTTCTCGCGCCGCACGGAGGCATGCTCGCCACGGTGTCCGGCGACGCGTTGCCGGTGGACCGAACGCTGGTGACCATGTCCTCGGTCCTCTACGACGCGGTGTTCGTCGCCCCGGGCGAGCGCGGTGTCACCGCACTGACACACAACGGCGAGGCCGTGCACTACGTCGGCGAGGCGTACAAGCACGCGAAGCCGATCGGCGCGGTCGGCGCGGGGGTGTCGCTGCTCGAGATCGCATCCTTGCCGGGCGCGCGGGTCGCCGACCAGGGTGACGCGGTGGTGTCCGACCGGGGTATCGTGACGGTCCGCGACCTTGCGGGGCCGTCCGTGCTCGGCGACTTCGGTTCCGCGTTCGCCACGGCCGTGGCCGCCCATCGGCACTTCGACCGCGCGCTGGAGGCCGTCGCCGCGTAGGGCCGGGTGCCGATGGTGCCGATGCGCCAGATCGTGACTGACGGTCAAGGCCTGTCAGGTCCTCGGGGAGGCCGGGTTCACGCGTGATCACGCCGCTCGCCGCCGGTGTCGTACCGGCGGCGAGCGGCGTGGACCTGGTGTGCCGAGACCGTGGCGAGTAGTTCCTGGTAGCCGGTTTCGGACCGGGTGAGATACGGGTCGGTAAAGCGTTCGGTGAGAAAGGTGCGCACGATCGAAGGCTGCGCGCGATGTGCCCCCGCCGATCACCCTGCCCCGCCGATCACCCTGCCCCGCCGATCACCCTGCCCCGCCGATCACCCTGCCCCGCCGATCACCCGACGAGTGTCCCACCCGCACCCACCGCACCACACCATCCCGGTACGACGTAGGGCCTTATCCACATCCGCATCCCACTCCGCGTGCAGCCGGGATCGCTCAGGGAACGGCCTGGTGAACCATCTGCCAAGAGGCCGAGCAGCATCATCGGACCGCCGGGGAGGACGGACCGCCGGGGAGGTCAGTGCACGAGTGTCTTCATGGCGGCGGTGAGCGCGCTCAGGCCGGCTTTCGCGTCGTTGAAGAGCATTCCGGTCTTCGGGTCGGTGTACAGCTCGTTGTCGATGCCGGCGTAGCCGTGGCCCATGGAGCGTTTGATGACGATGACGCTCTTCGCCTGGTCGACGTCGAGGATCGGCATACCGGAGATCGCGTTGCCGGGACGGCGGGCCGCCGGGTTGGTCACGTCGTTGGCGCCGACGACCAGGGCGACATCGGCCTGCGCGAACTCGGGGTTGACCTCGGCCAGTTCCTTCATCTGCGGATAGGGGACGTGCGCCTCGGCCAGCAGCACGTTCATGTGGCCCGGCATTCTGCCGGCGACCGGGTGGATCGCGTAGCAGACGTCCACCCCGTGCTGCGTGAGCAGGTCGGCGAGCTCGACTACTTCATGCTGGGCCCGCGCCGCCGCAAGCCCGTAGCCGGGCACGATAATGACCTTCGACGCGTACGCCAGCTGCAGGGCCGCGTCGTCCGCCGCGACCGACCGCACTGGGGCCGAGGCCGCCGCGCCGGCGTTTCCGGTCGAGTCCGCGGTGCCGAAACCACCGACGATGATGGCCGGGATCGACCGGTTCATCGCCTCGGCCATCAGCACGGTGAGGATGGAGCCGGACGCCCCCACCAGCGCGCCCGCGATAACGAGAACGGTGCTGTCGAGCACGAAACCGGCCATCGCCACGGCCGTCCCGGTGAACGCGTTCAGCAGCGAGATCACCACCGGCATGTCCGCGCCGCCGATCGGCAGCACCATCGTCACGCCTAAGCCCAGCGCGGCGGCCGCGACGATCGACAGCGCGATCGTCCCACCGTGACCAGCGACGATCGCCGCCACGCCGGTCACGGCGACCGCGGCCAGCGCGGCGTTCAGTAGTCGGGCGCCGCGGAACAGCACCGGCGCGCCACTGATCAGGCCCTGCAGCTTGCCGGCGGCCACCAGCGAGCCGGAGAAGGTCACCGCGCCGATGACGACGTCGAGGCCGACGGTCACGGTGGTCTGACCGGAGGCCCCGGCCAGCCCGGCCGCGCCGCCCAACCGCGCCACCTCGGCGAACGCGACGAGCGCCGCCGCGCCGCCGCCGACCGCGTTGAACACGCTGACCAGCTGCGGCATCGCGGTCATCCGCACGGTCCGCGCCGCATACAGGCCCGCGCCGGATCCCAGGAGCACACCGGCGATCAGGACGATCAGGCCGGTAGCGGTGATGACGCCGTCCCGGGCCAGCAGCCCGACGGCGGTCCCGACGGCCGCCACCATCCCGGCCGCGGACAGCTGGTTGCCCCGGCGGGCGGTCGCGGGCGAGTTCATCAGGTGCAGGCCGAGGACGAAGCAGCTCGCCGCGGCCAGGAACAGCAGGCGGATCGCCGTGTCCGAGCCGCTCATGACCGCTCACTCCCCACTGCCGGCTGGTTCTGCCCTGCCGGCTGGTTCCGCCCTGCCGGCTGGTTCTGCCCTGCGAGCCGGCTTCGCTCCGCGGCCGGGCGCCGGTGGAACATCTCCAGCATCCGGTCCGTCACCACGTAGCCGCCCACCACGTTCATCGCGGCGAACGCGGCGGCGAAGAACACCAGGACGTAGCCCAGTGGGGTGTGCGCTGTCGCGGCGACCAGCATCGCGCCGACGACGACGATGCCGTGGATCGCGTTCGCGCCGGACATCAACGGTGTATGCAAGGTGGACGGCACCTTGCTGATGACCTCGAACCCGACCAGCAGGCTCAGGACGAGGACGGTCAGGTCGGTGACCAACGTCTCGGTCATGTCCTCACGCTCCAGACTGGCTTTCCGCGGAGCCGCCGGTCAGCAGGGCGGCGGTGGCGGGGTGGACGACCCGGCCGGCGTGGGTGATGACGACCCCGGCCTGAATCTCGTCGGCGGTGTCGATGGTGAGCGCGCCGTCGTGGACCAGATGGCCCAGCAACGCGGCAACGTTGCGGGCATAGGCGGCCGATGCCGCAGCCGGCATCAGGGCCGGCAGGTTGCCGGCGCCGATCACGGTGACGCCACCCGCGGTGACCACCGTCTCATCCGGCGCGGAGATCTCCACATTGCCCCCGAGGGGGCTCGCGGCGAGATCCACGACGACCGACCCGGGCCGCATCGTCTTGACCGCCTCCTCCGTCACCAGCAGCGGCGGCCGGCGGCCGGGAACCTGAGCGGTGGTGATGACGACGTCATGGCGGGCGACGGCGGCAGCCAGCGCCTCTTGCTGGCCCGCCAGTTCCTCGGCGGTCAACGCCCGGGCATAGCCACCCTGACCCGCTCCGCCGGCCACCCCGCCCAGGTCGGGCCCACCCAGGTCGAGGAAACTCGCACCGAGCGAGGTCACCTCGCCCCGCGCCTCCGGGCGGACGTCGTAACCGCGGACGACCGCGCCGAGCCGGTGGGCCGTGCCGATCGCGGCCAGCCCGGCCACGCCCGCGCCGAGCACCAGCACCTCGGCGGGCCGGGCCGTGCCGGCCGCCGTCATCAGCAGCGGGAAATAACGCGGGTAGGCGTCGGCGGCGACCAGCACCGCCTTGTACCCGGCCACATTCGCCTGGGAGGTCAGCGCGTCCATGGACTGGGCCCGACTCAGCGTCCGCGGCAGCCCGTCGAGGCTCACCGCGGTCACCCCCGCCTCGGCCAGCTGCGCCATCACCTGCGGCCGCGGCAACGGCGCCAGCAGCCCTACCAGGGTCTGCCCGCCGCGCAGCAACGCGCGCGTCCGCGGGTCCGGGAGGCTGACCGACACCACCACGTCTGCCCGCGCGAACAGGTCGAGCCGTGCGACGACGGTGGCGCCGGCCTCGGCATAGGCGCCGTCGGGAAACCATGCGCCACGTCCGGCTCCGGTCTCGACGAGCACGTCGAGACCGGAGCCGACCAATCGGCCCACGACCTGCGGAACCATGGCCACCCGACGCTCGCCGGGCGCGGTCTCCATGGCCACGCCCACGGTAAGCGGACTCATGGTCTTTCCCCCTTTCGGGATTCTCCTCGTGTTCCCTTCCCCGTTGGGGGGATGAGGACCGATGGCCGTGCGGGCAAGATCAAAGCAGACCAGGTCAGACCAGGTCAGACCAGGTCAGACCGGATCAGATCGCGTTAGATCGCGTTAGATCGGGTCAAATTTGATCAGGCCGGACCGGTCGGAATGGGCCAGATCAGAACTCGAACACCAGCCGGGCCGGGACCCTGCTGTCCAGGACCTCGTCCATGCAGGCGTTGACGTCGTCCAACTTCCGGCCGGAAGCGATCACCCTGGTCCGGCCGGCCGCGTGCAGCCGGAACACCTCGGCCAGATCGTTGCGGGTGCCGACGATCGATCCCTTGACCGTGATCCCCTTCAGGACCGTGTCGAAGATCGGGATGGACATCGTGCCATCCGCCGGCAGGGCCACGCAGACCAGCCGGCCGCCGCGCCGCAGCGAGGCGAACGCCTGCTCGAACGAACGGGGCGACGCGGCGAGCGCGACCGCCACGTCGGCGCCGCCCAGCCGCTGGATGGCCTCGACCGGGTCGGCGGTCCGCGCGTTCACCACGTGGTCGGCGCCCAGTTCGGTGGCCAGCTCCAGCTTGGCCTCGGTGACGTCGACCCCGACGGTGAAACCACCCGCGATGCGGGCGTACTGCAACGCCAGGTGGCCCAGCCCGCCGATGCCGAACACGGCCACCGTCTCGGCCGGGGTCACCCCGGCTACCTTGATGGCCTTGTAGGTGGTCACGCCGGCGCAGGTCAGCGGCGCGGCGTCGAACGACGGCACGTCACCGGGCACCGGCACCGTGTAGTCCGCGTCGGCCACCGCGTACTCGGCGAACGCACCGTCGATCGAGTAGCCGCTGTTGCGCTGGCTTTCGCACAGCGTCTCCCAGCCGCCGACGCAGTAGCGGCAGCGTCCGCAGGCGTGACCGAGCCACGGGATCGCGACCCGGTCGCCGATCGCGCGCCCGGTCACCCCGGCGCCCACGGCCTTGACCACGCCGACGCCCTCGTGACCAGGGACGAACGGGGGAGTCGGCTTCACCGGCCAGTCACCGTGCGCCGCGTGGATGTCGGTGTGGCACAGACCGCTGGCCTCCATCCGTACCAGGATCTGGCCCGGCCCCGGCACCGGGACGTCCCGGTCCTCGATACGCAACGGTGCCCGGAAATCGGTGACAACTGCTGCCTTCATAACATCCTCCAGTCAGGGGAATCGTCGATGGGAAATGCCAAAGGACTCCGGAACCCTGGACTCCGGAACCCTGGACTCCGAGACCCTAGAACAGGCCGAGCGCGTTCTCGTCGTAGCTGACCAGCATGTTCTTGGTCTGGCTGTAGTGCTCCAGCATCATCCGGTGGTTTTCGCGGCCGATGCCGGACACCTTGTATCCGCCGAATGCCGCGCCCGCCGGATACTGGTGGTAGCAGTTGACCCAGACCCGGCCGGCCTTGATGCCCCGGCCCATCCGGAACTGGCGGGCACCGTCCCGCGTCCACACACCGGCACCGAGCCCGTAAGGCGTGTCGTTGGCGATGGCCAACGCCTCGGCCTCGTCCTTGAAGGTGGTGACAGCCAGCACCGGGCCGAAGATTTCCTCCTGGAAGACCCGCATCTTGTTGTGGCCCTTCAGCAGCGTCGGCTCGAAGAAGTAGCCGTTCGCGAACTCTCCGGCCAGCCGCGTCCGGTGCCCACCGGCCAGCAGTTCGGCGCCCTCAGCCAGGCCGATGTCCACGTAGGAGCCGATCTTTGACAGCTGCTGCGCGGAGACCTGCGGGCCCAGCATTGTCGCCGGGTCCAACGGGTTGCCCTGCTGGATCCGGCCGACCCGTTCCAGCGCCCGCGCCATGAACTCGTCGTAGATCGACTCCTGGATCAGCGCCCGGGACGGGCAGGTGCACACCTCGCCCTTGTTGAACGCATACAGCACCAGCCCCTCGACCGCCTTGTTCAGATAGGCGTCGTCGGCGGCCAGGACGTCCTCGAAGAAGATGTTCGGGGACTTTCCGCCCAGCTCCAGGGTGACCGGGATGATGTTCCGCGCCGCGTACTGCATCATCAGCCGGCCGGTCGTGGTCTCACCGGTGAACCCGATCTTCGCGATCTTCGGGCTGGTGGCCAGGGCTCTGCCGACCTCGGCGCCGGGCCCGTTGACGATGTTGATGATGCCGGGCGGGATGACGTCCTGAATCACCTCGGCGAGCTTGAGGATCGACCACGGCGTCGGTGACGCCGGCTTGATCACCGAGCAGTTACCCGCGGCCAGCGCGGGCGCCAGCTTCCACGCCGCCATCAGCAACGGGAAGTTGAAGGGGATGATCTGCCCGACCACCCCGAGCGGCTCGTGGAAGTGATAGGCGTAGGTCCTGCCGTCAATCTCGGAGATCGACCCCTCCAGGGTGCGCGCCGCCGCGGCGAAGTACCGGAAGTGGTCGGCGGCCAGCGGGATGTCGGCAGCCAGCGTCTCCCGCACCGGCTTGCCGTTCTCCCAGCTCTCCGTGACCGCGAGCATCTCCCGGTTGGCGTCGATCGCATCCGCCACCGCGGTCAGCACCTCGGCCCGCTCCGCCGGGGACGCGGCGGCCCAGGAGCCGGCGGCGGCGTGCGCCGCGTCCAGGGCGTCCTCGACATCCTCCGCCGCCGACCGCGGTATTTCACAGATCGGCTGCGCCGTGGCCGGGCTGAGGTTGGTCGAATACTTACCGGCCCGCGGCGGCAGCCACTTTCCACCGATGAAGTTCTCGTACCGGTCCGTAACATGGACGATACTGCCTGGCTTTCCAGGTGGGACGTACGTCATGACAGCCTCCCGATCTCCACAGGGCGGGCACACCTTCCGGCGTGCCCCGACCGGCACGTATGTTTCTCTGCCGAGGCCAAGCACCCCATATCGCGCCAGTCCTGAGACCATGTGCGGAAGGTCCCGACCCCCGATGCCGAACGGGCCGTTCCCGGACCAGTGCCGGGCAGCCTAAGTTGATCATGCTGTTGTGTTGGGTTTTCGGGGTGCGGCGCGGTGTGGCTCGATGACCGGCGACGGCAAAGAGGGAACTGCCCGCGCCAGGGCGGCGCGGGCAGGCCACGGGCCGAGGCCTCACCGGCAGGCCTCACCGGCAGGCCTCACCGGCAGACCTCACCGGCAGGCCTCAGGCGGCGAGGTCGATCACCACGCGCGACGGGTTCGACAGTTCGAGCACCCGAAAGCCGACCCGATCGTCAACCCCCAGGCCGAAATGGACGTATCCCTCGTAGTCGCCGGTCATCCGATACTGGACGAGCGCGGGAAGCCCGCCGCCGGCCCGCGGTGTGCGCAGCGTCGACCTACCGGTCTCATCGTGGGCCACGGCCGGGAACAACACCACCTCCAGGAACGCCTGCCCCCGCAGCGGGACCGCAACGCCCTCGCCCGGCGACAGCACCTCGGCCACGTAACGCACCTCGTAGCCAGGGAGCTGCCCTTGGAACTCGATCGTCAGCCGATCGAAAGCCATCCCGCCGGCGACGTTGTGCGCGCCGCGCACCGCGACGACCGTCGCGTTACCGTACAGCTGATGCTCGACGCGGCGCGGTTCGCTCGACCAGACCGGCTCCCGCGGCGTCGCGGTCGTGGAAGGCGACGTCACCACCGGTCCATCCGGCGAGCGGGAGGACACGGACGGAGAAGGCACCGGCGTGGTGCCGGACACCGATGGCTTCGGCGTGGTGACGTCGGTGGAGCCGCCGCCACCGGCACCGCCGCCACATCCCAGCGGCACGAGCAGCGCGCCCGCCAGCAGCGCCACCGCCCCGATCCATCGCCGGCCCGTTGTTGTCCGCACCTTCATGCAACTCACCTCGCAGCCCAGCTCACCTCGCCGCCCCGGGTGGCCGAAAGGGACCTTCGGTAGGGGGACGGTCAGGTTAACGTCCCCCGACCAGGTGAGCCGGAAGCACCACGGAGCACCGGCGCAGCTCGAACCGATGGGAGATCTGATGTGCGTGAGCTCAGCTCCCGGGGTAGCGGGTGGACCAGGCCGGGGTGGCCGCGCCGAAGGCGTCGGAGACGGTCGCGGTGTTCTCGATCTCGGTTACCAGATCGTCCGCGACCTGCCCGACCAGCTCATAGCCCGCCAGCTCCTTCAGCCAGGCTGCCGGCAGCGCCGGCTCACCCAGAGCGGCGCCAACGAGGTTCCCGCAGATCGCGCCGGTCGAGTCGCTGTCGCCGGAGTGGTTGACTGCCGCGAGCAGCGCCGTCTGCGGATCGTCGGGCGCCGCCACCGCGCAGTACACCGCGATCGCTAGCGCCTCCTCGGCGACCCAGCCGGCGCCCAGCGATTCCACGCGTTCCGCCGTGGGCGCACCGTCCGCTGCCGTTCCGAGCGCCGCCCGCAGAGCTCTGGCTACTTCCTTGCCGTCGCGTTCGGCCGACAGGCGGCCGAGGGCCGATGCGGTGGCCTGGGTGATGCCAGCGCCGTCTACCATCGCGGCGACGATCCATGCGAACGCGCCCGCGGCGAGGTACCCGGAGGGATGACCGTGGGTGAACACGGCGCATGCGACCGCATGGTCGAAGGAGGTTTCCGGGCCCCGCCGGAGCAGCCCGAACGGGGCCGAGCGCATCACCGCCCCGCATCCCTTGCTGTCGGGGTTCGCCGGCCGCGCGAGCGTGCCCATCTCGGGGCGCCCCAGCCCGGACAGGCAGGCGTTCCCCGGAGCGCGCCGGGCATACATCAGCTGCTGCGCCGCCAACCAGCCGTCCACCTCCCCGGCGGCCGGACCGGTCCGCCGCTGCGTCGTGAGCCAACGCTGGTAGGCGCGCCACAGCACCGCGGGCGGATCGGCGATGCCCCGGGAACGGCTGCGGACCGAGGCCCGGATCAGACCCTCCACGGTAAAGAGCGTCATCTGAGTGTCATCTGTAAACGGAGCGTGTACCCCGTAGGCGGCCGTGAGGCCGATGACCCCCGCCGTCCCGTACTCAGGGTGACCCGCAAAGTCATTGATGCAGGTCAGCGGGGTTGTCGAGAGTGAGGATGGCCAGGAGCAGGGCGTTGTCGTGTCGGATTCTGCGGATGGTCGGGGCGATGCGGTTATGGCCAGCGAGGCGAATCAGCCCGATGATCAGGTTACGGAGCGTGGTCATGATGCGGGGCAGTGGGCCGGTCCGAACCCGCGAGGCATCCTCACGGAACGTCACATCGCGCACCCAGTGGACCTTGTTCTCGATCGTCCAATGCCCTCGGGCGTAGCCCGCGAGATCAGCGGGTGTGACCGCGTCGAGGGTGAGGCTCGTCAGGACGTGGACCGTGACAGTGCTCGGGATCGTCCGGGTGACCCGGGCCCGGCCCGTGCCGGTGGTCACGGTCCGCCGGACATGACGGCGGATCCGCGCCACGGTGCGGGCATGGGGATAGCGGGCACGGATCGCCTCGCTGGCCTGGGCCAGCTGGATGGTGCGTCGTTCGAACCGTCCATGGGCCCTGCCCTCGGCGCTGTGCCCGATCGGGATCTTCGTCCAGTCGGTCGCCTGGTGGCAGTCGACCGACAACGCCGGGGTGTTCGCCTTCACCGTGAACACGAAGTGCGCTCCCAGCTCGGTGACGATCAGGTCGGCGTGGGCGCGGGTCGTGTGCAACGCATCAGCGGTCACCACCACCCCATCCAGCGGATCATGGGAATGCAGTTCGCGGAGCAGCGGTGCGAACGCGGTGACCTCGTTCGTCTTCGCGCCGACCTCATGCTCGGCGAGCACCACACCCGTGCCGTGTTCGGCGACCGCGAGCAGGTGCGGTGCCCGCCCCTCAGGCCCAGCCGCGCCACGCAGGGTCTTCCCGTCGACCGCGACCACCCGCCGCCCACCACCACGGGCCTGGCGGGCGCGGGCCGCGGCGAACATCCCGACCGCCCTCGCCAGCGCCGAGCTGTCCACCGCGGACAGGACCCGGATCATCGTGTCCACCGACGGTGCCTGCGGCTGCCCGGTCACCGGATGGACCCGCGCCCCGAGAGCGGTCAGGACCTGCGTCGGGGCGTGCGCAGCCCAGGCCGCGATCTCCTCCACCGACTTCTCCCCCGCGGCGACCGCTGCGGCGGACAGTCCCAGGATCACCGGGAGCCGGTGACGTATCCCTCGCGGGTCCCGCGGGTCAGGCACCCCGGCGAGTACGTCGGCGAGCCCCTGCACCTCACCGCCGTGCGCCCCCAGGACCCGCAGCGACCGCCGCATCCGGACCAGCTGCCCCGACCCGGCCTGTCCGAGATCGGTGGGAGTGACGGGCATGCGAGACTGGACCGGCAACGGGGCTCCCTACGGCTGGTGATCTAGGCAATCCCCGTCCTACCGGGACCCCGTTGCCTCACCGCAGCCACCCTCACCGTGGTGGCCCGCCGTTGTTCCCCCGGACCCCACGGCCCCACCGCCCCACCCACCCCACCGGCTGTCACAGAACGTCATCGGTGGCGTTTCCGCCGGCGCCGGAACCCACCCTCACACGCGCTACTCACAGCGACGAAACAGCAGCCGGGCCCGGATCCTCACACCACCACCGGCCCCAGCCCCCCGCACCCCGTCTCACACCGTCTACCTGCACAAACAGACTTTGCGGGTCACCCTGGTCCCGTACTCCCGTCGGATCTCGTCAAGCGACTGGAATTCGATTGCCGCACCGAGCGCGTCTCCCAACGCCCCGCCCAGCAGGCAGCCCCGGACCCGGTCCCGGTAGGAGAGGCCGGAGTTCGCATCGTCCGTGGGCGCCGCCGCGCGCCGCTCTGATGGCCACAGGCTGACCGCGAGCCCCACGGCGGACCGGGCGGCCGGGGCGGCCCACAGACGTTCCTTGGTTCCGGCGGCGCCCTGGCTCTCTTCCGGGGTTTCGAGATCGGCGGCGGCGGCGAGTTCGGCGGCGGTCATGCGTTGGCGGGCCAGTGCCCGGCCCGACCTGCTGAGAATGACACCCTCGGCGGTCAGGATCTCCCGTGGATCGTCGGTGCGTTCCGGATCGGGCCAGCGGAAGTCCGGGGAGACGGAACCGTTCAGGAGCAGGACGCGGTGGGCGTTGGAGATCCGGGCACTGGCCAGCTTGGCTCCCACCGCGACGGCGTGGGACCCGATCACCTCCGCGACGTCGGAGTAACTGGTCCAGCGGCCGGGTGGGATCGCGGCCAGTACCCGGCTCATCAGGGTCCATCGCTGGTCCTGGGGCGGCGGTACTACGGACTCGTCCGGGCCGGGCCAGATCTTCACGATCCGCTCGGCGAGCGCCCGGCCACGATTCTGGATCTCCTCCCGGCCCCATCTGTCCTGACCGGCGATTTCTCGGTTCATCGCCAGCCCGCTGTCGGCCAGCAGCTTCTTCTTCTCGGTGAACTCGTGATCGGCGAGTTTCGGATTATAGGCGGTGAGCGTCAGATTGCCCAGAGTATGGACGAGCCTGCGGTGCAGCTCGTCGCGCGTCTCACCCTCGTGGGCATCGGCGTCGAGAACCGCTTTCCATCCCGGTCTCGACAATGACTGGGGGAGGATGTGTTCAACCGTCAGCTTCACGCCCCAGTCGACTGGTTCGAGATGCTCGTAATCCTCTTCCAGGCTGCGCAACACATAGGTGCGCTGAGGGCCGCGTCCGGTCCAGTAGAAGGGATTGAGCAGGACGGCTTCCTTCACAGGCTGATCGGTCGGGAACTTCTTACGCGGGCCGGAGAGAACCCGCGTGACCGCGGCGGCGGTCGGTGTCTGGTCGCCGAGCTCCTTGACGAGCGACATGAGGATGCGGTTGCTGTTGGCGCTCGCGATGCCGACCAGCATCCGCCGCACCAGGTAGCTCTCCACCACCCGGAGTGCCGCGGCGGTCTCGGTGGCGTCGAGACGGTCATTCGCATGCGCGATCAGCATGTGTAGGACGATCGGCCGGACGACGTCCGCCCCCCACCGGCGCAGCCGGTGCAGGGCCTGCCGCAGGACCGGGTCCTCCTCCCGGTCCGGATCGAGGATCCGGCTGAACAGCAGGGCCTTTGCATGCAGCTCGGAGATCCACTGCTCGATGGCGTCCTCGTCCGGCAGCGTCTGGAGATACTGCCGCTGCGACTGGTACACGGTCTCCTTGGTGGCACGGTCGTCGCCGCGGAGCACGAGGTCGAGCCAG
Source organism: Frankia casuarinae (assembly GCF_000013345.1). Taxonomy (NCBI): domain Bacteria; kingdom Bacillati; phylum Actinomycetota; class Actinomycetes; order Frankiales; family Frankiaceae; genus Frankia; species Frankia casuarinae. Next base: position 3,472,361 of record NC_007777.1, on the reverse strand, counting down.
ACCAGATCCTCCAGTCTGTCACCGAGCAGTTCCTGGAGTGGGAACCACCGCCAGTCGTACACCCGGTCCGCTCGGGTGGGTAGCCGCATGAACAGGTAGTTGCGCAGCAGGTCCGCCTGGGTGAGCCGGCGGCCGGTGTGGTTGAGCGATTCGAAGATGCGGTAGACGTCGTCGTCGACATGCGCGGCGATCTCCACGATTGCGAGCTGACCGACCACGGCCTGCTCGATCAGTGCTGCGTCCAGCGGGTCGTCGGCGTCGCGCAACGCGGCGAGTTCCTTGCGGAAGAACTGGTATGCGTCGCCGATCCCCGCCCGGCCTCCTGCCTCCGGCGACCGCTCGACGAGAGCGGTCCAGGCGGTCCGGTCGGCTCGCGTCGGTAACAGGGTGTAACGTTCGGTTCCGGCCGCGTACCTGTTCATGAGGTACAGATCGTCGATTTTCGCCGCGAGCATCTGATCGTCATCTCGGACATGATCGCGGATCGCGCAGAGCAGGATGCTCAGCGCCGTCAGCCGTTGCTGACCATCTACCACCAGCCAGATCGCCACTCCGGCCGGCGTGGTTGACGGGCTCGGCGCGAGAACCAGCGAACCCAGGAAGTGTGTTGCCGCTGGACCGGCGGCGGCCACGCTCGTGATGTCGGCCCAGAGTTGCCGCAGGTTGGCGCGTTCCCAGCTGTAGGGGCGTTGATACAACGGGACGACGTACTGACACTGACCCTGGAGGAGTTCACCCAGAGTAGTTTCGTTCGCCTTCACTGCTGCTCTCCGCCCTGCCTGGGTAGCCGAATCCGAACCGTTTTGCCACTTACCGGTGGAAAAGACTATCGGAGGCGGCGGATCCGCCCACCGGGTCCGTGCCCGGCCGTCGCCGCGGGCCGGTATGACAAACTGGCGGCAGCGGACGAGTCCCCATACCCCACCTCAGCGCGGTGCCTGTTCCCCTTGTGGCGCGCCCGATCCCGGCCGGGTCCGGCGAGGACCGGCCAGGTGCGCCACGGCGTGCCGAGCGGTGTTGATCGGCCCCGGACCGATCCGGTTGAGGATGGTCCGGTCGAGGCATGACCGGGACGGGACCGGTTCGGCGTGCTGGAGGGGGGTGGCATGGCAGCGGGTTCTGGAAGTCCCGGCGTGACCGGAGGCAATGGCACCGTCAACGTTCATGGTGCCCTCGATGGGCATGGCACCGTCAACGTTCATGGTGCCCTCAGCGGGCATGGCGCTGTCAACGGTCAGGGCGGCTCGGGAGGTTCGGGCGCCTTCGGTGGTCTCGGTGGTTCGGGTGGTTCCGACTCGTCGGGTCACGTCATTGTCTGCGGGCTGAGCAACCTGGGGCTCCGGCTGGCCGAACAGCTCCGGGCGTCGGGTGTGACGGTGGTGGCCATCGACGATCGGGTCGCCCCCGCCACCCGGCGCAGGGTGGAGCGGTGGGGCGTGCGGGTCCTGGTGGAGAGTACCCGTGGCGCCGGGGCGCTGCGCGAGGCCGGCATCGCCGCGGCGCTCGCGGTCGTGTCCTGTCACGAGACGGACCTCGACAACCTGGGCACGGCGCTGGTCGCGGCCGAGACGGCCCCCGGTGTCCGGCTCGTCGTGGCCATCAGTAACCGCCAGCTCGGCGACCAGCTCGCGGACGCGCTCAGCCAGGTCCGGGTGCTGAACCGGGCCGAGCTCGCGGGGCCGAGCTTCGTCGAGGCGTGCCTCCGCTCGGACGTGACGCACGCCTTCCCGATGGACGAACGGTCCGATGCCGAGGTCTTCGCGGTGATCGAGGAGTCGATCATAGGCCGGCATGCCTTCCGGGCCCGCTATGGCGATCTGACCCCGATCTCGCTGCGCCGCGCGGGGGAGCGCCTCCCCGAGCTCTGCCCGCCCCGCGACGTCTCGCTGCGCCCCGGCGACCGGCTGACGCTCCTCGGGCGGCTGTCGGAGTTCCACGAGCGGGGCATGACGGTCGCGGGCCTGCACGACGCGCGGCTGTTCGCCGCGCTGGCCGGCGGCTCGGCCGAGCATGGCGATCCCGGCGATCCCCGCGAGCCCGGAGGGGTCCGGGGGGTCTGGCGGGCCACGGTGGCCAGGTTCCGGGAGATCGTCTCGATGATCCGTGGGGAGCTCGACCCCCCCTTCCGGTTCGCACTCGCCGCCGTAGTAACGATCATGATGGTCGGTACGGTCGTGCTGTGGTTGACCTACGCCAACCACAACGAGGCCGCACCCGCCGAGTTCGGCCCGCTGGACGCGCTTTACCTCACGGTCGCGACGATGGCCACGGTCGGCTACGGCGACTTCAACTTCGGCGCCGCCGACGAGTGGCTACAGGTGTTCGGCATCGGACTGATGCTGCTCGGCGCCCTGTCGATCGCCGTCGTCTATGCGTTCATTACCAACATCATCATCAGCCGTCGGTTGGAGCGGGTGATGGGACGCGGGCGGGCCGGGGCGGTGCGTGGCCACGTCATTCTATGCAGGCTCGGCTCGGTGGGGGTCGCCACGATGAACGGCCTGGTGCGCGCGGGCCGGCATGTGGTGGTGATCGAGCGTGACGAGAACAACCGGTACCTGCCCGTCGCCCGTGAACGTGGGGTGCCCGTGATCATCGGGGACGCCACCGTCCGCTCGACGCTGCTGGAGGCCGGCCTCGCCCATGCCGCCACGATCGCGGTGCTCACCAGCGACGACGTCGCGAACCTGGAGGCCGTGCTGTCGGCCCGGGAAGCGCACGAGGAGTTGCGGGGGGCGTGGGCGGCCCGCCGCCCCGCCCGGCGGGCCGCCCGGCGGGGCGGCGGGTGGTCCCGCGGCCGGATGCGGGAGTCCGACCCGGACACGCACCACCCCGACCTGCGAGTAGTGCTGCGGATCTTCGACACCACGATGGCCGACGAGGTCGAGCGGCGCTTCGGCATCCATACGGCACGCAGCGCGTCCGCCCTGGCCACGCCGTATTTCGTCGGCGCGGCGCTCGGTTACGACGTCATCAGTACCTTCTACGTGCAGCGCACGCCGTTCCTGGTGGCCAGGATGACCATCCACGCCGGCGGCGGGCTGGTCGGCCCGACCCTGCGGGAGCTGTCCACCGGGACCCGGGTGCTCGCCGTGATCACCGCGGCCGCGAACGCGGACACCGGCGGAGACGTGAATCTGGACAGCGGCGTGAATCTGGACAGCGGCGCGGACACCGACGGCGGCGTGGAGCGGGACGGCCAGGGGGCTCCCGGTGGCGGGCCGGACTACCGGCCGGGACGCCACACCCGGCTCCGGCCCGGGGACGAGCTGTTCGTGGTGGGACCGGTGAACCGGATCGTCGACATGGTGCGGCGCAACCAGCAGGTCGACATCACCACGGCGGGAACTGCGTAACACCATCACCGTGACGGTGCGCTACCTGGACGAGTGGCCGCGCGGCACACAGTCATGCCCGGACCACAAAACCATGTGAATATTTACCGCCTATTTGGATGAAAGGGAACAAGTGGACATCTACCTGGAGGGGATGAACCGCCTCACGGTCGATAGTCCGCAGCCGTCCGTCACGCCCGAGCCGCTCGGCCGGATCATCAACGACCTGGGCCTGTGACCGGCTCGGTAGAGAGCCGCCTCGTTTCCCTATGACCCGGAACTTTCGGTAATTCTGGACGCGGTTCGTGAACCAGCCTTCGGGTAGCCGTCGTCTGCGGTATGAATGCCTTAGCCCCACAGTCGCCCGGGGGCGAGCCCGGGTCTCTGCTCGTCACCTGTATGTCCCCAACATGCACAGGACGGAGAGCTGAAGCGGATGGTCTCGGCGCTGGTCGTGATCTCTCTCGTATTGACCGGGCTGGTGGCGGGCACGTTGACGGTCGGCCTGGTCGCCGTACGGCCCGCGATGCATTCACTGCCGCCCACTCCCTACGTAATGGTCAAGCAGGCGTTCGACATCAGCTACCCGCGGATGATGAAGCTGCTGCAGATTACAAATCTGATCGCTACGATCGCCCTGGCGGTCGCGGCCGGCGTCACCGGTGCGACGGCCTGCGCGGTGCTGGCCGGCATCGTGGCGGCCTGCGTCCTCACCAACATCCTGGTCACCGTGCGCGGCGACCTTCCGATCAACAACGCCATGGCCACCTGGCGGCCGGAGTCTCCGCCGGCCGACTGGCGCGAGCAGCGGGCGCGCTGGGACTTCTTCAACAGCATCCGCACGACCGCCGCGGTGATCGCGCTGGTTCTGCTGGCCCTGGCCGCGACCACCCAGTACTAACGCGGCTTCGCCCGCCCAGGTCTTCCAGCGGAAGCTACCGGCTTTGAACTTCGGCGAATTCAGCAAGGTTAAGGTCATCTCTTATCGTCCAGTACACGTCCAGTACACGTCCAGTACAGGAGTATCGATCTCCGTAAGAGGCGGAGAATGTCGGGGGCAGCAGCTCGTCCGGTCAGCGCATTGGTTGCTCGATGACCAAGGAGAAGTGTCGTTTTACTGGTCGGCGGGGGACCAGTCCTCGGTGAGGGTCTCCATCTGGGCGAGGACGAGGTCGATCGCCGCCTTCGGGTAGCTCCAGCGGGATGTGTGCCGGTTCAGAGCAGCGCGTGCTCGGCGGTCGCCAGGAGCCGGGCCGCGACCTCGTCGACCGACAGCCGGCGGCCGGTGTAGAGCAGGTCGAACGCGTCGAAGCTGGTAAGCAGCCAGAGGACGTCGACCGCGGCGGCCACCGGCACGCGCAGGAGGCCGTGGGCGGCCAGGCGTTCGGCGAGATGTTCCATCCCGCCGAGACGGTCCTGCTCGGCCCGTTGCAGCGCGCCATCGAGCGCCTGTTCCATCGAGCGCAGGGCCCACAGGGCGTCGCGCTGCCCGGCGTACACCCGCACGCTTGCGGTGATCCCGCCGCGCAGGTGAACGAGTGGGTCCGGATCCTGCACGGCCCGCACCAGGTCCGCGAAACCGCCCCGGTCGAGCACGTCCTGGGTGAGGGCATCGAACAGCCCCGCTCGGGAGCCGAACACCAGGTAGACCGTCGACCGGGCCACGCCCGCCTGCCGCGCGACCGCCTCCACGCTCGCGAGCCGGGGCAGCTGTTCGTACATCGCGTCGAGGATCCGGCGGCGGGTCTGGTCCGCACCAGCCGTGCGCAGCCGTTGCTCGTAGCGACGGGGAGACATGACTGCACCCTACGTGCGATGGACAGGCTGTCTTCGAGACGAAGACAAGCCGTCTGTCAACCGTGGTGAACCGGACGGTCGGGGCTGCCCGGTGGGAAGCGAGAATCACGGTGGGGAGCGGCTGCTTCGAACAAGTTCGAACAAGAGGGATGGCGAACAAGAACAAGAGGGATGGCGAACAAGAGGGATGGCGACAGTGAGCGGAACCGCGACGAGCACCCCGTCACGGTGCGGTTCCCGTCACCGGGCGCCCGTGCCGCTCCGGCCGAGGACGAGGTCGATCCACTCGGCCACGTGGCGTGCTATGACAGCGGGTTCCTTCATCCAGTCGAAGTGACCGAGGTGGGTGGATCCACTCGTGCGGTCCAGGTGGACGCGATGGACCTCCGAGCCCGTCAACCGCCTGGTGAAATAGTCGACCGCCCGGCGCGGCGCGAGATGGTCGGCGTCCAGGGAGATGGCCAGTACCGGCAGGGTCACCGCGCCGAGAAGACCGAGGAGGTCGGGCTCCGACCTGGCCAGCCGGTAACGGCCGGTGCGGGCACTTCTGGCCCAGTCCAGCATCAGCGCCCTGGGCTGCCGCCCGCCGAAGCCGAACCGGTGCCCGGGCCAGTAGCCCAGCAGCTGCGACACCCCCGCGACGAACGTGGAACCGCCCAGGACCCACGCTGAACGAAGGGGCCTGAAGACGCGCCAGTACGAGGTGCCCGCGCCGATGACGGCCAGGCCGCTCAGCCCGCCGCTGTCGGGGGCCTCCCGCGCGGCACGCAGGATCGAGAGTTGTCCGCCGAGACTGTGACCCACGACGAACAGCGGCGCCCCGGGGAATCGTTCCCGCGTCGCCGCCGTGATCGTCGGCAGGTCGTCCTCGACACCCTCCTGGTAGCTGCCCCGGCTGCCGGCCGAGCGCCGGAGCGCCGCGGCTCCGTGGTGATGCCAGCGCAGATCGGTTGTCACGACCGAGTACCCCAGCGACCGCAGTGCCTCGGCGAAGGGGGTGTAGTACTTTGTCCGAACCCCCATCGCCGGAAGCAGGAGAATCACCGGCGCGGACTCGTCGGCCTGCGGAAGAACACGCAGGCCGAATCGCGTCCCGGCAGTGGTGGCGACCTCGAGTTCCGTCTCGCTTTCCGCCGCGGGTTCGGTCTCACCGGCGGCCGCCGACGGGGGAGGAACAAGAGCATCTGCGGACACGTGCCGCTCCTTCCATCCGGATCGCCGATCGTCTGATCGGTATTTCCGACAGCGGGTCCGATAAAGGTTGGTGAGCGCAGCCGGAAAGCCGGGCATGATGGTGAGCGTAGTAACGTCTGTGGACTTCTTCCAGTGAAGTCGCGGAGGACGCCCGGGCCGGGATGCCCGGCCCGGGCGAGGGAGAGCCGTGGTTACGGGCTTTACCTGCGGGCAGGGCCCTCCTGCTGCCGGCGGCGCCTTGCCTGCAGGTATCTTTCCTGCAGGTGTCTTGTCAGGAGGCGTCGAACCAGGCGCGGTAGTCGAACTCCGCCTTGGCGACGAGGGCGCCGGCGTCGTCGTAGAGCAGCGAGCCCCCGCGGATCTCGAAGCGTTCTTCGGCGGTCCGCTCCGCTGCCGGGTGCGCCACCTCGATGTCCACTGAACCGTGGGCCCGGATCCGACCGACCGCCGGCCGCAGGTACATGATCCGGCAGTCGCGCAGCACGAAGCTGCGGAGGCTGAAGATCCTCGGTGCCAGGGCGCCCGAGAACGCCGCGGCTCCGGAGACCTCGGCGGCGAGGAACTGCGCCGCCGCATGCACGGTGCCCATGTGGTTCTGGAGGTCGGGTCGGTTGGGGAGCTCCGCCACGCCGCCGTCCCGGCGCAGCTCGACGACCCGCACCCCGGTCAGGTTGCAGAATGGCACCATCGTGTCGATGACGGAACGGAGTTGTTCGAGATTTGGTGGCGCGTCACCGTTCGCCTGAAAGTGCGCCTCGCGAACCATCTCCAGTGGGGATCGTATCTCCGACTGAGCAGACATGTTACTGAGCATCCGCTGGAAAGGTTTCTTCGGGATGAATTCGAGGCGACTTTACGAACCCTTTGCCATTGGTGATTCCTATCGTGCGATTACATCACCTTGTGACGCCTTGCAGGTATATAGGGGAGCCTAGGAGGATGCCCAGGAGGATAACGACAACACATCCGCCGGGGACCCGTCGTGCCAGTGTAACGATCGGTTGACCGGCATACTTCAGGGAGTCTCCGACCATGTACGACGTGATTGTCGTGGGAGCGCGCTGCGCCGGCTCACCTGTGGCGATGTTGCTTGCCCGGCGCGGTCACCGGGTGCTGCTCGTCGACCGCGTGTCCTTTCCCAGCGACACGATCTCCACCCACTATCTTCAGCAGGCCGCACTGCTCCGTCTGCGGGAGTGGGGGCTGCTCGACGCACTCACGGCGACCAACTGCCGGCCGATCACCGACATGACGGTGTCCCACCTCGGTGTGGTCATCCGCGGGTTCGCCGATCCGGTCGACGGGCTGGCGTTCTCGATGGCGCCGCGCCGCATCGTGCTGGACAAGCTCCTGCTCGACGGCGCGGTCGCGGCGGGTGTCGAAGTCCGGGAGGGCTTCTCGGTCCGAGATCTGATCCGTCACGACGACGGCACGGTCGCGGGGATCGTGGGCCGGGACGCCACGGGAGCCGTCGTCGAGGAGCGGGCCACTCTCGTCGTGGGCGCCGACGGCCGCAACTCCGTCGTGGCCGACCTGGTGGGAGCCGACTTCTACAAGGTCGTGCCGGCGGCCAGCTTCATCTACTACTCCTATTTCAGTGGGCTGGACTGGCAGTTCCACAGCCGGTTCGGTGACCACGAGCAGTGCGCCGGCTGGCCCACCCATGACGGGCTCACCCTCGTCACCGCGATGCGCAACCTCGAGGATTTCGAGGAGTTCCGCGCCGATATCGACGGGAGCCTGCGCCGGACCTTCCGCAGCGTCGCGCCCGAGCTCGCCGAGGATCTCGACAGCCATGGCGTCCAGGAGGACCGTTACTACGGAATCCGTTATCCGGACAACTACTACCGCACGTCCTATGGTCCGGGTTGGGCGCTGACCGGAGACGCTGGTTACCACAAGGACCCGGTGACCGGTCTGGGCATCACCGACGCCTTCCGCTGCGCGGACCTGTTGACCGAGCACGTGGACCAGGCGCTGCGTGGCGACCGGCCCATGGACGAGGCCCTCGCCGAGTATCAGCGGTTGCGCGACGAGGAATCGGCCGGTGCGTTCAATTTCACCACGACGCTGGGCGAGCTGAACTTCCCGCCGCACCTCGTGGCGCTGTGGCGGGCCTTGCCGAACAACGAGACGGCGCGGGCGCAGTTCTTCGGAATGATCGCGGGTGTCGTGCCGTCGTCGGTCTTTCTCGCGCCGGAGAACGTCGAGTCCATCATGTTGGCCGCGGCGGCCGTGTAATGGACAGTCGACCGATCATCGGCGGTCCGACGCCGTCGCCGATGCTCACCGTGGTCGGCGACAGCTTCGCCGAGGGCCGCGGTGACCCGGCTCCCGACGGCGCCTGGATCGGCTGGGCGCCCAGAATGGCCGCGGCTCTGGGTATTCCGCGCAGTCGCGTTCTCAACCTGGGGCGGAACGGCGCGACGACGCAGGATGTCATCGACACGCAGCTCGACGTCGCCGCCTCCGCCCCGGCGGCCCTCGTCGGGATCGCCGCGGGCAGCAACGACCTGCTCGCGGACTACTCGCAGGACAGGTTCGAAAAAAACTTCACCCACCTAGTCGCGACTCTCGCGGTCCCGGGAACCACCGCGTTCACCTTCACCTTTCCGGACCTCACCACCAGGCTCTCGGCGCCGCCGGCGATCCTGGACGTACTCCGCTCCAGGATCGAGCGGGCGAACGACCATGTCCGCTCGACCGCGGCGAACCACGGAATTCTCCTCGTCGATTTCGATCACGTCGACCGCGCCCACGACTCTCAACTGTGGAACCCCGGGGACTATCATCCCAACGCGGCCGGATACGAATTCGTCGCCAGTCTCCTTGCGGATCTGGTGCGCGAAGTCCTGTCGCGCCCGGCTCCCCGGATTCCGGTTCCGGTTCCATCCTGACCCTGTTCGGTTGACCGGCCTCTCGACGTATTCTGACCCGACGTCGAGTGGATCGGGAGTGAAGCATCTCACGACGCACCGTCGCGGCGATTGCCTCGGCCGATCGAGTGTTCGGCAGGTTGTTCTTGCGGAACAACAGGACGTCGATGACACTGGTTCCAGGATGCCCGCGCGGATCGGATACGAGTAAACTGTCGCCAGGCCTCGCGGTTCGCTGTCACGGCCACGAAGACCTGCGGCAGTGCTTCGGAACAACGTTGTTCCGGGACAACGTTGTTCCGGAACAACCCGCCGGCCGTCTGGCTCTCCGGCGGACCGGCCGGTCCGCTCCGGTGAACCGGTTCCCAATACCTCACACCTGAATACCTCCGCCGGATACATCACGCCCGACATATTAGGGCACCACGCCCGACATATCAGGGTCCCGCCGCACGCGGTGGTGACCTGCCGGCCAGTAAAGGGGAGAAGCACGTGGACGAGTCCGACCGCCCTGACGACCGACGACTCGCGAACAACCCGATCGCGATCGTCGGGCTCGCCGGACTGTTCCCGATGGCGCGCGACGTGCGGGAGTACTGGAGCAACGTCATCGACGCCGTCGACTGCGTCACCGAGGTGCCGTCGACGCACTGGCGCCCGGAGGACTACTACGACCCGGATGCGACGGTGCCCGACCGTACCTACGCGCGCCGGGGCGGCTTCCTCCCCGAGGTCGCGTTCAGCCCGGTGGAGTTCGGCTTTCCGCCCAACCTGCTGGACGTGACCGCGGTCGTGCAGCTGCTCAGTCTGATCGTCGCGCGGGATGTGCTCGTCGACGCGGGCGCACCGGGATCGGCGTGGTACGACTCCGAGCGCACCGGGGTCATCCTGGGCATGGCCGGCCCCACCACGATGGCCCACCCGCTGGCGGCCCGGCTGGAGACGCCGGTCCTGCGCGAGGTCGTGCGCGCCGCGGGACTCGACGAGGCCGAAACCGCCGCGGTCTCGGAGGCCTTCTCGCTCGCGTTCCCGCCGTGGGAGGAGAACTCGTTCCCCGGGCTGCTCGGCAACGTCGTCTCCGGCCGGATCACCAACCGGCTCGACCTCGGAGGCACGAACTACACGGTCGACTCCGCGTGCGCGAGTGGGCTCACGGCCGTCCGCGGGGCCATCGCCGAACTCATCGACCACCGTGCCGATCTCATGATCACCGGTGGTTGTGACACCGAGAACTCGATCTTCAGTTACATGTGCTTCTCGAAGACGCAGGCGCTGTCCAAGTCCGACCGCATCCAGCCGTTCGCCGCCGGCGCCGACGGCACCCTGGTCGGCGAGGGCATCGGGATGCTGGCGCTCAAGCGGCTGGCCGACGCCGAGCGCGACGGGGACCGGATCTACGCGGTCATCCGGGGTCTCGGGTCGTCCAGCGACGGTCGGTTCAAGAGCGTCTACGCGCCGCGCGCGGAGGGCCAGGTCCGCGCGCTGCGCCGGGCCTACGCGGACGCCGGGGTGAGCCCGGCGTCCGTCGAGCTGTTCGAGGCGCACGCCACCGGTACCGCCGTCGGTGACGCCACCGAGCTGTCCGCGCTCGGGGCCGTCCTGGCCGAGGCCGGGGCACGCCCGGGCCGGGCGGCGATCGGCAGTGTGAAGTCGCAGATCGGGCACACCAAGGGCGCTGCCGGCGCGGCCAGCCTGATCAAGCTGTCGCTGTCGCTGTACAACCGGGTGCTGCCGCCCACGATCAACGTCCGCGAACCGAATCCGGCGCTCGCCCAGGAGGGCTCGCCCTTCTACCTCAGCACCCGCACCCGGCCCTGGGTGCTCGACCCGGACGTGGGGCGGCGCCGGGCGGCCGCCTCCGCCATGGGGTTCGGCGGTACCAACTTCCACGTCGTCCTGGAGGAGACCCCCGACACGGCACGCCCGGACGCCGATAAGCGTGCCGCCCGGGCGACGCACCGTGCCGTCCGCGCCCACCTGTGGCATGCCGCGACGCCCGCGGAGCTCCTCGACCTGGTGCGCGGACAGGCCGAACCGAACGGTGACACGGGCATCCCGGGCAGCGCCGCGCGGGTCGGGTTCGTCGCGCGCACCGGCGCCGAGGCGGAGCGCCTGCGCGCGATCGCGATCGAGCAGCTCGCGGCGCGAGCCGACGCCGCCGAATGGTCGCATCCCGCCGGGGTGCACTACCGCCGGCAGGCGGCCGAGCAGCCCCGCGTCGGCGTCGTCTTCGCCGGCCAGGGCAGCCAGTACGTCGACATGGGGCTCACCGCCGCCGTCGAGATCCCGCCGGTGCGGGAGGCCTTCGACGCGGCGAACGCCACCTTCGCCGGGGCCGAGCTCACGCTCGCCCGTGCGGTGTTCCCGCCGCCGAGCTTCGATCCGGGCGACCGTGCCGACCACGAGATGAACCTGACGCGCACCGAGTACGCGCAGCCCGCGATCGGTGCGCTCTCCGTCGGCCAGTTCCGGTTCCTGCGGGAGCTGGGACTGCGCCCGGTGAGCCTGCTCGGCCACAGCTTCGGGGAGCTGACCGCCCTGTGGGCCGCCGGTTCCCTCGCCGACGCCGACTTCTTCCGGCTCGCCCGGCGTCGCGGCCAGGCCATGGCCCCGCCGGACGAACCCGGCTTCGACCCCGGCACCATGGCCGCCGTCCGCGCCGACCGCGACGCGGTCGCCGAGCTGCTGACCGCGCACCCGGACGTGGTCGTGTGTAACCACAACGCCCCCGACCAGGTCGTCGTTGGTGGTCCGACGCCCGCCGTCGAGGAGTTCGTCACCGCCGCCACCGCGAACGGGCTCGACGCCCGGCGCATCTCCGTGGCCGCGGCGTTCCACACCTCGCTCGTCGGGCACGCGGTGGACGACTTCGCCGCCGCGGTGGACGTCACCGAAATCGGATCGCCGGCCGTGCCGGTGCACGCCAACACCGCCGGCGCCCGGTACGGCGACGACCCCGCCGAGAACCGCCGGGTCCTCACCCGGCAGCTGGGCAACCCCGTCGAGTTCGTCGCCGGGCTGCAGGCCCTGCACGCGGACGGCGCGACGGTGGTTGTCGAGATCGGGCCGAGCCAGGTGCTGACCGGTCTGGTCCGGCGCACCCTCGGCGACGATGTCGTGGCGATCCCCACCGACGCCGGTCGCGACGGCGACGGCGCGGTGGCTCTGATGACCGCGGCCGTGCGCCTCGCGGTGCTCGGCGTCGAGCTCAGCGGGCTCAACCGCTATACGGCCCCGCTGCCGCAGCAGGTGCAGCCGACCGGGATGACGGTTGCGCTGACCGGGGCGGACTACGTCTCGGAGCCTCGCCGTCGCGCCTACGCCGACGCGCTGGTCACGCTCGCGGCCGCCGCGGCCGTCCGGCCGCGGGAGTCGGCCGCCGCGGCGCTCGAAAACGTCCCGACCGCCACCGAGCGGCGCGTCCCCGAAGCGGCACCGGCGCCCACCCGGCCAGTACCCACCCAGCCGGCACCGGCGCCCACCCGGCCAGTACCCACCCAGCCGGCACCGGCGCCCACCCGGGCGGTACCCGTCCCGACGGCCATCGCTCCGGTAGCGCCTGCTCCGGTAGCGCCTGCTCCGGCGGCAGCCACCCTGGCGGCCCCGGCCCCGAGCGCCGGTGAGGTCGCCGGCATCAGCGAGGTCGCCCGCGACCATCTGGCCCTGCACTCCCAGTTCCTCGACACCCAGCTCCGGGTCGCCGAGGGCCTCGTGCAGGTCCTTCGCGCGGCCCCCGCGGACAATGGGGCGGGTCAGGAGATCCGGGCCGCTGCCGACGCTGTGACCCGGCAGAGCCTGGCCGTGGGTGAGGCCCATATCCGGGTCAACGAGATCCTGGCGTCCCTGACCGACCTGGAGTACGGCAACGGCGTCGGCGGCCACGGCGCCGGCGGGCTCGCGGCCGGCGGGGCGCCGGGCGGCGCGCTCACCACCGGTACGGAACCGACGGACCTGTACGGACGGGGAACGGCGGGCGATCTGCGTACGCCGGGAATCCCGGCGCCCGGGCTGCCGGCCGTCCCGCTTCCGATCCCCAGCACCGGGAACAGTAACGGGCGTCCGGCGGGTGCGATCGCGGCTGCCCCGCCCGTGCCTCCGGTGACCGTCCCATCCGTCCCATCCGTCCCATCCGTGCCTCCGGTGACCGTCCCATCCGCGGCCCCGGCGACCGTGGGGTCGCAGCCGGCCACCGCTGGGATTGCCCAGCCGGCGACGGCCGAGCCGCCGGCGGGCGTCGACGTGTCGGTTATTGAGTCGGCGGTGGCGGAGGTGGTGGCGGAGAAGACGGGTTATCCGGTGGATGTGCTGGAGCCGTCGATGGCGTTGGAGTCGGATCTGGGGGTTGATTCGATTAAGCGGGTGCAGATTCTGGGGTCGTTGCAGGAGCGGTTCCCGGGTGTTCCTGCGGTGGGTCCGGAGCGGGCGGCGGAGATGCGGACGCTGGCGGATGTGGCCTCGTTCCTGCGTGATGGCCTGGGTTCGGTGGTTCAGGGTTCGGCGGGTGCGGGTGCGGGTGCGGGTGCGGGTGCGGGTGTGGGTGCGGGTGTGGGTGTGGCTGCGGTCGACGTGTCGGTTATTGAGTCGGCGGTGGCGGAGGTGGTGGCGGAGAAGACGGGTTATCCGGTGGATGTGCTGGAGCCGTCGATGGCGTTGGAGTCGGATCTGGGGGTTGATTCGATTAAGCGGGTGCAGATTCTGGGGTCGTTGCAGGAGCGGTTCCCGGGTGTTCCTGCGGTGGGTCCGGAGCGGGCGGCGGAGATGCGGACGCTGGCGGATGTGGCCTCGTTCCTGCGTGATGGCCTGGGTTCGGTGGTTCAGGGTTCGGCGGGTGCGGGTGCGGGTGCGGGTGCGGGTGCGGGTGCGGGTGTGGCTGTGGGTGCGGGTGTGGCTGCGGTCGACGTGTCGGTTATTGAGTCGGCGGTGGCGGAGGTGGTGGCGGAGAAGACGGGTTATCCGGTGGATGTGCTGGAGCCGTCGATGGCGTTGGAGTCGGATCTGGGGGTTGATTCGATTAAGCGGGTGCAGATTCTGGGGTCGTTGCAGGAGCGGTTCCCGGGTGTTCCTGCGGTGGGTCCGGAGCGGGCGGCGGAGATGCGGACGCTGGCGGATGTGGCCTCGTTCCTGCGTGATGGCCTGGGTTCGGTGGTTCAGGGTGCGGGTGCGGGTGTGGCTGCGGTCGACGTGTCGGTTATTGAGTCGGCGGTGGCGGAGGTGGTGGCGGAGAAGACGGGTTATCCGGTGGATGTGCTGGAGCCGTCGATGGCGTTGGAGTCGGATCTGGGGGTTGATTCGATTAAGCGGGTGCAGATTCTGGGGTCGTTGCAGGAGCGGTTCCCGGGTGTTCCTGCGGTGGGTCCGGAGCGGGCGGCGGAGATGCGGACGCTGGCGGATGTGGCCTCGTTCCTGCGTGATGGCCTGGGCCTGACCGCGCCGGCCAGCGCCGCACCCGAGTCGACCCCGCCCACCGCTACTGAGACGGCGGCGTCGATGCCCACGGCGACTGCATCGGCGCCGCACCCCGTTCCGACCGAGGCGCCCATCGAGCGGCTGCGCGCGGTGCCGCGCCTTCTGCCGGCCGTAGACCCGCTCGACGATCCTTTCGGCGTCCAGCCCAGCGCGCTCGTGATCGAGGTCGGTGACGCCGGTGGTGTGGCGCTGGTCCGCCACCTCAGGGAGCGCGGCATCTCGGTCGAGCGGATCGCGATCGGGTCCCTTGCGGGTTCCGACACCGCCGGCCTCCTCGGCTGGGATGGCGCCGCGGTCGAGGCGGCGCTCGCGGCTGTCGCCGGATCGGTCCGCCTGGACCTCTGCCTGCTCGCCCTCGGCGCTCCGGCATCACCGGGCGCCGGATCCGGGGCTGAGCCGGACCGCGCCGGGGAGGACGATCGAGCCGGGATCGGCGCCACCGGGCTGGCCGACTTCGACGTCGCCGCGCGTGGGCTCGCCGACGCCATCCTGGCCACGAAGGGGCTCGTCGTACCACTGCGGGCGGCGGCCTCGGCGGGCCGGCGCGCGGCCTTCCTAACGGTGACGCGGGTCGACGGGCTGCTCGGCCATCGGGGCGGGTCCTCGATAGCCGGGGCGGTCACCGCGGGGATCACCGGGCTGGTGAAGACCGTCGCGCTCGAGGCACCTGAGCTGGTCTGCCGGTCGGTCGACGTCCATCCGGCGCTCGACGACGACACCTTCGCGGCGGCCGTCCTGGCGGAGGCCGTCGATTCCGCCCGGGACGTCGTCGAGGTCGGTCTGGATCCCGAGGGACGCCGCTGGTCCGTCGAGTATGTCCAGGGCGGGGTGACCGGGGTGACCGGGGTGACCGGGGTGGCTGAGGCGGCCGGGGTGGCTGAGGCGGCCGGGGTGACCGGGACGACCTCCCCGGCGACGCTCCGGCCCCCGGTGGGCCCGGATGACGTCCTGGTGGTGACCGGCGGAGCCCGCGGAGTGACCGCGCGCTGCGTCGAGGAGCTGGCGCGCCGCGCCTCCTGCGAGTTCGTCCTGCTCGGACGCACGAATCTGGTTGAGGAGCCGGGCTGGGCGGCCGGAGTCGAGGATGACGGCCTCAAGGCGGCGTATCTCGCCGGGGCCCGTGCCGAGGGACGCAAGGTGCGGCTGCCCGACGTCGATGCCGCGGCTGCCGCCGTGATCGCCGTCCGGCAGGTGCGGGCCACCCTCGGTGACCTTGCCGCGACCGGCGCGCGGATCCACTACCAGGCCGTGGACGCCTCGGATCCGGTGGCGACGGCCGCGGCGCTCGCGCCCTGGCGTGACCGGGTCACCGGCGTCGTGCACGGCGCCGGCGCTCTCGCCGACGCGATGCTCACGGACAAGACCGTCCCGGCCATCCGGTCGGTGCTCACCCCGAAGCTCGCCGGCCTGCGCTCCGTGCTCACGGCGCTGGAGGGGGCACCGCTGCGTCATCTCGTGCTGTTCGGTTCGGTCGCCGGTGTCTTCGGTAACCCGGGGCAGGCCGACTACGCCACGGCCAACGAGGCGCTGACCAGGGTCGCGGCCTGGGCCCGGACCGGGCTCACCGGCCGGGTGGTCGCCCTGAACTGGGGCGCCTGGGACGGCGGGATGGTCACGGCCGACCTGCGGGAGCTCTTCCGCTCCCGGGGCGTGACGCTGCTGCCGCCGGACGAGGGCGCGCGCCGCTTCGTCGCGGAACTCGTCGACGGCCACGGCGCGGATGGCGCGGTCCTCATCGGTGGATCCGCTCCGCTCGCGCGGGCCGCGGGTGGCACGGCGCCCGCCGCGTTCGTGGCGCACCGTTCGATAGCGGCTATGGACACCGAGACGGTCATCGACCAGCACCAGATCGGGCCGGCCCCGGTGCTGCCCGCCACCGCCGGTCTCGGCTGGTTGGTCAACGGGGTCGAACGAGCCTTGCCCGGGCGTCAGGTCGTCGAGGTCCGGAACTTCATCGTGCACAAGGGGATCGTGTTCGACGGGGCGCACCTGCGGGACTACTGGCTCGACGCGCGGCCCGTCGACGGGACCGGCGGTGGGCCCGGTGACGGGCGTGACGGCGGGCCGGTGACGGTGTCCGCGACCGTTCGCGGGGACAGCGGCGGCGCGTTGCCGACCTCGCACTACGCGGGCACCCTCGTGCTCGCCGAGGTCACCGAGGTCGGCAAGGCCGCCGGGGCCGCCCCGACCGCCCCGGGCTGGCCCGCCGATGGTTACCGGCTCGGCGAGCAGGGCGAGGACGCGGCCTGGGTCTACACCGACGGGCTGCTCATCCACGGGCCGTTGATGCGGGGCATCCGGCGCCTGCTCGTGCGGGAGCCGGGCCGTCTGGTGGCTGAGTGCCGCCTGCCGGAACTGCCCTTCGCCGGCGGCGCGTTCGCGGGCGCGCTGCACCGCCCGGTCCTGTGCGACATCCTCGCCGCGGCCGGGAGCGTGCTCGCCCGGTGGACCCTGAACGAGGTGGGCGCCCTGCCGATCGAGATCGGGCACGCGGAGTTCTTCGCTCCGCTGCCGGCCAACGAGACGTTCATCGTGGTCGTCGACGACGTCCGACCCGGCCCGATGACGGTCACGGTGACCGTGACCGCCCACACCCCGGATGGACGGGTGCTGCAGCGCCTGTCCGACTTCACCTTCGTCGGCACCCCGGACATGGCGGATCTGATCCGTCAGGGGGCGCAGCGGTGGCAGTCGGGTGACCGGGCATGAGGTCCGGTCGGTGGCCGAAAGACCAGGCACTGCACGGGCGATGGGAGGGATCACGATGACCATCACGGTCGAGGCGACGCAGGACGGGCTGGGTTTCGACGGCGAGCCCACCGACGCCGCCGTCTGGGCGGCGATGCAGGCCGGCCCGGAGTTCGAGGCGCGGCCCGGCGGCACCCACCGCCCTGACGACGTCGAGGGGGGCGACGTCGAGGGGGGCGATGTCGAGGGGGGCGAGGAGGACAACGCCGACGGGGGCAGGGAGATCACGGCAGCCACCCGCGGCGCGGACGTCCTGAGCGGCGTGGGCCACACGGCTGCTGTGGGTACGGCAGCCGCCCCGGCTGTCGACGACGCCACGGCCACCCTGCGTCGGCTGCGGGCCTCGGTGGTCGCGGCCCACGCCTCGGCGATGCGCACGCAGGCCGCCCTGGCCGACCGGGCGCTGGCCGCGATGGCCGCCATCGCACCGCCCGGCGGCCGGATTCCGGCCGCCGTGGGTGATCGTGGTCGGGGTGGGCCGGGATGGGGCACCCCGGCGGTGGACCGGCCGGCCTGCCACGATACGGGGCTCCCCGGGCACGCGGGTGCCTCGGCGCCCGGCACTCCGCCGCGGCCCGCTCCCGCGATCGCCCCCGTCGAGATCACGGCGCCTGCCGAGCTGACGGTGGATGTCACCGTCGTGGCCCGGGACGCCGCGGCGATCGACGGTTGGGTGTCGCTGCCCGCCGTGGTCCGCCAGGCCCTGGACGAGGTGTTGCGCGGGTCGGCGCACCTGGCACCCCGGGGAGGGGGGCACTGGGTGCTGACCCGGGCGGCTCTGGTGACCAGCGGACCGCTGCCCCGGGTCGGGGACGAGCTGCGTGTTCAGGCCACCACCCGCATCGGGGCCCCCGGCGGGTTCGACCCGGCCACGGCGGAGGTCACACTTGCGCTGCGGGTCACCCGCGGCCCCGACGTGCTCCTGGAGGTCCTCGGCGGGGTGTTCCGGTGGCTCGCGCGGGACGGCGCGAGCCATGGCGGTCTCGCCGGGGCTGCCGGGTTCGCCGGCATCGAAGCGCCGGGGAACCCGCCCGGTTTCGCCGCCCTGGAGCCGGTGGGTGCTGCCTCCGGCTCCCGGGGCGCGCGCGGCTGGACGGAGGACGCGTTCAAACTGCCCGGCCGTACCACCCGCACCACCCTCGACGCCGGTGACCTGGACCGGCTGACGCGCGGTGACGTTGCCGGCGTCTTCGGCGCCCGCTACGACCAGCGGGGGGTGAACCCGTCGGTGCGGCTCGCCCCCGGCGGTCCGCTGGCCGCCGTGCCGGAGCTCGCGCCGCGGGGCGGCGCGGCCGGCCGGGGCCAGTTGCGGGCCTCGGTGAGCCGGCTGACCGGCCGCGTGGAGCACGACGGGCAGCCCGATCCGACCCACCTGGCCATCGCGGCGCTCACCGCCTCCTGGCAGGCGGTGAGTGTGTTCGCGATGGCCGCCGGTCTGCACCTGGTGATCGCGGATGCGCACCTCGACGTCGCGCTGCCCGACGAGCGGCTGGAACTCCCCGACGGGCTCGGCCGGCTGTCGATCGAGATCCACGCGCCCGGCCACGGTGCCGGGCCGGCCGTCGAGGCCGGTCTGGAGCTCGTGCTGACCGTCACCGACATCGACCTGGTGCCGCGGCCCTGGCTGCGCGGTGACATTGAGCTGCGGGACGCCCACGGGCCGGTCGCCACGATCCGCGGGATCGCCCTGGCCGTGCGGGAACGTCCGGGCACCCCCGTGGGTCCGGCGCACGGCGGCGTCCTGCCGGCCTTCCTCGGCCGCGTGGGCGCGACCGGAGAGTCGGCGCTGCTCGGTGAGCTGCAGATGTTCCACGCGGCGCGCGGCGACCTCGCCATCGCGCTCGGTCCCGAGTTCGCCTCCGCCGCGGGCCGGACGGTCTGCCGGCTGCCCGGCGGCGGCCTGCGGCTGGTGGACCGGGTCATGCGGGTGGACGGCGCGCGCGGTCAGCTCAGCGGCGGCGCGTCGATGATCACCGAGTACGACTCGCCGGCGGACTCCTGGTACTACACCGACAGCCCCAACCCGACGATGCCGAACATCGTGCACATGGAGACATCGCTACAGTCGGCGCTCCTGCTGGGCTACTACCTGGGTGCGACCCTGACCGACCCGGCCAACGACTACGTCCTGCGCAACCTCGACGGCACGGCGACCGTCCGGCGCGAGGTGGACCTGGCGGGACGCACCATCCGGCAGCGTTCGACCCTGCTGTCCACGACCGTGCTCAGCGGCGCGATCCTGCAGAACTTCCAGTACGAGCTGTTCCTCGTGCCGGTCGACGGATCCGGATCGCACGGGTCCGGCCGTGACGGCGATGACCGTGACGGCGAGCCGTTCTACGTCGGTGAGTCGTTGTTCGGCTTCTTTACCCAGCGGACGCTGGCGAACCAGAACGGTCTCGATCAGGGCGCGTTCGTGCCGACCTGGCTGGAACGCACCAACCCGGCGCAGGCGGACCGGCGGACCATCGACGTGGCCGCCCGGCGGGCCGCGAACGCGCCGCTGTGCGCCCAGGGCGCCATGGCCCTGCTCGACCAGATCACGGTGGTGGACGGCGGCGGCGACTTCGGCCGCGGTTACCTGCACGCCGTCCGCCCCACGAGCCCGGACGACTGGTTCTTCGCGCGGCACTTCTGGCTCGACCCGGTGATGCCCGGCTCGCTGGGTGTCGAGGCCGTCATCCAGGCGCTGCAGGAGTGGATGGTCCAGGAGGGCCTGACCGACGACCTCGTCGAGCCGGTCTTCGTCGTGCCGGCCGGGCTGCCGATGAGCTGGCGCTACCGCGGCCAGATCCGCCCGGATGACGGGGAGATGACGCTGGAGGTCCACATCAAGGACGTCCGCCGCGACGGTGCCCGGGCACGGGTCGTCGCGGACGCCAGCGTCTGGAAACCCGGTATGCGTATCTACGGACTGACCGACATCGCCGCCGAAGCGCGCGGTAGAGGAGCGCAATCATGGTGACGACGACAACGACGGTCCGTGGCGCGCCGGCGACGCCGCGCCCTGGATCGGGCGGGCCGCGGCTCGCGCGATCCGCCCAGGAGATCCACGACCTGCTCGCCCGGCTGGACGCGCCCTGCGTCGTGGTGAGCGAACAGGGCGGCGCGATCGCGGCCACCGACGACCCGGCGAGCCTGCGCGCGGCGGGGGCGACGGTGCTGGCTGTGGCGCCGCCGGCCCGCCCCGAGCGGCTGGGAGCCGCGTCCTTCCTGACCGACTACGGGGTGCGTCAGCCCTACATGACCGGCGCGATGGCGAACGGCATCGCTTCGCCGGAGCTGGTCGTGGCGATGGCACGGGCGGGCTTCCTCGCCACGTACGGGGCGGCCGGCGTGCTGCCCGACCGGATCGACGACGCGCTTGGGCGGATCCGCCGTGAGCTCGGCCCGGCGCCCTTCGCCTGCAATCTGATCCACAGCCCGAACGAGCTGGAGCTGGAACGGGCCATCCTGGCCGCCTGCCTGCGCCACGGGGTGACCTGCGTGGAGGCGTCCGCGTTCCTGGAGCTGACCCCGCAGATCGTCGCCTACCGGGCCGCGGGGCTGCGGCCGGGCGGCGCTGGCGGCGTACACGTCGGGCACCGGGTGGTGGCCAAGGTCTCCCGCGGGGAGGTGGCCGAGCTCTTCCTGCGCCCCGCCCCGGACGCGCTGCTGCGCCCGCTGGTGGCGGATGGCACCCTGACCGCCGAGCAGGCCGCGCTCGCCCGCACGGTGCCGATGGCCGACGACATCACCGTCGAGGCGGACTCCGGCGGCCACACCGACCGCCGGCCGCTCCCGGTCCTGCTCCCCGAGATCATCGCGGTGCGCGACCGGATCGCCGCCGAGCTCGGCTACCGCCGCCCGCCGAGAGTGGGAGCCGCGGGTGGCATCGGTACGCCATCGGCGGTGTTCGCCGCGTTCGCGCTCGGCGCAGCCTACGTCGTCACCGGTTCGGTGAACCAGGCGTGCGTCGAGTCCGGTCAGTCGGCGGCGGCGCGGGCGCTGCTGGCGAAGGCGGGCCCGAACGACATCGACATGGCGCCGGCCTCCGACATGTTCGAGATCGGCGCCGAGGTGCAGGTCCTGCGCCGCGGCACGATGTTCGCCGGGCGGGGCCGCCGGCTGTACGACCTCTACCGCGCCCACGACTCCCTCGACGACCTTTCGGCGGAGGATCGGAACTGGCTGGAGCGTTCGGTCCTGCGCCGGTCCGTGGACGAGGTATGGGCCGACACCGTCGACTACTTCAGCCGGCGCGACCCGGAGCAGATCGAACGCGCGCAGGCCAACCCGAAGAGACGGATGGCGCTGGTGTTCCGCTGGTATCTCGGGCTGTCCTCGGGCTGGGCGATCTCCGCCGCGCCCGACCGGATCACCGACTACCAGATCTGGTGCGGCCCGTCCCTGGGCGCCTTCAACACCTGGGCGGCCGGCAGCTACCTGGCGGACGTCGACCGGCGCAGCGCGGTGGACGTCGCGGGTGAGCTGATGCTCGGCGCCGCCTACACCGGGCGGGCCGCGGCGCTGCGGTTCGCCGGGGTGCGGCTGCCGGCGCGGGCGGCCGCCTACCGACCGCCGGCCACGCGCGAGAGCTCGCCGGCGCACCGGTACGTCCTGACGGCGGGTGCCCGGTGACCGCGCCCACGACCGGAGCCACCGCGGGCACGACCGCGCCGGCGCCCGTGCCCGTGCCAGCCGTCGAGGCGGAGTCGACCGCGGACCGCCTCGCCTGGCATCTGTGCGGGGGATGCCGGACCCTTCTCTATGGCAAGCGGTTCCTCGCAGCCAACCGGGTCTGCCCGGAGTGCGGCTGGCACGCGCCGCTGACGGCCCCGAGTCGGCTCGCCCAGCTGCTGGACCCGGGATGGTCCGAGCTGGCGACGCCCGTGCCCGCGGATCCCGATCCGCTGCGCTTCACCGATTCGGCCCCCTATCCGGACCGGGTGCGCCAGGCCCGCGAGCGGACCGGACTGGCCGAGGCGGTCGTCTGCGCGCGGGGACGCATCGACGGCGCCGAGGTGATCGTCGCGGCGATGGACTTCCGTTTCCTGGGCGGCAGCCTGGGATCGGCCGTCGGCGAGGCCATCACCCGGGCGGGCGAGTTGGCGTTGGCCGAGCGCACACCGCTGGTGATTGTGACCGCCTCCGGCGGTGCCCGCATGCAGGAAGGCCTGCTGTCGCTGATGCAGATGGCCAAGACGAGCCAGATGCTCGGCCGGCTCGACGAGGCGGGCGTGCTCACCGTGGCACTGATCAGCGACCCGACGTTCGGGGGAGTGGCAGCCTCATTCGCTACTCTGTGTGATGTCATCGTCGCCGAGCCGGGTGCCCGCCTCGGGTTCGCCGGTCCCCGGGTGATCGAGCAGACGATCCGCCAGAAGCTGCCGCCCGGCTTCCAGACGGCGGAGTTCCTGCTGAACCACGGAATCGTGGACATGATTGTTCCCCGTGGCGACCTGCGGGCCGCGCTGTCCCGGCTCCTGCGCGTCGCCACCGGCGTTCATGAGGTGGCCGAGGGCGCCACGGCCGAGGGCGCCACAGCCGGGGGCGGCCTGTCCGAC
The DNA here is from genome assembly GCF_000013345.1 of Frankia casuarinae. Classification (NCBI taxonomy): domain Bacteria; kingdom Bacillati; phylum Actinomycetota; class Actinomycetes; order Frankiales; family Frankiaceae; genus Frankia; species Frankia casuarinae. The sequence goes on along the minus strand of NC_007777.1, from coordinate 3,449,399 downwards.
GGGCATGACGGAGCCGAGCGGGTGATCACCGAGGTGCTCCACCTGCCCGTCCGTCATCCCTGGGACGCCGTGCGGCAGGCCAGGGCGCTCGGGCGCCCGACCACCCTCGACCTGATCTCGCTTCTGCTGGACGACTTCAACGAGCTGCACGGCGACCGGGCCTCCGCCGACTGCCCGGCGATGGTCGCCGGTCTCGGCCGGTTGGGCGGAGTCGGGCTGGCCGTGATCGGTACCCAGAAGGGGCACACGGTCGCGGAGCTCAGCGAGCGGAACTTCGGCATGCCCAGTCCCGCCGGGTACCGCAAGGCGGCGCGGGTCATGCGGCTGGCGGCCAAGCTCGGCCTGCCGGTGGTCACCTTCATCGACACCGCCGGCGCCCATCCCGGCGTCGAGGCGGAGGAACGGGGACAGTCGGTCGCGATTGCCGAGAACCTGCGCCTGATGGGGGCGCTGCCCGTTCCGGTTGTCGCCGTCGTCACCGGCGAGGGCGGCAGCGGCGGGGCGCTGGCGCTCGCGGTCGCCGACCGGGTGCTGATGTGCGCGAACGCGGTGTACTCGGTGATCAGCCCGGAGGGATGCGCGTCGATCCTCTGGAAGGACGCGACCGCCGCGCCGAAGGCTGCCGAGGCGCTGCGCGTGGACGCGCGTCAGCTGCTGGAGCTCGGGATTGTCGACGGGGTCGTACCCGAGCCTGACGGCGGTGCCGCGGCCGATCCCGTCCACGCCGCGGCGCTCGTCGGTGCCGCACTGCGCGCGACGCTGGCGACGCTGGGACTGGCCGGCCCGGAGGAGCTCGTGTACCGGCGGTGGCTGCGCTTCCGTCGCTTCGGCGCGGTGGCGGGTGAGCCGGCCGGCGCGTCACCCCCGGGACGCCCGGGCAACTCCGAACACCCGGGACACTCCGAACACAGGGAGCAGAGTTCATGAGCACGACTGTGGCAGCGCGCCGCTCCGGCGCCGTCTCCTCCAACGGAAACCGGGCGGTCGACGATCCGGGCACGGCGCCGGGATGGTCGACCGCCGCGTCCGGCCCGCTGTCCGCCATCGACGCGGCGGACGTCGACACCGTCCTGGCCGCGGTGCAGCACCATGCCCTTGCCCTGTACGCGAACGCGGTGCGGCCGCCGTCGCACCTGCGGGTGACCGCCGGCGACATCGTCGTGGAGCTGGCCTGGACCGACCTGGCCGAGCTCGGTGACGACCGGCGCGAGCCCGTCCAGGCGACGGCGCCGCCGCGTCGTCATCCGGTTCCCGCGCCTCGCTCCGTTCCTGGTGGCGCTGTTTCCGGTGGCGCTGTTTCCGGTGGCGCTGTTTCCGGTGGCGCTGTTTCCGGTGGTGCCGTTTCCGGTGGTGCCGTTCCCGGCGAGGCCGCGCCGGTCGAGGAGCGGCCGGCGGACTCGTCGACCGCCGGTGGTGACGCTGGCCTGAGCTACGTCACCGCGCCGAGCGTCGGGGTCTTCTACTACGCTCCCGAACCCGGTGCGCGGCCGTTCGTCCGGGTCGGGGACACCGTGAAGGCCGGGCAGCAGGTCGCGATCCTCGAGGTGATGAAGCTGATGATCCCCATCGAGGCGGACACAGCCGGCCGGATCGTCGAGGTGTGCCAGCCCGACGCGACATCGGTCGAGTACGGCGAACGGCTGATCGCCATTGATCCGGACGCCCGCGGCTGATGGTCACCACCGTCCTGATCGCCAACCGGGGCGAGATCGCTCTGCGGGTCCTGCGTACCTGCCGGGAGCTCGGCCTGCGCACCGTCGCCGTCTACTCGGCCGACGACCGCGGCAGCATGGTGACCCGGCTCGCCGACCGGGCCGTCCAGATCGGTCCGGGCCCCGCCGGCCGCAGCTACCTCAACATCCCGACGATCATCGAGGCCGCCCGGCTCGCCGGCGCGGACGCCATCCATCCCGGATACGGATTCCTTTCCGAGAACGCGGACTTCGCGGAGGTCTGCGAGTCCGAGGGCATCACCTTCGTCGGACCGCCCGCCTCGGTCATGGAGAAGCTCGGGGACAAGGCCGTCGCCCGCTCGCTGATGGTTGCCGCGGGCCTTCCGCTGCTGCCCGGAAGCCACACCGCGATCGACCACGCGGACGAGGCAGAGGTGTTCGCCGACAGGATCGGCTATCCCGTGATCATCAAGGCCGCCGCCGGCGGCGGCGGTCGGGGGATGCGCATCGTCGAGCAGCCCGAGGAGTTCCTGCGCGCCTACACCGAGACCCGGGCTGGCGCGCAGGCCGTCTTCGGCGACGGGCGGGTGTACGTCGAGCGGTACCTGCCCTCGGCCCGGCACGTGGAGATCCAGGTGCTCTGCGACCAGTACGGCAACGGCGTGTACCTGGGGGCCCGGGACTGCTCGGTGCAGCGGCGCCACCAGAAGCTCATCGAAGAGACGCCGGCGCCCTGCCTGCCCGCGGACCTCATCGAGGAGATGGGGCGGGCCGCGCTGCGCGGGGTCGCCACGGCGGGCTACGTCGGCGCGGGCACCGTCGAGTTCCTGGTCGACCCGGCCGGTGCGTACTACTTCATGGAGGTCAACTGCCGGCTGCAGGTGGAGCATCCGGTGACGGAGATGGTGACCGGCATCGACCTCGTCGCCGAGCAGTTCCGGATCGCCGCGGGGGAGAAACTCGACCTCACCCAGGACGCGGTCGTCCCGCGCGGCGTCGCGATCGAGTGCCGCGTCAACGCCGAGGACCCGGTCCGGGGATTCGCCCCCGCGCCCGGAACGCTCACGGAGTGCCATTTCCCCGGCGGGCCCTTCGTCCGGGTGGACAGCCACGCGCACCCCGGCTACCGGATACCGACCCGGTACGACTCCCTGCTGGCGAAGGTGGTCGCCTGGGCGCCGGATCGCGACGGCGCGGTCCGGCGGATGCGCTCGGCCCTGTCAGAGCTGCGCATCGAGGGACCGGGCGTGGCCACGACCGTGCCCTTCCTCCTGCGGGTGCTCGACGATTCCCGGTTCCGGACCGCGACTCACGACACCTCTCTCGTCGCCGCGCTCACCTCGACCGGCTGACCAGAGTTCTCTACGCAGAGTTGTGGAGGGTTGAGTACGGTCTGACGCCGCCAGACCGTACTCAACCCTCCATGTTTCCCCGGCCAGGCCGGGGTGGGCCATGCCGGGCCGGGTTATCCACAGATCGTGGTAGGTCCTGGCGCCGCCGCTGATCGGCGGGTGAGTCTGTGACGGCGACAGCAGGATCATGCTCGGTGGCGGCAAGGGTGCGTTCGGCGTGGCGCAGGACGGGCGCGTCGACCATCCGTCCCTCGAAGGAGAACACGCCGGCGGAGTGCGTCGCCGCGTCGAGTACCCGCCGCGCCCACGCCACCTCGTCGGCGGACGGCGCGAACGCCTGCCGCACGGCCGCGACCTGCCTCGGGTGGATACACGCCTTCGCCGCGAAGCCGCTCGCGACGGCGTCACGAGCCTCGGCCGCGAGGCCGTCGACATCGGCGATGTCCAGGTACACGGAGTCGACGGCGACCCGCCCGTGCGCTCCGGCCGCCAGCAGGACGCTCGCCCGGGCATGCAGGGCGACGCCCCGGTAGCGGCCGGCCTCGTCCCGGCTCGACCGGCCACCCAGCGCGGCGACGAGATCCTCCGCGCCCCACATGACGCCGATGGTGGTGGGAACGGCCGCAATCTCGGCCGCGGCGAGCACGCCGCGCGGTGTCTCGCACAGGGCGACGACCCGGCGCGGCCCGACGGCGGCGACCTGCTCGGCGGACTCCGTCTTGGCCAGCATGACGACGGGATAGGGCGTGTCGGCGAGGGCGCGCAGGTCCTCGTCGTAGTCGGCGGTCCCGGCGGGGTTGATCCGGATGATCGTCCGCAGTGGGTCGAGGATGCTCTCCCGCAACGCGCGCCGTGCCCGCGGCCGGTCCGCCGCCGCCACGCCGTCCTCCAGATCGAGGATGACCCCATCGGCCGCGGCGGCCGCCTTGGCGAATCGGTCGGGCCGGTCCGCGGGGCAGAACAGCAACGCCGGGCCGGGCAGCTGCCCGATCACCGGTCCGCCGCCCGGCGCAGCATCAGCGCGGACCGTACCGCCACGGCTACCACGTCACCGTGCTGGTTGCGCGCGGTGTGCTCGAAGGTGACCACCCCCTGCCCGGGTCGGCTGCGGGAGAGCCGCTTGTCGCGTACCACGGTCTCGGCGTAGAGCGTGTCGCCGGGGAACACCGGTGCGGGGAAGCGGATCTCGGTGAATCCGAGGTTGGCCACGGTCGTTCCCTGGGTCAGCCGGCTCACCGACAGGCCGACCAGCGTCGCGAGGGTGAACATGCTGTTGACCAGCCGAGTGCCGAAGGTCTGGGTCGTGCTCCATGCCTCGTCGAGGTGCAGCGCCTGGGTGTTCATCGTCAGCGTGCTGAACAGGGTGTTGTCGGCTTCGCTCACGGTCCGCCCGGGCCGGTGGACGTAGACGACGTCGGTCTCCAGCTCGTCGAACCACAGCCCCCGTTCCTCGACGCGCCGACATTCTCGCTCGGTCCGCTCGGTCCGCTCGGTCCGCGGGGGAGGGGATGCCCCTGCCTCCATCGGTGCCTCCCTCGATCGACTCCCGTCGCCGGCCGCCGGTGTTCAGCGGCCGAGATGGCAGGGGTAGGGTAACCCGTGTTGTGCTGGCCGTGGGTGAAGGTTCATCACCCCTTCCGGGGGCGTTCCGGTCGACCCGATAGCTTCCGGACGTCCGGAGTGCGGGTGGCGGGCCGTCGGCCCGATGAATCGCCGTCCCCGGAAAAGAACCGTGCGGTCCTCGTGGTGAAGGAGCCCGGCAATGCGGCACCGCAGGCTTTTGTTGGCACTGGCCGTGGGTACGCTGACCGCGTCCGTGTCGATCCCGATCTCGGCGAACGCGGCCACCCCGCTCGGCGCCGGGACCGGGACCGCTCCGTCTACGATCGCCGTGATCGGCGACATCCCCTACGGCGCCGCCAAGATCGCCGAGTTTCCCACCGACATCGGCAAGATCAACGCCGATCCCGACGTTTCGCTGGTCGCGCATCTCGGCGATATCAAGAACGGCAGCAGCGTCTGCTCGGACTCGTACTTCGCCACCATCAAGTCGGATTTCGACCAGTTCCAGGATCCTTTTGTCTACACCCCCGGCGACAACGAGTGGACCGACTGCCACCGCGCGAACAACGGTGGTTACAATCCTCTCGAACGTCTCGGAAAACTGCGTCAGGTGTTCTTCCCTGTCCCAGGCCGGACCCTCGGCGTGAACGCCCGGCAGGTCACCAGCGAATCCGCGGACCCGGCCTACGCGCCCTTCGTGGAGAACACCATGTGGACCCAGTCCGGTGTGGTTTTCTCGACACTTAACGTGCAGGGCAGCAACAACGACCTCGTCCCGTGGTTCGGGGTGACGCCGCTGTCCGCGGAGCAGCGGAAAGAGTATTCTACCAGGCTTGACGCGGACCTTGAGTGGATCAACGAGGCGTTCAACGTCGCACGCCGGACCGGGGCGCCGGGGGTCGCGCTGCTCATGCAGGCCGATATGTGGGACACCAGCGCGCTGGCCGCCGGTGGAGACGGGCTGAGTGGCTTCGATCCCATCGTCAAGCGGATCGGGACCCTCGCCGAGCATTTCGGTAAGCCGGTGCTCATCCTGCAGGGTGACTCGCACAACTTCCGGGTCGACCACCCGTTCACGAGCACGGACCCGCTCTACGGCATCCACCCGCTGGCCCCGAAGACCCTGCAGGCTCCCAACGTGACCCGCGTCGTCGTCGATGGCAGCGCTCAGGCGAACGACTACCTGAAGCTCACGATCAACCCGGCTGCCCCGGGCGTCTTCAGCTGGACTCGCGTCAACTACTGAGGGAACGAATCCTCCCACCGGCCGGGGCCGTTTCGCGGTCCCGGCCGGCCCCGGAGCCGATGAGACCGACCCGTCGGGGTGCGGTGGCTGTCGTCGGTTCCGGGCAGAAGGCGCTGATGGCCGGGGTGCCGGCGCTCGCGGCGGTCTCCGCGCTCTCGACGCTCGCGGTGGACCTCGCCGAGGAGGCGGGGATGACGCTCGCTGGGTTCGTGCGCGGTACGTCGATGAACCTCTACACCGGCGCGCACCGGGTGGTACTGGGCTGACCCCGGCTCAGTACCACCCGGCTCAGTACCACCCGGCTCAGCCGCACCTATGCCGCCTCGCCTCTCGGCGAGGCACCCCCGGTCTGACCGGCCGTGGCCGTGCCGGGTTCCCGCTTCCCAGCCACCCGCCCGCTCGCGCGGGTCTTACGGTCGGCTCCACGGGCGTTTACCGTCTCCGGTGTACTGGCGGCGACGAGGTGGTGCAGGTTGATCGCGGCGTTGTGGTCGCGGTCGAGTACCAGCCCGCAGGACTGGCAGGTGAACGTGCGCTCGGACAGCGTCAGGCTTGGGTTTCGCCAGCCGCAGCCGGAGCAGGTCTTCGAGCTGGGATACCAGCGGTCGGCGACGACGAGCGTCGATCCGTACCAGCGGGTCTTGTAGGCAAGCTGCCGGCGGACCTCGGCCATGCCGGCGTCGGCGACCGCGCGGGCGAGCCGCCGGTTACGGACCATCCCGGCTGCGTGCAGATCTTCGACGACGACCGTGTCGTGGGACCGGGCGAGCCGGGTCGTGAGCTTGTGCAGCCCGTTGTGGCGCTGGTTCGCGACCCGGACATGGATCGCCGCGAGCTGGGCGGCGCGCTGCCGCCGCCCAGCGCTGCCCGGCTTCGACCGGGCGTGGGCCGCGGTCAGCCCATCGCCCGTCGGCTGGTCAGGTTCGCCGACGAGGATCAGCCCGCCGACCCTGCGCGCCGGAACTGGGAGCTTGCCGGCCGCGTACCAACGGCGCGCGGTCACATACGCCACACCCTGCGACTCGGCCCACTCCTTGAGGTTCACATGACCATCATAGCTCACTATAGAGCGCCAATGACTACTGGACGAGCGACAGTTGGCACCCCCTCGTCTCCCACGGACGGGCGCCGCGGCGATCCACCGGTCACCAGGAAACGGTCGCGTGGGTTGAACGTCGAGAACGTGTCGCCAGGATCTACCATTATGGGGGCAGAGGGGTCAATCGGGGGATTCGGGCGGAGGGCTGGTGCGTTCGGCGCAGCGGGGCAGGACCGTCGGGCTCCTGCTGGCCGGTCTGCTCGTGATTGCGGTGGTGGCCCTGATCGTGGTCCCCCGGCTGGGGGGCGACGCCGGCGGCGGTCCGCCCGATGGCAACGTGCGGACCGTCCGGGTCCTGGCCGGTTCGGAGAAGCGGGACTTCTTCGCGGACCCCGCGGTGGGCGCCCGGCTCGCGGAGCTCGGCTACCGGCTGCAGGTCGATACCGCGGGCTCCAGGGAGATCGCCACCAGCCGCGATCTGACCCCATATGACCTGGCCTTTCCGGCCGATGCGCCGCAGGCCGACCGGATCAGGGCCGCCAGGAAGGTGACGAAGTCCTACGTCCCCTTCTTCAGCCCGATGGCGATCGCCACCTTCCAGCCGATCGCGTCACTGCTGCAGAACGCCGGGGTCGTGCGGATGGACGGCGGCCACCGCGTCCTGAACATGCGCGGCTACCTCGATCTGGTCGATAAGAACACCCGCTGGTCGGACCTGCCGGGGAACACCGCTTTCGAGACCGGCAAGTCCGTGCTCATCAGTTCGACGGATGTGCGGACGTCGAACTCCGCGGCGCTGTACCTGGCGATCGCCAGCTATGTCGAGAACGGCGGTAACGTCGTCGCCGACAGCGCCGCGGCGGATCGGGTGGCCGCCCGCTGCGCACCGCTGTTCGTCAAGCAGGGCTATGTCGAGCAGTCCACCCAGGAACCCTTCGACGACTTCCTCACCATCGGGATGGGGAAGACGCCGATGGCCATGATCTACGAGGCGCAGTTCGTCGCCCGCCAGCTCGCGAAGGACGGCTCCATCAGCCCCGACATGGTCCTCATGTACCCGGAGCCAACGATCTACGCGAAGCACACGGTGGTACCGCTGACCGCCGATGGCGATGCCGCCGGGCGGCTGCTTGCCACCGACCCGCAGCTGCAGCGTCTCGCGGCTCAGCACGGGTTTCGTACCGCGGATGCCGCGTACGGCCGCCGCCTGGCCACCGAACGGGGTCTCGCGCCGCCGCCGTCACTGGTCGACGTGGTGGAACCGCCCACCGCCGCCATCGAGGAACGCATGATTGACAAGATTGTGAACCAGGCGCAGGGGAGACCCGGTTGACCACGCAACCGCCGGCCGCCGACCGGAATACGGCACCTGGCAATACGTCACCCGGCGGCCTGGTGCTGACCCCGCCCGAGCCGGTGGCACCGGTGCCCCTTGACCGGGCCGAACCGGCCGTTCCGATCGATCCGGACGCCGTGGCCCGACTGGACGAGCAGGCTGGCACGTTCGCGCGCACGCTGCTGTCCATCGATGCCCACTCGCCGGCGTTCGCGTCGAAGGTCGCCGCCGTGCACCGGCTGGGGGAGAAGGAGATCCGGGAATCGGCGTCGGTGTCCAACCGGTTGCTCGACAAGCCCACCCGGGCGATGAACTCCGGGCCCTTCGACCAGACCTCGGCGGTGTCGAAGTCCCTGGTCGAGCTGCGCCGGGTCGTGGCGGACCTCGACCCCTCCCGGCAGAATCTCGACGCCCCCAGAAAGCTGCTCGGCGTGCTCCCCTTCGGCAACCGGCTGCGGGACTACTTCGCGTCCTACCGGTCGTCGCAGGCCCATCTGGACGGGATCCTGCGCGCCCTGCAGCACGGTCAGGAGGAGCTGCGCCGGGACAACGCCGCCATCGAGCAGGAGAAGCAGAACCTGTGGGTGGCGATCGGCCGGCTGCGGGAGTATGCCTACCTCGCCGGCAGACTCGACGGTGAGCTCGAAACGGGGATCGCGGCGCTCGCGGGCGCCGATCCGGACCGGGCTGAGGAGCTTCGCCGGGACGTGCTGTTCTACGTCCGCCAGAAGCACCAGGACCTGCTTACCCAGCTTGCCGTCGGCGCACAGGGCTACCTTGCGTTGGACCTGCTCCGGCGCAACAACCTCGAACTCATCAAGGGTGTGGACCGGGCGAGCACCACGACCGTGTCGGCCCTGCGCACCGCGGTGATCGTCGCCCAGGCGCTGGCCGACCAGAAGATGGTCCTTGACCAGATCTCGGCCCTGAACAGCACCACCGAGAAGATCATTTCTGGCACGTCGGAGCTGTTGCGCCGGCAGAGCGCCGACGTGCACCGGCAGGCGTCCTCGGCGACCGTCTCGCTGCGGACCCTCCAGCAGGCCTTCGCGAACATTTACGCCACCATCGACGCCATCGACGACTACCGCGCCGCCGCGCTGGACACCATGCGGACGACGGTGGACGCGCTGTCCACCGAGATCGGCAGGGCCACCGCCTACCTGGACCGGTCGGCCGCGGGCGAGATCGGCGAGCTCGGCTCGTACCCCGACGGCGGTGGCGAGCTGACGCTGCCGGGCGGCGGCCGGTGAACCGACGGCCGCCCGCGGCCCTGCTCGCGTGTCTCCTGACGGTGCTGCTCGTGGCCGCCTGCTCGGGCGGAGGCCCGGGACCGGCGGACGGGTCCGGCACCGGCGGGTCCGCAGGCGAACTCACCGTCCTCGCCGGCTCCGAACTCCAGGACATCCAGCCGCTGCTTCCCGATCTCACCCGGGCGACCGGCGTCACCCTGCGGCTGAGCTACACCGGCACCCTGGACGGCGCCGACGCGATTACCAGGGGCACCGCCCAGGCCGACGCCGCCTGGTTCGCCTCCGACCGGTACCTGCGACTGCTGCCGAACGGCGCGACGTCCGTAGCCGCGCGATCGTCGATCATGCTGTCACCGGTGGTGTTCGGGGTCCGACGCAGCCTGGCCCGGCAGTTCGGCTGGACCGGCAACCCCAACGTGACCTGGGCCGACATCGCCGCGAAGGTGGCGGCCGGCCAGCTCTCCTACGCCATGACGAATCCCGCGGCGTCGAACTCGGGTTTCTCCGCCCTGGTCGGGGTGGCGGCGGCACTCGCCGGCACCTCGGACGCGCTGCGCCCGCAGGACATCAGACCTGCCCAGCTGACCTCGTTCTTCTCTGGCCAGGCACTGACCGCGGGCAGTTCCGGTTTCCTGACCGACGCCTACGCCCGTTCCCAGGACACTCTCGGCGGCATGATCAACTATGAGTCGGTGCTGCTGGCCCTGAACGCCGGGCACCGGCTGCGCGAACCATTGGAGTTGATCTATCCCCGGGACGGGATCGTCACCTCCGACTACCCTCTCCTGCTGCTGCGGCCGGACAAGCGTGATCTCTATGACCGGGTCGTCAGCTGGCTGCGCCTGCCGCGGACGCAGCACCGGCTGCAGACTGCCACGAGCCGCCGGCCGGCCCTGCCCGGGGTGGCGTTGGACGCCCGGTTCCCGACGCGGACGCTCACCGAGCTGCCCTTCCCGGCGAGCCGGCAGGTCGCCGACCAGCTGCTGTCCGCCTACCTCGACCGGTTCCGGCGGCCCAGCCACGCCATCTTCCTGCTCGACGTGTCCGGGTCGATGGCCGGATCACGGATAGCGGCGCTCCAGGCGGCGCTGCGCGGACTCACCGGTGCGGACGACACGTTGTCCGGCAGGTTCGCCCGGTTCCGGGGTCGCGAGAAGATCACGATGATCACCTTCGCCGGCCGGGCCAACGACCCCGTGGACTTCGCCGTGAACGACCCGCGGCCGGGCTCCGCGGATCTGGCGGGCGTCAACACGTTCGTGGACGGCCTGCGGCTCCAGGACGGCACCGCGATCTACTCGGCGCTGGAGGCCGGCTACCGGGCTGCCGGCGCGGCCGTTGAGGCCGACCCCGGCTACCTCACGTCGATCGTCCTGATGACCGACGGGGAGAACAACTCCGGTATCTCGGCCGCCGACTTCCGCTCCTCCTATCAGCGGCTGCCGGCGGCCGCGCGTGCCGTGCGTACCTTCACGATCGCCTTCGGGGAGGCCGACCCGGCGGCGCTGCGGGATATCTCCGCCGACACCGGTGGCGCGGTGTTCGACGCCCGTACCTCGTCGCTGGCGGACGCGTTCAAGGACATCCGTGGCTACCAGTGAACCGCCGACGCCGCGTCCACCGCGGCTCCCGCGCCCGGCACCACCCCCGTCGGCGCCGATCCCCGGCCGGGGACAGTGGATCCTCACCTGGTTCGGTTCGGCCAAGAACATCGCCGGCTGCACATGCGCGCTCGCCGGCGCCGGCGCGAGTGCCGCGGGCCTGGTGGACTGGCCGTTCTGGCCGCCGGTCGTCGCGGCGCTCTACGCGATCGGCGCCTTGGTCGCACCGCCGCGCCGCGCCGCGGTCGCGGGCGGTGGGATCGACGTGGATGATCTGCGGGCGACGGTCGAGGCCCAGTACCGGGCCCTGATCGACCGGGCACCGGACGACCGGGCACTCGTCGCCGCCGCCGAGGAGGTCATCGGTGCGCTGCGGCAGGTCCTGGACACCCCGCACCTGCTGCGTCCCGGCTCGCCGGAGACGTTCGCCGTCGAGCGGACGGTCGCCGATTACCTGCCCACCGCGGTGGAGACCTATCTGGGGCTGCCGCGGGCCTACGCCGAGACCCACCGGCTGCCCGACGGCCGTACCCCCCGCGATGTCCTGCTGGCGACGCTGGCCCTGCTCGCCGGTGGGATGCGTGAGGTCACCGAGGCGGCCGCCCGCGGCGACACGGCCCAGTTGCTCGCGCACAGCCGCTTCCTCACCGACCGATTCGGCCCGACCGAGCTCACCCTCCCCGATCCCGCCCGGCCCGATCTCGCCCGGCCCGACCTGCCACGCATCCCGGGCCCACCTAGCCCCTGACGCCCCGGCGCACCAGGTCCGGATGTCGCATTCTCCGTGATGGGCGGTACAGGTCCCGGCGGCCTGCGACGCGCGCCAGGGTGACCAGGAGTACGACACCGGCGATCACGTAGGCGTTCGTGAGGAGGATGGTCGGGTCGCGGCGGTGCGGCCAGTTCTGGTCGTGTGGCGTGATCCACCAGACGGGGGAGGCCACGAACAACACGTAGCCGGCGAGCGCCGCTCCGACGTACCGGCGTGAGGCTCGGCCGTCGGTGCCGTCGGTGCCGTCGGTGCCGTCGGTGCCGTGGGTGGCGTGGGTGGCGTGGGTGGCGTGGGTGGCGTGGGTGGCGTGGGTGGCGAGCCAGAGCAGCGTCGGCACCGCCCACACCCAGTGGTGACTCCACGAGATCGGCGAGACCAGCAGTCCGGTGACCGCACAGGCGAGCAGGCCCGCGACGGGCTCCCCGCGCCGGTGCAGCCGCACCGCGAGCACCAGCCCGGCGACGGCGACCGCGGCCACCACCAGCCGGTGGATCTGGACGACCGACGCGCCGTCTCCCCAGATCCGGGTCATCGCGCCGGACAGCGACTGGTTGCCGGCGTACGTGACCGAGCCGATCCGGCCCGGATCCGCGAACACCCCGCCCCAGTAGGCGCGGGACGCCGCGGGTGCCAGCGCGAACGCCACGGCATGGGCCGCGAGAAACGTCCCCGCCGCTGCGATCGCCACCCGGCGCCGGCCGGCCAGCCACAGGTAGGCCACGAAGATCAACGGAGTCAGTTTCACCGCCGCGGCGAGACCTGTGAGAGCACCGGGTGGCAGTCGGGCGAACGGTGTGGACCGCCGTCCGGGCCCGGCATCGAGCCAGACCGCCAGCATCAGCAGGATGTTGACCTGCCCGAAGATGATGGTGCTGCGAACCGGTTCCGTCGCGAGCGCCGCCACCAGCAGCAGCGGCGGCGCCCAGCGCGAGCCCAGTGCCCGCCCGACCCCGGCGGCCCGCGCGGTGTCGGTCGGCGGGATGAGCCAGGCTCGCAGCCTGGACAGCAGCAGGATGAGTGCCGCGACGGTCAGCGCGGCCCAGACGACCTCAGCCACCCCCAGGGGGATGGCGGCGAACGGCGTGAACAGCACCGCCGCGATCGGTGGGTAGGTGAAGGGCAGGCCGGCCGCCGTACGCACCTGGTAAAGGGCGGACCCGTCCCAGACAGCCTGCCCCCCCAGCCGGTAGACAGCGAAGTCGGTCTGCGGCTGCGGTGCGATCATCACCGCGAGCACCACCAGCGCGGCGACGACGCCCGTGGTCACGACGGGCGCCGTCGGTCGCGCCGAGGCGACCGGCACCGGTCCCGGGCCTGCCGTCTCCCCGTTGGGGCAGGCGGTAACGGTTGCCGGGCCCATGGTTCTCGCTTGCCGCATGCGTTCGGCATAGCACCCCGAGGCGGTCCGCCAGCAGGGAGCCCGGCAGCCACCATCCGCCGTTCATCCCGGCGCCATCCGCCGGTAGCCGCCGGTAGCCGCCCGGCGCCGAGGCAGGACACCGCGGGCCGGGCCGGCGCCCGTGGGCTCCGACATCCATACAGGACAGGTATTGTTCACCGGGTGCTCCCGGGCGCGCTGCCTGTTGGCGATGTAGAAACGTCAGGCTTTATACCGGAATGGACGAGATAGAGTGCGCCGCGCCGCACGGAACCGCCCGACCGGGCGATCCTGCTCGACGCTGTTCGTCGCGCCCCGGTAGGGGCGTCGGCGGACGCCTCGACGGAGGTATCGTCCTGCTCGCGGGATGTGGGACCGCCGGATCGGTGCTGGTGGTGCTGGTGGCGGGGCGACTGGCCCTGCAGCCCGGAGTTGTGACCCCGTCACGCTGGTTCGGGCTGCTCGACCCGGTGCCGTTCGACCGCCCCTCTCCGCTACCCGCTTTTATGATCATCGGGGTGGCGTTGCTCGTCGGCGCATGGTTCCGGTTGTGCCAGCGCGCGCACCACGGCGACCTGTCGGTCCCGCGGATAGGCCTCGTCATCGGCTTCTGGGCCGTTCCGGTGCTGCTCGGCCCGCCGATCCTCAGCCTCGACGTCTACTGCTACACCGCGCAGGGGACGATGCTCGCCGCCGGGCTCGACCCCTACGCCGCCGGGCCCACCGCGCTCGGCGCCCGTCCCATCCTGCTAGCCGTCGATCCGATCTGGAGATCATCGCTGTCGCCCTACGGGCCGGTCGCCCTCGGCTACTTCCGGCTGGTGACCGCGCTTGCGGGCGGTGACGTCCTGCGCGCGGTCCTGCTGCACCGGATCGTCGCGGGGGCGAGCGTCGTCGTGATGGCGGTGTGCGTGGTGCGGGTGTCCTCCGCGGCGCGACGGCCCTGGGCGCTGGCGTTCTGCGCGGGTAGTCCGATCGTGCTGCTGCAGCTCGTCGGCGCGATCCATCTTGAGGCCATCCTGCTGGCGCTGCTTGCCAGCGGCCTGACGGCGGTGTACCGCGGCAGGCCGGTGCTCGGTCTCGTCCTCATCACCGCGGCCGCGCTGGTGAAGTGGCCCGCGGCCCTGGTCGTCGTGGTGGTGCTGGTCTGGCGGTCGGTCGCGGCGGTGAGTGCCGCTACCGCCGCGACCGCAGCCTCGGTCGGATCGGGTCGGCGTTCATCCCGGCTCCGTCGCGCCGCCGCCGTCGCTGGGCGGGACCTCGCCGTCGTGGCGAGCGTCGTCGTGGTGCTCTCGAGTCTGGTACCCGACGGCTTCGGATGGCTGCGCGCCGCGCGGACACCGGCCGCCGGACTGACCCTCTACGCCCCGACCACCTGCCTCGCCGATCTTCTGTCCGCCCTGGCGAGGATGGCCGGATCGGCGATGCGCTTCGAGGATCTGGTGGGACCCACCCGGGCCGCGGGCGTGGCCGTCGCCGCCGGGATCTTCGTCTGGCTGCTGGCGACCGTCCGCGACCGCGAACCGCATGCCACCGCCGGGCTGGCACTACTCAGCCTGGCCCTGCTCGGACCCGTCCTCTATCCCTGGTATCTCACCTGGGGCGCCGTGCTCCTCGGCCTGACCGGGCAGGCGCCGCGACGGGTGCTCGGGGCGGTCACCGTGGTCGGCTCGTTCCTGGCCCTGCCGCACTGCGAGCTGTTGTTCGTCGATCACCCGCAGGTCGCCCCCTGGTTCGTCCGGCAGGGGCCGATCGTCCTGCTCGTCGCCCTGACCTGCGGCATCGCCGTGGCCTTGGCCGCCCGGCGTCGTCTCGCCAGCGTGCCCTGAGCGCGGCGCCCGTGCCCTGAGCACGGCGCCCGTTGCGTCCGTCGCCGGGCCTCACGCCTCGTCGGCGGCCCGGCGCAACTCCTCGATGTCGAGCTTCGACATCTTCAGCATCGCCTGCATCGCCCGCTGGGACCGGCCCGGGTCGGGATCGTCAAGGAGCTCAGACAGGGCCGTGGGCACGATCTGCCAGGACAGCCCGTACCGGTCCTTGAGCCACCCACACGGTCCTGCCTCGCCACCGTCGGTCAGCCGGTCCCAGTACTCGTCGATCTCGGCCTGGGAACCGCAGCCGACCTGCAGCGAGATCCCCTCCGAGAAGGTGAACTCGGGTCCGCCGTTCAGCGCGACGTACTCCTGGCCATCCAGTTCAAACCGGACGGTCATGACCGTGCCCTCGGGACGGGGCCCGGCCGGGCCGTAGCGGGTGATGTCGACGATCCGCGAGTTCGGGAAGATCGACGTGTAGAACCTGGCCGCCTCCTCGCCCTGAGTGTCGAACCACAGACATGGCGTGATTGCTGGCATCCTCCGGTCCTTCCTGTCTGGATGAGAAGCGCGCGGCCATTTCCCGCACGAGCTTTTCCCGAAGAGCTTTTCCCGAAGAGCGTCGTGGTACCCCTGGATCAGGGGCGAAAGCGGTCCGGGTCGGCCGCAGCCCAGTCCGCGGCCCAGTCCGCCGGCGGCTCGACGAGCAGTTCCCCGGGTTCGAGCCACTCGTACAGCTCGGCGTAGCTACGGGTGTCGGTGTGGGTGACCCGGCGCATCAGCATCCCCGGATGCAGCTGTTCGGGACCGGCGCAGCCCAGCGAGGCGATCATCTGTACCGCCTGGGCCACCGCGGCCTGCTGGTAGCGGCGCACCCGCTCGCCCTTGTCCGCGACGTCCACCGCGCGGGCGCGGCGCGGATCCTGGGTGGCCACCCCGACCGGGCAGGTGTTGGTGTGACAGCGTTGCGCCTGGATACAGCCGACCGCCATCATCATCGCGCGGGCCGCGTTGGTGTAGTCGGCGCCCTGGGCGAGCCGTTTGACGATGTCCACCCCGGTGGCAATCTTGCCGCTCACCCCGATCCGGACCTGGTCTCGCAGGCCGACGCCGACGAGTGCGTTGTGCACCGTCATCAGGCCCTCGGTGAGCGGAGTACCGACGTGGTCCTCGTATTCCAGCGGCGCGGCGCCGGTGCCGCCCTCACCTCCGTCGACGACGATGAAGTCGGGGGTGATCCCCTCGGCCAGCATCGCCCGGCAGATCGCGAGCAATTCCCGCCGGGGCCCCATACACAGTTTGAATCCCGTGGGCTTGCCACCCGCGAGCTCCCGCATCCGGGCGATGAACAGCACCAGTTCCCGCGGAGTCGAGAAGACCCGGTGTCCCGGCGGGCTGACACAGGTCACCCCGGCCGGGACACCGCGGGCCCGCGCGATCTCGGCGCTGACCTTCGCCGCGGGCAGGATGCCGCCGAGGCCGGGCTTGGCGCCCTGGCTCAGCTTCAGCTCGACCATCCGGACCGACGGAAGAGCCGCCTTGTCCTTGAACAGCGCCGGGTCGAAGTCGCCGTCCGCCGTGCGAGCACCGAAGTAGCCGCTGCCGATCTCCCAGACGAGGTCGGCGTGGTAGCGCAGGTGATGCTCGGTGAGACCGCCCTCCCCGGTGTCATGGGCGAAACCGCCCGCCGCCGCGCCGCGGTTCATCGCGAGCACGGCGTTGCCCGATAACGCTCCGAAGCTCATCGCCGAGATGTTGAGCAGCGCCATGTCATACGGCTGGGTGCAGTCCGGGCCGCCGATGCGCACCCGGGGCGGCGGGGTGCCTGGCGCAACCGCCAGTGGCACCGTCGAATGCAGCAGGTACTCGTAGCCGACCGCGTTGACATCGCGCTCGGTGCCGAACGCCTGGTCGCTGTGGATGCCCTTCGCGCGTTCGTAGATGCTCGTCCGGATGTCGCGGTCGAACGGGCGGCCGTCGTAGTTGCGTTCGATGAAGTACTGCTGGATCTCCGGCCGGATGGACTCCAGCATGAAGCGGAGGTGGCCGAACACCGGGTAGTTCCGCAGGATTGCGTGCCGGCGTTGCGTGACGTCGTGGACGGCCAGGGCGAGCAGGGCGCCGGACACGGCGGCGGCCCCCCACCAGTCCGCCGACCACCACAGCCCGGCGGCGATTGCCGCCGCCATGAGCCCCGCCAGGGCCGGCAGTATCCCGAACGAGAACATCGCGATCCTTCCCTGCACCGGCCCCGTGCGCAGGCTGTGCGCGGGCCGCGGCCGGCGGAACCCGGCCGATCTGCCTGGACCCGTCGGGTCCGGCGCCTTCGACGCTATACGCCGGACGGTTCACGAGGTGTTCCACGGCCGCGCCGCGGCCGCGGGGACACGCAATGGGCGGGAACTCGCAATGGCGAGCTGGCCGTCGGCGAACAGGGTAACTCCCTGTTCACAACAACTTTCACAGCACTCCGGAATGTCGGCCTCTTTCTCTCGGGCATCGGACCACCGGGGCACCGACGAGGTGCTCGATCCGGGAGAAAGTTTCACCCCAACTTTCCGCAAGGCGGGATCCTTCCTCCACCGCTGTCGTTTCCACTCGAACCTGGATGACTTCAACCAGCCGGTCGCACCTGGGCCGGAGGGCGGCATCCAGGACGCCAACGGCAACTTCGGAACGCCTATGATGGGGGTCATAACCGTGTCGGACAAAAAGCGGTAGACGTCATCAAGCGGTAGACGTCATCGAGGGCCGGCATCATTGAGGTGTGCTGGAAGGAGCGGCACCACATCGTCAACATCCTGGACCGGGATGACGGTCGGCAGCGATGAATCCCGGGTGTCCACGGCCCAGGTGTCGAGACCGATCACCGTCTTCCCGGTCCGGAGCGCGAAGGAGATCTCACTGAGCGTTCCCCAGCTTCCGCCGACGGCGACCAACGCGTCGCTGCCGCGGACGAGCAGGCCGTTGCGCAGCTCGCCCATCCCGGTCGGGAGGCTGACGGTGAGATGGTCGTTTCCCTCGTCCCGGGACAGGCCCGGCAGCAGCCCGATCGTCGTCCCGCCGCATCCGTCCGTCCCGCCGCATCCGTCCGTCCCGCCACACCCGTCGATCCTCCCGCCGGTGAGCCGGTCGGGCGACCGCGCGCCGCATCGGACACGCCGCGCCCTGCACGCTTCGTCACGTTTTATCGAGGCCCGGCGGGATAGTAGAGACCCTGGTGGGCCCGTCGGCCCCACCAGCAGGGCCGACGGGCCGGACGGACGGGTCGGACGAGAGTGGCCGCGCGGGTGGGCCGGGCTAGGCGTCGGGTTGAGGTGTCGGGTGGCGGCCGGTACCCGACGATGACAAGGGTGGGGGTGCAGGTCCGTGGCGAGTAGCGCGGGATTCTTCCCGAGGCGGGTCATATCTGTGACACGCATGCGTAACCGGCCGGCCGTAGCGTAGCCCGCCATGAGCGACGCACGAATCGTGGCCGTCGGCGTCGAGGAGGAATTTCACATCCTCGATCTCACTACCCGTCAGCTCGTTCCCAGGGCCGAGGAGGTCCTCCGTCGACTCGACGGGGACTCGTTCTCTCCAGAGCTATTGAAATCGGTTGTCGAGACGAACAGTCAGCCGACGGCGGATCTGCTGGAGCTGCGGACGAACCTGCTCGATCTGCGGCGGCGACTCGCGGAGGTGACCGGCGAGCTCGGGCTCGGGCCGGCCGCCGCGGGCACCGTGCCGATCGTGGACATGGATCTGCTCGACGTCTCCCGGGACGACCGTTACGAGCAGATGACCGAGGACTACCAGATCGTCGCGCGCGAGCAGCTCATCTGCGGCGCCCAAGTGCACGTCGACGTGGCCGACCGCGACCTCGCGATGGCCGTCGTCGCCTGGACCGCGCCGTGGCTGCCGATGCTGCTGGCGCTCTCGGCCAGCTCGCCGTTCTGGATGGGCGCCGACAGCGGCTACGCGAGCATGCGCACGCTGGTGTGGCAGCGCTGGCCGACCGCGGGGGTCGCCGGGTCCTTCCGGACCGCCGCGGAGTACGACCAGCTCGTGGCAGACCTGATCAAGTCCGGGGTGATCAGCGACCCGGGGATGGTCTACTTCGACGTCCGCCCGTCGGCCCACCTGCCCACCGTCGAGCTGCGCATCTGCGATGCCTGCCCGGACGTCGACAACGTCATCCTTATCGCCGGGCTGTTCCGGGCGCTGGTGTGCCAGGCCATCGAGGAGATCGAGGCCGGCGGCCAGGCCCCGCCGCCACGCGCGGAGCTGCTGCGCGCGGCGACCTGGCGGGCGGCCCGGTCCGGCCTGGAGGGCGACCTCGTCGACATCCTCGGTGCCGGCCCGATACCGGCCCAGGCCATGCTGCGCCGGCTGCTCACCGAGGTCCGCCCGCAGCTCGAACGGTTCGACGACTGGGAGCTCATCGACAACCTGGCCGAACAGGCCGTCGGCCGGGGCAGCTCGGCGCACCGCCAGCGCCGGGCCTTCGCCCGTCGGGGTCTGCTCACCGACGTCGCGGATCTGGTGCTGGCCGAGACCCGCGACGTCCCGCCCGCGGGGGCGGCGGCCGCGCTGGGGAGCGCGCCCGCTGTGTCCGCCTCCGACCAGATCGCGCCGCGGCTGCTCGAGCGCTACCAGCCGACCGGGTACGACGAGATCGTCGACGCCCGCGGCGCGGTCCGTCCCCAGTACCGGGCCGTCATGCGCACCTTGGAACGGCTCGGCCCGGGCATCCTCGACGAACGGGTCGGGACGCGCGAGGCCGAGCAGAACGACCGGGGGATCGTCTTCCGGGCCTCGGGGGACTCCGCCAGCCGTCCCTTTCCGTTCGACCTGGTCCCGCGGATCATCGCCGCCGACGACTGGACGACCCTGACGACCGGGCTGAGCCAGCGGGTCCGGGCCCTGGAGGCGTTCCTGCACGACATCTACGGCGAGCGGGCGGCCGTCGCCGACGGGATCGTGCCGGCCTGGGTGGTCAACGACGCGCCGAGCCTGCGCCACGGCGGTCGCGCCGTCGGCCCGGACGCCATCCGGGTGACCGTCGCCGGCATCGACCTGGTCCGCGGCGGCGACGGCGGCTGGCTGGTGCTGGAGGACAACCTGCGCGTGCCGTCCGGTATCGCCTACGCCATGGAAGGCCGGCGGCTCGCCGAGTCGGTGCTGCCGGAGCTCGGTCCGCCGGCCGGCATCCTGCGACTGGACGGCATACCCGCCCTGCTGCACGAGGCGCTGGTCGCGGCGGCCCCGGCGGCGGCGACGGGGGACCCGGCGGTGGCCGTGCTGACCGGCGGGAAGACCGACGCGGCGTACTTCGAGCATTCCCTGCTCGCCGAGAAGATGGGCGTCGCGCTGGTGGAACCGGCGGATCTGCTGGTCGACGACAACGACGTCGTCTACCGGATCGACGGCTCCCGGCGGTGCCGCGTCGACGTCCTCTACCGCCGGATGGACGAGGACGACCTGTTCGGCGCCCTCGGAGCCGCCGGCACCCCGCTGGGGCTCCCGCTGCTGCGCGCGATCCGGGCCCGCCGGGTCGGCATAGCGAACGCTCTGGGTAACGGGGTGGGTGACGACAAGGTCGTCTACGCCTACGTCCCGCGGATGGTCACCTACTACCTGGGCGAGCAGCCGGTGCTCGATGACGTGCCGACCTATGTCTGCGGCGACCCGGAGCAGTGTGAACACGTGCTGGACAACCTCGATCAACTGGTGGTGAAACCGGTCGACGGGTACGGCGGGTCCGGCGTGGTCATCGGGCCGCACGCCGAGCCCTACCGGCTTACCGAGGTCCGCGAGCGGATCCTGGCCAATCCCCGGCAGTGGATCGGCCAGGAACTGGTGTCGCTGTCGACCCATCCGACCTGGCATGACAGCCATCTCGAACCCTGCGCGGTAGATCTGCGGGTCTTTGTCTACGCCGGGCGGGAGCCGCGGGTGGTGCCCGCGGCGCTCAGCCGGGTGGCGCCTCCCGGCAGTCTGATCGTCAACTCCTCGCAGGGCGGGGGATCCAAGGACACCTGGATTCCCCGCCGTTAGCCGGTGATTCCCCGCCGTCAACCGTTCCGTGGCCGATACTCTCCGTAGTCGGATCCAGGGTGGCCCGGTCTTCCGTCGCGGGATGCGCTGCGGTTCCGTGCGGGATGCGCTGCGGTTCCGTGCGGGTTGGCGACCGAGGGAGTTGGCAACATCGCGGACACTGTTGTGAAATCTCCGTCCTCGAAAGTGAGGTCGTAGTCAACGGCTGCGGTACCGGGAAGGAAGCCTCGGGGAATGGATCTCGCCTGACCTCATCGATCGACGGGAGCGCACATGTGCGGGCTGAGTGGCGAGCTGAGATTCGACGGCCGGGGAGCGAACGTCGACGCGGTGGTGCGGATGACCGCGACGATGGTGCCGCGGGGCCCGGACGGCGTGGGAGTATGGTCCGCCGGCCCGGTCGCGTTCGGGCACCGTCGCCTGAAGATCATCGATTTGTCCGAGTGCGGTGCCCAGCCCATGGTGGACAACGAACTCGGCCTGACCACGGTGTTCAACGGGTGCATCTACAATTATCAGGAGCTGCGTGACGAGCTGATCGCGGCCGGCTACCGCTTCTTCTCCACCTCCGACACGGAGGTGATCGGCAAGGCGTACCACCGGTGGGGGAGACGCTGCGTCGACCACTTCGCCGGGATGTTCGCCTTCGCCATCGCCGAGCGGGACAGCGGACGGCTGATCCTCGCCCGGGACCGGCTCGGCATCAAGCCGCTCTACCTCACCGGGAACAGCGAGCGCCTGCGGTTCGCCTCCACCCTGCCGGCCCTGCTCGCCGGCGGCGGCGTCTCCTCCGACATCGACCTGGTCGCCTTTCACCACTACCTGTCGTTCCACTCCGTGGTGCCCGCACCGCACACGATTCTGGCCGGGGTGCGCAAGCTGCCCGCGGCGACCGTGCGGGTGGTGGAGCCGGACGGCACCTCGACCGACGACCTGTACTGGCGTCCCAGCTTCACCCGCGATCCCGCGCACGCGGACTGGACCGCCCGTGACTGGCAGGACGCGATCGCCGAGCGGCTGCGCCTCGCGGTGCGCCGCCGGATGGTCGCCGATGTCCCGGTCGGCGTGTTGCTGTCCGGTGGGCTGGACTCCAGTCTGATCGTCGCGCTGCTCGCCGAGGCGGGGCAGAAGGATCTCGCGACCTTCAGTGTCGGGTTCGAGGCCGTCGGCGGCGAGCCCGGCGACGAGTTCGTCTACTCCGACGTCATCGCCCGGTACTTCGACACCGACCACCATCAGATCCGGGTGCCGGGGACGAGGCTGCTGCCCGCCGTCGACGCGGCCGTCGCCGCGATGAGCGAGCCGATGGTCAGCCACGACTGCGTGGCCTTCTACCTGCTCTCCCAGGAGGTCTCCCGGCACGTCAAGGTCGTGCAGTCGGGGCAGGGCGCCGACGAGGTCTTCGCCGGGTATTCCTGGTATCCGCCGCTGGCGGGTGTTGGGCGGACCGACGCCGTCGACGCCTACCTGCGGGTCTTCGCCGACCGACCGCACCGGGACCTGCCCGCGATGGTGGAGCCGCACCATCTCATCGAGGCCGATGCCAGCCGGCACTTCGTCGCCTCCCACTTCGCCCGGCCGGGCGCCGAAACCGCCGTTGACGCCGCGCTGCGCATCGACTCGACGATCATGCTCGTTGACGACCCCGTGAAACGGGTCGACAACATGACGATGGCCGCGGGGCTTGAGGCCCGCACCCCGTTCCTCGACCACGAGTTGGTCGAGCTCGCCGCAGCCTGCCCGCCGGAGCTGAAGCTCGCCTCCGGCGGCAAGGGTGTGCTCAAGAACATCGGCCGCCCGCTGATGCCGGTCGACGTCATCGACCGACCCAAGGGGTACTTCCCGGTGCCGGCGATCCGCCATCTCGACGGGCCGTTCCTGGACCGGGTGCGCGAGGCGCTCACCGATCCGGCGGCGAAGGCGCGGGGTCTGTTCCGGCCGGTGTGGGTCCAGACGATGCTCGCCGCCCCGAACGACAACCGCACGGCGCTCGGCGCGAACGCCCTGTGGCAGGCCGCGCTGCTCGAGATGTGGCTCCAGACCCACACGGTCGCATGATCTACGTACATCGCACGACCCACGTACATCGCACGACCCACGTACATCGCACGACCGAGTCGCATGATCCCTTGGAGTGACATGATCCGACCCGCGGTGGTGGCGCAGCCGGTGGTGGGACGGCCGGTGGTGGGACGGCCGGTGGTGGCGCACACCGTCGACTCCGGGCGTCCCGGCGATCTGTCCGACGCCTGGGTCGCGGCGGCGAGCTGTCGCGCACCGAGTACCGGCCCGCATGGTCGGCTCGCCTTCGTCGGCGATCGCGGCGGCGCCCCCGCGCTGTGGATCCGGGACCCGGATGGCCGGGAGCGCCCGGTTGACACCGGCCCCGGTCATGTCCGGGCGGTCCTGTGGTCGCCGACCGACGACCGGATCGCCGTCCACGTCGCGCCGGGCGGCGGGGAGCTCACCGAGGTCCGGACCGTCCGGGCGGACGGCGGTGACCTGCGCCACCTGGCCGGCGGCGGGAGGCGGGCCGCCACCCCAGCCCGCTGGACCGACGACGGCCACGGCCTCGTCGTGACCGAGTCCGACCGCTCCGATCCGTCCGGCCGCACCGCCGCGGTGCTGATCGACTCCGACGGGCGACGGACCCGCCTCGCCGCCGGAGTGGCGCTGCAGGTGTGCGACGTCGTCGTTCTCCCCGACCCCGCGCCGGACGGGACGGGGAGCGGCGGTCCGGGGCGGGGCCCGGCCGGTGGCGGGTACCGCCTGCTGCTGCGGGAGGGCCCCCGTGGCGTCCGGCGGGTGCTCGTGGTCGACACCATGATCGCAGCCAGGGAGGGGATCGCAGCCAGGGAGGGGATCGCAGCCAGGGAGGGGATCGCAGCCAGGGAGGGGATCGCAGCCAGGGAGGGGATCGCAGCCAGGGAGGGGATCGGCGGGTCATGGCAGGTGCCCGGCGGGACGGCGACCACCGTGACCGGTCGGTTCGTCGCCGACGGCCGTCGCCTGCTGCTGCTGTGCGACATCGGGCGGGACCGGGCCGCGTTGTTCGACGTCCCCGTCGACCCCACGGGCGATCCGACCGGCGGGCCGCGGGTCCTCGCCGCCCGGGATGACGCCGATCTGGAGCGGTTCGCCCTGCTCGATCCGGATCGGGCGGTCGTCGTCTGGAACGTGGGCGGGCGCAGCGAGCTCGCGCTGGTCGATCTGCCCACCGGACGGTCACTGACGCTGCCGCCGCTTCCCCGCGACGTCGTCACCGGCGTGCTCGTCCGGCCCGGGGGGCGGGAGCTCGTGCTTGCCCTGGATGGTGCCACCAGGCCGGGGGAGATCTGGACCTGGGATCTCACCGCGCCATCCGCCGGCTACCGTCGGCTGATCTCGCACGCTCCCGTCGAGGCAGTGACCATCCCGGGACCGCGGGTCGTCCTGAACATCGACGTTGACGGCCTGGGATCCGACAGCCCGGGGCCATCCGGGCCATCCGGGCCATCCATGCCATCCGGGCTATCCGCGCCGGCGCGTGTACCCGGGATCCCCGGGCCCCGCACCGGTGACCACCCGCGGCTGGTCCGTCCGGTGCCGTGCGCCCTGCCGGCCCACGACGGCCGGGAACTGTCCGGTTGGTGGTACCGCCCGCACGGCCCGCGAGGACCGGTCCCGACCCTGCTCCACCTGCACGGCGGCCCGGAGGCGCAGGAGCGTCCCGTCTACAACCCGCTGTTCCAGGCCGTGCTCGCCCGGGGGATCGCGGTGTTCGCGCCGAACGTGCGCGGCTCCACCGGATTCGGCCGGTCGTTCGAGGAGGCCGATCACACCCATCGTCGGTTCGGCGGCATCGCCGACGTCCGCAGCTGCGTGGCGCATCTGGTCGCGACGGGCCTGGCTGACCCGGACCGGATCGGCGTCGCCGGCCGCTCCTACGGCGGCTATCTGACGCTGGCGGCGATGGTCCACTTCCCGGAGCTGTTCCGGGTCGGGGTAGACGTCTGCGGGATGGTTGATCTGGAGAGCTTCTATCAGTACACCGAGCCGTGGATCGCCGCGTCCGCGGTCACCAAGTACGGTGATCCACGCACCGAGCCGGCGTTGCTGCGGGCGCTGTCCCCGCTGCACCGGATGAGCGCCCTCGCCGCGCCGTTGCTCGTCGTGCATGGGGAGAACGACACCAACGTCCCGGTGATCGAGGCGGAGCAGACGGTCGCCGCGGCCCTCGCTCGCGGCGTCGACTGCCGTTACCTGCTCTTTCCCGGCGAGGGGCACGAGATCGCGGATCTGCGCCACCGCAGGTCGTTCGTCCGAGCGGTCGTCGACTGGCTGACCCCCCGGCTGCTGACCCCCTGACCCCCTGACCCCCTTGTCCCCTTGCCCCCCTGACCCCCTGTCCCCTGACCGCCGGACGGCTGACGGCCGGGGGAGGGACTGCGGAGGGACCTCAGAGTCGGCGGGTGAAGTGGAAGGCCGCGATCGTGAAGCCGGTTCGCAGGTAGAGCCGGTGCGCCTCGTAGCGGTGGGTGCCGGCGTCGAGATGGATATGTTCGCAGCCGAGCCGGCGCGCCTCCCGTTCACTCCAGGCGAGCAGCCGGGTGGCGTGCCCCCGCCCCCGCGCCGCCAGGATCGTGGACAGATCGTCGATGACCAGATGCCGCCCGTAGGCGAGCGAGGTCACCTGCCGGAATCCGACCGCCGCGACCACCCGTCCCAGCTCCCCGTCCCATGACGCGACCAGGCGGTAGCCCTCGGGGCGCTGGACCTCGTTGACGAGCTTGACGAACCCGGTGGAGGTCAGGTGCGGCCGAAGCTGCCGCATGGGGTCGAACGCCAGCCAGGTACGATCCGCCTCCAGCTCCTCGATCTTCACATACCGTATTCTTGCAGCTTCACCAGGTGAGCCGACGTCCCCCGGACGGGTAGAGCGCTCAGAACCAGCCGCGGCGGCGGCCCAGGTGCTCCAGCTGCTGGTGGAGCAGCCCGGCGAGCTGGTGCCGGTCGGTGTCGTGGTGGCCGAGCCGGAACCGGCTGAGCTCGTCGCCGCCGGAGGACAGCAGCCCACCGCGGCGGTCGGCCTCCAGGACGACGTCCACCCCGGAGCCGTCGACGAGGAAGGTGACCTCCAGTTCGGAGATGCGCCGGGCGTACTCGCCCGACGGCTTCAGCTCGATCTCCTGGTAGAAGGGCAGGTCGGAGCCGTGTAGGCGGCCCTTCTCGACGTCGGCGGACTTGAAGTGGAAGCCGAGGTCACCGAGGGCGGCGAGCACCGCCTCCTGGACGGGCAGCGGGTGCACGTTCACCGCGTCGAGGTCACCCGGGTCCACCGCCCCGGGGATGGCCAGCTTGGTCCGCACCCCGATCTTCATCCCGTGCAGATGCCACCCGCCGATGTCGGTGATCGGGGTCTGCCACGGCACGGGCAGCTCGAAGCGGCCGCTGATCTGCTGCTCCGGGTGGATAGTGAAGCCGCCACCGATCTGCTGGGTACCGAAGGTGACCTGCTCGTGCCAGGTCGAGTCGTCGGTCTCGACCTCGACGGTCGCCTCGAGCGCGACGAGGACCTTCTCGATCTTCTGCTCGACCTTGCCGCCGGTGACGGTGGTCAGACCGGTCACGACCTGGCCCGGCAGGGTTTCCGGACGGTCCAGCACGGTCTCGACCGCGGCCCCGCCCACGCCGAGCCGCGACATGAACCGCTTCATCCCCATGGTGTGCCCGTCCTCCGCTTCCGTTCTCGTGTGTGCGCAGGACACGTTCTCACATCCGCCTGACGACCGGACCGCCGGAACGGCTCCCGGGTCGGCAGGGTGACAGCGGGCGGGGCGGGTGACAGCGGGCGGAGCGTGTCAACGGGCGGAGCGTGTCAACGGGCTGGTGACGCGGATGGGGTACGGCGTCCGGCTTCGGGGCGAACCGGTACCATTCCGCTTCGTGACCTGCATCGTCGGGGTACAGCAGGACGGCCGGGTCGTGATCGGTGGGGACAGCGCCGGTGTCGCTGGCTGGTCTATCACTGTCCGTGCGGATACCAAGGTGTTTCGTAACAGTGAGTTCATTATGGGGTTCACTGATTCGTTCCGGATGGGCCAGCTGCTCCGCTACAGCCTCGTGCCCCCGGTCCCGCAGGACTGGGATCTCGATCGGTTCATGGCGACGGACTTCATCGCGGTGGTCCGGGACTGCCTGCGTGACGGCGGCTTCGCCCGCAACGACTCCGGCAATGAGAGCGGCGGGCTGTTCCTGGTCGGCCTCCGCGGACACCTCTACCGCATCGACTCGGACTACCAGATCGGCCGCAGCGCGGATAACTACTATGCGGTCGGCAGCGGCGACGAGTACGCCTGCGGCTCGCTGCACAGCACCCGGGGCCTCGACCCGAAACAGCGGGTCCGGATGGCGCTGGAGGCCGCGGCCCACCACTCGACCGGGGTGTGCCCGCCGTTCCACATCATCTCCTCCGACGACATCTCCTCCGACGACGTGACCACCTACGACGCCTCGGACTGACCGGGCGCCTCGGACTGACCGGGCGCCTCGGACTGGCCGGACAGCGGTCAGCGGTGGAGCCGTTCCGCGGCCAGCGCGGCGAAGGCCGACGTGCCGGCGAGCGGTTCGAAGCGTTGCGCGGCTGCGGTCAACGTGCCGTACTCGTCCTCGGTGAGCGTGATGTCGGCCGCGGCGGCGTTGTTCTCCACCTGGGCGACGCTGGACGCCCCCGGGATCGCGACGACCGACGGATGATGGATCGCCCAGGCCAGCGCGATCTGGGCGGGGGTGGCGTCGTGCGTGGCGGCGACCTCGCGTAGGACGTCGAGCAGCGGGGTGGCGCGGGCCAGATTCTCGGTGAGGAACAGCGGGTTTATCGCGCGGATCCGCCCGGTCGGGCGGTTCGTGACGTCGTAGCGGCCCGAGAGCAGCCCCTGGCTCAGCGGGCTCCAGGCGATCACGATCCGGGACTCCCGGGCGGCGAACGCCAGCAGCTCCTCGCCCCGCCTGCGCCGAACCAGGCTGTACTCGACCTGGTTGGACAGGATGGGCGCGCCGAGCGCCGCCTCGGCGTCCTGCCAGCGGGTCAGCGAGTAGTTGCTGACCCCGACGTCCCCGACGAGGCCGACGGCGCGCAGCGCCGCCATCCCGCGCATCGTCTGGCCGTCCCTGATCACCGGATTGGGCTGGTGGACCTGATACAGGTCGATGCGGTGCACCCCGAGCCGGTTCGCGCTCGCGACCGCCCGCTGCTCGACGATCGGAGCCAGCGGGAGCACGGGGAACACCTTCGTCGCCACGTACGCCCGGTCCAGCGCGTCCGGGATCCCGGCCAGCGCCGAGCCGAGGATGCGTTCGCTGCGTCCCATCCCGTAGATCTCGGCGGAGTCGAACAGCGTCACCCCGAGTTCGAGGGCCCGGCGCACGATGCGCCCGGCCTCGGTGTCGGCGTAGCTCGCCCCGTACCCCCACTCCCTGGACCCGAACTGCCAGGTTCCGAGGCCGATCTTGGATATCTTCTTACCGCTGGCTGTCGTGATGCCCTCGACGTAGCGCATCTGTCCAGTGAACGCCCGACCATGTCGGAGCGCGAGAGGAGCCTCACCGGTAGCCGCTCCGATGCCGGTGTCGTCGTCGAATCGTCCTGTCCGCGAATCGTCTTGTCCGGGGATCGACAGCGTTCCCGGCGCCGACGTGTTCGGCTGTACTCTCCGGCAGCTGCTAGGTTGCCGGCAGTCCGGTTCGTGCGGATGCGGGCGGGTGCTGGCTGGCCGGTTGGGCACGGTAACGCCGGTAGGTCATGGTTGCGCCGGTCCGGCACGGAATGCCAGGTGGAGGGAGCGTGTTGGTCACCCAGTTCAGTCGAGGGCAGAAGGCGCAGCTGTCGACGATCACCCCGGGCACCGACCTGTACGTCGGGATCCAGATCAATGCGCCGGGGGAGTGGGACATCTCCTGCTTCGGCCTGGACGGCGCCGATCGCCTCACCGACGACCGCTACTTCGTCTTCTTCAACCAGCCGGCGTCGCCGGAGAAGTCCATCCAGCTCCTCGGGCCGCAGGCCGGCGACAGTCAGGCGTTCCGGGTCACCCTCGACCAGGTGCCCGCCTCGATCGGCCGGCTGTCGTTCTGCGCCGCCCTCGACGGTGCCGGTAGCGCCTCGGCTATCTCGTCGGGGTACCTGCGGGTCGTCGTCGCGGGAACCGAGGTGCTGCGCTACTCCTTCACCGGCGCCGACTTCACCAGCGAGCGCGCCGTGATGATCGCCGACATCTACCGCAAGGGTGTGTGGCGGATCGCCGCCGTGGGCCAGGGGTTCCAGGGGGGACTGGCCGAGCTCATCCGCTCTTACGGCGGTGAGGTCGCCGACGAGGCGCCGCAGCCGGCCCCCGCTCCCGGTTTCGGCGCTCCCGGTTTCGGCGCTCCGCTCGCTGCACCGCCGCCCATGGGCTTCGCGGGTGGGATGCCCGCCACCGGCATGCCGGGTGGGATGCCGCCGACCGGCGCGTTCGGCGGACCCGAGATCCTGCCGTCGCAGGCGCGACCCACCCTGCCCGGGGCGATGAACAGCCTGGATCCCTACCGTGAGGTGCCGACCGCCGGTCGGTGGACCCAGCAGAACGGCAAGCTGGTCAAGGTCACCCTCGGTCCGGACGCGTTGGCGCTGCGCGGGTCGATGGTCGCCTACCAGGGCAGCGTCGAGTTCGACTACAAGAGCAGCGGGCTGCGCGGTCTCATCGAGGGCAAGCTGACCGGCCAGAGCCTCAAGCTGATGACCTGCAAGGGCTCGGGTGAGGTCTTCCTTGCCCAGGACGCCGCGGACCTGCACATCGTCGAGCTCGGCAGCTCCTCCCTCTGCGTCAACGCGAAGAACCTGCTGGCGATGGACGCCACCGTGCGCACCGAGGTGCGTCGGATCGAGAGCCCCGGCATCCCCGGCGGGGGGTTCTTCCACTTCGAGGTCTCCGGGCCGGGTTCGGTGGTCGTCATGACCAAGGGGTCTCCGATGACCCTCACCGTGCAGGGCCCGACCTTCGCGGACATGAACGCCCTCGTCGCCTGGACCACCGGCATGCGGGTCAGCGTGTCCACTCAGGTCCGGATCTCCCGGCAGATCTACGCCGGCGGTAGCGGCGAGGCACTGGCTCTGCAGTTCATGGGGTTCGCGGGGCACTTCATCGTCGTCCAGCCGTACGAGGTCTGAGGCGTGTCGACCATCCGGGAAGCGCGCCTGGCGGGAGGACCGCCGGGGGAGAGGAGCGGGCCGTGCAGGGCAGCCTGATCCAGCACTACGGACCAACTCCGATCATGGAACGGATGAGCAGGCACGGCTCGAAGATCGCCAAGGTGGTCATGAACCCGGGCCAGGATCTCTTCGCCCGGGTCGGGTCAATGATCGCCTACGAGGGGTTGATCGACTTCAATCCGCAGCCGCCGCAGCTCGGCCGGATCGCCTCCTCCTGGGCGACGGGTGAGGGCGTTCCGCTCATGACGGCGACCGGCCAGGGGCTGCTGTACCTCGCGGACTACGGCAAGGAGGTCATCGTCGCGCAGCTTGCCGGCGAGGGACTCTCGGTCAACGGCAAGAACATCCTGGCCTTCGACGCCGGGCTGCAGTGGAGCATCGAGCGGGTCCGCGGCATCACCATGCTGTCCGGAATGGGGATGTTCAACGTGGTGGTGCGTGGGCACGGCTGGGTGGCGCTGACCGCCAAGGGCAGTCCGATCGTGCTCGACACCCGGGAGGCGTCGACCTACGTCGACACCGACGCCCTCGTCGCCTACACCGATGGGCTGCGCGTCGAGCCCCGGCGCACCGCCCGGCTCGGCGGGCTCATCGGGCGCGGCTCCGGGGAGGCGTTCCAGCTCGGCTTTTCCGGCCAGGGGTTCGTCGTCGTGCAACCGAGCGAGGACGAGCGGCCGACCTTCTCGGTGCGGGGCTGAGGCCGCGATGGCACGGTGGGGGCGGGCGGCCGGGTACCGGCGCCGGACGGCGGAGCGCACCGCGGAGAGGACGGGGACGGCGACATGACGCAGGGCGGGATGTACGGCGGCCACCCGAGTGGTCCGCAGGGCAACTATCCCGGCGGTGGTCCGGGCTATCCGCCGGGCCAGGGCTATCCGCCGGGCCAGGGCTATCCGCCGGGCCAGGGGACACCTCCCGGTGGCTCCGGTGGGCCGGCCGGCGGCATCCGCAGCAGTCTCCTGGACAATCCCGAGCGTCCCTCGGACGAGCCGTTTTCCCTGCAGAACGGCAAGATGCTCAAGGCGACGCTTGGCGCCCGCGGGATGCGGGAGTTCTATGCCCGCAAGGGCGCGATGGTCGCCTACCAGGGTGCCGCGAACTTCGACGCGCACTGGGAGGGCTGGGGCTCGCGTTTCCACAGCTTCTTCAGCGGCGGCGAGGGCCTGAACCTCATGCAGGTCTCCGGATCGGGTTCGGTCTTCCTCGCCAACCAGGCGCAGGACATCCACATCCTCGACCTGGTCGGTGATGGGCTCACCGTCGACGGCAAGAACGTGCTCGCCTTCAACGCCGACCTGACCTGGGACCTGGTGCGGGTGGACAGCCAGGTCGGCATCGCCGGTGTCGGGAGCTACCAGGTCGAGCTGCGCGGCAACGGCCGGGTCGCTGTCTGCACGTCCGGGGCGCCGCTGGTCATGCACGTAACGCATCAGAACTACTACTTCGCGGACGCCGACGCGGTCGTCGGCTGGTCATCGAGCCTGCAGGTCTCGATGCAGGCGGCGGTGACGTCCTCGGCCGTGTGGCGACCCCGGGGGAACACCGGGGAGAGCTGGCAGATGCAGTTCACCGGCGAGGGCTTCGTCATCGTGCAGCCCTGCGAGCTACTTCCGCCGTACAACGCGCTCGCGGGTGCCGGTCTCGCCGGACAGTTCGGCCTCGGTCAGGGCGGGTTCCAGGGCAACCAGCACGGCGGTCACGGTGGTCACGGCCCAAGCGGCGGTTTCGGCGGTGGCGGCCTAGGCGGTCTGTTCGGTAACCGCTGAGGCGACACCGCCTGCGACGGACGGGCGGCGAGGCGTGGGGGGTCATCTCGCCCGCTCGACGCCCTCGGCGTACCCGGCATTCTTGGCGTATCCGGCATTCTTGGTGTATCCGGCATCCTCGGCGAACACGTCGGGGGTGCGGACGTGTTCGGGCCGAAATCCGATGCCGATGACTCGCCCGAGTAGCCGCCCGAGTACCCGCCCGAGCACCCGCCCGATCCGCGGCGCCGCCGTGGCGGTCACCCCATAGGACATCATGGCCGTCACCAGGTTGGACATCCCGGCCCGCACCGCCCCCGTCATCGTCCTTGCCGTCGCGTTCGTCGTCGCGTTCGTCAGGGGGGCACGCGCGACCTGGCGCGACGGGCTGCCGCCGTGCGCTGGCCGCTCGTCGTCACCCAACAGGCGTACCAGGAAGGCGCCCTGCCGGACCTGGATCATCTGCATGAGCACGACCGGCCAGGTCCGCCGGCGCTGCACCCGCCGCAGCTCGGCCGGCTCGGGTGGCCCGGCCCGCAGCGTCACGGCCATCAGGTTCGCCGTCGCCACCGCGTCCTGGACGGCGTAGTTCACCCCGACGCCGCCCGCCGGGGACATCGCGTGGGCGGCGTCGCCGATGCAGAGCAGACCCGGCTGGAACCATCGGCGAAGCCGGTCGACCTGCACCACCAGGGTCTTCACCTGGTCCCAGTCGGTGAGGTCGTCAACGGCACCGGACAGCGCCGGCGCCGCGGTGGTGATCTGCGCACGGAACGCCGCCAGCCCGCCGGCCGTCCTTGGCTGCCGCTGCGCCGACCCCTTCCGGACCACCATGCCGCACTGCCAGTAGTCGCGTCGATCCAGGGTGATCAGGGCGTGGCCCTTGCGGAGGTGCGCCAGGGTGAATCCGTCCCCGTTTCCCTCCTCCCCACGCTCGTTCCCCTTCTCCTCCCCACGCCCGTTCCCCTCCTCGTTCCCGTTCCCGTCCCTCGCCGCCCGGCGGCCGCTCGCGGACCTGTCACCCATGTCTTTCGGCAGCCGGAACCAGAGGACGTCGAAGGGAGCGCCGCGCTCCCGCACCGGCAGGCCGGCACGGGACCGCAGGGTCGAGTGCCGGCCGTCGGCGGCCACCGTCAGATCCGCCCGGATCTCGACCTCCCCGAGGGGGCCGGCCGCGCGCACGCCCACGACCCGTCCATTCGCCCGGACCAGGTCGGTCGCCTCGGTGCTCATCGCCAGGCGGAACGTCGGATAGGCACCGGCCCGCTCGGCCAGAAACGTGAGAAAGTCCCATTGGGGCATCAGGGCGATGAACGGGCAGGGCGTCCGCAGGTGCCGGAAGTCCACAACGGTCCGGCGCCGGCCCGCCATATCCAAAGCCAGCGTGGCGGCCCGGGTGTGCGGGATGCGAAGGAAGTCCGTCAGCAGGCCCAGCTCCGCCATCACTGCCATCGTGGACGGGTGAATCGTGTCACCGCGGAAGTCACGGGCAAAATCATCGTGCTTTTCCAGCACGATGACGTCCACCCCTGCGCGGGCCAGCAACAGACCGAGCATCATCCCCGCCGGCCCACCGCCCGCGATGACGCATCGGGTGGTCCAGCGC
Source organism: Frankia casuarinae (assembly GCF_000013345.1). Classification (NCBI taxonomy): domain Bacteria; kingdom Bacillati; phylum Actinomycetota; class Actinomycetes; order Frankiales; family Frankiaceae; genus Frankia; species Frankia casuarinae. Next base: position 3,415,756 of record NC_007777.1, on the reverse strand, counting down.
AACGGTGCGGATGATGTTCCCATGCCAGCTCCCCGGATCCCGCCCCGGGCCTGCCCCGCGTCGGCCGCCACCAGGCGGAGCGACCGCGGCGGTCCCCGGAGCCCGTCGTCCCCGTCATCCTGCCCGGACGTCCTGCCCCGCCGAGGAGATGATCGAACCTGCCGTCGCCAGGCGCTGAGACTCCCGCTCGTCAGGTGCAGCCCTTCCAGCGCGAACCATTCGATGGCCGGAGGCTGGACTTCCGCGAGTACCGGTAACAGTTCGACCTCGTCGCCCGCCAGGAGGGGGGCATCAGGAGGGGGGCATCGGGGCGGGGGCATCGTGGCGAGAGACGTCAGGCAGGCGACGGGTGGGGCGTGGCAGGGCGGGCGAGCGGGCGAGCAGGACGACCCCGCCCACGACCAGCAGAGCCGCCACCGTGACACCCGTGATAACCCCGGGGGTGTCCGGGGCGGGTACCCCGAAGACGAGCACGGCGAGAGTGTAGGAGACCGTCGGATTGGTGATGTTCATGGCGGTGACGGTCGGCGCGAGCGGACCCACGGCGAACGCCATCTGCCCGAATACGAGGCTGGCCATCGTGACTCCGCACAGGGCGTAGGCGAACCAGTGGGTCGCGGTGGTAGCGATCCCCTCGTTCAGGGTCTCGTCGGTGGCCTGCTTCATCAGCAGGGCGCTCAGCGCGAAGAACAGCCCGGCGCCGACTCCGAGCATCGCCGCACGCATTGCTGGTCGCCGGCCGCGGGAGAAGACCGTCAGCGTCGCCGCGAGGGCAATGATCGCGAGGATGGTCAGCGCCAGCCGGTATTCGTCCAGGGGAGCATGGGCGGGTAGGCGTCCCTGGACCGTGAGGAGCAGCGCGAGGCCTGCGCAGATCGATGCCACCGCCCACCATGCTCCCCGCGCCATCCGTAGATGGGTGCGGACCAGGCCCAGCGGGAGCGCGAACAGTAACTGGGTGACCATGAGGGGCTGCACCTCGGCGAGGGAACCAAGGTGTAGGGCGAGCGCCTGGGTGAAGAACCCGGCGACGTTTGTCAGCCAGCCCAGCAGCCACATCGGTTCGCGTGCCAGGTCGACCAGATGCCCCATTCCGGGCAGCGCGTGCGTCCGGTCGTCACGGGCGGCGAACCGGCTGCGTCCGGCGGCGCGTTGTTGCAGAGCCGCGGACGACGCGAGCAGGAACGCGGCGCACAGGGCCAGCGGGATGAAGAGCAACACGGATCGTTCGGTCCGTCAGGCGGAGCCGGCCCGCGGGGCGGCTGCCGGCGGGCGGCCGGACGCGCCGGCGGGATGGCGGCCGCCCCGCGCGGGCGTACTCATCGGGCTGGGTGCCTCGTCGGGGAGCGTCGGAGACAGCGGGACCGCCGGGACCGCCGGGACCGGGTGTACGCCGCCGAGCGGCCGGTCGAGCCGCCGCGGCGCATCGCCTGGACCGCGCATGTTGGACACGATGGCCGTAATGTACCGGCCCGGGGAACCGGATGTGATGTATCCCGGCTGGTGGGCGCCGGTGTGATCCGAGCGGGAACGTCCTGCTCGCCGGGCCTCGGCGTAGCCGTCTCACACCCCCGGTCCACGGAAGCGGGATCGCTCCAGACCGACGGGAGCGCGGCGTACGGCCGACCGGCCGTACGCGTTCCACGCCCATGGCGGCAGCGACACCACCGGCGTCGTGCGCGGCGTCGTGCGCGGCATCGAGACGATTACCACGGGGCTGAATTAGAAACGCCTGCGCGAGCCGTTTTCGTCTGCCATGTGAAAAAGATTTCCGTCGGCGACCGGTAGGGTCCGACACGGGCCGGGTGGACGGCTGCCTGCTTGACGCGGCATGGCGGCGATGCAATTTTTTTTGTGACCACCGGCACCGGATGGGATCGGTGGGGCCGGTGCCGTGCGTGTCGTCAATTTCCGTCCCGGGCACGTGGTATTCTTTCCGCTGCTCTACCAGATTCGGAGGTGCGCTTGTGCGTCACTCTCTTCGTGGGCTCGCTGTGGGATCCTGCATTGCGAGCACCGTGCTGATCGGAACGTCGCAGATCTCGGTGACCGCGGCGATCGCGGCGCCGGCGGGGCCGGTACCCGCGCCCGTCCCGGATTCCGCGGTCGCGGCTGGCGCGGTCGGCGCGGATGGCCTGCGGGGCAGGAGTTCCCCAGCCGGCATCACGAAATCCGCGCGGGTGTGTTATTTCGAGACCAGAGGCGACGACGTACACGTCTCCAGTTCCGCTCATGAGGCGTCCGGACACGGCTGGTGGGTCAACATCGACTGCGACGTCACCAAGGCGGTCGTCACCGTCCAGCTGCAGGAGTACTACAGCGACGGCACGTGGCGGAACGTCGGCGCGGTGGGCCGGTCGACGGTGAAGTCCGGCGGCGGCGCCGGAAACCGGGCGACCGGGCGGGGCCACTGCAGGAGCGGCAGTCTGACAGGGTGGCGTAGCGTCATCGACGTGGATCTGGTGGGCGTGCCCGACGACCCGAACAAACTCGTCACGACGGGTCGGAACATCAGGTGCCGGCGGTAGTGCACGAGGGTGACGCGGCCGGGCCCGCCGGCACCCTGTTCGCCTCCCTGTACGGCGAGCTGGCGCCGCACCCGTGGCGGGATCCCTTCGTCGCATCCTCCGACGCGTACAGCCTGTTCGTCGCGAGGTCGTCCGCGCTGGGCTGGCTCACCGAGGCCATGCCGGACGCCTCCGGCGGCCTGTGGGGGATGAACGATGCCGGGCAGGACCGGCCTGCCGCCGCCGGGGCGTCGCCGTCCCGCGCCGCCTGGTTCCAGGTGTCGTTGACCGAACCGGTCCCGAACCGCCGCCCCCTGCCGGTGCAGCCGTTCCTGGCCTGCGCGGACGATGTCGTGGCGCGGATCGGCACGCTGCGGCTGACGGCGGTGCAGCTCCTGCTGCCGGTGCAGCTCCTGCTGCCGGTGCAGGTGTCGCCGGTGGAGGGCCTCGGGATCTCGCCACGGACACCCGCCGTGGGAAGTCTACTGCAGGATGCCGGCTGGTTCGCCGACTGCGCCCCGCGGCACAGAACGCGGGTGCGGGTGACGGTGGACGGCGGGCAGGACCCGGCCATCCGTTCCGCCGCCCCCGCGATGCTCGACTGGCTGCGCAAACTCGACCAGCACGTCTTCTCGGATGACTCGCTCTCTCCGGCGAACGACGACCATCCGGTGCTGGAACCCGCCGTCATCGATGAACTGTGGCAGGGACCTGCTCGGCACCGGGTCACCTTCCAGGGGGCCCTCGCCGAGTGGACGTTGGACGCGCTGGGCTGGCTGGCCGCGTTGCTCGCGGAGGCGAGTGCCCGGCACGGGGTCGGCATCCCGCTACTGGTGACCGCCAGCCGATCGACGAGCCGAACGGGTTGAACTCCCTGGCCGGGGTGACGGCCATCCGGCGCGCCGATATCGTCCGGGTGTGGCCGTCATCGTGCAGTTTATCGTCGCTATAGTGCTGGAGATCACTGGAACGCTGGCGCTCCGGGAGACCAGCGGGTTCACTCGGCTCTGGCCGACCCTGATGGTCTGTGTCTGCTATCCGCTGTCATTTTTTTTCGTGTCTCGAGTGTTGCAGCATCTGGAGATCGGCTTCACTTACGCGGTGTGGTCCGCGGCCGGCACCGCGGCCATGGCCGTCATTGGCGCGGCCGTCTTCGGCGAATCGATGAACGCGCTAAAGGTCGCCTCGCTGGTCCTCGTCATCGTCGGAGTGGTCGGTCTCCAGCTTAGCGGTGCCCGCCGCTGACCAGCTGGTAGCTGGTAGCGGGTTTTTCGGTCGGTCAAAGCGCGGGTAGTTATATTAAGAGCGTGTCTTGTGTGGCCGCTCCGGGTGAACCGCCCCGGGTGAACCGCCCCGGGTTCGGTGGAGACCGGGGCGGTTCAGTCAGTCTGACCCCGACCGCTTGGACGTCGTGTGGCGCGCTTAGGGTATCCGGCTCCCCAGATTGAGGCCCTACCAATTCCGGTGGATGTGAAGGTTCATCTCGCCTACCGGGAACCGGGCGGCTGGACCTCTCCCCATCACCGCTTCGGGGATATGGAAGCGGCATCGCGCTACATGGATGCGATCCACCACCTTGCCGGCCATGATGCTGCACGGAGGCGCGTCTGGGTATATAGCCCGTGTACCTGTCCCTAACCACTTGCCCACCTTCTCGTATGAGGGGGTGGGCCTTAGCTTGGTAGGGTATGGCTGTGGCGAAGCTGCTGGTGGTCCATCACACCCCGTCCCCGACCATGCAGGAAATGCTGGAGGCGGTTCTGTCGGGTGCTCGGACGGACGAGATCGAGGGCGTAGAGGTTGAGGTGCGGCCGGCACTCTCAGCCACGGCCTCGGATGCGTTGGCTGCCGATGGGTATATTCTTGGTACTCCGGCGAATATCGGCTATATGTCGGGCGCTTTGAAGCACTTTTTTGATGGTGTGTATTATCCTTGCCTTGAAGCAATCGTCGGCCGGCCGTATGCCCTCTACGTCCACGGCGGCAGCGACACCACCGGCGCCGTGCGATCAGTCGAGACGATCACTGCGGGGCTGCGGTGGAAGCGCTTGCGGGAGCCGCTGACGGTGGTGGGAGCGCTCGACGCTGCTGCCCGCGAAGCATGCTGGGAGTTGGGCGCGACCATGGCGGCCACGCTCGCGGACACGTAGTGTAACCATCCGACGCATGCGACTTTGTGCAAGTTCTGCGACCAGACCTACTTTCCCGTGCTTGAGGCGACCATCGGCCGGCCGTACGCCTTGTATGTCCACGGCAACAGCGACACGACCGGTGCGATCCGTGGGGTCGAGACCATCGCGACCGGGCTGAAGTGGAAGCGCCTTCGGGAGCCGCTGTCGACCATCGGCGAGGTAGATGCCGCTGTACGCGAGGCCTGTTGGGAGCTCGGCGCCACAGCTGCGGCCAGCCTGATGGACGATTGACCCGGGCGTGCCGGTATGGCACTGAACGTGACCGCACGGCGCACGCGACTTTCCTCATGTTTTTGCGGCCAGATCTACTACCCGTGCCTCGACGTGGCGGTAGGCCGGCCGTACGCGCTGTCCACGGTAGCGCGGTAGGTCCACGGCAGTAGTTATACGACCGGCGGGACTCGCGCCGTCGCAACGATCGCCACCGGACTGAAGTGGAAGCACCCCACGAACCTTTTTCGATCATCGTCGAGGTGGACGCGGCTGCCCGCGGAGCCTGTCGGGAGTTCGGCGCCACGGCAGCGGCCAGCCTGATGAAGAGACCTGGAGGGACCGGCCGAAGGCGAGTGCTGTCTGGACGCGTCAGCGGACGGGAGGCATTGCGTGCCAGGGGTCCCAGGTGGACCAGGCCTGCCAGTTCGGCAGGCCGTCGTCGCACAGCCAGTTCCATGAATGCCAAACCGTGCCGTCTCGGTCTATACCAACGAGCTCTTGGTGGCGGTCGGAGTGGGAGCCGGCGGCGATGGCGGTGAGCCACCCGGTCCGCACGGGGCGGGTGGTCGTGTCGGAAGCGACGGTCAGGCGCTGCTCTGCTCCGGTAGCGGCATGTGTGGGGGCGTGGTGTCGTCGCGTGGAGTGGTCATGTCCGTCCAGTCCGACCAGCCGGGCTCGGGCCAGTACCACCGGTGTCGCATCCGGCCGGTGGCGTCGAGCGCGTATACCTCCAGGTGACCTTCGGTGAGGGAGGACACCGCGATGTCCGTCGCTGTCATGCCCAGGCGGGTTAGCTTGTGCCAGTCGGACCATTGCGGTTCGGGCATCCACCAGCGGTGCCAGACCTCGCCCTCGACGAGGACGAACAGTTCCTGGTGGGCTCGTCCATGGGAGCCCACCGCGATGGCGTCGAGTGGCCGATCCCAGGGCCCGGCCATGTGGTGCCAGTCGGACGTACGTAGTCGGAAGTCCCGTTGAGTTGATCGACGTTGGCGGTGGCTGGGGGGACTGGGTGTGGCCTGATGGTCTCCGTGGGTGACGGTTCGCTGGTCGGGATAGTTTGCTGCGGTGCGTGGCGGTTGTCGAGTCGGGTGTTTGCGGCGTTGCTGGTGGTGAGGCGCTGGCGGATGTGTTGGTGGAGAACGGCCGTCTGCGAGTCGAGCTCGCGGAGCTGAGGACGGAGCATGCCCGGCTGCTCGCGGGACAGCTCCACCAGGGCCGCACGCACCTCATCCACGGTGGCCTCCCCGAATTGGATGTTCACGGAGAAGTTGAACTCATCCCGACCGCGCATGGCCTCGTCGAGCCCGCCTTCGGTGAGGTCAACGGCGGTGTAGGCCAGCAGTTGCGCGGGCTGGTAGCGGCCGGTAGCCACGATGCGGTCCCACTCCGGCGTCCCCGGATACGGGCGGAACTCGAAGACGGAGGCCCGGAAGTTCCCCGGCTGGCCGTCGGCCACCTCCCACAACTCCCTGACGTGGCGGACGGTGGCCGCCAGCTCCTCCCGCGTCTCGGTGGGGAAGCCCAAGATGAAGTATCCCTTCACCGAGATGCCGCGCTCGTTGAGGCGGCGGACCACGGAGCGGGTCATGTCCGGGGTGATCCGCTTACCCATGTACTTCAAGAGCCGTTCACTGCCGGACTCGACGCCCAGGGCAACTTCGCGCAGGCCGTTGGCGGCCAGCACATCCAACAGGGCGTTGTCGACCCGATGCAGGATGTTGATGCGGCCGGTGGCGTCCCAGACGAAGCGGTCCCCGAGGCGAGCGGCGGTGAAGGCCTCCATGCACTGGCGGATGAACCGCTCGTAACCGAGAAAAAGATCATCGACGAAGCGGAAGGCGGTCACGCCGCCTGTGGCGTGCAGCACCTCCATCTCCGCGATGATGCCGGCCGGGGTGCGGGTGCGGATGGTGATGTCTGGGTTGGCGCTAACAGCAGCGCCGCAGAAGGAGCAATCGTAAGGACACCCGCGGGCACCGACCATGTTGGCCTCGACGCGGCCGTCTGGCGCCTGGTACGGGTCGCCCACCAGAAACCGGCGGTCGACGAAGGGCAGGCGGTCCACATCCGGGCTCAGGTGGTGGCCCGCGCCCGGACGGCCGCCGGTGACAGGCTGGCGAAGGATGGGATCGAGCCACATCACGCCGGGCAGGTCGGCGCGGGAGCGTTTGTCCTGCAACAGCTCAGCCACGCGGGTCTCGCCCTCGCCCAGCACCAGGGCCTCCAGCGCCCCGAAACGGGGGTCGGTGATGATGGCGGCAGGCATGGCCTTGGCCTGGTGCCCGCCGATCATGACCATGATGTCCCGGTCCAAGCCGGCGGCGATTTCGGCGCTCACCTCGTAGGTGGGGGCCAGGAGGTTGAAACCGGCCCAGCGCGGTCCGAGGCGGTTCACCAGTTGATAGGTCTCTTTGACGCCGAGCCCCAAAGCCTCGGCGTCGAGCACGCCGACGTTGAAGCCTTGGGCCGCCGCGTAGGTTGCGATGTAGGCCATGCCCAACACGGGCAACGTGAAGTCGTTTACCCGTGGGCGGACGCCGTAGTCACGCAGCGGGGCGTTAATAAAAACGGCGTCGAGCGGCTGGTTCAGGTCGGCGCCCAGGACGGGGCCGTCATCCAATGTCTCCACGGTATGAACCCCAAGCGAGGGTCAGTATGGTCAAGGTTGATAGGTGTTCCCCCGCCAGATGCCGCCACTGGGCACCGAAGGCACGCTCATTGTTGAACCAATGGTGCGCTGGGGCAGCTCGCCCCGCCCACGTGCGTACGGCCAGATCGGCGTAGGGGTAGAGGTCCCAGGTATTGGTGTAGTCAGCAACAGCAGCGCCGGCCGTCCAAGGGCCAATCCGCTGGACGCTTTGCAATTCGTCGACCAGGGCAGCCAGGGGTAGGCGGTTCCAGTTTTCGCCGTGGGCCAGGTAGGCCGTAGCGGCGGCCCGCAGCGCTGGCCGCTTGAAAGCTAGCCCTAGTTCTCCGTACTGCTCGTCGTCTAGCTCTAGGATTTTTTCGGGGCTCGGAAACAGGCCGAACGCGCCACCGTCCGGCAGCGCCACTTGCTCGCCGTGGGCCGCACATAGTGCCCGGTAGAGCTTCTTGGATTGCCCCGCCCGGATGACTTGACGCAAGATCGCGGTCGCTAGGGCCTCCCACAGCGAGGGGTTGCGGAAACGTCCCACCAGCCCGAGGCCAGCCAGCTCCTTGGCGAGCTCCGGCACTTCGCTAGCTGCTCCCTCCGGCAAGCCGAAGACATCCGCCAGCGGCTCCGCCGCCTCATCGCCCAGTGCCGCGAGCGTCAATTTGCCGCCGTGAACCTCCGCCAAGACCGGGCCGCCAGGCAACGCAAATACGCGGCGTACCCCATCTGCTGCGGGAAGCCAGGCGGGGTACTCGGTCATCCAGCGGTCTGCGGCAAACGGCATGAGGAAACTCCGGAAGTACGACGGTATTGGGCGAAGATATTGGCGCTATTATCTCATGGCGTCACTCCGGGGTAGGCGACTGTCCAGGGCTTGCAGGCCAGCGAGCACCCGTTTTAGAACTGCCATGTCATCGAAAACCAACCCAGGATCGGCACGTGCAACCGTAGCCCGACGGTGCGGGAGAAGCGGGTGCGACTCCTGGGATTCGGGCGGTGCCGGTGCCTCAATCTGGCACCAGGTCACTTTGCCAACTCCGGTGGGTGATGGGTAGTAGGCTGCCGCCGTGCTCAGGGCTTCGACAATGTGAAGGCCCCGGCCACTCTCACCGTGAAGATACTGAACCTGAAGTTCGGGCGGCTTCGGGTTGCGATCCCAGACTTCAAGTATGAGGCTCCCGGCGGCCCAACTGATGCGCATGGATACGATGGGCCTTGAGCCGCCGCCGGAACTTTGGGTGGCCCGGACGGCATTAGTAATGAGTTCTGAAATCAACAGGGCCGTGGTGTCGAGAAGATCTGTAAGCCCCCAGTCCTCCAGCAGCTCGGCCGCCGCTTGCCGCGCCAAGGCCGGGGCCGTGGTGGTGGTGGTGGTGAACTGGTGGACGCTCGCGCGCAGGTGAGCGGCTGGCTGGGGTGCAGTGCTGGCCGGAAGGTTCATGTCGACCTCGGCGAAGGGACGGCGGGCGTTACGGTGAGCACCCGCGCGCCCAACACCTCGATCTCCACTTCGATGGCCTGCCGGACGGCGGGCAAGGGAGAGAGGTGATCGAGACTTGCCACCAGGACCCCGGCGGCTTCCGACCTCATGACGGCTTCGAGGAGGACCGTGAGGCCGGGACGCACGATGCGCCCCGGGGGAATGGAACGGTCGACAAAAATTTCTGCCAGGGCCAAGCCTTCGGCCTGCGCGTGGGCGGTGAGCTGGTCGTGGAGCCGGTCGATTTCGGCTTCGTCGGCGTGCTCGGAGCTGATGTAGCCGTACACCGTCCGCGCCGACTGGCACTCCGCCGAGGACGGCGGGCGGCCGTTCATGAGGCGGTGAAGCGGGTGGTGGCCTGGCTGCTCGGAAGGAACCCCGGCCAGATGAGGAAGGCCCGGCGGGACAGGCTAGCGGCAGGGGTGCGGCGCTGGCGGGCCAGCATCCGCCGCGCCTCGCCGTGCAACCGGCGCAGTTCCGCGGTGACGGCTTCGGTTCGCTCTTCCAAGGCTGCCTGCTGTACAGCGGTGGTGGGCAGGTCGCCCGCGTCGCAAGCGAGGACGACGCCAGCGGCTTCCAGCCGTCCCAACGCCGCCCCGAGCCCTTCGGCGATGAGCCGCAGCGCCGCACTGCCCAGCGGCCCCAGTACGGAGTCTTGCCTTCCGGTGTTTGCATCCACCGGTGCCTCCAATCCTGGCAGGAAGATCCACTGATGTGGACGGGCGCCCGAGGCCGGGGAGCAGGGTCCTCTACCCGGCCCCGGGCGCCTTGGTCCTCAGCGTGAGCGGGCGGGACGGATGCGGCCATGCCGGGCCATGTATGACGGCTATACGTGCCGCCTCCAGTTCCCCACCTGGCGTGACCAATGCCCCTTTACACTGCTGCCGAGCGCACTTGGATGACCACGAGTGGAAGCGGCCGGGGGCATGGACAGGGCATCAGGCCGGTACTGCCGCTCCTGCGGGAGCCGTCTCGCCCGCGACAACGCGGCCGGGTCCTGTGCCCCCTGCCAGCGCAAACAGGAGCAGCTGCGCCTTCAGGCCCCGGTGGTGCCTGATCACTTCTGGCAGACCGATGAACTACGCGACGCCCTGGCCAGCTGGCACATGGGCCGGGTGATCGCCGCCTACCGCCGCAACCCCTGGCACGGCCGGGTGCTGGCGCAGGAACTGGTTGGCGGCTGGGCCGACCTCTCCCAGGTGCAGCTATCCCGCATCGAGTCCGGCCCGCCGATCAAGGACCTGGACCGGCTGATGATGTGGGCGCGCACCTTGCGCATCCCCGCTCATCTGCTGTGGTTCCAGCTCCCCGAGCAGCGCCCCGCACCTGTAGCGGCGGCCCCGACGCCGCCGGTACCCGCGGGGCCGGACCTGCCGGCGCTGCTGGGCAGCCTGACGGCTGGGCGCCTCCCGTTGGCCGCCGGCGAGACCCGTAGCCCCACCATCGGCATTTCCGCCTTCGAGGGCATGACTACGGGCCAGAGCGCCGAACTGCTGCTGCAATTGTTCTTGCAGCTTGACGACGAGTTGGGCGGCGACAGCCTGTATCTGCCCCTATCCCGGTACGTGGCCCGGATGGCCGTGACGGTGGAGCAGGACCCCGGTGATGGTTTGCTCGCTTTCGGCCAGCTCGCCCAGATGACGGGGTGGCTGGCGCTGGACGCTGACCACCACGCCCAGGCCCGCCGCTACTTCACCACCACCATCTACGTGGCCCATGAGAGCGACGAACCGGGCCTGGCCGCCAGCGCCCTGGGTTATATGAGCCTTCAGGAGACCTACCGGGGGCGGCGGGGGCCGGCGCTGTCGCTAGCGCAAACCGCGCTCGCCTCCGGGACGGCCGGGCTTACGCCGCTGACCAAGACGATGTTGGGTACCCGCCTGGCTCGGGCCCAGGCCGGCGTTGGCGACCAGGACGGCTGCCGCCGCACCTTGGATGCCGCCCGTACCGACTTCGAGGCCGCCGGCCACCGGGACGAGCCCATGTGGGTGTCCTACGTCGACGAGGTAGAGGTAGCCGCCCAGGAAGGCGCCTGCCTGCTGGAACTGGGCCAAACCGGCGAGGCCGCCTCGGCGCTGACGCAGGCCATTGGCCTGCTTACCCAGCGCACACCCCACCGCATCCGGGACCAGGTGCATTACCTGTCCCGGCTGGCGAAGTGCCACTTGAAGGCGGGCGACGTTGAGCAGGCCTGCCAGACGGCGGCCGATGCCCTCTCCCTGAGCGAAGCCATCGGCTCGACGCGGGTAGCTCTGCGCCTGAAAGAATTTGCGGACGGGCTTGAGCCCTTCGGCACCGTGCCCGCGGCGCGGGACTTCGGCGAGCGGTTCCGCCTGGCGACCGCTGGCCCCGGCAGTTAGCCCACGAGGCCGAAGACGGCCGCTTGGAGGGCGCGGGGCCGGGTGAGGTCCGGCAAAACGGCTTCGGCCCCAGCGGCCTCGAGGTCCGCCACGGTGCTGCCGCCGGTGGCAACGCCCACCGCCCGCACACCAGCATCGTGGGCGCCCTTGACATCGTGCGGCGTATCCCCGATCACCACCACCCTGGGCCGGGGGAAGCTCACCTGGTGGGCGGCCTCGGCCCGCTTAACCGCCAGCCGGACCAACACGGCCCGGTCGCTGTCGTCGTCGCCGTAGCCGCCCACGGCCAGGTCTAGATGCTCCGTGAGCCCGAAGGCGGCCAGCTTGACTTCGGCGATGGAGTGCAGGTTGCCCGTCACGACAGATTGCACAACACCATCGGCAACGAGAGCCGCGATGGCCTCCCCAGCACCGGGCAGGCTGCGGCCGGCGCCCCGCATCCGGTCCTGGAGCTGCCGGGCCGCCTCGCCCAGGGCGTCGTAGAAGGCCGGTAGCAGCGGCTCCGGCTCGGTGATCCCGCCGAGTTGGAGCGTCTCGATAATGATCGCCCGCTCCGTGCGGCCGGTCATGTCGGCCAGCTGTTCCATGGGGCTGCCCGTTACCAGCTGGTAGGCGCGGGCGTAGATGTCCCGGCTGACGCCCTTGATCTCTAGCAGGGTGTGGTCGACGTCCCAAAGGATGAGGGCCGGTGCGGTCACCCGGTCATGATCCCACATCGAAGGAACGGCGGGTGGTGACCGCCGGCTCCCGTCCGGTGGACTTTTGGCCGCTACACTCTCGATCACGTTGATACCCAGGCGGCATCCCACGGGAGCGATCACATGCCGGAGCTGGCCGCGCGTTACTGCGAGTGCGGCACCCGGCTGGCCGCCGACAACGCCGGCCCCCGCTGCACCGGATGCCTGGGGCGAGTCCGCCGGGAAGCCGAAGGCCCGCCGGCGCTTCCGGATCACTTCTGGCAGACCGATCAACTCCGCGACGCCTTCGCGGCCCAGCACATCGGCCTGATCTCCGTGGCCTACCGCCAAAGCCCGTACCACCGCCGGCCCATCAGCCAGGAGCGGCTTGGTGGGTGGCTCAATTTGACCCAGGCCCAGGTGAGCCGGATCGAGAGTGGCCCGCCCATCCGGGACTTGGACCGCCTGACGCACTGGGCCAGGACACTTCGGCTGCCGCCTGCCCTGCTTTGGTTCGACCTTCCCGGGCAACCGCGGGTACCCCTGGCGGCGTCTTCCACGCCGGCCTGGATGGGTGGACCGGGTTACGGCTCCATCGCTGCCACCGTCGAGGGTGGAGCCCTGGAGACGATCCGCGCCGCCGCCCTGGCCTTCCGGGCTGCCGACCGCCAGCTCGGGGGCGGGCGGCTGTACCCAGTGGTAGTGCGGTTCATCCAGACCGAAGTTGCTCCGCAGCTGGTGGGCCACCAGCACCCGCCGTCGGCGGTATTTTCGGCGGCCTCGTCGCTGACGGACATGGCCGGCTGGCCTACGACGACGAGCGGGGCGACCTCGCGGGGCAGCACTTCGTGCAGGCCTTCGGCCTTGCCACCGCCGCCGGCGACCAAGCCCTGAGTGCCCAAGCCCTCGTGAGCCAGAGTCACCTAGCCTTGGAGGATGACCGTCCCCGCGACGCCGTCCGGCTGGCCGAGGCTGGCCTTGCCCTGGTGCCGGATGATCCGGGCTGCGGCGCATTGCGTACCCGGCTTCATGCCATGAAGGCCAGGGGCAGCGCCTTGGCCGGAGCACCGGCCGACTGCTTGACCGCCCTCCGGGCCTCCGTACTGGAACTGTCACGTGCCGCCACCGGTGGCCACGAGTGGCTGAGCCCATTCGACGAAGCAGCGCTGGCCGCTGAGGCCGCCATTTGCTTGCGGGATCTTCGTGACCTTGCCGGAGCCGAGCGCCAGGTTGCCCGCGTGCTGGAGCTTCGAGGCCCCGACCGGGTTCGTAGCCGGGCCTTCGGGAACCTGACCTTGGCCACGGTGCGTCTTGGGGCCGGCGACCTTGAGGGGGCGTGTGAAGCCGGCGGCCAGGTGCTCGACGTGACGCCGCATCTGGCATCCGATCGCGTCGTCGGCCAGCTTCGGGCCCTTGGCCACCGGCTTGAACCTCACGGAGCTGTTGGGCCCGTAGCCAATTTTCTTGGGCGGATGACCACGACGTTGCCACGACCCCGGCCGGCTGAGGCTTCATGAACATCGAACAGGAGTGGGAGGCCAGCTACGCCGGCCGCGATGCCGCCGAGTTCGCCCACCTGGCCGAAGGCAACGCCCGCCAGGCCCGCAAGCGGGTATCGGCTGATGCTCTGATCCGCGACGAAGCCGGCCGCCTCCTGCTGGTTGATCCGACATACAAGCCGGATTGGGATCTACCGGGCGGGATGGCTGAAGCCAACGAGCCGCCGCGGGACGCCCTGCGGCGCGAGCTGAAGGAAGAACTCGGTCTTGATCCGCAGGTGGGTGACCTGCTGTGCGTGGACTGGGTTTCACCGCATGGGCCGTGGGATGACCTGCTGGCCTTCGTCTTCGACGGCGGCGCCCTCACCCAGCAGCAAGCGCAGGGGCTGCGCTCCGTGGACCCGGAGCTGGCGGCCGTCCGCTTCTGCTCCCCGGAGGAGGCGGCCCAGCTACTCCGGCCGTATGTATGGCGGCGGGTACACGTAGCACTCGCCGTGCTGGGCGGAGGAGGTGTCCGCTACCTCCAGGACGGCCATAGTTGACCGTCCTGGTGCTGCTGGGACGGTCGTTCAACAGAAGTACAGGCACTTTGCACCAGCCTGCCGCCCTCGACAACTCCGCGCGAGCCTGGGCGGTGGAGCTGGCCCGCGCAGCCTGGCGCATGTTCGTCGTCGTCTGCCTGGCCATCGAGGTCACGCATTGCGTCCTGAGTGGTCGCAAGCGGCCCCGGCACCGCCGCTTGCCGAGCATCCGGCCGCCCTGAAGCGGCGCAAATGAAAAAGCGGCTGCCCGCTGGAACGGGAGCCGCAATAAGCACTAACGGAAAAACTCACTCTTAGCTTACCGGGCATCCGGATGTCGGTCAATGCCTTTCGTCAGCCTACCCCTCCCCTTACAAGTCAAAGGGGTCGCGGCCGGTGCTCGGCTAAGAGGGACAGTAAACAAGGAACTCCGCCATGAGCGCCTTCATGGTATCTAATACACACATTGATGCCCTCCTCACAGCTGCTCTCCATTTCGGCACGCAACTTCCCTTGTCCTGGTATGACACCAAAGAGAAACCCGCTGAGGGCTACCAGCGAGGAGCACCCTGGGGGCCAGGGACGGCCGAGTGGTAAAACAACACCGCCGTACCTTGACGCCAGAGAGTGTCCATTCACGGGTGTGCCGGGGTAGCCCGCTGACCTTGGGGTTTGTGTTGCGGGGACGTGCTGTGGCCGTTGCTTGATCCTGGTGGCTGGGCGTGGATGATCAGGGTTGTGGCTGAGCTGTCCGCGTCGTCGTGGGAGTCGCGTCTCGCGGCTGCCGAGGCGCGGATCGAGGAACTCGCCGTCGGGCAGGCCGCGTCGGTGGCGGCGAACGAGCGGTTGGTGTCGGTCAACGAGCGGCTGCGTCGGGTCGTGGAGGACTCGGCCGCGCGGCATGAGGTGGAGCTTGGCGCGGTGCGCGCCGAGCGGGACCGGGCCGTGCGGCGGGTCGAGGAGCTTGAGCTCGAGTTCGCCGAGCTGCGTCGGCGGTTGTCGATGGACAGTACGAACTCCTCTGTGCCGCCGTCGAAGGAGCCGGTCGGGGCGAGGGAGAAGCGGAAGGCCGAGCGGTGGGCGTCCTCGGAGCGGGTCCGGTCGAAGGACAGGAAGCCGGGTGGGCAGCCGGGCCATCCGGGGGCGGGGCTGGCGCGGGAGGAGACGCCGGACCGGTCGTTGTCGGCGGACCCGCCGTCGGAATGCTCGTCGTGCCAGGCGGATCTGTCCGACGCGGGGGTGCTGGCGGACGGGTGGGCGCAGGTCTGGGACCTACTCGAACCGGTGCTGGAGAAGGTCGAGTGGGTGTTGCCTCGGCGGCGCTGCGCGTGCTGCGCGAAGGTCACCACCGCCGTGGTTCCGGGGGTGCGGCACGCGGCGGCGGGCGCGGTGTCCTACGGGCCCAGGCTGCACGGCGCGGCGGTGCTGCTCGCCTCCGAGGGCAACGTGCCGGTCGAGCGGGCCGCGATGGTCATCGGCGCGCTGCTCGGGGTGCCGGTGTCGGCCGGGTTCGTCGCCCGCGCGAACGCCCGGCTCGCCCAGGACCTGAAGGCCGCCGGGTTCGACGAGGCGATGAAGGCGGCGCTGCGGGCCGAGCCGGTGCTGTGCGGGGACGAGTCGCCGGTCAACGTGCTGCGCAAGGATCGTGACGAGGCCACCGGCACCGCCCTGTCGGGCACCCCGCACCTGCTGGTGGTGCGCACCCCGGCGCCCGGGCTGGTCTGGTATGCGGCGATCAGCTCCCGCTCGTCCGGGGCGATCGACGCCACCGGCGTCCTCACCGGCTGGCACGGCTACCTGACCCGCGACGACTACGCCGGCTGGCACCAGTACGACCCCACGCTCGCCGGCGTGCAGTTGTGCTGTGCCCATCTCATCAGGGCGTTGCGTGCGGTGCTGATCCTCGCGCCGAAGGTCCAGAAGTGGGCGGGCCGGCTCATCGACCTGCTCCGCGAGGCCAACGGCCTGGTCGTCGCCGCCCGCGCCGCCGGGAACAGCCGCCTCGGCCAGGCCGCGATCGACGCGCTGCGGGCCCGCTACGACGCCGACGTCCGGATCGGCGAGCTGACGAACATGTCCCGCCCCTGGGCCGACGAGAAGAACCATCCCGGCCTGGTCCTGGCCCGCCGGCTCGCCGCGAAGGCAGACCAGGTCTGGCTCTTCACCACCGACTTCAAGATCCCATGGACGAACAACCCCAGCGAGCAGGCCATACGCCTCCCGAAACGCCACCAGGCCGTCTCGGGCTACTGGCACACCCCCACCATGGCCGCCTACCTACGCGTGCGCTCCTACCTCGTATCCGCCCGCGACCACGGCCTGACCGCCGTCGACGCCATCCGCCTCGCCCTCGCCGGTACGCCCTGGATGCCAGCCAGGCGCGCGGCCAGCCCCACACACGCTCTCGCCACCTAAACCAACATCAACACGGGGCTGCTCAAGCCGTCACCCGTGAATGGACACTTGACTGGGGGCGGGGTCAAACGGTCGTAGCGACGCCTCGATAGGATGATCGTGATGGCGTCGAGGCTGCGGGCAGCCAGGTGCACCAGCGCGGTCCGCTTGATCTGTGACCACACCCCTCCGCCGGGTTCAGCTCGGGGGCATAGGCCGGCAACGCCACCACGCTCACCCCATCGGCGTGTTCCTGGAGAAACGCGGCCATCTCCGCCTGGCGGTGGATGTTCACCCCGTCCCAGACCAGGATCATCCGGCCCCCGGGAAGCTGGGCGTGCGCGGCGGCCAGCAGATCCCGGCAGTCCTGCCAGCCGATGCCTTTCCGGCCGCTGCCACCACGCCAGGTCCGGGCCCGGTAGAGCAGCCCTGGGCCGCCACCCGGGGCGGTAGCAGACCATCGGCGACCACACTCACCCGTCCGGACCCGCCCGGCCGGGTACCCGCACCACCGGTGTTCGCCCACGTCGACCCCAGGTCCGTGCCCGTGGCGGCCTGCGGCTCTGTCCTGTCTCGCCGAGGAAACCCGGCCCAGGCCGCTTGCTCCAGACAGTGCGGGGGCGTGGTTTGTTGCCTGTCACGCAGCGGGCGTGTCGGTGCCGCGCAGGATGTAGAGATCGTCGCCGAAGACGGCGGTGATCTGGATCTGGCCGCCGAGGGCCTGGACGTAGCGGGCGATGACGTCGACGGTGGAGACGTCGCCGCGTTCGATCTGGGAGACCCGGCTCTTGCTGACACCCATGTGCTCGGCGACCTCGGTCTGGGTCAGGCCGAGGAGCCTGCGGCGTTCAGCGAGGCGGTGGCCGTCGATGTAGGCCTGGTTGCGCCTGCGGGCCTCGGTCAGGGTCTCCTCGGCGTCGGCGATCAGATCGGCGCGGACGTCGTTCCACCGGGGGAATCTGGTCATGAGCTGCCCTCCTCGGCTTCCCGTTCCTTCATGTACTCGGCGTACAGCGTCTCCGCGCGTGGGATCGCCGTGCGGTACCAGCCGGACCAGTCGCCCGACTTGTCCCCACCGACCAGCAGGATGGCGCAGCGCCAGGGATCGAAGACGAACAGGACGCGGATCTCCGAGGTGCCCGCGGAAGCTGGCCTGAGCTCCTTGAGATTGTGGATCTCCGAGCCGACCAGGCGGTCGACCAGTGGTCGGCCCAGGCTTGGCCCGGCATCGGCCAGCCGATCGATCGCGTCGACGACGAGCGCCCTGGACCTCGGATCGAGCTCGTTGACCCAGGCCAGGAACTCGTTCGTCACGCGGACTTCCCATTCGTCCACAGACAGAGTTTAGCAAATTCTCGACCTCGGACGTGGGAGCGGCGGCGCCGGGCTCGCTGTCTTCTACGTGGCCGGCCGTGGTGTCTCGACCTCGCGGACACGTAGCGTGGCCACGTCGCGTACCCGAGTTTCGGTGAAATCTGCGAGCAGATCTACTATCCCGTGCTTGAGGCAACCGTAGGCCGGCCGTACGCGCGGCAACAGCGACACCACCGGCGCGATCCGCGGCGGTGGTGTCACCACGGGGCTGAAGTGGAAGCGCCGGCGTGAGCCGCTGTCGATCGTCGGCGAAGTGGACGCCGCGGTACGCGAGGCGTGCTGGGAACTCGGCGCTATCGTTGCCGCCAGTCTGGCAGACGGCTTGAGCGCCGCCCCCGTTGGCCGTGTGGATCGGGAGCTAGCTGTGCGGCGCCGTCTGGGATGTCGGTGTTCGCCGGTACGGTGCCGCCATGTCGAGTCCGCCTTCGCCGCATGACGCGGTGTTCCGCCGGGTCCTCGGTGTGCCGTCGAACGCGGCGTCGCAGCTGCGCGCGACGCTGCCGGCGGCTCTTGTGGCCCGCCTCGACCTCGACCGGCTGGCGATTGTCCCCGGTAGCCTGGTCGACGCCACGCTGCGGTGGCGGCACACCGACCTGCTCTTCACCGCTCCGCTTGACGGCCATGAGGCGTTCATCTACGTCCTCGTCGAGCACCAGAGCAGCAGCGACCCGCTTATGGCGTTCCGGATGCTGCGTTACGTCGTGCGTGTTTGGGACCGCTACCTGGCAGACCATCACAAAGCGGCCCGGCTGCCAGCGGTGGTCCCGCTGGTCGTGCACCACAACGAGCACGCGTGGGTCGCCCCGACTCAGGTGCTCGACCTGGTCGACCTGGCTCCGGACCTCGCCGGCGCCTGGCGGGAGCATCTGCCCCGGTTCCAGTTCCTGCTCGATGACCTGGTTCGCGTTGACGAGCGGGAGCTGCGGGAGCGTCCGCTGACGCACTCGGTGCGGCTCACTCTGCTCCTCCTCAAGATCGTCCCTGGTAACCCCCGGCTCGCCCAGGACCTGCGACCGTGGGTCGACGAACTGCGCGCGGTCCTCGACGGCCCGGATGGCAGGGAGGAGTTCGCCACTTTGCTGCGTTACATTGAGCTGGTCGGAGAAGCGGACGCCCGCGACGAGTTGCATGACCTGATCGCCGGCCTTGGACCTGAGGCGGAGGATGCCTACATGACCATCGCAGAGATGCTCCGTGCCGAGGGTCGTGTCGAGGGTCGCGTCGAGGGTCGTGTCGAGTCGCTCCTCCAGCTGTTGACCCTCAAGTTCGGTCCGCTTCCCGAGGCCGCGCTCGCCGCCGTGCACGACGCCTCCGCCGGCCAGCTCCAGACCTGGACCGCTCGCGTCCTGATCGCCGACACGCTCGACCAGCTTTTCCTCTGACCAGCTGCAACGCCGCGGTAGCTCTCTTCGCGCGGGTTGCCTGTCAGCACGAGCACGCGTCCTGACGCGCCTTCAGCCCGGCCGCGGCGATGTTGGCCGGGTCGCCGCGGGGGATCGCGTCGGTGACCACGCGCACCAGGCGCACCCCCACCCATATGCACGTACTGGCCTTCCCGGACATGGATGATCCGTTCGGGTCCCCCGCTCCGACCGTGGTAGCCGGAACCCCCTGCTGTGCGAGATCATCCGGGCGCTCACCGCGACGGACCTGACAGCCGTCCCGCTGCGCTCGCTGCGGCAGGTGACCGAGCTACGGCTCGGCCTGCCCCAACCGCGCGACGACCGCGTCGCCGCGCTCACAGCGGCGCTGGCCGGTGATCCCGCCGATCCGCGGACTCGGGCCGAGTTCGGCGCCACCGTCGGGGCGAGTGAACGTACAGTGAACGTACCTTGAGCCGCCTGTTCCGTTGCCAGACCGGGATGACCTTCCCGCAGACCGTGCTCAGGTCCCCCAAACTCACCGGTCGACGGATCGCCGTCACCTTGGTATGTCGATTTATCCTGTATCGTCCCCAATGGCATCATGAGCGGGGTGCCCCGGGGGACCGGGGAGAATCGGGAAGCCGGTGAAAGTCCGGCACGGGCCCGCCGCGGTAACCGGGAAGTCGCCGTCCATGCGCGTCGCGCAGCCACTGGGCCCTCGGGTCCGGGAAGGCGGACGGCCGGCGTTGATCCGGAAGTCCGAAGACCGGCCCCGCATCGACGTCGCCCGTCGTCGTGCGGGCGGCCGGACAGCGGGAGCCTGCCATGCCCACCGACAGCCACCCTACGAACCTCCGCCCCACGGACCTCTACGATGTCCTGCACCGGCGGCGCGACGTGCGCGGCCAGTTCACCGGCGCGCCGATCCCCGCCGACGTGCTCGACCGGGTGCTCGGGGCGGCTCACGCCGCGCCGAGCGTCGGCCTCAGCCAGCCCTGGGACTTCATCCTCGTCACCGACGAGCGGTCCCGGCGGGCCTTCCACACCCATGTGCACCGCGAGCGCGCCGTCTTCGCCGGGGCCCTGGCCGGTGAGCGTGCAGCCCGGTTCGCCCGGATCAGGATCGACGGCATCCTGGAGTCGTCGTTGTCGCTGGTCGTGACCTACGATCCGCACCGCGGCGGGCCGGCGGTGCTGGGGCGGCACGCCATTGCCGACGCCGGCTTGTACTCGGTGTGCCTGGCGATCGAGAACCTGTGGCTCGCCGCAACCGCCGAGGGCCTCGGGGTGGGCTGGGTGTCGTTCTACCGGGAGCCGTTCGTTCGTGATCTGCTCGCCATCCCCGCCGACATCCGGCCCGTGGCGTGGCTCTGCCTCGGGCCGGTAACCCATCTTGAGCACGTTCCCGACCTCGAACGCCATGGCTGGGCCCGGCGGCGTCCCCTCGCCGACGCCGTCCACGCCGAGCGCTGGGGCGCGATGCCGTCCGGGGGCGCGATGCCGTCCGGGGGCGCGATGCCGTCCGGGGACGAGTGGCCGTCCGGGGACGGTGCTCCCGCTGATCCTGGAATCGAGGGGCCAGCGGGTGTCCAACACTTGTTGGACTTCAGGTATGACTGTGGTGAGCATGCGGGATCTCAGCCACGCCGTGGGTACCTGGGTTGACCGTGCGCACGCGGGAGAATCGATCGTCATCACTCGCAACGGACGACCGTGGGCGAGGCTGGTGCCCGAACTGACGCAGACGGGCAGTGACTACCTGGACCAACTCGTTGCCGAGGGGCGCGTTACCGTCCCCACCGCGAGCCTGGCTGATCTCCCTGAACCGACGTCTACGGGCAGCTGGGACGGCCGTGACTCCGTGGACGTGGTGGCGGAGCTACGCGGGGAATCTTCTTGAATTATCTGGACTCCAGCGCATTGATGAAGTTGACCCATCCGGAGCGTGGGACGCGTGCGCTGCGCTCCTGGCTTGCCGTCCGGCCAGGCGTCGCGGTGTCGTCCGCGCTTGTGATGCTCGAAGTGACCCGAGCGTTGCGCCGCAGCGACCCCGCCGCTCTTCCCCGTATCCCCGACGTCCTGTCGCGGATCACGCTCGTGCCCATCGACCAACCGATCATGGTCTCCGCCGCGGCCTTGACGGATCCGTTGCTGCGTTCGCTGGATGCCCTGCATCTCGCGACGGCGCTCCGGCTCGATGCGCCGTCACTGGTCTTCGTCAGCTACGACAAGCGCCTGTCGACCGCCGCCGCCCAGGAAGGCCTGACCGTTGCTGTGCCCGCCTGAGCCACCGGGCGCATGCCGAGCCTGGCTGGTTTCTTCGCCCGAGCCGGTGGCCGGCGTTGGGAGCGGACCATGCCTGAGGAAGGGTGGACCATGCCTGAGGAAGGGTGGACCATGCCTGAGCAAAACGTGGCGTCCGAGCAAAATATGGCGTCGGTGCTGCCCCGGTCCTTGGGTACTTCCTCGGATTCGCGCCGAGGATGGTGAGCCGGGCACCCCCGTTCGGCCCCACGTTTCCGTTCAGGTCGTGTTGAGCATTCCCGAAACCCGTGGCCAGGCTAGGCTCGTCCCACGTGAACGGCGTTCCCGAGCCACTGAACTAGCCGCTGAAAGGATCCTCATGCGACGGCGTCTGTCGATCACCCTGGCCGGCCTCGGCTTGTTCACCGCGTTGTTCGCCGCTGCGGCCTCGGCGGTGGCACCGGCGGCTCCGAGCGCCACGAGGGTCGTCGCGGAGCCGGTCGCGTTCACGACCTGGAACGAGAAGCAGCCACCGGCGGCCGTCACCTACGACCGGCATCTCGTTCCGGTCGGCGCCGGGGCGGTCGTACTGGCGGCCGGCGGACCTCGTACCGTGGTGGGCTTGGTGGTTCAGGGGCTGCTGCCCGGCCACAGGTACGGGGCGCATGTTCATCAGAAGGCGTGCGGCGCGACGGGTACGGCGGCCGGGCCGCATTACCAGAACGTGCCGGACCCGGTACAACCCTCTGTCGATCCGGCGTACGCCAATCCACACAACGAGGTCTGGCTGGATTTCAGTACGGACGCCGACGGCAACGGCCAGGCGTTCGCCGTCGTCGACTGGAACTTCCGAGCCGGCGGTGCCAGGGCCGTCGTGCTCCACGAGCACGGGACGAGTGGCATGCCCGGCGAAGCCGGATCCGCCGGTCCGCGGGCGGCCTGCATCACCGTTCCGTTCTCCTAAATTTTTCCTAGATCCGATCGCTTCGCTATCTTGTGGCGAAGCCGAAGGCGGCGGTCGCGTAGCCGGTTTGCCACAGTCAGAGTCTCCGGTGCGTGGTGGATGAGCACCAGGACGCCGGACGGTGGCGTGACGCGGCCGTGCGGCGGGTTCAGCAGGGCGGTGCGGTCGTCGCGCCCCCGACTGGGGCGCCCGTCGGGCAGCTTGTCGCCGTGGTCGAGGCGCCCGGGCTCGGCGACGGGGTCGGCGCGACCGTCGGGGAGGCGCCCGTCGGCTGCGATGGCCGGCTCGTAGGCGTGGCGCTCGGCTGCGCGCTCGCCGTGGTGGGTACCGGTGTCGCAGTGCCCGGGTCCGTCGGTGTCATCGGCTGTTCGTCGCCGACCGGGGGTGGGCTGGCCGGGCCGGGCCGAGCCGGGCCGGGCCGGGTGCCCGGCGTCCACAGCGGAGCACCGGCCGGCGGCTGGTTCGCGGGGCCGCCGGGGGCCGCCGGGCCGAACGACGGGGCGGGGGCGGCCGGTTCCACCTGGGGATCGGAGCCGCCGGCCCCGATGAGCGCGGCGACGAGCCCGACGAGCCCGACGATTCCAGCGAGCAGGACGACCGGCAGCGCTCCGTGCGCGCCCGGTGCCTGCCGCCGCCAGGACGCCGGGAGCCGGCCGAGCAGCATGCCGAGGAGCCCGCCGTCCGCCGGGTGTCGCGGCGGACCGGCTGCGCCGCCGTCGGCGGGATCCTGCACCGAGCCGTCCGCGCCCCGGCGGGGCACCGGGACGGTGCGCCACGACTGGTCGTCGCCCGGCGGTGGCGTCGGCCGGTTGGCCAGGGGATGGGTCGGCTGATCGGGCCGGTCAGGGTCCAGCGGCGCGCCGTTGCTGTTGCTGCCGTTGCCGGGTCCCGCGCTCAGCGGCGGGCGGGCCTGCCAGGGGGTGAGGGCCAACGCCGCAGCCCGGTCGGCGTCGGCCGGGGTGCGGACCGCGGAGTCCGAGACCAGGCTGCGGACCAGTTCGGCGGCGCTCGGGCGCTCCTCCGGCCGACGCCCGAGCGCCGCGCGCACCAGCGGGGCGAGCTTCACCGGCACGCCGGCGATGTCGGGTGGTCGGTCCTCGCGCATCCTGGTCAGCACGTCGGACTGCTCGGAGGCGAACGGCGGATGTCCCGTCGCCGCGTACGTCACGCAGGCGCCCCAGGCGAACACGTCGGCGGGGGGCCCGGCCCGTTCCCCGCGCAGCTGCTCGGGCGCCATCCAGGCCAGCGTGCCAATGAGAATCCCGGTGCGGGTGTGGCTGGGGATCCCCGAGGCCCGCGCGATGCCGAAGTCGATGACCTTCGGGCCGTCCCAGGCCAGCAGGATGTTCGAGGGCTTGAGGTCGCGGTGCACCACTCCGGCGGCATGGATGGCGATCAGCGCGTCGGCGAGTCCCACGCTGAAGCCGTGCAGCAGCCGTTCCTCCAGCCGGCCGTGGCGCAGCACCGCGTCGGCGAGGCTGGTGCCCTCCACGTATTCGGTCGCCAGCCACGGCGACGTGGCCTCGGGATCGGCGTCGAGTACCGCCGCGACCGCCCGGCCGTGCACCCGGCGGGCGGCGGCCACCTCGCGGCGGAACCGTTCCCGGAATTCGGGGTCGTCGGCGAACCGGGCGTCGGGAACCTTCACCGCGGCGGCCCGGCCGTCGGCGTTGAAACCGAGGTACACGGTGCCCATGCCGCCAGCGCCGATCCGGTTGTGGATCGTGAACGGGCCGACGTGGCGCGGGTCGTCGTCAACAAGCGGGGTCAGCATCGTGCCGCCTGTCCTGATCGCCGCGTTCGGTTCCGCGTTCGGTTCCGCGTTCGGCCGTGAGACTCGGAATGCCGGGGCTCACCCGAAAGCTCACTCCTTCGTCGGCGGTGGGCACGGGCCGAGGCCCGATGGCCGCCGGCCCGCGCCGCACCGGTGTCCGTGGGTCGACGGCATTCACAGCGTCATTCACAGCGTCCACGGCATCCGCGACGTCCACGGCCCCGCGAGACCCCTAACCCTGAACCGTAATGCTTCCAGCGCAGCGATGTGCGGCTGGGCGCGGAGGCGGGCGCCTCGGGTCCGCCACCCGCCACCGCCATCCGCCACCCGCCATCCGGTACCGCCCGCCGCCACCCGGACCCCGGCGGACGGCCCTACCGTCGGCTGCCGGAGACATTCGGGTCGCTCGGCGGAATCTTGTCCAGGGTGGAGAAGATTGTGCCAGTCCAGCGGAAGCGGACGTCGGCGTGGCCCGACGGGGCATCGACCGGGTCCCGCGGGTCGTAGGTGGCATAGCGCAGCACGACCTCATGATCGTTGCGCTGGCGCTGGAGGGTGATGCGCGCGCTGGGTGCCTTCGTGTCCGTGCCACGGTACTCACCGTCGGCGAAGACGAAGGCGAGCTGCCGGGGGGTGTCCCCGGCCGGCTGGCCGGTGCCGATCACTACGTTCAGTCGCCGGTCGGCCGCGTAGGTGCTCATGTCCGGCTCATAGCCCTTCCGGCGCACCGTGGCGGCGGCGTCGGCGGCGGACAGCGTCGCCACCGTGGTCGCCACCGTGGTCGCCACCGGTGTCGGGCTCGCTGACGCCGACGCCCGCGCCCGCGCCGATGCGGGCCCGGTTGTGGCGGGCGGCGCGGCGGCCTGCAACGGACCCGTCGTCCCGGCGGCCTGCAACGGACCCGTCGTCCCGGCGGCCTGCAACGGACCCGTCGTCCCGGCGGCCGTCCCCGCCGTCCCGGCGGCCGTCCCCGCCGTCGCCAGCGGGTCTGGCGTCGACCCCGTGATGGTGGGCGTGTCGTCGCTACGGTTGAGCACCAGGGCCGCCGCGAGGCCCCCGCTGAGCAGCACCGCGAGCAGCGCGGCCACCGCCACGACGGCTCCACGCCGCCCGCCGCCCCCGCTCCCGCCTCTGCCCGACCCGACGCGCCACCCGTCGTCCTCCCAGCCGTCAGCGCCGTGGCTCACGGTCGGCGGGGCGGACGCGCGGTGGTGGGCGGACGCGCGGTGGTGGGCGGACGCGCGGTGGTGGGCGGGATCGGGACCGTAGCCGGCGTCGCGGTACCCCCCGTGGGGACCCTCGCCGTCCGGCGGGGTCGGCGGCAACGACCACCAGCGGGCCAGCGCCGTCTCGCTGGCCCGGTCCGATTCGGCGGGGGAGCGGACGTCGTGGCCGACCAGTCGGGCGAGCAGCTCGGTGGCGGCGGGGCGGCGCGCCGGCTCCTTGTCCAGGGCCGCCCGCACGACGCCGACCAGGGACGCGGGCAACCCGTCGAGGTTGGGCTCCGCGGTGAGGATCTGCAGGCCGATCGCCTCCGCCCGTTCGCCCCGGAAGGGGGGCCGGCCGGCGGCGGCGAAGGTGACGCAGGCCCCCCAGGCGAAGATGTCGGCCGCGGGTCCGGCCCGCTCGCCGCGCAGCTGCTCGGGCGCCATCCAGACCAGGGTGCCGATCAGCATTCCCGTCCGGGTGTGGCTCGTGTTGTCCCCGGCGCGGGCGATGCCGAAGTCGATGACCTTCGGGCCGTCCCAGGTGAGCAGGATGTTCGCCGGTTTGAGGTCGCGGTGCACCACCCCGGCGGCATGGATCGCGACCAGGGCGTCGGCCAGACCGACGGCGAGTCCCTGGACCAGTCGATCGTCGAGCTGGCCGCGGGTGGCGACCGCGTCCGCCAGGTTCCTGCCCTCGACGTACTCCGTGGCCATCCACGGCCGTTGCCCGGTCAGGTCGGCGTCGAGCACAGCGGCGACGGCGCTGCCCCTGACCCGGCGGGCCGCGTCGACCTCGTGCCGGAAACGGGACCGGAACTCGGGATCGTCGGCGAGTCCGGCCGACGGCACCTTCACGGCCGCAGGCCTGCCGTCGGTGCCGAAACCGAGGTAGACGACGCCCATCCCACCCGCGCCGATGCGGTTCGCCAGCCGGTAGGGGCCGATGCGTCGGGGATCGTCCGTGGTCAGGGGCGTCAGCACGCCGCTTGCCTTCTCTCCGTCGTCGGGTGTCGGGGTAGCCCGGGTGTCGGGGTGGCCCGGGTGTCGGGGTGGCCCGGCGGTTCCGGCGCACCTCGCGACGGTGCGGGGTGGAGATGCGCCGATTGTCTCCCGTGCCGTCCCCTGCACTCATCTGACGGCGTTGCCTTCGCTCTGTGTCAAGTGTCCGCCACTTTATGTGTGCGGTGTGGTCGACGCGCCGCTCGCGGTGTGGTTGACGCGTCGCCGCTACGCCCTGACGACCTTCGCGCGAAGATTTGTCCAATGCTTGGTATGGAACGAAAGAATTAGAGGTTGTAGCGTAATCTTGCAGGGATATTTTCGTAAGAAGATCGACGTCGCCGAGACGGCTCGTGGGATGGCGACGGGATCCGGATGAAAGTGGTCCGGGGGAGGAGAGCGGGATGGTCGTCCCCTTGCGGTCAGCCCAGCCCTTGCGGTCAGCCCAGGTGTCTGCGTCCGGTGCCCGGTCGGCGGACGCGATGCCGGCGGAGGGGCTAGCGGCGGACGCAGTGCTGAGCACGCTCGGTCGTCACGTCCTCGTCGACGGCTTCGACCTCGTCTGCGACCTGGCGATGAGCCGCGGCAGCGTGCTCGTCGACGCCCGTGATGGGCGGCGCTATCTCGACCTCTACAGCTTCTTCGCCTCGGCGCCGCTCGGGATCAACCCGCCGGACCTCGTCAACGACGCGGGCTTCGTCGCCCGGCTGGGCCGGGTGGCGGTCAACAAGCCGGCGAATCCGGACGTCGCCACCGTCGCCTACGCCGAGTTCGTGCGGACCTTCGCCCGGGTCCTCGGCGATCCGCAGTTGCCGCATCTGTTCTTCGTCGAGGGCGGGGCCCTGGCGGTGGAGAACGCGCTCAAGTGCGCCTTCGACTGGAAGAGCCGGCACAACGCGGCACACGGCCGTCCCGCGGCGCTCGGCCGTCGGGTTCTGCACCTGCGGAACGCCTTCCACGGACGCAGCGGCTACACCCTCTCGGTCACGAACACCGATCCGGTCAAGACCGAGCGTTTCCCCGTCTTCGACTGGCCGCGCATTGACTGCCCGGCGATGATGTTTCCCTGCGTGGGGCCGGCCCTCGACGCCGTGATTGCCGCGGAACGTGTCGCGCTCGGCCAGGCCGAGGCCGCCTTCGCCGCCCATCCCCACGACATCGCCTGCTTTCTGGCCGAACCGATCCAGAGCGAGGGCGGGGACAACCACCTGCGGGCCGAGTTCTTGGCCGCGATGGCCGCGCTCTGCCGGCGCCACGACGCGCTGTTCGTGCTCGACGAGGTGCAGACCGGTGTCGGCGCCACCGGCTCGGCGTGGGCCTACCAGCAGCTCGGCCTGCGCCCGGACGTCGTCGCGTTCGGTAAGAAGGTCCAGCTCGGCGGGGTGATGGCCGGCCGGCGGGTCGACGAGGTCGCCGACAACGTCTTCCGCGTGCCCGGGCGGATCAACTCCACCTGGGGTGGTGGCCTGGTGGACATGGTCCGCGCCACCCGCATCCTGGAGATTATCGAGGCACAGGGGCTCATGGCCCGGGCCGGCGAGCTCGGCGTGGGCATGCTTGCCGGGCTGACGGAGCTCGCGGCCCGCCACTCCCGGCTGCTGCGTAATCCCCGTGGGCGCGGTCTGCTCTGCGCGGTGGACCTGCCGGGCAGCGCCGTCCGGGACGAGGTGCTGCGGCGGCTGCGGGTGCGCGAGGGAGTCCTCGCGCTGCCCGCCGGGGAACGGGCCATCCGGTTCCGACCGGCGCTGACGGTGAGCGCCGAGCAGCTCGCCGCCGGGATCGCGGCCCTCGGCCGGGTCCTCGACGGACTGCCGGGTGGTGGATTGGACGGGCTGGGCGGATCCGATGGGCCGGGCGGATTAGATAGGCCGGATGGACCCGGTGGACCGGATGGGGGATCGTCATGACGCTGGTACGGCCACGGCGGGTTGGTGCGCTCATTGGCGGACGTCCGCGGGACGGACGTCCGCGGGACGGGTGCGCGCCGCCCGGCGCGGCCGAAGCGGAGCTCACCCCGGTCCGGACGGTGCCCTCGACCAACCCGGCCCGGCTCGACGACGTGGTCGCCGAGGTCGAGCTGGCCGGCCCGGAGACGATCCTTGCCGCCGCGGTGGCGGCCCGTGACGCCCAGCGCACCTGGGCAGACGTGCCGGCCCCGGTCCGGGGAAGCGTGATCGGCAATCTCGGCCGGCTCGTCGCGGACAACGCCGCCGCGCTCGCCCGGCTCGTCACCCGGGAGATCGGCAAACCGGCGGCCGAGGCTCGCGGCGAGGTCCAGGAGATCATCGACACCTGCGAGTTCTTCCGCGGCGAGGGACGCCGGCTTTACGGCGAGACCGTTCCCTCCGAGATGCCGGACAAGCAGCTGTTCACCTTCCGGGAGCCGGTCGGGGTGATGATGGTGATAACAGCGGGGAACTTCCCGGTGGCGGTGCCGTCCTGGTACATCGTGCCGGCCCTGCTCGCCGGCGACACCGTGGTCTGGAAGCCTGCCGAGTACGCGGCGGCCTGCGCGCAGGCCCTGGTCGAGCTGATGGCCGCCGCCGGGGTTCCCGCCGGCGCGGTGAACCTCGTGCCCGCCGACGGCGCGGCGACGTCGCTCGGGCTGGAGCGGGCGCTGGCGGCCGGCGTCGTCGACAAGGTCGGCTTCACCGGATCCACCGAGGTCGGCCGGTTCATCGGCGCCCTGTGCGGCCGGTACCTGCAGTCGCCGTGCCTGGAACTCGGCGGGAAGAACCCGATGGTCGTTGCGCCCGACGCCGATCTCGACGCCGCCGTCGAAGCGGCGGTGTTCGCCGGGTTCGGCACCGCCGGGCAGCGGTGCACCTCGCTGGGTACGGCGATCGTGCACGAGTCGGTGCACGCCGAGTTCGTGCGTCGGCTCGACGCCGCCGTGTCCGCGGCGGTCGTCGGCGATCCGACCCGGGACGTGCTGTACGGGCCGCTGCTCGACGCCCGGTTCGCGGCCGGGTTCGCCGACCATCTCGACCTGATCCGGGACCATCACCGGATCTTCGGGTCCACCGCGGTGGGACGGATCACGTCGGCCGGTTTCGGGACGTCGGCCGGTTCATCGACGCCGTTGACACCGGCAGGGCCGGGAAGGTGGCCGGGCGGACCGCGTCGCGGCTTCGTCGGCGATCCCGACTCCGGGCTGTACTACCACCCGGTGGTGCTCGACGGCGTGCGCCCGGACGACGAGGTGTTCCGCGAGGAGACGTTCGGTCCGATCATCGGCGTTACCACCTACCGCAGCCTCGACGAGGCCATCGACCTGGCGAACCTGCCCGGCTACGGGCTGTCGTCGTCGATCTACACCGGCGATGCGGCGAGCGCGTTCCGGTTCCGGCGGGGGGTGCGGGCCGGGATGGTCAGCGTCAACTCCTCGACGTCGGGCGCGGAGGCCCACCTGCCCTTCGGTGGCAACGGGCGGTCCGGTAACGGAAGCCGCCAGTCCGGTCGCTGGGTCCTCGACCAGGTCACCCGATGGCAGTCGATGAACTGGGACTACTCCGGCAGGTTGCAGAAGGCCCAACTCGACACGGCCGTGCCCCCGGCCGACCTGTCCTTCCGCCTGTCGGACCCGTGACGTTCCGACTGAGACGGGTGCCGTGCTGCCGTCTCGCCGTGCTGCCGTGCTGCCGTCTCGCCGTGCTGCCGTGCTGCCGTCTCGCCTCATGGACCCGATGGGGTTTTCTCGACGATGCGGAACAACGCGGCTGGTCACGGCGGATCGGGGCGTCCGGAGGTTCCGCCGTCCCGGTGCGTTGTCGCATCTCGCCGCATCCAGGACTGGGCCCCGGCGCCGGGCGCCGGTCCGCGCCATAGTCGGCGCATGCCAGACCTGGTGATGCAACCGATGCCCGGGATGCGGCCGACCCCCGGCACACGACGGGCCGGCCGCCGGGAATGGGCCGGTCTCGCCGTACTCGCCCTGCCCTGCCTGCTGCTGTCGATCGACGTGACCGTGCTGTACTTCGCCCTGCCGTTCATCACCGCACGCCTCGCCCCGAGCGGCGCCCAACTGCTCTGGATCGTCGACATCTACTCCTTCGTGCTCGCCGGCCTGCTGATCACGATGGGGACGGTCGGCGACCGGATCGGGCGTCGCCGGCTCCTGCTCTACGGCGCGGCCGTGTTCGGAACCGCGTCGGTACTCGCCGCCTACGCCACCGGCCCGGTCATGCTGATCCTCGCCCGGGCGGCGATGGGCGCCGCCGGTGCCACCCTGATGCCGTCGACCCTCGGGCTCATCCGGGTCCTGTTCGTCGATCCGGACCAGAGGCGCGTCGCCGTCGCCATCTGGACGGCGAGCTTCTCCGGCGGTGTCGCGCTGGGACCGCTGCTCGGCGGCTTCCTGCTGGAGCACTTCTGGTGGGGTGCCGTCTTCCTGATCAATGTGCCGGTGATGCTCCTGCTGCTGGTGCTGGGTCTCGCGTTCCTGCCCGAGTTCCGGGATCCGCGTCCCGGCCGCTTCGACCTGACCAGCGCCGGGCTCTCCCTCGCCGCCGTCCTCAGCGCGGTCTACGGCATGAAGCGCATCGCCGAACACGGCTGGACCGCCGTTCCGATGACCGCCTTCGTCGTCGGTGTGATCCTGGGTGGCCTCCTTGTGGTCCGGCAGCGCCGGGTCGACCAACCGCTGATCGATCCGCGGTTGTTCGCGTCCCGTGCCGTGCGCACGGCGTTGGCCGTCAACGCCCTCGCCCTGTTCGCCCTCGTCGGGTTCAGCTTCTTCGCCACTCAGTACCTGCAGCTCGTGGCGGGCCTGACCCCGCTGGTCGCCGGACTGTGGACGATGTTGCCGGCGACCGCAATGATTATCTCTGTGCTGGCCGCCCCCCGGCTGCTGCGGCTGCTGCGGCTGGGCGGCGCGCTTGGCGCGGGGCTGGTCGTCACCGCGCTGGGATTCGGCATCGCCAGTCGGCTCGGCGTCTCCGGGGGTCTGCCGGTGCTGCTCGGCGCCTATGCCGTGCTGATCAGCGGGGTCGGTGTCGTCCTCACGATCTGCACCGACGTCGTGCTCGGCAACGCCCCACCCGAACGGGCGGGTTCGGCCTCCGCCCTGTCCGAGTCGGCCATCGAGTTCGGGGGCGCGCTCGGGGTCGCCGTTCTCGGCAGCATCGCCACCGCCGTCTACCGGAACGAGGTGCCGACGCGGGCACCGTCCGGCCTGCCCACGATCGCGGTCGACGCGGCGCGGGAGACCCTCGGCGGTGCGGTGGAGGTCGCCCACCGGCTCCCCGGCGGCCTCCACCCGGGTGGTCTTGGCGACATGCTGCTGCGGGTGGCACAGGAATGCTACGTCGACGCGATGTCGGTGACCGCCCTGATTGCCATGACGGTCATGGCGGTCACGGCCATCGCCGTCGTGGTGGTGCTGCGCCGGGACGCTGCGCCGTCGATGCCTGAATCGTCAACGGTCGGATCGTCAACGGCCGGGGACGCGGTCGCCGGGCGGGCCGAGAGCGTCGGCACCGAAGGGTCCGACCGTACGGTGGCGGACTCCGCCGCTCCCGGGGCATAGGCGTCGCTTCCGATCGTAGACGCCGCTCCCGGGCGGGCTCCCGGGCGGCATAGCCGGGTCAGCCGGCCGTCGACTGGCTCGGTGCGGTCGTGGGCGTCGGTGCGGTCGTGGGCGTCGGTGCGGTCGACTGGCTCGGTGCGGTCGTGGGCGACTCGAAGCGGGGCCGCAGGGGCATGCCGGCGGTGCCGGCGTCCGGCCGGACCGCGAGGGTCTGGTGGATCTGGGTCCGCCCGCTCTCGAAGCTCAGCGCCGATCCGGCCATGTAGAGCCGCCAGACGCGGGCCCGACCCGCCCCGACCATGCCGACCGCGGCCGGCCAGTTCTTCTCCAGCAGGCGTACCCAGGCCCGCAGGGTCAGCGCGTAGTGCTCGCGCAGGGACTCGACGTGGCGCGCCTCGAAACCGGCCGCCTGCATCAGGGAGACCATGACCCCGATCTCGTGTAGTTCCCCGTCCGGGAAGACGTAGCGCTGGAGGAAGTCGCGTCCCCTCGGCAACGGGACCGGGCCGAGGCCGGGCCGGGCCCGGCGGGCCCCCGCGGGGTCGCCGGGAAACGAGATGCCGTGGTTGAGCAGGCGCCCCCCGGGGCGCAGCAGCCGGTACAACTGGTCGAAGTAAGTCGGGAGCATCGCCCGGCCGACGTGTTCCACCATGCCGATGGAACTGATCGCGTCGAAGGGGCCGTCCGGGATTTCCCGGTAGTCCTGCAGGCGGATCTCGATGACGTCGGCGAGGTCCGCCTCGGCGACGAGGCGGCGGGCCTGCGTGGCCTGTTCCACCGAGATGGTCACCCCCACGCCGCGGACCCCGTGGTGGCGGGCGGCGTGGATCAGCATGCTGCCCCAGCCGCAGCCGATGTCCAGCAACCGCTCGCCGGGACGCAGGCCCAGCTTGCGGCAGACCAGCTCGTGCTTGGCGTTCTGGGCGGCGTCCAGGCCGACCTGCTCCGATTCCCACACCCCGCAGGAATAGGTCATCGTCGGGCCGAGGATGAGGCGGTAGAACGCATTGGACACGTCGTAGTGATGGGATATCGCCGCCGCGTCCCGGTCCCGGGTGTGCTGCCGGCCGCGCAGCCGGGCCTCCTCGGGCGGCGGGGCCGGCATGCGCGGGCCGAGTTCGCGCAGCAGGGTCGCGGCGGCGCGGGCGGTCGCGCCGGTCAGCCGCGAGCCGGCACCGGCGATGCCTCGGCGCACCGCGAGGGCGGCGAAGATGTCCCCCTCGACGTCGATCTCCCCGGCGACGAAGGCCCGCGCGAAGCCCAGCTCACCCGGGCGGAACAGAATGCGGCGCAGCGCCTCCGGCGAGCGGACCAGGATCCGGGTGGTGGTGTCCGGTCCCAGCACCGAGCCGTCCCACAGCGCGATCCGTACCGGCGGGTCGTCCCCGATCAGGCTCTCGAACAAGATGCGCGTCGCCCGCGCCACGTTCGGTGACCACTGCGGCTCCCGGCGCGGAATGGTCGCTTCGGCAGGGTCGTGCTCCGCCGGCTGTCGACTGATCGTCACGGCGCATCCTCCGGTTGTTACCTGGGCTCATCGTCCCCCGGAAACCTGCTGCCGCAACGGTGTCGGGTGTTGCATGTCCGTATCCCCGACGGGATCCTCGGTAGCGGGAATGCTCCGGTCCGTCCCGCGCCGCTCAGGCCACGGCGGAGGCGCCGAGCAGGGCCTTGAGGTCGCCCATGAGGGCCGGAGTGCGCTGGACCGTATGCGCGTCGTCGAACCGGAACACGGTGGTGCGGCTCGCGGTCTGCAGCCGCAGGTGCACTTCCGTCCGCCCGGGAGGGGCGCCGAGAACCTCCCGCAGCCGCTCCACCGTCAGCGGCGCACCCGCTGCTTGAGCGGGCGGGATTCCGGCGCGACGTACGCCTCGCAGCCGATGATGGGCTTGACGCCGGCCGCCGTCGCCTGCTTGTGGAAGTCGTAGGCGCCGTACATGTAGCCGTGATCGGTGATTGCGACCGCCGGCATCTGCTGGCGGAAGACCTCTTTGAGCATGTCCTTCAGCCGAGCCGCCCCGTCCAGTGTCGAGTACTCGGTGTGAACGTGAAGGTGGACGGAAGAGTTGGACCGTCAGACCTTCCCGCGCGCGCGGTCCGGACACCTCCGCCGTCGTGTCTGCCGGGTACTACGAAGCGATACCGCCGCGGTGCGTACCGCCGCCGCTCGGCGCCGCCACGGTCGTCCCCCGCACGGTCGTCCCCCGCACGGTCGTCCCCCGCGCCTCGGCGACGGCGGCCTCGATCACCGCGATCGTCCGCTCCACCTCGCCGTCCGAGGTCGACCAGTTGCTTACCGAGATGCGCATCGCCGTGCGCCCCCGCCACACCGTGCCGCTCACGAACGCCTCGCCGCTCGCCGTCACCGCGGCCGTGACCGCCGCCGTCAGCCGGTCGCCCTCCGCCCGCCCGGCCGCCGTCCGGTCGCCCTCCTGGTCTGCCACCACCCGGATCAGCACCTGGTTGAGCTCCACGACGCGGCCCGGGCCGGCTGACCCGGCTGACCCGGCTGGGCCGGCCACCGAGTTCAGCACCGTCACCCCGGGAAGAGCGGCGAGCCGCACGGCGAAGCGGTTGGCATACTCGCAGCACCGGTCCACCAGATCGCGCAGCCCCGCCCGGCCGAGCGAGCGCAGCGCCGCGTATACGGCGAAGGCCCGTGCCCGGCGGCTGAACTCCGGTGTCCAGTCGACCGGGTCGAGCCGGCCGGCGGAGTCGAGGACGAAGTAATCCGCCGAGACCGACATCGACCGCCGGTGCGCCTCGCGGTCCGCGATGAGCGCGATCCCGCAGTCGTACGGGACGTTGAGCCACTTGTGGCCGTCGGTCGCCCACGAGTCGGCCCGCTCGACCCCGGCGACGAGGGCGCGCCGGGACGCCGCCGCCGACACCGCCGCCCACAGCCCGAACGCACCGTCCACGTGTACCCAGGCGCCGTGTTCGCGGGCCAGCGCGCACACCTCCTCGAAGGGGTCGAACCCGCCGGTGTTGACCTCCCCCGCCTGGGCGATCACGATCGTCGGCCCGCTCCCGCCGCTCTCGTCGGCAAGGGCCGCCCGCAGCGCCTCGGGGCGCATCCGCCCGAGTTCGTCGGCCTCGACGGCGATCGTCGCGCGGGTGCCGAATCCGAGCAGGCGCAACGCGGCGTCGACGGTGGCGTGCCGGGCGGCACCGACCAGGACCCGCACGGGCGGCGCCCCGGCGAGACCGTCCGTCTCGACATCCCAGCCGGCCCGCGCCAGCACCCGGTGCCGTGCGGCCGCCAGGGCGGTCACGTGCGCCATCTGGGTGCCGGTGGTGAACCCGACGGACACCCCCGACGGCAGGCCGAGCAGTTGCGCGATCCAGCGGCCGGTCAGCGCCTCGACGGCGCTGGCGGCCGGGGAGAGGGAGGCCAGGGCGGCGTTCTGGTCCCACACGACGGTGAGCAGGTCGGCGGCGAGCGCCGCCGGCAGGGTCCCGCCGACGACGTAGCCGAAGAAGCGGCCCGAGCCGGTCGCGGTGAGGCCGCCGGCCACCGCGTCGACCAGGGCGTCGATGACCGCCACCGGGTCGCTCGGGCCTGCCGGCAGCGTGTCGCCGAGCCGGCGGCGGACCTGCTCGGCGGTCAGGCTGGGGCCGACCCGACGATCGGCCAGACCCGCCAGGTAGGCGTCGGCATGCCCGGCGGCGGCGCGCAGTGCCGCGCGGAGCGCGTCAACGGGCGGCATGCCTCGCATCGGTGGATCTCCTCGTCCGAGATGGATGATCGTTCGCCAGCGGGTCCGATGCCCGGCGGCGTCAGTCGGCCGCCACCGCCGCCGCCGGGCGTGCGCCGCCTCCCGGCCCAGCCAGTCCAGCACCAGCTCGGCGGTGAGCCTTCGCCTCAAGCATCGGCATGTGGCCGAACCTGTCGAGGATCTCCACCCGCCAGTCCGGGCGTTCCGCGGCGACATGGCGTGCCACGCCCACCGGGATCAGCCGGTCGGCGGAGCCGTGGACGAGCAGCGTCGGTTGCCGGACGGTGCGGACCATGTGCGCGAGCGAGGCCGGGCGCACCAGTGACCAGACGACCGAGCGCGCCGCTCCCACGTACGCCTGGTCCGCGCCGGGGATCCCGCCGCGCTCGCTCTGCGCGCGCACCATCGCCGCGATCGCCGCCGGCGGGACGCGGCCGGGGTCGGCGCAGAGCCGCCGCAGGTTCTCGTCGACGAGCTGGTGGGGGGTGTAGCGGCCGCGGCGGTACGCGAGGACCGCCGCGGCGAGGCGGGGGACCGGCAGACCGGGGTGAGCAGTGGGGCGAAGGCGAGCCAGGGGAGGTGGGAGCCGCCGAGACCGTGCGCGCACAGCAGCAGCGGGCCGTCGGGTGGCCCCCCCGAGGTCGACGTAGTGCACCGGCCCGTCCAGCTGGGCCCAGAACGACCGGTGGTTCTCCCGGCCGAACGGGTCCGCCGAAACCGGGGGTGTGGTCACCGGGGGTGTGGTGACCGAGGGGGCGGTCACGTCGCGGCTGCTCATGCTGTGACGGTAGGACGACGCTCCTCGTGGCCGACAGACCCGCCAGCGGTGAAGCCGACGGTGAAACAGCAAGGCCGGCCGCCCGACGGCGGCCGACCTCCAGAAGTCACAGTGACCGGGAGGCGCCGAGCCGGAGCCGGTTCGGGTTTGCGACGGACCCGAACGAGAATGTCTCCGTGGCCGGCTCGAAGACCTCCGCGCCGTCGAGGACGCCGGAGCCGGTCTCCCGCTGACCTGGTAGGGAAAGCCCCGGGACCAGGTGGGTCGTCTCATCCTGTTCCATGCGCAACGCTCCTTCCATCGTTACCGACACCTGTCCCTAAAACGGTATCGAGTGGACGTGGCGCGCAAAGTCTCCAAGTGATCCTGGTCACACCACAAATCCGAACGATGGCGATGCGTTGCGCCCTTCATTGGCCGTCGGATGGCCCTGGCATGCGCGGATCGTGCGCAGAGCATGCGCGAGCCGTTGGTCAGGCGCGTTCAACCGGCCAACCGGCCCGGTCGAAACCGGGGCCGGTCGGCCGGAGCCC
Organism: Frankia casuarinae; assembly: GCF_000013345.1. NCBI lineage: Bacteria > Bacillati > Actinomycetota > Actinomycetes > Frankiales > Frankiaceae > Frankia > Frankia casuarinae. The sequence goes on along the minus strand of NC_007777.1, from coordinate 3,378,791 downwards.
GCGGCCGGGGCGGGACGTCCGGTCGGGCCCGCAGGGGCGCGCCGGAGCCGGCGGTTAGGCTGTCGGTGCCGGTGCGGTGGAGGCCGTTCCGGGAGCGGCGCCCCGGCGCGGCGGGCGGCCGTGCCCGGTCGCCGGCCGCCCGAACCGGTGCCCCTCTCGCCGGGCGGGCCGGTGCTCGTTGCCGCGAGGCGTACCGCCGCCGCGCGGTCCCCGCCCGCCGCCCGTGCGGGCTAGCGGGATCTCGTCCTTGCTGATCCGGGGCGCGGGCGGCCCGGCGAGCTCGAGCACGATCGGATCGTCGGCGGTCGTCGGGATCGGCCTCGCCTCGATCCCGACGGCGCGCAGCAGCCCGCGCACCTTGCCGCGTTCGGCGGGCAGGGTGACGAGCACGTCCGCACCGTCGGCGCCGGCTCGGGCGGTCCGTCCGCCTCGGTGCTGGTAGGTCTTGGCGTCCTCCGGCGGACCGAGGTGCACGACGAGCCGGATGCCGTCAACGTGGATGCCGCGGGCGGCGACGTCGGTGGCGACCAGCACCCGGTAGAAGCCGTCGGTGAAACCGGCCAGCGCCCGGGTCCGCGCCCCCTGTGGCATTCCGCCGTGCAGCGGCTCGGCCGGCACCCCGGCCCGGCTCAGCGACTCGGCCACCCAGTCGGCGTCACGCTGGGTGCGCACGAACACCAGGGTGCGCCCCGAGCCGCCGGCGAGCGCGGTCACCAGGGCGACCTGCGCGGCCCGGTCGACGGCCTCGAGCGCGTGCCGGGCGAGCGTGGTGACCTGGGAGACCTCGGAGTCCACCGCGACCAGGACCGGGTCGGGCAGGTAGTCGCGCACGAGCACCTCGACCTCCCGGTCGAGCGTCGCGCTGAACAGCAGCCGCTGCCCGTCCGCCGGAGTGGCGTCGAGCAGTGCCTTCACCGCGGGCAGGAAGCCGAGGTCACACATGAAGTCGGCCTCGTCCAGGACCGTGATCTCGATCCCGTCCAGCACGCACGCGCCGCGCTCCACCAGATCGGTGAGCCGACCCGGGGTGGCGACGACCAGGTGCACACCGCGGCGCAGCGCGGAGATCTGCCGGCTGATGGACGTCCCGCCGTACACCGGCGCGAGCCGGAGGTTGAGCGCCTTGGTCAGGGGCTCAAGCGCGTCGTTGACCTGCTGGGCCAGCTCGCGGGTCGGCACGAGGACGAGCGCACGGGGCCGGCGGGGCTGGGCCGGCCCCTGGCCGGCCAGGCGGGCGAGCAGCGGCAGCCCGAAGGCGAGCGTTTTGCCCGAGCCGGTCCGGGCCCGGCCGAGGACGTTCTCCCCGGCGAGGACGTCGGGCAGGGTCGATGCCTGGACTGGGAACGGGGCGGCGATGTCCCGGTCGGCCAGCGCCTTGATAAGCCGGCGGGGCAGGCCCGCGGCCTCGAAGGACTCGGCCGGCGGCCGGGGCTCACGCGTGGTGATGGTCGGTCCGGCCGGGCGCGCCGGGCCACCGGAACGGGAGCCGCTGTACCGCGGGCCGCGCCCGCCGGCGCCGCGGCCGCCGGCGCCGCGGCCGCCACCCCGGGCCCCGCCACCGCCCGGACCGCCGCGGCCCCGGGCCGGGCGAGGCTGGCGCTGCGGGGCGTGCGACTGCTGGGAGCCGGGGGACTGCTGGCCCGGGTGGGACTGGGAGTTTCCGTACTGAGACAGAGGATCCGCCGATCAGGTCAGGGCCGCCATGGGTCCACCCGGACTGGATGAGGTGTCCCACACCAGTCCGCGTATCGTCCGGAGGCCGGGGGTACGGCCGGGTTTCGCGACCGGACCCACCGGCGGGTCATCCCCGCTAGGGCGCTCGCACCGACCTCGCACACCCGACCGTTCGGCCGGGCGCGGACGGCCTTGCAAGCCGTCGTTCTGTTCAAGGTACATCGCCGTTCCGCCACGCGGAGTGTGAGAGACGCCGATCCTGCGGCTGTACGTCTCGGGCTCACCCGCTGGTTCGTCCCGGGTTGCTCTTTCGGGCGAGCGGGTCGCCGGCCGCGGTGCGCAGTCCCCGGTCGCGGGCGGTGACGTGCCCGGCCCAGGCCACCAGGGTGACGACGCCGACGAGTGTCCCGTAAGCACCCACCACCCGCCCGGCCGCGCTGTGCCCCGCCGCGAGATTCACCACCGCGTCACCGAGCCCGAACACGACCGCGAGCCCGAGCCCGACCGCGAGCCTGAGCCTGGCGGGCGTCGCAGCCCGCCCGCCCGCCGCCGCGACGGTCCGTCGCCGGGTGGCCGACGGCCGCGACGTCCGACCGGCGTGCAGCGAGCTCAGCACGAGTGGCCCGAGGATCGCCGTGACAGCCAGCAGCTCCATGGTGGTGCTGCGGTGGGGCGTCACGAGGAACCAGGAGCTCACGGCGAACGCGGCGGTCGGACCGGGGGAGACCGGCCCCACGCACGTGGGTGGTTCCACCGGAGTGCCCGATCCCGCGGCGGTGCCCGGTCTCACCGGAGTGCCCGATCCCACGGCGGGGTCCGGCCCGATGGGGGCACCGGATCCGACCCGGCAGCCCGGTCCGACCCCGGCGTCCGCGAGGCTTGGACGAGGCGCGCTGAGTACGAGCAGCGGTGCGACCAGCAGGAGAAGGTAGTGGCTCCACACGATCGGGGAGGCGAGGATCGCGGCGGCGACGGCACCGGCGAACAGCAGCCGTTCGTCGTGGCCCCGCCGGGTGGCCGCCCAGCAGACCGCGAGGACGGCCAGGGCGCAGAGCCGGGCGATCGACGCGGCGGCCTCCATCGCGACACCGATGTTGACAAGCAGGCCGGTGAGGCTGAGCCCGTTCGGGGCCTCCGCCCGGGCGAGCGCGTCCAGCATGCCGACGTAGGTCGCTGTTCCCACCGGGCTGAGCAGCTCACCGGCCAGGAACAGGGCGCCGAGACCGGCGAGGGCCACCATCCAGGCCCGCAACCGGCGGGCGAGCAGCAGCCAGAGCAGCAGCGGCGCGAGAAACAGCTTGCTGTAGACGAGCAACGCGACGACGCCGCCACAGGTCCAGGGCCGGTCGCGTCGTTGCCAGGCCAGTGCCAGCCCCGCGAACAGCAACGCGTTGAGGGTGCCCATCTGCAGCCCGATGATGGTGCACGACGGGGCGATGACCAGCGCGTACACCCGCCAGTCCCGGGCGCCGGCGAGGTGGGTCCCGCCGAGCAGGGCGAGCACGGATCCCGCGACGAAGATGTCGTCCGCATGTGCCAGGCAGGACAGCGGCGCGAACGGCATCGCCGTGAGGTAGGGGTAGACGAACGCGAAGCCGGAGTACACCGCACCCGTGCCGGGGGCGGGATAGGGATCGAGCCCGTGCCGCACGGCCGCGCCGGCCCGCAGGAAGACGTCGACGTCGTAGTGGCCGATCCGGGTGATCAGTCCGAACCAGACCAGCATGATCAGTCCGACGACCGGCAGGGTGGGCCGACCGGGTGGCGTCGGCCATGACACTCCCCGGACGAGCTGTCGGTTATCCGGGCCGGGCCGGCTCCCACGCTCGTCGCCACGGCGATCGTCCTCGTTGCCCCGCATGCTTCCCTCAGCTCCACCCGTTGCGTCAGAAGGCGAGTTCGGTGACCAGGTGGATGATCAGTCCCACGAGGGCGCCGACGACGGTGCCGTTAATCCGGATGAACTGCAGGTCGCGACCGACGTGCAGCTCGATGCGCCGGGAGGCCTCGTCGGGCTGCCAGCGGCCGACAGTATCTCCGATGACCGCGGCGATGTCGTCCTTGTGCCGGCACACCACGCGGGTGGCCGCGTTCGCCACGGTGTGGTCGACGGTGCGCGCCAGCTCCGGATCGGTGGCGAGCTGGGCGCCGAAGGCCGCGAGTTCGTCGGTCGCGCGGACCCGGGCCGTGCTGCCCGGATCGGAGGCAAGATCGAGCAGGATGCTCTTCGCCGTGGCCCACATGGCGGAGATCACCCGGTCGACCTCGGGATGGGCCAGGAGCCGGTACTTGATCTGCTCGACCTGCCGTCCCAGCGCCTCGTCGGTGCGCAGCCGGCCGGCGAAGCCGCGCAGGAACGCGTCCAGGGCGCGGCGTGCCCGGTGCTCGGGGTCGGTGCGCAGCGCCTCGGTGAAGCGCAGCGCCTCGCTGTACGCCTTGGCCGCGACCGCCTCGTCCAGCCACTTCGGAGACCAGCTTGGTGCCCGCTCCTGCACGGTGCGGGCGAAGACCTCCGGGTTCTGCTTCAACCACGTCTCGGCCTCGGTGACGATCACGTCGACCAGTCGATGGTGCAGCCGGTCCTCGACCACCCGTTCCAGCGCCATTCCGAGAGCCCCGGCCCAGGGCCGTTCGACGACGCGGGGCAGCACCGCCTTCTCGACGAGTTCGCGGACCAGGTCGTCGTTCATCCCGGAGAGCACCGCGATGAACCGCTCCGCCGCCTCGGTCGTGACCCGTTCGGCGTGCGACGGCTGGCGCAGCCAGGCACCGACCCGGGCGGACACTCCGATGCCGTCGATCTTCTCCCGGATCACGTCCTCGGCGAGGAAGTGGGTGCCGACGAAGTTCTCCAGACTCCGACCAAGCGCGTCCTTACGTCGAGGAATGATCGCCGTGTGCGGGATCGGGAGGCCGAGTGGGTGGCGAAACAGCGCGGTCACCGCGAACCAGTCGGCCAGTGCGCCGACCGCGCCCGCCTCGGTGGCCGCGGCCACGTACCCGATCCACCCCGGGCCACCGTTGGCCTGCCAGCGGGCGGCGAGGAGGTAGATCGTCACCACCGCGGCAAGCAGGCTGCCGGCGATGAGCCGCATCCGGCGAAGCCCGCGGCGCAGGCCCACCTCGTCGGTGGTGCCGCGCGCGAAGCCAGCCGACACCGGCCCGGAGACGCCCTCCGGATCGTTCATCGCCGCCCGTTCGGTCGGCAGCCCGTCCCGCCGCCCACTGAGATCCTCCTGCTCGTTCCGCCAGCCGGATCGGCGCGGACCGACCAGGCTGGCGGGCGAGCCTGGCGGTGCCGGACGCGGCGATCCTCGGCCACCTTATGCGGGAGCACCGCCCATCCGGACCGGCGTGGGGATCATTCGGTCTGGCGCCGGATCCGTTGCTGGATGACGACCAGATCGACGATGGCGACGAGGGCGAGAAAGGCGAGGAAGGCGGCGCCGGCTGTCTGCCCCCGGACGGCGAAGAAACCGGCGAAGACCCCGCAGAACACCAGGCCGAACGCGGCGAGGACGCGGCGTAGCCCGAATGCGCTGTGAGCCGGGGGGAACCCCCCCGGACCGGAGGAGCCGCAGGAGAAGGCGCGGCGCCACCAAGGCCGGTGCCCGAGGGCACTACCCCGGTCGCGTTGGTGCGGCAGGGAATGGGTCACAGACACCGGTATGCCCCGCCCGGACGGGGCGAACCGGTCGCCCTCGTCGCCGTTGCGGGGATGGTCCTCCCGGATCGCACGGACGGCATCGAGCGGGCGGACACCGACGTCGGTCAGCCCTCGGGTGGTCGGTCAACCCTCGGCTGCCGACGTGCCGTGGCGGCCCGGCAGCCTGGCGGTCATCGCGGATCTCGCCTCGTCGCTGACGAGGCGCTCGGTGAAGATCGAGCTTTCGACGTCGATGCGCGCCAACACCTCCGGTGTCCCGCCGTCGTGCAGCAGGGCGCGAGCTGCCGCGAGCGCCTGCGGCGGCTGAGCCAGCAGCGCCGCCACCCGGTCGTCGACCCGGGCGCGTAGCGCTTCGGCGTCGGGAAGTACCTCGGTCACCACCCCCAGTCGGGCGGCCTCGGCCGCTCCGAGGGACTCGCCGAAGTAGACGAGGCGGGCAGCGATGGCTGGTCCGACCCGGCGGGGTAGCAGGAGGGTCGACCCGAACTCGGGGATCACCCCCAGATTGACGAACGGCATCCCGAGGGTGCTGCGCTCGGTCGCGTAGACCAGGTCGCAGTGCAGCAGCAGCGTGGTCCCGATGCCCATCGCGGGCCCGTCGACCTCGGCGACGAGAAGTTTCGTGCTGCGGGCCAGCGTCCGGATGAAGGTCAGCGTCGGACCCTCCGCCCGGAGGGCGTCGGCGGCCAGAAAGTCGACCAGATCGTTGCCGGCGGTGAAGGATCCGCCGCTGCCGGTCAGCCGGATGACCCGGATCTCCGGGTCGGTCTCGGCCTTGTCGAACGCCTCCGCGAGGGCGAGGTACATCGCCTGGGTGAGGGCGTTGCGTTTCTCCGGGCGGTTGATCCGTACCGTCAGCGCGCCCTGGCCGGGTTCGCTCTCGATCTGGCTGCTCATCCGTGTCTCCTCACCGGTCCGTCGGGTTCCCTGGCCCGGCCGTGCTCCCGACCCGGCCGTGCCCGGGGGCGTCAACCGTGCCCGGGGGCGTCAACCGTGCTCAGGGGCACAGTGCCACCGGCTGGCCTCGGGTGAAAGTAGTTGTGCCACCTCCGCCGCTTCCGTGACCTCCGCCGCTTCCGCCAGCCGGGGCCTCGCTCGGCGATTAGCGCAGCAGTTCAGCAGTTCAGCAGCAGCTCATTGGACGGGAGTTGATGGGGAGGTCTGTCGTGGAGTTGTTGTGGAGTGATTGAAGCTTCGGTGGACCGGGTAGGGCCTGATCGGCAATCGTCGACGCCTGATCGGCAATCGTCGACGCCTGATCGGCAATCGTCGACGGGGGTGACTGCTGGGGCGGAGTGACCCAGTTCCCGTCGCCAGGTGTCTGCAATGTCTACAACGTCTGCAATGTCCACAATGGAACCACTCTTCATGATCTGGCAAGAGGTGGGAGCTGCGGCCCGGGCGGGGGTCGGGTGGGCTGCGAGGGTGTGATCTGTGTGGCCTCGGATCGTGCGATGTGCTTCCAGCAACATGCCAACATGTGATGTGTTTGCGTTGTCGAGCGCGGTGCGACCGGTTGATCGGAGCCTTCGTGGCCGCGGAGGATCTGCGCCGGTTGGCGTCGACTGCTGCCCGTCAGTGCTAGTTCATGCGCATCGTCGTTGTTTGGTCCGGGCTGCGCTCATGTAATTCGGGGCGGGTTCTGGTTGCGCGTTGCGCGCCCGCGAATGTTCGTCACCCGGTGCTACCTCGCCATCCTTTTGCGTTGAAGGCGGGTGCCCCCAGTCGGGCTAGTTCTTCACCCGCTACAGTTGTCCGCGCCCCCGGAACATTCACCCGATGTCCGGACCGCCTACTCCAATGCGCTGGCCCGGTGTTGTCGTCTGTGGTCTTCCGGTGACATGTCCCGATGGAACTCGACTACTCACCCCCGCACACGAGGCACTCGACTCCCGGGTGCCGGACGAGAGGACCGGATGCTCCAGAATTGGCCCATCCGCTCGAAGCTAGTGGTGATTCTCGTCGTCCCCCTGGCTGCGCTCGCGGTACTGAGCGCGATACAGGTGCGGGGGAACGTCGACAACGTGCGGGTCGCCAACCGCATCAAGGCACTCGCCGACTTCTCGATCAAAAGCAACGAGCTGGTCCAGGCCCTGCAGGTCGAGCGGTACGCCACGAACTCCTATGTCGGTTCCAACTACATGGCCGTCGCTCAGGAGCAGGCGGCGCTCGCCGCCCGCGGCCCGGTGGACAAGGCCCTGGCCGTCTATCGGGCCGGTGAGGCGGCGCTGCCCGCGGCGGGTCGTGACACCCTGGCGACCACGCTCGCGTCGATCTCGGAACGCCTCGGCAAGCTCTCTGCGCAGCGCAAGGCGATCGACGCGCACCAGGCGCAGGTGGACCAGAACATTGCTTTCTACTCGGGTGCCGTGGACGATCTCCTCGCCCTCAACGCCCAGGTGGCGGCCGGAAGCCGCAACACCTCGCTGGTCAACGGTGCCACCACACTGGTGAGTATCGCGCAGGCCAAGGAACAGGTCGCCCACCAGCGCGGCGCCGTCGTCCGCGTGATCCTCCTCCAGCAGACGGATGCGGCCACGCTGCGGGAGATCCAGACCAGGAGCGGGGCGGAGGACGCCTGGCTGGCCCAGTTCCGCACCACGGCCACGGCGGACGAGCAGGAGTTCTACAACGTGACGGTCGGCCGGACGATCTCGGCCGCCGCGACATTGCGTGACGGCACGGTCAACGCCGTGCAGAACGGCCAGCCGCTGACCGTTACCCCGCAGATCTGGCTGGAGGCCTCCGACGCGAAGATCAATGCGATGCGGCAGGTCGAACGCCGGATCGCGGCCGACCTCGCAACGACCAGCGCGAAGATCGCCAGTTCGGCCACCCGCGACGCGCTCCTCAGCGGTATCGGCGTGGCGCTGGTGCTCGTGGTGTCGGTGGTGATTTCTCTCCTGGTGGCGAGCCCGATGATCCGGGACCTACGCCGACTGCGCCGCGGCGCCCTCGAAGTCGCGAACGAGCGGCTGCCCGGGGTCGTCGACCGTCTGCACCGCGGGTCGCCGGTGGACGTGGCCGAGGAGGAATTCCCGGTCGAGGTCCGGAGCAAGGACGAGATCGGTCAGCTCGCCGAGGCGTTTGGCACCGTGCACGCGGTGGCCGTGCGGACCGCGGTGGAGCAGGCCGCGATGCGCAAGAGCATCGGGGACACGTTCCTCAACCTCGCCCGCCGCAGCCAGGCACTCATTCACCGCCAGCTCAAGGTGATCGACGCCCTGGAGCGCAAGGAGACCGACCCGGACGAGCTGGAGGAGCTCTTCCGTCTCGACCACCTCGCCACCCGCATGCGCCGGCACGCCGAGGACCTCATCGTGCTGTCCGGCTCCAAGCCGGCCCGTGGTTGGCGCCGGCCCGTCCCGGTCAAGGACGTCGTCCGTGGCGCCGTCGCCGAGGTGGAGGACTACACCCGGGTGCAGGTGATGTCGATCGACGGAGGGGCCATCAGCGGTCACGCCGTCGGTGACGTCATCCACATGCTCGCCGAGCTGATCGAGAACGCCACCTCCTTCTCTCCGCCCCACACGCCGGTGCATGTCTCCGGGCACGAGGTGTCGAACGGCTTCGTGATCGAGATCGAGGACCGCGGGCTGGGCATGAGTCCGGAGGAGTTCGACGCCGTGAACGAGCGGCTGGCCAACCCGCCTCCCTTCGACCTGTCGACCAGCGAGCGTCTCGGCCTGTTCGTCGTCGGTCGGCTCGCCGAGCGGCATTCCATCTCGGTGAAGCTGCGGTCCTCGCCGTACGGCGGCACGATGGCGATCGTCCTGGTGCCGACCACGCTGCTGCGGCAGGTCGACACCGACGGGGAGGCCCGGCCGGAGCCCGCGCAGATCGCCCCGCCGCTCCCCATGACGCGGGTTCCGGCTCTCGACGGCCCGGCCATCGACGAGGACCGGTTCCGTGGGTCGCTGGTGGACGCGGACGGCAACCTCGCCGGTCCCCCCGCGCGCTCCGAGGACGCGGCCGCGGCTGCGCACGGTCAGGACGAGACGCTCATCGACGATCTGCCGGTCTTCGCCACGGTGCGATCGAGCTGGTTCGTCGCCGACCGCCCGCGGCACCGTTCCAACGGCAGGCCTTCGGACGCTCCGCCGCGTCCCTCGACCCCGCGCTCCGACCCGGACGGCGGGTCGGGCGGGAAGCCCGGCTCCCGCGACTTCGGTGACCCCCCGCCGCTGCCGTCGCGCCGTTCGCGTGGCGGCCGCAGGGCCGTGGGGGACCAGCCCCACCCCGCCGTCCCGGACCATCCCCAGACGCCCGGGTCGGACGACCCCGGCGGTCCGCCGGCCCGTCCGGGACAGGACACATCTTTCCGGGATGAACCCTTCCGGGAGGAGCCCTTCCGGGATGGCCCCTTCCAGGACGGACGGGACGTCCCCGGTCCGGGTGGCCACGACGGTGCGCCCGGCTCCGAGTATGGCGGCGACGGCGGACCCGGCAGCCGTGTCACCTCGCTGTTCGGTGACAGCCCCATGGCCAGGGAGCGGTCGCGCGGTGGTGAGCCCGGCTCCGCCGACCCGCGGGAGGCCACCCGAACCGATCCGTTCACCTCACCGCTGGGCCGGCCGGTGGGACGCTCCGAGGGATTCCAGCGCGAGGACACCCCCGCCATGGGCCAGACGGTCGTCCCCCTCGGACGCCCGGCGCCTTCGGCCCGTTCGGACGAGCCCGCTGACCCGGCCGGGCCCGGCGCGGACGGCCAGCTGCCCGTCGATTTCACCGAGGTGGGCCTGCCCAAGCGCACCCGGCGGGCCAGTCTCGCGCCACAGCTTCGTCGGGACACTCCCGAGGAGCGTTCCGGAATACTCGCCGCGCAACGGAGCCCGGAAGAGATCCGCAACATGATGTCGTCCTTCCAGAACAACTTTGGTCGTGGTCTGGCGGACGGCCAGGTTTCGAACGACGGTGACGATGTAGGAAAGGTGACCTGATGCGTCCGCTGGGGCCGTCCGAGAACATGAGCTGGTTGCTCAACAACCTCGTCAAGAAGGTGCCCGAAGTCACCTATGTGATTGCGCTTTCCTCTGACGGGTTGTTGCTCGCCACCTCGTACGGGATGGACCGGGCGACCGCCGACCAACTGGCCGCGGTGGCCTCCGGATTCAACAGCCTGGCGCGCGGCGCGGGTCGTTTCTTCGGGGGTGGAAACGTCCGGCAGACCATTGTCGAGATGGACGAGGGATTCCTGTTCGTCACCGCGGTCGGGGATGGATCGTGCCTGGCCATTCTCAGCAGCCCCGGCGCGGACATCGGTCTCATCGCCTACGAGATGGCGCTGCTGGTGACCCGGGTCGGCGAGTTTCTCACCCCGGAACTCCGGGCTCAGATGCAGTCCGCGCTGCCACTCTGACATCGGCCCGGCGATCGGGTGGGGGTCCGATCGGTTGGTGGGTCAGCCGGTCACCCCCTGCCATCACCGACCGGATGACAGCAGAATTCTCAAGGCAGGAGGACCGGTATGTCGCGCGATGATGAATGGTTCGACGAAGAGGCTGGTCCGGTCGTCCGCCCCTACGCTGTCACCGGGGGCCGGACACGGCCGACGAACCAGACGTTGGAGCTGGTCGCGTTGGTGACCACCACGCCCAACGGCCGGCTGATGATGCGGACGCTGGAGCATGAGCAGCGCGCCATCGCGTTGCTCTGCCAACGCGTGCAGTCGATCGTGGAGATCTCCGCTCGGCTGAATCTTCCGGTCGGGGTCGCGCGGGTCCTCGTCGGCGACATGCTCGACGCCGGCCTGGTGACCGTGACCCGACCGGCCCGACCCTCCGACCGCCCTTCCATTGCCCTCATCGAAAAGGTGCTCGATGGACTACAGGCCCTCTAGAACGGGGTCGCCGGAAACGGCGCCGCCGCATCCGGTAAAAATCATCATCGCCGGCGGGTTCGGAGTCGGAAAGACGACGTTCGTCGGTTCGGTGAGCGAGATTCAGCCCCTCACCACGGAGGCCGCGATGACGGCCGCAAGCATAGGGATCGACGACACCAGCGCGGTCGGTTCGAAGACGACAACCACGGTCGCGATGGACTTCGGTCGGATCACGCTTCTCGACAGCATTATTCTCTACCTTTTCGGCACCCCGGGCCAGGACCGGTTCTGGTTCATGTGGGATGAGCTCGTCCTCGGCGCGATCGGCGCGGTGGTCCTGGTGGACACGCGGCGGCTGGCCGACTCCTTTCCGGCCATCGACTACTTCGAGGAGCGCGACATCCCGTTCCTCATCGCGCTGAACCGGTTCGACGGTGCGCGGGAGTACCGGGTGGAGGACGTCCGGGCGGCGTTGGACCTCGATCCGCGCCGTCCGGTGGTGTTCTGCGACGCCCGGCAGCGGGAGTCGGTCCGGCAGTCCCTGGTGTCGCTGGTCCGCCACGCCCTCGACGTGGTGTCCGCGGAGTCCCGGCCGGGCCTGCCCCAGCGGTCGGGGTGAGCGGCCGCGTCGGTCCGGTGGGCACGGCTGGTCCGGTGGGCACGGCTGGTCCGGTGGGCACGGCTGGTCCGGTCGGCGTCCGTCGGCCACGTCCCGATCCTGCTCCGAGGAAGGGGAAGGTGCTCGATCTTTTCGGTATCGATGAGGTCACCCTGGCCGCCTATCGGCTGTGGCTGTGCCACGAGGTCCTGAGCGTGCCCGAGGTGGCGGAGATGCTCGGCGAGCCGCTGGTCGCCGCGAGGCGGGCGCGTGATCGTCTGGTCGAGCTGGGTCTGCTGCTGCCCTCGCGCGAACGGGCCGGTCACTACGTCGCGGTGCATCCCGAAGCCGGGCTCGACCACCTGCTCCAGGCGCAGCACGAGCAGCTGATCCGTCGCCATGAGCGGCTGCTCCTGGCCCGGGCACAGATCAGCTCCTTCGTCTCGGACTACCTGGAGAGCCGTCCCGGCGGGGACACCGCCGAGGTAAGGCGGATAGACAGTGCCGACCAGGCCCGTGCGGAGCTGCTCGCGATCGTCGGGCGAGCCGAGCGGGAGGTGCTCGCGCTGCATACCCGGCGCGAGTGGTCCTCGACCCTGACTCGCGAGGTGATGCCGGTCGAACTGCGTGCGTTGCGGCGTGGTGTGGTGATGCGCAGCGTCCTGCCCCGGTCGGTGCGCCTGGACGAGCTCGGCGCCGGTTATGTGCGGACCGTGGCGGCGCATGGCCTGGACGCCCGAATGATCGACGATCCCCGGCTGGACGCCACCGCGGTCGACGGGCGGATCGGCCTGGTCCGACTGGGCCGGGGGTTCGCGACCGGCCAGACCCTGCTCGTGCGCACCCCGGAGCTGACCGCCCTGCTGCTCACCCTGTTCGAACAGGTCTGGGAGGCCGCCGAACCGCTGAGCGGCGAGGCGATGGCCGCTCCCGGGGACGGTGACGACGCGCCGAACGACACCGAACGGCTGCTGCTGCGTCTGCTCAGCCTCGGCATGAAGGACGAGGCGGCCGCGCGCCATCTGGGCGTCTCCGTCCGCACCGTGCGCCGCATGATCGCCGATCTGATGGCACGGTTGAACGCCCGTAGCCGATTCCAGGCGGGTAGCCTCGCCGCGCAACGCGGCTGGTTCTGAGCGGCTGGTTCTGAGTAGCCGGCTCTGGATGTAGCCGGCTCTGGATGTAGCCGGCTCTGGGTAGCACCATACCCGACCAGGCCGAGGCCGAGCGCGGACGACGTGGTTCCCACGAGATCGAGATCCCGGTTCTCCTCCGGTGGCGTGTCGACCACCCCCGGGCACCGGGAAGCCCGCTCGCGATGGTTGTAGCCGCGTTGTGCTCTCCGTGTGCACTGGTTGGCATTTGACTGCCAGGGCAACTTGCTGCCAGGGGAAATCCAGGACAGCCGCGCCGCGTGGCCCCATGCTCTCGATGAGTCAAAGAAGCCGACTGCTTTAGAAAGGCTGGCTGCTTCAGAAGGGCTGTCGGGTGGGAAGCGGTGGTCGCGCACCGGTCACTCCCGGCCGGCTCCATGCTCGTCGGCGGATTCCCCTGCCACCTGTAACGCGTCGCAAGGTGCCGGGGCCGGTCCGTCATGGCCGGTCCGCCTGACTGCCCATGCACACGGTACCCGTGCTTGCCATGCACACGGTACCCGTGCTTGCCTGGGGTCAAACACGCGCTTCCCAAGAACATGTCGAGGAGATTCTTGTGCCCTCAGTCACCGGTCCCTCAGTCACCGGTCCGCAGAACCCCGCCACGCCGTCCGGAGGTCAGTCACACCGGACTCTCATCGTGGCCAGGATGAACCCTGCCGACGCTCCCGCCATCGCGGCGACCTTCGCCGAGTCCGATGCCGGAGAACTACCCGGAATCGTGGGTGTGACCAGGCGTGACCTGTTTCACTTCCATGGCCTTTACTTTCATCTTATCGAGGCTCCGACTAACGTCAGGAACACCGTCGAGAACGTCCATGAGCATCCGCTGTTCGTCGACGTGAGCAAAAAGCTCGGGAAATACGTCTCCGCCTACGACCCGGAGACCTGGCGCACCCCCGGGGACGCGATGGCACAGAGTTTCTACTCGTGGACGGCCGGCTGAGCCCCCGGTGCGCCACCGGGCTCCTGATACACGGCCGGGCTCCTGTACACCGCCAGAGCACCGGGCCCGCCGGCTGCGGCCGCGACCGGTCATCAGCGACCGCGTCCTAGATCCCGCCCACCGGTACGCCCAGTTTTTCATGTGAACCCCGAAACCCGAAAATGAAAAAGGGAGTACGACATGCCCCGGCAATGGTCGGCCGATGCCCTGCTCGACTTCCTGGTCGAGCAGGCCGGTCTGCCCTCGGACGAGCGGCCGACGGACCTGGATGTGACCTTCATCGACATCGGCCTCGACTCGCTCGCCTACCTCCAGCTCTCGGCGGAGGTGGCCGGGACCTTCGGGGTGGACCTCCCGGCCGAGCTGCCGGAGAGCTGGACCCTCGCCGAGATCCTGGCCACGGTGAACACGGCTCTCGGCCAGCGCGAGACGGTCTGAATCCGCCGTTAGTTCCCACGCCCCATACCTTCCAGGCCGACCGGAGCCGACGTGAGCGGGCACACTGACAACTCGATTTTCATCGATGCCGACATTGAAACCGTCTGGACCATCACCAACGATCTGAAGTCCTGGCCTGACCTCTTTACCGAATACGCCTCGGTAGAGATTCTTGAGCACCATGAGAACACCTTCAAGTTTCGCCTGACCATGCATCCCGACGAGAACGGGACGGCGTGGAGTTGGGTGTCCGAGCGGACGCTCGACCCGGCCACCCGGCAGGTGCGCGCGTACCGCGTCGAGACCGGTCCGTTCGAGTACATGCACATCCACTGGAGCTACACGCCGGAGGGCACCGGCACCCGCATGCGCTGGGTGCAGGACTTCCATATGCGCCCGTCGGCGCCGGTGAACGACGAGCAGATGACCAACCGCATCAACGCCAACACCGCCCGCGAGATGTCGGTGATCCGGGAGAAGGTCGAGCGGGCCGCCGCCGAGCTGCCCCCGGTCTCCATCGCGCTGCCGGAACAAGTCTGAGGAGAACGAGACCGGTGACTTCCGTGACAGCGATTCCGAAGGTTCTCTGCATTCACGACATGACCCCAAACCGTCGGCGCGGCGGTGACGTCCGCACGCTGCTTTCACCGGCGACCGTGGGCTCGACCTCGGGCTTTTTCGGCACCTTGACCCTCCAGCCGGGTGAGGTGGTGACCGAACACCTGCATCCCTACTCGGAGGAGTTCCTCTACTGCGTGCGCGGCATTGTGACCGCCCGACTGGACGGTCAGTACCAGGACCTGCCGGCCGACCACGGGGTGTGCATCCCGATCGGGATGCGCCACCGCGTCGTCAACACCGGTGAGGAGACCGCCTTCCTCGTCTTTCACCTCAGCCCGCTGGCACCCCGGCCCGACCTCGGTCATGTCGACACCGAGGTACCGCTCGACCCGGATGCCCCGCACGTCCCGGTCGCCCCGTCGGCGCCCACCGTCGACTCCCTGCCCCACGGGTCCGGACAGTGAGCGGACCAAGACGGACGGCGGTCACCGGGATCGGGGTGGTCGCCCCCGGTGGGGTCAACCGCAAGGAGTTCTGGACCCTGCTAACCGACGGCCGTACCGCGACGCGGCGACTGTCGTTCTTCGACCCGACCCAGTTCCGTTCCCAGGTGGCCGCCGAGTGCGACTTCGACCCGGCGGCGGCCGGCCTGACCGCCCGGGAGATCGCGCGTAACGACCGGTTCGCGCAGTTCGCCTTGGCCGCGGCGTTGGAGGCGGTGGAGGACAGCGGCCTGGACCTGCGGGGCGGCGGGGACGGTTCCGGGGACGGCGGGGACGGCGGGGACGGCCCGATCGTTGGCGTCAGCATCGGCAGCGCGGTGGGCGCGACCACCCGCCTGGAGAACGAGTACGTCGAGGTCTCCGACAGCGGGCGGGACTGGGAGGTTGATCCCCGGTACGCCAGCTCGTTCCTCTACCACGCGATGGTGCCGAGCTGCCTGGCCACCGAACTGGCCTGCCGGTTCGGCGCGCACGGCCCAGCCTTCGTGGTCTCCACCGGCTGCACCTCGGGCATCGACGCGGTCGGCTACGGCCATCAGCTCATCGTCGACGGCGAGGCCGACATCGTCATCGCCGGTGCCTCCGACGCGCCGATCTCCCCGATCTCGATGGCGTCCTTCGACGCGATCCGCGCGACGACAGCCCGCAACGACGACCCCGAACACGCCTCCCGTCCCTTCGACGCCAGCCGGGACGGCTTCGTGATGGGGGAGGGCTGCGCCGTACTCATCCTGGAGGAGCTCACCGCCGCCCGGTCGCGCGGTGCGCACATCTACTGCGAGGTGGGTGGGTACGCCTCGCGCTCGAACGCGTTCCACATGACCGGACTGCGCCCCGACGGGGTCGAGATGGCCGAGGCGATCCGGGTCGCGATGGACGCGGCGCGGGTCGGGGCCGACGACATCGACTACATCAACGCGCACGGATCGGGCACCAAGCAGAACGATCGGCACGAGACGGCCGCCTTCAAGCGTTCGCTGGGACAGCGGGCGTATGACATCCCGGTCAGCTCGATCAAGTCGATGATCGGGCACTCGCTGGGCGCGATCGGGTCGATCGAGATCGCCGCCTGCGCCCTGGCGATCGAGAACGACGTCATCCCCCCCACCGCCAACTGGACCACCCGCGACCCCGAGTGCGATCTCGACTACGTCCCGAACATCGCCCGGGACCACACTGTCGACGTGGCCCTGTCGGTCGGCAGCGGTTTCGGTGGCTTCCAGTCGGCGATCGTCCTCGCCGCCCCGACGCGATGAACGCCGCCGTGGAGGCCTCCGTCGCGACGGCCGCGGGACCCGCGTACCGGGACGGTTCGCCGCAGGCCCCGGTCCGGCCGGTCGTCACCGGTCTCGGCGTCCTCGCGCCCAGCGGCATCGGGACGGAGGAGTACTGGGCATCAACTCTGCGCGGCGAGCTGAAGATCGCGCCGATCAGCCGGTTCGACACCACCTGGTACGACGCCACCCTTGCCGGCGAGGTCGCCGGTTTCGCGGTCGAGGATTACGTCGACAAGCGGTACATCGTCCAGACCGATCGGTGGACCTGGTTCGGGATGGCCGCGTCGCGCCTCGCCATGACCGATGCGCGCTACGACCCCGCCGCGCACGATCCGTATGCGACCTCGGTGGTGTTCGGCAGCGGGTCGGGCGGTGTCGACATCGGGCAGCGCGAGCTGGGACGGCTGTGGACCCGGGGCCGCACCGCGGTGAGCGTCTATCAGTCGATCGCCTGGTTCTACGCGGCGACGACCGGGCAGACCTCGATCCGGTATGGTCTGAAGGGGCCGTCGGGGGTCCTGGTCAGTGACGGTGCCGGCGGAATCGACAGCCTGGCCCAGGCCCGGCGGATTATCCGCCGCGGCACGCCGACGGTGCTCGCCGGGGGGGCCGAGGCGAGCCTGACGCCTTATGCGATTGCCGGCCATCTGTCCGGTGGCCGGGTCAGCACCGCGACCGTCGCGGCGGACGGCTACAAGCCGTTCGACGTTCGGGCGAACGGTTACCTGCCCGGTGAGGGTGGCGCGACGCTCGTGCTCGAGGATCCGGCCGCCGCCGCCGCCCGGGGAGCCCCGCACGTCTACGGCGAGATCGCCGGCTACGCCGCGACGCACGACGCCGCCCACCACGAACGCCCCGCCCCGGACGCGCGCTGGCTCGCCACCGCGATGCGCCGGGCCCTGCGCGACGCCAGCCTCACCCCGGACGACGTCGATGTCGTCTTCGCGGACGGCGCTGGTTCACCGGACCTCGACGCCCAGGAGGCGGCGGCGATCCGCACGGTCTTCGGGGCCCGGACGGTCCCGGTGACGGCGCCGCAGGGCTTCGTCGGCCGGCTCCTCGCCGGCGGCTCGGCGTTGACGGTAGCCGCGGCGTTGCTGTCCATCCGGGACGGGGTCATCCCGGCGGTGGGCAACCTCGACACCCCCGATCCGGCCCATGGGCTCGACCTCGTGCGCACGCCCCGGCGTGTACCCGTGCGGGTGGCGCTGGTGAACGCCCGCGGCTACGGCGGTTTCAACAGCAGCCTCGTGGTTCGCGCCGTCGGTCCTTGCTGAGGAGGACGTACCCACCCGTATCGCCTGCCCGTATCGCCTGCCCCCGCTCACCAGCCGAACCTCACCAGCCGAACCTCACCAGCCGAACCTCACCAGCCGAACCTCACCAGCCGAACCTCACCAGCCGAACCTCACCAGCCGAACCTCACCAGCCGAACCTCACCAGCCGAACCTCACCAGCCGACACCTTGACACAGGAGACAGTCAGCGATGTTCCCAGACCTGGCCGGGCGACGCGCCCTGGTTACCGGCGGTACCCGCGGCATCGGACGGGCCGTGGTGCTCGGCCTCGCCCGAGCCGGAGCGACGGTCGTTGCCGGCCACCAGCGCCAGACCGAGGAGGCCGAGAGCCTGCGCCGCGAGCTCAAGGACACCGGCGGCGACCATCTGCTCGTCCAGGCCGACGTCGCCGATCCGGGCCAGATCACCGAGCTCGTCGAGGCCACCGGCACCCACCTGGGCGGCCTCGACATCGTCGTGAACAACGTCGGCACGATCAGCCACATCCCCTACGCGCAGCTGCCCCTGGACGAGTGGACGCAGGTGCTGACCACCAACCTCACCGCCACTCACCTCGTCACGCAGGGCGCGTTGTCGTTGCTGGGGGACTCCGGTTCGGTGATCAATATCGGATCCGGCTCCGGGGTGGTCGGTCTGCCGCTGCGGGCCCACTACACCGCGGCGAAGACCGGCCTGATCGGACTGACCCGCTCGCTGTCCAAGGAGCTCGGTGTCCGCGGCATCCGGGTGAACCTGGTCTCCCCGGGAGTCATCGAGACCCACCATGCCGAGGGCATCGACCCGGCCGTCAAGGCGGCCTACACCAACCGCATCCCGCTGGGACGCATCGGGACGGCCGAGGAGGTCGCCGCGGTCGTCCTGTTCCTGGCCAGCGACGTGTCGTCCTACGTCAACGGCGCCACCTTTGCCGTGGACGGAGGCATCTGATGACCTCGACCCCGCCTTTTCGGATCATGCTGACAATGCGGATCCACCCCGGTCGGGAGGCCGAGTTCGAGCAGACCTGGCTGCGGATCGGCGACGCGGTCACCTCGCACCCGGCGAACCTCGGGCAGTGGCTGATCCGCTCGGAGGAGGAGCCGAGCACGTACTACATCGTCAGTGACTGGGTTGACGAGGAGCAGTTTCGCGAGTTCGAGCACAGCGAGCGTCACCTGGTGCACCGCAAGGCGCTGCACCCGCTGCGCGCCAGTGCCTCGATGGTCACCGGTACCGTCGTCGCCCAGTTGGCCGGCGCGGCCTCCCTGACCGTTCCGGCGGGAAGCTGACCGTGGCCGGTCCGGCGAAGGTTCGGGTCATGCTGTGGGCGGTCGACCCGCCCGACGATCCCGGCGCGGTGGAGCGGGCTTACCACGAGATCAGCTCCAAGCTGGTCGGCACGCCTGGCCTGCTCGGTAACACGCTGCACCGGTCGGCGGCGGACCCGTCCCGGTTCGCGGTGGTCAGCGTCTGGGCGAGTATGGCCGAGTTCAACGTGTGGGAACAGGGGGCGGACCACCGCGGGACGACCTCACCGCTGCGTCCCCTGCAGGATCCGCAGCGCCCTCCAATGATCGACATCGAGATCGCCGCGTACGGCCCGGACGGGCCCTTCGGCGACGATCCCCCGGACTGATCAGCGGGTCCTCCGGCTCCGCTACCCGGGGACAGGTAGCCGGGCTCCAGTGGCCGGGGACCGATCGCCGCCGCGGCTGTGCCGGGGGCAGCCCCACCGCCCGAACGGGCGGTGGGGCTGACGCACGTGGAGCACGAAGAACGTCTTTCGGATGATCTACGGATATCATGGTGGGCGTGGACGAGTCATCCCGCCGGCCCATCCACCATCCAGTCTCTCGACGCCAAGACGATCATCCTATCGGAGCGTCGCTACGATCGTTTGACCCCGCCCTCTTTGACAGGGCGGGGTCGTTTCGCGACGACACCCTCTAGTTCGGCGGCGCCGGCTGCCAAGATCTCCTGGATCGCCCCCACCGGCTCCTCCGACGGGCTCAGGTCTCTCCGGCCGGTCAGGCCTGCCAGCATGGCCCGCTGTTCGAAGCGGGGCGGCCCGGTCGTCTGGTGTCCTCTTCGCCCGCTTCGACCAGGTGTCCGATGATGCCGCTGAGTGCCGGTTCTGCGCCGAGGTGTAGAAATGCGCGGTCTGCCCAGGACAGTCCCGGGGCGTACTCCTCGGCCGTGAAGGCGGTGGCGCGGGTGCCCCGGGCTCGGAATCGGGGGGGTTATGCCGGACTCATCCGCTCTTGATGTCCTGATCGGGCTCGCGTTGCTCTTTGCCGCGTTCAGCCTCGCAGTCTCCCGGATCAACGAGGCCGTGCTCGCTCTGTTCCGCTACCGGGGGCGCCAGCTGGAGGCCGAGCTGCGACGGCTGCTCGGCGGTGACCGGCCCGCCGAACCGTCCGATCCGGGGGCGGACCCGCCCGCGGATCGGACGGACCTCGTCGCCGAACTGTTAGACGGGCCGCTTCGGGCCATGCGTGCCACTGGCCGCGACACCTCCCTGCCGGCCATGGACGACCATCCGCCGGTTTCCGGTACCTGGGCCTCGGTGCGCCGCGCGCACACACTGCGGTTGCCGTCCTACCTGCCGTCCACCGCCTTCGCTCGGGCGCTGCTGGACCGGGTCGACCCGCCCGCCCGGGCCCTGCTGTCCCAGCTCCGCCCGGACACCCTGCCTGACCACGTCCCCGACGAGGCCAGGGCCGCGTACCGGCGGGCCTACGACGGTGCCCGGCATGCCCTCGGGGAGAGGTCCGCCCAGGCCCTGTACGACGCGATGCCTGTGGATCACCCCACCGGGCGGGTCGTGGCCGCCGCGCTCGTCGCCGCCACCAGGGCCGGAGCCGTGGGAACGATGGAGGACGGGCTCGCCGCGATGCCCCCCTCCCCGGCGAAGACCGCGATGACCACAGCGATAGTCCAGGCCGGCGGGGACCGCGAGAAGGTCGTCATCGAGCTGGCCCGGTGGTACGACGACGCGATGGATCGCCTGTCCGGGTGGTACAAGCGGCGCATCGCCGTCTTCCTGCTCGGCTACGCGGTCCTGCTGTCCGTCCTGTTCAACCTCGACGCGATCGGGCTCGCACGGGCGTTCTGGCAGGACGGCACCGTGCGGCAGGCGGCCGTGACCGCGGCCCAGGCCGAGGTGGGCTCATCCGGCGAGGCGGCCGGGAGCTCCGCCGGGAGTTTCGCCGGGGATCCCGCCTCCGGCACCCGCCTCACCTCCGACCAGCCCATGGTGGGGGACGCCACGGAACAGGTGATCAAGACGGTGCGCGAGGCCTCGGGGCTCGCCTTCCCGATCGGCTGGGTCCACAACTCCGCGGGCCGCGACGACCCACGGGAGGTTCCCGACTCCGTCGAGGGGTGGCTCCTGAAAATCGCCGGCATCGCGATCGCCTGCTTCGCGCTCACCGCCGGCGCCCCCTTCTGGTTCGACCTGCTCGGCAGACTGGTGAACATGCGCGCCACCGGCCCCAAACCCCGGGCCGCCAACGGATAGATCAGGGCCCTTCCGTCGGCGAGCCGGCTGGTGCTGGTGCTGGTGCTGGCACCGGCACCGGGTGGATGCCGAGCTGGTCGAGACGTCGCACCAGCGCCTCCAGGGTCGGCCGAGGATGCCGGTAGAACTCCGAGCCGCGGATCCGGAAGAACGTCCAGCCGAGCCGTTCCAGGATCCGCTGGCGGCGCAGATCCGCCTCCCACTGGTCGGGCCCGTGGAAACGGTCACCGTCGCATTCGACCGCGAGGCGGGGGCCGCGGCGCCCCACACCCCCGGCGGTGGCTCCTTCGGTGACGGCTTGCTCGGCGGTGGCTCGCGTGGTGGCGACCCCTTCGACGACCAGGTCGATCCGGTAGCGCCCGACCGGATGCTGGGGGCGCACCCGGTAGCCGCGGGCGAGGAGCTCGCGCAGGACGGCCCGTTCGAACTCGCTCTCGCAGCGATCGGCCAGATCCGCGTCGAGCCGTCCGGTCTGCCCGGCGTACATGTACTCGATCAGCTGGCGCCGCACATCGTCGTCGCGCAGCGTGGCCGGGTCGACGCTGTGGAACACCCACATCTGGTTGCGGGCGCGGCTCGCGGCCACGTTGACTCGTTGCTGGTCGCGGCGGCGGGTGGCGGCCGAGCGGTTGTCGTCCGCGACGACGGAGATGAAGATGACGTCCCGTTCGTCGCCCTGGAACTGGTACGGGTCGCCGACCCGCAGGTCGCGGCGGGAGAACTCGCGCTCCCCGAGCCGTTCGACTAGGGTGTGTTCGATGAGGCGGGGCTGGCCGGCGCCGAGCAGGGTGACCACGCCCATGCTCATCCCGTCGTAGGCCGGGTCGGCGCAGCAGGCGAGGACCCGCTCGACGAGGGCCTGCGCCTCCGCTGGGTTCGCGTCGCCGAAGCGGGTCTGCGACCGGGCGCCCCGGGGGACCCGGACGGGTCGCAGCGGCGCGCCGAGGGCGAGCTCCGGATCCTCCCGCAACGGCAGGATCTGCTGGTCGTAGAAGCGGTTGGAGAAGCCGATGATGTCGGGCAGGCAGCGGAAGTGCTCCTTGAGCACGATGGTGCGCGGGAAGACCCGGGCCGCGGTGTCGTAGAGACTCGCCTCCACGTCGAGCAGCGAACGCTGGGCGACGTCGGGCAGGTGCGCGTCGATCAGGGCATGAACCTTGGCCCGTTCGATGCCGACGGCCTCCGGACTCGTCTGGGCGTCGTCGCCGACGACGACAGCCTTGCGGGCCAGGCTCAGCACGCCGAGGGCCAGCAGGTCGCACTGGCTGGACTCGTCCACGATGACCACGTCGAACAGGTCGTCGGCGCCCGGGTCGAAGCTCTCCATCACCCGGTGCGTCGGCATGATCCACACCGGCACGGCGCCCATCGCCGCCCGCATGTGGGCCCGGGCCTCGGCGCGCCACCGCGGGGCGTACTTCCCGGTGCCCTTCCCGATCCGGTCGAGTGCCTGTACCCAGCCGGTCAGCGCCCGGCGCTGGGAGTCGCCGAGCCGGATCGCCAGGCCCAGCCGGGCGGAGCGACGCGCAGTCTCCAGCACCAGGGCGCGCACGTGCCGCGAGGCGTCGGCGAGCTGACGGCCGAGCGTGGTGAGGTCGCCGTCGGAGTGCAGGTCGTCGAGCCAGGTCTGGGCCTGGCGCCAGCGCCACGCCTCGCTGGCCCGCACCGCCTCGCCGCAGCTCGACGGGTCACCCTGTCCGGTGAGGATGGCGTCGGTCCACAGCGGCGCGACCGCGCGCAGCCGGGCCGCCAGCCGGTCCCGGCGTTCCACGCCGGGGCGCAGCGCCGCCAGCCGGGCGCTCTCGTCGAGCAGCGCCGTCCATGTCGCCAGGTCCCGCCTGGTCAGCGCCTCGTGCAGGTCGGCCCACACCCGGCCGGCCCGCGGGCTACGGCCTCCCTCGGCGAGCGCCCGTTCTACCTCGGCGAGCGCGCCGGCGATCTCCTTCTCGCGCCGTCGGCCGGTCGCCGTGGCAAGCAGGCCGGCGAGGTGGGAAAGCGTGTCCGGGTCGGAAGGCGTCGTCGTGACGGGATGGCCGGTGGGATGGCCGGCGGGATGGCCGGCGGGGAAGACAGCGCGCAGCCGGGCGGACAGCTCCGGTGCCGCCCGGCGTTCCCAGTCGACGGCGTCGGCGAGGCCGCCGGCGACCGCGTCGAGCCGGGTGAGGACGTCGGGTGCCGCGGGCTCGATGGCCTCACCGCCGAGGGCGGCGGCGATCGCGGCCTGACGGGCGGCGGCGGCTGCCAGCGTCTGACGGCGGCGCACCTCTGCCTCGACGATTGCCACGTCCTCCCCCGTGCGCGCGGCCAGCCCATCGACGCGCACCGCGTCGTGCAGGTCCCGCAGCTCCCGTCCGCCGAGGCGGGGGATCCCCCGGCCGGCGGCGAAGCGGCCCCGCAGGTCGGCGAGCAGCCTCAGCTGGACCCGCGGGTCACCGGCGGGCAGCTCGATGGAACGGCCGAAGGTGAGGGTGGTCAGACGGCGCAGCTCGGCGACCTCGGCGGCGAGGGCCGTGGCCTGGTCGGCCCAGAACCTGGCCTGCTCACCCGACGCCGCGCACTGCGCCCGGGCGGTGGTGAGCCAGCCGACCGACAGCCGGCGCAGCCGGTCGGCGGCGGCCCGGGTGTCCTCGACCAGGGCACGGACGCCGTCGGCACCGTCGGCACCGTCGACGTCGAGCGCGTCGAGCGCGTCGACGGACAGGCCGGCCTGTTCGAGGTCGGCGAGCCCGGCGCGGATCTCGTCGAGTTCGTCGTGCAGCCGGCCGAGGGCGACCGCGCCCGGCAGCGACGCGCCGTCCGGCAGGTCGCCCGGCAGATTGCCCGCGGCGGCCCGGGCGTCGGCGGGGGTGATCTCGCGCGCGGTCCGGTAGAGCTCGGCGAGCTCGGCCGGGCCGAGCGGAAGCGCGCGGGTGGGGTCGAGCCGGTCGGGAACGAACCCGAGCTCCTCCGCGCGCTCGGCCAGCCAGCTCGCCACCTCCGGCGCGCGTTCCCGCCCGTGCGGCAGCTCGAACTCCCGCGCCTCGCCGGCCAGCAGGTCGATCATCCGCAGTTCGAGGGCGCGGGCGGTGGCGCGGGCGGCGTCCAGCTCCTCGGCGAGGGCCTTCACGGCCGCGGTCTCCCGCGCCGGGTCGACCTCGCTGACCGCCCCGGAGATCTCCACGATGGCGGCGCGCAGTTCGTCGAGGTCGGCCCGGCTCGACCCGAGCACGGCGACGGTCAGGTCGCGCAGCTCCCGCGGGATCTTGTCGCGCAGCACCGCGAGGGCCTGTTCGTCCTGCGCGGTGACGAGCACCCGCTGCCCATGCGCCACGAGGTGGCAGATCATGTTCGCGATGGTGTGGCTCTTACCGGTGCCGGGCGGCCCTTGCACGGTGACTCCGCGGGCGCCCGCGAGCTGCCGGGCGATCCGCTCCTGGTCGGCGTTCGTCGGCAGCGGCATCAGCAGGCGTTCACCGAGCCCCGCGGGGGAGCCGTCGTGACCGCGCCGGCCACGGCCTCGATCGGCGTGGGCACCCTCGGGGAGGGTGCCGTCGGCCCGATCGTCCCCGCCGAGCGCGGCGGCGACGAGCCTGTCGTCGGCGACCACGGCGGCGATGGCCTCGGGGAGCAGGTCCCGTTCGGCGAGGGCGGTCCGCAGCTCCGCGTAGAACTGCGCCTGCAGGGCCGGCCGCGGCCGCACGTACACCGCCCAGGTGTCGACCAGGACGGGGCTCGGCCCCGGCGGGGGCACCGGACCGGTGGTCGCGCGGGCGTCCAGCCCGAGCGGCGCGAGGATCTGGCGGTGCAGCTCGGCCTGGGCCGGGGCGTCCCACGGATCGGCCGGCGCCGTCCGCAGCCGGTCGCGCAGGGCCGACATCTCGTCCAGACCGGGGAGGCCGAGGCCGTGCAGGGGCTCGGTCTCCAGGCTCACCGGACCGTCGGGATGCAGCCGGATGACCCCGGAGTCCGGATCGACCGTCAGCACCATGCGGGTGACGAGCAGCGGATGGATGATCGTCGCGTCGCCGACCCGCCAGCACAGCACCGAGTGCCCCCAGGCCAGCTCCACGGTCGCGGCCTCGCGCTGCAGCCGCAGGCGCAGGTCGAACAGGCGCTGGTAGAGGGCGCGCGCGTCGCGGGCGGCGCGTGCCTCGGGCGCCCACGGCCGCCACACCTGACGCACCCAGGCGTCGAGCAGTGCGACGGCGCCCGGCGGAGCGTCCCGCTCCTCGCCCGGGACACCGGGAGGCTCGCGCTCCCCGGTCTGCTCGACGGCCTCCGCGTCCAGGAGATGGGCGGGGATGGTGGGTGGGGCGTCCGGGCTCACCACCGTCCCGGCCAGGTAGCGGTCGAGCGGGGGTGGCCAGCTCGGCGCGGCCGGCTGGGGTACCCGGGCGACCTCCAGCCAGCTCTCCCGCTGCGTTGTCGGGCCGAGCCGGACCCCCGGATGGGACGGGACGTCAGCCGGAAGGAGCGGAGCGGGGACGTACTCGGCGAGCTGGCGACGGGGGGCACCGCGCCGTTCGGCGGCGAGCGCGGCCAGGTAGTCCAGGAGCCGAAGCGACCGGCCACGGACCTGATCACGAGCGGACATCGGGCTCCTCGGCTGGCGGGCTGGGTCAGGGCGCGGCGGCGCGACGCCACCTGCCGCCCGCGCCTTCGCCTGATCGACCTTACGACCTGTCTCCGACACAATCGCCGGCTTCCGGCCTGTCCCGCTCGGACCGCCGCTCGGACCGCCGCCCGGACCGCCGCCCGGACCGCCGCCCGGGGACGCGCGGCGCGGTTCCGTCCGTGGCCGCACCTACGCCGGACGAGGCGGCCGACGCCTGATCCACTACCGGGGACGCACGTGGGGTGGTGAACTGTCGGCGTGTCGATCCTGTCGTCTCCTGGACACGCATAGTGACCATCGGTACCGTCCGACGTCGTCTGGTCCGACGTCGTCCGGTCGGGCTGCGCCAAGTCGGGCTGCTGGGGGAGAACCACCATGGGATTGCGTTCCGGCGGTGCCGCCGTGCTCACGAGCATGCTGCTTGTGCTGGCCGCGGTTCCGGTCGCGGCTTCGCGCCCCGCGGACGGCCCGTCGCGTTCCGTGGCGGAAAGCTCGCGTTCCATCGACGAGGCGCCGGACCAGGTCTCGCTCCGTGCTGGTGATGGGGACCACGGCCGTGGTGGTGATGGAGACCCCGGAGCGTCCGCCGGCACGGGTGCGCCTCGGCCCCCCGCCCCGGACAGGACCGGGACGGGGGGCCGCGGGAACTCGCTTTCCTATACCGGTGGGCAGATCAGCGTCCTTGCCGTACTGGCGGTGCTGTTGCTCGGTGGGGGAGCCTTCTGGCGGCGCGCGCACCGGGCCGGGTTGTCCTGAGCGCGGTGACCTGCCGGCTGCCGGCCGGCGAATCTGGGGGACCTGAGCACAGTTTGCGGTCCCTGGACCGTGACGGGCTCCCCCAAATTCGGCCGCCGCGCGATGGTGGTCACTGCATGAGCTGACCGTCTACCGGACTTCGCGGCCGCCGACGTCGCGGGGCTTCCGGATCCGGATCTGGTCTGGCCTGGCCTGGTCTGGCCTGGGTTATCCGGCTCGGACGGTCTGCCCGCATCGCCTGCCCGCATCGCCCGGAGGTGTCCGCCCGGGACAGGTCGGGACGGGGTTGGCAGGTTGTTACGCCGGTTTCGCGCCTATGAAGCCATTGTTTCCGTCCGCAGGTTGCGGGTTATCCCGTCGACGGGGTCGTGGTGGGTGGTTTGGGTCGGTACTCTCGGGGTGGAGAAACCTAGGATGATCGGGGGTGTCCGTGCTCCTCTGGTCCAGGTAAGTATGAAGCGAAGTCACCGAGACTGATGTAGCGCCGATCGAGACGTGAGGGCCGGGTAACGGTGGGTGCACCAATACTGGTGGATAATGCCGATCTGGCGGTCAAGACCCTGGGGGTCTGCCGGATTGACTCCCCGCTCCTGCCGCTGCTGGGGGAGCGGCCGACGACGCAGCATTACATCGATGAGTCGGACAAGGTCCTCTACGACGACACCGCCCTGATGATCTCCTCGCGTGGTGTCGCGCTCGATGACCTGCCCGGATTCGAGCCGGCCGGGCCGCGCCGGAAGATCTACTTCGACCCGTCGAAGACCCGGGTGGGCATCGTCACCTGCGGTGGGCTCTGTCCCGGGTTGAACAACGTGATCCGCGGTCTGGTGCTGGAGCTGACCTCGCACTACCGGGTTCGGCGGATCTTCGGATTCCGCAACGGGTACCAGGGCTTCATCGCCCGCTACGGCCACGACGTCGTCGATCTCACCCCGGAGAGCGTCGCCAACATCGACGAGGACGGCGGGACGATCCTCGGCAGTTCCCGCGGCCAGCAGGATCCCGCCGAGATCGTCGACTGCCTCTCCCGGATGAACATCAACATCCTGTTCGTCATCGGCGGTGACGGCACCCTGCGCGGGGCCGGGCAGATCGCCCGGGAGGCCGAGACGCGCGGGGAGAAGATCGCCGTGGTCGGCATCCCGAAGACGATCGACAATGACATCCCCTACATCGACCAGAGCTTCGGCTTCCAGACGGCCTTCGGCAAGGCCGCGGAGTCCATCCGGGTCGCGCACGCCGAGGCGACGTCCGCGCCCGGCGGGCTCGGCGTGGTCCGGCTCATGGGCCGCCACTCGGGATTCATCGCCTGCTACGCGACGCTGGCGAAGAGTAACGCGGACGTGGTGCTCATCCCGGAGTTGCCGTTCAAGCTGGAGGGCGACGGCGGTCTGCTGAACTACGTGCGTCGCCGGGTGGCCGAGCGCGGCCACGCCGTCGTCGTCGTCGCCGAGGGTGCCGGCCAGGAGCTTGTCGTCGGCCAGCCGGAGAGCACCGACGCGTCCGGGAACCGCAAGCTGCACGACATCGGCCCGGAGCTCTCCCGCCGGATCAAGGAGTACTTCGACGCCGAGGGCATCGAGCTCAACCTGAAGTACATCGATCCCAGCTACGTGATCCGCAGCGTGCCGGCGAACCCGTACGACAGCGTCTACACGATCCGGCTCGCCCACGCGGCCGTGCACGCCGCGATGTCCGGCCGCACGGAGATGGTCGTCGGCCGCTGGCGGCGGCGGTTCATCCACATCCCGATCCCGCTCGCGATCAGCCAGCGCAACCAGGTCGACCCGGCCGGCGATCTGTGGATGTCCGTCCTCGAAGCGACCGGCCAGCCCCCCCGCTTCGAATAGCCGAGTAGCCAGCCCCCTCTCTTGCCTTTCCAGAGGGATAAAAGGGACGTCGAAGCCTCTGGATAGGCAAGATTCCCGGTGTGGCCGTGCGTGTCCACAAGGACGAATCGGGCTCGGGGCCTCTGGACAGACACCCACCGGAACAGCCCACGGTGTGCCGCGATCAGGTCGGGCCGGGTCAGGCCGGGTCGGGCCGGGTCAGGCGGCGGATCCACCAGAAGCAGAAGCCGGTCCGTCATGCCGGACGACGGGCGCCGATCACCGTAGGGTACGACGACAGACGCACCCGGCCCGCCGCGCCCGACCTGGATGTGCTGGCCGGACACTGTTCGGACCTGGTGGGTAGGAGGGCAGGGAGTACGTGGAGGTCTTCGAGACTCATCGGAGCCTGATCGAGGACTATGCGGCCTTCACCGACTCCCTCGTCGAGGTTCGCGACGAGAAGATCAAAGATTATCTCGAGCGGGAGCGGGCGGCGAAGGTCCGCTGGCCTGACCCGTGGATCTCGCTCAACCCTGCGTTCGCCTCCGGCGGCACGGTCGACGAACTGGTCGGCACAGGTCTGCTGCACCCCGACTGCGGCAGATTCTTCCGGGTCAAGAGGGATTCCGGCGATCCCGGCGGGCGGTCGCTGACGCTGTATCGGCACCAACGGGAAGCCATCGAGGCGGCCCGGGACGGCAGCAGCTATGTGCTCACCACCGGCACGGGATCCGGTAAAAGCCTTTCCTACATCGTGCCGGTCGTGGATTCCGTCCTCCGTGACCCCCGCCCGAACCGCATCTCGGCGATCGTGGTCTACCCCATGAACGCGCTGGCGAACAGCCAGCTCCACGAGTTGAAGAAGTATCTCGAATGGGGAATACCCGTGGATGGCCGGTCGGTCACCTTCGACCGGTACACCGGGCAGGACTTGGCCGAGTCCCGGCAGCGGATCCTGGATCGGCGTCCCGACATCCTGCTGACGAACTACGTGATGCTCGAGTATATCCTCACCCGGCCACCCTCGCAGCCTTCGGCGCGCACAAGGCACGGAGCCACCTCCCGGCGACCAGCACGCCCTCTGGTAGCCGCGTCCCCGGATCTCTGCGTACGATCTCAGCGCCGATCTGACTTCACCCGATACCGACGGGTTCTGTGGGCCGCCGGGATCAGCCGCGAAGCCTCACAGGTCGGTATAGCGATCGACATACAGAGTGGGCTTCTTGTCGCCGAAGATGCGCTTGGTCTCCTCTTCTTCCTTCTCGCGCATCCGCTTCTTGACGGCCTCCCATTTATCTGGGTCGAAGGTTTGGAGTCGGTCCATCCCCTCATCGAACTTCTGTGAACGACGAGCGTCGAACTCCTCGTCGGTTTCCTTGCCTTCCATGCTATGCTCCTTTTTCTCGTGAAACCATCTGTCTGATATTCGGATTGTGCGGGTAGCTGGTCGTCGAAGTGAAAATTATTGGTTTTCGCCTCGATCGGTGTACAGTGATGTCGGCCCCATGGCTTCTGGATTAATGTTTATTTTATTTTGAAATTTATCGTACGATCCTTGGTCGAGAATTGTCAAAATTTCGCCCGCCCTCTTGCGGGCGATCTGTCGGGGTTCAGAGTTGGTGTCATAAAGACGTACTTTATCGGCCTTCTCGGCATAACCTTCGAAGCCCTGGGAGAATCCACGGTGTGCCGCAAGCTGGTGGTCAACGGGAACATAGCGGCCGGACTTTGCGGCGCGGTCCGCGGCGCGCGTGACCGCGAGCTCCGGATCGGCACTCACCCCGAATAGGCGAACCTCGTATCCCTTCGCATGCGCGTCATCGATCAGCTTGGCGGTCTTCTCCGGGTTGCCGAGGGTGCTATCGTAGATGATATTGAGGCGGCGGTCCATGGCCTGTTGAAGGACTCCCTTCGCGAGTGAGCTGCTCTCTTCATGGACCACCTCAGCCGCGCGCGAGTCTCCTGCACCCATGATCTCGTCGAACTCGGGGATCATTTTCTTGATCTCGTCGGGATCAAGATGGACTACGTTCTCGGTGGGTACTTGGCCTTCGTCCTTGAGGTACTCCAGCACGAAGCCCTTGCCGGAGGCTCCGCCGCCGCCCATGAGGTCGAGGGTGGGGCTGCCCTGCTCCGGCGGCTTGGCATCGCCGATCACCTCCTTCACCAGATTCTCCCGGAGGGCGGCGCGTTCGGGGGTGTTGATGGTGTCCGTCGGGGTGAGGAGCGGATGGTCGTCCGGCAGAGTCCGCGGTGCCTCGCGGACGGCCCAGCGCTCCCGACCGGGGGCGGGCGCGTCCGGGGGCTCGGGGCGGTAGCGGCGGGCCGCGTCCTCCAACAGCGCCAGCTTGGCCTCGGTCCGAGCCCGGTCGCTGTTCCCGGGCTCGGTGGGCGGGCGGACCTCGGACGGCCGGTCGCCGGTGGTGTCCGCCGGCGTAGCCGCGCCGCCGCCGGAACGGGCGAGCGCCGCCCTGTCGAGAAGGTCCAGCTTGGCGTCGATGCTGGAGGTGTTCCGGCTGGGAGCATCCCGGCCGGCCGGTCGCTCCTGATGGCGGGGCTCGGGTGAGTCGCCCGGGGAGGCGGCGCGGTCCAGCAGGTCGAGCTTTCTGTCGATCTCGGTGACCCGAGACTGCTCCGGGACCGGCCCACCGCCTGCGTCGGGTCGTTCCGGGGCGGTTTCGAGGCCACGGAACTCGGCCGGAGTCACCGCGGTAACCTGGCCGGAGACCGGCGAACAGCCATGGACGCTCCCGGGGCAGAAGAGAGCCATTCTCGTGACCGGGCCAACGGTATCGTATTCAGAAGCGCCTGGCACTTGTACGGCATCCCGGCGCGGAGAAGCGAGCCGGGCGGGATTGCCGCCTGTAATCACCTCCGGCGATCGGGGGGCGTATTTCTCCGCGGTCCACGTGAGCCGGCGCCGCGCGAAACAGATCGGTTCGCGCGCCTTCATGCTCGCGGTGAGGACGCTCCTGCCGGCCTGTGTGCCTGCTCACGGCAGCATCGATCTTCGGTTGCCGGCAGGCCTGCCGGGGGCGACGGGCGTTCGGTGCGTGAGGCGTGTGGACGGCGACAGCGGGAAACGGACGGCTCGATACCTCTCCGGACGGCCTGGCTGGCTCACCAGAATGATCACTCTGGGTAGTGGAAGTTTCGTTCGCTATGAGTGCTTCGTCGTTGTCTGATGACCTGATGAATAATTGCTCCCGATCAGATCCTGCGGGTGGATCGTCTCGGGGGCGGGTGCATGGCGGATCAGCTAGAGATCATCGGCGGGCTGCTGTACCGGGTTATGCGGATCTTGGCGGAGGTCGGCGAGGCGTCTCCGGACGAGCTGTGGATGCGGATGCGTGCGTCCGATGCTGGCGCCGATCCCGGATGGCGGCGCGGATCAGGTGACGACCCGCGGAGCGCCGTCGCAAGGAAACTCGTCCTGCGGGGCGCTGTCTACCTGGCCAGGGCCGGTCATCTGAGTGAGAGCAACCGCCGGTGGCAGGCTACCGGAATCGGCCGGGATGCGTTGCGGGCGTCCCCGGACGAGGCCGCGTGGTGGCGTGATGTCACGGAGCACAACACTTACTGGCGGGAACACCGGAGCAGCCTTGGCCTGGTGGACGACGTCCTCGCGGTGCTGCCCGAACAGACCTGGGTCAGCGTCACGGATCTCTCGACGGTGGCCGATCTGACGGTCGATGGCCTCGTCCGCCATCTGTGCGGCTTCCGCCCCGAGGGCTGGTCGCGCGTACTCGACCCGGCGGGCCGGCCGCCGCGCGAGGCCCTCTTCACCGAGGACGAGTATCGCGACTGGCTGGACTGGTTCGAGGTCGAGGTCGGCGACCTGACGGCGGGGCGGGCTGCCGGCGAGCTGCGGCTGCCGCTCGACGACCTCCGCATGCTCGTCGAGTCCATCGCGCCGGAGCGGATCCCTCGCCGGGCCTGGCTGGTGCGCGGCGCGGACCGGCGTGGCCGTTCGCTGGCGCGGGATCTCTGGCTGGCCGACGAGGTCTGTTCCCTGCCCGGTGACCGGCTGGAGGTGCGGCCCGGGGTCGACCGGGAGCAGGTGCGCCGGGCGGTCGACCGCGAACACGCCTCGCTCACCTCGGCCCGGCGCGGCCGGCTCACCAGCGAGTACCACGCCTTCCTGAGCCGGATGCGGGAGAACGACCTCGTCGTCGTGAACGACCGTGACGAGTACTACGTCGGGGAGATCCTCGGACCGCCGGTGTTCGTCGCGAGCGTCGGGGGCGTCGCGGACCTGCAACGGCCGGTCCACTGGCGCAACGCCGACGAGCCGGTGAACTACCTCGATCTACCCGATCGGGTGGCGGCCCTGCTCGGCAACGCGGAAGCGCGCATCGTCGATCTTTCCGATTTCGTCGCCGACCTCGACGCCCTGGTGCCCGCGCCCGCGCCGGTGGCATCGATCGCGACGACGGGGGCCGCCCCCCAGAGCGCCGACGCCGACCTGGCCGGCCAGGCCCTCGCCGGCCAGGCCCTCGGCGGGGACGATCTGCGCGAGGTCACGGACGAGTTCGCGGACGGCCTCTTTTACAGCCGGGACTGGTTGCGCAGGTGCGTCGAGCTTCTGCGGGACCGGCCGCAGCTCATCTTCTACGGCCCGCCCGGCACCGGCAAGACGTACCTCGCCCGGCGCTTGGCCTGGCATCTCGCCGACGATCGGCGCGAGAACGTCACCCTCGTCCAGTTCCATCCGTCCTATATGTACGAGGACTTCTTCCAGGGTTTCCGTCCGGTGCAGGTGAAGGGCGGCGACGGTGACGCGGCCACCACCAACCGGATGTCCTTCGAGCTCGTGGACGGTCCGCTGCGCCGGCTCGCCACCGCCGCCGAGCTCAATCCCCGCCAGGCGTTCTTCCTGATCATCGATGAGATCAACCGGGGTGACCTGGCCAGGATTTTCGGTGAGCTGTACTTTCTGCTGGAATACCGCGGGGAGGCCGTCACCACCCAGTACGCCTCCGCGGACACGCGCGACTTCCAACTACCGAAGAACCTGTTCATCATCGGCACGATGAACAGCGCGGACCGTTCGATCGCCGCCTTCGACCAGGCGCTGCGCCGGCGGTTCACCTTCGTCGGGCTCCATCCGGACGTCGAACCGACCGCGTCCGTGCTGCGCCGCTGGCTTGCGGCAGGCGACCTGCCCGACGAGGCGGCCCGCCTGCTCGGCGAGCTGAACCGCCGCATCGACGACCCGGACGCCCGCATCGGCCCGTCCTATCTGATGCGCGACCGCGTCCACCAGAGTGCCGACGGCCTCGACCGGGTGTGGGAACATCAGATCCTGCCGCTGCTGGCCGAACACCACGTCGGCGAGACCATCGATCTCGCGGCCCGGTACGGCCTACCGGCGCTGCGGCAGTCCCTCGGCCTGGCCGCGGTGGTTCCGGCCGCGGTGGTTCCGGCCGCCGGAGTCCCCGCGAACACCATCCCCGGCCCCGCGGCAGGCTGATGCCATGCTTGCGCCGGTGGAGCTGACCGAGGGCGCCGGGTGGCAGCGGCGGAAGCTGAGCCCGGGCCAGGCCGATGCGCTCGATGCCAGCGAGGTGGCGCAGGTGCGGCAACGGCGTGCCGACGGTACCTGCGAGGTCAAGGACAACGCCCTGGTCGGCACCGTGCGCCTCGGGTCGGGCGAGGATACGTTCGAGGTTCGCATCCGACCCAAGGTCACCATCCGCCGTCTGCTGTTTCTGCTTGGCTACGCGCAGGATCGCGGCAGGTGGTTCGAGGACGAGGTCCAGGCGGCGGAGGAACCGGATCTTCTGCCCGCGGTCGCCGCGGCGTTCGCCCGAACCGCCTCGCGGGCGCTCGCGCACGGGGTGCCGCGAGGCTATCGGCAGGTGGATGCGGCGCTTCCCGTCCTTCGCGGCCGGCTGCGCGAGTCCGCGCAGCTCCGGCAACGGTCCGGGGTGATGTTCCCCCTCGAGGTGCGCTATGACGAGCGCACCGTCGACACCGCCGAGAACCGGTTGCTGCTCGCCGCCACCCGCTCGCTGCTCGCCCTGGCCGGGGTGGCACCGGCCACCGCCCAGGAGCTGCGCCGTATCGCCGCCGCCCTGGACGGTGTGGCCGAGCCGGCGCACGGCCCCGTCAAGCCGCCGGACTGGGTGCCAACCCGGGTGAACGCGCCTTACCATGCGGCGCTCCGGCTCGCCGAGACGGTCTTGCGCTCGTCTTCCTTCGAACGGGAAGACGGGGAGACGCTCCGGGTGGACGGCTTCGTGGTGAAGATGTGGGAGGTCTTCGAGGACTTCGTGACCCACGCCGTCGACGAGGTCCTCACCCACCGCGGCGGTGAGGTCCGCCTGCAGGACCGCACCCACCACCTCGACGAGGACCGGACGCTGGAGATGTGCCCCGATCTCGTGCTGTACCGGCCGGAGGGCCCGGGCGGGCGGATGATCCCGGCGGTTGTCCTCGACGCGAAGTACCGGCTCGCGATCCGACAGGGCGCGCGCGCACACGTGTACCACCAGATGATCGCCTACTGTGCCCGGCTCGGCGCCCGGCAGGGATGGCTCGTCTACGCCGGCTCGGAGCGGGCCGACGGCCAGCCCGGCGGTCGTGGCGACGTCA
The DNA here is from genome assembly GCF_000013345.1 of Frankia casuarinae. Classification (NCBI taxonomy): domain Bacteria; kingdom Bacillati; phylum Actinomycetota; class Actinomycetes; order Frankiales; family Frankiaceae; genus Frankia; species Frankia casuarinae. The sequence goes on along the minus strand of NC_007777.1, from coordinate 3,343,576 downwards.
TCCGGAGCCGGATCGGGGGTCCCACGCCCATCGGGCTCGTGACGTACGTGCTCGACCTGAGGCTCCCCCTGGCCGAGTTGCGGGCCAGGATCGAGCGGATCGCCGACGATATGGTCACCCCGTCCGTCTGACGGAGCTCTCCGATCTCGCGGCCCACTTTCGCGGCCCACCTTGGATCGCCGTCACCCGGCCGGCCGGCTTCCTTTGGATAGGCAAGAGGCAAGAGGCGAGGAGCTGCCGCCGGGAAACGGGGCCGCGCGGTCAGCGTAGGCCGGAGCGGTCAGCGCGGTCAGCGCAGGCCGGAGCGCACGAACGCGTCGACGACCTGGCGCTGCAGGACCAGGTAGAGGGCGAAGACGGGCAGGCAGGCAAGGCCGGACCCGGCCATCACGGCGCCCCAGTTGTCGCCCTCGAGGGTCAGGAAACCGCGGATGCCCAGCTGGATGACGGAGTTCGCCCGCTGCAGCGCCAGCGCCGGCCAAAAATATTCGTTCCAGGCGGTGATGAACAGCAGGATCGACAGCGACGCCAGCGCCGGGCGCAGGTTCGGCACGACGACCGTCCACAATGTGGACCATGAACCCCGCCCGTCGATGCGGGCCGCGTCGAGCAGCTCCCGGGGGAAGGCCTGCATGTGCTGGCGGAGCATGAGCACCGCGAGCGCCGAGCACAGGTTCGGCACGATGACGCCGGCCAGCGTGTTCAGCAGGCCCAGGTTCGACAGCACCAGGTAGTTCGAGATCATCGTCACCTGGAACGGGATGAGCCAGGTGGCCACGAACGCCAGGTAGAACAGGGTCCTGCCGCGGAACTCCCAGGCGGCGAAGGCGTAGGCGGCGAGCAGGGACATCATGAGCTGGCCGGCGGCGGTGACGGCGGCGATCGTGAAGGTGTTGGCGAGCAGCACGCCGATGTCGAGACTGTCGAAGACGTAGCGGTAGTTCGCGAGGCTCAGCGGCCAGGGCAGGAGCGACTGGTCGAAGATGTCGTCCGGCCGGCGGAAGGAGGTGGCGAACATCCAGTACACCGGAAACAGGCTGATCAGGCTCAGTAGGGCCAGCATCAGATGGCTGGCCGCGGCCCGCCAGTGGGGTATCCGCGGTATCCGCATGCTGCTCATCGTGTGCGCATCCTTGGATCGGGGGACCGGGGTGTGTCGAGAAATCCGGTCGCCGAGGGTCCGGGTCAGTTGTCAGCGAAGCTGTACCGGTCGGCCAGTTTGACCAGCACTGCCGCCACCACCGCGAAGACGAGGAAGAACGCGATGCCCGCCGCGGAGGCCAGACCGGAGTCCAGGCTGCGGAAACCGAACTCCCAGAGCAGGTAATAGATGTTGGTCGAGGAGTCGGCGGGGCCGCCCTGGGTGAGCACGTCGAGCAGTGGGAATGTCCACTGCCCCGACAGCAGCACGGTTATCAGCAGCATGAACAGCAGGGTCGAGCGCAGCATCGGCAGAGTCACCCACCGGGTGACCTGCCAGCGCGACGCCCCGTCCATCTCGGCGGCCTCGGCGTAATCACTGCTGATGCCGGTGAGTCCGGCGGAGATGACGAGGGTGGCGAAGCCGAGGATCTGCCACGCGCAGATCGCCAGGATGGCGATCAGCGCCGTCCGCTCCTCCCGCAGCCAGCTGTAGTCACCAAGCCCGAGGGCGTGGTTCACCACCCCTTTGGAATCCAGCAACCAGCGCCAGACCGCGGCGGCGGGGACCGGCGCGACCAGCATCGGCAGAAAGACCAGCGCCCGGTAGACGGTGCGCGACCGACCGCCCAGGTCCCGGATGGCCAGCGCGATGGCGGTGGGCAGAACGATGGCGAACGGAACCAGGCCGAGGATGTACCACAGCGTGTTCTTCGCGGCGCCCCGGAGCTGCGGAAGGGTGAAGATCTGCCGGTAGTTGTCCAGACCGACGTAGGTCCGTGGCGAGTTCGGCAGCAGGTTCCAGTGGTAGAAGGACAGCTGGACGGCCTCGATGATCGGTTTGTAGGTCCATAGCACCAGGCTGGCCACTCCGGGCAGCAGGTACAGGTAGGGCGGGGTGGCGGCGAGCATCCGCCGGGCCAGCGACGGCCGGGCGGCCCGCACCGGCACGCGCGACGCGGCACCGGCGGAAACTGCGGCACCGGCGGGGACTGTGGCGCCGGCTGCCCCCGGGATGGCGATTTCGACGAACACGGTTCGGAAGCATCCTTTCCGGAGGCGCGGGAAGTCCGGAGGCGTGGGAAGGGCCGACGCACCGGACGGGGTCGGTGCCGGACGGGGTCAGTGCCGGACGGGGTCAGTGATAATCCGCCGCGAGCTGGACGACCTCGTCGAGGGTCATGTCGTAGACCACTTCGGAGGTGGCGATCGGTACCGCGGTGGCGACGGCCCCCTCGGGGTAGACGTCGATCCGGGTGTACTCGCCCCCCACCAGGCCGGTTATCCGGTCGGCCGGGCCGAGGGTGCGTATCCGGTAGGCGGTGGCACCCGCCACCCAGACCGGAACGCCGCTGAGCACGCCCGCGGACGCGTGGTGGGCGTGACCGGCCAGCACGATCTTCACGTCGCTGCCGGCGAGCACGTCGGCGAGGTTCTGCGGCTCGGCGAGCAGGAGCGAGTTCACCATCGCGAGCGGGGACGGCACGGGTGGGTGATGCAGGGCGAGGATGGTCCCGTCAGGGGCCGCGGTGGCCAGCTCGTCGGCGAGCCAGCGCAGCTGGGCGGTGCTCAGAAAGCCGCTGTGCTCGCCCGGTTCGGTGGTGTCGAGCATGATGATCCGCAGGTCACCGACCCAGTGCACGTAGTCGTGAGCCTCCGCCGTGGGTTCCGCGCCGAGCAGTCCCTCCCGGAACGGGCCACGCGAGTCGTGGTTGCCGACGCCGTAGAGCACGGGCGTGCCCAGGCGCGCCGCCGCCGGTTCGACCAGGTCACGCAACCGCTGGTAGGCCAGCAGATCACCGCGGTCGGCGAGGTCGCCGGTGAGCAGCAGGGCGCCGATCTTCAGCGTGGACGCCTCGATCTGGTCGAGCACGGTGCGCAGCGCGGCGTACGTGTCGACCTTGCCGTGCATCAGCTCACCCTCGCGGACGATGTGGGTGTCACTGATCTGGATCAGGATGTGGGTGGGCGTGTGCGCGGTCGGGTCCAGGAGTATTGGCATGGACATCCTTCCGGAGCGGGGTTCAGGGCGGGCGGGGTGGCGCATGGGGTGAGCCGCAGGCCCGAGGGGTGGGGACTTCGGGCCTGCGGCTCACCGGCTGGGGTTCAGCCCGCGGTCGGCGGACCGCAGTCCGGCCCGGCGTCGGAGGCCTCCGCCGGCACGAGCAGGGCCTCGACGAGGCGGTCCAGCGCGTGCGCCGTCGCCCCGTGCGCGAGCAGGTAGGTGCGGGTGTCCCCGTGCCGGGCGTGGATACGGTCCAGTGCGTGCAGGATGAGGTCGGGCGGGCTCGCCATCAGCGAGGCCGGCAGCTCCTCGCCGTCGGTGGACATCAGAGCGGAGATGCGCTGGACGGCCGCCGCGGCCTCGTCCCGCAGGAAGTACGAGGTCAGCGCGAAGTCCTGCGCGATCACCTCGGCTGGCACCCCGGCGAGGTCCAGCGCCAGAGCGATGACCAGACCGGTGCGGTCCTTGCCTGCGCTGCAGTGCACGATCGCGGGCAGTGCCCCCGGTGTGGCGAGCGCGAGCATGGCCGCGGTGAGGCGGTCCCCTCGATGATCGACGACGTGGTCGTAGAGGCTGCGCAGATCGCCGGCCGTCTGGTGCCGGTCGACCGGCAGGGTGTAGACGGGCACCCGCCGATGCGTCGCGGCGAGCCGGCCGAGCTGGTCCGGATCGTGCGCCACCTCGGTGTCCTCGCGCAGGTCGATGACCGTGCGCAGCCCGATCTGCGCGAGGATGGCCTGCCCACGGCCGTCGAGCCCGCGTAGCGTGCCCGAGCGCAGCAGCGTGCGCCAGCGCAGGGAGCGTCCGTGCACAGTCGGGTAGCCGCCGACGTCGCGCAGGTTGATCGTGCCCGGCAGCGACAGGACGCGCCGCGCCTGCGGCGCCCCGCCGTCGCCCGGGGCGCTCCCGGTGCTCGCTGCGGTGGCCGTGCTCCCGGTGCTTACGACGGGCACGGCGGTCACTTCCGGGGCAGGAAGCTGGTGGCCTGCTTCTGTGCGGCGGCCAGGGTGGATGCGGGATCCTTGCCGGTGAAGACGGCGCTTTCGACCGCGGTCATCATCGTGTCCGAGATCTGGAGGTAGTTGTCACCCGGGAAGGACTCCCACGGCTCGATCCGGGCGAGCTGGTCGAGGTTCGGCTTGATGAGCGGGTTCGCCTTCGCCCAGGCCTGCAGGCTCTTCGGGTCGTCGATCAGGCCGGTCCGCAGCGGCAGGTAGCCGATCTTCGAGGAGATCTCGGTGTAGGCGTGGTCGCCGGTGAGAAACTTGATCAGTTCCCAGGCGGCGCGCTGCTTGGCCGGGTCCTTACTGAAGATCGCCAGTGCCGCTCCCGAGTTGGTGGGGATGACCGGCTTCGAGCCGAACGAGGGTTCCTGGGTGGCGTCGAGCTGCCAGTTGTTCGCCTTGGCGCCGGCCATGAACATCCCTTGCAGGGAGCTGCTTTCGAGCAGCATCCCGGCCTGACCGCTGCTGAACGCCTTGACCTGCTGCTTCTGGTCAAGGTTCGGCATCACGCCGCTGTGTACCAGGTCGGCGGCCATCGATACCGCCTCGACGCCCGGCGGATCGGCGAAGGACAGCTTGGTACCGTCGGTGGAGATCACTCGGCCGCCGGCCGAACGTACCAGGCTCTGGAAACACCAGTCCCCGACCTTCGTCAGACAGTCGATGAGGACCCCGTCCTTGCCGGTCTTCGCCTTGATGGCAAGCGCCGCGGTCTTTACCTCCGCCCAGGTCTTCGGCGGCTTGGCCGGGTCGAGGCCGGCCTGGGTGAACAGGGTCTTGTTCAGCCAGAGAACCGGGGTGGAGAAGACGTACGGGACGGCGTAGGTCTTGCCGTCAACGTCGCCGAGGGTGCGGGCTTTCGGGGCGAACGGGTGTTCGCCGCCGAAGTTCGCCTGAACGGCCTCCCGCCCGACCAACGTGTCGAGCGGCTGGGCGCCGAGGCTGCCGGCGGCGAAGCGCAGCGCGTTGAAGGTGATCTGGGCGACGTCCGGGGGGCTGCCTGCCAGCACCTGGTTCTTGATGCTGGTGACGTAGTCGCCGCTGTTCGCGCTACCGGCCAGGTTCTGCGGCGGCTGGCCCTTGACGGTGATGTTGGGATGCGCGGCCTGGAAGTCGCGCAGCAGCCCCTCGATCACCGGCTTCCACGTCCCGACGTTCGCGAGGTTGTAACTTTCGAAGACGATCGAGACCTTCTGGTCCGGGGAGAGTTCGGGGATCGTGCTGGCGTTCGCGGCCGTACTCGTGGGTGTGGACGAGGACGTCGCACACGCGGAGGCGAGCGCCGCAAGCAACGCGAGGCCAGCCGCGGCACGCAGCAGGCGTGGTCGAGCCACGGGGATGCTCCTTGGGATCAACGGGACGTTGGGATCAACGGGATCAACGGGATGGCGGACGGACCGGATCGCGATGATCTGGTCCGGTTGGTCTGGTCGCAGCTCAGACCGCGGCGGGCGCGGGCGAAGCGGGGGATGGGGACGCGGCGAGCGCGCCGGGCACGGGGATGGTCAGGGATTCCCGGGGATCCGGTGGCCGCCAGGCGAGACGACGTCCGCTCGCCCGAGCGAACAGGTGCACCCGTGAGACGTCGACAGTGAGTCGGGCCCGGTCACCGGCGGCCAGTCCGATCGGGCGGGGGCCACGCAGCGCGACGGCCTGACCGTGGACGTCGCACCAGGCCACCTCCTCGCTGCCGAGGTTCTCGACCGTGGTCACGACACCTTCGATCTGCGCGGTCGACCCGGGTGATGCCGTCAAGCCGGGTGATGCCGTCGATGCCTCGGCCGGGTGGGGCGGCTCGGCCGGGCGGGGCGACTCGGCCGAGCCGGGCAACAGCGTCAGGTTCTCGGGTCGCAGACCGACGATGACGTCGCGGGGTTCGTCGAAGCCCGGCCACAGCGGGATGCGCAGCCCGTCCGCGCGGACCGCCAGCAGGTCGCCGTCGGCCTCCACCCGGGCCTCGATCAGGTTCATCGGCGGTGCGCCGAGGAAGCCGGCGACGAACACCGAGGCCGGCGTGTCGTAGACCTCGGTCGGGCTGCCCACCTGTTCCACGCGGCCGCCGTTGAGCAGGACCACGCGGGTTGCCATCGACATGGCCTCCACCTGGTCGTGGGTGACGTAGATGAAGGTCCGGCCCAGCCGGCGGTGCAGTCCGGCGAGCTCGGTGCGGGTCGCGGTGCGCAGTTTCGCGTCGAGGTTCGAGAGGGGTTCGTCCATGAGGAACGCCTGGGGGTCACGGACCAGCGCACGGCCGAGCGCCACCCGTTGGCGCTGCCCGCCGGACAGCTCACGGGGGCGCCGGTGGAGCAGCCCGCCGAGTTCGAGCTGGTCGGCGACCTCGCGGACGCGCCGGGCGATCTCCGCCTTGGGGCGGCGCGCGGCCCGCAGCGGAAACCCGATGTTGCGTTCGACCGTCAGGTGCGGGTACAGCGCGTAGCTCTGGAAGACCATGGCGAGGTCGCGCCGTCGGGCGGGGACATGGGTGATGTCGCGATCGCCGAGCATGATGCGTCCCTCGCTCGGCTCCAGCAGGCCGGCGATCATGCGCAGCAGCGTGGTCTTCCCGCAGCCGCTCGGTCCCAGCAGAACGAGGAAGTCGCCGTCCGCCACGTCGAGGGAGACGTCGTCCACCGCACGGACGTTTCCGAAGCGCCTCGTGAGGCCCTCGATCCGGATTTCTGCCACCCAGCACCCCGTGTACGTCTGCTCCAGGAGCGCGCCTGCCTCCCGGTTCCTCGTTACAGAGGCAGTCTCGGGTACCGAGATGAATGGTCCATGACGGTCGGGAAACGGGGGACAGTCACTTACCGCAACGAATCTCCGGCCAAGCGCCTTGCCGGTGGGACGCTTTCGTAGCTGTCCGCGCGTCCCCTGACCCGACCGGTCATCGGTCAGAACTCGTAGGGATCGGCGGCCCCGAGGCCGGGATCCGCCGCGGGCCGCCGCGGGCCGTCCTCCGCCCGCACGGAGTGGCCCTGGACGTCCCGCATGATGGTTCCGGCCAGCAGCGGGTTGTCCGTGCGGCGCAGGCCGACCGCGAGTTGCAGGGCGTTGAGCAGCAGCAGGGAGGCCAGCCGGCTTGCGATCATGTCCGAGCTGATGGGCCAGTCGGGCGCCCCCACCACGAGGCTGATGTCGGCGATCTCGGCCAGGGGACCGGCCGTGTAGCTGGTGATGCCGATGACGGCGGCGCCCGCGGTCCGGGCCGCCTCCGCGGCCCGCAGACTCGGCTCGTTCGCTCCGCTGCTCGTGATAACCAGGCAGACGTCCGAGGGCGCGAGCAGGCGGGCGGTGAGTTCCTGGGCGATCGAGTCGCCCGGCGCCTCGGCCGGCCGGCCCATACCCAGGAAGCGCAACGCCGCGTCCTGGGCGACCGGAGCCGATCCGCCGTTGCCGATGACGAGCAGCCGGTCGGCCCGGTCCAGCAGGTCCACGGCGGGCGCGAGACGGGACCGGTCCAGCGGGCCGAGCGCGTCGGCGAGCACCGCGGTCGCCGCGCCGAAGACGGTGTCCACCAGGCGCTCGACCGGGTCGGCGGCGTCCGTTCGGCCGATCTCACCGCGCAGCGCCGCGGCCCCGCTCTCCCGGGCGAGCTCGACGCGGAAATGCTGGAATCCGCGGAAGCCGAGATGTTGGCAGGCGCGCACCACCGTGGCCGTCGATGTTCCCGCGGCCTCCGCGAGCTGCGCAGCGGACCATTCGACCACGTCCCCCGGACGGGCCAGACACACTTCGGCCACCCGCTGCTCGCTCGGGAGCAGGCCTGGCAGGGCCGCGCGGATGGTGGCGAACAGCCCGCCCGGGCGGGCACCCGGCGGACCGGCGGAGGGGGTCACCATGCAGCGGTTCATACACGCTCAAGGTGACGGGCCGGGGTGCCGTGCCGTCAACGTGCCGCGCCGTGCCGTCAGAGTGCCGCGCGGTGCCGTCAACGTGCGGATAAACTGTGCGGATAATCAGTTCCGGGTCAGGCCGTCCGGAGGGCGTCGTGGACGATTGCGGCGACCTGCTCGGTCTCGATCAGAAACCCGTCGTGCCCGCGCCGCGAGTGGACGACGCGCAACGGCGCGCCGACGCGCTCGGCGATGTACTCCTGCAGATGGAGGGGATAGAGCCGGTCGGAGTCGACCCCCGCGACGGTGAACGGCACCGGGCAGGACCGTAGCGCCGACGCGCGCCCCCCGCGCCCCCGGCCGACGTCCTGGGTCATCATCGCCCGGGTCAGTGCGACGTAAGTGCCGGCGTCGAACCGAGCGGCCAGCTTGCCGGCATGGTGGTCGAGGTAGGAGGCGACCTCGAACAACCCGTCGGGCCGGGTCCGATCCGCGAACCGCTCCTCCAGTTCGGCCTCGCTGCGATAGCTGATCTGGGCCACCCGCCGGGCCAGACCCATGCCGGCGTCCGGGCCGCGTCCGCCGGGCCGGCCGTGGTAGTCGCCGCCGTTCCAGGCCGGGTCGTCGATGATCGCACGAAGCTGCACCGCGGACAACCCGATCTGCTCCGCCGTCGCAGCCGCGCCGCAGGCCAGGACCACGGCGTGGTCGACCCGGTCGGGATGGCCGACAGCCCACTCCAGGGCCCGCATGCCCCCCATCGAGCCGCCGACCACCGCGGCCCAGCGCCGGATGCCGAGCGCGTCGGCGACGGCGACCTCCACCGTGACCTGATCGGAGATCGTGATCTCGGGCCATCGGCCGCCCCAGGGTCGGCCGTCCGGCGCGGGACTGGCTGGCCCGGTCGTGCCCTGACAGCCGCCCAGCACATTCGGACAGACCACGAAGAGGCGATCGGTATCGAGGGCCCGCCCAGGCCCGATCAGGCCATCCCACCAGCCTGGGGTGGGATGGCCCGGCCCGGGCGGGCCGACGGCGTGACTGTCCCCGGTGAGCGCGTGCAGGACCAGCACCGCGTTGGTGGCCGCGGCGTCGAGGCGGCCCCACGTCTCGTAGGCCACCGTCACGCCGGGCAGGATGCCGCCGCGTTCCAGCTGCAGCGGTCCCGGCAGGTCGACGAACCGGCGCCGTCCCACCGGGTCGATCCCGGCGCGCCATGCCCCGGAGGCGGGCGGTGGCGTCGGCGGTATCGGTTGGACCGTCGGCGGTATCGGTTGGACCGTCGGCGGTACCGGTTCGACCGAAAGGGCCGCACCGGTGCCACGCGACTCAGCTCTTGGCCGCACGGAACCCGGCATCGAGGTCGGCCAGGATGTCGTCGATCCCCTCGATGCCGACCGACAGGCGGACGAGATCCGGGGTGACCCCGGTCGCGGTCTGCTCGGCCTCGGTGAGCTGGGAGTGCGTCGTCGTCGCGGGATGGATAATCAGTGAGCGGACGTCGCCGACGTTCGCCAGATGGCTGAACAGCTCGACCCCCTCGACGAACTTCTTCCCGGCCTCGGCGCCACCGACGATGCCGAAGGACAGGATCGCGCCGGCGCCGCGGGGGAGCACCTTCTGCGCCCGGGAGTACCACCGCGACGATGGCAGGCCCGGGTAGGCCACCCAGCTCACCTCGTCGCGCGCATCGAGCCACTCGGCGACCCGCCGGGCGTTCGCGGTGTGCCGCTCGATCCGCAGCGACAGCGTCTCCAGACCCTGGAGCAGCAGGAACGAGTTGAACGGGGAGATCGCCGGGCCGAGGTCGCGCAGTAGCTGCACTCGTGCCTTGGCGATGTACGAGCCGTGACCGAGCGCGTCCCAGTAGACTAGACCGTGGTAGCTCGGGTCGGGAGTGGTGAAGTTCGCGAACCGGCCGGAGGCGCCGAAGTCGAACCGGCCGCCGTCGACGATGACGCCGCCGATCGCGGTGCCGTGGCCGCCGATGAACTTCGTCGCCGAGTGGACGACGATGTCCGCGCCGTGCTCCAGCGGCCGGTACAGATAGGGCGTCGCGAGGGTGTTGTCAACGATGAGCGGGATCCCGTGCGCGTGGGCGACCTCGGAGATCCCGACGGTGTCGAGGACGTCGCCGCGGGGGTTGCCGATCGTTTCCCCGTAGAACGCCTTCGTGGTGGGCCGTACCGCCGCCCGCCACTCCTCGAGATCATCGGGATCGCCGACGAAGGAGACCTCGATGCCCAGCTTCGGCAGGGTGTAGTGGAACAGGTTGTACGTCCCGCCGTACAGGCTGGCCGAGGAGACCACGTGGTCGCCGGCCTCGGCCAGGTTCAGGATCGCCAGCGTCTCCGCGGCCTGCCCCGACGCCGCCGCGAGCGCCCCGATCCCACCTTCGAGGGCGGCGATGCGCTGCTCGAAGACGTCCTGAGTGGGGTTCATGATCCGGGTGTAGATGTTTCCGGGCTCACCGAGGGCGAACAGAGCGGCGGCGTGGTCGGTGTCGCGGAAGACGTAGCTGGTGGTCTGGTAGATCGGCACGGCTCGGGCGCCGGTCGCCGGGTCCGGCTGGGCTCCCGCGTGGATCTGCTGGGTCTCGAACGACCAGCTCTCGGTGCTCATAGGGTGATTCTCCCCGGGTCGAAGTCGGTGTTCGGTGTCAGTGGTGTTGGCGGTGTTGGCGGTGTTGGCGGTGTCGGCGGTGGGGTGCCGGCGTGTCGGCGGTGTACTGGGCGCCGGCGTGTCGGCGGTGTACTGGGCGCCGGCCGTGGGGCGCTGGCCGGGCACCGATGCCTCTGCGACTAATCCGCGATGGCTGTCCTCGTCCGCGGTTCCTCACGGTTGCTCGCGCGGTGCGGCGGTGGACGGTCCGGCTGCCGAACCGGGCCGCTTCCCCGGGGCCCGGTCGGAATGCCTAAGATCGTGTGGTACGGAAAAGGTCAGGAGCCTGGACACAGCCCGTCGAAGGCGGCCGTGCGGGATGGGTGACCATTCGGTGTACCGATGTTCGGGCATCCCCCCGAACATCGCAGAGCGGCGCGCAACCGTCCCGGATATCCGGCATACGACCTCACGGCTTCGACGCTAGCAGCGTGTCGGGTCGTTGTCCGCGGCGGGTGCAGATTTTCCACCGGAGAAGTGAACAATCGCAGGCGCGGGATGGGCTCTGGACCGTGCTCGAGGCCGTGCCCCGGGCTGCCGGGGGAGTCGAGGGCGGCCCGGGCGGGGTGCGGGGACGGTCCCGGCCGGCAGGCCGCCGGCCATACACGTGAAGCCGAGGGCGACCGGGATCTTCGCGCAGGGCGCGCACCAGCACGCCGGTCCTCATTTCCGCTACGACCACAGCACCTAGTTACGGCAATCGAACATGAGTTCGACATCGGGGGTTGTGTGATCTACGCTTGATCCATGACCATCACTGCCGGCCCGGCCCTCGGGCAGCATTTGGTGCCGTCGGGTTTGGCGGTAGTGGCCGAGCAGGTCGGCGGCCTGTTGGACGCGCCGGTGTGGTCGTTGTCGGATGCCGAGTTGTACGGCGCCCTGGACGACTGTTCGGTGGAGCTGGCCCGCCTGGCCGCGGTACGGCTCGCGCTGGTGCGAGAGGCCCACGGCCGGAACCTGGCCGTGCGGGAGGGGGCTACCAGCACCGCGGCGCTGCTGCGGGAACGGCTGCGGATCCGGCCGGGGGACGCCCATCGCCTGGTCGATCTGGCCCTGGCCCTGGCCGTGGACGGACCGCTGAGTGCCACCGGTGCGGCCCTGGCCGCCGGCGCGATCACGGTCGAGCAGGCGGTCGAGGTCCGCACGACGATCCGTTCTCTCCCCCGCGGCCTGGACGCGCAGGTGTACACCGCGGCGGAGGCATCCCTGCTGGAGCTGGCCCGGATGTTCGACCCCCGCGAACTGGCCCGTCTTGGCCGGCACCTGCGGGAACAACTCACCCGCATCGACACCAGCCCCGGCGGCGACGGCCCCGCCAACACCGGCAGCCAGAACGGCGACCGTGAGGGCGCCGACTCCGGCACGTCTCCCGGCCCCGCAGGGGGCCCGGCCGGCGATGACAACCAGAACCCCGGCAACGACAACCAGGATTCGGGCAACGGCAACCAGGATTCGGGCGACGCCCCCGCGGATCGGCGCGGCCTGTGGATCACCGATCTGCCCGGGGGTAGCACCCGTATCACCGGCGAACTCGACGCCGAAGCCGCCGCGCTCCTACGCAGCGCACTTGACCCGCTGGCCAAACCCCGCCCCGCCGACGACGGCACCCTCGACCCCCGCACACCTGCACAGCGCCGCGCCGACGCCCTCGTCGACCTCCTTCACCGCACCCTCGCCACCGCAGCCCTGCCCGTCACCGGCGGCGTGCGCCCCCACCTCACCGTCACCGTCTCCTGGACGGCACTACTCGGCCAGGGAGGTACGCCCGCCACCACCAGTTGGGGTCAACCCCTGCCGGCCAGTGTCCTGCGCCGGCTGGCCTGTGACGCCACGGTCACCCGCGTCGTCTTCGATGCGGCGAGCGTCCCCCTCGACGTCGGACGGGCCCACCGCACCGCACCCGCGGACCTACGCCGCGCCGTCATCGCCCGAGACGTCTGCTGTTCATTCCCGGGGTGTGATCGGCCGCCGTCATGGTGCGAAGTTCACCACGTTCGTCATTGGATAGACGGTGGAAGAACCTCACTTGACAATCTGGTACTACTGTGTGGATATCATCACAGGCTCATCCACCATCACGGCTGGATCGTCCGAATCGGCCACGATCGCCGGCCCGAATTCATCCCTCCGCCCTGGGTCGACTCCGACCAGATACCCCGACGCAACCCCTACAGCCGACATACCTCCGATCTCCTCCGTGCGGCAACAGTTGCATAGACCGGCTCATAGCTGAAGGAAGGTCCGAATTTGAAGGACCAGCTCAAAAACCTCCAGAATATCCTCGCTCGCGCTGCCGTGAACGGCGCTACACGACGAGCCTGTCGTCCGACTTCCCGGAGTGGCTCGCGTGGCGCCGTCGCCAGCACCACCTGGCCGCCAGGTGCGCGCCGCCAGGTATGCGCCGCCGGCGGCTCCAGGGCTCGCGTACAGGAGTCTCCGGGAGAGGGTCGCCCAGACCGCCACCATGGTCAGCAGTCCGGTGACGGCTTCGCCCAGCGGCCACGGCGCCGCGGCCACGGCGCCGAGCCCGGTGTGGCAGGCGGTGTGCTCGCCGTCCTCGAACTCGACGGACGCGCGGCCCGGTTCCGGCTGGAGAAGACCGAGCCGGACGGCACCCCCGGCGGCCTCGATCCGGTGCTGGTGGCGGATCTCGCGCCGGCGAGGTGATCCGTGGACGGGTCAGGGGGAGAACGATCCGGGTACCTACTCGTTCCGTGTCCGTGTCCTGGTCCTGGTCCCCGGCGTCGACTGTGACGCCGACGTCGCCCTCGATGATGGGTGTCCGACAGTCGTCACGGCCGTCCCCGGCGCGGGCCACTTGACCGTCGTCGTGGCCAGGTCGCGGGGGTAGACGGTTCTGAATGTCGTACCGGTGGTCTGTTCGATCGCTGTTGCGGAAAGTGTGTTCTGGTGGGTTCCGTCGAAATGGACGCCGTTCCACGGCATGATGGTCGAACTCGCGGGTAGATTCAGGGCGGTCAACGCGGAGCGGACCAGTTCACGATCCGTACTGCCCGCGTCATCGATTGCCTGCGCGATCGTGGTCATGGCGGTGAAGGCCTCGGCCGCATTCTCGGTCATCGGCGCCCCGAAATCGTGCAGATAGCGGTCGATTACTCTCGCGGCCAGCGGATTGGCCCGGGCGATGGGCATCGACCAGGCGACCTGGCGGCTGACCCGATCGGCGAACTCGGGAACCGCGGCGAGTCGGGCGGCCTCCGCCGGGTCGCCGTACACGACAACCGCGGGCGGTATGTATCCACCATCCCGGAAAGTGTTTCCCAGAATTGCGCCCTGACCGGGAGAAATATTCGTCAGTACAATGTCGGGTGCAGTGGCTTGCAGGGCGCCGACAGCGGCGGCCAGATCGCCCGTACCCGGCTGGCCCGTACCCGGCTGGTAGGCCACGCTCGCCACGATCGGGTAACCGGTCTCCTCGGCGAACTCCGCCACGGTCGCCTGCATATCGAGGCCGGTGGCGTCGTTGGTGTAGAGCAGGGCGACGCGTCGGCGTTCCTGGCCCGGCTGCTCGGCGTCACGCAGCAGGGACAGGAAGGCGCCGCCGTAGTCGGCCGCGTCGGGTCCGATCCGGAAGAACCAGCTCAGCCCACGTTCGGTCAGCGCCGTCAGCGACGGGCCCCCGCTGACGAACGGGATCCGCAGGCGTTCGGCCCGCTGGCTGGCTTCCAGGGTGGCGTCGGGGGTGAACGCGCCGACGATGCCCACGACGCCGTGGTCGGTCGCCAAGCGTGACGTGGCGTCCGCGGTCTGGCGCGGATCGCTACTTGTATCCAATGTCACAACAGAAAGGTGGGCCCGGCCGGCTGGCCCCCAGAGGTCTCTGGTCCCGTCGCTCGCCCAGCTTTCGCCGGCGTTGATGAGACGGCTGGCGAGCTCTGCTCCGCGTTGTGCGTCACGCCCCGTCTCGGTATCGCCATGGGTCATGGGGGCGAGCAGTCCGATCTTGACCTCGCCGGAAACTCGGGCCGGCTCGGCTTTGCCACCGCTACCACAGGCGGCCAGCACGACCGCGGAGAGAAGCGCAAGGCCCGCGACCGTGCTTCGAAACCCGTGGATCATCGTGCTCCCGCATGCCCGGCTCGGTGAGGAGTGAAAGCTGGCAGTGGCCAGCGGCGACACTAGTTGTTTGTCGGACAACAACCGCAGCCGGGCTGTCCAGCAGCGCGGGTGATTGACGGGGCCAATCGTCAGGCGAGCCTACTGGCGACCCCACCGGCGGCGACATCGGGCGCCCACATAGTCTTTGCCGGCCAAGGCATAGTCTTTGCCGGCCAGGGCCGGGACTGGCCTGGCGGGACAGTTCCAGAGGGCGATCCGAGAGGGCGAGAGGTACGGATCTCGTGGTCCAGCCGGGAAGAAGGCGGGTCGCGGCGGATGACCCGCCGGGCTCCTCTGCCGAGAGCCGGCATTGTGGCGCGGGCACACCCGGGGACCGGGAGCAGCCATCCCCGGTGCGGCGTCGGCGGCACTCGGCGGGGGCCGTGACCGTGACCGTGACCGGGGCCGTGACCGGGGCCGCGGCCCCCGCCGTGGCTACGACCGGGGCGGGGGAGTTCCGATCGCGTCCGTGGCGGCGGCTGCGCCTGCACGACCTCCCCGTGCGCGGGAAGCTCTTCGCGGCCTTGGCGGTGCCCATGGCGGCCTTCTTGGCGGTAGCGATTCTCGCCGGCGTGACCTGGCTGTCCGACGCGGCCAGCTACGGTCACGGGGTGACCTCGGCGAGGCTCGGCCGGGATGTGACCGCGGCGGTGCACGAGATGCAGCTCGAGCGGGACCTCGCCGCGGGCTTCATCATGAGCGGGCGTGGCGCCGCCCCGACCAGCAGGGCGCTGGCCGACCGGCTGAACACCGAGCAGCGTGTCGTGGACAAGGTGCTAACCCGTTTCCAGGCCTCGCTGGGGTCCTCCTCCGGCCGTCTCGGCCGAGGGGCCTCCCCGCTGTCCGTGCGGGTGCGGCAGAGCATCGCCGCACTGCCCGCGCTGCGTCAGGCCGTCCGGGGCGGGAAGCTGCCCATCGGCGCGATCCTGAGCGAGTACTCGACCACGATCAGCCGCCTGCTCGCCTTCGACCGCCGGATCGGGCAGGACCGGGACGACGACGAGCTCCGCTACGCCACCACGGTCCTCAATGACCTGTCGACCATCAAGGAGATCAACTCCCAGATCCGCGGTCAGCTCTACGCCGCGGCCCTCACCGGCCGGTTCGAGTTCGGCGCCGCCGAACGGATGTCCGGTCTCCTCGCCGAGGAGCAGACGGCCCAGGACGCGTTCCGCGCCGCAGCCCGACCCAGCGACCGGACCCGCTATGATCAGATCGTCAACGGTCAGGCGGTGCTGACGGTCAAGCGCACCTCCGACCGTGCCATCCAGCGTCAGCGGCTGCCCGACCTCGGCATCGATCCCGACCAGTGGTTCGCGGCCAGCACCACCCACATCGAGCTGCTGCGCACCGTCGAGACCGGACTGCTCGACGACGTCATCGGGTCCGCGAGCGACCTGCGCTCCACCGCCTGGGAGCGAACCGCCATCCTCGGCGCGCTGATCATCATTATCATGGCCGGTGCGATCGTGTGGACGCTGGCGATCGCGCGCACGATGACCGGCCCCCTGCGCAGGCTGCGGACGGGCGCCCTCGACGTCGCCCACGAGCGCCTTCCCCGCCTGATCGAGCAGCTGCAAACCGCGTACCCGGACCAGGTCGACACGACGATCCGGTCCATCGCCGTCGACTCCCGCGACGAGATCGGCGAGGTCGCGCGCACCTTCGACGAGCTGCAGCACGAGGCGGTGCGGCTGGCCACCGAACAGGCCGGCCTGCGGCGCAACGTCAACACCCTGTTCCTGAGCCTGTCCCGGCGCAGCCAGAGCCTCATCGAACGGCAGATCGCGCTCATCGACCGGCTGGAGGCCAGCGAGGAGAACCCCCTCCAGCTGGAGAACCTGTTCAAGCTCGACCACCTGGCGACCCGGATGCGCCGCAACAGCGAGAACCTGCTCGTGCTCGCGGGGGCCGGCCCGGGCCGGCGCCGGGCGGGTCCGGTACCGCTGGGTGACGTGCTGCAGGCCGCGATCGGCGAGATCGAGCAGTACGAACGGATCCAGATCATCGAGGTGCCGGAGGTGCAGGTTGCGGCCGACTCCGTCAACCACGTCGTCCACCTCGTCGCCGAGCTGTTGGAGAACGCCGCCCAGTTCTCCCCGCCATACCTCGCGGTCGACCTCGCGGCGTCCCGCCTTGACGACGGCGGATTGCTCATCATCATCGACGACGCCGGCCTCGGGATGTCGGAGAAGGAGCTGACCGCAGCCAACCAGCGGCTGGCCGAGCCTCCGGTGTTCGACTTCTCGATCGCCCAACGCCTCGGCCTGTTCGTCGTGGCCCGCCTGGCCGCGCGGCACGACATCGAGGTGCGGCTGGCACGCTCGGATACCGGCGGGGTTCGCGCGCTCGTCCATCTGCCCGCCGTGCTGCTCGTCGCGGGCAGCGCGTCTCGTGGCAGCGCGTCTCGTGGCAGCGCGTCTCATGGCAGCGCGTCTCATGGCAACGGCCTGGCGGCTCCCGGCCTGGCGGGGCCCGGTGCGACGGGCCTGAACGGTTACGGGCCTGCGGGGCCTGCTGGGCCTGCGGGGTCGCTCGGCGGTCCCGATACGCCGCCGGCCGCTCTCGGCTCCTACACCTCCTACACACCGACCGAGGAGTGGTTCCGGCCGCGCGGTGTCGATCTCGACGTCGTTGACGAGCTCGCCGACGACGCCGACCTGCCCACCGCGGCCGAGGCGGGTGGCGGGTCGCGTCCGGGCGCCGCCACGGGATCGGATGGCGGGGCCGCCCTGCCTCCGATAGAGGAGGCGGTGGCCGCGCTCCGTCGTCGGCGCGAGCGTGGGGCGGACAGAAGGATGCGCGCCGCCGCGGTGCGGTCGCCCGAGCCCTCCGAGCCCTCCGAGCCCTCCGAGGTCCCCGAGGTCCCCGAGGTCCCCGAGGTCCCCGAGGAGAAGTTCAACTGGTTCACGCGAGATCCGGCACCGTCGCGTTCCGCGGAGCGCATCCCACCCGCGTCCCTTGAGCCACCCGCGTCCCTTGAGCCACCCGCGTCCCTTGAGCCCTCAGCGGCCGGTGGGGCGGCACGGTCAGGCGGGGCGATAACCGTCGGTGGGGTACCGGGCTCAGGCGAAGCGGCGGTGAGTGACCATCCCCCCATCGGGCCAGACGGTCCCAGGACCCCCTCCGGGCTGCCGATCCGCGCCCCGCAGACCCACGGGCTCCTCGGCCCGGACCCGTTGGGCACACCCCCGTCCAGGTCCGCGACCGCTCGCCCCCCCGATGCCGGTCCCGACCTTTTCGGCCCGGCAGCGGCGCTCACGCCGGCCCCGGAACGGCAGACGGTGGCGCCCGAACGGATCCGCGGCCGCCTGAGCCGACTGTACGAAGGCGTTCACCATGCCCGTGGTGTCAAGGGAGACCCCTGACGAGCCTGGCGGGGACGGATGACCATCCGCACCCTTCCTGCCTGCGCGCGGACACCACACCGTCTGATTCGCACCGTCTGATTCGCATAGTCTGGAGGACGCGTGACCCGCGCGGATCCCGAGCATCCCTCGCTCGACTGGCTCGTCAACAACTTCGTCGACTTCGTGCCCGGCGTGGCCAATGCGATCGTCGCGTCCTCGGACGGGCATCTCCTCGCCGTCTGCACTGGTCTCCCGCGGGAGCGGGCGGAACGGCTGGGTTCTCTCGCGTCCGGTCTGTTCAGCCTGACCCTGGCCGCCGCCGACTTCGTGGACGGCGGCCACGTCACCCAGACCATCGTCGAGATGGCCCAGGGCTCGCTGCTGCTCATGGCAGTCGGGGAGGGGTCCTATCTGGCCGTGCTCGCCACCAACACCTGCGATATCGGGCTCGTAGGGTACGAGATGACGGTGCTCGTCGCCCGGACCCGGGAGGCGCTCACCCCGGCCCGCCGCGAAAGTGTGTGACCAGGTGTCCACCAGGTGACATCCCCCATGACCCCATACCCCTATGACCAGGTGATCAGGTGATCACGTGAACGGGGACGCGGTGGAGCCGTCGGGCGAGCTTGTGCGGCCGTACACGGCGACCCGCGGCCGGGCGCGCCCGTCCCGTCTGCTGGCGCTCGAGGCCATGGTGACCACGACACCGCTCGGCCGCGGGCGGCTGTCCGTCCTGCTTCTCGAACAGAAGTCGATCGTCGCGATGTGCGTGCAGCCTCAGTCGGTGATCGAGATCGCGGCCGAGCTGCGTTTGCCCGTGGGCGTCGTCCGCGTGCTCGTCGCCGACGCGGCGGCGGACCGCCTGGTAGAGATCTCCCAGCTCACCATGCCGACGGGAGCCCCGCAGCTCGAGTTGCTCGACCGGGTACTCGCCGGCCTGCGTCGCATCTGAGACGGCGCGCTCTGAGACGGCGCGCTCTGAGACGGCGCGGCATTCCGCGCCGCTGGGCTGGACAGAGCATTGAGCTTACGTGAAGCTTCGGATCGCGCTCATTCTGTCACGTCGCCTCAGAGGGACGATCGATATGATCCAAAAGCTGATGCCTCCCGTGTCCCGCCATCCGCTCACCCGCGCGCTCGTCACACGTACCCCCCTCGCCCGGGGGATCATCGATCGCTTCGTCGCCGGCCCGTCCGATACGGACGCGATCGCCGCGGTAGCCGGACTTGCCGACCTCGGCCTCCTGGCGACAGTGGATCTGCTCGGTGAGGACATCACCCGTGCGCAGGACGCGGCCGACACTCTGCTGGCCTACCTCGGGCTGCTCGACCTCGCCGACCGCGCGGGGATCGCCGCCGGTCTCGACGTCTCGGTGAAGCTGTCCGCGCTCGGTCAGGCCGTGCCCCGCGACGGCCGCAAGCTGTCATACGAGAACGCCGCCGAGCTCTGCGCGCGGGCAGCGGCGGCGAACGCGACGGTCACCCTGGACATGGAGGATCACACCACCACGGACTCGACGTTGGACACCCTGGTGGAGCTGCGTCGCGACTTCCCCTTCGTCGGCGCCGTCCTGCAGGCGCAGCTTCTGCGCACCGAGACGGACTGCCGTGACCTCGCCACCGCCGGGTCACGGGTGCGGCTGTGCAAGGGCGCCTACCGCGAACCGTCCGCCGTGGCCTACCAGGGACGTCCGGCCGTCGCCGCCGCGTACGCCCGCTGTCTGGGAATCCTGCTCACCGGATCGGGCTATCCCATGATTGCCACTCACGATCCCGCCCTCCTGAACCTCGCCGGCCGGTTCGCCGAGCACGTGGGACGCCTGCCCGCGACCTTCGAATACCAGTTGCTGTACGGGGTACGCCCGGGCGAGCAGCGGCGGTTGGCGTCGACCGGGGCCACGGTGCGGGTGTATGTGCCCTACGGGGCGGACTGCGTGCCGTACCTGACCCGGCGGCTGGTGGAGAGACCCACGAACCTGCTGCTTGCCGCCCGCGCGCTCCGGAGTCGGGCCTGAGACGCGGCGGGCCTGGGATTATGGGCGGGCCTGGGACGCGGCGGGCCTGGGACGCGGCGGGCCTGGGATTATGGGCGGGCCTGGGACGCGGGCTGGTTGGACGGGGGACGGAGCGTGCGACGGGACGAAGCAGAGCGCGTGGCGACCGGACCGGTGACGGTTCCGGTCGCGCGTAACGAACCGACCCGTTCCTACGCCCCGGGTAGCCCGGAACGTGCCAGTCTGCGGCGGGCCCTGCTCCGGCTGGGCGGTGAGCACATCGAGCTGACTAACACGATCGGGGGACACCAGCATCTCGGCGGCGGCCCGGCCCGCGACGTCGTGCAGCCTCATGCATACCGGCGGGTGCTCGGAACGCTGCGAGAGAGCACCCACGCGGACGCGGCCGCGGCGGTCGCCGCGGCGAAGAAGGCCGCCCCCGGCTGGCGGGATCTGGGTTTCGCGGGACGGGCCGCGGTGCTCCTGCGCGCCGCGGAGGCGCTCGCCGGCCCGTGGCGGGACACGCTGAACGCGGCCACCATGCTGGGCCAGTCGAAGACCTGCCAACAGGCGGAGATCGACGCCGCCTGCGAGCTGATCGACTTCTGGCGGTTCAACGTGATGTTCGCCGCCGAGTTGCTGGCCGACGTGCCGGCCAGCGGGATCGGGGAATGGAACCGGCTGGATCTGCGTCCACTGGAGGGATTCGTCTACGCGGTCAGTCCGTTCAACTTCACCGCCATCGCCGGGAACCTGGCGACCGCGCCGGCGTTGATGGGGAACACTGTCGTCTGGAAGCCGGCTCCCACGCAGGCGTTCGCCGCACATTTCCTGATGCGGCTGCTGGAATCGGCGGGGTTGCCGCCCGGCGTCATCAACCTCGTCGGCGGTTCGGGTGAACCGGTCAGCGACGTGGTGTTCTCCGACCCGGATCTGGCCGGCGTTCATTTCACCGGTTCTCCCGCCGTCTTCGCCCGGCTGTGGCGGGCGGTCGGCGAGAATCTGGACGGCTACCGTTCCTATCCGCGGATCGTCGGGGAGACCGGTGGCAAGGACTTCGTGGTGGCGCATCCCTCGGCCGACGTCGACGTGCTGCGTACCGCGCTGCTGCGGGGGTCCTTCGAGTACAGCGGCCAGAAATGCTCGGCGGCCTCCCGGGCGTACCTGCCCGCAAGCCTGTGGCGGCGCCTGGACGCCGAACTCGCCGCCGCGACCGAGGCACTGTCGGTGGGGGACGTCAGCGACTTCGACCATTTCACCGGTGCGGTCATCGACGCGCGCGCCTACGATCGCCTGGCCGCCGCGTGCACCCGCGCTGCCAGCGATTCGACCGTCACCGTTCTCGCCGGGGCACAGTGCGATGACGCTGTCGGCTGGTTCGTCCGGCCGACGGTGCTGCTCGGCACCGATCCCGGGCGGGAGTGGTTCACCCGCGAGCTGTTCGGCCCGATCCTGTCGGTTCACGTCTACGACGACAACCGGCCAGGTGCCTGGGACGACGTGCTGACACTGATCGATCGGACCTCGTCCTACGCGCTCACCGGTGCCGTCGTCGCGACCGACCGCTCGGCGATCGCTCGCGCCGAACACGTGCTGCGCTTCGCGGCCGGCAACTTCTACGTCAATGACAAGCCGACCGGGGCCGTGGTCGGCAGGCAGCCGTTCGGCGGCGCTCGCCGTTCCGGTACCAACGACAAGGCCGGTTCCGCGCAGAACCTGCTGCGCTGGGTCAGCCCACGGGTGATCAAGGAGAATCTCGCTCCGCCTGCCGACCACGTGTATCCCCACATGGGGCCCGGGGCCTTTGGCGCGTCCGGCGGTGGCGCGTCCGGCGGCGGTGGCGTGGGTGGGCTGCCGGACGACTCCGCCGGGGGTCCCCCGGCCCCTGACCGTGCCCCCTGACTGCGCCCCGTGTCCGTGCCCCCGGAATCCGGTAAACGCGCAGACGTTTCCCTGAGAGGATCTTAGACTGATATTCCTGATTGGTCCGCTACCCCGGGAGGCGACATGTCCGGATCTACTCATGGGCGTCACATTTTGACCTTCTGCGGAAAATGCAACTGTGGTTGCCCGGAGCTCTTCGTCGACCACGAAGCTCCGGCGGAGCGGCGCATCGTGCTGACCGACGACTTCGGCCAGCGGATCCAGATGAGCGTCGAACAGCTCCAGGCCATCATCGACGAGGCCCGTGCCGGCAGCATCACCGCACTGGTCGATGCCGAACTTGCCCTGGGCGTGAGCTGACGTGCGACGTGCCGTAACTGGACGGGAGCCCGCGGATCGGGGTGTCACCGGGTGGGGTCGGCGGGGGCCGTCGGATCGGTGACACACCACCACCCGGCAGCGGCGCACGCACTGGCCCCACCGCAGGCGGTGGCCGTCGTTGCCGCGGCCGTCTGCGCGTTGCTGGCGATGTTCCACGCCGGACGTCTTGCCGGCGCGCTTGCGCGAGCCCGGCGGAGGGCCGTGTACCCACCGGTCGAGATCGGGCACACGGTGGTGGCCGCGGGAATGGCCGTCATGTTCGTCGGCCCACGCTGGATGACGTCGTCGGTGGTGTTCGCCGTCGCCTATCTGGCGCTGGCCGGCGTCTTCTTCCTCCTTGTCCTGACGGACCCGACCTGCGAGCCGTCGCGGTGGTCCTGTTGCTCGATGCTCGTCATCGAGGGCTTGGCGATGGCGTGCATGGCCCGGGCGGGCAGGTGGCCGGTCGATGATTCGACCGGTCTGACGAATCTGACCGACTGGTTCGCGGTGATCTTCGCTGCGGCGGTGGTGGCTGCTGTCGGTGGCCCGCTGGTCCGCAGGGTCAGGCCGGGCTGGGTGACCCACCCGCCGCCGGCGACATCGGCCGCGTCCCGGCTGGTCATGGCCGGCGCGATGCTGCTGATGCTGCTCTGACGGACGGGTGCCGGTCCTGACGGGCGGCTGCCGGTCTACCCGCCTTATTCCCGTCGGTATTCCTACCGGTGTGGCCCGAACGGGTATGGATGGGCGTTGAATGGAGGCCATGAGCCAGCCACTCGCCACCTTCGCGGGGGGCCCCGCCGCGGGCCCCCCGTTCGCCCTGGAAGAGGGCGATCGCATGCTGCGGGTACGCCTCGACGGCGGCGAGATGTACGCCAAGCAGGGATCCATGGTGGCCTATCGCGGCCGCGTCGACTTCGCCTACAAGGGCCAGGGAGTCGGTGGATTCCTGCGGCGGGCGGTGACTGGTGAGGGCCAGGACCTGATGAGGGTGGCCGGCCACGGAACCGTCTGGTTCGCCGAGTCCGGAAGCCACATCTCGGTCTTCACGCTCGACAACGACAGCCTGACGGTCAACGGCCGCAGTCTGCTCGCGCTGGAGTCCGGCATCCGCTACAAGGTCACCACGACGTCCGGCGGCATCGGCGCCATGATCGCCGGTGGGATCTTCAACACCGAGGTTTCCGGCAGCGGCGGCGTCGCCGTGCTGTGCCTGGGCGCTCCCCTGGTGTTGTCGACGGACGAGCCGGTCTGCGTCGACCGGGATGCCGCGGTCGCCTGGACGGCGGGCGTGCGTACCCGGGTGGTCTCCTCGTTCAAGATAGGCAACCTCGTGGGGCGTAGTTCGGGGGAGCTCGCGCAGATCGAGTACTCCGGTCGGGGGGGATTCGTCGTCGTCCAATGTGGTGAGACGCCGGCCGCCGGGACCGGCACCGACCGGCACTGAACCGACTGCCGGCAGCGTGCCGGCAGGGGCTCGTCTGGTCGGGCGAAGTCGCTGCGGGGGAATAACGCCATGATTATGACGGTTCGTCGCACGCTGCCCGCACGCTTCCTCTGTGCGGGATTTCTATCCTACAGTAAAACTTACCTGCACTTACGTTCATGCGGATGTGAGGGGTCCGGGTTCAGGTTCGCTGCGAAATCCGTATCCGTGTGATGTGCTGTCCGCTGGAGGTTCCGCCCGTCGGCTCGCGCGGACCGTCGGAGGTCATCGCCGCTGGTTGAGGCGCCACGACGGGTCGATCAAGCGGCGTGGGACGGGGCACTCCCTCGGTGTGATGACGAACGACGTCCGGCCGGCGATGCCCGACGGGAGGTGGAGGTTATATGGTGACGCGTGGTGACGCGGAAATCATCGAACTTCTGAACAGCGTGCTGACGAACGAGCTCACGACCGTCAACCAGTATTTTCTGCACAGTCGTATGCAACGTAACTGGGGATATCGACGGATCGCCGAGCACTATTATCACGAGTCGATCGACGAGATGAAGCACGCGGATCAGCTCATCGAGCGGGTGCTGTATCTCGGCGGTCTGCCGAACTTGCAGCGTCTGCACACGCTGCGTATCGGGGAGACGGTGCCCGAGCAGCTCGAGGTGGACCGGTCCGGGGAGTTTGAGGCGGTTGACCTGCTGCGCCGGGGGGTCGCACTCTGCCGGGAGCGGGGCGACGTCGGATCGGCCGTGCTCCTCGAGCGGATCCTCGTCTCCGAGGAGGAGCACATCGACTGGCTCGACGCCCAGCTGGAGCTGATCTCCCAGCTTGGTGCGGCCCATTACCTCGCCCAACAGATCCATGAGGAGTAGCGGAAGGTAGTGGATGGTGGCGATGAATGGCGGAGTAATCCCGTTTTCGTTTCCTCGTCGTTACGCACCGTTGTTGGCGATGTGAACGGGCCGATCCTTTGAGTGTCATGGTGTCGGGTCTCGCCATGCAGGACCCATCCGACTGGCGATAGTGTCCAGTCGGGGGGATCGCGCGGAGGATCGCAGCAGCGAAGCCGACCGTCCACAGGGTGCCGTTGAGGCGGTGCCGCGGGAGAGGGGAGGGGCGAGCCGATGAGCATCGCCAGGTTCTGTCCGCCTCCTCCGCCCCGGGTGGCCGCCGGCTCCACCGCACCGCCCATCTGACCTCCGAGAGCTCCACGCGGGGACTCCTCGGATGAATTCCTTATGAATGGAAAGGATCGTGCGCTAGTGGCGACGTACACGCTGCCGGACCTGAACTACGACTACGGTGCTCTGGAACCGTCCATTATCGGGCAGATAGTCGAACTGCACCACGACAAGCACCACGCGACCTACGTCAAGGGTGCCAATGACACCCTTGAGAAGATCGCCGAGGCGCGCGACAAGGGCGACTTCGGTGCCATCGTGGGCCTGGAGAAGACGCTCGCCTTCAACCTTTCCGGGCATATTCTCCACTCGATCTACTGGGAGAACCTCTCGCCGGACGGCGGGGACAAGCCGGACGGTGCGCTCGGTGAGGCCATCGCCGCCGACTTCGGTTCCTTCGACGCCTTCAAGGCGCAACTGAACGCGGTGACCACCACGGTGCAGGGTTCCGGGTGGGGCGTCCTGGCCTACGACGCCACCGCGCAACGTCTGCTCATCGAGCAGGTGTACGACCACCAGGGCAACGTCGGCGTGGGCAACACCCCGCTGCTCGTGTTCGACGCCTGGGAGCATGCCTGGTACCTGCAGTACAAGAACGTCAAGGTCGACTACGTGGCGGCCCTGTGGAACGTCGTCAACTGGGCCGACGTGGCCGCCCGTTTCGTGAAGGCCAAGGGCGCGGCGGCGGCCTGACCGTGCGGGCTGGTTCCCCGAGGCACAGGACCGTGCCCGGAGAGCCGAGATAGTTGATCATCAAACGTGCGCGAAAAATGTGTACGGATCATGACAAGGGCAGCGCCTCCGGCGGTGCCCTTGTCGTCGTTTTCCGGTGTTTCGGGGCGGGGGCCACGAGGTCCGGTCACCGGCTTCGCGGCTGGCTTCCCAGCTGACCTTGCCGCCGGTCCGGCCGACCGGACACCTTTCGGTCGACGTCACGTCAGCGTCTGGTCGGCGTGTCGTGGAGTGATGTACGACACACCGTGAACGGCTTGACGGCTTCCCTTCCCGCTACGCAGGGTAGTAGACATGTTCGTGGACGTGCTCCGGCCCGATCGACGCCAGTCCGAGATCCTCCCGTCGCCGTCGTCCTGGCGACGTTGTCGCTGATCTGCCGGCGGTCCCGAGCCTGCCGGCGGTCCCGAGCCGAGCGATCCGTCCCGGCCGCGGGCGGCCAGCGGTTCGGCATCCTCCGCAGCCCGATGAGCTCCTGACGTTCGCCGGCAGGCGACGTGCGGCAGCCGCGTGTCCCTCCGGTCGCCGGGCCGTCGGACCGATCATCGGCGGGCCGGACACCTTCCCTCTCCCACTCTTCAAGCCTTCTCCGCGTCCGCGAGCTTTCACCGCGTCCTCAAGCCTTCTCCGCGTCCTCAAGCCTTCTCCGCGTCCTCAAACCCTCACCGAGTCTCCGAGGCGAGATCAACGATTGATGTCACCTCGACGCCGCGCACGCGGCACGTCCGGCCCGTCTGCCGCGACGATCCGTTTCGTCCGAAGGAGATCTGGCGCCGATGCCGTCGCCGACCACTCAGTTGTCCGTCGATGATCCACGGATGGCCTCGCCCACCTCGCCCACCTCGTCCGCGGCGGGCAGGCAGTCCCGCGCCCGCACCATCGTCGGTCCGCAGCGGGGCAACTCCGTCGTGCCGACCGCAGGCAGGCCGGCCGCGACACCCATCGCACCCATCGTCTCTCCGGCGTCGATCGTCTCTCCGGCGTCGATCGTCTCTCCGGCGTCCACCGCCGTCCCGGCCGCGACCCCGGTTCCGTCGACGCGTCGGCTCCCGGCGGCCTCTCCCGCCTCCGGAGGGGCACCCGGGGAATACGTGCGTGCCGTGGTCGCGGTGCTGCTCGGGCGCGGTGAGCAGGCCGGCCCGTTCCACCTTCTCGCCGATCGGCTCGCGCTGGACGGCTACCTGGTGACCGTCGTTCCCGACGGTGGCCGCCGGGTGCCCGCGGTGGCCGAGAACCGGGTGCCGGGTGTCCCGTTCGTCCTCCTCGGTTCCGACACGGGGGCCCTCGCGGCGCTGGCGATGGCCGCCTCCCCCGCGGTACGTCCCGACGGTGTGATCATGGTCGGCCTGCCGCTCCTGCAGGTTCCCGTCGCGGGGGTGGCCATCGAGGAACCGTTGCCGCGTGCCCTGCCCGACCTCCCGATCCTGCTCATCCACGGTGCGCAGGACGAGGTCAGCCCGCTACCCCTGATCCGGATGACGACGCGCACCGCGTCCCGGGCGGAGCTCGTGGTCGTCCCGGGCGGCCACGACGTGCTGACGGGTCCGGGGCGTCGCAGCGTCGCCGCGCGGACCCTGCTCTTCCTGGAGTCCCTCCGCGAGGCCTGACCCCGGCGGGTCTGCCGGCCCGGGGAGGGCAGCGGGTCGTGATCGTCGCCGCCCGCATACTCGGCATGGCCGTTCGGCCCACTCGGTAAGGGCCGAACGGCCAGCCGGGCGTGACATCCGGCGGATCGGCTGGTCCGTCCCGGCAGGGCACTGCTGACGACACCGCCGCCGGACCCCCGCGGGTCCTGAAGATGCCCAAACCCGTCGTGGTCGGATCCGTGGACCTGCGACGGCGACAGGCACGGGAAGACGCCTGCCAGACCGAGGTGGCCCTCAACCGGCGGCTGGCGCCGGACGTGTACCTCGCCGTCGCGGACGTCCGCGACGAGGCCGGCCTCCTGCGTGATCACATGGTCGTCATGCGTCGGCTGCCCGTCGCGCGCCGACTGACGACGCTGGTCGAGCGGGGCGGGTGGGTTGATCCACAGCTGCGAGACCCCGGTGCGGATCGGTGCGGATCGGTGCGGCGGGCAGCCTGGCGGCTATGCAGGCTCGCTGGCTGGACCTGCTGCGCGCCGAGGAACGTTCCCGCCGGTTCCGGCGATACGAGCCCCTCGTCGTTGCTTAGAGTAATCGGATCGGGGTGAAGCGCGTACGCTTAGTTGCTGTGACGGCTGTAACGTCGCTGCCGCCCACGCAGAGTGGGGGAGCCTCCCCGGCCGGTCGCCGAGCGACCGCGCGTCGTCGCCGTGGCGGTGGGGAGCCCGGTGGCCCGGGCGGCCCGCGAGCGCGGTGGGGCACGCGGCTCGCGCGGGCCGTGCTGGGCATCGCGGCGCGATGCGACGCGGGTGTCCGGCTCGTCGGGCTGCTGGCGTTTCTCGTGGTCGCGCTCGCGTTGTTCGGGTTGACGCTGCACGGAGTGGTCACTCATCGGCTGGACGCGACCGACGGCCTGGTGAGTCGGCACGGCCGAGCGCTCGCCACGGCTCAGGAGCTGCGGGCCGCCCTCTCCCAGGCGGATGCCGCCGCGGCGGCGGAGGTCTTCGCGCCCGTCGAGCTTCTCGTCGGCAGGGGAGAGTCCGCCGCCGAGCTGCGGCAGCGCTATGATCGGATCAAGAACGGTGGGCTGTTCGAGGCGAGTGTCGCCGATGCCGCCCGTGACGTCCTGGACCTGCGCCGACTAGACCCGGCCCTGTGCGCCGCGGACCCGCCCTGGTCCGACCCCGCGGCGCCGCCACCCGGACCCGACGGCGCAGGGACCCGGCCGTCGTCCGGGCGGATCGCCTCGTCGTGCCCCCTGGACGTGCTTGCCGGCGGCATTCCCGTCTACAACGGGATGGTCGAACGGGCCCGGGCGAACAACCGGGCGGGGCTGTCCGTCGGCGAGGCCAACCTGCGGGCCGCCTCGACGATGATGCGCACGGAGATCCTTCCGGCGACCGAGGTGCTCGTCGCCCGGTACGCCGACGCGGTGGACACCGCCTACCAGCAGGCCACCGGCTCACGGGGGGAATGGGCGATCGTGATCACGGCCGCCCTCGCGATCATCGCGCTCGTCGGCGTCCAGCTGCTTCTGGTCCGACGCACGAACCGACTGGTCAACCCGGGCCTGCTGCTCGGCACCGGGTGCATCCTGGCCACGGTCACCTGGACCGCGGTCGCCTTCGGGACCCAGCAGACCCGTCTTGACACCGCGCAGGACTCCGGGTATCGACCGATGAGCCTGCTCGCCCGATCGAAGACCCTGGCTCTGGAGGCACGGGTCGATGAGAACCTCTCGCTGACGGCGCTCGGCAACGGCACCCGTTTCGACGAGCACTTCGCCTGGGTGACCCGAGGCCTCGGCTTCGACGTGACCGGTGACCGCCTACCGCCCGAACCGGTCACCCGTCGTGGTTCACTCGTCGTCGCCCTCGACGCGCGCGGGGGGGCCGGGATACCGGCGGGACTCGAGAGCGATCTGCGCTCCTGGCTGCGTAGCCGGGCCTCGGTGGTGGCTCTGCTGGCCTCGTCACCGGACTCGGTCGTCGCGGCCGCGCGAGGACCGGGAGACGCCGGCTCCTCCGTCGGGGACCCGCGTTCCTCCGACACGTTCGGACAGGCGGTGACCCGGACCCTCGGGCCGGGCACGACGGCGTTCACCAGCTTCCTCGGCAAGCTCGACGTCGCGATCGACGCCGCCCGGGGCAGGTTCGAAGGAGATGTCCGCCGGGCCGCCGCGGCGTTGCGCGATCTCGAGCTGGCCGGCCCGGCGCTTGTCCTCACCGCGATCGTCGCGGCCGCGGCGGGGATGTGGCCCCGGCTCCGGGAGTACCTGTGAGCCCGCCCGGTCGGACCGGGCGCCGGACCGGGCGGACCACCCGCCGGCACCCTTCCATCCCGACGGGGGCAGTGGGCCCGCTGCTTGGGGGGATCCTCGTTGGCTGCATGGTCCTCGTGGGCGGTACGGGCTGCAGTACCGCCCGTAGCCCCCTTCCGCTGGAGGCCGCCCCGATGCCGCCATCACCGGTGCCGGACGCCGAGCCCACGCGGGCGTCGGCGGAATCGGCCAACCCGGATGGAACCTGTCGCCGGGATGGCAGACCGCTCCGGTCGAGCGAACCACCCCTCACCCCGATGCCTCCCCCCGGCCGGATGCCGGTGGGCAGCCGCATGCGCGCGATCGCGCGGGACCGCGGCTACCTGCGCGTGGGCATCGCTACCGACGCGCCCCCGGCCGGGTTGATGAACTGGCGCACCCTGCGACTGGAGGGTTTCGACGTCGGCATAGCCCGCGCGGTCGCAGCGGCCATCTTCGGCGCCGAGCGGGTCGACGATCATGTCCAGTTCCGTGCCGTCACCACCTCCGAGCGGGAGGACCTGCTCCGTTCCGGCATGGTCGACATGCTCGTGGCTACCATGACCATCACCTGCGAGCGCAAGCGGCAGGTCCGGTTCTCCGACGTGTACTACGAGTCGACCCTGCGGTTGCTGGTTCGGGAGAACGCCGGGTTCCGCGGTATCGCCGATCTCGTCGGACGGCCGGTCTGCTCGTCGGCGGGGAGCACGTCCAGCGAGAAGCTGGCGCGGCTGCCGGCGCCGGGACCCCGACCGGTGACCCGGGCCCGCCTCGCGGACTGCCTGGTCGCGCTCCAGCACGGTGACGTCGACGCGATCGCCGGCGACGATGTCCTCCTCGCCGGACTGGCCGCCCAGGACCCCTACACGACGGTGCTCGGGCCGAGCGCCTTCGGCGCGGACTTCGAAGCCGGCGGCCGGCTCGACGAGCCCTACGGTATCGCCATGCCGATCACCGGGGACACGGCGGGAGACGACGAGTTCGTCGCGTTCGTCAACGGCGTGCTTCGCGAGATCATGCTCGACGGAACCTGGTCCCGCCTGTATGACGAGTGGCTGCGACCGGGCCTACGCGTACCCGGCCGCCCCCCGCTGCTCGACGGTGGCCGTCCCTGACCGGGCCGTGAGCTGGCGGGCCGGGCGAGCCACGAGATCGAAACCGGTGATTCATGATGAATGACGCGCACCCGAGCCCTGGTGCCCGAGCCCCGATGGTTGTCACAGTTCGGACGGTAGACCGACAAGCCGTGCGCCGGCGTCCCAGAGCTGGTTGCAGCGCGCGACGTCGGTGGTGTGCGATGCGGTTATGACCGTCTCGTGCCGGACGAAGAAACGCCCGCTGACACCATTGATTTCGGGACTGGTCGCGAGCCATGCCGGCGTATCGGCACCGACGTCGGGGCCAGGCCTGAACGGATCGAGCATCGCGCTGAACACCCGCAGTGCGCCGCGGGAATCTCGGCCGAGTCCGTCTTGCTGATAATGCCCGGATGAGCGCCGTTCACCGTGATGCGGGAGCCGGTGAGCCGCCGACCACGACGAAGCGCGCTGGCCGGTCACTCATGGGGCCGATCAGCGAGCGCAGCAGCAGGTACGGCGCGAGATGGTTGGTGGCCAGGGTTCGCTGGATACCTTCGGAGGTGATATCGCCGAGCTCCACAGCTCAGTGCCTATGAGCAAGGAAGCCACCGTCAGAGCAGCGTGCGGGGCCGGATGCGGTTCGCCTGGTCGACGAGGCGGACCCGGCTCGCCCGGTCACCGGCCAACCGGGCCATCTCCCGGTAGGTCTCGGCCAGCCCGAAGCGGAGGTCCCGTTCCACCATGACCCGACTGAGCAGGGTCGGTGGCCGGGGCGCATCCGCGGCCGGGTAGGCGGCCGGGTAGGTCATGACGAGGGCCAAGGCGGCGGTGAACAGGTCACGGTGCAGTTCGGCCCGGCGTCGTTCGCCCAGGTCGAGCCTTGGATCGGCCAGTATCGTCGCCGCCCGATGCAGGGCCGCCGATCCCGAGGCCGCGCGGTCTGGTCGGGCGGCCAGGCCGACGAGCACCCCGATCATGCGGATCCGCGACGCGGTGTAGGCGGCGGACGACGGAGGGACCCGTAGATAAGCGTCGATCTTGTCAGTCGGATCGGTCCGGCATCGGGCCAGCCCGAACGCCGCGCTGGTCGTGCTCGGATCGATGGTGGAGACGACGTCGAACAGGGCCGCGGCCCGGTGCCGGGCCGCGTCACGTTCAGGCGCGGTGTCCGCGGTGTCCGCGGTGTCCGCGGTGTCCGCGGTGGTCGCCACGTCCGCGAGTGCGGTCGCGAGGGCGAGGCGCGGAGCGAGCTCCCCGGGGACCCGGGAGTAGACCCGGTCGAACGCCGCGGCGGCCACGGCCGGTCGTCCTCCGACGAGGGCATGTAGGCCCCGGTACCAGTCGACCCGCCATTCCCGCGGCTGCTCCACGGCCGCGTCGTCCAGGGTGCCCGCCGCCTCATGGAGCTGCCCGGCCCGGATCTGGGCGCGGGCCAGGGACAGCCGCACCTCGGTGGTCCTCGGGACGATCGCCGCCAGCCGGGTGGCCAGGGAGGCCGGTTCCTCGTCCGAACCGGCGGTCAGTCCGGGCGCCCATGGATCGTCCTGGTCGATCCGCAGATCGGGGAGGACCTCCCACCATGCGGGGGTCCCGGCGGGCCCCGCCTCCCCGGTGGGGTGCCCGACGGCGTCGAACCACCGGCTGGCCAACGGGGGGACCGGCCCCTCCGTTCTGGCCACGATCTCGTAGAGCACCCCCACCAGTTCGTCGGCGAGCTCCGTGGTGCTCTGGAAGCGCTGGTCGGGATCGGTCGCGGTGGCTCGGCGCAGGAGCCGGTCCAGGGATTCGAAGTCCCGCAACGGGGCATGGGCCCGGCGCGGCGGCAGGGCGTGCCGGTAGGCGCCGAGGAAGCCCGGGAACCGGCCGAGGACGAGACGGGCCAGGGTCCGGGCGACGGCGAAGATGTCGGTGGTGACCGTGGGCGCGGTGCGCGCGATGCCCGCCGGGCGTTCCCCGTCGTCGTCGAGTTCGGGGGCCCGGTAGCCGGGCGTGGACAGGTATCCCGACACGCGGTCGTCGAGCCGGCGCGCCCCGCCGAGGTCGATCAGTTTGACGTCCTCGGCGGTGACCATCACGTTTTCCGGTTTCAGGTCGCAGTAGACCAGCCCGAGGCGATGCAGATGCCCGAGGGCCGGAAGCACCCGCAGCAGGTAGCGGATCACGTCGGCGGCCGACGGCGGAGCCGACCGCCCGTCCG
The DNA here is from genome assembly GCF_000013345.1 of Frankia casuarinae. Classification (NCBI taxonomy): domain Bacteria; kingdom Bacillati; phylum Actinomycetota; class Actinomycetes; order Frankiales; family Frankiaceae; genus Frankia; species Frankia casuarinae. The sequence goes on along the minus strand of NC_007777.1, from coordinate 3,310,711 downwards.
GTCCCGCCACCCCGACCTCGGCCAGGCCGGCCAGGGACACCCCCGGCACGTACTCCATGACGATGTAGTCCTCGCCATGGTGGGTGACATAGTCGAGGATCTTGACGATGCCCGGATGGGACACCGTGGTCAGAATGCGCCGCTCTCCCTCGGCGATCCGACGCGCCTCCGGGTTCGCCGCGTCGAGCAGGCCCTTGAGCACCACCCAGGCCCGCACGCCGTCGCCGCCGAGGTTGTCGTCGGTCGCGGCATACACCCAGCCGAGCCCACCGTGCGCGATGACGCCGTGCACGGTGTAGCGGCCGACCCGTTCGCCCGGTCGCAGCTTGACGGTGAACGAGTAGCGGTGGCCGCATCCCGCGCAGCTGCCTTCCAGGGCGACGCTCTCGTCCTGCTCGTCCTGCTCGTCGTGGCCCGGCCGGGCCACGGGCGCGCCGCACCCGGCGCACTCCCGAAGGCCCGTGGGAACGCTGGGCGCGTCCAGGAGGGGCGGGGTCGAACCGGGGGGCGGGCCGACCAGGTGTGGGAGCCGGAGCGGATCACGGTGGGCGCCGGGCGCCGGGAACCGCCGGGGTAGCGCGGTCACCCGGGGAGCCGGCAGATTCACCGACCCGGATTCCCCGACGATGGGAGGCCCGGCAACGGGTCTCGCGCTGTCCTCCGTCATGGCCCCTCTTCGCCAACGGGCACCATTCGCGTACCGGGTCCACCCGCCACCGTGCCGTCATTCCCCGACGGGTCGTCCCCGAGCCGCCGTCGTCCGGTCCGTTCGTCGCCTTGTCCGTGCGACGGCTTGTCGGAATGCCGTGGCGCGGTGGATCCCCGTGGTCGGGCGGTGTGCGCTGGTACGCGACCAGCCTGCCATGCGGTCGGGTTGTCCGCCGTGACGGAGCCCGGTTGCATCGGCTACGGGTTGTTTGGAGAGCGAGTTTGGCGGGCGAGGGCCCTGGGACGCGTCCCACCGAAATGCCGCGCCCACGATCGGGTGGTCGAGGATCGGGTGGTCGAAGCCGGTGCCGACCCGGTCACCGCCGGCGCTCGACGGCGCGGGCCTTCACGGTCGCCCCGAGGCCGCGCGCGGTGGTTTCGGCACGCTGCTTCAGCGGCCCGAGGGTGCGGCGCAGCCGATCGATCCGTCCCTCGCCGCCACGGGTGACATCCGCCGCCTCGCCCTCCCCGTAGTCATGATCGGGATGGTCCGCCGCACCCAGCCGCCAGTAGCCGCGGGTCGACAGGTCGGCGCGGTCCAGCCCCGCGGCGAGCAGGTGACGGCGGATCCGGCGTACCGCCGTGGCCTCGCAGGCCACCCAGGCCGCGGTGCCGGCGGGCAGGGGTACGGCCTCGACGGCCTCGGCCAGCAGCGTGCCGGGAACCCCGCCGTCACGGTGCAGCCAGGTGACGGTCGTCGCGGGGGTGACCGGGAGAGCCCGTCGGCGGCCGGCGTCGCGAACCTCCGCCACCACGGTCACCGGTACCCGAGCGGGCAGCCGTTCCAGCACCGTCGCCAGCGCGGGCAGGCCGGTCTCGTCGGCGGCGAGCAGGTGATGCGCGGCCGACGTCCGCACCTCGTATCCACCCCCCGGTCCGGCGATGGCGAGATGGTCACCGGGCCGAGCGGTACCCGCCCACCGCCCGGCCGGACCCTCGCCGTGCAGGAGCATCTCGATGTCCAGTTCGAGGGCCTCAGCGTCGAACCGGCGCGGGGTGTAGGTCCGCACGATCGGGCGGGGCGTACCCGCCGGGAAGACGGGTCGTCCGTCCGGCCCCCAGCTCGGAACGGTCGGTTCGGTCTGCCCGTCGGCCGGCAGGAAGATCTTCACGTGCTGCGCGGCCCGGGGCAGCGCGAATCCGGCCAGCGCCGGCCCACCGAGCGTCACCGTCACCATGTCCCCGGTGAGCGGGGTGACGCGGACGACCCGCAGCCGGCGCGGGGCCGGCCGGGCGCGCCGCGGCGCGGGCCGGTTTTCCGCCGACGTCGACGGGCGGCCGTCGCGCCCGTCCGGTAGTCCGGTCGGGTGGGGCGTGGATGGTGGCGTGGATGGTACGGAGGAGTCCGGCCCGAAGGTCGACATCGGTTCTTGCGTCCTGTCTCTCGTGACCGCGGGCTGGACTGGTCCTGGCCCGCACGGACGGGCTTCAGGCCCGAGACGGGGCTGTCCCGACCTCCGCGAGCCCGGGTGGCATTTCAGGACGAACCTACGCCCCGCCATTCGGGCGATGACTCGCGGAGGGGCGCGACGGTCGTTCCGTACCTGCTTCGGGCCTGCTTCGGGCCTGCTCCGGATCTGCTCCGGATCTGCTCCGGATCTGCTCCGACATGATTGTCCTCCTTGACAAGGAAAATTTTCGGCAGGACGATGAGGCGCATGTTGGAGGTCGCAGTGATCGATGACCCGGCCGCCGCGGGGGCCGCGCTCGACCCGGTCCGGGCGAGGTTGCTGGCCGCGCTCGCGGAGCCGGGTTCGGCCAGCACCCTGGCCACTCCCGTGGGGCTGTCACGTCAGCGGGTCAATTACCACCTGCGGGCCCTGGAGCGTCACGGGCTGGTCGAACTCGTCGAGGAACGCAGAAGGGGCAACTGCACCGAGCGCGTATTACGGGCGACGGCGGCCTCCTATGTGATCTCGCCGACCGCGTTGCCGGCGGTCGCCCCGGATCCCGGCCGGTCGCCGGATCAGCGCTCTGCCCGATGGCTGCTCGCGCTCGGTGCCCGGCTGGTGCGGGAGATCGGCGACCTCCTCACCGGTGCCACCGCCGCCCGGCAGCGGCTGGCGACGTTCGCGATCGACAGCGAGATCCGGTTCGCCTCCGCCGCGGACCGCGCCGCGTTCGCCGCGGAGCTCGGGGAGACGGTTGCCGCCCTCGTCGGCAGGTACCACGACACCACCGCTGCGGGCGGGCGCTCCCACCGTTTCGTCGTCGCCCTGCACCCGAGCGTCACGCGGCCCGAGCGGGTGGCTGTCGGGTCCAATGCGGGATCCGAGGCGGGAGAGGGCATCCTCGGCCTCGGCACCGCCGGTCCCACTGGCATCGACGGTCCCACCAGCGCAGCCGGCCTTACCAGCGCAGCCGGTCCCACCGGAACCGATGGCCCCACCGCAACCAAGGAGAACTAGAGATGTCCCGTGGGTTCGAGATCCGCCGCGAGGGCGTGCTGCCCACCTCCCCGGAGGAGTACTGGGACGCCGTGACCACCGGTAACGGCGGATGGCTGTGGCCGATGGAGTTCGAGCCCCGCCAGGGTGGCGCCGCGCCCTTCGGGGGCACGGTCACCGTCTGGGATCCGCCGCACCACCTCGTCACCCGGGTGGAGGGTGCGGATGGCTGGTTCAACCAGCTGGAACATGTGATCGAGGGCCGGGACGGCGGCACGACCTCCTTCCGCTACGTCCACAGCGGGATCTTCGTCGACGACTGGGAGAACCAGTACGACGGCGCCAGCCAGCACACCGACTTCTACCTGCACACGCTCGGCCAGTACCTGCGGTACTTCAGTCGCCGGCCGGTGACCTACGTCGCGGCCGACGCGCCGGCGTCCTCGACCGCGCCGGACGCGTTCGTCCGGCTGCGCCGCGAGCTCGGCGTCGCCGACGAGGTCGGCCAGGGCGACGCGGTGCGCGTCACCCTCCCGGGCATCGACCCGCTGGACGCCGTGGTCGACTACCTGCATCCCCACTTCCTCGGCCTGCGGACCGGCGACGGGCTGTACCGCTTCTTCGGCCGCAACGCCTTCGGCGCCCCGATCGGCATCGCCCTGCACCTGTTCGCCCCCGGCGCCGACCAGGCGAAGACCACCCAGGCCTGGACCGACTGGCTACAGGACGTGTTCGCCTAAGCGCCTTTGCGGCGGTCTCTATCGTTTCGTCGGTCCCCGCCGTTTCGTCGATCTCCGCCGACTCGTGTCGGGCCGGCACCGGCACCCGGTCAGGGATGACGGTCATACTCCGAACGCCCGTGCCAGCCGCGTCAACCCCTTCGTGATCTCCACCGGCGGGTGCGTGGTGAAGGACAGGCGCAGCGTCGCGGGGTCCGGCGGCCCCGCGAAAAAAGGAGCACCGGGAACGTAGGCCACGTCGTGCTCCACCACGCCGGGCAGCAGGGCGGTGGCGTCGTGACCATCGGGGAGGCGGGCCCAGACGAACATGCCGCCCTCGGGCCGGTTCCAGCTGCTCCCGGGCGGCAGCGCCCAGGCGAGCCCGTCGAGGAGCGCGTCGCGGCGTTCGCGGTAGGCGGCGCACATCCGAGCAATGTGCAGGTCGGGGTCGGCGTCGGCCAGATACCGGGCGGCGGCGGCCTGATCGACCGTGGAGGTGTGCAGGTCCGCGGCCTGCTTGGCGATCACGCAGGCCCGCCGCAGCATGGCCGGGGCCCGCAGCCAGCCCAGTCGCATCCCTGGGGCTATGATCTTGGAGAAGCTGCCGAGCAGGACGGTGCGGTCGGCGGCGTCGGCGAACGACGCGATCCACGGCTCCCGCGTGCCCTGGAAGCGCAGCTCACCGTAGGGGTCGTCCTCGACGATCCACAGGCCCTGCTCCGCGGCCACCCGGGCGACGGCCGCGCGGCGCGCCGCGGACAGCGTCCGACCGGTGGGGTTCTGGAAGGTCGGCACCAGGTAGAGCAGTCTGGGACGCTCGCGGGCCACCGTCTCCGCCAACCGGTCGGGGAGGATCCCGTGCTCGTCGGTGGGGACGGGCACCACCCGGGCACCCGCGAGGCCGAGGCACTGCAGGGCAGCCAGATAGGTCGGATCCTCCACGAGGACCGCGTCACCCGGCTCCACGAGCGTCGCCGACAGCAGCGTCAGGGCCTGCTGCGAGCCCGTCGTGATCAGCAGGTCGTCCGCTCGGGTGGGCAGGCCGCGGCGCGCCAGGCGTTCCGCGACCGTCTGGCGCAGGTCCGGGTCGCCCTCCGTGGCGGAGTACTGCAGCACGCGCCGCGGCTCCTCGGTGAGCACCCGGTCGTAGGCGCGCCGGATTCCGTCGGCGTCGAAGAGCTCGGGAGCGGGTAGACCGCCGGCGAAGGAGATCACCTCCGGGTGGGCGGTCAGCGCGAGGATCTCCCGCACTGGCGAGGTGCGCACGGCGCCGGCTCGGGCGGCGAGACCGGGCACCGCAGCGGCGGGTGGAGCGGCGTTGGTCATGGCGGCTCCTCGAACTCCTTCTCCGGGTTCTCCCCGACGTACACGACCACTCGCCGCCAACCGCCGGGACGGCCGTACAGCGGCGTTCCAGCCTGTGGACTGTGCTTCCCGCATCCTGGACTTTCTGGCGATCATAGCCATCGGCGCCGGTTTACGTGGCCGCCCGCGACTCCGAGCAGGCCGAGCAGCACGTTCACCAGGAATATCGAGTCCCACCAGAAGTGGTCGAGCAGGACACCGGCGAGGACGGGCCGCCGGCCAGCCCGGCACCCGCGGACGACGAGAACAGCGCGAACGCCGACGCCCGGGCCGGACCGGGGATGGCAGAGGTCATCATGCCCCTTCGTATCGGGCGCAGACGATGTCTCCGATCGGGCTGGTTGAGGGGAGGCTGGTTGAGGGGGCTGCTCGTGAACAGGCACCGAACGCCGACGGTGTGGGTAAGACGTCCGCACGGAGAAAGCCAGACTGCGGACCTGGACGGAATGGCGACGGGGAATTCTCCTGTCGCAGTGGTTTATGCGGAACTCATGGAACAGAAATAGAGCGCCCGGATCGCAGAGAATGCCTGCCGACTGGACCATGACCTCGACGGTCGCGATCGGGCGGGAGATGATCAGGGGAGCGTGTCGGACATCAAACTGATACAGTCCGGCGGAGTCGGGCGTCGTCGACGCTGAGTGTCGCGCTGGTCGCCGGGAGCCGGTCACCCGGCACCGGCCAGGGTTCCTTCCCGGGAGATTTCACATGCGCAGCGCCAAGGATTTCTTCGCTCCCCTCGCCGTGGGGGCGCCACCCCCGCCTCGCGAGATCCCGTGGCGGCCGTCCCGGATGATTCACTTCTTCGACCCGAGCAACGAGAAGATGGCGGCGAAGCTGCCGCAGATCATCCCCCGGGTCGACGTGCTGCTCGGGAACCTCGAGGACGGGGTCCGAGCGGACAACAAGATCGTTGCCAGGGAGAACCTGATAAAGATCGTCGACGGCGCGGACTTCGGTGAGACGCAGTTCTGGATCCGCCTGAACAGCCTCGACTCACCCTGGGGGCTCGACGACCTGCTCACGCTCGTGCCCGCCATCGGCGAGAATCTCGACGTGGTGATGGTGCCCAAGGTCCAGGGGGCGGAGGACATCCACTATGTGGACCGCCTCCTCGCCCAGTTGGAGGCGAAGGCCGGCCTGTCCCGGCCGGTGCTTGTCCACGCGATTCTGGAGACCGCGCGAGGGGTCGCGAACGTCGAGGAGATCTGCGCGGCAAGTCCCCGCATGCAGGGTCTGTCCCTCGGCCCGGCGGACCTGGCGGCGGACCGGCGGATGAAGACAACCCGTGTCGGCGGTGGGCACCCCGGCTACCTGGTACGCCAGGATCCGCGGCCGGACGACCCGGCGGCTGTCCGAGCCACGTTCCAGCAGGATCCCTGGCACTACACGCTCGCCCGGATGGTAGACGCCTGCGCGGCGAACGGGATCATGCCGTACTACGGGCCGTTCGGTGACATCGCCGACGTCCTCGCCTGCGAGGACCAGTTCCGCAACGCGTTCCTGCTCGGGTGTGTCGGGGCGTGGTCACTGCATCCCGTTCAGATCGACATCGCGAAGAAGGTCTTCAGCCCCGAGCCCGCGGATGTCGAGTGGGCAAAGCGCGTCGTCGCGGCCATGGGCGACGGAACGGGTGCCGTGATGGTGGACGGTACGATGCAGGACGACGCCTCGGTGAAGCAGTGCCGGGTCATCCTCACTCTCGCCACTCGCCTCGCCGCCCGGGACGCGCAGCTCGCGGCGGCCTACGGACTACCCGCGCCGGAGGCACGATGACCGGCACCGCGGCCGCGGGTTCCCCGGGTTCCCCGTCCGCGGGCCGCCCACCCGCCGCGTACCGTCCGCGGCGTTCCGTCCTCTACATGCCCGGGGCCAACGAGCGCGCCATGGAGAAGGCCAGGAATCTGCCGGCCGACGCGCTCATCCTGGACCTCGAGGACGCGGTGGCGCCCGTCGCCAAGGAGCGCGCCCGGGAGCAGGTCTGCGCGGCGGTGGCCGATGCCGCCTACGGCCACCGGGAGGTCACGGTTCGCGTCAACGCCCGCGGCAGCTCCTGGCATGCCGACGACCTGCGCGCCGCGGGACGGGTGGGCCCGGACGCCGTCGTGGTGCCGAAGGTCGAGTCGCCGTCGGACGTCCACGCGATCGAAAAAGGGCTCGAAGCGGCCGGCGCGCCGGACCGCACCATGATATGGGCGATGGTGGAGACACCTGGTGCCATCCTGCGCGCCCAGGAGATCGCCCAGGCGTCGCCGCGGCTCACCGTCCTCGTGATGGGCACCAACGACCTGGCCAACGAGCTGCGTGCCGAATTCGTGCCCGGCCGCGCCCCGCTGCTGACCGGCCTGGGGCTGTGTCTGCTGGCCGCGCGCGCGAGTGGAACCGTGATCCTCGACGGTGTCTACAACGACATCCGCGACGCCGACGGCTTCGCGGCGGAATGCCGCCAGGGCCGCGAGATGGGCTTCGACGGTAAGACGCTTATCCACCCCAACCAGATCGAGACGTGTAACCGCACGTTCTCACCCACTGAGGCCCAGGTCGCGCAGGCCGCGGAGATCGTGCGGGTCTGGGAGGAGGCGCTACGCGAGGGCCGCGGAGTGGCGACCGTCGACGGCCGGCTGATCGAGAACCTGCACGTCGACAACGCGCGCCGGATTCTCGCCGTCAGCGCGGCCATCGCGGGTCTGGCCGACGGCCAGGCGGCCTCCTGACGGTGACCGTTCTGGCGGTGACCGTTCTGGCCGCTTCGACGGCTGTAGGGATGCGACAGCCCCTCCACCGCGGTGGAAGCCACCGCGGTGGAAGCCACCACCGTTCCCTGCCAGCGTGATCCGGACGCTCGGACGCTCGGACGCTCGGACGCTCGGACTCGCGGGCGATGTCTCCTGTCGGTCAGTGCAGGGGCCGGTGCGCGGTCTCGGGGAGCCGGCTGAAGACCACGGTGCTGACCAGGGCGACGGCGGTGACGTACCAGCCGAAGGAGGCGGCGTGGCCGATGTCCACGAGGTAGGTGGCGACGTAGGGGCCGGTGCCGCCGAAGAGGGCGACGGAGAGCGCATAGGGGAACCCGATACCGGAGCTGCGCAGGCGCGCCGGGAACAGCTCGGCGACCACCGCGCTCGAGATGCACGACCAGCAGGCGAGGAACACCAGCCCCATGATCTGAACCAGGAGCAGTCTGGTGGTCGAGCCGTCCAGTAGGGCCAGCATCGGAACCGTGCCGACCACGAAGAAGGTGCCGAAGATGAGCAGCATCGGCCGCCTGCCGACGCGGTCCGAGATCGCTCCGAAGACCGGCTGCAGGGCGAGGAAGATGGTCAGCGCGACGACACCGGAGAGCAGGCCGTGCTTGAGGTTGGAGCCCACCGTGATGTTCGCGTACGTCGGCAGATAGGCGGTCCATACATAGAACACCAGGGCCGGGGCCGCGGTCAGCCCGAACACCTGGAGGGATTCCCTGGGGTGCCGGCGGAGGAACTCGAACATGTCGGCACGACGGGCACCGGCCGGCTCGTCCGCCGTCTGGGTGAGGGTCTCCTTGGCGTGCGTCCGGATCCACATGCCGACCATGGCCGCGACCGAGCCGAGCAGGAAGGGGATCCTCCAGCCCCAGCTGGTCATGTTCTGCGAGTCCAGCGTGCTGGCGAGTAAGGCGCTGATCCCGATCGCCGCCAGGTTGGCCGAGGTCGCACTGATGTAGAAGAAGCTCGAGTACAGTCCCCGACGGCCAGCCGGCGCGGACTCGATGAGAAACGCGCTTCCCGCGGCATACTCGCCCCCCGCGGAGGCACCCTGGATCAGCCGGGCCAGCAGGAGCAGTGCCGGGGCGGCGACCCCGACCTGCTTGTAGGTGGGGGCAAGCCCGATGATGAGACTGCCCAGGCCCATGCCCATAATCGTGGTGCTGAGCGTCCTGCGGCGGCCGATCCGGTCGGCGAGAATCCCGAGGATCAGCGCTCCGACCGGGCGGGCGAAGAATCCGACGGCGAAGATCGCTAAGGTCGACATCAGCGGCACCAGGCTGCCTCCCGGGCTGGCCGGGAAGAACTGCGTGGAGAAGTACACCGCAAGCATCGAGTAGATGTACCAGTCGAACCATTCGACGGCGTTGCCGACGGAGGCGGCCAGGAGCTGCCGATAGTGGTTGGTCCGCTCCCGGAGGCCGGTTGTTGCTGTCATCGAAGCGGTCATGGGTTGCTCCCCTGTTGGGCGGGGCCGAGACCACCAGCTCGGAACGTCGAGCTCTGATGGGCCCGGTAACGGGTACGAATTTCCAACAGGATGTGGCGTGCGACACATCGAAGGCTACGGGCGGGATGCCAACGCGGCGCCCTTCGCTTCGTACGCGGCTACGAAACCGGCGGGGCTGCCGTCTCCGCATGGAAGGCCCAGGACAGTTCCACCAGGGTGTCGGTGTCGTCCAGGGACCGCCCGGTCAGCTCCTCGAACCGGGCTAGTCGGTAGCGCAGCGTGTTGACGTGTACATGCAGCGCCTCGGCGGTCCGCGGGATGTTACGGCCATTGGCCAGGTAGCAGCGGAGCGACTCGACGACTTCCTCCCCGAACGCACCGGTGTCCCGGAGCGGCTGGAGGTAGCGGGCCCGCATCAGTGCGGTCACGTCCGCCGCACGCGGCACGGCCACCCGCCAGCCGAGGCTCTCGAGGGTGTGCACGCCCTCGTCGTGGCGCAGTCGGGCCGCGGCCAATACGTCGTTGGCCACCGAGAAGGACGCCGCGACCCGGCCCAGCGGCCCCTCGGGCCCGGCGGCGACCAGCAGCCCCGGGACCGCGGGTGGCGGCCCCGACACGATCCCCACGAGCCGGCCTTGGGAGGGCACCAGGAGCAGGACCATGTTGCTGCGCCGGCACCCCTGGTTGATCAGGTTGAGGGCCTGGTCCAGCTCCGCTTCCGACAGGGTGGCAGTGCACACCGCCCGCAGGCGTGTGTCGCGCCGCACGTGGTAGCGGATGCACCCCTGCTCAATCTGCGTCGGAGACAGGGTGCCGGCGAGCAGCCCGGCGAGCCATTCGTCCCTGCGCCTTCGGTCCGCCACCGCATGCGACAGGCCGTACTCACGGTAGGCGCTCGCCGCACGAGCGGAGAACACGTCACTCAGCTTCCACAGCAGCGAGGTGAGAGTGAGCGACTCGGGGTGGTCGACCCCGAACTCCTGGGCGCGATCCACCAGCCGGTCCTGGATACTCGCTATGCAGATGCGGAAGCCGCCCATGATGTCCTCGATCGGCACGCCCTGCCGGAGCCGTTCCAGCGTTGTGCGCTCGGCCTGCCAGATCTCCGAGCTCGGCGGCACGACGCCCGCCCGCAGGGTGCGGCACGCCAGCACGACGTTGCGGTGGATGCTCGTCACCAGCGCCTCGGTCGGGACCACCTCATAGGCCGGGATCTCGCGCCGGACACGCTTGATCGTGGGATCCACCAGTCCCTCGTCGTGTTCCAGCGCAGCGGTGAGTTCTCGCACACGGTCGTCGGACATCCGCATCATCAGGGGATTATCCTGCCCGGCGGTGTCATCGGCACCCCGGTCCGCGCCCCAATGGCGCGCGTGGCACCCGCGCTTGTCGCGTATGTTCAGGGATCTGTCACCGCTGTTCTATCTCGGATCTTTTGGTGGGTCCAGAATCAAACCCTACCGCTCGCCTAGCCGGCTGTTCCCCGCCGGATCCAGACGATTCCGAAGGCAGGGATCGACGACAGCCACCCGAGGAGATGCAGATGACGACACTGGTCAATCCCCTCCAACATTTCGCTCCAACGTACACGGGAGTCGATGATCTTCCCTGGGTTCCGTTCACGCCTTACACGAACGAGGTGGAATTAAAGATCCTTCATGTGGATCTGATCAAGAGCGAGACGCAAATGCTTCTGCGGGCGCCGGGGGGAGCTTCGCTGGGTGTGCACGACCATTATGGCCGCGTGCTTGTCTACACCGTTCGAGGGAAATGGCGGTACGCGGAGCACGCCTGGGTGTCGGGGCCGGGTGACTTCGTGTACGAGGTCGCCAACAGCAGGCACACGTTCATTGTGGAGCCTGACGAGGGCATCGAGGTGTTCATCTCGGTTGAAGGAGCTATTGCTTTCCTCGGCCCAAGCGACGAGATCATAGGCATCGAGCAGGCCCATACGTTCGCCGAACGATACAACGAGTACTGCAGGAAGCACGGGATCATACCGGTTGACCTGACCAGCTTCGCCCTCTCGTAGCCAGTCGGTTGGTGGGGCCGGTGATCACGCTGGTCCCACCAGTAAGCCTTGCGAGTCCCACCGGCCACCCTGGCCACCCTGGTGAGCCTTGTGCGACCCTCGCCTTCGACGAGTCGCCAGCCGGTCGCTATTCGTACACCACGAGCGTGGATTCCGCTATCGCGACTTACCTGGGCTTCCCCCACGTCTTCCCACTGCTTATGCTTGCGGGCGCGGCGGCCCAGGTTCCCGGTAGGAGGCCATCATGCGAATCTACGAGACGTACGACCTCGTCGATGTACCCCATCGCGACCGTCCTGGACGCTGGGAGGAGATCCTGGGCAGCGCGGTGACGCCATTCCACACTGATGTTCCTCCAGGGCGATTACCCTACCGTGCCTCGATTGAGCGTCGCTGGTTCGATGACATCGCGCTGCTGGATATCGCATGTGATCCGTGCAGGGGTGAACGTAGTCGAAATCTGATCAGCCGGACCAGCGAGGACAATATCGCGATATTCTTCGCTACCGCTGGGACTGAACGGCTTGCCATCGAGGACAAGAAGATTGTTGTCACTCCAGGAAGCTTCGTCATCTGGAACAGCATGCAAAAGGTGCGGTTCGAAGTTGTCGAGCACTTCCGCAAAATTACCCTGGTAATCCCGAGAGTGGCGCTGGAAGAGGTCTTGGAGAGCCCGTGGTTGGAAGCCGACCTCGTGGTGGATGTGAACGCTCCCGCGATTAGGTTGTTGCGCAGCTATGTCGCATCACTTGCCGGCCTCCCGCACGAGGTTCCCGCCCCCACCATAACGGCGGCCCGCAACGCGGCATTGGAGCTGGTGGCCGCGGCGGTGCGCCCCGAGGCCACGTTCACGAGTGCGATCACTGGGGAAGCGCTGCGGCTCGCAGTGGAACGCTGGATAGCTCGAAACCTTGGCCACCGCGACGTCAGCGCCGCCGCGGCGGCCGCTGCGCAGTGTGTGTCTGTCCGCACGCTGCAGCGCAGCTTCGCCGCGACAGGAAACAGCTACAGCGCCGTCGTCCGCTCCCAGCGACTCGCACGAGCCCGCCGGGACCTGATCGCAGGGTGACCCGCAAAGTCTGTTTGTGCAGGTAGACGGTGTGAGACGGGGTGCGGGGGGCTGGGGCCGGTGGTGGTGTGAGGATCCGGGCCCGGCTGCTGTTTCGTCGCTGTGAGTAGCGCGTGTGAGGGTGGGTTCCGGCGCCGGCGGAAACGCCACCGATGACGTTCTGTGACAGCCGGTGGGGTGGGTGGGGCGGTGGGGCCGTGGGGTCCGGGGGAACAACGGCGGGCCACCACGGTGAGGGTGGCTGCGGTGAGGCAACGGGGTCCCGGTAGGACGGGGATTGCCTAGATCACCAGCCGTAGGGAGCCCCGTTGCCGGTCCAGTCTCGCATGCCCGTCACTCCCACCGATCTCGGACAGGCCGGGTCGGGGCAGCTGGTCCGGATGCGGCGGTCGCTGCGGGTCCTGGGGGCGCACGGCGGTGAGGTGCAGGGGCTCGCCGACGTACTCGCCGGGGTGCCTGACCCGCGGGACCCGCGAGGGATACGTCACCGGCTCCCGGTGATCCTGGGACTGTCCGCCGCAGCGGTCGCCGCGGGGGAGAAGTCGGTGGAGGAGATCGCGGCCTGGGCTGCGCACGCCCCGACGCAGGTCCTGACCGCTCTCGGGGCGCGGGTCCATCCGGTGACCGGGCAGCCGCAGGCACCGTCGGTGGACACGATGATCCGGGTCCTGTCCGCGGTGGACAGCTCGGCGCTGGCGAGGGCGGTCGGGATGTTCGCCGCGGCCCGCGCCCGCCAGGCCCGTGGTGGTGGGCGGCGGGTGGTCGCGGTCGACGGGAAGACCCTGCGTGGCGCGGCTGGGCCTGAGGGGCGGGCACCGCACCTGCTCGCGGTCGCCGAACACGGCACGGGTGTGGTGCTCGCCGAGCATGAGGTCGGCGCGAAGACGAACGAGGTCACCGCGTTCGCACCGCTGCTCCGCGAACTGCATTCCCATGATCCGCTGGATGGGGTGGTGGTGACCGCTGATGCGTTGCACACGACCCGCGCCCACGCCGACCTGATCGTCACCGAGCTGGGAGCGCACTTCGTGTTCACGGTGAAGGCGAACACCCCGGCGTTGTCGGTCGACTGCCACCAGGCGACCGACTGGACGAAGATCCCGATCGGGCACAGCGCCGAGGGCAGGGCCCATGGACGGTTCGAACGACGCACCATCCAGCTGGCCCAGGCCAGCGAGGCGATCCGTGCCCGCTATCCCCATGCCCGCACCGTGGCGCGGATCCGCCGTCATGTCCGGCGGACCGTGACCACCGGCACGGGCCGGGCCCGGGTCACCCGGACGATCCCGAGCACTGTCACGGTCCACGTCCTGACGAGCCTCACCCTCGACGCGGTCACACCCGCTGATCTCGCGGGCTACGCCCGAGGGCATTGGACGATCGAGAACAAGGTCCACTGGGTGCGCGATGTGACGTTCCGTGAGGATGCCTCGCGGGTTCGGACCGGCCCACTGCCCCGCATCATGACCACACTCCGTAACCTGATCATCGGGCTGATTCGCCTCGCTGGCCATAACCGCATCGCCCCGACCATCCGCAGAATCCGACACGACAACGCCCTGCTCCTGGCCATCCTCACTCTCGACAACCCCGCTGACCTGCATCAATGACTTTGCGGGTCACCCTGGACCTGATCGAGGGATCATGCTCCATTCAGGCGATCGCCAGCCGTTGGGGTTTTGCGGACACGAGTCACTTCTGTCGAGAATTCAAACGGCTGTATGGTGCGACGCCGACTTGTTACCGTGATTCGGTCGCCTTACCGTTCGCCCACGTGGGAGATCCCGATTTTCGGGACAATCCGGACGGTGGTACGCAGCCCTCCAGAACCGCGTCCCGGACCTCCAGGCCGCATGACTGATCGTGTCGTCCGTCCGGCCGGCACTGGTCCCGGATGTCCAGGACGGGCCGGACCGGCGGCGGGGCAGGTCGGGTCGGATCAGGTCGGGTTGGGTCGGTTTGGATCAGGTCGGGTTGGGTCGGATCAGGCGGGGCGAGCGGCCGGTTGGCCCAGCCAGCGTCGCACCAGACCGGTCAGAAGCAGGATCACGGCCGTTCCGACCACTTCAATGATCACATTCGCGAGCAGGTGACTCATCGTGTAACCTCCCAGGCGTACCGTGTCGCGCCCCGACCCTGGTCGGGGCGCGCCAGACCGCCACGAGGCGGGCGGTCTGTACTTCCGGGTGACACGGTGCGGGTCGCAGATGAACAGAAAGTGAGCGATTCCGTTCGGTTGTATGGCCAGAGCGTGAACCCGCTCGTTTGTCGCGGTCCGTGACTGTCCGACGAACCGCCAGGTCAGCCCATGTGGGGGCCTGCTGCGGGGTGGACTCGGCCCGATCCGGCCGAACCCCGATCGGACCAGGTCGATCGGACCAGGTCGATCGGACCAGGTCGGAGGATCGGAGAAGGCGGGGACGCCGTCACCCAGCATCCGCCCGCATTTCACCCTTCGCTACGGTGAAGCCGTGGTCGGGTATGCGTGGATGACGCGAACAGGCCGGGCGCGGAGCCGGCAGACCAATCGTCGTTCGGCGTGGCCTCCGGACCCGGCGGCCTCGCCGGACGGGCTGAACGGACCGGATGGACCGGATGAACCGGACTCGTCTGGCTCGTGGGCCAGGTCGGCGCGTCGATGAACTTCTTCGAGGGAACGGTCCTCGGTCTCGTTCAGGGGCTCACCGAGTTTCTCCCGGTCTCGTCCAGCGCCCACCTGCGCATCGCTGCCGCGCTCGCCGGCTGGGAGGACCCGGGCGCCGCGTTCACCGCCGTGACCCAGATCGGCACCGAGACCGCCGTGCTGATCTACTTCCGCAGGGACATCGCCCGCATCGTGGCGGCGTGGGCGCGCTCGCTCACCCGCCGGGAGATGCGTAAGGACC
This sequence comes from Frankia casuarinae, assembly GCF_000013345.1. NCBI lineage: Bacteria > Bacillati > Actinomycetota > Actinomycetes > Frankiales > Frankiaceae > Frankia > Frankia casuarinae. Next base: position 3,295,352 of record NC_007777.1, on the reverse strand, counting down.
CCGACGCCCGGACGGGCTGGCTGGTCATCCTCGGCACCCTTCCGATCGGCCTGCTCGGGGTGACGCTGCAGGACGCCATCGAGGGTCCGTTCCGCGACCTGCGGCTGATTGCCACGACGCTGATCGTGCTCGGCCTGATCCTGGGCGGCGCGGACTGGTACGCCTCGAAGGGGCGGCCGCAGGGTCGTCATTCGCCGCTCCGCCCGCGCAAGGTGCTTGAGGACTTGTCGGTGCGTGACGGGCTCCTCTATGGTCTCGCTCAGTCTGCCGCGCTGATCCCCGGCGTCTCCCGGTCCGGTGCGACGATCAGCGGGGGCCTGCTTCTCGGCTATACTCGCGAGGCTGCGGCCCGGTACTCCTTCCTGCTGGCGATGCCGGCGGTGCTGGCGTCCGGGGTCTTCGAGCTGCGTTCCATCGGTGGGAAGGATGCCGACGTCGCCTGGGGCCCGACGATCCTCGCCACATTCGTGGCGTTCGTCACCGGCTACGCCGCGATCGCATGGTTCCTGCGGTACATCTCGACGCGCAGTTTCGCGCCCTTCGTGCTGTATCGCGTGGGGCTGGGGCTGCTGCTGTTCTCCCTGCTGGTCGGGGGTGCCCTCAGCCCCGACGCCGGTGCCCCCCCGGGCTGAACGGGCGGGGAGCCCCCAGGCGCGACCCACGCGCCTACGGCCGTCAACTACGGTGAGGGTCGGCGGTCCGCGTGTGCAGACGGTGGAGGCATCTACGGGACATATCCAAACGAGTCCGAGACCCGCCCGAGGTCGGTCGGGAAACCGATAACGATTCCGCTGCCAAGCCTCCGGCAGCGGCCGCGACGGAGCGTGGAGGGACACCATGGTTCGGCGAGGGGCCGCGGGAGCGCGGCTGTCTCCGGGACGGCTCGACGACCGGAACCCGGCGCCTCCCAGCGATTCCGCGTCCGCCGCCGGGGCCGGGTCCGGACCCATCGCGATCGGTCGATCCGCCGCTGGGTTGACCGCCGCCGAGGTCGCCGAACGCCTCGCGGACGGCCGCGTCAACGACGTGCCGGTCCGCTCCAGTCGCTCGCTGCGCGACATCATCCGTGCGAACGTCCTCACCCGGATCAACGCGATCATCGGTGTTCTACTGGTCTTCGTCGCCATCGTCGGTCCATTCCAGGACGCCCTGTTCGGCGGCGTGATCATCGTGAACACCCTGGTCGGCCTGTTCCAGGAGCTGCGGGCGAAGCGCACCCTGGACCGGCTCGCCGTGGTGGGGGAGTCCCGGCCCGTCGTGCGGCGTGACGGTGTCACCCGCGAGCTCCCCGCCGCCGAGATCGTGCTGGACGACGTGATTGAGCTCGGCGCCGGCGACAAGATTCCCGTCGATGGTCTGGTCCTGACGGCCGATCACCTGGAGGTCGACGAGTCGCTGCTCACCGGCGAGGCGGATCCGGTGCACAAGCAGCCCGGTGACATCGTCATGTCGGGCAGCTTCGTCGTCGCGGGGTCGGGGGCGTTCCGGGCGACCCGGGTTGGCCGCGAAGCCTACGCGGCCCGGCTCGCCGAGGAGGCGAGCCGGTTCACCCTGGTGCGCTCCGAGCTGCGGGGCGGCATCAGCACCATTCTGAGGGTCGTCACCTGGATGATTATTCCGGCCGGCATCGCGCTGATCGTCAGCCAGGTGGTCGTTAACGACGACGACCTGCCCGAGGCCATCCGCCGGATGGTCGCCGGACTCGTGCCGATGGTGCCGGAGGGCTTGGTGTTGCTTACGTCGGTCGCCTTCGCGGTCGGCGTGGTACGGCTGGGCCGGCGGCAGTGCCTGGTGCAGGAACTGCCCGCGATCGAGGGGCTGGCCCGCGTCGACGTCGTCTGTCTGGACAAGACCGGCACCCTCACCGAGGCTGCGATGGACGTCGTGGAGCTGCGGATCGTCGAGCCGGGCACCGGCGCCGCCGTTGGGGCAGGCGTGGCCGCAGCGCCGGGCACCCTCGTGCCGAGCGTGCTCGGCGCCCTCGGCGCGGCCGACAGCCGGCCGAATCCGAGCATGCAGGCGATCATCGATGCCTATCCCGCCCCGCCGGGCTGGCAGGTGCGGGCGGACGCGCCGTTCTCCTCGGCGCGCAAGTGGAGCGGCGCGACCCTCGCCGCCGTGGGCGGGACCGAGGGCACCTGGCTGCTCGGCGCGCCCGACGTGCTGCTGGCGGCCGGTGACCGGGTGCTCGCCACCGTGGACGAGTACGGGGCGCAGGGCCTGCGGGTGCTGCTGCTCGCCCGGTTCGGCGCGTCGCTGGCGGACGCGCTGGCGGACCCGGCGACGGTGCCGGCCGGCGTCGTCCCGGTGGCGCTCGTGGTCATCGCCCAGCGGCTGCGGGCGGATGCCCCGGATACCCTGCGGTACTTCGCCGAGCAGAACGTCGCCGCCAAGATTCTCTCGGGGGACAACGCGCTGTCGGTCGGCGCGGTCGCCCGCACGCTGGGGCTGCCCGGCGCCGACGATCCCGTTGACGCCCGCACGCTGCCGACCGACCGGGCCGCGCTCGCCGACGCCCTGGAGAGCCACTCGATCTTCGGGCGGGTCAGCCCGCAGCAGAAGCGGGAGATGGTCGCGGCGTTGCAGTCGCGGGGGCACATCGTCGCGATGACCGGCGACGGCGTCAACGACGTCCTGGCGCTCAAGGACGCCGACATCGGCGTGTCGATGGGATCCGGCAGTCAGGCGACCCGCGCGGTCGCCCAGATCGTGCTGCTGAATAACAGCTTCGCGACGTTGCCGTCTGTGGTCTCCGAGGGACGGAGGGTCATCGGCAACATCGAACGGGTCGCGAACCTGTTTCTGACCAAGACCGTCTACTCGGTCCTGCTCGCGATCGTGGTTGTGATCACGCAGGTGCCGTACCCGTTCCTCCCTCGGCATCTCACGCTTGTCGGGTCGCTGACGATCGGCATCCCGTCGTTCTTCCTGGCGCTGGCACCGAACACCGAGCGGGCGCAGCCGGACTTCGTCGGTCGGGTGCTGCGCTTCGCCCTTCCCACCGGGTTGCTCGCCGCCGCGGCGACGATGACGTCCTACCTGCTGGCCCGGTCGCATTTCTATGGTCATGACCTGGAGGCCGAAACCTCGATGGCGACGCTGACGCTGTTCGGAGTCGCGCTGTGGGCACTGGCGATCGTCGCCCGTCCGTACACCTGGTGGCGCATCGCGCTCGTGCTGACCATGGCGGTCGCGTTCGCGCTGGTCCTGGCTATCCCCTCCGGCCAGGAGTTCTTCCAGCTCTCCCTGGTGGGGACGACCGGGCCGTGGACGGCGGTCGGCATCGCCGTGGCGGCGGCGGTCCTGCTCGAACTCGTGTGGGTGATCACCCGCCGTCAACTGACGGCGGTGGCCGCGCGGGTGGACCTGGAAACGGCGCGCCGCCCGTCGGTTCCGCAGAGCAACGTGCGGACCCTGCCCGCGGTGCGTGCCGAGGGTGCGCCTGCCGACGGCCCGCGGTCCGCGGCGGTCGTCCGTCCGGGGGCGGTCGTCCGTCCGGGCGGGAGGGCCGCGGCATCCGGTCCCGACGGCCCGCGGCCGACGCCGTAGCCGGGGTTTCTCCCCGGCCTGCTTATCCGGAGGTTTCGGCCTCAGCGTTGGTCTCGTCTCCGGGGGTGGGCGAGGTCGTGCGTGAGGTGGTGGCTGTCGAGGTGGTGGTGGCTGTCGAGGTGGTGGTGGCTGTCGAGGTGGTGGTGGCCGCGGACGGCGTGCGCCGGGCTGGGCCGGCGGCGAGCTGGGCGAGGTAGGCGTTGTACGCGTCGAGTTCGGCGTCGACGTCACCAGCGGCGGCGATGCGCCGCTCCCGGGTCCGCGCCTGCCGCTCGTCCAGCCGGGACCACTGGATGGCCAGCACGATCAGCACGACGAAGGTGGGAATCTCGCCGAACGACCAGGCGATGCCCCCGGCGGTCCGCTGGTCGCTGAGCGGTGAGACGCCCCAGGGCCGGACCAGGCGGTCGTACCAGCCCGAGCCGAGCAGGGCCGACGTGCTCATGATGGTCAGGCCGAGGAAGGCGTGGAACGGGACGACCGCCAGCAGCATCAGGACGCGGCCGGGATGCGGCAGCCGGCGGGGGAGCGGGTCGGTCCCGATCAGCAGCTCGAAGAACAGCACGCCGACCGCCAGGAAGTGCACGTTCATGTACAGGTGGCCGAGATGGTTGTGCATGAGAGTCGACAGCAGCGAGCTGAGGTAGAGCACGTAGAGGCTGCCGGCAAAGTTCGCCGTCACGAGCAGCGGATGGGTCAGGATGCGTACCGGCCAGGACCGCAGCGTCCTCAGCAGCCATTCGCGTGGTCCGGTGCGGTGCGGAGCCGTCGCGGGCCGCATCGCCCGCAGCGCCAGAGTCACCGGCGCGCCGAGCACCAGCGGGAGCGGGGCCAGCATGCTGAGCAGCATGTGCTGGCTCATGTGCACGCTGAGCAGGACCGGCCCGTACAGCCCGAGTCCGCTTGACGTGGCGACCACGACGACGAGCAAGCCGGCGAGCCAGGCAATGGTGCGCCCAAGCGGCCAGTGGGCGCCGCGTGCCCGTAGCCGGCGTAGGCCGGCGAGGTAGAGCAGGGCGGCGGTGACCGCGCCGGCGAGGAAGACCCAGTCGATGTGCCAGTCGGTGGCGAGCCGCGCGGCGGTGACCGGTGGGGGCATCGGGTATCCGAGCAGCGTCTGGGTCGGATCGTCGGGAACGAGTGCGTCGTTCACCGGCGGCGCCGTGCGTGACAGTCCGACGGCCAACCCGACCGTGGCCGTGAGAACGGTGAGCTCCACGCCGGCGATGCGCAGGAAACGAGCGACCGCGGTAGTCCTGTCGGTGCCGGTCTGGTCGGTGGTGCCGGTCTGGTCGGTGGTGCCGGTCTGGTCGGTGGTGCCGGTCTGGTCGGTGGGCGTCGTCACCGTGAGCCCGGCGACGACCCGGCGGCGCACCAGACCACCGAGCGTGACGGCGGCCAGCAGGCCCGCGGCCTTGAGCAGGACCAGCAGGCCGTAGCGGGTGTCCCACAACGGGGTGAAGCCGCCGAGCCGCAGGGCCGCACCGGCGATCCCGCTGATTGCCGTGACGGCCGCCGCCCCGGCCGCGAACCGGCTGTACCGGCGCAGCGCCGGGCCGAACAAGCTCGCCGGCAGCCGCACCGCGGTGAGCAGGCCGAGTAGACCACCCACCCATGCCGTGGCCGCCAATACGTGCACGCCGAGGGCCACCACGGCGATCGCATGATCGCCGGACGTAGCGGCGTGGCCAACCAGGATCGGCGGCACGATGCCGGCGACCGCGACAGCGAGCAGGGCCCCGGTCGCGGTCGTCGTCGTGACTGTACGGCCGATCACCGCGATGACGGCAGCCAGGGCCGCCACGACGAGTAGCGCCCGGCCCTGGGAGGTGGTGGAGACGAAGGAGCGCAGCGAGGAGACATCCAGGACGTCGCCGGCCGGGCGCGCGGAGATCTCGGACAGGGTGAACAGCAGCTCCACGAGGGTGGCCAGCATCCACAGAGCCGCGGCGTTCGCCGCGTACCGGCCGCACCGCCGGGCCGTGGGCGACAGGATGCCCACCCGGGACCCGTTGCCGGCCGCACCGTGTTTCGCCGGAAGAAGGACGGCGGCCGTGAGAAGCCACCCGATCGTCCCCACGGCGGCGATCCTGCCGACCAGATGGGCGAACGGCAGTGCCCAGTAGGTGAGCGTGCCGGACGAAGGCAGACCGGGCAGCCGCAGGGGGCCTGGCCCGAAACCGACGACCAGGGCCAGTGCCACGCATCCGGCCGCGACGGCGACGGGCGCCATCCGTCCGACCGCCGCCGTCCGTCCGCCAGCCGAGGGGGAGCGGCTGGCGGGGATGGTCCTGGTGAGAGCGGCGGCATGCGGAGGAGCGGCCGGAGCCGTGGGCGTGGTGGGGTCTGCGGGCGTGGTGGGGTTGTTCGTTATGGCGGGGTTTTTCCTGGCGGCGGGGGTGTCCATGGGGTCAGCGCGCTCCGGAGTGACGTCGCCGCAGGGCGAACAAGGTACCGCCACCGAGCGTGAGGATACCGGCGATCACGACAGGGAGTATCCAGCCACCGCCACCGCCACCGCCACTGCTCCCGCCCCCGCCGTCCGCGGGTCCCGTATCGGCCGTGACGGCCGTGACGGCCGTGACGGCCGCGGACGGGGCCGGCGCGGCACCCGTGGTCGGACTCGCGGTGGCTGCCGGGGTCGGCGTCGTGGTGACCGGAGACGGGGGCGGGGATCCCTCCTGGCCCGCGGACGCCGTGCTGCCGGCAACGGTGAAGGCGAACTCGCCGCCGACCGGATGACCGTCCTCGGACACGACCCGATAGGCCACCGTGTAGCGACCGTCGCGGAGAGCGGTGAGGCCCTGGTGGACGGTGCCGCCCTCGACGCGGGTGGCACCGGCGGTCACGCCGGCGCCGTCGGCCGCCGTGACGGCGACGTTCGTGTAGCGCGGGGACACCGGCTCGTTGAATGTCAGGATGATCTCATGTGGCGGGGCGGTGAGAGTGCTGTCCGCCACCGGGGTGGTGGTGACCAGACGTGAATGCGCCGATGCGGGGGTGGCCAGTCCGAGCAGGAGCGCCGGGACGAGCGCCGCTGCGAGGCCAAGCGTCACAACCAGGCTGATCGCAGCGGCAAGGCTGGTGGGCCCCGTGCCGCCCGTACCACCGGTGGCGTGGGCGGCACCGGTGAGGTCGGCGAACCGGGTGCCGCCCCTCCCCGGGACTGCCGTGCGCCGTCTCTCAGTCGGCCTCGCCTCTGGTCGCACCCAGCAGATTCTACGCGCCGTAGAAACGTGGCCACCGCGTCCGATCCAAGATAATCAACAATGTTGACGTCCTCCCGCGACGCGTATGTTCCGCTCACTGTTTTCGCTGCCGTTGCTGCTGACGACCGGCCTCGGCTCATCGGCCGAGGCCGGTGGCGGGCCGGCGGTCAGCTGCCGCTGTCGTGGTCCACCGGAGCCGGCCGTGGATGATCGGGAAGGACGATCGGCGCGACGAGCACGGTGTCATGGCCGTCCGCGGTGGTCACGAGCGCGGGCCAGAGGCCGTCGTTGACGCAGTTCTTCGCGAATTCGCTGGCCCGGGCCGGGGGAGAGGCCAGGGACACGAATCGGCCCTCGGTCGTCGCGAGGAGCAGGTGCGCGCCGATCAGGGAGTGCCGCATTGCCTGTTCCCGGTGCCGCCGGCGGCGCGCCTCAAGGGAGACGTGATCCATCGCTTCCTCGGCCGGAAGATGCCAGCCCGAGGTGTTCACCAGTTCCGCCCGGAGCCGGACCAGGCGATGTGCTCCGGTCTCCCCGGTCTGATGTGCCCAGGTCTGCAGTCCGGCGTTCAACCGCAGCTCTCCCTGCACGGCCCAGCTGTCCCAGGTGATGCGGGTCGGTTCCGCCTCGCCGTGGCCGCTCACGGTCTCCACCCGCCGACCGGAGGGGGCGCTGAACCGGACGGTGTGGGGTGGTCCGAGTCCCGCCGAGACGCCACCGCTCGCCGGACCGGCCAGCTCCCATGGATTTGGCCGTGGCGCGCTCAGGCGGGGCAGCCAGTTCCGCCGCGGCCCCGCGGCGGTCGGTACCGCGCTGCCGGGAGGCGCCGCCAACAGGTCCGTGACCGTCACCACATCGTCGACCTGGCGCGGGACGAACTCGTCCCAGCCGCGGGGCTCGGCATCTCCCGCAGGCCGGCCGCCTGGTGGAAAGCGGCCCCCGTCCCCGGGGCCACGATCCACGAAACGGACCGTCATCTGCAGGTAGCGCACCCGGACTCGCAGCGTGACGTCGGGGATGGCGGCGGGGCCGCACTCCAGGAGACACTCCGCGTGGGCGTGCGAACGCTCCTCCGGGTGGGCGAGGGCATAGCACGGTGGGGTCAGCACCCCGATCCGCCGGTCCGAGCCGCGTGTGATGGCGCGGTCGGGACGGATGGGCTCCTCGCGGTAGATCTCGGCGTCCGCGATCGCCGCGGTCTGGTTGAACGGCGAACGAACCGTCATTGCATCCCCCTGCCCTGGATGGGTCTGGCCCGGACGGACGAACGGATGAGCTAGAGAACGGCGATCGCCTCCCCGGCGTGAACCAGCACGGCATCACCGGGATGGGCGTCAACCAGGGCGATGCCCACCTCCTCCGTTCCGGCGGGAGTGCGGACGACGGCGAGGGCTCCGGGCAAGAGGCGGATGACCTCCGCCTCGATGGTCTCCTCCGACCGGGCGATGCGCCCGGCCGCCTCACATACCGGCGCGGCCGGACCGGGATGGACCGAGGCCAGCTCAGCCTCCATCGCGGCCGGTCGGCCCGCGCTCGTGCCGGCGGCCATGCCGACGGTTTTGACGGTGGTCCTGGTCGTGGTCGACGCGGTTGACCTGCCATGAGCGACTGAGCCGGAGGGGTGGCGCCGGGCGTCCCCCGACTCGGCGTGCCTGGTGCCGACCTGTGCGTTCTCGCCGTCCATCGTCGTAACCATCCTCGGGAAGGCTGGCTTCGCCGCAACCGTACGACTCAGAGCCTGATCACACCACCCGGCTACGACGACTACACGACGTATCGATGCCGGTGTCCGAAACATCAACCTGCCGGGACGTCTTCCCCCGGCTTCATCCCCGGACGGGCAGGCTTCATCCCCGGACGGGCAGGCTTCATCCCCGGACGGGCAGGGAGTGGTGGCGCCGAACGGGCATCCGGGGCACGGGTAGATCGGGCAGCATGGACGGTGTGAGGGACGGTGCGCGACAGCAGGCGGCGGGTGGCGGGGGCGAGGCGTTCGACCGGCTCTGCTCGCTGGTCGCGGCCGGCGGGGTCGCGGTGGTGACCGGTGCGGGGATCTCCACCGACTCCGGTATTCCGGACTATCGGGGTCCGAACGGGGCACTGCGCCGTCACACCCCGATGACGTACCAGGAGTTCACCGATGATCCCGCGGCCCGGCACCGCTACTGGGCCCGCAGCCATGCAGGGTGGCGGCGGGTGGCCCGGGCGGAGCCGAACCCGGGCCACCGGGCACTGGCCCGGTTGGAGCAGGACGGCCTGGTGACCGGCGTCGTGACGCAGAACGTTGACGGCCTGCACCAGCGCGCCGGCTCACGGCGCGTCATCGATTTGCACGGTAGGCTGTCGCGCGTGCTGTGTCGCGGCTGCGGCGACGTGAGCCCTCGCCTCGAGCTCGACCAGCGTCTGCGGGCGGTCAATCCCGGATTCCATGTCGGCGCCGCGCAGACCAACCCGGACGGCGATGTCACGCTCCCCGACGACATGGTCGCCGCCTTCGTCATGGTGGGCTGCCGCCGGTGTGGCGGTGACGAGCTGGAACCGGACGTGGTGTTCTTCGGTGCGACCGTGCCGCGGCCGCGTGTCGCGGAGGCGCTCCGGCTGGTCGAGGGGGCCAGGGCGCTGCTGATCCTCGGGTCGTCGCTGACGGTGATGTCCGGCTACCGGTTCGTGCTCCGTGCGGCGGAGCTCGACATCCCGGTCGCGATCGTCAACCAGGGTCCGACTCGGGGGGACAGCCGCGCGGCCGTCCGAGTCGACGCGCCTCTGGGCCTGCTGCTTCCCCGTCTCGCCGCCGCCGTGACGCCCCCGTCCGCCCGTTCTCCCGTCCCGTTACCCGCTATGCGCTCGCTCGCATTCCCGGGGGACTACCCCCGGGAGCTGTGAGGATGGGGAGGATGCGATCGGTTTCCCATGCCTACCCGGGCGACCTCACGTTCCGCCGTGCGACCGAGGCCGACGTCGCGGCGATCGTTGAGCTCGTCGAGTCCGCGTACCGGGGGGAGTCCAGTCGCGCGGGGTGGACCACCGAGGCCGACCTGCTCGCCGGGCGGCGCACCGACGCCGCCGCGGTCGGCGCGGCACTGGCGGCGCTGGACAGCGTGGTGCTGCTCGCGCAGGACCCGGACGGAGCCCTCCTCGGCTGCTGCCACGTGGAACGACGGGTCGAGCCACCGGCCCGGTCGGAGCACGCGGCGACCGAGGTGACCGATGCGACCGAGGTGACCCGGTCGGGGTATGCCACCCACGGGCAGGCTGACGCGGAGCGGTGTGGCCCGGATGTATCACCGTTGATCGGGTCCTACTTCGGCATGTTCGCGGTAAGCCCGACCCGCCAGGGCAACGGGCTCGGCGACACTCTGCTGCGGCTCGCCGAACGGCACGCCGTGACGGCCTGCTCCGCGGCCTGGACGGACCTGCTGGTCATCGCCCAACGGGCCGAGCTGATCGCCTGGTATCAGCGGCGCGGATACGTCCTGACCACCAGAACGAGCCCGTTCCCCTACGACGACGAACGGTTCGGCCGGCCGCTGCGACCAGATCTCTACTTCGTCGTCCTCCGCAAGAGGTTCGGCGACCGCCCGGGGTTCAGCGACCGCTGAGCGTGCCGGACCGTCCGTGCCGGACCGTCAGCGTGTCTCCGGCGAGGTCGACGACCACCGCGGAACCGTCGTCGACCTCACCGGCGATCATTTCCCGCCCGATCCGGGTCTCCACCTCGCGTTGCAGGTAGCGGCGCAGCGGGCGGGCGCCATGGACCGGGTCGTAGCCCTGACGGGCGATGAACATCCGGGCCGGCTCGGTGATGTCCAGGGTGATGCGCCGATCCGCCAATCGGGCCCGCAGGTCGTCCACCAGCAGGTCGACGATCCGCTCGATCTCGGGCAGGGTCAGCGGGGAGAACAGCACGACCTCGTCGAGCTGGTGGAGGAACTCGGGCCGGAACGCCCGGCGCAGGTCGGCCGTGATCCGAACGCGGACCTCGGGCCCGGCTGTCCCCTCGGCGTCCGGACCGCCGGTGAGCCGTTCGGACCCCACACCGGAGGTCAGGATGACGACGGTGCCACGGAAGTCGACGGTGCGTCCCCGGGCGTCGGTGAGCCGACCGTCGCTCAGGACCTGCAGCAGGATGTTGAGGACGTCGGCGTGTGCCTTCTCGATCTCGTCGAACAGCACCACCGCGTAGGGCTTGCGTCGTACCGCCTCGGTGAGCTGCCCGCCCTCGACGAGCCCGGTCTGGCCGGGTGGGGCGCCCAGCAGCCGGCCGACGCTGTGCCGCTCCTGGTACTCGCCCAGGTCGATGCGGATCAGACTGTCCTCGGAGTCGAACAGGGCCGTCGCCAGGGCCCGGGCCAACTCGGTCTTCCCGATCCCCATCGGCCCGAGGAAGAGGAATGACCCGATCGGGCGGCGCGGGTTCCCGATGCCCGCGCGGGCCCGGAGCACCGTGTCGGCGACGAGCCGCACCGCCTCGTCCTGTCCGACGACCCGGGCGCGCAGGACCTGGTCGAGGCGTCGCAGCTTCTCCCGTTCCCTCTCGAGGAGCCGGGCCACCGGGATCCCCGTCCAGCGGGAGACCAGATCGGCGATCTCATCGGCGGTCACCATCTCGCGCAGCAACCGGTGGCCGCCCCGCTGGGGGGTGAGCCGTTCGGACTCGTCGGCGAGCCGCCGGTCCAGTTCGGGCAGGCGGGTGTGGCGCAGCTCCGCCGCGGTCCCCAGGTCGTGTGCCCGTTCGGCATCCTCGGCCCGCCGCCGGGCCTGTTCGATCTCCTCCCGCAGCCCCCGGACCCGCCGAATGGCCTGGCGTTCGGCCTCCCACCGCGCGCGCATCGTGTTCGCCGCGGCCCGCACGTCGGCGAGTTCCCCACGGAGCTGGTCCAGTCGGGCGATGCTCGCCGGATCGGATTCCTGCGCGAGTGCGGCCTCCTCGATCTCCAGCCGGACCACCCTACGGGTGATCTCGTCGAGGCCGGTCGGCATCGAGTCGATGTCGGTGCGCAGCATGGCGCCCGCCTCGTCGACGAGGTCGATCGCCTTGTCCGGCAGGAAACGGTCGCTGATGTACCGATGGGACAGCACCGCCGCCGAGACCAGGGCCGCGTCGGCGATCCGAACCCCGTGGAAGATCTCCAACCGTCCTCGCAGCCCGCGCAGGATGGAGATGGTGTCCGCCACCGATGGCTCGTTGATTATGACGGTCTGGAACCGGCGTGCGAACGCGGGGTCGGACTCGATCTGCCGGCGGTACTCCTCGAGTGTCGTCGTCCCGATCAGGTGCAGGTCGCCGCGGATCAGCAGCGGCTTGAGCACGTTGCCGGCATCCGTCTTCCCTTCGGCGGCACCCGCCCCCAGGACGGCGTGCAGTTCGTCGACGAACAGCAGGATCCGCCCTTCGGATGCCGTGACCTGGGCCATGACCGCCTTGAGTCGTTCCTCGAACGCACCGCGGTGCGCCGTCCCGGCCGCCAGCGCGCCCAGGTCGAGCTGGAACACCCTCCTGTTCCGCAGGCTGTCCGGAACGTCCCCGCGGAAGATCCGGTCGGCGAGGCCCTCGACGATCGCGGTCTTGCCGACTCCGGGGTCGCCGAGCAGCACGGGATTGTTCTTCGTCCGGCGGGACAGGATCTGGATCACTCGGCGGATCTCGGCGTCCCGCCCGATCAGGGGGTCGAGGCGGCCGTTGCGGGCGTCGACGACGAGGTCGCGTCCGTACTTCTCCAGCGCGTCGTCCGTGGCCGTCGGCGAGGCGGAGATGATGCGCCGGTCTCCGCGCACCCGGGTCAGCGCGATGAGCAGCCGTTCCCGGGTCAGACCCTGCTCGTGCAGGATCCGGCCGGCCGGTGTCGTGGGTCCCTCCTCGAGCAGGGCCAGCAGCAGGTGTTCGACCGAGATGTACTCGTCGCCGAGGCGGTGTGTCTCCCGTTCGGCGGCGTCGAGGGCCCTGGACAGCCGCTGCGTCATGTACACCTCGCCCGGTCGGACCCCCGGTCGGACCCCCGGTCCGGACACCCGCGGTCTGCGCTCCAGCTCCGTCTCCACCGCACCGGTGAGGGCGGGTGGGGTACCACCCGATGCGACCATGAGGCGCGGGACCAGCCCGTCCGGCTGCTCGACAAGCGCGGCGAGCAGATGTTCCCCGTCGACCTCGGTGTGGCCGAATCGCATCGCCCTGGTCTGGGCCGCCTTCAGCGCGTCCTGGGCGCCCTCGGTCAGCTTGGTCAACTTCATCGGTACTCCTCGCCGGGGCCGTCACGGCCGGGGCCATCGCGGCCGGGGCCGTCGCGATGGCCCCGGCCGCGCTGTTCGAGCTCGTCGATGCGGTCGCGCAGGTCCAGCACGACGCCGGTGGCCGCATAGGTAATGCCGAGGTCGCGGCGCAGCCGTTCGATACGCACCGCCCGCCCGACCGCGCGGATCGGCAGCCACCACTGCCCTGCCCGGTCGACGCGCACGTCGAGCAGGCCGAGGGCGACCAACCGGCGGACGATGTCCGGACCCAGCCGGGTGAGCAGGCAGAAGGAGTCCAGTCCGAGAAGATCCAGACCGGGTTCGACGCCGCCCGGGTGGGTGATCCGGGTGACCGGGACGGTCGGGCCGGGATCGCTTCCGACTGCCCATCCCACGATTACCTCCTGCTGATGGATACCTCTTGCTGATGGGCCGATCCGGTGGTCCCCGTCCGCATGGGAGATGTGGAGGGCCGGTCCGGAGGAGCGCACCGCCCGTGCGGCGGAGACCTGGCCTGGGCGCGGGTACGGTCGAGCCAGATCATCTCCGGGTAGTGGTCCGATTACCCATGTGACCGTAGGTCGGATCCGAGGGCGTTCGCAACCAGAGGTGACGACTCAACGACGGATAGGTGTGGTCTCCGGGGATGGCCGCGCTTGCCAGGCGCCTGCGGGCACGACGTCCGATTTCCGCCAGCATGCGAGGCGGGACTCGTCGAGAGTGGGTGGAGTGATGACGGACCAGAGCCGCTACGAGGCGCTGCGTAGCCGGGACGCGCGCTTCGATGGCGCGTTCTTCTCCGCCGTCACCACCACCGGCATCTACTGCCGCCCGAGTTGTCCAGCCATCACGCCGAAGCGGGAGAACGTCCGGTTCTTTCCGACGGTACCGGGTCGAGAACGGGCAGGCGTGGTCGATCCTGGCATTGCGCGGCCAGGGTGTGCAGTTCGGTGGCGTTCTCGAACGTCAGCATCCAGGGGTAGCAGCGGCGTCCGAGCGTCCAGCTGGGACGGTCCCAGTGGTTGCCGGGTCGGTCCAGGCCGGCGAAGCGGTGCCAGTCGTCGACGACTGGGTCCGCGGTGCGCGAGGTGGTCAACCTCGCTGTCAGCGACACCGCTAGGGACGGCTCGCGGGCAGCAGCGGCGCGGTGCGCAGCAGCGCCAGCAGCGGGCGGACCTCGTCGGGCACCGGCTCGGAGAACGTCCGCACCGCGTGCTCCCCGGCCCGGTCGATCTCCAGGGTGTAGACGAACCGGTCCGCGCCGACGTCGCGCTGCTCCCGGGCCTCGGTGGAACCCCGAGCCTCGATGGAATCTACCTGACCGGCATCCGCGGCGTCCGTTGTGGCCACGAGACCGCCGCGGTGCACCGCCTCGCGGGCCAGGCGGCGCAGGTTCTCGGCCTCCTGCTCACTGAGATCGACCGTGTCCAGACCGCGGCGCACGCTGCGCCCGAGAAGCCCACCGGAACGCTCCAGCACGACCCGTACACGTTCCGCGGTGCGCGCCATGAGCCATATTGTGCGCCGTCAGCCGTCAGCCGTCAGCCGTCAGCCGTCAGCCGTCACACGCGCCGGGCGTACATGATGACGGCGACGCCGAGCAGGCAGATCGCGGCTCCGGCGAGGTCGTAGCGGTCGGGTCGGAAGCCGTCGACGGCCACGCCCCAGAGCAGGGAACCGGCGACGAAGACCCCGCCGTAGGCGGCGAGGATCCGGCCGAAGTGCGCGTCCGGTTGGAGGGTCGCGACGAAGCCGTAGGCGGCCAGGAACCCGATCCCGAGCCCCACCCAGACCGGCCCGCGGTGCTCGCGCACGCCCTGCCACACGAGCCAGGCACCACCGATCTCCGTGACCGCGGCCACCACGAACAGCAGCAGGGACCGGACGACGCCCACGTGCGTCACGATAGTCAGTATCCTCCCGGCATCGTCATCCTTCCGGCATCGCTCTGCGGCCTCGGAATCCTGTGGCCGGAATCTCGTCGTTACCGCGTCCGTGTTTTCACCCCGTCCGCACCGCGTAGTGTCGCATGGGTACACCGCTCTTTTTCGATGGTTTCCGATGGTAGGACGTCCTGCGATCTTCGGGTGGGGAGGGGTGCTCGGTATGAATGTCGTACGGGATCCGGAACTGATTACCGGCGGGCCGATGCGGCGGCTCGAACCGGATTCGGTGGACGGTCTCGCTCCGCATCGTTTTCCTGGCGCGTTCGGGGAGAACACCTCACCCGCGGCGGGTGAACTCAACGACGGCGGCATCCGACTGCTCGCCCCCGATGGTTCGCTGGTCGCCGATTCTCGGTTCTCGGTGCTCGCCGACCACGAGCTGCGCATGGAATTCTACACCTCCATGGTCCTGGCCCGCCGGCTGGACGAGGAGGCCACGGCCCTGCAACGTCAGGGTGAGCTGGTCCTGTGGATCCCGCTGCGGGGGCAGGAGGCTGCGCAGGTCGGATCCGCCGCGGCCGCGCGTCCCCGGGATTACCTGTTCCCCAGTTACCGGGAACACGCGGTCGCCTGGCACCGCGGTGTCCCGGCGGTCGAGGTGATTCGGCTGCTGCGGGGAGTGAGTCACGATGGCTGGGACACGCACCGTCACAATATGGCTAATTACACGATTGTTCTGGCGGCCCAGACGCTGCACGCCGTCGGTTTCGGGATGGGGGTGCTCCTTGACGGCGCAGCCGGCACCGGCACCGGCACCGGCGGTACCGGCGGCACCGGCACCGGCGGCACCGATACCGATACCGACATGGCGGTGATGGTGTATCTCGGTGACGGTGCGATGAGTCAGGGTGATGCCAACGAGGCATTCGTGTGGGCGGCGAGTTTCGGTGCGCCCGTCGTCTTCTTCTGCCAGAATAATCAGTGGGCGATTTCCACGCCGAGCCGACGGCAGTCCCCGGTGCGGTTGGCCCGCCGGGCCGACGGGTTCGGCTTCCCCGGCCTGCGCGTCGATGGTAACGACGTGCTCGCGGTGCACGCGGTGACCACTTGGGCGCTCGACCGTGCGCGCAGCGGTCGCGGCCCGGTGCTCATCGAGGCCAACACCTACCGGATGGCCCCGCACACCACCTCCGACGACGCGACTCGGTACCAGCCGCCGGACGAGATCACCGCCTGGCAGGCCCGGGATCCCATCGAGCGCCTCCGTCGGCTGCTCGCCGCCGAGGTCGAGGCCGGCTGGTTCGACGAGGTCCGCCGGCGGGCCGACGTCGCCGCGGCCGATCTGCGTCGGGACACCCTCGCCCTCGACCCGCCGGACCCCTCCTCGATGCTCGACCATGTCGCCGCGGAGGAGACGGCCGATCAGCGCCGGCAACGGGAGTGGTTCGCCGCGTACCGCGACTCGTTCCTCTGAGGATGATCTGAGGATGACGGGACTCGTTTCTCTGTGGGTGGCGGTCATATCCTCGCCGGGTAAGGGAAGGACGTTCCGCCACCCGCGGCGAGGAGCTCCCCATGCGGCCGACCCCGCAGAACCCGCAGAACCCGCAGAACCCGCAGACCGTAGCGAACCGGGAGACCGGGGTGACTGAGGGGGTCGGTCCGGCGGTCTACCCGGCGGCCGGCATCGGGACGCTCCTGTCGACGGATCCGGCCACCGGCGCGGTGGTCGCGAGCTTCCCGGTGATGGAGCCGACCCAGGTGCGGGCGGCCGTGGCGTCCGCCCGGTCGGCGGCGGGCTGGTGGGCGGGGCTCGCGGCGGCACGGCGGCGCGACCATCTGCTGCGCTGGGCGGCGCACCTCGTCCGTCACGAGACCGAGCTGATCGACCTCCTGCACGCCGAGAACGGCAAGACCGCCGCCGATGCCCGCATCGAGCTGCTGCTGACGTTGGAACACATCCGCTGGGCGGCCCGCAACGCCGCCCGCGTGCTGCGGACCCGCCGGGTGTCGCCCGGCCCGTTCCTGGCGAACCACACCGGACGGATCGAGTACCGCCCGTTCGGGGTCGTCGGGGTGATCGGGCCGTGGAACTATCCGCTGTTCACCCCGAGCGGTTCGATCGCGTATGCCCTGGCAGCCGGTAACACGGTGGTCTTCAAGCCCAGCGAGTACACCCCGGCGGTGGGCGCGTACCTGGTCGCGGCGTTCGCCGCGGCGAATCCGGACGCGCCGGCCGGGGTCCTGACCATGGTCACCGGCTTCGGTCCGACCGGTGCCGCCCTGTGTACAGCCGGGGTCGACAAGATTGCCTTTACCGGTTCGCCCGCGACCGGCCGCCTGGTCATGGCGGCCTGCGCGTCGTCCCTCGTCCCGGTGGTGATCGAATGCGGCGGCAAGGACCCGCTGATCGTCGCCGACGACGCTGACGTGGCCGCCGCCGCGCGGGCAGCGGCCTGGGGAGCGATGTCCAATGGCGGCCAGACCTGTGCCGGGGTTGAGCGGATCTACGTGACCGAGGCGGTCGCCGCGCCCTTCCTCGCCGCACTGCGCCGCGAGCTCGACGGGGTTCGTCCCGGTGCCGACCGGGACGCATCCTACGGTCCGATGACGATGCCCGGCCAGGCGGCGATCGTGCGCCGCCACGTGGCTGACGCGCTGGCCCGCGGCGCGACCGCCCTGATCGGCGGGACGGAGTCGGTGGGGGACACCTTCATCGAACCGGTCGTGCTGGTCGACGTGCCGGAGGGCAGCCCCGCCGTGCAGGAGGAGACGTTCGGGCCGGTCGCCACCGTCCGGACCGTCGCCGACGTTGACGAGGCCGTCACGCTGGCCAACGGCACCCCGTACGCGCTCGGTGCGACGGTTTTCTCCCGGTCCCGGGGAGACGAGATCGCCAGCCGGCTCGACGCTGGGATGGTGTCCGTCAACGCGGTGCTGGCGTTTGCCGGGATGCCCGCCCTGCCCTTCGGGGGCAGCGGCGAAAGCGGGTTCGGCCGGGTGCACGGCGCGGAGGGGCTGCGCGAGTTCGTCCGCCCCCGCTCGGTCGCCACCCTGCGGATGCACGTGCCGGGAGCGACCCTGACCACCTTCCGCCGGACGCCGGGTGCGCTCGCCGTCACCGCGGTGACGGCGCGGCTCCGGCACGGCGGCGGCTGGGCCGGCTGGGCCAGCCGGGTGGCCGGGCGGGTCAGGCCGGTCGGCGGGGCGGCCGGGCCTCTCGACAGGCCCCTCGGCGGGCACGTCGGGTCGGACGAGGGATTCCGTCCCGGCCGGCTCCGGCTCCGAAAATCATCCGGAAGTCGTCCAGACGGACGGTGAGCCGAGGCCGGTGCCCGGTGAGGAAACCCAGCGGACCCTCCGCCGCCGGGTCCCATCGTGACCGGTGCAGGGCGAGCCGCCCGGCCAGCCGCACCGGGCTCACCCGGGGCTGACCGTCGAGATCCTGCACCACGCGGAAGCGGACCGGCCACCTGCCCGGCAGCCGCCGTCCCCGGCTTACCGCCGCGGCGACGATCGTCCCGGTGGCGTCCCGGGCGTGCAGGTGGGTGCCGTCGGCGTCCCCGGCCGTTTCCGGTCGTGTGGACGTGCCCGGTCGTTCGGTGAAGACGGCCAGTTCCTTGGGAATCCCCCACAGGGCGCGACCGCCGACCTGGGATGCCGGGCTGTCCACCCAGATATGCGGGACCGTCACGCGCAGGTGCCGCCTGTGCCATACCAGCAAGGCGGCCATGACCTCACGGTAGGCGAGGACGCCACGCGGATCGTAGCGAACCCAGACGGTGGCCACCGGGACCCGGCCGAGAACGGTCACCGCCCGGGGGAAGGCGCCGGCCAGCGCCGCGCGGGGCACGAACCAGACGGAGACGACCATCCTACCGCGCAGCTCCCAGGGTTCGGGCGGGTACGCCACCCACCGACACTAGTGCCCCCGACAGTGCCCCCGACAGCACGGCTTCCCGCCCGTTCCGGTGTGGAGCCCGCCAGATCCGCCGGCCGGGGGACTGACCGGTTCGAATCGGGCGACATACCGGCCATACCCCCTAGCTGGTCGGCGCCCACCGAAGAGGGCATCTAGGTTGGGCCGGGTCGGCACGGAAGTCGGGTCAGCACGGAACCTGGGAGGTCTCATGGCGCTACGTCGCGGACTTGCCGTTTCAGTGATGATCGGTACGTTCACCCTGATGGGCGGGATCGCCGGAACAGCCTCCGCTGCCTCGTCCACCTCCGGCGCGCCGGCGCTGGGCATCGCCAACGCCGCGGCGGTGGTCCGATCGGCGGGGTACACGCCGATCGTCCTCGGCGGTTATGACCGGAGCAACGATCTCAGCGTGATCGTCGGACTGCTGTCGACATCCGGGGACGGGCATCCGCAGCGGGCGTTCTTCTTCCATCGTGGCCGGTTCATCGGCTACGACTCGCCGCAGCCGAGCGCCACGATCCGCTGGATCTGGTCCACCGACCGGGTCGTCGCCCTCCAGTACGATCTCTACCGGCCAAGCGACCCGATGTGCTGCCCGACAGCGGGTGGTGCGACCGTGCGTTACCAGTGGAACGGTTCATCGGTGGTCCCGCTCGATCCGGTCCCGACCGCGAACGTGTCCGCCGCGAGAAGCCGCCGGTGATCCGCGACCGGTGATCCCCGGTCCATGATCCGCCATGGGCCGGGGCCGTCGCCGGGTGCCGCCGGGCGCGCCGCCGGGGATTCATCGCCCCGCGCCTTCGCTGCCCCGCCCGGACAGGGGCCGGTCAGGGGATGGCTGCGACGCGGGGTCGTCCGGCCCGGCTCAGTGCCCCTCGGCGGCCTCGACGAGTTCGGTGAGCACGCCTCCGAGGCCCTTGGGATGGATGAACGCGATCCGGCTGCCGGCGGTGCCGTGCACCGGAGTCTTGTTGACCAGATCGAATCCGGTCATGGTCAGGGTCGCCAGGGCGCTGTCGATGTCGGCGACGCCGTAGGCGATGTGGTGGATGCCCGGCCCCCGCTTGGCCAGGAACTTCCCGATCGGGCTGTCCTCGCGCAGCGGTTCCAGCAGCTGGACGTAGGAGTTCCCGGTCTTGCCGCTGTGGACCAGCAGCATCGCTTCGCGCACCCCTTGGCGCTCGTTCTCCTCCTGGTGCACGACCTCCAGACCGAATGCCTCCTCATAGCGGGGGATGGCCTCGGTGAGGGAAGCCACCGCGATCCCGACGTGGTCGATCCTGGTCAGCACAGCCGTCTCCTCGTTCTGCCGGCCCGCGATCGGGGCCTGTCCGCCGATGTCCCACCGCCCCTGGCGCGAAGCGATGGGGTCCGCACTGAGCCTGCCGGTTCACGATCCCGGCGTCGACCGATCGGCCCCCGTGACGTGAGTGGAGTCCGCGGACGTGGGGTGACGTGGGCGACCCGGGCTGGGCCCCACCCTGCCCGCTGCCTCGCCAGGGGTCCACGCCGCCGGCGTGGTTGTGGATGTTGCCATGGGTGGGCGTTGTTCTTCCAGTGTGCTCACGGTGTGGCGGTGTGGGGTTCGGGGCCTAGTTGCGGACTCTGTTCGAGTCTCCGCAGGACAGGCCGTAGAGTCGAGTGTCAACCATTTTAGCCCGAGTCTTCGAGGCACGAACGTAAGGGTTACGGTGTCCACGACGCGTCGCGATCGTTCCGCGTTCCGCGCGGCCCGCGGAAACACCCGTCAGATAGGTGAGGTTGCCGAGCGGGTCGGGCTTTCGCTGCGCGCGGTCCGGTACTACGAGGAAGCCGGACTGCTTACTCCCGCCGGACGTACGCCGGGTGGCTTCCGTCTGTACGACGACGAGGCCGTCGATCGGCTGCTGGTCATCAAGAAGATGAAGTCGCTGGGGTTCACGTTGGAGGAGATGCGGTCGCTGTTGTCGGTGCGCGACGAGCTGTCGGATTCGACGATCTCCGAGAGTCGGCGGACCGAACTGCGCGAGCGGCTGCATACCTGGGTCGTGCTGGCTGAGGAGAAGCTGGCCACCCTGCGGCAGCAGGCGGGAGTCGCGGAGGACTTCGTCATCGGCCTGCACGGTGATGCGGATCGGACGGTATGACGGACTCGTGAATCCATGGTCACCGATCCGGGGTGGCGGCCGGCGCTCGGGCTCCTGTGGAGCAACCGGAGTCCGTTGGTGACCGACGTCACGGTCGGCGTCGGCCGTGGATTACTAGATCTTTACCGGTCCTGTGTAGCTGCGAGTGGCCGATACTAGAGACGCTTGACACTCGAATACCAGTCGCCATGCTCACGTGATAAGGGTTGAATTGTCCATAACCAGCAGCGCCGGGTCTTCCGCCGATGCCCGTGACGGCCGCTACCGGATCGGTGACGTTGCCACCCTGGTGACCTTGTCCCTGCGTACCGCCCGCTTCTACGAGGATGCCGGCCTGCTCGCGCCGGTAGGCCACACCTCGGGTGGTTTCCCGCTGTACGACGACGACGCACTCGACCGGTTTTTCCTCATCAAGAAGATGAAACCGCTGGGGTTCACGCTCGAGGAGATGCGCTCTCTCATCACATTGCGTGAGCGGATCAGCCAGCCCGATCTTGCCCCGGATCATCGCAGGGAACTGCGGGAACGGTTGAGAACCTGGGTTACCCTGGCCGAGGAGAAGCTCGCATCCCTGCAGGAACAGGTGCGTCTCGCCGAGGACTTCATGATTGGACTGCGGGACGATACCGCCCGGTCGCTGCGGGAAAGTCCGGATCACCGGGACGTTGCCGATAAAGACGATCTTGGTCCCGGTCGCCTGGACAGCTCGTTCCTCGATTTTCTCGATGATCCCTTCGGGCCCGAGGAGAACTGACCCGGCCCGGCATCACGAGGCACAGCGCCCCCACCGGCCTGGCCGCGGTGGCGTGACCTCATGTCCCGTGGCGGTGGTCGAGCCGCGCTGCTGGAGATCGGTGACGGTCCGGGACTGGGGTTCGTCACCGAACTGCGGCCTTCCCGGGCAGGGACACCCTCCGGCGGTCGGCTCGACACGGGTCGAGGGTCGGCGGGTGCCGCCTGGGTGGACCGGACGATCCGGCGGGGGCGCCACGGGATCCGGGACCGGTCGGGCAGGCGTCGTCGTCCGTATCCCCTTGGGGTTGTTAGCTGTTGTCGAATCGGCGTCTGATGGCGTCTGATGGCGCCGTATAGTGGCCGTGTGAACCTTAAGGAGTGGGCCGCTGCGAACGGCGTCGGGTACACCACGGCACGCCGCTGGTACCGCGACGGCTTCCTCCCGGTCCCTGCCCGTAAGGTCGGCGGGCTGGTGATCGTCGACGAGCCTGCCGCCCCTGTCCGGCAGGTTGCCGCGGTGGTGTACGCGCGGGTGTCGTCAGCGGACCAGCGCTTCGACCTGTCCGGTAGGTTGCCCGCGTCGCGATGTGGTGTGGCGAAAACGGTGTCACGGTCGGTCGGGTCGTTACCGAGGTCGGTTCCGTACTCAACGGTCACCGGCGGAAGTTCCTCGGCCTGCTGCGGGACCCGGACGTGTCGACGATCGTCGTGGAGCACCGGGACCGGTTTGCCCGGGTCGGCGCCGAGTATGTCGAGGCGGCACTGTCCGCGCAGGGCCGACGCCTGCTCGTTGTCGACTCCGCGGAGGTGGACGACGACCTTGTCCGGGACGTCACCGAGATCCTGACGTCGCTGTGCGCCCGACTGTATGGTCGTCGCGCCGCAGCCAGCCGGGCCGCCCGCGCGGTCGCCGCCGCCATGGAGACGGACGGATGAAGACTTTCCAGGCGTACCGGTTCGCTCTCGATCCAAACACCGTCCGGCTTGCCGCTCTGCGCCGGCATGCCGGGGCAGAGCGGTTCGCCTACAACTGGGGTCTGGTCCGGGTGAAAGCCGCGTTCGCGCAGCGCGAGGCCGAACAGTCCTACGGGCTGACCGGTGATCTGCTCACCCCGGTGTCGTGGACGCTGCCCGCGTTGCGGCTGGCCTGGAACGCTGCGAAACACAAGCTGGCCCCGTGGTGGGCGCGGTGCTCGAAGGAGGCGTTCCGCGCTGGCCTGGATCAGCTTGCCCGGGGGTTGAAGAACTTCACCGACTCCCGGTAAGGGAAGCGGAAGGGCCGGCGGGTCGGTTTCCCCGGTTCAAGAAGCGCGGGAGGGCCCGTGACTCGTTCCGGTACACCACCGGCGCCTACGGTCCGGCTGGGGATCGGCAGGTGAAGCTGCCCCGGGTCGGCCGGGTCAAGGTGCATGAGCCGATGGGTGCGCTGACCGGCCGGCTCGTCGACGGGTCCGCACGCCTGCTGGGCGCGACCGTGTCCCGGACCGCGGGGCGCTGGTTCGTGGCGTTCACCGTGGAGGCCGACCGTGATGTCCCCGGCAAGCCGTCTACCCGGCAGCGCCGGGGCGGCCCGGTCGGGGTCGACCTGGGTGTGAGGCACCTCGCCGTCCTGTCGACCGGCGAGACCGTCGAGAACCCCAGGCCGCTGGCCCGGTCGCTGCGCGAACTGCGCCGCGCGTCGCGGGCCTACGCCCGCTCCACGCCCGGCAGCGCCGGTCGCCGTAGACACGCCGCCACCCTCGGTCGCCTCCATGCCCGCGTCGCCTACCAGCGCCGCGACGGGCTGCACAAGCTCACCGCCCGGCTGGCCAAGACCCACGACACGATCGTGGTGGAAGACCTGCACGTGGCCGGGATGGTCCGTAACCGCCGTCTTGCCCGTGCCGTGTCCGATACCGGGATGGCCGAGGTCCGCCGCCAGCTCGCCTACAAGACCCTCTGGTACGGATCGACGCTCGTGGTCGCGGACCGCTGGTATCCAAGCTCGAAGACCTGTTCCGACTGCGGCTGGCGAAACCCAGGCCTCACCCTGTCGGACCGTATCTTCGCCTGCCAGTCCTGCGGGCTGGTAGGCGGCCGCGACCTGAACGCCGCGGTCAACCTGTCCAACCTCGTCGCCGCCAGTAGGTCGGAGACGGTAAACGCCCGTGGAGCCGACCGTAGGACCCCGTCCGCGGGGCGGGCGGCTGGGAAACGGGAACCCGGCACGGCTCGGGCCGGTCGGACCGGGAGTGCTTCACCGCAAGGTGAGGCGGCATGAGCGCCGCTATCAGGCGCTCTTATGCAACGGAAGGCCGCTGGAGTCGTTCCACGGGACGTTGCGTCTGCCGTGAGCAGATATGCCGCCAGCAGATCAGCGTCGTGGGCGCGGATTTCTCGGCAACGCTGGTGACGCCGGCCCATCGTGCTCGCACCCATTCCCGACGGCCGGCGGGAGGACGCACCATGATCGAATCTTTTTCGCGCCTCACGCAGGCCGGGCCGGGGAGTCCGCGCCGGGCTACCGTGCAGGCCGCCGCATCCGGGCTCGGCTCCGCGGACGACCAGGTGTTCAGCCGGCTCCTCGAGAACCGGATCGTGTTCCTTGGTTCCGTGGTCGAGGACGCGGTGGCCAACGCGATCAGCGCCAAGCTGCTGCTGCTCGCCGCCGAGGATCCCGCGGCCGACATCTACCTCTACATCAATTCGCCGGGTGGCTCGGTGTCCGCCGGCATGGCGATTTATGACACGATGCAGTACGTCGGAAACGACGTGGCGACGGTCGCGCTGGGCCTCGCCGGTTCGATGGGGCAGTTCCTGCTCTGCGCCGGCACGGCGGGTAAGCGCTATGCGCTGCCCCATGCCCGGATCATGATGCACCAGCCGCACGGTGGCATCGGCGGCACCGCTGCCGACATCTCCATCCAGGCCGAGCAGATGCTGTACACCAAGCGCACGCTGCAGGAGCGAATCGCCTTCCACACCGGGCAGACCGTCGAGCAGATCGAGACCGACTCCGACCGGGACCGGTGGTTCACGGCCGAGGAGGCCAAGGAGTACGGCCTCGTCGATCATGTGGTTGTCCGGGCGGATCAGGTACCCAGTGTGGTCAGTGGAGCGGGCATGGGTTTGCGGCGGGCGGGCCGCACCGGTTTCGGCCCCGGCGGCGGGAGCGGGCGATGACCGGGCGGCCTCCCGCCGCGAGCGGGATCATGCTGGGTGGCGGTGCGCCGAGGGCCCGTCACGTCCTGCCGAACATCGTGGAACGGACCTCCCGCGGCGAGTACTCGATGGATCCGTATTCGAAGCTGCTCAAGGAGCGGATCGTCTTTCTCGGTGTGCAGATCGATGATGTGTCGGCGAACGACGTGATGGCGCAGCTGCTGTTCCTGGAGTCCGAGGATCCCGACCGGGACATCTCGATCTACATCAACTCGCCGGGTGGGTCGTTCACGTCGTTGACGGCGATCTACGACACGATGCAGTTCGTGCGGCCGGACATCTCGACGATCTGCATGGGTCAGGCGGCGTCGGCGGCGGCGGTGCTGCTGGCGGCGGGCACGCCGGGGAAGCGGTTCGCGCTGGAGAACAGCCGGATCCTCATCCACCAGCCGTCGGCGCAGGGCGAGGGCCAGTCGAGCGACATCGAGATCCAGGCGCGGGAGATCCTGCGCGTACGGGCGCTGCAGGAGACGATGCTCGCCCGCCACACCGGTCGTACCGAGACGGAGATCCGTCGCGACACCGAACGCGATAAGATCTTCAGTGCCGATGAGGCCGAGGAGTACGGCCTCATCGACGAGGTCATCATGAGCCGTAAGGCCGCCCGGCTTCTATCGGCACGCAGCGCCTGACCGGGTGCGATCCGGCGGTTGGCCGCTCCGGTCGGCCTGCCACACGTCGACTGGCCACAGGCCGACCTGTCGACGAGCGTGCCCGCGGCCGCCTTCCGGCCGACTATGCTGCGGCCGGAAGGCGGCCGCGGGCCGGGACCACCTGCCCGGCCCCTCCGATCTCCCCGATCCCCGCGGACCGGGAGCGACGGCGGCTCGCCGCGGGCTGGGCACCACCACCCGGCCGGTATGGACGGCGGCCCGGAAGCTCGGCGAGAGTCCCAGGTTCGGCGACACGCCGAAGGGCGACGCCGCGCCGACCGTTGCGCCGACACCGGTTGTTTCGATGCCAGCCGAGCCCGTGATGCTGGCGGTGGCCGCGGTGCCGCTGGCGGCGTGCAGGTCAGCGGAGATGACGCGGGCCGTGATCGGTGGTGTCGCCTGCCCGTGGACGGCGGACAGCGGCCCAGGCGATGTCACGGGGGTGACCTCGGGTTCGAGCCGGGCGAGCTCCAGACGCACCTCGTCCAGCAGATCGGACAGCCGGATGTGCAGCGCCCGGCAGACCGCGGCGAGGATCTCCGAAGACGCCTCCTTCAGGCCGCGTTCGATCTCCGAGAGGTAGGGCGTCGACACCCGCGCCGCGTCCGCCACGTCCCGCAGGGTGCGGCCCTGAGCGAGGCGACGTCGGCGCAGCGCCTGCCCGACCAGCCGGCGCAGCAACGGCATCTCGGCATCATCCGTCATCGCCATCAGGAACCTCCGGGGGACTGGTGCCTTGAAGGGTCAGGGGAATCGGAGGGGCGCTCGCGTCCTGATAGATACACGCGTCCCGGATACTGATCACGTGGGTGGGAAGGCGACCGCTGCCGCAGCCACCCCCGGGTAAGTCGATGGAGGGCTAAGGCACCGAGCGTATCCGCTGCGCCCTCGCCGGAACCGCAAGTACCGCACCCGGCATTCCGCCCACACCTTTGCCGCGAAGTCGCCGACGGCCGCCGGAGTTGCCGACGGCCGCCGGAGTTGCCGACGGCCGCCGGAGTTGCCGACGGCCGCCGGAGTTGCCGGCGGCGGACGAACCGTGCGGCGCCGATGCATACGGCGACAACGTGTGAGGAGACGGACGCCGAAAGTGGCACGAAGATGCACCAAAGGTCGGTATTTCTACATCATCTGCGCACTTAGCGTCGTTTCCGTCGTGATTCATCCTGACCGTCCGGTCTCCGGAACGGTCGTCGCGGTGGCCCGCTTAGCCGGGGCCGCCAGGGACAGGAGATCCGTGGAGGCTCCCACACACGTGCCCCGTGCCGTTGCCACGCCGATGGCCATACCCATGTCCATGTCCTCGGCCGCGTCGGTGCCGATGGCGGTCCTCGGCACCCGTCCCCACGCCCACCTTGAGCCGCCCGGCGCATCCCCGCGGGCGACGGCGTCCGGGTCGTCTACCCCGGCTCCGGCCCTCGACATGACCGGAGACGACCGCGTAGCCCTGTGGCAGCAGCGCCTGCTCGAGGCGGAGTCGGGGATGACGACGTTCCTGCTGGAACACCACGCCGATCTGCGTCTACTCGACTGGCTGCATACCCAGGCCGAGATCTTCGCCGACTTCCCGACGCCCGACGATCGTGATCCGACGGCCTGGCAGCGGGTGTTCTTCCGCGCGCAGGCACTGATCGAACGGTTCATCGTGTCGCGCTGGGGCGAGGCGGAGCTCGTCGACTGGGCGAGGGCCAATGCCTCGGTCTTCGGCAAGGTGGAGCCCGAGCCGACCGGCCGGCCCGCCGACGTCGTCCACCGGCTCGCACGCCAGGCGGATCTCTACTCCTCCCGTTACGCGGTCGACACCGACGAGCCCATGCAAGCGACCCTGATCATCTCGCACTGTGGCATCTGGGACTACCGCGAGCAGGCCCGCGCCCGGGGCGTGCCCCTCACCCTGGCCTCCCCCTGTTCGTTCTGCACCACTGCCCTCTCGGCGAACATCCGGGCCAAGGGATACGAACCGGCCTTCCGCCTGCTGCATGACGACCCCTCGGTCCCGTCAGCCGGCGTGGCCGTGCCCGCTCCGGGCGGCCAGCCTGCCGTCGTGGCCGGGTCGGTCGCCGGACCGGGGCAGGTCGACCGTGGCTGCGTCTGGACCGCCACCGGCGCCACCGGCACCACCGGCACCACCGGCGCCACCGGCACCACCGGCACCACCGGCACCACCGACATTGTCCACAGAGCGGAGATCAGGCCATGACCCTCGTGACCGACAGCGGTCATCCCGGCGCCATCGACGATCCGGGCCGACCAGCCGCCGGTGACCACCCCGCCGGTGCGACGGCCGATCCCCCGGCCGACTCGCCGCTGGGAACCCCGCCGCCTGCCGCGCAGGGGCTGATGACCGGGGAGCGGTACCGGGCGAGCCTCAACGACGGCCGCGAGGTGTGGCTCGACGGGGAGAAGGTCGCGAACGTGGCGACGCATCCAGCCTTCCGGGGCGCCGTTGACGAGCTGGCCCGGCTGTTCGACCTGCAGCACGACCCGGATCTGCGCGACGTGCTCACCGTCCACGAACCCGAGGCGGGAACCCGCGTCGGCTGGTCCTACCAGCTGCCGCGCACGCTGGACGATCTGCGGGCCCGGCGGCGCAGCACGGGCGTGTGGATGCGCGAGTCCTGGGGTCAGCACGGCCGGTCGCCGTCGTTCATGGCGAACGTGGCGGTGGGTCTGCTCGACTTCCGGGAGCATCTGGAGTGCAACCAGGCCGGCTTCGGCGCCAACGCGGTGGCCTTCTACCGGCACTGTGCGGCCAATGACCTGGTCCTCGGCCACGCTTTGGGCGACCCGCAGATCGACCGGACCACCAGCCCCGTGGACGATCCCGATCTCGCGCTGCGCATCATCGCCGAGCGGGACGACGGCGTCGTCGTCCGGGGCGCCAAGCAGCTCACGACGCTGGCCCCACTGGCCCACGAGGTGCTCGTGTACCTCTCGGCGAGCTTCGCGCAGCGCGAGGCCGAGCAGTTCGTGATCTGGTTCGGCCTGCCGCTGGCTACCCCAGGCGTGAAGATCCTCTGTCGGGAGCCGCTGGGGGCCCGGCCGTACGGGCACGCCCACGCGCTCGCGTCCCGGTTCGACGAGCAGGACGCCATGCTGTTCTTCGACGACGTGCTGGTTCCGTGGGACCGGGTGTTCCTGCTGCGCGACGGCAACCTCGCCCGGGTCGGACTCGGACGGATCAACGCCTGGAGCGCGGCCGCCGGCCACATCCGCTACCAGGAACGGCTGCGGACCCTGCTCGCCGTCGGCACGCTGCTCGCCGACGCGATCGGAGCCTCGGGGCTGCGTCACGTCCAGGAGGACCTCGGGGAGTTGGCGAGCTACGTTGACCTCGTCGGGTACTTTCTCGACGCGGGGGAGGCCAGGGCCGAGACGACGGACGGCGGCCTGCTCGCGCCGGGTAACACCGACGCGAGCCGCGTGTGGTCGGCGCAGGTCGCCGGCCGGGCGGTGGAGATCGTGCGGCGGATCGGCTCGTCGGGTGTCCTCATGCAGCCCAGCGAGCGTGACCTCGCCGCCGCCGACCTGCGGCCCTATCTCGATCGGTACATGCGGGGCGCGAACCTCCCGGTCGAGGAGAAGTCACGGCTGTTCCGGCTGGCCTGGGAGCTCACGGCGGACAGCTTCGGGCAGCGTCAGGACCTCTATGAGTTCGTCCACCGCGGGGACATCACCCGCAACCGGATCAACCTGCTCCGCCGGGATGACCTGGGACCTGTCACCGACCAGATCCGGGAGCTGATCACCCGTCCGCTCTGAGGCTTGACGGCAGGTGGCTGTCGGACCGGTGGCTGTCGGACCGGGCGGAGGGGTCCGGGGACGGTGTGCGCGGAGGGTGTTAGCGATACCACCGCCTACCTGGTTGAGCTACCCGAAGGTGCCTACGGTCAGGCCAGCCCCCTGCACGCGGGACGACGGGGTGATACCGCCGGCCCGCGTTCGCTCCTCGTGGTAAGGACCCGGAGTCATGACGATCGGAGCCGCCTCGCCCCCTCCCGTCCGTGCCGAGGTCTCCGGGTCCTCTGCGTCCTCCGGGTCCTCCGGGTCCTCCGGGGGTCCGCCGTGGGTCAGGGTTTCGGCCTGTCCTGGGGTTCCCGTTCGCGCCGAGGCGTCCGCGCAGCCCGAGTGTCCCGCGTACGCCAAGGATCTCACGCCCACGGGAATCGACGGCGGCGTGTCGGTGTTTCTGCTGCACGCCCATCCGGTGACCGGGGCGGGGCTGCACCTGCTGCTCTCGACGATCTGCCGGCTCGACGTCGTCGGCCGCGGCCATCGGCTGGATGCCGCGCTGCCGCAGATCCGCCGCTCGCGTCCCCGGGTCCTGCTGCTCGGGCTCGCGGGGGATCTCGCGACCGACCTCGCGGCGGTGCGCCGGCTGCGCGTGGAGGGCGACCGGATCCCCACCACGCGCGTTCTGCTGTTGCGGCCGCTGGCCACCTGCGCCGAACTGACCCAGATCCTCACCACCGGTGCGTCGGGGGCGGTGCTGCCGGACGCCCCGCCTGCCGACCTCGCCCACGCGGTCACCATCGCCGCGCTCGGCGGCGTGGTCTTCCTGCCCGCGCCGCCGCCGACGGGGGTGCCGGGGCCGCCGGTCCAGGCCGAGCTGCCACCGCAGGCCCTCGGGCTGACCTCCCGGGAACGCGCGGTGCTCGGCCAACTCGCCCGCGGTCTGTCGAACGCGGAGATCGCTTGCGAGCTCGCCCTGGCCGAGGCAACGGTCAAGCGGTACCTCACCGGTGCGATGCGCAAGATCGGCCAGCCGGACCGGCTACGCGCCGGCCTCTACGCCTATCGGCACGGACTGCTGGACGGTCCGCATGCCGGCTGGACGGGCCGTGGGCGTGGGTCCGGCCGCGGATCGGCGCCGGACCGGATGATCGAATGATCGGGGTGGCCGCGGGCGCCATGGCGGGATGAACACGTTCCGCGAGTCGGTGTTTTCGATGATCCGGATTCCGGCTGATCATCACAGATCTATTACTTGTGGTTATTGATAGGTTGCTTCGGGTGTCGAAATTCGTGCTGACGTTATTCGATCATGTAAATGGCGCGATCTCTCCGGGTAAGCGCCGGACATGGCTGCCGGGCGATGCCACCATGGGGCTGTGTCCTCTTGCGTTGGACGGTCCGCTCGGCCGTTTCGGCCTGCGCTGATCCGGCGGCGGTGGCTGGATTTCAGCCATCACATGGGTGACTGCTGTTAGGCGTTGTTGGCGACTGAGGGTAGTAGCAGTCCTGCTGACCGCGTGTCCCTGTGTCGATGCTGTCCCGCCCGCCGGATGTGCCGGATGTGCCGGATGTGCCGGATCGGCGGTGTCGACCAGGCCGCCCGATCCGACTGGAACCGATGAGCGACGACGCCCGCCAGCGTGAGCTTGGATTCTTTCTTCGTGCCCACCGTGAGCGCCTGCGACCCGAGGACGTCGGGTTGCCCGCCACACCTCGCCGCCGCACCCCGGGGCTGCGCCGGGAGGAGGTCGCCGCGCTCTCCGGCCTCGGCCTCGCCTGGTACACCTGGCTGGAACAAGGCCGGGTCGCCGCGTCCCGGCAGGTCCTCGAGGCCGTCGCCCGGGCCCTGCGGCTCGACGACGACGGTCGTCGCCACGCCCTGGCGCTCGCCGGCCTGCACACGCCGCCAGCGGACCGCCACCACACCCTCGTCAAGGCGCTGCGTTCGGTGCTGGACAACTGGCCGAACTGTCCGGCGTTGCTGCTCGACCGGCGCTTCGACGTCACCGCCTGGAACGACGCCTACACCGTCCTGTGGGGGGATCCCGCCGACGTGCCCGAGCCCCAGCGCAACCTGCTGTGGCTGCTGGTGGCGCAGCCCCGGACCCGGGACGGGATGGGCGGGTCCGAGGACGTGGCCAAGGACCTGCTCGCCCAGTTCCGCGCCCAGATCGGTCATCATCCCGACGACCAGCGCGGCCGTGCCGTGCTGGAGCTGCTCGAACAGGCGCGCCCCGAGCTGCGTGCCTGGTGGCAGTGCCGGTCCGTGCGCGTGTTCACGGGCCGCACGGTCAGCGCGGCCACGCCGCTCGGCGACATTTCGCTGATGCTGTCGGTGCTGCGACCGGGTGATGATCCGGAGTCCACCATCTGGCTCCAGACGCCCGCGACGCCCGCGGACCGGGAGCTGCTCACCCGGCTGGCGGCCGAGACGCCGGGCGCGGCGGGGCGCCCGGACCCCGCCGCGCGGCAGCGGCTCTCGGCCTGACCGCGACCGGCGGCCGGCGGCCGGCGGCCGGCGCGCGATGGTGCTGCATCTGCACGGCGGCGGCCCTGCTGGCCGCACGGGACGCGGGGCTTCCGCCGCCGGGGGCCGTGCCACGTACCGCGCGTGGGCGGGCACCGGGCACTGCTGGCACATCGCGGTGCCTAGTTCGGGGGCTGCGAGGGAGGCGTTGGCGGAGGTCGTGGCGTTCCCGCGGGCGTATCTCGCCCGATGACGTCGTGGCGTGCCTGTGTATGTGTGACAGCTGCGCTGGCTGTGCCGACCGTGTCGGCCCTTCCTTCCTGCGGTCTACCTGGATCCACCAGCGCTGGTGGTGTGATCTTTCATAGCATGATCAGATATCTGTGATCTTCCCTGGTGCGCGGGTGAGTTGGCCTTTCGGCATGGTCCGCCGCCGGGATCGGGGGTCGGTGCAGATCTCCTCGGCGGGGACTTTAGTCCGCCGGATGGCCGGGGATGTGCCGGGCGGCCAGCCCGCCAGGGCGTAGTCGACCGCCATGACCTGGGGCCCGCATGTCGCGGGCATCGGTCCACGCCATCTCGGGTATCGGGGCGTCGCTACGACCGTTTGACCCCGCTCAGGTTACCTGAGGGTGCCTTTCGGCCGGGGTCGGTTCGGGCGGGGTCGGTTCGGGCGGGGCGGGCCGCGGGGCGACGCGCACGGGCTTGCGGCGATGTCTATGAGCCGCGATAACAGGATGAACCGCTGCCTGTCTGGGCTGGTACGGCAGTAGCACCATCGGCGACTACCTCCCCGTTCGTGCTGGTCCGTGCTCGTACGGCACGCGCCCGGGCCGCCGGCTGCGGCTCCCCGTGCCCCTCGGCCGCCGGGCCGCATGACCCGGTGAGGCCATCGTCGCGTCCGCCCTATCTGGAGCATCCATGAAACGCCCACGTCCCCGATTCCACCCCGCCGTCCGCGTCGCGGCCGTCGCGGCCGCCGCCGCCATGCTCGGCGCCTGCGCGTCCGATCCGGCACCCGCCGGCTCCACCAGCGCGAACGGGGCGGGCGGAACACCGCACCGGGGCGGCACGCTCACCTTCGCGGTGGCCACCGAGGGCGACTGCCTCGACCCGCACGTCAGCCCGGCCGACGTCACCGCCGTCATCCAGCGGGGTGTGTTCGACTCGCTCGTGACGCAGCAGCCGGGCGGCGGGGTCGGCCCGTGGCTGGCCACGTCGTGGACGGTCTCAGCCGACGCGAAGACGTTCACCTTCAAGCTCAAGGACGGCGTGACGTTCCACGACGGCACACCGTTCGACGCGGCGGCGGTGAAGGCGAACTTCGACCACATCGCGGCGAAGTCAACGAAGTCGCAGTACGCGGTGGCGCTGCTCGGCCCCTACGTCGGCACCGAGGTCGTCGACCCGCACACGGCCAAGGTCACCTTCTCCAAGCCGTACGCGGCATTCCTCGCCGCGGCCGCCACGACCTACCTCGGCATCGAGTCGTCGAAGAAGATCGCCGACGCGCCGGACACCCTCTGCTCGGGCGGGCCGAACTCGGTGGGTACCGGGCCGTTTCGCTTCACCCGTTATGTGAAGGGATCGGTCGCCGAGTTCACCCGCAACGACGGCTACACCTCGGCCCCCGGCGGCGCGAAGCACACCGGCGCCGCCTACCTCGACAAGCTGGCCATCCGCTTCCTGCCCGAGGACGCGACGAGGGTGAGCGCGCTGCGCAGTGGGGAGATCGACGCCGCCGACGGCGTGCCGGCGCAGAACGTCGCCGCGATCGAGGGCGATACCTCCCTGCGGCTACTCAAGGTGATTCCGCAGAACGCCAACTACTCGATCTACTTCAACACCAGGCGTGCGCCGTTCTCCGACGAGCGGGTCCGTAAGGCCGTCCAGCGCGCCGTCGACGTCGACACGATCGTGAAGACGGTCTACGCCGGCCAGTACGCCCGCGCGTGGAGCACGCTGACGCCAAAGAACATCGCCTACGATCGCAGCCTCGAGAAGGCCTTCCCCCATGACGTCACCGCGGCGAACAAGCTACTCGACGAGGCCGGCTACACCGGCCGCGACGCCGACGGCTACCGCACGAAGAACGGCGCGCGTCTCGTCCTCGACTGGCCCTACGTCGGCGCCTTCAACCGCGAGCAGCGCGACATCGTCAGCCAGGCGGTACAGGCCGACCTGAAGAAGGTCGGCATCGCCACCAAGCTCTACTCGATGGACTCGGGCGCCTACACCACCCAGCGCAACGCCGGCGGCTACGACCTGATCGCCTACAGCTGGGGCAAGTCCGACCCCGACCTGCTCCGTACACTGTTCGCCTCGAATCTGGCGTTCACCCAGGGCGGGGCGAACAGTTCCGGGATCGCGGTGCCGGAGGTCGACGACTGGCTCGCGACCGGCGCCGGCACGACGGATCTCGCCGCCCGCAAGAAGGCCTACGGGCAGGTGCAGAAATATGTGATCGACCACGCGTACACCCTGCCGATCTACGTGTTCACCCGGACCGTCGGCACGGCGTCGAAGGTCCACGACATCACCTTCGACGCGGACGCCTTCCCGCTGTTCTACGACAGCTGGGTGGGCTGATCTAGTGCGGGCTGTGGCGAGGTTCCTGCTGCGCCGGCTGGTCGTGGGCGCCGGGGTCCTATGGGGCGCGGCGACGTTGGCCTTCGTGACGCTGCACGTCGTACCGGGTGATCCTGTCGACACTTTGATCGGGCCTACGTTCGGGATCTCGCCGCAGCTTCGGGAGCAGATCAACGAGACGTACGGATTCCAGTCGCCGCTCGTCGTCCAGTACGGCACCTGGCTGCGCCGCCTGGTGACCGGCCATCTCGGCACCTCCTACCAGCTGCAGCGGCCGGTCGTGGAGGTGTTGTCCGGTCAGGTGTGGCCGACGGTGCAGCTGGCGCTCACGGCGTCCGCACTCGCCGCGCTGCTGGCGGTCGGACTCGCGGTGTCGACCGCCGGCCGGGGCGGCACCACCCACCGGCTCGGCCGGATGCTGGCGACCAGCGCCGAGCTGCTCGTCGTGTCGAGCCCGACGTTCTGGATCGGCATCCTGCTCATCACCCTCTTCTCCGCGCATCTCGGCTGGTTTCCCAGCGCCGGCGCCACTGGCCCGTCCGGACTGGTCCTCCCGGCGTCCGCGCTGGCCCTGCCGATCGCCGGGGTCCTTGCCCAGGTGCTGCGGGAGGGCCTTGACGCCGCGCTGGAGGCTCCGTTCGTCGTCTCGGTTCGCGCCCGCGGCATCGGCGCGGTGGGTGTGCTGACCCGCCATGCCCTGCGCCATGCCGCGCTCCCGCTCGTCACCCTGCTCGGCTGGGCGGTGGGCAGCCTGCTCGGCGGCGCCGTCGTCACCGAGGCGGTGTTCGCCCGGCCGGGGATCGGTCGGGTGACCCTCGTGGCGATCTCGGCCAAGGACATCCCGGTGGTCACCGCGGTGGTGCTGCTGTCCGCGGCGGTCTTCGTCGTCGTGAACAGCGTAGTCGACCTGCTCTACCTGCTCATCGACCCGCGACTGCGCGACGACGGATCCGGTGCCGGGAGGGCCACGGCGGTTGATCTGGCGGTGTCCCGGTGACCGCGGTCGGGGAAACCCGCCCCGGGACCGAGCCGCCCGCCGCCGGTGCCCTGGCCGGCACCGGCGGTGGCCGGCCGCGTCCCGGTTTGATCGCGGCCGGCCTGCTGATAGTCCTGCTTCTTGTCGCGACCGCCTGGCCGGGGCTGCTCAGCCGCCATCCCGCGGACGGGACGAACCTCGGCGAGGCGCTGCGCGGACCGAGCTGGGCACACTGGTTCGGCACCGACCAGCTGGGCCGGGACGTCTTCGCGCGGGTGGTCACCGGCGCCCGGCATTCGCTACTGCTCGGTGCCGGAGCGACCGCGCTCGGCGCGGGGATCGGGGCGACGGTCGGCCTCGCGGCGGCCCTCGGCGGCCGGTTCGCCGACGGGCTGCTCATGCGGCTCGTGGACCTGCTGCTTGCCTTCCCCGAACTGCTGCTCGCGCTGCTGGTCATCACCATCGTCGGTCCAGGATCGGTGAACGCGGCGGTGGCCATCGGCATCGCGGCGGTCCCCAGCTACGCGCGGGTTGTGCGGTCGCGTGCCCTCGTCGTCCGCCATGCCGGGTTCGTCGACGCCGGGGTGGCGCTCGGCCTGCCCCGGCCGGTGATCATGCTGCGCCACATCGTGCCGAACACGCTCGGACCGCTGCTCGTGCTGGCCACCGTCGGCATCGGGACGGCGATCATCTCCGGTTCGGCGTTGAGTTTCCTAGGCCTCGGTACGAAGCCGCCGGCCCCCGAGTGGGGGGCGATGCTCGCCGACGGCCGGGGCGTCATCGACACCGCCTGGTGGGTCGTGGTGTTCCCCGGGGCGGCGATCGCCGCCACGGTCGTCGCCGTGACCGTGCTCGGCCGCCATGCCCGCCTGCGGGTGGAGGGACGGACTCCGTGAACGACCAGCCGCAGGTCTCACCGCCGGCACCGCCGAACCTGGCATCGCCGAACCTGGCACCGCTGGGGTCGGAGCCCCCTGGTTCGATACCTCCGAGCGGGCGGGGGGCGAAGGAGCCGTCCGCGACCCTGCTGACCGTCGACGGGCTGCGGGTCTCCTTCGGCCGGGGCGCTCGGGCCGTCGAGGCGGTGCGGGGAATCTCCTTCGATGTCGGCGCGGGGGAGTGTGTGGCCCTCGTGGGCGAGTCCGGATCGGGTAAGAGCGTGACCGCCCGCGCCCTCGTCGGACTCGCCGGAGCGGGCGCGACGGTCCAGGCCCGGCGGCTGCGCCTGGGCGGGACCGACCTCATCGGGCTGCGGGACCGGGAATGGCGCGCCCTGCGTGGCCGCCGGATCGGCCTGGTGCTCCAGGACGCCCTCGGCTCCCTCGATCCGCTGCGGCGGGTCGAGCAGGAGGTCGACGAGGCGCTGCGGGCGCATGGCCCGGTCGCGCGAGCCGAACGTGGCCCCCGCGTCGTGACGCTGCTGGCGCGGGCCGGCATTCCTGATCCACAGGTCCGTGCCCGGCAGTACCCGCACCAGCTCTCCGGCGGGTTGCGCCAGCGGGTGCTGATCGCCGCGGCGCTGGCCGGCACCCCGGACCTGCTCATCGCCGACGAGCCGACCACCGCTCTCGACGTCTCGGTCCAGGCCCGGATCCTCGATCTGCTCGCCGGTCTGCGTGCGAGCGGGATGGGACTGCTGCTCATCAGCCATGACCTGGCGGTCGTTGCCCGGCTCGCCGATCGGGTCGCCGTGCTGCGCGACGGAGTGATCCTGGAAAGTGGCCCGACCGAGCGGGTGCTGGGCGATCCCACGCACGCCTATACCCGCGAGCTGCTTGCCGCCGTGCCCTCCGCACGGACCAGGGGCAGCCGGCTGGCCGGACCCGTCGACGAAGCCGGGCTCGCGTCTGCCGGGCTCGACGCGGGCGGCTCGACCGGCGCCGAGATCCTTCTGCGGGCGACGGGACTGCGCAAGGCGTTCCGGACGACGGACGGAGAGCGACGCGAGGTGGTCCGGGACGTCTCCTTCGCGCTGCGCCGCGGGGAGACCCTCGGGCTCGTCGGCGAGTCCGGTTCGGGGAAGACGACGCTCGCCCGGATCATGCTGGGTCTGACCGAACCCGACGCGGGTGAGGTGCTGCTCGGCGGCGTTCCCTGGGTCGGTCCGTCGGATCCTGGGGGCGGCCGGGGCAGCTCGGTGTCGGAGCGTGAGCGCCGACCACGCCGTCGGCAGATCCAGGCGATCTTCCAGGACCCGCTGGGTTCCTTCGACCCACGACTGACGGTGGGCCGGATCCTGACGCAGGCGCTGCGGGTGGGTGGGGTCGCGCGGACCGAGCGCCGCGACGCCGCCGTCCGACGGCTGGAACAGGTGGGGCTCTCCGCGCGGGAACTACGGCGCAGACCGGTCGAGCTGTCCGGCGGCCAGCGGCAGCGGGTGGCCATCGCCCGGGCGCTGTCCGTGGAACCGCAGGTGCTGATCTGCGACGAACCGGTATCCGCGCTCGACGTGTCCATCCAGGCCCAGGTCTTGGACCTGCTTGTCGACCTGCGCCGGACCCACCGTCTGGCCATGGTCTTCGTCTCTCACGACCTCGGCGTCGTGCGGCACCTCAGCGACCGGGTCCTGGTGATGTACGACGGGCGGATCGTCGAGTCCGGGGAGGTGGAGACGGTCTTCACCGCCCCCCGGCACCCCTACACCGTACGGCTGCTCGCCGCGGTGCCCCGGCTCCCCGCACCGCCTACCCCCCTATCGGCTGCCGGGCCGTCTCCGCAGGCCGGGCCGTCTCCGCAGGCCGGGACGCCCGTGGCCGACAGCGCCACAGCCGTACCGGCATCTGGGTAATGTGCCCGTCGGTGTCGAGGCGGTGCTGCGCGACCTCCCCGATCGCCCGAAAATAGTCCTCCTGGCGATCCGCACCGACGAGCCGGCTGTAGTAGGTGCCAAAGGTCGCCGCGTGGAACCGCTGGTACTCTTCGCCGCTCGCGGCCCGCACGAGTGCCGGGCGTTCGTCGACGCCGTCGATGTCGAAGTACGCGTCGAGCAGGGTCGCGGTGTCGTCCACGGACAGGGTGCGTACGGCGATCGGAATGATCCCGGCCGCCGCCAGCAGCCTGGGTACGTCCTCGGCCGCATGGCCCAGGCGGACCAGGGCCTGCCGGGCGAGGTCGTCGCTGCCACCGAACCCGTACTCGTCGTGCTCGGGATGGTGGGTGGTGAGCAGGAAGGCGCCGCCGGGTCGCAGTCGCATGGAGATCCACCGCACCAGCTGCTCCTCGTCAGGGTGGATCCAGTGCAGGACCGCGGTGAGGGTGACCAGGTCGAACGCCGTGGAACCCGCATCGTCGGCCAGCTGCGGGGGCCGGCGCAGATCGGCCTGGACGAAGCGGAACCGTACCCGGGTCGCGTAGGGGGCGAGCTTGCGTCGAGCCTCGGCGAGCCGGGACTCCTCACGATCCAGGCCCAGGGCGTCGACGGCGTCGGGCAGGCGGTCGAGCGCCGCGGCGAGCAGGGAACCGATGCCGCAGCCGAGATCGGCGACGGACCGGGCGGTCGGATCGGCGAACCCGAGCACCCAGTCGGTGTCCTGAGCCTGCCGAAGCCGGCTGGCGTCGTCGTATCCGCCGAGTCGGGCCGCCTGTGCCGTGACGGTCTGCGTCATCTGCTTCTCCCCAGCCGAGGTATGTCAACCGATCCGACGTACTGACGGTCCGCCATCGTGCATCACGGGCTCGCGCCAAGCGCCGAGTTCCGTGCCATGAGTTTTGAAATTAGGCATCGTGTTCGTGTGGGGTCAAGGTAGCTTTCTGCGTCCATAGTCGACATCCTGTTAGTACTGGTAACAGCACCGTGATGCCTCTGGACCCGCCGCCGCGAGCCGACTGGAATGGGTCGCGGGCCGGGACGCGGAAACTGTTCGCGGCAGTGGAAGCCGCGACGGTGGAAACCAGGTACGACGGTGGAAACCAGGTACGACGGTGGAAACCGCACAGACATCGGTACCGCCGTGCCGGACCGGAGCTGGTCCGCAACCGGTCTGGGACTTGGCTGCGACCGCCCGGAGCCGGCCCAGAACCATGCCCAGGGGAGACGATGACCAGTACAACGGAATTCGATGCGGCTTTGGCGCCGGCGCGAGACGTGATCGCTGCACAGCGTTCCGAGCCCGACACGTCGGTCGGATACGTCCAGGGCATCCTCAGCCACGACATCTCCACGGAACTCGGTCGGCTGCAACTGCTGGAATCACAGGTGGACCCGGCCACGCACGCCGTTCTCGAGGCGCGGGGAATCGCAGACGGAGGGCGGTTCCTGGAAATCGGTGCCGGTGCGGGTTCGGTCGCCTACTGGCTGGCCGACCGGTTCCCCGGCGGGGAGGTGACCGCAGTCGACGTGAGCACGAGTTTCCTCGACGACACCGGCCGGTCGAACCTGCGGATCGTCCAAGCGGACGTGCGCACCCACGACTTCGAGCCGGGCTCCTTCGACCTCATCCATGCCCGCACCGTCCTCATGCACATCCCCGAACGTGAGGAGGTGCTGCGGCGGCTAGTCTCCTGGCTGGCCCCGGGCGGCTGGCTGGTCACTGAGGATCTCGTGCTGTCCCCGGTTGACTCGTCACCGCACGACGAATTCCGGCACGCCTTCGAGGCGATCGGCCAGGCAATGGCGTCGTCGATCGGGTCGGACCTGTGGTGGGGGCGAACGCTGCCGGCGCCGCTGACCCGAGCGGGCCTGGTCGACGCCGGTCTGCACGCCACGTACTACCCGGTTGGCGGCTCCAACGAGATCGGGCGCCTGTGGCGTGCGACGTTCAGCCAGTCCGCCGACTACCTTGTCGCCAGCGGCCTGCTCACCCGCGCCGATCTCGACTCGGCCCTGGCCCTGCTCGCCGATCCCGACTTCCTCGACCTCGGGCCCAGCATCATCGCGGCCTGGGGCCGGCGCCCCCCGGCCTGAGCTTACGGGCGCGGGAACTCCCGCCCTTCCGTCTCCGTCCTTCGTCCTCCGTCTCCGTCCTTCGTCCTTCGTCCTTCGTCCTCCGTCTCCGCGACGACCATCTGACCGAACACCGTCGACCACCCGTGAGGTACTCCCGTGACCACTCCGCGCTTCGGTGTCACCCTTCCTCTGCCCGGCATCCCGCTGCGGGACCATCGACGCATCGTCACGGGACTCGCTGACGCTGGCTACAGCGACGTGTGGACGGCCGAAGGCGGCGGCATCGACGCGTTCACCCCGCTCGCGGTCGCCGCCGCCTGGGATCCCCGGGTGCGCCTGGCGAGCGCGATCGTGCCCGTCCACACCCGCGGCCCGGCGGTGCTCGCCCAGACCGCGGCGACCCTGGCCGATCTGACGTTCGGCGGGCTTGTCCTTGGCATCGGTTCGTCGGTGCCCGCCCACGTGACCGACCTCAACGGCATCCCGTTCGACGAGCCCTTCCGCCGGACCCGGGACACGCTTCGTTTCCTCACCCGGGCGCTGCGCGGCGAGGTGGTCTCCGGCGCCTTCGACACGTTCGCGATCCGCGGCTTCGCCATACCGAATCCTCCGATCGAGACGCCGAAGGTCATCCTGGGAGCGCTGCGGCCCGGCATGCTCAAGCTCGGCTTCACCGAGGGGGATGGTGCCGTCACCAATCTGTTGTCCCCCGAAGATCTGATCAAGGTCCGCGCCGTCGTCGGACCGCAGCCAGCGGGCAAGGAGCTGGTGGTGAAGGTCTTCGTGAGCCCGAACGCCGATCCGGACGTCGCCCGCCGCGACAGCCGGCCGTTCCTCACCTGGATCCTCAACCAGACCCCCTACCATGCCTTCCACGAATGGCTCGGCAACGGCGAACGGCTCGCCGAGTCCCACGAGCGCTGGACCGCCGGGGACCAGCGTGGTGCCGCCCGGGCACTACCCGATGAGGTCATTGACGCCCTGTTCATCCACGGCACGCCCGAGCAGTGCCGCGACCAGATCGCCGCATATGTGCAGCCCGGGGTTACCGCGATCCAGCTCTACGTCCGCCTGACTCCGTCCTTCCTGCTCGGCTCGTGGGACACCGCCGGATCAGCTGGATCGGCCGGCGGGGGAGAGCAGGACCTGGCCGACCGGGTCCTCGGCCTGCTGAGCACGCTGCGCCCCCGCATCCCAACGCCGGCTGGCGTCGGCTGATCGATCTCGCCGGACGAACCGTGCCGGTTCCCCGACCACGGGCCGCGCCGCTACCTGACCACGGCCACCGGGCAGTGCGCGTGCAGGACGCACTGGTGGCTCACCGAACCGAGAAGCAGTTCGGCGAAGCCGCCGTGCCCGCGGCTGCCGACCACGAGCAGCTGCGCGTCAGCCGAGGCCCGCAGCAGCGCATGGGCGGGGCCATCGGCGACGGTCTCCTTCATAACGGGGATGGGTAGCCCGCCGGCGTGCTCGGTGACGATCGTGGAGACGGCCTGGTCGAGGGTCTGCTGGGCCTGCTCCGCCAGCACCGATCCGATATCGGCGTAGCTCCCCGGGTAGATCGGGATGTCCAGGTGCCAGGCATGCACGACGTGCAGGGCGCTCTTGCGGAGCATCGCCGCCTCGACGGCCCACCGTAGTGCCGTGAGCGAGAGGGCCGAGCCGTCCACGCCGACGACCACCGGCCGGTCGTCGACGCCGGCGGCCGGGGCGACCGGCCGTACCACGACGACCGGCAGGGAGGCATAGTGCACCACACCCTGGCTCACCGAGCCGCTCACCAGCCGGTGCAGGGCCCCGTGACCGCGCTCGCCGACGACGATCATCCGCGCGCCGACCGCGGCCCGCAGCAGCTCCGGGACGGGACTGCCCTCCTCGACCCGCCGGATGATCCGCACTGTCGGATCGCTGACCCGGGCGGCGGTCAGCGCGGTGTCCAGAACCCGCGTGGCGGCGTGCGCCAGACCCTCGCGGTCGGCGTTCGCCGCGGTCTCGAAGACCGGCCGCGGTTCGCCCATGACGTCCCATACCAGTACCGCGATCACCGGGACCAGGCGCCGGGCGGCCTCGTCACAGGCCCACCGGATCGCGGCGACGGACGCGGGTGAACCGTCGACCCCGACGACGATCCCACCGGCGGCGGACTCCGCGTCCGCCACCTCGACGGCCTGCCCGGCGGGGTTGCGGGCGTCCGCCGGCCCGGCGGGGCGCGCGTACCCCGCGCTGTTCGGCTGTGCCGCGCTGTTCGGCTGTGCCGCGCTGTCCGGCTGTGCCGTGGTGTCCGACATCGCCATCACCCTCTCGCCGTGGTGTCCCCCGCCACCGCCATGGTTCCGCCTGAAGGTGACCCCCGCGACGTGACGCGCGGGGTGAGCCGGTGGGGCCTGCGGCCGGGTCATGACCCTGCCGGATGGCCCGCGGCCTGAGGTCGCAGAGGTGGTTGCTCGATGGAGCGCCGGGTGGTGTGCCGGCCGTCAGCGGCCGATGGTGCGGTGCAGAAACGCCAGAACGACGCCCATCCGTTCCCGGGTCGGGAAGGCACCGCCGTGGCCGGCGCCCGGCACGATCGTCACGTCCACTGCCGGCGCTCCGGCGGTGCGCAGCGCGTGGGCGAGTTCCAGCGACTGCTGGTGGGGGACCGTGCAGTCCGCGTCCCCGTGCTCGATCAGGAACGGCGGCAGCGGCCCGCGGCTCAGGTAGTTCAGGGGGCTCGCCACCCGTACCAGCTGGGGCACGGCTGTCACGGTGCGGCCGAGGAAGCGCGACTCCGGCGAGTGGGGCCGGTCGTGCTGGGCGTCGGCCACGGTGCACCGCTCGTTCGTGCGCAGCTGGGCGTCCATCGAGGCGAAGTTCACCGGGCCGTAGAAGTCGACAACGGCCTGGACGTCGCTGGACACCCCGGGGTTGCCGAGATCCGGGTCGTCGAACATCGCCACGCCGCTCGTCGTGCCCAGCATCACCGCGAGGTAGGCCCCGGCCGACGCGCCGGTCGCGGCGATGCGGGAGGGGTCCAGGCCATAGGTGCCCGCGTGGGCCCGCAGCCAGCGGACGGACGCCTTCACGTCCTGGACCGCGGCCGGGAACTTCGCCTCCCCGGACAGCCGGTAGTTCAGGCTGGCGACGGCGTATCCGGCGTGGACGAGTGCCCGGACCACCGGCAGGTCGTCCCGCTTGTCGCCGAGCATGAACGCGCCACCGTGGATCGTGAGCACCACCGGCAGGACCGTCCCGGGGACCACCCGGGCCCCCTCGGCACCCGCCGTCGGGGCCGGCGGGGAGGGGCGGTAGAGATCCAGCCGCTGTGCCGGCGAGACCGGCGCGTAGGGCACGTCGCGCAGGACCCACAGGCCGTCGGACTCCTCGGGCGTGCCGGCCTGCGCGAGTGTGCTGTTCGGGCCACCCGGGCCCGACGCTGTCGGCGACGAGGGGCGAGGGGTGGAGCCGTGCCGGGAGCACGCCGCCAGGCCCAGGCCGAGTGCGAGCATGCCGCCGGTGGCGGCAGCGGCGAGGAATCGGTGCTGGGCGGAGCGGATGATGACAATCTCCCTTCCGGAGGGCCGTCCGCG
Organism: Frankia casuarinae; assembly: GCF_000013345.1. Classification (NCBI taxonomy): domain Bacteria; kingdom Bacillati; phylum Actinomycetota; class Actinomycetes; order Frankiales; family Frankiaceae; genus Frankia; species Frankia casuarinae. The sequence continues at coordinate 3,251,625 of NC_007777.1, read as the reverse complement.
GGACGGGGATCGGCGGGACGGGGATCGGCCGGGCAGGGGTCAGCGGGGACGGAACTCTCGCCTCCGCCAGTCATCATGCCCTGCCGCTCTGACCGTTCCGAACGTCCGATCGCATGATGAATCCCTTGATCTTGGCGTTCACTGACATTCCAGACGGACGGCCCCGGGCGTTGTCCGTTCGGGACACCCGGATCACGGCCGGAGCCGGAGCCTGCGGCCGGAGCCTGCGGCCGGGGCCGGGGCCGGGGCCGGGGCCGACGCGGTGCGGGTGCGGGTACGGGTGTTGGTGACGGGTAGTGGATGTGACCAGCACCACACGGTGTGGGGAGCTGGTATTTTCAGTACAGTACGGTACTGTTTCTCTGGTCCAGGTAATGTTCATTACGCCTTCTCCTCGGCGTCGCGGCCATGCGCGTCGACTCCGGAGAAGCGTCCGAGACGGAAGGGCGAAAACCGATTTCCCCGCCGAGTGGCGCCGGGCGTGGCCGGCCCCGGGACGACGCCCGGGAACGGGCGATCCTGGACGCCGCGCTGGAACTGCTCGTCGAGGTCGGGTATGAGCGGATGAGCATGGTCGCCGTCGCGGCCCGGGCCCGAGCCAGCAAGGCGACGATCTACCGCCGATGGTCGTGCAAGGACGAGATGGTCGTGGAGGCCCTGCGCCGGCATGGTCCCGGCGACCGCGTTCCGGCTGACACCGGGTGCCTGCGGGACGACCTGGCCGCCGAGGTGCACCTCATGATCGACACGATTACCGGTCCCGACGGTGCGCTGCTCATCGGCGTGCTCCGGGCCGCGAGCGAGTCCCCGCGGCTGGCCGCGGTCGTGCAGGCCAACATCCTGCAGAACAAAGCGAAGATCGGCCGTTGCATGTTCGCTCGGGCCTCGCAACGGGGGGAGATCTCTGTGTCGGCCGATTTCGACGTGATTATGGAGATCGTCATGGCGATGATTTTCTGTCGCCTGCTCGTCACCGGCGAGCCGCTCGACGATGCGTTCGTCGATCATATGGTGGACGACGTGCTCATGCCGTTGCTGGCTGGCCGGCCCGGAACGACACTCCGGCCCGAAACACCCCCGTCCGGGGTCAACTCGAACGCCTGAGCTATTCCCTGCTCGAACTCCTGTTCGATGTCCCTGCCACTGCCACTGCCACTGTCCCTGTCCCTGCCACTGCCGCGTCACCGACGCCGCCACGGACCGCCCGGTCCCGGGGGCGCCGTCCATCGGCACCATCCCCATCGGCACCATCCCCATCGGCACCATCCCCACCGCACCGGGTCGCCTCGCCCGAACTCGTGGCGTTCGTTCGTCCCCGTTTCAGGTCCGACCGGCTAGGAGCTTCCCTGTGACCACAACCCTCGACCACCAGGCGGAGGACCGTCCGGTGGACGCGGCTGACGGCTCGCCCGATCCACGGCGCTGGCTCGCGCTCTGGATCATCGCTGTCGCGCAGCTCATGGTCGTCCTCGACGCCGCGATCATGAACATCGCGATCCCGCACGCGCAGGCCGATCTCGACATCTCCACCGCGAACCGGCAGTGGATCATCACCGCGTACACCGTGGCCTTCGGCGGTCTGCTGCTGCTCGGCGGGCGCGTCGCCGACTACCTGGGGCGCAAGCGGGCCTTCAGCTGGGGACTCCTCGGTTTCGCGCTGGCCTCGGCGCTGGGCGGCCTGGCCCCGAACGCCGGGCTGCTGTTCGCAGCGCGGGCGCTGCAGGGCGCGTTCGCGGCCCTGCTCGCGCCGGCCGCGCTGTCGCTGATCACCGTCGCCTTCACCGAAAGCCACGAGCGGGCCAAGGCGTTCGGCGTGTACGGAGCGATCTCCGGCGGTGGCGCCGCGATCGGTCTCATCGTCGGCGGCCTGCTCACCGAGTACGCCTCCTGGCGGTGGTGCCTGCTGGTGAACGTGCCGATCGCGATCATCACCGCGGTACTCGCGCTGCCGGTGGTGCGCGAGAGCCGGGCGGAGGGCGAGGCCCGCTACGACCTGCCCGGCGCGGTGACGGTGACCGCGGGCCTGGTGGCCCTGGTCTACGGCTTCACCGTGGCCGCCGAGGATGGCTGGGGCGACGCCCGCACCATCGGGCTGCTGGTTGGTGCGGCTGTGCTGCTCGTGGCCTTCGTCGTCGTCGAGTCCCGCACCAGCGCGCCGCTGCTGCCGCTGCGGGTGCCGTGGGAGCGCAACCGCGGCGGCTCGTTCCTGGCCTCGCTGCTGACCGGGGCCGGCCTGTTCGCGATGTTCCTGTTCCTGACGTACTACTTCCAGCAGACGCTCGGCTACAGCGCCCTGAAGACCGGCTTCGCGTTCCTGCCGTTCAGCGGCGGGATCATCGTCTCCGCGGGGCTTGCCAGCCAGTTCCTGCCGCGCGTCGGACCCCGGGTGCTGGCCGGCACCGGCACGACGCTCGCGGCGGTCGGGATGGCGCTGCTCCTCGGGGTTGGGACGGATTCGAGCTACGTCGTGCACATCCTGCCCTCCGAGCTGCTGATCAGCATCGGCATGGGCTTCTCGTTCGTGCCCCTGTCGAACCTCGCGCTGATCGGGGTCGCCCCGCACGACGCGGGGGTGGCCAGCGCGCTGGTCAACACGACCCAGCAGATCGGCGGGGCGCTGGGAACCGCGTTGCTCAACACCGTCTACGCGACGGCCGTCACCAACTACCTGGCCGATCACGGGCGGGGTGGGAAGGCGCTTCTCGACCAGGCGCAGATCGAGGGCTACACCACGGCGTTCCTGTGGGGCGCCATCCTCATCGCGCTCGCGGCGGTGGTGATCGTCGTGCTCATCCGGGCCGGGCGGGAGTCGACTACCAACGTCGAGGTCGTCCCCGCGCACGCCGGCTGAGACCCGGGCCGGGCCGGCGTGAGCGACCGGCCCGGCCCGCGCCCGGCTGGCCGGCCGCCGCTTCGGTCAGTCCGCGAGGGTGACCTCGGCGGCTTCAGTCCCCGGCGTGGTCTGCCTCGCCGCGGTCTTGACGGTGACCATTCCGGCCTTTATCAGCCGCTGCAGCAGCACCCGCTGACCGGGGGCGAGCCGCGAGCCGAGCTCGCCGTAGACGACCGGACCGCGGCTGAGTATCTCCCACAGCTGCGGTGCGCCGTCGTGACTGTCCACCCCGCGCACCGAAAACCCCGTCGCGCCTGAGCCGGAATCGACGAGTGCGTCGGAATCGAACTCGAAACGGTGGCACGGTACTGGGGAGGCGGTCGGAGAAGGCACGCCGAGGCCGCCGTTCGCCTCGGCCGCCACCGGATCGGTCCAGTACTCGGCGACGGCGGCCCGTACCGCGGCGGGCGTGTCCAGTTCGAGGTCGGCCGGTGGGAGCACCGCTTTGAAGCCGGGGACATCCAGCGCCACGCCGGCCCGCATCCGGACTCCGGGAGCGGCGACCAGCACGGCGTCCGGTTCCGGCTCCGTCAGCATCACGTGCGCGCGAGCCTGCTGGTACGGACCGTCGATCGCCAGGTCGGACATTCGGCCGGTGCCGCGCGTCATGATCAGGAGCAGGTCGGGGGTGAACGCCGTGTTGAGCAGCGCGTCGAAGGACCGATCGGGCATGTCCAGATGCGGACTCGAATTGCGCCGGTGCCAGTATGCGCTGCCCGGGTTGTCCGCGCCGATCATGTGATACCACTGATCAATCGAGAGCGCGAACACCTCGGCCATTCCGTGCCACTCGTGGTCGTAGTCCTGCCACAGATCTCTCACCAGACCCGGGGAGAGTTCGGCGCGCAGCGTGGTGCGCAGCAGCAGCGCCGCCGAGGCCGCCTGGTTGGCCGCGAACGCGACCCCGGACGAGAAGAGGGGGTCCACGAAGTAGGAGGCATCGCCGATCAGGATCCAGTGCCGGTCGAGGTCGGCGAAGCGCTCATTGACCCGGGAGTAGTTGGTGACCGTCATCATCTGGTCGGAGATCGGCGTCACCTCGGCCACCAGGTCGGCCAGCCGCGGCACGCCGCGGACGGTGCGCAGAAAGACCTCGGAGTCCGTGAAGTCCTTCCCGGGTTCCTTCAGCACCTCCGGGCTCGTCACGATGCCGATCGAGTGCGTGAGCACCCGCTCCCCGTTCACGATCCTGGGGACGGGGATGTACCAGCACCAGCCGTCGGGAAACGCGAAGCAACCGATCGGCGAGAGGTTCTTCTCCCGGAAGATGTTCCAGTCGCCGTCGAGCCCCTGGGCCGGCAGGCCGCCCAGGTAGTGCTGCCAGATCGCGATGTTCCGGTAGCCGGACAACCATTCGCGAGGCTTTTTGGTGACCAGGCTCTGCTGGCGACCGGAGGCATCGACGAAGTACGCGCCGGACACGGCGGTGCCGTCGGCGAGCGTCACCTGACAGCCGTTGGCGGCCGCGGCGAAGTCGGTGACGGCCATCCCGGTGGTGACGTCGACTCCGAGGTCCCGGGCGTGTTCCAGCAGGATCTGGTCGAACTCTGAACGGTTGACGTGCAGTGCCCATCGGTGTACCCCGTCCACCGCCCAGTTCGCGTGGTCGAAGAACGCCCGGCTCGGACCCTGCCGCGCCCAGCTGTAGATACCGCCAAATTTCTTTACCCAGCAGTTGCTGGCCAGCACCTTCGCGAGCGCTCCGCTCTCTGCCAGCACCGGGATCAACGGGTGCGCGAACGACTCGCCGATGTGCTCGCGCGGGAACTCATCCTTCTCGAAGATCGCTACTTTCAGGTCCGACGTGCGGGCGAGCAGCGCGGCCAGTGTAGAGCCCGCCGGCCCGCCGCCGGCGATAATAACGTCGTAATGATCCCGCATGTCTTCTCCATTTCCTCGAATCTTTGCTCAGATCACATGAATGCGTTGGAGTCGCCGCGAGGAGGCCAGTGAGTAAGACCGTCGACCGTGTAGCAGCGCATGGTTGTCCGCGATCACGACATCGCCGGAACGCCATGCGTGCGCGTAGCTGACGGACGGGTCGTAGAGCCGGGCCGACAGATCGTCGAGAAAGTCCTCGCGATCATTCCGTGAGACGCCGTGGATGTCGAGGAACAGCGGATTGAGATATTCGGCTGGGTCGAGCGCCTCGGCAAAACGAAGAGTCGGCACACCCGTCACGGCATGGGGCACCACGAGGTCCTGCACGATGTGCCCGCCGTAGTGCTTGATCTTTTCGGTCTGGTAGTCGATCCGGACGCCGGCCCAGGTGTCACGCAGGTGCGCAGGCGCGGCGGAAATAATGCGGGCGGTGTCGCAGAAAGTCGTCTCCCCGCCGCTATCCGGGTCGGGAGCGCGTAGGCAGCGGAACACGATGAAGCGTGGCGTGAGCCGGGCGAACGCGCCGTCCCAGTGGAAGGGCACCGGACCCGTGGTGAACAGGTAGTTCTGTGGGTCCTCGTGCACCGTCAGGTCCAGCACCTCCCCGAAGTCCCAGGTCAGGATCTCGCCCATTCGCCGGCAGTAGGCGACGAGATCGGTGGTCGAAGGAGATTGGAAACCTCGTAGCACCAGCAGCTTCGAATCCGCGACGAACCGGGTCAACTCCTCGGGTGGCACGGCGGTCAGATCCGTGTCACTGGATGATTCGATCAACAGTCCGAACGGATGCAGCGAACGCCGCGGCGCCGAGCTGGCGTCGACCAGTGCCCCGGCACTCACGAGACGGTCTCCTTCACCCTCGAATCCGTCCGCATGAGATGCGGAGCGACGAAGTGACTCGGTCGTCCATTGCGCCAGACCACCGACGCGTTCAGCTTTTCGGCGGTGCTGCGCTTTATCAGCGTGACACTGTTGCCGTCGTCCATGGCGACGCCATGCCAGGGAGTGAGCCAGTTGTCCCTGGTTCTGATCATATGGATGCCGATTTTCTCGGAATGGCAGGGCTGGGGGTGGATCGACAGGCGGACGGCGGACGGGAACTGCTCGGCGACGAGTCGGCTCCAGGCGTTGCTGCGGCGGACGATCTGGTAGGCGAGATCCTTGCTGGCGAGCCGGAGTTGAGTGCGGCTGGTCTCCGGGCGCAGCACCAGCAGATCCTCGAACACGAAACGGTGGATGCCGTTGAACTGCGTCTTCGTGGCTGGGCTCGTGGCGATCTGTTGGCGCAGTTCCGCCACCGTTGCGGCATAGTTTTCCTCCAGTTTCCTACGCAGCTCGGTGAAGTCACCGGCGCCGAACGCGTCGTCCAGTGAGTAGAGATCGATATTGTGTGCTCTGATGTCGACCAGCAGCGCCTCCAGGTCGCTGCGGTAGGACGAGATGGCCTCGTCGGAGACACTGATCAGATCCCCGAACACGTGCCCGTCCGAGCAGACCGTGATCCTGGCTCCGGGCTCATAGAAATGGCCGATGTGCTCACACATCGAGCGCAGAAAGTCGAGCGCGATGCGCTCGGCGAGATCCGGCAGCGAGCCGAGGACCTTCTGCCTGTTGGGTGACTTGGCCGGGAAAGCGAGGATCACGAAGTGGATCGGCTCGTTCTGGTTGATCCAGTACTCGATCTTTGGGCGATGGATGTCGAAGCAGAGCTCGCAGGGCTGGGCCGAGCAGACCTCCGTCGGATCGGAGAGCCGCCGGAACTGAAACAGCAGATCGATGATCTCTGTTGCGGTTTCGTTGGGCATGGCTGATTAAGACTCCCTCTTAGAGTCTGTTTTAGAAGTACTCCGGTCCGGTATTCCAGCCTGACAAAGAGGGCTGTGACCGGTCGGCACGCCGAGTACCGGGATTCGATCCCATGGTGTAGCGCCGTTCGCGGTCAAGACAAGATTCAAAGCGGGTTCTTGGAAGTCTTGACCTGCGGTGAGGGCAGATAGGCGTTGCGTCAGCTCAGGTGAGCGATTCGCTAGCCAATTTTCTTTTCCAGCGGCAGGCCCAGATCGCGCCAGCCGGCCCGGGGGGAATCGGGCACCGGGCTTTCACCCATGCCGTACTGAAGACCTGCGACGGTGAAACCCAGCAGACCGAGCAGGGCGACGAGCTGACTGGCCGTATGGCCCACCCAGCATACGATGACGATTGTCTTGTCCCGAGGGAGAAGAGCGAGGTTGCTGTCGGACAGCACGTCCTTGAACCACATGTTCACGGCACCCGGTATATGGCCCGCCGCATACGCCTCGGGGGTGCGGTTGTCAAGGACGAAGTATGCGTCCGGATGGGACTCCAGGGCTTTGGCCAGCTCGGGGGAAGTCATGTAGTTGAAGCGCGGCGGCATGTCGTCGACGTAGCGTCGACAACTCTCGAGCAGCCGTTGGTCAAGCACTACCATCAGCCAATCCTTTCTTCCTGAACAACTGGACATCACCACTCTGGGCGATACGTAGCAATTTAGCAACAAGGACTCCGCTGTCTCCTATGCGACAGACTGGAGGGAGATATCAGCGGGCACTACCGGCGGGCCGGGATCACCCCTGACCCCACCGAACACGACAACAACCCCGTCCCACGGGGTGGGAAACGGGGTCGCGGACCTGCTCCTCAAGGAGCGATTCATTGAGGAGCGCGGGTACTGACGGGCTGGCCAGAAAGAAATCACTGGCCAGCGCCACTGACGCCGGATGTGCTGCGGGAGGAGGAAACGGCACGGCCCAGCGGAGGAGGCCGCGAGCGGGACGAGGGGAGCGGAGGCCTGGCAGGAGCAGCCGCATGGCCGCGGCCGAGTTCGATCCGATGAGAAGGCGGGCGGAACCCGCGCGACGATCTTCGGAAGTCCCGTCTAAGGCGACCGTGTCACCTTGAGGGCATTATCGAGGCTGGTTCCGCGAGGGGGTTTTCCGACACGCTGGCCGGGGGGATATCAACCCGCGTCGAGAGGGCGATCAGGGAAAGCAGGAAGGCGCCGGCAGCCATGCCCGCCGCGACGACGAAGGACACCTGAAAGGCATCGACCGTGCCGCTGAGCATCGCGGTCGGATCTCCGGGATGAGCTGCGAGATGATCGGAGATGACGCGGGCCGACACCGTCGAGAGAATCGAGACGCCGAGGGCCGCGCCGATCTCCTGGGAGGTGCTCAGGAGTCCTGCCTCAACCCCGGAGTCGTCGCTGTTGGAGCCGCTGAAGGCGGCCACGTTGAGCGCGGTGAGGGAGGTCGCGAGACCGGCGCCGCACAGCACGAGCGCCGGCAGCAGCACCGCCGTGTACCTGGTGTCGGCGTCGCCCCGGGACAGGAGGGCCACGCCGACAGTGAGGAGGACAAGGCCGACGAGCAGCGCGGGCTTGGGACCGCGCGCGGAACGACTCGCTGTCGCCTGGGCGACGTTGGCCGCGAGCGCGGCCGCGGTTGCCATCGGCACGAATGTCAGCCCGGCCTTCATCGGGCTGTAGCCGAGTACCTGCTGCACATACAGGGCCACCAGGAGGAAAGCCGACCCGAAGCTGGCCCACACGAGCAGGGTCGCGCCGTTGGCGACGCTGAGACCACGCCGGCGGAAGAGGGCCAACGGCATGAGCGGGTCGTCGCTGCGGCTCTCGATCACGATGAAGGCGATCAGAAGAACGGCGGCTGATCCGAACAGAGCAAGGATCGCCGGGCTGGTGAAACCGCGCTGCTCCGCCTGTGTGATGGCCACGACCAGCGAGAACATCGACCCCGTCGCGGTGAGCGCGCCGGCGATGTCGAAGCCGTGGTGAGAACGGGTGTCACGGGTTTCCGGCATGATCCTTCCGACCACGGCGAGCAGGAGTAGACAGAAGGGAATTTTGATCGCGAACGCCCACCGCCATCCCGGCCCGTCGGTGAGGACCCCGCCCGCCAAGACGCCCACCCCGGCCGCCGCGCTGGACACCGCACCGAACACCCCGAGCGCCTTGTTTCTGCTCGGCCCTTGCGGGTAGATCGCGTTGATCGTCCCCAGCGCGGCCGGGGCGAGCATGGCCGCACCGAGCCCCTCCAGGGCCCGCCCAGCGAGCAGCACGCCGGTCACGTTGGCGAGCGTGCACACCACGGTGCCGACCGCGAAGACCCCCGTGCCTAGCCGGAACAGTCGCCGTCGGCCGAGTAGATCGCCAGCCCTGCCACCCAGCAGGAGCAGGCTGCCCAGGGCTATCCCGTAGGCCGTGACCGTGTAGGGCTGGGTCTCGCGGCTCATCTGAAGATCGGCTGCCAGGCTGGGCAGCGCGACATTCACGCTGGACAGGCTGAACACGACCAGGAACTGGCCGAGGCACACGACCGGCAGCAGCAGTGGTGATGCCGCAGACTCCTTCGGCTGAGCGGACCTCGACATACGCGCCTCCACTCCCCCGAGACCGACTTCCATTTCGGAAAGGATCCTAGATGCTTCCGAAATGGAAGTCAACAGATACACTGGCCAGGTGCTTGACCAGCACGACGAGTCCGACTGCCCGGCCGCTCGCGCGCTCGGGCTGATCGGCGATCACTGGTCCCTGCTGATCATCCGAGAGGCGTTCGGCGGCGCTCGGCGCTACGACGACTTCCGAACCCGTCTGAAGATCTCCGATCACACCCTCACTCGGCGCCTCGACCGGCTCGTCGATCGAGGCATCCTGCAACGCAGGCTTTATCAGCCACGTCCACCTCGTTCGGAATACGAACTGACGTCGGCGGGCCGGGATCTCGCGCCGATCCTGATGGAACTCGGCCGATGGGGCTCCCGATGGACTACGGGAGCCGGCCCGGATCGATCGCTGCCCGCGAGCCTGCTCCGTGCCATGGACGAGTAACCCGGCCAGGAGCAGGAGCTTCCTGGAGCGGCTCCAGGTGTCAACGGCGGCGCGTCAGTGCGGCCGAAGGTCCAGGGCCGGCCCGGACGCCCGCGCGTGTCCCGTCGGACAAGGAGGCCGGTGGGGACCAGGCCGAGGCTCGTCGCGGCCAGTCTGATCATCCCCGGTATCCGCTGCCCGATCTCGACCGCGCCTTCACCGTACTGATCGACAGGCCGGCGGGATCCGCCAAAGCCTTGATCGAGATCTGTCGCGAAGAAGCATGACTGAAAACATGACTGCTATACGGACACATCATACGCCTATTATTGGCGTTTGGTGGCAAGTGATGGCAAACAAAGGATAAGCGCTAAATTAGGCATCAAGCTGTGCTAGAACCATCGCGGAGCGACGCCAGCCGAGGGGCGGGGCGTGACCGTCGGCGCAGATGCACGGACGGCCACGCATCTGTCGTGACGCCGCGGCGCATCCCACCCGTGCACCTGGGCAGACAGGAGGATGGTCATGGCAGCGCCGCGCAGGAGATCTTCGTCGGGATCGGGCCGGACGTCCGCCCGCCGCCGGCAACCGACCCGGTCCCGCCGGGCCGCTTCACGGACGAGGAGCCGACGGGAACGCAAACATGTCCATCTCGCCTGCTATCTCGCCTTCGGTGCCGCCGGGCTGTGGCTCACCCTGCGGGGCACGTGGATCGCGCTGCCGGTGGCCCTGCTCGTGATCACCGTGATGTTGGGATTCCGTTGGCCGACGCTCTGCCGGGCCTACCGGACCGACGACGGCATCTGCGAGACCCCGGTCAACGGCTGGCTCACCGGATGCGCGAGTCACGCCCCCTTCAAACGGCGCGATCTGCGGGCGGTCGCCTGGCCGCCGAACCGCGTCTCGCCGTTTCACCCGATCGTGCTCGCCCTGCGGATTCCACCGCGCGAGCCCGAGGCGCAGCCGGACCTCGACGGCGCTCCCCGCCGAGTCACCATGCGTAATCTCGTGACCTCGCTGGTACTCGCCGTCGCCGTGTTGATGACCGGATTCGGCCTCCTGCTCGGTGCGGCATGACCGGCGGGAGCGGGCCAGCCGACGGCTCCACCGGCCGGAGAACGGTCGGAGAACGCGGCTCTACAGTTCGGATTCCCCGGCCAGCATCGCCCGGGAGCTGAGCCGGAAACCGATGGTCCCGTCCACGATCTTTCGGATCACGGTGGCTTTCGGATCCCTGCCGCCGACACCGTCGACACCCAGGGCGCCCGCCAGGGCCCGTAGCTGCGGGACCGGAATCCGGCCCAGGGCAGCCAGGTGCTCCCGGGCTTCCTCCCGGCTCGCGGCGGCGACCAGTGTCGCGTGCAGCTTCTCGACGTCCACGGACGCCGGGAGCCGGGAGCCGTCCGCCGCGGCACGACCGCCCGGGTCTGCTGCCGTGGCCGTGGGCGTGGGCGCTGCTGTGGGCGTGGGCGCTGCTGTGGGCGTGGGCGCTGCTGTGGGCGTGGGCGCTGCTGTGGGCGTGGGGACGACCGCGAGCCGCGCCCGACCCGCCACGAGATCGTCAAGCTGCCGGACGTCCAGGGTGTCGAGCAGATCGGACACCTGGCGCAGGAGAACAGCCCCGAGACGGGCCGCATCCCGACCCGGGTGGCTGGCGGGCCGACTGTCAGGAGCCATGGTTCGCCGTCCGGATGCGTTTGAGGAACTCCTCGACCAGGCTCTGCAGTTCCCAGGCGAGTTCCCGGCTGAGCTGCTCGGTGAGAATGGCGGGGAGCTGGGCGCGGGCCGCGCCGGCGAAGTGCTTGTTGCTCTCCCGAAGCATCGCATCGAAGACGGGCAGCCCGAGGCTTCTGGTCTGTGCTATGTAGGGCCGCAGCGCCGAGACGGGCTGACCACCGTAGTACTGGACCATCGTGAAGACGACGCCCAGAATCATCGGTTCCAGTTTCTTCACGGCCGGCCGGAGGTCGGCCTGCAGATCAGCGACCTGGTTGAATTCCCAGGTGAACCGGCGCAGCCGGGACTGCAGGTGATCGATTCCGAGGGTGGACAGCTCGTCCGGGCGGGCCGGGATGAGCAGCTGGTCGCTGGCCGCCACGGCGGACCTCGTGATGACGCCGAAGTTCGGCGGGCAGTCGATGAGCACCAGATCGTAGAGCCGCCCGGGCAGGGTGGCAAGCCCGGCCGCGAGACGCAGATAGACGTCGAAGTAGTGGCGTGTCGACCGGTGGATCTGTGCCCCACCCAACCGCGCGGCGAGATCCATCTCGACGTCGCCGAGGGCAAGGTGGGACGCGATCAGGTCGAGCCGGCCACCGTTATGCGCGATGCGGGAGTTCGCCACCGTGGGGGCGGTGACGAGTACCTCGAGTCCCGGCACCGGCCCGTCCATCCGCCAGGCTTCGAACCACTGTTTGATGGTCCGGCCCTCGGCGAGGTGCGCCCGCCAGTCCTCCGGCCGGTAGAAGGAGAAGGTGAGGCTCGCCTGCGGATCAAGATCGATCAGAAGAACCCGTTTTCCCCAGCGGGCGATCTCCGCGCCGATGTTCGCCGTCAGAGTGGTCTTTCCGACTCCGCCCTTGTAGTTCATGACGGAGACCACTTTCACGGTGTCACCGCTCTTGTGGATGACCGCGATATATTAAGGTAGCCGTCAGGTTGGCTTCGTGGACTTCGATGATGTGTCATCCGGCGGTCCCCCTGTCGCGCACTGGCGCCGTCGTCCGTACGCGTAACCCGCGCCGGCCTTCTTCCTGCCAGCACACCACGTGCCGTTGACGCCACTTCCAGGATCCCCCGGACGGGTGAGTGCCGTGCGTGGACATTTGGCCGCCGATGACCATCGATCGTCCAGCTGATCGCACGTTGGGAGGGTCGTGGGAGAGGTCGTAGGGCAGCCAGCCGCGCACCGGCTCCGGACTGCCGCCACGCTGGACCTAGCCGACTGGTGGGTACACCATGGTCAACTCAAGCGAAGTGGGACGGTACCAAGACGAAGGCCCGCAAGTCCGGCCGGACACCCCAAGCCGACCGTCTTCCGTCAGTGCCCCTGCTCACCTAGTGCCCCCGGCCACCGTCTGCGGCATCGGGCCGAGACGAGAGGGTGAGTTTCGGGTGATGCTGGGTTTGACGCGGCGAGCAGGCGGTAGGTAATGGCTGTGGTAATCGGCGCACCCGACGCGCGCGGGGCCGGGAGGACCCGGTCCGGCTGTTGGCTCGGCGAGCGAGGAAGCGGTCCGCGGCTACATCCGCGCCGCGACCCGCGCGACCATTATTGCAGACGAGCTGGCCAAGCTCGGAGACCTGCACCGCCGCGGACTGCTCAACGACCAGGAGTTCGAGCGCGAGAGGGCTAGGAGTCTCGCGTGAATCAGCATGGTCAAGCGGTGGGGAGCATCCATGGACGGTCTCCAGATTCTCCCGCTGGCAATCACCATGATGATCGGACCGCAGATCATGTCGGCGATCATCTTCGTTACCACGCCACGAGCCGGGCGGGTATCCCTGGGGTTCCTGGCCGGTGTGGCGGCCGCGACAGCGGCCGGTGTGGCCGTCATGATGGGCCTCGCCGCCTTGCTGGACAGCGCCGTCGACCTGGGAAGTTCGAGGAGTAACGGTTCGGCCGGCCAGATCATCCAGTACGTACTGGTGGGCCTGTTGGCAGTCGCCGCCGTGAAGAACTGGGTGCGGCGCGAAACGGTGGAGCCGCCGAAATGGCTGACGACGCTGATGGCGGCAGATCTGATGAAGGCGTTCCAAGTCGGACTGTTCGTCATTCTGCTGATGCCCTCGGACATCGTGATTATGATGACGGTTGGAATACACCTGCAGCAGAACAACGCGTCCTATGCGGCAGCACTCCCGTTCATCGGGCTGACCGTTACGGTGGCGGCACTGCCGCTGCTTGCCCGACTACTGTTCCATAGACGGGCAGAAGTCGCCGCACCGCGCGTCCGAGACTGGATGAACACTCACAGCTGGCTCATCAACATAATCGTCTGCATCATTTTCATCGCCCTCATCATCGACTGAAGCGGCTGCCTGAGTCCCCGCCCCGGAGGGCGAGCGCCGCACACAGGGCATTCGGCGGATCCGGCGATGAACCCGGTGCTGTGGGGAGGACGCCATGCCCCGGAGCTGGCGTACGAGTAATAACAATCCTGCGTCGCGGCCGTCCGGCGGCGCTGGCGCTCACCGCAGCGGCGCGCCGTGGCGGCCGATCAGGACGCTCTGTGCGCGCGTCGGGACAGCCCGGGGGCGTGCGGGGCAGTCCCCGGTAGGAGACCTGGCGTCCAGACTACGTGAGGCGGATCTGATTAACAGGGCGATGAATCTCGCCGCGATGATCCTGATGATTTTCTTTCCTTTTGTCATCACGCTGGCGGCGCTGTCGCCACTGCGGCAGGGCGGTGCGGCGGACATAATCATCGCGCGCATGGGGTTGAGCCATGATGCGGCGATGGCCGTGGAACGACTCTTTACCCCGCGGAGCGGAACCGTCCTCACCGGCTGGACAGTACTGGGAGTGCTCTGGCTGATAATTGGCGGACTGAGTCTGGCCGCGTCCGTCCAGTCCATTTATGTGCGGGTCTTCAGACTGAAGCCATTCGGGCTACGCGGCCTACTGGCCCAGGTCGGCTGGCTCTGCGGATTGATCTTCTTTCTCGTCGCTACCACGAGTCTCGGGGCGCTGCTCACCGGCACCGTGGCTGGTCAGGTCTGCTACGGCCTGGTAGCCACCGTGATCCTGGCGCTCTTCTTGTGGGTCGGGGTCCGGGTACTCACCATCGGCCGGATGAGCTGGCGGGACTCGTGGCCGACAGCCCTGTTCACGACGATCGGCCTGACTGGTCTGGGTGTCGTCAGCCGGCTGGCATTCTCGGCTTCCATCGTGGCGAACGAGCGCAGCTATGGCGGGATCGGGGTCGTGTTCACCATCCTGTCGTGGCTGATCGGTTTCGGTGTCGTCCTCATCGGGGGGGTAATCGTCGGCACGTGGTATCTCGACACCGAGCTGTCGGTCGCCGGCATCCTCAGAAAGTTTCACATCGGGAGGAGGACGGGCCGAGACCAAGCCCGGAAATCATGAGCTGAGCCGGTGCGCGGATCGGCGCCGAGGGCCACAAGGGCCAATGACGTGTGACCTGGTGTTGATCGTGTCCGGCGGACAGCAGGAGGTGACGCTGTGTAAGCGGCTGATCTGGTTGACTGGCGTCCTGCCCGTCTTACCCTAGGTTCAGGGGCGTCAACGTCGCCTCCACAGGGTCCAAGCCGGGCACCCGCATCGGCCGCAATCCGAGCCGGGCCGGTAGTGCTCGTGGTCATGACGCGCATGGCCGCAGCGGCAGCGCAGGATGAGTAGACCGCGGATCGACCTCACAGGGTCACCTCCGTCCGGATGGGAGTAATAAGTGAGCTAGATAAGTGAGTTAACTGCCTAAATGTCGTATGTGAGCTGGTCTGCTGGGTGTGTCTAGACGTTCGGGCGGAGATCGTCCAGGTCGTCCTTCCCTGCCGGCCCGGGACGCCCGCCTGGCCCTCGTCCACGACTCGGCGCCTTCTGCGCGTGACCACCCCGCGACTCGGCCCGGCTACGATCGGGTGGCACGAGGAACGTCCGTGACGGGGCGGTTTATCGTCTCCAGGTCCTGAGCGCCATAGCAAGCGACCCATCGGGAGACGATAGGGATCATGAGAATCTCGAGCGGGACCGGGGCATCGGGCACCTCGGCCGGGCGCCCCGCCGACGGGCGGCGGGGGGGAAACGCGCCGCCCGAGGCGAACGAGCGCGCCGTCATCCGGCGCCGGTGGTGGCCACGCCCGGCGGTGCGGCCGGAACCCGGGCGGCCCGGCGCCCGCCGGGGCCTGTCCGCCCGGTCTGGTCCGGTCGGTCGGGGGTCCGCGGCCTCTCCCGTCCCTCCTGTCCCTTCCGCACAGCCTGCCCCCCAGGCACCGCGTGCCCCGTCTGCCTCACCGGCGTCGTCTGCCTCACCGGCGTCGTCTGCCTCACCGGCGTCGTCTGCCTCACCGGCGTCGTCTGCCTCACAGCCGTCATCTGCCCCGCCGTCGACGACATCACCCGGCGTCCGTCCCGGCAGGAAGAGCGGCCGGATGCCCGTGCTGCCCCCCTGGAAACAGCCGTGGGCGCCTCGGATCGCCGCGCTGCTGGCTCTGGTTGTCGGCCTGGTGGACGTCATCTCCGCGGTCACCCCGGAGTGGCGCTCCCGCCTGGAGGACCTGCGGGTGCTCCTGCCCCCCGCGGCCTCCCAGCAGGCCGCCGCGTTCACCGTCGTCGTCGGCATGCTGCTCGTGCTGCTGACGCCGGGGCTGCGCCGCCGCAAGCGGCGGGCTTGGCGGGCCGTGGTGGTCCTGCTCGGCGTGAGCATCGTGCTCCACGTTGCCAAGGGTCTGGACTACGAGGAGGCGGCCGGATCGGCCGCGCTGCTCATCGCCCTGCTGCTGGTCCACGGGGAGTTCCGGGCCAAGGGCGACCCGTCGACGCGTTGGCGGGCGCTCGGCGTCGGCCTGCTGCTCACTGTCGTCTCGATCGGGATCGGGTTCCTGCTGCTTTATGTGCGCCAGGACCGGATCGTCGGCCCGCATTCGCTGTCCGCCCAGTTCGAACAGATCGTCGAGGGACTCGTCGGGATCCCCGGTCCGCTACGGTTCACCTCCGACCGGTTCTCCGGCCTCGCCGCCCGCGTGCTGCTGACGATGGGCCTGTTGACCATAGTGACCACCGGCTACCTCGCGCTGCGACCGCCCGAGCCCCGGCCCCGGCTGACCGACTCCGACGAGGAACGGATACGTGCCCTGCTGGCCCGGCACGGCAAGGCCGACTCGCTGGGATACTTCGCGCTGCGGTCGGACAAGTCGGTGATCTGGTCACCGACCGGCAAGGCCTGCGTGGCCTACCGGGTGGTCTCCGGCGTGATGCTGGCCAGCGGAGACCCGCTCGGTGACCGGGAGGCCTGGCCGGGGGCCATCAGGGAGTTCCTGCGTGAGGCGGCCGATCATGCGTGGACGCCGGCGGTCCTCGGCTGCTCGGAGGCGGGTGGCTTCGCCTGGACCCGCGCCGGGCTGTGCGCGCTGGAATTCGGTGACGAGGCCATCGTCGACACGGCGTCGTTCACGCTGGAGGGCCGGGCGATGCGTAACGTTCGCCAGGCGGTCGCCCGGGTGGAACGCGCCGGCTACACCGCGGTCGCGCGGCGGGTCGGCGATCTCGCGCCGGCCGACATCGCCCGGCTGAAGGCACAGGCCGCTGCCTGGCGGGGTACCCAGACGGAACGGGGCTTCTCGATGGCGCTCGGCCGCCTCGGCGGCGGCGCGGACGGCGACTGCGTAGCCGTGATGGCGTTCTCCCATGACGCGGGTCCCCATGACGCGGGTCCCCACGACGCGGACGACCCGGTGAACGGTGCTCCGGGCCACCCGGCGAACGACACGACAAGCGGCATCGAGGACGGCACGTCGCATGCCGACGCGGCCGGCACCGAGCCCCGGCTGCGCGCCCTGCTGCATTTCGTGCCGTGGGGCCCCAACGGCCTGTCGCTGGACGCGATGACGCGGGACCGGACCGCCGACAACGGGCTGAACGAGTTCCTCATCGTCAGCGCCCTGCGCCAGGCCCGCGAGCTGGGCGTCGAACGGCTGTCGCTGAACTTTGCGTTCTTCCGGTCCGCGCTCGAACGCGGCGAGCGCCTGGGCGCCGGGCCGGTCATCCGCTGCTGGCGTTCCCTGTTAATATTCTTGTCCCGCTGGTTCCAAATCGATAGCTTGTACCGGTTCAACGCCAAATTTCAACCCACCTGGCAGCCCCGTTATATCTGCTACCCCGCCAGTTCCGAGCTACCACGGATCGCCTTGGCGATGCTCGAAGCCGAGGCCTTCCTGGTCTGGCCCTGCTGGCGCGACCATCTGTCCGGGCTATCCCGGTTGTCCCGACTATCCCGGTTGTCCCGACTGCCCCGGCCTGGGACGGCCGGCCTCCATCACCGTGCCCGAAGAAAGGACACCTCGACCGGCCCCGGGCCGGACTGACCATCACCTTCAGTCTACGTCGTCCATATTGTCTACGTCGTCCATATTGTCTACGTCGTCCATATTGTCTACACCGTGGACACACTCGCAGGGGAGCGTGGATTTGGGGTCCCTGGTCGTCATCGGGAAGTGGTTCCTGCTGTCCCTGGCGGGAATGTCGCTCGCCTGCTGGGCAGGCTGCGGGTGGCTGGCCCACCGGCGCCGGGCGGGGCATCGGAACCGGGTGGGACGCCCCGCCGCGTTCGGGATGGGCGTCCTCGCCATGCTGCTCACGTTGGTGACGGCGGCGGATCTGGTCAATGCCTACTACGGCTACCTGCCGCGGGTCGACGACGTCATCGGGGTGAAGTCCTGGCCGACGGGGTCGGCGCGGGAGGCTGTGGCGCCAGCGCCGCCGCACCCGGACGGATCGGTTATCGACCTGTTGGTCCCCGGCACGCACAGCGGGTTCGGTGTGAAGGAGGCAAAGCAGGCACTGGTGTACCTCCCGCCCCAGTACTTCACCGAACCGCACGTCCGGTTCCCCGTCGTCTACCTTCTGCATGGCTCGCCGGGGGTGCCGGTCGACTGGTACCGGGCGGGCCGGGCCGCGCAGGTCGGCGCGCTGCTTGCCGGGGTCGGCCGGCCCGCGATCCTCGTCGCCCCGCGACTGAGTCACGGTTGGCTCGACGACAGCGAATGCGTCGACCGGCCCGGCGAGAACATCGAGACCTATCTGATCGACGACGTGATCTCGACGGTCGACCGGCGGTTGCGCGCCATCGCGGACCGAGCCGACCGGATCTTCGTCGGAATGTCCGCCGGCGGGTTCTGCGCGCTGAACCTCGGGCTACGCCACCGTGACCTCGTCGAGACGATCATTGATATGTCCGGGATGTCGAAACCGACCCACGACGGCGGGATGGTCGGCCTGTTCGGGAACCGGCCCGATCTCGCTCTGGTCGTGGCGGCGAACACCCCGGCCCGGTACGCGGCGACGCTCCCACCATTCCCGCCGATGCGGGTGTGGCTGGACTGCGGACATGGCGATCATGAGGCGTTGGGCGACACGGAGGCGATGGCCCGCGCCCTGGGGGAGCGTCCGGGCTTCGACGTCGTGCTGCGGCTGCGCCCCGGCGGCCACGACTTCGGCGTGTGGCGTCCGGCGCTTCGAGACAGCCTGCTGTGGGCGGTACCGCCCGGCGTGACCATCCGCCCGGCGTGACTGTCGGCCCCGTCCGCCCGGCGTGACCATCCGCCCGGCGCGACCATCCGCCCGGCGCGACCGTGGCACATCTGGTCGGCTGCCGCGGTGCCGGGAATGACAGCGCCGGGCGAAGACATTCTTCAGATGGGCCCTGCTTCTCGTCAGGCGGGAGTGTTCCGTGGCGTGCTCGATTCCAGGCCGGGGCGATCAGCGGGGATGGGCCGCGCCGGCGGAGAACATCCGAGGTGGACCGGGGGCCGGAGTCCCATGACCGTCCGCACACCGGCCCCCGCCGGAGGCGACGACGGTACCGCCAGAGGTGACGACGGCCCCGCCGGCGCGGAGCACGTTCACGGGGCCGAGGGCGCCGCCAGCCCGTGGTCGGGACGCCCGTGGTCGGTCGTGTGGCGGCTGCCGGTGACCGACTCCTTGCTCGGCGCCCTCGTCGCGGCGCGGGTGTTCCAGTACGTCGACCCGGCCACGGCGACCCGCTGGCAGTGGGCCATGAGCACAACCTTCGACCAGATGCGCCACCATCCCCTCGGGGTGCTTGTGGGCAGTATTCCGTGGCTGCCCGAGGGGCCGTTGGCGCCGTGGCTCATGTTCGCGGGCCTGGCCGTGGGCGGCTTGGAGGCGACGGCGGGAGGCGCCACCGCGCTGGCCGTCGTGCTGGGTGGGCACGCCGGGGCGACGTTGATCTCCCAGGGTGTGCTGGACCTGCGGGTCGTCACCGGCGGGTTGCCGCGGACCGCTCTGCACGTCCTGGATGTCGGGCCGAGCTATGTCGTGGCGACCGCCCTGACCGCGCTCGTGGTGCTGCCCTCCCGCCGGTCGCTGCGCGCTCTGGCGTCACTGACCTTCGTCGTCGTACTCCCCGTGATGATGAAGGGGGTGAGCCGTGGGGAGCTCGACGCGGTCGGCCATACGGCGGCCCTCGCCCTCGGTGCGCTCGCGGGGCTCGCGCCACCGGTGCGCCGCCGCGCCGCGGCGCGGCGGGACACCGCTCGGCGCGGCTGGTGGGACGTCGGGGGGAACAGGAGGGCGAAGTCCGGCCACAAAGCGCGGTTTGGTGTGCGAAGATATCGTTGGATACGTGGACGGCGCGAGTCGGGTCTTGATCTGCATTTTTAGTGTGCGCCGCTGATCCGAAACGCCGACGCCAGCGGGCATGATGGTGTTAGCGTCCTGGCTGTCCGCTGCCACCACGGTCTGCTCGTCCAGTGCCCCATCGCAGAGCTTTCCTGGCTCATCGAACCGCCAAAAAGGGTCTCATCATGTCATCAAAGAGAAGATCTTCCTTCTGACTCTGGTGCAGGCAGCAACATTCTCAATCGCGGCTGGTTGCAACCGTGACCAGTTGTTCCTTTGACGGAAGAGGAGCCAAGCGTGGCAAGTGTGATCGACGGCATCTACCGGATCAGCATCGCCGGGCAGCAGACCCTCACCGACGTGGGCGGGGGCAACCTCGTCCTTCTGCCTGACGGCAACGGCGGCGGGCAGGTGTGGCAGGTGCGGCGCGCCAACGACGACACCTACACGATCCGCAAGCCGTCCGGCGGGGCTTTTGTGAGCTTCGATGGTGACCCGGACACATTCGAGCGGGTACGTGTGCTCCCGGAGCCGCGTGAATGGAAGATCGCTGATGGTCCCCAGTCGGGTACCTTCACCATCGGTGTCCCGGACAATGAACTGACCCTGGGACTTCACCCGGCGCTCATCTACCCGCCGCTGGTTGCCCTGTCACCTATCTTCAGGGAGGACAGGGGCTGGATTTTCGAGGGCGTCGAGTAGTCGAGTAACCCGTCCACCCGGGGCCCGGCCCGGCCGGTGAACGAGGCCCTGCGCCGATGGCACGGGGAGCCGGGCGCCGTGCCGCGGATGGCAGCAGTTCGACCATCCGCGGCACGGTACATCGGTACATCGGTGCATCGGTGCATCGCGGCCGAGAGCGAATCGGGCGAACCGGATAGAAAGGATTGATCGGACAAGACCGCTGGTCGGTCACCTCAGTCGCATCCTCTCGGTGGCGGCGCCGAATGCGGGCCCGATCCGCGATACTTCTGTGGGATGACCAATTCTGTCCGGCCTGCCCGGCGGGGAATGCAGGCTATCCTCGGCGACCGTCTCTGGCAGGCGTTGTTGTCATGCGGTTCCCGGTGCCATTTCCGGTCGCGGCAGGTGCTGCTGCGTCAGGGCGATCCAGATGATTTCCTGCTTCTGCTGACCACCGGCCGGGTAAAGGTGGTGCGCGTGGACGCGGAGGGCTCGGCCCTCCTGCTGGCGCTGCGCTCGCCCGGGGACATGATCGGTGAGATGGCGCGAATCGGAACCGGACGCACCGCCACGGTGCAGGCGATCGATCGATGCGAGGCGCATCGGGTCTCCGCCGCCACGCTCGACTCCTTCCTGCGGCGGCACGGTGTTCAGGGAGCGCTGGCTGACTACGTGGTGAGCAAGCTGTCCGAAACGGTTCCCTATCAGCATCAGCTCGTGCATTTCTCGCCGCGGCAGCGGGTCGCCCGCCTGCTGTTGGAACTGGTCGCCCTCGCCGGACCGGAGCTGCCCGATCCGATGCGGGTGCCGTTCTCGCTCGATGCCGTCGCGGAGTCCCTGGGACTCGCCCGGAGCACGGTGGCCGCACATGTGGCGGCATTGCGAGAGGAACAGGTGCTGAGGCCGGGGCCACGGCTCGCGGTGGCGGATATCTCACGGTTGCGGGCCGAGGTGGGCATCACGACCGGCTGAGCATGCCGGCTGGCCCGGCGGGCTCCAGGTCGTCCGCTGGTTCTCCGTTGACGGGAGCCGGTGGGCCGACGAGATGTGGTCCGTGCCACCGTTGAACCGTCCGTCGATGGACGTTTTTGTCACTCTTCCGCCGCGACGCTGAAGAACACGGGCACGACATCCGTGCTCTCCCGCGAACGCGAAGGATTCAGCGATGGCCTCTACACCGGTCCATGGCGGCACCGACAGCATGGCAATGCCCCCTTACCGGGCCCTGCTCGTCGTCGACATCAAGGATTTCAGCGGCTACCCCGGACGCTGGCACGAGGACATGACGCGGGCGGTGCCGGACATCCTCACCGGAGCGTTCGCGCGTTCTGGCTGGTCCGAATCACCATCGATGGAACGTTTCTCCGACACCACCGGCGACGGGTACGTGCTCGGCTTCGAGCCCTCGATGCTGCCGTTGCTCGTCCACCCGTTCCTGGACAACCTCCAGCAGGAGCTGGAGTACCGGAACAAGGTCGCGCCCGTCGCACCTGCCGCGGCCGACCGGACGCTGCGGATGCGGGTGAGCCTGCACGTGGGATCGACGACCGATTCGGGGACGAACCGGCTGGGTGACGGCAGCGGTGCGGCCCGTATTGCCCTGCACCGCCAGCTTGACGCCGCCGCGGTACGACACCTGCTGGAAGAGTCGAATCCCCGGACGACCCTGGTGGCCGCGATCCTGTCGTCACGGGCCTACGAGGACGCCGTGCTCAGCGGTTACAGCGGGCTGGACGACTCCTTGTTCGTGAAGGCCCCCGTCGAGGTGAAGACATACCGCGACGAGGCGTACCTGTATGTGCCGAGACCGTCGGGCGGCCTGCTGCACCGCGGCTTCCGCGTTCCCGAGGTTCCAGCCGCACCGTCGCGGGCGGCGGCCGAGGCTTCCACGCCATCGGACCGTAGCCGAGCCGACCTTGGGCAGAGCGGCGCTACCAGAAATATCAGCGGCATCAGAAATATCGGTGGTATCAGCAACGTCGGCGGATCGGTCTTCGGGGATAATCGGCCGCAGACGCACGTGGGCATCGGTGACATCAACACCGCGTCTGGTCCGATCCGCACAACCCGTAGAGATACCCACGCCCCACGCGGCGACCAGCAGATCGGGCCGCGTACCGAGCACCATGGCCCGGAACACTATGGCCAGGGCCACCAGTTCGCCGCGCCGCTCGACCGCCCTAATTTTGGTGATTCTAACTTCACGCAGGGATCCCCGACCACGGCCCCGGACCCCGGAGCCGTGGACGAAAAGGGGACTTCGGGCGTGGAGGGCGCACACGATGACTGACATCCGGAGTCTTATGCCTGGCGCCAGTCCAGCGGATGAAACCTTGCCGCACGAACCGCCGGGTAATGTGCCCCCGGACGAGAAAGCAGCCGGCGCCGGCGCAGCGGCCGCCGCCGAACCACCGGGGGCCGGGAACACCGGTAATGTCAGCGGGGCAGGAAAATCCGGTGGAGCAGGCAACGTCGGCGGCTCGGTAAGTGGTGACAATCGGGCGCAGACCCATCTGGGAAACGGCGACATCAAGAATATTGTGAATCTGATCGACCTGGCAAAGAAGCGAGTTCGCCGGCCCGAAGCCATCTCCGGCGCGACTCTTCGCGAGCTGAGCGGAGTGTTCGTTCGGCCCACCGGCTTCGCGGATGCGGCGGAAAAGATAGAAAAACACCGCCTGGTGCTGCTCTCGGGATCCCCCGGAGACGGCATCCACGCCGCGGCGTGGATGCTGGTGGCTGGAGCCGGTGGTGCCAGGGCCGGGACGGAGAGGATTGAGCGTATTCCCGCCGATGTCGAGGCAGACGACGAGCCGGACATTCCCCAGAAAGCGTTGGACGATCAGGCGCGGTATCTTCTCGACCTGTCCGAATTGATGCCGTCTCGCTCCGAGGAACTGGCGAAGCGGCTTGAGGCGCTGCGGGACGTCGTTGCCGGCTCGGCCCGCTATCTGGCGGTCATTCTTCCAGCGGACTCGGTGAGATGGCTGCCGGCCGAGCTGCGGCGACTCGTGCCCGAGATGAGCCGGCCGGACTGGCGTGCCGTGCTGCAATCACACCTCGCCGTATCCATGCAACCAAGCGCGCAGCCTGATCTTGCGACGATAGTAAAGATCATCGAAAAGTCCGCCGATCTCGCCGATCTCGGGGCCGCCACGCTGTATCAGGTGAGCCGGGTGGCCGTAGCGTCAGCGAAACTCCTGGGTATGCGTCCGGGCGCGGCTCTGCCGGACTGCCTCCGGTTGGCCTGGCGGGAGGTCAAACGGCAGGACAGCGATTATGGGAAGGAGATCGACTGTCTGCTCGAGAACGATCGGACCGGCATGAACGCTCTCCTTCTCATCACAGCGGCCATGCTGGAGGACGCGGATCGGGACCTGGTGTTCGTTGCGCAACGGGAGCTCGCCCGGGCCGGTGAGTTTCGCCTTCCAGATGACCACGCGTTGACCCGCCCAGGTTTTCTGGCCCGCCTGGGAGAGATCGGTGTCGTCCGCGACGAGCAGAGACCGATCCGTTTTGAGAAGACGGGATTCGGCGTGGCCGCGCGCCACTATGCCTGGGACAACTACCCGACGTTGCGTCCGGCCTTTCTCGATTGGGCGGAACGGCTTCCCTCGCCGCCGGGGATCTTTTGGCCCAACGATGTTCTGACGAGGTTCGCGGAACGGTTCACCGAGGAGTCGTTGCGGAGTGATCGAGCCGATGATGCCCTGGATCTTGCGTATCACTGGATCGGTCGCCGTCGTGTCGCCGCGATCCCCGCGTGCTTGGGCCTGCTTACGAAGGGCCTGGAGGAGGGAGCGGAGGGAACCGGCGGCCGGAAGTTCCGGCAGCGGATCCGTGCATGGTCGGAGGATCATCGGCTGGACGCCTACCTGGCGCGTATGTGTATCGAGCTCTCTGGTAAAATAATATATGATATCTATCCGTTTCAGGCGTTGACCCGACTGCACAACTTCGCCGCGCATGAGAATCCGCAGGTTGCCAGCGCGGCCATCGATGCCGTCGAGACCCTGGCAAGCGCCGACCGGGACAACTATCGCTATGTACTTGGCCGGTCCGTGAGAGCGCCCTATGCCGTCCGCGGATCGACGGGGAACGCGGAGGTTTTTCTGCGCCTGGTGTCGGCCTCTCGGTTGTATGCCAGGGACGCCGTCGGATGGCGGCCTGTCGACGATCCCGAATGCGGGGAGCTTTTCCGTGGCGGGTGGATCCTTGTGCTCGAGGCCGATGCGCCGCCCTCGAAGGAAACGATCGGGCTGGTCCATCTCTGGCTGGATGACGTGGTGCAGGCTGTTGGGCGGGGGCCGACGATTTTACCGGACTTGCTCGTCGACGCGCTGCGTGAACGTTTTGATCTGCTTTCATCGCTGCGGGCGATCCTCGGTCGTTGGGTGGATCGGCCGCTGGGGGATCCGATGGCGCCCGACCAGGCCGCAGTTCGCACCTATCTCCTCGACCGGATCGATAAGGAGCTCTTCGGGGAGGATGTCGGCTTGCGTCCGCCCTCCTCGCCAGGTGACACCCAGCCGTCGCCCGCCGCAGGACGAGAGGAACAACGATGACCAGGAGTCAGTGGGTCGTCTTCGTCATGAACCTTTTCGGTCTCCTCGCCACGCCGCTTCTTCTGGGGTGGATCGTGGGCGGGCCGTTGTTGATCTGGGTAGTTCTTGCGCTCGCTCTGACAGGAGTGACAGTCGTCCAGGCGTGGCCGGTGCGCGGGATTCTGGATGCGGAGAAGGCTCCTCCGTCGCCAGTGGTAGTCCCTACGATGGCGATGACCCCGGTTCCCGTCCTCTCCGACGAGTACCAACGCGAGCTGGAGAGACGGCGTGATCTCGCTCAGGTGTTCTCTGCCGCGGACTCGGCGGCGGTCTGGCACCTGGCTCGCGGCGATGCGGATATCGAGGCAACAGGCCGGGCGATGCCCGTGCTGGACTATCTCGTCTCAGTGATCAGTCCAAAGGCGGAGAGCCGATTGCCGAGGCCGCGGAAGTGGGAACACACTGTGGACGACGACATGACCTTCGAAAAGCATGCCGAGGCGATCATACAGGCAGTCCTCCCAGATCCAGCGGACGGCAGGCGAGGCGACCTTGCCGCGCAGCTCGGAATCGTGCTCGACAGATGGAACACATCGGGGGAGTTCGGCAAACTACTGAAGCAGCTGTATCCCGCCTCCCAGGCCATTTTGTAGTCGATAGACCACCTTGATCACTTCTGGCTGCGGCGGAAGCGTGGCCTGCCCTCGACGGATGCCGGCGACACGCCGGAGGAATCCGAACACGCAGCAGCGCTCGCCTGGGCCGGGTGGATCCGTCAGGAGGCGGACCGCGCCATCTCCTCCTGCGACCCGGCAGCTGACGTATATCACTCCGGACGAGGCGCCGTTGTCAGAATTGGACCGATTCATGCCGAAGGGCATGACCGCCTACTACCCACCCGACAATTACCATGCGTGGTGGGAGTCCGTGAACCGCGAACCTCAACATTCCGCATCTCCCTTTCCAGCGGGTGTATAGGAGTTGGAATCTCCTCTTCATCCCGCTAAGGCCACGCTCCGTGGCTAGCTGATCGTCGAAGTCGGTCGATGATCCGTTTGCGGACCTCGTCGAGCACGCTAGTCTCTGTTACCGATAGTAGCGATTCACTCTCTCTCGGTTCTGGAGGAAGCGTGGACAAGTCCGTGAGGCGGAAAGCCGCGGTTGTCGCGGTGTCTACGGCGGCGGCAGTGTTCGTCACCGTGGGGCCGGCGGCTACGAGCGCGCTGGCGTCGAGCTATCTCGGTGGCCCGGTGGATGAAAAGATCGCCAAGGATCATTGGGGTAAGGACGGCTGGGACGGCTGGGACGGCAAGGACCGGTGGGACGGTAAGGACGGGTGGGACGGCTGGAACGGTAAGGACGGGTGGGACGGCTGGAACGGTAAGGACGGGTGGGACGGTAAGGATCGGTGGGACGGCAAGGACGGTAAGGATCGGTGGGACGGCAAGGACGGTAAGGACCGGTGGGACGGCAAGGACGGTAAGGACCGGTGGGACGGCAAGGACGGTAAGGACCGGCGCCACAAGGACGACTGGGATTGGGATTGGGATTGGGACTGAGCTGACGAGAGGACCTGGACGGAACGCCACTGAAATACGGCGAACCGCTAGGAGAAACATGTAGCGGGGTTGGCGAGGGCGTCCGGCACGGGTTCCAATCGGCAATGACCGCCCGGGTTTTCCGGCCGCCGCGGCGCCGGACACCGTAGCTCTACGGTGTCCGGCGCTCGCGTCCCGTGGCCGCCACGCGCGGGTAGCGGGAAGGCGGCGCTCCGGCTCCCCTCCAGCGTCTATGACATCGTTGAGTGTGTCACGGACGACGGTGAGCAAGGCGATGAGCTGATCGTGTCTGGTGGCGGGGCCGCCGGCATGTCCGAGGATTGACCGATAGGCCGGACGGGGCCGGGTGACGCCCGATACCGGAGCCAATCTCAAGGCACCCTGAGAGCACGGGCGATCCGTCGTTGTTCGCTCTCGTAGGCCGCTGCCATCCGGTCGGCCTGGCTTTTCGGGATGCCGAGCCCGGCTGCGGCCTGCCGCCAGCCCGCCGTGGCGGTCTCCACCTCCCTGACGAGGTCGCGGGCCCTCGGCGGCGACAAGCGGAAGTAGTTGCCCACCGACAGCGCGAGGTCGATGCTTGCGTCGGTGTTGTCGAGATCGACGGCCGTGCTCAGCCGGGCCGGGTTGTCCGGATTGGGGTTGAGGTCGTAGGCAGGAGAGAGCGCCCAGCCGTCTCGCTCGCGCAGGAACGCGTGATTGCGCAGGTGGTCGTCGGTGTTCCCGGTCAGGATGGAGAACAGGATCCGCCGGTAGAGCTCACGCAGGTCGGCGTCAGCTCTCGGCGAGTAGCGTTCGATCACCTCGGCGATCTCGAGGTAGCTGCGAAGGTCCCCGTCGGAGGCCTCGAGCATTGTCAGGGCGCTTGCGAACCCCAGACGCCGCGCGCCGATGCGGTCGAAGCGGCTCAGGAGCAGTACGTGCCGGCCGGTAACGGTCAGCAGTTCCGACTCCGCCACGGTGAGCCCCGCTCTGCGAGCGAGCCTCAATTGTACCTCCTCCCAACCGGCCACGTCCCATTCGTCACTGTCCGAACGCGGGAACTTGGCGATCGAGAGCCGCCCGGACACGTCCCGCACCGCCGCCTTGGGGCGCGCGCCGCCGAGCGAGCTACCTGCGTCGATGAGGTCCGCGAGGTCGCGGTCGAAGTCGCCCTCCGCGCGGACGCGGTCGGCTGCTCGCATGAGCCGGGCCAGGTCGATCAGCCGTGGGACCGCGTGCCGGTGCGTCGAATAGTAGGTGGCGGTCGCCGGCTGGCGGAACCTGACACCTCCCTGGCGGGTGTCGTCGCGGACGCCGAGAAGGAAGTCGGCCTTACCGAGAGTGCGAGGTGTGGTCTCGGCGGCGCGGGCGCGCTCGCGCTCCTCACGCCTCATGAGGTTCTCACCCCATCGGTCGGGGGCGCTGTCGGCGAACGCGTTGAAGATGGCCGACCCCGCCGGCGTGTGGAAGACGCCGGCGGCTCTGGCCAGCGCCGGGTCGAGGTCGTATCCGGCCGGGTTGGTCAGGTAGGCGTCGGCATATCGGAACGTGGCGCTCTGTCCGCCGCGGTTGTGAAGCCACAACGTCCCTGCGGCGGTCTCCTGCCCGTCGATCTCGACGGTGACCTCGACAGGATCCCGTCCGGCCATCAGCGCCGTACTCGCTTGGGGAGGATCTCGTCCATGCGCAGCCGGCCGACGTCGGTCTCGTACGGGTCGGTGGCCCTGACGACGGCATCCATGATCCCGATGGTGCGTAGCACCCTGAACAGGTTCTCGGTGCTCGCGGTGCCCTTACCCTGCTCGATGGCGCGCAGCGTGTCCCGGGAGATCCCGGCTCGCTGGGCGACCTGGGCCGCGGTCAGCCGGTTCAGCTTCCGCCAGGTCGACACATGCTCGCCGAGCAGACGCAGCGACCGCGCCACCGACAACGGCGTGGCATGCGAGGCCCTGTCGCCGACCATAGCCAACATCATACGAGTCTACGGCGGTTAAGTTCGCCGTTAAGTGCGGCTCCTCCGTGTGGTGGCCGACCAGGTGGGGCAGGCCGGGGCGAAGACGGTCATGACGGGTAGATCGCGTGCCCACCCGAGCCGTCTGAGCCAGTGGCGGTCTCCGGATTCCACGTCCTTGGCTTTCTTCACCCATTTTCCCAGCGTCATCTCATGGACGCCGATGTTCCGGGCGACCTCGGCGACCGGACGGCTGCCGTCGATGACGAAGGCTACCGCTTGCTCCTTGTACTCCTCGGTGAATCCGCGACGTGTCGCGCCCATAGCTCGCTCTCCCGGCAGATCGGGCAGCTACCTCAGGTATCCACCGAAGCGGGTACGATCCAGGCATCAGTCGCAAGACCCTACAAAAGCTCAGTTGACTGGCAGGGCGCTGATATCCGAACCCTGCGATATTCGACGATCTTGGTGTTGTGTGACGCCGGCATCGGGTCTCGTCTCCTGGAGCCCGCCGGTCCGAAGCGAGCTGTCGCGGGCGCGGCGTGACCATCTTCCTGATTCCACACCAGCTGGCCAGGGCGGAGCGGCTGTGGACCGGGTCTCGATCCTGACACCACGCTGCGTCTGATCGGCCGCGCCGGCGGAGTTGCGCACCCGGCCGTTCGCCCGCAGGCTGGAGATTCGGGGCCGCACCGTGCCGTCTGACCCGGACTTCATCGGTGTCGGCGGATGGCACCGCGATCTGTCCGGCGCTTCCTGCTGACCCTGCGGATGGGTGGCTTGGCCATCGGCTTTGTTGTCATGTCCGATCGTGCCCAACTGGGTGAGATCGTCCGGCGGGCGCGGAATGGGCGGCGGAATGGACGGCTGTGGACGAACATCGGCAGCATCGCAACTCTCGACGATGCCGTCGCGGCCTTCGGCCCGACCGGGCGGATCGGCGGGCAGACGATCGTCCGCGTTCGTCCGTGAGCGACACGTGCCCACCACTGTGCCCAAGACAAATGGCCGGGGAGGCAGTTACCCATGAAGGCGATCGTCGTGACGGACCAGGCTGCGGGAACGGCCGGGATGAGCCTGGTGGAGCGGCCCGAGCCGTCGGCGGCGATCAACGACGTCGTCGTTGAGGTTCATGCGTCGGGTTTCGTCCCGACTGAGATGGCGTGGCCCTCGACCTGGACCGATCGTCTCGACCGTGACCGAACACCGTCGATCCCCGGGCATGAGCTGGCCGGAGTGGTCACGGTCCTCGGCTATGGCACGACGGGGCTGTCGGTGGGACAGCGGGTGTTCGGCCTCTCGGACTGGCATCGCGACGGCACCCTGGCGCAGTATGTGGCCGTCGAGGCACGCAATCTCGCACCGCTCCCGGGCGACGTCGACTTCACGGTGGGCGCGAGCCTGCCGATTTCGGGGCTGACCGCGTGGCAGGGGCTGTTCGAGCACGGCCGCCTTCAGGCGGGGCAGAGCGTGCTCGTGCATGGCGCGGCCGGCGCAGTCGGGACGATGGTGACGCAGCTCGCGCGCGAGTTCGGTGCGTACGTCATCGGCACCGGACGCGCTGCCGACCGGCAGAAGGCGCTCGACTTCGGCGCGCAGGAGTTCGTCGACCTTGAGAACGACGCGCTGGAGGACGTAGGCGGGGTCGATCTGGTCTTCGATGTCATCGGCGGCGACATCCAGAAGTGGTCCGCGGGTCTGGTTCGAGCCGGGGGAACGCTGGTGTCCGTCGTCGGACCGGTCGGGGCGCGGCCCGCCGACGGCCTGGCAGTCGACTTCGTTGTCGAGTCCGATCGCGTTCAACTGGGTGAGATCGTACAGCGGGTGCGCGACGGACGGCTGCGAACGAACATCGGCAACGTCGCGACCATCGACAATGCCGTCGCCGCCCTCAATCCGACCGAGCGACGTAAGGGAAAGACGATCATCAACCTTCGTCCGTGAGGACTTCGGGGACAGCGACCGGTCCTGCCCTCCTCATGGATCAGCGTCAGCCGTGTGGCCAGGCGAGGGGTCGATTGGTCCGCATTCGTCTGCGAGGCGGTGTGAGGTGGAGGACGGGATCGGCGGGCAAGGGTTTGTGGCACAGCGTGTACGCACCGTTCGTGGGGGCGTCAGCGTGGGTCGGTGCCGCCGACGAACCAGCCGCTTCCGCGCGAGTTCATCCACATCCCGGAACGGACGAACACGAGTGACCTCGTCCTCAGCCTGACCGGGGGTGTCAGCGACCTTGAGGCGGCACTTCGTGACTATGTGATCACGGATGCCTTGGTGGTCAACGAGGGTTGGGCGCGCTCTCGGGCCTTGAGACCGTGCCCAACCTCCACAACTTTCTGGCGCGGACGGGTCGCGGCGTCTGGTGCGGACGGGTCGCGGCGTCTGGTGCGGACGGGTCGCGGCGTCTGGTGCGGACGGGTCGCGGCCGGCGGCCGGGGCTCCCGCGGCACCACGATGTCGAGACCCGGTCCGCCATGGGTCATGTTGGTGAATTGAGTTCACAGATGCTAATCTGCCCCCTGGATGTCCGTTAGGTCTGAGATGGGGACCGAAGAGGGCCGGCACGGTGCCACCGGGCCGGGAATCGGTCGCCCGGCGTCCTGCCAGACTGGTCGGGCTGTTCACCAAGGGGGGTATCAGGTGCCGAGTTCGACGACCGAACGTGCTCCGTCAGCACGCCGCGTCCGCCAGCAGGCCATGGGCGGGACGGGGCCGGGCCCGGGGGCGCCGGCATCTGACGAGCGTCCCGACATCGGCGCGCTGGTGGAGGTCCGTGGTCAGAAGTGGGTGGTCGCGGACATCGACGGACCGGCCGCCGGCGGGGCGAGGTGGATCGCGGCGGACGTGGGCGCGGCGGATAAGGCGGACGCGGCGGGGCCTGACGCCGTCGGGGACGGAGCGGCGCCGAGCACGAGCACGTTGGTCACCCTCCAGAGTGTGGAGGACGGTCGCTACGGCCACACCGTCGAGGTGATCTGGGAGGTCGAGCCGGGCCGGCGGGTCCTGCCCAGCGGTTCGCTGCCCGACGTCACCCGGGGCGGCTTCGACCCACCGGGCCGGCTGGCCGCCTTCCTCGACGCGGTGCGCTGGTCGGCGGTGACCTCCGCGGACGCCCGGCGGCTGCAGGCCCCGTTCCGCTCGGGGGTGGCCGTCGAGGACTACCAGCTCGAGCCGGTGGCGCGCGCCCTTGCGGCGCCCCGGGTGAACCTCCTGCTCGCCGACGATGTCGGCCTCGGTAAGACCATCGAGGCCGGGCTGGTCGCCGAGGAGCTGCTGCTGCGGCACCGGGCGCGCCGCATCATGATCGTCTGTCCGGCCGGGCTCACCCTGAAATGGCGCGACGAGATGGCCGAGAAGTTTGGCCGCGATTTCACGATTATTGACGCGGAGCGCTGCGCGGCGGTCCGTCGCTCGCACGGCAGCGCGGCGAACCCGTTCGAGGTCTACCCGCTGACGATCGTCAGCCTGCCCTGGCTGCGTGGCCCGAAGGCGCAGCGGCTGCTCGACGAGGTGCTGCCCGGCGATGGTCAGCCGACCTACCCGCGGACCTTCGACCTGCTCATTCTCGACGAGGCCCATCACATCGCCCCGGCCGCGCCCAGGCAGGTCTACGCCGTCGACTCCCAGCAGACCAAGCTGATCCGCCGGCTCGCGCCGCACTTCACCCACCGGCTGTTCCTGTCCGCCACCCCGCACAACGGCTACCTCGCCTCGTTCACCGCGCTGCTGGAGATCCTCGACGACCAGCGGTTCGCCCGTGGCGTCGAGCCGGACCGGATGGCCGTGGACGAGGTCGTGGTCCGCCGGTTGAAAAGCAGCATCGAGAACGCGGACGGCACCCCGCGGTTCCCCCGGCGCCGCTCGATCGACATGCCGGTGGTCTATCCGGACGGCGAACGGGAGATCCACGGCCTGCTCAAGGAGTTTGCCGCACTGCGCCGGGCCCGGCTGGATTCGCCGCGCGGCCGCAAGGCGACCGACCTGGTGACCCTGCTGTTGAAGAAGCGGTTGTTCTCCTCCCCGGCGGCGTTCGGCCACACCGTGGGCGTCTACCGGGAGACCCTCGTGTCCCGGCACGGGCGCCCGGTCCACGCGTCCCGCCTCGCGGATGAGGCCGAGCCGGGGATGCCTGGGCCGGGGATGCCCGAGCCGTGGATGGAGGACTACTTCGACGACGTCGCGACCCTGGACGACGAGCAGCTCGCCGACGCCGAGGACGACGCCCTCGGCCGGATCGGGCCGATGCAGCTCGATCCCACCGACGGCGAGATCGAGCTGCTGGACCGGATGCGGCGCTGGGCGGACGCCCACGAGGCCGAGCCGGACGCCAAGGCCCGCGCGCTGCTCGATTATCTGAACGCGGTGTGCCGGCCGGACGGGCGGCACTGGTTCGATGAGCGGGTCGTCGTGTTCACCGAGTACCGCGACACGCAGATCTGGCTCGCCGGACTGCTGCGCCAGGAGGGGCTCGCCGGGGAGCGGCTCGGCCTGTTGCACGGCGGGCTGTCCGTTGACGAGCGCGAGCAGCTGCGGCTCGCCTTCCAGGCCGAACCGAGCGAACATCCGATGCGGGTCCTGCTCGCCACCGATGCGGCGAGTGAGGGCATCGACCTGCAGAATCACTGCCATCGGCTGGTCAACTACGACATCCCGTTCAACCCGAACAAGCTGGAGCAGCGGATCGGCCGCATCGACCGGTACGGGCAGCGCCGTTCCCCGGAGATCCGGCACTTCGTCGGCTCCGGCTGGTCGGGCAGCGTCGATTCCTTTGAGGCCGACCTGGAGTTCCTGTCGCGGGTGGTGAAGAAGGTCGCGCAGATGAAGGCCGACCTCGGGTCGGTCAACGCGGTGCTCTCCGATCGGGTGCAGCGTCGGATGCTGGGGGAGCGGATCGACCTCGGTCCCGACGACCTCGACGTCGGTCCGGGCGGCTCCGTGGCCGCCGGAGGCACCGTCCCGGTCGCGGAGAACGTGCGCGAGCAGGTGCGCCGGCTGCGGGCGAACCTCGACGACACGGTCCGCGAGCTCGGCATCACCCCGGCGGCGGTGCGCCGCGTCGTCGGCACGGCACTGAGCCTCGCCCGCCAACAGGCACTCACCCCGTACGTCGACGAGAAGGAGCACGCCGAGGGACTGTTCACGGTGCCGACGCTCACCGGCTCGTGGCAGCGCGCCTCCGCGGGACTCACCGAGAAGCTGCGCCGTGAGGACCTTCCCCCGGGCACGCCGCCGCGCCAGCGGCCGATCACCTTCGACTCGGCCATGGCGAAGGACCGCGACGACGTCGTGCTCGCGCACCTCGGCCACCGCCTCGTCGACATGTCGACAAGGCTGCTGCGGGGCGCCGTCTCCAACGCCGACGTCGGGCTGCACCGCGTCACCGCCGTGCGCTCGGACGATCCGCGCTGCGAGGAGGTGCTGATCGGCGCGTTCTCCCGGTTCGTGCTGGTGGGCGCGGACGGCGTCCGGCTGCACGAGGAGGTCCTGTACGCGGGCGGCTGGGCGCCGGCGACCGGGCGGTTCCGCCGCCTGGAGAACCTGACGGTCCTCGGCGATCTCGTCGGTACCGCGCTCGCCGCCGGCCGGCCCGTCTCCGGGGAGACGCGGGAGCGGCTCGCCGAGCGCTGGCCGGCGGTGCGGCCCGGGGTGCTCTCCGCCCTGGAGTGGCGGACGAGGACCCGCCAGGAGTCGCTGACCCGCCTTCTCGGCCAGCGCCGGGCCGCCGAGGAGAATCGGATCACCACTATCCTCGATCAGTTCGCCGCGACGCTGCGCGGTGCGATCGAGGATCCGGAGAACGACGAGGACGCCCTGTTCAGCCGGTTCGAGATCGCCAGGAGCCGCGAGGAGCTGGCCCAGTACCGCAAGGACCGGCAGGCGTGGCAGGACCGGCTCGACCGGCTCGACCAGGAACGGCGACGGGAGCTCGACGTGATCGCGCAGCGATACCGTGACCCGAGGCAGCACCAGTTCCCCGTCGCGGTCGTCCTGGTCGTGCCGGCAGCGGAGGAGGCGCGATGAGTACCGTGGGTGCCACCACGCGGGGCCGGGGCATCCCCGGAGGTCGCGGCAGCGGTGGCGGCAGCGGCAGCGGTGGCGGTCGGCGCCGGCCGCCCGCGCCGGACGGCTCCGCGCAGCACCGCGAATGGCTGAGCCTCATCGAGGTCAGCGGGCCGTTCCTCAGCCTGCCCGTGCTCCGGCGGGTCTGGCCGACGCTCGACCCGCTGGAGAAGAAGACCCGGGAACGCCTGCGCCGGGAGCACACCGCCTGGCTGGACGATCCCGTCGGCGGCCAGGCGGCCTGGGTGCGTTTCGTTCTCGGCGAGCTACTCGGCTGGGGGAACACGCTCGTCCTGCCCGATGGCACGAACGGCGCGGGTGGCGCGGACGGCGCGAACGGCGCGAACGGCGCGCTGCGCTCGTTCACCGTCGACGTCGGCGAGCACGACGCGCACCTCGTGCCGTCCTTCATCCTCGTCGATCCGGACACAGCGGACACAGTGGCCGCGGGGGACACAGTGGCCGCGGGGGACACAGTGGCCGCGGGGGACACAGTGGCCGGGGGGTCGTCCGAGGTGAAACCGGACGCGGTCCGCGTGCTCGGTCTGGTCGTCGCGCCGTCACAGTCCCCGACGGCGCGGATCGCCGGGCAGGCCTGGGCTGCGACGCCGGTGGACCGGGCGGCGATCGCCTGCCGGCATCACGGGATCGAGCTCGCGCTGGTGACGAACGGCCGGCAGTGGGCGTTGGTTTGGGCGCCGCGCGGCGGGGTGACGGCGACGGCGGTGTTCGACGCGGTGTCCTGGCCGGAGGCGGCCGAGCGCGACGTCGTGCGGGCGTTCGTGTCGTTGCTGTGCCGGCGGCGCTTCTTCGGCGTACCCGACGACGAGACGCTGGTCCCGTTGCTGAAGGCGAGCCTCGGCAGCCAGGAGGAGATCACCGAGGCGCTCGGCGTCCAGGTTCGCCAGGCCGTGGAGCTGCTCGTCGCCGCCTTCGGCCGCTGGCACGTCGCCGAGCGGGACCGGGGTGGCGCCGGGCTGCGCGACGTCGGCGCGCACGACGTCTACCGGGGCGCGGTCGCGGTGATGATGCGCATCGTCTTCCTGCTCTACGCCGAGGAACGCGGCCTGCTGCCCGCCGGCAACGACCTGTACGCGAGTACCTACTCCGCCGGCCGGCTGTGCGCCGAGCTGGAACAGCAGCTTTACGACGGCGCGACCGAGGACGACCTGGAGCAGTCGACGGCGGCCTGGCACCGGCTGCGCGCCCTGTTCACCGCCGTGTACGCGGGGGTCGATCATCCCCGGCTGCGCATGCACGCCTACGCCGGTTCGCTGTTCGACCCGGCCGCCCATCCGTGGCTGCCACTCGGCGTGGACGACCGCACGGTGCTGCACATGCTGCGTGCCGTCCAGTACATCCAGGTCGGCAGCGGGAAGTCCCGGGAGCGGCGGACGCTGAGCTTCCGCTCGCTGGACGTCGAGCAGATCGGTTACGTCTACGAGGGTCTGCTCTCCTACGATGCCGAACGCGCCCCGGCCGCGGAGGTGGTCGTCGGCCTGGCCGGCCGGGAGGGGCTGGAGGCCGAGGCGAAGCTGTCCGAGCTGGAGGAGCTCGCCTCGCGTCACCGGGGCCGCCCGCTGCTCGCCGCCGCGCTCGCCGAGAGGTTCGCCGCCAGCGGGATCGGCGCGCCGAAGGCGGTCGAGCGCCGGCTCGTTCCGTTGGAGGCCGGCGAGCGGGAGGAGGCCCGCAAGGCCCTGCTCGCCGTGACCCGCGGCGACTACCCGACCGCCGAGCGGCTGCTGCCGTTCCACGGCCTGCTGCGCACGGACCTGCGCGGCCAGCCCGTCGTGGTCCTGGAGGACGGGCTGTACGTCACCGAGTCGCCGCTGCGGAAGAACACCGGCACCCACTACACCCCCAGGTTCCTGGCCGAGGAGGTCGCGGACAACACCCTGGAGCCCCTGGTCTACGCCCCCGGGCCGTTGCAGACCGCCGACCGGGGCGCCTGGCGGCTGCGGTCCAGCGCCGACATCCTGTCGCTGAAGGTCGCCGACATCGCGATGGGCTCGGCCGCGTTCCTCGTCGCCGCCGCCCGCTACCTCGGCGACCGGCTGGTGGAGGCGTGGATCCGTGAGGGTGACCCGCGGGCCGCCGGGCACGCCGGGTACGCCGGGTACGCCGGTGACGCCGACGCGGACGACGTCACCGTCGAGGCCCGCCGGCTGGTCATCGAGCACTGCCTGTACGGGGCGGACATCAACCCGATGGCCGTGGAGATGGCGAAGCTGTCGCTCTGGCTGGTGTCGATGGACCCGCGCCGGCCGTTCACCTTCCTGGACGACCGGCTCGTCTCCGGCGACTCCCTGCTCGGTATCACCTCGGTCGAGCAGCTGGAGTACATGCACCTCGACCCGGCCAAGGGCCGGAAGATCCACTCCGACATCTTCGGCTGGACCGCCGGCGTCCGTGAACTGGTCCGCGACGCCGCCGGGCGGCGCCGGGACCTTGTCGAGACCGACGGCTCGTCTCTGGCGGGACTTGCGAGGAAGCGCAGGCTCCTGTCGGGGGTGGAACACGACACCGAGCGGCTGCGGCTCTTCGCCGACCTGACTGCCGGCGCCGCGCTCGTCGGCTATCAGAAATGGTCGGGGACGAGTAACCCGCATGCCCGCGCCGAGATCGACGAGGAGAAGAAGGCCAGCCGGGAAAGCTTCTCCCTGACCGCGGCCCGCCTCGCTGATGAGGTCACCGGCAAGCGGGATGAGACCGAGGCCCGGAAAACGGCACAGTCCTGGTTGGCCACCGATTACGTTCCCGGCGGTTTCCGGCGGAAACCCCTGCACTGGCCGCTGGTCTTCCCCGAGGTCTTCGAGGAGGGCGGTTTCGACGCCGTCCTCGGCAACCCCCCGTTCCTCGGTGGCCAGAAGCTGACCGGTGCACTGGGCGTGGCGTATCGCGAGTACCTCGTCGAGGAGATCGGCGGGGGAGCACGGGGGAGCGCCGATCTGGTCGCCTACTTCGCGCTGCGTGCGCACTCTCTGCTCAACGGTGGCGGTCAGACGGGGCTGATCGCGACGAACACCCTGGCCCAGGGCGATACCCGTGAGGTCGGCCTTGACCAGATTGTCGCTGACGGGAACGTCATCCGCCGGTCGATCAAGAGCCGGCCCTGGCCGTCGAAGTCCGCGGTCCTGGAATTCAGCGCCGTCTGGACCACAGGGCAGATCGGGCCGGCCGCCGCCCGGTTCGCCGACGGCGTCCAGACCCCCGTGATCGCGCCCTCCCTGGAGCCCGAGGCACGGGTGTCCGGAAATCCTCACCGACTGGAAAAAAGCGCAGGAATCTCCTTTATTGGAAGTTATGTCCTGGGTCTTGGCTTCACGATGGAACCCGCCGAGGCCCGCGCGTTGATCGCGAAGGATCCGCGTCATACCGACGTGCTGTTCCCCTATCTGAACGGTCAGGATCTCAACTCGCGCCCCGACTGCTCGGGCAGTCGTTGGGTCGTCAATTTCCACGACTGGCCTGAGGACCGCGCAAAGCGGTACCGCGACTGTTACGACCAGGTCCGCCTCCTCGTCAAGCCAGAACGTGACCGAAATAATCGAAAAGTATATCGCGACTACTGGTGGCAGTACGCTGAGAAGCGTCCCGCCATGCTCGACGCGATGGGGGATCTCGAACGGCTTGTCGTCATCACTCTTGTGAGCCGCACGGTGATGCCGGTGATGGTGCCGACCGGGCAGGTGTTCGCGCACAAGCTTGGTGTGTTTGTCACTGACGACGGGGCAATGCTGTCACTATTGTCGAGCGCGCCCCATTTTTGGTGGGCGATGAGTCGTAGTTCGACGATGAAGGCGGATCTCAACTACTCGCCGTCGGACGTGTTCGAGACCTTGCCGTTGCCTGAACTGACGGGGGAGATGCGGGAATTGGGGGAGGGGTTGGACGGGTTCCGGCGGGAGGCGATGCTGGCGCGGCAGTCAGGGCTCACCAAGACGTACAATCTGGTTTTCGATCCGGGCTGCAACGATGCCGATATCGCCGAGCTGCGGGAGATCCACCGGCTCATCGACGAGGCGACCTTTCGGGCGTACGGGTGGGTCGATATGATCGACCGGGGCCTGGACCACGGCTTTCATCCGGCCGGGAAGTACACTCGGTACACGATCGGGCCGTGGGCGCAGCGCGAGGTGCTCGACCGCCTCCTCGAACTGAACCACGCCCGGTACGCCGAGGAGGTCGCCGCCGGCCTGCACGAGAAGGGCGCGAAGAAGAAAGGCGCCCGCGCCAGGGCGGCCGCATCGCCGGACCAGGGGTCGCTGCTTGACCTGTAGCCGGAGACAGCGAACGACACCCTACGTTTGACGCCGGGCCGCCCGCCCGATTTCCGGGTGACCGGTCCGCGAGAGTTCTCCATTCGCCTTGTCCACCGGCCGAGCCACGCGCGCGGTCGACATTCTGCCGTGCCCGGATTCTCGGGGGGATCCGGGCACGGCCATCCTCCATCCACCTTTTCCGACTTTTCCGAAGCTGTTGACAGAAAGCTCGAAGCGATTCAGAATCGTTGTTGTCCGGGATTGATCTGATCGGCTGGCGATAGCGGGACCTCGCCGCCTTTCTCGGATACCGACGGGTTTCACGGCCGTCCTGTCGGTACATTCTTGCGACCTCGCCCGTCTGCCCAGGCAGCCGGCATCGACCCGCAGCCTGATATTCGACGTCTCGTTCATCACTCTCATCGGCGTGCTATGGCGCGCGCCTTTTCACGGGGGATCTCATGAGTACTGCACGTTTCGCCGTCGCCGCGGTTCTCACTGGCCTGATCGGCCTCACCGGGCTCACCGGCTGCAACCTGGACGACACCTCCGTCTCCTCGACCGGCGCGACGGCCGCGCCCGGCGGTGCCGCGGCGGCCGGCGGGGCCTCCCAGGGGGCGAAGCAGGCCCAGTACGGCGAGGTACTCCAGGTCAGCAAGGGCGGCGAGGTCGCCGCGACGGTGAGCGTCGCCGCGCCGAAGGCGGTCCCGTCCTTCTTCTCGGGTTTCAGCAAGCCCACCAGCGGCCCGGCGTTCGCGACCTTCATGGTGTCGTTCACCTCGGCGAAGGCCGGCTTCGCCGTCAACCCGTTCGACTTCTTCGTCCGCACTCCGGACGGTGCGCGGGTCCAGCCAACGATCGGCTGCGAGCCGGCGTTCAACGCGGCGACCCTCGGCCAGGGGGAGAAGTACCAGGGCTGCCTGACCATCGACGCGGCCCACGGCGTCCTCGTCTACGCCTCCGGCCTGTTCGGCGCGACCGGCCTCGTCGAGTGGCCAGGCTTCTGACCGTCGACCGGCGGCGGCGAGCCACCCCGTACGACACACACCGAGGAGAAGAGAGATCCGGAATGGCCATCATCATGCGGCTCCCCGACGGTTCCATCGAGAGCATCGCGACGACCCACGGCGGTGCGGACGGCAGTCACCTTCGATGCGAACTGATAACCGTTCGACCGGGTGATGAGCGGTACGAGGAGCTGAACGCCCGGTTGGCGGGTCGCCCGCGCCGGGCGAAGAAGGCGCACGGCGTCCTCCGCCGCATCATTCGCGTCGTCCGTCCGGGGCGGCGGGCATGATCCGCCGCGGTGAGCAGCGGCTGGGGCACCGCTGCGGCCCACGCCGCGACCTGACCTGCATTGACGAGCAAGATGTCCATTTTTGTGGATGCACTTTTCTGGCCCGGCTCGGAGACCGTCATCCCAGGTCACGGAATTTTTGACATTCAGCAAGGAAAGGGCGAGGCCAGGGCCTCCGGGCCCCAGTCGGGCCGCTCTCCTGGCACTTCTGGCGTTCTCCAGACACGACCTACTTCTCCATGTAACAATACGATCATGAGCCTTTCGGCTGGCAAGAAGGGGAGAACCGCATGAGTAATGTCACGAATCTGACCGTTCTGATCGACAGCGAGCCCGCGCCGAGCGGCTGGATAAAGATCGACAAGGATCTCAATGCTGGCGCGGGCGGCGCTTATCTGTATTTCGCCTATGAGAAAGGTGCCGGAGATCCCATCACCAACATAATCTTCCTGCTCAACAAGGACGAGTCTGCTCCACCGAGCTATCACCGTATCGACGTCGATCTCAACAAAGGTGCTGGCGGCGCTTACATTTATGCTGCCTTCACTCGGGAGCCCGCCCTGGGCAGTCCGATAGAGGATCTGGATGTCATACTCGGTGACAACAGTGGGATTCAGCCGCAGGCACCGTGGCGGCGTATCGACGTTGATCTCAACAAGGGCGCTGGTGGTAAGTACATTTACCTTGTGTACAGAACCGCTTAAAAATCTAGGTTTTAGGTCGCTGACGAGTCTGTAGACGTAGCAAGGCGTACATACGGCCCCTGGCGCGCGCAGCTCAGGCGGCCATGAACGCGAAACCCCTCCCAGTCACGGGAGAACGGGCGGGGAGGGGTCTGCTGCGGGGAATCTTCCGGAACTGGATGTCGAACCGCTCAAAAGTCCGGGCTTCATAGCTGGGGACCGGGCCGTTGACTAATCTCACCATGTGCTGCCCGCCTGGCGTCACGAGATCTATGAACCAGTTGTGTCGGGATAGGCGGCGTCGAGGTGGCCTCCGACGGCGGTAGAGGGAATGCGTGCTGATTGCTACTCATTTCCTTCCGGTGTGAAGACAATCCATTCTCCGGGTTTGCGAACGGTGAAGCCGGATCTGTTCCGCGCGTGCGATGGAGACCTCGCGTGGAGTGGGCGTCGGCCCATCGAGGAGGGCTGCCTTTCGTTCGGCTGCGGTGGCGGCCGGGATGCCACCGTCGGGTCGGGGCCGCGGGGGTTCCTGGGAGTCGGGTGACGATCCGATGGGTGCGTCGAGAAGATCGAGTTTGCGTTGGAGGGCGGCGGGCTCGGGGCCGGTCTGGCTCGTCCGGGTGGATGCCGGGGTGTCGGGTGGAGCGGTAGCGTCACGGGGCATGGGCGCTCACGCGCCGATTGTGGGGTTTTCGGTGGTGACTGTCGAGGGTCTACCCGACTTCTCGGCGTAGCTATCGGGCTGGCCGCGCCCGGTCGACAGCCGGCCGGTTCGCAGAGGTGTTGCCCGTCCGCCGAGCCGTCCGCCGCCGGTGCGGCTGCTCGCCGAGCGGACCGGCCTGCGGACGGGGTTGTCGGCGGCGATGCGTCGGCGGGAGTTCGTCCCGGTGTACGACCGGGGCAGGTCCTGGTCGATGTGGCGGGTGCGCCCCTCTTCCACCCCGGCCCGTGACTACATCACGTCACCACCGGCCGTTACTGAATGGTAGGCGGGAAAATGTGGATCATGGTGTACCGCGGAGAGCCCCTAAAGCCGCCTGCCACCATCCGCAGGCGAACCACCATAATTCAGTG
The DNA here is from genome assembly GCF_000013345.1 of Frankia casuarinae. Taxonomy (NCBI): domain Bacteria; kingdom Bacillati; phylum Actinomycetota; class Actinomycetes; order Frankiales; family Frankiaceae; genus Frankia; species Frankia casuarinae. The sequence goes on along the minus strand of NC_007777.1, from coordinate 3,209,597 downwards.
ACAACACATCCGTTCTCCCTCGGCACCGGCAGCGCCGCAGGTCAGCCGGCCGTCCGATGGAGGTGGCGGGGAACGCCGAGCATACCTAGACGCGATTGAGGGGCCGGGACGTGAGCGACAACCCGACGGATGACCGCTGGAACACGCCAGTGGAGCGGGTGGAGACGGTGGAGCGGGTGGAGCTGCGGACGGACGTGCCGCATTCCGCGCGGATGTACGACTACTTTCTGGCTGGCAAGGACAACTTCCCCGCTGACAGGGAAGCCGCCGAGCGGGCGCTGGAGGTATTCCCGGCCCTGCGCATCGCCGCCCAGCAGAACCGGGCGTTCGTCCACCGCGCCACCCTGTTCCTTGCCAAGGAGGCGGGTATCCGCCAGTTTCTTGACATCGGCACCGGCATCCCGACCTCGCCGAACCTGCATGAGGTCGCCCAGGGTATCGCTCCCGACACGCGGGTGATCTACGTGGACAACGACCCGTCCATCCTATGGACGCACATGCGAGTAAGGCCCCGCGGCTGTCGGACCCTCAGCGCCGCGCGCTGACCTTCGCCCACGCGGGTGTTCTGTACTACCGGGCCGACAGCTTCGGTCACGGCTACTACGGAGAGCGGGATAGCGGCCCTGTCCGTGTCGCTGGGAACACGTTCGAGGCGATCGAGCGTCGCGGTTGGGTGGTCCGGGAGCCGGCGGGAGACCTGAGCCTGCACGGCGGCACCGTGACCATCTTGGCATACGTCCTGACCGAGGCGGGCCGGACGGTGCTCGGTGTCGAGCCTGGCGAGGCCCTCGACCGGGCGATGGCCCCAGATGACGATGGGCCGGTCACGGTTGATGTTGCCGACGTCCGGGTCGGGATGGCTATGCCGCTGGGCTGGGTGGACTACGTCTCCCGTCTGGATGAGGGCGGGGCCATCGTCTACTACCGGCCGTTTGATCGGTCTGCGCTCACGTGCCGGGCGTGGCCGCCCGGCCAGCGGCTGCCGCTTGTTCCCTGCCCCCACCTGCCCACCATCTTCGATCAGTCCCGCTGCGCGAAGTGCGGTCAGGGGCTGGGGGGCGTGGCCGCGTGATACCCAATGTCACGCTCTGGTCGGACGCTCAGGACGCCGCGTACGGTTCTGGGGTGGTTCGCATGTTGCGCACGATCGGGTATCGGCGGATCTCCGATGACCGCGAAGGGCTGGAAGCCGGGGTCACTCGCCAGGATGAGGACATCCGGGAGCATGCCGCCCGGCGGGACGACATCGACCTGATCGACGTGCTGACCGACAACGATCTGTCGGCCACGAAGGACTACCGGCCGGAGTTCGAGCGCATCCTGGTCATGGCTGCCGCTGGTGAGATCGACGCGGTGATCTCGTGGACGTCGAACCGGTTCTTTCGATCGGCGAAGGACCGGGTTCGTGTCCTTGACCTGTTCGAGGCCAAGGGAATTCGGATCATCCCGGTGCGGGGTTCGGAGGCTGACCCGACCACGGCGGACGGCTATCTCATGGTCGATCTCATGGGAGCGATCGACCGGGCGGAGGCCAAGCGCACGGCGGAACGGGTATCCCGCGCGGCCAAGCAGCGGGCAGAGCAGGGCCGCCACCATGGCGGGCGTAGGGCGTTCGGCTATGGGCCGGTGGTGGCTACCGACCATCTGGGCAGGCCCGTGCGGGATTTTCACGCTGTCATTCCGGAAGAGACGGCAACGATTCGCCGGATCGCCGCTGACATCCTCGCGGGCGTGCCGTTGGGGAGCATCGCGCGCGCCCTCAACGCGGCCGGGGTCCCGACCGTGACGAAGGCCCACCGGGCGGCCTGCGTGAACAACGTCAAGGGCCGTCGGGCGTGGGTGGACTGTCCGTGTCCGTACCGGGCGTGGGATGCCACCACTCTCAAGGAGTTGATGGTCAATCCGCGTCTGATCGGGATGCGTGGCTATCAGACGAGGAGGTCGCGGCGCAGCACGGGCGCCATCGCGGTCATGGGTGAGGCGCAGTGGCCGGCGATCCTGGATGTCGAGACGTGGGAGCAGGTCCGGGCGATCCTGACCGACGCGGCGCGGCGGACCAACACCGACGCGGAGAGGGTCCGGCGGGTGCTGGCCGGGTTCGTCTACTGCGCGTCGTGCGGGCACAAGCTGACCGGGAACGGCGCGACCGGCACGCGGCTGTACTGCCAGCGCCGCGACGGCCGGTGTGCGGCCAAGGTCCGGATCGGGGAGAGCTTCCTGGTCGGCCTGGTGGGCCTGGCCGTGCGGGAGCGCCTTGACGTGCTGGTTCTCCAGCCTGCCGCGACGGCGGACCCGGTGGCCGCTGAGCTGGCGACGTTGGAGGCCCGCAAGAGCGCGCTTGCGGACCGGTGGGCGTCCGGGAAGATGGAGGACGACGCCTACGACGACGCTCACAGGGCCATCGGCCGGCAGATCCGTGAGGCGCAGACCCGGATGTACACCAGCGCGCGGCGGCGCGCCACGCTGCCCGTGGACGGGGCCGCGGGCTGGGACGCGTTGGGCGAGGACATCGCGGCGAAGCGGGTGATCCTCACGCAACTGATCGACGGTGTGATCGTCGGGGGCAACGGCACCGTGGAGGGTGATGATGTTCAGCGGGTGCGGATCGTGTGGCGTGACCTGAACGATCCCCGGTAGCCCACACCACCGGCGAAGCCCCCGCAGACGACGCCGGGGGTTCGGCGTATCTGCCCGCTATGGCCACCAAGAGCCATGTTGGCGTGTGGAACCGCCTTCCCCGGCGTCTCTTTTGCGCGGGCCGAGCGTGGCAGGGGAAGAGTCATCCACGAGAGTGCCACCGTCACGGGGGCGCCGTTGCCCGCGCCGTGACGGTGGCACGCGGTGAACGGCCAGCGGCCTGGGCGGCGCGCCGGCACCGTGCCGGTAGCGCGGCCCCTCTGGACAGGATGCGACGTCACAGCGGACACGTGCAATCAGCGCCTCCGGTGTGTCCAGTGGTATCAGGGGGCTGACCTGCGACGCTGTGACCAACGCGGCCAGTGCCAGCGATCATTGGTCCACATGGGCCAGTCCATCGTGACTACACGCGCGGGGGCATCCGACCTGCACAGCGATCTTCGTCGGCCGCCATGCCCTACGGGTCAGGAACCCGGACCCAAGCACCAGCGGGACCGGCGCGGCCGGAGCTGAAGCGCGCCGCCAGGCGGACCGGCGCGGGGTCGGAGGCTGAGCGGCATGACCGGTCAGGATCGGCGGGAACCGAGGAACCGACACCACCGGCAGGACCGGCGCCACCTGCGCGTCCGGTACGGCCGGAGCTGGACGCGCGGCCAGACTGGCCGGTGGGACCAGCGGAGTCAGCGGCACCGGCACGGCCGGCGGGACAGACGAACCGAGATCGGCTCCGGCGGGACCGGCGGAGCCAGTGCGGGACCGGTGGTAGCGGTGGACGGGCCGGACCGTCGTTACGGCGGGCGGGGGTGGTGGCGTTCTGCGGATATGGGTGGAGCCTCCGAGCGGTGTGCTCGGAGGCTCCGGGGGTTGGGGTGGTGTCAGTCGGTGGTGGTGGTGCGTCGGTGCCGGTCGTGGTGGGTGAGAGCGTCGCGGATGCTGTCGCAGCGGGCGGTGAGTTCGCGTGCTTCCGCGAGTGCGGCGTCACGGACTTTGATCACGGAGCGGCGTGATCCGTACTTTCCGCCGTAGATCTGCTGGGCGACGATGGCGAACACGCCGGTACGTCCCAGATCCTCGGCGGCGCCGGCAACGGCGATGACCCGCCGCAGGATCGGGAAGTCCCGTCCGTCTCCCCATGCTGCCGCGAACACCACGTGGCTGACTCCGGACAGGTAGGTCACGGCGGCCAGATGCTCCGCTTGCGTCTCCAGCTCTTCGGGGCTGGTGTCACGGCGCGTGGGACGGTAGCCGTTGCGCTGCGCGGCGTCCGTGACCGCCCAGCTGCGGATCGTGGCACGGTCGACAAGGAACATGTCCGCGTCGTGGGGCTGGTACTGCCACCGGTCGGCTTCGCGGGTGGTGACGTCGATGGAGGCAACGACACAGCCCCGGATGATCATCCCGAGCCTGCGTGCGTAGATCAGGACCGCGTCGTGGGCGATGTCGTCGGACACGTCATCGGTGCCGTAAGCGGCGTGGCCGTCGCGGGTGATGGTGGCGCTGCGGTCGGCCCGCTTGCGGGACCGTGAGCCGTCGACCTTCCAGCAGTACCGGTGCGCGTGGGTGACGATCGCCGCCCAGTCGGCTTCGGTGACGCGCGCCATGTCCTCGCGGGTGGCGGCTTCAGCGGGAACGGTCGACGGAATCTCGCGGGAAAAGAACGCATGCGACATGAAAGTCTCCACACGGAAAGAGGGGGGATTTGGCGTCGCGCGCCGCGCGCAACTGCCGATATCTAATAATCCCTCTCCCGGGCGGTGAAATCAATACCTCCGGCCGCTTTTTCTGGGGATTTCTTGGATCGCGTTTTCGCAGGTCAGAGACCTTTCTGTGGATTGTTGCCGGAAAAATCGAAACGAGACGACGACCCCAAGAGATAGAAAGACGGGGCAGCGAAAGGCGAAAGCAGAGGAATGCAACCCGGGGAAATGCAATGAAATACGACCAGGAAATGGAATAGTGGGGAGAAGAGTCTGTTCGCAGGTCCCCGCAGACCGCGGCACAGCACGCACGCCAGCAGCGGCCATCCGACTATCATCCAGGCTCCTGGGGAGCCAAGTCGGGCGGTGCTTGGGTCGTGCAGTATAGGCGCTGACCTGCGCCGCTGTGCTTCTGGGGGGTAGCGGCTCAAATAGGTGACCACTGTGGCTACCGGTGTCGCCAGCGGATGGGAAGGGGGTTTGCCGTTGGGGGGATTGGTGGAGGATGATCTCCGGCGCCGGCATGGGCACGGCGCGAGACGTAACGGTAGATCTCTTTGAGCACGACGTCTGACCAGCACGAACGCCTCGCTGGCTAGATCGCTGGCAACTCGCTGTCCGTACGCCGCCGCGCGGCTGGGCTGCCTGGAGGCGCTCGCGGACTGCTTACCCGCCCGAAGCGCGCCGATATGACTGCTCGTTCTTATTTAGCCGATTCCTACAACCGCGTGCCTGAAGGCCGCTGGGCATCACAGCCGGCCGGCCGGTCCAGCGGTGGGGAGGTCGATGCGTCGCCGGTCATTCTTTCACGCCCGCCAGGCGTTTCCGCTCTTTTCCCGCTCGACCGGCGTGGCTCCGAACTCCTCTTCCAGGTCTGACTGAACGCGAGGAGAAAGCCAGCGTCGCGATCGCCTTCGACGAAAGCTTCGGAGGCTGGACCAAGACGTTCACCGACCCCCGCCTCTGCGCCGCCATCGTCGACCGCCTCACCTTCTGCGGCACCATCCTCGAAACCGGCACCGACTCCTACCGCCTCGCGCAGACCCGCGCCCGCACCGCCGACACTCACTGAACGACCCGGCCCCTGAGTGCCAGGAGCAGCGTCAGCCGCAACAGACGCAGCCCGGTGCGCATCCGCACCTGGCCGGCTGCCCACCGGCCCCGGGGACGGATGACGGCGGCGGGGTGGGACAGCAGACGTCGCCGCGCCACGCGTCACGGCCTTCCTTCACCGCGATCACCGCGATCACCAAAGCTGCGAGAGGGTCCGCCCAGGACCAGCCGAGGGTGGCGTTGAGGAGGAGACCCGCGAGCAGGACCGCGGACAGATAGGTACACAGCAGGGTCTGCTTCGAGTCCGCCACCGCGGAGGCGGAACCGAGTTCCCGGCCAGTCCGGCGCTGCGCGGCGGACAGGAACGGCATCACCGCCAGCGACACCGCGGCCAGGACGATCCCCGGCACCGAACCGTCCGCGTCCTGCCTGCCGGTCAGGGACCGCACCACGTTGACCGTGACATAGACCGCGAGCGCCACGAACGACACCGCGATGATCCGCAGCGCGCGGCGTTCCCGCGCCTCCCGCACAGCGTGATCGGAGGCGGAGAACTGCCAGACCACCGCCGCCGCGGAGGAAACCTCGATGACCGAGTCCAAACCGAAACCGATCAGCGCGGTGGACGACGCCGCCGCGCCGAGCGTCAACGCGACGACGGCCTCGACGACGTTATAGGCGATCGTGACCCCGACCAGAAGCCGGATCCGCCGGGCGAGCAGGTCACGCCGGCCCGGCGACGGACCCCACGGCAGCGAGACGGCCATCTCAGCAGCAGCCCTTCTCCGCCGCGTCCGGGCAGCCAGTGTCCTGCCTCAGGGCGATGACCGCCGCCCGCAACTCGTCGATCGCACGACCGAGACGGGCATCCGCGAGCTCATAGCGGGTCCGCCGACCGACCGGAACCGCGACCACCAGACCGCAGCCGCGCAAACAGGCCAGATGGTTCGACAGCCGGCTCCGGGAGATCCCCATCGCCTCCGCCAGATCAGCCGGATGCGCCGGGCTGTCTCGCAGAGCCAGCAGCAGCCGGGCCCTGATCGGATCAGCCAACGCCCGGCCGACCCGCGCCAGTACCTCAATGTCCGAAGCGATCGTCGCCACGACCCGAGAGTACAGCTCAACCTGAACTCAGAACATCATGAACTGAGAGCGGCCCACGCAGCTTCGCGAACGTCCAGCGAGTCACCGGACCACTCGTGCCCGAACTCGCCGACACCCTCCGACGCCCGCATCGGTCGCGGTCGGCACTCACCGACAAAAGGTGCCCAGAGTCGATGACATAGCCACTCGGGAGTGAGGCCGTGTCCACGCGCATGCCTTGCTGCCCGCAGCTACTGCCGCTGACCCGGTCACGGGAACGGCGGCGTGGACGCATGTCCTGGGACGTGGTCCCCAGCGGGCGGGCGGACCTGCGTTCGTCCCGGTCGGTTCTGCTGCTCATGGTCGCTGTCACATCCCGCGCCGGGTCCGGACCGGTCGTCGGCTGCCGCCGGTCCGGGTCCCGACCCGGACCGGACCGAACCCGCCGCAAGGCCCGGACTCGGACCTTGCCCGGGGCGAGCGGCGGTGCTGGTACGGCGGGCCATGGTGGGGGTCAGGGGTGGGCGGGTAGGTGTGAGGCGAGGTCGGGGATGCCCGCGGTGAGCAGGCGGTGCAGCGCGGCGCCCGGGGTGCGCTGGAGAGGCCGGACGGGGCTGGTGAAGTACTCGGGATCGTCGAAGACGGGTTCACCGCCTGGGCGGCGGGTGAACGGGACGCGGCCGTAGTCGATGCCGTCGGTGTCGTCGCAGCTCATCCAGGTGATCGCTTCCTGCTCGTCCGGTTGCACGGGTGCGGTGAACAGGGGCCTGGCCTCGATGAGGTCGCCGTCCTCGTACCAGACCTGGGGGACGGCGAAGACCCACCGGTGGGTGGCGTTGCTCTGGGCGTGCGCGGCGGCGCGGATCTCGAACGCGAGCGCCGTCGCCCAACTGATCAGATAGGGCCGGTCGGTGAGGACCAGATTCTGGGTGCCGTGCAAGCCCAGGATCGCGGGGTAGTCGCCGCCGCGGACGGCGTGTTGCACACGGCTGGTGATGTCCTCGACCAGCGTCCAGGTGTCGGTGTTCACGGCCCAGGTCCTCTCGTCCGTCGGATGTGGCGAGGTCTGCGTCGGCCTCACACTCGAAATACGGGTGGGGTACGGCCCGACCGTCCGCGCGACGCGAACCTGCCTGGCACCCCGGCCGCAGGCCGGGGGCGGGTCGGACCCGCCCCTTCATCCCCCATGCGGGGCGGGTGAGACCCCGACCGTCCAGGCCGCAGACCGCGAGGTCGGGCTGCGGCCCGGACCCGATGGCCCCGGAAACGGCAACGGTCCCGCCGCGCGCCCGGTCACGGGGGGACGCGCGACGGGACCGTCGTGACAGCAGGAATCAGGCGGCGGTGTGCTGCCCGTGCAGGCCGGTCGGGGGCATGGGCTGGGGTGGGCGCAGCCGTCCCGGCTTGTCCGGGACATCGGCGTCCTCAGTCTTGGGGGCGGGGGCGGAACGGTCGGGCCAGAGCTGGTCGAGCTGGTGCAGCGCGAAACGGCCGGGACCGGCCGGGGCCGGGGTCAGGGGAAGCCAGCGGACGAGGGTGGGGTCCAGGTGGTCGTCCGGTGCGGTGAGGTCGGCCGCGGTCGTCGCGACAGGCACCAGCGCGGGCCGGTCAAGGTCACCCAGGGCGCGGGTCAGAGCCTGGCGGGCCGCGGTCTCACGGCGGCTGGTGGGAAACCAGAACAGGACCGGGGTCGTGATCCGTGTTGCGGTCGCGAGCTGCTGGTAGTCGAGGAGCTTCGCCGCGAGGCGGCGCATCGCTTCGGTGCCGTAGTCGAGTTCGAGGAACCATTCGACCTCGGCGCCGCGTTCGGTCCAGCGGCCGTAGGCGTCGGGACGGACGATGTCGCCGAAGTGCTCGGCGCAGCGTTCCTGCGACCACCAGGCGGTCAGTGTGCCGGCGGTGTCGGGTTGGCGGGCGTGGTACACGAGGCTGGTGAACACCTCGTTGACCGCGACCCGGTGGGCCAGGTGCAGGGAATGGGCGATGCCTTTCGCCCGGTCGTGCTGGTAGCCGGTCTTCTTCGGGTCCACGCCATCCTCGTAGGCGAGCACGGCCGCGCCGGCGACGTCGAGGACGTAGTGCATGGGCGCCAGGCCACTCACGGCCAGTGGCTGGAAACGGTCCAGGACGCGCCAGCGGTACAGCTCCAGCAGCCGAATGTTCGCCGCGCGGCGCGACGTCCAGCCGAGCTGGGCGATCTGGTGGGTGGTCAGGACCCGATGCTCATGGATCATGCGGGTGATCCACCGGTCCCGGGCAGTGAGGTGGCGGGCCAACCCGAGCAGGTGGTCGTATCCGGTGGCGGTGCGGGTGGCAGGTCGGGCGTAGGTACGGCGGCCGAGATGGCGTTGCTGCGGAGGATTCGTGATCACGCGGAGGCGTCTCCCAAGAGCAGGACGGGCTTGCAGACGGGCGGAGCGGACGACGGGAGCACGGCGGTACAGGCGGGGCTACCAGGAGGCGCAGGCGCCACTACGGGCCCGTCGGTGCCGGAGGTGCGCGCGCAGGCCCGTCCCCACCACGCCAGACCGCCCGACCGGGCGCGAGGGATGCCGCGACCGACGCGACGACTACCGGCCTCCGACCGCAACAGGCACGTCCGCGCCAGGCGGCTACGCCGGCCGGGACATCGGGACCCGCGGCGCCCCGCTCAGGCCGCCGCGCGAGGGCACACGTCCTCGTCGGCGGGCGAGGCCGGCAACCGCCCGGCTGACCAGGCGCTGACCGAGACCGCAATCCCGGTAGACCCGTACGACAGGAAACGCCCGATTGGACGGGCCACCCGCGGCGGCGGTGAGCCGGCGTCCCGTGAACGCTCAGCAGCAGGCGTGGCGGACACGGGACGGCACCGCGGGTACAACTGCACCAACAAGACCTCATACCGGCAGCAATCGACACGATCCCAGAAAGCTACCCCGATCGTGACCGAGACCAAACCACCAACAGGCCACCCTCCGATACCCCGCACACGACCTCGGGAGAACCCCACCCACGACGCCAATCCAGAACACCTCGGGTGGGCGTCAGACACGCTTGACCTGTACCAACGCCCAAAATCCGCGCCGCCCACCCGCATTCCCCCTGGCAGACGAGCGGGGGGTCCGACGACACACAGAACCGCAAGTCGACATTCACGGCATTCAAGACAAATAGCCCGAAGAGTTTGTGCCTGAGATCACGCTGCTTTGTGGGCGTAGTGAACGGCGGGTTCCGGGTGGGGAGCCGGCTGATCACGATCGCGGCCGAGGTCAAGCCCCGCTGGCCTACCAAGGGCTGACCTGCGACGCTGTGCCACTGGGCGGCATGCCAGCGATCAATGACCCCAACCGACTGGTCCATTGTGACTACACGCGCTGGCACGCAAATTGCACAGCGATCTTGCGCGACGACCAAGGGGTGTCTGATCGGCGCGCCGGGACGGCGAGAGTTGTCGGCTCAGTCGATCAGCCTCGGGCGAGGTTGCTCGGCGAGTCGAGGTAGGAGTCGAGCAAGGCGTCGCACTCGTCCTTGAGCACGTCGGGGATGACTTCAACGAAGTGGTTGAGACGACGGTCGCGCACGACGTCCCAGAGGGAGCAGACCGCGCCGTTGTATTTGTCCCAGGTGCCGATGATGAGGCGTGGTATGCGGGCGAGGACGATCGCGCCGGCAGACATGGTGCCTGGTTCGAGGGTGGTTACGAGGGTGCAGTCGGTGAGGCGCCAGGTTCCGAGCGCCTGGGCTGCCTGGCGGAGCGCGAGGATCTCGGCGTAGGCGGTGGGATCCGCGGTGCGTTCGCGGTCGTGATGTGCTGCCGCGATCTCGGTCCCGTCCGGTCCGTAGATGACTGCCCCGACCGGCGGGTCGTCGGCTCCGGGGTCAGGGAGGGTCGTGGCCAGCTTGAGAGCACGACGCATCCACGGTTCGTACTGGGCGGTGGGGATCGGCACGGCACCCATTGTGCCTGTCGGCGCAGTTCCGGCCTCGGAGGGGTGCGGGTGACGTGCGGGAAATGCCTGGAAGCTGTGGGAAGTCTCGATTAGTATGACGACCATCATCATCACTGATAGTGATGGTCTGTGTCTTCTAGGTGCTGGCTTGGTGAGGAGGACGGTGGAAGCTCCCTCGGCGATCTTCTCGGCGGGAAGTCCGGCTACGTCACCCAATGAGAGCAGAGCCCGCCGCGTGCTGGCAGACGCGCTGGAGCTGGGGTTTGACTTCAAGCTCCAGCCAGAGATCTACCGCGCCCGGCTGCCTCCCACCCAGATCCGCGACCTGCTGTTGTCGGAGCTTCCGGACTACACCAGCAGCATTGAGGAGGTCCTGGCTGAGTTCACGGACACCGTGCTGCCTCTGCAGGGCTCCGGCACGTTCGCGTTATGACCGGCTCGTCCGCGCGCCGACGGGACGGCCTGGATGTCCGTATCGTCAGGGAAAGCCGTGCAGGTCGAGCGCGGCGGTGGCGGTCTTGCAGGCCCGGCGCCCGGCCGGAACGTAGCGGTGGCCCGCGGCGCGGACCGCGTGCGCGACAGTGGCGCGGAAGATCGCGAGGTTGGCCGGGCCGCGGCGGGTCCGGCTCCGGCTCGCGTCCTCACCGAAAGTGACGTCACGGACGTGGTGCTGACGGTTCTCGATGATCCACTGGCCGCGGGCGGCGTCGGCGAGGAACCCGGCCGAGGCCTGCTCGAAGGCCAGATCCGTGATGCCGTAGACCGTCTCCCGGCTGGGTTTCCTGCCCTTCTCCCGGCGCCAGCGCTGGATCCGGACGGCCTGGCGGGCGTGCGGGAACTCGGCGTGCTCGACGGTCGCGGCCTTCAGCGTGCGGGTCTCGTCACGGCCGTGGCCATGGTCGTGGGTGGTGTCGGCGACCGGGACGTCCGCCCACGGCAACGCGGCCAGGAACGCGCGCAGCGTTGGCTGGTTGCCCTTCACGACCGCAAGGTAATGGGCCTTCTTGTCGGTGACCAGCCAGTCGAGATGGTCGCGCACGGTATGCAGAGCGTCGAAGGTCAACAGGTCGCAGGCAAGGTCGAGGGGCTCGAGGACAGGGCGGAACGCCTTCGTCTCATTGCTCTTCGAGTCCACCTCGTGCTGGTTGACCAGCCGGCCGGTCGCCTGGTCGGCGACCCCGACCAGTTGGACCTGCCGCCCGTCGGCGCGCTTCGCGCCGCGGCTGGTCTTCCCATCCAGTGCGTAGACCGCCCGCACCGCTTCTCCCGCCGCCTCGGGTGACGCCGGCTTCGGCGGGGCCGGGTCGGCCAGCGGCGGATCGAGCAGTGCGCGGGCGAGCCGCGCGTCGTCGGTGTCGTTGAGGAACCGGCGGATCGTCGACTCGCTCGGCAGCCGGTAGCCGTCAAACGGGTCGTACGGCAGCCGCAGCCGGCGCCGTTCCTCCTCCGTGGTGCCGGCGAGCCATTCGATCACGGCGGTGACCCGGTCATGGCCCGCCGCGGTCAGCGCGCACAGCCACACCGCCGCCAGCACCGCCAGCGGGTAGACCCGCCCACGTCGGCCCCGGTGCTCGCCCATCGCGTGCAGCCGCTGCCAGATTCCCTCACGCGACACCGCGCCGGCTCCCACCACACCGGCCGCGTCACGCGACAATGCCCCCACAGGCACGTGCGCTCCCGGACCACGAAGACGTTAGACACCTCCGTGATCTACAGGCGCCGTGCCTGTCTTCTTCTCAGCGACGCGTGACCTGGCCGTGTCCGCCCGCCGACCCCCGCGCCCGCCCGATCAGGGCATACCGGGACCCCACCAGCCAACTCCGGGCGGACCGGGACCTCAGCTGACAGAACCGGCCAGGGCACCGCCCAGCAGGCCAGAACAACGAACACCTGGATCGATCACGCGATCAGCGCCACCCAGGACGCACGGCCACGATCACACCAAAGCGCGAACGTGCCGGAGCCCTGGCTGCCTCTGTGCAAGAACGAGGCGAGTCCACGCTTCCTGGGCTTCGGGGATACAGGCGACGACGTTGCCGCGCTCGCGGGCGGCGTGCTCGCGCTGTTCACCCAGCAGAACCTGATCAACCAGAGCTTCGACTCGCCGAGCGCCACCTTCATCGAGATCACCGTCTTGCGGTGGCTGCGCGAGTTGCTCGGCTTCACCAACCCTCCCGTGCAGGATGTGATGACGGTGTGGGATGTCGGTGGTGTCATCGCCCATGGCGGGACGATGAGCAACACGGTCGCGATGATGCTGGCCCGAGAGCACGCGGCGCCTGGCACGATGGAATGTGGTGTGACCGACCCCGGCAGATTCGCGATCGTCGTTCCCCGTGGTATCGGTCATTACAGTGTGAAGAGCGCGCTGGCGTGGATTGGCGCTGGTAGCCAGTTGATCGAGGTCGACACTGCGGGTTTCCGCTACGACCTGGCGAAATTGGAACGGGCTCTTGCGGAGAACCAGGGCCGAGTGATGGCTGTGGTGGCCTACGCCGGCGACAGTCGCACTCAGACGATCGAGAACCTCCAAGGCGTGCACGATGTCACCCGCGCGGCCGACGAACGGATCTGGCTGCACGCAGATGCCTGCTGGGGGCTGCTCTGCGCATTCAGCGATCACCTCCGTCACAAGATTGCTGGAATTTCCGGGTTTGACAGCGTGACGGTGGACCCGCACAAGGTCATGGCCGTGCCCCATGCGCTGTCCGCGTTGCTGGTGCGCACGCCAGCAAGCCTGCGAACGATCGCCAGCTACTCGGATCTGATCATGCAGGAGGATTTCGCGTTCGGGCAGGTGACGCCGTTTGTCGGTACCAAGGGTTGGCTGTCGTTGAAGTTGTGGATGCTGATGCGCACGCACGGCAGAACAGGGCTCGCGGCGATGGCTGAGAAGCGGGTTGCGAACGCGCAGCGGTTCGCCGCGCTGGTCGATGCCTGTCCGCGGACGATTCGACTGCATGAGCCGGACCTGCTCGCGGTCGCGTTCCTCTACCTACCGGTCAGCTATGCCAACGCTACCGATCATGTCTCCGCCATCGAGCTGGTCAACCATGCCAACCGATGGATCCACGAGCGGATGCTGGCCGAAGGTATCTGGCATCTGCATCAGTTCAGCATCCGCGACGACGCGGGGATCCTACGCAAGGGCGCCACCGTCTATCCGCTGCGATTCATGGCAGCCAACCCCCATATCGAGGCCGAGCATATGACCGGTGTCCTTGACCACGCCGTCGCGCTGGGACAGGCGTGGGAAGCCAGCGAGCACGCTGAGGACCGGGCATGAACGGCGCAGCAGGCGACAGCCGGAGCATTGACGTACCGGCCACGCCGGGATTCAAAGCCGTCTACCGCACCGAAGGAATCTACGAGGCGGTACTACCCGCGCATTACTACAGCGGTCGAGACGACGGGGACATGATCGCGCAGATCATCGAGGCGCGTTTCGGTGCGCCGCGCCAAGCGCTCGACGTGCTGGAACTCGGGTGCGGCACCGGACGGTTGACCGCCCGGCTCGCCCCGTACGCACGCAGGCTCGTGGCGATCGACTCCAGCGCCGCCATGCTCGACACCTTCCGTAGTCGTTTCCCGGAAGCGGAGGCTCACGAGGCCGACATCCCGCTCGCCGTGTCACGGCTGCTCGACGACGGCCGAGCCGGCGGGTTTGACCTGGTCGGGGCGTTCTGGTCGCTGAGCTACCCGCTGGGTGAGTTCTTCGAGGAGATGACAGGGGACGGGATCCAGCCGGTGGCTGATCAAGGAGCGGCGCGCCGGGAGGCGGGCAGCCTGGTGCGCGACATGCTGTCACTTGTCGCTGATGGCGGTCATCTCCTCGTTCTGTTCTTCGATTCGCAGACCCCGGAACAGCGGCTGGTGACCTGGGCATGGGAAAGGATCGCCCCGTTCCCCGATGGCGGACGCGAGTACACCCGCCTTCTGCTGTTGGAGGAACTGCGACTGGCTGAGGACCGCGCCATCGGCCATCTCACTCACATCCGCGCGGCCGGTGTCGCCCTCGCGGACAGCCGCGATGCGGCGATGGCATGGTTCAACCGGCTGCATTTCAAGGACATGCCAGCCCTTGTCCGTGATCCTGAAGTTCAGGCCGAGGTCACTGCCTTCGTGGACGCACACACCCGCCCGTCGGGTCAGGTCGTGCTGCCCAGCGGCATCCACCTGATTGACTTTCAGGTCACCGGTGATCCCCACCATCACCTTCCGTCACAGCGGTGACTGGCATCGCGCAGGCGCTGGCGGACGCGGGCCGACTGCGCGCAGAGTTCCTCGGCCCGCGCGGATACGCGATCGCCTACGGCTCCCACGCAGCCGGTTCCGCCGCGCACGACGCGGATCTCGACTTGCTGTTTGTCGGCCCGCCGCTGTCCGAGAGCGTGCGTGCCCGACTGGCAGACGCCGTGATCGCCCTCCACGCGACCCATCTGCTCCGGCTCGACACCGAGGTCCAGGGCTCCGGCACGTTCGCGCTTTGGTGTGATCGTGGCCGTGCGTCCTGGGTGGCGCTGATCGCGTGATCGATCCAGGTGTTCGTTGTTCTGGCCTGCTGGGCGGTGCCCTGGCCGGTTCTGTCAGCTGAGGTCCCGGTCCGCCCGGAGTTGGCTGGTGGGGTCCCGGTATGCCCTGATCGGGCGGGCGCGGGGGTCGGCGGGCGGACACGGCCAGGTCACGCGTCGCTGAGAAGAAGACAGGCACGGCGCCTGTAGATCACGGAGGTGTCTAACGTCTTCGTGGTCCGGGAGCGCACGTGCCTGTGGGGGCATTGTCGCGTGACGCGGCCGGTGTGGTGGGAGCCGGCGCGGTGTCGCGTGAGGGAATCTGGCAGCGGCTGCACGCGATGGGCGAGCACCGGGGCCGACGTGGGCGGGTCTACCCGCTGGCGGTGCTGGCGGCGGTGTGGCTGTGCGCGCTGACCGCGGCGGGCCATGACCGGGTCACCGCCGTGATCGAATGGCTCGCCGGCACCACGGAGGAGGAACGGCGCCGGCTGCGGCTGCCGTACGACCCGTTTGACGGCTACCGGCTGCCGAGCGAGTCGACGATCCGCCGGTTCCTCAACGACACCGACGACGCGCGGCTCGCCCGCGCACTGCTCGATCCGCCGCTGGCCGACCCGGCCCCGCCGAAGCCGGCGTCACCCGAGGCGGCGGGAGAAGCGGTGCGGGCGGTCTACGCACTGGATGGGAAGACCAGCCGCGGCGCGAAGCGCGCCGACGGGCGGCAGGTCCAACTGGTCGGGGTCGCCGACCAGGCGACCGGCCGGCTGGTCAACCAGCACGAGGTGGACTCGAAGAGCAATGAGACGAAGGCGTTCCGCCCTGTCCTCGAGCCCCTCGACCTTGCCTGCGACCTGTTGACCTTCGACGCTCTGCATACCGTGCGCGACCATCTCGACTGGCTGGTCACCGACAAGAAGGCCCATTACCTTGCGGTCGTGAAGGGCAACCAGCCAACGCTGCGCGCGTTCCTGGCCGCGTTGCCGTGGGCGGACGTCCCGGTCGCCGACACCACCCACGACCATGGCCACGGCCGTGACGAGACCCGCACGCTGAAGGCCGCGACCGTCGAGCACGCCGAGTTCCCGCACGCCCGCCAGGCCGTCCGGATCCAGCGCTGGCGCCGGGAGAAGGGCAGGAAACCCAGCCGGGAGACGGTCTACGGCATCACGGATCTGGCCTTCGAGCAGGCCTCGGCCGGGTTCCTCGCCGACGCCGCCCGCGGCCAGTGGATCATCGAGAACCGTCAGCACCACGTCCGTGACGTCACTTTCGGTGAGGACGCGAGCCGGAGCCGGACCCGCCGCGGCCCGGCCAACCTCGCGATCTTCCGCGCCACTGTCGCGCACGCGGTCCGCGCCGCGGGCCACCGCTACGTTCCGGCCGGGCGCCGGGCCTGCAAGACCGCCACCGCCGCGCTCGACCTGCACGGCTTTCCCTGACGATACGGACATCCAGGCCGTCCCGTCGGCGCGCGGACGAGCCGGTCATAACGCGAACGTGCCGGAGCCCTGCACCGAGGTCGCCTATGAGGTGAAGCTGCATGCCACGGCGACGGAGGTCGATATCGCCGTGGCCCTCGGCGGCTTCATCCTGGACGCCGCCGGCAGACTGAACATCGCCCCGGTCGTTGTGGAGCCATGGTTCCTGAACTCGCAGGTGTTCAAGCTCCGCCTGATCCTCAACGCGATGACAACGCAGCACATCTTCCTCGGCGGTCAGATCGGCCCCTACCAGCGGCACTGTGCCCAAGCCGAACGTGCCATCACCCTGGCCGCCCTCTGCCTGCTCGACTCACCCGCCCCGTTCACCATCGCCAACCTGATCGACGCGCTGCTGACATCGCCCTGCGGCATAACAGGTGAGGACTTCCTCGGCTACGTCGACAACCCGGCGCTGTACTCCACGGTGCATCGTGGCCTGGTCCGTCTGACCTCCGCCCGTGTCGTGACCAGCCTCGACGGCAGGCGCTTCAGTGGGCGTTCTGCACGCTTTCGCCGGGTCTCAGCTTGAGTTGATCTCTGGGGTGCGGAGTTGATCGTCTTGCGTTCGCCGGCTGGCGCGTTCTGCTGGAAGACATGGCAGAACGCAAGCCGTACCCCAGTGACCTGTCCGATGAGGCGTGGGACCTGATCCGCCCGGTCCTCACCGCGTGGAAGGCCCGGCATCCCTCGGCTAGCGGGCACGAGGGTGGCTACGACATGCGGGAGATCGTGAACGCGGTCCTCTACCAGGCCCGGACCGGCTGCCAGTGGCGCTACCTGCCCCACGACCTGCCCCCGACGTCCGCGGTGTACTACTACTTCGGCCAGTGGCGCGACGACGGCACCACCGAGACGATCCACGACCTGCTGCGCTGGCTGGTCCGTGAGCACCACCGCAGGAAAGCCGACCCGAGCGCGGTCGTGCTGGACTCCCAGACCGTCCGGTCCTCCACCAACGCCCCGAAGGGCACGACCGGCCTGGACCCGGGAAAGAAAAGCCCGGGCCGTAAACGCGGGATCGCCGTCGACACGTTGGGACTGCTCATCGCCGTGGTCGTGGTCGCGGCCAGCGTGCACGACAACACCATCGGCACCGCCCTGCTGGACCGGGTCGCCGCCGCCGCCCCGCCGGTGCGCAAGGCGTGGGTGGACGCCGGGTTCAAGACCACCGTCGTCGAGCACGGCGCCGGTCTGGGCATCGATGTCGAGGTCGTCGGACGCGAGCCGGGAGCGCGGGGGTTCACCCCGCTCCCGAAGCGGTGGCGGGTTGAGCAGACCCTGGGCACGTTGATGCTGCACCGGCGGCTGGCCCGGGACTACGAGGCGAAACCGGCCAGCGCGGTAGCGATGATCCACTGGTCGATGGTGGAGGTGATGGCCCGCCGGCTGACCGGGGCGGCCACCCCGACCTGGCGTGACCCGCCGGTCTGACCGGCGGGAGTGTCGGGAATGACGAGCGGAGTGCCGGTGCGGGAGGTGCTGGAACAGATCGAGGCTCGGCGGGCCCGCGCCGGGCGGGCCGTCGAAAAGCTGCGGGAGGAGATCGCCCGGCTCACCGGGCAGCTCGCCGCCGCTGAACGTGCCCTGGAACGGTTGGAGATCACCCGGGAGACGGTGCTGGACCTGGCCGCCGAGAACGACGCCGCACCGGCCGAGCCGCTGCCGCCGGGGTATCGGGAGGTGCTGGCCGTGTTCACCCGGGGCGGGAACGGGCTGCACGCCAAGGACGTGTGCCGGGCGCTGGGTGGCGGCACCGAGCCCCGGCATGTCGAGAGCATGCGGGCCCGGCTGAAACGGCTGGTAGAGCGGGGTGTTCTCACCGAGCCCGATCCCGGCCTGTTCGTCCTGCCCCAGCCCGACCCACCGGCCACCCCAGAGATCAACTCAAGCTGAGGCCCGACGAAAGCGTGCAGAACGCCCACTCAGAGCGCACCCTGACCGCCGTCAGGCCCTGCTGGCTCGCCTGTGGCGTCCCGCCGCGGGAGAACAGCCCGCGCCTGGGAGGATGGACACGCGAACCAGGGAGGACTTCAGCGTGACCGCGCAGACCGTACGCTCGCTCATCAACCAGGTCGAGATCGCCGTATCCGCCGCGATCGACCGTGTGCTGCCCGAGGCGGCCGGCGCCGACCCGGTGGTGCGTCCCTCGGAACACGCGGACTTCCAGTCCAACGCCGCGTTGGCCCTGGCGAAGCGAGCCCGCACCAAGCCTGCCGACCTGGCCACCGCGGTTGCGGACGCGCTTCGTGCCGACGGCTCGACGGCCGTCGCGGACGTGACCGTTTCCGGCCCCGGCTTCCTCAACCTGGCCCTCGCCGATGCCACGGTCTGGACACAGGTCGCGGCGCGGCTAGCCGACCCACGGCTCGGTATCGACCTGCCGGAACAGAGCCGCCGCACCGTGATCGACTATTCCGGGCCGAACATCGCCAAGGAGATGCACGTCGGCCACCTGCGCACGACGATCATCGGTGACGCGCTCGCCCGGGTGCTCGGCTTCCTCGGCGCCGAGGTCATCCGACAGAACCATCTCGGTGACTGGGGCACCCAGTTCGGCATGCTCATCCAATACCTTGACGAGCATCCAGACGCCACCTGGCACAGCGACGACCTCGCGCCTGGAACGTCGACGGTCTCCGCGCTTGACAGCCTGTACCGGGCCGCGCGCAAGGAGTTCGACGCCGACCCCGGGTTCGCTGACCGTGCACGGGCCCGTGTCGTCGCGTTGCAGGCTGGCGATGAGGACACCGTCGCCCGGTGGCGGGAGATCGTGGCCGAGTCCGAGGTCGCCTTCCGGCAGATCTACGACCGGCTTGGCGTCCTCCTCGAACCATCGGACTCCGCGGGCGAGTCCTTCTACAACGACCGCCTACTCGACATCGTTGACGAGCTGACCGCGGCCGGGATCGCGCAGGACAGCGAAGGCGCGCTGGTCGTCCTCTCCCAGGAAGTCACCGGCCCCGACGGCGACCCGGCCACATTGATGGTCCGCAAGACCGACGGCGGCTACGGCTATGACACCACCGACCTGGCCACCATCCGCTACCGCATCCGCGACCTGCACGCCGACCGGCTCCTCTACGTTGTCGACGCCCGCCAAGCCCTCCATTTCCGGCTGGTGTTCGAGACCGCGCGCCGCGCCGGCTGGCTCACCGATGCAGTCGACGTCGCGCACGTCGCGTTCGGTACGGTCCTCGGCCCCGACGGCCGACCCTTCAAGACCAGGGCCGGCGACACCGTCAAACTCATGGATCTTCTCGACGCCGCGACCGGCAAGGCGCGAGCCACCGTCGCCGAGAAAGATCACGCCCTCACCGACGACGACCTCGACCACATCGCCGAGGCCGCCGGTATCGGCGCGGTCAAATACGCGGACCTGTCGACCAGCCGCACCAAGGACTACGTCTTCGACGTCGACCGGATGGTCTCCTTCGACGGCAACACCGGCGTCTACCTCCAATACGCCCACACCCGTATCCAGTCGATTCTCCGCAAGGCCGGCGACATGACGGCCACCGTCGACGTGGCCCTGGCTCTGCACCCAGCGGAACGCGCTCTCGCACTCCAACTCGATGCCTTCGGCGGCGCCCTCACCGAAGTCGCCCGCCTGCTCGAACCCCACCGGCTGTGCAACTACCTCTACGAACTCGCCCGCGCCTTCACCGACTTCTACGAAGCCTGCCCCGTCTTGCAAGCCGACCCCTCAACCCGTGCCAACCGTCTCGCTCTGTGCCACCTCACGGCCCGGACCTTGAGGCAAGGACTCGATTTGCTGGGGATCGCGGCACCGGAACGGATGTAGTCGTTATTCACGAGCGACATCGCGCGATCCTTGATCGTTACGCGAACGATACAGGCCCACCTGAGATCAGGGTGACCCGCAAAGTCATTGATGCAGGTCAGCGGGGTTGTCGAGAGTGAGGATGGCCAGGAGCAGGGCGTTGTCGTGTCGGATTCTGCGGATGGTCGGGGCGATGCGGTTATGGCCAGCGAGGCGAATCAGCCCGATGATCAGGTTACGGAGTGTGGTCATGATGCGGGGCAGTGGGCCGGTCCGAACCCGCGAGGCATCCTCACGGAACGTCACATCGCGCACCCAGTGGACCTTGTTCTCGATCGTCCAATGCCCTCGGGCGTAGCCCGCGAGATCAGCGGGTGTGACCGCGTCGAGGGTGAGGCTCGTCAGGACGTGGACCGTGACAGTGCTCGGGATCGTCCGGGTGACCCGGGCCCGGCCCGTGCCGGTGGTCACGGTCCGCCGGACATGACGGCGGATCCGCGCCACGGTGCGGGCATGGGGATAGCGGGCACGGATCGCCTCGCTGGCCTGGGCCAGCTGGATGGTGCGTCGTTCGAACCGTCCATGGGCCCTGCCCTCGGCGCTGTGCCCGATCGGGATCTTCGTCCAGTCGGTCGCCTGGTGGCAGTCGACCGACAACGCCGGGGTGTTCGCCTTCACCGTGAACACGAAGTGCGCTCCCAGCTCGGTGACGATCAGGTCGGCGTGGGCGCGGGTCGTGTGCAACGCATCAGCGGTCACCACCACCCCATCCAGCGGATCATGGGAATGCAGTTCGCGGAGCAGCGGTGCGAACGCGGTGACCTCGTTCGTCTTCGCGCCGACCTCATGCTCGGCGAGCACCACACCCGTGCCGTGTTCGGCGACCGCGAGCAGGTGCGGTGCCCGCCCCTCAGGCCCAGCCGCGCCACGCAGGGTCTTCCCGTCGACCGCGACCACCCGCCGCCCACCACCACGGGCCTGGCGGGCGCGGGCCGCGGCGAACATCCCGACCGCCCTCGCCAGCGCCGAGCTGTCCACCGCGGACAGGACCCGGATCATCGTGTCCACCGACGGTGCCTGCGGCTGCCCGGTCACCGGATGGACCCGCGCCCCGAGAGCGGTCAGGACCTGCGTCGGGGCGTGCGCAGCCCAGGCCGCGATCTCCTCCACCGACTTCTCCCCCGCGGCGACCGCTGCGGCGGACAGTCCCAGGATCACCGGGAGCCGGTGACGTATCCCTCGCGGGTCCCGCGGGTCAGGCACCCCGGCGAGTACGTCGGCGAGCCCCTGCACCTCACCGCCGTGCGCCCCCAGGACCCGCAGCGACCGCCGCATCCGGACCAGCTGCCCCGACCCGGCCTGTCCGAGATCGGTGGGAGTGACGGGCATGCGAGACTGGACCGGCAACGGGGCTCCCTACGGCTGGTGATCTAGGCAATCCCCGTCCTACCGGGACCCCGTTGCCTCACCGCAGCCACCCTCACCGTGGTGGCCCGCCGTTGTTCCCCCGGACCCCACGGCCCCACCGCCCCACCCACCCCACCGGCTGTCACAGAACGTCATCGGTGGCGTTTCCGCCGGCGCCGGAACCCACCCTCACACGCGCTACTCACAGCGACGAAACAGCAGCCGGGCCCGGATCCTCACACCACCACCGGCCCCAGCCCCCCGCACCCCGTCTCACACCGTCTACCTGCACAAACAGACTTTGCGGGTCACCCTGCACCTGAGATCGGGTGGGCCTGTATCGTCTCGCTGGTTGCATCACCATGTCGCGCCACTAATGGTTGAATTCGCCGTCTCGTACGCCGGCTAGAAACGCCGCCCATTCGTCGGGGGTGAAGACGAGAACCGGGCCCGTGGGGTCTTTGCTGTCACGGACGGCAACGACTTCATCAACCTGTGCTACCTCTACGCAGGTGGTCTGCGTCGCGCTGTAACTCGATTTGCGCCATTCAGCGTTGGTCAGATCCGTCGTGCTCACCTCCCTTGGTACTCGTCTGCGACGGATGCCAGCAGGTCCGCTGATGCGGTGGGGTCAAGAGCCTGTTGTGCCAGCGTATCCCGGGCCTGCATGAACGGGGCGACGTCGCCGGGTTCGTCGACGAACAGGCTGGAGCGTAGGTGTTCGAGGTGGACGATGGCGTGCGCCTTGAGGAACTCCAGTAGCACGAACGACCCGGCGGTGCCGAGATGCGCCCCGAGTGCGCTGAGGAGAACCTGCACGGTGATCGTGGGCCGGGATGCCGCGGTGAGGATGTGCTGTAGCTGCGCGGCCATCACGGCGGGGCCGCCGACCGGGCGGCGTAGAACGGACTCGTCAATGATCACATGCAGCTCGGGCGGGTCTGCGCGACTCAGGAGCGCTTGCCGGCCGAGTCGGGTAACCACCCGCGCTTCGATCTCGTGGGCGGGGACGTCTCCGCCGACCATGACGGCGCGGGCGTACTCCGTGGTCTGGAGCAGGCCGGGCACAAGCAGCATGCCCACCTCGGTGATCCTCTCGGCCTGCGACTCGAAGCCGATGAGCGCCGTGAGCTGGTTGGGCAGTCCCGGCAGGCCGGTCTCCCACCAGCCGGGCCTGTCGACTTCCCGCGCCAGCGCGAGGAGGCGATCTCGCTCCGGACCGGTGACCTGGTAGACGACCAGCAGCGCCGCGACGTCTTCGACCGTGATGCCGCGTAGGCCGTTCTCCAGCCGGCTAAGTGTGCTGGGAGACCACCCCAAGCCTTCGGCTACAGCGCGGCTGGTCTTCCCGAGGCCGAGACGCAGGTCGCGAAGTTCAGCGCCGAGCCCACGGGCACGCGCCGACGGTGGACGCCGAGGCATCAGCAGGCCCCTCCACTCCGGATCACAGGTGATCGTCCAGGTCGGACGCTACACGCACCACGGCAACCAAAGTTTCCCTGAGACTCTTGCATGCTGTTGCAGCAACGTGGATCGTTGCATCAAGCCATGCTAGACCGGGAGGTGCCATGGACGGACACCGCTTCGTGGTGTGGGACGCGGACGGGCAGCCGCTCGGGGCGTTCGCTGACTTCGATACCGCCCACGAGTGGGCGCACGGGCGGATGCGGCAGGCGCTTACCCGTCTTCCCCTGACCGTTGACGATCGTGTCGCGAAGGTCAGCCGCCGTCTGTCACACGCGCGCTGTGAGCTGGTGGCATGGGCTGAGTTCGCCGTCCTGCCGGGCTGCGACCTGCCGTCACTCCACAGGCCATCGACGGCGACAGCGGACAGTACACCCGCACATGAGCATCACGATCACCGGCATCCACACCCGTCGCGCGCCGTCCGCAGCCCGAGGGGCTCGGCATGACAGCGGCCGACCAGCCGGCGGTGATCCGGGTGGCGGTGGCGCATTTCCCTCCGACAGCCGCCGCTGTGCCCGAGGTGCGCGCGAGGACCACTGCCACGCTGCTGGGCTGGTCAGTGGACACCGACACTGTGGGCACCGTCGAACTCGTTGTGGGGGAGATCACGTCCAACGCGGTGAAGGTGAGCCGTCCGCAGGACGTGCTGGCCGTGCGGCTCACGGCCACGCGCGGGCAGGTCGTGGTGGAGGTGTGGGACAGCAGCAACGTCGGCCCCGAGATGAAGAGTCCGGACGTGTTCAGCGAGGACGGGCGTGGCCTGGTTCTGGTGGATGCGCTGTGCAGCTCATGGTCCTGGTACCGGGTCAAATCGGGTGGAAAGGTCGTATGGGGGGAGGTTCCGGGCGGGTTGCGGCCGGAGACAGCAGGTGCTGGCGTGGCGCTGCCGGCGCGGGCGCCGTTGGCGGTGCCGGAGCCTGCGGCCCCGGTCGTCTACCGCACCGATCCGCAGACGTTGCGGCGGGTCGCGGACGCGCTGCGTGGACTGGACCCGTGGCACTGGCCCCCGCCCAGCCAGCGCGCGCCCGAGGCCGTGACCGGCGTGGCCCGCCGCCCGGCGACGTGACCCGAGAGGGGACGATCATGCGCGCGATCAGCGTACGAGCGGAGCGTGACGCTCTGCGGGTCGCCCTGGTGGATGCGGGCAGGACACACGGGGAGATCGCCGAGGAGTTCATGGCGCGGTACGGGTACCGGCCCCGTGCGGCGTTCCGGTACGCGCACGGGTGGAGTTTGACGCAGGCCGCGGGGCACATCAACGCCCACGCCGCCGATCTCAATCTCGATCCGCTGGGCCGGGCTGCGATGACCTCTCCCCACCTCAGTGAGGTGGAGAACTGGCCGTACCCGTCCGCGCGGCGCAGGCCCACGCCGCACGCTCTGGTGCTGCTGGCCTCGGTGTACGGGACCGACGTCCACAGCCTTGTGGACGTCCACGACCGCGCACGGATGCGCCCGGCGGACCGGCTGGTGATCGACGCCATCGCGTGCGCGCACCAACCGGCCCGCTGCCCCCACTGCCGCCGGGAACCCACGGCGGTCGTGCCCCGGGTGCCGAGGGCACGACCGGACGCGCTGGCGTGGTCCGGGAGCCTCACTGTGCCGGCATAGCCCCTGCCCCGGGTAGCCGTACCGGTCCTCTCCGTTTTGAGCGGCTACCCCCGGCAGGGTGCCGCTGGCGCAGGTGTCAAGGCTTCGCGAAAACTCGATCTTTCCTGATCTTGTGATCGAAGCGAACCCTGGCGCTGTCAGGTCGCGAGGAGAACGGCTGCTGTGCCAGTCCGACGACGAGAAGGTGTCGCTGCCGAGCGCGCTTCGGCGGAGCGGTGGGCTGGTGATTGTCCCCGCTACGGTGGAAGAGATCCATAGCGGTGCGGTTCGACTTTCCAGCGCGGTCACCGCGAGGGATGGAGGTGGGGCGGGTGGCGCGGGTGAGTCTGCGGGTGGAGCAGAACGAGTTGCGTGCGCGGATGCGGGCGGCCGGGATGACGCACGAGGAAGCCGCGGTCGAGTTCGCCCGCCGCTACCGGCTCCGCCCTCGGGCGGCGTTCCGGCATGCGTTCGGATGGACGTTGCAGGAAGCCGCCAACCAGATCAACACTCATGCCACCCGTACCGGCTTCGATCCAGATGGCATACCGGTGATGACCGCTCCGCGGTTGAGCGAGGTGGAGAACTGGCCGCGCCCCGACCGGCGACGGCTAACTCCGCAGGTGCTCGCGCTACTCGCCGTTGTGTACGGCACCGATGTTCATCGCCTCCTCGATCTTGAGGATCGGGAGCGGCTGAGCCCGCAGGACCGGCTCCTCCTCCATCGCATGCAGCGGAACACGGTGGATTCCGCGCCTCGGGGGCGCAGGAGCACGCAGTCTGCCGGGACTGTGGGGGCGGTTCGGACCCGGCCGATGGCCTACGACCTTTTCCGCCACGAGCAGGGCAACCGCGGCGCGCCACAGCCCATGGCCTCCGCCGGAGAGACCGGGTTTCTCGACGGTGACGAGCAGGAGCGGCTACGCCGTGCGGTGTCGCGGCCGAGCCGTGTGGATGGTCGGGTGGTGGCGTCGTTGGCGGCGATCCTGGCCGAGCAGCGGGCGACCGAGGACCTGATCGGTTCGGCCCGGCTACTGGTCCCGGTCATGGCGCAGTTGGGTGAGGTGGAGCGGCTGATCGGCGAGGCGTCGGGGCAGGTGCGGGGGCCGCTGGTGGAGATCGGGGCGCAGTGGGCGGAGTTCGCCGGCTGGCTGCACATCTCCACCGGCCGGTGGGCGGCGGCCCGTGGCTGGCTGGACCGGGCCGCGGAGTGGGCGTTCGAGGTGGACGCGACCACCCTGCACGCGACCACAATCAGCTTCAAGGGTCATCTGGCGTTCCACCTCGGCCAGCTCGACGCCGCGGTGGGCCTGTCGCGGGCGGCGTCGCGGGACGAGCGGGTGTGGGTGGGCCAGCGGGCCTACGACGCCCACCAGGAAGCCCGCGCCCACGCGCTCGCGGGCCGCCGCCGGCCGGCGGTCGAGGCGCTGGCTCGGGGCGCCGATCTCGCTGCCGCCGCAGCGGCGGACGGCGAGGCGGCCCCGGCGTGGATCTACTACTACACGCCGGAGTTCTACGCGTTGGAACGCGGCTGGGTCTGCCGCTACCTCGGCCGCGACGACCCGGCCTCCAACGAGGAGGCGATCGCCTGCCTCACCCGCGGACTCGCCGGCCTCGGCGACGCCCGCACC
Organism: Frankia casuarinae; assembly: GCF_000013345.1. Lineage (NCBI taxonomy): Bacteria > Bacillati > Actinomycetota > Actinomycetes > Frankiales > Frankiaceae > Frankia > Frankia casuarinae. The sequence goes on along the minus strand of NC_007777.1, from coordinate 3,183,327 downwards.
TCCGGCTGGGCGGCGGAGTTCCTCTGCCACCTAGCCGCCGCCTACCTCCAGGCCGACAGCCCCGACCTCGCCGGCACAGCCGGTATCGAGGCGGCGACGATCATCGCCGCGACGGGGTCCGTCCGGCTTCTGCCACGGCTGCGGCGGTTGCACGCCGACCTGGCCGCACGCTGGCCGACAAGCCCCACCACAGCTGATCTGGGTGAGGCCCTTCGGCTCGGCCGGGACGACGGGTAGGCGCCGCCGGTCGACGGTGAAACGGGGGCCCAGAAGGCTGCCTCCCTCGGTTTCTGTGGTGTCGCCGGGCGGGCGCGGTGCCAGCATTCCCCCATTTCCCAGCGGTGAATGGTCCCGTTATGCCACATCCCGCACCCGTATGGACTAGACACGATGTGGTCATAACGGGTCATTTTGCGCTGGGTTGCCGTTCCCACTTCCGAGTTGGAACGGCCCGCTGGCGTTCCGGCGAGGTACGCATGGAGGGAAACGGTCCGCAGCACAGGGGGGACGGACCGCCGCCGGACGTTGCGAGGTGGATGCAGTGGCTCCTCGTTCGGAACTCCCCACGGGCCGCAGGCCGGCGCGGTGGGCCACGGCCGGTGTATTGCTGGCCGTCACTGTGATGGGTGCGTGCAGTTCGGATCACACCTCCGAACCGGGGCCAGCCGCGACCTCGGCCCCCTCCGTGCCGCGCGCCACCGCATCGCCCTCGGTGTCGCCGTCGCCGATCTCGCCCGCCGAGATCGCCGGGCAGCGGGCCGTGGCCGCGTACGTCGGGTTGTGGCAGGCGATGGCCGAGGCCAGCCACACCTCGAACTGGCAGTCACCCGAGCTGGTCCGCTACGCCTCCGGGTCGGCGTTGCAGGTCGCCTCCGGCATCCTGTACGCCGATCATTACAACGGGCTGGTAGCACGGGGGGCACCTGTGCTGCATCCGGAGGTCACCTCGGTCAACCCGCCGGAGGCGCCGAAGACGGTGATGGTGTTCGACTGCTCTGAAGGACCCGTCGGATCGTGGAGGCACTCACCCGGTGACCGAGTTTGAGCAGCTCGCCCTGGATCCGCTGGTAGCCCCACGTCGTGTTCTCGGTCGCGAGCCGCTCGATGAAGGTCACGATCTCCGTGCCGACCGGTGGCCGACCCATCCGCTGTGGATGGGTCCATGTCCGTACGATCAGACGGCGGTGCCACCGCAGGACGGTGCCGGGCGTGACCAGCCGGTGCGCTCGCAGCGCTCTGGGCAGGAGTCGGATCAGTGCGGCGAGCACCGCCCGGTCCGCCCAGTCCCACCGGGGCTTGGGCTGGGTACGGCGCAGCACCGCGACCTCATGCCGCAGCACCAGCAGCTCGATATCCTTTGACGCCGACGAACGACCGAGGATAACCAACCAGCCACACACCCGCACGAAGATCAGATAGAGCAGGCGTACGAACATGACTGACCATTATGCCGGCTGCCGCACCGTCGCATCACCCCAGCTCACGGGTCCAAGCCGACTTCTGGCACCCCGCAGGGTCCGGGCCCGCGGACACTTCCCGAACGAGACCGCCGCGCTGAAGTGCATCCACGTGGCGGTCGTGAGCCTCGACCCGACCGGGAGAAATGCTCTTCATCAACCGGTGTGTCGCGGCCGAGCCGCTGCCCGCCACTTCCCGGTCCGCTGTCGCGACGGACGTGGTGTTAGCATCAGAACAATGACGACATGGGAACCTGGGGCGCCGGGAGTGTTGGCACTCCCGTCGGGCCGGCTTATCCGCGGCAGGGGGCTGCGACAGCCGCTTCCGGACGGAAGTGAACCATCGTTCGGACTGTACCTCGTGGGACGTCAACCACCTGCGGTCCCCTGGGAGAGTCGGTGGATACGATGGCCCGACTTCCGGCTGCCATCCGATCGAGAGGCCGCGGCACGCAGCATTCACGAAGCCTGGACGCGTGCGGACTCGGAACGCGTCGAAATTGCGTGTTCCGGAGGAAAAGGGCGGACTGGAACGGCACTCGCCTGTATCGCCGTGCTCGACGGAATCGCCCCGGGCGAGGCAGTTGACTATATACGGACGAACTATGCTCGCCATGCGGTGGAGACGCCTTGGCAGCATCGCTACGTTCGCCGCTTCCAGTAGGCCGCAGGGCTCGGCGGCCGTAGCCGGCGAGGCCCGGTGGCGCGTATCAGCGCACGGCCGGGCTCCGCCGGTGCGAGGCGCGCCGGGATTCTCCCGCCCTTAGAAATGTCGCCACGGGCTCATCTTGGCCGCGATGAGATGGCGCCGCAACGTCACGATGTACCCAATGTCCACCAGAAATGTCACTAGATAAAGAACATTGATGAGCCTCGTCAGCGGGTAGGTGTCATGTGTGACGCTGTCAATGACGAAGGAGCCGAAGCTGTCCGGCCACGGCTCGGCCTTGTTAGTCGTGACCGTGAAGGCCGTCGCCAGCCACGCGAAGAAGGTTCCGAAGAACTTCGACACCGCGATGTACATCGACTGGCCTCGCGGGCTCTCGCGCTCCAGGAGCATCGCCACAAACAGTATCGACATCATAAAGTTGACGCCGAAGCCGGTGTACTCGCCGTCCGGATCGTGGAACTCCGAGAAGCCCAGGTAGACGACCGGGAACGCAATCGCTACCCCACCGAGAAGCATCATGTTGAAGCCACGACGGGAGAGCTTGTCCTCGAACTCCCGCGGCCCGAACCGCCAGACCTGCCAAAGGATAACGAGATCGATCACAAACCAGACGATGCTCAGGAGGTGAATCTCATCGGCAAACGGATCGATGAAAAAGGAGTAGGCAGCCTCCCAGGAGAGGTTCGCGGCGAGCGCGGCGACCGGCATGCCGAATGTCTTCTCTTGGGCGCCGCGATAGATGATACCCGCGTAGGCCACAACCCAGAACGAGACGCAGACCAGGCCGGTGATGTAGGTGATGTCGGATCTCATCCCGTCACCCGGACCCGGGCGCGACGGACTTCTCCGCCAACCGGGGCACCGGAATCACATCGATTCCAGGCCTGAATCTTCGCGTGCACAGCCGCGCCAGGTCCGCTCGGCGATCCGCCGGGAACCCGGCCAGCAGCGTCTGGAACTGCGCTTCGTAGTGATCCATCACGGCGCGAAGTTCGGCCGGCGCCGCTGCGCCGTACAGTCGGGTAAACGAATCCAGGACGTTGAAGGTCGAGCTCTCGACATCTCGCTGGTAGTGAGAAAGATCGTTCGCGATGTCGGCCAGCACCTCCACCGGCCAGAGCAATCCGACCAGCTGCTCGTCGACAGACTGCCGGGTAAGCGCGAAAATCATCAGGTGCAGAAGGCGGACATCGGTTGATCTCAGCTCGGCGAGGCGCAGCACGTCCTCCCGGCCGGTAGCCAGGCCGGAGGTCGCCTTGTTCTCCAGGCGGACGAACTCCTCGCCGAGGTCAAGCTGGGCGGCGATGGCGTCGTTGTACGCGTGCAGGCGGCGCAGCAGGGCCCGGAACCGTTCCTTGTAGGCCTCCAGAATGGCCAGCCGCCGATTGTCGGCATCGTCGAAACTCGCGTGCCGCGTTAGCTCCGCGACCGCGTCCACCCGGTAAACGAGGTACTCGACGAGCAGCAGGACGGGAGCGCACCGCAGTCGCTGCCACCGCGAAAGACCCTGCGCCGGAAAATACACCTGCGCGACAAAATCCCGATAGATTCCCACTGCTCTGACCAGGACGCCGATCTCGTTCAGCGATCGCATCCAGAAGAGCTTTCTGCTCATCGCGTGAGAACACTCTCCTCGTGGCACTCACGGCATCGCGCCGCCTGGAAGGTGGCAGTTGTTGTCTTCGTGCGGGCCAGCCACGACGAGGTTGCCAGACGTGACCGAGGGCGCTGGACGGGACGGCCTCAGCTGGCACCCGCGAGATTGAGTACTACGACGCCCCCGATAACGAGCAGCACTCCGACTGTCTTCGCCGCGGTCAACGACTCGCCGAATGCGAAGGCACCGATGAGACAGATCGCCGCGGTTCCCAGCCCGGACCAGATCGCATAGGCGGTACTCACCTCCAGCTGCTTGATCGCTTTTCCGAGCAGGATAAAAGCGGCCAGATAGCCGACGCCGACGATGACGGTGGGCGTCAGGCGGCTGAGCCCGTCGCTCATTTTGAGCGCCGAGGTGGCGATCACCTCTGATCCGATCGCTCCGAGCAGCAGGAGCCAACGCACTCTGACCTCCGGTCCGAATCTTTGCCGACAAGACCGGGCTCGCGCTCAGCTTTGGCCTTCTGGACTTGCGACCGAAAACTCGTCGTCTCGCGTCCCGACCGGCTCTCGTCGTATCCTACCAAACGGAACCCGGACGAGAAAAGGCAGCCCGATCACAAGCTGCGGAATCTGCTGCTGTAGGTGGAAGAGCAGGGCAAACGCAAGGGCCGGCTCGGGCCGTACCGGAAACAGCTCGACGGCGGAAACCGCGGCGATCTCGAAACTGCCGAACTGGCCGGGGCCGGCGGGTATCAGGTTCATGAGATCAATCAGGAACAGGACGAGCACGGACTCGGCAAGGGAGAGGTGTATGTCGAGCGCGTGTATCACCAGGATCACGGCGACGAGGTCGACCAGCTCACCTAGGACCGCGAACGAGAAGATCACAAGCATGCGCCGGGGGTTTCTCAGCACATACATACCGTCGGCCACCCGCTGGACGAAGGTGCTCTGCTGCGCATCGCGCGGATGCCGCGCGAACAGGACAAGGACGAGCAGCAGCACGCAGATGACCGCCCCGAACAGGAACGGTGCGACGATCACCCACCAGGGCAGTCCCGGTATCAGCCATGGAGTCCCGACCACCAGAACGACCATGGCGAGCGAGCCGAACAGTTTCTCCAGAACGAGGAGCGCGCCGGATGTCGAGGCGGGGACGCCACAGTCCCGCTTCAGCATCCACGCGCGGACGATCTCGCCGCCCTGCGCCGGCGAGATCGTCGACGCAGCCTGGGCCGTCAGTTCGAGACGGACCAGGCGACGCAGGGAAATCCCGTGCCGCGGCGCGAGCATCGCCCGCCAGCCGGCGGCCCGCAGGTACTGGACCAGAAGGTTGGTACCGAAGGCCAGCAGCAGGGGCACCGGCGACGCATCCTCGATGCTCTCCCGGAACGTGGTGACGTCCAGACCACGAAGGAACCAGACCAGGGCAATGGCGATGCCGGACAAGCAGACGATCTTGAAGGCGAGCTCGAGCCGGCGCAGGGCACCGGCACCGATCCTGAAGGTAACCATGTCTTCCTTCCCCGCCTAGATCGGCTCTCCGAAGGCCGGTGACACGCCGGCCCGGCTACGTGGCGAAGGGCAGGGCCGCGGAATCGGCCATCAGCTGCTCCATCTCCCATACCGTCGTCAGGTTCCGCAGGTCGATCCGCAGGTCCGATCGGAGGTCGCCGAGCGTTCGGTCTAGCTGCTGTCGCCAGCCGACGCAGTGCAGCGGACGGATTCCGGTAGCCTGCGCAAATCTGACACCGAGCTGGAAGATTGTCCGTTCGAACGGACCGAAGCGGTAGGGCCCGCGGAACAGATACCGGCTGCAGAAGAGGTAGGCGTGGTACTGCCAGGATCTGAGTTCGCCGCTGGCACCCATGGTTACCCCGATGACGAAGGCTTCGTCTCGCGGACGCATCCCCCGGCCCAACAGGATGTGGATGCAGTCGTGGCCGAACAGGTCGACGGCTCCGGCCAGAGCGATCGGGCTCGCGGGGTTCTCCAGCAGCCGAACATATCTTGGGATCGCGTCGGCCTCGTAGCCCGGCATCCGTTCATAGGCTGCCCGGAGGGTGACCGAGTTATCGAGGGGAGGCGTCCAGCTGCTGAGCGGAGAGTCTGCCGCCACGTTCAACTCCTTGCAGGAGTACGAGACCCCGATCGCCGTCAACCGTAACGACCTGGCCATCCTGGATAATGTGGGTCGCGCCGTGAACTCCCATAACCGCGGGAACTCCGTACTCACGCGCGACGATCGAGCCATGCGACAGCGCGCCGCCGGTATCTGTTACCACACCAGCCGCGATGGAAAGCAGTGGCGACCAGGCTGGCGTGAGATGAGGGGCGACTAGGATCTCGCCGGGCCGTAGCCGGCCGAAGTCGTCGGTGGAACTTATTCTGCGGGCCGGTGCTGTGGCTCGACCGGGGCTGACGGGAGAGCCTCGCAGCCCGTCATCCTCGGCCCCTCTCGGACGGGGGCCGAAAACTGCCAGGGCGGTGACGTCCCTCCTGCCGAGGAAGATCCGGGCGTCCTGCGGGACCTGTATCGGCGGGCTGAGCAGGCGTTGTTGTTCGCGGAGCCGGCGCCGCTCGTGGACGACGCTGGTGAGGTCGTCGCCGGCCACGCCGGTGTCAAGCGCGGCAAGCTGCCGTTTCACCTGGTCACCGGTGAGGTAGAAGACATCGTCGGGCTCAGTCAGGACGCCTGCCGCCACCAGCCGGCGACCGAGTTCGAGGTACGCCCGGCGCAGCACCGGCCAGCCACGGGTGAAGTGAAAAAGAACCTCGTCCCGGAGCCGGCCCTGACGGAGGTTCCACCGCAGAAGCAGGTGGAGGACGCCGCGTCTCACCGGCGCGAACCGGAGGGCCTTTCTTATCGTCCGTAGCCGGTCCTCCCGTTGCGCGGCCAGCGCGTCGATTCGTTCCTGCGGTTGCTGACGCGTTCCGCTCCGGTACGCTTCGATGGTTGCCCTGAAGACTTCGGGGTCCTCGGCGGGGGTCGGGCTGGCGAAGTCGAGGCTGTACACTTGGTGGCCCTGCCGGCCGATGAACCGCTCGAACTCGGCCGTGTACTCGGCCCCGTCGGCGTCATGGCGCGCGAGCTCCGCGAGCTCCAGTTCGACGTCGAGAGTGCGGCTCGGGTAGCCCTGCAGCAGGGGTCCGGGGCCGATCGGAAGTCCCGCGCCCGTACCAGCCCTGGCGACCCAGGGATAGACGGTTGCCAGGAGCCATTCCGATACGTTCCAGTACCAGGCCAGACCGCCGATGATCCCCCAGTAGCGTCCGCTGAGTTCTTGCACCCCGTCGATCAGCCCGAGCAGCTCGTTGTTGTCCAGGCGGGTGAGGTCCCGACGGTTGGCCGCCTCGATGCGTTCGGAGTGGCGCGGCAGGATGCCCCGCTGCCACTGCCTGCGCAGCGGGCCGAGATGGAACCGGAAGAATCGAAGCACCATGGCTGCGGCGTGTCGGGGATACCGGTTCAGGTGATAGTCGAAGCGCAGGTAGGCGAAGCCGTTGATGACGCCCGTCATCGGTGTGGGCAGCAGCCGGTTGTTGCGTTGGGCGGAGTCCGGTCCGGCCCAGTTCCGCTGCCAGTGCCGGACCAGGCACGGGAAAAGAGTCGACGCGAAAAGCGGCGAGAGCGGTTCGGGCAGCCACGAATCACAGATGCTTATCCGCGCCCACCAGGCGCCCTCGATCGGACTTGTCCAGTCGGCCGCGGGCGGCGGTGGCTCATCGGCGGCCGGCAGCCTGATGGGACGGGCCTGCAGAATCGTGAGAGTCGTTCCGGAAACGGCCCATTCGACGTCCTGAGGGGCACCGAAATGGGTTTCGATCGCGCGGCCGAGGCTGGCCAGCTCGGCAACCTGCTCCGCCGTGAGCGAAGGTGCCCGCCGTCGCTGGTCCGGAACGTCGACGAAATCGACCCCGCCCGCACCGCTGTGCGACGGATACGCGACCATCTGCCGTTTGTCGGCGACGTGCGCGTGGCGCAGCGTGGCGCCGGACCGGTCGACGTCAAAACGGTCGGGATCGACTTTCCCACTCACCAGCGCCTCACCGAAGCCCCAGGTGGCCTCGATCACCAGACGGTCGGCGGCGGCGTCCCGCGGGTCGACGGTGAAGAGCACGCCGGCGGCCTCGGCCTCGGCCATCAGCTGGACGATCACGGACATGCCGACCGCACCGTGCGGAATTCCATGCCGTTGCCGATAGCGGATGGCCGGAAGCTCCCACAGCGAGCCCCAACAACGCCGTACGGAATCGAGCACGGCCGCCGGCGGGACCCCCAGTTCGCTGCGATACTGGCCGGCGAAGCTCGTCGCGTCGGTGTCCTCCCACGTCGCTGAGGAACGGACCGACACCCGGACGTCAGCGATACGCCATGCCGCAAGGGCCTGCGCGACATCCGCAGCGAGCCCGGCGGGAACGTCCGTGGCCTCGACCGTGGCCCGCATGGCCGCCGAGATCGGTCGGATCTGGTCATCTGTCGCGTCCTCGGTAAGAGCCGCGTCGAGCTGCGCAAGCAGTGGGCGGACCTTGTCCCCGACCGTGCGGTGATACACCGCCTGGGGCAGGCAGAAACCGTCGGGAACCGGAAAGCCGGCGGATATGAGCTCGCCGAGATTGGCGGCCTTGGCGCCGACCGTGTCCCGGTCGCCGGAACGCAACTCCCGCAGCGGGCGTACGTCACGCATCGACGCTCACCCGGTCCACCCAGGACTGATAGTATTTGCGGAAGGCCCGCAGGCCGTACTCGCTCTCAAGATAGATTCCGTGCCTGTCTCCCGCTCGTATGCTGTCGAACACCGGTAGATCCTGGTTCGACGCAAAGGTGACCTCAAGCCTGTCAACCAGGTATTTTGTTATGTTCTTCCAGGCGCGTGCGGCGGGCGTGACCGCGACGGCGATATGTTGAATGGTTTCGTTGGGCCCGACCGGACTGACGGCGAGCAGGAGCTGGTACCGCAGGACGCCGTCCGAGTAGTAGGAGACGCGCTGGCCCGCTGGCCATCCGTCCACGCGGAGCAGGAAGCTGTCGGCATTGACGCCGACCGCGTGGGCGATGGCACCCGTCCTCCCGATGTACCGGGGCCAGGTCAGCTCGGCACCGAACCAGGCGTCGGCCACGATGGGCGGCCCGTTGGTCGCCGTGTCCACCGGGCTGTCGAGCAGCCGGAGGGTCATCGGGCCCGCGATCTCAAGCCCGTGGAGGTCCACCAGGTGATCGGGGTCGTAGGTGTTCTCCAGGATTCTGCGGGCCGTTGCCCTGGTCCTGTCGGCGAGGCGGAAGCCGCGATGCCAGCCCAGCCTGTCGAAGGCGGCGGGCAGTTCCGGGAGCGGATACAGGGGGTGGGGACCTCCGTACCAGGCCCACAGGTATCCGTATCGTTCGACCGTCGGGTAGGCCGGCCGCGAGGCGGCCGCGGGGATCCTGGCCTGGCCGGGGATCGATTGACAGGTGCCCAGGGCGTCGAAACGCCAGCCGTGGAAAGGGCACTGCAGCAGGCCGTCGACAATCCTGCCGTCCGCCAGGCTGGCGCCCATGTGCGGACAGTGCCGTCGCATCAGCGACGCAGCGCCGCGGGCGTCCCGCCAGGCGACGAGGGGGCGCCCGAACAGCGTGAGCGCCCGAGGGCGCGACCCGAGCTGCCGTGACGGCATGGCGACGTACCAGCCGGCGGCGAGGTTGAGGGCTTCCCGGGCGGTGGGCTCCGTCAGCTGTCGTGGGGCGCTCACGACATGCACGCGCGATCGTCCGGAAGGGCTGCATCAACCCAGCGCTGGTAATGCTTCCGAAACTTCAGGACACCGTGGTCGGCCGTGACCGGCACGGTGCCGTCGACGTCGCTCGCGTGCCGGTAGATCCTGAGGTCCTCCCTGGTTCCCCACTCGTGCTGGGCCCGATAGGCGAGGCGAATCAGGTGGTCGAGCGCCCGGTTGCCCGTCCGGCGGATGAGCGACCAGCCCTGAAGGACGGTGCGGCCGTCGGACGTGGGAGTGATGCCAAGCAACTCCTTGGCGAGAACATGGCCGTCCAGGAGGAAGGTCAGGCGCTGGCCGCCGGGCCATCCGTCGATCAGGAGAGTGAACTTCCGCGCCCGAATACCCAGCGCCCGGACCGTCGGCGGCAGATCGAGGATATCTGTCTCCATCGCCGCGGCGATCGAGGCATCACCGCCGATCGGCGGACCGTTTTCGGCCGTTGCTGACGGTTCCGTGAGAATGTTTATCTTCAGGCCACCGCCTGACCGGACCCGGTGCAGCGTGCCGAAATGAGCGCAGTCGAAAGCATTTTCCAGGACTCGTCGAGGCGAGGCGGTGGTCACGTGCGAGAACTGGTAGCCGAGGTAGGCCTCGCGGCCCTCCGCCAGCGCGGGCACGGCGGGCACCGGGTAACTCGGCTCCGGGTTCCCGTACCAGACCCAGACATAGCCGTAGCGCTCGTCGGTCGGATAGGACCGCCGCGCCACACGGCGGGGAAGCCGGTCCGTCCCCGGCACGTGTGTGCACGCGCCCGCCGCGTCGAAATGCCAGTGATGGAAAGGGCAGCGGAGCGTTCCGTCCACGACCTTGCCGAAGGCGAGACTGGCGCCGAGATGCGGGCAGTGCCGCCGCATGATCACAGGTCGCCCCGTGCCGTCGCGCCAGGCGACCAGCTCACGGCCGAACAGGGTGAGAGGCTGGCCACGGCGCTTTCCCAGCTCCTCGGAGGGAAGCGCGATGTACCAGCCCGCGGCCAGGCCTGGCTGCGGCGGCTCGGTTTCCGCGGTCACGAGATCTCCGGTCACGATGCTTCCGGTCATGACGCGCCGGCTCCCGGGATGCGGGCCATGGCCGGCTGCGGCTCCCCCTGGCCTTCTGCCACCCGGTCCACCCATGACCTGTAGTACCGGCGAAACCTGATCAGGTTGGTGTCGTAGAACATCCTGGCCGTGCCGACGTGCGCCTGAGTGTAGTCGTAGATCGGCATGTCCTGGAGAGTCCCGGCCCTGCTCTGCCCGATGAGCATCGCCACGTTCAGCCAGGTTCGCCAGCGCCGGTCGCTGCGGCGGACGCCGGTCCAGGCATGCTGGATGGTCGAGCCGTTCGCGGTCGGGGTGATTCCCATCAGGTACTTGAAGATCTCCCTGCCGCCGACATAGCCGGTGTAGCGCTGGCCACCGGGCCACCCGTCGATCAGGAGCTGGAACGCGTCCCCCGTGAAGAAGGTGGCGCCGGCCGCGACCAGCCAGTGCCGAGGCCGACGAAGGGGATGCCCCGGGGTCACGACACCTTCCATCCAGCCCCCGAGATAGGCCTCCCTGTCGATCGGGGGACCGTTGTCCGCGGCCTGCTCGGGATCGGAGAGGACCCGGAACTCCGCACGGTCCAGGGGCAGGCTGTGGAGGGTCTGAAAATGGAAGTAGTCGAACGCGTTCTCAAGGAGCTGGCGGGGGTGACCGGCGGTCCAGTCGGTGTAGCGGAACCCCAGATAGTGTTCCTGTTCCTCCTCAAGAGCCGGGAAGCCGGGAAGCTCGAAAAGTGGTGTGCGGGTCCCGTACCACACCCAGATGTAACCAAAGCGCTCGATGGTCGGGTATGAGTCGAGTCGCGCCGTCGTGGGAATGCGCTGGGAGCGGGGAACCTCGACGCACGCGCCGGAGCTGTCGAACCGCCAGCCGTGAAAGGGGCAGCGGAGGCAGCCGTCGACCACGGCCCCCAGTGCCAGGCTGGCGCCCTGGTGCGGGCAGTACCGGCCCGCGACTGCCGGTCGCCCGCTCGCTTCGCGCCAGGCGACCACGTCTCGCCCGAACAGCTGGAACGCCTTCGGCTGCCCGCGCAGCTCGCCGGAGGCCAGCGCGACGTACCAGCTTGCTGCCAGCTCCTTCGGGACGGGGTCCGCTGGCGGCTCGAGCCGCGGCTTCTGGTTCTTGATGTGTATCTCAGGCATCGGCTCATCTCGATCGCGAATAGACGTATTCAGCGAGGGCAAGGAGCGGGGTCGCGTCGTCACCGAGCGGGGCGAGGTCCGCTCTTGCCGCGTCGATCAGTTCGGCCGCGCGTTTTCGGGAGGCGTCGAGGCCAAGGAGCTGCGGAAAGGTCGCCTTCCGCATCTTGATGTCCTTGCGGGCGGTTTTCCCGAGGTGCTCGGAGGTCGACGTGACATCCAGGATGTCATCGATGATCTGGAACGCCAGCCCGATCTTCTCCCCATAGCTGGAGAGCAGGGTGATGGCGGATTCGTCGGCGCCCGCGAGGACTGCACCGGAGACGACCGAAGCCACGATCATGGCGCCGGTCTTATGAGCTATCTGGCGTTCACTCACTGCACGGCCGATGCCGCGCCGGGGGAGGCCGGACGGCTTGTCGAGGTCTACCGGCAGCGGGGGATCCCCCTCACGACGCGTACCCGCGCCGAAGTCGAACGTTTTTTCGACGGTCTGGAGCTCGTCGAGCCGGGAGTGCAGATCGTCCATCGCTGGCGGGCCGAGGTGACCCCGGACGGCCCGACCGATGCCCAGGTCAGCTGGTACGGCGGTGTCGCCCGGATGCCCTGAGCACTGACCCGCGCGAGCGTTCACGAGGTCGGGTCCGCATGATCGCGCGGTGGTCCCATGCGCGGTGGTCCCATGCGCGGTGGTCCCATGCGCGGTGGTCCATGCGCGGTGGCCACGTTGTGGGGGGCAAGGCACGGTCCAGGGGACCGTGGACCGTGCTCAGGTCCTGCGCATTCACCGGCCGACGTGTCGGACCCGGGTGGGATGGTGGCTTTCGTCGCCGATGACGGTGGTGTAGTCTGTGAACCGAGTACACAGCAATCAAGTACACAGCAATCAAGTATGCGGCGATCGAGGGCACAGCATTCGTGGCGGGTCGTCGAGGCCCGGTGGATGCCGAGGGGGGAGACGCGCCGTGGTGGAGCCGGAGGCCGAGGGTGGGCTGTTCCCCGTGCCGCGGGGGATCCCAGGGCGGCAGAGGGTCCAGGGGCGCACCACCGAGGCCACGAAGGCATCCCGGTCCGGCTCCGGCATCCACACGGCCGCCTGGTCGAGATACCAGGCGATAATCCACAGCCGGTGCCAGTCGAGCGCCCACACCTCGGCGGGTAGGCCCCCGCGGGGACGGGACGTCTCCGCCGCGCCGCCAGCCCTGATGTAGGCCCAGATCATCCACCGAAGACTCGCCGGGTCCGCCCATCGAGTTGTCCGGAGGGGATTGTCGCCTTCAGGCGACAGGGGAATCCGCTACGGACCGCAAGTGACTAGACATGCCACGCTGGTATAGTCGGTGGCATGGGACGGCAGGTGACGGCGGGCGCGGGCGGGGTCTACGACCTCGGCTACCACGTCGTGTGGTGCCCCAAGTATCGCCGTCCCGTGCTCACCGGCGGGGTGCGCGAGCGGCTTGACGCGCTGCTGCGCGAGAAGTGCGCCGAGCATGACTGGCCGGTCATCGCGCTGGAGGTCGAGCCGGACCACGTGCACCTGTTCGTCAAGGCTCACCCGAAGCACTCCCCGTCGTACGTTGCGAACCAGTTGAAGGGCTTCACGTCCCACGTGCTGCGCGCCGAGTTCCCGCATCTCAGATCCCGGCTGCCCACCCTGTGGTCCCGGTCGTACTTCGTGGCGACCGTCGGCGCGGTGTCAGCCGGGACGGTGACCCGGTACATCGAGACGCAGAACGAACGCCCGTGGCGCAAGGCGGCGGCGCGTGAGGCGGACGTACAAGTTCCTGCTGCGCCCGACGGCGCATCAGGTCGCGTCGTTGACCGTGATGCTGAACGACCACCGCGCGCTCTACAACGCGGCGTTGCGGGAGCGTCGGGGCGCCTACGCGCACCCGTCGAAGACCAGGGTCGAGTACGGGGACCAAGTCGGCCCAGCTGAAGGACATCCGGGCGTACGACCCACCTCAGGCCCGATGGTCGTTCTCCTCCCAGTAGGCCACCCTGCGACGCCTCAACCTGTCGTTCGCCGCGTTCTTCCGCCATGTGAAGGCTGGCGAGACGCCCGGCTACCCGCGCTTCAAGGGCGCCGGGCACTTCGACACCGTGACGTGGCCTGTCGACAACGACGGCTGCCGTTGGGACTCCCAGCCTGACAACCCGGCCCGGACGTTTGTGCGGTTCCAGGGTGTCGGGCACGTGAAGGTCCACCAGCGCCGGCCGGTACAGGGCGCAGTCAAGATCCTGTCCGTCAAACGCGAGGGTGCCAACTGTCGCTCGTCCAGTAGTCATTGGCGCTCTATAGTGAGCTATGATGGTCATGTGAACCTCAAGGAGTGGGCCGAGTCGCAGGGTGTGGCGTATGTGACCGCGCGCCGTTGGTACGCGGCCGGCAAGCTCCCAGTTCCGGCGCGCAGGGTCGGCGGGCTGATCCTCGTCGGCGAACCTGACCAGCCGACGGGCGATGGGCTGACCGCCGTGTACGCCCGGGTGTCGTCGGCGGACCAGCGTCCCGACCTGGACCGGCAGGTCGCCCGGGTGACAGCCTGGGCGACCGGGCAGAACCTGCCCGTCGACAAGGTCGTGACCGAGGTCGGCTCGGCACTCAATGGCCACCGCCGGAAGTTCCTTGCGCTGCTGCGCGACCCGGACGTGGCGACGATCGTCGTCGAGTACCGCGACCGCTTCGCCCGGTTCGGCGCCGAGTATGTCGAAGCGGCGCTGTCGGCGCAGGGCCGGCGGCTGCTGGTCGTCGACCCGGGCGAGGTCGACGACGACCTGGTGGGCGACGTCACCGAGATCCTGACGTCGCTGTGCGCCCGGTTGTACGGTCGCCGGGCCGCCGTGAACCGTGCCACGCGTGCGGTCGCCGCCGCCACCGAGGCAGCCGAATGACGACGTTGCAGGCGTACCGGTTCGCCCTCGACCCGAACGACGCCCACCTGGCCGGCCTGGCCCGCCACGCCGGGGCGGCCCGGTTCGTCTACAACTGGGGCCTGGGCTTGGGTGAAGGCGGCGCTCGCGCAGCGCGACGCCGAGCAGAGCTACGGCCTGACCGGCGACGCGCTCACCGCGGTGCCGTGGACGCTGCCCGCGCTGCGGCTGCGCTGGAACCAGGTGAAGAACGACGTTGCCCCCTGGTGGAGCGAGTGCTCGAAGGAGGCGTTCCGCGCCGGGCTCGACCAGCTTGCCCGCGGGTTGAAGAACGTCACCGACTCCCGGCAAGGGAAGCGGAAGGGCCGGCGGGTCGGCTTTCCCAGGTTCAAGAAGCGCGGGAGGGCCCGTGACTCGTTCCGGTACACCACCGGCGCCTACGGCCCGGCTGACGAGACCTACGTGAAGCTGCCCCGGATCGGGCGGGTGAAGGTCCACGAGCCGATGGGCGCCCTGACCGGCCGGCTGGCGGCCGGGCGCGGCTGCTCGGCGCGACCGTGTCCCGGACCGCAGGCCGCTGGTTCGTGTCGTTCACCGTCGAGGTCGACCGCGACGTTCCCGAGCGGCCGTCGCGACGGCAACGCGCGGGCGGCCCCGTCGGCGTCGACCTCGGCGTGAAGCACCTCGCCGTTCTGTCGACCGGGCAGACCGTTCCCAACCCGAAGCACTACCAGCGGGCCGAACGGCGACTGCGCCGGGCGTCGCGGGCCCACGCCCGGTCGAAGCCGGGCAGCGCTGGGCGGCGGCAGCGCGCCGCCCAGCTCGCGACGATCCATGTCCGGGTCGCGAACCAGCGCCACAACGGGCTGCACAAGCTCACGACCCGGCTCGCCCGGTCCCACGACACGGTCGTCGTCGAAGATCTGCACGTCGCCGGGATGGTCCGTAACCGGCGGCTCGCCCGCGCGGTCGCCGACGCCGGCATGGCCGAGGTCCGCCGGCAGCTTGCCTACAAGACCCGCTGGTACGGATCGACGCTCGTCGTCGCCGACCGCTGGTATCCCAGCTCGAAGACCTGCTCCGGCTGCGGCTGGCGAAACCCAAGCCTGACGCTGTCCGAGCGCACCTTCACCTGCCAGTCCTGCGGGCTGGTACTCGACCGCGACCACAACGCCGCGATCAACCTGCACCACCTCGTCGCCGCCAGTACACCGGAGACGGAAAACGCCCGTGGAGCCGACCAGAAGACCCGCGCAAGCGGGCAGGTGGCTGGGAAGCGGGAACCCGGCACGGCCACGGCCGGTCAGACCGGGGGCGCCTCGCCGAGAGGCGAGGCGGCATAGGTGATGAGCGCTATCGATCATCACGATGCAACGGTGCCCGCTGGTACCTCGTGCTCTCGTGTGACGACGTTCCCGCCGCGGTGGTGGAACCCACGGGCGCGGTGGTCGGCCTGGATGTCGGGGTCGCGTCGTTGGTGACTACCTCGAACGGCGACCACTACGGCAACCCGCGTTTCCTCGAACGGTCCGCCGAACGCCTTGCCGACGCGCAGCGAGACCTGTCCCGCAAGAAGTGGGGCTCGAAGCGACGGAAGAAGGCCGTGGCACGGGTTGCGGCGCGGTCCCGCGCAGTCGCCCGGCAGCGGGTCGATCTCGCGAACAAGACCGCGCTCGAACTCGTCCGCGACCACGACCTGATCGCCGTCGAAAAACTTAACATCAAGAGTATGGTCAAGCGGGCCGCGCCCAAGCCTGACCCCGACCGGCCGGGAGCGTTCCTGCCCAACGGGCAGGCCGCCAAGACTGGGCTTAACACGTCGATCCTCGACGCCGGGTGGGGGGTGTTCTTCAACGTGCCGCGTGCCAAGGCTGAAAGCGCCGGGCGGACGGTTGTTGAGGTGAACGCCCGCCGCACCTGGGTGACCTGGGTGGCGTCGGCGAACCAGCGCAGCACGAGCACCGCCTGCTCACGACTGGTGAGCTTCCGTTGTCACCGCCCCCCTTCAGCCACCCAGCCGCCTACCGTCCGTGATGCTCACGCAGAGCTATCGATCGTTGCGCGGA
This sequence comes from Frankia casuarinae, assembly GCF_000013345.1. NCBI lineage: Bacteria > Bacillati > Actinomycetota > Actinomycetes > Frankiales > Frankiaceae > Frankia > Frankia casuarinae. The sequence goes on along the minus strand of NC_007777.1, from coordinate 3,166,740 downwards.
AAGGCTCACTGAGGTGAGGAGTTGACCGAAGTCGTCGGCGGACAGGACTGCGTTTGCTCGCGGCGGCAGCCCCGCTGGAGCAAGGCAACGGACGCGTGAGGAAGGGGTCGGTGCTTCGTCAGGCTTCCGGCGCCATATGTGCAAGCAGGGGGACATCGGCGGTGCTCGTACCGGCACGCTGCGGTCTCGCCGCTCAACGCCCGCGGTATGCGTCGGCGCGGTGCTCTACGGCGGTCACGAGAACGATGCGGTTCTCTTCGTCAATCTCATAGAGCACCCGGTACATGCCTCGCCGCGCCGACCAGGTTCCAGCGTAGGGCGGGTAGAGGAGACGCTTACCGAGCCTGTGCGGGTTCTCCAGGAGCGTCGTGGTGATGAACTCGTGTACGGCCGTGGCGACCTTTTCCGGTATACGTCCAGCAAGCGCGCGGGCCGCCGGACCGGTGATCTCAAGACGGTACGGCCCGGCAGCGCCCGTCATGACGAGCGTCTCCTGGCATCCGGCGCGGCGCGCTTGGCCATGAGCGCCGCCAGGTCCTCGGCGTCAAGCACGTCGCCGGCCTCGACAGCGGCGCGGGACTCGGCCAACTGCCGCATGGTCTCGCGGTTCGACAACACCTCGACGGTCTCCTCCAGCGCCGCGAGGTCGTCAGGCGAGACGAGGATCGCCACGGCATGACCATGGCGTGTGATCTCTACCCGGTCATGGGTTCGCTCGACGTCGTCGAGCAGCTCCGAGAGGCGGTTCCGAGCATCCGTGAAGGGCAGCGTCGTCACGATCTCAGTCTACGCTCAAGTGGCGTGAAGTTAAGGCAGAACTCGCGGCTCGAATCGGCCACAGAGACAGTCGGCCCGGAGGCCAGGGCGCACTGGCCATGCGCACTGGCCAGGGCGCCCTGGGTGGCAACTCGGCCGTCATCCGCGCAGATCCCGAGCCCGCCGCGTGGGGCCGAGCCGCGGCGGGCACCCGGGCCACACCGACGACGAAGACTGCCGAGCCGTCCTACAAGTGCGTGTGCAACCAAGGGGTGGTGCAGATCGTCCATCGCTGGCGGGCCGAGGTGACCCCGGACGGCCCGACCGATGCCCAGGTCAGCTGGTACGGCGGTGTCGCCCGGATGCCCTGAGCACTGACCCGCGCGAGCGTTCACGAGGTCGGGTCCGCATGATCGCGCGGTGGTCCCATGCGCGGTGGTCCCATGCGCGGTGGTCCATGCGCGGTGGCCACGTTGTGGGGGGCAAGGCACGGTCCAGGGGACCGTGGACCGTGCTCAGGTCCTGCGCATTCACCGGCCGACGTGTCGGACCCGGGTGGGATGGTGGCTTTCGTCGCCGATGACGGTGGTGTAGTCTGTGAACCGAGTACACAGCAATCAAGTACACAGCAATCAAGTATGCGGCGATCAAGTATGCGGCAATCGAGGGCACAGCATTCGTGGCGGGTCGTCGAGGCCCGGTGGATGCCGAGGGGGGAGACGCGCCGTGGTGGAGCCGGAGGCCGAGGGTGGGCTGTTCCCCGTGCCGCGGGGGATCCCAGGGGCGCTGGGGGCGCCGCCGTCGCCCGCCGCGCCGGGGGGCGCGGCGGGCGACGGCACCGGTGCGGGCGACGGGGCCGGTGCGGGCGCCGACGGCCGTACGGCCGCGGAGGTCCTCGACGCGCCACAGCTCTTCGAGCCGGCGGCGTCCTATGAGGTCCGGGATGCCTTCGCCGAACTCGTCCGCCGGGATCTGCTCGGCCCGTGGGGCGGCGAGCGCGAGCAGTTCCACCCCAGGGCGATGGGCCCGCGCGAGCGGTACCTCGTCGGCATGCTCGGGCCGAAGCCGGCTCCGCGCGGTGCCCGGGAGGCCGCCGCCGCGGACGTCGTCGCCGACACGGAGACGGCTGTGCAGGGCGACGCGGACGCCGACCTGCCGGAGATCGCCACCCCGCAGAACCGGGGGCGGATCTGGGCGTCGTCGATGGGACTCTCCTTCGCCGTGCCGGCCGGAACTGACGTGCCGGCCGGAACCGACGGCACGGATCCGGTCGACGTCCTCGCCGTCACGGCGGCCTGGGGGCATTACACCAAGCGGGAGGTGGAGGACGACGAGGGCCGCAAGCGCAGCGCGTGGACCCGCGAACCGGTGGTCTTCGCGAACCGGGAGATCCGCCTGGACGATCACCTGGGCGCCGGTTCTCGGCGGATGCCGCTCGTCGGCGACGACGAGACCGGGGTCTTCCTCGTCGTCGCCGTCCGCGAGCGCGGTGCCCGTCGCGTCGTCGAGCTGACGCTGGTCAACAGCCAACCGGAGCCGCACTCGTCCGCGGACACGGCGTGGCTGTTCCAGCCGACGCTGTCGGTGACCGCGCTGGACGGCGCGCGCGCCGTCTTCCTGCCCGTCGACGATCCCGCGGACGAGTGGTCCGGCCCCGGTCTCGGTTTCGGCCCCGGCCCCGGCTCCCCCGGGGGCGGCGCGCCGCTCGCCGGCGCGCCGCCCCTCGACGCGGATCACGAGGATCTGCATCTCCAGCTGCTGTACCGGGGGGAGCGTCGCTACGCGACCGGTCGCAATGTCGCGGTGCATCCGCACGTCCGGCCCGGTGAGCGGTGCGCCCACCGGCTGGAGACCACCTGGCTGCCCACCTACGACGTGCCGGCGACGGTCGCGCCCGCCGGGCCCGGCACGCCGCTGGCCGGGGTCGAACTGGCCATGGACACTCTCGCCGTGGCCGGGCCCGCCGCCCTGCGGCGCGGGTTGACGCCCCTCGCCGACGGTTACGCATCCTGGCTCGACGAGCGCGAGGCCGAGGTCGCGGGCCTGCCGGCGCGGCTGCGCCCGGCCGCTCGCACGGCAATCGGCGACGCCCGCCGAGCGGCGGACCGTATCCGGGCCGGTATCGCCCTGCTCACCGACCAGGACCAGCCGCGCCACCGCGAGGCGCTGGCCGCGTTCCAGTTCGCCAACGAGGCGATGGCCGCCCAGCGCCGGCACACGGCGATCGCCCGGCTGCGCGACGAGCAGGGGCTGGACTACGCTGCGGCCGCCGCTGCTGTGCGGGCCCGGGGCGCGGGGGAGGCCTCCTGGCGGCCGTTCCAGCTCGGCTTCGTGCTGCTCAACCTGCCCTCCCTGACCGACCCGGCGCACCCGGAGCGGGCCGCGGACGCCACCGCCGTCGTCGACCTGCTGTTCTTCCCCACCGGCGGCGGCAAGACCGAGGCCTACCTCGGCCTGACCGCCTACACCTTCGCGATCCGCCGCCTACAGGGGACCGTCGGCACCGGCGCCGCGGCCCGCTCCGGCGAGGCCGGGGTCGCCGTCCTCATGCGGTACACGCTGCGGCTGCTCACCGCCCAGCAGTTCCAGCGGGCCGCCACCCTGGTCTGCGCCGCCGAGGTGCAGCGCCGTGCGAACCCGGCGACCTGGGGTGCCACGCCGTTCCGCATCGGTCTGTGGGTCGGCGGCGGGGTGTCCCCGAACCGGTTCGAGGACGCCCGCGACCAGGTCGGCGAGGCGCGCGAGGCCGGCGACGGCAAGCGGGCCAACGTCCTGCAGACCCTGGGCTGCCCGTGGTGCGGCAGCGCGCTCGGGGCCCATACCGACGCCCACGTCGACGAGGACCTCCGCCGGGTGCTGCTGTACTGCCCGAACGGCGAGGGGGCCGACGCCTGCCCGTTCTCCCGGCGGGCGGCGCCCGACGAGGGCCTGCCGGTGCTCACCGTCGACGAGGAGATCTACCGCTACGCCCCGAGCCTGGTCATCGCCACCGTCGACAAACTCGCCCAGCTGCCCTGGCGCGGCGAGGCGGGGATCCTGTTCGGCCGGGTGAGCCGACGCTGTCCCCGACACGGGTACCGCCACGACGACCTCGACGCCCGCACCGGCTGCGGCGAGCGTCACCACAGCCGCGGCAGGCGGCCCGCCGTGACCAGCGAGCCGGTCGTCCGGCTGCGCCCGCCCGATCTGATCATTCAGGACGAGCTGCATCTGATCTCCGGTGCGCTCGGCACCACCGTCGGCCTGTTCGAGAGCGCGGTCGACGAGCTGTGCACCTGGCCGGTCCCGGCCGGCGCGCTCACCGGCCCGAAGATCGTGGCCTCGACGGCGACCACCAGGCGGGCTCGCGACCAGGTGCTCGGCGTCTTCGGCCGCGGCCTCGCCGTCTTCCCGCCCCAGGTGATCGACGTGACCGATACGTTCTTCTCCCGGCGGGTCCCGGTCACCCCCGCCACCCCGGGCCGGCGCTACCTCGGCGTCTGCGCGCACGGGACGAGGATGAAGTCCGCCGAGATCCGCCTCGCCGAGATCCTGCTCCTCGCCGGCCAGACCCTGTTCGACCGGCACGGCACCCCCGCCGAGCCCTATCTGACCCTCGTCGGCTACTTCAACGCCACTCGCGAGCTCGCCGGCATGCGCCGCTACCTCGACGACGACGTCACCACCCGGGTGCGTACCCACGGCCGGCGCAAGGGGCTCGCCAACCGCATCGTCACCGGTACCGGCATGCTCGCGATCTCGGAGCTGACCTCCCGGGTCTCGTCGGCGGACATCAGCGAGGTGCTGGGCCGCCTGGAGATCCCCTTCGACCCCGAGCTCGACACCTCCGCGCGGCGGGAGGCCGTCGCCGAGAACGTCCGCGCATCGTTCCGGAGCAGGGAGCGGGACCGGCGGGCACCGCACCCCCTCGCCGAGCGCACCCGCGCCCGGAGCAACCAGGACCGGATCCCGGTCGACGTGGTGCTCGCGACTTCGATGCTCCAGGTCGGGGTGGACGTCTCCCGGTTCGGGCTGATGGCCGTGATCGGCCAGCCGAAGAACACCGCCGAGTACATCCAGGCGTCCTCCCGGGTCGGCCGGGACGCCGGCCGCCCGGGTCTTGTCGTCACCCTGTACAACTGGGCCCGGCCGCGGGATCTCGCTCACTACGAGGACTTCGAGTACTACCATGCGACCTTCTACCGGCAGGTGGAGGCGCTGTCCGTGACCCCGTTCACCCGCCGCTCCCTCGACCGGACCGCCACCGGCACGTTCGTCGCCGCCGTCCGGCACGCCGACGAGGCGAACACTCGCAACGTCAACGCCCACGACGTGGACCTCGCCGGCCCGACGGTCAGTGGAGTGATCGACCGGCTGCTGGCCCGCGCCGAGGCCGTCGCCGGGCCGCGCGGCCGGGAGTACCTCGAAGAACGGATCCGGCAGCTGATCGAGAGGTGGGAGCTGACGAGGACGGGCCCGTCCCGCATCGGTTATCGCACGGCCGGGGGACAGCAGCGGGTCACCGGCCTGCTGGAGCCCGCCGGGCACGTCCGCTGGGACGTTCTCACCGTCGCCCAGTCGATGCGGGAGACCGAGCGCGAGATCAACCTGCTGGTGCCCGGCCCCGCCGAGATCTTCACCCCCGCCTACGGCGAGCCGGGCTGGGCGTTCGGCGCGCCGCCGGACGCCGACGGTACCGGTGAGATCGGCAGCAGCGGTGAGATCGGCAGCAGCGAGGTGGACGACAGGGACGAGGTGGACGACGAGGCCGCCCCGGTCGGGGACGAGCTGGGGGAGACGGCCTTCGCGGCGGCACGGGCGGGCCGTCCGGCGCGGTCGGCCCGCGCAGCGCTCCCGGGGAGGGGTATCTGATGGTCACGGCGTTCCACCGGCGGGTCGGCGCGGTCCGGCCCAGCCACCTGATGTTCACCAGCGGTGTCGGCGCGCTCGTCGACCTGCCGAACTTCTCCGCGATCGTCCGCGGCGTTGACGACTGGGACTACCGCAACGTCCCCGAGTACCAGCCGATCGTCGAGCCGCGGTTGCTCGCCGCCGTGCGGCGGCTGTACGACCGGGGCGTCACCGAGCTGCGCCCGGCCCCATGGGCGGAGACCGATGCGGGCGACCGCAGCGGGCAGGGCGCCCGCATCGGCGTGCCCACCGTGCCGTTCCCGAACTGGCTGCGCTGCACCGCCTGCAACGAGCTGGACGTGATCGCCTCCCGCGCGTTCGGGTTCGAGAACCCGTGGCTGACCCGGCCCCAGGACGCCCGCTTCTTCCACGGCACCTGCGGGCGGAAGAAGACCGGCCGCCGGCCGCTCGCGGTGGCGGCCCGTTTCGTGCTCGCCTGCACCGCGGGTCATCTCGACGACTTCCCCTACCCGATGTTCGTGCACCGGGGCGCGCAGTGCGCCAGGGCGAGTCATCCCCGGCTGCGGATGGAGGACCGTGGCGGCAACCTCGGCGCCAACGTCGAGATCCGGTGCGTGAACTGCGACGCCCGGCGCAACATCCGGGAGGCCATGGGTCGTCGCGGTGCGGGGCACCTGCCACGCTGCCGGGGCCGCCATCCCCACCTGGGGACCTTCGCCGATGGCGGGTGCCCGCAGGAGTCCCGCCTGCTCGTCGTCGGCGCCTCCAACCAGTGGTTCGCCCAGACGCTGTCGGTGCTGTCGGTGCCGCGGACTGGCGCCAGCGAGCTGGCGGTCAAGGTCGAACAGCACTGGGAGGTCTTCGAAAAGATCAACAATATGGCGATTCTGGACTTTGCCCGCTCAGCGCCGATCCCGGTGTTCCGTCAGCTGGAGAAGTGGTCGAACGCCGAGATCTGGGCCGCGGTCGAGCGGCATCGCGCCGCGATCGAAACCGGCCCGGCCCCGGGTTCCGACGCCGACGGCGAGCGGGCCTACCCGGATCTGCGCACCCCGGAATGGGAGATCTTCTCCTCCGCCGTCCTCCCGGAACCCACCGACGATTTCGCCCTGCGCCGCGAGCCCGGCGGTGTGCCGGCACCGCTTGCCGGCTGCTACGCCGACGTCGTGCAGGCCGAACGCCTGCGGGAGGTACGGGCGCTGACCGGGTTCACCCGGCTGGACGCGCCCGACCCGGACGACCCCGACCTCGTCATCCGGGCGCCGCTGGCCCGTGGGCCGGCTTCCTGGGTACCGGCGAGCGAGGTCCGCGGCGAGGGCATGTTCCTGCGGGTGCCCGAGGAGATCCTCGGCCCGTGGGCGCGCCGCGTCGCGGACAGTGTCGCGATGCGCGAGCACCGCGACGCCTACAGCCGATTCCGGGTGAACCGCTACTCCGACCGGATCGCCGGGGACTTCGACCCCATGCAGGGCTGGCCCGGGGAGCGCTTCCTCGCCCTGCACACCCTGTCCCACCTGCTTATCCGGACTATCGCGCTGGAGTGCGGCTACAGCTCGGCCAGCCTGAGCGAACGCATCTACGCCGGGGACGACGGCGACCCGCGCGGCGGCATCCTCATCTACACGGCCGTCCCGGACGCGGAGGGCACCCTGGGCGGGCTGGTGTCGCTGGCCGAGCCCGACCAGCTGCTCCGGCTGACCCGCCGGGCCCTCGCCGACGCCCGGCACTGCTCGTCCGATCCGCTGTGCGCCGAGCGGCTGCCGTCGGCGCCCGCCGACTTCCTGCACGGAGCCGCCTGCCACGTCTGCCTGTTCGTGTCCGAGACGACCTGCGAGCGTGGCAACCGCTTCCTCGACCGCCGGTTCGTCGTGCCCCTCGGAGACGAGCCGCAGGACCGCGCCCTCGCCCTGTTCGGCGGGCTGCCGTGAACGGGCTGCCGGTGAAGACCAGCGGCCGGGACACGGCGAGCTCCGCGGCTGTCACGGCCACGGCCACGGCCACGGCCACGGCCGCAGACACGGCCACGGTCACCGCCACCGACATCGCCCGGCTGGCCGGAGTCGGGCGGGCCGCGGTCAGTAACTGGCGGCGCCGGTTCGCCGACTTTCCCGCACCCGTCGGGGGGACGTCGACCAGCCCGCTGTTCGCGCTGGCCTCCGTGGCGGACTGGCTCGCCCGGCATGACCGACCGTTCCAGGTCGAGGCGGCCGACCAGGTGTGGCAGCGGATCCGGGGGGCCGTCGATGATCCACGCCTCGGTGAGGTGACCGGCCATCTCGGGGGTTTCCTCATTTATCGTCAGCGGGATCCCGCGGGCGCCACGGCACTGCTCGGGGAGAGCGACGCGGTGGCGGCCGTATCCCTGGAACCGGCGATCGCCCGCGCCGTGCCGGAGCTTCCCGGTGGTTTCCCCGATACCTGGGAGACCGGGTGGGTGGCGATCGCCCGGGTCGCCGCCGAGGCGGCGGACCGGCACGGCCACGCGGAGCTCTTCGACGCGCTGCGCGCCCGCTACCGCGAGGTCTGCTCCCGGCAGGTGGCGGAGCCTCCGCGGGCGGTCGGGGAGCTGATGGTGACCCTCGCCGGCCTGCGCGGCCGGTCGGGGGCCGCCACGGTGCTCGACCCGGCCTGCGGGATCGGCGGGCTGTTGGAGGCCGCCCGGGCCGCGGGGGCGGGCCGCCTGCTCGGCCAGGATGTCAACCCGACGATGGCGCGGGTGAGCGCCGTCGGACTGCTGCTGCGGGGTGGTGACGCGCGGATCGTCGCGGGCGATTCGCTGCTCGCCGGCACCTTCGCCGGGGAACGGGCCGACGCGGTCCTGTGCGCCCCGCCGTTCGGGCAGCGTTCCTGGGGCTACGACGAGCTGCTCGGCGCGCCGTGGTGGCGCCACGGTGTTCCACCGCGGGGGGAACCCGAGCTGGCCTGGGTGCAGTACTGCCTGGCGCACGCCCGGGACGGCGCGCAGGTGCTGGTCATCATGCCGGCGGCCGCCGCGTCGCGCCGTGCCGGGCGCCGCATCAGGGCGAACCTGCTGCGCGCCGGGGAGTTGCGCGCCGTGCTGGGGCTGCCGCCCGGTCTGTTCCCGGCGGGATCGGCCCCGGATCTGTGGGTGCTCCGCCGCGGGGCCGGCCCCGATGCCGGTGCCGGTTCCGATGCCGGTGCCGGCGGGGCCGGGGCGACGCCCGCTCAGGTGCTGCTGGGCCTGGCGCGCGATGAGATCGCCGTCGTCGAAGCGGCCTGGGCGTTGTTCGTCGCCGCTGGCGGGTTCGGCGGCGACACCGCCGCCCAGGCGGACCAGGTGGCCGACGACGCCGATCTGCCGGCGGGATTCCGGCGGATATGCGTTGCGGACCTCCTCGACGACGAGGTCGACGTGAGCCCGCGACGCTACATCGACCATCCTCCGGAAAGAACCGCTGTCGGTGAATTTCCCGCGGTCGGTGAATTCCCCGCTGTCCGGGAGGATTTCCTGGCGACGGTGGCCTCGTTGTCCTCGGCGGTTCCCCTCCTGACCCCACCGAGGGGATCCGGACCGGCGGACCGGCCGGCTTCGTTGAGCGTCACGTCGAGCGTCACGATCGGTGAGTTGGCAAAAGCCGGATCGTTGACGATCCTGATGGCCCCGTTGCAGACCAGGGCCGGGGTCGGTGACCTGCCGTTGCTCACCGCGGGCGATGTCCGGCATGGGCGGGGCCCGTCGAGCCGGACGGAGGAACTGGCCGGAATGCTCGTTCTCCGGCCCGGCGACGTCGTCTGTGTGACGGCGTCGGGGGAGAGCATGGCCCGAGTCGTCGAGGACGCGGGCGCCGTTCTCGGGCCGCGGGTGGTGCTCCTGCGGGGCGATCCCGACCGGCTCGATCCGTACTTCCTGGCCGGGATCCTGCGGGCGGCAGGCCATCGGGCGCACGGGCGATCCGGTGGTGGCGCGGATGCCCAGGCCGCCGGTCGCTCGGGTGGATCGTCGCCGCGCGCCGACCCGCGGCGGGTCCGGATACCGGTTCTCCCGCTGGCCGAACAGCGTTCCCGGGGGCTCGACTTCCAGCGCCTCACGATGGTCGAGAAGTCGCTGCGCAACGCGGTGGAACTGGCCGAGACCATCGTCCGGCTCGGTCATCTCGGAATCGCCGACGGAAGCCTGCGGGGCGGGGAGACAGGTCCCGGGTAATGACACCCCTGCCCGGTACACAGGTCCGGCCGAAGCCTTCTCCTGGTGACGCTGAAGGCGGCGCGGTGCAGCCCGGATCAGCAACTCGACAATGCCGTGGCCGGCCGACAATGCCGTGGCCGATGCCGTTTCCGGGTGGGGGTAGTGTTCCCGGGGATCGGGCGGGAAGGGACGGGGGCACGGTGGCCGCGCGGTGGATGATCGACAGGCGGTATGAGCTCGAGGCTGTTCCATTGGCCAAGGGCGGAATGGGTGAGGTCTGGGTCGGCCGGGATGTGAAACTCGACCGGGAGATCGCGGTCAAGTTCGTCCGTTTTCCCGACGGCCAGCCCGACCAGGAGCTGATCCGCCGGTTCATCCGGGAGTCCCGCATCACCGCCCGCCTGCTGCATCCGGGGGTGCCGGCGGTGTACGACGCGGGTACCCACGAGGAGCGTCCCTACCTGGTCATGCAGCGGGTGCACGGCCTCAGCGTGGCGGATCTCGTCGCCGAGCAAGGCGCGCTGCCCGTCGGCTGGGCCGCCGCGATTGCCGCCCAGGTGGCCTCGGTGCTCGCGGTGGCGCATCGGGCGTCGCTCGTGCACCGCGACCTCAAACCGGCGAATCTGATGCTGGAGCCGGACGGTACCGTGAAGGTGCTGGACTTCGGGCTTGCCGTTGCGCTCGACCGGACCAACCTGTCGAAGATCACGGTGACCGGCCAGCACCTCGGCAGCCCTGCCTACATGGCGCCCGAGCAGGTGCTTGCCGGCCTGAGCACGCCCGCCACCGACATCTACGCGCTGGGTGCCACGCTGTTCGAGATGTTGACCGGTCAGCGGCTGTTCGCCGGTGCGTCGTCCTACACGGTGATGAACAAGCAGGTCGAGGAGGTCCCGGCGCGGGTGCGGTCGCTGCGCGCCGACGTGCCGCGCGGCCTCGACGAGCTGGTCGCCGCGATGCTGAGCAAGGCACCGGAGGATCGCCCGTGCGGCGTGGAGAAGGTGTACGCGGCGTTGATCGGATCCGTGGTGGACCTCGGCCCGCTTCCCGGGGCCGTCGACGACGCCGTGGACAACCCGGTACGGATGTACGCGGCGGTCGCGGGCCGGGTGGTACCGCGCGGGGCGGCCCGGAACACCGCCGCCTCCACACGGGGATCCGCCGCTGGACCGCCCGGGGAATCCGGTGGCGGGGTCGGGCGGTCCGAGCTTCGTCGTGCCCGGGACGAGGCTCGGACGTTGGCCCGGGCTTCCCGCTACAGCCAGGCCGCCGGTGTGCTGGCGGCGGCGGTGGACCGGGCCGGTCGTGCCCTCGGCCACGACAGCGCGGACGTGCTCGCGCTCCGTCTCGATCTGGCGGACCACCTGTTCGAGGGCGGTGACTTCCGCCGCGCCGTGGACGGCTACCGCACGCTTCTCGTCGATCTCGTCCACCGGGACGCTCCGGACAGCGAGCGGGTTCTGCGCTGCCGTCTGCGGGAGGCGACCTGCCGGACCCTGATCGGTGAGACCGGCCAGGCGCTCGAACAGCTTCGTGGGCTGCTGGAGGACGAGATCAGGGTGTTCGGTGCGGACGACGCCCAGGTCTTCGAGCTGCGACGGCAGATCGGGCTGTTGCAGCTCGGCGCCGGCCATCGGGCGTCGGCCACCGAGACCCTATCGGCGCTGCTCGCCGATCTGCTCAGGGTCTGGGGGATGGAGCATCCGATGGTGCCCGTCGTCCGGGAGCTGCTGGCCGGTGCCGTCGGTTGATCGACGGCGGAATCGACCGTCACGAGCGTCCCATCCCGTCTGTTGTGAGGTTGTGGCGGGGGACACGCCGGGGCGGGGCGGCACCGTACAGTCGGACGGTGACGAAGCCGGAAAGCCCCGTGGCGTACGATCCCGGTTCCCAGGCTGGTCCCCATCCCGGTCCCCAGGCATCGCCACCGCCCGCTTCGGGCGCCGCACCGGCGGGTCCGTTCGTCCCGGGCGGATTTGTCCCGGGCGAAGTGGTCGTGCACCGGTCGTTCACCACCAAGCGGCTCGTCTTCGTCCGCGCGGGTCACGTGGTCGGCCACGATGAGCGCGGCCTGCGGCTGTGGATCCCGCACGGCTGCCCGATGGCCGTCGAGCTGAGCACGGACGGTCGCGGCCTGCGCGACATGCCGTTCGCCGAATGGATCCGCCAATCTACGGTGCTGGTGACGAGGCCCTGGCCTGGGCCGAACATCCTCATGCTGATCCCGCCGGCGGGCGCACACTCGGTGTGGTGGTTCTGGGACCGGCAGGGGCGGTTCGCCCGTTGGTACATCAATCTCGAGGCACCCGCCGTGGCCTGGCGCTACGACGGACTCGTCGGGGTGGATACGACCGACCACGACCTCGACCTGTGGGTCTGCCCGGACCGGACCTGGCAGTGGAAGGACGAGCACGAGCTCGCGGAACGGCTCGCGTTTCCCGAGCACTACTGGGTCACCGACGCGGCGGCGGTGCGGGCCGAGGGCGAGCGGCTGCTGCGGCTCGTCGAGGCGAGGGCGTTCCCGTTCGACGGCACCTGGTGCGATTTCCAGCCGGACCCGTCCTGGCGCACACCGGATACCCTGCCTCCCGGCTGGGACCGCCCGCGGGCGCCGGGTACGACCGAAACCGGCCCGCGCTGAGGGCGATGTCAACAGCCGGCTACGCCGAGAAGGCCCACCCTGACCAGCGGGCCACCGTCACGATGATTGCCGGCCCGGCGGGCGGGGCAGCCTGGTACTGGTCATATCGGGCGATGAGCAGTTCGACGGCGGGGGCGTGTCCGGGTTCTCCCGCCCGGACGATGCGGGCCTCGCCGTCGGCGCGCGCCCACCACAGCCGCGACCAGTCGTCGTCGTAGGCGTCGACGAGCAGGCTGACCTGAGGATTCTCGGTGATGTTGCGCAGGCGCCGCAGACCCCCGAGCGTGCTCTTCGGTTTGTGATCGACTGCGGTGACGACGCTGGCGGCGCCCGCGTTCACGGCGCCCGCGTTCACGGCGAAGGTGACGGGCACGATGTGTGGACGTCCGTCGCCACCGGCGGTGGCGAGCCGGGCGACCCGCGCCGCGGTGAACCGGGTGCGGGCCTCGACGTCGGTCAGCCGCACGGTCCCACCGTAGGATCCCACCGGATGGAGGCGACCACAGGGGGCGGGACGCGATGCGTCGTCCATGCGCCAGACTGGTCAGATGTCCGCCACCCTCGTCGCGTCCGGCCTCACCGTCACCCGCGGTGGGGCGACCGTCCTCGACGGCGTCTCCCTCACCGTCGCGCCCGGCGACCGTCTCGGCGTGGTGGGGCCCAACGGCGTCGGTAAGTCGACGCTGTTGCGTGCCCTCGCCGGGCAGGTGACGCCCGACGCGGGCCGGGTGGATCTCGCGCCGCCGACCGCCAACGTCGGCCTGCTCCCCCAGGAACCCGACCGCAACCCCGGGGAGACCCTGCGGGCCTTCCTCGCCCGTCGCACCGGCGTCGCCGCGGCGCAGGCCGAGCTCGACGCCGCGACCGAGGCGTTGGCCCTGGGCATGTCCGGGGTCTCTGGCACGTCCGGGGCTTCTGGCACGTCCGGGGCTCCTGGCATGTCCGGAGTCGACGACCGCTACAGCGTCGCCCTGGAGCGGTGGCTGGCGATCGGCGCGGCCGACCTCGACGCCCGCGCCGAAGAGGTGTGCGCCGATCTCGGTCTGCCCGCGGGCGCGCTCGACAGCCCGACGACGGCGTTGTCCGGCGGGCAGGCCGCCCGGGGATCGCTGGCCGGCGTCCTGCTGTCCCGGTTCGACATCACCCTGCTCGACGAGCCCACCAACGACCTCGACTTCGACGGGCTGGAACGGCTCGAGCGGTTCGTCCAAGGCGTGCCCGGGGCGCTGGTCGTCGTCAGCCACGACCGCGAGTTCCTCGACCGCACCATCGACACCGTCGCCGAACTCGATCCGCACCGGCACGGCCTCACCCTCTTCGCTGGCGGATGGACGGCATACCTGCAGGCCCGCGAGGTCGCGCGGCGTCAAGCCCGGGAGCGGTACGAGGAGTACGCCGGCCAGCGAGCCGATCTCGTCGCCCAGGCGCAACGCCAGCGGGAGCAGGCGGTGCGGGGTTCGGTGCGGGCGAAGCGGCGGATGCCCGACGGTGACCGGGCTGCCAAGGGAGCCCGGATCGAGGCGGCGACGAAGAGCGCGGCCAGGGTCCGGTCCATCGAGTCCCGCATCGACCGGTTGGCGGAGGTCGAGGAGCCCCGCAAGGAATGGCAGCTGCGCATGTCGATCGCCGCCGCGCCCCGGTCGGGCGATGTCGTCGCGACATTGACCGGCGCGGTGGTGGCCCGGTCGGGCTTCACCCTGGGGCCGGTCGATCTGACGATCGCGTGGGCGGACCGGGTGGTGATCACCGGGCCGAACGGCGGGGGCAAGACGACCATGCTGGGTGCGCTGCTCGGCCGTATCCCCCTGGCCCGGGGGCACCAGGCACTCGGGTCCGGCGTGCGGCTCGGCGAGATCGACCAGGCCCGCGGCCTGTTCCGGGGTGAGGCCACGGCGCTGGCCGTCGCCGAGCGGGCGACCAGTTGGCCGGCGGGTGAGGTGCGCACCCTGTTCGCGAAGTTCGGTCTCGGCCCGGATCAGGTCACCCGGCCGGCGGCGTCCCTGTCGCCGGGAGAACGCACCCGGGCGGGGCTCGCGCTGCTGCAGGCGGTCGGCGTGAACTGCCTGGTGCTCGACGAACCCACCAACCACCTCGACCTTCCGGCGATCGATCAGCTCGAACAGGCGCTGGCCGGCTATGCGGGCACCCTGCTACTCGTCACCCATGATCGGCGCATGCTCGACACGGTCGCCGTGACCCGCCGGCTGCACGTCAACGGCGGCCTCGTCACCGAGAAGCCCCTCGTCACCGAGAAACCATTGTGACGGCTCGCCGAGAACGTCAGGCGCCGGTGTTCGGCCAGAACGCCGCATGGGGAAACGGGGAGTCCGTGGTGGTCGCGGAACCGAGCACGACGTTGTTCGGGGTGGCGGCGTTGCCCGTGCTCACCGGTCCTCCGAGGGTGCCCAGATCGGTCAGCCGGCCGCGGTACCAGCGGAACGCGTGGCTGCCCTGACCCGAGGGCACCGTCCCGCACACCACACCGTGATCATTGAGGCCGAGAAGCTCCAGCGGGCCGAGCGGTGAGGTGATCGGGATGCGGCGACCCGCGATCCACAGGAACCCGCCACCCGACGATCCGAGGCTGCGCACCAACACCTGACCGAGCCTGTTCACGGCGACCGCCTCGCTGTGCAGGTCACTGCCGAGGGTCCCGAGATCGGTCATGCGGCCGCCGTCCCACAGGAACGCGCGGGAATGGCCGTCCGAGGTCTCACTGGTCCCCACGATCTGCCTGGCGTTGTTCACGTCGGCGACGACGGTCGAGGAACCGCCGAGGGTCCCGAGATCCGATATTGTGCCGGCCGACCAGAGAAACCCGTGGCTGGCGCCCTCCCGGGTGAGGCTGTTACCCACCACCCTTCCCTGCACCGTGACGGCCACGGCGGAACTCAACGGTCCGCCAAGCGTGCCCAGATCCGTCATCGTGCCGTTCGACCACCGGTAGGCGTGCTGCTCGCCCGTATTGGTGGTGCTGGTCCCCACGATGAATCCGGTGTCGCTGACGTCGACCGCGGTACTGGACTGTCCGCCCTGACTGGGGGTGCCGCCGAGGAATCCCAGCGACTGATAGACGCCACGGTTCCAGCGGAACGCCTCCCGGCTGTAACGCGTGGTGTTCTCGCCGACGACCACGCCGGCCTCGCTCACCGCGGCCGGCCGGCTGTTCCCCGGCAGGCCGCGCACCGTACCGCCGTGGTAGACGAACCCACTGAGCTCGGAGGATGAGGTCTGCCAGTAGCCCGCGAAAAGGCCTGCGGTGTTGCCGCCGGTGAGGAGACCGGAGGCCCCGGTCGGGGATGGAATGTCCACGACGGCGGGTCGGGTGGGCGCGGGTGGGGAGGACGGCGCCGCGGTGGCCGCGCCCGCCGCGGTGGCCGCGCCGAGGTAGCCGAGCGACCAGGGCGCGAGGGTCGTGGCCACCGTGGCGGCACGGATGAATGTCCTTCGATCGTTCATCGCGAAATGATCTCCTCTGGCCGGCTGCCACGGTCAGCCGTCGACGGTGATCGGCCGACGTCGGTCGACCGGCTGGAGGAGTTCGTGGAGCCATCACGCAATGCCAACTCTCCGAGGCCGGAGGATTGCAACATGATCTACCGTCGTCAATCAACGACACGCTGGCACCGTCGGCGGCTCACCCCATCGGCTTGGCGGTGACGGTCGGGTCAGGATGAAGCACGATGTTTCGCCACCAGGTCGGGCGCACCAGTGGGACACTGACCGGGTGAATGCGCTCGGGACGAGCCGTGACTCCGCGCCGGCAGCGATGCCCTCTGACGCCCGGCGGATCCTCGTCGTCGGCAGCGGCGGGGCGGGCAAGAGCACCCTGGCGCGTGAGCTCGCGCGCCAGACCGGACTGCCGCTCGTGCATCTCGACCGGTACTTCTGGCAACCGGGATGGGTCGGGACACCCACGGCGCAATGGCGGTCCGTCGTCGCCGACCTCGTCGCCGAGCCCGCATGGGTGATGGACGGGAACTACGGCGGCACGCTGGACCTGCGCATTCCCGCCGCCGACCTCATCGTGTTCCTGGACCTGCCGCGGCGGATCACCATCCCACGAGTACTGCGACGCTGGGCGCGGTGGCACGGGCGGAACCGTCCCGACCTCGCCGCGAACTGCCCGGAACGGCTCGACCTCGCTTTTCTCACCTGGCTGTGGAGATATCCGAGTACCAGCCGCAACCGTCTCGCCGACAGCATCGCCGAACACCACGCCGGACACCGGGTCGTTCGTCTGTGTACCCCGCGTGAGGTTCGTCTCTGGCTGGCCGCCGTGGCCTATTCGGGAGTTCCAGCGGCCCGCCCGTGACGGCCACCGGCCGTCACCGGGCCGTTACCCGTCCGTCGGCTGGCCGTCACCCGGCCGTCGCCGGTGAATGTGGGGGGACCTGAGCACGGTCTGCGGTCCCTGGACCGTGCCTTGCTCCCCACAATGTGGCCGGACAATGTGGCCGGCGTCGGTGCTTCCCGCGCCGAGGGTTCCCCTCGGTGGTGGGTATGACGGTACCGGGCACCTGTGTGCCATGTTGGCGTAGCGTGCTCGCTCGGGCTCCGCCGGATGTCGGGGGACCACGCCGGACGCCTGGCTGACCCGGGCATGACCCGGCTTGGAGACCGGATCGGAGACCCGAATAGAACCCGGACATGATCTGACGACCGTGACGCGAAGGGCCGATAGTGAGCGCAGTGATAATCGACGGCAAGGCCGTCGCCCGCAGAGTGCGTGAGAACGTGGCCAGGGAGGTCGCTGAGTTCCGCGACCGGACCGGCATCCAGCCCGGCCTCGCGACCGTGCTCGTGGGTGACGACCCCGCGTCCGCCGTGTACGTCGGTGGCAAGCGTCGGGCCTGTGTCGAGGCCGGCATGGCCGACCTGCATCAACACCTGCCGGCCGACACCTCCCAGGAGAAGGTCGCGGCGCTCTTGGATGATCTTGCCGCCGATCCGGCCGTGTCGGGTATTCTGCTGCAGCTTCCGGTGCCCGAAGGCTTGGACGGGGCCGCGCTCGTCGGCCGGATCCCACCCGGGAAGGACGTTGACGGGCTCACCACCGCCAGCGTCGGTCTGCTCGCCCGGGGTCTGCCGGGTCTGCGGCCCTGCACACCGTCCGGGATCATCGAGTTGCTGGACTCCTACGACGTCGAGTTGTCCGGTACGCCCACGGTCGTCGTCGGTCGTTCGGAGCTGGTCGGTCGTCCGGTGGCAGCGCTGCTGGTGGGACGTAACGCGACCCTAACGATCTGTCACTCCCGTACACGGGACCTGGCGGCGGTCTGCCGCGGCGCCGACGTGCTCGTCGTCGCAGCGGGAAAGCAGGCGATCATCGGCGCCGACGCGGTGAAGCCGGGCGCCACCGTCATCGACGTCGGCATGCACCGGACCCCGCAGGGCCTGCGTGGCGACGTGGATTTCGAGGCGGTGCGCGAGGTGGCCGGGAAATTGACCCCGGTGCCGGGCGGGGTGGGGCCGATGACGATCGCGATGCTGCTGCGCAACACCCTGCTCGCTGCGCAGGCCGCCACCGGGACGGACGGTCCGGGCTGACGGTCCGGGCTGACGGTCCGGGCTGACGGTCATCGCGAGCCGCTTACCGCACCGAGTCACCCCGGGCTTGCGGGTCACATCCCTGACGTGAAGGTTTTCATCGGTTCTTCGCCAGCCGGCCGGTGGGGCCTACGAGTTCTGTCGGTGGCATGCGCCAGAATCGCCATCGTTGGGCAGGATGTGCGTTCGGCGTGGGGAGACGGGCATGACCAGCGGGGACGAGTCCGAGGTCAGGGACAGCGGCGGGTCGGTGGCACGGGCGCAGACCCCGCCAGCGCCAGCAGCACCGCCCCCGCCGGGGCCGGCTGTCGCCGGGGACGGCAACGGCACCCTGGCGGATTCCGCTTCCGGCCCCGCCGGTTCCGGTGGCCGTCCGGCGCGCGCCCGCCGGCCACGCATCGTCTACGTCTTCGCGGTCTTGGCCGTCGGCTGGCTCCTGCTCGGCGGCGTCGGCGGGTCCTACCAGGGCAAGCTCGGTGAGGTCCAGAAGAACGACAATGCCGCCTACCTCCCGAACTCGGCCGAGTCGACCAAGGTCGACACCGCGTCGCGGCAGTTTCGCTCCGTGCGGACGATTCCCGGCTTCGTCGTCTACGACCGCCAGGGCGGGCTGACCGCGCAGGACAAAGCCAAGATCACCGCCGACGTGAGGTCCTTCGCCGGGATTCACGGGGTGGACGCCGGCCAGCTCGGGCCGCCCCAGTTCGCCCGCAACGGCGCTGTGGCCGCCGTGGCCGTGCCGCTCGTCGCCCAGGACGGCGGCCGCGAGGTCAAGGGTGATGAGCTCGTCGACGTCGAGAAGGCCGTCGTCGCGGCCGCCCGCGACGGGGCACCGGCCGGTCTCGCCGTGCACCCGGCCGGGCCGGGGGGTCTGCTCGTCGCCTTCATCGAGGCATTCTCCGGCCTCGACGGGCTGTTGCTGCTCGCCGCGGGCCTCGTCGTCGTGGGCATCCTGCTGCTCGTCTATCGCAGCCCGGTGTTGTGGTTCTTCCCGCTGTTCAGCGCGGTGCTCGCGCTCGGCGTCTCGGCGCTGATCATCTATCCGTTGGCCAAGAACAACGTCCTCACCCTCAACGGACAGGGCCAGGGCATCCTGTCGGTGCTGGTCATCGGCGCCGGCACCGACTACGCGCTGCTGCTGGTGAGCCGCTATCGGGAGGAGCTGCACGCCTACCCCAGCCGGATCCAGGCGATGATCGTGGCCTGGCGGGGCGCCGCTCCGGCGATTACCGCCTCGGCGGTAACGGTGATCCTCGGCCTGCTCTGCCTGAGCCTCGGGGAACTGAACTCCACCCGCAGCCTCGGGCCGGTGGCGGCGATCGGCATCGCCTGCACAGCCCTGATCATGCTGATCTTCCTGCCGGTGTTCCTGGTGATCGCCGGGCGCTGGATCTTCTGGCCTCGCATTCCCCGCGTCGATCACCAGGCCGACCTCGCCGGTCACGGTCTCTGGGCACGCTTCGCCGGAGGCCTCGTCCGCCGGGCCCGGTGGGCCTGGATCGTCACGACGGTCGTGTTGCTGGCCTGCTCGTCCCTGATCGTCACCCTGAAGGTCGACGGCCTGTCGACGACGGACAGCCTGACGGGGCGGCCGGAGGCGATCGTCGGCCAGGAGATCTTCGACGCCAACTTCAGCCAGGGGCAGGGCGCCCCGGCCGTCATCATCACCAACACCGTTGCCGCCGCGGACGTCATCGCCGCCGTCCGGAAGGTCGACGGCGTCGCCACCGCTCCCGGCTCGGTCTGCGTGGAGGTCGACTACGCCAAACTCGCCGCCCGGTTGGCGTCCGGTGGGCGTCCGGCGGCGAGGGGTTCCGACGGATGCGCCCCGAAGTCGGTCCAGGTCGCCCCGGTTGACGGTCGAATCGCCATCGACGCCGCCATCGTCCACCGTTATGACACCGCCGAGGCTTACAACACGATCACTGCGATCCGACGGGTCGTCCGGGAGGTGCCCGGGGCGAACGCCCTGGTCGGTGGCCAGTCGGCGATCAATCTCGACACCCAGAACGCCTCGCGCCACGATCGCAACCTGATCATCCCGATCGTGCTGGTCGTCATCCTCCTCGTGCTCGGCGTCCTGTTGCGGGCGCTGCTCGCCCCGGTCCTCCTGATCGCGACGGTGGTGCTCTCGTTTGCCGCGACGCTGGGCGTGAGCGCGGTGGTGTTCAACCACGTCTTCGGGTTCGCCAACGCGGATCCCGGCTTCCCGCTGTTTGCGTTCATCTTCCTCGTCGCCCTGGGGATCGACTACAACATCTTCCTGATGACCAGGGTCCGGGAGGAGACCCTCATCCACGGCACCCGTAGCGGCATCGTGCGCGGCCTCGCGGTCACGGGCGGGGTCATCACCTCGGCCGGGATCGTCCTCGCCGGGACGTTCGCCGTGCTCGGCGTCCTCCCGCTGGTCTTCCTGGCCCAGGTGGGTTTCTCGGTGGCCTTCGGGGTGCTGCTGGACACGGTTCTGGTCCGCTCGGTCCTCGTGCCGGCGCTGAGCCATGACCTCGGTCCGAAGATCTGGTGGCCCTCGAAGCTCTCCTGACACGCACTCGCCCGGCCCGGCCTCCGCGCCAGGACCGAAGCCAACGCACGCTGTCGGCCCCCTGTCCTCGACGGAGGGTGCCGGACCCAGCCGCACGGGAACGGACTTTCGATGCCGGTGAGGCGGGGCCGGGGACACCACGCGGGCAGCGGGGCTGGCCGCCGGGCCTTACGGGCCTTACGGGACGCTACGAGACACGCACGGGCATCGATGCCCAGCCGCGGACCGTGGAGGTACGGGCTTGGACGGCGTTGTCCCAGGCGATTTCCCAGTCGAGGAAGCGGGTGAGGACCTCGTCCAGGGCCACCTTGCCCTCGATGCGGGCCAGTGCGGCGCCGAGGCAGTGGTGGATGCCGTAGCCGAAGCTCAGGTGGCGGCCGATCTCGCGGTGGATGTCGAACTCCTCTATCGAGCCGCGGCCGCACCGGTAGGTCTGCCGGTCGGTCAGGTGGTCAGGTGATCTTTTCCAGCTGGACCGGTAGCCCGTCCCGTGGAACAGGCAGCGGGAAACGGTCTAATGAGATCCGGTAGCCCGGTGCCAGGCTCCACCGGTACCGCAGCAGCATCTGGTGCAGGATCGCCTTCACCTGCTGACCGGCGAAGTGCAGACCGATGCAGGTATGTGGCCCGCCACCGAACGGTTGCCAGGCGTAGGGATGTACCTTGTCCTCGCGACGGTGGTCCGCGAACCGCTCCGGGTCGAACCGTTCCGGGCTCGGCCAGTACTCCGGCATCTGGTGGGTGAAGGCGAGCGCGAGGGCGGCCACGGTACCGGCGGGCACCGTGACGCCGAGCACGTCGATGTCTTTCACTGTGGCGCGCAGGAGGATCGGCACCGGCGTGACCAGGCGCAGCGCCTCCTTCATGACCAGAGCGAGTGACGGCAGCCGATCGAGGTCGGCATGGTCCACCGCTGGCGTGCCGAGGGCGAGCGACTCCTCGCGGCACCGCTGCTGCCACTCCGGATGCCGTGCCAAATAGTAGCTCATGCTGGTCATCGTGATCGTGGACGTGTCGTGCGCGGCCACCATCATCAGGATCATGTGGTTGACGACGT
Organism: Frankia casuarinae; assembly: GCF_000013345.1. Classification (NCBI taxonomy): domain Bacteria; kingdom Bacillati; phylum Actinomycetota; class Actinomycetes; order Frankiales; family Frankiaceae; genus Frankia; species Frankia casuarinae. Next base: position 3,145,196 of record NC_007777.1, on the reverse strand, counting down.
CGTCGTCGCTCAGCCTGCTGCCGTCCTCGGCCTCGGCGTGGCAGAGCCGGCTGAACATGTCGGTGCCGCTCCCGGCTCGTTTCGCGGGCACCCGCAGCCGCAGGAACTCCTCCAGGTACCGGCGCCCGGCCAAGCCACGCGACCAACGTAGCCCGGGTGCCGGCACGCGGACCACCGCGCCCGGCGCGCGGATGCAGGCGAACAGCGCGGCGTTGAACCGGTCGGCTTCCGGTCCCAGCCGTTCACCCATGAAGATCCGGGTCGCCAGTTCGAGGGTGAGCTGTTTGACCGCGGGATAAACCTGGAACCTCGCGCCCGGCCGCCACCCCGCGACGCCCCGTTCGATGGACGGGTTCATCCCGGCGAGATAGCCGCGCAGTCTGTCCGGGGCGAACGCGCCGGCGAGGATCCGACGGTGGTGGCGGTGCTCGTCGAAGTCGAGCATGCTCAATCCGCGCCGAAAGAACGGTCCGGCTATCCGTTGCTGCCCCGGGCCGTTCGCGAATGCCTGCTCATGGTTGCGCAGCGCCAAGCCGGTGGCGTCCGGGCCGAGCAGGCTCACCACCCGCAGCCCGAAGGTCCGCTCCCATGACACCGGGCCATACCGGTCGTAGCGCTGCCGCCAGTGCTGGGCAGGGTCATGCAGGTAGCGCAGGGTGTATCCCACCAGGGGCGGACCTCCGTCGCCCGGCACCGGTCCCCTGGAACCCCTCACCGCCATGAAACCCCTCACCGCCATGACGCTCTCACATCCTATTTAAAGGTTGCGACGCATTAGACGCATCGGACGCATCGTAGGAACCGCCGCGCGGGGACAGTTCGGCGAGCTGGGCCCGTACCCAGGCGGTCACGTCCGCGGCCGTGGGGTCGGCGGTGAGCGAGGTGAACACCACCGGACGGGCACCGCGGGCCGCGGTCGCGTCCCGGGCCATGACGTCGAGGTCGGCGCCCACCAGGGGGGCCAGATCGGTCTTGTTGATGACCAGCAGGTCGCTGCCGGTCACCCCCGGTCCGCCCTTGCGGGGCACCTTGTCGCCCCCGGCGACGTCGACGACGAAGATCTGCCGGTCGATTAGCCCGTAGCTGAACGTCGCGGTGAGATTGTCGCCACCGGACTCGACGAGGACCAGGTCCAGGGGGCCGGTGTCGGCCTCCAGGTCCTCGACCATGTCAAGGTTCGCGGTGATGTCGTCGCGAATCGCGGTGTGCGGGCAGCAGCCGGTCTCGACCGCGCGGATCCGCTCGGGATCGAGCACGCCGGCCCGGCGCAGGAAGTCGGCGTCCTCGGTGGTGTAGATGTCGTTCGTCACCACCCCGATGCGCAGGCTCGACGACAGGGCCCGGCACAGCGCGGCGACCAGGGCCGTCTTACCGCTGCCCACCGGGCCGCCGACCCCGATCCGCGGCGCCCGCCCGGCGCCGGCTGGCCCCGCGTCAGCTGGCCCCGTGCTGGCCCGCCCGTCAGTTCTCTGGAACTCCTCATGTCCGAGGTGCATCGTCGCGCTTCTCCCGTTCGAGGGGCCCGCCGGTGCTCACGCGGCGTGCAGGGCCGGCAGCGCGGTGCCGAGCTGGGCCCGTTCGAGGAACGCGCCCGGCATGGCGGTGAGCTCGGCGGGGGAGGGCTCGGCGCCGGCGCGGACGAGCAGGTCACCCAACGCCGCGATCATCACGCCGTTGTCCGTGCACCGCCGGCGGGCCGGTATCCGCAGCCGGATGCCGGTCTGCTCGCAGCGGCTGGCCGCCAGCGCCCGCAGCCGGCTGTTCGCCGCGACCCCGCCGACGATGAGCAGGTCACCGATCCCGTGGTCGAGGCAGGCACGGACCGCCTTGGCGGTGAGCACGTCGACGACTGCCTCCTGGAAGGATGCGATCACATCGCCGGCCGGTACGGGGGAGTCGGGATGCGACTCGACCCATCGGGCGACGGCGGTCTTCAGCCCCGAGAACGAGAAGGTGTAGGGCGCGTCCGCCCGGCCGGTCAGCGGCCGGGGGAAGGCCAGCGCCGTCGCATCGTGGCCGACCGCGGCTCGGTCGACCGCGGGACCGCCCGGATAGGGCAGGCCGAGCACCCGGGCGACCTTGTCGAAGCACTCCCCGGCCGCGTCGTCAAGCGTGTCGCCGAGGTGGGTGATCGGGTCGCGAGCGAGGTCCCCCACCCGCAGCAGCGACGTGTGCCCGCCGGAGACGATCAGGGCGATGAGGGGATCGGGTAGCGGTTCGCCGTCGACGAGGTCCGCGGCGAGGTGACCGGCGAGATGGTGCACGCCGTAGAGGGGAACATCGAGCGCCGTGGCGTACGCCTTCGCCGCGGCCACCCCGACGTGCAGGGCGGTGGCGAGGCCGGGGCCGGCGGTGACCGCGACGGCGCCGATGTCCGCCACGAACAGCCCCGCCGAGGACAGCGCCGCGCGCACGCAGGGCACCAGCGCCTGCACGTGGGCCCGGGCGGCGATCTCGGGGACCACCCCGCCGTAGCGGGCGTGCTGGTCCATGCTCGTCGACAGGGCCTCGCCCAGCAGCGTGCCGTTCCGGACGAGCCCCACCCCGGTCTCGTCGCAGGACGTCTCGATGCCCAGCACGACCGGGCCCTGCTCCGGCGGCATCCCCGCAGCCTCCTCGCGATAGTCGGTACCTGCGAGATTACGCCGGCGCGCGGTCCTCGCCGCGCCGCCGCGGACCCTCGTCATGCGGGTGCGGACCCTCGTCATGCGGGTGCGAGGTCCCCGTCCACGGACGGGGACGTCACCGAACAGGCGCGGCACCGACCGGCAAGGGCGGCGTGGTCGGGCTGCAGGGTGAACCCGACGGTGGTGGCGAGCCGACGCGCGACGTCGTCGAGCAGGTCCGCGGGCACGTCGAGGATCGTGCCGCAGGAGCGGCACCGGACGTGCAGGTGGGCGCCGCCGGTGAGGGCCGCCGCCAGGTGGTAGACGGCCGGCCCGTGGTCGGGGTGGACGTGGGTGACCAGGCCGAGGTCGCCGAGGGTCTCCACCGCGCGATAGACGGTGGTGCGGTGCATGCCCGGGACGATCGTCTCCGCCCGGGCGAAGACGTCGTCAACGGACAGGTGCTCGCTCGTGCCGGCGAGTACCTGGAGCACCGCCCGGCGGGCCGGGGTAACCCGCTCCCCGCGGGCGCGCAACGCGGCGATCCCGGCGGCGGACGGATCGCCACGCCGGCCGTCACGATCCGTCTGACTGTCCTTCACGATCCAGGTGTCCTTCACGATTCACGTGGCACAGTATCCCGCATGACCGTGCTCCCGATCCGCACCGTTGGTGATCCCGTTCTGCGCACTCCGACCACGCTGGTCACGGAGTTCGACACTGCGCTCGGTCGGCTGGTCACCGACATGATCGACACCATGTACGACGCGCCCGGGGTGGGGCTTGCCGCCCCGCAGATCGGGGTCGGGCTGCGCCTGTTCGTCTTCGACGTCGACTACGACCCGCGTGACGAGTCGGTACCACGGGTGCCGCGGGTGGTGGTGAACCCGGTGCTGGAACTCGGCCCGGACCCGGGGCGGCCCGGGGAGACCCAGCGGCCTGGCGGGATCCAGCGGTCCGGGGAGACCCAGCGGTCCGGGGAGACCCAGCGGTCCGGGGAGACCCAGCGGTCCGGGGAGACCCAGCAGCACGGCCCGGAGGGATGCCTGTCCGTCCCGGGGCTGCACTTCCCGACCACGCGGGCGCTGGCCGCGCGGGTCCGCGGGGTGGACGTTACGGGGCAGCCGGTCGAGTACGCCGGCGAGGGCCTGCTTGCGCGCTGCTTCCAGCACGAGGTCGACCATCTCGACGGGATCCTCTACGTCGACCGGCTGACCGGGGAGGCGCGCCGTGCCGCCGTCCAGGCACTGCGCGAGCCGCCGCCGACCCCGGAGCAGGCACGGGCGGCCGGCGAGTACCTGCGGTCGCTGCGCCGGTCAGCCGGGTCGGTCCGGTGACGGTTAGGGCCGATCGGGTCGGTCCGGTGACGGTCTGACGACGGTCGGGTCGCGCCGGTCGGGTCGCGCCGGGGACGGCCGCCGGTCGCCCGACGGGCTATCTTGGTATCCGCCTCGTCCTCGAGGATGCCACCGGCGAGTGCCCGTCTTCGAGGTGTCCCGTCTTCGAGGCGCCCCGTCCTCGATGTGTCCCATCCTGGAGATGCCCCGGTGAGTGGAGGAGTGGCTGCGGTGACCGAGGTCTCCGGCGGGCCGTACAAACGGCCGTTCCGGTTCAACATCCAGTGTTCCTCCCCCGCCGAGGTGAGCGCCCGGTCATGGGCCGACCTCGCCCACCGGGTCGAGGATCTCGGCTACGCGACGTTGACCGTCTCCGACCATCTCGACGAGCAGGTCGCGCCGATCGCGGCGCTGATGGCCGCGGCCGACGCGACGACGACGCTGCGGATCGGCGCGATGGTGTTCAGTAACGACTACCGCCATCCGGTGGTGCTGGCCAAGGAGGCGGCGACCCTCGACGCGCTGTCCGGCGGACGGTTCGAACTCGGCCTCGGCGCCGGCTGGATGACCTCCGACTACTCCCGAGCCGGTCTGCCGCTCGATCCGCCGGGGGTGCGCATCGGCCGGCTCGCCGAGTCCCTCGCCGTCATCAAGGGGATGTTCGCCGACGGACCGTTCACCTACAGCGGCACCCACTACCAGGTCGCCGGCCTGAACGGGACGCCGAAGCCGGTGCAGCGGCCCCACCCGCCGATCGTGATCGGTGGTGGCGGGCGCCGGCTGCTGACCCTCGCCGCCCGTGAGGCCGACATCATCGGGCTGAACATGAACATGGCCGGCGGGGTGATCGACGCCTCGCTCGGCGCCAACGCGACGACGGCGGCGACCGAGGAGAAGGTCCGCTGGATCCGGGAGGCCGCCGGCGCCCGTTGGGACGATCTCACCCTTCAGGTCCGCGTCCACCTCGTCGTCGTCACCGACAACCGCACCCAGGTCGCCGAGCAGTTGGCCGCCGGGTTCGGGCTCACCTCCGAACAGGCGCTCGCGACCCCGCACGCGCTGTGCGGGTCGGTCGACGAGATCGTCGACGACCTCGTCGAGCGCCGCGAGCGCTTCGGCCTCAGCACGATCGGGGTCTCCCTGGACGCGTTGACCGCCATGGCGCCGGTCGTCGAACGTCTCGCCGGCACCTGAGCGGTCCGCCGCCTTCCCCCCGAGCCGTCGTCCCCCCGAGCCGTCGTCCGCTGTCCGTCCCCGTCGAGGAGCCATCGTTGGTCACGCACATGAAGTGGTGGGGCTGGGGCAAGGAGAGTGTCTCCTTCAGCCCCAGTGACAAGCCCGACCTCGCGCCGTTCATCCGTACGCACATCGGGCTCGACATCACCCGCCTGCCGGCCCAGCCACCGGCCTTCGCGGACCTGACGATCGCGGACCCCGTGCTGCCGGAGCCGCTGCGCGCCGCGCTTGTCGACGCCGCCGGCGCGGAGCACGTCACCACCGACGCACAGGCGCGGGTCGTGCACGCCTACGGCAAGAGCCTGCGTGACCTCGTCCGGGTTCGTAACCACGACCTCGGCCGACTGCCCGACGTCGTCGTCTACCCGGGAGACGAGGAGGCGGTCCGGGCGGTGCTGGCCGCGGCGCTGGCCGCGGACGCGGTCGTCATCCCGTTCGGCGGCGGCACCAACATCTCCGGCAGTCTCGAGGCGCCGCGCACCGAGACCCGCCCGGTGATCTCCGTCGACCTCGGCCGGCTCGACCGGGTGCTGGAGATCGACGCCGACGCCCGCCTCGCCCGCGTACAGGCCGGTGCCCTCGGCCCGGGTCTGGAGGAGCAGCTGGCCGCGCAGGGCTGGACGCTCGGCCACTTCCCGGACAGCTTCGCCCACTCCACCCTCGGCGGCTGGATCGCCACCCGCTCGTCGGGCATGCAGTCCGACAAGTACGGCGACATCGCGGAGATTACCAGGGCGGTGCGGGTCGTGACCCCCGCCGGGGTACTCGTCACCCGGCCCGTGCCCAGCCAGTCGACCGGCCCCAGCGTGCGGGAGATGATCCTCGGCAGCGAGGGGCGGCTCGGGATCATCACCGAGGCCACGGTGCAGGTGCATCGAGTGCCCGAGCAGCGCGTGATCCTCGGCTACTTCTTCCCGACCTGGGACGCGGCACTGCTGGCCATGCGGGAGATCGCCGCGAGCGAGGCCGCGCCGACGGTCACCCGGGTCTCCGACGCCAACGAGACGCGGTTCTCCTTCGCTACCCGCAAGCGCGGCTCCCTGGCCTCAAGTCTCGTCTCGGCCGGTATGAAGCAGTACCTGCGCCGGGTCCGCAGGTACGACCTCGACCAGATGTGCCTGTCGTTCATCGGCTTCGAGGGTTCACCCGCGCACGTCAAGGCCCAGCGCAAGCTGGTCGGGGCGATCGTCGCGCGCCGGGGCGGGATCTGTGTCGGCACCGGCCCGGGGCAGCTCTACGACCAGAAGAAGTTCGACACCCCGTACATCCGGGACTTCCTGCTCGGTCAGGGCGCGATGGCCGACGTGTCGGAGACGTCGACGTCCTGGTCGCAGCTCGGCCCGCTGTACCGGGGGGTGGTCGCGCGGGCGAACAAGGCGTTCGCCGAGATCGGTGTGACCGGTTGGATCATGTGCCACCTGTCGCACTCGTACCACTCCGGGGCCTGCCTGTACTTCACGTTCGCCTATGCCTCCCCGGTGACGCTGGAGGCGATCGACGGGTACGACACGGTGAAGTCCGCGATCCAGCAGGGCTTCATCGAGCATGCCGGCACCCTGTCCCACCACCACGCGGTCGGCGTCGAGCACGCGCGCTGGCTCGCCGACGACATCTCACCAGCCGGCGTGCGCCTGCTCACGGCGCTGTTCGACGGCATCGACCCGGGCCGCAACCTCAACCCCGGCAAGATCGTCCCAGGGGTGGACGTCGCCCCGGGCCTGGCGGATTCGGCGGGCCCGGATTCGGCGGGCCCGGATTCGGTGAGCCCGGCCGGGTCCGATCCGCGCTGAGATGCGCACGATCCTCGTCATTGGCATCGGTGCCGGCGACCCCGACCAGCTGACGATCCAGGCCGTCAAGGCGCTGAATCGGGCCGACGTCTTCTTCGTCCTGGACAAGGGGGCGGCGAAGGAGGACCTGGTCCGGCTGCGGCGGGAGATCCTCGACCGGCACGTCGAGGGGAACGGCTACCGGATCGTCGAGGCCCGTGACCCGAGCCGCGACCGGTCCTCGACGGACTACACCGCCGCCGTCGAGGACTGGCATTCCCGCCGGGCCGCACTGTACGAGCGGATGATGCTCGACGAGCTGGGCGAGGATGGCTGCGGGGCGTTCCTGGTCTGGGGTGATCCGTCGCTGTACGACAGCACGCTGCGCATCATCGACCGGATCGTGGCGCGGGGCGTGGTGCGGTTCGACTACGAGGTGATCCCGGGGATCACCAGCGTGCAGGCGCTCGCCGCCCGCCACCGGCTGATCCTGAACCGGATCGGCGGCCCGGTCGAGATCACGACCGGTCGCCGGCTCGCCGCCGGATTCCCGCCGGGGGTCGACGACGTCGTCGTCATGCTCGATGCCGAGAACACCTTCCTGACCCTGCCGGCCGACGACGTCGACATCTACTGGGGCGCCTACCTCGGCACCCCGGACGAGGTCCTGCTGCACGGTCCGGTCGCCGAGGTCGGCGGGCTGATCGAGCGGACCCGCGCCGAGGCCCGCGAGCGTAAAGGCTGGATCATGGATACCTACCTGCTCCGCCGCCGTGAGGAAAGTGGCCGGTGAGAACCGTGGAGACGGCAGGGGGAATGTCCGATGAAGCTGCACGAGGTGCGCGCCCGCCGGTCCGTCGAGGCGCCGCCCCGGCGTGACCAGCTTGCCTGGAAGATCGCCGAGGTCGCCGCCGAGCGGGTGCCGGTGCCGCCGGAGGTCGTCGAGATGATCGGCAACCGAATCATCGACAACGCGGCGGTCGCCGCGGCGGCGCTGACCCGCGGCCCGGTCGTCGCGGCCCGCGACCAGGCGCTCGCCCATCCGTACACCCCGGGAGCGACGGTCGTCGGCGTCGAGCGGGCAGTACGGGTGTCGCCGGAGTGGACGGCCTGGGCGAACGGCGTCGCCGTGCGGGAACTGGACTTCCACGACACCTACCTGGCCGCGGACTACTCCCATCCGGGCGACAACATCCCCCCGGTGCTCGCCGTCGCGCAGCACACCGGCCGCGGCGGCGCCGAGCTGGTCCACGGGATCGCCACCGCGTACGGGATCCAGGTCGACCTGGTGACCGGCATCTGCCTGCACGAACACCGCATCGACCACATCGCCCACCTGGGCCCCTCCGCCGTCGCCGGGATCGGTGCCCTGCTCGGCCTGCCCCCCGAGCCGATCTACCAGGCCGTCGGCCAGGCGTTGCACACGACGACGACCACCCGTCAGGCCCGCAAGGGCGAGATCTCCACCTGGAAGGCGTACGCCCCGGCCTTCGCCGGCAAGACGGCGGTGGAGGCGGTCGACCGGGCGATGCGCGGCCAGACCTCGCCGGCGCCGATCTACGAGGGGGAGGACGGGGTCGTCGCCTGGCTGCTCGGCGGCCCGGACGCGGTGTACCGGGTGGCGCTGCCGGAACCCGGCGAGCCCCGTCGGGGCATCCTCGCCACCTATCCCAAGGAGCACTCCGCCGAGTACCAGAGCCAGGCGCTGATCGACCTGGCCCGCCGGCTGCGTACCCGGCTGCCCGGGACCGGCTCGTCTCTCGGGGCCGGCTCGTCTCTCGGGGCCGGCTCGTCCACGGCCTCCTCCGAAGCCTCCTTCGAGGTCGACGTCGCGGCGATCCGCCAGATCGTCATCCACACCAGCCATCACACGCATCACGTGATCGGCACCGGCGCCGGGGATCCGCAGAAGGCCGATCCGACCGCGAGCCGGGAGACGCTCGACCATTCGATCATGTATATCTTCGCGGTGGCGCTGCAGGACGGGACGTGGCACCACGAACGTTCCTACGCCCCCGAACGGGCCGCCCGGCCCGACACCGTCGCGCTGTGGCACCGGATCCGCACGGTGGAGGATCCGCAGTGGACCCGCCGTTACCACGCGACCGACCCGGCCGAGCGGGCCTTCGGCGGGCGGGTGGAGGTCACGCTCGTTGACGGGACGTCGATCGTGGACGAGATCGCCGTCGCCGACGCGCATCCGGCCGGGGCCCGGCCGTTCCGGCGTGCGGACTACGTCGCCAAGCTGCGTATGCTCGCCGAGGGGGTCGTGTCGGCCGCCGAACAGGACCGGTTCCTCGACCTGGTCGGCCGGCTCGACACCCTGACCCCGGCCGAGCTCGCCGGGCTGACCCTCGTCGCCGACGCGCTCGCCCTGGAAACGGGCGGGACGAGGGGGGTCTTCGCATGATGGTGCCGGCCGGCCGGCCCGTCGCGGACAAGCGGCGGATGCTGCGGGCGGGTCTCGCCTCCGGCCGCCTGCAACGCTGGCCGGGCGCGTTCGTCCCGCTGGTCGCGATGAGCATCGAACGGACCGGTTTCGACGGCGTCTACGTCTCGGGGGCGGCGCTGTCCGCGGCGCTGGGACTGCCCGACATCGGGCTGACGACGCTGACCGAGGTCGCCGCGAGTGCCGGGCAGATCGCCCGGGTCACCGACCTGCCGACCCTCGTCGACGCCGACACGGGATTCGGTGAGCCGCTGAACGTGCACCGCACGATCGGGCTGCTCGAGGACGCCGGGCTCGCCGGCTGTCACCTGGAGGACCAGGTCAACCCGAAGCGCTGCGGCCACCTGGACGACAAGGCGGTCGTCGGGCGCGACGAGATGGTGCGCCGCCTGCGCGCCGCGGTGGCGGCCCGCCGCGACGACGCCTTCGTGCTCTGCGCCCGCACCGACGCCGTCGCCGTGGAGGGGCTGACCGCGGCGATTGACCGGGCCCGTGCCTACGTTGACGCCGGCGCTGACATGATCTTCCCGGAGGCGCTCGCCGACGAGCGGTCGTTCGCGGCGTTCCGGGCCGCCGTCGACGTGCCGATCCTCGCGAACATGACCGAGTTCGGGAAGTCGCCGCTGCTCACCGCGGCGCAGCTGACGGACCTCGGGGTCAATGCCGTCATCTATCCGGTGACGACGCTGCGCGTGGCGATGGGCGCGATCATCCGGGGGCTCGCGACGCTCGCCGCCGAGGGCACCCAGGCCGACCTGGTCCCGGCGATGCAGACCCGCGCGGAGCTCTACGACCTGCTCGACTACGCCGGCTACGGCGCCGCTGACATCCTTTGACATCCTTCCGGTGGAAGGCTGCCATCCGTCGCAGGACGGGGACCAGCGTCGCCACCGCGGCCATCACACGATAGCCCGCCGGGGGCGTCCCGGACCTGTCAAGGTCGAAAGCGCTTATGGCGGTCACGCACCGCAGCCGGGGGTCGATCGCCTCAAGTTCCGCGCAGCTGTCGATGCCCCAGGAGACGGTCGCCCCGGCGGCTGCACCCCCGACGGGGCAGACTAGGCGGCATGGCGAGTGCGTCCACGACCCCCCCCGACCGCACCGGTGGCCTGCGCCTGCCGGTGACCGCCCCCTCCGCGGAGGGCGAGGTGGTCGAGCTCTGTCGGGAGATGCTCCGCTTCGAGTCGGTCAACCGCGGCAACGGCGACGGCAACGAGCGCCCGATCGCGGAGTACGTCGCGGCGAAGCTCGCGGAGGTGGGCCTTGAGCCGACCCTGCTGGAGTCGGCCCCGGGCCGCACCAGCGTGGTGACCCGGGTGGAGGGGGCGGATCCCTCGCGTGCGCCGCTGCTCGTCCACGGTCATCTCGACGTGGTGCCGGCGGATGCCAGCGAGTGGCGCCTGCCGCCGTTCGCTGGCGAGGAGGCCGACGGCTGCCTGTGGGGTCGGGGCGCGGTGGACATGAAGGACATGGACGCGATGACCCTCGCGGTCATCCGCGACATCGTCCGCACCGGCCGCAGGCCACCCCGGGACCTCGTCGTCGCCTTCGTCGCGGACGAGGAGGCCGGCGGCGTCCTCGGGGCGCGCTGGCTCGTCGAGAACCATCCCGACCTGTTTGCCGACTGCTCCGAGGCGATCAGCGAAGTCGGTGGGTTCTCCTACACCGTCTCCGACGACCTGCGCCTTTACCTCATCGAGACGGCGGAGAAGGGCATCGCCTGGATGAAGCTGACCGCTGCCGGCCGGGCCGGCCACGGTTCGATGATCAGCGATGACAACGCGGTGACGGCGCTGTGCGAGGCGGTGGCGAGGCTCGGCCGGCACACCTTCCCGCTGGTCATGACCCCGACGGTCCGGGTGTTCCTGAACTCCCTCGGGGAGGCGCTCGGCATCGAGTTCGACCTGGACGACCTGGAGGCGACCGTCGCGAAGCTCGGCCCGATCGCCCGGATGATCGGTGCCACGTTGCGTAACACCGCCAACCCGACCCAGCTCGAGGCCGGTCACAAGGTCAACGTGATCCCGGGCGAGGCCACCGCCTACGTCGATGGTCGCTATCTGCCCGGTCAGGAGGAGGAGTTCATCCGCCAGCTCGACGAGATCCTCGGGCCGGACATCCGTCGCGAATGGGTCGTCCACGACCAGGCGTTGGAGACCAGCTTCGACGGCGCGCTGGTGGAGGCGATGGCCGCGTCGCTGCGCGCCGAGGACCCGATTGCCCGGGCCGTGCCCTACATGCTCTCCGGCGGCACGGACGCGAAGTCCTTCTCCCGGCTCGGCATCCGCTGCTTCGGGTTCTCCCCGTTGCTGCTGCCGCCCGACCTGGACTTCTCCGGCATGTTCCACGGGGTGGACGAACGGGTGCCGCTCGACTCGCTGCGCTTCGGCGTCCGCGTCCTCGACCGCTTCCTGCACGCCTGCTGACCGGACCTGCCGGTACGGACCTGCCGGTACGGATCTGCTGACCTGAACCTGCCGGTACGGCTTGACGAGATGCCGCTGTCCGCGCGCGGGGCACCATCCGCGTAGGAGCCATCGTCGATGCATGACATGATGGGGGTATGGCTGGCGATCCGCTGTCCAGCATCGGCCTCGGAGCTCCGCTGGACGCGGACGCGGACCATCCCCGGGCCACCTACGCCTATCTCGTGCAGGTCAGCCGGGACGGCAGCGTATGGATCGCCGATCGGGCCGAGCCGTCCGGGGGCATCGAGGTCAGCGTGTTGTCCGCGCTGGAGGTCGCCCGGCAGGTTCTGCGTCGCCGGTTTGTGCAGCTGCGGGCCGATGACAGCGCCCATTGGAGCGATCACTGGTTCCGGGTCGACGTCTGGACGGTGGAGCGGTCCCGGAAGGCGGATACCGGCGACGCCGGAGCCGGCGCAACTGGAGCCGGCGCAACTGGAGCCGAGGTGCCGGCCGGATGGGCGTTGTCGGGACGGCATCTGCAGACCCGGGGGATCGCTCCGGACGTGGTCGAGGTGCGCACGCCCTCCCAGGTCCGCTGCCAGGTGGGCGGCTGTCAGGTGGGCAGATAGCCGGGCAGGCCGCCGGGGCGCCGACGGCGGCGCAGCACTACCCGCCGGGAGCCATCCGGGAACAGCCGTAGGCGTTCGAGCTCCCAGTGGCCGAACTCGGCGTGCATCGTGAGGATCTGGACGGCTGCCCGGCGGTCCGTACCCGGCGGCAGGTACAGCCGCTGGTACTCCAGCTCTACTCCATCCAATGCGGCCTGACCTCGTGGTTGCGAGCGGAGGATGACCGGCTGCGTGTGGTGTGGTGTGGCGTGGGATGGCGACCGATCATCGTGCGGTCCCCCTCTACGTTAACCGTATCGCCATCTTCTGGAAGGGCTTCTGGAAGCGCTCGCGAGATGATGCGGGCCCAGCGCGCCATCCACCGACGCGCGGCCGGTGGTCAGGGCACGGCCGGTGGTCAGGGCACGTAGGAGAGGGTGAAGGCCAGCGTCGCGTAGAGGGTCATCGCGGCCGTGGTGGCGGCGAGCGTGAAGGTGAAGATCTCCCGCCGGGCGGTGACGAGCGCGGCGACCAGCAGGAACGGGAACGCCCCGTAGACGTACCGCTCGGCGGAGTCCAGGTTGCTGCCGGTCAGCACGGCAGCCAGGACCAGGGCGCTCCACACCGGGTACGACACTGGCAGCCGGCGCGCCATGACCACCAGCCCCACGAGCGCCAGGAGCAGCCACGGCACGTGCAGCGCCGTGCCCAGCTCGCCGGAGAAGGCGCCCCGCGCCGCGTCCCACAGCACCGCCAGCGGGTTCGAGCTGCTGCCGTGACGTGCCGCGTCGCGCTGCAGCGTGAACGGCGCCAGCCCGTCACCGTAGGAGTGCGCCGACCACAGCAGGTAGATGCCGGCGCCGGCCACCGGGGCGAGCACGGCGAGTAGTCGACGCAGCCCGTCGCGGGCGGTGAGCGTTCCAGCCGTAGGCGTGGTGGCCGGCGTGCCAGGGCCGGGGCCGGGGCCGAGCCGGCGGACGAGCGGCCAAGGCAGCCCCCGGGCCGCCTCGAGAAGCACCGGCACCGCGAGGATCAGACCGAGGGGGCGACACAGGCCGCCGAGCAGGCCGGCCACGGCCGCCAGTTCCCAGCGCCCGCTGCGGGCACCGAGGAACACCGCCACGGCCAGCAGCCCGGCGAGTGCCTCGGCGTACCCCATGACCAGGACGAAGGCGGGTGGAGCCAGCGCGGCGAGCCAGATGAGCCGGGTGGTCGCCTCCGGGGCGAACCCCTCGAACCGGGCGAGCCCCACCAGCAGCAGCGCGAAGACCAACGCGCACACGTTGACCACGACCAGGAGCACGACGCCGACGTGGGCGTCGGCTCCCGGCAGCTTCGACAACCCCCGCACGAGCAGCGGCAGCAGGGGAAAGAACCGGCGGCTCTCGGCCCCAGCGCCGCTGTACCCGACCTCGGCAATCGTCTTGTACCACCCGGCGTCCCAACCGAGCAGGTCGGTGGTGCTCAGCTGCGCGCCCTGCTGCCCGCGGGCGTTGTCGGCGATGTACCTGGTCAGCGCCAGGGCCGCACCGACCGCCAGCCGGGCCGCGAGCCAGGCGAGCACGACCTCGCGCAGTTGCCAGCGGTCCTCCCAGCGGGTGGCCGCATGCCGGCCGCCCATGCCGCCACCTACCCGATGATCATCCGGCAGGGCCTCGGTCGCGGTCAAGAGGCCCGGAACCGCAGCAGCGCGTAGTTCTCGTAGACCTTGGCCGGCAGACCCTGCTTCATGACCTCGTCCGCGAGTGGCCGGGCCTCCTGCAGGGTGGTGCGCACCACCGTGCACAGCTCCTCGTAGGTGCGGTATGACCCGGAACCGGCGAGAAAGACGGTGTGTTCCGGACCGGCCTCGGCGAGGGCGCGCCGGGCGATCGCGACCCCGTTGGCCGATTCGTTGCGCTGCTCGTAGTCGACCCAGTCGACCCGATCCGGCGGTGCGTAGGTCGGCACGACGTACACCTTCATCCAGTTCGGCACGGTACGGGCGAGGCCCGGTCCGAGCTGGTCCGGGCAGACCAGCATCACATCACCGGGCCGGGCGGTCCGCTCGAGGACCTGCGCGGCCTCGGTGGCCTGGCTCCGCTCCCGGTGGATGTCGGAGGTCCCGGCGAGCAGACCGGTCAGGGCGGCGACGGCGACCACTCCATGGAACACCCGCCGATCGGTGATGATCGTCGCGCCGAGCCCGATGACCAGCAGGAACGGCACGAAGGCGGTGGCGGTGTACCGGTCGGCCCAGGCGTTGCCGACCACCTTGCCCGCCGTCACCGCGACGACGAGTGTGCCGGTGGCCAGCAGGAACAGGGTCCGACCCGGTTCGAGACCACGCAGATCGAGAAGGATGAACCGGCTACCCGCGGGCCGGCCGGCGATGCCGGCGGCGGCGAGACCGGTGATCAGGAACAGCAACAGGCGACCCAGGGTCGTCGGGCCGCCGGCCCACTGGCCGTAGGCGTGGGAGATCGCGGCATAGCTGGCGGGCTCGCCCCAGGGGGTGCCGGTGTGGGCAAGCTGGTCGAAGAAGTCGGGCAGCCACGGGGCGAAGACCAGCCCGCCACCGACGATGCCGAGCAGCCCGAAGACCGGCCCCCGCCGCTGCGGGGTGAGGAAACGGGTCGGTGTCCGGTGACTGTGGGGGGCGCCCCGGCCCCGGCTTCCCGGGCTTCCCGGGGCGGAACGGTATCCGGGTACACCTGTCGGGCCCGGATCGTTCGCCGAGGCGGTCATGCCGCCCGGCACACCCGCCGGGTCCGCCGCGCCCGCCCCGCGCCGGATCTGGCGCGCGACCCACCACGGACGGGCCACCAGCAGCAGGACCAGCCACGTTCCGACCGTGAGCAGCAGGTAGAGGCACCAGTAATGGGTCAGCGCCAGGCCTCCCGCGCAGAGCGCCAGGGCGATCGTCGATCTGATCGACGGTGCCCGCAGGACGCGCTCCAACGCCAGTCCACCCAACGCGGTGAGCAACACGATGAGGCTGTACATCCGGGTCTCGGTCCCGAAGTACAACGCGAACGGCGACGTGAGGTACAGCACGACGCTGACCCGCGCCGCCCGCTCGCCGACCACGCGGCGGGCGAGCAGGAACAGCGGCCACGCCGCACCGATGTTGATCAGCGCGGACAGGGAGCGGACCGCGAAGGTGCCCTCGCCGAACGCTTTGATCCAGCCGTGGAGCACCAGGTAGTACAACGGCGGTGAGCCGTCCCGTAGCAGGCCGTCCCACATCGTGAAGGCCGACCCACGCAGGGGCAGGCGGGCGATGGCGACGCTCTGCGCCTCGTCCAGCCAGAGTGCCTGGCTGGCGGTGAACCGCACGATCACCGAGACGGCGAGGAGCACTCCCATCACCGCGGTGAAGATCCGTCCCGCACGGCCGGATGCGTTCCCGACCTGGTCGACCGGCTCGGGGATCTGCTCCGCCGGCCGGACCGCGACATCCGTCACGGTCAGTCCCTTCCGTCCACATTGACCGGACTGCGACGGGCCGGCCGGTAGACGATCGGCCGGCCGGGCAGGGCCGCATCCGGTACCAGTCTCGCGTGGCGCGCCCCTACGCCTCGATGATGTTCCGGATGGGTGATGGGACGCGGCCCGTCCCATCACCCATCCGATCCGTACCCGGTAATACCGGGTACGTCCCCGGCCATGCCGGCCGGCCCCGGAAGTGGAGCGGGCGCCGACGGTGAAACGCGCCCGACAACCTGCCCGACAACCTGCCCGACAACGCGCCTGACATTGTGGCGGCGTCCGTCGAACCCGTGCCCCGGACGAACCCGTCCCGGATGAATCCGTGCTCCGGACGAATCCTCCGTCAGGACCGGGCGATGCCCCGGGCCGGCGACGAAACCTCCTCGTGGTAATCCTCCTCGACGTTGACCTCCCACACATCGTGCTTGGTGCCGTCGATGATGTTCTGGACCGTGAGCATCGCGGTGAGCATCGAGTGGTCCTGATTGTTGTAACGGTGCATGCCGTTACGGCCGACCGGGTGGACGTTCGGCGTGTTCTCGGCCAGCCAGGCGCGGATGATATCGACGTTCTTCTTGTAGTGTAGGTCGTAGTATGGATATGCCTTCGGCATGCGTACGACGAAACCCTCTTCCACCTGCTGGGCCCTGATCAGACCCAGCTCGACGAGTTCTTTCGTCCCGAGCGCGACCAGTTCCTCATCGGAGGCGTTCCAGGTCTCGTCACCCTCGAAGACGAAGTACTCCAGGCCGAGGCAGGTACGCCCGTCCTTGACCAGGAATGGCGACCAGGAGGCGAAGTTCTGGATCCGGCCGACCTTGACGGTGGGGGAGTGGATGTAGATCCAGTTGTCCGGGAAAGCGGCCGAGGCCGGCACCACGAGGGCGATGGTGAGGAAGTCGCGGTACTTCAGCGCGTTCGCCGCGGCCAGCACGTGGGCCGGTGCCGGCGGGTCCATCACCCGGACGAGGGAGGAGAACGACATCGACGAGATGATCTCGTCGGCCTGGTACTGGTACTCGCTGCCGAGGTCGGAGCGCGAGGACTCCGGGGCGCCGGCCCCTGGGCCGTACCCGCCGGTCACGGTCGTGGTGACGCCGGTCGCGCGGCCGTCGGCATGGTGGATCTTGCGGACCTTCTCCTCGAAGACCACCCGGCCACCCTGCTTAATGATCTTGTCGGTGGCGGTCTCCCACATCATTCCGGGCCCGTACTTGGGGTACTGGAACTCCTCGATGAGGGAGGTGATCTCCTTCTGGTTCCGCTTCGGTAGGACCGCGTTCACGATCGCGTTCATCATGGACAGGCTCTTGATGCGCTGCGCGGCCCAGTCCGAGGGCATCTCGCTCACCGGAACGCCCCACAGTTTCTCGGTGTAGGTCTTGAAGAAGGTGCGGTAGAGCCGCCAGCCGAAACGGGCCACCAGCCAGTTCTCGTAGTTGCTCTGGTCCTGCGGCGGCCGGATCCGGGCCGCGGCGTAGGAGGCGATGCAGCGCGCCGCCTCGACCAGGCCAAGCCCGCCGAGCGCGTTTCCCGCCTTGAGTGGGTAGTCGAAGAACTTCCCGTTGTAGTAGATGCGGCTCGATCGGGGGCGCAGCAGGAAGTCCTCGTCCGGCAGGATTTCGTGCCAGAGCTTTTCGACCTCGGGAACCTTGGTGAAGAAGCGGTGGCCGCCGATGTCGAAACGCCAACCTTCACGCTGGGCCGTACGGCTGATTCCGCCGACGACCGAGTCACCCTCGATAATCGTCACGGGGACGTCCCGTTTCACCAGCTCCCAACCGGCGGTCAGACCTGCCGGTCCGGCTCCGATGACGACTACCTCTGGCTTTTCGGTCACTGTGCCGGACCTCTCCTCAACACACACTCATGGTCACTCGGGTGGACGGACACCGGGCATCGCGCCACCGGGACGCCGGGCCCCTGGGACCGGTCCTGGGTCGCAAGTGTTGCATGGCGCGAGCGGAGACCCGTCCGCACCCCCTCGACCTGTCCGCACCCCCTCGCCCCGACACGATGCGATGATCCGTTATACGTCCGCCCTATTCCCATAACGCGCCTCCGCGCCGCCTGATCGGGTGGGGCTCTGGCATCGTGCGCACATGGGATTGTCGATACCCGGCCAACGGGCACCGCAGACCTCGCCTCCCCCGGACGGGCCGGTTCCTCCGGGGCGGGTGATGCCGGCGATTCTGGTCGGTTGGTGCGCGGTGGCCGGTGGCATCGCGGCCAAGGACGGTCGGTACGGCGCCTGGGCGCTGTCGAGTGTCCTGGTAGGTTTCGCGGCGGTGGTCCTGGCGGTCGTGGCCACCGCCGGCACCAGCAGCACCGCCGGCACCAGCAGCACCGCCGGCACCAGCAGCACCGCCGGCACCGCCGTGGCCGTGCGCCCGCGCGGGTGGTTCGGGGCGTGGCTGCTCGTGGCGGTCGTGATCGGCGTCGCGCCGCTCGTGCGCCGTCCCCGCTACTACGCCGCCGGCCGGTTCGCCACGGCGGCGGACGTGCTCGCGATCCTCGCGGGCCTGCTCGCCGCCGGGTCGATCATGGTCATGCTGCACCACGTCGGCCGGGGGCGTCGGATCGGCCGGGAGCACCACCGGGGCCGGGGCCGGCTCGATGTGCTCGCCTCTCCGTGGGTGTTCTGGCTGGTCCTGGCCTTGGCCTGTGCGGCGGGCGTCGCTACGATCCGCGCCGCGCCGACGCCCCGCATCGACGTCTTCCACCTGCTCCAGGTCTCCGCGGCCGGCCTGCCGCACGGGGCCGACATGTACCGGCAGCAATGGGCGCCGAGCCGGGCCGAGTACCCGGTCGACGGCCTGTTCGACGTCTACCCCTATCTACCGGTCACGTCCGTGCTCCTGGCTCCCTTCCGGCTTCTGCTCGGTGACGTCCGTTACGGCCTGCTGCTGGCCCTGGCGGTGGCGGCGGTCCTGATCCGCGCGGTCGCGGGACGGGCACCCGCGGCGCCGGCGGTGGCCGCGCTGCCGTTGCTGGTCGTCGTGTTCCCCGAGTCGATGTACGCCCTGCAGCAGTCCTGGACCGAGCCGTTGCTCGTGGCGTGCCTGGCGGCGACGGTGTGGGCGTCGACGAGCGGGCGGGGACGGGTGGCGGTCGTCACGTTCGCGCTCGCCCTGGCGACCAAACAGCACGTCGCGCTGCTGATCCCCCTGGCGGCGGGCTACCCCGCGTTCGGGCCCCGCCGGACGGCCTCGGCCGCGGCCGCGGCGGCGCTCCTCGTTGCCCCCTGGGTGCTGGCCGGTCCCCGGGACTTTCTCGACGACGCGGTCTGGACGAACCTCCACTACGAGGTGCTCGCCCACTCGCTGTCCCTGCCGGGCCTGGCGTCGCATTTCGGGGTCACGCTCGGATTCGGCTCGACCGCGGTCGCCCTCCTCGGTGCCTACACGGCGGCCTGGCGGGCTCGCGGGGACGCCACCGGGTTCTGCCTGGGGGCGGCGTTGGTCCTGCTCACCCTGAACCTGATGAACAAGCAGACCTTCTTCAACCACTACACGTTGCCGATGGGTCTGCTCGTGCTGGCCGTCGCGGCCCTCGCCGTCGACGACCCCGCCCGCGCCGTTGACGACCCCGCCCGCGCGGGCGGTCAGCGCAGCGTGGAGAACCGTTCCAGCGACGCGCCCTCGTACAGGTTGCGCCGCTCGACCTGCACGGTGCGGTCGCGCAGCGTGGCGAGTTGGTCGGACAGCACGGCGCAGGCGCCCTCCAGGAACCGGTAACCGTCCGCGCGGACGAGCAGCACGGCGTGGCCGGGGCCGGCCAGTTCGTTGACCTCGGCCGCGAAGCTGGTGCCGTTCGCCCGTTTCATCCGGTCGGCGTAGTCGACCCAGTCGACGAGCGCCGGGCCGGAACTGTCCGCGTACACGATCTCCCGTACCGTGACTTCGCCGTGCCGTTCGATTGCCCGGTGCACGGCCGGGCCGAGCTGGTCCGGGCAGTAGGCGACCACGTCTCCCGGCCGGGCCAGCGCGACGATCCGGCCCGCGATCTCCCCGGCCTGGGTGCGTTCGGTCCGGGCGAGCTGCCACCCGCCGAGCAGGCCGCTGAGCGAGGCGACGATCAGTACCCCGGCCCGCACCCGCCGGCCCGGCAGTTGGGCGATGCCGAGCGAGGCGAGCAGCAGGCAGGCCGGCAGGGCGATGCCGGTGTAGCGCTCGGCATATGCGCTGCCGCCGAACATGTTCACGCAGTAGGCCAGGACGAGGGGGACCAGCCAGATCGCGGCCAGGTAACGGCCCGGCACCCGGCCGGAGACCTTGACCGCGAGCTCCCGCCCGTCCGGACGCGCGGTCAGGCCGATGAGCGCGCCCCCGAGCAGCACGATGCCGAGCAGCGCACCGGTGGAGGTCGGGCCGGCCCAGTCGAAGACCGTGTCCAGCAGCACCTGGGCCTGCACCTTGGGCGCCCAGGGCGTTCCGGTGTGCAGCATCTGGAACAGGAACGACGGCATCCACGGCGCGAACAGCACGGCGGAAGCCGCCATCGCGGCGAAGGCCCGCAGGGTCACCTGCCGGTACTGGGGTCGCCGCCGGGCCTGTAGCAGCATGAACGCCGCCACGGTGAAGATCAGCAGGAACGTCCAGTAGTGGGTGTAGACGAGGGCGGCGGTCGCCAGCGTCAGCATCGCCAGCCGTGCCGGCTCGGAGCGTTCCAGCGCCCGCACGGTCGCGAGCCCGAACACCAGCACCAACAGGACGACCAGCGAGTACATCCGCGTCTCGCTGCCGTAGCGGATCGCGTAGGGAGAGCAGGCGAACATCAGCAGGGTCGCCAAGCCCACCCAGGCGTCGGCGTCGCGGCCACCGTTGCCGGCCTGGAAGGCCGTCCGGCCCACCCGCCGTCCGGCCAGCCACGCCGCCGGCAGCGTCGCCAGCGACAGCACCCCGGACAACGCCCGGACGGCGACGTCCCCGTCGCCGAACACCGCGATCCAGGCGTGCAGCAGCAGGTAGTACAGCGGCGGTGAGCCGTCGTGCCGCAGCGCGTCGAGCAGCTGTGGGACGGGGCGCGAGGCGATGGCGACCGTCAACGACTCGTCGAGCCACAGATGGCTGGGGGTGGCGAACCGCATCAGCGCGCCGGCGGCAACGGCGAGTATGACAGCGACTACCAGCAGCTGCGGGCTGGCCGCCGCGATCCGCGCCACGGCGGTGGTCGTGCGCGCGGTCCCGGGCGTGATGACCGTCCCGGTCGTGACATCGGCTGTGGCGCTGTTCGCGGCTGTGGCGCTGTTCGCGGCTGTGGCGCTGTTCGCGGCTGTGGCGCTGTTCGCGGCTGTGGCGCTGTTCGCGGCTGTGGCGCTGTTCGCGGCTGTGGCCACGACCGCGGTCGCGGTCACGTCCACCGGCGCCTGGGGGCGGCGGGGACCCGAGAGCACCGCCGGCCCGGATCCGGTGTCCTGGCCGACGGTTGGACTCCCGGATGCGTCTACGTTCACCATGCCCCCTCGTCTGCCACGATCTTGCCTCCTGTCAGAGAACCGCCTTCCGTCGGGTGGCCGCAGTCGCCTGCTGGCGGGGATGTACGCCCCGACACTTCAGACTGTCATCCGTTCGTCGCCGTCCCGTACGCGGGCTGCCTCCCCAGCGGTCGCGCCGCCCGCCCGCCGCGCGTCGGATCCGCCATCGGGCCTGCCGTCCGGCCCCCCGTCGGGATCTTCGTCGGGATCTTCGTCGGGATCGTCGAAGCCGCCGGCGGTCTGCCCGGCGAGCAGAGCCGGGAGCAGCGTCGTGCGGCGCCGTCCGCCCGAGCTCCGCACGGCGTTGCGGATGGCCGGGCCGTTCACGGCCACAATCGACAGGTGGGCCTGCGCCCGGGTCAGCGCCGTGTAGATCAGCGGACGGGTGAGCATCCGGCCGGCCTCCGGCGGGAACACGGCGACGACGGCGGGCCACTCGCTGCCCTGCGCGCGGTGCACCGTCACCGCCCAGCCGTGCCGCAGATCACCGAGGACACCGGCGGGCACCTCGACGACGCCGCCGGGAAACGCGACCCGCAGCGCACCGCGTTCGCCCAGCGCGACGACGGTGCCGATTTCGCCGTTGGCGAACCCGACGTCGATATGGTTCGCCGTGGCCACCACACGGTCCCCGATGTCGAACCCGGAGACGGCGCCGCCGCCCGGGTTCAGCGTGCCCTTCAACGCGGTGTTGAGCGCCGTGGTGCCTGCCGGACCGGCGTGCACCGGGGTCACGACCTGGATGTCCGCGACGGGAATGCCGAGCGCGCGGGGGATGGAGTTGGTGACGAGCTGGACGGTGCGATGCGCAGCCTCGCCGGAGCTGCCGGACGGCACCACCACGACCTCCCGGCCAGGCCCCGGCGGCGGCAGCTCCCCGCCGCGTACCGCGGCGGCCATCGTCGCGATGGCGCCGCCGTCAGCCTGTCGGTACAGCCGCCGCAGCTCGGTCACCGGGACCTCACCGGACTCGAGCAGGTCGGCGAGGATCTGCCCCGGTCCGATGCTCGGCAGCTGGGCCGGGTCCCCGACGAACATCAGGTGCGTGCCGTCCGCGCAGGCGTCGAGCAGCGCGGCGGCGAGCTCCGCGTCGAGCATCGACGCCTCGTCGACGACGACGAGGTCGGCGTCGATCGGGTTGTGCTCGCCGCGCGCGAACCCGCTGCCGCGCCCCTGGGCCTGCAACAGCCGGTGCAGGGTGCTCGCCGGCGCCCCGCACAGCTCCTCGAGGCGTTTGGCAGCCCGTCCGGTCGGCGCGGCCAGTGCGACGACCGCCTCGGCCGCCCAGGCCAGTCGTACGACGGCCGCGACCGTGCGGCTCTTGCCCGTTCCCGGCCCACCGGTGAGCACACTGACGCCGGACTCCAGCGCGGCGCGCGCCGCCGCGAGCTGGAGCTCGTCCAGCCCGGTCACCACCTCGTCGTTTGCCGGTCCGCCGTCGTTTGCGGGTCCGCCGCGGCCCGCCGCGGCGGCGTCCCGGTTCGTGTCCCCCTCGGTGCCATCGGCGCCGAGGGGGCTCTCGTCCCCCCCGTCCTTGTCGTCATCCTTGTCGTCGTCGAACGTCAGCGCCGTAGGAGGCGGGGCGGTGGCGGCCCATGCGGACACGGCCCGCCCCGCCGGATCGTCGTCGTCGACGGATCCCAACCCGTCGTACCCAGGCCCGTCGTACCCAGGCCCGTCATCGGGTCGGCGGCGGGCTCTGGGGGCGCCCGCGCGCAGCGGCTCGGCGGTCGCCGTCAGCCGTTCGATGCCGTCCGCGACGGACTGCTCGGCCATCGCGTACCGCTCCAGCGCGATCCGGTCGCCGACGGTGATGATCCGCCCGTCGTCGAGCGCCACGGTCAGCGCCGCGCTCGGATCGGCCACCCCCTCGCGCGCGGCGGCACGCAGCACCGCCTGCACGGGGCCCGCGGTGTCCCCGGCCCGGGAGGCGGCCCGGCCGAGCAGATGGGTGAGTACCGCCGGGCCCCGGCGCGGATCGTCGCGCTGCAGACCGCGGCGGCGGGCGAACCGGTCGGCCTGGGCGATCTCGGTGTCGGCGGCGGTCAGCAGCATCCACGGATCGGCCCGCAGGAGGTCGGCGGACGCGGGTCCCAGCAGGTCGGTCACCCCGCGCGCGAGCCGGGCCGGAAGATCCGCGGCGACGAGCAGTTCGACGACCGCGTACGTGCCCGCCACGGCGCGGAAGCTGTCGGCGAGCCGCCGGGCCCGCGGCCCGGTGACCCCCTCGACGGTGCCCAACCGGCCGACGTCGACGTGGTCGGGCCGGGTGATCCCGGCCGCGGGCAGCCGGCCGGCCGTCGTGCGGCCCAGCCCCGGCCACAGCCCCGCCCCGCAGAACGCGGCGAAGACCTCCTCGGGGTCCGCTGGCTGCGGGTCCGCTCGTGCCTGCGGGCCGACCGCGTCGGGCTCCGTGGTGGAAGCGGTCGTGTACTCGTCCGGCATGCCGGGAAGCGTAACGACGAACCGTTCCGCCGCTGTTGTAGCCCGCTGGGTAGCGTGGTATCCGGGACGGCGCTGTGGCGGCATGGCTGTAGGAAGGCGATGTCGCGTGTTCCGACCGATGCGCGTCCGGGCCCACCCGTGCGTCCGGGCCCACCCGTGCGTCCGGCCCGGCGGAGACAGTGAGCGTCAGCAACAGAAGGGACGGACCGGTTGACCACAGTCCTGCTGGTCCGCCACGGCCTGACCGCCGTGACCGGCAAGATCCTGCTTGGTTGGACGCCCGGCGTGGGGTTGGACGACCGTGGCCGCCGCCAGGCGTCGGACCTGGCGCGACGCCTCGCGGACATCCCGCTGGCGGCGATCGTCAGCAGCCCGCTCGACCGCTGCCGCCAGACGGCCGCGGCGATCGCCGGACGCCGTCCGGTCAGCGAGGCCAGCCCGGGCGGTCCGCGGCAGGTCGAGATCGACGAGCGGCTCGGTGAGTGCCGGTACGGTGACTGGACCGGGCAGGAACTGGCGACCCTGGCGAAGGATCCGCTCTGGGCGGTGGTGCAGAGCCATCCCAGCGCGGTCGTCTTCCCCGGTCCCGAGGGTGAGGCACTACGGGACACGCAGGCCCGTGGGGTGAGCGCCGTGCGGGAGTGGAACGAGCGGCTGGGCCCGGACGCCACCTGGTTGCTGTGCTCGCACGGCGACGTGATCCGCACGGTGGTCGCCGACGCCCTGGGCATGCATCTGGACATGTACCACCGGATCACCGTCGATCCCTGTTCCCTGACCGTGATCCGCTACAACGAGCGCCGCCCCTTCGTCCGGCGCATCAACGACACCGGCGGGGACGTCGTCGAGCTCCTCCCACCGCCGCTACCCCGGGCAGAGGGCTCCGCCGGGGCCGCCGACGCCGCGGCGTCGTCTCCCGGGTCCCGGAAGTCGCCGGAGCCGCCGGAGTCGCCGGGGTCCAGCGGGCTCGACGTGGACGAGGTGATCGGTGGCGGTGCCGGCGGTTTCCGTCCCAGCGCCGGTGGTGGAACGGGCTGATCGGGCATGCCGCGCCGGATACACGTCTTCGACCCGCCGCAGCGGTTCGTTGTGGGCACCGTAGGCCTTCCCGGCGCCCGATCGTTCTACCTGCAGGCCCGCGACGGGGCGCGGGTCGTCACCGTCGCGGTGGAGAAGGCACAGGTCGCATTGCTTGCCGAACAGCTGACCGAGCTGCTCGACGAGTTGGGCCGCCGCGGCGCGACGCCGGCGCCCGAGCCCGCCCCGGCCGACCCCGACCTGTCCCCGCTCGATCTGCCGATCGACGAGGAGTTCCAGGCCGCGACGATCGCGCTCGGCTGGGATCCGCGTGGCGGACGGGTCGTCATCGAGGCGCAGGCGACGGGCCTGGCCGACTCGATCGTCGGATTCTCCGACGATCCCGACGGGCCGGACGCCGTCCGGGTCCTGCTGGGGTCCGAGCAGGCGCGCTCGTTCGTGCAGCGCGCGGCGCGGGTCCTGGCCGCGGGCCGGCCCTCCTGCCCGTTGTGCGGGCAGCCGTTGGACGACGGTCACGTCTGCCCGCGCCAGAACGGTCATCTGCGTTGATGCGGCCGGCGAGGGGCGCCGGGCCCGCCCGCCGCGGGTGCGCGGTTCGTGGTAGCGGTGCGGTTCGTGGTAGCGGTGCGGTTCGTGGTAGCGGTGCGGTTCGTGGTAGCGGTGCGGTTCGTGATAGCGGTGCGGTTCGTGGTAGCGGTGCGGTTCGTGGTAGCGGTGCGGTTCGTGATAGCGGTGTGGTCCGGTAGGCCGGACGGTGTGGGAGAGATGTCGCTCACCGTCCGGTCCGGTGACATCACCCTGCCGGACCGGACAGACTGAGGTGATGGGCGTCTCCGCGGCGAGTTCCACTCCGGGGTGGCGACCGCCACTGCATCCGATCGACGGGGGTGGCCTCGACGCCCCCGCCGCCCTCGACCTCCTTCGCCGCGGTGACCTCGAGATCACCGCCCGGCTGGTCGACGCGAGCAACACGACGCTCTGCTGCGACATCTGCGCCGACGGGGTGACCGGCCGCTGCGTCTACAAGCCGGTCCGCGGCGAACGCGCCCTGTGGGACTTCCCGGACGGCACCCTCGCCGCCCGCGAGCTGGCCGCCTACGAGGTCTCCGAGCAGCTCGGGCTTGGCATCGTCCCGCCCACCATTCTGCGTGACGGCCCGTTCGGCGAGGGCATGGTGCAGCTGTGGATCGACACCGACGTCACCGTGGACCTGGTGGCGCTGACCCGGTCCGACGACTCCCAGCTGCGCCGGATCGCCCTGTTCGACGTCGTCATCAACAACGCCGACCGCAAGGGTGGGCACCTGCTGCCGGCGCCCTCCGGCCGGATTCACGGCATCGATCACGGTGTGACCTTCCACACGGACGGCAAGCTGCGCACCCTGCTGTGGACCTGGCGGGGAAGGCGGCTCGACGCCGAGGAGACCGCCTTGCTCGACGACCTGCGTGAGGCGCTCGCGGGCCCCTTCCGGGACCGGCTCGAGGAGCTGCTCACGGTCACCGAGGTCGACGCCCTCACCGTGCGGGTCGACGGGCTTCTGGCCGAGGGCCGGTTCCCGTTGCCCTCGGGGGACTGGCCGGCGATCCCCTGGCCGCCGTTCTGAGCGGGTTCCGGTTCTGAGCGGGTTCCGGTTCTGAGCGGGTTCCGGTTCTGGGCGGGTCACCGGTGCGGATACAGGTGCGGGAGAACATGGGATGTCACCGTCGGTGACCCGAGGTGGATCGGCTTGGGATGCTGTCGGCTACGCTGCGGTTACTCTCCTTGTGCCCGCCGGAGAGTCGGTTCGCGGTTACTCTGACACGCATGCAGGCGTGGCCATCTCCTCCGATACGTTCTCTTCCCGGTCACGGGAAGCCACTGAGGATCTTCGACACGGCCACGTCGAGCGTACGCGAGTTGGCGCCGGCCGTCACCGCAAGGCTGTATGTGTGTGGCATCACGCCCTATGATGCGACGCATCTGGGGCATGCCTTCACCTACCTCACCTACGACCTCGCGCAGCGTGTGCTGCGAGACGCCGGGCATCACGTCCACTATGTACAGAACGTAACGGATGTCGATGACCCGTTGCTTGAGCGAGCCACCCGTGACGGGCTGGACTGGCGGGCCCTCGCCGACCGGGAGATCGACCTGTTCCGCGAGGACATGACCGCGCTGCGGATGTTGGCGCCGGACGCCTACGTCGGGGTGGTCGAGGCCATCCCGATGATCGTCGACATGGTGGTGGAGCTCGTCGACCGGGGCGCGGCCTACCAGGTCGACGACGACCTGTACTTCTCGATCGCCACCGCACCCGCCTTCGGGGAGATCTCGCATCTCAGCCGGGCCGAGATGCTGGCGATCTGCGCCGAGCGCGGGGGTGACCCGCGCCGGACCGGCAAGAAGGACCCCCTCGATCCGCTGCTGTGGCGCGCCCACCGCCCCGGCGAGCCGTCCTGGCCCTCGCCGTTCGGCCCCGGCCGGCCCGGCTGGCACATCGAGTGCTCCGCCATCGCCCGCCACTATCTCGGCGGGGTCATCGACATCCAGGGTGGCGGAACCGACCTGAGCTTTCCGCACCACGAGTGCAGCGCGGCGCACGCCGAGGTCGCCGCCGGCATCCGGCCGTTCGCCCGCAGCTACGTGCACACCGCGATGGTGAGCCTCGACGGCCACAAGATGTCGAAGTCGCGGGGCAACCTGGAGTTCGTCTCCCGGCTGCGCCGGGCCGGGGTGGATCCGGCGGCCCTGCGGCTGGCCCTGCTCGATCATCGGCACACCGAGGACTGGGAGTGGACGCCGGGCCTGCTCGACGACGCCGTGGACCGGATGAACCGGTGGCGGGCCGCCGTCGCCCTGCCCACCGGGCCTGACGCCATGGGACTGCTCGCCGCCGTGCGTGAGCGGCTCGCCGACGACCTCGACGCCCCGGGTGCCGTCGCCGCGGTGGACGCCTGGGTCGGCGCCGCGCTCGCTGATGCGGGCGGCTCCGCCGGTGCGGGCCCGGATCCCACCCATCAGGGGGGTCCGGTTCGCGGTTCTGGCGGTGACGTGCCCGCCTGGGGGGAGGCGCCCGCACTCGTGCGGCGCCTCGTTGACACACTGCTGGGCGTAGACCTTGAACCCGTCAGACCCAGAGGGAGCTGAGGATGGGAGCTCACCATCGCCGGGTGGATCCCGGGGCAGCGACCGAACGGCCCGCCTTCGACGAGGTCGCGCATGGCTACGACCCTCATCAGGTCGACGACTACCTGGCCACGCTGTGGCGTTACGCCAGCCAGGTGACCTCGCGCGCGGCCGCGGCCGAAAGCGCCCTGAAGCACGAGCGGGCCCGCAGCGCGAACATGGGCGTCGAGGGCCTGGCCGCGCAGGCCGGCGGTCGGATCGGCCAGATGCTGACCATCGCCCAGCAGGAGGCCGAGGAGATCGTCACGGGCGCCCGCCAGATCGCGGAGGCGGCGCTGGAAGAGGTGATCGAGGACGCCGGGGCGAACCACCCGATCGTGCGGGAGGCTCGGGAACAGGCCGAGAAGCTCCTCCTCGACGCCGTGGAGGAGAGCCGCCGGCTCGCCCGGGAGCGGCATGCCGAGCTGGAGGTGGAGATCGCCCGGTGCACCGCCTCGCTCGAGGCGCTGCGTCACCAGCAGGGTGAGATCATCGGCGCGATGCTGCGCCTGCGGGGGGTCCTGGCCTCCGACGAGGTGGACCGGGCGGTCACCGACCTGGCCCGGGCGGGTGCGGCCGCGCCGACGACGTCGGGCACGTCTGGGACGCCGGGCGGAGCCGGTCCTGCCGGTTTTCCCGCGGGCGGTGCGGTCCCCGCGGGCGGTGCGGGAGCGTCGGATCTTTCCGAGACCGCGTGGGCGACCGGTCGCGTCGCCGGCCCGGGGCGGCGTTCCCCGGGCCGGCATCGTCAGGCCGACGTCGCGGACGCGGAATCCCACACCCCGCCCACTCCGCGCGAACCGGTCACGAACTCGGCGAACGTGCCGTTCCGCCGTGGCGCCGACGAGGACATCATCGACGCCGAGATCGTCGAGGAGTAGCGAGATCGTCGAGGAGAAGGGTGGCCCGGTGGAGGTGCGGAGTGCGCCCTGGGCTCCCGGCCCGGGCGTACCCTCGCCCCCTTTCCTTCTTCTACCGATTCTTCTACCGAGCCGGCTCTCTTACCGGCCTTTACTGGCCGCGACGGCGCAGGTACCGTTCGAACTCCCGGGCGATTGCGTCCCCACTGGCCTCGGGCAGCGCCGTCTCGGGCTCGCGTGACTCCAGCGAACGGACGTACTCGGCGACCTCGGTGTCCCCGGCGGCGAGCTCGTCCACCTGCCGTTCCCACGCCTTCGCCCGCTCGGGAAGGTCACCCAGCGGGATCTCGATGTCCAGCAGGTCCTCCACTCGGCGCAGCAGCGCGAGGGTCGCCTTGGGACAGGGCGGGTTAGCCACGTAGTGCGGCACCGCCGCCCAGAACGACACCGAGGCGAGCTCGGCCCGTGCGCATGCCTCCCCGAAGACGCCGACGATGCCGGTCGGCCCCTCATAACGGGACGGCTCCAGCCCGAGTCGGGCAGCCGTCGCCGCGTCCCCGGCGGTTCCGCTGATCGGGACCGGCCGGGTGTGCGGCGAGTCAGCGAGCAGCGCCCCGAGGGAGATCACCATGTCGCTGCCGAGGGCGTGGACGGCCTCGATCAGCTCGTCGGTGAACCCACGCCAGCGCATGTTCGGTTCCAGCCCGCGGATCAGCACCAGGTCCGTCTCGGACTTCGGCGGCCGCGCCACCGACAGGCGGGTGGTCGGCCACGAGATCTTCCGGGAGGCCCCGTCGGTCCCGCTCACCGTCGGTCGGTTCACCTGGAAGTCGTAGTAGTCGTCGGGGTCGATAGCACCGATGACACGGGCCTTGAAGGCGGTCTCCAGATGCTCGACGGCGGCGGACGAGGCATCGGCCGCGTCGTTCCACCCTTCGAAGGCGGCTACTACGACCGGCGACCGTAGTTGACCGACGCCGGAGAACTCGATCACCTACCACCTCCTGCCGCCCCGCGGCGGCCCACTGCCCCCGTGACAGTGCAACGGTACGTCCTCACGGAGACGACTCCTGCCCAGAGCCGACATGCGTGACGTCAGCCTCCCTTATGGCCCGTGAGCCGGTGACCCGCGGACGACCACTGGTCGTCCACGGGGAACCTACGCTGGTCCAGTCTGCCGATGTTCTCGTGGGAACGCCTTTCCTCGGTCTCTCGATGGCGCTAGACCCGGGCGGATCGGACATCCATTCCGGATCGATGCGGTGGCTGCACCGTATCGGCTCTGAACGGATACCCGCCGTCGCGGGAATGCGAACGGCCCGGCCCAGGGCCGCCGCCGGACCGGCGTGCCCCAGCCCGTGTTTGTGCGGACCGCCGCGCCGAGCACACCCGCGCGGTCCGACGTCACGCCTCCGTTCCCGCAGCTGTGCCACCCCGACCGTGCCATCCGCGACCGTGCCACCCGCGACCGTGCCACCCGCGACCGTGCCGTGGGCAACCCGCCGGGACGCGTCCGGCATTCCCACCCCGCAATCATCACCATGCTGTGATCACCGTACCGTGATCACCGTCGTGCCCGTGGCCGACATCCTCGGAGGCGTCCGGACGGGAGGGTAAACCGTACCGGTGGTAGGAGAAACCCGTCCCGGTACTCTTGGCCAGTGCGCGGTGATCTGGTGTCCGTCCTGACCGAGCGTGTGCTGGTGGCCGACGGCGCCATGGGCCCCCTGTTGCAGGCGGCCAGCCTCTGCCTCGACTCGGTGAATTTCGAGGACGGCGACGGCCCGTCGCGCGCCGAGGAGTTCCAGCTCGTGCCGGAGCAGTCCACCTCGGCGATCATCCTGTGCCACCCGGAGGCGAAGTACTTCGCGGCCACGTAGGCACCGTGCGGTCAACCGGGCACCGTGCGGCCGGACGACCCTGAGCTACCGAGCTACCTGAGCTAGGAGTGGACGTGGGGAGCCTTGCGGCGGTTTTCTTCGACATGGATGGCCTGCTCGTTGACACCGAGCCGATTTGGACCATCGCCGAGCACGAGGCGGCGGCGCGGCTGGGCGGCGAGTTCACCCCGGCGATGAAACGAGCCATGATCGGCCACGGCATCGACACCGCCGTGCCGCTCATGGTGTCGATGCTCGGCCGGCCGGCGTCCGACGTGGCGCCGACGGCGGAGTTCCTGCTGCGCCGCTCCGCCGAGCTGTTCCGCGAGCCCGGTGCGATCGTCCCGCAGCCCGGGGCGGTGGAGCTGCTCGTCGCGCTGCGAGCGGCGGGTGTCCCGACCGCGCTGGTTTCCTCGTCCTTCCGCGACCTGATGGAGCCGGTGCTGCACGTCATCGGTGACGAGTTCTTCGCCGTGACGGTCGCCGGCGATGAGGTCACTCGCCGCAAGCCGGACCCGGAGCCCTACCTGACCGCCGCCCGGGTGCTCGGCGTCGACCCGGTTCGCTGCGTCGTCTTGGAGGACAGCCCGTCGGGAGCGCGCGCCGGGGTGGCGGCCGGGTGCGCGACCATCATGATCCCGTCCATGCCGGATCTGCTCGACCTGGCCGCTTCGGGGGCTTCGGGGGCTTCGGGGGCTTCGGGGGCTTCGGGGGCCTCGGGGGCCTTGGAGGCCTTGGAGGCCTCGGGCGTCGCGGCTCGCGGCGAGCCGGTGCCCGCCGGGCTCGCGGCGCTCCTGGCGAGCCTGCACGACGTCACCCCGGACCTCATGGAGTCCCTCACCACCCCCCGCCTCAGCCCGCCCCTTCGCCCCAGCCGTCCTGGATGCGAGGTTGGGGGAGTAAGGCACGGTTTTGGGGGCGAAGACCGGGCGTAGGTCCCCCGAACGGCGTCGGAGGGGGTGTGGGGTTGGGTGGGTCAGACGGCGGAGATGGCGCGCAGGACGTCCATGCGAGCGGCGCGCCGGGCGGGGAAGACAGCGGCGAGCACGCCGAGGATCGCCCCGGTGAGGACCACGAGCAGGATCGTCCGTACCGGGTAGGCGAACGTGCTGATTCCCAGGGAGGCCAGCGCCTTCGTCAGCGCCCAGCCGAAGATGCTCCCGACGACGACGCCCAGCACGGCTCCGAAGACCGAGATGATCACTGATTCAAGGATGACCATCAGCCTCATCTGCGACCGCGTCATGCCGACCGCACGCAGCAGACCGATCTCCCGGGTCCGTTCGATTACCGAGAGCGCCAGGGTGTTGACGATACCGAACAGTGCGATGATGACCGCCAGGGCCAGCAGCACGTAGATGAACCCGAGCAGCTGGTCGACCTGCTTCTCCTGCTGTGCGACGAACTCGGACTGGTCCCGGACCTCCACCGTGGCGAACGACTTGACCACCGTGGCGATCTCGGCCCGGACCATCGCCGGGTCCGCCCCGCTCGCCCTCTTCACCAGGACGAACAGGTCGAGGTCATCGGTGGAGTGCCGGGCGAACTCGCTCGTGGAGATGATCCACTTGCCGGCCACCTGGCTCTTCTGGTAGGTGCCCACCAGAGTCAGCTCCGCGCGGCCGTCGGCGAAGGTGACCGGGACCTTCTGCCCCACCCGTAGCTGGTGGTCCGCGGCGGTGGAGTCCTCGGCCAGGATCGTGCCGTCGCCGAGGGCGTGGACGTCACCGGTCACCTCCTTGATGGCCAGCATCTTGACCAGGCCCGCTGGGTCGCCGGCCAGCACCTGGGAGCTCTGCCCGGAGATCTTCACCAGGCCGCCCCGAAGACCCGTGGCGATCTCGATGCCGGGCTTGCCGGCCAGCTCGCGAGCCACCTCACCGCTGAATCCCTGCCCGAAGTTCTGCGGGGTCAGGTAGAAGTCGGCACCGAGGCTGTTCGACACCGTCTCCCGCACCGACTCCTTGATCGACTGTCCGAGCACGGAGAAGGCGCTGACCAGGGCGAGTCCGATCATCAACGCGGAGGCGGTGGAGGCGGTCCGGCGCGGGTTGCGCATCGCGTTCTCCCGGCCGAGTCGGCCGGTGGCCCCGAACATCCTCGCCAACGGTGCGCCGAGGACCCGGGTGATCGGTCCGGACAGCAGCGGTGAGAGGGTGGCGACGCCGAGGAAGATCCCCGCCGCGCCCACCCCGACGGCGGTGGCTCCCGGCTTGCCCGCCGAGGCGGTGCCGAGGATCAGCAGGACGATGCCGAGCGCGGTGAGCACCGACCCGGCGATCGCCCGGGAGCGCAGCGAGCGGGTCGGCAGCACGTAGGTCTCCCGCATCGCCGCGATCGGTGGCACCGACGCGGCCTTGCGGGCCGGCACGAACGCCGCCGCGGCGGTGATGAGCACGCCGACGGCGTAGGCGATCACGACGGTGCGGGGGCGGAAGACCAGCGCACCGCTGGGCAGCGCCACGCCGAACACACCGACGGCGACGCGCAGCAGCAGCGCGAGCCCCGCGCCGGACACCAGGCCGACAGTGGCCCCGGCGAAGCCGACCAGTGCCGCTTCGACCTGCAGGGACACCTGGACTTGACGTTTGCTCGCCCCGATTGCTCGCAGCAGGGCCAGCTCCCGCACCCGTTGGGCGACGAGCATCGTGAAGGTGTTGAAGATGATGAAGGCGCCAACGAAGACCGAGATGGCGGCGAAGATCAGCAGAAAGGTGGAGAAGCCGCTGACGGCGTTCTGCACAGCGCTGGCGCTCTCGTCCGCCAACTGCCTGCCGGTGATCGCCTCGACACCCGGTGGGAGTGCGGCGGCGACCCGGGCCCGCAGCTCCTCCTGGGTCAGGCCGGGCCCGGCGGCCAGGTGGATCGCGCTGAACCGGTCGGGCGCGAGCAGGACCCGCTGGGCGGTGGCGGTGTCGAACGCGGTGACGGCGGCGCCCCCGAGACTGTCCTGACCGCCGATCCGGAAGGTGCCGACCAGGGTGTACCGCGCGGGCGGACCCTTGGTCTGCACCGAGATCTTTGCCCCGAGCGACAGATGGAGCTTCTTCGCGGTCGCCCGGTCGACGACGATCTCTCCGGGGCCGGGCGGGCGACCCTCGGCGATCTCCTCCGCCGAGGTGGGCTGACCCCCGGTCCAGTTGATACCGATCCCCGGCGCACCGTTGGTGTTCGAGGGCTTGCCGGTGGCCGGGTTGACGAGGACGGCCTGGCCGTTGACCTTGCCGACCGCCACCCGCACCCCGTCCACTCCGGCGGCGGTGGAGACGAGCGAGGCCGGCAGCGGAGGGCGGCCGACGTCGCTCGTCGGGTCGATGGCGTTGACCGAGCGCACGGCGACGCTGACGTTCTTGTTGATGTCGGCGAAGAGGGTGTCGAACGTCCGGTTGAGGGTGTCGGTCAGGACCAGGGTCCCGGTCACGAAGCTCACCCCGGCGACGACCGCCAGCATGGAGAGCACCAGCCGGACCTTGCGGGCCAGCAGACTCTTGAGGGTGGCGCGCAGCATCGGCTCAGGCCCAGCCCGCCGGCTCCGTGCCGTCCGGGTGGTAACTGTCCCCCCCGCCGTCGACACGGCCGGGGTCGGTGAGCGGAGGCCCGCCGCCAGGCCTCGGCACCGGCCGGTGGTGGGAGCGGCCGGAGTAGTACTCCTCGCCGTGGCGCGTGCCGCCGACCCGCCTTGACGCCGGCTGCCCACCGGCGTCGGGCCCGAGGTCCGGGGCGGGGATCGCCTCGAACTGGCCGGTGCGCCGCTCCGGGTAGTGGCCCTGGTAGGGATCGTGCTCGTCTCGCCCGTAGGTCGGCTGGTCCGGGTAGGCCTGGTCCGGGTAGGCCTGGTCCGGGTAGGCCTGGTCCGGGTAGGCGTAGTCGTCGTAGTCACCGGCAGGCCCGTAGCGACCGTCGGTGTCGTTATGGTCGTCCCGGTCGTCGGCGATCTCGCCGTCGGCCGCCAAGCCGCCCGCGGCGGCGTCGAGGTGCTTCATCCGGTCCAGCACCTCCTCCGCGGTCGGGTTCGCGATCGCGTCAACGAGTCGACCGTCGGCAAGGAAGATCACTTCATCCGAGTAGGACGCCGCCGTCGCGTCGTGGGTGACCATGACGATCGTCTGCCCGAGTTCGGAGACCGAGTCACGCAGGAACGACAGCACCTCGGCTCCCGACCGGGAGTCAAGGTTGCCGGTCGGCTCGTCGGCGAAGATGATCTCCGGCCGGGTGACCAGGGCCCGCGCACAGGCGACCCGTTGCTGCTGACCGCCCGAGAGTTCGCTCGGCCGGTGCTTCAACCGCGGTGCGAGACCGACCGCGTCGATGACGGTGCGCATCCAGGCCCGATCCGGCGAACGCCCGGCGATGCTCAACGGCAGCGTGATGTTCTCGGCCGCGGTCAGCGTGGGCAGCAGGTTGAACTGCTGGAAGATGAACCCGATGCGGTCGCGACGCAACCGGGTCAGTTGCTTGTCGGACAGCCGGGACAGGTCCACGTTGCCGATGAAGACCCGTCCCCGGGTGACCGTGTCCAACCCGGCCAGGCAGTGCATCAGCGTCGACTTCCCCGACCCGGACGGCCCCATGATCGCAGTGAATCGGCCGCGGGGGAAGGCCAGGTCGATCTCGCGCAGTGCCGTGACGGTGGTGTCACCGGAGCCGTAGACCTTCGTCAGCCTGGCGGCGCGGGCCGCGGGTGCGGCGTCCGGTCCGTCTTCTCGCCGGCCGCCCGGGTGCTCGGGAACCCGGCCGTCACGGCCGGCACCGTACTCGCCGGGCCGCGACCCGCGGTCCTCTCGGCCGGGCGGGCTGCCCGCGACCGCGCCCCGCTTCCCGCCTCGGGACGATCCGGTCCGTCGGGCCATCGTGATGTCCTCTCCCTCGCGGCGCGCCGTGTCCCTCTCGACACGGTCCCTCTCGACACGTCGTGCCTGCCCTGCCTGCGCTCGGCCCCGACTGACCTGGGACGGCTGTTCGGCTACCGTGGTCGATCTCCCCAACGACCGAACGATGATCGGCATCTCGCCGTCGCTGACTGTACCGCCGGCAGTATTGAAGGTCCGACCAATATTACTTTTGGTGATCGGGCGATATGGCATGCCTCCGAGGACGCCCGGTGGAGCCACCGCCGCCGGCGAGCTGAGGATGCCGGCACCGTAAACGGGCTGTCCGCGGGGAACGGGGTCCGGACGGGGTCCGGCCTGAAGACCGCCATCAGCCGTCCGCCTCGCAGACGGTGGGGGCGGTCTCGTCGAGCGGCACCGCGGATGTCTGCTGCGGTAGCGGTGGTGGGGTGCCGCCGAAGGCTGGGCATCGAGCCTGATGGTCGCACCAGGAACACAGTCTGTTCGGGGTGGCGCGCCAGTCCCCGGTGCGGTGCGCGCGGTCGATCGCCGCCCACAGGGCCTCGATCCGTCGCTCGGCGGCCCGCAGGTCGGCCTCGTCGGGGGTGGCCCGCAGCCAGGTGCGGTCACCGAGGTAGTACAGCCGCAGCTCGCGCGGGATCACCCCACGGATCCGCCAGAGCAGCAGGGCGTAGAACTTCATCTGGAACATCGCCGAGCTCTCGAACGCCGGGCCGGGCGAGCGGCCGGTCTTGTAGTCGACCACCCGCAGGGCGGGTCCCTGCGCCGTGGTCGCCTCGTCAAGCCGGTCCAGGTAGCCCCGCAGCCGCAGGCCGGAGTCGAGCACGTGCTCGACGTACAGCTCGCGGGCCACCGGCGCCAGCCGTGACGGATCCTCCAGCGCGAAGTATCCGGCGAGCAGTTCGCGGGCCGACTCCAACCACGCCGCCAGTTCGTCGCGGCCACCGAACAGCGCCTCGACCGCCGGCTCGCGGGCGCGCACCGTATCCCAGGCCGGCTCGACCAGCTCCCGCGCGGCCTGCAGGGTACGCCGGGACGCCGGGAGATCGAACAGCTTCTCCAGGACCGCGTGCACCACGGTCCCGCGGGTCGCGGCCTCGCTCGGCGGCTCGGGGAGCCGGTCGACGACCCGGAACCGGTAGCGCAACGGACAGTTGACGAAGTCCGCCGCCCGCGACGGTGACAGCGAACCGATCAACGGCCGGGGTGCGGCCGACGCCACCGATCCCGGGATGGCAGGAGAGCGCTGCGTCGAGGTCATGTCCTGGACCCTAGATCCCCCTACCGACATCTTCGCCACTCGGTCCCGGACGACGGGTCGGGGTATGGTCCGTAGCATCGGATCCATGGCGGATCAGCACGGCGGCGCGGGTTCGGGCGGCGCGGGTTCGAGCGGCGCGGGTTCGAGCGCCCACGGCGGCGCGGGCCCGGCGGGGCAGGCTCCGAGTGAGCGACCCCCCGGCGTGCCGGTCGGGCGGATCCGCGGTGTTCCCATCGTCATCTCGCCGTTCGCCCTCGTCTTCGCCGTCCTCGTCGCCTACCTGCTCTCCGGCTCGATCCGCGACCGGCTGCCGCTGGCGTCCGATGGGCGGATCCTCGCGCTCTCCTCGTTGATCTCTATCGGCTTCCTGGCCTCCCTGCTCGCCCACGAGATCGGTCACGCTCTGACGGCGCTGGCGTTCGGTCACACCGTGCGGTCCGTGACCCTGCACGGCTTCGCCGGGTTCACCGAGTTCGAGCCGGAGCCCCGCAGCGCCGGCCGCGAGTTCCTGATCGCCTTCGTCGGCCCGGCGGTCAACGGGGTGCTGGCCGCCGGCTGTCACCTCGGCCTGCTCGGCCTCGACGACACCAGCGACGCCGCCGCGGTCCTGCACGATCTCGGACTCATCAACGCCGCGTTGTTCCTCTTCAACCTGGCACCGGGCCTCCCGCTGGACGGTGGACGGGTGGTCGTCGCCGCGGTGTGGGGTCTGACGCGCGACAAGCTGCGGGGGCTGCGGGCCGGTGCCTACGGCGGGTTCGTCGTCGCCGCCGGCCTGGTCGTCTGGGGTGCGTCGACCTCCGACGGCATCGGCATGGTGTACACCTATGCTCTGGCGGGCTTCCTCGCGTTCGCGGCCTACCAGTCGCTGCGCGCCGCGCAGGTGCGGGAGCGGCTGCCCGGCCTGTGCGCCGGTCGCCTTGCGCGCCGGACGCTGCCCGTCGAGGGTGCCGTTCCGCTGGCGGAGGCGCTGCGGCGAGCTCAGGAGGTCGGCGCCACCGCCGTCGCGGTGATCGACCGTGACGGCAGCCCCCTGAAGATTATGAATGGCTCCGCGGTCGACGCGCTGCCGGAGCATCGGAGACCCTGGATGACCGTGGATGAAGTGAGTCGGGTGATCTCGCCCGGCATGGTCCTCGACGCCGATCTGGAAGGCGAGGCCCTGCTGGCGGCCGTGCAGCGGGTGCCGGCGTCGGAGTACCTCGTCAAGCAGGCGGGCCGCCCGGTCGGCGTGCTCGCGATGGTGGATCTCGTCGCCCGTATCGATCCGGCCGCCGCCGCCCGCATGGTGGCGTCCCGGTGAGCGCCCCGCCCGACGAGTCGGTGTCCCCGGGGCAGGTGCCGTCCCTGGCCGGCGGTTACGCTCCGCCTCCGACCGGCGCCGCTCATCGCCGAGGCCTGTTCACCAAGGGTGACCGGGTGCAGCTGACTGATCCCAAGGGGCGCCGGCACACCGTCGTCCTCGAACCGGGCAGGCAGTTTCACACCCACCGGGGAGCCGTCGAGCACGACGCCCTGCTCGGCCGGCCGGAGGGGATCGTCGTCACCAGCACGGGTGGTACCGACTACCTGGCGCTGCGCCCGCTGCTCGTCGACTTCGTGCTGTCCATGCCGCGCGGGGCGACCGTGGTGTACCCCAAGGACGCGGCGCAGATCGTCACCTACGCGGACATCTTCCCGGGCGCCAGGGTGCTGGAGGCCGGCGTCGGGTCCGGGGCGCTGTCGTGCTCGCTGCTGCGTGCCATCGGCGACTGCGGGCGTCTGGTCTCCTACGAGCGGCGCGCGGACTTCGCCGAGATTGCCCGGCGCAACATCGAGGCGTTCTTCGGCGGCCCGCATCCCGCCCACACCGTGCTGGTCGGGGAGCTGGCCGAGACAACCGAGCGTGACGTCGACCGGGCTGTCCTCGACATGCTCGCGCCCTGGGAGGTCGTTGACGCCGTCAGCGCGGCGCTGGTGCCCGGCGGGGTGGTCTGTGCCTACGTCGCTACCACCACCCAGCTTTCCCGGATCGTCGAGACGCTACGGGCGCACGGCACGTTCACGGAGCCCGCGGCGTGGGAGTCGATAATGCGGGACTGGCACGTCGAGGGTCTGGCCGTGCGGCCTGGCCACCGCATGGTCGGCCACACCGGTTTCCTGGTGACCGCGCGGCGCCTCGCCGAGGGGGTCACTCCTCCGGTGCGCCGCCGCCGGCCGGCGAAGGGCGCGCCGATCGGGATCGATCCCGCCTCCGAGACCGCCCCCGAGCCCAGGGCCGAGACCGAGCCCAGGGCCGAGACCGACCGATCCCGGGACGCCGACCCAGGGTCGGCGACGATCCAGCCGATGTGACGTATCCCATGGGGTCCCATGGGGCAGGCCATTCCCATGGGGTCCCATGGGGCAGGCCGTGGTCGCGAGTGTGCCGGCCGGCCGGGCCCATCGTCAGCCGACGGGCCCGCCGGCCTCCAGCGTGCCGTCGGGGCGTTCCACGTAGATGCACGTCCCCGGACACTCGTCGGCCGCGTCGACCACCGCGTCGACGAGCGGCAGCGGCACCGGGACGTAGGCGCCGGGCTGCGTCTGCAGCTCGCCCGCGCTGTCCTTGACGTAGGCCAGACCGTCGACGTCGAACTCGAAGACGGCGGGAGCGAGTTGCGCGCACAGACCGTCGCCGGTGCAGGCATCCTGGTCGACCCGCACCCGCAGGTCTGCCGAAACGCCCGGCTTCGCTGGAGTTGCCACAGGGCTCCGATCTTCTGTCAGCATGGCACCGTAACCCGCTGTTTACGGCAAAGCTGGATCGTCCTTGCCCGACCGGCCTGCCAGCGGCGGTCACAACGGTAGTGTGGGTGCGTCCCGGTCAGCACGGGGGAGGTGGAGGCGCAGTGTCCGGTCCCCGTTCGGGCTCTGGCTCCGATGGGAGCACGGGTCGTCCAGGTGATGCCGAATCACGGCGGTCGGCGTACGAGAAGGAAACACACGAGCTCACGACGCAGGTCGCCTTCCTGGAAGAGGAAGTGGCCATGCTGCGGCGTAAGTTGTCCGAATCGCCCAGGCAGCTCAGGGTGCTGGAGGAACGGCTCGCGGAGATCCAGGCGGAGTTGTCGGCTGTCACGGGACAGAACGACAGGCTCGTCGCGACTCTCCGCGAGGCGCGAGACCAGATCGTCACCCTGAAGGAGGAGGTCGACAGGCTCGCGCAGCCGCCCAGCGGCTACGGGATCTTCGTCTCCTCCTACGAAGACGGCACCGTCGACGTGTTCACTCAGGGCAGAAAGCTCCGGGTGACCGTGTCGCCGAGCGTCAACATCAGTGATCTCTTGCCCGGCCAGGAGGTCATGCTCAACGAGGCGCTGAACGTGGTCGAGACGCGCGCGTTCGAGCGGCAGGGTGAGATCGTCCTACTCAAAGAGGTCCTCGAGGGTGGGGACCGGGCGCTGGTGCTCGGTCACACCGACGAGGAGCGGGTGGTCATGCTGGCCCAGCCGCTTCTCGATGGACCGATCCGGTCCGGGGACTCGTTGTTGATCGAGTCCCGTTCCGGCTACGCCTTCGAGCGGATTCCCAAGTCCGAGGTCGAGGAGCTCGTCCTCGAAGAGGTTCCCGACATCGGCTACGAACAGATCGGCGGCCTGAAGAGCCAGATCGAGTCGATCCGGGACTCGGTCGAGCTGCCGTTCCTGTACAAGGAGCTCTACCGGGAGCATCAGCTCAAGCCACCGAAGGGTGTGCTGCTCTACGGCCCGCCCGGCTGCGGCAAGACGCTGATCGCCAAGGCGGTCGCCAATTCGCTGGCCAAGAAGGTCGAGGCGAAGACCGGCGGCCAGGGCACCGGTCGGGCGTTCTTTCTGAATATCAAGGGTCCCGAGCTGCTCAACAAGTTCGTCGGCGAGACCGAGCGGCAGATCCGGCTGGTGTTCCAGCGGGCGCGTGAGAAGGCGTCCGAGGGAATGCCGGTGATCGTGTTCTTCGACGAGATGGACTCGATCTTCCGGACCCGTGGCTCGGGGGTGTCCTCGGACGTGGAGAACACGATCGTCCCGCAGCTGCTCAGCGAGATCGACGGCGTCGAGCAGCTCGAGAACGTCATCGTGATCGGCGCGTCCAACCGCGAGGACATGATTGATCCGGCGATCCTGCGGCCGGGTCGGCTCGACGTGAAGATCAAGGTGGAGCGGCCCGATGCCGAGGCGGCTCGGGACATCTTCGCCAAGTACGTCGTGCCGGAGCTGCCGCTCTACCCGGATGACCTGGCCGAGTTCGGCGGTAACCGGGAGGCGACCGTTCAGGCCATGATCCAGCGCGTGGTCGAGCGGATGTACGCGGAGAGCGAGGAGAACCGCTTCCTCGAGGTGACCTACGCCAACGGCGACAAGGAGGTCCTGTACTTCAAGGACTTCAACTCCGGCGCGATGATCGAGAACATCGTCGCCCGGGCCAAGAAGATGGCGGTCAAGGAGCACATCGAGGGCGGGCAGAAGGGGCTGCGCATGCAGTACCTGCTCGCCGCCTGCATGGACGAGTTCAAGGAGAACGAGGACCTCCCGAACACGACCAACCCGGACGACTGGGCCCGGATCTCCGGGAAGAAGGGCGAGCGGATCGTCTACATCCGCACGCTCGTCACCGGAACGAAGGGTACCGAGGCCGGCCGTTCGATCGACACGATCGCGAACACCGGCCAGTACCTGTAACGGTCGCAGTAGTACCTGTAACGGCCGTTATCTGTAAGGGGCTCGGGTCCCGTGTTCCGCCCAACGGCGGGACACGTGCCACCGCCGTGACCCCGGGGTCACTCGGCCCCGGGGTCACGGCGGTGCTCTGGGTGGCATCGCGGCGTTGCGTTGGGC
Organism: Frankia casuarinae; assembly: GCF_000013345.1. NCBI lineage: Bacteria > Bacillati > Actinomycetota > Actinomycetes > Frankiales > Frankiaceae > Frankia > Frankia casuarinae. The sequence continues at coordinate 3,103,523 of NC_007777.1, read as the reverse complement.
ATCGCGGCACTGGCACCCCTGGGTGTATCCTCCCGCCCGCATCCGCGGTGGACGCCGGTCGGTCGGACTACCGTGTCGCCACCGAATTCTGACGATAGGCGTGGCTGCGGACGTGTCATCCCGAGCGGCCCAGAGCAAACAAGGCAGACGTCCGGCTAACCGACCGCCCGTGTAGCACCTACGCTTGCAGAGTGAGCGCGCGTCGGATCATGGGGATCGAGACCGAGTACGGCGTATCGGTGCCCGGTCAGCCGAACACCAATCAGATGTTGGCTTCGTCGTTGGTGGTGAACTCGTATGCCAGTCGAACGTCGGCGCCGGGTAGCCGCGCCCGATGGGACTTCGAGGAGGAGTCACCGCTGCGCGACGCCCGGGGCTTCGAACTGCCCCGCGAGCCGGCGGTCGATCCGAGCGCCCCGGCCAACGAGGACGATCTCGGCTTGGCCAACGTCATCCTGACCAGCGGGGCGCGGCTCTACGTCGATCATGCGCACCCGGAGTTCTCCTCGCCCGAGGTCACCAACCCTCGCGACGCCGTGCTGTGGGACAAGGCCGGGGAGCGGGTGATGGCCGAGGCCGCCCGCCGGGCGTTGTCCGTGCCCGGCTCCAAGCCGGTCTACCTCTACAAGAACAACACCGACAACAAGGGCGTCTCGTACGGATGCCATGAGAACTACCTGATGGCACGGTCGACGCCCTTCGGGGAGATCGTCCGTAACCTCACCCCGTTCTTCGTCTCCCGTCAGGTCGTCTGCGGGGCCGGGCGGGTCGGGATCGGTGTCGACGGCCGGGAGCCGGGGTTCCAGATCAGCCAGCGGGCCGACTTTTTCGAGGTCGAGGTGGGGCTCGAGACCACGCTGAAGCGGCCCATCATCAACACCCGGGACGAGCCGCACGCCGACCCGGAGAAGTACCGCAGGCTGCACGTCATCATCGGCGACGCGAACATGAGCGAGGTCGCCACCTACCTGAAGGTGGGAACGACCTCCCTGGTCCTCTCGATGATCGAGGACGGCTGGTTCACCGCGGACCTGTCGGTGGACGGGCCCGTGGCGGCGCTGCGGGCGATCTCGCACGATCCCTCCCTCAAGCATCTGGTTACTCTGCGCGACGGTCGTCGGATGACCGCGGTGCAGCTGCAGATGGAGTACTTCGAGCAGGCCCGCAAGTACGTCGAGGACCGGTTCGGTGCCGACGTCGACAGCCAGACCGCCGACGTGCTCTCCCGCTGGGAGTCGATCCTCGGCCGCCTCGAGGTCGACCCGATGAGCTGCGTCCGCGAGCTTGACTGGGTCGCGAAGCTGTCGATCCTGGAGGGCTACCGGTCGCGGGACGGCCTGGCCTGGGACTCGCCGCGGCTGGAGCTCGTCGACCTGCAGTACCACGACGTCCGTCCGGACAAGGGCCTCTACAACCGCCTGGTGGCCCGGGGCCGGTTCGATCTCGTCGTCAGCGAGGAGGAGGTCACCCGGGCGATGACCGAGCCTCCTGAGGACACCCGCGCCTTCTTCCGGGGCCGCTGCCTCGCGCTCTACCCGCAGCAGGTCGCCGCCGCGTCCTGGGACTCGGTCATCTTCGACATCGGTCGGGACTCGTTGCAGCGGGTGCCGACGCTGGAGCCGCTGCGCGGCACGAAGGCGCACGTGGGCGAGCTGCTCACCCGCTGCCCCACGGCGAGTGATCTGGTGGACGCGCTCGCCGGCCGCTGAAAGCCGGCGCCGATCCCGGTCGGGAGAGCCGGCGCCGATCCCTGGCAGGAGGTTCACGTTGCGCCCTGGGCGGACGTCGCGACGTAGCGGCTGGTTCGTGATGGAGTGGACCTCTCACCGATCGAACGGATGGTGTCGGTGGGGCGGGATAGTGTCGCGCCAGGCGATCGAAGGAGGGCTTCATGGCCACCAGGGACAGCGGCGGCGGGCAGCAACGCGCGGACCGTCGGGCGGAGGAGATCGACGACGTCGCGACCGAGGACACGAGTGCCTCCGACCTCAAGGAGCGGCACGAGAAGCTGTCCGAGGACGTCGATTCCCTGCTCGATGAGATCGACGACGTCCTGGAGGAGAACGCCGAGGAGTTCGTGAAGGGCTATGTCCAGAAGGGCGGCCAGTAACGGCCGTCTGGTAGCCGGCGGTCTGGTAGCCGGCGGTCTGGTAGCCGGCGGTATCGGGCGCCGTGGATGACGCCCGGCGGTGGTAGCTCTGGCGGGGTCGACGCCGCCGGGTGAGGCCGCGTTCCGCGGGGGTCCGGCGCCGCACCGCCCGCGTGCCCCGGTGCAGGTCGGCGGGCCGCACGCGCGGCCGTGACCGCCTTCCCGGCCGACCCGTTCGACCGGCCTGCCCGCCAGCTTCGGGGGGCGATAGCCCTATGTTGTGCTTCATCTGTAACGTCGGGCCGGGAGCCTCGGGGACGCCCCGGGCGCGCGGCCCACGTGACCGACTATCGGAAGGGGGATGCGTGGCTGATCCATTGGGGGCCGCCGGGCGCCTACCGGCTGTGTTCATGACGCCGGGAACATCGTCGTTCGCCGATTTCCTGTCGCGGTCGGCGCCGCACCTGCTGCCGGGGGCCCGGAGTGGCCTGCCGGGGCCGGTCACCGAGGTGGCGCACGGCACGACGATCGTGGCGGTGGCGTTTCCCGGTGGCGTGATCATGGCCGGTGACCGGCGCGCGACACAGGGGCACATGATCGCTCAGCGGGACGTCGAGAAGGTCCATCACGCCGACGACTACTCCTGTGTGGGGTATGCCGGCACCGCCGGGGTCGGCGCCGAGCTGATCCGGCTGTTCCAGGTGGAGCTGGAGCACTACGAGAAGATCGAGGGGTCGACGCTGAGCCTGGACGCGAAGGCCAACCGGCTGGCGGCCATGGTCAAGGGGAACCTGCCGATGGCCCTGCAGGGCCTCGCCGTCGTCCCGCTGTTCGCCGGGTACGACCTCGACACGGGCAAAGGGCGGATCTTCTCCTACGACATCGCGGCGGCGAAGTCGGAGGAACGCACGTACGAGTCGATCGGTTCGGGCTCGGTGTTCGCGAAGGGTTCACTGAAGAAGCGGTTCCGGTCCGATCTCAGCCAGGACGACGCCGTCCGGATCAGCGTCGAGGCCCTCTACGACGCCGCCGACGACGACTCGGCGACCGGCGGGCCGGACGTAATCCGCAAGCTGTACCCGATCGTCGCGGTCGTGACGGCGGACGGCTACCGTCGCTATGCCGACGATGAGATAGAACCGGTGGTGACGGCCATCATCGCGGACCGTTCGACGAACTCGGGAGGCTGACGTGACCATGCCGTTCGGATACGCGAGCCCCGAACAGCAGGTCCGCGACAAGTCCGAGTACGCGCGCAAGGGCATCGCGCGGGGTCGCAGCGTCGTCGTCCTCACCTACGAGAACGGGATCTTGTTCGTCGCCGAGAATCCGTCGGCGACCCTGCACAAGATCAGTGAGATCTACGACCGCATCGCGTTCGCCGCGGTCGGCAAGTACAACGAGTTCGAGAACCTGCGGACGGCGGGCATCCGCCTCATGGACTCGCGTGGCTACATGTACGACCGGCGTGACGTGACCAGCCGCGCGCTCGCCAACGCCTACGCGCAGACCCTCGGTGCGATCTTCAGCGAGAGCGTCAAGCCCTACGAGGTCGAGATCGTCGTCGCCGAGGTCGGCACCTCGATCGCCGACGACCAGATCTACCGGCTGACCTATGACGGGTCGATCGCCGACGAGCGGGGTTTCGTCGCGATCGGTGGCGCCTCCGAGCAGGTCACGACGTCGCTGAAGGAGCATCACCGGGACGGCCAGCCGCTCGCCGAGGCGCTGCGTGTCGCGGTGCAGGCCCTGACCGTCGGGGTGCCCCCGGGCCTGCCGCAGAACGGCGAGCGGGTCCTCGCGGCCGCCAACCTGGAGGTCGGCATGCTGGACCGGACCCGGACCCGACGGATGTTCAAGCGGATCGTCGGCCCGGCGCTCGAGGGGCTGCTCGCGCAGACCTCGGCCACCTGACCGGCCACCTGACCGGCCCACCGTGTTCGCCGACTATCGGTCGGTTCCCGGGGCCGCGATGTCCGCCGGGGGATGACCCCGGGATGCCGAGCTCCGCGTGGCATCCCGGGACCGGGCCTGTCACCACCGGAATCTTGGCAGAGCCGTTGTTCTTACACACCCCCGCGCGGGTGCCACCGTGCCCAGCGACGGCGGGCCAGGTGCGGACCGCCGACCGGGCGAACGAGAACGTCGCACGCATCGTCCTGCGGAGCGGTGACACGGCGGCCGGCGATCTTCCCGATGGCTGGTCGCGGGCCGTGCTGCGGGAGCTGGGCACCATCCAGGCCGGCCCGTCTAACCAGGTGGTCAAGCGGCTGCTGACCAACCACCGCTGACGGGATCGCGCTGGTGCTGCCCCGCGACTGCTGGACGCGTTGCACGCGGGGCTGTCGGCAGAAGACGTCGCTGACGGGTTGGAAGGCTGGTCAGCCCATCGACACGAGACGGGCCCCGCCGTCGGTCTCGATGACTGTGCCGGTGAGGTTGGCGTTGGTGGCTGCGACGACGGTGACCTCGGCGATGTCGTCCGCGGTCGCGATCCGCTGGGTGGGGAGCGCCTGGGCGGCTTGGGCGAAGTATGCCTTCCGGGCCTCGTCGGGTATGCCACTCCACCAGGGGGTGTCGACCAGGCCGGGGGAGACGCCGTTGACCCGGATCGGCGCGAGTTCCATAGCAAGCGGCTTGACCAGGGCCTCGACGGCGCCGTTGAGGGCTGCGATGCCTGCGGTTCCTGGCATTCCGGCGCGGGCGGTGATCGCGCCGAGCAACGTGATGGAGCCGGTCGCTGTGAGGTGCGGCACAGCCGCCTGGATGGTGGTGAGGTGAGCCCAGAACTTCGCGTCGAAGGCTCGGCGGAGCATGTCGAAGTCCAGGTCAGCGACAGATCCCGAACCTTCGCTGCCACTGAGGCTGATGATCAGCCAGTCGATTCGGCCGATCGTCTCGATGACGGCGCTGATCTCGGCACGGTTGCCGCCGTCCGCCCGGTGGACGATCAGCTCCGGGTCGCTGGCCGCGACGTCATCGAGCCGCTGCTTGCCGCGGCCGACAACGTGGACCGTTGCGCCAAGGGCTTGCAGCCGCCGGGCGGTGGCCAACCCGATCCCAGACGTTCCCCCGACGACCAGCGCGGTGTGCTCGCTCACGTGATCTCCTAAATCGAACCGTTACGTCTCGTATCGGATTGACGATAGCATGCCTCCGTGACCGACCACCCCATCCCGGTCCGACCCGGACGCAAGCGCAGCGAGGAGAGCCGGCTGGCCATCCTTGCCGCGGCGATCGAGCTCGTGGGAGAGGTTGGCTACGCAGGCTTGACGATCGAGGGCATCGCGGCCCGCTCCGGCGCGGGCAAACAGACGATCTACCGCTGGTGGCCGTCCAAGGCCGACGTGCTGCTTGACGCGCTGGCCACCAAGGCCGACCTGCACGTGCCCATCCCGGACGAGGGCAGTTACACCGCCGACCTGCGTGCCTTCCTCACGGCTAGCTTCCGGCTGGGCCGTGACCAGCGGGTAGCCGATGCACTGCGCGCACTGATGGCCCACGCTCAGATCGACGAGGAGTTCCGGGGACGGTTCCGCTCCTCGTTCTTGCAGCGCCGCCGTGACGCGCTCGGGATCATCCTCGACCGGGCCCGGACCCGCGGCGAGCTGCCACCCGTCCCTTCCCCTGGCACCGCCGCTGACCTCGTCTTCGGCGTCATCTGGTACCGGATGCTTGCCACCAGCCAACCCGTTGACGAGAATCTGATCGACGAACTCGTAACCACGCTCACCGAACCACGACCCGCCGTCGGCACATCCACTCCAGCAGCGAGGAAGGGCACATGAGCGAATCCGTGACGCGGTACTGAACCTGCACGGTCCCATCGCCACCCAGGGCGCGGCGGAGTGGACCGTTCACCTGTCCGTTGCCCGGCCCGTCCACGTGCTCGGCGCGATGTGGCACGATCTGGCAGGTGACGAGCAGACCCGTCGCGGCGCGGCGCCTGATCGACCTCGCGCGGCTGCGCCGCGTCCGCGACCGGATCGACCGGGAGTACGCGCGGCCGCTGGATGTCGAGGCGCTCGCCCGCGGCGCGCACATGTCGGCCGGGCATCTCAGCCGCGAGTTCCGGCTCGCCTACGGCGAGTCGCCGTACGCCTATCTGATGGCGCGGCGCATCGAGCGCGCAATGGCGCTGCTGCGTCGTGGCGACCTGAGTGTCACCGAGGTCTGTTTCGCGGTCGGCTGCTCGTCGCTGGCCACCGCCGCCCTCGACGGCACCTTCGCGCGGCTGCAGGCCAGCGGCGCCGAGGTCGTCCAGGAGCCGACCGAGCAGCCGTACGGCGTTCGCGACTGCGCCTCCCGCGATCCCGCGGGCAACCTGATCCGCATCAACGAGCTCCGCTGAGCCGTCCGGCGATCGCAGCATGACCGGCCCGACGGCACCTCCCGTGCACCAGGCACCTCCCGTGCACCAGGCAGATGGAGACACGATGAGCACGGCCATGAGCACGGCCATGAGCACGGCCACGAGGACGGACCCGCGGTCGCCGGACCCGCGGTCGCCGGACCCGCGGTCGCCGGACCCGCGGTCGCCGGCGCCGCACGTTGCCGACCGCAGCGATGTGATCCGCGTGCACGGCGCGCGCGAGAACAACCTCAGGGACGTCAGCATCGAGATCCCGAAGCGCCGGCTGACGGTGTTCACCGGCGTCTCCGGCTCGGGCAAGAGCTCGCTGGTGTTCGGCACGATCGCCGCCGAGTCGCAGCGGCTGATCAACGAGACGTACAGCGCCTTCGTGCAGGGCTTCATGCCGACGCTGGCGCGGCCCGAGGTCGACGTACTCGAAGGGCTGACAACCGCGATCATCGTCGACCAGCAGCGGATGGGAGCCGACGCCCGCTCCACGGTCGGCACCGCCACCGACGCGAACGCGATGCTGCGCATCCTGTTCAGCCGGCTCGGCGAGCCACACATCGGCTCGCCCAACGCGTTCTCCTTCAACGTCCCCTCGGTCCGAGCGGCCGGCGCGGTCACGGTCGAACGCGGTGCCGGTAAGACCAAGACCGTGAAACAGACCTACACCCGCGCCGGCGGCATGTGCCCGCGCTGCGAAGGCCGGGGCACGGTCTCCGAGATCGACCTCACCCAGCTTTTCGACGACTCCAAGTCGCTCGCCGAGGGCGCGATCACCATTCCCGGCTACAAGGTGGACGGCTGGTGGACGGTGGGGATCTTCATCGAGTCGGGCTTCCTCGACCCGAACAAGCCGATCCGCCAGTACACGAAGAAGGAACTCCGGGACTTCCTCTACAAGGAACCGACCAAGGTGAAGGTCAACGGTGTCAACCTCACCTACGAGGGGCTGGTCCCCAAGGTCCAGAAGTCGTTCCTCGCCAAGGATCCCGACGCCCTGCAGCCGCATATCCGGGCGTTCGTGGACCGGGCGGTCACCTTCACCGCCTGTCCCGACTGCGGCGGCACCCGGCTCAGCGAGGCGGCTCGGTCCTCCAGGATCAAAGGGATCAACATCGCCGACGCCTGCGCGATGCAGATCAGTGACCTGGCCGAATGGGTCCGCGGCCTCGACGAGCCGTCGGTCGCGCCGCTGCTCGCCACGCTGCGGCGGACCCTCGACTCGTTCGTGGAGATCGGGCTGGGCTACCTCTCGCTCGACCGGCCGTCGGGCACGCTGTCGGGCGGCGAGGCGCAGCGGGTCAAGATGATCCGCCACCTCGGCTCCTCCCTCACCGACGTCACCTACGTCTTCGACGAGCCCACCACGGGCCTGCACCCCCATGACATCCGGCGGATGAACGACCTGCTGCTACGGCTGCGGGACAAGGGCAACACGGTGCTCGTCGTGGAGCACGAGCCGGAGACGATCGCGATCGCCGACCACGTCGTCGACCTCGGCCCCGGCGCCGGAACAGCGGGCGGCACCGTCTGCTTCGAGGGCACCGTCGAGGGGCTGCGGGTCAGCGGCACCCGCACCGGCCGCCATCTCGACGACCGGGCCGCCCTCAAGGAGGCGGTGCGGACGCCCACCGGCCGGCTAGCGATCCGCGGCGCGACGGCGCACAACCTGCGCGGCGTCGACGTCGACATCCCGCTCGGGGTGCTTGTCGTCGTCACCGGCGTCGCCGGCTCCGGCAAGAGCTCGCTCGTGCACGGGTCGATCCCCCATCTCTCGGGGCCAGCCGGCGCGGGTGTGGTGTCGATCGACCAGGGCGCGATCCGCGGCTCGCGACGGAGCAACCCGGCGACGTACACCGGACTGCTCGACCCGATCCGCAAGGCGTTCGCGAAGGCGGGCGGCGTGAAGCCGGCGCTGTTCAGCGCCAACTCCGAGGGCGCCTGCCCCACCTGCAACGGCGTCGGGGTCATCTACACCGACCTGGCGATGATGGCCGGCGTCGCCACCACCTGCGAGGAGTGCGAGGGGAAACGGTTTGAAGCATCGGTGCTGGAGCACCATCTCGGCGACCGCGACATCAGTGAGGTGCTCGCGATGTCGGTGACCGAGGCCGAGGAGTTCTTCGGCGCCGGGGAGGCGCGCACGCCGGCCGCGCACGCCATCCTCAACCGGCTCGCCGACGTCGGGCTCGGCTACCTCAGCCTCGGCCAGCCGCTCACCACGCTGTCCGGCGGCGAGCGGCAGCGGCTCAAGCTGGCCACCCACCTGGCCGAGAAGGGCGGCGTCTACGTCCTCGACGAGCCGACCACCGGCCTGCACCTCGCCGACGTCGAGCAGCTGCTCGGCCTGCTCGACCGGCTCGTCGACGCCGGCAAGTCGGTCATCGTCATCGAGCACCACCAGGCGGTCATGGCGCACGCCGACTGGATCATCGACCTCGGTCCCGGCGCTGGCCACGACGGCGGCCGGATCGTCTTCGAGGGCACCCCCGCCGACCTCGTCGCAGCCCGCTCCACCCTCACCGGCGAGCACCTCGCGGCCTACGTCGGCACCTGACCGAGGACACCGGCGTGCTGTTTGAAGCGGACCGGGAGGCTGGCGATGCCGCGCAGGACGAGGTCCTACGGTAGGCGAGGTGGTCCGTGAGCGGCGTCATCGTGATCCCTCTCCGGATGAGCTCGTGCAGCACGATCCGGTCAGGGTTGTCGGCCGGGTAGGCGGAAAGATCACAGAATCGTGGATGTCGCGAGCCGCGTACGGATGGCGCTGGGTATAACTTACATAGCAAGTAAGTTACAGGTGGTGTGAGTTGCTGGAGGGAGGCGGGGCGGCGGTGGCCTTTGTGAATCGCACCGACGAACTCGCCGCTCTGGAGGCGTGGTGGCGCTCGACCGACCCCCGGCCGGCGGTGGTGGGGGGACGGCGACGGGTCGGCAAAACCGCGCTGTTGCAGCGCTTCGCCCAGGGCCGTCGGTCGGTGTCCCACACCGGAGCCGGTCGGGCGGCAGTTGGGGAACTGGCGCAACTATCCCGTCAGGCGGCCATCGCGCTACCGGGGCGAATCCGTGATCTCGCTGCTCGTCCCTATCTCGACTGGGACGACGCGCTCGACGACCTCGCCGCGGCGGCTGAGCAGGAGCCGCTCCTCGTCATCCTGGACGAGTTTCCCGAGATCGTCGCCACCTCACCCGAACTGCCCGGAGTCCTGCGGGCCTTCCTCGATCGAACAGCCGGCCGGACCAGGCTGCGGATGCTCGTGTGCGGGTCGGCCGTGCGGCACATGACCGCGCTACAGGAGCAGCGGGCGCCTCTGTACGGCAGATTTGATCTGTCACTGTCGCTGCATCCGTTCCGTCCGCACGAGGCCGCACTCATGCTGCCCAGCCTGACGCCATCCGACCGGGCGCTCGTCTACGGGCTGGTTGGCGGAGTTCCGTTGTATCTGTCGTGGTGGGACCAGGGCGCCGATCTCGCTGACAACCTGCTACGGCTGGCCTGCCGGCCCGGGGCGCCGCTGCTCACCGAGGGCCAACTCGTGCTTGCCACCGAGGTGGAGCACGGTGAATACCCGGCGGCCGTGCTCCACGCGATCGCCGAGGGCCGCACCCAGTACAACGAGATCAAGGACTATATTCGGGCTGAACCGGCCCGTACTCTGGATCGGCTCGTCGAGCTGCGGCTGGTCGAACGGCTGATGCCCGTCACCGAACCAGCGCGCAGCCGTCGGCGCGTCTACCGGATCGCCGACAATTTCCTCGCTTTCTATCTCGGCGTGCTGTCTCGGTACCGCGCGGAGATCGAGCGTGGATTAGGGAAAGCACTGCTGCCAGTACTGATCGAGAGTCTGGACGACCATCTCGGCAAACCGTGGGAGGAAGCGTTTCGCGAGCACCTACGCCGACTCGCGGTCGTCGGCGCGCTGGGCAGGGACATCGTCGCGGTCGGGCCTTATTGGAACGCGGGTGGGCAGAACGAGATCGATGCGGTCGTGCTCGCGGGCAGGGACCGACACCCGGTTCTGTTCGGCGAGGCGAAGTGGGCGCGCTCTGTTGACGGTCGACGGATCTCCAGCCGGCTCCTGGAAAAGGCTCACGCTATTACATCGGCCGTTCCAGCAGCCTCGGAGCGCCAGACAGACGACGGAGCTGCCGGCCCTGACAGTGGCGGGACCGAAGGCTCTGCCCGGGCGCGCCTCGCGCTGTGCGCTCGCGAGGAGATCCGTAACGCGCCGCCAGGATGTCTCACCGTCACTGCCGCCGACATCTTCGATTAGCAATATCCACCCGAGCCGCGCCCGAGCTCTCTCATCGAGACTTGGCTGGAGTACGCCGCCTGGGCCGTTGCATGTGAGCGTCCAATGGTGCTCTCATGCCGCCTTACCTCTCGGCGAGGCGCCCCGAGCCTGACCGGCCGAGACCGCCACGGCCGAGACCGCCACGGCCGAGACCGCCACGGCCGAAGCCGCCACGAACGGCAAGGTGGCGAAGGAGGCCACCCGCGCGGAGGCCCAGCCGGCGATCGCCCCACCGGCCAGCGCGCTGACCACGAGAACACCGTTCTCGATCATGGTGACCCGGCCGATCCAGGTCTCGTAGAGCTTGCTCGAGCCTGTCTCCTCCAGGACGACGTCGTAGACGATGCTGTCCACGGTGCCGGAGCTCAGCGCGAAATAGATGCCGAGGATCATGGCCACGGCGATATAGGTCGCAACGTTCCTGCTCAGGCCGGCCGGTCGGCTCCCTACTTAGCCCAGGCCGGTGTGCGGGAGGCAGTGCTCGGCTTCGAACAACCCGGGGCGGCTGGCCAGGAGAAGGTCCCGGTTTTCGACGCGGGGCCCGGTGGCGGGCAGCGCCAGGTCAAGCCAGACCCGGTCGCGCAGCTCGATGCCGTCGATGACGACGCAGCCGGGGTAGCCCGTCGCCGCCGTGAAAGCGTCGCGTTCGACCGAGCGGAACCGGAACCCGCGCCGCTGGTAGAAGCGCAGGTTGTCGATGTCGGCGGCGGCCGTCGCGACGAGCAGCGCGGTCACCGGAGCACCCGCGAGAAGCTCGACCAGTGACTCGATGAGCGCCCGGCCTATCCCATGTCCCTGATGGGGCTTCAGCACTGCCATGTTCTTGATCTCGACCGTCTGTGGGTGTCCGGTGGGAACGAATTGAAGATGTCCCACGATTCGGTCGTCGAGGAGCGCGACCAGAACGTGGCCGAGGTGGAGGTAGGCGTCGAGTTGACTGGCCGAGTCTTCGGCCAGCTCGAACAGAGGGCGGAGCTCGCGTCGATCGCCCTGGTACTGCTGAATTCGTGGCGTCGTGGTCATGGCTCTTTTTAGCAGCGCCAACCTGCGCCGGCCGTTTCCGCCACCGGTCTTCTCCATGGCTGACCGGACAGCCTCGGGCTGGCCCGCCAACATCGCCGCGCGTTGAGGATGGCGCGGGTGTGGAGGAGGTCGAAACCGGCGCGCTGCGTGTTCTGCTGGGACTTCGATCCCGGCTGAGTCGTCACGGTGGCGACGTCGCAGCCGGCCACCACGGCGTACCGCATGACCCCGGGGCCCGCCGTTCGGAAGCAGCGGTTACTCCTCGCCAAGAATCCGTAGACCATGATGATCCCTGAAGTACATGCAGTCCTTCAGGTTCAAGGTGGCGAGCGGCAGATTGTGGGTGAGGCAGCACGCCGCGATCCACATGTCGTTGACTGGACGGGGCTGTCCGGCCCGGGTGGCGGCTGCGGAGAGTACGCCCCAGGTGGCAGCGACGGCTTCGTCTCCGGGCAGTACAGGGATTCCCGAAAGCCAGTCGGCGAGTTCCTGACGTCGACGACTACCCCAGTCTCGCGGATCGGTCCACTTGGTGAGCTCACCGAAGGTCACGAAGGTGATCAGCGGCCGGCGGCCGATCAGGTGGGTTGCCACGGGCCTGCTGAGCCTGCGCTTGTGACTCAGGGAGGCGATGTCGGTGTCAAGGACGACGGGCTGCACGGCGACGGCTCAGGCGACGTCGCGACGACGCTCGGCGTAGGTGAACGCGAGGAACTCGTCGAGCTCCTCGTCGGAATCGAAGGTGTCAGCGGCCAGGTCGTCGAGCGAGCGGATGGGTTGGGTACCTCTCGCGGCCAGGAGCTCCTCGACGGTGACCGTGGGGCGCAGCGGCGGGTACAACGGATGGCCGATCCCTGGAGTGCTCATGGACGAGACCTCCTCGCTGGCGTCTCCGGCGCACTGCAGCCAGGACCGGCATACGGCGCGACGCACAGCTCGCGACCCGTGCAGCTGTGGCGTGGATACACAGGTACGCCCCTTCCACCCGGACGAGTTCATCCAGCCCGCGCCGATGGATGACGGCTCGTGGACGTTCGTCTGCGAGGTGGGCGGCGGCCATCCTCAGCCAGGACCACACCGCGGGCTGGCGACCACCCCGCAGACGGCCGGGTAGCCCGGGTTGACGGAGAAATTCGGCCTGGATGTCGAGCTGCCCGCCGTGCTCACCGAGCACCGGGCCGGCGGGTGGGGTACGGCCCCGTGGAGCGGACGTACGCCCGTCGCCGGCCGAAGGACTTCGCACGCCTGGTGGCGCACTGCGGGCATCGCCCGGTTCGCATTATGCGAACTTTACGCCTAGCAAAAGGTTTGAGGTTTGACGAAATCCCAAATCACACTAATAGTCCTGAATACCTGTGGAGCGGGCCGGGGTCGAACCCGCGGGCGAGCGCCCGCGACCAGCATCGAAGACGACCCGCGGCGCGTCGGCGCGAGGGGCGGTGACGTCCGGCTCGGCACCCGTTTCGTTCACGCTCACCCAACGCGACCCGGTGGGTGAACCGCACGGGCGGCTCGTAGCGGAGCAACTCGTCAACGGCAGGCGCCGCGGGATCGGGATCGGCAAGGCAGAGCGCGATCTGGTCGGGGTTGCGCAACAGGGCCACGACATCTTTGGTGATTTCGGGACCCCGAACCAAGATTGCCAGCCCCAGCGGGCGAACGTTTCTTGTGCTGCGGCGTCCCCACGGGGGGCGTGTTTCGTGGTTCGTGAGGTCCGCGGGCCGGGTAGGATGCCGTTCGACCAGGCAGGAGCCCCCGAAGGGGCTCATCACACGCCGCCCTGCCGGGGTGGGCTGGCCCCGGGCCGGCGGGGGCTCGCTGTGGACAATGTCATCATTGCAGCGACCGCCTTCGCTGTGGTCTTCCCGGCCGAACTGCCGGACAAGACGTTCGTGGCAGCACTCGTTCTGGGCGCCCGCTACCGGCCGCTGCCGGTTCTCGCTGGGATTTGGGCAGCGTTCGCAGTACACGTCGGTGTCGCCACCGCCGTCGGCGGCCTGGTCGCGGCGCTGCCCCGAAGGGCTGTCGAGTTGGTCGCCGGGGCGCTGTTCTTCGTCGGTGCGGTCCTCCTTCTGCGTTCCCGCCCCGCCGACCCCGCCGAACTGGAGGGGCACAAGGCCGCCGGCGTCGTCGGGGGACCCGCCGCGAGACGCGTATGGGTCGAGGCGTTCGGTGTTGTCCTCGTCGCCGAGTTCGGTGATCTCACCCAGATTCTCACCGCCACCCTCGCGGCCCGCTACCACCGCCCGATCCCCGTCGGCGTCGGCGCGTTGCTGGCCTTGTGCACCGTCACTGGGCTGGCTGCCGCCTTTGGCCACTTCCTGCTGCGGGTTGCTCCGCTGCGCCGGATCCAGCAGCTCGCCGCCATCGTTCTGCTCGGCCTTTCCATCTCCACTATGATCGACGTCCTGCGCGGGTAAGGGGGAGATCCCCGGTCGGCGGCCAACACGCCGCCTGCGTGCGCGCGCTCCGGTCGGCGGTGCGCCCAGGCCCACCGGTTGCGAGCCGGTGGCGACCCCAACTCAGCGTGGTGGCGGTGCGGGGGACCGGGTCGGAAGCCGACCGGAGTGACTGAAGCGTGCCGCCCGCCGGTGCAGCCGGTGCCGGTGCCGGTGCCGGTGAGGTGGTTCGATCAGTGTCCCGGCGAGATGTGGGTAGAACTCGTGCTTGCCGGCTTCGACGAGGGCAAGATAGCTGGCGATCATGGCGAGGAGCGCGGCAAAGAACCCGATCGGCAGCGCGTGGAAGCCGAGTCCGCCGGCCAGCGGAGATGCCGGCAGCAGCGCGCCGACCACGACGACGAGCAGGGTGGCCGCCGTGAGGAGCCGGCCTGGGCGGCTACGGAGGAACGGCACTCGCCGGGTGCGGATCACAAAGATCACCAGGGTCTGGGTGGCGAGCGATTCAACGAACCAGCCGGAACGGAACAGGATCGGGCCGGCATGGAAGACCTGGAGCATGATCGCGAAGGTGAGAAAGTCGAAGATCGAGCTGACCGGCCCGAAGAACATCATGAAACGGCGGACGAAGCCGATGTCCCAGTGGGACGGGCGGGAAAGCTGCTCCTCGTCGACCCGGTCGGACGGGATGGTCAGCTGGCCGGCGTCATAGAGCAGGTTGTTGAGCAGGATCTGCGACGGGAGCATCGGCAGGAAAGGGAGGAACGCCGACGCGGCGGCGGCGCTGAACATGTTCCCGAAGTTGCTGGAGGTGGCCATCAGGACGTATTTGATCGTGTTGGCGAAGGTGCGCCGGCCTTCGACGACCCCGTCGGCCAGCACGTGCAGATCTTTCTCCAGGAGCACGATGTCGGCCGCGTCCTTGGCCGTGTCGGTGGCGGAGTCGACGGATATGCCGACATCGGCCTGGTGCAACGCCATCGCGTCGTTGACGCCGTCGCCGAGGTAGGCGGCACCGGTGCCGGCGCGTTGGTGCAGCCGGATGACGCGGGTCTTCTGGTCCGGGTTCATGCGGGCGAAGACCCGGATGGTGGACAGCCTCGCGGTAAGAGTGTCGTCGTCGAGGTGGTCGAGCTGGTCGCCGGTCACGGTGTCCCCGTCGGCCAGACCGAGAGCGTCACACACGTGCTCGGCGACGATGGCGTTGTCCCCCGTCAGGATTCGCACGGTGACGCCGAGCGCGGCGAGGCGGGCCAGCGCCTGTGCGGCCGACGGCCTGGGCCGGTCAAGGAAGATCAGAAACCCGGCGAGGACGAGGTCGTGCTCGTCCTCGGCGGTCACCGTGTCCAGGTCCGGGGCCGGCTTGGACGCGACGGCGACGACCCGGCTGCCGGCGCGGAACTCGGCGTCGAGGAGCGCCGCGGCCGAGCCGGGGACGTCGCGACACCGCGCCAGCAGGCCTTCCGGAGCACCCTTGACGATCAGGACTCGGCCGTCCGGGCCGTCGGCCAGCACGGACGCGCGGCGCCGGTCGTGGTCGAACGGCGCGGCGGCCACCTGGACGTACCTGGACACCGGCAGGCTGGCGGCACCGGGAGCCTGCCACAGCGCGGCGTCCAGCGGGTTGCCGCCAGCTGTCCCTGCCGGGTTGCCGGGTACTGCCGGGTTGCCGGGTACTGCCGGGTTGCCGGGTACTGCCGGGTTGCCGGGTACTTCGGTGCAGGCCAGGCCGAGTAGCAGGATCTGGTCCGACCGGGCACCGGTGGGGTCCAGGGCGTGATGGAAACCGATCCGTCCTTCGGTCAAGGTTCCGGTCTTGTCGGTGAGCAGGACCTCGATGTCGCCGAGGTCCTCGATGCAGACCAGCCGCTTCACCAGCACCTTGCGGCGGGCCAGCTGGCGGGACCCGGTGGCGAGACTGGTCGTCACCACCGCGGGCAGCAGCTGCGGGGTGATGCCCACCGCGATGGCCAGCGAGAACAACAACGCGTCTATCAGCGGCCGGGCCAGCACCAGGTTGATGACGAAGATCGAGCCGGTGAGCACGCCGGCGACCCGGGCCAGTAGCCCGGAGAACCGGCGCAGCCCCACCTGGAACTGGGTCTCCTCGTGCCGTTCGCCCAGTCCGAGCGCAATCCGGCCGAACTGGGTACGCGCGCCGGTGGCGACCACCACGGCCGCCGCCGAGCCGGTCCGCACGAGTGTGCCCATAAGCGCACACGACGCAAGCTCTCCCAGCGTGGCGCCGGCGGGCACCGGCGCCGGCCCCTTGGCCACCGGTTGCGATTCGCCGGTGAGGACCGCCTCGTCACACTCCAGCGCGACCGAGGACAGGATGCGCACGTCCCCGGGCACCACCGAACCCAGCTCAAGGCGCACCACGTCTCCGGGTACCAGCGCGGTCACCTCGCATGACGTCCATCGGCCATCCCGGCACACCACCGCCCGGTGACGCAGCTGGGAGTGCAGATCCTCGGCGGCGCGCTCGGCACGGTACTCATTGGCGAACCCCAGCCCCACTCCGAACATGACGATCACGCCGATGATCAGTGCGTTGGCGCGCTCCCCGACGAAGAACGACACCGCGGCCGCCACCAGCAGCAGCACAAGCAAGGGGCTGCGTACCTGGCGGACGAGCACCGCGAGCACACGGGCGTGATGGGTGCGCACCGCGTTCGGCCCCACCCGGGCCCATCGCGCCGCCGCCTCCGCCGAGGACAACCCCACCGAGGTCGTGGCGAGCCGAGCCAGGACTACCTCGGTGGGCAGTGTCGCCGCGTCCGAAACCGTCAGCACGGACGCATCCACGATCCCGGTCCCCATACTCCAACCGTTACGCTGCCAGCAGAGCAGACTTACGCTGAGCCGCGCCAGCTATCGCTAGCTATGACGTGGCATCAGCTATGACGTGGCATCAGAGCAGCCTAGCCGCGGCACCGTCCGGGGCCCGGACCGCCGCCGGCCGCGGGCTTGTCGACCTCCTGGATTCCCACCACCTCCGGTGGGCCGTACCTGGCGCGCACCGCCGCCCTCATCCGCCGCCGATCTCTCGCGTGCGCTCACCGTGACCTCTGGACGCCAGATGGGTGATGCTCGTGAGGTCGATGGTGACGATCTTCGATTGGCCGGCCGGGCGCCTCAGCGGGGGCGAACGTGCCGGTCGAGGAAGGCGAGTGCCCGTGACCAGCCGTCGGCCGCGGCGACCGGGCGGTAGAGCGCCTCCCGGTCGTCGCTGTGGAAGGCGTGGCCGGCCCCGGCGTAGCTGACCAGCTCCGTCGGGGCGCCCGAGCGGGCGGCCGCGGCTCGTAGGGCGGCGATCTCGTCGGTGGAGATCAGGGCGTCTTCCTCGCCGTAGAGGCCGAGCCACGGCCCGCGCAACGACGGTGCCGCCTCCACCAGGGCGGGGATGCCGGGCCAGTACGGTGTGCTGATCCCGCCGCCGTAGAACGACACCGCCGCGGCGAGGGTGTGCCGGGTGGCGGTGTGCAGCGCGACCGTGCCACCCATGCAGAAGCCGATGATCGCGCTCCGCTCGGCGGGGAAGCCCGCGGCGAGGAGGTGCCCGAGCGCCGCGTCGATGTCGGCGTCGATGCCCGCGCCGGACAGGGTGCCCATCGTCGACGTGGCCGCGGCCCAGCCGTCGGCCGGGTCCACCTCGTCCAGCCCGTCGCGGTGATACAGGTGCGGGGCCACGGTGAGCCAGCCGGCGGCGGCGAGCCGGTCGCAGACGGAGACCAGGTACGGCGTGATGCCTCGGGCGTCCTGGACGACGACCAAGCCGCCGCGCGGCGGGTCCTTCGCGGCCGGGGCGAGGACCGTGAGCGGCAGCCCGCCGCGGCCGCGGACGGCCTGCGCCCGCAGCCGGGCCCTGCCTTCGCCGTCATGTCGTGTTCGATGGGACGCCGCGTCGTTCGTTCCGGTTGCCATGGCGCCATCCTTCCCGCCGGGGAGCCTTCCCGCCCGATCCGCCTGTCCCGCCCATGGTCCGTCGACCACCTGGTGTCCGGAACCGCCGCGGACCGGCGGATTCACCCGGACATGCCGGCCGCGACACGCCGCCGGCCAAGCCCCGACAGCATGAAGGCGTCACGCTACTCCCTGTAGCAGCCTGGCGGGTGTCGCCGGACGGAGGGAGGACGCGGTGAGGCAACCACTGCCGAGGGTGGCGGCGGCCTGGGAGGGCGCGGTGGACCCGGCGCACGTCGACCGGACCGTCGGAGTCCTCCTGTGGTGACCGGGGGACGGCATCGTGGCGGCGGCGAACATGATCCTCTTCCGGGACAGCGCCCCGAGCCGGGACACTCGGCGCCGTCGCCCCCGCCGGCCTCGGGCGAGACCGGCCTGCCCGGCCTGCCCGGCCTGCCCGGCCCGGCCGATCCGGCCGGACGGGCGTGGGCCCGGTTCGGCGGCGTTGACGGGCTCGGCACGCACGGTGTCCGGCGGATCGCCGTCATCACCGTCGGCATGGCCCTGCTGATGGGCGTCCTGGTCTGGCTGTACGGAACGTCCGTCACCAGTCTGCGTCCCCGGGACCTGCCGATCCTCACCGTGGGCCCGGCACCCGCGGCGACCGCGCTCGCCGACCAGATCAGCCGGGTGGAGCCGGGCGCCCTCACGGTGCGCACGGTGCCGACGGTGGCCGCCGCCGACCGTGCGCTGCGCGAGCGTGACGCCTACGCCGCGATCGTCATCGGCGGCAACGGCCTGACCCTGCGGGTCGCCTCCGCGGCGAGTCCGGCGGTCACCGAGGCGCTGACCCGGGGCATCCGGGTGTTCATGCCAGGTCTGGAGATCCCGGTGGTCGACGTGGTGGCCAACGCGCCACGGGACCAGGCCGGCGGCGGGCTGGCGGCCGGTTACCTCCCGTTGACGCTGGTGATCACCGCGGCCGGCGTGCTGCTGGCACGGATGGTGGGGTCGCGGGTGATCCGGCTCGCCGGGCTCGCCGCGCTCGCGGTGCTCTCCGGCTTCGCCGGGGCCGTCGCGCTGCAGGGGGCGTTGGACGTCCTGCCCGGGGAGTTCCTGACGACGATGGCGGTCGTGACGTTGCTGGCGCTGGCCGTCGCCGGGCCGGTCCTGGGACTCGGGGCGGTCGCGGGCGTGCCGGGTCTCGTCGCCGCGGTGCTGGTTCTGGTCGCCGGTGCCGCTCTGTCGGCGGCGGCCTCCGCCCCGGAGATGCTGCCACGGCCCTGGGGCGACATCGGCCAGTTTGCGCCGCCGGGGGCGGGTGCCACGCTGCTGCGCTCGACGGCCTACTTCGACGGTGCCGGCGGTGGCCGTCCGGTACTGGTCCTCGCCGGCTGGTTCGTCGTCGGGCTGGGCCTGGCGGTTGTCGGTCGACCCGTCCGTCCGCAGGAGGGGCGAATCCGCATCAGGGTGACATCCGGCCCGAGCGTCCCGGCGCGCCGAGGCGGCATCCGAGCATAGGGTCACAGACGTGGACCGCCGCATCTTCGGACTGGAGAACGAGTACGGCGTCACCTGCGTGTTCCGGGGGCAGCGACGGCTGTCCCCGGACGAGGTGGCACGGTACCTGTTCCGTCGTGTCGTGTCATGGGGACGTAGCAGCAACGTGTTCCTCAAGAACGGCGCCCGTCTCTACCTGGATGTCGGTAGCCATCCGGAGTACGCCACCCCGGAATGCGACTCCGTGCCCGACCTGGTCACCCACGACAAGGCCGGGGAACGCATCCTCGAGGGCCTGCTCGTCGAGGCCGAACGACGGCTGCGCGAGGAGGGCATCGCCGGCGACATCCATCTGTTCAAGAACAACACCGACTCCGCCGGCAACAGCTACGGCTGTCACGAGAACTACCTCGTCGGTCGGCACGGCGAGTTCTCGAAGCTCGCGGACGTGCTGGTGCCGTTCCTGGTCAGCCGGCAGATCCTGTGCGGCGCGGGCAAGGTGCTGCAGACCCCGCGGGGCGCGGTGTACTGCATCTCCCAGCGCGCCGAGCACATCTGGGAGTCGGTGTCCTCGGCGACCACCCGGTCCCGGCCGATCATCAACACCCGTGACGAGCCGCACGCCGACGCCGAGCGGTTCCGGCGGCTGCACGTGATCGTCGGCGACTCGAACATGAGCGAGACGACCATGCTGCTCAAGCTCGGGGCGACCGACCTGGTGCTGCGCATGATCGAGGCCGGTGTGATGCTGCGGGACATGACCCTGGAGAACCCGATCCGGGCGATTCGCGAGGTCAGCCACGACATGACCTGCCAGCGCAGGATCAAGCTGGCCAACGGACGTGAGGTCAGCGCGCTGGACATCCAGTGGGAGTACCACTCCAAGGCGGTCGAGTTCGTGGAGCGCCGCGGCGGGGACGGGGACGAGGTCGCCAAGCGGGTGCTCGACCTGTGGGGCCGTACCCTGCTCGCGATCGAGACCGACGACCTCGAGCTCGTCGCCCGTGAGATCGACTGGGTGACGAAGTACGTGCTCATCGAGCGTTTCCGGCACAAGCACGGGCTGTCGCTGGCCTCGCCGCGGGTCGCCGAGCTCGACCTGAAATACCACGACATCCACCGCGACCGGGGCCTGTACTATCGGATGGAACGGGCTGGTCTGGTCGAGCGCGTCACCCGTGATCTCGACGTCTTCGAGGCCAAGTCACGCCCCCCGCAGACCACCCGCGCCCGGCTGCGCGGCGAGTTCATCAAGCGTGCCCAGGAGAAACGCCGGGACTTCACAGTCGACTGGGTCCACCTGAAGCTCAATGATCAGGCCCAGCGTACGGTCCTGTGCAAGGACCCGTTCCGTTCCGTTGATGATCGGGTCGACAAGCTCATCGCCAGTATGTGAGGACTCGAGCCCCTGTGATGTTCGTGCCGCGACGCGCCGGCGTCGTCCTGCCCTTCGCGTCAGCCCGTCCCGGCTCGCGTGGCAGCGGCCGTCGGCCGTCCGCCACCCGCCGGCACCCGCTCGCGGGTGCCGTGCTGCCCGCCGTGCTGCTCGCCCCGCTCCTGGTCGGCTGCGGCGCCTCCGACGCCCCCGACGGCACCAGGGCGGCGCCGGTGCCCTCCCGGACGGCCGTCGACGACACCTCCGGGCGGGTCCCCGCGGTCGCGGGTGCCACCGACCTGAGCCGCAAGCCGATCTCCGCGGCGGGCCGGGGGACGGCGCCGGCCACGTTGGTCACCACCGATCTCGTGACCGGTCACGGCGCGCTCGCCTCCGCCACCAGCACCGTCACCGTCCGGTACGTGGGCGTGCTCTGGCGCGACGGCAAGGAGTTCGACAGCAGCTGGGCGGGGGGCCAGCCGGCGACCTTCCCGCTGGACGGCACGATCGCCGGCTTCGGGCAGGGCATCGACGGGATGCGCGTCGGCGGCCGCCGCCAGATCATCATCCCGCCGGACCTTGGATATGGCCCGGTGGGGGGACGTCCGCCGACGATCCTCGCCGACGACACTCTGGTGTTCGTGGTGGACCTGATCGCGGTCGACGGCGCCACCTCGGGTGTTGGGGCCACGCCGGGTGTTGGGGCCACGCCGGGTGTTGGGGCCGGCGCCGGCCAGCCGTAGCCCACGGGCCCTCACCCGGCCCGGCCGCGGGTGGCCCGGTGGGCCCGGTGCGACCGGTGGGCCAGCGGCGGTGATGGGGTGCTGCGTGCCCGGTGAACTCCGGCGGCTACCCTTTACGGGTGTGTCCCGGCGACGGGTGGAGCGGCTCCTCAACCTGACGATGTGCCTGATGGCGACATCGCGTTTCCTCACCGTGTCCCAGATCGGCGAGCTGGTGGAGGGCTACGAGCCCGGGCGCACCGAGGAGGAGCAGGACGCCTTCCGGCGGATGTTCGAGCGGGACAAGGCGTATCTGCGGGAGATCGGCATCCCCTTGGAGACCGGCGCGGACTCGGCGTTCAGCAACGAGACCGGCTACCGCATCCGCCGCGGCGACTACGCGCTGCCCGACATCGCCCTGGAACCGGACGAGGCCGCGGCCCTGGCCGTCGCCGGCTCGCTGTGGTCGAGCACGGCGCTCGCCGGGCCGGCCGCCAGCGCCCTGCGCAAGCTCGCCGCGGGCGGGGCCGCGGTGAGCGGTGGCGGGCTCGGCGTGCTCGACGGCTTCGAACCGCGGGTCGATGCGACCGAGCCGGCCTTCGAGCAGTGCCTCGCGGCGGTCCAGGCCGGTCGGACCATCCGCTTCCCGTACCGGAAGGTCGGTGAGACGGACTCCGCCGACCGGCACGTCGAGCCCTGGGGGGTGCTGTCGTGGCGGGGGCGGTGGTACCTTGCCGGGCACGATCTGCACCGTGGCGCGGCCCGGGTGTTCCGGCTGTCCCGGTTCACCGGCCCGGTGCGCATGGTCGGACCGGCCGGCGCGGTCCAGGTCCCGCCAGGGGTCGATCTGCGGGCGATGGTCTCGGCGCAGGCCCCCCCGGACCGCTTCCGGACCGCCACGCTGGCGGTCCGCCGGGGCAGCGCGCACGCGCTGCGGCGGTACGCCCGCCCGTCGCCGGATACGAATCCACCGCCGGGCATGGATCTGCTGGAGATGGACTTCGCCGACACCGAACAGCTCGCCCGGTGGATCGTCGGATCGGGTCCGGACGTCGTCGTCGTCGACCCACCCGAGCTGCGCGCGGCTGTGGTCGGTCGGCTCCGGGCGGCCCTCGCGGGCACCGCCGCCCGCGACGTGGCGTCCCCACCTGCGGGGGTGCGCCGCGACGAACGTCCGGTGAGCGCCCGATGATCCGTCGGGCGGCGCCCGCCCCGGCTCATCGTCCACCGCCCGCCCCGGGCACGCGGTGAGCGCCGCCACCGACCGGCTGAGCCGGCTGCTCGCGCTCGTCCCCTGGTTGCGGGCGCATCCCGGGATCTCCCTGACCGAGGCGGCCGCGGCCTTCGGGATCACCCCCCGCCAGCTGCGCGACGACCTCGACCTGCTGTTCGTCTGCGGCCTGCCCGGCGGCGCGCCCGGGGACCTCATCGACCTGAGCTACTCCGGCGATCAGATCACCATCGTCGATCCGCAGACCCTCGACCGGCCGCTGCGGCTGTCGGTCGACGAGGCGACCGCCCTGATCGTCGCCGCCCGCGCGCTCGCCGACGTGCCCGGCCTCGCCGGCCGCGAGGCCCTGGATCGGGCGCTGGAGAAGCTGGAGGAGGCGGTCGGCACCGCCGGCACCGCCGCCGTCGGCCAGGTACGCGTCACCCTCGACGTCCACGACGAGGTCCTCGCGGTGGTGCAGCGGGCGCTGCGGGACCGCCGGCGGGTGCATCTGCGCTACCTGGTGTGGTCCCGCGACGAGCTGACCGAGCGCGAGGTCGACCCGATGCGGGTGCTGGTCCAGGACGGCCGCTGGTACCTGGAGGGATGGTGCCACCGGGCGGAGGCGGTGCGGCTGTTCCGGCTGGACCGCATCGACGGGCCGGGCGGGGTGACGATCCTCGACGCCCCGGCGGTTCCGCCGCCGGGCACGGTGTCCCGCGACACCAGGGAGGGGATCTACCGGCCCGGCCCGGCGGACGTGCGGGTCGTGCTGGAGCTGGCGTCCCCGGCCCGGTGGGTGGCCGACTACTACCCGGTCACCGGGATGCGCGAGCTGCCCGGTGGACGGCTCGAGGTCACGCTGTACGCCGGGGAGACCTTCTGGCTGCACCGGCTGGTCCTCGGCCTCGGGGCCGACGTGCGGGTGGTCGAGCCGCCGGCGCTCGCCGAGGAGGTGCACGCCTTGGCCCGCCGGGCCCTGCTCGCCTACGGGCTCACGCCGACCGCCGAGTAGGGTGATCGGTATGCTCTGGGCGCTCCTCTACCTCGTCCTCATCGTCGGCGCGCTTGCCCTGCTGGCGCTCAGTGCGTGGCGAGTGTGGCAGAAGATGCGCGCGGTGCGGGCCGTCACGACGGAGCTGTCCGCGCGGGTCTCGGTCCTGGCCTCGGACACCGCGGCGCTCGCGGCGCGGCTCGACCACGCCGAGGTCAGCGCGCGGCTCGCCGAACGCACGTCCTGACCGGCTCCTCGCCCGACCGGATCCGTGGTCCCCGTGTGGTCTGACGGGAGCGACCGTCGCGTGACGTCGATCGTGCCATACGACGTTGTGTCGCCACAATTTGGGACTTCCGGGTTGACGAGGTAGCGGTCGGTGATGATTTGGGTTTCCGGTGTCGTTGTGGACACGCTTTGCCCGCCGAGTGCTACGAGCTATCGTGCAGGCTGACTTCGTTGCGCATCCGTCATCTCCGGGATACCCGCACGCCGTCTATCCCCTCCTAGGCTGGCGGACGTAGCATCGATCGCACCGGTCGTCGGACCGGGCCCGGTACCGCGCTCATCGGAGGACGCCGACCATGCCAAACCTGGGCACCACCGAAATCATCATCATCGCCCTCGTCGTTCTGGTGCTATTCGGGTCGAAGAAGCTTCCCGACGCCGCGCGTTCCTTCGGTCGTTCGCTGCGCATCTTCAAGGCCGAGACGAAGGGCCTGCGCGAGGATGACCAGCCCGCGCCCGCGGCGCAGCCGGCCCCGTTGCCGATCGAGGCCCAGCCGCCGGTGGCCCAGCCGCAGGCCGTCGCGCCCGGTCAGGCCGTCGCGCCCGGTCAGGTCTCCGCCTCGTCCGTGAACGCCACCGCGTCCGTGAACGGCACCGCGTCGGCCGCCGACCGGGGCTGACCTCACGGCGGTCCCACGGCCTGTCGGGCGTCCGCCGGCGCCCCTTCCTCCTTCCTCTCGACCAGGAGCCGCCGACGTGCCAGGGTTGCCCACGCCGCGAAGGCTCGTCGCCTCGGTGAACTACCGCCGCACGCGCACTGTCGAGGACAGTCGCATGCCGCTCACCGAGCATCTGCGTGAGCTGCGCAACCGCGTCGCCATCGCGCTCCTCGCGTTCGCGATCGCCGGTGTCGTCTGTTTCATCTTCGAGCCGCGCATCTTCGACTGGCTCAAGGCGCCGTACTGCGACCTGCCGGCGAGCAAGCGGTTCAGCCCGGACGGCCTGGCGGCGAACGACTGCACCCTGTACTTCTTCGGCATCCTCGACGCGTTCACTATCCGCCTGAAGATCTCCATGATCGCCGCGGTGGTGGTCTCCTCGCCGGTGTGGCTGTACCAACTCTGGTCCTTCATCACCCCTGGTCTGCACCGTCATGAGCGGCGCTGGTCGTTGACCTTCGTCGGTGTCTCCCTCGTCCTGTTCGCCACCGGTGCGGTCTTCGCCTACCTGACGTTGTCGACCGGGCTGGGCCTGCTGCTCGGCTTCGGCGGCAACGGGCTGGTCAGCGTCCTGGACGGCAACCGGTACCTCAGCTACGTCCAGGCGATGCTGCTGATCTTCGGACTGTCGTTCGAGGTTCCGCTGCTCGTCATGATGCTGAATCTGGCCGGGATCGTCAGCACCGCCAAGCTGCGCTCCTGGCGGCGGCCCGAGATCTTCCTGGTGTTCGTGTTCGCCGCGGTCGTCACCCCCAGCCAGGACCCGTTCACCATGCTCGCGCTGGGCCTGCCCATGGTGCTCCTCTACGAGGTCGCGCTGATCATCGGCTGGCTGAACGACCGGCGGGTGGCCCGCCGCGGGGACACCTCCCCGTATGCCGACCTGGACGACGACGAGACCTCCCCGCTGGACTTCGACGACGCCCCGCCCCGCCCGGCGGCCTCCGCGGGCCCCGCGGCGACGGCCACGTCGCCCGGCACGGCGAACCCGCCCGGCACGGCGAACCCGCCCGGCACGGCGAACCCGGTCGGCACGGCGAACCCGGTCGGCACCGGGTCGTCAACACCCGTCGGCGCGGGGACGGCCCCCGTCTCCCCAAGCACCGACGTCACCCACGGCGACATCACCTGACGCTCGTAGGTTCTTCCCCGGCCGGTCGGGACCGGCATAAACCGGTCGGCTGCCGGCCGTCGCGTCCCGTAGGGTGGCTGATGTGTCCTCCACGCCCGAGATTCTTGTGGAGTTCGCCGCTGGCCTCCCCTTCGGACTCGACCCGTTCCAGTTCGAGGCGGTCGCGGCGCTGGCTGCCGGTGAAGGGGTGCTCGTCGCGGCCCCGACGGGAGCGGGTAAGACGGTTGTCGGCGAGTTCGCCGCCCATCTCGCCCTGCGCACCGGGACGCGTTGCTTCTACACGACGCCGATCAAGGCGCTGTCGAACCAGAAGTACGCCGATCTCGTCTCCCGCTACGGCGCCGTCTCGGTCGGCCTGCTGACCGGGGACACCTCCCGCAACGGCGACGCCCCGATCGTGGTGATGACCACCGAGGTCCTGCGCAACATGCTCTACGCCGGCCCGGTCGACAACGGCCGGCTGGACGACCTCGGCTATGTCGTCATGGACGAGGTGCACTACCTCGCCGACCGCCAGCGCGGCGCCGTGTGGGAGGAGGTCATCATCCATCTGCCGGCGCAGGTCCGGCTGGTCTCCCTGTCCGCGACGGTGAGCAACGCCGAGGAGTTCGCCGAGTGGCTGGTCACGGTGCGCGGCCATACCCGGGTCATCGTCAGCGATCACCGTCCCGTTCCGCTGTGGCAGCATGTGCTCGCTGACCGCACCCTGTACGACCTGTTCCTCGAGGACACTGCCGGCACCCCGCCGCCGGGCGGACCCGAGGCACTTCGTGCCACCCTGGACGGTGATCTCGTCCGGTCGAGGTGGAACGTCGGGGTCGAAGCCGGATTCGAGGTAGCCGGCACCCGGCGCGCCACCATCGGCGACCGGGACCGCGGCGGCGACCGGGACCGCGGCGGCGACCGGGACCGCGGCGGCGACCGGGACCGCGGACGGGGGCGGGGCGGCAACCGCAACGGCGAACGGGGCCGGGCCACCCAGGGTGGTCGCGGTGGCGACCGTGGCCGCAATGGGGGTGCCGGCCAGGCGCCCGTGGCAGCCATCCCCGCGGCCCGTGGTGGTCCGACGGCGGTCGGTGGACGAGTGGTGAACCCGGACCTGCTGCGGCTGGCCCGCGAGGAGAGCCGGGCGCTGTCGGGGGGCTCTCCCGCGGTCGGCCGCGGTCGGCCGGCGCCCGGCGCGCGCCGGCGGACGTGGGTGCCGGGCCGGCCGGAGGTCGTCGAACGGCTCGACCGCGACGGCCTGCTCCCGGCGATCGTCTTCGTGTTCAGCCGGGCCGGCTGCGATGCGGCGGTCACCTCCTGCGTGCGTGCGGGTCTGCGGCTCGTCGGCCCCGCGGAGCAGCAGCGGATCCGGACCCTGGTCCGGGAACGCACCGCCGGGATCCCCGAGACCGACCTCGCCGTGCTCGGCTACTGGGCGTGGCTGGAGGGGCTGGAACGCGGCATCGCATCCCACCACGCCGGCATGCTGCCAACCTTCAAGGAGATCGTCGAGGAGCTGTTCGTCCAGGGGCTGGTCCGGGTGGTCTTCGCCACGGAGACCCTGGCGCTCGGCATCAACATGCCCGCCCGTACCGTCGTGCTGGAGCGGCTGACGAAGTTCAACGGCGAGAGCCGCGTGGACATCACCCCGGGGGAGTACACCCAGCTGACGGGCCGCGCCGGGCGGCGCGGCATCGACGTGGAGGGCCACGCGGTCGTCCTGTGGCAGCCGGGGCTGGATCCGCTCGCGCTCGCGGGGCTGGCCTCCACGCGGACCTATCCGCTGCGCTCGTCGTTCCGGCCGTCGTACAACATGGCCGTCAACCTGGTCGGCAGGCTCGGGCGGGAGCGGGCACGCACCGTGCTGGAGTCGTCGTTCGCGCAGTTCCAGGCCGACCGGGCCGTGGTGGGCCTGGCCCGGGCGGTGCAGCGCAACACCGAGGCGATCGACGCGAAGCGTGAGGCGTTGAGCTGCGACAAGGGTGACATCGGCGAGTACGACCGGTTGCGCCGGGAGATCGCTGAGCGGGAGGCCGCGCTGTCGCGGGAGGGTTCGGCGCGCCGGCGGGCCGAATCCGCGGCGGCGCTCGCCCGGCTGCGGACCGGGGACATCGTGCGGGTGCCCGCCGGGCGGCGCAGTGGGCTCGCTGTCGTGCTCGACGCCGACGCCGCCGCGAATGCCGCCGACGGCCCGCGGCCGGTGGTGCTCACCGCGGACAGGCAGGTTCGCAGGCTGTCCCTGACCGACTTCCCGATCGCCGTCGAACCGCTCGGCCGGGTCCGGGTGCCGCGGTCGTTCAACCCGCGCTCGCCGCAGTCACGCCGGGATCTGGCCTCCTCCCTGCGCGCCGCCGACGTCAACCCCGATGCCCCTCCGGGCCGGCGGGCCAGGGTCCGTTCGGCCGCGGCGGACGACGCCGAGCTCGCCCGGCTGCGCCGGGCCCTGCGCGCCCATCCGGTGCACGACTGTCCGCGCCGCGAGGAGCACCTGCGCTCCGCCGAGCAGGTCAACCGGCTGGTCAAGGAGACCGCCGCGATCTCACGGAAGGTGGAGGGCCGGACGAACACGGTCGCGAAGACGTTCGACCGGGTCCGCGCCGCGCTCGAGGACCTCGGCTACCTGGACGGGGACCGCGTCACCGCCGCCGGGCGGGTGCTCGCGCGCATCTACTCGGAGCAGGACCTGCTCGTCGCCGAATGCCTGCGCGCCGGCATCTGGGACGATCTCACCCCGCCGGCGCTGGCCGCCGCCGTGTCCACGCTGGTGTTCGAGCCGCGCGGTGACGACGCCGGCGTCCCGGCGCTGCCGGGCGGCGCGGCGCTACGCGACTGCCTCGCCGAGATGGTCCGGCTGTCGGAGCGGCTCGCCGAGGCCGAGCAGGCCCACCGGCTCGCGTTCCTGCGCCCGCCCGAGCTCGGATTCGTCGCCGTCGCGCACGACTGGGCCGCGGGCCGCACGTTGGAACGGGTGCTGACCGACAGTTCCGTGGAACTGACCGCCGGCGATTTCGTCCGGTGGATGCGCCAGCTCATCGACATCCTTGACCAGATCGCGCAGGTCGCTCCGATGGTGCAGGCGGACCCGGGAACGCCGGACGGCGCGCGGGTGCGCCGGACCGCCCGGGCGGCGATGGACGCCGTCCGTCGCGGGGTCGTCGCGTACGCGATGAGCGTCTGAGCCGTGGTCCCTTCCCGTGCCGTGGTCCCTTCCCGTGCCGTGCGCGCGTTCGGTCTGGTCCTCGGTGCCGTGCTGGACGGGCTGCTCGCCGACCCGGCGCGGCTGCATCCGGTCGCCGGGTTCGGGCGGGCCGCGTCCCGGCTGGAGAACCGGCTCTACCGGGACGGCCGGGCGCCCGGAGCGCTGCACACCGCGGTGCTGCTAGCCGCGGTCGCCGTGCCCGCCGTCGCTGCTGAACGCGCTGCTGAACGCGCTGCTGAACGCGCTGCTGAACGCGCCGCTGAACGCGCCGTCGCGCTCACGGCGGTGGTCACGTGGACCGTCCTCGGTGGCGCCTCGCTGCGCCGTCAGGGCCGACGCCTCGGCGAGGAGCTGCGCGCCGACGATCTCGCCGCGGCCCGGGAACGGCTCCCGGCGCTGTGCGGACGCGATCCGGCGTCGCTGGACGCCGCCGGGATCGCCCGCGGCGCGATCGAGTCCATCGCCGAGAACACCTCCGACGCGCTGGTCGCCCCGCTGTGGTGGGGGGCGCTCGCCGGCCTGCCCGGCCTGGTCACCTACCGGGCGATCAACACCCTTGACGCGATGATCGGACACCACAGCCCCCGGTACGAACGCTTCGGCTGGGCGGCGGCGCGCCTCGACGATCTGGCGAACCTACTCCCGGCGCGGATGTGCGCGCTGGTGACCTGCGCGTGCGCCCCGGTCGTCGGCGGTTCGGCGGTCGACGCGTACTGGGTCATGCGCCGGGACGGCCGGTCGCATCCCAGCCCCAACGCCGGGATGGTGGAGGCCGCGTTCGCCGGGGCGCTGGGGCTGCGGCTCGGGGGAGAGCTGCGCTACCCCTACCGCGTCGAGCACCGGCCGGAGCTCGGGTTCGGCCGGCGGCCGCAGGGCGCGGACGTCGCAGCCGCGGCCCGGTTGTCCGCGGCGGTGAGCGTGGTCTGTGTCGCGCTGACGGCGGCGGCGGCTCCGGTGGCGCGGCTGGTCACCTCCGCCCTGACCGCGCGCCTCGGCCTCGGTACCGGATCCGGACGCGCTGGCTCCGGGGGCGCTGGCTCCGGGGGCTCTGGTGGGCCCGGGAGAAGAGAGCGCCGCCGGTGAGCGGGGGACTGCTGGTCGCCGGGACCGCGTCGGATGCCGGCAAGAGCGTGCTGACCGCGGGGATCTGCCGGTGGCTGGCGCGGGAGGGGGTGCGGGTCGCCCCGTTCAAGGCGCAGAACATGGCGTTGAACTCGGCGGTCACCGCCGATGGTGCGGAGATCGGCCGGGCCCAGGCGATGCAGGCGGCGGCGGCCGGTGTCGAACCGGAGGCGGCGATGAACCCGGTGCTGCTCAAACCGGGGGGCCAGCGGCACAGCCAGCTCGTTGTGCTGGGCCGCCCGGTCGCCGAGGTCGACGCGCTCGGCTACCGCCCGTACAAGGAACGGCTGGCCGCGATTGTCCTGGAGTGCCTGGACGACCTGCGCGGCCGGTTCGACGCGGTGATCTGCGAGGGGGCCGGTTCTCCGGCGGAGATCAACCTGCGTTCGACCGACATCGCCAACATGGGCCTGGCGCGCGCCGCGAACCTGCCGGTGATCGTGGTCGGCGACATCGACAAGGGCGGGGTCTTCGCCGCCCTGTTCGGCACGCTGGCCCTGCTCGATGCGGCCGACCAGGCGTTGGTTGCCGGCTGGGTGATCAATCGGTTCCGTGGCGACGCCCGACTGCTCGAACCCGGACTGCGCCAGATCGAACGGCTCACCGGCCGGCCGGTGCACGGCGTCGTCCCCTGGAAGGCGGGGTTGTGGCTGGACGTCGAGGACTCCCTCGACCTCGCTGCCTTCCCCGACGCCGAGCCCTGTCCCGACGCCGAGCCCTGTCCCGACGCCGAGCCCTGTCCCGAGGCGCGGCCTGCCTCGCACGGCGGTCGGCGGGAGGTGCTGCGGGTCGCCGTCATCCGGCTGCCCCGGCTGTCGAACGTGACCGACATCGACGCGTTGCGCGTCGAGCCCGGGGTCGCGGTGCGCCTGGCCACCCGACCGGACGAGCTCGCCGACGCCGACCTCGTGATCCTGCCGGGCACCCGTTCCACCGTCGAGGACCTGCGCTGGCTGCGTCGCCGTGGTCTCGCCGCGGCCCTCGCCGAACGCGCCGCCGCGGCCCGTCCGGTGCTGGGTATCTGTGGCGGCTACCAGATCCTCGGCCGTCGCATCCGTGACGACGTCGAATCGGGTGCGGGCGAGGTCGATGGTCTCGGCCTGCTCCCGGTCATCACCACGTTCGACCCGGTGAAGCTGCTCGGTCGGCGCGCGGCCACCGATGCCGCCGGCCGACCGCTGACCGGCTACGAGATCCGGCACGGGCGGCTGACCGTCGAGGAGCATCCGGACAGCGCGCCGTTCGCCGCGGACGGGGTGCGCGTCGGCGCGGTCGCCGGCACGAGCTGGCACGGGGTGCTGGAGAACGACGCGTTCCGCCGCGCCTATCTCGCCGACGTGGCCACGGCCGCGGGGCGTTCGTTCGTCCCGGCGTTCACGTGCTTCGCCGATGCTCGGCAGCGCCGCCTCGACGCCCTCGGTGACCTCGTCGCCGACCATCTCGACACAGGCGCCCTGCGCCGCCTGCTCGCCGAGGGCACACCCGCCGGCCTGCCGTTCGTCCCCCCCGGCGCATCCTGATAATCAACGGTGTTGACATCGTCGCACCACGCAAAACTGATCATGAAAACCACCGCGAATAGCATCTGGGTGGCAGAGGCAGGGGTTGACCGTTACCTGGAACGCCGTGGAAAGCTGGTGCAGGTGGGCGATGGACGGCTCGAAATCGACGGGGTGTCGAAACGGTACGGCGACGTCGTCGCGTTGGAGTCGATGACGTTCGAGGTGCGGGCCGGCGAGCTGTTCGGGTTCGTCGGCAGCAACGGTGCCGGGAAGACGACGACGATGCGTATCGCCCTCGGGGTGCTCGCGGCGGATTCCGGGGTCGTGCGTTATGACGGCGTTCCGCTGACGTTACGCACCCGCCGCCGGATCGGCTACATGCCGGAGGAACGCGGTCTGTATCCGCGGATGCGGGTGGGTGAGCAGCTCGTCTACCTCGCGCAACTGCACGGAATGGGGCTGCCGGCAGCCCGTCGGGCAGTGGCGCGGTGGACCGAGCGGCTGGGGGTGTCCAGCCGCTTGGACGACGAGGTGCAGAAGCTCAGCCTCGGGAACCAGCAGCGGGTGCAGCTGGCCGCCGCGCTCGTGCACGATCCGGTCGTCCTGATACTCGACGAGTCGTTCTCCGGATTGGACCCGGTGGCCGTCGACGTGATGAGCGAGGTGCTGCGGGAGCGTCGCGCCGCCGGGGTTCCGGTGATGTTCTCCAGCCATCAGCTCGATCTCGTCGAGCGGTTGTGCGACCGGGTCGGGATCGTGCGGGCGGGCCGGATGGTCGCCTGCGGTTCGGTTGACGAGTTGCGCGCGGGTGGTGATCTGCAGGTGGTGGTGGACGCGCCGGCGGCGCCGCCGGGCTGGGCCGACGGGATACCGGGGGTCGTCGTGCGTCACCGGGACGGGCCGCGGACGGTGCTGGGCCTCACCGCGGGCGCCGACGACCAGGCGGTACTGCGCGCGGCGCTGGCCACGGGCCCGGTGCGGGAGTTCCGTCGTCGCCGGCCGTCGTTGACCGAGCTGTTCCGTAACGTCGTCGTGCAGGCCGGGCAGCAGCCGGGGAGTGGGGCGTTCCCGGAGAACGCGGCGTGAGCGTGCGGGGGCTGGATGGCGCGGCGCAGGGGTCGGGCCGGGTGATCCGGCTGATCGCCCGGCGGGAGATCGTGACCAGGACCAGGTCGCGGGCCTTCCGGATCACCACGGGGCTGTTCGTCCTCGGGATCGGCGCCATGGTGCTGCTGACGTCCCTGACCGGCGGCTCGTCGGCGAGCCGGATCGCGTTTACCGCGGTCGACTTCCGGCAGGCGGCGACGGTCGAGGCTGCGGCCCGGTCGCTGGGCGAGAACGTCGAGGTCCGTGCGGTGGCGGATCGGGCGGTCGGCGAGCGGGCCGTGCTCGACGGTGACGTCGACGCGTTCGTCCGCGTGGTTGCGACCCCTGGCGCGGCGGGGAACGCCGTCTACCGGGTGGTCGTCAAGAAGGAGCTCGGCGACCGGCTGACGTCGGTGTTGAGCCTCGCCGCCCGGCAGGTCGCGCTCGAGCGCCAGGTCGTGGGGCTCGGTGGTGATCCGGCCGTCGTGGGGCGAGCCGTGTCCGCGGCCACGGTCCAGGTCAGCGCCCTGCGGCCGGCCTCGGAACGGGACGGGGCCCGGTTGCTGCTCGGCCTGCTCTCCGGCGGGCTGATCTACCTGTCTCTGCTGATCTTCGGCCCGGCCGTGGCGCAGGGGGTGATCGAGGAGAAGAGCAGCCGGGTGGTGGAGCTGCTGCTGGCGACCGTGCGTCCGTGGCAGCTGATGGCCGGCAAGGTCATCGGGATCGGCGCCGTGGCTCTCGGTCAGTTGACGCTGATCGGGGTGGTCGGCGTGTCGTTGGGCCTGACCACCGGGCAGCTCGACATTCCGGCCGGGATCGCGATCGGGTCGGTCGCGCTGGCGCTGCTGTGGTATCTGCTCGGGTTTGCCGTGTACGCGCTGCTGTTCGCGGCCGCCGGGGCACTGGTGTCTCGGCAGGAGGACGCCGGCGGGGTCACGGCACCGATGATCTTGCTGATCGTTGTCCCGTACGTGCTGGGCATCTCGGTGCTGCCGGGGTCGCCGGACAGCGGCCTCATCCTGGCGCTGGCGATGATTCCGCTGTTCGCGCCGGTCCTGATGCCGATGGTGATCGGGATCGGCAGCGTGGCGGGGTGGCAGGTGGTGGTCGCGATGGCGCTGACGCTCGCGCTGATCGGGGCACTGGTCTGGCTGGCCGGGAGGGTGTACGGCAATGCGGTGAAGCGTGGCGGGACTCGGGTGTCGATCCGGGAGGCGCTAGGGACCTCGGCATGACTCGGCCTCTGGTCGATACCATCCGGGACGGGCGGGTCCATCGGACGTCGACCGGGGACACCGAGGCCCGGGACACCGAGACCGGGGACACCGAGAACAGGGAACGAGGAGCGGTTCGTGCGAGACATCGCCGTCTTCAGCGGCAGTGCCCATCCGAGTCTCGCCGAGGAGATCTGCACACACCTTGACGTGCCGCTGCATCGGGTGCGGGTGCAGCGTTTTGCCAACGACTGCCTGGAGGTCCAGCTTCCCGCGAACTGCCGGGAACGCGACGTGTTCCTCATCCAGCCGCTGGTCGCACCGGTGCAGGAGAACCTCGTCGAGCTGCTGCTGATGCTGGACGCGGCGCGCGGGGCGTCGGCGGCGCGCACGACGGTCGTGCTGCCGCACTATGCCTATGCCCGCTCGGACAAGAAGGACGCGCCGCGGATCTCGATCGGCGGGCGGCTGGTCGCGGACCTGCTCGTCACCGCGGGTGCGAACCGCGTCCTCGCCATGACCCTGCACTCGCCGCAGGTCCATGGTTTCTTCAGCGTGCCGGTGGATCATCTGCATGCGTTGCGGGAACTTGCCGCGCACTTCCGTCACTACGAGCTGTCGAACACGACGGTGGTCTCCCCGGACCTCGGCAACGCCAAGGAGGCGGCGGCGTTCGCCCGGATGCTCGGGGTGCGGGTGGCGGCGGGGGCCAAGCAGCGTTTCGCCGACGACCGGGTCAGCATCAGCACGGTCATCGGTGACGTGGCTGGCCGGGACGTCATCGTGCTCGACGACGAGATCGCCAAGGGTAGCACCGTGCTCGAGCTGCTTGAGCGGCTGCGTGAGCTGAACGTGCGGTCGGTGCGGGTGGCGTGTACGCACGGGCTGTTTGCGGCGGGTGCGCTTAAGCGCATCGGCGACCAGCCCGAGGTCGCCGAGATCGTGTGCACGAACACGGTGCCAATTCCGGCGGGGGACCGAGTGCCGAAGCTGAAGATTCTCACGGTCGCCCCGGCGCTCGCCGAGGCCATCCGCCGCATCCACAACGGCGAGTCCGTCAGCGCTCTCTTCGACGCCTGACCGTCGCGCCGACTTGGCCCGGGTCTCGGACACAGGGGTCCGCCTGATCGCGCGGCGGCCACGTTATGGGGAGCAGGGCACGGTCCAGGCCCGCAGACCATCCTCAGGTCCCCCAAATTCGCCGACCGAAGCACACGTACCCGGAGAAGTTCGCGCACTCGGCCCGGGAGGTCGGTGGCGCGACGGATTCCTGTCGCCGTCCGACGGGGCGGTAGCCGGTTCCGTTCAGCGTTGGCTGACGTCAGGACCGGCTGTACCGTTGAAGCATGGTGAAGGTTGCCTCGCATGCCGAGGTGCTCGCCCGATTCGGGCACGCGCTGTCCGACCCGACGCGGGCCAGATTGCTGCTGGTACTGCGGGAGGGCGCGGCCTACCCCTCGGATCTTGCGGAGATCCTCGGGGTGGGGCGCACGAATCTGTCCAATCATCTGGCCTGTCTGCGTGGCTGCGGATTGGTCGTCGCCACGCCGGAGGGTCGCCGGCAGCGCTACGAGCTCGCCGATGACAAGCTCCGCCATGCCCTGGACGATCTTCTCGGCGTCGTCCTGGCCGTCGACACCGACCACATCCACCCGAACGTCACCGCCCCCGTCGCGGCTGCCGCGCCGGGGAGCCTCGGCGGGGCCCGCGGTGGGGTCTTTGGCGAGGCCGGTGGTGCTGATGACGTCGGCTCCGGGGGCGCCGCCGACCGTGCCGCCCTGGCCGGTGCGTGCGACGCATGACCAGCACCGGCACCTTCGGTGACCAGGGCGCCGGCCACGATGATCGTCGTGGCCGGGATCACGGCCACGGCCACGGTCACGGTCACGGCCACAGCCATGGTCATGGTCATGGTCATGGTGTTTCCGAGACGCCCGGGAGTGCCGGCCAACGGCGCCGGCTGCTGCTGGCGACCGCATTGAACATCGCCATCGTGATCGGGCAGGCGGCGGCGGGGCTCGCGGTCGGTTCGGTCGGTCTGCTCGCCGACGCCGGGCACAACCTGACCGACACTGCCGGCGTGGTGCTCGCGCTCGTCGCGGTGGCACTGTCCCGGCGGCCGCCGTCGGCGAGCCGCACCTTCGGCGGGGTGCGTTGGCCGGTGCTTGCCGCGCAGGCCAACGCCGCCGCCGTGCTGGTCGTGACGGCGCTGCTGGCGGTGGAGTCCCTGCGGCGCCTCGGTTCGACCGGTTTCGTGGATGGGGGAGTGGTGGTCGCCGTCGCGTTGGCCGCCGCCGTTGTCAACGGGGTCAGCGCGTGGGTGGTCCACGGCGGCGATGGTGATCTCAACACCCGGGCCGCGGTGCTGCACCTCGCCGGGGACGCCGCGGTATCGTTGGCGGTCGCCGCCGCCGGCGGGGCCATCTGGCTGGTCGGTGGCTGGTACTGGCTGGATCCGCTGGTCTCGCTGGTGATCGCGCTGCTCATCGCCGTCCAGGGGGCGCGGCTGCTGGCGAGTGCCTCACGGGTGCTGCTGGAGGCAACCCCGGCGAGCCTGGACGTCGCGGCGGTGCGTGCCGACATCCTGCGCGACCCTCATGTCCTCGACGTGCATGACCTGCACGTCTGGAGCCTGTCCGACCGACTCCTCGCCGCGTCGGTGCATCTGGAGCTCGGCCATCTCGACAGTGCCCACGGCGACGGGGGCCATCCCAGCCTGGCGCAGGCCCGATCGGTGTCCGATGCGATCAAGGCGATGCTCGCCGCGCGGCACGGCATCACTCACGCGACCATCGAGGCCGAGTGCGAGCCGTGTACCCCGCCGCATGACGACCCGTGCGGTGTCACCCGTGGGCTGGTCCGCCGCGACGGGGACCGGCAGACCGGGCGGCGGCGGCACCCTCGGGAACAGCGGCACCCTCGGGAACAGCGGCACCCTCGGGAACAGCGGCACCCTCGGGAACAGCGGCACCCTCGGGAACAGCGGGGCCGGTCTTCCCGCGACGTCGTGGTCTAGAGCAGAGCCATCCCCTCGTCGCCGTGCCCGGTCCGCACACGTGCGCACCGGGCACGGCGGGTCCGCTGGCGGCACCCATCCCGACATCCCCTGTTTTCGGGATGCCGCTGTTTTCGGATGCTGCTGCCGCTTCCGTTAGCGCAGGTGGTGGGATTGTCCCACACTTGGATGC
Source organism: Frankia casuarinae (assembly GCF_000013345.1). Taxonomy (NCBI): domain Bacteria; kingdom Bacillati; phylum Actinomycetota; class Actinomycetes; order Frankiales; family Frankiaceae; genus Frankia; species Frankia casuarinae. The sequence continues at coordinate 3,066,275 of NC_007777.1, read as the reverse complement.
GTCTCTACCCGCCCGAGTCTCCGACGGTGACCGGCGGCTCCGGCCCCGGCAGGACTGGTCCCGAGATGAACCCGACGCCGCAGCCCGATGGTCAGGTACGCAGCGACATCTGCGGGCCTCGGCCCGGCCTGCCGGACCCGCGGGCACTCGCCCGGTGGGAAGAGGCGCTGCTGTGTCTGCGGGTGTTCGACACGGCGCCGATCATATTCGCGGTCTTCGACCGCGGCCTGCGCTACCGGGCGGTGAACCAGGCGGCTGCCAGGGCCTCCGGCCTGTCCGCCGAGGAGATGATCGGTGGGTATGGCCCGGAGGTGCTCCCGGGCATAGACCCTCTCGGCTGGGAGCGGCCCCGCCGGGTGTTGGCGACCGGTGAGGCGATCCTCGACGAGGAGATCATCGGAGCGACCCCGGCGGACCCGTCGAATCCGCGCATCTGGCGGGCCTCCTACTATCCCCTGCATGACTCGACCGGGGCCAGAATCGCGGTCGGCGTGACGGCGGTGGACGTGACCGACGAGCGTCGCGCGCAGGCCGAACGTGACCTGGTACTGCGGCGGTTGCGGCTGCTGAGCCGGGCGAGCGGGCTGCTCGGCGCGTCGCTGGACCTGTCGGCCACCTTGCGGGAGATGGTCACGCTGGTCGTCCCGGAATTCGCCGACGCCTGCGAGCTGTACCTCGCCGACGAGCCCTGCCCCCCGGGGGCCGAACCCGACCCGCCGCTGCTTCGCCGAGCCGTGTGGGCACACTCCCCCGACCTGCCCCGACCATCCCCCGACCTGCCCCTCCCCCCACCAGACACAAGAAGCAACCTGACCGGACGCCAGGTCGGACGGGTATTCCTCACCCGCCAACCGGTCCGCCTCGACCTGGACGAACGGCTCCCCGACGCACCCGACGCACCCGACGCACCCGCGAGCAGCGTGGCCGCCCTGTTCCGGCATTCCCACCTTCGATCCGCGATCATCGTCCCGCTGCTGGTCGGCCCGCACTGCCTGGGAACCGTCGGGTTCGCCGTCACCGCGGCCCGCCCCTACCGCGAGCAGGACACCCAGACCGCCACCGAACTGGGCAGCCGGATCGCAACCGCGATCGCGAACGCCCACGCCTTCGACCACCAGCGGACCGCCGCCCTGACCCTGCAACGCGCCCTGCTGCCCCGCGACATCCCCACCCTGGACGACCTCGACCTGGCCTGGCGCTACCAGCCCGGCACCAGCGGCACCGAGGTCGGCGGCGACTGGTTCGACGTCATCCCCCTGCCGGCCGGACGGGTCGCGCTGGTCATCGGCGACGTCATGGGCCGCGGCCTGAACGCCGCCGCCGCCATGGGCCAGCTACGCACCGCCGCCCGCACCCTCGCCCGCCTCGACCTGCCCCCCGCCGCCCTGCTGACCGAACTCGACGCCGTCACCCGCAGCATCGACACCATCGCCAGCGTCGCCTACGTCATCCAGGACCCGGCCACCAGCACCCTGACCGTGGCCAACGGCGGCCACCTCCCCCCCGCCCTGCGCCACCCCGACGGCACCGCCGACCTCCTCGACGACCCCCACGGGATCATCCTCGGCGTCACCGAACAGACCTTCACCGAAACCCGCCACCGCTTCCCCCCCGGCTCCACCCTCGCCCTCTACACCGACGGCCTCGTCGAATCCCCCACCGTCGACATCGGCGAGGGCTGCCGACGCCTGCTGCGCATCCTCACCGAAACAGCCGACCTGCCCACCACCGCGGACCGGCTACTGACCCTCCTCAACCGCAACGACGGCAACGACGGCTACGACGACGACGTCACCCTCCTCCTCGCCCACGCCCGGCGGGGTCGGTGCGGCCGGTTCAGGGGGCGGTGAATGCCAGGGAGACGTTGTGCCCACCGAAGCCGAAGGCGTTGGCCACGGCGGCGCGGACGGTCTCGTGGCGGGCCGGTCCGGACACGACGTCGAGCTTGATCGTCGGGTTGAGCCGGTCAAGGTTGCGCACCGGGGGTATGACGCCGTCGCGGATGCTGAGCACCGTGGCGATGGCGCCCACCGCGCCGGCGGCGCCGAGCATGTGCCCGGTCATCGACTTGGTGGCCGTGACCGCCGGATGGGTGCCGATTGTCTGAGTGATCGCCTCGGCCTCCAGGGGGTCGCCGACGGGGGTAGAGGTGGCGTGGGCGTGTACGAGGTCGATATCGGTGGGGGTGAGGCCGGCGCCGGCCAGTGCGGCCTCGATGGCCCTGCGCTGCCCGGCGGGGTCGGCGGTGACGATGTCGAGGGCGTCGGAGTTGGTGGCCGCGCCGGCGGCGACGGCGTACACGCGGGCGCCGCGGGCGGCGGCGAACCCGGCCCGTTCCAGGACCAGCAGGCCGGCGCCCTCGCCGAGCACGAAGCCGTCACGGTCGGCGTCGAAGGGCCGGGAGGCGGCTGCCGGGTCGCTGTGCCGGGTCGAGAGGGCCTTCATCTGCGCGAACGCCGCCAGCGGCAGCGTGTCGACCGGCGCCTCGACGCCGCCGGCGACCACGACGTCGGCCAGCCCGTGTTGGATCATCTCCATACCGGTGGCGATCGCCTCGGCGCCGGACGCGCAGGCGCTGACCGGGGTGCGGGCGCCGGCCTTCGCGCCGAGGTCGATGCTCACCCACGCCGCCGGGCCGTTGGGCATTAGCATGATCACCGTGTGAGGGGACATCCGGCGCGCACCGGCCTGCTCCAGGATGCGGTGCTGGCCCAGGGTGGACTGCACCCCGCCGTAACCGGTGCCGATGACGACCGCGAGCCGCTCGGGAGCGACCTCGGGGGATCCCGCGTCCGCCCACGCCTGCCGGGCGGTGACGATCGCCATCTGTTCACCGCGGTCGAGCTTGCGGCTGTCCTTGCGCGGCAGTGTTGCCGCGGGGTCGACGGGCAGCTGTGCGGCGAGTCGGACCGGCAGCTCCCGCGCCCATTCGTCTTCGATCACCGCGACACCCGAGGCACCCGCGACCAGCCCGTCCCAGGTGGCGGCGAGGTCGCCGCCGAGTGGAGTCATCGCACCGAGACCCGTTACCACGATCTTGTCGTAAACCACTAACTACCCCTTCCCGTCACGATGAGGGCGGAACGCCCGAAAGGCGGTTCCGATCCTCGCTCCGGGTCACCTTCCCAGCTCGGGGCGCGGTCTGGACAGCTCCGTCGCTACCGATGTCGGCGGTCAGGTGTTGTGGGACCCCTACAAAGACCCGCGAGCCCTACGAGGGCGAGACGGGCGCCGCCGCGGCCCACGACGTCGGACCGGCGAGGGGACGGTGGGTGAGCGTCGGGGCGCCAGTGGTCATAATTGGATCATAATGCGGTTTCGGGTCGGATCCCGCTTATGCCGCCCTTCCCGGCACATCTGAGCCGGGTGTCTGGTGGTGGAGGACCTCGGTGCGGCGGCCGTCGCCCTCCGCCCGGAGGATGTGGACGCCGGCACCGAGGTCGTTTCCCGGGGCTGGCCGGTGTTCCCGGACTGGCCGGTGGTCCGGGGGCCGGTCTCAGCGGGCCGCGCGGATGGATTCCCGCAGGGAGGACAGGGTCGCCGCGAGGGCGGTCGGTTCGTAGCCGCAGTGTGCCATGCAGTTCGCGCAGCGTGGGTCGCGGCCTCGTCCGTAGGCCTCCCAGTCGGTGGTGTCAAGGAGTTCCTGGTAGGTCTTGGCGTAGCCGTCGCCCATCAGATAGCACGGCTTCTGCCAGCCGTACAGGGAGTAGGACGGAATGCCCCAGGCCGTGCACGGGAAGTCGATCTTGCCTTCGAGGAAGTCCAGGAACAGGGGGGAGTGGCTGATCCGCCAGTTCTTGCGGCGGCCGTCGGCGAACGCCTTGCGGAACAGTTCCTGGGTTTCCTTGACCCCGAGGAAGCTGTCCTGGTCGGGGGCTTTCTCGTAGGCGTAGGCGGGGGAGAGCATCATCCCGTCGACGTTGAGGTCGTTGTTGAGGAAGTCCAACACCTCGATCACGGTCTGAGGGGTGTCGGTGTTGAAGAACGTGGTGTTCGTGGTGACGCGGAAGCCGCGGCGCTGCGCCTCTTTGATGTTGTCCACGGCCTGGGCGAACACGCCCGGCTTGGCCACGGACTTGTCATGGCGTTCCTCGAGGCCGTCGATGTGTACCGCGAAGGACAGGTACGGTGACGGACGCAGCTTGTCGATCTTGCGTGGGATCAGGAGGGCGTTCGTGCACAGGTAGATGAACTTCTTACGTTTCACCAGGCCTGCCACGATGTCCTCGATCTGCGGGTGCATCAGCGGTTCGCCGCCTGCCAGGCACACCACGGGGGCGCCGCACTCGTCGACGGCGGCGAGCGCCTGCTCGACGGGCATGCGCTGTTTCAGCACGTCCGCGGGATGTTGGATCTTGCCGCAGCCCTCACAGGCGAGGTTACATGCGAACAGGGGTTCGAGTTCGAGGGTGATCGGGAACTTGTCCCGTCTGGCGAGTTTCTGTTTGAGGAGATAAGCGCCGATCCTGATTGCCTGGCGCCGCGGAATGGCCATTTTCACCCTCCTGGTGTTGGTCTTCGGTCGCCTGGTGGGTGGAGTCGCGATGCCGCACTGTTCCGGTCAGTGACTGTTCCGGTCAGTGTAGGTGTGTGGTGTTGAGCTGGTGGATTCGGCGTGGGTCGGAGTGGGTGTGGGGTGGAACTGAGGTGGGTGTCCGGTTTGGGCGGGTGGGGGGTGTCGGTGGGTTGGGGGTGATGGGGAGGGCGGTGGTAAGAGCGCGGATTGCGGCGGGGCGACGGCGCCGGAGGTGGCGTGTGGTGTGCCGGGCGGGACGGTCCGGCCGGCCTTCGGCGGGGTGGCCTTGTGGTGGTCTGGACTATCCTGCCGTCTGGCCCTGGGCCAACCACTGCACCCGCCGGATGCGGCAGATGTCTCACGCCATCCGGAGAACCATCCGGTAGGATACTCGGTGTGGTCCTGGGCGGCGGGGCCGTTCCCGGGCCATCCCCACGATGCGGAGGCTAGCGCGTGCCCCCCTCGGCGAACACGGGCTCGAAGCGCCCCCGGTCGCGGCGTGCTCGGGGATCCATCAATGCCCCGGGGATTCTGGCGGGCGTCTTCGAGTTTTGTCGGGACACGCCGGTAGATCAGTTGAGCATGCCCCGCCTGGCCGCGTATCTCGACGTCGGTGTCACCAGCATCTACTGGTATTTCAAGAGTAAGCGAGAACTCCTCGATGCCATGGCCGAGGAAGCACTCGTCTCTTTCTATGAGAGCATGCCTGCCCTCCGCGGTGACGCCTGGGAGGACGTGCTCCGCGAGTTCTTCAAAAATTTCTATGCGCTGCTCGCCGTCGACGACCTGAAATGCGACCTGATTGCACGTCGTATCGGTAGTCTGACCTACCAGGAGACCATCACCTCCTGGCCGCGGGCGGCGGAACTGCTGGCTGGGCTGCGGGATGCCGGATTCCCGTCGTCGCTGGCCTGGCACGCTTTCTTCACGCTCTCGACATACACCCGGGGCTTCCTGCTCACCGAGCGGCCGGCTGAGGATCCGGCCGCGGCGGTCCCCGCGGCGGCGCAGCCTTCCGGCGTCACCGTCCCGGAGGATTTCGAGTTCGGGATCACCAACATCATTCTGGGCCTGCGCACCCTGCTGCCCGAGGACGCGCGCGACCGCGACGTCGCCTAACGCTCCCGTCCGGCCCCGCAGGGCGCCTTCGATGCGGCGTGGGACCTTCGACGGCTGCCGGCCCGTGAGTCGGGGCTTCGGCCGGCTACGGCGATGATCTTCTTGATCGGCGCCCGTCTCCACCGCGACTCCCGCCGGTGCCACCGAACCAGTGATGAACCAGCAATGGACAGCAAAGGGGCAGAATCGAAGATGGTTGGTCACAGGCGGTAAGTGGAGGTCGGAGCTGGGACGCCGACGGCAGCCACGGTGTCGTCTTGATCGCCGAGAGTTACATGGATCGAATAAGTCGAAGTCGGACGGAGGAATCCGGCATGAAAGCAACATATGAGGCACCGACGCTCCGGGCCGAGGGCTCGTTCCGGCAGGTCACCGGTTTCTTCGGGGGCTGGGGCTGGGGCTGGGGCCACTGGGGCGGCTGGGGCCACTGGGGTGGCTGGGGTCGTTGGGGTGGCTGGGGTCGTTGGGGTGGCTGGGGTCGTTGGGGTGGCTGGTGATCCCGGCTCCCGACAATCCAGCAACCCGACCAGCAATCTGACGATCGGTCAACCCGACAATCGGGAAATCCGACAATGCGGGGAAACCGGGAAACCCGACAACGCGGGGTAACCCGACAATGCGGGGAAACCGGGCAACCCGACAAGTGGGCACCACGACATCCGCTGGCGGTGCTCCTCTCCGGGGCGACGGTGGTGACGAGCCGGCGAACGGTCGTTGCCACCCGCCGTCCGGGTCACGCCGAGGAGGAACACAGAGGAGGCACCTGCGGTGAGGATCGTCTGTGTGGGGGGCGGACCGGCAGGACTTTACTTCGCTATCTCGGCGAAACGCCGTGACGCCAGCCAGGAGATCATAGTCCTCGAACGCGACCCGCCCGGGGCGACCTACGGCTGGGGGGTCGTGTACTGGGATAACCTTCTGGACGTCCTTTTCCGCAACGACCCAGGCAGCGCTCGTGCCCTGCGGGCTGCGTCCACTCTCTGGCAGGAACAGCGGATCAGTCTGGGCGGATCGTCGGCGGCATATCTCACCGGCTACGGCTTCAGCCTGCAGCGGGCCGCGCTGCTCGAAATCCTCGCCCGGCGGGCTACCGATCTCGGCGTCGAGGTGGAGTACCGGCACGAGGTGGACGACCTGCGCCCGTATGCCGACGCCGATCTCGTCGTGGCGTCCGACGGCGCGAACAGCCGGGTGCGCCAGCTGGCCCAGGACGATTTCGGTACCAAGGTCGAGATCGGCGGTAACCCGTACATCTGGCTCGGCACCGACAAGCGCTTCGACAGCTTCACCTTCGCCTTCGAACGGACCTCCGCGGGATGGATCTGGTTCCACGCCTATCCGTCCAGCGTCGGCGTCAGCACCTGCATCGTGGAATGCTCCCAGCGGACGTGGAAGGGACTCGGCCTTGATCTCCTGAGCGCTGAGGACGCGCCGCGGATGCTGGAAAAGATCTTCTCTGGTCCGTTGGACGGCCATCCGCTGATCAGCCAGTGCCGCGGCCGGGCGGCGCGGTGGCTGCGCTTCGCCGATGTCACCAATCGGAGCTGGTACCACGACAACGTCGTGTTGATCGGTGACGCCGCCCACACCACGCACTTCGCCTTCGGGTCGGGCACGGCGCTCGCGATCGTCGATGCGGTCGCGCTCGCGCAGAGCATGTACGACAGCGGCGGCGATCTGCCGGCCGCGCTGCGAGATTTCGACCGGCGGGGCCGGGCGGCCCTGGGTCCTCTGCAGGCGGCGGCGCGGACGAGCATGGCCTGGTTCGAACGGGTGGACCCATACCTCGATCAGGATCCGGTGTCGTTCGCCTACTCGATGGCGTCGCGCCAGGGCGAACAGCCGCCGTGGCGCTACCCGGTGCACCGTGTCAGCCAGCACCCGGCCGTGCGCAGGGCGCTGCGCGGACTGAACTCGAGTGCACGGTGGGGCTTGGCCCGTCGCCGGGGCGAACCCGTCGCCCGGAGAAGCGCGGAGGGTTAGTCAAGGTCGGCTGGGGCGTTCGCCGAGCGCCCCGCGGTGGTTGACGGCGCCCTCCACGGCAGATCATCTTCCGTGAGCTGCCGAAGATTTCCACCGGAAAGATCGAGAAGAACGTGCTGCGTGGCTGGGGCAGCGACCCGAACCTCTGCGACCGGTGAGATCCGCCGGGCCGGGCATGGTCCCGCGCGTCGGTGACGTCGTCGTTCCCGCACGCTGATCGGTTCCTCGTGTCGCCCGTTGGCAGGCCGTTCGGCATTTCCGCTTCATTCTGTATCTATGTGTAAACGTTCGACGACACGACGTCTCTAGGCCCGGGATGGGCGGCGCTGAGTGCGGTTCGACAGTCACTATGCGGGACATGCACCTCACGGACATCGCGGAACTGCCCTATGATCCATGCGAACACCTCACCGGACGGCTCACCCGGGTGTCCTCCGGTGACAATCGCCGCCCTGACGTCGGCCCGAGGATTGCCGGCCCGAGGATGATGTCGGATCTCACCGCGGCGCCGGTATGGATCCCGTGAGCGACAGGACGGATGGAACCGGTATGGCTGAAACTGGTATGTCCAATAGAGCCGGTAGGGCGGGCGTGTCGGACATTGTGGACGCTGCCGATGTAACGGATGTCGCCGATGCGACGGATGCGGTCCGGGAGAACCGCCCGATCGGTCCCCACCGCCGCAGGGTGCTGCGGGGCGCCGGGCTGCTCGGCTTCGGCGGTGGTGTCGCGATCGGGGGAGGCCTCGGGGGAGTCATGGCCCTCGACGGCGGTGTCGCCGTTGCCGCGGAACGTCCCCAGGAGGACCAGTCGGGCGGGACGGACCGCGTCGCCGCGGTCCGTCGTGAGGCGCTGGCCGGGGTGGTGGGCGACGGCCGTCACCAGCCCGGAATCGCCGACCGCCCTCCCGCGCAGCTCGTCTTCACCGCCTACGACCTGACGACGTCCGGCCCGGCCGCGGTCCGCACATCCCTCGCCGCGGTGCTGCGCACCTGGACGGCCGCCGCCGCGGTGCTGATGCGAGGCGAGCCGCTCGACGGCGCTGAGCGGGACACCCAGGGACTCGGACCGGCGGGGCTGACGATCACCATCGGGCTCGGCGCGTCCGCGCTGCGCCGCGCCGGTCTCGACGCGCAGATACCCGCGGAGTTCGCGGACATTCCCGCGATGCCCGGTGACCAGCTCGATCTGGCGCGCAGTGGCGGGGATCTCGGCGTGCAGGTCTGCGCCGAGGATCCGATGGTCGCGGTCTCGGCTTCCCGGCAGATGCGTCGTCTCGCCGCTCAGGATGCCAGGCCCCGCTGGATCCAGCGGGGATTCCTTCGTTCCGCGGCGGCCGCGTTCAACCCCGGGTCCACCCCACGCAACCTGATGGGGCAGATCGACGGCACGGACAACCCGGGACCGGGCACGCCGCGGTTCGACCGGGCGGTGTGGGTGTCCAGCGGGCCGGAATGGATGCGGGACGGGTCCTACCTGGTCTGCCGGCGTATCCGCATGCTGCTCGATGCCTGGGCGCGGCTGGACGAGACGGCTCAGAGCGCGGTCATCGGCCGCCGTAAGTCCGACGGTACCGCGCTCTCGGCACCGCCGGTGGGGCAGGGCGGCGCTGAGACCATCCAGCCGGACTTCACTGCCCGCGCCGCCGACGGCAGTCTCGCGATCGCCGGCAACGCCCATGTCCGGCTGTCCCACCCGTCGTTCCACGGTGGGATCGCCATGCTTCGTCGCGGCTACTCCTATGACGACGGCCTGGACTCAGCCGGCGAGCCGGACGCCGGCCTGTTCTTCGCGGCCTACCAGGCCGACCCGCGTACGGCGTTCGTCGCGGTGCAGCGGACCCTCGCGGCCGGCGACGCATTGAACACCTTCATCCGGCACACCTCCAGTGCCCTGTTCGCCGTCCCGCCCGCGGCGCCCGCGGGCGGCTTTCTCGCGCAGGGGCTCTTCGGCGCCGGCTGAACGATGCCGGCTGAACGATGCCGGCTGAGCGGCGCTGAGTGCGCCCTGCGTGCGGGTGGCTCCGGCTGACGGAAACGCCAGCCGGAGCCACCCGCGGGAGATACCCGTTCGGGAATACCTGGCGGATGCCCGAGCGGGTACGGCCCAACCATGGGCCGTACCCGCGCACTGGGCACGGCTGCCGGCAGGAATCAGGAACAGGATGATCATAGAGCAGGCTGATGCCCGTCAGCAGGCTGACTCCGCCAGGGCCAGGGAAGTCCTCCCGCGATGTTTACAAATATTTCGGTGGTTCGCCACCGTGTATTTGCAATATTCGACAGGCGACGGGCCTACTTTCAGCGGTATGCCTGTGAGTCCTCCCAGCGAAGTGGTGGCGTCGGGTGTTCCGGCCGGTATGGCCGAGGACATGACAATCGCCGAGCAGTACGAATGGCTCCAGACCTTTCTCCGGCGGCGGCCGGTCAGCCGACGCGGGATTCTGCTCGGCGGTCTGGCTGGTGCCGGCGCGGCGAGCCTGTTCGGCACGCCGTTCGGCCGGGCCGCCTACGCCGCCACGAACGACAGTCCCCTGCTCGTGGGCGGCAGGCACACCGCCTTCGGCGCCGATCCGTCCCGGCAGCTTCGGCTGGCGGCGCAGTTGTCGCGTAACCCGGGCCGCGGCAAGGTTCTGGTCGATATCGGGCCGGGACGCGGTCTCGGCGGCACGGTCGAGGCGGAGATCCGACCGCTGCTGTCCCAGGTCCCCCAGGCCGACGGCTCGATTCTCGCCGTCGAACAGTACTACGTGCACGCGGCGTTCGACAATCTGACGCCGGGCCGGGAATACTACTACCGTTTCCGGATTCCCGGTGGGGAAGCCACCCCCGTGCAGGCGGTCCGCACCGGACACCGGAAGGGACGCCATGGCGGCCCGTTCCGGTTCACGATGATGGGCGACCACGGTTCGAACACCACCCCGCCGGGCGATCCGAAAGGTGTGTTCGATGACAATTACTACAAGGCCGACAACGCCCCGATGGTCGCCCACGCGTCGGCTGTCACCGCGGCCATCGCCCGCCAGGACCCGGTGTTCCACCTGCTCGCCGGGGACATCAGCTACGCGGACCCATCGGGTCAGGGAAGGCCGCCCAAGCGGACGGCCGCCGGCGTATCTCCTACCGGTTTCGACAATTATGACCCGACCGTCTGGGACGTCTACCTGGCCGACATCGAGGTCAGCAGTGCCCGCACGCCGTGGATGTTCGCCACCGGCAACCATGACATGGAGGCGCTCTACTCCCCGCACGGCTACGGCGGCCACCTCGCCCGCCTGGACCTGCCAGGCGGGGGGCCTCAGGGCTGCCCGAGCGTGTACTCCTTCGTCCACGGCAACGTGGCCGTGCTCTCGCTGGACGCCAACGACCTCAGTTATGAGATCAAGGCGAACACCGGATATTCGAACGGTGCGCAGACGTCCTGGGTCGAGAGCACGCTGAAGGGCTACCGGAACGACCCGGATATCGATTTCATCGTCTGTTTCTTCCACCACTGCGCCTATTCGACGACCGCGCAGCACGCCAGCGACGGCGGCGTCCGCGGCGCCTGGGCGCCGTTGTTCGACTGTTACCAGGTCGACCTCGTGCTGCAGGGTCACAACCACCTGTACGAGCGCACCGACCCGATCCGCGCGAACGCACCGACCCGCGAGGCGCCCGACGGCTCGACGATCGAACCCGCGAAGGACGGCACCACCTACATCGTCGCGGGCAGCGCGGGACGGCCCCGCTACCAGTTCCAGACCGGTGAGCCGGAGTCCTACCGAGGAAAAATCGTACCGGGCTCGAACGTTGTGCCGAACAGCTATGTCTGGCAGGCCGACGGGACGAAGGCACCGGAGTCCATCAACTGGTCGCGGACCCGTTTCGACGACTACGCCTTCGTGGCTGCCGAGTCCGATCCGGGCCGGCCCGGCGGGTACTCCACCCTGACCATCCGGGGCCTGGACGAGCATGGTCAGGAGTTCGACCGGGTGGTCCTGCGCCGCGCCGTTGCGCACGGCCACTGAGCCGCATCCGCGCACGTGCGGCCCGCCGTCGAGGGACGAGCGGGCCGCACGGCCGGGGCAAAGTGGTCCGACGGGTGGTCCAACGGGTGGTCCAACGAGTGGCCCGATGGCGCCGTACCCGTACCCATTCTCGATGTGCGGTGTGGTCGCGGCATGCCAGGCGCGTCCCGCGGAGTGAAACCGCACACCGGCTCGGAGGTGGCACCTCTCCACGCGGCCTCATCGAGGCCCGCGCGGACCACGAGGCTCCTGACCATCGGATCGTGATTTATGTCCCGGTCACGGGTCAAAAGTCCCCGGAATATGACATCTGAGCAACGGCGGCCATCGGTTCGATGCGCTCGCGTGCGGCACGATGGATCGTGGATCCGTGCGGCGAGCGCGAGAGGAACCGAATCGATGGAGCTGATGGAGATGGCGTCGGTGCGAGTCGACGGGCCGATCGCCGGCCAGGCGAGCCTGATCTCGACGTCTTTCGATCTGGCCTCCATCGGCTATCTGGCGGAGGAGTTCTTCGTGAGCGGAACCGCCGACTCCTATGCCGCGACGGGTCCGATCACCTCTGATGGCAGATGGGACGTGGTGGTCGCCGGTCAGGCGCCGTTTCGGACCCGTCTCATCGTCTACCGGCCTGCCGACCCGACCGCCTTCAACGGCACGGCCGTCGTGGAATGGTTGAACGTCTCTGCCGGAATGGACGCCGCCGCCGCATGGCTCACGACGCATCGGCATCTGCTCCGCGCCGGTTTCGCCTGGGTGGGGGTGTCGGCGCAACGCATCGGCATCGATGGGATCGACACCGCCGAAGGGGCCGGTGTCGAAGCGAGGGCCGTTGCGGACGGCGGTATTGCGGACGGCGGCGATGCGGGCGAAGATGGTGCCGGGGAGCAACGCGGCACCGGTTGGTGGCCGATCGTGCCGTCGCTTAAGAGCGCCGATCCCACCCGTTACGCGATTCTGTCCCATCCCGGTGACGCGTACAGCTTCGACATCTTCCGTCAGGCCGGGGAAACCGTGCGTCGCGGTCTCCTCGATCACCTTCGTCCGGCGCGGATGATCGCCGTGGGCGCATCCCAGGCGGCGTTCTTTCTGGTGACCTATGTAAACACCATCGCGGCGCGGGACGGTGACGGCGGTGACCGCGATAGGAGCCGTGCCGCCGGCGGTGGCCATGGCGGTTTCGACGGTTACCTGATCCAGGGCCGCCCGGGGACCACGGCGTCCCTCGACGGTCGGGGCGGCCCGACCCTGGCCGGGGATGTCCGGCTGCGCACGGACGTCGCGGTGCCCGTGATGGTCGTGCAGAGCGAGACCGACGTCGTCGGCGTGCTTGGCGCCGTGGGCGCCCGCCAACCCGATAGCGACCGGTTTCGGCTCTGGGAGATCGCCGGTGCGGCGCACGTCGACACCTACACGCTCAAGGCTGGTTTCCGGGACGACGGTGCGCTGCCTGCCGCGGAGCTGGTACGCCTTCTGGTGCCCAGCGCCGCCCCTTTCGGCGTCCCGTTCACCGCCGCGATCAACAGCGGACCGCAGCAGCACTATGTCGCCCAGGCCGCGATTGCCGCGCTGGACGACTGGATCCGTTATGGTGTCGCGCCCCCGTCCGCGCCCCACCTGCTAACCGCCGCGACGGATCCAGCGGTACTTCTCCGTGATGCGGACGGCATCGCCCGTGGTGGCGTGCGCACTCCCTGGGTCGACGTTCCCATCGCCGTCCTGTCCGGCCTGGGGCAGAACCCCACCGACGCCTCCGCCATCTTCGGCTCCACCCGGCCGCTGGATTCCGCCACACTCGCCGCCCGTTACCCCGCCGGCGCCGCGGACTATCGCGCCGCTTTTACCCGGGCCACCGACGACGCGATCGCGACCGGATTCCTGCTCGCCGAGGACCGTGAGGAGATCCTCGCCCTCGCGGCCGCCAGCTACCCAGGCAGGTAGCGGTAGCGCGGCTTTAGCAAAGTGGTAATGCGGCGGTAGCGTAGCGAGCGAGACAGCGGACATCGGCCGCCGGGCCCGGCTACCCCTGTTCCTGGCCGGCGAGCAGGTGTAGCGCGAGCCGGGGACAGGCATCCGCCGCCCGACGAGCATGCTCGATCAGCTCCGTGGAGACGGTGATTTTTCGGGTCGACTGTCCGGTCGTCCCGCGAGCCAGCGGATAACCCGCTGGATCGCGGGTCAGCAGCTCGGGTAGCAGCTCGACACACCAGCCGCGGCCGTCACACGCCGTCCAGTCGATCCACAGCCGGGCCGGGCCGGCTGCCGCGCCGGCGTTTGTGGTGTTCATGGCATCTGTGGTGTTCATGGCATCTGTCTCCCCTGTGGATTCTTCGTCGACGTTGCCTGGTCGGGATGGGTGTGGTCAGGATGCGCACGCCGAGCCGAGGCAGCGGCCCTCGGCGTGCGCCCGGATATCGTCGACGAACGTGCGCAGCGCACTGTGCACGAGGCGGGCCGCGCCGTCCGGGTGGTGGCACGCGCCGCGACCGGCGACCAGGGCGGCGAGGCGCAGCGCCCGGATGGCGGACTGTCCCGGATCGCCAGCCCCCTGCACCGGGCCGCCGGACCCGCCATCCGTTCGGGCCATCCCGGCCACGGCGTCCGCAAGCTGGGGCAGCCCGCTGACGCATGGCCCGCACTGGCCAGCGTTCTGCGCGGCCAGGTACCCGACGATGCGCGCGGTCTCGACGAGCCCACAGCCCCGGGCCGGGAGGACGGCGACCACTCCGGTGCCCGGTGCGGCACCCCACGGCGCCAGCGCCGCCCGGGACATCGCGATCGTCGCTCCCGGGCCGCCGGGCAGCCACGCACCGCTGTAACCGCCGACCCGGAAGGCCCCGACCTGCTCGGTGAAGCCGCCCGCGAGCTGCGCGAGAGTGCCGAGCGGGGTGCCGAACGGCACCTCGACGACACCGGGCGCGGCGACCGCTCCCGTCACGGTGGCCAGGAACGTGCCCGGTTCCTCGGCGGTCCCGACCGAGCGGAACCAGCTGGCTCCCCACCGGGCGATCAACGCGAGGTGCGCGAGTGTCTCGGCGTTCTGCACCAGGGTCGGACGGCCGTGGAAACCGGCCTCGGCGAGCGGTTGCCAGTGCGCGCGCGGCCGGGCCGCCCCTCCCTCCAGCGCTGCGATGACGGCCGATGCCTCCCCGGCGACGAAGGTCTCCGGCGCCTCCCGGATCTGGACGGTGAACCGGTCCCAGCCCGCGGCCCGCCGTTGGGCCAGCGCCCGCCGGACCGCCGTGACCGCCGGACCGGGTTTGAGATAGACGAAGGCGTCATCGGCCCCGACCGCCTCCGCGGCGAGCTGCAGGCCGTCGAGGACGAGGTGGGGCGCCACGGTGAGCAGGGTGACGTCCTTGGCGCTCTCGGGTTCCCCTTCGGCGGCGTTGGCGACGACCACGGGGTGCGCGCTGCTGCGGTACCGGTCGGCTCGGTGCCCGGCGTTCCGGTGCTGGCTGCCCCGGTGCGTGCTGCCCCGGTGCGCGCTGCCGGAGTGGCTGCCGTCGAGGCAGGTGCCCTCGGCGCTCGCGGCGAGTTTCCGCCAGGTGGGGAAGGCCGCGCCGCCCCGCCCGGTCAGCCCGGAGTCGTGGATCTCCGGAAGTAACCGCCCGGGTCCGCCGCGCCAGGGCAGCGGTCCACACTGTCGGTCGTGCGCGGCGAGGTCGGACGCGGCTGCGGTCAGCAGCCGTCCGGCCGGGACGTGATGCGCGGGGAGGCCGCCCGCGCCGGCCGCGGGCCGTACCGCGTGCATGGCCGCGGGCCAGGGCTCGCGCCCCCACCCGGGCTGGGCCTCAGGGGAGCCGGCGCGGCCGACGTCGCTGGTGCCGGTGGCGATGCTGGTGCCGGTGGGGATGGACGGTTGGGCCGCTCCGGTGGCAGCGCGGATGGTCATGTCTGCTCCGATCTGGGGGTCATGGTTGTGGGCGCCGCCGGTTGGTGTCGCGGGCTGGGGGGCCGGTGTGGGCGGGGGAGGATCCTGAAGGAGGGGGAGCAGCGCCAGGCCGCGGATCCGGCGACGGCGAGCGCGCAGGCCATCGCGACGGCTCGCAGCCACGGCGTGCCGGCGTCGGTGCCCGAGCCCAGGCCGTGCGAGAGGGCGAGTGGCCAGGCGCCGTAGGCGGCCCAGTGCACTGCCCGCCAGGCGCGCACGCCGAGGCGCCGGCGGAGCAGACTGGTCACGACCACGGCGATGAGAAGGTCGGCGGCGACGGTGCCGAGCCCGACCCACAGCGGTCGGTAGCCGGCGCCGAACGGCAGGACCACATCCGCAATGCCGAGCTTCGCGTACGGGTCGAGCAGCAGCGTGCCGATGTGCATGGCGAGGAGCACGACCGCGAGCAGGCTCGCGCCGCGGTGCACGGCGCCGATCGCGAAACCGGGCAGACCCGCGAGGCCGCGACCCGAGCGGGCCACGATGCCGAGGACGACCGTCAGGGTGAGCAGCAGCAGGCACGTGGTGCCCGTGCCCCGGGCGGCGTACCAGAGGGCTTCGGTGCTCATCGGCCGGAACCTCTCGGCCGTGTCGCCGATCCAGCGGACGTGACTCGGGTTCCATCCTCGGCGGGCGGAGCCGTCTCGGCCCGGTCTACCCGGACCCCGGCCACTCCGGCTCCGGCCACTCCGGCTCCGGCCACCTTGGCCCGGCTCGGGGCGGGCCAGCCAGCGGTCGTGACGATCGAGCCGTCCGTGGCGACGAGCCGTGCCGGCATCCCGAGCCGGCGCAGCCAGCCCACCGCCGCGGAACCACGGACGATCGCGGCGGTGCTCGCCGTGTTCGCGTCGAGGCAGCTCGCGGCCGCCACGGTGGCGGTCCGCCAGACCACCGGCGCGGGCTGGCAGGTGCGCGGATCCAGGATGTGGTGCAGGAGCCGCCCGCCGCGCCGCCACCGCCGCCCGAGGGTGCTGGACGTCGCGACCGCGCTCCCGGCGGCCAGGGTGATGGTGCAGGCGGGCTCGCCCGGGCGGTCCTGGACCCGAATGCGCCAGCCGCCCTCCGGCGCGTTCCCGGCGGTGGCGACATCCCCGCCGAGGCTGACCAGCACGCCGGTGTCGAGCCGTTCGGCGACCAGAGCGGCGCAGCGGTCGGCGGCCTGCGCCTTCGCCGTCGCTCCGAGGTCGAGCCGCGCGTCGTCCGGCAGCGTCAGTGTGTTCCCGGTCAGCCGGATCCGCTGCCAGCCCGGCGCCGGCCGGTGCACCACCCGCAGCCGCGGACCGTCCGACGGCAGCAACGTGATGTCCCGGTCGTAGCCGAGAGCGGCGAGCGGTCCGCCGACGGTCGGGTCTACGTCCCCGTCGGTGCGCCGGGCCGCGAGGAGCGCCGCACCGACGAGGTCTGCCAGTAGCGGGCTGATCCGTTGCGGCGTCCCATCGGCGTGATCGAGCTGGTTGATCTCCGCATCGGCCCGGAAACGACTGGCGACCTCGTCAACGGCCGCGAGATGGTCCACGACGATCTCCCGGGCGGCGGCCAGTGCGCCGGGCTCGGTCACCACGAGCCGGGCGGTCGTGCTCCACACCGACCACTCGACCGCCGCTGCCGCGCCGGGCATCTCAGGAACCACCGGTCGACGCGTGCGTGGGACCGTCGGCGCTCCCCACCGTCGTCCCGCCCGACCAGCCGCCGGACGAGGACGCGCTGTCGGAGGTCGACGATGAGGTGGATCCGTTACCCGAGGTCACCGAGCTGTCGTCCGTCGTCGAGGACCAGGTGGCCGCGGATGCGGAATGCTCATGGGCCAGCACGCCGAAGCCGATGGCTCCGGCGGCCGCGACGGCTGCCAGTCCGGCGGTGACGGGGCCTACCCGTCGGATTCCCTGCTCACGTGTGGCCATGGCCGGTGTCCTCCTACCCTGCCGGCGCTCCGGGAGGAGCCCCGTGACTATGAGGGTGGGAGTCGGTCCTGTGTGTTACCTGTGCGTCACCTGTTCGATTGCCGAGGGCGGAACACCCCACGGGCGTGGGGTGGACTTGATGGTGCTGCACGAGCGGACCGACCGGACCGGATCACCCCCACGGGCGTGGGGAGGACCGGTGCAGGTCTTGGTAGACGTCGGGGATGCCGTCGTGGTCGCGGTCGGCGGTCTCTGCTTCCTGGAGCCGGCGGTAGACGCGATTGCGCAGACGTAGCACGACGGCGGCGAGCAGGGCGGCGAGCAGAGAACCCGTCAGGACAGCGATCTTGACATGGTCGTCACGTGCGCTGCCGCTCCCGAAGGCCAGTTCGCCGATGAGCAGGGAGACGGTGAATCCGATACCGGCCAAGACCGCGAGCCCGAGAACGTCGGTCCAGGTCAACCCGTCGTCGAGGGTGGCGCGAGTGAAGCGTGCTACCAGGAAGGTAGCGGCCATGATCCCCAGAGGCTTGCCGACGACGAGACCGAGCACGACACCGAGGGCCGCCCGGTCGCTCAGCGCCGCGCTCAGTCCGCTCAGGCCATCGACGGTGACTCCGGCGGAGAAGAACGCGAAGATCGGCACCGCCACCCCGGCCGACAGGGGCCGCCAGCGGTGCTCGAAGTGCTCGGCCAGCCCCGGTCCCGCCTCCGGGCCGCCGGCACGGGTACCGCGGAGCACCGGCACGGCAAACCCCAGCAGCACGCCAGCCACGGTGGCGTGCACGCCGGAGGCGTGGACCAGTGTCCAGGTCGCGGCGGCCAAGGGCAGGAGGAGCCACCACGAGCGCACCCGGCGCTGGACCAGCAGAGTGAACAACGCCAGCGGCACCAGCGCGCCCAGCAACGGGAGGATCGACAGGTGGCGGGTGTAGACGACGGCGATGATGACGATGGCGAGCAGGTCATCGACGACCGCGAGGGTGAGCAGGAAGGTCCGCAGACCGGACGGCAGGTGCCGGCCAATGACCGCCAGCACCGCCAGCGCGAAGGCGATGTCGGTGGCGGTCGGGATCGCCCAGCCCGCTGAGGCGTCACCGCCGACGTTGACCAGCGCGTACAGCACGGCCGGAACGGCGACACCCCCGCAGGCGGCCAGGACCGGGACAGCGGCCCGCCGAGGGTCGCGGAGGTCTCCGGCGATGAACTCGCGTTTGAGTTCCAGCCCGGCAACGAAGAAGAAGATCGCTAGCAGGCCGTCGGCGGCCCACTGAGCCAGGGTGAGGTCCAGGTGCGCCCAGGACGGGCCGAGCTGGTAGGACAGCATCGACTGGTACGACTCTGACCACGGCGAGTTCGCCCAGCCCAAGGCCAGGACCGTCGCGGCGAGCAGCAGCCCGCCACCGATGGCCTCCCTGCGTAGGATCTCGGCGATCCGGCGAGCCTCGGGCCACGACCTGCGGTCGAACAGGCTGAACCGGCGAGACGGAACTTGGCCCACGGCGGTGCTCCTCACCAAGGGGTCGGGTCACACGTTGCCGACCAGACTTCCCGGCGCACCGAACCCACCGTAGCCGAGTCGGCGTTAACATGCCCCCCATACCAGCCGAAACGGCTAGGCACACCCGGCACGGGGCCGGCAGGGGACCCACCCACCCCGAAGCACTGCCTCACCACGCCGGCTACAGCCTCGCCGAGCAGGCGGTGATCCCGACGCCGAAGAACGCCCTCCCCCTCGCACGGCTGACCAGCAGCGACCTCGTCGAGGACAAGGTCAGCACCTGTCCCGGCGTCGAATCCGTCCGCGTGGTTTGCTGCTTCGTCGACGCGGACAGCTACCGCTGGCTCGACCGCACCCGACGGCACCCGCTAGCCGAGAAAGGAAGCCGCCGGGACGGCTCGTTCACCACCAACGACGTCCGTGCCATCCTTGCCCACAGCATCCCCGTCGCCGACGGCGATTGGCGTCGACCTCCATCTCTCACATGATGGCGTCCATACCGAACCCGGGCGGTTCGCATTTGCAACTGTGCCCCGCCCGGTTTCTCTCGTTCGAGCCGGGTGCGGCTTCACTAGCCTGGCCGCGCAAGGTCGTGTATGATGTGAGGTATTACTACTTCGATATCGTGACGACGTCGGAACGCAGCGGGGCGAGGGCCGCTCCGATCTGGCCGGTGGTTTCCGTCGGGACACCGAGGCCGGTCAACGCCGCGAGCAGATGGTCCACCACCGCGTCGAAGTGGGCGTCGGTGAGGCCGAGCGTGGCATGTACCGCGGCCATGTCCCGACCCCGGTAGACCTCGGGACCACCGATCACCGCGGCGATGAACGCTCGCTGGTGTTCCTTGAGACGGGGCAGGTCCCGGTTGGCAAAGAGGGGTGCAAGAACGGGATCGGCCGTCACCCGGACGTAGAAATCGTCGACCGCGGCCTGTACGGCCGTCGCGCCGCCGATAGTGTCGTAGATACTCATCAGAGGTCTCGCTTTCGCAGGAGAGGACCGACCGGAGGTCGTTGACCATGTTTGTTACCGTGGCTGCACTGGTACCCGTCCGCCAGGTTCACTGAACCACGGGCACAATTTCCTTGAAAGAGTCTAATGTCCGCGCGGCAGAGAAAGATGGCAGGCGAACGCGGGCCGTCCGGCTCCTTCCGCTCGCGTGTGGGCAGAAGCTTTACCTGTTGAAGGACGGCTAGGAAGGAGCGCTGTCCTCCTCGTCCGGCGCGAGGAAGGCCCTGGCGAAGATCCGCAACACCGAGGACCTGTGGACACAGGTCGTGGCACTACCGTGAACCCCCCGGGTTCGGGGGCCATCGGCACGACGATCACTCTCACGGCGGCGGTCAGCCGGTGACTGGGGCGTCAGCCGGTGACGGCCCCGGTGGCCGTGTCGACGACGGACACGTCGTTCCCACCGAAGTTGGTGACGTAGACACGGCTGCCGTCGGGAGCCACCGCCACTCCGAAGGGGAGCACGCCGACTCCGATGGCGGCGCTCACGACACCCGCGAGCGGGTCGACCACCAGCACCTGCCCAGTTCGGATGCTGGCCACATAGGCGTGGATGGTCATCTCAGCCCGCATCCCGACGGTCGATGGACCACGACCGAGCGTAGTAGCCGGAACGGCAATGGTTGATCAAACCAGCCGATCGTCGATAGCCGATCTTGCTCCATCTCGAATCGGAAAGACCCAGATGGAGAACGCTCCGTATTCCGTATTCCGCGGCGCGGTGGCTACGGGCAGGCCTGGCGCTGCCGGGTGCCGCGGCTGCCCCCCACGAAACTCACGAAGTTCGTGGGGTTCAGCGGCGAACCGAGGCGGTAGCCGCGGTTGAAGCACGAGTAGTTGTGGACGTTGTACGACTGCATGTGCACGTGCTCGCCGGTCCAGCAGCCGGCATCGCGGGGAAGGCCGGTGGCCACCGCGCCGACGGTCGAGTCCCAGCGATTGATCCACTGGCCCACGGCGAGGTTCGCGGCGGGAACGAGGTGTCCGTAGGTGACGGAACCTGTCCGGCGCTCGTTGACGTAGATTCCCACGTTCACAAACTTTCCGCCGCCGCCGTAACGGCAGGCCTCACCGATCTGGTCGACCCGGGTGGCCACCGGGTAGCCGCCGGCCTGGGGCGCCACGAACACCTTCACCGCAGCTCCGGGAGCGGCGGATATGTCGCCGGACCAGTCGCCCTGGTCCTGGTCGTGGAACAGGAAGTGGTGGGTGGCCGGGTCGGAGGTCCAGGTTCCCGCCACCGGGGCACCGACCCAGACCTCCGGATCCGGCGTGGAAGCGGACGCGGCCGACGGGGCGACGAGCGCGACACCGGCGAAGGTCAGTATGCCGACCAGCGCGGCCGCGGCCGAGCGCAGTATTTGCGGAACTGTGCGCATGAGTGAACTCTCTCGCTCGCTGGGAACCGGGTAATTGCCGATGAAAAGCGATGTGAGCTGACCGGGTGGTGCGTCCCGGCGGGTGGTTGCGCCTGGTTCAGCGGTCGTCGGAGGAGGGCGCCACCGGCGGTACGGTGCGGCTGGCGGCGGGCTGGTCCGCCGGAACGCGGCGAAATCCGCCGCGCTGGTCACGTTCGAAACGGACCGTAGGCGGGGGCATCCGACGCGCCAGCCAGACGGCCAGGGTGACCGGCCAGAAGCAGACCAGGACCATGCGTGTCGCGAACCATCCGTACCCTCCTTCCAGCTCGGACGGCCCGAGCTTCCGCATGGTCGGGAGTCCGGCTCGGGCCCGGACGACG
This sequence comes from Frankia casuarinae, assembly GCF_000013345.1. Classification (NCBI taxonomy): domain Bacteria; kingdom Bacillati; phylum Actinomycetota; class Actinomycetes; order Frankiales; family Frankiaceae; genus Frankia; species Frankia casuarinae. The sequence continues at coordinate 3,044,560 of NC_007777.1, read as the reverse complement.
GTGGCTCCGACAACAACGCCCACGAACCACAGAAGGAAAACGATGGCGCCGCTCATGATGAATCTCCTGCTTCTTCTTCCGGATGATCTGAAAGGCGAGAGGGTGCCGTCCTCCTGGCCCGGACGGACGGGGCTCGGCGGAGTTGGGCCGGCCCGCTGCGTGGGCTCGCCCATTAGGCGCTCAGCCGGGTGACCAGGGCGACCACGGTTACGGGAAGTCGTCCGATGGCGCTGGCCGCCCGGACGTAGGCGGCGGAGACAACGGTCAGGACGAACGGCGTGACCGGGCTTGCCTGTACGCCGTAGACGTCGACCTGGAAGCCCCGGTGATTCGACCAGTTGTAGGCGCCCACCAGCCCGTAAGCGACCGTGAAGAGAGCCATCAGGACGCCGAAGAGAATCCAGGGCAGCGCGAAGATGACTCCGGCGGTCTCGGCCGAACGCCGGCGCAGGCCGGCAGTCACTGCCACGACCGCGACCGTCAGTGATCCCCACACGTGGTAGGCGTGCACCGAGTCGTTGTGGTTCCAGGACAGGAACGGATGCAGCCGGGGGCCACTGAGGGGGATGTTCGCGAAGATCAGGTAGCTCGCCCCGTAGCCCATCGTGGAGGACAGCGCCACCCAGGCGACCAGCAGCGCCGCAGCGCCGAGGACCGCACCGACTGCGGTCGCCCGGGCTGCCCAGCCGATCTGGAGCAGGCGCCGCACCTGCCCACTCACCCGGCGCAGGCCTCGCCGCCCGGCGTTCGCCGTGGAGATCCACGAGTTCACCAGGAGGTAGAGCTGGAACAGCAGGACGATCAGCGCCGCCGGACCGAAGATCTTTATCAGGTAGGTGAGGGCGAGATCGTCTGGTGTGGGGAGCTGGTGCAGGAGATCCACGGTCCGGATGCCTTTCCTCGCGTCGTGGCGGACCCGACGGGCGGCGGGTCAGGTGACCGTCCGGCCGTTCGGTGACCGGGCGTCGACCGGTCGGTCGGCACCAGGCGGTGCGCCCGCGAAACGTGGGCCGCTGGTTGGGATTGACGGACGGCTGCCTGTGAACACGGCACTCGTCGGCGGCGGCCTGCACCGTGAGCACCGGCGGCGGACGAAAACCCCGGCGTTTTCCCCGCGCTGGTGGGCGGCCGGCCCGGTGCCGCCCTCCACCGTCCGTCAGTGCCTGTGTCAGGGTCGGCACTGGTAACGGCGCCTCACGTCGGGAGATGAGGTCGGCAGCTATGGACGTCGCACGGAGACCTGGGCTCGGCACGGAGACGGGTCCGCTCGCCTGGGACGGGTTTGCCCGCGTGGATTACGTCGACCAGACCCCGGGCCGGCGCGGGCGCGGCCGTCTACAGTTCACCCTGCTGACCGTGGAGCAGACGATGGAGGCGGACGTGCGCCCGGGGCTGCGGGTCGCGTTCGTGGCCGACGATCCGGACGGGCCGCCGGTCTTCATCGGTGTCCGGACCATGGGACGGCGTATCCCTGGGGATCTGCGCGAGCTGCTGGGGGCGAGTGTCGTGTCCGTCGCCGAACAGGTGCTCGCCGGGCCACCGCGCAGCCGGTGGGCCCGGCTGGATCTGCGGGTCCTAGATGCGCTGGCCCTGGCCTGGGCGCCCTACCGGGAACAGGTGCTGGCCTCGCACAGGGCCGCCGCCGGCCAGGAATCGACCGCGACCACAGAGCCGGATGCGGACCTCCCGATCGACGCAGCTGATCGGCGGCCGCGGTCCGGCTCGTGGGACGGCGGGCTGTGGGCGCTGCTCGCGGTGGACGAGCTACGCGATGCCGACGTGGACCTTCCCGGGGCCGCGAGCCTGGGAATGATGGGCGGCAACTCCGGCCTCGGGCCGATGCACGCCACGGACGGGCCCCAGCAGCGCGGGGACGATCCGGCCGAGCCGGGCGGGGCCTCCGATCAGTCGGCGCACCGCGCGGAGGCGGCCCGTGGCCGCTGGGAGATCCCACGCGACCTCGCCGGGCTCGCCGGCATCGAACGCACCCTGGACTGGGAGATCCACGCCGGGGAGGTGCATGTCGTGGCCCGCCGTCGCCCGGAAACCTCCGTCGGCGCCGTCGGCGGCCAAGGGGACTTCGCCGCCTGGCCGAGAACGGTCGAGGTCTCGTTCGACAACGGCAGCGGCATCTGGACGCCGCTTGCGCCGCACCCCGACGGAACGCTGCGGGCCCAGCTCACGATCACCGTCGTCCTGGCGCAGCTGCCCGCTGTCCGGGTCCGGGTGACCGATCCAGATGGCGCAGGGCCGTGACCTGCCCGTCAGGGGCCGCCGGCGGGCACCGGGCCGCCGCGGGCGGCGCCACGCTCCGGCATCGACACGTACGTACGCCGCATCGGCAAGGAACGCGGAGACCATGACTGACCTGCCCGACCGTGCGCAGCTGGAACGCGCCGCGCGCGCCGTCCTCGCCCAGCTCGACTCCTACGACCTGGACCGCGTCTTGGCGAGCGGCAACGGTCTCGACGACCTGCTGCACCGGATGGTGGTGCGCGCGGAGGAGGTCTGCGCTCTGTGGCCGCAGTCGATCCCGCCCGACCAGCACGAGCTGCTGGCGCTCTGCGTGCTCACCCGCACCCGGGGCAACGAGGGCGTGCACATCGTCGCAGGGCGCGCGGCGAGCTGGTTGCGGACCTATCTGCAGGTGCCCGGCCTCGCCGTCCCCGCCGCGTTCGTCGTGGCCGAGAAGGATCCGGTGCCACTCATCCGAGCGATCGACCAGGCGTACCGGGCGGGAACCGCCCTGGCCACCGAGCGCGCGGAGTGGCCGCTGCACCTGACTCTCGTCAGCGCCGTCGCGGCCTGCCAGCGGCCGGACCCGGCCGGCCCGCAGCGCACCACGGTTGAGCTGGCGGCGCAGATCCTCGACCGTGGGATGGAGCTCGCCGCCGCGTACGAGGCCGGCGACACGCCGCTGCCGGACGTTCCCCTGCCCGTCGTCGGTGACCGCCGCTTCCTGGTGCAGCTCGCGGCCTATGCTTGCGCCGCGCGCGAACTGCGCGAAGACGGCGCGCGCGGCGAGCCGTTGGCCGAGGTCGCCGCGTACGTGCAGGAGATCGCGCAGTGGACCCGACGGGAGATGTCCCGCCGCCGTCGACACCGGTTCGACGGCAACGAGGGTTTCGACGCGGCGATGTACTTCGCCGCCGCGGCAGACATCATCGACCGCAGTGCCGACCGCGATGGCGATGAGAGCGTCGGCAGGCCCGGTGGATCACCCGCGGCTGGTGCCGGAGCTGCGGTGCAGCCGCAGGCCGACGTGGTCTTCCGACGGCTCACCAGAGGTCTGGGCCGTGGCTGGCTTACCGCGAACAAGAAGATCGCCTCCGTGCAGCTGGAGACGTTGCCGCCGGCGCTGGCGCCCGGGGACGACACGCGGGTGCTGACCCGAATCATCGCGGTGGACGCGTTGGCCGACCGGGTCCTGGGCGTGCTGACCGCCGGCACCAACCGGGCGGACCGTGCGGTGCTGGCCAACTGGGTGTGCGGCTCGCGGGCCGTCGACCAGTTCCGGGTCGGCGGTGATGACGACCTGTACCTGCTACTCTCCCGGCTGCGCCGGGTGATGCTCGCCGTCGCCGACCCGCAGGCGAGCCCCGCGCGGCCGCTGGAACCGGACGCGGCGGACGTCGCGGCGATGAGAACTGCGCTGCGCCGCCGGATCGCGGCGGCGATATCCCTCGACGCGGGTCGCCTCGACCCGCAGGAACTCGTGGCGGCGGCACTGCCGCCGCTGTGGACGTCGCGGCAGCCGGTGATCCGCGCGCTGCGGGCGCAGATCAGGAACAGCGCGGACTGGACGGGCCCGCGGTCGGCGCTGCGCCGGGCGCCGGAGATCCTCGCGGCCCGCGCCGTGCGCGGCCCCGGCCAGATCACGCGCGACACCATCGAGCCTCAGCACGCCCCGACCGGCCGCTGCATCACGTTCGACCCTGCCAACCTGGACGCCGCACCACGATGCGGCACCCGGGCCAGCCGGCTGGAGGTGGACCCCGCCGAGATCTGCCCCGCCCGGCCCTGGGGCGAACCGGGCCGGGTCGACAGCCGGGCAACGATTGGTGATTTGTTCAATCTGAGCGTCGCCTCCGTCCGCGGCTACCTCAACCGTTATCGGGAGAACCCGGACCGCTGGGCTCCCCTGATCGAGGCCGACCAGCCCTGAGCGGCCCAGGCCCGGGTACGCGCTCAGGCGCCAAGGTGGACGAGCCCGGCCCAGGCGGCCGGGTCAACGAAGGGGAGCCACGCGTCGTCCACCATGGCCGCGGCGACCGGGCCGGGCATTGTGGCCGGCGCCGTCCGGTAGGGGTCCAGCGCCCAGTCCTGGGCGGCCTGCATGGCCTCGGCCGGTGAACAGTCCTCCACGACCAGGTTGTGGTGCAACACGAACATCATGGTGGCCGTGTACCTGTCCGGCAGATCCCACAGAGAGCCGTACACGGTGCGGGCGCCGGCGGCGAGGAACGCGGTCGCGATGCTGAACGCCTCGTCGTAGTCCGCACCGGTGACGTTGGTCGAGCAGGCAGCGAGGAACACCCGCTCGACGCGGGTGGCGGCGCTCTGCTCGGCCAGCAGCTCGCGGGCGGTCAGCGGCCGTCCGTCGGCGAGCTCCAGATGCGACGCCGCCGGGTCCGCGGGGACGGCGAAGCCGTGGCACGCCAGGTGGAGCACTAGGCGGCGGGCGCCTGGCCGGCGCAGCCAGGCGAGCACCTCGGCCGGCGTCCCGTCCCCGGACGCCCCCGCGCCCGCCACCGTGGCCGGTTCGCGGCCCGACCGGGACGGCCCCCCGCCCAGCAGCATGGCGCGGGGGTAGAAGGCCGATGGTAGATGCCAGGCGGCGTCACCGGCAGGGTGGGACGCCGCGCCCACCGGATTGCCGACGATCAGCACGTCGCCGTCGGCAGCGGCGGGCATCGCGACCGTCCGGCACAACAGCCGGGCCGAGGGGATGTAGGACACCGTCGCCCGCTGGGCGAGCCGGGTGCCGCCGCCGGTTTGATGACCGGGCGCCTCGACGTCCAGCACGGCGGCGTGCCAGGGCACTAGGCCGAGCACCCCCACCGAGGTGATTACGAAGGTCGGCCAGGTGGTGTCGGCCGCGACAGCCGAGACCCGGTCCAGCAGCACCTCGGCGATGCGACCCGCCCACTCGGTGAGCTCCGCCAGCGCAGCGCGCCACGCCGCCAGCGCGGCGCGCGACGCCGCGAACGCGGCCGCTGGCTCGGCCACACCCTGCCTGGCACCCTCACCGCCTGCAGCCTGGCGCCAACCCGCGTACGCCGCCAGGTACCGGCCCATGGGGGAGTCGTCGGCGCTGACGAGCCCCGGGTGCTCGACATGTTCCACCGGTCTGGTCCCGTCAGCCGGGATGATGATGATATGCCCGGGCCGGTCGACGCCGGGGACCAGATAGACGAGTGCGTCGGAGCCGTGCGTGCCCACCGCTGCGCGGATCTCGCCGATGCTGGGTGGAAGCAGCAGGCTGTCGGGTCCGGCGGCGGACTCGCTCAGCGCCGCCAGCACAGCCCGGCGCAGCGCGGACCGTTCGGCCCCGTCGGCGAACCAGCCGGGGCCTTGCGCAGCCGGGTCGGCCTCGGCCGGTTCGAGGCCTGCGGCTGCCCAGGCCTGCGCGAGGTCGGCATGCCCAAGCTCACGCAGCTGCTCCGCGGCCGACCGGGTGGTCACCGCCGCGTGCAGGACGAGGCCGCGGCCGGCCTCCACGGCGGTCACCAGGTCGTCGCGGGCCTGCTCGTCGCCGCCCCGCAGGTCCTCGACACACCACTCCAGCACCACCCGGGCATCCGCCGCCGCCCCGCGGGCGACCTCCAGCGCGTCTCGGGTGCCCGACTGCAGCAGCACGAGCCAGGCGTGCCCGCGCAGGGCTCGCAGCGCCAGGCGGCGACCTCCGGGCAGGTCGCCGGGCTCGCCGCGCAGTCGCCGGGCGCGGGCGGCGGTCATGACGACCATCGGCCACATCGGGTGGTCAGGACCGTCGAACCAGTCCAGGACCGCCTGGGAGCGTGCCACGGCGAGCCGGGCGGCGGACCGGTCCCCGGTGACTCCCGCGAACAGCTGCCAGCCGTGGGCGAACAGCTGCGTGCCCATGGCCCGCGGGGGTGGCGGTAGCTGCGCACTGCTGTCGGCCCAGGCCTGGTCGGCGTCCGCGAGGCGGGCGCGCAACTCGGCGAGGCGATCCGCGGGCGCGCCGGCTGAAGTCGCCGCGATGATGCCGGCGATCACTTCCGCGGCCGCTGCCTGCGCGACAAGGGCGTCGCAGCCCGGGAACGCGGCGAAGACGTCGGCGATCTCCCGGAGCTGACCGACGTCGAGGCGCCGGCTGACGTCGAGGTACTGGCTGACCTCGATGAGGTGACCGGGCTTGCCCGTGTCGGCGGCAGGTGGCTGCAGCCTGCCCCGAAGGCCACCGCCCAGAACCTGTGCCAGCGACCGGGCCAAGACGGACAGCAGCTCGACGGCGGTGCGGGCGCCGTCGGCCGGCATGCCGACCAGCAGCATCTGACCCAGTCGGGCGAACAGGGAGATCGCCGTGGCGCTCGGGTCCGCGGAGGTCCCGACCAGCTGCTCGGCGGCCTTCACCCGGCCCAGGTCGCCGGAGAAGCCACCGGCGACAGCGGAGATGAGGGAGAACAACGCGGCGGCGTCGTCCGAGTGCTCGGCCGTGCGCATGGCCTCGGCGGCATGCTGCAGGCCGAAGTCCGCGCCGGGCCGGGGCCCGGTGCCGAACATGGCGCGCAGCAGACTGGTCATCGCCCGCATCGCGGCCCGGCTGCTCGACCAGCCCTGCGGCGGGTCGGGGTGCGCGTCGGCGTAGCCGAGCAGGCGGTCAAACCTGTCCCCGGCCAGCGGGAACGCCTCCAGGCCCTCCTGCACCAGCCGGCGGGTGATCTCGTTCCCGTCGACGATGAGGTACTGCAGCGTGAGAATCTCCATGGCCACCGTCGCGCGGATCTCGGTATCCAGTTCCGGCCGGTCGACGATCTGGTCCGCGAGTGCCAGCACGGCGCGGATGTCCGCCAGCAGCGCGTCGTCCACGCCGCCCGCGCTGCGCCGCTGCTCGCGCAGCCGGTCCGCGACGAACACCAGCGCTGCCGGCGCGAGGAGCTCGGCGGGCTGACCGTGCCGTACCGCCGCGGTGAAACAGTCGACCGCCTCGTCGAACAGGGCGTCGTCGTCATCGAGCCGGCTCCACGCCCAGTAGGCGTGGCCGAGGCTGTCCCAGGTGTCGGCGACGTTTTGGGCGCCGCCGATGCGGAGGGATTCGCGCAGCCAGTGGACGGCCTGGGCCCAATCCCGGGTGGTACCGCTCTGTTCGGCGCGGTCGAAGACGAGCTCTGCGTAGTCGGCCACGATGCCCGGGTCGGCGGTGCCCGCGGTGACCATGGGCGCCAGCAGGTCGAGCGCGGTGTCGCGGGCGGCCGGCACCGCGTCCTGCTCGTACCAGACGATCAGGAGCGCTGCGTAGCCGAGTAGGTCCTGCGGACCGAGCTTGCCCGCGTCGGCCAGCGGGGCGAGCAGGCGCATGGCGGCGTCCCGCTCGGCGGGATCGCGACCGTTGACGTAGCGCTCGCCGTGCAGCGCGCCTTCCATGGCATCGAGTTCGGCAATGCTCAGGGACGGGCGGCCGCCGGGCCGGGGCGCCGGCCAGCCCCGGCGCCACCACAGCACCACACTGTCCCAGCTGCCCAGATCCGCCTGGGCGAGCTCGCCCTCCCACTCGGCGATGAGCATCGCCAGGCCCGGCGCGCCGGAGTGGCCGGGCGCGAGGTCATATGCCTGAGCCAGCAGGCCGACGGCGGCCCGGGCGGCAACCGGGTCCCCGTCGCGCTCCGCGGTGGCCAGTAGATCCAGCGCCGGGCCGACCAGCGCGTCGATCTCCAGATTCAGGCCGTCCACAGCGAATCCCCCGATGCCGACCAAGCTGTCCAGTGCTGGCGACGAGCCGCCCTGCGGCCACCCGTCGCTGCGGGCGCAGCGTATATGTGCCGTGTGCCGTGTGCCGGTCCGTCAGGCCACCCCGACGAAGCCCATCGCCGCACAGTCGGGAGACGATCATGGCCAGGTGGAACAGGCGTAGGCGGGACGACGGCGGCGGCGCGGCACCTCCTGGCACCGGCCGACCGGCCGCGGGCACCGGCGGGCCGGCGCAGCCCGTTGCCGGCGCCCTGCCCGCCGACGTCGCCGGCCTGATGGCTCGGCTCGGGCGGTACGAGTTCGCGCCGGCCGCCAGCGACGAGCCCGATGTCTGGGGCGACCTGCAACGGCCGTTCCTGGCGTCGGCAACCGCGGACGCGGCCGGTTTCGCCGCGGCGCTCGCGCGCGAGGTGGGCCCTGCGGGGGGCTGGGCGCTGGTCGGCGCCGAGTCCCTCCTGCGGAACTTCGCCGACGGGGCCACCCGCCGGGCCATTCCCACCTACGTGGAGCTTCTCGATGCCAGCATCGACTTCCTGCGGGCCTCGCGGGTGCCGTTCGGGCGGCTCATCGGCTTCTACACGGAGCGATGGGCTGAGCGGGGCGGGACCGAGGTCGACTGGCTGCCCGGCAGTGGGCACGACGGACCGTTCCCGGGTGCGGGACCGGGCGGTACTCCCGCCGGCTCGCCGGACTGGTCGCAGGTCAGTGTAGTCCGCGCCGAGTGGCCGCTGGACCGGGCCGGCATTGAGGCGGACGTGGCCGCCTGGGAGCACGGGGTGCAGCTCTACGACGCCCACGACGACTACGCCACGATGATGCGGGCCGGCATGATGCTGGCCCGGCTGCTGCGCCACCACCTTCACGGCCGGGCGGTGCTGGATGATCCGGTCCTGGCCGTCACGACGCATCACGTGCTGTTCGCCGCGCGGACCCCGCCGCCGGACGGGGTCACCGTCGCGCAGCACGCGCTGCGGATGGCGCGGCTGGGGCTGACGGTGATGCGCGCGCACGGCTGGCAGTCTGCTGAGTTCGGCGGTGACGGGACGCTCGCCGAGCCGTTCTTCACCGGCGGGAACCGGCTGCTGCTGACCGCCGCGCTGGCGTCGGGCGGGCGGCCCGGGGAGAGCGAGCTGCGCCGGTTCTTCGGCGCGGACGGCACCCTCGACCGCGCCTAGCCGCTGCTCGGCGCGGTCGAGGTCCGCCAGCGCCGCGAGCGCGGCGGCCAGGCGCTGCGGGTCGGTCCCGAACGCCTCCACCGCGCTCGCGGGGATCATACCGTCAGCCGCCAGCCGGAGCACGCGGTCGATCAGCCAGGCGGCCGGGTCGGCTCCGGCCGGGCGGTCGCGCAGCGCGGCCAGGACGATCTCGTCGAGATCCTCGGCGCCGGACTCGGCCGGTCGGGCGAGGGCGCTGTCGGCTGCGGCCGTCCCCAGCGGCACGTCGCCCTGCCGGGGCCGGCGGCCGAGTGGGCGGTCGATGTAGCGCTCCCACCAGGTCACCAGCTCGCCGTCGCCGTCGCGCACGCGCCGCCCGCTGCGACAGTGCCGCTCGATGCCACCCAACGCCGCCGCGACGCGGTCGCGGTGCTCCTCAGGCGAGCCCCCGAACTCCGCGGCCGCCTGCTCGGCCAGCCGGTACTCAAGCGCCGACTGGCCTTCCAGCGGCGCCGGCCGGCCCGCCTCCTCGACCAGATACTCCAGCACGGCGCGGTGGTACTCGTCCGGTAACGCCCGGGCCAGCTCGCCGACTCGGATCCGGTCGACACGGGCCTGAGCACCCTGAGCCAGGCGGTGGCGCCGGATCCACTCGAACTTCGCCCTGGTGCGCCAGTGGGCGCGGGCGGCGGCGGCGGGCCGTTGCGCGGGTCGTTGCGCCAGATAGCGGCTGATGTCGACAAGCACGTCGACGACCAGGTCCTGACACACGCAGCTGCCACGGACGAGGGCCTGCTCGCCGACCTGGACCGGCGCCACGTCGCACACCCCAGACCGGGTCATCCGGTGCAGCTTGCGCCGGAACCCGGCGGTCTCGCCGAGAAGCGTGCAGACGATCTCCATGGAGATTGTGACTACAGGTGTCTGAATGACGGCTTGGGGTGACATTCGATCGTCCAGTGTCGTCGAGCCGCCACCAGCAAAGTCCGTGAGCATGCCGGCTTTCTAGCGGAAAATGGTAAAACTGTCTATGATTTTAGTGACTCGCGAAAAAAATCTGCCAAGTGGAGGCAGGGTTCGGCGACTACGATCGGGATGCTGCGGGGGCGGGCGTTGGAGCGGGGATGAAGGAGGAGACGGTCGTGACCCTGTTGCCGGCGGTGGTGCCGCCGGTGCCGGAGACGCGGGCTGAACTGGTAGCCGCCCGGCTGGCCCGGAAGGTGGCGCCGCTGTTCGGAGTGCCCTGGCCGGACACTCTGGAGCCCAACCCACTCGGGCGGATCACCTGGGTCACCGACTTCACCCGGGTCACGCTGTCGGAGATCGCCCGCGGCGCCCCCCTGCCGACCCGTGCGCAGGCCGCGCAGCTCGCGGGCGCCGCCGAGCTCGGCACCCGTGGATGGGTGATCCTCGATCGGATGGCCGCTACCGCGAGTGGGGCGACCTTGCCGAATGAGATCGCCAACGCCACGCTCAACCGATTCGGCCCCGATACGAAGGCTGCGGTCGTCCTAGTGGCGGTCAACCGCCTGCTCGATCCGCTCCGGGCGGCGCTCACCGAGGTCCTGCCCGTGCTGGCCTACCAGGACGGCAGCAGGCTGATACCCGACCTGCGGCTTGCAGCCTGGGCCGCGGTGGTCGTCGAGGTTTTTCGTTCCCAGCCGGCGCTGGTCGCCGCGGGCATCCGCGCGCGTGCGGTGCAACGTCCGTTGACCACCGCCTGGGAGGTGCCGCTGGCCCCCTCCGCAGCAGCTGAATCGCTAACCAGATGTGAGATCAGCGCACCGCGGACGACGGCCTCGCCGGTCCTGCCACGCGACCTCGACCTCGTCGACACCACCCTGCCGGGGCTGGCACTGCCGGCGGCGGAGGGGCCCGTCGGCCAGCAAGCCGCGCACGAGCTGGTCGCTGGGCAGCTCCTGCATCGCCTGCTCGACGTGGGAACCCTGCGCGACACGAGTCACCTGTGGATCTCCGCCCGGGGCCCCGGGCAGCTGGCGCTGGAGGCGCTACTCACCCCGGACTCGATCATTGACCAGTTCGTCGCCCAGGCGCTGCGGGCGCTGCCGCCAGTCGACGGCGGGCCGGTCGACGCGCGACTGCCCGCCCTTCCCGATGCGGCGGCTCTCGCCCAGCGGCCCTTGGCCACCCGGCGCACCGCGGCCATCGCGCTGTTCGGCGCCGTGCGCCAGGTACTCACCGACGCACAGGCCCGGGAGCGCCTACGCCTCGACGCCTTCACCTGGCTGGGCCAGGCACACGGCTGGCTGGCCGGTATCCTGCCGGCGGACGATCCGGTCCGGGCCGTCGCCGGCTGCCGGGCCGACGTGCTCCGGCTCGACCTCGTCCGGTACGACGCGGAGCGGGACAAGCGGGTGCTGGTCGAGGCGCTGATGGCGTCCAGCCAGTACTGCATCGACCTGTTCGAGCGGGGCAGCCTGGACCGCGGCGCCGCCGCGGAGATTCTCTCGGCCGCCAACCGGCAGCTGGACACCCTGCGCCGGCTGGCCGAGGCCAGCTGCGGGCCGCCTGCGGACGGTACCCCACCGGCCGGGATACTTGACGACCATGTGCGCCGCGGGTGGCTGGTCTGGCTACGCATGGTGGAAATCGACCCGGCGGTACTGACCACCGGTCCGCTCCCCGACCTGCTGGCTCACCACTTGCACAACTACGCGACCTACCTCGCCAGCCACCCGTACTCGTCCGGCGATCTCACCCAGGCGGTGGACTTGTTTCGGGACGTGGTGCTGCCCGCCCGAGCAAGATACGTCGCCCGCACGGCCGTCTTCGAACCGCTACGCGTCTCGCTCCAGATGGCTACCGCAGCGACGACGGGCCTCGCGCGGCTGGCGCGGGCTGCCGGCCACTCGGCACAGGCCCGCAACTGGGCGGCCCTCGGCCACCTCTGGATTAACCGCGCTCTCGCGGATCCCGGTACGGCCGCGATGCTAGACGAGGCCACCGAGTCGGCATGCCGACTCGCACTGCAGGCCGTGCCGGCACTCCTGCTCGCTGTTGAGCTGCAGGTGAGTCCCGACGGCGTCGGGACGGCCGCCGATCTCGCCGCGGTCGACCGCCTGCTCTCCTCCGCCCGCCGGTGGATCTCCTCCTTGCCCGGGCCGTTCGCCCGCCAGGACGAGATCGATGCGCTGGCCGCCCGCCGCGAGCAGCTCCCGACCACCTGAACCTCCCGCACCGACCTGGGTGACCTCACCGTCCACCGGAATACTCGCCGACCAGCCGATCTCGGAAAGAACGAGTGGGATGGTACGTTCCGCCCCACTTGATCACGCAGAGTGGCGGTATGGCCTGTTGGCGTTCCTGGTTGGCAAAGTCCTGGATCGGCAAATCGGACAAACTAAGTTATGAATTTAGACGGCTCGCATCTCTGTGGTCACTCATTGTCGCGGAAGGGCGCGACCGGTCCAATGGAATAATAACGCCTCTGGCTCAGCCCTTCGCCCGCGTCGGCGTTTCTCTTATGTTTGCAATAACTCCTATGGGGGGGTAAAATTCGCTGTTACAATAAGTAACAATGGCAAAGATGGAAGCACGGAATATCGCAAACGCCTTTATTGAGCGTGCCAGCCAAGATCAGGGCGAACGCGGGGTCATCACTCCGCTGAAGCTGCAGAAAGTTTTGTATTACGCGCAAGGCTGGTATCTGGCGTTTAACAACGGAAACCCGCTGTTTGACGACAAGGCGTACGCCTGGCAGTGTCCATTCAGAGGTGACGGTCCCAGCACCTCTGTGTTGATGTTGATTTAGGTAGCGACCGCGAGGCCGTCCGGTTCGGCGAGAGCGGCCCGGGGGGTGGGTAGCCAGGGCCGGCTGGCGAGCAGCATCCTGATCGCGTCGATCGGGCGGATGCCATGGTCGCGGGTGGAGACCAGGTAGGAGCGCACGCGCAGGTACCCGGCGAGGGTCGTCGGGGTGTGCCAGTAGCCCGAGACGGCCTGGTGCCGTTTGGGAAGCCTGATCGACTGCTCGGCGGCGTTGTTCGTCCAAGGGATCTTGAAGTCGGTGAGGAAGAGCCAGACCTGGTCGGCCTTCGCGGCGAGCCGGCGGGCCAGGACCAGGCCGGGATGGTTCTTGCCGTCCTTCCAGGGCCGGGACATGTTCGCCAGCCGGCCGACCTCGACGTCCCGGTCGAACCGGGCCCGCAGCCCGTCGATCACGTCCTGGTCGAGGCGGGTGCACCCGGCAGCTCGGGCGGCGACGACCAGGCCGTTCGCCTCGCGGAACAGCTCGATGAGCTGGCCGGCCCACTTCTGGATGTTCGGCGCGAGCATCAGCACCGCCCGCAGAGCTCGGATGAGGTGCTGGCAACGGAGCTGCACGCCGGCGACCTGGGTGTCGTACTGGTGCCAGCCGGCGTAGTCGTCGCGGGTGAGGTAGCCGGTGTAGCCGTCGAGGACCCCGGTGGCGTCGATCGCCTCCGACGAGCGGGAGGGGATCGCCGCGTATCAGACCAGCCCGGGCCACGGGGTCCGCAGCGCCAGCAGGTGCGGGGCGCCCTCGGTCGGCCTGCCGGTGGCCTCGTCGAGGTCCCTGCGCAGGACGTTGACCAGGGACTCGTCACCGCACAGCACCGGCTCGGCGCGCAGCGCCGCCTTCATCTTCTCGTCGTAGCCACGGGCCGCGAGCGCCTCGGCGGCGCGTTGCAGGGTCCGCGCGACGAAGCCGGTCGAGACCGCCGTGCCGTACATCCCGTTGAGGACCAGCGCGGTCCGCGCGAGCGGGACGTTGCCCTCGTTGCCCAGCAGCACCACCGCGCCGCCGATCAGCGGCCCGTAGCACACCGAGCCCGCCGTCGCCCACGGCACGTCCGGCACCCTCGCCGCCGTGATCTTCCCGCAGCAGCCACACCGCCTGCGCGGCAGCGCCCACTCGGTCGTCTCGACCCGCGGCTCGGGCACGTCGCGTACCTGCGTCCACATGTCCGCCAGCACCTGCCCACCGGCCAGGCCCGCCTCGCACGACGAGCACCCGGTCGGCTCGTCCGCCCGTAACCGGCGGTCCGGGGCCGGGTCCCCGGGGCAGCCCGGCACCCGGGTGACCCGGCTGCCCGCCCGGCTTCCTGTCCTTCGAACGGACCCGCTCCGAGGCCGGCCGGACCTGCCGGCCCCCGGCCTCCCCGTCCCCGCCTGCCGGATCGTCGTCACCCTCAAGGCGCGGCAGTCCCTGGACACCTCCAAGCGGGTTCGGCGCAAGCACCTCGCCATGGCCCAGGCCGGCATTACCGTCGGGGGCAACCGTGCCTTCGGCTGGCTGGCCGACAAGGAAACCAAGGACGAACCGGCGGCGGCGCTCCTGGTCGCGGGGGCGGATCAGATCTTGGCCGGCGTCGGCCTCCACACCATCTGTCGCCAGTGGAACGATCTTGGCATCGCCAGCGCCATGGGCAAGAAGTGGCAAAAACCCGTCCTGCGCAACATCTACCTGTCCCCGCGCATCGTCGGCTACCGGGTGTACGGCCCGACCTCCGTCCCGCTGGAGAAGCGCTACGTGGTGGACGCGGACGGCCAGCCGGTCAAGGGCCAGCAGCAGCCCATCCTGGACCTGGATGTCTGGGAGGCGGTGGTGGCGAAGCTCCGCGACCCCAGCCGGGTTTCCAAGCACGTCCACATCGGCGGACGGAAGTATCTGCTGTCCGGGATCATCTGCTGCGGGTTCCGCGGCCGCCACCTGATGGGCGGCTACGACCGGCGGTGGGGCAAGCACCACTACGCCTGCAAGGCCGTCACCGCGGGCGGGTGCGGCAAGGTCGGCGTCACAGGCCGCCATGTTGATGACCTTGTCTCCGAGCTGGTCCTGGCCTACCTGGCAGGCCGCGACGTCGAGGCCGAGGTGGGCAGGTGGCCAAGGGCGGGCGAGTTGGCCAAGGCGGAGGCCAAGATCGCGAAACTCATGGGTGCCTATGACCGGGACGAGCTGCCCGGCCCGTACGTCTTCCCCCGTGTGCGCGAGCAGGAGCAATCCATCCTGCACCTGAGGGCGGAGCAGGCCGAGTGGCTACGCGCCCACACCGGCCCCAAGGTCACGAACCTGGCCGAGGGCTGGCCCTCTTTGGAGCTGGAGCAGCGCTGGGAGATCATTAGTACCGTCATCGAGGCCGTCGTACTGAAGGCGGCTGACGGCCCAACGAACCGCTTCGACCCCGAACGGGTGGAAGTGGTCTGGCGTCCCTGACGCCCCACCCCGCCGGACGCACCAGTCCGGCGGGGTATTCGTCGTGGATACCCTGACGGGCATGGGCCTGCACCTGTCCGGCGATCCAGAGGCGGACGCCCTCATCACGTCCGATGCGTTGGCGCTCCTGGTGGGGATGGTCCTTGATCGGCAAATCGGACAAACAAGGAACGACCGGTAGGCGGAGCCCAGAGCCGGCCGCCTGCTTCAGCCCGGGCGCCGGTCGTTGGCTGATCGCGGCCCGTGGCCTGATCACTACGACAGCGTAATACGCTGTGTTACGATACCGGCATGCCAAACATTCGGTTCACGATCTCGACGTCCTCGGACGTCCAGGCCGCGGTCAGGATGCACGCCGAGGCGGCAGGCATGGATGTGTCCGCTTACATGATCGCGGCGGCCGTCGCGCAGATGGCGCGCGACGATGCCGCTACGGCGACCTTCGCGGCACTCGACGCGCGCAACCAGGCAGCCCTTGAGCAGGCTGGCGGCGTCCCTGAGACGGACCTGCCTTCGTTCGACGCCCTGACCCTGGACGAGCAGGCGCTCGTCCGCCGGGTCCTGAACAGCGCGCTTGGATCGGACGCCGCGAGCGTCGCATGATCGCGCGTACTGTCGTCTATGACGCCGGGATGCTCGTGGCGCTCCTGCGAGACAGCTCGGCGGCGCGGCTGCTCCACCACGGCTTACGCGCGGCTCCGCACCGGCCGGTCGTCATCGGACCGGTCCTTGCCCAGGCGTGGCGACCGGACCCGAAGACGGTACATGCCTTCAGCCAGTACCTGAAGGACTGCACCGTGCCCCAGACTCGGGAGAGCGCTTCCCCTATGCGCGGCATGTCGAGCACCGCCGGCTGCGTCGCCTGCGCGAGAACCTTCACCCTCGACTCGTACAAACGGGCGGGGGCCATGCTCGCCGAGGCCAGTCTTCCCCCGAAGAAGCGGCCGGACGTCATCGACGCCCTGGTCGTCATCGCGGCTGCTCTTCACGGTCCGGCCCAGATCCTCACCAGCGACCCAGACGACATAGGCGCCTACACCGCCACACTTGACCGCGCTGACATCGTCGTCGAACCGATCTGAGACGCTCCTCGCGATTCTGGGCTGACGTTCCGTCGTTGCGAGCGGCCGAGCAGCGGCCTTGATCGGTGCGGCGAGCCGGCTGCACGATCGGTGTCATGAGCAGCCTCTGCATCCGGCCCGCGCTGCCCGCCGATCTAGTGATCATCGCTAACCTGACGCACGGCAGCCGGCCGTGGGCGATCGTCGAAAACATGGTCGTCGACGCCCAGACCCGCCCCGCGGCGTCGGCGAGACGCTTATTACCCACGTTCTCGATACCGCTCGCGCCGCCAACTGCTACAAGGTTCAGCTTCTGTCCCGCAACGACCGGTCGGAAGTCCACGCCTTCTACGCGGCGGTCGGCTTCACCCATTCCGCCGCCGGGTTTCGGATCTACCTGACCTGACTCGACCAGGCCGCGCGGGTGTTGGCTCATCGAGCCGAGGCGGATGGCCGCGCGTTGTTGCTGCCGCAGCAGGTTCCTGCCCTCCGGCACACCTGGCCAGCATGGTCATGTTGATTCCGTGCGCGTGGCGCGGCGGATCGTCAATGGTCGACCGCTCGGCGGTGAGCTCGCGGCAGTCCGTGTCTACCGCGGCCGTCCCAGCCCCGATCACCAGCCGGAGGCCGCGAGGGCCAGTGACCGGCAGGCCGACCGCTGGACCCGTGATCCTCGGGTGGTCGTTGTCCGCCGGCAGCTCCGCTACCCGAAGGCATGGCCGGCCGAGCCCGCGCAGGAAAAAGGTATCGACGTCGCATTCGCCGTGGATTTCGTGCGCCTTGCCTGCGAGGGCGCGTACGACGTCGGTGTCCTGTTCAGCCGCGACACGGACCTCGTGCCCGCGCTTGAGCCCGTCCGCGATCTTGGTGCTCATGTGGAGGTCGCGAGCTGGAAGGCACGAGCCGACTTCGCTTTCCCGACTCGCAGCTTCCGTGGTGCCACTACCTCGACGCCGACGACTACGGAGCCTGTCGGGACTACACCGACTACACGGCGAGTTGACCGCCGGCCGCGGTGGCCACTGCCGAGCCCGCACCGGGCACCGTAGTCGTGTCGTGGTACGCCGACGCTGGTATCAGCGCATCTCGGACTGCGTCGTAGTCCAGCCATGGATCCCGCAGGAACTGCCGCCATCGTGGATCGTGGCCGACGAGCTTCACCCGGAAGTCGAGATGGTGCATGCCGGGCCGGTGCGGGAAGGGTGGGATGTTCAGCGATGTCGTTGTCATCGACTCGTTTTCGGGCCTCGACTCTCTCCCGATCGACCATGGGTGCGCGACTTGCGGCGCGTCGTCAGCACCGGAAGAGACGCGACCCGACTGATCGGGCGATCAGGCCGTGGAAGACGGTCTGCCCCCACGATGCTCGTCCGCGCGGTGAACGAACTCGGCGATCTGCCTGACGGCGGCAATGGACTCGGGGGTGTCAACGGCGCCGTGGTACACGTGAGGCAGTTCGTCGGCGACGTCCAGGACGACATCGGTACCGGCCGCGGTCGCGGCGGCGAGACGCTCGGAGTCGCTGAGGAGTATCTCGGCGCCCCCGGTCTGTATGAGCAGTGGCGGGAGGCACGCTTGGGAGGCGAAGAGCGGCGACGCCGCGGGATCGCGGGGGTCGGCGCCGCCCAGATAGGTCTCCGCGACGCCGCGGATGAGGTCGGGGCTGAAGATTGGATCCTGATCGGCCCGCTCCTGGAACGAGGCGCCGGACCCGGTGAGATCGAGTAGGGGAGAGATGAGCACCCCCGCAGCTGGTAGCTTGTCACCGTGATCACGTAGCCGGTGCAGCAGGCTGAGAACGAGGCCTCCGCCCGGCGGAGTCGCCCGCGATGACGACATCGGCCGGCGTGGCGTCGCCTGGCCTGGGACGACCTACCCGAGGGGCGACTCCGAGTGTCTGGGACCCTATTCGGCAGCACCCAGCCCTTGGCGGACGGCGAGTTCGACCGGGGAGTAGGAGTCGTCGGCGCGATTCAGGTCGAGGGGGCCCTCCGGGTCCAGCGGCGGCTGGGCGAGGAAGCGTGGAACGGACCCGCGGTGTCGTTGCGCGGCGTGGATGAGGAACGGGTGGCAGAGGTAGACGTCGCCGGCCTGCCCGGTCGCGAGGACCAACGGGCGGTCGGGGCTGTCGAGCTTGCCTGCCTCGTCCAGCTGTCCGCACAGCTCCAGTCCGTTGCGGCCGCGTTCGCCCGCGGGTGCCAGAAACGGCGGCACGTCGAGGTGTGATCCGGCCTTGATGCGGGTTGGTGCGTCGTCGGGGCCGACGTCGGAGAACAGGAACAGCATCAGCAGAGCTCGGCCGCGGGATCTGATGTTCAGCCAGAACCACGTTTCGCCGTCCGGCAGGTAGGAGCCGTCCATGTGCCAGCCGGCGTCACCGGGGTCGTCGGGGTGCGGGAAGCGGATGGGGAACGTGCCCAGACCGGTGCGTGGCCGCCACCGACCGGGTCCGACCAGCTGATCGAGCGCGGCGCGCAGCCGTGGTGTGTTGGCGGCTTGCCGGAAGGGCTCCTCTCCGCTTCCGTCGATCCGGATGACGGGACGGGTCCAGCTCGCCGGGTCGGCGGGATCGAGTCCGGTCATGCGCCACAGGATCGAACGGCATGCGTCTGCCAGGGCCCTCGGGAACGCCCGTCGGACGTGTACGAAGCCCTCGTCGATGAATGTCTTGACCTCTTCGTCGGTCAGCGTCGACACCGCGGCCATCACCTCGGCCTCAGATCGTCGTCGACTTGGGACGATCACTCAAATGGTTTTCGCGGGGTGCGGCGGAGGAGGCCCACGGGCCGGGACGACGTCGACCGCACGGTTGCCCGACCAGCGGACCGGCGGCTTGCGAGGCATGGTGATGGGATCGAACTGGTATCGCCTTCCCATGGAAGCTGTCGTCGATCAAGCAGGTCGGATCGTGCTGCCCAAGTTCATCCGCGACGCGCTGGGCCTGCTCCCGGGTACGAAGGTGGACATCTCGCCGTACGGCGCTGGTGTGCAGGTCGTGCCAGCCGGCAGGACCGCGCGCCTCGTGGAGGAGAACGGCGTGCTCGTGGCGGCCGGCGACACGGTTGTTGATGACGAGATCCTGTTCGGCCTCATCGACGCGGGTCGCAGATGACTACCGCGGTCGACACGAGTGTCGCGGTTCCCCTCGTGGTGCGCTCGCATACGCATCACGTGGACGTGGTGCGATGGTGGGACGGGCGGGAGCTCACGCTGAGTGGGCATGCTTTGGCGGAGACCTACTCGGTGCTCACCAGACTGCCGGGCGACGCAAGACTGTCGGGGCCGGATGCCGCGCGCCTGCTCGACGCGCGGTTTACGGCACCGTGTGCTCTGAGCGGCTCACACGCCCAGAAGGTTCACACGACGTTGAGCCGCCTTGGCATCGCTGGGGGCGCCGTGTACGACGGGCTGGTGGCTCTGGCCGTCAAGGAACATGACCTGGCCCTCGCGACGAGGGATGCACGCGCACGTGGCACGTGGCACGTGGAACCTATGACGCGGTCGGAGTAAAGGTCATTATCGTTTGCTGACCGGTCAGCGGCCTGAGGGTGTTGCCTGGTCGGCCAGCCAGTCGGCGGTGCGGTTCAACCAGGCCCATCGTCTGTTTCCGAGCAGGTGGTCGCCGCCTGCCACGAGCAGCAGTTCTCTCCTGGGCGCGGTGGCCGCCACATGGCGGGCCTGGTCCGGCGTCGGCAACGTGTCCGCTCCGCCAGCTACGACGAGCAGGGGCTGGTGGACGGATGCCGGCAGATCCGGGTACGCGAGAGCGGCGGCGACCCGCTGTGCCTCGTCCGCGCCGCCGCAGCGGATCGTCAGCGTGTCGGTGGCGAACTGCGGCAGCGTCTCCCAGGTCGGCATTGGATAGGGGCCGCTGACCGTTGCGACGGCGCGGACCCGCGGGTCGACGCCCGCTCCGATCGCGCGGGAACGACAGAGCGTAACAATCGCGGCGACGTCGGCGTCGTCGACAAACCAGGACACGGTCACTGCCTCCTTGAACGGGATGGTGCGACGGGGTTGCGCGCTGGGGCGATGTCAGGCGACGGTGAGGACCGCGTTTCGTCGGATGCGCCGCGCCCGCAGGTCCTCGATGACATTCGGCGTCCGTGTCCAGGGCTCGACGACGCCGATCTCGGGATGCAGGTGTCCCCGGCGGATGAGCCGTACCAGGGTTCGCAGGTCCGCGGCGTCCTCGGCAGGCGTCCCGGCGTAGTGGAACTGTTCGATCGGCGCGCCGACGGTCCCATCGATCCAGTCGAAGAAGTCGACGGTGATGGACTGCGCGCTGACCTGCCCGAACCAGATCACCCGACCGGTGGTGCCGGCTTTACGCCGGGCGGCGGTGAAGCCAGGGACCGCGGACAGCACCAGCAGTTCCATGCCCGATTCGTCCGGTAGCGCGACGTTCTCCTGGTGCAGTTCCAGCGTTCCCACCAGCGGGTGCCGGTACGCCTTGCGCCCATGCATGCGGGCGCGCACGTCCGCGCGCGCCCAGAGGCGGCGGAAGCGCTCACTGCCCATCGCCAGCTCGCCGATGAGCGAGGCCAGGCGGGAGTCCTCGGGGTACTTGCCGGCGGCCAGGCGCAGGTGCCCGACGACGTCGAGGGTGCAGTTCTCCCAGTCCGCGTAGAGGCCGCGCTCGGCCTCCTCAAGGAAGATGTGCCGGGCGGTGTTCAGGCCGGGCATCGGCCGGCCGTAGAGGAGCCCGGCGAGGCGATTCCCCGCGAGCACGTCCAGCTGGTGGTTCATGATCAGTGCGGGTGTGTCGGGGACCAGGTCGAGGACGCGCGCCAGCTCCGGCCGGATCCGCCCGCCCGGCGCCTTGGCGCGCCGGCGGCGCTGCCGGGCGAGTCGGTAGAGGTGCCCGCGTTCGGTCTCGTCGAGGCCGAGGACGCGGGCGAGCGCGTCGAGGACCTGCTCGGAGGGCTGGGTCGCGCGGCCCTGCTCCAGGCGTACGTAGTAGTCGACGCTGACTCCGGGCAGGTGCGCGACCTCTTCGCGGCGCAGTCCCTCGACTCGGCGGCTGGAATGGGCGCCCCTGAACGCCGGACGCCGCGGCACCAAGGATCGGAGGCACCCGATCCGAGGAGTTCCCATGAAGACGCTGATCGTCTACGCGCATCCGGAGCCGAAGTCACTCAACGGCTCGTTGAAGGACCTCGCAGTGTCCACCTTGGCGACCGCCGGGCACGAGGTACGGGTGAGCGATCTGTACGCGATGAACTGGAAGGCGGTCGTGGACGCCGCGGACTACGGTCCCGACGCCTCACGCCCGCTGAAGGTCGCTCTGGACTCGGGCCGGGCCTTCGACGCCGGGACGCTCACTCCGGATGTCCTCGCCGAGCAGGAGAAACTGTGGTGGGCGGACACGATCATCTTCCAGTTCCCGCTGTGGTGGTACACGATGCCCGCGATCCTCAAAGGCTGGGTGGACCGGGTGTTCACCTTCCACTTCGCGTACGGCGTCGGCGAGCACAGCGACACCAAATACGGCGAGCGCTTCGGCGAAGGCACCCTCGCGGGAAGGAAGGCCCTGCTGTCGGTGACCGCCGGCGGGCCCGAGGCGCACTACGCCGCGCGCGGGATCAACGGCCCCATCGACGATCTTCTGTTCCCGATCCACCACGGCATCCTCTACTACCCGGGCATCGAGGTACTGCCGCCGTTCGTGCTGTACGGCACCGACCAGATGACCGGCGAGGACTACCCGAACGTCGCCAAAGCCTGGGAGCAGCGCCTGCTCACCCTGGAGTCGACCGAGCCGATCGCGTTCCGACCACAGAACTTCGGTGACTACGAGATCCCCTCGCTGCACCTGAAGAAGGGACTGGAGCCCGCGGGCCGCACGGGTTTCGGGCTGCACGTGCGCAGTTGACCTCCGGGCGCGGGCTGCTGATCGCGAGATCGTTGACGTTCACCATGATCGGGGGCCTCCGCCGCTGCTCGGGGAGGGGCGGGTTGCCGTCGCGTGGGATGGGCCATCACAGCGGCGGATCGTCAGGGGCGACGACTCGACGGTGAGCTCGCAGCCATCCCCGCGATCTGACCGGCGTCGCGGTTGCCGCCGTGAAGCGGTCGGCTACCGTTGACCTGTGGGACTGCACCTGAGCCAGATCGACGAAGCTGACGAGTTGCTGACGAACGAGCCGTTGGCGCTGCTGATCGGGATGGTGCTGGACAGCGGGTATCGGAAAGATGGAGTGGAGAGCGTCCTTCAGGCGTCTGCGGGCGGGTTGCGGGGGGTGCTCTCGTGCCAGTCCTTTCCGATGCCTCGCAGCAGCGGCGGGTAGACGATCAGCAGGCGAAACGGCGTGATCGCCGCCATGTAGACCCGTCCGAGCAGGCCGTTCGGTTTCACCAGCACGGTCATCTGGCCTCGGTGGCCAGCCGGCTGACGGCCGGCGTCGTCGTCCGGGATCCAGCCGACGTGCAGCACTCCGTGAACCGTGCGGTTGACTATCTCCGCGGCCCATTCGTTGTCCGTCAGAAAGACTGACCGGAACGGGAGGGTCTCGAACGCGGGTCCGGCTGGTGCGTCGCGCAGGTCGGCTGGTAGGCGTTCACGCAGCGTCGGCACCCGGATGGCGATACCCGAGTCGGGATCGTCCCAGCCGAGCCAGGCTCCGAGGCGCCAGCGGATCCTGAACAGCAGCCGGGCGACCCATGACGGGTTGTCCCCCGTGTCGCCCTCGGCGATCAGCCGCACCAGCCTCGGGAAGTCCTGCGCGGTGCCTGGTGTGGGCAGGGCCCAGACGTCCTCGATGCGGAAGTCAGGCGTGATGTCGTGAATTCGCCAGGGCCGGGATGTGTGCGCGGTCTTCGGGAGCTTCCTTTTCGTCCTCGTCTTTGTCATTCTCGTCCTCCGGGTCCTTGGGGGCGCGGGAAGCCCGAGCACGCCCGCGACGGCGCGGGCCGCGAGAAACAGTATTTCTCCTCCACCTCGCGCCCGACGGGACGTCCGCTGCCGTGCAGGTGGAACGTTGGCCGTGTCGGTGAACAGTGGTCAGTGAAGCGACCTGTACAGATCAGGCGCTGACGGCGAGGCCGCTCGCGCGCAGGGCGGCGACTCGAGCCGCGGGCGCGGTGGCGATCGAGCCGGCCGCATACGGCGGTTGGGGATCGTATTCGACAACGAGCTGGATGGATTCGGCGATGTCGTCGCCCACCATGCGTCCGGTCAGGTGCAGGGCGAGATCGATGCCGGCCGAGACACCGGCCGCGGTGGCGTACTTCCCGTCGATGACGACTCGTTCGGCGGTGGCGATGGCACCGAACGTCGTTAGATGATCAAGGCAGATCCAGTGTGAGGTGGCGCGGCGACCGGTGAGCAGGCCCGCGGCGGCCAGCAGGAGCGAGCCGGAGCAGACCGAGGCCGTCCAGGTGGCCGCCGCGTCAACGCCGCGCAGCCAGTCGAGGGTCGGCTGGTCAGCCAGGAGGTCGGCGGCTCCGGGACCACCTGGCACCAGGAGCACGTCGGGGGCGGTGACCTCGGAGAGCGCGGCATCGGCGACGACGGTCAGGCTGGCCGTGTCGGCCCGGACCGGGCCGGGCCGGGCCGGGCGGCTGCGAAGATCACCTCGGCCCCGGGAATGCGGGCGAGGATCTCGTACGGGCCGATGGCGTCCAGGCCGGTGAAACGGTCATACAGCATGATCGCGATCTGCATCAGTATCCTCCGGAGGTTGGATTTGGATGAGGTCGGAACTGGCGGCGGTATTCCATCGGCGGCACACCCAGGACCCGAACGAAGGCGCGCCGCATCGCCTCAGCGGTGCCGTATCCGCACGACCGGGCGATCTGCTCGATTCCCTCGTCGGTGTCCTCCAGCCGTCGGCGGGCCGTCTCCAGCCGGACCCCGTCCACGTACCGCCCCGGCGTCACTCCGACCTCAGCGGCGAAGGCACGGGTGAAGTGACGGGGTGACAGCGTCACGCGGCGGGCGAGAGAACCGACGGAAAGATCGCCTTCGGGGTGCTCGTCGATCCAGTGCTGGACCTCGCGCAGCTGCGGCCGTTCGGCGACCTGAGCAGCGAGCTGCGCGCTGAGCTGTGCCTGCCCACCCGGCCTGCGCAGGAACATCACCAGGTGCCGGGCTATCAGCAGCGCGACGTCCCGCCCGAGGTCCTCTTCGACCAGCGCCAACGCCAGGTCGATACCTGCGGTGACGCCGGCCGAGGCGGCGATGTTCCCGTCTCGGACGTAGATCGGCTCGGCGTCGACCTGGATGTCGGGGAAGCGTCGAGCGAGCGCAATGTGCCCAGTGCGTCGTGGCGCGACGTCCGGCCAGCAGGCCGGCCTCGGCGAGCAGGAAGGCCCCGGTGCAGACGGAGACCACACGATCGGCCTCGGCCGCCAACTCGCCGATGCGGCGCACCAGCTCCGGGTCGGGGGCGGCCGTACCCGGCCCGCCGGGCACCAGCAGTGTGTGAGCTGGTCCGACGTGGTCGATGTCGGCGTCGGGTAGCAGCCGCAACCCACTGCATGTGCGCACCGGGTGGCCACCAGGCCCGGCGGTCATGATCCGGTACGCACCTGGCCGTTCCGTGGCGGCGTCCGCCCCGGCGAACACCTCCAGCGGGCCGGTCACATCCAGGCTCTGGACGTCGTCGTAAAGCACGATGACCACGCTGCGCGGCCTCATGCGGATTAGGCTGGCAGGGCTCGAGTATGGCGGCAAGGACGCGGTTCCCACCTTTCCCGCCATCGCGTCCCGCCATCGCGTCCCGCCATCGCGTCCCGCCATTGCGGGCAGGGCCGCGGCGCGCGGCGCCGGGCTTCGGTCCTACCCGGCCGAGACGGCCACGAGATCCAGCTCGTCCACCTGGCCTGCCGTACCTCTCGGCTACCAAGGCTGCCGGCCGACTACGCGGCCTGCCGGGACCACTGACGCCCAGGACTCTGCGTCGGTAGCGTGTCAGTCACTTTCTCCCCGCCGTCCTCCGGGACTGGCGGGGCTTTTTTCTAGATCGGCTACAAGGCGGCTGCTCAGGGTGTGATCCTGGACCCGCAGGCCGTCATTGCCGCGGCGACGGGCCCAGCCGCCCCGCCCGTCCCGGCGGCTCCGCCCGCGGCAAGCGTCACGCCTCCGGAGACATCGCCGCCTGCTGGATGACGGCATTCAGAGTATGGGGACGACGTGCGCGGCACGGTACATCCCGTACCGCTGCCTCCAGCTCCGCTGGTGCAGTGTTGGCTGACAGCGCAGCCAGCGATTACGAAGCGCGCCGGGACACCGCGAACCACACGGCGATATGGCCGGCGGTGCGACGGCCGCCGTTCCCAGGCCGGCTACGGTGTTCGGGTGGGACTTCACCTGAGCCAGATCGACGAGGCGGACGAGCTGCTGACGAACGATCCGTTGGCGCTGTTGATCGGGATGGTGCTGGAGCAGCGGGCACCGGAAAGAACGAGCCCGGCGGAATGACTCGTGTCACCCGAGCAACCGAGCTCTGACTGGTCACGGCGGTGCCCGTGGGCACCGAGCCTGTCCCGGTCGGCGATCTTCGGCAGGCTCACCACCTCGAGGCGATGGCGGCAGTCGTGATCTCGCTGTTGTTCGGTGGTCGCGACCCGAGCATCGTCTTCAACCTGGTCGATGCGATCCCGAACCGGTAGACGCCAGACCGCCTCGCCGCGCTGTTCAAGGCGACAGATGTTCCGGCCCGTGATGGGGGAGAACCGGGGCGAGCAGGCCGGTTAGAGTGAGAACCCGGGGTTATGATCCGGCTTGCGGCTGCCGGAGCGAACAGGACTACGGCCGCAGTCGCTCAGAGCTGCTCACGGCAGCCTCGACTACTGATAGTGGTAGCGGCAGGAGATGATTGTGATCTGGCTGGGCTCAATCGCATAGATCAGGCGGTGCTCGTCGTCGATTCGCCGGGAGCGCAGCCCGGCGAGGTTGTTGCGCAGCACTTCCGGTTTGCCGATGCCCTGCCCATCTGGATCGCGTTTGATGTCCGCGATCAGGGCGTTGATGCGCTTGAGAGTTTTGCGGTCCTGGCTCTGCCAGTACAGGTAGTCGTCCCAGGCATGGTCGGTCCAGGTCAGCTTCACCCGTCAGGATCCGGGGAACGCTCGACCGCGCCGCCTGAACGCCACTGCTCGACGCTCTCCATCAGCCGGCGGGCGTTGGCAGGCGTGCGCAGCAGGTAGTTGGTCTCCACGATCGCGTCCCAGTCCTCCTTGCTCACCAGGACCGCGTTCCCCCTCTTCGAGACGATCTCTACCGGTGTGTGATCGGCGTTGACCTGTTCGAGAAGTGGGAACAGTGTCTTGCGCGCCTCGCTGGCACTGATCGCCGCGACCATGCCGGCACCTCCCTGAGCGTCCAGTCGTACCAAATACGGTACCATCCCTGGGTGCTCGTCAGCTGGCCGTGCAGCGGGGGGTCAAACTGGCGTCGCGTAGGGACCGGTAGCGTCCAGTAGTGAGGGACACGGAGCCGCCTGACGAGTTGACCAGCGTCGCCAGTCCCCGAACACGGTCGGCTACGGTGGTGTGGTGGGACTGCACCTGAGCCAGATCGGCGAGGCCGACGAGCTGCTGACCAAGGATCCGCTGGCGCTCCTCATCGCTATGGTTCTGGGCCAGCCGGTATCGGAAAGATGGAGTGGAATCTCACTATACGTGCCCGCATAGATACTCATCGTCATGGTTGATCCGTTGCGTGGCGGGGGACGCGAGCTATCAGGGTCGAGTAGCCGGGAGGGGTTTCACCTCCCGGCTCTCGCAGAACCGTGCGTGACGGTCTCCCGTCACACGGCTCCTGTCATCCTGGTCACCGGAAGGTCGGAACCCACCGCCAGTGCGCGAACAGACCCGGAGAGCCCGTGACTGCCCGTTGCCAGGCGGCTGACGCCTTTCTCATGGGTCGTAGCCGCTTGTACTTCTTGCGGATCCAACGCACCAGGTAGGAGTTGATGCGCGTGAGGAGAACGGACAGCGCGGAGCGGTAGAACGCCCCGTAGTACGCCATCCAACCTCGGACGATCGGGTTGATCGTCCGGGCGAGGTCCGCGAGCGTGACGTTGCTGCGGCGGTGTAGGCGCCAGTGACGGACCTGCCTACCGAGCGCGGTCAGGGCCTGCCTGCTGATCGCGGGCTGGAACGAGGCGAAGAGCCGGCCGTTCCTGCCGCGTGCCGCGCGGGCACGGAAGGTGTACCCGAGGAACGTGAACGCGGTGTGCTCGTGGCCGAGCCGCCGGTTGGCGTCCTTGCAGTACACGATCCTGGTCTTGGTCGGGTGCAGACGCAGCCCGACCTCGGCCATCCTGTCCTCGACCGCCTGGCGCACCTGGTGGGCCTGGCGTTCGCTGGCGCAGTGGAGCACTGCGTCGTCGGCGTAGCGCTCGAACGGGACGCCCGGGCCAAGGGTTCGTGTGCGTGCAGGCAGCCGGTCGTGACCAGCGTGTTGTGGTCACACACCCGGTTGACCAGCCTCCGTACCGAGGCGATCTCGTCGCCGGCCACGACCCGTTGATGCCCGAGCGCGGTCCCGGTGTCGTGGCGGACGGCCTCGACGACCGCCTCCTGGCGCACCGACCCCTGTGGCGGGCGGGAACGGGCGCCCTTCATCACCTTCCCGTCAAAGGCCACCGCCACCAGGCCGCCCGGGTCCGCGGGCCCGGGCGCGACCGCGGCGGTCCAGCCCGACAGCGCCTGGTCCAACTGCCCGGGCGGGCCTTCCTCCACGATCCGCCGGATCGTGCGCTCCGACGGCACCCGACGAGGGAACCCGAGGCCGGCCAGCACCCCGACCGGGAGGGCGCAGGCCCACTCCCACACCGCCACGGTGGTGTCGTGACCTGCGATGTTGCCCGCGACCCACAACGCCAGGACCGGCGCGAGCTCGTAGCGAACACCCCGCGGGTCGCGCCAGTCCGGTACCCGCCGCAACACCGCGACCAGCCCCGCGACCTGCGCGGCTGTCGAGACCTCAACCTGCTCCTGCTGACACTCAAGCCACAACATGGGGGACACTACAGACACGGACGCGGCACCTGCTTCTGGAAGACCTTTGCGTGAGAACTCAGATCTTCCTGTAGGTGCCGCGTCTGCCGCGTTCCAGGGCCCTTCGCGGCCCAACCCCCAGCAGTAGCCGACCACAAACTCAAGACGCCACGCCGTACCTACTTTGACGTCGCCCTGGCTGGACACGGGTGGCGCGACGTTCCGGTGGCTGCATGACCGACCTCGGTTACGAAGGCGAACCCGCCGTCCACACCCCGCGGAAGAAGAAGCCCGGAACATCCCTGACCGGCTGGCAGAAACAACTCAACGCCGAGTTCGCGTCCGTCCGGGTCGCCGCCGAATGGGGAGTCGCTCACGCGAAGAACTGGCGAATCCTCACCAGCCGTTACCGCAGCGACCTCGGCCGTATCGATGCCGACATCCAGGCAGCCGTCGGCCTCCAGAAAATCAACGAACAGCAATCCGAGCGAATACTGAGCTTCGAGAGAATCAAGAGAGTTTCTGAATAACTTCCGTGGTGTACCGGGTGGTGCGGCCGGTGTACGAGGGCGCCCTGGAGGACTTGAAGCGGGGAGCCACCAAAACCGGCAAGCCCCTTGACGGCCTCATCGTCTCCGACGTGGACCGGCTCACCCGCGACCCGCGCCACCTGGAAGACGCCATTGACGTGGTGGTCCAGTACGGGCGGCCCGTCATTGACATCAGCGGCACCCTTGACCTCCTCACGGACAACGGGCGCTCCGTGGCCCGGATCGTCGTGGCCCTGAAGAACCAGCAGTCCGCCGACACCTCCCGGCGGGTGCGGACGGCCCACCGCGAGCTCGCCAAGGCGGGTGTCCCCGTGGGCGGCTACCGGCCCTTCGGCTGGGAGCCGGACA
Source organism: Frankia casuarinae (assembly GCF_000013345.1). Taxonomy (NCBI): domain Bacteria; kingdom Bacillati; phylum Actinomycetota; class Actinomycetes; order Frankiales; family Frankiaceae; genus Frankia; species Frankia casuarinae. The sequence goes on along the minus strand of NC_007777.1, from coordinate 3,015,369 downwards.
AGCGCACCATCCGCAAGGCCGAGGCCGACATGATCGTCGTCGGTGCTGACGAAATCCTTGCCGGGGTCGGCACGCACACGCTCTGCCGCCGCTGGAATGAGCTGGGCATTCTCACGACCCGGGGCCACCAGTGGCAGCGCCAGGTGATGAAGAACATGTATCTGTCTCCCCGCCTCGCGGGCTACCGGGTACACGGCCCGACCACGGTTCCCTTGGAGCAGCGCTACGCCTGCACCGTAGACGGCCAGCCCGTCATGGGCCTTCAAGGTCACATCCTGGACGTCGAGGTCTGGGAGAAGGTGGTGGCGAAGCTCCGCGACCCCGCTCGGACCGGCAACCAGAACATCCACATAGGCGGCCGGAAGTATCTGCTGTCCGGAATCATCCGCTGCGCCTACTGCGGCGCGCGGCTCACCGGCGGCTGGGACAAGGGGTGGAAGAAGCATCACTACTCCTGCCGTCCCGTCACCGCTGGTGGCTGCGGCAGCGTCGCCGTGACCGGCCACCACGTTGACGAACTGGTCACGAACTTGGTGCTGGCCTATCTGGCAAACCGGGACGTGGAAGCCGAAAGCGGCCCGTGGCCCAAGGCGGCCGAGGCGGAGATCGCCGAGATCATGGCCGCCTGGCGGGAGACGAAGCGCGGCGGCACCCGCGCCCTCCAGATGGTGGAGGAGCTGGAGGGGGACGTGGCGAAGCTCCGGGGGGAGCGCAACGACTGGCTGCGCGCCCACTCCGGCCCCCAGCTGACCAACGTGGCCTCGTCCTGGCCTCGGCTGGAGGTGGAGCAGCGCCGTGACATCATCGCCACCGTTATCGAGGCCGTGGTGCTGTCCAAGGCCGATGGGCCGAAGAACCGTTTTGACCCGGATCGCATCACCGTGATCTGGCGTCCCTGACCAACCTGCCCCGCCGGATCACTCTGGCGGGGCTTACCGTTGGCCGCATGGCCCTCCACCTGTCCGGCGACCCCGAGGCCGACGCCCTCATCACGTCCGACGCCTTGGCGCTCCTGGTGGGTATGGTTCTTGACCAGCAAATCGGACATGTAAGGAACGAATTCGGACGTTCCGTCACGGGTTGGATACCCTCTGTGGCATTCGGCTGGGGTTGATGACCGTCCCGCGCTAAAGCAGCGCCGAGCGCGGGGATGCAGTTTCCATGATCTCGTCCGCGACCTTCAGCGCTTCCCGCGTCTCATCCACGCTTGGCTCCCGGCCTCCGTGGATTGCCGTGTTCCGAGGCTCCGCCAAAAAGCTCATGATCCGCTTGCCCGCGTCTCCGGGTAGCTGCACTCCCAGATTTTTCAGCGCCTGAACGCGCCCGCCGATCTGGCGGCTCTTCTCTATCACATAGCCCGCGACGTCTGACCGTAGTCCAGCAAGTTCCTGATCCAGCAAATAGGTCAGAGCCATCTCCGCCGCCGTCGCCGCATCCAGTACGGCCCTCCGACGCTGCCCGCGGCGGTTGGCCGCGATGGCGTCCCGGAGCAACAAATGTTCGGTGGGCGGCTGGCGACCGTCTGACGCTGCCTTAAGTATCGCCTTCCAGCGATCACTTTCCAAGGCATTTACCGGTGACATGGTGAGGGAAATGGGAGCAGGGTTTCTCACCCTCTCTCCATCGGGACCGTACTTAAACCAGAGTTCGAGGTCATCTCCCGGGCGGCTTGCCCCATCGTAGTGGGGATCAAGGTTTTGTCGCGCTACCACCTCAACCCAGTCGGCCGCGAGCCTCCACCAGGCGTCAATATCCTGGTACAGGTTCTGCCCGCGTTCTTTTCGCCTGACGCTTTCGGGCTGATCCGCGGTGGCAATGGTGTGCCGAACTACGAAGGCGCGGACAAGCGCGTTACCATTGGCTCCTAGCGGATCGTTTGACTTGAAGTGGGACACGTTACCCCATGCACTCCCCACGGAACGGTAGCGTTCGTCCCAGTCAATATCATTCCGCACCGTTTTCATCGCGGGGGCTGTCAGGATAGGCCCATTATTCAGAAGTTGAAGTGAGGGCATGACCAGGCTGATATCCATGCCGCCAATACGAACCGGCGTCTCTGAGGCGAGTACGGCTACCTTGACCGCGACCGGCGCCGGTAGTCTGAATATTCCTTCTAGAGTAAGATCAGGCATGTTGCTCCACATGGGGTACTAATATGGCATCAAAGCTGTCAACGTGTTCTCGAGCGCAAGGAGAGCGCGACGTGCAGCCGCGATGGTTTTCGTCTCATCTACACCATGTTTCACGCCCTGCAACTCATCAAGGCACCGGGTCATCATCATTATGATTACCGTGACGCCGTCGCTTTTCATGCCAAAGCCTCGTACTGCGTAACGAACACGTAGCGCTCGATGCGGTTTGCCGTTCTTAGGGTCAATTTCCTTTGCGTATTGACCAACATTTTCCCGCCATGCGAGGACCTCATCATCAGGCGCAATGGTGCGCAAAGTCCAGTCAAGTGCCTCCACACCCGAGTTCGCCGCCTGAGAGGCCGCATCTGGCCCATTCGAGGTCAGCGCGTGCCAAGCTCCCCTCAGCTTCGGAACCGCCTTAGGGCATGCTTGCCCTAGCCAGGAGGAGAGATGATCAGTAAGCTGTTCACGACCTTCCCGCCACCGTTCATCTTCAAGGTTGGCTTCTTCGGCGGCCTCACCGAGATCATTTCCGATCTCGACTACATGAAGTGTGGTCGCGCCCAGAGAGGAAAGTCGGCCTGGAGATGGTGGCGGCGAGACGATGGCCGCATCAAGGGTTTGGCGCCAGCCGTCGGCTGCGAGATTGGCGAAGGCCAAGAAATTAGGCGGTGGAACCGCAATCAGCGAACGCTCGGCGGCCTTAACGAGCGACTTCTCAAGGTCAGTGAACATCGGACCCAGTAGATTTCTGGCGCTCAGCTTATTGGCAGCGGCAATCGTCTCCGAGAGATACGAAGAACTCAGGCTCTGGGTCAGGACTCCCGCAAGCCGTGCGCCAGCCAGATCCATGGAGGCAATCTTTGCCAAGGAGCTGGTGGCTCCAAGTTCTTTGATGATTGCTTCATATGGCACGGTTGATCCAGCCAGCTGTGCGGCAATTTTCGATATTGAGGAGTTATTGACCGCCAGGGCATCTCGCATCATTCGAGAAAGCTGCTCATTCATTCCCGTGTAGACGCCGGGCGGCACCCGCAACACGATTTCGCTGAGGCGATCCATATCTTTGGACGCAATCTCAAGTGCGGGATCTTCCTCGTCGTGTTCGTCGGTGCTCATTCTGGCTACTCCTTACTCCTGCACCGACTTTTTCATCGGTAGTCGAACCAGCATACGGCAGGCCGCCCCAGGTGAGGCGGGTACTACGGGTGCAAACCTTGTCTACGTCGCTCAAGCGCCGCTCCGCGGCGACCCGCTCCGCCTCCCTCCGGTCGCCGGCGCGGACGGGCGGACGCAGCCTGAACAACAAATATGTTCACGGCTCCACCACGTTCAGCGTTACGCCGGTTTTCCTACCGATGGCCGTCACCCATTTCTCTAGCACATCCGTCCTGCGTTCCAGCCCCGCCACATCCGCCGCCGTATGCTCAGCCCGCAACACGTAGCCATCCATGGCCGCCAGGAGGTCGCCAAACTTGTCTTCCCGCGCTTGGATAACACCGGCCAGACGTGCTACATCGCCGGTCAGCACGTCTATGGACTTCGCCATATGCTCAAAGCGGCGGTTCGTATCAGCCTGCAACTCATCAAAGCGCTTATCGAGATGCTTAGTTAATTGCCGGATTGCTTCATCGTTCATCGTTTCCTAGTATGCCTCTATTTACTGCGCACTTCAAGATAGAATATCCGGCCTCGCTTGCCCACGGCGGGCGTACTCCCCTTGACTTGTAAGGGGAGGGATGGCATTGCGCTCATTGACGTTTCTTTTGATACCCGATACGCTAGAGCCAGGTTAGTTCTCAGTTGTTCTTGTTCGTAACGGCGCTCCGTTTGCAGACGGGTCGCCGTTTTTCGTGCTTATATGTGGCAGTCAACTGCTACGACGCGCTGGCCGCCGTAGCGTGTTTGGATGTCCTCCAGGCGGTTGGTACGCCACTCCTCCCTCGGCACATCTTCCCTCGTGACGATGCCCCACCATCCCATCTGCCCCTGCTGAATCCACTCACCATCAGGCAGGATAAACGCAAACGGCATGGTATCGGACGTCAGGTTCTTTACGTCCGTCACGTTGTTTTCGATGCTCTCGTGACTTTGCTCGAAATTCAAGCCGTCGTCTTCGCTTTCGGTGGTCAATCCCGTTATCAGCCCATCCCAGCGGCCACCAATACACCACCAGTCCCATTTACTTTTCGGGTTGTAGGTGCTGGGGTACGTTCCAGAACCCTGGCAGTTGTCGCAATCGGGGTCTGGCTTTATGGTCAGCCCTGCGAGCGCCTGTTTCTCTGCCTCCCTCAAGGGCTGGGTGCGCTTGAGCCATGCTTCTTCGGAGTGATCTTCGCGCGGACGCTCGTGGAATGTGTTGCGTAACATCTCCCACGTCAGGCCGGTCTTCTCCGTCGCGATCTCAGAAGCCATATTGTCCGCCCGCCTGGTTCCGCATCCGCAAGGTCTGTTGTAGGCGTCCACCACTATATCTTCGTCGTACGGCTCCATGACCTCGTGTAGGTAGCTTTCCGCATCCTCGGTTTCGATATGGTCGGGGAGAATGACGCCAAGCAGAAAGTGGCTCATAGCGCCACCTCCGCCATTTCCTCGGCCAGCCGCAATAGGGCGGGGTTGGAATTCTCGTCGATGGAGCGGGACGCGCCGTCGAACCAGTCCAGGAAGTGGAACGTGGCGGCCACTACCTGGCCGTTGTCCACCTCCGCATCCATATGCGCTGAGGGGCCACCCCAAAAGAACTCCACCCGCACGAGCCGCCGCGCCGACACCGCCAGCGGCTCCAGTTCCTCGTGTAGCTCCTCCTCGCGGGCGTCGTCGTTTGCCCGTTGCGCCTTCTCCAGGCGTTTGTATCTTCTCCTGTACCAGCGCTCCAGGCTCAAAAGCTGGGCGTCAATACGGTTTTCGCATGTTGCATTTCGATCATCGGACATGGTTGGTTCCTCCATGCCCGGCTCTAGCAATATCAGGTTGTCAAGGTGTAATCAGCCGGTGGCACACTGTTCAGGGCGGGCGCACCAGCGGGACGGGCGCGGTGCCAGGGTGGTGCAACTTCGCTGTACTTCTTTCAAGCGTGTAGCCGGAGCACGGGAGGGGCGTAGGGCAGGGGCGTGCGTCAGAGATCACCTGAGGGAGCGCCACGGAAAACGCCGGTGCCGCGGATTACTAATGAGCGGCTTTCCCGCTAAAATAGACAACAGCCCCAGCAGCGCACCAGATCAAAGGAGATCGGCCCATGCCTGCTCGCCATCAGGTTACTACTGATGTTCATCTAATCTTGCTCCGAAACAACGAAGCCCTGTTCGGCCGTCGCCAGAACACCGGCTACGAGGACGGTGCGTACCACCTGCCCTCCGGCCACCTGGAGGCGGGAGAGTCCGTGGTCACGGCCCTCATTCGGGAGGCCAAAGAGGAAATCGGGGTGACGATCCAGCCGGAGGCGGTGGAGTTCGCGCACATCATGCACAACTCTTCCGGCGGCGGCCGGGCCGCCTTCTTCTTCATCGTCCGGGAGTGGGACGGCGAACCGGTGAACCGGGAGCCGGAGAAGTGCAGCGAACTGGCCTGGTTCCCACTGGATGCCCTGCCGGACCACATGATCGCCTACTGCCGGGCGGCGCTGGAAGACATCGCCGCGGGCCGGTCCTTCTCCGTCTTCGGCTGGTAGCCGTGGCCGGGCCACACCCGGGGCCGGTGGTCTGCGTCAGCTACCTGGCCGCCGCCTCTCTCTGGACAGTGAGCCTTTCCCGGTAACGATTCGTCACGTGACGTGATCGCAATGGTGTGTTGGTGTGTTGGGTGTCAGGCGGTTCTGCGGTGCTCGGTGTGGAGGATGACGAGGGCGGCTTTCACGACAAGTCCGATCTTCCAGGGGTCGATCGTGATGTTGTGGAGGAGTCGGAAGGTGCCTTTGAGCAGGGCGTTCGCGCGTTCACCGACGGCGCGTAGCGCGTTGTGGATCCGGTTGTGCGCTTTCTGTTCGTCGGTGAGGGTGCCGCCCTTGGGCTTCTTGTACGCGGTCGCGAGCGGCCCGGCCGGGTTGCCCAGCCCTTCGTAGCCGAGGTCGAACAGCACCTCGTGCAGGTCGGCGGTCCACTCGGCGAGAACCGGCAGCGCCCCGGAGGCTTTCAGGGCGGTCGAGTCGTGCTCGCGGCCGGGCCGCACGTCGGAGACCCACAGTGGCCAGCCGTCGTCCGGGGCGGAGAGCACCTGGATGTTGCCACCGTGGTTGGAGATCGTGCCGGACCACCACAGGTCCACGCCTTCGGTCGGGCCGGGCATGCGTAGCCGGTCGGTCTCGATGACCGTGCCGTCAACGATGAGATGCTCGTAGCCGGCGACCCTGGCCCGCATCAGCGCTTCACGCAGGTCCGGGGCCTGCCAGGCGAGCACGGCGACTCCCTCGTGCAGGTAGCGGTAGCCCACCGACCGGGACACCCCATGATCGGAGAAGAGCCGCCTGGCCCTGGTGCCGTCACAGAACCAGCGCAGGACCATCACGGCCTGTTCCAACGCGGACAGCGTCCGGGTGCCCTTGCGGGTACCACGACGTTGACGCTCCGCCACGAGAAGACCCGCCAGACGGAAAACGGTGTGATCGCCGAACGGCAGCTCGGCGGTGTATGTGAAACTCATCGAGGCGTGGGGTTCCTTCGGAGTTGCTCTTTGGTCGGAACAACTTCCTACCGGAGCCCCGCGCCTTCATCGTCTCCACCCCCAGGGACGCTCACACCCAGCGACGCTCACGGAGCGTCACCAAACGTTGCAGGGAAAGGCTCAGTGGGTCATTTCCCCTCGGCGAACCAGGGCGCGGCGGTCCGGACGGTGGAGCCGTCCATCGCGGCGGATGGCCCTATGGCCGCCGCCGTCCTGGCCGCCCTCGAGGTCCCGGCGCTCGTGCTCTCAAACGACTTCGGCGATGATCCGGGCGGGGTCCAAATCCAGGCCTGGTTAGAGCGGCACCGGGTGGCCTCCACGGCCCGGCCGGTGCCGGATCAGTCAACGTCGCACATTGTGATCGTGGCCGACGATGACGGCACCCGAACCTGGTTTCCGTACCTGCCCGGGGTACTGGATGGGCTGATGGCCGTGGACCTCACACCGCTGGCCTCGGCATCCTTCGCCTATGTGGACTGCTACCAGCTCATCGAACCAGCAAGCCTCCGCGCCATCGAGGCCGCCCGCCGGGCAGGGGTTCCGCTGCTGCTCAACCTCGGCGGCTCCAGCCTCAGCCCGGAGGTGGCTTCCGCGCTCCGGGATTGGCCGGAACTGCTGGTGATCCAGACGAACGTGGACGACGCCGCGCACGGGGAGGCCCTGGCGACGGCGGCCTCCCTGCGGAGCCAGACCCGGGCCTCCTGGGTGGTGGTCACGGCCGGAGCCTTCGGCGCGGTCGCCCTCAGCGACACCAGCCGGGTATCCGTTCCCGCCTTCGAGATCGTGGTACGGCACACCCACTGCGCCGGCGCGGCCTTTTCCGGCGGCCTTCTCTACGGTCTGCGTCTCGGCTGGCCGATGGGGGAAACCCTGGAGCTGGCAGCGGCCAGCGGAAGCCTTCGCTGCGAGCGTCCCCACCACGAACCCCTTCCGGACCTGGACCAGCTGCGCGCCTTCATCAGTTCCCGCGCTCGTCTGGCTGCCCCGGCCGCTGGCTGACCGAACGAGAAGCCCGCCCCTACGCCGTTGGAGGGGCGGGCTCTTCGGGGTGAACGCGGTTGGTCGGTCTACGGCGGCGGGTGATTAGTCGCTGATGGGCGGCACCTCCTTTGGATGCGGGGGCGTCGGCCGCGCCTCGGCACCGGCAGCGGCCAGGCATGGGGCGGCGGGGCGGTCTAAAACAGGTCCCACTCCCGGAGTGAAGTGGTCAGCTCGTCCAGGCGGTCCCGCGTCAGGCGTTTGCGGGCGGCCTCGGCGGCCGTTTCCTGGGCGGCGCCGAACTGCCACCAGCGCTCCCCAGTCTTCCGGTCCATGACCAGGAAGCGATCTTTGACGGCCGGGCCGCGGATCACCAGCGACACCGTGAACGGCTCCGCCACCACGGCGCGCACCATCGAGTGATGCAGGGCGTAGCTGCTGCCCACCGGTTCCGGCCGCACCACCAGCGCCTTCAGCGCGTCCGGGGCCGGGGAGTCGTCCACGTCCACATTGCCGAAGAGGTGGTGGCGGTACTCCCCGCGCAGCACCAGGCTGGCGTAACTCCAGCGGTGGTTGTGAGGCCGGTCGAAGTAGCCGGGGAGGAAGACGTGCAGCCGGACCCGGACACCAGCGTCATCCTGGTACAGCACGATTTTGTCCAGGATGTCGTAGTGCTCGCACAGGGCCAGCAGTTCCGGCCGCGTCGGCAGGCGGAGCAGGGCTTCCCTCACCGCCTCCGGGTCCTCCGCCACCTGCGCCAGCGCCTTGCGGGTGCCGCTCTCCACGGCGTCGAGGTCGTCCCAGTCCAGTCCCCGGAGGGGCTTGATGATCTCATTCATCAGGGTGTCTCCCTCAGTCCTCGGGCTTGGCGGACGACTTCCACAACCGGCACACCGGCACGATGTCCGGCTCCGCGGCGCAGGAGGAGCCGCCCATGACGACTTCCTCGGCGGGGCAACCGCCCTGGCAGGCGGAGGCCTTGCACCCGCCGCACGCGCTCGTCATCAGCGGTTGGGTGAACAGGTCGAACTCGTTGGCCTCGCGGTTCAACACCACCTGCCCGTCCTGCATCCGGGCGAAGTTGAGGTCCGTGTCGAACAGGTACGAACAGACGTAGCAGCGCCCGTCGGGAAAGATCGAAATGCGGTCCAGCGTCCGGCCGATGCACCCCTGGTATCCCTCCGCCGCATAGCGGCTCATCTGGTTTCGCCGGGCGTAGGTGGGCTGGTACCAGACCCGGGTTTTGTAGGCCGGGGCCACCTGGTTGATGACGTCGCAGTACGTCACCCAGGCTGATGGACCCATCGCCATGTCGGCGTTGCCGTGGCCGGTGCCGATGGTGGAGAAGACGTGGAACTTCACGAGGGACACGCCGATCTCGTCGGCCAGGTCCAACAGCTTCAGGGCGTCGCCCCGGTTGGCCCGGTTGACGGTGCAGATGATCCGGGTGTCGAAGCCGCGTCCGGCCAGCTCCGCCGTCGTCTCCAGAGCCACGTCAAAGGTGCCCTCGCCGCGTACCTGGTCGTGGGTGGCGGCGCTCCCGCCGTCGAGGCTGACCTGGACGTAGGCGAAGTCCGCCGGTTCCAGCTGGCGGAACTTCCGTGCCGCGGGCTTCTGGGCGTTCGTGGTGGTGATGACGTCCTCGTACCCCAGCTGCCGCCCGAGCCGGATGGCCTCGATGTAGTTGGGGTGAAGCGTCGGCTCCCCGCCCAGGATGGTCAGCTTGCTGCCGCCCATCCGTCGCCAGGTCCGCAGCGTCTCCGTGATCTGGGGCAACGGCATCTTCAAGGCGCGCTCCAGTCGTTCGCCCATGTAGCAGTGTTCACAGCGCAGTTGACAGGCCTCGGTGATGTAGAGGTACACATTCCGGAACCGGCCGTAGGCGATCCGGTCAATGTGTTCCGGGGCAGGTGCGTCAGCCCGGCGCGGCATCCGGGCGTGGCCATAGTCGTCCCTCGGGCGCAGGTGGGGAAGATCAAGGAAGGTGGTCATGCGGGGCTGCTCCTGGCGGTGAGGAGGGCGGTAACGGCCTGGGCGGTGTCCTCGGGGGTGGTGCCGCTGTCGAGCGCGTGAACGGTGACGCCGCCACCCGCGAACGCCTCCTTGATCCCGTCAGCGGTCTGGCGGTACCGCTGTAGCCGGGCGCGGAGGAGCCGGGGCGCGTCCCCGCGGCGGGGGTGGAGGATGCCGCCGCACCGCGCGCAGCGCTGGGGGTCGTCGGCGCGGGCCTCGGCGGGGAGGCGGGGGTCACGGATGGGGTCGCGCTCGCAGCGGTGGCAGACCCGGCGGTGATAGGCCCGCCGGTACAGCGTGGTGACGTTCACCGTCAGCTCCACGGCGACGACGGCGCAGCCGGGGGCCGTCTGCCGGAGCGCCGCCAAGAAGTGCCGGACCTGGGCGGCATTGCCGGGGAAGTTGTCGAAGATGACTGTCCCCGTGCCCCCGGCCGTGACCAAGTCCTCCAGGTAGGCCCGGAGGGTGGCAATCACGGTGAAGTCGTCAATCCAGCCCAGGCGTTCCGCGCTGGTGGCCGTGGCCGCCAAGATCGTGGTGGGGACGTGCTCACGCAGGCGGAACACGGCGGTGGCCGGGGCCTTGCTGAGCCGCGCCGTCAGCGTGGTCTTGCCAGCGGCCGGAGGTCCGAAGACCGGGACGGCAACCGTGAGGGTCACGGCATCCCCCTTTCGCACCCTGGGGACGGGGATTGAGATGTCCTCAGGGTCCGGCCGGGGATCGTGGAGGACCACGCCTGTGGTTCGTGCCGGGCATACGCGAGACGCATAGACACTGCGCCGGAGGGTGTTACGGTCGGGTCCGGATCGTGCCCAAACGGTTACGGAACGGGGGATGGCCAGGCATGACGACCACGCCTGACCTACGGCACTGCGCCCGGTGCAAACGCCGCCTGGCCGCCGACAACCCGCAGCCCATGTGCGGCACCTGCCAGCGCGCCGTCATCGACGCCCGGGTCCGCCCGCCCGAGGTGCCCCCGGAGTTCTGGGCGCTGGATCAGATGAGCGACGCCCTGGCGACGTGGCACATGGGCCGGGTGATCTTTGCCTACCGGACCCATCCCCACCATGCCCAACCCATCTCTCAGTGGGCGTTCTGCACGCTTTCGCCGGGTCTCAGCTTGAGTTGATCTCTGGGGTGCGGAGTTGATCGTCTTGCGTTCGCCGGCTGGCGCGTTCTGCTGGAAGACATGGCAGAACGCAAGCCGTACCCCAGTGACCTGTCCGATGAGGCGTGGGACCTGATCCGCCCGGTCCTCACCGCGTGGAAGGCCCGGCATCCCTCGGCTAGCGGGCACGAGGGTGGCTACGACATGCGGGAGATCGTGAACGCGGTCCTCTACCAGGCCCGGACCGGCTGCCAGTGGCGCTACCTGCCCCACGACCTGCCCCCGACGTCCGCGGTGTACTACTACTTCGGCCAGTGGCGCGACGACGGCACCACCGAGACGATCCACGACCTGCTGCGCTGGCTGGTCCGTGAGCACCACCGCAGGAAAGCCGACCCGAGCGCGGTCGTGCTGGACTCCCAGACCGTCCGGTCCTCCACCAACGCCCCGAAGGGCACGACCGGCCTGGACCCGGGAAAGAAAAGCCCGGGCCGTAAACGCGGGATCGCCGTCGACACGTTGGGACTGCTCATCGCCGTGGTCGTGGTCGCGGCCAGCGTGCACGACAACACCATCGGCACCGCCCTGCTGGACCGGGTCGCCGCCGCCGCCCCGCCGGTGCGCAAGGCGTGGGTGGACGCCGGGTTCAAGACCACCGTCGTCGAGCACGGCGCCGGTCTGGGCATCGATGTCGAGGTCGTCGGACGCGAGCCGGGAGCGCGGGGGTTCACCCCGCTCCCGAAGCGGTGGCGGGTTGAGCAGACCCTGGGCACGTTGATGCTGCACCGGCGGCTGGCCCGGGACTACGAGGCGAAACCGGCCAGCGCGGTAGCGATGATCCACTGGTCGATGGTGGAGGTGATGGCCCGCCGGCTGACCGGGGCGGCCACCCCGACCTGGCGTGACCCGCCGGTCTGACCGGCGGGAGTGTCGGGAATGACGAGCGGAGTGCCGGTGCGGGAGGTGCTGGAACAGATCGAGGCTCGGCGGGCCCGCGCCGGGCGGGCCGTCGAAAAGCTGCGGGAGGAGATCGCCCGGCTCACCGGGCAGCTCGCCGCCGCTGAACGTGCCCTGGAACGGTTGGAGATCACCCGGGAGACGGTGCTGGACCTGGCCGCCGAGAACGACGCCGCACCGGCCGAGCCGCTGCCGCCGGGGTATCGGGAGGTGCTGGCCGTGTTCACCCGGGGCGGGAACGGGCTGCACGCCAAGGACGTGTGCCGGGCGCTGGGTGGCGGCACCGAGCCCCGGCATGTCGAGAGCATGCGGGCCCGGCTGAAACGGCTGGTAGAGCGGGGTGTTCTCACCGAGCCCGATCCCGGCCTGTTCGTCCTGCCCCAGCCCGACCCACCGGCCACCCCAGAGATCAACTCAAGCTGAGGCCCGACGAAAGCGTGCAGAACGCCCACTCAGGAGCTGGTGGGCGGGTGGCTGGGCCTGACACAGGCGCAGCTCAGCCGGATAGAGAACGGCCGCGCCCCCGAAGAGCTGACCAAGCTGATTCGCTACAGCCAAATCCTCGGCATCCCGGGGGAACTGCTCTGGTTCGACCGTCCCGGGGAGCCGCGCACCCGGGCCACCGGAGGGAGCCAGGCGCCGGCGCTCACCGTGCCGGTCATCGTCGGCGGGCAACAGGTGGCGCTTCCCATTGACCGCGCCGCCGCGCACTCCCACGGCCTCACTGATCTGGTCGCGGAGCTGGCTTCGGACTCTGGCGAGGCGGGCGCGCCCCAGGTGCCGATGCCCCGGGGGGAGCGGGCCGCGCCCGGGTCGGCCCACGTCGTCCCACTGGCGAGCCTAGAGGAAATGCAGCACTTGGCCGCCGCGATGCAGGACGCGGGCCGCTACCTGGATGAGACGGTGGTGGGCTACTTCGGCCAGCAGTTCACCCGGTGCAAGGCCAACGACGGCCAGATGGGGCCGCTCCGGGCGCTGCCCCTGGTGTTGGGCGTCCTCGATGCCATCCAGTCCCGCGCCCGGGATGTCCGCCCCCAGGTGCGGCGCGCTCTCCTCAGCGTCGGGGCAGACGGGGCAGAGTTCGCGGGCTGGCTCTACCGCGACTTGCACGACGCTACGTCGGCGGCCTACTGGTACGACCGGGCGATGGAGTGGGCGCAGGAGGCCGGGGACCTGCCAATGCAGGGCTACATCCTGCTTCGTAAGTCCCAGTCCGCCTATGAGGACCGTGACGCGACGCGGGTGCTTACCCTCGCCCAGGCGGCGCGCTACGGGCCGTGGAACCTGCCGCCCCGGGTTCAGGCAGAGGTCACGCAGCAGGAGGCACGCGGTCTGGCGATGACCGGCGACCCCATCGGCGTCGTGGAGCAGAAGCTTGACGAAGCTCGCGCGCTGCTGGGGGCGGCCGACGACGACCCGGATTCCCTGGGGGCCGGGTACGACGAAGGAACCTGGTTGTTGCGGTCGGCCACCTGCTACATCGAGGCGGGAAAGCCGGGCCGGGCCGCGGCCCTCTACGGCGAAGTCCTGGCAACCGGCGCGCTGTCCCGCCGGGACGAGGGCTACTACCGGGCACGCCGGGCTGTCGCTCATGCGTTAGGCGGCGAGCCTGACGCCGCCGCCGAGGAAGGCCTGACCGCCCTGCGGCTGGCGACGGCCACCGGCTCCAGCCGCACCACCCGGGAGTTGACGCGGGCCGCCCAGATATTGACGCCCTGGCAGACCCGGCCCGGTCCCCGCCAGCTGCGCGCCGCCCTGCTGGTCTAACCCGCCGTGAGCCAGTCCGCCACCGTGCGGATGACGAAGGCCTGCCACTCCTGGCTTTGGGGGTCGACGTAGGTGGGGTCCTCGTGGACGGCGAAGCCGTGTTGCGCGCCCTCGATCTCCACGAGCTGGTGTTCCGCCTGGAACCGGGGTGCCGCCGCCCGGGAGGCGTCCACCGAAATGAAGGTGTCCTTGGTGCCGTGGACGATCAGGGTGGGCGCGGCGATTTCGGCAACCACCTGAATCGGCCTGATCCAGAACACCTCCGCGAGCATCGCCCGGCCGTGCCGGACCGTCGGGGAGTGGTGGATGAAGCCGTCCTTGGTCAGTCGGGCGGCGGCTTCGTCGTCCAAGAAGTCGCCGTGCCAGTACGGCTTCTGGTCCACGTACCGGTTCTTGTAATCCAGCTGAGGGTTCAGGAGCACCAGCCGGGCCAGCTCCTCCGGCCGCTTGGCTGCGTAGTAGGCGGTCAAGCCGCCGCCGAAGCTGGTGCCAAGCAGGTGGATGACCTGCGCCCCGGTGTCCTCCCGCACCCGCGCCAGCGCCACCGCGATGTCGTTGAGGTGCGCCGTCAGCGTCGTCTCCTCCTGGCGGCCTTCGCTCTCCCCGTGGCCCCGGAGGTCAAAGCGCAGCGAGGCCACTCCCGCCTCCGCCAGCCCGGCGGCCAAGCGCGTGAAGAAGCCGCCCTCTTCCCGGGTTACCCCGCCGCCGTGGACCAGAACCGCGGCCCGTTCGTACGTCGCCTCCGGCGTCACGAGGGTTCCGGCCAGGTGCAGGCCGTCGAAGGTGCGGAGCGAAACGGCGGTGTCGCGCGAGGGCATGGCACTCCTTTGATGATCGGCTGCCGTCCCCTCCATCCTCCGGCCCCGAGCGCACCCAGACCAGAGGTGGCGGCGGCCGGGTGCGGTCACGGCCGCGCGTCTTCACCCGGCGGGAGGTCCCAGTCCAGCGCGCGGAGGCCGTCAGCCACCCGCCGGAGCACCACCAGGTCCGTGAAGACCTCGGCGGGCTGGGCGGGGCCGGATGAGGCCGGACGGTGGGGTAGCGGTTCGGCGTCCTCGGGGAGGACGTGGGCCGGGGCCGCCAGAGGCAGGCTGCACCAGACCACCTTGCCGCCGGAGCGGGGGCGGTAGTACGCCCACCGGGCGCTCAGGGCGTCCACCAGCAAAAGCCCGCGCCCACCTTCGGCGTCGTCTCCAGGCTTTCGCCGCACCGGCGCGGTCTGGTTGGCATCCCAGACCTCAATGACCAAATCGGCGTCCGTGCGGGTCAGGCGCATGGCGATCACGCCGCTCCGGCCTGCCGACGCCCGGCACGCGTTGGTCACGAGCTCCGAGGCCAGCAGTTCCGCCGTATCCGCAACTGCGGCCAATCCCCAGGCAGCCAACGTCGCCGTGGTGTGCTGGCGGGCCGCGCTCACCGTCTTGGCCGTGGCCTCGAACTGCCGGACCGTGGACGAGCGCGCCAGGCGTGGGCGTGCGCTCGTCGAGGTCGCCGGGGCCGTCACGACGGCTGAGCCCCGACGTCGTCGCCGGCGGCCGCGGTCGCAATCAGCCGCGCACCGGCCTCACTGATTTCTGCTTCGATTGCGCGCCGTGCAGCAATGAGCGAGGAGAGGTGATAGAGGTCGGGAACGATGACGATGGCACCGTCCGCGCGCCGGACCGCATCCAGTAGCAGCGTGAGGCCGGGGCGGATGAGCTGGCCCGGCGGCATGTTCCGGTCCACGAACACATCGGCGAGGGCCTGGCCCCGGCGGCGGCGTGGGAACCGAGCCGATCATGCAGGCGGTCTACCTCGGCTTCGTCGTCGTCTTCCGTCCTGATGTAGCCGTACACCGTCCCGGGCATCCGCGCTCCCTCGCTGGCCGTGGTGACGACCCGGACCGGGGAGTGACCTCAACCCGGCCCGGGACGCCTACGGCAACGGTGAGCGGCACATCATGGGGGGCGCCATGCATGTCGGGTATAGCGACCATCCATATAGTCCAATATCCAATCCAGATCGGCGCCTAACCTCGCTGGGCCGAATTAAATTCAGGATTGATCTGCCGCGCCGACTTTGAGTACGTAATTGGTGTGTAGGAGCGTTCGCGCTTCGCTCAGAACTTCCAATAGGACTTCTGCCACCAGGGGAGCCTCGGCTGAATCTCCGGCCAGCCAGCCGCGTAGCTTCGCTTCCAGCTAGAGTTTCGCAGTTTTCTTGATCCAGATCAGTGTCTGGCAACGGCTGGATAATTTTCCCGATTGCTTTCGGGTGGATGATTCCCTGGTGCCTGCCGGTGGTATCGCGGTGCGTGGCGGAGGGGTGGAAGGCCAGCGCGAGGGGCTGGTGGCGGGAGCATCAGCGTTTCCTGTACCAACCCGAAAGTTGGACGCCGATGCTCCCGGACGTGACGATACCGGTTTCTCTGGCGGTGCTGCTGGAGGGTTTCCGGCCGTGTTTCACCGCGCCGTCGTTCCGGACGTTCCGGGCGCTCGTCGTGGGGATGCTCGCCACCGGCGGGCGGCGCACGGTGTGCGGGATGCTCGTCGGCGCGGGCCTGTCCACGCTGTGGCCGCACGACCGGGCGCACCGGTTTTTCGCGCGGGCGGTCTGGTCGCCGGAGAAGGTCGGCCTGGCGCTCGCCCGGCTCGTCGTCGACCGCCTCGTCCCGGCCGGGCCGCTGCACGTCGTCGTCGATGACACCCTGTTCCACCGGGCGGGGAAGAAGGTGTGGGCGGTGGGCTGGTTCCACGACGGATCCGCGAAGGGGCCAGACCAGGTCGGGTTCGGCAACAACTGGGTGATCGTCGGCCTCGTCGTGCCGGCGCCGCTGCTCGGCCGGCCGGTCTGCCTGCCGGTCCTGGCCCGCCTGGTCCGCAAGGACACCGTCTCGGCCTCGCGGCTCTGGCTGGCCGCCCGCGCGGTCGAACAGCTGGCCGGGGCGTTCCCCGCCCGCCGGGTCCACGTCGTCGCGGATGCCGCCTACGCCGGCGACGAGCTCAGGGGACTGCCGGCCTCGGTGACCTGGACGACCCGGCTCCGCCGCGACGCCGCCCTGTTCGCCCCCGCCCCACCCCGCACCGGGAGACGTGGCCGGCCCCGACTCAAGGGCGACCGGTTGCCCTCCCTCGCCCAGCTCGCCGCGGCCGCGACGTTCCGCCCGACGGCCGTGACCCGCTACGGCCGCGCCGGGACCGTGCACACGGCGGTCATCCGCTGCCTGTGGTACGGAGTGTTCGGCCCCCGCCCCGTCACCGTCGTCCTCGTCCGCGACACCGACCGGCCCGGGACCTACGACCTCGCGCTCGTCACGACCGACACCCTGACCAGGCCCGCCGAGCTCGTCGCCCGCTATGCGGCCCGCTGGTCGATCGAGGTCGCGATCGCGGACGCGAAGCAGATCTTCGGGGTCGGCCAGGCCCGCAACCGACTCACCGCCGCCGTCGAACGCACCGTCCCGTTCGGCCTGGCCTGCCAGACCCTCGCCTTCGCCTGGTACCTCACCACCGGCCACCACCACGGCGACGCCGCCGACCACCGCGCCCGCACCCCCTGGTACACCACCAAGACCCGCCCCTGCACCGCCGACCTCGCCGTCAAGCTCCGCCGCGTCCTGATCACCACCCAATATCAGCCCACACGGCCCGCGAACCCGACCGACGCGGAAATCCACACCCTCCGCCTCGCCTGGGCCACCACCGACAGCGCCCTCGCGGCCTGACCAGCCCCCATCCCGGCCCCACAGCCCGGGAACCAGACAAAACAGACATCGACCCGAGACCGCAAACCAGCTCAAACACCCCACCACGAACCAGCACACCAAACACGCACAGAACACGTCTCACGCGACGTCAACCATAAAATTGGAGATCAAGAAAACCGCGAAAGTCGAGCGCAAACCTGCCGTCTGAAAACTCGGTATTGATGGTTGCGGCTGTCCGAGCATCGTCGGAACAATGGTAAGTATTCGGCGATGGCGTGGAGGGGCTGGTTCCGCCGTGTGGCGGTGTCGTGGCTGTGGCGGGAGTCGGGCGGAGTGTCCGCGGGATGCTGGTGGGGGGTTGTGGGCTCTTCGTGATACGTCGGGTGTAGTTCCTGATACCGAGGACGCTGGTGATGTGTCCTGGGTGGTGTGTCTGTTCTGTCTGTCACCGATGATGTCACCGAGGTGGCGTACTGGCGTGGGCGTGCCGAGCGGGCCGAGGAGTGTGCGGAGAAAGCCGAGGCCCGTGTCGGGCAGCTGCAGCTGCGGGTCGAGGAGTTGAGCGAGCAGGTCGCGGTGCTGTCCCGGATGCTGTTCGGTCGTTCCTCGGAGAAGACCGGCCCGTCGTCGGCTGTGGATGAGAAACCAGAAGATCGGCAGGATTCGGGCGGTGGGGATGCCGGCCGGCCGGCGCGTCAACGCGGGCAGCGGCCGGGGAGCCGGGGGCATGGCCGGCGGGACTACTCGCATCTGCAGACCCGCGAGGAGATCCATGATGTGCCCGAGGTCGACCGTGCCTGCCCCGGGTGTGGGGTGGCGTTCACGCCGTTGGGGACCGACGACAGCGAACAGGTCGACTGGCAGGTCGTGATCACCCGGATCGTGCATCGGCGGCGGCGGTATCGGCGGTGCTGCACATGTCCGGGGCCGCGGACAGTGACCGCGCCGGTGCCACCCAAACCGATTCCCAAGGGCCGGTTCACCGCGGGGTTCCTCGCCCGCCTTCTCTACGAGAAGTATGTCCTGGGCCTGCCGTTGCACCGGATCGCTCGGGCGCTGGCCGCCGCCGGGCTCGGTGTTGCCGAGGGCACTCTGTGTGGGGCGTTGAAGGACGTGCATGGACTGCTCGGCGGGCTCGATGAGCAGATCGTGGCGCGTAACGCCGCCGCCGGTCATGTCCACGCGGACGAGACGACGTGGCGGGTGTTCGAGCGGGTCGAGGGCAAGGACGGGACCCGCTGGTGGCTGTGGGTGTTCGTCGCCGCCGACACGGTGGTGTTCCGGATGGACCCGACCCGCTCGGCTGCCCCGGTCGAGAAGCACTTCGGGATCGACCGGGCCGCCGGGGCGCTGTCCGACGGATGTCGCCTCGTCGTCTCGTCGGACTTCTACACCGTCTACCAGTCCCTGGGCCGCGTCGACGGAGTCGACCCGCTCTGGTGCTGGGCACACATCCGCCGGTACTTCATCCGGGCCGGGGACGCCCACCCCCAACTGCGGTACTGGGCCGACCAGTGGGTCGCCCGGATCGGGATGCTCTACCTCGCTCACCGCGCCCTCGCCGCCGAGCAGCCCACAACCGGCGGCTACCGCGAGGCCGCCGGCGCGTTCGAGGCCGCGCTGAGGGCGATCGACACGGCGCGGCGCGCGGAGGCGGCGATCCACAGCCTGCACCCGGCGGCGAAGAAGGTCCTGGCGACCCTGGACCGGGAATGGGACGGGCTGGCCCGCCACCAGGACTTCCCCGACCTGGATCTTGACAACAATGCTGCCGAGAGAGCGCTACGGACCCCGGTCGTCGGGCGGAAGAACTACTACGGCGCACACGCTGAGTGGGCCGCGCACCTCGCCGCCCGGGTCTGGACCATCGTCGCCACCGCGGAGCGTAACGGCCGTGAACCCCTCGCGTTCCTGACCGGCTACCTGAACGCCTGCGCCACAGCCGGCGGGAAAGCACCCGCCGGCCCCGCCCTCGAACCCTTCCTCACCTGGCAGACCACCACCCAGACCGGCAGCCCTCCCAGCACCGACCCACCCCAGGACGGCCCACCCGACGGGCCCGAGCCCTAACCCCACCCACAAGCCGAAAACCACCCGACCGGCAACACCGGCCGGGCCTTCGGCCCGCCCACCCACGCCATCACCGAACTCTTACGAACAATGAAGTGCCTGGGCGTCACTCGCATCTGGAACCGGGCTAGCCAATGGGTAGAATGTGGGCGCGTAACGAGCGACGGCCCAGAATGCGAGGACGGTTGCGGCGGCGGCCAGGAACAATCGCCCTTGCCAACTGCGGAGCACACCTTGAACGGTATATACCCTGGACGGCCCGAAGTCTTTCAAGGTGCGATCAGACGCAATTTCAGCTGGCGACAGCAGAGGCTCGCTTTGTTCGGCACCGGTTTGCGGTTGGCTATCGGCCGCTTCCCCAACTTTTTCCCCGGTGATGTCTTGCCCCCGCGAAAGAGACTCCTTCTTTACCTGCACCAGGGAGCCTGAAGGTAGATGCAGGGCTTCCTCGTAGAGCTGAAGCGTCTTATCGGTCGCCATCGTATTACCGAGTTCATTCGGCGACAGCGTGCTGTGGTGCCTCCCTATTTTGTCCCCCATATAGCGCAATGAAAAACCGCGCCCCTCGCGGGCCTGTCGCATCGCGGCGCCGACGCGCTGAGCCGGTGTGAGGACGGGCGACCGCCCCGGCTCATTGGCGGCAGGCACGGCCAGGCCGCCCGTGCGCGGAGCCGCGAACGGGACTGCCTCCTCCTCATCGCTTGGTGGCAACCGACGACCCTCCCCCATGTCAGCACCTCAGTATCCCGGAGAGACGCGGCCTGCTGCTTGACGGGAGTGAGGTGGTTGGTTGGCCGGGTGGTTGGCAGGCGAGCCAACCAGCTCTGAAACGGTTGGTGGTTGGTTGACGCCCACAACCAGGGGGTTTGTGTTGCAGCCTCGATCGCATCAGGCCGTCGGCCACCCTGGCTGGCGGCACCAAGATCGCTGAGACTGGAGCGCGCCAATGGCTGACGCCTCGCGGGTGGGCGCTGTCCCGGACCCCCTGGACCAGCTGACGAAGGAGCTGGCCCCCGTCCGGTCGGCCGCCTCGCCCCTGGACCTGGAGCCGCTACTGCGGGACCTTCCCGCCTTGACCGGCCTCGGCATCGTCCGCGGGCGGGTGCATGCCGCCACCAGCCTTGGGTTGGCGACGGCGGTGCTGGCGGTGGTGCGGGAGGCGGCGGCCAGCCTGGATGAGGCGGTGCCTGAGCACAACCAGGTGCATCTGCTGTTCCGGGTGCATCCGAAGACGGCGCGGCTCACGCCGGCGGGCGCGCGGCAGGCCGCCCAAGAAGTCAGCGGCGTGGAGATGCGTCAGTTTCGATTTCGCCAGGAGGGGCGGTTGAGGCGGCTCGTCGCGCAACAGCTGCTGGAAATGCAGTACGGAGCCGACCACCGCCCTTACGAATAAAGCGGCCGGAGCACGTGGTGACAGCGGCCGAATGGGTGCGCCTCCAGCTCCAGCGCGCCCCCACCTTGAGCGCCGACAAGTGGGCCAAGATCGCCGGGGTTATCCGGGCGGTTCCGTCCGGGACGTAGGCCGGGTGCGGGGCGTCAATAGGCGAACCACCTAAAACTCTGCCAGGTTCGCGGTCGTGGTTTAGCTCTGTGGAGCCTAAAATCGGCCCCGAGAAAGCTCATAACAAGATTATGATCTTTGACAGTGAGCCATTTCAAAGTTGGTTTTCCTAAAGGCCCTCGGTGGCGAGGACGAGGGCGGCCTGGGCGAAGGTGCCGACGCGGCGTGGGCAGCCACGGAAACGGTCGAATATGTGCCAGTTCTTGAGGACCGCGAATCCTCGTTCGCCTTGTGAGCGGGTGGTGGCGTGGGTCCGGTTGGCCTCCTTGTCACGGTCGGGGAGGTCGTTGTTCTTGGGTTTCTTGATCGGGACGAGGAGGCGGTCGCCCTCGCCGCCGACGTAGCCCTTGTCCGCGTAGAGGTAGAGCTCCGAGCGGTCGATCAGATCGAGAATGTCGTGCATCCGGGCCGCGGTGAGGTCATGGACGGAGCCGGGAAGCCCTTCGGAGATCCAGATCAGCCGGCCGTAGGGGTCGGTGAGGCCCTGCAGGTTGATGCCGTGGTACTTGTGCTTGCCCGAGTAGTACAGCTTGTTGTGCGCGCGGACACGGTTGGTACGCACGACGGTGCCGTCGAGGATGAGGAAGTTGCTCTGGGTCCACGCGAAGATCCAGACCGCGGCGAGCAGGGTCCGGCCGTGAGTGGCGAGCAGGCGGACGGCTTCGCGGATGTAGTTGTGGACGGTGCCGACACTGACCTGGAAGCCCTCGGCGAGCTGCTCGTAGCGTTCACCCTTGCGGAGGTGGACGAGCACCAGGAGTGCCTGCTCGGGTGGGGGCAGCTTGCGCCAGGTCCGACGCTGGGCGCGGTCCTCGGCCAGCAGCCCCGCGAGGAAGGTCAGGGTCGACTCGGGCAGGTCGACGACACCAGGGTAGGTTAGCAACGGAAGTCCTCGGTCAAGGGCACAGTGGGGTAGACACCCTGTGATCTACCGGGGACTTCTCTATTTACGGCACCCCTCCGGCCACCGCCCGAACAACTATCGCCGCCGCCAGATGACGGAACGACCGGAACCAGTGCCCGTTCAATTCGTCAATTGGTGATCCTCAACGGCCGAAAGAATCAGACAAACAGAGATTGAAAAGGCTCAGTGTGCTCACGCGGGCGCATTTCGGCGACCTCACCGGCCTGAACTTTGCGCCCCTGCTTCGGTTGTCCTTTGAGATTGAGCCTTTCCCTGCAACGTTTGGTGACGCTCCGTGAGCGTCGCTGGGTGTGAGCGTCCCTGGGGGTGGAGACGATGAAGGCGCGGGGCTCCGGTAGGAAGTTGTTCCGACCAAAGAGCAACTCCGAAGGAACCCCACGCCTCGATGAGTTTCACATACACCGCCGAGCTGCCGTTCGGCGATCACACCGTTTTCCGTCTGGCGGGTCTTCTCGTGGCGGAGCGTCAACGTCGTGGTACCCGCAAGGGCACCCGGACGCTGTCCGCGTTGGAACAGGCCGTGATGGTCCTGCGCTGGTTCTGTGACGGCACCAGGGCCAGGCGGCTCTTCTCCGATCATGGGGTGTCCCGGTCGGTGGGCTACCGCTACCTGCACGAGGGAGTCGCCGTGCTCGCCTGGCAGGCCCCGGACCTGCGTGAAGCGCTGATGCGGGCCAGGGTCGCCGGCTACGAGCATCTCATCGTTGACGGCACGGTCATCGAGACCGACCGGCTACGCATGCCCGGCCCGACCGAAGGCGTGGACCTGTGGTGGTCCGGCACGATCTCCAACCACGGTGGCAACATCCAGGTGCTCTCCGCCCCGGACGACGGCTGGCCACTGTGGGTCTCCGACGTGCGGCCCGGCCGCGAGCACGACTCGACCGCCCTGAAAGCCTCCGGGGCGCTGCCGGTTCTCGCCGAGTGGACCGCCGACCTGCACGAGGTGCTGTTCGACCTCGGCTACGAAGGGCTGGGCAACCCGGCCGGGCCGCTCGCGACCGCGTACAAGAAGCCCAAGGGCGGCACCCTCACCGACGAACAGAAAGCGCACAACCGGATCCACAACGCGCTACGCGCCGTCGGTGAACGCGCGAACGCCCTGCTCAAAGGCACCTTCCGACTCCTCCACAACATCACGATCGACCCCTGGAAGATCGGACTTGTCGTGAAAGCCGCCCTCGTCATCCTCCACACCGAGCACCGCAGAACCGCCTGACACCCAACACACCAACACACCATTGCGATCACGTCACGTGACGAATCGTTACCGGGAAAGGCTCATTGACCCCAAGGACCTGGAGACTATGCCGGAGGCGAGGAAACGCGCCGTCCTGTCCGGCCTGGACATCAACAACCGGCAGACCCAACTAAAAGACTGCCGGACGTTCGTGGAGAGCCGCGGCGGCGTCCTCCTGGACGCCCCCTATGACGAGCCTGACACCTCCGCCTGGAAGAAGCGCCGCATCCGGCAACCGGATGGGACGATCATTTACCGCGTCGTCCGGCCGAAGTACGAGGAAGTGCTGCGGGACCTGCGGCGGGGCGTCGCCCGCAACGGGGAGCGCCTGGACGGCATCGTCGTGGCTGACGTGGACCGCCTCACCCGGGACCAGCGCGACCTGGAAGACGCCATCGAGGTCGTCACCCAGTACGGGCGGCCCATCATTGACATCTCCGGCAGCCTGGACCTGCTCACCGACAACGGGCGGGACGTGGCCCGGATCGTCGTCACCCTCAAGGCGCGGCAGTCCCTGGACACCTCCAAGCGGGTTCGGCGCAAGCACCTCGCCATGGCCCAGGCCGGCATTACCGTCGGGGGCAACCGTGCCTTCGGCTGGCTGGCCGACAAGGAAACCAAGGACGAACCGGCGGCGGCGCTCCTGGTCGCGGGGGCGGATCAGATCTTGGCCGGCGTCGGCCTCCACACCATCTGTCGCCAGTGGAACGATCTTGGCATCGCCAGCGCCATGGGCAAGAAGTGGCAAAAACCCGTCCTGCGCAACATCTACCTGTCCCCGCGCATCGTCGGCTACCGGGTGTACGGCCCGACCTCCGTCCCGCTGGAGAAGCGCTACGTGGTGGACGCGGACGGCCAGCCGGTCAAGGGCCAGCAGCAGCCCATCCTGGACCTGGATGTCTGGGAGGCGGTGGTGGCGAAGCTCCGCGACCCCAGCCGGGTTTCCAAGCACGTCCACATCGGCGGACGGAAGTATCTGCTGTCCGGGATCATCTGCTGCGGGTTCCGCGGCCGCCACCTGATGGGCGGCTACGACCGGCGGTGGGGCAAGCACCACTACGCCTGCAAGGCCGTCACCGCGGGCGGGTGCGGCAAGGTCGGCGTCACAGGCCGCCATGTTGATGACCTTGTCTCCGAGCTGGTCCTGGCCTACCTGGCAGGCCGCGACGTCGAGGCCGAGGTGGGCAGGTGGCCAAGGGCGGGCGAGTTGGCCAAGGCGGAGGCCAAGATCGCGAAACTCATGGGTGCCTATGACCGGGACGAGCTGCCCGGCCCGTACGTCTTCCCCCGTGTGCGCGAGCAGGAGCAATCCATCCTGCACCTGAGGGCGGAGCAGGCCGAGTGGCTACGCGCCCACACCGGCCCCAAGGTCACGAACCTGGCCGAGGGCTGGCCCTCTTTGGAGCTGGAGCAGCGCTGGGAGATCATTAGTACCGTCATCGAGGCCGTCGTACTGAAGGCGGCTGACGGCCCAACGAACCGCTTCGACCCCGAACGGGTGGAAGTGGTCTGGCGTCCCTGACGCCCCACCCCGCCGGACGCACCAGTCCGGCGGGGTATTCGTCGTGGATACCCTGACGGGCATGGGCCTGCACCTGTCCGGCGATCCAGAGGCGGACGCCTTCATCACCGAGGACCCCCTGGCGCTCCTGGTGGGCATGGTCCTAGACCAGCAAGCCGGATAAACAAGGAACGTCGTTGGAACATCTCTCGGGTGGAGCGCGGGAGAGTGGTCGCGCTCGGTGCGACTCAGCGCCTCGTCCCCATGCTTTTCAGATTCGTCGCAGCTTCTCCGGATTGCGGACCACGTCGATGCGCGTGATCCGATTGTCACTCACCGCGAACGAAAGCGCTGCGCGGTGGCCGTCGTGACTCGGGATCACCAGCCCGAGTTGCCCGTTGAGCGTGGTCTCGATCGGGTGGTCGAGCCTGCGGCTAAGCGCCACCCATGCTCGCGCGACCCGAATGTCGCCGTGCAGCGGTCTGCGTGCCGCTACCGCGTGACCGCCGCCATCCGACCTCCAGACGACATCCGGGTCGAGAACGGCGAGGAGACCGCCGAGGTCGCCCTCGGCCACTGCCAGCGCGAACGCCCGTACGGCGCGATCGTGCTCCTCACCCGAGGCCACGAAACGCGAGTGCTCGCGCCTGACGTGGCGGCGGGCACGCGCCGCGAGCTGCCGCACTGCCTCGGGCGTGCGGCCGACCACCTCGGCGACCTCGCCGAACGGTATGTCGAACACGTCGTGCAGCACGAACGCCGTGCGTTCCGCCGGTGAGAGCTGCTCGAGCACCGCTAGCAAGGCGTAGCTGACGGATTCGTCGAGCGTGACACGGTCTGCCGGGTCACCCGACCCGAGCGGCTCTGGGAGCCACGGGCCGACGTAGATCTCGCGGCGCGCCCGAGCGGACCGGAGGCGATCAAGGGCGAGCCTAGCGACGACCGTGGTCAGCCAGCCATCCAGGTTCTCGATTGCCGCGTGGTCCGCGCGCGCGAGCCGCAGCCAGGCATCCTGGACCACTTCTTCGGCCTCGCCGAGGTCACCGAGCTCGCTGTATGCGAGCCGTAGCAGCCGAGGGCGTGCCTGCGTGAAGCGCTCCAGAATGGTCATGTGGTGATCCGGCCCCAGATCTCCGTACCCGCGCGCAGGCGCGGCGCCCAGCCGCCCGCCTCGCGCAGCCGTCGGCTCGACACCCGCTGGGAGCGGCTCATCGGCCCGTCCCCTGGCGTCCTCGGCCGCAGTGCCGTGACCCCGACGGCGGCGGCCAACGCGGCATCGATCTCGGCGTTTGTAGGTGGGTCGGCGTCAGCGACGTTGTAGGTCCCGGCGGGGACGCTCAGTGCAGTGGCGACGGCCGATGCCGCGTCCTCCAGCCAGAGCGTCGGCCGGTAGGCGCCGGGTGGTCCGGCCGCGATCGAAGTTCCCCGCCGTGCGGCTTCCACAGTGGCCAGCGTGGAGCCGCTGTCCGGTCCGAGGAACAGCCCGAAGCGCAGCACGACGGTGTCGCCGTCGAACATCTCGCGCGCGTGATCCTCGGCGGTCAGCGCGGACGTTGTCACGCCGCCCCCCGCGAGCGGTGCGTCCTCGTCGAGCCACGCGTCGCCGCCGTCGGCATAGACGAACGCGATCGACTCCTGGACGAGCCGGCGCGCACGGGCGGCCTGGGCCGCCCGTGCGATCGCCGCCGACGCCTTCGTGCGCAGTCGGTCGTTCTCGGCCCAGGCTGACGGGTCGGCCATACGATCGGCGCTCGGGATGTGGGTCAACAGGTTGATGACGACCTCCGCCCCGTCGAAGGCCCGGCTCAGCGAAGCCTCGTCGAAGACGTCGGCGTCGACGGCATCGACCCCAAGGCTGGCCAGCCGCTCGCGGCCGGGCGCGGACCGGGTTACGCCCCTCACGTGGTGGCCGGTGGCGTGCAGCTCCCGGATGGCGCGCCGCCCGATGACGCCAGTGGATCCGGTGATCACAATCCTACTCATGCCGATCTGACGACGCACCCCCCTTGATCGTGACATACGGACGTCCTCGCCGCGGTCGTCCGGTTGATCGCAGGAGCGGTCCTCTACAGCCACGAGGGGGCGAAGGAGATCGAACTCGGCACGAGCGACGCGCCGTTCTGACACTGCGCGAGATGCGCGGACCGCTGACACCAGGGCGGCTGGCCGATCTGAGCGGCCTGCGGACCGGCACTGTCACCGGAGCGCTCGACCGCCTCGAGCGCGTCGGTCACGTCCGCCGGGAGCGCTCCGCCGAGAACCGGAGGAAGGCCATCCTGTCCCGCGCCGGGAGCGGATCGCCGCGGACTTGGGCGCGTTCTACGGTTCCAAGGGAGCCGGCCTGATGGAGTCGCTCGGCCGCTACGACGACGCCGAGCTGGCGATCGTGGCCGACTTCGTCACCCGCCTCGCCCAGCCCTGAGCGGGAGCCTGGCGCATCGCGCCGGTTACCCAGCTGCGGGGACCGCCCGAGGGGACGGGGTCGCCGAGGTGGATGGTGCCGGGGTGTCTCTGGCTCGGCCGCGGTTCATCGAATGAGACGAGCGGACGACGTCGGACGCGCGGCGGTGAACCACACGACGGTGATCGTCGATTTCGGCGGGGCCGGTGCCTGGGTAAGTGGCCCGCGCTCGACGGGTTCAGTGGAACGAGACGGTCCGCGCCGGCCTGGCTGCGTAGCGTCACGATCCGGTTGGCGGCTGCTGGAGCGAAGGTCGGCAGCGGGCGACCGTGCCGGCGTTTGACGGCCCAGAGAGCCACTTACTCCCCGCCGTCCTCCGGGACTGGCGGGGCCTTTTTCGAGGTCGGCTACGTCATGACCCCACGAGTCGCTGTCTTCCTGGACTACCAGAACGTCCATCTCTCCGCTTGCACCGCGTTCTTGCCCTCGGGCACCTCGGGCCGACATGGACCGTGAGGGATCTTGGTCGCCACGTCGAGGTTGCGAGTTGGAAGGGCACCAGTCGACTTCGCTTCCCCGATTCACAGTCACCCTGGTGCCACTACCTGGATGCCGACGACTACGCCGCCTGTCGGGACTACACCGACTACACAACCTGATCAACGACCGGGCGGCGGATGCGATGCGGTCGGCTACGGTGTTGGCGTGGGATTGCATCTGAGCCAGATCGCCGAGGCGGACGAGTTGCTGACGAGCGATCCGTTGGCGTTGCTGATCGGGATGGTGCTGGATCAACAAATTCCTCTTGAGCGTGCCTTTGCCGCGCCCCATGAGCTGACCCGACGCCTCGGCCAGCCGCTGGATGCGGAGGAGTTGGCGAAGTACGACCCTGACGCCCTGGGCGCGATCTTCTCGCAGGTGCCGGCGCTGCACCGGTTCCCTGGCTCGATGGCCAAGCGGGTACAGGCCATGTGTCAGCTCATCGTGGACACCTACGACGGCGACGCGGCCCGCGTGTGGACGACCGCGGCCGACGGTAAGGAACTGCTGAGGCGGGTGGCGGCGCTGCCGGGGTTCGGTCAGCAGAAGGCCAAGATTTTTGTGGCGCTGCTGGGTAAACAGCTTGGCGTGACCCCACCGGGATGGCGGGAGGCCTCCGCGCCGTTCGGGGACGAGGGCACGTTCCGCTCCATCGCGGACATCACTGACGTTGCCACCCGTGACCAGGTCCGGGAGTACAAGAAGGCGATGAAGGCCGCCGCCAAGGCACAGGCGGGCTGACGAGGGTCAGTCCCCGCCGCCGGGCGGGTGCGGTCCGTGCCGCCGGGGTCGGCCAGGCGTCCTGCTCGACTTTGATCCCACGAACATGCGTTCGCGGCACTCCTGGAACCGGCGCCCACTCGTTCTTTCCGAGACTGACTGGGACCAGTGACGCCCGCCGTCGGTGACCTCCGCGGCTGCTGGTGACGCCTGCCGTTCGTGACGCCTGCCGTTCGTGACGCCTGCCGTTCGTGACGCCTGCCGTTCGTGACGCCTGCCGTTCGTGACGCCGTCGGTCGGTGACGTCCATGGCTCGTGTCGGCGGTGATGTCTGTAGCCCCTGGCGGTGCGGTGCTGGGAGCGGGCTTTCGTTCTCGCTTCGTGCTCAGCGTGCGCCCGTGCGCTGACGGTCGCCCTCCGGGTGACGGGCCGGCCGGCGGATGTTCGCCGTGACCGCGAGTCCCGATCCCGGCAGAAGGGAGCGGCCGTGAACCCAACCACCATCAACGGCGATGACGACGACGGCTGAGCCGCAGCCTCAGCCAAGGTCGCGGCTCGGCGCAGCCGACCGCCGTCCATCAGTGCCTGGTGGCGACGGCTCGGCCAGTGACCGCCGCATGCCAGCGATGACTGGCCTTCGGCGTGGGTGGGGTGAGTCTCGGGGGGCTCACCCCACCCACACCGGACGTGCCCACCGCGGCCCTCGCCACACTCGCTCCCGCTCGCGCCGCGCCCGTCCGCCTCCGAGAAGAGTGACGCGTGACGGACCAGACGGCCCCGGCCACCTTGTACGCAACGGTGGCGGGGCGCCCGGCTAATCGTCGACGATCCGGAGGCGATAACTCCCGTGTAGATGGCCGAGGTGCTGCGCTGCGGCGGCTGCGACACCGAGGTCATCGCATTGCGTTACGAACCGTTTCGGTACCGGCCAGACCGCCGCCAGCTACCGCTTCCGCCTCACCCACGCCGCGTCCGGTGGCGGGCGGCAGCCGACGGTGTCTCAGATGGTGCGCCGTCGGATGGTGCGCCGTACGGTGGAGCTGCATCGGACGGCGACGTGCCGGCGAGCGTGGTGGTGACGGAATGGCTGGCGGCCACGACGTGGGCGGAGCGGGTCCGGTTACGGCTGCCGTGGAATTCGTGGAGCGGGCATCTGCTGCCGGATTAGTCGACGATCCGCCGGTTCCTCGACAGGGCCGACGATCAGGCGCTTGCGGTCGCGTTGCTTGACCCGCCGCTCGCCGACATGCCGGCTGATCTCGCGGATGTGGTCGCTGGTACCGCGGCGTCCCCGCCCGGGGCGGTGGACGTGAACAGTGGTGCGGCTGTTCCCGGTGCGGGCGTACGCGGTGGACGGGAGACCGGCCGGGGGGCGACACGTGCCGATGGCAGCCAGGTTCACCTGCTCGGGGTCGTTTCCCCCGGCGCCGGGGCGATGGTCGGCCAGCGGGAGATCGACGCGAAGACCAACGAGAACGCCGAGTTCCGTGCGCTGCTGGCACCCCTGGCCCTGACCGGGGCGTTCGTGTGGTTCGACACCCTGCACACGGTGCGAGCCACCGGCGCGAATGCCTGATCATCCTGAAACACCGGATCGGTGAGGTCCACACCGGCCGCTCGAAGCGCTGCCGTGACCGTAGCCGGGTCGGTCACCGAGTACTTCACTTCGACTTGGCGCACCTGCATCCTCCGACAAAAAGCGACACTTTCTCGCCTGTCGGTCAACTGGCGGCCGACACGCCGACGAATTTTTATATCCTAATAGAATGGCGACCGGTAACGCGGTACAATCCTGAAAGCCCTGTCATTGGAGCTGGTGAGGGGACTCGAATCAGTAGCCGCTCGATTGCAAGTCGCACGGGCGCGTGCCGGCTCATGCCGCAAGGTTCCTGGTGATGCCGCCTTCTCCCAGCTCACGGCGTTTTCCGTGCCGGAGCATGCCTGTGGGTGCCTCTCCGTGTCGGGACATCCGCACCCACAATGAGCCCATCCACGGCGCACACGAAGATCGAATCTTGGCGACCGGTCCGGTCGGGCCGAGGGCGGCTGCCCTGAAGCAACTGCCCAAAGGCCGCTTGACACTTACCGAGGTCGCGAGCGGCCGATGACGGTCAGGACGTGCATCCAGTGTGATCGGCATGCGGACCGTCGAGGTCGCCTAGGTTTGGGGCCGCCGACGATTCTGCAGTCGACCATGGTGGGCGGCTCCGGCGAGAAGAAAACGCCGCGGCTGGTGGCGAAGTACGCGCAGGCGTGCAACTCCGAGGGGCCCTCCGCGCTTCGGGCGTCATCAGCGGTACGAAGGTCGCGTTGAGTCACCTAGTGAAGATCGCGCATCGTCAGGGCGTCCTCCACTCCGACGTCACCGCGGACGACTTCGTGCCGGTGCTCAGCCTGATGCCCGGTGACGGGATCTCACCGGCGGCCCCCCGACGGTGGGTGCGGCTGTTCCTGCGAGGTCTGCTCACCGGCTGACGGCGCCGATGGCAGGAGGCGTCAACCTACCAACCGCCCGAAAGACCGATTTTCGGAAGAAAAATACTGGATATCACTTTCTCCGCGATTTTTGTCTCCCCTGGCAGGCCGGGCTAAGCGGACTATGATTCTGAGCTCAGGTCCAAGCGGCATATACTTGCCCCAGGTCACACGGTTAAAGGTGCGGGAAGGTGCGTCATGCCGGATCGGTCAAGACCGTCTCGGCGAGCCGGACGGGCCTCGGGGCTTCGCCTCAACGGTGGGGAAGGAGCCTCGCTCGAGCGGCTGCGCGAGCGGTTCCTCACCGCCGGGATCTCAGCTGAGATCTCGGCTGAGATCTCGGCTGAGACCAGCGAGTCCGGTGGGGTGCGGGATCCGATCCGCGAGTCGTGGATGCGGTCGCGGCGGTGGGCGGTGGCCGCGGACAGCCCCGAGCCCCTCCTCGCCGCGTCGGACCTTGACGTACCTGTCGCGCGCGCGGCCGAACCGGTCCTGTGCCAGCTCGCCGATCGGCTGGCCAGGCAGGCCGTCAGCGCGATCGTCACCGACGCGAACGGTCTGGTGCTCATGCGGTGCACCGGCGACGCCGCATTCGAACGCCGGCTGGACCGCGTATCGCTGCTGCCCGGATTTAGTTATGCCGAGCGGTTTGTCGGCACCAACGGCATCGGTACCGCTCTTGAGGAGCACAGGCCGGCGCACGTGTTCGGTCAGGAGCACTACGCGGAGTCCCTCGGCGAGTTCGCCTGCGCCGGTGTTCCCCTGCGTGATCCGGTGACGGGGCAGACGCTGGGCCTGTTCGATCTCACCTGTCCGCGCCGGGATGCCGGGCCGCTGCTGGCGGTCATGGCGGGCATGGTCGCCAACCAGATCCAGGATGTCCTGCTTCTCGCCGTGCCGGGGCACGACCGGGAACTGATCTCGCTTCGCGAGGCCGACGCGGCGGAGTTGCGCAGGCTGCTGATGGCCGAGCGCCAGCAGCGGGAACTGGCCGAGACGATGCACCGGGTCGTCGTCGAGACCACCAGGGCGGTGACTCCGCCGGAGATCCTCGGGCGGGTCATGACGGCGGCTGCCGCGCAGCTTCCGTGCGAGGCGGCGTGGGCGCTGGCCCGGGAACCGTGCGGAACGTTGCGGGTCGTGGCGGTCCACGGCCAGGTGGATACCCGGGCGGTCGGGGCGATGATCGTCCCGCTTCCGGATTCCCCTCTGCTGCTGGCGTTCCACGGCGGTGGGATGATCGGGCCGCACCGGAGGCTGCCGGAGGTGCTCCCCGGCCAGCGCTACCCGGTGGGCAGCTGGCTGGCCGTGCCGGCGCTGTGCCGGCCGGCCCCCACCGTCGTCGTTCTGATCGCCTCGCGGGCTGCTGGTGGCTACAATCCCAGGCAGGCTCGTCTGGCTTATGCCGTGCTGGGCCAGGCGGCGGCGGCCTGTGAGAACGCCTACCTGTTCGAGGAGACGCAGCGGCTTGCGGACAGTGATCCGCTGACGGGGCTGGCGAACCGGCGTCATTTCTTCGAGCAGGCCGATGCTCTGGTCCGCGGGCATCTGCATGCGGCGCGGTCGCTGGCTGCCTTCATGATCGATATTGATCATTTTAAGCAGGTCAACGACGGTCACGGTCATGCTGTGGGTGACGCGGTTCTCGCCGAGGTCGCTCGGCGCGTGCAGGGCACGCTGGGCCCGCAGGACATCGTCGGCCGTATCGGCGGCGAGGAGTTCGCGGCCGTGCTGGGCTGCCCGGCTGCGACGGCGGGTGTTCTCGCCGAGCGGCTTCGGCAGGCGATCGGGGCCAGCCCGGTGGCTACCGCCGACGGTCCGCTCCCGGTCACCGTCAGCGTGGGGGTGGCGATGCTGAACCCGGACGATTCCGGGCTTGGCGACCTGCTCATCCGCGCCGACGTGGCCCTCTACCAGGCAAAGCGCTCCGGCCGGGACCGGGTCGCGACCGCGCAGCCATGATGGGCCTCCCACGTTAGGGACCGCCACTGCGGCCTGTCGTAGGGCTGCTGCTCCCCGCACTCTGCTCCCCGCACTCTGCTCCCGTGGGCTCCACGCAAGATTGCGTCTACACGCTGGGAGCGGGGATCTCGATGCCGTACTGCCGGATTCTGCGGTAGATCGTCGCTCGCGACATGCCGAGAGCCCGCGCCGCGAGGGTCCTGTTCCCGTCCGCACTGAGCAGGCTCTGCACTATTGCGTCCCGCTCGATCGCCTCCATGGCTCCGAGAACCCGGCGGGTGACCGTGTGACATTCCGGCGGCAGGTCACCGACCATGATCGTGCCTGCGGGGCGAACCTGGATGACTTTGCGCAGCACCTGCCGCACCTGCTCGATGTTGCCTGGCCAACTGGTACGCAACAGTGCTTGCATAGCCTGCGGGGAGCAGGCGAGTTGGCCGCCACGGGTAAGTTTTACCAGCAGGAACGGCACGATTTGGTGCAGATCATCGATATGGTGCCGCAACGGGGGCACTTCGATGCAACGCGGGAAGTAGCGCATCAGGGGGCCGAGGGGTTTGTCGTCGGCGCTGAGCGTCAGGACTACCCACGGCAGATCCCGGCGGCCGCCCGCCTCCGCTGCTTGGCAGGCGGACGCCAGCACATGCAGCCGATAGGGGTCGATGCGATCGACGTGGCGTACCACCAGCGTGCCCCGGCTACGGCTCAGTTCGTGGCGGAGAAGGGTCCCCCACTCCCGAACAGTAGTGTTGTGGCCGTCGACAACGGAGAACCACGCGGACGGATCATGCCGCTGGCACACGGCCCGGGCCAGGGCTGTTTTGCCCACGCCGGGCTCTCCTCGTAATATCACCCACTCACCTGCTTGCGCAGCCGCGTCCACTTCCCGGCAGGCACGGGTCCATAGAGTTCCGGAGCCGACGATGCCGGGCAGCGGAAGCCGCGTCAGAGCGGTGTCCGCATGCCGCGGGCGCGGCGCTTCGACAAAACGGACATGGGCCACCGCCCCGTCGGTGGCCCTCTCCGTTGCCACTGTCCGGCAGTGCACGCGGGCCCAGGTTCCGCTGGGCAGTTCCATCATCAGGGTGGTGGCACGGCGTCTGGCGACGACATCGGTGATGCGCCCGATCAGCACCGACTGGTCGCGGGGGTCGAGTAGTTGGCGCGCGTGCTCGTTCATCATGACGACGTCGTCGTTGAGGCCGAGCACCACGCCGGAAATCCGTTGGCATGTCCTGAGATACTCCCGTAACGTAAGTATTCGGCGATGGCGTGGAGGGGCTGGTTCCGCCGTGTGGCGGTGTCGTGGCTGTGGCGGGAGTCGGGCGGAGTGTCCGCGGGATGCTGGTGGGGGGTTGTGGGCTCTTCGTGATACGTCGGGTGTAGTTCCTGATACCGAGGACGCTGGTGATGTGTCCTGGGTGGTGTGTCTGTTCTGTCTGTCACCGATGATGTCACCGAGGTGGCGTACTGGCGTGGGCGTGCCGAGCGGGCCGAGGAGTGTGCGGAGAAAGCCGAGGCCCGTGTCGGGCAGCTGCAGCTGCGGGTCGAGGAGTTGAGCGAGCAGGTCGCGGTGCTGTCCCGGATGCTGTTCGGTCGTTCCTCGGAGAAGACCGGCCCGTCGTCGGCTGTGGATGAGAAACCAGAAGATCGGCAGGATTCGGGCGGTGGGGATGCCGGCCGGCCGGCGCGTCAACGCGGGCAGCGGCCGGGGAGCCGGGGGCATGGCCGGCGGGACTACTCGCATCTGCAGACCCGCGAGGAGATCCATGATGTGCCCGAGGTCGACCGTGCCTGCCCCGGGTGTGGGGTGGCGTTCACGCCGTTGGGGACCGACGACAGCGAACAGGTCGACTGGCAGGTCGTGATCACCCGGATCGTGCATCGGCGGCGGCGGTATCGGCGGTGCTGCACATGTCCGGGGCCGCGGACAGTGACCGCGCCGGTGCCACCCAAACCGATTCCCAAGGGCCGGTTCACCGCGGGGTTCCTCGCCCGCCTTCTCTACGAGAAGTACGTCCTGGGCCTGCCGTTGCACCGGATCGCTCGGGCGCTGGCCGCCGCCGGGCTCGGTGTTGCCGAGGGCACTCTGTGTGGGGCGTTGAAGGACGTGCATGGACTGCTCGGCGGGCTCGATGAGCAGATCGTGGCGCGTAACGCCGCCGCCGGTCATGTCCACGCGGACGAGACGACGTGGCGGGTGTTCGAGCGGGTCGAGGGCAAGGACGGGACCCGCTGGTGGCTGTGGGTGTTCGTCGCCGCCGACACGGTGGTGTTCCGGATGGACCCGACCCGCTCGGCTGCCCCGGTCGAGAAGCACTTCGGGATCGACCGGGCCGCCGGGGCGCTGTCCGACGGATGTCGCCTCGTCGTCTCGTCGGACTTCTACACCGTCTACCAGTCCCTGGGCCGCGTCGACGGAGTCGACCCGCTCTGGTGCTGGGCACACATCCGCCGGTACTTCATCCGGGCCGGGGACGCCCACCCCCAACTGCGGTACTGGGCCGACCAGTGGGTCGCCCGGATCGGGATGCTCTACCTCGCTCACCGCGCCCTCGCCGCCGAGCAGCCCACAACCGGCGGCTACCGCGAGGCCGCCGGCGCGTTCGAGGCCGCGCTGAGGGCGATCGACACGGCGCGGCGCGCGGAGGCGGCGATCCACAGCCTGCACCCGGCGGCGAAGAAGGTCCTGGCGACCCTGGACCGGGAATGGGACGGGCTGGCCCGCCACCAGGACTTCCCCGACCTGGATCTTGACAACAATGCTGCCGAGAGAGCGCTACGGACCCCGGTCGTCGGGCGGAAGAACTACTACGGCGCACACGCTGAGTGGGCCGCGCACCTCGCCGCCCGGGTCTGGACCATCGTCGCCACCGCGGAGCGTAACGGCCGTGAACCCCTCGCGTTCCTGACCGGCTACCTGAACGCCTGCGCCACAGCCGGCGGGAAAGCACCCGCCGGCCCCGCCCTCGAACCCTTCCTCACCTGGCAGACCACCACCCAGACCGGCAGCCCTCCCAGCACCGACCCACCCCAGGACGGCCCACCCGACGGGCCCGAGCCCTAACCCCACCCACAAGCCGAAAACCACCCGACCGGCAACACCGGCCGGGCCTTCGGCCCGCCCACCCACGCCATCACCGAACTCTTACCCCGTAACAGGGCAAGGTCACGGTGTTCTTCGTTGGCGAGCAGGGATTCCTGAATCTGTGCCGCCGCGGCCCGGGCCATGGCCATGAGCAGCGGCCCGGCGTCCGGACGCCAACAGGTCAGGTCCAAGACGCCAATTATCTTCCTTGTGACTGGATGGTGCATCGGCACTCCGGCGCAGGCTAGATTCTCGAGGTTCGAGGCGTAGTGCTCGTGCCCGAAGACATGGGCGGGGGACCTTCCCTCGAGCGCGGTACCGATTCCGTTGGTTCCCACCAGTCTTTCCGCGTAGCTGAAACCCGGTGCGAGCTGGACCGCGTCGAGGTGCTTCTCCAGGGCGCGGTCACCGGTGCGCCGGGCCAGGACGACTCCCTCGGCATCGGTCAGGATGATGCTGATAGGCTGGTCTACAAGTTGATCGCCGAGCTGGCGGACGATGGGCGCTGCGGCGCGGCTGACCGGGTTTTCGCTGTCGAGGTCGCCCACGAACGTGAGTCGGGGGCCTTCCGCCGCTACCTCCCAGTGCCGGGAGCGTAACCAGGACGCCCGGATGCTGTCGCGTACCCTGTCCGGCTCGATGGAGTCGGTGGTCAGGAACAGCTCCCGCGCCTGCGCAACCTCGGCGCCCTGATGATTATAAGCATCTAGGTTGCTCGAACAACCAGCCATCTGATGGATCTCCTCCCGCGAACGGCGAACCTCGACGACTCCGGTACAACCGCAGCGTCCGACGTGGTCACGAGCGGTTCCCGAGCGAGGTTAGATCGCAGCCCACCGTCTGGCTAGACCTTGTGCTCCGCCCACTGCCGGGCGTCCGCCGCGCCCGACCGACCCCCGACCGGCGCCGATCGCCGATCGCCGATCGCTCCTCGCATCTCGCCTCCCCGATGATCTTGCTGGCCGAGTCCTGGTACCTGTCTCAGATTGAGATCCCACACACCTCCCACGGGGAGTGTGATGTGGGACATACGAAGGGACGTGGTGCAGGCACCGGTTCCGGCCGGAAGGAGGGTCGACGCGGATCGGCGTCGATCTCGGTGCAGGCGGGCATCGCCGGTGTCTGCCCGACCCCGTATCGTCCAGGAGGCAGGACGTGAGCCGTCAAAGCTTGACAAAGGCACACAAAAAGATCACGGAGCTGTCATGGGAACCGACGTTCGCGACGCCCGCGAAGCGGTTTGCCACCGACTATACCTTCGACAAGTCTCCGAAGAAGGACCCGCTCAAGCAGATCTTGCGCTCCTACTTCCCGATGGAGGAGGAGAAGGACAACCGCGTGTACGGCGCGATGGACGGCGCGATTCGCGGCAACATGTTCCGCCAGGTCCAGCAGCGCTGGATGGAGTGGCAGAAGCTCT
Source organism: Frankia casuarinae (assembly GCF_000013345.1). Classification (NCBI taxonomy): domain Bacteria; kingdom Bacillati; phylum Actinomycetota; class Actinomycetes; order Frankiales; family Frankiaceae; genus Frankia; species Frankia casuarinae. The sequence goes on along the minus strand of NC_007777.1, from coordinate 2,978,170 downwards.
TCCTGTCGATCATCCCGTTCCCGGAGATCTCCGCGGCCCGGGCGATGCCGATGGCGATCGATGCCGTCCCCAACCCTGAGATCCACAACGGGCTCGCGGTACAGATGATCGACGAGGTGCGTCACTCGACGATCCAGATGAACCTCAAGCGCCTGTACATGAACCACTACATCGATCCGGCCGGCTTCGACATCACTGAGAAGGCGTTCGCCAACAACTACGCCGGAACGATCGGCCGCCAGTTCGGTGAGGGCTTCATCACCGGTGACGCGATCACCGCGGCGAACATCTACCTGACCGTCGTCGCCGAGACGGCGTTCACCAACACCCTGTTTGTCGCGATGCCGTCCGAGGCGGCCGCCAACGGTGACTACCTGCTACCGACGGTGTTCCACTCGGTCCAGTCCGACGAGTCTCGCCACATCAGCAACGGGTACTCCATCCTGCTCATGGCGCTCGCCGACGAGGCCAACCGGCCGCTGCTCGAGCGTGACCTGCGCTACGCGTGGTGGAACAACCACGCCGTGGTGGATGCCGCGATCGGCACCTTCATCGAGTACGGCACGAAGGACCGCCGCAAGGACCGCGAGAGCTACGCGGAGATGTGGCAGCGCTGGATCTACGACGACTACTACCGCAGCTACCTCATCCCGCTCGAGAAGTACGGCCTGGTGATCCCCCACGACCTGGTCGAGGAAGCCTGGAACCGTATCTACAACAAGGGGTACGTGCACGAGGTCGCGCAGTTCTTCGCCACCGGATGGCCGGTGAACTACTGGCGGATCGACCCGATGACCGACGACGACTTCGAGTGGTTCGAGTCGAAGTACCCGGGCTGGTACAACAAGTACGGCAAGTGGTGGGAGAACTACAACCGGATGCGTTACCCCGGCCGGAACAAGCCCATCGCGTTCGAGAACGTCGACTACCAGTACCCCCAGCGGTGCTGGACGTGCATGGTGCCCTGCGTGATCCGCGAGGACATGGTGCATGACAAGGTGGACGACCAGTGGCGCACCTACTGCTCCGAAGCCTGTCACTGGACTGACAAGGTGGCGTTCCGGCCGGAGTACCAGGGCCGCCCGACGCCGAACATGGGCCGGCTGACCGGCAAGCGGGAGTGGGAGACTCTTTACCACAACTGGGATCTCGCCGATGTCATTTCCGACCTCGGGTACGTCCGTGATGACGGCAAGACCCTGATTCCGCAGCCCCATCTCGAGCTCGACGACCCCTCGAAGCTCTGGACGCTCGACGATGTCCGCGGCATCACGTTCAGCAGTCCGAATGTCGCACTCAACGAGATGAACGACGCCGAGCGTGAGGCGGCGATGGCGGCCTACCGGGCCGGCGGTCCGGCTGGTCGGCCGGCACCCGTTTCCTAATAGCGCCCTGCAAGCTGCGGGCGTGTTGAAGAACCGCCGTCCGAGGGGGCCGACGGACGTTTCTTGAACGCGTTCGAACGAACACGGCCCCACCGGCGCCGCGACACGAGCGCCGGTGGGGCCGCACCACCGAGGCGCGGCCCGGGCGGCTCGCCCGGATACGACGGGTTTTTCAAAGCAGGAAAGAGACGGGCATGAGCGACACCCACCGGGTCCGGTTCGAGCCGGTCGACGTGGAGATCGAGGTTACCGAGGACGAGACCGTGCTCGACGCGGCGTTCCGCCAGGGCGTCAACCTGATGCACGGATGCAAGGAGGGACAGTGCTCGGCGTGCAAGTCCTTCCTGCTTGACGGTGATGTACAGATGGGCCGCTATTCGACCTTCGCGTTGGCCGATTACGAAAGTGATGAGGGCTACATCCTGCTGTGTCGGGCGCATGCCTTCAGCGATCTGTCGGTCGAACTGGTCAACTATGACGAGGACATGATCCGCTCCGGCCTTCCGGTGCGGACCATAGAAAGCACTGTCGTGGAGACGGAAGATCTCACCCACGACATCACCCGGTTGCGTCTGGACATCACCGGTTCACCGGACTTCATGTTCCACCCGGGTCAGTACGTCGATATCACCATTCCTGGTTCGAGTGAACACCGTTCGTTCTCCATGGCGAACATCTCGGCGGCGGAAGGCTATCTCGAGTTCATTATCAAGAAGTATCCGGGCGGGCGTTTCTCCGGACTTCTGGAGGACGGTCTGCGCCCCGATGACCCACTGACCGTCACCGGGCCGTACGGTGCTTTCACGCTCCGGGTGAGCTCGGACCGTCGGATCGTCTTCATCGGTGGTGGCGCGGGGATGGCCCCGATCCTCTCCCTGCTACGCCAGCTGGCGACGAAGAACAGCGAGCGGGAGGTCGTCTTCTACTACGGGGCTCGTGCCCCCCGCGACCTGTTCTATGTCGACGAGATCCTCCAGACCGGTGCGTCGATTCCCGGCTTCACGTTCGTCCCCTGCCTGTCCGACAGCATGCCGGAGAACTCGGACGATATCGGCCATCCCGTGGAAAACGGGCTGGTAACCGATATAGTGGACCGGCGCGAGACCGACATCGCATCCTGCGATGTTTACTTGTGTGGTCCGCCTCCCATGATTGACGCGGCATTGCCGCGGCTTGAGTCGAGTGGGGTCCCGAAAGAACAGATCTTCTACGACAAGTTCACTATCACGGCCGCCGCCGAAAGCTGACCGGTCATCGTCACCGGTCGGCCATCGGTTGACGACCTGCCACGAGGAGCACAGGCATGACGCAAGTCACGGGTAAGACCAGGAGCTTCCCCAAGCCGGAGTTCACCGACGCGGAGGCGGGCGCGTTAACGTTCCCCAGCTCCACCAGCCGTGTGTACAACTACTTCAAGCCGCAGAAAATGCGGGCGACCATGTACGAGGACGTCACCTTCGACGTCCAGCCGGACCCTGACCGCTACCTGGCCCAGGGCTGGATCTACGGTTTCGCCAAGGGGCCCGGCGGATATCCGCAGGACTGGACGGCTCTGCGCTCCTCGGACTGGCATGCCTTCCGCGACCCCAATGAGGAGTGGGAGCAGACCATCTACCGGAACAACTCCAATGTTGTCCGGCAGATCCAGCAGAACCTTGAAAACGCGCGGGCGGCCCATGCCTACGACGGCTGGTCGCGGGGGTGGACCAAGTTCGTCGAGCAGCACCTGGGCGCCTGGATGCACGCTGAGAACGGTCTGGGCCTGCACGTGTTCGTCGCCGCCCAGCGGTCGGGTCCCACGAACATGATTAACACTGCCATCGCGGTGAACAGCGCGCACAAGCTCCGCTTCGCCCAGGACCTCGCCCTGTACAACCTGGAGTTGGCCGAGTCCCTGCCGGGGTTCGACGGATCGGCCCACCGCAAGGTCTGGCACGACGACCCGGTGTGGCAGCCGGTGCGGGAGAACGTCGAGCGGATCACCGCGGTCGCTGACTGGGCGGAGGCACTCGTCGCCGCGAACATCGTGTTCGAGTCGCTGGTCGGCGTGTTATTCCGCAGCCACCTCGTCATGCAGATCGCCGCCCGTAACGGCGACTACGTCACGCCGACCCTGGTCGGAACCGGCGAGAACGACTACGAGCGCGACCTGCGTTACACCCGCGCGCTGCTCAAGCTTCTCATCACCGACGAGAAGTTCGGCGCAGGCAACGTCGAGACCCTTTCCGGCTGGTTGTCCCGGTGGGTTCCGCTGAGCTTGAAGGCGGCCCATGAACTGCAGCCGATCTGGTCGCAGCCGCAGGAGAAAGTCATCACCTTCTCGGAATCCCTCGACGCTACGGTCAACGGATTCCGGGCCGTCCTTTCCGACCTTGGTCTGCCCGAGCCGAAGGAGCTGACGCAGTGACCACCGCGAACGGAAACCCAGAGCTCGGTAAATCCAATAGAACCTCGTCGAACATGTGCGGCGTCACCCTGATGAACAACCAGAACGGATATGTCGTCGCCGACGTCATGCGGAGCAAGCCCGGTATCCGCGTCGAGGAGTATCCGTCCATGATCCGGGTTGACGGCGAACGTAAGATCGAATTTGACTTCGACGAGATCTCGGATGCGCTCGGTTTCGATTTCGGTGTGTCCGACTTCGAAGAGATCATGTCCACGCACTACGGCCGGATGGTGCATCTCGACGACAAGACCGTACTGTTCGCCAACCCCGAGGACGCGGCGGAGTACATCGATTTCGATCTGAAAGTCGTCACTAACTGACCTGATCCGAGGCGAACGGCACGGTCCACGCCGGGCTCATCCGGCCCGGCGTGGACCGGCCGTGATGATATTTCGGAGGATATCCACATGTACGTCAAGGACAATGAGCGATACTTCATCGTGGATTCCCACCTGCACTTCTGGGATGGGAGCCCGGAAAACCAGGCGAACCGCTACGGCAAAGGTTTCATCGACTGCTTCTACGATTACCATGTGAATCTGAGCCCGCAGGAGTACCTCTGGCCGCGGGAAAAGTTCCAGAAGTACTCTGCGGAAGTCATGGTGAAGGACCTGTTCGAGGACGGTTACGTCGACAAGGGGATCTTCCAGCCCACTTATCTGACGGACTTCTACCGGAATGGTTTCAACACCACCGAGCAGGACGGCGCGCTCGCCGAGCGGTACCCCGGCAAGTTCATCGTGAACGGCGCCTTCGACCCGCGTGACGGCGAACTGGGCCTGTCGAAGCTGGCGGACCTGGCGGCACGCTGGAACCTCAAGGGTGTGAAGCTCTACACGGCGGAGTGGAAGGGCGAGTCCAAGGGCTACAAGCTGACCGACCCGTGGGTCTACCGGTATCTGGAGAAGTGCCAGGAACTCGGCATCCGCAACATCCACATCCACAAGGGCCCGACGATCTACCCGCTGAACCGGGACGCGTTCGATGTCGCCGACGTCGATGATGTGGCCACCGAATTCCCCGAGCTGCGGTTCATCATCGAACACGTCGGACTGCCCCGGTTGGAGGACTTCTGTTGGATCGCCACGCAGGAGCCCAATGTCTACGGTGGGCTCGCGGTGGCCATGCCGTTCATCCACAGCCGGCCGCGCTACTTCGCGCAGATCATCGGTGAGCTCCTCTACTGGCTCGACGAGAACCGGCTGACCTTCTCGAGTGACTACGCGATCTGGCACCCCAAGTGGCTGGTCGAGAAGTTCGTCGACTTCCAGATCCCGGCGGACATGCAGGCCGAGTACGGCGTGCTCACCCCCGACATCAAGCGCAAAATTCTCGGTCTCAACGCGGCCGCGCTCTACGACATCGAGGTACCGGCCGAGGTTAGCGGGGCGGGCAGCGGTTCTCCGGCGTCGACGCCTCTCGTGGGCGCAGGGCAGTCCGTATGACCACACCCACAGTAACCAGTAGGACCGGCCTGGCCGCGGACGTCTGGGAAGCTTTGGGGCGGGTGTACGACCCAGAGCTCGACCAGCCCGTCACCGAGCTGGGATTCGTCCGTGCTCTGGTGGTCCAGGACGGGCGGGTGCAGGTTCGGCTCAGACTCCCGACCTACTTCTGTGCGCCGAACTTCGCCTACCTGATGGTGTCCGACGCGCACGACGTGGTGAAGGAGCTGCCAGGAGTCACCGAGGTGGACGTGGCCCTGGAGGATCACTTCGCTGCCGAAGAGATCAACGCCGGAGTCGCCGCCGGAGACGGTTTCCCGGCGAGTTTTCCTGGGGAGGCCACCGGAGGCCTCGACGACCTGCGGATGACCTTCCTGCGTAAGGCGCACACCGCCAGCCTGGAAGGCGCGGCCAAGCGCCTGGTAGCCGCGGGCTGGTCACCCGAGTCGCTGGATCGGGCCCGGCTGGCGGACATGCCGGAGTCACCGGAACGACGCAGCCTGCTGCGCCGACGGGATGCCCTCGGACTGTCCCTGGCTCCCGAGGCGCCGCTGTTCGTTGACGACGACGGCCGTCCGATCGATCGCGAGGCGCTGCCCCTCCGGCTGCGGTTTGCCCGGACCGTCCGGGTGACGATCGACGCGAACACCACGGTCTGCCGCGGTCTGCTGGAGACGCGGTACGGCACGGTGGACCGCACACCCATGACGTGACAGTGACGTGACAGCGACGAACGTGGAGGTGGGCCGATGAGGGCCGTCCAGGTCATCAAGTACGACAACGCGCCGCGGCTGGTAGACGTCCCCGAGCCCAAGATCCTCCATCCGCTGGACGTGGTGGTCAGGATCGGCGGCGCCGGTGTCTGTCGGACCGACCTGCACATCATCGAAGGGCAGTGGGAGCAGAAGTCGGGCGTGACCCTGCCGTACGTGCTCGGCCACGAGAACGCCGGCTGGGTGCACGAGGTCGGTTCGGCGGTGAGCGACATCGCCGTGGGCGACCCGGTCATCCTGCACCCGCTGGTCACCTGCGGGCTATGCCGGGCCTGTCGGGACGGCGACGACGTGCACTGCGCCCGGGCGTCCTTTCCCGGAATCGACAGCGACGGCGGCTACGCCGAACTGCTGCGGACCAACGCCCGGTCGGTGGTCAAACTCGACCCGTCGTTGCAACCGGCGGATGTGGCGGCACTGGCCGACGCCGGACTGACCGCCTATCACGCGGCACGCAAGGCAGCCGCGGCGCTGAGTCCCGGTGACCGGGTCGTGGTGATCGGAGCCGGCGGTCTGGGCCACATCGGTGTGCAGGTGCTGCGTGCCCTCACCCCAGCCGAGATCATCGTCGTCGACCGCTCCGCCGAGGCGTTGCGGCTCGCCGGCGAACTGGGCGCCGACCACACGGTGCGGGCCGACGGCAGCGAGGTGTCCGCGGTACTCGATCTCACCGGGGGCAGCGGCGCCGAGGCAGTCATCGACTTTGTCGGCGAAGGCGGTGCGATCGAGGCGGGTGTCGCCATGCTGCGTCGCGCCGGTTCGTATTATGTTGTCGGCTATGGCGGGGTGCTGAACGTCTCCACCATCGACATCATTTCCACTGAGATCAACTTCATCGGTAACCTGGTCGGATCGTACAGCGACCTCGTTGAGCTGATGGTTCTCGCAACCCGTGGCAAGGTCACCCTGCACACGAGTGCCTACCCCCTGGCAGAGTTCCACCAGGCGCTCGACGACCTTCACCACGGCAAGGTGCGCGGTCGGGCGATCCTGATCCCCTGATCTACTGATCACTCGGACCCGATCTGTGCGTGGCTCGGGAACCCAGGGCTCCGGCGGCGCGACTGTGCGATCGGATCGGGCTCCAGGTGGGGCTGGTTTCGCCACCATGCCCCGCCAGCTGCTCGCAGCCACGATCGTGCCGCCATCGGCCCGCCTTGACGGATGCGGAGCGGAAGGACTGAGGAAGAGATGGCCAAGGATCTGCGGTTCAATGTCGAGGCGCGCCGCCTGCTGGAGGCCGGGGTCAATGCCCTGGCGGACGCCGTCAAGGTGACTCTGGGTCCAAAGGGCCGCAACGCCGTCATCGAAAAACTGACCGGGCCGCCCACCATCACCAATGACGGTGTGACCATAGCCAGGGAGATCCAGCTGCGTAACCCCTTCGCCAACATGGGGGCGCAACTGGTCAAGGAGGTCGCGACCAAGACCAACGGCACTGCCGGCGACGGAACCACCACCGCCACCGTGCTCGCGCAGGCCCTCGTCCGGGAGGGTCTGCATGCCGTGGACGGGGGCGCCAACCCGATGTTTCTCAAGAACGGCATCGAGGCTGCCGTGGCCGCCCTGCTAGAGGAGTTTGAAAAGTACCGGGGAGAGGTCGAGGGCGAGGCCGATCTTGCCCGGGTGGCGACCCTCGCCGCCAACAACGATGCCCGGATCGGCGACGTCGTGGCCGCGGCCCTTGGCCGGGTCGGCTGCGACGGGGTGGTCACGGTCGAGGAATCCCCGATCTTCGGACTCGAGGTCAGCTTCGTGGACGGTATCGAGTTGGACAACGGGTACCTCTCGCCGTACATGGTCACCGACACCGAGCGGATGGAGGCCGCCTACACCGACCCCTACATCCTGTTGACCAACGAGAAGATCTCTCAGGTTCAGACCCTGATGCCGGTCCTCGAGCTGGTCACCCGGGCCGGCGGCCAGTTGATCGTCTTCGCGGAGAACGTCGAGGGACCGGCACTGGGCATGCTGGTCGCCAACAATGTGCACGGGACCTTCCGGTCCGCGGTGGTCCGGGCACCCGGTTTCGGTCACCGTCGGTTGGCCGAGCTCAACGATCTCGCGGTTTTTCTGGGCGGTCAGGTGATTACCGCGGATGCCGGGCTTTCCCTGGACCGGGTCACCCTCGGCCAGCTCGGGCGTTGCAAGAAGGCCACCATTACCGAGCATGCGACTACGATCGTCGACGGCGCCGGTTCCGCCACCGAGATCCATGCCCGGATCGACCAGCTCAAGCGGGAGCTTGAACGGGCGGAGAACCCCCACGACCAGGACACGTTGCAGACCCGGATCGCCCGGTTGTCCGGCGGCGTCGCGGTGATCCGGGTCGGCGCCGTGACCGGTGTGGAGTTGAAGGAGAAGCTGCACCGGGTCGAGGACTCCCTCGCGGCGGCACGGGCTGCTCTCGCCGAAGGTGTCGTGGCGGGCGGTGGTACCGCACTGCTGCAAGCGGCCTCGGCCCTTGACAAGCTCACGCTGACCGGCGACGCCGCCGAAGGCAGGGAGATCGTTCGGCGGGCCATCGCCGAACCACTGCGCTGGATCGCGATCAACGCCGGCTACGACGGCGACGAAGTGGTCAAGCGGGTCGCCGAGCTGCCGCGCGGTCACGGTTTCAACGCCGCGACCGGAGAATACGGGGAGATGGCCGGCTTCGGTGTCATCGACCCGGTGAAAGTTACCCGTTGCGCGCTGCAGAGCGCGGCGTCGATCGCCGCGCTGTTGCTGACAACGGAAACCCTGGTTGTCGAGGAGGTCATCGGCAACCCGGGTGCCGTGATCGCTCCCGGATTCGGGGATCTCGCGGAGGGCCTGGTCCGGCCTTCCAACATCGCCTGATCGTCAGGCGGCCGGTGGGCGTGTCGGCAGCTGCCGACACGCCACGGCAGGAACGGTCTCGCGTCCGGTCAGCACCACCGTTTCCGGAGCGGATGACGCCGGTCCGGCGGGCCGCCTACCGCCGGACCGGCTTCGCGACCAACACGGAAGTGATCGGACAGCTGTCCCAGCCCGGTCAACCGCTTTTCAACGTCGAACTGACAGCGGGAGCCGGTGGCGGCCTGGAGAACTCCTGCCGCCACCGGCTCCCGCTTCTGTGCCTGGGGGTCCATCCGCGCTCAGCCGGTGAGCAGTCCGGTGGTGTACATGACGGCGATGCCGGCGAGGAATCCCCCGAGGACGTGACCGGTGCCGAGCCCGCCGGGTGCCCGGCGGGCCAGGCGGCGTCCGATCTCGACGACGACCTGCAGGGCTGCTCCGACCGCGATGGACAGGAACAGCACCCCGAGGACGTCGTTGATGAGGAATCCACCGATCCAGGTTCCGGCTATGGCGGGCGCACCCGCGACAAGCGCGAGGCTGACGAGCCGGGGCGCCTTCACCTCGGACTGTTCCGCGAGCGGGGCCGCGATGCCAAGTCCCTCGGTGATATTGTGGATCATGAATCCGACGATGAGGAACGTGCCGAGGACGAGCTTTCCCAGCGCGAAGGAGGAGCCGATGGCCAGGCCCTCACCGAGATTATGCAGGCCGATACCGATCGCGACGAGCGTTGCCAGCGTGGCTCCGCTCAGCCCGGCACCGGTATTGCCGGACAGGCGGCTGGCGACGAAGGTCAGGGCAAGGTAGCTGGCGGCGACACCGAACAGGACCACCCCGGTACCGTGCAGGCTGGTGGGCAGGCCGGCCTGAAGTTCGAATGCCTCGCCGAGGGCGTCGAAGGCCACGAAGGTGAGCAGACCAGCGGTGAGCGCCAGAAAGCCGCTGGTCCAGCGGGAGTCGGCCCGGCGTAGCGAGGGCAGCCAGGCCAGTCCGAGCGCGATCGGTACCACGCCGACGAGGAAGCCGATGATTGTGTAGCCAAGGATGCTGCGGCCGGTAACGCCGGGCGTCTCGACCGCCGCTGTGATCTTCTTGCTGGTCTGGATTCCGGTGGAGCTTGTCACCCCGACCGCGATCGGCTCCTCGGGTATCCACGGGTAGGGGACAGCAATGGTGGCCGAACGCAGATGATGCAGGACGCTTCCACCATCCACCGTGAAAGGCACGATCGCGTCGTCGACTGTGACCACGGCGATGGTGAGGTCGGCATGCTGGGGGTTGGTGACGTGGATGCGGATCTCGCCCGGTTCGAAGACGACGCGGCGAACGGCGAATTCGTCGGGTGCGGGAGGATTGGCGCGGATGAGTCCGGTTAGTGACGTTCCGGTGGACGTGAACAACCAGACGACCGCACCGAGCAGGGTGATCGGAACCAGCGCCCACAGCCGCCAGCGCAGGCCGCCCGACCGCGAGGCCTCCGGGAACCGTCGGGATTCGCTGGTCATGAGTTGGTCACCTCGAAAAATCCCATCCAGCCGAGTTCGGCGAACTCCGACTGGTGGGCATGGAACATGAAGCGGCCCGGGTAATGGAATTCGATCTCGATGATCCCGCGTTGGCCCTGGCAGAGCATGACCGTGTCCGTGTACTCGTACTGGTCCCCCGAGCCGGTCGGGTAGTAGCGGAAGAACTCGCCGTGCAGGTGAAACGAGTTTATGAGATCGAACTCGGTCAGGTTGGCCAGGTAGATCCGGACCAGTTCGCCGCGTTTGATCTGGATGGGATAGCGCGCATAGTAGAAGGCGCGCCCGTTGACCGTGTAGAAGTTGTTCTCACCGTCGCCGTCGGTATCGAAGCCGTTCATGACCATGACGAACTCCCGCGCCGTCGGGCGTGGCTGCGGTGGATCGATGATTAATGCGCCGTAAAGGCCCTTGGCAATATGTTTCTTGAGCGGCGTCGCGTGGCAGTGGTACATGTGCATCCCGTAGGGGGTCGCCGGGAAATTGTAAACGAAGGTTCCACCGGGATCGACGATCTCGAAGACACCATCCATATTCGCTGGGTGTATCCCGTGGAAATGAATGGTATGCGGGTGCATACTGCCGTTGGTGAACCGCACGCGTAGCAGGTCACCCTCGGTCGCGCGGATGACCGGACCGGGAACCGTGCCGTTGTACGTCCAGGCCGGGAAGGTGACACCCTGCGCAATCTCGATCTCCTTGTCCATAGCGAAGATCTTGTATTCGCGCACTCGGCCGGGCTGATGTACCAGAGCCGGCGGCGGGTGGAGGAGGTCGTCGAGGTCGTGGGGGCCGCCTGGTGCCGGGACCCCGGGGCCGATCATCGCCCCGTGGCCTGTGGCCGGATGGCTTGCAGGCATCGAGGTGTGCTGTTCACTCGAGGTGTGCTGCTCAGCTGCCGTGATCGAGGCCGCAAGCGTGGTGATGGGCGCCGCGGCGATCAGCGGGGCACTGGCCAGCAGCCCGCGTCGCGTGGCTTTCCCGTACTCACTCACCGCGCCTGCCCGAACTCCGCCGACAGTCTGTCGATCAATAGGTAGGTCTCACGCATCGCCGTCGGGCGCTGGCGGCTCATACGACTCCTTACGGTGTGAGCGCGGACGGTCACCGAAGCCAGGGCGGGTCACTGGTTGGGCTGTACTCGGGGTGACGACCACGTCATTCGGGTGATTTGCATCACACAACATCACACCCCATGGGCGGCGGGAAGGCGGTCTCAACATGAGACGGCTGCACGGGCTTATACCTCTCCGCTTCATGCGGACCGCCGGCGCGGGGCATGCCCTGGTTCAGACTGAGCCAAGGGCGGTCCGTCCCACCGGGGACGCGTCAGGCGGTGATGCCCGTCAGGCGGTGATGCCGTAGGCCTTCAGCTTGCGGTAAAGGCCGGACCGCGACATCCCGAGCCTGGTGGCCGCCAGCATTCGGTTGCCCTCGGTCTCCTGGAGAGCGGCGACGATCGTGTCCCGCTCGGCTGCCTCCAGCGGGGTGAGCACGTGCCGCGAGGTGGTCTGGCAGTAGGCCGGCAGGTCCTGGGCCTGGATCTCCCCGACCGGTCGCCGCCGCAGCGCGTGTTCGAGGGCCTCGCGCAGCTGGGAGACGTTGCGTGGCCAGGAGTAGCGCGCGATGATCCGCTCGGCGGCTGGGCTGAGCCGCACCTTGCGGTTGGGGGCCATGTCGCGCAGGACCGACGAGGTGATGGCGGTGAGGTCATCGGTACGGCATCGCAGCGGCGGCACAGTGATCGCTACCTCGAAGTGGCCGAGGAGTGCGTGGAACGGCAGGTCGGAGTCCAGTGAGGAGTCCGACAGGGTCGCAACGAATGAGGTCGGGTTGTCGAGCCTGCCGATCGCAGTGAAGAACACGTCGAGCTGTTCGACCCCTTCGGTGCTGGCCTGGTCGACATTGCGGACGATGTAGAGGGTCGGCTCTGGCTTGCCCGCGAGCAGTGAGTCGATGTCGGTCTCGGAGTTCTCGATGGTCAGCTGGGAGGCGTCCATCGACACGCTTCGGCCGCCCGGGTGTGAGGCGTGGAAGATCTCGGCGACCAGGGTGAACTTGCCGGTGCCGGTCTCACCGAGCACGATCGCCGGCTTCTTCGCTATGAGGGCTTCGCGCAGCTTGTCGCACGCGCGTACCCATGCCGGTGACCGACCACCGGTAATGGTCTCGTGCGGCCGGTACAGGTCGCCGGCGATGCGGGAGGTCTGCAGGGTCGCGACCGCGATCTGTGGCAGCACCTGCTCGGTGAAGTCGCCCGGCGATCCGGCCTTCTCCGTGGCGACGAGGTCGGCGATCACCACCATGCCGGCCACCTCGGAGCCGGCCAGGATCCGGGTGCCCCGGATATGGACCATGCGTCCCCCCGGCAGGACCAGGGTGTCGCTCACCCGGTCGCGGCGGCTCATGAGGAAGGTCGCGTGCTCGCGCAGGGTCAGCTGCTCGCTGGCGTCGAACAGGCCCTGGGCCGGGGTGTTGGCGATGAAGACCGAGTCACCGAAGGCGAAGACGGCCTGTCGGGACGCCCGGGCTTCGACGCGCAGGTAGGTCTCGAAAACGGCCTGCTGGGACTGGCTGCGATCCAGTAACAGGTTGCGGCTGATGTCCTTGGCGGCGCTCTTCACCAAGGTGTGCATCAGCGGGCTCCAGGTCTGGGTGAGCGTGGAGATGTCCAGCACTCCCTCCACCCGGCCGGTGAGAGGATCGATGACCGGGGCGCCGGTGCAGGCGAAGCATTGCAGGGGCTCGGTGAAGTGCTCCGGCCCGACGATGCTGACCGGCTGACCGGCCTCGATCACGGTGCCCACACCGTTGGTGCCCATCATCGACTCGGAGTAGTTGAACCCTGGCGCGAATTCGACCCTGTCGAGCAACCGCCCGACCGTCGATGACAAGTCGATGCGCTGAACCAGCCTGGCCCTGTGGTCGGTCAGGGCGATGACCAGCGGGAGGTCCGCGGTGTCGTTGCCGAGCTGAGTGAGCACCGGGCGTGCGCAGCGCACCAGCCGGGACCCGGTGTCGATGTCGTCGATGTAGTCGCTGTGCGGCCGTGCGCTGTCGACGCCGGCCGCCTGGCTGCGTTCCCATGATGCCGCGAGCACGTCGGGGACACCGACGGCACCCGCGCGGCCGCACTCCAGGAAGTCCGCCCGGGCTGCGGCCACCCGTAAGAGGCGGTTCGCGGTGTCCGGCATGTGCACCTCCTCGGGGGTCCTGGATGGCCCCGTGGAAGAACATCGTGGCTGAGAGCCACGCCACATCCAAGAGCAGTGAGTGTCCAATTTTGGGACACCGACACCCGGTGGGACACCAGCAGGGTTGTCCCAACAACGGGGCCTGCGCATGGAACCCAGGGAGTCACGAACCGAGGAGCGTCATGGACACCCTGATCAACATCGACAACGGTGGCACGCTTACCGACATCTGCGTCTGGGATGGCGACCAGTTCACCTACACCAAGTCCCTCACTACTCCGCACGACCTGTCGGAGTGCCTCTTCGACGGGATCGAGAAGGCCTCGGTCGCCCTCTACGGCGAAGCCAACACGGAGAAGCTGCTGCACGCTACGCAGCACATCCGATACTCGACCACCCAGGGCACCAACGCCCTGGTCGAGCGGCGGGGCCCGATGATCGGCATCCTCACCACGATGCCGGGCCTGTTCGAGCGGATGCGCGGCGGTGAAGCCGAGAAGGACCTCTTCGACGGCCTGATCGCCGACCGGATGCTCACCATCGACATGGGCGCGACCGATGAGGAGATCGACTTCGAAGTCGTCCAGCGGATCAACCAGCTCACCACCCTGGGCGCCGCCCGGGTGGTGGTGGCTGGTGAGTCGCCGGAACAGGAGCGTCGCCTACGCAGCGTGTTGCTGCGCAAGTTCCCGCGGCACCTGCTCGGCTCGATCCCGCTCCTGTACTCGTGGTCCCTCGCCGGCGACCGGGACCACCCGCGTCGGGTGTGGTCGTGCGTGCTCAACTCGTTCCTGCACCCGACCATGGAGCGGTTCCTGTACGGGGCGGAGCGGCGGCTGAAGTCGTACAGGGTGCTCAACCCGCTGCTGGTCTACCGCAACGACGGAGCCTCCTCGCGGGTGGCCAAGGCGGTGGCGCTGAAGACGTACTCCTCCGGGCCGCGCGGCGGCTTGGAAGGTACGGCGGCGCTGGCTCGCACGTACGGCCTCGATCACACGCTGATGATGGACATCGGCGGCACCACCACCGACGTGGGGGTCGTCCGCGGCGGCGCGGCGGCGGCCGATGAGCGCGGCACCATCGAGGGCGTCCCGATCTCCTACCCGATGAGCAACGTGCACTCGACCGGGGTCGGTGGGTCCTCGGTGATCTCGGTGGTGGACGGGCAGATCATGGTCGGGCCGCGCAGTGTGGGGGCGGCCCCCGGCCCCGCCTGCTTCGGCTTCGGTGGCAAGGAAGCCACGATCACCGACGTCAACCTGCTGCTCGGCGTCCTCGACGCCAGCACCTACCTCGACGGCACCTTCCGGCTCGACGCCGACCGTTCGGCCGCGGTCATCACCGAGACCATCGCCGAGCCGCTGGGCATCAGCCTGGAGGAGTCGCTGATCCGGATGGAGCGGGCCTACTTCGAGGCGCTGGCACACTCCTTCGCGCACCTGATCGAGGAGAACTCGACCCTCATCGCCTTCGGTGGCGCCGGCCCGATGAGCGCCGTTGGTGCCGCTCGTCCGGCAGGGGTGAAGAAGGTGCTGATCCCGCGGATGGCGGCGGTCTTCTCCGCGTTCGGCATTGCCTTCTCCGACATCGGCAAGACCTACGAGGTCGGCGTGCCGGAGCCGACCACGGCAAGCACCGCGGCGACGTACGACGAGATGCTTGCCCGGGCCAGGCGCGACATTTTCCAGGAGGGCTACGACCTCGACGACTGCCGCACCGAGGTACTGCTCACCATCGAGGAGACCGACGGGTCGCCGGTGGAGACCAGGCCGTACCAGTCCGGCGACGCCGCGGACTTCCCCGGGAAGCAGGTCTCCCTGCAACTGTCGGTGACGGCCGCGCTGCCGCACCCCGACGTTGCTCCCGACACCGACGTGCCCGCGATCCGGGTGACGAGCAATGAGACCCGCCTGGTCCGTTCCGCGCCCGACCAGGTCGACAAGGTGCCGGTGTTCGTGCTCGCCGAGATGCCGCCCGGTGGAAGTGGCGAGGGCCCGGTGATCGTCGAGGGCCCGTTCTTCACCGCCCGCGTGCTGCCCGGCTGGCAGTTCCGGGTCACCGCCTCGGGGGACCTGCTGCTGACCGACACCCACTGACCTCCCCTGACGGCCCCGAGCGTCCCCTGACAGCTACGAGAGGAAAGTCATCATGCGGGTCCCCATGACCGAATACCTGGTCATCGACCTCGACACCGAGCGCTGGGTCTGCCGGGTGTGCGGCCGCGACATCTGGTCTGCCCACGGGAACTACAAACTCGGCTGCCTGGTCTACGACCGCGACCCACGGGAGATCCACCAGCCGATCATCAATCCCGACCGCTACGAGTTCACCTTTTCCCCGGACCCGACGTACTGCCGGATCCTGGAATTCTACTGCCCCGGCTGCGCCACCCAGATCGAGACCGAATACGTGCCCCCGGGACACCCGCCGACGGCCGATCTCGTCATCGACGTCGCCGCGCTGCGCACCCAGTGGGAGGAACGCGGCGTCGACCCCGAGCAGGTCCACAACTACGGGCCCGGCGAGGACGCGCAGAAATACACCGCCATGCACAAGGCGACCGGCCACATCCGCTGATCTCGCAGGGAGAACCGAGACAATGAAACGTATCTCCGTCGACATCGGCGGCACCTTCACCGACTGCTTCTTCGTCTGGGACGAGACCTACGTCGAGGCGAAGGCGCTGACCACGCACCACAACCTGGCGCTGGGCTTCAACGAGGCGCTCGACCTGGCGTGCAGCCGGGCCGGACTGGACCGCGGCACCGTGCTCACCGAGGTCGACTCGGTCCGCTACGCCACCACCCTGGGCACCAACGCTCTCATCGAGCGCAAGGGACCCAAGGTGGGGGCGATCGTCACTCATGGCTTCGAGGACACCATCCCGCTCTCCCGCGGCCGGGGGTACGGCGAGGGCCTGGACTACTCGATGCAACAGAACCTCCCGGCAGCCGAACGGCCCGAACCGCTGGTGCCGCGCTACCTGATCCGCTCGGTCAAGGAACGCGTCAACTCGGCCGGCACGATCGTGGCGAGGCTCGATCCCGAGGACGTCCGCACGGTGGTCCGTGAGCTGGTGGATGCCGGCGCCGAGGCCCTGGTGGTCTCGCTGGTCAACGCCACCGAGAACCCCGAGCACGAGCTGGCGATCCAGGAGATCATCCTCGACGAGTTCCCGGCCCACGAGCTGGGTGCCATCCCGGTGCTGCTGGGCCACCAGGTCTCCGGTCGCAAGGGCGAATACGTGCGGGCGACCTCCACCATCGTGGACGGCTTCCTGCACGAGATCATGTTTCACGCGCTCAGCCAGCTCTCGAACAACCTGCGCGACGCCGGCTACGGCAAGCCGATGCTGGTCATCCACAACTCCGGTGGCATGGCGCAGATGAACTCCACCGACGCCCTGCAGACCATCCACTCCGGTCCGATCGCCGGCGTCGGCGCCGCGGAGCACCTGTCGAACGAGACGGGCCTGGGCCATGTGATCTCCACTGACATGGGCGGCACGTCCTTCGACATCGGCCTGGTGCCCGAGGGCGGCGTGAAGCACTACGACTTCCTGCCGACCATCGACCGCTGGCTGGTGTCGGTGCCGATGGTGCACCTCGACACGCTCGGTGCCGGCGGCGGCTCCATCGCGTCGTACGACCGGATTCACAACTCCATCAAGATCGGCCCGGAGTCGGCCGGCTCCAACCCCGGCCCGGCCTGCTACGACCGCGGCGGACTGCGTCCGACGGTGACCGACGCCGACCTGTTGCTCGGCTATCTGGACCCGGACAACTACGCCAACGGCTACATCAAGCTCAACCCGAAGCGCTCCCGGTTCGCCGTCGAAGAGAACCTGTGCGACCAGCTCGACATGGACGTTCTCGCCATCGCCCGCGCGATCAAGGACGGTGTTGACGAGCAGATGGCGATCGGCATCGGCAAGGAGCTGCGGGTGCGCGGCTACCTGCCGGAGGACTTCACGATGCTCGCCTACGGCGGCAACGGTCCGCTGCACGCCTGCGGTATTGCTCGCCATGCCGGCATCAAGCAGATCCTGGCCCCGCCGTTCTCGTCGGTGTTCTCCGCCTGCGGCGCCGGCAACATGAAGCAGCTGCACTTCCACGAGCGCGGCGTGCACATCACGATGTACAACGCCACCTCCCGGTCGCTGTACGACAAGTACGAGGAGTTCAACGCGATCGTCGAGGAACTCGAGGCCCGGGGCCGGGAGGACCTGGTGCGTCAGGGCTTCGCGGCCGACGACGTGAAGTACCGCCTGGAACTGGACATGCGCTACGGCAACCAGCTGCTCACCCAGGCCGTCGCCCTCGACATCAACCGGATGAACGGTGTGGGCGACGTACTGCACATGATCCGCACCTTCGGTGATGTCTACAGCCACCGGTTCGGCGCCAGCAGCGCGGCACCCGAAGCCGGGATCCGGGTGGGGACCGTGCGGGTGGCCTCCTACGTCGACGGCGACGTCGTCAACTTCGACTCGCTGGAGGCCGGCGGCGAGCGCACGGTGCCGACCGAGGTGTCGCACCGCAAGGTCTACTTCATCGGCCAGGACGACTCGATCGAGACGCCGGTCTACGACCAGGCCGCGCTGTCGCACGAGCGGGTGATCCCCGGCCCCGCGATCGTCACCACCGAGAACACCACCTACCTCGTCGAGCCGGGCTGGCGTCTGGAGCCGACGGTGCAGGGCGCCGTCTGGTTCCTGCAGGACTGATCGAGTACACCGTCGAGCGCACCAGGGAGAAGACGATGACTGTCACGGACGACAGCGCCACGCAGGAGCAGGCCGCCGAGCAGAACACCCTCACGCCCCAGGAGCGGGAGTGGGTCGACCAGTTCATGGACGAGACCACCCTCTTCCTCGGTCCCGACCCGGTGATCATGCGTGACCACTCCATCCAGGAACGGACGTCGCGGGAGGAGACGGCGATCGCCGCCGGTGTCGACCGGCTGGTGGTCGAGCGGATCCGCAAGCGGATTGCCGGTGCGCTCGACGAGGGCTACGAGATGTGCGAGGCGCAGGGTGCCGCGCCCGGGGCGAAGTGGGGTGACCTGACGACCGCGATCTACACCGCGGCCGGGGACGTGTCCTACCTCTCCTGCCACGGGGTGATCGCGTTCTCCGCGATCCTGCACCACCCGATCCGGTACATCATGAAGTACTGGAAGGACGAGCCGACCGTCGGTATCCACGAGGGCGACGGATTCATCCACAACGACGCCCGGTTCGGCAACGTCCACAACACCGACCAGTCGATGATCATGCCGATCATACGTGGGGGTGAGATCATCGCGTGGGTGGCGGCGACCATCCACGAAGGCGAGAACGGCGCCTGCGAGCCGGGCGGCATGCCGTCGGGCTCGGAGACCCCGTTCGACGACGGCCTCCGGATGAGCCCGTTCAAGATCGTCGAGCGTGGTCATCTGCGCCGGGACCTGCTGACCTTCCTCCAGCACTCGGTGCGCGACCCCAAGCTGCAGCTGGCCGACCTGAAGGTGAAGATCACCGCGGTACGCAAGATCATGGAGCGCATCGACAAGGTCATCGACGAGGTCGGCGTCGACACGTTCGTGGCGGCCCTGCGGGTCACCGTCGAGGACGTCGACGCGGAGGTCCGCCGCCGGATCTCCGAGCTTCCCGACGGCACGTACTCCTTCAACCAGTTCATGGACTCGACGCTGAAGGAGAACATCCTCATCAAGATCGCCTGCAGGATCCACGTCAAGGGCGACAAGATGACCGTCGACCTGCGTGGCACCGGACCGGAGATCATCAACCGGGCGATCAACTCTCCGCTGTGCTCGGTGAAGTCGATGATGATGCAGGCGATCCTGGCGTTCTGGTGGCCAGACCTGCCGCGCTGCACGGCGGCGATGAGCTGCATCGAGATCATCTCCGACGAGGGCACCTGGGCCGACGCGTCCTACGACGCCCCGATGGGACAGTCGCTGCAGGCCTCGTTCCGAGGCTTCTCGATGATGCAGGCGCTCTACGGAAAGATGTCGTTCTCCACGCCGCACAAGTACTCGAACATCGTGGCCAACTGGTTCAACCAGATCAACACGTTCCTGTGGGGCGGTGTCACCCAACACGGCGACATGGTCGGCAACCTGTGTGCCGACCTCAACGGCATGCCCGGGGGAGCCAAGCCCTTCCGGGACGGTGAGGACGCCGTCTCGCCGCTCTTCTGCGCCATGGCCGACACGGCCGAGCAGGAGGTCATGGAGGAGGAGGTGCCCTTCATGCAGCTGGTGGCCAAGCGCCTGGTCCGCGACAACATGGGCTTCGGCAAGTTCACCGGCGGCATGGGCTACGAGATGATCGTGGCCGCCGAGGGCACGCCGGAGTGGGGCTTCATGACGGTGACCTCCGGAGCGAAGTTCTCGTCCATCTACGGCATGTTCGGGGGCTACGGCTGCGGCACCTACCCGCTGGCGATGGTCAAGGGCACGAATGTCTACGAGCACATTCGTCGGGACAACAAGAAGTTCGACCTCTCGATCGAGAAGGTCATGAACGAGCGTCCGTTCCCGGACGGGAAGTACTCGACCTATCACATGGGTCTGCAGTACGACCGCGCCAAGGACGGCGAGCTCTACATGATCTCCCAGGGCGCCGGTGGTGGGTACGGCGACCCGCTGGAGCGCCTGCCCGAGTCGGTGGTGCGCGATGCCGAGCTCGGCCGGATCAGCCAGAAGGTCGCCGAGGAGATCTTCGGTGTCCGCTATGACCCGATCACCTTCCGGCTCGACGCCGAGGGCACCAGGCAGGCCCGCGAGCGGGTCCGCCAGACGCGCCTGACGCGCGGCAAGCCCTACGCGGAGTTCGTCAAGGATTTCGTCACCGAGGAGCCGCCGAAGGACCTCCTCTACTACGGCTCCTGGGGCGACGACACCAAGGACCTCACCGCCACGGTGTTCACCATCGACGGTCCCCAGCGGGTCAAGGCGCCGCTGAAGGAACTGCCGATCATCGTGATTCCGGACCGCCGGGAGCTGAAGATCGCGGCGCTGGAGGCGCGCGTGCGGGAGCTGGAGGACAGGCACGGCGAGGACGTCAAGCGTCTCGCCTGAGGTTCCGTCTCGCCTGAGGTTTACGGAGCCCTGAGGTTCAAGGAGCACTGAATGTCTTCTCTCACTGCCCTGCTCGCTGCCGCGCCCGGCGGCCGGGCGCTGGTGATCGACCACGACGCCTACGCGACGGCAGTGCTACGGCAGGGCAGCGAGATCCCCTGGGGTGACCTCGCCGCCCTGACCGGGCACGTCGCCCAGGTCCAGGCCCTGCTGGATCCGGATGCGGTGTTCGTCAATGCCGAGGCGTTCTACGACGCGTATCTCGCGGCGACGCCTGACCTGGTGAGCGCGCTGGGGAAGCGTAGCCGCACGGGCTATGCGTTACGCACCCTGCTCGGTGACGAGCCCGCCGTCGAGCGGTTGGTCCTGACCATGCGCACGCTGGCGGACTCGACCCGGCGACGGGTCGTGCTGTCGGTGCCGTCGCCCGCGAGGTGGTTGCTGCGGGCACATGACCGGGCCGGCACGGGGCTGGACGAGGTGAGCGAGGACCACGCCGACAGCGCCTCCATGTACCTCGCCGAATGGCTGGGGCGCCTGGGGTCGCCGCCGCTGGGACTGTTGCTCCTTGATGCCCGGGCCCGCCGCGGGGACTCCGCCACGCTGGAGTTCCCGGAGCGGGCGGGTGGCTATACCTCGCTGACCAATGTGGCCGGGCACTTCGACTGGACGCTGGCGGTGCGATTCGCCTCCTCGGTCGACGTGGCCGGCGATGTCACGCGGGCTGTCGTCCTTCCCGACGCGTTCTGGCACGGCGAGGGCGAGGCGCCCCGTGACGGAGCCCGGCTTGTGCTGACCACGATCCCGGCCGATGCGCCGCCCGAGACGGTTCTGCTGCGCCGGGCCCTGCTGAAGGAGGGGTGAGGTGGACAAGGTCGTGGCGTCGGCGCAGGAGGCGGTCGCCGATATTCCGGTCGGGGCCAGCGTGGCGAGTGGTGGTTTCGGGGTCTGCGGCATCCCGTCGGTGCTCCTTGCCGCGCTCGCCGAACAGGGGGCCTCGGACCTGACCGTCATTTCCAACAACTGCGGGATCCCGGGTGTGGGTAACTCGCTGCTGCTGGAGGGCGGGCGGATCCGCCGTCTGGTGGCGTCGTACGTGGGGGAGAACAAGGAACTGGAACGGCAGTACCTCTCCGGGAAGGTCGAGATCGAGTTCAACCCGCAGGGGACGCTGGCGGAGCGGCTGCGCGCCGGTGGAGCCGGGATCGCGGCGTTCTACACCCGCACCGGCGTCGGCACGCAGGTCGCCGACGGCGGGCTGCCGATCAGGTACGACGCCTCGGGCGAGGTGGCGCTGGCCTCGCAGCCCAAGCCGACCGAGGTCTTCGAGGTCGACGGGGTGCCGCAGGTCTTCGTGCGGGAGACGGCGCTGCGGCCGGACTTCGCCCTGGTGCGGGCCCGGCGTGGTGACCGGCACGGCAACCTGGTTTTCCGCAGGGCCGCCCGCAACTTCAACCCGCTCTGCGCCATGGCCGGGAGGGTGACGATCGCGGAAGTGGAGGAACTCGTCGAGCCGGGTGCGCTGGATCCCGACGAGATCCACCTGCCCGGAGTCTTCGTGCAGCGGGTGGTGGCGTTGACGCCCGGCCAGGCCGCGGACAAGGGGATCGAGCGGCTCACCCTGCGTGCCGTCACAACCGCTGCAGGAGGTGCCTGAGATGCCCTGGTCCCGGGACGACATGGCCGCCCGTGCGGCGGCGGAACTCAACGACGGGGACTACGTCAACCTCGGCATCGGTCTGCCGACGCTGGTTCCCAACCACGTGCCCGACGGCGTGGAGATCGTGTTGCAGAGTGAGAACGGCATCCTCGGCCTGGGTCCCTACCCGGTCGCCGGCGAGGAGGACCCGGATCTCATCAACGCCGGCAAGGAGACGGTGACGACCGCGACGGGAGCAAGCTTCTTCGACTCCGCCACCAGTTTCGGGATGATCCGTGGGGGGAAGATCGATGCGGCGATCCTCGGCGCCATGCAGGTCAGCGAGCGCGGGGACCTGTCGAACTGGGTGGTGCCCGGCAAGCTGGTCAAGGGCATGGGGGGCGCGATGGACCTGGTCCACGGCGCCCGCCGCGTGATCGTTCTGATGGAGCACTGCGCCAAGGACGGATCGCCGAAGATCCTGCCCGCGAACACGCTCCCGCTGACCGGCACAGGTGTCGTGCAGCGCATCATCACCGACCTCGCCGTCATCGACGTGACCTCCGATGGTCTGGTGCTGGTGGAGACGGCGCCGGGCGTCACCGCCGACGACGTGCGGAAGGTGACACCGGTACGGCTGGCTCAGGTGGGCACGAAGCCTGGTGCCGGCGTGGCGGGCGGACCTGCCGGGGTGTCTTGGCAGTGACCTGCCGGGGTGTCTTGGCAGTGACCTGCCGGGGTGTCTCAGCAGTGAAGGGTGTCTGAGCGTTGAAGGGACTGGATGTGGACCACGACGTGGAGATCGTGGGCTGGGGTCATACCCCGTTTGGCCGTCTGCCCGAGGAGACTCTGGAGTCGCTGATCGTTGCCGCCGCGCGGGAGGCGATCGCGTCGGCGGGTCTGCGCCCGCGGGAGATCGACGAGATTGTTCTCGGTACCTATAACGCGGGGTTGCAGCCGTTGGCGTTTCCTTCCTCGCTGGTGCTGGAGGCCGATGACGATCTGCTGTTCACCCCGGCGACCCGGGTGGAGAACGCGTGTGCGAGCGGGTCGGCGGCGTTGCTGTGCGGGGTGCGGGCGATTCGGTCCGGGCAGGCGCGCCGGGTGCTGGTGGTCGGGGCGGAGAAGATGACCCACGCGTCGGCCGAGGTTGTCGGTGGGGCTTTGCTGGGTGCCGACTATGAGCATGCCGGCGAGTGCGCGCCTGCCGGGTTCGCGCGGTTGTTCGCCGATGTCGCCGAGGCCTACTTCACCAAGTATGGTGATCACAGTGACGCGTTGGCGCGGATCGCGGCGAAGAATCATCGTAACGGGGTGGTGAATCCGTACGCCCATCTGCGTTCCGATCTCGGCTTCGAGTTCTGTAGCACGGTCGGTCCGCGTAATCCGGTGGTCGCGGGTCCGC
The DNA here is from genome assembly GCF_000013345.1 of Frankia casuarinae. Classification (NCBI taxonomy): domain Bacteria; kingdom Bacillati; phylum Actinomycetota; class Actinomycetes; order Frankiales; family Frankiaceae; genus Frankia; species Frankia casuarinae. The sequence goes on along the minus strand of NC_007777.1, from coordinate 2,954,448 downwards.
TGCGGCGTACGGACTGCTGTCCGGTCTCGGATGGTGCCGCCGCGGTGGTGCTGGCCGCGCCGGGTGGTGCGCCGCGTGCCCCGGCGGTGCGGATCCGTGCTCTGGCGCAGGCCAACGATTTCCTGCCGGCCGCGCGGCGTCATCCGCTGGCGTTCGCCGCCGCGCATGGGGCCTGGCAGGCGGCGTTGGGGCAGGCCCGGGTGCGGCTGTCCGACCTGCACCTGCTGGAGCTGCACGACTGTTTCACCATCGCGGAGTTGCTGGAGTACGAGGTCGTCGGGTTGTGCCCGCCGGGCGGCGGGGGGCAGGTCATCCTCGGTGGGGTCGTGGACCGGGACGGCACGCTGCCGGTCAACCCCTCCGGGGGGTTGAAGGCCAAGGGTCATCCGGTTGGTGCCACCGGGGTGTCCCAGCATGTGATGGCGGTCCTGCAGCTCACCGGCACCGCCGGGGCGATGCAGATCCCCGGGGCCACCGTCGCCGGGGTGTTCAACATGGGTGGCCTGGCGGTCGCCAACTATGCGAGTGTCCTGGAGCGTGTGCGATGAGTGATCTCACCGGGAAAAGTGACCTGACCCTGAAGGCGGTGTTCGTCGACGCGTTGGACCGGTTCGGTGCGCGTCCCGCCCGTTTCGGCCGGCGGCGGGTAGACGGCGGCAAGTACCGACTGGTGGGTGACCCATCCCGCGACGGTATGGCCGTCGCTGGTGAGCACGGGCAGGCCCGGGGCGCCGGGGTCGTCGGTGAGCGCATGCAGGGCGGTGGCGACACTGTCGTCGACGGTGAGGGCGGGAGGGCGGACAGCGAGGTCGCCAGCGGCGCGCTGCTCGGCCCGGGCGTCGGTCTCGAGGGCGTGGGTGACGGCCGGTGTGGTGATGATCCCCTGGTAGTGCCCGTGTCCGTCGGTGACGGGGCGGGCGGGGAACGGCGAGCCGGCGAGCAGGGCGGCGACCTCGGAGAGGAGCGCGCCGGCCGGGACCGGCGGGGGCGGTGACCGCATCGCGGCGGTGGCCGGGATGGCCCGCAGGCGGCGCAGGTCGTGGGAGGCGTCGAGGTCGACGCCACGGCGGGTCAGCTTCAGGGTGTAGATGGTGTCGGTGCTCAGGAGCCGGCTGGTCAGGGTGGCGACGACGACGGCGGTCATCAGGGGGAGGATGATCGTGTACTCGCCGGTGAGCTCGAACAGGATGAGCACGGCGGTGATGGGCGCGCGGGCCGCGCCGGCGAAGACGGCACCCATGCCGACCAGGGCGTAGGCCCCGACAGGGGCGATGGTGCCCGGGGCGATATGGTGGGCGAGGGTGCCGAAGGCGGCGCCGGTGGACGCGCCGATGAACAGGGACGGGGCGAAGACGCCGCCGGAGCCGCCGATGCCGATGGTGAGACTCGTGGCCACGATCTTCCCGCCGATGAGGACGAGCAGGAACCACAGGGCGTACCCGCCGTGAACGGTGTGTTCGAGGACCGGGTAGCCGACGCCATACATCTGGGGCAGGGCGAGCAGGACGGTGCCGAGGAGCAGGCCGCCGACAGCGGGGCGTAGCCATTCGGGGCCGCGCCAGGCCCAGTCGCAGAGGTCCTCGATGAGATAGAGCAGGCGGGTGAACAGCACGCCGGTTAGGCCGGCCACCACGCCGAGCAGGATGAACAGGGGGTATTCGCCCTGGCTGTGAAGGGCGAAGGTGGGCAGGCTGAGAAAGGGAGTGTCACCGAAGGCGGCGCGCCCGATGACGCTGGCGGTGACGGCGGCCAGCACGACGACGCCGAAGGCCTCGGCGGTGAAGGTCCGCAGGATCACCTCCAGGGCGAACAGGACGCCGGCGACGGGGGCGTTGAAGGTGGCGGCGATGCCGCCGGCGGCGCCGCAGGCGACGAGGATCGGCAGCCGGCGGCCCGGCACGCGCAGGAGCTGGCCGAGAGCCGACCCGAGGGACGCGCCGATCTGCACGATCGGGCCTTCCCGGCCGACCGACCCTCCGGCACCGATGCACAACGCCGAGGCCAGTGACTTCACCGCCGAGACGCGGGGGGAGATGCGGCCGTCGCGTTCGGCGACGGCGGACATCACTTCGGGGACTCCGTGGCCGCGGGCCTCCCGGGCGAACCGGTGGATGAGCGGTCCGTAGACCAAGCCTCCGATCACCGGGACGGCCAGCAGGAACCAGAAACCCAGGTCCGGGATGTGGGGGTTGGGCAGCCGTCCGCCGACCGAGCAGTCCGCCCGGCCGCAGAACACCTCTGTGAAGAGGTTGATCAGCCCGCGGAAGGCGACCGCGCCGAGCCCGACCCCCGCGCCGATCACGACGGCCAGGGCCGCGAGGACGGCGCCGGCTCGGTGCTGGTAGATCTCCGGACGGGCTGCCCATCGGGTGGAGATCCCGCGTGACGTCACCGGCATGTTTGCACCATACAACTGTTGCTTTGTGCTTGTCATGATCCGGTCCGAGTAGAGATCGCGTTGCGCGGTAAAACGGTGACATGGCATGCCCGCCGGATGGCTCCGCCCTGCCGCCCTCGGTTCCCGACCCCGCGGGAGTGCCGGGCGTGGACGTCGACGAGGTCACCGATGCGGTCCTGACGGCATCCCGGCTGCTGGTGGCGGTGTCGGCCCGCTCGATCGCCGCCGTCGGCGAGGATGTCACCCTGCCGCAGTTCCGGATGCTCGTCGTGCTCGCCGGGCGTGGACCGCAACGCGCCGGGGAGCTCGCCGAGTCGCTTGACGTGCACCCCTCCACGGCCACCCGGATGGCCGACCGGCTCGTCGTTGCCGGGCTGATCCTCCGAGTCGGCAACCCGCGTAACCGGCGGGAGGTCATCGTCGAGCTGACCGGGCCGGGCCGGCGCCTCGTCGACGAGGTCACCGCCCGGCGCCGGGCCGAGATCGCGACGATCGTCGCCCGGCTCGCTCCGGACGTGCGGGGCAGCCTGGTCGGCGCGTTGCGCGCCTTCGCGGACGCCGGCGGCGAACCGGCGGCGATATCCGGTCGGGACGCCTCGGCCCTCGGCTGGACCTGACCGGCCTTCGCGGGTGGCCGACAAAATCTTCGACCCAAATCTTCGACGTCACGTAGAACATTCGGTCGGGAAGGCTCCTACACTCTGACGGCATGGAGGCGTCCGCCGGAGCGGGGGCACGCGTGATGCGAACAACCGTGTTCGCCGGCACATGCGTGGCCCTCTCCGCGCTTGCCCATCTCGCCGGGCACGGTTCCGCCCCGGCCGGGCCGGGTGGAGATCCCCTGGGGTATCTCATCCGAATCATCGCCGAAAGTGACGGGTTCGCGTCACACCGTGTCGCCGGGGTGGTACCCAGTCTGGAGTTCTCCCATGCCCTACATGCCGGCGCCTCGCGCCACCCGGTTCCGCCGTGGCCTGTCCACCCCCGCCGGGACCGACCGCCCGTTCCTTCCTCCCGGCCGGACATTCCTCGTTCCCGTCCTCCCCCTCGTCCTTCTCGTCGCTCTCGTAGCGATCTCCAGCTGTTCCTCGGGAGGCTCCTCGGCGGGCCCGTTGGTGCGCGGCGCATCCACGTCACCGAGCGCGGGGATCCGCGGCACCACGCTCGGCGCACCGATCGCGATGCCGGACCTGCGTCTGACGGACACCGCCGGGCGGCCCTACGACCTGCGCCCGCATGCCGCGGGCCGGCTCACCCTGCTGTTCTTCGGCTACACCCACTGCCCGGACATCTGCCCGACGACGATGGCCGATCTCGCCGCCGCGTTGACGCAGGTCTCCCCGGCCGTGCGCCGGCAGACGAGCGTCGTGTTCGTCACCTCGGACCCGGCGCGGGACACCCCGCCGGTGATCCGCCACTGGCTGGACATGTTCGACCACACCTTCGTCGGCCTGACCGGTGACGTGAAGACCATCGACACCGCCGCGCGCAGCGTCGGGGTGCCGCTGGAGCCGCCGCGACGGCAGGCCGACGGGAGCTACACCGTGGACCACGGTGCTCAGGTCCTGGCATTCACGCCGAAGGGCCAGGCGCGTGTCGTCTACCTCGCCGGCACCCCGGTGGCCGACTACGCCCATGACCTCCCGCTGCTCCTGCGGGGCGACGCGTGACCGGCGACGCGCCGACCGACGTGCCGACCGGAAGCCCGGGAGCCGCGCCGGTCGACGAGCGCGGACGGCCGGGGCCGGACCGCCGTCGGCTGCTGGGCGGCGCCGGGCTGCTCGGCCTCGGTGGCGGAGTCGTCCTCGGCACGGGGGTCGCCCTGGGCACGCAACGCCTGCTACCGGACCGGCCGAACCCGGTCGAGGCGGCTCGCCGCGCCGCGGTGGCCGCCGTGGCCGGTGACGGCCGTCACCAGCCCGGGATCGCCGAACGGGCCCCCGCGCATCTGATCTTCACCGCCTACGACCTGATCTCGACCGAGCCGACGGCGGTCCGATCCGCCCTCGCCGCGCTGCTGCGGACCTGGACGTCGGCCTCGGCGGTGTTGATGCGCGGCGAACCGACCGCCGGCGCCGAGCGGGACACGGCGGGGCTCGGGCCGGCCGCCTTGACGGTCACCGTCGGGCTCGGCGCGTCAGCGTTGCGCCGCGCCGGCCTCGACACGCGGATTCCCGGTCCGCTCGCGGACATCCCTGCCCTGCCCGGCGACCGGATCGACGCGGCCCGTGGCGGCGGGGACCTCGCCGTGCAGGTCTGCGCGGAGGACCCGATGGTCGCTTACTCGGCGGCCCGCCAACTGCGTCGCATCGCCGCTGCGTACGTCCAGCCCCGCTGGGTGCAGCGAGGGTTCCAGCGCACCGCGGCCGGTGCCGCCGACCCCGATGCCACCCCGCGTAACCTGATGGGGCAGGTCGACGGCACCGACAATCCCCGGCCGGGCACGGCACAGTTCGACCTCGCGGTGTGGGCCGCCGACGGGCCGGCATGGATGCGAGGCGGGACCTACGTCGTCTGCCGGCGGATCCGCATGCTGCTCGACAGCTGGGACCGGCTGACCGAGGCGGCGCAGAGCGAGGTCATCGGCCGGCGCAAGTCCGATGGCGCACCGCTGTCCGCCCCGCCCGCCGACCAGGGCGGGGGCGAGACGACAGCGCCGGACTTCGCCGCCCGCACTGCCGACGGCCGGCCCGCGATCGCCGTCAACGCCCACATCCGACTGGCCCATCCGCAGTTCCACGGCGGCGTCGCGATGTTCCGCCGCGGCTACTCCTACGACGACGGCCTCGACGCCACCGGTGAACCGGACGCGGGGCTGTTCTTCCAAGCCTACCAGGCCGACCCACGTACCGCCTTCGTTCCCGTCCAGCGCGCCCTCGCCGCCTCCGACGCGTTGAGCACCTTCATCCGGCATACCTCCAACGCCCTGTTCGCCATCCCACCCGCCCCGCCGCCGGGCGGCTTCCTCGCTCAGCAGCTCCTCGATGGCGCATGAGCGCACCCCGACCTCGCGGAGACACCATGACCCGGGACACCTCATCTCTGATCGATCTCGGCGAGCGCGGAAGGCGTGGGCGCCGTGCCCGGGTCGCGCTGGCCGCTGTCACTGTCATGGCGGGGGCGGCGGCCGCGGCCACCTGGTGGACCCGCCGCCAGCCGACGACACCCCTGTTGCCGGTTTCGTGGTGCCGCTGGGGCCAGGGCGACGGGCCGCCCCCGCTGACCCCGGCGCGTCTGGTGGACACCTGGCAGCTTGACGCGGCCGCGCTCGCCTTCCTCGTGCCGGTCACTGTCCTGTACCTGTGGGGCGTCGCCCGGGTCCGCGCCCGCCATCCCGCGCGGTCCTGGCCCTGGCCCCGCACCTGCGCCCACCTCGCCAGTGTCGCGGTGGTGGTCCTCGCGACGAGCAGCGCCGTCGGCGTCTACGATGAAGCGCTGTTCAGCATGCACATGGTCCAGCATCTGATGCTGATCATGGTGGCGCCACCGCTGTTCGTCGCGGGCCGGCCCCTCATCCTCCTGCTGCACGCTGTCGGCAACCCCCTGCACACCAGGGTCCGTAAGATGATCCGCTCATGGCCGGTCAGCGTCCTGGTCTCCCCGCCCGCCGCCCTCGCCGGCTACGCCATCACGATCATCGGAACCCACCTCACCGGCTTCATGAACGAGGCGATGGCCCGGCCCTGGCTCGGCCAGCTCGAACACGTTCTCTACCTCGCTGCCGGCTACCAGTTCTTCGTGCTGCTCGTCGGCGACGAACCGATCCGCTGGCGGTTGTCCATGCCCGGCCGGCTCGCGCTCGTCATCCTGTCCATGGGCGTCGACACCCTCGTCGGCGTCGTCCTGCTACAGTCCCGCACCCCGATTGCCATGGCACCGCACACCTGGGGCAGCAGCCCCCTGCTGGACACTCAGACCGGCGGCGCTATCATGTGGGTCGTCGGTGACGGGATCATGGTTGTGCTCATCGTGCTGCTGTTTCGGGTATGGACGCGTAAACCCGAGCCGGTGCGCCGGGCCCGTTCGAGCTGGCTGGAACGGGCCCGTACCGCGACCTTTGCCACCCACACCGGCCACGAACCCGCCCCCACCACCATGGTGGTCGCCAGACCGGCCGCCCGGGCGCGATCCGTCGACCTCGACGATGATGAGGCGAGCTGGCGGGCGTACAATGACTGGCTCGCTCGCCTGGACACGACCCGTTGACCTGGGCGGGCACGACCGTTGACCGGTGCGACCGCGGTAGCCGAGACCGTGGCAGCCTCAGCGGCAGGACCGCCTCCCGGTCGTCATGGATCGGTCCTCTCCCGTTCCCTGCTCGCCACTGGGTGGCGAGCGGCGGGCTGATGGACGTACAGCTCGCGCCGCCGCGGGGTCATGGCCGCGGGGACGGGCTCCGGCAGCCGGTAGCGGGCGGGATGCTGGTGCTCGGCGTACAGCCGGCCGGCATTGTAGACCCGGGGGAATTTCCAGAGCATCCGTGGGAAGTTCGTCTGGCCACGCGCCAGGTTCGCGGCGACGATCCGGGCGGTCGCGGCAAGCGCCTTCGCGCCCAGGTGTTTGCGGTTGAGGACCGCCTGGGTGGCGACGAGCTCGCGGTAGAAGCGGTCGAGGGGGAGCCGGGTGGGGACGACGGCGTGCTGGATGTCGAACAGCCGGTAGTCCAGGGTGGTGAGCCGCCGGGACTGGGTGTGCCAGATCTCCGTACCCGGATAGGGGGTGCACACCGTGAGATGCACGATTTCCGGCACCGACAACGCCCATTCGCGGACGAGACGGAACTGCTTCTCGTCCCAGTCCGGGTCGGCGATGAGGTTCACCGCGACCGTGATGCCGATCTTTCGGGCAACTTCGAGGGCGCGGATGTTCTCGTCCGGGGAGATCCGCTTGTGGTAGAGGTCCAAGCCGTCCGCGTCGAGGGCTTCCATGCCCAGAAACATGTATTCGAGGCCGAGGCGGCGCCAGCGCTCGAACACCTCGGGATGGCGCAGCAGGACGTCGCTACGGGTTTCCAGATAGTACCGTTTGCGAATCCCTCGGCGTTCGACCTGATCGGCGATGGCCATGCCGTGTTCAGGCCTGATGAAGGCGACGTCATCGACGATGAAGACGTTCGGTTCCCGGATGGCGGACAGTTCCTCGCCGGCCGCGTCCGGGGAGAGGCGGCGGTAGCTGCGGCCGTAGAAGGTCCAGGCGCTGCAGAAGGAGCAGTCCCATGGGCAGCCGCGAGTGAACTCGACCGAGGCGCACGGGTCCAGTTCCCCGATGAAGTAGCGGCGGCGGTGGGCCAGCAGATGGCGGGCCGGTAGCGGCTCGTCGAGGCCGGGTAGCAGGGCCGGGGTCGGGCCCGCCCCGTCGGCGGTGACCGCGCCCGGGACGTCCGCGAGACGGGCGCGGTCGGCTTCGAGGATGCGTGGGGCGACCACTTCGCCCTCGCCGCGCGCGACCACATCGAGTGCGCCGTCGCACTGCTTCAGCAGGTGCTCGGCGATGAAGGAGACGCTGTGGCCGCCGGCCACGACCAGGCAGTCGGGCAGTTCCCGCTTCGCCCGGTGCGCGAACTCGATGACCTCGGGGACGTTCGCGAGATAGTTCACCCCGAACATCACCGCGTCGGGACGGCACTTTCGCAGGTGGCGCGCGTAGGCGGCCGGTTTCTCCACCTGAAGATCGAGCATGCTCACCTCGTGGCCCGCGGCGAGCAGCGCGGCCGCCACCCGTTCCAGCCCCAGCGGTTCGAGCCGTAGGAAGATCTTCGAGTACATCAGCGCGCTGGGATGAACCAGCAGGACACGCATGTTGCTCCTCTCGCCTGTTCGGGGACGGATCTAGGTGTTCGAGGGCGGGCCTGGGCGGATCGGACTGATGCGGACTGATGCGGTCCCGCCCCGAACGTGCGTGCCGGGGACCCTGCGTGCCGGGTACTGCCCGTGGGTCGCCCGTGGGTCGCTCTCCGCCCGGGCGCCGACTCCGCGTCGCCTGTCATCTTCCTGTTCCTGCCCCGGGATGCCGGCATGACTCGGGAACGAACCTTACATTCGGCTGACAATGACGTCGGTGCGTCGGGCGACGGTCCTTCAACGGCACGAGAGACCGGCCGGGACCGGCCGCGACGAACGGGTTTGACGGTGGCGTGCACCGTCCATACCCAGACTCACGGTGCTGGTGCGAGCGGCGGTCGGCTGATCGATGGGTGGGAGGGAAGCGCAGCTATGTCACAGGTCGCGGACTATGTCCTGCAGCGGTTGACCGGCTGGGGTGTTCACCGCATATTCGGCTATCCCGGGGACGGCATCAACGGCTTCCTCGGGGCTTTCGACCGGGCCGGCGGTGATCCTGGGTTCCTGCAGACCCGGCACGAGGAGATGGCGGCGTTCATGGCCTGCGCGCACGCCAAGTTCACCGGTGAGGTAGGCGCGTGTGTCGCGACCTCCGGCCCGGGGGCGATCCATCTGCTCAACGGTCTCTACGACGCCCGGCTCGACCATCAGCCGGTGCTGGCGATCGTCGGCCAGCAGCGGCGGACCTCCCTCGGCGCCCACTACCAGCAGGAAATCGATCTGATCTCGCTGTTCAAGGACGTCACCGAGTACGTGCAGTACTGCATGGCCCCGCCCAGCGCCCGTCATCTCGTCGATCGGGCGATGAAGACAGCGCTGTCCAGCCGGGCGCCGGTCTGCCTGATCTTCCCGGAGGATGTCCAGGAGGAGAAGTACACCGAGCCTCCGCATGAGCACGGGGCGGTGCGGACCAGCATTGGCTGGACGAAACCACGCATCCTGCCGGATCCGGACGAGGTGCGCCGCGCCGCCGCCGTGCTGAATCGGGGCCGCCGGGTGGCGATGTTGATCGGGCAAGGGGCGGCCGGCGCCCGCGAGGAGGTGACGGAGGCCGCCGACCTGCTCGGCGCGGGTGTCGCCAAGGCCCTGCTCGGCAAGGATGCGCTCCCCGATACCCTGCCGTTCGTGACCGGCCCCATCGGGCTGCTCGGCAGCGAAGCCAGCCACAAGATGGTGATGGGCGCCGACACGCTCCTCCTGGTCGGGACGAGCTTCCCCTACTCGGAGTGGCTGCCGCGGGAGGGCCAGGCCGCCGGCGTCCAGATCGATATCGACGGCCGGATGATCGGTATTCGTTATCCGATGGATGTTCATCTCGTCGGCGACGCGGCCGAGACGCTGCGCCAGTTGATTCCCCTGCTCATCCGCAAGGAGGACCGTTCCTGGCGGCGGTTCATCGAACGGGAGGTGGCGACCTGGCAGCGGGTGCTGGCGGACCGGGCCAGGCTGCGGGCGGATCCGATGAACCCGCAGATCGTCGCGTACGAGTTGGACAAGCGACTGCCCGATAACGCGATCCTCACCGCGGACTCCGGGTCGGCGACCACCTGGTGGGCCCGTTACCTGCGCATCCGTGGGGACATGAAGGCGTCGTTGTCGGGAACCCTGGCGACCATGCTGCCCGGAGTGCCCTACGCGGTGGCGGCGAAGCTGGCCTATCCGGAACGACCGGTGATCGCGTTCGTCGGCGACGGGGCGTTCTCGATGCTGGGCATGAACGAGCTGTTCACGGTCAAGCGGTACTGGGAGAGGATGAACACCGATCCGCGGCTGGTGTTCACCGTGTTCGTGAACGAGGACCTCAACCAGGTCTCCTACGAGCAGCGGGTGATGGCGGGTGATCGGATCAATGTCGAGACGCAGAAGATCCCGTATGTGCCGGCGGCGGATTTCGCCCGGCTCCTCGGTTTCACCGGGATCCGCTGCGACTCGCCGGACAAGATCGGTGCCGCGTGGGAACAGGCGCTGGCTGCGGACCGGCCGGTTGTGCTTGAGGTCGTTGTCGACGCGAAGGTGCCGCCGCTGCCGCCGCACGTCCGGCCCGAGCAGATGCGCAAGACCGCCCGGGCGTTCCTGCAGGGCGACCCAGAGGCCGTCGGCATCGCCGTGCAGGGCTTCAAGGGCAAGTGGCAGGAGGCGAGGGAGCACCTCCCGCACGCCGCCCGCAGGTAGTTTCCCCACCTGCGATCTGCCCGTTCCCGCCACCCCGCCCGGGGAGGCCATCCCCTACCTCGGGCCCCTACCTCGGGAGGTAGCCGCTGTGCCGGCGATCGAGCGCCTGGGCATCGCGGCCTGTGCCGTGCCGAGGTGCCGTGTCGGCAGCTGTCGTGCCGGCAGCGGAACCCCTACGTCGTGCCGACAGCCGAGGGAGTGACAGCCCGGTCCGGGGAGTGGCGGGGCAGGGAAGGGGGTGGGCATGCCGGATGTGGAGGGCACGCGCCGATGACAGCGGAGCGGAGCGAGCGGGACGATAATCCGGGGCTGGTGCCGACGCTGCGTGAGTTCGCCCTGCTCGCGGACGGGGAACGGGGTGCGCTGATCGGCCCGGACGGCCGCGTGTGTTGGATGTGCGTGCCCTCGTGGGCGGACGACGCGGTGTTCTCGACGCTGATCGGTGGCGCCGGCTCCTACTCGGTGACTCCGGCGACCGCCTTCACCTGGGGCGGTTACTACGAGGACCGGTCGTTGATCTGGCACAGCCGGTGGGTGACGCGGGCGGGCGTGGCGGAGTGCCGGGAGGCTCTCGCCCTCCCCGGGCGGCGGCACCGTGCGGTGCTGCTGCGCCGGATTCTCGGGGTCGAGGGGACCGTGCCGGTGCGGGTGACGCTGGATCCGCGTCCCGGGTTCGGCCGGCGGGCGGTGGCGGGGCTGCGGCAAGACGGGCTGGACGGGCCGGACGGGGTGGAGGCCTGGTGCGGGCGAGTCGGCGAGCTGGAGCTGCGCTGGTCGGGACGGCTCGCGGCGGTCGCCCGGATCGACCATGATGCGGGCGGTGGCAGTCTCGTCGCGGAGCGCCTGGTGCGGGCCGGCGACTGTCTCGATCTTGTGCTGGAGCTCGGTGAGCTGCCGGCGGACCGTCCGGTCCCGGACGTGCTGTGGGCCGAGACGAAGCGGGCCTGGCGGTCCGCGGTACCGGAGCTGTCGAGCCTGGCCGGTGTCCGCGACGCTCAGCACGCGGTCGCGGTGCTGCGCGGGCTGACCGGCGGCGGGCACGGGATGGTGGCCGCGGCCAGCACCTCCCTGCCCGAGCGGGCCCGTCAGGGCCGCGACTACGACTATCGGTATGTCTGGATCCGAGATCAGTGCTACGCGGGGCTGGCGGCCGCGCGGGCCGGCCTCGACGGGCTGCTCGACGACGCCGTCACGTTCGTCACCGAACGGCTGTTGGCGGACGGCCCGAACCTGCGTCCGGCCTACACCGCCCGCGGTGGCCCGATCCCGGACGAGCGCCGACTCGATCTGCCGGGGTACCCCGGCGGCGACGACGTGGTCGGGAACAAGGTCGGCCACCAGTTCCAGCTGGACGTCTTCGGGGAGGCGGCGCTGCTGCTGGCGGCCGCGGCGCGGCGGGGCCGGCTGACCGATGACGCCCGGCGGGCCGCGGCGGTGACCGCCGGGGTGATCGCGGCACGCTGGCGGATCCCGGACACAGGGGTCTGGGAGCTGGAGCCGCGGCACTGGACGCACAGCCGGTTGACCTGCGCGGCAGGGCTGCTCGCCTTGGCCGGCGTGGACGGCGCCGGGGTGGGGGAGGCCGACGGCTGGCGGGCGCTGGCAAGGCGGCTGCTCAGCGCCGCCCGCGAGGAGATGCGGCATTCGAGCGGGCGCTGGCAGCGGGCGACCGACGACCCGCGGGTGGACGCGGCGCTGCTGCTGCCCGCGGTGCGGGGAGCGGTCGACGTCCGCGACCCGGTGTCGGTGGCGACGCTGCGGGCGGTGGCCGAGCAGCTGACCGACGACGGCTACGTCTACCGATTCGATCATGCCGGGATCCGGCTCGGGGTGGCCGAAGGGGCCTTCCTGCTGTGCGGCTTCTGGCTGGCGCTGGCCTACCACCGTGCCGGCCGGCACGATCAGGCCCGGCGGTACTTCGAGCGTGGCCGCGCCGCCTGCGGGCCGCCCGGCATCTACGCCGAGGAGTTCGATGTCACTCAGCGCCAGCTGCGTGGCAACATTCCCCAGGCGTTCGTCCATGCCCTGGTTCTGGAGACTGCCGCCACCCTCCGACCCCTCGACGGCACCGACCCGGGATGAGGCGTCTCGGTCACGGCCCGGCGGCGGTCGCGGATCTGTGGGGAGTGGATTTTCCGGTGGCCGGGCGTTTCAACGCGGCGGAGGTTGGTAGAGACGTGATGCACTGCCGGTACATCCATACGCCGACGAGCGGGTGAGCCATTCGTAGCGGGTGATCCTGGCGGCATGTCCGGTTGTCGAGACCGCCCGTTTTCGCTGGCTTGAATAGTATGCGAGGAGGAACTCGTGCCCGACGTGGCCGTGTCTGGTCGGATGGCCCGATGACGGTCGAGGTCCGTCCTTTTCCGCCGAGTGTCGGGGAGCAGCGAGGGGAGCCGCCGACGGCCCTGGACATCCTCGGTACGACCGATCACAAGTCGATCGGTCTGATGTATCTGGTGACCTCGTTCGGGTTCTTCCTATTCGCCGGGATCCTCGCGATGCTAATGCGGGGGGAACTGGCCCGGCCCGGTCTACAGATCGTCTCGAACGAGCGGTACAACCAGTTTTTTACGATCCACGGCACGGTGATGATGCTGTTGTTCGCGACCCCGCTGTTCTCCGCGTTCGCGAACTATCTTGTCCCGTTGCAGATCGGGGCGCCTGACATCGCCTTCCCCCGGTTGAACGCCTTGGGCTACTGGCTGTATCTGGTCGGCGGTCTGATCGTCGTCTCCGGGTTCCTGACCCGGGGCGGGGCGGCGGACTTCGGCTGGTTCGCGTACTCCCCGTTGACCTCGGCGCAGTACTCGCCGCACCTCGGCGGTGATCTGTGGGCGGTGGGCCTGGTGATGTCCGGGCTGAGCACCGTGCTGGCGAGCGTCAACTTCATCACCACGATCATCACGCTGCGCGCGCCGGGCATGCTCCTGTTCCGAATGCCGATCTTCACCTGGAACGTGCTGATTACGTCGGTGCTGGCGCTGCTCGCGTTCCCGGTACTCACCGCGGCCCTGCTGGCGCTGGAGGCCGATCGCCGGTTCGGCGCCCACGTGTACGACGCGAGCAACGGAGGAGCGATCCTCTGGCAGCACCTTTTCTGGTTCTTCGGTCATCCCGAGGTCTACATCGTCGCGCTGCCCTTCTTCGGCATCGTCACGGAGATCCTGCCGGTGTTCAGCCGTAAACCGATTTTCGGGTACCGGGGGTTGGTCTTCGCGACCGTGGGAATCGGCGCGCTGTCGATGGCGGTGTGGGCGCACCACATGTTCGCGACCGGTGCCGTGCTGCTGCCGTTCTTCTCTCTGCTGTCCTTTCTGATCGCCGTCCCGACCGGGGTGAAGTTCTTCAACTGGATCGGCACCATGTGGCGCGGAACGATCATCCTGAACACGCCAATGCTGTTCTCGATCGGATTCCTTATCACCTTCCTGTTCGGTGGGCTGACCGGGGTCACCCTGGCCAGCCCACCCATCGACTTTCACGTCACCGACAGCTATTACGTCGTGGGTCATCTGCACTATGTCCTGTTCGGGACAATCGTCTTCTCCGCGTTCGCCGGTGTGTACTTCTGGTTCCCCAAGGTGACGGGAAGGTTCCTGAACGAGAAGTTGGGGAAGCTGCACTTCTGGAGTCTTCTCGTCGGTTTCCACGTGACGTTTCTGCCGATGCACTGGCTGGGTGTCAGGGGAATGCCGCGGCGGGTCGCCGACTACCTGCCCACCGACGGTTTCACCACGCTGAACACGATCGAGAGTGCCGGCTCCTTCCTGCTCGGCCTGTCCACCCTACCGTTTCTGTACAATGTTTGGCGGTCGCTGCGGCATGGTGACCCGGCGACCAGTGGTGACGCCTGGGGCTACGGGAACTCGTTGGAATGGGCGACGTCCTGCCCACCACCGAAGCACAACTTTCACCAGATACCCCGTATCCGATCCGAGCGGCCGGCCTTCGACCTGAACCACCCCCGGCAGGGGCCGGAGGGGCGGGAAGGTCGCCAGCGGCAGCCGCGCCGGGTCGACCAGAGGCACCGGCGCGAGCTGGCCTCCGTCGAGGGGGAGACGGCCTCGCGGCGTGATACCGCGGTGGACCCGGACGCGGCCGGGTGATTACCTCCGCCCGGCTGTTCGCCGTTCTGGCTCTGTTCTTCCTGGTCACCGGCGGGGTGTACCTGTTCACCGGACATGACCCGGCAGGTGCGGCCGCGCTCATCTTCAGCATGGTGATGAGCCTGTTGGTCGCTGGATTCCTCTGGTACACCGGCCGGCGCAGCCGCCTGCCCGCCGACGACAGCCAGATCGAGATCCCCGAGGGGGCCGGTGACATCGGCTTCTTCAGCCCGTTCAGCTACTGGCCGGCGGCGATTGCGGTCAGTTTCGGGCTGCTCCTGCTGGGGCCGATCATCAGCTACTGGCTGCTGTTCATCGGTGGCGTGCTGACCGCGATCACCATCGTGGGCCTGGTGTTCCAGCACGAATCCACCGATGAGAAGAACTCGCAGGACGCCGCCCGGGGTCACGGCACCTCCGCACCGGGCGAGGGCCGGTGATGGTCGATACAGGGGCGCCGGTGAAGGCCGGTGAAGGCCGGTGGGGGCCGCCACGGCGGCGTACGGCGATGAGCCCGAAGGAGGAGTATATGATCTTTCCACGCGGTCTGGCGATCTCTGCGGCGTTCGCGACGCTTGCCGGTGCGCTGTTCGCTGTCGATGCCGTGGTCGTGACGAGCCGGGCACTGGGTGACACCCTCGTGCTCGCCGGCGCCGTGTTCGCCTTCGGGGGCGTGATGGCACTGCTTCCGCGGGGACGGCGTTGACTCCGGCGGGCTCCGCCGACGCGGAGCGACCGCAGCGACCGCAGCGACCGGCTGGACCAGACGGGGCAGCCCGGCCCGGCGGGCCCGGGGGCGTGGCGGGGATAGCGGCCTGCCTGTCGCTCTCGCTCGTCGGCGCGGTGGCGTTCGCGGTGGTGAACTTCACCGGCCGGACGGGCACCGTCGGCTACAACGCGCTGCTCGGTCTCTCCCTGGGGTTGGCCATCATCGCCGCCGGCATCGGCGCGGTGCTGTGGGACAAGCGTCTCATCCCCCAGGAGGAGGCGGTCGAGGAACGTCACCCCATGGTCTCGCCGGGCGCCGAGGAGGCGGCCACCCAGCAGACCGTGGACCGGGTCGTGGCCGAGACAGGGCTGCGCCAGTTGCCGGTGCTGCGCCGGCTCGTGCTCGCCATGCTCGGCGGTTTCGGGGTGATAGCCGTGGTGCCGCTGCTCAACCTGGTCAGGCGGGCCCCGCATCGGGACCTGTTCACCACCCGCTGGTCACCCGGGGCGCGGCTGGTGACGCCGGAGGGCCGGCCGGTGCGCCTTGGCGACCTGGCGATCGGCGGCATCCTCACCGTGCTGCCTGAGGGGCATCTCGGCCTCGACGCCCAGGCGGACAGCGCGGCGCTGCTGATCAGGCTGCCCCCGGGACTGGCCACCCCGCCCCGGCAGGCCGCGGCCGGGTACGACAACCACGTCGCGTTCTCGAAGATCTGCACCCATGCGGGCTGCCCGGTGAGCATGTACATGAGCCAGCCGCATCAGCTCCAGTGCCCGTGCCACCAGTCGGTCTTCGACATGACCGACCTGGCCAGGCCGATCTTCGGCCCGGCGACCCGTGCCCTGCCCCAGCTGCCCGTCACGGTCGACGCCGATGGGTGTTTCCGAGCCCGGTCGGATTTCCCCGAACCGGTCGGGCCCGGCTTCTGGAGCCGCTCATGACCGCCACCACCGGCTCCGGGACCTCCACGCGGCGCGCGGACCGTCCCGGGCGGGAATCGCCGGGCCCCGGGCGGGAATCGCCGGTGACCGCTGCCGGTCACAAGGCGGTCGGATTCATCGACCGGCGCCTGGGCAGCGCGAGGTTCCTGCGCAGCGTGATGAACAAGGTCTTCCCCGACCACTGGTCCTTCATGATCGGCGAGATCGCGCTCTACAGCTTCGGCGTGCTCGTGGCCACCGGGGTCTACCTGACGTTCTTCTTCGAACCCAGCGAGCAGCAGACCGTCTACGACGGCTCCTACGTGCCGCTGCGCGGGGTGACGATGAGCCGTGCCTACGCCTCGACCCTCGACATCTCCTTCGACGTCCGCGCCGGCCTGGTCATCCGCCAGATCCACCACTGGGCGGCGCTGCTGTTCGTCGCGGCGATCATCGTGCACCTGTGCCGGATCTTCTTCACCGGCGCCTTCCGTCGCCCCCGGGAGATCAACTGGCTGATCGGGGTGAGCCTGCTGCTGCTCGCCATCGCCGAGGGCTTCGCCGGCTACTCCCTGCCCGACGACCTGCTGTCCGGGACCGGGGTGCGTATCGCCTACGCGATCGCCGAGTCCATCCCCGTCGTGGGAACCTGGATCGCCTGGGGCTTCTGGGGTGGCGAGTTCCCCGGCACGCACTTCATCACCCGGCTCTACGTGGTGCACATCCTGCTCGTCCCGGGTCTCCTCCTCGCGCTGATCGGCGCCCACCTGGGGATCCTGTGGCACCAGAAGCACACCCAGTTCCCCGGCCCTGGCCGGACGGAGGACAACGTTGTCGGTAGCCGGCTGTTCCCCGGCTACGCCGCCAAGTCGGTCGGTTTCCTGCTCATCACCGCCGGCCTGCTCGCGGTGCTCGGCGGCGTCGCGCAGATCAACCCGGTCTGGGCCTACGGCCCGTACACCCCCATGGACGTCTCCTCGCTGGCGCAGCCGGACTGGTACGTCGGGTTCCTCGAGGGCTCGCTGCGGCTGTTCCTGCCCTGGGAGTACCGGGGCCTCGGCCACGACGTCCCGCCCGTACTCTGGCCGGGGGTGGTCCTGCCGGGAGTGCTGTTCGGCCTGCTCGCGGCCTACCCGTTCCTGGAGGCGCTGGTCACCCGGGATCATGATCAGCACAACCTGCTGCAACGCCCCCGCCATCACCCCGACCGCACCGCGTTCGGGGTGATGGCGCTGACCTTCTACGGCGTCCTGCTGCTTGCCGGCGGCGACGACGTGTTCGCCCTCGTCCTGCACCTGTCCCTCAACGCCGTCGTCTGGGCCGGCCGCATCGGCCTGCTGGTGCTGCCACCCTTCGCCTTCTATGCCACCCGCAGGCTCTGCCGCGCCGCTGCCGCCCGCGAACGCCGGCAGGCGGCCGCTCCCGAAGAGACCGGCTGGATCCGCCTCGAACCCGCCGGCCGGTACACCGAGGTCGAACTGCCGAAACCCTCGGCCCCGGCACCCGCCCTCGCCGCCGCCGAGCGAGTCCCACCCGCCATCGAAGGCCCCACCAGTGGCCGCCAGCGCGGGCAGGCCCGCCTCCGTCGCGCCGTCGTCGGCTTCTTCACCCGTCCCCGCGCCTAGCATTCGGCCGGCGGGGGCCCATAATGGGTATTCCCGGAACGCAAGCATCAGCCAACAGGCGACCACCATTTGAACGGCGCGCCGAGAGGATCAACTCGCCTGGCCCAACCAATAAAAACTTGGCGCGGGCTCGGAGAGCAACGTAACAGCCGTCGAAGGCACTTTCGGCGGGCTCCCACGAGACGCTGGTCACAGCGGAGAACCGATGTCCAGGGAAATTCAACCGACAAACATGGCATCGAAACAGCCGGGTACTTCCGCGGCGAGCGGTACTGGCCGGCTCGTTCGGTGAACGTCGCGCTGCGCACTTCACGCCCGCCGGGGCCCGACTCGGCGAGGATCGGGCCCGCACGGCCCTGACCAGGCAGATTCACTCCTGTCGCCGGTGAGATGACAATCACCTCAAGCCCTCGGGGTCGGTTTTCCACCGGTTACGTCAGACTCGCTACCCCCGCCTCTTCGGCGAGTCGACCTACGAAAGTATTTCTACCTGATGCGCGGCGCGCTCCACGCATTAATGCCATGCCGGAGCCCGCACGATGACTATCAAGGTGATTATGGACACGATCCAGCCGCCGACGGGGGATGGAAAATCAGAGGACCAGAGCCGAGAAGTTGAGCGGAGGAGGATCGTGACCACGGACGGCGCCCGAACCGGGCAAGCCGGCGAACCGGGACAGCTCAAGCGAGGCCACGGCTCCCCGTACCTCGCTTCCTGATCGTCGAACCTGGCCTGGGCGGCTCATCCGGACGGTGAGAAGCACCTCTCGTCCTGGCCAGGCTGTTACTCAGGTCCCGCAGCTCGACTCGGAGTCCGACGTCCGAGGTCCGGCGTCCGCGTCCGGAGCTCGAGACCGCGAGCCAGCACGCATCGAGGACCGCTGGCCGAGCGGACCTTACTGCTGATCGTGCACCGGCGCTCCACTTCCGCGAGACCGACCAGGCCCGATGGTGGACGACTCCTCCCCAGTTCGTCCGCCAGCCCACGGACAGCTCCGACCTGCATCAGCAGCCGGTCAACGGCGGCGTAGACCTGACCGGAATCCCCGAACCCTTTCCGCCACCAACTGCCGAAGGTGGACCATGACAATCCTCGACGACAGCACCGCGCCCGGCTTCGTCGGGCCGCCGAGCTCCCACGGTCCGCGTCGTGACCCGGCTCCGCTCCTGCCCGACCCCGAGCCGGTCCGGGTCCTCGGCACGGAGGCGGCGGGGAAGGTCGACACCGATCTGCTGCGCGTCCTGTACCACCGTCTGGTGCTGGGACGGCGCTTCAACCAGCAGGCCACGACCCTGGCCAGGCAGGGCCGCCTCGCCGTGTACCCGGCGTCCACCGGCCAGGAGGCATGCCAGATCGCCGCGGCCATGGTGCTGCGGGAGTCGGACTGGCTGTTCCCCAGCTACCGCGACACGCTGGCGGTGGTGTCGAGGGGCGTGCGCCCGGTGGACGCGCTGACGCTGATGCGCGGGAACGCGCACAGCGGCTACGATCCGCGGGAGCACCGGATCGCGCCGCTGTCGACTCCGCTGGCCACCCAGGCCTGCCATGCGGTGGGCCTGGCCCACGCCGCTCGCCTGCGCGCGGCCTCGGATCCGTGGGCGGCGGAGGACGTCGTGGCGCTTGCCCTGATCGGCGACGGCGGCACCAGCGAGGGCGACTTCCACGAGGCGCTGAACTTCGCCGGGGTGCTGAACGCGCCAGTGGTGTTCCTGGTACAGAACAACGGCTATGCGATTTCGGTGCCGCTGGCCCAGCAGTCCGCGGCGCCGACGCTGGCACACAAGGCGGTGGGCCATGGGATCATCGGTCGTTTGGTGGACGGCAACGACGCGCCCGCGGTGCACGGTGTGCTGCGCGCGGCGGTCGAGCACGCGCGGTCGGGTCGCGGCCCGGTGCTGGTCGAGGCGGTCACCTACCGGCTGGAGGCGCACACCAACGCCGACGACGCGACCCGCTACCGCACCTCGGAGGAGGTCGCCGCCTGGCAGGCCCGCGATCCGCTGACGCTGCTGGAGCGGCAGCTACGCAAGGCCGGTCTCCTCGACGACGCCGGCGTCGCCGCAGTCGCGCGGGCCGCCGAGGAACTCGCCGCCGAGATGCGCGCCCAGTTCGATCGTGTGCCTGATCTCGATCCGGGCTCACTGTTCACGCACGTCTATGCCCAGCCGACCAGCCAGCTTCGTGAGCAGGCCGCCGAGCTGATGGCCTGGCAGGCCGCGGACGCAGCCAAGAGCGACGACGCACGATGAGCGCCGCGACCATGGTGCGGGCCCTCAACGCCGCGCTGCGCGACTCGCTGCGCGAGGACGCGCGCGTCCACATCCTCGGCGAGGACGTTGGCACTCTCGGCGGCGTCTTCCGAGTCACCGACGGCTTGGCTGCCGAATTCGGCGCGCAACGCTGCCTGGACACCCCCCTGGCCGAGGCAGGCATCCTCGGTACCGCCGTGGGCATGGCCATGTACGGCCTGCGGCCCGTCGTGGAGCTGCAGTTCGACGCCTTCGCCTACCCCGCGTTCGAGCAGCTCGCGTCGCATGTGGCCAAGATGCGTAACCGCACGGCCGGGAAGACCACGCTGCCGATCACCATCCGCATCCCGTACGGCGGCGGCGTCGGCGGCGTCGAGCACCACAGCGACTCCAGCGAGGCCTACTACGCGCACACCCCCGGCCTGCACGTCGTCACCCCCGCCACCGTCGCCGACGGCTACGGGCTGCTCCGCTCGGCGATTGCCTCGGACGACCCGGTGGTGTTCCTGGAGCCCAAGCGGCTCTACTGGTCCACGGACGAGCG
Source organism: Frankia casuarinae (assembly GCF_000013345.1). Lineage (NCBI taxonomy): Bacteria > Bacillati > Actinomycetota > Actinomycetes > Frankiales > Frankiaceae > Frankia > Frankia casuarinae. The sequence goes on along the minus strand of NC_007777.1, from coordinate 2,933,881 downwards.
GTCCACGGACGACTTCTCTGCGGCCGAGGTGCCGCCGATCGGCCGGGCGGTGGTCCGCCGGACCGGTACCTCGGCGACCCTCCTGACCTACGGCCCCTCGCTCCCCGTGTGCCTCCAGGCGGCGGCGGCCGCGCGCTCGGAGGGCTGGGACCTGGCGGTGGTCGACCTGCGCTCGCTGGTCCCCTTCGACGACGAGACGGTCTGCGAGGCGGTCCGCGCCACCGGGCGCGCCGTTGTGGTCCACGAGGCCGCGGGTTTCGGCGGGGTCGGTGCGGAGATCGCTGCCCGCGTCAGCGAGCGGTGCTTCCACCACCTTGCCGCCCCCGTCCTGCGGGTCACCGGCTTCGACATCCCTTACCCGCCCCCCATGCTCGAACATCACTACCTTCCCAGCGTCGACCGCATCCTCGACGCCGTCGCCCGACTCCAGTGGGAGCAGTGACACCGTGGCCGCGGTACGCGAATTCCCCCTCCCCGACCTCGGCGAGGGCCTGACCTCCGCCGAGGTCGTCCGCTGGCTTGTCGGCGTCGGGGACGTCATCACCGTCGACCAACCCGTAGCCGAGGTCGAGACCGCCAAAGCCGTCGTCGAGGTGCCCTGCCCCTACGCCGGCGTCGTCACCTCCCTCGCGGGCCTGGCCGGTACCAGTGTCCCGGTCGGCACACCACTGATCACCGTGGCCGTCAGCGAGCCGGCAGCAGGGCGAACGGGCTCCGGGAACATCCTCGTCGGTTACGGCACCAGCACGGAACCCCCCCGAACCCGCCGCCGACGACGCGTCGGCGCTCCCGGAGCGCCCCCCGTACCGGCGCTCACCCCGACTCCCGGACCGGCGACGCCACTCGGGCCTTCCGCCCAGACCGTGGTCAAGGTCGTCTCGCCCCTCGTTCGCCGCTTCGCCCGCGAGAACTCCGTCGATCTCCGAAAACTCGTCGGCACCGGCCCGGACGGGCTGATTCTGCGCAAGGACGTGGAGAGTGCCATCGCCCCGCGTTCCGCTCCGTCGCGCCCGGCGGAGACCGACTCGACCGTCGTCCCGCTGGACCCGCTGGCGCGGCGCGCGGCGGAGACGTTCGCGCGCAGCAGGCGCGAGGTGCCGGACGCCACCTGCTGGGTCGACACGGATGCCACCGCGCTGCTCGCCGCCAAGGACACCCTCAACGACACCCGCAACGCTGGGGGCGCCGAGCCCAGAATCGGTCTCCTGGCGATCCTGGCCCGCATCTGCGTCGCCGCCCTGGTCCGCTTTCCCGCACTCAACTCCGCCGTCGTCACCGACGCGGACGGCCGCGCGACCGGCGTGCGCCACCACGCCGCCGTCCACCTGGGATTCGCCGCCCAGACCCCGCGCGGCCTGGTCGTGCCCGTGGTGCACCACGCTCAGGGCCTGACCACCGCTCGACTGGCCGCCGAGATCGCCCGGTTGACCGCCGCCGCCCGCGCGGGCACGCTCACTCCCGCCGAGTTGACCGGCGGCACGTTCACGCTCAACAACTACGGCGTCTTCGGTGTCGACGGCTCCACGCCCATCATCCACCACCCCGAGGCCGCGATGATCGGCATCGGCCGGATCGTCCCCAGGCCCTGGGCGGTGGACGGCGAACTGGCGGTCCGCAGGATCGTGCAGCTTTCGTTCACCTTTGACCACCGAGTCTGCGACGGCGCCACCGCCGGGTCCTTTCTGCGCTTCGTCGCCGACGCGGTCGAAGACCCCACGGTGCTGCTGCGCCACCTCTGACCACCGCACCTCTGACCACCGCCTTACCAGCAGGCGATGACCGTTGCCCGCCCCGGTCCTAGGAGGTCTGTCTTGCCTGCTTACCCCCCCCGCTACACCTACCTCGGCCCCGAGGGGACCTTCACCGAGGCCGCGCTGCGGACGCTGCCGGATGCGCGGACGCATGAGCTGTTCCCCTCCCTCTCCGTGGCGGAGGCGTTGGACGCGGTGCGCAACGGGGACGCGTCCGGCGCGCTGGTACCGATCGAGAACTCCGTCGAGGGGGCAGTTACCGCCACGCTGGACGAGCTCGCGACCGGCAGGCCGCTGATGATCTGCCGCGAGGTGCTGCTACCGATCAGCTTCGCGCTGCTCGTGCGGCCGGGAACCACGCTGGAGGACGTCAAGACCGTCACCGGCCACCCGGTCGCCCGGGCCCAGGTACGCCGCTGGCTCGCGGCTCACCTGCCGTACGCGGAGTGGGAATCGGCCGCGTCCAACGCCGAGGGGGCCCGGCTGGTGCGGGAGGGGCGCTTCGACTGCGCCTTCGCCGGGGAGTTCACCGCACGGCGCTACCGACTGGAGGCCCTCGTGACCGACATCCACGACGTCCCCGACGCCACCACCCGTTTCGTCCTGCTCGGCCGTCCAGGCCGCGCCACCGCGCCGACCAACACGGACAAGACGTCCATCGTGGTGTGGCCGGCCGCGGACGAGCCGGGCGCGCTGCTGGAACTCCTGCAGGAATGGGCCGTTCGCGGGGCCAACCTGATGCGGATCGAGTCCCGGCCGACCGGCGAGGGCCTGGGCCGGTACTGCTTCTCGATCGACGCGGAAGGGCACATCAGCGACCGCCGGGTGCGCGAGGCCCTGATGGGGCTGCACCGGATCTGCCGGAAGATCCGTTTCCTGGGGTCTTACCCCCGCGCCGACGAGGCCGCCCCGTCCGTACCCCCAAGCATGACGGATCACGAGTTCGTCAGGGCCGCCGACTGGCTCGCTCGCTGCCTGGACGGCCGTGGTGAGGACTGGGAGGCGTGCGGATCTGGGCGGCGTGCGTGCCTGGGCGGCGTGCGAACTGGGCGGCGTGCGGACGCGATCCGGCGGCCATTGTTCGGTGCGCCTGATGAAGCGGTGCCATAGCCCTTTCGTGGTGATGTCGTAAACGTGTCATTATCTTGCGCTGGCGACGCCATATCTGATTGTTGCTGGTGATGGTGCTCTACGGTGTTCTTTTCCCCATTCGGGTCTGTTCCGTGGAGACGTGCGACACAGACCCCCGGTGGCCTGCTCGGAATCAGGAGTAATAGGTACATGGGCCCATGTGTCTTTGGCGTGTTGACGCGTCAATCTGGTGAAGTTGTTCAGCCCGATTTCCAGGCCCGCGCTCCGCGCCCCAGGACGGGGTGGGGGAGCGTCTGATGGCCCTGCTCGACGTGGTCACGAAGGCCGGTCCCGAGCGGACATACGCTCGTCCACTGACCTCGGGTGACCGGGCCTACCTCGCCTTCAGCCGGCTCAATCCCGGGGAGTTCCAGGACGTCGGTGCGCTGTTGTTCGTCGACGGCCCTCCGCTGGAGCTGGCGGACCTGCGTGCGCACGTCGCCGAGCGGCTGCGCGACCCCCGGGCACGGATGCTTACCGACCGTCTCGAGACTGTCGCGGTCCGGTTCTCCGGTCGCCGCTCGACGGCGAACGAGACCCTCTGGGTCCGCGGTCCGGGCCTGAACGTCGACGACCACGTTGTCGCCATGGACCTACCGTCCGCCGACGGTGTTGGCGGTGTTGGCGGTGTGGGCGGGGGCGACGGTGGTGCCGGCGATGCGCGGCTGCGTGCCGCCGTCGACCGCATTGCCGCCCAGCCGATCGACCTCAGCCGGTCGCCGTGGATGCTCTACCTGCTGCGCGCCCCGGGGTCGTCCGGCACGGTGCTGGTGTATCGGACCAGCCACATCCAGCAGGACGGCTTCGCGCTCTACCAGGCGCTGCACCTGCTCTTCGGGGGGGAGGACGAACTCGACCTCGGTCTGCCTCCCGCTGTCCGCCGGCCGCGGCCCTCGGACTATGCGGGTTTCGTCGGCCGGGGGCTGCGTTGCCTGGCGCCCACCCGCGCCCTCGACGCCTGGGGCGGGCCGCCGGCCGGGCCGGCGCGACATTCCTGGGTCACCACCGATCTGGGCACGCTGCGAGCGGTGGCCCGCCACCACGATGTCACGGTCAACGACGTCTATCTCGCCGCGCTCGCCGGGGCGCTGCGGACGTGGTCCCTTCCCGAATGGCGCCGGGACCGTCAGCCCATCCACGCGCTGATGCCCATCAGTTTCCGGACCGCCGCCGAACGGAACGTGCTGTCGAACTATTCCTCGGGCGTGCGTGTCCCGCTTCCCTGCGGGGAGCCGGACCCCGGCCGGCGACTGGCGTGGATCGCCGCGGAGACCCGTCGCATGAAGAAGGGCGGGCTGGGGGTGGTGGAACGTCACCACTTCTCCACCCTGGCGACGATCGCCTCGCCCCGCATGCTCGCGGGCGCCGCCGCTTACCCGGCCCAGATCCGGAAGATGGCCCTGGTGGCGAGCAACGTCCGGACGATGCGCGGGCCGCTGGCTGTCGCGGGACGCGCGGTGACCGGGCTGGTCGGCACGGGCCAACTACTCGTCGGACGTCAGCATCTGGCCGTCGCCATGCTTGGCATCGACGAGCGGGTCGGTGTCACGTTCGTGGCCAGTGCCAGCGTGCCGAACCACGCCCGGTTGGGGCAGCTGTGGCTGGCGGAACTCGACGTGCTCAGCCGGCTGGTGCCCTCACGCCGGCGTGAGCGTGCCTGACGGACCGGTCCTGACCTTCCGGCCTTCGTCGCTGGCCGAGGCTGTCGAAGCGCTGGAGCGCACCATCGAGGGTTCGCTCATGGCTGGCGCAGCGACAGCACGCCGGGCGCGTTGAGATCGAACCGTGTCCCGAAGCCACGGCTGATCCTGGTGAGAACCCCCCGTAGCCACCCGGCGTCTTCGGGTGCGGCGCGCCACAACCGCATCCGCCGTGTCTGCAGGGGCACCATCCGCAGGCCGGTCAGCGTCGCGCCGGGCGGATCGACGGAGACCCCGGCGGAGACGAAGTACGCCAGCCGCAGATCGTCCCGGTACATTTCGTAGCCGGTAATGCCCTCGTAGTCGTTGATGAAGTCGCCACAGCCGTACAGGACAAGCCGGTCCCGGTACACCTCGACGGGACGCGGATGGTGCGACGAATGCCCGTGCACGACGTCGACACCGCCATCGATGAGCCGGCGGGCGAAGCGGATCTGGTCGTCGTCTACGTCATAGCCCCAGTTGGATCCCCAGTGGACGGAGGCGACGACGAGGTCACCGGGGCGCTTCGCCCGCCGGACGCGGGCGGTCACCTCCTCGGCGGTGGCGTCCGACAGTTCGGGGATGACGTCGATGCCGGCCCGGCCCGGGGCCGCGGCCCACGTCCGTGGAATGCCGCTGGAGGACAGGCCGAACGAGGAGACCAGGACCCGCCGGCCCCCGCCGAGCGGGACCATGGCCGGTTTGCACGCCTCGTCCGCGTCGCGTCCGGCTCCCACCGCTCTCAGCCCGGCCGTGAACAACGCGTCGAGGGTCTCGACGAGCCCGCGGTGGCCGAAATCCAGCAGGTGGTTGTTCGCCAGCACGCACACATCGGGCCGGCCGGCGGCCAGACAGGGAAGGTTGTCCGGACTCATCCGATAATGAACCTCCTTTCCGGCGGCGAAGTCATCGCACCGGGTGATGCTGTTTTCCAGGTTCACCACCCGAACATCGGCCCGGACCTCATCCAGCACGGGCAGCGCGTCACCCCAGGGCCAGGAGAATTCGACCGGACGAGGAATCGGGCCGTTCACCGCCTCCGCCAGCTCGACATAGGCGCGGGCATCCTGGACATATCCCTCGGAAAGCCTCGGATCGCCCGGATGCGGCAGAATCTGGTCGACACCGCGACCTAGCATCACGTCGCCGCAGAGGAACAGCGTCACCACGCCATCGTGCACGGTTCCAGCCTAGGCCACCGGCCCCCGGCCACCGGCCCGGATTCCGCCGGTTCGCCAAATTGACACCCCCCAGGGCAGGGCGGAACCTGTAGGCCGCGAGCGGAACCCCCCGAGGGGGTGGCCTCATGCACGGAGTAAGGAGCAACGCCTTCGCCGAGACTCATAACGGCGATCCGTGTCTCCCTCCGTGGCAGGGCCCTGACTCATACCGATTGCCGTGCGCCAGCTACCCGGAAGCGGTCCGCGCGAGCGGCGCACACGCCCCGCGTGCGGTGCCCGGCCCGGCCCGGGCGCCACCACGGGACGCTTGGCCACACGTATCAGGTTGGACGCCTTTCGGTGCCCCTCAAGCAGCGAAGAAAAAGGAACCAGCAATGAGAAGGATCGCCGCAGCCATAAGCGCCGTCCTGCTCCTCACCCTCAGCTTGGTCTTCACCGAGGCGGGGGTTTCTCGGGCGGCTCCACCGGTCACACCCGTGCTCATGCACATCCGCTTCGCCCACGCGGCCAGCGCCCGGGTGGACATCGTCACCTTCGTCTTCCGGCCGTCAGCGCCGAAAGATGTCAGAGCCGAGTACGTGCCGAGATCGGGGCTGATCCAGGACGGATCCGGTAATCGAGTCTTTGTGCTGGGCCGATCCTTCGTGAAGGTCACCTTCCACAATTCCGCCGCGCACAACATCGAAGGTCGACCCCAGGGTGACCCGCAAAGTCTGTTTGTGCAGGTAGACGGTGTGAGACGGGGTGCGGGGGGCTGGGGCCGGTGGTGGTGTGAGGATCCGGGCCCGGCTGCTGTTTCGTCGCTGTGAGTAGCGCGTGTGAGGGTGGGTTCCGGCGCCGGCGGAAACGCCACCGATGACGTTCTGTGACAGCCGGTGGGGTGGGTGGGGCGGTGGGGCCGTGGGGTCCGGGGGAACAACGGCGGGCCACCACGGTGAGGGTGGCTGCGGTGAGGCAACGGGGTCCCGGTAGGACGGGGATTGCCTAGATCACCAGCCGTAGGGAGCCCCGTTGCCGGTCCAGTCTCGCATGCCCGTCACTCCCACCGATCTCGGACAGGCCGGGTCGGGGCAGCTGGTCCGGATGCGGCGGTCGCTGCGGGTCCTGGGGGCGCACGGCGGTGAGGTGCAGGGGCTCGCCGACGTACTCGCCGGGGTGCCTGACCCGCGGGACCCGCGAGGGATACGTCACCGGCTCCCGGTGATCCTGGGACTGTCCGCCGCAGCGGTCGCCGCGGGGGAGAAGTCGGTGGAGGAGATCGCGGCCTGGGCTGCGCACGCCCCGACGCAGGTCCTGACCGCTCTCGGGGCGCGGGTCCATCCGGTGACCGGGCAGCCGCAGGCACCGTCGGTGGACACGATGATCCGGGTCCTGTCCGCGGTGGACAGCTCGGCGCTGGCGAGGGCGGTCGGGATGTTCGCCGCGGCCCGCGCCCGCCAGGCCCGTGGTGGTGGGCGGCGGGTGGTCGCGGTCGACGGGAAGACCCTGCGTGGCGCGGCTGGGCCTGAGGGGCGGGCACCGCACCTGCTCGCGGTCGCCGAACACGGCACGGGTGTGGTGCTCGCCGAGCATGAGGTCGGCGCGAAGACGAACGAGGTCACCGCGTTCGCACCGCTGCTCCGCGAACTGCATTCCCATGATCCGCTGGATGGGGTGGTGGTGACCGCTGATGCGTTGCACACGACCCGCGCCCACGCCGACCTGATCGTCACCGAGCTGGGAGCGCACTTCGTGTTCACGGTGAAGGCGAACACCCCGGCGTTGTCGGTCGACTGCCACCAGGCGACCGACTGGACGAAGATCCCGATCGGGCACAGCGCCGAGGGCAGGGCCCATGGACGGTTCGAACGACGCACCATCCAGCTGGCCCAGGCCAGCGAGGCGATCCGTGCCCGCTATCCCCATGCCCGCACCGTGGCGCGGATCCGCCGTCATGTCCGGCGGACCGTGACCACCGGCACGGGCCGGGCCCGGGTCACCCGGACGATCCCGAGCACTGTCACGGTCCACGTCCTGACGAGCCTCACCCTCGACGCGGTCACACCCGCTGATCTCGCGGGCTACGCCCGAGGGCATTGGACGATCGAGAACAAGGTCCACTGGGTGCGCGATGTGACGTTCCGTGAGGATGCCTCGCGGGTTCGGACCGGCCCACTGCCCCGCATCATGACCACACTCCGTAACCTGATCATCGGGCTGATTCGCCTCGCTGGCCATAACCGCATCGCCCCGACCATCCGCAGAATCCGACACGACAACGCCCTGCTCCTGGCCATCCTCACTCTCGACAACCCCGCTGACCTGCATCAATGACTTTGCGGGTCACCCTGAGGTCGACCCGCCGCTCCAAGGAACCTCTTCCCTCTCGGCCGGACAACGAATGTCGTCCACGTGAAGCAGGGCGGCGACTTCGAGGGTGTGGTGACCTACTACCTCGGGCTGTGTGGACGCAGGCCAGCACCGCCGGCGCATCCGACCGTGAGCAGCGTGGGCCGCGACGTCATCCTGAGCATCCCAACGCGGTAGCGGTAACACGCCACAGCGCCCTGCCCCGTTGCGCGATCGACGCTTTGGTGTTCGTGGCGTTGATGAACGCGAGGTAGGAGGTCCGTCTGCCTCGACGCTTCCCCGATCGACGCCACATTGTGGGCGTTACCCGATTCTGATCGATGGGCCAGGCGGGCCGGTGGATGAACGTCCAGGACAGATCCGGTACAAAAAATCCGGTACAAAATGGACAACACCGGCCCACCAGGCCATCGGGATCAAAATATCCCGGGAGCCCAGGCTAGCAGTTGACGAACTCCGGTTGCTGGTTGAGGACCTGGCTCTCCGGGGAGACGAAGCGGCGGTACTGCTCGCCGCTCGTGGCCTGGGGGCGGAAAGCGGCCAGCCGATGGCAGTTCTGGAAGGCCAGCGCCACGCCGAAGTGCCGTTCCAGAGCCGCGCGTATCGAGGTGCTGGCCATCGCCCGCAACAGCTGGCCCTGCTCGGCGTCGTCCGCGGGCGGGGTCTGGTTGTCGGCGAAGTCGCGGGTTGCGGTGGGCAGCTCGCCGGCGAGCCGCTCGACCAGGCCGTAGGCGTAGGGCAGGGAAGTGCGGATGCAGGCGAGGAAGTCGGCCTCGTCGACGTGACCTTGTTCGGCCTGCTCCAACAGGTCGGGCGACACCGTCAGGGACATGGATACCTCCTGGGCTGGTGGCAGCGACAACGATCACCACTGTCTTGGATGTAACAACCGTTGTCAATACCAACAGTAATACTCCGTATGCAGATCGATTGCGCCGCGACGGGGCGCCCCGACACCCCGCCGGATCTGCCATGCGATGCGACGCGTCCGCCTCCATGCACCCGGCGCACGCCCCGGTGGACGGTACAGGACGTCCGACCCGACAAAGCACCTGGTCGATCATGTGGACGGTTGGACGGTTGGACGGTTGGACGGTTGGACGGACGGTTGGACGGGTGGACGGGTGGACGGACGGTTGGACGGGTGGACGGACGGTTGGACGGGTGGACGGGTGGGTGGACGGGTAGGCGGCGGGGAGGCTCGCCCCGCGTCATCGCCGACCGCTCGAACTCGAACTTGTAACGGTTTCCATTAGCGACTACCTTTGCGGCAATGAATCCCGGTCCTGCTAGCAGGTCCGGTCGGGTAACAAGCAGGGAGATCGTGGTGGATGGTGCACGGCTGGTCACGGTGCGGCGCTGGCGGGTGCGGCCCGGGCGGGTGCCGCGCGGCCTGGGGGTAGTGGCCGCCGGCGTGGCGATGGTCGTGGCCGCGTGTGGGACGTCCTCGTCGGGGAACACCGGGACCGGCGCCACCGGCGGCAAGAAGATCACCGTGGTGGCGGCCGAGAACTTCTGGGGCAGCATCGCCGCCCAGCTGGGGGGCGACCGGGTGGCGGTCACCAGCATCATCGACAATCCCGACGCCGACCCGCATGACTATGAGCCGACCCCCGCCGACGGCCGGGCGATCGCCGGTGCGCGGCTGTTCATCGACAACGGCGTCGGCTACGACCCGTGGGCGGGCAAGCTGGCGGCGGCCAACCCGGCGACCGGGCGGGTGACGCTGACCGTCGGCGACCTGGTCGGCGCGAAGGACGGCGACAACCCGCATCGCTGGTACAACCCGGATGACGTCGCGAAAGTGATCGACCAGGTCACCGCCGACTACAAGAAGATCGACCCCGTCGACTCGGGCTACTTCGATCAGCAGCGGGCATCCTTCACCGCCACGACCCTCAAGCCGTACACCGATCTCATCGCGACAATCAAGAAGAAGTATGCCGGGACGCCGGTCGGGGCCTCGGAGAGCATCTTCGCGATGCTGTCCCCAGCGCTCGGGCTGAACCTGCTGACCCCGCCGGCCTTCCTGCGTGCGATCTCGGAGGGCAGCGATCCGACTGTCGCGGACAAGAGCACCAGCGACAGCCAGATCAAGACCGGGAAGATCAAAATCTACGTCTACAACAGCCAGAACGCCACCCCGGACGTGCGGCGGCAGATCGAGGAGGCGAAGGCGGCCCACATCCCGGTGACCACCATCACCGAGACGCTCGTCCCGGCCGGAGCGTCGTTCCAGGACTGGCAGGTCGCCCAGTTGGAAGCCCTGCGCGGGTCGCTGGCGCAGGCAACCGGAAAGTAAGCGGAAGGTGACGAGAATGGCGGCGGTGGCGCACCCTCGAACCGACGGCGCGAGCGCCGAGGTTGACGCGGCGGTGGCGCCGGTCAGCGCCGGCAGGCCGGCCGCGCCGGCGGTGATGTTCGAGGGTGCGGCGGTTCGTCTCGGTGGGCGGATGGTGTGGAGCGGGGTGAACGTCGAGGCCGGCGCGGGGGAGTTCGTCGCGATCCTCGGTCCCAACGGCGTCGGTAAGTCCACCCTGCTCAAGGCGGCCCTTGGCCTGCTGCCGCTGGCCGCGGGGCGGGTGGTGGTGCTGGGCCGGCATCCCGGGCGGGCCCGCACCGAGGTCGGTTATCTGCCGCAGCGACGGAGCTTCGACCCGTCGGTACGGATCCGGGGGCTTGACATCGTCCGCCTCGGTCTCGACGGCCACCGGTGGGGTCTGCCGCTGCCCGGCGGAGATCGCGCCCGGACCGCGCGGCGGCGCGTCGCCGAACTCGTCGAGCAGGTCGGCGCCACCGGCTACGCCCACCAGCCGATCGGCCGGCTGTCCGGTGGGGAGCAGCAGCGGCTTCTGATCGCCCAGGCGCTCGCCCGCCGGCCCCGGCTGCTGCTTCTCGACGAACCGTTGGACAGCCTGGACCCGCCCAACGCCGCCTCGGTCGCGACCCTCATCCGCACCATCTGCCAGACGGCGGGGGTGACCGTGCTGATGGTCGCCCACGACGTCAACCCAATCCTGTCCAGCCTCGACCGGGTCATCTACCTCGCCGGCGGCGGCGCGGTCTCGGGCCCTCCCGCCGAGGTCATCACCAGTGCGACGTTAAGCCGGCTCTACCAGGCCCCCATCGAGGTGCTGACCACCTCCGACGGGCGCCTCGTCGTCGTCGGCCAGCCCGAGCCGCCCGCCGTACACGCCGACCGTCACGACGGGACCGGCCACCTGTGATCACTGCAGCGGTGGTCGCGACCGACGCGGGCCTGTCGTGGGACCTGGTCCGCGACGTTCGGCAGATGTTCGCCTACCCGTTCATGGTGAACGCGTTCCGGGCCGGAACCATCGTCGCGCTGACCGCCGGGGCAACCGGATGGTTCATGGTCCTACGCCGCCAGGCCTTCGCCGGCCACACCCTCGCCGTGGCCGGTTTCCCGGGCGCGGCCGGGGCGATCTGGCTCGGCTTGGGCGCGACCTACGGCTACTTCGCCTTCTGCCTCACCGCGGCGCTGATCATCGCGGCCATCCCCGGGGCGGGCGGGGCAGCCGCCGGGCGGGCCGCGGAGTCGGCCACCATCGGTACCGTCCAGGCGTTCGCGCTGGCCTGCGGATTCCTGTTCGTCAGCCTGTACAAGGGATTCCTCGGCGGGGTCAACACGCTGCTGTTCGGCAGCTTCCTGGGAATCACCGACGACATGGTCCTCACGCTGACCGCCGTCGCCGTGGCGGTCCTGGCAGTGCTGGCGCTCATCGGGCGGCCGCTGCTGTTCGCCTCGCTCGATCCAGCCGTGGCTGCCGCCGCCGGAGTGCCGGTGCGGGGTCTGTCGGTGGCTTTCCTGATCATGCTCGGGAGCACCGCCGCGGAGGTCAGCCAGATCACCGGAACCCTCCTCGTCTTCACCCTGCTGGTCATCCCGGCCGCGACCGCACAGGTCCTCACCACCCGACCGGCCCTCAGCCTCACGCTCACCGTGCTGCTAGGCCTGCTGGTCACCTGGGCCGGGCTGACCGTGGCCTACTACTCGCCCTATCCGATCGGCTTTTTCATCACCAGCTTCTCCTTCGGCCTGTACCTCCTCGCCCGTCTCGCCGTCGGCGCGCACGACCTGCTCGGCCGGGCCGCCCGCGTCCCCCGGATGACCGGAGCAGCAGCATGACCGCGGCCACGGCGGACACGGGACTGACCGCGATGTTCGAGCACCCGTTCATGCAGAATGCGTTCATCGCCGGAACGGGGATTGCCATGGCGGCCGGACTCGTCGGCTACTTCCTCGTCCTGCGGGCCCAGGTCTTCACCGCCGACGCGTTGTCCCATGTGGCGTTCACCGGCGCACTCGCCGCCCTGGCCACCGGGATCGACGCCCGAGTCGGCCTGTTCGCCGCCACCGTCGCCGTCGGATGCGCCCTCGGCGCCCTCGGCGCCCTCGGCCCCCGCGGCCACGCCGATGACGTCGTCATCGGCAGCGTGTTCGCCTGGGTCCTCGGCCTCGGGGTGCTCTTCCTCACCCTTTACACCACCCACCGCAACACCGGCAACGGCACCGCCGGTGTCACCGTCCTGTTCGGCTCGATCTTCGGCCTGGACGCCTCCCACGCCTGGGAGGCTGCCATACTCGCCGTAATCCTCTGTCTCGCCACCATCGCGATCGGGCGTCCCCTGCTGTTCGCCAGCCTGGACGGCGCGGTCGCGGCCGCCCGAGGTGTCCCCGTCCGCCTCCTCGGCGTCGGTTTCCTCGGCCTCGTCGGGGCGACCGCAGCCGATGCCACCCAGGCCGTCGGTGCCCTGCTGCTCCTCGGTATGCTCGCCGCACCCGCCGGCACCGCCCACCGGCTCACCGCCCACCCTTACCACGGAATGATGATCTCCACCGCGGTGGCGGTCGCGGTGACCTGGGTCGGGCTGACCACCAGCTACCTCGCCCCGCGGATCCCCCCGAGCTTCGCCATCCTTGCCACCGCCACCGCCACCTACACCGTCACGCTGATCGTCACCCGACTGGTCGCGGACTCGGGCTTGGCGCGGCCGGTGCGGCATCTGTCCGCGGATGCGCCTCGTTCGGCCTGATCGAACCCACCGGCGCCACCAGCGCGGTCGCGCGCAATCCCGGGAGGCGCCAGGTCAGAGCCCGAGCAGCCGGCCGCAGATCGACTCGACCGCGCCCGGCACGCCCGGGTTGTGCCGCAGGTGCGGGGTGCGGGCCGTGTCGTTGACGACGGCGACCGCGGCGTGCACCCGGATCCGGGCGGCGGTGGGGTCGAGCTCGGGGTGCACGAGCCGGAGCAGGTGAACCCATTCGGTGAGGTAGTCGTGCTGGGCCCGACGGGCGGCGTGGCGTTCGTCCTCCGGCAGATGCTCGACTTCGGTGATCAGCAGCCCGATCAGGTCGTGGTGGGCCTGGGTGAACCGGATGTAGGAGCCGACCAGTCGGCGCAGGGCGTCGGCGGCGCCGTTCGAAGTCCGATAGATCGCGCTGACGTCCATCAACAGGGCGGCCGTGCTGCGCTGGAACGCGGTGCGCAGCATGTCCAGCTTGCTCGGGAAGTGGTGGTAGACGCTGGGGCCGGTGATGCCGACGGCGTTGCCGACGTCCTCGATGCCGACGCCGGCGTAGCCGTGGGTGGCGAACATCCGCACCGCCTGGGTGAGCAGCGCCTCGCGGCGGGAGGCCAGCCGCAACGGCGGTCCGGCCGGTGGTGGCGGTCCGGCCGGTGGTGGCGGCGATGCGGCGCAGGTGCCGGGCAGCGGGGTGTCCAGCACGAGGTCGGTGAGCTCGGCGAGCAGGTCGTCGTAGGCGGGCCGGGGCAGGTCCAGGTGGTGGAAGGACGGGCTCATCAGCACGGCCAGCATCGCCCAGGTGAGCAGGTCCGCGGTGGGGGCGTCGAGCTCGGGGCGGGCGGCGCGCACCCGGCCGGTGAGGCGGCGTCCGATCTCGCGGACCTCGGCGCGCAGCAGGGCATGGTCGTCAGGGGTCAGATGGCGGGCTTCGCGCTGCCAGAGCACGCCGATATGGCGTTCGTCGAGGCAGCGAGCGGCGAGCCGGGCCGACGCCGTGGCGTGGTCGGCGCGGTCGGCGAGATCGAGATCATCGAGCAGGTGCCGCAGCGGGGCCAGGCCTGCGGCGATGACCTCGCGGAGCAGGTCCTGTTTACCGGAGAAGTGCCGGTACAGCGCGGACGGGCCGACCGCCACGGCTTCGGCGAGATCGGTCATGCCGATCTGGTCGTAGCCGCGGCGGGCGAACAGGTCCGAGGCGGCGCCAAGGATCAGCGCCCGCCGGTTACGCGGGCGGGTGCCGCGCGGCGGCGCAAGCGTGCGGTCCGGCAGAACAACCCCCTCGGTACAACCCCCTCGGTCTCCTCGGTGTGGATCAGCCTACCTTCTCGTAGAGGGTGACCACGGCGGCGCCGCCGAGGCCGATGTTATGCTGCAGCGCCACGGTCACGTCCTCGACTTGGCGCTTGTCGGCCTCGCCGCGCAGCTGCCACACCAGCTCCGCGCACTGCGCCAACCCGGTCGCGCCCAGCGGGTGCCCCTTGGACAGCAGCCCACCCGACGGATTGGTCACCACCCGGCCGCCGTAGGTGTTGTCGCCGTCGACGATGAACTTCTCCGCCGTGCCCTCCGGAGTCAGCCCCAGCGCCTCGTAGGTCATCAGCTCATTGGTGGTGAAGCAGTCGTGCAGCTCCACCACGCGCACATCGAGCGGGTCCACCCCGGCCACCTCGTACACCTGCCGCGCGGCGGCCGCGGTCATGTCGTAACCGACCAGGCGCATCAGGTCCCCGTCGAACGAGGACGGGGTATCCGTGGTCATCGCCTGCGCGGTGATCGCCACATCGGCGCGCAGGCCGTGGGCGCGCGCGAAGTCCTCGGAAACGACCACCGCGGCGGCCGCGCCACAGGTGGGCGGGCAGCACTGCAGCCGGGTCAGCCAACCGAGGATCCGCGGCGAGGCAAGAACCTCCTCCACGGTCACCGGATCAGTGAACACCGCATACGGGTTGTTGGCCGCGTGCCGGCGCGACTTCACCGAGATCCGCGCGAATACCGCCGGGTCCATCCCGTACTTCTCACAGTAGGCCGCACCCGCACCGGCGAAGTACCGCGGTGCGAACGGCACCCCCTCGACCTCGCCCTGCACCTTGGTGACCACCTCGTCGAACCGCTCGAAGGCGTTGGGCCGGTCGTCCCACTGCATCGTCAGCGCGCCGCGCCGCATCTGCTCGAACCCGAACGCCAGCACGCAGTCCGCCGCCCCGGAAGCCACCGCCTGCCGCGCCAGGAACAGCGCCGACGACCCACTAGAGCAGTTGTTGTTCACGTTCACCACCGGCGCCCCGGTCATCCCCACCCGGTACAGCGCCTTCTGCCCGCTCGTCGAGTCGCCGTACACATAGCCGGCGTACGTCTGCTGGACCGCCGCCAGGTCGATCCCGGCATCGGCCAACGCCGCCCTGACCGCCCCCTCGGCCAGCACGTCGTAGCTGTCGCTCCTGCTCGGCGTCGCGAACGGCACCATGCCGACGCCCGCCACCATCACCCGACCGCTCATCACCACTCCCTAGGCTAGCTGCTGTTCACTTAATACCGTGAGCACCACAGTAGCGCACGTCAGGGGGAGAGGTGTGGCGTAAGCATGCTTGCGAGGATTCACAAGGCGGAGCGATGCGGATGCGTCACGGCCTGCGGTCGAGCGAAGTTCCACGCCGGTCAGTGGTTGAGCGCCCACAGGCCGACCAGGTTCGCGAAGGTGAAGACCACCGCGATGACGACGGCGAGGATGAGCCGCCTGCGGCGCTCGCGGCGGCGCCAGGTGGCCCGCGCCCGCCGGTAGGCGTCGGGCGACACGGGCACGCCGCCGGCGAGAGCGTCCAGGGCGTCGTGCAGCCGTCGTTCGGTGTCGCTGAGCGGCCCGGTGTGATATATCATGTCTGGGACTCCATCGCGCGGGACAGCGCCGTCATTCCTCGCGCCACATGGGATTTCACTGCGCCGCAGGAAATCCCCATGACTGCGGCTATCTCGGATTCCTTCAGATCGAGCCAGTACCGCAGTACCAGGGCCTCCCGCTGGCGCGGCGACAGCCGCTGTAACGCGACGACTACAGCTCGCTGTTCGTGCCGCAGCAGCGCTTGCGTCTCCGCCGATTCTACCTGGTCTGATGGCCATCCCATGTTTTTTCGGACAACCTGGAGATGGCGCAGTCGCATTCGGGTGAGATTGCAGACTATGCTACGTAGATACGGCAGGGTGGCGGTCGAGTCCCGCAGTTTTCGCCAGCGCCGGTAGAGCTCGTAGAACGCCTGCGCGGCGATATCCTCCGGGTCGTCCGCGCCGAGGAGGGCGGCCAGTCGTACCAATGAGACGTAGTGGGTGTTGAAGAGCCGCGCGATGGCGGTCTCCCGATCAAGATCGTGAAGATTCACCTGGATCTTGTCGGCCGGCAGCAGAGTGGCGGCGTCGCCGGCAGTGACGGCTGCTGGATCTTTGGGAATGCCCTGCACCGCCCGCACCGCCCTCACCGCCATCCCGGCGCGTCCGGCCGGGGGAGTCGGTCCACCTGGGATGTCCGGCTGCTCCGGGCCACGCCGACGCGGTGAAGGACCGGGGTGAGCGCGGTGGCGACCGCCAGGTTCAGCCCGAGCGCGAGGAGCGCCGTGTACAGCGGCACGGACGCCCCGAACAGGTGCAGGTTCACCACCGCGGAGAATTCGCCGGAGGTTACCAGGCAGGTTCCCGCCGCCATTCCTACCGCCCATCCGGCAAGCAGCGCACCGCGATGCAGCCAGGTGGAGAACAGGCCGATCCCGACCGCCGGGAAGGTCTGGAGTATCCAGACCCCGCCCAGCAGCTGCAGATCGATGGCATCCTGGTCGCGCAGACCGAGCACGAAGGCGAATGCCCCGATCTTTGTCACCAGCGAGACACCGCGAGCCACCCGGACCTGATGCTTAGGGGTGGCCGTGGGGTGAAAATACTCGACGTATACGTTGCGGACGAAGAGCATGGCGACCGCCACCGACATCACCGCCGCGGGGACGAGCGCCGCGACAACGAGCGCGCCGAATACGACGCCGGTGACAACCGGTGGGGCCAGCTGCTGGACGAGCAGAGGGACAGCTGCTTCGGCCTGCCCGCGGGGTGTGCGTACCCCCGTGGCCAAGGCGGCAACGCCGAGCAGCCCGAAGAGTCCGAGCAGGCCCGTCCATGCGGGCAGGGTGACCGCCGAGCGGCGCAGGACGTCGGGGTCCTTCGCCGCAAATGCGGCGGTGAGCACGTGCGGGTACACCAGCAGGGCCATCGCCGAGCCGAGCACGAGGCTCGCGAACGAGGCGAACGTCGACGGCTCCAGCGTGAGCGACGGATCCGGCAAGCCGTCCGTGGCCATGTTCCGCCGTGCTGCGGCAAAGATCTCGCCGGGTCCGCCGAGCCTGGCTAGGACGAGTCCGACCACGGCGAAGACCGCCAAAAAGATCAGAATTCCTTTGGCGACCGAGACGAGTGCCGGAGCGCGGATGCCGCTGCGGTAGGTCGCGACGGCGAGCACCCCGAACACCGAGGCCAGCACCAGGTCGCCGGGCAGCCCAGGCGGGGTGAGGCCGCCGGCAACGAGCACCGCGCGGACGCCGACCAACTGCAGCGCGATGTACGGCGTGGTGGCCACGATTCCGGTCAGCGCCACGGCGAGCGCGAGCAGCGGCGACCGGTGGCGTTCCCGCACGTAGTCGCCCACCGTGACGTAATCATGGCGCCGAGCCGTCTCCGCCAGACGTGGGAGGAGCACGAAGGCCAGCGGATAGACGATGATCGTGTAGGGCAGCGCGAAGAAGCCGAGAGCGCCCACGCCGTAGACGAGGCCGGGCACCGCGGCGAAGGTATATGCGGTGTAGATCGCACCGCCGAGCAGGAACCAGGTCAGAACGCCACCGAACGGGCGCCCTGCGAGCGCCCACCCTTCCGGCGAGGGGAGCTCGTCCCGCCGATGGAACGCGCGCGCCCTTACCGATAGTAACGAAGTGCCTGCTATCGCGACGGTGAATCCCGCCACGGTCGTCCCGTCGGCCATCCGACACCTTCCGTTGCACGCGGCTTCCCGTACGGCGCGGCGAGGTCGCCGGTGGAAGCCCGCCCGGTCGTCCCCCGGTCCTTATTCCAGTTGCGCACCGAGCCGGCGCGGTTGACACGACATCATCCCGCAACAAGTCGTAAACCTGTAGCTCACCAAGTCGTAAACCGCGGAGGCGCGGCGAGCAACTCTCCCGGTGACACCATCGCGGCCTGCGTGACCACCCGGCCTGGGTACCTGGGCCGGCCGGTGGTCCACCAGGAAGATCAAAATGCAGGGAGATCAGGATGTGGCACGATGAGCAGGGCCGGGACACTCCGCTGGGTGTCCCGGCAAACTCCGCGGCAGGAATCCCGGCAGGGCCCGTGCCTGCAACAGACCGGCCGGCCGCCGGTCGTCCGGCCCGCGCGGCGGCACGTCGGCGGCAAACCGCCGCGGTCGCGTGTCTCGGGACACCGTTCGCAGCCCTGCTGGCGGTCCCGCTTTATGCGCATGATGAGCCACGGCTGGCCGGGGTGCCGTTCTTTTACTGGTATCAGCTTGCCTGGGTGCCCTTAAGCGCGCTGCTGACCGCCGCCGCTTGGCGGCTGGACAGCCGGGGGACGGCGCCGGAAGGCCTGCGGTGATCCAGGTCACCGACCGGGCCCGGGCCGCGCTCCGCGAGGGCGAGGTAGTTATTTTTGACTGGGCCCCGCTGGGGCTGTGCTGCGCCTGCACCGGTCAACTGTGGCTGCGCCCCGCGCCGCGGGCGCTTGTGCCGCGGCACCGGGGCTTCCGCCCGGTGGACGCGGATCCCGGTGGCAGCGCCGTAGCCCATCCACTCGCCTATCCGTTCCTCCTGGGCCGCGATGTCACAATCGACTGCCGCTCGCGGCTCGGCTTCCGGCGCTTCAGCACCGACCTGCCGCCCGATGTCGGGCTCGCTGACC
The DNA here is from genome assembly GCF_000013345.1 of Frankia casuarinae. Classification (NCBI taxonomy): domain Bacteria; kingdom Bacillati; phylum Actinomycetota; class Actinomycetes; order Frankiales; family Frankiaceae; genus Frankia; species Frankia casuarinae. Next base: position 2,914,798 of record NC_007777.1, on the reverse strand, counting down.
TGCTCGGCCTGGCCGCTCTCGCCAAGGGACGCATCGTATGACTACCCATCTCGATACTGCCGGAACCGGTCTTCCGCCTGGCGGCGGTCGTGCGCCTGGCCATGGCCGGAGGACCGGCCGGCTCCGATCGATAGCCATCTGGACCACGGTGTCGGCGGTCGGCGCGATCAGCTGGGCTGTGCTCGCGATGTCCCGCCACGAGTCGATCTCTGCGGCGTGGATCCTGCTCGCCGGCCTGGGATCCTTCGCCATCGCCTACCGCTTCTACGCCCGGTTCATCGCAAACCGGGTGCTGCGGGTGGATGACAGCCGGGCGACGCCGGCCGAACGCCTCGACAACGGCGTCGACTACGAGCCGACCGACCGGCGGGTCCTGTTTGGCCACCACTTCGCTGCCATCGCCGGGGCCGGTCCGCTCGTCGGCCCGGTGCTCGCCGTACAGATGGGGTATCTGCCCGGGACGATCTGGATCATCGCCGGTGTTATTTTCGCCGGTGCCGTGCAGGACATGGTGACGTTGTTCTTCTCCATGCGGCGGGACGGCAAGAGCCTGGGCCAGATGGCGCGCGACGAGATCGGCCCGGTGGGCGGGACGGCGGCACTAGTCGCCGTCTTCGCCATAATGATCATTTTGCTGGCGGTGCTGGCGCTTGTCGTGGTGAACGCGCTCGCCGCCTCTGCATGGGGCACCTTCTCGATCGCGATGACCATCCCGATCGCCCTGTTCATGGGCATTTACCTGCGGGTGCTGCGACCCGGCCGGGTCGCTGAGGCCACCGCCGTCGGTGTCGCCGGACTGTTCGCGGCCCTTGTCGGCGGCCGCTGGATCCAGGACTCCGCCCTCGCCTCCGCCTTTACACTCAGCCCGAAGGCATTGGTCGCCTGCCTTGTCGGCTACGGCTTTGTCGCCTCGGTGCTGCCGGTGTGGCTCCTGCTCGCGCCCCGCGACTACCTCTCGACCTTTATGAAGGTCGGCACCATCGGGCTGCTCGCCATCGGCGTTCTCGTCGAATTTCCGGTACTTCAGGCGGACGCAGTCAGTACTTTCGCGACCAGGGGAAACGGGCCGGTGTTCGCCGGCAGCCTGTTCCCGTTCGTCTTCATCACCATCGCCTGCGGTGCCCTGTCCGGATTCCACTCCCTCATCGCGTCCGGCACCACGCCGAAGATGATTCAAAAGGAGTCCCAGGTCCGGTTCATCGGTTATGGGGCGATGCTGACCGAGTCCCTTGTCGCACTGATGGCGCTGATCGCGGCGGCGGTGCTCAGCCCGGGCCTCTACTACGCCATGAATGCGCCCGGTGGGGTCGTCGGCAAGACCGCGGCGTCGGCTGCGTCCGCGGTCACCGACCTCGGTTTCACCATCACCCCGGACGCCCTCGACTCCGCGGCCCGGGCCGTCGGTGAATCGACGCTGGTAGCCCGCACCGGAGGTGCACCGACGCTCGCTGTCGGCATGTCCAACATCCTTTCAGGCGCATTCGGGGGCGGCCGCCTCGCCGCCTTCTGGTACCACTTCGCGATCATGTTCGAGGCGCTGTTCATCCTGACCACTGTCGACGCCGGAACCCGGGTCGGCCGATTCATGTTGCAGGACATGCTCGGGAACGTATGGAAGCCAATCGGCCGGGTGAGCTGGTGGCCCGGGGTCTGGCTGAGCAGCGTGCTGGTGGTCGGCACCTGGGGCTACTTCCTCTGGACCGGGGCAACCGACCCGCTCGGCGGCATCAACCAGCTGTTCCCGCTGTTCGGGATGGCCAACCAGATGCTTGCCGCCATCGCATTGGCGGTCGTCACCACCCTGTTCGTCAAGAGTGGGCGAGCGCGGTGGGCCTGGGTGCCCGGCGTCCCGCTCGGCTGGGATGTCGCCGTCACCTTCACCGCGGCCTGGCAGAAGGTTTTCTCGGACGATCCCAAGCTCGGCTTCCTCGCCCAACGGCACCGCTATGCCGACGCGCTCGACGACGGCAGGGTTCTGGCGCCCGCGAGGAGTATCAGCGACATGCACAAAGTCGTCCAGAACTCGACCGTGGACGGGATCATAGCGATAGTGTTCGCTCTGCTAGTGCTCGTCGTGCTCGCCGATGCGGTACGGGTGTGCATACGGGCTGTCCGCACCCGGGCGCCGATAACCACCACCGAAGCGGACTATGTAGCCTCCCGTTTTGTCGCGTCCGGGGGATTGTTGGCGATCGCTGAAGAGCGCCAACTGCTCGCGGATGCGGTCCAGGCGGCCGGGGCCCCTCAGCCCGAGCCCGTCACACCGCCGCTGCGCCGCTGCGCCGCTGACAACATTCCGCGAAAATAGCGAGAGTTGAATCTGTTTGCGCCGGGACGAGCTGGCGACGGCCATCAGGCCGGAACCCGCTCGTCCCGGCGCGACCAATTGACGGGCCGGCGGCCGACGGGGCAATGGCCGTACGTTAAATGGCTCTTCGCGGTAGGCTGGAATGCGTGGTCACACGGCCACGGGCTTCGGTCAGGCTGTGTTCACGAGGTGTACTGATGGTCAATGTGTGAGGTTAGTGTTCCTGGTGATGGCTGTGGGTGTGTGATAGATCCTTTGCATGAGGCGTGCGACGGGTTGACGCCCGCGGAGCAGGTGGAACGGGAGCGGGTCCGGATGGCTGCGGCTGACCGGTTCGCGGCGGGAACGACCCGAACGGAGATGGCGCGGGAATTCAAGGTGACCCCGAAAACGGCGGGCTGCGGGTATCGCGCCTGGGAATCGAGAGGCGTAGCCGGCACGGCTGGTCGGTCAGATGCCGGCCCGTCGTGCGCTGGAACGCGACGACACCGCGGCGCGGGAGTGGGTCAAGTGGGAGTGGCCGGCGCTACAACCACGGCGGCGGCCCGGGATGCCCGGGTCTGTTTCCTCGACGAGACAGGGCAGGGCCTGAGGCCGCCACGGGGCGGACGTGGGCGCGGCGTGGGGTGACTCCCGGTGGTGCGGGTACCCGGTCGGGGTGGGCCCGGGCGGGTGAGTGTGGTCGGGATGGTCTGCTACCGGTCCGGCTACACCCCCCGACCTGAACCAGCCCGAGAGGGTATCTGGTCCCATCTGAAACGCGCAACCGCGCCGATCGGCTCCTTCGACGACAGCACCGAGGGTTTGTGCTGTCCATCGACAACCGCCGCCGCAGGTTGGCAACATCGAGCTCCCCGACCCGCTCACGTGCCCGGTCTCGCTCGGCCCGTGCCGCGCCCAACTCCGTCTCGTGACGCTCGGCCGCGTCCGCCACGGCCCGCCGCAGCCGTTCGTTCGTCGCGGCCAGCTTGTCGTTCACCGCCCGGGCCGCGACCTACTCGCCGGCCAGCTCCTCGGCTGCCGCGAGACGCGGCCCCATGACATCAGGGCTCCGTCAAAGTCTGTTTTGGCTGGTCAGGGCGATGATCTGGAGGACGAGCCCAGGGTCTCTGATGGTGGCTCGGCGGGCCTGTCTGATGTTCTTGTAGCCTGCCAGGCGTAGTGCGCTGATCGTGGTATCGCGGGCGATGGCCCAGTTCAGGGCGGCGTTCTTGGTGCGGATGGTGTGGCGGTCCTCGTCCATGGTCCGGTCGCGGACATGGTGAATGGCCTCGACCGTCCAGTGGCCACGAGCCCACCGGGCCAGCTGCGCGGGGCTGGCCTGGTCGGTGGACAGGCTCGTGACCAGGTAGAACTCCTCGGTCGAGGTCGCAGCCGGGCTGGTCGTGGTCTTCTTACGGCGGGTGGTCCGGGCCAGCTTGACCACCTGCCGGGTACCTCGGAACCCGACCAGGGACGGCGCGGAGGGGGTCAACGCCTTCAGCGCGCGTTCCTCGATCCGGCCGTGGGCCTTCTCCCGGGTCACGTGCTGGTTTCCGAACTCGTCCCACGGCAGCCCGGCCAGCTTCGCCCGCACGGTGGGCTGGTTGCCCTTGATCGAGAAAAGCCAGTGGCCGCCCTTCGCCCGGATCGCCCGGGCCAAGGGTTCGTGTGCGTGCAGGCAGTCGGTCGTGACCAGCGTGTTGTGGTCACACACCCGGTTGACCAGCCTCCGTACCGAGGCGATCTCGTCGCCGGCCACGACCCGTTGATGCCCGAGCGCGGTCCCGGTGTCGTGGCGGACGGCCTCGACGACCGCCTCCTGGCGCACCGACCCCTGTGGCGGGCGGGAACGGGCGCCCTTCATCACCTTCCCGTCAAAGGCCACCGCTACCAGGCCGCCCGGGTCCGCGGGCCCGGGCGCGACCGCGGCGGTCCAGCCCGACAGCGCCTGGTCCAACTGCCCGGGCGGGCCTTCCTCCACGATCCGCCGGATCGTGCGCTCCGACGGCACCCGACGAGGGAACCCGAGGCCGGCCAGCACCCCGACCGGGAGGGCGCAGGCCCACTCCCACACCGCCACGGTGGTGTCGTGACCTGCGATGTTGCCCGCGACCCACAACGCCAGGACCGGCGCGAGCTCGTAGCGAACACCCCGCGGGTCGCGCCAGTCCGGTACCCGCCGCAACACCGCGACCAGCCCCGCGACCTGCGCGGCTGTCGAGACCTCAACCTGCTCCTGCTGACACTCAAGCCACAACATGGGGGACACTACAGACACGGACGCGGCACCTGCTTCTGGAAGACCTTTGCGTGAGAACTCAGATCTTCCTGTAGGTGCCGCGTCTGCCGCGTTCCAGGGCCCTTCGCGGCCCGACCCCTAGCAGTAGCCGACCACAAACTCAAGACGCCACGCCGTACCTACTTTGACGTCGCCCTGCTCCTCAATACAAACCCCAAAGTCAGCGGGCTACGGCCGCCCACCCTGAATGGACACGTCCCATGCTCCTGGCGGACGGCATCGGGCCTCTCCCCGGCAAGGCATACCCGTCGTACGCCCTGGCTGGTACGGAGAGTTATCGCACGACGACCTCAAACGTGTTCTAAGGGGACGGCGTTCAAGGTGGAACCAGAACTTTGATCTAGTCTGCTACCTGCGCAAACAGTGGTCGCATGATGAAACATTCATCCCGGGTATCCGAGCAGGGGACGAGATATTTACCGGTGTGGCCCGGCGAGTCAGTGGCAGAGCGTGAGGCCCTCGACAAACCTGGCAATTTGGACGGTTGTTTTTAGGCAAACTCCACGGCGAAGGATTGCGAGGACAAAGCTTGCGAGGCGCGGGGTATCGGTGCTAGCGTGAGGTCCGTCTCATGGGCATCGTTCTGTCTTTTCAGATCTTCTTGAGGGGGGTTCCGTGAGGGGCCATCCAGAAGGCCTCCATAAAGATCTTCGCTGGGGGCTTCGAACTATGGTGATCTAGACGTCCATTATTCGTTCCTCCTTACGTTTCCTCGATTCCCGCTCTCACCTTCGGCCCGCCCGTGAGACAGCACGGATTTTTACTGCCGGCCGTCACCCACATTCTTTGTCGACTGTAGGTGCCCACCCTAGTGGGATTAATACTCATGTGTAATCAAATTCGTTGTTGTTTGGTAATCTTTTGCTCTTCGGCAAGGTTCATGAAAACGCTCAAGATCAACCAGGCGGCGTCATCTGGGTGACCACGTTGAGCGGCCGAAGTTGGTGTGGACACCGGTCCCGAGCCCGGATGGCGTTCCGGGCCAAGCCTGGTCGATCCCCACCCGTTCGGCCCGGGTGCCCACCGGGCCGGTGGACCTTCGGCCCTCCTGCCGGGAAGCCCGCCGGAGCGCCTTTCGCCTGGCCTTCGTCACGAGGGAATCTTTCGGCTCAAGCCTCGCGGATAGTTCTCATCCATCCACGCCACAGTTACCCGTAAATTTATCCCTTGGAACTCTTCAGGAAGGAAGAGCACGTGATTTCTGAAAACGGGACGGAAGGGCGCGGAGGCGATGGCTGGTCCTATCTGAGAAAACTGCTGAACGAACTACAGAACACCACCGTTGAGCTACTACCGATAAATTCACTCACCACCTCCGAGTCGCTTCGCGTGGCCGGCGAGGTCGGGCATCATGTCAAGATACTGGCCGAGACGGAAGCCGTGTTGCCGCCGATCATCGTGCATCGGGGATCGATGAGGGTGGTCGATGGAATACACCGGCTACGGGCCGCCGCGATTCGTGGTGAGGAAGATATCAGGGTGCAGTTCTTTGATGGCAACGTCGAAGACGCTTTTCTCCTGGCGGTCGCCGCAAACGTCACGCACGGCCTGCCGCTCACGATGGCGGATCGGGTGGCCGCTGCGAAGCGTATTATCGCGTGCCGTCCGCAGTGGTCGGACAGAGCTGTGGCCTCGGTAGTCGGAGTTTCCGCGAAAAAAATCTCGGAAATCCGCCAGAGCCTGGCCGAAAGTGTCCCTCAGTTCACGAGCAGGATTGGTATGGATGGGCGTACGAGGCCGTTGAGCTTTGTGGAGGGCAGGGAGCGGGCCAGCGAACTGATCAAAGCAAATCCCGCCGCCTCTCTTCGGCAGATCGCAAGGGAAGCCGGAATCTCTCCGACTACGGTGGCGGACGTAAAGAATCGAGTTCTCCGGGGAGCAAGCCCGGTCCCCGTAAAGCAGCGGAACGTCGACACGGTGGACCTCAGGCGACGCATGGCGATGCGTAAAAGCCTCAGCTCGGGACGAAAAGAGAGGAGATCGCTGGATGAACTTTTCTCTCTCTTTGATGTTCTGCGGAAGGATCCGTCACTGAGGTACAACGAGGTAGGAAGGATGGTGCTTCACGTCCTGAGCTACTGCACGGTCACGGCTCGGGAGAAAAAAAAGATCATCGAAAACGTTCCACCCCACTGTAGGGAAGCTATCGCCGATCTCTTCTCTGGGTATGCTGATATATGGTGCCTGCTCGCGGAGGAACTCCGGGACGGCGAGCATCGTGTCTCCTCGGAGGCAGAGTAGCGAAAGAGTGGATGTAGCGCCTCGATTTTTTGATACGGGGGCGATTTCGAAGGTTTGAGCCCGTCCATCAGCCGGCGTCGTCGGGAGGAGCCGGCGGAATACCGCCGGTTGTACGCCGCGGTCTGCCGCAGATGCCCGAGCGGCAAGGATGGCCAGCCGCTGTTCAAGTGCCGAGATCGCGCGGTTGGACGATAGGAGAGGACTCACGGCGCCACGGCTGAGCGGACTGGACTCCCACCAGCACCCCCACCAGGGGGCTGGCCACCATCCTGGTGGACACCGGGATTCACCGGCGTTGATCGCGCTGAATATGGGGCTCGCCGCGGCGGCAGGGAACCGTTCACCATGCTCGTTCTCATGGCGCTGATCACGATGTTCATCGCCGGCTGATACTGGTGGCGCCGAGTCGCGGGGAACCAGCCGTACTGGCTGTATCAGCCGCGCAGGAGGCGGCGGAGCCGTTGTCGGAAGAATGTCCTTGACATTTATTTGAGAAAATTCGAAACTAGATTGAAAATTTGGTCAAGCGGGCTTAAAGGGCTCGGAAAAAATGGTGGGAGATGGCCGTGACAGATTCTGCGGAATTTGATGTGGTGGTCGTTGGCGGCGGACCCGCCGGCTCCACACTGGCCGCGCTGGTGGCCATGCAGGGGCATCGAGTCCTTGTCCTGGAGAAGGAGCACTTTCCGCGCTACCAGATCGGCGAGTCGCTGCTACCATCCACTATCCACGGGGTCTGCCGGCTGACCGGCGCCGCCGACGAACTGGCCAAAGCCGGCTTCCCGCTCAAGCGCGGCGGTACCTTCAGATGGGGGGCCACCCCGGAGCCGTGGACGTTCGCCTTCTCGGTGTCGTCGCGGATGGCTGGGCCGACCTCATTCGCCTATCAGGTTGAACGGTCGAAATTCGACGAGATTCTACTGCGGAACGCCCGCCGGGTCGGCGCCGAGGTACACGAGGGCTGCTCGGCCACCGACGTCATCGAGGACGGCGACCGGGTCGTCGGCATCCGCTACACCGACGACGGCGGCAACCGGCGTGAGGCGCGGGCCTCCTTCGTGGTCGACGCCACCGGCAACAAAAGCCGCATCTACCATCGGGTTGGTGGCACCCGGCAGTACTCGGAGTTCTTTCGCAGCCTGGCCCTGTTCGGCTACTTCGAGGGCGGCCGGCGGATGCCCGAGCCCAACCGGAACAACATCCTGTGTGTGGCCTTCGACAGCGGCTGGTTCTGGTACATCCCACTGAGCGACACGCTGACCAGCGTCGGCGCGGTCGTACGGTCGGAAATGGCGGAGAAGGTCCAGGGTGACTCCGAGCAGGCCATGAAGGCGCTCATTGAGGAGTGCCCGATGATTTCGGATTACCTCGCGCCGGCCAGGCGGGTCACCACCGGGCAGTACGGCCAGCTCCGGGTACGCAAGGACTACTCCTATCATCAGACGACTTTCTGGCGTCCCGGGATGGTTTTGGTCGGCGACGCCGCGTGCTTTGTGGACCCGGTGTTCTCCTCCGGCGTGCACCTCGCGACCTACAGCGCGCTGCTCGCGGCCCGGTCCATCAACAGCGTCCTCGCCGAGATTGTGGACGAGAAGACCGCGATGCAGGAGTTCGAGGCCCGCTACCGCCGAGATTACGGCGTGTTCTACGAGTTTCTGGTGTCGTTCTACGAGATGCATCACAGCGAGGACTCCTACTTCTGGCAGGCCAAGAAGGTCACCGGGAACAGCCAGCCCGAGCTGGAGGCATTCGTCGAGCTGATCGGCGGAGTGTCGTCGGGGGAATCCGCGCTGACCGACGCCGACGCCCTGGCCCTCCGGCTGCAGGCCAACACCGCCGACTTCACTACCGCGGTCGACGCGCTCGTGGCCAACAACAGCGAGAGCATGGTGCCGTTCATGAAGTCGCAGGTGATCCGCGGGGTCATGCACGAGGGCTCGCAGATGCAGATGCGCGCGCTGCTCGGTGAGGACGCCGAGCCGGAGACCCCGCTGTTCCCCGGCGGTCTGGTCTCGTCGGCTGACGGCATGTTCTGGCTGCCCACCGACGCTTAGGCCGGCCGTACCGGTCGCGTCCAAAAGCAACCGGCCCACACATGGTCCACCATGTGTGGGCCGGTTGTCTGTGTGGGCCGGTTGGTTCTGTGGATGTCAGCCCAGTAAGATGGCGCCGCTGGTGCGTGCCAGTTCTACGGCCTTGTGCCAGTTCCACGGCCCGGCTCCGTGCCGGGTCGGGCAACCACATCGGCCGCGTGCCGTCAGCCACCGTGGGTATAACCCGGGTGAAGAGAAGATGCAGAGTACCCGGAATCGGATTCGAACCGATATTCGGGGCTCTTTCAGGAGGTCCGTTTCCGTCGCTGGGCCACGGAGCGCTCCCGTGAACGATTATATCGCTCTAACCGTTCTTGCCGACTGTCGAAAAGGCATCCGATGGCGCTGGCGGAAAATTGCTGGACGCCATTGTTGTGAGTCTGGATCCGAGCGACGCTGCGGGGTATGACTGTGCGAGCGATCCGCGGTGCCACGCAGGTCGGGGCGAACGCGCGAGAGGACATCTTCGAGGCGACGGTCGAGCTGGTCACCGAGATGCTCATCCGCAACGGGCTGGTGACCGACGACGTGATCAGTGTGCTGTTCACCGCGACCTCGGATCTGGACGCCGAGTTCCCCGCGCTGGCCGCCAGGAAGGCTGGTTTTCACACGGTACCGATGATCTGCGCCAGCGAGATCGGTGTGCCCGGGGCGCTGCCGCGCGTCGTACGGCTGATGGCGCATGTGGAGGTCGACGGGGCGCGCCCGCCGATCAGGCATGTGTATCTGCGCGGCGCGAGCGCGCTGCGCCCTGATCTGGCGCAGTGATCTCGGAGGCTGGGATGACCGCGTTGACGCTCGGCGACTACGAGAACCTGGCCCGCGCCCGGCTGGACCGTCTGGTCTGGGACTTCTGCGCGGGCGGCGCCGGGGAGGAACGGACGCTCACGGCTAACATGGCGGCATTCGACGACGTCCGGCTGCGGCCAACCGTGCTGCGCGGCGCGTCCGACCCCGACATCGCCACCAGGATCTTCGGTGACCGGTGGGCGGCGCCGCTGGCTGTCGCCCCGATGGCCTTCCACACGCTGGCTCACCCAGATGGGGAACTGGCCACGGTGCGGGCCGCCACCTCGGTCGGGATGCCCGTCGTCGTCTCCACCATGGCCGGGCGCCGCTTCGAGGAGCTGGTCTCGGCCGCAGGCTCCCCGCTGTGGCTCCAGGTGTACTGCTTCCGTGACCGCTTCCGGACGCAGCGGCTGATCGAACACGGGGAGCGGGCGGGCATGAATGCGCTGGTCCTCACCGTTGACGCGCCCCGGCTTGGCCGCCGGCTGCGCGACGTGCGCAACGACTTCCGGCTGCCTCCGGGTATCATGCCGGTCAACCTCGACGGGGATGGCTTCTCCTCGCCCGCCGCGCACGCCAGCGCCGAGCTCGACCCGACCCTGGACTGGTCGGTGATCGACTGGCTGCGGTCGATCAGCTCGTTGCCGCTGCTGGTCAAGGGCATCCTGACGGCCTCGGACGCGGAACGGGCGGTACGTGCGGGGGTGGACGGCATCGTGGTCTCCAACCACGGGGGCCGCCAGCTTGACGGTGTCCCCGCGACCTTCGAGGTACTCCCGGAGATCGTGGCGGCGGTGGCGGGCAGTTGCCCGGTCCTGGTCGATGGTGGCATCCGGCGGGGCCGGGACGTGCTGGCCTGCCTGGCGGTGGGGGCCGCCGCGGTGCTCGTGGGTCGGCCAGTCCTCCATGGCCTGGCGGTCGGCGGGCAGGAAGGCGCAGCTCATGTGCTGGGCATTCTCATCGAGGAACTCACCGACGCGATGACCCTCACCGGCACACCTTCGCTGGCCGACATCCATCCCGGCCTCATTGGGCACTGATACGGCTCACCGTGAGTTTTCGGCAGTTGGACAGTGGTTGCCGCAAACTCCGCTAGGTACGGTTGAACCGATACCGCGGCCACTACTTCGGGTCCCGTGTTTAGGAGGTCGGTGATGACGCTCGGAGCTCCGGGCCCCATGATGATCCGCGGGGTGGGTGGTGACCGACCGATTACCCGGCAGCAGATCAGGCCGGGTACAATGCGCCGGATCCTGCCTTATGCCAAGCCTTATCGGTGGCGCCTGGTGCTGCTGCTGGCAGCCGGGTCACTCGAGGCCGCGAGTATTGCGGCCAATCCACTGCTACTCAAGTTCCTCATCGACGACGGCATTTTGAAGGAGAACACCAGGCTGGTCGTCGTAGTCGCCTCGGTCGTCGCGGCACTCGCCCTTCTGGATGCCTTTCTGGGAATCGCTCAGCGGATGCTCTCCGCGCGATTTGGCGAGCAGATAATCTATGATCTGCGGACCCGGGTCTTCGCCCACGTGCAGCGGCAGCCGATCGCCTTCTTCACTCGGGCGCAGACCGGCTCGCTGGTCAGCCGGCTGAACACCGACGTGATCGAGGCGCAGCAGGCGATGTCGCAGTTGCTGACTGTGTTGGTGTCCAGCGCGCTGTCGCTGGTCCTGGTGATAGTCACGATGTTCTACCTGTCATGGGTCGTGACGATAGTCGTGCTCGCGCTCGTCCCGTGCTTCATGCTGCCGGCCCGGGTCGTCGGCCGCAGGCTGCAGCGGTATGCCCGGGAGGGCATGCAGCTCAATGCCGAGATGAGCACGATGATGAACGAGCGCTTCAACGTGGCGGGCGCGATCCTCGTCAAGCTTTACGGCGAGCCCGAGACCGAGAGCAGGCAGTTCGAGGACCGGGCGGCGCGGGTCCGCGATATCAACGTGCGGACCGCCGTCTATGGGCGGGTGTTTTTCGTCGCGATGACGATGGTGGCCTCGCTCGCCACCGCGGCGGTCTATGGCATCGGCGGTGTTCTGGTCATCCACGACGACTTCCAGCTCGGCACCCTTGCCGCCTTCGCGGTCCTGCTCAACCGGCTGTACGGCCCGATCAACCAGCTCTCCAACATCCAGCTCAACGTGCTGACCGCGCTGGTGAGCTTCGACCGGGTCTTCGAGGTGCTCGACCTGCGGCCGCTCGTCGCCGAACGCCCCGGCGCGATCGCGCTGCCGTCCGCCTCGTCGGCCGCGCCGGAGATCGAGTTCGACGAGGTGTCGTTCCGCTACCCAACCGCCGACGAGGTGTCACTCGCCTCGCTCGAATCGATCGCGCTGCCGTCCGCCGAGCGCACCGGGAGCACCGCGATGGTGCTGGATCGGATCAGCTTCCGGGCTCCGGCGGGAAAGCTCACCGCGCTGGTCGGCCACTCGGGCGCCGGGAAGAGCACGATCACCCATCTGGTCTCCCGGTTGTATGACCCGATCGCTGGGACAGTCTGGATCGATGGTCACGACCTGCGGGACCTCACGCTGAAATCACTGCGTGACACGGTCGGGGTGGTGACCCAGGACGCGCACATGTTCCACGACACCATCGGGCGGAACCTGGCGTATGCCAAGCCTGACGCGACCGACGAGGAGATCGTGCGGGCGTGCCAGGGCGCGCAGATCTGGAATCTGATCTCCGCGCTGCCGCACGGCCTGGACACCGTCGTCGGGGATCGCGGCTACCGGCTGTCCGGCGGTGAGAAGCAGCGGCTGGCGCTGGCCCGGCTGCTGCTGAAGGCGCCGTCGATCGTGGTGCTCGACGAGGCCACCGCTCACCTGGACTCCGAGTCCGAAGCCGCCGTCCAACGGGCCCTGAAGAGCGCGCTGGCAGGCCGTACCTCTCTGGTGATCGCGCACCGGCTGTCGACCATCCGGGAGGCCGACCAGATCCTGGTGATCGACGCGGGCGGTGTCCGCGAGCAGGGCTCGCACGAAGATCTGCTGGCGGCGGGCGGGCTCTATGCGGAGTTGTACTTCACCCAGTTCGCCGGGCAGGCGACGGACTCGGTCGACGACAGGGTCGGCGCCTGACGTCCTTCTTGCTGACACCTTCGCGGAACTCGAGAGGAGAAGCACGGTGGCTCAGTTGGAGATAGAGGATCTGTGGCCGCTGTCGCCGTTGCAGGAAGGGCTTCTCTTCCACGCCCTGTATGACGAGCAGGGCTCCGACGTCTACGCGTTGCAGGCCGTACTGGACATCGAGGGTCCGCTCGACGCCGCGATCCTGCGGCAGTCCGGCCAGCGGCTGCTGGACCGGCATGCCAACCTGCGGGCCGGGTTCCGGCAGCCCGCGGCGCTGGACCAGCCGGTACAGGTGATTGCCAGGCAGGTGGAGCTGCCCTGGTCGGAGACGGACTTGTCGGGGCTGCCGGAAGCCACGGCACAGGCGCGGGCCGGCGAGGCGACGGCCGAGGAGCACGGCCGCCGGTTTGACCCGGCGGCGCCGCCGTTGCTGCGCTTCCTGCTGATCCGGTTCGGCGCGCGGCGGCATCGATTGGTGATCACCGTCCACCACATCCTGCTGGATGGCTGGTCGCTGTCGGTGCTGCTGCGTGAGCTGTTCGCCGTGTACCGGAGCGGTGGGCGACTGAACGGGCTGCCGCCGGTGAGGCCCTACCGGGATCACCTGGCCTGGCTGGGGCAGCAGGATCGGGAACAGGCCCGTACGGCGTGGCAGGAGGAGCTGGCCGGGGTCGACGGGCCGACACTCGTCGCTGCGGTCGATCCGGCGCAGGCCTCGCCGGAACCCGGTCGGGTGCGCTTCTCGGTGAGTGAGGAGCTGACGGCGGCGCTGCGCGGCCTGGCCCGCGGTCATGGGCTGACGTTGAACACCCTGATCCAGGGCGTATGGGCGATGCTGGTCAGCCGGTTGGCCGGGCGCTCGGATGTGGTGTTGGGGGCGATGGTGGCCGGCCGTCCGCCCGAGCTGCCCGGTGTGGAGGACATGCTGGGGCTGTTCGTCAACACGGTGCCGGTGCGGGTGTCGCTGGACCCGAACCAGCCGGTGACCTCGATGCTGGCGGCCCTGCAGGACCGGCAGTCGGCTCTGATCGCTCACCAGTACCTGGGGCTGGCCGAGATCCAGCGGCTGGCCGGTGCGGGGGCGACCTTCGACACGCTGTTCGCCTACGAGAGCTACCCCTCCGATTCGCCCGGGCGGGCTCCGGGCGAGGACGGTCTCAAGATCAGTCAGGCGGTGGGCGGGCTTGAGGCGACTCACTACCCGCTCAGCCTCACCGTGCTGCCCGACGAGCGGCTCGGCTTCCGCATGACGCACCGGCCGGACGTCTTCTCGCGTGAGGCGGCCGAAGGCTTCGCCCGGTCGCTGGTGGAGCTGCTGGAGGCTGTGGCGGCGGATCCGGGGGTGTTGGTGGGTCGGGTGCCGGTGTTGGGTGCGGCTGAGTGGGTGCGGGTGGTGGAGGAGTGGAATGACACTGGGGTTGGGGTTGGGGTGGGGACGTTGCCGGGGGTGTTTGGGGGGTGGGTGGCTGCGGGGCGGGATGTGGTGGCGGTGGTGTCGGGGGGTGTGCGGGTGACGTATGGGGAGTTGGAGGTGGCGGCGAATCGGGTGGCGCGGGATTTGGTGGCGGCTGGGGTGCGGTCTGGTGATCGGGTTGGGGTGGTGATGGAGCGGTCGGTGGAGTTGGTGGCGGTGTTGGTGGGGGTGGTGAAGGTGGGGGCGGCGTATGTGCCGGTGGATGTGGAGTGGCCGGTGGTGCGGGTGGGGCGGGTGCTGGCTGAGGCGGGGGTGCGGGTGGTGGTGGCTGATGTGGGGGTGTCTGATCTGCCGGGGTCTGTCGGGGTGGTGTGGGCGGGTGGCTGGGTGGATGGGGAGGGGGAGTGTGGGCCGCCGGCGGTGCGGGTGGGTGCGGATGATGTGGCGTATGTGATGTATACGTCGGGGTCGACGGGGGTGCCGAAGGGTGTGGCGGTGACGCATGCGGGTGTGGTCGGGTTGGCGGCGGATCGGTGTTGGTCGCGGGAGGTTCATGGGCGGGTGTTGTTTCATGCGTCGCATGCGTTTGACGCGTCGACGTGGGAGTTGTGGGTGGCGTTGTTGTCGGGGGGTCAGGTGGTGGTGGCGCCGGCCGGGCGGGTCGACGCTGGGGTGCTGAAGGGGTTGATTTCGGATTTTGGGCCGACGGTGGTGCATGTGACGGCGGGGTTGTTTGCGGCGGTGGCGGAGGAGGCGCCGGGGTGTTTTGTGGGGGTGCGTGAGGTGGTGACGGGTGGGGATGTGGTGAGTGCGGCGGCGGTGGTGCGGGTGGTGGAGGCGTGTCCGGGGGTGGTGGTGCGGCAGTTGTATGGGCCGACGGAGGTGACGGTGTGTGCGACGGTGTTTGAGGTGCGGCCGGGGGATGAGGTTGCCTCGGTGGTGCCGATTGGCCGTCCGATGGATAACACCCGGGTGTTTGTGTTGGATCGGTTTTTGCAGCCGGTGCCGCCGGGGGTGACGGGTGAGTTGTATGTGGCGGGTGTGGGGTTGGCGCGTGGGTATTTTGGCCGGCCTGGGTTGACGGGGGAGCGGTTTGTGGCGTGTCCGTTTTCCGGGTCTGGGGAGCGGATGTATCGGACGGGGGATTTGGGGCGGTGGACGGGGGAGGGGCAGTTGGTGTTCGCCGGTCGGGTGGATGGGCAGGTGAAGGTTCGTGGTTTTCGGATTGAGTTGGGTGAGGTGGAGGCGGTGTTGGGGTTGTATCCGGGGGTGGGGCGGTGTGTGGTGGTGGTGCGTGAGGATGAGCCGGGGCAGAAACGGTTGGTCGCCTATGTCGTCGCCTCCGAGGGGGAGGCGCTCGACACCGTCCAGATCCGCGACTTTGTGGCGGGTTTGTTGCCGGAGTATATGGTGCCGGCGGTGGTGGTGGTGTTGTCTGGGTTGCCGTTGACTGGTCAGGGGAAGGTGGATCGGGGTGCGTTGCCGGTTCCGGATTTCGCGGGTCGGGTGGGGGGTCGTTCGCCGCGTACCGCGGTGGAGGAGGTGTTGTGTGGTTTGTTTGCGGGGGTGTTGCGGTTGGAGCGGGTCGGGGTCGAGGACAGTTTCTTCGATCTTGGTGGTGATTCGATTATGTCGATGCAGTTGGTGGCGCGGGCTCGGCGGGCGGGTGTGGTGGTCAGTGCGCAGGATGTGTTCGAGTACAAGACGCCGGCCGGGTTGGCTGTGGTGGCTCAGAGCAGTCTTGCCGAGGTTGTGCCCGCTGATGTCGGTATCGGTGAGGTGCCGCTGACTCCCGCCATGCAGTGGGTGGCCCGGCGGGCCGGAGTGGCGGGGCTGGACCGGTTCTCGCAGTCGGTCTCGGTGGCCGTCCCCGCCGAACTCGACTTGGCCAGGCTGGCCGTCGTCCTCAAAGCCCTGGTGAACCACCACGACGTGCTGCGGGCCCGGCTGGTCCGTCCCGACGACCACGACCCCGCCACGTGGCGCTTCGACATCCCCGCCGTCGACCCGGCCGACGCCGACTCCGGTGCGCTGGTGCGCCGGGTTGACGCGGTGGGCCTGGACGACGACGGACTCACCGGTGTCCTGCGGGATCAGGAACGCGCGGCGGCGGGCCGGTTGGATCCGGTGTCGGGGGTGATGGTTCAGGTGGTGTGGCTGGATCGGGGGGTGGGGGTTTCCGGGCGGCTGTTGCTGGTTGTTCATCATCTGGTGGTGGACGGGGTGTCCTGGCGGATTCTGTTGCCGGATTTGGCGGCGGCTTATGCGGCTTGTGTGGCTGGTGGTGGGGTGGAGTTGGAGCCGGTGGGGACGGCGTTTCGTCGTTGGGCTCTGCTGGCTCGGGCTCAGGCGCAGGATCCGGTTCGGGTGGCGGAACTGCCTGTGTGGCAGCGGATTCTTACCGGTGATGACGTCCTGTTGGGTGACCGGCCGCTTGATCCGGCCCGTGATGTGGCGTCGAGTATGCGGCAGCTGTCGTTTTCGGTGTCCCTGGAGGTGACGGCGGCGTTGTTGACGGTGGTGCCCAGGCTGTTTCATGCCGGGGTTAATGATGTGTTGCTGGCTGGGTTGGCGGCTGCGGTGGTGGAGTGGCGTGGGGGGGTTGGTTCGGTCCTGGTGGATGTGGAGGGTCATGGCCGGGAGCCGCTGGCCGATGGGGTCGACCTGTCGCGGACGGTGGGTTGGTTTACCAGTGTTTATCCGGTGAGGTTGGAGCCGGGTGAGGTGGACTTTGTCGATGTGCGGGCCGGTGGTGACGCGGCTGGTGTGGTGTTGAAGAGGGTCAAGGAGCAGGTGCGGGCGGTGCCCGGTGATGGTCTGGGTTTCGGGCTGTTGCGTTATCTGAATCCCGCTACGCGGCCGGCGTTGGCGGCGCTGCCGACCCCGCAGATCGGCTTCAACTACCTGGGCAGGTTCACCACCGGTTCCGGGCGGCAGGAGTGGCAGCCGGTGGCGCTCGGCGGGGACATGGACGAGCGGATGCCCGCCGCCCACATCCTGGAAGCAGGCGGAGTCGTCCGTGACGGCGCGGACGGCCCCGAGCTGAGCCTGATGTTCTCCTGGCCGGGGGAGTTGTTGGCCGAGTCCGCCGTGCGGGAGTTGGCCGAGGGCTGGGTGGCGATGCTGACCGGCTTGGCCGCGCACGCCGCGCGGCCTGGTGCGGGCGGGCACAGCCCGTCGGACTTCCCACTGGTCCCGCTGGCCCAGGGGCACGTGACCGAGCTGGAGGCTGCGCAGCCCGGCTTGGCCGAGGTGTGGCCGCTGTCGCCCCTGCAGGAGGGCCTGCTGTTCCACGCCATGCTCGGCGAGCAGGCGCTGGACGCCTACTCGGGGCAGGGCCTGCTGAACCTGCTCGGCCCGCTGGACACCGCTGTACTGCGGGCTGCGGGCCAGGCGCTGCTGGACCGGCATCCCAACCTGCGCGCCGGATTCCGGCACCTCGCCGGCCTGGAGCAGCCGGTCCAGGTGATCGCCGATCGGGTCGCGCTGCCATGGCGTGAGGCGGACGTGTCGGCGCTGCCTTCGGCCGAAGCCGAGGCGGAGGCCGACCGGCTGGCCGCCGCCGAGCTGGCCCGTGCCTTCGACCCCGCGGTGCCCCCGCTGCTGCGGTTCCTGGTGATCCGGTTCGGCGCACGACACCACCGCCTGGTGATCACCAACCATCACATCCTGATGGATGGTTGGTCGCTGCCGGTCCTGCTGCGTGAGTTGTCCACCATCTATGCGGCCGGCGGTGACCCGATCGGACTGCCACCGGTCACGCCGTACGGGGAGTATCTGGCCTGGCTAGGCCGCCAGGACCGGCACGCGGCGCGCGAGGCCTGGCAGCGGGAGCTGGCCGGCACGACGGAACCGACCCTGGTCGCGCCGGGCGACCCGGCCCGGCTTCCGGTGGCGCCGGGCCGGGTCATGGCCTCTGCGGGCCCCGAACTGATCGCGGCCCTGCGCGCCCTGGCCAGGGAGCACGACCTGACGCTGAACACGGTCGTGCAGGGGGCGTGGGCGATGCTGGTCAGTCGGTTGGCGGGGCAGCGCGATGTGGTGTTCGGTGCGGTCGTCGCGGGTCGTCCGCCCGAGCTGCCCGGGGTGGAGGACATGCTGGGGCTGTTCGTCAACACGGTGCCGGTGCGGGTGCCGCTGGACCCGAACCGGCCCGTCATCGAGATGCTGACCGCGTTGCAGGACCGGCAGTCGGCTCTGATCGCCCACCAGTACCTGGGGCTGGCCGAGATCCAGCGGTTGGCCGGTGCGGGCGCGACCTTCGACACGCTGGTGGCCTACGAGAACTATCCCTTCGACCCGGATGCTGGGCCCGAGCCCGGGTCCGGGCCCGACGACACGCTGCGGATCACCCCGGCCGGGGGGCGTGACTCGACGCACTATCCGCTGACGCTCGCGGTCATCCCGGGTGCCACGGACCTGCGGCTGCGGCTGACCTACCGCCCGGACGTGTTCGAGCCCGACCAGGTCGAGGGCTTCGGGCGCTGGTTGGTACGGATCCTGGAGGCTGTGGCGGCGGATCCGGGGGTGTTGGTGGGTCGGGTGCCGGTGTTGGGTGCGGCTGAGTGGGTGCGGGTGGTGGAGGAGTGGAATGACACTGGGGTTGGGGTTGGGGTGGGGACGTTGCCGGGGGTGTTTGGGGGGTGGGTGGCTGCGGGGCGGGATGTGGTGGCGGTGGTGTCGGGGGGTGTGCGGGTGACGTATGGGGAGTTGGAGGTGGCGGCGAATCGGGTGGCGCGGGATTTGGTGGCGGCTGGGGTGCGGTCTGGTGATCGGGTTGGGGTGGTGATGGAGCGGTCGGTGGAGTTGGTGGCGGTGTTGGTGGGGGTGGTGAAGGTGGGGGCGGCGTATGTGCCGGTGGATGTGGAGTGGCCGGTGGTGCGGGTGGGGCGGGTGCTGGCTGAGGCGGGGGTGCGGGTGGTGGTGGCCGACGACTGGGCGCCTGATCTGCCGGGGTCTGTCGGGGTGGTGTGGGCGGGTGGCTGGGTGGATGGGGAGGGGGAGTGTGGGCCGCCGGCGGTGCGGGTGGGTGCGGATGATGTGGCGTATGTGATGTATACGTCGGGGTCGACGGGGGTGCCGAAGGGTGTGGCGGTGACGCATGCGGGTGTGGTCGGGTTGGCGGCGGATCGGTGTTGGTCGCGGGAGGTTCATGGGCGGGTGTTGTTTCATGCGTCGCATGCGTTTGACGCGTCGACGTGGGAGTTGTGGGTGGCGTTGTTGTCGGGGGGTCAGGTGGTGGTGGCGCCGGCCGGGCGGGTCGACGCTGGGGTGCTGAAGGGGTTGATTTCGGATTTTGGGCCGACGGTGGTGCATGTGACGGCGGGGTTGTTTGCGGCGGTGGCGGAGGAGGCGCCGGGGTGTTTTGTGGGGGTGCGTGAGGTGGTGACGGGTGGGGATGTGGTGAGTGCGGCGGCGGTGGTGCGGGTGGTGGAGGCGTGTCCGGGGGTGGTGGTGCGGCAGTTGTATGGGCCGACGGAGGTGACGGTGTGTGCGACGGTGTTTGAGGTGCGGCCGGGGGATGAGGTTGCCTCGGTGGTGCCGATTGGCCGTCCGATGGATAACACCCGGGTGTTTGTGTTGGATCGGTTTTTGCAGCCGGTGCCGCCGGGGGTGACGGGTGAGTTGTATGTGGCGGGTGTGGGGTTGGCGCGTGGGTATTTTGGCCGGCCTGGGTTGACGGGGGAGCGGTTTGTGGCGTGTCCGTTTTCCGGGTCTGGGGAGCGGATGTATCGGACGGGGGATTTGGGGCGGTGGACGGGGGAGGGGCAGTTGGTGTTCGCCGGTCGGGTGGATGGGCAGGTGAAGGTTCGTGGTTTTCGGATTGAGTTGGGTGAGGTGGAGGCGGTGTTGGGGTTGTATCCGGGGGTGGGGCGGTGTGTGGTGGTGGTGCGTGAGGATGAGCCGGGGCAGAAACGGTTGGTCGCCTATGTCGTCGCCTCCGAGGGGGAGGCGCTCGACACCGTCCAGATCCGCGACTTTGTGGCGGGTTTGTTGCCGGAGTATATGGTGCCGGCGGTGGTGGTGGTGTTGTCTGGGTTGCCGTTGACTGGTCAGGGGAAGGTGGATCGGGGTGCGTTGCCGGTTCCGGATTTCGCGGGTCGGGTGGGGGGTCGTTCGCCGCGTACCGCGGTGGAGGAGGTGTTGTGTGGTTTGTTTGCGGAGGTGTTGCGGTTGGAGCGGGTCGGGGTCGAGGACAGTTTCTTCGATCTTGGTGGTGATTCGATTATGTCGATGCAGTTGGTGGCGCGGGCTCGGCGGGCGGGTGTGGTGGTCAGTGCGCAGGATGTGTTCGAGTACAAGACGCCGGCCGGGTTGGCTGTGGTGGCTCAGAGCAGTCTTGCCGAGGTTGTGCCCGCTGATGTCGGTATCGGTGAGGTGCCGCTGACTCCTGCCATGTGTGGGTTGGTCCGGCGGGCCGGAGTGGCGGGGCTGGACCGGTTCTCGCAGGCGATGCTCGTCGTCGTGCCGGCCGGGATCGACCTGGAGCGTCTGGGCGTCGCTGTCAATGCCCTGGTGGACCATCACGACGTGCTGCGGGCCCGGCTGGTCTGCCCGGACGAGCGGGATTCGGCCACGTGGAAGCTGGATGTTCCGCCTGCGGGTGAGGGGGCCGGTGGGCTGGTGCGGCGGGTGGACGCGGTCGGTCTGGCCGAGGCGCCGCTCACCGAGTTGATCAAGGTGCAGCAGCGTGCCGCCGCGGGCCGGTTGGATCCGGTGTCGGGGGTGATGGTTCAGGTGGTGTGGCTGGATCGGGGGGTGGGGGTTTCCGGGCGGCTGTTGCTGGTTGTTCATCATCTGGTGGTGGACGGGGTGTCCTGGCGGATTCTGTTGCCGGATTTGGCGGCGGCTTATGCGGCTTGTGTGGCTGGTGGTGGGGTGGAGTTGGAGCCGGTGGGGACGGCGTTTCGTCGTTGGGCTCTGCTGGCTCGGGCTCAGGCGCAGGATCCGGTTCGGGTGGCGGAACTGCCTGTGTGGCAGCGGATTCTTACCGGTGATGACGTCCTGTTGGGTGACCGGCCGCTTGATCCGGCCCGTGATGTGGCGTCGAGTATGCGGCAGCTGTCGTTTTCGGTGTCCCTGGAGGTGACGGCGGCGTTGTTGACGGTGGTGCCCAGGCTGTTTCATGCCGGGGTTAATGATGTGTTGCTGGCTGGGTTGGCGGCTGCGGTGGTGGAGTGGCGTGGGGGGGTTGGTTCGGTCCTGGTGGATGTGGAGGGTCATGGCCGGGAGCCGCTGGCCGATGGGGTCGACCTGTCGCGGACGGTGGGTTGGTTTACCAGTGTTTATCCGGTGAGGTTGGAGCCGGGTGAGGTGGACTTTGTCGATGTGCGGGCCGGTGGTGACGCGGCTGGTGTGGTGTTGAAGAGGGTCAAGGAGCAGGTGCGGGCGGTGCCCGGTGATGGTCTGGGTTTCGGGCTGTTGCGTTATCTGAATCCCGCTACGCGGCCGGCGTTGGCGGCGCTGCCGACCCCGCAGATCGGCTTCAACTACCTGGGCCGCTTCGCTACTGGAGCCGGTGACGTTGCCGAGCCGGCCGGCTGGCAGCAGATCGGGCTCGGCGGAAACGCGGACGAGCGCATGCCCGCTTCCCACGTGCTCAGCGCCGGAGCGGTCGTCCGTGATGGGGTGGGTGGTCCGGAGTTGAGTATTTCGCTGTCTTGGCCGGGGGAGTTGTTGGCCGAGTCTGTCGTGCGGGAGTTGGGCGAGGGCTGGGTGGCGATGCTGGGTGGTTTGGCCGCGCATGCCGCGCGGCCTGGTGCGGGCGGGCACAGCCCGTCGGACTTTCCGTTGGTGCTATTGGATCAGGGTCAGGTGGCTGAGCTGGAGGCTGCGCAGCCGGGTCTGGCCGAGGTGTGGCCGCTGGCGCCGTTGCAGGAGGGGTTGCTGTTCCATGCGGTGTTCGACGAGGGTGCGGTGGACGTCTACTCCGGCCAGCATGTTCTGGATCTGGAGGGTTCGTTGGATGCGGGGGTGTTGCGGGCGGCGGGTCAGGCGTTGCTGGATCGGCATTCCAACTTGCGGGCCGGGTTCCATCAGGTGGCTGGGCTTGACCAGGCCGTGCAGGTGATTCCTGGGACTGTGACGTTGCCGTGGCGTGAGGTGGATCTGTCTGTGCTGGCTGGGGATGTGGGGTTGGTGGAGGCTGATCGGTTGGCTGCGGAGGAGTTGGAGCGGCGGTTCGATCCGGCGGTGCCTCCGTTGTTGCGGTTTTTGTTGATTCGGTTGGGTGCGCGGCATCACCGGCTGGTGATCACTAATCATCACATTCTGTTGGATGGTTGGTCGTTGCCGATTCTCAAGCGTGAGCTGTTTCAGGTGTATCGCTTTGGTGGGGGGGTGGCTGGGTTGCCGCCGGTCACGTCGTATGGGGGGTATCTGGCGTGGTTGGGTCGCCAGGACCGGCAGGTTGCCCGGGAGGTCTGGCGGGCCGAGCTGGCTGGCGTCGACGAGCCGACCCTGGTCGCCGAGGCCGATCCGGCACGGGAGCCGGTGGTCCCCGAGGTGCTCCAGATCAGGGCGGACCGAGAGCTGACGGCGGCGTTGCGCGAGTTGGCTCGCCGCCATGGCCTGACGTTGAACACGGTGCTGCAGGGGGCGTGGGCGTTGCTGGTCAGCCGCCTGGCCGGGCGCCGTGACGTGGTGTTCGGGGCGGTCGTCGCGGGACGGCCCCCGGAGCTGCCCGGCGTGGAGAACATGCTGGGCCTGTTCATCAACACGCTGCCGGTCCGGGTGCCGCTCGACCCGGCCCAGCCGGTGGTGGAGATGCTGGCTGACCTGCAGGGTCGCCAGTCGGAGCTGATGCCCCACCAGTACCTGGGGCTGACCGAGATCCAGCGACTCGCTGGGCCCGGCGCCACCTTCGACACCCTCGTCGCCTACGAGAGCTTCCCGGTCGACCCGTCCGGTCCGGCGGACGGCCGCGGGCTGGCCGTCGCTCCCGCCGGAGGCCGGGACGCCACCCACTATCCGCTCACGCTGGCGGTGAGTCCCGGTGGCGACCAGCTCGGACTGAGGCTGAGCTACCGGCCGGACCTGTACGACCTGAACGCGGCCCGGGAATTGCTGAACTGGCTGGTGCGGATTCTGGCGGTGATTGCGGCGGATGGTGGGGTGCTTGTTGGTCGGGTGGGGGTGTTGGGGGAGGTTGAGCGGGCTCGGCTGGTGGGGGAGTGGAATGCGACGGGTGCGGTGGTGCCGGGGGTGACGTTGCCGGGGTTGTTTGAGGCTCGGGTGGTGGTGTCTTCGGGTGCGTTGGCGGTGGTGGATGGGGATGTGCGGTTGTCGTATGGGGAGTTGGAGGCGGCGGCGAATCGGTTGGCGTGGCATCTGATTGCTGGGGGGGTGGGGCCGGGGGGGATTGTGGCGGTGGTGGTGCCGCGGTCGGTGGATCTGGTGGTGGCGGTGTTGGCGGTGTTGAAGGCTGGTGCGGCGTATCTGCCGGTTGATCCGGATTATCCGGCGTCGCGGGTGGGGTTCATGGTGGATGATGCGGGTCCGGTGGCGGTGGTGTGCACGGTGGCGACGGAGGGTCTGTTGCCTGAGCATTCCGCGTTTCGGGTGGTGGTGGATGAGGCTGGGACGGCTGGGGTGGTGGCGGCGCGGCCGGCGACGGTTCCGGGTCGGTTGAGGCCGTTGTCGGTGGCTGATCCGGCTTATGTGATGTATACGTCGGGGTCGACGGGGGTGCCGAAGGGTGTGGTGGTTTCTCATCGGTCGGTGGTGAATTATCTGGCGCATGTGGGGGAGCGGTATCCGAGTGTGGCTGGCGGGTCGTTGTTGCATTCGTCGGTGGCGTTTGATCTGACGGTGACGGCGCTGTTCGGGCCGTTGCTGTCGGGGGGGTGTGTGTTTGTTGGGGAGTTGGCTGCCGGGTCGGGGGAGCGGTTGTTGGTGAAGGTGACGCCGAGTCATCTGCGGTTGTTGGCTGAGTCGGGTGTGTCGGTGGGTGCGGGGCATCTTGTGGTGGGTGGGGAGCAGCTGACCGGGGAGATGCTTGCTGTCTGGCGTGGGCGTCATCCGGCGGCGGTGGTGGTCAATGAGTATGGGCCGACCGAGGCGACGGTTGGGTGTCTGGAGTATCGGGTGGAGCCGGGGGAGGTGGTTAGTCGGGGTGTGGTGCCGATCGGGCGGCCGATTCGTAACGCGCGGGTGTTTGTGTTGGATTCTTTTCTGCAGCCGGTGCCGTCTGGTGTGGTGGGGGAGTTGTATGTGGCTGGGGTGGGTGTGGCGCGGGGGTATTTGAACCGGCCGGGTTTGACGGCGGAGCGGTTTGTGGCGTGCCCGTTCGGGGGTGGGCGGATGTACCGGACTGGTGATCTTGTTCGCTGGTCTGGTGCGGGTCAGTTGGTGTATGTGGGCCGGGTGGATAGTCAGGTGAAGGTGCGGGGTTATCGGATTGAGCCGGGTGAGGTTGAGGTGGTTTTGGCGGGGTGTCCGGGGGTGGGTCAGGTTGCGGTGGTGGTGCGGGAGGATCTGCCGGGTCAGCGGCGTCTGGTGGCGTATGTGGTGCCGGCTGGGGGGGTGGCGGTTGATACTGCTGGGATTCGGGGGTTTGCGGCTGCTCGGTTGCCGGAGTACATGGTGCCGGCGGTGGTGGTGGTGCTTCCGGTTTTGCCGTTGACGGTCAATGGCAAGGTGGATCGGGTGGCGTTGCCGGTTCCTGATTTTGCGGATCGGGTGGGTGGTCGGGAGCCGCGTACCGCGGTGGAGGAGGTGTTGTGTGGTTTGTTCGCGGAGGTGCTGCATCTGGAGCGGGTCGGGGTCGAGGACAGTTTCTTCGATTTGGGTGGTGACTCGATCGTGTCGATGCAGCTTGTTGCTCGTGCCCGCCGGGTGGGGGTGGTGATTACGCCTCGTCAGGTGTTTGAGTGCAGGACTCCGGCGGCGCTGGCCGTGGTGGCGGGTGAGGGTGCCGGTGGTGGCGGGCCGGAGGATGTGGGGGTCGGCGAGGTGCCATTCACCCCGGTCATGCACCGGATGGCCGGGCACGCGGGCCTGGCCGGGCTGGCCGGGCGGTACTCCCAGTCGGTCCTCGCCGTGGTCCCGGCCGGGTTGGACCAGGATCACCTGAACACCGCGGTCCAGGCCGTGCTGGACCATCACGACGCGCTGCGGGCCAGGCTGGTCTGCCCCGACGAGCACGACACCGCGTCGTGGCGGCTTGACATCCCCGCCGCCGGGTCGGTGGGTGCGGTGGGGTCGGTGGCCGGGGAGTTGGTGCGGCGGGTCGAGGCGGTGGGCCTGGACGACGACGAGCTCGCCGAGTTGGCGGCGGTACAGGGCCGGGCCGCCGCCGAGCGCCTCGACCCGCGGGCCGGGGTGATGGTCCAGGTGGTGTGGTTGGACCGGGGCCGCGAGCTTCCGGGCCGGGTGCTGCTGGTGGCACACCACCTGGTGGTCGACGGCGTGTCCTGGCGGGTGCTGGTGCCGGACCTGGCCGCGGCCTACCGGGCGGTGGCCGCTGGCAGCCCGGTGGAGCTTGACCCGGTTGGCACCTCGTTTCGGCGCTGGGCGCTGCTGGCCGCCGCGCAGGCCCAGGACAGGGCGGCCGAGCTTCCGCGGTGGGAGCGGATGCTGGCGGTGGAGGAGCCACTGATCGGTGGCCGCCCGCTGGACCCGGACCGGGACGTCGCGGCTGACATGCGCCGCGTGTCGCGGAGTGTGCCCTCCGAGGTCACCGCCGAGTTGCTGACCAGTGTTCCGGCGGCGTTCCATGCCGGGATCAACGATGTGCTGCTGGCGGGGTTCACGGTGGCGGTCAACGAGTGGCGGGGGACTTCCGGCCCGGTGCTGGTGGATGTGGAGGGGCACGGCCGTGAGCCGTTGGCCGAGGGGGTGGACCTGTCGCGCACGGTCGGCTGGTTCACCGAGATCCATCCCGTCCGGCTGGACCCCGGCAGCACCGACTTCGCCCGGATACGCGCCGGCGGCGACGCCGCGGGGCAGGCGGTCAAGCAGGTCAAGGAGCAGCTTCGTGCCGTGCCGGGCGACGGCCTCGGCTACGGGCTGCTGCGTTACCTCAACCCTGACACGCGCCCGGTCCTCGCGGCGCTACCCACCCCACAGATCGGCTTCAACTACATGGGCCGCTTCACCGTCGCGCCCAGGGCCCAGGGCGACGAGCAGGCGGACTGGTGGCAGCTCGGTCTGGGCGGCGACACCGGTACCCTGCCCGCCTCCTACGCGCTGGAAGCCGGCGGCGTCGTGCGCGACGGCCCGGCGGGCGCGGAGCTCACCGTCCTGCTGTCCTGGCCCGGCGACCTGTTCGACGAGGCGCGGGTCGCTGCCCTCGCCGAGGGATGGGTGGCGACGCTGACCGGGCTGGCCGAGCACGCCGCGCGCCCCGAGGCGGGCGGGCACACCCCCTCCGACTTCCCGCTGCTCGCCATGGCGCAGGGCGAGCTCGACGTGGTGGCGGCCGAACTAACGCGGAACACGCACGAGAGGAGAGCCCGGTGAGCCAGCTCGACGTGGAGGATCTGTGGCCGCTGTCCCCGCTACAGGAGGGCCTGCTCTTCCAGACGCTCTACGACGGGCGGACCGGCGACGTCTACTCCGGCCAGCGTGACCTTGATCTGACCGGGCCGCTGGACCCGGCGCTGCTGCGGGCGTCCGGGGAGGCCCTGCTGGACCGGCACGCCAACCTGCGGGCCGGGTTCCAGCAGCTCTCCGGCCTGGACCAGCCCGTGCAGGTGATCGCCAGGAAGGTACGGCTGCCGTGGCGTGAGGTCGACCTGGCGCACCTGGCGGAAGAAGCGGCGTTGGAACAGGCCATGCGGCTGGCCGCCGAGGAGCGGGACCGCGGGTTCGATCCGGCGCAGCCGCCACTACTGCGTTTCCTGCTGATCCGGTTCGGTGCGCGGCGCCACCGGCTGGTGCTCACCATCCACCACATCCTGCTGGACGGCTGGTCGCAGCCGATGTTCACGCGGGAGCTGTTCGCCGTCTACCAGGCCGGAGGCACGACGGGCGGGCTGAAGCCGGTCTCGCCGTACCGGGACTACCTGGAGTGGCTCGGCCGCCAGGACCGCCAGGCCGCCCGTGAGGCGTGGCGGGTCGAGCTGGCCGGGACGGACGAGCCGACCCTGGTGGCCCAGCCCGATCCGGTGCGCGAGCCGCAGCCGGCCGAGCGCGTGAACACCTCGGTGAGCCCCGAGCTGACGGCAGCTCTGCGGGCCCTCGCTCGTGGTCATGAGCTGACGATGAACACGGTCGTCCAGGGCGCCTGGGCACTGCTGGTCAGCCGCCTGGCCGGCCGCCGTGACGTGGTGTTCGGCGCGGTGGTGGCGGGCCGCCCGCCCGAACTGCCCAGGGTCGAGGACATGGTAGGCCTGTTCATCAACACCGTGCCGATCCGGGTGCCGCTCGACCCCGCCCAGCCGGTCGCCGAGATGCTTACGGCGCTGCAGGCCCGCCAGACGGCGCTGATGTCCTGCCACTACCTGGGCCTTGCCGAGATCCAGCGGATCACCGGCCCCGGCGCCACCTTCGACACGCTGCTGGCCTACGAGAACTACCCGCTCGACTCGTCGTGGGTCTCCGCGATGGCTGACGACCGCGACCTGACGATCACCCCGGCCGGGGGGCACGAGGCGCCGCACTATCCGCTCGCGCTGGCCGTGGTCCCTGGCCGGGACCGGCTGGAGCTGCGGCTGTCCTACCAGCCCGAGGTGTACGAGCGGGAGATGGCCGAGGGGCTGGCCGCCGCCATGGTGCGGGTGCTGGCGGCGATCGCCGCCGACCCGGCCGCCCGTGTCGGCACGGTCGGCATCCTGGACGAGACGGGCCGGGATCTGGTGATCCGGCGGTGGAACGACACCGCGGTGCCGGTGGACGCCGGGTCGCTGGTCACGGCGTTCGAGCGACGCGTCGCCGAGCATCCGCACGCCGTCGCCATCGACGGGGACGTCACGCTGACCTACCAGGAGCTGAACGCGCGCGCCGACCGGCTCGCCCGTCTGCTGGCCACGCTCGGCGTGGGCACCGAGAGCCTGGTCGGGGTGCTGATGGAGCGGTCGGCCGAGCTGGTGGTGGCGCTGCTCGGGGTGGTGAAGGCGGGCGCCGCCTATGTGCCGCTGGATGCCGCCAACCCGCTGGAGCGGATGAAGGCCGTGATCGCCGAGGCCGCACCCGTGGCGCTGCTGGTCGGCCAGGCCACGATCGACCACCCGATGACCCGCGAGGGCGGCCTGCCCGCCGCCAACATCGTCCGGGTCCCCTCGGAGGTGCCGGCCGGCGACGGCCCCTTCCCGGTTGCCCCGGCCGCGGCCAACCTGGCGTACGTCATGTACACCTCGGGATCGACGGGGGTGCCGAAGGGAGTGGCGGTCACCCACGGCAACGTGGTCGGCTTCTGCCTGGATGGCGCCTGGCCCGCCGAGGTGACCGAGCGGGTCATGGTGCAGGCCAACCACGCCTTCGACGCCTCCACCTACGAGGTGTGGGTGCCGCTGCTGCGCGGCGGCACCGTCGTGGTCGCGCCGGCCGGTGACCTGGATGCCGCCGACCGGGAGCGGTTCATCGCCGCCCACCGGATCACCAACGTCCACGCGACCGCCGGCCTGTTCGCCGCGCTGGGCGAGCAGACCCCGCACATCTTCGCCGGGGTACGCGAGGTGTCGACCGGCGGCGACGTGGTCTCGGCGGCCGCGGTGAGGACTCTGCTGGAGACCCATCCGGACATGGTCGTGCGGTCCACCTACGGGCCGACCGAGACGACCGCCTTCGCCACCCACCTCCCCTTCACCGCGGGCGACCAGGTGCCGGCGTCGGTGCCGATCGGCCGCCCGCTGGACAACACCCGGATCTACGTGCTGGACGGCTTCCTGCAGCCGATCCCGCCCGGCGTCGGGGGAGAACTGTACGTGGCCGGCGGCGGGCTGGCCCGCGGCTACCTGAACCGGCCAGGCCTCACCTCGGAACGCTTCGTGGCCTGCCCCTTCGGCACGCCGGGCGAGCGGATGTACCGGACCGGGGACCTGGCCCGGTGGACCGGTGACGGGCTGCTGGTCTTCCTGGGGCGGGCCGACACGCAGGTGAAGATCCGCGGGTTCCGGATCGAGCTGAGCGAGATCGAGAACGTGCTGTCCGGCTGCCCGGGGGTCGCGCGGGTCGCGGTGGTAGCCCACACCAGCCAGGCCGACCACAGCCAACTGGTCGCCTACGTGGTGCCCGCCGAGGGGGAGAGCGTGACGGGCTCCGCGGTGCGGAGGTACGCGGCGGGACGGCTGCCGGACTACATGGTCCCCGCCGCCGTCGTCCCGCTGGCGGAGCTGCCGCTGACCGGCAACGCCAAGCTGGACCGGGCGGCCCTGCCCGCGCCGGACTTCGGCCGCATGGCGACCGGGCGCGAGCCGCGCACGCCGATCGAGGAGGTGCTGTGCTCGCTGTTCGTCGACGTGCTGAAGCTGGAGTGGATCGGGGCCGACGACAACTTCTTCGAGTTGGGTGGCGACTCCCTGCTGGCGATGCGGCTGCTCGCCCGGGTACGGGCCGTCCTCGACGTCGAGGTGGGAATCCGCACCCTGTTCACCGGCGCCACCCCGGCGGCGGTGGCCCGTGTGGTCGAGGCCGGTGGCCGCTCGCGGCCCGAGCTGGTTGCCGGGGTACGGCCGGACCCGGCGCCGCTGTCGTTCGGCCAGGCCCGGATGTGGTTCCTCAACCAGTTGGAGGAGGGACGGGCGGTCTACAACGTGCCGCTCGCGCTGAAGCTGACCGGGCAGCTCGACCGGTGGGCGCTGCAGGCCGCGCTGGCCGACGTCGCGGCGCGTCACGAAAGCCTGCGGACGGTCTTCCCTGACGTCGACGGCGTGCCGGGTCAGCACCTGCTGGACGAGACGGTGGGCCGCCCGGAACTGGTGATGGTGGCGGTGACCGAGGCGGAGCTGCCGTCGCTGATGGCCGCCGAGTTGGGGCGCGGGTTCGACGTGGGCAGCGAGCCGCCGCTGCGGGTACGGCTGTTCACGCTGTCCCCCCGGGAGCACGTGCTGCTGCTGGTGGCGCACCACATCGCCTCCGACGGCTGGTCGATGGGCGTGCTGGCCCGCGACCTGTCGGTGGCCTACACCGCCAGGCTGCGTGGGCGGGTACCGCAGTGGACCAGATTGCCGCTCCAGTACGCCGACTACGCGGTGTGGCAGCGCGCGGTGCTGGGCGATCTGTCCGACCCGGCGAGCCTGATCAGCGAGCAGCTCGCGTACTGGCGGGAGGCACTCGCCGACATCCCCGCGGAGCTGGCCCTGCCGGTCGACCGCCCGCGCCCGCCGGTGCCGAGCTTCACGGGCGGCGCGGTGCCGATCCGGATCGGCGCGCAGACCCACGAGCGGCTTGTCCGGCTGGCCCGGGGGCGGCGGGCAACGCTGTTCATGGTGGTGCAGGCCGCAGTTGCGCTGCTGCTGTCTCGCCTTGGCGGGGGCAACGACATCCCGATCGGCACCGCAGTGGCGGGCCGGGGCGAGGCCGCCCTGGATGACCTGATCGGCTTCTTCGTCAACACGCTGGTGCTGCGCACCGACGTCGGCGGCGATCCCTCGTTCAACGACCTGGTGGCCCGGGTGCGGGAGCGGAACCTGGCCGCCTACGCCCATCAGGACGTGCCGTTCGAGCGGTTGGTCGAGGAGCTCTACCCGGCCCGCTCGTTGTCGCGGCACCCGCTGTTCCAGGTGTCCCTCGGGTTGCGGAACACCCCGCAGGACACCGGCTGGGAGCTGCCGGGGCTGACCATCCAACCGCACAGGTCCGGGGTCAACGCCGCCAAGTTCGACCTGTCGTTCAGCCTGGCCGAGCACCGTGGCGCCGACGGTGAACCGGCGGGGATCGGTGGGACCGTCGGCTACGCGGCCGACCTGTTCGACCGGCCCACGGTGCAGAAGGTGGCGGAGCGCCTGGTGGCCGTGTTGGACGCGGTGGCCGCCGATCCCGCGTTGCGGGTGAGCCAGGTGCCGGTGTTGGGTGCGGCTGAGTGGGTGCGGGTGGTGGAGGAGTGGAATGACACTGGGGTTGGGGTTGGGGTGGGGACGTTGCCGGGGGTGTTTGGGGGGTGGGTGGCTGCGGGGCGGGATGTGGTGGCGGTGGTGTCGGGGGGTGTGCGGGTGACGTATGGGGAGTTGGAGGTGGCGGCGAATCGGGTGGCGCGGGATTTGGTGGCGGCTGGGGTGCGGTCTGGTGATCGGGTTGGGGTGGTGATGGAGCGGTCGGTGGAGTTGGTGGCGGTGTTGGTGGGGGTGGTGAAGGTGGGGGCGGCGTATGTGCCGGTGGATGTGGAGTGGCCGGTGGTGCGGGTGGGGCGGGTGCTGGCTGAGGCGGGGGTGCGGGTGGTGGTGGCTGATGTGGGGGTGTCTGATCTGCCGGGGTCTGTCGGGGTGGTGTGGGCGGGTGGCTGGGTGGATGGGGAGGGGGAGTGTGGGCCGCCGGCGGTGCGGGTGGGTGCGGATGATGTGGCGTATGTGATGTATACGTCGGGGTCGACGGGGGTGCCGAAGGGTGTGGCGGTGACGCATGCGGGTGTGGTCGGGTTGGCGGCGGATCGGTGTTGGTCGCGGGAGGTTCATGGGCGGGTGTTGTTTCATGCGTCGCATGCGTTTGACGCGTCGACGTGGGAGTTGTGGGTGGCGTTGTTGTCGGGGGGTCAGGTGGTGGTGGCGCCGGCCGGGCGGGTCGACGCTGGGGTGCTGAAGGGGTTGATTTCGGATTTTGGGCCGACGGTGGTGCATGTGACGGCGGGGTTGTTTGCGGCGGTGGCGGAGGAGGCGCCGGGGTGTTTTGTGGGGGTGCGTGAGGTGGTGACGGGTGGGGATGTGGTGAGTGCGGCGGCGGTGGTGCGGGTGGTGGAGGCGTGTCCGGGGGTGGTGGTGCGGCAGTTGTATGGGCCGACGGAGGTGACGGTGTGTGCGACGGTGTTTGAGGTGCGGCCGGGGGATGAGGTTGCCTCGGTGGTGCCGATTGGCCGTCCGATGGATAACACCCGGGTGTTTGTGTTGGATCGGTTTTTGCAGCCGGTGCCGCCGGGGGTGACGGGTGAGTTGTATGTGGCGGGTGTGGGGTTGGCGCGTGGGTATTTTGGCCGGCCTGGGTTGACGGGGGAGCGGTTTGTGGCGTGTCCGTTTTCCGGGTCTGGGGAGCGGATGTATCGGACGGGGGATTTGGGGCGGTGGACGGGGGAGGGGCAGTTGGTGTTCGCCGGTCGGGTGGATGGGCAGGTGAAGGTTCGTGGTTTTCGGATTGAGTTGGGTGAGGTGGAGGCGGTGTTGGGGTTGTATCCGGGGGTGGGGCGGTGTGTGGTGGTGGTGCGTGAGGATGAGCCGGGGCAGAAACGGTTGGTCGCCTATGTCGTCGCCTCCGAGGGGGAGGCGCTCGACACCGTCCAGATCCGCGACTTTGTGGCGGGTTTGTTGCCGGAGTATATGGTGCCGGCGGTGGTGGTGGTGTTGTCTGGGTTGCCGTTGACTGGTCAGGGGAAGGTGGATCGGGGTGCGTTGCCGGTTCCGGATTTCGCGGGTCGGGTGGGGGGTCGTTCGCCGCGTACCGCGGTGGAGGAGGTGTTGTGTGGTTTGTTTGCGGAGGTGTTGCGGTTGGAGCGGGTCGGGGTCGAGGACAGTTTCTTCGATCTTGGTGGTGATTCGATTATGTCGATGCAGTTGGTGGCGCGGGCTCGGCGGGCGGGTGTGGTGGTCAGTGCGCAGGATGTGTTCGAGTACAAGACGCCGGCCGGGTTGGCTGTGGTGGCTCAGAGCAGTCTTGCCGAGGTTGTGCCCGCTGATGTCGGTATCGGTGAGGTGCCGCTGACTCCTGCCATGTGTGGGTTGGTCCGGCGGGCCGGAGTGGCGGGGCTGGACCGGTTCTCGCAGGCGATGCTCGTCGTCGTGCCGGCCGGGATCGACCTGGAGCGTCTGGGCGTCGCTGTCAATGCCCTGGTGGACCATCACGACGTGCTGCGGGCCCGGCTGGTCTGCCCGGACGAGCGGGATTCGGCCACGTGGAAGCTGGATGTTCCGCCTGCGGGTGAGGGGGCCGGTGGGCTGGTGCGGCGGGTGGACGCGGTCGGTCTGGCCGAGGCGCCGCTCACCGAGTTGATCAAGGTGCAGCAGCGTGCCGCCGCGGGCCGGTTGGATCCGGTGTCGGGGGTGATGGTTCAGGTGGTGTGGCTGGATCGGGGGGTGGGGGTTTCCGGGCGGCTGTTGCTGGTTGTTCATCATCTGGTGGTGGACGGGGTGTCCTGGCGGATTCTGTTGCCGGATTTGGCGGCGGCTTATGCGGCTTGTGTGGCTGGTGGTGGGGTGGAGTTGGAGCCGGTGGGGACGGCGTTTCGTCGTTGGGCTCTGCTGGCTCGGGCTCAGGCGCAGGATCCGGTTCGGGTGGCGGAACTGCCTGTGTGGCAGCGGATTCTTACCGGTGATGACGTCCTGTTGGGTGACCGGCCGCTTGATCCGGCCCGTGATGTGGCGTCGAGTATGCGGCAGCTGTCGTTTTCGGTGTCCCTGGAGGTGACGGCGGCGCTGCTCACGACCGTACCTACGCTGTTCCACGCCGGGATCAACGACGTGCTGCTGGCCGGGCTCGCCGCCGCCGTGACCGAATGGCGTCGGCGGCGGGGTGACGGTGCGTCGGAGGCCATCGTGATCGACCTGGAGGGACATGGCCGCGAGCCGCTGGCCGAGGACGTCGAGTTGTCCCGAACAGTGGGCTGGTTCACCAGAGTCCATCCCGTACGGCTGGAACTGCCCGACGTCGACCTTGCGGACCTGCGCGCCGGTGGCCCCGCCGCCGGCCGGATAATCAAGGAGGTCAAGGAGCAGGTGCGGGCGGTCCCCGGCGAAGGCCTGGGCTATGGGTTGCTGCGCCACCTGAATCCCGCTACGCGGCCGGTCCTGGCGGCGCTACCGACCCCGCAGATCGCCTTCAACTACCTGGGCCGCTTCGCCGGTGCCCGTCGTACCGGCGAAGACACGGACTGGCAGCCGATCGGCCTCGACGGGGAGGCCGGCGACCTTCCGGCAGCCCACGTGCTGGAGGCCGGGGGAGCCGTGCGGGACGGGGCGGACGGCCCCGAGCTCACCGTCTCGCTGGCCTGGCCGCCCGGCGTCCTGGCCGAGCCTGCCGTCCGGGAACTGGGCGAGGGCTGGGTGGCGATGCTGACCGGCCTGGCCGAGCACGCCGCGCGCCCCGAGGCGGGGGGACATACCCCGTCCGACTTCCCATTGCTGGAGCTGGGCCAGCGCCAGGTGGAGCAGTTCGAGGCCATGGCGGCAGAGATCGAGAAGGGGACCTCGTCATGAAACGCTCCGCGCTGTCGGAAGTATGGCCGCTCTCACCGTTGCAGGAGGGGTTGCTGTTCCACGCCACGTTCGACGAGCAGGCTGTGGACGTCTACTCCGGGCAGCACGTCATGGAGCTGGAGGGACCGCTGGACGCCGAGGTCCTGCGCGCGTCGGGGCAGGCGATGCTGGACCGGCACGCCAACCTGCGGGCCGGGTTCCGGCAGACGGCCGGGCTTGCCCAGCCGGTCCAGGTCATCGCCGCCAGGGTCGCGCTGCCATGGCGTGAGGCGGACGTGTCGGCGCTGCCTTCGGCCGGAGCCGAGGCGGAGGCCGACCGGCTGGCCGCCGAGGACCTGGACCGCGGATTCGACCCGGCCGTACCTCCGCTGCTGCGGTTCCTGCTGATCCGGTTCGGTGCGCGGCGCCACCGCCTGGTGATCACCAACCATCACATCCTGCTGGACGGCTGGTCGCTGCCGATCTTCAAACGCGAGCTGTTCGGGGTGTACCGGGCGGGCGGCGACTCCAGCGGGCTGAAGCCCGTGCCGCCTTACCGTGACTACCTGGTATGGCTGAGCAGGCAGGACCGCCAGGCCGCGCGAGCGGCCTGGCGCCGTGAGCTGGACGGCAAGCAGGAGCCAACCAGAGTCGTGGTGGCGGACCCGGGCCGGGATCCGGTAATGACCGAGCTCACCGAGCTGCGCCTGGGCCCCGAGCCGACCGGAGCGCTGCGCGAGCTGGCCCAGGCCCACGGGGTGACGCTGAACACGGTCGTGCAGGGGGCGTGGGCGATGCTGGTCAGCCGCCTGGCCGGCCGGTCCGACGTGGTGTTCGGTGCGGTCGTCGCGGGTCGTCCGCCCGAGCTGCCCGGGGTGGAGGACATGCTGGGCCTGTTCATCAACACGCTGCCGGTCCGGGTGCCGCTGGATCCGGCCCAGCGGGTCTGCGACATGCTGGCGGCCTTGCAGGCCCGGCAGTCCGCGTTGACGGCTCACCAGTACCTCGGCCTGGCCGAGATCCAGCGCGAGGCCGGGCCCGGCGCGGTCTTCGACACGCTCGTGGTCTACGAGAACTATCCGTTCGACCCGACGGTGGCACCCGCGGCACCCGCGGCGGCCGACCCGGACAGCCTGCGGGTCACCTCGCGCGGTGGCCGGCAGGCCGCGCACTATCCCCTCACCCTGGGCATACGGCCTGGCCGCGACGGGCTGGCGCTGCACGTGGACTACCGGCCCGACCTGTTCGACCAGCGGACGGCCGCGGAGCTGCTGGCCCGGTTGGTACGGATCCTGGAGGCTGTGGCGGCGGATCCGGGGGTGTTGGTGGGTCGGGTGCCGGTGTTGGGTGCGGCTGAGTGGGTGCGGGTGGTGGAGGAGTGGAATGACACTGGGGTTGGGGTTGGGGTGGGGACGTTGCCGGGGGTGTTTGGGGGGTGGGTGGCTGCGGGGCGGGATGTGGTGGCGGTGGTGTCGGGGGGTGTGCGGGTGACGTATGGGGAGTTGGAGGTGGCGGCGAATCGGGTGGCGCGGGATTTGGTGGCGGCTGGGGTGCGGTCTGGTGATCGGGTTGGGGTGGTGATGGAGCGGTCGGTGGAGTTGGTGGCGGTGTTGGTGGGGGTGGTGAAGGTGGGGGCGGCGTATGTGCCGGTGGATGTGGAGTGGCCGGTGGTGCGGGTGGGGCGGGTGCTGGCTGAGGCGGGGGTGCGGGTGGTGGTGGCTGATGTGGGGGTGTCTGATCTGCCGGGGTCTGTCGGGGTGGTGTGGGCGGGTGGCTGGGTGGATGGGGAGGGGGAGTGTGGGCCGCCGGCGGTGCGGGTGGGTGCGGATGATGTGGCGTATGTGATGTATACGTCGGGGTCGACGGGGGTGCCGAAGGGTGTGGCGGTGACGCATGCGGGTGTGGTCGGGTTGGCGGCGGATCGGTGTTGGTCGCGGGAGGTTCATGGGCGGGTGTTGTTTCATGCGTCGCATGCGTTTGACGCGTCGACGTGGGAGTTGTGGGTGGCGTTGTTGTCGGGGGGTCAGGTGGTGGTGGCGCCGGCCGGGCGGGTCGACGCTGGGGTGCTGAAGGGGTTGATTTCGGATTTTGGGCCGACGGTGGTGCATGTGACGGCGGGGTTGTTTGCGGCGGTGGCGGAGGAGGCGCCGGGGTGTTTTGTGGGGGTGCGTGAGGTGGTGACGGGTGGGGATGTGGTGAGTGCGGCGGCGGTGGTGCGGGTGGTGGAGGCGTGTCCGGGGGTGGTGGTGCGGCAGTTGTATGGGCCGACGGAGGTGACGGTGTGTGCGACGGTGTTTGAGGTGCGGCCGGGGGATGAGGTTGCCTCGGTGGTGCCGATTGGCCGTCCGATGGATAACACCCGGGTGTTTGTGTTGGATCGGTTTTTGCAGCCGGTGCCGCCGGGGGTGACGGGTGAGTTGTATGTGGCGGGTGTGGGGTTGGCGCGTGGGTATTTTGGCCGGCCTGGGTTGACGGGGGAGCGGTTTGTGGCGTGTCCGTTTTCCGGGTCTGGGGAGCGGATGTATCGGACGGGGGATTTGGGGCGGTGGACGGGGGAGGGGCAGTTGGTGTTCGCCGGTCGGGTGGATGGGCAGGTGAAGGTTCGTGGTTTTCGGATTGAGTTGGGTGAGGTGGAGGCGGTGTTGGGGTT
The DNA here is from genome assembly GCF_000013345.1 of Frankia casuarinae. Taxonomy (NCBI): domain Bacteria; kingdom Bacillati; phylum Actinomycetota; class Actinomycetes; order Frankiales; family Frankiaceae; genus Frankia; species Frankia casuarinae. The sequence goes on along the minus strand of NC_007777.1, from coordinate 2,877,705 downwards.
GTATCCGGGGGTGGGGCGGTGTGTGGTGGTGGTGCGTGAGGATGAGCCGGGGCAGAAACGGTTGGTCGCCTATGTCGTCGCCTCCGAGGGGGAGGCGCTCGACACCGTCCAGATCCGCGACTTTGTGGCGGGTTTGTTGCCGGAGTATATGGTGCCGGCGGTGGTGGTGGTGTTGTCTGGGTTGCCGTTGACTGGTCAGGGGAAGGTGGATCGGGGTGCGTTGCCGGTTCCGGATTTCGCGGGTCGGGTGGGGGGTCGTTCGCCGCGTACCGCGGTGGAGGAGGTGTTGTGTGGTTTGTTTGCGGAGGTGTTGCGGTTGGAGCGGGTCGGGGTCGAGGACAGTTTCTTCGATCTTGGTGGTGACTCTCTGCTCGCGATGCGGCTGATTGCCCGGGTGCGGGGGGCGCTCGGGGCTGAGGTCAGCATCCACGACCTGTTCACGGCGCAGACCCCGGCCGGTGTCGCCAGGCTGGTCGGCGGCGACGGTACCGCTCGTACCGCCCTGGTGGCGGGCCGGCGGCCCGCGGTGCTGCCGCTGTCGTTCGGCCAGGCGCGGATGTGGTTCCTGAACCGGTTGCAGGAGGGCAGCGCGGTCTACAACATGCCGATGGCGCTGCGGCTGCGCGGTGACCTGGACCGGGCGGCGTTGCGCGCGGCGTTGGCCGACGTCGCGACTCGGCACGAGAGCCTGCGGACGGTGTTCCCCGACTCGGATGGGCTGCCCTTCCAGCAGATCCTGGCGGGCGGCCCCGAGCTCGTGGTGCAGGACACCGATGAGCGGGAACTACCCGGCCTGCTGGCGGCCGAGGCGAGTCGTCCGTTCGACGTGCGCCACGAGCTGCCATGGCGGGCGTCCTTGTTCGCGCTGTCCCCGCAGGAGCACATGCTGCTCCTGGTGATGCACCACATCGCGGCCGACGGCTGGTCGATGGGGGTGCTGACCCGCGACCTGTCGGCGGCCTATGCGGCGCGACTGTCCGGTCAGGAACCGTCGTGGGCGCCCTTGCCGGTGCAGTACGCCGACTTCGCGGTCTGGCAGCGCGAAGTGCTCGGCAGTGAGGACGACCCGGACAGCCTGATCAGCAGGCAACTGGCGTACTGGCGGTCGACCCTGGCTGAGCTTCCTGCCGAGCTGACCCTGCCGGTCGACCGCCAGCGCCCGCCCGTGGCCTCCTTCGCCGGCGGCTCGGTGCCGCTGCGGCTCGGCCCGCAGGTGCACGCGCGGCTCACCGGGCTGGCCCAGGACGAGCGGGCCACGCTGTTCATGGTGATGCAGGCGGCGATTGCGGTACTGCTGTCAGGGCTCGGCGCGGGCACCGACATCGCGCTGGGCACCCCGGTGGCCGGTCGCGGCGACGCCGCCGTGGACGATCTGATCGGGTTCTTCGTCAACACGCTGGTGCTGCGCACCGACCTCGGCGGCGACCCGTCCTTTGCCGAGCTGCTCGGCCGGGTGCGGGAGATGAACCTGGCGGCGTACGCCCATCAGGACGTGCCGTTCGAGCGGCTGGTGGAGGAGCTGCAACCGGCCCGCTCGCTGTCCCGGCACCCGCTGTTCCAGGTGATGCTGACCTTCCAGAACACCCACCAGGACGGGGGTTGGGAGCTGCCCGGCCTGTCGGTACGGCCGGAGCGCTCTGGCTCGGACGTGGCCAAGTTCGACCTGTCGTTCAGCCTGGCCGAGAACCGCACTCCCGACGGGGAGCTCGCCGGGATCAGCGGGGCGGTCGGCTACTCGGCCGACCTGTTCGACCAGCGGACGGCCGAGGAGACGGCGAACCGGCTGGTGCGGGTGCTGGAGGCGGTGGCTGCCGATCCCACGCTCCGGGTCAGCCAGGTGCCGCTCCTCGACGAGACCGAGCGGGCCCGGGTGGTGGATGGGTGGAATGAGACGGGGGTGGTGGTGCCGGAGGTGACGTTGTCGGAGTTGTTTGAGGCGCAGGTGCGGCGGAGTCCGGGTGCGGTGGCGTTGGTGTGTGAGGGGCGGGTGGTGTCGTATGGGGAGTTGGAGGTGGCGGCGAATCGGTTGGCGTGGCGTTTGGTGGGGTTGGGGGTGGGTGCGGAGCGGGTGGTGGCGGTGGCGGTGGCGCGGTCGGTGGAGTTGGTGGTGGCGTTGTTGGCGGTGGTGAAGGCGGGGGGTGCGTATCTGCCGGTTGATCCGGAGTATCCGGCGTCGCGGGTGGGGTTGATGTTGGCTGATGCGGATCCGGTGGTGGTGTTGTGTACGGCGGAGACGGTGGGGGGTTTGCCGGAGCATCCGGCTGTGCGGCTGATGGTGGATGACGGTGGGGTGGTGCGGGATTGTCCGGGGACGTCTCCTGGTGTTGTGGTGCGGCCGGGGTGTCCGGCGTATGTGATGTATACGTCGGGGTCGACGGGTGTGCCGAAGGGGGTGGTGGTGTCGCATCGGGGGATTGTGAACCGGTTGTTGTGGATGCAGGGTGAGTATGGGTTGGGTGGTGATGACCGGGTTCTGCAGAAGACGTCGTCGGGGTTTGACGTGTCGGTGTGGGAGTTTTTCTGGCCGCTGGTTACGGGTGCGTGTCTGGTGGTGGCGCGGCCTGGTGGTCATCGTGATCCGCGTTATCTGGTGGATCTGGTGGTGGCTGAGCGGGTGACGACGGTGCATTTTGTGCCGTCGATGCTGGGGTTGTTTCTGGATGAGGAGGGTGCGGCTTTGTGTGGGGGGCTTCGGCGGGTGGTGTGTAGTGGTGAGGTTTTGCCGGGCGAGTTGGTGGAGCGGTTTCAGGGGGTGTTGCCGGGGGTGGGGTTGCATAATCTTTATGGTCCGACTGAGGCGTCGGTGGATGTGTCGTTCTGGGCGTGTCCGCCGGGGGTGTCGGGGGTGGTGCCGATCGGGGGGCCGATCTGGAATGTTCGGTTGTTTGTGTTGGATGGTTTTCTGCGGCCGGTTCCGCCGGGGGTGGTGGGGGAGTTGTATATCGCTGGTGTGGGGTTGGCGCGTGGGTATGTGGGTCGTTCGTCGTTGACGGGGGAGCGGTTTGTGGCGTGTCCGTTTTCTGGGTCTGGGGAGCGGATGTATCGGACGGGGGATTTGGTGCGGTGGCGGGGTGATGGTGTGTTGGTGTATGTGGGGCGGGTTGATGCGCAGGTGAAGATTCGTGGGTTGCGGATCGAGTTGGGTGAGGTTGAGGCTGTTTTGGCGGGGGATGGGGCGGTGGGTCGGGTTGCGGTGGTGGTCCGGGAGGATCAGCCTGGTCATCGGTATCTTGTCGCCTACGTGGTGGCGGCGGCGGGTCGGGGTGTGGATGCTGCCGGGTTGCGGGAGTTCGCCGCGCGGCGGTTGCCGGAGTACATGGTGCCGGCGGCGGTGGTGGAGTTGGCGGAGTTGCCGTTGACGCTGAGCGGGAAGCTTGACCGTAAGGCTCTGCCCGCTCCGGATTTCGCGGGTCTGGTCACCGGGCGTGCTCCTCGTACTCCCGCCGAGGAGCTGCTGTGCGGCCTGTTCGCTGAGACCCTGCACCTGGACCGGGTCGGCGCCGACGACGACTTCTTCAACCTCGGCGGCGACTCCCTGCTGGCCATGCGACTGATCGCCCGCGTGCAGGCCGTGCTGGACGTCGAGGTGAACATCCGCGAGCTGTTCGCCGCGCCGACCCCGGCGGGCATCGCCAGGCTGGCCTCCGGCGGCGGGAGCGCCCGTACCCCCCTGGTGGCCGGGCAGCGGCCCGAGGAGATCCCGCTGTCGTTCGGGCAGACCCGCATGTGGTTCCTCAACCGGTTGCAGGAGGGCAGCGCGGTCTACAACATGCCGATGGCGCTGCGGCTGCGCGGTGACCTGGACCGGGACGCGCTGCGAGCCGCGCTGAAGGACGTGGCACAGCGGCACGAGACCCTGCGCACGGTGTTCCCCGACCGGGACGGGGTGCCCTTCCAGAAGATCCTGGACGGCGGCCCCGAGCTCGTGGTGCGTGCGACCAGCGAGCGGGACCTCGCGGACCTGCTGGCGGCCGAGGCGGCACGTGGCTTCGACGTACGCAGCGAGCCGCCGTGGCGGGCCGAGCTGCTCGTCCTGGCCGAGCGCGAGCACGTCCTGCTGCTGGTCGTGCATCACATCGCGGCCGACGGCTGGTCGATAGGAGTGCTCACCCGTGACCTGTCCACGGCCTACGCGGCGCGACTCGCCGGCCGGGAGCCGTCATGGGCGGCGCTGCCGGTCCAGTACGCCGACTTCTCGGCCTGGCAGCGCCAGATCCTGGGCAGCGAGGACGACCCGGACAGCCTGATCAGCAGGCAACTGGCGTACTGGCGGCAGTCCCTGGCCGGTCTTCCTGCCGAGCTGACGCTGCCGGTCGACCGTCCGCGCCCGGCCGTGGCCTCCTTCACCGGCGGCACTGTCCCGCTGCGCGTCAGCGCCGAGGCCCACGCCAGGCTGGCGGGGATCGCCCGGGACCGGAAGGCCACGATGTTCATGGTGGTGCAGGCGGCGGTCGCGCTGCTGCTGTCCCGCCTGGGCGCGGGCACCGACATCCCGCTCGGCACCGTCATCGCGGGCCGGGGCGACCCTGCGTTGGATGGCCTGGTCGGCTTCTTCGTCAACACGCTGGTGCTGCGCACCGATGCCGGCGGCGACCCGTCGTTCAGTGACCTGGTCGCCCGGGTTCGCGAGGTGAACCTGGCCGCCTACGCCCACCAGGACGTGCCGTTCGAGCGGCTGGTGGAGGAGCTGCAACCGGACCGATCGCTGGCCCGGCACCCGCTGTTCCAGGTCATGATGACCTTCCAGACCACCCACCAGGACGGCGGCTGGGAGCTGCCGGGCCTGTCCGTCCAACCACAGCGGTCGAGCTCCGACGCCGCCAGGTTCGACCTGTCCTTCACCGTCGGGGAACACCACACCGCCGGCGGCGCACCCGCCGGGCTGGACGGGGCGGTCGGCTACTCGGCCGACCTGTTCGACCGGGCGACGGCCGAGAAGCTGGCTGGGCGGCTGGTGCGGCTGCTGGAAACGGTCGCCGCCGACCCCGCGCTGCGGGCGAGCCGGGTGCCGGTCATGGACGAGGCCGAGTGGGCCCAGGTCGTGCACGCCTGGAACGACACCGCCTGGAACGACACCGCGCTCAAGGTCTCGGACCGGACGCTGCCCGAGTTGTTCGAGGCCCAGGTGCGGCGCAGCCCGGACGCCGTCGCGGTGGTCTTCCAGGACGTAGGCCTCACCTATGCGGAGCTGGATGCGGCGGCGGGCCGACTTGCCGCGCGGCTGACCGAGCAGGGCGCCGGGCCGGAGCGGGTCGTCGCCGTGGCCCTGCCGCGGTCCGCTGAGATGCTGGTGGCGCTGCTGGCGGTGCTGAAGACCGGCGCGGCCTACCTCCCGGTAGACGTGGGATACCCGTCCTCGCGGGTGGCGTTCATGCTGGCCGACGCCGATCCCGCCGCCGTGGTCTGCACGGCCGAGACCGCCCGGGCGCTGCCCGGCCACCCGGCCGTACGGACGGTCCTGGACGACCCACGGACCGCCGAGGCCCCGGCGGCCCGGCAGCCGACCGCGTCAGGCCGGATCGACCCGCGGCACCCGGCATATGTGATCTACACCTCGGGCTCCACCGGAACACCCAAGGGCGTGGTCATCTCACACCGCAACCTGGTGACGTTCCTCGCCGCGATGCGAATCCGCCCCGGCCTCACCGAGGCCGACGTACTGCTGGCCGTGACGACGCTGGGCTTCGACATCGCCGGGCTCGAGCTGTTCCTGCCGCTGGTCGTGGGCGGGCGCGTGGTGGTGGCCGAACGCGAGGTGGCCCTGGACCCCAGGAGGCTGGCGGCGGAGATCGTACGGCACAGCGCGACGGTGCTGCAGGCTACGCCGGTGACCTGGCGGATGCTCGTCGACGACGGCTGGGCGGGCTCTCCCGGGCTGAAGGCTCTGTGCGGCGGCGAGGCCCTCCCTCCGGACCTGGCCGAGGCGATGATCGAGCGCTGCGCGCAGGTGTGGAACATGTACGGCCCGACCGAGACCACGATCTGGTCGACCTGCCGGCAGTTGACGGCGGGCGGCGGCGTCAGCCTGGGCACACCGATCGCCGGTACCCGGACCTATGTGCTGGATGATCTGCTGCAGCCGGTGCCGCCGGGGGTGGTCGGTGAGCTTTATCTTGCGGGTCCGGGGCTGGCTCGTGGTTACTGGGCTCGTGCGGGGTTGACCGGTGAGCGGTTTGTGGCGTGTCCGTTTTCCGGGTCTGGGGAGCGGATGTACCGGTCGGGGGATCTGGTTCGGTGGACTGCTGCTGGTGAGTTGGTGTTTGTGGGGCGGGCGGACACGCAGCTTAAGATTCGTGGGTTTCGGGTTGAGGTGGGTGAGGTTGAGGCGGTTTTGGCGGTGTTTCCGGGGGTGACTCGGGTGGTGGTGGTGGCTCGGGAGGATCGGCCGGGTCACAGGTATCTGGTGGGTTATGTGGTGCCGGGGGATGTTGATGGTCGTGCGGTGCGGGAGTTCGCGGCGGAGCGGTTGCCGGAGTATCTGGTTCCGGCGGGGGTTGTTGCGTTGCCGGCGTTGCCGGTGACGCCTAATGGCAAGCTTGATCGTGGGGCGTTGCCGGCGCCGGATTTCGGTGGGTTGGTGACTGGGGGGGCGCCGCGTACCGCGGTCGAGGAGGTGTTGTGTTCGTTGTTTGCGGAGGTGTTGCGGCTTGATCGGGTGGGGGTCGACGACGGGTTCTTCGAGCTGGGTGGCGATTCCCTGCTCGCGATGCGGCTGATCGCCCGCGTGCAGGCCGTGCTGGACGTCGAGGTGAACATCCGAGCGCTCTTCGCCGCGCCGACGCCGGCGGGCGTCGCCCGGCTGCTCGACGGCGGCGGACGGCCCCGGGCGGCGCTGGTCCGGGCGGTCCGCCCGGCGGTGGTTCCGCTGTCGTACGGCCAGACCCGGATGTGGTTCCTCAACCGCTTCCAAGAGGGTGGGGCGGTCTACAACATGCCGTTCGCGCTGAGGCTCACCGGCGAGCTCGACGTGGCGGCCCTGCGGGCGGCGCTGGGCGACGTCGCGTTGCGACACGAGAGCCTGCGGACGGTGTTTCCCGATACCGGCGGCGTTCCCCGGCAGGAGGTGCGGGAGGGCTCTCCCGTGTTGTCGGTGGTGGAGGTGGCGGCGGAGGATGTGCCGTTGTTGCTGCGGGCGGAGGTGGGGCGGGGTTTTGATGTGGGGCGGGAGTTGCCGTGGCGGGTGTCGTTGTTCGTGGTGTCCGCGCGGGAGCATGTTCTGGTGGTGGTGGTGCATCATATTGCGGCGGATGGCTGGTCGATGGGGGTGTTGGGGCGTGATTTGTCGGCGGCGTATGCGGCGCGGTTGTCGGGGCGGGCGCCGTCGTGGGTGGGGTTGCCGGTGCAGTATGCGGATTATGCGTTGTGGCAGCGTGCGGTGTTGGGGAGTGAGTCTGATCCGGGTAGTTTGTTGAGTGCGCAGTTGGGGTATTGGCGTTCTGCTTTGGCGGGTCTTCCGGTGGAGTTGGTGTTGCCGGTGGATCGGCCGCGTCCGGCGGTGGCGAGTTATCGGGGTGGGGCGGTGCCGGTGCGGGTGGGTGCGGGGGTGCATGGGCGGTTGGTGGAGGTGGCGCGGGCGGGGCAGGCGACGTTGTTCATGGTGGTGCAGGCGGCGGTGGCGGTGTTGCTGTCGCGGTTGGGTGCGGGGGTTGATATTCCGGTGGGGACGGCGGTGGCGGGTCGGGGTGCGGCGGCGTTGGATGATCTGGTCGGGTTTTTTGTCAATACGTTGGTGTTGCGGGTCGGTCTTGGTGGTGATCCGTCGTTTGCTGAGGTGGTGGGTCGGGTGCGTGAGGTGGATCTGGCTGCCTATGCGCATCAGGATGTGCCGTTTGAGCGGTTGGTGGAGGAGGTGCAGCCGGTTCGTTCGTTGGCCCGGCATCCGTTGTTCCAGGTCATGCTGACCTTCCAGAACGCTCCCCGGACCTCGGGCTGGGAACTGCCCGGGCTTCAGGTGAGCCAGGTCAGGGCGGGCGGCGGGGGAGCGGCCAAGTTCGACCTGTCTTTGGCGTTGACCGAGCATCGTGATGCCGAGGGTGGTGCGGCGGGGCTGGCTGGGGTTTTGGAGTATTCGGCTGATCTGTTCGATCGGTCGACCGCGGAGGGGTTGGTGGGGCGTCTGGTTCGGTTGCTTGAGGTGGTGGGGGCTGATCCTGGTCTGCGGTTGAGTCAGGTGGATGTGCTGGCGGACGGTGAGTATGACCTGGTGGTGCGGGCGTGGAACGGCTCCGCTGTTGGTGGCTCTGCTGTTGGTGGCTCTGCTGTTGGGGTGTCGGCCAGGACGTTGCCGGAGATGTTTCAGGCGCAGGTGGTCGCGCGGCCTGATGCGGTGGCGGTGGTCTGTGAGGATGTGCGGTTGACCTATGCGGAGTTGGATGCCGCGGTGAACCGGCTGGCTCGTCTGTTGGTGGGTTTGGGGGTGGGGCCGGAACGGATTGTGGCGGTGGCGTTGCCCCGGTCGGTGGAGATGGTGGTGGCGTTGCTGGCGGTGCTGAAGGCGGGGGCGGCTTATCTGCCGGTGGATCCGGAGTATCCGGCCGCCCGGCAGGCGTTTATGCTGGCCGATGCCGCTCCCGTGGTGACGTTGGGTACGGCGCGGACCGTGGGGGCGTTGCCTGAGCACGGGGCGGTCAGGGTTGTCGTGGACGCCCCGGATACGGTTCGTGTGCTGGCTGGGCTGCCTGGTACGGCGGTGCGGGATGCCGAGCGGGTCCGGTCGTTGCGGCCGGGGCATCCGGCGTATGTGATCTATACGTCGGGGTCGACGGGTACGCCGAAGGGTGTGCTGATTCCGCAGCGTAATGTGGCTGCCCTCATCGAGACGGCGGGTCGGGTGTACGGGCTGGGCGCCGATGATGTGTGGAGTTTGTTCCACTCCTATGCCTTCGATTTTTCGGTGTGGGAGATGTTCGGTGCGTTGCTGCTCGGTGGCCGGGTTGTGGTGGTGGCGCACTCGGTGAGTCGGTCGCCGCGGGAGTTCGTTGAGTTGCTGAGCCGGACGGGTGTGACGGTGCTCAGCCAGACTCCGTCGGCGTTCTATCAGGTGATCGGTGAGTTGGCTGCTGCCGGGGTCGGTTCCTCGTTGCGGTATGTGGTGTTCGGTGGTGAGGCGCTGGAACCTGCCCGGTTGCGGCAGTGGTATGACCGGTATCCCGGCGACGTCCCGGTGTTGGTCAACATGTACGGCATTACCGAGACGACGGTCCATGTCACGCACATCGCGTTGGACCGGGAGCGGGTGGTGGCGGGGACGGGCAGTGTGGTGGGTGGCCCGTTGCCGGGTGTCCGGACGTATGTGTTGGACGAGTTCCTGCGGCCGGTGCCTCCCGGGGTGGTCGGTGAGCTTTATGTGGCGGGTGCCGGGCTGGCCCGTGGCTATCTCAATCGTCCCGCGTTGACCGGGGAGCGGTTCGTGGCCTGCCCGTTCGGGGGGTCGGGGGAGCGCATGTACCGCACGGGTGACCTGGCCCGGTGGACCGGCGATGGTGGGCTGGTGTTCGCCGGGCGGGCGGATGCGCAGGTGAAGATCCGTGGTTTCCGGATCGAGCCCGGCGAGATCGAGGCCGTGCTGTCCGGGCATCCCGCCGTCGACCAGGTCGCCGTCGTGATGCGTGAGGACCAGCCCGGCCACCGGCACCTCGTGGCCTATCTCGTGCCACACCAGGAGATCGGCGCGGCGGAGATCCGCGCCTTCGTGGCCGGGCGGCTGCCCGAGTACATGGTCCCCGCGGTGGTGGTCGAGGTGGCGGAGCTGCCGCTGACCGCCAACGGCAAGCTGGACCGCGCGGCGTTGCCCGCCCCCGACTTCGGTGCTCTGGCGACCGGGCGGGGGCCGCGCACCGCGGTCGAGGAGCGGTTGTGCGCCCTGTTCGCCGAGGTCCTGGACCTGGCGCGGGTCGGGGCCGACGACGGCTTCTTCGACCTCGGCGGCGACTCGCTGCTGGCCATGCGGCTGATCGCTCGCATCCGGGAGGTGCTGGGCACCGAGTTGAACGTCCGCACGCTGTTCGCCGAGCCCACCCCGGCCGGTGTCGCGGCATCCCTGGAGACCCGCGGCGAGGACGACGACTTCGACGTCCTGCTGCCGATCCGCACCGAGGGGACCCGGCCCGCGCTGTTCTGCGTCCACCCGGTGGAGGGCATCAGTTGGCGCTACACGGGCCTGGCCGACCACCTGCCCGCTGACCTGCCCATCTACGGCCTCCAGGCACGAGGCCTGGCCCGGACCGAGCCGTTGCCGCGGACCGTGGCGGACATGGCGGCCGACTACTTCGAACGGATCCGATCCGTCCAGCCCACCGGCCCCTACCACCTGCTCGGCTGGTCGCTGGGCGGGGTGGTCGCCCATGCCCTCGCCACCCACATCCAGGCACGGGGCGAGCAGGTCGGCCTCCTGGCGATTCTCGACGGCTATCCCGCCTCCACCGCCGTACGGAGCCGGCCGGAGGACGGCCGGGAGGTCATGCCGAAGGTCCGCGGGAAGATGGACCAGCGGCTGGACCGGATGATCGAGCAGGTCGTCGGCCGTGGGGACGTCGGCCGCGGGGACGTCGACGGCGAGCGGCTGCGCAGGATCCGCTCGGTGCTCGACAACACCATGAGGCTGGGCGCGGAGTTCACTCCGGATGTCCTGCACGGCGACCTGCTGCTGTTCGTCGCGCTGCTTGACCGGTTGCCCTCCCAGCCCGCAGCCGAGGCGCCCACCCTGTGGCGGCCCTACGTCGACGGGCGGATCGACGGTCACGAAATCTCAGGAGCCCACCAGGAGCTCATGCAGGCAGAACATCTCGCGGAGATCGCACGGGTGATCACCGAGAAGCTGGCACGACACGAGAGGTGAGAAAGGTGCCGACGACAAGCATTCGACCGCTCCTCCGTAGCAAGCCGCGCATGTGGGGATGGACCTTCCGATGACCATCAGCCTCGACCGGCCGGAGCCCCCGGCCGCAGCGCTCCCGCACGTCCGGCCGATCGCCAGGATCGCGGGTGTCGGGACCGCCGTGACCGCCACGTCGTACACCCAGCGGGAGCTGCTCGACATCCTGGGCGTGACGGATCCCAGGGTCCGCTCGGTCTTCCTCAACAGCGCGATCGATCGGCGCCACCTCACCTTGCCCCCGGCCGACGCTGCCGGCCGCCGGGTCTGCGAGCCGCAGGGCGACCTGCTGGACAAGCACAAGCGGCTCGCAGTCGGCATGGGGATCGAGGCCCTCACCGCCTGTCTGAAGGACGCCGGCGCCGAGCTGGCCGACTTGGGCCATCTGTGCTGCGTGACCTCGACCGGATTCCTCGTCCCGGGGCTCAGCGCACTGATCATCCGCGAGCTGGGCATCGACCGGCACTGCAGCCGCAGCGACATCGTCGGCATGGGCTGCAACGCGGGCCTGAACGCGCTCAACGTGGTGGCCGGCTGGTCGGCGGCGCACCCGGGAGAGCTCTCCGTCGTGCTGTGCGTCGAGGCGTGCTCGGCGGCGTACGCGCTGGACTCCACGATGCGCACGGCCGTGGTCAACAGCTTGTTCGGCGACGGTGCCGCCGCGGTGGCCATGGTCGCCGGCACGCCAGGTCCGGGGGCGCGCATTCTGAAGTTCGCGAGCTGCGTCATCACCGACGCGATCGACGCCATGCGCTACGACTGGGACCGCGACCAGGGACGGTTCAGCTTCTTCCTCGACCCGCAGATCCCCTACGTGGTGGGCGCGCACGCCGAGCTGGTCGCCGACCGGCTGCTGGCGGGCACCGGCCTGCGGCGCAGCGACATCGCCTACTGGCTGGTGCACTCGGGCGGGAAGAAAGTCATCGACGCGGTCGTGGTCAATCTCGGGCTCACCCGCCACGACGTCCGGCACACCACCGGAGTCCTGCGTGACTACGGGAACGTGTCCAGCGGCTCCTTCCTGTTCTCCTATGAGCGGCTGTGCCAGGAGGGCGTTACCCGTCCCGGTGACCACGGGGTGCTGATGGCGATGGGGCCCGGCTCCACCATCGAGATGGCGTTGGTCCAATGGTGAGGGCGAAGGAGATCGTGCTGAGGATCGACGGCGCCCAGCCGTTGTCGGCCGAGTCGGTCCGCCGGGTCGCCGAGGTCTGCGACCGGGTGGAGGACTCCGGCGGGACCGCAGCCCTGGTCGCCCACGTGTCGGGCGCCCCGCGCGGCGGGGTGCCCGAGGACCTGACCGTCGGTCTCGTGACCAAGTGGGAGCGGGCACTGCGCCGGCTGGAGCGGCAGTCCGCGACGACGGTCGCCATCGCCTCGGGGGACTGCGGCGGGACGGCACTCGACGTACTCCTGGCCACCGACGTGCGCCTGGCCACCCCCGGCACTCGGCTGCTCGTCATGACCGACGGCGGGGCCACCTGGCCCGGGATGGCCCTCTACCGGCTCGTCCAGCAGGTAGGGACCGCCGCGGCTCGCCGGGCAGTGATGTTCGGCGCGCCGATCGACGCCGTCGAGGCGCTGCGGCTCGGGCTGCTCGACGAACTGTCCGACGATCCGGAGGGCGTGCCGGTGGAAGCCTTCCCCGGGCGGGAGCTGGCGATCAGACGGCAGCTGATGTTCGATGCGAGCACCACGAGCTTCGAGGAAGCGCTCGGTGCCCACCTGGCCGCCTACGACCGTGCGCTGCGCCGCGGGGCGGCATCATGACGGCCGGGGTCGCCGCCCCGCAGCGGGCGGAGAAGGCTCTGGCCGAGGCGGCCGAGCGCGCCGAGGAACGGCTCGCCGCGTTGCCCGAGCCCGCGGTGCGCTCACCCGAGCAGCGGGCCGAGGCCGCCGCCGTGGTGGACGGGATCCGCCTGCTGCGGGTCCGGTTCATGGACGCGCATGCCGACCAGGTGTACGACCGGCTCACGGCTGGCCGCACCATCAGGCTGCGGCTCGGTGAGCTGGTCGAGGCCGCCGCGACCGCGGTCCCCGGCCTGGTGCCCACCACCGGGCAACTCGCCGTGGAACGCGAGCGGCCGCAGAGAAACAAGGAAGGGCGCGAGATCGACCAGGGCATCTTCCTGCGGGCGGTGCTGCGCTCGCCGCTGTCCGGTCCGCACCTGCTCGACTCGATGCTGCACCCGACCCCGCGCGCGCTGGCGCTGCTGCCCGAGTTCCGCCGCACCGGTTCGCTGCGGCTGGAGACGGTACGCCTGGACCGGCGCGACGGGGTGGCCCACCTCACCATGTGCCGCGACGACTGCCTGAACGCCGAGGACGAGCAGCAGGTCGAGGACATGGAGACCGTCGTCGACCTGGCCCTGCTCGACCCGGCCGTCCGGGTGGGGCTGCTGCGCGGCGGGGAGATGAGCCATCCGCGCTACCGGGGCCGGCGGGTGTTCAGCGTGGGCATCAACCTCAAGCGCCTGCACGCCGGGGAGATCTCGCTGGTCGGGTTCCTGCTGCGTCGCGAGCTCGGCTACATCAGCAAGATCGTTAGAGGTCTGGTCGCCGGAGAGGGGGCGACCTGGCGCGGTGGCGTGATCGAGAAGCCGTGGGTGGCCGCCGTGGACACCTTTGCCATCGGCGGCGGGGCCCAGCTCCTGCTGGTGTTCGATCATGTCCTGGCCGCGGCCGACTCCTACTTCAGCCTTCCGGCCACGCGGGAGGGCATCATTCCCGGGGTCTCGGCGCTGCGGCTCAGCCGGTGCGCCGGGCCACGGCTGGCCCGCCAGGTCATCCTGGGCGGCCGCCGCATCTGGGCGACCGAGCCCGCGGCCCGGTGCGTGCTCGACGAGGTCGTCGAGCCGCACGAGCTGGACGCCGCCGTCGACCGGAGCGTGGCCCGGCTCGACGGGCCGGCGGTGGTCGCCAACCGGCGGATGCTGAACCTCGCCGAGGAACCTGTGGCGGAGTTCCGCCGCTTCGTGGCCGAGTTCGTGCTGCAGCAGGCGCTGCGGCTTCATGATCAGGATGTCATCGACAAGGTCGGCCGATTCGCCGGGAGCCTCGCATGAACGAGCCGCGGGTGCGCTACGCGAAGAAGGGCCACGTGGCCAGCATCATGATCGACCGGCCTGAGGTGTTCAACGCGCTGGACCAGCGGACTCACCAGGAGCTCGCCGCGATCTGGAACGACGTGGAGGCCGACGATGAGGTGTGGGTGGCGGTGCTGACCGGCGCGGGCGACCGGGCCTTCTCGGTCGGCCAGGACCTCAAGGAGCGGGCAGAGCTCACCGAGCGAGGCACGCCCGCCACCTCCCTCGGTAGCCGGGGTCAGCCCGGCTGGCCCCGGCTTACCGAGCGCTTCACCCTGTCCAAGCCGGTGATCGCGCGGGTCAACGGGTACGCGCTGGGTGGCGGGTTCGAGCTGGCCCTGGCCTGCGACCTCATCGTCGCCGCCGAGCACGCGGTCTTCGGGCTGCCGGAGGCGCGGCTCGGCCTGATCCCCGGGGCCGGCGGCGCGTTCCGGCTGGCCCGGCAGCTTCCGCTGAAGACCGCGATGGGGTATCTGCTCACCGGTCGCCGGATGACCGCCGCGACGGCACTGCGGTTCGGCCTGGTCAACGACGTGGTTTCCTACCCGGAGCTGGACGGCTGCGTCGCCGAGTGGACCGACGACATCATCAGAAGCGCCCCCCTCTCGGTTCGCGCCATCAAGGAAGTGGTGCTCAGATCTCTCGACATGCCGCTGCCGGAGGCATTCTCCGCCCGATACCACTGGGAAGAGCGGCGCCGGCACAGCCTGGACTCCGCGGAAGGGGTCCGAGCGTTCGTCGAGAAACGCGACCCAGAATGGGCTGGCCGCTGAGCCCGCGCCGTCCGCCGCCCACCGCTGGTGCGTCGTCCAGGAGAAAAGAATCCGTAATCGGGGGTGGGCGTCATTCCGGTTAACCAGCGGGCTGGGGTGGAAAGCGCGTCGAGGCGCAACGAACGGAGGGGCAAGAATGGACATTCATTCGATCGACCACATTGAGCTGTTCGTCGAGGACGCCGCGCAGGCTGCGGCCGAACTGTGCGATTCCTTCGGTTTCACCGTCACCGGCCGAGGCGGGCCGCGCACCGGGCTCAAGGGCTGCGAGTCGGTGCTGCTGCGGCAGTGCGACATCACTGTCGTCGTCACCGCCGCGACCAGCTCCGACCACCGCGCCGCCGAGTTCGTCCGTCGGCACGGCGACGGAGTGGCGGTCATCGGCTTCGCCGTCGACCAGGCGCAGGCCGCGTTCGCCGAGGCGGTGAATCGTGGAGCGGTGCCGGTCACGCCGCCCGAGACCCTGGGAACGCCGGGCGGCCGCGTGACCTTCGCGTCGGTGGCCGGGTTCGGCGACGTGGAGCACCGCTTCACCTCCCGGGAGGCGGTCGAGGGGCCCTTCTCGCCCGGCCTCATCGAGGAGACCGTCCCAGACCGCTCCAACGAAGGCCTGCTCAGGGCCATCGACCACGTCGCGGTCTGCCTGCCCGCCGGCGAACTGCACCCGACCGTACGCGCCTATCGGGACGTGTTCGGCTTCACCCGGACCTTCGAGGAGCGCATCGTGGTCGGCTCTCAGGCCATGGACTCCCAGGTGGTGCGCAGCCCGTCCGGCAAGGTCACCTTCACCATCATCGAACCGGACACCACCCGCGCCCCCGGCCAGATCGACGAGTTCGTCCGCTCGCACGGCGGGGCGGGAATCCAGCACATCGCGTTCCGCACCGACGACATCACGGCGGCGGTCCGGGACAGCGCGAAGCGCGGGGTGCGGTTCCTCACCACCCCGGCGAGCTACTACGAGGCGCTGCCGGCGCGGCTCGGCCCGGTCGGCGTCCCGGTGGAGACGCTGCGTGAGCTCAATATCCTGGCCGATCGCGACCACGGCGGCGTCATGCTGCAGATCTTCACCGCGTCCCGGCACCCCAGGCGGACCTTTTTCCACGAGCTGATCGACCGCCGCGGCGCCCACACGTTCGGCAGCAACAACATCAAGGCCCTGTACGAGGCCGTCGAACGCCAACGGGCCGCCGAGAGCGCCTGACCTCGGCCTTGGGGGAGTGAGCAGGTGGGAGCTGATCTCGTGCCCCGGCGCCTCATCGTCATCGGCGCCGGATTAATCGGCACCTCGATCGCCCTGGCCGTACGCGACCACGGCGCCGACGTGCTGCTGACCGACCGCGATCCGGCGGCGGCGCGGCTCGCCGCGGGCCTCGGCGCCGGGGTGGTGCTACCCGGTGGACCCGCCGCCTACCGGGGCGCTCCCGCCGACCTCGCGGTGCTGGCCGTACCGCCCGCCGCCGTGCCTGCCGCCCTGCGGGACGCGCAGAAGCACCAGGTGGCCCACGTGTACACCGACGTGGCCAGCGTCAAGCAGGCGCCGATCGCCGAGGCTGCCAAGCTGGGCTGCGACCTCACGGCCTTCGTCGGAGGCCACCCCCTGGGCGGCAGGGAATGGTCAGGGCCGCTGGCCGCCCGGGCCGGCCTGTTCCGCGGCCGGTCCTGGGTACTGTGCCCCACCGGCGAGTCCGGCGCGGCCGCCGCCGCCACGGTGACCGCGCTGGTGCGGGCCTGCGGCGCGCGGCCGGTCCTGATGGATCCCGCCGAGCACGACCGGGCGATGGCGGTGATCTCGCACGCCCCGCACGTGGTGGCCTCGGCGATGGCGGCCCGCTTCGTGGACACCCCGGAGACAATCATGAGGCTGACCGGGCAGGGTGCGCGCGACGTCACCCGGATCGCGGCGGGCGACCCTCGGCTGTGGCTCGGCATCATGTCGGCCAACGCCCATCCGATCGCCGACGTGCTCGACGAGGTGGCGCGGGATCTGGCACGTACGGCCTCGGCGCTGCGGTCCGAGGGGAACACCGCCGTCACCGATCTGCTGGTCCGCGGCCGGGTCGGGCACGGTCGCATCCCCGATCCACAGAAAGTGGAGGACAGCTGATGGAGACAACCCATTACCCGCGCAAGGAAGACCTGCGCAAGGAAGACCTGCACTCCAGCGTCGCCGATCCCGTCATGGACACGATGAACTTTCTCAACGAGGTCACCGTGCGTTTCCCCACGGCGATCTCGTTCGCTCCTGGACGGCCCTATGACGGCTTCTTCGACATCGAGCAGATCTTCACGCAGGTGCGGCGTTATCTCGATCACCTGGCCGAGCGGGGCGACTCGCCAGCTCAGATCCGCGACGCCCTGTTCCAGTACGGCCCGTCCGCCGGACAGATCCGGAAGCTGATCGCCGAATCACTCCGGGTGGACGAGGGCATCGACGTGCCGCCGGAGTCCATCGTGGTCACGGTCGGCTGCCAGGAGGCGATGTTCCTGGCGCTGCGGGCGCTCATGCGGGACCCGGGCGACGTGCTGGTCGTCTCCAGCCCGTGCTACGTGGGGATCACCGGCGCGGCCCGGCTGTTGGACATCGAGGTGACCCCGGTCGAGGAACGGGCGGACGGGCTGCACTGCGCCGATCTGGCGGCCGCGGTCGCGGCCGAGCGGGCGCGCGGGCGCCGGGTCAGGGCCGTCTACGTGGTCCCCGACCACTCCAACCCCTCCGGGGTGACCATGCCGCTGCCGGCCCGGCGGGCGCTGCTCGACCTGGCCGTACGCCTTGACCTGCTGATCCTTGAGGACAGCCCGTACCGGCTGGTCAGCCCGGGCCCGCAGGTGCCGACGCTGAAGTCGCTCGATCCGGCGCGCCGGGTGATCCACCTCGGCTCCTACTCCAAGACGGTCTTCCCGGGGGCCCGCGTCGGATTCGCGGTCGCCGACCAGGTGGTGCGGGACGCCTCCGGAGGGACCGGGCTGCTGGCCGACGACCTCGCCAAGATCAAGAGCATGGTCACGGTGAACACCTCGCCGCTCAGCCAGGCCGCCATCGCCGGGGCCCTGCTCGCCGCCGACGGCCGGATCTCCGAGCTGAACGGCGAGACCTCGGCCTACTACGGCGACACCATGCGCGCCATGCTGCAGTGCCTGGACAAGCACCTGCCGGCCGAGCGGCGGGCCGAGCGCGGGGTGAGCTGGAACTCACCCCGCGGCGGATTCTTCCTGACCATGCGGGTGCCGTTCCGTGCCGACAATGCCGCGCTGACCCGTTCGGCGCAGGACTTCGGGGTTATCTGGACGCCGATGTCCTACTTCTATCCGAAGGGCGGCGGCGACCACAGCATCCGGCTGTCCACCAGCTACCTGACCCGCTTCGACATCGAGGAGGGCATCGCGCGGCTGGTCGGCTTCGTGGAGTCGCAGGCCAACCCGCCGCGCTGAGTCGGTTACCGCACTGAGTCGGTTACCGCACCGAGCCGGTTACCGGGGTGAGCCGGTTACCGGGGGCCATGGGTCGGCTGGCCGGGTGAAGCCTATGAACGGGGCGTGCACGATGACGAGGCGTGTCGTTCGGTCATCGAATCTGAGTGGACATTTTCAGGGCCGGATGTCCAACTGCTGAATCGGACATCTGGCCGGGTACCGCCTTGCTCTGCCCGTCACGGGTCGGTTACCTTACAGTGGGATGAGTCGTTATCCCCAAATGGTCGCCGACGGAGAGAGGTAATGGTCATGACCAATCCCTTCGAGGACGAGTCCGCCAGCTATTTCGTGCTCGTCAACGACGAAGGCCAGTATTCGCTCTGGCCGGTCTTCGCCGAGGTTCCAGGAGGCTGGTCCATCGTCCACGGTGAGGACTCCAGAAAGGCGTGCCTGGACTTCATCGAGGAGAACTGGACGGACATGCGGCCCAAGAGCCTCATCGCGGAGATGGCGGAGTACGAGACCGCCGACTGACGGCAGGTCTCGCCGCACCACTCGATACCGGACGGATGAGGCGGGGACGTCGATGCCTGGTACTGCGGACCTGACACTACCGGAGATGTTTCAGGCGCAGGTGGTCGCGCGGCCTGATGCGGTGGCGGTGGTCTGTGAGGATGTGCGGTTGACCTATGCGGAGTTGGATGCCGCGGTGAACCGGCTGGCTCGTCTGTTGGTGGGTTTGGGGGTGGGGCCGGAACGGATTGTGGCGGTGGCGTTGCCCCGGTCGGTGGAGATGGTGGTGGCGTTGCTGGCGGTGCTGAAGGCGGGGGCGGCTTATCTGCCGGTGGATCCGGAGTATCCGGCCGCCCGGCAGGCGTTTATGCTGGCCGATGCCGCTCCCGTGGTGACGTTGGGTACGGCGCGGACCGTGGGGGCGTTGCCTGAGCACGGGGCGGTCAGGGTTGTCGTGGACGCCCCGGATACGGTTCGTGTGCTGGCTGGGCTGCCTGGTACGGCGGTGCGGGATGCCGAGCGGGTCCGGTCGTTGCGGCCGGGGCATCCGGCGTATGTGATCTATACGTCGGGGTCGACGGGTACGCCGAAGGGTGTGCTGATTCCGCAGCGTAATGTGGCTGCCCTCATCGAGACGGCGGGTCGGGTGTACGGGCTGGGCGCCGATGATGTGTGGAGTTTGTTCCACTCCTATGCCTTCGATTTTTCGGTGTGGGAGATGTTCGGTGCGTTGCTGCTCGGTGGCCGGGTTGTGGTGGTGGCGCACTCGGTGAGTCGGTCGCCGCGGGAGTTCGTTGAGTTGCTGAGCCGGACGGGTGTGACGGTGCTCAGCCAGACTCCGTCGGCGTTCTATCAGGTGATCGGTGAGTTGGCTGCTGCCGGGGTCGGTTCCTCGTTGCGGTATGTGGTGTTCGGTGGTGAGGCGCTGGAACCTGCCCGGTTGCGGCAGTGGTATGACCGGTATCCCGGCGACGTCCCGGTGTTGGTCAACATGTACGGCATTACCGAGACGACGGTCCATGTCACGCACATCGCGTTGGACCGGGAGCGGGTGGTGGCGGGGACGGGCAGTGTGGTGGGTGGCCCGTTGCCGGGTGTCCGGACGTATGTGTTGGACGAGTTCCTGCGGCCGGTGCCTCCCGGGGTGGTCGGTGAGCTTTATGTGGCGGGTGCCGGGCTGGCCCGTGGCTATCTCAATCGTCCCGCGTTGACCGGGGAGCGGTTCGTGGCCTGCCCGTTCGGGGGGTCGGGGGAGCGCATGTACCGCACGGGTGACCTGGCCCGGTGGACCGGCGATGGTGGGCTGGTGTTCGCCGGGCGGGCGGATGCGCAGGTGAAGATCCGTGGTTTCCGGATCGAGCCCGGCGAGATCGAGGCCGTGCTGTCCGGGCATCCCGCCGTCGACCAGGTCGCGGTGCTCGCCCGGGAGGACCAGCCTGACCGCAAGCGACTGGTCGCCTACGTGGTGCCCGCCTCGGGCACCGGCTTCGATCCCGGGGAGCTCCGGGAGTTCGTGGCCGGGCGGCTGCCCGAGTACATGGTCCCCGCGGTGGTGGTCGAGGTGGCGGAGCTGCCGCTGACCGCCAACGGCAAGCTGGACCGCGCGGCGTTGCCCGCCCCCGACTTCGGTGCTCTGGCGACCGGGCGGGGGCCGCGCACCGCGGTCGAGGAGCGGTTGTGCGCCCTGTTCGCCGAGGTCCTGGACCTGGCGCGGGTCGGGGCCGACGACGGCTTCTTCGACCTCGGCGGCGACTCGCTGCTGGCCATGCGGCTGATCGCTCGCGTGCAGGCCGAGCTGAACGTCGGGATGGACATCCGCGCGCTGTTCGCCGAGCCCACCCCGGCCGGTGTCGCCGGGCTGGTCGGCGAGGGCGGCGCGGCCCGCGCCGCGTTGGTCCCGAGGCCCAGGCCCGACGTGATCCCGCTGTCGTACGGCCAGGCCCGGATGTGGTTCCTCAACCGGCTCCAGGAGGGCAGCGCGGTCTACAACACGCCGTACGCGCTTAACCTGAGCGGAGACCTCGACCGATCGGCGTTACAGGCGGCGCTGACCGATGTCGTGCGGCGGCACGAGGCCCTGCGCACCGTGCTCCCCGACACCGACGGTGTCCCCCGCCAGCAGATCCTGCGGGAGGACCCCGAACTCGTGATCGTCTTCGCCGCGGCGGAGGAGCTGCCCGGTCTGCTGGCGGCCGAGGCGGGCCGCGGCTTCGACGTCGGGCGTGAGCCGCCGTTGCGGGCCCGGCTGTTCGCGCTGTCCGAGCGGGAGCACGTGCTGTCGCTGGTCATCCACCACGTCGCGACCGACGCCTGGTCCATGAGCGTGCTGGCCAGGGACCTGCCCACGGCCTACGCGGCGCGGTCCCGCGGGCAGGCCCCGTCGTGGGAGCCGCTTCCGGTGCAGTACGCCGATTTCGCCATGTGGCAGCGTGACCTGCTGGGCGACGAGTCCGACCCGGACAGCCTGATCAGCGAGCAACTGGCCTACTGGCGCGAGGCACTGGCCGACCTGCCCGCCGAGCTCGCCCTGCCCGCCGACCGGCCGCGCCCGGCCGTGGCGAGCTTCACCGGTGGTGAGGTGCCGATCCGGATCAGCCCCGCGGTGCACGCCCGGCTCACCGACCTCGTGCGCGGCGGCCGGGGAACGCTGTTCATGGTGGTCCAGTCGGCGATCGCGGTGCTGCTGTCCCGGCTCGGCGCGGGCACCGACATCCCCATCGGGGCGCCGGTCGCCGGCCGCGGTGACACCGCGCTGGACGACCTGATCGGCTTCTTCGTCAACACCCTGCTGCTGCGTACCGACGTCAGCGGCGACCCCTCGTTCGAGGAACTGCTGGCCCGGGTGCGGGAGCGGAACCTGGCCGCCTACGCCCACCAGGACGTGCCGTTCGAGCGGCTGGCCGAGGAGTTCCGTGGCCGCGCCCGTCACCCCGTCTTCCAGGTCCTGCTGGCCTTTCAGAACGTGCCGCTGGACACGCCGTGGGAACTGCCGGGACTGACTGTGCGGCCGGTCCAGGGTGACGGGGACGCCGTCGAGTTCGATCTGTCCTTCAGCCTGGAGGAACGCAGGACCGCCGCCGGGACACCGGCCGGCATCGAGGGCGTGGTGCGCTACTCCGCCGACCTGTTCGACCGTTCGACGGTGCGGAGGCTGGCCGAACGTCTGCTGGGCGTGCTGGAGCGCGTCGCCGCCGATCCCACGCTGCGGGTCAGCCAGGTGCCCGTGCTGGGTGCGGACGAGCGTCACCGGGTCCTCCAGGAGTGGAACGACACCGGGGCCGCGGTGGCCGACGGCACGCTGACCGGGGCGTTCGCCGCCCGGGTGGCCGAGTGTCCCGACGCGGTGGCAGTGCTGGACCGGTACGTCACGCTGACCCACACGCACCCGGACACGGCGGCGAACTGGGTTGCGCAGGACCGGTACGTCACGCTGACCTACGCGCGCCTGGACACGGCGGCGAATCGGGTGGCGCGGGATTTGGTGGCGGCTGGGGTGCGGTCTGGTGATCGGGTTGGGGTGGTGATGGAGCGGTCGGTGGAGTTGGTGGCGGTGTTGGTGGGGGTGGTGAAGGTGGGGGCGGCGTATGTGCCGGTGGATGTGGAGTGGCCGGTGGTGCGGGTGGGGCGGGTGCTGGCTGAGGCGGGGGTGCGGGTGGTGGTGGCCGACGACTGGGCGCCTGATCTGCCCGAGTCTGTCGGGGTGGTGTGGGCGGGTGGCTGGGTGGATGGGGAGGGGGAGTGTGGGCCGCCGGCGGTGCGGGTGGGTGCGGATGATGTGGCGTATGTGATGTATACGTCGGGGTCGACGGGGGTGCCGAAGGGTGTGGCGGTGACGCATGCGGGTGTGGTCGGGTTGGCGGCGGATCGGTGTTGGTCGCGGGAGGTTCATGGGCGGGTGTTGTTTCATGCGTCGCATGCGTTTGACGCGTCGACGTGGGAGTTGTGGGTGGCGTTGTTGTCGGGGGGTCAGGTGGTGGTGGCGCCGGCCGGGCGGGTCGACGCTGGGGTGCTGAAGGGGTTGATTTCGGATTTTGGGCCGACGGTGGTGCATGTGACGGCGGGGTTGTTTGCGGCGGTGGCGGAGGAGGCGCCGGGGTGTTTTGTGGGGGTGCGTGAGGTGGTGACGGGTGGGGATGTGGTGAGTGCGGCGGCGGTGGTGCGGGTGGTGGAGGCGTGTCCGGGGGTGGTGGTGCGGCAGTTGTATGGGCCGACGGAGGTGACGGTGTGTGCGACGGTGTTTGAGGTGCGGCCGGGGGATGAGGTTGCCTCGGTGGTGCCGATTGGCCGTCCGATGGATAACACCCGGGTGTTTGTGTTGGATCGGTTTTTGCAGCCGGTGCCGCCGGGGGTGACGGGTGAGTTGTATGTGGCGGGTGTGGGGTTGGCGCGTGGGTATTTTGGCCGGCCTGGGTTGACGGGGGAGCGGTTTGTGGCGTGTCCGTTTTCCGGGTCTGGGGAGCGGATGTATCGGACGGGGGATTTGGGGCGGTGGACGGGGGAGGGGCAGTTGGTGTTCGCCGGTCGGGCGGACGCGCAGGTCAAGATCCGTGGTTTTCGGATCGAACCGGGTGAGGTGGAGGCGGTGCTGGTCATGCACCCGGGCGTCAGCCAGGGCGCGGTCATCGCGCGCGCGGACCAGCCGGGGCAGAAACGGTTGGTCGCCTATGTCGTCGCCTCCGACGGGGAGACGCTCGACACCGTCCAGATCCGCGACTTCGTGGCGGGCCTGCTGCCCGACCACATGATCCCTTCAGCCGTGGTCGTGCTCGACGCGCTGCCGCTGACCGCCAACGGCAAGGTCGACCGTGCCGCCCTGCCCGCCCCCGACTTCGCCGGCCTGGTGACCGGCCGGGAGCCGCGCACCTCGGTCGAGGAATCGCTGTGCACCCTGTTCGCCGAGGTGCTGCGCCTGGAGCGGGTCGGGGCCGACGACGACTTTTTCGACCTCGGCGGTGACTCCCTGCTGGCCATGCAGCTGATCGCACGGATCAGGAACCTGCTGCGGACGGCGCTGACCATCGGCGAGCTGATGGCCGAGCCGACACCCGCCGGGGTCGCCACGCTGGTGCGGGCCGGCGGCGACCCGGCGGCCGACGAGCCGGTGCTCGCGCCCGTGCAACGGCCCGAGGCGGTGCCGCTGTCGTTCGGCCAGGCCCGGATGTGGTTCCTCAACCGGCTCGAGGACGGCGAGGCGCTCTACAACATCCCGGTGCAGCTGCGGCTGCGCGGCGACCTGGACCGGACCGCGCTGTGGGCCGCGCTCGGCGACGTGGTCACACGGCACGAGAGCCTGCGGACGGTGTTCCCCGACCCCGACGGCATCCCGCGGCAGCAGATCCTGACCGCTGAGGCCGCACGCCCCACGCCTGTGGTCGTACCGACCGACGAGGACGAGCTGCCCAGCCGGCTGACGGCCGAGGCCACCCGGGGCTTCGACGTGAGCCGCGACCTGCCGGTACGGGCCACGCTGTTCGCCGTGCCCGACGGCAGCCACGTGCTGTCACTCGTCGTCCATCACATCGCCGCGGACGGCTGGTCGATGGGGGTGTTCGCCCGGGATCTGGCCACGGCCTACGCGGCGCGGCGGAACGGGCAGGCCCCGCCGTGGGCGCCGCTGCCCGTGCAGTACGCCGACTACTCCATCTGGCAGCGCGAGGTCGCGGCCGGCGAGGACCGGTCGGACGCGCACCTGGCGTACTGGCGGCAGGCGCTGGCCGACCTGCCCGCCGAGCTGAACCTGCCGGTGGACCGGCCCCGCCCCGCCCTGCCCGGCTTCCAGGCCGGATCCGTGCCCATCCGGCTCGGCGCGCGGACACACGCCCGCCTGGCCGACGTGGCCAGGGGCCAGGCTGCGACGCTGTTCATGGCGGTGCAGGCGGCCGTAGCGCTGTTGCTGTCCAAGCTGGGCGCGGGCAGCGACATCCCGCTGGGCACGGCAGTGGCCGGCCAGGGGAACGCCGCGCTGGACGACCTGATCGGTTTCTTCATCAACACCCTCGTCCTGCGCACCGATGTCGGCGGTGACCCGACCTTCGTCGAACTCGTTGGCCGGGTCCGCGAGGGCGACCTGGCCGCCTTCGCCCACCAGGACGTGCCCTTCGAGCGGCTGGTCGAGGAATTTCACCCGGCCCGATCCCTGGCCCGCCACCCGCTGTTCCAGGTGATGCTCGGCTTCCGGAGCACCCCGCAGCGGGAGTGGCACCTGGCCGGTCTCGACACCCAGGTGATGCCGTCGCAGGCCGCCACCGCCAAGTTCGACCTGTCCTTCGACCTCGCCGAGTACCGCGATGAGGCGGGCGCGGCGGCGGGCATCGACGGGGAACTGCACTACTCGGCCGACCTGTTCGACCGGCGGACGGCCGAGGACCTCGTCGTACGGCTGGTCCGGGTGGTTGAGGCGGTCGCGGACGACCCGCACCTGCGGGTCAGCCAGGTCGACGTGCTGGACGACGCGGAGCGGGCCAGGATCGTCGGCGAGTGGAACGACACCGGCGTACCCCTCGGCCACACCAGGCTCACCGCGGCGTTCGATGCCCAGGTGGCCGCCCGCCCGGACGCGGTGGCGGTGGCGGCAGGAGATGTGCGGCTGTCGTACGCGCGGCTGGCGCAGGCCGCGGACCGGGTCGCGCACAGGTTGGCGGTGGCGGGCGTACAGCCGGGTGACCTGGTCGGCGTGGCGCTGGAGCGCTCGGCCGAGCTGGTGGCGGTGCTCATCGGGGTGCTCAGGGCGGGCGCGGCCTACGTGCCGGTCGACCTGGAGTGGCCTTCGGCCCGGGTGGCGCAGGTGCTGGCCGGGACCGGTGTGGTGGTGGCCTCGGCGGGGTTCGCCGCGCCGCCGGGCGTGGGCGTGGTGCCGGTGGGCGACTGGGTGCTGTCCGGGCCGCCGCTGACGCCGCCGTACGTCGTGGCAGGCCACGGCGACCTAGCGTACGTGATGTATACCTCGGGATCGACGGGCGTACCGAAGGGCGTGGCGGTGACGCACGCCGGGGTCGTCTCCCTGGCCGCCGACCGGCACTGGTCCGGCGGGGCTGATCAGCGCGTGCTGTTCCACGCCCCGCACGCCTTCGACGCCTCGACATGGGAGCTGTGGGTGCCGCTGCTGGCGGGCGGCCAGGTCGTGATCGCCCCGCCGGGACCGCTGGATGCCGCCGGGCTGGCCGAGTTGATCTCCGGTGCCGGGCTGACGGCCGTGCACGTGACCGCCGGTCTGCTCGCGGCGCTGGCCGAGGAGGACCCCGGCTGTTTCGCCGGGCTGCCCGAGCTGCTGACCGGCGGGGACGTGGTCAGCGCCACCGCCGTCGCTCGCGTCGCGGCCGCGTGCCCGGACACCGTCGTGCGGCACCTGTACGGCCCGACCGAGATCACCATGTGCGCGACCGTGTTCGACATCCGGCCGGGGGAGGAGGTCCCCGGGCCGCTGCCGATCGGGCATCCGCTGGACAACACCCGGACCTATGTGCTGGATGATCTGCTGCAGCCGGTGCCGCCGGGGGTGGTCGGTGAGCTTTATCTTGCGGGTCCGGGGCTGGCTCGTGGTTACTGGGCTCGTGCGGGGTTGACCGGTGAGCGGTTTGTGGCGTGTCCGTTTTCCGGGTCTGGGGAGCGGATGTACCGGTCGGGGGATCTGGTTCGGTGGACTGCTGCTGGTGAGTTGGTGTTTGTGGGGCGGGCGGACACGCAGCTTAAGATTCGTGGGTTTCGGGTTGAGGTGGGTGAGGTTGAGGCGGTTTTGGCGGTGTTTCCGGGGGTGACTCGGGTGGTGGTGGTGGCTCGGGAGGATCGGCCGGGTCACAGGTATCTGGTGGGTTATGTGGTGCCGGGGGATGTTGATGGTCGTGCGGTGCGGGAGTTCGCGGCGGAGCGGTTGCCGGAGTATCTGGTTCCGGCGGGGGTTGTTGCGTTGCCGGCGTTGCCGGTGACGCCTAATGGCAAGCTTGATCGTGGGGCGTTGCCGGCGCCGGATTTCGGTGGGTTGGTGACTGGGGGGGCGCCGCGTACCGCGGTCGAGGAGGTGTTGTGTTCGTTGTTTGCGGAGGTGTTGCGGCTTGATCGGGTGGGGGTCGACGACGGGTTCTTCGAGCTGGGTGGCGATTCCCTGCTCGCGATGCGGCTGATCGCGCGGATCCGGGAGACGCTGGACGTCGAGGTGAACATCCGCAAGCTGTTCGTCACGCCGACGCCGGCGGGCGTCGCCCGGCTGCTCGACGGCGGCGGACGGCCCCGGGCGGCGCTGGTCCGGGCGGTCCGCCCGGCGGTGGTTCCGCTGTCGTACGGCCAGACCCGGATGTGGTTCCTCAACCGGCTTGAGGGCGGCGCGGCGGTCTACAACATTCCGCTGGTCCTGCGGCTGCGCGGCGACCTCGACGTGGCGGCCCTGCGGGCGGCGCTGGGCGACGTCGCGTTGCGACACGAGAGCCTGCGGACGATATTTCCTGACGTTGGCGGAACGCCACAATCGCGGATCTTGACGGGTGAGGCCGGCTCTCCCGTGCTGTCGGTGGTGGAGGTGGCGGCGGAGGATGTGCCGTTGTTGCTGCGGGCGGAGGTGGGGCGGGGTTTTGATGTGGGGCGGGAGTTGCCGTGGCGGGTGTCGTTGTTCGTGGTGTCCGCGCGGGAGCATGTTCTGGTGGTGGTGGTGCATCATATTGCGGCGGATGGCTGGTCGATGGGGGTGTTGGGGCGTGATTTGTCGGCGGCGTATGCGGCGCGGTTGTCGGGGCGGGCGCCGTCGTGGGTGGGGTTGCCGGTGCAGTATGCGGATTATGCGTTGTGGCAGCGTGCGGTGTTGGGGAGTGAGTCTGATCCGGGTAGTTTGTTGAGTGCGCAGTTGGGGTATTGGCGTTCTGCTTTGGCGGGTCTTCCGGTGGAGTTGGTGTTGCCGGTGGATCGGCCGCGTCCGGCGGTGGCGAGTTATCGGGGTGGGGCGGTGCCGGTGCGGGTGGGTGCGGGGGTGCATGGGCGGTTGGTGGAGGTGGCGCGGGCGGGGCAGGCGACGTTGTTCATGGTGGTGCAGGCGGCGGTGGCGGTGTTGCTGTCGCGGTTGGGTGCGGGGGTTGATATTCCGGTGGGGACGGCGGTGGCGGGTCGGGGTGCGGCGGCGTTGGATGATCTGGTCGGGTTTTTTGTCAATACGTTGGTGTTGCGGGTCGGTCTTGGTGGTGATCCGTCGTTTGCTGAGGTGGTGGGTCGGGTGCGTGAGGTGGATCTGGCTGCCTATGCGCATCAGGATGTGCCGTTTGAGCGGTTGGTGGAGGAGGTGCAGCCGGTTCGTTCGTTGGCCCGGCATCCGTTGTTCCAGGTCATGCTGACCTTCCAGAACGCTCCCCGGACCTCGGGCTGGGAACTGCCCGGGCTGGTGGTCGAGCGGCACGGCTCCGGGGAGATCGAGACCGCCAAGTTCGACCTGTCTTTGGCGTTGACCGAGCATCGTGATGCCGAGGGTGGTGCGGCGGGGCTGGCTGGGGTTTTGGAGTATTCGGCTGATCTGTTCGATCGGTCGACCGCGGAGGGGTTGGTGGGGCGTCTGGTTCGGTTGCTTGAGGTGGTGGGGGCTGATCCTGGTCTGCGGTTGAGTCAGGTGGATGTGCTGGCGGACGGTGAGTATGACCTGGTGGTGCGGGCGTGGAACGGCTCCGCTGTTGGTGGCTCTGCTGTTGGTGGCTCTGCTGTTGGGGTGTCGGCCAGGACGTTGCCGGAGATGTTTCAGGCGCAGGTGGTCGCGCGGCCTGATGCGGTGGCGGTGGTCTGTGAGGATGTGCGGTTGACCTATGCGGAGTTGGATGCCGCGGTGAACCGGCTGGCTCGTCTGTTGGTGGGTTTGGGGGTGGGGCCGGAACGGATTGTGGCGGTGGCGTTGCCCCGGTCGGTGGAGATGGTGGTGGCGTTGCTGGCGGTGCTGAAGGCGGGGGCGGCTTATCTGCCGGTGGATCCGGAGTATCCGGCCGCCCGGCAGGCGTTTATGCTGGCCGATGCCGCTCCCGTGGTGACGTTGGGTACGGCGCGGACCGTGGGGGCGTTGCCTGAGCACGGGGCGGTCAGGGTTGTCGTGGACGCCCCGGATACGGTTCGTGTGCTGGCTGGGCTGCCTGGTACGGCGGTGCGGGATGCCGAGCGGGTCCGGTCGTTGCGGCCGGGGCATCCGGCGTATGTGATCTATACGTCGGGGTCGACGGGTACGCCGAAGGGTGTGCTGATTCCGCAGCGTAATGTGGCTGCCCTCATCGAGACGGCGGGTCGGGTGTACGGGCTGGGCGCCGATGATGTGTGGAGTTTGTTCCACTCCTATGCCTTCGATTTTTCGGTGTGGGAGATGTTCGGTGCGTTGCTGCTCGGTGGCCGGGTTGTGGTGGTGGCGCACTCGGTGAGTCGGTCGCCGCGGGAGTTCGTTGAGTTGCTGAGCCGGACGGGTGTGACGGTGCTCAGCCAGACTCCGTCGGCGTTCTATCAGGTGATCGGTGAGTTGGCTGCTGCCGGGGTCGGTTCCTCGTTGCGGTATGTGGTGTTCGGTGGTGAGGCGCTGGAACCTGCCCGGTTGCGGCAGTGGTATGACCGGTATCCCGGCGACGTCCCGGTGTTGGTCAACATGTACGGCATTACCGAGACGACGGTCCATGTCACGCACATCGCGTTGGACCGGGAGCGGGTGGTGGCGGGGACGGGCAGTGTGGTGGGTGGCCCGTTGCCGGGTGTCCGGACGTATGTGTTGGACGAGTTCCTGCGGCCGGTGCCTCCCGGGGTGGTCGGTGAGCTTTATGTGGCGGGTGCCGGGCTGGCCCGTGGCTATCTCAATCGTCCCGCGTTGACCGGGGAGCGGTTCGTGGCCTGCCCGTTCGGGGGGTCGGGGGAGCGCATGTACCGCACGGGTGACCTGGCCCGGTGGACCGGCGATGGTGGGCTGGTGTTCGCCGGGCGGGCGGATGCGCAGGTGAAGATCCGTGGTTTCCGGATCGAGCCCGGCGAGATCGAGGCCGTGCTGTCCGGGCATCCCGCCGTCGACCAGGTCGCCGTCGTGATGCGTGAGGACCAGCCCGGCCACCGGCACCTCGTGGCCTATCTCGCCGGGACCGCCGGGACCGCCGGAACCGCCGGGGACGGCTCGGACCTCCGGGACTTCGCGGCCGGGCTGTTGCCGGACTACATGGTTCCTTCCGCGGTAGTGCTGCTGGACGCGTTGCCGTTGACGGTCAACGGCAAGCTGGACCGGGACGCGCTGCCGGCTCCCGACTTCGCGGGCCTGGCCGGTGGCCGGGAGCCCCGGACGCCCGTCGAGGAGGCGCTGTGCGCGCTGTTCGCCGAGCTGCTGCACCTGGAGTACGTCGGGGCCGACGACAGCTTCTTCGACCTCGGCGGCGACTCGATCATGTCGATGCAGCTGGTGGCCCGGGCCCGCCGTGCGGGCATGGTGATCACGCCCAGGCAGGTGTTCGAGGACAAGACGCCCGCCCGCCTCGCGCTGGTGGCGGAGAGCAGGCCCGCCGGACCGGCGGTCGACGACCTGGCCGTCGGTGAGGTCCCGTTGATCCCGGTGATGCGTTGGGTGGCCGAGCGGACCGGGCTGCGCCGGTTCTCCCAGTCGGTGCTGACGATCGTGCCGGCTGGGCTGGGCGAGGGCCGGTTGGTCACGGCGGTCCAGGCTCTGGTGGACCGGCACGACGCGCTGCGGGCGCGGCTGGTGTGCCCCGGCCCGGACGTCGCCTCGTGGCGGCTGGACATTCCGCCGCCTGGTCTGGACGCCTCCTCGTCGGTGCACCGGGTGGACGCCGCCGGTCTGACCGGGCCCGAGCTGACCTCGCTGGTGGCCGCGGTGGGCCGGTCGGCGGCGCGGCGGCTCGATCCGGAGGCCGGGGTGATGCTGCAGGTGGTGTGGCTGGATCGGGGGCCGGATGCCCCCGGCCGGGTGCTGCTGGTGGCGCACCACCTGGTGGTCGACGGGGTGTCGTGGCGGGTGCTGCTGCCGGACCTGGCGGCGGCCTGTACGGGGGCTTCGCTGGAGCCGGTGGGCACCTCGTTCCGCCGGTGGGCGGGGCTGCTGGCCGGCTCGGCGGACGACCCGGCGCGGGTGGCGGAACTGCCTGGGTGGCAGCGGTTGCTGGCCGATCCCGAGCCGCCGCTGGGCGGGCGTCCCCTGGACCCCGCTCGCGACACGGTGTCGAGCGTACGGCGGGTGTCGGTCCCGGTGCCGCGTGACGTGACGGCGGCGCTGCTGACAACCGTACCCGCGGTGTTCCACGCCGGGATCGACGACGTGCTGCTGACAGGTCTGTCGCTGGCGGTGACCGAATGGCGCGGGGTGCCAGGCCCGGTGCTGGTGGATGTGGAGGGGCACGGGCGCGAGCCGCTGGCCGATGACGTGGATCTGTCGCGTACGGTCGGCTGGTTCACCAGCGTGCATCCCGTCCGGCTGGACCCGGGTCGGGTGGACTTCGCCGAGGTACGGGCGGGTGGCGATGCCGCGGGCGTGGTGATCAAGCGGGTGAAGGAGCAGGTGCGGGCGGTGCCGGGCGATGGCCTGGGCTTCGGCGTGCTGCGCTATCTCAACGTGGTCACGGGACCGGCGCTGGCCGCGCCACCGGTGCCGCAGATCGGGTTCAACTACCTGGGCCGGTTCACCACCTCGGCCAGGCAGGAGGAGTGGCAGCCGGTGGCGCTGGGCGGGGACATGCCCGAGCGGATGCCCGTCGCGCACGCGCTGGAGGCGGACGGGATCGTCGAAGACGGGCCCGACGGGCCCGAGCTCACCGTGTCGCTGTCGTGGCCTGCCGGTCTTCTCGAGCCGGACGCGGTGCGGGAGCTGACCGACGGGTGGGTGGCGATGCTGACCGGGCTGGCCGCTCAGGCGGGCCGCCCGGGGGCCGGCGGGCACAGCCCGTCCGACTTTCCGCTGCTCAGCCTGGCCCAGCAGCAGCTTGAGGAGCTGGAAGCGGAAATCGCGATGGAGGACTAGCCGATGCCGGTGGCTCGGATCAACGGGATCAACCTGAGCTTCGATGACTACGGCGTGGGAGCGCCGGTCCTCCTGGTCACCGGGACGGGAGCCCCCGGGCGCGTCTGGCGGACCCACCAGGTGCCGGCGCTGCGAGCCGCGGGCTACCGCGTCATCACGATGGACAACCGGGGCATTCCGCCCTCCGACGCCGGGCCTGAGGGGTTCACGCTGGCCGACATGGTGGCCGACACCGCCGCCCTCATCGAGCATCTGGGCGTCGAGGGCTGCCGGGTTGTGGGCTTCTCACTCGGCGCCATGATCGTGCAGGAGCTGCTCGTCGCCCGGCCCCGGTTGGTCGGGCAGGCCGTGCTGATGGCGACCCGCGGCAGGTCCGACGCGCTGGCCACCGCCATGTCCCTAGCCGAAATAGAGCTGTACGACAGCGGTGTCACGGTACCTGCGCGTTATGCGGCTTTCATGCATGCGCTGCAGAGCCTCTCGCCGCGTACGCTCAACGACGAACGGCAGATCAGGGACTGGCTCGACGTCTTCGAGGTCTCCGCGGTGACCCTCTCGGCGGCCCGCGGCCAACTGGGCCTGGAACTCATCCCCGACCGCCGGCCGGGCTTCGCGCATATCCAGTGCCCCTGTCTGGTGATCGGCTTCCAGGACGACCTGATAGTCCGTCCACCGCTGTGCCGCGAAGTCGCCGAGGCCATCCCGGGAGCCACCTACGAAGAAATTCCGGGCTGCGGCCACTACGGCTACCTGGAACGCCCCACCGAAGTGAACTCGGCCATTCTGGGCTTCTTTGCTCGGCAAACGACCGGCGCAGTGCCCGGTCAGGTCATCGTCACGTAGTGCCGCGGTAATCAACACGGCTGACCCGTTCCGTCATCGAGCCCCGGCCGCCGGTGATGGAGGTGCGTGGGAGCCTTGGCGTTCATTCGACCTCGGCCAGGGCGTGGGCCGGCCGCAGCCGGGTCGTGCGCCAGGCCGCGAGCGTGCCGGCGATCAGGGCCGCGGCGATGGCGATCAGGGCCGCCGCCGCGAGGGTGCTTGGCTCGGTGTGTGCGTTCAGGTGCACGGCGAGGTTGTGCGCGCCCGTGCCGGTGCCGACGGTGGCGGTCAGGGTCGGTGCGACCGCGTTGACAAGACCGATGCCGGCGTAGCCGACCGCGACTCCGAGCGCCGCGCCGGCGAGGCCGACCGTGCCGGACTCGGCCATGATCTGCGTGATGACGCGCCAGCTGGTCCAGCCGATCGCTTTCAGGGTTCCGAGTTCGCGCGTCCGCCGGGTTACGGAGGCGAGGGTGAACAGGCTGGCGGCGGCGACGGTGGCCAACAGCACGCCCACGGTGAGCCAGGTGCCGAGATCGTGCATGAGGGTGGTGGCGCTGGCGAGAGAGCCGTTGACCGCCTCGGCGAGGTCGCGTGAGCTGCTGAGGGT
The DNA here is from genome assembly GCF_000013345.1 of Frankia casuarinae. NCBI lineage: Bacteria > Bacillati > Actinomycetota > Actinomycetes > Frankiales > Frankiaceae > Frankia > Frankia casuarinae. The sequence continues at coordinate 2,844,668 of NC_007777.1, read as the reverse complement.
GGCCGAGGGCAGGAGCGCGGCGAGCTCGGTTTCGACCGCGCCGACGTCGGCCGCGGTGCTCGCCGAGACGTAGATCGTACTCACCTTCCCCGCCAGCGGCTTCGAGTGCTGGCCGGCGGGCAGCCGCTGGGCGGCAGCGAGCGGGAGGTAGATGCTGGCCGCGCCGGTGGCCGTGGGTTGGGAGACGATCCCGACGACGGCGAACCGGGTCCCGGCAACGGTGATCGTCGATCCGACGCCAAGGTGGTGGGCGGCGGCGTACTGGGTGTCGATGACCGCGACGTCGCCGCGGCTGTCGGCCCGGGACAGGGGACGGCCCGAGCGGAGCGTGGCGGACGCGGCTGGCCCGAGGCCCAGGCGCGTGACGTCGATCCCGTCGATCCTCGTGCTGGTCGGGATGCCGCCCGAGCCGGTCGGCGGGAGGGTGATCTCGCTCAGGACCAACGAGTCCGCGACGCCGGCGACGTGCGCCAGCCCGGCGATGGCCCGCACCGTCGACGAATCCAGCACCGCCCCGCCGGCCACCGACAGGCCCGTGCTGCTCGCGCCGTCCGCGCTGCCGCTGCCGTCCGCGCTGCCGCTGCCGGTCGCGCCGGCGCGACGGTCGGCCGATGGTGTGGCGGTGACGGTGAGGTCGGTGCCGATCCCGTTCAGCGTGTGTAGCACCGCGGTCTGCGCGTCGTCGACCGCGGCGGCGGTAGCCGTCGTGGCGAGGACGAGCCCGACGCCGACGGCGAGCCCCGTGGCGACGAGCATCGCCTGACGCGACCGGTGCCGCAGTTCACGTCGAAGATAGGTCAGGACGAACATGAGGGCTCCGATCGTGCGTTCGCCGACCGGCGGCGTGCGTTTGACATGCCGGTCACCCGATCCGCGTACCGGTGATGTCCAGCTTGCCGTCGTGCATGACGGCAACACGTTCGGCGAGGGCCGCGACGGCGCTGTCGTGGGTGACGAGCACGAGCGTGAGCTGGTTGGCGGTCCAGATCTGTTCGAGCAGCGTGAGGATCTCGTCGCGGGTGTCGACGTCGAGGTTGCCGGTGGGCTCGTCGGCGAGCAGCACGCTGGGTTCCTTGACCAGGGCCCGGGCGATCCCCACGCGTTGTTGCTGGCCGCCGGACAGCTCGGAGGGCAGGTGTCCGGCTCGATCGGCCAGGCCCACGGCCGCCAGCGCTGCCGCCGCGCGTTCCCGGCGCTGGACGGCGGGGGTGCGCAGCGGAACGAGGGCGGCTTCGACGTTCTCGATCGCGGACAGGGTGGGGATGAGGTTGAACATCTGGAACACGAAGCCGACCCGGGCGGCACGGATCTCGGTGAGCTGTTTCTCGGACATCGTGGCCAGGTCCTGACCGTCGAGGTTGACGGTGCCGGTGCTGGGCCGGTCCATGCCGCCCAACAGCTGCAGCAGGGTGCTCTTGCCGCTGCCGGTGCGGCCCTGGATGGCGAGCCATTCGCCGTCGGCGATGGACAGGTTCAGGTCCCGCACCGCGGTGACGGTGCTGCCACGGGCGCGGAAGGTCTTGGAAACGCCGGTAAGGGTATACATCGGGTTCTCGATTCGATCTCGGGAAAGCTCGGTTCGACCTCGGGAAGGGCGGTAAGCGGGTGCGGGTGGCCGGGGCTGGTGTGCTGGTGTGCTGGTGTGCTGGTGGGCTGGTCAGGCGACGCGGACGAGGGCGTGGGCCGGGCGCAGCCGGGCGACGCGCCAGCTGCCGAGCGCGCCGGCGAGGACCGCGCCGACGATCGCGAGCACGACCGCGAGCAGGATCGTCGCGGCCCCGACGGTGGCGTGCAGGTGGACGCTGAGGGTGTGCACCCCGCCGGGCAGCGTCATCGTCTCGAGGCTGCCGTTCTTGATCAGCGCGCCCTGGGGTGGTGTCGAGCCGGGGTTCAGGGCGACGGCCGCGGTCAGCGTGGGGGCGATCGCGTCGATGACGGCGGCGCCGGCGAACCCGAGCCCGATTCCGACCGCGGCTCCGGCCAGGCCGGTCACGAGCGATTCGGCCATGATCTGGGCGATGATGCGCCGGGTATGCCACCCGAGTGCCTTGAGCGTGCCGAACTCGCGAACCCGCCGCCGCACCGCGGCGGTGGTCAGCAGGGCGGCCAGCGCGAATGCGGCGAGGAGCATCGCCACGGCCAGCCAGCGGCCGAGGTCGCGCGCGAGGTCGGCGGCGCTGGCCAGCGACCCGCTGACCCTGCTGGCCAGGTCCGACGAGCTGGTGACGGTGGCACTCGGGAGCAGCTTGGCGACCTCGTCGTGCACGGTGGGGATGTCGGCCGCGCCGGCGGCGGCCACGTAGATCGCGGTAAGCTTCCCGGCCAGGTCGGGCCGGGCGGAGGAGGCGAGTGCCCGGGCGCGGCCGAGCGGGATGAAGACGTCCTCCGGGTCGCTGGCGGCTGGTTGGCTGATGATGCCGATCACGGTGAAGCGGGTCTTGGCGATCACGATCGTCGAGCCCACCCCAAGGTTGTGCGCGGCCGCGTAACGCGCGTCGATCACGGCGCGGTCGGCGTCGGCGTCCGCGGTGGTGAAGGACCGGCCCGAGGTGAGCGTGCCGGAGGCGTACGGGCCGAGCTTGAGGTGCGCGACATCGACCCCGTCGATGCTGGTCGAGGTGAGGCTGGGTAGCCCGCCGGTGGACGGCGTCGGGCCGACGACCGTCTCACCCACGCTCAGGCCGCCCGCGACCTCGGCCACGCCGGACATCTTCGAGATCGGGGCCAGGGCTGAGGAATCCAGCAGCCCGAGGCCGGGCGGCAGCCGGAAGAACTCCTTGCCCGCGTCTCCGGACGTGACCAGGCCCTGATTCGAACCCGAACCGCTCGAACCCGAGCCGCTGGTGGCCGCCGTCGTCACCGAGATGTCGGTGCCCACCCCGTATAGCGAGTGGAGCACCGTGGTCTGCGCCCGGCTCACGCCCGTCGACGCCGCGGTCAGCGTGACCACCGCAGCGACCCCCACCGCCAGACCGACCGCGACGATCACTGTCTGCCGGGCCCGTCCCCGCAGGCCGCGCAGCAGGTAGGTCACGAAGAACCTGCTCGAGGATGTCGCCGGTGCGTGGGCCGGCCTGTGGGTGCCGAGCGCGGTCATGACCCGTTTCCGGACAGCGGGGGCAGGCTCGCCGACGAATGCCCGGACGGCGTGAACGGGGTACCCAGATCTGGCCGCGATCCACCACCCGGGGCCTGCTGTTGTTGCTGCTGCTGAACCTGACCCGGGTCGGGCGAGCTGGTAGCCGGCGAGCTGGTAGCCGGCGAGCTGGTAGCCGGCGAGCTGGTAGCCGACCCGGGATCGGGCGACGTCTTCGAGCCCTGGCACGCGGCGGCGCCGAGCAGGCACAGGGCAACCGCCGCGGCGCCGACCGTCCTGCGCGCCGCCGAAGACCGCCTGGTCGCTGCGGGCGTCGCTGCGGGCGTCGCGGGGTACCGGTCCGCGGCTCTGGTCTGTGGTGTGGTCTGCGGCATGGCCTGTGGTGTGGCCTGTGGTGTGTTGTTCATCTCGCTCACGTCCTCGTCAGGTGCGGGATCGGCGCTCGGTCCGATTCTCGGCTGCGTCCGGTTACTGGGACGTTGATATGACGGGGGCGGCAACACGGGGTCAACGTCAGCTGTTACCGCCCTGTTACCCGCGCGGGTGGGATCCTGGGAGGGCGGAAGGTCGCACCGAAGCCGGTTCCCGTTCGCATGCGCCAACAGGCGACGGTGGTTTCAGCGCACGGTGGTTTCAGCGCACGGTGGTTCCAGTGCGGGATCTGCGAGAGGTGGCAGCCAAGCGTGAGTGACCTGGCCGAGCGGGCGAGGACGGCTGCCGCGGCGTCCGGTACACCCGCCGAGCCGCCCGAGCCGGCTCGGCGGGCGGTGTCAGCCGCCGCTGCCGCCCCGCGTTCCAGCGGGCTGGTCGCCCGCCTCCGTCGGTGGCCGTGGGCGAGGCTGCTCCCGCGCACGGTCCGATTGCGCCTGACGCTGCTCTACGGCAGCTTGTTCGTCCTGTCCGGCGCCGCGCTGCTGGCGATCACGTATCTTCTGGTGCTGCACGTCACCGCCACCATCCAGATCACCACCACCCCGACCGGCATGCCGGAAACCCAGGGCGGCCCACTCAACGGGCAACCGGCCCCGCCACGGGCCTCGTCGGCGGTCGCCTCGCAGGTCCACCACAGCTACCTGCACCAGTTGCTCGTCGAGTCCGGGATCGCACTGGCGATCATGGCGGTTGTGTCGATCTGGCTCGGCTGGCTGGTGGCGGGCCGGGTGCTGCGCCCGTTGCGCACGATGACCGCGACCACCCTGCGGATCTCCCAGGAGAACCTGCACGAGCGCCTGGACCTACCCGGCCCGCAGGATGAACTCACCGACCTTGGTGACACCATAGACGGGCTGCTGGCCCGCCTGGAGACCGCGTTCGAGGCGCAGCGACGCTTCGTCGCCAATGCCTCCCACGAGCTGCGCACCCCGCTCACGATGATGCGGACCTCGCTCGATGTCGCCGAGGGCAAACCCCAGCCCGTGCCGCGGGAGGTCACCGTGCTCGCCGGCAAGCTTCGCGAGGGACTCGACCAGGCCGACCGGCTGATCGAGAATTTCCTCACCCTGGCGCGGGCCCATCAGGGGGCACCCGGCAATGATGCCGCCGTCTCGCTCACCGGCCTCGTCGTCGCCGCGCTGGCAGCCCGCGAACCTCACGCCGCCGAGCTGGGCGTGCACATCCACCGTCAGCTCGCGGCCGTCGAGATCATCGGAAACCCGACGCTGCTGCGGCGCCTGGTCGACAACCTCCTCGACAACGCCCTGCGCTACAACCATCCCGGCGGCTTCGTCCACGTCCAGGTCCAGGTCCGCTGCCACCCCGCCACCGGCGGCACGGATGACGCCAGGATTGCCCACCTGACGATCGAGAACGCCGGGCCGCCGCTCGACGACGCCGACGTCCAGCAGCTCGGGCAGCCGTTTCGCCGCCTGGCCGCCGACCGCACGACCGCCGGCAGCGTCGGGCTCGGGCTGTCGATCGTCGCCGCGATCGCCGCGGCCCATGACGGCGCTCTGCACCTGAGCGCCCGACCCGAGGGCGGTCTGCGGGCCGTCATCACCATGCCGCTCGTCGGCCGCGCTCCGGTGTCGGGGGTGCCGAGGGTGCCGAGGGTGCCGGGGGGTCGCGGTGAGGCCGGGGTCGCGGTGAGGCCCGGGGGGTCGCGGTGAGAGTGCTCGTCGTCGAGGACGTGCACCGCCTCGCCGACGACATCGCCGAAGGCCTCCGTGACCACGGCATGGCTGTCGACGTCAGCTACGACGGTCTCGACGCCGCCGCCAAACTCGATGTCAACCGCTACGACGTCGTGCTGCTCGACCGTGACCTCCCCGGCCTGAACGGTGACATGTTGTGCCGGATGATCATAGATTCCGAGGACCCGGCCATGGTTCTGATGCTCACCGCGGCCGACACCAGCGCCGATCGTGTCACCGGGCTGAGCCTCGGCGCGGACGACTACCTCCCCAAACCCTTCCACTTTCCCGAACTCGTCCTACGGGTGCGGGCACTGGCCCGGCGTCGGCCCACCGCGCAGCCACGCGTCCTCAAAGCCGGCGGTGTCGAACTCGACCCACTGCGCCACACCGCCATCCGTGACGGGCGGCGACTCGATCTCTCCGCCAAGGAATTCGCCGTACTGGAGGCACTGTTGCGCGCGATGCCGGCCCCGCTGAGTGCCGAGCGGCTGCTCGAACAGGTCTGGGACGAGTACGCGGACCCCTTCACCAAGACCGTCTCGGTCACCATTGGACGGCTGCGTCGCAAACTCGGCGACCCGCCCGTCATCGAGACGCTCGCGGGGGTCGGCTACCGGATCATCCCGGCCGACTGACCCGGCGGGGCCTGCTGCGGGCCGGCCATCGGGGGCTTGCGGCGGCGTCGGGCGGCGAGGCCGGCGAGAGTCGGACGGGATCCCACAGGCAGGCCCTTCTACGCGGCAGGCTGGAGCGGCTGACGGAGAGTGCTGTACCACAGTGGCTCTGTGCTCTTGATTAGATACCGTGCGCTATCCATCGCGTGGTCCTCGGTCTTCACCGGACGTTCCTCGCCGCGCTCCGAAGCGTCATCGTCCCAGGCATACGAGCCGACCTCTTCCCGCCAGCCCTTCACGGACCGGTGCACGCGAAGCCGGTCGTTGCCCATCAGCGACGCCACCATGCGGATACCGTCGAGAACCGCGTTGTCTGCGTTCATCACGCCGCTGACACCGTCTCGGTAGAGCTGGGTCACGAACGACGCGGCCGAGGGGTCGACGCAGATGTACTCCGGTCGCACACCCCGAAGGCTCGTACCCGGGATCGGTACCTGCGCGTGGAACTCCTGCAACGCCATCGAGTACTCGGCGTCGGTCTTCTGTCTGCGCGCGAGCTTCGACTCGTACCGGTATTCGGCCACCAGGTGAAGGCGGCGGTCCACCCCGATGCCGCCGACGATGGCGTTGAACGGATTAACTTGGCCGTGGTCCACGCCCGTGCCTACCCAGCGCACGATACTGGGGATTTCGTCTTCGACCATGCGGTCCTCGTCCCACATGTCGTACACGACACCCTCAGCCATGATCCAGCGCCCCTCGACGAACCTGGCATACCAGAGGCCGACGTACTCCTTCTTCAGCGCCTCGACGTAGGCCGGCGAAAGGCTGGGGTTATCCATGAGCGTAAAATGGAAGTGCGCGAGCCCGGCGCCAAGCTCACCGGCACGTAGCAGGAATTTTTTTTCTGAGCCAATGCGCCGGACTATCGGGATTAGTCGAACCGATCAGACGACTGTAGGGCAGGCTCAGACGCGCGAGGGTCTGCTGGAACATGGGTTCCGGCGAGAGCGTGATCTCGTCGTAGAGGACGGTCTTCGCGGTGAGTCCACGGATGCGACCCTCGCTCCTTGAGTCCGAGGCCCCTACGATGTGCACCGTCTGCCCGAGGATGGTGGCGACAGTGGAGCGTACGTAGTCGGAAGTCCCGTTGAGTTGATCGACGTTGGCGGTGGCTGCGGGGGCTGGGTGTGGCCTGATGGTCTCCGTGGGTGATGGTTCGCTGGTCGGGATGGTTTGCTGTGGTGCGTGGCGGTTGTCGAGTCGGGTGTTTGCGGCGTTGCTGGTGGTGAGGCGCTGGCGGATGTGTTGGTGGAGAACGGCCGTCTGCGAGTCGAGCTCGCGGAGCTGGGGACGGAGCATGCCCGGCTGCTCGCGCGGGAGACCGCGGCCGCGGCCGAGCTTGAGGCGTTGCGGGCGGAACTGGCGACGTTGCGTCGGATGCTGTTCGGCCGGTCGTCGGAGCGCGCGTCGGGCGGGCCGCCGGCCTGCGCCGGCGCAGGGGACAGCGGTGATGGTCGGGACGGGGCGGCTGGTGAGGGGGCTGGTGGGTCGACGGGCCGGCCGCGGGGGCCGGGGGCGCGTTCGGGCCGGCGCAGCTACGACCACCTGGCGCGTGACGAGGTCGACGGCGACTTCGAGGGCGGGGGTTACACGTGCCTACCTGGCCGACTACCTCGACGCCTGCGGTCGCGCCGGCGCCAGAGCACCCACCGGGACGGACCTCGACCGGTTCCTGCCCTGGGCTGCCAACCCCGACGACCTCGCCCGCTGGAGGAAGCCTCCCGGCTGACCCAGCCACGCCAGCCCGACTCCAGCGGTGTCACACCCGGTGACACCGCCCGTCAGCATTCCCCCACGCGACTTCCGACTACTTACCCACGGCGAGGCACCTGGACCTCGCTCGTGGTGTGAAGGGGACGCCGCTCAGGCACCTGGCCTGAGCGGGGGGTCTGCTACTTGCTGGAGTTGTCCGTGTCGGTCTTGTTGCGCGCGGGGATCGGGTCGCCGGGCTTCCACGGCTTGCCGTCCGGGCCGTAGATGATGCTGTCGCCGGGGTTGCTGACGAACCGGTCGAGCCGGTCGTCCTTGGGCGGTGGCGGGTTCTCTGACATGGGCTGATTCTACTGCTGGGGGCCGACGATGCGGGCTTTCGCGTAGCGGACCGGGCGGCCGTTGGCGTCAGTGCGAGTCTCGTCGGAGAAGAACTCGAAGACCGTGTTCCGAGGGAGGAGGACTTCGTTCTGTCCGGGGAACTGGGTGCCGAGTGTCTCGACGGGGAGGACCTTGGATCCGGCCGGTATTTCGACTTCGACGATCATTCGTGTTGCTGTTGGTGGTCCGAAGCGGGTGAAGTCCTCGGCGACGCTGACGTCGGTGGTCATGGAACGGAAGCCGAGGTCTCTGTCTCGGAAGCCGGTGGCGTCGGGGGGGAGGAAGCGGTCGACGTGGCGGAGCCCGCGGTGCACGCTGATTGGCCGTGTCGTCTGTGGGACGGCGTCGAATGCTGCGTCGAGGTCGGCCACTACGTGGGCGATATCCGGGTTATCGCTCAGGGTGCGGGCGCGGAGTGTGGGGTTGATCGGTGAGTGGGGGCCGCTGTAGGTCCATACGGCCCGTCGCGAGGCTTCGGGGATGCGGCTGGCGTCTGCCAGGCCGACGAGGTACCGGTCGGCATCCTTGCCTCGGAGCGTCCCGGAGGGGAGTGGCCGCCAGCCGGTGTTGCGTGCCCGGTTGTGGCGGGCGAGCTCGGCGAGCTTCTTCCGGGTTTTCTCGTGGACCGCGCAGATCGGCATGCCGGGGGCTGCGGGGTTCTTGCAGCGTGTTCCGCGGAGGGTGAGGGCGCCACACGGCCGCGGAACACGCATGGACGGCGCTCCAGGGCGGTCGCACTGCTAGGGCAACGATGCGGGCACCTGGCGCCGCAGCGGATGCGACGGGACGTGCGGGCGCCGCGGTCAGACGCTCGGCCTGGGCGGATGGTGTTTTCCGGTTGGGGGTTTACGGGTCCGGTGTGTTTTTGTCTGGGGGGCTTGTCGGCTGGTCCCGGTCAGCGGGCTGGAGGATTTCGATGTCGCCGGGTTTCCAGGTGAACCGTTCGGGTCGGACTGTCTGCGAGTCGGGCTGGTCGCGGTCTGGACGGTCTGGGTTGTCAGATGATGACATTGATCTCTATCTCCCGATTGGAGTTGATCTTCGTGTCGGTGACTATCTCGAAGACGGTATCGCGCGGGAGGAGGATCTCGTTTTCTTCGGGATGCCGGGATTTGAAGGCCGGGGGTGCTGGTGGGATGAGGGACAACACCTTCGCCCCAGCAGGGATTGTGATCTTCAGTGTGGCGGTGTCGTAGCCGCTGCTGAAGCTGGCCGCAATGTGGTCACTGATAGTGGTGGAAACGAAGCCGTGGTCACGGAAGACGAAACCGTCCGCTGGCGGCTCACCTGCGATGTCTGTGACCGATCCGATGCCGCGGATGACGGTGATGGGCTGGTCGAGAGGCACAACCTGTTCGAATGCGTCGTCAAGGTCGGCCATGATGCGCGCCGTGTCTGCGCTGGACTCGCCTCCGTGACGCAACACGTCGTGTCCATTCACGGGTGGCGGCTTTACAGTAGCAGCCCCGTGTTGATGTTGGTTTAGGCGGCGAGAGCGTGTGTGGGGCTGGCCGCGCGCCTGGCTGGCATCCAGGGCGTACCGGCGAGGGCGAGGCGGATGGCGTCGACGGCGGTCAGGCCGTGGTCGCGGGCGGAGACGAGGTAGGAGCGCACGCGGAGGTAGGCGGCCAGGGTGGTGGGGGTGTGCCAGTAGCCCGAGACGGCCTGGTGGCGTTTCGGGAGCCTGATCGCCTGCTCGCTGGGATTGTTCGTCCAGGGGATCGTGAAGTTGGTGGTGAAGAGCCAGACCTGGTCGGCCTTCGCGGCGAGCCGTCGGGCCAGGACCAGGCCGGGATGGTTCTTCTCGTCGGTCCAGGGACGGGACAGGTTCGTCAGTTCGCCGATCCGGACGTCGGCGTCGTAGCGGGCCCGCAGCGCGTCGATCGTCTTCTGGTCGAGGCGGCTGTTCCCGGCGGCGCGGGCGGTGACGACGAGGGTGTTGGCCTTGCGGAGCAGGTCGGTGAGCCAGCGCCGGTGATAGCCATGCACCCGCTCGGTGCGGGTCCCGCATCGCGGACAGGGCACCGGATCCGCCCGGGTCCGGGCAACGACCCGCACCCTGCGCCCCTCATCGACAACGCGCTGGACCAGCACGGCGGCCAGCTGAGGGAAGACGGTCGTCAGCAGTTCGGCGTCACACAGCACCGATGATGCCCGCACGGCAACTGCCTGTCACCACCGGAATCTTGGCAGAGCCCTTAAGTTGACAGGCCCCGTGGAGCCGACCGTAAGACCCGCGCAAGCGGGCAGGTGGCTGGGAAGCGGGAACCCGGCACGGCTTCGGCCGGTCAGACCTATGCCGCCTCGCCGAGAGGCGAGGCGGCATAGGTGATGAGCGCTATCGATCATCACGATGCAACGGCGCACGTGGGCAATCTGGGTGGTCTTTCGCCGTCGTCTGCCGTGATGCCCTACCTGGCCAGATCGACGATGCCGTTCCGGTCCTCGTTGTCTCCCGATGACGTGGTCTCGAGACCCGGCCGGTGTGCCACCGGCCGGGTCGGGGAAACGTGGTGCGCGCTCGGTGTGGGTTACCAGTTCGGGTTGAGGATGAGCGGGGCGTCGGTGTCGGCCATCCACTGGTTGAATTCGTCGAGGGTGGTGAACAGCGGCTGGTTGGCGTGGTGGCAGGTAACGGTGGCAAGTTCGATGATTGCGGTGCTGGGATCGCTGGTGGTGAGCGTCGTCTGGACGTGGGCGAGGTCGGGTAGCGCGGCGCGGGTGACCTGAGTGTGCTGATCCTCGCCGAGAGTCATGGTCGCCTGGCCGATCAGCGCGGCCGTGGCCGCGGTGGTGACGGTCTCGGCTTCCAGGACCGCGAGTAGCTCGGGGCTGGCGCCGTCGGCGCGGGCCGCGACGATCGCGAGCTGGAGTCCTTGGACGATGATGGCGGCGGTGGCCTGCGCGACGACACCACCGACGAGGGCTCCGAGGACGGGGACGGGGACGACGGTCTGCCCGACCAGGCCGCCGGCCCACATCAGGCCGGTCCTGGCGGTCCCCGTCACGCTGCGGGCAGCGAACTCGCCGGGGTCGATGCGACCGCGGGCCAGGTCCAGGCCGGCGTCGGCGACGGCCCACACGGCGTCAGCCATGGCGGCGGGCACGGTACCGCTGCCCAGCGCCTTGGGCAGAAGACCGCTGCTGGCCGCGGTGCGGACGGAAGCGGAGATCGTGCCGATAGCACCGGAGCGGGCGGCGTTGCGGGCGGTGCCGCCAGCGACCGTGATGACTGCGGCGCCAGCGGAGGTCTCGCCGGCACGGATCCGGGCGGTCTCGCTGGCCGTGGTGACCATGGCGCCGACGAGCGCGCCTGCGGCGGCTCCAGCGAGGCTGGAGGTGGCGATGTCTCGCCCGGCTGCGGCGGCGATCTGGTGGTTGGCCCATCGGGCCGGGTTGTGGGCGGCGTCCTGCGTCTGCCGGTAGCTGATCGAATCGCTGTGCACCGACCCGTGCGTGAGCCGGTCGGTGCTGAAAGCCGCCGCGTCGGCGTAGCCCTCGAAGTAGATCCCCTCCTGGTTCATGCCCAGCCGCCGGTCGAGCAGGTCGTGGACGGCGTCGACCCGGTCTCCTGCGACCAGTCGCCCCATGCCCTGATATGCGGATCGCGAGATCTGGCGGGTCGTGTCCGACACCCGGTCGACGAGTTTGGCCTGCACCTCGGCGACCATCCGGCCACCGTCAGACAGCCGGATGTCGACCGGACCATTCTGCGGACCGCCCTGTGTCCATTCCAGGACCTGGGCGCGTACCGTCGAGCCCGCGCGGGCCGCGTGCCGGTTGAATCCGACCGCGTGCATCACCTCGAACAGGTGCCCGGCACGCTGCGGATTGCCATGGTTGGCATACCGCCGCGCCAGCTTGACGACAGTGTCGCGGCCGTTCAGTGTCTCGACCACCTCCGCCGCGGTCCGGCGGGTCTTCTGGTCGATGATCGACCAGACCGCGGCGTCCGCCCCACCGGGAAGCAGCCCGATATGCCTCTCGCGTCTGCCGTGAGGCAGGGCAGAATGAGAGGTGGTCACGCTGGCCGGGGCAGGGCGAGCAGCCGCTGCTTGGCGTTGAGAACGACCTGGCGAACCTGCACATCCACCGTTCCGTCCTCGCCGGCGATCGGCGTACTCATCACCGTCACCGCGGTCGAGGCGACCCCGACGAGCTGTGCCACCCGCTGCCGCTGCGCGATCGTGTAGGTCGCATAGTCCGGGTTGGCGGTGACGAGCGTATCCAGCAGCGGCAGCCGGACGGTCATCGCGACGCGCAGGTCCTTGAGAATGTCCCGGACCTGCCGGCTGCGCCGACGCACGAGGGCCGCCTGCGCCTGCGCCCGTCCGAAGTCAGCCGCCGCCTCGGCGATCTGCGCCGCTGTCTCGCGCTGACCGGTGCGGGCCCTGCGCCCCTGCCACTCGAGCACCCCGCCCACAGCAATGACCACCGGCGCCGCCACGATGCCCGCCAGCACGGTCGTCCCGGCCGCGACCCCACCACCACCGGCGGCGATCGGCCCGCCGCCCAGCCAGGCCAACGTCGCGCTCGTCGCCGCAGCACCGGACAGCCCTGAAATCGCCGTCCCAGTGGAGGCCGTCGCCAAGGCCCCGACCGCCGCGAACGTCGCACCACCCGCCCCGGCGCCGGCCACCGCCCCAGCAGCCAGCGCCCCCAGTGACTGGACCACGCTGATCCGTAGCCGACGCAGTTCGACGTCCGGCAGCTCCCCGCCGACCAGCAGGTCGATCTCCGCGAGCTCAGCCAGATCGACGTTCTTCAGCCGACTGAACACCTCCTGGAACGGCACCAGCGCCACGTCATACAGCTCAGCACGGGCCCGCTGCTGAGCCTCTGTCTCGGCAGCCATTCGCCCGGCCAGCAGCCGACAGCGAGCTTCGAGCTGCTCGTACGAACGCTTGTTGTCTTTCGCAAGCTTGACCGCATCAACAATGGCGACGCCCACGGGCCCCCCGAATACCCAGCCACGTTCCAGCGCCCGCCACGATATCGCAGCCCAACAGGCATACCGACCACGGCGCTGCCTGTGGCTTCGGTGGTTACAGGGCCAGCAGGTGATGGGCATCGTGCCTCGGCTGCGTCTGCTCCGGTGAGATTATGGCGGCTGGTAGATCCCGAGGGGGGAGAGGCAGTTCGGCGTGGGGAAGCACTCGAAGCCGGTGGCCTGTCCTGGGTGTTCCGGTGATGGGACGGTCGAAGTTGTCAACGACGGGACGAAGGAGAAGAAAACCTGTCAGCTATGCAAGGGCACCGGGAAGGCATGAGCGGGCGGGTGGTGAACCGGGAGGACTTCATCCCGGATGAGGTCTGGGTGACCGGTGATGACGGATTCTTCCTGGTTCCGCTCCGTCGAAGCGAAGATCCGGAAGGGTGGTTGGCGCTGGTCCGTAGCGATCAGGCGATCACCACCCAGGTAGACGATGGTAGGGACAAGTACGACGGTAAGGGGATCATCCCGACCAGTTCGTGTAGTGCGCGGTGGGTGGTCGACCGGATGCTTGATCTCCTCGGCGTGCGCCCGGGAATGCGCGTGCTGGAGATCGGGACAGGTACCGGCTACAACGCTGCGCTTCTCGCGGTGCAGGCCGGTTCCGGTCAGGTGACCAGCATGGAAGTCGACCCGATGATAGCCGGACAGGCACGGGCGGCGTTGGACCGGACCGGCCATCCCGTGCGGGTGATCGCAGGGGATGGGACCGCGGGCTATCCGGCGGGCGCACCGTACGACCGTGTGATCGCAACAGCGTCAGTGTCGGTGGTCCCCTGTTCGTGGGTGGAGCAGACCCGGCCCGGGGGGCGGATCGTGTTCCCGTTCGCCGGTACCTTCGACGGGGCGTTGGCGGTTCTGGTCGTCGATGACGATGGTGTGGCCCGCGGCCGGTTCCACGATGAGGCCGGGTTCATGCGGCTACGGAACCAGCGGCGCGACCCGCATGTGTGGTGGCTGGGTGAGGACGACGCGGACGTCAGGCCCACCCGCCGGTATCTCCGCGAGCCTTTCGATGATGCGGCGACCGGGTTCGCGGTCGGCTTGTGGCTGCCGGGCTGCACGACCGGGGACATCGACGAAGGCGGCCCCGCGAACACCCTGTTGCTGTCTCACAGCCCGTCGCAGTCCTGGGCATCGCTGACCGCAGGCCTGGACGAGCACGAGATCACCCAGTACGGGCCGCGTCGACTCTGGGACGAGCTGGAGACGGCCTACGACTGGTGGATGAACTCCGGCCGGCCCTCCCGCGATCGGTTCGGGCTCACTGTGACTCCCGACGGGCAAACCTTCTGGCTCGACAACCCGGACCACGCCATCCTTCTCCGCTGAGCCGGACACGGGAGGGCGGAACGCTCCGACAGGCCGACCTGCCGGCGGCCGAAGGCCGCCCTTGAGGGGGTGCAGGTGGCACGCCGCTGGCGGCCCGACGCACCATGCCCGCTGACCTGACCGACGCCCGGGTCAGCGGCTACGGCGCCATCGAGCGGAAGGCGTAGCCGGGCCGGCTCGCGCTTCGGGAACGGTCAGGCACGGTGGATCAGGATGTCGCCGTCGCCGCTACGGGCGCGCACCTCGACGGTCTCGTCGGTGGGCGCGGGGGCGTGGATGGCGGTCAGTTCGCTGTGCACACCGCCGCGTCCCGAGCGGACGTCCAGCAGGGCGGCGGTACCTTTCCGTACTCCCACTTCGAGCCGGCCGGAACCGGATACGAGCGCGACTGTGCCGCGCACCACTTCGCCGATCCGCACGCTGCCCGAGGCGGTCCTGGCCTCGACGCCCGCCAGCGCGCGGTCGACGGTGATGGCACCGGAGGCAGTGATCAGCCGTGCGTCTCCCGTCACCTCACCGATGGTGACGCCCCCGTTGGCCGTCTTGACTACCGCCGAGCCGTCGATCTCGCGGATCCGGATCATGCCGTTCGAGGTCTTGATCTCGGCGTGCCCGGTCGTGCGGCCCACGGACACGTTCCCGTCGGCGGTCCCCAGCCGGAGCCTGCCGGTCTGGTCAAGGTCAATGTCGCCGGTGGCGGTGTGGAAGCTGGAATCGCCCAGGCGGCCCGTGCTCTGGATGTTGGTCATCGAGCTCGCCTCGACCCGCGAACCGGTGGGCAGCTCGACTGTCACGGTGACGGAGCCGTCCGACCCGAACAGCGAGCGGGCCGTCTTCCTGGGCGCTCTGAGGTGAAGCTTGCCTTTGTCATATTCGATGCGGGTCTCCCGCGCCGTCCGCACGTCGGTGTCGTGCGACGGGTCGCTCGGGCGTACCTCCACGACCGTGTCGGCGCGGTCGCTCGCGTTGATCCGGACGTGGCCGGTCCCGAGTTCGATGACGGCGAGGATCGGTTCGGGGGTGCGAAAAGTCGGCATGATGATCTCCTTGTAACGTCGTCAGCCTGGACATGGCTTGCCCGGACGCGGTGAACGCCGGCGTGGCTAACGCCGGCGTGGCTAACGCCGGCGTGGCTAACGCACCCAGCCGCTGTAACGCAGTCCCATCTGCTGGCCTGCGTGCGGACCGGTGCGCCGCCCCGCGGCACCGGGGTCGAGCGCGGCGCAGACGGCGTGCACCAGCCAGGCGTTGACGGACAGTCCTTCGTGCTCGGCCGCTTCATCGATGCGCGGTTTGAGACGCTCGGGGACGCGTAGCGTGATCCGCGAGGTACGTCCCTCGTCGTCCTCTGGAGCGGCGGACGGTTGCCTGACCACGGCGGCCTCGAAGTCGTCCGCATCCGAGTGGTCGGCCGGTGGTGGCGTCACGACAAAATCAGGGTCTCGCCCACGCAGGCGTACCTCGACCGAGCCCGGTGCCAACTCTCGGGTGATCTCGTCGGCGGCGGCCGACAGCGCCTCCAGCAGGGCGAGCCTGACGGCCGAGTCCAGCGGCAGGGCGAGCCGCTCGGCCAGCGCGCGGGCGTCCTCACCCCCGGCTTCCGCGGCTGCCGCGAGTTCCCGGCGGAGGTTCTCGACATACGGTGCAAGGTCCATGACGCCATAATGGCGCCAAGTTGACGTCATGTGCAAGCTCTGGTGGCCATTAAGACGTCACAGATGCGGTCGCGGATGCCGTCACGGACGCCGTCGCCTCGGCTGTCCGGCCGGTACGGCCGTCGGCGGGGCGGTCGCGCACCCTCGTCGCGTGCGACGACTACGAAAAGTAGCGATCGTCGGGGTGCTCTCGTCACCGTCGCAGGCCTCGGCGATAGTGGGGCGACCCGCTCGGTGGCGGCGGTGAGCAGACGGGGGTGGATGTGCCGGGCGACGCGCACGGCGTCAGGATGCAGCCGCCGCGGGCCACGGATCCGGGGTCGCTGGGCCGGCACCGGGTGCTGGGCAGGCTCGGTGCCGGCGGGATGGGTGTGGTCTACCTGGCCGAGGGTCCCCTCGGCCAGGTCGCGGTCAAGCTGATCCGACCGGAGTACGCCGACGATCCGCAGTTCCGGGCGCGATTCCATCGCGAGGTCCAGGCGTGTTTCCGGGTCGGCGGTGCCCACACCGCCCGGCTCGTCGACTTCGAGCTGGAGGCCGAACGTCCATGGCTGGCCACCGAGTTCGTCGACGCCCCGGACCTCGCCGCCCAGGTCGCGGCGGCCGGCCCCCTGTCCACCGGGGAGCAGATCATCCTGGCGGCCGGGCTCGCCGAGGCGTTGGCGTCCATCCACGCGGCCGGCCTGATCCACCGCGATCTCAAACCGTCCAATGTGCTGTGGACCGCGGACGGGCCGAAGGTCATCGACTTCGGGATCGCCGCGGCGGCCGAGGCGCGCCCGCTGACCGCGGTGGGCGGAGTCGTCGGCACGCCCGGGTGGCTCTCGCCGGAGCAGGCCACAGGCGGGGAGGTCACCGCGGCCAGCGACGTGTTCGGCTGGGGGGCCCTGGTCTGCTTCGCAGCCACCGGCCAGCCGCCGTTCGGCAGCGGCTCCGCCGACGCGGTGGCGTCGCGGATCGCGGCCGCCGAGTTCCAGATCGACTTCGACCGGCTCGCTCCGGAGCTGCACGCGCCCGTCCGCGAGGCACTCGACCGCCAGCCGCCGCAACGGCCCACCGCGCTCGACCTGTGCGAGCGGCTCGTCGGTCACGCCCGGGGGGCGCGGATCCCGGTGACGCGCGTCCTTCCCGACGCCGCCCGGACACCCACCCCACCGGCTGCACCGCAGATCCCGGCTGCACCGCAGATCCCGGCTTCATCCGAGCCGCGGGCACGCCGTCGCCGTCGCTGGCTGTTGGTGGGCGCCGGCACCGTCGTGATCCTCGCGCTCGCGGGGGCGCTCGCCGCCGTGCTGGTGATCGGGGGCGACAACTCGAGCGCGGACAACTCGGCGAGTGGCCGGCAGTCCTTCACCGCCGACGCGCCGTGGCGTCTCGCGATCATCGACCAGATCGAGGGCACCGACAACGGGTGCACGATCACCGTGACCAGCGACAGCACTGGCGAGCAGAAGGCGATCAAGGAGGTCTACGGCGCGAAGACCTTCCAGGTACCGCTTGTCGGCGGCTTCCACTGGCGGGCCAACGACCCCGGGTGCTCGGTGACGGCCCGCTCCGGATCGGGGACGGCCGTCCTGCCCTTCGCCCAGCAGGCCGGCACCGGCGACACCGACGCGTTCGAGGTCGCCTCGGGCCTTGTCCGGGTCGAGGTCGTGGACTTCGCCGGCTCGGACGACTGCGGGCTGCAGCTCCACGACGCCGCCGACGGCCGGGAGATCAGCTTCGGTACCGCGGCCCGCGGCGGTCCGCCGTTGCTGCTGGACCCGAGCGGACGCACCCAGGTCTACCTGGCCAACCTCACCTGCGGTGTCCGGGTGTCGGCCGCCCCGGCAGCCCCGGGCTGAGCGGGTTCTGTTCCCCGCTGCCCGGCACAGCACCGTAGCGGCCCGTACCGACCGGCCGGCTGTAGGGCCGCTCGTGTCACCGCGGTCCGCACGCTGACGGAGGCGGGCTGACCGAGGTCGTCACCGTTGCGCGCGGCTGATGGTTACGGCCGGCTGTTCGTGCGCCAGGTTCATCAAAGTGCCATCTGGGCGACCACGGCGGGTAACACGTGGTCCGTTCGTTGGTCGGCTGTTTCCGGTTGGCTTTATGGGCGCTCCGTCGGCGAGGGTCGTCGCCGCTGCGCTGGAGGACTTGTGGACCGTCGTCGCGTGCTCGCGGGGATCGTCGCAGCGCCTTTCGCCGCCGTCCCTCTCCTCGTCCCGGTAGCCGCGTCGGTCGCCCCGGCGGGCGCCCTTGGTTCCGGCGGTGGCCAGCGTCGCCCGACACTGGTGATCGGGCATCGGGGAGCGGCCGGCTACCGCCCGGAGCACACCCTGGCCTCCTACGAACTGGCCGCCCGGTTGGGTGCCGACTTCGTCGAGCCGGACCTCGTGTCCACCAGGGACGGCGTCCTGGTCTGCCGGCACGAGCCGGAGATCGGCGGAACCACCGACGTCGTCGCGCATCCCGAGTTCGCCGCCCGCCGGACGACGAAGATTCTCGACGGCGTCGCGACCACCGGCTGGTTCACCGAGGACTTCACCCTGGCCGAACTGAAGACGCTGCGCGCCAAGGAACGGCTGCCCGAGGTCCGCCCGCGGAACACCAGGTACGACGGCCAGTCCGAGATCCCGACGTTCACCGAACTGCTCGACCTGCGCGCCCGGCTGTCCCGGGAACTCGGCCGCGAGATCGGCGTCTACCCGGAGACCAAGCACCCGACCTACTTCGCCAAGGCCGGCCTGCCCCTGGAGCGGCGGCTGCTGGACATCCTGGTCCGGTACGGCCTGAACCACCGGGGCGCGCCGGTGTACGTCCAGTCCTTTGAGACCACGAATCTCTGCGAGCTGCGCACACTCGGCCTGCGCACGGCCTCGGTACAGCTGCTGTCCGCCACGGGCGCACCGTTCGATCTCGTCAATGCCGGCGACCCGCGGACGTACCAGGATCTGTCGACGCTGGCCGGGCTGTGGCAGATCGCCCGCTACGCGAACGGCATCGGCCCGGACAAGCTTCAGATCATCCCCCGGGCCGGGGACGGGACGCTGGGTACCCCGACCTCCCTGGTCACCGACGCCCACGCCGCCGGGTTGGTGGTGCACCCGTACACCTTCCGCGCGGAGAACACCTTCCTCCCGAAGGACTACCAGGTGGGCGCCAACCCCAGCGACCTCGGCCGGGCCGTCGACGAACAGGTTGCCTATCTCAAGACGGGCATCGACGGGCTGTTCACCGACCAGGCCGATATCGGCGTCCGCGCCCGGGCCGTCGCCGCCGGCCTCCCGAACCCCGGACCCCCACCGGCCGGCCACCACGCCACTCAATGACCCGCCCCACAATGACCCGCCGGCAGGTCCGCCTCGACATCGGACAGCCGGTTAACCGAGGGTCGGAAGCACCCGTTCGAAGAATTCGTGGTGACCGGCGAACGTGAGCTCCAGCCGGGTGAACTCGTGCGGCGTCACCCAGCGGGCGTCGCTCACCTCGCCCGGGTCGAGGATCAGTTCCTCGTCGGATCCGACCTCGGCGGTCCACCAGTGCAGCTGGTAGCTGCCGTCGTCGGTGTCGCATTCCCAGACCTTCGCAAGGGGGGTGACCGCCAGCCCCACCTCCTCACGGACCTCGCGAACCAGCGCCGCCGCCTGGCTCTCGCCGGGCTCGATCCGGCCGCTCAGCGGAGCCCAGTAGCCCGGTCTCCGCGCCTGCGGCCCACGCCGGATGACCAGTACGCGACCGGCCCTCAGCAGCACCGCGACCACGGCCTGCCGTTTGCCCACCGCCGCCGTCACGGGAACCAGTGTAGGGAGGAGGCCGACGTCGCGACGGAAAAGTGTGGAGGGTTGAGTGTGGAGGGTTCGGCACGGCCCGCAGGTCGTGAACCGTGCCTGACCCTCCGCGGTTCAGCCGGCACCATGATCGGGAGGATCGCCGGACGTCGCCGGGTACGGACGGCGGCGATGCTGGTCAAGGGATGATTCCCATCAAGGGGTGATTCCCCCTCGGGCGACGAGCTGGGCGGCGATGACGTTGCGCTGGATCTCGTTGGTGCCTTCGCCGATGATCATGAGTGGGGCGTCACGGAAGTAGCGTTCGACGTCGAACTCGGTGGAGTAGCCGTAGCCGCCGTGCACCCGGACCGCGTTGAGCGCGATCTCCATCGCGGTTTCCGAGGCGAACAGCTTGGCCATCCCGGCTTCCAGGTCGCATCGGTCGCCGGCGTCGTAGCGGTCGGCGGCCAGGAGCACGAGCTGGCGGGCAGCGGTGTACTTGGTGGCCATGTCGGCGAGGTAGTTGCCGATGGACTGGTGTTTCCAGATCGGCTTGCCGAAGGCCTCGCGTTCCTGGGCGTAACGCAGTGCGTCGTCCAGCGCGGCGCGGGCGACACCGAGGGCGCGGGCGGCGACCTGGATCCGGCCGATCTCCAGGCCCTTCATCATCTGCGCGAATCCGCGGCCTTCCTCACCGCCGAGCAGCGCATCGACGGGGACATGGTAGTCATCGAAGGACAGCTCACAGCTTTCGACGCCCTTGTAGCCGAGTTTTGGCAGGTCCCTGGACACGGTGAATCCGTCGCCGGGTTCGACGAGCAGGATGCTGATGCCCTTGTGCCTGGGCTCGGCTTTCGGATCGGTCCTGCACAGCAGCGCGATCAGCTGGGAGCGGCGGGCGTTGGTGATCCACGTCTTCGACCCGTTGACCACGTAGTGCTCACCGGCGCGGCGGGCGCTGGTGGTGAGGGCCTGCAGGTCGGAACCTCCAGCGGGTTCGGTCAACGCCATCGTGGCGCGGATCTCACCGCTGGCCAGTGCGGGCAGATAACGCAGCTTCTGCTGCTCGGTGCCGAAGGTGAGGATGAGTGTGGAGACGACGGTGTGGCCACCCATCGCGCCGGCCAGGCTCATCCAGCCGCGGGCGAGCTGCTCGGTGACCTGGACGTAGCAGGGGGTGGAGACGGCAACCTCGCCGTAGGGTTCCGGAATGGTCAGGCCGAAGATGCCGAGCTTTTTCATCTGCTCGATGAGCTTCTCGGGATAGTCGTTGGCGTGTTCCAGGTCCCGGGCGACCGGGCGGACCTCCCGATCGACGAAGTCGCGCACGGTGTCGACGATGGCTTTTTCTTCTGCGGTCAAGGTACTCACGCCGGGTCCTCTTCGGCTGGTCCTCTTGGATGGCTGGTCCTCGTTGGATGGGGGGCCGGGGGTCGGCGGAGGTCAGATGACGCCGTCGGCACGGAGCGCGGCGATGGCGGTATCGGTGCGGCCCAGGCTGCGCAGGATGGTGTCGGTGTGTTCGCCGAGGGCGGGAACGGGGTTCATCACCGGGTCCAGGTCGGTGAGGGTGACCGGAGGCAGGAGGGCACCGATGTCGCCGCCGGGGGTGGCAACGGTGCGCCACCGGTCGCGGCCAGTCAGGACGGGATGGTCGAGGAAGTGGGCGACGGAGTTCAGTCGGGCGTTGGCGATACCGGCTTTGGCCAGCAACGCCAGCACTGTGCCGGTATCGAGCGCGGCGAATCGGTCCGCGATCACCCCGTTGAGGGCGTCGCGGTGGGCGACGCGTGCGGAGTTGGTCGCGAAGCGGTGGTCCTCGGTCAGGGTCGGGTCGTCGAGCACGATCCGGCAGAAGGCGTGCCATTCGCGTTCGTTCTGGATGGCCAGCAGCACCGTCTGGTCCTCGGCGGTGGTGAACGGGCCGTAGGGGGCGATGGTGGCGTGCTGAGCGCCGACCCGTGCCGGTTGCCGCCCGCCGTACCGGGTGTAGTAGGCCGGTGAACCCATCCACTCGGCGAGGGCCTCGAACAACGATACCTCGACCGCGGAGACCGACCCCGTGGTGGCGCGCCGGTAGAGGGCGGTGAGGATGCCGGTGTAGGCGTACATGCCGGCGGCGATGTCGGCGACCGAGATCCCGGCCTTCGCCATCTGGTCCGGGCTACCGGTCAGCGACACGAGGCCGGTCTCGCACTGCACGAGCAGGTCGTAGGCTTTCCGGTCGGCCCAGGGCCCGTCGGTACCGTAGCCGGAGATCGTGCAGGGGATCACCCGAGGGTGCCGGTCGGCCAGGGACGAGGCGTCGAGGCCGAGGCGAGCGGCGGCGCCGGGGCCGAGGTTCTGCACCAGCACGTCGGCCCTGGCCAGCAGCTCCTCCAGAACCGCGCGCCCCTCGGCGGTTTTCACGTCCAGGGTGAGGGATTCCTTGGAGCGGTTGAGCCACACGAAGTAGCTCGACTGGCCGTGCACCGACACGTCGTAGCGGCGGGCGAAGTCGCCGCCGTCGGGCCGTTCGATCTTGATGACCCGCGCGCCGAAATCAGCCAGCTGGCGGGTGGCGAACGGGGCCGCGACGGCCTGCTCCAGGCTGACCACGGTCACCCCGGCCAACGGCAGCGGGACGTGCGGCGAAGGGGAGTCCGGGGCGGCGCCCGGCGCAGTGCGGTGCCGCTGGTGCTCGGTCATGTGGTGCTCGGTCACGTCAGGCCGCTCCTTTGGCCAGGCAGGTGGTCTGCCAGCAGCGTCGCGGCACGCGCCCAGTCCAGTCCGGTCAGCAGCGCGGGAACGTCGGGGCCACAGTCGGCGATCTTGGCGCGCAGGTCCTGGTCCGAAGGTGGCCGCCCGGGCGACCCGGGTGGCAGCCGCTGGCTCACCGAGTACCGGGCGCCACCGCTGAGGGTGAGCGTGATATCGATGCGGCCGGAGAGCAGCCCGTCACCGCCCGGGGTCTCGGTGACGGCTACGAGCTGGAGCAGACGCTGGGCTTCGGGTCGGGTCACGGCGAGGTCGGTGAAACTCCCGAAGCCGGGATGGGGGTCTAGCAGTGCGGCGGCGATGGCATATTCAAGGCTGAACTTCCCCTGCAGCCCGGTGCGGGGCCGATGGTGGATCAGTGGCTGCACCGCGCCCTCGGGTGTGCTCACCTCGATCGCGGTGATGCCCGAGGCGACGACGTCGGCAGGCAGGTGCTCGCGCAGCGCGCTGATCGGGCGTTGCAGTGCGTAGCAGCAGGGAAAAATCTTGATCGCCAGCCCGCCGGGAACCGCCGGGCCGGTCACGTCGATGCGGTCCGGGTCGCCGCCGACCAGTCGGAGCCATGCATCCAGCGCGGTCGGATCCGCGGTGGCGCCGGCGGCGGCCAGCCTCGCCGCCCGAACTCCCGCGTCGGCGGCGAAGCCGACCTGCAGGGACTTGCCGGCGGAACCGAATGCCCGCTGCACCCCGCCGGCCGCGGGAACCGAGAGCGCGATCGCGGTGGCGATCCGCTCGGCCGACAGGCCCAGCGCCACCGACGCGGACACGGCGGCGGCCGGCGCCCCGGCCGTACAGGTGGCGTGCCATCCGCCGGCATAGTGCGACCAGCCCAGCGCCACCCCGAGCCGCGCCATCATCCCGGCCCCCGCCAGGTAGGCGCGGGCGTCCCCGCCGACGGCCAGCGTCGCGGGGACGCACACCACGCTGATGTGGGTGGTCGACTCCAGGTGCAGGTCGTCGAAATCCAGGACGTGCCCGACCGCCGCCCAGCGCGCCGCGTCCGGCAGCCCGGCCGACAGCGCCACCAGATCGTCCTGCCGGGCGGCGAGCGTGACCGCTATCGTGTCGAGCAGCGAGCGCTGCGCCAGGTCGAGGTCCGCGGCACTCGGCGCGTAGTCGTGCGCCCACCGGGCCAACGTCTCGGCGGTCGGTTCCATCCACAACTCCCGACTCCCGCCAGCGCGGGGCCACACCTGGATCGCCCGTGTCTGGATCGCCCGTGTCTGGATCGCCCGTGTCCGCGGCGCACATACCCGTCCGGAGAATAATGTACGGCTAATAGTGATCGGTGACTCGCTGAGCGGCATGGTCACCGTGGAGTCCACCCAGGCACTCGCTGCCGGGGGGTTGATGGCTGCCGGGGGTTGATGGCTACTGTGCGCCTGGCCTGAGGCGCCGGTACAGGTACGCCGGTACAGGTACGACGACCCGGCGGGCCGGGGCTTCCGGATGTTGGCCCGGGGGACCTGTGGGCCTAACTTTCCCGGCCGTGGACGAACCAGCAGGCCCGTCGAGGTCGTCAGGAAGGTCGGGAAGGTGCGGGCCTGGCAGAGTGGATGACCACGGGGCCCGGCAGAGGAGAACATCGATGAGGATCGCGGAAGACATCACGCAACTGATCGGCAACACGCCGCTGGTCCGATTGCGTCGCGTCACGGACGGAGTGGGAGCCCAGGTCGTGGCCAAACTGGAGTCCTTCAACCCGGCGCACAGCGTGAAGGACCGTCTCGGTGTGGCCCTGATCGACGCCGTGGAGCGGGCCGGGCTGATCGGGCCGGACACCGTCATCCTCGAACCCACCAGTGGGAACACCGGCATCGCCCTGGCCATGGTGTGCGCCGCCCGCGGCTACCGCTGCGTCCTGACGATGCCTGAGACGATGAGCACCGAGCGGCGGATGCTGCTGCGGGCCCTCGGCGCGGAGCTCGTGCTCACCCCCGGTGCCGAGGGCATGCCCGGCGCCATCGCGAAGGCGGAGGAGCTCGCGAAGAACGACGAACGGTACCTCATCCCGCAGCAATTCGAGAACCCGGCCAACCCGGCGATCCACCGCGCCACGACCGCCGAGGAGATCTGGCGCGACACCGACGGGCAGATCGACGTGCTCGTCGCCGGAGTCGGCACCGGCGGGACCATCACCGGCGTCGCCCAGGTCATCAAGGAGCGCAGGCCCGAGGCCCGGTTCGTCGCCGTGGAGCCGTCGGCATCGCCGGTGCTCTCGGGCGGCGTGAAGGGACCGCACCCGATCCAGGGCATCGGCGCCGGGTTCGTCCCGCCGGTCCTGGAGACCGGCCTCGTCGACGAGATCATCCAGGTCGATGGTGAGGACGCCTTCGACCTGGCCCGCCGGCTGGCCCAGGAGGAGGGACTCCTGGTGGGCATCTCCTCGGGCGCGGCGGTGTCGGCGGCGCTGCAGGTAGCCCGCCGCCCGGAGAACGCCGGGAAGCTGGTCGTCGTCGTGCTTCCGGACTTCGGCGAGCGCTACCTGAGCACACCGTTGTTCGCCGGGCTCGGGTGACCGGCTGTGCTCTCGACGCTGCGCCATGACCTGCGCACGGTGAAGGAACGGGATCCGGCCGCCCGCTCCACCCTCGAGATCGCCCTGTGCTATCCCGGCGTGCACGCCGTCTGGGGCCACCGGATCAGCCACTGGCTGTGGACCCGTGACCTGCGGCTGCCCGGGCGCGTGGTTGCCACGCTCACCCGCATGCTCACCGGGGTCGAGATCCACCCCGCCGCCACGCTCGGCCCCGGCGTCTTCATCGACCACGCCACCGGCGTGGTCATCGGGGAGACCGCCGAGGTCGGCGCCGACGTCACGATCTACCACGGGGTCACCCTCGGCGGCACCAGCCTGGAACCGACCAAGCGGCACCCCACCATCGGCGACCGAGTGATCATCGGTGCCGGCGCCAAGGTTCTCGGCAACATCACCGTCGGCTCGGACAGCCGCATCGGGGCCAACGCCGTCGTCGTGCGGCCCGTGCCGCCCGGCTCAGTGGTCGTTGGCGTCCCCGGCCAGGTCATCACCCCCAGCCGTCCCCGGCCGGCCACCGCCCTGCCCGGTCAGGACGACGTGCTCCCCGACCTCGTCGGCGTCAGCCTGAAGTCCCTGCTCACCCGGGTCGACCAGCTGGAGGCGGTGCTCGACGGGAACACCGGGAACACCGACGGCCGCGCCGACGGGCGGGTCGCAGCCCGTCCCACGATCCGCCCGCCCCAGGCCGGTGTGTGGCACGGCGAGGACTTCTCCATCTGATCAACAACCTTAATCAACGACCTTAATCGGCGACCTGATCAACGACCTGATCAACGACCTGATCGGTGACGCCCCTGGCTCGACCGGTGTCCCTGGGGATCCGGTCGAGCCAGGATTTGCCGGCAAAGCATGCGTCGCCATAACCACTTGATTCCGTCGGTTTAGACCTCGCAATTCTGGAGCTGAGTCAGAATATGTCGATGACGACCACGGTGATGTTGTCCGCGCCGCCGGCGGCCAGCGCCACCGAGGCGAGATGGTGGGCGACCGCGGCGGCGGGCGCGTCCGCCGGCAGGCGCCCGACGTGACCGGCGAGGGCCGTGGCGGCCGAGGCGTAGTTCCACAGCCCGTCGCTGCACAGCACCACCCGTCCCGGCCCGGTGAGGGGCAGCGAGACGACGCGCGGTACCGCCGACCCGCTGCCCGTCCCGATCCAGTGGGTGATGGTGTGGGCGCCGGGCGCCGTCTCGGCCAGCTCGGCCGGAAGCAGGCCGGCCCGCACCGCCTCGGCCGCCAGCGTGTCGTCCTCGGTCAGCAGGTGCGCGCCCCGCGGGCCGAGTAGGTAGGCTCTGCTGTCCCCGAGCCAGCCGACGGCGAGCCGGTCCGCCGTCACGATCGCCGCGACGAACGTGCAGGCCGGCGCGTCGTCGGGGCTGGTGATCGAGGCGACGGCGCTGCGCTGGGCGGCCGCGGCCGCCGCCCGCAGCGCGGCGTTCTCCCAGGGGACGCCGCCGCCCGTCGGCTCGGGAGACCTCGGCGTGCCCACGGCGTCGGCCAGGAAGGCGGTGGCGTCCCGGGCAGCGGCCACGGCGGCCGGTCCCGAGCCGGGAGCCGTCGACACCCCGTCGCACACGACCGCCACGACCGCCGGGCGGGCCGGGCCGGGCAGGTCGGCTGGATAGGCCGGGCCGGCTGGCCCGGGTGGGCCGACGACGGCGAGGGCGAACCCGTCCTCGTTGCTCCGGTGGACGAGGCCGCGGTCCGACACGCCGGCCGCGATCGTCAGGTCGACATCGATCCGGTCGCCGGGCTCGCGGCCGGCCGCCGTCAGGGCCACGCCGCAGCGTTCGCAGAACCGGTCGTCGGGAAGGACCGGCGCCGCGCAGCCGGGGCAGCGTCCCGCCGTGCCGGGGTCCGCCGTGCCGGGGTCCGCCGTGCCGGGGTCCGCCAGGCCGGGGTCCCGTGGCCCCGACGCCGGTCCCGGCCGCTGTCCGGCGTTCATACCAGGGTCCGCGGGCGGACACGGTTGGCGAGGTCGACGAGGGCGTACCGCTCGTCGGTGGTCGCGGCCAGCCGGGCGAGCTCCCGGTAGGCGCGTTCCAGGCCGAAGCGCAGGTCCGCTTCCCGCAGTGCGGCACCGGCGACCGTGACGCCCGGGTCCACCGGGAGCGTGCCGGCCGCCACCAGGTCGAGCGCGGTGGTCAGCAGATCCCGGGTGAGAGCGGCCCGGCGGCCCGAGTCGAGGTCCAGGCCGGCCAGCACGTCCGACGCGGCCATGATGCCGGCCCGGTTGGGGACGCCGGCCACGGTCACCGTGCCGAGTACCCGGGCCAGCCGGATCTGGGCGTCGACGTGGGCGGCCGAGGCCGGTGGTACCCGGCGGTAGGCGGCCACCGCACCGTCGCGGTTGCCCGCGGCGATCCGCACCCGCGCCAGCCCGAACGCCGCGCCGGTGAACGCGTCGTCGGTGCGCGACACCAGGTCATACAGCTGCTGCGCCCGGGGGAGGTCGCCGGTGGCCTCCGCGGTGCGCGCCAGCGCCAGCTTCGGCGCGAGCTCGCCCGGGACCTCGTCGTAGACCCGGTCGAACGCGCCGCGGGCCGCGGCGGTGTCGCCGTCGGCGAGTGCCAGCAGCCCGCGCTGCCAGTCCACCCGCCACTCGAAGGGGTCCTCCGCCTCGATCTCGGCGAGCATCTCGCGGGCGGCGGCGGTCCGGCCCAGGCGCATCCGCAGGTCGGCCAGGTGCAGGCGCGCCCCGACGCTGGTGGTTCCCATCGCACCGAGCAGCTCGGCGAGCTGCTCGGGCGCGAGGTCCGGCAGGGCGGTGAGCGGGTCCGCCGCCGGGTCGTCGGGGTCGGCCCGTAGCCGGGGCAGCACCGACCACGGCGGCAGCGCGGTGAGGCCACCTTCGCCGGTGAGGCCACCTTCGCCGGTGAGGCCACCTTCGCCGGTGAGGCCACCTTCGCCGGTGAGGCCACCTTCGCCGGTGGGGTGGAGGTCGCCGGTGAACCGCCGGCTCGGCGCCGGCGCCGGGGCCGGTGTCCCGCGTTCGGCCGCGACGATCTCCCGCAGCACCCCCAGCAGTTCGTCGTGCATCTCCTCGGCGCCGGTGAAGCGGCGGTCGGGATCGGGCGCGGTCGCCTTGAGCAGGAACCGGTACAGCGACTCGTGCCGGGCGAGGACGGGATGGTCCGCCGCCGGTGGCATCGTGTGCAGGTAGGTCGAGGTGTTACCGCGGAAGTCCAGGATGAGGGTCGCGAGAGTGCGTCCCACGGCGAACAGGTCGGAGGCGACCGAGGGGCCGGTGGTGGGCACCTCGGGTGCCTGGTAGCCGAGGGTGCCGCAGCCGGCTCCGGCTACTGCGCCGTCGTCGATGCGACGGATCGCGTCGAGGTCGATCAGGCGCGGTGTCTCCCGGCCGAGCATCACGTTGTCGGGTGTGAAGTCGCCGAACACCAGGCCGTTTCGGTGCAGGTAGGCGAAGGCGGGCAGCGCCGCGAGGAGGTAGGCGACGGCCTGGGTGACCGGCAGCGGGTCGGGCCGGCCGGCGTCGGCCCGACGCCGGCACAGCACCTCCCGCAGCGAGGTGCCGCCGATGTACTCCATCACGATGTAGCTCGTGCCGGCATGCTCGACGAAGGTGAAGATCCGCACGATCGCCGGATGGTCGACGGAGGCCAGGAACCGGCGCTCGGCGATGGCCGCGGCCTGTGCCTCGCGGTCGCCGGAGTCGAGCAGGCCCTTGAGCACGACCCAGGAGCCCTCCGCGACGCTCGGGTCCCGGGCGAGGTAGATCCAGCCCTGGCCGCCGTGCGCGAGGGCCCCCGCGATCTCGTACGGCCCGACGCGGTCACCGGCGTGCAGCGTGGGACGGAACGAGAACGGCTGGCCGCATCCCGGGCAGAAGCCCTCGGGACGCGCGGGCCGGCGGCCCCGGGCGCGTCCCACCGGCGCGCCGCACCCGGCACAGGCCCGCCGCCGTTCCGGGATCTGCGGGTCCGCCAGCAGCATCGACGCCGGGTCCGGCACGTCGGGCTCGGGCACGTCGGGCTCGGGCACCTCGACCAGACCCGCGCCCAGCCGGCTCGGTGCGGTCCGCGACCCGTCCTCGACGACGCCGCCGCAGTCCGGCTCCGGGCAGGGGATGACCGCGTTCACGCACGCTCCTCGGTTGAGATCGTGGTTGAGATCGTGGTTGAGATCGGGGTTGAGGTGAGGGGTGGGCGAGGGGGAGCGCCCCCCGAACGCAGCCGGGTCAGGACCGCGTCCATCTCCCACCGAGAGATCATCATCGGTCAGTCCCGGTAGCGGGCGACCGGTGGCGTCGGCGGCGGGGCGAACGGTGCCGACAGCCACCGCCGGGCCAGCCGTTTCCAGGTGCCGTCGGCGATCGCGCGGGCCAGCACGCCGTTGACGAAGCGGGTCAGTTCCGGATGGTCGAGGCTGACGGCGACCGCGTCCGGCTCGTCCGACAGGGCCGGTCCGACAACGTACAGCCGCGGGTCCTGGGCGGCCATCCCGTTGAGGATGGCCGTGGTGGTCATGACGGCGTCGACCTCCCCGGCCTGGAGCAGCACGAGGCAGTCGGCGATGTTCGGCACGGTGCGCAGCACCGGGCGCGACGGTGCCCGCCGGATGGTCGCCGCCGCGCCGGCCGCCGCGCCGGCCGCCGTGCAGACCCGTCGCCCACCGAGATCGTCCATCCCCTGGTACGGCGAGTCGCGGGGGACCAGGACCCGTTGCGTCTCGTTGTAGTAGACGGCGGAGAAGTCCACCAGCGCGCGCCGCTCGCAGTTCGTCGTCATGGTCGCCACGACGACGTCGACGGCGCCGTCGCGCAGGACCGGGATGCGCTCGGCGTAGGTGACCGCGCGGAACCGCACGTGTCCGTCCGCGCCGAAGATCCTCCGGCCGACCAGGTTGGCGATCTCCACGTCGAAGCCCTCGAACTGGCCGGTGAACGGGCTGATCGACCCGAAGGGCGGGACGTCGGCCAGCACCCCGGCGATGAGGTAGCCGCGGCGTTCGATCGTCTCCAGGACGGTGCCCGTGGGCATCGCGCCCGGCGAGGGCAGCCGGCCCGGCGGGCGCCAGCTGGCCTGCGGATCGTCGCAGGTGGGTGTCGGCGTCACGGCCGCGGCGGCAGGCGTGAGGGCGGCAGGCGTGAGGGCGGCGGGCCGCGGGGGCGTCGGCGTCGCGGGGGCCAGGGGTCGGGCCTGGGCCGGCAGCGGACTGTCGACCGTGCCGCAGGCGGTGACGCCGACCGCCAGGGCGACGGTAATCAGTACCGTCACCGCTCGCGCCGTCGCGACCCGGATGATCATCATCGGCTCACCGGTAGTCGTTGATTCTCAGCTGGATGCCGACGAAGGCCAGGGCCGCGGCGAGCCCGAGCGCCACGGTGGCGCCGAGCGGCAGGCGGTTCAGCGCCTCGCCGGCGGCGGACAGGCGCGCTTCGAAGCGGGTACGGCTGGTCGTGAACACCGCTTCCGAGGCGTCGTCGAACCGGGTGAAGGAGGTCGTGCCCTCGCCGAGCGCCACGGCCACCGCCTGCTGGAACCCGCCGACATCGGACACCAGGTTACCGACCCGCAGGCTTGTCGCCTGGTATCCGCGCCAGGCCGGTTCCAGGGCGGCGCGGGCCGGGCCGTCCGGGCCGCGCAGGGCCACCGTCGCCGGCAGAACCCCGGTCCCGCTCCGGCGCCCCCTGTCGTCGTAGCCCAGTCGGGCGGCCGCGGCGCGGGCGTCCTCGTCGAGTTCCACGCCGTTGCCGTGGGCGACCAGCGACAGGCTTTCGTCACCCCATGCCCGTAATGCCAGCACCCGGGCCTGCGCGGTCAGCGTCATCGGGACGTACCCGTGGTCCCGGCTTTCGACGAGACGGCCACGTTCCACGCCGAACGCGGTCAGCGTCAACCCGAGGATGATCGCGGTGAGCGCCGTGGCGGCGAGCAGCGGCAGATTGAGGATCCGGTGGGTGCGCCGGAACAGCCGCACCTGCAGCGCGACGAGCCCGGCGAGCGTCGCGGCGCCGACGGCGCCGACCAGGAACACCTGGTGCCAGGAGCTCGCCCGCCGGTAGCCGTGGTCGATGTCGGTGGCGTCGGCGGTGGCCAGCGCGTCGGCGGCGGGCAGGATGGTGTCCCGCATCAGCGCGGACGCCTGCCGCAGGTAGGCCCCGCCGACGGCGAGGCCGAGCCGGTTGTTCGCCCGGGCCCGTTCGACCAGGCCGGTGTAGACGGGCAGTTGCGCGCAGAGCACGGCCAGGGGCTGGCGCGGACCACCGGCGCGGGCGAGATCGACGACGCGGTCGCCCGCCGCGGCGATGCTGCGCGCGTAGGCGGCACGCTGCCCCGGTGGTTCGACGCCGCCGGCGAGGAAGGCACGGGCCGCCGTGGCGTCCGCCGCCCAGAGCTCGGCGCGCAGGCTCTGGGCGGCGATGAAGGACGCGCCGCTGTCCTTGGTCAGGGTGTCGATCGCGTGCCGGCGGGTCTGCGTGGCGCCGAGGGCGGTAACCCACAGTGCGACGAGCGCGAGGACCACGAGCACGGACAGCAGGCGCAGCCGGCCCGGCGGGGTCGCCGCCCGGCGCCGTACCCCCGTAGCCACCGCGGTCATGGCTGGTGAGCGTATGGCCTGCGCAACCGCCGGGTAGCCACACTGTCACCTTGGCGTCACCCCGGCTGGTACCTCGTGCTGGCGCTGCGGCTGTGGGGCCAGCCGGTAGCCGCCACGGGCTCAGCCGAGCCGCCGGGAGGAGGTGGCCGGCACCGGTTCCGGTTCGGCGGCCGTCGGCCGGTGCGCGGAGTGCTCCACCCAGGCGGCCCCGGCGGTCGTGGTGGGATGGCCGAGCAGGTAGCCTTGGCCGTAGGGGATCCCGGCCGCCATCGCCGTGTCGAGCTCCATCGGGGTTTCGATGCCCTCGGCGATGACGCAGCCGCCGATCTCGCCGGCGACCTGCACCAGTCCCGTCGCGATGGCGCGCCTGGCCGGATCGGTGTCGATCCCGTGGGTGAGGACCCGATCCAGTTTGATGATCTCCGGGCGCAGGTGGATGAGCTGTTCCAGGCCCGCGTAGCCGGTGCCGACGTCGTCGATCGCGATGCGGACCCCGCGGCGGCGCAGCACGCCGACGGCGACCAGCAGCTCCGAGTCGTCGCCGATGTGCTCGTGCTCGGTGATCTCCACGATGAGGCGATCGGCCCCCCGGTCGGGAAGGATGTCGACCAGGCCGGAGGTGATGGTGGACGGCGAGGCGTTGACGGCGAGGGTGAGGTCGGACGGGAGCGTCGGCAGGACGGTCAGCGCGTGGCGGATCGCCATGAGTTCCAGTTCGATGCTCAGGCCGACGGTTGCGGCGTCGTTGTACCACTGCTGCGCATCGCCGGTCGTGTGGGGGAAGCGGGACAGCGCCTCGACCCCGACGATCCGCTCGTCCGTGAGCCTGAAGATCGGCTGGAAGATCATCTTTGGGCCGCCCGCGTCGATGAGGTCGCTCACCTCCTGCCAGATGCGGCGTCGCTGTTCCCACAGGCGGTGCAGGTCGAGGACCGCGTCGCTCAGGAAGGCCGCCAACAGGTGCAGGAAGTGCACGTCGCGGTCGCGTGGGTGGGGGAGCGCGTCGTGGGCGAGGCAGCCGACTATGCCGTACACCTCGCCGTCGTTGTCGGCGACCGGCGCCGCGGCGTACGCGCCGACGCCCAACTCGCGGACGACGCCCGCGTCCGCGGTGCGCGGATCGGTGCGCGTGTCCGCGACGATCTCCGGTATCTCGCCGGACAGCACCCGCCCGAGCAGGGCATGCTCGCGGCGGATCGTCGAACCCGGCGCCAACCTGAACCCCCGTGCGTCCCCGCTGAGAACCTGCAGGACAAGCAGATCCCCGTCGATCCGGGCCAGCCCCGCGACGTCCATCCGCAGATGCCGGCGCAGGATCTCGAGGAGATCCGTCACTACTGTGTCCGGCTGTGTGACGCCTGCCGGCGGGCCCAACGTCGACAGCGCATCCGTCATCCGGACCACCTCCATGTTCGGCATGCCCGAAACCACCCGCTGTCATGCCGGGCCGGAGCGCTGTCATGCCGGGCCGGAGCTCAGGCCAGGGCGGCCTCGACGGCGTCACCGACCAGCTGGCCCAGCCGCGGTGGCGCTCCGCGACGCACGCGCACGTGCAGGGGTTCGGGCGCAACGGCGGGCAGGTCGTGGCGCCGTTCGAGCCCCGGGGGAACCGGCCCGACGTCGGCGAGCAGAGCCACCCCGACCCCGGCGCGGGCGGCGTGCAGCACACCGGCGAGATGGCCTGCCTCACCGACCACCCATGCCGTGCGCCCGACCCGCGCCAGGGTGCTCAACGCCTGGCTGCGAATGGTGCAGGGATCGTTGATCGCCACGAGGGGCAGCGGCCGGTCCGGCGGCGGAGGAGTCCAGCCGGCGGCGGCGTACCAGGCGAGGGGAAGGCAGCCGGCGGGGCGGGCCACCGCGCCCCGTGCCGTTCCCAGGAGCACGGCGACGTCGACGGCACCCTGGTCGAGGGCCTCGGTGAGCCGGGCTCCCCGGTCGAGGCGGAACCGGATCTGAGCCTCGGGAAAACCGGTGGTCAGGGTGGACATCCACAACGGCAGCAGATGGTCGGCGGCGTGCTCGGTCGCCCCGACGGTGATCGTCCGAAGCTCCGCGGGCGCGCCGCCCTCCCGCCGGCCGACCCCCAGCTGCTCGAGCGCGCCGTCGTGCAGGGCGAGGATCCGCCGGGCCGCGGTCAGGAGCAGCTCACCATCCGGAGTGAACCGGGTGGCGCGACCGTCCGGCTCGACCAGCGGGCGGCCGATCGCCTTCTCCAACCGGCGGACATGCTGGCTCACGGCGGACTGCGAGATACACAGCAGGTGCGCGGCGCGGCGGAAGCCCCCGCAGTCGGCAATGGTGACGAAACTTCGCAAAGCCGTTACATCGAGCACGGGGGACACGGGCGCACTATAACACGAATTGATTACGTTTCGTGATTAGTTCGATCACGAATCCGCGTTGGACATTGGTTGGAAAAGGCACCACTCTCAGGAACATGGTCGGCAGGTCGAGCGCATCCGAGTATGGGCTGGTCATGGCGTACGGGCTGGTCACGGCCCGGGCCGGGGCCTGCCGTCGGGCGCGGGACCCGCTCGGCCGGTGCGTGCTGACGCGGCGGCGAGTCGTCGACTTCGGGATCCTCGCATCCTCCTGCTGTCGCTGCTGTTGACGCGGTCCTCGCCGCCCGGCCCGACGGCGCTGCGCTCCCGACGGCGCTGCGCTCCCTGATGACCGTCTTCCAGCACGTGCGGCAGGCCCGCGATCCCTTCTGGCCCGACGATCTTTACCGGACGATGATCGCCGACTCGCTGACCCGGCCGGTCCTGCTCAACGCCGTCCGGGCCGAGCCGGAGCTGGGCGCCCCGGTCCGCGGCGGACTGCCCGCCACGAAGATCCGTCGTACCGCCGACGGTTGGGTGCTGACTGGGCACAAAGGCTACGCGACGAGCTCGGAGGGCCTGAGCTACCACCTGGCATGGGCGGCGACCGAGGACGACGACCCGTTGCTGGGACACGCGATCGTGCCGGCTGACAGCCCCGGAATCCGCATCGTGCGCACCTGGGACCACTTCGGGCTGCGGGCAAGCAGCACCCACGACGTGATCTACACCGACGTCGAGATCCCCACCGGGAACTTCCGGGGGGTGCCCCGCTCCGCCCAGCCTGCCGACACGAGCCTGGCCGCCGTCACGATCGGCGCCACCGCCCTGTATGTCGGGGTGGCGCGGGCCGCACAGGAGTTCTTCGTGCGCTTCGCGAACGAACGCGTTCCGACGTCGCTGGGCCGGCCGATCGCCACCACCGAGCGGATCCAGACGATCGCCGGGGAGATCGAGGCGCAGCTCGTCGCCGCCGAGGAGGTCGCCTTCGGGGTGGCCCGCCGCTTCGATGAGGGCGCGCCGGACGCCGCGGAGCGTGCGGTGCTCGCGAAGCCCCTCGTCGCCCGGGCCGCCATCACCGCCGTGCAGACCGCCGTCGCAGCCATCGGCAACCCCGGCCTGACGCGGCACAACCCGCTCGAACGGCACCTGCGCGACGTGCACTGCGTCCGCGTCCATCCCCCCCAGGAGGACACGGCGCTGCTGATCGCCGGTCGCCGGACCCTCGCCACCGCAGCTCCCGCTGTGCGGTCCCCTGCCCCGCCCGCACCACCCGAATCGACGCCGACCTCGTCGTCTCGTCCAGGAGCACCTCCAGGAGCACCTCCAGGAGCACCATCACCATGACTACCCCGACTACCCCGACTACCCCGCACCGGCACCGAACGACGCGAAGGCTGGCCGCAGCGGCCGTCTCCGTCCTCACGACCGTCACGCTCGCGGCCTGCGGGAACGGCGGCGGCAGCACGGCGTCGGGCGGGACCCCCGTCCCCGGCGGGCGGCTGAAGATCGCCCTCTGGTCGGACCTCCAGAACTGCGTCGACCCCAACCAGGTGTACTGGATAGAGACGCGCAGCCTCGACCGGAACATCGCCGACTCACTGACCGATCAGGATCCCAGCACCGGGAAGATCGTTCCCTGGCTGGCCAACAGCTGGACGGTGAGCCCCGACGCCAGCGAGTACACGTTCTCGCTGCGTAAAGGTGTGACCTTCAGCGACGGCACCACGCTCGACGCGGCTGCGGTGAAGACGGCCTTTGACGGGTTGCACGCGCTCGGCGCCAAGTCGACGCTGGGCCTGAGCTACCTGGCGAACTACAAGGCGACGACGGTCGTCGACCCCACCACGGTGAAGGTCGCCTTCAAGGGCGCCGCCCACCTCGACGGCATCGACGTCACCTACATCGCCGAGGACAGCGTCCGCGTCGGCCTTGACGATCCCGTGCCCGGGCAGTACTTTCGCCCCCTCTGGGACGCGCTGCACCTCGACTTCGGCCTCTCGCTCACCCAGAACACGACCGTCGGCGCGCTGCTCGCCGACAAGCTGCCCACGACCCTCGCCCTCGCGGCGGTCGCCGTCGTGCTCATGGCGGTGCTCGGCGTCACGGTCGCCTACCTCGCCAGCTACCTCCAGTGGGGGCCGGCGCGGGCGCTGCTGCCCCGGCTGCCCGCCGTCGCCATCTCGCTGCCGCCCTTCTTCGTGGGGCTGCTGCTCATCCAGATCTTCGCCTTCTCCCTCGGCTGGTTCCCGGCCACGGGCACGGACGGGTGGCGCAGCCTGGTGCTGCCCGCGCTGACCCTGTTCGGCGTCCTCGTCGGCCACATGGTGGCGAACGCCGTGGTCGTCGAGACCGTCTTCTCCCGCAGCGGCATCGGGCTCCTGGCCCAGCAGTCGGTCCTCAGCCAGGACGTGCCTGTCGTGCAGGCGATCGTCCTGATCGCCGCGGCCCTGTTCGTCACCGTCAACCTGCTCGTCGACCTGCTCTACTCGCTTCTCGACCCACGCGTCGCGTGGACGCCCCGGGTCAACTAGGCAGGAACTGATGCCCGAGAACATCCTCGCCAGGAATCGCGACCTCGCCCACCGAGAAGCTGCGCGGCCCGAGCCTCCACCACCTGTTCGGCACCGACGAACTCGGCCGGGACCTGTTCACCCGGGTCATCCACGGCTCCGCCATGACGGTCCGGGCAACCGGGGCGTCCGTGCTCATCGCGGTCGTCGTCGGTCTCGCGATCGGTGTCCTCGCCGGATTCTTCGGCGGCTGGATCGACGTGTTCCTCATGCGCGTGGTGGACGTTCTGCTCGCGATCCCGCTGCTGCTGGCGCTCGCGATCGTCACCGCCCTCGGGTTCGGCCTGGTGCCGATGGCGGTCGCGGTGGCGGTGGCCCTCGTGCCGCAGTTCGCGCGGACCACCCGGGCCCAGGTGGTCCAGGTCAAGGGCCAAGCCTACGTCGAGGCCGCCCGCACCGGGGGCGCATCCTGGGGTCGGGTGCTGTGGAAACACATCCTGCCCAACTCGTGGGGTCCGGTGGCGGTGCTCGCGGTCCTCGACTTCGGGACGGCCGTGCTCGTCATCTCCTCGCTCAGCTTCCTGGGCTTCGGTGCCCCGCCACCGGCGGCAGAATGGGGGACACTCATCTCGAACGGGCGCAACTTCCTCATCACCAGCCCCTGGCTGTCGCTGCTGCCGGGTCTGTTCGTCGGGCTGGTCGTGTTCAGCCTCAACCACATTGCCCGCACGATCGAAGAGGTGCAGCGGTGAACATGGTGAACACGGTGAGCGCGTGAATGCCGTGAGCACGGTGAGCACGAAGGCGGACGCCGTGGCGGGCCGGAACATCGTGGAGCTCACCGGGCTGTCCGTCGCGGGCACCGGCGTGACCGGCGCGTCCGAGCGGGTGCTGCGGACGATCCGCGGCACGGTGATCGGACTGGTCCCGCAGGACCCGATGGTCGGGCTCAACCCGACGATGCGGATCGGCGGGCAGCCGGCCGAGGCCGTGCGCCGCAGCGGCGTTGACAAGCGGCTCGTCTCCGCCGAGGTGGTCGAGGCGCTCGACCGGGCCGGGCTCGACAACCCGGTCCTGCGGGCCCGGCAGTACCCGAACCAGCTCTCCGGCGGCATGCGGCAACGGGTCCTCATCGCGATCGCGATCGCCGCGCATCCGCGCCTCATCGTCGCCGACGAACCGACGAGCGCGCTCGACGTCACCGTGCAGCGGCGGATCCCCGACCATCTCGGCCGCCTGGTTGCCGAGTCCGGCACCTCGCTGCTCATCATCACCCACGACCTCGGGGTCGCGGCCGACCAGGCCGACCGGGTCGTCGTGATGCGGCGCGGCCGGGTCGTCGAACGCGGGGCACCGGCGTCGATCCTGCGCACCCCGCGCGACCCTTACACCCGCCACCTCATCGAGGTGGCGCCGGCGTTGTCGTCCACCGGCGGCCTCGTCCCGCGCTTCCCCGAGGCGCCCCCGGCTCCCGAGCTGCTGCGGCTAGAGGGGATCACGAAGGACTTCCGGCTGCCCCGGACCCGGGGCGGGGAGCGGGTCTTCCGGGCGCTGGACGAGGTGTCCCTGTCGGTGCGGGCGGGCCAGACCCTGGGCCTCCTCGGCGAGTCCGGGTCGGGCAAGACCACCGCGCCGCGCATCGCGATGGGCCTGGAGAAGCCGACCAGCGGCCGGATCCACCTCGACGGGCAGGACATCACCTCCGCCGGCTGGTCGCAGCTGCGGCCGCTGCGGCGGCGGTTCCAGCTTGTCCACCAGAACCCGTTCTCCTCACTGGACCCGCGGTTCACCGTCGGGGAGAGCATCGCCGAGCCGCTGCTCTCCTTCCGCGTCGGCGACCGGGCCAGCCGCGCCGCCCGGGTGCGCGAGCTGCTCGATCAGGTCGCCCTGCCCGCCGCGTTCCGCGGCCGCCGGCCGATCGAGCTCTCCGGCGGCCAGCGCCAGCGGGTCGCGATCGCCCGGGCACTCGCGATCGAACCCGAGCTGGTCTTCCTCGACGAACCCGTCTCGGCGCTCGACGTGTCGGTGCAGGACCAGATCCTGACCCTGCTCCTGCGGCTGCAGCAGGAGCTCGGGGTCGCCTACTTCTTCATTTCCCACGATCTCGCCGTCGTGGCCCAGCTCGCCCACGAGGTCGCGGTGCTGCGCGCCGGCCGCATCGTCGAGAGTGCTCCGGCGGCCGACGTCCTCACCGCGCCGACGCAGGACCACACCCGCGAGCTGCTCGGCGCGATTCCCGGGCAACGGTTCGCGGCCGCACTCGCCGCCGCCCAAGGAAAGGACGCACGATGAGTCGCAGGTACGCACGCACGGTGAGTCGCGGGTACGCACGCACGGTGAGTCGCAGGTACATCGTCATCGGAGCCGGGGCCGTCGGCGCGACCGTCGCCGTGGAGCTGCGGCTCGCCGGGATCGACGTCGTCGTCGTGGCCCGGGGCGCGAACCTCGCGGCGCTGCGGGCGGGCGGGCTGCGCTACATCCGACCGCCGGCCACGCCCGGCGGTGAGCCCGACGAGCGGCGGATCCCCCTCGACGTCGTCGGCGGCCCGGACGAGGTCGACCTGCGTGGTGACGACGTGCTCGTCCTCGCCACCAAGTCGCAGGACTCCGAGGCGCTGCTCGCGCAGTGGGCATGGCGGCCGGTTGACGTTGACGGCACGCGGCGCACGGCGGCGGAGGCGCTGCCCGTCGTGCTGCTTCAGAACGGGATCGAGAACGCCCGTACGGCGTTGCGCCGGTTCGCCACGGTGATCGACGCGGTCGTCCTCAGCCCCTCCTCGCACGTGCGACCCGGCGAGGTCGTGTCCCCGGCGGCCCCGCTCGCGGCGGCCTTCTACCTGGGCCGCGCCCCTCGCGGCGCCGTTGACGACCCGACCGCCGAGGCTGTCGCGGCCGACCTGCGCCGAGCCTCGTTCGCCGTCGCGGTCGTCGCGGACATCGACCGACGCAAGGCCGGCAAGCTGCTGGGCAATCTGGCCTACAACCTCGACGCGATCTACGCTCCGAGCGAGCTGCGCGACGCGGCGGCTGCCGTGCTGGTCGAGGAGGCGCGGCGGGTGTTCGCCGCGGCCGGCGTGGAGACCGCCGGCGTCTGTCCGGACGACGGGCTCGACCTGTCCGGCCTCGTTCCGCACGAGATCCCCGGCTTCTCCCGGGAGGGCAGCTCCACCTGGCAGAGCCTGGCGCGTGGCGGGTCGGTCGAGTCGGACTTCCTCAACGGCGAGATCGTGCTGCTGGCCCGCCTGCACGGGCTGGCGGCACCGGTCAACGCCGGGGTGCAGCGGCGGATCGCCACCGCGGCGCGCACCGGCACGCCGCCGGGCGGATTCGACCAGGCCGACCTCGCCGCCCTGCTGGCCTCGGCACCTGCCGGCGTGGTCCCCTATGCCGGCGTGGTCCCCTATGCCGACGTGGTCCCCTATGCCGACGTGGCCCCGGATGCCGGCAGGACACGTGCCGGCGTGGCGCTCGGGGAGGTCCTCGTCAACGTGAGACGTCTGCACGACGAGCTGCTCTCGCCCGGCCCGCCGCTGCTGCTCGACGTCCGCTGGGCCCTGGGTGACCCCCACGGGCACGACCACTACCGCGAGGGCCACCTGCCGGGCGCGGTCTACGTCGACCTGGACACCGAGCTCGCCGCCGCACCGGGCGGGACCGCCGGGCGGCATCCGTTGCCCGAGCTCGTCAACCTCCAGCAGGCCGCCCGGCGCTGGGGGCTGACCGCCGGGCGTGCGGTCGTGGTCTACGACGCGGTCGGCGGGCTGTCCGCCGCCCGGGCCTGGTGGCTGCTGCGCTGGGCGGGCGTCGCCGACGTCCGCATCCTCGACGGGGCACTCGCGGCCTGGCAGGAGGCCGGGTTCCCGCTCGAGACCGGCGAGATCATCTCGGCGCCCGGCGACATCGTCCTGCACGCCGGTCAGCTGCCGGTGCTCGACGCGGACGGCGCCGCCCGGGTGGCCCGCGAGGGTGTCCTCCTCGACGCCCGTGCGGCCGAGCGGTATCGCGGCGAGGTGGAACCGATCGACCCGCGCGCCGGCCACATCCCGGGAGCGGTGAGCGCCGCGACGGGGGAGAACCTCGACGCGAGTGGCCGGTTCCTGCCCCGGGACGAGCTGCGGGCCCGGTTCGCGGCCCTCGGCGTCGGCGGCGGCGGCGACGTCGGCGTCGGCGGCGACGGGAACGGGGCCGGCGGGCGGGCGCGGCCGGTCGGGGTGTACTGCGGATCCGGAGTGACGGCCTCCCACGAGATCGCCGCGCTCGCCGTCGCCGGCATCGACGCCGCCCTGTACCCGGGTTCCTGGTCGGCCTGGTCGGCCGACCCCGACCGGCCCGTCGCCACGGGTCCGCAATGACCCCGGCGCGGTTCGCGGTCGCGCTGCCGGCCGGGCAGTGGAGCACCGATCCGGCCGTCGTCAACGCCCACCGGTGGGACCGGTCCGGCTGGCAGCCCGCGGGCCGCCCGATCGGCGTCGCGTTCGCGCGCGAGGTGACCGACGTCCAGGCGGTGCTGCGGGCGGCGAGCGCGGCGCGGGTAGCGGTGACGGTGCGCGGCGCCGGTACCGGCCTCGCCGGGGGAGCCGCGGCCTCGGCGGGCAGCGTCGTGCTCGACCTGTCCGGAATGAACCGCATCCGCGAGCTGTCGGTTACCGACGCGGTCGCGGTCGTCGAGCCTGGCGTGATCACCGCCGATCTCGATCGGGCGGCCCGCGAGGTCGGCCTGTGCTACGCGCCGGATCCGGCGAGCGCGGCCATCTCCACCATCGGCGGGAACATCGCGACGAACGCCGGGGGCCTGAGCTGTGCGAAGTACGGCGTGACCCGGGAGTCGGTGCTCGGTCTGGACGTCGTCCTCGCAGACGGCGAGCGCATCAGCACCGGGCGGCGAACCGTCAAGGGGGTCGCCGGCTACGACCTGACCGGGTTGTTCGTCGGATCGGAGGGAACTCTCGGGGTGGTCGTCGGCGCCACCGTGCGGCTGCGGCCCGCGCCGCGCTCCACGGTCATCCTGGCGGCCTTCTTCGACACCTTCGCCGAGGCCGCCGAGGCCGTCACCGCGCTTGGCGTCGCCGGGATCGTCGTGGCCGTGGCCGAACTGCTCGACGGCCGCACGGTGCGGGCCGTCGACGCCGCCACCGGCAGCGACCTTGCCTCCGCCGGCGAGGTCTTCCTGCTCGTCCAGACCGACGGGTCGGGCGCGGGAGAGGAGGCCGATGCCGTCGAGGGCATTCTCGCCGAGCGGGCGAGGAGGGTCCGGCGGTCGGTGGACGAGGCCACGGCGGAGGCGCTGCTCGCCGCGCGCCGCTCGGCGCTACCCGCGCTGGAGCGCCTCGGCCGGGTGCTCATCGAGGACATCGCCGTGCCGCGCGGCCGGATGGCGCAGGCCGCCGCGCGCATCGTCGAGATCGGCGCCGCCACCGGCGTGGACATCTTCACTCTGGCCCACGCCGCCGACGGCAACCTGCATCCCATCATCGTGGTCGACCCCGCCGACCCCGCCATCCCCGAGCGTGCCTGGCACGCCGCCGAGCAGATCTTCGCCACCGCGCTGGACCTGGGCGGAACGGTGACCGGCGAGCACGGCGTCGGGGTGCTCAAACGGCGCTGGCTCGCCACGGAGCTCGGCTCACGCAGCCACGACCTGCAACTCCGGCTCCGTCAGGTCTTCGACCCGGCCGGCATCCTCAACCCGGGCCGCGCGATCTGACCATTGACCGGCCCGCGCCGCCGTGAGTGTCGCTTCTCGCACGGTGGGCGGGGACCGGGCGAATCTTCCCAGCGCTC
The DNA here is from genome assembly GCF_000013345.1 of Frankia casuarinae. Lineage (NCBI taxonomy): Bacteria > Bacillati > Actinomycetota > Actinomycetes > Frankiales > Frankiaceae > Frankia > Frankia casuarinae. The sequence goes on along the minus strand of NC_007777.1, from coordinate 2,802,467 downwards.
CCGATGGTGAGAATCGCTACCGACAGTGAGAATCGCTACCGATGGTGAGAACAGTCCCAACGGCGAGAACACGAGAACGGGGACAGTCTCGGCCGCGCGCCCCATCATTGTCGATGTGGGCAGTGGGGCCGGGCGCGCTGTTCGCCTCATGACTTCGTCGTCCCGAGGAGAAGACCATCATCAAGGGCACCTTCCGTTCCTTGTCCGTCTACAATTTCCGGCTCTTCGCGGGTGGCCAGGTGTTGTCCGTGACGGGAACCTGGATGATGGTCGTGGCCCAGGACTGGCTCGTCCTTTCGCTGAGCGGCGACTCGGGAACAGCCCTGGGCCTCGTGACCGCCCTGCAGTTCACCCCGATGCTGTTGCTGACCCTCTACGGCGGAAGGCTCGCGGACCGCTACGACAAACGCCGGCTACTGACCGTCGCGAACCTGGCCTCCGGACTGCTCGCCCTGGCGCTGTCGCTGCTGGTGTTAACCGGCACGGTCCGGCTGTGGCACATCTGCCTGTTCGCACTGGGCCTCGGTCTCGTGAACGCCGTCGAGATGCCGACCCGGATGGCATTCGTGAGCGAGCTGGTCGGCGCCGAACTCCTCCCCAACGCGTCGGCGCTGAGCGCGGCGTACTTCAACGTCGCCCGGGTCGCCGGCCCGGCCGTCGCCGGCCCGTTGATCGGCGGCTTCGGTACCGGCCCGGTCATGATGTTCAACGCCGTGAGCTACCTCGCGACGGTGGTGGGTCTGCGGATGATGCGCCCGGCCGAGATGCACCGCGACGCGCGCCGGGCGACCTCCACCCGCGTCGTCGACGGACTGCGGTACGTGCTCGGCCGGGAGGACCTGGTGCTCGTGCTTGGACTCGTCGCGACGATCGGGCTGTTCGGCCTGAACTTCCAGCTCACCGTGCCCCTGCTCGCCAGGACGGTATTTCATGCCGACGCGGCGGCCTTCGGGCTGCTCACCAGCGGGCTCGCCGCCGGATCGCTGCTCGCGGCCCTCGTGACGACCGCCCGCCGCACCCGCCCGTCGGCCGGCATGGTGATCGGATCCGCGCTCGCGTTCGGCCTGCTGGAGACGGTGACCGGCTGGGCGCCCAGCTATGCCACGGCGGCCGTGCTCCTGATCCCTACCGGCTTCGCGACGATCTACTTCGCTCAGGCGGCGAACCACCGCATCCAGCTCGGCAGCGATCCGCAGTACCGAGGCCGGGTGATGGCGATCTATACCCTGATCCTGCAGGGATCGACGCCGCTAGGTGCCCTGTTCGTCGGCTGGCTCACCGAGCACCGTGGCGCCCGCGCCGGGTTCTACATCGGAGGTCTCGTTTCGGTCGCCGCCGCGATCGCCACACTGGTGGTGGACCGCATGCGGGCCGCGGCCGTCGACGACCCGCCACGCCCCGGCGCCCCGGCGCCCGGCGCCCGAACTGTAGAGGGTTAGTCACGGTCCACAGTCTCCGCCATTGCTAACCCGCCACACTTTCCCGTTTCCCACACCGGGCCGCCCGCCACCTAGTGGTCCTGTTGCCGGAGGTGATGTGTCGAACGCCGAGTCGAACGCCGAGCGGAAAAGAGCCCCGGGAACCCTTGCATCGCCTAAGCTGGAGACTGAGGGATTCCCCGGATAATTCGATTCCATCACGAGAGCGGTGTACTATCATCATGCGAGTATCCGACCGCGGCGGTGGCCGTGTCCAGTGACGTCGATCTGTGGCTGAGGCGTTTCCATCCGGCGTCGGCGAGCGCCCCGCGGCTTGTCTGTTTTCCCCATGCGGGCGGCGCGGCAAGCTTCTACGTTCCGCTATCCAGGGCATTGTCGCCGGTCGCCGAGGTGCGTTCGGTGCAGTATCCGGGCCGCCAGGACCGGCGGACGGAGAGGCCCGAGACGGCCATCGAACCCCTCGCGGACCGCATTGCCGACGTGCTGCGTCCCCTCACCGACCGCCCGCTGGCGTTCTTCGGTCACAGTATGGGGTCGACCGTCGCCTTCGAGGTGACCCGCCGGCTGGAGGCGGCGGGCGGCCCGGTGCCGTTCGTGCTGTTCGCATCCGGCCGCAGAGCCCCGTCGGCCTCCCGCGCCGAATCCGTGCATCTCCTGGACGACGAGGGTTTTCTGCGGGAAATCCGTGCGCTTGGTGGAACCGACCCGCGCATCCTCGCCGATCCCGAAATACTGAAGCTGATCCTGCCGCCCACCCGGGCGGACTACCGGGCGATCGAAACGTATTCTGCCCCGTCGGACGCGGTGATCGGTACGGCGATTACCGTGCTGGTCGGGGATTCCGACGCCAAGGCCACCGTGGCCGAGGCCGAACAATGGCGGGCGCACACGACCGGTGCGTTCACGCTGAAGGTCTTTCCCGGTGGCCATTTCTATCTGTCGGACCAGCAGGCCGCCGTCATCGACACCGTCTCGGCCGGGCTGGTTCCCGCGGCCACCGCGGGGCCCTCGCTCTGACCCGTCGGCTTGCCCCGCCGGCTGGCTCGTCGGTCAACGTTGTCGACCTGGACGTGTCGACCTGGACGTGACCCCCACCACGGGCACCGGCGGCACCCCGGGCGGGATTCGCGTCAGCGTATTTCGTTCGGGGCCGTGGCACCGCGGCTACGCTTCGACCGTGCGGTACGGGTCGGGACGCGAGGGACGCGAGGGACGCGAGGGACACGAGGGACACGAGGGTGTGGTGGCCGGTCTGCTCGCCGCGGCCGCGGCCGAGACGGGCGCGTCCGTGGGGACCCCGCCGGCGCGGGCGATGTCCCGCGCCTACCGGGAGTTGTCCGACCGGTATCGCGCGAACACCGCCACACCGGGTGACGGCGAGCTGACGGCGGATCACGTCCAGGCCTACCTCGCCGCCCGACTGCCCGCGACGCTGGCGGTCACCCGCGCGGTTCTCGGTGAGGTGGCGCTGCGCCGCCCGGACTGGCGGCCCGGGTCCGTCCTCGACCTGGGCGCGGGTCCCGGGACGGCGACCTGGGCCGCGCTGGCGGTCTTCCCCGGCGTGACCCGGGCCGTCCTGGTCGAGCGGTCCGCGCTGATGATCGACGTCGGTCGCCGGCTGGCCCGCCGCGGTGGCGCGCCGGCGCTGGGCACCGCGACCTGGCAGCGCACGTCCGTGCTCACCCCGCCCGGCGACGGCGCGGACCGGGCCGACCTGACAGTGGCGGCCTATGTGCTGGGCGAGCTCGCCGACGGCGACCGGGCCGCAGCCGTGGCCGCGTGGTGGCGGGCCACCGCGGCGGAGTTGGTCATCATCGACGCGGGAACCCCGGCCGGCTTCGCGCGGATCCGCGCCGCGCGCTCGGCGCTCGTCGAGACCGGCGCGACCATCACCGCGCCCTGCCCCGCCGACGACGACTGCCCGATGACGGCGGGGGACTGGTGCCACTTCGGCCGGCGGGTCGAGCGCAGCGCACTGCACCGGGCGATGAAGGACGGTGCGCTCGGGTACGAGGACGAGAAGTACTCCTACCTCGTCGCGTCGCGCCGGCCGCCCGCGCACGCCGCCGGTCGGGTGCTGCGCGTGCCGCGGGCCCGCTCGGGCCATGTCCGCCTGACGGTCTGCGAGGCGCCGCGGCAGGGTGACGTGGTCATGCCGCGGCAGCGTGACGTGGTCGTTTCCCGCAGCGAGAAGGAGGCCTACCGCTGGGCCCGGCGGGCCTCCTGGGGGGACGCCGTCCCGCCCGGCACCGGGCCGCGCTGACCCGCTGTCAACGTCGGGACCCGCCGGTGACCGGAACCCGGTGACCGGAACCCTTTGACCTGGTACCCGGCAGTCATGGCCAGTTACCGGCTGTCTACGCTTATGTCTGTTATGCCGTTGTCTGTTATGCCGTGTCGGTGTGCGTCGAAGCCGGTCCATCAGATGGACGGCGGGTCGACGGCGGCCCGCCGCCGGGCCCGCCGGTCGGGCCGCACGCCGGCGCTGATCGTCGCGGCCATCTGCGGGTGTTCGTTTGTCGTCAGCCTGGTCCTGCAGGCGACGCTGTACCGGCACGGCTCGGGTGACGCGGACGAGGCGGCCTACGTCCTGCAGGCGCGCATGCTGCTCGACGGCCGCCTCACCCTGGACGCGAACACCGTCGAGCCGTTCTTCCGGCCCTGGCTGACCGGGGAGCACGACGGGCGGGTGTTCACCAAGTACCTTCCCGGGTGGCCGGCGCTGCTCGCCGCGTCCCAGGCGTTGTTCGCCACCATGGCCGTCGCCCCGGCCCTGGTGGCGGCCGGCTGGGTGGCCGGGACGTACCGGCTGGCCCGCGAGCTCTTCGACGACGCGGTCACCGCGGTCACGGCGGCGGTGTTCGTCGCGCTGTCCCCGCTCGTCCTGGTACACACCTCGCTGCCCCTCGCCTACGCGTGCGGAGCCGCGACGCTGACCCTGGCGTGCGCGGCGCTGCTGCGTGGCGGCCGGACCGGGGCGCGGCTGTCGCTCATCGGCGGCGGGGCAGGCCTGGGATTCGTCCTGCTCCTGCGGCCCTTCGACGCGGTGATCGTCGCCGTTCCCGTCGTGGTGTTCGTGCTGGCGCGGCTGTGGCGGTCCGCGGGTGGCCGGTCCGCGGGTGGTCGGTTCATGCGTGCCGTGGCGCACCGGACCGCCTGGGCACTCGCCGGCCTGGCGCCGTTCGTTGTCGTGCTCCTGGCGTACTGCCGGCGGGTGACCGGTTCTGCGCTCCGGGCGCCGCTGTCGGCCTCCGATCCGCTGGACCGCTTCGGTTTCGGGCCGCGTCGCATCCTGCCCTCGGAGCCGACGTTCCTGTTCACCCGCCGGCTCGCCCTCGAGGCCCTGCACGGCACCGTCGTGGCGGCCCCGAGCTGGGTGTTCGGGGGCGTCGCGGTCCTCGTACTCGCGATCTTCGGCGCGCTGCGGGCGCACCGCCGTCCCGAGCGCGTCCTGCTGGTCGTCATCGTCGCCGCCGTCGGTGGCGGCTACTTCTTCTGGTGGGGTTCGGCGTTCGCGATGCCGGGCCTGCTCAACGGTCTCGGTCCGCACTACCATCTGGCCGCGTTCGCCCCGATCATGATTCTCGCCGCCGACGGCGCCCGCCGGGTGTGGTCCATGAGCGAACGGTGGTTCTCCCCGTGGCCCGGCACCGGCTCTCCGCCGGCCCGACCCGTCCCGCGGCGACCCGTTCTGCGCGGATCAGGTCTGCGCAGACCCGTCATCGCGGTCCTCGCCGCCGCGGGCCTGATCCTCCTCACTGTGGACGCGATCCCGGACAAGGTCGCCGGCCAGCGATGGGTGAACGACCGCAACGCGTTCCTCGACGCCCTGCTGCCGGACCGCTACCCGGCCCCGGCGGTGGTCGTCGTGACGCCCGGCGTCCCGAGCCGTTACACCCAGGTGCCGTACCAGATGCTGCGGAACACCCCGGACCTCGCCGGGCCGGTGGTGTACGCCGCCGACATCGGTGCCGGCACGGCCACCCTGCCCGACCGGATGCCGGGCCGGGCGGTCTACCGGCTGCGTCCCGACGAGATCGTCGACCCGGCCGCGCCCGCGAGCTACTTCGGGTCCTTCACCGCGCTGCGCCAAGTCGCCGGCAACCGCGTCCGCGTCCAGGTGACGGCGCGCGATCCCGGTGGTGCTGGTGGCTCCGGTGGCACCCTATACATCCGGTTGGGTGCCACGACCAGAACCGTCCAATTCGGGCCCGCGAACGCCGGGCCCGCGGACGCTCCCGGGATCACGCACACCTTCACGGTGACGACCGGCACCCCGCTCGGACCGGACGAGCTCGGCATCGCCGGTGCGACGCTGCCCGACGAGCTCGTCGTCGGGTTCACCGTGCCGACGGGAGCCGGTGCGGCACGCTGGGAGGAGCGGATCCCGCTGGCCCGGCGTCCCTCCGGAGAGCTGGCCCTGCTCGTGCCCGGCCTGGGCTGGCGTCAGGTGCCGAACCGGCCCGGAGCGGGATGGCTGCCCGCCCCGGTCCGTCCGGCGCTGGCCGTCTCGGTCGGTGCGACGTGACCGGGGAACGGATCGTGACCAGATAATTCGATGGATTTGACCGGTGCGGCGCCGGGGTCAGACCCAAATCCGCCAGTAGCGTGATGGTGATTGTTTGCCGGTCGGTTTCGTGATCGAAATCGGTGGGGAGGGCTTCCCGGCCGGTTTCGGGTACGCCGAGAGCCCGAATGTTGCTCCGGGCGGGCCGGGGTCCTTTCCGGGGTGTGGGGGTGGCTGTGAGGTCGGGGTGGGGTGGTGCGACGGGTGCGCGGGGGCTCGGCGGCCAGCTGTCAGGTGGCGGCGGGCAGGGCGTCGAGCCGGTCGAGGGCGGCGGCGAGGTGCCGGTCACGCCCTGGTGGCAGCCTCAGCCGGCCAACATCACCCCGCTACTGGCGTAGCTGGGTCAGAACAGCGGCACGCTTCCGCTCTCGGACTGGCCGAGCCGGTGGCAGGTGTCGCTGTCGCGCAGGTAGCCGAAGGAGAAGGCCTGGGCGCGTTGACGGGGGGTGCCGTGGGCGCCCGGGGCGGAGGCCGCCTCCTGGTCGAACCAGCCACTGTCGCGGGTGTCGCCGATGCTGTAGAACAGCAGCGCGCCCTGCAGCGCGTCGGTGAACGCGATGCGCTTGGCGTCGTGCGCGCTCTTGGCCTGGCGGCCGGCGAAGCAGTCGGCCTGGTTCTCCTCCGCGCGCGACACCACGCCGATCGTCCCGCCGATCCGGGCGCCCCGATGGCCCAGCTCGTGCATGATCACAAACAGCGGGTAGGACGCTCCACCCGCCTGGAACAGCTCCGTCATGAAGTCGACGCTGTAGGCGACGGTGTCGTCGAGCTGGCAGTACAGTGCGTTGTCCGCGAACTGCTTGGGATCGTTCACCTGCGCGCCGCAGGCGTCCTGCGGAACCTGGCCGTCCCGGTAGGGGACGAACCGCGGTGGTGTCCACGCGTCGCCGAGTTCGCCGTGCCAGAAGCTGTTCGTGCCGCCCGGGCAGCCGACCGGTTCGGAGAGGAGCTTCTCGACCCCGGCGAGGTCGGTCACCCTGCCTCCGCACTCCCCGGCGGCCGCGATCGGCACCGCCGACGTGCTCACCGATGTCCCCCCCGCGGCCGCGTCCCCCGCGGCCGCGTCCGCCGCGGGGGACGCGTTGCAGCCGGTCAGTACCCCGACGGACACGACGATCGCGGCCAACGCCGCCCAGATGACCCGCACGAGGCATCACCGTAGAGGTCCGCCCCGGTGTGTGGAACCCGACGTCGTCACCCTGACAGGCGCCGACGCCCTGACCTCGCCTAACTGCCGGTCGACGGCCCGGCCACAGGCCCCGATGGGCGCCCATCGGTGGAACCGGGTGAACCCGCCCGCGCCCGTCAGGCCACCGGCCACGAGGCAGAGGCGGTCCGGGGGCGTCAGGCGAACAGCTCGCGGATGTCGTCGGCGTCGAGCGTCGAGCTGAACACGTCACCGTCGTCCATGACGCTGGAGAACAGCCGTGCCTTCCGGTCCTTCATCGCCATCACCTTCTCCTCGATCGTGTCCCGGGCGACGAGGCGGTAGACCATGACGTTGCGGGACTGCCCGATGCGGTGCGTCCGGTCCACCGCCTGTTCCTCGGTCGCGGGATTCCACCACGGATCGAGCAGGAAACAGTAGTCCGCCTCGGTCAGGTTCAGGCCGAACCCGCCGGCTTTCAGGCTGACGAGAAAAACCGGGGCCGACCCCGTCTTGAACCGCTCGAGCACGGTGGACCGGTCGCGGGTCCGGCCGTCGAGGTAGCAGTGCTCCACACCGAGGGCGGACAACCGTTCGCGTACCTTGCCGAGAAATCCGGTGAACTGGCTGAAGACCAGGGCCCGGTGACCACTGTCGACGACGTCGGTGAGCTGCTCGAACAGAGCGTCGATCTTGGCGCACGGCAGGTCTGCGTGGTGGTCGTCCACCAGGCCGGCGTGCAGGCTGAGCTGGCGCAGCAGGGTCAGCGAGCGCAGGATCGTGAAGCGGTTGCGGTTCATGTCGTCGACCAGGCCCAGTACCTTCTGCCGTTCCCGTTGCAGATAGGTCTGGTAGAGCCTGCGGTGCCGCGGGTGCAGGTCCACCTCCAGGACCTGTTCCTGCTTTGGCGGGAGCTCGGGCGCCACCTGTTCCTTGGTGCGGCGCATCATCAGCGGCCTGATCCGCCGTCGGAGCTGGGCGAGCAGCTCGACGTCGTTCTGCTTCTCGACCGGCCGGGCGTAGTAGTCGCGGAAGCGGATCGGGTTCGGGAACAGGCCGGGCGCGGCCACCGACAGCAGCGACCACAGCTCCATCAGGTTGTTCTCCATCGGGGTCCCGGTGACGGCCAGTTTGAACGGCGCCGGCAGCAGCCGGGCGCACCGGTAGGCCTTCGCCTGGTGATTCTTGATCATCTGGGCCTCGTCGAGGATCAGGCCCGACCAGGCCAGGCTCGCGTACTCCTCGTGCTCGAGGCGGAAGAGCGTGTACGAGGTGATCACCAGGTCGGCGCCCGACACCGCCTCGTCGAGGGCCTCGCCACGCCGCCGCTGCGTGTCGCGGATCGCCACCGTTCGCAGCCCGGGCGCGAACCGGGCCGCCTCCGCGGCCCAGTTCGACACGACGCTCGTCGGCGCGACGACGAGGAACGGCGCGAGCTCGGGATCGGCCTGCCGGGCGTGGCAGACCAGCGCCAGCGTCTGCAGCGTCTTTCCCAGGCCCATGTCGTCGGCGAGCACCCCGCCCAGCCGGTACTTCCAGAGGAACGCCAGCCACCGGAAACCGTCGAGCTGGTAGGAGCGCAACGTCGCCGCGAGCGTCGCCGGCGGCTCCTGTTCGAGCTGGCCCTCGGCACCCAGCTCCAGCAGCCCCGTCACCTGCTGGCGCCACGACCGCGCCTGGCGCTCGACCACACCGAGCCCGGCGAGCTCCTCCCACAGCCCGACCTGGAACCGACTGATCCGCAGCGGGCCGCCGGGTGAGTCCTGTAGTGCCCGCGCCTCCTCGATCAGTCGCCGCAACGACTGCAGCTCGGGCTTCTGCAGGCTGAAGTAGGCGCCGTCGGCGAGGAGCAGGTGCGACTGCCCCTGACTCAGCGCCAGGAAGACGTCCGTGAACGGCACCTGCCGGCCCTCCACGGTGACGGTGACCCCGAGATCGAACCAGTCGGTCTCGCCCACCACATCGTCGGTGGACAGGCCGATGAGCAGCGAGTCGCCGGCCTCCCGGTAGGCCGCGGGGTCACCGCTGACCTCGACGGCCACCCCGGGCCGGTCCGCCAGCAACGGGAGCAGCTCCGTCGTCGCGCGCATCGTGTCGACGCCGCGCAGCCGCACCCGTGGCCGCAGACCGGAACCCTGGTCACCGGCGAGCAGGGCGGCCGTGCCGGAGGGCAGATCCAGCGCCGCCAGCACGTCCCGCAACGCGTCCTGCTCCTGGCGCGGATCCCGTAACCCGTCCGGTTCCGCGGCGGGAGGCGTCGCGGCGGGCAGCATCGTGCCGTCCGGTTCGGTGCCGTCCGGCTCCGTCGCGTACAGCGGCACGTGGATCCGCTCGCCGCCGACCTCGTAGGCCCATCCCCAGCTGAGGTCGAGTTCGTGGTCATCGCCGTAGGAGGCGTGCAGCACCAGGGCCGGCGGCGGCACCTCCGGCGGCTCGAAGGAACCGTCGCTGGACACCACGGGGGCCAGGCGCCGCAGGCGCGGGTAGAACTCCGCGCGGAAGCGGGACTCCTCGCTGCGGGGCACCCGCAGGCTCCGGTTCCCGACCGCCATCCGCTGCAGCCGTGGCGGCACCGGCTGGGCGAGCCGCGCGAGCCGGACGTGCCAGTCCCGATGGTCGTCGGAGGTCAGGACCTCCGCCCGGTCGACGTACACGACGCCGTGGCCGTCGCGGCCGATGAACGAGAACACGGCGGCGTCCGTCGCCGTCCCGCCGAGGTGGAGCAGGGGAGCCACGACCAGCGACTGCGTGCTCTCGTCCTGGGTGACGTTCAGGCACAGTTCCGCGGAACCGTACCGGCTCACGTCGCCGAGCTTCTTGCGGGCATGCACGAACCGGAGGCCGACCGCCTCGGCCTCGTCGAGCATCGACCAGAGCTGCCGGCTTTCGAACGCGCAGAGATCGAGTCGTTTCGCGCCGCCGGAAGAGTAGGAGGAGTAGTACGAGTACCCATACCGCTCCTCATGGGCCCGGTACACGGCGAAGAACTCCTGCAGCAGCCGTACCTGCGGCTGTTGGTACTCGCGGGTCTGGTACGCCGCGTTGAGGGCGTCCCACCCGATGGCGTTGACCCAGCCGTTCCGGCCCGGCTGCACCAGCCGGGCCGTGACCCGCAGGCCCAGCTCGGACCCGCCGCCGTGGGCCGGCGGATCCGCCGTGAAGCTCAGCTCGACGGCCAACGGCGTCGTCCCGGCGGCCCCGCCATGGCCGCCGCCGACGGCGGGCGAGGAACCCAGCAGCTCTCCCAGGTCCTCGGTCCAGGCAGCCGACCGGGACGGCCGCGGCTGAGCCGGCCGGGGCCGAGCCGACCGCGGGGAGGACCCGGACCGCCGCGCCGATGGGCCGGGGGCCGCCGCACCCGTTGCCGCGCTCGCCGTGGCCGTCGCGCCTGTCGTGGCCGTCAGCACCAGCGCCACGACGTGCTTGCAGTCGGCGCCCACCGGGCAGGTGCACGAGCCGTACTGGAACGTCCAAGAGGACGGACCGTCACCCGAGAACTGCGCGTTCGTCGCGTAGACCTCGCCGCCGCTTCCACGCACCCGGCCCTGGAGGGTGTTCTCGTCGGGGTCCCAGTCGATCCTCGTGACCGCGCTCTGCTGGGCGTAGTGCACACCTCTGGCATACGAACGTTCGCTGACGGCTGTCCGGAGACCGGCGGTGCCGGGTCCCTGCCACGACACGGAGAGCATGCCGTTAAGGTAGCAGGCGGTGACGGAAGGTCGCCAAGTAGCCCGACTCGGCCGTCGACAGGCATGGCCTATCGCGTCGACGGTGAGAGGGTGCTGGGGATACGTGCGCCCGAGACGAGGCTGCGGTCGAGGTCCGCCACGGTCGCGGCGCCGAGCAGTGCCATCGCGTGGTCGAATTCCACGCGCAGCAGTTCAATCATCCGTAGGACACCGGCCTCGCCGCCCGCGGCGAGGCCGTACAGGTAGGGCCGACCCACGAAGACCCCTGCGGCGCCGAGGGCCAGCGCCTTGACCACGTCGTTGCCTCGCCGGACACCTCCGTCGAGGAACACCGTGAGTCTGCGCGCCGCCGCGTCAACCACCTCCGGCAGAATATCGATGGTCGCGGGGACGCCGTCCAACTGCCGCCCGCCATGGTTCGAGACCACGACACCGTCGACGCCCAGCTCGACGAGCCGGTCGCACTCGTCCCCGCGCATCAGGCCCTTGAGGAGCAACGGGCCTTCCCACAACGACCGGATCCGCTCGACGTCCTCCCAGGTGACGCAGTCCGACGACGATTTGATTGTCGCTCGGGTCTGGTTGAGGCTTAGCCGGGACGGGCCGCCGGGACAGCCGGCGCCGAATTGGCCGCGCATGAAGTCGAATTTGCGCATGAAGTCGAATTTGCGCATGAAGTCGAATTTGCCGCGGATGAAATCGGTCGCCCACGCCGGCTTGCTGGCCCCCTGCAGCAGCATCTTGGGATGCGGCGGCCGACTCATGAGCTTGTTGCGGGTGTCGCGTTCACGGTTGCCCAGGACCGGCGTGTCGATGGTGATGGCCAGGGCCCGGTAACCCGCCGCCGCGATCCGCCGGACGAGGTTCCCGACCTCGGCGCGGTTGGGGGGCAGGTAGAGCTGATACCACAGCGTGCCGGTCGAGCGCGCGGCGACATCCTCGAGCGGGAAGGCTGCCACGGTGCTCTGCATGTACACGATGTCCGCCCGCGCCGCGGCCCTCGCCACAGCGATCTCCGCGGACGAGCGCGCGAGGCGGCCCGCGCCCGTGGGCGCCAGCATGATCGGCATCGACAGCCGCTCGCCGAACACGGTAGTCGAGAGGTCTCGTGTGGCGACGTCGGCGAGCGGCCGCGGGCGGAACTCGATGCGGTCGAACGCCGTGCGGTTACGCCTGAGCGACACCTCGTCGCCGGCGCCGCCCTCCATGGCGTCGAAAACCGCCCGGGGAAGCCTGCGGCGCGCCAGTTCCCGGAAGTCCTCGACATTGATTGCGTCCTGCACCCTCACGAACACGGACCTTTCGCTGTCGGCCTGGCCACGGGATCGCGTTCTCCCGGTCGCCAGGATTGCCAGTCACTCCGGAAGCACTCAAGCGGCAGCCGTTCACGCCTTGCGGGAGCTGGTACAGCCAGCGAGGACCGCCCGGATGTCGGCCGCGATCTCGCTTACGACGGGTTCGCGCAGCACGGTGTCGTGGTCGCCGCCCACGGTGCGGTAGGTCGTCTCGCCGGTCAGCAGCGGGCGCCAGGCCTCCGTACGGTGCGGCGGCGAGGCGGCCGCCAGGTAGACCAGCGCCCGCCCGTTCCAGGGCTTGGGCCGGTAGAACCTCGTGAGCACCCGCGACTGGTTGTAGAAGACGTCGTACTGGTTCATGCCCTTGAACTGAACGACGCCAGCCAACGGGAGTTGGGCCGCCTGCCGGGCCCAGCCGAGCAGGACCCGTGCGGCAGCCCCCGCGCGCGCCGGGCCCATAGCCGATCCCCTCGCACGGTCCAAGGCTGGGGCCGGATTCGAGCTCCTGGTCGGGCCCCCCGGAACTGGAAGCTGAGAGGGCTGCACTCCTCCCGCGAAGACGCCGGAGGACGTGTCGGGCAGGAAGCTGTCGATGAGGACGAGCAGTTCGACGTGCTCGCCGGCCTCGGTGAGGAGTCTCGCGGTTTCGAGGGCGACGAGGCCGCCGAAGGAGTGGCCGGCGAGGTAGTAGGGGCCGGCGGGTTGGAGTAGGCGCAGGGTGCGGGCGTGACGGCGGGCGGCGGCGTAGATGGACCAGTCGGGGAGACCGCGGTATTCGAGGCCGTGGGCTTGGACGCCGTAGACGGGGCGTTCGCCGTCGAAGTGGCGGGCAAAGCCAAGCATGCCGACAGCGAGGCCGCCGGCGCCGCAGAAACAGAAGAGGGGCCCGCCGCTGCCGGTGGTGCGCAGCGGGACGACGGTGGGGTGGCGTAGGACGTCGGTGCCGGCATTGCGCAGGCGGGCGGTGAACTCGGCGACGGTGGGGGCGTCGGCGACGGTGGAGGTGGGGAGTTTGACACCGAGTTCGTCGGCGACTCTGGTGAGGAGCTCTTCGGCGATGAGGGAATCGCCGCCGAGTTCGACGAAGTCGTCGTGGATACCGACGTCGTCGAGGTGCAGGGCGGCGGCCCACACACCGGCGACGGCCTCTTCCCACTGGTCGCGGGGCGGGTCCTGGCCGGGTTTCGGACCGGCGGGGGGCAGGTTCAGTCGGTCGACCTTGCTGCGGTCGGTCCTCGGTAGCGCGGTGACCAGCATGACGGTGGCCGGCACCATGTAGGACGGCAGCTTGGCCCGTAGCAGGCGCCTGATCGAGGCCGGTGAGACCCGGGCGCCGGTCACGGGGACGACGTAGGCGACCAGGCGGGCCCGCTGCGTGGTCCTGTCGGCCACGACGACGGCTTCTAGCACATCCGAGCTCGCCAGCAGGGCGGACTCGATTTCGATCGGCTCGACGAGGTACCCACGGATCTTCACGGCCGCGTCGTTGCGGCCGACAACCCTGAGCTGGCCGCTGGCGTCGATGCGCCCGAGGTCTCCGGTGCGGTAGGTGGGTGTGCCGTCCGGCCCGATGCCGAACCGCGATGCGCTCGCCGCCGGCGCCCGCCAGTAGCCCCCCGTGATGAAGTGGCCCATCACGACGATCTCCCCCGTCTCACCGGGCGGCATCTCGATGCCATCCGGCGAGACCACCCTCACCGCGACGTCAACCACCGGCCGCCCGGCCGGCATCACGCCGTCGGGCAGGTCGTCGTCCGACCAGATCGGGGCACAGGTCGCCGTGCCGAGCTCCGAGGCTCCGTAGGAGACCAGGAACGCCGCGGCCGGCGGTAGGTGGTGGCGGGCCAACTCGACGTCGCGGGCGTAGATCGCCTCGCCGACCGACATGACGAATCGGAGGTCGTCGAGCACCTCGTCCGGCTCAAGGCAGCCGAACACGATCCGGATCAGCGCCGGCGTGGCCACGATGCCGGCCGGCCGGGTGGCGCGCAGCCAGTCGGCCAGGTCTCGGACGCCGCGGACCCGAGGGTCGTACATCTCGAGGGTGGTGCCGAAGACCAGGCCACCGACCGTCCGGTTCATCCCCGAGATGAAGGAGTAGGGCAGGAAGAGCGGCAGGCGGTCGCCCGGAACCAGCCGCATCACGTCCTGGACCTGGATGGCGTAGTGGATGCCCAGCAGGGCGCGGTGGTGCCACACGACACCCTTCGGTACTCCGGTCGACCCGGAGGTGAAGATGAGCACGGCTGGATCGGTATCGGCCCGGCGCGGCGCGGTCGACGCCACCCGGTCAGCCAGCGCCGGGGACCAGTCGGCGACGCGCTCGTCGCCGACGTCGATAGTCTCCACGATCCCCGGCAGCGCGGCGGCAGTCCGCTGGTCGGCGGAGCCAGTCGGTCCGGTGACGCACACCGAGGCCCCCGCCAGTCCCACGACCTGAGCGAGACGGTCGGTGGGATGCATCCTGTCGAGGGGCACGCAGGGCCGGCCGCTCGCGATGACGCCCAGGACGGCGGCGATCCCGCTCGCGCCGTGGGGCAACAGCACCGCGACGGGCGTGTCCGGGTCAGCCGCGGCGGGCTGCCGAAGGATGCGGTCGGCGACGACGTCCACCCAGGCGACGAGCTGGGCGAAGGTAACGGCACGGTGTTCGTCGCGGACCGCCACGACGTCGTGGCAGACCATGGCGACGGTGCGGATCCGGTCGACGACGTTTCCGAACCGGTCGTCGGGACGCAGCGGCGGCGGTACCGGCACCGCCTGGGTGACCTGGCCTTTCCTCATGCCAGGCCTTTCCTCGCGCCAGCCAGGTCAGTGGCCCCAGGGACGGGCGGTGTTGTCATGGCGCCTCCCGGGCGGGCACTGGTATTGGAGCCGTGACCGCGCTCCGGTCCGTTCAGATCCGTTCATATCTAACACGAACGGCTTTGCGACCGACCATCCAGGCCATATTAATCATTAACGTAAGGGTATGGTTGCCATAAGGACCTGGCGCCCGCGATACGGCTCGACGCGAAGCGCCGCTTCGTCTCCCTATTGGCCGAGCCGGGTCTGTTGCGGCAGGGTCGGTGGAAGCGGTCGGCATGATCGACCGATATGTCTCCGCGCCGTCGGGCCGTTGGTGCCGGTGCCAGAGTTCGCAAGATTCCGGTGGTACTCGCGATTGGCCCGGTCCGCTCGGGATACCGAGGAACTGCTCACCAGGAGTGGTATCGACGTCGACCACGTTACTGAGCCTTTCCGCGTAACCATCTGTTGCATTGTGTAGCATTAATGGCGTGTTTCTGCGCGGTCTCAATAGGTCAGTGCACCACGTGTGGATCCAGTCACAGGGCTGGATCTGATAGGACGTGGTGTCCCTTGACCTGGAGGCGCGGTGCGCCGTCCCAGGCCACCTCGAAGGCCACCTCGAAGGCGATCTGATCATCGGCAAGGGTGGCAAGAGCCAGATCGCGACCCTCGTCGACTGAGTAGGTAGCCGCGGGCGCCGGTGCGTGGAGCGGCGAACACGAATTCGTCCTCGCCGTACATCGGCCAGCCACAACGCCCCCGAAGGGAGCGGTTCATACAACGCCTAACACCTGGTGGCCCGGAGGGAGCTCGAACAGCTCGAACCCCGAGGCGGCCTCGAACCCCGAGGCGGCCTCGAACCCGCGGGAGGGGGACACCGTCCCGCGGGCCCGAGGCGGAGAGGTCCTTCGCCGGATCGTGGGATGCCGTGGCGGACCTCGGCTAGGGGCCTCGGCCAGGGGCCTGGGTCAGGGGGCCTGGGTCAGGGGGCCTGGAATCCCGCGTTGGTCAGCACGGTGCTCGCCTTGTCGGACAGGATGAAGTTGACGAACGCGGTGGCGCCGACGGCGTTGGGCGCGTTCTTCAGCGCGACGATCGGGTAGTCGTTGATCGCCTTGGCGGATTCGGGGAACTCGACGCCGTCCACCTTGCCCGCCGACGCCTTGACGTCCGTGCGGTAGACCAGCGCGGCGTCGACCTCACCGAGGGTGACCTTCGACAGCGCGGACTTGACGTCCTGCTCCAGGGTGACCGGGGTCAGGTTCACTCCGGTGGCGGCGAGCGCCTTCTTCGCGGCGGCTCCGCAGGGCACCTGCTCGGCGCACAGCGCGACCTTCACCCCAGGCTTGGTCAGGGCGGGCAGATCGGTGATGCCCTTCGGGTTGCCCTTCGGTACGGCGATGACGAGCTGGTTGCGGACGAAGACCTTGGGCGCGCCGACGTTGTCGCCGGCGTCGGTGACGGTCTTCATCGTGGCCGGGCTCGCCGCGGCGAACACGTCGGCCGGGGCGCCGGAGGTGATCTGCTGGGCCAGCTGCGAGCTGCCGGCGAAGGAGAAGGTCACCTTCGATCCGGGGTTCGCGGCCTCGAAGTCCTTGCCGAGCTGGGTGAACGACCCCGTCAGCGAGGCGGCGGCGAGCACCTTGACGGTCCCTTGTACTCCGCTCGCGGCGCTGCTGGCCGTGGCGGAGGGTGTCGCGGCAGCGCCGCCGTCGCTGCCGCCACATCCGGCGGTCGCGAGAAGCCCGGCGCCGAGCACCGCCAGGGCCACCGTCTTCATCCTGCGAAATCTCACGTGTCCCGTTCCTCCACCCGTTCACCCGTTGTCCGACTGCCGCAGCCGCGGACCATGTCGCTGAGCTAATCCGCAGATACGAAACTCTGTGCATGATAGTTCCGCATCTGCGCGCTGAACAGGTGGGTTGTTCCGTGGTGTGCCGATGCGCGGCCGGGGCCTGCGCCACGGCGACCGGAGCCCCGCTCGGCGGGCGATGTCGAGAGCGGTGCCGAGGGCAGGGTCGAGAGCGGTGCCGAGCCGGTTGAGCCGGTCATGCTCCTCTGGCCGGCCGCGGGTTACGACGGCAGGACGTGGAAGGTCCGGTCGTGGTAGATGAGCGGGGACGCCTCCGGGTCGGCGTCCGCCTCAAGGACCTGGCCGATGATGAGGAAGTGGTCCCCGGCCTCGACGGGTGGCCGGGCGGAGCAGCGCAGCCACGCCCGTCCCCCGTCGAGCAGGGGCTCGCCGGTGGGCAGCCTGGTCCAGCGGGTCGGCGAGGCGAATCGGTCGATCCCGCTGCGGGCGAAGCGCCGGGCGACCTCCTCCTGCTGGGAGGACAACAGGGTCACCACGAAGGTCTCCGCGACCCGCAGACGGGGCCACGACGAGGCACCGCAGGAGATGGCGAAGACCACCATCGGCGGTTCGGCGGACAGCGACGCGAGCGAGGTCGCGGTGAAGCCGACGGGTCCCGTGCCCGCGTCGGCGGTGATGACGGCCACGCCGGCCGGATGGCCGCGGAAAACGGTTCGGAACAGGCCGCCGTCGACGGCGCGCGCCCTGAACGGACCCTGGGTCTGGCGAAGCGAGGCCGTCATGCTGGATGCTTGCCGAGGTTCAGGCGACGAGTGGGGGTTCAACCGGACACCTGTGCGTCCGCCGTGTCCCACTGGGTAGCCGTGTCCCACTGGGTGCAGTGCACCCTTCTACACTAAATCTATCTTAATGGTTGGTCAATGGGTCGATCAGACCACCTCCGGGCGCCGGACCGGAGGGGCGTCACAGGTCGTCACAGGTCGCGGCGGGTCCGCGGGCCGAGAGCGAGAATCATGCGGCCCTCCAGGCCCGGGACTCGGGTTCGTGTCACCAGCCGCAAAGTAGCTCTCTGTAGCGGCAGTGTTAGGTGTGACGCAGCACGTGAGGTCGTCGATCAGACGATCTGTCTTCCCTTGGCCACGAGCAATTACCGATGCATCTGGTACAGGTATGTATCGGAACGGTCACGGTGACGGACCGCCATGACGAAAGGGGAATCGGATGGTCGATGACACCCAGACTCTGGTCCTCGACTCCGTGCAGGCCAGACGAGTCGCAGCGCTGATCACCTGGCAGCATGCCGTCGGGGGGCAGGCGCACTGCTTGGCCCGGCTGGTGCTGCGCGCCGCACCCGAACCGCCGGTCGCGGTCCTGTCCGAGCTGGCCGACAACCCCGACCGTCTCGGGATCAGCGGAGATATGGCCGGGGTCGCCGTGGCGTTCCTCGCGGCCATGCGGCCCTACGCCACCCTGGACCCCGCATCGCTGGTCTGGATCACTCACCACGGGCCGTTCTCCTCCCCCGATGACGACGGCGGGCCCCAGACCTTCACCCGCGTGGACCTCGACTACCGCGATGGCGCCTTCCGCGACGACCTGCGTGCCGCCCGCAAGGCCGACATCGTGGTCTCCGCCACCGGACAGCCCACCTGCTCACCGGCGAGCACATCGGCGAGCACATCGGCGCCCACCAGTGCCTCGTTGTGGACTCCGGGTTCATGCCGCGCGCCGACGGGTCGGTGGCCGGCGACATCCACCCCAGCGCCGTCGGGATCCCGTAGCGGATCACCCCGGTGCCCGGTGGGGTCGGCCCGGTCGAGATGGCCGTGCTGATGGAACGCATCGTCCGCCAGGAGGCCGACCCGAACCTGCGCCCCTGGGCGCTGCCCCCGGCGTCGCCCCGGACCCGCGCCCAGACCACGACGCGCGCCGCCTTCCCGACCCGCAACCCGTCCCCATCTCGTACCCCACCCCGGCGGGAACCGCCACCTCCTCCACCGATCCCCACCCCGCCCCGGCGGCCCCGGTGAGCGGCGGACTGTCCGCGCTGCGCATCGCCGCCCTGGTCCACGCCGGGGAGCTATCCGCCGAGCAGATGACCCGCGACGCGCTTGCGCGTATCGCGGACGGCGATTCGGCGGTGCGGGCCTTCGCCGCCCTGTGGCCCGAGCAGGCGTACGCCCACGCGGCCGACGTGGACCGCCGGGTCCGCGCGGGCGAACGGCCGCCGCTGGCCGGGGTGCCTCTGGGGGTGAAGGTTACCGAGGGGCTGACCTCGACCCAGACCCGCCGGCTGCTCGCGGGCGGCTGCGTACCGGTCGGTGCCACCGCCACCCCGGGCCCGGGCACTACCTGGCAGACCTGGG
Organism: Frankia casuarinae; assembly: GCF_000013345.1. NCBI lineage: Bacteria > Bacillati > Actinomycetota > Actinomycetes > Frankiales > Frankiaceae > Frankia > Frankia casuarinae. The sequence continues at coordinate 2,783,361 of NC_007777.1, read as the reverse complement.
GGCACACCGACCGCGGCCCGACTCTCAATCCGCACGACCCGGCTTGGAGCCCCGGCGGGTCGTCCGCCGGATCGGCCGCCGCCGTCGCCGCCGGCCTGGTTCCCTTGGCCACCGGCAGCGACGGCGCCGGTTCGGTGCGCATCCCGGCGGCGTGGTGCGGCGTCGTGGGCCTGAAACTCACGGGCGGCCGGGTGCCCGCCCGCGACCGCGCGGGTCTCAACGCTGCCGGCGTGCTGGCCCGCGAGCCCGCCGACGCGGCCGCCTACCTCGACGCCGTCGCGGGCACCGCGACCCTGCCGGCGCTGCGCCGCCCCGACCGGCCGCTGCGCACGGCGTGGTCGGCCACGCTCGGTTTCGCCGATACGGCCCCGGCGGTCGCCGAGGTGGCCCGCACCCACCTGGACGCCCTCGCCCGAGCCGGCGCGCTCGCGGTGACCGATGCCGTGCCGTGCTTGCCCGACCCGGCGGACTGCTGGGTGTCCCTGCGTCACAGCGGCCAGGACACCGCCGGTACCCGGGCCGCCCTGCTGCGCTCTCTCGGTGGCCTGTTCGCCGGGCACGACCTGCTCGCCACCCCGACCACACCCAACCCCCCGCACGGCCACCAGGGGCCCGGGGAGACGATGAGCGTGGCACTCACCTGGGCGTTCAACATCACCGGCCATCCTGCGATCAGCATCCCAGCAGGCCTAACCGGTGTCGGGGAACCGGTTGGCCTGCACCTGGTCGCCCCACCGGGCCGCGAGGCCGACCTTCTCGCCGTCGCTCTGGTGGCCCGCGCCATGCCCACCGCGCCCATCCGAACATGGCGACGACGGCTACCGGGCCCGGGACTCGGGTTCGTGCCTTGACGGCGCCGACCTCGTCCTGGTCGCCGAACTCCTCGGCCACGCCCGCGTCGACACCGTCCGGATCTACACCCTGCCCACCGACGACGACGTCCAAGACGCCGTCGACCGGGTCACCGTCGACTACGAACCACTCCGAAACGGACCATGCCACTACAGAGAGCTACTTTGCGGCTGGTGGCACGAACCCGAGTCCTGGGCCCTCCAGCGCTGTCCCGTTGCTGTCCCGTGCCGTTCAGAAGATCCCGAAACGTCAGAAGATCCCGAAACGTACGACGCACAGGGCACCGGCCACCAGGCAGTAGACGGCGAAGGGGGTCGCCGTGCGGGTTTCGAACCATCGGGCCAGGAACCGGATGGACACGTAGGCCACGACGCCGGCGACGATCGCCCCGAACAGGGTCTGACCGCGAACACCGTCTCCGAGCGGGCCGAGGAGGTCGGGGAGTTTCAGCAGGCCGGCGGCGAGGATCACCGGGGTGGCGAGCAGGAACGCGAACCGGGCGGCGTCGAGGTGGGAGAGTCCCCGGGACAGGCCAGCGATCATCGTGACGCCCGACCGGCTGATTCCCGGAGCCAGGGCGGCGGTCTGCGCCACCCCGACGAGCAGGGCGTCCAGGCGCGGCAGCGCGGCGAGCCGCCGGTCGGCGTGCCGGGCCGCTGTCTCGGCTTCGGGTAGTGCTGTCTCGGCTTCGGGTAGTGTCACATCCTCGGCTTCGGGTAGTGCCGTCTCGGTCGTCACGGCCTTCGAGTGGTTGCCGGGCCCGGACCCGGGTGCGGATCCGTGAGCTACCAGGGGACCGGAGGCCGGGCGCGTCCCGACCCTGCGGCCCGTGACCGGCGCCGAGCGTGGTATCGGCATGGTGTGCTCGTCCCGGTATCCGGCCGGCCCGGGAGCGCCGCGGGTCGTCGACCGGCGGCGCAGACGCTCCCCCAGCAGCATGATCATGCCGTTCACGGTGAGGAACACGGCGGCCGGCAGCGGCCGGCCCAGGTGGGTGCGCAGCGGATGCTCGAGGAGCAGCCCGACGATGCCCACCGGAACGGTCCCAAGGATGATCAGCCAGGCGAGCCGGCCGTCGGCGGTGGTGACCCGCCGGTCCCGGACCGAGACGGCCAGGCCCGTGATGATGCGCCGCCAGTCGTCACGGAAGGCGACGATAAGCGCCGCGGCGGTGGCCACGTGCACGGCGACGATGAAGGCGAGGTAGGGCGACTCGGGCGCGGAGACGTCGAGGTCCGCTGCCCATCGGCCGCCGATGAGAGCCGGCACGAGCACGCTGTGACCAAGGCTGGACACCGGGAACAACTCCGTGGCGCCCTGCAGGGCACCGATCACGCCCGCCTCGGCGTAGCTGAACGAGGACATGCCCGGCACCGTGCGCCTTCGATCATGTGAACATGGTGTGATGACCGAGTCCCGCGGCGCCACCGGCCGTGACACCGGCCGCAGACCGGAGCGGTTCTGCGCTCGCAGCAGCTCTACGATCCGTTCCATGCGGGTACTGGTCGTCGAGGACGAGGCGCGCACCGCCGCCCTGCTCCGCCGTGGCCTGGTCGAGGAGGGCTACGCGGTCGACGTCGTCGGTGACGGCGCCGACGCGGTCTGGCAGGCGACCGAGATCGGCTACGACGCGATCGTCCTGGACCTCATGCTTCCCGGTCTCGACGGATTCGAGGTGTGCCGCCGCCTGCGCGAGGCGGGCCGCTGGGCCCCGGTGCTCATGCTCACCGCCCGGGGGGACGTTGACGACCGTATCCGCGGTCTCGACGCGGGTGCCGACGACTACCTGCCCAAGCCGTTCAGCTTCGGGGAACTGACCGCCCGGCTGCGGGCGCTCGTGCGGCGCGGGGCCGTGGAACGCCCCACCGTCCTGCGGATCGGGGATCTTCGCCTCGACCCGGCCGAGCACCGCGTCCTGCGGGCTGGATCGCCACTCGACCTGTCCGCGAAGGAGTTCGCGCTCCTCCACCTGCTCATGCGCCATCCCGACGAGGTTCTGACCCGTACCTATATCGTCGATCACGTCTGGGACTTCGCCTTCGACGGCACCTCCAACATCGTCGACCAGTACGTGCGCTACGTCCGCCGGAAGATCGACATTCCGGACGGTCCGTCGCTCATCGAGACCGTCCGCGGGGTCGGATACCGGCTACGGACCCCGGCCGAGACGCCGCCCGGGAGGTCCCGCACACCTGATGTGTCTGCCGCGCCCGGTGCGTCTGCCGCGCCCGGCCCGGTCGTCGACGGGGGATCGTAGCCCGACGTGCCGATCCGGGTGAGGCTGACCCTGCTGTTCGCGCTGGGGACCGCGATCGTGCTCGCCGTCGCTGGCGTCCTGTTCTACCTGCTGCTCCGGGTGAACCTGCGGGACTCCGTTGACGCCGACCTGCGGACCCGGTCGGATCTGCTGACGGTCAGGCTCGCCGATCGGTTTGATGCCGCCCGGCCCGGGGGCGCCGGGGGCGTTGGTCGAGCCGATGCGGCCGATCTGCTCGTGGGCGGCGGATCGATCGCCCAGGTGCTCCGGGCGGACGGGACGCCGATCGTCTCGTCGCCGGACGCCGGGTCGCGGCCGCTGCTGACCGCGGACCAGCTCGCCCGGGCCCGGGCGCAGCCGACCCTGGTCACCCGGGAAGTGCGGGCCGGCACCGGGATCAGGCCGACCGGAGATGTCCGCGTCCTGGCCGTGGCGGTGCACACGGGCCGGGCCACCATGATCGCGGTCGTCGGCACGCCGACGCACCTCACCGACAGGGCCGAGGACCGGGTCCGCAACGTGATGGTGGTGGCGACGGCTCCGACGATCGCGCTGGCCGGCCTCGCCGCCTGGCTGCTCTCGGGGGCGGCGCTGCGGCCGGTGGAGCGGATGCGCCGGCAGGCGGCCGCCATGGCGGCCGCGGAGGTGGTCGCCGCCGGTCCGGTCGCCGCCGGTGGCGGCGACCCGGTCACCGCCGGCAGGAACGGCGAGCTGGCGGTGCCCGCGACCCATGACGAGATCGCCGCTCTGGCCAGAACGATGAACGACCTGCTCCGCCGGCTGAACGCGGCCCGTGCCCGGGACCGTGCCTTCGTCGCCGACGCCGGCCACGAGCTGCGGACGCCCCTGACCGTGCTCAAGGCCGAGCTGGAGCTCGCCGCCCGTCCCGGTCGCACGCGCGAGGAGCTGATCGAGGCGATCGTCAACGTCTCGGACGAGACCGACCGGCTCATCCGGCTGGCCGAGTCGTTGCTCACGCTCGCCCGGATGGACGGTGGTCTCGTCGGACAGGGGCGGGTCGCGCTCGACGAGGTACTCACCCGCTCCGCCCGGGCAGCGACGGGCTTTCTCCAGGCGCGCGGGCTACGACTCCGGCTTGGCGTCGCCGACGCGCAGCGGCCGCTGGAGGTCCTCGGCGACGGGGACATGCTCCGGCGGGCGGTCGACAACCTGCTTGCCAACGCCGCGCGTCACGCACCCGCGGGCAGCGTCGTCGAGCTGCGGGGATGCCGCACACCGCGGCGGGTCGTCGGGCCGTGGGTGGGTGTGGACGGGCCGGGCGAGGTCGTCATCGTGCAGATCCGCGACCGCGGCCCCGGGTTCCCTCCCGAGTTCCTGCCGTACGTGTTCGAACGGTTCCGTCGCGCGGACACCGCCCGCACCCGGGACCACGGCGGTGCCGGGCTGGGTCTCGCGATCGTCGCCGCGATCATCAGTGCACACGGCGGCACCGTCGAGGCGGCCAACTGTCCGGACGGCGGCGCGGTCGTCACCGTCACCCTGCCTGCGACCGCCTGGCCTCCCGGTCCGCCGTCGGCGAGCCTGGCCTCCCGGTCCGCCGCCGGCGAGGGTGCACCGGGTCGTCCGGGTGAGCCCCGCCGTCCCGACGGGCCCGCGCGTCAGCCGTCGGCGAGGGATCTCCGGTCCCGGCGCAGGGGATGATCGGGCGGGATCTCCACGACCACGATCGGGACGCCGTCCGGATCCTCGATCCACATCTCGTCGAGTCCCCACGGCTCACGCCGCGGCTCCCGGGTGATGACGACACCCGCCGCGTTCAACCGGGCGTGTTCGGCTGCCAGGTCACGCACCTGCAGCCAGAGCCGCGCCGTCCTCACTGGTTCCCGGCCCGTGCCCGCCGGTTCCCCGTCCGCGCCCACCGGCCGTGCCGGCCGCGGCGAGCGCCCGGACACCTCCAACAGGCCCTGGCCGAGGAAGAACACCAGCCCGGGTTCCTCCGGCGGCCCGAACTCGCGGTAGACCGCCAGCCCGAGGGTCTCGCGGTAGAAGTGATGACTGCGCTGCGGATCCGTGGGCCGGAGCAGGATGCGGCTACTGAGAACCTCCATCCGGCGAGTCTGCCCCGCCTGCGGACCGCCGTCGTCACCCGCGAGGTGCTGCGGGAGGCCGAGAGCGACCCGCGGCGGCGCCCCTTCGTCCACGTCGCGTAGCGTCCCGTTGTTCCCGTTGTTCCCGGGCCCGGCGGCCGGTGCCGTCCGTCCCGGCGGGGCGGATCAGCCCTTGCTAGATTGATCGAATGTGCGAGCCCGCCGGCCGGCGTGAGCGCAAGAAGCGGCGCACCCACGACGCGCTGTCCGCGGCGGCCATCGCGCTGTTCCTCGACCGCGGCTTCGGTGCGGTGTCGGTGGCGGAGGTCGCAGCGGCGGCCGGGGTGTCGAAGCCGACGCTGTTCACCTACTTCACGAGCAAGGAGGACCTGGTCCTGCACCGGATCCTCGACCATCGTGGGGAGTTCGCCCGGGTGGTGGCGCAGCGCCCGGCGGGCAGTTCGCCGCTGGCCGCCATCGAGGAACATCTCGCCGCCGGGCTCGAGCGCCGGGAGCCGGTCACCGGTCTGAACGACGACCGCGAGGTGCTCGCCTACCACGGCATGGTCTTCTCCACCCCGAGTCTGCTCGGCAGGCTGGCCCAGCACACCGGGCAGGATGAGGATGCCCTCGCCGCCGCGCTGGCCGCGGCGGTGCCGGCGGCCGGCGAGCTCGCGGCCCGGCTGGCTGCCGCGCAGATCATCGCCGTCCGGCGGGTGCTGGCCCGGGAGAACTGGGCCCGGCTGGGGGAGGGACGGTCCGCCGCGCAGGTGTTCCCGGACGCGCTTGCCGCCGCGCATCAGGCGTTCCGCGCCCTGCGGCGTGCCCTCCCCGACTACGCCTGAGTGCCTGCCATGTCCTGACTGTTCCTTCATGATCGCGGGTTGCGGCGGGGAGTGCCGCCTTCGTCCGGATAGTATTCCTTACCGAGTTAAGAAAGGGGTGCTCGGTGATGATTGACGGCATGAACGCCGAACCGGATGCGGATCCGGTCGACCTGGCCGTCGATGTGGCTGTCGATGTGGCCGGACCGGACGCGGAGCTGGCCGCGGAACGCGAGCACCTCCGGCGCAGCCGGCGGGCGCTGGCGGGGATGCGGGCCGAGGTCGAGGGAACGGAGATTGCCGCGGGCGACGCGGTCGTGGACAAGGTGACGAACGCCTACCTGAAGCTGGCGAAGCAACGGCGGCTCGCCAGCTTCACCGAGCAGGAGCATTCGACGCCGCTGTTCTTCGGCCGGGTCGACTACGGGCCCGACGCGCCCCGGGGCCCCGGCCAGCGCTTCTACCTCGGGCGGCGGCACGTGCGCGAGGCTGCCGGGGACGATCCGCTGGTCGTCGACTGGCGCACCGAGGTCGCCCGGCCGTTCTACCGGGCGCATCCGGGCGACCCGATGGGGCTCACGGTCCGACGCAGGTTCGGCTACGACGGGGCGGAGCTCACCGCGTTCGAGGACGAACCGCTCATCCCCCGCCGCTCGGGGGCGGGGACGGCGGCGGGAGAGCCGGCGGCGGCGGGAGAGCCGGCGGGGGAGGCGACCGGGCCGGCCGGCGACCTGCTGGACCGGGAGATCGAACGGCCCCGCACCGGGCCGATGCGCGACATCATTGCGACGATCCAACCCGAGCAGGACGAGATCGTCCGGGCGGATCTCGCCGTGAGCGTGTGCGTCCAGGGCGCCCCGGGGACGGGAAAGACCGCCGTGGGGCTGCACCGGGCCGCCTATCTGCTCTACGCCCACCGTGAGCAGCTGCGGCGCTGCGGGGTACTCGTCGTCGGCCCCAACCGCGCCTTCCTCGGCTACATCGCCGCGGTGCTGCCCTCCCTCGGGGAGTTCACGGTGCGGCACAGCACCCTCGACGACGTGGTGGGCGCGGTCGCCGTGCGCGGCACGGACCCCGACGACGTGGCCGCGCTCAAGGGCGACGCCCGGATGGCGACGGTGATCCGTCGGGCGTTGCACGGGGCGATCCGCCCGCCCACCCGGCCGGTCTCCGTGGACACCCGGGTCGGCCGGTGGACGGTCGGCGCCGACGAGTTCGTGGACCTGGCCGCCGACCTGATCGCGCAGCTGGGCGCGGGCGCGTTGCGCTACGGTACCGCCCGGGCACGCCTGGCCGGCCGGATCGCCGAGTCTGTCCGTCGCCGGGCCGAGGCGAGCGGACACTTCTTCACCGACGGGGCGCTGCGCACCCTCGCCCGCGGCCGGGCCGTCCGCGAGGCCGTCGAGGCGGTCTGGCCGCGGGCCGACGCGCCGGGCCTGGTGCACCGCCTGCTCACCGACCCGGCGTTCCTGGCGTCGGCGGCCGACGGGGTGCTCACCGACGACGAACAGCGCCTGCTGCTGACCGGCGCACCGCGGGGCGGGGTCCGGACGGCGCGCTGGTCGCTCGCCGACGCGTTCTGCGTCGATGAGGCCCGGGACCTCATCGAGAGCGGACCGGGCTTCGGGCACGTGATCATCGACGAGGCGCAGGACCTCTCCGCGATGCAGTGCCGCGCGCTCGGCCGCCGCTGCGCGGACGGCTCCGCCACCGTCCTCGGGGACATCGCCCAGGGCACCACCAGCTGGGCCGCGACCTCGTGGCCGACGTTGCTGGCCCATCTCGGCAAACCCACGGCGCACCTGGAGGTGCTGACCCGCGGTTACCGGGTGCCCGCGGAGATCCTCGACTTCGCGAACCGGCTCCTGCGCCACATCGCCCCGGATCTGCGTCCGGCGACCTCGGCGCGGACCACGCGCGGCGCGCTGACGACGGCCCCAACCACCCCGCAGGGGCTCACCGCCGCGGTGGTCGACCACACCCGCCGGACCCTGCCGCACCCCGGCTCGCTGGCGATCATCGTCGCCGACCGGGAGGTGGCGGCACTCGCGGCGGCGCTGGACGCCGCGCGGCTGCCGATGCCGATCGTCCCGCTCGACGGGGACACCCCACCCGGGCGGGCCTGCCTCGTGCCCGCCTCGCTCGCCAAGGGACTGGAGTTCGACCATGTCATCGTGGTGGAACCCGCCGCGATCGTGGCGGGTGAGGCGTGGCTGTTGCAGGGGTTGCGCCGGCTCTATGTCGTCCTCACCCGCGCCGTGAGCGCCCTCACCGTCGTGCACGCCGACGCGCTGCCCGCACAGCTGCGGTGAGCGACCTCGCGGGCCCGATCCGGGTGGTTGCCGTGTCGCCACCGGACGAGTGGGAGAAACTGTCGATGTGGCAGATGAACGGAACGTTCTCGGTGGGGAACTGGAGCCCTGCGGCACCGATCCGGTGACCGGCTTCTACCGCGACGGGTGCTGCAGCACCGGTCCGGAGGATCTCGGTAGCCATACCGTGTGCGCGGTGGTCACCACCGAGTTCCTACGGCACCAGCGGCAGGTCGGCAACGACCTGTCGACGCCCCGACCCGAGTACTCCTTCCCCGGCCTGCGCCCGGGTGACCGCTGGTGCGTGGTCGCGGTACGGTGGCTGCAGGCCTATGAGGCGGGGGCCGCCGCGCCTGTCGTGCTGGCCTCGACGCACGAACGCGCCCTGGAGGTCATCCCGCTGGAGGCGCTGCGCGCCCACGCCGTTGACGTGCCCGCCGACCCACGATCACTCGGCTGACCTCGGCCGGCCCCGCCGGTCGCCGGCCCTGTCAGTCGATGATCTCGTCAGTCGATGATCTCGGGTTCGAGGCCCACGGTGAGCCAGTCGACGTAGGACAGGCCGGTGATCTCTTCGAGGCGGGCGATGTCGTCGACGAAGTACGGCAGCACGGCGCGGTGCTGCTCGGCGGTGAGCTTCGGGCGTCCGCCCTTCTGCCGCTGCAACGCGGTGAGCAGCGGACCGCGGAAGGTCCTGCGCGCGGGAACCGGGAAGTGGTGCCCGATCCGCCCGCCGGTGCGTAGCGCCGCGCGCAGCACGCTGTTCACGGGGGTGTCCGCGACGAACGGCGTGACGTTCTCGGCGGGCACCAGGTCCACCAGACCCGTCTCGACGCCGAGGAACTCGCAGACCCGGTCCAGCGTGGCGGCGGGGGAGTCGCGCAGGTCCCGGTAGCGCAGCAGCAGGACCTGGTCGCGGGAGAACAGGGTGAACAGATGGCTGAGCTGCTCCCCGTACAGGCCGAGGGAGACGTAGTGCCAGAACTGGGCCCAGCCGGCGTCCCGGCGCTCACGCTCCAGAGCACAGGCCCGGACGAAGTCACGTTCCGACTCCAGCCCCGCCGCCCACAGATGGGTCCAGTTCGAATGTGCGCGGTCGACCGGGTTGCGCAGCATGACGATGATCCGCGCCTTCGGCAGGAGCCGCCTGATCCGGTTCTGGGCGTCCAGGTCGTAGAGGTAGAACGGAGTGACCTCGCCCTTGAGCGTCCCCGCCGGAGCGGCATCGAACAGCGCTTCGTAGTCGGCCCGCCGCCACACGTGCTCCTGGTACGTCTGGGCGTCACCGGGGCCGCCCCGGGCCGGCGGCGGCCCCTGCGACAGGAAGAACTTCGGCTCCTTCACCGACGGGAGGAACAGCGCCGGGTGTCGGACGAGTGCCGCGTGCAGCGCCGTCGTTCCGGCTTTCGGCACGCCGATCACGAGGAAGTCGGGAAGGGCCATATGACGGGCGCTCCTGGACGACTGGGGTCGGTAAGCGACTGGGGTCGGTGGGCGGCCCCGGGGTACGTACCTCGCATACTCCAGTAATCCGACCGGGGACCTCAAGATAGTAGCGGTCAGGGCAGGACGGCGTGAACGGAACGTTCGTCATCCTTACCCGGCCGGTAGGGTTGCCGCGTGGTAGTGAGCAAACAGCACTTGGCGGCGACGGCCGTACCGCTCCCCGGGCTGAGGCCCGCCGTGACCGTGGTCGCGCCGCCCGGTGACGGCCCGGGGTACTGGGCCGGCGCGCCGTGCGCCATCGCGGTGGGCGGCGTATTTTACCTGGCCTATCGGCTGCGCCGTCCCGTTGGGATCGGCCGGGGCTTCGGCGTCGTCATCGCCCGCTCCACCGACGGGGAGAACTTCACCGAGATCGCCGTCGTGCCCCGGGACCCGTTCGGAGCCGAGAGCCTGGAGCGGCCCGCTCTGGTGGTGACCCCGCAGGGATCATGGCGGCTCTATGTGAGCTGCGCGGCTGCGGGCAGCCCGCACTGGTGGGTGGACCTGCTGGAGGCCGACGACCCCGCGGCGTTCGACCCGGCCCGCCGCCGTACCGTCCTGCCCGGCGATCCGGCCAGCCTCGCCGTCAAGGACCCGGTCGTGGTCCATTACGACGGGCAGTGGCATCTGTGGGCCTCCTGCCATCTGCTCGACGACCCGCTGGCGACGGACCGGATGGACAGCCGCCACGCCACGAGCCCGGACGGCGTGACCTGGACCTGGACTGGAACGGCGCTGGCGCCCCGCCCCGGCTGCTGGGACGCCCGCGGCGTGCGGATCAGTTCCGTGCTCACGGGCGGCTCCCAGCCGGTCGCCCTGTACGACGGTCGGGCCACCGCGGCGGAGAACTGGGCGGAACGCACCGGTCTCGCCGTCGGGGTGACCGTCGACCGGTTCCACGCGGTCGGCACCGAGCCGGTCGCGGTCTGTCCGGACGGGGACGGCGCCCTGCGCTACGTCAGCGTGGTCGAGCTCCCGGACGGCGGCCGGCGGCTGTACTACGAGGCCTCCCGGCCGGACGGCAGCCACGAGCTGCGCACGGAGCTGCATCCGGCCCCCTGAGCCGCCCCCGGTGCCCTGAACGCCGCCGTTTTGCCTGGTTGGCGGCATCCTGGCGGGGATGCTGCCGGTTTTAGGGAGGGGTCGCGTTTGAGGGGCCGGGTTCAGGGAGAGGTGTGGCGGCGCTCGCGACGAGGGCGTGCCCTGCCCGCGGATTTTGGGTCAGGCGATGGCCGCTCGGATGGGTTCGCGGTCGGTCAGGCCCACGCCGCCGCGCGGAGCGTCGGTCTCCCCCTTCATCTGACGGAAGATCGAGTCGTTGTCCCAGTACGCGCGCTCGGCAATGATTTTGCCCGGTTCCTGGCCGCTGAAGATGTAGAGCACAACGCCTTCGAAACGAACCGGACGACCCCGAGGGGCAATGCCGGCGAACTCGCCCTGATGTGTCCCTACCAGGGTCACCTCTCGCCAGGAGTAACCGGGGAGGTCGTATTCTCCGGTAACAGTGATGATGAAGTCCGGTAGGGCAAGGGCGAGCATTTCGTAGAAGTCCTGCACACCGCGGATGCCTTCGTAGCGGGCGTTCATCGGGACGACGTCGTAGAAGGCACGCTCGTCGCGCAGGAAGGTGTCGTAGACCTTCTTCCAATCCTTGGCGTTCTCCTGGCGGATGTGCTCCTCGATGGTCGCGCGCTGCCAGGAGATACGTTCCTCGGTAGCAATAGTGGTCATGGTCTCGGTTTCCTGGTCCTTCTCGTAGAAGGAGAATTCGTTGCGGATTCATCGTACGACAGGTCTGGACGCGGAACAGTTCGGCTCTTCGAATTACGGTGGATGTCGTAATTAGGCGGACACGCGTGGCGGGACGGCTTGGGTTGCGGGATGCAGCCAGCAGGGCCGGGTGGATCGGGACACGGCGTTGCGGCGTCCGCCATGCTGGAGCGGAACGTGCCGCCCGCACCGGTGATGATCGCGACTGTCAGGTCCCTGTGCGGCCCTTGCCGGCTTCTATCGTGACGGGTGACGCCAGGGCTCGGGGGCGCGCGTGCCCGCGGGTTCGCCCGGTCGGCGGGGGAGGTGGGGGTGGTGCGCGAGATCGCCGGCACCCTGCGCCGGTGGCGGGCGGCGGGCACCGCGTTCGCGGTGGCCACGGTCGTCGATGTCCGGGGCAGCGCGCCGCGCCAGCCGGGCGCGGCGATGGCTGTGGCTGCCGATGGCGAGGTCGTCGGCAGTGTGTCCGGCGGCTGCGTGGAGGGCGCCGTGTACGAGGCGGCCGCCGAGGTGGTCCGCACGGGGACGCCGGCCTTCGAGACCTATGGGATCCGCGATGACGACGTGGCCGCCGTCGGACTTACCTGCGGCGGCGTCATCGATCTGGTTGTTACGCCGCACCTGCCGCACCTGCCGCACCTGCCGCACCTGCCGCACCTGCCGCACCTGCCGGACGTGTCAGATCTGTCGCCCCCGCCGGGTCAGTCGGACCCGGGGCCATTGCCGCTCGACGCGGTCCTTGCGGCGATCGCCGCCGACGAGCCGGTGGCGCTGCTGACCGTGGTCGGTGGCGAGCGGCTGGGCAGCCAGGTCGCGGTGTGGCCGGAGCGGACCGCCGGTTCGTTCGGTTCGTCCGGGTGCGAGGTGACCGGGTGCGAGGTGACCGCGGTCGACGACGCCCGTGGCATGCTCGCGGCCGGGCTCAGCGGCCTGCGTCACTACGGTCTCCACGGGCAGGGGGGTCTCCACGGGCAGGGGCGACTCGACGCGGTACCGGTGTTCGTCTGTTCGTTCGCGCCGCCGCCGCGGATGCTGGTCTTCGGGGCGATCGACTACGCCGCCGCGGTGGTCCGCATCGGGCGTTTCCTCGGTTACCGGGTGACGGTGTGCGACGCGCGGCCGGTCTTCGCCACTCCTCGCCGTTTCCCCGACGCCCACGAGGTGGTATGCGAGCGACCGGCGGCGTTCCTCGCCCGCACCGAGGTCGACGCGCGCACGGTGATCTGCGTCCTCACCCACGACCCCAGATTCGACCTCCCGGTGCTGCGCGCGGCGCTGCGCTCCCCGGCCGGATACGTCGGGGCGATGGGGTCGCGGCGCACCCACGCCGACCGGCTGCGCCGGCTGCGCGAGGACGGGGTGAGCGAGTCCGACCTGGCCCGGCTGCGCTCACCCATCGGACTGGATCTGGGTGCGCGCACGCCCGAGGAGACGGCCGTCTCCATCGCCGCGGAAATCATCCAGAACCGGTGGGGCGGGAGTGGCCGCCCGTTGCGAGCCACCCGCGGCCGCATCCACGCCGAATCCGGTGATCCCGGCGGTGCCGGCGGTGCCGGCGGTGCCGCGGACGGACGCCCGAGGACAGCAAGATAATCAACGGTGTTGACGAGCATCCACACCCAAGATCATAAAAGAACAAAGCAACGCTCCCAGCCCCGGTCGGTGGTGCCTGAGTCGCGGCCAGAGTCAAACTCGGGGGTGAGACGCCAGGGTCGAAGGGGCCGTGGCGGGAGCCGGCCGGAGGAGTGGCGTACGTGCGTATCGCGATGTCGCTGGGGTACAGCGGAGGTTTCGAGGAGACCGTCTCGGGGCTCGCCGACTACGAGAAGGCCGGGCTCCAGGTCGTCCAGGTCGCCGAGGCCTACAGCTTCGACGCGGTCAGCCAGCTGGGGTTCCTCGCCGCCCGGACCTCACGCGTCGAGATCGCCTCGGGGATCATGCAGCTCTACACGCGCACCCCGAGCCTCATCGCGATGACCGCCGCGGGCCTCGACTTCGTCTCGCGCGGGCGGTTCACCCTCGGGATCGGCGCGTCGGGGCCGCAGGTCATCGAGGGTTTCCACGGCGTCCCCTACGATGCCCCGCTGGGCCGGACCCGCGAGACCATCGAGATCTGCCGGAAGGTCTGGCGCCGGGAGGTCCTCGAGTACCACGGCCATCACTACGACATCCCGCTCACCGCGGGGCGGGGGACCGGCCTCGGCAAGCCCTTGAAGATCATTAATCGACCGGTGCGGGACCGGATCCCGATCGTGCTGGCCGCGCTCGGTCCGAAGAACGTCGAGCTCGCCGCCGAGCTCGCCGAGGGTTGGATGCCCGCCTTCTACCTGCCGGACAGCGCGGACGAGGTGTGGGGCGAGGCGGTGCGGGCCGGTACGGCCAAGCGGGACCCGGCGCTCGGCACCCTGGACGTCTGGGCCGGGGCGTCCCTGGCCGTCGGCGACGACGTCACCGCGCTGCGCGACACCGACCGGCCGCAGCTCGCGCTGTACATGGGGGGCATGGGCGCGCGGGGCCGCAACTTCTACAACGACCTGGCTCACCGCTACGGCTACGCCGCGGAGGCGAAGCTTGTCCAGGACCTCTACCTCGCGGGTCGTAAGGAGGAAGCCGCCGCCGCGGTGCCGGCCGGCCTGCTGGAGAGGCTCTCCCTGATCGGGCCGCGCGGCTGGGTGGCCGAACGGCTCGCCGTGTTCGCGGAGTCCGGGGTCACGACGCTCGCCGTCAATCCGGTGGCGCCGACGCACCTGGAGCGGGTGCGTCTCATCGAGCAGATCCGCGAGCTCGCCGACGGCCTGTGAGGTGCCGACGGCCCGCGGCGACCCGTGCGGGGCGGCGAGCCGCGACGGCCCCGGCGGAACCGCCCTGCCCCTGATGCTGCCCTGCCCCTTGTGCCCTCCTCGACTTGTGCCCTCCTCGACTTGTGCCCTCCTCGACTTGTGCCGTCCTCGACTTGTGCCGTCCTCGGCACATCGTGTGATCAGCTCATGCCGGACGTGGTGAGGTCGTAGACCGTCTGCCCGCCGACCGTGGTGGCGGTGAAATGCGCCGCCACCCAGGCGGCGATCTCGTTGCCAGAGGTGGAGTTCCGCCCCCCGCCCATCCCGGTCCCGCCGGCAACGAAGTAGTGGATCTTGCCTTCGCTGACCCACTGCTCGAACTGCGCCAGCGTCGGTGCCGGGTCGCTGCCGTCCCATCCGCCGATCGCGATGACCGCCTTACCGCTGCTGAGCTCCAGCTCGGCGGCGGTGGTCGCACCGCCGGTGGTGGCGGCAGCCCAGGTCGTGGTGCTCGTCCTGAGCAGCGCGACCAGAGCCGTGCTCCCCGTGCCCCTTGCCACCGGCGAGTCGCTGGAGGAAGCGGAGGAACCGCTGGACGAGCCGCTGGACGAGCTCGGTGGGGTTCCACCCGGAGCGCCGGAGGGCAGGCCGCCGCCCGCCGCGGCCCCGCCCGGCCCACCCCCGGCGCCGCCGGCCGTGGCGGCCACCGCGGGACCGGAGATCGGGATGGAGCCGCTGTGCGGGTTCGCCGCGGTGGCAAGCGCATAGGCCGAGGTGCCTGCCGAGGCGCTGATCACGGTCGCTGCCGCGAGCACGGCGGTGATCCTGGTGAGCCGGGCGGCACCGGCCACCAGCGCGACGGCCACCAGCACGCTCGCCGGGAGGATGATCCAGCGCAGCACGGGCAGCCAGGAGGCCACCCGGTCCAGCAGGACGAAGCCCCACAGCCCGGTCACCGCGATCATCGCGGCCAGGGTGGCGCGGTGCGAGATCCGCGCCCGTCCACGCCAGCACACGGTTCCACCGGACGCGACGAGCGCGGCGACGGCGGGGGCGAGGGCGACCGTGTAGTAGGGGTGGGTGATGCCGCTCATGAAGCTGAACACCAACCCGCTGACCAGCAGCCAACCGCCCCAGAGCACGAGCGCAGCCCGGGTCGGGTCGGTGCGCGGCGTCCGCCGGGTGAACCACAGGCCGGCCACGAGAACGATCAGCGCGGCGGGCAGCAGCCAGGAGATCTCCGCCCCCATGCTCGCCCCGAACAGCCGGGTGATGCCGGTGGCGCCACCGAAACCGGTAGTCATACCCCCACCCCCGCCACCGCTGGCGCCACCACCGGCGGAGCCACCGAAGATGCGGCCGAGGCCGTTGTAGCCGATCGCGAGCTCCAGCAGGCTGTTGTTGGTGGAGCCGCCGATGTAGGGGCGTGACGAGGCCGGCCACAGCTCGACCAGGGCGAGGTACCAGCCGGCCGAGACGACGATCGCGGCCACGGCGCCGGCGAGGTGCGCGAGCCGTCGGCGCAGACCGGTCGGCGCGGCCGTCAGGTACACCAGGCTGAGGGCCGGGACGACCAGGAACGCCTGCGCCATCTTGGTGAGGAAGCCGAAGCCCACGCAGGTGCCGGCCAGCAGCAGCCACCGCAGGCTCGCCCGTTCGGTGGCCCGGACCGTGCAGTAGGCGGCGGCGACGAGCAGCAGCACCAGCAGCGCGTCCGGGTTGTTGAACCGGAACATCAGCACCGCGACCGGGGTCAGCGCGAAGGCGGCGCCGGCGAGCAGGCCAGCGGCGGCACCGGAGGTCCGGCGCACCGTGGCATACAGCAGCCCCACCGCGGCGACGCCCTCCAGCGCCTGCGGTGCCAGCACGGTCCAGCTCGAGAACCCGAAGGCCCGGGCGAACAGACCGGAGACCCACAGCGAGGCCGGCGGTTTATCGACCGTGATGGCGTTGCCGGAGTCCAGCGAGCCGAACAGCAGCGCCTTCCAGCTGTGCGTGGCCGCCTGGGTGGCGGCGGCGTAGAAGCCGTTGCCGTAGCCGGACGCGCTGAGGTCCCACAGGTAGAGGACCGCAGTCGCCGCCAGCAGGGCCAGCAGCGACGGCCGGATCCACGCGGGGTCGCCGGCCGGGCCGCGTACCAGGCGGCCGATCCGGCCGCGGGGCCGGGAAGGCGGGGGCGGACCGGATGGGTGGCCCGCGGGATGCCGCACGGGCACGTCCGCGTCGGGTGCGTTCACGAGGGGGGAAACGATGGTCATCTCGAAGGCCGTCTCGGGACCGGGAAGTACGTCATGGGTAGACGATCGGTCCGGCGGCTTCGCGGATCCTGTGCCCTTACTGTGTGAATCCTGTGCGCTACGCGGATCCTGTGCCTTTACTGTGCGGGCCCCGTGCCCTGTGTTGTGCCTGTCCGGGTGCGGCATGCGCCGAGATGACTCTTACGTCACGGTAGAGTTGTCGGCGTGAGCGGATCGCGGTGGGCGTATCCTGACGGCCCCGCCGTCACCGACGGTCTGACCATCGGTGCCACGCGTGAGCATATCGCGGCGGCTCCAGCGGCGGATCTACCGGCGGCCGATCCGTACCCGTCCCGGTCCCGCGGCCGGATCAACGCGCTGTGGACGATCGTCGACCAGGTCGTGTCCAGTGGCACCAACGCGGCGATCAACTTCATCATCGCCCGCCGGGTCGACCCGACCGAGTTCGGTGCGTTCGCGATTGCCTACACGATCTTCGCGATCGTCGTCGGCCTGTCGCGCGCCGCTGCCACGGCGCCCCTGGGGATCAGCTATGCTGCCGCCGCCCCAGCCGCGTTCCGCACCGCCGCTCGCGCCGCGTCCGGCCTGGCCCTGGTACTCGGTGCCGTCGTGGGCGCCGGCCTGATGGCGGTCGGTGGCGTCCTCAAGGGCGTGGTCGGGACGAACCTGATCGCGATGGGTGTGGTCATGCCGGCCCTGCTGGTGCAGGATGCCTGGCGCTACACGTCGTTCGCCCAGGGACGTCCCCTCCGCGCCGTCGTCAACGATCTCGTCTGGGCTGCCGGGATGGGCGTGGGCATCGTCCTGCTGGCCATCGGCGGGCCGGATGCGGCCGGCGGCGCGCCGGTGATGGTCCTCGTCTGGGGTGCCGCCGCGGCGCTGGCCGTGCTGGTCGGCATCGGGCAGCATCGGGTCTGGCCCGCCCCGCGGCGGGCGCTCGCCTGGTTCACTGGTCACCGCGAGACGACCGGCTTCATGACCGCCGAGTTCGTGACGGTCCAGGGGGCGCAGCAGACGTCGACTCTGATCATCGCCGCGGTCGGCTCGCCGGCGCTCGTCGGTGCTCTGCGCGGTCTGCAGACCCTGCTCGCCCCCACGACGAACCTGGCCGTCGCGTTGATGAGCTTCGCGATCCCCGAGTTCGCCCGCCGCAGGGGTGCCCCGGCCCGTCGGATCATCCGCGCCGCCTACGTCGTGTCCGCGCTGGTGGTCGCCTCCAGCGTGCTGTGGACCCTCATCTTCCTGATCCTCCCCGACGATTTCGGGACGGCCCTGCTGGGCGATACCTGGAGCCAGACCCATGAACTCCTTCTCCTCGCGATGATCGCGCAGGCCGGGCCGGCGCTGGCGGTGGGACCGGCCGCCGTGCTCTACGCCTTCGGCCGGACCAGACTCACCTTCTGGATCAATCTTTTCTTCACGCCCTTCCTGCTCGCCGGCCCGGTCACGGGCCTTCTCCTCGGCGGAGCCAAAGGGGTGATCATCGGTAACATCATTGTGTTCTGGGCGACGATCCCGCCCTGGATTTACCAGCTCCACAAGCAGGCCCATGCCGTCGACCGTGGGTGACCTCCCCGCCCGCGCGGATTCCCGAGCCCGGGCGTGGTACCCGGCGGCGGACGAAGGTGGGGGCCCGGCCGGGGTCATTTCCCTGATCTTGGATCTGGCAGGCATGATGAGCGGGATCTGAACGGCCGGACCGCACCGGGCCGGGCGTGTGAGGCCCTGACCTTCCCCGGGAAGGTACATCGCGGGATCGAGGGGGAGTGGCGACCTATCTGCTCGGCCTTGGTTCCGCGGTGTGTTTCGCGGTGGCCGCGGTGATCCAGCAGCGGGTTGCCTTCCGGGCGCCGCCCGATGACGTCCTGCGGCTGCGGCTGCTGCTGTGGTTGGTGCGGCGACCGTGGTGGGATGTCGGGGTCGCCGTCGCGGTGATCGGCAGTGTGCTGGCCGCGGCGGCGCTGAGCCGGGGCGCGGTGGCCCTCGTCGAATCCCTGCAGATCTGCCAGCTACTGTTCGCCCTGCCGCTCGCCGCCCTGCTGGCGCAGCGGGCGGTGCCGCGCCGCGACTGGGCGGCGGCCGCGGCGACGGCCAGTGGCCTCGTGCTCTTCCTGATCGCCGGAGATCCGCATCCGGGCGATCCGGGGGCCGTCTCGACGTTCGGCTGGGTCCTCGCCGGCGCGGTGGTCGGCGGGCTGGTGTGCGGTGCGGTGTGGGGGACGCGGCGGCTCGCCGCCGCCCGGCGGGCCCCGATGCTGGCCACGGCCGTGGGCCTGCTGTCCGCGACGCAGGCCGCCCTGACCAGCAGCATCGGTCACCTGCTGACCACCCGCGGGATCGATGCGGTCCTGGTGTCCTGGCAGCCCTGGTCGGTCGTGGCCACGGCGATCGTCGGTGCGTTGCTGCTGCAGAGCGCCTACGAGATGGCCCCGCTGCCGGCGTCGCTGCCCGCCGCGGTGAGCAGCGAGCCGCTGGCCGGGGTGGTGATCGGGGTGGCCCTGCTGGGCGGCGACCTGCGGCTGGCGCCCCTCGCGTTGGTCGGTGAGGTGCTCGGCCTGGCCGTGATGGTCACGGGTGTCCGTACGCTGGCGACGTCTCCGCTGATCACCGGGCAGATGTCGCGGCTGGTGGCGAGGCAGGCCCAGGGGCGGCTGTCCCGGCTGGAGGAACAGGTGCACCATGACCTGGAACGGCTGCGCGCCGACCTGCGCCGCAGCCGGCGGGCCGGCGTCCCGGGGCCGGCGTTGCGACGCGCGCGTCGCCGGCTGCGCCGGGACCTCGACCGCATCGGCGCGGAGCTGGCGAGCCTCGTGGACGAACGGCACCGGTTCGACGATCGGATGCGGCCGGTCGCCGGGCAGGTGGGCTCGAACGGGTCCCGATCGGGGGAGCGGGGCCTGCTGGGGGACGACGCCGTGCCGGAAAGGGAACTGCTCGCCGCGCGACGTGCTCTCGACACCCGGGCGGACGAGCTTCGCCGGCGGGCGGATCGACTGCGCGGTGAGGCCGGTGCCGTCCTGGCTCAGAGGAATCATGCGCGATAGTCAGTCGACCGGGACCTGCCCGCGGGCGTGGCCGGGAGCCGAGTATCACCAGCCTCGGCGAGTGAGTGCCAGCGGCGCGCGAGGGCGCGGCCGACCACGAAGATCAGCAGCTCGGTGAGCAGGTGCCAGATGAAGTGCGTGCCGATCGGGAAGGACCCGCAGGCCTCCTCGTCGATCGTGCGGGCGAGCAGGCCTGCCGAGAACACCCCGGCGGCCGTCGCGAAGTCCCGCCAGTACCTGGACCGGTCCTCATGGTGTGACCCGTACAGTGCCACGGTCAGCCCGATCATGAGCAGCAACACCGGCACGTACGGTGCGGAACGGTTGGGGATCTGGCTGCCGAGGAGGGCGATGAACGCGGCGGTCACACAGGCGAACCCGGCCACGCCGGCCAGGCACCACGTCCAAGGCAGCCGGTAGAACCAACGCAGGAAACTTCCGACATAGATGAACACGAACAGGCCGATGGGCGCGATGTCCAGAACCTGGGCCCACCTGGTCGCCAGCGTGTGGAACGCGAAGCTGCCGACCCCGATCAGCACCGCGAGCGGCGGCATGAACGCGACGCTGGCCGGCACGCCGCTATGGCGCCGCAGGAGGCGCCATAGCGCGAACGCCGCGGTGAGATACGCGAGGTTGCTCACCGCGTCGAACTGCCGGACCGCGTTGTACGCCCCGGCCCCGGCGCCTGCCTGGTGCGGCGGCAGGTTGTGGGCGGCGCGGCCGCGGCGAGCGTTGGCCAGATGGCGGCGTTGGCTGTCCCGACCAGCCCGGCGCCCACCAGAAACACGGCGACCGGCGAAGTCAAGCCCTGCTGGCCTACCAAGGGCTGACCTGCGACGCTGTGTCGCTGGGCGGCATGCCAGCGATCAATGGCCCTATCCGCCCAGTCCATTGTGACTACACGCCCTGGCGTGCAAGGCTGCACAGCGATCTTGTGCGACAACCAGGGTTGTCGTTGCAGTGGCGACAACTATGGTTGTCGCATGGCGGACGATGCGCTCATGGCCACGCTCGGCGAGTTGGCGGACGCGAGCGAACGCGCACGGTCGATCGAAGCGGAGATTCGGACACTCGCGGCGCGGGCGGCGGCCGAGGGCGCGAGCTACGGGGACATCGGCCGCGCTCTGGGGATCACGCGGCAAGGAGCGCGCAAGCGGTTCCCGCGCCTGGTCGCCACCCCACCTGTAGCGACAACCTCCGTTGTCGCTACAGCGGCGCCGGCTGGAAGCCGACCCCCGGAGGATCTCATCGGCGGACCGCCAGCCTCGACGCCAGAGGCGACAACCGTCGTTGTCGCGCCCGGGGCGGCGGCAGACTCCGTGGCTCCGGCGAAACGACCGACCGGCAAGCCAGAACGGACACCGGCCCCGTCCGCGCCTCGCACAGGTTCGACAACCACAGTTGTCGAGCGTGCGGGCGCATCCACGGCGGACCGAACCGGCGGCCCGGAGGATGCCGCCGGGCGGCCCGCCACCTCCCGGCGGCAGAAGGCGGCGGACCAGCCGCGTGCGCGGGCAGGCTCGCTGCCGTCCGCGATGGATGCTGCGGTGGCCGCTGTCGCGGCCATGACCGAGGACACCGGATACACCCTGGTACGGATCGAGACCGGCTACCGCGTCCTCGTCGATGGCGTGGAGTCCGGCACCCTGCGCCCCGACTACACGGGCACCACGAGGAACCGGCCGCGCGGATGGCTCCCGAAGGCTCCCGGTCTCGTCTCCGTCTTCCCGCCAGGACGCAGCTACCGGACTCGCGACGAAGCCGTCACGCACCTCCTTGCCGACCTGCGCCACCAGGGGGAGCAGCGGCGAGGCAGGCAGAGGAAGCCGCGGCTATGACCGAAGGTGGGAGTGGTCGGGCAGATGCCGACCGCTCCCACCTCGGGAAGGCGGACGACGGACCGCCTTTGCGGCGCTGAGGTCCGGTCTCGGTCCGCGTGGGAAGTCGGTAGTCGGACTTCGGCTCACCGCGCGGCCAAGGTCCGACTACAGCCCGAGTCCTTGCCGGAGCGCGTCCACGGCGAGGCGTCGGTGGGAGATGGCGTTCTTCTGGTCGCTGGTCATCTCGGCGAAGGTCAGGTTGCCACCGTCCGGCGCGAAAATCGAGTCGTAGCCAAAGCCTCCCTGCCCCCGCCGTTCGGTGGTCAGCACGCCTTGTAGCGTGCCGGTGAAGACGCGGACGCCGTCAGCGTCGGCGTAGCCGAGCGCCGTGGTCACCGTGGCCGTGCGGTCAGTGACCGACGCGGCCATATCGAGCAGACCTTGAGCGCCCACCGAGTCGAGGAACCAGGCGACCAGTGCGCCCGGCAGCCCGTTCCAGGCGCTCAGGGTTAGGCCGGTGTCATCGACTAGCACCGGGCTGTGCAGCTTTGAATAGGCGTCCTCGGCCTTTCGTCGCACCACTTTTTCGACGTCGAGGGACTGAATCTCGATCAGGTCTTCCTTGACGGCCTTGACCTCGATTCCGAGAAGCGCGGCGTACTCCCGGGCCTTCCCTTCGTTGCCGGTGATCAGAGAGACATGGTCGATCATCTTTTCTACCTTCCGCGGGGTCCTGGTTAGTCGTCGATCCGGAGCCAGTGCCGGGAGTAGTCGGTGAGCCGGATGGCGTGTGCGTGATTTGCCGGTAGAAGGCTACCACGTACCGTTACAGCGTCTCCGTCCTGCACCGGCGTGCTGAACTTCCACCACAGCACGTATATTTCGACGATTCCACTGCCGGTTACAAGGTCGAATCGGCGGGGGAAGAGGTTGCTTCTGCTCGCGTTCGTGACGCGGCCAGAGACGGTCACGTGGTCGGCCCGTGGCGTGGGGGCTATCAGCGCGGCGGGCGTCGTTTGTGACCGGTCTCGCACGCGGATTGTGGTGACGACGTCGTTGGAGAGTTGCAGTCCGGTCCACCGTCGCGCGATGATCGACCGGATGGAGTTGTTGTCGTTGCGAAATACCCGTCGGTAGCGCTCGTACTGCTGGATTTGGCGTTCGGCTGTGACGGTGGTGAAACCCAGCCGATCTCGAATACCGGGCAGCTCCTTTCGGAGGACTTCGACGTTGGCCAAGTCTTGGATCACGAAGTCGACGTCTTTACGCACTGTTCCTCTGGGGGTGAGGTGAAGACCGAACATCGATGACCCGAAGATGCCCACCGATTCGGGTCCGACGAGCTTGACCAGTTCCGTGTAGAGGTCGAACCAGACGGTTGAACGGAACGTCTCGACCATTGCGATTGCGGACCGAATCGGGTCGTGATGTTCGGCTACTTCTTGCACCGGGACGAGCGTGTAGGTATCGAGTACGTCCGCTGGCAGTCGTTCGTCTTCGATGAAGTTCTTCCGGTACCGGGCGTTGCGGTAGAATCTGTCGCCTTCTGGATGCGGCGAGTAGACGTTGTATCCGAGAAAATGAGTCCGGCTGTCGAGGTTGCCGAGGACTCGGTAGATCTTGCCGTCCTCGGTTACGACGTGGTCTAGGTCGAGGAGGGCACGTCGGTCGGATTCCACGACCGCCTCCATTCGTCGGCTGTGCTGACTTCGATGTCCTTCCCGCGGGCGTCGGCGATGAGGTAGTCCTGGATCGTGAGCATGAAGGGGATGTTGTCCTGCCATTCTTTGAGCGGGTTGCCGTCCGCTCGGTCTCGGCCCTTCTGGGCTACGCGCTTCCTGAGTTCTTCGGCGGTCCGGACGATCAGTAGCGTTGCGCGTATGTGCGCGGTTCGGTTCTCGTCTCGCAGCGCGGCAATGATCGGGCTGTGAAAGTGCGCTCCCTCGACTACTGCGTCGAATCCGTCGAGGACCAGCTTTCTGACCACTTGCCCGATGGCCGGTGCGATGGCTGCGGCATGATCGGCGAATCCGGTCACGATGTTGTGTTGGGTCGGCGATCCATAGAGTTCCCAGGCGGTGTGCGTCACCTTGGCGAGCACCGGAACGCGTTCGAGGTCCACGTAGGCTCTCTGGACCTCTCTGAGGTAGTCAGTCTGAACGACGGTTCTGATAGCCCGGTGATGCGCGAATGCTACCGCTCCGGTCGACTTCCCAACGCACGGAATACCGTAGACGATGTGGATGGTAGTCTCAGGCGTCGCCATAGCGGTACTTCCTTCCGCAGGCGATGACCTGATCGTATTCATCGCCGGTCAGCCCAGCGAGGCTGAACTCGCTTTCGAGACTCGTGCGGAACAGAACGGGGTCGTCGGTGTTGATGGACACTGGTATGCCGAGTTGGAGTGCAACCCTCGCCGGGCTCGTTCGGTTCCAATCGGCGACTCCCAGCAATGTGTTGCTGGTTGGGCACATGTCGAGACAGATGCCGTTGGCTCGCACGAAGTCCACAAGCGCCTCGTCGTCGAGAAGCAGAACGCCGTGGCCGATCCGGTCGGGTGTGATGCGGGCTAGGACGTAGTGGGAGATCGCGTTGTTGAACAACTCTCCCAGGTGGATGTTTACCTTCATTCCGCCGGTTTGCAGATTCCGCAGAGTCCGAAGATAGCGGTTGAACTTCGGGAGATCGTAGGGCAGAAAATTGAGGTCTACGCCGGCGATGCGGGTCGTCAGGTCATCCTGCTCGGATAGGACGTCAAACAGCGCATCTAGCTGGTCCTGGGTTTTGGTCATGTTCACGCCAGCGAGGAACGTTATGGAAAGAGCGGTACGGTAGGAAAGCTCCTCGCGGAAGATGTCGATGCCGTCACCGGCGCTGTGCATCCATCGCCAGCGGCCTGTGGACGGACCGATGCGGAGGTCAATGTGTTCGATCCGCGACGCCTGCATCTCGTCCAGAAGGCGGCGGACGACTCGGCGGAACGTTGCCTCGGTGAAGATGTCCGCGTCGTCGGTCAGGCTCATGACCGTCTGCCAGAGCAGGGTTAGCCGTTCCGCAGGCGTTGACTGTAGGTAGGCGTCTGTCTCGTATACGCCTCGTAGGTAACCTACCCTCTCGGGTTTCGCGATTTCGAGCGCCCGTAAGGCTGATTCGAAGTGGCAGTGTAGAAGGCTGTGCATGGCTGGTCCCCGTGACCTGATCGAAGTGTCTGCTGTGCGGCCGGCGTCGTGGCGTCAGCGCGGCTGCGGTCTGCTCGGCAGCGTGATCCGTCGAACTTCCTGCGGATGGGTCTGGATCAGGCGCTCGGCTTCCGCCTGGTCGTCGGCCATGACGCAGGTCGCTACGGCATGGATGACGGGCGCGAATGCCTCGATCCCGGAGCGGGCCGCGGACTCTGTAGGGTTAGGTATCAGATGGCTGTTATCGAGGACGGCGTCATAGCGGTGCCTGTCGGTGAACAGGTCGAAACCGTGTCGTCGCTGAAATAGCTGACGGTTGAAACTGTCCTTCTCGTCGAGGAGGGATCTGCACCGATCGGGGCTCGTTCTTCGATCACCCTGAGAGACAAGACATTTTCTGACTCGCGATTCGAGGTCGGATTCGATCCAGATACGCAGGAGCGGGCTGTCACCGATCCACGCGAGTGCCCACGTGTCGAAGACGGTTCTCTGTCGGGTCCGGTTCAGCGAGACGAGCCGTTCCTCCAACTCGGCGTCTACTGATCCGTTGCTGCGGGCCGCGTTGGTCTCACCGAGTCGAGTGAGCCAGACGGACTCGCCGGTCTGCTCTATTCCGAGAATCTCCAACAGGATCTCGGTCGCGGAGACGTACTGGTAGCCAAGTTCGTCCGCCAGCCGCTTTGCGTGGGTCGTCTTTCCGGCCGCCGTGAGCCCGGCGAACGCAATGTTGGAGGTGTGAGATGTGGTCACAGCTGTTGCCCGGTGTCCCGTTCGGCCCGCCATGCGGCGACGCCGGGCGGTTCGTGAGCTGTGTTGCTGGCGACGACCAGCTTCGCGCCGAGAAGCTGGATTTCCATTGCTATCGCTTTTCTAATCAGCGGCCAGGGCGAGATGTGGTCGGCGCTAGGCACGATGACGCTACAGCGGTCATCGTGGCGGAGGCAGTCGAGCAGCGTGGTCAGCGCAGGTCGAATGAGTCGGCCCGGTGGCATGTTGCGGTCAACGTAGATCTCGGCGAGGACATAGCTCTCGGCGTCGGCGTAGTCCTTGACCTGCCTGTTGAGGCGGGAGACTTCGTCGTCATCCTCTGCGGTGAGACTGAAGTATCCATAGGCCAACGGTCGTTCCATCTGGACTCCCGGCTTTCTGTAATGAGTTCCTGAGTTTGGGGCAGTTACTCGCCAGTCGTCCAGTCGTCGAGCGCGCGGAGGCGGTCCACGACGCGCCGGAGTGTCGCCATGTCGGTCACGAAGTCGGCTGAGAAGTCCGATAGGCGCGTGCGTAGCCCCGTAAGCAGCTCGCGTCTTGGCAAGTCTGTCTGTTTTGGGCCTGAGAGGTTATCCACGGCGACGGGCTCGGGGAGGGGGATCTCCGCCCAAACGACCTTCCCTAATTTTGTGAGGTAGTACGACCAGCGTTGCGCGAGTTCGTCGACGAGCAATAGTCCCAAGCCGCCTTCCGAGTCGAGATCGGTGGGTCTTGCCTCCGGTAGCGCAGGGCTTCCGTCCCAGACTTCGACGGTGAGTAGGCGGCCGATGAAGGACGTCCGGACGGCGATCATCGGTTGTCTCGCAGTTTCAGACGCTTTCACGGCGTTGGTGGCGAGTTCGCTCACGATCAGCTCGGCCGTATAGGCGCAGTCTTCGGCTCCTCGTTGCTGGACCAGTTCGACGACATGCCGCCGTATGTCGCCCACCGATGCGGCGGTCGCGGGAGCCCGGTACACCTCGACGTAGACCGCTGGCCGGAGACGCTGGGTGCCTGTCATCGGATACCGCCTATAGGTCGGCGCAATGGCCTGAGTCGTGATCCGGGACGCCGGGGCGAGCACGGCAGCACCCGCCGCCTTCCTGCGGGTTGTGATGGTCGGGGGCGGTACTGATCCGTCCGGCGATTCTGGTCACGTGACTGGTGAGCCAGCGCAACTCGTGGGCGATGGCGTCTGCCCGCTCGGTGAGAGCTGCCCACGCGATGTGATCTGGCTCAGGGCCACCTGCGCCCGCGACGGGGCTTGTCCTGAGCCGCTGGAGATAGAGCAGCACGTTCGTCGTGGTGAGGTCTTCTGGTTGTGGCGGGAGGGTGGAGAGCCCGAAATAGGGAGAGCGCGGCGGCCGTGCGGGCGGGAACGGCCGCTCGGGGATACCCGGCGTATCGGCGTCCGACGTCGGGTCTTGTGGCCTATGACCGGCCGCCTTCATCGTGTCGAGGAGAAGCCTGTCCTCCGGTCGGAGGTGTTCGCGGTCGGCGATGTCCAAGAGGCTGTGTACGTCGGTCCCGTATACGGAGGCGAGAAGCGCGAGCATCTGCGGGGTCGGCCTGCGGCGAGTGGAATTTGGCCAGTTCTCCAATTCGCTCAGGCGAGGCACGGTCATGGTCGCCTTGCCCTGTGGGTCGATGTCCAGATCCGCGGCACGGGCGTTGATACGGTCAGCGGCCAGTTGCAGCGTCCAGCCGTGAGCGTGGCGAAAAGCGGGCCGGGGGCGCAGCCGATAGCGACGCGAGAACTCGGCGGCGATCTCTTCATGCGTCATCCCAACGGCGCGCATACGATCACGTAGACGTTCCAACTCGACTCGTAGGCTAATTCCGGCCATGATGATGCCGACGCCCTTTCCCGCTCGTTCCGCCGCGTGTTCTTCGGCCACCGTGTGGCCTTCTTTCAGTTCAGCGCGTCCACGGCTCATGCCGGCAGGTCAGGGAGCAGGGATGTCAAGGGGATGATAGGGGGGATTGATCGTCTACGGCCCGTGACGGACCACTTACGGCCGCATGGCGGGCGTGCCATGATGGGCCGTTAGCGCCCCGGAAGGAACGAGACGATGGCGGAACCGAACCACCTGTTCCGGGCGGCCCGCGTCCGTGTGGAGTCGCCCGAGGCACCAGGCGAGCCCCTGGCCCGACGCGAGCTAGCCGAGATGGTCAACGCCTGGATCTACGAGCAGACCGGGCGTGAGACGGCGATCGACGGGAACTACATCGGCAAGCTGGAACGCGGCTTGATCCGCTGGCCTGACGCGCTGTACCGGCAGGCGTTTCACGCCGTCCTGGCCACCAAGCAAGATCGGGAGCTGGGCTTCCGTCGACCACGTCGCACAGAGCGGAACACTGAGGACGTGAACCGAAGCGAGTTCTTGCGCGCCATGGCAGGCGTAGGCGCCGCCGTCGTGACCGGCTCCTTCACCGAGCTGGCCACGAGTCCCCCTCCCGACGTGCCCGCCGTCGTGGGGCGCGAAGAGATTGATCAACTGCGAATGGCGGCGCGTCTGTTCGGAACGGTTGACCACACGTACGGCGGCGGGCTCGTACGCGAGGCGGTCGCCGGCCAGCTCCGCTACGCCGTGAATCTCCTGAACGCACGCTGCCCGGAACGTCTGCGCGACGAACTGTTTACCTCGGTCGGCTTCCTCGCGCATACCGCAGCGTTCATGGCGTTCGACGCCTACGTCCACGAGGATGCTCGAAGAATGTTCTCTCTCGCGCTCGCGTGTGCCGAGGAGGCGGGTGACTGGCACCTGAGAGCAAAAGCGCTTTCGTCGATGGCCAGGCAGGCTATCTGGCGAGGCGACCCTGATATGGGCCTCACGCTGGTAGACGTCGCTTTCATTCGTGCCGAACGCCTTACGCCCACCGAACGCGCCATGCTCCTTGCCGCCAAGGCACGTGCGCTCGCAAAGCTGGGTCGGGAGCAGGAGACGCTACGGATCATCGGCCAGGCCGACGACGAGTTTAGCCAGTCCGAGCCGGAAAACGATCCGGTCTGGATGGCCTACTACGACCTCGCTCAACACGTCGGAGACACCGGTCACGCCGTTTTCGATCTGGCGGTCAGAAACGCCAGGCACGCGCCGGAGGCTGCGCGGCGTCTGGACGGTGCGGTCACTGGACACAGCGCCACGTTCGCCCGGTCCATAGCCATCAGCCAGACAAAACTCGCGTCGCTCATGATGAAGACCGGCGACCCGCAAGAAGCGGCCATCGTCGGCTCCGCGGCACTCCGCGCCGCAGGACAAGTACATTCTCGACGGGCGGCAGATGACATACGCGAGCTAGGAACATTCGCGAAACGACACGAACGGATCGATGAAGTCGCGGAACTCAGGCATAACATTCAGACGGTCACCAGCTCCGCATGAGCGGCCAGCATCGCGACAAGCCGAGCGGGGACAGTACAGAACTACTGCGGACAGCCTGCGTCCACGCGGGTGTTCCGTACGGCTCGGCCGAACTCCTCCGGGAGGGCGAGAACACCATCTTCCGTCTCCCGGGCGGCATTATCGCCCGCATAAGCCGCGCAGGCCAGGAGAAAGTCGCAGCCAAAGAGGTGACGGTCTCCCGCTGGCTTGAAGAGAACGGTTTCCCTGCCGTTCGCGCGCTGGCGCTGCCAGGCGCCGCCCATCAGCCAGTTGTCATCAGCGGGCACGCCGTGACGTTCTGGCAGGAACTACCCCCGCACCGACACGGGACACCACGGGAGGTGGCAGCAGCATTGCGGGCACTTCACGCCATTCCACCACCGACTGGATTTACGCTCGATCCCCTGTCACCCATGACACGGCTACGCGAGCGCATCGAGGGGGCACGCACGCTAACCGCCGCTGACCGTCACTGGCTGCGAAACCGAGTCGAGACTCTAACAAGTCGGTACAACAGCCTGCCGCCAGGGCTGCCGCTCAGCGCCGTTCACGGCGACGCGTGGGGAGGGAACCTCGTGGTCACCCCTGACGGCCAAACCGTACTCCTCGACCTCGAACGCTTCTCTATCGGCCCACCTGAATGGGACCTCGTATCGACCGCCATCAAACACAGCTCCTTCGCCTGGATCACAGCCGGAGAGTACGCTGAGTTCGTCGAGGTTTACGGCCACGACGTCACGAACTGGAGCGGCTTCGAAACCCTCCGGGACATTCGCGAGCTACGCATGGCCTGTTACGTAGCTCAGCAGGCTTCAAAAGACGATGGATGGCAATCCGAGGCACGGAAACGCGTGGATTCCATACGGGGACTCCTCGGTCCGCGACCGTGGCCATGGCAACCTGCGCTCTGAACATCATCGCGGCACGCCCCCCGCCCGTCGTGTAGCCGTACCGGTCGCCGTTCCGATCTCCCGTTTGAGCCGCTATCCCGCTGGGGCGTGCTGGCGCAGGTCGCGCTGCCGCTGGGGTCACCCGAGGACATCCCGACTCGTACCCCCACGGTCTACGTGTTCAGTCGAGGCGCCTCGGTGGGTGTCCGGTGGGTCCGGGCGTCGGTTCTGGACGGCCGTGGCCCCGGCCGCTGGGCATCAGCGCGTCCGCAGGCGGCCGCAGGTCCGCTACATCCTGCTTGGCCAGAATTGTCCGGCTTCCCGTTGGTCCGCCCACCGGACCCCCCATCGGCCCGCCCGCCGGACCCCCCGTAAAGACGGGTGGGTCTGCGATGCCGCACTGGCGCAGGTCATAGCACCTTTCACACCCACCCAAGTACTCCGCGACTTAAATACCCAACGGGTACTGTTGAAAGTATAGGAGCGGCCTGCGGAGCCGTGATGTGGCCCCTTTCCGTGCCGTTCTCCGGCAGCGGTATAGCTCGCGCGCATGGCAGCCGAGCGACAACCACAGTTGTCGGCTTTCCCTGACAGCGGCATCTGGCACGGACGCCAGCAGGCCCACAGGGAACCCCCTTTCGCTGTGATCTCGCCCACACCGCCGTGCCGCTTTTGCGATAAAATGCCCCGTTTGCCGGATGTCCCAACCGGTGCCCCGTCCGCGTACCCAACGGAGACCCCAACCGTGTACCTGCTTAGTGGGTACACCCGGCGTGGCGCATCTGCGCAGCTCGGAGGGTATCTGGGGTGTACCCAAGTGGGCCAAGACTTAGTTGCCTACTGGCATCCTATCTAATCATGGTCGCGGGCAGGGGGGTGGCCTGCGGAACGTGCCGCTCTTGGCGAAAGCGGATCGCACGGTTAGCGTTTATTCGCCGAATTCCCCCTCTGCCTGTTCTGTGAGGTGCCGTGGTCGATCCGTCCCGCCTGCCCCGTCCCGCTCACACCGACCCGCGCGACGATCCACCGCACAGCGCGGACGGGCCGCCGCGGACCGGAGCGGCGGGCACGGGCGCGGATGGCGCCGAACCGGCGCCAGAGGCGGGCGGGCCGACCGACCGGGCGTTTCACCTCGCGCGGGTCTGCGCCGGATTCACCACCACGATCAGCCGCCGCTCGGCGGAACGCCTCGCCCGACTGCTGTCCCCGCCCGACGACGACGGGCAGCAGGACTCTCACGCGGCCTGAGAACCCGCCACCGGGCCGCCCACGGACACCGGTGGCGGCCCGTCGACGTGTAACCGCCGGGCAGGACCGTAACCGCAGAGTTACACCCTCGGTTACTCGTGAGACCTGCGCTGACCTGCGCACGAGCATCGGTGTAACGGGTAACCCGCGGCGCGGCCCGACCCGTCAACCCGGCCTAATACGGCTCTCGGGTCGCCCAGGCGGGCCTTACCGGTTACCCCCGCCCGCACGTTCCGGGCGGGCAGCTTGACGGCGATGCTGTCCCGATCCGGCCGGGCTCGTCGCGGCGCGGTCCGGCGGGGGTAGCGGCGTGGGGCGGGGGTAGCGGCTGCGCTACCTACGCCGCTACACGCCGTGGCCGCGCTGACCTGCGCGGACGTAGAGGTGTAGCGGGTAGCGGCCCGACGCGGCCAAGCCGTCCACGCGGCTCTGGCGGCCGGTGGACGGCGGGTACCACCGCTACGCGCTACACCGCTGATCGCTGTTTGCCTGTGTTTGCCTGCGTTTGGAATAGATAGCCGCCGGTCGGCGTTGTGATTGATGTCAGGGCCTGTTTCGCCGTGTCCCC
This sequence comes from Frankia casuarinae, assembly GCF_000013345.1. Classification (NCBI taxonomy): domain Bacteria; kingdom Bacillati; phylum Actinomycetota; class Actinomycetes; order Frankiales; family Frankiaceae; genus Frankia; species Frankia casuarinae. The sequence goes on along the minus strand of NC_007777.1, from coordinate 2,751,890 downwards.
GCACCGCGCGCCCGGTCGACCCGACCAGGCGCATCGCCGTGTGAGGTGCCGTTGGTCGGTCCGTCCGTTACCCGTCGTCCCCCCTCCACGCCGACCCCCACCGACGACGACGGACCACCGGACCAGCCATCGACCACCGACCCGCCGGGCGGTGATCCGACCGACCGGGCGTTTCACCTCGCGCGGGTCTGCGCCGGATTCACCACCACGATCAGCCGCCGCTCGGCCGACCGCCTCGCCCGACTGCTGTCCCCACCCGACACCGCCACCGACGACGGGCGAGACGGCCCCCACGCGGCCTGAGAACGCCACAGCGGCACGAACAGACCGACAACGGCACGGGGCGCCCGCCCACGTTCACCGTGGGCGGCCCCGCGGCCGTTGCGCGTCTGCTACCCGCCAGGGTCACAGCGGGTTCTGATCGATGTGGATACGGCTGTAGTCGAACTGGCCACGCGGCACCCGCGACTCGTCGATCACCACAGCGGCGAACAGGAACCGCAGCACCGCGTTCATCCGCTCGTACTCCTCGGCCTCCACCAGCGCATCCCACGCCGCGCGGGCATGCGGCCCGGTCAGCCCCGCCAGCACCTCCACCGCCGGGCGCACCACCGTCTTGCGCTGCACCTTCTTGATCCGCTCCTCCACGGTGCGGCGCATCTCCCGGTACTCCCGCGACTTGATCTCCCGGGCGTTCCACATCGCCTTCAACTCCGCCAGCTCCGCGTTGTCCTCCTCGATCGCGGCCTGGTCGGCATCCGTCAACGTCGCGGCGGCTTCCTGCCCCGACGGGTCCAACCGCGTCAGCAGATCCACCGCCGCATCCGTGACGAACGCCTCCAACGCCGGAGCGTTGATCCGCCGGGAGCACTTCTGCTCATCCGTGCGGTACTTGCGCGAGCACAGGTAACCCGGCGAGACATGCCCACCGGTACCGGCCATCCGCGTGCCGCACCGCTTGCACGTCACGATCCCGCGCAGCAGGAAGAACCGGGCGGGGGTCCTGGTCGCCGCGTGCGCGGCGGCCCGGTAGGAACGCCGGTCGCGGATCTCGGCCCACGTCCCCGGATCGAAGATCGCAGGCCAGATCCCCTGACCGATCTCCTCACCTCGAAACACCCGGATACCCGCCGCGTGGTGCGAGTCCAACACCGCCAGCACGGAGAACTCGTCCCACGGCCGCCCGCTGGCGGTCACCTTGCCCTGCTCGTTGAGCACAGCGGCGATCTGGATCGACGTGGCGCCGTCCAGGTAACGCGCGGCGATGTCCCGCGCCACCTCCGCCTCCGCCTCGACGATGCTCATGCCGTCCGGTGTGTAGCCGAACCGGCGCTTGCCCGGATGCGGCTTCCCGTCGTTGGCCCGGTCCACCATCGCGTCCTTCATCCGCCGCGACGTGTCATCCGACGACCGGCACGCATGCGCCACCTCGATCCGCAGGAAGAACCGGTCATCCGGATCGGACAGGTCCCGCTGGTTGGCCTGCCCATGAAGAGTGATGTCCCGATCATCCGAGATCGCCAACAACTCCTCAAGATCCTTCGGCTGTCGCATCAGCCGGTCCGGATGGTAGGCCACCACATGCTGAACCTCACCAGCACGCGCCACCTCCAACAGCCGATCCCACCCCTTGCGCTTACGATCACGCTTCCACGCCGACCGGTTGTTGTCGACGAACACATGCGCCACCCGCAACCCCAACCGGCGCACCACCTCCCGGCAGATCCGCTCCTGCCGGTCCACCCCCGTCTGGTCCTCGTCCGCCACGTGCGAAATCCGGCAGTAGATCGCCGCGGACTGCCCCGCCCAGTCCTCCCGCGACGCCCGCTTACGCCCGTACCGCGCCTGACGCCGAATCCGCGCCTGCCCTGGCCCTGTGCCCGTTTCGCCCATACCCATATGCTACGAACAGCCAATGACTGAGTCCGGCGTCATGAACATCGCGAAAATCATCAGCGTGACCGCGAACAGCGCGAAACCCGCCGAGGGGATCACCCGCGGATGGATCAGGTCCCCGAAGATCCCAATGATCGGCACGCACACCATCGCGAGGATCGCCATCGGCGCGACCACGAGCCCGGCGTCCGCGCCGGACATCGCGCGCACCGATTCCAGATAGAAGTACAGCGGCACCAGCACCGCCGGGACGGCCGCGCCAGCCGCGGCGACGGCGACGTTCGAGAGCGCGAAGTTGCGGTCCCGGAAGATGCCCAGCGGCAGCAGCAGCTCACCGCCGGCGCCGCGGGTCTGCGGATGCGGACCCGGGAAGGCATGAAGATCGCCAAGGCCAAGGGCCGGCTCCGCGGCAAGAAACCGAAGCTCAACGCCCGGGCTGACGCTGTTGGCCGCGTCGGCGGCGGCGTGTTGCTCCTGCCGGTGTTTACCGCACTGTTCGGGCTGCGCTTCGCGGTGCCCGTGCTGACGCTGACCCAGTTGTCCAGCAACGGCAGCCGGGCCTGGTTCAATCACCGGGAGCTGCGCTGGCCGCTGATCGGCTGGTTCGCACTCGGCGCGGTCCCCCTAGCTAGGCAATCCCGTCCCTACCGGGCCCCGTTGCCCCACCCCCTGGGAACACGCCCACAGGCGCCGCCCTGGACAATCACCTTCGGCGGGAACCGGAACCCGGCGAATTCTGACGTCGGAACCGGTGGACGGACACGACGTCGACGCATCACTCGAGCATGACTGATCGGTCGCCGAGATGGCGAGCTTCGCCGACGCAACAGTGCCAACCAGCTGGGTCCTTGAGGCCGACAGGACCCGCCTACGCCGCGCACTCGCCGAGGCGGCTGCCGTGCCTCTCCCACAGAGGCGCGGCAGCCGGCTTGATGACCATCCACCGTCCGGTGACTCGTCAGCCGCCCAAAGACGTGGACAGCGCGGTCAACGCCTGCTTCTCGCTGGCGGGGTCAGGGTGGGATGCCCGCACTGCGCTGAGGGCGTCGTCGATCCGACCGTCGAGGAACGTCCAGGCGTTGCTGTCCATGGGCTTGAGCGTGGACTCATCATCGTCCCAGGTCGTCTCGAGACCCTTGATCCGGGCCTTGGCACCGCTCTGGTCGCCCGTGTTCACCTTGGTGAGCGTGTCGTCGACGATCGCCTTGAGGCTGGCGATATCGGCCGCTGGGAAGTGAGCGACTGCCTGGGCGGGGGTGAGCTGGATGGTGTTGGAGGCCGATCCGCCCTCCTCCGCCGCGATCGGAGAGGTGTGCGGGGTCTGCGCGGTGTGGTGGAGCAGAAGCCCGGCCGCGAGTGCGGCCACGGCGTAGAGGCTGAGGGCGAGTCGCTCTCGGCCGGGGCCCGCGCCGTGGACGCCGGTGTCCGGCGCCTCCGACTCGGGGATGACGTCCGCCTTCGACCAGGTGAGGTAGAGGACGGTGGCCCCGATGGCGACGAGGAAGATCACACTGGTGAGAGCGGTGCCCAGGCCCAGTCCCTGCTCGGATTTCGGGGTTGCGAACCAGTCGCCGATGTTGGCGCCCAGCGGCCGGGTGAGGATATAGGCCAACCAGAAGGCGAGCACCGGCTGCCCGCCGAACCGCCAGGCGACGACGACGATCGCGATGAGGGCGGCCGGGAGCAGGACCGCCTTGCCCGGGCCCCAGCCGCTGAGTTCGAGGGTCCAGTCGCCGGCGGCGGTACCGAGCGCGAAGGTCACCAGGACCGCGAGCCAGTAGAACGCCTCGCGGGGCGTCGAGGTGATGCTGTGGATCGACAGGGTGCGCTCACGCGCGTACCAGACGCCGAAGACGACCGCCAGGAGGAGAGCGAAGATCGTGGTGCTCACCTTCAGCGGAACGCCCTGGCTGTCCGTGAGGATGTCGGTGTAGAGCGTGCCGGTGATACTCACGACCACGACGGTGAGCCAGTAGGCCAACGGCACGTATCGGCGCAGCCGCATCTGCGCATAGAGCACCGCGGCCAGGACAGCGGTGAACAGGAGCGCCGTCCTGGTGAGGCCGACGCCGAGCGTCATGTTGATCCAGTCGGCGAAGCTCTCGCCGACGGTGGTACAGAGGATCTTGATTACCCAGAACCAGATCGTGATCTCGGGGACCTTGTTCAGCATCTCGCCCTCCCGGGAGGAGGGTCGGCTGACGGTCAGTTCGGTGGTCATGTGTGGCAGCATCGCGAAGAGATCCTGCAATCAACCTGTACGAGTGTCGGCCCGAGCGTCTGGGTCACGAGCAGGCGTCGCCGCGACGCGGAGAACACCTCGGCTCGGCGCCCGCCGCCGAGTCTGCGCCGCGAAGCGCCGACTGGCCGTCAAGGTTGCGTGCAGGTTCTGCTCGTCATCATGCGGACCGGACATGAAGGGTCGCAGTACTGACGGAGGAAGCGATGATCACGATCGGGGTCTGCGAGGACCAGGAGTCCATCCGGACCATCCTTGTCCGAGGGCTGCGTCAGGCTGGCTACGAGGTGGTCGTCGCCCACGATGGCCGCGAGGCGCTCCGCCAGTTCAGCCCGGACAACAACGTCGGCGTGATCATCATGGACATCGGCCTGCCGGACGCTGACGGCCGCGATGTCGTCCAGGCGCTCAAGTCAGTCGGGCAGCGCGCTCCCGTCCTCTTCCTGACCGCGCTCGGTGCGACGCACGACCATCTTGCCGGTTTCGCCGCCGGCGCGGACGACTATGTCACCAAGCCGTTCGACCTGCGGGTGCTTCTGGCACGCCTCGAGGTTCTGGCGCGCCGTGGACCTGCCAGCGCCATCAGCGCGGGCGGGCTTGTCCTCGACCCGGTCACGCACTCGGCCCGCACCGCGGCGGGACAGGTACGCCTCACCCCCACCGAGTTCCGGATGCTGGCGGCGATCACCGCTCGGCCGCACGAGGTGGTGCGCAGAAGAAGTGTCATCGCCGCTGCCTGGCCCGACGGAGCGATCGTCAGCGACAACACCGTCGACTCCTTCATCCGCCGTCTGCGGAGCAAACTCGAGTCGATCGACTCGCCGACGGGAATCGAGACGATTCGAGCCGTCGGATTCACGATGACGCGGAAGGATGGCTAGGCGAACGGTGGCGAACTGGGCTTCCCGGGTCGTGACCTGGCGCCTGCGGTGGCGGGACCGACTGAGTCTGCGGGCACAGCTCGTCACGATCACGGCCCTCCTCGCCAGCGCCGTCGCCGCCGGTCTGGTGATCGTTGTCCAGATCTCCCTCGCCGGCGCCGCGCGCAGCACCACGGACAGGGTGCTGAACGATCACGTCAAGGCCCTGGTGGCCAGCATCAGTGCGGCGTCACCCGACGGGGCCCTCCACGTGCCCCGATCCCAGCTCAACCCGGGCGTCGCGGTCTACGACACCTCGGGGTCACGGGTCGCCGGAACCATTCCGCCCTCCATGCAGGAGGAGTACAAGGAACTTTCCACAACGGACAGGCAGCGCATCGTCGAAGGCGGCGAACCCTTCGCCATCATGGCCCTGCCCTTCACGACCTCATCGAAGCTGCAGGGGGTGGTGATCCTCGCCGAGCCCCTGGCTCCCTACGAGCGGAACGAGCAGGCAGCGATGGTGGTCTCCATCATCGCCGGGGCGCTGCTCGTCCTCATGGCCGCCGGCTCGGCGGCGTGGATCAGCAGGCGGGTGCTGAGCCCGGTGGAGCAGATGGCACGCACGGCCGCCGAGTGGAGCGAGCACGACCTCGAGCGCCGGTTCGCACTCGGAGCCCCGACCAACGAGATCCGGGCTCTCGGCAGCACCCTGGACGGGCTGCTGGACAAGGTCGCCTCCGTCATCAGGGCCGAGCAGCGTCTCACCTCGGAGCTCGCCCACGAGCTTCGGACGCCGTTGACCACCATCCACGGAGCCGCCGACCTGCTCGCGCTGCGCACCGATCTGGACGACCAGGCGCGCGAGGACGTCGCACTCATCAAGAACTCCAGCGCGTCGATGTCCAACACGATCAGTGCGCTGCTGGACCTTGCCCGCCGCCACCGCCAGGCGCTTCACAGCGACCGCACGCAGCTGGACGACCTGGCGGTCAAGCTCAAAGGCCTGCCTTTGCCCCGCGGCCACGTGAACGTCGACCTGTCCCCGGCGCTTTCGATCAACGTTCCCGAGGTACTCGCCATCCGCGCGCTCGCCCCGATCCTGAACAACGCACTCCAGGTCTCGGACCGCGCCTGGGTCAGTGCGCGGGCCGACGGCCGAAACGTGACCCTACTCGTGGCCGACAGCGGCCCCGGGGTGCCCGACCAGTGGGTGGAGACGTTGTTCGAACCCGGCTGGAGCGGGAACGGGGGCTCCGGCCTCGGACTCTCGCTCGCGAAACGGGTGGCGCGCAGCGGCGGAGGCGACGTCTCGCTCGTCGAACAGTACAACCAGTACGGCGGCGCCACCTTCGCCGTCATGTTCCCCGGCGGCCGCGCCGCCCGCACCCAGCACTAGCTCGTCGCGGCCGGCGGTTCGGGCAAACTGCTTCAGCTCGCAAGCCCCGGCCGCTCGAGCCCGCGCGGCCAGCCGTGGCGGGCGCCGGTCGGGTCGCCCGCGAAGATCCGACCTCGAACACGCCTCAGCTCTCAGCCCGCCCTGGATCAGGCCCCTACGGCTGGAAGACGGCTCGGATGCTTGGTCTTGAACAGCTCATAGCCGTGGAGGGTGTACGGCCGGGCCGGTCTCGGCCCACTTCGCCCATGAACTCGTGCCAGATGACGTCGCCGGCCTCGCCGGATCGGCGTGCGCCGGGGCACGTCCGGGTGCTGCTTCCCGCGGCAAGCGCGGCTTGCGATCGCATGCTTGTGTCGTAGCTGAGGTTAACCTAAGCTTCGGCTCCATCGGTGGGGGACACGACGACGGGGCTGATGTGAGCGAGACACGGACACTGATTCTCGGGTTAGTCGCGGGCGTGACGATCCTGCTCGGTCTTCCGCTGGGCCGGCTGCGCCGGCCGATGCCGGCCGTGAGCCAGTTTCTCAACGCGACAGCGGTCGGTATCCTGATCTTCCTGGTGTGGGACGTGCTCGCGCACGCCTGGGAGCCTCTCGACGCCGCGCTGGGCAAGGTGCATGACCACACGGGCGGCCTCGCGCCAGTCTTCGGGTACGGAGCGTTGTTTCTGGGCGGCCTTTCCATCGGGCTCCTGGGCCTGCTCGGCTACGAACGTGCGCTCGCGCGCCGTTCTCACCGGCCACAGCCCGTCGATGCGGCCGGGCGGCCGCGTCGCGTCGGGCCGGGTGCCATGGCGGCCGACGAGCTCACCGCACGCACACCGCCGGTCGAGTCAGGCCATTCCCCGGCCCGCCGGCTCGCGATGACCATCGCCGTGGGCATCGGCCTGCACAACTTCGGTGAGGGGTTGGCCATCGGCGGCAGCGCCGGCCGGGGTGAGATCGCCCTGGCCACCCTCCTCGTGATCGGCTTCGCGCTACACAACGCAACCGAAGGTTTCGGGATCGTCGCGCCGCTCGCCGCCGAGACCGACCGGCCCGGCTGGGGCTTCCTGCTGCTGTGTGGGCTCATCGGAGGCGGTCCCACCGTGGCGGGCACTGCCATCGGCCGGCAGTTCACCAGCGACCCGCTGAGCGTGATCTTCCTGTCGCTGGCGGCGGGTTCGATCCTCTACGTCGTCGTGCAGCTCATCGGGGTGGCGTCGCGCCTCGGCCGCAAGGACCTGCTCTACGTCGGGATCCTGGCTGGGCTTACCGCCGGGTTCCTCACCGACGCCGTCGTCACCGCAGGCGGTGCCTGACCCGTCGGCCCGTTGACGGGGTAGCCCTCGGCGCACAGCTTGTCCAACGCCGCGTCCAGGTAGACCGTGTTCCATAACGTGATGCAGTTGATGACCAGGCCGAGCGCGCCGAGCTGGTCTTCCATGCCGGCGTGGTACGGCTCGCGTAGTTCCCCGCGCCGGCCGTGGAAGACGTGCTTAGCCAGGCCGTGGCGGCCTTCCTGCAGGTTGCGCATCCGTTTGATAGCTCGCCGGTAGGACTCGGCGTCGACGTAGGCCAGCACGTGCAGGGTCTTGAAGATCCTGCGGTACATCAGGTCGATGGCATGCAGCGAGTCCCGCGGCGTGCCCGACAGCACCATTCCGGCCACCTCCACGCCCTGGTCGTTGACCATGGTGAGGTAGGTGGCGCCCTTACGCCGGCCGAAGTACTTCGGGTTCGGCCGGGCGTGGATCGAGCGGACCGGCACGACGAACCGGGTGCCGTCGACCGCGGCGACCAGGCCCCGCCCCACGCCTGCGCGGTGGCGATGTCGGCCTGCCCGGCGATCAGCGGGGCGTTCGCGGCGGCGTGCGTCTCGGCCCGTACGTAGTTCTGGTAGATGTGGCTGATCCGCGCCCTGGTCGCGGTCGATGTCCCGGACGACGACACCGGTCAGGAGTCGGTGCTGGCGTTGATCAAGTCGGTGCCGGGCAACGTGAGTCTGGACTCGATGCTGACCGAGATCCGTAAGATGCGTGCGGTCCGCGCGGTCGACCTGCCCGACGGTCTGTTCGCCGATGTCGCCCCGCGGGTCGTCGCGGCGTGGCGGACCCGGGCCGCGGTGGAGTCCCCGTCGCACCTGCGGGACCATCCCGACCCGCTGATGCTGACGTTGCTCGCGGCCTTGCTGCACCACCGGCACGGGGAGATCACGGACACGCTGGTGGAGTTGCTGATCTCGACGGTGCACCGGATCGGCGCGCGGGCGGACCGGAAGGTCACCGAGGAGCTGATCAACGCGTTCAAGCGGGTGACCGGCAAGGAGAACATCCTGTTCGCGATCGCTGAGGCCTCGCTCAGCAGTCCGGACGAGCCGGTCCGTGAGGTGGTGTTCCCGGCGGTCGCGGGTGGGGAGCAGACGCTGCGGGAGCTGGTGGCCGAGTTCAAGACGAAGGGGCCGGTGTACCGGCGCACCGTGCGGACCACGCTGAAGGCGTCGTACTCGAACCACTACCGGCGCGGGCTGATCGCGCTGCTCGACGTGTTGGAGTTCCGGTCGAACAACGACACCCACCGGCCGGTCCTCGACGCCCTCGACCTGATCCGCCGATACGCCGACACCCGGCTGACGTACCTCCCCGTCGGGGAGACGGTCCCGACGCACAAGGGGCTGCTGGGCGACTGGAACGAGCTGGTGTTCACCGACCCGGCCAAGGGCCCGAAGCGGGTCGTCCGCGGCGTCTACGAGATCTGCACCTTCCAGGCCCTGTGCGACAGCCTGCGCTGCAAGGAGATCTGGGTCGTCGGCGCGGAGAAGTGGCGCAACCCCGATGAAGACCTGCCAGCCGACTTCGAGGCCCAGCGCGCCACGCACTACGCCGCCCTGCGTAAGCCGCTGGACCCGACCGCCTTCATCGACCAGCTACGTGAGGAGATGCGGACCGAACTCGCGGCGCTCGACACCGCGCTGCCGAAGCTGCCCTGGCTGGAGATCGCCGAGCGGGGCAGGAACGGCCCGATCCGGCTGACCGACCTCGACGCCGCACCCGAACCGCGCAACCTGCGCCGCCTCAAGGCCGAGGTGCGGACCCGGTGGGGCACCGTCCCCCTGATCGACATGCTCAAGGAGGCGGTCCTGCGCACCGGCTGCCTCGCGACCGCGACCACCATGGCCGGCCGTGGCGACCTGGCCCCCGAGGTGCTCGCCGAACGGCTGATGCTCGCGATCTACGCCTACGGCACCAACACCGGCATCCGCGCGGTCGCCGGCAACGCGCAGAACGGCCACAGCGAGGACGACCTGCGCTACGTGCGCCGCCGGTATCTGACCGCCGAGCTCGCCCGCACGGTCGCCGTCGAGATCGCCAACGCCACCTTCGCCGCCCGGGCGCAGCAGGTCTGGGGCGCCGGCTCCACCGCGGTGGCCAGCGACTCGACGCACTTCGGCGCGTTCGACCAGAACATCTTCACCGAGTGGCACTCCCGCTACGGCGGCCGCGGCGTGCTGATCTACTGGCACGTCGAACGTAAAAGCATGGCGATCCACTCTCAGCTGATCAGCTGCACCGCGTCCGAGGTCGCCGCGATGGTCGAAGGCGCGATCCGGCACGGTACGGCGATGGAGGTCGAGGGCACCTACGTCGACTCCCACGGCCAGTCCGAGATCGGCTTCGGGATCACCCGTCTGCTCGGCTTCGACCTGCTCCCACGTATCAAACGGATCAACAAGGTTCGGCTCTACCGGCCGGCTGCTGGCGAACCGGACGCCTACCCGCGGCTCGGTCCGGCGCTGACCCGGCCGATCCGCTGGGATGTCGTCGCCGAACAGTACGACCAGATGATCAAATATGCCACCGCGATCCGGACCGGCACCGCCTCCGCCGAGGCGATCCTGCGCCGCTTCACCCGGACCAACGCGATCCACCCCACCTACCAGGCCATGATCGAGGTCGGGCGGGCGCAGCGGACCCTGTTCGTCGCCCGCTACCTGCGCGACCGGGACCTGCAACGCGAGATCAACGAAGGCCTCAACGTCGTCGAGTCCTGGAACCGCGCCAACAGCGTCATCTTCTTCGGCAAGGGCGGCGACATCGCCACCAACCGCCGCGACGAACAGGAACTCTCCGTCCTCTGCCTACGGGTCCTGCAGGCCGCCCTGGTCTACGTCAACACGCTCATGGTCCAGGACGTCCTCGCCGACGACGACTGGGCCGAGCAGCTCACCGACGCCGACCTGCGCGGCCTGACCCCGTTATTCTGGACGCACGTCGCCCCGTACGGCGAGGTGAAACTCGACATGACCAGCCGCCTGACACTCAGCGTGTCCGCCGCGGCGCCGCTGGTGTAGACCCGAACAGCCTGGCATGCCTCGGGTCGGGGGGAAGAGACTGAGACATGCCGGGTCCGGCTGGTAACCGCATCCCTCGCCAGGAGAGTTCAACGACGCTCGTCACGTGCCATACGCGTCGCGTGTGAGGGTGGATAGTGCCGCTCGTAGATCGGCGTGAAGCTGGTTGTGTGCCGCGCTAATCGCGTGTTCCTTCTTCGTCCGCTCCGCGCCATATAGGTAAACGGGGCCGACCCGGAGACTCTCCTCCTCCCACCTGTAACGTGCGTGTACATGGCCGTGGAGATGCGGCCAGAGGTTCCCCAGCACTTCGTAGTTGATCCGCAGAAAGTCTTCGTCCCGAGCCGCGCATACCTGCGAGACGGCCTCGCCGAGAAGGGACAGGTCAAAAAGGAAGTCCATTCGTTCTGGGCGGGGAAGGTCAGTCAGATGGTTTGCCGATCCGGCGTAGACGAGCAGGCAGTAGCCGGGGAGATGCTGCGTGCTGCCTAGCACTGCCCATCCAGTGCGCATTCGATGGAGAACGTGGGGTTCCTCACCGCTTTCCAACGTGGTAAGCCATTCGCTGCTCATGTCCACGCCCTCCGTGCCCTGCGCTGTGTCTGCGCGGTCTACACCAACGGGCGCCATACGTTAGCATAAGCACATGATCGATCGGGTCGCTACGCTATGTGATTTGGCTGAAGGTCAGTGGGGGTGTGTCACGGAGCGGCAAGCGGAGAGAGCCGGTGTCTCCGTCGTCGAGCTTGGGCGTTTCAAAGAAGCAGGGGTCGTTGAGCCTGTCATCGAGGGGGTGATGCGTATTCGCGCTGGTGGGAGGCATCTTTTTCCGCGGCTGTACAGCCAGTGGCTGATGCTGGATCCGGAGCGGCCGGGGTGGCTGCGGGATGCCCCGGGGTGCGGCGTTGTCTCCCATGCCACGGCGCTGCGGGTCTACGGGATTGGTGACCGGCCGGGACTCGGCGTGGAGTTCACGCTTCCCGCTGGCCCAGCCCGGCCAAGGAGCTCTCATCCTGGCATCGTCCTGCACTCTGGCGAGGTAGCTGCCGATGAGTGGACGACCCGGTCCGATCTTTTTGTGACCACTCCCGCACGCACATTGCGCGATCTAACCTACAGCGGGCGGTTCGACCTCGCCGAACTCGGCCGCGTCGCCCACGCCTTTCTGCGCACCCACCTAGCGAACGAGACCGAGTTGGCTCGAGGTCTGGAAGTAACCGCCAGGACATCGCCCTACAGCGGTGAAACCGCGGGTTCGTTGGAGTCGATTCTGCGTGCGGCGGACGAGGACAGCGTAGACTTCCCCGCCCACCCGCAGCGCTAGTCAAGCCCATGGCCGACACAGACAGCCATAATCCCGACTCCCACATCGGGCCGGAGTTCCGTGAGGCGTTCCCCTCATGGTCGGAGTTCCGTTCCTACGTCACCGATCGGGCTCGCGCAGCGGAGTTCAATGCCGACCGCGCACTTCACCAGATCTTGACCGGGGACTTCGCAGCGCGCCTCATGAACCGAACCCCGCACGACTGGATCATCTTCGGTTCGCTGGCGCTTCCTTCCCGGCCCGCCACAGACTTCTCGTGGCCTGCCGACTTTCTTCCCGCTCAGCCGAACGAAATCCATCCCGCGTATGTGATGGCCCGATCCGCGTTCGATCTGGACCTGTGCGCTCTCGACATCACGGAATCCTACGGCGTTCATGTCAAGCAGGCTGTGGATGCGGTCACGGTGAACGCGGGCGACACCGCCCGAGCTGAGCGTGGGCTGGGCCTTGGAGGACTGGTCCGCTACAGCGCCGATGTCAGGGTCTACGACAGCGGGAAAATCATGGGAGTGATCGTCGCCCAGCCGATCGACCCGAGATACGGGCCCGGCCAGGCACGTCCCGTCGACGACCCAATCGGACTTGAGATCGACATCAAGCCGCCCGACCGGGTTCCTCTGTTCGGCCCGGCCCACCACGCCGAACGGTCCATCGTTGGCATCGCCGTGCCCGGCCTGGCGCCCGTTACCCCCATGATGTACCCCACGGCCAGCCAGCTCGCAGACAAGATCTCCATGCTGAGCGGGCCAGCCCCCGGTTCGTCCCGCCAGGTCGCACCTGGCCCTCGCCACCGCTACAAGGACCTCTTCGACATCCACTACATGATCCGTACCTGTTCCGTGGAGGCCCGTCACATGCGGGAGGCGCTTGAGGTCAACAACCAGGTCCGCTTCGGCCGCGATGGCCTGCCCCATCCCTACCACGTCTACGGAGCCGGCCGCAGACCCGGTGAACTCGACGTTCCCTGGCGGTCGGCGGTGAACACGTTCAAGGCCGACCAGCCACAGCTCGCGCGCTACCCCGACTTCGACGCGATGGAACGCGCCGCGGCAGGCTTCGTGGCAGAGCTGACCACAGCGTCTCCGACCAGCACCTGGGCACCAGGACGCGGCTGGTCCCCTCCCCGCTCGGATCTCCACGCGCTGGCATTCCCCCGGCCACCATCTCTCAGACCCGGTCCACGGACCCCGCCCGCGCAGCCTCGCACGCTCCCGCCTCACCCGGGCCAGGCGCCCCGGCCACCAACGCGATAGAGGACTTGCTTCGCAGCGTTTCTGCGCCACCCTGGAAGTAGCCGAGCTTCAAGAAACCTACGTTTCCTGAAGCTCGGCCCGAGATGATCCACAACAGTCCTGGAGTCGTCAAAAACTCCTTCAAAAACCGGCACCGTCAACAACCCCGGCGGGACCGTTTGCTGAGATGATCGCGGTCGTGACCGCAGCTTTCGAGCCCGCGAAGTTCCTCGCCGCCGAGCCGGCGGTGCTCACCCACATCCGGATCGGCTACGCCCGGGTGTCGACCGGCGGGCAGAAGCTCGAGCGCCAGATCGACGCGCTCACCGCCGCCGGCTGCCGGCGGATCTTCGCCGAGAAGCAGTCCGGCCGCGACACCGACCGCCCCCAGCTCACCGCCTGCCTGGCCTTCGCCCAGCCCGGGGACACGCTCGTCGTGCCCGCCCTCGACCGGCTCTCCCGCTCCCTGCAAGACCTGATCACCACCGTGGGCGACCTACGCCGCCGCGGCGTCGGGTTCACCTCCCTGCACGAGAACCTCGACACCACCACCCCCGGTGGCCGGCTCGTGTTCCACGTGTTCGCGGCGCTGGCCGAGTTCATCCGCGAGCTCATCGTTACTGGAACCCGCGAGGGCCTGGCCGCCGCCCGTGAACGCGGCCGCGTCGGCGGCCGGCCCACCGTCGCCACCCCAGAGATCATCCGCGCCGCCCGCGACATGCTCCCCAACCCGGACGCCAGCGTCACCTCGATCGCGAAGCTCCTCGGTGTCAGCCCCGGCACCCTCTACAACCACATCCCCGACCTCCGCGAACTCCGCGCCGCCGGCCGGACCCGCCACCAGCTCGACGCCGCCCCGCCGCAGGCCAGCTAGATCATCGCCGTTTGCGGCTGGTGACACGTTTCTTACCGGCACCCCATCTTGCGGTCATGGACGAGCTGTGGCGGGCGCTGCGCGGCGCCCCCGGCACGCCGACGCGCTCACCCGGCTCAACCGGGCCCGCGGCATGGCCAGCCTCATGGTCACCCATTCGCTGGCCGACCTCGACGCGCTACCCACCGAGGAGGACCGGGCCAAGGCCGCCGGCTTCATCGACCGGGCCGCGATCACCGTGCTCGCCGGCCTGCCGCCCCGCGAACTCGCCCGCGTCCAGCAGATCACCCCGCTGACCGACGCCGAGGAACAGCTCGTCACCTCCTGGAGCGCGCCGGACTCCTGGCGGGCCGGCGCCCGCCATCCCGGCCGCGGCAAATACCTGATCAAAACCGGGGGGAGGCTCGGGATACCCGTGCAGATGACCCTGCTGCCCGCCGAGGCGGAGCTGTACGACTCCGACGCCGCGATCCGCGACGCGGCAATGTGGGACGTGCGGTGAACGGCCGCGGGCCGGTCCTGCCCTGGGTGATCCTCGGCGGCCTGTGGGGCAGCATCGGCGTCGGCTGGCTGGCATGGATGACCGTCCGCCTGGCGGCCGTCGTCGGGGGCGGCCATCCACCGGCGTTCGGCGCGTTCGTCACCGCCGTGCTCGCCGGCGACGCCACCCGGGCCACCGGCGCAACCCCGGCCGGGTGGGTTGTGGTGTTCGCCGTGCTGGCCCTCGCCGCCGCCACCGCCCTGGCCGTCGTCGCCGTGCGCGCCGTGCGCCGGGCACGGCGGCGTCGGCGCCGCTCGGCACCCTGGCGGCTTGCCCTGCCCTCCCTCGCCGACCCGGCCGACCTGGCCACGCTCACCCCTGCCGGCGCCGCCGACCGTGCCCGCGCGCTGCGCCCCTCCCTGTCGGATGCCGATGCCCGCCGGCTCGGTGACGACGCCGGCCTGCTCCTCGGTGACCTGCTGCCCCGCGGGCTGCCGCTACGCGCATCCTGGGAGGACGTGCTCCTGGCGGTCATGGCTCCCCGGGCCGGGAAAACCACGGCGCTGGCGATCCCGATGACCCTCGCCGCGCCGGGCCCGGTACTCGCCACCGGCAACAAGGCCGACCTGTGGGCCGCCACCGCACAGGTGCGGGCCGGCGACGGCCGCCGGGTGTGGACGTTCGACCCGCAGGCCATCGCCCACGCCCCCCAGACCTGGTGGTGGAACCCGCTCGCCGCCGTGCACGCCGTCGAGGACGCCGACCGGCTCGCCGGGCATTTCCTCCAGGAGATCCGCGGGGAGAAAACCGGCGGGGACTTCTGGCAGGCCGCCGCCGGGGACCTGCTCGCCGCCCTGTTCCTCGCCGCCGCCACCAGCGGGCGCACCCTGCTCGACGTCTACGAATGGCTCAACGACTCCGCCAGCCCCGTCCCCGCCGAACTCCTCGCCGCCGGCGGCTACCCGGCCGTCGCCGCCGGGCTGCGCGGACGGCAGGCCGGGGCACCGGAAACCCGTGAAGGTGTCTACGAAACCGCCCGCGCCGCCGCCCGCTGCCTGCGTAACGACCGGATCCTCGCCTGGGTCACCCCCGGCCACACCGACCGCCGCCTCGACGTGGCCGCGATCCCGGCCGGCCGCGACGTGCTGCACCTGCTGTCCAAGACCGACGAAGGTGCCGCCTCCCCGCTGGTCGCCGCGCTGACCGACCAGATCGTCCGCGCGGCCGTCGTCGCCGCCGAACGTTCCGGTGGCCGCCTCGACCCGCCGCTCGCCCTCGTCCTCGACGAAGCCGCGAACATCTGCAAGATCGCCGATCTGCCCGACCTGTACTCCCATCTCGGCAGCCGCGGCATCGTCCCCCTGACGATCCTGCAGTCCTACCGCCAGGGCGTGCGCGTGTGGGGCGAGGCCGGCATGGACGCCCTGTGGTCGGCGGCCACCATCAAAATCATCGGCGCGGGGATCGACGACCCGCGCCTCGCCGAGGACCTCTCCCGCCTCGTCGGCGACCACGACGTCGACACCACCTCGGTCACCCGCTCCGCCCAGGGCGCCTCGTCGACCATCTCCAGCCGCCGCCAGCGCATCCTGGAGGCCGCCGACATCCGCGCCATCCCCAAAGGCCGCGCGCTGCTGCTCGCCACCGGCTCCCGCATCGCCGCGATCGCCCTGCGCCCCTGGTACACCGGCCCCCGCGCCACCGAGATCACCGCCGCCATCCGTACCGCCGAAGCCACCCTGACCGCCCGCGCCACCGGCGCCCACCCCGCCGGCGAGGAGGAGACCGATGACAGCCCCCTCACCCACCTCTGACCTGCAGGTGACACTCGACGCGCTCACCGCCCGCCTGGCCCGCCTGGAAACCGCCATCGACGACCACGACGCCGCTTTCAGCGACCTCACCAGCACCCCGACCGCCCCGGCGGGCAGCGCCGACAGCCGCGGACAGGAACAGCAGGAACAGGCCGACCCGCTCTACCCGGACGTGGTCGCGTTCGTCGAACAGTTCTTCGCCCCCGCCTTCGCCCGGCCACTCGGCGGGGAGTTCCGCTGGTGCCCCCACTGGTGGGACCACACCGAAGCCGGCCTCATCCTCGAGGCCTGCTGGCGGACCTTCGAACACTTCCGACTCAACCCGCAGACCGGCATCTCCGACTGGCTGACCCACCACCTCTACCCCCACCTGCACCGGCTGATGAGCCCCACCGGCCCGTTCGCCCGCTGCAACCCCGACCGCGCCACCCACCCCCATGAACCCGACCAGTCCCTGCGTACCGTCCCCCCATCCGCCGGCTGGCCCGCCGGCGCCCCGGAGGTCAACGACCCCTACGGCCACGACGGCGATGCCGGCGCCTATCTGAAATAAGGGCGTGGAGAATCCTGTCTCACTGACCGGCGGGAGAGGAGAAAGACAGCATGGAGAACACCGAAGAGTCCGTCGTGGGTGGCCTTACAGCCTTCGAATGGCATGACGCCACTGCGGCGTCCTGTGAGACTGCGGTCGAGGAGATCAACCAGGTTGTGGGGGGCTACGCCTCGCTGGTGTCGGCTGCGGCCGACGACCCGGGAGGTTCCAGCCCCACAGACGTCGCGGGGTGGCGGCAGCAGATGAAGGCATTTGCCGACCTCCGGCGGGAGCTGCGCCCCGACGACCCGCAGGCCGTCACCGAGGCGCGGCGTGCCTCCGCCGCGGCACTGCGCTACCTGGAGTCGATGCGTGGCCAGTGATGTTGACCGGGAGCGCTACCGGCTGTCCGAGGCCCGCAACGACCAGATCTTCCATGATCTGATCGTTCCAACGGAGTATGCCGGACGGCCGAGGCAGGCCGCGCCGGTCGTGGTGTTCCTCGCAGCACAGACGGGTGCCGGTAAGACCGCCACGGCGCTCATGGTGGCTCAGGCGCTCGACCGGCGCGGCGGAGCCATCCACATCGACCTGGATGTTCTCAAGCCGTATCACCCGATGTACCCGTCGCTCATGGCAGCGGACGACACCACAGCCGGCGCCTACACCAGCATCGACGGACGCCGGTGGATGCAGAAGGCCCAGGAATGGGCTATCGACCACCGCATCGACGTGCTCATGGAGTCGGCGATGCGACTTCCGGACGAGTTCGAACATCCGGCGCGGCGTTTCGCCGCGGCCGGCTACCGCGTCGAGGTGGCCTTTCTCGCCGTCCCCGCGGCGCTGAGCCGGCTGGGGGTGTTAGACCGGTACTGGACGCAGGTCGCCGCACACGGTTACGGCCGGCCGATCGATCCAACCATTCACGACGCCTGCTTCGAGGCGATTCTTCGTGAAGCAGACGCCATCGATCTCCGAACAGTTCCCGTGCACACCACCAGCGTGTTCCGTCGCGGAAACACGTCTCTGTACCTGAACAGTCGCGAGCCCGACGGGTTGTGGCGGCACCCTCCGCGGACGGCTGCAGCGATCCACACCGAACGAACCCGGACATGGACCCCCACCGAAACACGCCGCTTTGCGCAGGCCGCGCGCAGAGTACATGCGCTGGCACGGGCCACGGTCGAGAAAGAGATGGTGGAGGACGTGATCGACCTGGCCCGTCCGCTGCTGGCCGCCCCCTGGACGAACTCCCCTCTCCCAGCGACGGACCTCCTGCCCTGCCTGGCCGGTGGCACCCTGGCCGCCGGCTTCCCTCGACCCCTCCAATCGATAGCAACCGCGAGAGTGCGGCAGGAGAGCAACCAGCGGATGCAGCCCCCGTCTCCACCATCGCCCCACCAAGAGGGCCACCCCCGCCGGTAATGACAATGCCGTAATGATCAGCATTCTTGCCTGCCTCCTCGAGGACTCGCCGCAGCAGGAGACCCGTCACAGCCGTAGCCGCCTCGCGCGGTCCGGCTGGGGGTCAGCGGCGTGGACCGGCCGTGCGGGGTGGCGTGGGGCCGGCCTCTGGGGTGCGGGGTGGGCTGGCGGGGCCGGTGGGTGGGGTGGGGCGAAGCGGGCTGGCGGGGTAGGCGGCGCGGCGGGTCTGCCCGGCGGAGCCGCCGCGGCTCTGCCGGGTCTGGGAGGAGGTGGTGGGGCGGCGGGGCTGCGGGCTGCGCGAGGTCACACGATCCTGTCGGTGGGCGGCGTTGTGCGCTTTTTGCGCCCGCTGCTGGGCCCAGCGGGGGGCGGTGGTGGGGTCGGCCAGCCAGCCGAGGCGGGCGTGCAACGTCGCCGCGGCTGTCGCTGCGTCCCGCCGTTCCAGTCCGCCGGCCATGCCGCGGGCATGGCGGAGCACGTCGGCGGGATGCAGGGACAGGTCGCGGGCAAGTGTGGTGAGCCGGCGGGCGAACGCGTCGAACGCGTCCGCCTCGCGGATCGCGTCCCGTAGCGCGGGCCTGTCCGCGAACACCGCGCTGACGGCCTGTTTGGCGGCGGCCCGGTCCTCGGCAGGCAGGTCGGTGGTGCGGTGCTGCCGGGCGGCAGAGTCCTGCCGATCGGCGCCGCGGTCCCGCGCGGACCCGTCTCGGTCGGCGCTGTTGCCCGGACCGTCGCCGTGAGGGAAGCGGCGGGCATGGTGGTGGGAGGCCCAGGCGTCCTGCTGGTCGCGGAGCCGGGCGGTTTCCTGCTCGGTCTTTCCGGATTTGCGTTCGACGAGGATCTGCGCGGCGAACGTGACGGCGGTCAGCGCTCCGATCGATTTCTCGGCGGCGGCGCTGACGGCGTCGGTCAGTGGATCCGGGTAGCTGGGGGGTGCCTGGGTGGGCTGCGGGTCGGTCACGAAAGGGACTCCAGGTCAGCGGGCACGGGACTGGTCGGCGGCGGTGTCCACCGAGGCGGGCCGGGGCGGCAGGGACAGGGCGGCAAGGACAGGGCGGGTGGAGGACGGGTAGGCGGCGGCGAGCGCCGCCGCGGCCCGCGGCCCCCCGGCACCCGGCAGGGCAGCGGCGGCGCTGATCTCGGCGGCGGACCGGTTGCCGGTGCCGCTGTGCAGACGGGCCAGCGCCGCGCCGGACAGGTCCCCGACGGCGTCGAAGACCGCGCCGATGACATCACTGGCGTCCAGGCCGATACGCCCGGCGGTATAGGAGACGAGTCCGCCGACGAGCGCGGGATCCTCGGTGGCGATGATCGGTGCCACCGCCCGCAGGGCGGTGAACTGATGTTCGAGGAAGCGGCGGTGGTCGTCGTCGAGCCAGGCAAGGCGCTGGTCAATGACGGCGGCGGCCAGGGGCCGTAGCCGCGCCGGGTCGCTCAGCGCGGCGCGCAGCGCGTCCGGGCCGGCGGTAGCCAGCAGCCCGGCGGGGTCGGCCCCGGCGGGCAGGTCGGCGTGGTGCAGGCGGGTGTCGAGGTCGCGTAGCACCTGGTAGGCGCGGGCGGCGGCACGCAGCCCGGCGGGGTCGGGGTCGTGGGCGACGGTGATCCCGTCCCGGCCGGGGGTGGCGGAGCCCAGCACACGGGCGTGGTCGGCGGTGAACGCGGTGCCGCAGGCCGCCACCGCGGCCAGGGCCCGGCCGGTCTGGCGGGCGGCGACGGCGACGGCGAGCACGTCGGTGGGCCCCTCCACGACGACCGGCCGGGCGCCGGCCGCGAGCAGGTCGCGCTGCTCGGCCAGGCCGAACAGCAGCCGACTTTTGTCGAAGAGAACCGTAGTGGGGCTGTTGAGGTATTTCGGGGTCTGCCCGTCAAGCGCCCGGCCGATGAACCCGACGATCCGCCCGTCGGGGTCACGCAGGCCGAACAGCAGCCGGTGACGGAACCGGTCCACCAGGGTGCCGCGGCGGGTACGAGCGGCCAGGCCGGCGTCGAGCAGCTCCTGCTCGGTGAACCCGAGGGCGTGCAGTTGGTCGACGAGCCCGGTCCAGCCGGGCGGGGCGTAGCCGACCATCCACCGCGGATCAGACGCGACGTCGGCCAGGCCCCGCTCGGCGAGCATCCGTCCGGCCGGGCCGTCGGCGGCGCCGGTGAGGTGCAGGGTGTACCAGCGGGCGGCTGCGCGGATCGCGTCGTAGAGCCGGGCATGCTCGGCGCTGGCCTGTCGGGGTGGGGGCGGTAGCGACGAGTCCGCGTGGACGCGCAGCGTCCGCGCCCGGGTGGCAAGGCCCTCGGTCCGGGGAGTGTTAGCGCGCCGGCGTGCTTCGCGGAGTTGCTGGGCACCCGGGCGCGGGCCGGGAGCCAGAGCATGGCCCAGCCGGTCGGCGGCGCTCCACACCCGACGGGTGGCCTCACGGACGACGCCGGCCGGATCCGCTCCGGCGGCCCACTGCCGCGGATCGGGCAGGGCATCAGGGACGGGCAGGGGGACACCGGCGTGGGCGGCGACGAGGTAGGCGACGCTAAGCGCCTCGGCGCGGTCCCGCCCGACGCAGTCGACCTGCGGGCCAAGATCCGGGTGCAGCATCAGGTGGGCGGCGGCATGCGCGAGATCCTGCATGATCCCCAGATCCGCGAGGAACGTCGGGGGGTGGGTGACCGTGCGGTGGACGCGGTCCACCCGCACCTGGCCACGCTCGCCGGCGGCGAGGCTGTAGCCGCGGGCGTGGAACAGGCGGGTCAGCGGGTCGACGAGCAGGGCAGCGTCCCGCACCGGGTTTGCTCGCGTGCGGGCCTGCCCGGCCAGCGCCAGCCACCGGGCCCAGCCGTCGCGGCTGCCCGCCTGCGCGGCCGCGGCCGACAGGTGGGCAGCGACCTGCGGCTCGACCGGTCCCGGTCCGCTCACCACGGCCGGGAGCCAGCCGACGACTCCACCGCCGCTAGGCGGCGGTGGAGTGCCGCGACAGTGTCAGTCAGCGCCTCGTAGGCGGCGGTCAGATCCTCGATCTGCTGCTGCTGGGCGTCGAGCAGGGTCTGCTGGTCATCGAGACGCTGACGCAGAGCGGCATCGGTGTCAGGCATGGCGGGCGGCTCCTACCGGTGAGGGCGGGTGGGCGGCGTCGGATCAGCCAGGGTCGACCGGGCGTCCTGCGACGGTGCGGCCACCGTAGAAGCCCGCACCGCGGCGGTGCGGGGGCGCGGCGGGCTCAGGGCGGCGGTATGCTGGCGCAGCGCATCGCCGGCGGCCTGGGCGTCGCGGGCGGCGTCGAGGGCCTGCTGGGCGCGGCGCAGCCGGGCGATGGCCTCGGCAAGCTCGGCCAGGGCGAGCAGCAACTCGGCGGCGTCGTTGCGTTGCCCGCCGATCCGCCCGAGCGCACGCAGCAGCCGCGCCTGCCCACGCAGCAGATCGGCAGTCCCATCGGCGTGGGGGGTACGGCCGTAGGGGGCAGCGCCGGCCTGCACCAGACGGCGGGCGGCGCCGTCGAGCACACCCGGCCCGCCTCCGCCGAACAGGTGGGCGGCGGCGCCGGCGAGGTCGCCGGCGGCATGCGCGGCCGGTTCCCCCGTCCCCGCGGCGGCCGGATCGGTGGCGGCGGTGTGGATATGGCCGGCAGCGACGCGGGCGGCGCGGGCCGCGTCGGCGACCGTCTGCCGGCGGGCGGCCGGATCGACGATCCGCTGCCCCTCCGGAACGTCGCCGTCCGCGGGTGGGGTCCAGCGGCGGGCGAGTTTCGGCAGGGACAGGTCAGCGCCGAGCCTCGACCCGCCGTACCAGACTGGCTGCCCGTCGCCGGTCAGATCACCGGGCCACGCCACCGCGTAGCCGGTGATCTCGCCGGGGTTCCGGTCGCTGTGCCGCCAGCGGACCAGCAGCCCGTCCCGTTCGAGCGCGGCGGCGAAACTGTCCCGGTCATGCGCGCTCACCGCGGCCGCGCGCACCGTGCGGGCCAGCCGGACCCGCACCGGCTCCTCCTGTCCATGCCGGGCGGCCTTCTCCTGCTCGGCACGGGTCGGCCGCGGCTCGGCGGTGCGGTTACGTGCCCGGGTGCGGCGGAGGCCGTGGCGGATCTCTGCGTCCCGGCACACCTCCCCTACCCGGTGGTAGTCGGAGTCCGGATGAGCCCGTCGCCCGTCGCCACGGGCCAGTACGACGACGAGGTGGACGTGGTTGTCAGCGTGGCGCACCGCAGCCCACCGGCAGCCGTGTGGATCGTCGGCCGGGGCCAGACCCGTGCGCACGACCATGTCCGCGCACACCTGCCGCCACTCGGCGTCGGTGAGCGTCCGGTCCTCGGGTGCGGCGGAGATCGACAGATGCCACACGATCGCCTTCGGACGGATCTGCGGTGGGGTGAGTTTGATGAACTGGTTCATCCACCGGCCCAACGGGCCTATGTCGCGGCTTCCGTCAGGCAGGCGTGGTGGTTCGAGGAGTTCGTGGTCGTCGAAGGCGCCGACCAGATGTGGGTCCACGTGCTCCTCCGACTCGCGGAACAGGTAGTAGAGCAGGCCGTGGACCTCCTTCCCCCGCACCACCTTCCCGATCATGGAAGTTTCGCGGCGGTCCGGTCTGCGGCCCGCTCCACCCGTTCCGCGTGGGCGAGCACGATCCGCAGCACTTCCTCCAACCGGGCGGGAGGCTCACCGACGGTGTGGAAGCGGGCGACGAGCTGGTTGAGGTTTCCTCCCACGCGGCGTAGCTGAGCGGATGCCTCGGCCAGATGGACCAGGGCGTCCCGCCACGGCGTCTGGGTCGGCGGTCGCGTGTTGCGTGCCACGGTGAGGGCTGCCTCGGCGATGTAGCCGCTGAGGCTCATCTGGACGCGTCCGGCTGCCTCGCGCAACTCGGCGAGTTCGTCGTCCGCGAGCCGTATCCGGTACACCGCCCGGCCCTGTCCCGGGGGCCGGTAGCGGCGCGGCCGCGCAGACAGGCCGCTGCCGTCCCCACTCGTGCCGGTCACGGCCGCCCTGTCCGCGCCCGCCGGCGCGGACCCTCCATCCGTGGGACGGATGGATATCTTGCTGCCGCGATCTGAGGTGACAGGGCCCGGCGGCGGCTGCCAGCGTGGCCCGGTCCAAAGCGGCGGCTGGACGGGGCGGTCGCCGCGTTTTCACGGCAGGAGACGGTGAGGCGATGGCAACCCAGGCAACCCGAAAGGCCGCGGAACAGGCGGCGCTTGAGGCACTGGGCGGGCGGGTGGCCGCGATCGGCGACCTCGGTCTCGCGGCGGCCCGGCGCGCCGACGCCGCCGACGGGCCCGCGCGGGCAAAGGCCCGCACGGCCGAGCTGCTCGCCGCCGCCCGCGCCGAAGGACGCGCTCTGACCGACGCCGCCGTCGAGGAAATCGCGGCCGCGGACGACGACTACGCGGCCAGACGCGCCGCCGCGGTGGACGCCGGATGGACCGAGCAGGAGCTCGCCGCGCTGAACTACCCGCCGCTGTCCCGGCGCCGACGTACCTCGCCGTCCACCCCTACGGCGGCGCCGACAGGCCGCCCCACCAGCGCGGACAGCCGCCTGCCCACGCAGGACATCCCTGCGACGGACAGTGCGGAAACCTCGGCCTGATCGTGACGTCACGCAGCCAGAGAAGTGCATGATCTCCCCTCGGACCTGCTGTTTCCCCCATAATGCTCCGCCATGTGAGCATGTCACCCGTTAGCGTCACGGACAACGCAAAACGTGCACGGCAGACGACGGGTTCGGAAGCGGTCCAGGGAGGCGGCTATCGTGGCACGACGGCGACGGACGGTGCCGATCTCGGCCCTGCTGGGGCAGATGTCGTTCGACGACATGTATCCGCCCTCGCCGCCGCCCTGACCGAACAACGTGTGCTGACCGCCTCCCTGGCGACCGCCGGCGTCGGCCAACGAATCACCGTCGATGTCGCTACCACCCGAGTCGGCAATATTCTCGACGCCACTCTGGCCATCGACGGCAAGCAGGCTGCCGCAGTCCGACTGGATGTGGCCGCATCAGCCGAGGAAGGCCTCCTCGACAAGTGGATCACTCTGCACACCGACGTCAGGACACCACTATCCGACTGGGCACCTGTCCACGCTGGTCTGCGCCGCATTCAAACCGCTCCCCCGTTTCCCGCGGCGGCCTGGACGGTGCTGGTGTCCACCTCGCCCGACAGGCAGATCTGGACACTGCGTGGCCTACGCATCGTCTTGCGCGAGGGCGATGCGGCCGACTTCGCCATGCATGAGGCTGAGAAGGCCGTCGAGGCGGACCGCCGCGATGGCACGGATCTGCATGATCGGGCGCACTACCGCGTCGAAATCTTTGACCGCGACGCCAGCGGTCTTCTCGTCGTCGCGGTCCACGACCACGCACCGCTGGCGGTGGCCGGCGTACCGGCCGCAGCAGCAGGGCTCGACGTCGAAGACCTGCCCTACCTGCCCGACGATCCCGAGCATGCCGCTACCGGTACGCAGGGGGCCGCGCCGGCGCTGGCCGGGCCGGCGGAACCCGTGCGCTACGCCCTGAGCCGCAGCGCGACGACCGCTCCCCTGGTCCTGACCGAGAACGACGTGGAGATAGCCCGGGTGCGCATCGACCCCGGCAGGGCGTCGACGGAGAACCGGCAGATGCTGCGCGACTGGGTCAGTCTGCACACCGGGCAACCGGCGCCGCCGGTCGACTGGCTGCAGTTGCGGCGCGGACGGTGGGAGTTCGACGCCCCAGCGCCGGCGGCAGGTCCGACCGCCGGGCCACGTGGGCAGCTGCTCGTCTCCGCCGACGGTGGACAGAGCTGGGTGCTGTACGGCGTCGGAACGCCCCGGGCTGACGCCGACCCGCACCGTGTGGCCGAAAGCGTCGTGGCACACGAGATCGCCCGCCTGCGCGGGCAGGTCGGGGACGATGCGGCACTTCTGGTCCGCTGCGAGATGTACAGCCCGGACCGCCAGATCGTCGCCGTCGACAGCCGGGATCTGCGCGGCGACGTCAACGCGACCGCGGCGGGGACAGTGCCGGCCGAGGGACAGGATCCACCACGCTACCGCGGCGAGCTGTACGGGCCGGACCGCGCCCTACGGCGTACCTACGAGCATCCCGCAGAGCCCCGCCCGGCCCCCGCCCGTCCGCCCGCCGTGGCCGGCCTGCTCGGCGCTGCTTTCCCTCCCACCCGGGCGGGCGTCACGCCGGCGTCGCCCCCGTCACCGTCCGACTCGGCTGCATCGACGATCCCGGCGTCGCCGACGATCCCGGGCAGGCCGCCCCATACCGGCAGGTGACAGCGCCGTCGGCGCGGTCACGTGAGTCAGATGGTGGAGATCCGCTGCCACATCCGGCCGGGCGTGCGGCCCGCAGGTAGGTGTACACGGTCTCGCGGCTGATGCCGAACGCCTTGGCCAGGTCGGACTTCCGCGCGCCGCCGGCGGCGCGCTCGCGCAGATCACGCGCCTGGTCGGGGGTGAGGGCGGGTTTGCGGCCGGTGTAGACGCCGCGCTGTTTGGCGGCGGCGATGCCCTCGCGCTGGCGTTCGAGGATGAGGGCGCGTTCGAACTCGGCGAACGCGCCCATGACCGACAGCAGCAGGGTCGCCATCGGCGAGTCCTCACCGGTGAAGGTCAGGCCCTCCTTGACGAACTCGACCCGCACGCCCTTGCCCGTCAGCATCCGCACGGTGCTGCGCAGATCGTCGAGGTTGCGCGCGAGGCGGTCCATCGAGTGCACGAGCACGGTGTCGCCGTCGCGGACGAACGCGATCATCTCGCCGAGCTTCGGCCGGTCGCTGTCCTTCCCGGACGCCTTGTCGACGAACACCCGCTCGACGTCCACCCCGTCAAGTTGCCTCACCGTGTTCTGGTCGGCACTGCTGACTCTGACGTAGCCGACCCGCATCCGCCCTGACCCCTTCCGCACCCTGAAATGTCAGGATGGACTCTAAGAACCAAGTAGACATACGTCAAGAAACGCTGCGACGGACTCTAACCTGACACTTCTCGCGCTAGTTGATCGTGTGGTGTTGGGGTGTACCCCAACCGGACGCGAAACCGCCGACGCCAATCCGCCCTCTGTCCGGGGGCTGGCTGCGGCGTGGCGAGCCTCGACGAACGCGATGACATCACGGTGGTGGTAGCGCACAGTGCGCCGTCCATCGGGTTGTCTCGCCAGCGGTCGGTCTGTGGGATGGGTGATGGTCTCGCGGCCGCGCGGGCCTCCGAACCCCTGACTCGCATTCACCGGCCCGTTCAGTCAGCAGGTGCGCACAGGCCGTAATAGGGTTGTGTGCTGGAAACGCGGATTGTGCCGGTTTGATCATGTATGGCAGTGGAACGGGGGTGCGGGTGGACACGGATGTTGTGCTGGTTCGGCACGGAGAGGCGCACTGCAATCTCGCGGGCATCGCTGGCGGCGACCGGGGCTGCACCGGGTTGACGCTGCGGGGGCGTGGCCAAGTAGACCAGGCGGGCCGGCGGCTGGAATGGATGCACCACGACCGCCAGTTCGATGTGGTGTATGCCGGGCCGCGGCGACGGGTCCGTGAGACCGCCGCCGTGATCTCCCCACGCCTTGGCTTGACGCCGCACATTGAGCCACGTCTGTCCGGCCCGGCGCATGGTGACGCCGACGGCAAGCCGTGGACGGATATCTGGGAGGCGTTCGGCTCGAGTCCTGCTGACCAGCCGGACCGCCCGTTCGCTGCCGGTGCCGAGAGCTGGAACGCGTTTCTCGCCCGGGCGACCGATTGTTTGCAGAACATCGTCACGCGTCACGCTGGCGAGCGGATTCTCATCCTCGCGCATGCGGAAACCGTCGAGGCGATGCATACCCTGCTGCTGGGTCTACCCGCCGGGTCCTCGGCGCGGGTGGCCTTCACTGTGGCGCATGCTTCTTTGACCCGCTGGGTGCACCGTACTCCCGAGATCGGCTCGGCTCGGTGGACGTTGGTTTCCCACAACGACACCGCCCATCTCATCGCCTTACCGACGACGGGTTTCGACGACGTTCAGGACGGCGACTCGTGACTCCTTCTGCTTCATCGTCATCGGCTGAGCGCGTTCGTCATGCCTGGCAGGAACGGACGGCAAGCCAGGCACGACTGCGTATCGCCGACCGTTCGCTTGGCCGTGTAGCACTGGCCGCGGCTCGCGAGGATGCCGCGATGGGCCTGCCCCTGGTCATCCTGAGCGATCCGACAGTGCGTGGTGCACTGGACGCGGCGCGGCTGCATGCCCCCGGCCCGTATCTTCACGAGGGACGGTGGGAACTCGCCGATGTCATCGATCTGTATGTGTGCGGCGACCTTCCCAGTGAACGGCTGGTAGAGATCCTCGCTATCTGGCCATACCAAGCCCATGACCCTCACCGGGATGAGGCTCAGCCATGGTCGGACAGCTTCGCTGTCGTGGAGGCGGCTGGTGATGCCGGCCTGCTGCCGCGGCCGCTCGTCGCCCAAGTACGCCGCCACCGTAGCGACCTGACCTGATAGACAGATGGCCTCCTCGGACGAGTACCGGAGCTACGCCCACACGCTGGAAACTCTGCTTGCGCCCGGCGGGATCCTGTCGACCAGATCTCCCTACGCCACCGCAGACCAGGCCCTGCCCGGTGGTGTTCCCAGCGAGCAACGTGCCGCGATCTATGACCGGGTCGTCGACCGCTACCTGACAGCTCACGTCGCCCAGCACGGCCAACTGCCCCATCCTGGCCGACAGCTTAGCCTGATCGTCGGGCCGCCTGGTGCCGGCAAATCCTCAGCCCTGACCGCTGCCGGGGCCCAGGGGATGGAGCTGTCCGGGACACTGATGCTCGAACGCGACGAGCTGATGCGCATACTTCTACACGAGCTGGCTACGCAGGGGACTCTGCCTGTCCCTCACGAGCTACGTGACGGCCTCGACGGAATACCTGTCGTACCCGCCGAACTCCATGATCTGATCAACGCCGAAGGAACCTATCTCGCGCACAGAGTCGCCGCCGTCGCACGGATGCAGGACTGGAATGTCGGATGGCAGAACACCCTCGGAGATCTAAGCGGAATGCAGGCCGGTATCGCGGAGTTCCGTCGGGCCGGATACGGACCACCACAGGCCATCTGCCTGGAGGCATCCGAGCAAGTTCTCCTCGACCGTACCTACCAGCGGTGGGAAAGCGGACGCCGTGACGTAGAGGCCGGCCGCGACACTCTTGGCCGCCATTGGGTCACCCGCGCCGGGCTGTCGAGTGCCTTCCGCGACCAGAATGGATCGACAACGACAACGCCGGCGAGCAGCCACCGGCTCGCCGTTCTTGAGCAAAGCGGCCAGACCGGACGCATCATCGTCATCAACACGACCGAGTTTCCCGGCCGCGTCGTGCACGACACCGCTACACACGGAGCTCTTCGAGAGCGTATTGCCCGGCCGGACGCGGCGAAGATCATACGGCGGGCTTTCCCTCCCCCGGAGAGGACACCCCCTGGACAGGATGGCAGGCGTCGGCCGCAGCCTCCCCCGGAGACGGGGAACTCACCGCGGCCCCACCGATGAAGATGATCTAGATAGATCACCATGTAACCCGGTGAAGCCGGCGGGTCTACCGGCCAGACCGCCGCGGCCCGGCCGCCGCGGCCCGGCCGTCTCTGGCCCGGGTGAGACGCCCGTACGGGGTACGGGCGCCGACGTCGGGGGCCGGACACTCGGCTGAGAGGAGGCGGGGTAGGCCGCGCCGAGCAGACCACGCACGCCCGTCAGGCGGGGTTCGGCGGGAAGGTCGTAGGTCCGGTACAGAGTGCGATCAATTCCGTACAGCTCGCAGAGGTACCGGGGGGATCCTGCCCGGCGAACACGCCGGCGGCGCGGTCCCGGTCGGCCAGGTTGCGGGTGACGCGCTCCAGGAACGAGGCGGGGATCGGGCCAGGCGCGGGGGTGACGATGTGGCGCACTGTCCAGTTCGGAGAGCGAGACAAACCGTGGGAGGTCAAGCAGCGCTCGTGATCGGCTGTCATGTCCCCCGCGTCCGAGCTGACCAGCTGCTGGCGCGGTCGCCCTACTTGGGGTGCCGGTAAGGGGTCCGAGGAAGAACCGCGCAGGATTGAACGGTTAGGGCGGTTCGGTCGCTGGCGGTCGCCGGGTCGATGATCTGTGTGTGCCGGTGGAGTTCCTGACGGATGAGCAGGTTGCGGCGTACGGGCGGTTCGATGGTGAACCTGTGCGGGCTGAGTTGGAGCGGTTCTTCTTTCTGGATGACGCCGACCGGGAGCTCGTCGTCCGGCGCCGGGGCGAGCACTCGCGTCTGGGGTTCGCCGTTCAGCTGGGCACGGTGCGGTTCCTTGGGACGTTCCTGAGCGATCCGCTGGAGGTGCCGTGGGTGGTGGTGGACTATCTCGCGGGCCAGCTGGACGTTGCGGACTCGTCGGTGGTGAAGCGGTACACCGAGCGGCTGCCGACGCAGCATGAGCATGCTCGGGAGATCCGGTCGGTCTACGGCTACCGGGACTTCGCCGACCCGCAGGCAGCCACGGAGCTGCGGGCGTTCCTGGCGAGCCGGGCGTGGACGCAGGCAGAGGGTCCGGTGGCGCTGTTCGGTCAGGCCACGGCGTGGCTGCGCCGTAGCCGGGTGCTGTTGCCAGGGGTGAGTGTTCTGGCCCGTCTGGTGGTCTCCGTGCGCAGCGAGGCCACCGACCGGGTGCACCAGGAGCTCGCCGTCGCGGCTGAGCAGGCCGATCCGCAGTTGGCCGGACGGCTGCGCAGTCTCCTCGAGGTGGCGCCGGGTGCCCGGGTAAGCGAGCTGGAGCGGCTGCGGCGGGGGCCGACGCGGACGTCGGGGCCGGGCTTGGAGCGGGCGCTGTCACGGGCCGGCGAGGTCATCGTGGTGGGCGCCGGCGCGGCGGATGTGTCGGGGGTGCCAGCGAACCGGCTGGCGACGCTGGCCCGCTACGGCCTGGCGGCCAAGGCGCCGCTGCTACGCGAGCTCGCCGAGCCGCGGCGTACCGCGACCCTGCTGGCGACGGTGCGCGGTCTGGAAGCGGCGGCGGTCGACGACGCCCTGGACCTGTTCGACGTGCTGATGGCCACCCGGCTGCTCAACCCGGCGCGTCGCGCCGCGCAGCAGGAACGCCTCGCCGTCCTGCCGAAGCTGGAGAAGGCGTCGGTCACCCTCGCCGGCGCGGCGTCCGCGCTGCTGGGCCTGCTGGCCGGCACGGCCGGCGAGGCGCTCGACGTCGCCGCAGCCTGGGCGGTCGTGGAGCAGGTCGCGCCGCGGGAACGGGTGCTGGAGGCCGCCGCTCTGGTCGAGGAGCTGGTGCCCGGCGACGCCGGCCTGGAGACGGTGATGCGCGCCGAGCTGGCCCGCCGTTACGGCACGGTCCGCCCTTTTCTCCTCCTGCTCGCCGAGGCGCTGCCGCTGGCAGCGACCGGCGACGGCCAGCCGGTCCTCGACGCGGTCCGGCTACTGCCGAACCTGGTCGGCCGTCGCCGGATCCGCCCGGACGAGGTCGACATCGATCTGGTGCCGCCGGTGTGGCGGCGCGCGGTGCTGGCCAACCCGACGTTGCCGGCTGGCACGGTCGACCGCGACGGCTACGTGCTGTGCGTGCTGGAGCAGCTGCATCGGGCGCTGCGCCGGCGCGACGTGTTCGCCGTGCGTTCGCAGCGATGGTCTGACCCGCGGGCCCGGCTGCTCGCCGGCGAGGGATGGGATCGGGTCCGCGGCGAGGTGCTCGCCGGTCTCGGCCTGGCCGCCCCGGTCGAGACCCACCTGCGTGAGCTCGCCGGCTCGTTGGACGCCGCGTGGCGCCAGACCGTCGACCGGCTCGCCGAGGCCGGACCGGACAGCCCGGTGCGGGTCGAGCCGGCGGCCGACGGGCGGATGCGCCTGGCCGTGAGCCGGCTGGAGGCGCTCGGGGAACCGGACAGCCTGGTCGCGCTGCGGGCGACAACCGCGGCGATGCTGCCCCGTGTCGACCTGCCCGATCTGCTGCTGGAGGTGCACGCCTGGACCGGGTTCCTCGGCGCCTACACCCATCTGGGCGGGTCGGGCAGCCGGATGGAGAACCTGCACATCTCCCTCGCAGCGCTGCTGGTCGCCGAGGCATGCAACGTCGGGCTGACCCCGGTGACCAAGCCGAGCGAGCCGGCGCTGAGCCGCGACCGGCTCTCCCACGTCGACCAGAACTACCTGCGCGCCGACACCCACGCCGCGGCGAACGCGGCTCTGATCACCGCCCAGGCACAGATCGGGCTCGCCCAGGCATGGGGCGGGGGGCTGGTCGCCTCCGTCGACAGACTGCGGTTCGTCGTCCCGGTCCGCACGATCAACGCAGGACCCAGCCCCCGCTACTTCGGGCTCAAACGCGGCGTGACCTGGCTGAACGCGGTCAACGACCAGGTCGCAGGGATCGGCGCGGTCGTCGTGCCCGGCACTGTCCGTGACTCGCTCTACATCCTGGACACGCTGCTCACCCTCGACGCCGGGCCGAAGCCGGAGATGGTCGCGACCGACACCGCCAGCTACTCCGACATCGTCTTCGGCCTGTTCCGCCTGCTCGGCTACCGGTTCTCCCCGCGGATCGCGGACCTGTCCGACCAGCGACTGTGGCGTGCCACCCTGCCCGGCGACGCCGAGGGCGACTACGGGCCGCTGAACGCCATTGCCCGGCACCGGGTCAACCTCGCCCGCGTCGGTGTCGTGCTGTGGAACACCCGCTACCTCGACGCCGCCCTCACCGCACTGCGCACCGCAGGCCACGACGTGCACGACCTCGACGTCGCCCGGCTGTCCCCGCTGGCCGACCGGCACATCAACATGCTCGGCCGCTACGCCTTCGCCGCCCCGCCCACCGGCACGGGTCTGCGCCCTCTGCGTGACCCGGGCGAGAACGATCAGGAGGAGTCATGACCGAGGATGGCGACCGGCCAGCGGGGCAGGACACGGCGGTGCCTCGGATTGGCCGCCCGACCGGGCGCACACGAACCTTCCACGGCCCGGTGCGGGTCGAGATCGCCCACGAAGGCTCCGCCACCCAGGTCGTCAGCTTCTACGGCAGCGAGGAGTCCGACCTGCTGCACGCCGCCGGCGACTGGATGAACGACCATCTCTACGCGGTGATCCTCGGCTTCGGCTTCGCGGACCTGCGCTATGACGACGACGGCGACAAGCTACCGCCGCAGCTGCGGCTGACGATGACGGTCGACATGTCCTACTACCGCTGATCAACGGCGCCGATCGAGCCGCGTGGGCCTGGTCAGGAGGCCGGCTGGTCGATACCGGGCAGCGGCCGCTCCAGCAGCCGGGTACGGAGCGCGAGGCGGTGATAGTCGGGGTTGAGATCGATCCCGACGTAGCGGCGGCCGAGCTGCAGCGCGACCATGCCGGTGGTCGCCGACCCGGAGAACGGGTCGAGCACGACCCCGCCGGGCGGGCAGCCGGTCAGGATCGCCCGCCGCGGGATCTCGGGCGGGAACACGGCGAAGTGCGCGCCGGGGAAGTTGGCGACCGGGATCTGCCAGACGTCGCCCGGATTACGGCCGGCTTGGTGGGCGGCGAAGTCGCGGTCGGCGGCCGTCACCGACGACTCGGGGTTGCGGCCCCGCCGGCCGGGCACACCCTGCTTCCTGCGCTGGGCCCACTCAGCACCGCCGGTCGGGTCGACCGGTGTCTCCCGGACGGGGTCGAGGTCGAAGTGGTAGCGCGCCGAGCGGGTCAGCAGGAACAGCGTCTCGGTACGCGAGGCGAACCGGTCGGTCACCGACTCCGGCATCGCGTTCGTCTTGGCCCACACGATCGCGTTGCGGACCGTCCAGCCGGCGTCCTGCAACGCGAACGCGACCCTCCAGGGGATACCGAGCAGGCTCTTGTAGGGCGCGGCCGCGGTGGTGTTCCGCCGCGGCGGAATCAGCTCGGCCCGGTCGGCGCGGCGTGTCAGGCCCACCGACGGGCCGCCGTTGGCCTTGCCCGCGTAGCTGTCGCCCAGGTTCAGCCAGCACGTCCCGTCCGGGTGCAGCACCCGGCGAACCTCCGTGAACACCTCGGCGAGCCGGGCGACGTAGGCCGCGGGCGTGGGCTCCAGGCCGATCTGGCCGGGCTCGCCGTAGTCACGCAACCCGAAGTACGGCGGCGAGGTCACCACACAGTGCACCGAGGCGTCCGGCAGACCCCGCAGGACCTGCGCCGCCTGGCCGACCGGAGAACCCATGACCACCGACGTCGCTCCGCCCGCGACCACCGAGGAGCTCATCGCCTGGCTCCGCGCCGAGGCCACCCGCCAGCCCGAGGCTGCCGGCCGGTTCCTGGACCGGGCCGCCGAACTCGAGACCGCCGAGCGCTGCGTCGATCCCTGGTGCGACCACCCCGTGGACGACCACGGCCGGTACGGCTGCGTCATCGCACGCTGCCGGTGCCACGTCGCCGGCCCGGCCACCACCGAGGACGACATCGTGGTGGGACCGCGAACCGACTACGACCCGGACCATCAGCCGCACGCCTGAACCGCCGCTACCCCGAGAGGACGTGGTCGGTGACGACCAGCGCCACCGCACCACCCACCGGCCGCGGCCGGCGCGGCGGCGAACGCCCGCCCGACCGGTACGCCGAGCTGTTCGCCGCCTACCGCGCCGAGCTCGACCACGTCCGGCTCGCCGAGCACTCCCGGCGCGCCTACGCCTCCCGGGTCGCCGGGTTCCTGCGCTGGCTCGACACCGACGGCGCCGCCGCGGACCCCACCGGCGCCGACCCGCTGTCCGACGCGCACGCCCGCGACTTCGCCGTCCGCGACTACCGGGCCCACCTGCTCACGGTCGCGAAGAAGCGGCCCGCGACCATCAACGCGCACCTGACCGCGCTCGACCACTTCTTCACCTGGCGCCACCTCGGCCGCGCCGTCGTCGACCGCGCCGACCTTCCCGAGCAGGCCCCTCGCGCCCTGACCGACGACGAGGCCCGCCGCGTGCTGCGCGCCGCCGAACGGCTGCCCTCGCTACGCGACCGCACGATCATCGAGCTGCTCTACAACACCGGCGTGCGCTGCGCCGAGCTCGTCGCCCTCGACCTCGACGACGTGCCCGTCACCGCCCGCACCGGAGCCGTCCACGTCCGGGCCGGCAAGGGCCGCGACGGCGGCAAGCCGCGCACCATCCCGGCCAACCCCCGGGCCCGCCGGGCGCTGACCGACTGGAAACCCGCCCGGGCCGCCTGGCCGAACGCCGAGGCCGACCCGGCGCTGTTCCTCAACCGCTACGGCCGCCGCCTGTCGACCCGCACCGTCGACCAGGTCGTCGCCGACCTCGGCCGCTCCGTCGGGATCGACGACCTGACCCCGCACGTCCTGCGGCACACCTTCGCGACCGCCATGCTCCGCCGCGGCGCCGACCTCGTCCTGGTCGCCGAGCTCCTCGGCCACGCGCGCACTGACACCACGCGCGTTTACACCAAGCCCACCGAGGCCGACCGCCTGCGCGCCGTCGAACTCCTGCCCGGCGACTCGTGAGCCCCGGACGGCGCTAAGCGTTCAATCCTGCGCGGTTCTTCCTCGACCCCCGGATCCCGTTACACGCGGCGAGCGTGCTGACCCCGACGGGCGCGGTGTGCCTGCTCGGCGGGCGAGGCAGCGGCAAGACAACCGCCCTGCTCCACCTGCTGACCGGCGTCGCCGGGCCGGTGGCACTGGTCGCGAACTCGCTGGCGTTCCTCAACCCCGCCGGCCCGGTCCAGGTCCACGCCCTACCGACCACGATCGGGCTGCGCGCGCCCACGATCGCCCTGTTCCCCGCCCTCCGCGACCTCACCCGTGCCACCGGCACCCTCGCCGACGAGGAGAACCGTACCTACCTGCCCGCCGCCACGGTCGCAGCGGCGTTCACGGTGGCACGCGCCGCCGGCGGGCCGGTCACAGCGTTCATCGACATGGCGTTCCGCGAGGCGAGACCAGCGGTCTGGCGGAGGCTGGACACCCGGCAGGGCACCACGGCTCTGACCGCCGCGCGTCTCCCCGACGGTCTCCTCGACGATCCCCACGAACACGCACGCCTCACCGCGGACCACGCGCGGGGGCATCGTCGACGACTACGTGAGTGCGCGAAGTCGGTCGCAGCCGCCCGCTGCGAGTCGGGAACGGACACCCCGACAGTGCTCGGCCGCGGGGTCACGGACCTGGTCGCTCAGGCGGCGCGGTGACCGATGCCGTGGCGTAGCCGATGGTCCAGCTCCCACAGAGCGGTGCGGTTGGAATCCCACTGCACGACCTTCACCGCGTCGTCGAGGCCGAACCAGCCGAACTCGGTGTGCTCGTCCGACAACGTCACCTCGGCGTCCTCCGCACGGACACCGAACGCGTACTCCGGGATCACCAGCACGTCCGGCCCCCAGGTGAACTCCCCGGTGACGTAGACGACGGGGATCGTGGCCCGCGCGTCCAACACGATGAACTCACGTTCGCCGACCAGACCGGCCTCCTCGGCGGTTTCCCGCCGGGCTGCCTGCGCCGGGGACTCACCCGCCTCACCACCACCGGCGACACCCTGCCAATAGGCGGCATCAGCACGCCGGAACAAGGCGTACTCCGTGCCCTGCCCGGTCTGCCGGTAGGGCAGGACCAGAACCTGAAACGCCGCACGGCCACCCACAGTGTCGGTCACCACACCATCGTAGGACGGCGCCCTCGGCCGACCACCGAAGCCACGGCTGACCAGGAACCGCGCCCGCAACGCGACACGTGACCAGCCAACACAAGATCATCCGCGTTTGCACCTGGTGACAGGTTTCTTACCGGCACCCGGTCTACGTCTCCGTCGGCCGCCGCTGCGCCGGCCTCGTCAACCTCTACTGCGTCGCCCACCTTCGCCGCTACTTCCTGCGGGCGAGGCTGTCGAACCCGGTCCAGCTGGAGTACTGGGAGAAGGCCTGGCTCGACCGGTTCCGCGCGCTCTACACAGCCCACCGGGAACTGGCCACGGCGTGGGCGCGAGCGCGCGACACCCCCGGCCCCGACGCCGACACCCGGCTG
Organism: Frankia casuarinae; assembly: GCF_000013345.1. Classification (NCBI taxonomy): domain Bacteria; kingdom Bacillati; phylum Actinomycetota; class Actinomycetes; order Frankiales; family Frankiaceae; genus Frankia; species Frankia casuarinae. Next base: position 2,715,558 of record NC_007777.1, on the reverse strand, counting down.
GCCGAGGCCTACACCGCCTGGGACGGCGCGATCGAGGCGATCGACACCGCCCGCCGCGAGCAGCAGGCCTCCCCAGGGCTACAGCCCGCAGCGAAGGACGCCCTCGCCACCCTCGAACGCGAGTGGGACGGGGTCGTCGCGCACCGCGACTACCCCATGGTAGATCTTGACAACAACGCCGCGGAGCGCGCCCCGCGCCGCCCGGTCGTGACCCGCAAGAACGCCTACGGCTCCCGCACCGACGACGCCGCGGCCCTCGCCGCCGCCGTCTGGACCGTCCTGGGCACCGCCGAGAAGCACGGACTGAACACGCTGACCTACCTGACCGCCTACCTCGACGCCTGCGGCCGAGCCGGCGGCAAACCCCCACAGGGAACCGACCTCGACCGGTTCCTGCCCTGGCTGGCCAGCCCCGACGACCTCGCCACGTGGAAACAGCCACCCGGCTGACCACCACCCGGCGCGGCGTGACCCACAGTCACGCCGCCCACAACCATGCCCTCACACGACTTCCGAATACTTACTCACAGGCCGTGGCGCCAGCAGGCCCACCACCGTCGACACCCCCACCCCGCCCGCAGCCCCCACCACCGCCGCCAGATCACCGTTGCTCCAGCGCTGGAACCCCGTGCCGGTGTCGCGCTGCCCCGCGTCCAGAACCTTCACGCCCGCCTTCTCTCCCCCCGGCCCCCGGGGCCCGGTTTCACAGCGGCCGATGCCGTTACGGCCGATGCCGTTACAGCCGGCGTGCGGTCAGCCCGCGAAGTGGTCACGGAAGACGGACCAGCCCGCCGGCCAGTCCGCCAGCCCGGAGTCCGCGTTGAGGTGGCCCCGCGAGCCGACGTTGACCAGTCGGGCGCCGAGCCTCCCGGCGGCCGCCACGGAATGCGCCAGCGAGCCGTACGGGTCGTTCTCGCTGGCGACAATGACGGTCGGGAAGGGCAACGGGTCGTGTCGCGGCGTGCCGAACCCGACCGCGCCGGTCGGGAACCGCGGCCCGCCCACGTCCGGCACCGCCACCAGGAAGGCCCCGGTGATGGCGTCGTCGGCATGCTCGCACGCCCATTCGGTGACCAGCGTGCAGCCGAGGCTGTGCGCGATCAGGATCTTCGGCCCGTCGATCGCCGTGAGCACGTCGTCGAGGTCCTTCACCCAGGCGTCGCGCACCGGGTTGTCCCAGGACTCGTGGTCCACCCAGACCCCGTTGCCGGCCCGCTTGTACCACATGTACTGCCAGTGCTCCGGCCCCGAGTTCCCGATGCCGGCGATGAAGACATACGTCACCGCCGGCTCGCCGCCGCCCGCTGGCTCCATGCCGTCCGCTGGCTCCATGCTCACACCTCGTAGTCGGTGCCCACGCCGTCGAAGCGCAGGCGGTCCTGGATGTGGACCCGGTTGTCGTTCTTGTCGAAACCGGTCAGCAGACCCGTCTCCATCAGCCGGATGACGATCTGGCTGCTCACATCCTGCCTTCCGGCGTCACCAAGCTGCCGGATCAGGGCCCGGTAACCGACCCGGTCCTTGAGGAGTTCCTCGAAGACGAGCCGGTGTTCTTCCTCCAACGGATATTTGATCATGTCCTGGCCCAGCTCGTTCCCGATCACCAGCTTGCGTTCCAGCCGGAAACTCAGCGGCTCGACCTTGTAGTACGGCCGCAGCAGGACCTCGTCGCCGTTCCAGCGCAGCCAGGTGATGCGGTTCAGCTGCTTGGTCAGGTGGGTGATCCAGCGGACCCGCGCGCCGTTGAGTTCGTCGTCGCTGAACTCGTCGCTGAGATCCATGCGCTTGTGCCGACCGATGGAGATCATCGTGGCGGCACGGTCCCGGAAGCCCGCGACCGACCGGGCTGTGTCGGTGTCGTCGTCGCCCGCGGCCAGCCGTTCGAACCATCGTTTGCGGTTCAGCCGGTCGTCGTCCGACTCGCTGATCCGGCGGCGCAGCCAGAACTCCGACTCCGGCTCGGTGAACGAGGCGAACGTGTAGAACGACGCCAGGAACTCGTGGTACTGCTCGTAGGTTTCCCGGTAGCTGCGCCCGTACCACTGGTGGACGGCGTCCAGTTCGTCCTCGTGCGCGATGATCCGATCGATCGCGGCGGCCGCCGAGACGGCGGACTGGGTGGCCAGGTGGACGCCCTGGGAGAACAACGGGTCGGTGAAGCAGGCGGCGTCCCCGCAGAGGAAGAACCGGTCCCCGGAGAACACCTCGGAGTCGTAGGACCAGCCGATCCCGATCTACACCACGCAGGGGGACTCACCCTAGCCGCCGATGAGGATCAGGTTCAGGAAGGTCGGGCTGGTGGGCAGCAACCGGATCCGGTATCGCTCGATCAGCGCGCAGATCTCCTCCGGCGTCCGCTGCCGCGGCACGATCGCGGTGTTGCCCGCGCGCAGCGCGCCGAGTAGCGAGTTGATGCCGCCGATGTGGTCGAACAGCAGGAACATGAGGATGTTGGCGGGCCGACCGCCGGTGCGCGCCCGTTTCCCGAGCTTGTCTTCCATGATCGCGTCTAGGTTGTGCAAGATCGCCTTCGGGGTGCCGGTGCTGCCGCTGCTGAGCAGCACCAGCCCGGCGGCACCAGCCGCGGCGAGTCGCTCGTGGGCACCGCCGGCCGGTGCCGCCGCCTGGACCGCCGGCACCGGATCGATCACGACCGTGGATCCTTCGGCCGCTGCGTCGACCCGGACGATCTGCTACTTAGAAGATCCATCTGTGGGGTAGGGCGTTGCGTCGGCCTTTGCGGGGGGTCAACGGCTCCGCGGGACGAACAGGTGCGCCGCACCCGCGTCCGTCGAACGTCTTGGCGACGGCGGTTGCCAGGATTTCAGCGCAAGGGCGGGTGCTTCGATGGCATACCAGCTTGCGAGGGCGGCGAGGGAGGTGACGGCGAGGGAGGCCGCGATGTGCACGACGACGGCACCCGTACCGATACCCGCATCGACCCCGGCTTCGAGCAGGAGCAGTTGCAGCGGCCAGGCGTAGACGTAGATGCCGTAGGACAGATCGCGGCGCGCCCCCACCCGCGACAGCCCCCGTCCGGTTCCGGCGTACAGCAGCAGGTAGGCCAGCGGGGCCAGGGCGAGGGGCCGGTAGGCGTGGGGGATGAGCAGGCCCGCGGCGAGCAGGGCGGCGGCGGCGATGAGTAGGGCCCGGCTGCGCGGGATGCGGTCGGCGTAGAGGAACATCGCCGCCCCGATGAGGAAGACGGCCGTGTACTTCAGGATGTGGGAGTCGGTGAGCCGGTTGGCGCCGAGGAGCGCCCCGCCGACGGCGAGCAGCCACCCGCCGACGGCGAGGGTGAGGACGAGCCCGCGGCGGCGGCGCAGGATCCCCACCGTGCCGAAAACGCCGACCATCAGGTAGCACAGCGCTTCGAAGAACAGGGTGTGCAGGGGGCCGTCCACGGCCTGCCCGGCGCGTAGGTCGCCGATGTTGAACTGGTTCATCTTCAGCGCCGCGTTGACGAGCAGGTAGCGGACCGCCGAGTCATGGCCGGTCCAGGGGTAGCCGGCGGTGGTGCCCCGGTTCAGGCGCCACAGCAGTGGACCGATCGCGACGGCGGTCAGCGCGAGGCAGACCCAGAAGGCGGGCACGACCCGCAGGAACCGGTGCCAGAGGAAACGGGCGGTGGATGGTGCCCGCAGGTGGCTACGGATGATCAGGAAGCCGCTGAGGAGGAAGAAGCCGTCCACGGCGAACGTGCCGAGGTCGGGGGCACCGGGCAGACGTGTCAACGGGTCCGGTTCTCCCCGGACGAACAGCCATGAGTGGGACACGAGCACCGCGCCGGCCAGGATGAGACGCAGCGCGTTGAGGTTGTTGCGGTGAGGATCGAAGGCCGCGGCCAGCGTGCCGGCCCTGGGTGTGGGTACGGGTATCGGCTCCGCTGTGGGGCTTCGCTGGTGGGGGACCCGGCGGGGAGACCTGGCGAACGGTGGGTGCTGATCGGTCATGCGGTGTGGTCCCTTTCCTCCGGACGTTCCTTTCCCACCGAACATCCGTTTTCCGTGGACATCCGGCGCCGGTGACGCTGCTCGATCGCCGGCCTCGTGGGCGATCACGCACCGACACCATTCAACCCTAACGTAAGGGTAGTGTTTACTGTGTGTGTCATGAGGTATACGAAAGCAACATCCGGTGACGTGTTCCGATCGGACCACCGTTTCCCTGTGCCGCGTGGTCCTGCCGGCGGCCCCGTCCCTCCCCGGGTCAGGAGCTCGATACGTCGTTCTGTCCGAAGCCGGTCCGATGGTCAGGGCACGTGAGTGGTCAGGGCACGTGGCTGGTCACAGCAGGTGCACGTCACCCGGAATGCCGGCCGGGTGCGCATCGGCCGGTCGGGCGCGGGCGACGCTTGACGACGTCAACGTTCGTCCGAGCGTATGTCTGGCGCGGGGAACGGCGATCCGAACCGTGCCCGATCAGGCTGGTGCGGCCGGGGACCTGCGGCCGGGCATCGAGCCCCGTAGGCACCATCGCGCCGAGCACGGGCGACATGGGCGACCCACAGCACGAAGCGGCCAGCGTCCTTGACCACGACCGAGTCGGCCTCCGGCCGCAGCTCGACCCATGGCCATAGCTTGGTCCATAGCACGTGCCACACTGGAGTGTATGGCTACGACATCTATGCAGCTGGACAGCGGGCTACGCGACGAACTGGCGGAGATCGCCGAGCGGGACTTCCATGGCGTGCCGCTGGGCGAGGCGGTCCGGCGCCTGGTCAAGGAACACAAGATCAGCCGCATCATGCGGCGGTACGAGGAGCTGCGCGCCGACCCCGAGGAGTGGGCCAGCTACCGGGCCGAGGCGCGGCTGACCGACGACGCGGCCGGCGACGGCCTGCCGGATGCACGTGAGGAGTATCCGGAGTACCACCGGTGAGCCGGGCGCTGAGACTCGCGTCCTGGCAGGTGTGGCTGGTGGACTTCGGTCAGCCGATCGGGCACGAGCAGGGCGGCCCGCGCCCGGCCGTGGTGGTCGGCTCGGCGACGCACTGCCGGTTCCCGATCGACATGGCCCTCGTGGTGCCCCTGACCGCGCGGGACCGGGGCCTGGACCATCACGTGCGCATCGACTCGCCCGAGTCCGGCCTGGACCGGCCGAGCTGGGCGCGCACCGAGGAGATCACGGCGGTATCCACCCAACGGTTCACCCGGTCCACACCGCTGGGCACCGCGTCGGCCACCGAAATCGCCAAGCTGGGCGAGTGGCTACGCGAGATGGTCGCCTTCTGCTGACCCGCCGCCGCGGGCACGGCTGGCGAGCCGCGCAGGTTCGCCACGTCAACCCCCGTCCCATTCAGCCCGACATCAGCGTTGCCGCCGCAGCGTCCAGAACAGCCAGTTCCCGGTGGCCGCGCACGTGGCCACGTCCCAGCCCTGGCCGCCGAGGTCGGACAGTACCGTGACCAGCTCGTCGTAGCTGCCGGGGAACATCCGCTCCTTACCCCGGGGCATGTTGACCCGGATGGACCCCTGGTCCCACAACCATTCCACCGTGGCGAACTCGTAGGTGAAGATCGTTTCCCCCGCTCCGGTCGGTTGCAGCAGAGGATAACGGCCTTGAGGGTAGCGGCTTTCCGGGCCCGAGCAGCAGACCGACCAGGCCCGCTGCCTCACTGTCGTCACCAACGCGATCATCACAGCGAAAATGCTGGCCGGGCTGGCAGTTCTGCGCCCCTGATCTGGCTGGCCGCCGCTACCAGGTAGCCGGGGTTCGATACGGGTACGCGAACGTACCCGTATCCTGTGGGGTGGGTGAAAGGAGGCTGTCCATGGCGGATGCGAATGTGCGGATTCCGGCGGAGGCGCGGGATCGGCTGGCTGAGGTGGCGGCGGCGGAGGGGCTGTCGTTGCGGGCGTATCTGGCCCGGTTGGCGAGCACGCTGCTGACGCCAGCGGAGCGGGCTGAGCGCGCCGAGCGGGCGCGGGCGGTGCTGCGGGAGTGGAGTGGTTACGACCCGACGGAGGAGGAGGCCGCGCAGGCCGACGCCGAGCTGGACCGGCGGCTGGCACGGGCGTTGGGACGGTGAGCGACGCGCTGCATGTGGTGCTGGACGAGACCGCGATGGTCTCGGCCGGCTACGGCAACGTGCTGGCCTCCCGGCTGATCCAACGCGCTCACACCGGGCCGGGGCACTTTCTGTACGCGCCGGCGTGTGCGCTGGTGGAGGCGGACCGGGCCCGGCCGGGGACCGCCGAGCACATCGCCGCGCTGCCCGCGGTGACGATCGTGGAGCTGGACCTGGCGGCCGCGCTCGCGGTGGCCCGTGATACCGGGTGGGCGCCGGCGCACGTGCGGTACGCGGCCGAGCCCGCCCCGGAGCGTCCCGAGGGCGCGGTGATCGCGACGGCGGCGCCGGACCGGTGGGCGGGTCAGCCGGTGCGCCTGTTGGATCTCCGCCCGTGAGCTGGTCCGGCCCGGATGGGGCGAGCACGACGGATGTCGCCTCGGCCGGGTCCGTGAGGGCCGCGGGAGTGGCAGTCGGTCACGATCTAGCGCCGATCGTCACGGCGCCAGGCCAGGGTGAGCTGGTGAGGAACCACGATGTGTCAGTCCCCGGTCGCACCCGACGGCATGCCGTGCGACGGTAACGAGGGGACGGGGCAGCACACCGGCCCGGCGGCTCCACCGCGGCCAACACCCGTCTTGGCGCCCGCGGGCGGGTCGTGGCCGCCGCCGTCACGGCGAGAAGACGAAAAGGGGAGCCGGGAGGGTTCGGCAGACGCTCGCTCACCTACCTCGGGTACGGGCTGCGCGACATTTCCGGCGGTAAAGCTCGCTGACGCCACCCGGCCGGGTGAGGGCGAGTTCCTGGAACGAGGCCTATATGCATGCTCATGCTGGCAGGTGGGCGCAAGCGCCACGCACTCGACCGAACCGGAGAGCGGAGGCCAGATGCGCCCGTCCCGATCAGCCCGTATACCACGCCCATTCCTTGCTGCCGTGCTTGCGGTAAGCCTGCCGCTGCTGACCGGTATATCAGGGTCGGGCTTGTCTGGGTCCGCCGCCGCGGCCACCCGGACAAAGCTAACCTGGAAACCGTGTGAGAACGGGTTGGAGTGCGCGACTCTGCCCGTTCCGTTGGACCACGCCAGGCCTGCCGCAGGCACGATCAACCTGGCGTTGATCCGTGCTCCGGCTCGCCAGCCACACCGGCGGATCGGCTCGCTGGTGATGCTGGCCGGTGGGCCGGGCCAGTCGGGAGTCGGGTTCATCCGCGACTGGCTGGGCTTCTTCGGCGCGTCGTTGCGCGACCGTTTCGACATCGTCGGGTTCGACCAGCGGGGTGTCGGTGGGAGCGCGCCGGTCCGTTGCAGCAGCGGGCAGGATAATGATCCGCCGGCCGCCACCTCCCCGTTCGCGATCGACTCCCGCGCTTCCCGCGCTGGGAGTGAGGATGACGACGTGTACCAGGAGCTGGTTGACGACAGGCGTCAGTGGGCGCAGGGCTGTGTACGGTTCAGCGGTGCTGAACTGCCGTACCTGTCGACCGAGGCCGCGGCCCGGGATCTCGATCTGCTGCGAGCCGCGCTCGGCGAGGACAAGATCACCTCTTACGGGGGATCCTACGGCACCGTGCTGGGCGCCACCTACGCCAGCATGTTCCCGACCCGGATCCGGGCGCTGGTGCTGGACGGCGTAGAAGATCCGAACGTGTGGATGAACCAACCGCAGGAGGACCTACGCCGAATGGCGCAGGGCTTCGAGACCGCGCTGGGCGCATTCCTCGCCGACTGCAAGGCCCGGCCCAACTGTGGCTTCGGCCACGGCGACCAGGGTGACCCGCAAAGTCATTGATGCAGGTCAGCGGGGTTGTCGAGAGTGAGGATGGCCAGGAGCAGGGCGTTGTCGTGTCGGATTCTGCGGATGGTCGGGGCGATGCGGTTATGGCCAGCGAGGCGAATCAGCCCGATGATCAGGTTACGGAGCGTGGTCATGATGCGGGGCAGTGGGCCGGTCCGAACCCGCGAGGCATCCTCACGGAACGTCACATCGCGCACCCAGTGGACCTTGTTCTCGATCGTCCAATGCCCTCGGGCGTAGCCCGCGAGATCAGCGGGTGTGACCGCGTCGAGGGTGAGGCTCGTCAGGACGTGGACCGTGACAGTGCTCGGGATCGTCCGGGTGACCCGGGCCCGGCCCGTGCCGGTGGTCACGGTCCGCCGGACATGACGGCGGATCCGCGCCACGGTGCGGGCATGGGGATAGCGGGCACGGATCGCCTCGCTGGCCTGGGCCAGCTGGATGGTGCGTCGTTCGAACCGTCCATGGGCCCTGCCCTCGGCGCTGTGCCCGATCGGGATCTTCGTCCAGTCGGTCGCCTGGTGGCAGTCGACCGACAACGCCGGGGTGTTCGCCTTCACCGTGAACACGAAGTGCGCTCCCAGCTCGGTGACGATCAGGTCGGCGTGGGCGCGGGTCGTGTGCAACGCATCAGCGGTCACCACCACCCCATCCAGCGGATCATGGGAATGCAGTTCGCGGAGCAGCGGTGCGAACGCGGTGACCTCGTTCGTCTTCGCGCCGACCTCATGCTCGGCGAGCACCACACCCGTGCCGTGTTCGGCGACCGCGAGCAGGTGCGGTGCCCGCCCCTCAGGCCCAGCCGCGCCACGCAGGGTCTTCCCGTCGACCGCGACCACCCGCCGCCCACCACCACGGGCCTGGCGGGCGCGGGCCGCGGCGAACATCCCGACCGCCCTCGCCAGCGCCGAGCTGTCCACCGCGGACAGGACCCGGATCATCGTGTCCACCGACGGTGCCTGCGGCTGCCCGGTCACCGGATGGACCCGCGCCCCGAGAGCGGTCAGGACCTGCGTCGGGGCGTGCGCAGCCCAGGCCGCGATCTCCTCCACCGACTTCTCCCCCGCGGCGACCGCTGCGGCGGACAGTCCCAGGATCACCGGGAGCCGGTGACGTATCCCTCGCGGGTCCCGCGGGTCAGGCACCCCGGCGAGTACGTCGGCGAGCCCCTGCACCTCACCGCCGTGCGCCCCCAGGACCCGCAGCGACCGCCGCATCCGGACCAGCTGCCCCGACCCGGCCTGTCCGAGATCGGTGGGAGTGACGGGCATGCGAGACTGGACCGGCAACGGGGCTCCCTACGGCTGGTGATCTAGGCAATCCCCGTCCTACCGGGACCCCGTTGCCTCACCGCAGCCACCCTCACCGTGGTGGCCCGCCGTTGTTCCCCCGGACCCCACGGCCCCACCGCCCCACCCACCCCACCGGCTGTCACAGAACGTCATCGGTGGCGTTTCCGCCGGCGCCGGAACCCACCCTCACACGCGCTACTCACAGCGACGAAACAGCAGCCGGGCCCGGATCCTCACACCACCACCGGCCCCAGCCCCCCGCACCCCGTCTCACACCGTCTACCTGCACAAACAGACTTTGCGGGTCACCCTGCCACGGCGACCCGGCCGGCGCCTTCGACCGCCTGGTCGAACGGCTCATCGAGAAGCCGATCCCGGCCGGCGGTAAGGACACCGGCGCCGCCCGCACGCTCAACTGGGTGACCGCCATGATCGGGGTCCGGTCCGCGCTGTACTCCCATGCCATGTGGCCGCGGCTCGCGGAAGCATTGGCACTGGCCGACGACAACAACGACGGTTCCAAGCTGCTCTCCTTCGCAGCGCAGGACCCGATCGGGGCCATCCTCCCCTTGCCGTACAGCACCTCCACCAGCGCCGATGTCGCGCATACGGCCATCGCCGCGCATACGGCCATCACCTGCGCCGACAAGGTCTTCCCGACCGTGGGCGCCTACCAGCGACTTGCTGACGAACTCAACCGCGAGAGTCCCCATTTCGGCTTGCTTTCTGGTCTCGGTGCCCTTGCCTGTGTGGTCTGGCCGGTTAAGGCTGCCTCCCGCTACACCGGACCGTTCCACGCCACCGGCGCTGCGCCGATTCTCCTCGTCGGCAGCACCGGCGACCCGGCAACGCCCTACTCCGGGGCTGTGTCCCTCGCCCGTCAACTCGCCAACAGCGTGCTGTTGACATGGCGCTCCTACACGCACACCGCCTACTTCCAGGACAGTGGCTGCGTCCGCCAGGCTGTCGAGCGTTACCTGGTCGACCTGATACTCCCGAAGCGCGGTACGATCTGCCCTGACGTCCCGACAGCGGCGGGCTCTTGAGTCTCGGTCTTCTCTCGGTCTGCGCGATTCAGCGTCTGCGCGATTCAGCGTCTTCGTGATTCAGCGTCTTCGTGATTCAGGGCCTTTGCGATTCAGGCTCACCGTGAGGATTATCCGGAAAGGCGACGACTTCGCCGGTGCGCGGGCGAGTGGAGCGCGGCACGCGAAGATCGTCCCGGCGAGACCGGGCGGGCCGGCCGCCGCGGGGGTGATGACCGGGTCGACGACCGGGAGGCCCGCCGGTGGGGAGGCGGTCGCCGTGCCGCCGACATGCCCCAGCCATTGACAGACGTCTATGTTTGCGGTCATCCTCGGCCCGCAAGAACATAGATGGGTGTCGATGTAAGGGGTGGGCTGGATGGCCAGGGTGCAGTTGGCGTTGAACGTCTCGGACGTGGACGCGGCGGTGGAGTTCTACACGACGCTGTTCGGGGTCGGGCCGGCGAAGCGGCGGGCGGGATATGCGAACTTCGCCGTCGACGTGCCGCCGTTGAAGCTGGTGCTGATCGAGAACCCGGACGCCCGCGGCGCGGGGGTGGCGGGGGCGTTGAACCATCTCGGGGTGGAGATCGAGACCTCGCAGGAGGTCTCGGCCGCCGCCAGCCGGCTGCGGGAGGCGGGGCTGGTGACGGCGGTGGAGGAGAACACCGCCTGCTGCTACGCGCTGCAGGACAAGGTGTGGGTGGATGATCCGGACGGTGCGCCGTGGGAGATCTACACGGTGCTCGCCGATATCGCCGAGGGCGCGGGCCCGCAGCTGCGCACCGTGGAACCGGGGGCCGGGGGTGCTCCCGGGTCGGCGTGTGGCTGTGGGCCGGTGTGCGCTGCCACGGTGCCGGCGGTGACGATCGAGCCGGCCACCGCCGGCACCGGTCACTGAGAGCGAACGGTGACAGACAACGGGGAGGGCCGGCCGCCGCTGGTGCGGCGGTTGGCCGCCGAAGCGCTGGGCGCCATGCTGCTCGCCGCGTTGGTTGTCGGGTCGGGGATCGCCGCGGCGCAGCTCAGCCCGGACCAGACAGGCCTGCAGCTGGTCGAGAACGCCGCGGCGACCGCCGCCGGCCTCTACGCGATCATTCTGATGGTTGGGCCGGTGTCCGGGGCGCATGTCAACCCGGTGGTCACGGTGGTTGACGCCGCGTTTGGGGGGCTGTCGTGGCGGGACGCCGTCGCCTACCTGCCCGCCCAGATCCTCGGCTGCGTCGCCGGGGCGGTGCTGGCGAACCTGATATTCGACCGGTCGGCGGTGTCGATCTCCACGCATCACCGGGCGTCCGGGGCGCATCTGCTCGCCGAGGTCGTCGCGACCGCCGGCCTCATCCTGCTGATCTTCGCGCTGGTGCGGTCCGGGCGGGGTGAGCGGGCACCGGCCGCGGTCGGCGCCTACATCGGCGCGGCCTACTGGTTCACCAGTTCCACCAGCTTCGCGAATCCGGCGATCAGCATCGGGCGGATGTTCTCCGACACCTTCGCCGGGATCGCCCCCGCCTCGGTGCCCGCGTTCATCGCCGCCCAGGCGGTGGGCGGCGCGGTCGGCTACGGGCTGGTGCGGCTGCTCTACCCGCCGACTCCCGCCGGCCCGGCGCAGGCCGCCGGGGTGCTGCTCACCCACCCGGACAGCGCCGTGGCACCCAACGGCGCCGCCCCTTCACGTCTTCCTGGAGGTGTCTCGTGATCGACCTGGGCAACCCGACCGGAAAGGACACCGTCGTGTCTGCGAAGCCCTCGGTGCTGTTCGTCTGCGTCCACAACGCCGGCCGTTCCCAGATGGCCGCCGGCTGGCTGACCCGTCTCGCCGCCGGGAAGATCGAGGTCCGCTCTGCCGGCTCCATACCCGCCGACCGGATCAACCCCGTCGCCGCCGCCGCGATGGCCGAGGTCGGCATCGACATCACCGCCGAAACCCCGAAAATCCTCACCGTTGACGCCGTCGAGGCCTCTGACGTCGTCATCACCATGGGCTGCGGCGACACCTGCCCCGTCTTCCCCGGCATCCGCTACGAGGACTGGGCACTCGACGACCCCGCCGGCCAGGATCTCGACGCCGTCCGACCCATCCGCGACGACATCCGCGCCCGCGTCGAAAAACTCATCGGGGAACTCCTGTCTGCCGCCTGAGCACGCCAGGCCGGGCAGGCCGGCACCCGCCCGGCCTGGCGGCTGCCGGCATCCTGGTGGGGGCTGACGACGTCCGGCGGTAGCGGTGAACCGGTGGCGGTGAACCGGTGGCAGTGAAGCCGGTATGGTGTGACGGCGGCGGCTTTCGGTCACCGCGCGGCGGTGGGGCCCGCCGGACCCGAACCGCGGCAGCGCGCCGCCAACGGTCCCTACCTGTGACAAGTCATGCCTGGCTGGCCCGGGTGTCGCGCAGGTAGGGGGCGGGCGTGGACGACACCGAGCAGACGGTCGGTGCACCGACCGACCCTGATGGCACCGACCCTGATGGTGATGGGCCTGTCCCGGTGCGGCGCCGGCAGCTTCGTCACGCGCCGGTCGCGGTCCTGCTGCTGGCGGTGATATCGGCCGGTGGGGCGGTGGGGGCATGTGCCCGGTACGGGGCGTCGCTGGTGTGGCCGACGATGCCGGGCACGTTCCCGTGGACCACCTGGGCGGTGAACACGGCCGGTTGCGCGGCGATCGGTGTGCTGATGGTGCTGATCACCGACGTGCGGACGGTGCATCCGCTGGTCCGCCCGTTCCTGGGCACCGGGGTGCTGGGCGGGTTCACCACCTTCTCCACGTATGCGCTCGACGCGCAGCGGCTGGTGGACGGCGGGCGGACCGGGCTGGCACTGGCGTACCTGGTGCTGAGCGTCCTCGCCGCGCTGGGCGCGGTGTGGGCGGCGGCGGCTGCGATGCGATGGTTCGTGGCGAGGACGCGACGGGTCGCGGGAAGGCGGGCGTGATGAGGTTGAGCGGCCGGGCGTTGCGGCTGACGGTGTTCGTCGGGGAGAGCGACGTGTGGCATCACCGGCCGCTGGCCAGCGAGATCGTGCACCGGGCGCACCGCGCCGGGCTGGCCGGGGCGAGCGTGTTCCGGGGCGTGGAGGGGTTCGGCGCATCCTCGATCGTGCACACCGCCCGGCTGCTGTCGCTGAGCGAGGACCTGCCGGTGGCGGTGGTCATCGTCGATGACGAGCAACGGGTACGGGCCTTCCTCCCGCAACTCGATGAACTCGTCACCGAGGGGCTGGTCATCCTCGACGAGGTCGAAGTGATCCGCTACGTCGGCCGGGAGGCGAGTCGGTGAACTGGCTGCTGGTGATCGCCGGGGCCGCGGCCGGTGCGCCGCTGCGCTATCTGACCGACCGGGCGGTGCAGACCCGACACGACACGGTCTTTCCCTGGGGTACGTTCACCGTCAACGTCACGGCCAGTCTGCTCCTCGGCCTGGTCGCCGGCGCCGCGGGCGCGGGCGCGCCGCCGGCGTGGGTGGCGTCGGAGCAGGTGGTGTCGCTGGTGGGGACCGGGCTGTGCGGGGCGTTGAGCACCTACTCGACGTTCTCCTACGAAACGCTGCGGCTGGCCGAGGACGGCGCCCGGCTGCTGGCCGCGGCCAACGTCGCCGGCAGTGTGCTCGCCGCGTTCGGCGCCGCCGCTCTCGGCGCGGCCCTGGCGCGGGCGGTGTGGGGATGATCCGACCGGCGCACGGCACGAGCACAGCGCCCGCCGCCGCGGTCAGGCTACGGCCGTGGCGGTTTGTCCTGGTCTTCGGCGTGGTCAGCATGCTGGCGGACGTCGTCTACGAAGGCGCCCGGTCGGTCACCGGGCCGCTGTTGGCCTCCCTCGGCGCGTCGGCGGTCGTGGTCGGTGTCGTCACCGGGGTGGGCGAGGCCGCGGCGCTGCTGCCCCGGCTGGTCTGCGGGCCGCTGGCGGAGCGCACCGGCCGGTTCTGGGCGTGGACGATCGCCGGTTACACGCTGACCGTCGCCGCCGTGCCCCTGCTCGGCGTGACCGGCGTGCTGTGGGCGGCCGGCCTGTTGGTGATCGCCGAACGGGTCGGGAAGGCGGTTCGCAGCCCGGCCAAGGATGCGCTGCTCTCCCACGCGACCGCCGCCACCGGCCGGGGCCGCGGGTTCGCCGTGCACGAGGCGATGGACCAGCTCGGCGCGCTGGCCGGGCCGCTGCTCGTCGCCGCGGTGCTCGCCTCCGGCGCCGGCTACGGCCCGGCGCTCGGCGTCCTGGCCCTGCCCGGCCTGGGTGTCCTTGCTGTTCTGCTCTGGCTGCGGGCCCGCGTGCCCGACCCGGCCGGCTACGAGCCGGACGAGCCGCCGGCCGTGCCCGTCCCCCGTACCGGCCCGGCCGCCGCGCCCCGGGCCCGACTACCCCGGGCCTTCTGGACGTATGCCGGGTTCACGGCCGCGACCACCACCGGGCTGGCGACGTTCGGCGTGTTGTCCTTCCACGCGGTCACCCGTGGCCTGCTGCCGGTGGCCGCGGTGCCTGTCGTGTACGCCGCGGCCATGGGCGTCGACGCCCTCGCCGCGCTCGCGACCGGCTGGGCCTACGACCGCCACGGCCCCGGTGTGCTCGCCGTGCTGCCGCCGCTGGCCGCCGCCGTCCCGGCGCTGGCGTTCACCAACACCCCCGCGCTGGCCGTCGCCGGGACGCTGGTGTGGGGAGCGGCCATCGGCGTGCAGGAATCCACCCTGCGGGCCACCGTCGCCGACCTCGTCCCGCCCGCCCGCCGGGCCAGCGCCTACGGCGTCTTCGCCGGCGTGGTCGGCGCGACCACCGCCGGCGGCGGCGCGTTGGCCGGCGCGCTCTACGACCTGTCCATCCCCGCCCTCATCGCCGTCACCGCCGCCGTGCAGGTCGCGGCGCTGGCGCTCCTCGCGGCCAGCCGGCGCATCCGCCCCTGAGCAGGCACAACGACGCTAACGCTAATCGTCGGGCAGGAGGACGCGAGGCCCGCCCGTCCACCTCAACAGGCCTACCCACTCCACGCCCGGGCGTCCTGTCCCGGGTTCACCTGGCCGGTGTGGATCGCGCACCTGGCCGCGGGCAGCGCGTCGCAGGACGCGCGGAGCGCGGAGTTGACGGCGGCCAACGGGGAATGCCCGCTGGTCACTTCCAGGGGCCGCAGAAGGACACGCCCTTGGCGCCGGAGCGGTACAGGCAGGCGCGGACCAGAACCCGCTTGGTGTAGGCGTACTTGACGGAGAAGTACCGGTAGCTCGATGTCGCGCCCTCCGGGGGAAAAACACGGCCGTCGGCGCTCACCTGCACCGCGACCTTGCGGTTGGCGGGAGCGTGGTAATGGTAGACCCAGCCTGAGACGGTGCCATGGTAGAAGCCCGGGTAGCCCTTTTGGGCAGACCAGGTCTTGGTAACGTCGGCGTACCCGTATCCGCGCTGGGTCCACAGCCGGTAGGAGGCGCGGGAGTCGGGAGTGGCCACGCTGCGGGCGACGTGGGCGGTAGTTGCCCGGGCCGGTGCTGCGCCGGTCAGGGCCAGCCCGGCGGCAAGTGCAGCGCTCGCTGCTGTGCTGACGAGGTGCTTGCGCGTCATCGGATTCCTCTCCCGATCGATGTTCGGGTCACGTCCGCTGGTGTGGTGTTAGAAGATCGTCCCTGCGCGATCCTCCGTGTTCAGGTTATGCGGTGAGTGGTCGTGGTATCACGGCTATCTTGTGCGTGTCGTGTGAGTCCGTCGCCGGCCGGGTCGGATTTGGCGAGGATTTCCAGCCTGATGTAGCAGTGAGAGCCTGTCAGATTTTTGCGTAGGGGCTCTTCCAGCGTTCCGCTATCTACCGGCCCGTGTTCTTCGACCGGCTGGCGGTGAAGGCACCAGTCTGCCCGGTTTCGTGATCCGGATCCGCCGATTCGGGTATTCCAGCTCGGGTAGGGTCGGATGCAAGGAGCGGGCAACCTCCTTGCCTTTGCCTTTTGCAGCCGGTGCCGGTCAGCTGCGTGCCTCGTCCTGGTCGAACCGCTCTGTGTCAGGATGGTTGACGGTGGCGGGGTGGCGGGGTGGCGGGATGCGACGGACAGACGGAGGGCCAGATGTGGAGTTCTCGATCAGCCGGGCAGGTCGCAGGCGTGGCCCGGTGAGCGGCCCGCCGCTCGTGCGGGCCCTGCGGCTTCCGGACGGCTGCCGGGTACGCGGCCGCGGTCTGCGCCGCCCGCTACCGAGGGGACCGGTGCCTGACTTCGGCCTCTACCTGGGAACCAGCCGTCTTCGCCGCCGCCACGACGGGGAGCTGGACTGGCCGCGCACGTGGATCGACTGGCCCGACTTCCTCCTGTCCCCGTGACCAGGACCAGGCCGCCCGGCACATCCGGGCGCTGCACGAGCAGGCACGGGCCGGCACGGCGGTCGAAGTCGCCTGCGGGGGCGGCGTCGGCCGCACCGGCACCGTCCTTGCCTGCCTCGCCGTTCTGGCCGGACTGGACCCACCGGACGCTGTCGCCTGGACCCGGGAACACCATCACCACCGGGCCGTCGAGACCCCCTGGCAGCGCCGTTGGGTGACCCGGTTCCCGAACCGTTGACCGGGCTGCTCGCCTGGCCTGGAAGACGCTCCAGGGTGCCGCCCGCCACTCGTACGCACCGACGGGGTGTTGTCGGGGGCGTTTCGCCCGGACGGGCACACCGCTGGCCAGCGGCGGCAACGAGCGCACCGTGCGGCTGTGGAACGTCGGATAGCCACAGGATGATTTTGTCTGAGAATTTGATGGGGCTGCGGTGGGCTGTTTGCTGGGTGCCGGGCCGTGTCTGGGATGATGGTGGGGCGTTGCCCGGTCGACGTCGGCTGTCTCTGGTGCGGACGAGCCCGTGTTTGAGTATGGCGGCGGAGGCCTGGGGCACTTGTTCCTGCTGCCGTGAGCGCGTTCCTCAGTTTCCGTGTTCAGGCTTCCCCGGGTAACGCACCTTGGAGGGTGTTTCCTGGTTGGGAAGGGAGGTAGGGGTGGAGATTGTGTTCCCGCGCTGCGCGGGGCTCGACGTTCATCGGGACACGGTGGCCGCGGCGGTGCGGATCCAGTCCGGGCAAGAAAACCGATCGCGGTGGGGACCGCCCTTACGGGCGGCCCCCGCACAGATCCCAGCGAGCGGAACTACCGCGCTGGGCTCCTGCCTTGGGTAGTGGCGTCAAAGCTGCGCAACCACTGCCCCTGATCGGGGATGGGCTGGTGACGGCGCCGCTTCGCCTCGGTGTTGATCTCCCGGAGATTCGCCGCCATACGCCGCTTGTCCGTGACACGCCTCACCCAGAAGAAGCCCTTCTTCCCCGTCGCACACAGGTGCGTGAAGCCCAGGAAGCTGAACGTCTCGGGCTTGCCCTCCCCACGGCGCGACCGGTTCACGGCGGCGAACCACCCGAACTCGATCAACCGGGTCTTGTCAGGGTGCAACTCCAAGCCGAACTTCGCGAACCTCTCACGGAGATCAGCAAGGAACCGCCGCGCGTCGTCCTCGGCCTGAAACCCGACGATCGCGTCATCGGCAAAACGTACGACTATGACATCTCCGTGCGCATTGTGATTCCGCCACCACTGCGCCCACAGGTCGAAGACGTGGTGCAGGTACACGTTAGCGAGCAACGGCGACGCCGAAGCCCCCTGCGGTGATCCGACCGTCGTCTCCGCCCACTCGCCGTTTTCTACCACTCCCGCACGCAACCACTTCTCGATGAGGCGCAGGAGCCGTTTGTCCGCGATCCGGTACTCAAGGAACCTGACGAGCCACTGATGGTTGAGGCTCGAAAAGAACTCCTTAATATCAAGATCAAGAACCCAGTTCACCCTCTTCCGCTGGATACCGACCGCGAGCGCGTCGAGCGCCATGTGCTGGCTACGCCCGGGCCGGAACCCGTACGAGAAGTTGACGAAGTCCTCCTCGAAGACCGCGTTGAGCACCTCGACGACGGCCCGCTGGACTATCTTGTCTTCCAGCGTGGCAATGCCGAGCGGCCGCCGCCGCCCGTCCGCCTTCGCGATGTACACCCTCCGCGAGGGACTCGCCCGGTAGCGCCCCGAGTGGATCCGGTCGTGCAGGCCGACCAGGTTGCGCTGGAGGTCCTGCTCGTACTCCTCCCACGTCACCCCATCCACGCCCGGCGCGGCCTTCGGGCGAACCGCCCGGAACGCCGCCTCCAGGCGAGCCAGATCAACATGGTGGAGCAGCGCGGTGAACCGCATCTTCCTGTCCCGCCGTGCGGCTTGGCGCACACGGACCAACGGGTTTGACACGCCTGACCCGGCTCTGCGTCCGGAACGTGTTTCGCTGGCCGTGTTCCCCTTGGCCACGCCCTTTCCTCCCCCGCCTCCGCAACCACTCTCGCGGCTCTGTTCGGCTGGTTCACAGGTACTATGGGCGTGTCTGACCTCCCGCACCCGTGCATCCCAGGATTACCGCCTTGGCGTTCCCTGGACGGCCCGCCGGCCATCACACCGACGGGCGGGTACGGGATCTCCCGGTTCTCGTGCCTGAGGATTCCGTGCATGCCATGGTTCTCCGACCGCGCGGGGCCCGTCCCGAACTCGCGTCTAGCGCTCGCGACGGTGTTGCCTTCCGTGCTTTCGACCACGTCGGCGCACCCGGTCTTCTCATTTCGCGGCTCAATAGCCTGGCCTACACGTGCCCCTACCAACGCTTCAGCCGCCCCCTTGCGGAAGCAGCCACATGGCTCGGGGTCGTCGTGGATCGCTACTCCTTATCCTAAGGCCGGTTTATCCCGGCGCATCCGAAAGTCGAGGTCCGCACGTTCACCACGACCGGGGGTTCGTTAGGTCTCCTCGCGGACTGGCTGGCCCAGAACAAGGTCACGGTCGTGGGAATGGAATCAACAGGGGTTTACTGGAAACCTGTCTTCCGCCTGCTGGAAGACCAGTTCGAATGCTGGCTTCTCAACGCCGCGCATGTCCGTAACGTACCAGGCCGGAAAACGGATGTGGCCGACGCCGCGTGGCTTGCGGACCTCGTCGCGCACGGCCTGGTCCGGCCGTCGTTCGTTCCCCCGAAGCCGTTCCGGGACCTGCGCGACCTCACCCGGGCGCGGCGCACGGTCGTGGAGGAGAAGACCCGCGAGGTCCAGCGGCTGGAGAAGCTGATGCAGGACGCCGGGGTGAAACTCACCAGCGTCGCCTCCCAGCCGCTGGGAGTCTCCGGCCGGGCGATCCTGGAGAAGATGATCGCCGGGGAGCGGAACCCCGAGTATCTGGCGGAGCTGGCCCGCGGCCGGCTCCGCGGGAAGATCCCGGCGCTGAAAGTGCAGCCTGCTGGTCAACCGGGCCAGCACCTGCACATAGAGCGTGTCTCGTGTGGCCGCTCCGGTGGTCATCGGCGATCGTGGACGCGGCCAGCCTGCGGGCAAAAAAAGGGGAAGCCTGACCGGTCCGAACCCGGTCGACCGCGGCAAACCGGGCTCGAAGATCCATGTCCTGACCGACGCGGGCGGGCTGCCGCTGGTCGTGGCGGTCTCCCCGGCGAACCCGCACGACAGCGGGGCCTTCGTCCCGCTGGTGGCCAGCATCCCGGCGATCCGTTCCCGACGTGGCCCGCGGCGGCGCCACCCGGCCACGCTGCGTGCGGGCAAGGCCTACGACCAGCCGGAACGACGGCGTTTCCTGCGCCGGCGCGGGATCGCGGTGCGGATCGCCCGCCGTGGTGTGGACAGTACCGAACGCCTCGGCCGGCACCGGTGGAAAGTCGAGAGAACGCTGGCCTGGCTCGGTGGCTACCGCCGCCTGAGCCCGCGTTATGAACGTAACGGCTACAACTTCCTCGGGTTCCTCTGCCTGGCTGCCGCGATCACCTGCTGGAAGAAGCTCCCGCACTCGACGTGAGACACGCTCTTAGCCTGTCCGGCCAGCTGTCGCAGCATGCCGATCTTCGCGAGATGGTGGGCGCCGCCGCGGGTCACCTGCCGGCGGACCCGCTCGTCGTTGACGGCCACCCCCAGCTCGTCGGCGGCGACGGACCGCGGGGGCCGGTGGAGCGACGGGCTGTCTGCTACCCGAGTACGCCGGTCGCTCCGTCGGTGAGCTCGCGCACGATGTCGGCGTGGCCGGTATGGCGGGCTGTCTCTTCGATCATGTGGATGTAGATCCACCGCAGTGATACCTGGGGTAGGTCGGGGCGGGAGACAGGGGTCGCGACGATGTCGTCGAGCGCGTACCCGGCCGCGGCCTTTCGGGAGGCTGCGCACGCCTGGTCGTACGCCGCCAGCAGCGAGTCGATGGTGTCGGTGTCGGCAAGCACCCAGCTGGTGTCTTCCTGGCCGGTCGGGAGTGTGTCGGGGTCGTCGGTCAGCCGACCGAACCAGTTTCGCTCCACCACGGTCAGGTGTTTGACGAGGCCGGCGAGGGTGGTGAGCGAGGGCAGCATCCTGCGTGCGCTGTCCTGGTCGCTGACACCGCGCACCTTGTGGACGAGGACATCCCGGTAAAAGTCGAGGAACGCTTCCAGGGTTTCACGTTCGCCTGCGGTGCTGGCCTGCATGACCCGCAGTGTCGGCGGGCGTGGCGGTGGCGGCTGCATGCCGGCAACCGTAGCGCGCTGCGAAGACGGGGCCTGAGAGTGATCAAGTCTGGTGCGCGGGTTGGGTCAGGTTCCGATGACGAGGACTTCGCGGGCGGTGCGGTAGGATCTCGACGATGACCGCGAGCCGTGGCGGGCGGCCAGCGGGCGCGCTGACGGCCGCGGGTACGCGCTCCTGCCGACGTGGAGTCACACCGTTGTTCTTGCGCGTCTCCGAACGCACTCGACCAGGATCTGTGGGGAACCGACCTGGTAGGGAGGCCACCGAGATACGGCAGAAAGGGGCAACGGGCGGCTGTAGCCCGGTGGCGTACGGCGTTGGGTCGCTCGGTATCCTGCCGATCACTATCGGGGGTGTAGTACGGGGTGGCTGGTGGCATCGATCGAGGAGGAGGCTGCGGGGGCGGCCGATCCGATCGGGGAGGTCTCCGAACGCGCCGGCCGGCTGGTGATCAAAACGTTGGCGGAGGCCGGCTGGAAGAATCTGATCCGCGCCGCGATCTCGATCCGGGAAGGCGTCCGCTCCTCGGTCACGCTGCTGCGCCGTCTGGGCAAGGTCGAGGCCTTCCACGGCTTCGCCGACTGGCTGATGTTCGGCGGGGACCTGATCGGCCACAACGATCCCGACCATCACGAGAAGATCGTCAAGTTCAACGAGCTGACCGCGAACTGCGTGATCCACCAGAACGCGTTGGACATCACCGATGTCGTTAACCAGCTCGTCGCCGAAGGGCAGGTGGTCGAACCCGACGACCTGGCCACCATCAGCCCGTACATCCGCGAGAACGTCCGCCGCTTCGGTGAATGGGGGCTCGACACCACCCCACCCGAGCAGACCGTCACCCGCCTCGACGTCACTCTTCCCACCTCTGTGGATATTCGTCGATGACGCCGACGGCCCCCGGAAGTGGGGGAGACAGCGGGGGTGCGTGGCTTACCCGGATCGGGGAGCTGTTCGGGATTGTTCTGGCTCCGGTAACGGTACTCACCGCGCTGCTCTACGACTTCGGTTTCGTCCGTGCGCAGGCCCTGTTCGGCTATTTCGGCCTCGAAGTCAGCCAGCTGGACTTCTCCTTCCAGGATCTGGTGCTCCGCAGCGCCCAGGTCGTCTTCCGTCCCCTGATCTTCCTCGCCTTCCTGGTTCTGCTGACCCTGGCTGGCCACGCCCTGCTCACCCGGCAGCTGCGCCGACGTCCCCCCACCTCCCGCGTCGCTCGGGGGGCCTCTCCCGCAACCGGGCTGGTTGCCATGCTGCTGTTCCTGACCGCAGCCGGCAGCCTCGACCTGATCAACCTGAAGTTGATACCTGTGCGGGTGGCGCCGGTCGCGCTTGGCATGGCCGCCGTGCTGACCGAGTACGCCGTCCACCTAGCCGAACAGCAGTGTCACCGGCGACGCCGCCGCCGCGCCCGCCGCGGACCACCCCCACCGCTGATGTCCGCCCCGCTGACCCGACTACGCCGCGCCACTCTCGCCGCGACACTGCTGATCGCCCTGTTCTGGGGGTTTTCCGTCGAAGCCGATCGCCAAGGCAACCAGCTTGCCCGCGGCATCGCCGCGACCGTCGGGCAACGATCGGCAGCCATCGTCTACAGCACCGACCGACTCCCGTTAAGCCCGGACTACCAGGTCGACGAAGTCGACCTCACACCCGCCAAAACCATCTGGCGCTGGCGCTACACCGGCCTGCACGTCCTGGCCTACCGCGCCAACCGCTGGTTCCTGCTACCCACCAGCTGGACGAAGGACAACGGCGCACCCGTCGTCATCCTCACCGAGGACCCCACCCGACTCCGCGTCGACATCGTCCCATAAACACAAACTCCCGCCAGGCCACTCTTCCGGCCGAATTGTGCGATATAAAAGAAAGCGAGAAAAGTGTCTCACCCGCCCCCGGAAATGTGCGAGGAAGGCGCGGTTCCCCCACCTCCCGCGGGAGCATTATCGCCATCCGGCGGGGATACCCGAGGACTGGAAGGAGGTGGAGTCCCCGATTCGGGGCGCACGCTCGGGATTCCGCCGCCACCACCGCGCGAAACGGCTGCCGAGACCCCAGGAATCTGTCCATTGATTGATTTTTTCTGGTCGATTGTGGGATGCGGCTGGGGTAGCGTGGGGATCGCGAAGCCGGTAGGAGTACTCGAATGCTCTTCCGTTCCGGAGGTTGTGGGGGATGGGCTAGGCACATGAGATTGAGAAGATGATCTGCACGCTGCCACGAGGACGATCAGACTGACGGGCAGCACAACGAACATAGCTGTCCACCTCCACCAGCCCTCCCTTTTCCTGGCACTCCTGCTGTTTCGGCGTCCACCCACCACATCCCCCGACGATGTTGCTCTGCGACAGATCGACATCTCTTCGTACTAATAATCACTGTCGGGGTGCCCTGTGTCACTCACTCCGGCCCGGGCGGTTAGAGAAGGTCCTCAAGTCGGGTGGCGACCTGGCGGTAGCGGCTAACCGGGACGAGGTGCACACCGGCGAAGGCGCCGCTGTCGCGCAGCCGTAGCACCTGGTCGCAGGCCGCTTCGACCCCGGCCGCCTGGTCCCGTTCGACTGCTTGGACGAGGTTGTCGGGAATGTCGATGTCGGGGATGGCCGCGGCGAGGCGGCGGGCCATCCCGGCGCTCGCGAGGACCATGACGCCGGCGTAGATCGGCAGTTCGACCGGATGGGCGTCGCGCCAGCGCAGCAGGGCGTCCACCGAGTAGCTGATCTGTACGAACAGGAAGTCGGCCGCTCGTTTCCAGGTGGGCAGTGGACGTAGGCCAGCCGCGGCGCCGACCCGGAACGCCGGCATGTCCGCGAAGACCGGATCCTCGCTGGCCGCGCGGGCCTCGTCCATCATCGCGCGCACGGTCAGGTCGCCGGTCCGGTTCCCGGCGGTGGGTTTGTCGCCGTGGACGAACAGGAATTCCTCGACGCCGTAGGCCGCGGCGGTGAGCAGGTCGCGGCGGAAGCCGAGCAGGTTACGGTCGCGGGAGTTCACGCAGGCGATGCTGCGTCCCCCCATCGTCGCCACCTCGTGGGCGACGGCGATGCTCGACACCGTCGCGCGTCCGATGTGGTTGTCGGGGATCAGGAACGCGTCGGTGACGGGGCTCAGGACGCCGATCTGGTGGCGGGCGTGGGTCAGGTCCGGCCGGGTCGGCGGCTCGATCTCGCAGATCATCTCGAAGCCGCGCACCGGGCGTTCGTGACCCGCCGTGGGTTCGCGCATCCTGACAGGATAGGACTCCACGGACCACAGCCACACCGCACGGGTGCGCTGCGCTGCTGTAGCACACCGTAGGAACAGTCCGAGGTGGCCCACCGGCAGTTCGTGCCACTGAAGTTGGACCGGACCGGATCACCATGTCGGCGCATGCGCTGGTCCGATTCCCCCCAGGCCCATGTGCACCCGAGCCAGCGCGGTCCCTGCCAAACAAAGCGGCCGGAACCCGGCCATCTACCGGGGCCGGTCACAGGGAACCATCCCGGGATGATCATTTTCTGACGCCCGGGAAGGGAGGCTTATCGGGCGTCAGGACGCGCCATGCCACGCGCTCCCCTGAAACGTTCCGTTTCGTGGTATAACGTTTTTTCAAACGTTTCATCGCTTGCGACGATATGTAAGTGGAGGGGATGGGTCATGTCTCGGGTGCCACGACCGCCGCACCAGCGTCGGGAGCCGCCTGAACCGGTGGGGCCGATGCGGCCGCCGCGTCCCCGTGACGGCGAACCCGTGCTCCCGGCGGCCGGCACGTCTTCGGGGGGAGCGCCGGGGGCTGGGGGCGGCCCGGCGACGCCGGAGGGATCCACCGCCGGCCCGGCGGCCGGCCACGCGGTCCCCGAAGGCACCCGCGCCCGCGGCGGCGGGGACGACGGCGGGGCCGGCGGCGCGCCCCCGTCCGGACACCCGGCGCCGTCCGGCGGTGCGGCCGGGTCCGAGGGTGCGGCGGCCCGCGCCGCGACGGCGCCGCGCTGCGCCTTCCCGGGATGTACCCGACCCGCCGCCCCCGCCGAAGGCCCGGGGCGCCCGCCGGCGTACTGCGACGACCCGGCGCACAACCGGCTCGCGGCCTACCGTCGCCGCCGTGAGCTCGCCGGGCGTGGCGGTGCGGACTCCGCCGGCACGCCCGCCGCCCGGGCCGACCTCGCCACCCTGCCGCTGGCCGCCGGTCGGCTGCGCGCCGAGGACCTCGCCGCTCAGGTGCGCGCCCTCGCCGCCGAGCTGACCTGCACCCTCGACGCCTTCAGCCGGCAGATGTCCGCCCTCGGCGACGTCACCGCCGTCGAGGCGGCCGTCGAGGCGGCCGAGGCCGAAGCCGCCGAACGGGTCGCCGAGGCGGTGGCCCGTGCCGTGCGCGCCGAGCAGCGGGCCCGCGCCGCCGAGGCGGCCCGCGCCGAGGCCGAGGCCGTCGCCGGCGAGGCGGTGAGCGCCCTGGAGGACGCCGAGACCCGCCTGGCCGCCGCCGAGGCGGCCAGGCGGCAGGTGGTCGAGCACTCCGCCGAGACGGTCCGCGCGGCCAACGACGCCGCCGAGGCGGCCCGCGTCGAGGCCGACGCGCAGGTCCAGGCCGCCGCCGCCCGCGCCGCCACCGAGATCGAGGCGGCCCGCGTCGAGGCCGCACGGCGCATCGACGAGGCCGTCGCCGCCCGGGAGCAGGCCTCGACGCGGCTGGAGGAGGCCCGGCGCGACGCCGAACGCGACGCGCACACCCTCACCGAGCTACGCGCCGAACGCGACGCCCTGCGCGAGGACATCCGCCGCGAACGCGCCGAGGCCGAGCGCGTGCGTGCCGAGGCGGCGGCGCAGCTCGACCAGGGCCGAGCCGCCGCGGCAGCCGAGGCCGAGCGCGTGCGTGCCGAGGCGGCGGCCGAACTCGACCGCGTCCGCTTCGAGGGCGAGGCACGCCTGGCCGGCGAACGTCAGGCCGCCGCCGAACGTCTCACTGTGATCGGCGAGGCCCGCGCCGAGGCCCGGGCCCGCGCCGAACGCGCCGAACGCCAGGTCGACGAACTGACCGCGGAGCTTCGCGCCGTGCGCGCCAGCCCCACCCGCCCCGACCCCACCTGATCAGGCCCCACCTGATCAGGATCGCTCTCGTCCGGCGGGCAACACGGACCGGTGCGTGAGCACGGATGCGACGTGGGTCAGGGCACGGCGCAACGCGCGACGCGGAACCCCACGTCGTCGAGGTGGAAGGCCGGGTGGCCGCGGCGGCGTACGGAGGCCCGGCAGCTCCAGTGCTCGTCGAACCACCCGCCGCCCCGCAGCACCCGATAGGTGCCGTAGACCTCGGTGTCGTACAGGTCCCAGCACCAGTCCCACACGTTGCCCAGCATGTCGTACAGGCCCCAGGAGTTGGGCTGTTTGCCGCCCACGTCATGGATTCGCCCGTGGGAGTTGCCGCGGTACCAGGCAATGTCGTCGAGCGGCCCGTACCGCGGGCCGCTCGTGCCGGCTCGGGCGGCGTACTCCCACTC
Source organism: Frankia casuarinae (assembly GCF_000013345.1). NCBI lineage: Bacteria > Bacillati > Actinomycetota > Actinomycetes > Frankiales > Frankiaceae > Frankia > Frankia casuarinae. The sequence goes on along the minus strand of NC_007777.1, from coordinate 2,689,460 downwards.
AGCCTCGGTCGGCAGCCGGTACCCCTCGGCGCGGGTGTCCCACTCGACACCCTCGCCGTCGGCCTGGACACGGTACGCGGGCGCCATCCCGTCGCGGTGGGACAGGGCGTTGCAGAACCGGACCGCGTCCCACCAGGAAACCCCCTCGACGGGCAACCGGTCCCCGTGGGCCGAACTCGGCCGCTGGCCGCCGACCGCCGCGTACTGCTCCTGGGTGACCGGAAACGCCGCGAGACAGTACGGCGCGAGCTCGACCGACCAGCTGCGCTGCGTTCGCCGGTCGGACAGCGTCACCCGCCCCGGCGGGATGGAGATCAACGTGTTTCCCACGCCCGCGTCCATGGCCGGCGATCCTACCGAGGCTCGTCCGTACGGAGAGTCCCGGTAGGATCGCGGGACGTCCGTATAGAGTGTTACTCTAGAGTGGTGCTCTATGGGAGGTGTCGGGGTTATGAGAGGTGTCGGGGTAGCGCCCAGTCGGGCCCGGCTGGTGGACGCGGCCGTGGCCTGCGTGCTGGAGCAGGGCTGGGAGGCCACGTCCATGCAGGCGGTTCGGCGTCGGGCCGGTGTCAGTAACGGCAGCCTGTTTCACTACTTCCCCACCCGGGGGGACCTGGCCGCGGCCGTGGTGGGCGCGGGTCTTGCCGATCATCAGGGCGCGCTGTGGGGTGAGCTGCACACCTCGACCGGGCCCCGTGATGGCGTGACCCGCCTGGTCACCCGCCATCTGCGGTGGGTGGAAGAGCATCCGCGGCTGGCCCGACTGCTGCTGACCGCGCCGGTCGATGTCCTGCGCGGCTCGATCGATGAGCGCACCGCCGCGGACAACCGCGGCTTCTTCGCCGCGGTGGCCGACTGGCTGCGTGGCCACGGCTGGTCCGACCGGCCCGACCTGGCGGTCGTCGTCGCGCTGTGGATCGGCCCCGCCCAGGAATACAGCCGCCACTGGCTCGCCCGCCCCGCGGGCTCCCCGACGCTCGTCGCCGACGACCTGGCCGACGCCGCCTGGCGGACGCTCGGTCCCCTGCTCACCCCGCGGAAGGAGTAAGGAGTCATGACCCGTTCCTTGCAGTGCTACCGCCGTGCGCTCGACACGTTCACCACCATCGTCACTCGCGTGCCCGCCGACCGGTGGGACGCCCCGTCCCTCTGCCCGGTGTGGACCGGGCGGCAGTTGACCGGCCACGTCATCGACGGCCAGCAGCAGATCGTCAGCCTGCTCACCGGGCACGGCCCCCGCCCGCCCGTCACCGATCCCGCCCTCCTCACCGCCCTCGCCGGCCCCGATCCGGGCGCATCCTGGCAGCGCACCCACCAGAACACCGAACGCACCCTCGCGGCCCTGGACCCGGCCACCGTCGTGGACACCCCCCTGGGCGCCCGGAGCGTGGACGAGGTCCTCACCGTCGCCGTCATCGAGCCCCTCGTCCACGCCTGGGATCTGGCCACCACCATCGGGCAGACCGTCCAGCTCGATCCCGACACGGTGACCGCGACGCTCCCCGCCGTCGAAGCACTCGGTGGCCAGCTCGCCGCGACCGGCATGTATGCCGCCGCCCAGCCCGCGCCCGCCGACAGCCCACCCCAAGACAGGCTCCTGGCCGCACTCGGACGCCGCTGGACCCCGAGGAACTGACATCAGCAGTATCACGTGGGGGCTGATCACACGGGCTCGTGCGCCAAGTCGTCAACCGCCAAGTCGTCAACCCGCCGTCAGGCCTGCTCGCCGGAGACCGTCCGCTGGGGGCGTACGCCGTCCGGCCGGTAGATCCTGGCCGGTGGCCCGGGGGGATCGGTGCCGAGGGTGTTCCCGCAGCGGGTGGAGATCCATGTCCGGATGCCGCCGGGACGCGGCGCCGGCCGCCAGCTTTCCAGGTCGTAGGTCTCGCCGGTGGCGAAGCCCTTCCCGCCGTTCAGCGCCGGTAGCTGCGCGAAGTTCTGATGGCACGCCAGCTGGTCACGCAGACTGTCGGCAACCTCGCCGCGCAGGCCCGTCACACACCCCTGCACGGCCTGCCAGATCTCGGCGGCAACCTGGCCGGGGTCCCCGGCGCGCCGCCCCTCGGGGGTGGGGCGCACCTGGATGCGAAACCGGCCGTCCGCCCACTGCTGCACGACGATCTCCTCGACGTAGCGGCTCGGGCCGCAGTAGGGCGTGCTGGCACCGGCGGCCCGCGGGCTGTGTGTCGCCTCGGGGCTGGGGCTCGGGCTGTGCGCGGGAGTCGGGCCGCCCGGGGGATGCACCCCCGCGATGGCGTGCGGACCGGCCGGGGTGTCCGGGCCGCAGGCGACGGCGAGCAGCCCCACCGCCGGCACGCCCAGCAGAACCCGCACGAGGAGCGCGCACAGGCGCGCCCCCACGATCCCGGACGCGGTGCTCCCTGCGGTCCCCGCCATGTGCGTTCCCCCGGATCCGGTGCGGGTGGGTTCCGCCGGTTATCGCCGCGTCAACCCACCGCACCGGGCTGCCGTGAGGCGGCCTCGGGGACGAGCGTCAGCGGTGCAACGTACGGCGGCGGCCCACCGCCCGCCACACCAGCAGCACGACGATACCCCCGATGATCGAGCCGACGATGCCGGACGGTTGCAGCGCGCCCTCGCTGAGATCACGGTTGAACAGGACGTAGCCGAGGAAACCGCCGACGAACGAGCCGACGATGCCGAGCAGGATCGTCGCAGGGATACTCATCGGATCAGGTCCGGGCACGAGCAGGCGCGCGACCGCGCCGGCAACGAGACCAAGCAGCATCCAACTGACGAGGGTCCAGACCATGGAAGACCTCCGACCAATAATGATCATCGATGGCCGACCTATGATCATGGTCGACCGATGATCGAGGAGTAGGACGTCCGCCGTATACCCGACCGACCCGGTTCGTCAAACAACATCCAACAACATCCGAAACGTCGTCCTGCGGACAGCCTGCCCGTCGAGCGGACAGCCTGCCCGTCGAGATGACTGTCGAGATGCCCGTCGAGCGCCCTCCCGGACCGGGCCGGGCGCCACCGCATCATCGGCCCGGCCGTGGCCCGATCACCGGACGGGGCTGCGAACGGGGCGGCGGCCGGTCGTAACATGTGGACCAGGCCGACCGTGCGTCGGATCCCGTCCGAAGGATGGTTCCCGTGGGTGACATCGGCGCTCCCGAACTGATCATCATCATCCTGGTCGTCGTCGTGCTGTTCGGCTCGAAGCGGCTGCCCGACGCCGCCCGTTCCCTAGGCCGCTCCCTGCGGATCTTCAAGTCCGAGATCAAGGGCCTGCACGACGACGAGGCGCCGGCCCCTACCGCGGCCGTTGCCGCGGCGCCCACCCAGGTCACCGGCCCCGCGCCCGCCGCACCCCACACTCCGCCGTCGGCCGAGCCGGCCACGCCGGCCACGGGTGGATCCGGGAACCGGTCCGCCTGAGGCCCGCTGAGCGTTTCCCGCGGCGAGGCCGGGCGAGTCGCGGCGGACTAGGGTGGATCTCGATGCCCCAGGATGCCCGGACGCCCCGGCGGTGAACGACGAGACCACCAGGCCGATCGCCGGCCCCCGTGCGTTACCGGCCGGCTCCGCCGGCGCGGCACAGCCGCCGGTGCCGGTCCTGGCGCCGGGCACCGATGGACAGCTCACCGCCGATCTGCTCGCTCGGGTAGGGGACTACGCCCGCGCCGCGCGTTCCACGGCGACCTGGCGGGCCTACGACAGTGACCTGCGTCAGTTCCGGGCCTGGTGTGAACGTCAGACGGTGCCGCTGTGCCCGCTGCCGGCGACCCCGGCGACGGTCGCGGGTTACCTCGCCACGCTCGCCGACGCCGGGTACAAGCCCTCGACGATCCGCCGCCGGCTCGCCGCGATCTCCGTCTCCCACCAGCTCGGTCGCCATCCCAACCCGGCGAGCGCACCGGAGGTCTGCGCCGTCTGGGACGGTATCCGCCGCACCCGCGGGGTCCGCCCGAACCGCAAGGCCGCGCTGGACACCTCCCTGCTGGCCCGGGTCGTCGCCGGGCTGCGCGACGACGACCTCGCCGACGTCCGCGACCGGGCCCTGCTGCTGATCGGATTCGCCGGCTGCCTGCGCCGCTCCGAACTCGTCGGCCTCGACGTCGCCGACCTGCTGGAGACCCCCGACGGAGTCGTCCTGACGATCCGGGCGTCGAAGACCGACCAGGAGGCCGCCGGTGCCCTGGTCGGCGTCGCCTACGGCTCCTACCGGCCGACCTGCCCGGTGCGGGCCTGGCGGGCCTGGGTGGACGCCGCCGCGCTGACCGACGGGCCGGCGTTCCGCGCGGTCAACCGGCACGGGCAGGTCGCGCCGGGGCGGCTCTACCCGGGCTCGGTGGCCCGAATCGTGCAGCGCCGGGTGGCCGCCGCCGGACTCGACCCGGCCGACTTCGCCGGGCATTCGCTGCGCTCCGGGTTCGCCACCGCCGCCGCCCGCGCCGGTGTCGCCGACCGGTCGATCATGCGCCAGGGCCGGTGGCGCTCCTCAGCGTCGCTCGACGGCTACGTCCGCGCCGGACGGCTGTTCGACCGCGACAACCCCTCCGGCCGCGTCGGGCTGTGAACCCGACCGGCCTGGGATCCGGCGTGGACGGAACCGCGCACGCGGCGTCCCCGGCATGCAGGTGCGGGTCGGGCCGGTGCGCGAGGTGGCCTTCGCCCCGGACAGCCGACTGCTGGCCACCGCCGGCGAAGCGGTGCGCGTTCAGGCGTCGCCGAGATCCTGTCCAAGGGGGAGATGGCGGTAGACGGTGGTCCGTCCGCGTCGGGTGAGCGCGGCCACCAGGTCGATCGGCACCCCGCCGGCGCGGGCGGCGCGGGCGGCCTCCCACATTCTTTCCTCCGCCTCGCAGGCAGCGTCGACCGAGGCGGACAGGGCGGCCATGAGCTCATGGTGAGCCTGCGTCCTCGGCGTCCACGGCGGGCGGGGCATCCACCCACCTTATGGGCGTACCAGATTGACATGCAAACACGTGGAAGATTAGCGTCTCAGATAGGTATGCGAACTGGGAATGTGATGCGTCTGTCGCGGCATTGCCGCATTCTGGCCCTACCCGAGCATCCGAAGGGACCTCATGATGGCCAGATACACCTGCACGTACTGCGGTATCACCTCGGACCGGGTCGCCACCAAGGCCGAGGCGTCCCATCTGCTCGCCACCCACATGCAGGTCCGCCACGGCGGGCTGGGCCGCGGCCCCCAACCGGCCGCCATCCCGCGGACCGGTTCACGTCGCGTCCGGCGCCGCTGACAGTCCCGCACCGCCCTTCGTCCCGCTCGCCCACGGATCCGGGGCCGGAGCACCGGCGGCGGCCGGTAGTGCTCAGGCGGCCGGCGACGGAGCGGCCAGTCCGATCAGCCGGTGCACACGCAACGGGACGGGCCTGCCCTGCACGACGAGGGGATCCGCCTCGCTCGCGGTGACGCTGTCCCGGACGAGATGATAAGTGGTGCCGCCGATGAAGATCTCGCCGGCGGGCGCGGCGTGTTCCAACCGGGAGGCGACGTTCACCGGGTCGCCACTGGCGCCACCGGCGACGGTGACCTCGCCGGTGTTGATCCCGATCCGCACGCGCAGCCTCAGGTCCCGGTTGTGGTGCCGTTCGGTGTTGAGCGCCTCCGTCGCGGCCCGAATCTCAAGGGCGGCGTGGACGGCGCGCAGCGCGTCGTCCACATGCGGCTCGGGAACGCCGAACACCGCGAACGCGGCGTCCCCGATGAATCTCTCGACCGAGCCGCCATGCGTGGAGACGATGGTGCGCACGAGGGTGAACGCCCGCCGCAGGACCTCCTGCAGCGATTCCGGGTCGATTCCTCTGCCGATGTCGGTGGTCCCGGTGATGCCCACGAACATGCTCGTGGCGGTGATGCAGGCGTCCCGTTCCGGGTCCTGCCGGATGTCGCCGGTATCCTCGCGTGCCATGGTCCCATCCTGACGCGCCATCCCGCCGGTGAAGACGTGATTTCCGCGCCGTGACCCGACCGGGGGATCGGACCCGGCGCCGGCGACGACTGGTCTGCCGGTCAGCGGCGGCGTGGGGAACGAGGCGACCGAGGGGAACGAGGCGACCGAGGAGAACTCGCCGACCGCCGCGGCCGGGCCGCGCTGGGCGACGACGAGGGGATCGGCACCGTCCCGGGCCCGGGGCCCGAGCCCGCCACGGGGTGCGTTCTGGGGTCCGGCCGCGTCGGGTCCGCCGTGCGCGTCCAGTGCACGGGGCGGGTCAGAGCCGGGGGCAGCGCCGTGGTGGCGTCCCCGCGGGCGGCGTCGAGCTGGGCCTGAACGACGAACAGGGCGCCGTGCAGGTTGGCGCCGTGCAGGTCGGTGTCGCGCAGGTCAGCGCCGAGCAGGTCGGCGCCGCGCAGATCCGCCCCCCGCAGATCCGCGCCGATCAGGAGGGTTCCCTGCAGCGCCGCGCCGCGCAGATCCGCCCCGGCGAGGTTCGCGCCGAGCAGGTCGGCGCCGCGGGGGCGCCGCCGGGGACGCCTGTTCCCGGCACCGCCCGGCAGCTCGGCGCGGACCAGGTCGCTGGCCTGCAGCAACAGCAGATGGACCGCCTGACGCAGCGCGGGGACGTCCACGGCGAGCAGCGTGTCGGCGTCGGCGCAGGTCAGCAGCATGGTGCGAGCGCGGGCGTCATGCAGCTCGGCGTGCAGCGGGGCGGCGGCGGGCCGGCTCAGCGCCTCGCTCAGATACCACAGCAGCTCGTGCAGCGTCCGCATGACCGCGAAGACATCGAACATCTGCCGGGCACTGTCCGGGGCCGCTCGCCAGTCCCGCCCGCCGTAGGTGACCTGGCAGACCTGCTGCCCGGCGCCGAAGCAGTCATACACGGCGCAGCCGCGGAACCCCCGCGGCCGCAGCTGCTCGTGGACGGCACAGCGGAAGCCCGCGTTCAGGTTGGGGCAGGCCGTGCCGGCGGGTTTGTCAATCGCGAAGTCCACCGAGGCGGAGAACGCCGGTGCCACGCAGCACAGCGCGAAACAGCGCCCGCAGTCGGCACGCAGCCGGCCGCGGGCGTCCCCGGTGATTCCCGCGGCGGGATCGAGATCGTCGGGCAAGGTGTGTGCCCTTCTGAACGTCGACGGGAGACATCATTCTGACAGACGCGACCGCGGAGGATGACGTCGCCACCCCCGTGTCCACCGGCCTCGGGCTGGCCGGGATACCAGTTCGCCCGCGATCCTCGCCCACGACCAGCGCCGGTTCAACGAGCACAGGGCGTCTGGTCAGCGGTCAGCGGTCAGCGGTCAGCACCCAATGGTCATCTGGGTGGGAGGGAGGGTCGTCTCGACGTCCTGGTCGTCGAGACGACGTACTGGTCGCCGACGGATATGTCATGCTGACAGACGCGACAGCAGGGGGAGGAAGCCGGTGCGAGTCCGGCGCGGTCCCGCCACTGTCACCGGGAAGCGAACCCTTCCTGGGCAGGCTCGCCGACGAGGAGGCGGGCGTGCCCGGCGATCGCCCGACCAGGGGTCCGGAGAGGAACCCCGAGCCGCCCCGGCGGGGCGACGGGCCACGGCCGCAGCGGCGGCTGGAAGGCCGAAGGTGCGCGTCGATCCGGGAGCCAGGATACTCCGGCCGTCGCCGTGATGACCATGGGCGAGGACCCTGGGAGGACCCCGGCATGCCCGTACCACTGCCACATCGGCCATCCCGGCCGCACGCGCCGCATCGGCATCCGTGGTATCCGTCGTGTCGATCCTGTCGATCCTGTCGATCCTGTCAGCCGCAGCCGGTGCACACGACGCACCGGCGACACCCGCTTGCCTCGACGGCGTCGACACCGTGGTGAGCTTCCCGCTGTCGGCGGTGGTCGGCATGGACGACCTGCGCCTGGCCCTGCTGCTCAACGCGGTCTCCCCCACGCTGGGCGGAATCCTCGTGCGTGGGGAGAAGGGCACCGCCAAGTCCACCGCCGTGCGCGGCTTGGCCGCCCTGCTGCCCCCGGTGACGGTCACGGAGGGCTGCCGGTTCTCCTGCGCGCCCGACGCGCCGTTACCGGACTGCCCCGACGGCCCGCATCCCGCGCCGTCGCCGTCACTGACCCGTCCGGCCCGGCTGGTGGAACTACCCGTGGGCGCCTCCGAAGACCGGCTAACCGGTTCCCTCGACCTGGACCGGGCGTTGGCCGACGGGGTCAGCGTTCTGCGCCCGGGTCTGCTCGCCGCCGCCCACCGCGGGCTGCTCTACGTCGACGAGGTCAACCTGCTGGGGGACCATCTCGTTGACCTGCTTCTCGACGCCGCCGCCTTCGGGGTCGCCCACGTCGAACGCGACGGGGTGTCGGTGCGCCATCCGGCGGTGTTCCTGCTGGTCGGGACGATGAACCCGGAGGAGGGCGAGCTGCGTCCGCAGCTGCTCGACCGGTTCGGGCTGACCGTGCACGTCGCGGCCAGCCGTGACCCGGCGGTGCGCGCGGAGGTCGTCCGCCGACGGCTGGCGTTCGAAGCCGACCCGGCCGGGTTCGCCGCGACCTGGGCGGACGCGGAGGCGGAACTCGCGGCCCGGGTCGTCGCCGCCCGCGGCCGGCTCGGCACGGTCCGGCTCACCGACGCGGCGCTGCGGGCCGTCACCGCCATCTGCGCCGGCTGCGACGTCGACGGCATGCGCGCCGACGTGGTGCTGGCCAAGACCGCGATGGCACTCGCCGCGTGGGCGGGGCGCGCCACGGTGCTCGCCGCCGACATCCGTACCGGTGCCCGTCTCGCGCTACCGCATCGCCGCCGCCGCGGCCCGTTCGACGCCCCCGGAATGGACGACGAGACCCTCGACGCCGTCCTCGACGAGGCCCTGGCCGCTCTCGACGAGCGCGTCGGGGCCGAACGCGAGGCCGGCGAATGTGAAGCCGACGAAGAAGCCGGCGAAGAAGCCGGCGGATCCGGTGCCGGGGAATCCGGTGCCGGGGAATCCGGGGTACCGGTGAACGATGCGCGCCCCGATGACGACCCGCCCGACGGCGGCGGTTCGGGGGGCGCGCCCCGTGGTGACGGCGGTTCCCACGGCTGCGACGGTGCGGGGGATGGGAACCGCGGCGCGGGGAACGGCGGGGATGACGGGAACGGCGGGGATGACGGGAAGGGCGGGGACAGCGGGGACGGCGGGGACCGGTGGTCGGCACGACCGTCCCCGTCGGCGTCTTCGACCGCGACGGCGTCTTCGACCCGGCTCGCCGGCGCACCGGCGGCGGCGAGCCGGCCGCGGCTGCTCACCGTCGCCGGCCTCGGAACCTCCTCGGGAGCCACCGGACGTCGATCCCCGGCCCGCGGCAGCCGCGGCGCGCTCGTCACCACCGCCGCGGACGCACCCGGCCTGCATCTGCCGGCGACCCTGCTCGCCGCCGCCCCGTTCCAGGCCGCCCGCGGCCGGTGCGGACCCGGCCTCGTGCTGGTCCCGGCGGACCGCCGTGGCGCCGTGCGCGTCGGCCGGGAGGGCAACCTGGTGCTGTTCGTCGTCGATGCCAGCGGGTCGATGGCCGCCCGCGCGCGGATGACCCTGGTCACCACGGCCGTGCTGGCCCTGCTCGTCGACGCCTACCAGCGCCGCGACCGGATCGGGATGATCACTTTCCGGGGGTCGGGAGCGGAGGTGGTGCTCGCGCCGACCTCGAGCGTGGAGGTGGGCGCGGCCCGGCTGCGCGCGCTGCCCACCGGCGGGCGGACCCCGCTGGCCGCCGGGCTGGGCCTCGCCGGTGAGGTCCTGCGCGCCGAACGGCGCCGTGATCCGACGCGGCGGGCCCTGCTCGTGGTCGTCACCGACGGCCGGGCGACCGCCGGGGACGACCCGCTGCCGGTGGCCCGCGCGCTGGTGCGCGCCGCCGGTGGCGCGGCCGGACCGGCGACGGGCGGACGGGCCGGTACCGGGGGGCGTGGCGGCGGCCGGGGTGAGTTGAGCAGCGTCGTCGTCGACTGCGAGAACGGTTTCCTGCGCCTGGGCCTGGCCCAGCGGCTCGCGGGCGCCCTCGGCGGCGTCACGATCCCGCTGGACTCCCTGCACCATCTCACTCCCCGCGCGACGCCCCGCGCGACGTCCGGAAAGGTGGCCTGTTGACGCCGCAGGGACAGCCCGAGACCGTCCCCGACGACGGGCTGACCACCCGCCAGCGCCGCGACCGGCCGCTGCTGATGGTTCACACCGGCGACGGCAAGGGGAAGTCGACGGCCGCGTTCGGTCTGGCGTTGCGCGCCTGGTCACAGGGCTGGCCGGTCGGAGTGTTCCAGTTCGTCAAGTCCGCGAAGTGGCGTATCGGCGAGGAACGCGCGCTGCACGTCCTCGCCGACTCCGGCCAGGGCGGCCCGGTCACCTGGCACAAGATGGGCGCGGGCTGGAGCTGGGTACGCGAACGGGTCGACCCGGACGGCGACCCGGGTGCCGCCGCCCGGGAGGGCTGGGCGCAGATCACCCGGGACCTCACCGCCCAGACCTACCGGCTGTACGTGCTCGACGAACTGACCTACCCGTTGCGCTGGGGATGGCTCGACGTCAACGAGGTCGTCGAGGTCCTGCGTTCCCGCCCCGGCCGCCAGCATGTCGTCGTCACCGGGCGGCGCGCCCCCCGGGAGCTGCTCGACGCCGCCGACCTCGTCACCGAGATGACCAAGGTCCGCCACCCCATGGACACCGGGCAAAAGGGGCAGCGGGGCATCGAGTGGTGAGCGAGCCCCGGGCGGAGATCGACATTCCCCGGCTGGTTCTCGCCGCCCCGGCCAGCGGCGCCGGCAAGACGACGGTGACCACCGGGCTGATGGCCGCGTTCACCGCCCGCGGCCTGCACGTCTCCCCGCACAAGGTCGGCCCGGACTACATCGATCCCAGCTACCACGCGCTGGCCTGCGGCCGGCCGGGCCGCAACCTCGACGCGGTGCTCTGCGGCGCGGCGCGCATCGCCGCGCTGTTCGCCCACGGGGCCCGCGGCGCGGACCTCGCCGTCGTCGAAGGGGTGATGGGCCTGTTCGACGGGGTGGCCCGTCCCGGTCCCGGTGAGCAGGCCGACCATGCCTCCACCGCGCACGTCGCCCGGCTGCTCGACGCCCCCGTCGTGCTCGTCGTCGACGTCTCCGGCGCCGCCCGCTCGATCGCCGCGCTCGTCGCCGGGTTCCGCGGATTCGACCGGCGGATCCGCCTGGCCGGGGTGATCCTCAACCGGGTCGGTTCCCCCCATCACCGCGACCTGCTCACCGAGGCACTCGACGACATCGCCGTGCCCGTGCTCGGCGCGCTGCCGCGGGAACAGGCCGTCCACACCCCCTCGCGGCATCTCGGTCTGGTGCCGGCGGCGGAACGCAGACCCGCCGCCGTCGCCGCCGTCGACCGGCTCGGCGCGCTGGTCGGATCCGCCTGCGACCTCGACGCCCTGCTGCGGGTGGCACGCACCGCGCCGCCGTTGCGCGTCGCACGTTGGGAGCCGGCCACCGTGCTCGCCGCGGCCGGACCGGCAGCGGTCACCACAGCGGACCCGGCGATGCCCGCGATGCCCGACCGGCCCCCGCGGGTCGCGGTCGCCGGGGGAGCCGCGTTCACCTTCGGCTACCCCGAACACATCGAGCTGCTCACCGCCGCGGGCGCCGACGTCGTCCCCGTCGACCCGCTGCGCGACGAGACGCTGCCACCGGGAACCGACGCCCTGATCATCGGCGGTGGTTTCCCCGAGGAGCACGTCGCCGCGCTCGCCGACAACGCCCGGTTACGCGCCGAGGTCGCCGCGTTCGCCGCCCGCGGCGGGCCGGTCGCCGCCGAGTGCGCCGGACTGCTCTACCTGGCCCGCACCCTGGACGGCGCGCCGATGTGCGGGGTTCTCGACGTGGAGGCGGTGATGGGCCCGCGGCTCACCCTCGGCTACCGCAGCGCGATCGCCGCCGCGGACAGCCCCCTGGCGGCGGCCGGGACCACCGTGCACGCCCACGAGTTCCACCGTACGGTCCTACGGCCCCCACCCGGCCGGGCGCCGTGCGACCCACGGTCGCCGTCCCCCGCCCACGGCGCCGCAGGCCCGCCCCCCGGGTCGTCGTGGGTGGCGGCGTGGTGGCTGCCGGTACCCGAAACCGCGCCCCGACCCGCACCGGGACGCGTGGCGGGTGGTGGCCGGCGCGGCGGGCAGCAGGCGGCGTCGCCGTGGATGTCCGAGGGGTTCGTGTACCGCCGGGTGCACGCCTCCTACCTGCATCTGCACTGGGCTGGACGGCCCGGCGCCGCCACCCGCCTGCTCGCCGCCGCCCGCGCGGCCCGCCGGGAGGACGGCCGGGACACCGCCGGCGCCGCACCCCGCGTCCGCGCCCCGAAGCCCGCCGGCCCACCCGGCCGGATCCAGCCCGGCGCGGCGTGACCGGAGCGGAACCGGGGGACGGGAGGCTGGTCGTCGGTGTCGGCGCACGGCCCGGGGTGACGGCGGCGGAGATCCTGGAGCTGGTCGAGGCGGCGCTGCACGACCTCGCGGCGCCGGCGAGCGCGGTGCGCCGGATGGCGACGGTCGAGGCCCGCCGGGACGAACCGGGCGTCGTCGCCGCCGCCCGCCACCACGGCTGGCCGCTGGTGGGCCATCCCGCCGCCCTGCTCGCCACCGTCGACGTGCCCCATCCCGGTGCCGCCGCCCACGCCGCGCTCGGCACCCCGAGCGTCGCCGAGGCCGCCTGTCTGATTCCCTTCGCTGTCCCCCCGTCCCCGGAAACGGCCACCCTGCCCCCGGCAACGGCCATGCCACAGCCGGTCCTGCTCGTACCCAAACGCGCCGGCCGGCGGGCGACGGTCGCGATCGCCCGGCATGGCACGCCGGATCGGGATGGCGGCGCTTCCGCGTGACCGCGGACCAGGTCGGCTGGGTGGCCGAGCGGACCACCTTTGATCAGCATCGGCTCGCGCCGCTGGTGTTGTTGACGTACTACGCGGTCACCCCACTGCCCCTTTTTGCCGCATCTCAGCGTGACCCCTATAGATCTATACACGCGGACAATGGTACGGACGGCCGGTGTTTTTCGGCGTGGTGAGCTGTTGTAATCTGGCTGTGGCCGGTGAACGGGCCGTGTCAGGACAACCGTTCAGAGCAGCTGTTCAGAGCAGCTGTTCAGAACGACATAGCGTTGAACCCAAAACATGGTGGGTCATCGTCGCGGGGGCACCGACAAGGAGTCGCATGGATCACGCGCTCTACCATGTCCTCGAACCAAGTCGCGAGTATGACGTCGAGCTGACCACAACTGCCGGGCAGTGGCCGGCCGGCCTGCGCGGACACGCCTTCGTCGTCGGTCCGTCCCAGCCGACCGCGCTCGATTTCTTCCTGACCGGGCCGGGCATGCTCACCCGGGTCGACCTGGCCACCCAGCGCTGGCAGACGCGCCGGGTCGTCACTCCGGACCTGGCCATTCTCGGCGCGCTGCGCTCGGTGCTGCCGCCGGCGGAGCTGGCCGGGTTGCTGGTGGGCGCGCGACCGGCGGTGAGCCACACCGCGCCGCATTTCTTCGGCGACCGGCTGCTGTTGACCTCCGATCGGCAGCGGCCGGTGGAGTTCGATCCGGTCACCTTTGATTTCAAGAGTTTTCTCGGTGGCGTGGACGAATACCCGCAGGTCGGCGCGCACCCGCTGTTCCCGGGTGTGCAGACGACGTCCCATCCGGTCGTCGACCTGGACGACGGTTGCCTGTGGTGGTGCAACATCCACCTACGCCCCCGGGGAAATTCGACGGCCGATGTCGAGGGGCCGCTGTGGGTGGTGCGCTGGGACGGCAGCGGCGCGTTGGAAAGCTGGCATGTACCGGGCGCCCGCATCGTGCAGGGCACCCACGAGGTGACGGTGACCAGGGACTACGTCATCTTCACCGAAATCGGTTTCCGGCCCGAGCCGGGCAGCGTCGCCGGCCGGAACCGGACCAGGCCGCACCAGCCGTTCACCGATATCTATCTGGTGGCGAAGAGGGATCTGACCACCAGGCGGGTGGGGGGCGCTGTCCCCGTGGCGCACGCCCGGGTGCCCTACGAGTCGTTCCACGAGTTCGCCGACTACGCCCAGGACGGCGACGACATCACCCTGTACGTCGCCCACTCGAACGGCTGGGACATCAACTACGCGATCACCGACACCGACACCGTCTGGGGGTCCGGGAAGCACTTCCCGGCCAGCCTGCGCGGATTTCTCCCGACGCCGGTCGACGCCTCACCGGTGGGTCGGTACGTCATCGCCGGACGCACCGGCGAGGTACGCGCCACCCGGTACTTCCTCGAGCCCCGGCGGCACTGGGGCACCCTGCTCTACGCCAGGGACCTGCGACGCCCGGCCCTGGAACGCGGCCGGTACCTGTGGCAGGCGTATTGGGGAGCACCGCCGGACAGCCTGGTCAGCCGGGTCGTCGAGATGTACCGCGACCACCCGCACCGGGTCGTGCCGGTGGATCAGCTGCCGGCCGGCGGGACTGCCTCGTCGGTGGTGTGCATCGACCTCGAGACGATGACGGAGAAGTGCTCGTGGTCGTTTCCGACCGGCACCATCGGCGAGTCGCCGGTGTACGTGCCGGTCACCGGCGACGGCGACGTCGCGCCCGGCGGAGAGAACGGCGATGGTAGCGGGGACGGATGGCTGCTGGTCTTCCTCAAGCACGCCGACCGCACCGAGATCCAGGTCTTCGACGCGCTCGCGCTCGATGCCGGCCCCGTCGCCGTCGCCACCGCGCCCGGGCTGAAGATTCCGGTTCTGTTCCATTCCGGGTATGCGGCGAGCATCCGGTCCGTCGACACCGGATATCGCCGGTTCTTCGCGGACGACCTCGGTACCGCCTGGAGAAGTCTCGGGCCGACCGTGCGCAGGGTCGTCGCCGACGTCCTGGACCGGCTCGGCTGACCGGTGGACGGGGCTGACCGGCACGGGTGTGCGACGCTCGTTCAGAAGGGTTGACTGGATGTACGACGCAATTGTGGTGGGTGCCCGGTGCGCCGGTTCCCCGCTGGCCATGCTGCTGGCCCGGCGCGGCCACCGGGTGCTGCTGGTCGACCGCGCGACCTTTCCGGCGGACACGCTGTCCACCCACTATCTGCCCCAGGCCGGGGCACACCAGCCGGCCGGTTGGGGGCTGCTTGACCGACTTGTCCGAACCGGGTGTCCGCCGATCACCGAGATGACGCTGTCCTGGGAGGACAGCGTCATCACCGGCGGCGTCGATCCGGTGGACGGCATCAGCGCGGCCTACGCACCCCGGCGCACCGTGCTGGACGCGATGCTGCTGGACGCCGCGCTCGACGCCGGCGTCGAGGTCCGCCTGGGCTACCCGGTGACCGACGTACTGGTAGCCGACGGCCGCGCGGTGGGTATCCGCGGTGGCACCCGGCGCTCCGGCGGCGCCGCGGCCGAGGATCGGGCCGCCATTGTCATCGGCGCGGACGGCCCCCGCTCCACGATCGCGGCGACGATGAACGCCGCCTTCTACAACGTCGTACCGGCCGCCAGCTTCATCTACTACTCGTACTGGAGCGGCCTCGACCGGCAGCACAGCGCCCGCTTCCGCAACGGGGCCCAGATCGGCTGCTGGCCGACTAACGACGGCCTGACCGTGGTTGCGGTTATGCGGCGGCGGGAGCGCCTGGCCGAGTTCCGGGCCGACGTGCCGGGAAACTTCCTCGGTGTCGTGCGTGCCGTCTTCCCCGAGTTGGCCGACGAGCTGGCCACCCGCGGCCGGCGCGAGGAACGCTTCCACGGCTCCCTCTACCCCGACAACTACTACCGCGCAGGCCACGGGCCGGGCTGGGCGCTGGTCGGCGACGCCGGTTACCACCGCGATCCCGTGACCGCCCAGGGCATGCTCGACGCCTTCACCCAGGCGGACCTGCTGGCGGCCGCGGTGGACCGCGGCCTGTCCGGGCAGCAGCCGATGAACGCCGCCCTGGCGGATTTCCAGCGGCATCGCGACGAGGCGACCGCCGCGTCCTACCGGCTTGCCTGCACGGTAGGCGAACTGGCGTTCCCCCCCGAACTGGCCGCGCTGCTGGTGGCCGCGGCGAACAGTCCAGAAACCCGGAAAAAGTTTCTCGGTATGGTTGCCGGCTTCGTTCCGCTGGCGGAGTTCTTCGCCCCGGCGCACCTGACCGAACCGAAATGCTCTCCAACGAATCCTGACCCTGAACCCTGAACCAACCCCCGCCCCCAGCCGGCAGGAATCGAGATCATCCAGTGCTCGACACCACGCTCGAAGTCAGCCTGCACATTCCACTGTCCGCAGCGGAGATTTACGCCTTCATGGCAACTCCCGACAACTGGGTCGGCACCTTCGCTGCGACGAAGGCGGTCCGCGGGGAGAACACCGACCGCCCGGTGCCGGTGGGGGCACGATTCGTCGACGTCATCGAGGTCGCCCCGGACACAACCGTCGAGGTCGAGTGGACGGTCACCCGCGACGAGCCCGGAGCCATCTGGCAGATGACCACCGACCCCGCCATAAGCGCCGACCCGGCCGACGGCACTGTCCACATCGTCATCACCTACACCTTCGCCGGCGGCACAGAAACGGAGCTCGCCGCCGACACCGTAGCCGCCGCGGCCGGCTCTGCCGGTGCCGGTGCCGGGACGCTGGTCACCCGTGCCCTACGCGCCACCTACCTCGGCAACTCGCCCATTCCCCTGGCCTACCGCGACAGCTGGACAGACCAGGCCGGCCCAGCCCACTTCCTGCAGACAGTCCGGGAAACTCTGCTCAATACCAGGTCCACCGGCCGGCGGCCTTGACGTCTCATCAGCTTTGACCTACCAGAGCCGGGGATCGCGTGTTCTCCGGGTGATACGCCCCGCGCCCACGGTCGTGCCGTGCGGCTCCCCGCCACCGGTAATCTTCAGCGACTCAGCCGAACGGAGGACAAACACGAATCTTTCTTCCCGAGGTTTCTCAGCCCCATGCGACGCCAGACGGGATCGCCGCATCGGCGCAGGCGTCGGCGATCAGGTCCAGGGACAGGCCGAGGACCCGCGCCAGCGCGGCGACGGTGAAGAACGCCGGGGTCGCGATCCGGCCCGTCTCGATCTTGCGCAGCGTCTCCGCCGACAGCCCGGCCGCCGCGGCGACCTCGACCATGCTGCGGTCCCCCCGGGCGGTGCGCAGCAGGGCGCCCAACCGCTCCCCGCGTTCGCGTTCCAGCCGGGTCAACGGCGTCCGCACCATGGCCATGATGGTAGTACCGGCATGCCCCTACCCGACTCCGCACCACAACCGTGATACTAATAACGGTATAAGAATTGGTCACGGGTGCGGGTCCGAGCCCGCCGGCCGAGCAGGGGCGGGTGAGGCCTGCGGTGGGGTCTGGGCCTCGTCGTGGAGAACCTGCTGATCCGACCGGTGAAACCGGCCCTTTTCCAGCTATCCTGTCGGGGTGGTGGTGCAGCTACGGCTGGAGCGGGACGCGCGGGCGTTGACCGAGGTCGTCACTCGACTTCGGCGGGTGCTGCGGACGAGTATCCGCAGCGACTACCCGTGGGAGGCCCTGCCGATGGCCCAGGTGGAGTTGTTGCAATGCCTGCAGGAACGCGATGGCGCGCGGGTGGGCGAGCTCGCCGGCCTGCTCCACCTGGCCCCGAATACGGTGAGCACCCTGGTGCAACAGATGTCGGACGCGGATCTTCTGCGGCGGGTCACCGACCCGGCCGACCGGCGCGCGGCCCGGGTGTCGTTGACCGAGACCGGTACCCGCCATCTGCAGGGGTGGCGCGAGGCCCACGAACGCAGGCTCGGCGACGCACTGGGCCGGCTCGCCGCCGCCGACCAGGCCGTTATTGTCGAAGCCTTGCCGGCCCTGTCACGCCTGGTCGAACAGCTCGATGACCGCCGCCCGGCCGACCCGTCCTCCGTCGCCACCGGCGGACCCTGACCGCAGGTTCCTCGGGAGGCGTGCCGAACCGGTTGCCGCCGCTGCGGGATCACGCCCGCCGGCTTCGCGGACGCCGCCGCGCCCGGGCTGGTGCTGGCGCAGGCGATCGGACGGTGGGTAACTACTTTCAGGACCTCGGCGTGCTGCTGCTCGCCGCCGACCGGCGCTGGGCCTTTCGCCGGGGAAGGCTGTTCGCCCTGTACGTCGCGGCCTACACCGCCGGCTGCCAACGCCGCGTGCCCACCTCCAGCGGCCGGCCTGGCATCCGCCCCCGCACCGGCCTACTCTGTCTGAAACAGAGTTTATCTGTCACAGACAGAGCTGGGGAGCCGCGCCCTGCCGTGAGCGGCTTCCGCTGGAGGAGCAGGTAGCCATGGACCCGGGCGTGCGTACCTCCGCATCCCGCAACACCCTGATGTCGCTGCTGGCCCACGAGCGGGCCCGCCCTCGCGCGGTCCGCGACCTGCCGGGCGGCTGGTGGCTGGCGGTCGCCACCGTGTGCTTCGGCGCGTTCATGGGCCAACTCGACGCCAGCATCGTCACCCTGGCCTACGGGCCGCTGTGCGCACAGTTCCACGCCCCGCTCGCTGCAGTCACCTGGGTCTCCCTGGCCTACCTGCTCACCCTGGTCGCCCTGCTGGTGCCCGTCGGCCGGCTCGCCGACGCCCACGGCCGCAAACAGTTCTACCTCTACGGACTCCTCGTCTTCACCGCCACCTCGGCCGCCTGTGGCCTGGCTCCCAGCCTCGCCGCTTTGATCGGTTCCCGCGTCGCGCAGGCCGTCGGCGCCGCGATGCTGCAGGCCAACAGCGTCGCCCTTGTCGCCACCAGCGCACCCCGCCCGAGGATGCGCGCCGCCCTGGGCGTCCAGGCCGCCGCCCAGGCCCTCGGCCTCGCTCTCGGCCCCACCCTCGGCGGAGCCCTGGTCACCACCCTCGGCTGGCGCTGGGTGTTCGCCATCAACGTCCCCGTCGGGACAATCGCCCTCATCGCCGGCTACTACCTGCTACCCCGCACCCGCCAGCGCACCGACCCTGCCCCCTTCGACTGGCCGGGCCTGGCCCTCCTCGCCACCGCCACCACCACCCTGCTGCTGGCCATCTCGGCCGTCTCCGGCCTGAACCTGCCCTCCGCGGCCACCGCCATCCTCGCCATCCTCGCCCCGCTCGCCGGCTACGGCCTCGTCCAACGGGAACGCCGCGCGCCGGCACCCCTGATCGACCTGCGCCTCCTTCGCATCCCTGCCCTCGCGGGGGGACTCGTCGGCGCGCTGTGCGGCTACCTCGTCCTGTTCGGCCCGCTCGTCCTGGTCCCCGTCGTCCTCACCGACCGCGGCACCTCCCCCCTGCACGCCGGGCTGGTCCTCACCGCCCTGCCCGGAGGCTTCGCGCTCGCCGCCAGCGGCGCCGGGGCGGTCCTACCCGACCGGTGGAGCGACCGCCGCCGCTACGCGCTCGGCGCCGTCACCTGCACGATGGCACTCGCCGCCGCACTCGCCGTGCCACTGTCCGCACCCTGGCTGATCCCCCCGATGGCCATGCTCGGCCTCGGCCTCGGCGTCTACACCCCCACCAACAACACCACGATCATGAGTGCGATCCCGGCCCACGCGTCGGGTACCGGCGGCGGACTGGTCAACATGACCCGCGGTCTGGGCACCGCCCTCGGCGTGGCCATGGTCACCCTCGCCGTCCACCTCGCCGCCGGCGCCACCGGACCCCGCCTGGCAATCGTCGGCCTCACCGCGGCATCCCTCCTCCTGTTCACCCCCCTCCTCACCCCTAGCCGGGGCATGAGGAACATCGGAACGGAAAACAGCGCCAGGTGCTGATCTAGTACTCCCGTGACAGTTCTAGCACTCCCGTGACAGTGATCCTTACGTGGTCGCGGCCCGGTGAGTCCGGGCTGAGCGGCTACCTGACCCGGATGCCGTACTGGGCGATCCGCCGGTAGAGCGTGGACCGGCTCAGGCCGACCCGCTCGGCTGCCTCGGCCATGGTGAGGGACGGGTCGTTCAGAGCCCGCACGATCTCGTCCCGCTCGAACGTCTCCAGTCGCGTCAGCCGGTGGCGGCCGTGCGAGAGCACCTCGGCCGGGAGGTGTCCGACGTCGATCGGGTCGTGGCGGCGAGCCAGTTTCTTGACGACCTGCATCAGCTGCTCGACGTTGCCCGGCCAACGATGGTCGGACAGGGCGCGTTCGGCCGCCGGGGTCAGATCCACCTCGCGGCCCCGTGCCCGCAGGGCCGCCACCCGCGCCAACGGCCCGATGTCCTCGGGCCGTTGGCGCAGCGGTGCGACCGGGACGATCCCGTCAACGATCGCGCGCAGTGCGGCCGGGATATCCTCGAACCGCTCTACCGTGATCACGAAGGGTAGGCAGCCCGCCGGGTCGGCTGCGCCCGATCGCGCCTCGACCCGGGCCCTGAGCACCCGGTCCCGCACCTGTTCGGCCACCCACAGGGGGAGCAGGTCGACGTCGCGCACGATGACCGCCGTGCTCGCCTTCGTCAGCTCCGGGGTCCACAGGGACAGCCACGGCTCGACGTCCGCCGCTGCCGGGTTGCTCGCGGCCAGGATGCGGTAGCGCGGAAAGGCCCGGCGCAGGGCCTGCGCGAGCGCCGTCGTACGGCCACTGCCCGGCTCGCCGACACAGGCCACGACCCGCCCGTCGCGCAGGCCCGCCTCTGCCAGTGACACCGCACGGCGCCAGGAGCCGGAGAGGTCGTGCAGACTGCCGGCCCCGGGCTCCGCGCGCGGGCTTTCCACCCGGAACACCTCGCCGCGTGGGCGCGGGCGGCCACCCGTGACGCCCCCGGACCGCAACCGCATCAGGTCCGTCGTGTGCTGCGCGGCGGACTCAGCCAGCGCGAGCAGCAGGTTGCTCGACGACTCCGACCAGGTCGTCAGGTTGACCGAGCCCTCGAGGCGTCCGGTCCCTGGGTGGAGCACCGGCGCCGCGGCGCAGGTGTAGCAGCACAGCCCGACGGCGTAGTGCTCCTCGGCCCGCACCAGGGACGGGGCGCGGTCCGCCAGCGCGAGCCCGAGTCCCGTCGTACCCACCACCCGCTCGGCGTAGGAGAAGCCCGGCGCGAGGTGGACCCGGTCCAGCGCGCGCAGGAGGCTGGTGTCCCCGCTGAGACGGTTGAGCACCAAGCCGTCCGCGTCGGTCAACATCAGGCTGACGGGCTCCGCGGCCAGCGTCCGGTGGAGGCTGGCCAGCACCTCGCGGCCGCTGTCGTAGAACAGCGAGCTCTGGTCGATCGTGCCGGAGAAGACCGGGTCGACGTCGTCGAGGGAGACGCCGTACTCCTCGCTGCGCTGCCAGGAGGCCATCAGCCGGCAGGAGACGTCCGACCGGGTGTGGTCGCGCCCCGCGCGCGCCTCGGCCGCGAACCCGCGGGCACGTGCCGGGATGACGTCGTCGGGCATGACACTCCCTGAAAGCCCCGCTGTGATCCAGGTCATAAGCGTAGGCGCCAGCCTCGTCCCTGGCACGGCCGCGCGTGTCTCAGTTTGGGACATTCGGTCATCCCACAATGAGACATCGACCCCGGGACCTCTCCCCCCACGTGGGCACTAGCCTCCCGACAGGCCCGCGATGGCCGTGGGCCGGAGGAGGACCAGGATGTACGCCAAGGACGGTGAGAACTACTTCATCGTGGACGCCCACATCGCGTTGTGGGACGGGCGCCCGGAGAACCAGCGCAACGTCCACGGCAAGCAGTTCATCGACTGCTTCTACTACCAGGGCGGCGAGCGGCTGATGAAGGATGTGTTCGAGACCGGGTACGTCGACCACGCCATCTTCCAACCCGCCTACCTCGGGGAGTTCTACACCAACGGGTTCGGGCAGACCGAAGAGGCGTTCGCGCTCACCCAGGCCCACCCCGACAAGCTGACCTACAACCACAACTGGGATCCGCGCAACGGCGAGGCCGGCCTCGACCAGCTCCGCGCCGACGCCGAGAGGTTCGGTCTCAAGGGGGTCAAGCTCTACACCGCGGAGTGGAAAGGCGGCTCGCGCGGATGGAAGCTGACCGATCCCTGGGCTTATCGGTACCTGGAGGCCTGCCAGGAGTTAGGCATCAAGAACATCCACGTCCACAAGGGACCGACCATCAAGCCGCTGGACCGCGACGCGTTCGACGTCGCCGACATCGACCACGTCGCAAGCGATTTCGAAGACCTGAACTTCATTGTGGAGCACGTGGGGATGCCCCGGCTGGAGGACTTCTGCTGGATCGCGACCCAGGAGACCAACGTATACGGCGGACTCGCGGTGGTCATGCACTTCATGTACTCGAAGCCGCGCTACTTCGCCCAGGTCATGGGCGAACTTCTCTACTGGATCGGCGAGGACAAGATCCAGTTCTCCTCCGACTACGCGATCTGGACGCCCAAGTGGCTCATCGAGAGTTTCGTCGACTGGCAGTTCCCCGAGGACATGGGGTACGCACCCATCACCACGGAGCAGAAGAAGAAGATCCTCGGGCTCAACGCCGCCAAGATGTACGACCTCCCGGTGCCGGCCGAGCTGCGGCTGGCAGGCGCGTGATGACCGTCGCGTCAGCCGTCCTGACCGAGGCCGACGTACGACGGCAGCTGGACCAGGTCGTCGACCCGGAGCTGGGATCCGGATCAGCGCCCGCCGCGGCAGCAGCCGCCCACCCCGGGCCAGCAGCGCGTTGCGCCGGGTGATCTCGGCGGCGTTCGCGCGCAACCGGTCCTCGCCGCGCGCGACGAGCACGAGGTTGACGAGCACGAGGTCGGCGCCCCGGGCGGCGAACTCGCGGGCGAAGACGGCGCCGATGCCCGTCGACGCACCGATGATCAGTGCGGTCTGCCCGCGGAGATCCACTGCCTCTCCCTACCACAGTTTCTCCCTATCGGCAGGGTGGCCCGGCCACGGGGAGGCGAGGCTTGCCCTGGCAGGTGAGTTGTCCGCCTGTGAGTTATCCGACGGATCGCGGATTGGCGGCGACGGCGGGGCGTCGAGGGAACAGGATCTGGACCGATGGCTCGACGACCGGGAACACCGCACCCCCCGACCTGCCTGACCTGCGCCGCGACCACCTCACCGGCGGGGGCGGGCACGGCGGGGACGGACCCCGAGCTCGATCATCGGGAACGTCCGAGCTGTCCGGGCCAGACCAGGAGCAGACTCTGATCAATCTGTCAAACCGCTGTACACAACCCCCCTCTTGCGCGGTAGCTTGCGACTGGTCACAGTGTTTGCCGGATCAGCTACGCACTGGGGTGAACCGTGCGGGTTCATCAGCATCATCGGCGTACGGCCGGCCGTGCCGACCGGCGGCGGCCCCAGCCACGGGACGACGCAACGAAGCATGGTCCCCGCCCGGTCGGACATCCGTCGCCGGGCTGTGACCGGTGCGCCACGAGGCGCCGGTGCGGAACGTGAGGGGATGGTCATGAACGGCCTGGAACTGTCGCCCACCCGGGCCTCGGACCGGCTCGGTCTGGCGTCCGCCGGACGGGCCGCGGCGGTACTCTCCCGGGAGATCACCTTCGCCGATCCCGATCCGGTGACGCTCACCGAACTCGACGACCGGCTGCACCGGTACGCCACGACCCTGTTCTCCGCCCCACACACGACGCTGGTGGGCCCGGTCATCGCCGACTGGCGGCGGGTCCAGGCCGCCCTGGGACGGCGGCTGTCCCCGACGGTGCACGCCGAACTGACCCGGGTCGCCGGCTACTTGTCGTTCTCCCTCGGGATGCTGGCCGTCGACACCGGCGACGACACCTCGGCGCGGCGGTTCGCGACCCTCACCGAGCAGTTCGCCGCCCAGCTCGACGACCGGCTGCTCACCGGCACCGCGCACAGCCTGGACGCGGCGATCGCCTTCGTCACCGGACGCTACGCCGCCGCCGGCAACGCCGCGGCCAAGGCGGCCGCCGTCGACCATCCCTACCTGCACGGCTGGGCGGCGGCGGTGCAGGTCACCGTCGCCGCGGCCACCGGCGACGAGGCAGCCCTCGACGCCGCCCTGAACCGACTGCGCCACCGGCCGACCGTGCTCGGCCTGCGCCATCCCGGCTGGCCCCCCTTCGACGAGGTCCGGGAGGCCTGCGTCGTCGCCGACGCGATGGCCCGCCTCGGGATGCCCGGGGCGCGGTCCGCCGCCTACACCGCGATCGACCTGACCACCCCGGCGACCCTCGACCGCGGCTGGGCGCTGGCGTCGCTCGCCGCCACCACGCTGCGCCGCGATCCCGCGGTGGCCCAAGCCGCCCTCCTCGAGGTGGAGGACATCCTCGACAAGCACCCGTCGCGGGTGCTCACCCTGAGGATGAACGAGATCCTGATGCTCACCTCGGCGCACGCCGAGCGCGCCTCGCGGCGGGCCGGCGCCGCCTGAGCCGAGCCCGGGGGAGCAGGTCACCGGGCCGGGCGGCCGGCCGCGGCGCGCAGCCGCGCACCGCGGCGCACGAGCAGCCGTTCGGCCAGCGCGTCGGCGCGTTCGATGTCCTCGAGGGTGGCCCGCGTGCGCCGCTCGACCTCCAGGATCGCCGCCAGCAGCTCGGCGGACAGCCGGGTGCGGGCGGCGACCCGGGCGACGCTGGGAGGCAGCGCGGGCGCGCTGCCCGGCACGGCGGGCACGGCGGGCCGGGCGGTGGTGGTCGGACGAGAAGTCAGATGCGCCAGAGCCATACTCCAGTGATATCGCGGCCGGTACGCACCGCAACATCTTGACTTCTCGGCGAATCCGGGATCAGCATCGCCCCACAGGACATCCACAGGGTCGCGGCAGGTTACCCACCGGCTTGTCGACAGGTTTATCCACATAACGATCTTTGTGTGGTGAATGTCACATTCCTGAAGGTTGGGGATGCCGATCGCGGTTCCGGTATTCCGGTCCATTCACGTAACCGGATGATCCTGTTACAGTGTGCACCGACAAGATCGGGGGTCACATGACAAGGTGGGACGATCCGCACCGGCAACCGCAGCAGCCCGGGCCGGCCGGATACTACGAGCCGTACGGATACGAGCCGTACGGACAGCCGCCGCCTCACGGCCAGGCCGGCGGGCCGGGTCCGACGCCGTATCCGATCGGCCCGCCGCAACCCTTCCCGGGCCCCGGCCCGGGCCAGGGCTACCCGCCGGTACCGCCGAAGTCGGTCGCGGTCGCGCTGCTGCTGACCTTCCTGTGGCTGGGCGTGGGCCACATCTACGCCGGCAAGACCACCACGGGTGTCGTGCTTCTGATCGCCGACCTGTTCCTGTGGATGTTCTCCTTCTTCATCATCACACTGATCATCACCGTTCCGGTGTGGTTCATCGTGTGGGTGATCGCCATGGTCAGCTCCGCCTCGGCGGTCCAGGAGTACAACACCCGGCTCGGCTACCCGCGCGGCTGACCACCGCCGCGGGCGAGTAGGGCGTCCACCAACCGGCGGGCGTCGGCGAGATCGACCGGGTCGGCGACGAACAGGATGCGGTACATCATCGGCGCCATGACTCCCTCGACGATCTCACCAACCCCGGGGGTGGGTTCACCGCGACGCGCGGCCCGTTCGACGATGACCCCGATCTGCTCGCGGATGTACAGGTCACAGCGGCACGCCGGCCGGTCGTCGCCGCAGGAAGCGACCAGGTCGCGCAGGAACGCCCGGCCCGCGGGGGAGGACATCTCCTCCAGGTACTGCTCGCAGTAGGCGGCGAGATCGCCGCGCAGCGACCCGGTGTCCACCGGCGGGGTCTCCGGGCGCAGCCGCTCGGCGGCGACGTCGGCGAGCAGCTCGGTCAGATCCCCCCAGCGCCGGTAGACGGTGGAGGCGGTCACCCCCGCCCGGGCGGCGACCAGCGGCACCGTGATCTCGTGCCGACCCCGCTCGGCCTGCAGCGCGCGCGCCGCGGCATGCACGGACTGCTGGACCCGCGCGCTACGCCCCCCGGGCCGCGGACCCTCGGACGGACTCACGCATCCAGCCTAACGCACATCCTTTGCGTTAACGTCGGGCCGAGGGTACCGTCGGGCGCTAACGCAAAATCTTAGCTTTAGCTGTCCGGTGAAGGGAAACCCGATGTCCTCCCAACCCATCGCCACCGGCCTTCCCGCCGACCAGACCGGCCAGACCGGCGCCGCCGGTTACGGGACCCCGTCCTCGGCCACCGCCCCGGTACCGGCGGTGGCCCTGCCGCGGCAGGCCGCGGCCCGCGACGCCCCGTCCGACCCGGGCGCGGCGCCCCACCGGGGCAGGCTGTCCCCGCGCGCCGGATTCCTCCTGCAGACGTCGATGATCGGCTCGTTCCTCGCCGCGTCCTCGGCCCCCACCCCCCTCTACCCGGTCTACCAGGCCCGCTGGGGGTTCTCCCCGATCACCGTGACCGTCGTGTTCGCCGTGTACGCCCTGGCCGTCCTCGCTGCGCTGCTCACCGTCGGAGCCCTCTCCGACCACATCGGGCGCCGTCCGGTGCTGCTCGCCTCCTCGCTGCTGCTCGCCGCCGCCCTGGCGGTGTTCGCCACCGCCGGCGGGGTGGGGGAACTGACCGTCGGCCGCGTTCTGCAGGGCCTGGCGACCGGCGCCGCCAGTGGCGCCCTCGGCGCCGGCCTGCTCGACCTCGACCGGGCCCGCGGCACCCTGGCCAACGGAGTCGGCCCGTTCACCGGCCTGGCCCTGGGCGCCCTCGGGTCCAGTCTGCTCGTGGCCTACCTGCCCGCTCCCACCCGTCTGGTCTACCTGGTGCTGTGCGCGATCGTGCTCGCCCAGGCGGTCGGGGTCGCGGCGATGCCCGAGACCGCACCGCGCATCCCCGGAGCGCTCGCGTCGCTGCGCCCGACCATCGGCGTACCCGCCGCCGCCCGCCGCGACCTGCTGATCGCCGCGCCCTGCCTGGTCGCATCCTGGGCCCTGAGCGGGTTCTACCTCTCCCTCGGCCCGAGCCTGGCCCGTCTCGTCGTCGACTCCCGCTGGGTCGTGCTGGGAGGTCTCGCGGTCTTCGCCCTCACCGTGACCGCGGCCCTGACGGTGCTGCTCCTGCGCGACACCGCTGCCCGTACCGTGATGTTCCTCGGTGCCCTGGGCCTGCTCGTCGGCGTCGGTGTCACCCTGCTCGGCGCGGACCTTCCCTCCACCCCGACGTTCTTCGTCGGCACCACGCTGGCCGGTATCGGTCTCGGCGCCGGTTTCCAGGGCGGCCTGCGCGTCCTGATCCCCCTGGTCGCCCCGCACGAACGCGCCGGCCTGCTCTCGACCGTCTACGTGCTGTGCTACCTCGCCTTCGGCGTCCCCGCGGTCGTCGCCGGCTACCTGGTCACCCACCACGGGCTGCTGCCCACCGCCCGCGGGTACGGCCTGGTCGTCATGGCCCTCGCCGCGCTGGCGCTTCTCGGCCTGCTCACCCGCGCCCGGCGCCCGGCGCCCGGCGCCTGACGGTCCGGCGGATCAGCCGCCGGTCTTCGGCCAGCGTCCCGACTACTGGGGATACGCCAGCAGCGTGAAGTGCGGGATGCGGCATGCAGGAGGCATGGGCGCGGCCCGAGGTTGCTGGTCCGGGTGAGCTGTTTGCGGTGGAGGGCAGGACCGCTGTGGTCACCGGTGCTGCCGGTGCGTGCCGGTGATCGGCGATCTGTCGACGGAGCGGGGTGTCGATGTTGGAGTGGCTGGGGCGCGTTGGCCGAGGTCGAGCTCAGGGCCGGTCGGTGGCGGTGGTTGTCCCTGACCGGTCGGGGATGAAGATCTCCTCGATGGCCAGGCTGAAGATGTCGGCGAGGGTGAATGCCAGGAGAAGACTGGGGTCGTACCGTTCGGTCTCGATCGCGTTGATGGTCTGCCGGGATACCCGGCATCGGTCGGCCAGGTAGGCCTGGCTCCACCGGCGTTCCGCCCGCAGCACGCGCAGCCGGTTCTTCATCGGCGTAGACGGGTGCGCAGGTCTGCGATCAGCAGCCACATCGCCACGCCGCCGATGGTGATTATCTGGGTGAGCTGGCGTAGCTGGACGATGCCGGCGGCGTCGAGCAGGGCGGCTAGCTGAAGCCCTACCAGGACTGCCGCGAAGGTAATCGCCATGCTCTCCACTTGGATCTTGCGCTGGTACTCGTCGGCGCGGCGGAAGGCGCGCAGCAGTACCCATGCCACGGCGAGCGTGAACGCGCCGCTGGCCCCCAGCCACCAGGCCTTCTGGGCGGCGGTCTGGTCGGGGCCGCTGCCCAGGGCCAGAGCGATCCCGCCGAGGGTGGCGACGGGGAGACCGTCCAGGAAGATCGCCCTGCGGGCGGCGCGTGTCACGTTGTCCCGCCGCGTCTCATCGGTCATGTCATCGGTCATGGCATGAATGTAAAGTCGACTTTCCATAAAGTCAAGTTTGCTTGTCATAGGCGGCCCTGGGCGTCAACGTAGGAGGAGTGAGAGGAGACCGGCGTGGTGTCCCCGCGCGCCTACCTGGCCCATCTCGCGCAGACCGGCCCCGCGCTCTGGCCATCCTCGACCTCGCCGGGCCAAGCCGCGGCCCGGTTCTAACGCCGCCAGGGGGAACGCGACCCGGGGCGCGGCGCCGGCTCGGTCGCCGCCCAGATCCGCCGCCACCGCGCCGTCGGGGTGTTCGGGGCGCCACGCAGCCGCGCGGAGACCGCCGCCGACCCCGCGGCCCCACCCGTCCCACCCGTCCCACCCGGTCGGGGGACCGCCCGCGGGCTGGTCCGACCGGGGAAGCCCCCACCACCGGCCGCACCGCCGGGGTCCCCGGCGGTGCGGCCCGCCGGCTCGGACCCCGCCGGGGTCGCTGCGACGTCCGGGGCCGAGCGCGCCGCCGGCACCTGCGCCGCATCCCCGACCCGCGCCTCCTCAGCCGTCCCAGCCGTATCGGGCAGACCAGCCGCACCGGGCAGACCAGCCGCACCGGGCAGACCCGAGGCGAAGGCCGCCCGCGTCGCCTCCCACCAGGAGGTCGCGTCCTCGGCGCAGAGCCGGTCGACCTCGGCGGCCAGCCGCGCGGTGAACGCCCGCACATCCTCACCCGGCGCGGGGCGCATCGGCCGGCCGAACCGCACCGACACCGGCGGACGGCCCGCCACCGGCCAGGACCGTCCCCGCGGCATCGCCGCGTACGCACCCCGCAGCCCCACCGGAACCACCGGCACCCCCGCGTTGATCGCCAGATAGGCGGCCCCCAACCGGAACCGGCCCCGCGCCCCGTCCCGCGACCGCGTCCCCTCCGGGAAGATCACCAGGTTCCAGCCGTCCCCCAGCAGGTTCATCGGCGTCGCCGACGGCGCCCCACCGTGCCGTTCGATCGGCACCGTCGCGAACGCGAACGCACTCGACGCCCCCCGCCAGGCACTGTCGAAGAAATAGTCCGCCGCCGCCGTCACCACCGTACGCGCCCGCACCCACCCGGGCACCGTGCACAACAGCAGCGGGGCGTCCAGATGACTGCTGTGATTCGACACGATGATCACCGGGGTGTCGCGGACCCCGTCGAACGCCTCCGCACCGTGCACCGCCACCGTCAGCGTCGTCCGCAGCAGCGGGCGCATCACCCCACGCAGAAACACCCCCCGGGCGGCCCGCGCCGCCGGGCGACGCGCCCACGCGGTCGGGAACTCCCGCGGCACCTCGGGGACCCGATGCGCCTCGGCGCTGCCCGGGACCGGCCCGCGGCCCCCCGGCCGCCACCCGGCCAGCACCGCCCGCAGCCCCACACCCCGTCGCGGCCTACCCGCCATCCCGTTCACCTCTGCCCCTGCCGATCCGGTCCACCGCTGGCACCTGTGCTCCGCCGCGCATGGCCACCGCGTCCCAGCCGGCGACCGCACGATCCGTGACCCGCATCTCCCGCGGTCACCGTACTTCGGCGATCAGATGGGGTGGGGAGTGCAGATAGGTGATAGACGGATCACGGCCCACCGATCCCGACACCATCTCCAACGCATCCGCCAACGTCGACGCCGCCCGGAACCCCAGCCGCGCGCACGCCGCCCGATCACCGCCCACCCACACCACATCCCCCACATGGGCCATCGCCGGCGCCGCCTCATACCAGCGGTGGAACGGATGCACCCCGTGATGAGCAAGCGACGTCCGATACAGCGACGCATACCAGGGATCGGTGGCGTACTGCCGTTCGAACTTCGCCTCCACCGTCGCAGCCTCGGTCGACTCGGCGAGCACCTCCTCGTAGAAGTCCACGTAGGAGGGGTGATGCAGCTGGGAGAACCGTGGCGTCAGCGGATGGTAGACGATCAACGCCCCGTTCTCGCGGACCACCGGCCGCCCCCGGTACCGGCCGAAAACCTCCCCGAGCGCGCCGTGCGCCGCCAGCACCGGGTTGACCACCGCACCCGCGTCGAACGGCCCGAACGGGCCCAGCCCGACGACAACGACGTCGCTTTGCCCATCGACGGTGACCCGCTGCTGGGCGTCGACCGCCGCCGCCGCGACCGCCGCGACCGCCGTAGGATCCCCCGCGCTCACCGAGGTGACCGCATAGTCGGCAGCGAAGTCACGCAGCAGCCGGCGGCGCGCCCGCGACCCCACCAGCTCCAGGCCACGGCCCAGCCCGACCGCCATCGCCTGATCGGCCAGCGACCACTCCCACTCCCGGCGGGTCAGGAACGGATAGTGCACCGGCGCCGTCGCGGCGTTCACCGTCACCGCGACGGCGAACACCCGCACCGCCTCGCACAGCAGCCGACCCATCCGCGCCGCCGGACCCGGCGGCGCACCAACCCCCCCATCCCCGACGCCGCCAGCGCCGTCCCCGGGCAGGCCGACGCGGCGGACCGCCGCGGCGACGCTGTGCACGTGACGCAGCGTCGCATACGACGACAGGCCGGTCACGAGCCCGCCCGCACCGACCGCCGCCGGGCTCTGCACGACCCCGACGTGCACCAGCAGGTCGGCGGCGGCGACCCGGCGGGAAACCTCCACCTGCTCGTCGGCGTCGGTCACCCCCACGACGGTGAGATTGTCAGGATCCTCCGCGTCATGGCTGCGCAACTGTCCGGGCCAGAACGAGCGGAACACCCGCTCCCCGACGATCCGCTCCACCTCGCCGGCGCTCAACCGCCGGTTCAACCCGTTCGCCACGACCAGCGCCACATCGTCGACACCGGCCGCCGCCGCCGCCGTCAGCACCGCCTCGATGATCCGCCCCCGCACATCCGGGCGACGCATCCGCGGCAACGGCGTCGACAGATCGTCAAAACTGATCGTCAGCCGCATCCCCGGACGCAGCAACGCCGCCAGCGGCTCGCTGCCCACCGGCGCCGCCAACGCCGCGGCGATCGCCGCATCGACGTCACCGACCCCGGGCAGCGACTCGGGCGGATACACCACCCGTGTCCCGAGCGGGAACTGCTCGAGCAGCACGCCCTCACCCTGGTGCACCAGCAGCGGGGGAGTCCGCTCGTCAACCTCGAGCACGAACCCCGGTCTCACCAGCATGATCCCTTCCACGTCCGGCACGAAGGGACAACCCCTCCGTGTTGGCGCCCCGCCCGGCGGCGCAGCCCCGCCATGACCCCACCCGCCCCGGCCCTCGGCCCGATCCCGGCACGCCCGCTCACAGCGCCACCGTCGGATCGAACGCAATCCGCACCGCACCGAGCCGACCCGCGCACAACGCGTGCTCCAACGCCTCCCGCCAGCGGGTCAGCGGATACGTCGCCGCGACCACCCCGTCCAACGGGGCGCCGGCGGCCAACGCGAACGCCCGGGCCAGCACCGAAGGCGCCGCGCCGCGCCGCGCCGCGCCCACCAACTCCAACCCCCGCGCCCACAGCGGCGTCAGATCCACCCGGCCCGTGGGCACACCCGAAAGCACCACCCGCCCCCCCGCCCGGGTCGTGCGCAGCGCCGTGGACAACGACGACGCCCGCCCCGCCGCGTCGAACGCGACATCCACCCCGCCGAGCAGGAACGCCCCACCCGCCCGCGGCGACACCCGCATCGCATGCGTGGCCCGACGCACCCCGGCGACCGCCCCGTCCGGGTCGAACACCACGTCCGCCCCGAACCGGCGCGCCAGCTCCGCCTGGCGGGGATACTTCGCCACCACCGCCACCTGCCCCGCCTCGGTATGGGCCCGCAACGCAAGCACCGTGCACAACCCGGCCGCCCCCGCCCCGACGACGAGGACCCGCTGCCCGGCGCCGACCCGCGCCCGGTCCACGGCATGCACCGCGGCGGCCAGCGGGTCGACGAGCACCGCCCGGGCATCCGGCAACGTCGCGGGCACCGGGCACAGCTGCCCACGGTGGGCGAGCATCACCCGGCTCCACCCACCGCCGCCCACCCCCCGCGCCCACCCGCCGTCACCGACTCTGCCGTCACCGGTCCCGGGACCGCTGCCCGGCGCCGGATCGACAACGACCCGGTCCCCGGCCGCCAGCACCCGCCCGTCGTCCAACGTCACCGACTCCTGCACCTCGGCGACGACCTCCTGACCCGGCACGAACGGCAGACCCACCATCGCCGTCAGATAGGCCGACACCCGACCCGTCACCAACGCCAGATCCGACCCGCTGATCCCCGCCAGCCGCGGCCGCACCGTCACCCACCCCGGACCCGGCACCACCGGATCACCATGCTCGACATAGCGCAGCGGCGCCGCCACCCCGGCCAGCCCCGACCACCCCGACGGCCCCGCCCCGACCAGCCGCGACGCCGCCTGCCGCGACACCGACGCATACAGCTCCAACCCGCGGGTCACCGCCCACCCCCCGACACCACGACCCCCGCCGGCCCCGTGCCCGGGCCTGGCCTTGAGCTCAAGGCCGCCGCCCCCGCCCGCGCCGCCGCGGCCCGCAGGCCACGCTCCCGACGGTCCCCGACGACCAGACGCGGCTCCCCGGCCGCCGACGCCCACTCCTCGATCGGCCACCCCGCCCCCCGCGCCACCTGATGCAACGCGAGATCCGGGTTCACCGCCACCGGGTTACCGACCGCCCGCAGCAACGGCAGATCCGACTGGCTGTCCGCATACGCCCACGACACCCCCAGATCCGCCCCCAACACCCGCGCATGATGATCAATGAACGCCGCCCGCGCATCCCCGACCAGCGGCGAGGACTCCAACCGGCCGGTCAGCAGACCATCCGCACCCACCTCCAGCCGCGCGGCGACCACATCGTCGAACAACGGCGCGAACGGCCGCGTCAACACCTCCACCGCCCCGGTCAGCAGCACCGTGCGATGCCCCGCCGCCCGATGCTCACGCACCCGACGGATCCCCGCCGGTTTCACCCGCCGCAGCAGAATGTCCCCGGCGACCTCCACCACCAGCCGTTCCAACTCCGCCGGATCCACCCCCGCGTAGCGCGCGTACACCGACCGCATCAGATGCCCCCGGTCACGACGCTCCGCACGCACATACCGCGGCAACGCCACCGCCAGCGACGCAAGCTCCCGCACCCGCCGCGGCGCCGAGGCGTCCGCCAACCGCATCCACAGATACGACTCGATCACCGTCGCCGACGCCACCGCCCCATCCAGGTCGAACACCGCCAGCACCCCGTCACCGGCGGCCAGATGCCCCGACAGCCGCCGCGGCGGCGCGGGATCACGCGGCCGGCGCAGCACCGCCGTCACCGCCGGGCAGTGCACGTCCTGCAGATAGTGCCGCCAGTCGAAACACGCCGGATCAAACCCGAACTCCGCCTGATCGGCCGGATCCATCGCCGCGTGCAACGCACCCGTGGCGTCGTCGACATAGACCAGCTCCGCCTTCGTGTACGCCCGGTACACATCCGAGTAGCGGCGCAGAAACCCCACCCGGCTCTCCGCCCGCTCCAGCTCCCCGGCAAACCGGCGCACCCGATCCGAGGGCGGGGCATGCTCCAACGCCCGGCCCGCCAACCCCACCAGCCGCTCCGAGCGACGCAGCTTCGCCTCCACCGCCGCCGCCCCCGCGAACGGCCACTCCGGCACCGCGAACGTCCCCCGACCGCGCCGCGGCAACGGATCGGCCTGGAAATAGTCCCGCACATAGGCGTACAGATCCCGAAACAGCAACGGATTACGAAAACCCGAACACACCGTGTAATAGGCCGGGGTGTCCGCCGGCGGCACCACCGCCGCCGCCGCCAGGATCGCGTTGACAACCAGATCCACCGGGATGATGTCCACCACCGCGTCCGGGGAGGCGGGGAAGTCCGGCAGCTCACCGCGGCCATAGGCCAGGATCAGCGGCTCGGCCATCTTGAACCCCTCGATCCACCCCGGGAACGGCCGGCGCAGCGCACTCTCGATGATCGAGGGACGGACGACCGTCAACGGCAGATCCCCGTGATGATCCTCCAGATACCGCTCACCCAACGCCTTGGTGAACGTGTACGCATCCGTCCACCCCAGCACCTGCGCCCGCTCACCCCCGGCCGTCACCATCCGCCGCGCCACCCACGCCCGGCGCAGCCGCTCCGCCTCCGCCGACACCGTCTGCGCCCCGGCGGCGGCGAACCGCCGCGACGCCTGCGCCCGAAACCGCGCCGAACACTCCGGCGCCCGCGAGGCGTCCTCGGTCTGCTGGCGCACCCGCGACGCCGCATCCCACTCGACCCGCCAGTCCACGTCATGGGCCAGCGGCCCCTCGGCGATGTGCCCCGAACGCAACCCCGCCACATACGCCGTCGACACATGCACCAGATGAGGCCTGGCCCCCCCGGCCGCAAGCGCCCGCAGCAGCTCCGCCACCCCACCGACGTTCGTGGTGAACGCCTCGTCGACCGGCGGGTCGAACGACACCTCCCCGGCACAGTGGATGACCACGTCGAGGTCGGCGGGCAGATCCGGCATCGACGCCAGATCCCCCTCGATCACCTCCACCCGCTCGGCGAGCAGCGCCGCCACCCCCGCCGCACCCAACCCCTCCCGCAACCCGCGAAACGCCGGCTTCCGCATCATCCGCGCCAGCCGCGCCGCCCCGCTGTGACTGCCCCGCGGCCGCACCAGCGCCACCACCGCCGTGTCGGGGAAGTCCGACAGCAACCGTTCCAGCAGCGCCTCCCCGACGAACCCGGTCACCCCGGTCACCAGGACCCGCCTGCCCGCGAGCCGCTCACGCAGCCCCACCCTGACCTCCGCTGCCGTCACCTGCACCGCCACCTGCTCGTCCGGTGAGCATCCGCTGCACCGCTGCGCCGCCTGGGCCCTGCTCGTCCGGGTGGGCACCCGCCCACCCGAAGCTCACCCGGAGGGCAACAGTAGGCGACGATCCGCCCCCGCGACGTCAACCGGCGCACCGCCTGCGTGTGCCCACGCCGAGGTACGCAGGGAAACCTACCGTCACCAGGGCAGCGCCATGACGGGCAGCCCCACCACCCACCCGCCGAGATGACCCTGCGCGTCACTGCGACAGCCGGACGAACACGCCCGCTCAATCGGCAACCGGACGAACACGCCGGCTGAGGCCGTCCACGGCCTCAGCCACCCGCGGCCTCGGCCAGCGCCCGCACCAGCCGCGTGCACGAACCGGTCAGCCCCCACCGTTCGGCGAGCGCCCCCACCGCCGCCGGATCGACCGGCGCCGCCGGCAGCAGATCAGCGAAGGCACCCACCGGCACGTCCCGCACCACCGCCACCACCCCCACCGCGGCACGCACATAGTCCCGGGCGCCCCGCAACCGACGCCGCGCCCCGGCCGGCAGACCCGCGCCGCCGTCGGCGTCAACCGCGGCGAGCACCGCCGCGAGCGACCCGAACCGGGTCAGCAGCGCCGCGGCGGTCTTCGCCCCGATCCCCGCCACCCCCGGCAACCCGTCACTGGGATCACCGCGCAGCACCGCGAAATCGGCATAGGCCCGCCCCGGAACGCCGTAGCGTGCCGTCACCGCCGCCTCGTCCACCACCGCGAACTTCTCCACCGCGTACCGCACCCGCACCCCGGCCGCGTCGTCGACGAGCTGGAACAGGTCCCGGTCACCGGTCAGAATGTCCACCTCCCCCCGGTGACGGGTCGCCAGCGTCGCGATCACGTCGTCAGCCTCGAACCCGGCGGCCTCCGCCCGGGCGATCCCGAACGCGTCGAGGACCTCGTCGATGATCGGGAGCTGGGCGAGCAGGTCGCCGTCCACCCGCTCGACCTGCCCGCCCCCGCCGGCCTCGCCGGCCCCGACGTCGGCGACCCGGTGCGCCTTGTAGGACGCCAGCAGCGCCACCCGGAACGCCGGCCGCCAGTCGGCGTCGAAACACGCCACGACCCGCTTCGGGCGCACCTCGCCGATCTGCCGGGCCAGCACGTCGAGCAGTCCCCGCACCGCGTTCACCGGCGTGCCGTCGGGAGCCCGCACCGAACGCGGCACCCCGAAAAACGACCGGAAGTACAGCGACGGGGTGTCGACAAGCATCAGCCGACCGTCCGCCCCCGCCCGCTCACCCACAAACACCGTCCCACCCTCCCCGCACACAGCCGGTACCCATCCCAGCGGCTATCCCCACGGGACCAGACCACGGACCAGAAACATCCACATCATCCCCCGTCCTCCTGCATACGCTCCGAACGTGCTGGAAGATCTCGACCGTCAAATCGTGCAGATGCTGTGCCGAGATGGGCGTATGAGCTTCACCGACCTCGGCCGAGCCACCGGCCTGTCGGTCTCCGCCGTCCATCAGCGCGTCCGACGCCTGGAACAGCGTGGAGTGATCACCTCCTACACGGCGCTCGTCGACCCCGCCCAGGTCGGCCTGCCCCTGACCGCCTTCATCTCGATCACACCGATCGACCCGAGCCAACCCGACGACGCCGCCGACCGGCTCGCCCACATCGTCGAGATCGAGGCCTGCCACAGCGTCGCCGGCGACGAGAGCTACCTGCTCAAGGTGCGAGTCGCCACCCCCGGCGACCTCGAGACGCTGCTGCAGCAGATCCGCGCCGCCGCGAACGTCTCCACCCGCACCATGGTCGTGCTCTCCACCCCCTACGAAGGACGCCCCCCCGCCCTGTGAACACCCGCCGGACCAACCCCCGCCCCGGACCGCCCCCGGACCGGAGCGCCGCTCACCGCACCAGGGCACGGCCACCGCCCGGATCGAACAGATGGATCCGCGTCACGTCCAGGGCGGCAGACTCACCACCGTGACCGACGACGCCCCCCGACCCGCCCGCACCATCCTGTACCGGGGCGGGCGCATCCACACCCCGGCCGACCCGTTCGCCACCGCGATGCTCACCGACGGCGACACCATCGCCTGGGTCGGCTGCGACGCCGTCGCCACCCATCTCGACGCCGACACCGTCATCGACCTCGACGACGCCCTGATCACCCCCGCCTTCGTCGACGCCCACGTCCACACCACCGCCACCGGCCTGGCCCTGTCCGGCCTCGACCTCACCGGCACCCCCACCCGCGCCGCCGCCCTGTGCGCCCTCACCGCACACGCCCACCGCCACCCCACCACCACCCTGTTCGCCACCGGCTGGGACGAGACCACCTGGACCGACGACCCACGCCCACCCACCGCCACCGACCTCGACCGCGCCGCTGGCGGCGCGGTCGTCTACCTCGCCCGCGTCGACGGCCACAGCGCGGTGATCTCCTCCGCGCTCGCCGCCGCATCCGGCGCCCCCCACCACCCCGGCTGGCACCCCGACGGCACCGTCACCGGCCACGCCCACCACCTCGCCCGCCGGACCGCCGACGCCACCCTGACCCCCACCGGGCGCCGCGACGCCTGGAACACCACCCGCACCCGCGCCGCCGCCCTCGGCATCGTCGCCCTGCACGAGATGGCCGGACCCGACATCTCCTCCGCCGACGACCTCGCCGGCCTGCTCGCCCACGCCCGCGCCGTCCCCGGACCCGACATCGTCGGCTACTGGGCCGGGGACATCGCCACCGCCGTCGAACTCGGCACCGCCTGGGGCGGCGACGCCTTCGTCGACGGCTCCCTCGGCTCCCACACCGCCGCCCTGCACACCCCCTACGCCGACATCCCCCACATCCGCGCCACCACCCACCTCGACGCCGACACCATCCGCGACGCCGTCCTCGACTGCGCCGACGCCGGCCTACAGGCCGGCTTCCACGCCATCGGCGACGCCGCCATCACCACCGTGCTGGACGGCCTCGAAGCCGCCGCCACCACCCTCGGCCACAACCAGATCACCGCCGCCCGCCACCGCCTCGAACACGCCGAAATGACCACCCCCGACCACCTGCCCCGCATCGCCGCCCTCGGCCTCGTCGCCAGCGTCCAACCCGCCTTCGACGCCCGCTGGGGCGGCGAGAACGGCATGTACGCCACCCGCCTGGGCCCCACCCGTGCCGCCGCCATGAACCCCTTCGCCGCCATGAACCGCGCCGGCATCCCCCTGGCGTTCTCCTCCGACGCCCCCGTCACCCCCCTGGACCCCTGGGGCGCCATACGCGCCGCCGTCACCCACCACACCCCCACCGCCCGCCTCTCCGCCCGCGCCGCGTTCACCGCCGCGACCCGAGGCGGCTGGCGCGCCGCCCGCGCCGACACCGACGGCCACGGCACCCTCGCCCCCGGCGCCCCCGCCACCTACGCCGTCTGGGCCGTGCCCGGCGAACTCGTCGCCCAGGTCCCCGACGACCGCATCGCCGCCTGGTCCACCGACCCCCGCGGCGCCGTCGCCGCCCTGCCCGACCTGTCCGCGCCCGCCCCGACCTGCCTACGCACCGTCCTGCGCGGCCGCATCCTGCACGACACCCTCACCTGAACACCGGCCCCGCCCGACCTGCCCACGCACCGTCCTGCGCGGCCGCGTCCCCCTCGGCTTCGAGTCAGCTTCGAGCGTCAGGGCCGCCACACGCCCGCCGACCAGGACCGGCGTGCTCAGCACGACCCGTGTGACCGAAACTGGTCCAGTGACCCCACCGCCCGCCCGCCCGCCCCACCAAGCGGCCGGTGACACGGCCCCCATCCCACCAGCCGTCCCCGAACCGCGCGTGAACGGCGAACCACCCGTGAACGGCGAACCAGGCATGGGCCCGCGGCCAGACCCGGCGGACCCGCAACCCACCCTGAGATCCACCTTGAGATCCACCCTGATCCGCCACACCCGACGCCCACTCGCCGCGCTCCTCGGCGGCGCCCTGCTCTACCTCGCCACCCCACCGGTCGGCTGCTGGCCCCTGGCCCCCGTCGCGGTCACCCTGCTCACCCTCGCCGTCCGCAACCGGCGTCTGCGCGCCTCCTACGGCCTGGGACTGCTGTTCTCCCTCGCCTTCTGCATCCCCCTCCTGCGCTTCGTCTCCTTCGTCGGCGCAGACGGATGGCTCGTGCTCTCCCTCGCCGAAGCCGCCATCCTCGCCCTCGTCGCCCCCGCCACCACCCTCGTCTGGCGGCTACCCGGCGCCTGGCTGTGGACCGCCGCCGTCTGGGTCGCCCAGGAAGCGCTGCGCAGCCGAGCGCCCTTCGGCGGCTTCCCCTGGGGACGACTCGCCTTCACCCAGCCCGACAGCCCCTTCACCGCCCTGGCCGCCCTCGGCGGCGCCCCCGCCGTCACCGCCGCCGTCGCCGCCACCGGCGCCCTGACCGCCCTCACCATCGTCAGGATCACCACCCCCGCCCGCGGCACACCCACCCCCCGCACCCTCCCAACAGCCGCCACGGCCCGCCGCCTCGCCGCCCCCATCCTCGGCACTGCCGCCCTCACCCTCACCGGCCTGCTCGTACCCCTGCCCACCGCCCCCGAGCACGGCACCCTCACCGTCGCCGCCATCCAGGGAAACGTCCCCGCCGACGGCGGCTACCGCGCCCTCGGCCGCGCCTTCCAGGTCACCGCCAACCACGTCACCGTCACCAGGCACCTCGCCACCGACGTCACCACCGGAACACACCCACAACCCGACCTCGTCCTGTGGCCGGAGAACTCCTCCGACCTCGACCCCCTCACCAACCCCGCCGTCGCCACCGCCCTGCGCGCCGCCGCCCGCACCGCCGGCGCCCCCCTCCTCGTCGGCGCCGTCCTGGGCGGCCCCGGACCAGGCCACCTCCGCAACGCCGGCATGATCTGGACCGCTGACGGCTTCACCGGCCAGATGTACGTCAAACGCCACCCCGTCCCCTTCGCCGAATACCTCCCCGGCCGCGCCCTACTCGAAAAACTCATCCACCGCTTCGCCGACGAGATGCCCAGCGACTTCCTCGCCGGCACCACCCCCGGCGCGCTCCACGCCGCCG
The DNA here is from genome assembly GCF_000013345.1 of Frankia casuarinae. NCBI lineage: Bacteria > Bacillati > Actinomycetota > Actinomycetes > Frankiales > Frankiaceae > Frankia > Frankia casuarinae. The sequence continues at coordinate 2,649,520 of NC_007777.1, read as the reverse complement.
GCACCACCATCGGAGACATCATCTGCTTCGAAGTCGCCTACGACGGCCTCGTCCGCGACACCGTCAACCACGGCGCCGATATCCTCGTCATCCAGACAAACAACGCATCCTTCGGTCGCAAAGGTGAAAGCCAACAGCAACTCGCCATGTCACGTCTGCGCGCAGTCGAACACGGCCGGGCCACCGTCCAGGTCTCCACCAGCGGTGAAAGCGCCCTCATCACTCCCGACGGCACCCTGCTCGCCAAAACCGGCCTCTACGAAGCAGGCATCCTCACCGCCGCGCTACCCCGACGCACCACCCGCACCCTCGCCGACCAGGCCGGGATCCTCCCGGAGGCGGTTCTCATCGCCCTCGGCCTGACCGCCATGATGGCAGGGGTGATCCACGCCCGGCGAACCCGTCCCACGGCCCGGACCGTGACACCGCCAACACCGACATGACCGCCACCCCGTAGCCGGCACACCACCAAACCCCATGACCCCGCGAAACGACACCGACAGCGCCACCCACCGTGACGCCACCCGGGCAGACACCACCGCGGACATGGTCCCTGACCAGGAGAGGAAGCGCGTGGATCCCAACCGCGTTGTCGTCTGCGTCCCGACCTACAACGAACGGGACAACCTACCGGACACCGCCCGCCGCCTGCGGACGGCCAACCCGACGGTCGACCTGCTCGTCATCGACGACGCCAGCCCCGACGGCACCGGGAAGATCGCCGACGAACTCGCCGCCTCCGACGACCACATCCACGTCCTGCACCGCGAAGGCAAATCCGGCCTCGGCACCGCCTACGTCGCCGGGTTCTCCTGGGCACTACACCACGGCTACACCGTCATCGTCGAAATGGACGCCGACGGCTCCCACCAACCCGAGCAGCTACCCCGCCTGCTCGCCGCCCTCGACCACGCCGACCTCGTCATCGGATCCCGCTGGATACCCGGGGGAGAGGTCCGCAACTGGCCGCGGCGCCGCTTCCTGCTCTCCCGCGGCGCCAACCTCTACGTCCGCGCCGCCCTCGGCATACCCCTACGCGACGCCACCGCCGGCTTCCGCGCCTACCGCGCCGACGTCCTCCGCGACCGCGACCTGCACCGCGTCACCTCCCAGGGCTACTGCTTCCAGGTCGACCTCGCCTGGCAGGCCTGGCGCCGCGGCTTCCGCGTCCGCGAAGTCCCCATCACCTTCGTCGAACGCGAACGCGGCACCTCCAAGATGAGCAACGCCGTCGTCGCCGAAGCCCTCTGGCGCGTCGCCTGGTGGGCCGCCACCACCCGACGCCACCGCCCCACCCCGAAGACAACCACCGACACCACACCCCACGAGCCCCTCCACACCCCCCAGGACCGCAACGTCACCCAGGACCGCAACGTCACCTCCGGCCACGCCTGAATCCGACGCCCACCGGCCGAACCGGCCCCCCACCACCGCCCAACACCCGACCGCCCAACACCCGACCCGAGGCCGCACGCAACCAGTCGGCACAACACGATGCGACACCCGGCCGGACCCGACGCGGCCACCACGGCCGCCCGGGCACGGCTCAACCCGCCCCGTGCCCGGCAGCCCACCCCACGAACACGACACAACGAACCGACCGCGGACACGGCGAAAGGTCGGACACGGCAACCACCCCGCGCCCGACCCCTACCGCACAACCACCCAAACGATCAGGCCGATCAGGCTGAACGCCTGTCCGTACCGGCACCCCGCAGAACGGCCAACCGCTCCGCCAGGACCTCTTCAAGGTCATCCGTCGTCCGACGCTCCATCAGCATGTCCCAGTGCGTACGCGGCGGCTTCGCCTTCTTCGGCTCAGGCCGCTCACCATCGACGATGACCGACGCCCCACCACAAACCCTGCACTCCCACACCGACGGCACCTCGGCCTCAGCCGCGAAGGGCATGGTGAACTGGTGGCCGTTCGGACAGTCGTAGGACGCGGACTGCCGTGGGGCAAGCTCGGTGCTGCGGTCAGTCTCGTAGGACACAGCACCGAGACGGCTTCCCCGCAGGATGCGCTCGCCCATATAACTCCTCCGAGCGTCGAGACGTGTGCAACTACCCCTCGATAACGTTCCAGCCAGCCCAGGCGTTCCCACCGACGAAGGACCACCAACACAACCATGAACACCCAACGCTCCCACTCCACCACAAAATACCGCACCGCCCACTCCCGAACCCTGCACACCACCACCCTCGGCATCACCCGCGCCACCATCGGCATCCTCGCCCTCAGCCGCCCCGTCGACATCATCCGCCTCACCGGCGTCGACCGCGTCACAGCCGGCAGACTCGCCTGGCTCGCCCGACTCGCCGGCATCCGCGACCTCGCCCTCGGCACCGGCCTCCTCCACGCCCTGATCACCCGCCGCGACACCACCACCTGGCTGTGGACCGGAATGATCGCCGACGCCGCGGACGTTGCCGTCCTTGCAACCGCCACCACCCGCGGCGAACTCCCACCCATGATCGGCACCGCCATGACCACCGCCGCCCTCGGCGGCGTCACCGCCGCCGTCCCCCTCGCCCTGCCCCGACACCACCCGAACACCGACCCACCACCGACCATCGACACCGGGGGAGAGCACCACCACCCCGCCCCACCCACTCCCACCCGCAGAAAGGCAGCCACGACACCATGACCGACCCCCACGACACCACCGGACCCGACAAAATCGTCAAGACCGACGAGCAGTGGCGCGCCGAACTCGACCCCGAGCGCTACGCCATCCTCCGCCGCGCCGCCACCGAACCCCCCTTCACCGGCGCCTACACCTACAGCAAAGAAAACGGCACCTACCGCTGCGGCGGCTGCGGCGCCGCCCTGTTCACCTCCGACACCAAATACGACTCCGGCTCCGGCTGGCCCAGCTTCACCCAACCTGCCGTCGCCGACGCCCTCGAACTCGTCGAAGACCACTCCCACGGCATGATCCGCACCGAAGTCCGCTGCGCCCGCTGCGGCGGACACCTCGGCCATGTCTTCGACGACGGACCCGGCCCCACCGGCCAGCGCTACTGCATGAACAGCCTCGCCCTCGACCTCGACCCCCACTGAAGCCGCCTCCAGGTAAACCGTTTCCCCCGCAGCCCGGGCTGCCAGGCACAGGGAAGCAGGGCCCACACCTCGGCGGGTTCACGCCGGGCCCTCCCCCACCCACCAAAAACGCCGATAATGAGCATTATGTCAAGTAGAGCTGGTCGCAGGGCCTCCCCTCCTCGGCCCCGGGCCGCTCAGCCGCAGTTGATTCACCGGCCCGGCTGAACGTGACACACCTCGACCGGTGGCGTCCCCGGCCAGCGATGTCCCCCATCCGGATGCCGCCGGTCAAACCCGGCCGTCACCGGCCATACGAGGCTTCCATGCCTACCAATGATCAACTTGGCTTGATCTGCCTTTACTCCCCTGGTGCTGGTTGGTGTTTTTGTTTTTGATCATGGCATGTGAGATGTCGTCAACACTGTTGATTATCTTGAAGTGAATGTGGGGGACCTGGGCACGGTCCGCGGTCCCCCAGCGGACCGTCACCGCCCATGCCTTGAACAGCTCGGCAGCCGCGCCCTGGATGACGGCGTTACGGGCGAACCTGCCCCGGGCCGCCTCCGGGACGGCGACGTTCGCCGCCGCGTCGGGATCGTCGGGCGGGTCGGCAGCGGATGCTGCGGCGACCTGGCGCTCCGAGCTACGAGCTGCTGATCGACGAGGCCGCGGTCCGGCGACCGTCCGCGCCGCCGCCGGTGATGCGCGAGCAGCTCGCGCATCTGGCGGCTCGGGCCGACGAGGAGAACGTCACGGTGCGGGTGCTGCCGATCGAGGCGGTGGTCCGCGACTACCAGACGTTGCCGGGAGCGCTGTCGCTCTACACCTATCCCGATCCGGGCGACCCGGTGGTGGCGGCGATCGAGTCCATCACCACCGACGTCATCGTGACGGATTCCGCGCAGGTCGCACGGTACGCCGAGCGGTACGACCTGCTGGCCGAGGTGGCGCTGTCCCCCGGCGACAGCGTCGAGTTCATCAGCCAGGCCGCGACGAAGCTGCCTGACCGTTAGGAAGCGACCACCATGAACAGTGCCGTGAGCACCCCCGCCTTCGCCTCCCTCGTCACCGCCTGGCGCAAGTCCAGCCGCAGCGAGCCGACCGCCAACTGTGTTCAGGTGGCCGCGGCCGGGGCTGGCGCGGCCCGCCGGATAGGCGTCCGCGACTCCAAATTCCCGTCAGGCCCTGATTTGTGGTTCACCCCGGCCGTCTGGGCGGCCTTCGTCGACCAGACCAGGCGGCAGCCCGGCGCGCAGATCCGGGACGGCGGCGTCATCACCGGGCACATTCCGGCCGAGCAGGTCCCAGCGGACTTCCACAGGGACGACAAGGTCTTCGAGCCGGGACGGCCGGCGATCACGATGCGCGGTACCGCCGGTTTGGATGGCCCGGTCCTCTACTTCACCGAGGTCGAGTGGGAGGCCTTCGTCGCCGGCGTGACGGCCGGCGAGTTCGACGACCTGCCCGGCGGCCTGGCGGAGGAGCCAGGGCGCCCCAGCCGGTAGCGTCACCGACGTCCCAGCCGTCAGGGGCCGCAGCCATTCAGAGGGCTGCGGCCCCTGACGCGTTCTCGCGTCCTTTCGCCCCGCCGCGCGGCGCCGAAACCCGTTGGGGCTTGTCACATTCGGTCCGAACTCGGATACTGCCCTCACGATGTGCGTTGCTGCACTGTGCAGAGCTGTGCGCAGTGATACGCACTGGCAGTCCGGGGAGGCCTGGCGTAAGCGGGCGTCACCGTCGTGGCAGAGGCCGCGTTCCAGGACCGGCTCTGGACCCCCATCTGGAACCGCTCACCGCCCACGCCGACGTGCGAATCATCCGCTGCACCGTCGACGCCGCCGTCGCCCACCAGCGGATCACCACCCGCGCCGGGCTCGATCCCCACCGCACTGCCCACGGCGACCGCGACCTCCTCGACGACATCGCCGCCGGCCGCCACTCTCTGGATGGCTTCGTCGACATCAGCCTGGACCTCCCGCGGCTCCCCGTCGACACCAGCGACGGCTACCGCCCCGGTCTCGACACCATCGCGGCGTTCCTCACCGAGTCCGTCCCGTGAGCGCTGAGCCGTCGGACGGGTCTGGCAGGCCGTGTCGACTCAGCCCGCGGCAGCTGCCGTCTCGGTGGCGCGCAGGTAGCTGTACACCGTCTCGCGGCTGACGCCGAACTCGCGGGCCAGATCGGACTTCTGCTCGCCGGCGGCGGCGCGCGCGACCAGATCCCGGGCCTGGCCCGGGGTCAGGGCGGGCTTGCGGCCGGTGTAGGCGCCGCGCTGCTTCGCGGCGGCGATGCCCTCGCGCCGGCGTTCGAGGATCAGTGCGCGCTCGAACTCGGCGAACGCGCCCATGACGGACAGCAGCAGGGTCGCCATCGGCGAGTCCTCGCCGATGAAGGTCAGGCCCTCCTTGACGAACTCGACCCGCACGCCCTTGGCCGTGAGGGTCCGCACGATGCGGCGCAGATCGTCAAGGTTGCGGGCGAGGCGGTCCATCGAGTGCACGAGCACGGTGTCGCCCTCGCGGACAAACGCGAGCATCTCGTCGAGCTTCGGCCGATCGGCATCCTTCCCGGACGCCTTGTCCGTGAACAGCCGCTCGGCCTCGACCCCGTCTAGGCGAGCGGCACGCGCGTCGCGGACCGCGCCGACCACCAGACCCAGCGGGGTGCCAGCAACGCCTCGATCCCGGCGAGCACCCGCGCGGCCTGGCCGGCCCCGGCCAGGGGAACCGCGAGCCGCACCACGCCCGGCGCCACCGCACCGCCCGCCCCACGCGGGCCGTCCCTACCCTTCAGACCCTCCGGGCTGTCCGCACCCTCCCGACCGTCCGTGTCCTCCCGACCGGTGCCACCGCTCACCGTGGGCGCGGACGCGGCCCGGGGCCGGTAGGCCACCCCGAGGCCGGCTCCGCCCAGCGGGACCAGGGCGAGCAGATCCCGGCGGACGAACCCGTCGGCCCGCAGCCGGGCGAGCAGGCCCGACTCCGGGTAGGACGGGGATGCCGACGTCACTGGTCGATTCTCACCGGCGGGTCCGACAGTTCGCGCCCCTCCGGGACGGTGCTCACGGCTGTCGGGCCAGTACTCACGGTCGCGGTGCCAGGGTCCACGGCACCCCCGGCGGCCAGTGGCAGCCCGGTGACGCGACGCGCCCGAAGAGCTAGAAAGCCGAAATGCCCACGTTGGAAACGTTGAGCGGCAAGAATCCGACGACGGGAGATCGGAACCTTCGCGGGAAGAGGCGGTTTCATGGCAGGACGGGACAGCGAGTACGAACGCCCCATCCTGCTCAGCTGCGGCGGCTGCGACGTGCGCTGGACGGCGCTGACCGCGGCGCACTGCCCGTCCTGCCACGAGACCTTCGCCGGCACCACCACCGGCTTCGACGCGCATCGGGTGAAGGGGGCCTGTCTTTCCCCGGAACGGGCCGGGTTACGCCGCGACCGCGGATACTGGCTCAGCGGAGACGAACAGCCGCCCGGCCGCATCCTGCGGGTCTCCGACCGGCAAGGCGGTTCGGCCGGCCCCGCGGGCGCCCGCGGTGGCGCCGGAGGCGGGGCCCGAGGTGGCGCCGGCACGGTACGGATGGCCGGCTGACCGAGCCCTCCCCCTTGTGTTCCCCGGCTGCGGTCCCGCAGCACCCGGACGCCGTCGCAGACCGCTCTCCCCCGTCCAGGGACGCTTCCGTTGGGGTAAAGGGGCCCGGCAGTGAAGATTCGACCGAGATGGCACGCTTAAAGCCCATGCCGGTTTTTTCCGGCCAAGCTATGACGTTCGACGTCGTTTCTCAACGCCCCGCGCCGGCGTCCACTCGGCGGGCGGCGATCCGTTTGGCGGTGGGCCACCGCACGTCGTGCGCCCAGCCGAGCTTCTCGAACAGGCGGATGAGTGCGGCGCTGGGATCGATCTGGCCGGGCAGGACGCCGTGGCGGGCGCTGGTGGGGTCGGCGTGGTGCAGGTTGTGCCACGACTCCCCCAGCGAGGGTATGGCCAGCCACCACACGTTGCTGGAGCGGTCCCGGGCCGCGAACGGTCGGGTGCCGATCGTGTGGCAGATCGAGTTGATGGAGAAGGTGACGTGGTGCAGCAGCGCGATACGGACCAGCGCTCCCCAGAACAACGCGGTCGCGGCCCCGGCCCAGGACATGCTCCACAGGCCGCCGACCAGCGGCGGCAGCAGCACCGAGGCGGCGACGAGCCAGGGGAAGCGGGCCGAGATCGCCGCGATGTCCCGATCGGCGAGCAGATCCGGGCAGAACGTCTCCGGCGCGGTCCGTTCCGGGTGGAAAAGCCATCCGACATGGGCGTGCAGGAACCCTTTCGCCAGGCCCCTGCCATGATGACCGAAACGCCACGGTGAATGCGGATCAGCTGCCTGGTCGGAGTATTTGTGATGCCGCCGGTGGGCCGCGACCCAGTCGGTCACCCCCATTTCGATGGCGAGGCTCCCGGCGACGGCGAGGATTATCCGCAGCGGCCGACCGGTCCGGAAGGAACCATGCGTGAACAGCCGGTGGTAGCCCACGGTGACACCGAATCCGGTGATCAGGTACATGACGGCACCGATGACCAGGTCGTGCCAGCCCAGCCCCCACCCCCAGGCCAGCGGGACCGCGGCGAGCAGGGCAAGCAGGGGCACGACGATGAAGAACGCGAGCAGAACCTGCTCGCCGAGGGTCTTCGACTGGTCCGCCACGTCGGGACGGGTCGACCGCCTCGGCCCGGTGGCCCTGGCCGGGAGCGGCGGCCCCGACGGCAGGGTCGGGTCGGGGCGGGACCGGCCCGGCGGACACCCGTCGTAGTCACCGGGCCGGGATGCTGCGACGCGCGCCGCGGCAGAACCGAGGGTGCCCGATCCGAGGGTGCCCGATCCGAGGGTGGTCGTGGGGATGGATTTGGCCGTACCGGACGTGGTAGCCGTACCGGACGTGGTGACGGTAGATTTTATGATAACGGAATCGGTGCTGCCGGATACAGCGGCAGAGGCGGCGATGGCCGACTGCAGTTCGGATTCACGGGACACGTGTTTCCCTCCGTGTCTGGGGGATTGTCAGTGCTACCTGTGGTCGGTTTTCCGGATCGGGGCGTTGGTGCTACCCGCCAGAACCGGGTTGGGTGTACCCCCGCATCGAGGCGCGGAAAGCGGACTTCACGAACACCGTCCGTCCCGGGTAGCAGAGCGTCACGGGCCGCCCACCCGAGAGCCGTGGGCGGCGTTCGTCAGGCACGATCGAACGACCATGACACTCACCGACCACCTTCCCCCGACTTCCGGCACCGGCCATGACGGCGAACGGGCCGCCCACCCGAAGGACCCCCACCCGAAGGACCCCGACTCGAAGAACCCGGACCTGACCGGCCCCGACGACGGGCCCGGCGGCGGGCCCGATCCCGACGCACTCTATGACGCGTTCACCAGGTGGGTCGCAGAGCAGGGGCTGGAGCTGTACCCGGCGCAGTCCGAGGCGCTGATCGAGATCGTCTCGGGGTCGAACGTGATCCTGGCGACGCCGACCGGGTCGGGCAAGAGCCTGGTCGCGGCGGGGGCGCACTTCGCGGCGCTGGCGGCGCGGCGGCGTACCTTCTACACCGCGCCGATCAAGGCGCTGGTGTCGGAGAAGTTCTTCGCGTTGTGCGCGATGTTCGGCGCGGCGCAGGTCGGGATGATGACCGGGGACGCCAGCGTGAACGACACGGCGCCGATCATCTGCTGCACGGCGGAGGTACTGGCGAACATCGCGCTGCGCGACGGGGTCGCCGCCGACGTCGGTCAGGTCGTCATGGACGAGTTCCACTACTACGCCGACCCCGACCGCGGCTGGGCCTGGCAGGTGCCGCTGCTGGAACTGCCGCACACCCAGTTCATCCTGATGTCGGCGACGCTCGGTGACGTGTCGCTGTTCGAGGCGGACCTGACGCGGCGCACCGGGCGCGAGACCACGGTGGTGCGCTCCGCGCAGCGTCCGGTGCCGCTGTTCTACCGGTTCGTCACCACGCCGATGCACGAGACGATCGGTGAGCTGCTGGAGACCCACCAGGCTCCCGTCTACGTCGTGCACTTCACCCAGGCGCAGGCGTTGGAACGGGCGCAGGCGCTGATGAGCGTGAACGTGTCGACCCGGGCGGAGAAGGACGCGATCGCGAGGACGATCGGGAACTTCCGGTTCACCGCCGGGTTCGGCAAGGTGCTGTCCCGGCTGGTCCGCCACGGCATCGGGGTGCATCACGCCGGAATGCTGCCGAAGTACCGCCGGCTGGTGGAGCAGCTCGCCCAGGCGGGGCTACTGAAAGTCATCTGCGGCACGGACACCCTGGGGGTGGGGATCAATGTGCCGATCCGCACGGTGGTGTTCACCTCCCTGTCGAAGTACGACGGGAGCAGGGTGCGGCTGCTGTCGGCACGGGAGTTCCATCAGATCGCCGGGCGGGCCGGGCGGGCCGGCTACGACCCGGTCGGCAACGTCGTCGTGCAGGCCCCCGAGCATGTGATCGAAAACGAACGCGCGTTGGCGAAGGCCGGGGACGATCCGAAGAAGCGGCGCAAGGTGGTCCGCAAGAAGCCCCCCGAGGGCAGCGTCGGGTACGGCCTGGCGACGTTCGAACGGCTCATCGCGGCCGAACCCGAGCCGTTGACCTCCCAGTTCACCGTGAACCACGCGATGCTGCTCAACGTGATCAACCGGCCGGGGGACGCGTTCGCGTCGATGCGCCACCTGCTCACCGACAACCATTCGGATCGCGCCACTCAGCGCCGGCTGATCCACCGGGCGATCGCGATCTACCGGGCGCTGCTGGCGGCCGGGGTGGTGGAGCGCCTCGACACCCCCGACGAGCTTGGCCGCGGCGTGCGGGTGACGGTGGACCTGCAGCTCGACTTCGCGCTCAATCAGCCGCTGTCCCCGTTCGCGCTGGCCGCGCTGGAGCTGCTCGACCCGGCCTCCCCCTCCTATGCGCTGGATGTGCTTTCGGTGCTGGAGGCGACCCTGGACAATCCCCGGCAGGTGCTGCACGCCCAGCTGTCGAAGGCGAAGGGGGAGGCGGTCGCGGCGATGAAGGCCGAGGGCGTCGACTACGACCGGCGGATGGAGCTGCTGGAGGAGGTCAGCTATCCCCAGCCGCTGGCGGAGCTGCTGGGCGCGGCGTTCGGCCTGTACCGGCGGGGGCATCCCTGGGTCGACGACTACGAGCTGGCGCCGAAGTCGGTGGCGCGGGAGCTCTACGAGCGGGCGATGACGTTCGCCGAGTACGTGGCGTTCTACGGGCTGGCCCGCTCCGAGGGGCTGCTGCTGCGCTACCTGGCCGACGCCTACAAGGCGCTGCGCCAGACGGTGCCCGAGGACGCCCGCACCGAGGAGGTCGTCGACCTGACCGAGTGGCTGGGGGAACTGGTCCGCCAGACCGACTCCAGCCTCCTCGACGAGTGGGAGCGGCTGAGCAACCCGGCCGGGGACGGCGCGGGCGCCACGGCGGGCACCACGGCGAGCGGTGGTGGCGTCGACGAGCGGCCACCGGCGGTCACGGGCAACATCCGGGCATTTCGGGTGTTGGTGCGCAACGCGCTGTTCCGCCGGGTCGAGCTTGCCGCGCTGCGCCGCTACGACACGCTCGGCGAGCTCGACGGCGGGTATGACGGCGGGTTCGACGCCGACGGGTGGCGGGCGGCGTTGGAGCCGTACTTCGCCGAGCATGGCGAGATCGGCACCGGTCCGGACGCGCGGGGGCCGGGTCTGCTCATCCTCGACGAGAAGCCGGGGACGCCGGGGACGTGGACGGCGCGACAGATCTTCGACGACCCGGCCGGGGACCATGACTGGGGCTTCAGCGCGGAGATCGACCTGACCGCCTCGGACGAGGCGGGGGTCGCGGTGGTCCGGGTCACCGCCGTCGACCGATTCTGACGCCCGTAAAGGAACACGAAATCCGCCCCCACTAGGGTATTTGGTAAGGATCGTCCAATTACCAAGGGGCTGATTGCGGTGACGAGCGCGGACCGACACGACCCAGAGGTCGGGCAGTGGTGGAAGAGCCTTGCGGAGGAACGCAGCCCGGTCGACCTCAGGACCGACCAGCCGCACGCGGCCCGGATGTACGACTACTTCCTGGGTGGCAAGGACAACTTCCCCGTTGATCGGGAGGCGGCCGAGCAGGCACGGGCCGCCTTCCCGGGCGCCAGCATCGCCGCGGTGGAGAACCGGGCGTTCCTGCGCCGGGCGACCCGGTTCCTGGCCACCGAGGTCGGGATCCGCCAGTTCCTCGACATCGGCACCGGCATCCCCACGTCCCCGAACCTGCACGAGGTCGCCCAGGGCATCGCCCCCGACGCCCGGATCGTCTACACCGACAACGACCCGATCGTGCTCGCCCACGCCCGGGCCCTGCTCGCCAGCACCCCCGAGGGCCGCACCGCCTACCTCGACGCGGATCTGCGCGACCCGGAGCGCATTCTGGCCGCCCCGGAACTGCGCGACACCCTCGACCTGACTCAGCCGGTCGCCCTGTCCATGATCGCGATCTTCCATTTCATCCCCGACGCGGATGACCCCTACGGCATCCTCGGCCGGCTGCTGGCGGCCCTGCCATCGGGCAGTTATCTGGCGCTCACCCACGCCACCGCCGACGTCAACCCCAGCATGGAGCAGCTCTTCATCACGTACCGCTCCCGGGGCATCCCCGGGCAGCAGCGCACCCGGGCCGAAGTGGAACGGTTCTTCGCCGGCCTGGAGCTCATCGATCCCGGGGTGGAGATGGTCCATCGGTGGCGGCCGGAGGAGCCCGCCGCCGAGGGCGAGGGGCCGACCGATGCCGAGGTCAGTGTCTACGGCGGCGTCGCCCGCCTCGGGTAACCATCTCGGGTAGCCGCCGGCTCTCACCGGTTGTGCGGTCGCCAGCCGCTGCGGGCCCCAGGCCGGGGGCGGTGCGCTCACGCGGGCGGGTTCACCCGGGTGAGCCGGACGGCTCGAACGGGCCCGCAACGGGCCCGCCCGCACCCGCGCACCCTCCCGGCACCATGCCGAACCGGTTCGGGCGACGACCATGGACGGTATCGTCGGCACCGTGAGTATCGTCGGCACCGTGAGCACCGTACGGGTCTTCCTCCTGGACGATCATGAGATCGTCCGGCGTGGCATCCGCGAGATGCTCTCCGAGAACGGTGACATCGAGGTCGTCGGAGAGGCGTCCACCGCGGCGGAGGCACTGCGCCGGATCCCGGCGACGAGGCCGGACGTGGCCGTGCTCGACGCCCGCCTCGAGGACGGCAACGGTATCGACGTCTGCCGGGATCTGCGCTCGGCGCACCCCGAGATCGGCTGCCTGATCCTCACCTCCTACGACGACGATGACGCCCTGTTCGCCGCCATCATGGCCGGGGCCGCCGGCTACCTGCTCAAGCAGATCAGGGGCACGGACCTGGTCGGGGCCATCCGGACGATCGCCGCGGGCCGTTCCCTGCTCGACCCGGCCGTCACCCAGCGGGTCCTCACCCGGTTGCGGGAGGGCCCGGCCGAGGACCGCAAGCTTGCCACCCTCGGCGAGCGGGAACGCCAGATCCTCGTCCTCATCGCGGAGGGGCTGACCAACCGGCAGATCGCCGGGCGGATCCACCTGTCCGAGAAGACGGTGAAGAACTACGTCTCGGCCATCCTGGAGAAGCTGGAGCTGTCCAGCCGCACCCAGGCCGCCGTGTACGCCACCCGCATCGAGAAGTGACGGCGCCCGGAGACGCGACGGCACCGCGCGGGGATGGTCGCGCCGGACCCGCCGAGCGACGTCAGTCGAGGTGGGCGAGGACCGTCTGCAGGGCCTCGGCGACCGGGACGGCGGTGCGTACCACCGTCGCCGACGGCCAGGGGTCGGCACGGGCAGCCATCGCCCGGTGGATGGCCATCGTCGCCTCCGACGGGTCGGTGCCCGCGGCGGCGCGGCGCCCGATCCGGGCGGCCGCCACCTCCGGTGCCGTCACGCAGTGCAGCTCCACCAGGTCGGCGCAGACGCTTGCGGCGAGCTCGGCGGCGGCCCGGCGGTGACGCGCGCTCGACCAGGATGCGTCCAGCACCACCCGTTCCCCGCGGGCGAGAGCCGCCTCGGCGCGGCGCAGCATCTCGGCGTACGTCGCGTCGGTGATCTCGGGGGCGTAGCGCCCGGTGCCGAACCGCGGGTCGGAGGTCGCGGGGTCGCCGTCCGCGGGGTCGGAGGTCGCGGGGTCGGAGGTCGCGGCCGCGCCGGTACCGGCGTCGCGGCGGGCCCCGGTTCTCGTGGCGGTGCCGCTGGCGTTGCGCAGGGCACTGGCATACCCGCCGGCGGTGGTGTCCGCGGCCGGCCCGCCCTCACGCAGGGGCATCCCGGTCAGCTCCTGGCGGATCACGTCGGAGCGCAGCAGCACCCAGCCGTCACCGACCCCGGCCAGCCGGCCGGCCAGGGTCGTCTTGCCCGTCCCGGGCAGCCCGCCGACCACGACGAGCTGGACCCGGCCAGCCCGCAGATGACGGTGGGCGACGGCCAGCAGCCGGCGGGCCTCCTCGGCCGCGTCGGGATCACCCTGCCCGCCCCGGATACAGGTCACCTTCGCCCGGACGAACGCCCGGTAGGCGACGTAGAGATGCTGCAACGACCGCGGGTGCACCTCGCCGCTGAACTCCCGGTAGGCGTCGAGGAACTCGGCGGCCTCCTCCGGCGCGCCGAGGCGTTCCAGATCCATCGCCAGGAACGCGACGTCGCCGAGGACGTCACCGAAGCGCAGCCGCGGGTCGAACTCGATGCAGTCGAGGATACGGGGTCCGTCGCCGAGGCAGTAGATGTCGTCGGCGAGCAGGTCGCCGTGCCCGTCGCGGATCCACCCGGCGCGCACCCGATCGCCGAGCAGGGTCTCCCGGCCGGCCAGGTAGCGCAGCGCCAGTTCGCCGATCTCGTCGACCACCGCCGCGTCCAGCAGGGTGCCGCGGTAGGGGGAGATGCCTTCCAGGCCCTCCCGCCACAGCCCCTCCAGGGTCGCCCGCTGCCCCGCCACCGCGATCTCCGGTGAGGTCTCGCACCGCTGGTGGAACACCGCCAGCGCCCGGGCGACCGTGCGCAGTGCCGGGCCGACCCGGCTGCGCCGGCGGACGAGGGTGGACAGCCGCCGGCTCGCCGGCATCCGCCGCATCACGACCAGGTGGTCGATCACCTCACCGGTGTCGTCGAGGAGATCGGCGACACCCAGGTAGACGTCGGGGGCCAGCCGGCGGTTGAGCGCGACCTCCGACCGGCAGACCGACTCCCGGGTGCGGCGGTCGGTGAAGTCGAGGAAGCCCAGGTTCACCGGCTTCTTGCGCTTGTACACGCGATCGGCGGCCAGGTGCAGCGTGGCGCTGTGCGTCTCGTAGGTCTCGAACGTCTCCAGCTCGGACAGGTACAGGGCGCGCAGCCGGGGCTGGGCCGGGGTTGAGGCGGGGGACGGCGGGTTCGTCGGGGACAACATCCCTCCGGCCGCGTGATGGTCGTCCGCCCCGGTGGAGGGCGTCGCATCCCGCACGTACTGGATGGTCATGGCCCCTCCAGGGGGTCGCGTGGCAGGTCTGGCGGGTCGGGACACGGCGGTCGACGCTCGTCGCACCGCGTCGGACGGTCGGACGGTCGGACGGTCGGACGGGTGACGCCGGCGGTGTGGACAGATGAACGCCGACGTCCGATGGCTCCGAACATCATCGTCGCCGCCGGCGAGCATCCTCGCGACCGCCAGAGGTTGCCTACCCGGGGGCCCTTCGGACCATTCGTGGTGGACGTCCGACCCGACCCGGGCCGCACCCGCCAGCGGGTCACCGGCCCGGTCTAGCCGGCCAGCTCGGAAACCCCGGTCACCGCACCCCCGCCCGGTACCGGCCCGGTCTAGCCGGCCAGCTCGGGAACCCCGGTCACCGCGGCCAGCTCGGCCAGCGTGTCCGCGACGCTGCGGTGATGGATCGCCGTCCAGCCGCGCCGGCGCGCTGCCTCACAGTTCGCGGCGGCGTCGTCGATGAGGACGCAGCCCGGGCCGGGCTGGCCGAACGTGCGTTCGGCGAGGTCGTAGATGGCCGGGTCGGGCTTGCCGATCCCGATCTCATGGGAGTTGATGATTGACTCGAAGACCGACCAGTCGGGCAGCAGCGCGCGGCGCAGCGGCTCCCACTCGGCCACGCTGTTGGTCAGCAGTCCCACCCGCAGGCCGGCGGCGCGGGCGCGCAGCAGCCCGTCGACCATCACCGACTCCAGGGTACGACCGGCATACCAATGGTCCCCGAACCGGGACAGGTCAATGCGCGGCGGGTGGGCTGGCCCGAGGGCGTCCGTGACGAGGATCCCCCAGTCGTGCTGGCTGACCACGCCCCGTTCGAGGGGGCCCAACGTGCGCAGGCCCCACGTCGCCGCCACCTGGTCGAACGCCCGGCGCAGCTCGTGGGCGGGTACGCCCACGGCGGCGACCAGGTCGCGGAACGCCACAGCGATCGACGACGTCAGCACTCCGCCGAAATCGCACCAGATCGCCCACGGCACCACGCCGGCGGCCCGGGGCGCGGCCTCCCCTGGGGGCGCGGTCTCCCCCACGGGGGCGGGACGTCCCGCGGGCAGCGGTTCGGTCATGTCGGCTCGTCGGCGACGGCGAGGTCGTCGGCGTCGTCATCGATCTCGTCGACGCGCTGCCCACTGACCGGGTCGAACAGGTGCAGTCGGCGCGCGGGGACCCGGACCCGTAGCGGGGTGCCGACGTCCGGGACGCCGGCCTGGGCCGGGACGGTCACCGCCCACCGGGCCGGGCCGACCTCGTCCGGGCCGGCGTCCCACTCGCCGGTCTCCCCCGCCGCGGCGGCCCCGCTCACGCAGTGGACGACGACCACGTCCCCGGTGAACTCGACCACGTCGACCAGCCCCTCCATGACCAGGCCGGCACCGGCCAGGCCCGCACCGGCCAGGCCGCCCGCTGCCGCGGCCCGATCGGGCCCGGCCTCGATGACGCCGTCCCCCGGCCGCCAGCCGAGCCAGGCCCGGGGCAGCGTCAGCGGTCCGGCCAGGCGCGCGGACAGCCCCGGTGCCGCGAGCGCCCCACCGCCGTTCGTCACCTCGACCAGGTGCAGGTTCATCGCCGGACTGCCGACGAACGCGGCGACGAAGACATCGGCCGGCCGGCGGTAGACCTGCTCGGGCGTGCCGGCCTGCGCCACCCGTCCGCCGTTCATGACCACCAGATGGGTGCCCATGGACAGCGCCTCGAGCTGATCGTGGGTGACGAGAACGACGGTGTTGCCCAGCTCGCGGTGCAGGCGCACGAGTTCGGCCCGGGCCTGCTGGCGTAGCTGGGCGTCGAGCGCGGAGAGGGGCTCGTCGAGCAGGAGCACACTCGGGCGGCGCACGATCGCGCGGGCGAGGCCGACACGCTGGCGCTCACCACCGGAGAGCTGCCCAGGTCGGCGGTGTCGCAGGTCGGCGAGCCCCAGCAGGACGCAGGCCTCGGTGACCCGGCGGGAGATCTCGCCACGGCTCGGGCCCGCCCCGCCCGCCCCCCGGCGCAGAAGTCCGAGGCGGCCGCGGTTGTGCTTCGCCTCGAGCCGCAGGCTGAAGGCGATGTTCTGCTCGACGGTGAGATGTGGGTAGAGCGCGAAGTCCTGGAAGACCATCGAGACCCCGCGCGCGCCCGGTGGCGTCGCCGTGACGTCCACCCCGTTGATCGTCAACCGGCCTTCGTCGGGGGTCTCCAGCCCGGTGATGACCCGCAGCGCGGTCGACTTCCCGCATCCCGACGGCCCGACGATCACCGTGAAGGACCGGTGCGGCAGATGCAGGTCGGCGACGTCGAGCGCGGGCCGCCCGGTGCCGCCGTACCGGCGCATGATCCCACGGAAGTGCACCCCCCCGCTGGGGGCGGGGAGCTCCGGCGGTGGGGCCTCGCCGAGGATCGGCCGGCTGGTCACGGTGGTGTCGGTCATCCGGTGCTCATCTCAGGCCAGCTTGGAGGAAAGCGTCGGTGATGCGGCGGGAGGCGAAGAGATAGACGATGGTCACCGGGATCGAGGCGAGCATGGCCCCGGCGAGCAACGGGCCGTACTCCGGGCCCTCCTGGGTCTCGAACATCTGCAGGCCCGGCTGGATGGTCGTCGTGTCCCGGTGGGGCGCGACGAGGGTGGGCCAGAGATACTCGTTCCACGTCGTGATGAACACGACGACGGCCACCGCCGCGAGCGCGGGGCGCAGCAGCGGCAGGACGATGTGGCGCAGCGTCTCGGCGTGGCTGGCGCCATCGAGGGTCGCGGCGCCGAGCAGGGTCGGCGGGATGCCGCGGATGTGCTCGCGCAGCAGCAGCACCGCCAGCGAGCAGGTGGCCAGCTGCGGCACGATCAGCCCGGCGAAGGTGTTGCGCCAGCCCAGCCGGGAGACCAGCAGGAACTGTGGGATCATCAGGGCCTGCGGCGGGACGACGAGGGCGATGACCACCAGCGCGGAGACGAGCCGCTGCCCGGCGTGGGAGAAACGGACGAACGACCAGGCGGCGAGTACCCCGGCGACGAGGTGCAGGATGGTCACGCCCGTCGCCATGACGAAGGTGTTCAGCAGCAGTCGGCCGATGGGGAACCCGTCGATGGCGTTGCGGTAGTTGCTCAGGCTGGCCGGGATGGGCAGCGGGTTGGCGCCGTAGATGTCCGCGGGCGGCTTGAACGAGGTGGTCAGCGCCCACAGCATCGGGAAGAGCATCGCGACGACCGCCACGGCGAGTACCACGTGCCGGCCGGCGGCGCGGGTGGCCTGGACATCAGAGCGCGGCACGGCGCCTCCTGGTCAGCGCGGTCAGCGGGGCGGCGAGGGCGGCCGCGAGCCGGGTGGTCGGCCGGTCCCGGCCCGGGGCGCCGAACGTGCCGGCGACGCGGCGGGCCAGCGTCGACAGGCCGAACAGGGCGCACAGGACCACCACGATCGTCAGCGCCGCCGCCGCGCCCGTCCCGGCGTCGAAGTAGGTGAACGCGTAGGTGTACAGACGGTAGTAGACGTTGTCGGTGGTGTTGTCGGGGCCGCCCTGGGTGAGCACGGCGATGTTGGTGAACGTCCACTGCCCGGCGAACACCGCGCACAGGAACGACAGCAGGATCGTGGTGCCACGCAGTTGGGGGACCACGAGACGGCGGGTGATCTCCCATTCGGTGGCGCCGTCGACGCGGGCGGCGTCGAGGCAGCGCCGGTCGATCGCGGCCAGTGCCGCGCCGTAGAGCAGCATGTTGAGCGCGACGAACCGGGCCGCGGTGACGAGCGAGATGGCGGCGAGGGCGGTCGAGGGATCACCGAGCCAGTCCCGCTCGCCCAGGCCCAGCCCGCCGGTGACGACGTTGACGATCCCGCCGAGCGGGTCGAGGACGAACCGCCAGGACAGCGCGTTCGCGACAGGGGCGAGCATCACCGGCAGGAACAGCAGGGCCCGGTAGATGTCGCTGGTCCGACCGGGCCGCTTCCACAACATGATCGCCAGCGCCATCGGGACGACCGTCGCGAAGGGCAACATCACCAGGACGTAGAGGCCGGTGCGGCTCAGCGCCCGGGGGAACTCTTCGCCCTCGAACAGGCCGCGGAAGTTGGCAAGCCCCACGAAGTCCTGGTCGGGTTTGATCAGGTCCCAGTTCGTCAGGCTCAGGTACGCCTCGAAGAGCAGCGGCCCGTAGACGAAGACCGCCAGCGACACCAGTACCGGCGTCTGGTAGAGCCACGGCACGGCGCGGCGTGCCACCGTGGCCGGGAGGACCCCGCGCGGGCGTGCCGCGCGGGGCCGGGTGCCGATCATCAGGAGGAGAGTGCGCGGATCTTCTCGGCGGCCTTGCTCAGGGTCGCCTGGGGATCGGCCCCGCGCAGGACGATCGGTTCGACGGCCTCGTCCTGCAGCACGACGACGGCCTGGTTGGCCTTCGCCCCGCGGAACGAGGTGTAGGGGGTGACGGTGTCGAGCTGGTCGAGGGCCGGTTCCAGCAGCTTCACGATCGGGGTGCCGGCGAGCTTCGTCGCCACGCTCTGTCGCAGCGGCAGGTAACCGATCTTCGAGGTGATGATCTCGAAGCCCTCGTCGGAGGTGAGGAACTTGATGAACTCCCAGGCGGCGCGCTGCTTGGCCGGGTCCTTGGCCAGCACCGCGAGCCCGGCGCCGGAGTAGGTCGGGCGGGCGGGTTTGGTGCCGAAGGACGGCAGACCCGCGGTGCGCAGCTCGAACTTGCCCGCCGCCGCCTTCTGGGCGCTGGCGAGCAGCGCCGTGCTGGTGACGAACATGCCGAGGTCACCCTTGGTGAACGCGGCCAGGGCCGCTTCGGCCTTGACTCCGGGCTGGGCACCCGAGGCGGTCAGGTCGGCGATCGTGGCCAGCGCCTCGACGGCCGGCTGCTTGTCGAGGGTGACGCCGCCGTTCTTGTCCACCAGCGAGCCGCCGTTGGAGTTGACGACCGACTGGGTCAGGTAGTCCGACTTCCCGCTGTCGACGACGCTGATGTAGACGCCCTGCTTACCGGTCGCCTTGATCTTCAAAGCGGCGGCCTTGACGTCGGCGAGGGTCGTCGGCGGGTGTTGCGGGTCCAGGCCGGCGGCGCGGAACAGGTCGGCGTTGTAGTACATGACCGGGATCGACATCGTGAACGGCATCGCCGCGACGACGCCGTTGGTGGAGACGGCCGACAGGATGCTCTTCGAGATGCCGGCGGTGGCCGACTCCCACTCGCTGCCGGCGACCTTCTGGACCGGGGTGATAGGCAGGGCGTCGACCGCCTCGGCCATCTTGCTCCAGCCGATCTGGGCGACGTCGGGCGGATCACCGGCGGCGGTGTCGGTGCGCAGCCGGGTGAGGACGTCCTTCACCGCGACGCCCTGCGGCTTGACCGTGATCTTCGGGTGCGCCTTGGCGAAGGCGTCGAGCAGTGCCTGGGTTCCCGTACCACCGAGACCCGGGGTGCCGTAGTTGTAGGACAGGAAGGTGATGGTCGCCGGGGTGTCACCTTGCGGTGTCGCGGCCGGGGTACCGGAGGCGGTGTCGCTGTCCGAGCCGCAGGCCGCCACGGCGAGCAGGCCGACCGCGGCGGACAACGCCGTGACGACCAGCCGGGCCCGGTGCCGCCGCGGACGGCGGCCCGGGCGTTCCTGTCCTGCGTCCCGTTCTTGTCCTGCGTCCCGTTCATGTCCAGCAGCATCGTCGTGCCGGGAAACGGCTGTCACACCAGTCGCCTTTCACGCGTCGGAGCGATTGCGTCACCCGAGGGGTGATCGCGTCCCGGGAACAGGTCGCAGCCCGGGAACAGGCTGCCCCCCAAGGGGGGCAAGACGTCGGCGGAGGTCATGCGACGTCGAACTTGCGGGCCGGGGCGGCCAGGTGCACCGGCCCGTCGAACACCCGCTCGGCCTCGGCGCGCCGCGCGGCCAGCCACTCGGGGTCGTCGGTGACGAAGTGGGTGAGCACGAGCTGACCCACCCCGGCGAGCCGGGCCGCCTCGGCCGCGTCGAGGGCGCTGAGGTGGCCGTGGTCGCTGTCGTCGGTCAGCTCGAGGGTGGCCTCGGCGAGAAAGAGATCGACGCCGCGGGCGAGGTCGACGAGGGCGTCGGTCACTCCGGTGTCGCCGGTGTAGGCGAGGCTGGCGTCCGCCGTCTCGATGCGGATCCCGCAGTTCGGTACCGCGTGGCGCAGCCCGTGCAGGCTGACCAGGCAGTCGCCGATCTTGAAGGTCTCCCCCGGGTCGTACTCGCGGACGTCGAAGGCGACCTCGAACGCCTTGTCCAGCAACGGGATCGTCGCGACCGGAAATAGTCCGGCCAATGTCCGGAAGGTGTCCAGGCCGCCCCGTGGAAGGTAAAGCGGAATCGGTTCGCTGCGCGTCGGAATGTCGCGTGCCGGCAGCGTCGGGAATCGCATGGGATACCGGGTCCGGCTGGCCAGCAATGCCTTCCCCACCGGCAGGAGATCATAGCAGTGATCGGAATGCAGATGACTGATCACAATACCGTCGAGCACCGCGGGATGCCCCAGCGCGCTCAGCGCCGTCGCGGCGCCGGGGCCGCAGTCCAGCAGCATCTTCGTCTCCGCGGTGCAGACGAGGTAGCTGGAGCTGCACTGACCGCCGGTCGGCATTCCCGACCGGCAGCCCAGGACGGTCAACCGCATACGTTCATCCGTTCATCTTGATGTTCCGCTCTTGGTGTTCCGTTGGGAACATTCCGTTGGGAACATGTGGAACATTCGGCGCCGGGGTGCGCGAGGATTTCCGCTGTCATCCGCGATGCTGCTGGGTGGCGCCGTCGCCGGCAATACGGAACTTTCGAACGGACGATTGCCCCAGCCAATCGTCATCTACACGCGCCGCCGTCGCCGAACGGCCCGTGACGAAGAACATCGGGTCGGTCCGGCGGCGGGGGCCCGAAGGTGCCGGGGGGTGCGGGCTCAACCACCGGAAGCCGGCTGCCCGTCGTGGGCGAGGACCGGCACCTGCGGCGCGGCAGGCGCGGGGACGGCGTCCTCCCCGAAGGGACCCGCGTTGTCCAAGCTGCGCAGGAACGCCTCGACGACGGGCGGCGGGTCGGGGTGCCAGACCACCTGCACCCCGACGGTGGGCACCGGCTCGACGAGCCGCACGGCCGCCAGGCCCTTGCCGGGCACGAAACCACTGCGGACGGACGAGGCGAATCCCACGACCGACTTCGTCGTGACGATGATCCCCGTGGCACCCGAGTCGTCGACCTCGTCGGCGACCGTCAGGCTGATGCCCGCCCGGCCGGCCGCGGCGAGGATCGCGTCGTGCATGGCGGGGCTCTGTTCCCGCCGGAACAACACACACCGTTGACGCGCGAGCTCCCGGAACGACGCCTGCTGGCGGTCGGCCCACGGATGGTGGTGGCCGACGATGGCGACCAGCGGCAGGGTGAGAATCCGTCGCGACTGCAGCCCGACGGCCGGCGCCCCGCCGAACACGAGCGCCACGTCCACCTTGCGGTCGTGCAGGGCGGCGAGCGTCGGTCCGCTGCGGGCCTCCCAGAGAACCGTGGAGATGCCAGGGTAGTCGGCGCCCAACCGGACGAGGGTCGGCTGGAGCACCCGCTGCCCGGCGGGGAAGTTGAAGCCGATGGTCAGCACGCCCACGCGGCCCGAGGCCGCCTCCCGGGCCGCCGACACGGCCCGGCGCGCGGTGTCGAGGACCCGCCGGGCCTCGACCTCGAACGCGCGGCCGGCCGCGGTGAGCCGCACCTCGTGGGAGGTCCGGCTAACCAGTTCGACACCGACCTCCCGTTCGAGGCGCTGGAGCTGCTGACTCAGCGACGGCTGGGCCAGGTGCAGCCGGGCCGCCGCCCGCCCGAAGTGCAGTTCCTCGGCGATTGCGAGGAACGAGACGAGATAGCGGAACTCCATGCGGGTCTCCACGGCACCTCCCCGCAGAAAAATATCGTTCCGGAATACCGGCGGCGAAATATAAAAAAAACGGACGGTGAAATTCCCGTGTTGATTGGCCGCCCAGCCGATCATGGATGATGGCCGCGGATCATCGCCAGCGGGCTGGGGCCATGGGTTACCGGCCCACCGGGCCCGCCGGACCCACCGATCTTTTGTTGATCATGATAGCCGAGTGGGCGTCAACACCGTTGATTATCTTGCTCGGGGTGAGGGAGGACCGGCCGGGCACCAGACGACTGGCTCGGAATCGAACCGCCCGCGGCGGACTCTCCCCCGCCCGCCGCGGACCGCGTCACCGCCGGGGACGGGGACGCCGGCACCCCCGCGGGCGACCTCCTAGACCGCTGGTCCGGCTGCCCGAGAAGGTCTGCTGCCATGGGATGAGCGTGCGGCCCGCCGGGTTCATCGCGGTTTCACGGCAGTTTCAGGTGCCGGGTCCGTCCCGGCAATCGCCGGGGCGCCGCGTCTGGCAGCCTGGCGGTGTGTGGTCACCGTGGGGCGGGCTGCGCTCCATGGGCCGCTCCATGGGCCGGTCCGTGGAGCGGTCCGTGGGCCGGCTCGTCGACTCCACCCCGCCGTCCCGGGCGCGCGACGTCGACTTCCTGCGCCTGGCGAGCGTCTGTGTCGTGGTGCTGTGGCACTGGGCCCTGTCCATCGACCACTTTCGCGGGGGCGTCCTCGTGATGCCCAATCCGATCGCGCGGATACCGTTCGCCTGGCTCGCGACCTGGCTGCTCCAGGTGATGCCGGTGTTCTTCGTCATCGGTGGCTTCGCCCACCTGGCGGCCTGGGACGCGGCCGGTCGCGCCACGGGGTCCCCGCGCGATGATCCCGCGCGTCCCTGGGGCCCGCGGGCACGGCGCTTCCTGCGGGGGCGGCTGCGCCGCCTGTTGCCCCCGATGGCGGTGTTCGCCGTCGTCTGGGCGGCGGTCGACGCCGTCCTGCTGCTCGCGGTCCCCGACTACCCGGGTCTGCTGCGCTATGGACGGGCCGTGCTGGTGCCGCTGTGGTTTCTCGCGGCGTACCTGGGGGTCATCCTGGTCGTGCCGGTGACCGCGGCGGTCCATCGGCGGTTCGGCCGCCGGTTCATCCTGCTGTTGGGCGCGGTCGTGGCGCTCGTCGACCTGGCGCGGTTCGGCACCGGCAGCACGGTGTTCGGCTATGTCAACACCGGTCTCGTCTGGGTTTTCGCCCACCAGCTCGGGTATTTCTGGCGGGACGGCGTCCTGCGCGGGCCGCGGCGGGCGCTGCTGACGGCGCTCTGCGGGCTGGCGGGGCTGGCCCTGGTGACGACGCTCGACGAGTATCCGCGATCGATGGTCGCCACCGAGGGAGCCAGACGCGGCAACATGTTCCCGACGACCGCTGCGATCGCCGTGCTCGCCGTCTTCCAGCTCGGTCTGATCCTGCTCGCCGCACCCGCCCTGAACCGGATGCTGGCCCGGCGCCGGCCGTGGACGGCGGTCGTCACGGGCAACGCCGTGATCATGACCGTGTTCCTGTGGCACATGACGGCCCTGCTGCTCGCGATGGTCACGATGCGGGCGGTCGGGCTGCCGATGCCCGACGAACCGACCGCGACCTGGTGGGCCGGGCGACCGCTGTGGGTGATCCTGCCCGCGCTCTTCCTGGCGCCGTTGATCGTCCTGTTCGCGCCGGTGGAGCGCGGGGCCGCGGCCCCGCGTGGACCGGCGCGCACCGGGCCGGACGACTGAAAACCTGGGTTAGCCAGTATTAACCAGGCGGGCACCGGCTGTCCCGGAAGGCGGTAATGTGCCGACCGTGTCCTTCAGCCTCGAAAAACCGCCGCCAGCAGGATCGCGCCGGGAGCGTATCCTCGCCGCCGCGGCCCGGTTGATGGCCGAGCGCGGGTACCACGGGGTGAGCATCAACGACATTGGCCGGGCCGCGGGCGTCTCCGGGCCGGCGTTGTACAAGCATTTCCCGAGTAAGCAGGCGATCCTCGGCGAACTGCTGATCGGCATCAGTGAACGCCTGCTCGCCGAGGGCACCCGTCGCGCGGCCGCGGCGCCCAGTCCGGACGGCACGCCCAGTCCGGACGGCACGCCCAGTCCGGACGGCACGCTGGACGCGCTCGTGCGCTGGCACGTCTCCTTCGCTCTCGACTCACCCGAACTGATCCGTATTCATGATCGCGACCTGACCAGTATGAACCCGGCCGACGCGCGCACCGTGCGCCGGCTGCAACGCGGCTACGTCGAGCTCTGGGTCGCCCAGCTGCGCGCCCGCAGCCCCGAACTCGCCGAGGGCACCGCCCGCGCCGCCGTCCACGCCACCTTCGGCCTGCTGAACTCCACCCCCTACAGCGCGGTGACGATGAGTCGGCCGCAGCTGGCGGACCTGCTGCACCGGCTCGGCCTGGCCGCCCTGCTCGCCGCGGGAGCGCGGCGCCCGGCACCCGGGCCGGCCGCCACCCGCTGATGATCTTTCGCGGGGTGCCGGCGGTGTTCTCGCGAGCCTCGTGACCTACAGACCCAGTTCGCGCGCGATCAGCATCTTCTGGACCTCGCTGGTGCCCTCGCCGATCTCCAGGATCTTGGCGTCCCGCCAGTGCCGGGCGACCGGGTATTCGTTCATGAACCCGTAGCCGCCGTGGATCTGCGTGGCCTCGCGGGCATTCGTCACCGCCGCCTCCGAGGAGAACAGCTTCGCCATCGCCGCCTCCTTCTTGACGGGCAGGCCGGCGAGCATCCGGGAGGCCGCGTCGTAGTAGGCGGCACGGGCCACGTACGTCCGCGCCTCCATCTCGGCAATCTTGAAGGCGATTGCCTGGTTGCGGCCGATCGGCGCGCCGAATGCCTCCCGCTGCTTCGCGTATTTCACGCTCTCGTCCACGCAGGCCTGCGCCAGCCCGACGGCCAGCGCGGAAATCGCGATCCGGCCCTCGTCCAGGATCTGCAGGAAGTTCGCAAAGCCGCGGCCGCGCGCACCGAGCAGATTCTCCGCGGGCACCCGCACGTCGTCGAAGGTCAGCGGATGGGTGTCGGAGGCATGCCAGCCGACCTTCGAATAGGCCGGACCGGCGGTGAAGCCGGGGGTGGGCACCGGCACCAGGACGGACGAGATCTCCTTGTGTCCGGCCGGGGTCCGCCCCGTGACAGCGGTGACGGTGACGAGCCGGGTGATGTCGGTACCCGAGTTGGTGATGAAGGCCTTCGAGCCGTTGATAATCCAGTCGCCGCCGTCGAGCCGGGCGGTGGTGCGGGTGCCGCCAGCGTCGCTGCCCGCGTCTGGTTCGGTCAGCCCGAACGCGGCCAACGCCCGCCCGCTGGCGAGCGACGGCAGCCACTCCTCCCGCTGCGCCGGCGTGCCGAACCGGTAGATCGGCATCGCGCCGAGGCCAACCCCGGCCTCCAGCGTGATCGCCACCGCTGAGTCGACCCGGGCCAGCTCCTCGATGGCCAGGCAGAGGGCGAAGAAGTCGGCGCCCTGCCCGCCGTACTCCGCCGGGAACGGCAGACCGAACAGGCCCATGTCGGCCATCTGCGCGACGACCTCGTACGGGAACGTCTTCTCCTCGTCGTGCCGCGCCGCCCCGGGGGCGACCACCTCGCGGGCGAACGCCTCCACGGCCTTGCGCAGGGCTTCCTGCTCCTCGCTGAGCCGGGTGTCAGGCATCGCTGTCCTCCCCGTCGTGGAAGCGGCACCCGCTACCAGGGCGTTCAGGGCCACCAGGGCATTCAGGCCAGGATCCGGCGCCGGCGGGCCTCCGAGACCGATTCCCCGCGCCGAGCGACCCCGAGCTTGGTGTAGATGCTCTTGAGATACCACTTGACGGTGTTGATGGTCAGACCGAGGTTACGCGCGATTTCCTTGTTCGACAGTCCGCGGTCCAGCAGACGGAGGATGTCGATCTCGCGGGCGTTGAGCGGCTCTTCGGGAGCGGGGTTCCGCTCGGCCGGGCGATCGATGATGGGGATCGCCGCCCGTTCCGCGTCCGCGTGGGCCGTGGCGAGCAGCTTGGACAGGTAGTCGGAGGGCACGGTGGGCAACTCCACCGGCCACCGGCGGCACCGGCTC
The DNA here is from genome assembly GCF_000013345.1 of Frankia casuarinae. NCBI lineage: Bacteria > Bacillati > Actinomycetota > Actinomycetes > Frankiales > Frankiaceae > Frankia > Frankia casuarinae. Next base: position 2,623,034 of record NC_007777.1, on the reverse strand, counting down.
GCGTCCCGCAGCTCGCCAATGATCTTCAGGAGTTCCGGGCCGGCGTCGGTAACGGTGCGCACCAGACCGCAGCGGGCCCCGGCGACGACGGCGGGCACGAGGGTGCGCAGCGCGGTGTCGGTGTCGCCGGTCAGCGAGTGCACCACCGCGAGGTCGATACGCGTGGCCGTTTCGGCGTACCGCCAGGCCACGGAGCTGCTCTCCTGGTGCATCTGGGACAGCAGCCGCAGGGCACCGTCGTAGTCGGCCTGGGCGGCCATGACCCGCGCGCGCATCGCGAGCTGGTAGTGGCGGGTGGCCATGGCGATGCCGTCGCCGCCGCGGGCGACGTCGTCGCTTTGGCGGGCGAGCACGTTCTGGGCGCGCCCGAGGTCCCCACGGGCCAGGTGCAGCCGCAGGCGTTCGTGATCGACGGCGGCCGACAACCGAGGCAGGACGAGCTGGCTCGCCGCCTCGCTGCCCTCGTCGAGCAGGTGCCAGACGTCCTCGATCTCACCGCGCAGGGTCTTGATGCGGGCCAGCGTGGAGTAGGTGGCGATCATGAGATCGGCGACGCCGCTTTCGGCACCGAGCTCGTGGCACTCCTCCAGCAGCCGCTCGGCGGCGTCGATGTCGCCCCGCTCGTAGTACAGCCGGCCCAGCAGCGCGCCGGCCAGCCGGGCGGCGTGCGAGCGCGGCCCGGCGGCTTCGCGGGCGAGGGCCACGGCTTCCCGGTACAGGCGTTCGGCGGTCACCAGGTCAAGCTGGGCGAACGCCGCGAGTCCGGCGAAGCAGCGCCCGTACACGCCGGCGAAAGGCCCGCGGGTGGTGTCGTGGAAGGCATTGGCCCACCGCTGCCGCGCCTGCGCGGTGTCGTAGGCGAAGGTGTGGATGTCGACGAAGGTCCGGATGTTGGACGACACTGCGACCAGCCACGGCCGGTAGCCGGAGTTCTTCGCAATGTAGGGGGCGATCAGGTCAGCGGCGCGGTAGATCCGGTCACCATAGACGTCGATACAGGCCTGGACGACATCGGCCTCGCCGAGGATGTCCTTACCGGTGTCGCTGGTGTCGTCGGGTGTCAGGGCGGCACGCACGTGGTCGAGCGCGACCTGCGCGGGCTGCGCCCGTTGCAGCAGACAGTTGGCCCAGGCGATCGCGATCTGCAGCCGCGACCGGCCGGGCAGCAGCGCCGACGGCAACTTGTTGACCAGGCTGAGCAGGACGGCCATCCGGCTGTGCTCCACCAGGTGCATGGCCTGCCGCTCCACCAGGTCCACCGCCCCGGCGTCGTTACCGGCGGCCAGGGCATGGGTGACCGCCTCACCGAGCAGACCGTGATCAGCGAACCAGGCCGACGCGGTCCGGTGCAGGGTCACCACCCGATCCGCATGATCACGCTCCAGGCGGCGGCGCAGGTAACCCACGAACAGATGGTGGTAGCGAAACCACTCCCGATTGTCGTCGAGCGGCCGCAGGAACAAGTCCCGCCGTTCCAGCTCCTCCAACAGCGCCTGCCCCCGCCGCTGCCCACTCACCGCCGCCGCCAGATCACCGCAGAGCCGATCACAGACGGAAGTCGTGAGCAGGAAGTCGAGCAGATCCGCGGGCAGCGCATCGAACACGTTCTCGGCGAGATAGTCACCCAGGGAGTGATGCCGCCCGGAGAAACCGCGGATCAACGCCGACGGGTCGGCGCTGTCACGCAGCGACAGGGTCGCCAGCTGCAACGCGGCGACCCAGCCATCGGTACTCGACCACAGCCGATGCACGTCCGTGCTGTCGAGATCCAACTCGTTGAGCTCAAGCAGGAAGGCCGCGGATTCCCGATGGTCGAACCGCAGCTGCGTGGCGTCGATCTCCGTCACCTGGTTACGCACCTTCAACCGGCCCACGGCCGGCGACCGGGTCCGGCTGGTGACGATCAGATGCAGGTTGGCCGGACCCGCTTCCAGCAGGAACTCCAACGCGGCAACAGCCTGCGGGGCGTCGATGAGATGCCAGTCGTCGAGCACGATCGCCAATGGCCGCCGATGCTCGGCAAGCTGGTTGACCAGCTCGGTGAGCACATACCGCTGCGCGTCGTCGGAATGCCCCTCCAGCACCTCGACCAGGTCACCGCCCAGGGTCGGTTCGACCCGGCGCACCGCTTCGATGAGATGGCTGAGGAACCACACCGCGTCGTTGTCGTCCCGGTCGAGGCTCAGCCACGCCACCGGCACCCCCTCGGCGCGCAGCACCCGCTGCCACTGCACCGCCAGCGTGGTCTTCCCGAACCCGGCCGGCGCGTGGATCAAAGCCAGCCGCCGGGCCCGGCCATCTCGCAACACGTCGAGAAGCCGGTCCCGGCCGACCAGCTGGGTGTCATAGGTGGGTGCCTGAAACTTCGTGGACACGGCCAGCGTGGGACGTGCCTTGGTGTCCATCCAGCTCGCCTCGCTTCCGAGGGCTCCCCGCCCGGCTCCCCTGCCACGCGTTCGTGACGATACTCACACACCCTCGGGCTGATTTTCGCACTGGCCGCCCAGGCCGCAACACTTTGGGCGTCACCAACCGGGCCAGCCGGCCCGCAGCGCCTTCTTGTCCAGCTTGCCGTACACGGTGGTCGGCAGGGCCTCGACGACCCGCACGGCCTTGGGCTGCTTGTACCGGGCAAGCTCGACCCGACAGTGCGCCAGCAGCTTGGCCTCGTCGAACGCACCGGTATCATCGGGCACGACGAACGCCACGACCGCCTCACCCCAGTCCGGATGCGGCACCCCGACGACCGCGACCTGCCCAACCCCAGGACAGGCCGCCGCCGCGTTCTCCACCTCCGTGCTGTACACGTTCATCCCACCGGTGATGATCATATCGTTCTTGCGGTCCAGCAGATAGACGTACCCCTCGGCATCCATCCGCCCGATATCCCCAGTATGCAACCACCCGTCCCGCAGCGCCTTGGCGGTCTGCTCGGGCCGGCCCCGATACCCCACCATCGTGTACGGCGTGGCGGCGACGATCTCCCCGACCTGACCGCGGGGCAGCTCCCGGCCAGCCTCGTCGACCACCCTGACCGTGGCCATGACGACCGGCTGACCACAGCTGGCCAGCCGATGCTCCCCGTCAGGATCAAGACGATGATCCTCACGGCGAAGACGGGTGATGAAGTTCGGCGCCTCCGACTGCCCGTACAGCTGCATGAACACCGGGCCGAGCACCTCCAGGCCCTGCTCCAGCCGCTCCCGGGTGATCGGCGCGGCACCGTACAGGATGGTCCGCAGCGAGCTGAGGTCCAACGCGCGGCCCGCCGCCCGGTCAAGCACCCGGTAGATCATGGTAGGCACCATGAACGTGAAGGTCACCCGGTCGGCGGTGATCCGCTCAAGCACCAGCTCCGGGTCGAACCTGGTCTCCAGGAAGTGCCGGGCCCCCTTGAGCATCCCGGCCTGCAGCAGGAAACCCGCGCTGTGCGGCAGCGGCGACATCAACAGCAGCACCTCGTCGTCGAGCAGCCCCATCTCCATCACGTGCGAGAACAGATTGAGCGCGAGATTCCGCTGGGTGTGCATCACCCCTTTGGGCAGACCGGTCGTACCCCCGGTATAGACGATCAACCCCGGGTCGGTGGGTGTCGGGTCGACCTCCGGCACGGTGGTCGGCTGCCCGGCCAGCGCGTCGTGCCACGCCACCACCCCGCCCGGGCAGTCGTCCGGGTCGGCGACGGCGATGACCGTCTCCAACAGGGGCGGCGCGGAGTGCAGCGCAGCCGGGAGCATCCCCGCATCGGCGAGGACGACCCGGGCCTCGCTGTCCCGCAGAATGTAGTCGATCTCGCTGGCCGACAGCATGTCGTTGAGCGCCACCTTGACCGCGCCACACCGCAGGATCGCCTGATCCGCGACGATGTACTCGGGCCGGTTGGACATCATCAACGCCACCGACACCCCCGGCCCCACCCCCGCCGCACGCAGCCGGTGCGCGAGCTGGTTCGCCGCGGCCACGATCTCGCCGTACCCGTAGGTCCGCCCCTGATAGTGCAGGGCGGGACGCGCACCGAACCGGTCCAACGCGTCGACGAACACCGCCTTCAGGGTCAGGTCACTTTTCCCGGTGAGATCACTCATCGCACACGCTCCAGGACACTCGCATAGTTGGCGACCGCCAGGCCACCCATGTTGAACACCCCGGCGACGGTGGCCCCGGGGATCTGCATCGCCCCGGCGGTGCCGGTGAGCTGCAGGACCGCCATCACATGCTGGGACACCCCGGTGGCACCAACCGGATGACCCTTGGCCTTCAACCCCCCGGAGGGGTTGACCGGCAGCGTGCCGTCCCGGTCCACGACCCCACCGAGGATGACCTGCCCCCCGCCGCCCGGCGGGCACAACCCGACGACCTCGTACTCCAGCAACTCCGCGATGGTGAAACAGTCGTGCAGCTCCAGCAGGTGCAGGTCGGACAGCCGCACCCGGGCCTGCCCCAACGCCGCCTGCCAGGCCCCATGCGCGGCGGCGAACGCCAGCGGATGACGCCGCGCGGCCGGCAGGAAATCGTTGGCCTGCGCCAGAGCACGGATCCGCACCGCCGGGGCACGCGGCGCACCACCCGGCGCGGCCAGCACCACCGCGGCGGCACCATCCGAGACCGGACAGCAGTCCGTACGCCGCAGCGGACCCGCGACCACCGGATTACGCGGACCGACCGTGCTACAGAACTCGAAGCCGAGATCGGAACGCAGATGGGCGTACGGATTCACCACCCCGTTACGATGATTCTTCGCCGCGATCCGCGCCAACGCGTCACTGTGATCACCATACTTGGTGAAGTAGGCCTCGGCGACATCGGCGAACAACCGCGCGAACCCGGCAGGCGCGCACTCGCCGGCATGCTCATAGTCGGCACCCAGCAAAGCCCCACCGACAACCTCGGCCGACGCGTGGGTCATCTTCTCCGCCCCGACCACCAGCACCCGGCGCGCCTGCCCGGACCGAATCGCCCGCACCCCGCACAGCAACGCCGCCGACCCGCTCGCACACGCGTTCTCCACCCGGGTCGCCGGGGTGAACAGCAGATCGTCATCGGCCTCCAGCACCAGCGAGGAAGGAAACGCCAACGGCTGCAACCCCGCGTTATAGGTACCGAGAACAATCTCGTCGATCTCCCGCGGGCGCAGACCCGCCGACGCGATCGCCTCCCGCGCGGCGGCAACGATCAGCGACTCCAGAGTCTCCTCGGGCAGACGGCCAAACGGGGTATGACCCCAGCCCACGATCTCCACGTCGTCCACGTCGGATCCCTTCAGTGCGTGCCCGCGGCCAGGGCGGTGAGCCTGGTCAGCACGATTTCCGGGGAGGCCTCGGTGGGGATCTCACCGAACCGGAACCCACGCTTGGCGGCGGCGTCGAGCAGCCGGGCGGCCTCGCTCGTGTCGCTCCACACCTCCGCTGGCAGTCCCCCGCCGTAGCGCCGATCATCGGGCAGGACGCCGGCTGGCAGGTGCGGCAGGAGCAGCAGGTCACCGGGCAGCTTGGGGTCGAGCTGGTCGGGGTCGGTCACGCCGTTCAGTCGGACCGCGGTGATCCAGCCGTAGTGCCCGGCCGCGGCCAGCAGACTGGACCAGGCGTCGGTCTCGTCCTCATCCGGCCCGCCCGCCGTGTCACAGGTGATCTGCAGCCCCCGGACCGGCCGGTCCGCCACCGAGCGGATCACCTCCAGCAGGCCGGTCGCGACGTCGTCGAGCGCGTCGAAGTCGATCCCCGCACCGGACGCGAGCAGCCTGCGCGGTGACGGGCAGTCCAGCACCAGGTCGACACGATCGCCGAACTGGTGCAGCAGCGCGTCGAGAGTGTCGGCCAGCACGCGGCGCGGCGCCGGCAGCTCCAACGCCGCACAGACGGCAGCGGCCTCGCTATCGCCGACGAGGTGGCGGGAGAACGGACCTGAAACGTTGACACCGTACACATCGGACCGCAGTAACCGGTGTGCCTGTGCACTCGCCGCGACCAGCGTGGCCGGGTCGTCATACCAGCGCTCGGGGGCGCCGGCGAAGACCCTCCACACGTACCGGTCGCAGTCCAGCCAGGTCAGGGTGTCGCGCCTGGCGTGGATCCAGTCGTCCACAGCGTTCATCGTTCTCCCGCCGTCCTCATCAGTCCCGCAGCATCAGGCCCGCGCCGTCAGCCCTGCACCGTCAGTCCTGCAGCTCCGCCAGCTTGGCCTCCAGCTGCGCGATCCGCACGTCCTTCGGGTCGGGCATCATCACCGGCACGATCGCGTCCGCGGGGCAGGTGTCCTGCGGAGTGCCGCGGAACAGCACCCGCGGGTCGCCCCAGGAGCCGAAGAACGGCACGTCGGCCGGAGGCGTCTCGGTCTCCCATTCCTTGACGAACTCCGCATACGGCTTGCCCCGCCGCAGCCGAGCCGCCCGCTCGGCCTCCCGGGCCGCCGTGGTGCCCTCGGCGTCCAGCACGGCGGTGTCGGGGTTGAGCACCACGTGGTAGATGTCGCGGACGGTGTCCATGGACACCAGGCCGTCGCGGTAGTCGGAAGCCACCAGCTCGGGATCGCGTTCGAGCACGTCCCCGTAGCCACCGCCGGTGCCCTGGGTGAGCATGTACAGCTCGCCGCGCTCGGCGAGCTCGAACTGCATGCCCATGTGATGCGTCGAGTAGGTCGCGTCCGGGAACGGACGCTCGTTCATCAGTTCCTCGACGGTGTAGCGCAGCAGTTCGCGCTGGTTGTCCATCACCTTGAAGATGTCGACATTCTTGATCTTGCACAGCGGGTAGGTGCCGGGGCCGTAGCCGCCGAAGATGCCGTGCGAGCTGGGGAACTTCGAGCCGATGCTGCACGCCATGAAGCCCCACATGGCGCTGTCCTTGACGGTGGCGATCTGCTGGTAGCCCTGGCCGCCGCGGAACTTGCCGAAGCCCTGGTTGTCCCGCATTACCCTGTTCGGCACGATCTTGAGAATCGGGACTTCTTCCTCGATGAGTTCCTGCTCCCCGATGTCGGCCATGGGCGCGAAGATCGGGGCGACCGCGTGCTCGCCGTCCCGGTTGGACCGCGCGGCCCCGCCCATGCCGTTGAGGTCGGCGCACACGTTGCCCACCAGCTCGCCGTGCTGGGTGACACCACCGTAGATGAACGTGACGATCATGTTGAACCAGCCGGCGATGACGTCCGTAGAGCGTTCACCCGCGCTGTAGAGGAGCTTCGGCGTCGCCAGCTGGGCCGCGGTGAAGGAGGGGAAGAACGTCATCATGCTCTGCGCGTTCGGCGCCTCCGGCGAACAGTTCAGCGCCGACCGCGGGTCGGTGAGAACAGTCATCGGCTCGAACACCGCCTGGTTTCGCGGCAGGTCCGGCCACACGAAGGTCAGGAACTCCTGGGCCAGCATGCCCTTCATCGACGAGAGGATCGTGTTGTTGGCCCGGTTCAGGAATTCCGGCGACGAGCCCCGGAAATCCAGGATCAGCTCGTCGTCCTTCTTGGTCATCGCCAGTCTGATCTTGACCAGGCAGTTCTCCCGCAGCGTCCCGTCCGCGAAGACGTTCTGCCGCACGGTGCCCTCCGGCCACGACCTCAGCCGGCGGCGGACCTCGTCGGCGGTGTCGGTCAGGGTGCGCCGCAACGTGGCGACGACCGCGTCGACACCGTACTCGGCGATGGTGTCGTGGATCCGGTCCCTTGTCCGCATCGCCGCGTACAGCTTGGCCTTCATGCCCTCCAGCTGCAGCTTCGGCTCGCGCACCGAGTTCTGCAGGAAGGTCATGAGGTCACGGCGGAACGTGTAGTTCTCACCGACCTTGATCGGCGAAATCTTCAATCCCTCGTCGAACGGGGACTCCGCCGCCGAGGGCATACCGCCGGGTTCGGTGGCGCCGTTCTCCCCCTCGTGGCAGACCGCGCCGGCGAAGCAGATCAGCTGCCCCTCGTGGAAGACCGGGATGAGGATGCTCTGGTCGGTGTTGTGGACGTTGCCGTAGCGGGCGTCGTTGTGCATGAAGACATCGCCCTCACGGACCCCGACCGTCGGCTCATCCACCCAGTACTTGACAATGAACTTGACCGGGTGCTGCGTGAGCACCGAGAACAGCAGCACACCACCCATGCTGGACAGGGCGAGGTCACCCGAGGCCGTCCACACCCCGGAGATCAGGTCGCCCCACTTCGCGCCGGGCGCCGCGCCCATCTGCTCGACCATGTCGAAGGACTCGTTACACGCGGTCTGCAGCTTGTGCCGCACCAGGTTGATCTGCTCGGGATCGGTGAACCGCGCGAGCGCCTCCGTTTCGCGGGGCGACTCCGGGGCGAGATGGTGGCTTTGCATGATCTCGGGGTCGGGCCCGAGGAACAGGACGTTTTCTTCGAGGAACTTCTCGACGACTGACTTGCCGTCAGCGTGGTCGGGCTGGCTCATGAATCTACACCTTCTGCTAAGACGTGCCTGGCGGGCGAGGGCGAGCGGCTTCCCAGGCCCGACACAGGCCACGCGAAACGGACGAGGGGGTTGATGACGCCGACCCTGCTGATTCCCATCAGCCTGACGGCGTGTTCGGCTCAGTACAAGAACTTTCCATCAATACGCGCTAGCCGGCCAGCTACGACCATCGGATCGCAGCATGTTATCCGGAGATGACCGGCTTGCCGAGCGGCAGACCCTTCCCGCCGGTCTCGGCGGACATGACGGCGAGGTAGAGGTAGGCCGCTACCGCGGTGAAGCCGAACACCAGGTAGCCGCCGGCGTGGGTGAGGGCGGTGCTGGTGTTGATGGTGCCGAGCAGTAGCAGCAGCAGCGCGCCGTCCGCGAACCCGAGCAGCAGGGTGAAACTGCTGGGCAGGCGCAGGGTGGCCACGGTGACCAGGACGAGGGTGACCAGCCAGCTGATCAGCCACAGCTCGGTGGTTCTGGTGATCTGGGTGGCGGGGATGTTGTACCAGTTGTGGCCGAGGCCGAGGCCAAACGCGGCGTAGCTGCCGTAGAACCCGAAGAACACCGCGAACAGGCTGGCCAGGGGGTTCTGCCCGAGCGCCGCCGCCCAGATCGCGGCGACCAGGAGACCGACGGCGGCGGAGGTCAGGATGATCGGCAGTGCCGCGCCGGCCGCGGCGGGCGGAAGCCAGCCGGTGTCGACCAGCCCGAGGCCGAAAGCCCCGGCGATGACGGTGGGGAGGCCGAACACGGCCGGGTTGCCGCGCAGCGGGCTGAGGGGCGGCGGAGCGGGTAACGAGACGGGTAAGGCCTCGCTCTCGTTCAGTAATGGCTGTTGGGGACTGGAAACGGTGGCGCTGCCGGTGCTGGTGGTCATCGGGATGAAACCTCCTGAACGGGCAGCCCGCCTACCGGGCGGCCTGCCGGGCATGCTGCGGGTACGGGCGGCGGAGGGCCGGGCGGGCCGCGGCGGAACCGCCGGGCAGCGCCCAGCCCTCCTGGTTTTACTGGTTATGCGAAACGGATGAGGGGTTTGATGACGCCGTCCTCCTTGGTTTCCATCATGCTGAAGGCACGTTCGATCTCGTCGAACCCGAACTCATGGGTCGTCATCGGCGTAGGATCCACCCGGCCGGAACGCATGAGGGTGAAGATTCGCTCGAGCCGATCGCTTCCGCCTGGGCAGAGCGACGTCAGGATCTTCTTGTCCGACATACCCAGGCCGAACGGTTCCAACGGGATCTGCAGCGGTGCCGGGTTCTCACCGTGATACCCGATATTCGATATCCGGCCACCGGGTTTGGTCACCCGGATGCAGTCCTCGAAGGTCTGCGGATGACCGAGCGCCTCGATCGCGCCGTCCACGCCGACGCCGCCGGTGAGATCGAGGATCTGGTTCACCACATCACCAGCGGCGGGGTCGACGACCACGTCCGCGCCGAATCGACGTGCCAGCTCCTGCCGTTCGGGCCGTCCTTCCACGGCGATGATCAGTCCGGCGCCGAGCAGCCGGCAGCCGATGGTGGCGGATAACCCTACCGGCCCCTGAGCGAAGATCGCGACGGACTCACCGAGCCGCAGCTGCGCGTTCTCCGCGCCACCGAACCCGGTGGAGAGCATGTCGGTCGCGTAGACGGCTTTCTCGTCGGGCAGGTCGGCCGGAATGCGAGCGAGGTTGGCGGCCGCATTGTTGACGAGAAAGTACTCCGCCATGTTGCCATCGCGCTGCGTGGTGAATTTGTACCCACCGAGCATTCCCTGGCACTGGGTACTGAAACCCCGCTGGCAGGGGCCGCAGTGAAAGCACGGCGTAAGCGCCCCGACCGCTACCCGCTCACCGGCCTCGAATCCAGTGACCGCGGCGCCCAGGTCGTGGACGACACCGACCGCCTCGTGCCCGAGAGCGCGGCCTTCGGGAACGGGAATGGCGCCCCGGACGGTGTGCACATCGGAGGTGCAGATAAGCGCCGATGTTGTCCGTACGATCGCGTCAGTTGGCCCTGGCTTCGGTATGGGCTTCTCGATGACGCCGGCCTTGCCGATGCCGAGAAACGCCAGTGCCTGCATGGTGGCTGGCATGGTTACCAACCTCGCTTCCCACGTCTCGCTCAGATGGTCCGAACGAGCACCGCGGAGCCGGTACGGCCGATGGTCAGCTGCCATCCGGGTTCGGCGAGGTAGGTCGTGCTCGGGGTTTCGATCAGGGCGGGGCCCTCGATGACGTGGCCTTCTTCGAGGTCGGCGAAGTCGTAGACGGCAGTCTTGACCGCGCCGTCGATGCCCGGGTAGTGGCATTCCCGCCACCGGGCGGGGTTCGACGCGGGGCGCGGCTCGGCCTGGGTGGGCTGCAGGTCGAACTTGTCGCGTTCGACGTAGCTGACCACGCGGATGACGTTGATGCGCACACCGGCCTCGGGCGCCTGGCTGCCTTCGCCGTACCGCTTGGCGTAGATGCTGCTGAACAGGTCCAGCAGCTCGATCACGTCGCGGTGTGAGGTGAGCCGCTCGAACGGCGACACCACCCCGATCTGGGCGAGCTGGTTGCCGTAGCGCATGTCCAGCTCCACCCGCGAGCGGATGTTGGCGGGGTCGGCGCCCTGGCGGAGGAGGTCGTCGCGGCCCTTCGCGGCAAGTTCCGTCACCGTGTCGTTGAAGACCTGGAAGTCGTCCAACATCCTGCGGGTGGTGGCGTCGTAGACCATCAGGTACAGCGAGTACTCATGAATGTGCAGCTGGTTCATATTGCCGGCGCCCAGCGCGGAGAACACCGAGCTGAACGGCGGGATCAGCACATTCTGGATGCCCAGCGTGTTGGCGTATCCGCAGGCGTGCAGCGGACCACCGCCGCCGTAGCTAAGCGCGACGAAGTTCTTCGGGTTATAGCCCTTGACCGCGACCTCCTTGAAGATCGCGTTGGCCATGTTGCTGTCCACCTTGCGCTTGATCGCCTTCGCCGCCTCGATCAGGCTCAGTCCGGTGGGCTTGCAGATGTGCTCCTCGATGGCCCGCTGCGCCCGGCGCAGGCTGAGCTTGATCGTGCCACCGGCGTAGTTGTCCGCGTCGAGGTAGCCCAGCACCAGGTTCGCGTCCGTGGTGGTCGGGAACCGCCCGCCCCGGCCGTAGCAGGCCGGGCCCGGGTCGGAACCGGCGCTTTCCGGGCCGACCTCGATGGCCTCCCACAGGCGGTCGTAGCGGGCGATGGAGCCACCGCCGGCGCCGAGGGTGTGCAGGTAGGTCATCGGGGTGGAGACGAGCCAGCGGTCGATGACCGGGTTGAAGTCGTAGAACTTCACCCCGTCGGAGGTGACCAGGCCGATGTCGAAGCTGGTGCCGCCCATGTCGGTGGCGATGATGTTGGGCTGGTGGTAGGTCTTCGACAGGTAGTTGGTGGCCTCCAGCCCGGCGACCGGCCCGGAGTGGATGGTCTGCAGCGAGGAGGTCGAGTTCAGCTGGGCCATGCCGCTGGTGTTGTGCACCAGCAGCATCGGCTTGGTGTAGCCGTTGCGGCGCAGCTCGATCTCCAGCGACGCCAGCCCGTGGTACATCTGGCTGTGCAGGTAGGCGTCGATGACCGCCGACATGGTCCGGGCGTACTCACCCTTGCGGCCGGTCACCCGGTGCGACAGCACGATCGGGATCGCCCCCAGCATGTGCGTGGGGTACTCGTCGAGGATGATCCGCTCGACTTCCTTCTCGTGGGCCGGGTTGATCACCGCGTTGACCAGCGCGACCACGAACGCCTGCGCGCCCTCGTCCACCAGCTTGCGCACCTGGCGGCGCACGTCGTCCTCGTCGATGGACAGCACCGCCGTGCCGCCGTAGTCGACGCGTTCCTGCACGCCGGCGATCCGGGTCACCGGCACCAGCGACACCGGCCGGTCCGCGGCGGGCAGGTCGGACTGCTGGGCCTCGGTCAGCCCGTCGCCGTAGCCACGGGCCCGCATCAACGGCACGGTCGATTCGAAACCGGCGGTGGTGAGGATGCCGACCGCCGGACCGCTGCGTTCGATGAGCGCGTTCGTCCCGAGGGTCGTGGCGTAACGCACCGCGTCGACGGTCGAGAGCACCGTCTGCACATCCAGGTCCGCCTGGGCACTGGCCTTTGCCAGGGCATCCATGAAGCCGGAGGCGAGGTTGTGGTGCGTGGTCAGCGACTTCGCCTCGATGTAGGTGTCGTCGTAAACAAGAAAGCAGTCGGTGAACGTGCCACCGATGTCAACACTTACCTGCCGCATGTCCCTAGCCCTCCACAGCGCTGAGGTGGCGACGCTTCAACGCGTCGATATCGAGTTCGAGGTCGTGCGTCAGCGGATGACCAGGCGGCAGGTACTCGTTCTCCACCTGCGTCCCGCAACCCGGGCAGTAGAACTCGACGATCCGGCACCAGGCCGGGTCGGGGGCGTAGGTGAACTCGTAGCTCTCGTCCAGGATCGGCCGGTGAATCTCCCGCGGGTCACGGTTGTGGACCAGCAGCCCGGTCTTGTAGTTCTCGCGGGCGTTCGCGATGTCATGCCCGCACACCCGGCAGGTCCATCGCTCGGTCGCCAGATTAATCGCGAGATACTCGGTGATGTTCACGGTGGACTGCTGCTCACTCACTGCTGGGCCTCCAGGATCAGGTCAGAGTTGCTGCTCACCCGGAACCCCCACCCGGGCTCGATCAGACAGGTCAGATAGTCACCCGCGACCAGCGCCGGCCCCGCGGCCCCCTGCCCCGGCTCCAGATTCTCCGGACGGTAGACCGCAATCTCCTGCTCGTTACCGTCAGCGAAATGGATACGACGCGATCCGTCCGCGGCCGCCGGCTGGACCGTGCCGTGTTCGTCGGCCACCAGCTCGAAGGTCGGCAGCGGATACCAGGCCCGCACCACCAGCTGATCGGCCTGCCCGGGAGACGACCCGTCGGTCCACGTCTCGTCCCGCAACACGCCGTCGACGATGAATCGGCCGCGGGTCTCGACAGTGCATTCGTCGATGGACACGCCTTCACCGAACATGTCACGCCGCGCGCGGGTCAACAGATCGTCGCGGGCCGCCTTCACCTCGACGTCGACGCCCGGCATCGGCACGCTGTATTCGTGTGCCAACCCGCTGAAACCGATACCGAACGCGCTGAACACCGCCGACAGATGCGGCACGATCACCCGTGCGATCCCCGCCGCCCGCGCGATCCCCGAGGCAAGCACCGGACCGGCGCCACCGAAGGCCAGCAGCGTGGCCTCACCCGGCTCACGACCCGCCGCGGAGATCATCTCCTTGACCGCGGCCCCCGCCTGCTCCTCGAACACCCGCAACACCGCGAGCGCCGCGGCCTGCGCCGACAACGACAGGGGCTCCCCGACATGGGTCAGCAACGCCCGCTCCGCCCGGGCCGGGTCCAACTTCAGATCCCCACCCAGATAGTTGTCCGGGTCCAACACCCCGGCAAGCAGCAGGGCATCGGTCACCGTCGCATCGGTGCCACCACGGCCGAAAGACGCCGGGCCGGGCGCGGCACCCACACTGCGCGGACCGATCTGAATCTGACCGTTGACGACCTGGACCACCGAACTGCCACCCAGCCCGATACTGCTCAGGTCCGGAATCGGCAGCGAGGTCTGCGCCGAATCGACCCGGCCGTGCGCGTGCACCGTCAGGGCCTTGTCCACCACGACCGACACGTCGGTCGTGGTGCCACCCACGTCCACCCCGACCAGCACGTCCGCGCCGTAGAGCGAGGCGTAGGCGACGCTGCCCTCCAGCCCACCCCGCGGCCCGGAACCCCACGTCTTCAACGCCGTGGTCTTGGCCACCCGGGCCGAGTCCCCGTCATTCCGGAAGATCAGCAGCGGGCGAGGCAGCCCGTTCTCCCGGCACGCCTTCTCCGCGCCGTAGAGGAAGTGCTCCATCCCCGGGTGCAGGTAGGAGTTCAGCACCGCGGTCAGCACCCGCCGCGCGTCGTCGACGTCGTGCACAAGCTCATGCGACAGGGTGAACGGAACCGCGCCCAGCAGATGCCGCGGGTACCGCTCCAACAACAGATTCTTGATCGCCCGCTCCGCCGCCGCGCTCCGCAGCGCGATCACGATCCGCGAGGTACTCGTCGCCAACAGTTCGTTGATTGCCGTCGTGAACTCCGCCAAGCCCACCGACCCGTCGGCGCCCACCGTGATCCCGACCGGAGAATGCGGCACCAGCGCCTGCCACAGCGAGGCGTCGACCAGGTTCGCAATGCCGTAGACGTCCTCCTCCGCACCGCTGTCGACCAGCAGGGCGACCGGTGCGCCCTTCCGCTCGACCACGGCGTTCGTACCCGACGTCGTCGAATAGCGCAGGTACTCCGTCTCGCGCAACAGACGAGCGGTGTCCTCCTCGCCATACAGCCGGTCGGACGCTGTCCGCAGCCCGTCGACGAAACACTGCGTTAAATCGTGCGGGGTCGTCGGCGTCTTCGCATGCACGATGCGCTCACCGTCCGTCACGCACACATCGGTGAACGTGCCACCGTTGTCGATATTGACCAGGATTCCCATCGGCCCTCCGCTGCATCGTTGCGTGAAGTGGGTCACAACTTTGCAGCCAGCGAAGGGTGGTTGCACCACTCCTAGGGGTGGCTGGGAGATAGAAATCGGGTGGTTAAACGCAATGCTGTTGGCCCAGAGCCACGCCCAACCTCGCCAGTAGTCCTATCTAGTAGTTTCACGAATACCATAGGTTACGTCCAAGGGCTATTCTCCTGGTTGATCGGTTCGCGCCCGAGGGCGGGACGCGGGGCCGGCCGGCCCCGCTCACCGGGATGGCCGTGCCGGCCGGGCCTCCCCACGCCCCGCGATTCAGGTGGTGTCGAAGCAGCCGTCGAACTCGAACACCGGGTTGATCACATAGGTGCCCGTGGTGGCCTTGATGGTTAGCGGACCGACAAGCTTAGATGGGCCGCCGGCCTGGTAACAGCCGTTGGAGCGGACCTGGAGCTCGAACTTGCCGTTCTGGGGCTTTCCGGCGCTGTCGGTCCAGCGGAGCTGGCAGATCCAGTCGCTGCCGGCGCCCCGGTCCGGTACCTGGGGGCCGCCTTTGTCGCAACTGGCCTTGGCGGCGACGGCGGCCGGGGTAAGGCCGGGGTGACCGAGCAGGGCCTGCTGGTGGGTGTAGAGGTTGGCGAAGACGGGACCGAGGGAGTTTTCGACGCGGGGCCGGGTGACGTCGGTGGCACAACCGGCCAGGGCGACGGCCAGGGCGGTCGCGGCGCTGACGGCGGACGTCGCCCGGGTCAGTCGGACGAGGGCAGGTCGGACGAGGGCAGGTCGTCGCATCGGGGTCAGCCTCCGGTGATGTCGCGCCGACGCAGCGCCGTGTAGGCGACCGCCAGGCAGATCGCGATGTAGCCGACGCTGACCAGCGCACCCTGACCCAGGGGCCCGTAGTACGGGTGCGCCGCCAGCAGGCCGTGCCAGGCGTCGAACGGGGTGACCAGCAGCAGGTGGCGGATCGCGTCGGCGCCGTTGAGGAACGAGTAGAGCTGCATGAGCAGCCCGAGGATGATCGGGCCGACGATCCCGGCGGGGCTGCTGCGGGTGAGCACCGACAGCATGATCCCGAGGGCGGTGAAGCCGAGTAGCGGCAGCAGCGCGGTCGCCCACGCGGCCAGCACCAGCCCGGCGGTCCGGCCGGGCGGCAGCAGGGTGCCCGAGAGGCTTTCCAGCGGCTGGTGACCGACGAGCAGGACGCCGGCGGCCAGGCAGCTGGCCGCCAGAACGGCGAGGACAAGGACCGCGAACGTCGCCGCGGCCAACGTCTTGGCCCAGAAGATCTGGGTGCGGCTGTGCGAGCGGGTCAGGATCGTCTTCCAGGTGCCGTGCTGGTCCTCGCTGGCGAAGATGTCCCCGGCCACCAGGCTGGTCAGCAGCGGGAACACCCATTGGGCGGCGAAGCCGAGGATGAGCAGCGGGGTCGCGAAGCCGCTGGCGTGCACCCACCGGCCGTACAGGGTGTCCTTCGGGACACGGTCCTGGCGGTCGAGCAGCACGACGAACACGCACGGGGCGAGCAGGCAGACGGCGAGCGTCGCGCGGGTGCGGGCCTGGGCGGCAAGCTTGGTGACCTCCCACCGGTAGGCGCTCGTCACCCGGCCGCGGCCGGCCGGACGTGCCCCGACCGTCGCCGGGGGCGTGGTGGTCGTCGCGGAGGCTGTGCTTGTCGTGGTCACCGGGTCGCTCCGAGGCGGGCGTGCTGCTGGGTTGGCAGGTCGGCGGCGGTCCGGTCGGGTTCGGTGAACATGAAGAACAGCGACTCCAGTGGCGCGATCTCCAGTCCGAGGGTCCGTACGGCCACACCGTCCCGGCCGAGAGCGATGATGTAGGCGTCCGCGGCCGCGGGCTGGGCGGTCAGCGCCAGCCCGCCGTCCGGGTGAGTCGACACGGCTACGCCGGGATGGTCGGCGGCCAGCTCCAGCGCCCGGTCGTCGTCGCTGGTCGCCAGCCGGTGGGACGGGTCCGGCGCCTGGGCCCGCAGCTGGCCGATCGAGCCGTGGTAGACCACCCGGCCGGTGCGCATGATCGTGACGTTGTCGCAGATCTCCTCGACCTCGTTCATGTTGTGGCTGCTGAGCAGCACGGTCAGCCCACCCGCGGCGAGCCGTTTGACCAGGGCCCGCATGTCGCGGATACCGGCCGGGTCCAGGCCGTTGGCCGGCTCGTCCAGCACCAGCAGCCGCGGGTCGCGTAGCAGCGAGGCGGCCACCCCGAGCCGTTGACGCATCCCGAACGAGTAGCCGCCGACCTTGTCCCCGGCCCGGTCGGCAAGATCCACCAGGTCGAGGACCCTGTCGATCCGGCTGTCGGCGTCACCGCCGTCGAGTCCGGCCAGCAGCTCCAGGTTCCTCCGGCCGGACAGATATGGATAGAAACGGGGGCTCTCGATGAACCCCGCGACCCCGTCCAATGTCGCCGGGCCGGCCTGGGCCCAACTGCGACCGAACAGCCGCAACACCCCGGCGTCCGGGCGGATCAACCCGAACAGCATCCGCAGGAACGTCGTCTTCCCGGCACCGTTCGGGCCGAGGATGCCGTAGACCTCCCCGACGTCCACCCGCAGATCAACATGATCCACCGCAGTGAGACCGCCGAAGCGTTTCACCAGGCCGGTGGCCTCCACCGCCGGTACGCCAGCCGCCATACGTCCCTCCCTCAAGATATCTACTACTCGATGAATAGTAGACGCGCGGGTGCGCGGCAGGCGGCAAGGGCCGGGCCGGGTGGAGACCGATCCAGTGCCACCGAGAGGCCCGCTACGCGGATGGTCGGCAGCGGGCCAGGGCAGGCCTGTACCACTCGACCGTTCGTACTATCAACGCGATAGTAGTGAGTGGTCGCAAGCGACAGCCGCGAGCGACAGCCGCGAGCGACAGCCGCGAGCGACAGCCGCGAGGAGGGCAACGGATGGCGAAGCGGCGGGAGCCGGGAGCGCTCGAACGAGAGGTGCTCGCCGCGATCGCGGCGGCCGGCCGGCCGCTCACCCCGACCGAGACGCTCGCCGAACTCGGCGAGCCGCTGGCCTACACCACCGTGATGACCACGCTGGCCCGGCTGCACGACAAGGGCGCACTCACCCGGCAGCCCGCCGGCCGCTCCTACGCCTACACGCTGGCCGCCGAACCGGAAACCCTCGACGCCGCACTCACCGCCCGCCAGATGACCCGCCTGCTCGGCGCTGGCGCCAACCGGGCTGAAGCCCTGGCCCGCTTCGTCGCGGATCTGCGTCCCGAAGACGAACAACTCCTCGCCGACATCCTCGCCAGCCACCACCCGCGGTCAGAGACGGACGGCGGGCAGGGGCTATGACGGCCGTCGCGCTGATCCCGTTGGCCACGAACCTGCTGCTGGCCGTCAGCGGCGGCTGGCTCGGCCGGCGGTTGCCGCCCGCCGCCGCCACCCGGCTGCTGACCCTGGCCTGTCTGGTCACCGCGTTGGCCACCGGATTCGTCCTGGCCGTCGCCGCCTTCACCCTGCTCGCCCAGCTGCCCCTGCTCACCGCGGTCGGGCACTGGTCGGCCACCATGATCCGCGGCCACGACCCGCTACCCGCCGCGGCCGGGCTGGTGCCGGCCGCCGTCGTCGTCGGGCTGCTCGCCGCCGCCGCCCGGCGCGCCGCCGCCCTCGGCCAGGACCTCGCCGCCGCGGAACTCACCTGCCGGCGGCTCGGACCGTCGCCTACCGGCCTCGTCATCGTCGAGGACGACCACCCCGACGCCTACACGCTGCCCGGACTGACCGGCCGGATCGTGGTGTCCACCGCCATGCTGCGCGCGCTGCCCGCCGACGAACGCCGCGTGCTACTCGCCCATGAACGCTCCCACCTGCATCACCGCCACCACGCCTACACCCAGCTCGCCGACCTCGCCGCCGCCGCCAACCCGCTGCTGCGGACACCCGCCGCCGCCGTGCGCCTCGCCGTCGAACGCTGGGCCGACGAAGACGCCGCCGCTGTCACCGAAGATCGCGCTGTGGTCGCCCGGGCCTTGGCCCGCGCCGGCCTCGCCCGCACCGGCATGCCGACCACTCCGACCTCGGCACTCGGCGCCGTGCACACCGACCTCACCCACCGGGCGCGGGCGCTGCTGGACCCGCCTCCCAAACCACGCCCCGCCCTGGCCGTTGCCCTCGCCGCGCTCGTCCTGGCCACGGCCGCCGCCGCCGCCGACACCGCCCACACCACCGAGCACCGCTTTGAACACGCGCAGGCAGCCTATGCGCACCGATCCTGACCGGACGAAAAGCCGACGAGGTCACCCGTGCGTGTCGGGGTCGCGACCCGGCGCGTCGATGCCGGGCGCTCCCCACAGGGGAAACCAACGGGACAGGTCCGGTTCGATCGGGAGCTCACCCGCCAGCATCTCCCGTACCTCCAGCTCGGCCGGATTGTCCCGACGCTGGTCACCGGCCGGCACGAACGGGTACCAGGTGCCGCGTTTGTAGAGGTAGATCAGCCCCATCGGCCTGCTGCCGTCGGTGAACCCGACGACGGTGCACAGCAGTGCCGGGCCGAAGCCGGCGTCGCGCACCGTGGCATTCGCCGCGTGCAGGTCGGTGACCAGGCCAGCGAGGTCCTGCTCGCCGGTCCGTCGCAGCAGCCAGCTGTACCCGAAGCTGTCCGTGCGCCGCTCGTACCGGCCGCCGTCCATGCTCAGCAGCCGGTCGATCTCCTGCGCTACCCCGGTGAACGCGCCGCCTGACGCGGGTTTGACACAGACCGCTCCGACCCCGGTCGGTCGCCATGAGCTGGCGGCCTGCAGGATGACGGCGGCGGCTGGGAGCGTGAACAGCCGGTCGAGGTCCGGCGGGACGGGCCGGGTCCGGCCGAGAAGCACGTCGAGGATCCGCATGATCCGGCCTGCTTTCTACCCGGGTCACCGAACTACCCGGGTCACCGAACTACCCGGGCTCACCGAACTGGGCGGGCTCACCGAACTGGGCGGCCAGCCGGGCAAGCTGGGCCAGGCGGGCATCCAGCGGCGGATGGGTCGAGAACAACGAGGACAGGCTGACGCCGTTCGCCAGCGCGGGAGCGAAGAAGAAGGCGTTGAACGGTTCGGCGGCCCGCAGGTCGCGGGTCGGGATCCGGGAGATCTCGCCGGTGACCTTGGTGAGCGCGGCGGCGAGCGCGGCCGGCTGGCCGGTGAGGATCGCCCCGGACCGGTCGGCGGCGAGCTCCCGGTACCGCGACAGCGCCCTGGTCAGCAGGAACGACAGCGCGTAGACGGCGGCGGAGACGACCACAACGACGAGCACGACGAGGGCGCCGCTGTCCTCGTCATCGTCACCGCCGTCACCGCCGTCACCGCCGTCGGACCGGCCGAAGCCGCCGGCCATCCCGGAGTAGAGACCGAATCGGGTGACCAGACCGGCGAGCACCCCGAGAAACGACGCGACGGTCATGACGGCCACGTCCCGGTGCGCGACGTGGGACAGCTCGTGGGACAGCACCCCCTCCAGCTCGTCGACCTCCAGCCTGCGCAGCAGCCCGGTCGTCACGCAGACGACGGCGCGTTTCGGGGTCCGGCCGGTGGCGAACGCGTTCGGCAGGTCGGTGTCCGCGACCGCCACCACGGGCTTCGGTAGGTCGGACAGCGCGCAGAGCCGATCCACGACGCCGTGCAGCCGCGGCTCCTGCGCCGGGCTGACGATGCGCCCACCGGTCGCGTACAGCGCGATGCGGTCCGAGAACCAGTACTGGGCGGCGAGCAGCCCGCCGGCGATCGCGACGACCAGGACCGGTGACACTCCGACGGCGATCAGGACGGCGATGAAGGCGACGTAGACCAACCCGAGCAGGAAGACGGTCAGCACCATCCGGGCCGACAGTCCCCGGTCCAGGGCGAACCGCCGCGGCACACGCGTCATCACCATCGTCACCTCACCATCGTCACCTCGTCGGTCGGGGCTCGGCCGCCAGAAATCAGGAGCCGGGAATCAGGCCTTCGTCGCCGAGCAGTCCGCGGACCTCCGCCAGCCCGGTGTCGGCGCGCGGCAGCACCAGCTCCGATGGCTCCAGCTGGTCCGCCGGCACCGCGCGGCCGCGGGTCCGGACCCGTTCGAGCAGCCTCGTCAAGGCTTCCTGGAATGCCGGCTCGTCACCGGCCTCGACGGCCGTCAGCAGCACGTCATCCAGCTCGTTGAGGGCCTCCAGGTCGGTTGCGGGCAGGTCGAACTGGCCCTCACCCAGAATGCGCACGATCACGGCCGCTCCTCCGGTCGAGCGGCGTCGGCCGGCGGGCGGCCGCCAATCGCCCGCGCGGGCATGGCGCTTTTGATCTCGGCCAGATCCTGATCGATGTCGGCGGTCGCGGACAGCCGGTCCAGCTCGGCCTGGATGTCGCCGCGCGGGCCACCGGCCGCCGTCTCCAAGGCGCCGGAGGCGAGTAGTTCGTCGATCGCGCCGGCCCTGGCCTGCATCTGCTCGGTCCTGTCCTCGGCCCGCTGGATTGCCAGGCCGACGTCGCCCATCTCCTCGGAGACCCCCGCCAGCGCCTCGCCGATCTTCGTCTGCGCCTCCGCCGCGGTGTACGTCGCCTTCACGGTCTCCTTCCTGGTCCGGAACGCCTCGAGCTGGGCCGCCAGCCGCCGCGCCGCCAGCGTCAACCGGTCCTCCTCCGCTCGCAGCGACGCATGCTGCTCCCGCAGATCCTCCAACTGCGCGGCCACCCCGGCCCGGCGACCGAGGGCCTCCCTGGCCAGGTCGTCGCGGCCCGCGGCGACCGCTTGGCGGGCCTGTCCGGACAGCCGCTCGGCGGCCGCCCGTAGCTGTTCGACCTGGAGCTCCAGCCGCTTCCGGCTGGTAGCGACGTCCGCGACCCCGCGGCGGACCTGCGCCAGCAGCTCGAGCTGCCGAGCGTAGGAATAGTCGAGAACCTCACGCGGATCCTCGGCGCGGTCCAACATCCTGCTGGCCTTGGCCCGGAACACCAACGCCAGCCGCCTGCTCAGGCTCATCGACGCCTTCCCTCCCCCGATCCCGTCGGTCCCTCTCCGATCTCGCCGGTCAGCCGACGGTCAGCCAGCCCTGGTGAGATCCGTCGGGCCGGGCCGTTCACGCAACACGTCCAGGCGGCGGTGGTACTCCGCCTCATCGATCTCACCGCGGGCGTAACGCTCGGCGAGGATCCGCTCGGCCGACCGCTCGCCGGGCCGTTCGGTACCGGGCCGTTCGGTACCGGGCCGTTCGGTACCGGGCCGTTCCACTCCGGGCGGTTCGGCCGACGTACCCGGCCCGCCGCCGCGGCCCGCGCGCAGGAGAGCAACCAGTACCCCGATCACCAGCCCCCAGAAGACGACCATGCTGAACGACATCAGCAGCCAGCCGCCCCAGCCCCAGGTGTGCCCATCCCAGATCATCATCGTGATCTCCTTCGATCTCGATACCCTCGGCGGTTCGATATCATTGGCGGCCTGCCGCTCCTCGACCTTCGTTCCGAGGGGCGATGGAACGAGGGCCGTTCGTCCCGGACCTGGCCGACGACCGGCCTGTGCTGGGGGAATGCCCCTGGCGCCGCCGTCCACACGACCGGCGATGGTCTGACCCGTCCCGGGCGAACTGGGCCGCGGGGCACAGGCCGCGGGCAGAGGCGTACCGCGAGCGCCCCGGGTCCGGCGGCCACGATGGCCACATCGAGGGCGGCGAGCGCCGGGCGGATGCGTTCCTCGTACGTCGTGGCCGGGTTGTGCAACGGCAGATCCGGTGCCACCACCCGATGTCCCCGCGCCCGCAGTTGCGCTCCGAGGGGCTCCCAGCACGTGGCGTCGTGCCAGGCTCCGTGCAGCAGACAGAACAGAGCCACGACCCGTGGCTATCCAGCCGGTGGCTCGCGCGCGGGTCCCACGGTCCGCCTCACAACCCACGGTCCGCCTCACAACCCACGGTCGCCGCCTTTCTCGCGGCGTGCCGCACGCTTCCGGCAAACTACCGGACACGATGAGTCTGACCACGATCATTCCCCTTCTCACGACGGACCGGCTCGTCCTGCGGCCCATCCACAACGACGACGTCGCCGGCTACACCGAGATCTGGTCCGATCCCGAGTTCACCCGCTACTTCCACCGGCCGACCGACCCGGACGGCGTCTGGCATGCCCTGGCCGGCTGCATGGGCTGCTGGGTGCTGACCGGCGTAGGTCCGTGGTCGGTTGTCGAGAAGGCGAGCGGGCAGCTCGTCGGCCAGGCGGGGCTGTGGACCGAACCCGGCTGGCCGGGCATCGAGGCCGTCTGGTTCCTGCGCCGGGACCGCTGGGGGCGCGGCTATGCCACCGAGGCCGCCACCGCGGCACTGACCTGGGTGTTCGCCCAGCGCCCCGACCTCACCGAGGTCGTCTCGGTCATCGTCCCGGCCAACGCCGCGTCTGTCCGGGTCGCCGAACGCCTCGGCATGGCATACGTCCGCAGCGAGTTCCTCCACGACGAGGCCCATGCCGTCTACGCGGTCAGCCGGGCCGGCTGGGTCACCCCAACCACTCGACAGCAAGCTTACGGATAATCCGCGACGGACCTAGTCGTTAGGCTGCGGGCATGACCGCCATGGCACCCTCCCGCGCCGGACCAGACTTGTCGTTCCTGCTGGACCACGCCAGTCATGCCCTGCGGACCCGGATGGCGGCCGCGCTCGCCGAGATCGGTCTCACCGCACGCATGCACTGCGTGCTGGTGCATGCCCTGGAGGAGGAGCGCACCCAGATCCAGCTCGCCGAGATCGGCGACATGGACAAGACAACGATGGTGGTCACCGTGGACGCCTTGGAGAAGGCCGGCCTCGCCGAACGTCGGCCCTCCGCCAGGGACCGGCGGGCTCGGATCATCGCGGTCACCGAGGCGGGCGCGCGGATCGCCGCGCGGAGCCAGGAGATCGTCGATCGGGTCCATGAGGAGGCGTTGGCGGCGCTTCCCACCAAGGAGCGGGAGGTCTTCCTGCGGGCGATGAACCGCTTGATCGAGGGGCATCTGGCCGGACCAGCGAAGAGCCCTCAGCCGGTCCGGCGGGCCCGCCAGCGGGCTCAGTAGCCACGAGAGCCACGCCTTCCACCGCCGCCGCATCTTCCAGCTGATGATCGTTCAGGACGGCAGCGTCGTGACCGTGGCGACGCCGGCCATTCAGAGCGACCTGGGTTTCTCACGAGGGCAACTGCTCGGCAAGCGGCAAGGACGGCGACGAGAACAAGGGCAGCCGGGTCCCCAAGTAAACGCTTCCAGCTAGAGTTTTCCCCGATTGGGACGTAGCCACCGCGGCCGTCCACGCGGGCGCTGTAGTCGACGCCGTGGCCGGGAACCGGCTGATTCACACCGACCTTCATGCCCACTAGTTCATGATCAGAGAGGACCGTGTCTGGGTGGTCGACTGGGGCTGGCCGGCGCAGGGTGCCGGCTGGGTAGACGCCGCGTTCATGGTGATCCGTCTCATTGGCGCCGGACATACCCCCCAGCAGGCCGAGCAGTGGGCGGCGGGGCTGGACTGCTGGGCTGGCGGCACCGACGAGGACCGGACCGCCTTCGCCTGCCACGTGGCGGGACTGTGGAGCATGCGAGCGGCGCAGTCGGACAGCCTTGCCGCTCAGAACCGAGCCGCCCTGGCGCGTAGCTATGCCACGTGGCGCCTGACCTGACCACGACCTGTATGGCCATGATGATCCCGTGATCTCGGGTTCGAGGTCAGTGCATCTGAGCCCCAGCCGGCGGGGTTGACTCCAAACCCTCCGTCGGCTGGCCCTTGGGACCCCGGCGAAGCCCCGAGCATGCGGGCCTCGCTGGGGTCCCCTGCCACATCTGGGGTCATCGCAACTTTTCTCTACCCTGTAGATCAGGCGTTGCTACGACGTACTACTTGCGTACCTGATCGCCTTCAGAAGTCTGCTGCTGGCCGGACGGCTTAGCGACCTCATCAGCCGGCGGCGCATGTTCTTGTCCGGCACCGCGGTGTTCACCGCGGCCTCGGCTCTCGCGGGAGCGGCCGGCAGCCCCGCGATGCTGATCCTCGCGCGTTTCCTGCAGGGGATCGGCGGCGCGATGGCCGCCGCCGTCAGCCTGGGCATCCTGGGGACACTGTTCGCCGAGCCCGGGCAGCGGGCCAGGGCGATCGCCGTCTTCAGCTTCACCGGTGCCGCCGGTGCCTCGATCGGCCAGGTGCTCGGCGGCGTCCTCACCGACACCGCAAGCTGGCGCTGGATCTTCATCAACGTGCCGATCGGGGTCGCGACGCTCGCGGTCGCCCTGCCGGCGCTGCCGGCCACAACGAAACGGCCTTCCTGCCCGCTCGGCAACCACAGCACCGAGTAACGGTAATCGAACATAGGTTCGACATCCGAGGTGGGGTGATCTACGCTTGATCCATGACCGCCACCGATCCCGCCACCGATCCCGCCACCGATCCCGCCACCGATCCCGCCACCGATCCCGCCACCGGGCAGCATCGGGTGCTGTCCGGGTTGGTGGGGGTGGCCGGGCAGGTGGGTGGCCTGGTAGAGGCGCCGGTGTGGTCGTTGTCGGACGCCGAGTTGTACGGCGCCCTGGACGACTGTTCGGTGGAGCTGGCCCGCCTTGCCGCGGTGCGGCTCGCGCTGGCGCGGGAGGCTCATGGGCGGAACCTGGCCGCGCGGGAGGGCGCGGCCGGTACGGCAGCGTTGCTGCGGGAACGGCTGCGGATGCGTCCCGTTGACGCCCGGCGTCTGCTTGATCTCGCGATTGCCGTGGATGGCCCGCTGGCCGCGACCGGCGCTGCCCTGACCGCCGGTGTGATCACTGTAGAGCAAGCATGGGAGATCCACCTGGCGCTGCGTTCTCTGCCGCGTGGCCTCGGCGCCGAGGTGTATACCGCCGCGGAGGCTTCGCTGCTGGAGCTGGCCTGGATGTTCGACCCCGCGGAGCTGGCCCGTCTCGGCCGGCACCTGCGCGAACAGCTCACCCAGATCGATACCAGCCCCGGCGGCGACGGGCCCACCGACACCGGTCACCACAACGACCCGGACAGCCAGAGCGATGCGGGCGACCAGAGCGATGCGGGCGACCGGGACGGTAGGCCGGGTCCCGGTAGTGATCCTGCCGACCGGCGGGGTCTGTGGTTGACCGACCTGCCGGGCGGGACCACGCGGATCAGCGGCACCCTTGATGCCGAAGCCGCCGCCCTGCTGCGTTCGGCGTTGGATCCGCTGGCCGGACCCCGCCCCGGCGATGACGGCACCGCCGATCCGCGTTCCCCGGCGCGGCGGCGTGCCGACGCCTTCGTCGAGCTGTTCCACCGCGTGCTCGGTGCCGGCGTTCTGCCCGTGACCGGTGGGGTGCGCCCGCATCTGACGGTGACCGTGCCGTGGGCGGCGCTGCTCGGCCACGGCGGGCCTCCGGCCTCGACCGGCTGGGGTCAGCCGCTGCCGGCCGGTGTGCTGCGCCGCCTGGCCTGTGACGCCTCGGTCGGCCGGGTGCTGTTCGATGCGGCCAGCGTTCCGTTGGATGTCGGTCGTGCCTACCGGAGCGCACCGGCGGATCTGCGTCGCGCCGTCATCGCCCGCGATGTCTGCTGCGCATATCCGGGATGTGACCGCCCGTCGTCGTGGTGTGAAATTCACCATGTTCGTCATTGGATAGACGGCGGAGAAACCTCGCTCGACAATCTGGTCTTGCTGTGCGGATATCATCACCGGTTCGTGCACCACCAGGGTTGGACCGTCCGGCTCGGCCCCGACCGCCGGCCCGAGTTCCTTCCTCCACCCTGGATCGACCTGGCACGAAAACCCCGCCGCAACCCCTATTCACGACATACCGCCGACCTCCTACACACCGCGCCAGGCGGATAACCATCGCTTCGCCCTGGATTCAGGCGAGCAGCGAGACGAAAGCAGTGGCTCAGCCGACCGCAGCCGGCCACGGCCCAGATCATCAGTCCGCAGTCCGCCATCGAGACCACTGCCAATCGTGTCGTCACCCCTCCGCCACCCGCGCCCAGTCCCTGACGACCCACGAACCTCCCAAGGCCCACACTGCTTGGTAGGCACCCCGCCGGCAGGCACACCTTCCTGGA
This sequence comes from Frankia casuarinae, assembly GCF_000013345.1. Lineage (NCBI taxonomy): Bacteria > Bacillati > Actinomycetota > Actinomycetes > Frankiales > Frankiaceae > Frankia > Frankia casuarinae. Next base: position 2,596,114 of record NC_007777.1, on the reverse strand, counting down.
GAGCCGATGACGCCCGACATCGCCGTGGCCCGCGGGCTACTCGCAGCCCAGCCCTTCAGTCGACTGCTCGGCGCCCGGCTCAGTCGCTTCGAGGCGGGGGTGGCCGAGCTGACCATCCCGCTCGGAGATCATCTACGCCAGCAGCACGGCGCCGCGCACGGCGGGGCGCTGAGCTATGCCGCCGACACTGCCCTCACCTTCGCCGCCGGCAGCGTCGCGGGGGACGCCGTCCTGACCTCCGAGATGAAGATCAACTATCTCCGGGGGGCGCGGGGCGACGAGCTCATCGCCCGTGCCGAGGTCGTCCACGCCGGCTCCACTCTGGTTACCGTGCGCTGCGAGGTCTTCGACCGCGGCGGAGACAGGGACGGGGAACGGCTCTGCGCCGTCGCGCTCGGCACCGTCGCGCGCCGCTGACCACCAGCACACCCCTCGTGACGACCAAGCTTCCGTACGACCAAGCTTCGTAGGCTCGAAGGGGCGTACGGCCGAGCCCCCCGGAGGTGCACACGGCCAGCAGCGTGGCGACGGCGGACCGGCCGATGCGCTCGCACGCGCGCCGCAACCGCGAGCGGATCCTCGAGGTGGCCCGGGGCGCCTTCGCCGGCAGCGACAGGGACATCTCCCTCAACGAGGTCGCCAGGCAGGCGGAGGTCGGGATCGGCACGCTCTTCCGGCACTTTCCCAACCGGGACGCGCTGCTCGAGGCGCTGCCGCACGACCGGACCGCCGCGCTACTCGACGAGGTGGACCGGCTGCTGGACGCCCCGGACGCGGGCGCGGCGCTGTTCGGTTGGCTCGACAAACTGATTGCGCACATCGCGACCTACCGGGGGGGTGGCCGCCAGGCTGCTCACCATGGTGCGCGACGAGGAGACGGGGCTGCACGCGTCCTGCTACTCCCTCGAGCAGGCGACGCTGGCATTCCTCGTCCGGGCCCAGCGGGCCGGCGACGTCCGGTCGGACGTGCGGGTCGAGGAGGTGATCTCTCTCGTGACCGCCATCGGCTGGATCCGGGAACAGGCGCCGGAGCGGGCGGACCACGCTCGACCCCTGCTCTCGATCATGACCGATGGCCTGCGGGTTCAGTCCCGGCCGACGACCGATGACACCCCGGGATCTTATAAAACGGAGCACCACCCCGGTACGGGATCATAGACGACGGATCACGACGGATCACGACGGATCACGACGGATCACCCGGGGGAGGCGGTGCCATGGGCGGCGCGGGCGTGATCGTGGATCGTGTCGAGCGGGCTGTCGATCTTCTGCGGTTGGTCGCTCGTGCTCGGGCCACGGACGGACAGACGGGTAAGAGCGGCCCGTGCGGGAACTGGTACTCCGAAGGATGTGTATCCGCAGACCCCGATGAAGGGAGCCGATCAGATGACCACGACAGCCGAGACCGGGAACGTCACCGGCACGAAGGACGCCCAGTACGACCTGCTGTGGTTCACGGAGCGGTGTCTGAGCAACGCGCTGCGGCTGGAGACCTACATCGGCGACGCCGAGCGCGACGACGACCAGGAGCTGGCTAGCTTGTTCCGCCGGGCGCAGAACGAAAGCCGCAAGGGCGCCGAGGAGGGCAAGCAATTGCTGCGCAACCGGCTCTGACCCGGCCCCTCTCACCTCCTCCGGTGGCTCCGGTTCCCCCGGTGCCCGGCCGCGGAGACGACCGACCGGCGTACGGTCCGCAGTGTCTTGCCGGTCGGTCGCCACGATCGCCGAGTGCGGTCTCGCAGGTTTCCCCACACGGGTGCCCTGGACATCATCCCCGGTCAACCCCAACCGAAACCCACGATGGCGCTACATACTGTAAGTAGGTCAGGTGACGGGCGGATCAGGGTGACTGGCGGATCGGTTCGCGTGAGCGGAGCGCGCGAGGTGGCGCCAGACCAGGGCGGGTCAGACCGTGTCGAAGTCGGCCACGAGGAGGTCGGCTACGACGACGTGGCCGTTGCGCAGCGATTGGCGGTGCCGAACCGGCACCGCCAATCGCCGGGCGAGCGTGAGCAGGTCGTCGTCGCGGCGGACGGTGAAGCCGTGGGCGGCGAGCATCCGACGCATCGCGGCGGGGGTCCATGCCGAGCGGTTGGGTTCGCGGGCCATGGGATCGGGGCGCCGTGACACAATAGTCAGCACCCGTCCCGCCAGCCGGCCGAGAAGCGCCGAGAGCGCCGGCGCGTGGTAATGAACGATCAGGCGGCTTCCCGGGGTCGAGCGCCCCGCCACGACCCGGGTCGTGGCGGCGACTTGGCCACGGGTGAGGTAGGGTACGACACCCTCCCAGATCCAGACCGTCGGCACCGTCGGCCGATGCCCCACCGACGTCAGGGCCGCGTCGAGGTCGTCACGGCTGAAGTCCACCGGCGCAAAGCGCGGTGCCGTTCCCGGCGGCCCCGCGTCCCCGAGCCGATCCGCGTCCCCGAGCCGGTCGAGCTTGTCCCGCTGGGACGCCGGATGATCGACCTCGAATACGGCGACGCCGGCGAGCTCCGGCATCCGCCAGGGCCGTCCGTCCAGGCCCGCGCCGAGAACCACCAGTTGCTCCGCCCGCCGCACCTCCCGATCGCCGTCGGCCCCACCGACGGCCTCCCGGAGGGCCTCGTCGATGGCGACGGTACGCGGCACCATCACCTCACCGCAGGCCCGCACCATCTCAAACTCAAGCCGCGCCCCCCACCCCCGCGGCGGGACACCACCGCGCACCCACTCGACAACGCCCCGTTCGTCGGCGCGCAGAAACATCATCGCTGTCGGATCGTCGAACCGGTCGACAGCGATGCGCCCGTGCGCGACGGCCCGCCCCTGGCACACCAGCACCGCGGTCCGGCTCGCACCCCCGTGACCGCCCATGGGCCGATGTCCCCGCACTCTTCCACGATTGCATGCCACTACCGCAGGGGCACCCACAGGCAAGAAGGTGATCATCGGCCCGTCGCGCTCGCCATCGGCGGCCATGCCCGGGTGAGCGTGCTGGAAGCCGTGCACATCCACCTCGGCCTCCACCTCGGCCTCCACCTCGGCCTCCACCTCGGCCTCGAGGTCCCCGTCCCGCGCGCCCCACAACCGCAGGCCGTTCACCGAAAGTGTCGATGGTTGCGGTGAAGCAGGCGGCAGCGTGAATCGCGTGCACGACAACGCTGCCTCCGTACCCACTACAGTAGGCCGTCCATTGCCAATACACCCTGGTCACAGGGGGCGCGCCAGCATGCCCACCGAAGAGACCCACACCGGGTCCGGATGGCAGGATCACTCCAGGAGACCGTCGGCGTTCTCCCACCGTTACATTCGTCGTTCCCGTCCCGCGCACCGTCTCCCCGGAAAGGGGCCAACACCCTGATGGCCGAGCAGTCCCCCCGTCGCAGCATCGAGTCCTGGGCGCACGACCTGCCCGTGAGCTTCGTGGAATGCCGCACCATGGGACACCGCTGGCAGCCCCACAGCGCCACCTGGGACCGTGAGGCCCGCGCCTACCACGTCATCCACGCCTGCGACCGCTGCCGCACCCAGCGCAAAGCCTGGTGGACCCGCAACGGCGAGGTCACCGCCGCCGGCTACACCTATCCCGAGGGCTACCTCACCCGCGACGTCGGCTATGTCGGAGCCGACGGCCGCGGTGTCCTGCGCACCGAGTACCTCACCCGCATGTTCAACACGACCACCCGGCGTGCCAACGCGAACGGCCACGGGGACGCGGCACCGGAGTCCTGAACGAGACCCGGCCGACAACCCCGAAAGCTGCGACAAACTCGTCCAGGCCGGCCGACGAGAGCATGACCCCATCCTCCCGCCGCACGGACCCGGGCGGCGGACCCGGTGGCCTCCACCGGGTCCGCCACTGGCGGCGGCCGGCGGGGCGTGTCGCGGGGCATGTTCCACCTGGTTACCGTCGGAGACGGTGGGCAGGCATCCGACATGATGCGTGCCCCGAAAACCGGTGTCCTGGCCCGCCTGACCAACACGGCGCGCCAGGAACAGAGCGAGTACGCGGGCAACGAGCCCCGCCCGCTGCGCAGCTATCTTGCCACCCTGTCGGCGTATGGCGGGTTGTGCGCGGCTCTCGGGCTGATCGGCCGGGTGTCCGGTGCGGTCCTGCCCGAGCGGTTCGCGGTCTCCGACCTGGTTCTCGTCACGATCGCCACGCACAAGCTGAGCCGCATTCTCACCAAGGACCCGGTGACGAGCCCGCTGCGCGCCCCCTTCACCCGCTTCCGCGGCACCGCGGGACCGGCGGAACTCGCCGAGGAGGTCCGCGAGCATCCCCCGGCCCGGCACAGCGTGGGTGAGCTACTCACTTGCCCGTTCTGCACCGCGCAGTGGATGGCCACCGGCTTCGTCTTCGGCCTGGTCGTCGCGCCTCGGCCGACGCGGCTCGCCGCATCCGTCTTCACGGTGGTCACCGGCTCCGACCTACTTCAACTCGTCTACGCGAACGCGCAACAACGGGCCACCAGGGGCTGACCATTCCCGCCCGGGTGGTGGGTGTTGCACCCAGATCACGGGAACTGGCGGCGCAGTGATGATGTGTGACGTGCGTACGCGCATGCGCACGCCCGTACATCTGCGCGTGCATACTCCAGAAGAATTGGGTCCGGTCCCATCGTGAGAGCCGGCTGCACGTGCAGACGTTTGAACCCCGCGGTGCCCGGCGAGAGACCAAGGGCCATGGCGGACAACCTGCGCGAACTCCCTCGCTGGACCGCCGACCGCGAAGGCCTGGAACGGGTCCGAAGAACTCAAATCATCAAAGCATCGCCGAACGGCGGTCCGTGTGTCACGTCTCAGCCGGCGCTCGTGTTGAAATAGGCACGGAAGAGGGGCCCGAGGCGCCAAGCTGTTCATCTGGAGCGCCGTGGCGAGAGTATGGACAGAAACTTACCGAATGTCACCGTAAGACGCAGAGGCGGCACCGATAGTGATACCGATGGTTCTCGCCGGTCGACCTTCGTCCGCCATGGCCGCCGTGGGTGGCTCCGGACAAGCTGCGTGAAGAGGGGTGCGTGATGGAGTCCTCGGCTGACCAGTCGAGCTGGTCGGACGTGTGGTCGCATATTCCGGCCGCGAATCCGCAGCAATCCGGCCCGCTATGGGCGTTGGCGGTCCTCATCGGACCGGATCGGGCGGTGGAAGGTGTCGTCGGATTCTTCGTGACACCGGCCGAGGCGAACCGGCACGCCCGGGCGGGGGGCTACGAGAGCTGGCTGGTGATTCCGGCGCTGGACCTGCACGGGGCGGGTGGGCCGGTAGCGGTCCTGTGACCGGTGGACCGCCCGATCGCGGCGTCGGCCCGAGCCCCCGCGGAAGCCCTTCTTCGGGAGAGGGCACACTGGTATTCCGACGTACCGCTCCTCCACTCCTCCACTCCTCCGCTACCCCCGCTACCCCGCTACCCCCGCATGCGGCGATGCGACACCCACGGCACCGACGACAGATCGACCACAGGCCCATCGACCACAGGCCGGAAGCGGCCATGAACCCCTCTCCGACCATGGGCTCTCCCCGGACTCCTCCTCCCCCGGGTGCCCCGCGATCGCCGGGCGTCCCACAATCGAAGGTGTAATCGAAGGTGCAGATGACGGCCGGCCCCCTCTACGCGCTCTACACCCGTCGCCTGCGTCGGCAGGTCATGGCGGGTCCACTGCCTGCGCACGTCGGGCTGGTCATGGACGGCAACCGCCGCTGGGCCCGCGAGATGGGCATGGCGAATCCGAGCCTCGGCCACAAGTACGGCGCCGAGCACGCCGAGGACGTCCTGTCCTGGTGCGAGCTTGTCGGCATCAAACACGTCACCGTGTTCGTCTGCTCGACGGAGAACCTGCAGCAGCGCGGGGACGCCGAGGTCGCCTTCCTCATGCAGGTGATCGAGCAGGTGGTGGCCGACCGGCTCGGGCGGCCGGACGCCCGCTGGCAGGTCCATCTCGCGGGCATGCTGGACACGCTGCCGGACAGCACGGCCCGTGTCCTCAAAGAGGCCGTGGAGACAACCCGCAGCGTCACGACCGGCGCCCACGTCACCCTCGCCGTCGGGTACGGGGGTCGCCAGGAGGTCATCGAGGCCCTGCGCGAGCTGCTGCACGAGCGGGCCGAGGCCGGGGACTCGCTGACCGACGTCGCGTCGACGCTGACCGTGGACGACATCGCCCAGCACCTCTACACCGCCGGCCAGCCCGACCCCGATCTGGTGATCCGCACCAGCGGGGAACAGCGGCTGTCCAACTTCCTGCTCTGGCAGAGCGCCTACTCGGAGCTGTATTTCTGCGAGGCGTACTGGCCGGCGTTCCGTGAGATCGACTTCCTGCGCGCCCTGCGCAGCTTCGCCGCCAGGGAGCGACGCCACGGCGCCTGATCCACCGTCTGGCCCGCCCATGAGCAGCCCCCGGCCCGTCTCCTGAACCGCCCTTGAGCCACTCCTGAGCCACTCCTGAGCCCGCCCCCTGGACGGCGGACTGCGCGCGTCGGGTTTCCGCTTCCCGTTGCCCGATCATTTCTTCCTTCGCCCGGCCCCTCCCCCCTTCGTTCCTCCTTTCCTCCTTTCCTCTCTTGAGCGGAGCTGGTATCCCGCCGGGCAGGAAGATCGTTCAGGCGGTCAACGCCGGCCATGGGCCACCTATGGGCTTCAGGGATGTGTCGAGCACCCAGCGCATCGTCGTCGTCCGACGGCTGGTCACCCGCCCGGTCGGCCGCATCCTGCCCGCGGAAACGCCCAGTGGTGCCATTACCGCAAGTAAGTGCTTATTGCGCCATCAGCGAACTACCATCGAGTCTCCGTCGCTCTGGTGCAAGCCTGTCGCCTGTCGGGACCTGAGGTCAGACATAAACGGAGCATCAATGGCATCCGCCACCAGCGTCCACAAGGGTTGGAAGATCTTCTTCACCAGAGAGGAGACCGAGATGGTCGCTAACGGCGTCGACATAGCTGCGATAGTTTCGGCCGTCATACCCGAGCCGGCCACCGCCACGGTGGCGTCAGTGGCCCCGCGAATCCTCGCTTTTTATGCGAATCGCGCTCTCAAAATCAACAAGAGGCTCGGACTCGAGGTCAATATGCCCAGCCCCAATTTCCCCGTCCGCACCGAAACCATCGGGCCCCCGGTGTGGCCTTTCCGAATCTAGCCATGATCAAAAATGGCGGTCGGAACGTCGTCAACACCGTTGATTATCTTGTCTGCACTCCCAAGAGGCGCCGAGATACCTGACCGCCGCTGGCGATGAACCGACCATCGCCGGCGATGGGACCGGCGGTAGTCGGGACGCGGGTGGAATGCCACAACCACCCGCGCCCCGACCGTCCGGCCCAGCCCGCGCCGGGATCAGGCCCGCGCCGGGATCAGGCCGGAGAGCATGGATCGTCCTGGTCCGTCAACTCGCCGCTACTGCTGCACCTGTTGCCGGAACCAGCGGACGACCGCGGCCGTACCGGCCTTGTTGGAGTCGAGATGACCGACGTTGGGTCCCAGGTTGATGATCGGGGCGTCGGCGCCACGTGCCAGGAACGCGGCCTGGCAATGCTCGCTGTTGGCCCGCGGAACCTGATGGTCGGCGCCGCCGACGAAGAGCCGGACCGGCGCCCTCGGGTTCCAGTTCGAACAGGTATGGTCCGCCGCCCACAGCCCCACGGCCAGCCCGTCCCAGGGGTTGCGGAGCAGGTCGAAGCCGTGCGGGGTGAGCAGCTTGCCGGTGGTCGCCGGCAGGCCGGCGAGGATCTGCTCCCCGGTGTGCTTGCCGTCGAAGAGCGTCGCGACCTTCGGATCCTGGAACACCTCCGCGGGCGAGCGGTACAGGTGGTACAGGCGGTTCCAGGAGACGAGGAAGAAGGCGGTGTAGCCGACACCGAAGGGCCATGCGACCTGCCCGTTCAGCCATGCCGGCAGCTCCACGGAACGCAGGTCATAGGCTCCGCTGACGGGCGCCAGGGCACCGAGCCGGAACGACGGGTCGGCGCCGGCCCACAGTGCCTTCCCCAGTCCCGTGGCCGCCGAAGCGCCCTGGGAGAACCCGGTGACCAGCACATCCCGTTTGAACTTCCGGCCTTCACGCGCGGCGACGGTGCGCGCCGCACGGAGCAGGTCCAGCGACGCGCTGGTTTCCGAGGGGACATCCAACCACGGATGGTCACCCGGCCCGACGCCGTAGCCCAGGTAGTCGGGGGCGACCGCAGCGAACCCGGCGGCGGCGTAGGTGAGGGCCGGGGCCTGCCCCCAGGAGTTGGCCTCCAGATCGGTCGCGGTCGACGGGGCGTCCGCGCGGTTGATCTCGGTGCCGTGGGCGTAGGAGACGACCTGCAGCCAGCGGTCCTCGGTGCGCGGCAGCGCCACCAGGCCGCTGGCGGTCGTCCGACGTCCACGGGGGTCGATCGTGTAGTACACGACCCGGTAGGTCCGCACCCCCGACCGGATCACCTCCGGATCGGCGTCGAACCCGGTACTGGCCAGGACCGCCCGCACATACTCCGCCGACAGGACCCGTAGCCGTTTGACGGAGACCACATCCCCGCGGTAGGAGGATGTGTGGTGCCAAGCCGCGGTCGGCCCGGTGGCCGCGGCGGGGTCGATGAGGGCGCTGGTCGTCGCGGCGGCCGTCGCCGCGGTCGTCGCGGCGAGGACGAGCCCGATGACGGTCCGGCGCCGCCGGGAGCGCCGTCCCCTCCTCACGATGTCCTGCTGCCCGTGACCTACCAGCCGCGCGTGACGTCTCCGCGGCGCGTGGCCTCCTTCCTGGCCTTCTTCCTGGACATGACCCGTTTCCCGCGCGTGACCCGTTTCCCGCATGTGACCTCCTTCCCGCACGCGGCCCATTTCCCGCGCGTGGCCGATTTCTCGCATGTGACGCCCCAGTGGCACATGACTTCTTTTCTGCACGTGGCCTCTTTCCTGCATGTGGCTTCCTTCCCGCGTGTGCATTGCGATGCCGGTGACGCTAGAAGTGGGCCTGTCGCCACGCCGGTGATCCTAAAAGTGGGCCTGTCCAGGATGAATGCGGTCAGCGGGTCGAGCCGGGCGGGGAAAACCACCGCGCACGGGATTCGGACGGCTCACCGGCTCTCGCCGGATCACCCTCCCTATAATGTCTTCGGACAGACCATCTACGCGAGGGGTTATCATCCGGCACACGCTAACGCCACTCGGCGACGGCCGGACCGCGGTCGTCCACCGGTTGGAGATCGCCGGCCCGGGAGTCGACGAGGTGGGCCCGGAGCTGGGTCCACAGATCAGCGAGGATTTCCCGGCGGCGATGGCGGACCTGTTCGCCGCCGCCCGGCTGCGCGGTGCCGCGCAAGGGGTCTCCGGGTCGTGACCCGGTTCGTGGGAAGCCCGGCGAGCAGTCCGGCCTCTATCGGCAGTCGATCCCCGGAAAGGGTCGCCGCGGCGACACCCGCGCCCCACCGCCGAGGGAGGCCGCGGGAAAGTGCTCCGGTGGTTGTTACCATGCTCCCCATGGGCTTCGGGAAAATCACGGCGTTTATCCCCTTGGAGGGAAATCTATAATGCTAGTGATGAAATCGGTCACGATTGCCCCGATCCGACCTCCGCCAGCTCCCCCGGGATGCGGGAAACCGCCCCGGAAACCGCGGAGCAGACGCAGCAGAACGAGCTGATCGGGCCGGCCGCCCGGCTGGCGACCTGGGTGTTCGTCGGCTGTTATCTGGTCTGCACCGTTCCGGTCTCCCCAACGGCCAGGGTGGGCATCCCGACCACAAAGATCCAGGTTTTTCTCTATTCCTTTCTCGCGGTGCTCTCCCTGGTCTCGCGCCGCAACGGTGCCACCTTCGTCCACAGCGCGCTGCGCAGCCTGTCGGCCGTACTTTTCATCGCGGCGGTCATGTGCTTTTACTCCCTTGCCCCGATGGGCCCGATGGGCCCGATGGGCCCGATGGGCCCGGACGGCGCGGCCGAATACCTCGCGGCAAGCCTGCGGTTCGGCGTCTTCTACGCCTCGATCGCCGTCTTTGCGGCATTCTTCTTCGATCGCCGCCACCTCGAACACGTCTTCTGGCGGATGTCATTGGGCTGCGTGTGGATCGCCTTGGCCGGCTATGCCGTCGCCGCCGTCCTACCGGCGCCGGTGTGGGTAGACGCCGGCTCCGGCGGCACGCCCCGGCTGCGCGGGCTGCTGGCCGAGCCCTCGTCCTGGGCCCCGGTCATCTCCGTGCTGATCCTGCTGGCGGTCCGGCGCAGGTCGTGGCGAAACCTGGCACTCGTCGTCCTCGCCGGTCTGCTGACCAAATCACCCACGGTCCTGCTCACCGCCGCTATCAGCCTGATCTTCTGTTATCTCAACGGGATTCGAGCGGTGGCTGCCCGGGGCCGCCGGACGATCGTCCTCGCCGCCGTCCTGCCACTGACCGTCGTCGGGATCGGCCGGATCGACCCGACCGGCTACCTGGCCAGCAACAACGGCCTGACGGTCGCGTTCGGCCGGCTCGTCGCCGGACTCGATGCGCTGGGCGATGACACGGCACCCGCCACCGCCAACGGCCGTTACACGAGCGCGCGGATCGTCATGGCCGAGGCTCGGCAGAACGGTCATCCGAACATCGGCTACGGCCCGAACTCGAACTCCGTCTATCTCGCCCAGAAATACGGTGACGACCGGAACTACGCGGCCAACTCCCTCTACGTGACCTGGCTGTTCGACTTCGGTCGGATCGGCGCGTACGCTTTGTTGGCAGCGATCTTCCTGGTCCTGCTGCGGCTGGTCAAACGGCCGGCATCGGCCGCCCTCTTCATACCCTTCCTGGTCGCTTCCCTCATCAACTCCGCGCAGGGTTTCGAACTGTTCAAGTTCGCCTTCGTCCCCGTCCTGCTCTACCTGTTCGGCTGGGAGCGCCGCATCCTCCCCGGCAACCGCCGTCAAGAACCCGATCTCGCACGACGCAGACCAGCCACCCCCGCAGGCGCCGCGGACGCTCTGCCCCGGCGGGGGGCTTCCGCCGGCAGATCGACGCCGGCGACGGCCTGATCCAGCCGCCGGAACACACCCCTGCGCCGGGGCTTCGAGTGGGCGCATCTGACACCCTCGCGTCCTGGATCGACCGATACGCCCAGCCGGGCGACCCATTGGACCCGCCCACAGGCCGGACCGGGCACAGGAGCGACCAGATGATCATATGGACCCGCCCCCACCGTGGCTGACCGGCCGTTGGATACCTCCGACTCGCCCGTGCCGGCCCGGTCTCAGCCTGCCTCCAGGCGGATGATCAGGGATTTCGAGGTGGGGGTGTTGCTGCGGGCGGCGGTGCTGTCGAGGGGGACCAGGACGTTGGTCTCCGGGAAGTAGGCGGCGGCGCAGCCGCGGGCGGTCGGGTAGGCCACGACGCGAAAGTTCTCCGCGCGCCGGTCCATCCCGTCCGTCCAGACCCCAACGAGGTCGACGTGGGTGCCGTCGGCGATACCGAGGTCGTCGAGGTCGTCCGGGTGGACGAACACGACGCGCCGGCCGCGGCGCACCCCGCGGTACCGGTCGTCCATGCCGTAGATCGTCGTGTTGTACTGGTCGTGGGAGCGGACGGTCTGCAACAGCAGGTGTCCCGGCGGGACCCGCAGCACCTCACAGGTGTTGACCGTCAGCGCGGCCCGCCCGCTCGGCGTCGGGAACGTCCGGCTGTCCCGCGGCGGGTGCGGGAGCGGGAATCCCCCCAGCTCGGCCAGGCCCGCCTCGTAATCGGTGAACCCGGGGACGACCCGGGCGATGTGGGCGCGGATCCGCCGGTAGTCCCCGGCGAGCCCCACCCGGTCCGCTGTCCCCGATTCGGCCACCTCCGGCTGGCCGGCCAGGGTGGCCGCCGCGACGCCGCAGACGATCGCCACCTCCGAGCGCAGCCCCGGGCCGGCCGGCGCCAGACCGCCGCGGGAGGCGTGCACCATCCCCATCGAGTCCTCGACGCTGACCTGCTGCGGTCCGGCGGCCTGCACGTCGATCTCCGTACGGCCCAGCGCCGGCAGGATCAACGCCGCCCGGCCCGTCACCACATGCGACCGGTTCAGCGTCGTCGACACCTGGACCGTCAGCCGGCACGACCGCATCGCCGCCTCCGTCACCGCGGTGTCCGGGCTCGCGGCCACGAAGTTCCCGCCCATGCCGAGGAACACCCTCACCCGGCCGTCGCGCATCGCCCGGATCGTCCCCACCGCATCGAACCCGTGGCGGCGCGGCGGGGTGAAGGCGAACTCGGCCACCGACCGCTCCCCCACCGGCGGATCCGGCCACGCGCACCCCGGACAGTCAAACCCGTGATCCTGGTTCACCAGCCGCAACGTCCGCACCCCCGGGCCGGCCCCATCCGCTCCCACGACCGCGCCACCGCATGCCCCATCCCCGCCAGCCCCGCCGCCGCCGACGCCGGCTCCTCCACCCGCAGGTCGGCGTCCTCGTCACCGCCGGCCCCGGCACGCACCCCGGCCCCGGCACGCACCCCGGCCGCCGCTTCGAAAGCCTCACTCCGCCTACGCGACATGACTGACACCCCCATGAGGACAGGCACCGGCACCGGCATTGAACCGGTACCAACATTGAACCGACAGCGGGCCAGGGCCCCGCTACCCCTTGTCTTTCGTTAGCCGCTAATGTTTTGTAGGGGTACCGTTGCAGCCGCAACGGCCACCGCCCCATTAGTCGATCATCGACCTGGAGGTCCCGTGACCGCGCCATCCCCGTCCGACGTCGCTCCGCTGCCTCTGGCCGCCGGCACCTGGACGCTCGACCCCGCGCACTCGGGCGTGAACTTCCAGATTCGCCATCTCGGCGTCACCAACGTCCGCGGGCGCTTCGACACGTTCTCCGCGACGCTGTCGGTCGGCGACACCCTGGAGTCGGTGTCCGTCGGCGCCGAGATCGACCTGGCCTCGATCAACACCAACCAGCCCGACCGGGACGCGCACCTGCGTTCCGCCGACTTCTTCGACCTCGCGTCCCATCCGTCCATCACGTTCACCTCGACGTCCGTCACGGGCAGCGACGAGGAGTACGAACTCGCCGGCGATCTCTCGATCAACGGCGTGACCAGACCCGTCACCCTGGCGGTCGAGTTCTACGGGGTCGACACTCACCCCGTAGATGGCCGCGTCCGGTCCGGCTTCGCCGCGACGACCGAGATCCGCCGCGGCGACTATGGCATCACCTTCAACCTGCCGCTCGGTGCCGGCAGGCTCGCCCTCTCCGACAAGGTCAAGATCGAGCTCGACCTGCAGTTCATCGCCCCCTGATCAACCCGGCTCCCCAACCGGTCCCGCGCCGTCGCGAGCCCGCGCCCCGAGATCATCCGGGCTCGCGACGGAGGCCGCGGGCACCTCCACCGGCCCGGCAAGCCCCGGTCAGCAAGCCCCGGTCAGGGGGTCCTGGGACACGGCGGCTCCCCGCGCGCGACGAGATGCTCCTGCGCCCACACCTCCAGCTCGTGCAGCGCCGTGCGCAGCCCCTCGCCCCGCCGGGTGAGCCGATAACGCGTCGCCACCGGCGGCCCCTCGAGAACCTCACGCTCCACGAGGCCGGCCTGGACGAGTTCGGTGAGGCGGCCCGACAGCATCCGCTCGCTCACCCCCGGCACCAGCTTCGCTATCTCGGAGAACCTCGCCGGGCCAGCCATCAGCGTACTGATGATCAGACCGCTCCACCGCTTCCCCAGCAGCGCGAAGACCGGAGTCAGCGCCTGACAGCTCACGCCGTCCTCCGGCCTCGCAACCATCCGGTCATAGTAGGTGCCCGACGCATCACGGGTGCCTCGGCGCAGCGCAGGTCACGACGCAGCGCAGGTCACGACGCAGCGCAGGTCACGACGCAGGACAGGGTCACGACGCAGGACAGGGTCACAGCGCGCTGGGCGGGTCCCCCGGGCCTGCGGCTACGGTTGACCCGCCACATCCTCGCACTGAGCCATCAGGTCGATCGGATAGCGATCCGGCACGGGAGCGAGGTGAAGATCGGGTAGGGACGGGGGCGGCTTGCGATCGCAGATTGCGTCGGGACTGCGGCAGGACAGGCGCCCGACCGGCGGCCGCATCGTCCCCTCCGGCATCGTCCGGTCGGGCATCGTCCGGTCGGGCGCCGTGCGATCCCGTCCCGTGTCACCCCGTGTCGCGTTGACGGCCGTCGCGCTGGTCGGCCTGATCGGGCTGGTCGGCACCGGTTGTGACGGCTCATCGCCCGCGGCGGGTAACCGGCCGTCGGCCGGTACCGACGCGTCGGGCGGGTCCGGGAGACCCACGGAGCCGGACACGCCCGCCGGGTTCGACGTCAAGGCCGAAAACGCCCGGCCCGGCGCCGACTGCGGGCTGGCCCGGCTCGGCGAGGGCCACGCGGTCGAGGGCTGGCTGGACCGGGTCGGCGTCGACCCCGGTCAGCCCGTACGGTTGTTCGCCTCCACCACGGCGAGCCGGCTCGCCGTCTCGGTGTTCCGGATCGGCTGGTACGGCGGCCACACCTGCCGGCTCATCACCCGGCGGGAGGAGCTGCCCGGCCGGGTCCAGCCGTCGGCGGCGATGAACGCGACGACGAACACCGTGTCGGCCGCGTCGTGGGCCCCGACCGTGACCTTCGACACGGCGACGTGGCCGCCGGGCGACTACCTGTTCCGCCTCGACAGCAGCAACGGATTCCAGTCGTACGTGCCGTTGACGGTGCGCAGCCCGTCCGCGCAGGGCAGGATCGTGATCCTCAACTCGGTCACCACCTGGCAGGCGTACAACGCCTGGGGAGGCTACAGCCTTTACCACGGGCTGCGGGGTTTCGCCGACCGCGCCCGCGTCGTCTCGTTCGACCGGCCCTACGGCTACGGCGACGGTGCCGCGGACTTCACCGGGAACGAGGCGCCCCTGGTGACGCTGGCAGAGCGGCTCGGCCTGCCGCTCGCCTATGCCACCGACATCGACCTGCATGCCGAGCCGCGGCTGTTCGACGGTGCCCGCGCGGTGATCTCGCTGGGGCACGACGAGTACTACTCGCCGCGGATGCGGGCGACGCTGACCGCCGCCCGGGACGCCGGGGCGAACATCGCCTTCCTCGGCGCCAACGCCGTATACCGCCGGATCCGGCTCGCGCCCACGCCCCATGGGCCCGACCGGCTGGAAACGGGCTACAAGGTCGCCAACGAGGACCCCCTGTACGGGCGGGACAACAGCCAGATCACCGCGAACTGGCCGTCGCCGCCGAACGCCGACCCGGAGAGCTCGCTCACCGGCGGCATGTACCAGTGCAACCCGGTGCACGCCGATCTGGTGGTGACCAACCCCGGTCACTGGCTGCTGGCCGGCACGGGGCTGGCGGCGGGCAGCCGGATCCCGGGCATGATCGGGTCCGAATATGATCGCGTCGATCCCAACCGGCCGACGCCACAGATGATCGAAGTGCTGGCCCACTCGCCGGTGGCCTGCCACGGTCAGGCCGACTACTCCGACGTCAGCTACTACACGGCGCCGTCCGGGGCCGGTGTCTTCGACGCCGGCACCAGCGCGTGGGTGTGCGCCCTGCTCGATGTCTGCGGGCCGGGCGCCCATGGGGAGCCGGTGCAGCGGTTCGTCACCCAGGTCACCACCACCCTGCTGCAGGCCTTCGCCGCGGGGCCGGCCGGGCGGGTCCACCCCGCGGCCCGGTCCGTCCCGGCCGAGGCCCGCAGCACGCCGGTCACCGGCAGCGAACGCTGACCCGAAACCCCGTTGTGCCGCCGTCTGCCTGCCTGCCCACCTGCCCGTCTGCCTGCCTGCCCGTCTGCCTGCCTGCCCACCTGCCCGTTTGCCCCATCCGCTCCGATCCAGGGCCTACTCGTCTAGAGTCACCCATCGCACGCGTAACGCCGTAGATCGTTCGCCGGACATCCGCGATGCCGGCGAACGCTGTCGAAAGTAGGTAGTGGATGTCTTCGATGATCGCCAGACCGGCGGGCCGCGCATCACGATGGGGAATCGTCCTGCTGGTGGCGCTGCTCCCGGCCGTGCTGCTCGGGGCGTGCAACTCCTCGAACGGCGGCTCCAAGACCGTGCAGGGCGCCACGGCATCCAGCTCGACGGGCACCGACGACGACTCCGAGTACAGCGGTGCCTGCCCGACGGGCGGCAACAGCAGGGCCTTCGCCAAGACGCGGTTCGCGGTGCACGCGGGCCTCGCGCTCGGGGCCTTCCACCGGTACATCTACAAGCCGGCGAAGAACGGCGGCTTCCGATCCGGAGCCCCGAAACGGAAACGTACCTACGCCAAGGCCGCGGTCGCCGGCGTGTTCACCGTCCACGAACTCAAGGTCGCCAAGAAGTTCGCCCTGGCCAACCCGTCACTGTGCAACGCGGTGCAGTCAATCAGCGACAAGTTCAACACCCTCACCGGGAAGTTGAAGAACGGCACCGCGACGGATGCCGACATCAACTCCGAGGAGAACCTCTTCACCGCTTTCCAGCAGACCGCCGGACAGGCCGGTTTCGGCTTCACGGAGAAGAACGTCACGGTGCCCGGCGCCGGCTGAGTTCCGCTCCGCCCCGCCGCCCCGCCGCCCCGCCGCCTCGCCGTTCCGCCCGGCGGGCCCTGGTGGCGACCCGCGGACGATCGGCCCGGTCCCGCCAATCCGCCAATCATGCAGTGGAGTTAGATAAGCGTGACAGGGTGCGATGGGGCGAGGGAACCATCGGACGTCGGGGCGCGACGGGGGAGTCATGGCCGGTGGACCGGAGTGCCGTTCGGCGACGGACCGTCCCGGCAGTGCCGCGCATCACCGGAGTGGCCGAAGTAGCTGGCCGGGCTGGCGGGGCCGGCCGGGCTGGCCGGGCCGGCGGGGCCGGCTGCGTGGCACGGCCGACCGGTCCCCGGGTGCGTCCCGGCTGCCTCCCCGGCTTCTCGTCGCGGGGTTCCTCCTGCTCGTCGCGGCCTGGGTCGCCACCAACCCGCCGGGGTTCGGCCCCGACGAGCCCGCCCACTTCGTGAAGGCGGTCGGCGCGGGCACCGGACAATGGACGGGAACACCCGGCAGGCTGGCACATCCGTCGTTCGGCAACGGACCGGGCCGCGCCGAACGGATCGACTGGATCAATCGCAACAGCCGCGTCTTCGCCCTGCCCGCCGGGCTCAACCCTGGCGCGGCGGGGTTGCCCTGCGACCTCTTCCGCGACTGGGTGTCCGTCGCGTGCCTCGACCGTCCGCGCCCCCGGCCGCCGGCGACGCGGGCCCTCAGTTACGTGGGCACCTATGAGCCCTATCTCTACGCGGTCGAGGGTGCCGTGATGATCCACACGCACACGGCGGACGGCGCGCTCTACGCCGGGCGGGCGACCTCGGCTGCCATCGTGGTGACGCTGTTGACGATCATTATCTTCGCCTCCTGGGATTCCCGCGCCGGACTGCTCTCGGTCGGCGGCGTGCTGCTGGCGGTCTCGCCGATGGCGTTGTTCCTGGGTTCCGTCCTCGGCACGAACGGGATGGAGATCGCGGGCGCGACCGCGTTGTTCACCCTGGCGCTGCGACTCGGTCGACCGGGCGCGCCGCCGAGGTGGATCTGGCCCGCCCTCGGCCTCGTCGCCGCGCTGGTGGCGTTGTCCCGGCCGTCCGGTCCCCTGTGGGTGCTGCTCACCCCGATGATCGCCGCCGGTCTCGCGGCCCCCCGCGCGCGGGCGCGGGCCGTCGATGCGGTACCCGCCGTCGAGCAGCCCCGGCCGGTCGAGCGGCCCCGGTCAACAGAAGGGACCCAGCCAACGGAGGGGCCCCGGCGGCACCGGCTGGTCGGGTGGCTCTCGGTTCCGTGGATCGCCCTCGCCGTGGCCGGGGTCGTCGCGACCGCGGTCTGGGAGAGGCGCGTGCAGCCACACCCGGGGATACGCCGTGAGCTCGCGGAGCAGGGGCTGCGGCAGCTGTCGTCCGACGCGCCCGCCTGGGCACGGCAGTGGGTCGGGGTGTTCGGCTGGGCGAGCCTGCGGATGCCCTCGTTCGCCTACTGGACGTGGGGCGCGTGCCTGCTGGTCCTGCTCGGTGCGGCGTTCGTCGTGGGAACCTGGCGGCAGCGGATCCGCCTCGGCGCGGTGCTGATCGGCGTGGTGGCGGTGGCGGTGGTGCTCGACGTGCTGGTCCTGCGGCAGACGCGCTTCCCGGTTTACGGGCGGTACCTGCTGCCGATCGCGGTGCTGGTACCCCTGGCGGCCGGGGAGATCCTGACCCGGCGGGCCGCGCGTATCCCCGCGACCCTGCGCCGGGCGGGGCCCGCCGTCGCCGTCATGGCGGTGGTCGCGGTGCATGCCGTCGGCCTGTGGACGGACTGGCAGCGCAGCGCCGTGGGCAGCTATGGACCGGCCTGGTTCCTGGGCTCGTCGCAGTGGAATCCTCCGGGTGGCTGGGTCCCCTGGATGGCCCTGGCGGGAGCCGGTGCCTGCTGCCTGCTCGCCGCCGCGGCGGCCGGGCTGTGGCGGCCGGGCCGCGGCGTTCGCCCGCATCGCCCGGCGGCGGGGACGCGTCAGATCAGGGCCCGGCCGGTCCGGGTCACGAGATGTCCAGGACCTTCAGCGGCGCCGGCAGGACCGCATCGGCGACCCGCCGCTCCGCCGGCGACAGGCCCGGCAACCGGGACCTGATCAACTCCAGCGCGTCGTCATCACCGACCAGCCCGAAACCCTGCTCAATATCACTGACTGGCCCGGAAAATCGCTCAACTACCCGGCTGACGCTAGGCGCCGCCCATGAACCTCAACAGACATGTTGATGACGGAATAACAATCCATATGCCGATTCATCGTTGGAGCGAAGTTCCGCCGCGGCAGATGGAGGCCATTGCGCTACACGGAGTCACGGCATGGCCGCTGCCGACGACGGGAGGGCCCCGGGTCCGGGTCCGGACCCGGAGGCCGGGGCCCTCCTCTCATCGCGTTATCGCGTGGGATCCCCCTCCTTGGCGTGGGACCCTCGCTCGGGTCTCGTCAGCCGAGGCTGGCGATGGCCTCGTTGAAGATCTTCGACGGACGCATGACGGCCGCGGCCTTGACGGGGTCGGGCTGGTAGTACCCCCCGATGTCGGCAGGCGAGCCCTGGACCGCGATCAGTTCGTCGACGATCGCCTTCTCCTGGTCGGCGAGCGTCTTGGCGAGACCGGCGAACGCCTCCGCGAGACGGGGGTCGCCGATCTGCGCGGCCAGCTCCTGCGCCCAGTAGAGCGCCAGGTAGAAATGGCTGCCGCGGTTGTCGAGGCCACCCAGCCGGCGGCTGGGCGACTTGTCCTCGTTGAGGAAGGTGGCGGTCGCGCGGTCGAGGGTGTCGGCGAGCACCTGGGCACGCGCGTTGCCCGTCGTCCGCGCGAACTGCTCGAAGCTGGCCGCGAGCGCCAGGAACTCGCCCAGGCTGTCCCAGCGCAGGTAGTTCTCCCTGAGCAGCTGCTGGACGTGCTTGGGCGCGGAGCCGCCGGCGCCGGTCTCGAACAGGCCGCCACCGTTCATGAGCGGGACGATCGAGAGCATCTTGGCACTCGTGCCGAGCTCCAGGATCGGGAACAGGTCGGTCAGATAGTCACGCAGCACGTTGCCGGTGACTGAGATCGTGTTCTCGCCGCGGCGGATCCGCTCCAGTGAGAACGCGATCGCGTCGACCGGAGCCTTGATCTCGATCCGCAGCCCGGAGGTGTCGTGCCCGGGCAGATACGCCCGGACCTTCTCGATCAGCCTCGCGTCGTGGGCGCGGTTCTCGTCGAGCCAGAACACCGCCGGGTCACCGGTGGCGCGGGCGCGCGCGACGGCGAGCTTCACCCAGTCCCGGATCGGCGCGTCCTTGGTCTGGCAGGCGCGAAAGATGTCGCCGGCGGCGACCGCCTGCTCCAGCACCACGGTGCCGGCCTGGTCGACGATCCGCACCGTGCCCGTGGTGGGGATCTCGAAGGTCTTGTCGTGGCTGCCGTACTCCTCGGCCTTCTGCGCCATCAGGCCGACGTTGGCCACCGAGCCCATCGTCGCGGGGTCGTAGGCGCCGTGCGCCCGGCAGTCGTCGATGGCGACCTGGTAGATGCCGGCGTAGCTCGAGTCGGGCAGGACCGCCAGGGTGTCCGCCTCCCGGCCGTCCGGGCCCCACATGTGGCCGGAGGTACGGATCATGGCCGGCATGGAGGCGTCGACGATGACGTCGCTGGGCACGTGCAGGTTGGTGATGCCGCGGTCGGAGTCGACCATTGCCAGGGCGGGGCCCTCGGCGAGCTCCGCGGCGAAGGAGGCCTTGATCTGCGCGCCCTCGGGCAGCGATTCCAGGCCCTTGAGGATACCGCCGAGCCCGTCGTTCGGGGACAGGCCGGCCGCGGCGAGCGTCGCGCCGTGGGTGGCGAACGTCTTCGGGAAGAAGGCCCGTACCACGTGGCCGAAGATGATCGGGTCGGAGACCTTCATCATCGTGGCCTTCAGGTGCACCGAAAACAGCACGCCCTCGGCCTTGGCCCGGGCGATCTGCGCGGTGAGGAACTCGCGCAGCGCGGCCACCCGCAGGACGGCCGCGTCCACTACCTCGCCCGCCAGCACCGGCAGGGACGGGAGCAGGACGGTGGTGCTGCCGTCGTCACCCGCAAGCTCGATGCGCAGCGTGCCGGCCGCGGCGATGATCGTGGACTTCTCGGTGGAGCGGAAGTCGCCGGCGCCCATCGTGGCGACGTTCGTCTTCGAGTCGGGTGTCCACGCGCCCATCCGGTGCGGGTGGGTCCGGGCGTAGTTCTTCACCGAGGCCGGGGCGCGGCGGTCGGAGTTGCCCTCGCGCAGCACCGGGTTGACGGCGCTGCCCTTCACCTTGTCATAACGGGCGCGGATCTCCCGCTCCTCGTCGGTCTTCGGGTCGTCCGGGTAGTCCGGCAGCGCATAGCCCCGCTTCTGCAGCTCGACGATCGCCGCCTTCAGCTGCGGAATCGAAGCCGAGATGTTCGGCAGCTTGATGATGTTCGCCTCGGGCGTCCTGGCCAGCTCACCGAGCTCGGCGAGCGCGTCCTCGATGCGCTGGGCCTCCTCGAGATCCTCGGGGAAACTGGCGATGATCCGCCCCGCCAGGGAGATGTCGCGGCTGTCGACACTAACCCCGGCCGTCGCGGCGTACGCCTGGACCACGGGCAGGAACGAGTACGTCGCCAGGGCCGGAGCCTCGTCAGTGTGTGTATAGATGATGGTCGAGTCAGTCACCGATACTCCGCTTCGCGTCTGTTTCATCTGGGTATCAAGGTATGCCCTGAACGCCCGCTCCACCGGGGTCCTCGCCGGGCCGGGGCTGTCGGCAGCGGCACCCCACCGACCAGCATGATCGCCATATCGGGTCTCCTCGCGCGCGGGGCTCGGTGACGCTCCGGACAACCCGGGCACGCGGTCGCCGACCGGTTCCGGACGGCCCGGCTCGCCGTCCACGGGGCCAACCTAGGAGCCAACTTCGGGGCCAACTTCGGGGCCAACCTCTCCAAACGCAACGCGACCATCTCCTCCGGACTCGCCGCGGTGGGGGCCGATGTAGCTTATTTCTTCGGCGATCGCGGCTGCCACCTCCGGATCAGTCGCCGGCCACCGGGTGCGGGTGGGACGGCGCGGGCAGGTGTCGGGCAGGTGTCGCGCAGGTGTCAGGTCCGGGCAGATGTCGGATCCGGGCAGATGTCAGCTACTGCCACCCGCGGTGGCGGACACGACGCGGAGCAGGACGGTCAGGCGGTCCCAGGCGACGAGGGTGGCATCGTCACGCTCCTGGGTGGGCGGTGCCGCGGCGAGAAGCTGCACGGTTTTCACCGCCGCATACAGGTACAGCGGTCGGGGCCGCCAGGCGATCAGCTGCGGGTACGTCTCGTCCAGCGCCCGGTGGACGAGGTACCGGGCCGGGGCGTCAGGTCGATGCTGCCCGGAATCCAGCTGGTGGAGGATGGCGGCGGCAGCATCGACCTCGTCCGCGTCCGGTATCCAGGCGTAGGTCCGCAGGGCGGTCTCCGCTTCGTTGAGCGCCTCGCCCGCGGCTGCTATCGGGTCTCCGTCGCCGTGGGGCACGGGCGGCGGGGCCCAGTCATCGTCGTCGTCGGTCATAGAACCACCGTCCCTCACCGCGGGCGTCCCGGGCTGGCGACTGACGTCCTCCCCGCTCTGAAAGGTGGGCATCCCGACTCCTACGCACCCACCAAAGGGGGCGTGGTGGTGAGGTTCGCGGTTCGTCGGCACAGCCGATGCCATGCCTCCCCGCGCGTTCACCGCACGTCCTGCGGCAATATTCTGGGCGGCGCGTTGATGTCGGCGTTGCGCCGAAACCCGCAGGCGACACCTGCGAAGATGACGCTACCCGCGACGCATCACCGGCCGTCGACCAGCGCGTAGAACTCATCTATCCACGCCGGTGCCCCAACTGCCCCCAGGAAAGTTGATGTGATGGACGACAACACGACCGCGCAACATCGCAAAGCGGTGATATTCCGTGAGCTACACGAGCAGGCCAGTCCGTTTGTCATGGCAAATGCCTGGGACGCCGGAACCGCGCGCCTGCTGACGCAGGCCGGCTTTGTCGCCATCGGAACCACAAGTGCCGGGCTGGCCTTCAGCCACGGTGTGGCCGACGGCGCGAACCTGATCGACCGCACGCTGACTTTTGCCAACGTCCGTGCGATCGCCGCCGCAACCCCGCTACCGGTCTCCGCCGACCTCGAGAGCTGCTTCGCGCAGACACCCAGGGACGTCGAGAAGACCGTTCTGCTGGCCGCCGAGGCTGGAGCCGTCGGGGGGTCCATCGAGGACGCCACCGGAATACCGCAGGCGCCGATCCTGGCCTTGGATGACGCCGTCGCACGAGTCGGCCACGCGGTCGCCGCCGCGCGAAGCCTGCCCTTCCCCTTCGTCATCACGGCACGCGCCGAAAACTTTCTCTACGGCCACCCCGATCTCGAAGATACGATACGTCGCCTTCAGGCGTACGCGGCGGCCGGCGCCGATGTGCTTTACGCCCCGGGCCTGCTGGGCCCGGACTCCATCCGCGAGGTCTGTAAGCGGGTCCAGGGCCCGGTGAACGTCCTGGTGGGCCCGCCCCCGTTCCCGTCGGTGACCGAACTGGGCCTGCTCGGTGTCCGCCGCATCAGTTTCGGCTCCCTCCTGCCGCGTATCGCTCTCGCGGCCGTGCTGCGCGCGGCCCGGGAGATCCACGAAGAAGGTACGTTCTCATGCGCCGCCGAGGCGACACCCTATGCGCAGGCCAATCAGATGATGTCCTCGGAGGTGCGGTAGCGCGGGCAGAGGCGGCCGCTCTTCACGGCCGTACGGGTCCGGCGACAGGACCACCGGACCGTGCCGGCAGCACCACCGTCAGCGGTCCCCGGCCCATCGGCGGTCCGCTTCGTCCCATTCCTCGTTGCGCCTGTCCAACCCCTGCCGCCAGTTCTCGGCGTCCGAGGCACTGCCGTAGGGACCCAGGCGCCGATGACCGGGCGCATCCGGCGGGTTCTCCGCGCGTCCGTGGTCGAGACACCACCACCAGCCGGACGGGTTCCAGGCCGAACTGTCCACGGACCCGGACCCGGAACGGGAATGGGCCCGGCGGCGCGCCGCCATCCCTCGTAGCCATGTCCACATAGCCATCTCCTACCCGGGTCACGCCCGCCCGATCCCCACGCGGCGATGTCGTTCCGGCCGAGCCGGACTCACCCGATACGTCGACCGGCTCACCGGTTACGTCGACCGGCGGTAGGAAGACGATGATGCGAAGACGATGATGACGAGACGACAACAAGGAGACGACGATGAGCCACGAAACCACGCCGTCGCACGCCGTCGAGACCCGGCCGTTCCCACTGAAGCCGACGCCGATTCACGTGCCCGACGACGTGCTCGCCGACCTCCAGCGGCGCCTGGAGTTGACTCGCTGGCCGCTCGATGCGGGCAACGAGGACTGGTATTACGGCGTGAACCGCGCCTACCTGCAAGAACTTGTCGACTACTGGCGCACCGGCTACGACTGGCGCAAGTCCGAAGCCGCCATCAACGCCTACGAGCACTACCAGGTCGAGGTCGAAGGCGTGCCGGTGCACTTCATGCGCAAGGCCGGAGTCGGCCCCGATCCGACCCCCCTGATCCTCACCCATGGCTGGCCCTGGACGTTCTGGCACTGGTCCAGGGTCATCGATCCGCTGGCCGACCCCGGCGCGTACGGCGGCGATCCCACCGAAGCATTCGATGTGATCATCCCCTCGTTTCCCGGCTTCGGGTTCTCCGTACCGCTGCCGAACAACCCGGACCTGAACTTCTGGAAGGTCGCCGACCTCTGGCACACCCTCATGACTCAGACCCTCGGCTACGACAGGTACGCCGCCGCCGGCTGCGACGTCGGAGCCCTGGTTACCGGCCAGCTTGGGCACAAGTACGCCGACGAGCTGTACGCCATCCACATTGGCTCCGGCCTGAAGCTCACCCTGTTCAACGGCGACCGGGCCTGGGACCTCAGCGGCGGCCGGCCCATCCCCGACGGCCTTCCTGACGACATCCACGCCCAGATCGTCGCCGTGGAGAGGCGCTTCGCCGTCCACCTCGCCGCGCACGTGCTCGCCCCGAGCACGCTCGCCTACGGGCTGTCCGACTCCCCGGCCGGGATGCTCGCCTGGATACTCGAACGCTGGGTGAAGTGGAGCGACAACGGCGGCGACATCGAGACCGTCTTCACCAAAGACGACCTGCTCACCCATGCCATGATCTTCTGGGTGACCAACGCGATCGGTACCTCGATCCGCACCTACGCCAACAACAACCGCTACCCGTGGACCCCGTCCCACGACCGGCAGCCAGCCATCGAGGCGCCCACCGGCATCACCTTCGTCGGCTATGAAAACCCACCCGGCGTCAGTACCGACCAGCGGGTTCAGAACTTCCTCGACTCCGACCGCGCCGCCTGGTACAACCACGTCAACCTCAACGCCCACGACCACGGCGGCCACTTCATTCCCTGGGAAATCCCCGCTCAATGGGTCGACGACCTGCGGCGTACCTTCCGCGGCCGCCGCTACTGATCTTTAATTCGTGATGTCGCTGGATCATGGTGTTGTGGGTCATGATGGTCGCGGCCGATGCCGGGATCGTGGCCACCGACCCTTCGGCGCCGGCCGGCGAACCTGTAGGGCCCCACGCCAGACATCTTCCGGTCCTCATCCGCACCGCTCTGCCCGACCACGGCCGGATACCCGGGCCGGCCGGTCATCACGAGGCGAGCTGGCCCACGGTGATTCCGATGGCTTCGTAGGTGGCGGCGGCTCGCTGGTCGAGACTCATCAGAGTCGCCTGATGTTCGGCCGCGGTGAAGGCGATCAGGGCGTCGTAGGCCGGGCCGCCCAGGATAAGGAAAGGTCGGTTCGCTGGTTGGTGCGTACCGTCGGTGTCCAGGGAAGTCGGGTGATGCGATCGGTTTTGCACGGCCGGTGTAGGGTAGGCGACTGGCGCGGTGGCATCTCGCTTTAGGCGCGTGGTCCGGTACCTTTGTCCGCGCGGTTTCCCGCCCGTTTCTCATCCCGGCCGTCCATAGCATGCTCCGTCTCCAGCCGCCCCCCGTCAATCCGTGCATGTGGTTCTCCCACACACGGCTTACCGACGCCGTTCACCGCCGGCATTCGGTCTCTCCCGCCAGAGCTTTCCGGCCCTGGGAGTGACGACAATCCCAGACAGGCTGACCAGGCCGAGGTCCACCGGCCGGGAGCGTATCAGCACCCGCCAGCCGAAGCCCATGCTGCGCCGGTGTCTGGCCCGAACAAACCGAGCCAGCCGTACCTGCGCGAACCGCCTGATCATAGCAAGGCGCCGTGCCGAATATCCGTAGCGGAAATATCCGGCCCAGCCACGCAGGAACAGGTTCAGTTCCCGCACGACCGCCTCTGGATTAAGCAGCAGCCTGGACCGTCCCGTAATCTCCCGAATCCGATCCCGAGCATGCTGCATGGCCCTGTCCGAGGGCCAGCGCGCAAGAAACGCCACCCTCCGTCTGCCCCGGTCACCCCGCGACAGCACCAGGCGGTGATGGAAGCCCAGGAACTCAAGACCATCCCCTCCCACCTGTAGGTGAACGATACGGGTCTTGGCTGCCTTGGTCTCCAGCCCCAGATCAGCGAGCAACCGGACCAGACAATCCATCGCCCGCACCGCCTGATCCTCCGACCAGCACATCACGACGATATCGTCCGCGAACCGGACCATCATCCCGTCCCCGTCGTCCCATTCCCGGTCAAGCCGGTTCAGGTAGACGTTACAGAGTAATGGGGACAGCGGCCCGCCCTGGGACATTCCGCTGACCGGCCTCCGGACCTCGCCGTCGCGCATCACGCCGGCACGCAGGACAGCACGCACCAACCTGAGCATCGCCTGGTCGCAGACCCGTTCCTTGATCGTCTGCATCAACCCTTCGAACGGGATCGCCGTAAAGCAATCAGCGATATCCGTCTCCACCACCCACCGACGGCCCTTCCCGCACGCATCCACCAGCACTTGCAGTGCGTCATGAGCCGAGCGCCGCGGGCGGAACCCGAACGAGCACCCGGCCATGTCCGCCTCGAAGACCGGCTCGAGCACGATCTTCACGGCGGTCTGCACCACACGGTCGCGGACGGCAGGGATCGACAGCGGCCGGGACGCACCCTTGTCCCCCGGCTTGGGAATTTCTACCCGGCGCACAGGCAAAGGACGGTACCCCCCTTCCCGCAATTCGCCGCCCAGCTCGTCGAGAAGACGGGACACCCCGTACTCCTCGACCTGGGCAATGGTGGTCCGGTCAATGCCCGGCGCGCCCCTGTTGGCGCGCACCAGTGCCCACGCACGCTCCAGGACGTCCCCACGGTGGACCTTGTCCGAGAGCGCATGGAACCTCCGCCCGGGATCGGCCTTGGCCGCCCGGTACAGCGTGTGCTGCAAGACACGGACCGGATCCACTCGGGATCCCGAAGCGGCGGGAATAGCAGCAATGGCACTCACCGAGCCCCTCCTTCCAACTCCACGCGTCGACGAAGCAGCGGCCCTTCCCTCACCGCCGGTTATGTTGTCCGGCCGGCTCGAACGGTAATATGGCCGCCTCCGACGCCCACCCGGCCCGCCACCCACTTCCCGGGATCTCCGGTTATAGGGCACGGTTCTCCGGCAGCTTTCCGTAGACTGCCGGGCCGGGGAGGGCCTCCCCAGTTCCCACCGCCACTGTCAGCACGTTCCGCGCCCCATACGCCGGGGAGTTCCTCACGGCTGCAATTCCAGGATCTTCGCCGCTTCCGTGGCCTTCGCCCCGATAGTGAGAGGCTCGGCACTCCCTTTCCCACCCCGGAGGGCAGGATCCTCACGACGCCGCAGGCTTCGCTTTATGCTACGGACCGCGCTCTCGCTCCCCCTCTCACAGGGCCTTTGACGCTGGGCTTCGACCCCGCCCGTTTCCAGACGAAGCCGCCAGCCTGCTACCGGGCCTCCTGGCAGCTACCCGGACCGGACTTTCACCGGCAAGCGACGGTGAGCTTACGAACAGCAGGATCCACCGCTACCTCACGGCTTCACCTCCCGTCCCGCTGGGCGCACACTAAGGAGAACGAAAGTAGCTGGACCGGCTACCAGCGGATGTAGGCGAGGTGGGGGTCACCGAAGAAGCCGATGACAAGCGCAGAGTTCTCCTGGAGCCTGCGAAGTGCGGTGAGGGCGTTGGAGTAAAGATCCGAGACCGATGTAATCATTTTTGGGTGCAGTTCTTGTGAAGTGAGTTGATCAGGGCGGTATGCGGTTGTCGGCGTACTGGTTGCGGTGGTTGCGGTGCTGTTCCTGTGCGATGTGGTACTTCCAGTAGTCGTCGAAGTCGCCGTTGGTGACCAGGGCGCGGAGCAGGAGCACGGATTCGGCGCCGTCGAGTCCCCATCGGGCACCGGTGATGTCCATCCGGTCCTTGACGAGGTGGCGGCAGGCTCCCTCGATGACACCGGTCGCGATCGGCCAGCCGCCCACCAGGGCGGTGGCGTAGTCAAGCCAGGGTGCCTTGGCGTCGAGGTAGTCGGCGCAGGTGTCGGCGCCCTTGCGTTCGGCCTGGTTGTAGCCGTTGTAGGTGGCGCGGCGGCGGATGCCGGTGGCGACCTGGCCCGCCCGGCCTTCCAGTACCTTGCGGGCCTTGTCGGTGACCCAGGCCTCGGCGTCGGGGTCCCCGGTGGTGAAAAACGACCAGGCGGCCTTCCACAGGTATTCCAGGACGTGGATGAGATCGACGACGATGTGGACGACGACGCCGCGGTGGGCCGCCTCGGCGGTGACGGCGTCGAGCTGGGTGTTGTTGCCGTCGACGAGCACGATCCAGGTCCGGGCGTGGGTCGGGTCGCGCCGTTCGGCCTCGTCGAACCCGGCCGCCACCACCGTGGCGATGTCGTCGACGACCGAGGCCGTCACCCACTTTCCGGTGGCCTTCGGCCCGTCGGGCCCGGTCACCCCGGGCGGGGGCAGCACGTCAGCCGGGGTACGCACGACCGGGACGACGTCGTGGACCGCGGCCAACTCCGCCATCCGTTTCCGCCCGTTCTTCTCCCCGGGCGACAGCCGTGTCGCCAGCTTCCGCCCCGCGGCGGCCGCCTTCGCGGTGGCCGGGCGCAGCCCCTCCGGCCGCATCACCACACCTTTCCCGTCGAACTGCAACACCAACAGCAGCCCGTCGGGCACCGGCCCGCACACCGGGGCCGTGTAGAAACCGGCCACGTCGACCGCCACCGACCGGGCCAGCTCGACAAGCTGGCGCTTACCGACCCTCACCCCGGTCGCCCGGGCGACCGCGGCGACCGCGGCGACCGCGGCGTCGAACGACCCCCGCGCGGCCTCCAGCGCCACCAGCCGGCGCAGCCCGTGCGAGTGCAGCCCCACCGGCAGGTTCAACACCCCGTCCGCCGGGTGCAGGTTGGCCGCCCCGGCGCCCGATAGGCCAGCCTGCTCACCGCCACCCGGCCGAACACCGTCGACAGCGCCCGCCGATGCGCCTTCTCCACCCGGGTACGGACCACCCCGTCCACCCCCGCCGGCGGTTCGGCCAGCCGCACCTCCCGCGCCGACCGCAGATCAAGATGGTCCTGGAACAGCGACCGCAGCAGCTCCCGGCCCCGGCCCTCCAACCACACCTCAAGACCCTCATGGGTCAGGCCCGCGGTCTCCGCCCCCGCAAGCCCCGCCCGCAACGCCCCGTACAGCTCGTCCGACCCGGCGAACGCACCCGCCGACACCCTCTCCGAGCCAACCTCATACCCTGACACCCAGGCTCCTTGCTCACGTCACGTTCTGGCTTCGACACCCGCGAACGTAGTGGCAAGGAGCCCTTTCACGATCAACCCAAACCCAGGGAACCGAGATCATCCAGCCAACGATCTCACTCTGAAGGATCTACACCCATCATTTTTCGGCCGATCTGTGCGGTCTTCACGTTGTTCCAGACCCACTCGTCCGGGTTGGTGTCGGAGGCATAAGGCGAGAGAAAGAAAATCCGGAGCCTACCGTCTGTTCCTGCGACGAACCGACGGACAGCCTTCGAATCGTGGTAACTGACGTTGTCGACGATGAGGAAGACCTTTCCAGCGTCGTCTTGGAGCAGCTTCCGGCAGAATTCTATGAAGACCTTGGAGTCGACGGACCCGCCCTGCTGGAGCATGAAATGAAGCTTTCCCTGGGCGCTGACCGCGGAGAGCATGAGAACCGATTTCCGGTCTCCCGTTCGGCTGATCACCGGGGTTTCACCGACGGGAGCCCCCAGGACGCCCTCGACACCGCCTGCACCATCCACCTCCCCGCCGAACCCAGCTGAATCACTGCACCCCCAAAGGACTTCCAGGCTCAACCACTTAGCGAGGGTGCTGCGACCAGAGGCTGGCGTAAGCCGGGGTGCTTGTACGGACACACAAAGTGAGTATCTGGGTCGCAGCTGACCCCAAGACCGGCCTCCGCAGCAGCGGCCGCTTCACCTGGCGGTGGGCCGACCTCGGTGCAGCCGGGTCAGTCTTCCGCCAGCATTCTGCGGACCACTTGTTCGAGCTCGGGGAGTTTCTCCTGGAGTACCTGCCAGACGAGGGCGTCGTCGACGGTGGCGTAGCCGTGGATGAGGATGTTCCGGAAAGCGACTATTCGAGGGAGCTCGGGGATCGCGGCGGCGAGGTCGGGGGCGACCTTGGAGAGTTGGTTGAGGGCCTCTCCGATGATCTCGAACTCGCGTTCGACGGCGGCGCGGAGCATCGCGTTCGCCTGATAGTCGGCGAAGGTCTGGCCGTGGGCAAAATCCCGGACGAGTTCGGCCGCGTTCGCGGCATCCCAGAGGTACTTGCGTGGGTCAGGCGGCATACAGGGGCTGCCTGGTGCGCATGACCTGGTCGCGGAAGTAGGGGTTGCGGATGGCGGTGACGCTGACTACGTCGACGGCGCGGCCCAGCAGGCGCTCGAGCCCCTCCTTGAGGGCGAAGTAGGTGCCGTAGTAGTCGAATCCGTCGCGGCCGGCGTCGAACTCGACGAGGACGTCGACGTCGCTGCTGTCGAGGTCAAACGCATCGCTGGTCGCGGAGCCGAAGAGGTCGAGGCGGCGGATGCCGAGCCGACGGCAGAGTCCCTGGATCTCCGCCCGCCTAGCCTCGATCAACGGATGCATGCCCACCTCCTCCGGGGACATTGTGCCCGACCCTACGCCGCACCGAGTGGACCCACGGCCTCGACCGGAAGCGGGGTCTGCCCGATTCGTACGGTATCGCGCCAGGCGACGAGAGCGATGGTTGAGGTCTGTGGGTCAGCCGGGAGCGTGTACCCTTCCGGTGATCGCGGTTCAGGTCCTCAAACAGGCCGACGTTGCCGCGTCAGTCGGGAAGGGTATGCCCGTGCTGACGGTAGTCGCAGCCGGTTGCGGAAGACGGTGACTCGGCGGCACCCTCGCCGATCGAAGATCGTGTGCGAGAGCGCGCGACGGATGCTGGCCGACGCGCTGGAGGCCGAGGCCGACGCGTACCTGGCGGAGTTGGCCGGCGAGCGCGATGCATCGGAGGGAGCATCAGATGGGGCAGCCGTACC
Source organism: Frankia casuarinae (assembly GCF_000013345.1). Classification (NCBI taxonomy): domain Bacteria; kingdom Bacillati; phylum Actinomycetota; class Actinomycetes; order Frankiales; family Frankiaceae; genus Frankia; species Frankia casuarinae. The sequence goes on along the minus strand of NC_007777.1, from coordinate 2,565,170 downwards.
GGCCTATCGAGCCATACGCGCACGGCTTCCTCGATGTAGGCGAGGACAACCAGATCTATTGGGAAACCAGCGGCAACCCAGACGGCAAGCCGGCGTTGTGGGTGCACGGAGGTCCCGGCAGCGGCGGGCGCCGCGGCAGCCGCAGGATGTTTGATCCGGACGTCTACCGGATCATCCTGTTCGACCAGCGTGGCTGCGGCCAGAGCCGACCGCACGCCAGCGACGCGACCGTCAGCCTGGAACACAACACCACCCGGCACCTGATCGCCGACATGGAGAGGCTCCGCGAACATCTCGGCATCGACCGGTGGCTCTTTTACGGCAGCTCATGGGGCTCGACGCTGATACTCGCCTACGCCGAGCGCTACCCTGAACGGGTCTCCGAGATCATCATCGTCGGAGTCACCATGACCCGGCCCGAAGAAATCGACTGGCTCTACCGCGGCGTCGGGCGCCTGCTGCCAGCCGCCTGGGAAGCGTTCCGCGACGCCGTGCCGAAGGACGACTGGGACGGCAGTCTCGTTGCTGCCTACAACCGGCTGTTGGGCAGCCCCGACGAGGCGATAAGAATCACCGCGGCGCGGGCCTGGTGCGCCTGGGAAGACGCCGTCATCGCGCACGAAGCGCTTGGGGCGCCAGGCCAGTACAGCAGCAAACCCGACGATGCGCTCGTGGCCTTCGTCCGCATCTGCACGCACTACTTTGCAAACAACGCCTGGCTGGAGGACGGGCAGTTGCTACGCGACGCTCACCGGCTGGCCGGGATTCCCTCGGTGTTGATCCACGGCCGACTTGACCTTGCCAGCCCGCTCAAGACCGCCTGGGATCTCGCCAAGGCATGGCCCGACGCGGAACTGAAGATCATCGACAATGCAGGCCACACGGGCAGCCCCGCGACCCAGAACGCCATCATCGAGGCGACCGAACGGTTCAGCACGAACGGACACTGACCCGAGGAGGTGGCCCGTGACGGTTCACCGACCCCTACCTTGGCGAGGGTGCTGCGACCAGATCTATTACCCGGTCTTGGAAGCGACTGTGGGTCGTCCGTACGCCCTTTACGTCCATGGGAACAGCGACACGACCGGCGCGGTCCGTGGCGTCGAGGCGATCGCGACCGGGCTGAAGTGGAAGCGCCTGCGCGAGCCCCTGTCGATCGTCGGTGAGGCGGATGCCGGGGCACGAGAGGCCTGCTCGGAGTTGGGGGCACGGTCGCCGCCAGCCTGATGCCGTAGCTGACCGGCCTGGTCGAGCGTTCCGTTTCAGCCGCGGGTGGTCGTGAGGAGCGACGGGGCAGTGGTCAGGGCCGGTGCTTGACTGTCGTGGTGGAGTGGGTGCTCCGGTGGGTATCGGTAGGGTGTTGTCATGTCGTGTTCGTCCCCGCCTCATGACGCGGTGTGCCGCCGGATCCTGGGGACGCCGTCGAACGCGGCGTCGCAGTTGCGTGCGGTGCTGCCGTCGGGCTTGCTGGCCAGGCTCGACTTCGCCCAGCCGGGACGAGATCCAGGTCGGGAGTGGCCGTTGTCATATCGGCAGACCGGCGGCGGCGCAGGCGGCCTGGGTGTGGCAGTTTCCGAGGCCGGCAAGGACCGTGTGTAGTTCGGCGCGCTGCGCCCCGGTGAGCGCGCCCGCGACGTTGTTGATCTCGTAGGGGTCTTTCGTGATGTCGTAGTACTCGATCTCGTGTTTGGAGTCGTTATACTCCACGTAGACCGCTTCGACTGGCCCGTCGAAGTGCGCGAGGTGTGGCGCTGAGATCCGGATCGCCTCGTAGGTCGTCGGGTTGCTGCCGCCGGGTTCGTGGTCGGGGTCGGCGGGGTCGCTCGCCTGGCCGAAGTGTTCGACGAGCGCGATCGTGCGCCAGGATGGCGGCTCCGTCGCGGGGCGCAGCAGCGGGACGAGACTGCGCCCGTCAACGGGCCTGGCCGGGGTGGCGCCGGCGAGGTCGGTGAAGGTGGGGTAAAGGTCGACGTTCTGAGCGACCTGGGAGATCACCCGGCCGTGGGGGACGCCGGGCCCGGTGACGATCAGGGGCACGCGGATGTCGGTGTCGAAGGCGGTCTGCTTGCCTCTGACGAGGCGGTGCTGGCCGAGGTGGTAGCCGTTGTCGGAGCTGAAGACGAAGTAGGTGTTGTCGAGCAGGTGCTCGGCGGCGAGCGTCGCCTCCGTGTCGCCTACCAGTTTGTCGACGGACTCGACGGCCTGGGCACGCTCGCGGTAGGCCTGGTCCAGGTTCGTGAGCACTGACGGGGCGAGAGGGGCGCGTTGGCCGAGCCAGGCCGGTGCGTCGGTGTTGTTGGTGTTGAAGGACGGGTCGCGTGGCTCGGTCAGGCCGGGGAAGTCGTCCGCGTTGCGCGGCGCCGGTGTGTACGGCTGGTGGGGGGCGTAGGTAGCCACCTCCAGGGCGAACGGCTTCCCGGCCGAGCGTCGGATGAACGCCTGGGCGTCGGCGTTGAGCACGTCCACGCCGTAGTTGTCCTGGCCGGCGTAGTGGCGCACGACGCCGTTGTCGTTCTGGTCGAAGTTGAGCTCCGCGTAGCCGGTGGTGTTGCTGACGTGCCAGTCGGACCAGCCGCGCGGGACGGGTCCGGTGGTCGGGGTGATGGTGGGGTCGCCGTAGCCGTTGAGGTACTTGCCGAGCATCGAGGTCTGGTATCCCGCCGCCTGCAGCGCGACGGCGAAGGTCCTGCCGGCGAGGCCCTCCTGTTGGAACTTCCCGTAGCCGCCGTCAGGGGACAGGTTGGTCTCGACCTTGGTGTCGTGAGGGAGGAGGCCGGTGAAGATCGACGACCGGGACGGGCAGCACAGCGAGTCGGTCACGAAGTAGTGGTCGAACGTCTCGCCCTGCCTTTCCAGGGCGGTGATGTGCGGCGCGATCTGGTCGGTGACCAGGTTCCAGGACAGGTCGTCCGTGAGGATGAAGACGATGTTCGGGCGGGCCGCGCTCGCCGTTGTGGCCGGCGCGGCCGAACCGCCGCAGGCGCCCGCCGCCAGCGCCAGCGAGGCCGTGGCCGTGGCCGTGGCCGCCACCAGCCGCCGTCGAGAGCGGGGACGGCGTCGGGAAGCGGAGTCGTGGTGCTCTCGTCGCCACAGTTTCATGATCGTTCTCCGTTCATGCTGGCGTCGACGGCGGTCAGCGGCGCGCTTGCGGCCCAGGCGGTCCCGTCGGCGGGATAGAAATTGGCGTCATAGCCGGCGAAGTAGATACGGCCGGCGTCGAAGGGCGACCGCTTGATGGTTCTGATCGCAACGAACGCCTGCCCGGACCTGATCGGCTTGCCGACCGGGCCGGCAGGGGTGAAGTCAGGCCCGTCCAGGGCGCGTAGCACGTAGGACGGCGTGCCGCCCGTGTCGGTTCTGACGGCGAAGACGGCCTGGGCGTCGAAAGTCGCCGCGCGCGATGCCGTCGGGCCGCACGTCCTGCTCGGCGGGCAACCGCCGGCGTAGGCATGCTCGACGCCGAAGAACTGGCGGGAGGCCCCGTCGGCGTCGATCGTCTCGAAGTTGTTGTAGGCGGCGATCACGTAGTCGATCGAGCCGTTGCCGGTCGCCGGCACCGTCGTCCCCTGCTCCGCCAGCAGTTGGCGCAACGCGGGACCCGGGTCGAATTCCAGCGCCGGCGACAGACCGGCCGCGGCCTGCCCGGGCCCGGGTGCAGGGCCGCCGACCTGTCCCGCGGGTAGGTGGTCGAACCGGAAGGCATCACCATCGCCCTCGGTGGAGGTCAGCAGTGCTGGCGCGCCGTCGTGGGTGACACAGGTCAGCCCCCGCAGCCCACTGTTGCGGGCGCCTACCGGTGGCTCCTGATAGACGGCGGCCCAGCGGGCGGTTCCCGGCTGGACTGCCCCGTCGTTGCGGCGATAGAGCGTCGTGTTGATCGTGACGTAGAGCGCGCCGCCACAGTCGGCGAACCCGGTCACCTTCTGGGTCTTCAGCCCGGGTGAGTTGGGAGGCGGGGCCGTCAGCTCCGATACCGGGTCGAACACCAGCGTGTGCCGGATCGGCGACCACGTCGCGCGCAGGATCCCGGTTGGTTCGGCGCCGGCGTACACGGACCACACGCCAGCCGACTCGTGCGCGCCGAACGACCGCACGGCCGCGGCCGTTGACGGCAGGACGAACGCGTCGTCCGGCGCGAACGAGCCGGCCCCGTCGAGCAGCCACTGGATCTCCGAACGCCCGTTCACGACCGCCTGCGTGACGAGCAGCGAGTGCCCGGCTCCCAGGCCCTGGTCGGCCGGGATGGGGAACGAGTCCAGGGCCTGCACGCGAAGCGACCCTGTCTGCTCGAACACCCGCCAGGGAGCGTCCGCCGCGTCTTTGACCAGGATCTGGCCAGCGGCGGGAGCGCCCGGGTACTCCCACTGGTCGGTCGCCGCGAACAGGCGACCGCCCTGGCTGGCCAGTGCCATGACCTCGGTGTCATGCGACACCGCCGAGCCACTGGCAGTCGTCAACGGCTCCCGGGTAGCCGTCACCGCCCACGAGGGGCCGGTCCGGGCCGACGAGGTCGCGCTCCCCGCCGGCGGCGAGCCGCTCACGGAACACGCAGCGAGTAGACCGGCGGCGAGCACCGCGTACGCCGCGGGCCAGCCGAACCTGACTGAGAAAGCACCTTTCCGACGCATAGGCCTGAGCATCGACGACGCGACGCAAATCGGCAACCATGGTTGTCAATCGACCCGGCGTAGGCGCGGACAGGTACTGACCTATAGTCACAACCATGGTTGACAGTTGGGGGTGGGGTCGCTATGGGTGACGATGCCTCGGCCACGCCTGATGCCGCCGCTGGTCCGGCGAATCGGAGCGCCCTCGGCGGCTTGCTGCGCCGGGCATGGGTCGGCTACCAGAACCGCCTCGACGAGCAACTCGCCGCGGCCGGGTTCGAGCGCCAATTCCCGGACGGTCGGGTACTCCGCTTCTGCGCCGGATCGTCGGGCGCGACGGTCGCACAGATAGGACGGCATCTCGGCATCACCCGCCAGGGCGCAGCCAAGATCGTGAATCGCCTGGTCACGTCGGACTACCTGGAGGTCTCACCCTCCGAGACCAGCGGCCGCGAGAACACCGTGCGGCTCACCCTGCACGGCCAGGCCTACCTCACCACCCACCGCGCCGCGGCCCGCCGCATCGAGGACGATCTACGCACGGCTCTCGGCCCCGAGGCGTTCGACAGTCTCACCCGACTGCTGGCTGCCCTCGGTGCCGGCAGCGACGAACGACTGACCGGCTATCTGCGCCGCCGGACGACTCTGGCGGACGTACTAGAACTCTGATCTGTTCCGATCATCCCGGCTCAACTCGACGGCCACGGCGTGACGCTGCCGACAGCCTCTGGGAGATACGCCTCAACGCTCTCGGCGCCTATGTGCTGGGGGCTCGCCGACCGCTACGTGGCCGAAGCCGCGCCGGACGACGACACCACCCCGGTGGTCAACGCCGTAGTGATCAACCAGGCGTGCGGGTTAATGGGGACGCCGTCACGTGGCCATCGGTCGGCGGCCATCACGAACGCCTCCTGCACGGCTTCCTCAGCGAGGTAGGGATCTACCATGAGCTGTCGCGGGGGCGGTAGCTGGCAAGCCGCGAGCCGGTGGCTGCACGTCGGCGGCCCGCAACCCGCCGACCACACTCGAACCGCCTGCTGGCCGACCGCCTTCGTGTGTCCGCGCTGCTCCTCCAAGTCCAGCATGGTCGCTGCCCCGTCTGTCGGGGCCTGCTCCTGCACGCCGACCGTGAGCCGCAGAGCCCCGAAGAGTGGGAACAGTGGCTCGCGGCGACCCGCACGGCGACCCGCAAGCGCGCGCTGATCGCCTGGGGCGCGGGCACACCGGACGAACGTGTCGCAACCCGCCTCATACACGCCCGCTGCCACCGCCGCACCCTCGGCGAGGGCACCAGGGCAGCGCTTCTGCCCACCCGCAAGCCCACAGGGCTCGCTTGAGCCGGTTGCCTGGAAAGCGGGCACGGCCCAGCAGGCATTCGAGTCCCTCTTTGAGGGCGAAGTAGGTGCCGTAGTAGTCGAATCCGTCGCGGCCGGCGTCGAACTCGACGAGGACGTCGACGTCGCTGCTGTCGAGGTCGAACGCATCGCTGGTCGCGGAGCCGAAGAGGTCGAGGCGGCGGATGCCGAGCCGACGGCAGAGTCCCTGGATCTCCGCCTGCCTGGTCTCGATCAGCGGATGCATGCCCACCTCCTCTGGGAAGATTGTGCCCGACCCCGCGGCCGGTACGCCTCATCGGGATGCCCGAAAAATGCCTCGGAGGGGCCGAGGTGCGACCTGGCCTGCCAGAGCCTGGGCACGTCAGCCGTGACACTGACCTGGATCTCGGCGGGGCTGTTGGCGAGCACCACTCGGGCGGTGGCGAGCCCGCCGACGGCGCGCGTTGCCGTCGTTACGGCGGGCGTCACGCGGCGGACCTGGTCTCGATGCGAGGCTGTGCGGTGCGCGGTGGACCCTGCTCTCACATCTTGGGTGCTGTCCGCCGATTACCTGACCTCTGCCTGTGGAATGGCAGGCAGTGTGGGCGGCCGACATATCGGGCCAGCGGCGGCTGGTAGTCCCCATCATGATCATCGACCCGCGCGGTCTCGACCTCGGCCTGGCCGGCACCCGCGCCTGGATCGACCTCCACGACCTGTCCGCCGCCGACGTCGCCACCGCCCGCGCCCGGCTGCTCGATGGGCTGAACGCGGCGCGGACCGGCCGGGCTAAACCCGCCGGCCGGGTGCTCTTCTCCGGCGCTCGCTCCGTCGCCCGGGTAAGGGGGGATCAACCGAAACTTGGAGGACCAGTCGACCCAATAGCGCTGCTTTAAGGTGATCGTCGTGGTTCGAGGCAGTGAAGTTCGATGCGGCGGGTGACGGTGACCACGGCGGGTTCGCCGAGTTTTCGGGCAGGGAAGTCGCCGGTTTTCTTGGTTTTGCGGGGACTGGCGCGGTCGGGGCGGTCCCGGACGAACGTCGCGGGTTGCGAGATCTCGGGGAGGAAGGTGGCCAGGGCCCAATGGCCGTAGGTTAAGTGATCGTCGTGGGGTAGGCTTGGCTGGTGGGGCATGACGGGAGTGAGGGGCTGTCGCCGGAGGGCTGGTTGCCGGACCGGGTGACGGTGGGTGTGTTGACGCGGGTGTACCCACCGGAGCTGGTGGACCGGGTGTTGGCGGTGACCGACACCGCGGAGGTTCGCCGCCGGCTGTTGCCGTCGTGGCTGGTGGTGTACTTCGTGTTGGCGTTGTGGCTGTTCCGGGGCCGGAACTGTGGCTATGTGCAGGTGCTGGCCCGGTTGACCAGCGGGCTGCACTTCCAGCGCCGGGCGGCTGTGTTGGCCGCGGGTGGGGCGGGTGGGGCGGGTTGGTCGCTGCCGGCAAGCCCGTCGCTGGGCGAGGCGCGGGCACGGATCGGGTCGGATCCGGTGCGGATGCTGTTCGAGCACGCCGCGGGGCCGGTCGGTGTCGAGGGCCAGGCCGGGGTGTTCCTGCACGGCCTGCGGCTGGTGCAGATCGACGGGTCGACCTGCGATCTGCCGGACACGCAGGCCAACCGGGCGTTCTTCCCCGGGCCGTCGAACGCCGGTGGGCCGGCGCCGTTCCCGAAGGTTCGCTGGGTCATCGCCGCCGAGGCCGCCACCGGTGCCCTGCTGGGGGCGTCGTTCGGCCCGTGGAGCACCGGCGAGCCGGCGCTGGCCCGTGACCTGCTGGGGCAGCTGGGCCCGGGCATGCTCACGTTGGCGGACCGTAACTTCCTGTCCCACCGGCTCGCCGGCGAGGTCCTGGCGACCGGGGCGCACCTGCTGTGGCGGGCGAAGGCGACCTTCACGCTGGCCCCGGTCCACGTCCTCGACGATGGCAGCTACCTCGCCGAGCTGACACCTCCCCGCGGAAGCGAGGGACCACCACTGACGATGCGGGTGATCGAGTACACCGTGCACTCCACCACCGCCGGCGGCGACGAGAGCAGCTCAGAGCTGTTCTGTCTGGTCACCGACCTGCTCGACCCCGAGGAATGGTCCATGCTCGACCTGGCCCGCGCCTACCCGACCAGGTGGGGATGCGAGACCGTGATCGGCCACCACAAGACCGATCTCGGTGAAGGCCGACCCGTCCTGCGCAGCAAGGACCCCGAAGGCGTCGCCCAGGAGATGTGGGCCCTGTTCGCCGTCCACCAGGCACTCGCCCGCCTCATCGGTGTCGCTGCCGACACCACCGGCACCCCACCCGACAGGATCAGTTTCCGTCGGGCCCTCACCGCCGCGTCCGATTCCATCGGGACCGCGGCTTTCCCCCCCTGAACAGGCACTCCTCGCGTTCCTCCTTGAGATCTGCGACCCGCGCCTGGCCATCCGTGACCGCCCCGACCGCACCGCACCCCGCAAGACCCGCCGGCACAGCGACTACCCCCGCCGCACAACCGACGATCCACCCACCCGGCGCGTCACCCGCCGTCTCGAACTTCACTGCCTCGACTTCCGGTGACCAACCCTCCCTCAAACCTCCAAGGGATCACTTAACCTACGGCCATTGGGCGTTGGCCAATCACAAGGACGTGACCCGCCTGCCGATACCATCCTGGTCGAGGCGGACTCCCACCGCGGAGTTGACGATCATGTCAATCATTTCGTCACGTCGGCGCCCCAGACTCACCCGAACTCCGAGATCTCGGCCGATCCGCTGGAGGATCTGCTTGTTCCTGGCGATCCCCTCAAGGAACATGTGCGCCTCCTCGCGGCTACCCATCTCATCGAGGCGTTGGCGTACGGACGCGGAGTCAGGTTGACCAGCCACGACTGTCGATCCGTCCTTGATCGTGCCGACCCTCCCCCGCGGCACGCTTTCGGGCGCCGGCGGACTGGTGGTCCGTTCCCCGACTACGTCGGCGCCGAGGACCGGCCGGTCAGGCGCTCGCTGCACCGTGAGGACGAGCCGGCCAGCAGCTAGCTCAACCACGGTCTGATCATCGAAACTCCGGATGAGCGCCGAGACCCTCTCCAGCACTGCGAGGACGGCCGTCATGCCTTCAGCCATCAGCTCACGGTCCAATCCTGCTCTCGAATTCGTCAACTAAAGCACGGATTTCTGTTGCTATGTCGGGACGTAGTCCGAACACCGCTGGCAGGAGCCTGTCGACACCCGTCTGGAAATCCAGGCTCTCGCGCATCATCGCAGTAAATGTAGGGAAGAGGCGGCGAACCTCGTCGATAACCCGCTGGCTCGAGGGGGTGGGTCCGGGCCCCCCACCCCCATGCCTTACTCGAGTGAACACAACACCTAGAAAGGCAGGCGCCAGGTCTTCCACTCGGTTCTCGCCGGAGGGAGACCATCCAAGGATCTCGAAGTTATTCTTCTTGAAGTCGGTAAGTCTTTCGGTCAGATGACGGATACCGAAGGTAGCCAGCCTCTCCGGCTGCGCAGGGACCAGAACCCCTTCGCTGGCCACGATCGCAGATCGAGTGAGTATCTCAAAATCCGGCCGGCAGTCGATAAGCACGTAGTCGAATCCCTCACGGCGGAGCAGCCGTAGGCCATCGGCCAGTCGCATCACTACTCGGCGGTGACGATCCTGATAGCGGCGTGAACTGGGGTCACCGAGTTCTACACCGAGCCTGGCAGCAACGCCCTCAAGCTTCGGGGCGGAAGCCACAATTGCAAGCTCACCGCCGTTTCTCCTGGTATGCGCCCGAACTTCCTGCGGCCAGGAGACGTACCGCATGAGGTCTGGCCCAGCCCCTCGACGACCAGCTGCCATGTACCAGTCCGCGACGGTTCGCCGGTCAATCTGTCGCTCGACGTCCGCCGGCCGATAGAAGGAGTGCGTCAGGCTGGCCTGAAAGTCCAGGTCGAGCAGGAGAACACGACGTCCTCGACGCGCAAGCTCCGCACCGACGTTGGCCGTCAGAGTCGTCTTCCCGACACCGCCCTTGGAGTTGACTACGGTAGCGACCTGCATCATCAAACCCCGCGGACCTTGGATGCGCGACGGCGTTCGGTCGGCCGCAACTGGACCAAGCCGCTTCCCCGCCGATCCCGTGAGATCACAACGGCAAATCACCCCCATCTCCACAGCATGCCATCCGCCTGCGCCACATTCAGGAGAACGCCACGAATCGCTCCTGTGGTCGCACCCGATGACCATTCTGGGCCAAGCCGCCCTGAGCAGATCTGACCAGCAGGTTCGAACCGAGCCGGCCTACGCGGCTCCGTCGGATCGACCCTGAGGTGCCACGACTTCGCCAGTGTGTCGATGGTGGTATCCTGTGCGACAGCTTGGCCACGTGGGCTGGTCGACTCGGCGAAGGCTCCCGCCACCCGCGCTGGACGGTCCCACTTGGCGGCCTGCCCTGAGTTCTTACTGACTCGGCACCATGTCGCACGGCTTTCCGAGGGGGTGACCGAGCTGGCTGAGCAAGCTGGCAACGACAGCGACTCCGAGGACCTGCGCGACGACGACAGGGCCGAGCTTCAGGAGGTGGACCCCGACCCTCCGCAGATCAGCTACAGCGGCACCGACTTCGACGTCGAGGGTCTGGTCCGTCGGCACGATCGGGGCGACATAATAGTGCCGTCCTTTGGCAATGATGATCCCGGCATCGAGACAGCCGGCTTCCAGCGCGAGTTCGTTTGGAAGCGTTCGCAGATGGACCGTTTCATCGAGTCCCTACTGCTCGGATACCCCATTCCGGGTATATTCCTTGTCCAACAACAGGACCGCCGCTATCTCGTTCTTGATGGACAGCAGCGGATAAAGACCCTGAGCCTCTTCTATAATGGCAGCATCAACGGGCGCGAGTTCGCACTTCAGAACGTGGCCGCCAGATTCCAGGGGCTGACCTATCAAACTTTTTCACCCGAACAGCGTCGCACGCTCGACAATACCTTCATCCAGGCGACAATAGTCAAAACCGACGGCACCCGCGAGTCACTCGACGGCGTTTATCAGATCTTCGAGCGGCTGAACTCGGGCGGTACGCAGCTCACGCCGCACGAGATTCGCGTGGCGCTCTATGCAGGCGAGTTCATCAAGTTCCTCACCGCTCTGAACGAAAACCCGGCGTGGCGCGCTCTCTACGGGCCGCCATCACCACGGCTACGCGATCAGGAGATCGTGCTCAGATTCATCGCCCTCTACGTGTCACCGGGTAGCTATAAGCGCCCCCTCAAGAAATACCTGAACGATTTTGTTGGCGCTCACCGCCGACTGAACGAACTGGACGCCGAGTTGATCGAAAAACGATTCGACAGGGCAGCACAGCTTGTGTTGGAGGAGGCCGGAAGAAGCGCCATTCGCGGCCGGGGGCGTCAGCTCAATGCGGCTCTCACCGAGGCGCTTTTGGTAGGATTGGCCCGTAGGCTTGATGCCGGTAGCGAACCGACCGCAGCTGAGGTCAGCCGCGCCATCGACGCGCTCCTCAACGAACCCGACCTGGATTACGTGACCACGCGCGCAACGGCCGACGAGGAGAGTGTGCGGATGCGCCTGGCGCTGGCAACGAGAGCTTTCTCCCGCATCTGACATGAGCAGGCGAGAACGCGCCGAGACCTGGCCGCCGACTGAGACCAGAATTATTTTAGACCGCCTGTCCGAGCTAGCTGCACTGGTACAAGATCAGGCAAGAGTTGCGGATAATCAGGAGGTCGTTTCCTGGCTTGCGCGACTACTGGTGATCCGAAGCTGCGGATATCTGGAGCAGACCGTGGCGGGGACATTCCGCGCCTACACCAGCAGGCTGTCCTACGGCCACGTCAGGAACTTCTCGCTTGGCTGGTTGGAGCGGACGCAGAACCCGACGCCTGCGGCGCTCGAGACCCTGGCCGGGCGCTTCGACCAAGGCCTGCGCCAGGAGCTGAGCGCACTGCTCGACGCGGACGACGGTCGGCTGCGCCGCGAGCTGGCCACGTTAGTCGATCGGCGGAACAGGATCGCCCACGGCCTCAACGAAAGCGTCGGAGTCAGGAAAGCATTAGAGCTCCACAGAGTGGCCTGCGAGGCCGCCGACTGGTTCATTCTTCGCTTTGGGCCTTCCTGAGCCCCGGACGCGCAGTGCCGGAATTCGCCGAGCGGCGGCGGACATGCCAGTCTGATAGTGATGGTGGAGCGCGGTGCCTGCCCCGGGCCGGCGCACCCAGACTCGCCGGTGCCCAGTAGGTCCGCGTTCCCTTCCCAGAATGGTTCCCGAGATGTCGCGGGCGGCCGGGCGGGGCACCAGAACCTGCGGTGACTCTGACCTCCAGAATGTGCTCAACCGACCTTGGCGAGACCGGTCGGGTTGCGCCGGTCCCGCGGCGCGCCCGGGTGAGGGTACCCCTCCTCGCCGAGGTCACCGCGGCCCTTGTCGAGGTCACTGTGGGCGTAGCCCTCAGCCAGGATCCGCTGGGCCGACCCGTTGACAGGCCGTCCGGCCAACGTCCCCGATCGCCGGTCGAGACCGGCGCGCAGCAGGGCGATCAGCGCCCCGATGAGCAGCCCCCAGACCACGACCATGCTGAACGTCATCAGCAGCCAACTACCCCAACCCCAGTTGTACCCACCCCAGACCATCATCATGATCTCCTCCTCCCTCGTCCCGGCCTCCTACGGCGGGCCGTACCTCTACCTTCGGCCGGCGCGGCCGACGGGACGAGGGCTGTTCGTCCCGGACCGGTACGACGCCAGGCCCGTGCCGGACATGCCCTCGGAACCGCCTCCACCCGATCCAGGGGTCCGCGGCGGCGGGCCACTGTCAGGACCTCGCGCCAGGTAGAACCACCGTCTCGCGGCGGGTAGAAAGGACGCTATGCGTCCCCGGGCGGTCACCCGCGAGCAGATCATCGCGGCGGCCGACACGATCGCTCGGCGCGACGGGCTCGACCATCTCACGGTCCGACCCCTGTGCGCGGAGCTCGGCGTTACGGCCCCCGCGATCTACCGACGCTTCCCCACCAAGAATCTCATCGTCGAGCGCGTCGTTGACGACGCGCTCGGCCGCATCGACCTTCCAGGCCCCGAGACCGGCGACTGGGCCGACCGCCTAGGGCGCTGCTTCACCAGCGCGCATGACGTTGCCGCCGCCTACCCGGGGCTCGCGGCACACATGGGTCGGCAGATGGCCGGCAGCCCCTCCGCGGTACGCAACGCGAGCTTCCTGCACGATCTGCTCATCGACGCCGGTATCGGACCGGAGGACGCGAACAGGATCATCTGCACGATGTTCGTCTACCTCTGGGGACACCTGCTGGCAGCCGAGGCCGTGGCCGATCTGCTCGGCTCGACCGGCACCCGGGACCAGTTCCTCTGGGGCCTCGACCACCTGCTCGGTTCCTTCCGTCGGCAGTTCGGCGGACCCGTGCCCGGCACCGGGAACACCCCGGAAGGCTGACCGCCGCGGTCGACCGAGTTGGACCGGTCAGCGAGCCTCTTTTCTCGCCCACACCGCCCGTCGAGCCGTCGATGGGGGCCTACCACGGGATGTTGCCGATCATGGTCCGGGCGCACGGCAAGATCACAATAGCAAGCGCAAACATCTTGCAAGCACACAGCAAGCAGTCCGGAATCCCCGGAGGAAAACCGGGTCGAAATGCCATTACGTGGTATCAAATTTACACATGAATTAGACCGAAATATTCTACCGAGACCGCCACTCTTTCGTTTCTTCGATCAGCTCACGAACAGCGTGGAGTTGCCATTTGACCCCGCCCAGCGTCATTCGTCCGCCTCTATCTGGCGTCCCTCATCCACCGTCGAGAAACCATGATGGATCGGTGATTGACATTCTGTATCGGCTACCGGAGGCTCCAGGCTGACTGCCGTGGGGAACGACGATCATCGCACCTTACGGCAAGACCGCAATCATGATCCATAAGACTCTCGGTAGAGGTGAATCATGGTCGATATTACCAGAATTCGGCGCCTGCTGCCAGCGCTCGTCGCGGCCCTGGCGCTGACGATAGTCTCGGCTCCGGCCGCTAACGCGGCGTCGGGCAACCCGGGTGTCGTGCCCCCGGGGGCACGCGTATTTGGGAAGAGCTATGGTGCCTGGTCGGCGGCATGGTGGCAGTACGCACTGGCGCAGCCAACCACCACGAACCCGCTGATTGACCCAACTGGCGCGTTGTGTAACGTGGGCCAATCTGGCTCGGTATTCTTCCTGGTCGGCGCCTTCGGTGGCGAAAAAGTCGTTCGAAACGATTGCACGGTACCCGCGGGCAAGGCACTCTTCTTTCCGCTCGTCAACGTCTTCGACGCCAACAACCCCGGGGAAAATCGCACGGCCCGGGAGCTGTGGCGCGAGATGGAGGCAGGCTTGTCGTTCGCCAACCTCCACGCCAGCGTCGATGGCATACCAGTAGGAAAGCTGCGAAGGTACCGGGCTTGCGCCGGACCCGTCCACCGGTGCGCGCATCCGTTCAGCATCACGCTCCCCGATGACAACATCTTCAATGCCCCGGCGGGCATCTACACGCCTGCCGTGGCTGACGGCATCTACCTACTCCTCAAGCCACTTGCGCCGGGCCGCCACACGATCACCTTCGGTGGAACCGGACGATCCGACATCACCGGCCCCTTCTCCGCAGATATCACCTACCATCTCACCGTCCGGCCAGGCCATCACCATGTTCACGATCGGTACGCGTCGAGTTCCGACAAGTAGCGGTCCAAACCCTCGAACTTGGTAGTTGCAGCGGGGCTGCCTCGCTCTGAATGATGCGTGACCTGGGCACGAGACCGCCGTGGTCACCTGGCTTTCTGGGTATTCGCGGGATTCGTGATGACCGCCGCCGCGCGTCGAGCACCGGTGGGCTTCCGCATGTTTCCGATGTCAACCTTCGAGATAGCCGACGTGTCGCCCCATAAAGGTGGCCTTCTGTACGGGACGAGGAAGATCTGATCGTCAACATCCCGTCACAGAGGGCCACCGCATGCTGACACCCAGGTGGAACACGATGATCAGACGGCGTGGGCGAACTCGGTGAAGGCAGTTGATAACTGCGGCAATGGGTCGGCATCGGTCCCGAGTTCGTGGTGGCCACGGCAGATGCTCTGGACGGGGGCGTGCCCGGCTCCGACGGTTGGACGGAGCGGAGGCGTTTCAGCCCGCGTCCTCTCACCGATGCCCTCCGGACAACCCGATCCGGCTGTACCAGTCACCGTCGGTCGGCTCCGATCAGCTCGCATTCCGATTTTTTCAGTACTCCAGGCCACCCCCACCAGCTGGCGCTGCCGCGGTTTCCTTTTCCTCTGGCTTTTCGGCAACGACGGCCTCGGTGGTGAGGAACAGCCCGGCGATGGATGCGGCATTCTGCAGGGCGGAGCGGGTGACCTTGGTCGGGTCGATGATCCCGGCCTCGAGCATGTTGACGTGCTCGCCGGTGGCGGCGTCCAGCCCCCACCCCGGTTGCAGGTTGCGGACCTTCTCGACCACGACGCCGCCTTCCAGGCCGGCATTGACCGCGATCTGCCGGAGCGGCTCGGTCAACGCGCGGCGCACCATCTCGGCCCCGGTCCGCTCGTCCTCAGCCACCTCCAGCCCGTCGAAGACAGCCCCCGAGGCCAGCAGCAGAGCCACCCCACCGCCGGGGACGATGCCCTCCTCAACGGCGGCCTTCGCGTTGCGGACCGCGTCCTCGATGCGGTGCTTACGCTCCTTGAGCTCGACCTCGGTGGCCGCGCCGGCTTTGATGACGGCCACGCCACCGGCGAGCCTGGCCAGCCGCTCCTGCAGCTTCTCGCGATCGTAGTCGGAGTCCGACTTCTCGATCTCGCTACGGATCTGGCTGACCCGACCGGCGATCCGGCCCGGGTCGCCGGCGCCCTCGATAATGGTCGTGTCATCCTTGGTAACGACAACCTTGCGGGCCCGGCCAAGCAGGTCGAGGTCGGCGTTCTCCAGCCTGAGACCAACCTCCTCACTGATCACCTGACTGCCCGTCAGAACGGCGATATCGCCGAGCATGGCCTTGCGCCGCTCGCCGAAACCCGGCGCCTTCACGGCCACGGACCGGAACGTACCGCGGATCTTGTTGACGACCAGGGTCGCCAGGGCCTCCCCCTCAACGTTCTCGGCGATGACCAGCAGCGGCCTGCCGGCCTGCATGACCTTCTCCAACAGCGGGAGCAGGTCCTTGACCAGCGAAATCTTGATGTTGGCGACCAGGATGTAGGGGTCCTCCAGGACGCACTCCATCCGCTCCTGATCAGTGATGAAGTACGGCGAGATGTAGCCCTTGTCGAAACGCATACCTTCGGTGAGCTCCAGCTCGAGGCCGAAGGTGTTGCTCTCCTCGACGGTGATGACGCCGTCCCGGCCGACCTTGTCCATCGCCTCGGCGATGATCTGGCCGATCGCGGTGTCCCCGCCGGCCGAGATCGAGGCCGTTGAGGCGATCTGATCCTTGGTTTCCAGCTCCCTGGACAGATTGGCCAGTTCCCCACAGACCCGCTCGACAGCCAGCTCGATGCCACGTTTGAGGGCGATCGGGTTCGCGCCCGCGGCCACGTTCCGCAGGCCCTCATGGACCAGTGCCTCCGCCAGAACGGTCGCCGTCGTGGTGCCGTCGCCGGCCACCTCGTCGGTCTTCTTGGCGACCTCCTTGACCATCTCGGCACCGATCTTCTCATACGGATCTTCGAGCTCGATCTCCCTGGCTATGGAGACGCCGTCATTGGTGATGGCGGGAACGCCCCACTTCTTCTCCAGGACGACGTTGCGCCCCTTCGGACCGAGCGTCACCTTCACGGCGCCGGCCAGCTGGTTCATGCCACGTTCCAGCCCGCGCCGTGCTTCCTCCTCGTAAGCGATGATCTTTGGCATGATAGTTCCCCTGAAGCAGAACGCGACCGGACTCCGCAAACATCGCAGGCCCATCCTCGCGACATGCAACACCTTAATTACAAATCGTCGGTATCGCCTGCTGGCGGGGCAAGCCGACCGGCTAGACAGGCCGGGTCTGCCGGGGTCCCGGTGGAGGGCGCGCTGGCGGGTCCGGGTACCAGGCGCGCTCAGTTGTATACCAGGCGCTCAGTCAGCTTTGGCCCTCGGGGCCGGTGCCTTGGCCCTCGGGGCCGGTGCTGATCTCGATGTGCTTGGGCTGGCTCCGCTTGGCCTTCGCCAGCCGGATGGTGAGTACTCCGTCGGCCAGGGTGGCGTGCACCGATTCCGGATCAATGTCACCCGGCACGGCGATGCGGTGCTCGAACCGGCCCACCGGGCGGCTACGGCGGCGCAGTACTCCCGTGCGTTCCCGCTCCTTGATTTCACCGGTGACGAACAGCTCGTTGTCACGCAGGTCCACGGAGATGTCCTCCCGGCGCACCCCGGGAAGATCGAGATCGATCACGAACGCGTCCTCGGTCTCCTCAATGTCGACCGGCTGCACCATGCCGCCCAGCAACCGCGCCGGACGGCCCTCGACGCCGCCTATGACGTCGCCGAGCAGATTGCCCATGCGGGTCCAGGCGTCCTCGATCTCCCGGAACGGATCCCACCGTGCCAGCGTTCCCAGGCCTTCTCCGCGTCGTACGGGTAGTGTCATGATCCTCACTCCTTCCGGCCAGGCCGGCCGGCTATCACCTTTGCGTCCAATTGACTATGCCTTGCCTCTACCCCTGCCTCGCCGGCCCGAAAACTGCGGGCCGCGGCCGAGAGACACCCGGCTGCAGCCGGCTGTAGGCCAGAAATCGGCTGTAGGGCCAGAAAGCGGCGCTGCCCGGTGCTGCCCGTCCTGCCGGGCTCAGGCCCCCGGTCCCTGTCCTGACCCGGCCCGATCCTGCCCCGGCCCGGCCCCGACCGGTGTGGCTCTGCCAGCTCTCCCGGTGCTCCAGCTCTCCCGGTGCTCCAGCTCTCCCGGTGCTCCAGCTCTCCCGGTGCTCCAGCTCCCCTGGCAATCAGGACCTACTGGCGATCAAGGCCTTTTCGTGATCTCTTCCTTCGCCTGCCGACAAGCGATACTCCGTAGGCAATGCGTTTTGCTGGGCAAATCCTGGACAGGTTCCCTGCTGTGGGGCCGGTTTATCCGCGTGAAGCCTGCTCACGGCGTGGGAACGCCCGATTCGTCATATGTGTGAGGTTCGCTTCTGGAGGAGCATTCGATGGCGAAGGCAGTCGGCATTGATCTGGGGACGACCAATTCGGTGATCGCCGCCTGGGAGGGTGGCGAGCCGAGGGTCATCCCGAACGCGGAGGGTGCGCGGACGACACCGTCGGTGGTGGCGTTCACCGAGAGCGGTGAACGCCTGGTCGGGCAGCTGGCGCGACGGCAGGCGATCCTGAACCCGAAGGGCACGATCTACTCGGCCAAGCGGTTCATCGGCCGCCGCTATGACGAGGTGACCGAGGAGGCCAAAGCGGTCGCCTTCGACGTCGTCCCGGGCCCGGAGGGCGCCGCCCGGTTCAGAATCCGGGACAAGCTCTACGCGCCGGAGGAGATCAGCGCGCTGGTGCTGCGCAAGCTGGCCGACGACGCTGGGCGGAACCTGGGCGAGAAGGTCACCGAAGCGGTCATCACGGTGCCGGCCTACTTCAACGACGCGCAGCGCACCGCGACGAAGGACGCCGGCCGGATCGCCGGCCTGAACGTGCTGCGGATCATCAACGAGCCGACCGCCGCCGCATTGGCGTACGGGCTGGACAAGAAGGGCCACGAGACCGTCCTGGTCTTCGATCTCGGCGGCGGCACGTTCGACGTGAGCATCCTCGACGTCGGCGACGGGGTGGTCGAGGTCCGGGCCACGGCCGGGGACAGCCACCTGGGCGGGGACGACTTCGACCGCCGGCTGGTCGACTACCTCGCCGACGGGTTCCACCGGGAACAGGGCATCGACCTGCGCCGGGACCCCCAGGCACTGCAACGGCTGTTCGAGGCCGCGGAGAAGGCCAAGGTCGAACTGAGCGCGGTCACCCAGACCCAGGTGAACCTGCCGTTCATCACCGCCGACGCCACCGGGCCGCGGCACCTGACCGCCACGGTCATGCGCTCCACCTTCGAACAGATCACCGCCGACCTGGTCGAACGGACCATGGGACCGGTCCGCCAGGCGATGGAGGACTCCAAGATCAGTGCCGACGACCTCGACGAGGTGATCCTCGTCGGCGGCGCCACCCGGATGCCCGCGGTGCAGGCACTGGTCCGGCGGCTGACCGGCGGCAAGGAACCGAACATGAGCGTCAACCCCGACGAGGTCGTCGCCCTGGGCGCGGCGATCCAGGCCGGGGTGCTCAAGGGCGAAGTCTCCGACGTGCTCCTGCTCGACGTCACCCCGCTCTCCCTCGGGGTGGAGACCCGCGGCGGCCTGATGACGAAAATCGTCGAACGCAACACCACGATCCCGGTGCGACGCTCCGAGGTGTTCTCCACCGCGGAGGACAACCAGCCGGCCGTGGACATCGTGGTACTGCAGGGCGAACGCGAACGCGCCGCCGACAACCGGGTACTCGGCCGCTTCCGCCTGGAAAACATCCGCCCGGCGCCCCGCGGCGAACCGCAGGTCGAGGTCACCTTCGACATCGACGCCAACGGCATCCTCAACGTCACCGCCCGCGACAAGGACACCGGAGCCCAGCAGTCGATCACGATCAGTGAGACCTCCAACCTCCCCAAGGAGGAGGTCGAACGGATGATCACCGAGGCGGAGCGTAACCGCACCACCGACCAGGCGCTACGCGCCGCAATCGACGCCCGCAACGAGCTGGACTCGGTCGCCTACCGCGTCGAACGGCTGCTGGCCGAACTCGGTGACGCCGCCCCGCCCCACGAGAAGGCCCGCGCCGACCTGCTGGTCGCCGACGCCCGCCAGGCCATCAAAGAGGAGGCTCCGGTGGACCGGGTCCGCGCCCTGACCTCGGATCTCCAACAGATCTACCACGGCCTGGCCGCCGCCCGAACCGGCCAGGCCGCCCCCACCGAGGGAACCGGCGGCAGCCCGACCGACACCGCCCCGGGCGGCCCACAGCCACCACCTGGCGGCGGCACCCCTGGCGGCGACGACGTGGTAGACGCCGAGTTCGACCGGGGCTGACCCATGCCAACCGAGACCGACCCATGATGGCGAACGACATGCCGCGCGAACAGCGCCCAGACCGGACCGGCCACGGCGCCGACCAGACCACCGACCAGACCGTGGACCGGAGTAGCGGAGAGGCCACCGCCCACGCCGGCCCCGTCGGCGCGGACGATCTCCCGACCGAGACGGTCCTGGACAGTGTGGCGCTCGCCATGCAGGTGGACAAGCTGACCGACCGGTGGCGGCGGGCCGCCGCCGACCTGGACAACCTGCGTAAACGGACCGTCCGGGAGCTGGAGCGGGATCGGGCGGCCGAACGGGCCCACGCGGCGGCCGCCTGGCTGCCGGTCCTCGACCATCTCGACCTCGCGCTCACCCACGCCGACGCCGACCCCACCTCGCTCGTGGCGGGTGTCCGGACGGTCCGGGACCAGGCCGTGGACGTGCTGGCCCGGCTCGGCTACCCGCGCCACGACGAGGTCGGGGTGCCGTTCGATCCGACCCGGCACGAGGCGCTGGCCGCCGTCGAGGAACCGAACGTCCCAGCCGGCACGGTGGTGGCCGTGATCCGCCCCGGCTACGGCGACACCGGACGGCAGCTACGCCCCGCCGGAGTCGCCGTCAGCCGCCCTCCGGGCGAACCGCCCGGCGGCGCCCGGCAACCAGGCGAGATCGGCCCGGACCCGGGCGGCACCGGCGGGCCCGCGGAGTGACCGGCCGTGGCCCAGGACTACTACCAGCTTCTCGGTGTCGGCCGGGGCGCGAGCGCCGAGGAGATCCAGCAGGCCTACCGCCGCCTCGCCCGCCGTTACCACCCCGACGTCAACCGCGGCCCGGAGGCGGAGGAGCGGTTCAAGGAGATCGGTGAGGCGTACCGCGTGCTGTCCGACCCGAAGACGCGGGCGCGCTACGACCGGTTCGGCGCGGACTTCCGGCGCATCCCCGAGGACTACGACGGACGGGTGACCGCCGGGCCGGACTTCGGCCAGGCCGGCCGGGGCTGGAGCCGCACCGGCCGGGTCCGGGCCGAACCGAGCTTCGGCGGCGCCGACTTCGCCGATGGCACCGACTTCGCAGACTTCGCCGACAGGGGTTTCGGACGCGCCGGCCCCGGTGGCGCGGGCCTCGGCGGGAGCATCTTCGGTGACCTGTTCGGTGATCTGTTCGGGGCCCACGGCGCGACCGGGCCGATCCCCGGCGCCGACCAGGAAGCCGAGCTCGAGCTGACCGTCGAGGAGGCCTACCGGGGCGGGCGGCGTCAGATCACCCTCGCCGGCCCCGGCGGGAGCCCACGCAGCTACCAGGTCACCATCCCGCGGGGGGTGGTCGAAGGCCAGCGCGTCCGGCTGGCCGGCCAAGGCGGCCGCGGCAGCAGGCACGGCCAGCCCGGCGACCTCTACCTACACGTGAAGATCGCGCCGCATCCGTATTACCGGCTGTCCGGACGAGACATCAACGTCCCGCTGCCGGTCACCCCCTGGGAGGCCGCCCTGGGCGCCCGGGTCCCGGTCACCACCCCCGGCGGCGAGATCAAGGTGCGCGTCCCGGCAGGATCGTCCAGCGGCCGGCGGCTGCGCCTACGCGGCGCCGGCCTACCCAACCCCACCGGCCCGCCCGGCGACCTGCACGCCGAGGTGCGCGTGGCGGTGCCGCCGGCCCTGACCGCCCGGGAACGCGCGCTGTTCGAGCAGCTGGCCGCCGTCTCGGCCTTCGACCCGAGAACGTGAACTCGCCCGACACCGCGTGCCCCGAGGTACGGGGGTGCCCCGAGGTACGGAGGCCGCCCCGAGGTTATGTCCCGTCATCCCGGGAAGGTACCGTCACGTGGACGCCAAGCCGAACACCATTTGCCCGACCTGCCATGGTCGATGCCGCACGGTGTCTCATGTGGCGGGCTTCCGGGCCGGTCAGGTCCGGACCGTGCTGGTGATCGACCCCTGCCGCTGCTGCCACGACCGCGGTTACCTGGTCGGTTTCACCGCACCGGTGTGACCGGCGGCCAGGCCAACGGCGGCCTGAGCGGCGAGTGCCTCGTCGAGGAGACGATCGGCCGCGGTGTGGGGGTCGAGTCCGCCGGCGACGACCTCGTCGGCGAGCTGGTCGATCGCGGCTCCGGGCCGCAGGTCCCCGATCCGCTCCCGCAGCCGGGCGAAGGCGATCCGCGAGATCTCGTCGACCGCGCGCCGACGCCGTCGGCGCTGCAGCTGCCCCGTGCGCAGCAGCCAGTCCCGATGGGCCTCGATCGATTCGACGAGCTCGGCCACCCCCTGCCCGGTGGCGGCGACCGTCCGCACGACCTGCGGACGCCGGTCGTCCTCCCCGCGGCCGGCACCGCCCATCCGGAGCATGGCGGTGAGCTCGTTGACCGTCCGGTCCGCACCCGGCCGGTCGGCCTTGTTGACCACCAGCACGTCGGCGATCTCCAGAACGCCCGCCTTGGCGGCCTGGACGCCGTCCCCCATCCCTGGGGCGACCAGGACGAGCGTGGTGTCCGCCAGGGCGGCGATGTCCACCTCGGCCTGTCCCACCCCGACGGTCTCGATCAGGACGACGTCGAACCCGACGGCGTCGAGAACCCGCAGGGCCTGGGGCGTGGCGGTCGACAGGCCGCCGAGACTTCCGCGCGTCGCCAGCGAGCGGATGAAGACGCCCGGATCGGTGGCGTGCTCGACCATCCGGATCCGGTCGCCGAGCAGCGCGCCGCCGGTGAACGGGGACGAGGGGTCGACGGCCAGCACGCCGACCCGCCGGCCCGCAGCCCGATAGGCGCCCACCAGCGCGGAGGTGGAGGTGGACTTGCCGACCCCCGGCGCCCCGGTGAGGCCGATCACCTGCGCGCCCCCGGTGCGAGGCATCAGCAGCTGCTCGGTTCGCTGCAGGTACGGTGAACCGTCCTCGACCATGGAGATGAGCCTCGCCACCGCGCGGCGGTTGCCCGCGACGGCGGCGGTGACGAGTTCGGTCACCGACTCGATCGACGAGCCCACCCGGGTACCATCCCCAACCGTCACGGCCACCTCACTAATCGAGCTCACCAATCGAGCTCGGTGATCGAGCTCACCAATCGAGCTCGGTGATCGAGCTCACCAATCGAGCTCGGTGATCGAGCTCACTGATCGAGCTCACTGATCGAGCTTGTTGGCGGCCCGTACGACGTCGAGGATGCCCCGGATGATGGCGGTGAGCTCGTAGTCCTTGGGCGTGAACACCGCGGCCACCCCGAGTCGGGCGAGCTCGTCCGCGTCCGCCGCGGGGATGATGCCGCCCACGATGACGGGGATCTCACCCGCCCCGGCCGCCCCCAGCCCCGTCAGCACCTGGGGCACCAGGTCGAGATGGGAACCGGAGAGCACCGACAGCCCGACGACGTGCACGTCCTCCTCGACGGCCCCGGCCACGATCTGCGCCGGCGTCAGCCGGATCCCCTGGTAGACGACCTCGAAACCGGCGTCACGGGCCCGCAGCGCGATCTGCTCGGCGCCGTTGGAATGCCCGTCGAGACCGGGCTTACCGACCAGCATCTTCACCGGACGGCCCAGCTCGGACCCCGTGCGCGCCACCCGGGCCCGCAGCTCGTCGAGGGCGGCCCCGCCACCACCGGCGACGGTGGCCTCGCCGACCCCCGTCGGTGCCCGGTACTCCCCGAACACCTCCCGCAGCGTGTCCCCCCACTCCCCCGTCGTGACCCCGGCCCGGGCGCAGGCCAGCGTGGCGGGAACCAGGTTCGCGTCCGTCCCGGCCGCCGTCCGCAGGCCGAGCAGCGCCTCCGTCACCGCCCGGTCGTCGCGGGCGGCCCGCCAGGCCGCCAGCTCCGCGCGGGTCGCCTCCTCCAGCGCCGGATCGACCGTCTGGATCGCGGCGGAAAGATCGGCGAGCAGCGGATTCGGCTCGGTCTCGGTGAACCGGTTCACCCCGACGACAACATCCTCACCGCTCTCGATGCGAGCCCGCCGCGCCGCCTGGGACGTCACCAGCTGCGACTTCATATAGCCGCTCTCGACCGCGGCGACGGCGCCCCCCATCTCCTGAACCCGGTCGATCTCCGCCCTGGCCGCGGCCACGAGCTGATCGACCCGCTTCTCCACCACGACCGAACCGGCGAACAGATCGTCATACTCCAGCAGATCGGTCTCATGAGCGAGGATCTGCTGAATGCGCAGCGACCACTGCTGGTCCCACGGCCGGGGCAGGCCCAGCGCCTCGTTCCAGGCCGGCAGCTGCAACGCCCGACACCGCGCGTCCTTCGACAGGGTTACCCCCAGCGCCTCCAGCACAATTCGGATGATGTTGTTCTCCGGCTGGGCCTCGGTCAGCCCCAGCGAGTTGACCTGCACCCCGTACCGGAACCGGCGCTGCGCCGGCTCCCGAACCCCGTACCGGGAGGTCAGCAGCTCATCCCACAACGCCGTGAACGCCCGCATCTTGCACATCTCCTCCACGAAACGCTCTCCGGCGTTGACGAAGAAGGAGATCCGACCACACACCTCACCCATCCACTCCGAATCCGCCCGCTCCAGCTCCCCGCGGTCCGCGCCAGCCCGGACCGCGCCAGCCCGGACCGCGTCAGCCCGGCCCACCGGGATCCCCCGCGCGGCGGCCACGGCATCGAGCACCGCGATCGCCGTGCACATGGAATAGGCCAGTTCCTGAACCGGCGTGGCCCCGGCCTCCTGCAGGTGATAACTGCAGATGTTGATCGGGTTCCAGCGGGGCAACTCGGCCACCGTGTAGGCGATCAGGTCGGTGATCAGGCGCAGCGACGGACCCGGCGGGAAGACATAGGTCCCCCGCGACAGATACTCCTTGATGATGTCGTTCTGGGTCGTCCCGGCCAGCTCCGCCGGATCGGCCCCCTGCTCCTCCGCGACCACCTGGTACAACGCCAGCAGCCACATCGCGGTGGCGTTGATCGTCATCGACGTGTTCATCCGCGCCAGCGGAATCCCGTCGAACAACCGCCGCATGTCACCGAGATGCGCGATCGGCACCCCTACCCTGCCCACCTCGCCACGGGCAAGGGCGTGATCGGGGTCATAGCCCGTCTGCGTGGGCAGATCGAACGCCACCGACAACCCGGTCTGCCCCTTGGCCAGATTGCGCCGATACAGCGCGTTACTCTCGGCCGGGCTCGAATGCCCGGCATAGGTGCGGATGATCCACGGACGGTCCCGCTTCGGCTCCGCCCGGCCCGCGCCCGCCATCTCAGCCTTCCGTCCGGGGTTCCGGCCGGCCAGGCTGCTCGCCGCCGCGTGCCTCGCCGTAGGCCCGCTTGGGCACCATGACCTTGCGGCGGTAGATGCAGACAAGGACGCCGTCCTGGTTGTAACCGCGGGTTTCGACGGTGACGATCCCGCGGTCGTCCTTGCTCTTCGACTCGACCTTGTCCAGGACGGTGGACTCGCCGTAGATCGTGTCACCGTGGAACACCGGCTTCACGTGCCGTAGCGACTCGACTTCCAGGTTGGCGATCGCCTTCCCGGATACGTCGGCCACCGACATTCCCAGCAGCAGGGAGTAAACGTAGTTCCCGACGACGACGTTCCGTTTGAACTGAGTGGTCTCCTCGGCGAAATGAGAGTCCAGGTGCAACGGATGATGGTTCATCGTGAGCAGGCAGAAGAGATGGTCGTCGTACTCGGTGACCGTCTTGCCCGGCCAGTGCTTGTAAACCGCACCTACCTCGAACTCCTCGAAGTAACGCCCGAACTGCATTTGGAACTCCCTCACCTGATCACAGCATACTCAACTCGTCAGAGACGCACCGGCCCCTCAGCCCGGAAGCTGGTACTCCTTCAGCAATGCCCGGCTGATGATGCGCTTCTGTACCTCGGAGGTCCCCTCTCCGATGAGCATGAAGGGGGCCTCCCGGTACAGGCGCTCGATCTCGTACTCCTTGGAGTAGCCGTAGCCGCCGTGGATCCGGAAAGCCTCGGTCGTCACCTCGTGGCAGTACTCGCTGGCAAGGTACTTGGCCATCCCGGCCTCGACGTCGTTGCGCTGCCCGTCGTCCTTCCTGCGGGCGGCGCTGACCATCATCAGATGCCCGGCCTCCACCTTGGTCGCCATCTCGGCGAGCTTGAACGCGATGGCCTGATGCTCCGCGATGGGCCGGCCGAACGTCCGCCGCTGCTGAGCGTAGGCGATACCCAGCTCAAACGCCCGGATCATGATCCCGCAGGCCCGCGCGGCGACGTTGACCCGGCCGACCTCCACGCCGTCCATCATCTGGTAGAAGCCCTGGCCCCGGCCGGCCTCGCCGCCGAGGATCGCCGACGCGGGCACCCGATGGTCGGCCAGCACCATCTCGGTGGTCTCGACCCCCTTGTACCCGAGTTTCTCCAGCTTTCCCGGGATGGTGATCCCGCCGTGTGTCCGGAACCCAGGTTCCTTCTCCAGGAGAAACGTCGTCATGTTCCGGTAGACCGACTGGGCACCCTCGTCGGTCTTGACCAGGGTGGCGACGACGCCGGCGCGGGCGCCGTTCGTCAGCCACATCTTCTGGCCGTTGAGCACGTATTCATCGCCGTCCCGGTCGGCCCGGGTGGTGATCGCGGAAACGTCGGAGCCACAGCCCGGTTCGCTCATCGAGAACGCCCCGCGGAGCTCGCCGGTGGCCATGACCGGGAGCAGCCGCCGTTTCTGCTCCTCCGAGCCGTGCTGGAGGATCAGGTAGGCGACGATGAAGTGGGTGTTGATGACCCCGGAGACACTCATCCAGCCGCGGGCGATCTCCTCCACGACGAGCGCGTAGGTCAGCAGGGACTCGCCGAGCCCGCCGTACTCCTCCGGGATGGTGATGCCGAACAGGCCCATCTCCTTCATCGCCTCGATGATGTCCTCGGGATACTCATCCCGATGCTCGAGGTCGTTCGCATGGGGAAGAATCTCCTTGTCGACGAAGGTCCGTACCGCCGCAAGGATGTCCCGCTGCACTTCGGTCAGACCGTCGGTCTGCGCGATCCTGCCCATGTTCCGCTCCTGTCGCTGCCCCCGATGCCTGAGGGGAGAGCAGAAACGCACTCAGGCAGCGGGATGGTTTCATCATGGCCACGCGCCGGGTGCCGGCGCGCCGATCCGCCCCGACTCGGACGGATTCAGCCGACCGGTGGTTCGAACTTCACCGTACGCTGCATCCCCGCGGCGCGGCCCTTGCCCGCGACGACCTCGGCCATCTTCCGGCTCGCCTCGTCGATCATCTCGTCGCCGAGCATCACCGCACCGGTCAGACCGCCCGCGGCCGAGGTGTGCCAGGCATAGGCCTCCAGGATCAGCTCGGCATGGTCATAGTCGGCCTGCCGGGGCGCGTAGATCTCGTTGGCCGCCTCGATCTGGCCCGGGTGCAGCACCCACTTGCCGTCGAACCCGAGCGCCGCGGACCTGCCCGCCACCGCCCGGAATCCGTCCACATCACGGATCTGCAGAAACGGCCCGTCGATCGCCTGCACCCCGCGGGCGCGCGCGGCCTCGAGAATCTTGAACAGCACGTAGTGAAATGGGTCACCCGGATAGTCCGGACTGAGTGCTCCCACCACCAGCGACGGCATGTTCACCGACGCCATGAAATCCGCCGGGCCGAAGATGATCGTCTCGATCCGCGGGCTCGCGAACGCGATCTCCTTGACGTTCGACAGCCCCAGCGCATTCTCGATCTGCGCCTCGATCCCGATCCGGCCCACCTCGAACCCCATGACCTTCTCGATCTGGGTGAGCAGCAGGTCCAGCCACGCCACCTGCTCCGCCGACTGCACCTTCGGCAGCATCACGCAGTCCAGGTTCGCCCCCGCGCCCTCCACTACCTCGATCACGTCGCGGTAGGTCCAGCGCGTGGTCAGGTCGTTGACCCGCACCACCCGGGTCTTCCCCGCCCAGGCGCCCTCGTTCAGCGCCGCGACCACGTTCGCCCGCGCCGACTCCTTCGCGCCAGGAGCGACCGAGTCCTCCAGGTCACAGAACACCTGATCGGCCGGCAACCCCTGGGCCTTGCCCAGCATCTTCGGCGACGAGCCGGGAACGGCCAGACACGACCGGCGCGAACGCAGCGACACCACTACCCCACATCTCTCACAGGCCGGATTTCGATGAACGGACGAACACCCGGCGGACAGGGACATCGACGCGGAACCGAGGCTTCGTCCTCCGTCCGCGCGACCCCCGCACCCCCATACCAAGGGTCTCCACCTGTCGCAACCGCCCGATCACAGGAATCGCCCGGTAGCCCGATATTAGCCCATCCGATAATCTTGAATTGTGCATCTAGGTTTTATCACAGTCCCCCGCACCGGGCATCCGATTCACACTCACCATACGCACCACATTCGTCACTCTATGTAGAGTACCGGTAAGGTGCCGGATCGGTCGGCGCGGTGCCTCGGGTGCCGTCCACGGGACGGATCCGCTCCGGTCGGATCAGTCGACCTGGCGCTCGTGGCCCTCCCAGTACGGGGCGCGCAGCTTGAACTTCTGCAGCTTGCCGGTGGCGGTGCGGGCAAGCTGGTCGCGGAACTCCACCGAGGTGGGCGCCTTGTAGGAGGCGAGCCGCTCCTTGCAGTGCTTGATCAGCTCCGCCTCGGTCGCCGTCCGGCCCTCGGCGAGCACGACCAGCGCTTTGATCGCCTCACCCCACTTCTCGTCGGGCACGCCGATCACCGCGACCTCGGCCACTGCCGGGTGGCCGAACAGGCAGTCCTCGACCTGGATCGACGAGACGTTCTCACCGCCGGTAATGATCACATCCTTCTTGCGGTCACTGATCGTCAGGTAGCCCTCGTCGTCGATCACGCCGCCGTCACCGGTGTGGAACCAGCCGCCCGCCAGGGCCCCGGCCGACTCCTGCGGCCGCTCCCAGTAGCCCGCCAAGATCACGTTGGAGCGAGCCAGCACCTCACCGGAGTCTGAGAGCTTGAGCGTGACACCCAGAGCGGGCGCACCCGCACGGACGAGCTTGCCCGCGCGATCCTCGGGCGGCAGGTCGTCCCACTCCACGCGGGAACGGTTGATCGTGAGCAGCGGCGAGGTCTCGGTGAGGCCGTAAATCTGGATGAACTCCCAGCCGAGCTCCTCCTCGACCCGTTGGATCGTCTTGGTGGGCGGCGGAGCACCCGCGCAGATGACCCGCACGCGGTCGCGGCCGGGGACCTCGCCGTCCCAGTCCCGGACGGCGTCGAGCACGGCGTTGACCACAGCCGGCGCGGCGCACATCACGGTGACGCCGTGCTGCTCCACGCGGCGCAGGATCTCCGGGCCGTCGATCTTGCGCAGCACCACCTGCTGGACGCCGAGACCGGTCATGCCGAACGGCATGCCCCAGCCATTGGCGTGGAACATCGGCAGCGTGTGCAGGTAGACGTCGCGATCGGTGACACCGGCGTGCAGCGCGAAGGTGACCGCGTTGACCCAGATGTTGCGGTGGGTGATCTGCACGCCCTTGGGGCGCGCGGTCGTACCGCTGGTGTAGTTGACCGTGGCGGTGGCGTTCTCATCCGGCTCCCACGGCGTGGGCTCGGCGTCGAAGCGGTAGAGCTCGGCGTCACTCTCGGCGCCCAGCACGAACTTCTGCTTCGCGGTCACGCCGGAGAGCTTCTCCTCCAGCTCGGGGTCGATGAGCAGCACCTCGGAGCCGGAGTGCTCGACGATGTAGCTGACCTCCTCCGGCGAGAGACGGAAGTTCACCGGGACGAGCACCCGGCCGTACCCGCTGACACCGAAGAACGACGCGAGCAGGCGGGCACTGTTATGCGACACGATCGCGACGCGCTCACCGTGGCCCACGCCTAAGGCGTCCAGGCCCGCCGCCTGCGCACGGGCGGTCTCACCCAGGCGGGCGTAGGTCAGGTCCGGCCACGGCTGGGCGGGCTGGTCCGGTTCGTCCACGACACCGACACGTCTGCCATACACCGTGACCGCTCGATCAAGGAAATCACGTGCGCCGAAAGGCACCAACATCGCTGGCCTCCAGGGGTCTGTGGGGGGTGCTGTCGAACCTCACCTGTCGAATCGAGTGTGATCCAAAGTGTAGGCACGGTAAACGGCGAGGGCTTGTACGCCGGTGACAGGCGCTTGCACCCGCACGCCACACGACGTCGACGCGGGCCTGGTCAGGCCGCCGCCGTTGCCGTCGAACCGCTCGCGGTGTGGCTACGCCGGGTGGTTCGTGAGAAACAGGTTCGCTGGGAACAACTGTTTGCCATGTTCGCCTAGGCAGCCTTGCGTGTTTCAGGCGGCGCAGTTGTCCGGACAAGCCGCGCGAGCATTGTGCTGGACAGGCCCGGTGCGCCCGCGCACCGGGTCGTCCGCGAGTACTACATCGACAACCTGCTACGGCCGAGAGCTGTCCCCGACCGGTAGCCAACCGCACCCGTGTGAGTGTCTCACCCGAACCTTGGCAGGCATGGCGAGCTGACCCCCCATGTACGGACCCGGAAGAAGTCCCCGAAGATCAACGGTTTCGTGAACGCTTGCGCACGTTGAGGTAGGCTCGCTTGCAAACGCTGTAGGGCCGGGCGCCTGACGGATTGGCCGCCTGGTGGATTGGCCGCCTGATGGGTTCCGGCGGGAGGTCGGGCGCTGAGGAGGAATCCGGGATGGGCGGCAGCATCGAGGAGGTGGCCGCGTTGGCGGGCGTCTCCACGGCGACGGTGTCGCGGGCGTTGCGTGGACTACCCTACGTCGCCGAAAGCACCCGACGACGGGTGCGGGAGGCTGCCGCGCAGCTGGAGTACGTGGCGTCGCCGCAGGCGTCCCGGCTGGCCAGCGGGCACACGCGCACGATCGGGGTGATCGCGGATCTGACCGGCTGGGTTTTCCTCCAGGTCCTCAGGGGGGCCGAGGCGGTGCTGCGGGAGGCCGGGCTGGATCTGTTGCTGTACAACCCCGGGGACGACTCGGGCCCCTTCGATGCGCTGCCGCTGCGTAAGCGGGTCGATGCGGTACTCGTCCCGTGTCCACCTCTCACGCTGATGGAGATGCGCTCCCTACAAGCGCTTAACATACCAGGTGTTCTGGTCGGCGCGAGCGTGCCCGGTTTCCCCAGCGTGCGGGTCGATGACGTCGGCGGTGCCCGTACGGCGGTGCAGCACCTGATCAATCTGGGTCATCGGCGGATCGGGCTGATCTCGGGTGAGGCGGCCGGGGACGGATCAGATAATCGCGAGACGGCGCTTTCCACCGCTTCCGCGGATCGGCGGCGCGGGTATCGCGAGGCTCTCGCGGCTGCCGGTATCGAATGTGACCCGGGGTTGGAGGCGGTCGGGGGTTTTACCTGGCGGGGAGGTGAGCGGGCCATGGCTGAGCTGTTCTCGGTCGAGTCGCCGCCCACGGCGGTGTTCGTCGCGGACGACGAGATGGCGATGGGTGCGCTGCGGGCGTTGCGCCGTGCCAGGCTCCGCGTGCCGGAGGACATGTCTGTTATCGGCTTCGGCGGGCACGACAAGGCAGAGGTGTTCGAGCTGACGACGGTCGTCCAGCCGCTGGCCCGTCAGGGGAAGATCGCCGCCGAGTTGCTGCTCAGTCTCCTCGACGCTGTTCCGGATGCTTCCCAGAACCTGGACGCCTCGGAAGTGGTCGTGCTGCCCGTGAGCATCGAGATCCGTGACACGACGTGCCGCCCCGCGAGCGGAACAACATAACTCCGCCGGCTTATGCCGCCCGCGGTCCCATCGTCCAACCGACGATCTCAAACACCTTCTTATGGCGCGCTCGTCGTTATGCGGTGCCGTCGCGGATGGCTCCTTGTCGATGGCTATGTAGGAGAGTGGGGCCCGTAGCAGCCCCAGCGCGGCGATCCGCAGCCCGCGCGAGACGATGGACTCGCGGAACGCCGCAAGCAGCAGTTCAAGATCTGTCAGGGCCTCCTCGCCCGCGATGCCGGTCCGTCTCGAAGTCGTAGTGCCGCATGTCCGGGGCAGGGCCCTGGAGTGTCCAGCCCCCGTCGACGTGGAGGATCTCCCCGGTGACGAACGACGAGGCGTCCGACGCCAGGAACACCAGCGGGCCGATGTAGTCCTCGGGCGTCGCCATGCGGCCCAGCGGAATGACGGCGCTCCAGCTTCGATCGAAGTCGGGGTTGTCCTGCCAGTTGCGCTCCATACGCGTGGCCGTGGGCGCGATGGCGTTGACGCGCACACGCGGCGCGAGCCTCAGGGCGAGGTGGCGTGTCATCGCCTCCAGGCTGCCCTTTGATGCGGTGTAGACGGCGTGGTATCGGAGCATCAGGGTGTCGGCACAGGTTGAGATGTTGATGATAGATCCACCCCGCTCCCCCATTGCGGCCACCGCGGTTATGGTCGTCAGGAAGGCGCCCCGAAGGTTGGTGCTGATGGCGTCGCCCCAGTCCTCGAGAGTCGTCGCTTGTGCCGGGCCAAGACGGACATGCGCGACGTTGTTGACGAGCACATCGATGCTGCCAAGCTCGCAATGGGCCGTGTCGATCAACCGCTGCGCGTCCTCGGGGACGCCTACGTCAGCGCCGACCGCCACGGCGATGCCGCCTGCCTCCTGTATACGCCGGCACGTCTGCTCGGCGCCCGCGCGGTCGTTCTTGTAGTTGACGACCACGTTTGCGCCGGCCTGACCGAGGCCGGTCGCCAACGCACGGCCAATCCCCTTGCTGGAACTGGTGACGACGGCCACCTTGCCGTCGAGCGCACCTGCGGAGGTCATGCGTCTCCTCGGGGAGCGGACCGAGGGCTTGGGGAGCGCTGGGGCGTGGCGGACAAAGAGGGACCTCCCGAGTCGAGCAGGTGTGGCGGTGGCCACCGAGGGTTCCGTAAACGCCTACCGCCAGCTTGAGTGTAAGCCCTTGCAGAAGGCGGTGGAACTTGACGTAGGCTCCGGGCACGGTGATCCCGGTCGCCAGGCGGGCTGACCGGGTGGCGGGTCCCGGCGGCGGGTCCCGGTGGCTACGCCGGGGACTGATGGCGAGTCAGGGATGGGCGGCCAGCGACCCCGCGCGATCGTGTTGTGGGTGTAGCCGGTCTGTCTGCCGCGCCCACGCGCTCGAACCGGGCCGCCTGAGGGTTGACAGAGGGTGTCTCACTCGGAGTCCTCCTCATGCCAGGTGCGGCCGTCGCGTTCGATCAGCTCGGCCGCGCCGGCCGCGGCGCGCGACAATGCGCCCACAGGCACGCCGCACTCCAGACCACGAGGACATAAGACATCTCCGTGATCTACAAGCGGCGTGCCTGCTTTCGTGTCCGCGACACGTGGTCCAGCCGTGCCCGCGGTCCCCCATACCGCTCTACCAGGACCGATCACCCGAAACCGACAGAGCTGGCTAAACCGACCGAATCGCATCCTTGCAAGAGCCCTGGGGCCGCCGGAACCCCGGCCAACCCCTCAGGCGAACTAGATCCCAGCGACCGAGCTCGCATGGCAACTCTACTGCAAGCGCTTACGGAAACCGGACGTGTGTCGCTGAACACACGCCCAATGCGGACCGCATGGCCGCCGACCAGGGCTTCCCGCCGCGGATGAAGCGGAACAGCGGATCGCGATTTCTCGTAGGCCCGTGCCAGGGCTTCCGCATCAGATTCATCCTCAGATTTGTTCACGGCACTCTCTTCCATAACGATTCCTCATATCATTCCGGCCCATTGATTCCGCGCCGTCCAAGCTAGAGTGCCAGGAACTCGGGTGGCGCTGGTTCAGCGGGTGAATACCCGGTGTCAGACCGCCGGCGGTGTTGCTCATGGACCTACCCCGGGCGCAGATGCTTCACGACCGGCCGACTTACTGGTCGTCCTCGGGAGGACGAACGGCCAGCAGGTAGCCGTAGCGGATCTCGGGTGAAGTCGTCCGGCTGGCTTTCACCGAGAATCCCGCCCGTGTCAGCAACCTTCTCCACTGCTCCCGAGTCCGCATGTACTCCCCGGAGCGCCGAAGGATCCGGTCGAGTATCTGTGCGTCCTTGAGCGCATGGCGGTAACAGTTCTGCTCCGCAGCATTGACTATCTTCCGATAGTAGACGTCGCAGACATCGTCGATGTCGTTCTGGCTCGATAGTGCCGAGGTGTCGAGAAATGTCTCGCCAAGGACCAGGCGGCCACCAGGGAAAAGCTCCCGGTAGCATTTTTCCAGGGCCCGAGAAATCTGGTCGTGGTCGACGTGATGCAACGACATGACCGCGATGATCGCATCGTACCGTGTGTCCGGTCTGTAGTCGAGGTAATCGGCGTGGACCAGTCGGGTCTCCTTCCTGCCCGGCCGGCTCAGTGGGACGCGCTCGAGCATCCGCACGCTGCTGTCGAGCAGGTCCAGACGCGCGACGAGCGGGAGCCTGGCCACGAGCGCGCCGTCGCCGCAACCGAGATCTAGGACGACGTCCGCTGGCTGAGGGTTTGCGGCCGTGATGCACGCTTCTAGCAGCTTGGAGTGTTGCCGCAACCCGGGCAGTTGGTAGCCGTCCCGCTCCCAGGCGTCGAAGAACGACTGGCCAGGGAGTTTGGCGGCCACGGCCCAGTCCAGTATGGCCCGATCAAGGCTGGGAATGTGACTTGCCACCGCGTCGAGTGTGTCGGCCAGCCGCGCGCGGTTGTACTCCCAGCTCGTCATCGGGCCCCGGGCCCGCCTTGCCACCTCCAAACCGTGCCAGGTGGAGGGCGGGACGTCGAGCCCGTCGTGCATGGCCGCCGCGTGTACGTCCTCCTCCAAGCGGCGTCGCAGTTCGGCGTCCGCACGATCGTTGGCATTGTCAGACACGTTCTCCATGGCCCTTCCTTCGATCGTCAACACACACTGTCGTCATGGGGTTGACCAGCCTGAGTGCCCGCACTCGGGCGGCGCTGGTTACGGCGAGTAAAACCGCCTGTCAGGCCACCGGCGGCATTGCTCATGGACCTACCCTGCGCGCCGGCGCTTCACCTCCTCGGCGAAGGCGATGTCAGCGGCGGTCACTTTGCCGTTTCCAATCATCTCGAGCACCTGGGCGACTGAGGCGAGCCGCGACTCGATGGCGGCGGAACCGGACTCGAGAATGCTGGGGAGAGCGGCATCCACCGCCGCGAAAACGACGCGCAAGATTCAGCACCGGACCACCGGTACAGAGTGGCCCGCCAGATCGCGTCCTCCTCGCCGGTTCCCGCGATCGGGGAGTCCACCCGGGCGATCAACATGAAGCCCTTGCCCTGGAGAACATCCTTCACCATCATAATTTTAGTGACGAACTCGTTTGCGTCGGCGAGCTCCTGACCGGGCGGGAAACTGTTCCTCTTAGGGAATGCCTTGTCCTCAATTCACACAGCGTAAACACCTGCGTGCTCGTACTCGCGGACGAGGTGGATCAGATTGTTGATATCACCGAACCCGATGTCACAGCCCGCGATGAGAGGTCGAGCCGGTGCGCTCCCACGCTGCTGATCGCGTTGACGACAGTGGTCTCACCGTCGTCGACGGCCACCCGGCACAGCTCGCGCAGTGGTGCCAGCAACCTGGTGGTCGTCTCGTGATGAACAAGGACCTGCAACCGGATCGCCGGATCCCTTCGCAACGCCGCGACCACAACCTTAGGGTTGACGTCAGTCGACGTCCGCTCCCCGCCGGGCTGGTGCTGGCCGTCTGCCACCGCTGCCTCCTGCCTCCTGCGCGGATGCCGCCATCGGTATGCAAGCGCATACCGATCTTAATCGGCCTTAAGTCTACTTCGCCGTCCGCATCCCTGGAGGTAATGGTCGCCACACACGCGAGGCTTCCCTGAATCTGCAGGCTACAGGCACATGGCCGCGACTCCGCCTCACCCGATCGTGCGCATCGGATCACGCTTCCCCATGATCCAAAGTGGGTGCGACCTAGAAAACGCTTGCAGTAATCAAAATTCGATCAAGTTTACGATCATCGATCTGGGCCGCTTGACGGGTTCCGGCGGGTGCGCTGGGAACGAGAGGAACTTGGTCAACAGGTCCTATGAGAGCAACGTGTTGATCGGCGACCAGGAGATCAACGAAGACCATTGCGGCACGGACCTGTTGAACCGGCAGGCTGCGAGGATGGTGACGGCGTTGGGAGCGACCATGACCGGATCGACGGGGCCGAGCCGGTGGCCGCGCTGTCCCGTTCCAGGCCATCTGGTCCGGGTGATGACCGGCGACAGCGGCTTCTGCCCCCGCGGCGTACATGGCCGCGATCGGCTCGATCCGGTCGACGGCGTGGAGAAGACCCTGCCGGCGATCTCCCGGCGGCTGGTGGTCCAGAAACGGGTGTGGACGCTGGCCGCCGGGGATACGGGTCATCATCCGCAAGGAGCGGCCGCACCCCCGGCGGCGAGCTGGTCGCCGACGACGACGAGGAGCGTCGCAGTGGACGGAGGACCGTCTGCCGATCGGGCCGGTCAAGGAGTTTCTTGAGCATCACCGGCTGATCGGCTCGTCGCCGAACACGGTCCGGTCGTATGCGCATGCGCCGGCGGGCTGTTGTCGTGCGTCACCTGCTGTCCGGCTCACCATCATGCCGGCGCAGGCAACCAGCGGCGGCGACGCGCCGTTCCCCGGGAAAAGGCCGGGTAACGCGAACGGATCAGTAGGAAGAGCCGCTGATCTCGTCCGCGAGCTGGTGCGCCAGCTCCGGGGTCGCCGCGATCACGCCGGACCATCGGCGGCTGAGGTCGGGGACGATCTCGACCGGGCGGCCGAAGGCGTCGATCACCGCGCCGCCCGCCGCCGGGACCAGCACGGACGCGGCGGCGATGTCCATGATGCGGTGCGTGTCCGAGCCGGCGTCCGCGAAGGCGTCCGTGGAGCCCTGCGCCACGAGGGCGGCCTCCAGGCAGCTACTGGACAGGATGCGCACCCGCGCGGCCCGGCGGCTTACCCGCAGCCACGCCGCCTCGTTCTTGGCCTGCGGCCGCAGGAGGCTGACCGCGGCGCCGTCGAGTGCGCGCCGGCCTGTTGTCCAGTAGGGCGACGGGAGGCCGACTTTCGCATGCCAGCCGCGGCCGGTGTCCAACCATACGTACGGTGAGGGCCTCGGTCGCCCTGCCGTCGACGGCGACCACGCCGGAGAAGGCCGACAACGGCACCTCCGCGACCGCGTTGGCGGTGCCGTCGACCGGATCGACCACGAGCGTGACCGCCGAACCGTTGTCGATGACACCGATCTCCTCGCTGATCAGGTTGACCCGCTGGGCGTTCACCACCTCCGCCACGGCGGTGTCGACCAGCAGGTCCAGACGCGTGGTGAGGGTGCCGTCGGCGCCCATGCCGACCTTCTCGGCGAGCTCCGCGCGCGTATACCGCTCGCGCGCATCGCGAAAGGCGCCCACCGCCGCGCGGGCGGCTGCGGCCAGCGCGGGATCCGTCCCGGCCGGAATCTCCGGCTCGGGAACCGGCCACCGGGTCACCGCCGCACCCCCGATTGTCACCAGACACCCCAGGATGACAACACGGACCGCACCACCGGCCACGGGCGGCGCGGCTCGACCAGCACAAAGTCAGCGCGCAGCCCCGGCTCGAGCCGACCGCGGTCGGGAAGTCCGGCGACCTCGGCCGGCCCGGCGGTCACCAGGCCGATGGCGGCCGGCAGGGTGGCGAGCCCCTGCTCGGCGAGCAGCATGGCGGCCGCGAGCAGACCGGAGGGCAGGTAGTCCGACACCAGCGCGGTCACCAGGCCGCGGCCGACCAGGTCACGGCCGGAGGCGTTGCCGTTGTGGGAACGTCCCCGCAGGATGTTCGGGGCGCCTATGACGACGGGAAGTCCGTGGGCGCGGGCGGCTTCCGCCGCTTCGATCGTGGTGGGGAACTCGGCGACCGCGCAGCCGCGGTCCCGCAGCTCGGCGATCTCGGCGGCCGAGCTGGGATCGTGCCCGAGCAGCCGGATTCGCGCCGAGCGCGCGGCGAGCCAGACCAGGGCCTCCTCGCGGATGTCGAGCCTGCCGTCCCGGTCGGCGATGAGCTGGTCGACATGCTCGCGAGCCTCCGCGTCGGACATGCCGCGGCTGCCCATCAAATAGCGCTCGTAGTGCTCGCGGACGGCGTACTGGCCCTGGCCCGGGGTGTGGTCCTCGTGGGAGACCAGGGCGCCGTCGGGAACCTGGTCCAACCGCCGCGCCAGCGCGGACAGCGCTTCCGGGCTGCGCACGTCGAGCCGGTACAGGATCCGGTGGTCGACGAGCCCGCCGGTATAAGCATCGATCGCCTCGCACGTCTTCTCCGCCTGGCCCACGCTGCGCGGGATGTCGTGGTGGGTGTCCTCGAAGGAGATGCCGTGGAACACGGTCGTCACGCCCGCGGCCCGCAGCTTGCCCTCGAAGGACAGCAGCGCGAACTCGATCGGCAGCTCGGCGCCCGGTCGGGGCAGCTGCTCGTTCTCGATCCCGTGGCGCGCAGCGCGTCCTCGACACCCGGGTCGACCTCTTCCACGGAGTCCGCGACGAGCTTGCCGAGCAGCCCGACAGCACCGACGCCCAGCGCGAGCACCCCGGCGACCGCACCGAGCCCGGTGATCACCACGAACACGATCGCCAGCACCAGATCGGGGATGCCCCGCACACACACGATCAGCAGCCGGTCGCGATGGCGCGGCCGAGCCCGTCGATACCCACGAAGCCGAGGACGACCGAGACCCGCAGGTTGATGTCCAGCCGGTGCAGCGCGGTCGCCACGAACGCGGGCAGCACCTGCGGCAGCACGCCGGCCACCAGCTCCCACGGCCCGCGCCGCCCGCGCGCATGGCCTCACGCGGGCCCTCGTCGATCTGCTCGACCGCGTCGGCGTAGAGCTTGCCGACCATGCCGACCGAATGCAGTCCCATCGCGAGAACCCCGGCCAGCGCGCCGAACCCGAACAGCCGAAAGAACACGGTCGCCAGCACCACGTCCGGCACCGCGCGGGCCGCGACGATCACTGTCCGCGCGCCGAACCGTGCACCGCGGTGCGGCGCCGTGTTCCCGGCAGCCAAGACCGCAAGCCCCGTGCTGAGCACCACCGACAGCAGCGTGGCGCAGATGACGATCGACATGGTCTGGCCGGTCAGGCGCAGCAGCTCCCCCGCGGTGGGGAAGTCCAGGGGGAGCATCCGGGCGGCGAAGTCGGCCGCGTTCCGCCCGCTGTCGATCAGCGTCGCGACGTTGATCGACAGCGCGGCGAAGGCCCACCCGGCCAGGCCGAGCAGCCCCAGCAGCGCGGCCATGCCCAGGACCGAATCGGTCCTGGGCCGGGCGAGGGTTCGCCCCGTCACGCGATGGCCCGCAGCGGGCCGGCTCGGTAGATCATGGCAACGGCCTGCTGGTGGTCAAGGTCGCCCGCAGCCTTGTCCAGCACGACCTGGCCCGAGCGCAACCCGACGATCCGGTCGGCCCACGACAGCGCCAGCTCGACCTGGTGCAGGCTGCACAGCACGGTCAGGTTCCGTTCGCTCGCGATTTCGCGGATCAGGCCCATCACCTGCGCCGAGGAC
Organism: Frankia casuarinae; assembly: GCF_000013345.1. Classification (NCBI taxonomy): domain Bacteria; kingdom Bacillati; phylum Actinomycetota; class Actinomycetes; order Frankiales; family Frankiaceae; genus Frankia; species Frankia casuarinae. Next base: position 2,525,821 of record NC_007777.1, on the reverse strand, counting down.
TCCGGGTCCAGGGAGGCAACCGGCTCGTCCGCGAGCAGGATCTCCGGGCGTTGCATGAGTGCCCGCGCGACCGCGACCCGCTGCTGCTGCCCGCCCGACAGCGTGTCCGCGCGCTGGAACGCCTGTGACGCGAGCCCGACCCGTTCCAAGTGCTCCAGCGCCTCGAGTCGCACCGCCCGCGGATAGGTGACCAGACCCAGCCGCAGGCCACGCAGCCTGCCGAGCGCGCCGGTGCACACGTTCTCCAGCACCGAGAGGCTGTCGACCAGGTGAAACTGCTGGAACACGAAGCTGATCCGGCGACGCAGCTCCCGCAACCGCGCGCCCCGCGCCTGGCCGACGTCCGTGCCGAGCGCGATGACCCGGCCCGCGCTTGCCCCATGCAGGCCGTCGACGTGCCGCAGGAGCGTCGACTTGCCCGAACCGGACAGCCCCAGCAGGACGACCACCTCGCCGGGCTCGACGGTGAACGACACCTCGTCGAGGGCGAGCGTCTGGCCGAACCGCTTGGTCACCCCCTCGAAGCGGACGGCGCTCACTCCGCCGCCGTGCAGCTCTTGGCCTTCGTGACCTCGCAGACGTGCCGCACCGGGTCGAAGAAGGTGTCGGCGACCTTGACGAAACCCCAGTCGCCGGACTCGTCGACCATGCACTTACCGGGTGTGCAGAACCCATGGGACTCGAGGTAGTCGATGTTCATGTGCTCCTGGATCACTTTGGCGATCTTGTCCTTGAGCGCGGGATCGAGGTCGTCACTGATCGCGATCGGTGATCCGGGGATGAGGTCGGACTTCCACACCGTGGTCAGCTCGCCGGCCTTGAGCTGACCCTTCTCGATCAGCTTCTTGTCGACCATCGCGTCGTAGGCGAACCCGGCGTCGCACTGCCCCTTGGCCACGCCGAGCGCCGACGCATCGTGCGTGCCGGCCAGCACCGCGGTGATCTCGCTGTCGGGGTTCACCCCGGCGTCGATCAGCCCAGCCCGCGGATAGAGGTAGCCCGAGGTCGAGTTCGGGTCGACGAGGCAGACCTTCTTACCCTTGAAACCCGCGAGGTCGTGAATCGGCGAACCGGTCTTCACCACGCCGTAGGAGCGATAGCCCGGCGAACCACCTTTCTCCGCGAGCGCCGCGGCGACCGCCGTCGCCCGCACTCCGGAGGTGCGGGCGACCAGATAGGACAGTGCCCCGTACAGCGCGATATCGACCTTGCCGCTGCGCTGCCCCTCGATGACGGCGGCGTAGTCGGTTGCCCGCTGGAACCGGATCGTCTTCCCGGTTTCCTTCCGCAGCAAATCGATCGAGGACTGGTAGTCCTCCTGAAGTTTGGCGGACCTGCCCCCGACCACCGGCCCGCTGATCATGTCAGTCAGCCGGCGTCTCCTCGGCTGGGCGCTCTACCCGACCTCGCCCAGCGGGGCGATCCACCGTTCCCAAGACCTCCCCGGGGAGGTGGTCGCTGGTGGATGGCGGCGTGAGGGCGGCGATCGCGGGTATCACGCAACGGTCATGACCTCTCACGAAGAGCGAATCTTTCGATCGTGTTCGGGCGCTAGGAGAGCCATGAACCCAGAGGGTCGCGGACCGGCCAAGCCGGTGCGGGTGGGTGCGGGCAGCGGGACACCGGCCTGGCCCGCCGGCGACGGTGCGCACGCGTCGCGACTTGAGACCGTCGCATCCTGGGCCGCCGTGTTCACGATCGTGATGGCCGCGGTCACGCTACTCGGTTGGACCCTGGACAACCACGTGCTCACGAGCATCAAACCCGTCTGGCCGTCGACGAAACCAAACGGAGCCGTCTGCGGTCTGCTGCTCGGGTTCTCGCTGTGGAGCCGACTCGGCCGGCGGCGAACCGCCGTCCGGGCGGCGGGACAGGGGGCCGCCGCCCTTGCACTGGCGATCTCCGGACTCTCTCTCGTCGAGTCGGCCGTGGATCGGAATTTCGGCATAGACGAACTTCTCTTCATCGACCAGGCCACAGCCTCGCAGTCTCATCCGGGGCGGATCGTGCCTTTCGGCGCGGCCATTCTGGCGCTGTTGTCGCTCGCCCTGCTACTGTTCGATACCCGCCGGTGGCGAGGAAGGTACGTGGCCCAGGCCCTGGTCTGCGTCGCGGGGTTCATCTCCTTTACGGTGCTGCTGAGCTATCTGTACGGGGTCGATTTCACTTCCGGTTACACGAGGGTCGCCGTCCCGGCGGCGGTCGCCACGCTGGTGCTGTCGGTCGGAGCGACGCTGGCGCGGTTGGGTTATACCCCGCTGGCGATCCTGGCGAGTTCCGGGGCCGGCGGGGGCGTCGCCCGCCAGTTGCTGCCGGCCACGGTCATCGTCCCGGTCCTTGTCGGGACGACCGCGGTGGCGCTGTGGCGGCTCGGGTTCTACGGCGTCGCGTTCCGGGGTGCCCTGGTGGTCTCCTATACCGTGGTCATGCTGCTGGCGGTCACCGTCGGGATCTGCCGGCGGCTGGATCATGCCGATGCCGAAAGACTGCGCGTCTCCGCCGATCTGGCCGCGGCCAACGAGCGGTTGGCGGGGACGAACGCCCGGTTGGCGGAGGCGAACACGCGCCTCGTCGAGGCCAACAAGCGGATGCACGAGGCCATCGACGAGCTCGGCAGTTTCACCTACAGCGTCTCCCACGACCTGCGGGCGCCACTGCGGTCGATGAGCGGTTTCTCCCGAATCCTGATGGACGAGTACGCCGAGGACATGCCCGAGCAGGCCCGCGGCTATCTCGACCGGGTGCAACGCAGCTCCGACCGGATGGGCGCGTTGATCGACGACCTGCTCGCCTTCTCCCGCCTGGGCAGGCAGCCCATGAGTAAGCGGGAGGTGGACCCGGCGGCGATCGTGTCCGCGGTGCTGGCGGAGCAAGAGGGCGACCGCGCCGGCCGCCCGGTGCGGATCACCGTCGGGGATCTTCCCCGTGGGGTGGCCGACCCGGTGCTGCTCAAGGTGGTCTACACCAACCTGCTGTCGAACGCGGTCAAGTTCACCCGGGGCCGTGACCCCGCCCGCATCGAGATCGGCAGCCGCCGCGAGAACGGGCGGGTGGTCTTCTACGTCGCCGACAACGGGGCCGGTTTCGATCCGCGGTATGCGGACAAGCTGTTCGGGGTGTTCCAGCGGCTGCACCGCTCGGAACAGTTCGAGGGAACGGGTGTCGGTCTCGCGCTGTGCCAGCGCGTCATCGCCCGCCATGGCGGGCGGATCTGGGCGGAGGCGGCGCAGGGGAAAGGCGCGACCTTCTTCTTCACTCTGAGCGAGGAGGTATCGGCGTGAACATCGAAAGACCGAACATTCTGCTGGTGGAGGATGATCCCGACGATATCGAACTTACCCTGCACGCGCTGCATACAAAGAACATCATGGCTTCGATCGAGGTTCTCCGGGACGGAGCCGAGGCGCTCGCCTTCCTCTTCCGTACCGGCCCCTACGCCGACCGGTCGCCGGACAGGGATCCGAAGGTCGTTCTACTCGATCTCAAGCTGCCGAAGGTCGACGGCCTGGAGGTCCTGCAACGACTGAAAGGCGACCCGGCCCTTCGGACCGTGCCGGTGGTGATGCTGACTTCCTCCCACGAGGAACGGGACATCGTGGCCAGCTACGATCTCGGCGTCAACAGCTACATCGTCAAACCGGTCGACTTCGGCCAGTTCACCGAGGCGGTGCGGACGGCGGGAATGTACTGGCTGCTGCTCAACCGGCAGTCCACCCAGAACACCCAGAGCGATGCCGATTCCGGTGCCAATGCCGATGCCTCACCCGCCGCGGAAGGGTGAAGCGGCAGCTGGCTGAGCGGCGGCCGGAGATGTAGGTGGTGGCGGGCTGGGTGACGGCCGGCTAGATGACGGCGAGACAGGTGCGCATGATGCCACGCATTCACGTCCTCATGATCGAGGACAGCGACGACGATGCCGTGCTCGTCATCGAACGACTGCGACGCGGCGGTTTCGAGGTGACCTCCGATCGGGTGGAGGACTCCGAGGCGGCCGCGTCGGTTCTCCGTACCCGGCCTCCGGACCTGGTGATCTGCGATTACCACATGCCGGCGTTCGGCGCCGAGGCGGCCCTGATGCAGCTGCGCGCCAGCGGCCTCGATATCCCGTTCATCGTCGTCTCCGGCCAGGTCGGCGAGGAGACGGCGGCGGCACTCATGCGGGCCGGCGCGCACGACTTCCTGCTCAAGGATCGCATGAGCCGACTCGTCCCCGCGGTGCAGCGCGAACTGCGGGAGGCCGACGACCGGCAGAGACGACGGCAGGCCGAGGCCGCCCTACGACGCAGCGAGGAGCGGTTCCGGCTGCTCGCCGAGCAGGCGACGGACGTCCTCTTCCGCTGCCGGCTGTGCCCGCGGGCCGAGGTCGAGTACGTCAGCCCGGCGATCAGGATGATCACCGGCTACCCGCCCGAGGACCTGTGCGGCCGCCCCGACACCCTGTTCTCGCTGGTCGACGAGGAGGACCGGCCCACCCTCAAGGGCTCGTGGCGCACGGCGAACCCCGAACCGCTGCGGGTCCGTTGGCACCCGCGAGAGGGCGTCGAGGTCTGGACGGAGCAACGCGTGGTCGGCGTCCACGACGACCAGGGCCACCTCGTCGCGGTGCAGGGCATCCTGCGTGACGTGACCGAGCAGGTCCATGCCGACGAGGAACGGGAGCGGCTGCGACGCCAGCTGGATCAGACCGAGCGGCTGGAGTCCCTCGGCCGGCTCGCGGGCGGCGTGGCGCACGACTTCAACAACCTGCTCGGCGTGATCACCGGCTATGCGGAGATCGTCCTCGACACCCTTCCCGACGACGACCCGTGCCGGGCCGACATGGACGAGATCAGCCGTGCCGCCGACCAGGCCGCCGGACTGACCCGTCAACTGCTCACCTTCAGCCGGCAGGAGTCGTCGAAGCCGGAGACCCTCGACCTCAACGCGGTGGTCGAGGGGACGCGGAACCTGCTGCGACGCACCATCGGCGAGGACATCGAGATCGTCACCCTCCTCGATCCCGATCTCCACCCCGTCACGATCGACCCGAGCAAGATCCAACAGGTGGTGATGAACCTGGTCGTCAACTCCCGTGCGGCCATGCCCGACGGCGGCCGCCTCACCCTCAGCACGGCGAACCTGGACCGGGACCGGGGCCCGTCTCCCGCGGACCGCCCGGCCGCGCACGGGCGGCCGTCGCCGGAAGAACGCCCGAAGCGCGGCTGGGCCTGCCTGGCGGTCGCCGACACCGGGTGCGGCATGAGCCCGGAGGTGATCCGTCGCGCCGTCGAACCCTTCTTCACCACCAAGGGACCCGGTGAGGGGACGGGACTCGGCCTCGCCACCGTCTACGGGGTGGTCAAGGCGGCCGGCGGCGAGGTCGACATCGAGTCCGAGGTCGGGAAGGGGACGACCATCCGGATCCTGCTGCCCGCCACGGCGAGGAGCGGGCCCGCTCCCGTCGACACCACCCGGGACGACACCACCCGGGACGACGCCACCCGCGGGCAGGGGAAGACGATCCTCGTCGTCGAGGACGACGCGGCCGTGCGCGCCGTCACCACGCGCATCCTCGTACGGTCCGGCTACCTCGTCCACGAGGCGGGTTCCCCGGCCGAGGCCCTCGACCGGTTCGGTCCCGGGACGACGCGGATCGACGCCCTGCTCACCGACGCGATCATGCCCGGCATGACGGGCTACCAGCTCATCGAACAGTTCCGTCGGACCCGCCCCGAGCTGCCGGTCATGCTGATGTCGGGCTACGCCGCCGGCGCCGAGAAGTCCGTGGCCGGCTTCCCGCCCGGCGTCGCCCACCTCCAGAAGCCGTTCACCGCCCGCGCCCTTCTCGACAGCCTGGAACGAACCCTGCACCCACGCTGACCGGCGGTGCAGATGGTGCGGCCGTGCCGGCGCACCACGGGCAGCACGAGATCAACTTTTCCGGGTGGCCGAGGACCGTGGCGTGGACGGTGACCCGGACCCCGTGCCCGTCGCAGCCCTTGCAGATCTGAGCCCGCGCTGTCACCGGTCGAGGCCGTGACCGCACGGGACCGAATCGCGGCGAGGATCTGATCCCAGATCGTGGCGGGCAGGCGGATCTCCCGAAGCCCCAGATAGTGGGCGTCGCCGTTAGTTCGTCGGTTATCGGCGGTGGCGGGTAGGTAGAGGCCGGCGGCAAGGTCGAGGGCGGCTTCGGCGGTGCCGGTCGGGGATCCGTCGGCCAGTATGGAGTCGGCGTAGTCGTTGTGGCTGGCTCGCCAGATGGCGAAGCCCCAGTTGTTGGCGTAGCCGACGTAGCGCAGCCGGCACAGTGGCTGGGCGTCGCCGTCGGGATCGGTCGCGGTGACGTAGACGAACGGGCCACGGTAGCGGGTGGACAGCGCGGTGATCCTGGGCCACCTGCCGGTGGCGTGCTCGACCAGCCGCTGCCGCAGGGAGATCTTCGTCGATTCTGGGATACCGGCCACAGCCCTGATTGTGGCCGGGGGTGTCGGCGGGTTGCCTGTGGGCGGGGCCGGGGCGGTGGGCCGGTGTGACCTGCCCGCTAGGACATCGGGAGTGTCTCGCCGTGCCACCGCGATCATTCTGACGGACGACGTCCGCGCCGAGCTGGCCCGCCGTGTCCGGTCGGCGACCGTGCTCCGCCGTGCCTGGCTGCGCGCGAGGATCGTGCTCGCGGCGGCCGGTGGAGCGGGCAACGCGGCGATCGCCGCTCAGCTTGATGTCTGCGAGGACACCGTCAGCAAGTGGCGGGGCCGGTTCGCCCGCGAGGGCCTGGCGGGGTTGGCTGACCGGCGCCGCTCGGGCCGGCCACGGTCCGCGGGTGGAGTTCGAGTACGAACGCGGCGGGACGGTGGCCTACTTCGCCGCCTACGACGTCCAGCGCGCCCAGGTCATCGGCCGGATCGAGGACACCACCGGGATCGTCCCTTTCGGCCGGCTCGCCGCCCAGGTCATGAACAGCGAGCCGTACGCCTCGGCGCGGCGGGTGTTCTGGATCGTCGACAACGGCTCGTCCCACCGGGGCCAAGCCTCCATCGACCGGATGCGCGCAGCCCACCCGACCGCGACGCTGGTCCACCTGCCGGTCCACGCGTCCTGGCTCAACCAGGTAGAGGTGTACTTCTCGATCCTGCAGCGCAAGGCGATCGAGCGTGGCGACCTCGCCGACTTCGCCGACCTCGACGCGCTCGCCGCCCGCGTCATGGGCTTCCAAACGCTCTACAACCAGACCGCGACCCGGTTCGACTGGAAGTACACCCGTGCGGACCTGCTGAAGACCGCCAGCCGCCTCAACCTCGCCGCATAACCGACGAACTTGCAGCGACACCCACTAGGACTCCAGGTGACGATGTCTATGCGTGTTGTGTATGCCTGCCATCGGTCTCTGGCATAGCCACATCAGTCCTGAAGGACCGACGCTCGTGATGTCCAGACCTGGGCGTGTCGTCGTCGGCGGCTTCCTGACCGCCGCCCGGGTCCAGGAGCCGCAAGCGCCGGATTGGCCAACCAACGTGACTTCCGGCTGTCACAGTTGGACTGGTGCTGTCACAGCCTAGCTGCAAAGAGTAACGACTCATCGCAGATCGTTCCCGCCGCGTCCAGAGCCCGGTATCACTGACCGCCCTCGCCGAACGGCTCCTGCGCCCCGAGACGGTCACGGCCGCTCTCCCGGCCGAGGCCGCGGCCAGTCTCGCCGACGGCCTGCCCGGGACGGCACTGCTGCACGCCCGGCTGGCGGCCGTCCACCCTGATTTCGCCACAGCCGCGGCGAACCACTGGACCCACGCAGCCCGCCAGACCCCGCGAGGCGCCCACCCCACTGGCGTGTACCACGCCGGCGCTGGCCTGGCCGCTTCGCTGATCATCGCCGGGTACCACCGCACCGCCCTCACCCATCGGCCGGTGAGCACTCCATGGCACGTCTACGACGTCATCAGCGGCCTCAGCGGACCGTCACCCAGACGCTGTCACCGTGCACCCCTCCGGCGCGTTCGACCCCACGCGCCGTTTCGGCTTCGCCCACCTCGCCGGGAACGCGGCCACCGTCCGGCCCGGCTTCCTCACTGGCGCTGCCGGAACGGCGCTCGCTCTCGCCGAGTACGCCGGGTGCCCCATGCCCGAGGACCTGCGCACGACTTGGGACGCCCTGCTGCTCTTGTCCTGACCCTGCCCGGCCGAGGCGGTCAAACCGCGGCGGGTACCTGCTCGGCCACCCGGACGAGAACCCGACTGTCGCGCTTGTCGACCGCAAGCAGCACACCTGGCATCTCCGGAGGGACGGCGTCAGCCGGATATGCCTCGATCCACAGCCGGACGCCCTGCCCACCGTCACGGTCCCAGTCGCGGACCCGCTCGGCGAGCCGGGACGCCAGCTCGCCGCCCCGCGGGCCGTAGCCGCAGGCACCGATCTCGTAGCTGGGCATCTTCGCATCGCCGGTAGGACTCGGCCGCGTCGTGAGATAGGCCAGAGTCCCGCCCTCAACAATCCCCATGCTTCCCCACGGTCCCTTCGGCGCCATCAGTCGGCCGTCATCGACCGCAGCCCGCGACACTAGGAGCCGGCAGAAGCCCTCCAGCGTGGCCAGCCAGAAATCGAGATGCTCTGTCCAGCCCCACGGGACGGCGACCCCGGTCCAGCACGCCGCCACAGGGTGATCCAACGCGCCCCGCAACGCCGAGGCATCCACCGGGCGATCGTCATCGAGCCGAATTGTCAGGTCCGGGCCGGCACCGACCCGGATGTTCTGCTCGCGAACGGCACCGAGAGCACGCATCGGCATGAACCCGTCCTCCACGACCGACCGGCTCCGTAGAACCGCTCCGGCCCGCTCGAACACGACCGTTCGAGTCAGCCCGAGGATCCGCAGCGGCACCACCAGACGCCCGTCCTCGGCCAGCTGCACCCACCAAGCTCGCGGGATATCCCAGGCACCCGCTTATCCGGATTTTGATCTTGAAATTTTGGGTGGGATTGGTGGCATTCCGAGTGGTGCTGGTTTGGAGGTGTTGCGGGCTGCGCGGTCCAGGCCGGCGAGCTTGCGCTGTGCGGCTTCGAGGCTGGTCTTGAGGCCCTCGACTTCGCCCTGCCAGCCGTTGGCTTTGGCTTCCTCGATGCGTTCGCCGAGGTTGCGGATGATCTGTTCGAGGCGGGTGCGTTGGCGGGGGTCGACGCGGAGCATGGGGCAGCGGACGCAGGCGTGTTCGTGGATGCAGGGGGTGCCGTAGGGGCGTCCGCAGTCGCCGAGTTCGAGGCCGTTGTGGCGCGGCGCTGTTTGACGACTCCCGCGGTGTCGCTCTTGCGCACCGGGCTGGGGAACGCCCAAGGCGCCCAGGAAGGGTCCGACAGTGCCCATTCGGCGATGTCGAGGTAGAAGGCGCGGACCGTGATCAGGGTGTCGATGTGTCGTTGCCGGGTCGGGCGGCTGCCGCCGTTCTGGGGAAAACGCAGCCGTTCCTTCCAGGGATCCGTGACCTCGCGTGGCAGATTGAGGGTGTCGATGCCGGGGTGATGGCGTTCGAGGTCGGCCCAGAACGCCCCGGCGAGACGGCCGACGAGCATGCGGAAGGTGCTGTAGTCGAGCGCGGGACGCCGCTCGTCGAGGTAGCGGATCAGCAACTCGCGGATCTGCCGGTCGGCGATGCCGTGGCGGTCCACGAGTTCGGCGGTGCTCTGCGGGCCGGTGCGCATGGCGGCGTGCAGCGTGGAGTGCGGTGGGAAGACGCCCAGGTCGACCATCATCTGCCAGGCCAGGTGGGAACCGTCACGCGTCCGGCCGCGGCTGGGCGCCGTGGCTGACTGGAACGCGAGGAGGTCGCCTGTGGTCACCTCGTTCAGGCTGCCACCGGTATGGATCACGATCGCGGTCAGGACGTTCAGCGCCTTCCTGAGCACGTTCTCGGAATGGCCGCCACACGCCCGCGCGGCGTCGGCCGCGCAGGCGAACAACTCCGGGCTCACCAGGTCGCGGACGACCGCGAACGTCGTCGTCGGCCCGTAGGTGGTCAGGAACGGGTAGCTCGGCCGGACGAGCCTCATCCGCAGCAGACAGGCCAGCCCTCGGGTCAGCACCACGCGATGGCGTTCGCCGCAGGGCCTGTCGGGCTCGGGAATGGCGGCTGACCAGGTCGCCCACCTGGGACCGAGCATCGCCTCGGCATGCTCCCACCGGTCCTGCCAGCCGCCGGGCACCCGGCCCAGCCAGTCCAGCAGCAGCTCGACACCGGCAACCGACCGCTGCGCCTGCTGCCGCTTCGCGTTCCACCACGACAAGGTCGGCACAGCCGCGAGCACGTCGTCCAACGACGCCGTATCCCACGGGCCGACCGGCCGCGCGGCCGGCTCCCAGCCCGACGCCCCTGGGCCGATGGCCTGCTTGGTGGCTGGGGCCGCGACCGCGGTAGGCATCACCTCGGGTTCCCGAACAGGACCGCGAGGTCAGCGGGGTCGTAGCCGAGGGCCGCCGGCGCTGGGGGCGCGGGGCGAGGTCTTTCCCGCGCAGCCAAATGCTCCCGGACCCGAGCGAAGACCTCCTCGTCGTCCTGCTCCAGGTAGAGCTGGGTCGTCGACAGGTGGGCGTGGCCGAGGATCGTCTGCGCGTCGCGCAGCGACAGCCGGCCGTCGCGCACCATCCGAATCGCACAGGTGTGCCTCAAATCGTGCATCGTCCAGTTCGCGCCCAACCGGCGGTTCGCCCGACGGAAGACCGCCCGCAGCGCCTCGTAGTTCAACGGCTCGTGGACCCCGCCGCGCCGATAGACCGTCCGCCAGACCGGATCACCCGCGCCCAGCACACCGCCGCCGACGTCGGCCAGGTAGAGACGCAGCCAGACGAACGCCTCCGGGCTCGCCGGCAGCCACTGCTCGGCCCGCGTCCCCTTGCGGACCACCCGCACCAGCTGGCCACCCCAGTCCAGGTCCGCGCCGCGCATGCCGAGCAGCTCGGCCGCGCGGGCACCGGTGGACACGCCCAGCGCCAGGATCGCCCGGTCCCGGTTACGGCCCATCGCCGCAAACAGCGCGTCCCACCGCTCGTCCGGCATCGCCCTCGGCTTCCGCTTCGGCAGCCGAGGGTTATAACGCAGCCGCCCCTCCGGACGGAATGCCTCCAGCGGGTTGTGGTGCGCGTGCGCCCGGCCCCGGCCCGCCCGAGCAAGCACAACCGGATTCACCAGCGGCCCCTCACCACGCTCCAGCCAGAACTCATAGAAGGTCCGCAGCACGGCGTTGCTGTGCCGCACCGTCGCCGGCCCGTAGCCGTCCCCGAGGTGGCGCTTACGGGTCACCGGGTTGACCTGCCCCACGGTCGCCCGCGACCCGACCCGCGCCGCCGCGACCGGCTTGGTCGCCTGCCCGAGCCACAGCACGAAGTCCCGGACCTCCGCCGGACTCACCCGGTCCCAGGCCACTCCAACCGCGACCAGAAACCGCCACCACCGCAGCAACGCCAGCGCATAGCTGCGCACCGAGTTCGCCGACCGGCCCTGCGCGACGAAGTCCCGTAGGAAGACCTCGACCGGCTCGACCGGCTCACCGAGGCCGTCGACCAGCCTCCACGGCACCACGCCGTCGGACGCGACCACGCTTCCCCACAGCGGAAGCCGGATCGCCTCGATCACCCGATGATCGCTGTCCTCAAACACCCAGCACCCTCCAAGATCAGAGAGATGCAGACTGTTCCGACCTGTCCGACCCTGCCCTACGACACGCCGTTCGACCTCAGGAAAGTCCGGTCAACAGTTCCGTAACGATGATCCGATCGAACAGCGGACAGCACGCTGCCACGCGTCCCGGGCCTGCCACGCTCCCGAGCGTGGGCTTTGCTGGAGGTGGTGGCTATACCGCGCAGCGTTATCTGCAATGAGCTTTAGGCATTGACATCGACACGGACGGTGCTACGGTTCGCGCGTTGACCGCCCGCCGCGTACGGATCGGGGAAGGCGGCCAGGGATGACGACGCCACGCCCGCGACGCAGTTGCACCCACTGCGGCCACCGGCACGCCACCGGCCATCCGGTCCACCGCCCTGCGGGACCGGACCCCAGGGAAGGAGGAGCCGCTCCATGCCCCAGCTCGACGATCACCGTTGGATGACCCGGGCCATCGAACTCGCCCACCGCTGCCCACCCGCCGCCGGCGCCTACTCCGTGGGCGCCGTCATCGTCGACAAGAACAACCAGGAGATCGCCTTCGGCTTCTCCCGCGAGGTCGACGACGCGGTACACGCCGAGGAGTCCGCACTCGCGAAGATCGGCCCGGGCGACCCTCGGCTCGCCACCGCGACGATCTACAGCACCCTCGAACCCTGCTCCCAGCGCAAGTCCCGGCCCCGCACCTGCACCCAGCTCATCCTGGAAGCAAAGATCCCGCGAGTGGTCATCGCCTGGCGCGAACCCAGCCTCTTCGTCGCCGACTGCCAAGGCTACGAACTCCTCACCCAGGCGGGCGTCACCGTCGTGGAACTACCCGAGCTCGGTGAACAGGCCCGCGCCATGAACGCCCACCTGTCAGTCTGATCCAATTTCGGCTGACGTCCGCTCGGCCTCGGAACGCTCTGGGCCGGTGTCCGCCGCGGTCCGTTGCCCCACGGGGTGGGAAGTTAGTGCCAGGGGTGGAGCGCGCAGGCGCTCGGCAACCCGCGCCACGACCGCGGGATCCGTACTGAAGGTGGTGTCCGGCAGGCCCGGCGCGCGTGCCGGAGCGGTTCTGGCACACCGACCAGATGCGTGATGCCTTCGCGGCCCAGCACATAGGCCGGGTCTCCGCGGCCTATCGCCTGCACCCCCACCACCTCCGGGCCCATCAGCCAGGAACGGCTGGGTCGGTGGCACACCCTGACGCAGGCCCAGGTCAGCCGGATCGAGAGCGGGCCACCTATCCGTGATCTTGACCGGCTGGCGCACTGGGCGCGGACCCCGCGGATGCCGCCGCACCTGCTGTGGTTCGACCTCCCCGGGCGACCCCGGCCGACGCCGGTGACCGTCGCGCTGGCCGCCCGGCCCAGCGGGCAGCTGTCACCGCCGGTCCCGGCGGCCGCGTTCACCCGGTGCCAGTCGCCCTGGTGGTACCAGCAGCAGTCCCGCCCGCCGCGGCGCGGGCGGATCTGGCGTACCCGCCGGCGCCGCGGTCCGCGTCGACCGGAGCACCGACCAGAGCGGCCAGCGTCTGGTCGGTCAGCCTGCGCCACCGAGGGTTCGCCGGCGTGTGTGGGCCGGTGACCGTGAACAGCACCTGGGTGAAGGCGTCGGCCGTGCTGTTGACGAACTGGCGCTGGACCCAGATCGGCGGCTCGGGATCGTCCGGGAGGTACCGCATCCACACCGCCGCTGCGTAGCGCTCGGCGCCGTTCATCAGCGACAAGCCTTCCCGCTCCGGCTGGGTCACGACAGCCACCGGCCGCAGGCCAGTCGCCGTGAACAGTTGCAACCGGAACGTCGTCGGACCCAGCGCCCGCGCGACGGTGAACATGTGCTCGTCGACCACCCGGGTCCGGGGGGATGCCGCCGTCGCCATGGCGCCCAGTTTCACGCGACGGGCAGCGTCAAGCCCGTGCCAAGAGCGGGTACCTGTCCGCACGGCAAGCCGCTGCGAACCGTCTGGGCACCCGGCTACGGTCCGGACGCCCAGCCGCCGGCGGCGAGGCGGATGGCGGCGGGCACGACGGCCCACAGCACGACCAGCACGACGAAGGTGCAGCCCCCGGCGATCCAGCCGGCCGGCGCCCCCCTGACCACGTCGAAGATGAGCAGGACGACCCCGGAGACGGCCACGGCGAACAATGCCAGGCCCACCTGGGCGAGCCGGTTCGCCACCCGGATCAGCGTCTCCTTCTCCTTGCGCCGGAAGACCGCGCGGTGCAGGCTCACCGGCATGATGAGCAGCCCGGTGGCGCTGACCGTCAGCAGCACGATCACGAGATAGAGCGACTTCTGCTCGTTGCTCAACGTCGTGAACCGCTGCTGGAACGGGATGGCGAGCAGGAAGGCGGTCAGCAGCTGCACGCCCGTCTGGACGACGCGCAACTCCTGCAGCAGATCTCCCCAGTTGCGGTACCGGCGTTGCGCCGGGGTCTCCGAAGGGTCCGGCCCGCCGTTCGAGGAGCTCCCCCGGGCGGTGGAACTCCTCGCCGTCATCCCGCCGCCGTCATCCCGCCGCCGCCGTCTGCCGCCGAGCGTCGCGCAGCCGGTCGACGAGGGACACCACCGGCCCGAATACCCGCTGAGCGGTGGGGGATCCCGCGACCGAGGGGTGCGGATGGGTGGGGGCGATCGCCTGAATGGCCCGCAGTCTGCGGCCCAGGCGCACGAGTTCGGATTCGGGACGGACCTGGCGCAGCGCCTCGAACTCCTCCCGCTCCTCGCGCTCGGCGTGTTCCAGCACCGTGTGCTCGAACGCGGCGAGCTTGGCCCCGAACTCGACGCTGCTCGCCTCCATCCGATCGAGGTCGGCGAGGTCCCGACTCGCAGCCTTCTCCTCGTGGTTGCGGGCATCGGTCACCTCGGGCCCCACCACCTGCCGGCTGATCGGGCGCAGCACCACCTCCTCGCCGGTCTCGTGGGCCGCGAGCAGCGCCCGCAGCTCGTCGAACGTCTCCTGGCGGCGTCGGCCCGTCGACGTCCTGACCTTCCCGAACAGCTCGCGGATCTCGGCATGCTGCGCGAGCAGGATCCCGACCACATCGTCCTCGGGGAGCTGACTCGCCCGGGTTCGTTCCCTCGTGGCCTTGCTGACCGTCATCGCACTCTCCTCATCGCGGACCGCGCACCGGACCGTGTCCCTGCTGGCCTGCCCGCTTGGCGGGAACAGGAACCTGGTCCGAGCGGGGGATGCGCCGGACCGGGATGTCCAGGCCCAGGGATGGGCGCTCTGAGAGGAGAGCAGGAGGTTCTTCGGAATTCGGAATCAGGAGGTTCGTCATTCGGAATCAGGAGGTTCGTCGGCGCCGGGCGGGTCTACCGGCGTTCGAACATCCAGGCCGCGGCCAGCGCTACGCCGACCACGATCCCGACGAGCAGCGCCCCGCCGAACACGAAGAAACCGACCGTCCTGATCAGGGCGATCGCGATCGGCAACGCCGCGGCCAGCAGGAACACGCCGTGGGTGCGCACCGGCGTGTTCACCATGGCGATGATCTTGCGCGGGCCTGTCACCCGGTTGACGTTCAGCTCGTCGGACACCGACGGCATGAGCCGGATCGTCGTCCACGTCAGCAGGACGAAGGCGATCGACAGCCCGAGGGCGTAGAGGAGCCCCACGCCGCGGCCGAAGGCGTCGAACGCCGCACCGGCGCCGATCACGGTGATCATCAGCGGGACGTACCAGGAGGTGGTGCGGTCCTGCCGGGCCTGACCGGCGAGCCAGCGCGCCTGGGCGAACCGTTCGCCGCGCCGACCGGAACCGCCATAGTACTGATCCGCCATAGTCGCTCGACGCTCCCCTCCCACGGCCGGCGCCGTGATGCCCCCGTACCTCACGGGGACATCACGCCCCGATCTGCCCATCCTCCCCCAAGACGAGGGAAAGCCGGGCCGTTTCGGGAGGATCACCTGCCCGCCGCGCCGTCACCGCTGGATCGCGGGCCGCGCTCGGCGGGCCGCGAGAGCCGACACCGCAGGTGGCGCGGCAGGTGGCGCGGCAGGTGGCGCCGCCGGTGACCCGCCGTCCACCCGCTCGGTACGTGCCCGATCGGGCATCCCCGCCCGGGGCCCTCGATCTCGGCCCACGACCCGAAAGCTCGCGGCTCACGGCCCAAGAGCCCACGACCCGAGGGAAAGGGACTCGCACCGGGTCGAAGGTCCGCCGCGGCGGAGTCACCACACGTCGCACTAATCACTACACGTCGTACTTCCGGGCGTGCGGATGACCGCGACCGCGCACTGGGCGTGTGTCACACACTGTGAACTGATGGAGCCCAGCAGCAGCTCGGCGAATCCGCCGCGGCCCCGGGCTCCGATGACCAGGAGCTGCGCCCCCGCCGCGGCCCGCAGCAGGCTGGACGCGGCCGCTCCGCGGATCAGGTCCGTGCGCACATCGAGATCACCCGGCTCGGGCAGACCCACGCGCACCGCCTCGTCCAGCACGGCTCGCGCGGCGCCTTCGAGGGCGGCGTCGACGAGGGCCGTTCCGCCGGATCCCGTCGCATCGAGCGCGGGACCCCCGAACGCGGGACCCCCGAACGCCGACCCGCCGAACGCCGACCCGCCGAGCGCCGCATCGGCGGACCCCGGGTCACCAAATCCTGGACGATCATCGAGTACCGTGCCCCCCGATGCCGTGCCCCGAACTCCACGGCCGGCGAATCCCGGAGCGAAGCCCGTTTCGCCCGGGTCCGTCCGGATGGATCCGGTCCCGCCCGGATCCGTGTCGCCGAGCCCCGCACCAGCCGACGCCGCACCAGCCGGCGCCGCACCAGCCGGCCCGGCACGAACGGCCCCAGCGCCCACCGTGGGTACCGCACCAGCGGACCTGGCACCGCAGAGTCCCAGCCGGACAACGCACTCCGGTGGCAGCGGCGCCCAGGCGTGCATGATGCGCAGCGACGCCCGGCGCAGCGCCGCCTCCTGGGCGGCCCACCGCAGCGCGGCCAACGAGCAGGCGGACCCGTCCACCCCGACGACGACGGGCCCGCTCTCGGCCGGCTCCGCCGACCTGCCGTGGACCACGACCACCGGCACCGACGCCCCGTACACGCACGCCATGCTGACCGAACCGGCCGGCAGGCGGCGCGGCCGGTCACGGCCGCGGGCACCGAGGACGAGCATGACCGCGCCCTCCGACTCGGTCAGTATCGTGTCCACCGGGCTCCCGTACACGGTCCGCTCGACGATCCAGGCGTCGGGCTGGGCCTCGCGGACCCGGTTGACGACGTCGTGCAGCATCCACTGGGCCGTCCAGCGGGGATGCTCCGGTGAGGTGGCGGGCGGCGGCTTCACCCGCGTGCAGAACGGGCCGGCCGCGGCCCAGACGAGCACGGCACGCACCCGCGCGCTACAACGACGCCCCGCGCGCACGGCCCACCGCAGCGCGCGCTCGGCATCTGTCGACCCGTCGATCCCGACCACGATGTCCGCCACGCGACACCGCCTCCCCTCCGAGCATCCTCGCTCGCCGAGCAGGCATCCGTCCCGATCCCGTGTCTACTACAACACGAAGAGACAACGGACGCGAGGGGAGACAGACGGGAGACAGTGGATGGATCTCCCGGCAGTGGCGGACGCCGGTCATGAACAGGTCGATATCGTTCATGAAACGGTAACAGATCTCGGTGCCGACCAGGGTGTGCGCGGAAAACCCGAGGGAACACCAGGAGAGGAGGTGGTACGGATGTCGGTCCGTCCAACCCCCGCCTCGGTGCTCGGGCCGAAGGCCGAGGTTCCCGAGCCGGCGACGGCGGTGGTGGAGCTGCTGGGGATACTGCGCCGCCATCTGGGCATGGATCTTGCCTGGCTCGGTCGCATCGAGGCGGACGTCCTCGTCGTGCAGGTCATCAACGGGGACGGCGCGTCGTTCCAGCTGGCCCCGGGCTCCACCGTTCGGCGCGAGAGCGCCCTGTTCGGACGCGTCCTGTCCGGTGAGTTTCCCACCGTCATCCCGGACACCCGAGCCGATCCGCGCATCCTGCGACTGCCCGTCGTCGACGAACTCGACGTGGGGGCCTACGCCGCCGTGCCGGTGGTCGACAGCGACGGCATCGTCTACGGCCTGGCCGGCTGTCTCGGGCACGGGCCGCATCCGCACCTGCGGCCGCGCGACGGCCGGTTCCTGCGGATGATCGCGGAGATCCTCGGCGATTCCGTGACCGACCTGCACCGGATGTGGGAGGTCCGCAGCCGCGTCTGGCGCGACGTCAGCCATGTGATCGACGGCGGGGGGCCCGCGCTCGCCTTCCAGCCGGTGCTCGACCTCGAACACGGAAAGATCATCGGAGTGGAGGCGCTGTCCCGGTTCTCGGACTACGCCCGCAGCCCGTCACAGTGGTTCACCGCGGCAGGCTCCGTCGGCCTCAACGTCGATCTCGAACTCGCCGCGGTCCGACGCGCGCTCGCCGTGCTGCCCCGGCTGCCGACGCACATGATCCTCGCGATTAACGTCTCGGCGACGACCCTCTCGGCCGGCCTGGTGGACATGATCATGAACGAGGATGCCGAACGCATCCTCGTGGAGATCACCGAGCACGAACGGATCGGCGACACTCCGGCGATCAACCGCGACATCGAGCACCTGCGCCGGCTCGGCGTCCGCATCGCCGCCGACGACGTGGGTACCGGCTATGCCGGGCTGGAACAGCTCGTCCGGCTGCGACCGGAGATCATCAAGATGGACTGCTGCCTGACCCAGGGCATCGACACCGACCCGGCCCGGCGGGCCGTGGCCGCCGGGCTGGTGCACGTCGCCAAGGAGATCGGAGGCAGCGTGGTCGCCGAGGGCATCGAGACCGCGGCCGAACTCCAGGCCACCCGGGAGACCGCGATCCCCTACGGCCAGGGCTTCCTTCTCGGCCCGCCCACCCCCGTCCTGCCCGAGGCCGTCAGGTAAGCCCCGGCGTCAGGTAAGCCCCGGCGCGCCCGGCCGCAGCGGCGGCGGTCAACCATCGACGGCGGGGCTCTCCCGACGCAACCGGAACCAGACGACCTTCCCGTCGCCGGGGATGACGTCGGCGCCCCAGGTCTCAGCGAGCTCGGCCACCAGGTGCATACCCCGCCCGCCGAGCGAGTCGGTGTCGACCTGCTGCACCTGCGGGAGGCGGCTGTCCGGATCCTGGACGCCGACCCACACCTGGTGGTCGGTTGTCCGGATCTCCAGAACCGGCTCACCGCGGCCGTGCACGACGGCGTTGGTGACCAGTTCGCTGGCGAGCAGCACGACGATCTCGGTCAGCTCCGCCGCGAAGCCGGTGCCGGCGAGGCCCGCGGCCAGCCGGACCCGGGCCTGCCGGGGCGCGATCGGGCTGAGCGGCAGCACGAACCTGTCCAACGGCTCGCCGGGCTCGCCGGGCTCGCCGGGCTCGCCCGACTCGCCCGACTCGCCGGGCAGCTCCGGTTTACCCGTCATGTGAAAGACATTTCCTTGCAATCATGTGGATAAACCCGGTGTCGGAGCTCAGTCCGTGACCCGCGCGAGCACCTCGTCCCAGTCCCGCAGGAAACGATCGAGACCGTACCGGGCCAGGGCCGCCCGCCGGGCCTTCTTCCCGTACGCCCGAGCGAGGTCCACCGAAGCGGGAACGGTCCAGCTCAGCGCACGCCGCGCGGGCGGAACTGAACGCTGATCCGCGGCCCGACCGGCCGCGCCGTCTTGGGCACGGCATGATCCCACGTGCGCTGGCAACTGCCTCCCATCACGAGCAGGTCGCCGTGGCCCAGGTCGTGCCGGATCGCCGGGCCGCCCCCGCCCCGCGGCCGCAGCAGCAACGCACGCGGGGCGCCCAGGACGGCGATCGCGACCATGGTGTCGCGGAACCCACCCGGCCCGACGCGATCGCCATGCCAGGCCACACTGTCACGCCCGTCGCGATACAGGCACAGCCCGGCGGTGGCGAAGCCCTCGCCCAACTCGGCCGCATAGTGCTCGTCGAGGACCCGCTTCGCCGCGCCGAGCGCCGGATCGGGCAGCGACGCACGCTCGTCGTAGAAGGCGAGCAGCCGGGGAATGTCGACGACCCTGTCGTACATCGTCCGCTGCTCCGCCCGCCAGGGGACACGATCGCGCAGCCGCTCGAAGAGCACGTCGGCTCCAACGATCCAGCGGGGCCGCACATCGACCCACGCACCCCGCGCGAGCCCGACTCGTCGGACGGACGTCCCGAGTGGGCCGACCTCGATCGCCGGGGCGTCATCGAGCAACGAGGCCTGGAACGCCGCGATCTCCATGCTTCGACACTACCAAACACACGTTCGAAGACAGGTCTGCGACAAGCCCGAAGGCCCGAAGGCCGTCACAGGTTGACAGGCGAGTAATCGGAGCAGGAATAGACGAGGGTAGCCGGCGGGGTCCCCTCGAACCGCATCGTTCCGATGTACGTCGCCCCCGTCGGCGACTTCCGCGAGGTCTTCAGCTCCACGACAGGCCTACGGATCCCGCTTTCCAACCGAAGGCACGACGTAACCGGCACCCGGAGGTCCGCCGCTCCCGCTGCGGCGAAAAACACGACCGTCCGACCGGCTCCGACGCGTACCTCCAGCACGTTCACGAAGTAGTTGTCGTCGTAAACGCTCACCGCCACCGATGGCATCGTCACCGTGCCGAGGAGCGCGGCCGAGTAGTCCGCCTGGCACGAGTAGCGGAAACGGTAGCTTCCCGGCAGCGCGAGCGAGAACGTCAGTGTTCCGGAATACCGTCCGGAGGAGCTCACCGGCACGTCGGCCTGGACGGGAAACAGCCGGAGCTCGCGAGAACCCGACGAGACCAGCACGCAGGATGTCCGCGGATCCCGCAGGTCGCTACGGCCGGTCGCGTCGAATCCGACCCGCAGCAGGAAGCCGTCCTGCCGGCTTCTGGTGAGAGTTGCGTAATAGTCGGCGCTGTACTGCGACACCCCGGGCGCGGCGGCGGAGAAGGAGGGCACGACGGTGAGCTCCTGGGACGGTCGGGGGGAGCCTGCTGCAGTGGCCGAACTCGTTCGCGCCCCGGTCCCCGCACTGGTCCCCGCACCGCTCGCGGCCCCGCTCCCCGCCCCGCTCGCGGCCGCGGACGGCGATACCCTCGGGACGCCGTCTTCCGGTCCGGTCGCGGCCACCGTCGCGGACGCGGTGCCGGTCAGGGACCCGTCGCCCGGATGGGCGCCGACACCACCGCGGGCGAGGAACACCCCGGCCAGGATCGCGAGGACGGCTGTCAACGTCCCGGCCACGAGCCACACCCGTCCTGAGGGACGGCCAGGCGCCCCGGACAGCCCAGGCGTCCCAGGCATCCCGGAGTCAGGCCACCGCGAACCGCCTGCCTCCGGCTCGCCGACGGGCGGCAGCAGGGCCGTTGCCGGTCGCGAGACCGTAGGTACCCGCGGCAACGGCGGTGTCGGTACCTGTGCCGGCGGTGGTAGCTGTGCCGGTGTCGGTGTCGGTACCTGTGCCGGCACCAGCACCGGTGATGCCGGTCCCCCGGCCGCGAGGGAGGCGAGGGCGCGCGCGGCAGCCGCGGCATCCAGCCGGACTACCGGGTCCTTCTCGAGCATCGCATCCAGCACCGGCCGAAGTGGACCGGCGAGCACGGTCGGGCGCGGCGGTTCGAACAGGATCGCGCTGAGCAGCCCGGCGGTCGTGTCGGCCTGGAACGGTAACCTCCCCTCCACCATCTGGTAAAGGGTGACTCCCAGGGAGAACACGTCACTACGCCCGTCCGCGGGCTGACCGCCAAGCCGTTCGGGAGCGACATAGGCGATGGTGCCGACCACTCCGGCGGCGGTCATCCGACTGTCGTCGTTGTGCGCGGCGATACCGAAGTCGGTGACGAGTGCCCGGCCACTCTCCGCCAACAGGATGTTGCCCGGTTTGATGTCGCGATGAACGACGCCCTTCGCATGGGCGAAGGCGAGGGCATCGGCGACCGCCGCTCCGATCGACGCTGTCTCATCCGGCCGTAGCCCGCCCGATCCCCGCAGCCGGTCCGCTACCGACCGAGCCGGGATGATGAGGTCCATGACGATCCACGGCAGCCCGCCGTCCTCGACCACGTCATGGACGCTGACGATCCCGGGGTGACCCCGAAGGCGGGCGGCGTTCATCCCTTCCCGCCGTGCGCGGGCGATCCGTTCGGTCCACTCCCCCGGCGTGGAGTCGACGGGGATCGAGACTTCCTTGAGCGCGACGTCGACCCGCAGCATCTGGTCGGTCGCCCGCCAGACGGCCCCCATCCCGCCAGCCCCGAGGCGGTCCTGGAGTCGGTAACGGCCGGCGACGACCAGTCCCGCATGGCCTACCACGGTTCTCCCCGATCCTCCCCGTCCGTGCCGTCCGTGCCGTCCGTTCTGGACGGCTACTTTAGTGAGGGTTCCGTGGATGTCTCCCCGCCGGCCCGGTCGACCCGGTCGACCTGATCCCGACTTACCAGGTCGCCGATCGCGCACTCGTCGTGGGGCCGCCGAATTCAGGGGAGGAAATAACGGTCCAGGGGCCACCGACCGTACCCAGGTCCCCCGAACTCAGGTTCGACCGGCTCGGGTCCCCGTGCCCAGATCCCCCGAGCTCAGGTTCGGCGCCGGGGGGTGCGGGGCGTTGCGTGCGCCGAGCATCTCGGCGGCGATCTCGCGGACCTCGGCCATGCTCGGGACGGCGTGCCCCGCGTCGGTCAGCTCCCGCTGCACGGAGGTCATCTCCACCTCGGGCATGCCGCAGGGCGTCGCCCAGGTCCATGGCCGCATGTCGCAGTCGACGTTGAGCGCGAATCCGTGGCTGGTCACCTTGCGCGTGCACCGCAGGCCGATGGACGCGATCTTCCGGTTGGTCCGGCGGGTCCAGACCCCCGTGAGCTCGACGGACCCGGGCGGGGTGTCCCGCCGCTCGGCCGGAATGCCGAGCGCCTCGACCGTGTCCACCAACCGGGCCTCCAACAGCCGCAGGAACGGCACCACCGCGTTCATCGCGCCGATATGACACATCACGTAGCCCACCAGCTGGCCGGGGGCGTGGTACGTCAGCAGCCCACCCCGGTTGGTCTCGTGAACCGGGATGCCCAGCCCCGCGAGCGGGCGGTGCTCGGGCGGGGTCCGCTTGCCGACGGTGTAGACCGGCGGATGCGACAGGAACCACAGCGTGTCCGGCCGCACGCCGTCGATCCGTTCCCGCACCATCACCCGCATCCGTGCCATGGCAACCTCGTAGTCGACAAGATCGTCGTCGAGGCGCAGCAGGATCTCAGGCCAGGTCACCGGGCCCGGGCCCGGGCCCGGGCCGCTGTCCACCCCGTCGACGGCGTCCACCCGGTCGATAGCATTCGCGGGGTTCACGGCATTCACCTCTCCACCGTATGCCCGGTCCACCGTATGCCCGGGTTCCGGCGGTCCGGGCCGGGATGATCCCGCGCGGTCGGCGTACCGTGGCCCACAGGGAGCAGCGATGACGTACGATATTCTCGCCGACCTCGTCGTGGTGGCCCACCTGCTCGGGATCGCGTTCATCATCTTCGGTGGGCTGCTGGTCCGGCGGCGGCGCTGGCTGCTCTGGCTGCATGTGCCCGCCGTCATCTGGGGTGTAACGATCATCACGATCGGGTTCACCTGTCCGCTGACCCCGCTGGAGAAGTATCTGCGACGGCTCGATGGTCAACCGGCCTACCAGGGCGGTTTCATCGATCATTACCTTGCGGGCGTCCTCTACCCGGACGATCTCACCTGGCTCGTCCGCTCGCTGGCCGCGCTGATCGTGGTCGTTGCCTACGTGCGCGTCTGCCTGGACCTACACCGACGACGGTCCCGACCGACGGTGGACACCGGACCGGATCCGGCATCATCCGACCCCGGCCAGCGATGACCGTGATGACCGGCGGTGGGTCAGGCCGAGGCCGGCTACGACGTCACGGCACTGCGAGGTCACGGCGCTACGATGTCACGGCGCTACGACACCGCCACCGGCGCACCCCGAATACCCCAGCGGGCACACCGCCTACGCTGGCGCCGCCCAGCCGGTGTTCGCGGGGCGGCGCCGGGTGTCTCAACCGGCGGTGAGCCAGTGGGACACGGCGTCGCCCGTCACGACTCGCACGGTCAGGATTACCGCGGCGACCGCGAGAAGCGGAACGACGACCCAGTGTTCGATCCTGCCGTCCGTCCGGGGAACCAGGACTGTCTCCATCCGCCAGGTGACCGGCCAGAGAAGAGGGCAGCCGCGCGGGGTCAGGCAGTCCCCGGCCAGGTGGGCGAGACAGCCCAGGGTGACCGCGTAGCCGGCGAAGCTCATGTCAATGCCGTGCATGAGAAAGACAGCGACCCCGGCGGTCACGCAGTCCATGACGGACGACCAGTGCTCGTGCTTCTCGAAGTCCAGGCCGAGCCCACGTAACCCGAAGCCCACGAGGACGAACAGCGCGGCCCACCACCCATACTCGAAACGGGCAGCCAGCAGGCCCATGACCACACCCATGCCGAGCGCGAAGAGGATCGAGTGGGTGGCGTGCCGGTGGCCACCGGCGGCCCTGCTGATCCACCTGCACATAACCCGGGTGACCGGCCCGAAGGTGTTGGCGATCCGACCGTGGGGATGGTCGATGTCGGGCAGGAGCGCCGCGCCCGCGGATACCACCGCGCCGGCGATCACCTGGGACGAGGACAAGGACACCGCGTGCGAGCCCAACCACTGCTCCCGGGACAGCAGGGGTGCGACGGCCAACCAGACCACCGCCCCGCTCAGGGCGTGGGTCCGTCCCATCATGGCAGCTCAACCTCAATGATCAGCATCGTCAGACTGTATCCAGCCGATCCAGCCGCCGCGCGCCGAGCGACGTTCGGCTGTCCCGTGGCAAGCGGGCTCCGCGTGTGGTCCTAGAAGCCGAGCCGCTGATACACGCCGTTGCTGGTCGGATCAGCCGGATCGGTGAACAGCAGGACCTCGTGCGCTCCCGCGTCCAGCGCAGCCTGGCTCACCGCTGCCGTCACAGCCCCGGCATAGCCCAATGGCGCTTAGTTAAGCGGTCCGAGCAAGGATGATCTTCGATTGTTGATCATGACGGATGCCGGTGTCTGTTGGGCGTTTGACTCGGTAGGCGCTGTGGCGGCCTCGTCTGATGGCGCGTGGGTACGTGCGGTGGCGGCGCACCGGGTTGAGCTGTTCGATGATCTCTGTGAAGATTTCCCGAAGCGCGTGCGTGTGGTCCTCAGTAGGGTCGGGGAATGGCGCGGTGGCCGTCGGCTCCGTTTCCATTCCCCGCCACATCGATCCGTGCATGCCGTTCTCCGGCACACGGCTCTCCGACGTTCTTCACCGTCGGCGTTCGGCCTTGCCTCGCCATGGCTTGTTCGGCCAGGGCGGAATGGGTCTGGCGGTCCGTGACATGACTAGTAGCCCGAGGTAGTTCTTCGACGACTAGCCGACGATCCAGCGTCCGATTTTCCCTCCGTGATCCCACGGGAAATGACCTCGCGATCCTCCGCTGTCAACACCGCGCCGCGCACCGAACCTCCAGATCAGTAGGCCACGTTCCTACCAGACCCGATCTATGACCGGATTCATACGTGGTGCACTGACCTATTGAGACCGAGCGGGCTTCGCCCCGCTGGTGGGTCTTCACCTCATCGAAGATTCTTTC
Source organism: Frankia casuarinae (assembly GCF_000013345.1). NCBI lineage: Bacteria > Bacillati > Actinomycetota > Actinomycetes > Frankiales > Frankiaceae > Frankia > Frankia casuarinae. The sequence continues at coordinate 2,500,608 of NC_007777.1, read as the reverse complement.
AATTTCCCACCGCTCATGGTAGCCCGTGGCGAGTTCCACCGCGGATATATCGGTTTGGTCAAGGATGTTGGTGATGAGGCAGATCAGTTCTCCGGTGCCGGCTCCGGTGCGGTCGGGCACCGTGTATTCGATGACGCGGACGGGTGTCGCGTAGTCCTCGGGAAAATCGCGGCCCGCGCGGGCGTCGACGATGAGCTGTTCCCGCCGTTTCCCGCTTAGTTTCGGATTGATGACAATGGAGAGGTAGGAGCCGTCAGGGAGCGGTTGGATGACCGGTAGCGCGAGGTTGGACCTGACTCGCCAGAGCAGGTCCGCGCCGGTGTCAAGTGCCTGGTGCCACAGGTCGCGGCCGTAGAAGTTGCGGTCGGCGGTGAGGAGCATCCCGGGTTCGCAGGCGTCGAAGAGAGTGGCGGCGAGGGTGCGTTCGTCGCTCGCCCGGGGGCCGACCGCGGCGGCGACGATCGCGTGCGTGCCGCATTCGGCGAGCGCGACAACATGGACCTGTGGCAGGGCGCTGGCCTTGTGTCCGTTGGTGTGCCGTCCGAACCTGGCCACGTTCTCGGGGGTGTCCGCGGCGTCGAGGAAGAACCCGTCGATCGCCGTCAGCCGCCGGGAACGCAGCCATGCGCCCTTGGTACCCCGCCCCGCGACCGGCACCGCGACACGTTCAAACAACAGTTTCAGAGGCGCGGCGCCGAGTCTGATCCGTGCCTGCGAGATCGCCCCGCTAGTTGGGACCTGCCAGTCACCCTTCCAGTTCCCCAGCCACCTCAACGCACCGGCGAGTTTACGCATGACTTCTTCGTAGTCATCGTCGAAGAAGAGGCACATCGCCATCGTGAAGTACACCATGACCCGGGCTGGCAGCAGCCTGGTACGCCGTTCCTGCCGTTTCGTCTCCACCAGCGCTTCATCGACGAGATCCCGGGGAACGATTCTGGCGAGCACACCGATCGAAATACGGTCGGTCAGCCGCTCGCTGTCCACGGCTGGCAATTCCACTACCTGACGAAGGCGCACCACACCCGGATGCTATCTGCCGACCGCCCGACTCCCGATGTGAACTCTCCGCCGCCCACTGATCGACGTTGAGGAACTGGACCGAACGCCGTGTTCGAAAATTGATCGACGCGGGATCGGACGTTGGCATGTCGGGATGGACAGGCGTCCCTCTAACTTAATCGAGCGGCATTGCCACCTCAGACTCATCCGCGTCGCCTCACCACAAAGGACCGCCCCCATGATCAGACTCGCGTTTTACGGCAGGGTCTCCACCGAAGACCAGCAGGATCCAGAGGCCTCCCGTAACTGGCAGATCGCCCGCGCACGAGCCCTGCTGGTGATCCTGCGTGAAGCCGACTCCACCGGCAAGGCCGAGGTCTACCGTGAACTTGGCCTGAAGCTTATCTACGATCACGAAACAGAGACGATCACAGCCGAAGCCACACCAAGATCATCGGCGTGCGTAGTGTCTGTGTCCGAGGGGGGATTCGGCCACTACGCACACGCCCTTAACCAGCGCAGGCGCATACCGGTTGCCCGGCAAGCGGGCGACCGGTAACAGCCCGCGTGCCGGCCCTGCGTCACCGCCGCACCGAACACTCATGCGCCCCCGGAATCCTGCCGGCCGGCTTGCCCGGCAACGCCCAGCAGACGCCGCTACAACCGACCGAGATCGATCTTGACCGGGAAAGGTGCGGCAGCATCGACGGCGCCCGTGAAGACCTCAGCGCCACGGTACGTTCCGGTCGCCGGGTCGAGGACGTAGGTATAGACGACCGGGACGCCGGCGGGGGGCTGCTCGACCCGCCAGTAATACGAGATTCCAGCCTTCGCATACTGCTCGGCCTTGACAATCCGGTCGGTCGTCTCAGAGCCCGGTGAGACCACCTCGACGACGAGCAGAAGATGCTCGGGACGGGCCGACATGATGTCGATCGTGTCGGCGCGGTACACGGCCACGTCCGGACGCCGATTCGTCAACGGCACGTCCTGAAGCCGAACATCGACGTCGAAGTCCGCGTTCCAGCCCGGCCCGGCAGCAGCCTCCAACGCGACCGCGAGGATCTTGACCAGCCGGTTGTGACGCTTGGACGCGCTGGGGCTCACAACGACCGTCCCGTCCACGATCTCGATGCCCGCGCACCGCTCCTCGGACCAGGAGTCGTATTCCTCCGCCGTGATCTGCTGGTGCATCCAGGCAGGAGCGATCATCCCCGCAGTGATGGCACACCTCCTTCAGATGATCCAACAGACCTGATCCCCGCCGAACCAGCGTAGCGCCGTACCCTCTGTGTCTCGGCATCCTGCGGCAGCCCACCCGCACCCGCGAGGGTGGCTGGGACTGACCCGGGTGTGTCAAGAAAACGGCTCTGTCGCACATCCGGTTTGCGCCGTGAGGCGCTGTGGTTCGAGTGGAGGTGAGAGACCTTCACCGTCTGCCCTGTCGCTGCAGGGTGGGTGGAGCTGAGGGCTGCCTGGTCCGGGTAGTGCCGGTCTGGGTGGGAGCAGCCCTGACGAAGCCGGGACGTTTCAGTAGCGGTCCGAACTGGTCGAACGCGAAGCACCGGTTCGGACAGGTGCCGGTGAGGTACTCGATCCGGTCGAGCTTGCGGTTCTTGTCCGGGTCGGTGGACTCCTTCCACGTCCTCGTGCGTGGGAACGAGATCCGATGGTGGTGCAGGAGCTGCCGCAGCCGTTCCCGACCGATGGTGACGGTGCGGTCGGGGTTGTCGGCCAGGTAGGCGGCGAGCTTGCGCAGGCTCCAGTGCGTGAACGGCTGCCCGAGTCTCTCCGGGCGGGTGCGGGCCGTCGCCACGGCGAACACCTCGTCGTCAGAGCTGATCAGGCGGGGACGGCCTCCCGCCCAACGAGGGTCCAACGCGTCCAGGCCGATCTCGTTGAACCGGTGGATCACCCCCCGGACCGTGTCCTCGTCCGCCGCGACGAGACGAGCGATCGCGGGGACCGGGGTCCCACTCGCCGACGCCATGATGATCAGTGCGCGGCGGACTCGGATCGCGCCGTGTTTCCCGCGGCGCGCGATCGCTTGGAGTCGTTGGCCTTCCTCATCGGTCAGCCGCCGTGCCCGTACCGGCCGCGCCATCGCGGTTCACCTCCAGGGCTGGTCGCCGTCCTCATCGGGGATGGTGTGCCCGTGATCACCCGCCTCTACCTACTCCACGGCCGGAAACGTTCGTGGTCAGCGCACCAGCCGGGCAGGATCCGGTGGCGGAGAAGCGGGAAGTCAGCTCGGCGGTGCATCTGGCGCATGATCTTCTTGGTCTTGGTGTTGACGCCTTCGGTGCCACCGTGGCTGTAAGAGCCTGTCCTGGATCTTGAGTGATGTTAACGCTCTGTAGTGTCGCGGGGTTGCCAGCGTGGGACGGGATTCCCGCGAACGAGACGGCGGACCATGGTGCGGATCATCGCCCAGTGGATGAACGATGCGGAGGTGGCGGGGTGGCGTTCGTAGTCGCGGGCAAGCCGCCGGTGGGCGGTGAGCCAGACAAGGGTACGTTCGACCACCCATCGTTTCGGCAGGGCCTCGAAGGTTTTCTGACCGGGTTTCTTCCGAACGATCTCGACGGTGGTCCTCATGATGGTCCGCGCCCATGCAACAGGCTCGCCAGCGAAACCGCCGTCGGCGAACAGATGACGGCGGCTACGATTCCTTAACCTGTCGGTCCTTCAGATCCTGCGGCTGTTGACCTGTCCGTGGTCTTCCCGACTGGTTGGATGATCGCTGGTCGTCGGTTGGTGCGGCCGGGTGGGCGTCCGGGGCCGGGTCGGGCGGGTTTCGGTGCGCGGGCCGGTAGCGGTGTCTTCGGGCGGAGGTTGCGGAATCCCCGGCGGGCACGGGCCGGAGTCAGCCTTGTGGGTTCGGCGGGTCGTTCCCAGGGGCGGCGCAGGTCGGTGGTGAGCGCGCGGGCGAGCCGGAGCTGGGTGTAGGCGGTGAGGACAAGCCAAGTCCAGCGGTCCGCCGCGGCGGGGTCCCGGATCTTCGGGGCGGTCCAGCCGAGGGTCTGCTTGACCATGCGGAAGGTGTGTTCCAGGTCGAATCTTCGCAGGAACGCCTGCCAGGCGCGGTCGACGTCGGCGCTGCCGGCGTCGGCGGTGGAGTGCCACAACCAGACCGGTTTCGGGCGCCGTTCGCCCGGGAGGCGGTCGACGACGAGACGGATCAGGGTGCCCTCGATGATCGGGAGCTGGCCGGTGTGGTGTTCCCATCCGCCACGGCGGGTCAGCCGGGGGTGGGCCCGGTCCCAGCAGGTGGCGACCGCGGTGCCGTACCGGCGGGTCTCGGTGGTCGTGGTGACCGTAGGGGTGGGCAGGCTGGCCGGGTCGGCCAGGGGCAGCTCGGGGCCGTGCCGTGGTGGCCGGCCGGACGCCTTCGGCGGCCGCGGGAGGACGGGCAGGCGGAAGACCCGGTCGGAACGCAGCCGGCCGACGAGGTCGACGGGCAGGCCGGCCAGCAGGAAGGCCAGGCGGGTGACGTCGTAGCCGGCGTCGAACACGACGAGGATGTTCGGATCACCGGCGGTGTGGTGGCCGACGGCTGCGAGCCGGCCGACCACGTCCCGGACCTGGGCGGCGGTCACCGTGGTGAGGTCGTCGTCGGGGCCGAGACGGACCGCGTCCAGCGGCGCCGTCCACGAGGTGCGGCCCGGTTCGAGGGCGGCGACGAACGAGTAGGGCCAGCCCGGGATCATCTGGGCGTTGCCCTTGCCCCGGCCGTAGGTGTGGCAGAACAGCCGGCCCGGGCTGGTGGCCGCGTCCGGGCGCAGCCACGGGCTGACGTCCACACCCAGCACGATCCGGCCGTCGGCAGCGCGCGGCAGCGGCAGCCCGGCCAGCGCGCGGCGCAGCCGGCTGATCTCGACCCGGCCGTGGTTGATCGCGCCGTACAACGCGCCGTGCCCTCGGCGGTGCTCCGCTGCCGGCGACAGGCCGACCAGGTCACGGACCGGGCCGTCCGCGCACAGCACGGCGTCGGTGAGCTCGAACAGGGCATCCGCCCGCCGGGTCAGACAGCCATAGAACTGAGGAGTGAATTGCTGGACCGCGGAGGGGCTGGTTCCGGGCATGCGGGAAGGCGCTGGGAGCCGGGCTTCCAACGCTGGTCTTATCGGTATTCGGTGCGCGTGCTGCGGGTGTTCCTTTCTGTCTGGGGTAGCGGCTATGCCGCTGGTGTGATGGTGACGGTGTAGCCGAGTTTCTCCAGTTCGCCGACGAGGTTCTTCCGGCGGCGTTCAGGGTCCCGGCGTCGGCGGGCATGCCAGTCTCCGCCGAGGTCCTGGTAGACGGTCTTGTTCGCGATGATGTGCCAGTAGGCGATGAGAATGTCGTGGCGGGTCGCGCCGATCGCTTTCAGGACACCGCGGCGGCCACGGACCTGGGCGTGGTGGGACGCCAGGTAGGTGTCCTTGCTCCGGGCGGCGGCGTGCGCGGCCTCGGTCAACGCGGTACGTAACCACTTGTTACCGTGTCGGGTCCGCCCGGACAGGCGTTTCCCTCCCGAGGTGTTGTTCCCCGGACAGATACCCGCCCAGGACGCGAGATGGCCGGCGGTGGGGAACCGGCTCATGTCCAGGCCGACCTCGGCGAGCAGCACGGTCGCGGTGACCTCACCGACCCCGGTGATCGTGCGGATCCGGTCGACCGTCTCCCGAAAAGGGGCGATCATCACCTCGATCCGGTGGTCGAGCTCGTCGATCTGCTCGTCACACAGGTCGATCCGGGCCAGGAGCTGCGCGGCGAGGAACCCGTGATGCCCGGAGCGGAACGTTCCCGCGAGTGCCTCCTGCAACTGTGGGATCTTGCTGCGGAGTCGGCCACGGGCCTGATCAGCGAGATATTCCAGGGACTGCTCTCCCTCGATCATCTTCTCCAGGATCGCACGGCCCGAGACCCCGAGTAGCTTGGAGGCGACGCTGGTGAGTTTCACGCCGGCGTCCTGCATCAGTTTCTCCAGCCGCTGGATCTCCCGGGTCTTCTCCTCGACCACGATCCGCCGGGCCCGGGTCAGGTCACGCAGGTCCCGCTGGGGTTTCGGCGGCACGAACGAGGCGCGTACCAGGCCGTGCGCGACGAGGTCCGAGATCCACGCCGCGTCCGCGACGTCTGTTTTTCGGCCTGGTACGTTGCGGACGTGGGTGGCGTTGAGGAGCCAGCACTCGAACCGGTCTTCCAGCAGGTGGAACACCGGCTTCCAGTAGACGCCGGTGGATTCCATACCCACCAGAGAAACCCGCTGTTCCGACAGCCACCCGGCCAGCCGGGTCAGTCCCGCTCCCGTCGTGGCGAAGGTCCGCACCTCCCCCCGCCTGCCGCCACCACGCCCGCCAACCCGGACCGCCGCCACGACCGTGTCCCGGCGCACGTCCAACCCGGCGACCCGGTCGATCACCACATCCATGAAAGACCGCCTCCTCCCCTTACGATCAGTGATCCACACGGACCGCCCGGGGAGGGCCTGTCTTCAAAGATTCTGAGGTACGCGCTCGTGGCAGCAGGACAGGATTCCTCAGGACCTCCGCGCCACACTGACCTACGGGCTCGCAGGCACCACAGAGGGACGACGTCGGACCGGACGGCACCAACATCCTCATCAGGGCAGGGTGCCGGCGCAAGCCGTCATGATCACTGACCTGACCTGGAAGCCCTCGGCGAGCTGCTCGTAGCGTTCACCCTTGCGGAGGTGGACGAGCACCAGGAGTGCCTGCTCGGGTGGGGGCAGCTTGCGCCAGGTCCGGCGCTGGGCGCGATCCTCGGCCAGCAGCCCCGCAAGGAAGGTCAGGGTCGACTCGGGCAGGTCGACGACACCAGGGTAGGTTAGCAACGGAAGTCCTCGGTCAAGGGCACAGTGGGGTAGACACCCTGTGATCTACCGGGGACTTCTCTATTTACGGCACCCCTCCGGCCACCGCCCGGCCAACTATCGCCGCCGCCAGATGACGGAACGACCGGAACCAGTGCCCGTTCAATTCGTCAATTGGTGATCCTCAACGGCCGAAAGAATCAGACAAACAGAGATTGAAAAGGCTCAATGATCAATCTCACTGGCGTCGGGGGGCGTGGTCCGTGTCGGTCGAAGAACTGCAGGTACGTCGCTCGTAGAAGAACTCGATCGAACCGGAGGCCCGTAAAGACCGCCGCTGCGCGACGGTAATCCCGCGTGCCGCCCGTGGGCCGCCCGCGATCTGGTGACGTTCGGCACAGTCGGGCCACACCCCGGAAAGATCGACATTGGTTCCCATCAAAATACCTTGGCGTAAGCCGTGGTCGGCGGCGAGAATAGCAGCGGATGGGAGATCTTCCCCACGCCGCCGCGCGCCTGGAAGGCCGTACCGTGGTAGGGTCCGGCAGTCGTAAGATCATTTTTATTCATCTCTCGGAAACGCCGGCCGACGGAGTGCTTTGGGTGCTTACCGACCCCGGCGAGTAGCATGCGATATCTCTGTCGTGCATGCGACATCGTCATGAAAGGTCGCGGATCGTTCGTATCATGAAGCCAGCCAGTGAAAGGGCCTCGCTGAGTGCCGGCGCGCTCTTCGCGAGTCAGTCGGCGCTGGTCAGACGTCTCTGCAATCGCCGCCGAGTCATCGGGCCTGGCGCCTGCGACTGGAAAGCAGCCGTGGCGCGTGGACCTCAGCTCTCCTTTCGGCCCGCTGGCCCGTGGACCGTAACCACCCTCAGGAGGAGCATGTCCATTCAGTGAAGCGAGACCAGAAGACTGAAGGTCGGTTCGAGCGAGGAGCCCACGAGCATGGTGGACAGCATCAATGCGTTCATGATCTTCGGTCCTCTGGAGATCATTCTCAAAGGAGAGATCATCTCGATTGAGTCCGGAAAGCTCCGCACCCTGCTGGCAGCCCTCCTGCTGGACGCGGGCAGCGTCGTCGGCTCCGATCGGCTGATCGACTGGTTGTGGGACGACCACCAGCCAGCGAACCCGCGGGGAGCGCTACACACGTACATTCGGCGGCTCCGTCAGCTCCTGGGCGACCCGAAGATGCTGAGCACTGTCAGTAGCGGCTACCGCCTGAACCTCGGGACGGCGGTCCTGGACCTGCAGCAGTTCCGCCGGCTGATCAGGGGGGCCGAGGAGACGGCGGACCCGCAGGCTCAGGCGAAACTGCTGACCGACGCGCTGGCGATCTGGCGCGGCCCCGCGCTGGCCGACGTGCCCTCCGAGTCCCTGCGCCGGGAGAAGGGCGCGGCGCTGGAGGAGGAAAGGATGTCCGCGCTGGAGTCCCGCTTCGAGCTCGAGGTGCGCTTGAACCGAGCCGCCCAGATTGTCCGCGAGATCCGCCTCGCGGCTATCGACAATCCCTATCGGGAGAAGTTCTGGGAGCTGCTGATGCTGGCCCTGTACCGGGCCGGCCGGCAGGCCGAGGCACTGGACGTCTACCAGCAGGTGCGCACGCTGCTGGTAGACGAGCTCGGCATCGAGCCCGGCAGCGGCCTGCGGGACCTGCACGGGCGGATCCTCGAGTCCGACCCGCAGCTGTGCCTGCCGGATCGGTCCGCACCCGACGCGGCGACGCCGTCCACAGTGCCGGCCCAGCTCCCCGCCGACGCGATCGGGTTCGTCGGCCGGCAGGAGCTGATGGACCAGCTCACCGAGGCCTTGCGCCCGTCTGGGACGCGCCCGGGCGTACCGGTCGTCGTGTTGTGCGGGCCGCCCGGAATCGGCAAGACGGCGCTGGCTGTAAGTCTCGGCCACCGGTTGCGGCCAGCGTTCCCGGACGGGCAGCTGTACGTCAACCTGCGCAGCCACGAGCGGCTCGGCCAGGACCCGCCGCTCACTCCGGAGCATGTGCTGCCGCAGTTCCTACGCAGCCTCGGCGTTCCGCCGGGCCAGATCCCGGTCGAGCTGGCCGAGCAGGCGAACCTGTTCCGATCGAAGGTCGCCGGCCGACACGTGCTGGTGATGCTCGACAACGCCTCGAGCATTGACCAGGTGATGCCGCTGTTGCCCGGCGACGCCGGTTGCTCCGTCATCATCACCAGCCGACGGCACCTGGGTGGCCTGGTCGCCACGCTGGGCGCGCAGGTCGTCCAAGTGGGCACTCTGAGCCCCGAGGAGTCCCGCGAGCTCGTCGAGGGCATGTTGCGCAACGTCGCTGTCCCGGTGGATCCTGCGCTGATTCCGGAGGTGGTGGCGCTGTGTGCGTATCTCCCCCTCGCCCTGCGCATCGCCGCCGCCAATCTGATCAGTTTCCCGGGCGGCCACGCCGACGAATACGTGGACAGCCTGCGCACGGGCAACCGGCTGGCGGCGCTTACCGTGGACGACGACCCGGTCTCGGCGGTGTCCAACGCCTTCGCGCTGTCCTACGACTCGGTCGGGCCGGACGATCGCCGGTTGTTCAGCCTGGCCGGGCTCTTCCCCGGGCCCGACTTCTCGGCCAATGCCGTCGCTGTCCTGGCAGACATGAGCACAGCCCAGACCCGCAACTCGTTGAACAGGCTCACGGTGGCGAACCTGCTGCAGCAGCAGGCGCCCGGCCGGTACCAGTTTCACGACCTGCTGCGGGAATACGCTTACAAGCGGGCAGGCGACCATTTCACTGCCCAGGAGATAGCGGCGGCAGTGGACCGTCTCGGCCTGTGGTACCTGGTCGGCACGAGAAACGCGGTGGATATCCTGCACGTGGAGTTCCTCCGGCTCCCGCTGCCGCCAGAAACACGCTCCGTGATCGACGCGCCGGAATTCGTCGACGAGAGCCAGGCGATGGCCTGGCTGCTCGCGGAGTGGCGCAACGTCCTTGCTTGTATGCGCGCGCTCGACGGTTCCTGTTCAAGCCATCTGACCTGGCATCTTTCCGATGCGCTCCGCGGGTTCTTCTGGACCGGAAGATATCGGACTGAATGGTCGGAGGCGGCGCACGGCGGTCTGATTGCGGCCGGTCGGAGTAAGGACAAGCTCGGCATGGCCGCGATGCACCGCAGTCTCGCCAACCTGTATAACACGCTAGGTGACTATCGTCAGGCGATAAACCACCTTGCTGAAAGTGTCGCCCTGCACACCGACCTCGGCATGTCCGAGGAGGTGGCCGCCATCCTGAACAACCTCAGTCTCGCCCATCTGAGTCTCAGCCAGGTCGATCAGGCCGAGCGCATCGGGCAGGAGGCCTTGGCGATCGCCCGGGAAGTCGGGTCCCCGCGGACCGAGGCCGCCGCGCTTGGACTACTCGGCCAGATCCACTGGGCTCAGGGCGACATGACTGTGGCCACGATCTACATCACGTCGTCGCTGCGGGCCGCCGGCGAGCTCGGGCTGCATCACATCACCTCGTACAGCCTGAGGAACCTGGGCCTGGTACGTGAGGCGTTGGGAGATCTGGACGCTGCGAAGTCCTGCTTCTCCCAGGCTCTTGAGGTCTCCACGCGTATCGACTCCTTCTACGACCGGAGCATCTCGCTCTACGGGCTCGCGCTGGTGCACCACGATGTCGGTGACAACCAGGCCGCGCTTGAGTTCGCCGAGCAGGCGCTGGGCGCCTTCCAGGAGTGCGGTGACCGGACCTTTGAGGCGGAGACCCTCTGCATCATGTCGGGGATCAACGCCGAGCGCGGGGACTGGACCGCATCCATCCAGTGCGCCCGGCAGGCATTCGAACGGGCAAACGCCATCGACTACACCGACGGGAAGGCCTACTCGCTCGTCCGGATCGCGCTCGCGGACGACCACTTCGGCCGTGCCGCCGCCGCGGCGCTGCACGCGGCAGACGCCTTCGCCCTGGTGGCCGGCACCAACCGGATCACTCAGCGCAGGATCCTGGTAGACCTCGGGCTGATGTACGCCGAGCAGCAGGAGTTCGAGCGAGCCACCGAATGCGCACAACGCCTGCGCACCATCTCGGAGGAGACCGGGCAGCTTCTGGGCGCGGCCGAGGCGAAAAGGATTATGGCCCTGGTCACGCGCCGGTCGAACCTTTTGCCATCCGCCGAACCCCTCCGGAACGAAGCGTCGTAGACCGTCGGCTGGACCGCGTGCCTGATACAACCCGGGTGCGCGGACCGCGCGACATCCGGCCTTTCTCACCCTCTGATCATGCGCCCCTCGGCGGAACTGGTCTGATACGCCGGCGTGGTCCCGCTGATGTCAACCGCCAGCCAGCCGTCAGCGGCACGAAAGGATGGTCGGGGTAGCTTTGTCCTGCGCAGGAAATATGCGCCCAGTACAAGCAGATGCCGTCCTGGCGACGGGCGCAGCAATCAGCGGAAGAAATCCCGCGCAGGACCCCAGCGAAGGATCCGTAGATGCCGGCTGACACTGAGATCGCACACACCGAGGACTCTCTCCGCGAGCTGCACTTCATGCAGACGGTCGACCGTTCCCTCATCCACCGTCACGCGCTTTCCGAAGTGTTCCTGACCGACACCGTGCCAGGGCCTCGGCAAGTTTGCTGGTAAGCAGACTTTCGGCGTTGTGTGGGGCTTCCAGTGGGGTTGCGTAGCGCGCTTCTGACGCGAGGCCGGGGGCGTCATGGGTGCGGGCACGGCTCCTGGAGATCATGGAGGTTCCTACACCGTCATGATCGTCTCGAGGTGCCATGCCCGCCGCACCAGTATTACCGCCTGCCCCTGTTCTCGATCGGCTGGCTGCCGTCGGCGCCGGCAACCAGCCTCCGTCGCCGGCGGGTCTGCTGGCGGTCTTCAACCAGCTACCGGACCCCCGGAAGCCCCGCGGCAGGCGGCACAGCCTGGCCGCTGTGCTGACGCTGGCGACCTGCGCGGTGCTCGCCGGGGCGCGGTCGTTCACCGCGATCGGTGAATGGTCCGCCGACGCCGGCCAGGCGGTCGCGGGCCTGCTCGGCGTCTCTCGAGTGCCCGAGGAGTCGACGTTTCGCCGGGTACTCGCCGCACTCGACGCCGACGCCCTGGATACGGCGCTGGGAGCATGGGCCGCCGCGGCGACCACCCCGCCGGCCGGGACGCGGCGGCGGCTCGCGGTCGACGGCAAGACGCTGCGCGGCTCCCGCACGCCTGACAGTCCGGGCCGCCACCTGCTCGCCGCGCTCGACCACACCAGCGGTGTCGTGCTCGGCCAGGTCGCCGTCGACGCGAAGTCGAACGAGATCCCGGCGCTGCCCGTCCTGCTCGCCGACCTGGACCTGACCGATGTGATCGTGACCGCGGATGCTCTACACACCCAGCGACAGACCGCATCCTGGCTGGTCAGCCGGCATGCGCACTACATCCTGACGGTGAAGGCCAACCAGCCGGCGCTATACGCCCAGCTCGCCGCCCTGCCCTGGCGCCGGGTGAAGACCGCCGCGCGCACCGTCGAACGCGGCCACGGCCGCCGCGAGCGGCGCACCGTGAAGACCACCGAGGTCCGCGCGGGACTACTCTTCCCGCACGCCGTGCAGGCAGTGCAGGTCACCCGCCGCCGCCAGCCGCTCGCCGACGGGCCGGCCACGACCGAGATCGTCTACCTTGTCACCAGCCTGCCGACCCACCAGGCCAGCCCCACGCTGCTGGCCACCTACGCCCGCGAGCACTGGCTCGTGGAGAACCGGCTGCACTGGGTCCGCGACGTCACCTTCGGGGAGGACCTCAGCCAGGTCCGGACCGGCCACGCTCCCCAGGTCATGGCCAGCCTGCGCAACCTGGCGATCGCGATCCTTCGCCTGACCGGCGCCACGAACATCGCCCAGGCAATCCGACACCACGCGCGGCGCCCCGAACGACCACTAGAGACGATCAAGAGCCTTGCTTGCTAACCGACAACTTTGCCGGGGCCCTGACACCGTGCCCACCGGTGCGACGTCCTACCTGGCTGCCGCCCAACTGCCGTCGTCCCACGCGTACTTCACCGACCACGTCCGACACGGCGCGGTGGATCCACTGCTTCTGCTGGAATGCTCACGCCAGGCTGAGACCTACGGCGCCCACGTGCATTTCGGCGTGGCACGGGACACCCGGTTCGTCCTGAGGTCGTGGTCCATGCAGCTGCCGGGGCTGTTCGCCATCCGCACCCGAGGCGCCAGCGAGCTGACGATGGCGGTCGGCACGCGCCCACTCGTCGGCGACCGGCCGACCAGTCGGTCGCTGGCCTACGACATCCGGCTTTCCCTGGACGGCGTGGCCATCGGCGACACCCGGATCGCGGTGGGCTACCTGTCTGACTCCGCCTACGAACACGTGCGGGCGCTCCGCCGGGGAAGCGCGCCGCACACATCGGACGACATCCGGCCCACGCCCGCGACGATCGCGCCGGCCGCTGTCGGGCGAGCCAGCAGCGTCAACACAATCCTCGTGGATCCCGTCCAGTTCGCTGGCGGGGCCACGGCCACCATTCGGGTGCCCGTCGACAACCGCAGCATGTTCGACCACGCACTGGACCATTTCCCCGGCATGGTACTCACCGAGGCGGCCCGGCAGCTGTGCCTGTGGTCCGGCGCGGACCTGCTCGGCGTGCCGGCCACCGCGGCCACCGTCGTCGCCTTCGACCTGGCCTTCACCCGGTTCGCCGAGCTGGATGTGACAACCACCGTGGCAGCGGTCCACCAGCATGAGGACGTGGTCGGCGGGTCCACCTTCGCCGTGTCCTTCCAGCAGAACGACGCCGTCATCGCGGCGGGAACCATGACCATCTGCCCGGTTCCCACCAGTCATCTCACCGACGACTGAACCCACAGCCGCACACAACGCCAGCTGCACAGGGCGAGGACGGGCACCGGCGGTGGCGCCGCGGGCCCGGGAGGAGAATGCGATGGGCCGATCGATCTTCATCACGGGCGGGAGCCGGGGCATCGGCCTGGCCGCCGCACGGTCGTTCGCCGAGGGGGGCGACCGGGTCGCCGTCGCCGGCCGGTCGGGGGCCGCCCCGGAAGGCGTGCTCGGTCTGCGCGCGGACGTCAGGGTACCTGGCGACGTCGAGCGTGCGCTGCGAGAGGCGGAGGAGGCGCACGGAACGGTCGAGGTACTCGTCGCCAACGCGGGCATCACCATCGACGTCCCGCTGCTGCGGATGTCCGACGAACAGTTCGAGACCGTGGTCGACACGAACCTGGCCGGAGCGTTCAGAGCCGTCCGGGCCGCCGTCGCCAGCATGCTTCCGGCCCGGCGTGGGCGAGTGGTGTGCGTGTCGTCGGCACTTGGTTTCCTCGGCTCCCCCGGGCAGAGCAACTACGCCGCGTCCAAGTCCGCCCTCCTCGGCATGGCACGGTCCGTCGTGTGGGAGCTCGGGAACCGCGACATCACCGTGAACGTGGTGGCACCGGGGATCATTGACACCGACATGACCAGGCCGCTGACCGAACAGCGCAGGCAGGAGCTGATGCGGATGACCCCGCTGCGCCGGATGGGGACAGTGGACGAGGTCGTCGCCGCCATCCGGTTCCTCGCCAGCGACGAGGCAAGCTACGTCACTGGCACCGTCCTCCCCGTCGGCGGCGGCATCGCGATGGGCCTGTAGGCGCAACCCCGACCGGGTGCGGACAGTCCGCGCCGCCGTCAGGTGCGGGCCGCGGCCAGCAGATGCCGGGTGTACGGGTGCGCGGGGCGCTCGAGCACCTGCTCCGCGCCGCCGATCTCGGCCACCTGCCCGTCCTTCATCACCAGGACGCGGTCGCTGACGTGCCGGATCACTGCGATATCGTGGGAGATGAACAGCAGGGCCAAGCCGAGTTCGTCGCGCAGTCCCGCCAGCAGGTCGAGGATCTGGGCCTGCACCGACAGGTCGAGCGCGGACACCGGTTCGTCGCAGACGAGGACCTCGGGTGACGGCGCGAGCGCACGCGCGATCGCCAGCCGCTGACGCTGCCCGCCGGACAGCTCGCGAGGGTGGCGTCGCAGCACCTGTTCGGACAGCCCTACCTGGTCGAGGAGTGCGACGATCCGATCTCGTCGCGCCCGGCCCCGATCCGGACCGGACATGGCGTCGCCGACGATCCGCTCGGCGGTGTGACGCGGGTCGAATGAGCTCAGGCAGTCCTGGTGGACGGCCTGTATCCGGTGCCGCCGAGGCCTGCGGTCACGTTCGCGTACCCGGCTGGGCGAGGCGGTCGCCGCCGCGGCCGCCACCCAGGGCGCGCCGGCGAACCGGACGGTACCCTCGTCCGGTTCGAGCAGGCCGAGCACGATGCGGGCCAGCGTGGTCTTGCCGGACCCGGACCCACCGATGACGCCGAGTGTCTCGGCGGCACGAAGCTCGAACGTCACGGCACGGACGGCGTCCCGCCACCCCCCGTCGGGATCGCGGAAACGTTTGGTGATGCCGGTGGCTTCGACGAGAGCCTCGGCGGTGTCCCTGCGGGCCGGGGCGACGACCCGTGGCGGTCCGGCCCGCTCCGTTTCCGTTCCGGGCCGCCAGCACAGGACGCCGGGTTCGAGACCCGGGTGATCGGGGCGCGGCAGTTCCTCGCGGCACCAGTGGTCGGCGAGTGGGCAGCGCACCGCGTATGGGCAGCCGTCCGGCCCGGCCGGTGGACGGCGCGGCAGGTCCGGGGACAGCACGGTGCCCCGCGAGTGCCGCGAGGGGGCCGCCGCGAGCAACGCGCAGGTGTACGGATGCCGTGGACCGCCAAGCACGTCGACGGCCGGTCCCTGCTCGATGATCCGCCCCTCGTACATGACCGCCACCCGGTCGGCGACGGCGGCCACCGTGGCAAGATCGTGACTAATCAACAGCAGAGCGACACCGCCGCGTACCAGGCCGCGCAGCACCTCGACGATCCGCTCCCGGGAGGCGGCATCCAACGCGGTCGTGGGTTCGTCGACCAGCAGCAGGTCGGGTCCGGCCGCGACCGTCGAGGCGATCAGGGCCCGCTGTCGCAGACCGCCAGAGAGCTGATGCGGGTACTGCCCGGCGCGCCGGGCCGGCTCCGGCACCCCCACCTGCCCAAGCGTCGCGACGGCCCGCTCGCGGACGTCGCGACGGGCCACGATCCGGTGGACGCGCAGGGGCTCGGCCACCTCCGCTCCCACCGTCCGCAGCGGATCCAGGGAGGCCAACGCGTCCTGGGGCACCAACCCGATCCGGCGGCCTCGCAACACCCGCCACCCCGGTTCGGTCAAGGCGGTCAGATCCACGCCCTGCAGGTCCAGCCGGCCAGCACGGACCATCGCACCGCGCCCGGCCAGTCCGATCAGCGTCCGGGCGAGCACGCTCTTGCCGGCACCGGACTCGCCCACGACCGCGAGACACTCGCCGGGACGGACGGCGATCGACACGTCCCGCACCGCACGCACGCCGGCGACGCCGTCCCGAAACGTCACGTCCAGCCGCTCGACGACCAGGGTCGGCTCGGCGGCGGTCACGTCCGGGCTCATCCGCCGCGCCGGACAAGCCGCTGCTGGGCCCGGCGGCCGGCGGCCTGGACGGCGAGCACGGTCAGCGCGAGCGCCGCACCCGGGCACACCCCGACCCACCACGCGGACCGTAGGAAGTCCCGGCCTTCCGCCAGCATCAGACCCCACTGCGCGGTGGAGGGCTGCGGGCCCAACCCGAGGAAGCTCAGCCCCGCCACGTACACGATGGCCGAGCCGACCCCCGTGGTCGCCAGCGCCAGCGCCGGACCGAGCGCGTTTGGCAGCACGTGGCGCACGACCAGCGCCATCCGGCCGACGCCGAGTCCGCGGGCCGCCTCGACGTAACCCGCTCGGCGGGCGACCATCGCCTCGGCGCGGACGAGGCGGCCGTACAGAGGCGTCAGCGCCACCACCGTGGCAATCATGGTCCTGCCGCTGCCGGGCCCGAGCACCGCGATGACCAGGAGGGCGAGCATCAACGGGGGTATCGCGATCAGCACATCCATCACCCGGGTGAGCACCAGGTCGACGAGGCGCCCGCCGAGCGCCGCCGCGAGGCCCAGAGCCGCACCGATCCCCACGGCCAGCGCGACGGAGCCGACGCCGAGCAGCAGGGACGCCCGGGCACCATGCAGCACCCGGGCGCACACGTCCCGCCCGAGCTGGTCGGTCCCACACCAGTGCGAGCCGCTCGGCGCTGCCAGCACGCCTGACGGGTCGACGACGGTCGGCGAGGCGCCCGTGAGGATCCCCGGTGCCGTCACCGCCAGGGCGATCACCAGGAGGATGCCAGTGAGCAGGATCGTCGACGCGCGGGCGACGAGACGCGGCGCGGGCCGGTCAGACAGCGTCGGAGGCGCTGCCAGGACGTTGGTCACCGGTCCATCACCTCGATCCGAAGCCGCGGGTCGAGGACGCGTTGCAGCAGATCCACGACGGTGAAGACGACGGCCGAGACCAGGGCCGATGTGAGGACGACCCCCATCACCACGGGCATGTCCCGGTCGATGACGGCGTGCACGGTCAGCGCGCCGAGCCCCGGGCGGGCGAAGACCGTCTCGACGAGGACGGTGCCGGCGAGCAGCGTCCCGGCGAGCCAGCCGCCGAGGTTGAGCGCGCTTGCGGCGGCGTGGCGCAGGGCGTGGCGCATTGTGACGCCGGTGGGGCTCAGGCCGCGGGCCCGAGCGGCGGCGGCGAACGGCTGCGCGAGGGCGGCTTCCAGTCCCTCCCGCAGCGTCCGGGAAAGCGCGCCGGCGGCCGGCATGGCGAGGGTCACCGACGGCAACACAAGGCTGGCCGCGCCCTGGGCCCCCGCTCCGGGGAAGATCCGCAACTGGAACGAGAACACGCTCACCAGCACGATGCCCACCCAGAACGAGGGCACGGACAGGGCCAGTGACTCCCAGGCCATCGCCGCGGCGCGCAGTCCCGGTCGGCGGCCCGCGGTCGCGA
This sequence comes from Frankia casuarinae, assembly GCF_000013345.1. NCBI lineage: Bacteria > Bacillati > Actinomycetota > Actinomycetes > Frankiales > Frankiaceae > Frankia > Frankia casuarinae. Next base: position 2,482,887 of record NC_007777.1, on the reverse strand, counting down.
CGGCGATGGCCACCCCGGTCAGGACCGCGAGCACCAGCGCCGCGGCCGCGAGTTCGGCCGTGGGTCGCAGCTGATCCACGATCACCTCGCTGACCGGCTGCTGGAGTTGATACGAGGTACCCAGGTCGCCGCGGGCGAGATGGCCGAGATAGTGGACGTACCTCAGCGGAGCCGGCTCGCCGAGACCGTACTCTGCCTGGATTTCCGCCCGTACCTGGGGCGAGGCGGACGTTCCCGGCCCTAGCAGGACCGCCACCGGATCGCCCGGGGCCAGCTGCAGCGCGGTGAAGGTGAGCGTGGCGGCGCCCAGCAGTACCGCGGCACCGGAGAACAGGTGTCGCAGCAGGTGTCGCAGGACGGTCCGGCGGCGCGCGGGTTCGGGGGCGGGGCCGCGATCCTCCGTCGCCGGCGCCTGCTCGAGGACATGCATGTCGCCTCCAGACATCCGCCGCGCTACCCGGAGACGCGCCAGGCATCGAAGAAGAGCGGCCAGGCGTTCGGGTCGACGCCGATGCCGTCGACCCGTCGGGCCACGCCCAGGATCGAGCTGGGCGTGTAGAGCGGGACCACAGCCGCGCTGGCGAGCACGTCGTGCTGGACCCGCCCGTACAGGTCGTCGCGGGCCGTCCGGTCGAGGCTCTCCGCGCCGTCGACCGTCAGCCGGTCCACCTCCGCGTCGGCCAGCTGCGCCATGTTCTGCCCGCCAGATGCCGGGGAGCTGGCGGAGTTGAAGAACAGCCGCAGCACATCCGGATCAGCACGGCTCCAGCTGAAGTCCAGCATCTGCGCCTTGTTGCTGTAGGAGAGCGCCAGGTAGGTGCCGACGTCGAGACTGGGACGGGTGACCTCCACGCCCAGCTTCCGCAGGTCGGCCTGGATCGCCTGGCCGAGCACATCACGCTGGTCGCGCAGGTACGTCGGCACGACCGGCCAGGAGATGCTCAGCCGCCGGCCGTCGCGCACGCGGAACCCGGCGCCGTCGCGCCTGGCCCAACCGGCCTCGTCGAGCAGCTGGCCGGCTTTGACTGGGTCGTAGGGCCAGCTCTGCCTGACGGTCGCGTCGTAGGAGGGAGTGACGTCCGTCAGCGGGCCCCAGGCTCGCCGGTACTGACCGAAGTACACGGCGCCGACATTCCGGTCCACGTTGATTCCCCGCTGGATCGCGGTGCGGACCCGGCGGTCGGTGAAAGGCGCCAGCGACGTGTTCAGGTAGAGACTGTAGGGGACTCCCGGCACGTCCTTCCGCAGCAGCCGCAGATTCCGGTCGGCGCCGACGGACCGCGCGTCCGCCGGTGGCACGGCGGCGGCGACGTCGACCTGCCCGCTGGTCAGCGCGCCGACCCGGATGGAGTTCTCCTTCAGGATGCGGATGACGATCCGGTCGAGGTAGGCGGGGCCGGAGTGCCGCGCGGTCGCGGGCGCCCAGTCATAGGCCGGATTCCTGGTCAGGACGATGCGCTGGCCTCGGGTGCGACTGGTGACGGAGAACGGCCCGGTACCAACCGCTCGTGGCCCGCCCGCGCACAGCTGCGCGGCGTCGGTGGCGAGGACCTTCGGCGAGTAGAAGCCGAGATAGGTGGTGCTGGCGGCCTGGAGGAACGGGGCGAACGGCCGGCTGAAACGCACCCGTACGGTGTAGAGATCGACGACGTCGGTGCCGGCGTACGGGCCGAGCAGGCTCGCGGCGTACTGCGACCTGGTCTGCTTCGCGACGATGTGCGCGAAGTTGGCCCGCACCGCCGCCGCGTCGAAGGCGCTGCCGTCGGTGAAGGTCACGCCGTGGCGCAGATGAAAGGTGTAGGTGCGCAAGCCGTCGGTGATGTCCCAGGACGTCGCCAGCCAGGGGTGGAAATGACCGGCGTCGTCCTGCGCGACGAGTGAGTCGAAGACGTTGCGGAGGACGCTCGCGGTGACGTCCTGCTGGCTGGCGTGGATGTCGAAGCAGGTCGGCTCCGCGTCGATCGCGTAGGTCAGGGTTCCCCCGCGCACGGGTCGACCACCGCCTGCGGGAACCGCGGCGGTGTCGGGACCGCACCCGGTGAGCAGAAGTATCGCCGCGACAACGAGGAGTCCGAGCGCGGACCGTACGGACACGATGGGGTGCACAGCAGAGCTCCGGGGGTCGAGGGCCGGTGTGGTCAGAGGGCCGCGGGCGGGACGTCCGCGGCCGTCGCCCCCCGCCGGTCGGACGTCCCGCCCGCACCGGGTGACCGCACCTGCCCGGCGGGATGCGCCCCGGCCTCGCGGAGATGCCGCGTCACGAGCCCGTGCACGAGCGGGCACCACTGCGGGGGAAAGATGTGGCCCAGCTCGTCGACAACCACCAGCCGCGCGGCGGCGATCTCGCGGGCCAGCGTTTCGCCGTGCGCGAGGGGAAAAACGGTGTCGCGCCGGCCGTGCACCACCAGGGCCGGCACCCGGATCGCGCCGATCCTCGCGGTCAGCGGCGGCGTGCGGTCCAGTGCCCGCAGATGGTTACTGCCAAGGTCCGAGCCCGCCTCCCGTCGCATCGAGCGCTCGACCAGGTCCCGCCAGTAGGTCTCACTGAACGGCGCGCCGGCCCCCACGAGCACGCGCCAGCCGCGCACCGCCGCCGCGACGCGCGCCGCTCTGGTCGTCGGCGGGTTGTCGTTCAGCGCGGCGACGTGGTCGAGCAACGGCCGCTCCGGACCGGGCAGGCCGGTCAGGGGCGGCAGATGGACGTCGCCGTTGGCATCCGGGGAGCAGGACAGCAGGACCAGGGAGCGAACCAGGCTCGGCTCCTCCAGCGCGAGCAGCTGGGCCACGATGCCGCCCGCGGACTGGCCCACCACGTGTGCGGATGCCAGTCCCAGTCCGGTGATGACGTCCGCCGCGTCCCCGGCGAGCGTGGACAGGTCATAGCAGGAAAGGCGGGAGTCGGTCTTCGTGGACAGACCGACGTCACGATGGTCGTATCGGACCACCCGGTACCCGGAATCGGCCAGCATCCGGCAGAGCGCGTCGGGCCAGGTGATCCCCTGCGCGGGCCCGCCCATCACAAGCAGAATCGCGGGATCCGCTGACCTGCCAAAACTTTCGGTCCATAGCATAAGATCGTCTCGTGTCCGCACAAACCGTTCCATCTGCGTCTCTCTGCTAGCGTGCGCGTGTCTGGCAATCCCCGACGGGTCACGTGTGGAGGCGGCGGCGATGCCCGGTTACCGGCGCGGCGAGACAACAGCCCTCGTGCTGGTGGATCTCCAGCACTGGATCGTCGACATGCCGTGGGCGCCGATCCCGGGTACCCAGGTCGTCGACGCCTGCGTCCGGCTGCGTGACGGCCTGGCCGACGCGAAGGCGACGACGGTGATCGTGCGTTATCTGCGTGCCGACGGCCGCGACGGTGGGCCCCAGGCCGCGCCGAACCAGCTCGTCGCCGCCCTGGCGCCGCGGCCCGGCGACCTTGTCGTCACCAAGGACGGCCTGGATGCCTTCACGGGCACCGGCCTGGCCGGGCTGCTGCGCGAACAGGGCCGCACCAGGCTGGTGATCGCGGGCCTGTCCACCGCGCACGGCGTGTCCGCCACCGCTGGAACGGCGGTGGCGTCGGGCTTCGACGTGGCCGTCGTGTCCGATGCCACCGCGAGCGTGACGGTGGCGGAGCACACCGGAGCGCTCGATCAGCTCGCGCGCGCGGGCGCGGCGATCTGCTCGATGGCGGATATCCTCGCGCCGTGAGGCGTCACTGGCTGCTGCTGCCCGTGGGCCGAACGACGTAGACGACCCGGTACTGGGCGTCCGGTGGCGGACCGTCCAGCGCCATCGCATAGCGGTCGGCCAGCGTCATGAAGAACGTTCCGGCCGAATCCGGGTCGATGCGTTCCACCACCCCGCGGATTTCGAGGTACCGGTATGGCTGGTCCGGGTCGTTGATGGAGACCGCCACGTGTGGATTGGCCGTCACGTTTCGGTACTTGTACCGGACGGTCGTGTTCGTGAAACAGAGGAACTCGCCGTCCCAGGAAAACCACATGGGATTCACCTGCGGCTGCCCGTCGGGCCGGATGGTCGCCAGATGGGCGAAGAGCGGCCGCTCCAACAGGTCGCGGTGGCTGTCCGGAATGATGGTCACGTTTTTCTCCTCAGGTCGCCGAGGCCGTCAGGCTGCCTCGTCGGCGGTGCGGTGAACAGTGCGGTCAGTCGGGTCCGCACCGGTGCGGCGTCACGGGAGGCCGTGTCGACATGCCCGTCCGGGCGCACCAGGGCGGCGACAGCGCCCCGCGCCCGGCCGTTTCCGTCGAGCACCCGCACGTCCACCCGGTCCGCGAAGTGGTCGCGGCACAGGTCCGCCAGTGCGTCGAACGAGGCGCCGCCGGAACCGTGCCGCTCGGGCCGCGAGATCAGCAGGGTGTAGCGCAGGTCGTCGAGCTCGGACCGCAGCGGCAGCGGGATCAGTGCGCCCGGCTGGAATCCGGCCACCGCGCGGCCCTCCGACGCCGCCACCCGGTACCTGGTGCGCAGGCCGGCCAGCCAGGGAACGTAGGAGATGTCGAACAGTCGTAGGGCTGAGGCGGCCCGCAGCAGCGTGTCCCGAAGCGCCACCTGGTAGCCGCGGCGCAGCAGCCAGATCCGCGTCTGCACGTCGGCCTGGCGGACGACCGCCCGGGCTACCTGCCCACGCTCCGCCGCGTAGGTGTCCAGCAGATCCGGATCCGCCCGGCCGTGCCAGACGAACGCCATCTTCCAGGCCAGGTTGTGCGCGTCGGTGACGCCTGTGTTCAAGCCCTGCCCGCCGGCCGGGCTGTGGATGTGCGCCGCGTCCCCCACCAGGAACACGTGCCCGACCCTGGTCCGCTCGGCCTGCCTGGCGTGCACCGAGAACACGCTGAGCCAGTCCGGGTCACGCAGGACGATCCCGCCCGGGCCCCGCTCGTCGACCAGCCGCTGGACGGCGTCGAGGTCGGCTCCCTGCTGGGTGAAGTCCGGTGGCGCGGAGGTGAAGACCCGCCACCGGCCGGAGGGCAGCCCGCAGGCGACCAGGATGCCGCGCGTGGAGCAGAAGTAGTGGGTCATCGTCGGATCGAGTGCGGTGTCCGCCAGCGCGTCGGCCACCACGAAGCGCAGCTCATAGGTGTCGCCGTCGAAGCCGATGCCGAGCTGGGCCCGGACCGTGCTGCTCGCGCCATCGGCGCCGACCAGGTAGGCGAACTCCTCGATCCGCTCCGCGCCGTCCGGATACCGCACCCGCACCCGCACCCGGTCGTCGCACTGGTCGAGGTCGAGCAGTTCGGTGCGCCATTCCGGCGAGCCGCCGAGGCCGGTCAGGACCTCCCGCAGTACCTCCTCGACGCCGGGCTGCGGGCAGATCAGCGGCCGGGTGGCCGTCCGGTAGCGCAGGTTGGCGATGACCTTCCCCGAGGAGTAGTAGCGCATCTGCGTCTGCGGCAGGGATCTCGATGCCAGCGCCTCATCGCCCCCGATCCGACGGATCAGTTCACGGGTGCGTGGCCACACCCCGAGTGCCTTGGACAGGGTGCTCGGCCCGCCGGCCCGGTCGATGCAGCGCACCGGCACCCCGCGCCGGGTCAGCTCGATCGTGGCCATGAGACCGGCTGGTCCGGCGCCGGCGACCAGCACCGGCAGCCGCGGTGCCGACGGCGTCATGCGTCCACCGCCACGGTGACGGGCTCCGCCTGCTCGGTGGTGGTGACGCCAACCTCCCGCGGCCGCAGCAGCAGATGAAGCACGACCCCGGTGGCGGCTCCGATGCCGACCAGCAACCACAGCAGAACGTGGATGCCGTGGGTGTAGCTGCGCGTGAGCAGGTCGAGGAAATCGGCGCGGGCGGTACCGGTGAGGCCGTCCGCCGCGCCGGTGAGGTTCCCGCTGACCGCCTTGTTCGCGATCGTGGCGGCATCGGCACCGCCCGGCGGGACCGCCGTCGCCGGCAGGCCCGCGGAGATTCTCCCCCGGGTCACATCGAGCACCAGGGCCCCCATCGCCGCGATCGCCACCGCCTCGCTGGCCAGCCGCACGGTGTTGAACATGCCGGCGGCGGTACCCGCCTGTTCGGGCCGCACCGAGGTGATCGCGACACCGTCGACCAGACCGGCCGTCATGCCCATGCCCGTACCGATCAGGAACAGCGGCCCGATGAGGCTGACGACCGCGATGTCCTGGTCGATGACCGTGAGCCAGGCTGCACCGCCGGCGGCCACCAGCATGCTCAGGCTGAGCACCAGCCGGGTGGACAGCCCGCGCCGGACCAGGTTGCTGACAACCAGCGGCACCACCAGCACAGGCAGGGTAAGCAGCATCATCGTGTCACCGGCGCGGCCGACGGACATCCCGCGGGCACCGGTCAGGTAGGCGGGCAGGAGCACCACCAGGCAGACGAACCCGAAGGACAGGGACAGCGGCACCAGCGAGGCGGCCAGGAAGCGCGGCTGGCCGAACAGACCGAGGTCGAACATCGGTCGCGCCTGGCGCAGTTCGGCGACGACGAACAGCGCCATGAGCACCGCCGCCGCAACGAGGAGCAGCACCGTGCCGGCGCTGCTCCAGCCCCACTGCGGCCCCTGTACGACACCGAGCATCAGCAGCAGCAGGCTCAGCGTGAAGGAGGCGATGCCCGGCCAGTCGAACCGGATCGCGGCGGGATTGCGCGACTCCCGCACCATCGGCACCGCGACGGCCACCAGGACCATGACCACCAGGTGCGAGGCGAACACGCCTCGCCAGCCGAAGGCGTCCACCAGCAGCCCGGCGGTCGACGGACCGAGAGCCAGCCCGGCGCCGGCCGCCGAACCGAGGATGGCGAACGCCCTGGCCTGCGCCGCGCCCTCGAACGTGGTGGCGAGGATTGCCGACCCGGCCGTCATGACTGCGGCCGCGCCGACCCCGGCCAGCGCCCGGGCCGCATCCAGCACGATGATGTCGGACGTCAGCACACTCACCGCGCTCGACAGGCTGAACAGGGTGAGGCCGGCGACGAACAGCCGCTTGCGACCCAGGATGTCGGCGGCCGAACCGCATGCCAGCATGGAACACGCGAAGGCCAGGTTGTAGGTGTTTAAAACGTCGTAGCATCATGGTATGGAATTTCCGCCGTTGAGCCCCTTGCCCCAATGGCCCGATGCCGACCCCGCCCTGTGGTACGGACGGATGTCCGATCTCGACAAGGATGCCCGTATCCCGGATCAGTTCGCCCGAGGGCAGAAGTACGCCGCCCTGACCGGCGAATACTGGATCGCCGGGGCATGGGCCGATGACGGCGTCTCAGCGTGGCGGGAAGACGTCGTTCGGCCTGAGTTCGAGCGGTTCCTGTCCGTCTTGCGCGCCGGGAAGTATCGGCTGGTCGTGGCGTGAGAGGAAAGCCGGATCACCCGTGATCCGGTGGTCGGAGCCGAGTTCGGCAAGATCATGCAGCGGATCGGGGGCCGCCTCATCGTGACCGATGGGGAGAAGGCCACGACCTACGATTTCCGCCGGCAGCGCGACCGTGACTCATGGCATGGCGCGGTGGGGAAGTCCGTCAGTGATTCGGGTTTGAAGTCCGAGCTGGTCAAGCGGAAGTTGGACGCGAAGCGCGAAGCCCTGGAGTTCCTGGGTGGCCCCGTGGGGTTCGGGTGGTCCCAGACGATCACCCGGTCAGGTAAGAAGATCGTGACGGTGTGGTCCGTCGACGAGGAGCAGGCCCGCTGGCTACGCGAGGCCGCGCGGCGTATCCGCGAAGGTGAGGCCGTTCTCAAGGTCTCGGATGATTTCTACGACCGTGGGCTTCGGATCCCGCACCGGCGCACGCACCCGGGCGACACGATGAAGAGCGGCAGCCTGACGCGCGCCAGCCTCTCCGCGATGCTGCGTAACCCGAGGATCGCTGGTCTGTTCGCGACGGGAAACGTTCACACGGGCTGGACCGTGAAGGGCCCGATGGCGAACTTCCCCGCGATCCTCACCGAGGAGGAGTGGCGGGAGACATGCGCGGCGCTGGAAGCGGTCACGACCCGCAAGGGCACGGGTACGGCCGTCAAGCACACGTTCGCCGGGTACTACGTGTGCCACAAGTGCAGGCGTTCCCTGGTCCGGAACTCTCCCCGCGCGTACGCCCTGTGGCGGCATCGTCTCGGGAAGAGCCGTGAACACTTCGAGTGTGACCAGTCGTTCCACATCAACGCCGCCGACGCGGACGACCTGATGACCCGCCTGGTTGACGCCTACCTACGCCGCCGAGACTGGGAGAAGACCGGCGACGTCGCGGACGGTGACGAGCTGAAGGCCGAGCGGACCGAGAAGGAACGCGAACTGGCCGATCTTCCCCGCGCGATCGCCGCCAAGGAGATCAGCCTGCGGCTGGGTGGCCAGCTCGAGGCCCAGTACGAGACCCGGCTACGGGAGATCGACGCCGAACTGGCCCGCCGCGCGCGTCTCGTGACCGTCCTGGACGGAGCGGAAGCGCTCCGACTCTGGCGCGGAGGCACCCTCACGGAGAAACGCCGTGTCCTGTCAACGATCATGGTGAAGATCATTGTGGTTCCCGGGAAGGATCTTCCGTTGCGGGAACGGCTGGACCCGCAATGGCGCTATCCCGGACCTGCCTGACCGCCGCTGTCGACGTTCCGCGCGGGTTTCGGTGCAAGTGCGGTCACGATCGCCGCCGCCATCAGCGCCGATGGTTCCGGAGCCCGCGCGAGCTGAGCCGCTATCCACCGCGCATCCGCCTCCAACTCAGCCTCACGGCCGGCATCAGGAGGGCCAGCCGCCGACCTGGAGACCGACCTGCCCGAGGACCGACCACGCCGCCGCCCAGCAGCACCAGGCCCACGACCACCATCCGTCTCCGACTCACACGACATCACCCGATCAGCCCCGATATCCCGCAGACCGCCCCGCGCCAACGCCGGTCGAGGTGCAGCCCACCCGCCCACCCACGCCACTGTCGTCTCACACGAGCGCTCACCGGCCGTGTCCGTGAGCAACGACGACGAACAATCGGCACCTTCGGTGCTCGTCTCCGGGCCAGCCACCTGCCCACCCAGCTCCGCCGGGCCCGAACCGGAGTCGTCGAGGTCATCGAACAGCGACGGCTGAACCGACCCGGTACTCATCTCTCAGCCGGCCCATTGCCCACCGGGCTACCAGCCGTCCGCGACGACCGCAACTCGGGAGGGTCAGCCCCGTGTCCGCCGAGGTCTAGCCCCCGGCCCGTATACGTCCACGCCCCGAGAACGATCGTGTTCTCATCGCCCTCAGCCCGGCCGAAGGCGTCCACCGGGACACGGCCCGCCATCGCCGCGCCGATCGTGCGCGACCACACCCGCCGTACCGTCCGTAGCGCGGTGAACGTCGTCGAGTAGGTCCGCGATTTCGTCAGCCAGTGGCCACCGAACCCCATCTGATGCGCCCACCGCAGTAGCCGTGGGATATCGCCGGAATCCCGGCCGAGTGCCGCATCCAACGCCGCGGTGAACACCGGATCATGGCCGAGCCGCCAGCAGGTCTCCACCAGACGGCGCACATGCGGCGCCAGGATCAGCCGGCCCAGCGCGGCCAGCGACCGCACCGGATGATCCAGCGCCCCGCCGGCCGCCGCCGACTTGGTGAGGTACTTCGCCAGATAGTTACTGATCCGTCCGACATCGGTGGGTCCGTCGAGCGCGATGCGCCGGATGTCGACCTGGACACCCCAGCGCACCGCCCACCCGTCAGCCGATGCGGTGCCGTCGAGGGTGCCCATGTCCGGATCCGGAGCAGCTACCGCGACCGACCCGACGACGTCCCGCAGCGCGTCCGCGACCAGATCACCATCCGCCCAGCCAGGAGGAGACGAGCCAGGCCCGTCCGGCCCGTCGACCCGGACCACCACATGCAGATGCACCACGCCCCGCGCCTGCATTTCCGCGACCTTGACGAAGCTCAGCCGCGCCGAGCGGCGTAGCCCCGCCACCGTCAGACCCGCAGCAGCCGCGACCGCGGATTCCGTCGCGTCGCGTGTCGTTTTCCAGAGCCGAGGTACCAGCGCGTTCCACGTCACGGCCCGGCCGTACTGGTAGCAGTCCGGGCAGATCGGGGAACCGAGCCGGGAATCATCCTCGCGGTGCCGCTCATGACAGCCTGCCGGACGGCCATGGGGGCAGAGCCCCCGCCGGGGGTGGCAGGCCCGCACCGGACCGCCCTTACCGCCCTGCTGACGGCGGGAATGCACCGGCCCGAAGGTCGGAGCGGTCAACGTCACGAACCACGCCGGATGCGTCGTGACGGTCTCTGGTACGCCTTTGCCGCCCGCGAGCCCGGCCAGGACCAGCCGCCGGGCGTCCCGCTTGTACACCGCCGAACAGGCCGGGCACGCGGACTCCCGCCGGTTGCCGCACCGCACATGCAGCACCCCGCCCGGCAGATCCTTCCCGGACAGCGCACGGCGGATCTCACCGGTCCCGACATCCACATGATCGACATGGCCGGACAGGCGGATCGGACGGGAACAGCCACCCGCGACCGGCCGGTTTTCGGGCAGGCTCACGCCCACATCCACGGAAAACACACCGCGCCCTTTCACTCGCACACGCCCCCACCAGCCCAGACCCGGAAAACCACAGGTCAGACCAGCGGAGAGCGCGAAGAAAGAAAGCAGGAATGAGAACAGGAGAACCGGAACGGAAACCGAACCCGACGGGCCTTCCGCCGTACAGCCATCCCACACCGAAACGCCGGCACAATGCCACACACAAAAACACGCCCATAGTCGGCAGCGCTAATGGCACACGAAACGGCAGCGCGACCGGCACCAGACCGGCACCGGCACGGGGAACAGGTGAACGCGCGGAAACCCCGCGCAGGCTCAGCCGCCCCCGGCTACCCGCTCACCCCACAGGCAGCAGCAACCCAGGACAGCAGCAGAACACGGCACATGCGCACCCCAGACGGAACATCAACACGACTGGACGCAGGCCACCGACGGCGACCCACGGTGCAGCAGCCCGAGCCCGGTCCGTGCCGCTCCGAGGCGGCTCACATGTGGACAGCCCGACAATGTGGCGTACTGCCGTACAAGAAAAAGATCATCGTGGCGCAGGGTTCAGAACCCTCGAATGCCGTCATTGACGATACCACCCCGGCGCATTGGGTGCCAGGGGGCATGGCGACGACCCCGGGGCACCTCCACCCGAGGGGAAGGGTCGGGAAGGCCGCGGGGTCGCCTGGCGGGGGTGGATCGGTAGGGATAGTTCCGCGAGAATCGTTGCTCTACCGGTCCGACTCGACGGCCTGCCGTACCGCAGACGGCCCCGGGAAGTCGGCGGGTATCGCGTCCATCAGCGTTTCGTTGGCAAGCTCACCCAGCCAGTATCCGGAGTTTCGACGCTCCCCGATCCTGCGGAAACCAGCTTTCTCGTAGGCCCGGATCGCAGCCAGGTTCGGAGAGAGTACCGATAGGTGGACGCATCGCAGGTTCGTCACGTGAAAGGCGTAGTCGAGTGTGAGCCGCGTCGCTTCGGTACCGATACCGTTGCCACGGCTGGCCGGGCCGAGCTGGATCACGAACTCCCCGGTTCGCACGTGATGGTCGATGAGAACGGCGGTGGTGCCAGCGGGGGTCGGCGGATCCGTGGTCACGTCGTAGACGGTGAACCTCAGCTGATCGTCCGTGCCGCGCGCCTGATGCTGGAACCCCTCTCGCCGGTTTTCCAGCGAGTCCGGTGTCTGGCGACCGTAGCCGACCAGGACGCCAGGATCCTGCTCCCACTGCCAGTAAAGATCGACGAGGTTGCTGGAGAACGGGCCGAGCCCAGCGCGTTCGCCCCGGATCCACACGATCGGTTCATGCACGCCTGTTCTCGCTTCCGTTGTCGCGTTCGGGTACGGCGCGCAGGACGCCGAACCGTGCGGTTGACGACGGTTCGGCAACCCGCTGTCCGTCGTCAGTCTCCACCCAGGCATGGAGCCGGACAGGGTCGGCTGCTGCGCCGTGGCACCACGTCACCCGCTTCCGGCCCATGGCCAGCAGGAGGAACGCCGCTGATGATTCTTCGAGGCAGGCAACACGACCCGGCATGACCGTTCCTGCCCGCCGGACGGCGTTGACCGCTTCCATGAGGTGATCAGCTGAGGCGTTGACCCTGGTGCGTCGCGTGGCCCACGTCAGCAGACGAAGTAGCCGCGCCATCCGGCTGCGACCTTGTCCGGCCGAGAGCGCGCCGAGCACGACGAGTAGGGCCACACCCGCACGCAAGGTCATCCCGCAGGATGCGGATCCGGCCGTCGTGCGCCCGGCCTGCATCTCCTGCGTTCCCCAGCTTGGCACCCACGACGGCCCGACCGCCGTCGGTTGGCCCGCCCGATGTCGAAGGGTCTCCATGATCAGTTCTGCCGTAAGGAGCTGTTCACGCAGGGCCCGCGCGGACTGGGTGTCCAGCAGCCCTGACGGGTCGCCGTACCCGCTGGTCGTTGCCGCCTCCCACCAGCGCGCGGCCGGCCCGGTCAGTACATCAGCACGGCCGTTGCGGTAGTTGACGATCACGGTGGCCGGGCCGACATCGAGCGCACGAACGTGTTCGGGGACGCTGATGTACTCACATGACATTATCTATCGCTCTCCGTGGTTCTTGGAATCCACGCCACATCGGATGTGTCACCCAGGGCCCGTAGCCATACCTCCGCCGCCAAAGCCGGCTCCACGGTGGCGAACGGGACAGGGAGCCCTGCGGCCATCATCGTCAACGTCTGTCGGAACTCGCCGGGCTCGACGAGGCCCAGAGCGGCCAACCGGCCGTCAGCCAGGGCATGGAGCGAAGCCAGGTTCGTGCGCATCCCCTGGTAGTGGTCAGGATTGAAATCGCCCTTGGTAGTGCGCTCTGCCAGCCTGGCAGGGAACAGGTTCGCCATCGCAGCCCGCAACACGGGCTTGTAGTCGGCGGGGCCGGGACGGTCACCCAGGGAAACCGACAGATAGGTATCCACCACGCGAGAATCCGTGAATGGGTTGTGCAGCGCTACCCCGGCCGCTTCGGCAAGCTGAATATCGGCGCGCGCGGAGCGCCCCACCTCCGCCATTCCTTCACCGGTCATGACCGTGGCAAACGAACCGGGGGTGGGATCATCCGTGCGTTCAGCTACCGCCGAGGCGACAGTCCGTGCCCGTTCCCGTGCCTGCAACGTCGCCCATGAGGGAAGAGGTTCGATCCCGCACCAGCCGATATCGCCATCGGCGGTACTTCGTGAGGAACCTCCACCCAACTCCGTGGCCAGCGCCGCCAGCGCTGCCGCGCGACGTTCTCGCGAGACACGGTGAGCCGACCGCAGCAGCGGCCACACGGGAAGCCTACGCAACCGCGCCCATCGGATCGTTTCGACCACTGCCCGCCGGCTATGCCCGATCGCGAACAAATCTGCCAGAATGATTGGTGGAGAACACAGCAGGCTATCCCCGCCATCGCCAGTCAAATGGCAATCAGTGTCGAAGGTTCTCCGCATCCAGGCGAGTTGACCGGAAAATCGGGCATGCGCGATCGTGGACGGCGCCGGTTCGTCTGTTACCGGGACAACATCCAACGCAGAATACGGCGCGTGCTCCGCGCCCAGCGGCATGAGGCGATGAACGATTCCGGAATGTCTGGCCGCGAGCCGCGCATAGTCCACGTCCCCACCCGTGGCACGGCCGACTGGATGCACCGTCACCCCGGTCACCGGCCGCGAAGTGCCGGACGACGCATGGGCTAGCAAGCAAGAGATGTCGAGTCGAACCCGCCTGACATATCCGCTGTCAGCGCTGTCGCGTTGACTGCCCGCACGGCCACCGCCGCTGCCAGTTCCGCCCGCAGTCGCCTGCCGGGTGAATCTGCGCATGGTCGAGGCGACCACATCCGTTCCGCCCGCACCGCCCCCGAGCGGATCAGGGTCAGGCGATGTCCGGCGGGTACAAGCCCTACGCCCTTGAACGCGGACCGCCCCGCAAACAGGACAGGCACCGACGGAGCCAAAAGCCACATCGCCAACCGATCCAGATCCGGCCCGGCACCGGTCAGCGCAGCCAACGCGCGTGAGCTGGAAGACCAGTACACCCCGCCGTCCAGCGAGGCTGTGTAGATGGGCCATGCTCCACCGAGGTCGGTCCAGATGCGGGTAAGGCTGTCGGTGACTTCCACAGTGGTGTAACTACCCGCCCACTGCCAGGCCACGTCGTCCGGAACCCCGTGCGTTCCGAGTCGCGTCAAAGAATTCCGAGTGATGGCGCAGGGGCCGATCACCGCAACCATTCGGTGGTCGCTGTGCGTCGTGCGGACCTCGTGCCCGTCCCATCGGCCGACCGTCCAGCATCCGGGAATGGTCGGCCACACCTCCGCACTGTTGGCAGGGGTCCGCGGTGGCGTTGCGGCGCTACTGAAGCCCCCGAACCAGCGCATGTCTCCCATCCCTTTCGTCCTTTCCTGAACGTACTGGTGCCTGGCCCCATGCGGAACCAGGCACCAGCAGGACGCGGACTAGCTGTTATACGCCTTCCGCTTGTCCTCCGCGCTGCCCTTGCCCTGGCCGAGTGTCACCATCGACGCCTCACCGAGGCACACCAGCAGCACCGGATCCTTTTCCGCCGGACCCTCGTGCGACTGGAGGTCAACCGTCACCATTTTTCCGCCCTACCTTTCCTGGTGTTTGCGCGGCCAATACCGCGCCTGGGTACCCGACAGCGGCCGATTCCGCGTCGGGGGATCTGGGTGAAGGCTCACCGGAGCGTCATTCTTGACTATGACGCAGCGTCGACCTTCAAATCAGAGCAGGGAAATGGATCTCCCAGACGTCGATCGGCAACACCACTTCGTGGTCGCGCAGGCGCACCCGATGCAAACTGAACGTCACTCCGTCCGGTGTCACATCCGGGTTCGGTCTCGATCCCGCCATTACGATCCGGGGCAACTCACCTGCCATGATCCTCTGTCGCCGCAGCCGGATACCGACCGCCCACGCCACCCGGGATTCCATCAGCGACGTGAACCTGCGGTGCATCAGTACGAGCCCCACCGGAGCAAGCTGGGCAATCCCAATACTTGCCCCCACCATGATTTCCTCGTCCACCGCCAACTGGTCGGACAGCAGCATCTCCTGTGCCTCGCTGTCCGCCCGCAACGGCTCTGGCAGCATGCCGATGATCAAACCGTCGCGGTGCCAGGGCACGAACTCCGGGAGCTGGCCCGTGTGAAATTCCCACCCCGTGGCCGTGACCGCCCCACTCGCCATTACTCGGGCCCCGGACGAAGAGCCAGAGCCAGATCCCTCAAAGGCTCGCGATCATCCCCAAGTCCAGGAACGGAAGCGCACGGTATCCCGGAATCGTGATCCCGTGCCGGTGGGCATAGTTCGCCATCGACCGCAGATCCGCGAATGGGGCGACCACCTGAGCGCCCGGCACTACCAGCGCGAAGGCTCCCGACGGGGTCATCACGTCCCGGAGGTTCACCATTCGCGCGAGCCCCGTAGGAATACCCGTTCTCGTCATCCCACTCCCAGTCGTCATCGTCGACGTCGTACCTGTCCTCGTCCTTCATCGCTCCCACCTCTACCGACCGCATCCGTCAGACCGCGAACCCCCGGTACCTGTGGGACCAAGAATGCTGCGCACTCCAGCCACGGCACCCCAGGCCCCCAACGGCACCGGCCGGGGGGGACGGCCCCAAGCCCGACCAGGGCCGCTACGAGAAGTTCAACGCGGATTCCGCACGTGCCCAAGGACAGATGCCACGTCAAGTAACCGGCTGTCACCGACGGCCCGTCCGGCGATCAGAGCCGTTGTCCGGTTGACGTGACCAGTCGAATCGCAGGTCAAATGATCAGTCGACCAGCCGAATCCACGGTGACTTCCCTGCCGCCCGGTCCGCCACCGAACATGGGCCGCTACGCTTCGTGCAACCCCTTGTTCTGGGAGGCACCCGTGACGCCACATCGCGCGACAGAGCACCCCGGATGGAACCCCTCTATGCTCCGCCGGCATCGGCTTCAGTACGGGCTCACCCTTCCCACGCTCGCCGAACGCATCCGCAATATCGACGTCGACAGCGCCCGTGAACGAAGCTTCACCCCGCCACTGGCGACCGCCGAAGTCATCGGCAAGCACGAACGCGGGCAGACCTACCCCGGCGCCGACTACCGCGCCAGCTACCGGCACATCTTCGGCACTGGAGACGCCGACCTGGGATTCCGCCACCGGCTCCCCGCCGAGCACGCCCAGACGACTCCGCAGCAGGCCGACTCTCCCAGTGACCGGGCCGCGTCCTCTCCGCCGCCTTACTCTGGAGACATCGGCGGGTACACCGCTTCACGCCCGCCCGATACCGACGGGCCGGAGAGGCGGATCATGACCGAATCAGAAGAGGCGTTTAACTTCCTGGTCAACGCCGAACGGGCCGCGGCTCGACCGGAAGTTCTCGACTTCCTCCACCAACAGGTACGCAGCCTCGCCATCGCGTTCCCGACCGAGGCGACGAACCTTGTAGGCCCGCTACTCGACGCACAGCGCGTCGCCTTCAGACTCCTGGACGGCCCAACTCCGCCAGACCAGGCCCGGGACCTCTACTTTCTCGCAGCAATCACCTCCGGCCTCCTCGCCCGCGCAGGAGTCGACCTCAGCCAGCACACAACCGCCGACATCTACGCCCGCGTCGCCTACCTGTGCGCCGACCGGGCAGATCATCCCGGCCTGCGCATCTGGGTACGCACCGAACAGGCCCGCGCCGCCTACTGGACAGGGGCACCACACGAGGCACTGCGCTACATCGAAGCAGCCGAAGCAGACGTCCACCTCGTTCACGGCACGGCAGCGATAGAGACCGCCGTACAGGCAGCCCGTGCCCATGCGGCACTCGGCGACAGCGCACAGGCCCATGCCGCCATCACGCGAGCCGTAGACCTCCGCGAGCGGACCCGTCCCGACGACCTGGACGAGATCGGGGGTGAACTCTCCACCCCGGTAGCCGTCCAACTGTTCATCGCATCCGATGCCCTTACCCGACTCCCCGAGGACCCACGCGCCGAGCAGGCAGCCATGGACGCCGTGGAAGCCTTCGCCGCCGCAGGTAACGCCAGCTACGGCAGCCGAGCCGGGGCCCACATCAACCTCGCTCTGGCTCGCACCCGCCGGGGTGACGTCGACGGCGCCCAAGACGCCCTCCGGCCCGTCCTAGCCATCCCAGCCCAGCGCCGCAACCACGGGATCCGCACCCTCATGCAGCGCATTCAAGGTGCGCTGACCGACCAGCGGTACGGACGATCGCCGCAGGCACTCGACATTGCAGCCGAGGTCGAGAACTACTGCCAGGTGACCCCGACAACCCGGATCCCCGAGTAGTTCAAGATCCTCGCTAATGTTCTGTACCGTTTCAAGGCGCCCCTACGGGGCGCGCGGACGCCCTGCCGCACACGCCGTGCGCGCCGCACTCGCCACGCCCGGCCGGGCTCGCCGCACGCGGCGGGGCCCCGCCTCCCTTCGGTCGGCTCCCCACCGGTGCGTCGGCCTGCCGGGTGTGTCGGTGCGTCGGCCCGTCGGAGCGTCAGACCACCCGCCGCACGCCGGGAAAGGCGGAAGCCTGCGGTTCGTGAGAGATACGGATGCCCTTCGGGCAGCTCATACCCGGGGGGCTACGCCCCAAGGCCGCGAGATCTGACGGAGCGGGGTGTGTGCGGTTGACGCTGGTGTTTTCTGGGGCGCTGCCCCAGACCCCGGCCCTCGCTCTGGAGGAGGGGGAGGTGCGGCGGATGTCCGCTGATCGCCTCCGCCGGACGGACACCCAGAGGGGTTACCCCGGAACCCCCGACCGCGCAAGAGCGCACAGCACCCAGCAGGCACCGGCAACGTTGGCGCTCGTGCACGGCCGGAGAACCCGGGGTAAGGCGCGGCCTGCCCGACCGACGGAGGAGATCAGCTCAGCCCGGAGTATGTGAAAGACAAAAACGTGTCGTGGCGTAGATTTCCGCCGACGGGAAACGGCCGGTAACCGTGATCCGGGTTACCGGCCGTTCGGGTGCCACCAGGTGTTACACGGTCAGGAGCGAGGCGACCAGCTCAGCGCCGACCGGATCGGCCGTGTCGGTTCCGTCCCGGGCCACGAGCAGCCGCACACCGGCACAGCGCAGCATCTCCAACGCGGCCAGCTGGCCCGATTCTGTCTCGGCAAGGCGGTCGATGCTGTCGACCACGACCACGTCATAGCGGCCCGCCCGGACCAGGCGCAGTGCCGCCCACCAGGCCCGCAGCCCCGACCCGAACTCACGCACCGCACCACCAGCGGACCAGCCCCGTGCCGCGCACGCCGAGGTGAACACGTCCCGCTGTTCCGCACTGTCCCCAGTGCCGGTGTGTCGGGTGAAACTCAGCGCCCGCACCGTGCCGGCCATCACTGGCCCCTGTCCCGACGGTGGCGACCGCCCGGGAATCCGGTGACCTGCGACTGGTACCACAGAGAAGCCATCGTGCCGGCCAGGGTCACCGAGTCCCACCACTTGCCCGCCACGTCCAACGGCGCGTTCGGGTCCACCATCACCCGCACCCCACCCGGGAGCAGCAGCACCGGCCGCAACGCGGCGTACTGGGTGTGCTTCGGCAGCTGAATCTCAGCGTCTTCCGCCGGGTGCGCCTGCAACACGACCTGTAGATGGGACCGGCTATCGCCGCCCGTCCCGTATGGCATCATGGCCATGGGTTCCACTCTCCTGTTCACGCAGGATTTGGGATCAAGGCCCGGGAATGGTGCTACCAACACCGTCCCGGGCCGCTCTATTCAATTCTCTTTCATGATACCCGGTGGACGTCGGATAGTCCGCCGATTCAGGGAATCCCGAGGAATGCCGCCGGTCGATTCTCTGTGCCCCTGCGGACATCGGCAGGGTCCACAACGCACCTTCCATCGAGCGATCATCACGTGATGAACGTTTCCGCTACGAGCCGGCGTCCCAGGGGAAGCAAGATCGGACGACGCCGCCCCTGCGGCCGGATGGTCGCACCGAACCGACCCGGCGCCGGACGCGACCTCAGCGCCCATCTGCGGCAGCTAGGCCCCGAGCGCGCGAAGGTACCCCGCTTGCAGGGAAAGCGGGGTACATCTATGCAGGTCAGACGTTGCTACGACGTACTACTTGCGTAGGAGTTGACCACCCACTGCAACGGAGCGTACCCGGCGTGCAGGTCGACACCGATCCGCGGCAGGGCGACGGACGTGCCGGTCAGGGAGGCCGGCAGGGTCAGCACGGCCAGGCAGACCGCGATCAGAACAATCACCGGGCGGCCGCGGCCGCCCACGGAAGGCGCATTCATGGCAGAGGTCCTTGTTCCCAGAACTGGTGGGGCCGAGTAGGGCGAAAAGAACGGAGGGGACGGGTGGCGCGGAGAAGGACGCGCGACCGGGTCAGGCCGCCGGTCGGCCGACGGCCGCGCAGGAGAAGCTGAAGCCACCGCCGGCGCCGATCACCAGGGCGAACTCGCCCGGGGCGAGCAGGTCCTGTTCGACGATCGCGGCGAGGTTCGCCCCCATGTCGCCCGCGCCCAGATGCCCGGTCTCCGCGCCGAGGTCCACGATCTTGGCGGTGGTGGCGTTCTCAACGGCCGGGTGATAGGTCTCCTGCCGCACCTTGAGACCGACCCGGGGCAGGGCGATGAGGCGCAGCCGCGGATCGTCGGAGGTGAGGCCGCTGTCGGCGAGGCAGTCCGCGATGATGCGACGGAGCGTCGCGTGCACGTCCCGGAAAAAGCCGGCGGTGCCGACGTCCTCCATGAAGGCCTTCTTCGTCCGCCTCACGTCCACTCGCTCGCTGAGCCACCGGCTCGCCGGGGTGAAGGGGTCGCGACCGCGGTGCAGCCCCTCAGCGGCGGAGACCGCCCCGCTGGCCAGACCGAGCAGCGTCAGCTCGTCCACCGCGTCGTCCCGCTCGTGCAGGAGCATGGCCGTCGCGCCGTCACCGTAGAAGACTCCGTAGTCACCGCTCCAGCCGTCGAATCCCTCGTCGCGGAAACAGTCGGCCGTCGTCACCAGCGCGGCGCCGGTCGTGCTGTCGGCGAGCAGGCGGGCGCAGGCCGCCTCCAGGGCGACCCCTCCGCCGTTGCACATGACCTGGATGCCCAGCGGGACGCTGCGGCGGGCACCGAGCTGATCGGCGATGTAGTGCGCGGGCGACCAGAAGTCGTGCCCCTGGTGATGGATCCAGGCGTGCGCGCTGAAACCGAGGCGGCTTCCGTCCCAGCCGGCGGCGTACAGCGCCGCCCGCGCGGCCCGGACCGCCATTTCCGGCGCCGCGACATCCCGCGCGACCGGTACCCGGATGACGGCGGTGTTCGCCAGGTCCTGTTCGCTGATGTGGCCCTGGCCGATCGCGTCTCGGGCGGACACGGTCGCGTCGGGCAACCACGCTCGGACCGCTCGGAGACCGAACCCCGATCTGAGGTACATCATGCCTTCCCATTGCCTCGTGTCGGAATGCCGGGAAGAAGGTCCCAGCCGCGCTCGGCCGCATGGGCGAGGAGAACCGGGTCCTGTCCGACCACGCCGGCGTGGCCCACGGCCGCGAGCATCGGCAGGTCCGAGGAGTGATCGCCGTAGGCGACGCAGAGCCGCCCGTCGACGCCGAACTCGGCGAGCAACGCCCGGGCCGCGGTGGCCTTGCCCTCACCGATGACGGTGCGGACCACCCGGCCGGTGTACCGGCCGGCACGGACTTCGGGGACCGTACCGAGCACCTGATCCGCCCCGAGGTGTTCCGCGATCGGGTCCAGGCAGGCCGAGAACGATCCCGACACCAGGACGATGATCGTCCCGGCGGCCTGGAGTCGGCGCAGCACCCGCACCAGCTCGCCGTGGAAGAGCGAGCCCCCCACCATCTCCTGTTGGAACCACCGCCGGCCGCTTGCGGCCACCTCGGTCTCCCGCTGGCCAGCGAAGACCTCGTAATAGAGCCGGTTGGTCTCCCCGCGTGGCACCCCGTCGGCCGCGAGCCGGTGCAACCGGTCCGCGATCTGCCGGTACCGGTCCGGCGCGCCGAGGTGGAACTCCAGAAAACTGAGCATCCCCTTGACGGTGATGAGTGTTTCGTCGACGTCGAAGAACGCGATCCGGGCGGGATCGATGCCCATGGCGACTCAGTACCTGGTGCCGACGGCCGCCGGCACCGCGTCGAGATCCGCCAGGTCTTCGCCGCTCAGGACCAGGTCCGTCGCCGCCACGTTCTCCCGCAGGTAGCGAGGGTTCTTTGTGCCGGGAATGGGGACGACCTGACTGCCGTGGGCCAGCGTCCAGGCGATGGCCACCTGCGCCGGCGTCGCGGAGTGACGCTCCGCCACCTCGCGGACGACATCAACGATGCGCTGGTTCGTCACGATCGCGGGTCCGCGGAACCGCGGGTTGGTCGCCCGGAAATCGGAGTCCTCGAAACGGTCGACGTGCAGGGTACCGGTGAGGAAGCCGCGGCCCAGCGGGGCGAACGGCACGAAGCTCACCTCGTTGTCGGCGCACCATCGGACGACGTCGCTCGCCTTGTCCGGCCCGAGCGGGTCCCGCGTCCACAGGGACAGCTCCGACTGGATCGCGGTGACCGGGTGGATCGCGTGCGCCTCGACGGCCTGCGCCACGCTGACCTCGGAAAGGCCGAGGAAACGCACTTTGCCCTCGGCGACCAGCTCGGCCATCGCCCCCCAGGTGTCCGCGAGCGGGACGGCCGAGTCGACGCGGTGCAGGTAATACAGGTCGATGACTTCGGTGCCAAGCCGGCGCAGGCTCGCCTCGATCGCCGTGCGCAGATAGGCGGGCGACCCGTCGAGATGTGACCTCCGGGCAGCCAGGTCCTCGATCACGATGCCGAACTTCGTGGCGACGACCACGTCCTCGCGCCGACCGACGGCGGCCCGGCCGAGCAGCTCCTCGTTGTGGCCGGCACCATAGATGTCCGCGGTATCGAGCAGGGTCACGCCGAGGTCGACGGCTTCCCGGATCACCTCGACCGAACGGTTGTCGTCGAGTTCGGACTCCTTGTAGAGCCAGCTCATCCCCATGCAGCCCAGGCCGATCCCGCCGACCTCGACCCCGGTTGCGCCGAGTTTCCGTACCTGCATCCCACGTTCTCCTTTCGGACTCAGGCGGCGAGGAGCACCAGCGCCGCGTTGTGACCGCCGAATCCCAGCGAGGTGCTCAGCGCCACATCGAGGGACGCGGTCGTCGCCGTGCCGGCGACGACCGTCAGGTCGACCGCGGGATCCAGGTCGGTGAGATTCGCCGTCGGCGGGACGGCGCCGTGGCGCAGCGCCAACGCGGTGAGACCGGCCTCGATGGAGCCGGCTGCGGCCAGGGCGTGGCCAGTCACCCCCTTGGTCGACGTCACCAGGGGACGCTCGCCGAGGGTCCGGCGCAGCGCCCTGGCCTCGGTGACGTCGTTGAGCGGCGTCGACGTGCCGTGCGCGTTGACATGGTCGACGTCGTCGCCGGCGATCCCCGCGTCTCGCAGAGCCGCCCGCACCGCCCGCTCGATGCCCGCCCCGGCCGGATCAGGCGCAGTCGCGTGGTACGCGTCCGACGAGGCTCCAAATCCGCTGACCAGGGCGTGGACGTCGGCCCCGCGGGCGCGGGCGTCGGCGGGCCGCTCAAGAACGAGGATCCCAGCGCCCTCACCGGCGACGAACCCGTCCCGGGCCACGTCGAACGGGCGCGACGCGGCGGCCGGGTCGTCACGCCGGGCCGACAGCGCGCCCATCCGCTGCAGGCCGGTGATCGCACCCGCGGACAGGGCCGACTCGGCACCGCCGGCTATCACGACGTCGCAGGTGTCGGACCGCAGCAGGTCCCGGGCGAGACCTACGGCGGTGGAGCCGGACGCACAGGCCGTCGCCGTGACCAGACTTGGGCCGAGCGCCTGGCAGTCGATCGCCACGCAGCCCGCGACCATGTTCGCCATCCCCATAGGGATCATCAACGGCGAGACGTCCTCCGGCGCGCCTTCGACGAGAGAGCGGTGCTGCCGTTCCCAGGTGTCGGTGCCGCCAAGCGAGTTGCCGATCACCACGCCGACGCGCGCGCCGTCCCACGTCCCCGGGTCCAGCCGGGCATCGGCGATCGCCTGGCGAGCGGCCACGATCGCAAGCTGGACGAACCGGTCGAGCCGCCAGGCCATGGCTCGGCCCAGCAGCTTCGTCCCGTCGAAGTCCGGCACCCGGCAGGAGAAGTCGACCGGGAGACCGGCCAGGGCCGGGTCCCGCGCCGCCGTGGACACCCCGGAACACACCCGCTCCCAGGTGGCGTCCGTCCCGATGCCGGCGGCGCTGACCAGGCCCAGACCGGTGATCGCGGCGTCGAACCGGGCCGGCGAGGAACCGGTCACACCCGGCTCCCCTTCGCCTCGACCAGCCTGGCGGTCTCGGCCAGGGTGGTGCCGGTCTGCAGGGCGTCGTCGTCGAGCGACACCCCGAGCTCCTTCCTGATGATCAGGAGGAACTCGATCAGACCGAGAGAGTCGAGCATCAGCTGCTCGTAGGTGCTGTCGGGCGTGACGCCCTCGGCGACGACACCGAGCCGGGACACGAGCAGGTCGGTGAGCGTTCCTTCCAGCGCGTTCATGATGTTCTCCGATCAGCGGGCCGCAGCCGGTACGGGCAGCGCGGCGGGAAGGGGCGGACGAGTCGGGAGCGGGAGCCCGGGCAGCGGCTCGACGGACAGGGACGGGAGCGTCAGCCCCGCGGCTCCCCAGGTGAGGCCGCCACCGAATCCGCAGAGCATGACCTGGTCATCCGGTTGCAGGTGACCGGAGACGACGCCGTCGACCAGGGCGAGTGGGATGGACGCCGCAACCGTGTTCGCGACCCGGTCGAGGTTCACCACCAGCCGTTCCACGGGAATCCCGAGCTCGAGTGCGACGGCGTGCAGGATGCGGACGTTCGCCTGATGCGCGATGACACGGTCGATCTCGCCGACCGACCAGCCGACGCGCTCGGCCACCTTCCCCGCGGACTCGCTCATCCGGATCACGGCGTTGCGGAAGACGGAGCGCCCCTGCATGTCGAAGAAGTAGTCGTCCTCCGGCGCGAGCAGCCCCATCGAGCGCTGCTCGGAGCCACCGGCCGGCACCGTGATGAGGTCGGCCTGGGAACCGTCGCTCCCGAGGTCGAATCCGAGGATCGCACCCCGCTCACCGGCCTCGCCGGCCCGCAGGACGACGGCGCCGGCACCGTCACCGAAGATCGCCCTGGTGGTGCGGTCCCGCGGGTTGAGGATGGTGGAGAACGAGTCGGCCCCGATGACCAACGCGGTGTCGACCGATCCGCTTGCGATCATCGTCGCGGACGTGGCCAGCGCGTAGACGAAACCACTGCACACCGCCGCGATGTCGAAGGCCGGTGCCTCCCCGAGCCCGAGCCTGCTGGCGACTTCGGGAGCCGTCGCCGGACAGGGGTGATCCGGCGTGCTGGTCGCCAGCACCACCAGGTCCACCCTCGACCGGTCGGCGGACCTCAGCGCGCGCCGCCCCGCCTCGATCGCGATACCCGACGTTGCCATGCCCGCGTCGACGACGAACCGCTGGCGGATTCCGGTTCGCGTCCTGATCCATTCATCGGTCGTGTCCAGTTCCTCGGCGAGCTGGTCGTTGGTCACCAGCCGGGGCGGCACCCAACCGCCCAGCCCGGACAGCACCGCGGCGCGGGCCGTCAAGGTAGGATCCCGCGTGTCGTACCGGCACCTTCTCGCGTCGAAAGTCGGCCGAAATCCTGTTCGACACCGGTCCGTGTGGTCATTACCGTCATTGCCGATTTCCCCTTCCAGCGGAGAGGATGTAGTCGTCGCGCATGGCCTCGCGGCGCCGGATGCGGCACGCCCGACCAGGCACTGTGGACAGCGACGACGTTAGCCGCGCGATCTTTCATCCCACTGACGGACTCCTTGCGGCCATCAATGCGGGGTATTATGCAGAATTTCGCCTCGACTCCCGCAGCGGAGTGCTACGGTCAGCCCGCGTGTAAAGAAGCAATTCTCGCGGATGGTTCAGGACCACGTCGGGGTGTCAAAACTCGGGCACCCGCGTTGACCGGGGGTTTTAGGCGGCTCGTTCATATTCGTTGATCAAGCCGCCGAGGACGGGCCGGCGCTTGATCCGTTCCTGGGTCAGGTCCGCGACGGGGTGATCGGGCTGTGGTGGTTGAAGGTCGCGGCCACGATGGGGTCGTCGTCTGTTGTAGTTCCGTGCGTACTCGGCCAGGGCAACGCGAAGGTGCCGCTCACCGAAGATCAGCATCCGGTCGGTGACCTCGGTCCGGACCGTGCGGATGAACCGTTCCGCGTAGGCGTTCGCCCGCAGGGTTCGGGGTGGGATCTTGACGGTGGTGATGCCGGCGTCGGTGAACGTGGTGCCTTCATACTGTTCATCTCGCTGTGATCGTTTGGGTTGTGGAGTTGACTTTCACGGTGCGGGCGGCGCGGTGGAGGCAGGCGGTTTCCACCTGGTCGTTCCAGGGGATGGCGACCCGGCCAGCGTTGAGGCGGTAGGCGGTCAGGTAGCCGCGGCGGATCCAGTAGTAGACCTGCGCGGTGGGGATACCGAGCCTGGTGGCGGCCTGCTGGACGCTGATGTCTCCGTGTGCGGTGGCGGCGTGCGGGAGGGGCCGGCTGCCCGGGCCGGTCGGGCCGGATCCGGGATGTGCGATCCGCGTGCGGCAGGCGGCCTCGGCCTGCGGGTTCCACGGGAGGCTCAGGCACCCGCTCGGGGTGCGCCGCGCGGTCAGCTGGCCGATACGGATGCGGTAGTAGACGACGTCGTCGGGCACGCCGAGCCGGGTGGCGGCCTCGTGGACGGTGACGTCGCCGGGCAGGACCTCACGGGGGCCGGGGGTGCGGGGGATGAGGTGGCCGGAGGCGTCGATCTGGCGGCGACAGGCGGCCTCGACCTGGGCGTTCCAGGGGATGCACCAGCGTCCGGAGAGATCCTTGCGGCCGGCCAGCCGGTCGTGGGTGAGCCAGTAGTAGACGGCGTTGGCGGTGATCCCGAGGGTCGCCGCGACCTGGTCGACGGAGATCTCCCCGTCCCGGAACGGACACCGGCCGGGGATGTGGAAGGCGTGGCGGACCCAGGCGACGGCCGCTTCGTCGTAGGGACGGCCGGTTGCGGTGGTCAGCCCGGCGTCGGCGAGTGCGGTGACGATCTCGGCGTCGGAATGGTCCGGGCCGAGCCGGGCGATCAGCTGGCGGGCCGGGGCCGGGGTCCTGCGCACCTGTGGCGAGGTGGCCGGTCTGCGCAGGGCGAGTTCGTCGGTGGCGCCGGTGTGCCAGCGCACCCCAAGCCGGGCGCGGGCCCGGTCGGTCTCGGGCAGCAGGGTGACGTCCGAGATGAGGGTGCGCAGCAGCCGCTTGCGGTCCCGGTCCCGGGTGTGCGGGTTGTGCCAGAGTCCGGGCAGGTCCGCGGCCAGTGCGCGCAGGCCGTCCCGGTCCGGCAGCGCCGGCCTGCGCTCCCGGACAGCGGCCAGGGCGGCCTCGGCTTCGGCCAAGGCGGACAGTCTGGCTTCCCAGCGGGTCTCCAGGGTGCGGGCGACCAGCCGGTTCTCCGGCTCCACCGCGCCCAACGCCCGCTCGGCGCGGTCGGCGTCGTAGCGGGCGCGTTCCACGGCCAGCTCGGCCGCGCGGTGGGCGCGGGTGTGCCGGGAGGTGACCTCGTCCGCGGCGGCCAGGGCTTGTTCGATCTGCCCCGGCGACACCGTGGCCAGTAGCAGGCCGGCCACCGCGTCGTCGACGACGTCGGCGCGGATCGACCGGCAGGTGGGCGTGGCCTCGTGGTCGGCGCGCGACGACGAGCAGCCGTAGGCCGCCCGCCCCTGTGGGTAGTAGCGGGTGGTCATCGGCCGCCCGCACGACCCGCAGAACATGATCCCCTGGCACAGGGCCAGGCCCTCCCGCGCCGGGCGGGCCCCCTGGTGGGTGCAGTTGGCCGAAAGCCTCGCCTCGATGGCCACATACTCCTCCCAGCTGATGTAGCTCTCGTGGTGGCCGTGGCGCACCACGGGCCACTGCTCGCGCGGGCGCAGCCGCACCCCGGTGTGCACGGTGCCGTCCGGGCGCACCGTCCGGCAGGTGGCGTACCGGCCGTAGACGTAGGTGCCCGCATAGCACGGGTTGGACAGCACCCCCAGCGCCCGGGAGTGCGTCAGCCGGCCCCATCGCAACTGCCCGGCCCAGATCCCCCCATAGGCCCGCAGCGGGAACCGCCGCCGAACGAACGCGGCCACCACCTGGAACGCCGAGCCGCCCGCGGCGAACGCGGCGAAGACGTCCCGGATGGCCCCCTGCACCTCCTGATCCGGGTCGATCACGCAGACACCCTCGTCGTCGTAGACGTAGCCGACCGGCAGCGGGAAACGCAGCTCGCCGCGTTCGGCCGCGGCCCGTTTCGCGCCCTGCAGCCGGCCCGTCAGCAGGTGCAGCTCACACTCGGACATACTGCCCTTCAGCCCGAGCAGGAGGCGGTCGTTGATGTCCGCGAGATCGTAGACACCGTCGGCGTCCACCAGCAGCGCATCCGTCAGACGGGCCAACTCCAGCAGGCGGGCGAAGTCCGCCGACGAGCGGGCCAGCCGGGACACCTCCAACCCGAAGATCGCCCCGATCTCGCCCAGACACACCTGGGCCACCAGGTCGCGGAAGCCCTCGCGGTCGGCACCGAACGTCCCCGACACCCCCAGGTCCGCGTCGATCACCCGCACGTTCTCGCGGTCCCAGCCCAGCTCCACGGCCGTGTCCACCAGGCCGTACTGCCGCACCGTGGAGGCGGTGTTGTCCCGCACCTGCACCAGCGTCGACTGCCGCAGGTAGACCACCGCCACCCGGGACCGATGCGACGCGGTGATCTTCGACAGCCCGTTCACAGCGACCCTCCAGCACCGCCTCGACCATGTTCGCCAGCACCATCACCTGCTCGCGCCACACCCCCAGCCCCGCCATGGCCCCTCGATCCCGGCCCCGCCGGGGCCTCGCACGCCACCTCCCCGCTGTCCTCCCCCTGCCCCGCCCCGACGCGCTCACCCCGGCGCAGCAGGGCATCGGCCAGCGCCCGTGCAGCACCCAGCTGCTCCACCGACAGCCGTAGGGTCATCGGGGCCTCCCCACGATCCGTCCACGCCTGCGGCAACGTCACCGTCCGGCTCACATCACGCACGCAGACAAACACCAGCCCACCACCCCGGCGCTTGACATACAAAATCTCCAGACGCCGGCCAGCAAACGCGTGAAACGGATGGGTCACCGTTAGAAAACCCAAAGACGGCCTGGGCAATTCAGCACTATGCCCTGACCGTCGGAACTCCCAGCATCCGCTGACCGCCCCCAGGCTTCGGGATCATCACCTGGCGGACCGGCGCAGGTCGGTAACTCCCCGCGTCCAACGCCTCCCGCACCACCGGCCAGTGAACAACCAGCCACGGCCGCAACTCGGCCGTGGTCATCCCGTCCACCCCCGGCGCGCCACGATTGGCCTCGACACGCCGCAACGCCACCGACAGGTTCTCCCGTGACCACAGGCCACCTGCCGGCCCGGAAACGGACTCGCCAATGCGCGCCGACCCGTAGCTACGCCCACCGTGGTCTCCGACGGATGCACCGTCTCCTCCCACAACGGCCCCTGGATCGGGGGGCGGCGATCCCCGCGACTGGCGCGAGCAACACTCCCTCGTCCGCTCATCCCAACGTTCGGCCCTTCCCAGCCACCCACAAGATCCCGGCTGGTACTACGGCCACTGCTGACTTCTGCCACAGTCCACGCAGGCCCCATGTGTGCTACGCGCGGACGCACGGATCACGGTGCGGGCAGACCTCCCCGGATAAGAACAGCCGCTGTCCCCCTACGCCCGCGTTTACGCCCCGGCCTTCTTGGCGGTGACGGGCTTCACCATCGCGTGCTGGCTCACCCGACCGAAACGCCTCCTACGCGGTTCGTGTCCCTCGGTGCAGGGGTCTCGCCTCGGGCTTCCTCCCGCCCCCACCTCACGATGACGCCGTTGCCTCCAGCTCAGGGTTGGCACCGCCGCATCCCCCAGAGGACTTCCACCTCCAAACGACTGCCCATGCCGGGCGCACC
Source organism: Frankia casuarinae (assembly GCF_000013345.1). NCBI lineage: Bacteria > Bacillati > Actinomycetota > Actinomycetes > Frankiales > Frankiaceae > Frankia > Frankia casuarinae. The sequence goes on along the minus strand of NC_007777.1, from coordinate 2,453,862 downwards.
ACGACGACAGCCCTGGGCGGACGAGAGATCGTCCACCCGGGGCTGGTCGCTGCCGAGGAAGAGCACCGGGTCAGTGGCGCGCATCCTCCCCCCGCGGCTGTTTCGGGACGGCCGGCGCGAGCTGATGCCCGCGCCCAGGGAGGAACGCCGCGGGGATCAGCGCTATCAGGGCGAACCCGGCCGCCCACCAGAACGTGTGACTGAACGCGGTGATCAGGCCGGTCTGGCCTCCCCCGCCGTGCGTGGCGATCTGTCGGGCGAGGATGAGCGAGACGATCGACGCGCCGAACGAGCCGCCGACCTGGAGCACGATTCGGGTGGCCCCGCTCGCGTGCGGGACCTGCGCGCGGTCCAGCCCCTGGAAGGCCGAGGTCATCACCGCGATGCTCACCGTGCTGATACCGCAGCCGAAGACCAGCAGGAAGGCGGCCATGAACAGCACCTGGGTGTGGCTGCCGACCTGAGTGAAGCCGATGATCGGCAGCGCGATCAGGACGATGCCGACCAGCACAAGAGGTCTCGAGCCCGTGCGGTCGGCCAGTTTGCCCACCGTGCTCCGGGCGAGCATCGCCCCCACCCCCTGAGCCACTAGGAGCAGGCCCGCCGACAGCGCGGAGTAGCCGCGGGCCTGCTGGAGGAAGAGGGGAACCAGCAGCGTTCCACCGAACAGCGACAGGCCCGACAGGAACAGCAGGGCGCAGGCGGCGCTGAAGGCACGCACCTGGAAGAGCCGGACGTCGATGATCGGGTTGGCGACGCGCCCGCGCAGCACGTGCACGACGAACGCGACGAGCAACGCCAGCCCGAGAACGAGCGGGATGATCACCGGAAGGCCGAACTCGCGGCGGCTGCTGAACTGGGACAGGGCCAGCAGGATGCCCGCGATGCCGGGCGAGAGCAGGGCCAGGCCCACCGCGTCCAGAGGGTCACCGGGCCGCGCGCTGGTGGGTTCGAGACCCCGCCAGGCGAGCAACATACCGACCAGGCAGACGGGAATGTTGATCAGGAAGATCCACCGCCAGGTGGTGTTGCCGACGATCAGACCGCCGAGCACCGGCCCAAGTATGGGCGCGATCACGGCGGGCATGCTCACCGCGGACATCAGCCGCCCGGTGCGGCGCCCGCCAGCCGCCTGCAGAAGCAGCGTCTGCAGCACCGGCAGCACCATGCCGCTCGCGGTGCCCTGGACCACCCGGAAGGCGATCAGGCTGCCGATGTTCCACGCCACCCCGGCCAGCGCCGAGCCGACCAGGAACAGGACGAGCGACATCATCCAGGTCTGCCTGCCGCCGAAGCGGGCGACGGCCCATCCCGCCAGCGGGATCGACATCCCCATGGCGAGCAGGTAGCTCGTGCTGACCCACTGGACGGCGGAGACCGTGGTGTGCAGGTCGTGCACGATGGTGTTCAGCGCGACGTTGACGATCGTGGTGTCCAGCAGCGGCGCCATCGCACCGATGATCAGCACGGCGATCAGCCTGCGCAGCGCCGGATCCAGCCGGTCGGATTCGTCCGCTACCGCTGCGGGCGTACTCACGGTACTCACGGCGACGTCACTCCTCGGTCTGCTCGAGCCCGGTCGGTCGCCGGCGCGGCCCGGCGGGGCTGGCCCCGCCGGGCCGCGCCGTCCTGCTGCTCCCGCGCGCAGCGGCTAGTGGTCGCCGCCGTTAGTTCGTCGGTGATGGGTGGTGGCGGGTAGGTAGAGGCCGGCGGCGAGGTCGAGGGCTGCTTCGGCGGTGCCGGTCGGTGAGCCGTCGGCCAGGACGGAGTCGGCGTAGTCGTCGTGGCTGGCGCGCCAGATCGCGAAGCCCCACTGGTTGGCGTAGCCGCCGTAGCGGAGCCGGCACAGGGGCTGGTCGTCGCCGTCGGGATCGGTCGCGGTGACGTAGGCGAACCGACCCCGGTAGCGGGTGGACACGCTGATCCCGGGCCAGTTCGTGGCGGCATGCGCGACGAGACGCTGCCGCAAGGAGATCTTCGTCGATTCCGGGATACCCGCCACGGTCTGATTGTGGCCGGGGGTTGATCGTGGTGTGCCTTGGGGGCGTGGCTGGCCCGGTAGGACCGGGAGGGTGTCCCGCCGTGCCACCGCGATCACCCTGACCTGCGACGTCCGTGCCGTTCTGGCGGGCCGTGCCCGTTCGTTGACGGTGCCGCGCCGTGACTGGCTGCGCGCGGCGATCGTGCTCGCCGCCGCCGACGGTGCGAGCAACACGACGATCGCCACCGATCTCGGTGTCTGCGAGGACACCGTGGGCAAGTGGCGGGGCCGGTTCGCCCGTGAAGGGCTCGCCGGGCTGGTGGACCGGCCCCGTTCGGGTCGGCCGGCCCGGTTCACCGCGGTGCAGGTCGCCGAGGTCAAGGCGTTGGCGTGCACCCGGCCCGCGGACGTCGGTGCGCCGCTGGAACGCTGGTCGAACGCCGAACTCGCCCGCCACGCGGCCCGGGAGGGCATCGTGGCGGGCGTGTCAGCGTCGTCGGTCGGACGCTGGCTGGCCCGGGATGCGATCCGCCCCTGGCAGCACCGCTCGTGGATCTTCCCCAGGGATCCGGCGTTCGTCGCGAAGGCCTCCCGGGTCCTCGATCTCTACGCTCGGATCTGGGACGGTGCACCACTCGGCGAGAACGACTATGTGATCTCAGCCGATGAGAAGTCCCAACTGCAGGCACTGCGCCGCTGCCACCCGACCGCGCCCGCCCAGGCCCGTCACGGACCGCGCGTCGAGTTCGAGTACCAACGCGGCGGCACCCTGGCCTACTTCGCCGCCTACGACGTCCACCATGCCCACGTCATCGGCCGGATCGAGCCGACCACCGGCATCGCCCCGTTTCACCGGCTCGTCGACCAGGTCATGACGGCCGAGCCCTACGCCTCGGCACGCAGGGTGTTCTGGGTCGTCGACAACGGCTCCTCCCACAACGGCCAGACCTCGATCCGCCGGATGAGCGCGGCCCATCCGACCGCGACGCTCGTCCACCTCCCGGTCCACGCCTCCTGGTTGAACCAGGTGGAGATCTACTTCTCGATCCTGCAGCGCAAGGCCATCGAACGCGGGGACTTCGCCGACCTCGACGCACTCGGCGACCGGGTCATGGGCTTCCAGGACCTCTACAACCAGACCGCGGCCCCGTTCGACTGGAAGTACACCCGCGCCGATCTCCTCAAGACCGCCAGCGGCCTCGCCCTCGCCGCATAACCGGCGAACTTGCAGCGACGACCACTAGCCGAGCGCCTCGAGCGAGGCGCCGAACTGCTTGAGCACACCCGCGACCTGGGCGCCACGCAGCACGTTCGTGTAATCCGTGTAGTGGACGATCTTGCCGTGACGAACGCGGATGATGCCGATGGACGACGGCAGGTGGAACGACTCGTTGGTCGCGAGCACCCGGCCGTCGACGAGAAACTGCGCGGTCGCCTCCTCACCGTCGGCGCCCAGGTGGATGACCACGGAGACCTTGTCGAACGCGAGCAGGCTGCGCGTCGGGTTGTCCGCGTTCAGGTGCTCGCTGACCGCGGCGAAGCCCTCCCACCGCGACTGCTGCCCGGCGAGCACGAACGGCGTCTCGTAGACCGCGTCCTCGGCGAACTGGGCAATGAAGATGTCCTTGCGGCCGGTCTCCATCGCGTTCGCGAGCCGCTCGATCACCTCATGAGTGGTGGCAGCCGCGTACTCCGTCGTCTCGGGCACGAAACTCCTCCTTGGGAAGAAAATCAGCAGGTAGGCTGTAGGAAGAACCGGAGAGATCTATCCGTTTTGGGGAACATACAGCGAGGTTTCTCCGGATGTCAAGGCGACCGACGAGGTGGTGGACGAGCATGCGAACGACACCGTCAGCGGCCGCCCGCGCGGCCGGTGGAGGAGCTCCGCCGGCCCGTCGGGCCGACGCGCTACGCAACCGGACGCTGCTGCTGCGGGTCGCGGACGAGCTGCTGGCCAGCGCGGGGACGTCGGTGTCGTTCGACCAGATCGCGAAGCGGGCCGGTGTCGGCGTCGGAACCGTCTACCGGCATTTCCCCACCCGCGAGGACCTGTTCGGCACCGTCATCGTCGCCGGGATGCGCCGCCTGACCCTGCAGGCCAGAGCACTCGCCACGGCGGAGGACCCACGGGCCGCCTTCTTCCGCTTCTTCTACCAAATGGTGGAACAGACGGTGATCAACAAGGCGCTCTGCGAGGCGTTCGACTCCACCTCCGACCCACGCTTCGCGCCCGATCAGCGGTCCGCCGCGGCGTTCGACGCCGCGTTGGATGTCCTGAGCAGCCGGGCCAAGGCCGTCGGCGCCCTGCGCACCGACATGACCGTCGCCGAGATCCGGCTCCTGGCGGTGGGGGCCGCCGTCACCGCGCGGGAACGCCAGACGACGGACTTCTCCTGGCGCATCGTGACGCTCATCGCCGGTGCGCTGCGGCCGGACGAGACCCTGGAGCCGCTGCCGCCCCCCGCCGTAACGAAACAGCCAGACCCTCCGGCCGACCGTAACGAAACGGAGAGCCGGGACTCCGCGCGTTGCGCGCTGTGCGGTCGGCCGATCTCCGCCCGGGCCACCGGCCGTCCCGCGCGCTACTGCGGGGCCGCCTGCCGACAGCAGGCCCACCGGCACCGAGCCAGTGCCCGGCGCGCCATCGCCACGGCACCCGTCAGCGTCGCGGCCGCCGCCGACGCCCCGGTCCGAAGCCGTCACGCCACCGGCCCGCAGGAAAAGACTTCCTGACGGGGGCGGCTGGCTGCGCGTTCCGAGCCCGGTGACTTTGGCGCTGCTTTGCGTCGCCGCCGAAGAATGAGGCGGCATCGCACGACATCAGCGGGTCCTGCCGGTTCGTCGTCCACGCCGCCGTGCCATGGGCCCGACCAGCCCCAGCCACGGGCGGACGCGCCGCCCCACTGGGCCGCCCGCGCTCCCGGTGATGTCGGCTGACCGAGTCTGCGAGGTCCCATGACACACACCGAAACACCGACATCCTCTGCCGAGGCGCCGCCCTTCCCACAGGCGCGGACCTGCCCATACGCGCCTCCGGAAGGCGTGCTACGCCTCGCCGAGCAGGGCCCGCTCAACCGGGTCCGCCTCTACGACGGTCGAGAGGTCTGGCTGGTCTCGGGTTACTCCCAGGCCCGCACGCTGCTCTCAGTGGGCGTTCTGCACGCTTTCGTCGGGCCTCAGCTTGAGTTGATCTCTGGGGTGGCCGGTGGGTCGGGCTGGGGCAGGACGAACAGGCCGGGATCGGGCTCGGTGAGAACACCCCGCTCTACCAGCCGTTTCAGCCGGGCCCGCATGCTCTCGACATGCCGGGGCTCGGTGCCGCCACCCAGCGCCCGGCACACGTCCTTGGCGTGCAGCCCGTTCCCGCCCCGGGTGAACACGGCCAGCACCTCCCGATACCCCGGCGGCAGCGGCTCGGCCGGTGCGGCGTCGTTCTCGGCGGCCAGGTCCAGCACCGTCTCCCGGGTGATCTCCAACCGTTCCAGGGCACGTTCAGCGGCGGCGAGCTGCCCGGTGAGCCGGGCGATCTCCTCCCGCAGCTCCTCGACGGCCCGCCCGGCGCGGGCCCGCCGAGCCTCGATCTGTTCCAGCACCTCCCGCACCGGCACTCCGCTCGTCATTCCCGACACTCCCGCCGGTCAGACCGGCGGGTCACGCCAGGTCGGGGTGGCCGCCCCGGTCAGCCGGCGGGCCATCACCTCCACCATCGACCAGTGGATCATCGCTACCGCGCTGGCCGGTTTCGCCTCGTAGTCCCGGGCCAGCCGCCGGCGCAGCATCAACGTGCCCAGGGTCTGCTCAACCCGCCACCGCTTCGGGAGCGGGGTGAACCCCCGCGCTCCCGGCTCGCGTCCGACGACCTCGACATCGATGCCCAGACCGGCGCCGTGCTCGACGACGGTGGTCTTGAACCCGGCGTCCACCCACGCCTTGCGCACCGGCGGGGCGGCGGCGGCGACCCGGTCCAGCAGGGCGGTGCCGATGGTGTTGTCGTGCACGCTGGCTGCGACCACGACCACGGCGATGAGCAGTCCCAACGTGTCGACGGCGATCCCGCGTTTACGGCCCGGGCTTTTCTTTCCCGGGTCCAGGCCGGTCGTGCCCTTCGGGGCGTTGGTGGAGGACCGGACGGTCTGGGAGTCCAGCACGACCGCGCTCGGGTCGGCTTTCCTGCGGTGGTGCTCACGGACCAGCCAGCGCAGCAGGTCGTGGATCGTCTCGGTGGTGCCGTCGTCGCGCCACTGGCCGAAGTAGTAGTACACCGCGGACGTCGGGGGCAGGTCGTGGGGCAGGTAGCGCCACTGGCAGCCGGTCCGGGCCTGGTAGAGGACCGCGTTCACGATCTCCCGCATGTCGTAGCCGCCCTCGTGCCCGCTGGCCGAGGGGTGCCGGGCCTTCCACGCGGTGAGGACCGGGCGGATCAGGTCCCACGCCTCATCGGACAGGTCACTGGGGTACGGCTTGCGTTCTGCCATGTCTTCCAGCAGAACGCGCCAGCCGGCGAACGCAAGACGATCAACTCCGCACCCCAGAGATCAACTCAAGCTGAGGCCCGGCGAAAGCGTGCAGAACGCCCACTCAGGTCAGGATTCCTGAGCCAAGATCTTGACGCGGGACACCTACAGTCCCGGGCAGCTTCAGGATGTTCCTGGCTGGTGTAGCCAGCGGGGCGGGTGGTGCGGGAGGCGGTGTAGCGGGCGCGGTGTTGCTGGTTGGTGACGTTGGTCAGGCCGAAGGCGGTGCGGTAGATGAGTTGACGCTCGTTCCGACCACGGCCGGCCCAGCGGCCCCGCCGCCGGGCGCAAGGCGCGCCGCCATCTCCATGTTCGGTTTCATCCTTTCTGATCGGGTCTGCAAGCCAGCGACAGACCCCCGCCTTTCAGGATCTGCATTAGTCGGGCAGCTGCGTGGGTGAGGGGGATGACTTCCTGCTCGATCCGGCGGAATGGGGTGGGGCCCGCAGTCGCGATGGTGTTGTACGCGGTGGCCTCGGCTTCGGTCAGGTGTGGCAGGGTCGTCGGTGATGGCTGGATGGGACGACCCGCCTTGTCGTGGTTAATACCGTGCTGAGCGTAGTGGTGCAGGTCTGTGGCGCCCATGAGGATGGAGGTGACGTGCTTCGCTGGTGCGCCGTCTGGTGCGGGCTCGGCTAGCGCAGCGCGAAACTGGTCGAGGATCGTGTACCCGTCCGCGTCGATGTCGCCCCAGTAGACGATGTGGTCCGCGGTGCGGATCCAGGGAACGTTTGCTAGCAGGGTGGCTGCGGCTTTGCCGCCGCCCTCGACCACTATTGTGTCCCTGACTGGCGGGAACCAGAGGCGGGAGTCGCGGTTCTCGACGACGAGGACCACGCGTGGCTGGTAGGCGATGTCATGTACGTCACCGGTGGTCCAGGCGTCGTGCCTGCGGCGGCCCGATGCGGCGTGGTCGGGATCGACATATGTCAGGTGCATGACGGTCAGCCGGGGTCTGACTTCGTGTCGGACATCGCGGCCCGCGACATCGCGCAGCAGCGCGCCGTGGGTGTCAAGCCATTTGGTGTGCATACCGGGGACCGGGAGTTGCCGCAGAGTCCAGTTGCCAGCGTTGGGGTGCTGGTGTAGCCAGGTCACGGCACTGAGTAGTACCTCCACGTCGATGGCCTGGAGGCGGTAGACGGCCCGAAGGGTGGCAGGGGTGATGATCGCGTTGGCGGACCGTAGCGCCGATGCGAGCACGCGGGCACGGTTGATGTCCACGGTCGGTGGTGCAATGCCGGTTCGGGTGTCGGCGATGGTACGTATTCGGAAATCCCGTTGGGGCATGATCGTGGGCGGCGTGACCGTGGGGCACTCCGCTGGGGTCTCGGGGGTCGGGGTCAGCCGGGAGGCTGTTGCCAGGTGGTGAGGTCCTCGGGGCTGGCGGCCCAGGGCAGGAACCGGTCGAGGTCGGCGCCGGTCGGCGGCTTGCCGCCGGCCCGGCCGCAGGCGTCGAGGTAGTTCTCCAGGTAGGTCAGCAGGTTCAGGTTGTGCATCGCGGCGGTCGCGGTGACCGTGAAGATCGTGGCGGCGTGGCGGGCGGTGTCCTCGGTGCGGGAGCCGCCGGCGTTGCGCCGGGTCACGACCGGGCCCCTGATCGCCCTTTCCGCCGGGTTGTTGTCCATGCCGATCATGGGGTAGTCGCGGTGGGCGACCAGCCCGTCCCATTCCCGGTCCAGGGTCGCGAGCGCCTTGCGCGCGGGTTCCTGCAGGCCGGGCGAGGCCGTCTGCTCGCGGCGAACCGTGTCGATCACGGTGATCGCGGTGTCCCAGCCGGCGTACGCGGCGGCGAGCCGCTTCTCGGTGGCCGGCGACGGGGCCGCGGCGGCGGTGTGCCAGGCGGCGGCGAGCTCGCCGTGCGCGGTGTAGAGCGCGCGGATCCGCTCGACCCACTGGCGGGCCCAGATCCCGAGCTGGGCGGGGTTCGCGTCGCCGGCCCGCACGAAGTACCGCCGCGCGTGCGCCCAGCAGTACAGGTTGACCAGGCCATCGGCGCGGCGGCCGGCGGAGACGTACACGGTGTAGAAGTCCGACGACAGCACGAGGCGGCGCGGTCCGCCGTCGGCGTCGTCGGTCAGCTGGCCGCTGTCCGGGTCGAGGCCGACGTGTTCGGCGAGCACCGCCGTCGAGCGGGTCGCGTCCATCACGAAACAGACGCTGTCCGGCCCCAGGAACACCCACAGCCACCAGCGGGCCGGCCCGCCGCCGCCGGTCGGGGTGAACACCCGCCAGGTCGTCTCGTCGGCGTGCAGGTGCCACGACCCCCGCGACCGCCCGACGATCTGCTCGGCGAGTGGGGCGAGCAGGCCCGCGACCTGGGCGCACGCCCCGGTCAGCGTCGCCGGCGAGAGCTGGGCGCCGTGCCGGGCCAACCCGGTGACCAGCGAGTTCTGCGAACGGCCCGCGACATAGCGCTCCACGATCAGCATCGCGAGGAACCGGTGCGTGAACAGGCCCTTCCCGATCGCCTTCGACGGTCCCGGCGCGGTCACCGTCAACGACCCGCCACAGCGGCAGCCCCGCCGATACCGGCGCCGCCTCGACACCCGAACCCGCACCGTCACCAGCCAGTCGAGCTGCTCGACGACATGCTCGCCCCACGGCGTGAACGGCTGCCCACACGACAGGCAGCCATAGCCCCCGCCCTCGAAGTCGCAGTCGACCTCGTCGCGGGACAGATGGTCGTAGCTCCGCCGGCCCGAGCGCGCGCCCGGCCCCCGCCGCCGGCCTGCCGACCCGGCGGCCTCGCCCCGCGCCCCGTCGCCACAACCGTCCCCGCCATCCGGCGAACCCACGGCCGGCGACCCGCCGCACTCCCGTTCCGACGACCGGCCGAACAGCATCCGCCGCAACGTCGCCAGCTCCGCCTGCAACGCCTCGAGCTGGAGACGCAGCTCCACCACCTCGGCCTCACGCGTCGCCTCCCGCGCGACCAGCCCGGCGATGTCCGTCAACAGCTCCGCGACCCGGGCCCGCAGCCAGGCGTTCTCCGCCAGCAGCGCCGCGCCCTCGGCAACCTCACCGCTCGCGGCAGCGCCCGCCCCCGACTCGACAACCGTCACGCACCGCAGCAAACCACCCCGACCGGCAGAACATCACCCACCACGACCATCAGGCCACACCCAGCCCCGAAGGCCGTCACCCCAAAAGATCAACAACGGGACTTCCGAATACGTACATCCGGTCGCCCGATTCCGGGGACGCTCCGACCTCATCGGCAAGATCGACGCCTTCATCGACCGGTGTATACGGCAGCGCCGCGGTGGCTATCTGCTCGTCGAAGCCGAAGCTGGAATGGGAAAGTCCGCGCTGGCCGCATACCTGGCGTTTACCCGGGTGTGGCCGGCGCACTTCACCCGCCTCACCGAAGGACGCACCCCCGAAACCGCACGGCTGAACCTCGCCGCACAGCTCATCGCCACCTGGAAACTTGACACCGCCCCCGACGGCATCCTCCCCACGGACGCCCACACCCCACGCTGGCTCTACCTTCGGCTCTGCGACGCCGCCAAGACCCGCGACGCCACACAACCCGACCAGCCGGTGGTGCTTCTCGTCGACGGCCTCGACGAAGCACCACCTCCACCTGGCAGCGAACTCCCCCTCGGCCTACCCCCAGCTCTTCCCCCCGGCACGATCATCGTCGCCACTACCCGACCCAGCACCATCACCTTCCCCGTCGGGGCACGGGTCGTGGAACGCATCGACGTCGAAAGCGTCTCCAACCGCCGGGACCTCCTCGACTACCTCACCACCATCAGCACCCACGACCCGCACATCGCCGACGCGCTACACCGCGCCAGCACCGGGGGCCGGCTACGCCTGGTGGCGGGCACCGGCCTGGACGGGCAAGTCGGCGTTGATGTCCTGGCTGGTCCTACATCCCCTACCCGGGGTGCGGGTCGTGTCGTTCTTCATCACCGCCCGCTACGCCAGCCAGAACGACCGGATCGCCTTCACCGACCTGGTCATCGAACAGCTCTGCGACCTGCTCGGCGTGTCCTTACCGCCGCTGACAGACGCCACCCGGGACACCCATTTCCTCGGTCTACTCACCAGAGCCGCCGAGCGCTGCGACGCCTATGGTGAGCGGCTCGTCCTCGTCGTGGATGGGCTCGACGAGGATGCAGGGGTGCGCGGGCCGGCCGGCCACAGCATCGCCGCGCTTCTACCCGCCGCCCCGCCCGCCGGAATGCGAATCATCCTCGTCGCCGGACGGGTCAACCCGCCTGTCCCCCCGACGTAGCTCCGGGACGTCAGGTGCCGTTCGGAGACGATCAACAGCCTGTCGGTGCATTCCCGGCGGACGGTGCCGACCCAGCGGTCGACCGCATAGTCACCGCGGAATGGTCGACCGTTCGTGGACTCCCAGCTCGCTGAGTCCGTGCCGAGCCCACGGGCGGCAGGGGAGTCCTCCGCGTCAGTCGCGGAACTCGGGAATGATCTCCTCGGCGAAGAGCTCCAGGCTGCGCAGTACCCGGTCGAGCGGCAGGCCGCCCTGCTGGCCGATCATGAAGAGCCCGATCCACTCCAGGTCCGGAGTGCTGTTGAAGATCTTTTCCAGGCCTCGCTTGACGTCATCCGGGGCACCGAACAGGCCGACCTCCGGAATCAGGCTCGGGTCCTGGAAGCCAAACGATCCATAGAAGGTCGCGAAGTCGTTCAGGATCGAGGGATTGAAGACCCGGGCGGCCTCTTCGGTCGTGTCGGCGAGCCCGATCATCTTCAGGAAGCCGGTGTGCTCGCCGAGCTTGTACTCCCGACCGAACTTGGCGCACTCGGACTGGTAAAGCTCAGCCTTCGCCCGATGCTCGTTCAGGAAGGGCGTGAAGATCCACGGGACGATGTCCTCCTGCGCGCACCGGACGATCGACCGGTCACTCATCGTGAACGGCTGCCACAGCTCCGGGTACGGGTCCTGGTATGGCCGCGGGCAGACCGAGACCGCGCGGACGCGGCCCTGCTCGTCGATCTCGTCCGCAGCGCCGTACGCGCGGGTCCATTCCACGGCCGGCCAGTCCGCGATGCCGTCAAAGGGCTGCGGGATCGAATAGCCGTCCAGAATCTCGCTCCGGTATCGCACGGTCTCCTGAGTCCAGCACATCTTCATGATCTTCAGGATTTCGCCGAACACCTCGAAGTTGCGGTCGTCGGTGTGTGAGCCGTCGCCGCTGGCGTCCGTCACCTCCCAGCGTTGGCCGAGGACGTTGACCCATCGGTTCTGGAAACCCCGGGCCAGTCCGAGCCGGAGCCGGCCGCGACAGAACTGGTCGAGAAGGGCGACGTCCTCCGCTGCGCGGACGGGATCCCACGCCGGAAGCACCATGCCCAGCGGAGCCAGCAGCAGGCGTTCGGTTCGCGCGGCCAGGTCGGCCAGCACCATCAGCGGGTTGACCGAGAGCTCTAGGCCCTCAGAATGAAAATGGTGCTCGCTGAGCATCAGAGCGTCGAAGCCGGTCTGGTCGGCCTGTACCGCGATGCTGCGCAGCTCGTGGAGCATTGCCTGGTAGGAGTCGGTGTCCCGCCCGATTGGTCGCTTCGCCCCGACGTGCTGTTCAGAAAGGTAGCCCGATCCGGGAACCTGCGGATTCAGGAAGATAGAGAACTTCATGCCGTCTCCAACATGGTAGGCGTATGTGATGGTCAGGACACCCGGAAAGGAGGCTGATCGGGCTTCAGGCGTGCCCGTCACCACATAGCTTGATCCACGCCCGCCTCTGCGTCAGCCTGAGTGTCTGCCTAGATGCTCCACGGTTCGCTATCACGAAGCTATTGGCGATCGGCCGGTCACGGGCATCTTGGGTCGCCTCGGACCGCCAGCCTGATGGCTGCATGAAACTGCCGACTGTTCCAATTCGGGCCGTCGAGTCGCATGCAACACAATGGCGCCGACCGACCGGGACGAAGAGCAACGGACCACGGAGCCAAGGCGGTTACGATGTCAGCACCGACCCTGCCCGTCGGGCGTCAACGGCTATCGAGCGACCTTCCGGTGGTAGCCAAAGCGCACGGCAGCCGCATCTACGACGAGGACGGGCGTGAATTTATCGACGGCAGCTCCGGCACGATCTGTGTAAATATTGGGCACGGATCGACCGATGTTCTGGCCGCGATGCGAGAGCAGGCGGAACTCGTCACGTTCGCGCACCGAAGCCAGTTCACGAGCAGAAGCGTATTGGCGCTGACGGAGAAGATTCTCTCGATCGGTGGGCCTGGATATCGCGAGGTCGTCTACACGAACTCCGGTTCGGAAGCCACCGAGACTGCCCTGCGCCTAGCCCTTTTCCACCATGCTCTGGCAGGCAGTCCCGAGCGTTCCATCGTGCTCACCCAGCAGCCGAGTTACCACGGCATGACGGCTGGCGCCTTGTCCGTGTCGGGCCACCCACCGCGACGCGAGCACCTGGACGCGCTGGTCTCGACGGGCGTGTCGACGGTCCCGGTCACGTCCGACGATCCCGCCGCAGATCCGCTGCCGGCCACGTCGGCCTGGGAGGAGGCCTTCGGCCGGATCGGGCCGGAGCGGATCGCCGCCGTCCTCGTGGAACCGGTGAGCGGCGCCGCGGGAGGTGCGGCGGTTCTGCGTGACGACGTGCTCCGGCGGCTCCGCGAACTGACCAGCGCGAGTGGCGCGCTCCTGGTGATGGACGAGGTTATGACCGGCTTCGGGCGGACCGGCGACTGGTTCGGCTATCAGCGCTCCGGCGTCACTCCCGACCTGGTCGTCACGGGCAAGGGGCTGAGCGGCGGCTACACGCCGATCGGAGCGGTCCTCGTCGGCGCGTCCGTCCTGCCGGGCAGATCGGCCTCCGACCTCGCTCTGGGGCACACAATGAGCGGTAACCCCCTGTCTGCGGCCGTGGCGCTCGCCGTCCTGCGGGTGACCGAGCAACAGCGCCTTCCCGAGCGGGCCGAGCGAATCGGGGCGGAGCTGCGTCGTCGCCTTGAAGAAGAGGTCACCGGGAAGGTCGGTTTCCTCGACCAGCCCCGTGGCCGTGGCCTCCTGCTTGGGCTGCCGGTGCGTCAGGCCGCCGGCGCCCACGCCCGGGCGCCACTCGCCGCGACGATCTGTCGGGCGGCGCGCGAGTTCGGACTGGTGGTCTATCCCGCTGGCGTGAACCACTGGACCCAGGCTCTCCTGGTCGCGCCGTCGCTGACGATCGAGGACGCCGAGCTCGCCGAGCTTGTGCGACGCCTCGCGCGGACCGTCACCGCCGTGGACACGCAGCTCGCGAGAACGCGCGGGCGCCGCTGGTGAGGTCCTGGGCTGCGCCGCCGGCCACGTCACCCGGTCGGCTCCGATTCCGCGAGAGCGCCGGCCGCCCGTCGGCCGCGCAGGCGCTGACCAGCTGAACGCACGGATCTAGAAAATGTTCGAACCCATTCTGGCAGTGAGGAAGTGATGCACGGTGAAGATTGGCATCCTGGCGTGGGAATGCGAGGATGAAGATGAGCTCGAGTCGCTCATCATCACCCAGGTGGCGCATGACCGGGGGCATGATTCCGTCTTCTTCGGAATCAACGACATCACCTGCGCGGCGGTCTCCGGAGGCGGCGTGCCTCAGATCCGCGGCGAGGCGGCGTCGACCTTCGACGTGATCGTCTCACGGTACGTATTCGGAAGTCCCGTTGTTGATCTTTTGGGGTGACGGCCTTCGGGGCTGGGTGTGGCCTGATGGTCGTGGTGGGTGATGTTCTGCCGGTCGGGGTGGTTTGCTGCGGTGCGTGACGGTTGTCGAGTCGGGGGCGGGCGCTGCCGCGAGCGGTGAGGTTGCCGAGGGCGCGGCGCTGCTGGCGGAGAACGCCTGGCTGCGGGCCCGGGTCGCGGAGCTGTTGACGGACATCGCCGGGCTGGTCGCGCGGGAGGCGACGCGTGAGGCCGAGGTGGTGGAGCTGCGTCTCCAGCTCGAGGCGTTGCAGGCGGAGCTGGCGACGTTGCGGCGGATGCTGTTCGGCCGGTCGTCGGAACGGGAGTGCGGCGGGTCGCCGGCCGTGGGTTCGCCGGATGGCGGGGACGGTTGTGGCGACGGGGCGCGGGGCGAGGCCGCCGGGTCGGCAGGCCGGCGGCGGGGGCCGGGCGCGCGCTCGGGCCGGCGGAGCTACGACCATCTGTCCCGCGACGAGGTCGACTGCGACTTCGAGGGCGGGGGCTATGGCTGCCTGTCGTGTGGGCAGCCGTTCACGCCGTGGGGCGAGCATGTCGTCGAGCAGCTCGACTGGCTGGTGACGGTGCGGGTTCGGGTGTCGAGGCGGCGCCGGTATCGGCGGGGCTGCCGCTGTGGCGGGTCGTTGACGGTGACCGCGCCGGGACCGTCGAAGGCGATCGGGAAGGGCCTGTTCACGCACCGGTTCCTCGCGATGCTGATCGTGGAGCGCTATGTCGCGGGCCGTTCGCAGAACTCGCTGGTCACCGGGTTGGCCCGGCACGGCGCCCAGCTCTCGCCGGCGACGCTGACCGGGGCGTGCGCCCAGGTCGCGGGCCTGCTCGCCCCACTCGCCGAGCAGATCGTCGGGCGGTCGCGGGGGTCGTGGCACCTGCACGCCGACGAGACGACCTGGCGGGTGTTCACCCCGACCGGCGGCGGCGGGCCGGCCCGCTGGTGGCTGTGGGTGTTCCTGGGGCCGGACAGCGTCTGTTTCGTGATGGACGCGACCCGCTCGACGGCGGTGCTCGCCGAACACGTCGGCCTCGACCCGGACAGCGGCCAGCTGACCGACGACGCCGACGGCGGACCGCGCCGCCTCGTGCTGTCGTCGGACTTCTACACCGTGTACGTCTCCGCCGGCCGCCGCGCCGATGGCCTGGTCAACCTGTACTGCTGGGCGCACGCGCGGCGGTACTTCGTGCGGGCCGGCGACGCGAACCCCGCCCAGCTCGGGATCTGGGCCCGCCAGTGGGTCGAGCGGATCCGCGCGCTCTACACCGCGCACGGCGAGCTCGCCGCCGCCTGGCACACCGCCGCCGCGGCCCCGTCGCCGGCCACCGAGAAGCGGCTCGCCGCCGCGTACGCCGGCTGGGACACCGCGATCACCGTGATCGACACGGTTCGCCGCGAGCAGACGGCCTCGCCCGGCCTGCAGGAACCCGCGCGCAAGGCGCTCGCGACCCTGGACCGGGAATGGGACGGGCTGGTCGCCCACCGCGACTACCCCATGATCGGCATGGACAACAACCCGGCGGAAAGGGCGATCAGGGGCCCGGTCGTGACCCGGCGCAACGCCGGCGGCTCCCGCACCGAGGACACCGCCCGCCACGCCGCCACGATCTTCACGGTCACCGCGACCGCCGCGATGCACAACCTGAACCTGCTGACCTACCTGGAGAACTACCTCGACGCCTGCGGCCGGGCCGGCGGCAAGCCGCCGACCGGCGCCGACCTCGACCGGTTCCTGCCCTGGGCCGCCAGCCCCGAGGACCTCACCACCTGGCAACAGCCTCCCGGCTGACCCCGACCCCCGAGACCCCAGCGGAGTGCCCCACGGTCACGCCGCCCACGATCATGCCCCAACGGGATTTCCGAATACGTACGTCTCACGCGCCCACCTCGGTTATCAGTGGCGCGGCACCGCGGAGGCGCTCTACCTGCTGTCCAGCGTGCCCGACCTGGTGATGCTCGACTCCGCGACGCCGCACATCCGGTCGGTCAGCAAGTTCGCGATGATCCACCGGCTCACGCAAGTCGGAGTGCCGACCCAGCCCACCAGGTCCTGCTCCAGCATCGCCGACTTTGAGGCGGCCTGCGCCGAATGGGGCTCGACCGTCGTCAAGCCCTCGATCGGCTTCGGCGGTCACGATGTCGAGCGATTCCTCGACGGCGACGACGAGAAGGGAAGGCTGAAGGTCGGTGACCTGCTGAAGACGTACGGGACCCTTCTCTGCCAGCCGTACTTCCCCCATTCCGGGGTGCTGCGGGTGACGACGATCGGGGACCAACCGTCGGTCTCCTTCAACCAGGTCACCGGCGATGACGGCTGGAAGCCGAACCACGGTCACAAGTGGGTCTACCACGCCGAGGACGACGAGGAGTACTGCGCCTGCTGCACGCCGCGGGTAAAGCGACTCCGGAACGAGATGGTCGATCCGAAGCCGGAGATGGTGGACCTCGCGCTTCGTGCCGCAGCGGCCATGGAGCTGAGCATGGCCGGTGTCGACATCATCGAGAGCGACGGTCAGGCGATGGTCCTGGAGGTCAACGCTTGCCCCGGGTTCAGCTCACTCCAGTCGGATCTGCGCACGAAGATCGGCGAAGAGATCGTGCAGCTGGCCGAAGAACGGGTGAAATCCGTCCGCTGATGTACGCCGCATAGCGCCGGGGTGAACTGTTTCCAGCACGCCGGATTCCTGTGCGGCCGCCGAGCATCAGAAGGTGGAGAAGATGGCGATTATCGTACAGAAATACGGTGGCAGCTCACTCGCGACGATCGAGAAGATTCGCGGCGTAGCGCGACGGGTGGTCGACACTGCGGCGGCGGGAAAGCAGGTCGTCGTCGTAGTGTCCGCCCGCGGCAGGACTACCGACGAGCTGCTCGGCGAGGCTCGCGCGCTCGGCGGGCACTGGCGCAGCCGGGAGTCCGACCAACTGGTCTCGACCGGCGAGGTCGTGTCGGCGGCGACCACGGCGCTCGCCCTGCGGGAGCTCGGCCAGCCCGCGGTGTCCATGACCGGCGGGCAGGCCGGCATACAGGTCAGCGGAGAGTTCGGCTCCGCTGCTGTCCATTCGGTGACTCCGGACCGGCTCAGAACGAGTCTCGAGGAGGGCAAGGTTGTCGTCGTCGCAGGCTTCCAGGGAGTCGACGCCAGCGGCGACGTGCGAACCCTCGGGCGAGGCGGCTCGGATACCACCGCCGTCGCGCTGGCAGCGGCCCTGGGCGCTACCTGCGAGATCTACACCGACGTCGACGGTGTCTACACCGCCGACCCGAGGCTGGTTCCGCGGGCACGGCTGCTTCCCACCGTACCGGCGCCCCTCATGCACGAGATGGCGCACACCGGCGCTGGCATCCTCCATCCGCGCGCGGTGGACCTGGCCGCCACGAGGAGAATCCCGGTCCAGGTCCGGAACTCGCTCGGGACGAATCCAGGCACGGTCGTCGAGGTCGTGCCGGGAAACCCGCTGGAATCTGACGGCGTCGTCGCGGCGGTCACCCAGGACGAGGACACCACGCTCGTCATGATGCGCGGCCGCGGCGAACCTCTCGACTCCTGGGCCGCGCTCGCGCGAATGGCGTCGGCGAAAGTCGCGCCGGCCGATCTCTTCGCGCTGGCCGACTCGACGCATGGAAGCACGCTTGGATTCACCAGCAGCCCGGCCAGGCAGATCGACCTGGCGCATATCGCACGCCAGGCCGGCGGCACTGTGGAACTGCGTGATGATCTGGGGCGGCTATCGCTGGTCGGAACCAGGATGAACCTGTGCGGCGCGGTCATCGAAACGCTGGCCGAGATTCTTTCGACGCACGGGATCCGCAGTCCGTGGATCGCTATCTCGGAGCGACGTATATCCATCCTGGTCCCCAGGGGCGGGATGCGTCGGCTGGCGCTGACCATACATGACGCGCTGGTGCTCGGCCGAGGGCTCGAGGCGCACTCATCGGATCGATGAAAAACGAGGTACGGCATGCCCAACTACCCGTTCTCGCGGCTCGTTCGGCTTCGGAGGCTGTATCGTCACCACCGTGGCCGTCTGTTTATGGTGCCGCTGGACCACTCCGTCACCGACGGTCCACTCAGCCGACGTCGCTCACTTGATGAGCTGATCGAGGGAATCTCCCGCGGCGCCGTCGACGCGGTTGTACTGCACAAAGGAAGCCTGCGGTACCTAAACGCCGTCCGCTTCGACCACATGTCGTTGATCGTGCAACTTTCAGCCAGCACCAGACACGCTCCGGACCCCGACGCGAAGATCCTGGTGGCGAGCGTCGAAGAGGCGCTTCGTCTGGGGGCCGACGCCGTCAGCGTCCACGTGAACCTGGGTTCGGCACAGGAGAGCCGTCAGATCGCGGACTTGGCGGCGGTGGCGGACTCCTGTGACCGGTGGGGCGTTCCCCTGCTCGCCATGATGTATCCGCGGGGCCCGAGGATCGCTGACCCGCCCAACGCGGAGTTGTGCATGCACGCGGCTGTGCTGGCCGCGGACCTCGGTGCGGACATAGTCAAGATTCCTCGCCTCGGCTCGACCGACGAGCTACGCGACGTGGTGGCCGCCTCACCGATCCCGACGGTCGTGGCGGGTGGCTCCTCAATGGAACCCGAAGAATACCTCGCCGAACTCGCGGCGGCGATGCGGTCCGGGGTCGGCGGTGTCGCGATCGGCCGGAATGTCTTTCAGGCCCCCGACCCCTGCGCGATGGCGCGTCGAATCGCCCAGATCGTGCACGATCCGCTTGAGGTTGCCAGGAAGCAGCCGAGGGTGCAGCATAGCGGCGCGGTCGGCTGAAAAAAGACGGATACGGACGGTGGGAGAATGTCCATGAAACTGTACTGGGTTGAGATCCATGGCGCTGGACCGCTCTTGACCGCGGTCGCGGAGGAGGCGATTCACCAGAGGGTCGACGCCGTCGTCTCCGACGATCCCGCCAACCTGTCCACGTTGCCGCCGACGGTCAAGAAGGTTCTGCTGACCAAGGACGGCTCCCTGGGCGAAGACCTGGACGGCGTTGATGTCGTCATCCTCGATGCCGAACGGGAGCGGATTCACGAGCTGTCAGCTACCTACCCGCACGTCGAGTTCGGCAGGTATCTCGAGGTGACCGATGCGCAGACGCTCGATGCCGCCTGCGCAGCCGCCCAGGAATGGGCGTGGACCGTCCTCCGGTTCCGCGACGAGACGAAGATCCCGCTGGAGATCGTCCTGGCCGCGGCGCACAAGTCCCAGGGCAGCGTGATCACCGTTGTTCACGACACGGACGAGGCCAACGTCGTGCTCGGCTGCCTGGAGCGTGGCGCCGACGGCATCATGCTGGCGCCGAAGGCTGTCGGCGAGTTGTCCGCGCTTAAGGCCGTGGCCGCCGGGGGTTCCTTCTCGCTCCAGCTCGAGGAACTGGAAGTCATCGAGACCAGTCATGTGGGAATGGGCGAGCGGGCCTGCGTCGACACCTGCAGCATGTTCGGCGAGAACGAGGGAATCCTAGTGGGCTCACACTCCAAGGGAATGATCCTTGCGTGCAGCGAGACGCATCCACTGCCCTACATGCCGACACGGCCGTTTCGGGTAAACGCCGGCGCGGTTCATTCCTACACGATGTCGATGGCCGGCCGCACCAACTACCTCAGCGAGCTACAGGCGGGCGGAAGAGTGCTGGCCGTCGACGCGGACGGCCGCGCTCGGCCGGTGACCGTCGGCCGGATCAAGATCGAGACGCGACCTCTTCGAATGATCACCGCGAAGTCCCCGTCCGGCCGAGTGGCAGATCTCATCGTCCAGGACGATTGGCACGTGCGGGTTCTCGGGCCGGGCGGCGTGGTCATCAACGTCACCGAGCTCCAACCGGGTACAAAGGTGCTCGGATACCTGCCGGTCGAAGACCGGCACGTCGGCTACCCGATCGACGAGTTCTGCATCGAAAAATAGGTCCTGGCGGCCCTTACATGGATCGACGAATGGGATCGCGATGAAAAACAGTGGGCCTCGAGTCGGAATTCTTGGTGCCGGGATAGCAGGCGTGACCCTGGCGTTGATGTTGGCGGATAGTGGCGTACCTAGCGTCCTGTTCGAGCAGGCGGAACTGTCCGGCGAGATCGGCGCGGGAGTGCAGCTCGCGCCGAGCGCGGTGCGGCTGTTGCACCGATTGGGCTTGGCGGATGCCCTGCGGGAGATCGCGGTCGAGGTCGAGTCCGCACTGATGTGTCAGTGGGACGACGGAACGGTGGTCGCCCGGACACCGTTCGGGAAGGACTGCGCGGACAGGTACGGCGCGCCGTACTACACCGTGCACCGCGCCGACCTACACGCGCTGTTGACCTCCAGGCTGGAGACGCCCGTCGCCACCGGGCGGCGGTGCGTCGAGGTGACGGAGGACGACGAGTCCGTTCGACTTCTCTTCGCGGACGGCTCGACCGAGGAAGTCGGACTGCTGATCGGTGCGGACGGGATACGTTCGGTTGTCCGTTCACGCATATCGGCCGACGTCCCGTGTTTCTCAGGCGAGCTCATCTATCGGGGGCTTGTCGACGCACGGCGGCTGCCCGGAGCGTTCGGGAACTCGATCCGGGTCTGGAAAGGCACGGACGGCCACGCCGTGATGTATCCCGTCCGACGCGGCCAGCTGATCAGTGTCGCCGCGACGGTCCCGGCCGAAGAGGGCGGCCACGAGTCGTGGTCGCGGCGCGGCGACCTCACCGCGATGCGGGCCAGATACGACTGCTGGCACGACTCCGTCCGCTCGGTGCTGGCCGCCCTCGACGAGGTCACCGTGTGGGCGCTGCATGACCGTGAGCCCATCGAATGCTGGGCGACCGACCGCACCGTACTGATCGGCGACGCCGCGCATCCGATGCTGCCGTTCCTCGCTCAGGGCGCGAACCAGGCGATTGAGGACGCGACGGTCCTGGCCCTGTGCCTGGCGGACGCCGCTGACTCGCACCGGGCCGCGTTCGACCGCTACCAACGGCTACGGGTTCCGCGGGCGAGAGAGATCCTTCTTAGCTCCCGGCAGAACGCGGAGCATCTGCGGGCCGAGGAGCCTGCGTCGCGCCAGGACGCCGCGGTGACCGAGCTGCCCCTCGAGGACCACGACTGGCTCTTCGGCCATCACGCGGAGGAGGTCTGATGGGGGTCGGTACCTCAGGTTTCCACCGTCGCTCGCGGGATGTGAGCGCGAGTGGTCAGCCTCGGATCGTTCGTGCGCACGGATCGCGACTTTTCGACGACCGCGGCCGGGATTACATCGACGGCATTTCCGGCGCGACCTGCAACAATCTCGGGCACGGCATTCCAGAAATGCTCAGCGCAATGCACAAAAAGGCGGCGTTAGCGAGCTTCGCGCACCGGACGCAGTTCGCGAGCCAACCGATTGTCGACCTTACGAGAGAAATTCTCAACCTAACTGGCGCCGGCTATCGGGAGGTCCTCTACACTGACTCAGGACCTGCCGCGATCAAGCTGACACTGGACCTGGTAAGGCGACACCACGCTCTCAACGACGAGAGCGACCGGCCGATGGTTCTGACACAGCGACCGAGCCATCAGGGATCGGGTGTCGTCGCGTTCAGCATCGCCGGGCGGCCCGCTCACGACGGGAGTGCGGCCCTCGGCCGCGACAGCCCGGCCTCGTGGACACAGCGGGCGGCGCCGAACGCCGACCAACTCGGTCCCGATCTCGACGACTGGCAGCTGGCGTTCGACCGGGTCGGGCACGGGCGCGTCGCGGCCGTTCTGGTGGAGCCCATGGGAAGCGCCGACAGCGGCGCGACGGCGTTGTCCGACGAGACGCTGAGCGGCCTGCGGGAGCTATGCGACGCCAACGGGGCGCTGCTGGTCGCCGATGAGACCCTCACCGGTCTGGGCCAGGTGGGCGACTGGTTCGGACATTCCAGTTCCGGTGTAACCCCCGACCTAATCGTCATGGGGCCGGGCCTCAACGCCGGCTGCTCTCCAATCGGGGCCTGCGTGGTCGGGCAGAACGTCCGGCCGCAGCAGCTGTGCACCGGCGCGACGGCCCTCGGTCCCTCGTCGGCCGTGACGGCGCACGCCGTCCTTCGGTTTACGAAGGAACAGAACATTCCCGAGCGAGCAAGACAGATGGGTGCCTTCCTCAAACGTGAGCTCGAGGCCCTCGCAGCGCCCGTCTACTATCTCGGAGAACCACGAGGGCGGGGACTGCTATTCACCCTTCCGGTGCTGACCGGACCACGACTTTCGCAGGCGAAGGAAATCTGCGCGACGGCGATCAACTTCGGCCTGATGCTGCGCCCGACCGGCGTCGACCGGGCGACCGAGGCGGTCATCGTCGCGCCTCCGCTGACCATCGCCACTCACGAGATGAACCTTCTTGTTGATCGACTGCGGGACACCCTGCGCAACCTGGCGAACTCGATGGGATGAACCAGTGAGCACGCTGCTGATCGGAAACTCGTACAACGACAGTCTCGTCGCGGATCTCGCATCTTTTCGCGAGGCTGACCGCCAGGTGGCCGGCAACATCTCGCTCCGGATGATCTGGCTTGCCGAGCCCGGTGACATCCTCGTGCTTCCGCAGCCCCCGCGACCCGAGTTTGTGCGTTACGCGCTGACTCTGCGCGGCCTGGATGTCGACTCGGTCCTGATCATGGTTCCGCCCGCGGGCCGTCTCGGGTCGGATGTTCTCACCGGCGACCGGCTCCTCGACGGGGGCTTTCTCGCCGAACTGCGCGCCCTGGTCACGAAGCGGAACGTCGACCATGCCTGCCCCTACGTGTTCGACGCGACGACCGCCCATCTCATCAGGGAGCTGGGCCTGCACAGATCGATGCCGGGGTTCGGATTCTACGAGGCCGGCGGCGCGGACCTCGTGAATAGCAAGAGCGTGTTCCGCGCGATGGCTGGCGGTCTGGGCCTCCCGGTCACCACAGGCATCGTGGCGACCTCCAGAGCCAAGGCGCAGGAGTTCGCGGCCGATCTCGTCGCGGCGAACAGGTGCGTGATCGTCAAGCAGGACTTTCACGCCGGCGGCTACGGCAACGAGATCATCTCGCCGCGCCCCGACGTGCAGCCGCTGGGCGCGCCCAGCCTGCGGGTGCTCGATTCCCAGGACGCCGTCCGACGGCATTTCGACAGCGCCTGGTCACGTTACTCGGTCGACGGCCGCCACAAGGTGATCGTCGAGGACTATGTGCCCGACTCCATGCCGCTGGGCGCGGAGGTGAGAATCACGGCCGAGGGAAGCAGGCTGCACCATATCGGCGAGATGCGAATGGCACCGGTATTCGACGGGGTAGTGATCCCGGGGGCCGTGCTGAGCGAGAAGAACCGGGCGGAGTTCAACGACATCGTGCTGCGGGTCTGCGATTCCATCCGTGCGCTCGGATACGTCGGCCTGGCGAATATCGATGGAATCCTGACGCCCGACGGAGACCTCCTACTGACCGAGATGAACGGACGCCTCGGCGGCACCACACACCTGCACTGGATCGCCGACGCCCTGGTCGGCCACGACTATCAGACCGAATGCGTGTTGATGACGCGAAACCACTGGCATGTCTCCTCGTTCGACGACGCGGTGGCCCGGCTCAGGACGAGCGGACTGCTCTTCGAGCCGGACGCGCGTGCGGGAGTGCTGATCGGCTGCGAGCATATCCAGCAGTCGGGAGTAGTCGAGTACTGCATCGTCGCGAAGGACGTCGACGCGGCGGAGGAGATCGAGACGAGTCTTCTACGGCTCCCCGGCGGCTCGCTGGACACACCTTGAAATCACCACAGGAGGACAATGTGAAAAATTCGTTGCTCAATGGTGGGAGAGGCATGGCCGAGAATACTGAAGTCGTCGACGTTGTGGTCATCGGCGCCGGGCCGGCAGGTGCGGCGGCGGCAGCGACGCTCGCGAAGGCCGGGCGTAGCGTGATTGTGTTGGAACGGCGGACCTTTCCCCGTTTTCACATCGGCGAGTCCATGGTGCCGTTCGTCAACGCCGCGTTCGAGAAGCTGGGAATACTCGACCGGCTCAAGCAGCAGGGTTATGTCGCCAAGCATGGTGCCGAGTTCTGCCAGGGAGAGGAGGACGAGAACGTCCGCGTTTCGTTCACAACGCAGGGGCCCGGTCGCCACCACGTGACGTTCCAGGTAGAGCGGGCGCACCTGGACAATATGCTCATTCAGTTCGCGGGCGAGTGCGGTGCGCGGGTGATCCACGAGGCGACGGTACACGACCTGATAACAGAAGGCGACCGGGTCGTCGGTGTGCGCTACGAACACGACGGGACGGCTCGCGAGGTGCGGGCACAGTACGTTCTCGACGCCGGCGGGCGGGCCAGCAAGATCGCCAAGGCGTTCCGGCTGCGGAAGCCGGTCGACCGACTGAAGATGGTCGCGGTCTTCCGCCACCTCAAGGGCATCGACGAGGCGCGCAATCCCGGCTTCGAGGGCGACATCCAGGTGGGCGCCCACGAGGACGGATGGCTGTGGGCCATTCCCATCTGGCCCGACACGATGAGCGTCGGCGCGGTCATGCCGCAACAGGTGCTGCGGTCCGGCGATCCCGCCGCGCTGTTCGACGAGCACGTGTCCCGGGTACGGCGCGTCCGGGAGCGGGTCGCGGGCGCCCATCCGGTGAGCGACGTGCAGATCGAAACCGACTACTGCTACTACTCGGACCAGGTCGCGGGGCCGGGCTGGTTCCTAGCCGGCGACGCGGGCTGCTTCTTCGACCCGATCTTCTCCGGCGGTGTCTACCTCGCCACCTCCACCGGCATCCGCGCCGGCGAGTCCATCGACGCCGCCCTGCGGGAGCCGCTCCGCGCCGAGGAGCTCCAGAACGAGTACCAGCGGTTCTACAAGACCGGCTACGACATGTACGCCCGGCTGATCTACATGTACTACGAGGAGCCGGATCCTGACGCCTACCTGGCGTCCGTCGGACTCGACGACTGCGGCGACGCCTTCGCGAGCAACAAGTGGGTCGTCCGCTTCCTCTGCGGGGACTTCTTCAACGCCCGGAACAAGCTCGCCCAGGAGGTCGTCAAGGAGCGTCGCTGGGACACCTTCGCGCCGTTCGAGCGCGTCAGCGAGTGCCCGTACTACGCCGAACTGAACGAGGCGGAGGACAGGGAGCCCGTCGAGGCGTAACCCGGACCGATGGAGGTGGACCGGCGCGCACGCGGCACGGTCCCGACAGGCGGGCAGACCCGGCTAACGGTCGATCGCCGCGTTCTTCGCGAGGGCCTGATTCTCGCGAGCGTGTTCGTCCGAAGCCAGGCCTGCCCGCCACCGGCGGTCCACGATCGTGGTGAGCTGGCGCGAGTTGCCGCCCGGATGAGCGTCCGAGCGACCGGCCGCGGACCGCCATAGCGCGGCGTTCCTAGAGGGCTTGGGCTGGCGAAGTCGGTAAGGATGAGTCAGGTTCACGAGCTGCGGATCATGCTGCGAGTCCTGCCTGTTTTGAGGAGTCTCTCGAGCGCCTGGTCGTAGGCGTCCGCGGCCTTTCGGAGGGGAGTGTCCGGTCGCTGGCTCTGTCGCACTTTCTTGACACACCCGCAACTGACAGTGCTTCTCAAGGCAGAGTTCCCGCTCGTCGCCAGCCAACTCGACCAGCCGCAGTGACCACGATCACGGTCGCCTGGCGGCCCGGAAGTGCCCGGACCGCCAGGTGTTCGGAACGCTTGTTCTACTCGGTAGGCGATGTTCTGGTTGGCACGGTCACCGAGCATCGTTCCTGTTCGAGGCACGTGTGGCGACCGGCCGAACAGTGATTTCAGGGCCAACAACCAAGATCGAACGGTTCGGATGCTGGTACACATGGTCCACCCGCCCCACGCGCTCCCGTTCCGTGCTCGCTGATCTTTGATCAGCTTCGCCACCTGCCGTTATGCCTGCCCGGGGGCGACCCCCGGACCCCCGGGCGGCCGGCGTTTTTCTAGATCGGCGATCTTTGGTGGCAGCCAGGGTGGCAGCCAAAGCCCCCCACACCCCCACACCCGCTGCGGGAGCCCCACACCCGGTGGGCGGGGCGGGACGGGCAGGCGGAAGACACGGTCGGACCGCAGCCGGCTGACGAGGTCGACGGGCAGGTCGGCGAGCAGCCAGGCCAGGCGGGTGACGTCGTAGCCGGCGTCGAGGACGACGAGGATGTTCGGGGCGCCGCCGCGGTGGTGGCCGGCGGCGACGACCCGGTCGACCAGGTCGCGGAGCTGTCGGGCGGTCACCGTGGTGAGGTCGTTGCCGGGACCGAGGCGGACCGCGTCCAGCGGCGCTGTCCACGAGGTGCGGCTCGGTTCGAGGGCGGCGACGAACGAGTAGGGCCAGCCGGGGATCATCTGGGCGTTGCCCTTGCCTCGGCCGTAGGTGTGGCAGAACAGCCGGTCCGGGCTGGTGGCCGCGTCCGGGCGCAGCCACGGGCTGACGTCCACGCCCAGGATGATCCGGCCGTCGGCGGCCCGCGGCAGCGGCAGCCCGTGCCAGCGCGCGGCGCAGCCGGCCGATCTCGATGCGGCCCTGGTTGACCGCGTCGTACAGCGCGCCGTGCCCCCGGCGGTGCTCCGGGGTCAGCGACAGGCCGACCAGGTCACGAACCGGGCCGTCCGCGCACAGCACCGCGTCGGTGAGCTCGAACAGGGCATCCGCCCGCCGGGTCAGACAGTCGTAGAACTCCTGGCGGAACCGACACAGCACTTCCAGGTCCTCGACGGCGGGGACATCACGGGCCAAGCTGTCCTCCACGGCCTTATGCCTGATCACGGTGTCTTTGGCGAGAAACCAGGATCAACAGAAGGCCGCTTCACGTCACGGCGACACGCCCACCCACCCCACAACACCTCCAGGTATCACACAGCGTGACGTTCGGAGGTTAAACGGCAAGCTTAGTGGTTGAGCCTGGAAGTCCTTCGGGGTTGTTAGGCGGCCTGTGTGAGGGCTCTGGCATTTGGTTCTGACTTCACCTGACTCCCGTGATCATTGAGCCATTTCAAAGTTGGTTTTCCTAAAGGCCCTCGGTGGCGAGGACGAGGGCGGCCTGGGCGAAGGTGCCGACGCGGCGTGGGCAGCCACGGAAACGGTCGAATATGTGCCAGTTCTTGAGGACCGCGAATCCTCGTTCGCCTTGTGAGCGGGTGGTGGCGTGGGTCCGGTTGGCCTCCTTGTCACGGTCGGGGAGGTCGTTGTTCTTGGGTTTCTTGATCGGGACGAGGAGGCGGTCGCCCTCGCCGCCGACGTAGCCCTTGTCCGCGTAGAGGTAGAGCTCCGAGCGGTCGATCAGATCGAGAATGTCGTGCATCCGGGCCGCGGTGAGGTCATGGACGGAGCCGGGAAGCCCTTCGGAGATCCAGATCAGCCGGCCGTAGGGGTCGGTGAGGCCCTGCAGGTTGATGCCGTGGTACTTGTGCTTGCCCGAGTAGTACAGCTTGTTGTGCGCGCGGACACGGTTGGTACGCACGACGGTGCCGTCGAGGATGAGGAAGTTGCTCTGGGTCCACGCGAAGATCCAGACCGCGGCGAGCAGGGTCCGGCCGTGAGTGGCGAGCAGGCGGACGGCTTCGCGGATGTAGTTGTGGACGGTGCCGACACTGACCTGGAAGCCCTCGGCGAGCTGCTCGTAGCGTTCACCCTTGCGGAGGTGGACGAGCACCAGGAGTGCCTGCTCGGGTGGGGGCAGCTTGCGCCAGGTCCGACGCTGGGCGCGGTCCTCGGCCAGCAGCCCCGCGAGGAAGGTCAGGGTCGACTCGGGCAGGTCGACGACACCAGGGTAGGTTAGCAACGGAAGTCCTCGGTCAAGGGCACAGTGGGGTAGACACCCTGTGATCTACCGGGGACTTCTCTATTTACGGCACCCCTCCGGCCACCGCCCGAACAACTATCGCCGCCGCCAGATGACGGAACGACCGGAACCAGTGCCCGTTCAATTCGTCAATTGGTGATCCTCAACGGCCGAAAGAATCAGACAAACAGAGATTGAAAAGGCTCATTGGTGTCGGGTGGTGGGACGGGCAACCGAGCGACGGAGCCCGCGACGGCTGGTGCTGTGTCGTCGTCGAGGCGGGCGAGGTGGCGTTCGAGGTCGGCCGCGGTGTACTTCCACTTGAACGGTGTGGCGGTGACGTTGTAGCGGTCGACGAACGCTGTCAGGGTGTCGGCGAGCACGTCGAGGCTGGCGAAGTCGCAGGGTGACACGACCTTCCGTTGGACGAGCGAGAAGAAGATCTCCACTTGGTTCAGCCATGAGGCGTGTGTCGGGGTGTGGATCAGGATGCGGTTCGGGTGGGCGGCCCTGAGTCGGTTGATCGAGGCCTGGCCTCGGTGGTCGGAGCCGTTGTCGACGATCACGAACACGCGCTTCGCCGTCCGGTAGCGGTCCTGGGCCATGACCTGGCCCATCAGTTCCATGAACGGCGCGATGCCCGTCGTCGGCGGGGTCAGCACGGCGGCGATCCTCCCGGTCTGGACGTCGAGCGCGGGCAACAGCGCGAGCGCGCCGTGACGTTCGTACTCGTGCTCGACCCGGATGATCCTGCCCGGGGCGGGCGGGGTGGTCGGGTGGATCCGGGCTCTCGCCTGGATCGACGGCTTCGCGTCGATCGAGACGATTCGATCCTCGGGGCCGAGGGGTTCCTCCTGGTAGAAGCCCTCGTAGAGATCGAGGATCACTTTCGCCTTCGCGGCGAAGCCCGGGCCGCGCGCGAAGATCCAGGACTGGTAGCGCCACGGTTTGATCGGGTGCTCGGCGAGGATCCGCCGCACCGACGACGCCGAGATCGCGTCGACCAGGCCGCGGGAGAGCAGTTCGGCGGCGAGTTCCGGACACGACCAGCGGGCCAGCGGCACCTGGGTCTCGGCAGGTAACTGGCAGGCCAGCGCGACGACCTCGGCCCGTTCCGCCTCGCTGATCCGCCGTGGCCGACCCGACCGGGGCAGGTCGACCAGTCCCGCCTCGCGTCGCCGCGCGAACCGGCCCCGCCACGTGCGGACCGTGTCCTCGGTCACGCACAGTCGCCGGGCTATCCGCGCGTTGGAGTAGCCGCGGGCCGCGTCCAGCACGATCGTTGACCGCTACCAGTCCCGGTACGGCGTCCTGCGCCCGTTCACGCGGGCCTTGAGCCGTCTGCGTTCGCTCGCGGTCAGGTCTATGGGTACGGCAACGCGGGGTGACGGCATCACGCACTCCGGGAGCAGGCGGGGTGGGCGTCCAAGGCGACGGCGGGATGATCGTAGCGATCTGCCGGCTGCCGGCAGACTGGTGGGCATGGCGGCGATCCCCGAGTCCACGACGTCCTCGATCCGGCTGCGCCTGCTCGATCATGCGGAGCAGCGCTGGCCGCAACTCGCCCGCACCGAGGTCACCTACCGTGGCGCGTTCGCCTACGTCGCCGGCGTCCTGCCCGACGGCGAGGAGATCCCCCTGTGCCGGCTGCGCTACGGCGGGTCAGCCCACTCGTTCGGCTTCGCGATCTACTCCGCCGCCCACAACCGCTACCAGGAAACCGCCCTGCTCACCGGCTACCTCGCCGGTAGCCCCCAGGACGCCCTCGACACCGCCTGCACCGTCCACCTCCCCACCGAACCCAGCTGATCACTGCACCCCCGAAGGACTTCCAGGCTCAACCACTTAGCGCGCGGAAACAGGACACCCGCATCGAGTCAGGCGACGGCGGTCCTCAGAACCCAAGAGGTGACGCGGGGTCGGCCAGGGAGGTCAATCCGTCCCGTGCACCACAGCAGTGCCCGGGACGGGTCACCTTCCGGAGCGTCAGGGAAAAGCCGTCCGAGGATGGCGACGCTCAGCGGCTCGGGAGGCGACCACGCGATTTCCAGACCCTGGGTAATGTCGTAGGTGTGGACCAGGGTCTCGCAGACGCCCAGCGCGGCGAAGCCGCTGGGATCGGTGGCCCCCCAGTGCCAGGAGCGGACCTCCGGCGCGGCTCCCGACACCGCCGCGCCGAGCAGACAGCCGCACACCCTAGCCAGTCGCAAAATCTGTCGCGGCGACGCGCCCGGCCGAACTGTCAGGTCAAAGGGCAGGTATTTCTCGTCGCTCTGGGCTGTGAGCTGTACAGCATAAGCCGCGAGGTCGTGGACCACGTGCGCAGCGGTAGTCCAGCAGGTCCACTCCAGGGAACCCGCGGGTATGTGCCAGTCGATTTCGTCATGAGGGGCCAGTACCCGCACCATCTCGGCCACGGCCTGCTGCACCTCGTCAGCACCCACCAAATGCATGGCCCAAGTCTGCCAGCTGGATGGCCAAGGGTCACGGCCCGTGGCGCAGGTTGTTCGACCTGCCGGCCGAAGCGCTGGTGACGAGCGGGTGGGGGCCCAGGGCGGCGGCAAAGTTGCTGGTTAGCAACCGGCCTTCTTGATTGTTTCGAGGGGTCGTTCGGGGTGGCGGGCGTGGTGGCGTAGGGCCTTCGCGATGTTCTTCGCGCCGGTAAGGCGCAGGATGGTGATCGCGAGGTTGCGGAGGCTGGTCATGACCTGCGGCGCGTTTCCGGTGCGGGCGCGGTGTCTGTCCTCGTCGTAGGTGACATCGCGGACCCAGTGGAGGCGGTTCTCGATGGCCCAGTGCGCTTGGGCGAGTTCGGCGAGCAGCCTCGGGCTGGCGTGGTGCGTGGGCAGGCTGGTGACCGCGTGGACGGTTTCGGCTGTGGCTGGGCCGCCGGGCCAGGGGCCGGCGGTGGCGGATGATCCGGACGGACTGGACCGCGTGGGGGAAGCCGATCCCGGCGCGGACCTCGGTGGCCTGCACGGTCCGGCGTTCGACGCGGCCGTGGCCGCGGCTTCTCGTCCGCGACGTGGTGCGGACCTTCGTCCAGCGCAGGGTCGCCAGCTGGGCCAGCAGCGTCGGCCGGTTCGCCTCCACAATCAGCAGGTAGTGCGCTCCGTGGTCGACGAGCCAGGTCGCGGTGTCGTCCTGGGTGTGCAGCGCGTCTTATGGTGACGTCTTCGTTATGCCGACGTGCCGTGGCCTGAGGTGAGCCCCGTTTCTCGGACACCTGCATAGTAGGGACCTTATCCTTCTTATGCGGCGTCCGCAATAGTTGCGATAGTCGCGTGGTAGAGGTTTTCGGCCTGTTCGGGGGTTTGGTAGCGCGTAAGAGTTCGGTGATGGCGTGGGTGGGCGGGCCGAAGGCCCGGCCGGTGTTGCCGGTCGGGTGGTTTTCGGCTTGTGGGTGGGGTTAGGGCTCGGGCCCGTCGGGTGGGCCGTCCTGGGGTGGGTCGGTGCTGGGAGGGCTGCCGGTCTGGGTGGTGGTCTGCCAGGTGAGGAAGGGTTCGAGGGCGGGGCCGGCGGGTGCTTTCCCGCCGGCTGTGGCGCAGGCGTTCAGGTAGCCGGTCAGGAACGCGAGGGGTTCACGGCCGTTACGCTCCGCGGTGGCGACGATGGTCCAGACCCGGGCGGCGAGGTGCGCGGCCCACTCAGCGTGTGCGCCGTAGTAGTTCTTCCGCCCGACGACCGGGGTCCGTAGCGCTCTCTCGGCAGCATTGTTGTCAAGATCCAGGTCGGGGAAGTCCTGGTGGCGGGCCAGCCCGTCCCATTCCCGGTCCAGGGTCGCCAGGACCTTCTTCGCCGCCGGGTGCAGGCTGTGGATCGCCGCCTCCGCGCGCCGCGCCGTGTCGATCGCCCTCAGCGCGGCCTCGAACGCGCCGGCGGCCTCGCGGTAGCCGCCGGTTGTGGGCTGCTCGGCGGCGAGGGCGCGGTGAGCGAGGTAGAGCATCCCGATCCGGGCGACCCACTGGTCGGCCCAGTACCGCAGTTGGGGGTGGGCGTCCCCGGCCCGGATGAAGTACCGGCGGATGTGTGCCCAGCACCAGAGCGGGTCGACTCCGTCGACGCGGCCCAGGGACTGGTAGACGGTGTAGAAGTCCGACGAGACGACGAGGCGACATCCGTCGGACAGCGCCCCGGCGGCCCGGTCGATCCCGAAGTGCTTCTCGACCGGGGCAGCCGAGCGGGTCGGGTCCATCCGGAACACCACCGTGTCGGCGGCGACGAACACCCACAGCCACCAGCGGGTCCCGTCCTTGCCCTCGACCCGCTCGAACACCCGCCACGTCGTCTCGTCCGCGTGGACATGACCGGCGGCGGCGTTACGCGCCACGATCTGCTCATCGAGCCCGCCGAGCAGTCCATGCACGTCCTTCAACGCCCCACACAGAGTGCCCTCGGCAACACCGAGCCCGGCGGCGGCCAGCGCCCGAGCGATCCGGTGCAACGGCAGGCCCAGGACGTACTTCTCGTAGAGAAGGCGGGCGAGGAACCCCGCGGTGAACCGGCCCTTGGGAATCGGTTTGGGTGGCACCGGCGCGGTCACTGTCCGCGGCCCCGGACATGTGCAGCACCGCCGATACCGCCGCCGCCGATGCACGATCCGGGTGATCACGACCTGCCAGTCGACCTGTTCGCTGTCGTCGGTCCCCAACGGCGTGAACGCCACCCCACACCCGGGGCAGGCACGGTCGACCTCGGGCACATCATGGATCTCCTCGCGGGTCTGCAGATGCGAGTAGTCCCGCCGGCCATGCCCCCGGCTCCCCGGCCGCTGCCCGCGTTGACGCGCCGGCCGGCCGGCATCCCCACCGCCCGAATCCTGCCGATCTTCTGGTTTCTCATCCACAGCCGACGACGGGCCGGTCTTCTCCGAGGAACGACCGAACAGCATCCGGGACAGCACCGCGACCTGCTCGCTCAACTCCTCGACCCGCAGCTGCAGCTGCCCGACACGGGCCTCGGCTTTCTCCGCACACTCCTCGGCCCGCTCGGCACGCCCACGCCAGTACGCCACCTCGGTGACATCATCGGTGACAGACAGAACAGACACACCACCCAGGACACATCACCAGCGTCCTCGGTATCAGGAACTACACCCGACGTATCACGAAGAGCCCACAACCCCCCACCAGCATCCCGCGGACACTCCGCCCGACTCCCGCCACAGCCACGACACCGCCACACGGCGGAACCAGCCCCTCCACGCCATCGCCGAATACTTACGAGAGTATAAAGATTACCCGCGAGCTCGTGACCGCGTTCGGCGACGCGCTGGCAGTCCTCATTCTGACCGACACCGAGGCCGGCCCGGATCCGGCCCACGCGATCAAGGCGGGTGCCCGGGGCTATCTGACCCGGGCCTCGGCGGTGTCGATACTCTGTCACGCGGTCCATTGCGTAGCCGCCCGCGGAATGGTCTTCGAACCGGCGGGTGTCGGGCAGATACTGCTCGCCTCGCGGCTGCCGGGCGAGGGGATCGATGTCAGCGAACTGCTTTCGGAGCGCGAGCAGACAGTCTTCTATCTGCTCGCAAACGGCCTCAGCAACTCGGAGATAGCGGCGGAACTCTCAGTCGCCGCGTCGACCGTGAAGAAACACGTCAGCGCGGTCCTCCGCAAGCTCGACCTCAGAGATCGCCAGCAGGCTGCGGTCGTCGGGAACCGGAGCCGAGACGACCCGAGCAGAAACGTGCCCGGCTCCGGTGCACTTCCCGCCGGTCGGGTCGGTCTCGGCCGCCAACCGAGGGCGTTGCTGAGCGAGGTCGCGTCCTCCCGGCCGTCCTTTGATGTCGCGAGATCGACCGTCGGGATGTCGAGTGGCTACTCACTGACCGCCGCTCGAGGCTGATCACGCGGTCGAGGGTACCCGGCGCGGTGCGTCCGGGCGCCTGCGGCGAATAACGGAGCGACTGTCCCGCGTCAGAAGTTCGACGGGTAAGTACTATTCTGTTGCCGTGGGTGTTCGGGGGCCTGCGCTGGAGGCGTATGCGGCGGAGGACGTCGAGGGGGCACTGGCGAGCATCACGGACGAGCTCCCACTGCCGGCCGATCGGCATGCGAGGGCCTGCGGTCTGTTCACGGCCCTCGATCAGGACCGCTTCGACACCCGGCCGATCAAGAAGCTTGCGTCCAGCTGCTGGTTGACGACGCGCTGCGGGCCGCGTTTTGGGGCGATCCCGCTGAGATCGGGGATCCAGGTCACCCCGCGGTCCGGCGCAGCGCTGGAGGCCGGCGAACGGCGGACGCCGAGCAGGGGCCATCCGCGTTCCAGGGCGGGCGCGAGGTCCTTGGTGGCGCTGTCCCCGATCACCAGTGCGACGCGGAGCGCTGAGGCGGCCAGGGCTTCTTCCGCGGCCGCGTAGGACGCCGGATCGGGTTTCGCCGCGCCGATGTCCGCCGACACGAACACGCGATCCGCCAGGACGTCCAGACCGGACAGGCGAAGCTTGCGGCGTTGGACTTCGCCGTCGCCGTTGGTGACGACCCAGATTTCGTGGTCGATGCCGAGCCTGCGCAGCGCCTCGGGCACGTCCGGGTAGGGCGTGGCGAACTCCGCCCGCAGTGACCGATACTCCTCGGCCAGGGTGTTGGCGTCATCGTAGGGTGCCCGCACCTGCCGCTGGTACCGGATGATCCACGCCGCGAATCCAGGCGGCCCTGCGGCAAGGTCGGGGTCGAGCCAGAGGCCCTCCCAGCTGCTGATCCCCACCTGCCGGCAGTAGCCATGGTGGGGGCCCGCGCCCCACCGCTCGCGCGCCTCGCCGCGCAGCCGGGCCGCCATCGCCGGATCTGGTGGCCATAGGTGGTCAGTCAATGGCATGAGGTGACATATCGTCGTCAATAAATACCCGAATCATTACGATGAGTATCAGATAGCTATGCAGAGTGTGCCTCCGGGGAGGCTCGGACAGCATCCACGCAGAACCGGGCGAAGGCGAGCCTGGTCGTGTCGGCTCGGGTACCTGCGCTTATCACGCCCAGTGACCGACCCCGGCCGGTAGCGGCTCGGGCGCTGGCCGGGGGCGGTGCCTGATGGCCGTTGATGGCGCCGCCGTGATGGACGCTCCGGCTGGAGCACAGTCAGCAGCAGGAAGTGACGTGGCGGTCACCCTCGTCACGGTGATCATGGTTGTGGTTGTCGGGCTCACGTTCGCCTTCGGGTTCGGCAACGTGTTCCAGCTCGGGTTGCGTCTGGGAGTGCCGGTCTGGGTCGCGCCGCTGGTGGCTCCGGCGGTCGACTTGTCCGTGGTGGGCCTTTTGCTGGGCACGCGGCAGCTGGCGCTACAGGGCGCTCCGGCGGAGCTGCTGCGTCCGGCGCGGCGGCTGCTGGTGTTCTCCAGCGTTATCTGAAGCTGTCGTAACACTGTCCTCGGCGTTCGGGACGGGCGTTCGAGGCCCGATGATCTGCCTTGTGGACATGGTTATCTCCACCTCGTCCAGCACGTGGATGAGGTGGAGGAGGAGCGGATGCATGTCCAGCGGGTGGCCTTGCCCGGTTCCCGGGTGGATTCGTGGACTGTCCTGGGTGTCGACGACGCTCCGGTCGAACCGGTCGAGCGGTATCTGGCCTATCTCAGCGATATCGAGCGGTCTCCGAACACGGTCAAGGCCTACGCCCATGATCTGAAGGACTACTGGGTCTTTCTGGGGTGGCGGGGGCTGGACTGGCGGGAGGTGCGGCTGGAGGACATCGGCGAGTTCGTGGCCTGGTTGCGGCTGTCGCCGGCGGGCCGGGACGGGCGGGTGGCGGTGCTGCCGTCGGTGGAGCCGGCGGTGTCGGCGTCGACGGTGAACCGGAAGCTGTCGGCGTTGGCCGCGTTCTACGCCTACCAGGTGCGCCATGGCGTGGATCTGGGCGAGTTGCTGACGACGTGGGGGCCGCGGTCAGGGTGACCCGCAAAGTCATTGATGCAGGTCAGCGGGGTTGTCGAGAGTGAGGATGGCCAGGAGCAGGGCGTTGTCGTGTCGGATTCTGCGGATGGTCGGGGCGATGCGGTTATGGCCAGCGAGGCGAATCAGCCCGATGATCAGGTTACGGAGTGTGGTCATGATGCGGGGCAGTGGGCCGGTCCGAACCCGCGAGGCATCCTCACGGAACGTCACATCGCGCACCCAGTGGACCTTGTTCTCGATCGTCCAATGCCCTCGGGCGTAGCCCGCGAGATCAGCGGGTGTGACCGCGTCGAGGGTGAGGCTCGTCAGGACGTGGACCGTGACAGTGCTCGGGATCGTCCGGGTGACCCGGGCCCGGCCCGTGCCGGTGGTCACGGTCCGCCGGACATGACGGCGGATCCGCGCCACGGTGCGGGCATGGGGATAGCGGGCACGGATCGCCTCGCTGGCCTGGGCCAGCTGGATGGTGCGTCGTTCGAACCGTCCATGGGCCCTGCCCTCGGCGCTGTGCCCGATCGGGATCTTCGTCCAGTCGGTCGCCTGGTGGCAGTCGACCGACAACGCCGGGGTGTTCGCCTTCACCGTGAACACGAAGTGCGCTCCCAGCTCGGTGACGATCAGGTCGGCGTGGGCGCGGGTCGTGTGCAACGCATCAGCGGTCACCACCACCCCATCCAGCGGATCATGGGAATGCAGTTCGCGGAGCAGCGGTGCGAACGCGGTGACCTCGTTCGTCTTCGCGCCGACCTCATGCTCGGCGAGCACCACACCCGTGCCGTGTTCGGCGACCGCGAGCAGGTGCGGTGCCCGCCCCTCAGGCCCAGCCGCGCCACGCAGGGTCTTCCCGTCGACCGCGACCACCCGCCGCCCACCACCACGGGCCTGGCGGGCGCGGGCCGCGGCGAACATCCCGACCGCCCTCGCCAGCGCCGAGCTGTCCACCGCGGACAGGACCCGGATCATCGTGTCCACCGACGGTGCCTGCGGCTGCCCGGTCACCGGATGGACCCGCGCCCCGAGAGCGGTCAGGACCTGCGTCGGGGCGTGCGCAGCCCAGGCCGCGATCTCCTCCACCGACTTCTCCCCCGCGGCGACCGCTGCGGCGGACAGTCCCAGGATCACCGGGAGCCGGTGACGTATCCCTCGCGGGTCCCGCGGGTCAGGCACCCCGGCGAGTACGTCGGCGAGCCCCTGCACCTCACCGCCGTGCGCCCCCAGGACCCGCAGCGACCGCCGCATCCGGACCAGCTGCCCCGACCCGGCCTGTCCGAGATCGGTGGGAGTGACGGGCATGCGAGACTGGACCGGCAACGGGGCTCCCTACGGCTGGTGATCTAGGCAATCCCCGTCCTACCGGGACCCCGTTGCCTCACCGCAGCCACCCTCACCGTGGTGGCCCGCCGTTGTTCCCCCGGACCCCACGGCCCCACCGCCCCACCCACCCCACCGGCTGTCACAGAACGTCATCGGTGGCGTTTCCGCCGGCGCCGGAACCCACCCTCACACGCGCTACTCACAGCGACGAAACAGCAGCCGGGCCCGGATCCTCACACCACCACCGGCCCCAGCCCCCCGCACCCCGTCTCACACCGTCTACCTGCACAAACAGACTTTGCGGGTCACCCTGCGTTTGCGGTAGGGGCACTCGCGATGCCGGCGCCATCCATCCGGGGTGGCGTATTCCGAGACGAGAGATCAATAGTGACAGTGCGTAAGAGTATTGACACATTCCTTGTGTTCCGTATAGCTTCCATGGGGCCGCGAGACAGCACTGCGTGTAACGCTGCCCACCAATTCGGCGGGTCGCTAACTCCAGCGCCAGCAAGCCGTGTCATATTACTGAATGGGAGGTGCATTGGTCCGGCGACACCTGTGGTCGCGGAGCGCCAGCGCACGAGGCGCGTGCCCAGGCGGCGCCACCTTAGTTTTCGAACTCGCGAAAATTGTGTCCGGGTAGACGACTCCCGGGCCGGTCAGCCGTACGTATTCGGAAGTCCCGTTGTTGATCTTTTGGGGTGACGGCCTTCGGGGCTGGGTGTGGCCTGATGGTCGTGGTGGGTGATGTTCTGCCGGTCGGGGTGGTTTGCTGCGGTGCGTGACGGTTGTCGAGTCGGGGGCGGGCGCTGCCGCGAGCGGTGAGGTTGCCGAGGGCGCGGCGCTGCTGGCGGAGAACGCCTGGCTGCGGGCCCGGGTCGCGGAGCTGTTGACGGACATCGCCGGGCTGGTCGCGCGGGAGGCGACGCGTGAGGCCGAGGTGGTGGAGCTGCGTCTCCAGCTCGAGGCGTTGCAGGCGGAGCTGGCGACGTTGCGGCGGATGCTGTTCGGCCGGTCGTCGGAACGGGAGTGCGGCGGGTCGCCGGCCGTGGGTTCGCCGGATGGCGGGGACGGTTGTGGCGACGGGGCGCGGGGCGAGGCCGCCGGGTCGGCAGGCCGGCGGCGGGGGCCGGGCGCGCGCTCGGGCCGGCGGAGCTACGACCATCTGTCCCGCGACGAGGTCGACTGCGACTTCGAGGGCGGGGGCTATGGCTGCCTGTCGTGTGGGCAGCCGTTCACGCCGTGGGGCGAGCATGTCGTCGAGCAGCTCGACTGGCTGGTGACGGTGCGGGTTCGGGTGTCGAGGCGGCGCCGGTATCGGCGGGGCTGCCGCTGTGGCGGGTCGTTGACGGTGACCGCGCCGGGACCGTCGAAGGCGATCGGGAAGGGCCTGTTCACGCACCGGTTCCTCGCGATGCTGATCGTGGAGCGCTATGTCGCGGGCCGTTCGCAGAACTCGCTGGTCACCGGGTTGGCCCGGCACGGCGCCCAGCTCTCGCCGGCGACGCTGACCGGGGCGTGCGCCCAGGTCGCGGGCCTGCTCGCCCCACTCGCCGAGCAGATCGTCGGGCGGTCGCGGGGGTCGTGGCACCTGCACGCCGACGAGACGACCTGGCGGGTGTTCACCCCGACCGGCGGCGGCGGGCCGGCCCGCTGGTGGCTGTGGGTGTTCCTGGGGCCGGACAGCGTCTGTTTCGTGATGGACGCGACCCGCTCGACGGCGGTGCTCGCCGAACACGTCGGCCTCGACCCGGACAGCGGCCAGCTGACCGACGACGCCGACGGCGGACCGCGCCGCCTCGTGCTGTCGTCGGACTTCTACACCGTGTACGTCTCCGCCGGCCGCCGCGCCGATGGCCTGGTCAACCTGTACTGCTGGGCGCACGCGCGGCGGTACTTCGTGCGGGCCGGCGACGCGAACCCCGCCCAGCTCGGGATCTGGGCCCGCCAGTGGGTCGAGCGGATCCGCGCGCTCTACACCGCGCACGGCGAGCTCGCCGCCGCCTGGCACACCGCCGCCGCGGCCCCGTCGCCGGCCACCGAGAAGCGGCTCGCCGCCGCGTACGCCGGCTGGGACACCGCGATCACCGTGATCGACACGGTTCGCCGCGAGCAGACGGCCTCGCCCGGCCTGCAGGAACCCGCGCGCAAGGCGCTCGCGACCCTGGACCGGGAATGGGACGGGCTGGTCGCCCACCGCGACTACCCCATGATCGGCATGGACAACAACCCGGCGGAAAGGGCGATCAGGGGCCCGGTCGTGACCCGGCGCAACGCCGGCGGCTCCCGCACCGAGGACACCGCCCGCCACGCCGCCACGATCTTCACGGTCACCGCGACCGCCGCGATGCACAACCTGAACCTGCTGACCTACCTGGAGAACTACCTCGACGCCTGCGGCCGGGCCGGCGGCAAGCCGCCGACCGGCGCCGACCTCGACCGGTTCCTGCCCTGGGCCGCCAGCCCCGAGGACCTCACCACCTGGCAACAGCCTCCCGGCTGACCCCGACCCCCGAGACCCCAGCGGAGTGCCCCACGGTCACGCCGCCCACGATCATGCCCCAACGGGATTTCCGAATACGTACGGTCAGCCTGCTCACCGCGAGAGGATAAAAACCAGAACGGCAGGCCGCCCATATTCCGCGCCTCCACGCTGCTGACACGTTCGGAGACTCACCTAACACCGCTCGGAGTTCGCTCCCGCGCACAGCAACGCGCCCGTAAGATATCTCGCTGGTGTCCCGGATCCTATTCGCTACCGAATCACTACCTTGCTGTCCAGCAGGTCGCGAATCCCCAGGATATCGTCGGCGGCGCTTGCTACGATGAACCGTTTCTGCTGCCCGCTCCAGCTGTTGATTTACTCGTGGACGTTGGATTCGAGTTTGACGAGGAGGTGGTCCGCATCGCGCCGCCACCAGCGGTTCTCCGGCGCGATGAAACGGCGTTCGCAGAATTCATCCGCGCCTTCGGCCACGGGTGCCTTTGGCGTGCCGTGCCCAGGCCTGCTCCCGGCTCCGGTCCACAAGAGAGGCACAGCGTTCCGCGATTTCCCCATAAAATATCTCACAACCTCCAGGCGAACCTGGCGGAACGCATACAGGTGTTCGACCGACCTAAGAGAAAAGGTATCAGACATGCCGCACGTTCCGCCTGCTCCGGATCAGCCGCCGGTACTGGCCACGTTGACCACGTGTGCCGCCGAACGCACTCCCGACGTCGCACTCTTCGCCGACGACGGCTGGCCGGCCGCGCCCGGTCCTGTCACGGACTTCGCGACCTTCGACCGCGCCGTCACCGACCTGGCGGGGCGGCTGTGGACGGCGGGCGTCCGGCCCAGGGCCACGGTCGCGATCGTTTTCGCTAACCATCCGCGGATTCAGCTCGCTGCCTTCGCCTGCCATCGCATCGGCGCGATCCCCGCACTCATCTCCTCAGCGATGCCCGACGACTACCTGGTGGGCACGTTGGAGGCACTCCACCCGACCTGGACGATCGTCGACAGCGCCGTGGCGGCGCGGCTCTCTGCCCGCGTCCGCGAGGCCATCGACAGGAACTCGCGTGGGCGCGTGCTGCGGACACGGGCGCACGACGGCGACCAGCCGCCCGCAGTCCTGCCGGAGCTCCCGGCTCCCGGCACGCCGGACGCCCAGCGCCTGCGGGACGACGAGGTCGCGCTGATCACCCACACCTCGGGGACCACGGACCTGCCCAAGCTCGTCGCCCACTCCGCGGCCTCGATCTATCAACACGTCGTTCCCCAGCTCGGTCTCATGACCAGCTTCGGCACGCACCGGCTCTCGGCCAAGGCGATTTCGTTCGTCCATGCGCGAGCCTCGTCCGCGATCATCACCTGCCTCCTCATCGGAATGCCGATCGGGTGCATCACCGATGACGATCCCGCCAGGGTCGCCGATTTTCTTCACCGTCACGGCCCGGAGAGCCTCGAGACTCATCCGAACACCTACATCTCCTGGGAAGGCCTGGCATCGGATCCGCGACGTCCGATGCGAACCATCAGTCGATTCAGCAGCACCTTCGATGCGATTCACCCCAGGACGGTCCGGGCCATGCTCGACGCATCGGACGCCGAAGACGCCTATTTCTTCCAGGCCTATGGCCAGACGGAGTCAGGCCCACTCGCCGGCAGGCCGATCACCCGCGCGGATGTCTACAACCACGACACCCGCGTCATAGGCATCCCCGCGGCGGGCCGAACGGTCAGGATTGTCGGGGACGACGGGAAACCGGTCCCCTTCGGCACCGCAGGCCACATCGAGTGCCTGTCCGTCTCCCAGATGGTGGGCTACGTCGGACGTCCCACGCCGGCGGTGACCGATAGCTGGTGGAGAATGGGCGATGTCGGTCGCGTGAGGCCGGACGGAACCCTGGAGCTCCTCGACCGGCTGGTGGACAAGGTGCCGGGCATCGACAGCACCCTCGCGCTCGAGGACCTTCTCCTGGCACGCTTCCCTGCTCTCCAGGAGGCTCTCATTCTCGGCTCCGACGACGGCGCCGTCGACGTGATCATCACGGTCAAGACCGGCTCCACAATTCAGGACGACGACGTGGAAAATGCCCTTCGCGACCGGGGAGTCGCCAATATCAGGCTGCACAGGCTGCTACCCGCGGATCTCCCGATGACCGGGTCGAAGAAGGTTCGTCGAACCTCTCTCCGCTCGAAGCTCGACCGGCTCTAATGGGCGCCCAGAACAGCGTCGTGCACGGCTTGGTCCAGGCGGCCGGGCGGTGGGACCCAACCATCCACGACCATGCGGCGGACACCAGGGTCGGACTGGACGCTCTGCTGGACACGGCGCTCAGCAATGCCTCCACGCTCGCCGGTCGGCAGGGCGAGACGGGCCAGCTCCGGATCGGCATCCTCATGCCGAACAGCCTCGCCTGGTTGGAGGCGCTCATCACCACGCTGGCCGCCGGGTCGGCGGGCGTGCCGCTGCCACTGCCGAGCGGCTTCGGCGGGCCGCAGGCGTATATGGACCACATCTCCCTCTTGGCCGACACCGCCAGACTCGACGCGATCATATACAATGCCGCAGACCTCGCACCGACGGTACGCGCCCTCAGGAGCCGCCTGAACGGGGTCGAGTTCCTCGACATCTCAGGCTGGCCCACAGCACGGCCGGCCAGCGTCACCGAGGCGGCCGATGATCCACGGATCATTCAGTTCACCTCGGGCAGCACATCACGGCCCAAAGGCGTCATCCTGACCGCCGCCAACATCTCGGCCGCGGTCGCGATCCTGGCCGAGCACTTCTTTCTCACTCCTACCGACGCCCTGGGAAACTGGCTGCCGTTCTTTCATGACATGGGGCTCTTCATGACCTTGGCGGCGCTCACCCACGGGTCCAGCCTGCATCTGTGGACGCCAAGCCAGGCCGCGCGCCGCCCGCTGGCCTGGCTCCGCCAGTTCGCCGAGAACCGGTGCACCGTGGCGGCGGCTCCCAATTTCTTCTACAGCCAGCTGGCCGATGCGGCGGCCAAGGAAGGCACGCCGGCTGACCTCGACCTGTCCACCTGGCGCGTCGCGATCAATGGTTCCGAGACAGTGCGGGCCGACACCATAGAACGCTTCACCAGGGCGTTCCGGCCGGCGGGCTTCCACGAAGCGGCGATGTGGCCGTCCTACGGGCTGGCGGAGGCGACGCTGCCGGCCGCGATCCATAGGCCGGGCCTGGGCTTCACCACCCGCGCCGTCGCACGCGGGGACCTCGCACCGGGGGAACCTGTGCGTTTCACGGCGGTGGGCGCCCCCGGATCGCGAACGGTGGTCGGCTGCGGACGGCAGCTACGCGGGACCGGTCTGCGGGTAACGGACCCACATGGGAACCCGCTGCCCGAGGCCCATCTTGGCGAGATCCAGCTGCGCAGCCCAAC
The DNA here is from genome assembly GCF_000013345.1 of Frankia casuarinae. Classification (NCBI taxonomy): domain Bacteria; kingdom Bacillati; phylum Actinomycetota; class Actinomycetes; order Frankiales; family Frankiaceae; genus Frankia; species Frankia casuarinae. The sequence goes on along the minus strand of NC_007777.1, from coordinate 2,410,882 downwards.
CGTGATGGCCGGCTATCTCGACCGGCCGGCGGCCGAGGCACCCGTGACATCCGAAGGCTGGCTGATAACCGGGGACCTCGGCTTCCTCAGCGACGGCGAGCTCTTCATCACAGGAAGGACCAAGAACGTAGCAATCATCAATGGCCAGAACGTCTATGCCGAGGACCTCGAACACCTGGTAAGGGACGCGCTCGGCGACCAGGTTCGCTGCGGGGTCACAGCCGGCATGGATGAAGAGGACCGCGAGTTCATTCTGATCTGCTTCGAGCACTCGGGCACTTATGAGGAGCAGAGCGAGGCGGTCACCTTGGTGCGCAACCAGGTCTCCGCGGCCCTCGGCGGATTCCGCGCGACCGTTGTCGCACTACCTGACCGCCAGCTTCCACACACGACCTCCGGGAAGATTCGCCGAGCTGCCCTGGCGGACGTGGCGGGACGATACCTCTGAAGGAGCACCCATCATGAATCGCGCGGAGAACGTGCGAGATGTTCGTCATCCCGCCGTCGAGAAGTCGGTGCGAAGCAGTTTCGCGGAAGCCCTCGAGGTGGACGCCGGAGAGATTGACCTGGAGGTCCCGCTCGGCCAGCTGCCCAACATGGAGTCGGTTCGTTTCCTGCGGGCGGTGGCGGCGCTCGAGGAGAGCTCTGGACTCCTTATCAACGATGGGGTGCTCTACCAGGTCACCTGCCTCGCGGAGCTGGTCGACCTCCTGGTCGCGCAAGGCTCCGCTGAGGATCCGCAGCGATGACGCCCCCCGTCAGGCACCGGTCCGACCCGGTGACGACATTCAAGGTCGTGCCCACTGAATACGCGGAATACGGGACCCCCGCAGGTCTCGCGGCGCGCATGCTGCGGCTGACCACGGATGAACTCCGTGAACTCGCGGACGGCAGGATCCCGTCCCGCCAGGGGCCAGACGGAGAGCTCCGTTACGAGTTCGCGGACGTCTACAATCTGGCTGCCACAGCGGGAACGGGCACGAGCGTCTTCGAGCTGGGGCTTCGCTTCCTCATGCGCTTCGCCGCAGAACAGCCAGAGCGCTGGATCGAGGAACGCGCCTGGCGGGTATCGATCGTGCCCCCGGCGGGCCAGCCGCTCAGCGCACGCGCACTCGACACGGGCTCCCCCCAAGTTCTCGACGCAAGCGGCCATCCCCAGGAACAGAGCGCCGCTGGCGACGACGAGTACTACGACTTGGGCCCCAGTGGCGTCTCCTACCAGGTCCGTCTCCGCGGCCGGCAGGACTCCATCGACAGCGAGGCGGTCAGGTCCGAATACCAGCGCGTCTTCTCCGCGCTGGTGGAGAAGCAGGTGTCGTATCAGACCGTGCCCGAGCTGATGCGCGCGGAGCCCGACCTCTCCTGGGACAGCGGCGTCGCCGACTGTGTCGTCGCCAGCAGGGTGCTGGCGAACCGGCTCACCTCGATCGGCCACCGCGCACGCGCTCGGCGCGGCTACCTGCTTGGGCTGCTCGGAAGCGATCATGCTTGGACCGAGGTGTTCGAGGGAGGACGCTGGAAGCAGCTGGACCCGGTTGCCGCGGTGCTCGCCACGAACGCGCTGAGGCCTCTCGGCTTCCAGCCTCACGCGGAGTTCCAGGACGCGTGCCTTGGGTGGAGTTTCAACCGGTTCCTGCCCTGCCGCACGTCGGCTGCGGAGCCGCTGATCCTGGTGGCCGGGAGATTCGCCCCGCAATGGGTGACCTGCGCGGTCAGCGCCAGTCCTCTGCGAAACGGAGTATTCGCTCCATGAACTCTCGCGTTGAAGCGCGCACTCTCGTGGCCCGGTGCATGGACGCACCGCACCTCCTGGCGGAGATCAGCGACGAGGAGGACCTGATCAGCGCCGGGGTGAACTCGGGAGAAATCATTCTCGTCTCGCTGGAATGCGAGAAATTCCTCGGCAGACCGTTGACCGACGACGAGCTCGCGTCGCTGTTATCCATCAGCGACGTGGCGTCACTCCTTTCCGGTACGCACTGACATGTGGCTTACCCGCACCCTGAGGCGCTACGCCAAGGAGATTCCAGACGCCCTGGCGCTGGCCGATGCCACCAGGGAGCTCACCTGGCGCGACTTGAGCATCGAGGTGGACCGGCTCGGCGCCTTCATCTGCGCTTCGACCGACCGCGGCGCCCGCGTGGCGTTCCTCAGCCACAGCCGCGCGGAACACTTCGTGCTGCTCTTCGCATGCGCGATGAACGGGCGGACCTTCGTTCCCCTGAATCCGAACCTGACCACGCCCGAGCTTGTTCACCAGGTCAGTCTGGTGACGCCCTCGCTGGTCTTCCACGAGGCGGCCACCGACAAGTCCGCGGCGCTTCTGGTGGACAAACTGGACTGGGTTCGCGCCCGGGACGTCGATGACGTCCCCGACGCCCGGCCGACTGCCCCGGCCCTGCTGCGGCTGGAGGATCCCGCCGTCATCTTTTTCACCTCGGCGACGACCGGGCGGCCGAAGGGCGTGCAGGTCCCTGAGCGTTCCCTGCGGGCGAACTCGGTCGGATGGCAGGGCGATGTTCTCGAGAGGTACCCGGACGCACGTTTCCTCAGCGCCTGCCCGCTTTACCACGGCAGCTCCGTCATAGCGCTCGACTACCTCAGCAACGGACGCCCCGTCCATATCATGCGGAGCTTCAACCCTCGTTCATGGCTTCGCGCCGTCAAGAGGAACCAGATCAGCCACAGCTTTCTCGTCCCATCGATGATCACGCTTCTCATGAAGGTGTCGCAGCTGGACCGGTCGGAGACCGAGTCGCTCGTGCTGCTGGCCCATGGCGCCGCTCCTATGCCCTCGAAGCTTGCCGAGGAGGCGCGCGACCGGCTGGGGGTCGATCTGTTCAGTGTCTACGGCATAACCGAAGGCGGCGGACCAGCAATCGTGGGCACGCTCCCACCGAGCCTCATCGGGCCGTTCCCCGGCGCCACATATCTTGGCTTTCCGCTGAAGGGGATGATCGCGCGGGTCCTCGATGACGAGGGACGACCGGCGCCGCCAGGCCACGCGGGCGAGATCGCCCTGCGCGGAGACGGTCTGATGACGCAGTACTGGCATGACCCAGGAGCCACCACCCAGTCGATCGTCGACGGCTGGCTCCGCACGCACGACGTCGGGGTCCAGGATGACGAGGGCGTCTACTGGATCCTCGACCGGCGCACTGATCTGATCATTCGTGGCGGTCAGAACGTCTACCCCGCCGAAGTAGAAGCAGTCGTTCGCACGGCGCCAGGAGTGCGGGACGCCGCGGTCGTCGCGGCACCGTCGACCATTTGGGGCCAGACACCGGTCGCGTACGTCGTCCCCACCGAGCAGGGCTCCACGAGCGAGGCCGACATCGTCGGCTGGTGCGCGGGCCGGCTCGCCAGCTACAAGACCCCGACGCAGGTTATCTTCATCCCCGAGTTGCCCGTCGGGCCCTCCGGAAAGGTCTTACGTCGTGCGCTACGAAAGTTCGAGAACGGTGTCCGCTGACGTGGCGCGCACTCGCCCGGCCATGTCTGGCGCCGGGTCGGGAGCGGTCGCCGCGCCTGGCCAAACCGCCGCGGGCCCCGCGGCTGAGCCGGCCTACCCGCGAATCCTCCTAGCCGCGGGCATGGTCCTCGCGGACACGTCGATCCTGAATGTCGTCTCCCCCGTCATGCGGGATCAGTTCAACGCGAGCATCGGGAGCCTGCAGCTCGCCATCGCCGGTTATCAGATCGGCTACGCGTCGGTCCTCGTAGCCGCCGGCGCCGTCGGCGACCGGCGAGGCCGCCCGGAGACCTTTCGGATCGGACTGGCGGCCTTCGCGCTGACCTCGATCGCCTGCGCCGCGGCACCAAACATCGGCTGCCTCATCGCCTTCCGGGTAGTCCAGGGCCTAGCCGCGGGTGTCCTTTTCCCACAGATTCTGGGAATCATCCGCGGCGCGGTGGCGGATCGACAGGTCGGTCTGGTCGCGGCGATGAGCATGATTATGAGTCTGGCCACCGTCGTCGGGCCGATTGTGGCCGGAGTGATCGTCTACAGCGCTCCGAGCTCGTTCAGTTGGCGGCTGGTCTTCCTGATCAACGTGCCGTTCTGCCTGTGGGCGTGGAGCGGCACCCCACGAGTGGCCAGCGGGGGCCGGTCCTCGCTCAACGGGCAGCTGGACGTCGTCGGCGCGCTCGGAATCGCCGCACTGGTGACCGCGATAGCGCTCCCGCTGACCCTGGGACGCTCGCTCGGGTGGCCGCTGTGGGCGCTGCTGCTGCTGGTATGTGCCGCACCGGCCGCGGTGTTGTATGCCTGGCACCAGCGTCTTCGCCACGATCGGCAGCTGCCCTGCACCTTCCCGGTCAGCGCGTTCAGGGAAAGGCAGCTCCTCCAGGCCGCGATCGCATATTTTCTGTTCTTCGCGGCCAGCACCTGTTTCTTCCTGTACTTCTCGATCTTCCTCGAGGAAGGCGCCGGTGCGAGCCCGCTCGCGGCTGGTCTGAGCCTTGCCCCCTACGGGATCGGTGCCGCGATCACAGCCAAGGCGTCGAGCCGGCTCGTGGCGCGCACCAGCATCCGCACCGTCGTCGTCAGCGGCGCTCTGCTATGCGCGTTGGGCTCGCTGGGCACCTGCCTGCTGGTGGCGCACCTCAGCCGCGGCTGGCTGGTGGCCGGGGCCGCCCCCGCGCTGATCGTCACCGGAGCGGGCCTGGGGCTCGTGGTCTCCACCGTGCTTCGGCTGGTATTGGCGCTTGCACCTCCCCAGGAAGCGGGCTCCGTCGGCGGCGCGCTCTCCACTGGCCAGCAGATCGGCGGTGCGATCGGCATTCTGCTGTTCGGGCTCTTCTTCCCCATCCACCTGAGCCCCTCGGTCGATCTGGGGTCGCTCAGAGTCGGCATCGAACATGGCCTGATCTACGAGGCATCGGCTTTCGCCCTCGTCGCGGCCCTGTTCACCCTCACCAGCCAGCGCCGTGGCGCCGGCCCGCGGCAGGCGCGGTGAGTCTCGGCAGGCGGTCCGCGCCGATCGGTGGAACAACCCTCCGGGCCGGCCAGCGACCAGGCCGAACCACGGACGAAACGGCGGGTGCACCCGTACTGAGGGGAAAGGTGCGGCCGGGATGCACGACCTGAGCCAGCCGGCGGAATCCGGCCAGCCGGTCCTGTGGAACACACCGCTGGCGCGTAACCTCGGCCTCCCTCCGGTGGACCGGGCCTCCGATGGCACCTTCCGTGCGGAGTTCGACCTTGGTGACCGTTTCATCGGCAACAAGAGCATCTTCGGAGGCTGGCTCGCCTGCCTGGTAGACCACCTCGGAGCCGTGGCGACGCTGGACAGCATCAGCGATCGGTCCGCCTTCTCAACCGCCGAGATCACGGTGAAGTTCCTGCGGCCCGTATTTCCGGGCCGCCTGTGCGCCCGCACCGCGATCCAGTCAGCGAACATCCGCATCGTCGACCTCGCCGTCGAGCTCCGGCAGGGCGACGAACTGTGCGTTACCGCCTCGGTCACGCAGGCCATCACGAAGGGATGACCGGAGGACGTGGTCATGAAATGCATCGTGCTGGGCGCTGGCCCGGCCGGGCTCGCCGCGGCGGTCGCCATCAGGCGACGGTCGGCCCGTTCCGCCGCCGTCACCGTCGTCGAGCGGAGGAAGAGTCTCCACGATGAGGGCTTCGGCATCCTTCTCAATCCATTCGTCGTCGCCGGCCACTCGGCCGGCGGATTCGCCTGGGCGAGCCGCGTGTTCCGCAGATTCGTGCGCTGGAACGGCATCTCCGTCTTCGGTAGGGGTCAGGGTTCCGTTACGCTGTCGGGCCATCCTGGATGGGCGATCGCGCGGTCCGTCCTGATCAGCGAGCTTCGGGCGGAGGCGGAGTCGCTTGGTTGCGAGATCACCTGTGGCCGGCCGGCGGCGCCAGCGGACCTCGACGACGCCGACCTCGTGATCGACGCGCGCGGCGCGCGGCACGATCGCGTGCCGGACGTGTCGAGCGCTCTGGTCCGCGACTCGGATGATCTGTTCGTCTGGCTCAGTACGCGCCGCGCCTTCGACTGCCTCACCTTCGCCTTCGCGGAGGTCGACGGGCACCTTCTGACCGCCCATGCCTACACCTATCGCCTAGGCCACTCGGCATTCATCGTCGAAGGCGCCGCGGCGGCATGGCGGGCGGCGCGGCGCCTCGCACCCGACGAGACCGCCCCGGCTGACGCGTGGGTGCGGACCGTCTGCGAGCGTCTGTTCGCCGACGTGCTCGCCGGCCACGCGCTCGACGATGCCTCGCCTACAGTGCAACGATTCCGGAAGACCGGTTACCCGGAAGATCCGACACGGAAGTCCGTTCAGGTCGGGGACCGGGCCCACCCGGTGCATTTCTCGGTCGGGCTCGGCACCAGCCTGGCGATCGAGGACGGCATCGTTCTCGGCGACCACGTCGCGAAATGCCGCGACCCGAGAGAAGCCATCGTCTCGTTCGACGAAGTGCGGCAGGTGCGGACCCGGCGGGCGCAGCGACTAGCGAGCCGTAGCGCCGAATGGTTGTCAACCGTCACGAACCGCTGGAACGAGCTCTCGACCCCCGAACTCGCCTGGTCACTTGCCACCCGTACCGGACAGGGCACGGCGTCTCGGCTGAAGGCCCAGGACGGGGCGTGGTACGAGCTCATCTCCGCTGCGGCCGCGCGCCGGACGCCGACAGTTCGCCGGGACGCGCACCCCTGGTCGCCGTTGCCCGCCAACTCCTCGGTTCCGGCCCCCCCGCCGGGAGGCGGCCTGCCCTTGTCGATCCGGCCGGGAAAGCTCGACGCCAGCAGCCGGGTGGAGCTTGTCGCGGTCCTGGAGGCCGTGACGGAGCGGGACGTCCTGTGCGGTACCCGATACGTGGACCTCCGGGTTCATTCCGACGACCTCGACTGGGCCGAGGGACAACGGCTCGCCGGACGAGTGGGTGCCATTGCCGCGGCCGACCTGGAGCGAGGGCCCTGGTGAGGAACACCGCACCGCGAGCGTCCAAGGGCCCGAACCAGTTGCTGACCACGCTACTTGCCACCCTTCCCCGGCCGGATCCGTTCCCCCTCTACGCGGAGCTCCATCAGCAGGGCGAATCGTTCCGATCTCCCCTGGGCACTGTGTACCTGGTGAGCCACGCCCGCTGTTCGGAATCTCTGCGGGACCCTCGCCTGGCGGTGGAGGATGCCGCGCTGCGGGCCCGTCATCGTCCGGGCTGGGCCGACGAGGCATGGTCGCCCTTCTTCGACTCGCTTCTCTTCCTGAACGGCGCAGATCATCGCGCCGTCAAGACGGTCGCGCAGAGCCTGCTCGTGCCCCGGGCGCTGCGGCTGCTTGAGGAGGGTCTGGAGACGGCCACCGACGAGGTCCTCGGCGCGTTGGCCGGCGCCGCCAAAGCCGGCGAGGCGATTGATGTGTGCCATGACGTCGCCTGGCCGCTCCAGCTGTACACGCTGAGCACCTTCCTCGGAGTCGGCCCTGGAGAGCTGGATTTCCTGCCGGGCCTGATGCCGCGACTCGTCGTGCTGGGCAGCCCCCTGATGTGGCACTCGGCCGACGACGCTAAGCACGCGGCCGAGGCCAGCCGCACGCTCGTAGCGTTCTTCAAGAGGATCATCGAACAGCGGTCGGAGCTTGCGGCGCGGCTGGGTGCGCGATGGGAACACGGTCTAGTCCATCGGCTGCTCGCCTCAGCCGACGCGGGCGGGCTGGACACGAGCGATGTGCTGGCCACCCTGGTCGCGGTCGTGGTCGCCGGGGTCGAGACTACGATCGGCCTGATCGCTAACGCCGTGGTGGAAATATTGCGGGACCCCAGAGGCACCGATTTCGGCGATCTCAGGGGGCCCGACTCCACGCCATTCGTGGAGGAGGTGATCCGGCTCGCGGCACCGATCCACATCGTCGGGCGCAGAGCGCTCGAGTCGGGCACTGTCGTCGCGGGTCACGAGGTTCCGGCGGGCGCCCACGTCGTTCTTCTGCTCGGCGCCGCGCTGCGCGATCCCGCGATGTTTCCGGAGCCGAACCAGATAGACCCAACCCGCGCCGCGGGGTCGTCGTTGGCGTTCGGCTCCGGGCCTCACTATTGCCTGGGCGCGGCCCTGGCCAGGATCCAGCTCCGGGCCGTCGTCGGTGGTCTGTTCACCAGGTACCCGCAGCTCAGGCTGAGCGGCGAACCACAGCTTGGTCGGCATCTCAATCCGCACAGTTACTCCTCCGTCCCCGTGCTGCTGGCGTAGTGGCCCGGTGCGGGGTGGGCGGACGGGCGTCTCCTGAGCGACGCCGGCCCGGCGCGGCCGCCACCTCGCACCGGCAGCGCGGGGCACTCGGGCCGCCGGCTTGGACCGATCGGGAGAGATTGCGAGAGCTGGACGGGTGCATACCGTCCGAAAGGAGTTAGGGGTGACCGCCAACTATATCATCATCGGGCGTGCTGGCGCTGTCCCGCTCGCGGATCTGTGCGAACGGATCGCATCCGTGAACGGCGTGCGGGAGCAGTACCAAACCGCGGAGGCGGGCGAGGTGCTCCTGCTAGCGAGAACCCTGACCGACGAGCCCGGCGAAATCGAGCGGCTCGTCGAGGCCTTGGTGACACAGGGGCTGGGGGTCGGAATGATCAAGCGGATCGACCGTTTCTTCCGGGCCTCGGAGCTGTTCGTATGAAGCCAGGTCTCCCGGTGGCGGCGGGCAGCGCTCAGTCGCTCAGTGGTCGCCTGACGGCCACGCCGGCCGCCTGCCCTCGGCCTGTGCACGACCATGCGCGGACGCCGGCCAGCCGCGCCGGCGAACGCCACCGATCACCGTCGAGCATGCCGACGTCCGCCTCGGGGAGGCTGTCGGTCGCTGGGAGGTCAGGGGCCTGCGTGCCGGGCCGCGCCGGCCACCTGCCGGTTGGCCACGTTGATCCGGTTCCACGCGTTGATGGAAGCGATCGCCAGTACCAGGACCGCGAGCTGGCCCTCGGGATAATACATGGCGGCAAGGTCCCACACCGGCTCCATGACACCGTTCGGGTTGTCGTGCAGTCGGGTCGCCGTCTCCGCCAACGCCAGTGCCGCCCGCTCCGCCTCGGAATAGTACGGGGCGTCCCGCCAGGCAGCGAGCGCCCAGATCCGCTCGTCGCTCTCACCCGCTTGCTTCAGGTCGTAGGCGTGCAGGTCGACACAGAAGGCGCATCCGTTGATCTGGCTCACCCGCAGCCGGACCAGGTCCAGAACGCCACGGGAGATATCGCTCGCATTGATGTAGGATTCCAGAGCGGACAACGCCCGCAGACCATCGCCAGCGGTCGCACGGAGGTCCATTCGCGCCTTGATTTTATTCACATCCTTAGTCGAAAACATCCAGGAACTATCCATGGGGCGGCACGAGCCGGTCCGGTGAGCGGGGGCGTCAGGCAGGCGCACAGGCGAATCAGTCCGAGCGCGCTCAACGCTGCGCGGACTCTGTCGCGTGACCGGCCAGCGCCCGTGTGTACACCCTGGACATTACATGTCCAGGGTCCCCGCCGCTCCGCAGCCCGCCTCCGTGCCGCCCCGGCCCCGCACGACCTGCCCGCCGAGGACGCCGGGCCGCATGCACTGTGGGGTCCTGCCTGCCTCCCGGATGATCGCCACCGGTCGTGGCTGCCCGCCCCCGAGACCATCCGCGCGGCAGGGCGCCGCTCTCTCCATGTCGCCAGGGCGACAGCACCCCAGGCCTCCAGCAGCGCCGTGACCTGGCCAGCCGTCGCGTCCGCGCCGGGCGCCGGCCTGATCGCACCCGACGCCCCGGTTCAGGTCCGGTAAAGAACCCGCAGGTCAGCGGGTGCACGCGTTCGAGTTCCGAAAAAAATAGTGGCAGTTTCACGAGCTTCTGTCGGCCACGCCTGTTCGATTCGCCGCTGGACATCGTCGCCTCGCGTGCTAGAGTTGCGCCGGGCGGCGGTCCTGAAAGTCCGTCGAGTGCTGATGTTAGAGCATTCGCCATTGTTCGCGGACAGCCCCATCTCCGGGAACAACCTCAATGAGTTCGCGAAGTTGCAAGGGAAACTGTTCCGGTAGCTCGTCAGGTGCGACAGGTCTGCGCTTCGGTTCCTCGTACCGAATCCCGAAATAGCGCTGACGGAGCTCCGCCAAGGCGCGCGACCATGCGCTCCTCCGACGCCAGGAGAGGTCTGATTGCCGTGTTGACCACGAGCGGGCCACTGATGCCGTAGATTTCCTGCCGCAGGTCGGCTGCCTCACGGTCGCCAGCGACCAGGTTACGAACGGGAAGTCCGTGCCGGTTCGCCGGCACAACGCTGTAGATATCGGCGGCGAGAATCTCTCGCGGCATCTCGCGTGGGCCGGCTAGCCCGGAGACGAAAATCTTCACCATCACGCCCGGCGCGGGGACGGGATCACGGAAAACGGAACACCGGGTCGGCGAGAGCGATTTCCAGCTCCACCGCCCGATCTCTCATGACTCGTGGCAAGGACCGGGCCCGCGAGGGCTCAATCCGCCCGGGCACCGACCGAGATAAGGTGGACGCATGTCGCGCTATAACTGGGATCTCATCGACCCTAGGATCGAGGAGATTCGTCGAAAGATCGACAAAGAGCGGTCGGGGATCATCGACCATCCCATCTACAGCTGCATGCGGACGCTGGACGACGTGCAGGTCTTCATGGAAAGCCATGTGTTCGCCGTCTGGGACTTCATGTCGTTGCTCAAGTCGCTCCAGGCAGAGCTCACCTGCGTGGATATCCCGTGGGTTCCCCGGGGCCGGGCCGCCGGCCGGCGGCTCATCAACGACATCGTCCTGGTCGAGGAGAGCGACGAGCTCCTCGGCGGCTTCACCAGCCACTTCGAGCTCTACCTTGGCGCGATGGAGGAGGCCGGTGCCGACACCTCGCGGATCAAGGAGTTCCTTCAGCTGATCTCGGACGGGACCGAGGTGCCTGCCGCGCTGGTCGCCGCCGAGGCCCCCGCTCCGGCCGCCGGTTTCGTTCGCTGGACCTGGGATCTCGTTACCAACGCCCCGGCCCACAGCCAGGCCGCCGCGTTCGCTTTCGGCCGGGAGGACCTCATCCCGGACATGTTCGACCACGTCATCCGCGCCAACGCCGATGAGCCACGGCTGCGCACCTTCCGGGACTACCTCGTCCGCCACATCCAGGTGGACGGCGAGGAGCATACCCCTATGGCGATGCAGATGCTGGTCGACCTCTGCGGCCAAGACGACCGTTTGTGGGCGGAATGCACCCGAACCACGATGGACGCGCTGCGTGCCCGCAACCAGCTGTGGACCGGCATCGCCCTGGCCGTCGAGGGATCTCGGCTCTGTCCCGGCGACGAGCCCGTGCCCGCGGGCTAACCCGCCTGACAGACAGTGCGACTTCATGTCGCACCTCGATGGCCCAGCGTCGGCGGACGTGCGCGGCGAGAGCGGCGGGGCTAGCGCTTTCGATGGGTGGTCGATGATCGCGTAGACCGTCTCCCTGCTGGGTCCGCGGCCCTGCACTCGGCGCCGGCGGATGACTGATCGCCTGGGCGGCGTGCGGGAAGCCGAGCTAGCCGGCGTGCCGCACTCCGGCTCCGTCTCTGGACAGGGGAAGGGGCCAGACCGGTGGCCCGGTCCGTGGCGGTGTAGCTGTCGAAGCGCGTCCTCGTACCAGGCGTAGAGGGCGGCGGCCTGGCTGGTCCTGGCTCGGAACGCTCGTTCCTGCGCAGGGTCTATGCGTGCCGCCGCCGTGGGCGCGACCAGGCCGGCAGGTGCGGCCTGGCGGCCTGGTCGCGCCCGGCCCTGCCTCGACCGGGGGCGAGGGATCACCATTGCTCCGCGCGGGCCGTCGTCGCTCCCTTCAGGGGCCGTCCGAGGTTCGTCTCGGACACGAACGCCTCCATGTCCAGGCGCACCGTCACCAGGTCTCGCGCGGCGGCCCTCTCTGTCGTCGCACCGGACCGGGCTGCCGGCCGCAGGCAGCCCGTCTGGATAGTGGTCGACCGGCACGCTGATCCTGTTGTCAGTGGGCGTTCTGCACGCTTTCGCCGGGTCTCAGCTTGAGTTGATCTCTGGGGTGCGGAGTTGATCGTCTTGCGTTCGCCGGCTGGCGCGTTCTGCTGGAAGACATGGCAGAACGCAAGCCGTACCCCAGTGACCTGTCCGATGAGGCGTGGGACCTGATCCGCCCGGTCCTCACCGCGTGGAAGGCCCGGCATCCCTCGGCTAGCGGGCACGAGGGTGGCTACGACATGCGGGAGATCGTGAACGCGGTCCTCTACCAGGCCCGGACCGGCTGCCAGTGGCGCTACCTGCCCCACGACCTGCCCCCGACGTCCGCGGTGTACTACTACTTCGGCCAGTGGCGCGACGACGGCACCACCGAGACGATCCACGACCTGCTGCGCTGGCTGGTCCGTGAGCACCACCGCAGGAAAGCCGACCCGAGCGCGGTCGTGCTGGACTCCCAGACCGTCCGGTCCTCCACCAACGCCCCGAAGGGCACGACCGGCCTGGACCCGGGAAAGAAAAGCCCGGGCCGTAAACGCGGGATCGCCGTCGACACGTTGGGACTGCTCATCGCCGTGGTCGTGGTCGCGGCCAGCGTGCACGACAACACCATCGGCACCGCCCTGCTGGACCGGGTCGCCGCCGCCGCCCCGCCGGTGCGCAAGGCGTGGGTGGACGCCGGGTTCAAGACCACCGTCGTCGAGCACGGCGCCGGTCTGGGCATCGATGTCGAGGTCGTCGGACGCGAGCCGGGAGCGCGGGGGTTCACCCCGCTCCCGAAGCGGTGGCGGGTTGAGCAGACCCTGGGCACGTTGATGCTGCACCGGCGGCTGGCCCGGGACTACGAGGCGAAACCGGCCAGCGCGGTAGCGATGATCCACTGGTCGATGGTGGAGGTGATGGCCCGCCGGCTGACCGGGGCGGCCACCCCGACCTGGCGTGACCCGCCGGTCTGACCGGCGGGAGTGTCGGGAATGACGAGCGGAGTGCCGGTGCGGGAGGTGCTGGAACAGATCGAGGCTCGGCGGGCCCGCGCCGGGCGGGCCGTCGAAAAGCTGCGGGAGGAGATCGCCCGGCTCACCGGGCAGCTCGCCGCCGCTGAACGTGCCCTGGAACGGTTGGAGATCACCCGGGAGACGGTGCTGGACCTGGCCGCCGAGAACGACGCCGCACCGGCCGAGCCGCTGCCGCCGGGGTATCGGGAGGTGCTGGCCGTGTTCACCCGGGGCGGGAACGGGCTGCACGCCAAGGACGTGTGCCGGGCGCTGGGTGGCGGCACCGAGCCCCGGCATGTCGAGAGCATGCGGGCCCGGCTGAAACGGCTGGTAGAGCGGGGTGTTCTCACCGAGCCCGATCCCGGCCTGTTCGTCCTGCCCCAGCCCGACCCACCGGCCACCCCAGAGATCAACTCAAGCTGAGGCCCGACGAAAGCGTGCAGAACGCCCACTCACACCAGGCCCTTCTCGCCGGAGGCGGCCTGTGACCGGCACTCCCACAGGTCGACGAGGCGGCGCTCTCTGTCGGGGTCGAAACCGTGCTCGTCCTGACGTTCATGCCGGACCGGAGCGCCACCGGCCGCCAGCCACGCCCACGTGGCCAGGACCGTCTTCTCGATCGGCCGGCAACGCAGGCCCGCCGCCGCCGCGCGGGTCGCATCCAGGCGCCATGTCCCTGGCTGCACCCGCCACAGCGGGATCTCCGTCCACTGACGCACCCCCTGTTCGACCAACCAATCGGGTTCCGCCCAGACAACCTCGATCTCATCTGCGCCTCGGACGTCCCGCGTCGCCGCAGCGCACGCGTCCAGCATCCGGCCGTAGGTCGCGTGGCCGGTGGGCGCCGCGACGTTGAAGATGCCGCTGGCCGACCGCCCGATCAGGTCGAGCAGGAACGACGCGAGGTCACGCACGTCCACAGGCTGGATCGGCCTGTCGGCGGGTGCGGGGGCCAGCACCCGCCCGCCGCGCGCCATCCGCCGAAGCCACCACGGCAACCGTCCGACGTACTCGTACGGGCCGAGAACCACCCCCGGCCGCACCATGAGCAGCCGATCCGGGGAAACGCTCCGCCGGACCGCGGCCTCACACCCGGCCTTGTGGGGGCCGTACCGCACCGCGTCCCAGCGAGGATCTTCCACCACAAGATCGGGGTTTCCCGGATGTAGAGGTGAGGATTCGTCGACCGGGGACGCGGGCCAGTCGCGATACACCGAGACGGTCGACACGAACACGTACCGACCGGCCTGCGCGCCCAGAACCTGAGCGGCCAGGCCGACCGAGCGGGGCTCCGCTCCGCCGACGTCCACCACGGCATCCCACGGCCCCGCCGCCGCGAGGCGTTCAAGATCCTGGACGTCGGTTCGGTCGCCGCGCAACGGGTGGACCCCTGCGACATCCGGTCCGGACCTACCCCGGTTGAACGTCGTGACCGCCCAGCCACGGCCCACCGCGTCCTCAGCCAGGACACGGCCGACGAACCAGGTTCCTCCCAGGATCAGCAGGCGCATGGCGCAATCGTCTCAAAAGGACTTTCCTGTGCGGCCGGCGCTTCCGTGTGATCGTCGATGTCGCGGACACTGCGAAGGAGAGGCGACCTGCCGCCAGTCCGGACGCGGGTCGGCGGAGCCCCTGGCCCAACGCCGTAGCCGCCCGGCACATGTCGCCAGACCAAGGCGCAAGCGCACACCCAGCCGCCGCAGCCGAGGGCAGCGCGTGCCTGCCCTGACGCGGCAGACACCGGCAGTCGATCAGCTTCGGAGGCCGCAGCCTCCCGCTGCCGGCCGAGTCCGTAGCCGTCTGTCACCGACAGCCGTCCGCTCAGGATCAGCCGGGAGAGAGGCGCCGCGGGTCGCGCGAAGGAGCCGCATCGTCGGTGGAGCCGGACCAGACGCCGTCGGAACGCGGTAGCAGGTTCAGGTCGCCGTGGTCCCAGACAGGTGATCGAGGCCGAGGCCGGCGGGCCTGCCGAACGAATCGGCATGATCGCGCCGGATAGATGCACCCTGACACCACTGTCTGCGCAGGTCAGGTGTCTCTCGGGAGCCGAAGAGAAGCTTCGTCGTGGTGGGAATGACTTGCCCCCCGGGCTCCAGCCATCGTGGTGTGGCGCCATACGCGGCATCCACCGATCTTGATCGGTGCGCGGGCCGTACCACCCGAGGGAAGCGAGATGATCATGTCCTTGTGTCGCGTTCGCGCCCGGTCCGCGTGCGCGCGTCTCGCCGTTCCCCCCCAGCGCTGGGGCGACCGGCGTTCGCCGACGGCCAGCCCTGGCCGACCGGGGAGCCGCGTCGGGTCGATGGGGCCGGTACCGGCTTCGAGCACATCACCTGCACTACCTACGGACCCAGCGTGGCCGTGGCCGCGAAGCGGATGGCCGACCAGATCCGCCGGTGCGGCCGGGGCCAGCCGCATCTTCCCCGGCGCGGTACATCTTCCCGATCGAACCATTCGTGAGAGTCGGCGTCTGGAAGAGCTGGCGCTGGACAGGGGCGCAGTCGCGTCGTACTCACCCGGCCGTACTCGACATTGCCGCCGACACATCATCGGAGCATTCCCTTCACCTAGCTCATCGCCACTTCCATATTCTGGGTCAGAGGAGCGACCTAGACTGCCATTTCCCGTCTCATTAAGGTGTCGAAAAATGACTTCAGTCCAAGATTCGAGCGCCACCGACAGTGCGGCCACGTTGCGTGCCGCGATGGTGGACGAGCTTCGCACCACGGGGGACGCGATCAAGACTGGGCAGGTGGCTGCGGCTGTGGGCAGGGTGCCTCGGCACCTTTTCGCACCCGACGAACCGCTGGAGGCGGTCTACGCCGCAAACAAAGCACTTGTGATTAAACGCGATGGGAATGGTGCGGCGCTCAGCTCGCTGTCCGCCGCGCACATTCAGGCGGTCATGTTGGAGCAGGCCGAACTTGAACCGGGAATGCGTGTCCTGGAGGTTGGCTCGGGCGGCTACAACGCCGCCCTCATCCAGGAGATGGTCGGCGACGGAGGCTCGGTGACGTCCGTCGACATCGACCAGGAGATCGTGAGCCGGGCCCGCGCCTGTCTGGACGCGGCCGGCTATCGAAATGTTGAAGTCGTGGCGGCCGACGCCGAGGCCGGCGTACCCGAAAAAGCACCCTACGACCGGATTATCGTGACCGCAGGGGCCTGGGACATCCCACCAGCCTGGCAGGAGCAGCTCACGAACGGCGGCAGGCTCGTTGTGCCGCTCCGGCTACGAGGGCTGACCCGGTCGATCGCGTTCGACCGGGTCGACGAGGACGGTGACGTCGGTCTGGTCAGCCGCAGCTATCGCCTGTGCGGATTCGTCCCGATGCAGGGCATCGGGACGTTCCGCGAAAGGCTCGTCCCTATTACCGACGAGGTCGTGCTTCGGGTCGACGACCCGTCCCAGGAGTTCGACGTCGAGGGGCTGCGCGACGCGCTGGCCACGCCGAGGCTGGAACGCTGGTCCGGAGCGGCCTTCGATCTTCCTGACGAGTTGGAGTTCTTCCTCGTCACGAATCTGGCCCAGGTCGCGCACCTGCATGTGGACGAGACGCAGGTCCAGAACGGCCGCTTCGCGCCCTCGGCCGCCAGAGGTGTGCCCACGCTGGTCAGCGGTGGCAGTTTCGCCTACCGCACCAAGCGCCCGAACGAGAAGACCGGCGGATTCGAGAGCGGCGTCGTCGCGCACGGTCCCGACGCCGATCGCGTCGCCGAGCACTACGTGGAACTGCTCCGCCGGTGGGCCAGCGATCACCGCCGTTCCGGTGCCGCCCACATCCGATACGTCCCGAAGGCCGCGGGGACGCCGGCGCCGTCCGTGGGGCTGGTGCCGAAACGGCACGGCGCTGTCGCTGTCCGCTGGCCCTGAGTTTCCGCGCTCCCGAACGGATGCTCGGGAGCCGGAATGCACCACCACCATCACAACCCAGGAGGTCTTCATGTCCATCCAGCTCGATGACCCGGTGTTGGCCGTGCCCCCGCAGGCGGGACGAGACCAGGAGGAGGACTTCACCACATGGGACCTGGACATCTCGATCGTCGAGTCCGGACCGGCCGCTGACCGGCTCATCCGGATGACCGACGACGGCTGCGGCACGACGTGCGAGACGGCCTGCTCGACCACCTGCCCGTAACCAGCGCCCCGACGACCTGAGAACGCGGCGTCCGTACGGCCGGCCTCGGCGGCCGGACGGACGCCGCCCGACTACGGAGCGGCTGGTGTATCAGCATCTCGACTCCCTGGTGGTGCGTGCCGCGGTGAACCCGCCCGTGGACGTGGCCGAGCGATGGCCCGACCTGGTCGGACCGGCGGCCACACCAGAGTCCTGGCGCCTCTGGTTACGGGAGGTGATGCAGAATCGCGCCTTCGAGATGGCGCTGGAGCAGGCCAGCCCTGTGCTCGCTCGCCGCGTTCGGGAGATCCGCGACGGACGCCAAGTGCCCCAGGCCGGGGTGCGGCGGGCAGTGCTGTCGGTGATGCGTTACCGGCTTCGCGCGTCGGGACGGGCGACACCGTTCGGCCTGTTCGCGGGGGTCGCGCCGGTGCGTGTCGCTGACCACGCCTCGGTGCGCGCAGGCGTGGCGCACCGTGCCGTCGCGCGGGTCGAGGCTGGCTGGCTCTGCGCGGTGGTCGACCGGTTGGAAGCCGATCCGGTCGTCCGAGCGCGGCTGGATGTGGTGGCGAACAACCTCGTGTTCGAGCGGGACGGCCATCTGGTGCTGGAGCACCGTGCCGCAGGAGGCACCGACGGTGTTCCTACGCGCGTGCAGGTGCGGGCGCACGCACCGGTCCGCGCCGCGATGGGTATCGGCCGCCGCTCGGTGCGGTTCTCCGACCTCGCGGCCAGGCTCGCGTCCGAGTTCGCTCCGGTCCCTGCCGACGTCGTCGACAGACTTCTGGCCGATCTGGTGGCGCAGCGGTTCCTGCTCACGAACCTGCGGCCTCCGATGACGGCGAGCGATCCTCTCCGTCATGTCGTGGGTGTGCTCCAGACGACCCTAAATGGCGGGCCGGTCACCGTCGAGGCGGCCTGGGTCGCCGAACGCCTGAACGGGATTGTCGATGGGCTGCGGAGCCACGACAGCGCGTCGAGTTGGACCGTCGCGCGCAGCAGCCGCGAGCGCCTCGGCGAGGACATGGCTGAGGTCCACCCTTCGGCGGAGCCGGCACTCCGGGTTGATCTGCGGATGGACTGGGCGCTGGCTGTGCCCCGCGCGGTCGCGGTCGAGGCCGCAGCGGCGGCGGGCGTGCTGGTGCGCCTGGCGCGGCGCTCGACGCTCAGCTCCGGCTGGGACGCCTGGCATGGCCGGTTCCTCGAACGGTACGGGCCGTGCGCTCTGGTTCCCGTTTTCGACGCGGTCGACCCCGAGATCGGACTGGGTTATCCCGCCGGCTACGCCGGCAGTCCCGCACCCGCGGGCGTGACGTTCACCGATCGGGACGCGAAGCTGTTGGCGTTGGCGCAGAACGCCGCGCTGCGCCGCGAACGGGAGATCGTCCTCGACGACAGGATGATCAGCGACCTTACGGTCGTCGACCAGGACGCCCACGTTCAGCCCACCACGGAACTCACCCTGCGCGTCCACGCCACGAGCACCCGCTCGCTCGACGATGGCGCGTTCACCCTCGCGGTCGTCGGGGTGTCACGCAGAGCCGGCACCACGACCGGACGACTCCTCGACCTCTTCGACGCGAAGGACAGTGCGCGGATGCGCGCGCTGTACGCGGGTCTTCCCACCGCGAGCCGCGACGCGCTGAGCGTGCAGATCTCCGCGCCCGCTCGCTACACGAACACCGACACGGTGGGACGCGCCCCCCAGATCATGGCGCACCGGCTCTCCCTCGGCGAGTACGACGACAGCGAGGACGGGGACTCGCTGCCTCTGGACGACATCGTGGTGACGGCCGATGTGCACCGGATCTATCTGCTCTCGCTCTCCCGCCGCCAACTGGTGGAACCGGTGGCGCTCAACGCGGTGGAGCCGGTGCGACGCGCGCATCCGCTGGCGCGTTTCCTCGCCGAGGCGCCGGCCGCGCTGAGCGTTCCCTGCGCCCCCTTCGACTGGGGGGTCGCGGCCCAGCTACCGTTCCTGCCGGCGCTGCGGCATGGACGAACAGTCCTCTCACCAGCGCGCTGGCTGCTGGGGACCGCGGACCTGCCCGGCTCCGCGGCCGGCTGGACGGAGTGGGACCGTGCCCTGGCCAGCTGGCGGGAGCAGGTCAACCTCCCCTCGGCGGTCTACCTCGGCGACGGTGACCAGCGCATCGGACTGGACCTGTCTGAGCCGGCCCACCGGGTACTGCTGCGCTCCCACCTCGACCGCTCCGGCGCCGCGCTGCTGCGCGCCGCCCCCGACACCGACGCGGCCGGCTGGGTCAGCGGGCATGCCCACGAGATCGTCGTCCCCCTGGCAGCGGTCGCCGCGCCGGCGGCGACACCGGGCTGGTTCAGCCGGGCGCAGGTCGTTGGCCGCGATCATGGGCATCTTCCGGGCTGCGACGCACGGTTCTCAGTCAAGATCTACGCCGGCCTCGGTTGCCAGGACGACATCCTCACCCGCCATCTGCCGCACCTCGTCCACGAGCTGAACGGGCAGCAGGCCGCGGGCGAGGCGCGCTGGTGGTTCCTGCGCTACCACGACCCCGACGACCATCTGCGCCTGCGGCTCGCGGTCACCGCCGACGGTGTGGCGCCGACCGCCGACCGGATCGGTGCCTGGACCCAGCGGCTCCGCCGCGCCGGCCTGATCTCCCGCGCGCAGTGGGACACCTACTTCCCCGAGACCTCACGCTTCGGGGGCACCGCCGCGATGGACGCCGCGGAGGCGTACTTCGCCGCCGACTCAGCGGCGGCCCTCGCCCAGCTCGCCGCCTCCAGGGAGAAGAGCGGGCCCGACCGTCGCGCGCTGACCGCCGCCAGCATGCTCGCCATCGTGACCGGCCTGATCGGCGACACCGCCGAGGCGACGAGCTGGCTCATCAGCCACACCCGGACGGAGCCGTCCGCCCCAGCCCGCGCGCTGTACCAGCAGACCGTCGCCCTGGCGAACCCGGCCGACCCACGCGCGCTGGCCGCACAGCCCGGAGGCGAGCACGTCCTCTCCTGCTGGGCGCACCGGCGCGAGGCACTCACCGCCTACCGACACGTCCTCCAGGAAACCCGCGCGGAGGCCCCCACCTCCCTGCTGCCTGATCTTCTGCATCTCCACCATGTCCGCATGGCCGGAGTCAGCCTGGCCGGGGAACGCGCCTGCCTGCACCTGGCTCGCGCCGCCGCACTGAGCTGGACCGCGCGCACGAGGAACCCATCATGACCAGCTCCGATCCGGACGCGCTCGCCGCCGCGAACACTGTTGCCGAAGCACTAGCCGACCCGCACACCGCCTGGGCCGCCCACCGACCGACCGGGGGAAGGGCGTGGCCGCAGTCGCTCGCCGGCGGCGCGGCGGGCATCGCCCTGCTGCACATCGAACGTGCCCGCTCCGGGTACGGCGACTGGAGCACCGTGCACGCCTGGCTGTCCGCCGCCGCGTCCGACGCCCTGACCGCGGCGGCCAACGCGGGCCTGTACCTGGGCGCTCCGGCCCTGGCCTTCACCCTGCACACCGCAGCCGGACCATCAGGCCGGTACCACCGTGCCCTCGCCCATCTGGATCAGGCCGTCGTCGCCATGACCCGCACCCGACTCGCCGCGGCCCACACACGCATCGAACAGAGCCGGCGGCCCGCGATGAAGGAGTTCGACCTGATCCGGGGCCTGACCGGACTCGGCGTCTACCACCTGCGCCGCCACCCCGATCACCCGATCACCGGCGAACTGCTGTCGTACCTGGTCAGACTGACCGAACCACTGGCCGGAAGAGACGACCTCCCACCCTGGTGGACGGACTCTGCACCCAACGGCGAACCCAGCCCCGAATTCCCCCAAGGACACGGCAACGTCGGCCTCGCGCACGGCATCAGCGCCGTCCTCGCCCTGCTTGCCCTGGCCCACCTGCGCGGCCTGCCGGTCCGTGGCGCCGACGACGCGATCGCACGGATCTGCGCCTGGACCGACCGCTGGTGCCAGCACGGCGACACCGGCCCCTGGTGGCCCGGATTCATCACCCTCCGCCAGGTCCGTGAAGGCAAGGTCGCCGCAACCCTGCGGCCCCGCCCCTCCTGGTGTTACGGCGTCAGCGGCACCGCCCGCGCCCAACAGCTCGCCGGCATGGCCCTGCGCGACACCGCACGCCAGCAAGCCGCCGAGAACGCGCTCCTCGCGGCACTTCGCGATGAGGCGCAACTCGACCAGCTCACCGAGATCGGCCTGTGTCACGGCACCGCCGGGCTACTCCAGTCCGCCTGGCGCATGGCGGCCGACTCCCACCATCCCCAGCTCACCGCCGAACTCCCCGGCCTGTCAGCCAGGCTGATCGCACAGATGGGCACAACCGTGCGCGACCCCGAACTTCTCGACGGCGCCGCCGGCGCCGCCCTCGCCCTGCACACCGCCGGCACCGGCGCCGCCCCGACGTCGGGCTGGGACGCCTTCCTCCTGCTGGCCTGATCAGGAGCCGACATGGACACCCGCACCTGGCACCAGGTCAACGTCACCTTCCCCGACTGGGCGAACGCCGAGGGCACCGCCGTGGACCACCTCGCCCCTCTGCTGGACACCGCCGAGACCGACGGGCTCATCACCTCCTGGTTCTTCGTACGCAAGGCGCCCTGCTGGCGCATCCGCTACCTGCCCCGCCAGACGACAGGAGAGGCCAAGGCGTACATCCACACCCGTCTCGCCGATCTCCGGGAGACACGCCGCATCGAGGACGCCACGTCCACCCTCTACGAACCAGAAAGCCATGCCTTCGGCGGCGCCGAAGGCATGGACACCGCCCACCGGCTCTTCCACCTCGACAGCCGACACCTGCTCACCTACCTGAACAGCACCAGCCACAAACCGGCCGACCGGCGCCGCCGTGAACTGTCGGTCCTGCTGTGCTCGCACCTGCTACGCGCCGCCGGGCTCGACTGGTACGAGGAAGGAGACGTGTGGGCGCGAGTCGCCGAGCACCGGCAACCACCTGAGCGCACCCCCGACGACAGGCTCCGCACCCTGCGTGACGGCCTGCGGCGCCTGATGAGCATCGACACCGACAGCCTGGCCAAGGACACCCTGCCGCCGGCCTTCACCGATTGGACCAGCGACTTCGCCGCCGCCGGCACCGAACTGGCCGCCCTGGCCACCGACGGCCGGCTACGCCGCGGCCTACGCGCCGTCCTCGCCCACCACATCATCTTCGCCTGGAACCGGCACGGCCTTCCCCACACGGCGCAAGCCGTCCTCGCGCACACCGCCAAGACCGTCGTGTTCGGGCACGACCCCGCCTCCGATCACCAGCCGCACGATCGGGAACCGGCATGACGAACGTCGGAACAGACCCGGCCGACGAGAACCTGCTCGCCTGGTTCCCGCTGGTCCAACGCCCCCGACCACCCGGCCTCCCCCTCGAAGACCGAGTCAGACAGCTGCACGACCTGGCCGCACGGACATCGGACGGTCTCCCGCTCCTCCGAGCGGCCGAAGTCTGCAACAAGGCGGCGCTGATCGCCTCCGACTGCGGACAACCAGACCTCGCCCAAGACCTGTGCTGGCGCCAACACACGCTGTTCGATCAGGCGCGGCCCCTGCCCGCCTCAGCCGCCGAACTCGCCCTCCAACCGGTGCTCAACCTCCCGCGCCAACTGATCCGCGATGGTGACGGCAACCGCGCTCACGCGATCCTCCAGGCCCTGCACGAGGCCGCGCGCACGCAGACCAGCGCACTGATCGACGGACGGTCCGTCAGTCTCCACAACGTCACCTGCGCCTCCGACGACCATCGGACCATGCGCACCCTGACCTGGACGGCGCTCCTGGCGGACGGAGTCCGGGCACTGGCACGGGCCGGGCGCTGGCACGAAGCCGCCGAACAAGCCGCGGCCCACCGCGGAGTCGGCCGCCGACTGCTCGACGGCCGACAGGCGACCGTCCTGGCACTCGCCCAGGCCGGGCACACCGAGCAGGCAGCAGCGCTGGTCGACCAGAGCGCCACCCCCGAACCGTGGGAACAGGCGATCCAAACAATCCTGCGGGTGCACTGTCTGCGACAGGCTGGCGCCGACACCGGCCCGCAGATCGCCCCGCTCCTCGCCACCGCGCTCACCCTGATGCGGCAGCCCGACCTCTCGACCATGGTCTTCCGTGCCCGAGCAGGCATGATCGCGCTCGACCTCGCCGACGGCCACGACCATCCGCGCATCGACGTACTACGCCGGGCGCTGATCGCAGGTACGTTCAAGGACGCGTACACGGCCCGCGACACGCTCGCGCACCGCCTCCGGGAGTCGATGACGACGACGCAGCGCCAAACCCTGGCCGATGTCTTCCGCGCCGCCGGGCTCGATGCCGGAAGCATCCCGGAATCGCTGTACGGCGATTTGATGGAGACGGTGAAGTTCGCCGAAGATCAGCTACGTGGATGTCTCGGACGCCACGCCAGGCACTGCGAGTGCACAACAGCGACAAGCTGAACAACAGGTCGGCCGAGGACCGACGTCATCCCGTACCGCTCGGTCCGTGACAGAAGGACTACCGTGAGAATGGTTCCAGTCAGGAACCACCGGAAGATCGACCACCGGATTTCCGAGGGGATCTAGCCCGTCGTGACGGCCAAGCCAAGCCAGCGGGTAGAGCAGGACGAGTTGCGGGCGCGGATGCGCGCGGTCGGGATGAGTCACGACGAGATCGCGATCGAGTTCGCCCGCCGCTACCACTACCGCCCCCGCGCCGCCCATCGCCACGCCCGCGGCTGGACCCAGACGCAGGCCGCGAACCACATCAACGCCCACGCCGCCCGCGCCGGCCTCGACCCGGACGGCGCAGCCCCCATGACCGAACAGGAGATCCACGACATGGTCACCGCCGTGGGCGACATCGTCGCCGTTCTCACCGAAGCCGACCCGGCCGATAAAGCCGAGATCTACACCCAACTCGGCCTGCAACTCACCTACGAACCAGGAGCCCACCGAGTGATCGCCGAGGCCAAGCCTCAAGGGATCATGTACGAACGAGAGTGTCCGAGGGGGGACTTGAACCCCCACGCCCGTTAAAGGGCACTAGCACCTCAAGCTAGCGCGTCTGCCATTCCGCCACCCGGACAGGTGGTTCGCGGATGTCTCACCCGCGAACGACTGCGATGCTACACGCTCCAAGGGGGTGCTTGTCGCTACCCCCGACCATCAGACGATCAAGTCCCGACTTGCGAGTTCTGGCCCGCTTCGACGAGAACGAGAAGCAGTATGATCATTACTTGAGGTGCACCCCGGGGGATGTCGATCATGACTGGCCGGACGCCGGGGCCTCTGGGCCTCGCCTACGCGACGGGCCTATGCGACGGGCCCGCCATGCGGCTGGCCGCCCCGACCCGTCGGAGGAACTCCTCGACCAGGCTGATCAGCTCCCGGGCCACCTCGGGCGGGAGATCCGCGGACAGCACCGCCGGCAGTTGGGTTCCAGCCGCTCCAGCGAAGCTCCGGTTACTCACGCGGAGCATCGACTCGAACACCGGGAGTCCGAGACCAGATGCCTGGTGGATGTAGGGCCGCAGGAAGCTGGTCGGCCGACCGCCGTAGTACTGGACCATCATGAGAACAACACCGAGCACCCGCGGTTCGAGTCGTTTCACGGCCGGATGCATCCCGGACTGCAACCCCGCGACCCTGTTGTACTCCCAGACGAACCGGCCCAGTCTGCTCATCAGATGTTCGATGCCCAGCGTCGACAGGTTGTCCGGCCGGGCCGGGATGAGCAGGTGGTCGCAGGCTGCGATCGCGGCCCGGGTGATGACTCCGAAGTTCGGCGGGCAGTCGATGAGCACAAGGTCGTAGTCGTACGTGGAGAAGGACGCCAGCCCGGTGGCCAGCCGCTGGTAGACGTCGAAGTAGTACCTGGTGGACCGGTGGGCCCGCGCCCCGCCCAGCCTGGCGGTGAGGTCCATCTCGATGTCGCCGAGTGAGAGGTGCGACGCGAGCAGGTCCAACGTGCCGCCGCCCGCGGCGACGGCGGCGTTGACGACCGATGGTGTGGTCACGTACCCCGCGAGGGGCGGTGGGGTGGTCTCCGGCCGCCACGACTCGAACCACGCCTTGACGGTTCTCCGGTGGTCGGCGAGGTCCGTCCGCCAGGTCTCGGGTCGGTAAAAGGAGAAGGTCAGGTTCGCCTGCGGGTCCAGGTCGATCATCAGTACCCGTCTCCCCAGCCGGGCGATCGCGGCGCCGATGTTTGCGGTGAGCGTGGTCTTGCCTACCCCGCCCTTGTAGCTGGCGATCGCCACGGCCTTCACCGCATCCTCGCTCCCGGTCGCGCGCTCCGCCCGGCGGCGGAGGGACGTCGTGTCTCCTCGGCCGGACCCGCAATGCTTCCGCGTCCGGTTCACCAGCAGACTACGGCTGTTTCTGGATCGGTAACGTCGTCGGGAGTCGGATACTGGTGACTTCCGCCTTCGGGGACGGGAAGGAAGTCCCTCCTCGATCCGCCTCCGGACGCCTGAGTCTGGGATGTATGGGTCAGAAGACGATCGATGGGAACGAGGCCGCCGCGTTGGTGGCCTACCTGGCGAGCGAGGTGATCGCGATCTATCCGATCACCCCGGCGTCGGCTATGGGGGAGCTGGCCGATGCGTGGGCGGCGAAGGGCCGCCCGAACCTGTGGGGTGCGGTGCCCGAGGTCGTCCAGCTGCAGAGTGAGGGTGGTGCCGCCGGCACTGTGCACGGGGCGTTGCAGGCGGGTGCGCTGTCGACGACGTTCACCGCCTCGCAGGGTCTCCTGCTGATGCTGCCCAACATGTTCAAGATCGCCGGCGAGCTCACGCCGATGGTTCTTCACGTCGCGGCCCGGACCGTGGCCACGCACGCACTGTCGATCTTTGGTGATCACAGTGATGTGATGGCGGCGAGGTCGACCGGTTTCGCCATGCTGTGTTCGGCGTCGCCGCAGGAGGCGCATGACCTGGCCGCGGTGGCGCATGCGGCAACGCTCGAGTCGCGGGTACCGTTCCTGCACTTCTTCGACGGTTTCCGCACGTCGCACGAGCTGAACGAGGTGGCGTTGCTCGACGACGGCACGCTGGGTGGTCTGCTGGCTGCCGGGCATATCGATGCCCATCGCCGCCGGGCGTTGTCCCCCGACCGTCCGGTGATCCGGGGCACCACCCAGGATCCCGACACGTTCTTCCAGGCCCGGGAGGCGTCGAACACGTTCTACGCCGCGGTTCCCGGGATTGTGCAGGGGGTGATGGACCGGCTGGCCGCGGCGACGGGCCGGGCCTACCGTCTGTTTGAGTATCAGGGTCATCCCGAGGCCGAGCGGGTTGTGGTCGTCATGGGGTCGGGTCGGTCGGCGGTGCGGGAGGCGGTCACCCGGCTGGTCGAGCGAGGCGAGCGGGTCGGGTTCGTCCAGGTTCGTTTGTTCCGTCCCTTCGACGGCCGGGCGTTGCTCGCGTGCCTGCCCTCGACGGTGCGGTCGGTCGCGGTCCTGGACCGGACGAAGGAGCCGGGCGCGTCGGGTGAGCCGTTGCGGCTGGATGTCGTCGCCGCGTTCGCGGAACGGCCCGAGCGGATGCCGCGGGTGATCGGTGTCCGTTACGGGTTGGCGTCGAAGGAGTTCACCCCGGCGATGGCGGCGGCGGTGTTCGACGAGCTGGCCGGCGCGGCGCCGCGCCGGGAGGTGACGGTGGGTATCCGCGACGACGTCACGGACCTGTCGCTCGAGGTGGACGACGACCGTGTCCCGGAGCCGGATGACGTGCTGCGGGCGGTGTTCTACGGGCTCGGTAGCGACGGCACGGTGGGTGCCACGCGGGCAACGGCCGGTATCGTCGCAGCTCGCACGCCGCTGCACGCGCAGGCGTACTTCGTGTTCGACTCCAAGAAGTCGGGGTCGATGACGGTCTCGCATCTGCGGCTGTCGCCACGACCGGTCGACTCCCCGTGGCTTATCCAGAACGCCCAGTACGTGGGCTGTCATCAGTCCTCGCTGCTGGAACGGGTGGACGTGCTCGCCGTGGCCGCGCCGGGTGCCACCGTGCTGCTCAACAGCCCGCATGCGCCGGAGAAGGTGTGGGAGCATCTGCCGGCCGACGCGCAGCGGCACCTGCTCGACCGGGATGCGCGCCTGTTCGTCGTCGACGCCGACCGGGTGGCGAAGCAGGCCGGCATGCCCGGGATCGTAAGCCCGGTGCTGCAGACCTGTTTCCTGGCGCTGTCCGGTCTGCTGGACCGCGACGAGGCGATCGCGGCGGTCAAGGACGGGGTCCGCGCCGCCCGCGGCAAACGCGGTGACGCCGTGCTGCAGCGTAACTTCGCCGCCATCGATGCCGCGCTCGACGCCCTGCACGAGGTCGACCTGCAGGCTCGTGTGGTCACGGGCCAGGCGCGCCGGCAGCTGCTCGGCGAGGCGCCCGCATTCGTCCGGCAGGTGACGGCGCGGATCATGGCAGGGGAGGGGAACCTGCTTCCCGTCAGCGCACTACCGGCTGACGGCACCTTCCCCGTCGGGACGGCCCGGTACGAGAAACGCGGCCTGACCCGCGAGCTTCCGGTGTGGGATGCGGACCTGTGCATCGACTGCGGCAAGTGCGCGATTTCCTGCCCGCACGCCGCCATCCGGATGACGTTGTTCGACCCGGCGCGGCTCGCCGACGCGCCGGCGTCGTTCCGGCACAAAAAGCCGAAGGACCGCACCCTCGCGGCGTTCCGGCTCGCGGTGCAGGTGGCACCGGACGACTGCACCGGCTGCGGCATCTGCGTCGAGGCCTGCCCGGCGAAGAGCCGGGAGATCGAGGGCCATCGCGCCCTGGACATGGTCGACGCCGCACCCCGCTTCGAGGAGGAACGTGCCGGATGGGCGTTCCGCGAAACGCTGCCGGCGGTCCCACCGGCGCTCGCCCCACCGGACACGGTCCGCGGCTCGCAGCTACGGGAGCCGCTGTTCGAGTTCTCCGGCGCCTGCGCCGGCTGCGGGGAGTCGCCCTACCTCAAACTGCTCACGCAGCTGTTCGGTGACCGCATCATCGTCGCCAACGCCACGGGATGCTCGTCCATCTACGGCGGCAACCTGCCGACCACACCCTGGTCGGCGGGCACCGACGGCCGCGGCCCGGCCTGGGCGAACTCGCTGTTCGAGGACAACGCCGAGTTCGGGCTCGGGATACGCCTCGCGCTCGACAGCCGGGCCCGCGAGGCCCGCCGACTGCTGCGCGCACAGACCGCGACGGTCGGCGGCACGCTCGTCGAGGCGCTGCTCACCGCCGACCAGTCGACCGAGGCCGGCATCCTCGACCAACGCCAGCGGGTGGCCGAACTACGCCGGCGGCTGGCCACCGTCGACCACGACACCACCCTCGACGCTGTCCTCGACGACCTCGTCGACAAAAGCGTGTGGATCATCGGTGGGGACGGGTGGGCGTACGACATCGGCTTCGGCGGCCTCGACCACGTGCTCGCGTCGGGACGCGATGTCAACGTGCTCGTCCTCGATACCGAGGTGTACTCCAACACCGGTGGGCAGGCGTCGAAGTCGACGCCGCGCGCCGCGGTCGCGAAGTTCGCCGGCGGCGGCAAACGGACCCGCAAGAAAGACCTCGGGCTGCTCGCCGCCGCCTACGGCGACGTGTACGTCGCGCAGGTCGCCCTCGGCGCCAACGACCAGCACACGGTGAAAGCCTTCAACGAGGCGGCCAGCTGGCACGGCCCGTCCCTCATTGTCGCCTACAGCCACTGCATCGCCCACGGCATCACCATGACCGACGGCCTGGCCCACCAGAAAGCCGCGGTGAAATCGGGATACTGGCCGCTCTACCGGGTCGACCCCCGCGCGGAAAGGCCGTTCTCCCTCGACTCGCGGGCACCGTCCATCCCCTTCAGCGAGTTCGCCGCCACCGAATCCCGGTTCACCCTCCTCAACACCGTCAACCCCGACGAAGCCGACGAGCTCGCGGCACTCGCCCAACGCGACATCCTCGGGCGCTGGCAGACCTACGAACACGAAGCCGCCCACCCCCGCCACACCACCACGTAAGACTGAAGCGGCGCCGTACCCACCAAAGCGCCGTGCCCACAGACCGGCGAAATGTTCGATCTTGAGGGCGAGCCCGTGAGCACGGTGAATGTGCCGTCCGGCGCGGCTTGAGAGTCGCGCAACAGCGGCTTGCAGGAATTTGACAGTAATGTCGAGATGTTCCGGGCATGTTCCGGAATTGTGCCACCTGTAGGTGGTTCCTCGTTCAAGGAGGATTTGCGGTGACGAAAACGACAGGAAAGCCAGGGAAGACGGAGAAGGCGGGAAAAGTCGGCCCGGAGTTCGGTCCGTTGGCGGCCCTGGCCGGTGCGTGGGAGGGCGACCAGGGGGTGGACGTTGCCTTCGGCAACGCCGAGGGCACGATTATCGAGACCCCGTACCGCGAGAGGGTCACCTTCAAGCCCTTCGGTCCCGTGGACAACGGCCCGCAGTGTCTCTACGGCCTCGACTACCACATGGCCGCGTGGCGGGCTGGCGAGGAGAAGGCGTTCCACACTGAGATCGGCTACTGGCTGTGGGACGCCAATCTCGGCCACGTCATGCGGTGCTTCATGGTGCCCCGCGGTGCGGTCCTGATCGCCGGTGGTGCCGTGGCGCCGGACGCGACCGACTTCACCCTGCGGGCGCAGGCCGGCTCCCCCACGTACGGCATCCTGTCCAACCCCTACCTGGCGCGCGCTGCGAACAGTATCCGCTACGAGGTGAGCATCACCGTCACCGGCAACGGGAGCTTCGCCTACACCTCCACGACCACCATCGATCACGAGCGGGTGTCCGACCCGGTCGCCCATACGGACCGCAATGTGCTGCGGCGCCTGTCCGACGCTTAGCCGCCCGGCTTAGAGCGTGTCTCACGTCGAGTGCGGGAGCTTCTTCCAGCAGGTGATCGCGGCAGCCAGGCAGAGGAACCCGAGGAAGTTGTAGCCGTTGCGTTCGTAGCGGATGGTGAGACGGCGGTAGCCACCGAGCCAGGCCAGGGTTCTCTCGACTTTCCACCGGTGCCGGCCGAGGCGTTCGGTACTGTCCACACCACGGCGGGCGATCCGCACCGCGATACCGCGCCGGCGCAGGAAACGCCGTCGTTCCGGCTGATCGTAGGCCTTGTCCGCACGCAGCTTGGCCGGGTGGCGCCGCCGCGGTCCACGGCGGGAACGGATCGCCGGGATGCTGGCCACCAGCGGGACGAAGGCCCCGCTGTCGTGCGGGTTCGCCGGGGAGACCGCCACGACCAGCGGCAGCCCGCCCGCGTCGGTCAGGACATGGATCTTCGAGCCCGGTTTGCCGCGGTCGACCGGGTTCGGACCGGTCAGGCTTCCCCCTTTTTCGCTCGCAGGCTGGCCGCGTCCACGATCGCCGATGACCAGTCGACCCGTCCGGCCACACCGTGCAGATCCAAGATCTTGCGGTGCGGTCGAGGCCAGACACCCGCCCGGGTCCACGCCTGGAACCGACGGTGCGCCGTGGGTACCGACACCCCGAACTCGGACGGCAGATGCCGCCAAGCACACCCCGAGGTCAGCACGTAGACCACCGCGGTAAACACCGCCCGATCCTCGATCGGGGCAGTCCCACCGCCCTGCCAGCGGGCCTCGAACCGGGGCAGCAGCGGTTCCACCAGCTCCCACAACTCGTCCGGGACCAGCCGCCCGGCGAGGCTGCTCCCCAACACATCCATGATCGATATGTACCCGGAGCGGCCACGCGAGACACGCTCTTACCGGCATCCGCGGCACCGGCGGCATGGAGATCGACTCCGACGACACCCACCACATTTGGTTCGATTACGAACTCGACGAGTGAGCTCCCCCCGGGTATGTCGATGATCCAGCGCGCGGCGAACAGCCCTGACGCGCGTCCAGCCAGGTGGGTGCGTCTCCGGCGGGCAGTGTGAACACGACGGTGGACAGCACCGAACGTCTCGGCCGGCATCGGTGGAAAGGCGAGAGAACGATCTCCTGGCTGGATGGCTACCGCCGGTTGACCATCCGCTACGAACGCGATGGCCGGAACTTCCTCGGGTTCCTCACTCTGGCCGCCACGATCACCTGCCGGAAGAAACTCCCACCCCCCACATGAGACGGCGAAGCCCTTCACTCCCAGCGGATGCGCGAGGTGCGCCCGCACGCGGGCCTGTCCCGCCCCGAACAGGATGATCGCGTGACCGGTGAGGCGAGGGCCGGCTCCGGCGCCATGGCTATCGGGACCGGGCGGTGGTCACCTCGCCGTAGGTGTGCAGGGAGGCGAGGTCAGCGGCGGCCCGGCCGGACGCCCACCCCTCGCCGTCGGTCGCGTTCACCGCCCGGGCGACGACCTGCGGGAACATCGTCTCGGCTGCCTCCTTCACGGCGTCGCCACGGGCGGCGAGCACAGGCAGCAGCCGGCTCTCGCCCGCCTCGACCGCGGCCTGTTCACTGGCCTGCTCGGTAGCGGCCGTCAGGCGTTGGCCGATCCGGACCGCGAACGAGGCGAGGAACGACTGGCGGAACGACCGGGTGCGGGACCGCCCGTGGCGGGACCCGGCCTGCATCATCGCCGCGGTCGCCTGGACCAGGAGCGAGGTGTACAGCAGTTCGACGGCGTCGAGGTCAGGCTGGAAACCGATCACCGTGGCGAACCCGAGGTTCTTTGTCCACACCGAACGGCATCGGTTTGCACCGGCGACCACGTCGAGCAGGCTGGCCTTGGCCGCCTCGTAAGGGCTGTCGACGCCGACCCGGCGGCCGGCCGGCTCGTCGCGGGTTCCCTCCCGCGCCGCGAGCAGCGCCTCGTCGATGCTGTGCCGGGCCATGAGCTGCTGTGCCTTGGCGGTCAGCGCCTCAGCCTCGTCCGCGAACCCGGTTGATTCGGCCTTCGCCAGCAGCGCCCGGACCTTGTCGAGGATGCGTGGGTCGGCGCTCCGGCCGGCCCCGGCCCGGTGGCCCGGGTCCGCCTGGCCGTGGCCGCGTCCCGCGGGGCGACCTGGTGGGTCGCGTCGTGTGGTGCCTGGCGGGGGGCACAGGGATTCGATCGCGGGAAGGGTGTGCAGAAGGGTGAGCAGACCAAGGGTGTCGGCAAGCGCCTCCGCCCGGTCCCGGCCCTCCCGGTCACCCCAGGCGTCCAGCCAGGTGCCGTCATCCTCCCACCACAGAACGGCGTTAAGATCATACAGCTGGTTCTTCCACCGCTCGTCGACGGTGGCGGCCGCGTATTGCCGCATCTGGCCGGCGATGGCGTCGACGGCGAGTCGCGCCTGGCGCTGGCCTGCCTGACGGTTCACGATCCGGTGCACGTCAGCCGGCTGCCAGCCGCGCTGCCAGGCGGCCTCGACGGTGCGGTCGAACCACCCGGCCAGGGACCGATTGACAACTCGGCGTCCGGCCGGCCCGCCCGGCGCGGCGACGAGCAACTCCACGTACTCGGCCAGTGCCGCCTCATCCCGGGCGAGCTGGGCGTTCAGCGCCGCCGCGACCAGCTGATCGGCGATCCGGCGAAACATCTCCCGCTGGCCGCGCTCCTCCTGGTAGAAGGCCCCTGCCCCGGACTCCGGCGCCTGGGCGCGGACACGGTTCGCGCGGGCCTTCTGTTTTGCCTTGCGTCGTTCCCGGTTCCGGCTGCCCACCCATCACCTCGCTCAGCGGGAGTCCTGATCTCTCGTCCCCAAGGATCGCATGTCGACCGGAGCGAGAAGGACCGACCCCAGGTTCGGTGATCAACTCCGCGGCCATACGGCAGAATGATCCACTTATTCACCTCGTTGAGGTTCGTCATGGCGATGTGCTCGGCGGGCGGCCCGAACGAACCAGCCCCGGACCATGCCGTCGCCCGGACCATGCCGTCGCCCGGACCATGTCGCTCGACCGCGGAACCGGCCCTGGCAACGCTCCTGGGGACGTACGGATCGTTCCTGGCTGCCGTTCTAGACTGATCAGAGTGGTCGTGAGCCTCATGCTCCTGGACGGGGTGCGCTGGGAGGGCACCCCGGTGATGGGCGACCGCCCCCGGGCGTTGCTGGCGGCGCTGGCATCCGAGCCCGGCCGGCCGGTGCGGGCGCAGCGGCTGGCCGAGATGATCTGGGGCGAGGGGTCGTTGGCCAACCCGGCCAAGGGCCTTCAGGTGGTCGTCTCGCGGACCAGGGCGGCGTGCGGTGCCGGTGCGGTGGTGCGCGACGGTGACGGCTACCGGCTCGGTCTCCTGCCGACGCAGGTCGACAGCTGTCTGCTGGGCCGGCTGGTGGCCGAGGCCGCCGAACTCGTCGCTGTCGATCCGCGGGCCGCCGTCGAGCGGGCCCGCGCTGCGCTGGACCTCGGCGCGGCGCTGCCGCCGGTGCCGGTGAACGGCTCCGGGCCGCTCGCCGGCGTGCGCCGGGCGGCCGGCCGCGACCTGGCGGCGGCCCGACTGCTGTTGGCCCGGGCCACGAGTCGTACAGGTGAGCATGCCAAGGCGCTCGGGCTCCTGGAGGCGGCGCACGCGCAGCAGCCCGACGACGAGGACCTGCTGGTCGACCTGCTACGCAGCGAGGCCGCGGTGCGCGGGCCCGCGGCGGCGTTGGGACGATTCGAGCGCTACCGCCGGGACCTGCGGGAACGGCTGGGGACCAGCCCCGGGGAGACACTCACCCGGGTCCAGCGCGATCTGCTCGCCCTCGACCGGCCCGTCCGGGGCGGGATCCGATACGACGCCACTCCCCTGCTGGGCCGCCAGCACGACGTCGAGCGGCTGCGGGCGTTACTGGACCGGTCGCGGGTGGTGTCGATCGTCGGGCCGGGTGGCCTCGGGAAGACCCGCCTGGCCCATCTGCTCGCCCGGGACAGCACGCTGCCGGTGGTGCACGTCGTCCACCTGGTCGGGGTGGCGGCGCCCGAGGACCTGATCGGCGAGGTCGGCTCCGCGCTCGGCGTCCGCGACTCGATCGGCGACCGCCGGGTGCTGACCCCCGCGCAGCGCGCCGACCTGCGCGCGCGGATCGCCGCGCGACTGGCGCGGGGGCCGGGCCTGCTGCTGTTGGACAACTGCGAGCATCTTGTCGCCGAGGTCGCCGAGCTGGTCGCCTTCCTCGTCACGGCCACCGCCGACCTGCGGGTGCTCACGACGAGCCGGGCGCCGCTCGCGATCGGTGCCGAGCGGGTCTACCTGCTCGGCGAGCTGGTCCGCGCCGACGCGGTCGAGCTGTTCAGCCAGCGTGCCACCGCGGCCCGCCCCACCGTCCGGCTCGACCGTGAGGTGGTCGGCCGGATCGTCGACCGGCTCGACGGGCTTCCGCTGGCGATCGAGCTGGCGGCGGCTCGGGTCCGGGCGATGTCGGTGGAGGACGTCGACCGGCGGCTGGCGGACCGGTTCGCCTTGCTGCGCGGCGGAGACCGCGCCGCCCCGGACCGCCACCGCACGCTGCTCGCCGTGATCGACTGGTCGTGGAACCTGCTGGCGGAGCCGGAACGGCGCTCGCTGCGCCGGCTGGCGCTGTTCCCGGACGGTTTTACCCTGGAGGCGGCGGAGGAGATCCTCGCCGCCCCCGGCCCCGCCGACGAGGCAGCGGGTTCCGATCCCGTCAACGCGGTCGACGCGGTGCAGAACCTCGTCGAACAGTCGTTGCTGAGCGTGCGCGAGCCGGCCGGCGGAGTGCGTTATCGGATGTTGGAGACGGTCCGGGAGTTCGGCCGGCTGCGGCTGGCCGAATCCGGCGAGCAGGTCGCGGCGCGACGGGCCCAGCGGGACTGGGCGGTCGGCTACGCCACCCGGCACGGCGTGGGTCTGGTCACGGAGCGGCAGTTCGCGGCGATCGACGCGATCGCGGCCGAGGAGACGAACCTCGCCGACGAGTTGCGTGACGCGGTGGCCGACGGCGACACCGAGACGGTCGTGCGGCTGCTGGCGGTGCTCGGTATGTTCTGGGCGATCCGCGGCGAGCACCTCCGGATGTCGGTGCTGATCGACGCGGTCACCGCGATGCTGTCCGGCTGGACACCGCAGCCCGCCGCGGCTCAGGCGGCCGTGGCTGCCGGGACCGCGATGGCGACGGTCGCGATCTTCGTGGGGGACGGGCTTCTCCCGGCGCCGATCCGCGAGCTGCTGGAGCGGCTCGGCCCCGAGGCTGCGGGCGACCCGTGGCTGGCCAACACGGCGCGGGTGCTGCTCGCCCTCGACCCGGCACAGCCCACGGACACCGAGACACAGCTCGTGCGGCTGGCGGACGGCGCCGACCGGCACCTGCGCCTGGTCTGTCTGGTGTGGCTGGCCCATCTGCACGAGAACGCCGGTGAGGCACTGGCCTCGGCGGCAGCCGCCGAGCAGACGCTGGCCCTGGCCACACCGCGGGAAGGGCCGTGGCTGACGGCCATGGTGCACACCCGGCTGGCCGAGCTGACGATGCGGCGCGGAGATTTCGCCGTCGCCCGTTCCCACGCCCAGGCGGCCCTGCCGGTCCTGGAACGGCTCGGTGCCCGCGACGACGTCGCACAGCTGCGGGTGCTGCTGGCGTTCGACGCCGTCAACGGCGGCCGGCTCGACGCGGCCGAGGAGTATCTCGCCCAGATCGACCCGTCGGACGGGGCCGTGTACGGCGGCCCGATGATGGCGGCGATCGGCCGGGCCGAGCTCGCGATCGTGCGCGGCGACACGGCTGTGGGCCTGCGCCAGCATCTGGACGCGGCAGCGGGGATGCGGGCGTTGCGATGGCCCGGCGTCGCAACGACCGGCGTCGAGCCCTGGGTGCTGGCCGGCGACGCGGTGGCGCTCGCCGCCTTCGCCTGGCACGCGGCCAGCGCCGACGACCTCGCCACCGGCCACGACCTGTTTCGCGCCAGTCTCGTCCGGTGTGCCGACGCGTTGCGACGCAGCCGGGCCACGATCGACTATCCGGCGTGCGGGACGCTGCTGTTCGCGTTCGGCGTCTGGGGCCTTCGCGACGGCCGGCCGGCCGGGATGCCGGCCGGGATGACAGTGCGGGAGGCGGTCCAGCTGCTCGCGCTGGCGAAGCGTTTCTCCTACATCGCGACGATCCCGTCGCT
The DNA here is from genome assembly GCF_000013345.1 of Frankia casuarinae. Classification (NCBI taxonomy): domain Bacteria; kingdom Bacillati; phylum Actinomycetota; class Actinomycetes; order Frankiales; family Frankiaceae; genus Frankia; species Frankia casuarinae. The sequence continues at coordinate 2,374,860 of NC_007777.1, read as the reverse complement.
GGGGTGGGCCCGGGTCGAGGCGCTCGCCGAGCGCCGGGCACCCGGCGCACTCCCGGCAGCCCGGTCGGACGCCGAGGCCCGGCGCCCGGCACAGCTGTTCGACGAGGCGTGCATCCTCGTCGAACGGCTGGCCGAGCGGCTGGCCGATCTACCACCGGGCCGCGACGGGGCATCGCCGGGGCACGGGCTACAGGTGCCGCTTGTAGCTGACGACCGACATCGGCAGGAAGATCACGATCACGGCGAGACCGGTGAGCAGCGTCCAGCCGACCTGCCCGGTGAGCACGCCGTTGTTGGCCAGGTCCCGCGTGGCGGAGACCAGGTGTGACACCGGATTGACCCTGGTGAAGGTCTCCAGCCAGCCCGGCAGCGTCTTCGCCGGCACGAACGCGTTGGACAGGAAGGTCAGCGGAAACAGGATCATCATCGAGATTCCCTGCACGCTGCGGGCGCTGCGGGCGACCGTGCCGATCCAGGTGAACGCCCACGCGATCGCCCAGCCGGTCAGGACCGCGAGCACGATCGCGCCGAGCACGCCGGGCACGCCGCCGCCGGGCCGGTAGCCGAGGATCAGGCCCATCAGGTAGGTCAGGCTCGCCGCGATCAGGTAGCGGACCAGGTCGGCGATCATCGGCCCGGCCAGCGGCGCGATCCGGGACATCGGCAGGGACCGGAACCGGTCGAAGACCCCCTTGTCCATGTCCTCCCGCAGCTGCGTACCGGTGGCCATGCAGGTGGTGAGCACGGTCTGGGCGACGATGCCGGGGATGAGCAGCGGCAGGTAGCTGTGGACGTCGCCGGAGATCGCGCCGCCGAACACGTAGGCGAACATCGCGGTGAACAGCAGCGGCTGGAGCGCCACGTCGAAGAACTGTTCCGGGTTGCGGCGCATCTTCTTCAGCGCTCGCCAGGCCATCGCGAAGCTCTGGGTAAGGGTGTCCCCCACCCCGGCGCGGGCCCGGGTACGGGCAACGGCGGCTGCCGGGTCGACGGCCGAGGCCGGCCGCGGCGCGCCTGCGGCCGGCCCGGCCGACGGCCCGGCGAGAACGGTGTTCATCGAGTTACCTCCGTGGCGTGGTCGTCGGGGCCGGTCGCGTCCTGGTCGGGTACCGCTCCGGTCGGGCCGCCGGCGGTCTGCGGGTCGCCGGCGTCGCCCGGGTCGCCGGCGTCGCCCGGGCCGCCGTGGCCGGGACCGGCGCCGTGGCCGGTGAGGGCGAAGAAGACCTCGTCGAGGGTCGGTTTGGCGACACTGACCGAGGCGATCGCGACGGCGGCCCCGCGCAGCGCGATCAGCACGTCGGCGGCCCGGTCGGCGACGTCGAGCGGGACGTTGAGCCGGCCGGACTCGGGCGTGGTGACCGGCTCCTCGCCGAGCACCCGCAGCACCACCTCGCGGGCGCGCTCCTGGTCAGCGCCGGGGGCGAGCTGAAGCTGCAGCGTCGAGTCGCCGACCTGGGTCTTGAGCTCGTCCGGCGTGCCCTCGGCGACCTTGCGCCCGTGGTCGATCACGCAGACCCGGTCGGCGAGCTGGTCGGCCTCGTCCAGGTACTGCGTGGTGAGCAGGACGGTGCAGCCGTCGTTGACGAGCTCGCGGATGGTGTCCCACATCTGGCCGCGGGTACGCGGGTCGAGGCCGGTCGTCGGCTCGTCCAGGAAGATCAACGGTGGCCGGGTGATGAGGGACGCGGCAAGATCGAGGCGGCGGCGCATCCCGCCGGAGAACGCCGAGATCTGTCGTTCGGCGGCCTCCTCGAGACCGAACTGCTCCAGCAGCCGGCGCGCGGTGGCGCGCGCGTCAGCCGAGCGCAGGCCCTGGAGCCGGCCGAACAGCCACAGGTTCTCGGTGGCGGTGAGGTCCTCGTCCACGGAGGCGTACTGGCCGGTCACGCCGATGAGCTGACGGACCCGGTGCGGCTGGGCGGCGACGTCGACGCCGAAGATCTCGGCCCGGCCGTCGTCGATCGCCAACAGCGTGGCCAGCATCTTCAGCATCGTCGTCTTGCCGGCGCCGTTGGGCCCGAGCACGCCGAAGATCTCGCCGTGGTGCACCTCGAGATCGATGTGGTCGACGGCGTGAAAATCGCCGAATCTCTTGACCAGACCACCGGCCTGGACCGCGGGCATGGCTGTCATCCGTCTTCCTTCCGTGGGGTGTCGCGACAACGGGGGATCGACAACGGGGGATCGACAACGGGGGCGTCGGGTCGAGGGAGGCGTCGGATGAGCTGGCCAGAACGCTAGACAACGGCGGTATCACCGCCCCTGCACGCCGGTTTCACCGGCCTTCGACCGGCCGCGCGGGCGGGACACAGGCGCCGCCACCGGCCGGAGCCGCCTCCGGTACCGACGGCCTGCCCGGTCCGCCCCGTGCCCGCCCGTATGCACGATGCGGGCAGGCACGTCACCCGCGAAGCAGAGTGATCGCGCGGCCGGCGGGACCGGCGGTCGTGGTGACGCCGGTGCGTTCGCCGATGGCGGGGGACGTCGGGGCGCTGGTCGAAGATGGCGAGGGTCCCGGTGTCGAACTGGAAACGGCCGAGGTAGCGGTCACGCTGTGGGTCTCGCTCGGCTGGATCGGCGTCGCTCCGCACGTTTCGGTATGTGTCCAGAACTGTGCGGCGCGTCGGCGATAGCCACGCCGCCTCATCCGGCGCGGTCGAGGCGGAGGGCGCGGTCATACGCCTCGCGGGCGTCGAGGAGCTGGTCCCAGTGCTCGGCGACCCAGGCGCAGGCGACCGCCATCGGCTCCAGCATGCTGCGGCCCAGCGCGGTCAGCTCGTACTCGACATGGGCGGTGGCCCTGGCATCCAGGACGGTGCGGGTGATCAGGCCGTCCCGTTCAAGGGAACGCAGCGACTGGGTGAGCACCTTGGGAGTGACCCGGCTCAGCGGCACGCGCAGCTCGGAGAACCGGCGCGGCCCGTCCTCAAGGCAGCGGATGATGAGCGCTGCCCACTTGTCGCCGAAGCGGATCGGGTTGAGCGAGGACGGGCACAGCTCGTCGAACATGTCGGCGGGCAGGGGCTTCCTCACCGCTTCACGATAGCCAGCCAGCCGGTATCCCCGCGGTAACCGCCATCCCCGATAGCGTCCGCGCACCGGCAGGCGCAAGGGCACCGGCATACGGGGAGAGGGGTTGCCGTGAACATTGTGGTGTTCGGCGCGGGCGGGCGTGCGGGGCGGCAGGTTCTCGCCGAAGCAGGTCGCCGCGGCCACCGGGTCACCGCCGTGATGCGCGACCCCGCACGTCATGGCGACCTGCCGTCCGACGCCCGGGTGGTTGCGGGTGATGTCACTGATGCGGTAAGTGTCGAGCGTGCGGCGGCCGGACAGGACGCGGCGATCAGCGCCGCGGTCGACCTGTCCACGCCGGCGCACGACTTCTTCACCGCGTCGTCCCGCGCCTTGGCCACCGGGCTGGCCAGGGCGGGCGTGCGCCGCCTGGTGGTCGTCGGCCTCTCCTCGATCCTGCCGGGGGCATCTGGCGCCGCGTTGATGGACGAGCCCGGCTACCCGAACGAGTACCGTTCCTTCTTCCTCGGCCACGCGGCGGGCCTCGACGTGCTGCGCGCCTGCGAACTCGACTGGGTGTACGTCGCTCCCGCTGGGGACTTCGACCACGACGGGGCGCGCACCGGCCGGTACCGGGTCGCCGAGCACGGCGACCCGGCCAGCCGGATCGGGTACGCGGACTTCGCGATCGCGCTGCTCGACGAGATCGAGGAACCGCGCCACCACCGCGCCACCGTCAGCGTCCAGTAGGTGCCGATCCATGACCAGCGGGCGGTCGGATCATCACCATCGGCAGTAACGCCGCCGACCGGATCCCCGAGCCGGGTGGCAGCGTTTACGCGGCCAGCAAGTCCGCGCTGACCTATAGCCGTAACCCGTTCGCGATAAAATGTTACCCGCCGTTCTATGCCCGGACATCCACGCGCCTGGCCGGGCCCGCCGTTGTCACTTCAGGCGCGGCCATCAGGTTGTCAACGGCGGGGGATGGGTGGCGTGATGCGACCGTGGCGACCTCGGTTGCCGCGAGGCAGGAAGTATGGGCCCGAAGCAGCGGGGTATCAACCCACGGCCGTGCTGGCTCTGATGTTCGTATCAGCCGATCTCAATTGTCGATGGCTGGCCCCGGGCGCAGAACGTCGATCACCCACTCGTATCGGCTATGATTGGCTCGAAGTCAGTGGAGACCAGTATTTCGCCGGCATGTTCAGCTGCCCAGACTGCCGCACCCGGCGAACGGGTGCCGCCGATGGCCTACCAGGACGTTCGCGACAGTTGCGGAAGGGACGCGGTCATGACGTTCGCATTGTCATCCGGATCGACGGCCATATCTTGCACCGGGACCCGCCGGCGCGGATAAATCAGGAGCGGCATCGGGCACGGCGTCCAGAGCCGGCCTGGGAAACTGGATGTTTTCCGGCTGGCCAGCCGCGGAGACCCCTATACACCCTCCGTACGCTCCGCGAAAAGGCCGGTTCCACCTGCTGCCCCTCAGGGAGGAACCGGTCGTTGTATCTCGAGAATTTGTTGAAGCCGTCTGCTGACGGACCAGAGGAGCGTACTCAGTGGACAAGATCCAAACAATCGAGGAGCTACACACCACGGCATCCGATCTCACCGGACTCACCGACTTCGGCCCGGCGGACTATCTGGAAGGGCTCGAGGTGCTCCTGGCCTCCTATCAGGAAGAGGCGAGCCTGACGCCGCACGGCGTCCAGCTGGTCCAGGACGAGTTGTGCGGCATCCTGATGGCCCGCCTGTTCAGTGAGGCCGGGTGGCAGAGACATCCCGAGCACGCCCAGGTCCCGATCGAGAGGCCGGTGTTCATCGTCGGTATGCCGCGGACCGGCACCACCACCCTGCACCGGCTACTCACCGCCGACTCGGCCAACCAAGGGCTCGAACTGTGGCTGGGCTACGCTCCCCAGCCCCGGCCCGCACGCTCGACCTGGCCTACCAACCCGATCTTCCAGATGGTCCAGGGGGGCGTCGACAAGTTTGTCGAGCAACATCCCGGCTACCTGGGCATCCACAATCGCAAAGCCGGCGAGGTCGAGGAGTGCTGGCTGTTGACCCGCCAGTCGATGGTCTCGCCGTATTTCGAGTTCACCGGGTACGTGCCGACGTACTCCGCGTGGCTGGCAGGCCGGGACTCGACCGAAGCGTACCGGCGGCATCGCCGCAACCTCCAACTGATCGGGCTGCATGACCCCGGGCGACGCTGGGTACTCAAGTCCTCCAGTCACATGCCCTGTCTGGATGCCCTGCTGGCGACCTACCCCGACGCAATGGTGATCCAGACCCACCGCAGACCCGCTAGTACGGTACTGGGATCGGCGTGCAGCATGGCGAGCAAGCTTGCCGCGGGCATGTCCTCAGTTTTCCAGGGCGAGGTGATCGGCCCTACCCTGCTCGCACTCGCCACTCGCACTCTTGCGCGATTCGCCACGGAGCGGGCCAAACACGACCAGGCCAGATTCTACGACGTCGAATTCGACGAGTTCACCGCCGACCCGCTGGCGGTCGTCGCCGACATCTACCGCCACCTCGGATGGGACCTGGCCAACGAGGTCCGCCCGGCCATGTCGGCCGTGCTGGCCGAAGACGCACGCCTCCGTTCGCACCGCTACGACCTGGCCCAATTCGGCATCAGCGCCGAGGAAGTCGACTCCCGACTCGGCACCCTGCTCTGAACCGACCGGAACTCGGTGGCTCCGAACTCGGTGGCCCCGTCGTGGGCTGACCTGGTCTCGGCCTGCTCTGTTTGCGCCGTCCAGCGGTCTCGCATTTGCCCTTCCACCACCGAGCAACGAGAAGACGCCAACACTCCTGGGCCTAACTCGCCGAAATGAGGGACGATCATGACTGCCTTGTCCGCGGAGCCGGCGCTGGCCCGCTGGGGTTTCTCCGAATGGGTCGAAAGCGCGAGGCGAAGCGGTGAACTGATCGCGACTCCCGAGCTTGACGACCGCAACGACGCGGTCATAAGCATCAACGGCAGAAAAGTGGTCAACTTCGCCGGCATCGGCATCCTCGGATGGCAACACGACCCGGACGTGCGCAACGTCTTCGTCGAGACGGCGATGAACTATGGCCTGGTCGTCGGCGGCTCCCGAGTGGTTCAGGGCGTCGCCCGGCCACACCTGGAACTGGAGGCGCTGGTCGCCGAGATCACCGGCCGGCAGAAGGCGCTCACCTACGCCACCGGGCTGCTGGCCAACGTCGGGTTCGTGCACGCGATGAGCGCCAGGTTCTCGTTCAACGACCAGCCCGGCGTGGACAACGCCGACACGGTGTTCGTGCTCGACCGGGACAGCCACTGGAGCATGTGGAAGGCCGTTGAACGATTCAAGTTCGGACGTAACCTGATCAACTTCCGCCACAATGACATTGCCGATCTCAGGCAGGTGCTGGAAAACCTCCGCGGCCGGCGGGTCGTTGTCGGATTCTTGACCGTGTACTCCGACGGCTCGATGGCTCCGGTCGGCGAGATCCTCGACCTGTGCGACGAGTTCGGCGCGGTCAGCTTCGTCGACGACGCGAACGGCTTCATGGTCTACGGCAACGGCGGCCACCGGTTCGCCGCTGAATACGAGGAGCTGCGCCGGGCGACTTTCCTGATGGTGTCGTTCGGCAAGTCCATCGGCTTGGGCGGTGGCGCCCTCGCGGGACCGGCCGACGCTCTTGATGCGTTCCGCTTCCTGTCGGGCACGTCGGTGTTCACCACCAACATTCAGCCGCCGACCGCCGGCGCCATCGTCCATGTGCTGCGCCGGATGAGACAAGACCCGTCCGTGATGGAACGCTACCTCGACCGAGTCGACCGGCTGCGGGAGCGACTGCTCGGGATCGGCTGCACCATCAACGCCACGCCGACCTACGTCACATCGATCTCGGTGGGCTCGAACCACACCGCCGTACGCGTCCGGCAGGACTTCCTCGATCGCGGGTATCTGGTACCGATGTTCGGCTACCCGGCGGTGAACAAGAACCAGACCGTGATCCGGCTGATGGTGAACAACCGGCTGTCCGACGAACACCTGGACGGCTTCCTCGACACGCTCGCCGAGCTCAAGCAGAAGTACGAGTTCTGAACCAGCGCTGCTCGGTCGTCCGCGGGCCGGCCACGGCGGCGGCACGATGATCTCTCAGATCATGCCCAGCCATCTCACCAGCCCGGTCACCCAGGCCGCTGCCGACGAGGCGACCGCCGCCGCCAGTGGAACGATCCCGCTTTTGTGGACAGCGAAGACGGGGTCACTCGGTCAGTAGGAGCAGAAGCGTAACCGATCAGTCAGATGGGGACGTGACGGGACGCGGGCGCAGCGCCGTGGGAATAGTGGGCTCCGCGTCGACGACGCGGATGAGCAGGCGCAGCAGCTGCTGCTGCTCATCCGGCGAGAGCACCTGCAGCGACGCCGGGGGAACGGACAGCATCTCCTGGGCCTGGGCCAGAACGCGTCGGCCCTCCTCGGTCATCGCGACCGTCTTGGCCCGCCGGTCGGTCGGGTGCGGCTCGCGCCGGGCGACGCCGCGGCGCTCGAGCAGGTCGACGACGCTGGTCAGGTAGCTCGGGTCGTGGCGGAACATCTCGACGAGCTCGCGCATCGGGCGCGGGCCCCCCGACAGCACCAGAAGGATCTTCAAAGCGGCCGGCGTGAGATCAAACGCCTGGCAGACGGTGTGCATCCGGCTGGGCGCCTCGCCGCTGAAGGTCAGCGCCAGCATGGCGCGCCACGCCTCGCGAGCTGTCGCCTCGCGAGTGCCCGCCTCGCGAGTGCCCGCCTCGCGAGTGCCCGCCTCGCGAGTGCCCGCCTCGCGAGTGCCCGCGTCCCGGGCGGTCGCGTCCCGGGCGGTCGCATCTCGGGCAGTCGCCTCCCCGGCGGCCTCCCGAGCGGCTTCGATCATGCGTCGATCGTATCGGCAAGCCGCCGCGAACGTCTCGTTGTCACGACGATATATTTGACACAACTCAACGAGCGTCGGATGCTGGGCGGCGACCAGCTTTGTCCCGTCCGGTCGCCGCAGGTCCGAACGCGACCGACCGCCCCCGGCGTCTGCCGCCTTTGCCACGGAGATCAACGTGCCTGACCAACCCAACGCGGCCTCGCCGCCCGCCACCGCCGCGCCCGGGCCCGCCTCGGCCGCCAAGCTGGACCCGGCGCTGATCCGACTGTCCGCCACAGTGATGCTCGGCGCGATCATGGTGATCCTCGACACGACGATCGTCTCGGTCGCCATCCACGCGCTCGGTAACGAGTTCCACACGTCGCTGTCCACGATCTCCTGGGTCACCACCGGTTATCTGCTGGCGCTGGCCGTCGTGATCCCGCTGGCCGGCTGGTCGGTCGAGCGGTTCGGCGCGACGCGGATGTGGAACATCTCGCTGGCGCTGTTCGTCGCCGGCAGTGCCCTGTGCGGCCTCGCCTGGTCGGCAGGGACGCTGATCGCCTTCCGGGTCCTGCAGGGCCTCGGCGGCGGCATGATCATGCCGATCTGCATGACCCTGCTCGCCCAGGCCGCGGGCCCGCAGCGGATCGGCCGGGTCATGAGCATCATCGGCGTCCCGATGCTCATCGCGCCGGTGCTCGGCCCGGTCATCGGCGGACTGATCGTCGACCACCTCAGCTGGCGCTGGATCTTCTACGTGAACGTGCCGATCGGCGTGCTCGCCCTGTTCCTGTCCTGGCGGGTGCTGCCACGCGATGACCGCGGCTCGGCGCACCACCGGCTCGACCTGCCCGGCCTGGCGCTGATCTCGCCGGGGCTGGCGGCGCTCGTCTACGGCCTGTCCGAGGCGGGCAACGGCGGCGGCTTCGGGGCTGCGAAGGTGCAGGTCAGCATCGCCGTCGGCGTAGTGCTGCTGGCCGGCTTCGTCGTGCACGCCCTGCGCCGCGACGGCGCCCTGCTCGACATGCGGCTGTTCGGCGACCGGGTGTTCAGCATCGCGAGCGTCACGACCTTCGTGATCGGCGCCATGCTGTTCGGTGCGATGTTCCTGCTTCCGCTCTACTACCAGGTCGCGCGCGGGCAGAGCGCCAGTGACGCCGGCCTGCTCATGGCGCCACAGGGACTGGGCGCAATGATCTCCATGGCGATCGCGGGACGGGTCTCCGACCGCCGCGGCGCCCGGTCGGTCGTCCCGCTCGGCATGGTCCTCGCCCTGCTCGGCACGCTGCTGTTCACCCAGGTCGACGCGCACACCAATGAGGTGCTGCTGGCGTTCTCGCTGTTCGTGCGCGGTCTGGGCTTCGGGGCGACGATGATGCCCGCGATGGGCGCCGCCTATGCGACGCTCGGGCAGGCGGCGGTGCCGCGCGCGACCACGACGCTGAACATCCTGCAGCGGGTCGGCGGGTCGCTGGCCACCGCGCTGGTCGCCGTCGAACTGCAGCACGCCATCGCCAGCCGGCTGCCGGGCGTCGGTGGCGAGGGTGCGCTCGCCGAGTCGGCGGGGGTGAAGCTTCCCGGCCCTGTCGCCGACAAGGTCGCCGAGGCGTTCGGCGTGACGTTCTGGTGGGTCGTCGCCCTGACCGCCGTCGGCTTCGTCGCCAGCCTCTTCCTCCCCGGCCGCCCCGCTGCCACCGTGGCGCACGGCCCCGCGAACGCCCAGCCGGCGGCCCCGCAGCGCGAACCGGTAGCGGTGGTGGAGTAGCCCGCCGGAAACGCCGGTCGTCGACCACGTGAATCTACAAGGATTCCGGCCGGGTCCCACACGACGGATGTCGTGCACGCCCCGGCCGAGTCAGCGCGCGAGCCACTCTCGATAGGTGGTCCTGGCGATGGCGGCGCCGTCCTTGGCGATGAGGGCGTCGCCCGAGGCGGCGGCGAACATGCCGGCGCTGTTGTCGGTGACGGCGGTGCGATGGTCACCGTGGGCGGCAAGGGTGATCTTGCCCAGTTCGTCGAGCGCGAAGACCTCGGGGCCGGCAACGTTGCGCTGGCGGTAGGTCACGGCCCGCTCGGTGAACAGCGAGGCCCAGCACCGGCTGACGTGCTGGAGGATCGCCGCCGGCCCCACGACGTTCAGGTACGTGTCCTGTTGGCCGGCGAAGGAGGCCGACGGCAGGTCCTCTGCCGTCGCACTGGACCGGACGGCATACGCGGCTTGCCCGCCGAGCTGGGCGAGCGCGCGGATGATCGCCGCCGCGAGATCGCCCGGGATGGCGATCCCTTCGATGGCTGGTTGCACGCCGGACAGCGGGGGGCTGGCCGGTGACGGTCCCGCCCCCAGGCGCTCCGCCACCACGCCAGCCGCCCCGAACGACCCCTACAGACAATCATGAACTTCAGTTGCTAACCAGCAACTTTGCCGGAGCCCTGGTTACCGAACCTGTCCGAGTCTAGGCTACGCCCGGTCCCTGCCCGCCGGGGACGTCCGACCGGTCCTCGACCAGGACCAGCCGGCCTCGTGCCCGCTTGTCGTCAGTCGCGCCACACGGAAGCGGACGCCCCTCCAACGGACCGGTGAGGCGTCCGCCAAGCCGCCCCGCGGCGTGCCGGATCCGCCCGACCAGGCCGGCGGGGATGCGCTGGGCCACTACCAAGGCGGTGAGCGCGGCCACCACAACCCCGTCACGGCTACGCACCGGCACCGACACGCAGCAGATCCCATCCACAAGATCCTGCTGGTCGAACGCCGCCTCCTCGCGCCGGATGACAGCACGGGCCCGCTTCCACTCCCGCTCGGACATCGAGGGCGGCGGCACCAGCTCCGGCTGGCAGGCAAGCAGCATCTGGCCGGCGGCGGTGTCGAGCCGTAGCGAACTCGTGCTGCCCCGCAGGTCGATCCCACGGTCCCCAGCGGCGCTGGTGGCCAGCACCAGCCGCCTCTCCCGCAGGACGACCAAGGCGATCGCCGTACGGGTGGCCGCGCTGAGCGAGGCGACCGGGTCTCGGGCGATCCGTGCCAGCCGGTGCAGGGAACGGTCCGGGGCTGCCAGCCGGCGCAGGCCGGAGCCGATCCGGTAGCCGCCGCTGTCCCGATCGACTACCCCGAGCGCGCACATCTGCTCGACCAGCCGATGTACCGTCGTCTTGGGCAGCCCGGCGGTCCTGGCGAGTTCCGACAGGCCGACGGAGTCGAACCAGGACAGAGCGTCGAGAATGTCGAAGGCGCCTTCGAGTACCCCGCGTCCCCGGGGCGCCGCCGGCCCGCGAGCGGCAGCGGCGCGCGGTGCCGCACTATGCTCGGCGGGCTCGGCGGAACCTGCCGCCTGTGGTGAACCAGCCGAGTTGGTCCGGTCCTGGGCCCGGTCATGGGCCCCCTCGGCCGTGCACTCGTCAGGTCCACGCGAGCGCGTTCGCGCCACCAGTCCGCCGGATCCGGACATCCGGTCACCCCCGATGACGTAGCTGCCTGAGTGAGGAAAACCTCGCCTTCCGTCGGATTTTATCCAGACTTGATCGGCTGGTCTCACGACTTCATGCGGCTCCCCGATGTCGTGAAGCCGACGTCCGGCGGGAGTGCCCGAGCAGTTTCGCGTTCGATCATCAAGCAAAGTCGACGGATACCCGGAGGACATCAATCGAAGCACAGGTGTTTGTATGGGCGCGGACACGGCAATGGGCGCGGACACGGCAATGGGCGCGGACACGCGGCCCGGCAGCGGCCTGCGGTGGCTAACGGCGGGTGGCTGTGGGCAGGGTCCAGCCCTGGCGGCACTTCGACCCGCCGATGCCGCCGTTGTCACAGCCCTCAATGAGGAACTGGTAGCCGCCGTTGGTCTCACTCACGACGCGGAACTGCCCGGATGTCCCTCCGGTCACGTCCCGCTGCCAGGTGTTGCCGTACGCGGTCCAGCGGACGATGAACTTGTCGTAGTGGTACGGGTCGGTGGGCCCCCAACTCACGTGGGCGTAACCGTTCGCCTCCCACGCAGTGATCACCATCCGCTTCCCCTGTCGGGGAGACCAGGTGATTTCCCCACCCTGAAACCTCTGCCGCCGGCCAGCCCATTCACCGTTGGTGAAGTAGACGTCGCGCTCGCCGCTGGTCGGACAGGCCAGGTAACTGCGGGGGCCGCCGAGCTGGTTCCAGCGTGCGCCGATGAGTCCGTAGGGTGCCAGCTTCGGGTTGCAGGCGGGGGCCGCGGACGCGGCGGTGGTTCCGAGCCCGGCCACGGTGATCGCCGCTGCCGCCGTCGCGAGCAGCATGACGAGGATCCGTCTGACGAGGGACATGTCTTCCTCCTGTGATAGCGGGAATGTTGGACTGTGGTGATGGGAATGTTCGGGGCCCGGCCATTGGGGAATGCGACGTTGCGGTGTTCGCGACGTTGCGGTGTTCGCGGTGTTCGCGGTGTTCGCGCGAGAGCCCGTCGCCCAAAAGTACGCTCGCGATCTGCGTCGCGTAAGACGTCGGTCCACTGGGTGGACCGCCTTCCTGCGCGACGCGGACCGCAGGTACCAGGCGGGGATTCACCTCCGCCGGCTTCGGGCTGAGGCTTTCCCGGAGGCCTGCGCTACCTCGACGAGTGGCGCACGGAGCTCGGGGAGATCCACCGGGATGCCGAACGCGATGCCCCGGCCGCTCATACTGGTGGCCAGGGCGGCCTTCGCTGTGGCGGCGGCCTCGGCCGAGAAGGTGATTCCACCAATGGTGGACCCGCCTGGGCAGGACGTTCTGCGCCCGCTCCGGGTGCCGGAGTGCCTCTGGATGTAGGACGTCAGACCGGGCCGCGGCGGCCGATGCGCGGATAACGTGACTAGTGCCGGCAGGTTCCTCGGCCGGTGCGCCGAGCCGCGCGGCGTGGGGCCGTCTATTCGGCGGACCCGTCCGCGCCGACGGTAATGACACATTCACTGTTGGCTGCCCGGCGGCGGTCGTGACACCCGACGCCGGGGCCGCGCGCACCACCGCTGGCAGCGGCAACACCATCGGGAGCGGAATGTGACACTTGTGCACGATAGGCCGGCCGGGCACACGGACCCGCCGGCGGGCGAGCTCCCGCCCAGGGTTGTGAAAACCCTGGCGCAGTACCTGCGGACGACGTCGCACAAGGACATCGCGCTGCTGTACTTCATGACCTCGCTGGTATTCTTCGCGTTCGCTGGAATCCTGGCGATGCTCATCCGGGCCGAGCTCGCCCGACCGGGCCTGCAGTACCTGTCGAACGAGCAGTACAATCAGGTGTTCACGATGCACGGCACGCTGATGCTGCTGATGTTCGCGACGCCGATCGCGTTCGCGTTCGCGAACTACCTGATCCCGCTGCAGATCGGCTCGCCTGACGTGGCCTTTCCACGGCTGAACGCGTTGTCGTTCTGGCTGTTCCTGTTCGGCAGCCTGACGGTCACCGCGGGCTTCCTTACGCCGAACGGCGCCGCCTCCTTCGGCTGGTTCGCCTATACGCCGCTGTCGAACGCTGCCTACTCGCCGGGCATCGGCAGTGACCTGTGGGTGCTGGGTCTGACCGTCTCCGGTCTGGGTACCATCCTGGGCGCGGTCAACTTCATCACGACGATCCTTTGCCTGCGGGCGCCCGGCATGACGATGTTCCGGCTGCCGATCTTCTGCTGGAACCTGCTGGTGACCTCGATCCTGGTTCTGGTCGCCTTCCCGGTGCTCGCGGCCGCGCTGCTCGCCCTGGAGTTCGACCGCCGGTTCGGCGCGCACATCTTCGACCCGGGTAACGGCGGCGCAGTCCTCTGGCAACACCTGTTCTGGTTCTTCGGGCATCCCGAGGTGTACATCATCGCCCTGCCCTTCTTCGGGATGATAACGGAGATCATCCCGGTGTTCTCCCGCAAGCCGTTGTTCGGCTACAAGGGACTGGTCTACGCGACCATCGGCATCGGGGCGTTGGCGATCGCCGTGTGGGCGCATCACATGTACGTCACCGGCGCGGCGCTGCTGCCGTTCTTCGCTTTCCTGACGTTCCTGATCGCGGTGCCAACCGGGGTCAAGTTCTTCAACTGGATTGGCACGATGTGGCGCGGACAGCTCACCTTCGAGGCGCCGATGTTGTTCGCCGTCGGCTTCCTGGTGACGTTCCTGTTCGGTGGTCTGACCGGTGTCCTGCTGGCCAGCCCGCCGATCGACTTCCACGTCTCGGACAGCTACTTCGTCGTCGGCCACTTCCACTACGTCGTCGCCGGCCTGTTGTTCGCCGGCTTCGGCGGGGTGTACTTCTGGTTCCCGAAGGTCACCGGCCGGATGTTGAACGAGCGGCTCGCGAAGGTGCACTTCTGGACGATGTTCTTCGGCTTCCACCTGACCTTCCTGGTGGATCACTGGCTCGGCGTCAAGGGCATGCCGCGCCGATACGCCGACTACGGCCCGGACGACGGCTTCACCACGCTGAACACCATCGCCACCGCTGGCAGCTCCCTGCTTGCGCTGTCGACCCTGCCGCTGCTGTACAACCTGTGGTGGTCGTACCGGAAGGGTCGGATCGTGACGGTGGACGACCCGTGGGGCTTCGGCAACTCGCTGGAATGGGCGACGTCCTGCCCACCGCCGCGGCACAACTTCACCTCGCTACCGCGGATCTGCTCCGAGCGGCCCGCCTTCGACCTGCACTACCCGCAGGCGGCCGGCGCGGTCGACTACCACGCCACCCCCGAGCTCACCCCGACCCACGACACCCCGGAGCTGAATACCTGAGAACGCGGCTCACGTGGGCGGGTGAACCGCCCCGGGCTCTCAAGAGCCCGGGGCGGTTCAGCCCTGACAGGCCCCGGCCCTCATGGGTTGGTCCGGTTCACGGCGCTGCTGGCCGATGCGGCCCGCCGTGAGGTGCGCCCACCGAGGTCGAGACCGCGCGGGGCTACGACGACCGACGGTTGTAATCTCGGCTAGCTCGTGTTGATTCCATGAGGGTCACCAACCCGCCTGACTCGCATGTACTGGAAGGTGACTGGGTGATGCGCCGCCCTGTACAGCCGGTATCGCTCATAGACGCGGTGGTCGAAAATCTTCGCACCGAGCTGTTCAGCGGCACTATCGGCAGCAACCAGGCGCTGACCGAAGTAGGCGTCGCCACCCAGTACGATGTCGCTCGCCCGACCGCGAAGGCGGCAATCGAGAAGCTGGTCGCGGCCGGTCTCCTTGTCCGCGGCAGTCACAAGGTCGCCCGGGTCCCCGAGCTCGGCCCGGACGACGTTCGCGACATCTACAACACGCGCTACTGCCTCGAGCGCGAGCCACTCCGGCTGCTCGCCGCGGCCCGCCGCGTTCCCGCGCAGGCCCAGATGGCCAATGACGAGATCAAGTCGGTGATCAATGGCCCTCAGATCGCGATCGTCGAGCCCGACATGCGGTTTCACATCAGCCTCGTCGACTCGATGTCCAGCCCCCGCATCAGCGGCATGTACCACAAACTCGCCGGTGAAGTCCGGCTGTGCATGTCGCAGGTGCAGGGTCGGGCGCTGCTGAGCGCGGAATCAATCTACGGCGAGCACGCTCGCCTGCTTGAGCTGATCGTGACCGGCGATCAGGACGCGGCAACGATCTTACTCCACAAACACCTCTCCCGCGCGCGAGAGAGACTCGCGGGCGCTTTCGGCGCCGAACCGGGCCCGGAGGCGGACTTCGCGTACGAAGCCGCGACGGCGCGCGGGTGACACGTTCGCTCGGGTCGCGCATCCATCAAGGTCACGGGAAGTCGTCGATCGGCGTTCTCCGACACGTCACGTTCTCAGCCGGCACCGCCTGGATGGGCAGAATCACGGATCGGGCGAGTCGCGTACTCCAGCGCCTCGACAATGTGGACGTATTCGCGCCCCGTTGCGCGTGACATTCCGATCTCGCAGGTCCGGTTGGCCGACGCATGCACCTCGAAGGCGCGGGAGTTGACCTCACGTGCCTCGTTCAGCGTCGCCGCCGCAGTCAGCTCGGGATGCAGAAGTCCGCGATCACCGGCGAACGCGCAGCAATTCCAGTCCAGCGGCACGACCACCTCGTCGCTGACCAGCTCGGCGAGTTCCCTGAGTAAAGTCGTGGTGCCCCGCCGCTCGGTCGAGCACGTAGGGTGCAGTACCAGGGACGCCACCCGGCGGGTCACCGAGAGGCGGCCCACGACTTCGGCGCGCACGAATTCGAGCGCGTCCACGAAACGAAGTGCCTCGTAGGCGCCGCCAAGCCGCTTTGCCTCGGCGCGAAGCTCCTCCAGACCTTCTGTACATGACGCCGCGTCGCACACGACCGGCAGGCGGCCGCCGTCAGTCGCCGCGAGCAGCGCCGGCAGGACCTTGGCCCCGATGACCTCGTGGCCACCCCTGAGACCCTTCGACTTCCACGGCATACCGCAACACATCGACGCGATACCCCTGGGTACCCGTACCGCTACCCCGGCACGCGCGCACAGCGTCAGCATCGCGGGCATGACCCCGCCGCTGGATGACGACGAGCCGAACATGGCCCCGACGCACGCCGGGAAGTACACGGCGCACGCCTCTGCGGCAGCCGCGACCGCCCGGCGCCGGTACCCACCGCGGGGCAGCGAGGCGTCATACTGAGGCATCCTGTCGGTGCCCAACGTTCTGCGGGCCAGGGAGGCCGCGGCTGTCGGCAACGTCGGCGGCAGTGCGGCGGCGGCAGAAAGCGCCTTCCCAGCCAGTGTGGTGGTCGCCCCCCAGTGGCGGGCCGCCGAGCGCCACAGCGCGTCCTCGGCCTTGTTCACCCTCTCGGCGCGCAGCTCTCGCACGAGTGATCCGGTGTTGATCTGCACAGGGCAAGCGGTCTGGCACATACCGTCGACCGCGCAGGTGTCGACCACGTCATAGCGGTAGGCCGCGGACAGCTCATCGGCGAGCCCCTCGTCTCCCTCCCGCCGCGCGGCCTCACGCTCCCGCAGCAGGGCGATCCGCTGCCGAGGAGTCAGGGTCAGCGTCCGGCTCGGGCAGACCGGTTCGCAGTACCCGCACTCCACGCACATGTCCGCGCCGTAGCCGACCGTCGGCACATCCTTGAGATTGCGCAGATAGGAGCGAGGATCGTCGGACAGCACGACCCCCGGGTTGAGGATTCCCAGCGGGTCGAACAGCCGCTTCACCTCCGTCATGACGTCATACAGTTCATCGCCGTACTGGCGACGGACATACCCCGCCATGATCCGGCCGGTGCCATGCTCCGCCTTGAGCGTCCCCTTGTGCTCGAGCACCAGCTCAACCATTTTCTCGGTGAATGCGTGGTAGCGTTCCAACCGCGCGGGATCCCGGAAGGTCTCGGTGAGCATAAAATGGATATTGCCGTCCTTGGCATGGCCGAAGATGACACTGTTCTGATAGCCGTGCGCGTCGAACAGCTTCGTGAGTTCCTGGCACGCTGCCCGCAGGTGCGGCACCGGAACCGCCACATCCTCCAGCAACGCCGTGGTCCCCGCCTGGCGCGCTCCCGCGACGGCCGTATAGAGACCCTTGCGCACATGCCACAGGTCCTTTCGGCGCCACGGGTCCGAGGTCAACTCCAGGGGCGACTCGATCTCGAGCCCATCGCACACGCCGCCGGCCCCGGACACCTTGTCGGCAAGCTCCTCGGTGGTCGCTGCCTGCAGCTCCACCAGGAGCGCAACATGGTCACGCACCTCCAGCGAGCCGATCTCAGCCGGTGTCGCGCCGAGGGTCTGCGCAACGGCAAGGGACCGAGCGTCCATCAGTTCGATCGTCGCGAACCCCACGTCGACCAGCTCGGGCAACGCGGCGGTCGCGGTGGCGAGGTCACGAAACACCGCCAAGCCGGTCGAGGCGTGGGGAAAGAGCTCCACCGTCCGGAACGTGGCCGAGGCGACGAACCCGAGCGTGCCTTCGCTACCGACCATCAGATGGGCCAGGATCTCGACGGGACGCTCGTAGTCGAGAAACGAGTTGAGACTGTAGCCCATCGTGTTCTTCATTGAGAACTGCCGACGCAGCGTCGCCACGGACGCCGGGTTGCGGCAGATCCGCTCGCGGAGCCGCAGCAAGCCCGCATACAGATCGGGTTCCAGTGCGCGCAGCCGTTCATCCGCGTCCGGCGCACCGGTGTCAATCACGGATCCGCTGGGTAGCACCACGGTCATCGCCTCAAGCGTCTGGTAGGCGTTCTGCCCGGTGCCGCAGGCCATTCCGCTGGAATTATTGGCAATGACTCCACCCAGGGTGCAGGCGACCTCACTCGCTGGGTCGGGGCCGAGCTTCCGCCCGTACGGACGCAGCCGCGCGTTGGCCGCACGGACGGTCACGCCAGGCTCGGCGCGCAAACGGTGACCACCGTCGAGCACCTCGGCCGACTGAAAACCGTGTCGCACGTCGACCAGGATCCCGTCGGTGACGCCCTGGCCGCTGAGGCTCGTTCCGCCCGAGCGGAACGTCAGGTACGAACCACTCCGCCGGCATCTCGCAAACAGCCCCGCCACATCGCCCACGCCGGCAACACGTTCCACCGCGGAGGGCACCAGGTGATAGTGCGACGCATCCCGCGCCATCGCGTAGCGCAGGACCGGGCTGCCTGCCACGGCCGGCCCCTGGCCAGGTCCGCCGCGGCTCCCCGCTACCTCCGCGCCGGTGGGACGCCCCTCAAGACTCATTGCCTGCCCTCCCCGGACAAGGAAAGTCTGACAAGTATACATTCGCCCACACTGCGTCGTGACACCTCGGCTGCCCTACGGCGTCCCTGCCACCCAGCGTCCCTGCCACCCAGCGCATCGAGCCCTGATCACGAACCCGCGGCAGACCCCGAAATTTCTCAAATCGAGACTGCCCGTGGCGGCTGTGACTGCTACGACCATGGGCGAGGTGCCGAGCGTGGGGGCCACCCGTCGTCGATGGTGTGGAGACAGTCATTGGAGCTCGGTACCCCAGGCGGTCCGTCGCCCACAGCAAGAGCCATGAGCTCGGAAAGGGTCTATAATGATCTTTATCACCGCCAAGTTCCGGATCAAGCCGGAGTATGCCGACCAGTGGCCGGAGATCTCACGGGCGTTCACCGAGGCGACCCGCGCTGAGCCGGGCTGCAAATGGTTCGACTGGTCCCGCAACATTGAGAGCCCGACCGAGTACGTACTGGTCGAGGCATTCCAGGATGGCGACGCCGGAGCCGCGCACGTCCAGTCCGACCACTTCAGGGCCGCCCGGCAGACACTGCCGAAGTACCTCGCCGAGACGCCGCGCATCGTGAACACGGTTCTGGAGCAGGACGACTGGTCGGAGCTCGGCGAACTCGCTGTGTCCGACTGATCGGTCGGGCCGCCGGCGACGACAGGCGGAGCCCCGGTCGGAAACCTCCGTGACATCCAACCAGACGCCGCTATTCCCGTGGTCCGGCGTATCGGCATGAGGAAGAGACCGGGTCAGCCGCCGACGTGGACACGCCGGCAGTTGATCGACGGAATTCGGTGGCGGACGCGGACCGGGGCACCGTAGCGGGACGTTCCCGCCCAGTACGGGCACTGGCGCATGGTGTACGGGCTGCCCTGTTCCAGGACTGGCATCCGGACGGGATCGCTCCAGCCCAGCGACAGTCACCCAGCGTCATACTCGGATGCATCTTCGCATCATGGCCTCCAGGGTGCTCTACTCGACCCCACCCTGGGGGCCGTGGTTGCGGTCGTAGGCCGCGCGGGCCACGGCGATGTCGTCGCGGTGCCGTTCGGCCCACGATGTGAGCGTCCGCAGCGTGGCATACAGCTCCCGGGCCATATCGGTGGCCTGGTACTCGACCTTCGGCGGCACCGTGGGGTAGACGACCCGCGTCAGCAGCCCATCACGTTCCAGGTTACGCAGTGTGAGGGTGAGCATCCGCCGGCTGATGCCGCTGATCGACCGCTGCAGCTCGGTGAACCGGACCGGTCCGTCGCTGATCCGCAGCAGGATGCCGATGGCCCACTTGCCACTGATCCGGTTCAGCACCTCCAAGACGGTGCAGGCCTCGGCCTCGTGGCCGGGGGAGTCGATCACATCGCTGTTCCCCTGAAACATGAAAGTGCCTC
This sequence comes from Frankia casuarinae, assembly GCF_000013345.1. Taxonomy (NCBI): domain Bacteria; kingdom Bacillati; phylum Actinomycetota; class Actinomycetes; order Frankiales; family Frankiaceae; genus Frankia; species Frankia casuarinae. Next base: position 2,354,941 of record NC_007777.1, on the reverse strand, counting down.
CTTCCGGCCACTCCCACAGTCACACATGATGGCTTCCGTAACAAGGCATGCCCCATGCGGCGGCTGGAACCGCCGCACCTGGCTGGCGGCCGCGACCGGCCCGCCGCCGCGGCCCGTCCGGCCTCCTCGACGTCAAGGAAGACTGTTGACCGACTCGACTCCCCCGGCCCCGCCCCCGGCGCTCCCGTCCCGCTGGCTCGCCCTCGGGGTGCTCTGCACCAGCAACCTGATGGCCATCCTGGACAGCTCGATCGTTACGGTCGCGCTGCCGACCATCCAGCAGGACCTCGGCTTCTCCCAGGCGAACCTGGCCTGGGTTGTGAACGGATACCTGATCGCCTTTGCTGGCCTGCTGCTGCTGTCCGGGCGGCTGGGTGACCTGCTGGGCGGCCGGCCCGTCTTCATCGGGGGGCTCGGCCTGTTCACGGCAGCCTCGCTGGCCTGCGGCCTGGCCAACACCGGCGGCCTCCTGATCACGTTCCGCTTCCTGCAGGGCGCCGGGGGGGCGCTGGCCTCCGCGGTGGCACTCGGCATGATAGTCACGATCTTCCCTGACAGCCGGGAGCGGGCCAAGGCACTGGCCTGCTACGCCTTCGTCGCCGCGGCCGGCTCATCGATCGGGCTCATCCTCGGCGGCGTGCTGACCAAGAGTCTCAGCTGGCCGTGGGTCTTCTACGTCAACGTGCCGCTGGGTGTCCTCGCGGTGGTGCTCGCCCTGTGGGTGCTGCCCCCGATCGCCGGGCTCGGGCTGCGCGAGAGCGCGGACGTTCTCGGCGCCGGGCTGGTGACCGCCGGGCTGATGCTCGGCGTCTACACCGTCGTCCGGGGCGGGGCGGACGGCTGGAGCGACGGCGGGACGCTGGGGTCGCTCGCCGCCTCGCTGCTCCTGCTCGCCGCCTTCGTGGGCCGCCAGGCCAGAGCGGCCAAGCCACTGCTGCCGCTGCGCATCTTCCGCTCCCGCGCGGTCGGGGGAGCGAACATCATCCTGACCCTGATGGTGGCCGGCCTGTTCGGCTACCAGTTCTGCACCGCCCTGTACCTGCAGGACGTGCTCGGCTACAACGCGCTGCGCACCGGGCTGGCGTTCCTGCCGGCCCCGCTAACCATCGCGGCCGTCTCGCTGGGCCTCGCGTCGCCGCTGAACACCCGGTTCGGCCCCAGGCCGGTGATCGTCGTCGGGCTGCTGCTGGTCGCCGCGGCGCTCCTACTGTTGGCCCGGCTACCGGCTGACGGCAGCTACGCGAGCGACATCGCCCCGGTGTTCGTCCTGCTGGGTATCGGTTTCGGCGCGGCGATGCCCGCACTGATCGGCCAGGCGATGGCGGTCTCCGACCCCGCCGAGGCCGGCGTCGCATCCGGGGTGGCCAACACCACCCAGCAGATCGGCGCCGCGCTCGGCACCGCGATCCTGGCCACCCTTGCCGCCTCCCGCACCGACTCGCTGCTCGACCACGGCAGGAGCACCACCACCGCCCTCACCGGCGGGTTCCACCTCGCCTACGCGGTGAGCGCGGCCCTGGTCGCCGCGGCCGTCCTCGTCGCCCTGTTCGTCCTGCGCCCGCCCGGCCAGTCGCGGGCCGCCGACAGCGCACGGACCGCCGACGCCCACCCAGCCGAGACCGACGACCCGACGCAGCCGGCGGGGGTGCCGGCCGCGGGACAGTAACCGCCGGGGCCAGCCGTCGGGGACGGGGTAGAAGGAAATCCTTCGCGACCACCGCGTCCTCGGCGGCAGCGACAAGCCAGCCGGTCACATACCGGGAGTAGATATCGATGATGACGTACAGCCGGTACCAGACGCCTTTCTCGGGTCCTTTCAACGCGGTGATATCCCGCGACCAGACCTGTGACGGTCCGGTCGCGGACAGCTCGGGGCGGACCCGCGGCGGGTGGGTCGCCTGCGCACGGCGTTCCCTGGTCTGCCCCGCCGCCCGGACGATCCGGTACTCGGAGTCCGCTCTCTCGGAGACCTGCCGCAAGAGAGAGCGCGTGCTTTTCCCATAAAAGCCAGCGCGGTTTCTGCCGTCGCAAGTTTCGCTTTCAACCGTTCGTTCTCGCGGCGCAGACGCTCCAACTCGATCTGTTCCGCCGACTTCCCCGGATTCTTCCCCGGAGCGCGGGCCGGGACGCCTGCTCTTCCCAGCGCCCCCGCGTCACGTGCCCGGGTCCGCTCCACCACATGCGAGGAGAACAAACCCTCCCGGCGCAGGATCGCACCCTTCTCGCCGTGCGGGGCGTTCTCGTACTCCGCGACGATCCGCAGCTTGTACGCCGTGCTGAACACCCGCCGCGACGGACGCGGCGCCGGGTCCCGCGCCTGCGGTGACCCGGCCGGAGCCTCCTGCGACTCAGGCTCCATGAACATCATGGATCTCCGATCACGCCCTCCGTAGCCAGCTCACACCCACGAGGGTGTCTCACTCAACCCCGACAGAGAGGGCAAGGACGGTCCCTACCGCGACCGCCCGGACTGCTTGCCAACAAATTTCCGCACCTTCAGCCAAAGGGCTTGAGAGTTCATGAAGGCTGGGTGTAGGCTCCCCATTGTGGAGCAAGAGGGAAATTTGGACCGCAGACCTCCACTAGTGCCACTTAATTAACAGATCTTGATTTTGCCTATCGTTCACTTCATCCACCTTCGTCGATCCTGGTCTTGGCGTCGATCGAGTCGCAGATGATCGAAAACTGGTCGACCATAGCGAGACGCGTGCCGGTCATTTCTGTTTACGGAAGGTTGATCCTGAAATCGATATCAACTACGCGCGCACGCGGAACTGGGGCGATCGGTGTCGCGGCGGCCGACTGGGGTCGCGGGAGCCAACAAGTGATCAAGAGAAGACGAGGCCGACGATGACCCAGTTGTCGCCAAAGCCGACCTGCCGGTTGCCCCTTCGCGGAGCCGTCGTGGAACCAGCCGGCGGCCCACACCTTCTTCCCCGCCCGGTGGAACAGGGTGTCATCGACCACGACAGTCAGCGGCCCGGCCGGGAGCAGCCGGTCGACGACGACGCGGGCGAGTGCCAGGCCGACCCGGTCGGGCGACCAGACCGCCCGCGCGAAGAACCGGTGCGCCTATCCACATCGTGAGTGGGGTGACATGTTCGACGGAAACGATCATGTCATCTCTCATCATGCGTGCGTCATGATGTGCGGCGAGGACCGCGCGGCACGCAATGTTTATATCAACTAACTGACACGTCGACAGCTGGCCGCGAGCAGCGGCGCGGGGCTATTCTTGCGGTCGAACAGGGGAAGGAAAGATGCCGGAGAAGCCACCTCATGGATCCCTCCGTGTCGGAGTCGTTGACCTCATGGCGGCCACCGGCCGAGGAACAGGAGGGCAGCAGTTCGACCGGCTGATAAGAAACGCGGCGAACAGCGCCAGAGTGGCAGTCCACGTCGATGTGGTGGACCTCGACCCGACGACCAGCCATCCCCATCTTCCGGGGTCACGAAGCGATTGGCAGCGAATAGCATCATTCGATGCTCTGGTGGTGACCGGCGCACAGCCACAGAATTCCCACCCAGAGAAGGACCCGGGCTATCCGGTGATCGAGCGGATTCTCGACCTCAGCCGGAGACGGAATTTCTTCACTGTGTTCTCCTGTCTGTCTGCGCATTTAGCCCTCCACCAGATGTGCGGCGTGCAGCGCCGCCGACTGGCACACAAGAGGGTCGGCGTGCTCGACCATCAGACCGTCGCACGACGCGGCCCGCTCACCGTCGGGCTGCCCGACGTCGTCACCATGCCGCATTCCCGATGGAACACTGTGGACCGTGACGAACTCGTCGCCTGCGGCGTGCGCCTGGAGCTGCTTACCGGTGGCTCTGACTGGGCGGTAGCGACCAGTCAGGACGGGGTCCGTCAGGTCTTCGTCCAAGGTCACCCGGAGTACCTGCCCGACATGCTGCTGCGGGAGTACCGCCGCGACGTCCGGGTCTTCCTCACGGACCCTGACGCGCCGTACCCGCCGATCCCGGAGGGCTACCTGGCCGATACCGCAAGCCGGCGGCTCGCCGCGTTCGCCCGGCGCGCCCGCAGCCAGCGCTCTCCCACGCTGGCCACACAGCTGCCCACTGTCGGGCCGCTGCCTGACGTCGCCCGGCGGTGGACCGCGGAGGCGACCGCCATGACCGCGAACTGGATCCGCAGGGTCGCCGACGGATCCACCGGGAGGATCAATGACCCACCTACCCGACCAGCCGCCGGACGGCACCAGGATGACCTGGTCCTGGCCAACGGATGTTCGTCCGTACAGTACGGACCTCGCCTCGATGCTGGCCGCGAGCGTGATCGATGACGGCATCCTCGGCTTCACCGAGCCGGTTACGCCGGCCCAGGGCGTGGGCTTCGCGGAGGACCTCGCCCGTCGGGTCGGCACAGGCGAAGCGCTCGTCCTGCTCGGCCAGGACGACGAGGGCGTCTGCGCGATGTGCGTCGTCGCCCTGAACTCGATGCCGAACTGCCGGCATCTCAGCGAGGTCAGCAAGGCATACCTGCGTCCCCGGATCCGTCGCACCGGTGCGGTGATCGAGCTCGTGTTCGCCGTCTGCGAGCGACTCGCCGACGTCGGGGTGGAGCGCGTTCTCATCGACGTCCGCGAAGGCTCCCCAGCCCACCGGGTCTGGAGCGGCTTCGGGTTCACCACCTACGGCGTGCTGGACGACTACAGCCGAGTGCGGGGCATCAGCCACCGCGGCCTTTACATGACTCACGCCGTGTCCGAGCTACAGGCCGTCACGGCCGACCGGCTGGCCCGTCGTGCCGATCCCACTCGCCGCCACACCACCCCACAAGCCGCCATCGCAGAGAGGACGAGCCGATGACGCTCCCGCGGGACAGGTTCAGGGCGTCCCTGGAGGAGACCCTGCACCAGCACCTCACCATCGCCCACCCGGTGTTCGGGCTTCTACTGGACGCGGACAACCCTCAGCCGCGTTTCCTCCAGCAGGTAGCGCTACAGGGCTACCAGCTCACCAAGCACTTCCTTACCTACGTCGAGCACCTGTTCTTCTACTGCCCGCTCCCCCGGCACAAGCGGCGCCTGCTGCACAACCTCTACGAGGAGGAGACCGGGCGGATCTCGAAGACGCGGAACCACGTCAAGCTGATGCAGGACTTCCTGCTAGCGATCGGGATCGACGACGAGACCCGGGATGCCGCCGTCGCGCTGCCGACGACCCAGGAGCTGATCGACTACCGGCTCGCGGCGGTGAAGGATCCGGATCGCTATCACGTCGGTGCCGCCGCGGTCACCATCGCGAGCGAGGGGCAGAACCTGGAGAAGCTAGGCAGCGAGAGCCGCGACATCCTGTTCGGTCGGGTGTACGGGCTCGAGCCGAGGGACCTGCTGTTCTTCTCGGTGCACCAGGTCGAGGACATCACCCACACTCAGCAGGGCCTCGACCTCGTCGCAGACCTGTGCACGACGGAGCAGATGCAGCAGGAGGCGCTCTACGCCGTAGCGCATACCTGCGAGCTGTTCTACGGCATGTACGAGGGCATCTACCAGGAATACCTGGCCGGACGGCTGCTGCCCGCATGACGCCTCCGTCCTCCAACCGTACGGCCTCCGGCACCCGCCGCGGACTGGCGACGGAGGCGGTGCGTGCCGGCCATCGCCAGTCCGTTGACGACCAGCACAGCGAGGCGCTGGTACTCACGTCGAGCTACCTGTTCGACGACTCGCACGACGCGGCGGAGAAGTTCGCGCAGCGGCGCCCCGGCAACGTCTACGTCCGGTTCACGAACCCGACGGTGCGCGCGTTCGAGGAGCGCGTCGCGCGGCTGGAGGGTGCCGAGTCCGCCGTAGCGACCGCGTCCGGGATGGCCGCATTCTTGGCGGTGTCGCTCGGGCTGCTGCGCGGCGGGGACCATGTCCTGCTTGCGGAGGGTGTCTTCGGCACCACGACCCGGCTCTATGCTCACTATCTGGACCGGTTCGGCGTCATGACGACCGTCGTTCCGGTGACCGACCCGGCCGCCTGGGCGCGCGCAATGCGTGCGCAGACCAGGATGCTCGTCGTTGAGAGCCCCACGAACCCGGTAATGGCCGTGGCCGACATCAGGTACCTCGCAGAGCTCGCACATGCCGCCGGCGCGCTGCTGCTGGTCGACAACACCCTGTGCACCCCGGTGTTCCAGCAACCGATCGTGTTTGGCGCAGACCTCGTTCTGCACTCCGCCGGCAAGTACATCGACGGTCAGGGCCGCTGCGGCGGCGGCGTTGTCGCCGGCCGCGCGGGCCTGATCTCCGAGCTGCACGGTGTGCTGCGCACCGCGGGCCCGAGCCTCAGCCCGTTCAACGCGTGGATCTTCCTGAAGAGCCTGGAGACGCTGCCGGTGCGGATGCGGGCGCACGACGCCAACACGGCGGTGGTGGCTGCCTGGCTAGCCGACCAACCGGACGTACGGGCGGTGCACTACACCGGCAGCGCGGATCACCCGCAGCGGGAGCTGGTAGCCGCCCAACAGTCCGGGCACGGCGGAGTGATCAGCTTCGAGCTGTACGGCGGCCAGCAGGCCAGCTGGTCGTTTGTCGACCGGCTTGAGCTCGTGTCGAACACGACAAACATCGGGGACACCAAGTCGATGATCACCCATCCGGCAAGCACCACCCACGGCCGGCTCACGCCGGCACAGCGCGACTCCGCCGGCGTCACCGACGGCCTGCTGCGCCTATCGGTCGGCCTGGAGGACGTCGAGGACATCGTCGCCGATCTGGCCCGGGCGTTCGCAGCGACCAGGCCTGCCGGGGCCCGCGCCCGATGAACCCGCAGCCGACAGCCCCGCAGGCGCCAGGCCAGTTCGATGAGCAGGTACTCGGTGCGCGGAGCCCTCGGTGCCGGCTACCTGGTCCGCCGGCGCCCCGGACAACGCCGTGACGAAGCTGGCCGCGGTGCTTGCCCGGCTCGCCGGGCACCGATTCCCGATCATGCTGACGCCGGAGAAGCGGGTGTTGCTGGAGACCATAAGTCGGCGGCCCGGCCCGAAACGCCACGGCGTGTGATCCCGGTTTTTCCAGGGCTCGACAGGGTGCCACGCAGACCGCTCATTGCCGGGAAGCGCCGGCGGGGACGGCCGCCGGGCGTGGCGCGGGCAGCCGGGCGATCAGCAGGAACGACACCCCGACCAGCAGCGCCTCGCCCATCGCGACCTGCGTATAGGAGTTGTACGAGTCGGCGACCAGCGCGCCCAGCTGGCTGGAGAGAGCGGCGCCGATGCTGTGCAGCGTCCACAGCAGACCGAGGCCGGTGGCCCGGGCGCCCTCGGGCAGCACCCGGCCAATCCACAGCGTGGTCGCGACCACCGTCGCCAGATAGCTCGCCCCGAAGATGACCCCGAAGGCCAGCGAGGCGGTTACGGTCGCGTCGAAGGCGACGAGCACCATCGCCCCGCCGCGCAGCGCGTAACCGACAAGCAGGGTCTGCCGGACCCGGCCCCGGTCACACCTTCGGCCGGCGGCCAGTGAGCCAAGGATCTCGAAGACGCCCAGCATGGCGAGGGTGCCACTGACGACACCCGGGCTCATGCCATGTTCGTGCAGATCGGTGACCAGGTGAACGTCGACAAACGCCATCGTGATCCCACAGCCGGTGAACGCGACGGTCAGCGCCAGGAACACAGGGTTGGCGGCTGCCAGCCGCAACCGGTCCCCGAAGCCGAGCCGCGCGTCGTCCGCGGTCCCGGGTGTGCCCGGCGTCGCCGTAGGCGCCGGCTCGTCCTGGCCGGACAGCCGATACAGCAGCAGCGCAAGTGGGGTCAGCACGAGGAGCATCGACAGACCGGCGACGACGAAGACGGCCCGCCAGGACGCGAACGCGCCGAGCCACACCCACAGCGGCACCAGCACGATGAACCCGACAGCCGGGCCGTTCGTCATGACCGCGTACGCCAGGCCCTCCCCGCGGGCGGTGAACAGCTCGCTGGCAAGCTTTCCCAATGGAACGTACGAGAGCATCGTGAAGGCGAAGGCGCCGAGCACGCCGTAGACGGACGCGAACAGCGACACCCCCGGCGCCGCCGCGCAGATCAGGAAGGCGGCACCGGCGAGCACCGTTCCGCTGACCAGCACGGCCGCGCCGCCGAACCGATCGGCCAGCACCCCGACGACCGGGCTCGCCACCGCGATGACCACAGCGAAGACCGTCGTCGACCAGGCGAACGTCCCGCGGCTGACACCAAGGTCCACTGCGATCGGCGAGAAGTCCACTTGAATCGTGTTCTTCAACGCCGACCCGGCCAGCGACAGCGTGAACGCGAGCGTCGCGGCGAAAATCAGCGCCGTGTTCCGCCGGCTACGACCAGCAGGGGACGCGACTTCAGGTGCGTCGGCGGCGTCTCGAGTCGTCATCGGGTCCGCATCCTTCGGGTCGGCCCGGCGGGGCAGCGGCTTGCTGGACACGAGGCCAGAGTGCCGGGCGCCGAGTGCGCAGCGGAATAGGCTGTTCTGCCGTGCTGCATAAGGAAACGGCCACTCGCCACGCCGTGGTGGCCCTCGCGGTCCCGGCCACCGTCGCGATGGACCTCGCGATCCCGGCCCAGGTGTTCGGCCACCTGGACCTGGCCGAGCATTACACGTTCACGCTGTGCACGGAGCAGCCTGGCTCGCTGCCCACCACCACCGGCTTCGCCTTGGAGGTGGCGCACGGGCTCGCCGCGCTGGATGCCGCTGACACCGTCGTCGTCCCCGGGTACGCCCCACTGGTCACACCCGCACCAGGGGTGCTCGACGCGCTGCGCGCGGCTGCCGACCGCGGCGTCAGACTGATGTCGGTGTGCACCGGAGCGTTCGCCCTCGCTGCCGCCGGGCTACTCGACGGTCAGCGGGCCACCACCCACTGGGAGGACGCGGGCGACCTCGCCGCCCGCCATCCGACGGTGCAGGTGGACCCGAACGTTCTCTACGTCGACGGGGAGCGGATCCTCACCAGCGCCGGAGTGTGCGCGGGGATCGACCTGTGTCTGCACATACTGCGGCGCGACCTCGGCAGTGCCGTCGCCACCCGCGTCGCCCGCCGGCTGGTGGTGGCGCCCCATCGCGCAGGCGGCCAAGCCCAGCTGTTACGCCGCCCGGTGCCCGGTCCAAAGCCCGGCTCTGGCGGTCCTGGCAGGCTGGCCGCGACCTGCGACTGGGCGCTGGAACGGCTCGCCGAGCCACTGTCCGTCGCTGATCTCGCCGGCCACGCTGGCTACGCGACGCGCACGTTCGCCCGGCGCTTCATCGCCGAGTACGGCGTCACGCCCAGGCAGTGGCTGCTCGCCCACCGGATCGCCGAGGCGCGGCTGCTGCTCGAGGTGACCGACCTGCCGGTGGATCGGATCGCCGCCCGTTGCGGACTGGGGACCGCCGCCAACCTGCGGATCCACCTCGCCCGCGACGCCGCCAACACGCCGTCCGCCTACCGCGCCTCCTACCAGGGCCGCCCGCGCCGAGCGAGTGGGCGTGCCGACGAACTCGCCCCGTAACAGCCGGGTCCAGACGAAGTACCGGCGTGGCGTGTTCGATGAGGCGATGCTCGACGCCTGCGAACGGACGATGCGCGGCGTGTGCGCCGACTTTGGCGCGACCCTTGCCGAGTTCACCGGCGAAGCGGACAGCGACACCGTATCAACGGCGGCAGGCTCACCCCTCATTCACGGGTTGTTCACCCTGGCCCGCACCTGGCGGCAGCGCCAAGTCATATCTTGGCCGATTTCGCTGACTTCGCAATACGAAAGCGCTGGTTCCATCTACCCAACGAGCCGGGGACAGCCCATCACGAGCTGGACTTCCGCGTCGGCGGGCACGAGTATCGCCCGCGGCACGGGCCTGACCCGCACAGAACAGTACGCGTTCCTCGCCTTCACGGATGACGGGCGGTCAGGGGCCATACCCGCCTGTCAAACCACCGCGGAAGCCTCATTGACCAGCCGGCAGACAGCCGGACGCCAATGGTCAAGTTCCGGTACCGCGACGCCGGCTCGCTTGGCGTTGTCGTCCCATCGACGCAACGCGATGGCGAGGTCGGCATGTGGCAGGCAAAGGAAGGCATCGACTTCTCTGCCAGTCATCGGGCCGCCTTGGACGCGTAGGCTTCGGGTGGAGGCTACGGACAGGCTGTTGGCGTAGGCGGGGTCGGTGGCCACGAGATAGCGCTTGGCTTTGACGTGCAGCGCGACCGGAGTGCCGATATCGGGGCCGAACCATCGGGTCAGGTAGCGTGCTCCGACGATTTCGTGATGGAGGTCTTCGGCGAGGAAATTGTGGTGCGCGTCGTGTTCGTCGAGGAGGAGATGGCCGATATCGTGCAGCAGCGCGGCGACCTGCGCGGCCTGGTCATAGCCGTCGGCTTCGGCGAGGGCGGCGGTTTGCCGGGCGTGTTCGAGTTGGGTGACGGTTTCGTCGTATTGACTTTGGCCAACGGCGGTGAGGTAGGCGAACAGTTCATCGCAGAACTCGTCCGCGCCAGTGAAGGTGCCGTGGAGGAGCCGGTCGGTATTCATGCAGATTCCTCGGCGCCCCGGGCGCTGACGTGGCTGTCGCCGGTGAAGTGGCCGATGAGGCTGATTCGGTCGGTGCCGGCGGCTAGGCGGTGCTGCTTTTCCTGGTAGTAGTGGTGGCGGTGGTCACCGTCGGAGGCTGCGTTGTAGGTGAGGTAGATGGCCCGGCGACGATGTGGTGAGGTGTTGACTCCGGAGCGGTGCGGGACGTACCAGTTGAACCAGAGCAACGACCCAGCGCGGACGGGGACGGGTTTCCAGAGGAGGGTCTCGGCGAGACTGGCGGGGATGCAGCCGACATCGTCGGTGGGGAGCGGCTCGTGGTGCATGCCTTCGACGACGTCCAGGCAGCCATTGTCGGTGGTGGAATCGTCGATAGCGATCATGCAGGTGATGGTGGACCGGACAAAGGGGTAGGCGGGCGCGTCCTGGTGTGGGGCGAACCCGGCGCCGCCGGGTTCCTTATAGTTGATCTTTTCTTTGTAGAGGACGGCGGGCTCGCCGAGCAACATGCTGGCAATGTCGAGCAGCGTGCCCCGGGTGAGCAAGGCACGCATGCCGTCATGGAAGGGCACGATGTTCTCGGTGCGGCACCGCACCGAGAATCCGTCCCCGGTGGTCTCGTCGTACTGCAGCAGACCGTCCTCGCGGCCCGGCAGGGCCTCGATCTCATCGACCCAGCGTCGCACCTCCCGCAGGCGCTCCGGGCCAAGGAAGCCGTCCATGAGAAGAACGCCACTGGCCTGCCAGGTCGTGAGGTCAAGGGAATCGGTCAGCAACGTGAGCCTCCGAGGAGCCGGTCAACCAGAACGTCTGTGTAACTCTTGTATCAAGAAGAGACGCTGTGATGCAACTTTGTTACAGCGACCGAGTCAAGATACGAGAGGCTTACCGAGAGGAAGTCCACGGCCACCGGTCTCGCTCCACATAAGATCGACATACAGGTAGACGGCGACGGCAACGAAGGCGAAGACCACGTACCCGCCGAGATGGATGAAGGTGGTGTTGGCCTCCAGGGTGCCGACGAGCAGCAGGACGAGGGCGACGTCGACCAGGCCGAGGAGCAGGGTGAAGCTCCAAGGTAGCCGTATGGTGACCAGAGTGAGCATGGCAATGGTGACCAGCCAGCAGATCAGCCAGATGGCTTGCGTGTGCACGATCTGGGCATCGGGGATGCCGTACCAGTTGTGCCCGAGTCCGAGGGCGAGTGCGGCGTAGCTGGCGTAGAAGCCGAAAAAAACGGCGAACAGGCTAGCCGAGGCATTTTGCCCGAGCGCGGCGGCCCAGACGGTAGCCAGCAGCAGCCCGATCGAGGTTGCGGCGAGGATGGTCGGGATGCCGGCGGCGGCGGCCTCGGCGGGCACGTAGCCGGCGTCGACCAAGCCGAGTCCGAGCGCGCCAGCGATGGTAATCGGGATGCCGACGATGCCGGGGTTGCCTCGCAGCGGGTTCGTGACCGGTGGGTCGGGCGGGGTTTCGGCCTCGGTCAGTAGCGGTACATGCGTTGCCACCGATGCGGGCGGGGCATCAACGGTCATGGCGGATCGCCTTTCTGTTCAGGGGATGACTGGGCGCGCGTGGGAGCCGTGGGGCGCGGGGCGCGCGGGCCAGCACGAAGGCGGGTTGCGGTGTGCCGGTGGATCAGGTCAGCTCTCGGCGGCGAGCAAATCTGCGTGGTGGAGTTGCGCGACGTCGGCGTGGGCACGCAGCCGCACCTTGAGGATGTTCTCGCCGTAGGTAGCGAGGATGGGGTTGTCCGGGTCAGCGCTGTGTCCGCCCGTTGCCTGGGCGGCAAGTTCGGCGGGCAGGTCGATGGGAGTGAGGGTGGCGTCCAGGCGCGGGTTGAAGAAGTAGATAACCGAGAATCGCCGCACGCCAGCGGGTGGGCTGATGACGCGGTGGACGGTGGCCTTGAGGTAGCCGTGGGTGGCGAGCTGCAGCATTTCGCCGAGATTGACGACCAGGGCGCCGGGCAGATGCGGGACGTCGAAGAAGCATCCGTCGCGCTCCACCTGCAGTCCACCGACGGCGTCTTGCAGGACGAAGGTGAGCAGCCCGAAGTCCCGGTGGGTGCCAACGCCTTGATGATCGCAGCCAGGTCCGGACGGAGGGTAGTGGATGGCTTTGATGGTGGCCTCGCCGAGGTCGATCTCCTCGCGCCGGTCGGCCCGACCGTTCGTGAGTTCACCACCCAGTGGGGTGTAGCCACGGAAGTGTGGCGACCGGGTCATCGCGATCGCCATTCGATCGGCTTCGGGCAGAGCGAAGAACGCTCGGGTGACCTCCTCGACCTCCCGGAACAGGGTGTCACCGATGCCGTGCCCCACCAGGTAGAAGAAACCCACGTCATGGCAGGTCTCGCGCAGTCGCTCAAGGAACCGGCTGCGCACCGCGGGATCAGTGCCAGGGTCGAACTCGCGCAGGTCGAGCACCGGCAGCGCCGCGTCGTGCTCGGTCGTGCTGTGGGTCGGGGTGGTGCTGGTCATGACCACAGTCGATCGCTGGCCAGTCGAGCGCCGGCGGTGAGGGATTCGAGTTTCGCCCAGGCCAGGCTCTCGTCGACGGCGAGGAAGGTGGCGAAGGACGCGAAGCCGCAGTCGGTTCCGGGGATGACGCGCTCGCGGCCGACGATGTCGGCGAAGCGGGTGATGCGCTGGGCGATGAGTTCGGGGTGTTCGACGTAGACGCTGGAGGTGTCGATGACACCCGGGATGAGGACCTTCTGCTCGGGAATCTTCGCGTCGGCCAGCACCTGCCATTCATGTGCGTGGCGGTGATTGGCGGCCTCGAATACCAGCCCATCGGCCTTGAGCTGAATGATCGTGTCCAGGATGACGTCCAGGCCGACGTCCTTGTGGTGCGGGCCCTGGTAGTTGCCCCAGCACAGGTGCACCCGCACCCTCGCCGGGTCGATATTGCGTAGCGCGTGGTTGATCGCCTCAACGTGCACGCGCAGCCGGTCCAGGAATCCCTGCTCGGACAGGTGCGCGTACTGGATGTGCCGACCCATCGCCAGATCCGGGGCGTCGATCTGCAGGACCAGCCCGGCTGCGGTGATCGCCTCGTACTCGGCCCTCATTCCTTCGGCCAACGCGAACAGGTACTCATCCAAACTGGCATAGAACTGGTTCGGAAGATAGAGCGCGATAACTCCAGGTGACGCGGCATTCATGAACCGCTCGGTCGGCTGACCCGATCCTGCCGAGATTGAGCTGACGCCGGCTGCGAAGTTGGCCAGATCGGTATCGAGCAAGGCGGTGCCGGTGTAGCTGATCGGACCGGTACAGGTCGGTGTCGCGGTCTCCAAGCCGGCCAGGGAACGTTCGGCCATGCCAGGGTAGTCGTCCAGATCAGCGATCGACAGGCCGCCGCCCTCGGGAACGGCAACGTCCACGTCGAAACCGGTGAGGCGTTCTTTGACGTAGGTGGCGTACCCGATCTTGCTCATTTCGCCATCGCTGATCACGTCCAGCCCGACCTGCGCCTGATGGCCGACGACCACGCCAACCGCGTCCGCGATCCGCTCGGGCAGGTACTCGGCGTCCGCGACCGAGAGGGTCTCCTGTTCCCGGGCCCGGATCAGCTCGGCCAGCCCGGCCGGTCGGGGCAGGCTGCCGGTGTGCGTGGTCAGGATGCGGTCGCTGCTGAGTTTCATGACAGTTCCTCCATCAAGTGGACTAAGCGGTACAGACGGTTCCGGACAGCACCGGCCACCCGGACAGCCTCGTCGAGGCCGCCCCCTGTGACTGCGGTGGCAGCGCGAGGCCGGGTGGGGTCATGGCGGTGACACTGACAGGCCAAGGGAAACTTTATCTAAACAACATCTTACTTCCGTAAGGAAATTACATACATAATGATGCGAAGGGTTGTAAATGATCTATTGTCGGAGACTAGACTCAGGCATGCAGATCATCGGCGCCGTGCTCACCATCCACGGCAACGCGCTCGCAGGGATCGCGGTAAGCGACGGGCGGACCTGGACATTCACTCGCGACGACGGCTCGTTCAGCCTCCGCACCGTGCCGGGGCGCCCGGTCTGGGCCCGGCGCCCCAACGGCTGGACGGGCCGCTGGTGGCAGCACCCGGCAGCGGGGGAGCCGGTGCTGTTTCAGCTGCACCCAAGCCGCACCGGCAGCGATCCACAACCACCCTCGGCTCCCTCAGGGGAGCTGCGATTCGCGCACATCACGGACACGCATGTCAGCGCGATCGACGGCGACCCGTCCCAGGCGGTCGAGCTCGCCGCCCGCTACGGCGACCAGACGGACACCACCAGCGGCCTGCACCACGCGCTGCGGACCGCAGCCGACCACGGCGCGGCATTCGCCGTGATCACCGGTGACCTCACCGACCACGGCACACCCGAAGAGTTCAGGCGCGTACTCGACTCCCTCGCCGCAGCGCCGCTGCCGGTAGAGATCGTGCCGGGTAACCACGACCATTACGGCCACCGCCACCAACCCCACCCCAGCGACACCCCCCACGGTGGCGGGTTTCTCGGCGCGGCTACCCTCACCCGCTACGAGCAGGCCATGGGCCCGCGCTGGTGGTCAGCTGACCTGGCCGGCGTGCACCTCCTCGCCCTGGACTGGTTCAGCGCCTGGTGCGCGATCGATGACACCGATCAGCAACGCTTCATAATCACCGATCTCGCCACCCGAACCCCCGGGCTGCCAGTCGTCGTGCTCACCCACGACCAGCCCGACCACGACACACTCGAACTGATCCGCTACAGTGCCGCACCCGACAGCCTCCTCGCCGTCCTGTCGGGACATTGGCATGCCGACGCGCAGCGCAACGTCGGCGGCTGTCACCTGCTCAGCACGCCCGCAGCCAGCTTCGGCGGACTGGACTGGTCACCACCGCAGCTCCGCCTCATCACCCTCACCCCCGGCTTGAGAACTATGGATCTACGGCACGACACGATCCCGGCGCTACCGAAACCGCCACGGTCACCGACCACGTCTCGCGCCGATGCCCCGGCCTCGCCCCGCACCACCAGCCACTCGATCGGCGCCCATCAACATCTGGGCACCCTCGCGACCATCGCCGGCACCGTCATCGCACCGAGCACCGACACCCACGGCGCAGGACACCTGACCCGCCTACACCCCTCCAACACCGGCAGTAACGACAGCCGAGTCGACGTGCTGTGGACGGTGCGCGCCGCAGACGACCCCATCACCGGCGTTCTCGCCGGCCATGACCAGATCCTGGCGTGCAGCCATGCGGGCACCCTCACCGCGCTCGCCCCAGCCACCGGCGCACCCCATTGGACCCGACACCTCCCACACCGGCAGCGACGCCGGCTGCTAGCCACCCCCATCCTCACCGCGGCGGGCCGGCTGATCGTCGGTGACGTCGGCGGCGTCACCTGCCTGGACCTCGACACCGGGGATATCGCCTGGCACCGCGACCAGCTCGGCCAGGTCGACACCCTGCTCACCTACGGAACCGGTCTGGCCACCGACCGCTTGGCCGTGCTGCCCCTCGGCGGCCCCACCCCGGGCCTGACCGCCCTGGACCTGCGCGACGGCACCATCACCTGGACCGATCCGCCCGGCACACCACCGCCCTCCAGCTCGCTGGTCGCCATTGACGGGACCGATGCGCTGCTGCTCCGTACCGCCGGACCCACCCTCGAGCGGCTGAACCTCTCCACCGGCCAGACTCGGTGGCGCACCACCCTGACCGGCCGCTTCTCCACAGCCGCTCCCCTGGTCACCGACGAGGCAATCGTGCTCGTCACCGGCGACGGCATCGCGCACCGGCTCGACCCGGATCACGGCGGCATCCTCGACCGCCAGCACCTGCACGGGCTGCGCCCCGCCTACGGTCCCTACCGGTCCACTGGTACCGGCGCGCCCACCACTGCCGTCCATACCCCACTCGGACCGATGATCGTGCTGCTCGATGGCAGTATCTGGCAACTGGACAGCCCCGCTGGTCCGCTGCTGGTCGGCGACGTCGCGGCGCCCGTCACCACCCAGCCTGTCCTGCTCGGATCGAACACCCTCGTCGTGCTCAGCACCGACGCGGTCGTTCACCTGCTCGACATCAACGCCACCGCAACCCGCCCCATGCTTGCCGGTCCGGCATCGCGGTCTGCCTCATGACCAGCGCCATCCGCAACCGAATTCTGGCACCTACCCGCGGGACCGCCACCCACCGTAGTCCCAGGCCTGATTTGATCCTAAGTTCCTGGGTATTAGACCAGGAGATGATCATTCCACACAGGGGGATGTGATTTAATGACGTCTGAGCCGAGGAGAACCTTGTCGGACGTTTCGTCGGACTACGCACTGGATGCCGGTTTCGATTCGCTACTGGGCACGCAACTGATCGATTTCAGTCCGACGGCGATGGTAATTATCGATCCGGATCTGCGGGTGCGACGGAGCAACCGGTCCTTTCGGGAAATATACGGCCTGTCTCCCGAGCAACTGGCGGGAACATCCATCCCCGAGCTGCTGCCGGATATGGACCCGCGGGTGTGGAAGCTTGCCCGGTGGGTCCTGGCCAGCGGTGAATCAGTTGAAGACACGGAGATCATCGGCAGGAGCGTGGCTTTCCCGCAGGAGGAACGCACCTGGCGCTTTTCGCACTTTCCGCTCCGGGACCGTGAGGGGGTGCCCGCGGCGGTTGGCGTGACGCTGGTCGATGTGACGGATCAGCGCCGTGCCGAGCGGAAGCATGCGGAAGCAGAGCGGCGACTGCGGCTGCTCACCCGGGCGAGCACACTCGTCGGGCGATCCCTGGAACTGGACGCCACACTGGCGAGTATAGCCGATTTTATGGTACCGGAATTCGCCGACACCTGCAGCGTGTACCTGCTCGACGAACCCCTTGACACAGACGCCCGACCGGAGCTGTTGGAATTGCGGCGCGCCATAAAAACACGCGTTTCCGGTCCGCCCCTGCAAAGTTGCGACATCCCGTTCTCAGCCGCCGGAGAGATCCTTTACTGCCACCGAAACTCTCCGATCTACCAAGCCTTTGCGTCGGGTCGCCCGTTTCACCACGCGGCCGACGATGAATCGTTGATCAGCGGATATCAGACTCCTGGATTCCTCGACTACTTCCGGCGGCTGCTGCTGCGTTGGGGGATCGCGGTGCCCCTGCTGGTGGGGCGCTACTTTCATGGGGTCATGGTTGTACATGTCGGCGTTTCCGGGCGTACCTACACCGACGACGACGTCGAGATGGCCGCCAACCTTGGTGGACGTATCTCAGCCGCCATCGCCAATGCCCGCGCGTACGCTCGCGAGCGGGAGGTTTCTGTCACGCTGCAGCGCAGCCTGCTTGCACCCGACATCCCGGCCGTGGCCGGAATGGACATCGCCTGGCGGTACGAGCCGGGCTCCCTTCCCGGCCGGTCGCCCTGCGCCGAGCCGGGTCCGCCGATCGACGCCGAGGTGGGCGGGGACTGGTTCGACCTCATCCCGCTCTCGGCGGGTCGGGTAGCTCTCGTCATCGGAGACGTGGCCGGCCGCGGTGTGACCGCCGCCGCCGTCATGGGTCAACTCCGCACCGCCAGCCGGGCGTTCGCCTCACTCGATCTGCCCGCCGACGACGTACTCACCCACCTGGACAACCTTGCCCAGACCATCGGGGCAGGGCCTGACGGTGCCTTGGCGAGCTGCGTCTACGCGATCTTTGAGCCCACCACCGCGACGATAGTCCTCGCCAACGCCGGCCACCCCCCTCCCGCCCTGCGTGATCCCGATGGCCGGGTCCGCCTCCTGACCGGCGGGGGCGGCGCGTTTCTCGGTATCGGCGGGCAAGTTTTCGTCCAGACCTGCTACCCGTTCCCCGTCGGGGCGACGCTCGCGCTCTACACCGACGGCCTCGTCGAGTCACGCGATATCGATATCTTCCAGGGAATCGGCCGGCTACAGCACGCTCTCGCGGACGCCGGCACCGCGGACGCCACCGCCGACCGGCTGATGCGCCTGGTCGATCAGGCCAATCGAGACGACGACGTGGCGCTCCTGCTCGTCCGGGCCGCCGCGGCCATCAACACTCGCACCCTTACCATCCCTCTCACCCTCGACCTCAGGGCCGTCGGACAGGCTCGCCACGCCGTCAACGCCGCGCTGCGTCGCTGGCAGCAGCCCGAAACCATCGAGACCGCGGAACTACTGGTGAGCGAGATCGTCACCAATGCGATCCGCTATTCCCGAGTCCCCGGCGAACTCGTGCTCCGCAGCGTCCCGACGGCCCTCTACATCGAGGTCTCCGACAGCGACAGTCACCTCCCCCGTGTCCTCCACCCCAACGAGCAGGAAGAACACGGTCGTGGCCTGATCCTCGTCGATGCACTCGCTGCCCGGTGGGGCACCCGCCCTACCCACTCCGGCAAGACGGTCTGGTGCCAACTCGACACCGGCACTGACACCGGCCCGGAAATCTTCACCTAGATCTCGTCCACGAACCCGCTGTCCCCAGGCGCGTGACGGCGCGTCGATGCATCCTCGGAAGCCCCGGGCCGAGCCCCGAGGTGGGACGCCGCATCGGCGGCGAAGCTCTCAGCCGGGCCGGTCGGACACCCTGACCTGCACTGTGTGGTCCCTGCCGTCTCGGTGGACGCCTAGCGTCACCATGTCACCCGGGGATACCTCGCGCAGCCTGGCGGAGAACTCCCCGGCGGAGGCGACCGACTTGCCGTTAAAGCTACGGATGACATCACCGGGTAGAACACCTGCCTTGCCCGCGGGCCCGCCGCGCACGACGGCCAGCACGAGCGCCCCGGCACGCACGTCCAGTCCGAGCCGCTCAGCGATCGCCGAGGTGAGGGTGGCGAGCTGGACGCCAACGAAGGCGTGCTTCACGGTCCCGGTGCGCAGCAACTGCTCAACGGCGTCAACCGCGGTCGCGGACGGTATCGCGAAGCCCAGCGACGAGGCTCCGGTCGACGGTGGGATGTAGGCCTCGTTGATGCCCACGACCCGGCCCTGGCTGTCCAGCAGCGCCCCGCCGGAGTTACCGGGCGAGATCGCCGCATCGGTCTGGATAAGGTCCACCAGCGGCCGCCCCTGCCCACCCTGCTGACCGGATACGGGCAGGTTCCGGTTCACGCCGGAGATGATCCCGGCGGTGACGCTGTTCTCGAATCCCAGCGGGCTGCCGATCGCCACCGCCAACTCGCCCACCTGGGGCAGATCCTTACGGAACGTCGCGGCGGGTAGGCCGGTCCGGTTCACCTTCACCACGGCGATGTCGCTGATCTCATCGGCGGCCTGTACCCGACCGGCCACCCGGCGGCCGTCGGCGAAGGCCACCTCGGCCTTTCCACCGGATGCCTGGGCAATCACATGCTGGTTGGTGACGATGACACCGTCGGCGCGGTAGACGATGCCGCTGCCCAGCTCGTTCCCGACCAGGATGGTGACAACGGACGGCTCGACGTCGGAGACGATGCCCGCAACGGCGCCGAGCCCGGCTCTGTCCGCGGCGGCGGCCCGGTCCGCCGTCGGCGAGCCGGGCCCGCCGCCAGTACCGCAGCCGGTGGCGCCCACCAGCATCGCGGCAGCGGCGACGATCCCACTGATCCAGCCGGTCAACCGGCTCACGCTCCTGCCATACCCGCCAGAAGCTCCTGCCATACCCATCAGAACAGCCCGAACGCACAGCGGGCGGGGCCGGCGCACACAGCCCAGCGCATCGACCCGTCCGGCCCGGTGCTGTGGTCCGCCTCGCCGTACGCCGCGGTCATCGGACCCGGAACCGTTCGGCGTCCCGCTGCCGCACCGACAGGCCCAGGCCGCACCGCGACCGATCCGGGACCAGCGTCCCGTCCGGCCGCGCATCGAGGACCCCGTCGAACAGCAGATGTTCGACCCGGACGTGGTCGTGGAAGTACTCGAGGTGCCGCAGATGCCACACCGCGGTGCAGGCGTGCACGCTGACCTGCGGCGCACAGTGGGCGGACAGGTCGATCCCCCGCGCGTCGCACAGCGCCGCCGCCCGCAGGAACCCGCTGATGCCGCCGCAGCGGGTGACGTCCACCTGCAGGCAGTCGACAGCACCCGCGGCCAGCATCCGTTCCAGACCGGACAACGTGTAGCCGTACTCGCCGGCCGCGATGTCCATCCCCGCCGGGCCGCGGTCCCGCAGCAGCCGCAACCCCTCCAGGTCGTCGGAGCTGACCGGCTCCTCGAACCAGCGCACATCCTGCTCCGCGAAGATCTCCGCCAGCATCAACGCCTGCTTGCGGCTGTACGCCCCGTTCGCGTCCACATAGAGCTCGACGTCGGATCCGACTGCCCGCCGGGCCACAGCCACCCGCTTCCGGTCCTCCGCCGGGTCCCGGCCGACCTTCATCTTCACCCGCGGGATACCCGCCGCCGCCCAACCCGACAACTGATCGCAGAGCTGGCTGTCCGGATAGGACGTGAAGCCGCCACTGCCGTAGATCGGGACCCGGTCGTGCACCGCGTCCAGCGCCACCACCAGCGGGACACCGAGCAGCCGCGCCTTGAGATCCCACAGCGCTATGTCCACCGCCGAGATCGCCTCTGCGGCCATGCCGGGACGGCCGATGTTCCGCACCGCCGCCTGCATCGCCGACCAGCAGGCACCGACCCGCAACGCGTCCCGGCCAGTCACCACCGCCGCCAACTTTCCCGCGACGACATCCGCGGCAGCGAGATGGCAGTAGGTGTAGCCCAGACCGGCCTGGCCGCCGGTCCGGACCGTCACCACCACCAGGGTGACGGAACCCCACTCCAGCGTCCCGTCCGACTCGGGCTGCTCGGTCGGCACCAGGTAGGCGGCGACCTCCACGCTCTCAACCGCTGGCATGCCTGCTGTCTCCCCGAAACCGCGGCCCGCCACGCCTACCCGGTCGCCCAGGCTGCTGCCCCGGGACGGGGTGGGCGAGGTTGGCTTCCGTGGCCACGGAAGATCCGCCAGGCTCGCGGGGCTGGGCGGCCCTCCGGCACGAAATCCTCCTCCGAACGTTCACCTTGGCTGGCGAAGCCAGGAGACAACCTCGGCCCCCGCGACCCGCCGGTCACCTCAAGGCACCGGCGGCAGCCGCACCAGCCTTCGGCGGGACCGAGTCACCAGGGCGGTGCCGGCTCTGCCGGCGAGCGCCCAGGCGGTACTGCGAGACTTGCAGGCCAGTCTGATCAGCCAGATCCGGACAGGCTGGCTATGGCTGGCGGCAGCGCCGATGCTGGGCGGCTGCGCCCTCGGTCTGGCCGGGGCCGTCGCCCGCACCCCGCGCGGCCCGTCCCCTCGCCGCGGAGACCTCCTGCAGGGTTGGCTGCTCGGCCGCGAACGCTGACGCCGCGAACGCCGACGCCACCACGGAGTCGGCCAAGGCCAGCCGGCGGTGCCCGGGAACGGCCGCGGCGAAAGCGAGCATGCTCGCGGCATGCAGGCAGTCCGCAGCGACGCCAAGCCGGCCCGGCGGTAGCAGGCTCTGGACGAGATGGCGGGCTCCCAGCACCCGCACGGCTGCCGGCCGGGCGCGGCTGGAGGAGTGGCCGCCCGCGGCCCGCAGAACCAGCCCGGGCTGCGCCACCAGCAGGATCCCCCACCCGGTCCGCATGGCCCTGAGCGCCGCCCACCCGGTCCGACCGATCCGCCACATTGTTGGTCCCGCACATTGTTGGTCCCGCGGCTGGTTCCAGGCCGCGGGACACCGCCTCGGTTGCCACGATCCGTACCGTGGTCAGGTCCCCTGTTCGGACCGCTCCCGCTGCTCGTGGCCTTCGGCTTCCCTCTCGTGGGCCTGAGCCTGAGCCCGGGCCTCTTCCGCCTCGCGCTGCTCCCGGCCCTTCTCCTCCTGCTGCTGCCCCTCCTGCCGCAGCCCTTCGCTGCCGGTCACATCGGCTGCCGCTTTCTTGATCTTGCCTTTCGCCTCTTCGAATGCGCCCATGAGTGAGTGTTCCCTCCTGACTGACTTTTTTGGCAATCTTGGTGCCACCTACGGCGGCCGATCTGCACGGGCCGCCAAGGTAAGCGTTCCCACCTGGGCGGACGTTCTCCCCTACCGCTGGGATTCGTCAGGCAACCGAAAGATCAACAGGCTGGCCCGGCGCGCCCGTCGCCGGCCCCCTACCGGTGCCGGGGCATCCGGTCGGCCCCGACTCCCATGCCGGCCCCGACTCCCATGCCGGCCGCGGTGACCACGGCGGCGAGCACCCCGCGGCGGTGCTGGCTGAGCCAGAGTTCCGGGCTGTGGGCGTGGGCGCGGTCGTCGAAATCGCCGTGCGCGCCGTGGTCGCCGGGCACCGGGTAGAAGATGTTCTCGCCGAGCATCGGGTTGTGGTCGTCGGGTGCCTGCTGGCTGGCGTAGCCGGTGCGGGCGAGGTAGCGGTCCAGCAGGGCGGGCGCGATCCGGTTGCCAAGGATGGTGGCGACGGTGGAGACGCCGACCCACATGCTGCGCCGTGGGTGCTCGGCCGCGTGGACCACCGCACGCGCGCCCACCTCGGGCTGGTAGATCGGCGGGACGGGCCGCGGGTGGTGACGCAGCCGGGAGCACACCCAGTTGAACTGGACGGTGTTGAGCGCGGGCATGTGTACCATCACAACCCGCACGTTGCTGCCGTCGTGCAGCAGTTCGGTCAGCACCGACTCGGTGAAGCCGACGATGGCGTGCTTGGCGCCGCAGTAGGCCGACTGCAACGGGATACCGCGGAAGGCGAGGGCGGAACCCACCTGGATGATCACCCCGTGGTCACGTGCCATCATGTGCCGCAGCGCCGCACGGGTTCCGTTGACATGGCCCAGGTAGGTGGTGACTGTGGCGCGTTCGAACTCCTCCGGGGTGATCTGGGGAAAGGGAGCGAAGACGCTGGCCATCGCGTTGTTGACCCAGACGTCGACCGGCCCCAGCTCCGCGCGCGCCCGCTCGGCGGCCTCCTGCACGCCCGCGGCGTCGGCGACGTCCGCGGGCAGCGCGAGGCCGCGCCGGCCCGCCGCCGCCACGTCCGCTACCGCACCGGCCAGACCATCCTCGCCACGGGCCAGGACACCCACGTCGTAGCCGCGGCGCGCGAACTGCCGGACGATCGCCCGACCGAGCCCCGCCGAACCCCCGGTGACCACCACCACTCCGCGCCGGCCGCCCGGCTGGTCAGCTGATCTCCGCATCATCCCTCCGTCCAGTGCCGCGATACGTCCAGTGCCGGGATATTCAGTGGTCACGGATCCGCTGTCCCGCGGCGCGGGCGGCCAGGCCGCCTGCGGCCGCCGCGGCAACGCCGAGACCGGGCAATACCGCCAGCGACGCGGCCCGTGGCGACGAGGGCCGCTCGACAGCCTGCTCCGGCCGGGCTGCCGGCACGTCGCCGAACCGGGCCATGGCCACCACTTCGGCGAGATGGACGGCCTGCCGCCCACCGGCCTCGCCCTGCTCGATCTGTGTGCGGCAGCTGAAGCCGTCCGCCAAGACCAAGGCGCCGTCGGGCGCGTCGCGCAGGGCGGGAAACAGCACCCGCTCCCCGCAGGCCTGTGACACGTCGTAGTGGCCCCGCTCGAAGCCGAAGTTGCCCGCGAGTCCGCAGCAGCCCGAGTCCAGCACCCGCGGGTCCATCCCCATCTCGCGCATCAGCGCGGTGTCCGCGTTGAAACCCAGCACCGCGTGCTGGTGGCAGTGGGTCTGGACCATCGCGGGCCGGCCCAGCGACGGAGGTTGCCAGCCGGGCGTTCGGTCGTACAGCAGCTCGGCGAAGGTCAGGGTCTGCTGGCGCAGCCGGGAGACGTCGGGGTCGCGCGGGAACAGTTCCTCGGCGTCTGAGCGGAAGACCGCCGTACAGCTCGGTTCGAGCCCGACGATCGGCGTCCCGGCCCGCAGGTACGGATGCAGCAGCCGGGTCGTGCGCCGCAGCACCCGCTGCGCGGTGGCCAGCTGGCCCGTGGAGATCCAGGTCAGGCCGCAGCACACCGTCCCGCCGGGCGTCACGACCCGCCAGCCGGCGTCCTCCAACACCTCGATCGCCGCCTGCCCGATGTGCGGGTGGAAGCGGTTGGTAAAGGTGTCCGGCCAGAGCACCACCTCGCCCCGCCGGCCGGATCCTCGCGGCCCGCGCCGGGCGTACCAGGCCTGCAGGGACTCGGACGCGAACGGCGGGATGGCCCGTGCCCGGGCCACCCCGCCGGCGAGCTTCACCAGGTCGGTGAGCCCGGGCGCGGTCGCGAGCGCGTTCACCGTCCGGGGCGCCAGGGAAGCGAGCCTGGCGGCCAGCGGCAGCCATCCCATCGAGTAATGAGCCAGCGGCCGGATGCGCCCCGCATAGTGGTGGGCCAGAAACTCGGCCTTGTAGGTGGCCATGTCCACGTTCACCGGGCAGTCGCTCTTGCAGCCCTTGCAGGCCAGGCACAGGTCGAGCGCGTCGCGCACCGCTGTCGAGCGCCAGCCGTCGCGGATCGGCGAGTCCGGGTGGCCCGCCAGCATCTCGAACAGCAGCCGGGCTCGGCCCCGAGTCGAATGCTCCTCCTCCCGGGTGACCATGTAGGACGGGCACATCACACCGCCGCCCTCGCGGCGGCAGCGGCCGACCCCGACGCAGCGCAGCACCGCCCGGCTGAAACTGCCCCCGTCATGTGGGTAGCGGAAGAAGGTCTCCGTCTCGGCGGGTTCCCAGTCCGCGCCCAGCCGCAGTTTGTCGTCAATCGGATAGGGAGCCACGACCTTGCCGGGGTTCATCCGGTTCCCCGGATCGAAAATCGCCTTGAACTGACCGAACGCGCGGACGATGTCCGCGCCGAACATCTTCGGCAGCAGCTCGCCGCGCTGCTGGCCGTCGCCGTGCTCCCCGGACAGCGACCCACCATAGGAGGCGACCAGGTCCGCGGCCCGTTCCAAGAACTCCCGATAGCTGCCCACCCCAGAGGCGGTGACCAGGTCGAACGGGATCCGGCTGTGCACGCAGCCCTGCCCGAAATGGCCGTAGAGCGACGCCTCGGAGAACCCGAACTCGCCGTACAGCTTGCGTAGGTCGCGCAGGTAGTCGCCGAGCCGGTCCGGGCTGACCGCGCTGTCCTCGAACCCGGGCCAGGTATCCGGCAGGCCCGGCACCCGGGTAGTCGCGCCCAGTCCCGCCTCCCGCACCTCCCACAGCTCGGCCTCCCGGGCCGGGTCGTCGAAGAACGACGCCACCGGCGGATGCGGCGAGGAGCACAGGTCGTCCAGCATCGCCCGGGCCTTGCGGTCGGCCTCCTCGGTTGTCTGGCCGCCGAACTGCACGAGCAGCCAGCCGGCCGATCCCTCGGGCAGCAGCGCCAACGCCTCCGGGTACAGGTGCTTCTCCCGCTCGAAGTGGATCAGCCTGTCGTCCAGGCCCTCCAACGCGATCGGGTCGTGCGGCAGCACCCGCCGTACCGCGTCCCCGGCCGCGGCGATGTCCGGGTAGCCGAGCACGACCAGCGACTGTGCCGGCACCACCGGCACCAGTTCCAGCTCGGCCCGCAGCACCGTGACCAACGTCGACTCGCTGCCGACCAAGGCCCGCGCGACATGGAAGTGCTTTTCTGGCAGCAGGCTGTCCAGGTTGTAGCCGGACACCCGCCGCGGCACCTCCGGATAGCACCGCCGGATCTCGGCCAGATAGTGGTCCCGCAGCTCCCGCACCTGCCGGTACACCTGCGCCCGACGGCCTCCCGCACGCACGGTCTCGACATACTCATCGTCGGATGTCTCCCCCACCCACATCCGGGTCCCGTCATACAGCAGCACCTCCAGGCGGGCGATGTTGTCCACCACCTTGCCGGCCCGCTGTGCCGTCGACCCGCACGAGTTGTTCCCGATCATCCCGCCGAGGGTGCAGTGGTTGTGCGTGGCCGGCTCCGGCCCGAACCGCAGCCCATGCGGCGACAGCAGGTCGTTGAGATGGTCCAGTACAACGCCCGGCTCCACCACGCACCGCCGGCCATCCGGATCCACCGACAACAGCCCGGTGCAGTACTTCGACCAGTCAATCATCACCGCCGCGTTCGTCGACTCCCCCGCCAGGCTCGTCCCCCCACCCCGCGACAGCACCGGCGCGTCATGCTCCCGGCACACCGCGACCGCCTCGGCACCCGCCTCCACCGACCTCGGTACCACCACCCCGATCGGCAGCTGCCGGAAATTGGACGCGTCCGTCGAATACGCCCCCCGGGTGCCGGCGTCGAACCGCACCTCACCATCCACCCGCGCCGCCAGATCCCGCTCCAACGCCGCCGCGCTCACACCACCAGAACGCATCGCCCGGACCCGCCGTACCGGGTCAGGAAGCCGGACCGCGGTCATATCGGCCACCCCGCGCCCATTCCCGCGCCAGGCCTGATCCCCAGGTCGATCGGGAAGTCGCGCATACCCACCCCTCTCCTGCGAGCGTCCCGCACCGACTCTCCGTCAGGCACTCTCCGTCAGGCACTCGACAGGCCACCGCCTCGGCCATTCCCGCACCGGCGACCGGCCAACCATCCGCCCCCACCCACGGCCGCTCCCGGCTACACGCCGTCCTTACGGGTCACCGGCATCGCCCGGGCGACGCCAGCCGCGGCCAGCCCACTCGATCGAGATTGGGCGCCCCTGGTAGCCGGCCGAGGCGGACCCCGTCCCAGGGGCGCGCGCCGGGGCGCTCACCTCGCGACGCAGCTGGTCCAGCCCGGCGGACAGCCGCCCGGCCAGGTCCGCCGTCGGCGGCACAAGGCTGGGATCCGTCGTCACCGAGAGGCAGAGTTCGTCCTGCCAGCCGAGTGCCCCCACCGCAAGCGGCACGCCTTCGGCGAGGGGGACCAGCGGGTAGGTGTCGAGCAGTGGCAGGCCGACGAACTCCCGCGGGCCCGCCGCGCCTGGAAGGTTCGATATGATCATTCCAATATGCCGACCCTGATAGACGCTGCGAGCCGCGGGTCCGCGCAGCGGCGCCGGCAGGGCACCTATCACCCGCAGGGCCGCGCCGGCCGCGAGGATCCGCCCCGGGCGCCGCGCCCGCCGGCCACCGGCGGTAATCGCCCGCAACCGCCAGGACACTGGCATCGGGTCGAGCGGCAGGTCAAGCTGCACCGCCGTGGTCGCGTTACCCAGGTCGTCGCCGATGGCGGTGCCTGTCGTGCGCAGAGAGATCGGCGTGATGGCACGGACCGCCGCACCGCACGGCTGGCCCTGCTCGGCCAGCAGCTGGGCCAGCCTGTGCCACCATGGCGAGCAGGACGTCGGTCACGCGGGCGTTCGCGGCCCGCGCGACTGCCCGAACCTCGGGCAGTCGCAGCCGCACCATCCGCACCCGGCGAGCCGGTCCCGATCGCCCAGACCAGGGGAAGGGGGGCGCGGCTCCGTCCAGCCCGAGCCGCACCATGCCGGTGGTCACGGCCGCCCATCGCGCGGGCGCGGGCGAGGCGGACAGCGAATCCGGCCGCACGGCTCCGGGCTGCCGGGTCACCTCGCGGACATGCCAGGACAGGTCGATACTCCGGGCCAGTTCCCATCTGTAGCCGGACAACGGCCCCGGCGACACGACTCGTCGCAACATCGGGGGAATATCCGCCAGGCGCCGAGCGACATGGGCGCGGATGTCGGCGAGCGTGGGCGAGGAGCTGCCGGGGAGGAGTCTCAGAACCGCGACGCCCCCGACCTGCTGCGGGCTGCGGGGGCCTTCCACCTCGAGGAAGAAGGCATCGGTCGCGGGCATTCGGCGCCGTTCCCGCGGCTGGCTGTATCCCGGCCCCTCCGGACGAGCTCGCGCCCCCGCCCCGCCGGGGCCTGCAACTCACCTTCCTGATCATGATGGCTCCCATGGTGGCCGCCGGCCTCGTCGGTCTCCGGGCGCTACGCACCTATCCCCGAGACGTCACCACAGCCGCGCAGTACGAGGACCGCCACCACTGACCGCGGCAACCGCCAAGCATCCCCGATCGCACACCTCATCCATCAGCACACCCATCGGCGACGTTCACCGGCGGTGAGAAGGTGACGTCTGGGCAGTCACGGGAGGGGATGCAACGGGACATCTAGCCGTCCCGGTCAGCCTTTCCTGGCGGCGAGGCGGCGCTCCAAGCGGGTGACGCGGCAAGCGATGCGCGCCCGGTGCTCAGGCCGAGCCTGCTCGTACACGTCGCGCAGCATGAGGCGCAGCCGGGAGAGCACCCGTGGGGAGTCCTGCGCCCACCGGCTAATGTCGTCCACGCCGATCCGCAGGTAGTCCTCGAGATCGGGTTCCGGCACCACGAGCCGCGGCTGGCCGTCCCGGTCAGTATGGGCCCGGGGCGTCAGGTGCCGCGTGACAAGCCGGCGTAGCAGATCATGCACCTGATCGACCGCCGCCACCGCGGTCGTATGGTCGTTCATGGCTGGTGACAGGGCGCGTTCCGCGATATCGGCCAGCTGCCGGAAGCCGAACGCAATGTCCTGCTCCATGCTCCGCTCGATCTCGATATCCACCGCGTCAATCACGGCCTGCCGGTCGAGGTCTCCGCGGAGGCCGTCGGCGGGGCCATCGTGCACGGTGAACAGCGGCATCCCGGCAGCAACGAAATCACCGATCTTTGGCACGAGCACAACCAGACAATTAGCCTGCGAGGCAGCCCGAACCACCGGTCGGTCTCGCACCACGGCGATAATACCGTTCCGCGGGGCGCTTATGATCTTATATCTTGGGCTGCGCGCGGCCGTCGGCAGAGGTACCGAGGATACGGAGCCGACGCCATCGAAGCGGCGAGCGATGCATCGGCGGGTCTGCGTGCCGATCGAGGCCAAGATCTGCGACACCCGGACCGCATTGGTCACGTGGTGGATATAAGCGATGAAGAGCACAACGCTGATGAGTACCAGCAGAACCGACAGAGTGACAGCCGTCCGCGGCACAAACGACCGGGCCGTGTCCGCGCCGCGGACCGAGCGCAGGACCGCCAGCGCATAGACGAAAGTCGCAACGAAGACACCCAGTGCCAGTTGGGTGAGGCGATCCTGAAGGAAGGTCCGCAGCACCCGAGGCGAGAACTGGCCACTGGTCAGCTGCAGCGTCACGATCGTGATCGAGAACACCAGCGCGGTAAACGAGATCATGGAGGAGGCGACCGCGGACAACACGGATCGTGCACCGTCCGGCCCGCCGCTGAACAGGAACGGCAGCGCGGCGGACAGCCCCCGCTCATCCAGCCAGGGAACCGAAACGGCAAGACCAACCGCCAAGGCGGTACACAGGGCCGGAATCGTCCAGAAGCTGGTCCACAGCCGGCGCGCGCGGGACCGCCACATGCCTTGTTGCCGCGCGGACAGCATGGCCAGGAGATGCCCGTCAGCTGCCCGGCTGACCCACAGGTGAGGCGCGCGTCGCGGCCGTCCCGAAGGACCACCCCCTCCGCGCAACGGATCTCCAGGGGGCCGACGGTCAGCGCCCGCGGCTCACCAGGCCCGGCAGGTCCCCTGAGGTACGCAGGCGACGGCACACCTCCAAACCATCCATACCCGGCAACATCAGGTCGAGCAGAACGGCGTCCACCGGATGCGCGGCAACCTCCACCAGGGCCGCCTCGCCCGTAGCCGGCTATCGTCGCCCCGCCCAAGCCGTTACCATCGACCTTCCCACCCAGCAGATGAGCCACCCTTGCGGGTGCGGGTTGGCTCTCGGGATGCCGAGACACGACACGTCGAACGACACCGGCGGCCTGTCCCGGAGGCATCCGCGCCACGGACCGCCGGCTACCCCGTCAGGGTGCCTGGGCCGGTGCCGGGCAGGTCCTGCGATGCCGCCAGCTTTTCCACGTAGGCGCGGATAGTCGGATGATCGGTGAAGACCGAGGCCCGGACGTCCTGCTCCAGCTCGGCACCCAGCCGTGCCGCGATCTCGATCAGATTCAGCGAGTCCAGCCCCAGCGTGAAGAGGTTCTGATCCGGGTCCACCTGTGCCGCATCGTCCAGTCCGAGCATTTCCGCGACCTGATGTTGGATGAAATCGATGACAAGTGCGGGTCTCTCGGCGTCCCGTGCCGTCTCCACTCGGTCGCGCAGCGTCCCCTCCGCCGGCGCGGGGCCGGCATCGGTTCCTCCGGCAGTCGCCGGAAACGCGTGCTCGTCCGCCTCGACCCAGTAGCGCCTGCGCTGGAACGGGTAGGTCGGCAGGGGCACGCGCCGATGTCCCTGGCCAGCATGCAACGCCGACCAGTCGAGGCTGACGCCGCTTGTCCACAGGCGCCCCGCGGTCGCCAGCCACACGTGTCGGGCGTCGTCGTCGGGACGGGTGCCGTCGTCGGGACGGGTGCCGCGCGGGTCCATCTCCAATGGCACAACCTTCCGCCCGGATGATGTCTCGCGCCGACCGTCGAGCAGGAGGGCGAGACGTTCCTCGGCGTCGGGAGTCTCGTCACGCGGCCCGACCCAGCCCGCCGACGGCACCGGCGCACCCACGTCCAGCCAACCGTTGACTGCCGCGGACCACACGGGGTACCGGGGGGCCGCTGGCGTGAGGTTGCCGGCCGGCTCGCCGTGCGCCTGCGCCCAGGCCAGCCCGAGCGCGGACTCGAGGGGGAAGATCCCGGCGAGGCAGGCGGCGACCAGATCGCCCGAGCCGAACCCCACCAGCGCGCTCGGACGCACACCACATGCCGTCCAGAGCTCGGCGAGAGCGTACTGCCCGACGAAGGCGGCGACGGCGTCGCCATGCCGCGCACGCAACAACGACGCCGGGTCGGGTGTCCGCGGCCTCACCCCGAGAGTCTTGAGGGCCACCGCGCACCGGTCGACCGCGTCGCGGAACACAGCGACGTCGCGGTATACGGCGGCGTCGCGGTACAGGCCGGCGAGAGGGGTGTCGTCGCCGTTCTCCATAAGACGGTGCGCGAAAACGAAGACTACGTCGGCCTCGCCGTCGGCAACCTGCCCGGTGGACACGCGGTCGGGCTCCCCGAGCGCGAGCGTCAGTGCGGCGTCGTGGACGTCCCGGCACACCAGCGCCCGTCGGTACGCACGTGCCCGGCGTCCCACCGCGAGCGTGTACGCCACGTCGGCGAGGTCGAGCGTCTCGCGGTGCACGCGCAGATGACGCGCCAGATTCTCCGTTGCCTCCTCGAGCGCCGCGACCGAGCCGGCAGAGATCATCAGCAACTGCCAGCCGTCCGAAGGCGGCACCCCGGGCTCGCGTTCGCGGGGCGGCGGCTCCTCAAGAATCACATGGGCGTTCGTGCCGCCAATGCCGAACGAGCTCACGCCGGCACGTCGCGGGGCTGTGCCCGATGCCGGCCACTCCTGGGACTCCGTGGCGACGCGGAAGGGATTGGCGTCGAAGTCGATGTCGGGATTGGGTTTTTCGAAGTGCAGGCTCGGCACGATCCGCCGGTGTCGCAGCATCAGCGAGGTTTTGATCAGTCCGGCGATCCCGGACGCCGCGTCCAGGTGGCCGATGTTGGTCTTGACCGAACCGATGGCGCACCGGGCGCCTGCCCCTGTCTGCCGCAGGAACACGTCCTGCCGCAGGAACACGTCGGTCAGGGCGGCGAGCTCGACCGGGTCCCCGAGCGGGGTGCCGGTACCGTGGGCCTCGACATAGGTGATCGTCTCGGCGGCGCAACCGGCAAGAGCCTGAGCCTCGGCGATCACGGCGGCCTGGCCCTGCACGCTGGGAGCCGTGTAGCCGGTCTTCGCGCCGCCGTCGTTGTTGACCGCGCTTCCCTTGATGACCGCGTGAATCCAGTCGCCGTCGGCGAGCGCGTCGGCCAACCGCTTCAGGACCACGATGCCGACACCGCTGCCGAGGATCGTGCCCTGCGCTCGGGCGTCGAAAGCCCGGCACCGGCCGTCCGGCGACAGGATCATTCCCTCCTGGAAAAGGTAGCCCTCGGCCTGTGGCACCTTGATATGGGCCGCTCCGGCCAACGCAAGATCGCACTCTCCGCCCAGCAGGCTCAGGCAGGCCAGATTGACGGCCACCAGCGAAGTGGAGCAGGCGGTGTTCACGTTCACCGCCGGGCCCCGCAGGTTCAGCTTGTAGGCCACGCGCGTCGCCAGGAAGTCCTTGTCGTTGCCTATCATCAGCCGGTAACGTTCCAGCGTCGACCCGTGGCGGAAACGGCCGGAGAGGTTGCGTAGAAGGTAGGTGTTCAGCCCGGCGCCGGCATAGATACCGATCGGTCCGGGGCAGGTGTCCGGGTTGTAACCGGCGTTCTCAAGCGCCGTGAGCGCGCATTCGAGGAAGTGCCGTTGCTGTGGGTCCAGGAGCTCCGCCTCCTCGCTCGTGATCCCGAAGACCTCGGCGTCGAACATCTCGATGTCGGCCAGTATCTGCCCGGCCCGCACATAGCGCGGGTCCGCCACGAGTGCGGGGCCGACGCCGGCTGCCAGCAGTTCGGCCTCGGTGAAGAAGGTGGTGGTCTCACGCCCGTCACACAGATTCTGCCAGAATTCCTCGACGGTATCGGCCCCGGGAAAACGGCACGCCATCCCGATAATAGCGATGTCGGAATCCCGGACGTCGTCTGGTCGTTCCATCGTCTCCCCCTTCAGCGCAGACTCTCAGTCGAGTCGGATGCCCATGTCCGCGGCCACGGTACGCAGGTCGAGGAAACTACGGGCGACATACCGGGCGGCGTCCTCGCCGGCATCAAGCTGCTTGAACACCTCGACGAGGGCCTCCTCGTGCGCGCCGGGGTCCCCCTCCCCTGCCGCGATCTCGAACACGATCGCCCTGAGTCGGTCCTCGACCTCGGCCACATCGACCGATCGGGGGAACTTGACACTGTAGGTGGACCGGTCGTAGTCCTTGTTTCGGTTGACCGCCCGCACATAACTCGACGCGTTCAGCTTGTAGAACATACAGCCCCAATTCCTGAACGAGTAGTAGTTGAGTAGCGGAAAAAGCGTGCAGTGGGTCTCGAATGGCGAGGATTCGTAAATTCCTTTCGCCTTCAGCTCCGCGACGATCCGGTCGGGGTCGTATTCGTCGCGTAGGGCGACGAAGGGAAAGACAATCTTCGGCAGCTCACGCTCGTCGGCGAACAGTAGTTCCTCCAGCCCGCCCGAGAAGAACTCGCCGGTCCGGTCCCGGCCGAAGATCTGGTAGAAGTTCTTAACGATCTTCCGGACGTTCGACTCCATCGTGAGCGTCTGTTGCGGGTCCGCGCACAGGATGATGTAGGGGATGTTGTTCCGCCACGCGTGCAGGATTGCCCGGATGACAAAGAATGACCGGCACGAGACACAGGGAAGTTTCTCGTCCAGGTACTTACCCGGCCGCTCCGGGACCGGTCGGTTGAACACCTCCCTCATCATGTCCTTTATCTTGTCGGACCGGTCGGTGACGAAGGTGGCCGGGATCCTCTCCTGGGCAAGCCGCATGTTCGCTGCGGCATGGCTGCTCTCGAAGGGAATTTCGAAGGTGTAGGAGACGACTCTTTTATGGTACTCGTTCACGAACTTGTCCAGCATGTACGTGCTGTCCTTGCCACCGCTGTACATCAGCAGGCAGTCGTAGGGACCACGCTCGTTCGGCCCGCTGTTCGCGAACTCCTCGTAGGTTCTGGACACGTAGGTGAAGTTCTCGAACATCTCGACCGCGACGTCGAGGCTACACAGGTTGCACACGCCGTCATTGTCAAGTGATATTCCCGGATGACCAGCGTTCAGTGAACAGATCTTGCAGCGGACCATTCCTCACCTTCCCAGCCGAGTTTTCGAACGCGTCGCCGCCGGGCCCGCCTCATGCGCCGGGTGCCTCATGCGCCGGGTGGCTGGCGGGAGCTGAGACCACCACGTCTGCGCCTGAGGCCCGCGAGTGCTGACCGGGAACGCCCCCCGGATTCTTCGGGTGCCCCAGCTCGTCCGGGAGGGTGTGGCGCGCCGGATCCGGCGTCACCGGACCGGCGTGGCGCAGCGGTGGACAAGTATGCCGCCAGTCCCCGGACAGTCGGATAGGCGAACATGTCGACCCGCGTAAGCGACTCGGACAGCTCCGCCTGAAGCCGGATCAGAACCTGCATGAGCAGCAACGAGTTACCGCCGGCGTCGAAGAAGTTCTCGTCGATTCCGACCTCCGGCACCCCCAGGACACCCCGCCAGATGCTGGCGACTGCCGCCTCGAGCTCGCTACGGGGCAGGACCCGCTCTCCGCCTGCGGGCGGGAGAACCTCAGGCGGCCCCGGTAGGGACCGACGATCGATCTTGCCGTTGGCTGTCAGCGGCAGACGTGTCACGGTCACGAACGCAGCCGGGATCATGTAGGGAGGTAGTCGGGTACGTAGGTACCGCCGGAGTTCCTCCGGCCGCGCGCCGAGGCCGGATTCGGCCGAGACGAGGTAGGCCACCAGCTGGCGGTTACCGGGGGCGATGTCGCGTGGGCAGACCACCGCCTCAGCGATGCCGTCATGCCGGCGCAGAGCTTCTTCGATCTCACCGGGTTCGATGCGATATCCGTGCAGCTTGACCTGGTTGTCGACCCTGTGGAGGTAGTCAATCCGGCCGTCGGGCAAGTGGCGCACGATGTCCCCGGTCCGGTACATGACGGCGGACTCGTCTGGTCCGAACGGGTCTCGGACGAACCTTTCCCGGGTGAGCTCCGGCTCGCCGAGATAGCCCGCGGCCACCCCGTCCCCACCGATGTACAGCTCGCCGGGTACCCCGGGCGGCACCGGCTGAAGCCATCTGTCGAGGACGTAAAACCGGGTATTGGCGATCGGTCGCCCGATCGTAACCTGCCGACCCGGCTCCACGCGGTCGACCGAGGACCAGATCGTCGTCTCGGTCGGGCCGTAGAGGTTCCACACCTTCGCAACCCGCGCGAGAAGGCCGTCAGCGAGGTCGCGAGGCAGCTGTTCGCCTCCGCACAGGGCCGTCAGGCCACGGTCACCCTCCCAGGCCGCGGCGATCAGCATCCGCCAGGTCGCCGGGGTCGCCTGCATGACCGTCGGGCGGCTCCGCTCGATCCGTCTCCGCAGTTCGAACCCGTCACTGGCGACATCGGCGGGTACCACCTCGACCTGCCCGCCTGTCACCAGCGGCAGGAGAAGCTCGAGGTAGGCGATGTCAAAGCAGACCGTGGTCACCGCCAGCAGGCGGTCGTACTCGGTAAATCCTGGAGTCCGCGCCATCGAGCACAGAAGGTTCGTCAGGGCCCGGTGGCCGACATCCACCCCCTTGGGCCGGCCGGTCGACCCCGACGTGTAGATTACATAAGCACGACCCTCCGGTGACCCTCGGTCATATTTTTCCTCGTCAGATTCCTCGTCATGTTCCTCGCCCGGACCGCCCCCGGCTGTCGCGATCACATCCCAGTACTGATCGAGCGTGACGACGGTCGCCGGGCAGTCCCGGACATCGGGCTCCAAACTCGTCCGGGTGAGCAGCAGTGTCGACCCCGAACTGGTGAGCATCTGAGTGATGCGGTCGGGTGGATACACCGGATCCAACGGCACAAAGGCCGCTCCGGATTTCATCACGCCGAGTACAGCGACAACAATTTCTTCCGACCGCTCGAGGTAGATGCCGACAAGGCTGCCGGGACCGATGCCGTGGCGACCGAGGAACGCGGCGAGGCGCGTCGACCGTCGATCAAGTTCGCCGTACGAGAGACTGCGATCAGAGCAGACGACGGCGGGTGCCTCGGGACGGCTACGTGCCTGCCGTATGAACAACTGATGCGCGCACAGGTCGCGCGGGTAGTCGGCGTCCGTGTCGTTCCAGGTGACAAGCACACGTTGCGTGTCCTCGGGCGACAATAGCGGGAGCTGGGTCAGATCGGCCGTCGCGGAGCCCGTGAGGGCCTCGAGGAACGCGACGAACATGGAGCGCATCGTGTCGGCCGCACCAGTTTGCAGGACGTTCTCGGCGATGAGCCAGCGGCATCCCTCACCGTCTCGCGGGATCTGCGCGAACAGCACGGTCGCGGACCGCGGCTCGGCAGCGACATCGAGATTGTCAACCAGCTCGACGGCGACCGGCATGCCGCGCTCGGCCCATGGCGCGCACGCACGTAGCTCCGCGTGACGAACCCCTAGGTCGCGGGGGTGGCCGCTACGCCCGCTGAACAGGCGGAGCTGCCTGGCCACCTCACGGCGGAACTCCAGGAAACCCCGGCTCTCGTTGAGCGAGGGCACCCGGAACGGCCGATGGCGGGCAAGCGGTATGCCATCCCCGCCCGAGGCGTCGGATTCGGCTTCCCACGACAGGTCGACGTCCGGACCGTCCGCACCGCTGAATCGAACCAGGAAGGCCAGCAGCACCGTGAGCAACCATTCGGACCTATCGCGCCCCCGGCCGTCACCATCCCGTGCGGCCATCTTCTCCTCCACGCCGGCGAGATCAGCGGGGACGGGGAATCGGATATCCCGGTACCGGTGCGGCGGATCCGCGACCGGATTACGGCGCGGGAGGTCGAGCGGCTCGACGGACATCAGGCGCCGTACCCAGTCGGTCTCGTGCTCGACAACTCCAGCCGGCTCCCCCGGCTCAACCGGCTCAACCGGTCCGACCGGCCCGGCCAGTCCCTTCGTCCGCCGGCCGGCCAGCTCCTCCGGGGCAAGTTTCGGAAGCGCACCGAGGGGGACCTCCGGGGCGGCAACCATCGCCTCCAACAACCGCCGAACCTGGGATCCCATCCGTTCTACCGTCTTGTCGGTGAAACGGCGGCGGTCATAACCGATCCTGAGGATGAGGCGGTGGTCGTGGTTCGCATAGAGAGTGAGCGGGTAATTCGTCTGCTCCTCCAGACGGAATTCCCGGTGCCGCCAGGAACCCCCCAGCGACCGCAGCCGGGTAGCAGGCAGGTAGTTCTCAAAGATGAGCAGACTCTCGAACATCGGGAGCGAGGCCGGAATATCACTCCAGGTGTGGATACGGGTCGGCGAGGTGTGCTCAAACTCTCGCAGCGCCAGCTGATGCCGTCGCAGCCGCTTCAGCAGCTCGATCACGGTCATCGTGCTCGGGGCGACGACGCGGAATGGCAGCGTATTGAGAAAGAGACCAAGCATGTCCTGGGCGCCGTCCAGGAATCCGCGACATGCCCGGGTTGTACCGAATACTACGTCATGGCGGCCACTGAGCTGTTGCAGGAGGACCGTCCACGCCGCCTGCACGACGTTATTAGCGGTTACCTGTTGCTCACGGACCAGGAGTTCCAGTGCCCTGGTCATCTCTTCCGAAAGCTCGGTCTCCACGGCCGTCAGGACGTTCTCACCGGGGTCGGGGACGCGGACCACGTCGACGACGAATGGCGTGGGCTCCGTAACACCAGCCAGATCGGCACGCCAGAACGACTCCGCTGCGACAAGGTCCTGCTCGGCCAGCCAGGCGACGTAGTCCCGGTACGGGCGCGGACGGGGACGCTCGGCCCGGCGCCCGACGAGCAGGTGATCGTACCGTTCGAAGAGTTCCGCGCTCACCATGAAAAGGGAGCGCCCGTCCATCAGTGCATGATGGGTCGTCCAGACGAACTCGTATTCATGATTATCCATGCGGAAGACCGCGAACCGCATCGGGGGCCCGGCCGCGAAATCGAAGGACCGGCGCTTGTCATCGTCGAGGTATTCGCGCAGGCTCTGTTGCCGAGTTGCGCTGTCCAACTGCCTCCAGTCCCGCGCGGGCAAGGACACATCGACATCACTGCTGACCACCTGGCTCGGACCGTCCGGATGGTCCAGCAGAAGCCTGGTCCGCAGCATCGGATGCCAGTCGAACAGGTCCCGCAGTGCCTGCTCGAACACCGCCAGATTCAGCTGCTCCCGCAACGTGAACAACTTCTGCAGAACGTAGAATCCCTCGCCGGGAGCGCTGCCACTGTGCAACAGCATTGCGTGCTGCACCGCCGACAGCGGAATCCTTTCCACGTCTCCGCCCGACCGCACGGCTCCCGACCCGAGGCGGCGCGCGCTCGTCGGCGCCACCGGACCTGGCGAGGTGCCGCGCCCTTCCGGGTTGTGCATATCGAGCCTCTCGTAACGTTGGGTCGACTTTTCCGACCGGAGGTCTGGCCCCACGGCGAGGCTATGTGGAAAGCCGACCTGGCCCAGACTACTGGAATTCGAAACGGCTTCCTCTCGTCGCCACGAGCAGGTCAACCTGCCGAGCACCACTTTCAACCGGTACTGTGGCCCACGCCACGAAGGTCGTCAACACTTATTACACAGCGCTATCGATTCATTCGAGATGGCGATCGAGCAGCACCGAACAGCGGCTTTATCCACCTTCATTCCGACGCCATTCCGACGCCATTCCGACCGATTCATTGGCCGTTCACCGCCCGGCCAGGAGGTACCGCTGAAATCCCGACAAGATTTTCGATGCGGACGCGCGAGAAGCGCCACTGAAAATATCCCACAGCCTTGACTCCGCGCCGACGAACTGCCCGCGCTCAGGGGTCAATGAGGCGTTCGATGCCGTCAAGGACACGGTCGAGGCCCCAGCTGAACTGCTCGGTGGTGACGTAGGCGGCCAGCACGTCAATCTGGCTGGCGGTGCGTGGGTAATGCTCGACGGGCACGGCCGCGAACGCGTCACGGCGGGCGGCGATCCGCTCCGCCTCGGTGGTTCCCGGCTCGTGCGGCTCGGCGGCCTCCAACGCGATGGCGCCCAGCACGTACACGATCAGCAGATATGCGGACCGGGCCGCGTTCGCCGCCGCTACCCCGCCGTCGGCCAGCGCCGCGAGCAGCCGCTCGTTGAGCGCGAGCGCGTTGGGGCCGTCCATCGGGCCACCGAGTCGTCCTTCCGTCCTTCCATCGAGGCGGCACCGGCCTGGTCTGGACCTGGTTCGCGACCGGCTGGACCTACGCTCTGCTACTACCGCCGACGCTGCTGCTGCCCACGGCCCTCGGTCGCCGGGACGATCCCGTCCTGCGCGCCGCGACCTGGGTCGGCTCCGCCGCGATCGTGCTCGCGCTCGCCGGATTCCTGCGCTGGGTTTTCGTCGTGCCGCCGCTGGCACGGCAGTACATGGCCGGCGACACGACGACCCGAGCAGCCGTCGACGCCGCCTGGCTCGCACAACACCAGCTCGGCGGCGCCCTGCTTGGCGAGCACCTCGGCCAGACGCTCGCCATCGCCTGGTCGACGACGATCTCCGTGATCATCCTCCGCCGCCGTCTGCTTCCCGCCGCTGTGGGCATGCTGGGCCTGGTCGCAAGCGCCATCTACCTGCTCAACCAGGGCGACATCCTGACCACCGCGATCCCCGGGGTCCCCGCATGGGAATCGGCGGGCTTCCTCGGCTCCACACTCTGGTGGAGTATGGATCGCCACCCTCGGCTTCGCGCTCCTGCGCCGGCATCCACCCAGCCGACCCCGCAGAACCGGCTCTGCCCCGCGGCCAGCCGCTGCCGGGCTGCCGGGCTGCCGGTTCAGCCTTGAGTAATTCAAGATCGGCATCGGGGTCTGTCGCATCCGCGACAGACCCCGACGAGGTCGAGATGGGACCGGTCAGGCGACGATGTCGACCGGCGTGCCCAGGGGCAGCATGCCCGCCAACCAGGTGATGTCGCTGTTACTCAGGCGGATGCAGCCGTGGCTGACGTCACGCCCCAGCGTGTGGGGCTGGTCGGTGCCATGCAGACCGATAATCGGAGCATGGCCTTCGAAGGAGGCCAGTGAGGTGGAGAAGCCCGAGAGGCCGAAGGCGAAGGGCCCGTAGGGTCCGGTCGGATTCCGCGGCCGCAGCAGTTCGGTCAGGTAGTACCGCCCCCCGGGGGTCGGCGTGTCCGTGGTTCCGACCGCCACCACGAACAGGGATATGAGCGTGTTCCCGCGATACAGCCGCAACTGGTGGGCTCCGCGGACGACCTGCAGGTGATAGGCGGTGGTGCTGGCGCGGACCTGGTCGTCCCTGATCCATCCGCGGCTGCCGTTGGGCCATATCGGCAGCAGGACCTGCCACCATCCGGGCAGTCTCGCCGTGACGAGAAAGACCCGTGGCGCGCCCGCCTCATTCGGGTTACTCAGCCGCGACGCGGGCCAGGTGGACATGGGCGTTGGGTAGACGTCCACGCCGGCGACGGTCGCGGTCAGAATCGTGTTCACCGCCTCCGGCTCGGCCGCCGCGCCGCGAGAAGACCTGGCGGTTACCGAAGACCTGGGGATGGCCGAAGACATACCGGTGGCCGAAGAGCCGGCGCCGATGCCCTCACCACCGACCGCGCAGGCGGCCGGGAACAGCAGCCCGCACACGGCGACCATCAGCGCGGCCGACGCGCGCGGCGCCGACAAGCCGGCGGGTGGTCGAGGCCGCCGGGTGCCCGCGTCCGTCACCTCTGTCATCCCATAGAGCCGGTCATCCCGTGAAGGGGACGGTGTTCGTCGTGATCGGCGTCGCCGGTACC
This sequence comes from Frankia casuarinae, assembly GCF_000013345.1. Lineage (NCBI taxonomy): Bacteria > Bacillati > Actinomycetota > Actinomycetes > Frankiales > Frankiaceae > Frankia > Frankia casuarinae. The sequence goes on along the minus strand of NC_007777.1, from coordinate 2,314,224 downwards.
GTCGTGCCGGTACTGGTGCCGGTGCCGCCCTGCTGCCCGGGCGAGCCCTGTGGTGTCGTGCCGCTGGTTACGGGTGATGTCGAGCCCGTCTCCTGGGCCGGGGCTTCTCCCGTTCCGGGAGCCTTCGCGGTACCGGGGATCTGTCCGCCACCGGTCGACTCCCCAGTACCGGGAGTCTGTCCGCCAGCAGAGGCCTGTCCGCCACCAGAGGCCTGTCCGCCACCAGAGGCCTGTCCGCCACCAGAGGCCTGCGGGTACGAGGGCGCCTCGCCCCGCGTGCCCGGCACGATACCGGCTCCCGGGGCGACGGGGCCGGTGCCGGTAGGACCGGTGCCGGTAAGGCCGGTAGTGGTGGCCGCGGTCGACGGGCCCTGTCCGCTGGCCGGCACCGGCCGACCGTGGGTCGACACACCGATCGTCGGCAGCTGGGGTGAGGGGTTCCACGACTGGTCGAACACGCGGGCCACGACGAGGGAGGAATGCGTGTCCAAGGTGCGCGAGGCACCCGCCGCCAGCACCCCGTTGCCGCCCCGCCCCTCCTTCGAGAACCAGCCGAAGGCGACCGGATGATCGGTGACGTTCTTCAGCGTCCACGAGACCATGCCGTGCCCGCCTGCCGATCGCAGGTCGAGCGACCGCAGGTGGCTCTGGATCCGGTTGATGTCGGCCGCCCCGATCGAGTAGGCGCGGAACAACGGGTTGATCTGCGCGACGATATGAGGCGGGGTCGGGTTGACGACGACGTTGTCGATACTCACGTCGAGATCTGGCCGCAGGGCGAAGCCGCCCGGGAGCGTGACCTGACTGGAACCGGGCACCCCGTCGGGGAACGCGGCACCGGCTGGACCGGCCACGGCGGCGGCCAGGGCGCCGGCAGCACCGACGGCGGCAAAATACATTTTTCGCGAGCGCATGGCGGGACGCCCCTTCCCTGCGTAATTTATCGGCGTACGTGTACGTTGAATCGCCCTGGCGACAGTACTCTGCGACGTCCTCGTGCTACCCCGCACGATCTCACCAGGTACCCCGTCCGGGCTAACACGGCGGCGGGAACCGGGCGCGGACGGTCCGTCCGTGCCGTGTGTGCAGAGGATTTTTTCGTACCCACCAGGAGGCGCCGGCGAAAGTTGTTCGGCCGGTATCTTCCGACTCACCTGTCCTCACCAGGACAGGTGAGGACGGCGATACGATTATGTCGGGCTCTCCGAACGGGCCAGGTACGCGGATGTGGTGTGCAGGACGATGGCCGCCAGCGCGCCGGAATGGTGGGTGCGGTAAACGAGGTCGGCCTGGGCCGGGTCCACCCGGCACCGCCAGAACCAGGAGGGTGATAAGGAGGGCTACGCAGAACTCGGGGAATAGAAATAGAGCGCCCAGATCACGGAGAATTCCGTCCGACGGGTCGGGAGCGGACGCCGGTGGTCGGTGTGCAGTACTCGCCAGACCCTGGAGTTGGCGACGGCCCGGGTTGTGCCCGGTCAGGTGCTGTTCTCCCGAGTACAGTTCCGGATCGGAACTGTACGACCGACACGGCAGCAGGGACCCGTCCGCCACGGTGGCCGTCCCCCGAACTCGGCCGCGATGCGGTCGATGCTCAGCGGGTGAGTCGCAGTACGCGTCGGGTGCGGGGAACGGCCCGGTTGGCGGCGGGACGCTGGTCATGATCGGGTGCCTTCGGCGGGATGGGCCTGGCCCCGGCGGTCGCGTCGAAGCCACTCAGGCGCTCAGGCACTCAGCCGCTCCTTGACGTAGGTGGCATAGACAATCTTGATCATCTCGCCATCGTTGCCGACGTCGATGCCGACCTCGGCATGGCGGCGCACCGCCTCGGCGGCCGCCTGGCGGATGGTTCCCGGCAGCCGCTGTGCCCGCTCCGGGGTCGGGTCGTGATGCTCCCGCTGGAGCACCTCTTCGGCCAGCATCCTGGGCACGGCAGGCTGCCGACGTGGGCGGTCACGATGCGGTCGGTGCTCAGCTTCATATCTCTCCTCGCTTACGGCAGACGGTCAACGGGCTCAGCGGGGGCAGGGCTGAGAGACGGAGACAGAAGGAAACATCCTCTTAACGGAATGCATTAGATGGATAGAATTTTCATACAGTATGATTTCTACCAAAGGAACAGATCTTCATCCGGCCCATGCGGCAGATGACAGCGCACCACCGGCAAGCTGGAAGCCGAAAAGCGCGAGGATGGTGACGACGTTGGGAGAGACCATGACCGGACCGACGGCCGTCGAGACGATCGACGAGCCCGCCCAACCCACCCCCGGGCCGGGCGGCACCATCGCGCACCTACGCGCCTGCCTGCCGACTCTCACTCCCAGCGGTCGCAAGATCGGCCAGCTGATCCTCGACGACCCGAGGGAGATCGTTCACCTCACCGTCACCGATCTCGCCGACCGGACCGGCACCTCCGTCGCGACCGTGGTCCGGTTCTGTCAGGATCTCGGCCTCAAGGGCTTCGCCGACCTCAAAATTCGTCTCGCCGGCGAAGCGATTCCTCCCGAACGCGGCCTCCACGAGGCCGTCACCCACGCCGACTCCCCTGCCACCATCCTGGAAAAGATCCTCCACAGCACCGAGTCGGCCCTGTCCGAGACCACCCGCACCGTCGACCGCGCGGCATTCACCCGCGCGGTCGACGCCCTGCAATGCGCTGACCGGGTCCTGCTCATCGGCGCGGGGACGTCCGCCCCGCTCGCCCAGGACGCCGCCTACCGCTTCCGCACTCTCGGCCTGCTCGCCGAAGCCCCCGCCGACGCCCACGTCCAACACGTGGCCGCGCGCCTGCTGCCTCCCGCCTCCGCCTGCCTGGCCATCAGCCACACCGGGCAGACCCGCGAAACCCTGGCCGGCGCCGCCGCGGCGCGCGCGGCAGGGGCCACGACCATAGCCCTCACCAGCTTCTTCCGATCCCCCCTGACGAGGCTGGCCGACGTAGCCCTCGTCGCCGGCAGCAGCGAAACAAACTATCGAGTCGAGGCCATGAGCAGCCGCATCATCCACGCGACGGTCCTCGACGCCCTGTTCGTGGCCGTCCACCTCGCGCAACCCGACCGCGCCCAGAAAGCCCAGGAACTCACCGCCGAGGTACTCACCGAACACCGGATCTGACACCCGAGATCACGGAGGTGAACCCGCGGAGGGTGACGGCGAGGGTGGCCATGGCGAGGGTGGCCATCTCCCGGTCCGGTACGGCGGTGATCTGATCGTTCTCGTTGACCGGAAAACGGTCCAGCGGTTGGCTGGTTATACACGGTCGAGACGGCCAGCGAGACGGCCACGGCAGGCCGGCGGCGGTAGCGGCGGTCCTCTCACCCCGCGCTGACCGCACGAACTACGCAGACCGTGTAAACCGTGCGCCGGCCTCCCACCGCACCCGCTCCTGCGGTGACCACGATCCTTCGACTGGCCTTCGGCCGGCGAATCTGGGACCTGACCTCGTGAACGCTCGTGAGTGTTGGCGGTCATCACGTTCGCCGGCCGTGTTGTCCTCGACCGGGCACCCAGCGTCCTCGACAGGGCACCCCGCCGGTTGGCCTTCCCCTGGTAGGACACTTACGAGGAGACCTACGCGGAGCCCTCATTCAGGACCGGCCTCGGCGGGTTGATCACGTGCTACTTCTCCGTTCGGGCCAACCCGACGGGCACCGTGTTCAGGTGGACGAAGGACGACCGGCGTGAAGGCGTTGCGGGCGTACCGGTTCGCGCTCGACCCGAACAACAACCAGCGTGCCGGCCGACGACCGGCATGTGAAGCTGCCCCGGATCGGCCGGGTGAAGGTCCGCGAGCCGATGGGCGCGCTGACCGGGCGGCTGGCGAATGGTCGGGCCCGCCTCCTAGTGGTCGCCGCCGTTAGTTCGTCGGTGATGGGTGGTGGCGGGTAGGTAGAGGCCGGCGGCGAGGTCGAGGGCTGCTTCGGCGGTGCCGGTCGGTGAGCCGTCGGCCAGGACGGAGTCGGCGTAGTCGTCGTGGCTGGCGCGCCAGATCGCGAAGCCCCACTGGTTGGCGTAGCCGCCGTAGCGGAGCCGGCACAGGGGCTGGTCGTCGCCGTCGGGATCGGTCGCGGTGACGTAGGCGAACCGACCCCGGTAGCGGGTGGACACGCTGATCCCGGGCCAGTTCGTGGCGGCATGCGCGACGAGACGCTGCCGCAAGGAGATCTTCGTCGATTCCGGGATACCCGCCACGGTCTGATTGTGGCCGGGGGTTGATCGTGGTGTGCCTTGGGGGCGTGGCTGGCCCGGTAGGACCGGGAGGGTGTCCCGCCGTGCCACCGCGATCACCCTGACCTGCGACGTCCGTGCCGTTCTGGCGGGCCGTGCCCGTTCGTTGACGGTGCCGCGCCGTGACTGGCTGCGCGCGGCGATCGTGCTCGCCGCCGCCGACGGTGCGAGCAACACGACGATCGCCACCGATCTCGGTGTCTGCGAGGACACCGTGGGCAAGTGGCGGGGCCGGTTCGCCCGTGAAGGGCTCGCCGGGCTGGTGGACCGGCCCCGTTCGGGTCGGCCGGCCCGGTTCACCGCGGTGCAGGTCGCCGAGGTCAAGGCGTTGGCGTGCACCCGGCCCGCGGACGTCGGTGCGCCGCTGGAACGCTGGTCGAACGCCGAACTCGCCCGCCACGCGGCCCGGGAGGGCATCGTGGCGGGCGTGTCAGCGTCGTCGGTCGGACGCTGGCTGGCCCGGGATGCGATCCGCCCCTGGCAGCACCGCTCGTGGATCTTCCCCAGGGATCCGGCGTTCGTCGCGAAGGCCTCCCGGGTCCTCGATCTCTACGCTCGGATCTGGGACGGTGCACCACTCGGCGAGAACGACTATGTGATCTCAGCCGATGAGAAGTCCCAACTGCAGGCACTGCGCCGCTGCCACCCGACCGCGCCCGCCCAGGCCCGTCACGGACCGCGCGTCGAGTTCGAGTACCAACGCGGCGGCACCCTGGCCTACTTCGCCGCCTACGACGTCCACCATGCCCACGTCATCGGCCGGATCGAGCCGACCACCGGCATCGCCCCGTTTCACCGGCTCGTCGACCAGGTCATGACGGCCGAGCCCTACGCCTCGGCACGCAGGGTGTTCTGGGTCGTCGACAACGGCTCCTCCCACAACGGCCAGACCTCGATCCGCCGGATGAGCGCGGCCCATCCGACCGCGACGCTCGTCCACCTCCCGGTCCACGCCTCCTGGTTGAACCAGGTGGAGATCTACTTCTCGATCCTGCAGCGCAAGGCCATCGAACGCGGGGACTTCGCCGACCTCGACGCACTCGGCGACCGGGTCATGGGCTTCCAGGACCTCTACAACCAGACCGCGGCCCCGTTCGACTGGAAGTACACCCGCGCCGATCTCCTCAAGACCGCCAGCGGCCTCGCCCTCGCCGCATAACCGGCGAACTTGCAGCGACGACCACTAGGCGCCACGGTGTCGCGCACGGCCTGCCGCTGGTTCGTATCGTTCACCGTCGAGGTCGAGCGGGAGGTTCCCACCGGCCCGTCACGGCGGCAGCGTGCCGCCGTGACGGTCGGTGTCGACCTCGGGGTGCGCCACCTCGCCGTCCTGTCGACCGGTGAGACCGTGGCGAACCCGAAGCCGCTGGCCCGGTCGCTGCGGAAGCTGCGCCGCGACGGGCCGCACAAGCTCACCACCCGGCTCGCGACGTCCCACGAAACGATCGTGGTGGAAGACCTGCCCGTGGCCGGAATGGTCCGTAACCGCCGCCTCGCCCGTGCCGTGTCCGATACCGGCATGGCCGAGGTCCGCCGCCAGCTCGCCTACAAAACCCTCTGGTACGGATCGACCCTGGTGGTCGCGGACCGCTGGTACCCCTCGAGCAAGACCTGTTCCGGCTGTGGCGGGCGAAACCCAAACCTGACCCTGCCGGACCGCATCTTCACCTGCCCGTCCTGCGGGCTGGTGGCCGACCGCGACGCCAACGCCGCGGTCAACCTGCGTCACCTCGTCGCCGCCAGTACGTCGGAGACGATAAACGCCCGTGGAGCCGACCGTAAGACCCACCCTGGTGGGCGGGTGGCTGTGAAGCGGGAACCCGGCACGGCCATGGCCGGGAAGAGCGTCACCCGCACCACCGAGGTGGCATCCGGCGGGAAGTACGGCGGGACACGGCGGGACACGGAGGGCGTCCCGGTCGGCGTGAAATCCTTCACGCGGCACGGAAGGGCGCGACACGTGATTCCCGTCGCGATCGCCTTGCCGGGTCTGCCGTAGACCATGACGGCGAGCTTCCGAAAAAGCGCCGTGACCACGCTCGGCGTGAACGCCCCGCCCACCAACTGACACAATTGGGTAGTCAGATCACGGCCCGCTGCTGCGCCCCGGAGGGCACGAATGAGGGCACGAATGAGCCGGCCCTCCCAATCCTTCCGGTAAAGTCGGACGGGACCCGGACCCGGACGCGGAGCGTGAAAAGCGGAGCGTGAAAAGCGGCCAGAACCGTTGAGGAATGCCGCCGAACCCGGCGGGCCGTCATGGCCGGGACCGTCACGGATTCCCCGCGCAGGGGGCATCATTGCCGGCTCACAAGTGGTTGCAAGAGGTTTCAGGCGTCCGGCCGACGGCTTCCTCCGATGCCACCCGACTCCGCCTCGAGCCGTTACCCGAACAAGCCAGCCGCAGGGGCGGCGGCGGCGGCTTTCCCTCGCATCCACCAACGATTCGATAGGCATCAGCAGCACTCCATCGCCGCACCGGTCAGTCATGACGGCCCTGAAGCCGCGCCCCGGCCGGTTTCCGGAGTGCCCTGGGAAGGAGAATCCATGGCGGATCCCGTGGTGACCGACGTCGGGACGTCGGCACGCAAGATCGACCGCGAAGACCCGAACGGCGGATGCCCGGTCGTACAGGGCGCCGACGGCGTATGGCGGATCAGCGGGTACGCCGCCGGGCAGGCGGTGCTGCGCAGCTTGGAAACCAAGCAGGCCGGCCTCGGTATCGACGCATCTAAGGCGATTCCCAAGCGGATCCGCCGACCGGTGCTGCACAGCGACGGCCCCGAGCACCGGGAACGCCGCCGGCTGACCGCACGATTCTTCACTCTACGCAGGGTCGACGAGCACTACCGCGAGCTGATGCACCGCGTCGCCGACGAGCAGATCGACCGGTTGCGCCGCGAGCGGAGCGTCGACCTGTCCGAGCTCAGCTTCGCCCTCGCCGTCGAGGTCGCCGCCGCGGTGATCGGCCTCACCAACAGCCGCCCCGGCATGGCCGCCCGCCTGGAACGGTTCGCCCAGGGAGACCTCGGACCGCCGAATGTCACCAGCATCCGCGGCATCAGGCAGTTCATCCGGCAGAACCGCCACGCCCTCGCCTTCTACCTCGCCGACGTGCGCCCCGCGGTACGCGCCCGCCGTCGGCGACGCACGGATGACCTCATCTCACACATGATCGACCAAGGCTGCACCAATGCCGAAATCTTCGCCGAGTGCGTCACCTTCGCACCCGCAGGAATGATCACCACCCGGGAGTTCATCAACGTCGCCGCCTGGCACCTGTTCACCGACGACACACTGCGCGCCCGCTACCACGACGCTGACCAGACCGAACGGATCGCGATCCTGCACGAGTTCCTGCGCTTGGAACCGGTCATCTCCACTCTCAAACGGCGCACGACGGCCGACATCCAGCTACCGGGCCCGCACGGCCCGCTAACGATCCCAGCCGGCGCCCAGATCGACATCGCGGTGAGCAGCACCAACATCGACACGCAGGCCATCGGCGCCGACCCGTACACAGTCCGCCCCGCCCGCCCGATCGGCGACGGCGTGAGTCCGGCGGGGCTGAGCTTCGGCGACGGCCCCCACAAATGCCCCGGCGCACACGTCGCCATCCACGAAACCGACATCTTCCTGCACAAGCTGTTCATGCTCGACGGCCTGCACATGGCCAGCCCACCCCAGGTCACCCTCCGGGACGAGATCGCGGCCTACGAGCTGCGCGGCCTCGTCGTCACGCTCGACTGAATCGTCGCGCTCGGTTGACCCGGCCCCACACGCCCGGCGCCGGGCACCAGGCACCGGATTCGCGTCGTCGCCGACGATGAACCTGAGGCGTCACGACACTCCCGGATCCATCACTCCCGGACCCATCGGCTGGGCCTGGCCGTTACGGATCTCCGCGCGGGCGTGCGCGACGAGCTCCTGGACGTCCCGTTCCACCTCGTCGGGGTCAAGCCCGAGCGCCCGCCCGATGTGGACCGACCACACCTCGGACCGCAGGTTGGTCTCGAAGTCGAGTTCGGCACGGAGGTTCTGCCGGGCGGCCTCACGGTTCTGGCTGACCATCACGAACGTCGATAGGAAGATCGCCTCCAAGCTGACGATCATCGTCAGGAGGCCGAACGGGTAGCGGTCGAAGACGGCGCCCTCGCCGAACACGCCCTCGTTCAACAGGATCCAGCCGCCGAACCAGACCGCATGCAGGTAGACGAAGGGCAGCGATCCCGCGAAGGAGGTGATCAGATCCGCCCCGCGGTCCTGCGAGGTGCGCATCCGGGCGAAGGCGATCCGCTCGTTGGAAATACGCGGATGCGGGCGGCCACCCGCTTCGGCGTGACGGGGTCGGCCATGGGTGTCGGCGGAGGAACTCATGCCTTCATGCTGATATGCACCCGGATGCGTTCCCGCGCCGGCCCGCTCCTGGTGACGCTCCATCGCCTCCAGCCGCCTGGCGATCGGAATCCAGGAATTCCTCACCTGCATCCGCGCGGTCAGCCGGCGGCCCGCGGGACACTGGGCCGATGCCGCGTCCCTTCCAACAGATCGATGTCTTCTCAAGATCCCCGTATCAGGGCAATCCGGTAGCCGTCGTGCTCGACGGATCGGGACTCGACCCGGAGGAGATGCAGCGGTTCGCCCGGTGGACGAACCTCTCGGAGACTACCTTCATCCTGCCGCCCACCTCATCGGACGCCGACTACCGGGTCCGGATCTTCACACCCGGTGCCGAGCTGGCCTTCGCAGGGCATCCCACGCTGGGTACCTGCCACGCCTGGCTGACCACCCGGCCTCCGGCCGAACGGGGCGATGTGGTCGTTCAGGAGTGTGGTGCCGGGCTCGTTCCCGTCCGGCGGACCGCGGACGGACTCGCGTTCGCCGCACCCCCGCTGCGACGCTCGGGGCCGGTTAAGGAGGCCCTCGTCCAGCGCATCGGCACGGCGCTGGGCATCGCCCGCGATGACATCGTGGCCGCCGAGTGGGCGGATAACGGGCCGGGATGGATTGCTGTTCTACTCGACAGCGCCGAGGCGGTCCTCGCGTTGCAACCGGGCATCGTCGACCTGCATCTCGGCGTGCTCGGCCCGTATCCGCCCGAGTCGACCGAGACGTTCGAAGTTCGGGCCTTCTTCCCCGTGAACGGCACGACGAGGGAGGATCCGGTAACCGGAAGCCTCAACGCGTCCGTCGCCCAATGGCTGCTCCGGACCGGGCGAGCGAGCGCACCCTACACGGCAGGGTGACCCGCAAAGTCATTGATGCAGGTCAGCGGGGTTGTCGAGAGTGAGGATGGCCAGGAGCAGGGCGTTGTCGTGTCGGATTCTGCGGATGGTCGGGGCGATGCGGTTATGGCCAGCGAGGCGAATCAGCCCGATGATCAGGTTACGGAGCGTGGTCATGATGCGGGGCAGTGGGCCGGTCCGAACCCGCGAGGCATCCTCACGGAACGTCACATCGCGCACCCAGTGGACCTTGTTCTCGATCGTCCAATGCCCTCGGGCGTAGCCCGCGAGATCAGCGGGTGTGACCGCGTCGAGGGTGAGGCTCGTCAGGACGTGGACCGTGACAGTGCTCGGGATCGTCCGGGTGACCCGGGCCCGGCCCGTGCCGGTGGTCACGGTCCGCCGGACATGACGGCGGATCCGCGCCACGGTGCGGGCATGGGGATAGCGGGCACGGATCGCCTCGCTGGCCTGGGCCAGCTGGATGGTGCGTCGTTCGAACCGTCCATGGGCCCTGCCCTCGGCGCTGTGCCCGATCGGGATCTTCGTCCAGTCGGTCGCCTGGTGGCAGTCGACCGACAACGCCGGGGTGTTCGCCTTCACCGTGAACACGAAGTGCGCTCCCAGCTCGGTGACGATCAGGTCGGCGTGGGCGCGGGTCGTGTGCAACGCATCAGCGGTTACCACCACCCCATCCAGCGGATCATGGGAATGCAGTTCGCGGAGCAGCGGTGCGAACGCGGTGACCTCGTTCGTCTTCGCGCCGACCTCATGCTCGGCGAGCACCACACCCGTGCCGTGTTCGGCGACCGCGAGCAGGTGCGGTGCCCGCCCCTCAGGCCCAGCCGCGCCACGCAGGGTCTTCCCGTCGACCGCGACCACCCGCCGCCCACCACCACGGGCCTGGCGGGCGCGGGCCGCGGCGAACATCCCGACCGCCCTCGCCAGCGCCGAGCTGTCCACCGCGGACAGGACCCGGATCATCGTGTCCACCGACGGTGCCTGCGGCTGCCCGGTCACCGGATGGACCCGCGCCCCGAGAGCGGTCAGGACCTGCGTCGGGGCGTGCGCAGCCCAGGCCGCGATCTCCTCCACCGACTTCTCCCCCGCGGCGACCGCTGCGGCGGACAGTCCCAGGATCACCGGGAGCCGGTGACGTATCCCTCGCGGGTCCCGCGGGTCAGGCACCCCGGCGAGTACGTCGGCGAGCCCCTGCACCTCACCGCCGTGCGCCCCCAGGACCCGCAGCGACCGCCGCATCCGGACCAGCTGCCCCGACCCGGCCTGTCCGAGATCGGTGGGAGTGACGGGCATGCGAGACTGGACCGGCAACGGGGCTCCCTACGGCTGGTGATCTAGGCAATCCCCGTCCTACCGGGACCCCGTTGCCTCACCGCAGCCACCCTCACCGTGGTGGCCCGCCGTTGTTCCCCCGGACCCCACGGCCCCACCGCCCCACCCACCCCACCGGCTGTCACAGAACGTCATCGGTGGCGTTTCCGCCGGCGCCGGAACCCACCCTCACACGCGCTACTCACAGCGACGAAACAGCAGCCGGGCCCGGATCCTCACACCACCACCGGCCCCAGCCCCCCGCACCCCGTCTCACACCGTCTACCTGCACAAACAGACTTTGCGGGTCACCCTGCCCTACACGGTGAGCCAGGGAACACTGCTCCACCGGACCGGACGGGTGCACATCTCCGCTGATGCGGACGGCACGGTCTGGATCGGCGGCGACACGATCACCTGCGTGTCCGGCTTCGTCGAGCTATAGGTTCCGTTTGTAAACGAACCGACCTGCGCTGGCATACCGGCGCAGGTCGGCGAGCTGGGCGTCGTTCCGGGTCAAGAGCGAACCCGATACGCCTGGAGGACCCTCACGGGCTTCCTCGACGGCGGCTGCGACCGCGCGCCGGACCCGGTCCGCGGCGGCCTCCCGACCATACAGCCGGAAGCACAGCGACGTCAGGATCTCGGTCACGTCCCCGACCAGATCGTCATCCACCCCGGCGGGGTCCTCATCCACCCCGGCGGGGTCGACGACCAGCAGCCGGCGGCCGGACGCGGCAAGGTCGGCGTCGACATACTCGACGCCGAACCGGCCGAACCGGTCGCGATACTCGACAACGATCGTGGCTACCTGCGTGCCGCGTAGCAGGGCATGGCCCACTATAGCCTGCCAAAGTACATTATTAAGCGCTGAGTCGTGCAAACTAAAGTACACCCTATGGAACGCGAACTAAGTGACGGAACGGTCGAAGGCATCGCCATCAACCCCGAAACAGGCGAAGAACACCCGTTCCTGCGTCGCCCAGGCCGACGCACACGGGCCGTGGTCTATCCGCCCTTTCGGTCCTACGGCGTCGAGGTTCGGTCAGGGACGCGGCCGATCTGGCTCTATCTGCGGCTATCGAAGTACCACCGGGATGGCGCTGATGCGATCGAGCGTCACCGCATCGACCTCACGCGGCTACTGGCCGGCCACGTGGGGCGATGGAAAATCGCTGGTGGTCGGCCGGTCGACGTCGGGCTGCCTTGGTGCCGTAGGTGGAGCCCGTCTTCTAGTGTGACGTGGGGATCTTCAGGCACGTGGGACTGCTGCTTCGAGCGCGACCTTTAGACTCTTTGATCATCTGATCCCCCCGGTCGGCCGCCTGGTCTGTCTCGATGTATGAGGGGGTCTGGTGGAGCGGCAGGTGGCGCGGTGCGCCGGTCTGGACGTGCACAAGGACGAGATCGTCGCCTGTGCGCGGATCTCCGATCCGGGTGGGCCTGGCCGGGTCGAGTTGCACACGTTCGGGACGACGACGCGTGAGCTGTTGGCGTTGCGGGACTGGCTGACGGGGCTGGGCGTGACCCGGGTCGGGATGGAGTCGACCGGGGTTTTCTGGAAGGCGCCGTTCCACATTCTGGAGGACGCGGTCGCCGAGTGCTGGCTGCTCAATGCCCGGCATCTGCGCAACGTGCCGGGCCGTAAGACGGATGCGGCGGACGCGGCGTGGATCGCGGAGCTGGTCGAGTACGGCCTGGTCCGCCCGTCGTTCGTGCCGCCCCAGCCGATCCGGGAACTACGTGACCTGACCCGGTATCGCCGCGCGCAGATCGACGAGCGGACCCGGGAGGCGCAGCGCCTCGACAAGGTCCTCCAGGACGCGGGGATCAAGCTGTCGTCGGTCGCGTCGGATGTGCTCGGGAAGTCCGGGCGGGCGATCCTCGACGCGCTGGTCGCGGGGACCACCGACCCGGTCGTGCTCGCCGAGCTCGCCAAGGGCCAGCTCCGTAAGAAGATCCCGGCGCTGCAAGAGGCGCTGACCGCGTTCTTCACCGGCCATCACGCGATCATCATCGGGGAGATCCTGTCCAAGCTGGACTACCTGGACGAGGCCATCGACCGGCTCTCGACCGAGATCGACCGGGTGATCGCCCCTTTCGCGGATGAGGTCGCCCTGCTGGACACGATCCCCGGGGTCGACCGCCGCATGGCCGAATGCCTGATCGCCGAGATCGGCGTCGACATGACCGTCTTCGGCTCCGCCGAACGGCTCGCCTCCTGGGCGGGCCGCTGCCCCGGCCAGCACGAGTCCGCCGGCAAGTCCAAAGGCGGCCGGACCCGCAAAGGGTCGAAATGGCTGCGGATCTACCTGCACGACGCCGCCCGCGCCGCCAGCCGCACCAAGAACAGCTACCTCAACGCCCAATATCACCGGATCAAAGCCCGCCGCGGCCCCGCCAAAGCCAGGGTCGCCGTCGAGCACTCGATCCTCGTCGCCGCCTTCCACATGCTCGACCGAGGCGAGCCCTACCACGACCTCGGCGCCGACTACTTCACCCGACGCCGCGACCCCAACCGCCACGCCCAACGCCTGATCAGCCAGCTCGACGCCCTCGGCTACGACGCGGTCATCACCAGACGAACCGACCAGCCCACCGACACCAAGGCCGCGTGACCCGAGGCAGCGGACCACCACACCACCCGACCCAGCCCCGCCACGGCGCTGAGGCGGCACGCCCCATGTGGGTACGTCCCGATCAACGGTCACCCTGTTTTCCCTTTAGGAAGCGTGGCCGGCCGGCGGCGGACCCGCGGGACAGGGAGATCGAGCAGTTGCGGGCGGAGCTGGCCCGGAAGGACAAGGAGCTTGAGGCGTCCCGGCGCGTGGTGGGCATCATGGGAAAAGCCAACGCGCTTTTGGAGGCGCTCTCCGAAAGCATTCCCGAGATTTCCCGGGAGTCGTCGCCGAAGGAGAACGGATAGCTGACGCCTGCGCGGTGGAGTTGGCCGGGGTTGTCGGGGTGAAGAAGGCCTGCGAGTTAACGGGCCGGTCGCGGGCGACGTTCTACCGGCGTCATCGTCCGCCGGCTTCGGTGCCGCCGCGGCCGGTCCCGAAGCCGCACCGGGAGCGGGTCCAGCCGCGGGCGTTGTCCGCGCGGGAGCGGGAACGGGTGCTGGAGGTGTTGAACTCGGAGCGGTTCCGGGACGCCTCGCCGGCGCACGTGTGGGCGACTCTGCTCGACGAGGGGGGCTACCTGGCGTCGTGGCGGACGTTCTACCGGATCCTGGCCGCGGCGGGGCAGACCGGGGAGCGCCGCGCCCAGGCGTCGCACCCGTCGCACGTGAAGCCCGAGCTGCTCGTGTGCGCACCGAACCAGGTGTGGACGTGGGACATCACCAAGCTCAAGGGCAGGTCGAAACACGAGTACTACTACCTGTACGTCATTCTCGACGTCTACAGCCGGTATGTCGTGGGCTGGCTGCTTGCGCCGAACGAGTCCGGGGAACTCGCGAAGGAGCTGGTCAGCCAGACGTGCGAGAAGTACGGCGTCGACACGTCGGGGCTGACGGTGCACGCCGACCGTGGCTCGTCGATGACGTCGAAGACCCTCGCGCTGCTGCTGGCCGACCTCGACATCGTCCGGTCGCATTCCAGACCGCGGGTCTCGAACGACAACCCGTTCTCCGAATCGCAGTGCAAGACGTTGAAGTACCGGCCCGAGTTCCCTGACCGTTTCGACTCGATCGAGCAGGCACGCCGGTTCTGCCGTGGGTTCTTCACCTGGTACAACACCGCGCACAAGCACTCCGGGATCGGCTATCTCTCGCCGGCGGCCGTCTACTTCGGCCTGGCCGGGCAGGCGCACGCCGCGCGGGCCCGGGTGCTTGACGCGGCCTACGCCGCGCACCCGGAGCGGTTCGTGAACCGGCGGCCGGTCCCGCCGCCGCTGCCGAAGCCCGCCGGGATCAACACGAAGCCCGACGACCAGGCCGAGCCGGTCACCGACGGTGCCCCCGAACGATCGGAGGTCATCCCTCGACAGAGATCGAAACAGGGATCGAACGCAGGCTAGTCCACAAAGAATCTTGCCTCAAAAATCTTGACAGGTTCCGCCGCCGTTGCCAGCCAGCCCCAAGCATCCCCACCACCGGTAGAGCACTACCGTCCCCGCCGTATACGAGAAGACCCCGAACCGGGCGCGAGGGGGCGCAACCCGGATCTGAGGCCGGTCAGGTGACCGGCAGGGAAGCGCAGGCCTGCCGGCCACGTCTTCAGGGTGGGAGGACCCCGCCCGGTGGTTGGGGGCAGGGCAGGGTCCTCCCCGCAGTGACAGGCAGGCGGACCTCTACCCGTCACGGGCTCACAGGCGGATGCCGTCCCTTCGCACCCGGGCGGCAAGATCCCGGATCTTCCGGGTGGGGACGAGTTCCCACCCGGTGCGCAGCCGCGCCCGGCCCTCCGTGCCCACCACCCGGACCCGATGCGGCACCCACTCACCCGGCATCCCGTCGTACCGGTCGGGAACCTCACCCCCCATCGTGATCACCCCAAGATCATCCTTGGGGTGCTGTGCCCGTAGCCGCAGACCGATCACTACCGCCAACCCCGTGGCCTCTACCGCACACCCCCGGGTATGGATGGTCACCGTGCCCCGCACATCCGGCGCCGCGATCGCAGCCCCGAGCGCTTCCATCGCCAGCGGCTTCAATCCCGCCGGGTAGAACGCCATGCGCAGCCGGCTGCCCGCCGCAGAGCTACGGACCGGCCGGGCGATGAGAAACCCGTCGCCCGTCCGGCCGCCGAGACAGCGGCCCCACCGGGGAATCCTGCCCTGCTTGATCGTCCACACCCGGCCTGGCGGATCGCCGTTCCTCGCGTCTGGGCTCATAGCCGGTTCTCTCTGGCCAAGGCCGCGTACCGGGGCAGGGACATCACTTCCCACATCGTGTGTTCCACCCACCGGCCACCGCCGTCCAGCAGGCGAACCCGATGCGACACCGGCATGATGCCGACCCCCCCGAACTCTTCGGGTCGCAGCGCACAGCCGACCGTGACCACCGGCATGTCCACCCCGGCCGCCACCCGGTCCCCGTGGATGTACCGGCCGAGCAGAAACGCCAGCCGGGTGTTCCCCGGCGGGCAGGTCCGGGGGTGCGCCGTCACCGTGGCCACCCCGTCCTGTGCCGTGGCCGCCACCGCCGCGGGCAGCAACGGCCCGTCCTCCACCGGCCGGACCCTCACCTGCACAGCGCGGTTACAGTCCACGTCCAGCACCGGCCCGGCCAGAAGCAGCCCGTCGCCACCGGGGAGCTCCACGTCTGGAACGTTGCCGGCCTGCACGTCCCACAGCCGGGTCACCGTGTCTCCCGTCCCGACCGGGCGCCACCGTGGAGCAGACAGCCCAGCCGTGCCGCCGGCCCGTCCGGCAGCACTCCCCAGCGGGTTGCCGTGCACGAGGTGCGGCCGATCGTCCATGTCACCCGTACCAGCAGGTCTTCCACCAGAATGGGCAGTTCCACCACCGGTTCCCCGGCCCGGGCATGCGCCCACCGGTGCGCCCGGTCGAACTCCGCCCGCGGAAAGCTGGTGATCAGTACGCCGTCGCCGTCCAGGACCAGCAACGGCCATCCGGTCACAGGATCACCACCGGATCATCCGGCCGGTGCAGCACCAACGCCGGCACCACCAGCCACTCCCCGTATCCGTGGGCACGGGCATGCCGGTCCGCGTCCCGGGGGGTGGCGAAGTAACCCACCACCCCGTCCACGTCCCGCTCCGGCCCGTCGACCACCGCCACCACCCACACCGTGGCCGCCTGATCCGCCCCCGTACCGGCCAGGATCCGCGACCACGCCTCCGACCAGCCCGGGTGTTCCCCCCGACCAGCCCTGGCACCGGACATCGCCCCGCCCCCGGCGCAGGCCTGCTCACCCATCACCGGCCCCCGCCCCGGCAGCCGGGGGAACCGGCACCGAGGGAACCGGCAACGCCGCCAACCGGGCGAACCCGAACTCACCCCGACCCACCCCGGCCAGGAACACCGCCCACTCCCCGGCCTCGAACAGCAACCCCGCCCCCGCCGGAACCCGGCCGTGCCGCACCGCCACCCCCGGGGCATCCAGCAGCCCGAGCGTCCCGACCGGCACCGCGGCCACCTCCACCGCCCCCAGGCCAGCCCGCGCCGTCCGCCACCAGGCCAGACGATCCCGGCCCCGCACCGGCACCTCACACTCCAACCGGGCAAAGTGCTCGTCCTCCCACCGGCCCACGCCAGGACCCCCCTCGTCTCGTGATCACAACAAGGTGGCCCCGGGCAGGCCCCACCTGCGTGGAACAGCCCGCCCGGAACCGTTCACGGCGCCCGCCGAGGACACGAAGGCCAACCCGACCAGAACCGCCGGGCATCACTATCGGCCACCGAACCAGGCATCACAGTGACCGTCGGGGCGCAGGGGAACGCCGCCACCATGACGGCACGGCACGGCATCCGCATGCCATCCGTGCCTTCCTGATGCCATCCCGTGACATTCGAGGCCGGCGGTCGGAACATGGCACCTGACCAGGACCTCAGACCCCGCCAGACAGTCGGAAGGACCGCTGATGGCCCCGCCCCGCAGCGACACGATGCTCGCCCGACTACTTCATGATCGGAACTGGAGTTGCGACGACTTCCGCCGTGTCTTCGACACCACCGCCCGCACACTCAGCCGGGAAAACAACGATCTTCGGGTGCCGGGGCCACTCAGCGACCGGCAGGCGAAACGGTGGATCGCCGGCCAGGTCGCCACCAGGCCCTATCCGGCGGCATGCCGGGTGTTGGAGGAGATGTTTCACGTTTCCGTGGAAGATTTGCTGACCCGGAATCCCACTCGCTACCGTGAGACACAGGCCGTAGCCCCGCCGCCCGTGCTACCACGTCCCGTCATGGTTCCCGCTCAGGCGGAGCCCGGCAGCGGGCCGCCCCGCGAGGAGGTGAGTCCGTCGCGCCGCCGTGACCTACTCGGCACCGGCATCCTTCTTGCCGCCAGCACCGCCACGACTGGCGCCACCAGCCGCGCCGCGCAGATCTCCCGCGCCATCGCCGCGTCCACCCCGGACCCCCTCAGTGTCGCCCAGCTCCACCAGGGCATCCAACGCCTCACCCGGATCTACTCCACGACACCGCACGCGGATCTACTCGGACCCGTCGAACAGGCGTGGGACGATGCGGAAGCCCGGTTGGAAACCAGAGTCACCGGCACCGACCGTCGCGACCTCGAACTCCTCGCCGGCCAATACGCCTTCTACCGTGGTCGACTCGCCTTCGACATGGGCGATGACGACGGCGCGTTGACGTTCTTCGTCCTCGCCGCTCAACACGCCCAGGCAGCCGGTAACCCACTACTTGCCGGATCGGTTGCCGCCATGCGCTCCGCCGTGGCCTTCTTCGCCCGCGAGTTCGAGACCGCTGCGGACATCGCCGCCCAGGCCCAGCCGCAGGCGCACCCCTATATCGTCCCGCTCCTCGCCTGCGCACAGGCCCGCGCCTACGCCATCACCAGCCGCGAAGACGAAGCACTAACCGCCTTGCGGACCATGAATGATCATGTCTGGACCGGCAACCGCCTGCCAGGACCTTCACCGATTGACGAAGAGTCCAGCGAAGCTTTCAATGCGGTGGTACTCGGCTATCTCGGCAAGGGTGACGAAGCCGAGCCACACGCCCGCGCATCGTTGGCGATGCTCAGCGGAACCGGACGGTACGTCAGCACCGCCGGCACCCATCTCGCACTCGCACGGGCCTTCATCCACCGCACCCACCCGGACCCCGAACAGGCAGCCACCGCAGCAAGCGACGCCCTCATGATCGTTGACGGCAAGGAAGTGACCAACGGCCCGACCTTCAACCGGGCCGCCGGTATTTGGCGCACCCTCGCCCGCAACGAGGAGTGGGCACGGCTCGAACCCGTCCGCGACCTGGGTGAACAGGTCTCATCTGAGCGCCGTGCGCTCCCAGCAGGCCCAACCATCTAGATCGTCGCCAATGTTCTCTACCCCGTCAAGGGCGGCCTTCGGCCGCCGCGGGGGGCCTGCCGCACGCGCCGCGCGTCGCCGTGCGCGCCGCGCCTACGGGATCGCCACACCCGGCCGGGGCCCCGCCTCCCTCCGGTCGGCACCCCGGCCGGAGCGTCGCCCCGTGGGCCCGTCGGCCCGTCGGCCCGTCAGACCCCCGCCAGGGGGTCCGTGACGACCGTGACGATCGGCGGTCAGGGTGCCGCTGGTCCACGCGGATGGTCGACGGGTCGAGCGAGGTCCGGCGAGGGTAATGCCGTTGCTGGTTGTTGGGGCTCCGCCCCAAACCCCGGCCCTCACTCTGGAGGAGGGGGAAGGCGCGGCACGTCCGCTGATCGCCTCCGCCGCCCGACCGACGGAGGAGATCAGCTCAGCCGGGGCTCTGTGAAAGATCAAAACCCGGGTCGGGTGGCGTGGAAGCCCCCGAACCCGGGTTTGCTCAGCCGTGGGTCAGGTCATGCCGCGAGCGGTGTCCGCTGTTCCTCCGGGTCGAGCAGGGAATCGGCGAGGGCACGGCCGATCGCGTCGCCGGTGTCGAGGGGTTCGCGTGCGACCAGCAGCCGCACCCCCGTCCGGCGCAGCAGGCCCAGGACCGCCATCCGCCCGGTTTCGGTGGCCGCGAGCCGTTCCAGCGTGTCGACCACGACCACGCCGTACGCCCCCGACCCGACCAGCCGGACGACCGCCGACCAGGCGTGCGGACCCGATCTGGCGGACCGCACCCCCGGCCCGCCAGCCGCGCGCCGTACATGCCACCGCGAACACCGCCCGCTGGTCTGCCAGGTCGCCGTAGCCGCCGGCATCCTGACGGATGAAGTGCAACGCCCGCAGCGAGCCCGCCATCACCGGCCCCCGTCCCGACGATGACCACCGGGCCAGCCGTTGATCTGCGAGTAGTACCACTGGCTCGCCGCCGACCCCGCGACCGTCAGCGAGTCCCACCAGCGCGCCGCCACGTCATACGGCATGTCACCGGCCACGCTCACCCGCACCCCGGCCGGAAGCAGCAGGGTCGGACGCATCACCGAGAACCGAGGACCCGGCATCGGAAGATGCACATCCGCCGACTCCGCCGGATGCACCTGGAGATCCACGCTCGTCACCGACCGGTTACCGCCACCGATCGGCCCATATGGCACCATGGCCATGGGTTCCACACTCCTGTTCACGCAGGATTTGGGATCAAGGCCCGGAGATTGGTGCTGGTAACACCACTCCGGGCCGCCTATTCACTTACCTTCCACCATCCATAAGACCCTGAAGATCCACACCATGCAGGCATTTCGCGCGGATGGGAATGTTTCACAGGAAACGCCCACGCCGTTTTTTGCCGGCATGGTCACCGTTTCCTGCCTCCATTCATGGAATGGCCGTTCGTGTCGTCGGACCCCATGCGGGCAGCCCCGAGGTGCGGAGCGAGCGCCAGACCAAGGGCTGGGACGGAGAGCCGGACCGAGCTGCGAGCGAGGTTCGGCGCCCAGTCGGCCCGACCGTCGGGCGGCATCCCCAGAGACTCCAACCAAGTACTACGGTCGCCACCTGTATGGATCGCCGCAGGACGTCCGCATCCACTTCGGTTCTGTGTCGCAGATCACGGTGTACTTTCGGTTCTGCGATGAAGATCCCGAAAGCGCAAATACACCCAGCCGGGGGGCATCTTTTCCGAATGATCACTAACGTCCGAGATGCCGCTTTCCAAGCCGATCCAGGGTCCAGCCGAGCGCCATGGCGGTCGTGAGGGTATTGGTGTGGTCGGGGCCGAGGGTGGCGCGTTGGCGGGTGAGGGTGTCCTCGAACAGGGTGCGTGCCGCGGCGTGCTCGCCAAGGTTGCCCAGGGTCCAGCCGAGCGCCATGGCGGTCGTGAGGGTATTGGTGTGGTCGGGGCCGAGGGTGGCGCGTTGGCGGGTGAGGGTGTCCTCGAACAGGGTGCGTGCCGCGGCGTGCTCGCCAAGGTTGCCCAGGGTCCAGCCGAGCGCCATGGCGGTCGTGAGGGTATTGGTGTGGTCGGGGCCGAGGGTGGCGCGTTGGCGGGTGAGGGTGTCCTCGAACAGGGTGCGTGCCGCGGCGTGCTCGCCAAGGTTGCCCAGGGGCGACCTGAGCAAGTTGGCGGTCGCGAGGGTGTGGGTGTGATCGGGGCCGAGGGTGCGGCGTTGGTGGGCGAGTAGATCTTCGGTGCTCTGCTGGTCATGCGGGTCAGGGGATGTGTCGGTGGGTGCGGGTTCGTTTGCGGGGAAGGCCGGTTCGTGGGTTGGTGGGTTCGGTCGGTGTGTGGGGAAGTTGGGGGGTGTGGTGGGTTTAGCGCGTCCGGTGAGGGTGTGGCGGACGTGGTCGAGGAGGTGTCGGCCGGCTTTGTCGGCGTCGTGGTGGAACAGGTCGATGGAGACGACGGCGCCGAGGAGTCCTGGCCGTGGGCAGTCTTCGACCCGTACCGGGAGGAGTTTGCGTTTGAAGCCGTGAGGGTCGGCGGCGTGGGCGGCTTGCCATTCGGCATGGCCGTAGATCGAGGTCAGGTAGGCGCCGGAGAGTACGGCGAGGGTGTGTCGGGCGTGTTGGACGCCTTGTTGCATGCGGATCTGCCAGTTCGATCCGGGGACGAAGTCCCAGGCTTGGACGAGGACGCGGTAGCCGTCTGCTTCGAGCTGCCAGGAGATCCACTCCGCCCATTCGCGATCAACTGCCGTGTACGAGACGAAGAAGTCCCAGTCCGGATCGGAACCGGTCGCGTCGTCCGTGTTGCCCCCGTCGGTCACCCGGCCAGTGTGCCACCGGCACAGACCGCGTCAGGTCGTCCTACTACGGACTCCGCGGGCCCCCGAATCTGTGATATAGGACACGGTGTACTTTCGTTTGCGCGACGATACGCGGCAGTTGACACCTCGGCAGGAAGAACAGCCGCCGCGCGGGACGCTGAACGACGGCACCTGCCCGACTCCGCTGGACCGCCCCGGGGGGATCCTTATCCTCCCGCCCCGAGGCCTCCGAGGCCCTCCCACGTCCGGGGAAGGGAGAGCCGGACGTGAGAAAGACGCCCGGATACCAGGGCTCCGTCAAAGTCTGTTTTGGCTGGTCAGGGCGATGATCTGGAGGACGAGCCCAGGGTCTCTGATGGTGGCTCGGCGGGCCTGTCTGATGTTCTTGTAGCCTGCCAGGCGTAGTGCGCTGATCGTGGTATCGCGGGCGATGGCCCAGTTCAGGGCGGCGTTCTTGGTGCGGATGGTGTGGCGGTCCTCGTCCATGGTCCGGTCGCGGACATGGTGAATGGCCTCGACCGTCCAGTGGCCACGAGCCCACCGGGCCAGCTGCGCGGGGCTGGCCTGGTCGGTGGACAGGCTCGTGACCAGGTAGAACTCCTCGGTCGAGGTCGCAGCCGGGCTGGTCGTGGTCTTCTTACGGCGGGTGGTCCGGGCCAGCTTGACCACCTGCCGGGTACCTCGGAACCCGACCAGGGACGGCGCGGAGGGGGTCAACGCCTTCAGCGCGCGTTCCTCGATCCGGCCGTGGGCCTTCTCCCGGGTCACGTGCTGGTTTCCGAACTCGTCCCACGGCAGCCCGGCCAGCTTCGCCCGCACGGTGGGCTGGTTGCCCTTGATCGAGAAAAGCCAGTGGCCGCCCTTCGCCCGGATCGCCCGGGCCAAGGGTTCGTGTGCGTGCAGGCAGTCGGTCGTGACCAGCGTGTTGTGGTCACACACCCGGTTGACCAGCCTCCGTACCGAGGCGATCTCGTCGCCGGCCACGACCCGTTGATGCCCGAGCGCGGTCCCGGTGTCGTGGCGGACGGCCTCGACG
The DNA here is from genome assembly GCF_000013345.1 of Frankia casuarinae. Taxonomy (NCBI): domain Bacteria; kingdom Bacillati; phylum Actinomycetota; class Actinomycetes; order Frankiales; family Frankiaceae; genus Frankia; species Frankia casuarinae. The sequence continues at coordinate 2,291,657 of NC_007777.1, read as the reverse complement.
ACCGCCTCCTGGCGCACCGACCCCTGTGGCGGGCGGGAACGGGCGCCCTTCATCACCTTCCCGTCAAAGGCCACCGCTACCAGGCCGCCCGGGTCCGCGGGCCCGGGCGCGACCGCGGCGGTCCAGCCCGACAGCGCCTGGTCCAACTGCCCGGGCGGGCCTTCCTCCACGATCCGCCGGATCGTGCGCTCCGACGGCACCCGACGAGGGAACCCGAGGCCGGCCAGCACCCCGACCGGGAGGGCGCAGGCCCACTCCCACACCGCCACGGTGGTGTCGTGACCTGCGATGTTGCCCGCGACCCACAACGCCAGGACCGGCGCGAGCTCGTAGCGAACACCCCGCGGGTCGCGCCAGTCCGGTACCCGCCGCAACACCGCGACCAGCCCCGCGACCTGCGCGGCTGTCGAGACCTCAACCTGCTCCTGCTGACACTCAAGCCACAACATGGGGGACACTACAGACACGGACGCGGCACCTGCTTCTGGAAGACCTTTGCGTGAGAACTCAGATCTTCCTGTAGGTGCCGCGTCTGCCGCGTTCCAGGGCCCTTCGCGGCCCGACCCCTAGCAGTAGCCGACCACAAACTCAAGACGCCACGCCGTACCTACTTTGACGTCGCCCTGCCCGGATACGCGTCAGCTCTCGATCCAACCGTACTTCTCGGCCACGCCCATCAGCTCGCTTCTGATCCGGACTATCTGCGTCCCCGTCAGGGTCGGGTCGATCCGGAGCAACAGTTCGGTGATTTCCTGGGTGAACTCCCCGACCGGCAGGACGTCGCAGAGAGCGTCGGAATCGTCCGCGTGGACGGTTCCCCTCGTCGGCGCCGGAGCGGCCAGACCCGAAGCCGCGGGCGCGGACCTGAGGATGCGGGCCGCACTGGCCTTCAGCCCACGCTCGCCCTCCTCGATCTCGAACTCCATGACGGCCCCAGGGATGACGAGATTCTTCTCAACAAGAAGATCGTTGGCATGTAGGAAAATATCGTCTCCACCGTCACTGGGAGCTATGAAACCGTAACCCCGAACATGGTCGAAGCGAAGAACCTTACCTGTACTCACGACTCACCTCAACAACACCCGAAAGACCATACGATTATCCACCGCCGCTTCGTCCGCCCAACCGCCACATGGCGGGCCGGACGACTTAAGAGTGAAGCATACCACCACAGCCCCAACCGACCGCAAGCCTGATGCCTCCACTCTCGCCCTCGACGGAAACAACCGCGCCAATACCCGCCTACGCTACCTCGGTTGAGACCAACGTTCAACGCGGAACGACGGGTCATCCTTTCACGATTACGACCACACCCCCAAGACGGAGCCGCGACCACAGAAACGAACGCGTGTTCGACATCGCCGGGCGAGAGGTCTACGCTTACAACCATGTTCACGTACAGACCGTTCCCGGCCACCCGACCATGATCGCCGCCATCCCGAGCCGCCGACGCCCGTCTCCGAGCGTCCGGAGGACGTCCTCTCCGCATTCCGCCGGACGCCCGCGGCGCGCCAGCCGGTCACTCCCTGAGCCCCAGCCCGCCACCGAGAGGCCGACAGGCATGCACCTCACCATTCCACCTGCCCGGGGATCTTGTCGAATTCGGCGACGGAGGCGCGGACCGGAATGCACGGGTCCACCCTGGACTCGAAAACAGCTCAGAGATTCAGCAGATTCGGGGAAGTTGCTCACCGACCGGGAGGTCCACCAGGCGGCTCGCGCCGAGACCGGTCCTCGCGACCACCATTCCCGGGTGTTCCGCGGTCACCGTACCTATCACAGCCGCGTTTCGGCCGAGTGGGCGCGCGCGCATCGCCTCGAGCACCCGATCGGCGTCCCGCGGCGCGACCATCGCCACGAGCTTGCCCTCGTTGGCGATGTAGAAGGGGTCCAGCCCGAGAATGCTGCAGGCGTCGAGGACCGGCTCGGGAACGGGAACATGCCGTTCGGTGATGACGATTCCCACCCGCGCGGTCCGCGCAATCTCGTTGAGTGTCGCGGCCAGTCCTCCGCGCGTCGGGTCCCGCAGGGCGTGCACGTCCGCGCCGGTGCGCAACATGGCGCCGACCAGTCCGTGCAACGGTGCGGTGTCACTGCGGACCTCCGTGGCGAATTCCAGGCCCTCCCGGCAGCTGAGCACGGCGATCCCGTGCAGCCCGATCTCGCCGCTGACCAGGACGACGTCGCCCGGCCGGGCCCGAGCGGGCCGGATGTCAACGCCGTCGGGAACCAGGCCGATCCCCGCCGTGTTGACGTAGACCCCATCACCGTGACCGGCATCGACGACCTTGGTGTCGCCGGTGACCAGCCGGACGCCCGCGGCACGGGCCGCCGCTCCGAGCGCATCCGCCACCCGGCCGAGATCGGTCAGCTCGGTGCCCTCTTCCAGGATGAATGCGGTCGAGAGGTACCGGGGTTCGGCGCCGGACATCGCCAGGTCGTTGACGGTTCCGTTGACCGCAAGATCACCGATCGAGCCGCCAGGGAAGAACAACGGTCGAACGACGTAGGAGTCGGTGGTGAACGACACCCGTGCGCCGTCGACGGTGACCACGGCCGCATCCCCCAGGTCCTCCGGACCGCCCGCGCCGGCGGCTGCGAAGGCCGGCAGGAAGAGATGCTCGACGAGTTCGGCCGACATCGCCCCCCCGCCGCCATGCCCCATCACGATCGTGGGGCACTCCACCAACGGCGCCGGGCAGGTCCACGCGGCCGGATCCACCGCCGTCGCGGCCTCATCCACCATGTCCCACCTCCAGCGCACGTCCCACCTCCAGCGCACGTCCCACCTCCAGCACATGTCCCGCTTCCGGCGCACGTCCCGCTTCCGGCAGGGGCTGCGCAATCGCCGGGGAGGTGCTCATCCGGCGGTAGAGGTAGTAGGCGGCACAGGCCCCTTCGGAGGACACCATGGTCGCGCCGAGCGGGGTCCGCGGAGTGCACTGCCGTCCGAAGGCCGCGCACTCATGCGGCTTGATCAGGCCTTGGAGCACCTCGCCCGATCGGCACGCCGACGACTCGGCCGTGTGGACATCCGCGACGGCAAACCGCAGCTCCGCGTCGAAGTCGCGGTAGGCCGGCGACAGGCGCCAGCCGCTGCCCGGGATGACACCGATGCCCCGCCAGGCCCGGTCGGCCACCTCGAAAACATCCCGCAGCATCGCGATGGCGGCCGGGTTGCCGGCTGCCGGAACCGCTCGGGGATAGGCGTTCTCCACCTCGTGTCGGCCGGCCTCCAGCTGCACCACGGTGCGGCGGATGCCCTCGAGGAGGTCGAGTGGTTCGAAGCCGGTGACCACGATCGGCACGCCGTAACGCCGTGCCAGGGCCGGGTACTCGCCGGTGCCCATCACGCTGCAGACGTGACCAGCGGCCAGGAACCCCTGGACGCGGCAGCTCGGCGACTCCATGATCGCGGCAATCGCCGGCGGTACCAGCACGTGCGACACCAGCAGGGAGAAGTTGCCCAAGTCGAGCCGTTTCGCCTGGAAGACCGTCATCGCGTTGGCCGGCGCGGTGGTCTCGAATCCGATCCCGAAGAACACGACCTCCCGATCGGGGTTGCGCTGGGCGATCGTCAGGGCGTCCAGCGGGGAGTAGACCACCCGGACGTCGGCGCCCGCGCTCTTCACCCGGAAGAGGTCCCGATCGCTCCCCGGCACCCGCAGCATGTCGCCGAAGGAGCAGAAGATGACGCCCGGCCGTGCGGCGATCTCCAGCGCCCTGTCGATGATCTCAAGCGGGGTCACGCACACCGGGCAGCCGGGGCCGTGGATCATCTCGATGCCCTCGGGCAGAAGCTGATCGATACCGTGCCGGATGAGCGAGTGAGTCTGCCCACCGCAGACCTCCATGATCGACCATGGGCGAGTCGTCGTCGCGTGGATCTGTTCCAGCAGCCGACCGGCCAGCTCCGGATCCCGGAACTCCTCCAGATACCTCACCGCGTCACCCCCTCCTCGCCGGCCCCGCGGGCCGTGGCACTCACACCGGCCGCACCGTCACCCAGCTCCTCGGTCAGGAGTCCCATCCGCGCGAAGGTGGCCAGCGACTCCACCGCCGAGCGTTCGTCCAGCCGTTGGATCGCGAACCCCACATGCACGATCACGTACTCGCCGACCATGACCTCGGGCAGGTACTGCAGGCAGACGTCCTTGCGCACACCCCCGAAATCGACCTCGGCCATCCGGGCCCCGTGGCGTTCCTCGATCCCCACCACCCGTCCTGGAACCGCGAGACACACCTGTTCCTCACCCCTTTTCCCGCGTCTTCTCCCGCGCTGCGGCGACGAGCAGCTGACCGAGAGCGATCCCCCCGTCATTCGGAGGTACCCGCGCATGCCGCAGCACCGTGAAGCCCCCCGCATGCAGTGCCCTGGATGCAGCCGTCGTCAGAACGGCGTTCTGGAAGACCCCGCCGGTGAGTCCGACCAGGTCAAGGCCCACCTCGCCGCGTGCCCGCCGGGCGAGGTCCACGATCATCGCCACGACGGCTGTGTGGAAACGGACCGCGGCGATGTCCACGGCGAGCCCGGCCGACAGATCCCTCACCATCGCCCGGATGACCGGCGCCGGGTCGATAATCAGCGGCCTGCCCAGCCCCTGCCCGCGCAGGGCGAACGCGTGGCGTTCGCGGTCGTCCGCGCCGCCGCCGGCCGCGGTGCGCGCCCGGGCCTCCAGCTCGATCGCCGCCTGCGCCTCGAAGTCGACCTCGTGACGGATGCCGAGCAGCGAGCTGACCGCGTCGAAGAGCCGCCCCATGCTGGAGGTCGGCACGCAGCCCAGCCCGCTGGCCAGCTGGTGGGTCAGCACCCGCCGCTCCGGCTGCGGGCAGGCGACGACCGGCGGCAGGGTGGGATCCCAGCGGACTCCGGCGGCGTGCAGATGGGCGAGCGCCATCCGGCAGGGCCGCCGAACCGCGGCGTCCCCACCGGCAAGCGGCACATAGCCCAGGTGGGCGAAGCGCCGGAACCCGCGGTAGTCGGCGATCAGCACCTCGCCGCCCCACACGGCCCGGTCGGGGCCGTAGCCGGTCCCGTCAAAGGCGAATCCCACCACCGGCCGGGTGCCGTCGAGGCCGTGCTCGGCCATCAGCGCGGCCACATGGGCATGGTGATGCTGCACGGTCCGTATCGGTCGGCCGGCGGCGTGCCGCACAGCCCACTGGCGCGACCGATAGCCCGGATGCGCGTCGGTGACGAGCTGGCGGGGGGTGACGCCGGTCAGGTGCTCGAGGTGCCGCTCGGCGGCGTCGAAGGCGCGCAGGGTGGCCAGGTCGTCCATGTCCCCGATGTGCCCGCTGAGCCAGGCCGACCGGCCCGCGCCCAGGCCGCAGGTGTTCTTGAGGTCGGCCCCGACGGCCAGCGTCGGGGGCACCTCGAACGGCAGCGGCACCGGCAACGGCGCGTAGCCACGCGAGCGGCGTACCGGCGACGGGGCACCATCGACCACCCGGACAACGGAGTCGTCGCAGGGCACCCGGATCGGACGGTCGTGGCGCAGCCAGCCATCGACAAGCGGGGCGAGCCGGCGCAGGGCGTCGGTGTCCTCGGCCGCGATCGGCTCGCCGCCGAGGTTCCCGGAGGTCATCACCAACGGCGGCCATCCGGCGGTGCCGACGGTTCGATGGAGGGGCACGGGCTCGCCTGGCAGGCCGAGCAGCAGATGGTGCACCGGCGTGTAGGGCAGCAGCAGACCGAGATCGGGGTTGTCCGGGGCAACGGAGTCGGCGAGCGCGGGACGGCCGTCGCGACGGCGGCGCACCAGCACGATGGGCCGAGCGGGGTCGGTGAGCAGGGCCGCCTCCCGCTCGTCGACATGCGCCAGGGCCCGGGCCGCAGCCAGGTCGTGGACCATGACGGCGAACGGCTTGCCGCCGCGCCGTTTGCGGCGTCGCAGGGTCGTCACCGCCGTCGGGTCGGTGGCGACGCAGGCGAGGTGGTAGCCGCCCACCCCCTTCACCGCCAGGACGCCACCGTCGGCGAGCAGCCGCCGCGCCGCGGCGAGCGCGTCCTCGCCGGTCCGCGGCGCGCCCAACGGCGACACGAACTCCAGGCGCGGTCCGCACGCCGGGCAGGCGATCGGCTGGGCATGGAAACGTCGGTCGGCCGGATCGGAGTACTCCCGCTCACACACGGGGCACATGGCGAACCGGGCCATCGTCGTTGCCGGCCGGTCGTAGGGAAGGTCGGTGATGATCGTGAACCTGGGTCCGCAGTTGGTGCACGTGATGAACGGATGCCGGTAACGCCGGTCCGCGGGATCGGCCAGTTCCCGCAGGCAATCCGGGCATGTCGCCACGTCGGGGGCCGCCGCCGTACGCCCACCCGCGGCCGGCCGGGATCGGACGATCGCGAAGCCGGATCCGCCGCAGGGCGGAAGTTCCGTGGTCACGACCCGCTCGACCATGGCCAGCGGCGGCACGTCGCAGCGAAGCCGGCGGGCGAAGTCCTCGACTGCGCCGGGGGTTCCCTCGACCTCCGCGACCACGCCGCCGGTGTCGTTGCGCACCCAGCCGGTCAGAGCCAGCTCCGTCGCGGCGGCGTGGACGAACGGCCGGAAGCCGACCCCCTGGACCAGCCCCTGGACGACGAACCGTCGCCGGGCCCGGCCGCCTGGGCCGGCCTCCCGGCTCGGTTCACCGGCCCCGCCCACCGAGAGCACCGGCCGGGTCATGCGGCCCGCCGTGCCGTCCGCCATCACATCTTCTCGATCCTGATGTATCGGACGAGGGCCGGATACTCCCTCCAGAATAGGCCGACGGCACCGGCCACGCCGACTGTCGCCAGCACCAGCTTGCGACTACTCATGTCCACCTCCTCGGTACCGTTTTCCCACGCGTGTCCGCGGGCTTCGGGTGGTGCGCCGCCTGCTGGGCGCTACCCCGGCGGCAGGTTGGGCATGCTCCTCGGCGCGACGGGATTGCGCCTCTTCGGTCGGACGCCGGTGGAGCGCCGAGCGTCGGCGCTGCCATCGGCGTGGTGCCCCACCTGCCATCGGTACGAACCGGTCGCGTTGCCCTGTGCAACCCCCTTGACGTGCGCGGTGGCGTCCGGCGCGACGTCGGGCTTACCGACCCGGATCTCGGCCATCTCGTCCTGCCCTCCCTCTCTTTCCTCTCAGCCCCGCCCCGCGGGGCCAGCGCGGCCCTGGCCCGTGAGATGCACCGGCCGTGCGGCCCGCACCGGGCTTGCGGGCCGGCGGCCGAGATCGGCGAAGAACCCGTCGATCGCCGGCCACACGCGCAGGCCTCCGGACAGGCCCCTCCACTCCCGCCGGATGACCGCCACGAGCCGGTGACAGTCGTCGACGGGAACGATCCAGTGCTCGTGGCGGCCGTGGGTAGTGTTCGTCAGCAGCGCCTCGACCAGCGGTGTCAGGTCACCCAGCGCCGGGCAGCGCCGCACGATGCCGCGCCACGTGCCGGGCGCGACGCCCCAGCGGGTGGCGCCCATCGGGCTGGGATAGCGGGCGCTGACCGAGCCGTCGGTCCCGACGACGAAGAACGCCAACCCCACCGGGGTACCCAGCTCGTCCGCGTCGAGTGCGGGAAGCCGCAGCCGTCGCCGGGGAACGAGCCGGAAGTGCCCACGTCCGGCCGCCTCCCGGTCGAACAGCAGCGCGCACGCCTGGCAGGCGCAGAGCAGCTCGTCGCGTTGTTCGTCGAGGATGTGCCGATGCTCCGCCGGCACGGCGGTCCGGCACATGTCGCAGCGGGCCTCGGCCGCGCCGGCGCGGTCGGTCGCGGCGCGCACAAGCCGCCGCAACGCGCCGTCGGCCGTCGGGGACATCGGGGCCGTCATGGACCCACCCCGTCGGCGACGGGCCGGGCGAGCACGGTGTCGAGGGGAACGAAGGCGGTCCGCTCGGGTTCACCCGGCGCGGGTAGGCGCCGGACGTCGGACAGCTCCGGCGCGACGGCGAGCACGGCCTGGCGAACCGCCTCGGTGACCCCCGCCGAGGTCGAGCCACACCCGCCGAGGGTCAGCCGGACCTCGGCCACCCCCCGTTCGATCCCACTCAGCTCGATCTCCCCACCCCGGTCCCGGACTGCGGGTCGAAGCTGCTCGATCGCCCGCGCGACCCGGGCCCCGACCGGCTCAGGATGGACGTCGTGCAGGACGAGCAGATGGTCGAGCAGCTCGTCGCCGGTGAACGCGGCGAGCACCTCCGGGGCTCCCGACGCGTATCCGACGGCTCGGGCCAGCGCCTCGCCGTACACCGCCGCGAGTGTTGCCACCGCGTCGATCGCCAGCTCACCACTCGGCCCCGGAATGCGCTCCACCTGCGCCAGCACCTCGTCGAGGTGGGCGAGCCGGCCCCGCACAGCGAGATCGTCGAGCCGGTGCCCACCCGCGCCGTCCGGATCAACCATGGCTGGCCCCGAACATCGGCGAGTGCACCGTGCGCAGGGTGCGGCCCCGACCGAGATACATGTGCACCCCGCAGGGCAGGCAGGGGTCGAAGCTGCGCACCGTCCGCATCACATCAACGCCCTTGAACCCCTCCGGACCGTTCTCCTCGAAGATCGGCATGTTCTGTACCGCGTCCTCGTAGGGGCCCGGAGTTCCGAAGAAGTCGCGGGGGCTGCCGTTCCACGGCGTCGGCGGGTAGGGGTGATAATTTGCGATCTTGCCGTCGCGCACCACCATGTGGTGCGACAGCACGCCGCGCACCGCCTCGTGGAAACCGCAGCCGATCGTCTCGTCCGGCACGTCGAAGTCGCAGAACACCCGGGTGTCACCCGAGCGCACCCGATCCATGCCCTGCTCGAGGAAGTACAGCGCCATCGCCGCCGCGTAGGCGACGAAGTAGACACGGGCCCGGTCCCGCTCGATCGCGTTCGACCAGGCCGGCGGCTTCCACTGCAGGTCGACGGCGGGCAGCGTGCGGCTGCGCGGCAGCGAGATGTTCACCGCGCCCCCGGTCGCGGTGACGTAGGGGGTGTTCACCAGTCCGGCGAGTGCCGTGGTGTAAAGCCGAGCGAAGGGCCCTCCCCCGGTATCCAGGGCGAGATGCTCGCCGCTGCGGGCGTCAAGCCACCGCGGGCTCATCACCCAGCTGTACTTCTCCCCGAAGTCCCGCTTCTGCGGCACCGGCAGCGTCGTCTGGTTCCACGGATGGCGCATGTCGACCGGATTTCCGAGCGGATCCCGGGTGACGAACGGCTCCTCGTTCACCCAGTCCTGGTAGAAGGAACTGCCCAGCAGGATCCGGATACCCAGATTGATCTCCACCAGGTCGGTGGTCAGCAGATCGCCGTCGACGACGATCCCGGGTGTCACGTGCATCGCCCGGCCCCAGGTGGTCATGTTCTCGTACCGGTAGTCCACGACGTTCGGATCCTGGAACGCGCCCCAGCAGCCCAGCAGCACCCGGCGGCGGCCGACCTCCTCGTAACCGGGCAGCGCCTCGTACCAGAAGTCGAACAGGTCGTCGTTCAACGCGACGGCCTTCTTGACGAAATCAAGGATCTCCATCAGCCGGCTGAGGTAGTCGGTGAACACCGTCGGTTCCGGCATCGTGCCGACCCCGCCCGGATACAGCGTGGAGGGGTGCACGTGCCTGCCCTCCATCAGGCAGAACATCTCGCGGGTGATCCGGCTAACCTTGAGGGCCTCCCGGTAGATCTCCCCCTCGAACGGGTTGAACGAACGCATGATGTCAGCGATAGTCCGCATCCCGTGCACGGCCGCGTTCGGTGCGGCGGTGGCCTCTGCCCGGGCCAGCACGCCGGGATTGGTCTGCTTGACCATCGCCTCGCAGAAGTCCACGAACACCAGGTTGTCCTGGAAGATCGTGTGATCGAACAGGTACTCGGCGGCCTCTCCGAGATTGATGATCCATTCCGCCATCGGCGGGTTCGCGATGCCGTACGCCATGTTCTGGGCGTAGACCGAGCAGGTGGTGTGGTTGTCCCCACAGATGCCGCAGATGCGGCTGGTGATGAAACCCGCGTCCCGCGGATCCTTGCCCTTCATGAACACCGAATAGCCGCGGAACAGCGACGAGGTGCTGTGACACTCGGTGACCCGCCGGTTGGCAAAGTCGATCTTCGTGTAGATCCCGAGGTTGCCGATGATGCGCGTGATCGGGTCCCACGCCATCTCCACGATCTGGGCGGGCTTCTCCCCGGTTCTCGACTGCCTGGTCGTCGTCATCGCACACTCCCTCCGGCATCGCTGGGCCCGGCCCGGACAGACCGGGTGTGCCGCCCCGCCTGCCGTCTCGCCGACGTGGGCTCCGGCCCGGTCCTAGGGGCGGTAATGCGGGTCGTAGCCGGTGGTCAGCAGCTCCCGGTTGTGCCGCCACTTCGGCTCGGTGTTCGCCGTCGCATTGGTGATGCCACGCAGCCTGCGGATGAACGACCCGTAGGGTTTGATCGCGCGCGAGGACAGGCTCCCTCCCGGCGGCATGTCCATGAACGGCATGAACTTGTCCGGGAATCCCGGCATCGTGCAGGCAATGCAGATGCCGCCCACGTTCGGGCAGCCGCCCAGCCCGCCCATCCACCCGCGCTTGGGCACGTTGCAGTTCACCACCGGACCCCAGCAGCCAATCTTCACCTGACACTTCGGCGAGTTGTAGTCCTTCGCGAAATCGGCCTGTTCGTAGTAGCCCGCCCGGTCACAGCCCTCGTGCACGGTCCGACCGAAGATCCACTGGGGTCGGAGTTGGTCGTCCAGCGGTGGCGGCGGTGCCGTGCCCGCCGCGTGGTAAAGCACCCAGGTCAGCGTCTCCATGAAGTCGTCCGGTTGAACCGGGCAGCCGGGGACGTTGACAATCGGCAGGTTGCCGGCGGAGGTGAAGTCATGGCCCAGGTAGTCGGCAAGGCCCATCGACCCGGTCGGGTTGCCGGCCATCGCGTGGATCCCGCCGTACGCGGCGCAGGTGCCGATCGCGACGACCGCCCACGCCCTGGGTGCCAGCCGGTCGATCCACCAGTTCAGGGTCAGCGGCTGGCCGGTGTCCGGATCGTTCCCGAACGACGTCCAGTACCCGTCGCCGTGGATGTTCTCGTTCGGAATCGAGCCCTCGATGACGAGGATGAACGGCTCGATGTCACCGCGGGCCGCGGCTCGGTACGGGGCCAGGAACTCCTCCCCGCCGACGGTCGGCGACAGCACCTTGTTATGCAGATGGACCGTCGGCAACCCCGGCACGAGCCCGGTGACGACATCCTCGATCGCTGGCTGGGAGGCCGCGGTCACCGACACCGTGTCGCCGTCGCAGCTCATCCCCTCGGAGATCCAGAGGATGTGCACCTCGTCGAAACCGCCGCGTCGCGAGCTCCCGGACTGCGGGTTCGTGGCCGTCATCTCGGCCCCTCCCTCCTACTGGCGGATGCTGGGGATGGACCCCACGAGCCGGGGTCTCGGACGATCTGCGCGATGAGCCGCACCGCGTCGCCGACGGCAGCCCCCGCGGCGCGGGACAGTCCCATCCGCTCCTCGACGACGGCGGGTCGGCAGCCGACGACCAGCACTCGGCCGACATCGCCACCGAGGCCCCGCAGCAACCGCAGGACCACGTCGGGAGACATGCCATGGGCGTCCATGAGGGGGATGTCATCGACGGGGGGGATGTCGTCAACGGGAATGTCGTTGACGCCGGCCCCGTCAAGTTCGGGCCGGAGCACCACGAGAGTCCCCGGTGGATCGGTCGACGGGACCGCGTCGACGAGGATCACCACGTCGTACCGGCCGTCGAGGAGCTCATAGGCGAGATGCACGCCGCGGATCCCGTAGTCGACGACGTCCACCCCGGCCGGCAGGTCCGCCGGGTCGATGCGGCGCACAACCTCCACCCCGAATCCGTCGTCGCCGAGGAACACGTTGCCGATCCCGGCGACGAGGACGCGCGGTGGACCCGCGGAGGAACCCGCGGGCGGACCCACGCGGGTGGGCGCCGGCCCGATCATGACGCACCCGGTCCGTCGGTGAGCGGTGCCAGCTCCTCGGGTGCGAAGTAGTAATGACGGCCGTACCACCGGTGCAGTTCGGCGGCCGGGTCGTCGTCCAGGGACACCGCGACGTGCCAGGCGCCGTCAACGTCCAGAAAGACGGCCTGAACCCGGGCCTCGCGCCCCCTGAGAAACATGTCGTGCGCGTCGCTTCCACAGCTGCTTCCACGGTCACGGGGATGCAGCCGGACCCGGCTGCCCTTAGCGATCATCACGCCGTCCAGGGAAACACTGTCACTGTCCGGACGGACCGACCGGTCCGCCTCCGGCTCCCACCATCGCGTGGTCGCGGCGGCAACCGGTACGCCGGCCGGCGCGGCCCCGACCGACGGAACCGGTCGCAGCGACCGGACGGCGCCATGCAGGCGGGCGAGTGTGTCCCGCGGGATCCCGTCGACCCGGTCGATAATCTCCGCGGCGCGGCGATCGGTCGCCCGAGCCTCGTGTTTCTCGTCGTCGGTCAGAGCCAGCGTGCGCAGCGAGAGGATTTCATCGATCTCGGTGGCGTCGAAGAGGTCACCCGGGCTCTCGGGGGCGATCCGGGGATGGTCGTACAGGATGATCGGCGAGGACAGCATCACGTCCGGCGCTCCGTCGGCACCGGCGAGAACGGGGAAGGTGTGGATGTTCTCACACTCCCGTGTCGCCCCGGCGGCCCAGGTCGGCGGATCGAGCAGCGAGAGGAACCGTCCCCCGCACGCACCCAGGAGGCTGTGTGTCGCGATCATCGATCGGCGCAGCGCCATCGGTCGCGCGGCGCCGGCGGGGACGTCCGCCACCGTGTTCTCGACGACCAGGCGCAGCCGGTACAGCCGGAAGGGAGCCGCAGCCCGCGTCACGGACACCCGGACCGTCGCCGAGACCGGCCACCGCCGGCGAACCACCCGAGCCGCACCGCCGCGCCCAACGTCGCGGCCCGCCGGGTTGCCGCGATCATCCAACGGCTCGATCTCCATGCCACCGGGCAGGCTCAGGCTGAACGACTCTCCACGATCAGCCTGTTCCGCCGACCGGCCCCGCACAGCCGGGTCGGCCGGGTCGGCCAGGTCAGCCAGGTCGGCCAGGTCGGCCAGGTCGGCCAGGTCGGCCAGGTCGGCCAGGTCGAGGGTGAGACCGGCCTCGCGCGGCACCGCCTCGTCGAAACTCAGCCGAGCAGCGCCGTCCGCCTTCAGCGCGTCGACCTCGCCGAACGCACCGTCGGCCCCTCTGACCTCGACCGAACGGCGCTGGAGTTGCAGAAAGCGCAGCCGGACGACAACCGAGGCGGTCGGGGACAGCTCGAGAAGACAGTCGGTCTGCTGGCACCACGCATCCGTCGATCCGGCGACGGTCCGTGGAACCGGCCCACCCGCCTCGACCCAACGCCGCGGCGCGAGCACCCCGAACTGCCACCGCATCCGGTTCTTGCCCGAGGAGCGGCGATACGGATAGAGCAGATAGCCCTCGTACAGCACCGCGTCAGCCACTGCACGGGCCGACGCGAAACCGGCGGGACAGCTCCCACCGGCCTCGTCGGCACCGGTGCCGGCCCCCACGTCCACGTGAAGGGTGGTCCGCGCGCTGGGCGCCGTCATGGCGAGCGATGCCCAGGACAGGACGAACCCGCGAGCAGCATGACAGTCCCCCTTCGGCGGAGCCGTGGCACCACCCCTGGGGACGATGCCCACCGTACTGTAACCACATGTAACTACGCATTATGGCTATATGCAGTTACGAGAACACTCGTAGCTATTCTTCGACGGGTTGCCCGGGTGCCGCGGCCTCAAACACCGTGAGACGGCCCGCTCGACCGCGGGCGGTGGCCGGCACCCCGCTCGGCGCGCAGCCAGGCGTACCACTGGCCCAGGCCAGGCCCCGGCCTCAGACCCGGCCCCGATCCCGGGGTCGCGCGGACGCGCAGTACGTCGACCCGGGGATTGATCCGGTGAACCTGCGCCTCGTACCGCGCGACCTCAACGTCGAGGTAGGGCAGCAGGTCGCACTTGGTGAGCAGGACGAGATCGGCAGCCGCGAACATGTGCGGATACTTGGTCGGCTTGTCCTCGCCTTCGGTGACGGACATCAGCACCACCCGGGCTCGCTCGCCCAGGTCGAACAGCGCCGGGCAGACCAGATTGCCGACGTTCTCGATGAACACCATCGAATCCTCTGCTGGTTCGAGCTCACGCAGCGCACAGTCGATCATGGCCGCATCGAGGTGGCAGCCACGGCCGGTGTTGATCTGGACGACGGGAGCGCCCGTGGACCGGATGCGCTCGGCGTCGCGGATACTCTCCTGATCACCTTCAACCACCGCGATCGGCACGCCCACGCCGAACTCGCGGACGGTCCGCTCCAGCAGCGTCGTCTTGCCCGATCCCGGCGAGCCCATCAGGTTGATCGCCAGCACGTCACGGGCGAGCAGGCGGCGGCGGTTCGCCTCGGCGAGCATGTCGTTCCTGGCCAGCATCCGCTCCTCGACAACCACGGTGCGCGACGTGGTCCCCCCGTCAGGCGCGTGGCCGGCAAGCGCCGGGCCGGGACCGACGAGGACGGGGTCGACGGGGTCGACCCCGTCGAGGGAGGTCAGCCGGGGCGGCGCCGCGACGTCGTCACACCCGCAGGTTCCACACATCCCACATCACCTCCGCCGCTCGGCACGGGTGTCACCTCGACCGTAACGATCATCAGCTCGTCGCCACCGACCACCTCGACGTCGGCGCTGCCGCACGGGCAGAGCACCAGGAGCAGGCGATCGTCGGCCTCGAACGTGGCGCCGCACCGCCGGCAACGGGCACGGCCCGGCGGTTCGTCGATCTCCAGGCGAGCGCCTTCGACCGGCGTGCCCGCTGCCACCAGGTCGAAACAGAATCGGACGGAGTCGGGCACGACGCCGGACACCCGCCCGATGACCAGGTGAACCGCCGTGGCCCGCGCTGCCCCGATCCGTTCCACGATCGTGTCCACGACGTTCTGGGTGATCGCCAGCTCGTGCATCCACGGCTCCTCGGGGCCCGGGCAGCCCCACAGAGCACCCCGCTCGCGGCCGGCCCGTCGGTCTCCCTACCCGCCCGGGGTCGGGGACTACCGCCCGGTGTCGGGGACAGTCCTCTCGGGCGGCCTGACAGATCATGGCCGTCGTCATCGCGCTGACAGCCTCCCCTTCTCGATATCCCCTTCTCCATAAAGACGACAAGACTGCGCAAAAGAATATATTCCGCACCAATCTTGCTGGTGGCAGGGGTGGCGGCAAGGAACACCGTCAGCCGGATGGTTCGCCGTGGCCGCCTCGGTCCGATCCGACCGAAAAAGGGGGACTCATGGCTCTCTCGCACCCGGCACCGCTGACCGAAAATAAGCCGGCAGGACGAGGTTACCGATTTACCAGGGAGCAGCCATGACCGACCAGGGGACATTTAGCGTAGAGCCGCGGCACCCCGGCCATCCGGTGTCCTTCGAGATCGACTACCCGACAGGGGAGCGCGATCGACTCACCGTGTTCTTTCGAATTATCACGGTCATCCCGATCGCGGTCGTCCTCGCGGCGGTCGGCGGTACGGGATACGGCAGAAACAGTGCGATGTTCGGCGGCGGGCTGCTGTTCTTCGCTCCCCTGCTGCTGATTCTTTTCCGGCAGAGGTACCCGCGGTGGTGGTTCGACTGGAATGTCGCTCTACTGAGTTTCACGAACCGGGTCGTGGCCTATCTCACCCTGCTGCGGGACGAATATCCCTCGACGGAGGACGAACAGGCCGTCCACTTGACGATTCCCTATCCGGACGCCGCGCGTCTGAACCGCTGGCTGCCCCTGGTCAAGTGGCTGCTGGCGGTCCCGCACTACATCGCGCTGTTCTTCCTGTATATCGCGACGGTGGCGGCGATGATCGTCGGCTGGTTCGCCGTGCTCCTCACCGGACGCCTCCCGCGGGGACTGTTCGACTTCGTCGTCGGCGTGCTGCGCTGGACGAACCGGGTGGTCTGCTACGCGGTCATTCTGACCACGGACGACTACCCACCGTTCCGACTGCGGCCCTGAAAGGCCGTGGGTGACGGCACGGTTCCGAGGGTGGACAACCGACAGTGGGGTTCGGGTCGGCGGACGCCGTTGTCCGACCGGCCCTCGACGGATCAAGCTACGGCGGATGCCGCAGGCGCGGCCATCCAGGTCAGATCGGCCACGGTGACGACGAGTCGGCGGGCGACGTCGTCGGGCGACCGCCCCGCCTCCAACGCCTCCCGAATGGCCACCCCACGTGCTGTGCGCAGATCCAGTCTGCGCGGATGGTCAGCCCACATCAGATCATCTGCCAACGCGGCTCGCTCGAGCGGATCGGACACCTGCAGTACCTGTTCGTAGGACATCACGGGCCAATGGTTACGGCTAGTCGGATCTTTGGCAACATGTGCATGGCGACTTTCTGAGCATCGTGCGCACCCGATGCTCCCGCCATGGCCGTCCGGTGTCCGCTCGGGCAGACGTACCGACCACGGCGAGGCGACCGACGGTCAGGGCCAGGGGGTGAAGGCGAGGCAGACATCGTGGCCGCCGAAGCCGAACGACGTCGACAGCGCCGCGCCGGTCCGGATCGGCCTGTTGTCCATCGTCACCACGTCCAGCGTGATCTCGTCGTCGATCGCCTCGAGGTTGCGGGTCGCCGGGACCGTCCGCTCCCGCAACGTCAGCACGCAGAGCAGCGCCTCCACCGCGCCGGCCGCGCCCAGCAGATGTCCGGTCATCGACTTCGTCGACGTCACCGCGACACCGTCGAGCGCCGCGCCCAGCGCGCCGCGCAGCGCACGGCTCTCGGCGAGATCGCCAGCCGGTGTCCCCGAGGCATGCGCGTTCACGTGCACCACGTCCGCCGGGTCAAGACCGGCGGCGTGCAACGCCCGGCGCACGGCCCGCGCCGCCCCGGCTCCCGTCGGGTCGGGGGCTGCGACGTGATAGGCGTCGGCGCTGACCCCAGCGCCGGCCACGGTCGTGTAGACCCGGGCGCCGCGGGCGCGGGCGTGCTCGGCGGCCTCCAGGACGAACATCCCGGCACCCTCGCCGAGCACGAATCCGTCCCGGACTTTGTCGAACGGCCGGGACGCCGACTCCGGCGGGTCCTCACGGCGGGACAGCGCCTGCATCTGCGCGAATCCCACGAGCGGGAGCGGATGGACGGCGGCCTCCGTGCCACCGGCGACGGCGACATCCGCTCGACCGGCCTGGATCAGGTCGACGGCGGTGGCAATGGCCTCCGCACCGGACGCGCAGGCGCTCACCGGAGCGTGCACCCCGGCGCGGGCACCGAGCGCGAGACCCACCGCCGCGGCCGGTCCGTTCGGCATGAGCATCGGCACCAGGTGCGGGGACACCTGGCGCGCCCCGCGCTCCCGGAACACGTCGTACTGGTCGAGCAGGGTGGTGAGGCCGCCGACCCCGGAACCGACGACGACGGCGAAACGTTCCGGCTCCGGCGTGGGGGTGCCCGCGTCGGCCCAGGCTTCCCGGGCTGCGACGAGGGCAAGCCGCTGCCCCCGGTCGAGCGTGCGTGCCTCCACCCGGCCAAGCTGCGGCTCGACGGCCACCGGCGCGGCGATGCGGACCGGCAGCGACTGCGCCCACGGCTCATCGAGCCGGCGGATCCCGGATCGGCCGGCCAGCACGCCGCTCCACGTCGACGCGACGTCGCCGCCGAGCGGTGTCGTGGCCCCGAGACCGGTGACCACCACCTGCCGCGCCGCCTGCCGGCCCACCGCCTGCCTGGCTGTCGTCCGCCCGTTCGCCGTCGGGTCGGTCGTCTCGATGCTCACGCGACGCCTCCGGGAGTGAGGCTCAGCGGCAGCGACGTCAGGCCCCGCTGGATGAGGCGGCTCAGCAGGTCGTCAACGACCTGCTCGGCCCACGGCCGCATCCCCTCGATCGTGCGCGGGGTGAACGCCTTGCTCACCAGGCCGCGCAGCCGGGTGTGGCCGGGCGGTTCCATCTCCGGGTCGGACCGTGCGGGCCAATCCGGTGCTCCCAGGGACGGTGCGGCGGAATCCACGTGCGGCTCCGTTTCGATGCGCCGAGATCCAGGCGGGCGGAGGTCAGTGCCGGACCGGTGCCGGGGCCAGGTGCCGGACCGGTACCGGGCGGTCAGGACGCGTACAGCTCCTCGATCTCCTTGGCGTTCTCCTCCTCGATCACGGCACGGCGAAGCTTCAACGACGGGGTGAGCTGGCCGCCCTGGATGGTGAAGTCGTGGCTCAGGAGGCGGAACTTCCGCACCGACTCGGCCCGCGAGACCTGCGCGTTCGCCGCGTCGACCGCGGCGCTGACCTCGGCGACCAGCCGAGGGTCGGTGTGGGCGGCGGCCTCGTCCAGCTTGTGACCGCCTCGCCGGGCCCAGGCCTGCACGGCGGCCCGATCGAGGGTCACGAGGGCCGTCACGAACGGCCGGTTCTCCCCGATCACTATGGCGTTGCTGACCAGCGGGTGCAGCCGGATGCGGTCCTCCAGCGGTGCCGGCGAGACGTTCTTCCCCCCGGTGGTGATAATGATCTCCTTGATTCGACCGGTGATGTGGAGATACCCGTCGTCGTCGAGCCGACCGAGGTCACCGGTGCGCAACCACGGCTCGTGCGCGCCCGTCCGATCCGGCCAGTAGCCCGGCGAGACCTGCGGCCCAGCCACCAGGACCTCGCCCTCGTCGCTGATCGCGACGGTGGTCGCCGGCAGCGGACGGCCCGTGCTGCCCGGCCGGTCGAGCCCGGGAGCGCTGATGCTGACGGCCGTCGAGGCCTCGGTCAGCCCGTAGGCGCCGAGGACGTGCACCCCGACCCCGGTGAGGAACTCGGCGGTGGAGGGGTCGAGCGTCGCTCCCCCGCACACGACGTGGCGCAGGCGCCCGCCGAACGCCGCGCGCAACCGGCGGTACACCAGCCGGTCGAACAGCGGAGCCTGAAGCCGCGTGACGAGCCCCAGGCCGCCCTGCCCACGCCGGGCCCGACCCAGCACGCAGGCGGTCCGTTCGGCCGCGGCGAACAGGCGCCCCGAGAGTCCGCCCGCCGCCGCCGCCCGCGCGCCCTTGCGCATCTTCTCCAGCGCCGACGGAACGGTGATCAGGAAGGTGGGGCGGAAGGTGCGCAGCGCCGGGACGAGGCCCCCGGGGTCCGGCAGCAGGGCCGTCCGCACTCCGGCCCACAGACACCCGATCATGGTCACACGCCCGAACACGTGCGAGAGCGGAAGGAAAAGAATGGTACTGGCCGAGCCGGTGGCCGGACGCATCACCGGGTCCAGCCGCTCCACCGAGTTGACGGCGGCGGAGAAGACGTTCGCGTGGGTCAGCAGGCAGCCCTTCGGCACGCCGGTCGTCCCGCTGGTGTAGACGATTGTCGCGAGGTCGTCGGCCCGGACCGCGTCCCGGCGGCGGAGCACCTCGGACTCCGCGACGGACTGACCGGCGGTGCCGAGTGCCGACACGGCCTCGTCCAGCGACCAGACGCGCGTCGCGGGAAGACCCGCTGACAGGACCAGGCGCTCGTGGTCGGGTGTCTCGACGAAGCACCACGAGGCCTTGGAGTCACCGATGATGTGGTCGACCTGGTGGGCCGAGGAGGTCGGGTAGACGGGGACGGTGACCGCGCCGATGCTCCAGATCGCGAAGTCGGCAACGGCCCAGCCGTAACCGGTCCGACCCATGATCGCAACCCGGTCGCCAACCCCGACGTCGTGCGCCACCAGGCCCCTGGCGACGGCCGCGACGTCGAAGCAGAACCGGCCCGCGGTCACATCGCGCCAGCCTCCGTCCACCTGATGGGCCAGAACCGGCCGGTCGGCGACCATGGCGACCTCAGTAAGGACGGCGGCGGCCAGCCCT
Source organism: Frankia casuarinae (assembly GCF_000013345.1). NCBI lineage: Bacteria > Bacillati > Actinomycetota > Actinomycetes > Frankiales > Frankiaceae > Frankia > Frankia casuarinae. The sequence goes on along the minus strand of NC_007777.1, from coordinate 2,271,867 downwards.
CGGTCGGCGGGCAGCTCAGTACCTCCGGGCACCCGCAGAATGTTCACAGTTGATCCCCTGATCCCCGTTCCCGGACGCGCACAGGTCAGCCCGGATGGTCGACGAAAAATCCCCTATTAAATGCGATGGAAAAGACGATGACAAAGACGTTCCGACATCGCACCCATCACTCCAAATGGCACCGCGAGTGGAACGGGACAAGCCCGGCCGCTTCTTCATGCTAACCGTCTTCCCAGCCCATGTGAATGGGTACGGACGTCGCTGTGGAGCTGACCGCGATGGTTTTCTCTGATCGATCCATTGTTCAGGCCTGCCGATCTTCAGGCCTGCCGGTCTTCAGGCCTGCCGGATCAGCGAGCACGCACCGGCGGTCACCGAGGTCAAGGCCGCGGGCGTGCTCCGCGGCCTTGGTGCCGGGCCGGTCGCCGGCTCGTCCGACCTGGACGGATCCAGGGACGGCGGTCCCAGGAACGGCCCGGCGGCGTCGAGGCTGTTGAGGAAGGCCGTGACGACGGGCTGCGGATCCGGACGCCAGACCGCGTACGCGCCGACAGTCGGTACCGGGTCGACGAGCCGCACCGCGACGGGGCCCTTCGTGGGCACATGCGCGCCGCGATCCGCCGACGCGAAGGCCACCACCGGCCTGGTCGTGACGACGATGCCGGTGGCGCCGGAGTCGTCGACCTCCTCTGCCACACTCAGGCGGATGCCACAGCGGTCGGCGGCGGCGAGGATAGCGTCGTGCATCGCCGGGCTCTGTTCCCGGCGGAACAGCACGCATCCCTGGCCCGCCAGCTCCCGGAACGAGACCTGGCGACGGTCCGCCCACGGATGGTTTCGCCCGACGAGCGCCACCAGCGGCACGGTGAAGACCCGATGGGACCGCAACTGGGCCGCGAGAGGCCCGGCGAACACGAGCGCGACGTCGAGTTTTCCCGCGGTGAGGGCGGACAGCTGGGGGCCGCTGCGAGCCTCCCAGAGAGTGGTCGAGACGTTCGGGTAGTCAGCGTTGAGCCGTAGCAGGGTGGGTTGGAGGACCCGTTCCCCGGCGGGGAAGTTGAACCCGATGGAGATCCGACCGGTCCGGCCGGAAGCGGCCTCCCTGGCCGCCCGGACCGCCTGTCGTGCCTGTTCCAGCAGACGTCGTGCCTCCATCTCGAAGGCCCGGCCCGCCGGGGTCAACCGGACCTCCCGGGAGGTCCGGTTGACCAGTTCGACACCGATGTCACGTTCGAGACGCTGGAGCTGCTGACTGAGAGAGGGCTGGGCCAGATGGAGCCTGGCCGCGGCCCGGCCGAAGTGGAGTTCTTCTGCGATCGCCAAGAAAGAGACGAGGTATCGGAAATCGATCTTGCTCTCCATGGTACCTCCCGCGGACACGCTAGCGATCCCGAAAAACTACGGGTGAATACGGCGTGTGGAGATACGGAAGGTACGGTGTAAGATTCGCCCGACGTGGCATCCACCACGCCTCCGACCTGGCACTTGACTTCGAGCAGAATATCAGAAGCGGCTCGATCCGCGACTTTGCGGCACTATCCCCGGAAGCGGACGGGGAGCTCCGCCAGTCCTCGGATGAGCAGGTTGGATTTGTAGGGCGGCGAATCGACGAGAAGCTCGGCGGACCGGACCCGGTGGAGGAACCCCGCCAGGAAGATCTCCATCTCGAGCAACGCCAACGGCGCGCCGAGGCAGTAGTGGTGACCGAGGCTGAACGACAGGTGCCGGGACGCGCCGGAGCCTGCCACGTAGCGGCGCACATCGAGACGGTCCGGGTCGTCGAATGCCTCCGGATCACGATTGGCGCAAGCGATCAACGCCACCACACCCTCACCCGGGGAAAAGGTTCGGCCACCCACCGTCATCTCCCGGGTCGCTGCCCGGGTGTTGAGGTGGATCGGGGAGTCATAGCGTAGCAGCTCGTCGACGGCGGGCCGGATGAGATCCGGTTCGTCGCGCAGCAACGCCGTCTGGTCGGGGTTACGCAGCAACGCCAGCGCCCCGTTGCCGACCAGGTTGACCGTCGTCTCGTGGCCGGCAATCAGCAGGGTCACGCAGGTGCCGAGCAGTTCGTCCTCGGTCAGCCGATCACCCTGCTCCTCGACGGCAGCCAGCGCGCTGAGCAGATCGTCGCCACCGCTGCGGCGGCTGCGCGCGACCAGCGCACGGAAGTAGGCGAGAAACTCGGGGATGGCGTCGTTACGCTCCGCCAACGCCTCCGGAGACATCAGGACGTCCGGGTCGAACGCCCTGGCCAACGCCTGCGACCAGATCTGGATGATGCCGTGGTCGGCCGCCGGCACCCCGAGGATCTCACAAATGATCGTGAGTGGCAGCGGGTACGCGATCGTCTCGATGAGGTCGAACTCTCCGGCCCGCAGCGCGGTGTCGAGCAGATCGTCGACGAGGGCGGTGATACGCGGCCGCAGATCGGCGACCCGACCCGGGGTGAACGCCTTACTCACCAGGCCGCGCAGCCGGGTGTGGTCCGGCGGCTCCATCCACAGGAACGTCGCCGGGAACTCCTCGGCGGGCAAGGTGGGATGCAGCTGGTGGGCCTCCTGATCGTGCCCCCAGCTCTGGTTGGACAGTACCGCTACACAGTCGTCGTGCCGGGTGGCGACCCGCAGTCCGAACGGCGTCTCGTGCAGCCGGCCGGCTGCCCGCAGGCGCGCATAGAGCGGATAGGGATTCGGCCTGTTCGCGGGATCGAACAACGCGGCCAGCAGATCAGGCGCCTGGTCCGGGAGCGGTTTCCCGTGGTCGGCCGCGACGCCGGTACCGGCGTCCGCCCCGGCGAATACGGAATCGGTTGTGACTGCCATGACGTGCTCCTCATCGTCGGTCCGACGAATGCCGGCGCGGGTGGTGCCACGGAGCTCGGTTCACGGTGGGTCTCCACCTGGAAGCGCCCCGGGACCTGTGCGTTCAGGCCACCTGCCCGGAGCCTGATCGCGGCGGTGAGAAATGAGGGAATGGAGGCGATGGATGGGATGAGTAAGGACGGTGGCGGCGGGTGGGGACCCTCAGTTCCGTTCCCGAGTCTTGTCTCCTGACCCTTGTCTCCGGATTCCGGCCGGACACGGGAAACTTGCTTCGGTCGCGGTCGCGGTCGCGGTCGCGGTCGCGCGCCGAGCCGGCGACCCGGCGACCCGGCGAGGTGATCGGTACATTTGATACCACCAGGACGACACCCAGGTGAACTCCCAGGAAACCATCGGATGAATTTTCCGACCGCCGGAACGATTCGGTGATGTATTGTCGGCCCTGATGGATCAATAGATTACCTAAATTTTTGTTGACGAACGACCACCATACCCACGAGCCTTTTCCTGCCGCCCGCGGCATTCATCAGCACATCCGATCATCAGTACACCCGACGGACAGAGATCAGTACACCCGACGGGCGAGTACACCCGACGGGCGGCCCGATCGGCTGCTGTTCGGCCGCCGTCGCCTCGGTGCCGGCCGGGCCCCATCCGTCGCACGGACGCGGAAGACACCCGGACGCGGAAGACAGGAGCGCGGATCATGCCTGCCATCCGGAGCGAGGTCACCTCGCCCACCTCCGCCATCTCGCCCATGTCTCCGACTCTCCATCCGCGGCCGGGCCCCCCACGGTCGGCGACGACCGGCGGGCCGACCCACGCGACCCACGGCAGCCACCCGACCGACCCGACCGGCACGACCGACGCTCGCGGGCACCATGAGCCGCTCGACGCCGAGACGTTGCACGACGCACTGGACGTCGCGGCCGCCCGGCATCCCGACACGCCCGTCACGTTCCCGTCCACCCACGAGGTGATCTCGCTGCGGGACCTCGCGGCCACCTCCCGGATCATCGCGGCCGCGCTGACGACGGACGGGGTCCAGGCCGGCGAGCGGGTTGGGGTGCTGGCCGCGAACTCGGCCGAGTTTCTGCTCGCGCTCTTCGCGATCAGTCGGGCGGGCGCGGCGGCCTGTCCGCTGCCACTGCCGACCACCGCGCACGACCTCAACGGCTATGCCGACCGGGTCTCGCGCACTACGGCGGCCGCGGGCATCCACCGGGTGGTCACCGGCGGCCGAGTGTCGGCCATCCTGCGCCGCACGGCCGACCGGCTCGGCGGACTCCGGTTCCTCCCCGCGGCTGACCTGGTCCGCGACGTCGGTCCCGCCACGCCCACACGCCAGCCACATCCGGGTCCCGAATGCCCGGTGGGTGCGGTGGGTGCGGTGGGTGCGGACGACGTCGCGATCGTGCAGTTCACCTCCGGCAGCACCGCGGCCCCGAAGGGCGTGGTGCTCAGCCACCGCGCCGTGCTGTGCGGCATCCGCGCGATCATCGACGGCATCCGGCTCGGTGAAGGCGATCACGGCGGAATCTGGTTGCCGCTGTTCCACGACATGGGGCTGTTCGCGACCCTCAGCGCGATCATGACCGGCATCCCGATGACCGTCTGGTCCCCGGCGGACTTCGTCCGTGACCCCGCCGGCTGGCTGCGCTCGTTCCTCGCCAGCGGCGCCACGATCTCGCCGGCGCCGAACTTCGCCTACGACGACCTCGTCCGGGCGATCGACCCAGACGAGGTACCCGGGCTGGACATGCGCCGGTGGCGCGTCGCGCTGAACGGAGCCGAGCCGGTCTCCGCGGTCGGCGTCGAGCGCTTCCTCGACCACTTCGCGCCGGCCGGGTTCGCCCCCACGGCGATGTTCCCCGTGTACGGGATGGCCGAGGCCACCCTGGCCGTGGCCTTCCCGCCGCTGGGCCGCGCCCCCGTGGTCACCTGGGTCGACCGGGACCGACTCGCCGCCGAGGGAATCGTGACGGAGGTCCCGCGCGAGCATCCGCGCGCCAAGGGGCTGGTCGCCGTCGGCCGGCCGGTCCGCGACATCCGGATTCGCATCGCCGACCTGCACGGTGACGTCCTGGCCGATCCGCTCGGCGACGGTCTGGCGCCGAGCCTGCGGGTGGGCGAGATCCAGATCCGGGGTGGTTCGGTCACCTCGGGCTACCTCACCGCGGGGGGCCTGACGACCGGGGGCTTCACAGCGGACGGCTGGCTGCGCACCGGCGACCTCGGCTTCCAGCGCGGCGACGATCTGTTCGTGACCGGCCGGGACAAGGAAATGATCATTATACGCGGCGTGAACTACTACCCCGAGGACGCCGAAGCGGCGGTGCGTGACCTTCCGGGCGTGCACCGACGTCGCGTCGTCGCCTTCGGCTCCCCCGACCAGCCGGACGCCGCCGGCAGCCCTCCGGACGCCACCGGAGCGAAGGCTGCCGGCGGCGTCACGGTGGTCGGCGAGACCGCGCTGACCGAGCCCGCGGACCGAGCCCGACTCGCGACCGACCTGCGGATGGCGGCGACTGCGGCGCTGGGGCTGTCCACGGTGACGGTGCGTCTGGTCGAGCCCGGCGCGCTGCCCCGCACCTCCAGCGGCAAATTCCAACGGCTGGCGGTACGCGACCTGGTCGGGCGCGGCGTGCTCTGACCCGCAAGCCCAGCGTCCAATTCCGCACACCCACCGCGTTCCGCGCCCATCGACCAGGGAGCCCGATGCACAGCCACCTGATGACGCCGAGCCCTGACGGCCCGCGGGAAGCCGACGATCCGGAGGACTACCTGAGCGTGCCGTGGTCCGTGCTCGCGGACTATCGGTGTTTCGGCTGCTCGCCGCACAATCCGCACGGGCTGCAACTACGCTTCTCCGCCCACGCCGACGGCATCTCGACCCGTTTCCGGCTCGAACGCCGGCACGAGTCCTATCCCGGCGTCGTGCACGGTGGCCTCATCGGAGTGATCGTCGATGAGACGATGGGCAATCTGATCGTGCTGCAGGTCGGGCTCACCGCGTTCACCACCGCGCTGCGGGTACGCTACCTCGCCCCGCTGAGCGTCGGCGCCGAATACCGCTGCGTCGCCCGGCTGCGCGGCGTCCCGGATGCTACCCCCGGCCGCGGGGACGCGGCACCGGTCGGCGGCACGGCCGGCGGCGTAAGCGGCGGCAGAGCAAACGGGCTGGTGCACGCCGAGGCCGAGCTCCTCGACGAGGCCGGGACGCTGCTCGCGACCGCAAGCGCGACCTACCGCCCGACCCCGATGGACACCGCCCGGGACCGGATGATGCTGAATCCGACCGAGGCCGACCGCGTCGCGCAGGCGCTGGCGGCGACGCTCACCAGACCACCGGCCACCGGGTCCACCGCCGCCGGCCTCCCCACCTCAGAGGAGCACTGAATGTCCGTGTCGTATACGGAGATCGTCACCACCGTCACCGCCATCGTCGCTCGTGAGCTCGGCATCCCGATCGAGGACCTGGCTGCGGACGCCGATCTGCGCTCCGTGGAGGGTGCGGACTCGGTGAAGGTGCTCCGGATGATCGCCCGGGTGGAACGCGAGTACGACGTCGAACTCGAGGACGATGACGTCTTCTCGGCGGTCACCGTCGCCGAGGTCGCCGACGTCGTCCAGGCTGCGCTGCAGGTGCAGGCCGCATGAGCTCGCCCGTCACCACCGCGCCGGAGGCGGCGGCGGGCCTCGCCACCGAACCCACGACGAGCACCGAACCCACGACGAGCACCGAACCCACGACGAGCGACACCAATCAGCACTACGACCTGCCGCCCGAGGTCTTCGGCCTGTTCCTCGATCCCCTGCGCAAGTACAGCTCGGGTCTCTACCGCACGGAGCACGACACCCTCGAGCAGGCGCAGATCGCCAAGCTCCACTTCGTCGCCGATCGGCTCGGCCTGCGCCGCGGTGGTCGCGTCCTCGACATCGGATGCGGTTGGGGCTCGCTGACGCTGTTCATGGCGGTCGAGTACGAAGCCGAGGTCGTCGGGGTCTCCCCCGCAGGGCGACAGCACGCCTACATCGCGCAGCGAGCCGCCGAGCTCGGCGTGAGCGACCGCGTCACCACGATCCAGGGCCACTTCGAGACGGTCGAGCTGCCCTCGGGGAGTTTCGACGCGGTGACGATGCTCGGCTCGATCGTGCACATGCCCGACCTCGATGTCGTGTTCCGGCGGGCCCGGGCGCTGCTGCGCCGCGACGGACGGCTGTACGTGTCGGAAAGCTGCTTTCGCAACGCGGCCACCCGGGCGGCGTTCGACCATCGGGAAGGGACCGAGTTCGTCCGCGCATCGATCTTCGGCTGGGGGGACATGCGGCCGCTGTCCGACCTCGTCGCCGGCGCCGAGGACGCCGGTTTCTCCCTGGCGAGCCTCGACGATCTCACCGACGACTACCGGCGCACCATCGACGACTGGCTGGTGAACGTCGACGCGGCCGCGGAGCGGATCGACGCGATCCGCCCGGGAACGGCCGCGACGCTGCGCCGCTATCTGGAGGTCGCGAACGCCGGCTGGGGCTACACCACCAAGCACTACGCGCTGGTGTGCCGCAAGGCACGCTGACCGCCGCCGAGCGAGGAACGGGATCCACATCATGACGGCATCCGACATTCTCCGGCCGGCGTTCGGCCAGGCCCGCGGCGTCGAACCACCGCGAGCCCCCGCACGCCCGGCCCTGGCGCCGCTGCTTCCTCCCGCCGAGGTCGAGGCGGCCGTCATCGCCTTCCACCAGGCGGGTTCCACCACCCGCCGCTTCGACGTCGAATCGACGTTCGCCTGGGAGAACGCCGACGCCGGTCGGCTCACCGAGGGACAGCGCTCCGCGGTCCGGTTCATCACGTTGATCGAGGACCACCTGCCCGGCTACTTCGGCGTGTACGAGCGGGCCTTCCCGCTGAACCCCGACGTCGACGTCGAGACCTTCGTGCACAACCGGGAGCTTTACCACTTCACCGTGCGTTGGGCGCAGGAGGAGGACAGCCACGCCCGGGCACTGTTCCGCTACCAGGTCGCCGCCGGCATCGCCGATCCCGACGAGCTGCGGCGGGAACTGGCGACCGAGGGGCGCAAGCACTTCGAACTGCCGCACGACCACGCGGTCTCGCTGTTCGCCTACGCCCTGGTCCAGGAGAAGGCGACCCAGCTGTACTACCAGCAGCTGCGGGCGGTCGTCGGCGATCCGGTGTTGGCCGATCTGCTGAACCGGCTCGCCAAGGACGAGGCCCGGCACTTCACCTTCATGGCCGACATCGTGGAACGGTACCTGCGCCGCCACGGCGACGCCGTCATCGAGCCGATCCGGGAGGTTATCGCGCACTTCCGGATGCCACTGGCCGACACGATCCGGGGTTACTGGCGCTGGGCCCTGCGGATCGCCGAGACTGCCCGCTACGATCACACCGACGCCTACCCGCACCTCATCCGAGTGGTCAACCGGGCGGTCGACGTCCGCACCGACAAGGTCGACGAACTGGTTCGCTTCGTCGACGCCTGCCGGTCGACGACCCTGGACACCCCGTAGGTCCCTGCCAGGACCAGCGCAGCAGCAGTGGCCGTCCCACGAACCGGCGGCCGGTGAATTTGCGGGAGCTGAGCGCGGTCCGCGATCCCTGGACCGTGCTCAGCTCCCCACGACTCGGCCGCCACACGATCACGCGCACGATCACGCGGACGCGTCCCGGCTGGGACGCGTCCGCGTGGATGGCCGCACGGGAAACTACCGGATCCGTTCGTGACAGGCCCGGTACCGGCAAACCCGGCACCGTCAGGCCCGGTACTGACGAACTCGATCGCCGAAGCGGTCAGGGCATCGCCTCCACCAACGCCTGCCGGATGTCGGAGTTCCGGTTGAACTCCCGGCCGAGAACGCTGCCGAGCGCCTTGCGGATCTTCACTTGGAGCTGTTCCAGCGTATCCGGCTCGGAAACCCGCAAGAACACCTCGAACGCGGTGTCAATGGTCTCGTGGCCCTGAAGATCCTCGAGCAGGCGGTGCTTGAACTCCCCCACCGGATGCTTGATCCGGTTGTTCGACATGTAGAAGTGGAACGTCTCCAACACGGACACGAGCTCGTGCGGATTCCGCTCCAGCCGGCGCTTCGCGAAGTACATGAACTCCCGGGCATGACCGGCCTCGTCCCGGCTGGCGCGCAGCATGAGGTCCGCCAGCACCGGCTCGCGCACCCACTCCGACATCGTCCGGTAGACCGTGTTCACCGTCATCTCCGAGATGACGTTGGTGATCAAAGTGGCGCTCGGCGTGGTGCCCGGCACGTAGGGCTCGCGCAACGCCTCGATCCGGCGCTGGTCGATCTGGGCGTCCACCGCCTGCAGCCACGCCCGGAAGGCGTAGTGGTGCTGGAGCTCCTGGTAGCCCCAGATGTTCACGAAGGCAGAGCAGTCGTAATCGTCGGTGAACTCGTTGAGAAAGCCGTGCACCGCCGCGATGGAGGTGGCCTCACCCATGACCGCACCCTTGACCAGCGCAATATACTCGGGCTGGACAAGATCCCTGCGGATCTCGTCCAGCGGCAGGTCGACCAGCTTCCACTGCAGCCGCTCATAGTGCTGGAATACGTCAAAGCTGTGCGCGTTCTCGATGGTGTCGGAGGTCGCCATGCTGGAATCTCCCCTGGCCCGGTCCCGTCGACCTGTGCGGACTCGTTTCTATTTCACCACAGTTGGTTCGACAATATCAACGGCCAGTCATTACGTCATCCCATCGATCGATGGGAACAGGCTATGGCGCCCACGACGAAGTCCTTGGATTTTTATGATGTTCTCGCCCAGGATTCCGGGAAGATTAACCCACGAGTCGATCCGGCGGGCCGCCAATACCTCATGGCTGCTCTGGCTCCATGAACCTGCTCCAGGCACCTGCTCCATGCACCGCGCGAGAGACCGGGCAAGAGGGAGTTCATGTGACACCTGCTGCGCACGCTGCTGACGCGGGTCGAGAAGCTGGAGCTGCCTGGAGCCGCTCAGCGACAGCCGCCAGGACAAGCCGAACGTCAACTTCCGCGGCCCTGACGGACTCCCGGCCGCCCCGCGGCAGCCGGGGGCACGCCGTCGTCCTCGGCGCCGGGATGGCCGGGCTCCTCGCGGCCCGGGTGACGGCCGAGTTCTTCGACCGGGTGACGATCATCGAACGAGACGACCTCACCACCGAGGGTACTCGCCGCGGCGTCGCGCAGGGATCCCATCTGCACGCCCTCACCGAACGAGGCCGGTTGTGCCTGGAGGAGCTGTTCCCCGGGTTCACCGACACCGTGACCGGCCACGGCGCGCCTCGCGCCCACATGCTCGTCGAGACCCGGTGGTACGTCCGCGGGCGGCGATTGTACCCCACCGACACCGGGCTCACCTCCCTGCTGGCGAGCCGGCCGCTGCTGGAGAGCGTGCTGCGGGAGGCCGTACTCGCCCGTTCCCAGGTCCGCCTGCTGCAGCGGGTGCGCGCCGTTGGGCTGGTGGGCCGGCCCGGCCCGGGCGGTCCGGACGAACCCGGCCGGATCGTCGGGGTCCGGGTCGAACGCCTCGACAGTGGCCCGCGGCCGGACGACGCCCGAGTCAACGGCACCCAAGCCAACGGCACCCGGCCCGACAGCAGCACCTGGCCCGGCGGGGTACGCCCTGCGGATGCGCACCTCGACGGCGGCGAGGTCATCGAGGCGGAGCTGGTCGTCGACGCGACCGGCCGCGGCTCCCGGGCAGCGGACTGGCTCGCCGCGCACGGGCTGCCCGTGCCCGTGCGCGAGCAGGTCGACGTCGACCTCGGCTACGCATCCCGCGTCTACCGGCGACGCGCGAGCGACCTCGACGGCCAACGTGCGGTTATCATCTCGACGATCCCCGGGCTGCGCGGCGGTGGCGCCGTCGCGCAGGAGGACGATCGGTGGATCGTCACCCTGGCCGGCATGCTCGGCGAGCATCCGCCCACCGACCCGGACGGGTTCGCCCGCTTCGCGGCAACCCTGCCCGCTCCCGACATCGCCCGGCTCATCGCCGACGCCGAGCCGCTCGGGGATCCGACCCCCTACCGCTTTCGCGGATCGGTGCGACGCCCGTACGCACGCCTGCGCGAGCCCAGCGCCGGCTTCGTCGCCCTCGGGGACGCGGTGTGCAGCCTCAACCCGCTGTACGCCCAGGGGATGACGGTCGCGGCCCAGCAGGCGCTGGCGCTGCGGGACGCCCTGCGGGACACGCCGGACGCGCTCGGCCCACCCGCCGCCCGCACCGACGCCGATCTGCCCCGGCGGTTCTTCACCGCCGCGGCCGTTCCCGCCGACTTGGCCTGGGCTCTGGCCACCGGAAATGATCTAGGATACCCACAGGTGCAGGGGCGGCGCACCCCGCGGATCAGGCTGGTCAACGCCTATCTGCCCCACGTGCACGCCGCCGCGCATACCGACCCGGTGGTGGCCCGGGTGTTCATGCGAATCATCAATCTGGTCGAACCGCCGTCGGCCCTGCTGCGACCGGACGTCCTCACTCGGGTGCTACGCGCCCGCCGCTCCTGATCCTCCACGCCGGCGGCCGGCTCCGGGTGCCGTGGGATGCGCACGTGCCCGGGACCGCGCCGGGCCGGGAATCCCCGCCTCAGCCACCGAGCTGGGCGGGTTCACGGCTGGACACCACTCGCGCTCATGGCCGCGACGACACGTTCACGGTGTTTCGCCGCGTAGGCTTCTCGATTGTTCAGTCGGGGGAACTGTTCCCCCGGAACCGGCACACCGAGGAAGTCGCACAGGGGCCCCCACCCCTGGGCGACGTCGAATACCAACAGACGGTCGGCTGAGATCTCGCGTTGCACCGCGGCATTGTGCTCCGCGAAGACCTGTAGGGCGTGGTCCTTGTCTGCGAAACGCCCCTTGAAGACACCGTCCCACACCACCAGATTCATCATGGTGATCACGCGCATGGCTTCCGCGCTCATTCGCGCCGGTCGGTTCGATATCGCCTGGAACAGTGTGCTCCGCGCACTGTCATACCACTTTTCCGGGTCGCGAACCGTAAGAATCACTCGAGCCGACGGGTAGTGGTCCGCAAGCTCCCGCCAGAACCGGGCTCCCGGCCAATCGACTGTCGATCTGTACTGGCCGTACGTAAGTATTCGGCGATGGCGTGGAGGGGCTGGTTCCGCCGTGTGGCGGTGTCGTGGCTGTGGCGGGAGTCGGGCGGAGTGTCCGCGGGATGCTGGTGGGGGGTTGTGGGCTCTTCGTGATACGTCGGGTGTAGTTCCTGATACCGAGGACGCTGGTGATGTGTCCTGGGTGGTGTGTCTGTTCTGTCTGTCACCGATGATGTCACCGAGGTGGCGTACTGGCGTGGGCGTGCCGAGCGGGCCGAGGAGTGTGCGGAGAAAGCCGAGGCCCGTGTCGGGCAGCTGCAGCTGCGGGTCGAGGAGTTGAGCGAGCAGGTCGCGGTGCTGTCCCGGATGCTGTTCGGTCGTTCCTCGGAGAAGACCGGCCCGTCGTCGGCTGTGGATGAGAAACCAGAAGATCGGCAGGATTCGGGCGGTGGGGATGCCGGCCGGCCGGCGCGTCAACGCGGGCAGCGGCCGGGGAGCCGGGGGCATGGCCGGCGGGACTACTCGCATCTGCAGACCCGCGAGGAGATCCATGATGTGCCCGAGGTCGACCGTGCCTGCCCCGGGTGTGGGGTGGCGTTCACGCCGTTGGGGACCGACGACAGCGAACAGGTCGACTGGCAGGTCGTGATCACCCGGATCGTGCATCGGCGGCGGCGGTATCGGCGGTGCTGCACATGTCCGGGGCCGCGGACAGTGACCGCGCCGGTGCCACCCAAACCGATTCCCAAGGGCCGGTTCACCGCGGGGTTCCTCGCCCGCCTTCTCTACGAGAAGTATGTCCTGGGCCTGCCGTTGCACCGGATCGCTCGGGCGCTGGCCGCCGCCGGGCTCGGTGTTGCCGAGGGCACTCTGTGTGGGGCGTTGAAGGACGTGCATGGACTGCTCGGCGGGCTCGATGAGCAGATCGTGGCGCGTAACGCCGCCGCCGGTCATGTCCACGCGGACGAGACGACGTGGCGGGTGTTCGAGCGGGTCGAGGGCAAGGACGGGACCCGCTGGTGGCTGTGGGTGTTCGTCGCCGCCGACACGGTGGTGTTCCGGATGGACCCGACCCGCTCGGCTGCCCCGGTCGAGAAGCACTTCGGGATCGACCGGGCCGCCGGGGCGCTGTCCGACGGACGTCGCCTCGTCGTCTCGTCGGACTTCTACACCGTCTACCAGTCCCTGGGCCGCGTCGACGGAGTCGACCCGCTCTGGTGCTGGGCACACATCCGCCGGTACTTCATCCGGGCCGGGGACGCCCACCCCCAACTGCGGTACTGGGCCGACCAGTGGGTCGCCCGGATCGGGATGCTCTACCTCGCTCACCGCGCCCTCGCCGCCGAGCAGCCCACAACCGGCGGCTACCGCGAGGCCGCCGGCGCGTTCGAGGCCGCGCTGAGGGCGATCGACACGGCGCGGCGCGCGGAGGCGGCGATCCACAGCCTGCACCCGGCGGCGAAGAAGGTCCTGGCGACCCTGGACCGGGAATGGGACGGGCTGGCCCGCCACCAGGACTTCCCCGACCTGGATCTTGACAACAATGCTGCCGAGAGAGCGCTACGGACCCCGGTCGTCGGGCGGAAGAACTACTACGGCGCACACGCTGAGTGGGCCGCGCACCTCGCCGCCCGGGTCTGGACCATCGTCGCCACCGCGGAGCGTAACGGCCGTGAACCCCTCGCGTTCCTGACCGGCTACCTGAACGCCTGCGCCACAGCCGGCGGGAAAGCACCCGCCGGCCCCGCCCTCGAACCCTTCCTCACCTGGCAGACCACCACCCAGACCGGCAGCCCTCCCAGCACCGACCCACCCCAGGACGGCCCACCCGACGGGCCCGAGCCCTAACCCCACCCACAAGCCGAAAACCACCCGACCGGCAACACCGGCCGGGCCTTCGGCCCGCCCACCCACGCCATCACCGAACTCTTACGGCCGTACAGCGAGTCCCAGTCCACAGGAGCGCCTTCAGCGGCACTCGTCCATGCGGCAATGGTCTCTCGGTGCGCGAGGACCTCGTCCATGTGATGACAAGGGCCGTAACCGAGCTGTTCGAGGGCCAACTTGAGCGAAAGCGTTCCGGTGCGCCCGAAGCCCGCACCAATGATGTTGATCATTTCCCTCCTCCGTAGACAACGGATGCAACATTAACGACCATTCCGTTGCGAGTCCAGAGGGAATTTTAATAATCTACCATTCTGGTAGGGATTGTGTAGTTGTAAGTATCCTAACTGCCCACACCCGGTTGTCCGGTGTAGTTTTATGGAGGATTCAGGATTCAGGATTCACCACGGCGCCGCGGCCAGGCGGGCACGGCCTCCGCCGGGGATAGCGGACACGCGGGCAGCGGCCCCGCCGCCGGGTCAGCTGCCGCCGCCACTGCCGCCGGTGACCTCGATGTGCCTGGGCTGACTCTTCCTGGACTTGGCGAGCCGGATCGTCAGCACCCCGTCGTCCAGCGACGCACTGACCGACTCCGGGTCCACCTCGCCCGGCAGCACGATGCGATGTTCAAACCTGCCCACCCGGCGGGTCTGACGGCGTAGCACGCCCTTCCGTTCCCGCTCCTTGATCTCACCGGTGACCCGAAGCTCGTTATCCTGCAGGTCGATCGAGACATCGCGGCCGCGCACCCCGGGGAGCTCGAGTTCGACGATGTAGGCATCGTCGGTCTCCTCGATGTCGACCGGGATGACGGCGGCGGCCAGCAGTCCCACCGGTCGGCCTTCCGCGCCACCGACGACCTCATCGAGCAGGCTTCCCATCCGGGTCCAGGCGTCCTCGATCTCCCGGAACGGATCCCACCTGATCACCGGGGCCGGACGTTGGCTGCTTCGCACCGGAAATGCCATGATGTTCCTCCACTCGTCAATATCATTTCGACATCATTCGATTCGACCACACAATCAGCTGTTATCGGTCAAACACTTCCATCGCCGTCTCCCTGGTCGTCGGCGGGTAAATCGGCCGCGGCGGGAAACACTGACCACTGCTTCGGGGTTGTTCCGCAACCGCCGGAACGGTGAACAACCGGCGCGACCTCTCCGGGACGGCCACCGCCTGGGCACACAGCACCCGGGCAGGTGTGGAGGCCGCGAAGCACGGCGGTCCCGCCATCCCCTCGAATCAGTTTTCCTCATCAAGACGAGCCGGCGGGACCCTGGCCCTGTCCGCTGACGGACAATGAGCCCAAAGTCCTTCTGCCCAGCTCCGCCCGCACGAAACCACAGCCGGGCGACGGTGCGGGCATCGCGGCATCCCGCCCTGCCCCGGCTGGTCGCGCGGCTGAACGCACTCCCAGGGGCTCCTCGAGCACCTCGGCGACCAGCCCGCGATCGTGACCACGCTGCAGGAATGGCATGACATCCTCGCGGCTGTCAGCCGGCAATCCGCCGAGACGGATCCGCTGCCAGTGGCACAGTGGCGTGCGCTCGCGGCCGGCCTGCCGCGTTCCCCGGAGCCCGCCGAGGGCGCGCGTCAGACCGCCGCGGCCGGCACCGGGGCGAGGGCGAGACCCGTCCCCGGCAGGGCGGCCCGCACCTCGGCGGCGAGCAGGTTCCAGTCCGTCACGCGGGCCGAGGTCAAGCGGTAGGCCAGGCCGACGCGCCGGTGCGGCGCGGGCCGGCGGAACGTGGCGACGGCCAGGCCCCGCCCCTCGCCGACCTCGACTCCGACAGCGGCGGCGGGGACGAGGGTCAGCCCCAGGCCACCGGCGACCATCTGGACGATCGTCGACAGGCTCGCCGCACGCAGGGTGGAACGCTCCCGTGCCCCTGCCTCCCGGCAGACCTCGAGTGCCTGGGCCCGGAAGCAGTGCCCGTCCTCCAGCAGGAGCAGGTCCTGCCCGCCGATGGCTGCGACCGGCACGGCAACGCCACCCGCCAGCGGGTGCTCCGCGGGGGTGACGAGGACAAAGTCCTCGTCGTACAGCGGGATCTCGGCTGTCCCCGGCTCATCGGTGGGCAGAGCGAGCAACGCGAGATCGAGCGCACCGCCGCGCAGCTCCGCCAGCAGGGTGGCCGTCTGAGACTCCCGCAGCCGCAGCCGCGCCTGCGGCCACCGTTCCCGCAGCGTCGGCAGCAGCTGTGGGAGCAGGTAGGGGGCCACCGTGGGGATGACCCCAAGACGGATGTCACCGACCAGGGGTTCCCGGGCCCGGATGGCCAGTTCACCGATGTCGTCGACGGCACCCAGTACCCCCCGGGCCCGCCGGACGATCTCCTCCCCGAGCCCGGTGAGCAGGACGCTGCGGGTGGTGCGTTCCACGAGCTGGACGCCCAGGGTGCGCTCAAGCGCCGCCACCGCGCTGGACAGCGTCGGCTGGCTGACGTGCAGGGCCGCCGCGGCGCGGCCGAAGTGCCGGTGATCGGCCACTCCGACGAGGGCGCGCAGCTGGGCCAGGGTCGGGTGCGGACTAGCCATAGATTGAGGCTATCAAAGTTGCGGAATTTTTCGATTTCTCTTCCGAGTCGCCGACCGTGACAGTGTGACAGTTATGACAGTGGAGTCATCCCTGCGCGGCTTCTCGATCGACGAGGCCGTCAACGAGGCCATCAACGACGGCCGCGGCCATCTACTGGGGCCGGCGCCCCGGCTGTTCCACCGCACGCGTTCCTGATCGCTCCTGATCCGTCTATGCCCGGAGGGTCCCATGTCCGAGAACCATGACGCAGTCGTGTACAACACGAACGCGGAGAACGGCGGTGGCTGCCCGGTCGCGCACAGGCGCGCCCCGCACCCCACCCAGGGCGGCGGAAACCGCGGCTGGTGGCCGAACCGGCTCAACCTGAAGATCCTCGCCAAGAACCCCGCCGTGGCCAACCCCCTCGGCGGGGAGTTCACCTATGCCGAGGCCTTCCGGACCCTCGACCTCGCCGCCGTGAAGCAGGACATCGCGGCGGTGCTGACTACCTCGCAGGCCTGGTGGCCGGCCGACTACGGTCACTACGGCCCGTTCATCATCCGGATGGCGTGGCACAGCGCGGGCACCTACCGCATCAGCGACGGTCGCGGTGGTGCGGGTGCCGGCCAGCTGCGTTTCGCTCCCCTCAACAGCTGGCCGGACAACGCGAACCTCGACAAGGCTCGCCGCCTGCTGTGGCCGGTCAAGAAGAAGTACGGTCAGAAGATCTCATGGGCCGATCTGATGATCCTCGCCGGCAACGTCGCCCTGGAGTCGATGGGCTTCGAGACCTTCGGCTTCGCCGGCGGTCGGGTGGACGTCTGGGAGCCTGACGAGGACGTCTACTGGGGCCCCGAGACCACCTGGCTCGACGACGAGCGCTACACCGGCGACCGGGAGCTCGAGAATCCCCTCGCCGCCGTCCAGATGGGTCTCATCTACGTCAACCCGGAGGGCCCGAACGGCAACCCGGACCCGATCGCCGCGGCGCGCGACATCCGCGAGACGTTCCGCCGGATGGCGATGAACGACGAGGAGACGGTCGCCCTGATCGCCGGCGGCCACACCTTCGGCAAGACCCACGGCGCGGCCAACCCGGACGAGCACGTCGGCCCGGAGCCCGAGGGCGCCCCCATCGAGGAGCAGGGCTTCGGCTGGACGAGCACCTTCGGCACCGGCAGGGGTGGGGACACGATCACCAGCGGGCTTGAGGGTGCGTGGACGAACACCCCGGTGAGCTGGGACAACAGCTTCTTCGAGATCCTGTTCAGCTACGAGTGGGAGCTGACGAAGAGCCCCGCCGGTGCGAACCAGTGGAAGCCGAAGGACGGTGCCGGTGCCGGCACCGTCCCCGACGCCCACGACGCAGCGAAAAGCCACGCCCCCACGATGCTGACGACGGACCTCGCCCTCCGGTTCGACCCGATCTACGAGCCCATCTCGCGGCGCTTCCTGGAGAATCCGAGCGCGTTCGCGGACGCGTTCGCCCGGGCGTGGTTCAAGCTGACGCATCGTGACCTGGGGCCGGTCGCGCGCTACCTCGGCCCGGAGGTCCCGACCGAGACGCTGCTGTGGCAGGACCCGCTCCCGGCGGTGGCCCACGAGCTCATCGACGCCGCGGACGTCGCCACTCTCAAGGGTCAGATCCTTGCCTCGGGCCTGTCGGTCTCCCAGCTGGTCTCCACCGCGTGGGCGTCGGCCTCGACGTTCCGCGGTGGTGACAAGCGCGGCGGCGCCAACGGTGCGCGCATCCGCCTCGAACCACAGCGCGGTTGGGAGGTCAACGAACCCGACCAGCTGGCGGCGGTCCTGCGCACGCTGACGAGAATCCAGGAGGTCTTCAACGCCGCCCAGACCGGCGGCAAGCAGGTCTCACTCGCCGACCTGATCGTGCTCGCCGGTGGTGTTGCCGTCGAGCAGGCCGCCGCGAACGCCGGCTTCGACGTCGAGGTCCCCTTCGCACCGGGACGTACCGACGCGTCGCAGGAGCAGACCGACGTGGAGTCGTTCGCGGTGCTCGAGCCGACGGCGGACGGGTTCCGCAACTACCTGGGGAAGGGCCACCGCCTGCCGGCTGAGTACCTTCTGCTCGACCGGGCGAACCAGCTGACCCTGAGCGCCCCCGAGCTGACGGTCCTCGTCGGTGGTCTGCGGGTCCTGGGCGCCAACTACCAGCAGTCGCCGCTCGGCGTCTTCACCGCGACCCCCGGGTCGCTGACGAACGACTTCTTCGTCAACCTGCTCGAGCTGGGCACGACGTGGAAGACGACGTCCGAGGACGCGAACACCTTCGAGGGCCGCGATGCCGCCACGGGCAAGGTCAGGTGGACCGGCAGCCGCGCCGACCTCGTCTTCGGTTCAAACTCCGAACTGCGCGCGCTCGCGGAGGTCTACGCGAGCGACGACGCGCGGGAGAAGTTCGTGCACGACTTTGTCGCGGCGTGGGTCAAGGTGATGAACCTCGACCGGTTCGACCTCGTCTGATCCTGGTTCACCTCGCCCGATCCTGACGTCCAGGTCGGCCCGTGCCGGGCCACCTGGACGTCCTCGGTCCCGTCGCCATGGGCCTGAGGACGTGACGGTCGTGACGGTCGTGACGGTCGTGACGAGCTCGTCCGCCGAACAGGTGCCGGCGGCCGATCGGCGTGACAGGCGTCACCAGCACCCCCATACCTTCAGATAATCGACTGATCCTGCTAGACAGAACCAGTACCCGGGGAAACCTCGACGTCGCAGTACGATCCCGCGGGGACGACCATGATCCTTTGTGATCCCGTGCCGCCCCTGCCGGAACGGCTCCCTCCCGCCGCCCAGGCCGTCCAGCCGCTGTCCCGGCCACGCTCCCCGTTCCCGTACTAAGCCGGGGGTCAACGGCTCTCGCCTTCGAAGATCTCCCTCACCGCCGCCGCGCGCGGGACGAGCGGTAGCGTGCGCGCCGCCAGCCTTCCTCTGGACACGCCTGGCGACTGGCCCGCGCGCCCACCCGAGGCACGGGAGAAACCCTCGGCATCCGGTCTCCTCGATCCCCTGCTGCTCTCTGTCCCCAGCCCTGGGCCGGCGACCGCCACGGTTCGGCGCACCGGCTGCCGTTGCACCGTTCGTCTCCCTCCCCCTCGACACGGAGGTCGAGGCGGCGGTCACCGTGCGACGCGTAGGTCGACAACTCACTGTAGTCGACTCCGAGCTCGGATCGGCGGGATCCCGGGCGAGCGTGCTTGTGCGTTTTCTCGTCTCGCGCCTCACCGTCCATTGACCCCTTCAAGGACGCGCTGGTCAACGCCTGTTCGAGGGACCAGACGGAGCGGGGACCGCGGCAGTCCGGTCGAGCGCGCCCGCACCCGGGCCGAGTCGGTCAGGTCGACATTTTTATTAACTCTGCGTAACAGAATGCGGAATACAACGTGGTCCTTCACCGCCCCGGACCGGAGGACCACCCCCATCGCTGCCACAATGCGACTTCGTAAGCACGGTTCGTAGTCAGACGGCACCAAAGACCACTAGCCACACATCCGACATCGCAGTCCGGAGTCTGGGGAATACCAGATTCCGGACAGCACGATCATCAGGGGGATCAAGAGATCATGACGTTAACGCATCCGACCGAGACGCCGACGAGCCTGATGACCGGGCATCCGGTTCGGCTGGCCCGCCCGGGGGAGACGGACGACCGCGAGTCGCGCCCCGCCCGGGACACCACCACGACAATCACCCGAACCGGCACCCCCGGCATCGGCGGCATCACCGCCACCGGCCCCGGCCACCCCCTACCCACCCCCCTGCTAGCCACCAACCGCGTCGGCCAACACGTCCGCGTCCCCAAGACCGCCGAACTCGTCGCCGCCCACCTACGCCGCCAGATCGTCCGCGGCGAACTCCAAGAAGGCGACGCCCTACCCCCCGAAGCCGTCCTCATGGAACAGTTCGGCGTCTCCCGCCCCACCCTGCGCGAAGCCTTCCGCGTCCTCGAATCCGAAGCCCTCATCTCCGTCCGCCGCGGCGCCCACGGCGGCGCCCGCGTCCACACCCCCAACGGCGACGTCGCCGCCCGCTACACCGCCCTCGTCCTCGAACACCGCCACACCACCCTCGCCGACATCCACACCGCCCACACCCACCTCGAACCCACCGCCATCCGCCT
Organism: Frankia casuarinae; assembly: GCF_000013345.1. NCBI lineage: Bacteria > Bacillati > Actinomycetota > Actinomycetes > Frankiales > Frankiaceae > Frankia > Frankia casuarinae. Next base: position 2,251,422 of record NC_007777.1, on the reverse strand, counting down.
CCTCGCCACCACCGCCACCGACCACACCCTGACCACCCTCACCGCCCACCTCACCGCCACCGACCACGCCCTGACCACCCCCACCCCCGACCCCACCGACATCCACACCCGCCACCTGCGCTTCCACACCCTGCTGCTCGACACCACCACCAACCACACCCTCACCATGATCACCAGCATGCTCCGGCACATCCTCGACGCCACCACCCCCGACACCCCCACCCCCATCCCCGACCTGCCAACCCTGCGCCACCAGCACACCACCCACCACCAGCTCCTCACCCACCTCACCCAGCACGACCCCGACGCCGCCGAAACCCTCTGGCGCCACCACCTCACCACCACCCCCCACACCCCCCACCAACCCACCACCCCCCTCGACCTCCTCGGCGAGTAGTCAGATCTCCTCGGCGAGGAGTGAACCCCGGGCGTCCGCTTGCCGTTCGCGACGCTCCTCCCGGATCCGGGGACCGCTGTGGGCGCGGCATCGGTCCTCCGGTGGAGACCACGACGACACATCCAGAGAATCGGCGGTGAGGCAACCGTCGAATGCCACACAATGCCGCCATGCTGTGGTCGGTGCGCCGCGTTTCGCGTTACCGTGTGCCGCATGCCGTCGGCAGGTCTGGCCTGGCAGACACTCTCCGATCCGGGCGCGCTCGCCCTGGTCGACCCCGAGTCCAACCGGGCCGCCGCGCTGGCCCGGCCGCACCCCGCGGACCTGCCCATGGTCCAGATCGTCGACCTCGAACGTCTCGTCTGCGGTTGGCTGGCTCCGGCCAGCCGCCCGCAGTCCGAGCGGCACCTCCGTGAGCAGATGATGGTCGATCCGCTGCACACCCTGCGCGGGATGTGCTGGCTCATGGCGATGTGGGTCGTCGCGATACATCTCCGGACGGGACGACAGCCGACCGCCGTCGTCGCCGACCTGGCGTTCCCGGGGATCTGGCGAGGACCGGAGGCCCCGAAAAACGCCCAGCTCTGGGAGAACCTCGCCGGGCGGATTCGGCTCGGCGTCCTCGCCGCTCTCACCAGCGACGCGGCGACCGACGAACAGTTTCGCGAGGCGCTGCGCCATCCCGCCGACATCACGTCGATTCTGGTGCATTACGCCCTGCCCATGATGGCGGGCCTGCACCGGCAAATGCTCGACAACGGCGTGGATCCGAAGGAGATGGCGGGCACGTTGGCGCTCTACACCGTAGACCCGCAGGAACGGACCACCGCCTGCTTCCGCCCGCTGACCTGATCAGCGGCCGTCACCCCCGGGCTGCGTCTTGCGGGTCGGCGAAGGACGCGGGCCACGAGCCGCGGCGGCCGAACGCGCCGCGGAACCGAGGCGTAGCGACGGTGCGGCACGCAGGGGCGCATTCGGCCGGGCCGACCGGGCCGGGGTGGCCAGCGACCCCGGGCTCGGCACGGGCGACGCCGGACCCGGGACGGGCGACGCCGGACCCGGGACGGGCGACGCCGGACCCGGGACGGGCGACGCCGGACCCGGCACGGGCGACGCCGCGGAGAGGACGGGAACGGCCGAAGCGGCGGGCCCCACCGCAACCGCGGGGACGGTCTGGTCGGCGGCGTCGATGTAGACGACGCGGGTACTACCGCCGTGTCCGTGGATGGCAAGCAGCGTCTCCATCGTCGGATAGATCCCGATGGAATCGTGTTCGGAGTCCCACCACAGCACGCAGGTGCCGTCGGGGGCCTGCGCCCCGAACGCGACCGCACCCGTCCCGGAGACGCCGGAGACGTCAACGTCACGCTCCAGCTGAAACCGCCGCACCTGGCGAGCGGACATCGCCACGACCTCCTCACGGGGCACCGTACCGTACCCGTAGGCATCGCCCGCGATCCGGCTGGCGCAGCCGACTCAGCGCCGTCGCCGACCTCGTGCCTCGCAACCAGCGGGGCGTCGCGGCTCGGCCGGATCGACCGGCCGATGCTACCTCTCAGGCGGACTTCGGCCGGTTGGCCCACGGTAGCCGGCAATGTCGGGGTGGGTCATCCGTATGCCGTCGTGGCAGCGCGAGGGTGATCCCAGCACGCGGTAGCTCCACGCGGTAGCTCGCGGGTGGACCGGATGTGTCCGGGCGCGGGGACACCGCCCGAGCATGACGGTCACCTGGCCCGATGCACGGTCACCGCGGAGGCGGGCCGGTCCGCCGGCGGTCCGAGATATCGGTCATAGCCGGTCTCATTCCGTAGCCGACGGGCCAGGAACGCGACCGTACTCAGAGCGTTGATGATGTTCCGTGACGACGGCAACGGCGGCACTTCGGCCGCCACGCGGCCCTAACCCGATCCGGAACCCTGCCCCGCTCTGGCAACCGGACTGCCGCGGCGCGCGGACGCCTCACCCAACAGCTCGGCAATCTCCTCCACACAGCCGCCACAGCCCGTCCCGGCATCACATCGCTCGCCGACGGCGTCAACGTCGCAGGCACCCGAGGCGATCACGTTGCGTAGCAACCGGTCGGACACCGCGAAGCACGAACAGACGAGCACCGCACCTCACCACGCCCGAGACAGCCAGCACGCGGACGGCCAAGCGGCAGTTCGCGACCCTGTCGATCCGTCGATCTGTCGATGATCCTTCGACCCCGTGGAGCGGTCGACCCCGTGGAGCGGCCTTAGCTAAGGCTTCCCTAAGCAGAGGATGCCATGGGCCACCCGCCGCAGGCAAGACAGTCGCGCATCCGCGACATCATCGTGGCACTGGGCCGGAAATCGGCCGGACCCGACAGTCCCGCCGGGCCCGAGATCCGGCCGGACTGCAGATCGGCCGGATCAGCCGAGATCCGGCTCGCCCAGAATCAGCTGTCGGGCCACGGAACGATCTCGACCCGACGGTTGGCCGCCCGTCCCCGAGGCGTGGCGTTGTCGGCCACCGGCCACCGGGAACCGAACCCGGCGACGCGTATGAGGTCGGGACGTACGCCCCGGTCCGTCAGGTAGTCGGCAATCACCTGGGCCCGGTCCAGAGACAACGCCTGATTGAGGGTCGCCGACCCGGAGGCGTCGGCGTGGCCGCCGACCAGGACCACGACCCGGCCGGCGCGCAGCGCCGCCGCCACCCGGTCAAGCCAAAGGCGGGCCGGGGGGCTCAGCGTTGCTGCGCCGACCGGGAACGTCACGTTCCGAGCGTCGAGGGCGGCGCGTAGGGCCGCGAGGGCCCCGGCATCGGAGGTGGACTTCGCCGCCGCGGCGGCAGGCTTCTCGCGCGGGACGACAAGCCGGTTGTCCAGGGTGGCATCGGGGACGGTGGTACCGGCCGCTGCCAGCACCTGGGCGCCGAGGCGCCGCCTCGTGGCCTCGTCGGGGGCACTGCCGGCCACCGCCACGGTCGTCCCGGAGACCGTGACCGAGTGGCTCCCGGGAAAACCGCGCAGCGCCGCCGCGACGGCGGCCACCACCTCCACCGGCGGCTCCGCCACGGCCGGGTCGACCCGGACCTCACCGGTCACCGAGCCGCCGCTCGCGTCCGCCACGGCAGCGAGCAACGCGGCACGGCTCGCCCGGTCGGGCACGGTCGCCGTGATCGACAGTCCTCGGCCGGCCACAGCGAGCACCAGGGGGCGCGCAGGTTCGGTCGCGATGACCACGTCGTCGCCGAGACGCGCGGAGGTCGTGCCGGCGACCGCGGCCGAGGCTCGCGCCTGTTCGGCGGCGGCGGCACTCGGGAAACGACCGGTGACAACCGCCTCACGCCCCTCGACGTGAACCTGGGCGTGCACGCCGCCGGTGGACCGGACCGCCGCGGTCGCCCGGGCTGCGAGATCATCCTCAATGGGACCGCGGCGCAGGGCGAACGCGACAAGGGCAAGCAGCAACCACGCCAGCACGAGTGCGATGGCGAAGGCGACCGGGCGCGGACGTTGCAGACGCACGGTCGTGGACAGGGACATCGATCGGACTCCGAGCGGGATCGGACCGGACGCGGGATCTTCGAGGTGGCGCTGATCGTCGGGACAGGGCCGATCTTCGAGGTGGTGTGGGGAGAGGGGTGCCGCAAGGTCGGACGCGGCCGGGAAAACCGCTGTCCCGCAACTTTCGCACATCGGTCCCAGAAGTAACGCATCGGGGCGAAAGATGCACCCACCTGGGGAGCCACACCAGGCCGACAGCGGTCGGATCGGCACCGGTCGGATCGGCACCGGCCACCCACCGCGATCAGTTCGCGTGCGCTCCATCGGCTCGCGCCACCGGTGTGACCCGCATCGCCATGCTGGAGGTGGCCGGCGGGGCGGGCGGAGGCACCGGTGACGGCGGCGGCGCCAGTGAAGACGGCGGCGGCGCCAGTGAAGACGGCGGCGGCGCCAGTGAAGACGGCGGCGGAGACGGCAGTGGCACGGACACCGGTGCCAGCGCGTTCGGCGCAAGCTGCGATCCGGCTCCCGGCACGGCCGGCTGCCCAGCGGCACTCCCCACGAAACCGACCCGGGACCGCCACCCGGCGACGAGCGCGACCGCACCGGCGGCGCCGCCCAGGACCGCCCATCCGGCGACCGCGTCCAGGAGATAGTGGTTCGACGTCGACATGACGACGAACAGGGTCGCCGCCGGATAAAGCGCGCCGAGTACCCGGACCAGCGGTCGGCGCCCGAAGCGCACCAGCAGGAAACCGCACCACAACGACCATGCGCAGTGCAGCGACGGGAGCGCGGCGTACTGGTTCGTCAGTCCCTCCAGCCCGTCCGGGGCGGCGCTCGCGCTACCGCTCCACCATCCCCAGCCCTCGAAGTGGGACATGGTGTCGACATAGGACGTGCCGGTGAGCAACCGGGGCGGGGCGGTCGGGAACAGGAAGAACCCGACCAGGCAGATCAGAGTGGTGATCACCAGCGTCCAGCGGGCCTGAGCGTACCGGGGGGGGTGCCGACGATGCATCCACACCAGCAGGGCCGGCGTCACGACGAAGTGCAGCGTCGCGTAGTAGTAACAACAGACGACCGCCAGCACCGGTACACTCTGCAACCAGCGGTTGAGCCCGAGCTCGGGATCGAGATGCAGGAAGGTCTCCAGGCGCAGGAGATCGTGGCCCATCCGCATCGCCTCGCCGGTGGAGGCGTCGGCCACGGCACGGGTGCCGGTGTAGGAGTAGTACAGGATCACCAGCATCAGCACCTCGACCCACCAGACCAGCAGGCCGGTGGTCTGGTTGCGCAAGCGCCTCACTATGCACCTCTCGAACGTCGCACCCGCACGAGACGCCGCGCCCGCGCGCCTCGACGCCCTCGGGCAGGACCGCACGCGCGAACGGACCGGCGCACCGACCGTCGCGACGGGCCGGAGCGTCTCGACAGCTCGCTCTCCATACCCTTACTCAACAGCATGAGCCGTTCGCGACCGTCACGGGCCGATCCGTCGTTTACGACACCTCCCCCGGACGGAAATTCACCGCCTGCTCGCCCGCCCGACTCCTCCCCCTGACCGGCTGTCCCCGTCCCGCCACCCCGCCACCGCGCGCCATCCCGCGCCATCCCGCCCCCGCCATAGCGGTGGGAGCGGCCGAGGGCGCACATTGGCGACGCCCGGCACCGAACCGGTCGGGCCGGGCGTCGTCCACGCTGCCGCGGGTGCGAGGCCGCGATCGCCCGGTCAGGCGCCGGCGCCCGCCGCGCCGGTCCTGGGGGTGGCGGTCACGGGCCCGGGCGTGACTGTGCTCACCGCGGAGTCGAGGCTCACCACGGGGGCGAGCTGGTCGGACACCGGCAGCGCGCTGCCCGCCTTCCACGTGGCCCAGGGGACCGACCACGCGTTGCCGAGCTGTGAGGTGTCCGGCGGCCGACCGGTGTTGACGATGTCGATGATGTCACCGAGCCGGGTGAAGTTGTAGAACCACTGGGCGTCGGCGGGTGAGGCGTTCACGCACCCGTGGGAGACGTTGGCTCGCCCCTGGGAGGGCACCGACCAGGGGGCGGAATGCACGTACTGCCCGCCACTGGTGTAGTTGACCGCCCACTGGACCTTCTCGTAGTAGTAGTCCGGATTGCCCTGGGGGATGCCCACGGTGGCCGAGTCCATGATCACTTCGGGTGACTTGCCCAGCACGTTGTGCGGGCCGTCCATGCTCGGCAGACTGGGTCTGCCGAGACTGACCGGCATCGTGCGCAGCAGTTGCCCGTCCCGGAAGACCTTCATCGTGTGGGTGGCCGAGTCGACCTTGGAGACCTGGGCGGAGCCGATGACGAAGTCCATCGCCCGGTCCTTGACCCCGAGCCGGCCCCCGCCCGCGTCGTAGCCGGCGAAGTTAGCCTCGACGTGCACCTTCGTCCCGGGCTTCCAGTACCCCTCCGGTCGCCACATGACGACCCGGTTCGACAGCCAGTTCCACGCGCCGAGGACCGGCGGATCGGTCCGTACGACCAGCCGGCTCTGGACGGCGGCCCGACTGGACGCGGGGGCGCTGAACGTCAGGCTGATCGGCGCGCCGATCCCGACGGTCTGGCCCGCGACCGGCTCCCAGGAGACCTTGAACGACTTCGCCGGGACGCCGGTCACGAAGCTGGTCCGCACCGACGTCGTCCCGGCGATGCCCGTCGCCGGGGACGTTGACGCCTCGACGTCGTACCGCGAGTCGGCGAACAGCCCGCCGGAGGATGTCCAGGTCCGATGATCGGCCGAGAAGGTGCCGGGCATTGTCCCCGGCTCCGTCTTCTCCGACGCGCTCGCCCCCCGGTTGACGGAGACCGCGGCCAGCGGGGCGTTGCCGCGCACGACGATCGGGCTGGTCAGCGCCACCCCGGTAGCGCCGTCCCTCGGCGTGACCGTCACGCTCGCCGCCGGATCCGGGGCGGGGGTGGCCCCGGCCGGCGCCGGTGACGCCCCCCCGCCGGAACAGGCCGCCGCGGACAGCACCGCGGCGAGCAGAAGCGTCCCCCCCGGCCACCGCCGGGGCCGGCGACCAGGCGATTCCGCCGGCCGGGATTCCGGCCTGGCCGAGTGACCCCACCCACGGGAAATACGCGGGGGAATCATTACCGAGCGAGACATGTAATGCCCCCTCCCGAAGACCGCGCCGGCAGCATCGCCGGACGGGAAGCTACGTCCGAACGGTACCCAGAGATCAACCCCACGTACCCTCGATCAGCGTAATCTACGGCGCCAACCGGCAGATCATCACCCGGTGTCGAGCATCTTAATACGGAGAGTAGCACTCTCCAGGCGTCCCACATACACCCCTCCCCTTCTCCCCTTCTGACGCACGAACGCCTTCCCAGGTTGCCCGCCCCGGAGGACATTTCACCGACCACCCGAAACGACGGCCAGAACCCACGGCGATATCAAAGAAGACGCAACCCGTCACCCGCGCAGATGAGTTTCCGCAACCAGAGACGACTGGGCGGTACACGGCACCGCCGGCATGCGGGACCATTGACGTCTCACTGGCTTTCCATTGCCGGAAGCCGCCCGGACGGGCCACCACCGCGTGATCCCACCCCCGCGGTCCACACGGCTCGGAGGGGCACCCAGGCGACAGGCCGGGGCGACAGGCCGGGGCGCCGGGCGGCACGAGTCGGGCGCGCGAAACTCACCGTCGGTCCGGGATGTCACCCGGTCCAGCAGAATGGTCGGGCCACGTTCGGCGGTCTCCGGCCCGCACCGGTGCCGGCACGACACCGGTGCGGCGCCGGGACGGTCGGACCCACGGCAGGCCGATCGACCCGGTCGGGCGAAAGGCGCACTCCGGACAAGGGAAATGACCGTCCCACGACAGGGAGGCCACATGGCGATCGTTCTCGGGCCCAATCAGTATGGAAAGGCGGAGGTCCGTCTCGTCCACGTGGCGCGGAACGGACCGGTGCACCAGATCACCGATCTGAACGTCTCCACCGCGCTTCGTGGTGACTTCGCCGCCGCGCACCTGTCCGGCGACAATGCGCACGTGCTCACCACGGACGCGCAGAAAAACACCGTCTACGCCTTCGCCCGCGAGCACGGAATCGGCCAGATCGAGGATTTCGCGATCCGGCTGGGTCACCATTTCGCCGGATCCCTCCCGGGGATCGACGGCGCCCGGATAGAAATCGAGCAGTACCGGTGGGACCGCATCCAGGTGGATGGGGTGCCGCACGACCATGCCTTCAGCAGGTCGGCTGGGGAGAAAAGGACGACGGTCGTCACCCTCGACCGTGGCACGGCCTTCGTCGTGTCCGGACTCGCCGGGCTGGTCCTGCTGAAGTCGACCGGCTCGGAATTCTCGGGGTTTCTCCGCGACCGGTACACCACACTGCCCGAGACGACAGACCGCATCCTGGCGACAGAGGTCACCGCCCGCTGGCGCTACGCCCAGTCAGACCTCGACTTCGGGCGGCTGTTCGACGGGGTACGGACGGCTCTGGTCAGCACCTTCGCGAGCCTCCACAGCCTGGCTCTGCAACAGACCCTGTACCGGATGGGCGAGGCGGCGCTGACCGCGCACGCCGACGTCGCCGAAATCCGCCTGTCAATGCCGAACAAACACCACTTTCTGGTTGATCTAGAACCGTTCGGGCTCGATAATCCCAACACGGTCTACTACGCTGCGGACCGGCCGTACGGCAAGATCGAGGGAACGGTCCTGCGCGATGACGCTCCCGACCCGGGGCCGAGCTGGCTGACCCTCCCGGGATTCTGCTGACCGGTGCGGACCCCCGACAGGCGGTGCGGCGTCCCGGACGCCTGTTCACGGGACGCCTGTCCCGGACGCCTGTTCACGGGACGCCTGTCCCGGACGCCCGTCCCAGCGGCGCAGCGTAAGGCGGTCGCCGGGCATAAGTGTGAGGGCATGCGCGGCGTCACCGTCGCGCACGGCGAGGGCCGCCATCCCCGCCGAGTCGACGTAGAGCACCGCCTCCCCCGGGCCGACCGAGCCGAAGGTGACCCCCACGGCCAGTTCAGTCATCGGGCCCGCGGCCGCGAGCGGGCCGGCCGCCTGCTCGGCCCCGGTCAGGCGGTCCCGCCGGAGCGGTCGCAGCACCGCCCGACCCGGCGGGCGCAGCCCGGCCGCGCCGAGCAGCGCGCCGGAGGCCGCGAGCTGGACGTTGCCGAACGTGTCGACGAGGACCACCTCGGTCTCCACGGTCCCATCCGGGCGTAGCCGGGCCAGGGCCGCCCGGGGACGGACCAGGGTCGCCGGCTCCACCGGCTCACCGACCTCCTGGAGCGGTGTCCCGCGCGCCAGGGCGGCAGCCACCGGGGCGAAGACGTCCCGGCCGTGGAACGTCGCGGGGGTTGCGGGCCGCACCTCCAGCGTGACCGCGGCCTCGATCCCCCCCAGCCGCTCGGCCGCGGAGATCAGCAGGCCGTTGTCCGGCCCGACCAGGTGACCGCCGACCGCGCGCAGTGCCAGGGCCCGGCGCGACGTGCCCACCCCGGGATCCACCACGGCGAGGTGCACCCCCCGAGGCAGGGAACCCACCGTCTGGGCGAGCACGGCCGCCCCCCGCCGCACGTCCCCCGGCGGCACCAGGTGGGTCACGTCGATGATCCGGGCATCCGGCACCGTCTGCAGGATCACCCCGTGGCAGGCTGCGACGAAGCCGTCGGCGAGTCCGTAGTCAGTGGTGAAGCTGATGCACCTCACCGGCTCAACCTGACGTCAACCCGATGGCTGACGTCAACCCGATGGCCCGGAGACGGACGCCTCGCCGAGCCCGGTGCCGTCCCGGCCCGGTGGGTCCGGATGGCCGTGCACCCAGCCCTCGTCATCCACCCAGCCCTCACTGTCGACCACCCGGTGGGGATCGGCCTCCAGGGCCGGCAGTTCGCCCGCCGCCGGCTGGCCCGGATCGTAGCTGACGGGCCGGTCGCGTTCGGGCGTCGGACCACCGTTGGCGATGACCACCGCGACCCACGGAATGATCACGGCCATCGCGACGGCGACGAACCGTAGCCAGCCGTGGAAGGCGACCACGGCGAGCACGAAGCAGAGCATCCGGAACATCATCGAGAGGAGGTAACGCACCTCCCGCCGATGGATGTCCCACTGCCGCGACCGGGCCGCGGACGTGATCAGGACCGTGTCCTGCCGCCTGAACATCACGCGTACACCTCGATGGCTCTCACTCCCCGACCGGTGCGCCGCCCCGTGCCTCCAAATATCCTCCTCACCGGCGCCCGGGGAAAATGCCGGCGGCCGGCGTGCGACGGTGCGGACCAGGAACCACGGCGTCCGCCGGGCGCCGTGTCGGACGACACCATGTCAGCTAGCACCATGTCAGGTGACACCACCTCAAGTGACAACATGTCAAGCAGTATCATGTCAAGTGGCACCATGTCGGACGGGAATCCGGCCCGGATCCGCCGACCGGATGAACAGCCGGTCGTGTGCACCCGTACGGTGCACCAAGCTGTGCCAGAACGTTCATGTAACGGTCGGCTGGCCGTCTGCGGCACGGCTCCATGCCCTGCCACCGTGCTCGTGTGCGCATAGCGGTGATCACCGAGTCGTTCCTCCCCCATGTTGACGGGGTGACGAACACGGTCTGTCGAGTGCTGGAACATCTGCGGGACCGGCAGCACGAGGCGATGGTCATCGCGCCGGCTCCGGCGCCCGCCGCCCGACGCGCGGCGGCGCGCAGCCACGCCGGCGCACCGGTGCTGTGGGCACCGTCGGCTCCCCTACCGGGTTACCCGGCGTTTCGCTTCGCAGTCCCGTGGCCCGGGCTTCCCGCCGCCTTACGGGAGTTCAACCCGGACATCGTCCATCTGGCGGCGCCCGCCGGCCTCGGGGCGCAGGCGGTGTTCGCGGCGCGGCGCCTCGGCATACCGAGCATCGCCGTCTACCAGACGGACATCGCCGCGTTCGCAGCCCGCTACGGGCTGGCCACCGCGGAACGCACGATCTGGCACTGGCTCGCCATCGTACATCGGCTCGCGGCCCGGACCCTCGCGCCGTCCTGGGATGCCGTCGACACCCTCCTGAGCCAGGGCGTGCAACGGGTCGCCCGCTGGAGTCGGGGGGTGGACCTCGAACGTTTCCACCCGGCGCACCGGGACGACGAGCTGCGCCGCCGCCTCGCTCCGAACGGCGAGGTCCTGGTCGGCTACGTCGGCCGGCTGGCCCGGGAGAAGCGGGTGGAGCTGCTCGGAGCGGTGTCCGACATCCCGAACACCCGGCTCGTCGTCGTCGGTGACGGCCCCTCCCGTCCCACCCTGGCCCGGTCGATGCCGAACGCGGCGTTCCTCGGATTCCGCGCCGGGCAGGAGCTCTCGGCCGCGGTCGCGAGCCTCGACGTCTTCGTCCACACCGGCATCCACGAGACATTCTGCCAGGCGGCGCAGGAGGCCAAGGCGAGCGGGGTACCGGTGGTCGCCCCTGCGGCGGGCGGGCTGCTTGACGTTGTCGAGCACGGCCGCACCGGGCTGCACTACACTCCCGGCGACCCCGCGGCCCTGCGGGCGCAGGTCGCGGCCCTGACCGACGACCTCCCTCGTCGGGTGGCGATGGGTGCGGCGGCCCGGGAGTCGGTCGCGGGATGCGGGTGGAGCGCGATCGGCGACGAGCTGCTCGGCCACTACCGTGACGTGCTCGGCACCGGCGGCGGGGCCGGTCGCTTCGGCCGCCTCAGGCACCCCGGCCCGGTCATCGAGGGACGGAGCGGACGGCGGGGCGGACGACGGGACGGATGGGACGCACGCAAGCGGCCCGGGACGGGAAACGACGACGGGTGGTCAGCATGAAGATCGTGCAGGCGGCAAACTTCGTCGCGCCGGCCTCCGGCGGCATCCGGACGACACTGCGCCACCTCGCCGCCGGCTACACCGCGGCGGGCCACGAGGTCGTCCAGATCATTCCGGGCGAGCAGGACGCCGAACTGGTCCGGCCGGATGCCCGCGTGCTCCAACTGCGCGCCCCCCGGCTACCCGGAACCGGTTACCGGATCATCACCGAGCCGTGGCGCGTCGCCGACCTGCTCGACCGGGAACGGCCCGACCGACTCGAGGTCCACGACCGGGCGACCCTGCGTCCACTGGCCCGATGGGCCCGCCGTCGCGGGGTGCCGTCGCTGGTCGTCAGCCACGAGCGGCTCGACCGCCTGCTCGGCACCTGGACACCCGCACCGTTGCGGGGAGTCCTGCCGGTCTCGACAGCCGCGGACCGGGCGAACGCCTCGCTCGCGGCCGCCTTCGACTCCGTCGTGGCGACGACGGCCTGGGCGGCGGCGGAGTTCGTCCGCATCGGCGCCGGCAACCTGCGCCACGTTCCGCTCGGCGTCGAGCTCGACCGTTTCTCCTCCGCCCACCACGACCTGACCCTGCGACGCGCCTTCGCCCGTGACCAGGAGGCGCTGCTGGTGGTGGCCAGCCGGCTGGCACCGGAGAAGCGGGTCGACCTCGCCGTGGACGCGGCAGCTGAACTCGTCCGCCGCCGGGTGCCGGCGCGCCTGGTGATCGCCGGTGACGGGGCCCATCGGGGCCGGCTGGAACGGCATGCGGCCGGGCTGCCGGTGACCTTCCTCGGGTTCGTGGCCGACCGGGAACGGCTCGCCGGCCTGCTGGCGACCGCCGACCTCGCGCTCGCCCCCGGCCCGGTGGAGACCTTCGGGCTGGCCGCTCTGGAGGCGCTCGCCAGCGGCACCCCGGCAGTGGTGCACCACGCCAGCGCGCTCGCCGAACTGATCGTCCCGGGAGTGGGCACGATCGCCGCGGGCAGCGGATTCACGTTCGCCGACGCCGTCGTGGACCTGCTGTCCGCCTCGCCTGCGCAGATCCACGCGCGCCGGATCGCGGCCCGGGCCCGCGCGGAGCAGTTCCCCTGGTCGGCCACGGTCGCGGGCTTCCTTGCCTGCCACGACTCGCCCGGTCCGGCCGCCCCGGGCACGGCCTTCCCGCAGCCACCGGCGCCGCCGCTCGCGGCCTGACTCGCGGCCTGAAAGGCGGGCAGAGCCATGGACTCCGGCACCGGATCCCGGCGGTTCGTCGCGCTGGGCGACAGCATCACGGTCGGCCTCGGCGACGGCGTGACGATGGGACGCGAACACCGCCGCCCCGCGACGGGAGGACGGGGCTTCGCCGCCCGGCTCGCCGCGTGCCTGGGCCCGGCCGGCGCCATGGAATTCACCAATCTGGCCACCACGGGAGCGACCACGCACGACGTGCGTACCCGTCAGCTCCCCGTCGCCCTGTCGCTGGGCCCCCAGATCGCCAGCGTGATCGCCGGCATGAACGACGTGCTGAAACCGACGTTCGATCCGCTGCGGTTACGCCAGGACCTGGTCTGGACGGTGGGCCGACTGCGGGCCGACGGAGTCGTCGTCCTCACCGCTACCATGCCCGATCCCAGCCGGCTGCTCCCGGTGCCGGCGCCGTTCGGCCGGATCCTGAGCGAACGGGTCGAACGGCTCAACGCGGCGGTCCAGGCCGCGGCCCGGACGGACCCCGGAGTGTTGATGGTCGACCTCGGCGGGCACCCTGCGGTGCGCAGCCGGTCCAGCTTCGACGTGGACCGGATCCACCCGGGGCCACGCGGCCACCGCCTGATCGCGCAGGCGTTCGCCCACCGTCTGTCGCACGCCGGGGTACCACTCGTGGGTCTGCCGGACGGACCCGATCATGAGGAACCGGCTCCGGGAATCATCGAGCACTCCTACTGGCTGCTGAGCGTGGGCCTGCCCTGGCTGGCCGGGCGGTGCCTGCCCAGAGGCGACAAATGGCGCTATCACCCGGAAAAAGGTCTGGTACGGCCCCCTCGGCGAGCCTGAAGGCTCCTCGATTGCCTACGGTAGGCAATGTGCTTCCCGCCCTGTCAGCGTCGCCCCGGTCCGGAGTCCTCACCGGATGGGGCAATGCGTGGCTTGCCGGGCTCGTCGGGCTCGACGACGTCATCACCCAGATGCACCGCGCGCTCGGTGGCGAGGCGGCGCCGCACACCCTCGGCGACGAGCCGCTCGTGCTGGGCCTGGGAGCCCTGCGTTCGGCCGGAGCGCAACGGCTCCGGCTGGTCCTGCCCGCCCCCGGGGACGCCACCGGCCTGCCCGGCCCGGCGGAGGTGAACAGGGACGCGATCACCGCCGGAGAGGCGATCATCGTGATCGGCCCGAACCCGCCGCTGGTGCTCGTCCCCGGGGTCGTCGTGCACGGGCCGGCCCTGGAGGGGCGGCTGGAGTCGGTGCACTGGCGGGTGCTCGTCGCGTCCCGCGTGCCACCGCCCGGAGCCGGCCTGCGCGCCGCGGAACACGACCTCAGCAACGCGATCCGCACCACGACGGCCGCGCTCATCGACCTCGACATCGCAAGCGCCCGCCCCGAGGTGCTCGCCCTGCTGCGCGACCGCGGGGTGGATGACCCGGGCCCGGGGCTGGGCCCGGGCCATCCACCGGGGGCGCACGCCCTGCTGGCCCGGGCGGAGCGGTTGTCGACCCTGCTCGACCTCGCCGCCCGGGACGACGGTGCCGCGGTGACCGCGAGCGAGATCGCCCGCAGGTCCGCGGCGCTGCGCAACCTTTCCGCGGCGGTGCGTCGCGCCTATGCGGCGGCCTACGACGCCTTCGACCCGACGTATGCCCCCGTGCCGCCCTCGAACTGACGATCGCCGGCTGTCCGCCCCGGCCGGCTCCGGTCAGTTCAGCCGAGGGCAGAAGTGCCCGGCCGGATCGTCCGGGCGACCGCACAGGACGCACGGTGGACGCCCGGCGGCGACGATCGTGCGGGCCCGTTCGATGAAGGCACGGGCCTGTTTGATCGACAGTCCCACCCGCAACGAGTCGAGCTCGTCCTCGCTCTCGGGGAGCCGGAACTCCCCGGGAGACAGCCCGGCCGCCTCGACGAAGACCCGATGGCCGTCCCAGGACACCGTGAGCTGGCCCAGATGGAAGTCCTCCTCGAACGGGGCATCCAGCGGGGCAAGATCGATCTCGACGTCCGAAGCGGTCGGAAGCACGATGCCCTGGGTCTGGCCCACCTGGCCGAGCAACGCGGTCAGCCCCTCCGCGAGGGCGGTGACCTCGGTTTTCTCCAGACCGACCGTCACGACCTGACCACGCCCGGCAGCCTGCAGGAAGAAGACCCGGTCACCCGGCTGGCCGACGGTTCCCACCACGAACCTTTCCGGGGATTCGAACACGTAGCGCCGCATATCTCCGATCGCTCCGTTACCTTGACTCGCTTCGTCGTTCGGTTCTGATCGCTTCGTTCCCCATCAGTATCGGTTCCCCATCAGCCTCGGTTCACCATCAGTATGGCCGCATCGCCATGCGGTCCGCCCTCGCCCACCCTCCCGGATTCAGGACCACCCCGGATTCGGGTCCGCGGGGATTCAGGTCCGCGGGGGTTCAGGTCCGCGGCGGCCCGAGGGGCTCGCAGCAGTGCGCGGGGCAGTCCGCCGGCCATGGCCCGAGGCCGGTCAGCGACCGTCGGACACCGCCGGGACGACGCAGCTCCTCGATCAGTTCTCCCACCATCGAGACGAACCGCGGATCCACCCCGACGGTGCCCGCCCGCGTCGCCGGCAGGCCCAGCTCCCGCGCCCGTTCCAGGGCCCCCACGTCGAGGTCGTAGCGGACCTCCACGTGATCGCTGACGAACCCCAGCGGAATGATCACGGCACTGGCGGCCCCCGCCGCGGCCAGCTGCGCGAGCCGATCGCGCACGTCCGGCTCGAGCCACGGCACGCCCGGCGATCCACTGCGGCTGCAGAAGGCCAGGTCGAAGGGATGACGCACGCCGGTGATGCGTTCGATCCCCTCGATGATCACCGCCGCGGTGGCCCGCAGCTGGCGAGCGTAGGCGCCCTCGCCACGCCCGCTGGCGCGGGCCTGCGCGAGGGGGAGCGAATGGGCGGTGAAGATCAGATGGGCATCGGAACGCACCTTCGCCGGCAGGTCGGCCAGCGCCGCGACGCCGCGGTCCACCATCGGCTCCACGAACCCCGGATGGTCGAAGAACAGCCGCAGCTTCACCAGCTCGGGCGCACGGTCCCCCACCGCGGCGGCGGCTGCCGCGAGGTCCTCCCGGTACTGCCGGCATCCCGAGTAGGACGAGAAAGCCGAGGTGACGAAGCACGCGGCACGCCGGATGCCGTCGGCGGCCATCTGGGCGACCGTGTCGGTCAGATAGGGCGCCCAGTTCCGGTTCCCCCAGTAGACCGGCAGCCCGGGCAGCTCCGCACGCAACGCGGTGACCAGCGCCCGGTTCTGCTCGTTGAGGGGGCTACGCCCACCGAACAGGTGGTACTGCTCGGCGACGACCGCCAGCCGGGAGGCGGGGATGTCCCGGCCCCTGGTCACGTTGCGGAGGAACGGCAACACGTCGCCGGGCCCCTCGGGACCCCCGAACGAGACGAGCAGCAGGGCGTCCACGTCCCCCGATGCCCGGACGTCCCCCGATGCCCCGACGTCCCCCGATGCCCCGGCCCCGCTCATCTCGGCACGCTGCCGGCGATCTCCGCCGGATAGCTCGGGAAGTAGCGGGTGATCTCGGACAGCTCGAAGGTGGGCAGGATGGACCCGGCCGGTTCCCGCGCGAGCAGGAACGCGAACGACGCGCGGACCAACGCGATCAGGCCCGGCACATCGTCGGGCGAGAGCCCCACCGCCGTGAGCACCTTGTCATCGACCCGCACCCGGTAGTTGAAGGAGAGCCCGCGGACTCCCGGAGACGTCTCCTCCGCGACCTCGACGTCGAAGTCGCGGCCGCCGTACGGTTCCACCCGGATCACGCCCACCGACCCACCCCCTCGCGGTTGCGCCGACCGCACCGCCGCAGCCACCTCAACTGCTGAGCCACCTCAACTGAGAGGGAAGGCGCGCCCCTGGTTTCGATCAGCCAGCGGCGTGGCGGCACGGCGACGCCGCGCCATCTACGATATCCGTCGGCGCGCCCCACATGCGTCGCCGCCGGGCAAGAAGATCGCCTGCCCCGGCTCCCGCGCGGCAGCCGGGGCGGGCACCGGCCCACCCGGACGCCATCGCGGGTGATCCAGCCGATGATCAGACGGCCAGGTGAGCCTTCATGGCGCGGGCCCGCTCGCCGAGCTCGGGCATTCCCACGACCGTGACCCCGGCCGCGCCGAGCAGTTCGTAGCCCTGGCAGTCGGCGACGAACAGGCTGGGTTCCCGCCAGGCGATGACCACTCGGGGGATCTTCGCTTCCAGGATGAGCTGGGTGCAGGTGCGTGGCCACGACATGCGCTGGGAGCAGGGTTCGAGTGTGCTGTAGATCGTCGCGGTGGCGAGACGGGGGTCATCGGGAGCGACCTTCGCGAGCGCGGACTCCTCGGCATGCACCGTGTCGTCGACCTCGCGGGAAAACCCGAACGCGATCTCCTCGCCGTTCTCGCCGACGATGACGGCACCCACCGAGTAGGCACCGGTGGCGGGCGGGCAGCGGTGAGCGAGCTCGATGGCCCGCGTCATCCACCGGTGGTCATCGATCTGGGCCATGAGGGGCTCGTCCTTTCTCGGGCGGGTCCGGCAACCGTCGAAGAGCCCATCGCCTGCCGGAACTCGACCCCGTAGAGAACTTTGGCAACGATCTAGATGGTTGGGCCTGCTGGGAGCGCACGGCGCTCGGATGAGACCTGTTCGCCCAGGTCGCGGACGGGTTCGAGCCGTGCCCACTCCTCGTTGCGGGCGAGGGTGCGCCAAATACCGGCGGCCCGGTTGAAGGTCGGGCCGTTGGTCACTTCCTTGCCGTCAACGATCATGAGGGCGTCGCTTGCTGCGGTGGCTGCCTGTTCGGGGTCCGGGTGGGTGCGGTGGATGAAGGCCCGTGCGAGTGCGAGATGGGTGCCGGCGGTGCTGACGTACCGTCCGGTTCCGCTGAGCATCGCCAACGATGCGCGGGCGTGTGGCTCGGCTTCGTCACCCTTGCCGAGATAGCCGAGTACCACCGCATTGAAAGCTTCGCTGGACTCTTCGTCAATCGGTGAAGGTCCTGGCAGGCGGTTGCCGGTCCAGACATGATCATTCATGGTCCGCAAGGCGGTTAGTGCTTCGTCTTCGCGGCTGGTGATGGCGTAGGCGCGGGCCTGTGCGCAGGCGAGGAGCGGGACGATATAGGGGTGCGCCTGCGGCTGGGCCTGGGCGGCGATGTCCGCAGCGGTCTCGAACTCGCGGGCGAAGAAGGCCACGGCGGAGCGCATGGCGGCAACCGATCCGGCAAGTAGTGGGTTACCGGCTGCCTGGGCGTGTTGAGCGGCGAGGACGAAGAACGTCAACGCGCCGTCGTCATCGCCCATGTCGAAGGCGAGTCGACCACGGTAGAAGGCGTATTGGCCGGCGAGGAGTTCGAGGTCGCGACGGTCGGTGCCGGTGACTCTGGTTTCCAACCGGGCTTCCGCATCGTCCCACGCCTGTTCGACGGGTCCGAGTAGATCCGCGTGCGGTGTCGTGGAGTAGATCCGGGTGAGGCGTTGGATGCCCTGGTGGAGCTGGGCGACACTGAGGGGGTCCGGGGTGGACGCGGCGATGGCGCGGGAGATCTGCGCGGCGCGGCTGGTGGCGCCAGTCGTGGCGGTGCTGGCGGCAAGAAGGATGCCGGTGCCGAGTAGGTCACGGCGGCGCGACGGACTCACCTCCTCGCGGGGCGGCCCGCTGCCGGGCTCCGCCTGAGCGGGAACCATGACGGGACGTGATGGTCGTAGTGGACGCTTCCGTGCTCGCCAACGCCCTCGTCTACGCCGACGCCCGACTCGCCCGCACCGCCACCCGCTACTGCACCATCCACCTCGTCGAATAGGCGCGTGTCTCACGTCGGGTATTGCTCTAAGGGCTAAGCACAGACGAGCAACCGAACCGGCGCCAGCGGCCCGCGGTACGCACCGGGACGCAGGTGCAATGGAATGGCAGCTGCCACCATGCCGCATTGATCGTTTTCGTCTATCGTCGCGGAACATGAACAGCGGCCACGAGCATGAGCTCCCCGCCCAAGGGCACGGGCACGGCGGGCACCCGCGCGGCGGACGGCATGACCACCACGCGAGCGGGCGGTGGACGCGGCTTCGTCACGGCCTGTCAGACCTGGCCGGAGGGCACAGCCACGACCCGGCGGACCAGATCGACGACGCGTTGGAAGCCGACACCGCCGGCCGCCGCGCCCTCCTGATCAGCCTGGCCGGTCTCGGGCTGACCGCCGCCCCGCAAGCCGCCGTCGTGGCACTGTCCGGATCGGTCGCGCTCCTCGGCGACACCCTGCACAACGTCGCCGACGCGCTCACCGCGGTCCCCCTGCTCATCGCCTTCACCGTGGCACGCCGCCCGGCCACCGCCCGGTTTACCTACGGCTACGGCCGCGCCGAGGACCTCGCCGGCCTCGCCGTCCTCGCGATGATCGCCCTGTCGAGTGCGCTCACCGCCTGGGCCGCGATCGACCGCCTCCTGCACCCCCAGCGCGTCGGCCATCTGGGAGCGGTCGCCGTGGCCGGGCTCGTCGGCTTCCTCGGCAACGAGATCGTCGCCCGCTACCGCATCAGGATCGGCCATCAGATCGGCTCCGCCGCCCTCGTCGCCGACGGCCTACACGCCCGCACCGACAGTCTCACCAGCCTCGCGGTGCTCCTCGGCGCGGCCGGTGTCGCGGTGGGCTGGCACTGGGCCGACCCCGCCATCGGCCTGGCGATCACCCTGGCGATCCTCGGAGTCCTGCGCTCCGCCGCTCGCGTCGTCGGGGCCCGGCTCATGGACGCCGTCGACCCCGCCGTGGTCGCCGAAGCCACCAGGGCGCTCCTGCACACCGAGGGCATCGAGGCCGTCCGCGAACTGCGGCTGCGCTGGATCGGCCACACCCTGCGCGCCGAAGCCGACGTCACCGTCGATGCGAACCTGACCCTGACCGCCGCTCACGACCTCGCCCACGCCGCCGAAGCCCACCTGCTGCGCCGCATCCGCCGCCTGTCCGCCGCTACCATCCACACCAGCCCCACCCACCACCACGCCGCCACGACGGTCCCCTAAGCCGCACCGCCGATCATGCTCGGTCACGGCGCCGCCGGATCGGTGCCCCGTGCCCAGCTCAGTGCCCCGTGCCCAGCTCAGTGCCCCATGCTCAGCCCGCCGTCCACGGGGATCAGCGCACCGTTGATGTAACCGGCCTGCGGGGAGGCGAGGAAGGCGACGAGGGCTGCGACGTCCTCGGCCTCACCCATGCGGCCACCGGGGACGCCGGCGGTGAGCTGCTCCCGCTGCGCCTCGGTCAGCGCGTCGGTCATGTCGGTCCGGATCGGCCCCGGAGCGACCACGTTCGAGGTGATGTTGCGCGGAGCCAGCTCGCGGGCGAGGGAACGGGCGAAGCCGATCAGGCCGGCCTTGGACGCCGCGTAGTTGGACTGGCCGGGGCCGCCGACGGAGGCGACGACGGAGGAGATGAAGATGAGCCGACCACGACGCAGCCGCATCATCGGCCGGGAGGCACGCTTGGCCACCCGGTAGGCACCGAGCAGGTTCGTGTCCACGACCTCCTGGAACGCGTCCTCGCTCATCGTCGCCAGCAGGGTGTCCCGCACGATCCCGGCGTTGGACACCACGATCTCCACCGGCCCGAGCTCGGCTTCGATCTCCGTGAACGCCTTGTCGACGCTCTCACTGTTGGCGACATCCAGACGGACGCCCAGCATCCCCGCGGGGGCGGTGCCCCCGCGGCTGGCGACCGCGACCCGCTCACCCGCGGCCGTCAGGGCGGCGGCGCAGGCGGCGCCGATCCCCCGATTACCACCTGTTACCAGTGCGACACGACCCTCATTTGCGCCCATGGGTCGGATGGTAGCGGCCACCGCGTCGAATCCCGGTGTCCGCCGACGATGAGGCCTCAACCGCCGGCCGGCATCGGCTCGGCCACCCTCGCGGTCCTCCCTGGTGTCGCCCCGAACCGGTCACGCGGACCGGTCGCACGGGCGGGACGATCGCACGGGCGGGACGATCGCACGGGCGGGACGATCCGGGGGGACGATGCGCACATGCGTCTGATGATCCGAGTTCAGCCGGGCGCCGGGCGGACCGCGGTGGGCGGCCGGCGCGAGGACCCGCTGCACGGCCCGCTGCTGATCGTCCGGGTCACCGAGCCTGCCGTCGACGGCCGGGCCACCGAAGCCGCCCTGCGGGCCCTGTGCGCGGCGCTGCGGGTGCGCCGGGGAGATGTCCGGCTGGTCCGCGGCGCGACCGGCCGGGTCAAGGCCGTCGAGGTCGAGGTGGCAGCGGTCGACGAGCCCGCGCTCCGGATCCGGATCGACGAGCTCGGCCGGGACGGCTGACCGCCGGGGCGGCAAGTCCCGCCGCGGCAGTCCTGGCAGGGCGGTTCCGGCATCACCGGGCTGACGCACGACGGCCAACGCCACCGCGATGGAACGCGGATGCTGAAATGGTACGGCCACCGTGGTGAAGGTGGGATACCGACGCGGACACACCATGTGACGGCGACGGGCGCCGCCGATCCGGCCGGCGGCGCAACCTCCGACCGGCACCGCACCACCGCGCGTCCGGACTTTGGGAGGTCGGAGTCGTGGGACGTAGGCCGGTCATGCGCAGGCCCGATGTCAGACCGGTGGAGGCGGCGCACACGCGCTCCGGCCGGGGGGATATGATCATTACACCAGACGACGCCGCGGGGCCGGTCCCGGCCCGGTCCGTGGATCCGCCCGTGCCGGGGACCGACGGTCGGGTCACCCACGACGACCGGGCCGAGGGCGGCGGTCCGCCGGGAGACGCCAGCCCCCCGACCGGACCGACGAACGGAGACGACGTCGTGGGAACCCAGACCTCGCCGACCGCGGCCCGGGCCATCCCGGGGCCCCCAGACCCGGCCATGCCAGACCCGGCCATGCCGGGGCCGCCCGGTGGCGTACTCGACCTCGCCGCGCTGGCCGCCGTGGAACGGCGGCTGCGGAGCGTCGCGGCCCGGATCATCGACGGGGACGAACGCGCCGGGCAGCGGCCCGCGGTCGCCGCCGAGTCGGAACGGGCGGCCGTGGCCTCGGTGTCGAGCATCGCCACGGTGCTGTGGTTCGACGCCCTGCGCGCCGAGGACCGCGTCAGTGTGACTCCACGCGCCGCCCCGCTGATCCATGCCGTTCATCACGTCCTGGCGCACGCCAGGCCGACGGCCGAGAAGACGGCAGCCGAGAAGACCACGGCCGCATCGCCCGTCCCCGCCGTCTACCGGCTCCCCCACGTCCGGCCGGGTGAGATCCGTCCGAACGGGGTCCGTTCCGGGCCCGATGGTCGGCCGTTGCGTGCCCTCGGCGCCGGCAACATCGGACCGAGCGGGACGGTCTGGGCGGCGTTGGCACGCCGTTATGCCGGGGAACGCTTCGACCGGACTCCCCGGGGTCGGCAGATCTGTCTGATCGACTACTCCGAGCTGCACGACCCGACCGTCTGGGAAACGATCACCGATGAGCGGGTCGCTCATCTCGGCGAGCTGTTCTGGGTGGTGACGGTGTCCGGCTCCGCGCCGACCGGACCGGTCGGCGGCATCGGCAAGCCCGCCCGCGCGGCGCGCATGTTCGAAGCCGCCGGTTGGCAGGTGCTCACCGTCCGATACGGACGCGTCCTCGAAGCGCTCTTCCGGGCTCCCGGCGGTCACGCGCTTCGCAACCGCCTCGACCAGCTCCCGATGGGCGAGTACCGCGCGCTGCTGCAGGCCCACGGAGCCGACCTGCGCCGCCGGCTCGCCGGTCCCGGTGCGTCCGGCGCCGGCATCAGCCGCCTGCTGGACACCCTCACCGATGACGAGATCCATGCCTGCCTGCGCGATCTCGGTGGCCACGACCTTCCCCTGCTGATCGACGCCTTCGACGAAGTCGCGGCGGACCGGCCCACGGTCCTGTTCGCCTACACCAGCGACGAGCTCGCCCGGGAGGAGCGCTCCCACGACGAACAGACCCACGGCGAACAGACCGCCGACCACGCGTCCGCGGCCCCGTCCGCCGGACCGGGCACGCCGCCGGCCGCCGGCGGTGGCACCCGCCCGGTCCTCCGGCCGGGAGACGACGCCGCGGCCCACCGCCTCGCCCGGCACGTCGCCGGTTACCTGGACCGGGTGCCGGTGCCGCTCGGCGCGGCACCACCCGTGCCGACCGACTCCGACCACCGCTTCCCGGCGTGGATCTCCACCCAGGAGGCATTCGGCGGGATGTTGCGGGACCTACCCCGGCTCGCGCCCCAGGCAGCCACCGCGGTGCTGACCATCAGTACGCGCAACGCCGACCCCGTCCTCGCCGGCTGGCTGGCCGCGGCGGACCGGACCGATGGGGAACAACCGGGCCGGCACGTGGCCGGAGGCCTGTCGGCCACGGCCTTCGGCGGGGTGCTGGCCTCGCTGGGAGTGGCCTGGAGCCGCCAGGGTCTGCCGCTGCTGCCCATCGGAGTCGCCGACGAGGTGGCGGCCGGACGGGTACTGCCCGGCTGGATGGCCGGCGCCACCGCGGACGCCCGATCGATGCTCGCCGTGGCGGACACCGGTCTCGACCCGGTCGTCCGCAACCTGGCCTGGAACGGTGGCAACGTCGTCCCCGCCCCGGTGGCCGCGACCTGGGAACCGGCCTTCGCGCACGATCTCGCCTGGTGCCTGCTGGCCGGCCTCGGCGGGCTGGCCCGCCTCGACGGCACCTCCTGTGTGATCCGGCTCTCCGCCCGCCAGGTCGATCAGCGCCTCGCCGAGGTCCCCGTGGACGCGCTGGAACGGCACCGACGCCGGGCCCTGGTCCTCGCCGGGGGGTACCGGCTCCACGAGGGCGGTCCCGACGCCGCGCTCACCCTCGTCGGGGTGGGTGCGGTCATGCCGGAGGTGCTGCACGCCGCAGCGGAGCTACGCGCCGGCCTCGGCCGGGAGATCACGGCCGTGTGCGTGACCTCCCCGAACGCGATGTTCCACGCGCTGCAGGCCCGGCGCGGGTTGGCCGAGGGTTCCGACGCCCTGCTCACCGAGGTGTTCCCCGCGGACCGGCGCACCCCGATCGTGACGGTGGTCGACGGGGACCCCCGTGCCCTGAGTTTCCTCGCCGGCGTCCACGGAGATCCCATCTCCGCCCTCGGTTCGAGCGCGCCGCTGCCGGAGGCCTCCGGGCCGCCGGGAGGGCCACCGGGAGGGCCACCGGGGGACACCGACCCGGGCTCATCGGCCTCCGGCGCCGGCGGCCACGCCGGTAGCGGCAGCCTTGCCCGGCGGGACACGGCCTCGTCGCGGGACCACCGTCGCCGCCCACCGGTGGAGCTGGACACGATCGTCGGAACGGCCCTGGACCTGCTGGACGAGACGGCAGGCTGATCCGGGCCAGGGACCCCACCGTACCCGGATCCCGGGACCCCGGCCGCGCCCGGACCCCGACGGCCCGCCGTGCTCAGATCCCGACGGCGTGCACGCCGCCGTCGACGTGGACGATCTCGCCGGTGGTGGCCGGGAACCAGTCCGAGAGCAGCGCCACGCAGGCCTGGGCGGCCGGCGTGGTGTCGTGGACGCTCCAGCCGAGCGGCGCCCGGCCGTCCCAGACCTCCTCGAACTGGCTGAAGCCCGGGATGCTCTTGGCCGCCATGGTCCGCAGCGGGCCGGCCGCGACGAGGTTCACCCGCACGCCCCGGGGTCCCAGATCACGGGCGAGGTAGCGGGTGGCGGAGGCGAGGCCGGCCTTCGCCACGCCCATCCAGTCGTACGACGGCCAGGCGACGGACGCGTCGAAGTCCAGGCCGACGATCGACGCCTTCTCGGCGAACAACGGCAGGGCGGCCCGGGTGAGCGACGCCAGCGACCAGGTGGAGATCTGCAGGGCGGTGCCGACCTCGGACCAGGCCGCCTCGACGAACGGCTTCCCACCGAGCACCGATTCGGGCGCGAACCCGATCGCGTGCAGCACGCCGTCCAGGCCGTCAACATGTTCGAGCACCTGTCCGGCCAGCCCCGCGAGATGCTCTTCGTCGGTGACGTCCAGCTCGACGACGGGCGCCAGGGTGGGCAGTCTCTTGGCGATGCGGCGGGTCAGCGACAACCCCCGCCCGAATCCGCTGAGGACCACCGCCGCACCCTGCTCCTGGGCGATGCGGGCGACGCTGAATGCGATCGAGGCTTCCGTGAGAACACCGGTGACGAGAACGCGCTTACCTTCGAGAAGTCCGCTCATGGGCTGCATACTCCCAAACATCGCCGTCCCGGTAGCGACACCGCTGCCGGGAAGTCGTCCCCGCCGTCAGCGGCGGATGCCGTCGCCCGCAGCCCGTCCACCGTTGCCCGCCCACCACCCGCCCGCTCGGCGCTAGGGCGACCGGGCGGCCTGCAGCCGCCGAGCCGTGCGGATCACCGGTTCGACGAACCGGGCCGCCAGCGGGCCGAGGACGGCCATCAGCAGCACGTAACAGGCGGCAAGCGGGCCCAGCCGGGGTTCGAGGCCGGCCGCCACCGCGAGGCCCGCGATGACGATCGAGAACTCGCCGCGTGCGACGAGGGCGGCCCCGGCCCGGAACCGGCCCATGGTCCCGATTCCCGCCGAGCGGGCGG
This sequence comes from Frankia casuarinae, assembly GCF_000013345.1. NCBI lineage: Bacteria > Bacillati > Actinomycetota > Actinomycetes > Frankiales > Frankiaceae > Frankia > Frankia casuarinae. The sequence goes on along the minus strand of NC_007777.1, from coordinate 2,226,018 downwards.
CCCACCATCCCGTCATGACCTTTGTCGCGACTCCGGCGATCGCGAGCAGGGACCCGGTGAGCAGCGCCGGAGGGATCTCAGCGGGATCGGTCTGCATGCCGAAGAAGACGAAGAAGACCGCCGCGAACAGATCGCGCAGCGGCCGCAGGACCTCCTCTGCACCCTCGGCGACTGGTCCGGACAGGGCGATGCCGACGAGGAACGCACCCACCGCGGCCGACACCTGCATACGCTGGGCGACCCCGGCGACGAACAGGGCCAGCCCCAGGGCCCGGAGCAGCAGGATCTCGTCGTTGCGGTGGGCCTTCGGGTTGAAGACCAGCCGGGTGACCTTCTCGCTGTGCCGCAGCGCGATGTAGAGCACCGCCACCAGGACTCCGAGCGCGATCGCCACGGTCAGCGATCCGCGCACGAACGTGTGATGGGCCAGCAACGCGGTGAGAACCGGCAGGTACACCGCCATGGCGAGGTCCTCGAGCACGAGGACGGACAGAACAACTGGCGTCTCCCGGTTACCGAGCCGCCCGAGGTCCCCCAGCACCTTCGCGATGATCCCCGAGGAGGAGATGGCCGTCACCCCACCCAGAACGACCGCCGCCGTCGGGCCCCAGCCGAGGAGGAACGCGGCGACGACCCCGGGGGTGGCGTTGAGCGCCAGGTCGAGCACCCCGGCCGGCGCCTGTCTGCGCAGCCCGGACAGCAGCTCGTCGGCGGTGTACTCCAGACCGAGGGTAAGCAGCAGGAGGACGACCCCGATCTCCGCGCCGACCCCGATGAACTCCTCGCTGGCACCGAGCGGCAGCAGGCCACCCCGGCCGAACGCCAGCCCACCCACCAGGTACAGGGGAATCGGTGAGACACTGATGCGCAGCGCGAGATGCCCGAGGACTCCTAGGCAAAACAGAATCCCGCCGAGCTCGAGGAAGGTCGTCGCGGTGGAGTGCACGCGGTCCCGACTGCCCTCCCTGCCCGCGTCAGCCGTTGCGGAGCAACATACCGACGGATGCGGTGTTCTCCGGCGTACCGACGACAACGACGACGTCTCCGGCCTCGAATCGGAAGTCCGGCCGCGGGGATGCGAGCACCTGCTGGTCGCGGACGACCGCGACGATGGAGGCGCCGGTGCGGGTACGGGCCTGGGTGTCCCCGAGCTCGCGGCCCACGTAGGGCGAGCCGGGCAGGATCACGATCTGCTCACCGACGAGCCCGGCGAAGGCACGGTTGAGGTCGGCGAGCTTCTCGACGATGCGCGGGGCACCGAGCAGCTCGGAGAGCACGTCGCCCTCCTCCGGCGTCAGCGCGATGGACTCACGCGAGGCGTCCGGGTCGTCCGCGTCATAGATCACGAGGTCCCGGCGCCCGTGATGATGGGACACGACTCCGAGCCGGCGGCCGCTGCGCGTCGCGAAGTCATGCCGCAGCCCGATGCCAGGCAGCGCGGTCTCCTCGATCTCCACAGCAACCTCTCCGGCGCTCCGATGGCCTGCCTTCCCACGAAGGCCCAGATGACCAGCCCCATCACACAGTAGTCAACCATCCGCGACCGCGCCTGGACGGTGTGCCCGCCCGGCCCCTACCCCACGGAGCGCGGGGATCCGCGGATCCGCGCGCTCCGTCGGCGTGTCGGCATCACGACACGTATCGGTCGAGGAGGTCGAGGAGATCCCCGCCACGATGTTCTTGCGTGACGCGTTATGACGGAAGAACGTCGCAGTAGGACAATGCCGCAGTAGAGCAGCGTCGCAGTAGAGCACCCTCTCCTCGCCCCGCCCACGATCCACTCAGGAGGGTTACCCGACGTGCTGACCCGAAGCGCCCGCCTGTTCCGCCGGATCGCCCTGACCGTACTGGGTCTCGGCGTCCTCGGCCTCGGGATCGCGATGTTGGCGCTGCCGGGTCCGGGATTCCTCGTCGTGGCGCTCGGGTTCTTCATCCTGAGTCTGGAGTACGAGTGGGCGCGCAGCCGTTTCGAGCAGGCCCGACGCAAGGCCGCCGACCTCGCCGATCAGGCGGCCGCGAACCGGTTCTCGTCGGCGTTCACGATTCTGTTCGCGCTGGGGATGATCGCTGCGGGAATCGCGTGGATCGTGGTCGACACCCTTCCCGCGTCCTCCGGGTGGTCCGGCGGAAGCCTGATCCTCAGTGGGCTCGTCATCCTGACCACCATGATCGTGAGTCTCTGGCAGACGAAGGAGGCCCGCGATGCCGGCCGGCCCACGCCCGCCGAACTCCTCGCCCGGCGGGAGCTGGAGAAGAGTCGATCCTGATGGGCGAAAATCTACTGGCCCTGGGTGACCTGATTGATTCCGAGTACGTGCGGCTGGGCGTACACACACTTGTACAGGGCCGCGCGGTCGGCGGTCGACGCCTTCGCGACGTCGTACCGCAGCGGATAGATCCGGCTGGTGGCCAGCTGGTTGCGGTCCTTCGGCAGCTGGATGGCCCTGCCCACCGAGGGGCACGCGGCGCGCACCGCGTCCTTCTGCGCCTCGGTGGCTCCCGGGGCGAAGTACACGACGGCCTCCTGTTGCGGCGGCGGCCCGTCCAACGTCGCGTAGATCCCGAAAACGATCAGGCCGATGGTGGCGAGTACCGCCACGACGACCATCGTCCGGCGCCGAGGGTCGGCCAGGTAGCGAGCGGCACGGGCGGCAGCAGGTGACGACGGTGGGGCCACGTGGTGAGTCCTGTCACATCGGGGAAGGAAATCTGGTCCGGACGACGGCTGGAGCACCGCCATGACCGGACCCCCAACGTAGTCCGCCGAGCGGGTCCGTAAGGTAAACGCCCTCATGAGGCTTAGCGACCTCCGCCACGGGTGACCGCCGGCCCGCCGCTGCGCGGCGTGCTCGTACCGGTTCACCGTCGACCGGCGGCGCTGTGCCCGCGATCGCGCCCAACGGCGGGCGACCCCGATGACATCGACCTCGATGATCATCAATTATTCGACGATCATCGATCCAGCGATGATCACAACCAGTGGACCATGGGAGCGAGGAACAGGTCGTGCCATCCCTGATCGAGGACTACGCGCTGATCGGCGACACCCACTCCGCGGCGCTCGTGTCGCGCACCGGGTCGATCGACTGGCTGTGCCTGCCCCGATTCGACTCGCCGTCGTGCTTCGCCGCCCTGCTCGGCGACTCCGAGGCGGGCCACTGGAAGATCGCTCCCGTCGAGCCGGTCCTGGGCGTCAGCCGGCGCTACCGGGGCGACACGCTGGTCCTGGAGACGGACATGACGACCGCGTCCGGCACCGTGCGCATCGTCGACGCGATGTTTCCCCGCGCAGGCACGCACACCGTGCTCCGCCTGGTCGAATGCCTCGAAGGCGCGGTCCACCTGCGATCGGAGACCCGGTTTCGCTTCGACTACGGCTCCATCGTGCCGTGGGTCCGCCGGGTGGACGAGCACACCATGTCGGCGGTGGCCGGGCCGGATGCGGTCACCCTGCGGACGACCGCCCCGATGGAGGGGCACGACATGGCCACCTACGCCGACTTCCACGTCGCCGCCGGCCAGTCGGTACCGTTCTCATTGACCTGGACCCCCTCCCATCAGACTCCCCCGCCGTCCCACGACGTCCGGCGCATGATCACCCTCACCGAGGCGTGGTGGTCGGACTGGATGGCGGGCTGCACCTACGACGGCCAGTGGCAGCCGGCCGTCCGCCGGTCGCTGATCACCCTCAAGGCGCTCACCTACGCCCCGACCGGAGGGATCGTCGCCGCCGTCACGACCTCGTTGCCGGAGCACATCGGCGGCGTGCGCAACTGGGACTACCGGTACTGCTGGCTTCGGGACGCGACGATCACGCTGCTCGCCCTGCTCGACGCCGGGTTCACCAGCGAGGCGACCGCATGGCGGGAGTGGCTGCTGCGCGCGGTCGCCGGTGACCCCTCCCGGGTACAGATCATGTACGGCGTTGCCGGGGAACGCCGGCTGCCCGAATACGAGATCCCGTGGCTACCGGGGTACGAGAACTCCGCCCCGGTGCGGGTCGGCAACGCCGCCGTCGACCAGTTCCAGCTCGACGTCTACGGCGAGGTCCTCGACGCCCTGCATGTCGCGCGGGTCGCGGTCGCCAACCGTCGCCAGACCGTGCCTGGGCTGGCGCTCCCCGGCGGGCAGACCATCACCGAGAGCCATGCGGACGACTCCTGGCCGCTGCAGACCAAGCTGATGGACTTCCTCGAGACCGGCTGGCGGAAGACCGACGAGGGCATCTGGGAGGTGCGCGGCCCCCGCCGCCACTTCGTCCACTCGAAGGTGATGGCCTGGGTCGCGGCCGACCGGGCGGTACGCGGGATCGTTGAGTCCCGGCTACCGGGCCCTGTCGACCGCTGGTCGGCGCTGCGGGACGAGATCCACGCGGAGGTCTGTACCCGTGGGTTCGACTCCGAACGCAACACCTTCACCCAGTTCTACGGCTCCAAGGAACTCGACGCGGCGCTGCTGTACATGCCGCTGGTGGGGTTCCTGCCCGCCACCGACCCCCGCGCCGTGGGAACAGTCGCCGCCATCGAGCGGGAGCTGATGGAGGACGGGTTCGTCCTGCGGTATCCGACGGCCGAGGACGGCGCGGTCGACGGACTGCCCGCGGGCGAGGGCGCCTTCCTGGCCTGCACCTTCTGGTTGGCCGACAACTACGCCCTGTCCGGGCGGGTCCACGAGGCTCAGGAACTGTTCGAACGCCTGCTGTCGTTGCGTAACGACGTCGGGCTCCTCGCGGAGGAGTACGACCCCAGGCTGGGCCGGATGACGGGCAACTTCCCGCAGGCGTTCAGCCACGTCCCCCTGGTCAACACCGCGCGGACGCTCACCGACGCGCTGCGCGGCACACCGCGCTCGCGCACCGACCGGGCCCACCCGCCCGGCCACTTCTTCGGCTGAGCCCGCGGGACACCCGACTGACTACCGGCTCGTAACATACCGTGCACGCCGATACTGGATTCGTACGATCGGCGTGATCGGGATTCACGTTTTCGACGGACGGACAGGGGACGGGCGTGGTAGGTCGCATCGCGGTGATCGGCGGTGGAATTCTCGGGCTGGCGGTCGCCCGTCGGCTCGGGCAGGTCGAACCGGGATCGGCCGTGACGGTGTTCGAGAAGGAACAGGACATCGCCCGGCATCAGACCGGCCGCAACAGCGGCGTCGTCCACGCCGGTCTCTACTACGTCCCAGGTTCGCTCAAAGCGATCCTGTGCCGCCGTGGGGTCGGGCTGCTGCGGGAGTTCTGCGCCACGCACCGTATCCGGTACGACGAGTGCGGCAAGATCGTGGTCGCCGTCGACAACAGCGAGCTCGAACGGTTGGCCGAGATCGAGAAGCGGGCGACGGCGAACGGCGTACCGCGGACCCGGATGCTCGACGCCGACGAGCTGCGGTCCGTCGAACCCCACGCCCGCGGGGTCGCCGCCCTGCACTCACCCACCACCGCCATCGTCGACTATCCCGGGGTCGCGCGGGCCCTGCGTACCGAGATCGTCGCCGCTGGCGGGGCCGTGCGCACCGGAGCCGAAGTGATCGGGGTGGAGGATCGTCCAGCCGGCGTCCACCTTCGCCTCACGGTCGCCGGAACCGCGCGCGCGCGGCCCAACGGCAATCACGAGATGGCGTCCCGCAACGGTGGCCGGGTCGCCGTCGTCTCCGAAAGCGTCGGGCCGTTCGACCTGCTGATCTCCTGTGCCGGGCTGCAGTCGGATCTGGTGGCGACACTGACCGGCGAGGACGCCTCCCCGCAGATCGTTCCCTTCCGGGGCGACTACTGGCTGCTGCGCCCCGAGCGGCGTGGCCTCGTCCATGGGCTGATCTATCCGGTTCCGGATCCGCGATATCCCTTCCTCGGTATCCATCTCACCAAGCGCATCGACGGGGAGATCCTGGTCGGGCCGAACGCGGTGCTGGCCACTGCCCGAGAGGGGTACACGGTCGGCACCGTCCAGGGCGCTGACCTGCGACGGACGCTCGCCTGGCCGGGGTTCCACAAGATGGCGAAGACCCACTGGAAGACCGGCGCCAAGGAGATGCTGCGCACGGCGAGCAAGCGGGCCTTCGTCGCCGAGGCCCGGCGCTATGTCCCCGAGCTGCGGGCCACCGACGTGGTTCGTGGCCCCGCGGGAGTCCGGGCCCAGGCCGTCGCCCGCGACGGTAGCCTCGTCGACGACTTCGTCCTGTCCCACAACGGGCGGGTCGTGCATGTCCGTAACGCGCCATCTCCCGGCGCGACGGCGTCGTTGGCGATCGCTGAGCACATCGTCAGCAAAATCGTTCCTGAACGGGCCAGCTGACCGGCCTGAGAAACCGACAAGCCCGAGATTGACAATCCCGCGGCAACCCGTGCATCAAACCCGACGCGGCCGCCCACCAGGCCACGGCAGACGCTGGGATGGGCGAAGCCGGTCGAGGTTTTCAACGATTTACTGGCGAAGCACGCGTCGCCGTGACCGCTTGATTCCACACAGGTATTGGCGGCTCTCCGCAGTTCAAACCAGTCGTGGAAGTCGGACAGCTCCCGGGACACGGTCCTCCCCTGTCCTCGAGCGATCAACCCGGACCGGGTCCAGATTCCCTCTCGCTCCTTGAGGCCGATGTGACCTCTGGTCGAGGATGGCGCAATGGCGTGGTGGGACCGGCCGCCCGGAGCGGAGGCTCCCCCGCCCCGGGCGGCGCGTCCGAAGGGACCGGACACCGGTATACCGCCGTCGGGATGCGTCGACGGCGGTATACCGGCAGACCCGCGCAGGGCCGCCGTTCACACCGTGTAGGGACGCTTCTCCCTGGCCTCCGCGAGCGCGACCGCCCACCACTCGAGTTGCCTGATCAGGGTCTGGGCAGCGGTGTTGCAGCCTTCGGGATCCTTGGGCGTGCCATCGGCGTGGAACCGGTCCCAGGCACCGTGGAAGCTGACCGTATCGCGGATGGTGACCGCGTGCAGCTCGGCGAAAACCTGGCGCAGGTGCTCCACCGCGCGCAGGCCGCCCGCCTGGCCGCCGTAGGAAACGAAACCCACCGGCTTCGCCTGCCACTCGGTGTAATGCCAGTCGATGACATTCTTGAGAACGGCCGGGTAACTGTGGTTGTACTCGGGGGTGATCACGACGAAGGCGTCGGCCGCGGCAAGCTGCCGGGTGACGTCCGCTAGCTCCGCGACTTCTGGACCGCTGGAGGTACCCAGCCTCTCCGGCAGCCTGACGTCATCGAGATCGACGACGCTCGTGACGATCGAATCGTGGGCGGATACCTGCTTGATGAACCACTGGGCGACCACCGGGGCGAAACGTCCTACCCTGTTGCTTCCAATAACTACCGCGAGGTTGGTGGGCTGATCGAGCATGAAAGTCCCCTATTCCGCGGATCGGCGAGATCCGCTCTCGCCAGCAGGCGCCCGGAACTCTAAAACCTCAACCATGATTGAAGTCAAGGCCCCCGGACAGTGGGGCGAGCTGCTGTACGGGCGATACACGGGAAAGATGAGCGACTCGGCCCGGGGCCGCTGCGACAGCATCCCGAACGCCACTTCTCGGCTCCGTTGACCTCAACCATGGTGGAGGTTGCAGGCTCTGTGAGGTCACCGCCCGTCACCAGATGCAGCAGGGCGCTTCGAGGGAGAGTAAGGATGCCAGCACTGGCCGCGCCCACCCAGGGGCCGGAACTCAGCCGGACGGCAACCCGGGTGGTCCTCGTCGGGCTCCTGGCCGGTGTGTTCATGTCCGCTCTGGACAGCACGACCATGGTCAGGTAGTTGGCTGCTTGACGCTGCCTCCGGCCCTGGCCAGCGGTCCCAGCTGGTCCAGCGCGCGCAGCGTCGCGTCGGCGTCGGTGATGGTGAGCAGCCCGAACAGGGCGCGACGGACACCACGAGCGCGCAGCCTCTCGAGCGTGGCCTCGTCGGGATCCATGAGCGGAACGGTCACCGGTGGCGTCGCCACCCCGGCCCGGTCCGCCTCCTCGGCCAGCTCGTCCAGGCCTTGGATCAGCTGGTCGACCGGAAGGGGTGGAGTGAGCCAGCCGTCGCGCCCGGCGATGATCCGGCGGAAGGTCGTCGGGCCCCATCCCCCGATCCAGACCGGCGGATACGGTCGCTGCACAGGCTTGGGCCACTGGAAGACCGGATCGAAATCGACGAAGCGACCGTGGAACTCCGCCTCCTCGGTGGTCCAAAGCGCCTTCACCGCGGCCAGCCGCTCCCGCATCAGCGCCATTCGAGTCGCCGGGTCGGTGCCGTGGTTGCGCATCTCCTCACGCAGCCAGCCGGCGCCGACGCCGAGTTCGAAACGGCCCTCGCTGACCAGGTCCAGGCTGGCCGCTTCCTTCGCCAACAGGAGCGGGTCCCGCTGGACCACGAGCGCGACCGCGGTGCCCACGCGCAACCGGGTGGTCGCGGTCGCCGCGGCCGTCAGACTGACGAAAGGATCAAGATTTCGGTAGTAGTCGCGGGGAATCTCGCCAAGCTCGGGGTGCGGTGTCTCCCGTCGGGCGGGGATGTGGGTGTGCTCGGTGACGAACAGTGATTCGAAGCCGCGCTCCTCGATCACCCGGGCGAGCTGAGCAGGCCTGATCTGTTCGTCAGTGACCGCGGTGAAGATCCCGATATCCATGCGTCGCACCGTAGAGTCTGCCATCAGTGTCAGGGTCAAGAGCGAGGGCTGGAGGCTGGTCCTGATGTTGATCGGCGAGCTGTCGACACAAACCGGCGCCAGCGTGCGGTCCTTGCGCCATTACGAGAAGAACGGACTGCTCGTGGCGGAGCGCGGCGCCAACGGCTACCGCCATTTCCCGGAGTCCGCGGTGGAGACGGTGGCCCGGATCCAGGTGCTGCTCGGCGCCGGACTGTCGGTGGCGACGATCCGCCAGGTGCTGCCCTGCACCATCGACGCGACGCCGCGGATCGTGCCGTGTGCCCAGCTGTCGGCGACACTGCGCCGCGAGCTGGACCGGCTGGAGCTACAGGCCGCGTACCTCGATCGCGCACGTTTCCTGATCTCGACGATGCTCGCGGCCTGAGCGCCACAGGAAGTAGCCGGGCCTCCGGGGCGCAGAACCCGTCAGCCGCCGATACTAGTGGACCTAACGCACCACGATAAGAACCGGTCAATCTTGGTTGCTGGCCCTGAAATCACCGTCCGGCCGGTCGCCACACGTGCCCCGAACAGGGACGATGCTCGGTGACCACGCCGACCGGAACATCGCCTACCGGGTAGAACACGTGTTCCGAACACCTGGCGGTTCCGGGCACTTCCGGGCTTCCTGGTGACCGTGCGCGTTGGGCACCGTGGTCGCGTCCACCCTCCTCTTCCGCCTCTGAATGTGCCCGTGCTCGGGTCGCGGTCGCGCCGAGGAGGGGTGATGGTCAGAACGTCCGCACCCGGGGGCGATGTACCCGCGGTCAGTGCGGCTGATCGAGCTGACTGGCGACGAGCGGGAACTCTGCCTTCAGGAGCGTTGCCAGTTGCTCCTGAAGCTCGCGCAGCGCGGTCGTGGCGATGCGCCACACGATTGACCAGTCGACCTCGAAGTACGCGTGAACAGCGATGTTGCGGAAGCCCGTGACGGACCGCCACGGCACATCCGGCCAGCGGTCGCGGATCTCGGGCGAGACTCGACCGGCTGCCTCGCCGATCACCAGGAGCTTCTGCAGAACGGCGCTCTGGATCAGGTCGCTCGCCAGGAAGGCGGCCTCGTCGACGTCCTGGACGAACGTCGTCGCGGCAGCCGCCGCTTCGATCATGTCGACGAGGTAGAGCTCGTCACGCCGCATAGAGGACCCGAGCCTCCGCGAGTACCCGGTCGCGGATGACCCACTTCAGCCGGGACTTGGGTACCAGGTCGACGTGCCGACCGACGATCTTTTCGAGCTCGTCCCGAAGATCGACGATCTCGAAGCCAAGCTTCGAGTCGGGCGCCAGCACATACAGCAGGTCGACGTCCGAGGAGTCGGTGTCGTCGCCACGAGCCACCGAGCCGAAGACGGAGAGCTCGGCGACCCCGTAGCGTCGGCACACCTCGGCGATCCGGCTGTCACGAAGGTCGACGGTCACCTCGCCATTATCGCCTCCAGGCAGCCACGACCGCACGGCTCGGACACCGCCTCCAACGAGGTGACCTGACCCCGTCCGAGGAACAAGAAGGCCGGGGCGACCAGCGGTGCGCCCAAGAGATCACCTTCCGGACGGGTCACGCGGCACACGTCCGGGGCTACGAATTCTTGTTCGGGGAGGTAGCGCGTTAGCCAACTGGCGGCATCTCATGCCAGGGTGACCATTCGGACCAGGCTTCCCAGTTGGGACGGTCATCGTCGGCGAGCCAGTTCCATGCGTGGGGCTTTGCGACCGGCCCCGCTCGGGGCGGCCGCGGCGGATCAGCGAGCTGGAGCGCGCCGAGCTGACCCGTCGCGGCCTGACCGGGGACATCTCGGCCTCCAGCGTGCGACGGATCCTCGCGGAGCATCCGGTCAAGCCCTGGCGCTACCAAAGCTGGATCTTCCCGCGGGACCCGGAGTTCACCGCGAAGGCCACCGTCGTCCTCGACCTTTACCAGGGCCAGCCGCTCGGCCCGAACGACCGGGTGATCTCCGTGGACGCCAAGCCGTCCATCCAGGCCCGCGCCCGGATCCACCCGACCGCTCCACCCGCCCCGGGGCGGGTCATCCGGGTCGAGCACGAGTACGAACGCCACGGCGCGCTCGCCCTGCTCGCCCTGCTCGCCGCGCTCGACGTCCACACCGGACAGATCACCGCCACTACCCCGCCGACGAGCGGCATCGCCCCGTTCATGGCCCTGCTCGGCCAGATCATGGCCCAGGACCGGTACAAGAAGGCGGACCGAGTGTTCGTCATCGTCGACAACCACTAAGTTCTGCGCGAACCGCTGGTCCGATCTCTTCGACCTGCCTGTTCTGCCTTCCACCCACAAGCCGGATCGATCGATCAAACCTATTTGCCCAGGTCAGATGCCAACTACACGGCGTAGTGGACCATGTGTACCAGCATCCGAACCGTTTGATCTTGGTTGCTGGCCCTGAATTTACTGTCCGACCGGTCGCTACCCGGGCTCTCACCAGGAAGGATGCCCAGTGACCGCACCGGTCACTATGTCATCTAGCGAATCGAACACATGTCCCGAACTCCTAGTGGTGTCGGACGCTTCGGCCCGTCTCGCGACCGTGATCGTGGGTGTCGTGGTTGGGTCGACGGTTTGTGGTCGGGTTCGGGAGATGTGATGCGCCGTGAGGTCGCACTGAGCGCGATATGACCCGGTCTGGTCAGGCGACGTCGAGCCAGGCGCGGAGAGCCTGGCGGATGACATCGCTGGCGTTGGTGTGCTCGGCTTGGGCGCGGGCGCTGAGCGCGGCGCGCAGTTCGGGGTCGAGGCGGACGGGGACCACCTCGCCCGGGGCGGAGCCGAGGGGCCGGCGTCCGCCGCGGCGGTGGAGGTGGGCGACGTCGTAGCCGGTCTCGGCCTCGGCGGCCAGGTCCTCGACCAGCTCGTCGGTCACGGGTACGCCGCCTGCCGTCCGGCGGGCGGTCTCCTTGTTCGTCATCGTGCGCTCTCCTTGGTCACGGCAGGAGATCCCGGTATTGGGAACGCATCCGCATGGCATGAATGATCAGTTCCGTGCCGTCGTCGAGGAGCAGGACGACGATCTCCAGCAGGTTGCCCGCCCCGCCCGGGCCGAGCCGCAGTTCACGCCAGGGTGGCCCGTCGTCGTCCAGCGAGTAGGCGACGACGTACCGCTCGGCGGCGTGGAGGATGTCCGCGTCGGCGACGCCATGCTTACGGGCCGACCGATGGATCTCCACCCATCAATCGTAATACGAAACGGGCTGGCACTCGCAGAGCCCGAAGGGTGGTTTCGGGTGGGGCCTGCCCGTCGATGCACTGTGGCGCCGGACCGCAGTGGCGACCCAGGGCTCAGCAAGGCCGCTCGCCGCCGCCCAGGGGCGACCGAGCCGCCTCAGCCCAGTTCAGGGCACGTGTACCACAGCAGACGGACTCATAACGGAGATGGCCACACCGGACGAGGACGCCTCCAGCAAGCCGGCGGTACCGAGCGAATGCCGAAACAGCATGTTCCTCCAGATATCCGCGGAGCGGCACGCTACGCCGCGTCCGGAGCGACGGGTCGGTTGGAGCACGTCGATCACGTTGCGCGCTCTCCAGAGGCCTGCGCTGCTGGAAGGCTCTTGACGAGAAAACTCGTCTGCTCGGCTTCCTCGCGTTCCACGCCATCCTGATCGACCCAGGTCCAGCGATCGACATAGCGTTGCACCCGCACGACGTAGCCGAGTCGCCGGTAGAGGCGGGCGGCCTCGGGGTTGTCGGCAGCCACACCAAGACCGACCGTCCGGCTGCCATGCGCTGCGACCAGCATCTCGGCGTGACGAAGAAGGTCTCGGCCTATCCCGTGCCGGCGCTGCTCCGGCGGCCACACCCCGAGCGCGTTCAACTCCGGACAGCCGCCTGTCTCCCGCCGCACTTCGTCGACGTCGCAACCCGTCCAGATGATCAGCAGATGTCCCACGGGCCGCCCAGCCAGCCAGGCGACGAGGTATGTCCCCTCTGGCGACGCTCTGCCGTTCGAACCGTCGGCGGTGAAAGCTCCTCCGGCCTGCCGCCGGGATGCACCGGTCAAGGAGATCAAGATCCGTCTGTTCGCAGACGCGGATCTCCACCGACGACACCCGATCAGGATAGAACCCTCCATCCGCCGCTTGGCTCGCCCTGCTGGGCCCCGCACCATGGGCAGGTCACCGTCGGCGCGGACACAGGCACCATGAACCGCGCGCCGAACGGGCTGCCAGGACCCACCCGAGCGCCAGCGCCGCCGTCACCCAGTGAAAGGCCACGGCCACCCCGGATGTCCTCCGACGTCGCCGCCGCTCAGCACTCGGCAGACAGGCGGTTCGCATGGTCGCAATATGGTCGGTCGTCCAGCCGGGACTCGAACCAGCTGGCGACGCCCTGACCAGCACCATCGCATGGCGCTGGAACTCAGATGATAGATCGAGAACCACATTCGCCCAGGTCAAGGTCATGATCAGAAAAGAGGTGGACCTGGTGCACCACAATAAGAGCGTGCCTTGCGTGGCTGCCCGGGGTACATATCGATCATGGATGTGTTGGAGAGCAGCCTTGCCGGGCGGCTGGTCCCGGACGAGTTGTGGGAGCTGGTGGAACCGCTGCTGCCCCGGTTCGAGGCCCGCCGGCAGGGCGGTGGGACTGCCCCGATCGAGGATCGGGCGGTGTTTACCGCGGTGGTCTACGTGCTGACCTCGGGGTGTGCTTGGCGGCATCTGCCGTCCGAGTTCGGGGTGTCGGTACCCACGGCGCACCGTCGGTTCCAGGCGTGGACCCGGGCGGGTGTCTGGCCTCGACCGCACCGCAAGATCTTGGACCTGCACGGTGTGGCCGGACGGGTCGACTGGTCATCGGCGATCGTGGACGCGGCCAGCCTGCGAGCGAAAAAGGGGGAAGCCTGACCGGTCCGAACCCGGTCGACCGCGGCAAACCGGGCTCGAAGATCCATCAGCCGGAACGACGGCGTTTCCTGCGTCGGCGCGGTATCGCGGTGCGGATCGCCCGCCGTGGTGTGGACAGTACCGAACGCCTCGGCCGGCACCGGTGGAAAGTCGAGAGAACCCTGGCCTGGCTCGGTGGCTACCGCCGCCTGAGCCCGCGTTACGAACGTAACGGCTACAACTTCCTCGGGTTCCTCTGCCTGGCTGCCGCGATCACCTGCTGGAAGAAGCTCCCACGCTCGACGTAAGACACGCTCTAAGAACCGTTTGATCTTGGTTGCTGGCCCTGAAATCGCCGTTCGGCCGGTCGCTACCCGGGCCCTGACCAGGGGTGATGCCCAGTGACCGCGCCGAGGTCTACATCATCTAGCGAATCGAACAGGCGTTCCGCATACCTGGCGGTTCCGGGCGCCTCGGCCCGCATCGTGACCGTGATCGTCGGTGTGGTGGTCGCGTTGACGTTCCTCTTCGGGTTCGGGAACAGCCTCGCGCTCGGGGTGCGGATGGGGGTCCCGATCTGGGTGGCGCCGTAGTCGCACCAGCGGTGGACCTGTCCGTGGTCGCGCTGCTAGAGCGCCGGTCAGGTAGCCGTATGTGAGCTGTGGTAGGCGGCACCGGTCGGCGGGTGTCATGTGCCCGTCTTGATCGGAAGGTGCTGGCTGATGCGTCCTGGGATATGGGCTCCGCCGGTGGAGCCCTCGACCGCGGAACAGACTGTGATCAGGCTGGTGCGGCGGGCGAAGCTGTTCGTGTTCCTGCGCCGGTATCGCCACGAGCTGTTCGACGAGGCGTTCCAGACCGAGCTGGCCGAGGTCTACCGCGACAGTCCGAAAGGGCAGCCGGCGCAGTTGGCGTTGGCGCTGATCCTGCAGGCCTATACCGGTGTCTCCGACGACGAGGTGATCGAGGCGACGGTGATGGACCGGCGTTGGCAGCTGGTTCTGGACTGTCTGGACACCGACCGGTCTCCCTTCTCCAAGGGCACCCTGGTGGGCTTCCGCGCCCGGCTGATCGGCGCCGGGTGGGACCGGCGGCTGGTCGAATGCACCGTCGAGATCGCCACGGTGACGAAGGGCTTCGGGCCGCGGGCGTTACGCGCAGCGTTGGACTCCAGCCCGCTGTGGGGTGCCGGCCGGGTGGAGGACACCCCGAACATGATGGGACACGCCCTGCGCAAGGCCCTGGGTGTGATCGCGGCTCAGCAGGGGTGGGGGCGGGCCGAGGGAACCAGGGTCCTGGCCGGCCAGGCCGGGGCACCGGTGCTGGCCGGGTCCAGCCTCAAAGCCGCGTTGGACGCCGACTGGGACGATCCCGACGAGCGGGACCGTGCCCTGGCGGTGGTGCTGGCCGCCCTGGAGGCGGTGGAGACCTTCGTGGCCGCCCAGCCCGCCCCGGAGGCGGCCGAAGCCGCTGTCGCGGTGGCCCGTCAGGTCCGCGACCAGGACGTCGAGGTCACCACGGCCGGGACAGCGCGGCTGCGCCGCGGGGTCGCCAAAAACCGGCGGATCAGCGTGGAAGACCCGGACATGGCCCACGGCCGTAAGTCCCGCTCCGTCCTGGTCGACGACTCTGCTGCTTAATTCGGCTGGGTGTCGTTGGTGCGGCATGATCTCCTCTGCGGTCCTGGTCGTGTCGTGGGCTGCGGGAGGTGGAGTGCATGTCGTTGCAGCCGAAGGGGCTGCCCGAGATCCCGGCGCAGACCGTGGCGGTCGCCCGGGCGGCGTTCCCGCGTGGGACGTTGGCGATGCGGCTGCGGGACCGGCTGGCCGAGGTGTTGGTCGATGAGCCGTTCACCGGGGCGTTCGGGCGCCGGGGGGCGCCGGGTCTGCCGCCGGCGGTGTTGTCGCTGGTCACGGTGCTGCAGTTCACCGAGAACCTGACCGACCGGCAGGCTGCGGCGATGGCGGTCCGCGCGATCGACTGGAAGTACGCGCTCGGCGCGGAGCTGACCGATACCGGGTTCGACCCGACGGTGCTGTCCCGGTTCCGCGCCCGGCTGGCCGACCACGGCCTGGAACGGGTGGTCTTCGACCGGCTCCTGCAGGCCTGCGTCGACCAGGGCCTGATCGGCGGCGGTCGCAGGGCGCGCACCGACTCCACCCATGTGATCAGCGCGGTCCGGGACCTAAACCGGACCGAGCTCGCCGGGGAAAGTGTGCGGGCGGTGTTGGAGGCCCTCGCGGTCGCGGCCCCCGGCTGGCTGGCCGACACCGTGGGCATCGACGAGTTGGCGCATCGCTACGGCGAGCGGGTCAACGGGTGGACGATGCCGTCGTCGAAGACGGCCCGGGACCGTCTTGCCGTGGTGTTCGGGCAGGACGCGCTCGCCCTGTGCCGGGCGGTCGCCGCTTCCACCGCGCCGGGCTGGCTGGGCGAGATCCCCGCGGTGGCGTTCCTGCGCGAGATGCTGGTGCAGACCTACTACCTGTCCACCGATCCTGTCCACCGATCCCCGGGGACGGGAGGTGATCGCAAAGCGGGACGCCGACAGACAGGGTGTCCCGCCTGGACATCGTCGCTTGGCCTCCCCCTACGACCGCGATGCGCGGTGGGCGGCCAAGGGCGACGACCTGTTCTGGTGCGGCTACAAGGTCCACCTCACCGAAACCTGCGACCCTCCCCCCGGAGCCGGAGCCGGAGCCGACGTGTTGCCGTTACGGCTGATCACGAACGTTCTCACCACCCAGGCGAGCGTCCCGGACGTGAAGGCCACCGAGATCGTCCAGGCCAGCCTCGCTGAGCGTGGCCTCACCCCGGGCGAGCACTACCTCGACGCCGGCTACTCCAGCGCCGACCTCATCCACGACGCCGCCACCCGGGGCATCACCATGGTCACCCCAGCCCTCCTCGACCACTCACCCCAGGCCAAGGCCAACGCCGGGTTCGACAAGGCCGCGTTCCGGATCGACTGGAAAGCCCGCCAGGTCCGCTGCCCGCAGGGCCACACCAGCACCGCCTGGTACCCCGTCCGCCAGCACGAACGCGACGCCATCGTCGTCGCGTTCGCCCGCACCGACTGCCACCCCTGCCCCACCCAGAAAGCGTGCACCACCTCCACCCGCCGCACCCGTTACCTCAGCCTGCGCCCCCGAGAACTCCACGAAACCCTGGCCACCGCCCGCGCCGAGCAGGCCACCGACACCTGGAAGACCAGGTACGCCCTGCGCGCTGGGATCGAGGGCACGATCAACCAGGCCCTCGACGTCACCGGCCTGCGCAACGCCCGCTACCGCGGCCTGCCCAAGACCCGCCTCCAACACGCCTTCTCCGCCACCGCGGTCAACGTCCTCCGCCTCGACGCCCACTGGAACCCCGACCAGCCACCCTTCACACCCCGCGCCAGCAGGCTCACCCGCCTCAGCCAGCAGCGCACAACCCCAACCGCGAATTAAGCAGCAGAGTCGTCGACGGGTACAAACGCCACGTGGTCACCGACCTGGACACCGGGCTGGTGCCCGCGGTCGGGCTCACCCCCGCCAACGTGCCCGAAGCCACCGTCACCAACACAATCAGCGACGACCTGGCCGCCCAGAATCTCCGCCTGACCGAGCTCCACATCGACCGGGCCTACCTGTCTTCCACCCTGGTGCGTGACCGCGACCCCAACCTGGAGATCTTCTGCAAGGCGTGGCGGGTACGTAATGCCACCGGCCGGTATGCCAAGACCGCCTTCACCCTGGACTTCGACCGCGGCCTGCTCACCTGCCCCCACCAGGTCACGATGCCCTTCGCCCCAGGCCGCACCGTGCGTTTCCCCGCGAAGGTCTGCGCGGCCTGCCCCCTGCGAGAACGATGCACCACCAGCGCGACGGGGCGCAGCGTGACCATCCACCCCGACGAAGCCCTGCTCACCGAGCTCCGCGAACGCCAGCACACCCCCGCCGGCCGCGCCCGCCTCCGCGAACGCACCAAAGTCGAACACACCCTCGCCCACATCGGCCACTGGCAAGGCCGCCGCGCCCGCTACCACGGACAGCGCAAGAACCTGTTCGACCTCCGCCGCACCGCCGTCGTCCACAACCTCCACGTCATCGCCCGCCAAAAACACGATCAGCAAGCAGCCTGATGACTACTTGACCGGCGCTCTAGGCACCAGGCACCTCGCGGTCCATGGCGGGCCCGAGGTGGTGCTGCGCGCGGCGCGGCGCCTGCTCCTGTTCGCCAGCCTCGTCATACTGTCCTTGAACATCGCCGAACCGTTGATCGCCGGCCACTGCGGACGCGCCGCGTTCGACGCGGTCGGTTCTCTCCGCTTAGTGGTTGAGGCTGGAAGTCCTTTGGGGGTGTTAGGCGGCCTGCGCGAGGGCTCTGGCACTTGGTTCGGACTCCACCCGACTCCCGTGATCATTGGTGTCGGGTGGTGGGACGGGCAACCGAGCGACGGAGCCCGCGACGGCTGGTGCTGTGTCGTCGTCGAGGCGGGCGAGGTGGCGTTCGAGGTCGGCCGCGGTGTACTTCCACTTGAACGGTGTGGCGGTGACGTTGTAGCGGTCGACGAACGCTGTCAGGGTGTCGGCGAGCACGTCGAGGCTGGCGAAGTCGCAGGGTGACACGACCTTCCGTTGGACGAGCGAGAAGAAGATCTCCACTTGGTTCAGCCATGAGGCGTGTGTCGGGGTGTGGATCAGGATGCGGTTCGGGTGGGCGGCCCTGAGTCGGTTGATCGAGGCCTGGCCTCGGTGGTCGGAGCCGTTGTCGACGATCACGAACACGCGCTTCGCCGTCCGGTAGCGGTCCTGGGCCATGACCTGGCCCATCAGTTCCATGAACGGCGCGATGCCCGTCGTCGGCGGGGTCAGCACGGCGGCGATCCTCCCGGTCTGGACGTCGAGCGCGGGCAACAGCGCGAGCGCGCCGTGACGTTCGTACTCGTGCTCGACCCGGATGATCCTGCCCGGGGCGGGCGGGGTGGTCGGGTGGATCCGGGCTCTCGCCTGGATCGACGGCTTCGCGTCGATCGAGACGATTCGATCCTCGGGGCCGAGGGGTTCCTCCTGGTAGAAGCCCTCGTAGAGATCGAGGATCACTTTCGCCTTCGCGGCGAAGCCCGGGCCGCGCGCGAAGATCCAGGACTGGTAGCGCCACGGTTTGATCGGGTGCTCGGCGAGGATCCGCCGCACCGACGACGCCGAGATCGCGTCGACCAGGCCGCGGGAGAGCAGTTCGGCGGCGAGTTCCGGACACGACCAGCGGGCCAGCGGCACCTGGGTCTCGGCAGGTAACTGGCAGGCCAGCGCGACGACCTCGGCCCGTTCCGCCTCGCTGATCCGCCGTGGCCGACCCGACCGGGGCAGGTCGACCAGTCCCGCCTCGCGTCGCCGCGCGAACCGGCCCCGCCACGTGCGGACCGTGTCCTCGGTCACGCACAGTCGCCGGGCTATCCGCGCGTTGGAGTAGCCGCGGGCCGCGTCCAGCACGATCGTTGACCGCTACCAGTCCCGGTACGGCGTCCTGCGCCCGTTCACGCGGGCCTTGAGCCGTCTGCGTTCGCTCGCGGTCAGGTCTATGGGTACGGCAACGCGGGGTGACGGCATCACGCACTCCGGGAGCAGGCGGGGTGGGCGTCCAAGGCGACGGCGGGATGATCGTAGCGATCTGCCGGCTGCCGGCAGACTGGTGGGCATGACGGCGATCCCCGAGTCCACGACGTCCTCGATCCGGCTGCGCCTGCTCGATCATGCGGAGCAGCGCTGGCCGCAACTCGCCCGCACCGAGGTCACCTACCGTGGCGCGTTCGCCTACGTCGCCGGCGTCCTGCCCGACGGCGAGGAGATCCCCCTGTGCCGGCTGCGCTACGGCGGGTCAGCCCACTCGTTCGGCTTCGCGATCTACTCCGCCGCCCACAACCGCTACCAGGAAACCGCCCTGCTCACCGGCTACCTCGCCGGTAGCCCCCAGGACGCCCTCGACACCGCCTGCACCATCCACCTCCCCGCCGAACCCAGCTGATCACTGCACCCCCAAAGGACTTCCAGGCTCAACCACTTAGTTGCTGTGTAGCGATTCGCTGCTGACCTGGGGTGACACGGCGTTTTTGGTCGTGGTTCGGCGCCGTGTCGTGGTTCTACCGTCGACTCCCATGTTGCTGATCTTCTTCTCGTCACGGGGGTGGGAGTCGTGGGATGTCGAGGCAGCGCCGCTGATCCCCGAGCGCATGCCGGTGCTGGTCGACGACGATCTGCGGTTCGAGGACGGGCCGGGGTGCGTGCGGCCGGCGGCGGTGGTGAACCGGTGGCTTCGTGAGCTTCCGGCGTGCGGTGTGCCGGCGCCGCGGTCGTGGGCGGCGTATGCGCGGGCGGTGAAGGACTGGGTGGAGTTCCTGGCCGGGCACGGCATCGACGTGCTCGGCCCGCGCGAGCAGCTCAAACTGGCACTTGGGAAATATGCCGAGGACCGGTCGGCGGGGCCGGTGGAGCGGCGGCTGGCGGCGAGCACGTGGAGCCAGCACATAAGCATCGTGAGCATGTTCTACCGGTGGGCGATGGCCGAAGGCTATGCGTCGGCCGAGCCGTTCACCTACCGGACCGCGAAGGCCATGGTCGGCGGCATGGTGCGTGACGTCCGGGTGAACCTGGCGATGCGCCGAACTCCGAAACCGCACGTCACGATCAAATATCTGGAAGCCGACTTTGCGACGTTGCTGCTGAACGCGCTGGCCGGGCTGGACCGGGACGGTCAGGCGGATGCTGGCTATGCGGGGCGGGAGCTTGCCCGTAACCGGGCGGTGGTCGGGTTGGCGTTGGCGACGGGCCTGCGGTTGCAGGAGTTCTCGTCGCTGCTGGTCTATGAGATCCCGACGCCGCCGTCCCGGCCGGGGGCGCTGCCGGTGCCGTCCGGGGTGGCCAAGGGCCGTAAGTTCCGTACCAGTTGGATCAGCGTCGAGGCGCTGAGGGTTGTGCATGATTATGTGACGCTGGACCGGGCCGCCGCGGTGGAAGGAGCATCATGGTGTCCGCCGGCCCGGTGGGGTCCTGCGCTGCGGGTGAGCGAGCCGGACATGCGTGGCGGGCGGATTAACGGGGTGCGCCGGGACTGGGATGCGCTGACGCCGGGCGAGCGGCGGCGGCTGGTCGCTCCGGATGGTGGTTCGTGCCTGTTGGCGGTCCGCTCGGACGGCGGACCGTTCACCGCCTGGGCGACCGTTTTGGAACGCGCGTCGGATCGTATCCGGGCACGTGTCGAGCTGCGGTTCCCGCATGTTCATCCGCATCGGCTGCGGCATTCTTTCGCGATGGCCACGTTGGAACGGCTGGTGGATGGGCATTACCGGCGGGCCGCCGAACTGGTGGCGGCCGGTGGAGACGGCGGGCCGGACGCCGCGTTGGCGTTGTATCTGAGCAAAGCCGATCCGCTGCTGGTGCTGCGGGATTTGATGGGTCACTCATCGGTCACCACGACGGAGGCTTACCTTCGCCGGTTGGACACCACCCGGATTTTCGGGGAGGCGTATGCGCGAGCCGGCGCGGCGGCCGGCCTGGCCGATGATCCGGCGGCGGACACCGAGGTCGCGGCGGAGTTCACCGACGAACCTGGCGAGGACGACTGATGCCGGCCACGGTGACCGACGACGGGCTGGGGATCGTGTGCGTGTTCAGCGACGGCAGCCGAGCCAATGCCCGGCAGGACTACCGTCGGGGGCCCGCTGTCGCGTGAGGCGCGCAGGCAGGACCTGTTGCACCGCGCCCGCGCCGAGGACGTGCTGCACTGACAGCAGCACCAACGCCCCATCTCCGCGGAAACGCTGCGCAAGCGGCTCGCCGTTGGCACCGGGACAGCCCGCGGCCTGGTCGCCCAGTTGCGCGCTGACATCCACGGTGCGCTCGATGGTCGCAGCAACCGGCCGACGTCGTAGACCAGGGCGGCGAACCGAGGGACGCAGGTTGGCCGGTCGCTGATCCTCCTGCTCGGCCGACAGATCACACGGTGGTCGCCGGTGCGGTGGTGGTCGGGCTGTCATCCTCACGGGTGAACAGCGTCATGGCGGACGTCGGTCGGTGCGGTCAGCTCGCGGGGGGATTGCGGATGGCGGGTCTTCTGGAGAGCGTCGAGCCGGATGGCACGGGCGGGCATGTCGAACATGGTGCCGGCGGACGCCATGACCGGCCACCGGGTCGGCCGGCCGTCTTCACTCGGAACCGAACCGCCCAGACGGCTGCTGTTAATATGGGGGCGTGGACCGTTCGTGCCTCATCTGGTGGCGCTCTTCCTGAGCTTTAATGCGTGGAGTCATGTTGACCATAGCTCTTCCCAGACCAGACCGGTTTCGGCGAGGAACCCCAACAGCAACGGGGGCCGGTACTGCATTCGTTTCAGCCCGTGCTTGACCGCCTGGCAGACCTCGTCGAGGGCGCGGGCAGCCAGGTTCACCACAGCGGTGCGCTTGAGCTGTGACCACACCCCCTCGGCCGGGTTCAGCTCAGGGGCGTAGGCCGGTAGCAGCACCGCGCTCACCCAGCCCGCGTGCTCCCGCAGGAACGTGGTCATCTCCGTCTGCCGGTGGATGTTCACCCGGTCCCAGACCAGCACCAGCCGGCCCCCGGGAAGCTGCGCATGCGCGGCGGCCAGCAGATCCCGGCAGTCCTCCCAGCCGATCCCCCTGCGCCCGCCACCACCCCGCCAGGTCCGGGCCCGGTAGAGCAGCCGCGGACGCCAGCCGGGCCGGTAGCAGACCATCCCGACCACACTCACCCGGCCGTTCCCACCCCGCCCCGGTACCCGCACCACCGGGGTCCGACCCCGCCGGCCCCAGGTCCGTGCCCGTGGCGGCCTCAGCCCCTGTCCTGTCTCGTCGAGGAAACAGATCCAGGCGTCCTGGGCCGCCGCGGTCTTTTTACCGCCGGCCACTCCTCCTGCGCCCAGGCGTCGACCGCGGCGTCGTCGCGTTCGACCGCGCGGCGGGCGGGGAGCTGGCACGACCAGCCCTGCCGGTCCAGCAGCAGCCACACCCCGGCCAGGGTGTAGTCCACCCCGAACTCTGCTGCGATCACCTGGCGGACCCGGGCCAGGGTCCACCGCTGATCCTCCCAGCCGTACGGCCCCGGTCCCCGGCGCAGGACCGCCTCCAACCGGGCCAGGTCCCGGTCATCCAACCGGCACCGCGACCCCGGCCCGGCCGAGCGCAGCCCGGACTCGCCCTCGGCCTCCCAGGCGTGGTGCCAGCGGCTCGCGGTCTTCGGGGTCACCCGGAACTCCCGGGCGACCTCGGCCTGGCTCGCCCCCGCGGCGAACCGGCCGGCCGCAGCCCTCCGGACCCGCTCACGTTCCACCTGCTCGGCGGGCGTCAACCCGCCACCCGTCGCATATCTCATATAGCCGGTCTACCCGATTCACACCCGCCCGTAGACAAACACAGAAAACCAGCTTGACCTCGAAGATTAAAGCTCAGTAGTAGGAGCGGCCGCCTTCCCAGCTGTGATCGCGCCGTTCGGATGGACGGCCCTTCGCGTCTCGGGGATCGGGCTCGTGCCATCGCGACGGCGGGACCGACCTTCCAGGAGATCCCGTGAACACTGATTCCGCGTCCATAGGCCTAGATACCACAGACTCGGACCCCGCTACCTCGGCGCTCAGAACCTCCGCCGCCCAGGCGCGCAGCGCGGAATTGGAAGAACTGATTCTCAGCAACCCCGAGCGGTTTCGGGTACTGACGGGTGACCGTCCTACCGGGCGCCTACATCTCGGGCACTACTTCGGCACGTTGCACAATCGGGTTCGCCTTCAGGATCTCGGGACGGAGATCTTCCTGATTATTGCTGACTACCAGGTTCTGACCGATCGCGACGTAGCGGACAACCTGACCGCCCACGTGGAGGAACTGGTCCTGGACTACCTGGCCATCGGCATAGACCCGGCACGCAGCACGATCTTCACACACAGTGCCGTCCCCGCCCTCAACCAGCTGATGCTGCCCTTTCTAAGCCTTGTCTCCGTTGCCGAGCTGAACCGCAATCCCACCGTCAAGGAGGAGATCGCGCATTCCCGGCAGTCGGCCGTCAGTGGCCTGATGTACACCTACCCCGTCCACCAGGCCGCCGACATTCTCTTCTGCAAGGGAAACCTGGTCCCAGTGGGCCAGGACCAGCTTCCCCACCTCGAACTCGCCCGCACGATCGCCCGCCGCTTCAACGACCGCTACGGCGACGGCACCAGACTGTTTCCAGAGCCCGAGGCGCTCCTGTCGAGCGCGCCCCTTCTCCTCGGCACGGATGGCTCCAAGATGAGCAAGAGCCGGCGTAACGCTGTGGCCCTGGCTGCGACCGCCGACGAGACCGCCCGGCTGCTCAAGGGAGCGAAGACCGACTCCGAGCGCCACATCACCTACGATCCCGCGAACCGTCCCGAGGTGTCCTCCCTCCTCCTGCTCGCTTCGCTCTGCCAGAACCGGCACCCTCATCAGGTCGCCGACGACATCGGCTCCGCCGGGGCCGCCGCACTTAAGAAGATCGTGATCGAAGCGGTCAACGACTACCTGGCACCGATCCGGGCTCGCCGAGCCGACTACGCCGAGGACCGCTCCCATCTGCGCCGTGTGCTCCGCGAGGGCAACGAACGAGCGGGAGCCGTCGCCGACGCAACCCTCGCCGAGGTGCGTACCGCCATGAACAGCCACTACTGACGGTCTGGGGTCACCGGCCGGCCGGGTCGGCGCCGAGTCGCCCGAGACTGCCGAGCCACACCTGGCACCGGGCGGCTTCGGTGGCGACCCGGCTGTGGTGGCCGCCCGGCTTCCAGGAAGAGGGCCGCGGGAGTCGGTCAGAGCTGCCGGTCAACCGTCAGAACGGACTTCTTCGTGCCGGCCGCGGCCAGAGTCCCGCCCAGCAGAAGCGTCCCCACCGGCCAACGACGCATATGCACCGGTAGAGTGACGCAATAGTCGCCGACGCGCAGGATCAAGCCCTTGCCCACCAGGTCCCGCGCGGCCGCGGCATACTGCGGAGTCCGGGTCACGTCGGCCCACGCGCATCCCGACATTCCCTGCCGGAGCACGTCGATGAGGACGGCGTCGTCGACGATGAACCGATTCGTGGCCTCGCTCCTCTGGTCGACTACGGAGACGAAGTCCGGCCCCTTCCGGAAATAGAACAGACCAAAACTGCCCGCCGATCGCCAATGGCCGAGGGGGAGTTCTCCCTCGCCCAGGACGGTCACCTTCCCCGGAGGCGGTAGGTGATCGAGTATCCGAACCATCCCCATCTGGTCCGGGCTCAGGCTCAATGACCACGACAACCGCACTCCGATCGAGGAGCATTCGCGAACCAGCGCGATGCTTCGCGCGGTCACGTCAGCCGGGAGTCCTGACAGGTCGACGGCCTCAGCCAGCCGCACACCGGCGACGGGCACACGCCGCAGAAGCGATCCCAGTTCGTCAGGAGCAGGGAGCCCGGTCCAGTCCGCACCGAGGACCAGCACCGCGGCGCCCGGTCGCCCGCCCGCCGGGCGGCGCCCGTGGCGGTCGGCCAGCGCCCTGAGTCCGTCGATATCCAGCAGGGCGCTCATCGGGATGCCGCGACCTCTCTGCCGTCGACAAGCTTCCGGCGGTACGGGTCGACCTCGAGCGCCAAGCTCACGTAGCGCCCTTCGTCCTCGAAGGCGAGACCGCGGTCGACGAAGTAACGAAGGATCTTCCGGGCTTCCTCGTCGGTCACGACTTGGCCGCCGTCGGCGAGCCGTCGGCGCACGCCCTCCCACCCGGCTCCCTGGAAGAGATCGAGGTATACATTGCTTTGCAGCTCGTCCAACTCGATGACCTCTTCAGGCCAGCTTGCCCGCTGGTCCTCGATGACCACCCGGCCCTGGTCGTCGATCCAATACAGAAGCGTGCTCCTTGGATAGGCCTCGGCCCAGTTTCTGACTGCCTGCTTCAGGTCGTCCTCCAGCGGCCCCGCGATCCCTCGCGTACTGCCGTCGAAAAGGTAGACGAGATGTAAGTATTCGGCGATGGCGTGGAGGGGCTGGTTCCGCCGTGTGGCGGTGTCGTGGCTGTGGCGGGAGTCGGGCGGAGTGTCCGCGGGATGCTGGTGGGGGGTTGTGGGCTCTTCGTGATACGTCGGGTGTAGTTCCTGATACCGAGGACGCTGGTGATGTGTCCTGGGTGGTGTGTCTGTTCTGTCTGTCACCGATGATGTCACCGAGGTGGCGTACTGGCGTGGGCGTGCCGAGCGGGCCGAGGAGTGTGCGGAGAAAGCCGAGGCCCGTGTCGGGCAGCTGCAGCTGCGGGTCGAGGAGTTGAGCGAGCAGGTCGCGGTGCTGTCCCGGATGCTGTTCGGTCGTTCCTCGGAGAAGACCGGCCCGTCGTCGGCTGTGGATGAGAAACCAGAAGATCGGCAGGATTCGGGCGGTGGGGATGCCGGCCGGCCGGCGCGTCAACGCGGGCAGCGGCCGGGGAGCCGGGGGCATGGCCGGCGGGACTACTCGCATCTGCAGACCCGCGAGGAGATCCATGATGTGCCCGAGGTCGACCGTGCCTGCCCCGGGTGTGGGGTGGCGTTCACGCCGTTGGGGACCGACGACAGCGAACAGGTCGACTGGCAGGTCGTGATCACCCGGATCGTGCATCGGCGGCGGCGGTATCGGCGGTGCTGCACATGTCCGGGGCCGCGGACAGTGACCGCGCCGGTGCCACCCAAACCGATTCCCAAGGGCCGGTTCACCGCAGGGTTCCTCGCCCGCCTTCTCTACGAGAAGTACGTCCTGGGCCTGCCGTTGCACCGGATCGCTCGGGCGCTGGCCGCCGACGGGCTCGGTGTTGCCGAGGGCACTCTGTGTGGGGCGTTGAAGGACGTGCATGGACTGCTCGGCGGGCTCGATGAGCAGATCGTGGCGCGTAACGCCGCCGCCGGTCATGTCCACGCGGACGAGACGACGTGGCGGGTGTTCGAGCGGGTCGAGGGCAAGGACGGGACCCGCTGGTGGCTGTGGGTGTTCGTCGCCGCCGACACGGTGGTGTTCCGGATGGACCCGACCCGCTCGGCTGCCCCGGTCGAGAAGCACTTCGGGATCGACCGGGCCGCCGGGGCGCTGTCCGACGGACGTCGCCTCGTCGTCTCGTCGGACTTCTACACCGTCTACCAGTCCCTGGGCCGCGTCGACGGAGTCGACCCGCTCTGGTGCTGGGCACACATCCGCCGGTACTTCATCCGGGCCGGGGACGCCCACCCCCAACTGCGGTACTGGGCCGACCAGTGGGTCGCCCGGATCGGGATGCTCTACCTCGCTCACCGCGCCCTCGCCGCCGAGCAGCCCACAACCGGCGGCTACCGCGAGGCCGCCGGCGCGTTCGAGGCCGCGCTGAGGGCGATCGACACGGCGCGGCGCGCGGAGGCGGCGATCCACAGCCTGCACCCGGCGGCGAAGAAGGTCCTGGCGACCCTGGACCGGGAATGGGACGGGCTGGCCCGCCACCAGGACTTCCCCGACCTGGATCTTGACAACAATGCTGCCGAGAGAGCGCTACGGACCCCGGTCGTCGGGCGGAAGAACTACTACGGCGCACACGCTGAGTGGGCCGCGCACCTCGCCGCCCGGGTCTGGACCATCGTCGCCACCGCGGAGCGTAACGGCCGTGAACCCCTCGCGTTCCTGACCGGCTACCTGAACGCCTGCGCCACAGCCGGCGGGAAAGCACCCGCCGGCCCCGCCCTCGAACCCTTCCTCACCTGGCAGACCACCACCCAGACCGGCAGCCCTCCCAGCACCGACCCACCCCAGGACGGCCCACCCGACGGGCCCGAGCCCTAACCCCACCCACAAGCCGAAAACCACCCGACCGGCAACACCGGCCGGGCCTTCGGCCCGCCCACCCACGCCATCACCGAACTCTTACGACGAGATCATACAACTCGCCTTTTGGAACATTATAGATAAGTTCATAGAAGCGCGCCGGCGTGCGGAACATGAATCCAATGGAAGGATCATCGAAATAGGGACTGAACCTCTCCAGTGCAATGCGCCACGCGCCGGTTGGCGGCTGGAGGTGTTCCAGTGATGCCATTTTCCTCAGCAGGCTCTGATAATCTTCGTCGGTCTCCCCAGGGAATCCGTACAGGATGTTCCAGGTGACGCTCAGGCCGAGATCCATGCCATCTCGCAGCATACGCACGTTGTGCGCCGAACTCACGCCCTTTTCCATCAGCCGAAGCACGTGGCTGCTCAGGCTCTCGATGCCCGGCTGGACGAAGAGCACGTTCGCGTCCCTCAGGCGGCCCAGCTGCTCGCGGGTCATGTTCGACTTGATCTCGTAGTGAATCCTCAGATCACAGTCGAGGGCCGCCAGCTCCGGCATCACCTTATCGATGTAGCCCATGTCGAGAATGTTGTCGACCATCACCACGTCGAGAACGCGGTGCCTCGACGCCAGGTCCCGGACCTCGTGCGCGATGCGTTCGGGAGCCTTGCTCCGAAAGTTAATGTTCGATCCGTTCAGGCCGCAGAAGGTGCACTGGTGAACTTCGCCCCACCAACAGCCACGGGATGTCTCGAGAACCGCCATCGGCCGGATGCCGGGGCCGAGCGACGAATTCTCGAGCGCCTGGAAGTAGCCGTCGTAGTCGGGGGCTGGCACCACGCCGAAGGGCACGGACGACTCGGCGGGTGGGTTCGTGACCGTCATCCCGTCGGACCGCCAGCTGAGGCCGGGTATGTCGGCGACACTCGCACCTGCGGCGACACACCTCAGCAGCGCGGGCAGCGACCGTTCGCCTTCACCACTGATCACGAAGTCGAGCTGATCGAAGTTCCGGTGCAGGGCCGGCCCCTGCGGCCCGTCGCAGTTGCTGCCGCCGATCACCGTGAGGACGCCCGGCGCGACTCTCTTGATCTCCCTCGCGAGCGCGAGTGACGGAACGTTCTGCATGAAAGTGCTGGTGAATCCGACGATGTCCGGTGGATCGGCGGCGATCTCGGCCGCCAGCTGCCGGATGAACGTCCGGGAGTGTCGCTGCATCTCGACGGGAACCTCCGCGTCGACACCCTGCGCGTCGAGAAGCTGCGCGTACTCGTCGACACGGTAGCTCGCGACGTCATACAGCGCGGGAGCGAAGACCCAGTCGCCGACGCCCTGAAAGACCTGGACCGCCACCTTGCCGTAGTCCGCCACGCCGATGGCTCCGCCGCTAGCGCACATCAGGTGCTCAGCCCACCGGAAGTTTCCGTACAACTCGTCCACGGACCAGCCGGGCGCCTGTTCGCGGACGGAAGGCCCGAGTACTCCCAGCGCACTGGACGGTGTGTCAAGTCCCTGCCATGGCATGGCGATAAGGAGAAGCCTCATTAGATTCCCACCTCGAATTTCGGTCGCTAGAAAGACACGGCGCGCTCGTGCGCCGAGACGCCCACGCCCGCGGCGCCGGCAGGATCCGTTGCCGGCCGAGCCGGAGATGACGCGGTCCTCACACCCAGATCGTGGGTACGCCTCGGCCAAGGGACCTCAGGAGGCTCTCCTGTGCTTCCGGTGCTCCGACGGAGATCCGTACGCCATACCCCGGATAGGGGCGGACCCTGATTCCTGCCTCCGCCAGGTCCTGCGCGAAGGAGTCGGCCGCAGCGGCCAGGGGGAGCCAGACGAAGTTGGCGCGAGAAGGCAGCACCGGCAGACCCGACCACCGGAGACCAGCGGTCAGTTCGTCTCGCGACACGGTCACCGTGTCCAGGCGACCGCGTAGCTCACCCTCGCTGTGCAGGGAGAGGATCGCCGCCTGCTCCGCGATGTGGGTGACCCCAAAGGGAAGACCGGCCTTGCGGACGGTCACCATGATCCGCTCCGGGCCCGCGGCGTAGCCGATCCGCAGGCCCGCTAGCCCGTAGGCCTTCGAAAAGGTCCGGAGCACGACGATGTTGCGGTGCCGGCTGAGAACATCCGGAGTACCCGGGGGATTCTCGCCGCGATCGAACTCGACGTAGGCCTCGTCGAGCACCGTGAGGACGTCGCCCGGCAGTGAGCGCAGAAAGGAGTCCAGACGATGGCGATCAATGACCACGCCGGTTGGATTGTGGGGAGAGCAGAGAAGAATCACCCTGGTGCGCGGGCCGACCCGCGCACGTATCTCGTCCAGGTCGTGATCACCGGTAGACGTGAGCGGAACGTGAACGCTCGTGGCCCCGCTGATGGCGACCAGGAGCGGGTAGGCGTCGAAGCCCGGCCACGCGTAGATGACCTCGTCGCCGACGCCGCACAGTGCGAGAAGAATCTGTTGGAGTACCCCGGCGCTTCCGGGGCCCACCGCTACCGCGTCTGGGGAGACGTGCAGGTGCTTCGCGATCTCCTCTGTGATGGTCCGTGCCGTCGGGTCGGGGTAACGGGCCAGCCGGCTGAGGCCATCTTCGATGACCGAGAGCACTGTGGGCAGTGGGGGCAGTGGGGGAAGCACGAGTTCGTTGCTTGACAGGTCGAACCGCCCGGGCTCGTTTGCCGCCGTGTTCGCGGGCTCTGTGCTCCGATAGGCCGTAACGTCCCGCAGCGGGTCACGGCCGGCGAATCTCACTTTCACCGTTTGGGACTCCTGAGATCACGAGGGAGCATCGCCTGCGTCCCTGCACTTCTGCTGGTACCTGTCCGCTGTGCTCGTTGACCCTCCTCCCGAATCCCGAGACCCCGTGCAGAGGTTGGGCGGCAGGGTCTAGGCCGCTTCGGCCGCACGCGACTCTCGGATGGCGAGCAACTCGTATAGGAGTTCGTGAACCGGCGCGCTCAGACCTGCGTCGTGGGCCAGCCGGACAGCGGCCCCGGTCCACGCGTCCAGCTCCGACCGCCTACCGGTCAGGATGTCTCGCTGAAGTGAGGTGGTGACCCCGGCTGATTGCCTGTCCACCAGTCCCATCGCCGTGTCCACGGCGTCGTCGGGCAGGAAGATTCCCAGCCCGAGACCGGCCTCGTAGATCTCCCGCATGCCGGCGATCAGGAGCTGGCGAGTACCGCTCCGAGAACGGAGTTCGCCGATGGTCGCGCCGCCGGTGGCGGCTCCGAGACTGCCGACCGGCACCACCATCAGGAACTTCGCCCACAGGGTGGCCCAAATATCGTCAGGCTCGGTAACCGTCACCTGGGATTCTCGGAAGAGCTCACGAAGGCGCGTCACCTGCCTTGATGCCTGGCCGTCCCACGCGGTGAAACTTACCTCGCAGGTGGTGCCGGCGTGTCTAATCTCGCCAGGACCGGCCATCGTCGCCGCGATCCTTATCGTTCCGGGCAGCACGCGACGGCGGCCAATCCTCGCCGCGACCTGGCCGGGAGCGTCGACCCCGTTCTGCAGAGTGAGGACCGCGGTATCCGGGCCGACCATGAGGCCCAGCGATTCGACGGCATCGGAAAGCTGTCCCGTCTTTACGCAGAGCAGAACGAAGTCGACTCTTCCGATGTCGTCAGGGTCGTCGGAGGCGCTTACATCCGGCACCGACCAGCAACCTGAGTCATCCATTACCCGCAGCCCGTTCTTCTGGAGCGCGGCGAGGTTCTCGCCCCGGGCGAGGAACTCCACCTCGTGACCGGCGCCGGCCAGGCGGCCGCCGAGATACCCACCGACCGCGCCCGCGCCTACCACCGCGATCCTCGGTCCGCCTGCTCGTGCCGTCATCGCTGATCGCTCACGGGAGACGACCGGCGGGGGGTAATTCCGCGGCCGTGGCATACGGTGCTCATCGCGGCAACCGCTCCCGGACCCGGATGGGGAGCGCTCTGAGCCCCCGGCTGAGCGAGCTGTCGGCGAGCCACTCCACCTCGTCCTGACGGACTGCCAGCTCGAATCCTGGCAACCGGCGCAGCAGCGTTGTGAAGGCGATGTCTCCTTGAAGCCGGCCGAGGGGGGCACCAACGCAGAAGTGCGCGCCGTGGCCGAAAGCCAGATGGTGGTTCGGGGATCGGGTGACGTCGAACCGCTCCGGCTCGTCATATGCCTCCGGATCGTGCCCCGCGCTGGACAGCAAGAGATGCACGAAGCTCCCCCTGGGAATTTCTGTTCCGGCGAGCCGCATGTCCTCGACGGCGACCCGCATGGATGCCCAGGCGGCCGAACCCTCGAAGCGCAGCATCTCCTCGACCGCGGCGGGAATCAGCTCGGGAGTGGTTCGGAGCAGGTCGAGCTGGCCTGGGTGGCCGAGTAGCAGAGCAGTCCCATTTCCTATCAGGTTCGCGACCGTCTTGTGGCCCGCGATGAGCAGGAGGAGAATGGTGGAGAGGAGTTCGCGTTCACTGAGTGCGTCACTGTCTGCCGCCCTTACGAGCTCACTGAGCAGGTCCTTCCGCAGATCCGTGCGGCGTCGGGCCACCAGCCGGGTGAAGTAGTCGGTGAATTCCTCGGTCGCGGCCTTCAGCTCGGACTCCGCGTGCTGGAAGGGATCCTGGCTGAGAATGTAACCCCACTCGAGAAAGAGTGGTCTGTCCTGGACAGGTATCCCGAGATACTCGCAGATGACAGTGAGTGGAAGCGGCAGGGCAAACGCGCCGAGGAGGTCGATCTCACCGGGCGCGGGGAATGTGTCGATGAGATCGTCGACGACATCCTGGATGCGGGGGCGGAGGTCGGCGATCGCGTTCGGCAGAAATGCCCGGCTGATCGGCCTCCTCAGCCGGGCGTGGTCGGGAGGGTCCGCGAATCCCAGGTTACGCACCATGAGGAGGCTGCTGGACAGAGCCCTGTCGCGAAACCTGGGAGGTAGGTTCTCCGCTTCCTTGGACAGGCGCGAGTCGGTGAAGGCCTCCGCCACGGCCCTGTGGCCGAGAACGGCGTATGCCTCACTTCCCGGAGGATAGTTAATCTGGTGGACGGGGCATTTCGATCTGAGCTCGGCGTTCGTCGCGTGCGGTGATGGGCCAGGATTGAGGAAGAACTCCGAGGGCAGAACCTCTGGCACCTTCGGCTCCTGGACCGCCGGACGAATGCTACCTCCCGCCACTGCAGGTATTATCCAGACCACGTCACTTTCCTCGACGCGGGTCTCGAGATTTTCCAGGCCTCTGATGTCGTTGTCATTTCGATAGACGTTGATATACCGTCGGACCGACCCCTGGCCGTCCATGATCTTGTCGATGAGCCCGGGCAGGCACTCGTTCAGGTCGGCGAACACCTCGCGAATGTTCTCGCCCTTGGCAGCGACCTGCCGCTGCCCGCCGGACAGCGCCCGGAAGGCCGCTGGTATCTTGATGGTAACCATGGGCGGTGGAAGACCCTCGCGAGCGCCGTTCTGCGTTCCGTTCATCCTGTCTCCTCCTCTGGCCTGTACCGAGGCCACGCGATTGACGCGTCGTGTCTTCCGAGGCCGCCGCGGTGGACCGTCATCCCAGTCCGAACTCATCCCGGATCTGCGACGGGATGTGTAGGTCGAGCTCTGCGCACCGCTCTGGCCCTGCTTTCCATGCGGCGACCCGGTGTGCGAGGCCCTGACGGCCCGCGTGGACATACCAGATCAGGTTGACCGGCCAGGAGGACTGACGGAACAGGTACTCATCCATCCGGGTCGGCTTCTCGCTCAACCGCTGCGTCCGCTCATGCTGAGGTCCGATCTCATGCCAGTTCGGATGAGAATGAATCGAGCCGATCAGCTCGAGACCCGCCGCCTCGTGCTTTTTCACCGCCTGAAAGACGTCCTCGCCGGAGCACCAGAACCCGCGGCCGGGGTTCCTGTACACGTCGCCGAACTGCGGTGCGATTACATCTTCGAACTCGGCTATCACGTCCGCGTCGCTGTCGCGCACATTCTTCACGAATTCGATGTCGCCGATCGTGATCCCGTGGCGATTGTCGACACCGAACAGGAGGCCGGAGGCACGCGGTAGATGAGTTGGCACACCATCGGCGTTCCTACTCGCCAGGCACCGCTGATACTCCTCCACCGCGTGGTCGACGAAGCGCTTCGCGGGTTCGGGCTCGATGTAGGCTTCGTTCGACATCCTCGTGATCATCCCTAGGCTGGCCGTCCTGTCCTTCGGTTCATGACCTGGAGTACGCTACGTGCTGGTGGTTGAAGCCTACGTACGATGATCTCCGGCCTCCGATCAGCCGATTAGCTTGTCCGGATTCTTGTTCCGGCGTGACCAGGTCTTCCGTGCCTACCTGGTGAAGAGTTCCCGAGAATGGGGTGCACGAATTCAGGGCATCGGAAAGTGAAGACCTCCGATGGTCTATTCGGGCGGTACGAATTGACGCGTCTTCTGACGGTCAGTCGACGCCTAGCGACACGCTACACCTGGCGATGGCGCATGACAAGGCCAGCGCAATGCTCGACTCATCGAGAGGCGGGAATTGCGATCTCTTCCGGCTACTGAAAGTAAACGCGGTCCGTGACCCTTTGCGCATCCCATTAAGCGGATGTCGATATCTTCCGGCACGTCGATATCGGTATGTCGAGGGCCGACGCCGCAGCTAGCCTGGGCCGACTCCCGGGCTCTGATCGTCGCGTCCCCTCTCATCGATGGCGTATAGATGAGAGCTTCCTGTAGCTGCCTGCGGGCTCCGGGGACCTGTGATGTCATCAGTAGTAAGCAATGAAGTTCGAAGGGCTCTGCCTTCGGTCGGCGTCAACCTTGGGCGTCGCCCTCGCCCTACCTGCCAAGATGATGTGAGACAGAGGTCATCGTCTGGCGAGTAAGGTGCTTCCGCTGAACGCTCGGGTCGTGAAAGTTCCCACCGAACTTTCCTCACCTTGTGAATTGGGAATGTGTGATTTGGACAATTGCCAGCCACTGTTTCGACGCCTTGCTCGTATGGGTGGCCGGATGGCCTGGCCGGGAGGACGCAGATCCTCTCCACTGCTGATCCGGAGTAGAGGCTCCCGTTGACCGGTCCGGAGCCGGCCCGTTCCGCCGGCTGATCCGGACGGCGGCCGACCGCGGTGCGACGACGGAGGCAGACGGCTGCTGGCTCGGCAGTGTTCGTCCGCGGCTGCTGGTTCGCCCGTCGCTGATCGCGATCTACGGGTTACCAACCTGATCCGGCGTCCAAACCGGCCGGCTGCTCTGGGTGTTTCGCTCGGCGGACGCCCGGATCGGCGACTCGCCAGCCTGGTTGCTCACGCCGGCCGCTACCCGGCGACGGTGGACCGACCAGGTGCCGAGCGTGGGCGGCATCCAGTCCCGATCTGATCCTCGTTGGCGGCACCGTCCAAGAACTACCGGTTCCCGACGAAACCGCAGGTCGCGATCCACTGCGTGCCCGCCGCGCGCCGCCTGGTCGCGCGCGCCGCCCCCACCTTGTCCGGGCAAAGAGAAACCCCGGCCTGGACCCAGGCCGGGGCGCTCGTGGTCTCGGAGGGGTCAGCCGGCGGTCGGCACCGCCGCGGTCTCGTCGACGACGGCGAACAGGCCACCCTCGACATCGCGCCAGTCGCTGACGGGGCGGACGTCGAGGGTCGCGAGCAGCTTGTCGGCGCCCTCGCTGGGGGCGGAGAGGTCCATTCCCGATGCGATGGCAGCGCTGGCCGCCATGCTCAGCCCGGCCTCAGCTCCCGCCGCTGGCCGCGCCACCTGACCGGCTGGCCTTCGCCGCCAGAACGGCAACCCGGCACAGGACACCGGACGGCTGCGTCTCGGGCGCGGCGATCCGTGCCGGACGCCGAGAGTGACCGCATGAGCCGGTCGGCGTAGGAGTCCCGGCATTGCGCGAACCAGCCGCTCATGCATGACTACCTGTGGCGATGGACGCAGACAGCCAGGCTCGATTCATAGGTCAAAGCTATCTAGCCGGGTCGGAGGCTATTTACTCTGCGTGGTGGACCATGTGCACCAGCATCCGAATCGACTGATCTTGGTTGTAGGCCCTGAAATCGCCATCCGGCCGGTCGGCACTCGGGCGCTGACCAGGGCCGATTCCCAGTGACCGTCCGACCGGCAACATCGACAACCGGTTCGAACGTGCGTTCCGCAGACCTGGTGGTTCCTGGCACTTCCGCCCGTCTGCTGACCGTCATTGCGGGGGTTGTGGTGCGGGCGAGCGACCAGACATGCGCTGAGCCCGGGCCACGTCGCTACGGAGCCGGTCTTGCCGTCTGATCGAGTGCAACGAGAAGGCGTGCGCCGAATGCCGGGGCGCCGTGGGCACGCAGGTAGGTAGCGATGTCGTAGGCGGTCAGCGTGGGGCCGGATCTGCCGGTCCGGGCGGCGATGGCACGAACGGCCTTGACGACGAGGTCCGGGTGGAGGTCGAGTTCGTCAAGGAAGAAGTCGTCGAGGGACTGGCGAGTCAGGGGCATGGGAAGCGCGGCGGGTGGAAAGTCCGTGAGGTTGTCGGTAACGATCACGTCGGCTCGGCCGGCCATGGCGGCGGCGACGACGTGCCGGTCGTCGGGGTCAGGGAGTTCGATGGTCGGCACGAGCCGTTCCCAGCCGGTCACGGGGGCGTCCGGGAAGGTGGTCTTCATCTGCCGGAAGAGGCGGGTGAGGTAGGCATCGGCTTCTTCTGGTGACACGCCACGCTTGGCGAGCAGCGTGCGCAGGGTCCGTTCGAGCTCGTCCAGGATCTCGCTCGACCAGAGCGGCCGGTAGGCACCGGTGCTGGCGATCTCAAGCAGCATGTCGCGCGCCCTGCTGGGCACGAGGACGCAGGTGTCGAGTAGCGCTGAGAACATCCCGGTCAGCCTTCGGTCTTCTTGCGTGCGGCTTTCAGTGCCGCCCGGGTCTCGTCGGGGCTGACGTCGTAGAGGCCGAGACGCTCGGTATCGGCGACCATGTCGGCGAAGGCGAGGTCGGCGGCGTGGCGTTGGCGTCGGCGGTACTCCAGGAGGTCGTCGAGGCGGACCTTGCGGTGGCGGCTGGGCTTCTCGAACGGGATGGCGCCGCTCTCCAGCAGCCGAACCAGGGTGGTGCGGGAGATACGGAGCAGGTCCGCGGCTTCCTGGGTGGACATCGTCAGATGGTGCGGCGCCACCGTGACGGCTAGGCCCGCCTTCATCGCCGCGGCGACCTGCAGAAGGACATTGAACATCGGCTCGGGAAGCTCGACGCTGTGCCCGTCCGGGCCGGTGAGCCGAGGTCGCGGGTCGGCGGTCTGCCGGCCGCGGTCGCGAAGCGCGGCCAGGAAGTCGATGATCTCACCGGTGTCCTCGCCTGGCAGGTACGTCTCGTCGTGGAGCGGTTCGGGTCGGGTGGGTGAGGTCATGAACGGCCTCCAGGACGATCGAGGCGATCGGGGCGATCGGCATGCTCGTTTCGCTCGATTCTACGCCGACCATGCGCTGGTAGCTATCCACCGACGGCCACCGCGCCCATCCCCAGCTCGAACGAGGCACCCCGACGTCCGCGCGCCATCGGATCAGTGCTCCGGAACATTCAGGACCAGAGGCCAAGGAGGGCTGCGTAGTCGCGGCGGCGGTTCGGTTGAGTGAGGATTTCGACGCTGTCGGTAGCCTGGTCGATCGCGCCGGGGAGATGGCCAAGCGGGCCGTCGGGTTGGTGTCCGAGCCGGGTGAGGAGGGCCCGCAGCCCCGGATCGCTGATCGCGTCGGTCAGCACGCGGGTGAGGCGTTGCGCGCCGAGTACCTGGATGTTTCGGGAGTGAAAGCGTCGCGGCGCGGGGTCGACGGGCTCGGCCAGACCGAGCCGGTTGGTGGCGGTGGCGAGGTGACTGGCCGCGGCGCACAGCGCTGCTTCGCGGTCCCGCCACCGCGGCGCATCGAGCGCGCGGCCCAGGTGCTCGCCGACCTGGTCCGCGAGGGTCAACTGCCCGAACGCGGTCATCAGCCATTTGCTGTACGGGGCCCAGCGGCATTCGAGGAGAAAGCCGATCCGGACGAGGTCACGGGCCAGGCGGGCGGCGAGTATGCGCGAGCCGAGGTCGTCGCCCCGGCTGCCGGTGCGGCCGATGAACGGTTCTTCCTGGCTGACCCGCAGCCAGCCGGCTGCCAGGACGTAGCGCCAGACGTCGTCTGGGTACCAGGCCAGCGCCCGGCGCCGCGCGGTGAGCAGATCGAGCGGGTCGTGCAGGACCACACCGGCTGTGAGACTGGCCAGGATCTGGGTCGGGGCCAGCAGCCAGTCCGCCAGATCCATCCCGTCGGCCGGGTCGACGCCGAGCCGGTCGACGAAGAACACCCGCGCAGTGGTCACCTCCACCTGGTGATGTGGCCAGCCGTCGTATCGGTCCCCGTCGGGATAGACAACCGGGAAACCGTCGAACCGCGCTGGCAGCCTCTCCATGGCGATCTCGATCGGCGTGGTATCGAGACCTGGCGGGACAAACAGCTGCACGCGGGGGCCGAAATCGTGGTCCGTGGAGACCTCGTCGTCGAAGCCGAGTACCTCGGAACCCTCACCGAGCAACGCGGCAGCGTGGGGCACGCCAGGGATCAGCGGCCGAACTGCCTGTTCGTAGAACCGTCGGCAAAGATCGCGACCGGACACGGCTCTGATCGTAGGGGCGACGGTGGGCTCCGATCGTCACATGGCTGGTCCGAGACCGCGGCTGTGCTGGGTTGCCGATCCGACCGCCAGTCACGCCGCGAGAAGAACCACCGCTCTCCAGGGGAGGTTGACTCAGTGCGCGGCATCGCTGTCTGGATCGCTTTTCCGGTCAGATCGAAGGCGTGGGCGTGCGCTCGTACAGCAGCACGACGCGGTCTTCGACAGGTTCGAAGCCGAGCCGCTGATACACGCTGTTGCTGGTCGGATTGGCCAGATCGGTGAACAACAGGACCTCGCGCGCTCCCGCTTCCAGCGCGGTCTGGCTCACCGCCGCTGTCACCGCCCCGGCGTAGCCTCTTCGCCAGAAGCCCGGCGGGGTATATACCGGCCCGATGCGGATCATCCCGCCTACCGGCCGGGTAATTCCGGCCACCGACACCGGCGCACCGTCGACCTCCCACAGGGTGAAGCCGCCATAGCTGAGACGGTCATCGACCCGCCTCGGGGCGTTGCCGGCGGCCGCACCGGTCTCTTCTTGGAACGCCGTGACCCAGGCCACGAGCAGGTCCTTGTCGGTTGCCTCGGCCGCACGAGGACGACCTGCGGGCTTTGGCTGGGGCGCTGCGAGGTCTCCGAGCCGATACAAACGCTCCCGGCGATGAAGAGATGGCGCGGCAGCTGTCCCCTGGTGCCAGGACGAGGCAAATGCGCTGGCCACCTGCGCTGGCGCATTTACCCCGGACAGCGGCCTTCCGCGCGGCCAGGACGCGACCAGCGACTCGACTGCCCGCGGCGGAACGGTCGTCAGAAGGACGGGATTCGGTGGGGTATGCACGAATGCGCTCTCGATGGGTCCGCCAGCCTCCAGCCACCAACCGAACAGGGGAGCCGCATCCCCGAATGCCGCCATGCCACGCGCTTGGAGCGTCTCGGCGACGGTGACCAACACGGTGTTCTCGGCCAGCTGGGACATCAGAAACTCGCCCGCCACCGCGAGAAACTCCTCAATGCTTCCGGTCATGAACCAGGCCACGCCCCATGGTCCCTGCTGGTGCCACGTCTGCGCACCCGGTTTTTCGCGAGCCGTCGGGCCAGCGGCTCTGACGCGCTTGCGGCGGCATGGCTGCCGATAGTCGAGTGATCTTCAAGCGTTAAGGCGGATGTGGCGGAGCTGGACGGCGAGTTGGCGTCCCTGTCGCACGAGTCGCCCTGATGTGTCAGGGCTGAGCGTGAACCCCGTGTGGCTTGCGACGTCATCC
The DNA here is from genome assembly GCF_000013345.1 of Frankia casuarinae. Taxonomy (NCBI): domain Bacteria; kingdom Bacillati; phylum Actinomycetota; class Actinomycetes; order Frankiales; family Frankiaceae; genus Frankia; species Frankia casuarinae. The sequence goes on along the minus strand of NC_007777.1, from coordinate 2,186,914 downwards.
GCCACGGCGGAGATCGACAGGGTGTCGGTGGGGAGATGACGAGCGAACTCGGGAGCCCGCAGGACGTCGAGGGCACGGTCGAGCTGGCGGGCGCTGAAACTGCGGGACGTCTCACCGCGTCGGTGGATGCGGCGGATCATCGTCGTGCGGTCGGCAAGCAGCGTGACGTGCTCGACGCGGTGCCCGGCGGCGCGGGCCGAGGCCGTCAGCTCGCCGAGCAGGCCGGGGTCGAGGATGGTCATCGGCGCGATCACCGGGTCCTCGGGCCCTTGGAGAGCAAGGTGGAGCATTTCGCTGACCGCCTGGCGCCACAGGGGGACGTCGCGGAAGTCCATGCGCCGGGGCTTCGGGAGCATCCGGCGCATCGCGAAGCCGAGGTGCTCGGGGTCACTGATGAAGCTTCCGGGCAGTCTGCGGTGCAGGTTGTGGGCGACCTGGGTCTTCCCGACGGCGTTCGGACCGTTGATCCAGATGAGGGTCGGCACCAGCCGAAGAATAGTCAGGCACGGGCAGACCAACATCGCCCGCCACACGCCACGACGGCCGCCCGCAGTTTGACACAGCGAATGTGAACGGCCCGGGGGCTCGGCCAGCCTGTGTGGCTCTCATGTAGTGGCGGTCTCCGTGCACCGCGGCACGAGCAGGCCGCCGATCCCCAGGACGTCGTCGAGCAGCCGCCGCACACGCTCGACCTCGTCGGCGGTGCAGTCGATCAGTACCTTGACCTCCACGTCGCGCTTGCCCGGATCCGCCGTCACGAAGAATCCCACCACACCGGCGCCGGCGGCGCTGCCGCGGAAGACGTCCATACCGCCGCCGTCCGCGGCCACGGTGCCCTCCAAGTAGCCGTAGTCGACGGGGTACACGGCCCGCGGCACCCGCGGGTGCCTGCTGCCGGCCGGCGGTCCACCACCAGCCGCGAGGTGGCCACCAGTTCGTCGAGGTTGCCGAAGAAGTGTGCGCGGGAGGTGTCAGACATGATCTCCGCCGCCGAATCGAGGACGTCCACGAGAGAGGCCACAGACACGAAGCGGTCAGGGCCATGTACATTGTCCTGCCGGCTCACGGTCCCTGCCGGCTCACCCAATACGGCGGCGCCGGGGGTCCGGTCCGGGTCCGGGGCCACGACAATGGCGGACGGCATCTGGACGTGACTGTCCCCTTCATCCCTGTCCAGGCCCTCGGCGAACAGATTGCCCCGCACGTTCTTGGTGCTGACCCGGTCGCTGCCGGTGGCGACGACGGGTGTCGTCGCCGGAAGTCGCCGCTACGCAGTACCTCGACGAGGCGGACGCGGTTCGCACGGCGGCAAAGTGGTCGTCCAGCCGGGGCTCGAACCAGCGGCCGAGGTCCTGACCAGCACCGTTCCACAGAGCCGGACCTCAAAGTGATAGATCGCAAACCGCATTCGTCCAGGTCGGATGCATGATCAAAAAACTGGTGGACCATGTGTACCAGCATCCGAACCGATCGATCTTGGTTGCTGGCCCTGAAATCACTGTCCGGCCGGTCGCTACCCGGGCCCTGACCAGGGACGATGCCCAGTGACCGCGCCGACCGTAACATCATCTACCGAATCGAACAGGCGTTCCGTAGACCTGGCGGTTCCGGAGACTCCGGCCCGTCTGGTGACGGTCATCGTCGGGATCGTTGTCGGGTTGACGTTCCTGTTCGGCTTCGGCAATGTACTTGCCCTTGGCTTGCGTCTTGGCGTCCCGATCTGGGTGGCGCCGTTGGTTGCCCCGGCCGTGGATCTGTCGGTGGTCGCGCTTTTGCTCGGCACGCGGCACGTCGCCCTCCATGGCGGGCCCGTGGATGTGCTGCGAGCGGCACGGCGCATGCTCATCTTCGCTAGCACTGTAACGCTAGCGCTCAACATCGCGGAACCCCTGATCGCCGGGGACTACGGCAAAGCGGCATTTGATGCGGTTGGTCCGCTTTTGCTTATCGGATGGTCGGAAGTGGGCCCGGGACTACTTCAGGCCATGCGCCCAACCCCGTCTGATGGCCTGCCGGAAGGTGCACCCGCGGGCGGTGGCGCGCACGGTCTCGTGGCAGCCGAACCGCACGCGCAGCCAGAACGGCCTGCCACCACCGAGATGCGGCCGGCGCGAACGGGGCCGTCTCAGGTTGGTCGCAAGGCGCGCGATCAGGACCTGCTGCATCGGGCTCGGGCCGAGGACGTGCTGCACTGGCAGCAGTACCAGCGCCCGATCTCCGCGGAAACGCTGCGCAAGCGCCTTCATGTCGGTACTCCCACCGCGCGCAAACTGGTCGCGCAGCTACGCACCGACATCCACACCCAGATCGAAAGCATCTCCAGCCACCTCGACGGTATGCCCCAACCGGCCATGTGATCGACGGACAGGCGCCGATCCCGCGTTCACCGCGAGAGCATCGTGATCTCGGTGGGCGCGGGATCGCGGCCGAGGACAACGGGCCCACGACCGGCGCGGATCATCGCGGAAATCCACCGCGTCGGGTCCGCGGCAGACCAGGACAGGGCGGCGGTACGCCATCTCCAGTGTCGACTCCAGGACCCCGGCGCGCTGCTGGGCATTGTGTTGCTCGTTGTCGTGCTCGAAGGCGTCCTGGTGATTCTTGTGGGAGATTGGGCGCCCCCGATGGACTGGATTTGCGGCCCGTCTGGGGATGCAGGCGGCTCTCGGCGGGAGTCTGCTGTTTCTCGTCGCGTTGGTCAGCGCGACGACGAGGCTGATCATTTTCAGGCGTCGTCATCCTCGGTAGCGGTGGTGGGTCCGCTCACAGGGCGGCACACATATCGAGAGCCGCGACCGTCGGCCGGGAGGCCCGGTACTAACGATCGGGAGCGGCGGAACGAGCGGTACACGGCCCTGCTCGCTTTCTCGCCCCCCCTTGTGACTCCGGGCGGCTACCAGGTGAAGAAGTAGCTACACTTGGCTGATGGTGAGCCTGCCTGTGGTCCGCAACGAGGCTGGCTGACCGCGGAGCTGAACGGTAGAGCCGGCCGGCAGGACAGCGGCGATCTCCACCGACGGGTTGGCGCCGGTCTCGATGCGCAGGGCGCCGCCGTTGAACGTGATGCCGCCGTGAATGTTACCGGCTTGGATGATCGACCCGTCGACGGTGCCGCCGCCGACGTAGTTGCGGACGCCGCGATTGCCGGGTACGGGTTCGAGCGCGACCCCGATGCGGATTTCCGTCCCGTTGTCGACGACCGAGGCTGTGTCGAGGTAGCGGTCGGTGTCCGTGGCCGTGGCTGCCGAGAGGGTGATCTGTGCGCGGTCGGCGTCGCCGTCACCGACGAGGGCGACGTTCGTGCCAGCCGCAGCCAAGAAGAGCCGGATCGGCCCTGCCTCGGTAGCGGTCACAGTCCGTTGATAAGCCGAGGTCACACCTGTGACGATACCGTTGACGGGCGATCCCCAGGAGTGGGATCGGTGGCTGGGTGCCGAATCCCCGGTCCTCGGGACGAGCTCGTATCCCGCCCGCGTGGCGGGATGCAAATTTGCGGAGCGGTCGATGTGACGCGGTGCCAGACTCGGGCCCATGACCGATGACCCGTTGTCCCGACTGCGACAGTCGGTCGGCGTGAGCCGGGAGTTCGGCCAGGTCTGCGAAGCGGTCGCGGGCGAGTACATCGATGCAGGCACCGAACCTCCGTTCGACATCCCGTCGGCGGACTTCGCCACCGATCCCTGGCTCGGCTGTGCCGACCGCTACTGGCGGCGCCGTTTCCTGGCGGAGCCGACCGTCGAGGTCGCGGCCCGCTGCGCCCGCTGGCTGATCGACCACTGCCAAGATCAAGCGGTCCGAACGGAGATCGTCGAGAAATGGGCGTTGGGCTACGCGTTCATCACCCGGGACACCGTCGAGCCCGCGGCGGACGTCACCACAGCCACAGGCAGGATCGTGCGCGACAGCGCCGGCTCCGCTGAGGTGGCCTATTTCGCCGCGCTTTACCACGCAGGGAAGCTCCGCGCCGATTTCTGGTTCGAGGCGTTGGACCGGTTCGTGTCGTCGTCCATGCTGGCGCGGGCGTCCGGCCCGCACCGCGACGGCCCGCTGTTCACCGCGCTGAGTGCGTTCGCCGCATGCGGTATGAGGGACACGTCGCGGGGGGTGGCGCTGGTAGAGGCCGCATGGACGGCCGAGCCGCGTAGCCGTGAGGTCACCGACATCTGCCTGCACGGGCTCGACGTCGCCGGCCCCTTCGAGGGCCAAGGTGAACTGCTGCGCCGCTACGCGACCGACACCGTGGCCGCGACTCCACAGGCGCACCTGTGGTGGTACCGGCGGGCCCGCGGCGAGCGTCGATGCCGCGACCTCGATGCCGCGTTGACCTCGATCGAGACGGCGCTGACCTGCCTGCCCGCGCAGGGGGCCCGCAACGCGCACGAACACCTCCAGGAGCGGTACCTACGCGAACGCGATCTGATCATGACGATGATGGAGGGGAGTCAGCGGTGGACAGCGCCCGGTCGGCGCCCGGCACCGCGGTGGGTGCTCCCGCTGGCCGCGGCCGGGGTTGCTGTCCCGATCGGGGGCGCGGTGACCGTGGGCCTGGCGGTGACCTCTGACCTGGGCGACGCGATCGGGCGAGGGGCACTGCTCACCGCGAGCCTCCTGGCGTCCGCGCTCGTCATCGCCGCGGTCCTGCGCGCCGCACGGCAGCTCGCGCCCTGACCATGCGACCCGCGGACGGAGCAGTAGGAACGTGCGGCAGGTCGGCACGGCGGATGGTCGGCTGCGGCCCGCAGGCGGGGCCGCCGGGTCGGGGGTCGCTGCATGGCGGGTGACGGAGCTGGCCGGGTGGGCACCGTGGCTGGCACCAGCGAGGGCGATGCTGGCTGGCGTGAGCGCGACGACGCGACACACAGGGCAGTACACGGCCAGTTCTTGGGACCGTGGACTCCGACGCCGACGGGTGCCGAGGAACCGGAGGCGGTGTGGTGCACCAGCCGTCTCGCCGACGATGTCTACTGGCAGGCCGGTGCGGTGCATGAGGCGTCCCACGCCGTGGTCGGGACCGCCGTCGGCCTGCCGCTCCTGCACGCGACCTTGGAGAGTGACAGGTCCGTCCGCATTGGCGGCGTCGTGTCGTTTACCGGGCCCGGCGACGCTCAGCTTTTCGCGGTCTGGCTCGCCGCGGGTGCCGTCGGGCAGTCACAGTGGCTGTGCGCCGCTGGCTACGGTCACCCTGAGCTGCACCGCTGTGTAAGGGCCATTGGGGGCGGCGCGGACCGGGCCGAGGCCGAGCGGCTCGCCGCGCAGGGATTCATCATTGATCTCCAGCGTGCTCACCTCGACGCGTCCCGGCTGCTCGGCGACCCGGGGCTCTGGGCGGCTGTGGGGCAGACGGCCCGGCTGCTGCTCACGCGACGACATCTGACGTCCGCGGACGTCGTCGCCGTCCTGGAGACTCACCGCATCACCACACAGCAGGTCTGGACACCGGATATCGGACCTGCGGACGGTTGACCTGCGTGCGCGGTCCCGCGGTTCGACCCTCCCAAGGCGACGAGCGCGCGGACCCGCATCGCCGCGTCCACTGACCCGGTGGGCTATCGGGGCTTGGCCGGGCCTGGGGTCCGTGCGGCTGCGGACTGCGCTCGCGGCGCGAACCCGGTCCGGGCCGACCTGCCCGAGGGGCTGCGGGCCGCGGCCGACTGCACCCGCGACGCCGCTTTGCCCGTCATCGGCGTCGACCGTGACGACCTCGCGCTGCTCGTCGTACTCCGTCCAGACCTGCTACCGCTGCTGCCCATCGTGCTCACCTCCGTGCCTGCCCCGGCGTCTCCGCGCCGACCGGGTGGGATGACGCCAACCAGCTGGCCGTCCGGCGGTCGTCTGGTTGATCCGGCCAGCATGACCACCGCCGCGGGAGCCACCGACCGTACCCAGGCTCGCCGGCAACGGGCCGTCGGCTGACAGGCCGAGAGCGGCCCGGTACTCGGCGTCGCGGACGTCACGGCGCCGCCGCGTCTTCTCGTCCCTCATCGGCATCACCCGTCCTGCTCACATCGGGACGCTCCTGTCCATGCTCGCGCGCCGACGGCGGGCGTGCGACAGCAGACATGATCAAATATTGGGACTTGTCGGCTGGTGAAAAGCGGGTGGCCGGCCCGTCATGCCGCTCACGGACCTTCCGCGACGCATCGTCGCGGACCCGCATGGAAGGGAAATCGTCACATGGCCCAGGTTCGGTTCGCGACGTACAACACCCTCGACCTCTTCGCGTCCGACAGTCCGGACGAGCGGGAGCGTTACCGGCGAGTTGTCGAGGTGATCCGCGGTCTGGACGCGGACGTGGTTGCGGTCCAAGAGATCATCGCCCCCGATGTCGAGGTCGCCGCGGGGCGGCTGCGGACCCTCGCCGACGACGCCGGGATGGAGTGCACCTACGAGCCGAACCGGCCCGCGATCGCCGCCGGCCGGCAGCGCTTCCACGTCGGCCTGCTATGGCGGCCGGGGCTGAGCGTGGTCCCGGGGTCGTTCCGCACATACGGGGCGGCGGACTTCTGGCACGCCCTCGCGAAGATCACAATCGAGATTGCCGGACGGCAGATACAGCACGCGAGCCACCACGCGACCCCGTTCGGCCGGCACATGCGGGCCGACCAGATGGAGCGGGTCGTGGCGGTGATGACCCGACCCGAGGGCAGCCCGCCCGGCCTGATCGGCGCGGACTGGAACTGCGTCGGCGCCGACCGGCGGCCGGACGGCTCCTACTACGACCCGGACCCGTATGCCGACAGCGACTGGTACGCGGATTTGATCTACCAGACGGTGTGGGGCTACGACGAGCGGGGCCGCCGGCGGCACCGGGCCGACCGGGAGCCGGGCGAGGTGCTGTACGCGGGCGGGCTCGCGGACGCCGCGGTCGTGCTGGATCGGCCGTGGGAGGCCACCGTCGGGCACTGGCCCGGCAACACCTTCGGAGACCGGCGGATCGACGCGATCCGCGTAACCGCCGAGATCGCCCCGGCCCTGCGCGCGGTCGAGGTCACCCGGACCGAGCTCGCGCGCAGCGCCTCAGATCACCTGCCCGTCACAGTCACCTACGAGACCACGGCTCTCGGCGCGCAGGCGCAGCGCAGCAACCCGCAGCTTCCCTCGTGAGAGGAACCGACCGAGGGCAGGCGAGTGAGACCTGACGGTCTGCGAGGATGATCCCCCAATGGTGGTATGCGGGGGGCGGCGATGACGACTCGGTACCCGATGTGGCCGCCGGCGGTCGTCGAGGGGATCTGCGACGTCCTCGGCCGCACGGACCGGCCGGGACTCACCGGTAGAGAGATCGACCGGCTGCTCGGCATGCTCGGCATCGCCGATGTCCAGCCGGGCGCCAGCAAACGGGACCGGCTGTGGGCCGCGCTGATGAGCAAACAGCAAGCCAATCAGGCGAGCAACTGCATCATCGGGTTAATCACCGAGGCGATGGCGCCCGGCCGCTACCTGGAGGACCCGGCCCGGTTCGAGGCTCTGCGCGATGGTCTGGCCGAACCTCTCGCTCTGGTCGGATGCCGGGTCAGCGACGAGGGCAAGGTGGCGCGGGCGCGGAGGGCGACCACCCTGGATGAGGTGGCCGCGTTGGCGGGACGGCTACGGACCGAGCTCACCCGCCGAGGTGTGCACCCGGAGGTCACCCGGTACTGCGAGGAGTAGATCCTTCGCAAGTCGCTGTTCCACGCCGTGTTCGAGGCCACGAAGGGACTCGCGGAACGGCTGCGGCAGCTCGGCGGTTCGCAGCTCGACGGCGCCGCCCTCGTCGACTACTGCTTCGCGGTCAAGACCGGTTCCCTGCGGATCAACGCCTTCCGCACTGAAACAGAGATCAGCGAGCACACGGGGTTCGCGAACCTGCTCAAAGGGGTGTTCGGCACGTTCCGTAACCCTCCGGCCCACACGCCACGGGCCACGGCGGGATGGACCATCACCGAGCCCGACGCCCTGGATCTGTTCTCGACGCTGTCGCTCCTGCACCGACGCCTGGACAGCGCTACCACGGTGTCGCGGCCATGACCGAACCCGACGGGAGACCCATGGAGATCAACGACCGGCAGCTCGACGAAATCCTGGCCGACTTCTCCGCCCTCGGCCGGCCCACCTACCTCGATGATCCTGCCCTGGGCTTCGGGCACGCCGCCCTCGATCGAGACGACCTCGGCATCCCCCGGTTCAGCCCCGACCTGCCGCAAGTCCCGGTCGCCCTGATCGAACGCCACCAGGCGCTGTGGACCCACCCCGACAACCCGACGCCACGACAGGAGGTGTGGACCGAACTCGCGCTGGCACAGGGCATGCAGCGCATCGGCCCCCTCGGCGTGCACCGACTGCCCAACCTGGACGGATGGCTGCTCGGGGAATGGCCCCGCGACGGCGGTGGGCTCCAACTCCAACAGCCCGACGGCAACCTGTTCGTGTACGCGTTGTGCACTCTCCCCGCCGACTGGATCACCGCGGCCCGCCACTACGGCGAGGTTCTGGTGCTACACGGCCCACACCTGGGCCTGCGCATCCCCTCCGGCGATCCCGACGCCGAACAGCGGCGCGCAACCGAGCTGGCCACCGCGCGGGAGGACGGGCTGGTCACCGGCGGCCTCATCCTGTGGGGACGGACGCTCGCGCCCTGATCCATACCCGCGTGAGAGATCGCGGCCGGTGATCGGCACCGCCCGCCGCAGGATAGGCGGGGTTCGTCGTCCACTCACCCGTCCCGCAGCGTCCGTTCGCGGGGCTCGCGGTGGGAGCCGAGGAGTTGCGCTTCGAGGTCGGCGAGGCGTTTGTCCAGGAAACACCAGTCCGTTCGTGGCACGGTGGCGCAGGTTCGCGCGGTCCTCGACGTTCGCCCTGTCGACTCTGGCGACGCGATCCGTTCCGGTGGCCAAATCGCCACCGATCGGCAATCTCGGTGGCGACATCCCTAAGGAGAGTAGAGGTGCGTCACCGCGTGGGCGAATGCGGCCCGGGTGGCTGCGGGCACCCCGAGACGGTTCCAGTGGGCGTTGACGATGGTGGCCAGGACATCAACGAGTCCGCGGGTCAGCAGGTTGTTGTCGGCGGCGTCGGCGAGCCGTTCGCCTGCGTCGGCGCAGCCGTCCGTCCACGCTGCGGCGGACGCAAATGCCAGGTCGGAGGCTGGGTCGGTCAGGGATGCGAGCAGTTCCGCGCCGAGGCGGCGCGCGCCGGTCGGGTCGACGTTGGGATGGGTCGCGGCGAGGCGGGTGTAGACGTCGCCGCGGGCGGGCCAGGCGAGTCCGGCGGCGATCATCAGGGTGTCCAGGACGGCGACGGACAGCTCGCGGCGGCCGAGCGGCGGATCGGCCAGGCGGGCGTAGCCGAGGACGGCTCGGCTCTCAACGACGAAGAGATCCTGGGCGATGGCGGCGCCGGTAAGTCCGCCGAAGGGCTGCGGGTCCAGTTCGTAGGGCTCCGGAACGGTCGCGGCGACAGTTCCGGTTCGTCCCAGCCGACGGATCGCCTGGCCAGCGGCGGCGAGGTCGGGATTATGCAGGTAGATCCGCCAGGCACGAGGCTCCCGCCGAAACCACCACCCGACCGACCGACGACTCGCGCACAGCGTGTCGAGCACCGGGGCCACGATGGTCGACATCGTCGTCTCGGCCTGCGTCCGGTCGCCGAAGACGACGCGGACGGTGTACCAGCGGCCCGCGGATCGCGCCTCGACCGCCCTTTTGCCGCCTGCGTGGTAAGTCGCGAGGGCGGCTTGCAGATCCACGGCCGACAGACCGGTTCGGGCGGCGACCTCGGGGAGAGCCTCTCCGGCGAGGACGGCCCGCACCGCCTCCGCGACCTGGCCAGCAGGCGTCGTCGCCGGTTTCGCCGTTGTCATCTGTCATCCCCTGTGGGCACGCCTGGAACCGGACGCAGTTCGGATGGCCTACGGCTTGCGCGCGATGGCCGCGTAGCAGGACACCTCCGCGTCCGTTGGATCACCGGCGGTGTTGGGGGCGTCGGGGTGCCAGCGGTGTGCGACGACGACCCCGGGATCGACCAGATCAAGGCCCGTGAAGAATCGCTCGACCTCGGCTCGGCTGCGGGCCTGGGCAGGGATACCGCGGTCCCGGTAGATGGCAGCGGCCCGGTCCGCCTCGGCGGGCGCGAAGTCGGCGGTGGCGTGCGTGAGCGCCAGAAAGCTACCAGCGGGTAGTGCGTCCAGCAGCGTCTTCACGATGCCGTAGGGGTCGTGGTCGTCGAGCAGGAAGTGCAAGATCGCGATCAGTGACAGCCCGACCTGCCGGCTCAGGTCCACAGTGGCACGTACCTCCGCCGAGCCAAGGATCTTCTCCGGGTCCCGAAGGTCGGCATCGAGGTAGGCGGTGGCGCCTTCCGGACTGGTGGTCAGCAGGGCACGGGCATGCGCCAGGACGACGGGATCATTGTCCGCATAGACGACCCGGGTATCGGGGGCTACCGACTGCGCTATCTCATGCAGGTTCGGGCTGGTCGGGATGCCAGTGCCGATATCCAAAAACTGGCGTATCCCCGCCTCGGCGGCGAGGAACCGCGTCGCCCGCCGCAGAAAACCCCGGTTCTCATGGGCCACCGTCCACGCCTGGGGAAATGCTGCCAGCACCTGCTCGGCGGCTTCCCGGTCGGCGGGAAAATTGTCCTTACCGCCCAAATAGTAATCGTACATGCGCGCAGAGTTGGGTGCATCGGTGCGGAGATCCGTCGTCGCAGCTGTCTCCTTGGCCGCTGATTGAAAGTTCCAGCCGCCGACCGTGCTGTCCTCGTCCGTCACTGACGCCACTTCCGCTGTTCCCTAGTCTTTGGGCTTTTCTTGTGTCCATGCAAGGTTTCGACGATCCGCAGACGGTGGTGCGCTGCGTGGAGGTCCGCCTGCCCCACCGGACCTTGTCAACGGCGGGGCGGGCGACGGTGGACATGCCTGGCGCGGGTCACGCTTTGCCGAGGATGCGGTTGATCGTCGAGCCGCAGACAGGGCATGAGCCTCGGGCCATCCGCCGGCGGGACTCGCTGATCCGGACCTCGCCGGTGTAGTGGCGTTTCTCCTTGCATTTGAGGCAGTAACCCTCGTAGCTGGAGGTGCTGTCGGACACTCGGACTCCCTTCCGGGTCCGCCCCCGGTTGTGGTCGCCGGATTGGACGGGCTGGTTGATAACGCTCGTGACGGTGATGGATTTGGAAGCAAAGGACTGGCGCTGTTGCGAGCGTTGCGTTGTGTCACGCCTCGCTGTCGATGGCCGCGTGGCAGCCGACCATGGCGTCGGTAGTGGGCTGATCGTCGTGGGCTCGGTCGGGTGCCAGCGCTGGCACGGCTCGATGGCTGGCGGAACGCGGGCTAGCGTTTCAAGGAGCCGGGCGCGAGTCATTCCCCGAGGAGCGAAGAGGTGATTCGGGGTCGCGCGCCCTGCCTGACCTGCACCGAGACCGTCGGTGAGCCGCATCCTCTTCACACCGATTGGCGCGAAACGCTCCCGCGCGAGGGACGCATCCCGCGCGGTGCGGCGCGCCCACCGGCATGCCCGTGTCCTGAGACTCCGCGACGAGGCGCGGCGGCCTAGCCGCCCGAGACCGCCGACCTGCGAAGATCGAGATAGGCCACGTTGGTGCATGCTCTGGGCCTAGCGGCCACCGGGGAGAGCGCACGGTGCGTGCGCCAAATAAGAACGCTGAACAGCAATATTGTGTCGTGCGGGTCAGTGTTCGTCGGCGCGGCGACGAGGTTGATTGTTCTCGGGCGCTGTAGGAGTCCCCGGGAACCGCAGCCAGGCCGCTCGTCGGGCGGCGAGGACGGGGATCGTGCTGACGGTGACGTCGTCGAGATCCTGCCAGTAGAGGCCCTCCGGGCGGTGGGGTGGCCCGCAGGTGATGGTGCGGGTGGGGGTGACGATGAGGTCGACGCTGAAATCGTGGCGGGTTTCCGGGAGGTCGTCATCGACGACCTGAAGGTCATGGACCGTGGTGACGATGATGGTGGTGGACTGGATGAGCCCGGCTTCCTGGAGAAGCGCGAATTCGAGGTCGGAGTAGCCGGCGCCTTTCCCGAGCCGAACGCCGGCTCGGTTGACCGCGACGCTGCCGCACACGACGATGTCGACGGGGTCCATGTCGTCCACGCCGACCGGGTCGGCGATGGTGGCGGCGACGTGCCGGTCGGCGGCCTGCTCGGGAGGCAGGGGCAGCACGGCGGGGTCGAGACGGTAGAACGGCAGCGGCTCGGCCAGTCTGGGCACGGCCATGTAGACGGTCTTGCCGTCGCGCAGCGCGTGGGCGCGGACGGGTTGCTGCGCCCGATCGGGCACAGCCTTCACGACGTGCGCCGAGGTCCACGCGGGTAGGGCGGCCAGCCGCGTGGCGGCGACCTCGGCGCCGGTGAACGCGGGGATATACCCATGGACGCCCGGTGGCGCGGCCTGTTCGCCTTCCAGAAGGGCCCAGATCCGGTCGCGGACCTGCTGTTTGGCGTCGTGGACGTCGCGGTTCATGGGGTTGTAGGGACTGGGGGCGCCATGACATCGAGGAGACGGTCGCAGGCGTCGCGGACGGCCGGCACATGGCGCCAGGGCCCCAGTTCCCGGCTGATCGTGAACGCCATCGTGATACCGCCGCCGCCCCGCGTGCGGGTGACCACATCGAGGGCCTGGCTGAAAGCGTGCGCGGCCTCGTCGGGTTTGCCTTGGCGGATCTGGGCGAGCGCAAGGTTCCCCAGGACGATCGCGTCGGCCTTGGCCGGGTTGTGAAGGTGGGAGTAGGCGTGTCCCAGGAGCTCCTCGGCCGTCCTCGGCTGGCCGAGGAAGAGGTAGCAGGAGCCGGCCATGCGGGGGATGTGCCTGGGCGAGTACAGGTAGCTCGCCTCGTCCGCGGCGTCGGTCCTGCCCAGAAGGTGTTCGGCGTGGCCGAGCAGCTGTTCGCACTCGGCGGTGTCGCGTTGCATCGCGTACGCCTCGGCGGCGTGCAGGGCGGCCAGCCCGGCGAGGACGTCGCTGGAGCCTTCGGTCACCGCCATGCACCGGCGAGCGAGATCGAGCGCCGTCTGTGGGGCCCGCTCACCGTGCAGAGCGACGATCGTGGAGCGCAGCAGCGCGAGTCCTTCCGCGATCGGATTGCGCAGCTCCCGGCCTGCGGCGGCGGCCCGGTCCAGATAGGTGTGGGCCTGGCGGTGGTCGCGTCGCTGGGAGGCATCCCAGACAAGCTGGCCCATCAGGATCGCCGCCTCGGCTTCCGCGGTCAGCAGTTCCCGGCGCAGCCGCATCGTCGGTGTCTGGGAACGCAGATAGCTCACGAGAGTGAGCAGCTGGCCTGCCTCGGGCAGCAGCTCTGTCGGCGGCGTGCGGTCGTACTGGGCATCGAGGTCTTCGACCCGCTGGCGCAGGAGCGCGATCGTCACCAGATCCACGGATCGGGGCTGGTCGCGGACATGGCGGAGACGCTCCTCGACCGGCTCGTGCTGACCCACTGCCAGGACAGGCCAGGTCACAAGATCGAAGGCCGGGCCGCGAGCCGGTCGGTCCCGCGAACGGTCGGCTGCGGATCGGGCCAGGGGCGGCGTTCCGGCCAGGGCCCGACTTGGCGGCGCAGACGGGGCCGGGGCCGGCGCGGAGGCGCCCATGCTGGTAAGGAGAAGCCGATCTGAGGGGCTGAGATGGTCGTGGTCGTCGAGGTCGAGCAGGGTGTGAACATCGGTGCCGTAGACGCCGGCGAGCAGGGCCAGGGTCTGGGGCATGAGCCGGCGCACGCGTGACCGGGGGAAGTTCTCCAGCTCGCTCAGCTTCGGCTCGGTCATCGGTGCTTTGCCCGTGGGGTCGAGCCCGTGTTCGGCGGCGTAGGCGTTGATCCGGTCCGCGGCCTGTGTCAACGTCCAGCCGAACGCATGCCGATGCGCCGCCCGAGGGCGAAACCGGTAGCGGCGGGCGAACTCCGCGGCGATCTCCTGATGCGTCATCCCGCGATCCCGCATCCGACTGCGCAGGTCGTCCTGTTCGGCGCGCAGGCTGGCCTTGGGCCTGGACATCCGGGATATCCCCTCGCCGGCGACAGGCTCTCCCGGCGGAGAGCCCGCAAAAGCAATCAGTCCGTCTCACGGTAGCCGTACGGTCACGTCGCCCGCGGCGTGGCCTGGTCGGTGCCTGGCCGTCGCGCGTGGTCTCGCCGAGTTGGGCGACTGTCGCGGTGCACGTGAACCGGCAGCACGGGGCGTTCACCACCGCGGCCGGTTGCAGTCAGGCGCAGGGCGGGGCCGGCACGCTGCGTCGGCGCGCTCGGGCGGTGTGACCGCCGACACGATCCTGGTTACCGGACGATCACATCTCGCGTACCAGGAGGCGCCGCTGGCTCGAAGCAACGGCCGCCTCCATGAGAGTTTCTCCAGGTCAACAGGGGTTCGATTCGACGAACAGCTTCTTCGTCGCCGCAGGAATGACCGGCCGTCGCCGTCAGGACGATGGTGTAACGGTTCCCCTATGCCTACGGTCAGTGAGGGCCGCCCCCATGATGAGGATCGACTGCGCGACGCCCTGTAACCCCCGTCTCGGGGCCAGCCCCGGACCGGACGACAGACCGGGACGGCCGCGCCGATCGCCGAGGGGCGCCCTCGTCGGAGCAGGACGATCGTCGCGGGGGCGGTCCTGATGGAGCCGGAGACGTTCGCCCCAACGGCGCCCGAGGGCCCGAACGTGGCCAGGGTCTACGACTACTTCCTCGGCGGGGCACACAACTTCCCCGCCGATCGGGAAGCCGCGGCGCGGGTCATCGAGACGTGGCCGCAGATCCGAGACACCACCCGGGTCAACCGTCTGTTCCTCGGTGAAGCAGTCCGCTTTCTCGCCGGCGAGGTCGGCCTTCGCCAGTTCCTCGACATTGGCTCCGGCATGCCGACGATGGGCAACGTCCACGAGGTCGCCCAACAGGTCACGCCGGACGCCTGCGTCGCCTACGTGGACCACGACCCCGTCGCGGTCGCGCACAGCCAGATCCTGCTCGCGTCCAATCCAAAGGCGCTGGCGGTGGAAGCCGACTTGGCCCGGCCCGAGGAGATCCTGACCCACCCGGAGATCACCGGCCTGCTGGACCTGTCCCAGCCGGTCGGGCTCCTGCTCGTGGCGATCCTGCACTTCTTCCCCGACGACACCGACCCGCAACGGCTGGTCGCCTCTCTGCGCGACGCCCTTCCGGCGGGCAGTTACCTGGTCTTGACCCACGCCACCGGCGACGGGCAGGGCAGGGACGTCGCGGACGCGGCCGAGGTGTACCGGCGCACGACCGCGCCGTTCCAGCTGCGCGACCGGGACCAGGTGACGGGGTTCTTCGACGGCACCGAGCTGGTCGAGCCCGGCGTGGTCCTGCTCCCGGGCTGGGAGGACGACCGGCAGCGCCGGGCGACGACGGCCGCCGGACGGCTGCCGGTCTACGCCGGCGTCGGTCGTATCCGATGAGCCCGCCGCCGGGCTGCTCGACCTGCTGGCCTGCGGCCGACGTCCGCCGGCTGGTGGAGCACGCCGAGGGACGGATCGCCGCCGCGACCGCCGCGCTGTGGCCGCGGACCGAGACGACGTTCGGACCGACGCTCACGGCTGGCAGCGCGATCCTGCGCCAGGTGCACGTCGGTCCCGAGACGCTGTGCGCGACGCTGCGCCCCGCGGGCACACCGCTCACTGGCGTGGTGCTCGGCGACTGCGGCGACCTCGCCGCCGTGCTGAGCGACGAGGCGGGCGACGCGGACGCGACGGCCCAGGAGGACGCGACCGCCCGGGAAGCCGAACAGCTCACCGCCCTCGTCGCCTACAGCGGTCTGCGGGTCGCCGGCCCGATCGCCACGGTACGCGGGGTGATGTTCGCCCCGTGGGTGACCGGCGCCAGCCTGACCAGCAGGCTCCAGGACCGCCCGGCGGCCCTCACGCACCTGCTGACGACGCTCATGGACGACCTGGGTGAACTGCACCGCGACCCACCGGAGCAGCTGCGGCAGGTGGCCGCGCCGACGACCCTGCGAACGCACCCTCGGATTCTCGCCCAGGCATTGGCCCACTCGGTGAATCACCTTCATTCAGCTCCCGCGCAGCCAGCCGGGACCGGCGAGCTGGGCGCGCTGCTGGGAACCCTGTCCCTACGGCTCACGCGGCTGGCCGCCCAGCTCGATCCGTTGCTGGTCACCCGAACCGGGATCGCGTTCGGCGGGCTCACACCACGCCACGTGCTGTACCCGGAAACCTCGTCCCGCCCGGTGCTGGTGTCCCCTGACCTGGGGCCGGGGGGAGAGCCCGCGGACATCGGAACCCTGCTTGGCCACCTGCATCTGCTGGCCCTCGACAGCCCACCGACGGTGCGGTCGGACTTCGTCGAGGGTATCGAGGCGTACCTTGCTGGCCGGGTGGCCGCCCATGGCGCCGAGTGGAACGGCTGGCTGACCCTCGTGATGACGACCTGGGCGGCCACCGTCTACGACACGGTCGTCGCCGCCCTGACACTGCCCGCCGCGCTGCCCCTCGACCCGGCCATCGGCCAGCTGGCGGCTCGTCCGCTGCCGGCGCTGGCCGACGTCAAGACCCTCACCGGTGAGCTGCGCCGGCGAGGCGCTCTGCCCGCGCTGAACGCCACCCTGGCCGCGCTCGCCGGCCGCCCGGCGGACGACGACGACGTCGAGAGGGCCACGACGACCGCGCGGCGCTGAATGCACCGTCGCGGACCCCGCCCACGGAAGGCGAACCTTCATGGTCACGACGCTGCACCGCGCCCCGGTGAGCCGGTCACCGCACAACGAGGGTCACGACCCGCTCGATCGTGACTTCGAGCGGCTTCGAGGCGCCGCGGTCCGCCTGCTCGATACCCACGTCCGTCACGGCGCCGTCTGCGCGGGCTGCGGGCGGCCATGGCCGTGCGACCTGGTCCTGCTCGCAGACCAGAACCTGACGCTGGTCGCCGACACCGCCCCTGCCCGTGCCCCGGATTCCCCGCCCGACCGCCCGACCGCTCCCGCCGACACGGCCGGGGATCACGTGGTCTCTCCGGCCCAGCCTGTCGCGTCCAGGGCGGCTGGCAGTGGCCCTACACCCCCGGCCGCACCCGCAGCGTCAGCGCGAGGGCCGCTTTCCGCCTCCGTGTCAGGAGAATCCGTATGACCACCGTGCTCGCCATAACCCCGTCCACCACGCCTGAGCAGCCTGCCGAGCCGCTGCCGCAGTACATCCGGCACTACCCGGCCCGCCCACAGTCCGTCAGACCCGCCCGCCACGATGTCGCGGCACAGCTGCGCCGCTGGGGCCTCGACAGCCTGATCGACTCCGCGACCTGCGTGACATCAGAATTGATCACCAACGCCTACGCCGCCTCCCACGAGGCACGCCGTCCCCACGGTGAGCAGGACACCAGGTCCCGGATCGGGATGCGCCTGACCTACAGCCACCGCGACCTGATCGTGGAGGTGTGGGATGGCGGCCCAGGCCGCCCAACCCGCCGGACCGCCGGGCCCGACGCCGAAAACGGCAGGGGTCTGCCTCTCGTCGCCGCGCTCGCCCGCGATCTCGGCTACTACCCAGTCCGCGTCCGCACCCCCGACGGCTACCGCACCAAAGGAAAGATCGTCTGGGCGGCGCTCGCCCACGACCTGCCACCCATCCAGCACCTTCCGGACAAGCCGGCCGAGGATCTGCCGCGCCGTGACCCGCCGCCCCCCACCAGCGACGGCGGACCGGATGCGGACATCTTCGACCACGCGCTGCTGCAACGCGTCCTCGACGCCCTGCGCAACCTGGGCGACGACTGGACGACGATCACAAACTCGGGCGACCCACGCGACGGCGAACAGGTGACGACCCCGTGAGCGAGCCTGTGGACGCCGCCTGCCCACCGTGGTGCGACCAGCCAACCGGCCACCTCCAGGTAGAGCCGGCAGGCCCCGGCGACTACCACATCTCCGCGTTCATCGTGATCGACCTGCCAGAGATCGCCGGGATACGCGAGGGCACCGCCGTCCAGGTGGCCATCGAACAGTACGTGACCTCCACGACCATCTACGACCCCCTGATCTCCCTCGCTGTCGGGGACGACGACCCCGACAGCGAGGCCCTCACCCTCGACGAAGCCGACGCTCTCGCCACCGCCCTCAGCCGGGCCGTCACCGCGGCCCGCGACGCTCCAGCACACCCGCCCTCGAAACAAGGGGCGGTACCCAGACCACCGGCCGGAGAACAACCGTGACCGTCGACTATCCCCACACCGACAGCCCCGCCATCGTCGACGCCGACCTGCCGGGTCAGGCCGACGTGGGTTTGCTCAGTGCGCTCGTGCACGTCCTGGCGCCCCGTCTGTTCGCGATCGTCGCCGAACCCTCCTACGGCGATATCCACGTCGTCGCCTGGGGACTGCGCTTCGACGGCTACGTGGCCCTCATCAGCACCGATGGACAGATGGTCGGCAGCTTCTCCTCGTTTTCCCCTCCCCGGTCCGGGTCCCGGCCGCGATTCCGTCGCGGCCGGCGGTGAGGCGGCTCCACGCCGACCCGGACCGCCAACAACGAAGCCACCTCCATGCGATCTCACCGACACACAGTCCCGCCCGCGCTCCGTCCCATCGTTCTGCTCGCGCGTATGCGCGAACTCCTGCCCCCCGAAAAACTGGCGAGTCTGCTCGCCACCTTCACCCCACCGCTCGACCCGACGGACCCCGACTGGGCCGACCTGTGCTCGGCCTTGGACGACTATGACCGGGCCGCACGGCTCGGCCTGGGCTTGGACGAGGCCCGTACCCGCGTCGACATCGCCGCCATGATCATCTATGTGCGCTGTTGCGGTGCCAGCCCCCACGAGTCGGTTGCCACAAGCACCCGGCCGGCTCGATAGAGGTCCGCGAACTCTTGGCCCGTGTGGCGCCGAACAAATCGCACTGCCGCACGTCGTTTCCGCAGATCAGCGGCTTCATAGCAGCCGAAGAAAAGGTTCGCGACGAGGGGAATGTCTCCGCTCATGACGCCGGGCATCCTGGTGGAGCGCCGCGCCCGGCTTGATCTTCGTGCTGTGCGCGCCGTGCCCCTACTGATCCATCGACGCCGGATAGATCCACGACGTCGTAGGGTTGACAGACCGTCACCCGCCGGCCGAGCGGAGGAGAAGCCTGGTGCTCACCTCGGCAACCGACAGCACCGACCGCGACGGTGGAGGCCGAGCAGGCGGCGCGGCACCTGTTTGCCCCGAAATGCCGGCGGAGGACGTGCTCGGGGACCGGACAGGTCCGCGGAGAAAGCATGAGTAGGTCCAGCCGGCGGGCGGAACAGGACGAGCTGCGGGCGCGGATGCGCGCGGCCGGCATGTCCCACGACGAAATCGCCGTCGAGTTCGCCCGCCGCTACGGCTACCGCCCCCGCGCCGCGCACCGCCACGCGCACGGCTGGTCCCAAGTACAAGCCGCCGGACACATCAACAGCCACGCCGCCCAGGTCGGCCTCGACCCCCGTGGCGCCGCCCCGATGGACGGCCCCCGCCTGTCCGAGCTGGAGAACTGGCCGCTCCCCAACAACCGCCGCCGGCCCACCCCCCAGCTCCTCGCGCTGCTCGCCGAGGTCTACGGCACCAACATCCACAACCTCATCGACCTCGACGACCGCGAACACATGCCCCCAGCAGACATGCTGGTCATCACCACCACACGCCAGGACGCTCGGCCAACGCCGCCGACGGGATCACCGGTGAACCTTGCACTGCCCGCGGCCCCGTGTTTCAGCCCCACGGCCCCGTGCGTCCAGTCGGGACGCGGTCATGGTGCGGCCAGGGGGCTGCGTCTCGACGGGCCTGCTGGAAGCATGGAGTGGGTGGACGCTCTCGGCCGCCGCGGGTTCACTCTTCTCGCGGGATCAGCAGTAGTGGCGGGTCTGGCCGGCGCCGGCCGCGCCCGCCACGTCGACCCGGCGCTCATCTCCTACTTCGACGGCCAGCTCCAGGGCCACTACCACGCGGACATGCTGCTCGGCGCCGGCGCCCTGATCGGCACGGTCGCCTCCCAATACGAGGTCATCACGCAACTGCTGGATGCCGCGGACGGGTCGACCCGCCGGGGCCTGGCGAAGGTCGGCTCCTCGTTCGCCGCGTTCGCGGCCTGGCTGTGGCTCGACGCGGGAGACGCGGTCGCCGCGATGCGCTGCCACGACGCGGCCTTGGAACTGGCCCACCGCTGCGGGGAACGCGACGCCGTCGCCTGCGCGCTGGTCGATCGGGCGATGGCCTTCACCGACCTGGGAAACGCGGCGGCCGTGATCGACCTGTGCCAGGCCGCGCTGGGTGACGCCCGGCAGCTGGCACCCGAAGTCCAGGTGTTCGCCTTGCAGCAGCAGGCACACGGCGCGTCGCTGCGCGGTGACCGTCGCCAGGTTGATCTCCTCCTCGATCAGGCCGGCCGGCTCGTGGAGCACGTCGAGGTCGAGGAATACGGCACGGCCTGCCGCCGCACCGACGGCTACGTCGAAGTGCAGCGTGCAACCTGCTATGGACGGCTGGGTCTCGCCGACGACGCTGACCGCCTCTGGCAGCAGATCATCCCCGCTGCCCCGGCCTCTGCCCGCCGGGACGTCGGGGTCTGGTCAGCGCGCCACGCGGTCGCCGCCGCGCGGCAGGGAGAACCAGAGCGGGCGGTAGACCTCACGCGCCAGGCCAGCGCGCTCGCGGTGGAGACCGGCTCCGCGCGGGCCCGGCGAGAACTGGCCGCGGTCGCGGCGGCGATGGCTCCGTGGCGCGCGCACCCCCTCGGCCAGGAGCTCGCCGACGTGCTCACACCCTTCACCACCGACGAGACCGGGAGAGAGCATGGCTGAGGCGCTGACCCGAGACATGATCGACGAACACCTCAAGACCCTGGACGGATGGACGACCGACGGCCGGCGGATCGAACGGCTCTACTCGATACCCCACATCCAGGGCGCCGCGTTCATCGTGCACATCGCCGCGATCCAGGACGAGTTCGGCCACCACTCCGACGCGACACTCGGATACAAGACCGTGCATGTGTCGATCAGCTCCAGCGACATCGGCGGCTACGTCGCCGAACACGACATCGAGCTCGCCAGGCGCATTCAGGAAATCGCGTCAGCGCATGGCGCACGATAAAATAGAACCGGGTATTCGTTCAACGCCGCGAAAGGAGGTAGGCTGTGACGGCGATTCGCCGCGGCGTGCACGAATCCTTTTCGTACGTTCAAAGCCGCCGACACACTGGTGGAGAAGATAGCGGGGCGTTGGAGTGAGTAGGTCCAGCCGGCGGGCGGAACAGGACGAGCTGCGGGCGCGGATGCGCGCGGCCGGCATGTCCCACGACGAAATCGCCGTCGAGTTCGCCCGCCGCTACGGCTACCGCCCCCGCGCCGCGCACCGCCACGCGCACGGCTGGTCCCAAGTACAAGCCGCCGGACACATCAACAGCCACGCCGCCCAGGTCGGCCTCGACCCCCGTGGCGCCGCCCCGATGGACGGCCCCCGCCTGTCCGAGCTGGAGAACTGGCCGCTCCCCAACAACCGCCGCCGGCCCACCCCCCAGCTCCTCGCGCTGCTCGCCGAGGTCTACGGCACCAACATCCACAACCTCATCGACCTCGACGACCGCGAACACTTCACTCCCGCCGACACCCTCTTGATCAGCCGCGTTGATCGCATCGAGCCTGCCGCTGGCCGCATTCTGCCTGCGCCCCGGGCTGCTCCTTCCGCCCGGGGGCTCGTCCAGCCAGGCTCTCCGGCCCACATCGACCGACGCGACTTCGTCACCGCGACGGCTACCGCGCTCACGTTCGGGAGAACCGCCCCGCGGCACGTCGACCCGGCGCTCGTCGACTACTTCGGCCAGCAGCTGGAGGGCCACTACCGAGCGGACGTGATGCTCGGTCCCCGCGAGCTGATCAGTACCGTCACCGTTCAGCACACGCTCATCAGCAACCTGGTGGCGACCGCACGCGGGGAGACGCGGCTGGCCCTCCTGCGCTCCAGCGCGGCCTATGCCTCGCTGATCGGCTGGCTCCATCAGGATGCCGGTGACCTTGAAACTTCGTCCGTCTGGCGGGGCGTCGCTTTGGAGGTCGCACAACGCTCCCGGGACCCGCAGCTCGTCGCCTACGCGCTGCTCAACCACGCATCAGTCCGCACAGATCTTGCTGACGGGCTCGGCGCGCTCGACCTGTGTGGCGCGGTCCTGGCCGACGCCGGTCGACTCAGCCCGAAGATGCGGGTCCTGGCGCTCCAGCAGCAGGCCCACGGCGCGTCACTCGTCGGAGACCGCGCCACCGTCGACTCCGCCCTGGACCAGGCGGCTCCGCTCGTCGAGAGATGCGACGACGGCCTGCCGTGGGGCAACGCATGCCGTCGCACGTCGGCCTACCTGGAGGTGCAACGCGCCACCTGCTACGGACGCTTGGGCCTGGTTACGGCCGCTGCCGGCCTGTGGCGGCAGATCCTCGACACGACGCCTGCCAACGCCCGGCGAGACCGCGGTGTTTTTCTCGCCCGGCAGGCCACCGCGTGCGTCCAGAGCGGCGACGTCGGGCGCGCGGTCGATGCCGGGCGACTTGCGGCGGCCCTGGCGGTGGAAACTGGGTCCGTGCGGATTCGCCGCGAGCTCGCCGGCCTACGACAAGCGGCGCAACCCTTGAAAGGCGCGGCCGTCGGCCGCGACATCGATGAGATCTTCGCCCCGGAGAAGGAGACCTGACGTGGCGGACGCTCCCGTGCCCCTGGCCGACGACGAGATCGAGGCGCAGCTGCGCGAGCTATCCGGCTGGGCCCGTGCTGGCCAGGAGATCACCAAGTCGTTCCGCGTCCGTTACCACGGTGGAGTCGCCCTGATCGTGCACGTTGCCGACGTCGAGCGGCTGATCGGCCACCATGCGGACATCGACCTGCGCTGGGATAGCATCCGCTTCGGGATCACCACCCACGACGCCGGGCATCAGATCACCACCGCCGACTTCGATCTCGCACGGCGCATCGAGGCCATCGCCCAGGCCCACAATGCCGAACCGCTCTGACTTGACGGCGCATTGTCCCCTCGATGTCCGCGGTCCGTATCGTGATCGAAATGTTGTCGGTCCGGCGCGTCGAGAGTGCGAGACGCCTCACCCAGGTGCTGACCATTCTCGACCGGCCGGCCTACCGAGGGCAGGCACTCGCCGTCGGGCTGCGCGATCAGATCAGAGATGGTGGTGCGGTCCCGGCCTACGGCAGCAAATCCCTCGGCCGCCGGCTATGAAGGAGACCAGGTCTCGTGACGCCCCGCCGGATTGGGCTGCTACACCCGGGGAGCATGGGCGCGCGGATCGGCGAGATCTTGCGGACCGCAGGGCACGAGGTGCTGTACTGCCCCACGGGACGAAGCCCGCAGACGTTGCAACGGGCCCAGGATGCCGGCCTGCTGCCCGTCAGCCGCCTGGACGACCTCTGCGACAGCACCGAGATCCTGATGTCGTTGTGTCCACCGGAGGCCGCGCTTGACGTGGCACGGGCGGTGGCCGCGGCGGGGTTTACGGGTCTGTACGTAGACGCCAATGCCGTCAACCCGGAACGTATGCGCGCCATCGAGCGGCTCATGACCGCTGCGGGCGGCACCATCGTTGATGCTTGCCTCATCGGCCCGGTCCCGACACGGCAGGACACCACACGCATGTACCTGGCCGGGGATGCCCGCCACGCCGGCGAGATCTCCGGGCTGTTCACCGGATCAACCGTGCAGGTCATCGTGTTCGACGGCCAGGTGGGCGCAGCGTCCGCCTTGAAGATCGCCCACTCGTCGTTCGCGAAGACGTCGCGGGTTCTCGCCGCGCTCGCGCACGCACTGGCCGCCGAATACGGCGTCCAGCAAGCGCTCACCGACGAGGCCCGCAGACGAAGCCGACCGGCGCTCGCCGAACCAGACTTCTTCGCCACTGTCGCGGCCCGCGCTTGGCGGTGGGGACCCGAACTCGCCCAAGCGGCCGAGAGCTACCGGACCGTCGGACTGCCGGACGCGATGCTCCGCGGAGCGGAAGAACTCCTCCGCACCTGGTACGAGCATAAAGACATCGAGCACGCCCCGCTCAACCTGCTTCTCCGCGAGCTGCACTCTGGTCAGGACGGCGGGTAATCAACCGGCCGCCTTCCAATGGCCCGGCGAGCGCGTCGCGGAGTCCGCGTTCCGCGGCCAGCGTGGCTGTCGTCATCGCGTCACGGAAGGTGGTCGGGGGAGGTCGCTGGATTCCAGCGGTCTTGACTCGCTCGACTAGGTCGACCCGATGGGCGGGGGAAAGGTGCTGTTGTAGCCGGGGGTGGGCGAGGGCATCAGCCGCGCACCGCCCGTCGTGTCCGTCGCGGAGGCCGGCGAGGATCGCGGACGCAATCCACTTCTGGTCGGTGGCGTCGGTGGCGAGGTCTAGGAGCGTTAGGCCAAGCCGGTTCTGGAATACAGGGTGGGTCGGGTCACGGCTGCTGGCGCGGAGGTCATCGAGCGCCGCTCCGATCGCCTGCGGCTCGCTGCCGTGTCGGCAGAGGATTCCGAGAACGGCGGCGACCGCTCGTTCCCAGGGTGTCGGAGTGACACTGGTGGCGAGCGCGGTGCGTGCGGCTTCGGATTCTCCTGCAAGGTGGCTCGCGAGTATGAGGGTCTGGCGGCCGTCGAGGAGCCGTCGTCCGATGCCGTGGTGTCGGTGGAGGTGGGCAACGGCGTCGTCCCAGCGGCCCGCGCGCGCCAACGCCCGTGTCCCGTCGCCGAGCAGGACGGTCCAGGTAAACCGGCGTGCCCGGAGGAGCGTGTTGTCGTCGGCGAACAACCGCGCAGGGTTGACGGTGACGCCGTCGAGAACGACGGCGGTCGAGGTGCGGACCGCGTGGTGGATTTGGTTGAAGAACGTGTATGCCCGGTCGGGGTCATCGGCACGGAGCTCCAGCCGGCCGAGATTGATCAGCGGTTGCAGTACGGCTGTCGCGAGGGCCGGGGGCTGGGGGCCGGCGTTGTCGAAGACGTGGAACTGGCGCCAGCAGAGATCCTTGGCGAGGTCGGGCAGTCCGCAGTCGCTCGCGAGGAGCGCGGCCTTGTTGAGAGCCTCGGCAGCGTTGGTCGTCCTGCGCGCGTTTCCCGGTGCGGAGTGGGCGAGGTGTTCGATCTCGGTGAGCCGCTGTCGCCGGTCGATGGTCGGTGGACGCGGCCGGGGTACCAGGGGAAACCAGTTCGCCACCGTCTGGGGAAGGGGCGGCGGCGTGGTCGGGCTGGCGGTCATCCGAGGACCACGGTGCTTGCGGCGCGGGCGAGCACTGCCTGTGCGTCGTGGGATAGCCCTGCGCGGTTCCAGTGGAAGATGATGTGGTGCGCGAGGACCGCGCGTAGCCCGCGCTGGAGTGTGCCGTCATGAGCGAGCCGGCCAAGGTCACGGCCGGTGGCGCCGAAGGCACCGATCCAGTGAGCCAGATCCGCGTCCTTGCCCAGGGCGTTGGTGTCTGGCGTCTGTGCGCTCAGAAGGCGGGTCAGGCTGGGCTCCAGGGAACGGCTGTCGCTGACAAGGTCGGGTGGGCAGCGGCGGTGTTCGGCGACCCGGGCCCAGATGTCGCCTTGTTCGTACCAGTCCTGGCCGGCGGAGCGCATCAGGCTCACGCAGGCCAGGATCGACAGCGCTCGGGCGCGGGCGCGGCTGCGGGGCGCGGTCGTGAGCAGGTGGCGGCTGTCCTGGTGGAAGAGCCGGTGCGCGATCTGCATGGCGGGCGGGCCGCCGAAGGCGAAGGTTTCCGGTTCGTACAGGGTTTCGCTCCAGCCGGCAATCCGGCCGCGCTCGCGCAGAGCATGGAGATGGTCGTGGACCGCTTTGGTTGCCGCGTCGTCTACCGGTGAGGTCGGCTGGAAGCGGAGCCGCCAGCAGGGGGACTTGCGGATGAACCACCACGCATCCAGCAGATGATCATTTTCGGCGGCCACCAGCGCGGCGCCGAGGTCCCGGCCGGCGGCATCGGCCTGGGCGTAGTCGGCGAAGTGCATGGTGGCCTGCCGCCAGGGGTGGCGCGGCGAACACCCGTCTTCGTCGTTTTGAGGTGCGTCGTCGATGCACGGGCGGGGGTCGGAGTCGTTGCGGATCATCGGTTCTCTCACGCGAGGAGCAAGGCGGCGTCCCACCCGGTCACGGGGGCGGAGCCGAGGGCCGCGGTGTGCAGGGCAAGCGCCACCCCGGCCAAGCCATCGAGAAGCTCCGGGTCGTGCGGCGCGGTGGGGTATTGGTCGAGCAGCCGGGCGACGAGGGTGGGCAGGAGCTGGGCGAGTTCGGGTGTGGTGGCGTCGGCCGCGACCCGGGATGTCGTGTGGACCAGCCCTGCCAGGCCGTGGCACAAGCCGATGTCGGTGGTCAGTTCGAGGCGAGCCGCGTCGTCGAGACATGCGTGCAACGCGGTTTCGGCCTTCTCGCAGCGCCTCGGGTCACTGGTGGCGAGTCCAGCGAGTTGGTACGCACGGGCAATCCCTGGGGTGCCGTAGCACCAGGACAACCGCTGCTGCCTGACGTCATGGCCCGGTGTCGGGGTGACGATGCCCGGCCAGCCAGCGATGCCAGGCTGCTGGTGCCCGTCGAGCCAGGCGCAGATCCGTTCGATCGCTTCCCGGTGGCCGTCGACCTCGGTGCCGCGGCTGTTGGCTAGTGCGAGCAGGGCGAGGCAGGCGGCGATGCCGTGGGACATTCCGGCATTTCCATGACCGTGTGGGTAGTCACGGGAGGATGCGCCGCTGGGGTCGAGGTCGGTCCACCACCCGGGTAGTCCGTCTCCGCTGGCAGGGGGCTGAGTGAGACGGACGAGGTGGGTCAGGACATCGGTGATGATCGGGTGCTGGCGGCGTAGGTGGTAGCGGCCGAGGCCGGCGAGGCCGCGGATGAGGTCGAATTCGGCGAGCGGCGGGCGGAGGCCCGCGCGGAGGCGGGCGTCAGCCGCGGCAAGTCGTCGCTGTGTGACCGCGATGGTCGCGGTGTCGAGTGTGGTGACCGCTTGGGTGAGCTGGTCTGGGCGGCCTGCGGCGTCGAGTACGAAGGCGAGGGTGGGGGCGCCGAAGTAGAGGGAGGCGTTGGGCCCTGCGCTGGCTGGGTCTCGGGTTGCCGCCCGTAGCCAGGCGTTGGCGATGGCGGGGTCGCCGTGGCCGGTGCGGGCTCGTTCGAGGTGGAGCAGCGCGATGCCGGCTGCACCGCCCGCGAGGGACTGGCCTCGCCGCCGGCCAGGGCCTCGGGGAACGGCGGCGGGGTCGGCGAGCTGGTCCGCGATTGCCGCTGAGGCGGCCAGTGCCCGGCTGGAGAGCGTGTCGCGGCCGGTGTCTTCCGCGGTGCCTGGATTCATGCCATCTCCCGGCGGCGGAGAACGCTGAGCGCAACGGCGCGGGTGAGGCGGGCGCAGTCGCGCTCTGCCTGGACGGACGGCCCCGTCATCCGGAACTGGTGGAGGTGCATCAGCGTCGGCAAGAGGCCGCGGGTCGTGAGTCCGTCGCCGGCCGAGGTGAGCGCCGTCTGATAGTCGGCGAGCCTCGCCCGGCGGCGCGCCCAGGCGGTGAGGATCTCCTTCCCGCCCGGCAGGGTGTGCATCGTCGCCTGGCTTTCGCGCGGGTCAGCGAGGTGAACGGCGGCGTCGTGCTGCGCGCGGTCGATCGGCGGTCCCTGCGTGCGTGGTAGCTGCTCGACGAGCCAGCGGGCGGCGTCGTCTCCGGGTAGGCAGCCCGCGGCGAGGTCGAGCAGGCTCACGGCGACCAGCGCATGGGGGTGGGTGGCACCGCGGGCGGAGGCTGCGAGCTGGGCGAGTGCGGCGGTGGAGTCCGCGGCGAACAGCGTCTCCGTGGCGGCGAGCGTCGAGGCGCCGCCGAAGCGGCCGGTCTCTGGAAGGTAGGTGTCGAACTGGAGCTGGTCCAGTAGGCCGGCTTGGCGCAGTGCGGTCGCCCAGCGGCCCACTCTCCGGGCCGCGTCGCCGAACCCGTCAGGGTCGATGAGGCGGATTCGTAGCCGCAGATGTGGGGCTGGGTCCTGGTATCGCTGGAACCACCACAGCGGCGGGGTGTCCCAGTGTTCCCACAGGCTGGCGAGGCGTTCGGTGAGGATGGTGACCTGACGGTCGGGCTGGGCGTAGAGCTTGGCGTACAGCCAGGCGCCGTCTCCGGGTAGATGGGCGTCCGCCGAGGTCGCGATCCGCGCCGGGCGCCGTGGGCGCGGTACCTCCGCCGTCGGGGTCGGAGGTGCGGCGAGCGGGAGGACGATCTCGTGGGTCCGCCCGCCGATCCATCCGGCTGCGTCAGGCGGCGGTGCTTCCCGCAGGGTTGCCCGCGTGGCGCGGCCCAAGTCTGCGCGCAGCAGGTGGAGGTGGGCGGGCTCGGTCAGATCGAGCAGGAGGCGGCGGTCGTCGCTGCCGAGGAAGACCTGGTCGGGAACGCCCCATTGGTCCCGCCAGGCCGCGAGGTCGTCGCTCCACCGGGCGAAGGTGGCGTCCGGTCCGGGCAGGTCAGCCGGGGCCAGGAGCCAGCGGGCCGGGGCGAGGATCGTCCGCCCGTGGCGCAGGCGTGGCAGGAACGGCAGCCGTCGGGCCGCGCCCCAGGAGAACGGCGCGCAGGGGGCGGCGCGGGAAGTGCCGATCTCGCTGAGGAACCGGAGCAGGGGGTGTCCGTGACGGGTGAGTTCGACGGCGTGGAACGCGACCGGCTCCACCGGTCGGCCCAGGGACAACGAGACCAGCCACAGACCCGAACCGTCTGCGGTGACGGCGAGGTCCGTCACGGGGATCATCCCGCGGTCCGGCGGCTGGTACTCGCCGAGCGCGATGAGATGGTCCAGGATGCGCGGCGCGCGGGAGACGTTCGCAGCGGTGGCCGACAGCGTGCCACCCGACAACTGGACGAGAAGTGCCCCCGGCTGGCGGGTCGGCAGCGCGCGAAGTGCCGAGGTCATCTCCTCGCGGTCGGCCTCGTTGGCGAGGTCGAGGAAGCGGCCCAGAGTTGTCCCGGCGGCCCGTGAGACTCCCTCGACAGCGAGGTCGAACGCGCCGCGTTCCACCGCGCGGCGGTCTGCTGCGTGCAGCCGAAACCGCAGCTCCGTGTGGGGCTGGCAGGTCCAGCCCACCGCGTCGCTCGTGCGGAGCAGCGCGAGCGACTCGGCATCAAGGGTGACTTCGCGGTCTCGGCGGGCCGCCGCGGTCTGCGCCAGGGCAAGCAGCAGCGCGTCGCGGTCCGAGAGCGGGCCGGCCGTTGCCGGGCCGAGTGTGGTTCCCCGGTATCCGGCGGGCAGGCCGAGCCCGGTTTCACAATTGATCAGGGAGTTGACCGGCACGAACGCGCCGGCACCAAAGCGCTCAAGAAATCGATCATGATAGTCGCGCCAGGCGGCGTTGCCCCGGGGTGCCGGCGCGAGCCGGACCAGCAGGTCGACGGCTGCTTCTACCTCTCGGAGGAGCAGCCGAGGCAGTTCCAGCCCGACGCCGGCCCGCATGTCGAGGGCGATGGGAGGCCGGCGCCCGGAGGGGCTTGAGGTCGGGGCTGCGGTGTCTGGGGTCGCCGGCTGTGACGTCCACGGTTCCGTGATGTCGGCGAGCCCGCGAGAGCGGCGGCGCAGGGCGTCCACGAGATCGGCCGCCTCGGGTACCGGGTCGGCACCGATCGCCCGCAGCGTCGCGAGGACCGCGCCGAGCGGGTCGAGTTCGGTGGACGGTGGCCGAAGCCCGGACAGCAGGAACCGCCGCTCGACCAGTGTCGAGAGCATGCCTCGAAGCACCCGCGCAGGCGCGGCCGGGAACTCGGTGCCGAGCTGGGCGGCCAACGTCCCGACGAGAACGGGTCCGGCCGCAGCCTTCATCACCGCCGCGACAGCCTGTGTGTATCGGACCGAGGTCTCGGCTGTGGACACCTCGGCGTCGCTCCCGGCTCGCGGGCCCTCGAACGGCAGTACCAGCCGACCATCACGAACGAAGGCGAGATCGTTCGCGCGGACGGGCAGGACGTCGAGAACACCCGGAACGCCTTCGAGCTGGTCAAGCACATCGAACAACCACGCCGTGTCCACCCGTGCCAGCATGCGATGGTGCGTCGGGTCTTCATACACGGTGAGCGCGGTACCGGGCCGGGCCGGGCCGACCCCGGCGAACAGGCCGAACGGTGTAGCTCGGCTCACCAGCCGTAACCGGTACCGCATGAGCGACAGCACGGCGCTACGTGCCTGCCGTGCGGGTAGATCGCCGCCCGCGCACACCTGGGCGATCCGGCGCGCGAGCACTGGGCTCGCGGCCTGCACGGCTGCGGCGAACGGCGCACACGCCCAAGCCTCGCGCAGCCACTGGCACCACCGCTCGGTCTCCTCGCCCCCGTCCCCAAGGTCAGGCCAAGGCAGCGCGGCCAGACCTGGCATCGGTTCGGCCACCCGAACGACACCCGGGCCAGCCACCCTGTACAGCGCGTCGCTGGCCCGAGCGCCGAGCCCGGCGACCTGCGGGCCGCTCGCCAAGTCGGAGTCGCGGACCTCTGACGGCGTGGCTCGCGGGATCGCCGAGCGTGGTGCAGCGGACCCGCCTGGGTCGCGAATGGTCGGCATGGTCGTCATTCCTGTCCGGCGAGCCCGGTCCGGCCAGGCAGCTTGTCGGCCGGACCGGGCTCAGGTCATGTTCCGGCCGGGTTCAGTCGCCAGGGCAGGTGTTCGGGCAGGCGCTCTGGCAGGTCGTGCCGCAGCCGTCGTCGGTCATGCGAATCAGCTCCTCGACGAGCTGGCCGGACTCGACCACCGTCACGTCGAGGTCGAACTCGTCGAGGTCAAGCGCGGAATCGGGATCGACGACCGGCGCGGGGGCGTTCTGGGGGGTCACGGAACCTCCTTGAGAAGGAATAGGGAATAGAGACATCGCCGTGGCCGTGCTGGCGCCTACGGCCGGATGGCCACGCCAGCCGGGAGGGCGTGTGCCCTCCCGTGAGGCGCCACGACGGTTCCCGCACTCAGACGGGAACCTCCGGGCCGGACGGCCAGGAGACGACGACACGCCGATGAGGGCGATCGAGAAACACGCCGCCGGCGGGCAGCGCGGCGTCCGGAGTACCCGCGGGGAATGCCTCGATACGGGCCGGCCGATCGGCCTTCCACGCGCGGATCCGTTCGATGAACTGGGAGGTCAGCAGCTCGGCGGCGGGACCCTGGGCCTGAACGCCAAACTCGCGGGACACACGGCCGGGAACCTTCGCACTGAGCGAGAAGTAGGCGAGACTGCCTTTTCCTACGACCGCCGGCATGCCGAGGCTCCACGCGTGGGCGACTGTCCCCCGCGTGACCGCAGCCTGCCGGGCCAGCAGCAGACCAGAGTTCTCCAGGCCGACCGCGAGCCACAGCAGCAGGTCATCGAACGGTTCTTCGCCGCTGTGGACACCCGACCAGGTCTTCACCCGCGGCCAGGTCAGCGCTTGGCGGACCTCGTCCACGTCCACCGGGGCCGCGTCGTCCAGCCGGACCACGACATCGTCCCCGTCCAACGCCAGCACCTGCTCCGGGAAAGCCCCAGCACCCGCGAGCGGGACAAAACTACAGACCTGGGCGTCGTGGCCAACCAGCCGCCCGCCGTCGGCCTCGAACACGACCGAGCGTGTCTGGCCCCGCAGCCGCAGCGGCACAACCAGCCGGCCGCCGGGCGCGAGCTGGTCCGTCCACGCGGAGGGAATGTCACGGACCGCCGTCGTCACCAGCACCAGGTCATAGGGCGCGTGGTCGGGCACGCCACCCTCGGCGTCGGCCAGCACCACCCGCACCCGGCCATAGCCCGCCGCGTCCAGACAACGCCGGGCGCGCTCGGCAACCCCGGGCAGAATGTCGACGGTAGTGACCTCGCCTGTCTCGCCGACGAGCTCCGCGAGCAGCGCCGCGTTGTAGCCCGCCGAACCGACCTCAAGGACCCGCATCCCCGGCGCCACCCGCGCCTGCTCCAGCATCATCGCCTGGATGTGCGGCGCCGACACCGTACTGACCATCCGACCCACCGCGTCGCGCACCGGGACGACCGTCCCTGTAGCCGCGTACGCCGCTGCCAGATCTGCGCCCGGCGCGAACAAATGCCGCGGCACCACGGCCAACGCACGCGCCACCCTCGGGTCACGGACCGCGCCGAGTTCCCGCAGCTCGTCAACCATGGCCGCGCGCAACACAGCAGCCGCGGTGGAACTCTCCTCATGCTGAATGGTCATCGAATCCTCACTGCGGGATTGGACAGCGGCCCGTGGCCTGGATGCCCGGGGCATTCGCCTTTGGCTGCGGAATTGGTCTGGGAGGGACACCCCCATCGCGCTTCGGGGAGTACCCGCCCGGCGGGCTGTGCGTGTTCTGTTCTCGACGCGCAGCGCAGCGCAGCACGCAGGCACAGGCGGCAGGGGCGCTCTGTGACTTTAGGAATGCAGGGGCCTGCGGAAGAACGGTCAGTCGCTGGTCGTCGTGTAAACTGACGGACCCGTGTTACCGGAGCCGCGCTCATCGTTGGTGTTGGGTGGCGTCGCCACTCGCCAGAGGGCCGGCGTCGACTAGGCGCAGATTCAGCTCGTACTCGGGGTCCATCAGCGGGTTCCCTCTGCGTCCTCCACTCATGCGGACCGCCGCGCCTCAGGCGGCCGTCGTCAACGTGGACGATCCTTCCAGCAAGGCGGACCGACCCGAAGACCTCCTCCACAGCCCCTCGCTCTCTCGCGCCGGCCGAGCTGACCAGTGTGGGCGTGACCGCCGTGTTCCTCCAGGGAGTCGCTCCCACCACGATTGCCAGGCGACAGTCGATCTGACCCACCGGGAGTGACTGACCTGAGGCGGGGCCATGTGCGGTGTCGTGTGCGAGCCCGCCGGCCGTCATCCGATCTGGCCCCTTTCTAGCGGAGAGACCGACTCCCACGCCGTTCGGCTCGCGGGCGAGCCGACAAGATGCCAGATCG
This sequence comes from Frankia casuarinae, assembly GCF_000013345.1. Lineage (NCBI taxonomy): Bacteria > Bacillati > Actinomycetota > Actinomycetes > Frankiales > Frankiaceae > Frankia > Frankia casuarinae. The sequence goes on along the minus strand of NC_007777.1, from coordinate 2,154,070 downwards.
GACGCCGTGGGAACCAGCCCAGGCCAGATCGGATGACGGAAAGCCAGCGACAGGCCACATCGCTGACGCATGGCCAGAAACGGCGACGCCTGACAACGATCGCCGACGCGGGGACGCAAGTCATTCCCTCCACTACGAACATCCTGTTCACCCCTTCGCAGAGCCGCTGACCTGCGAGAACACTGCCGCGCGCGTCGCTTTGTCCGTAGCGACCATGCCGATTCGTTCCGGAGGAGCCCACAAGGACACGACCGTGCTCGTCGCCCAGATCGTGCCGAGGAGCCAGCAGCCTGTGGCCTAGTCCGCCCTCGCGGGCGCCGCGACCGGCACGACCGCACGATGCCGTGACTTCGATCCGCTCAGCCCTTCTGTTCTGGCCGTGCGCCGACGACTACGGTTGCGATGGCGGTCGGTGACCGAAGCCCGAAACGGATTGCCGTCCACGGCCAGGGAAGGGGCACAGCGGCATGGGCAAGACCAGCCAGCGCGTCGAGCAGGAAGAGCTGCGGGCGCGGATGCGCGCGGTCGGCATGTCCCACGACGAGATCGCGACCGAGTTCGCCCGCCGTTATAGCTACCGTCCCCGCGCCGCCCACCGGGTCGCGCACGGCTGGACCCAGGCGCAGGCCGCTGGGCACATCAACGCTCATGCCGCCCGGGTTGGCCTCGACCCGGGCGGCGCCGCTCCGTTGACCGGGCCGGGGCTATGCGAACGGGAGCTGTGGCCGCAACCGAACAACCGCCGCCGGCCCACACCGCAGTTCCTCGCGCTGCTCGCCGAGGTCTATGGCACCAGTATCCACAACCTGATCGACCTCGATGACCGCGAACAGATGCCCCCAGCAGACCTGCTCCTCATCAGCACGATCCGCGTGGAGGGCGTGCCCGCGAGCGCTGTCGGTTCCCTTGCGCGCACCAAGGCGGTGGACGTCGAGGCGCCGCTGATGACCGCATTGAACCGGCAGCAGTTCCTGCTCGCCGTGTCGATCTCGGGGGTTGCCGCGGTGACACCCCGACAACCGGCCGCGCCTGCCGTGTCGGTAAACACCAGTAGGGCACCGGCCGGGGACGATCTTCTTGCTGATCTGCGGGAGGCCGTCACGGTTCCAGCGGAGTGGTCCGCTGACCCTGGCGTGACCTCGGCGGGTGCCTTTGCTGACCTTGAGGCGCGGGGGCGGGAGTGCCACAACCGGTATCAGCGGGCCGACTATGCTGGGGCGGCGCGGCTCCTTCCCGCGGTGGTGCGGGGTATCGACACGCTGGTCGCTGATTCGCCGGCGGGCGTGGACCACCGCGCGGTCCGGCGGTCTCAGGCTGTCGCGTACATCGCTGCCGCCAAGCTCGCGACCAGGACCGGCGACCACGATCTAGCGTGGCTGGCCGCGGACCGTGGTCAACACGCGGCGCTCGCCGCCGACACGCCAGTGCTTCTGGCGACCGCACGCAGGCAGATCGCCTGCGTCTTCCACGACACAGGGCGGCTGGCCGACGCCGAACGGGTCGCCCTCAGCGCACTCGACGCCCTGAACCGGCGGCGAGGCGACGAGGACCACCCCGACATCGTTTCCGCGCGGGGCGCCCTTCTCCTGCTCGCGGCGATGACCTCGGTCCGTCAGGGTGAGCGGGCGCAAGCCCGCCGCCGGCTCACCGCCGCGGCCGAGCAGGCGGGCACGCTGGGCCGGGACGACAACCGGTTGTGGTCGGCGTTCGGGCCGACGAACGTGGCGATCCACACCCTCACCGCGGCCCTGACGCTCGACGATCCGACGGAGGCGGTCGCCGTCGGCGAACAGATCGACACGCGTCTGCTGCCTCCCCCGCTGGTGGGCAGGCGTGCGCGATTGCACCTAGATCTTGCCGACGGGCACGCCCGCCTGGGCGAGGACGCCGTCGCGGCCGTGCACATCCTCGACGTCGCCCGGCGAGCTCCACAGCTGCTGCGGGTCGACCCGACCGCTCGGGCGGTGCTGGCGACGCTGCTGAGCCGCGCCCGCGGTTCCATCGTCTCTGTCCTGCGGGACGTCGCCGAGCAGGCCGGAGTCGCGGCGTGACGGCTGGGCGACCGGTGCTGCATCTGGTCGTCTGCGCGGCCCCGCCCGCCGCGCAGATCAACGAGCTGATCCGCCACGTCCGCGGCGAGGGGTGGGCCGTCTGCCTCATTCCGACGCCGGCCGCCGCGACCTGGCTGGACGTGCGCCTTCTGGAGGAGCTAACCGGCCACCCGATCCGCTCGCGACCCCGGCAGCCAGACGAGCCTCGCCTACCGCCCGCGGACGCCGTGGCGGTCGTCCCCGCGACCTTCAACACGATCAACAAGTGCGCCGTCGGGATCAACGACAATTCAGCGCTGGGCGTCGTCAACGAGGCGATCGGACTCGGTCTGCCCGTCGTCGTCGCCCCCTACGTCAAACCCACCCTCGCCGCCCACCCGGCCTTCGCCCGAGCCCTACGCGACCTGGCCGCCTACGGGTTCACCGTCCTGCCGACCAACGCGATCGGTCCCCCCGACGGCACCACCACCTTCGCCTGGCGTCCCGTTCTGGACTCGCTGCCCGCCGCCCGGCCCGCCAGCGAAATCTCCGCGCAGGAGGACCCGTGATGACGGCTGCGCCCGTGCCCCTGTCCGACGACGAGATCGAGAGACGACTGCGTGAGCTACCCGGCTGGTCACGGGTCGACGACGAGATCACGAGAACCTTCGGCATCCGCTACCACGGCGCGGTCGCGCTAATCGTGCACGTCGCGGACATCGAGCGGCTGATCGGTCACCACGCCGACATCGACCTACGCTGGGACAGCATCCGCTTCGGCATCACCACGCACGATGCCGGTCACCGGATCACCGACGCCGACTTCGATCTCGCTCGGCGCATCGACGACATCGCCCGAGCTCACGGCGCCGAACCCAGCTGAGAACCTCCAACCTGCACGCGCGGGGACGTCCGCGCCGGGCGCACACGTTGTTGATCACATGTGGCGCGCCACAATACCCAACAGGCACACGAACGATTCGCCGCTATCGATCCGAACATGAAGCCTCATCGGCAGGTCTTCGGGCAGGTCAGCGGCCTGTACCCGCACGAATCAGATGTTCGCTCCGCAGGGAATGACCATCATGTGGGTCTCTTGGGACGCTGGGGACGTTCAGCGTCGGCGCGGCAGCTCACCGTCAGGAAGGCGGCGGTCAGCTGGCCCGGTCGCCGTGCGCGCCTACGTCGAGAAGGGCCTGATGATCGCGTATTCCCCATCCGTACCTGCCGTCGATCCCGCGGCGCGGTCCGCCTGCGACGAGGGGCGTTCCCGCGCTGATGAACCTGTGGTCTTCACCGACGGGCACCACTTCAACCTCGCGGCGTCCTCGGACCTGGACTCGGTTGCCTCGACGGCGGCCGGCCCTCTGTCGGTGATCCTTCAGGTGACGAAGCGGTGCAATTTTGACTGTTCGTTCTGCTCGGAGACGTTGCAGGAGCCGGACCCCACGCTGGATGCGTTGGAGCGGATGCGGGACAATCTGGCCGGGGTGCCGCGGGTGTTCCTGTCCGGCGGTGAGCCGTTGCTGCGCCGGGACTTCGTGGACATCGTCGACCTGTTCGCTGGGACGGTCATCGGCGTGCCGACCAACGCGACCCGCGGTCTTCAGCACGCGGCGCGCCTGTCCGGCAAGATCGCGTTCGTGAACGTCGGGCTGGAAGGGCCGCGGGCGACGACGAACCGGGTCCGCGGCGACTACGACGCGGTGATGGCCGGGATACGGGCGTTCCAGGACGCCGGGCTGCCGTTGTCGCTGTCGGCGGTGGTCTACCGCTCGACGCTGGCCGCGTTGCCGTTCACCTACCAGATCGCCGACCTGCTGGACGCCGGAAAGCTCAAATTGATCCTGCCGTTGAAGAAGGGCAACGCGCTCGACCTCGCCGACCACGAGTTCATCAGCCTGGACGAAGCCACGCTGATGTTCGACCGGCTGGCCGAGCTGCGGACGGTGCACGACTGGCGGCCGGCACTGCGCCTGACGGCCTGGACCCCGGACACCGAAGGCCACATGATCGTTGTCGGGCCGTCGGGGCAGGCCAGTGCCTGGCCGGTCTACGGCGCCCCCGACCTACTCGAACCGCTGGGCAACCTGCTCGACGAGCCGATCGCGGCGATCTGGGCGCGGTACCGGTTCCAGCGCAACCACTACGCCAAATACCTGGGCCGCTCGATCCGCGCCCTCACCCGCGCCGAGCGACCGCCATCAGGGCGTCCTTTGCTGCGGATCAGCCATGCGTGAGGCAACGAACCTGGGCTGGGCCGACACACCTTTTGGTGCCGAGCGGCGGCCGTTCGCCGAACGCACACCGCTGTTGGCCGCGTTCACCGTCCTGACCCGCGCCGCGTCGCCGGACGCCATGGGAGCGGTGTACCTGCGGCTGCCACGGGGCCGCACTCTGGCGGTGACCGAGAGGACGTTGCGGTTCGGCTTCCACGCCGTCGCGGCCGAGGACCCGGCGGAGACTCTCCTCGTCGCCGCCGGGCTCGATGCCCTGCTGGTGCAGGCCCGACGCCGGGCGGCGATCCTCGCAGGCCACCGGCTCGCCGACGACCTGGCGAGGCTCGCCGCCGCCGGCGCACCTACACGCGGAATCACCGCCCTCGCCGCCGCCTGGCCGGGCGAGACCGCGCAGCCCAGTCTCGCGCGTCTTCACGACACGGCGCGCGGCTCCACGCCGGTCGTACTGGAAGACGTGTGTACCGCGTTTCATCTCCACGGCCTGTTCGCGGAGTCGGGTACCTCTGCCGACCCTGCACGGGTGGGGTATGGCGCCTCGGCGGGGGCACCGCAGATCCTTCGGCAGGTTGTTCTCCGCGCGCTGGCGATCGCGCTCGTCGCGGCGCGCAGCACGGGCCATTATCAGTGGGACCAGCTCAATCTCGACGATGTCGTCGAGGCCGCCGCCTGGGACCAGACCACCGACATCCCTGCCGCAGGTCCAACGGCTGTGACTCCCGCGACTACCCCTCCAGCACGGCCCTCGTCCGTGCCTGCCGTACCGGCTGGTCGCGACGACCAGACGTTGGCCGCGGAAGGAGTCCGCTGATGCTGCGCAACTGCCTCGTCGTGGCCGTCGAGGGTACCCACGCCTCCGGCAAGACCACGCTCACCCATGCCCTGGCGGCACATTTCCGGGAGCGTGGGGTGCACGTCGCCTGCGTGCCCGAACCGGCTCGGAACTCCCCGTTCATCGAGGAGATCGTCGTGCACGGCCGCGGCGAGTTCGACCTGGAAACCGAGGTCGACTTGTTCGCCGCCCAGCTGTCCAGCCAACTCCGCGTCGCACGCCAACACACCATGATCATCTGTGACAAGACGATCGCGAACGTCCTCGCCTACGCCTGGCTCGTCCTGCCCGGCGGCCCAGAGGGACCCCACGCGCCGGTCCTGCGCGCGATGGAAGCCTTCTGCCGGGCCTGGGCGTCCGTCTACGACGCGGTCTTCTACTGCTGCGACAAGTTCGACCAGCACCAGATCGGCGACCCCTACCGGTCCAAGGTCCTCGACATCCAACCCGCCGCCGACCGCGTCGTGCGCAGCATCTGCGCCACCGTCGGGCAGCGCATCTTCGACATTCCACCGAACATGTCCACCAGCGCGCGGGTCGGCTGGATCGCCGAGCAGCTCACGACCCTCGGGCTCAACCCGACCAGCCGCTGACCGTTTCCTCAGCACAGTCGGGAGATACTGCCACCATGGGGTACCGCAGCGTCATCGACGTCATGCTCCTGCTCATCCGCGATGATGCGGTCCTGCTCGCGTTGCGATCCGGCACGGGATTCGCCGACGGCTGGTGGAACGTCCCGTCAGGAAAACTCGAAGATGGTGAGGACGCCGCTTCCGCGCTATGCCGCGAGAGCCGTGAAGAAATTGGCCTTCATCTCGATCCCGCCTCGCTTACTCTCGCTTCGACGGTCCACTTCCGGAACGAGCGCGGGGAAGCGCGCCTTGGCCTGTTCTTTCAGCCGGAGTGCTGGCACGGAGAACCCGTCAACGCGGAACCCCAAAAGTGTGCCCGGATCGCCTGGTTTCCCCTCGACGAGATTCCCGACAGCACGTATCCATACACCCGTGTCGGCATCGATCTCCACAGGCGGCGGGAGAACTTTGCCATCTCCGGGTGGGAGACATAGAAAGCGCTACGACGGCATCCGTACCGTTTGCTAGCGAGCCAACTGATCCTTGCGAAAGCGGATCGAATATGTCCGGACCATCACACTCGGCCGGCGGTGGGACTGGATAGACGACATGTTGACGCCATTGGTGAGCCGGCAATCCGGTACTCCGGGTCCCGTGTCGGCTGTCATTCCATACCATGGAAATCTCAGCTCGGCTGGTCGTTCCTCTCAACCAGCGAGAGGACCGGCGAGTCGACACGGTCCGCCCCCTCGTCTCACCCTGCTCCCGAACGTTTCCCGAGTGTTCGCCATCCCTAGCGGCAATGATCTTCCTTCACGTGAGGCATCTGCCCAGCTCACGGCGCTCCGCGGCCCCGAACCGAAGCTTCGCGCTGAAGGGAATGGTTCGCGCCCGTCCGCTGGGGATAGTGGCGTCACCTCGTGAGTTTCTCGTCCCGGTCAGTGGGCCACCCGGGGCGAGCGCCGCGTTGGTGCACGCTGCACCCTTTGGCCGGAAGGTTGGAATCTTGGCATCACGTGAGCGTTTCCTGACCCGCCGCTCGAACGACTCCTTCCCGCATGCCTGAGAGTATTCAAGTGTTGGAGAAATTCCTCGACTGCTCGCGCTTTTCTCTGGTCCGCCGCCGTCGATGCCAGGTGGAGGAAAGGGCGCATTGATATCGGCGGAGACTCGTGACCGGCATTTCACCCTGATTGCCGTCGATTCTTCTTCCCTGCTGCGCCTTCCGGTCGCTCTTGCCTCGCTACCGGCATGAGTCAGGTTGATTGCGCGGCGCACCTCTACCTGTAACCCATCGAGAGGAACGATGATGAATGCGCGGGTTTTCCATACCGTCGTGGTGGGTGCCGGCCCCGGGGGGTTGATTGCAGCCTACCGATCTGATGTGCCCGCGCCGGGCCTTCTCCTCCTCGACGGAGGTGACGATGTGGAGGAGCGGATTGGCGCTCTGGGCTCCGATAGCCGAGGGGACGTGGTGACCCGGGGGTTTGGCGGTGCCGGGCTGTTCTCGGACGGCAAGCTGTGCTTGTCACCGCGGATCGGGAGCACCGTCAGCCACAGATTCGATCCTTCTCGCGTTTCCGCGCGGCAGCACGCGATCGATGAGGTTCTTCGCTCCGGCGAGCGGGCCGACCTGCACGGCGGGGACGCCGAAGCCGCAGAAAATTTCGAGAAACGCGCGAAGGTCGCCGGATTAGAATATGTTCATTATCCGGTCCGTCACGTCGGGACCGACCAGCTACCTCGGATGCTCAGCCGGTTGCGGACGCGTCTGGCGGCGAGGGCGACGGTCGCCTGCCGTACGACGTGTATCGGTATCCGCCCGTCAGGACGTTCCGATTTCCGGTGGGAGCTGGAGTTGGATGGTCCCGGGGTCAGGCGGGTCCACGCGGTCAACGTCGTCCTGGCCCCGGGGAAGGTCGGCGCATCGTGGCTCGGGGACGTGGGTCGGGAGCTGGGCCTGGGCCGCGACGACGCCCAACCGAAGATCGGGTTCCGGTTGGAGGGAGCGAAGGAGTTCCTCGGACCGCTGCTGGAGATAGCCACCGACCCGAAGGTCATCTGGAGCGGGCCCGATGGGGTCGAGGTCCGAACCCACTGCGTGTGCTACGGCGGCGACGTCGTCGCGGCCGACTATCACGGGCTGACCCTGGTAGGCGGGCATGCGACCTCAGCGCATGCCGAGAACCGCTCCAACAGCGCGATTATTGCAACGGCCGGCCGGAGATTGCCCCTCACCGCTGACGATGCCCGCACGCTCGTGGCCGCGATCAACCGCCGCCACGGTGGGCTGATCGGCCAGCGGCTCGGCGCCTTCCTTCCGGACACGCCTCTGCCCACCAGCCAGGCGGTAGGCGAGTTTGTGCCGAGCCTGCCCGATGCCGCGCCCGGCGACTTCACCGCCGAGTTCCCGACAGCGATCGTGAGCGCGCTACAAACATTTCTTTTCCGGCTCGCCTCCCTGTGTCCGGGGGTTCTGCACCCGGATAACTTTCTCTACGGGCCCGCGGTGGAACGGTGGGCATCACGTTTCACGGTTACCGACGAGATGGAAGCCCCAGGCCAGCCGGGACTGTATCTCGTGGGCGACGGCCCCGGGCTCACCGGCGGCATCATCGGCGCGGCGGAAACAGGCTGGCTCGCGGGCGACGCCATTACTGCGCAGGCGCGCCGTTAGTGCACTTTTCGCCCATTAATATCGGCGACTCAACATCGGAGGTCCGCTATGGCGGAAACCATCGACTCCATTTTCATACCGACCGAGCTGACAGCCGGTCATGCACCGCTCTGGACCGGTCGGGAGCTGCATCCCGATGCCTATCTCCAGCGGATCGACGATGCGCACCGCGCCGACCTGGCCGCGGCGGTGCGCGCGGCGAGTGCCCGGTTGGCATCCCGAGACCTGTTCCACGACCGTGACCTCACAGACCAGGACGTTCTCCTGCCGCACCTGGACGCGCCGCTCGCCGCGCTCGCCACGGCGGTCGCCGTGGGACACGGCTTCGCCGTACTCCGGGGCTTACCTGTGGAGGATCTCGACGACCGCGAGTGCCTCGTGCTGATCCGCGGCATCGCGGCCCGGCTGGGACGGATCGCGACCCAGAGCCGCGACGGGCAGCTTGTCCGTCGCGTTCGGGCGAGTGGCCGGCAGCTCGGTGACGGCCGGGTACGGGGACACCAAACCGCGGAACGGTTGTGGTTTCACACTGACGGCGCCGACGCGACGCTGCTGCTGTGCCGGCGCCCCGCGGACCGGGGTGGGATGAGCCGCGTGGCGTCCGCCGCGGCGGTGCACAACGCGATGCTCGCGAGCGCGCCGAACCTCGTCGCCGAGCTCTACCAGCCGTTTCACTTCCACATGGCCGGCGGGAACATCCCCGGCGGCCCACCGACGTTCCTCTCGCCGATCTTCTGCGCGTACCGCGGGCTTTTCAGTGTCCGCTTCGTGCGGCACACGCTCCTGGAGACGCAGACGGTCACCGGTGTGCCGCTGTCCCCGACAGCTCTCGCGGCGTTTGACCTCCTCGACGAGGTCGCCGACCAGCTGGCCTGCGACATGGAACTTCGGCCCGGTGATCTCCAGATCGTCCACAACCACTGTGTTCTGCATTCCCGCACGGCCTACACCGACGCGCCCGACCCCCGGCAGGCCCGCCACCTGCTGCGCTGCTGGATCACCCTGCCGGCCCCCGACCGCCGGCCCGGTGCCGTCGAGCAGGGCCTGCGAGGCGGATGGCTCACGGACGATCTACAGCAGGCTGCCGCCTCCACCTGGACACCTCCCACCGCCGCCGGTCTTGCGGACGGCCCCACGTGACCGGCCCGCAGGCATGGCGGCAGGAGATCACCGTCGCCCTCGACCGACTGGCCCGTGATCGCCGCGACCAGCCCGCGGTGATCGACTCCGGGGGTGCGTGCACCTTCGGCCAGCTGGGCCGGGACGCCCACCGTCTTGCCCGTGATCTTGGCGGTGAGGGCGGCCGTGGCCTGCTGCGTCCCGTCACCGCCCGGTCGGAGGCGGATTTCCTCGTCGAGGTGTTCGCCACCTGGCTGGCCGGGGGAATCCCCCTGCCGCTGTCCGCCCGTGGGGCCGCGGTGTCGACACCGGATTTCCCGCGCGCTCCGGCTGGCGGATGCGAGCCGTGGAAGGCGATCGTCGGCGTCTGTGACGGCCTCTACCGCCCGCTGGTGACACATGGGGAGCCCCCGAGCGTCCCGCGGAAGGCGCTCGCGCTCGGCCTGCGCCCCGACGGGCGAGCATTGATCGGCTCCCCGTTGCACCTCAACGGCCCGTTCGAGTTCGCCGTGCGGCAGATCCTGCTCGGCGGCACCGTCGTGATCTGTCCGGTCTTCACCCCGCAGGTGTGGGTCACCTACGCGGGCCGCCACCGGCCGACCTGGGCGTTCCTCGTGCCCACGCAGCTGCGCCGGCTGCTCGACGACGCCGGCGAGACCGCCGTCGCGAAGGCCGCCTCGTCGGTGGACAGGCTGGTCTACTCCTCCCAGCCCTGCCCACCCGACCTCCGCGGGCGTCTGCTCGCGTTGCTGGGCGGCGACCGGCTCGCGGAGTATTACGGCACCGCCGAATACGACGGCACGCTGCGCGTCGGAGCCGCCGACGGTGGCGTCCCGATCGACGGAGCCGAGATACGGATCACCGGGCCGCAGCGGGTGCCGGTTCCCGCGGGGACGGTCGGCACGATCGAAGGGCGAAGCCGCGTGGGGCTCGCCAGCCACCCTGTTCCCGGGGCATGCCCACCATCCGGTGCGTGGCAGAGCGTCGGTGACCGCGGCCATCTCGACGGCACCGGACGGCTGCATGTCGCCTCCGTCGCCGTGCCTGGACGGGCGATCGTCGGCGGCGTCAACGTCGCCGTCGCCCAGGTCCGTGTCGTGCTCGCCGCTCACCCCGCGATCAGCGACTGCACGGTGTCGGTGGTCCCCGACGCCGTCTACGGCCATCGTCTGACTGCCCGCGCATGCACCCGGCATCCGACGCTGACGGCCGAGGAGATCCACGCCTACTGCGCCACCCGCCTCGCCGCGCCCGAACGGCCGAGCCGCCTTGACCTGATCCGTCTCAGCCCGTCGGAGGCCACTGCCCATGCCGTCGACCTGTGACCTGTGTGACGCCCTCGACCCGGCCGTCAGCGACTGCGCGCTGCAACGGCACCTGACCGTGGCAGCGCCCCGCATCCTGGCGGCGAACGCGTATGCCGCCGCGGTCCCCACCATCGGGGCGTACGTCGCCGGCTACCTGCTCCTCGTCCCCCGAAGCCATGTCCTGTCCCTGGGCGCACTCGACCGCACTGCTCGCGCCGGCGTCGACGCGCTGATGCGGGAGATGGCCGCACGTCTCGCCGATCGTTACGACAGCCCGGTGCTGGGCTTCGAGTACGGCCTGAACGCCGCCGGGCAGCGGCGGATCGAACACGGCCACCTGCACCTGCTCCCCACCGAGGCGAACCTGCGCGGGTGGCTGGCCAAGCGGCTCACCGGCCATCCCATCGCCTCCCTGGTCGACCTGCCCGCTGACCCGGCCCACTCCTACATCCTGGTGCGTGATCAAAGCGGTGCGTTGACCGTCTACCCGGTCCCGACCGGCACCCATCCCCGCATTCGGCTGCGGCACGTCGTCGCCGCCCTCGACCCACGACTGGACGGAAGCGACTGGGACTGGGAGAGCGATCCCCACGCCGATCTCATGCGCCGCACCGTGGACGATCTCGCCCCCACCACCAGCCGGCCGCTGCCATGACAACCCCGTGGACCCTCGCGGCTCTCTGGCAGCGCATCGCCGCGCAGCAGCCCCACCAGACCGCGCTGATCCACGGCGATCAGGCGTGGACGTGGGCGCAGTTCGACGCGGCATCAGCGGCCCTCGCCCGCACCCTGCGGCGGCACGGAGTGCAGGCCGGCCAGGTCGTCGCCCTCTGCCTGCCGAACATCCCCGAACACCTTGTCAGCCTCGCTGCCGTGCTCCGTCTCGGCGCAACGCCCGCGCAGCTCAACCCCCGCTACCGTGCCCGCGAACTCGACCAGCTTCACCGCCTGCTCCAGCCCGCCGCAATGATCGCCGATCCGGTCCAGGTCCCAGACGTCGCGACGCTCCACGCCCGCTGCCAACCTGGCCAGGAAGTACCGATCCGCCCCCTCGGAGGCCACGGGCTGCTCCTGACCTCCGCGGCCCCGCGGGCATCCTCGTCGCCGCCGGCGAATGGGCCGCGACCGCCTTTGATGATCAAATGTACGGGTGGGACCACCGGCACACCCCAGGCCGTGCTCTGGCGCGTCGCCGACATCCTGGACAACCTCAACGCCCACAACCCCTGGGCCCGCCACGACCTGTCCCGCCCTCTCACCCGGATGGCGTCCCTGACGCTGGCCGACGCGCGCATCGTCGTCGCCAGTCCCCTCAGCCACGGCTCGGGTCTGACGCGCGCGATGGGCGCGCTCTGCGCCGGCGGCACAGTGATCACCCTGCCAGGGTCGTCCTACGACCCCGACAGGGTGCTCGACACGGTCGTGCAGCAGCGCGCCGACACCCTGGCGATCGTCGGCGACGCCTACGCACGACCGCTCACGAGCGCGCTTGGCGCCCGCCTCGGCGCTGACCTGTCCGCTTTGCGGACGGTCACCTCGTCGGGCGCGCCGTGGACGGACCAGGTCAAGACCGAACTCCTCGCCCTGGTCCCACACCTGCGGCTGGTCGAAACCCTCGGCGCCACCGAGGCCACCGGCCTGGGATCATCACTCGCCCGCCTCGGAGACGTACCTGCGACCGGGTCCTTCGACCTCGGCCGACACGCCCGGGTGTTCCACGCTGATGGAACCCCGACCGCGGTCGGTGAGACGGGACAGGTCGCGGTCCACCGGCCGCTGCCCGTCGGTCTGCACCCCCACGGCACGCTTCCACCCCACCGCTACGTCCGCGCCTATGACGGCCGCACCTACCTCCTGTCCGGAGACCTCGTCCGGCTTCAGACGAGTCGGAGGATCGCGCTGCTCGGCCGCGAGCAGGACTGCATCAACACCGGCGGGGAGAAGGTGTACGCCCCCGATGTCGCCGCCGTCCTCCTGGCCCACCCCCACGTCGCCGACGCCGCCATCCTCGCCGTCCCCGACACGCGGCTCGGGAGCACCGTCGGCGGCCTCCTCCAGCTCCACGCCGGCGGCAGACTCGCACAGGTACTGGGTGACATCCGTGGCGACCTCGCCGGCTACAAGATCCCACGGGTGGTGCGGGTCGTCGCCGCCATACCCAGGACCCCGGCCGGGAAGGTCGACCTCGTCCGCGCCCGCCAGCTCCTCAGCGACCAGGAGGCCAGTTCATGACATCACCCGCCGTCGCCGCGTGGGCTGACCTCATCACGCTCGCCGAGCAAGAACAGCAGGCGCTCCTCGCCGTCCTGACCCGGCTTGTCACCGACCCCCGCCTCGAAGCCCAGGTCGCCGCAGCCCTGGACTACCCCGGCTGGCCGCTACCCCTCACGCTGCTACCGCACCGAGCGGCACACCTCACTGCCGGCACACCCGAACTCGCCACCTTCGCGTCCGTCTCGACTGCCGCGACGACCGCGGTCCTCACGACACTGAACCGATGGGGCTGGCCGTCTCCCGCCTCGTGCGCCGCCAGCGACGCCGCCTGGCTTCTCCTCCAACACGCCGACACCGAAACCGAGACCCGCCACGATCTCCTCCGCGATCTGGCGCGCACGTGGCAGCACCGCGGGGCCGACCCGCGACAGCTGGCTCTCCTGACGGACCGGGACCGTTCCCTGCGCGGTGAGGAGCAGCTGTACGGAACATTCGTCCTCATTCGTGACGACCGCCCGCGCTTCCTCTACCCGATTGCCGACATCAACCATATTGATGATCAGCGGAGTCGGATCGGACTGCCGAGTCTCGCCGACGACACGCCCTACGCCTACTGCCCGATCACCCCCTACCGGCAGGCCCGCAGCGCACCCGTCAACCTCTGGGCGCCGGCCACCAGCCCAGCCCCACAACTCCGGCGCACCCAGCAGCGGACACCACAGAGCCTCGCCGGCGATGCCACCCCTCGCCACGGCGTCTACCTCGCGGCGACGCTGCGCGACCGAGACGAGATCCGCCGTATCCGCGCCCGCCTGCCCCCGCCCCTGGAATCCACCGCCCGCTGGCTCGACCTCGACCCCCTCACCCGACCCAGCAGCCAGTTCGACGCAGGCATCGTCGTCAACCAACTCGCGGCCCAGCTCTGCATCCACGACATCGCCCGCGCGCGCCTTCTCCTCGCCTACCCGCTCAGCCGGCGCAGCGACGGCGTCACGGCCGAGATCGGCTGCGCGCTCGCCTACGGCAAACCCGTCATCATCGCCAAGGGCTCACCCCGATGCAGCTTCGACATGCTGCCTTCCGTCACGATCAGCGACGACATCGACAGCGCCCTGACTGCGGCACATCACGCCCTCACGGACCACGCCACCTGAACAATCCAGCAGGCAGAAGGCCCCTCAGCGCGAGACCTGGACCGGGATCTCGAACGGTACGAACATCGGCATCCCCGGCGTGTCCGACCAAACCTTCGGCACCGGCGTCACCCCGGTCGCCACCGTGGCGCGCTCCGACGGCGTGAGCACACCCAACGCGGCCCGCTCCTCCAACGGCAGGAAATCCAAGGCCAGACGCCGCACCACATAATCGATGATCGACGTGGCCTGTGGGATCTCCGCGTCGTCGGTTAGCCCCGCCGGCTCGAACCGCAGGTCTATGAACTGCCGAACGAACGTCACCAGCGGTACGTCGTGCGCCAGACCAGTCGAGATCGCCAACGAGAGGGTCTCGGTCATCCCGCGCAGGGTCGACCCCTGCTTCGCCATGATCAGATTGACGTCCGCCAGCGAACCGTCAGCGTGCAGGGACGTGATGACGAAGCCGTAAGCGCCGCCCACCGTGAACGACCTCGTCACGGACTCGCGATGCCGTGGCGCGCGCCGTGCCACGCCACTGGGCGGCTGGGTTCCCATCGTTGATGTTGCGTCAACCACAACACGTTCCTCTCGATCGGCGCGTCGATGCCGCATACTCACATCCGGAGACGATCACAACAGATAGCGCCACCACATCCCGAGCAGTGCCAGATGTTGTGGCCGATCCGAGATGTCAGCATAGGGCACCGGCCGTCCGATCTCACCGTGGAGGCGTCGGCGTGTCCGACCGCGCCCAGCCGCACTCGCCGGGCCCACCCCGGCCGCCTCGAACCACCCGCATGAACCACGCGCGCCATAGCCACAAGCCTGAACGAGCGCCGGTCCTCGACCAGGAGCGGGCTGGGTTGACCCGCGATGTACGCAACTGACGTTGTCGTCGGCTGGGCGCGGTCGTCGGGATTCCAGCGAGGCAGGCGGCGTGCGAGGGTCAACATGACCCAAACCGGTGAAGCACCGGGCGATCCCGGTGCATCTGTAGGTCTGCGCCGTCGCCAGTGCTGCCCAAGAAAGCGAACCGGACCGGCCAGCGTCGCACGCCCCATCAGCGCCAACTCGATCCCGGCCTGGGTGTGACCCCGGGCGCGCCTCCACGTTCGGATGGGCATTCGGTATCCACGAACAATTCCGCGTGAGATCCGAGATCGTCGTGGAAGTTACGGCGCCGTATGTCGCCGTCTGCGCAGGTAGCGGCATAGCGCGGCGCCGAACGAACTTCTTCGCGGAACGGGGAATGATTAGCAAGTCGCGGCGGCGGACAGTGACAGGAGCTACCCGCAGGCCGCCGAGGCTGCTCCGGTAACGGGCGCCCGCATCGCGGTCGAGCGCCGTCCCTCCGGAAGGCATAGCCGTGGAGCAGCATCCACATGAGCCCTTGGCTCGCTTGTCCGTCGCCCTACGCAGCGCCGGCGTGCGTCCCGACTTCCCGTCTCCGGATCGGTGGGAGTTGCTGCTCGATCCGGCTGTGTTCCGTGGCTGGGTAGAGCAGCGGTGCGCCGGCCACGTGGGTCGGGTCCGGATCGCGGGACCGCTCGATCGCCGTCTGGCCGTCGTCGAGCGGACCGACGGCCGGTGGGTCGTCGCGGATCTCTCCGGCCAGCCACACCGCTCCCGGGCCTGGCCAGCGTGGACGCGCGAACAACTGATCCTGGAGGACCCGGCGTCGTGGCTGTCGCTGGCCCACCTGGACGAGCGGGCCGTGTGGCGGCTGTCGCGGCCCAGCGCCCTGCTAGCGGCGCTGTATCACCCGGAGACGTTCCCGCTGCCGCGGTTTCCGTTGGGGATCAGCACGGTGGCGCGGGCGGCCCGGGACACGTTGCTCGGAACAGTGGCCTTGGCCGACATGCAGCTCGGGCTCTCCCTCGATGGCCTCGTCGCCCGCATCGACGGCGACCGGCCGGACATCCTCGGGGTCTCGGCGACGTTCGGCCAGTACGACCTGCTCGTCGAGCTGCTGGAATCGGTCTACGCCCAGGATGATCCGCCGCTGGTCGTCGCCGGTGGCAGTCTCACCCTGCGGGTCGAGCGGGTCCTGCTGGACAGGTTCCCGTCGCTGCTGGTCGCCAGGGCGGGTGGCGAGGCGACGATCGGCGCGTTGCTGGCGCACTGGCACGGCGACTGCGGCCTCGACGACGTGCCCGGACTGGGGTACGCGGGGGCACCACGTGGGGGTGGGCTGGCGGTCGGGCGGCGGCGGACCGCGAAGCCCGTCACCCGGGACGTGACGGCCGACGTCGTTCCGGAACTCGATCTGCTGCCGGCGACGTTCGACCGTCACGGTGTCGCGCAGTTGGAGACCAGCCGGGGCTGCACCAGCTACTGCTCGTTCTGCCCACGCGACCACAAGGGCAGTTGGGTGGGGGCCGGTACGGGCCGGTTGCCGTGGCTCCTGGGTGAGCTTTCGGCGGTCTTCGAGCGCTACCCGCAGGTGTCGCGGACGTTGTACCTGGTTGACGAGGAATTCCTCGGTCGCGCCCCCGACGCGACCAGCAGGGCGTTAGAGCTGGCCAGTCTGCTGCACCGGGCGGGGTTCGGGTGGGAATCCAGCTGCCGCGTCGACCAGGTCGTCGACCCCGACCAGAGCCATGGCTGGCACGTCGAACGCGCCGAGATGTGGCGGGCGCTGGTCGCCCGGGGCCTGCGGCGGATGCTGTTCGGCGTCGAGTCCGGCGTCGACAGCATTCTGGACCGGTTCGCGAAGGACACCACGGGCGAGCAGAACCTGCTGGCTGTCCGTACCCTGTCCGCACTCGGCGTCCCGACCCGGTTCACCTACATCACCTTCGACCCGCTGATGACCCTCGACGAGCTGAAGGCCACACATGCGTTCCAGGGCCGCACCGATCTGCTCCTGGCCCCGCAACCCGATCTTTCGCCCGCCGAGGTCGTCCGCGGAGTCCGGGACGCTCGGTTCGCCGCGGCGGCGGGCACGGGCCAGCCGTTCTACCAGGGGATCTCCTACCTGCTGGTCAGCATGGAGTGCCTGATCGGCGCCGCCTACACCCGCCGAGTCCAGCAGGCTGGACTTGCCGGGGCGGTGACGCCGTCGATGGGCCGGGTAGAGGCCCGCTACGCCGACTGGCGGATCGGAGTAGCCGCCAGCTGGGCGCAGCGCTGGGTCGACCGGCACTTCGCCCTCGACTACACGTTCAAGTCGCTGGAGAAGGTCCTCGACGGCGCCCCGCGCCGTCAGGTGCGTGAGGCCCGCGGCGTGCTCAAGGACGCCAGCTACACGGTCCTCGGCGACCTGATCACCGAACTCGACACCCGCCCGCTGCACCGTGATCCGACGGCCGAGGCGATCCTGGACGTGCGGATCTGGCAGCGGATTGAGAACCGTCTCGCTCTATTGCGGGGCGTCCTCGCCGCCGCTGTGCACGACCTGCTGCCTGTTTTCGGCCGGGAACACGCCGCACTGCTCGTCACCGAACACCGGCGATGGTCCGCAGCCGGCGGTTGGACGCTGATCAACGCGGCGGACGCCTGTGCCAGCTGACCGGCGGACCCGAATCGGAAGATCAGGCGCCGGTCTTTTCCGGGATCGGCACCCAGTTGAACTCTGGGCAGAACCGGGCGTAGGTGACCAGCTTCCAGGCCGCGTAGTCCTCCAGCCGGCCGGCTTGGCGCAGCAGGTGCTTGACCCAGGTGTGACACACCCGCTCGTCGTGGCTCATCGCCTCGTCGATCTGGTCGAGCATTCGGCAGGCGACCGCGAAGTCGTCCACGGTCAGCGCGCTCAGGTCGATCTCGACGTCGTCCACGGTGAAGCTGAACACCAGCCGGGTGGTGGAGAAGCTGGTGTAGCGCTCGCCGAGGAAGCGGGCGGTCCCGTCGAGCGTGGCCATCAGCTCGGCACGGCGTTCCACCGGGTAGCCGATGCCCAGATCCAGATCCGAGGTCTCCAGGTTCAACCGGGTTCCGAACGAGCCGACGTCCCGCGGCCGATGCCCGGTCCACCGCTCGATGAGTTCCGACGCCCTCGCGCGCACCGCGTGCAGGCGTTCGTCGTGGGCGCGCATCGCCGTGTAGAACGCCTCGGCGCGGTCGAACTCGGCGGTGGGGAAGTCGCTGCGGTCGGCCCACCCCTTCGCCCTGATCGCATCCAGGTTCAGCGGGGTGTCAGGGTCCGGAGTCGTCATGCCGGTGACCTTAACGTCACAGTCAGCGGCGCCCATGCACAGGCCCGTCCAGCAATCGTCGGCAGACAATGAGGTGAACGAGATGACGGAAGAACGTTTTCCCGCGCCCCGCGCGCTGGCCGGCGGGCTGACGGTGCACCCGATCGGCGTCGGCTGCTGGGCCATCGGCGGACCCGACCACAACCTGGGCCTGCCGATGGGCTGGTCCACCGCCGACGACCACGCCTCCCGCGCGGGGTTAGAACTCGCCTACACCCTGGGTGCGAACCTGTTCGACACCGCCGACGTCTATGGCCACGGCCACTCCGAACGTCTCCTCGGCCACCTCGTCGAGCAGGTCGACCGGGACAGTCTCGTGCTGTCGTCCAAGGTCGGCTACTTTGCGGGCACCGCCGCCCACGCCTATCTGCCCGCCGCGATGCGCCGCCAGCTGGAGACCAGCCTGGAGAACCTGCGCACCGACCGGCTCGACATCTACTTCTTCCACACCAGCGAGTTCGGCCCCGACGACCGCTACCTCGACGGCGCCGTCGCCCAGATGCGCGAGTTCCAACGCCAGGGCCTGGTGCGCTGCGTCGGGATGCGCGGCCCGCACCGCTACGCCCCTGACCGGCTCATACAGCCACGATCCGATCGGCCGGACAAGCACGCCCGGTTCCGGGTCCTGTTCGAGCGAATCCGTCCCGACTTCCTCGCCGTCCGACACAACCCGCTGACCCCACCGCCGCCCGCCGGCCAGCCGGACATCTTCACCCTCGCCGCCGACCACCACATCAGCATCCTGATCAACAAGCCGCTCGGGCAGGGCCTGCTCACCGGTAAGCACGACCCGCGTCGGCCACCCCAGTTCGGTGCCGGGGATCATCGGCAACGCAAACGCTGGTATACCCCGGATGCCCTCGCACTCGTCGAGCGCCACCTTGCACCTCTGCGCGACCGGTTCGGCCCGTCGACCCGCGACCTGGTCCGGGTGGCACTGGCCTACAGCCTCCAGCGCGCCGACAGCGCGGCCGTCCTTGTCGGCTTCACCACCCCCGACCAGGTCCGCGAGAACCTCACCGCCCTCGACACACCGCTGTCCGGCGACGACCTCAGCTTCGTCCGCGCCACTCTCGGCCAGCTCCAGCAGGACCTCGACGCCGCCGGCGAAGTCTTCCTCGACGAAACGGCCCTGCCCGAATGAACCCGCAGCAGTCCCTGTTCCCGAACCCGCCCACGCCGGTCGCTCCCACATCCACGACCGAGCTGCGGCTCGTCACGTTCAACGCCCAGCACGCCGCACCCGACCGGGCCCGCCGCCAAGCAGCCTGGCTCGGACAGCAACCCGACGCGGACCTCGTCGTGCTCACCGAGGTCGGCCACGGACCCGGTCGCCACGCGCTCCTCGACGCGCTCGCCCAGCACGGTTACACCCACCTCCACGCCCCGCGGCCGGACCAGCCCGACTACAGCACGGTCATCGCCTCCCGCCATACGCCCCTCGAACCCGTGCCCGCCGGCATCGACGTGCTTGCCCACCGCGCACCCGCCGTCGACCTGTGGGTCGGCGGACAGCGACTGCGCCTGGTCGGCCTCTACGTCCCGTCCCGCGGGCCGGCCGCACGCCGCAACGAGAACAAGCGCGCCTTCCAACACGCCGTCACCCGCGCCCTGCCCGGCGTCCTTGCCGGCTTCGACGGGCCGGTCGTGGTCACCGGCGACCTCAACGTCGTCGAACCCGGCCACGTCCCGCACTACCCGGTCTTCGGCCGCTGGGAGCACGACTTCTACCGCTCCTTCACCGACGCCGGCCTCACCGACGCCTACCGCACCCTGCACCCCGACGCCCCCGGCCACAGCTGGTACGGCCGCGGCGGCAACGGCTACCGCTTCGACCACACCTTCCTCACCACCGACCGGCTCGACCTGACCCGCTGCGACTACGTCCACGCCCCCCGCCACCACGGCCTCAGCGACCATGCCGCGATGGCCGTCGCCGCTGTCGTTGCTCCCCGGCAGCTCCAGCCATAGGTCGCCGGCGTCAGTTCGATTCCGCCGCGATCCAGGCGAGGACCACCCGCCGTACGAAGGCTTGACCTTCGGCGAGGTCCATGGCCGACGTCTTGCTCGGGGTGCCGGGCATCCGGGCGTGGCGTGCGGCCTGCCCGCTGATGCCGGGATGGTTACGGCCTGCGTGAACGCCCGCGCCTCGGCTTTCGTCACCCAGCCGAATGCGACCGGGTCGCGGCCGTCCTGCATGATCTCCCACACCTTGTAGAGCTCGACCCACCCAAGGTGCGTGGTCCGGCCGAGAATCGCCAGGGCCTCAGCGAGCGCCGGACCGCGGGCCGCGGCAGCCGCCTGCGGAGGGCCCGGCGGCGGTGGCGGCTCGGAGGCCACCGCGTCTCCTCCTATGACGACGCTCCCGATGCGGGTGGTCAATCTGATCGTCTTGGGCGTGAGGACGGCATGACGTCGATCACCGTCGTCGTACATCCCGGTCAGCTCGACGGCGTGGAAGCCGGTGCTGTTCAGCCAGCCGATGCCGTTGACCCAGGCGAGCACCTCAGCCGCTGCCTCGTGGAAGTCCGTGCCCTCGGGCCGGTAGTCCACCGCCGGCGAGGTGAGGTAGTAGTCCTCCGCGTCGCGGACGACCTGAGTGTCACCCGTGGGCAGGACCCGCGAGAGCAGGGCGAGGTCGGTCTCCCTGCCCCGTAGACGCGCTTTCAAGGCCATTCGCCCAGCATACGGTCCTTGGCGATCTCCAAAACCGGATTCATGCGGTGGAAGAAGTCGCCTGTCGGTGAACCATCATCGCTGGTCAGCAGCGTGCAATGGCGCGAATGGTTTCTTCGTGCGCGGGGGAATGACCAGCCTCGCGACGACTGCAACCATGATCTCGAACATTCCCCGGGGTCGAGAGGTTGCGCAGCCGATGACGACGGAGCAGACGCCCTCGGCGAGCCGGCCGACCGGTTGGCCGGCTGCACTTCCCCATGGTCGGCTTCTGCTTGACGTGTCGCTGTGGTCGGCGGATCTGGCCGCGCTCGGGGTGGAGCTCGATCGGACCAGCGGCGTCGCTGACGTGGTCCACTTCGACATCGCTGACGGGTCCTTCGGGCCTGACCTGATGTTCTCCCCGGCGATGCTTGCGGCCCTGCGCCCTCGGACGACGGTCCCGTTCCACGCCCACCTGCTGGCGCGCCGGCCGATAGCGCTCATCGACGCGGTCACGACCGCGGGCGCCGATCTGATCACGGTGCCAGCCGAGATCGATGACGTCGCGCGTGCCCTGCATCGCATTCGCGACAACGGCAACGCAGCGGGCCTGGCACTCGGGGTGGACACCCGGGTCGTCGATGCCCGCCCCTACCTCGGCGCGATCGACGTGCTCGTGGTCGTCTGCACACCTGGCGGCGCGCGGGACGCCGCGCTGACCCTGGCCGCTCTGCGCCGCCTGCACGCTGCTCGCAGACTCGTTGAGGCGACCGGGCACCAGCACACGGTGCGTCTCCTGGCCGAGGGAGGGGTCGGTGCGCGCACCGTGGGGCCGCTCAGTGTCGCCGGGGTCGACGGCCTGATCACGGATCTGCCCGTCCTCGGCGACGACCCCGCGGGCACCGCCCAGTGGCTTCGTAGCCAACGCCCGGCGGGACGGCGCCCTTTGCCGAGGCCGCCTCGGGACGGGCAGGGGTTCACGCGAAGGCTCCCCTAGCGTGTCTGGACCACAACGAAACGATCACCAATCCCGGCTGAGTCGACAAGGGGTATGACAGCAGTGGCGGAACAGGACAGCGCGGTCGCTGGCTGGAACTTCCAGTCGGCGGTTCCGGAGGCGGCGGTGCCGACGGGTCTGCGGCCCGAGGTGCCGCACCTGGCCCGGATCTACGACTACTGGCTCGGCGGCAAGAACAACTACCCGGCGGACCAGGCTGTCGCCGAGGCCATGATCCGGACAGTGCCCGATCCATGAAGGTGTGCTCGTGAACCGGGCGTTCCTGCGCAACGCGGTGCGCTTCCTGGCAGCCGACTGCGGGATACGGCAGTTCCTCGACATCGGCACCGGGCTGCCGGCAACCGACAACACCCACGAGGTCGCCCAAGGCGTCGCCCCGGACGCGCGCATCGTGTACGTCGACAACGACCCGCTGGTTTTGACCCATGCGCGGGCGCTGCTGACCAGCACGCCGGCGGGACGCACGGCCTACGTGGAGGCCGATCTCGCGGACCCGGAGTCGATCCTGTCCTCGCCGGTGCTCGCGGACACGCTCGACCTGACCAGGCCGGTGGCCCTGTCCCTGATCGCAATCCTGCACTTCTTCCCCGACGTGGCGGAGCCGTACGCGATCGTGGCCAGGTTGATGGACGCGTTGCCGGCGGGCAGCTACCTGATGCTCAGCCACGCCACCGGCGACTTCGACCCGGCGGTGGCCCGGGCGGCCGACTCCTACCGGTCGCAGGGCATCGCCGGGCAGCTGCGAAGCCGCGCGGAGGTGGCACGGTTCTTCGACGGGCTGGACCTGGTGAACCCGGGCCTTGTCGTGGCGCACCGGTGGCGGCCGGGCGGGCCGGTGGAGGAGCTGGCGGACGCGCAGGTGAGCATCTACAGCGCGGTTGCCCGCAAGCCATGATCCACACACCTCGGGTGCTGGTGCTGCTGCCAGGCGGTGGTCTGTCGCTGGTCGCGGGCATCGTCGCGGGGATGGGTCAGGCCGCCCGTGTCGTGGCCCTGGTGCCCTCGCTCGCCATCGGCGAGGCGGACAGCGGCGGCGGGCGGATCGTGGCCGACCTGGCGGCGGGGCTACCCGTCGCCGACTGCGCGGTGGACATGGTCGCCGTCGACGGCATCACCCCGGCGGATCCGACTTCGCTGCTCGACGAGGCGTGCCGGGTTCTCACCCGGTCGGGGCAGGTCGTGTTCACCGTGACGCTGGCGCATCTGCGTCAACCCGCCAGCGACCTGCCCGGTCTCACCGACGAAGACGCACGGCGGATCGGCCGGGCTGTCGGCGCAGCGGTGGCCGAGGCGCCGCATCCGTGGGACCCGCTGATCGAGGTGATGTCCACCGGCCGCCCCGGGTTGCACCCCGCCGACGTCAACATGCTGCGGATGACCGCCGACCTGGACCACCAGGGTGTCGAGGAGTACCTGTACACGTCAACACCCGTCGGCCCGTCACCGGTGGCGGCGGTGCGAGTGGGTCTCGACGCGCGGGTCGCACGCCGGTACGCGGCGGCCTGCCACCGGGCCGTCGACGTCCATGGTGCGCTACGACTGCATTCCCCGGTCATGTTTCTGCGTGCCCAGCGGGCCGCATGACCAGCGGCGACCGTCGTCGCGGGGGCCACCGGCTGGGACCGGCGCGATCGTCCTACAGCCGGATCGAGCTGCGTGCCGCGCTGGCGACCGCCACGGTACGCGCCGCGAGCAGGATCCGGAGGGGGTCGGTAGGGGTGTCCCTGCCGGCCCCGATCCGGCCCGGCACCGGCCCATGGATCGCGGAAGCCGGGAGCAGGCGGGCGAGCGCGCCCACGCGGGGGGCGTTCCTTCGCCTACGGGTGGACATCCCCACTTCCAGGGCCGGACGGCACCATGATTGATCTTCACGCGTACACGTCGGAGTCCGGTGGCAGTCTGATGCCGCACGAGCTGGTCGCGCAGGCCGTCGTGGCCGGCGTCAAGGTTCTCGCGATCACCGATCGGGACACGGTGGCGGGGATCGATCCGGCGGCCGCGGTGCTGCCGGCGAGGATGACGCTGGTGCCGGGTGTGGAGATCTCCTGCCAGGCGGTCGTCGGTGGGCGGCCGAGGCCGGTCCGTCTGCTCTCCTACCTGTTCGACCCCGACGATCGGGCGGTGAGCGAGCTGCTCGGCCGGGCCCGCGACAGCGCCGAGCTGCGGGCACGACGCGCCGTCCGCCTCCTGCACATGGAGGGCTACCCGATCGACTGGCCGCAGGTAGCCGCCCAGACCCGGGGCGGACCGGTCGGCCGCAGGCACATCGCGGCAGCCCTGGTCGCCGCGGGCATCGTGCCCACCCTCGACGCCGCGCTCGGACGGGGCTGGCTCGGGGCCGGCGGCCCGTTCCACGTCGCGTCACGGCAGCCGGACATCACAGCGGCGCTGACCGTGGTCCGCGGCGCCGGAGGCGTCGCCGCACTCGCCTATCCCTGCGCGTCGCTGCCCGTGGACCTTCTGAGGGATCTGGCGGCGCGCGGCCTGGCCGGCATCGAGGTTGATCACCCCGAGCATGACGAAGACACCCGCCGCCGGCTGCTCGATGTCGCCGGGGGGCTGCGTCTGCTGCCGATCGGTGGCAGCGGCTACCACAGACCACCAGGACGCCTCGGCTCCGAGACCACACCGCCCGCCGTCTACCGGCGGCTCATGGCCACGGCCACCGGCACCCCGCCGATCCGCGGATGAACGCCCGGCGGCGATGGCAGATCGTCGACCTGGACGACGGCGAACGGTGGGAGGAGATGGACCCGGCCGTACGCAGAGCGGTCGACGAAGCCGGCCAGACCGGCTGGGGGCTGGTCTACGTCTCGGTTGGCCTGGGCGTCGCCTTCCTCCTGTCCATGATCGTGTGCCGGTAGGACGGCCGCTCTGCCCGTCGCCCCTGCGGGCGGAGCGGCCTCGCACATCCAGGGGCGGGACACGTGGATGGCAGACATCGATACACAGGGGCGGGCGCGGCTCGCGGACCTGGCCGGGGCCGTGCCGCTGGCGTTCGCGGCGGCGCACTGCGACCGCGACCAGCAGGTACTGGCCGGCTTCTGGCGGCGCAGCCTGCGGGCCGGCCCTCTCTACGAGAGGTACTGCGCGGCGCTCGCGACCACCGACGGCGAACGACGGGTGCGGGAACGAGGGGAGGAACCGGGATGACGCTCACCAGCGTGGGAATCGTCGTCGCCGTCAGTGCGGCGATGAGCCTGCTCCTGGGGTGGTACGCGGATCTGATCCGCCAGGCCCTGCGGCAGGGACACCACCGCGAAGTCCGCGCCGCCCTGATCGCGGGAACGGGGAACGCCCTGATCATAGGGATGATCGGGGTGGGTGTCTGGACGGTGGTGCACCGATGAAAGTCCACGCTTTCGACATCGGCGCGTCGGCCATCAA
Source organism: Frankia casuarinae (assembly GCF_000013345.1). Taxonomy (NCBI): domain Bacteria; kingdom Bacillati; phylum Actinomycetota; class Actinomycetes; order Frankiales; family Frankiaceae; genus Frankia; species Frankia casuarinae. The sequence continues at coordinate 2,128,690 of NC_007777.1, read as the reverse complement.
ACAGGCGATCGTCGATACCGGTCCGCCCTGCCAGATCGTCACCGCGCTTCCCGTGCTGCGGCTCCCCCCGACACCGACGTTCCACGCCGTGCAGGAACGCATCCTCGCGGCGCTGACCGGCGCGGTCGAGGTCGAGCGGGTCGCGATCGCGACGGCCGGCGCGATCGACGCCGACGGCACCGTGATCCGCGCCGGGGCCATCCAGGGCTACACCCGCATCCACTGGCCCACCCTGCTCGCCGGCTTCTTCCCCGACCTGCGAGGGCGGGTCTATGTCGTCAACGACGGCGCCGCCGCGACCTGGGCGGAATACCGGCGGCGCGGGCGCACCGGGACCCACGTCCACTTCGCGCTCGGCTCCGGGATCGGTGGAGGCATCGCGATCGGCGGACAGCTCGCGCAGGGCACACCGCCAGGCCCTGCCGGTCTCGGTCACATTCTCGTCGACCCGGTCAGCACGCTGCGCTGCTCCTGCACCCGCACCGGCTGCGTGGAAACCCTCGCTGGCGCGCGTGCCGTGCGCCGCGGCTACCAGCCGTCACAGCCCGCCGCGGCGCGGCGCACCTCCCCAGCCCCGCGCACACGGGTCCCGACCGTGGCCGAACTCGTCCACAAGACCCAACACGGCGACCCGGCGGCCCGCCGCACGTTCGAGGCCGCCGGCTACTGGCTGGGGGTATCCGCCGCGACCGTCCTGAACATTCTGGGCGCCGACGTGATCACCATCGGTGGGGGGCTCGCGCAGGCCGCCCTCAGCGCCGCCGGCCCCGACAGCGGCTACCTCGGCGCCGCCCAACGTGCGCTGCGCCAACGGGCGGTTCCCCGCCTGGCCGACCGGGCCGTTCTCACCCCCGCCGCCTACGGGCCGGACGGGCCGCTGATCGGCGCGGCTCTCCTCGCCTCCGAGGGTGAGCTGTGATCGACGAACAGCGGGCACAGGAGATCGCCGCCACCCTGCTCGGCCGCCCCGCCGAGGACCCGCAGCAGCCCTGGAGTCTCCAGGAGTTCCCCCAGGGCTGGCTGATCAACAGGACCGCGCACCTCACCGAGGAGTACGTCGGCGCGGCGGGGTACGTCATCGAGAAGAACGCCGGCCGCGTCATGTGCTTCCCCTCGTTCGTGCCGCCCCGCCGGATCTTGCACGAGTACGACGCGGTCGTCGACCGGGGATACCCGGAGCACGCCGATGATTGACACGGAAAGAGCCCGGGAGATCGCGGTCGCGTTCCTCGGACGGCCGAGCAGCGATCCGATCCGGCCCTGGAGCCTCATCGAGTTCCCCCAGGGATGGATCATCAACGAGACCGGCTATCTTGGCGACGACTTTGTCGGCTCTCTGGGTCACGTGATCGAGAGGGAGGGTGGACGGGTGATGCGCTTCCCCACCCGTATTCCGACCGGCCGGATCATGACCGAGTACGACTCCGTTGTGGGGGCCGCGAGGGTCGCCTCGCCACACCAACAAAGTTCGTGAGCGGGCCGGACGAAGCAGCTCGCGTCCTCCAGGCCGACAACCTCGTCACGGCAACACCACGTGCGTCACATCCTCGAACTCCGCTGAGGCGCGACAGCGGGCGGCCCCGGTTGTCGAACACCCAGCCCCACCGGAGACGTGATTCGGGTCACAGCAAGTGAGGGGCTTTCGTTCTGGATTGTCGGACATGTGGCGATCGTGCTGCCCCTACCCACCGGACCCCCCGTCCGTGCGCCAAAGGAAGAGCCGCGTGACGTCGGCGATCAAGGGTGATGTCGCAGGTCAGAGGCTATCCGCTCCCTACCCGACAGGTCCCGGATTCGCGCTATGGACACGGTTTTCTGGGAGGCGGTGAGGTGGGCGCGGCGGGGTAACGGGTGGCCGGTTGGATTAAGCGACGATTCGGGTTAGCTTTTGTGGATCGTGTCATGTAACTGGTGCGCGGGGCCGTTTGAGCATCGGCGTTCGCTCGGTGCTGTCCCGGGCTGCCATGGACGTCGGAGCGTGCCCGTCGGACATCGGCACGGCACGATGCTTGCCGCGCTGCTTCGAGGGCGTGCGCAGCGGTGGGCGTCCGACGGAATGCCGCGACTGTCTGCGCCTTCCGGCCTCACGCGCCGTCCCGCTGCTCGGGTTCCGGGCTGCCGTCGTTCTCGTCGCCGTCGCCTGCACCGTCCTGGGTTGGGAGCCGCCACCGTATGATCACGAATCCTCCGCAGCAGCGTCATGTCGGCCGCCGTACCTACGCCCGGCCCTCCGCTCGCACGGTGACCGGAGGCGACCATCAGCTCTGGCTGGTTCGCCATCTCACTGCCCGGGACCGGTGGCTCGCCCGGATGGTCGGGGAGCATCGGGTACTGACCACCCATCAGATCACCCGGCTTGGCTGGACGTCGCAGCGCTCGGCGAACATCCGCCTGCTGGGGCTCTACCGGTGGCGGGTCCTCGACCGCTTTCAACCGCTGGTGTCCCGCGGCCTGGCGCCCATGCACTACATTCTCGACGTCGCCGGGGCGGCGGTCCTGGCCCACGAGGACGACCTGGACCCGAAGAAGATCGGCTATCAGCATGACCGGGCGAAGGGCATCGCCCACTCCCTGCATCTCGCGCACCGTGTCGTGGTCAACGAGATGTTCACCCACCTCGTCCACCACGCCCGCCAGCCCGACAGCGCCGCCCGGCTGACCGCCTGGTGGTCGCAGGAGCGCTGTGCCTTCGCGTTCGGGGACATCGTGCGGCCCGACGCCTACGGCCGCTGGGCCGAGCGCGGTGTCACGCTCGACTGGTTCCTCGAACTCGACCAGGGCACCGAAGCGACGCGTCGCCTCGCCGTGAAGCTCCTCGACTACCACAAGCTCGCGACCACCACCCGGATCACCACGCCGGTGCTGTTCTGGTTTCCCACCACCCGCCGCGAGGTCGCTGCCCGCAAAGCGCTGGCGCCCACGCTCCGTGGACTCGGCCAGCCGGCCCTCGTACCCGTGGCCACCACCGCCGCGGACCTCACCGCGACCGACGACCACCTCGACCCCACGCTCGCCCGCTGGCTTCCCCTGGGCCCGACCGGGCCTGGTCGCCTCAGCCTGCGTCACCTCGGCCAGTTCTGGCCCAACCGTCTCGCCGCCAGCGGCACGGACGCCGTCGCCAGCCCTCCGACCCGCGAGGGGCGGCTGCGCCCGCCACCGCCGATGCCCCCGACCGGTGTGGACGGGCAGTACAACGCCGCCTGACCGCCCCCACGCTCGCCGACGGTCCCGCCCTCGTGCCCACCCCCCGGCATGCGGCGGGACCGTCGCTGTTTCCGGCACCATCGGCCGCGGCACCTCACCTCACGTCTTCTCGGCGCGGCCCGGACGGTCGGGGCCGTGCACGGCCCGCATAGAGGTGAAGGGGCGGCACCGCCACCGGCCGGCGCGCGCGGCGTGTCCAGCCGAGGCGGACGGTCGGGACCGGCCCGCACCCGCATAGCAGGCAGGGACCGGACTCGGACCCTGCCGCGACCGTCACCGGAGAGGACAACAAAGCCCATGAACACCCACACCTGGACCCTGATCGAGGACATCACCGCCCGCGTGCAACGCGCCGTCCGCGCCGGCGACCAGCCCGCGATCCTCGGACTCCACGGCACACGGAACCTGATCGTCAGCGACTACGACTACCTCTGCAGCTGGGCCACCGCCCTCGCCTTCGAGATCCGCGCCGCGGCCCAGGCCCAGAGCAACGCCACCCACCGGTGGGTCCTCGCCGTTCCCCAGGTCTGGTACGACGACGGCGAGATCATCCAGGCCCGGCCGCTGCACACCGCACCCGTCCAAGCCGACGAGCAGGAGGCGATCACCTGGATGAGCTGCGACGACACCGACGGCGTCGACTACGGCCGCGTCCCGTTCACCCGCCGACCCAACGGCGAACCGGTCTTCGACGACCCCGAGTACTTCACCAGCCCCGTCCACTCGCTCCAGCGCACCCCCGGCGCCGCGCTGCACCGCCTTCTGACCGCCAACATCCCCGACCTCGCCTCCCATCTGCCGACGTGATCGCTGACCGGTCGCCTGAACGTCCCGCGGCGCGCTGCTTGGGGTCCGCGTCGCCCGCGGAGGAAGGCACTCGCCTCGGGATCGCCCAGAGTCCGCTGTCCGCTTCCGTGAAGTCCGGGTCCGGACTCGGTCCGGCCAGGGGCCGAAACCGGATCCACACCGCGTGGGACCGGGCCGGAGACGAACCGGACGCCGTACCGACCGTGGGCCGCAGGGCGAGCGCAGGGCAGGGGACGACAAGCCTTCCTGGCCCACCAACGGCTGACCTGCCGCGCTGTGACACGGGCACAGGCTGCCAGCGATCACTGGCCGAAAAAGATCAGCTGTGCCAGCTGCTCACGCTGGCCCGTGTCATCCCCTACCAGGGATCAGGAGGAGACGACAACCATGACTGTCGAAGGCGGGCGCGACAACGTCGGTTGTCGCGTGGACGATGACGCGCGCACGGCCGCGCTCGGCGCGTTGGCCGAGGCCCGGGAACGGGCGCGGTCCATCGAGACGGAGATCCGGACGCTCGCGGCACGGGCGGCGGCCGAGGGGGCGTCCTACGGCGATATCGGCCGCGCCCTCGGGATCACACGGCAAGGAGCCCGCAAGCGATTCCCCCGGCTCGTGGACGCCCGACAGCCCGCGACACCGCGGGTCGTCGGGGAGGAGCTGGAGGGCACGGGGAGCCCGGCTGGCCGCCCGTCGCCTGAGGTGTCGAAGCCAACGGCCTCCGACTCGACAACTCGGGTTGTCGAGCCTGCGGTGAGGCGGGAGGGGAGCGCGGTAGCCCGGCACTCCGGCGGCGCTGAGGAGAGACTGGATCTAGCCCCGACCGAACCCGCCGCGCCGGAGATCGTCTCGGACCAGGCGACAACCATGGTTGTCATCTCGGAGGAGCCGCCCCCGTCGCCGTTCTCCGACCCACAGGAGAGGGCCGCCGCGCCTTCCGCCGCGGCCCGGCCTCGTACGGCGCGTTCGCCGCGTGCGCGGACGACGCCGCCGTTGTCGGAGATGGATCAGGCGTTGGCCACTGCGGCGGGACTGACTGAGGACAGCGAGTACATCCTGGAACGGACCGGCAGCGGCTACCGCGTCCTGGTCGACGGCGTGCTGTGCGGCACCCTGCGCCCCGTCTATACGGGCATGGTCAGGAACCGGCCGCGCGGCTGGCTTCCCCAGGCACCAGGACACACCTCGGTCTTCCCTCCCGCACGCCACTACCCAACCCGCGACGAGGCCGTGTCCCATCTCCTCACCGACCTACGCCACCAGGCTGCCGAACGTCGACGAGCCCGCCGCCGCAGAGCCCACCGCTGACCCCTCCGTGCGCTCGCCATCCCCGACGCGCCCTGCCGCAGCCGCTCGCTCACGCTCACGGCTTCGGGCCGCAAACGCCCCCACCGAGCTGCGGATGGGACACGGAGCTGGCGCCGATCACCGACAACCGCAGATGTCACGCCCGAGCCGACCACGGCCAACGGCAGCGACCTGGAGGCCCCTTTCTCCCGCTGCCAGCGGTGAATGGTCCGTTCTGATGGCTCCTCCTGGTCCCTGGGCACCAGTCGCTCGCTGGCTAGAAAGGGTCAAATCATGCTGGCGTGCCGTACTGACTGAAAAGTTGGTACGAACGGTTCGAAGTCCGGCGGAGCAGGCTAGGAGAAGAGACGGTCCGCGGCGTAGAGGTGACGGACCGGCATCAGTCGATGCGAGGTGGACGCTGTGGCTTCTCCGTCCGCGACCGGCCGTCGCCACCATCTGGCCCGTCACACGGCCGCCAGCGCGCTGCTGGCTGTCACGATGGCCGTTGCGGCGTGCAGTTCGGGTAAGGACACGGGGCCGGAACCGGTGGCGCCCTCGACCGGTCCGGCAGCTCCTTCGCGGCTGACCGCGTCGCCGTCGCCGACGTCGCCGGCGGATCTCGCCGGTCAGCGGGCGGTCGCTGCGTATGACGGGTTGTGGCACGCGATCGCCGAGGCCAGCCACACCTCGAACTGGCGGTCCGCGGACCTCGCGCGTTACTCCTCCGGATCGGCGTTGCAGGTCGCCTCCGGGGGCCTGTACGCCGATCACTACAACGGGCTGGTGTCGCGCGGCGCGCCGGTACTGCATCCGAAGGTCACCTCGGTCAGCCCCACCCAGGCACCGACGACGGTGATGCTGTTCGACTGCGCGGACAGCGCGAACTGGCTGCGCTACCGCACCGCCGGCCCGTCGTTCACCGACGACCCCGGCGGCCGGCGGGCGGTCACCTCCGAGGTTCGGCTGCACCAGGACGGATCATGGAAGGTCACCCGGTACGCGGTCGAACCGGTCGGGTCATGCTGACCCGCAGCGTCCTCATCGGCGCCTGCCTGCTGGGCTTCCTCGCGACCACAGCACCCGCCTTCGCCGACAGCTACGCCACCGCGGACTGCGCGCAGAACCCCCACCCCGGCTGCGAGGTAAGCGCCGGCACGAACGGCACCGCGCCCACACCACCCCGCCGTGACGTCCGGCCCGGGCCGCCGGGCGGCACCTCGACCGGCCGCGGCGGCGGGGAGAAGAGCGCACGTCCGCCCGGTGACCTCTCACTCGACCCCTCGGAACTCGCGGGCTGCGCCTACACGCGCAGCGACTTCCAGCCCGAGGGCGACCCGATCCGGCCGGTAGCCTTCCGCCCAGCTCCACAGGGCAGCCGACCGCGCGTCGTCGCCGCCCTGGACCGCCTCGGCGCGCCACAGGTGCAACCCGTCGCCACCGCGGCAGACGGGCAGCCCGGAGCCTGGTACGTATACCAGTGCCAGGGCGACGGATGGCACGACGCGCTCTACCGGCCACCGGTATGGATCGCGGACGGGCAGGCCGGCCCCACAGCCACCGCACCCGACCCGGCCACCCTCGCCGAGCAGGCCCGCAACCAACTGCGCCTCCAAGGCCCCGCCATCGCCTTCAGCCCAACCAGACGGCAGCTCGTGCGACTACCAACCTGGATGTGGCTCGACCCCGCCAGCTGGCGACCCGTCTCCGCCACCGCCGCCGCCGGCGGAGTCTCGGTGCAAGCGGTCGCCACCCCCGCGCAGGTCGTATGGTCCATGGGCGACGGCACCGACGTGCGCTGCACCGGCCCCGGCACCCCCTACCAGCCCACCGTCGACCCGACGGCCGCCTCCCCCGACTGCGGCCACACCTACACCACCGACTCCGAAGACGAACCCGGCGGCGTCTTCCCCGTGTCCGCCACCGTCACCTGGAACGTCACCTGGGCCGGCGGCGGCCAGAACGGCACCTTCAACGGGCTCACCACCATCTCCACCGCCCAGGTCAGCGTCATCTCCGTGCCCGCACTGACCACCGGCGGAGGCTGACCACCAACCGCGACCCCTGCCCATCGGGGCAGCGAGTAGCGTGGGCAGCAGCCCATCGAGAATAAGAAACCGACCCTCAAACAATGCGACAAATCCGAAATCGCATATCCGAGAGTGAAATCGGAATCGGTGAGCAGGTCCCGCAGCAGCGGCAGCCCAAGCCGCCAGCGAGACACGTACCAGCCAGATGCCATACTCAAGGTAGGAACTCCACTGCCCGCGCAGCGCCCCTACCCGGTCGCCGCCGCTCATCTTTCCCGCATCCCGTGATAGGGACAGCTCGCAAGTAAACGCCCCGGGCCCTGCTGCCCACCGAGGCGACGTTCCCGCGGACACTGCCAGCATGGGCAGGTACCGGAACGCCGGCCCGCGTGCCCAGCGAGACATCCAACCTGGTCAGCGCGCTACTCAAGGTGGACCCGGCCCCCGCCGCTCCTGCGCAGTGCTCGCTTTCGTCGCGCTGCCCATCTGGCCCTTCCCCGCAGCCGTTGTGGGGATCGGCTGAGAATGAGCAGCCGGACCTGGGAGTTCGCGTCTATCTGAGCAGCGCTCCGAGGTGCGCGGCCGGGATACTTAAGCAGCGGATCGCCGGCTGCGGCAGTGCCCAGCGAACTGCCAGCGAGGCGTTTGCCCTGGTCAGCGCGCTACTCAAGTAGACCTGACCACCGCTGCTCATGCGGTCCGCATCTTCGGTGGCCGCTGCTCATCTATACCTGGCCCCTTCAGCCCGACCAGCACCCCGACGGTGGGCCCGTCCGTCAGCCAATCCGGTCGCCTGCTTGAGCCGCTACCCCCCACTCGCACGCTGGTGCAGGTCAGCGGCCTGCTGGCAGTACCAGAACACAGCCCGACTTTAGCTCCTCGGAGCTTTGTTAATAATCGATGGACCCTGTGGGGACTGGCCGTTCGCTGGCGGCGGTCGACTGGAATTCCGGGCACTACCGGCACGCCCTCCCGAATAGAAGACTTCCCCGCAAAGGAATCCCTCCATCCCTCCCGCTTTTCTATACATCTTCCATTCTACGATTTCACGCCTTCCGCCCTCTTCTGCTATTCGTCCGATTCTTATTTCGCCCTCCCCGTAGGCGTGATGGGTGCATCTTTGTCGACGAAAAATGGACGCGCGATGCCTGGGAAATTCCAGAAAAGATGGTCTGGGGATATTGATTTCTCGGTACCGGTGGGGGATTATTGAGCCTTTTCAATCTCTGTTTGTCTGATTCTTTCGGCCGTTGAGGATCACCAATTGACGAATTGAACGGGCACTGGTTCCGGTCGTTCCGTCATCTGGCGGCGGCGATAGTTGTTCGGGCGGTGGCCGGAGGGGTGCCGTAAATAGAGAAGTCCCCGGTAGATCACAGGGTGTCTACCCCACTGTGCCCTTGACCGAGGACTTCCGTTGCTAACCTACCCTGGTGTCGTCGACCTGCCCGAGTCGACCCTGACCTTCCTCGCGGGGCTGCTGGCCGAGGACCGCGCCCAGCGTCGGACCTGGCGCAAGCTGCCCCCACCCGAGCAGGCACTCCTGGTGCTCGTCCACCTCCGCAAGGGTGAACGCTACGAGCAGCTCGCCGAGGGCTTCCAGGTCAGTGTCGGCACCGTCCACAACTACATCCGCGAAGCCGTCCGCCTGCTCGCCACTCACGGCCGGACCCTGCTCGCCGCGGTCTGGATCTTCGCGTGGACCCAGAGCAACTTCCTCATCCTCGACGGCACCGTCGTGCGTACCAACCGTGTCCGCGCGCACAACAAGCTGTACTACTCGGGCAAGCACAAGTACCACGGCATCAACCTGCAGGGCCTCACCGACCCCTACGGCCGGCTGATCTGGATCTCCGAAGGGCTTCCCGGCTCCGTCCATGACCTCACCGCGGCCCGGATGCACGACATTCTCGATCTGATCGACCGCTCGGAGCTCTACCTCTACGCGGACAAGGGCTACGTCGGCGGCGAGGGCGACCGCCTCCTCGTCCCGATCAAGAAACCCAAGAACAACGACCTCCCCGACCGTGACAAGGAGGCCAACCGGACCCACGCCACCACCCGCTCACAAGGCGAACGAGGATTCGCGGTCCTCAAGAACTGGCACATATTCGACCGTTTCCGTGGCTGCCCACGCCGCGTCGGCACCTTCGCCCAGGCCGCCCTCGTCCTCGCCACCGAGGGCCTTTAGGAAAACCAACTTTGAAATGGCTCATTAGTTATCGGCGCGTTGCGCCCGGCGCGCGACGCCAATTCACCCTTCTGTGGAGTCTTTCCATGTCGCATGTCTTCTTTTCCCGTGAGATTCCGTCGACCGTTCCCGGTGAGGCCGCCACCCGCGAGGACATGGCGCGCGTCACCCAAGCCGACTGGGAGGCCATCGTCGGTCACGCCCGCCGCTACTGCCGGAAGCTCGACGCGTCCCGCTCCCGCAAGCGGGCCGACCGCAGCGCCACCATCAGCCGCAACGGCTACGCCCCCTATGGCACGGACGACGTGTCCGACGACGTCGCCCACGACGCCGTCCTGATCTACGCGCGTAGGCTCGGTGTGATCGTCCGGGACTGCGTCGTCGCGTCCGTCAATGTCGCCACCCGAGAGCCCGACCGCTGGCAGTACCAGCCCCAGGACGGGGAGATGTTCATCGTTGACCGTGGCACCGTCCGTGCGTGGGCGGTCAAGTCCGCCGCCCAGCGCAACGGCTACCGTCCCCCACGCCGCGAGACCAGCGCGGGAGAGATCGAGTCGCAGGCGCATCACCTCGCGGCGGTGACGTTCCTCGCTGGCGTCTCCGATGTCGTGTTCGCGGCGGCATGGGGAGACGGACGCGACTTCCCGACGCTGCGGAGGATCATGGCTGTCGCTCGCCGCGCTGAAGATCTTGGACGTACCGGCGTGTTCGCCATCGTCGCCCAGCAGATCTACGGCGGAAAGTACGGATCACGCCGCGCTGTGATCAAGGTTCGGGATGCCGCACTCGCGGAAGCACGCGAACTCACCTCGCGCTGCGACACGATCCGAGACGCTCTCACCTATCAGGACCGGCATCGGCGCATCAGCAACGACGACTGACCGCGCCACCTGGAGCCTCCGAGCCCACGGCTCGGAGGCTCCACCCATGTCCGGTCACCTTGTAGGCCGATGCGACGCCTGGTCCCGTCAAGCCGTCCCGCCTGATCATCGAAGACGGGAGACCGGCGGTGTCCCGATCGGTGTAGCGCAGATCACGCCGGGCTGAGCACGGCGCACAGAAGCGGTCGGCGTCGGGAGACGAAGACCGGGCGGAAGGCGCCCGTCTCACCCACGGCGCACGACTGGGAGATCAGCAACGCCGCTACGTCGCTGTCAGGAACCGAACTCGCCATCGCGTGCGCCAGCGAGGAACGCCGTCCACTCTGCCGCCGTGAACACGAGGACGGGCCCGCCGGGGTCCTTGGAGTCCCGGACCGCACGGCCACCGTCGGGCAGCTCGGCGACTTCGACGCAGGCCCCGCCGTTGCCGTTGCTATGGCTGCTCTTGCGCCAGTGCAACTGGGTGTCACGGGTTGTGGTCATCGTCAACACCTTCCATCGCGTCGACGATCAGGCGGCGTGATGCGTCCTCATCGTGGGCTGATGCCCGCAGCCTATCCATCCGTTCCCGGTACTGACTGACGTCCGCCGGGCGATCAAGGTACAGGCTGCCGGTCGCCTGATCGATGTAGACGATCTCCGGTGTGTTGTCCCCGTCGGGGAAGCCCAGCAGGATGAACGATCCACCCATGCCCGCGTGGGCCCCGAGACGGAACGGCAGCACCTGGATAGTGATCTCGGGACGGCGGGACATCTCGATCAGGTGGGCGAGTTGGGCACGTGTCACCGTGGGCCCACCGACCACACGGCGGACCGCGGCTTCGTCCAGGATCGCCCAGAGCTGCGGCGGTGGGTCGGCGGCCAGCGCCTTCTGACGACCGAGGCGGAGATCCACGGCACGATCGATCTCCGCATCAGCCAGCAGCGGCGTGGCGGCCTGCATCACCGCGCGGGCGTAGTCGGCGGTCTGGAGTAGCCCGGGAACGAGCAACATCTCGAATGTCGCGATGTGGCTCGCCTCGGCTTCGAGCCCGACATACACCTCGAACCAGCGCGGAACCACATCCCCGTAGGTGTGCCACCAGCCCTGCTGCCGGGTCTCCTTGGCCAGCGCGAGGACCGCCTCACGTCGGGCGTCGTCGGTGATGCCGTAGGCGTGCAGAAGATCACTGACGTCGATCGCCCGGAACGAGACGAGCCCGTTCTCCATCCGGCTGATCTTCGCCTCCGACCCGCGGATCGCCTTGGCCGCCTCGGCGGCGGTGAGCCCGGCCGCTTCGCGCAGGCGGCGCAGCTCGACCCCGAGCCTGCGTCGTCGAACCGTTGGCCCCGATCGTGCCGCCACGACCCCTCCACTCCGCCTTGCCCCGCTGGCGCCACAGTCTGGCACCGCTGCGTGCGTCGCCGCCCACACAGGACCACAACAAGTCCGAACGGACTTCCGATCGTACTTGCATCCGGAAGTCCACAGGCCCATCATCGGCTTGCCAGGGGGACGATCCGCGCAGATCAGGTCACGCAGGCCGCATCAGCGCGGGCACGTCCTTCACACCGTCCGCTGTCCCCGCCGGATGCACCGCCGCCAGGCCAGGCCCGGCGGGGTCAGCGTCACCAACCGCAACGACAGGCGGGGATGAGCTTGTGTGGTGCCGTAGACAGCCAGAGGCGACACGGCCAGGGCCGCGGGCATGAGCGGTGACCCGACGCCCATTGTCCGGGTGGCCGTGGCGCACTTCCCACCCACCGACGCCGCCGTGACCGACGTGCGCACGAGCACGGTTCGCACGCTGACCGCATGGTTCGTGAGCCGCGCCGCAGTCTCGATCACCGAAGCCGTCGCCTGTGAACTGGCGTCCAATGCCGTCAAGGCCAGCCACCCGCGCGACGTGGTGGCGATACGGCTCACCGCCGCGAGCGGACACGTGCTCGTCGAAGTGTGGGATAGCAGCGAGGTGGGTCCGCAGCTCACCAGCCCCGACGCCTTCGACGAGCACGGACGCGGTCTCACCCTTGTCGATGCGCTGAGCACCCGATGGGGATGGTTCCGGGCGCGTACCGGCGGAAAGGTCGTCTGGGCGCAGATTCCGGGTGGATTGCGCCCGACGACGGCCATCACGGCTCCGGTGATGCCGACACGAACGCCGGTGGCAGGGCCGCAACCGGTGGAACCGGTGGCCTACCGCACCGACCAGCAAACCCTGCGGCGGGTCGCGGACGCGCTGCGCGCTCTGGACCCCTGGCAGCACCCCCGCCGACCCGAGGCGGTCACCTCTGGCCAGCACCTCGCAGCCCAGAGAAGGAAGCGGGGATCAGGCCTGCGGACCGTCCCATGAGCAGTGATGGAAGACATCCGCGGCGGCCTGCGGGCCACGGGATGATCCACCTGGAGATCGCCAGCGAGCTTGACCAGCGATACCCGTTCCGTCCCGCGCGGCGATCGCATCGGCTGTAGTCGTGCCGTGATCCGGCCGTGGTCGGCCTCGATCGGATTGTTCGCGTACTGGTCGTCGATGTGAGGAGCGGCAGGGAGCTGTTCGTCGAGGACTCGTGGGGAGGAGGCGGCCCGGTCGGTGGTCACCTCGACGGGCCGCCGGCCGTGGGACAGGGCGCGGGTAAAGAACCGGCGGGCCGCGGCGAGATCCCGCTTCTCGCCGGCCACCACGTCGATGACCTGGCCGACCTGGTCGACGGCCCGGTACAGACAGGTCCATCGTCCGGCGACCTTCACCGACGTTTCGTCGACGAACCAACGATCATCCGGTGTGTGCCGGCATGGCCGGGCCGCGTCGATCAGCAGCGGGGTGAACCGGCGCACCCACCGGTAGACCGTGACGTGATCAATCTCGAGGCCGCGTTCGGCGAGGAGTTCCGCCACGTCGCGGTACGACAGGGCGAACCGCAGGTACCAGCGGACCGCCAGGGTGATCACCTCGGGTGGGAACCGGAACCCGGCGCACTCCGACGTCGGAACCAGTTGTCACCAGTGGACGGACACGACGTCGACGCATCACTCGATCACGACCGATCGGCGGTCGCGGACAGCGGACTCCGCCGATGCACCAGAGCCCCCGCGGGTCGTTCGCAACCTCGCCGATGGCCGGTGGTTCTGCCAGACAGGCGCAGCGGCGGGCGACTGTTTTCAGGAAGCTGCGACCCGGCGGCCCATGGCACCTTTGGGTGAGGGCCAGCCTGGTGTGGGAACTGTCGTGAACAGTCGAGGGCCATGCCGTATCTGTTACCTCCTGGCCTCGGCGCATCGACGCTGCCACCTGCCCCGACACTTCGCCGCGGCGCACCAGGAAACATTTTATGATCTGCTTGAAAGCAACTTCATTCGAGTGTCGCGCGGGCGGTCTGGCACTAGTTATTCCGGGTGGTTTCGGTTTTCCTGTCGTGACCTATTGGGCTGCGGTGTTACGATTGGGATATCGGTCATCCGGCGCCCGTCGACGACTAGCGCCATGCACCTGGTAGTCGGCCGAATCGTATTCCGGTGGCCACGCCGATATCACTTCTTCAGGGAGGACACTGCAATGGCACGTAAGTCCCTGGCACTTGAGCTCTATACCAACGCCGACGACACCGTCGACCACCGCTACATGGCTCAGATGCGAGAGCAGGATTCTACTCCGGTGGCGACGAACCCATCGCTGCCTCGCTTCACACTGGTCGTCGGCCCCTCTCCTTTCAGTATGCCGCGTGGGTGGGAGTTCTTCCTCACCTCCCCGTACGAGGGCGCCAGCTACATCTCCACTGTCCTGCACAACGCGGGCTATCCGGTGCGCATTATCGACGTGCGGTACTCGCTGGACCCGCTAAACGAGGCCTACAATGCCATCGTCGGACAGACCGACGTGCTGGGCGTGTGCACATTCGAGGACAACTTCCCCTTTTGTCGCGAGCTTATGGCTAAGATGAAGGAAGCAGAACCGGACGTGCCGATCATCTGCGGCGGCTCGCTGGTCACCTCGGTGCCGCACGTGTTCATGAACGACACCGCCTGCGACATCGCAGTGATCAGCGAAGGCGAGATCACAATCCTGGAGCTGATGGAGAGCTACGCGGCGGGTCGTTCAGGGTGACCCGCAAAGTCTGTTTGTGCAGGTAGACGGTGTGAGACGGGGTGCGGGGGGCTGGGGCCGGTGGTGGTGTGAGGATCCGGGCCCGGCTGCTGTTTCGTCGCTGTGAGTAGCGCGTGTGAGGGTGGGTTCCGGCGCCGGCGGAAACGCCACCGATGACGTTCTGTGACAGCCGGTGGGGTGGGTGGGGCGGTGGGGCCGTGGGGTCCGGGGGAACAACGGCGGGCCACCACGGTGAGGGTGGCTGCGGTGAGGCAACGGGGTCCCGGTAGGACGGGGATTGCCTAGATCACCAGCCGTAGGGAGCCCCGTTGCCGGTCCAGTCTCGCATGCCCGTCACTCCCACCGATCTCGGACAGGCCGGGTCGGGGCAGCTGGTCCGGATGCGGCGGTCGCTGCGGGTCCTGGGGGCGCACGGCGGTGAGGTGCAGGGGCTCGCCGACGTACTCGCCGGGGTGCCTGACCCGCGGGACCCGCGAGGGATACGTCACCGGCTCCCGGTGATCCTGGGACTGTCCGCCGCAGCGGTCGCCGCGGGGGAGAAGTCGGTGGAGGAGATCGCGGCCTGGGCTGCGCACGCCCCGACGCAGGTCCTGACCGCTCTCGGGGCGCGGGTCCATCCGGTGACCGGGCAGCCGCAGGCACCGTCGGTGGACACGATGATCCGGGTCCTGTCCGCGGTGGACAGCTCGGCGCTGGCGAGGGCGGTCGGGATGTTCGCCGCGGCCCGCGCCCGCCAGGCCCGTGGTGGTGGGCGGCGGGTGGTCGCGGTCGACGGGAAGACCCTGCGTGGCGCGGCTGGGCCTGAGGGGCGGGCACCGCACCTGCTCGCGGTCGCCGAACACGGCACGGGTGTGGTGCTCGCCGAGCATGAGGTCGGCGCGAAGACGAACGAGGTCACCGCGTTCGCACCGCTGCTCCGCGAACTGCATTCCCATGATCCGCTGGATGGGGTGGTGGTGACCGCTGATGCGTTGCACACGACCCGCGCCCACGCCGACCTGATCGTCACCGAGCTGGGAGCGCACTTCGTGTTCACGGTGAAGGCGAACACCCCGGCGTTGTCGGTCGACTGCCACCAGGCGACCGACTGGACGAAGATCCCGATCGGGCACAGCGCCGAGGGCAGGGCCCATGGACGGTTCGAACGACGCACCATCCAGCTGGCCCAGGCCAGCGAGGCGATCCGTGCCCGCTATCCCCATGCCCGCACCGTGGCGCGGATCCGCCGTCATGTCCGGCGGACCGTGACCACCGGCACGGGCCGGGCCCGGGTCACCCGGACGATCCCGAGCACTGTCACGGTCCACGTCCTGACGAGCCTCACCCTCGACGCGGTCACACCCGCTGATCTCGCGGGCTACGCCCGAGGGCATTGGACGATCGAGAACAAGGTCCACTGGGTGCGCGATGTGACGTTCCGTGAGGATGCCTCGCGGGTTCGGACCGGCCCACTGCCCCGCATCATGACCACACTCCGTAACCTGATCATCGGGCTGATTCGCCTCGCTGGCCATAACCGCATCGCCCCGACCATCCGCAGAATCCGACACGACAACGCCCTGCTCCTGGCCATCCTCACTCTCGACAACCCCGCTGACCTGCATCAATGACTTTGCGGGTCACCCTGGCGGGTCGTTGGGAGCGCGACCTGCCCAGTATCCGTGGGATCTGCTACCGCACCAAGGAGGGTGAGGTCAAGCGGACGCCTGCTCGGGGTCAAATGATGGATCTCGACGCGCTGCCCAGGATGCGGCTGGAGCTGTGGCCGCAGTCTCAGGGTCACAATGGCCTCCAGCCTCAGATCATCTCCTCCTACAGCCGCGGCTGCAAGATGGACTGCTCCTTCTGCTATCGCACCACTCCGCAAGTACGGGCCAAATCCCCGGAAAAGATGGATCGGGACATGGCTTGGCTGAAGACTCGCTATGGCATTGACTTCTGCTTCTTTGTCGATCTGACCTTCAGCTCGCACCGCGGCCAGACCATCGAGATGTGCGACGTCATCAAGCCATACAACATCGGCTGGACGTGCCTGACGCGGTGTGCGGACATGGACAAGCCAAGGGCCGATGCCATGCGTGATTCGGGCGCCGATATCATCCTCTACGGCGTGGAGTCGCTGGGCAAGGACGTGCTCCGTGAGGCCCGCAAGGGCAGCAGCGAGAACCTGACTATCCGGGCGATGAACACCACCTTCGACGCTGGCGTGCGCTTCGGGTCCCTGCTCATCGTCGGACTGGCCAACGAGAGCGAGGAATCGCTGAGACACATGGTGGAGTTCGCCGAGACCTACAACCATGTCACCCGAGTCAAGTACCTGTCGGCCATGCCGGGAACCACGGTCTACCAACAGGCCATCGCCTCCGGTCTTATCCGCTCCGAGATTGACCACCTGAATTGGCTCTCGACCGAGCAGGCGCTGTATGAGGACGAGTTTCTCAACGTCAGTGGCCTGCCCGAGCAGGTCTGCCGCGATGCCTACAAGCGCATCTA
This sequence comes from Frankia casuarinae, assembly GCF_000013345.1. NCBI lineage: Bacteria > Bacillati > Actinomycetota > Actinomycetes > Frankiales > Frankiaceae > Frankia > Frankia casuarinae. The sequence goes on along the minus strand of NC_007777.1, from coordinate 2,111,718 downwards.
TGACTCCTACGAGCCGGGGCCGGTGATGAACTTCAAGCACTTCCCCGAGAACTTCCAGTACTTTCATCCGCAGCCCGACGACGGCCTGGAGCGGTCGACGTCATACGCGGGCCGCAACTGGCGGCGGGAGTTCAGCTCTGCGGCAGGCCCGTTGGCCCCCGGCTCGGAGCGATTCACCCTGGACAGGTGCGCCAGCCCGGATGTGGCCGCCCTGGGTAGTAGCCTGATCCCCAGCGGGGCCGCGCGGATGGTTAAGGCCGCCCCGGCGCATGTCGCGGCCGCATCGGCTTGAGCGGCGGTGGTTGTGGTGAGCGCCGCCGTTCCACCACCTGGGTCGGCGCGCCCTGTCCTGATTATTGGTACTGAGCGATCCGGGTCGAATCTTCTGCGGCTCATGCTCGACGCACACCCCGCCATCGCGGTCCCGCACCCGCCGCACCTGATGAGGTACCTGGCCCCGCTGGCAGCGTCCTACGGAGACCTCGGTGTTGCGGCCAACCGCACACGGCTGGCCCGCGACGCGCTGCGGATCGTGCGTGCTCACCTGCATCCTTGGCCGCATCCGGTAGATCTCGCACGCGTGGTCCGCGAGTCCGACGCCTCCACGTTCGGCGTTGTAGCCGCGATCTACGAACAGTACCGCGAGGCCGAGGACAAGCCGCGGTGGGGGTGCAAGAGCACGTTCATGGTCGACCACATCGACGAGGTGCTACGCCGCTATCCCGACGCCCGGTTCGTCTGGCTGGTCCGGGATCCCCTAGACGTCGCTGCCTCGGCCAAGCGTGCGGTCTTCGGCCCAAGCATGCCCTATCGGATGGCCCGGCTATGGCTACGCGAGCAGCGGTGCGCGGACGCGGCGCTGGCGCGGCACGGGCCCGCGGTGGTATACCTGCTTCGCTACGAGGACTTGGTGACCGAGCCAGAGGGCGCGTTGAACGAACTCTGCTCCTTTCTCGGCGAGCCCATGCATGCCGGGATGTTGCACCATCATCTCACATCGGGGGCGCGTCGGATCGGCGCGCTCGCCGAGTCTTGGAGACGGGCCGCGCAGCCGGTCGGCGCCGACCGGATCGGCGCGCACCGCACCGGCCTGACCGCCGCCGAGCGTAGGCAGGTGGCTGCGGTGGCTGCACCGCTGGCCCGGCGGCTGGGCTACGACCATGGCTCGGACGCCGACGCCGCGCCGGAGGAGGTGGCGCCTTCGATGGTCGCCATGGCGCTGCGCTCGGCTGGACTGCGCACCGTGATCGAGGTGCGTTCGTTGTGCCGGGACCGTAACTACACCCGTAGGCTCCGGCGCGACGCGACGGTGCGCTCGCTGCGGCTGACAGCGTGGGCGCGCACCCGGGTGCCAATGGAACTGCCCCAGTTGAGAACCCGGTGATGAATGGGAGACGCGTGAAAATCAACAGGCTGGAGCTCGGCCGGGAAGGGACCGGGATCGACCGTGAAAACGTCGTCGGCCACTTCAGTGCCCGCGCTCGCACCTATGACATGTCCAGTTCCTGGTGTACCGACGACGAGCTAGGCGCAGTGATCGTGCGTGTCGCCAATGCGGGTCCGACCGACCGCGTGCTGGACGTTGCCTGCGGGACCGGATTGGTATCGCGACTGTTTCACGGCAGGGTTGGCGCAGTCATCGGGGTCGATATCACCGAGGACATGGCTGCTCAGGCCCGGCCACACCTCGACGAGCTGGTCATCAGCCCTGCGGAGGAACTGCCCTGGCCCAATGCCAGCTTCGACGTCGTGGTGTGCAGGCAGGGCGTGCAGTTCATGCGCCTGCCCGATGCGGTGCGCGAGATGGTGCGGGTACTGCGGCCGGGCGGGCGGCTCATACTGATCAACCTGTGTGCCTACGGACCGGACGACCGCGACGAATACTTCGAGGTGCTGCGTCTGCGCAATCCGGTACGGCGCCACTTTTTCCTACCCGAGGACATGGCGAAGCTGGTTGCCAGCTCGGGGTGCACCGATCTGCGGACCGAGCGGTATGTCTCGATCGAGGACGTCGATGTCTGGTCGGACAACGGCGCTATCGACGAGTCCGCCCGAGAGGCCATCCGCGAGGTGTACCGCTCTGCCTCGCCTGAGTTCAGCCGCCTGCACTCGGTGCACCAGCGAAACGGCCTGTTTGTCGATCACATGCTCTTCGTGATCGCCTCCGGCTGCAAACCTGGCGGTGACGTTGCATGACCGCGGTAAACGCTTCATCTGCCGGCTGACCCTGGAAGCCGCCGCGTTCGCCGGCCTGCCTGGGCCTCGGTAGCCCACCGAGGCCCAGTGTCAGGCAATCTTTATCCAATCAGGAATCGGGTGAAATGGTTAATAAGAGGGGGAGTCGGGCGATTCGCGGCGGGCGCGACCTTGACGCTGATAAATCCAGCCCGACTGGTGCGCTCCTTCTGCTGAACATCCAACACCTGCTGATCGCGATGGACTTCACCGTCGTCTTCGTGGCGCTGCCAACAATGGGGGACGACCTCGGTCTCACTGATCGTGGGCTGACCTACGTCACCGCGACTTACGGGCTGGCCTTCGCTGCGTTCCTGCTGTTGGGTGGCCGAGCCGCGGACGTGTTCGGGCGGCGCCGGGTGCTCTTGGTGGGACTCGCGCTATTCGTCGTCGCCTCGGTAGTCGCGGTGTCAGGCTCGGCCGCCGCGTTGCTGGTTGGCCGCAGCATGCAGGGTGCCGCCGCGGGCCTCATCACCCCGGCCGCCCAAGCCTTGGTCGTCACGCGATACCCCGAGGGGAAACAGCGTACGAGGGCGCTGAGTTGGTGGGGTGTCACCGGTGCGGGCGGCCTGGCCCTGGGGGGACCGGCCGCAGGGGTACTGACCTGGGCACTGGACTGGCGGGCTGTCCTGCTGGTCAATGTCCCGATTGGGTTGCTGTGCTTGGTCTTGGCGCCACGGCTGATCGCCGTCGACGCGACCAGGGAGACCGAGGCTGGGCCCCGGTTCCGTCTTCCCGCGGTCCTAACGGCAGGCGCGGCGATGGGTCTTCTGGTATGGACGGTCGCCGAGGGTCCGGTCTCTGCCGCTGCGGATACCCTGGTCCGGGCAACGGCCGTAGTGGTGCTACTGGGAGCATTCGTGCTTATGGAGCGGCGGAGCACAGATCGGCTGATGCACCGCGATATCTTGCGCGTCCGTCCGGTGGCTGTCGCCGACCTGATGTCGGTGTTTTTCGGTGCCGCCCTCGGAGGGCAGTTCTTCGCTATCACCCTGTATCTGCAGGCAGTGAGCGGAATGTCCGCGCTCGTCGCCGGACTGATGTTTATTCCGGTTACGCTTTTCATGGTCGTAGGCAACAAGGTCGGAGTCCTGCTGATCGCTAGAATCGGCCCCATCCGCAGCCTGCCTGTCGGGCTGGCAATTGCTGCGGTGGCCGAGGTGGCGATGGCGTTCTTGCCCACCGGTGGTGGCGTGCCGTTGCTGGTTCCCGCGATGATCCTGCTCGGTCTGGGCCAGGGCATCGCGTTCGTCGCGATCACCGTTGCTGCCACGGCCACCGTCGCAGCTGAGCGGCAGGGTGTTGCGTCCGGACTACTCAACGTTGGCATGAACATTGGGCAGTCGATCGGTCCCGCCGTGCTCGCCGCGATTGTCACCTGGCGGTCCACTGCCGCCCTCGACGGCGGGGCGGGCCAGGCCGAGGCGAACAACCAGGGTTTGCACGGCGCTTTTCTGGCCATCGCCGCGATCGTGGTCGTGGGACTGCTGGTGTGCGGGGTGCTGCTGCGGTCGGGACCGGGCCGAGTCGAATCGGTCCACGCAGGCTGATGCCGGCGGACGTGCCCGGGGGTGCCGTCACCGTGTGATCGGTTCGTCTGGCTATGCAGCACCGACGCTGCAGGTTGCCCCACGTCACTTCATCCAGATGCGGGTGGCTGACTCATGGTCAGTATGATGCCGTCGTGGAACTCAGTTTGGCCGATGCCGAGCGGCTGCGTCGGATCTTGGGTGATCGTGTGGTTGCCGCCCGCGCGATCACCGACAGAGGCTACACCCCGAACCGTCGTTGGGTCGTCGAGCTGGCCGGGGGCCGTTCTGTCTTCGTCAAGCAGGCGGTCAATGAGGAGACAGGGGCCTGGCTACGTACCGAGCACGCGGTCTACTCCTCACTGGGTGGGTCGTTCCTGCCTGAATCGCTAGGGTGGGACGACGACGGCGCGACTCCGATGCTGGTGCTGGAGAACCTCTCCGACGGCGAGTGGCCGCCGCCGTGGACTCCCGAGGCGATCGAGGCAGTGCAGACAAGCCTGGCCGAGCTGCACCGGGTGCCCGCCCCCGCCGACCTGCCGGCTATCGAGGCCAGCCCCTACTGCCAGCAGGGCTGGCGGCTGGTCGCAGAAGACCCCGGCCCTTTCCTCTCGCTCGGCCTGTGCACGCACGGCTGGCTGGACCGGGCGCTGCCTGCTCTGCTCGGCGCGGCCGACAGCCAGACGCTCGCCGGGCGTTCCACCCTCCATCTCGACGTACGCAGCGACAACGTCTTCCTACGCAAAGGCCGTGCGGTCCTGTTCGACTGGAACCACGCCGCCATCGGCAATCCTGAGTTTGACATCGCGTTTTGGCTGCCGAGCCTGCGTGCCGAGGGCGGTCCGCTACCCGAGCGGGTCGTAGCCGACCTCGACCCGGCTATGGCCGCGCACGTGGCGGGTTTCTTCGCCGCGCGCGCAGGCCAGCCGCCTATCCCCGACGCACCGGGGGTCCGCGGCATCCAGCTGGTTCAGCTACGCATCGCCCTGCCCTGGGCCGCGCGTGTGCTGGGCCTGCCGGCTCTGACCTGACCTGCCGCGACCCGGTGCTCGCGGTGCCACTGCGGGCAGATGTTCGCCGACGGGTTTGTTCGGGGTGTGGAGAGCGACCTCTGGCGGCGGCGACACGGCTGGGCCGAGGCCCGCGTCTGGCAGCGTCTGCCTGGCACTGCTGCCCGAGCGCAACGTCGCCGGACAGATTGTCCTGTACCAGGCATTGGTCGACTCGTCACACATCCCCGCAGTGAGCAGGATGGTTATGAGACTTTCGGCCATGTCGGTAGCAGCGGACCGAAGGCGCCCTTGGCGGCGTTGCGGCATAGCAGTTCGGGTTCGTCATCGCTCCAGCCGAACTCCCGGGCGAGCGAATCCAGCTCGGCGGTGAGAGTGGTAGCAGCGGTGGTGCGCGCGTCGGTGTTGACCGTTGCGCGGATGTCCTCGTTCAGGAAACGCGCCACTGGATGTGCCGCCAGCGCGGGCACGGCCCGCGTCAGCACATTGGAGCGTGGACAAGTTTCCAGCACGATCTGATCCCGGCGCAGACGATCCAGTAGCGCCGCTTCCTCGACGCTGCGTACCCCATGCCCGATACGCCAGGCGCCGAGCACGTCCAACGCTTCCCACACGCTCTCGGGACCGACCGCCTCGCCCGCGTGAACGGTCACCGGGATACCTTGGCTGTGCGCCAGGTTGAATGCCTCGACGTGTCGCGCGCCAAGGACCCGCTCGTCGCCCGCCAGATCCAGACCAGCGACGACGTGCCGTAGCCGCGCGGCGGCGTCGGCGACCATGAGACTGATCTCCGGAGACTGCTGGCGTAGGCAACATACGATCAGCGCGGAGCCGACTCCATGTGCGCGCGTTCCCTCCGCCAAGCCGTCGGCCACCGCGATAATCGCATCGTCGATCGCCATGTCCGCGCGGGTGTGCAGCTGCGGAGCGAAGCGGGCTTCACCATAGTCGACCCCATCGGCGGCCCAGTCCGCGACCAGTTCAGCGGCGGTCCGGCGCAGCGCATCCGGGGTCTGCAGCACGTCCAGGGCAATGTCGATGTATGTCAGGAAGGAGGGCAGATCTCCCACGTCCTCCGGTGCGACGGCCAGACGCTCGATGGGCGCGACGAGGGTCAGTCGTGCTGCTGCGGCCATGTTGGCCAGTGTGTTCAGCCGGACCGAGCCGTCGAGATGGCAGTGCAGTTCGCACCGGTTCACGGCATCGGATCCGCGTTCCGAAAGCGACTGGTGGAAAATAGGCACCGAGGCCCTTCAGCCCTTCCTACCAGGGCCACGCAAGCGGAGTGGCCGCTTCGTTGTCGGTCAACGAGCACACGCCCTTCACCCACCCGCTCGTCCAGCGTCATCTGCGCATGAGCCTCTCCAGCCCGCACCCCAGTGTGATGCCTGGGGACGGCTATATTGATCGAACTGAAAAGGCGTGGCTTGAGCCAAATCCAGGTATGCATGGCGCCCTGCGAACCACCTGCGCGAGCAGCATGCGTCGCGCCAGAAGTGTTGTCGCCCGCGCACGCCGGCTATTCGAACACGGTGGCGGACGTCAGCGTGACCGCGGTCAGCGGCCAGTATCCGAATTGACCGTCACGTGGTGGGCGCTATCGGGACACCGATACCGGGAGTTTCACCGCAGACCGCAGACCCAAGCTGCTGGACCATTCCACCTGGCCTGCCAACTCCAGGTTCGGCGCCATGTCGATGATCGCCTCGATCGACTCGGTCATCTCCAGCCGGGCCAAGCCCGCGCCGATGCAGTAATGGCTGCCTTTGCCGAAGCCCAGGTGCGGATTGGGTGAACGGCCGACGTCCACCTCGTCCGGACGTTCAAACACACCAGGGTCGCGATTGGCGGCCAGCAGCATGAACAGTACCCGAGAGCCTTCGTGGAGGTGCTGCCCGGCCACGGTCATCGGCTCGGTCACCACTCTGGGCACGAGGGTGAATGGGGACTCGTAACGGATGAACTCCTCTATCGCGGTCGGGATCAGTGAGCGGTCGCGCTCCAGTCTCTGCATCTGGTCGGGGTGGGCGAGCAACGTGGCCACCGCGTTGGCGATCGCGGCCGAGATCGGGTCGCAGCCGCCGGTCATGAACTGCGCGAACGTGCCCACCACCGCGTGCGCGCCGACGTCGGCCACGGCCAGCATCGGCGAGTCGTCGCGGCCGGTGCGGCGATGTTCCTCCACCAGGTGGTAGACATAGTCGCACATCTGGTCGTAGGACTCCGCCGCAGCCATGGCCCGCGACGCATCCGGCTGCGGCGCACTGATGAAGTCGATGATGTGGTGCGACCAGCGGGAGCAGTTGTCCCACTCCTGCTCTGGAACACCGAGCACCTCCGAGATCACCGCCGTGGCCAGCGGTCTGGCGAAGTCGCTGTTGACGTCGACGACCTCCGCTCTGGCCCGGTCCAACAGTGACCGCGCCGCGGCGCGGACCGCCTCTTGGCGTTTCTGCACCGCTCTCGGGGTCAGCACGCGTTGCACCGACCCGCGCACAACGGTGTGGTAAGGCTCGTTGGAGAAGACCATCCAGCTTTCGTAGAATCGTTGCAGGTCGGCGAATTTCGCCAGGTCTTCGGCGGACAGTTGGGCCATGAATGACGTCGGGCCCTGTGAGGACAGCCGGTGGTCGTACAGGCCCATCTCGACGTCGGCGTGCCGAGTTACCAGCCACGCGCCGACGGCGTCATCCCAGTACATCCGTTGGTGTTCGCGGATCGCACGGAAGGAGGTGTGCCAGTCCCGCAGGGCGTCGGCATCACCGAGGTCGGGTAGGGTCGCCATGTGGATGTCCTCTCTCAGATCAGCAAAGGGGAGCGACGAGTGTGATTAGCTCACGGTAGCTACATGATCGCCTACGGGGGTGGTGGTGGATGGCATGAAAGGTTGGGGTGCCAGGGAAGTCGCGATCGCGGCGACGGTGGCGACACCGCAGAACAGCAGTGCGACATCGACGGTCATGCGCGTGCCGGAGGCAATCGCTGTGGCGGCCAACGGGAGGAAGCTGGCGACGGTGACACCAACTTGGTACGTCACCGCAAGCGCGGAGAATCGCCGGGTAGGCGGGAACAGCTCGGAGAGGAATGCCGCGAGATTACCATAGCAGCCGCCGTGCCCGATCGATATGGCCATGACGTAGATTGCGCTCACCGCGAGTAGGTTTCCACTGTCGAACCACAGCAGCGCCGGGACGGTGGTCGCTGCGGCGACCGCGTAACCGAACACCATCAATGGTTTGCGCCCGATCCGATCCGACAGTGTGGCGAACAGCGGTATCGAGAGACACTGCAACGCGGCGCTGATGACCAGTGCAGTCAGCGCGACATCGTGGCGACCACCTCCTGTGGCCACGGTGGACAGCAGGAAGACGCTGTAGAGCGAGACCGTGCTGCCCACTCCGAGCGCCGCCAGTAGCCCGCACAGCACGTGGCGCGGCTGCTCGCGCAGGACCTGTGCCACCGGTAGCCGCACCACCTCGCCCGCGGCCCTGGCCTGGCTGAACTCAGGGGTCTCGGCGATGCCCAGTCGCACGTACAGTCCGATGCCCACCAGCACCACAGAGGCCAGGAACGGGAGACGCCAGCCCCAGGACAGTAGCTCCTGCCTGGGCAGCTGGGCCAGCGCCGTCCAGGTGAGGGTGCTCAACGCGAGGCCGACCGGGAACCCCAGCAGCGGCCAGCTGCTGTACCATCCGCCCCGGCCCGGTGGGGCGTTCTCCACCGCCAGCAGCACCCCGCCGCCCCACTCGCCGCCGATGCCGATCCCCTGCAACACGCGCAGCACGATCAGCAGCGCGGGGGCCAGCACCCCGACCTGGTTGCTGGTAGGCAGCAGGCCGACGAGAAACGTGGCCATCCCCATCACGCCGAGAGTCAGCACCAGGATCGACTTGCGCCCGACCCGGTCGCCGAGGTGTCCGGCAAGCAGGCCACCGATTGGCCGGGCCAGAAAGCCGGCTGCGTAGGTCGCGAACACAGCCAGGATCTGGGCCTGAGGCGAGCTCTTAGGGAAGAACAGCGGCCCCAGTACCAGCGCCGACGCGGTGGAGTACAGGTAGAAGTCGTACCATTCGATGGCGCTGCCGATCATGCTCGTCAGCAGGATCCGTAGCGCCGACCGGTCCCGGTTATGGGGGGTCGGCAAATGTCTGCTCCTCAACATCGGGGACGGGTTCATGTGGGTGAGCCCGGATCAGACGTCCGTAGTGGACGTACTGGTCCGAGCGGGCGCCGGGGCGCACCCGCAGCTGAGACGCGGAACCAGCCGCACGCCGAAGACGGTTACCCGGGTGTCGCCCGGTCCGGGGTTCAGGGCCTCGTTTACCGCCATATCGGCGAAGCCCGCGATGTCTACCGCCACGGTCGACAACGGCGGCGCGGCGAACTCACCTTCCGGTAGCCCGTCCATGGCCAGCACGGCCAGGTCGTCGGGCACCCGCACCCCCGCAGCCCGCGCCGCAGCGAGCACCCCGTGCGCATGCTCCTCGGTGGTAGCGAAGATCGCGTCCGGCTGGTAGCTGCCCGCTATGGCCGCCAGCGTAGCGCGCATGGCCTCGGCACGGAGGAAGCCGCTGCGCAGCACCGAGGTGACGGGGGCGCCCGCAGCCCGCAGCGCGGCGGAGAACCCCCGCTCGCGGTCGGCCACCGGGGACTCCCGGTCCGGACCGCTCAGACACAGCGGCCTCTTACGGCCATGGCCGACCAGGTGCTCGGCGGCCAGCCAGCCCCCTCGGTAGTCGTCGCCGATGACCAGCGGCCCGTGGAAGCCGATGACTCGCTTGTGGAGCAGCACCACTCGGCAGTCCAGCATCGACAGGACGTGTCGGATCCCGGGGGTATCCGCGGAGTTGACTACGATGAGCGCGGCGGGGGAGAGCCGTGAGAATGCGTCAAGGTAGTGCTCTTCCGCGCTAGGGGAAAACGCCGTGTTGCCTACCAGCAACAGGTGTCCCCGGCGGGCCGCTGCCCGCTCGACCGCGTGGACTAACCGTGCGAAGAACGGGTTGGCTGCGTCGGGCACCACCAGCCCCAGCAGCATTACCCCGCGCATGCTCAGCCCTCGGGCCAGGGCGTTGGGCCGGTACCCCAGTTGCTCAATCGCAGCTAGCACTCTGGCCCTCGTGGCGCCCGCGACCGGTCGCGGGCCACCGTTGACCACGTAGCTGACCACTGCCGTCGAGGTGCCCGCCAACCGCGCCACGTCGTCGCGGGTGACCCGCCCGCCCGCCACCGGCTCACGCTCGCGCACAGTCGGGCCGGCCGGCAGCCGAGCGGCCAGTTCAGTGGCTTGAGTCCTGATCGTCATGGTTGCGCTGCTCTCGACAGGCTGCTACGACGCGGGGCGCGCACCTGCTCGACGACCGCCACCGGCAGCCGGCGGCGTTGCCGGACCACCCTCCAGCAGCGACTGAACCGGCTCGGGGGGCGCCTGCGGTCAGCGACCATTAGGCCCAACCAGGTCCGGGCCACCTGCGGGCGCGGGCCGTCGACCATTCCGCACCGCTCGCCGGCCACCCAGCCTGCGTCGTCCACCGCAGGCAGCGTGCCCGCCGCACGTTAGTCGGGTACGTGCCGCCCGAGTTCCGCGCGCAGCGCGGTGGGCAGCCGACGCTGATCGTCGAGGGCGAGGATGATCGTGTCCGGGGCCAGTCTACGACCGTCGAGCGAACCCGTAGAGCTGCAGCCGCGGGGTGCAGGTGAATGGCGCAACAGCGTGCCCCTGACGCTCCGCCGGCCACCCTCGCCGCGGGTGGGAGCCCGCCCGCCTCACTCACCGGCCACCGGGTAGACCGTTGGATCGTCCAAGGGAACCTTGAGCCAGGAGAGCATCTGCCGCAGCTGATGGTAGGCGGCGAGCCGATGTTCGTCGGAGTCGGCCTCCTCGGCGGTGCGTACCGGCTCCCACATCCTGCGCACCATTGTGGGCCCCAGTTCCAGTAGCCCCGCGCTGCCGCCGGTGGCCCATCTCGCCAGCACGTAGCGCACCAGCGCGCCGACCGGGATCTCCAGCCTGCTCGCCAGGGTGCTCACCGTGGTCAGCGGTTCGAGCCGGGTGTAGTCGGCGACCTCGGCACGGAAGTTGGCATCCGGGTCTTCCGCGGACCACTCCCCGCGCCAGCGCAGCAGCCGTACCACCGGCACGCCCTCGGCGTCGGTCCACGAGGATGCGTCAAGACTCATCCGAACCCCTTCGCGGGGCCTGGCCGAAGAACCCGTAGGGCGAGCGTTCCGCCGGGTCGTTAACCAGATCGTAGAGCTCCACGTTCTCGGTTCCGCGTTCCCAGATGATCTTGTGGTCGGGTTTGCGGACCGCGGTGAGCGCCTTGAGGTGGCGCCAGCGCGGGTCTGCCTTGGCGAGTTCGAGCCGGTAGAACGTCTCGCAGTAGGCGGGCAGGTCCTCGGCGGTGGTGCCCGACTTCATCATTGGCACCAGCGACACCCCGTCGGTCTCCGGCGCGGGAACGTCCACTAGTTCCAGGATTGTGCTCATCACGTCGGCCAGCCGAACCTGGCTGTCCACCACAGTGCCCGGCGAGCCTGCCCACGACGCACGCACGATCAGCGGGACTCGTTGGGTCACGTCGAACAGCAGGGTGCCGTGCCCACGCTCCTCAGGATGGCCCAGCTCGCCCGCATGGTCGTCGGGGTACCAGCCGCCGAGGTCCTCGCCGTGGTCGGAGAACAGCACGACAGCGGTGTCCTCGAGGACAAGGCCGCGCTCGACCAGCCCGTCGAGCAGGTGTCCGACGCTGCGGTCCATGTAGGCGACTTCGCCCTCGTAAGGGTTGCGCACGGGAATGCCCACGTCCTCCGGTGGTTCATAGGGCCAGTGGGAGTCGAAATAGTGCGCGAACAGCAGCACCGGCCTCGGCCCTTGGCGCTCGAACCACCGCAACGCCCGTTCGGTGACCATCGGCGCCCGCTTCATCGCGGTGCCGCGCAGTTCGACGTCGACCACCCGCAGCGCGTCACCACCGTCGGCCAACGGGGGAACCCAATCGTCATAGTGGTCGAAGCCGCGGCCGAGACCGTACCAGGCGTTCATTCCAGGTGAGGCGACGACCGCGCCGGTGGCGTACCCCTGCTCTCGCAGCACCTCGGCGAGTGTCGTCACCTCAGAGTTCATCGATTCCTGGAACAGGTGTCGCACCCCGTGTACCGGTGGCTGCCTGCCCGACAGCACCGTGGCATGGCTGACCGGGGTTAACGGTGAAGAGGATATCGCCTGACTGAACATGACGCTGGACTCGCTGAGTCCGCGCAACGTCGGGAAGATTCCTGAGTATGCGACGTCGGCGCGCAGCGTGTCCAGGGAAATAAGCAGAACATTTTTGCGCGATGTGCTCTTTTGTGACATGCAGATGGAGTTCCCCTCGCGCGCCGAAGATGACCTCTCGCTCAGTCGAGTCTAGGGCGGTCGGCGCTCGGTAGCAAGGCCCAGGCCATATATACGACTGACTCCCCTGTCTGTCGAGGCGCGCGTCCTTCATCGGCTGCGGGGAGCCGCTCGTGGTTGGCCTGGTAGACCTACATGAAGCTGCTTTCGAGCAGATCATAAATTGATCCCTGGTGGGTCGCGGGGAAGAGGATGGATCAGGTGGCAGTACCGATAACGAGACGGGCAGGTAACTAGAGTTTCGCAGTTTTCTTGATCCAGATCAGTGTCTGGCAACGGCTGGATAATTTTCCCGATTGCTTTCGGGTGGATGATTCCCTGGTGCCTGCCGGTGGTATCGCGGTGCGTGGCGGAGGGGTGGAAGGCCAGCGCGAGGGGCTGGTGGCGGGAGCATCAGCGTTTCCTGTACCAACCCGAAAGTTGGACGCCGATGCTCCCGGACGTGACGATACCGGTTTCTCTGGCGGTGCTGCTGGAGGGTTTCCGGCCGTGTTTCACCGCGCCGTCGTTCCGGACGTTCCGGGCGCTCGTCGTGGGGATGCTCGCCACCGGCGGGCGGCGCACGGTGTGCGGGATGCTCGTCGGCGCGGGCCTGTCCACGCTGTGGCCGCACGACCGGGCGCACCGGTTTTTCGCGCGGGCGGTCTGGTCGCCGGAGAAGGTCGGCCTGGCGCTCGCCCGGCTCGTCGTCGACCGCCTCGTCCCGGCCGGGCCGCTGCACGTCGTCGTCGATGACACCCTGTTCCACCGGGCGGGGAAGAAGGTGTGGGCGGTGGGCTGGTTCCACGACGGATCCGCGAAGGGGCCAGACCAGGTCGGGTTCGGCAACAACTGGGTGATCGTCGGCCTCGTCGTGCCGGCGCCGCTGCTCGGCCGGCCGGTCTGCCTGCCGGTCCTGGCCCGCCTGGTCCGCAAGGACACCGTCTCGGCCTCGCGGCTCTGGCTGGCCGCCCGCGCGGTCGAACAGCTGGCCGGGGCGTTCCCCGCCCGCCGGGTCCACGTCGTCGCGGATGCCGCCTACGCCGGCGACGAGCTCAGGGGACTGCCGGCCTCGGTGACCTGGACGACCCGGCTCCGCCGCGACGCCGCCCTGTTCGCCCCCGCCCCACCCCGCACCGGGAGACGTGGCCGGCCCCGACTCAAGGGCGACCGGTTGCCCTCCCTCGCCCAGCTCGCCGCGGCCGCGACGTTCCGCCCGACGGCCGTGACCCGCTACGGCCGCGCCGGGACCGTGCACACGGCGGTCATCCGCTGCCTGTGGTACGGAGTGTTCGGCCCCCGCCCCGTCACCGTCGTCCTCGTCCGCGACACCGACCGGCCCGGGACCTACGACCTCGCGCTCGTCACGACCGACACCCTGACCAGGCCCGCCGAGCTCGTCGCCCGCTATGCGGCCCGCTGGTCGATCGAGGTCGCGATCGCGGACGCGAAGCAGATCTTCGGGGTCGGCCAGGCCCGCAACCGACTCACCGCCGCCGTCGAACGCACCGTCCCGTTCGGCCTGACCTGCCAGACCCTCGCCTTCGCCTGGTACCTCACCACCGGCCACCACCACGGCGACGCCGCCGACCACCGCGCCCGCACCCCCTGGTACACCACCAAGACCCGCCCCTGCACCGCCGACCTCGCCGTCAAGCTCCGCCGCGTCCTGATCACCACCCAATATCAGCCCACACGGCCCGCGAACCCGACCGACGCGGAAATCCACACCCTCCGCCTCGCCTGGGCCACCACCGACAGCGCCCTCGCGGCCTGACCAGCCCCCATCCCGGCCCCACAGCCCGGGAACCAGACAAAACAGACATCGACCCGAGACCGCAAACCAGCTCAAACACCCCACCACGAACCAGCACACCAAACACGCACAGAACACGTCTCACGCGACGTCAACCATAAAATTGGAGATCAAGAAAACCGCGAAAGTCGAGAGGTAACTCGTTCGGGCATGGCACTCCCCTGATCATGGGGTTCATGCGCCAGCCTGACCGCTGTCCGAGACGCCATCCCTGCCGCGACATCATTTTCGATCGATCGACAGCGTTCTTGACCAGCCCGTGACCACGGCTGACAGTGAGGATGTACGTGAGCCCCGCACCGGTCGGCCTAACGACCCTCGGTTGCTAGTACTACTAGGACTTTGTTAGGTGACTCTGGCTGGCTTGGCTGGTAGCGGTTCGTAGGGGCGGTGGCAGGTGTGGCAGGCGCCGGTCCAGACGGCGAGCAGGGTCTGGAGCATGCGGAGGACTCCGTAGAGGGTCAGGCCGGCGCAGGGGCTTTTGGGGTGCGGCGCAGCTGGGTGCAGAGGGCTTGGGCGAGGCAGGTGAGGGTGACGTGGCGGTGCCAGCCGTCGAAGGATCGGCCTTCGTAGTGGTCCAGGCCGAGGCCGTCTTTGAGTTCGCGGTAGTCGTGCTCGACGCGCCAGCGCAGCTTCGCGAGCCGGACGAGTCGGCGCAGGGGGATGTCCGGGGGCAGGGTGGACAGCCAGTAGTCGGTGGGTTCGTTCTTGCCAGGGGGCCATTCGGCGAGCAGCCAGCAGGCGGGCAGGCTGCGGTCATCGTCTCGGGTCAGGGCTTTGGCGGCGGGGCGGACCCGCAGGGCCAGGAACCTGGAGCGCATCAGCGCGGCCGTGTTGCCGGGGGTCTTGTGGGTGCCGCGCCGCCAGGTCACCCACCGCAGCGCACCGCGGCCGGCGGCCAGGACCAGGGCTTTCAAGGTCGCCGGCGGGTCCGGGTAGGCAGGCAGCGGCGGGCGACCGCTGCCCGTGTACGGCGCGGTCACGGGTTCGGCGGCCCCCGGGTGGGCGGTGGCGGTCGGGGTGACCCCGACCGTGTAGACCAGGCCGCGGTCGGTCAGGCCCTGGCGGAACTGCGCGCAGTCGCCGTAGCCGGCGTCGGCGAGTACCGGCCGGGCGGGCACACCCCAGCCGGCGATCTCGTCGAGCATGTCCAGCGCCAGACGCCACTTCTCCCGATGCCGCGCACCGTCGGGAACACCTGCCTTCTCGCGGCGGGCACGCACCACCGCGGCCTCGTCCGGGTCGTCGAGGCCGGTGTCGTCCCAGCTGGCAGGCAGGAACAGCCGCCAGTCCAGCGCCGCCGACGCCCAGTCCGTCGCCGCGTGCACGGACACCCCGATCTGACAGTTCCCGACCTTGCCCAACGTCCCCGAGTACATCCGGGCCACCCCAGGCGACGCCGCCCCGTCCTTCACGAAGCCCGTGTCATCGATGACCAGCGCCTCCGGGCGGACGAACCCGACCGCCCAGCCGGCCAGCCGGGCGCGAACCTCGGCGTAGTCCCACGTCGAGTTCCGCAGGAACTGCTGCAACTGCTGCAACTGCTGATGATCCACCCCGAGGCGCTCCGCCATCGGCTGCACGCTCTTGCGCTTCCCGTCCAACAGCAGCCCCCGCAGATACAGCTCACCCTTGGCCCGCTGATCCCTACGCGGCAGATCCACGAACATCCGCGCCGCGAACTCCTCCACGACCGGACGCACCACCGCCATCTCCTCCGGCGTCACAGCAAGCAGCCAACCAGACCCGGATCCCCACCCCACAACCACACGATCAACAACCTAACAAAGTCCTACTACAGCGGAACCTCTCGGCGTGTCGGCGGCGACACGCCGAGATGGCGCTCGGCCGAGACTGAAGATCCATCACAAAGACGCAGGTCGCGGCACTGGCGCATCTGTTGATCACGACACCTGTTGTTGTAGTCCTAGCCCAACGCCCGACTGACCTTGGTGTCCTCACTCGGATCTGAGGCTGTGTCGGTGCGGGGCTAGGTGTGCCTCACCGGACGGGCGGGTGACCTTATAGGAGCCTGGCCAGAGGCCCCTTCACTGCCTTTTCCGTCGCCTGGCTGGTGCGTGCCGCCCCTGCCAGCCGAGGTGAAGGGACAGCTGTTCCACGCTGACACAGCACCAGCAGACGGTCGAGGTCACAGGTGACGTCAACACTCACAAGGACAGCCATACCCCGGCGGCGCTCGACAGCACCGGGCGGCTGCTCGTGTCGGCACCGCGGCCGGCTACGGCCAGCTGCTCGACTGGCTGCGCGGCTTCGGCACGCTAGTGCGGGTTGGGGCCGAGGGGACCGGTGCCTATGGCGCCATCCTGGCGCGCTGCTGACGGGTGTGCATTTCTTCGCGGCGGCCGTGAGAGTGGCCGCCGACTATTGGTGAGTTCACCAGCAGGAGTAGCAACCTTCCGCTGACTTCTATGATGTGGGGATCGGCGCCTGGGCCGCTGGCCGGACCACGCCGCGGCCCGGCCAGCCAGCGCATCGCCCTCGGTGGCAGGGCCGTGCCGGGCTCATGCGACCGCGGCGGCAAGCCCTCGGCGCTCGTTGTGGCGCTCGACCACGGGTTGTGCCTGGCTGCAATCTCACCGTCAGCATCCTCTGCGCCGCCGGCATCACCGAGGGGACCACGATCCATAGCCTGCCGATCCGGCGGATCCCTCCGCCCATCGTGATCTGCTGGCCGGCAAATTTACCGAAACACTGGTTAGCTCAGGTCTTTCATGGTGTAGTTGGAGGAGTCGGACGGACGTAGGCCCTCGGCAAGCTCAATCGTCCCAGCTCAGGCGTACTTTCCAGTTTCCGTCTCGTCTGCCAGAGGATTGCTGCAAGCCTGGGGTTGGACGCGCTTACCGGGGCCGGGATGCAGCACGACGGTCCACTGTGCTCAGAGGGCTCCTAGGACCTCGCTGGACTCGACTGGTGGGCACGGCGCGCCGCACGGAGACAGCGGACCGCCTCTTTCGGATCCGGGGCCGGGTTCGGCCTGGATCATGGAACAGTACCGACGAATTGGTGGGTGAATTGATGAGCGAACCGACCGGAGAACCGGTTGACGAGCAGGCCCGAGGTTTCTTGTTCGCTGATCTGCGGGCGGCGTTCGCCAGTGAGGCGACGGCGGTGCAGCGCTATACCTATTTCGCCCAGGTGGCCGAGATCGAGGGCCACATGGAGGTGGCGAGGCTATTCACTGAGATGGCCGAGAGCGTAGCCTGTGTCGCCCACGGACACATCGACTTCCTTCAGCAGGTCGGTGATCCGAGCACTGAGATGCCGATGGGTGATACTCCGCTCAACCTTGCGGCCGCAGTCGCGGGCGCGGCCGAGGCGGCCACCAAGCACTATCCTCGGCTAGTTGCGCTGGCGCACACCGAGGGGATAGCCGACGCGGCGAGTTGGCTGACCACGTTGTGCGCGCTGAAGAACGCACATGTGCAGCGTCTGGGGGCCGCACTGTCCGAGTTGACCGGTCGGGCCGCCGCGCCTGCCGAGGCCGGATGAGGGAGTCGATATGACCGATACGGCAGGGGGAACTAAACCGATGGCACGGATCGCTGCGCGACCCGCGCGCGCCCCAGAATACACCGCGCGGTCCATCGTGCTCTTCTCCGGGCTTACTGCGGTTCGGCGCAATCCGTCGATGTACATCGGTTCGACCGGCACCGAGGGCCTGCACCACCTGGTCTTCGAACTGATCGACAACGCGGTCGACGAGTTCGCGGTGGGCACGTGCGGGCTGATCGAGGTCGTGCTGCACGCCGACGGTTCCTGCTCGGTAAGCGATGACGGTCGGGGTATTCCGGTCGACGAACACCCCGACCTCCGCGTCCCGGCGCTGCAGGTCGTGATGACGACCCTGCACTCCGGCGGCAAGTTCCAGGGTGACACCTACCGGCGCTCGGCAGGCCTGCACGGTGTCGGCCTGTCCTGTGTCAACGCGCTGTCGGAATGGCTGAGGGTCGAGGTGCACCGCGATGGCGGCATGTACACCCAGAGCTATGGCCGGGGGGAACCGACCACCACCGTGGACATGGTGGGGACCAGCGACAGGCACGGTACGCTGGTGCGTTTTCGTCCCGATATGATGATCTTCGATGCTGCTGCCTTCGTGACGGGCGTTCTCGCCGCCCGGATGGCTGAACTGGCGTTCCTGCACCCCGGGCTGGTGCTGCGGCTGGTGGATGAGCGCACAGACACCGAGGAGACGTTCGACTACGTCGAGGGCGTGAAGGGGTTCCTCACCCAACGGAATCGCGACGCAGAGGTGGTGCACCCGGAACCGATCATTATCACCGCCGAGCGCAGCGATCTGGTGTTGGACGTTGCTCTCCAGTGGACCGAGGGGTACGCCGAGGAGATGTCCAGCTTCGTCAACGCCGTGCGCACCGACCAGGGCGGCGCGCACGTCGACGCGCTGCGCACGGGTCTGGCCTCGGCGATCAACGACCATGCCAGCATGAATCGGATGCTCGACTCGTTCGCCGGCGAACGGATCACCACCAACGACATCCTTGAGGGCCTGACTGCGGTGGTGTCGTTGCGGATGGACTCGCCCCGGTTCGACGGCCAGACCAAACGGCGGTTGCAGAGCCCGGAGGTCGGGCCGTTCGTGCGTAGGGCCGTGGCCGAGACCGTCGCGGCCACGTTGCGCCGCGAGCCGGGACTGGGCGCACGCGTGGTGGCCAGGGCGCTGGACGCCACACGTGCCAGGCTCGCCGCCCGCCTGGCCGGCAGGGCAGTACGCTACCAGCGGCGCAAGCTGGAGATCGATTACGAGGTCTACAGGCGACAGTTCGGCATCCGGTCGCGCAACTGGCACGACTCCTGCTCGTGGCTCGCAGACGAGGGCCTGCTCGCCGAGCACGCCGCGCTGTGCGATGTGCCTGCGGATGCGCGGATGCTCGACGTCTGTTGCGGCAGTGGTGTCGTCGGCGACTCCTTCCGCGGCAAGGTCGGGGAGATGATCGGCCTGGACATCACCCCGGAGATGGTTGAACTCGCCTCCCAGCGACTGGACCGGGTGGACCGGGGCACCGTGTACGACCTGCCGTACCCGGACGCATCCTTCGACCTGGTCGTCAACCGCGAAGTGCTACATCTGCTACCGCAGCCCGAACTTCCGCTCGCTGAGATCTACCGAGTACTACGGCCCGGTGGCCAGTTCATCGTCGGCCAGATCATGCCCTACGCCGATGAGGACGCCTACTGGATGTTCCGCATATTCAAGAAGAAGCAACCGTTGCTCTTCCAGATGTTCCGCGAACCAGAGTTCCGGTCCCTGCTGCAGGGCGTGGGGTTCATCGACCTGAAAATGACCGAGTACTTCCTGTGGGAGTCGATCGACCTGTGGATCGATACGCATGAGACCACGCCCGCGCACAGGCAGGAGATCTACCGGCTGTACTACGACGCCCCGAGGGAGGTCCGGGCGGTCCACCCATTCGAGGTCAGCCAGGACGGCTCGGTACGCGATCGGTGGCGCTGGTGCGTCTACTCGATGCGCAAACTCTTGCCGTGAGCTGGGCCGTGATGGCCAGCGACCATGCCACGGCCAGGGGCGTCGTGGAGTCGGGCGCGGCAGGGCTCGCCGCGCGGCTGCACCAGTTGC
This sequence comes from Frankia casuarinae, assembly GCF_000013345.1. NCBI lineage: Bacteria > Bacillati > Actinomycetota > Actinomycetes > Frankiales > Frankiaceae > Frankia > Frankia casuarinae. The sequence goes on along the minus strand of NC_007777.1, from coordinate 2,092,136 downwards.
GCGCCGCTCGGGGCCCTGCGCCGCCGCGATTTACTGAGCGGGTGAGCGAGCTTATTATGATTGCCTCGGGCTCCCGTGGTGGGTCCAGCATGCTCGCCGAGTTACTGCGGCTGAGTCCGCACGCCCTGCACTTCCGCGCGGAGATCAACCCGTTCCTTCGCCTGGCTGGATTGGGTCATCCCAACAGCGGCACCGGTTCCGACCGACTAGATGCCGCGCACCTGTACGCTCTGAACCCGGCTGTGCGTCTGGCGCTGGAGCACGACCTAGCCTTGGACGTGGGCACCCCTGCTGCGCAGGTCGATGAGGAGGCAGTGGACCGATTCGCCCTCGACGTCGCCTGGCGGCTGTCGGTGCAGTGGCCTGAGATGGACATTGATCCGTTCATGCTGGCCGACGCGGCCTGCGCGGTGCTCCCCCGGAGTGGAGCAGGGGACTGGAACACCGAGCGATTCCATCGCCGTCTGCTGGCGGAGTTGGCCAGCCGCGGTATTTACATGGAAGAGGGGTTTTACGACATGCCCACTTCCCAGCCGCCGATGCGGCCCCCCGGGCGTATCCTGGTCGAGGAACCGCCGTTCGTGCTGACCCAGCCGTGGCGGCCCGCCGACCCGCATGCGTTGGAGACCATGCCGCTGATTGTCAAGACCCCTAGTAACGTGCACCGGTTCGACTTCCTGCGTGCCCTGTTCCCCAACGCTCGGCTTCGTGTGCTGCACCTGACCCGCAATCCCGCCGCCTCGGTCAACGGTCTCATCGATGGCTGGCGTCACCACGGCTTTCACTCCTATCGGCTGCCCGTACCGCTACGCATCGCCGGTTACGTCGATTATCGTCCCGCTGACCGGCACTGGTGGAAGTTCGACCTGCCGCCGGGCTGGGCGGACCACATCGCCGAGCCTCTGGCCCGAGTATGCGCTTTCCAATGGCGTTCCAGCCACGAGGCAATCATGGCGGAGCTGGACCGCAGCGCCATCGACTGCCTGCGCGTGCGTTTCGAGGACCTGACGCGGGACGCGGACTCCAGGGTAACCGAGCTGCGGCGCATCTCCAGCTGGTTGGGAATCCCATTCGAGGGATCGTTAGGCAGGGCCGCCTACTCGGGCATTGACCCGGTGGTGGCCACCCGGGCGCCTCGCCCGCGGCGGTGGCTGGACCGAGCAGGGGAGGTGCGGCCGGTGCTGGGAGGTGAGGTGGCAGAGACGGCAAGGAGACTAGGCTATGACAGCCCAGACACCTGGATCTGAAAGGCTGCCGAGCACACTCGCAGGCCCCGGTTGGCATGCTCGGGTAGCCTCGCACGGCGCCGAGGTCGCTGAGGGGCGACTTTGGACCCGCTGTGGCTACCGATCCGAATACGCCAGGCTGCGGCGGGTTCTGCTCGTCCGGCCCCCATGCAGCCTTTCCGTCGACGCGGAACCGAACAGCAGGCTGATGCTCGAGAAGGTTGACTTGTCCGCGTTACGCGACCAGTGCGAGGCCATTATCGCCGCTTTCAGGCGACTCGCGGTTGACGTGCTGGTAGGGATGGTGCCGGACGAATGCCCGCCCAACGTCGTATTCCAACGCGATCTGTTCCTCATGACTCCGGACGGCGCGGTGCTGGGCAGACCCGCGTCGCGGCAGCGGGCTGGGGAGGAACGGCACACTGCGGCGGTACTGGCTTCGGCGGGCTACCCGATTCTGCGTACCCTTACCGGCCGGGCCACCTTCGAGGGGGCCGACGCGCTGTGGGCAGACCCGGAGCTGGTGCTGGTGGGTACCGGGTTCCGGACGAACACTGCGGGCGCCCGTAAAGTCGGCGGCGCGCTGCGCGGCTGTGGCGCACGGACGGAGCGAATCCCACTTGGCCCGGGAGTGCAGCATCTGCTCGGCACGGTGGTGTTCCTCGACCACCGGCTCGCCGCCGTGCACGCGGCGGCCGCGACCCCGCCGTTGCGAGCGGTGTTGCACGGGCTTGGCTTCCGGCTGCTCGACTTTGATCCGACCGAGGAGCTGGTGCTGCGGCGCGGGTTGAATCTGGTCGTGGTGGAGCCGGGGCTGGTGCTCATGCCTTCGGGCGCGCCCGGGATCCGGCGTGCACTCGGGGCCGCGGGGGTGCAGGCGGAGGAGGTCGAGATGGGAGATTACGTCAAGGCCGCTGGGGGGTTGGGTTGCGTCACAGGGATACTGCACCGCAGTTGATCGCATCACCTGGCTTCACCACCGCGCCGCCGCCGTCAACTTCCGCCGCCTCGTCACCCTTGGACTCACCCAGGCCCACACCGGCTGGGCACTCCCTACCACCACTGATCTCCGGATCACCGCAGCGTCCAACCAGTACCAAGGCCTCCCCGCAACGACCAGCACCAGCCAGCGGCCAGCCTCGGCCGGGACTACTACATGCGCGTCGACGCCTGCGACTACTCAGTGGACCCGCGGATGATCGGCCGGTTCGTCGACGTCACCGCCACCCTCGAGAGCGTCTCACCGCGGTTTGTGACGGCCAGGTCGTCGCCAGCCATCCGCGCAGCGGGTGCCGCACGCCCTCCTGACCGACCCGACGCACGCCGCCACCACGAAGGCGATGCGCCATGCGTTGGCCGCCGACCGCCAGGCCGAGCGGCGACCCGCCGGTATGCCGACGGCCACCGGGTCGCGCTGCGGGCGCTGCCCGACTACGACGCCCTGTTCGGCGTCGACTTCGACCCCACCGGAACGGAGAGCCAGCCATGACCACGACCGCCCCGGCCAGGGACCAGGGCTTTGGCATTTTTGAGGGTTGGCTGTGTTCGTTCCGTCTGTCGGATTGGTACTGATTGTGAGGGTTGCTGGTCGCGTTCCGCGCCCCTTACGCCGGGGAGTTCCTCACGGCTGCGACTCCAGCGGCACGCGCCCGCGAAACCTCGCAACAATCCGCTCCGCCGTCACCAACGCCCTACGCCGCGCCGGTCACGCGTTCATCCCGACCGGCCGGCGCGCCCACACCAACCGACGCGCTCACTCACCATGGCTTCCACTGTGGCAAACCCGGACAGATCGCGAACACGCCGAAGCCCTGGGCCAGGGACGGGACGCCCGCGGTGATCGCCCACCTGGCCCGAGTATTGAAGCCCCCGACGATCGGTCAGTTCTGGCAGCTTGTCGACCAGGCCCGCGACGAGAGCTGGTCCCACGAGGTATATCTCGCCGCCGTCCTGCAGCGCCAGGTCGCCGACCGCGCGATTCCAAGGACACCGTCATGCGGATCCGCACCGCCACTTTCCCCAGGTCAAGACGTTGGAGGACTTCAACCCCGACCATCTGCCCCAGCTGGACGGGAGCCGGCTCGGAAGCGGTCCTCACCGTAGAACCAGGGCTCCTGGTCGAATTCAGCAACGAGGCCAAAGATCGCATCTGGTCAGCACTTGATCCACTATAAGCCGAGGGGTCAATCGAAGATCGCAGAGAATTCTCGATGGATCGGGGCCGAGCCAGGGGCTTTGCGGAAATCCGCGCAATCGGCGCCGCGGCTAGATCATAATGCTTGACAGGCCCCTCAACGAGCTCGGTGCCATCGCCGGCTCGCTCGGATGACACCCCGCCAGAGAGGAATTCCCCGCCATGACGGCTGCGTCCCGGTATGATCACATTATCCTCGTCTCGATAGATACTCTGCGCAGCGACTGCGTCGGGGCCAGCCCGTTCCCACTGTGGCCCGCGAAGTACCCAGGACTGCGCGCCCCCGCAACTCCAGTACTTGACCGTTTGGTGGCCGAGGGCGCCTACTTCCCGAACACGATCTCAGCCGCACCCTACACCGCCGCGTCCCACGGTGCGATCCTGACCGGCCGGTTCCCGCTGCACAACGGTTTGTTCGAATTCTACAACGGCAGGCTGGCCGGGCCGTCGGTGTTCGGCCATGGCCGAACTGCGGGCAGGCGCACCGTGATGAAGGTCGACTTCCCAATCATCCTGGGCCCGGAGCTGGGTTTCACCAACGACGTGGACGTCTACCTGCGCGAAGACGACGACCGGTTCATCGAGGAGGTTGTCGAGGCGGACTCGAGCATGTCGTTTGCGCACTTCGGCGGTGTCCACCTGCCCTATGGGTTCCACAACCTGCGTTTCGGTGGCGAAGCCTACCGGGCTAAGATCACCGAGCTGGAGGCTGAGCTGCCCGAGGACTTGCCGATACCCACCGACCAGATTACCGAGACCTTCCGCGAGGCCGAGGACCACCAACTGTTCCTGCGGTACAAGCGGATCACCAATCATCTCTACGACACCGGAGCCTACGATCGTCTGTTCGAGCTATACCTGGAGGGCATCGAGTTCTTCCTGCGCGAGCGGTTCGAGCCGTTCCTGGAGCGGCTGCGGGCAAGGCTCGAGGCGAGCGGGGCCAGCATGCTCGTGGTGATTTTCGGCGACCATGGGCATGAGCTGGACGCGGAGTCCTACGGCCACCACAACTCCCTGTCCGAAGGGGTATTGCGGGTGCCGCTGATCTTCTGGGGCGACGGTGTGGCTCCCGGGCTGCACGCGCACAGGGTGCGCACGGTCGATATCGTACCGACCGTGCTGGAGCTAGCAGATATCTCCCCTGCGCCCGGCTCGCCCGGGTTCGACGGCGAGACGCTGGCGCCGGTGGTGCGCGGCGAACGCGCGTTGGACGGCCACGCTATCGCGTTCAGCCAGACCTACGGCGCCGATACCCGGGAGTTCGTGGCCTTCCAGCAGCGGCAGCTACGCGGTGAGAGCCAGGAGCCGCTCAGGCACGTGCTGCTCGGCGAGAGTGTGTACCTGGGTGACCGCAGGCTCGTGCGTATGCATCACCGCTATGGCAAGCAATTCCGGATCGAGGCAGTTGAGGAGCACTGGGTCGAGCGATTCGGCGACGACCTGGTCCCCCGGCTGGACCCCGGCGCGGAGACCGCGGATCTGGTGGCGGCGCTGGCGGGCTACAACGCCGCGCACAGCCCCGCCGAGCCGGTGCCCGCCAGCACCGCAATTCGCGGCCAGTTGCGCAGCCTCGGTTACAACATCTGAACGTCGTCGTGCCGACCTCCGGCCGCCGTACCCGTTGCCGCACCGACGTGCGGAGATCTACGCGCGTAGCACGGTGGGGATAAAAAATTTTTTTGCCGCCCCACCCCCCGTATTGGACGCCCGCTGAGCTGGAACTATCCGCAATCCGCTGGCGCACAGTCCCTTCCAGAGCGGCTCGGCCGGGTTGTCACCGGCCGCCGGACAGTGCACGATCAGTCATGCAGGATCAAGTTATCCAACGATCGCCGGTCGACCGCGTCTCCACCCACTGTCCGTGGGTTCGTGCGCGAACTGGTTCGCCGCACTCGCGGTCGGACTCGCGTGGAAAGGACAGCCCGTGTTCGCCATACGCAAGGAATTCGGCTTCTCGGCGAGCCACGTCCTCGATCACCTGCCCGCCGATCACCCGTGTTCGCGGATGCACGGGCACAACTACACCGTGGTCTTGGAGCTAAAGGCGCAGGAATCCGGCCTCAACGAGGCCGGATTCGTGCGAGACTACCGCGACCTCGGAGAGTTCAAAGCATGGACGGATGACACCCTCGACCACCGACACCTCAATGACGTCATCATTGATCTCAACCCATCCGCCGAGCAACTAGCCCGCTGGATCTTTACGACATGGCGAGAGAAGCTGCCCGAGCTGGTGGCCGTCTCAGTAAGCGAAACCCCCAAGACCTGGGCAGAGTTCCGGCCAAGGGTTGACTGACATGCTCGACTCGGCGAGGCTACTCGCCCCGCTCGGACCAGGGCGTGCGGCCCGACCCGAGCGGGTCGGTGTTCTCGGCTCCATGGTGCTCGACCGGCGCTGGTCCCGGTCAGGCTCGATGTCCGGCCTGCCGGTATGGACTGTCCTCAGTGGTCACGGTGGGATCGCCCGCAACGTGGCGGAGAACCTGGCCAGGCTCGGCGCGGAGGCCGGATTTGTCGGGTTGGGCGAGCCGGGGCCGGTAGGCGCGGCCTTCGAGCGGCGACTGACCGGGTTGGGCGCGGCGGTGCTGACCGCGCCGGTGGCTCGGAGCATCGGCCAGTTCGACTGCGAGATCTCCACCGAAGGCGACCCGGTGTGGGCAGGTATCCACCTGCCCGCGGCCGACGAACTCTCATGGCCAGTGGTGGCGGCCGCGACCGGCTGGCTCCGCGGCGCGCGCGCCGTCCTAGTGGAGACCGGGTCGCCGCTGGCGACTCTGACTCGGCTGCGGGTGTGGGCCAACCGGCGAGGTGTCCCGCTGTGGGGGCTACCGACCGACATCGCGGCCTCGGGCCCGCGCTGGGAGCTGTTTCGCTCTCTGGCCCTCATGGTACTCAACCAGTTCGAGGCTGCCGAGCTGCTCGGTGGCGGCACGGGCGACCCGGTGACTGACGCGCTGGCTCTGACAGCCCGCGGGCTGCCCGCTGTGGTGGTAACGACCGGGGCGCGCGGTGCCGTGTGCGCGGCGGCGGACGGTTCCTGGTCGACCTACCCGGCGCGCCAAGTCTCCTGCGTTGACGCTACCGGTGCAGGCGACGCGTTCGTCGCCGGCCTGGCCGTTGCCCTGGCCCGGGGCGAGCCGTGGATCGCCGCGGTGGACCACGCGATGGCGGCGGCCGCGGTAATCGTCGGTTGCGGCCGCTCGACCTGCGCGCGTCTGTCGCGGCTGGATAAGGACCCGATATGACGGCCAAGGAATCCTGCCGCCCAAACACCAGTCCCACCGGGCACGACGTTCTAGTGGTTAACGAGATCTTCGGTCCGACCGTGCAGGGCGAGGGCCCGTCAACGGGACGGCGATGCGTCTTCCTGCGCCTGGGTGGGTGCAACCTGACCTGCTCCTGGTGCGACACACCATACACCTGGGACTGGTGGGGCGTCAGCGACACCGGTAGACGCTTCGACCCCGGCCGCGAGCTGCACGCGATGTCCGCCGCCCAGGTCGGTGACCGGCTACGCGGGCTTGGCTCGGGCCTGGTGGTGATCTCCGGCGGTGAGCCGCTGTCACAGCAGCGCAGGTTGCTGGGGCTGGTGACCGGACTCGTCGACGACGGAATCGAGGTGGAGATAGAGACCAACGGGACCGTGGCGCCGTTGGAGGAGCTGGCGGAGTCGGGGGTGGCCTTCAACGTCTCCGTCAAGCTCGCCCACTCCGGCGTGGCCGAGCCGCGACGGCTGGTCCCTGAGGCGCTGGCCGCGTTCGCGGGTAACCCGTCCGCCCGGTTCAAATTCGTGTGCGCCGACCGCGACGACCTGGACGAGGTCGGCACGTTGGTGGACCGGTTCAACCTGGCCCCGGTGTGGATCATGCCGAAAGGCGCCACTCCCAGTGCCGTGCTCACCGGTCTCGCCATGCTGACCGATGCCGCAGTGGCCAGGGGGTGGAACGTCTGCACCCGGTTGCACGTGCTGGTGTGGGGTGACGAACGCGGGCGCTGAGCCACAAGCCGACCGACCGTGAGGAGAAGGCAGAAGATGACCATTTTCGGGCAGCCGATCCGGACCGGGCTCAGCTTCGACGACGTGCTGTTGGTCCCACACCGGACTCGGGTGCGCAGCCGCGCCGACGTCGACACCACTGTGGACCTTGCACCGGGGGTCCGGCTGTGGGTCCCGGTGATTGGCGCCAACACCCAGTGGTGCACCGGTGGAGCCATGGCAGCGGCGCTGGCCAGGGTGGGCGGGCTGGGCTTCGTCCATCGGATGCAGACCGTCGAGAGGCAGGCAACGCACATCGCCTCAGTGAAATCAGGCCCGGTGGGCACCGGCCCGGCCACCGTCGACCCGGTGGGTAGGTTGCTGGTCGGCGCGGCGGTGGGCACCAAGGGTGATTACTTGGACCGGGCCGCACTGATGGTGGAGCACGGTGCGGATCTGCTGCTGGTTGACGTCGCGCACGGGCACAGCGACCAGGTGATCGACACTGTCGGGAAACTGCACGCGCGCCACCCCAGAGTGCCGATCGTGGCAGGCAACGTGGCGACCGCGGGGGGCACCAACGATCTGCTGGATGCGGGCGCCGATGTGGTCAAGGTCGGTATCGGCCCCGGGGGGGTGTGCACCACCCGGCTGGTAGCGGGCAGCGGCGTGCCCCAACTGACCGCGATCATCGACTGCGCGCACGCTGCGGCGCAGCGGGACGCGACAGTCATCGCCGACGGTGGGGTGCGCCAGTCCGGCGACCTAGCCAAGGCGCTGGCTGCGGGTGCGGCCGCAGTGATGCTCGGCTCGGCCCTGGCGGGGGCCGACGAGAGCGAGGCGGGTGTGGTCGACCTACCTGATGGCAGCCGGTATCGCTGCAGCCGCGGCTTTGCGACCCTCGGCATGGCCAACACCCTACGGGCCGCCGCAGGCGGGCGACTCACTCGCGATGACGTGGTCGGTTACATACCCGAGGGCGTGGAGATGACCTTTGCACCCAGCGGCCCAGTAGCCGACACCGTGTACCAGCTCGTCGGCGGCCTGCGCTCGGCGATGAGCTACACGGGCGCTGCCGACATGGCCGAGTTCCGCCGACTGGCCGAGTTCATCCGGGTCACGCCCGCCGGGCGTGCAGAGAACGCCCCGCACGCGGCCGAGCGGGCGCCCCAGCCGGCGCCCGACTTCCGCGCCGAGGCGGTGGCCCAGATATGATCCAGCAGACTGACGCCACTCCGATGTGGACCCGGCGCGGTCCCTACGTGTTTGAATGGGCCGACGTCGGCCGCGCCTGCGAAAGGCTGCGCGCGTCCGTGCTCGCCGACGGGTTCGCCCCCACCGTCGTCTACGGCGTGGCCAGAGGTGGACTAGTCACCGCAGCCTACCTGTACTCTGCGCTCGAGGTCCCGCGCCTGGTGTCGGTGAGGGCGCGGCGCACCGTCTCCGACGAGCGGTACGCGGCCAAGCAGACGCCGGTGGTGGAGAGCTCGGTGGAACTGGACCCGGAAGACCGGGTGCTGGTGGTCGACGACATCGCGGGCACCGGGGTCACGGCCGAGGCCGTCTCCCGGAAGTTGGTCGGGGTCGCCGAACATCGATTCGCGGTGTTGGCCCGCAACCATCTATGCCCGGTACCGATCCACTACTGCGGCTTCACCGCCGACGATTGGGTGGTCTTCCCGTGGGAGCGGGGCTACCGGAAACGGCCGAGCGACTGGCGGCAGATACCGTGGACGGAGGAGCAGTGACCAGCACCCTTGATCATCTTGCCCCGATCGACCTGCCCCAGTTCGGGCTCGGTCCGCACTACGCTGCAACCAAGGTGCGTATGTGTGCCGAACCGCTGAGTACAGATGTGGAGGTCATGCGCAGGCTCGCCGAGTTCGAGCGCCTACTCGGCAGACGGCCGACGACGCTGTTCACCCAGCTCACCGACCGGCCGGGCACGGTATTGCTCGGCCATCCCTACCCGCGTGCGGTCCTGCTGGCGGCGCTGGGCACTGACGAAGGGCACTGGCTCGACGAGGTGGCCGCGCGTCTGGCTGGGCCCGCCCCGGCCCCCGCCGCGGGTGCCCGGCCTGCACTCACCGAACTGCCGGGGCTTTCGGCGCTGCCGATCATCCGGCATCGACCGGGAGACGTAGGCCGCTACGTCACCGCAGGCGTCGGGGTAACTACACGTCCGGATAGAGACGGAGTAAATCTGGGCATCTATCGCATCCAGGTGGTCGGCGAGCACGAGGCTCGGATCTTCCTCGACCCACGTACCGACGGCCACGCCAACCTCGGCGCCTGGACCGATGTGGGCGAGCCTATGCCGATCTCCGTGTTCCTGGGCGCGGACCCGGTGCACATGATGGTCGCTGCATCCCGGCTGCCCGCCCGCGACGGCGCGGCTCTCGATAACGTGGAGGATGATTACCGCGTGGCGGGGATGCTGCTGGGCAGAGCTGTGCGTACACACGGTTCACCGCCGGTGCCGGAGTCGGCTACACACGTGCTACACGCGACGGTGCGCCCGGAGCTGGCCCGCGAGGGCCCGTTCGGGGAGTTCAAGGGCTACTACGCCGAAGAGCGGATGAGTAACGTCCTCGACGTGTGGGAGGTACTGGCGGCGCCGGGTGCGCCGATGCCCACGATCCTGGCGGGCGGGGAGAGCGGTCTGACCCTGATGAGCATGCAGAACGAGTACCTCATGTACGCCCATCTGACCGAGATCGGCGTACCGGTGCGGACGGTGCACTACCCGCTCCCCGCCCGTGGGGAATTTCTGGCCCTAGTAGAGACCGACGAGCCTACACGGGAGGTGCTCGCTGAGGCGATGCGCTTCGACGTGCGCAGCAAGGTGGTCGTCTGCGGCCCTGACCTGAAATCGATATGGCAGGCGCTGGCCACCCACGGCTTCTCGAGCCGGGTGGAGCCGTACCTGCGCAAGGGCAGAGTGGAGGGCGAGCGACTCGGGCTGCTGCTCGACATTCCGCCGACCGGACGCCCGGTGGAGTATTAATCGTGAACGGGAAACGGCCCGTGGAGCCGCCTGCTGAGCCCCGGACGACAGACCGATTCACCCGACCGCTTCCCGCTGCGCTGGTGGTCATCCCCGGCACGAACGGCACCGTTACGTTCGTGCATCAGCAGAAGGGGCCCTACGCCGGGAACTGGTTGCTGCCTGGCGGTGGGATCGAGCCCGGTGAGACGGCCGAGGCGGCGGCGCGCCGAGAAGCGTTGGAGGAGACCGGGTGCCAGGTGGAATCGCTGCGCCCGGTCGCGGTCTACGAGTTCTTCGGCCGGTGGCGGAACGGCGATTATCACCTGCTGATGTTCGCTTTCGCCGCAGCGGAGCCGGTGACGGTGCCGCGGGGCTTCCGCGGTGACGGGGTAGGCCGGATCATCCAGGCTCGGATCGATGAGATCCAGTTACACAGTACGGACCTGCAGATCCTGACCGACGCCGGCTTCGCAGCGTTCGGTCGAGACGACATCAACCGGGCGCTGTCCGCCGACAGGATCACCATGGTGGCGCACGCCATCGCGGGGTCGACGACGATGGCCCCTGGGCGCACCGAGGGAGGAATAGATTCATGTCGCTGACCTATCCCGACGGACGCGCGGGCCTCGCCGATGAGGTGGCGGACGGAACGGACCCGTTGGAAGGTCTGGCCAGGCAATTGCTGGTGGAGATCGGTGAGGACCCCGGCCGTGACGGTCTGCGTGAGACTCCGGCCCGCTATGCTCGCTGGTGGCGGGAGTTCGTCGGGTTTGACCCCGGCAACACCGAGACAGCCTTCGAGCAGGTTAACCACGGACAGCTGGTGCAGGTCAACGACATCAGGGTGTGGTCCCTGTGTGAGCACCACCTACTGCCATTCTGGTGCGACATCTCCATCGCTTACCTGGCCAAGGACAAGCTGCTGGGGCTGTCGAAGTTCGCCAGAATCGCCCACCACCACGCCCACCGGCTTCAGGTGCAGGAACGGCTGACCGGCGCCATCGCCGACGCGATCGAGGCCCTGTGCGGTGTGCCCGACGTCGCGGTACGAGCCAAGGGCGAGCATCTGTGTATGACGATGCGCGGTATACGCAGCCCGGCGACGATGTCCACTCTGGTGCTACGCGGGGTATTTAAGGATGACCCGCACATGCGGAACCTGCTGTCGTGAGGAGGGTAGAGGCGGTTCTGTTCGACTGGGCGGGTACGCTCACCCCATGGGCGAACGTGGACGTCGCCGGATTCTGGGCCTTGGCTGCGGCCTACGTGGTGGGACGGAACCCCGAAAAGACCGCGGCAGCATTGCTGGCGGCAGAGCGCGAGCTGTCGGTCCGTGCCCGTGAGCGACACAGCTCGGCCACACTGGCCGAGCTGTTCTCCCTCGCGGGAGTGCCGCACACCGAGCAGGCCGCCGCCGCGTATCTGGACGCTTGGACACCTCACACGCTACTCGACCCGCTGGCTCCCAGGCTGCTGACCGAGTTGCGCGAGCGCGGTCTGCGGGTGGGCCTGCTATCGAACACCACGTGGCCGCGCGAGCGGCACGAGGCCATCTTCGCCCGCGACGGTGTGCTGGACCTGTTCGATGGGGCCGTCTACAGCAGCGAGATCCCCTGGGCCAAGCCGCACCCGGAGGCCTTCCGTTGCGCCCTGCGTGCGGTGGGGGATGTGCCACCGGAAAATGCCGTATACGTCGGAGATCGGCTCTACGAGGACGTGTACGGCGCGCGGGTGGCGGGTCTTCGCGCGATCCTCATCCCTCACAGCGAGGTGCCGGAGAAGGAGTTGGTGGCCATCGAGGACACCACTCCGGATGCGGTGATCTACCGCTTGGACGATCTGTTGGCAATCATCGACGGCTGGAACGCTCCCGGGGTACCGGTTGAAGGTGTGAGTTGAGCGCCGTTTCTCGGACAGCTGGGTAGTACTTGTGTTTCGCAGTTTCGCGGCCTGGTCGTGCCATGCAAGACCCATGATAGCACTGCGGAGGCCTCCACTACGCCGCCGATCGCGGCTAGTGGAGCGTGATTCCGCTTCGTTTATATGAAGCGCTGCGCGCTAGAATGGTGGCATGGAGCTTTCGGCAGAAGATCTTGCGGAACTGCGAGGCATGATAAATGATCGAGACGTTCCCGTGAATGTCGCCACGCGGGCGCGGATCATCCTCTTGCATGCCGAACACCGGCTGAAGAAGGACATCGTCGCACTGGCCGGTGTCTCGTTGCCGACCGTGAATCAGTGGATCTCGCGGTGCGAATCCGAGGGGGTCCAAGGACTCCTCGACCGATCGCGCGCCGCGGGAACAGGTGCCGGCGAACATTCGCAGCCGCGTCCTTGCTCTCACGCGGGCCACTCCGCCGGCGGAAACAGGACTGACGCACTGGTCGTCGCGGGAGCTGGCGAAGTACGTCACGCGGACCACGGGGGTTTCGATCTCCTGGCACTTCGTCGCAAAACTCTGGCGGGAGAACCACCTCCAACCCTGGCGGCAAGGCACCTTTAAGCTTTCTCGTGACCCGGAGTTCGCCGACAATGTCATGGATATCGTCGGCCCCTACCTCCCCGCCGACGGGCGCGGTGGTGCTCAGCTTCGACGAGAAGACGCAGGTCCAAGCACTGGACCGTACCCAGCCGTTGCTGCCGATCACGTTCGACGCCACCGAGAAGCGTACCCACGACTACGTCCGCCACGGCACCACCAACCTCTTCGCGACAATCGAAGTCGGAACAGGCAAGGTCTTCGGTGAATGCCGCCCCACCCGCACCGGCGACGACTTCCTGGAGTTCGTCAAGAAAGCCGTGAAACCCCACAACGGCAAAGAAATTCACATCATCCTCGCCCTTTCAAGGCGGCAGCGCCATGCTTGCTTCGGAGCAACACTCAAACCGATCTCTCGGTATACGTGTGCAACCTTGGGGTGGTACCGCTTGTCCTCGTGCACGCGCGAGCGCTGCTGACCAGCACCCCCGAGGGTCGCACGGCCTACCTGGACGGCGACGTGCGCGACCCGGCCCGCATCCTCGAACACGCCGCCGAGACCCTCGACCTCACCCAGCCCGTCGCCCTGATGCTCGTCGCGATCATGCATGCGATCCCGGACGACCACGACCCGCACGCCGCTGTGCGCACGTTGCGCGACGCGCTGCCGCCGGGCAGCTACCTGGTGCTGTCGCACCTCGGGCTCGATGTCTACCCGGACAAGACCCACCTGAAGGTGGGCGTCGACCAGGTCAACGCCGCCGCCCCCGGCACCCTGTTCCCGCGGACCCGCGACCAGGTGGCCGGCTTCTTCGACGGCTGGGAGCTGATCGACCCCGGCCTCGTCCCCGCGCCCGCCTGGCGCACGACCAGCGAGAAGGTGTCCGCGATGTGGGCCGGCGTCGCCCGCAAGCCAGCCACCTAGCCTCGCCACCGCACCGTCTCAGCCCCGCGTGCTTGCCCGCAGGCTAGATGTCGGTAGCTGCCGCTAGCGTCCGCACCGACCACCGTGTGCTCGACCGGCTCCTGGAGGCTTCCATGACCCGATCCGACCAGCCATCCCAACCAGGGCTTGTCGCCGTCGAGGGCCTGCGCTGCACGGGGACGACCACGCTGGCGATCGTGCTCGCCAGCCAGCTCGGCGCCACCGTCATCCCCGACCCGGCCGACCTCTCCTCACCACTGCCGTACCCACCGAGGACCCTCGGCGACGTCCACTCCGGCCTCGATCATCTGTGCCGGGTGGAGTGGCAACGCGCCGAGGTCGCCCGCCGGGCACGCACCGGCCTCGTGCTGTTCGACCGCAGCCCGCTGTCGCACATCGCCCACCAGCACGCCGTCGCGCAGCTCGGCGTGCCCGCCGACCCTGGCTACGCCGCCCAGACGTTCACCGCCGCAGCCAGCGCGGGGATCACGCTGCGCCCCGGCCGCTACCTGTATCTGCGGCTGTCCCACGCCGCGGTCGCCGTGCGGCAACGCCGCCGCGGACCGGTGCACCCGCACCTTGTCGACCCACGCTTCCTCGCCGCCGCTGACCGTGCCTTCCTGCGCTACCTGGACGCGCTGCCCGACGACCGGCGCCTGGTGCTCGACGCGGGCCTGCCGGTCGGCCGGCTGGCCTCCGCTGCCGCGGCCTTCCTCGCCGCGGAACCGACCTCGCCGCCCCCTGGCGCCTGGACACTCACGCTCGACGCCCCGCAGATCGTCCCGGCGCCGTCGTCCACGTCACCCCGAGCTACCGCGGCCGGCGCCGTTAAGGCGAGACTGTGATCGTGTCCGAATCCTGCTCGGTCGACCGGCAGCTGCGGGCGGCAGCGTTACGTTTTGGTCGACGCCGCCGAGCCGTCCGGGTCGGTGTCCCCGTGCTGGTCTGCGCCCCAGGGTTCTGGCTGTGGGTCCAGCTGGTCCGTACCGGCCTCAGTACCAGCTGGGTGGCGCTGTTCGGGACCTGGTTTGTCGGGACCATGGGCGTCGGCCTGGTGCTCGCCAGCCGGCGGTTTCTGCTGCTGTTGGACCGCCTGCCGCTGGCGCCACCGGGATGCCGGCTGGCCTACCACGCGCTGCGCCTCGATGAGCTCGCCCGCGACCCCGAGCTACGTGGCCTCCTGAGTGGCGTTCTCGTTGACGCCGCGGACACGCTGGACGGCGCCGCCCACGCCGCCCGAGCGCTCCAGCGAAGCCTCGATCAGCAGACGCCGGCGGGTACGGCTGTCACGGACATCGCCGCCTACGCGGCGTCCAGCGCCGAGCAGGTCCGCAGCGACATTCTGCGCGGGGTTGAGGAGTTCCTCGCGATCTGGGCAAACCTCGTCAACACGCTGGGGAGAACCGTCGAGCCCGGCCCGCCATCAGAACCGTCCGGAGCCGAACCGCCGGCGGATGCAACCCGGCGGGTGCCGGCAGATCTTGCCGAGATCTCGCGCATCCTGGTCGGCCTCGCTCAACTGGCCCTCACCCGGCCCTGAGTCGCCGGCCAGCGGCCCGCACCCTGGGAAGGATCAAAGTCCGCTGCCCTCCTGCGCCGTCCGACTCCGGCGCTACGCGCTCAGCGGGACGACGGTGACGGTGTCCCACCGATAGGTCCGGCCGTCGCGGTACAGCCGCACCAGCCGAAGATCGGCCACGGAGACCTCGGCCGGGGGCAGGTCACGCAGCCCCGCGACCCGGCGGATGATCGGCTCTGCGGGCGTGTCGCGGTTGCAGTAGGCGATGCCAACGTGTGGACGGAAAGGCTGCTTGACGGCGGGCAGGCCACAGGCGGCTGACGAGTCGTCGACGGCGTCCCGCAGTCGGACCAGGGCTTCCCAGGGGGTGACGGTGAAGCGGACCGCGCCGCTCGATCCAGCCAGCGGTCCGACCCTTAGCCGGAACGCCGGCCGGTCACGGCACCGTTCGGCGACCCGGCGGGTGACCGTGGCGAGGGTGGCGGGGGCGATCTCGTCGGTGAACGCGAGCCGACGCACGGTGAGGTGCAGCCCGCCGGCGGGCACCGGGTCGAGACAGTCGAGGTCGCGTAGCTGTTGTTGGCAGGTCGCGGCGAGGTCACGCAGCGCGGCGCTGTCGAACGTCAGGAACCAGTGGAAGCTGCGCCGACCTGGGGTCCAGCCGGGCCGGTCCCAGTGGTTGGTCATGGAGGGCAGGACGCGGAAGCGTTCCCAGTCGTCGTGGACCGGGTCGTGCTCGCTCACCGCGGCGCGCCGCGGGTTGTCAGTGCCTGGGACACCTCGGCCAGTTCGGCGACAGCGGGCAGGGCCCGCCAGGGCGCGGTGCGGCGGGCGAGTTCCCGGCCGCGCTGGCGGATCGACTCGATCGACGCGGCACCAGCGCGAGCGAGCGGTTCGAGGCCGAGCACGGTGGCGACATCGAGGATGATCAGGACGCCCCTCGGTCGCCATTCAGCGCGTCTCATCTGTTCTGTCCTAATGCACCCGCTCCCCAGGGGTCGGAGGGGCCTGCGGGAGGACAGGCCGTCTGAGACTCGGGCACCCCTTCGGCGAGGTCGCTCGACTGTTCGGCTAGGTCCACTGAGACCTGACAGGTGCGTTCGCGGCAACCGAAGGGCGTCCATGAACGCGACGCGCGACATCGGCGGCATGCTGTCCGCCTGCCGCCACGGCTCGACGGCGGCCTCTGCACGCCTCATACCCCCCGTTCGGGTGGTGCCAGCGATCTAGCGGGATAGCCCGATCAGAGGGTGATAGCTAGTCCTGCCGAGTCATTTCCCGCTGGGTCGCCGGTCCGACTGCGAAGTTAGAACGCCGGAATTCGGCACGGCGGGGGTAGTCCTAGATAGAGGGGTTTTCCCTTTCCAGGACGGGTTGGCCGTCTGTTGGGATTTCCTGCGAGGTGGGCGCTGTGGAGGTCCGGGCTCGTACATCAGGACAGCGTTGCCGGGCGCGGCTGGGCACGGCCGGCGTCAGCGTCCTGGCCGCCGTCGTGCTGCTCCTCGCGGCGTGTAGTTCGGACGGCGGTTCCACGCCCGACCCGGCCGCCAGCAGCGGCCCTGTCTCCTCGCCCGCCTCGTCGAGCGGGACGCCGTCGCCGACGCCGACGTCTCCGGCGGACCTCGCCCGTCGGGATGCGCTCGCCGCGTATGTCGGGATGTGGAAGGCGTACGCGCAGGCCAGCCACACCTCCGATTGGCAGGCGCCGTATCTGTCGCAATATGCCTCGGGTGACGCTTTGCAGGTCATGACCGGAAATCTCTACGCCGACCATTACAACGGCCTGATCTCGAAGGGCGAGCCGGTCAACAACCCGAAGGTGACGTCGGTAAGCCCGGAGGACGCGCCGAAGTCGGTGATGATCGACGACTGCGCCGATACCCGGAACTGGCTGGTGTATCGGGCCGACGGCTCGTTGCTGGACGACAAGCCGGGTGGCATGCGTCGAATTCTCGCGGAAGCGCGGCTGCATACGGACGGATTGTGGCGCGTCACCCGGTTCGGAGTTGGGGACCTGGGATCATGCTGAAGCGCCGGCTCACCTTCCTCGCTGTACTCGCGCTGGCGATGATCGGATGCCTCGCTGTTCCGGCAGCCGCCATAGACCCACTTGGCGGCACGGGGTGCAGCCAGAATCCCTCTCCAGGATGCGAGCTTTGGGCAGGAATCCCAGGGGGGCCATCGCCAGCTCCCGAAGCAGAACCGCCGTCCGCAGGCTCCGAGGCCAACGGAGGTAGCGGTTCAGGACGGACCGCGCCACCCGGTGACAGGGCTTTGGACCCGCCCGCATTGCCGATAGCGGATTGCGCGTATGTCCGCAGCGACTATCAGCCGCCCGCGGGCGGCGTGCGGCCCGCCTCCTATCAGCCGCCGTCAGCGGGTGGGCTGGTGGTGCGGCCGGCGGTGCTCGGTTCATCGGGGTTGTCGGTGCGTCCGGTGGCGTCTCAGCCAGGGCAGGGGCCGGGTGCTTGGTACATCTACCGGTGCGCGTCGGGCGGTGAGCGGGACGCGTTGTATCGGGCGCCGGTGTGGATTCCGGACGCGGCGCCGGGCACGGGGCCTGCCCCGGACCCGGAGGCGTTGGCGGAGCAGGCGCGTAACCAGCTGCGGCTGGCTGGCCCGGCGATCGGGATGAGCCCGGTTGCCGATCAGATGGTGCGGCTACCGACATGGCTGTGGCTGGACCCCGCTGGGTGGCAGCAGGTGGCGGCGACGGCAGCGGCGGGTGGGGTGTCGGTGACCGCGGTTGCCAAGCCCGTGGCGGTGGTCTGGTCGCTGGGGGATGGCGGGACGGTGACCTGCACGGGTCCAGGTACGCCGTTTCCGGCCGGGGCCGATCCGAAGAGCGCTTCGCCGGACTGCGGCTACACCTATACCCGCCGGTCGCTGGACGAGGCGGGTGGGACGTTTGCGGTGACGGCGGCGGTGCGCTGGGACGTGACCTGGGCCGGCGCCGGCCAGACAGGGGTGTTCCCGGGGCTGACGACCGTGTCGACAACGGCGGCCCGGGTGATCGATGTTCCCGCGCTGACGACGGGCGGTGGCTGATGACGACCGTGACTGGCACGACCGAGGTGACCGGGACGGGCAGCCCTCCCGTCGACAGTCTGCTGGGCGGTGTCCGGTGGTGACGGCTCCGTCCTCGACGCCGCGTGCGGCGGGTCCGGACCGCGCCGGCCGGCGGACAGGTGGTGCTCCGGCTGCCCGGCTGACGGGCGGTCCGCGGCGCCGCCGCCGGGTTCCGTATCTACTGCTGGGTGTGGTGCTGGTGGTGGGCTGCGCCGCCGCCGGTCTGGTCGCGGGTGCGCGGGTGGGGTCGCGGGAGCCGGTGCTGGTGCTGGCCCGGCCCGTGACGGTCGGCCATGTCCTGGCCGCCGAGGACGTGCGGGAGGTGCGGATCTCCGCCGACGGCGTCGACACCATCCCGGCCGGCGACCGGGACAGCGTCCTCGGTAAGCCGGTCGCCTACAGCCTGCCCGCCGGCACCGTGCTCAGCCGCGCGGCGGTCGGGGCCGCGCAGGTCCCGCCGCCCGGGGAGGCGATCGCGGCGGTCGCGTTGAAGGCCGGCCAGTTCCCCACCGGTCTGGCACCCGGCTCGCGGGTGACGGTCGTGGTCGCTCCCGCCACTAGCGCGGTAGCGACCGCGCCCGCCGGCAGCGCCCGGTCGTGGCCGGCGACGGTCGTGGCCGTGGTGGCGGCGGACACCGAGCAGACGACGGTGGTCTCTCTCCAGCTCGCCGAGGCCGACGCCCACGCGTTGGCGGCGGCCCCGGCCGGACAGATCGGCGTCGTCACGATCAACGGAACCGGCGGGTGATCCTGTGATCATCGCTGTGGGGTCGTTGAAGGCGTCGCCGGGTGCGACGACGCTGGCACTCGCGCTGGCGGACCGTTGGCCCGCGGACGCCGGAGACCCCCTTCTGGTAGAGGCCGATCCCGCTGGCGGCGATCTGGGCGCGCGGTTCGGACTGCTGGCGGGCAGCCGTGGGCTGGTCACGCTCGCCGCTGCCGGCCGTCGCGGCGGCGGGCAGCGCTCCGCGGCGGACCACGCCCACGAGCTGCCCGGTGGTCTTGCGGTCATCCCCGCGCCGGCGGGCGCCGAGCAGGCCAGCCACGTGCTCGGCGAGCTCGACGGTGGGGGCTGGTCGCTGCTGTGGTCGGCGGCGCGGTCCGGCGTACGGACGGTGATTGTGGACTGCGGTCGGCTCGATCCGCGGTCGCCCGCGGGGCCGGCGCTGCGGGCGGCCGATGTGCTGTTGCTCGTCGTGCGCGCGCGAGATGACGAGCTGGCGCATCTGGCGGCGCGGATGCACGTGGTGCAGGGCTGGGCGGTGCCGGCCTGGTATGTGGTCGTCGTCGCCCAGCCGCACCGGTCCGCGGACTACCGGGTCCGTGAGATTGCCCGGGTGCTGGGTTCGCGGGTGCTGGGCCCGGTGCCGTATGACGCCACGGCCGCGGGGGTGCTCGCCGGCCGTCGCCAGACCCGCACCGGGATCGGCCGGTCGAAGCTTGGCCGGACGGTGGCGGGCATGGCGGACTATCTCGCCGCCACGGTGCCGGTCGGCCCGGAGCGCCCGGCACTGGTGCCGGGCGGGTTCGACGGCCGGGCCGCGTTGCCGCCGACGAGGGCGGTGCGGCGATGACCGTCCCGTCCTGGCCCGACCCCCGCCGCCCGGCGTCCGGTAACGGCGCGGGCAGGCCCGGTCCGTTTCTTCCCTGGACCGGTGGCGGTGGGGGTCCGTCCGCGCCGACCGATCTTCCGGGCCGTGCCTCGGGGTCGGCGGCCGACGCCCTGCGTGTCCGGCTCCGGGACGGGCTGCGGGCCGCGCTCGCCCGCCGGCTGCGCGCGGACGAGGAGGCAGGCTCCCCGCCGCTGACCGCGCAGGCGCGGGAGGCGTTCGCGCTGTCCGTGCTTGTGGATCTGACCGAGGCGCACACCACCGCCGAGCTGGCCCGCGGTGCGGGGGTCCTGTCACCCGAGGACGAGCAGCGCGTCCTCCACGAGGTCCTCGCCGAAGTCCTCGGACTCGGCGGCCTCGAACCGTTGCTCGCCGACCCGTCGATCGAGAACATCAACATCAACGGGGATCGGGTGTTCATCCGCCGGGCCGACGGCAGCCGACACCGGCTACCAGCGATCACCGACTCGGACGCCCAGCTGGTCGGCCTGATCCGGGACCTGGCCGCGCACGCCGGGGTCGAGGAACGGCGCTGGGACCGCGGCGCCCCCATGGTCAACTTCCACCTGGCCGACAAGAGCCGCGTGTTCGCGGTCATGGCGGTCACCCAGCGGCCGTCAGTGAGTATTCGCCGGCACCGGTTCCGCCACGTCACCCTCGCGGCGCTGCGCGCGAACGGCACGATCGACTACGGGCTGGAAGCGCTGCTGGCCGCGCTGGTAGCGGCGCGGAAGAACATCGTGGTCGCCGGGGGCACGGCGATCGGGAAGACCACGATGCTGCTCGCATTGGCCGACCAGATCCCACCGCACGAGCGGCTGGTGACCGTCGAGGACGTCTACGAGCTCGGGCTGGACACCGACGCGCAGGCCCATCCGGACGTGGTCGCGATGCAGGTCCGCGAACCCAACACCGAAGGCGAAGGCGCGATCTCCGCGTCCGACCTGGTCCGGGCCGCGCTGCGGATGTCTCCGGACCGGGTGATCGTCGGGGAGGTCCGCGGGCCTGAGGTCATTCCGATGCTCAACGCGATGTCCCAGGGCAACGACGGTTCGATGACCACGCTGCACTCCTCGACCAGCCGCGGCGTCTTCACGAGGTTGGCCAGCTACGCCGTCCAGGGCCCGGAACGACTTCCCGTCGAGGCGACGAACCTGCTGATCGCCAGCGCGATCCACGTGGTGGTGCACCTCGCCGAACCCCGAGGCGAACGCGGCCGACGGGTCGTGTCCAGCGTCCGGGAGGTCGTCGACGCCGACGGCACCCAGGTGATCACCAA
The DNA here is from genome assembly GCF_000013345.1 of Frankia casuarinae. Taxonomy (NCBI): domain Bacteria; kingdom Bacillati; phylum Actinomycetota; class Actinomycetes; order Frankiales; family Frankiaceae; genus Frankia; species Frankia casuarinae. Next base: position 2,070,870 of record NC_007777.1, on the reverse strand, counting down.
CGAGCTGTACCGACCGGGACCCGACCGGCGCGCCCTGCCGGCGGCACCGCCGACCGGGGAACTGCTCGACGACCTGATCGACGTGGGGTTCGACCCGGACGTGCTGTCCCGGGGGTGGTGGGGATGACCGGCGTGTTCGGGCTGCTCGGTCTGGGTGTCGGCGCCGGTCTGCTGCTGATCGTCTACGGCTGGCGCGGCGTGTCCGACGAGGAGGAGGCGCCCCGCCCGGCGCGCAGGCCGTGGGCGTGGCCGTGGCGGACCGATCCGCGGTTCGGCCGGTGGGCCGCCGCGTCGGTCGCCGCGGGGATCGTGGCCGGGGCGGTCACCGGCTGGGTCGTCGGCGGGCTGCTGATCGCCCTGGCGGTATACGGGCTGCCGCGGATGCTGGGCCCGGACCGGGACCAGGCCCGCCAGGTCGCCCGCACCCAGGGCATCGCGGTCTGGGCCGAGCAGCTACGCGACACCCTCGCGGCTGCGGCCGGTCTGGAGCAGGCGATCCTGGCCACCGCGCAGACCGCGCCGGCCGCGATCCGCAGCGAGATCGCGCTGCTGGCCGCGCGGATCGAACGCCGCGAACGCCTCGGCCCGGCGCTGCGCGGCCTCGCCGACGACCTGGACGACCCGCTGGCCGACCTGGTGATCGGCGCGCTGATCCTCGCCAGCGAGCACCAGGCCCGCCAACTGTCCGGACTGCTCGGCCAGCTCGCCGCTACCGCCCGAGCCCAGGTCGACATGCTGGGCCGCATCGAGGTCGGCCGGGCCCGGATGCGCACCACGATGCGGGTCGTCGTCGTGACCAGCATCGTGTTCGCCGGCGGGCTGGTCGTGTTCAACCGGCCCTTCCTGGACCCCTACAGCACGGCCGCGGGCCAGCTGGTCCTACTCGCCATCGGCGCGATTTTCGCTGCGGGGTTTGTCTGGCTTCGCCGCATGGCACGGATCGAGAACACTGGCCGATTCCTTGACCAGGACGATCCGGCGCCGCAGGCCGCGGGAATGATCCCCGCGACGGTGGGGCGGGAGTCCCGATGAGTGTGCTGCTGATGCTGCTCGGCGTCGGGGCCGGGGTCGGCCTGTGGGCGCTGGTGGTCTGGCTGTTCCCGCCTCGGCCTTCCCTGGACGAGGTCCTCGCCCGGCTCAACCCCACCCCCGCACCGCCTGCCGCCCCGACGACGGTGCCGGCGGAGCAGGACGGGTGGGCCGTGCGGATGGGCCGGCCGTTCGTCGGCCTGCTGCGCGCCGCCGGCCTGCCCACCGTGGCACTGCGCCGGGACCTGGCCACGCTGGGTCGTTCCCCCGAGGCCCATCTCGCGGAGAAAGCCACCGCCGCGGTGGCCGGCCTGCTGTTTCCCTCGGTGGTGGGGCTGGCGTTCGCGGCGGGCGGCCGGCCGTTTCCGTGGGCGGTGCCGGTCGCGGTCGCCCTGCTGCTCGGCGTTGTCGGGTTTTTGCTGCCCGACCTGACCGTGAAAGCGGAGGCCGACCGGCAGCGCCGGGCCTTCCGGTACGCCCTGTCGGCGTACCTGTCGCTGATCCAGGTGCTGCTCGCCGGCGGCGCCGGGGTCGAGACCGCGCTGACCGACGCGGCGAACGTGGGCAACGGCTGGCCGTTCGCGGCGATCCGCCGCGCGCTGCGCACCGCCCGCGAAACCCGGATCAGCCCCTGGGTGGCACTCGGCCAGCTGGGTGCGGAGCTTCAGATCTCCGAACTGACCGAGCTTGCCGACGCGGTCGCGCTCGCCGGGACCGAAGGAGCCCGCGTCCGCCAGTCTCTGGACGCGAAGGCCGCCGCGCTGCGGGTCCGCCAGGCCCAGGACGCCGAAGCCGACGCCAACGCCGCGACCGAACGGATGAGCATTCCCGGTGTCCTGATCGCGATCGGTTTCATCCTGTTTGTCTTCTACCCGGCCCTGACCCAGATCACCCGATCCCTATAACTATTTCGACTGTTGGAGGAGCCGTGCTCGGTCGTCTCCATACCTGGTGGTCACATATCCGTGACCGCTACACGAAGGCGCCGCCCGATAGGCGCGACGCGGGGAACACCACCGAGAACGTCATCTGGATCGCGTTCCTGGCGGCGCTCGCGCTGACCGTGATCGGTATCTTCGGCCCGCAGATATTGGACGCCGCGCGCAGCGTGGTCTTCCAGTAGCAGGACCCGACGATGGCAGCCCGGCTCCGTCCGGTCAGGGACCGCTGTAGGGAGTTCGGTAAACATGTCCACCGAGCCGGCTACCTGTCCACTCGGTGTCCAACGGCCGGCTGTCTGTCCACTGCCGCAGGCTCAGGCTACGCCAGGCCGCGCCAGAACGGCGCCGACGGTGCTCCATCACGCCGCCCCTGTTCCGCAGATTTCGACGGCCTCTCCCCGCGTCCGGACCGCGCCAAGGATCGACTGCTCGCCAACTCCACGAACCCACGACCGACGGAAGAACGATCAGGTATTGCGAAGAAATGGACAACGACTCCGGCGCGCAGGAAAGCGCATCACGTCCTCGACACGCCTCGGGTGGACAGGTACACCGCGCGACACGCCGCCCGAGTGGACATCTTCTCTGGCGTTCCTACAACCGCCGCCGCCCCCACCCCGGCCGCCTTGGATCGGCGCGCCGGCCCGCTGGGGGCAGTCCCAGCATGTCGCGACGGGCGCTCCCGAGATCTCGCGGCGTCCGACCGGACCGAGGGCGGCGGTGCACACGACCCACGCCGACGCCTCGTCGTCGCCGGGACGCCGGGGCGCTGACCGTCGAGATGATATTCGTGCTGCCGCTGCTGTTCACGGTCGTGCTGCTGCTCGCGCAGGTCACGGTCTGGGCGCACGCCCGTCACATCGCGCAGGCCACCGCCAGCCGTGCGCTGGTCGCCGCCCGCGCCGACGGCGGCAGCGCCGCCGCCGGCGAAGAACAGGCGCAGGCGACCCTCGATCAGCTTGGCCGGTCCAGCCTCACCGGTCCCGAGGTCACCGTCACCCGCGAGGGCGAGCAGGCGACTGTCCATGTCCACGGCACCGCCGCGAGCGTCATCCCTGGGCTTCGCCTCGGGATCGACGCCGACGCGGCCGGGCCCGTCGAGCAGCGGCGGCCGGAGGCCCCGTGACCGGCGAACCCACGTGTGCCCGTCGTGGCCCTGACCGGGGGTCGGCCACTGCCGAGCTCGTGCTGATCCTACCGGCCCTGCTGCTCATGCTGCTGTTCCTCGTGCTCTGCTACCGGGTCTCGGACGCGAAGCTGCGCATCGCCGACGTCGCCCACCAAGCCGCCCGCGCGGCCTCCATCGCCCGCACCCCCGCCCAGGCGGTCACCGACGCGCGCAGCACCGCGCAGACCGCGCTGGCCAGCGCCGGGGTCACCTGCCAGGACCTGACGGTCGACACTGACACGGCCGGGTTGGCGCCGGGCGCGCTGGTGCGGGTGACCGTGACGTGCACGGCCCGGCTGGACGATCTCGCGATGCTAGGCACCCCGGGCAGCGCAACCCTGCATGCGAGCTCCACCTCACCGGTGGACATCTATGGCGATCAGCTGGGACAGGCGCCGTGAGCCGCCGACGGCCCGATCGCCGCGGGCGGGACGAGGGAACGGTGACCGCGTTCGTCGTGGTGCTGTTCGCCGCGTTCGTCATGTTCGGCGGGCTGATCGTCGACGCCGGCGGCGCACTCGCCGACAAGACAGAGGCCATGGGAATCGCGCAGGAAGCCGCCCGCGCCGGTGCCCAGCAGCTCGATCTCACCGTGCTGCGTCAGGGCGGCACGGTCCGGCTGCTGCCGGACCAGGCGGTCGCCGCCGCCCAGTCCTACCTCGCCCAGGCCGGTGCCACCGGCACCGTGACCATCGTCGACAACACGGTCACCGTCACCGTCACCGCCGTGCACGACAACCTGCTGCTCGGCGTCGTCGGGCTCGACACCCTCACGGTCACCGCAACCGGCAGCGCCCACCCGGCCCCACCGGTCGGAGCCGTCCCGTGAGCCGGCCGCCCGCGCGCCGCCGGCCCCGTCCCGCCCGGCGCAGGGGCACCGCGGGTCTGCTGCTGGTCGGCCGGCTGCTGCGCGCCCTGGTCGCCCTGGCCGCGCTGGTCGCCCTGGTCGGCGGGCTGCCCTGGGCGCTGTGGCACTTCGTCGGCTGGCCCCTACCCCACCACGTGCCGTCCTGGGCAGAGGTCTCGGCGAGGCTGACCGGGCCGATGGACGACACCCTGCTGCTCGACGTCCTCGCGGTGCTGCTGTGGCCGCTGTGGTTCGCCTTCGCGGTCTCGGTCACGCTGGCCGTGCCCGAGGTGGTGCGCCAGGCCCGCTGGCCCGGCCACGGCGTCGCGCTGCCCGCCCGGGGGATGCGCGGGTTCGCCACGTTCCTGCTCGGCGCGATTCTCCTGACCGCAGCCCAGTCCCGCGGCCCGCTCACTCCGTCCAGCGGTCCCGCCGCCGCCGCGGCGGCGGCCACCGCGCCCGTCAGCCCCAGCTTCGTCACCGTCGCCGCGGCCACCCCGATCGACGCGGCGCTGCCCACGGCGGCACCGGGCACCGTCGTGGTCCAGCTGCCGGCCAATGGCGTCTACGACTCGCTGTGGCGGATCGCGGACCGCTGTCTGGGCGACGGCGCCCGCTGGCCCGAGATCTGGGCGCTCAACCAGGGCGTCGTGCAGGCCGACGGCCGTGCGCTGACCCAGCCGGGCCTGATCCGCCCCGGCTGGGTCCTGACCCTGCCCACCCAGCCCGCACCTGAGGCCCCGCCGACGGACCCGCCCCGCTCCAGCCCGCTGCCCTCGGCGCCGCCCGTGCCGGGACCGTCCTCGACTGCCCCAGGACCGACGACGACCCCGCCGGCCGCACCCACGACCCCCGCGCCCTCCACGACCTCGCCGGGCCCGCCAACACCCGGCCCGTCATCCGCAGCCGGCGGCCCGACAACCGTTCCGACCTCGCCGGCTCCCACAGCTCCGCCGACCACATCGGCTGTGCCCGCCCCGCGCCCGCCCGCGCCGGCCCAGCGGCCGGGGGTGCAGTTCCCCTCGGGCGGCTACCTCGGGTTGGGCGCGGTCGCGCTGCTGGTCGTCGCGCTGTTCACTGTGCGGCTGTGGCGCCGCCGGCACTACATCCCTGGCAGCGGCCGACGCGACGACCTGGAGGAGGCGCCGGTCATCCGCCAGCTCGCCGTCGCCTACAACACGGCCACCGCCGAACGCGACGCCGACGGCGAGCTGGTCGTTGTCCGCCCGCCGGGCGACCCGCACATCATGGGCCGCCGCCACGCGGCGGCCACCGCCAACGCCCACGCCGCCCCACCCGGCACCCGGGTTGTTGGCACGACCGGCGACAGCCAGCCGCTCGCGCTCGACCTGGCCGCCACCCGCGGCCTCGGGCTAATCGGGCCCGGTGCGGACGCCGCGATCCGCGCTCTGCTCGTCGCGGTGCTCGCCGACCGTCACCAGCCCGCCGCCGCCCCCGTCGAGATCCTCATCCCGGCCGCCGACGTGCGGCGGCTGCTGGGGGAGGACAGCACCGCCGCAGCGCCGCAGCGGCTGCACGTCGTCGCCGACCTGGCCACGCTGCTGGACCGCCTCGAAGCCGACGTCGTCACCCGGGCACGGCGAGCCGCGGCCGGCGAGGACCCGAGCCGTTCCGCCCTGGTCGTCGTCGCGGCCCCCGACCAGACCTCGGATCGCCGGCTACAAGCCGTGCTCGACAACGGCTCCCCGCTCGGTCTCGTCGGCATCCTCTACGGCCAGTGGCGCCCCGGAGCGACCGTCCGGGTCCGACCCGACGGGGTGGTCGGCGCCGCCAGCCCCGACATCGCCGCCGCCCTGATCGGCAGCCGTCTGTTCACCCTGCCGGAGAACGACACCGCCCAGCTGCTCGACCTGCTCGCCGACGCCGATGCACCGGCCGCCAACCAGGAGGAGTTCCGGCGGGCAAACCCTACCCAGGGGCCCCCGCCCCCGCCTCCCACCTCCGCTCCGCCCCTCGATGACCCCGCAGTCACGTCTGCGGCGACGCCGCCCGGAGCCCGGCCAAGACGAGACACGCCGCCGGACCCAGTCGAGCCGCCGCCTCCCGGCGGCGGTGGAGCAGGCGCAGCGGAGCCCGTTGACGCAGCACCGCCGCCGGCGCCCGCCGCGAGCGCGCCGCGGGGGGCACAACGCCCACCGCAGGCGACCACGCCGTTGCTGCTCACCCTGTTCGGCCGGCTGCGGCTGCTGTACCGACCGGCATCGGACGGCGACTACCAGCCTGTGGACGGCATCGGGGGCCCGAGCCGGGAGATCCTGGCCTATCTCGCCGCCCATCCCGACGGTGCCCGCCGCCGGGTCATCATCGACGCGGTCTGGCCCGAGGACGGCAAGTCCCAGCGGCTGCGGGACAACCGGTTCTACGCCGCCATCAGCCAGCTGCGCCGCGCCCTTATCGCCGCCACCGGCGGGGCGATCGACGACGTGTTCGACCACGACGACCGACTCTGGCGGCTGCGCCGTGACCTGATCACTGTCGACCTCTGGCAGGTCGACGAGGCCCTCGCCGCGCGGCGGCGCGCGACGACCACCGCCGACGAGCTCGCCGCGGTCCTCCCGCTGGCTGCCACCTACACCGGCCACCTGTCCGACGACATCGCCGGTACCTGGGCCGAAACCCACCGCGAGAACCTGCGCCGCCAGGTCTCCGACGCGCTCGCCAGCATCACCGCCACGGTCGGCGAGGACAACCCGCAGCGCCTGGAGCTGTTGGAGGCGCAGCGCCGCCTCGACCCCTACAACGAGCAGCTCTACTGCCAGATCGCCGCCACCCAGGCCCGTCTCGGCCAGCACGACGCCATCGCGGCCACCTACCGCCAGCTGGTCGCCGCCCTCGCCGAGATCGGCGAGCGGCCCACCCCCAACACCGATCGCATCTTCCAGGCCGTAATGCAGCCCGGACCGCCCGGTGCGCGTTCAGCCTGAACGCGGCCGACGGTTGCCGCCGCTCTTTGCGCGGCGCCGCCGTTCGGCCCACGCCCGCCGGTCGATCTCCAGCAGATCCTCATGCGCCGCCGCCCACTGCGCCATCGGCGTCACGAGATCCGCCAGCTCCTTCGCCGCCGGCGTCAACCAGTAGACCGTCCCGAAAGGGAAGGCACGCTCCCGCGCACGCTCGACCAGCCCCCGGCGCTGCATCCATCGCAACGTCCGGGTCAACACAGCCTCCTGGATGAGCGGCTGCGGCCAACGCCGGCCCCGCGGAACGTCATAGCTGCGCAGGGTGCGCAACAAGCCCGTATACGGCTGCGGACCGCTCGACAGCGCGACCAGCACGTCCGGCAGCCAGCCAGGGTTCAGCGTGCGGCGCAGATCGTGCAACAGAATGCGCTGATCAGGACCAGACAAATCGTCAATCCCTGTCACACTCACTCCCACGGAAGATCCGCAGGCCCATCCGGGCCCGCTCGACCGTTCCGCCGCGCAGCGCGACTGCCTCGCCGCCTTCGACGCCCCCGTAGCCCCTCTGCGTGACGGGCACTTCGCCCAAAGGCTGCACTACTGCCCGCAAGGTGACAATCCGATATACGGCCGTCACCAGCGCCGCGCAGGGGGCGTCCGCTGCCCAGCCGTACGGGGACGCTGGCCGGGTCGCGCCCCCGCATCCCCAGCTACCTGCGACAACGCCCTCACCTGACGGCAAGACCGCATCACTCGCCCAGCTCGCGGTGGCCGGCATGATGCTCATCACGTCGCGCGATCCCGCAGGCCCTCCAGCCTCCGGACGGCTCATCGCGGCCAGTATCACGAGCCCGCCTCCAGCCGCGGGGCGCCGGCCAGTCAGGGGGCTGGACGTCGGCGTCGCTCCCCGGCGATGCGCGCAACTCGACTCGACCGCGCCTCCCTCACCCCGGAACGCCCTGCCGGACGAACAATAGCCTGCGCGGCCTCGACAACTGCGAAAACCGCCTCTTCCGGAATCTCACGCAGCACGCCGAACCCCTTTAGGCCAGCCATATAGTCATGTGGGCCGCCGATCGAGGATTCTTATCCCGCTTGGAGTGATCGGACGGAGATGGCGACTCCGAGCGGGCCGGTCGCCGCTGGTTGGCGAGCGCCAGTGCACCGGCCGCCGTCGCAGTCGGCGGGTGCTGGCATCGCCAGCAGGAGCGCCACAGGTCCTTGATCAGTGGAGTTGTCGAGATGCCGGGCCTCTCGCTGTCCCCTCGCCAACTGCGACGGCGACTCGCCAATGAGATCAGACCCCTACAACCCCGTGTAGAGGTCGCTTGAAAATCAGCAGCCTTTCCTGGGAGTTCGCGCCTATCTGAGAGCAGCGCCCAGGGGCGCTGTCGCGACAGCCGAGCCGTGGGACGGCCGGCCGCGGTGGTGCCCAGCGAGCTCCCAGTGAGGCGTTTGCGCTGGTAAGCCTCCACGGTCACGTAGACCTGACCATCGCTGCTCATGCAGTGCTCACATCCAGTGGCCGCTGCTCGCCTCGGACCGATCCCTACTAGGACTTTGTTAGGTTGTTGATCGTGTGGTTGTGGGGTGGGGATCCGGGTCTGGTTGGCTGCTTGCTGTGACGCCGGAGGAGATGGCGGTGGTGCGTCCGGTCGTGGAGGAGTTCGCGGCGCGGATGTTCGTGGATCTGCCGCGTAGGGATCAGCGGGCCAAGGGTGAGCTGTATCTGCGGGGGCTGCTGTTGGACGGGAAGCGCAAGAGCGTGCAGCCGATGGCGGAGCGCCTCGGGGTGGATCATCAGCAGTTGCAGCAGTTCCTGCGGAACTCGACGTGGGACTACGCCGAGGTTCGCGCCCGGCTGGCCGGCTGGGCGGTCGGGTTCGTCCGCCCGGAGGCGCTGGTCATCGATGACACGGGCTTCGTGAAGGACGGGGCGGCGTCGCCTGGGGTGGCCCGGATGTACTCGGGGACGTTGGGCAAGGTCGGGAACTGTCAGATCGGGGTGTCCGTGCACGCGGCGACGGACTGGGCGTCGGCGGCGCTGGACTGGCGGCTGTTCCTGCCTGCCAGCTGGGACGACACCGGCCTCGACGACCCGGACGAGGCCGCGGTGGTGCGTGCCCGCCGCGAGAAGGCAGGTGTTCCCGACGGTGCGCGGCATCGGGAGAAGTGGCGTCTGGCGCTGGACATGCTCGACGAGATCGCCGGCTGGGGTGTGCCCGCCCGGCCGGTACTCGCCGACGCCGGCTACGGCGACTGCGCGCAGTTCCGCCAGGGCCTGACCGACCGCGGCCTGGTCTACACGGTCGGGGTCACCCCGACCGCCACCGCCCACCCGGGGGCCGCCGAACCCGTGACCGCGCCGTACACGGGCAGCGGTCGCCCGCCGCTGCCTGCCTACCCGGACCCGCCGGCGACCTTGAAAGCCCTGGTCCTGGCCGCCGGCCGCGGTGCGCTGCGGTGGGTGACCTGGCGGCGCGGCACCCACAAGACCCCCGGCAACACGGCCGCGCTGATGCGCTCCAGGTTCCTGGCCCTGCGGGTCCGCCCCGCCGCCAAAGCCCTGACCCGAGACGATGACCGCAGCCTGCCCGCCTGCTGGCTGCTCGCCGAATGGCCCCCTGGCAAGAACGAACCCACCGACTACTGGCTGTCCACCCTGCCCCCGGACATCCCCCTGCGCCGACTCGTCCGGCTCGCGAAGCTGCGCTGGCGCGTCGAGCACGACTACCGCGAACTCAAAGACGGCCTCGGCCTGGACCACTACGAAGGCCGATCCTTCGACGGCTGGCACCGCCACGTCACCCTCACCTGCCTCGCCCAAGCCCTCTGCACCCAGCTGCGCCGCACCCCAAAAGCCCCTGCGCCGGCCTGACCCTCTACGGAGTCCTCCGCATGCTCCAGACCCTGCTCGCCGTCTGGACCGGCGCCTGCCACACCTGCCACCGCCCCTACGAACCGCTACCAGCCAAGCCAGCCAGAGTCACCTAACAAAGTCCTACTACAGCCCGTGTAGGAATCGCTTGGAGATGGCCACTCCGAGCTGCCAAGTCACGGTAGTTGGCCAGCGCAGGTGCACCGGCAGCCATCGCTGTTGGCCAGCGCTGTAGGGGCCAGCGCGATGCACAGCGAGGCTCTGACCAGCGGATTGGCCAAGTAGGTCGAACTCTGGCCACGCAGTGGCCAAATAACCCGGCGAGTGGCCATCCCCGCCCTGAGCTTGGCCCCCTACGGCGGACACCTGCGGTGTGGGGTCAGCGATCGTCGTCTGGGGACGATCGGGGCAGGTGTGCGGCTTCGTAGTCGATGGGGCTGAGCATTCCGAGACTGGAATGCCGGCGTTTCGGATTGTACCAGCATTCTATCCATTCGAAGATGGCGTTGGCAAGTTCGTCGCGGTTCTCCCAGGTGTGTCGGTCGAGTACCTCGAGTTGTAGGGTGCCCCAGAAGGACTCCATCATCGAGTTGTCGTAGCAGTCGCCGACCGTGCCCATCGACGGGAGTAGTCCGGCGATGCGCAGCCGGTTTCCGAACGCCCACGATGTATATTGCGTTCCGTGGTCGCTGTGCAGGATTGTCTGTTTCTCTGGTGGCCGTCGGCGAAGGATCGCCATGCCGAGGGCATCGAGGACGAGTTCGGTGCGGATGTGGTGCGCGATTGACCAGCCGATGATGCGCCTCGAATAGGCGTCCATCACGGCCGCGCAGTAGAGTTTCCCGTCTCCGGTGGGGTGTTCGGTGATGTCGGTCAGCCAGAGCCGGTCTGGGGCGTCGACGGCGAACTGCCGGTTGACCAGGTCCTCGGCGGTCGCCTCGGCGACAGGACCGCGGCGGGCTCGGCGCCGGTAGACGCCCTGCAGGCCGGCCTCTCGCATCAGCCTCGCGACCCGTTTGTGGTTGACCGGCACGCCCAGGCCGAGGGCGAGTTCGGCGTGGACCCGCGGCCAGCCGTAGGTCCCCCGCGACTCGAGATGAATGCGTTCGATCTGTTTCGCGAGCAGGGTGTTCTCCTGTTCCCGTAACGACGGTGGCCGGCCGATCCAGTCGTAATATCCCGACCGGGACACGCCCAGTACTCGGCAGGCCACCGCGACATCCACATCCAGTTCCGGGTCGTCGGCGAGCTCACGGACCAGCCGGTAGATCAGTTTGGGAGGATGTTCTCCCGGGCGAAGTAGGCGGCCGCGCGCTTGAGAATCTCGTTTTCCATCTCCAGGCGCTTCTTGTCTCGGCGCAACTGGGCCAGCTCACGCTTCTCCACGCTCGTCAGGCGGTTCTCGCCGCCGTTGTCGTCCGCGTCGGCCTGGGCGATCCAGTTACGCAGACACGACTCACTGATCGTCAGCTGCTTCGCGAGCGCCGCGATCGGCGTGTCGCCACGGCGGGCGAGTTCGACCGCACGCCGGCGGAACTCGGGCGGGTGTGGAGCGGGCATGGTCGACATCCTCCCTGGTGGCCGGGGGCCACCTCAGGTGAGGTGTCCGTGCTCGGGGGCCAAGCTCACCCGATCCCTACAGCCCGTCGGACCCCCCACCGGACCCCCCACCGGACCCCCCACCGGCACGCCCGTAAAGGCGGGTGGGCGGACAGATCGCCGTTGGCGCAGGTCAGACGAGGCGTGCCACCCACCCAAGCACTCCGCGACTTAATAGCGAGGCAACGAGCTGACAGTCGATGCGGGATCGGCGTGCTGGCGCTGTGCGGTCCCGGATGGGTCTGGTCTCGGGGTTCGCGGCGTGCTCCTTTCGATCCGTGTTTAGCTCTGTCTGGCGCTTTTCTGTTCTTGGCTTTTGCTTTGCTTTTCGCTCCTCCCCCTTTCTCTTTCGACTCCCGATTGCCGCACTCGCGCTCCCGAATGTCGTTTCCATCATTGCGTCATCACTCAAAGAATCATGAATTGGTGGACGATTGGGGGTTGTGTTCGGGCGCGCATAGACGGAGAATTAGATATCGGCACCGGGAGCGGGACGACACCCCCGGGAGTTCCCCCAAAGTAGAGGAGAGACCTCGTGACCAATGGCGCCTTTTCTTCGGACACGCCGTCCGCTCTTCCGGGCGCGAGAGTCCAGCCGGAAGACATGGCGAGAGTGACGGCGGACGACTGGCGCGCGATTCAGACCAAGGCGCGCAAGTTCTGCCGCGTCTTGGACGCCGTCCACTCACGTAAGCGGATGGACGGAAACGCGACCATCACCGGCCGTGGGTACGGCACAGCGGACGCGAGCGACGACATCACACAGGATGCCGTGTTGCTGTTCGCCCAACTGCTTGGGAAGATCATCCGGAAGTTTGAGCCTGTGACCTACTCCGTGGCCACGCGGGAACCGGACTCGTGGCTCTACGTCACGAGGCAAGGCGGGACCTTCCTTGCCACCCGTGACAGCATCCAGTACACCGCCATGCGGGACGCTGCCCGACGCAACGGATACCAGATCGACAAGAAGCCTGACGAGATCGACGCGACCCCCGGGGCACAGCAGATGAAGGCCGTCGCCCGTATGGAGTTCGTAGCCGTCGCGACGCACCTTGCCGCCAACAGTGAGGCCATCTGGGGACTCGCGTTCGGTGACGGCAGGGAATTCCCGGTTCTCGCGGACGTGCTCAACGAAGGAAACAAGGCCGATGACATCGGACGCGCGGGCATCCTTTCCAAGGTGGCACAGAAGCGCCACGGGGGCGCCTACGGTTCCCGCCGCGCCGTGATCCGTACCCGTGACGCTGCCTTGGCGGAGTTCCGGGAGCTGTCGGAACGGGCCGACGCCGTACGGGAAATGTTCACCTACCGCGCCACGCGGGACGGCAAGGAAGACTGACGCTCCATCTGTCCCCACGGAGAGGGCACCGGGAGAACCTCCCGGTGCCCTCTCCGCATTTCTGAGCAACTTTCCCGGCTGGACGGTCGGGACGCTTCCGGGCGCGTAACAAGGTAGAGGGTGGAAACGCCCGAGCCTGCCTGGTGAGCGTCTTTCCGGCTGGACGGTCGGGACGCCTCCGGGCGCGTAACAAGGTAGAGGGTGGAAACATCCGAGCCTGCCTGGTGAGCGTCTTTCCGGCTGGACGGTCGGGACGCTTCCGGGCGCGTAACAAGGTAGAGGGTGGAAACGCCCGAGCCTGCCTGGTGAGCGTCTTTCCGGCTGGACGGTCGGGACGCTTCCGGGCGCGTAACAAGGTAGAGGGTGGAAACGCCCGAGCCTGCCTGGTGAGCGTCTTTCCGGCTGGACGGTCGGGACGCTTCCGGGCGCGTAACAAGGTAGAGGGTGGAAACATCCGAGCCTGCCTGGTGAGCGTCTTTCCGGCTGGACGGTCGGGACGCTTCCGGGCGCGTAACAAGGTAGAGGGTGGAAACATCCGAGCCTGCCTGGTGAGCGTCTTTCCGGCTGGACGGTCGGGACGCCTCCGGGCGCGTAACAAGGTAGAGGGTGGAAACATCCGAGCCTGCCTGGTGAGCGTCTTTCCGGCTGGACGGTCGGGACGCCTCCGGGCGCGTAACAAGGTAGAGGGTGGAAACATCCGAGCCTGCCTGGTGAGCGTCTTTCCGGCTGGACGGTCGGGACGCTTCCGGGCGCGTAACAAGGTAGAGGGTGGAAACATCCGAGCCTGCCTGGTGAGCGTCTTTCCGGCTGGACGGTCGGGACGCTTCCGGGCGCGTAACAAGGTAGAGGGTGGAAACATCCGAGCCTGCCTGGTGAGCGTCTTTCCGGCTGGACGGTCGGGACGCTTCCGGGCGCGTAACAAGGTAGAGGGTGGAAACATCCGAGCCTGCCTGGTGAGCGTCTTTCCGGCTGGACGGTCGGGACGCTTCCGGGCGCGTAACAAGGTAGAGGGTGGAAACGCCCGAGCCTGCCTGGTGAGCGTGTTCTCGGCCGTTCTAACGAGGGGTGGGTCTGTGTATGACATTCTCGCCGATCGTGAGCGTGCGCTAGCGATCGTCCAGCGGCGCGGTCTGGATCACTTCCTGATGCTGCTGGATCGTCTAGCGTCGATCTACCACGGCTGTGACTGCGAGATCTACAAGTTCAGTCTGGAATGGATGGACGAACCGTGTCTACTCAAGGCGCGAGGAGTTCGCGGCGACCTGTGGATCTGGTGGCGTTAGCCGCCTACACGGCCGGAAATTCAAAGCCTGTCGACCGTCATGTGGAGGGAGGGTCTGTGACCTGTGAGGTTCTGTCGGATGAGTTCGTGCGCCGCTTTGAGCGGGGAGTGTGGCGCGAACTGATCGAATCGGCGATGGTCGAATGGTCGCCGGACGAGATCACGAATCTGTACGGCAGTGGTTTCGACGGAACAGAGACCGAGTATCTGCGCGGCGATCCCGCAAGCGAGATCCGTGACTTCCTGGACGGCGCTGCCGCCGAGTTGTCGTCGCTGGTCGAGCGTCTGGGCGATCGGGCTCCGGTGCCCGAGGAGCTGGGCCAGGACTGGGTCCTGTCGCGGCAGCGGCAGGGTACGGGCCTGTGGGATCGCGGCTACGGCCCGGAAGGGGACCATCTGCACGAACAGGCGATCGTCTACGGCGACATCCTCTTGGAGATCTCAGGGGTCGAGGACGACTGCGACGGTTGGGTGGTGCGGGTCCTGTGACCGGCCGGCATCTGCGTGTCCACCATCGCGACTACTACGACCACGAGGTCCACGACGGCGACATCTACCCGCACGGCGAACGGTCCGAGGATCTCGACTGCGAACCCGACGACTTCGACCGCGAGGACGGGCTCAGCGCCGTGGACCTTGCCGTAGCCAGGCTGAAGGACTTGGCGGTCACAGAACCGTCGGGCGGCCCGGACTTTCCCGGGCCGCACTGCTGGTGGGGCGGCACGGTCACGTTGGACTACTACACCGGTGAGATGCGAGAGACCTCCGCGCATCCCTGTGGGTTCAGCGATGCCGAGTGCCGCGACATCTGGGCGCGGCTGACCGGCGCATAGCCAGCGCGTGCCGCCCGCCCCTTCCCTTTCCTCTGCTGATCTTTCCGAGGTGGTGCCATGCTCGGCGTGCTCGCGGACCCCACGGTTCGGATCGGGGTCTTGATCGACGATGACCACGACTACTACCTGTCCCCAGTCGGCGACCTCGATGTGATCACCGAGGAGCGGGCGCACTTCGCGGACGGCACGTGGTCGGCCTACCTGCTGGTGACGGTTGTTCAGTGCCCGCGCTGCGACCGCCGGTACAGCACGGACGTGCTCGGCGGTGTGGTGGTGGAGACGACCGCGCTGGCCGGGTCGATCGTCTGGGCCGACGACCCGTCCCTGCGGGACAATCCGGCCGACTACCTGACGATGCAGATCCGGGACCTGATCGCCCAAGAGCGCGACGACCCGACCCCGGCCACAGGCTGGCTGCCCCTGCCCGGGGACGTGCCGTGAACCGGGTCGAGTCGCTGCCGCTGGCGAACGGCGCACCAGCCCGCCGGGGGACGGTCGCGTTGCTGGTGTCCCCGCATCGGGAGCCGCTGACCGGTGGCGGCCCGGACGCCGTCCATGTCGAGCTGATCGTCATCCGCTCGGTCACCCGCGACGGACGGGTACGCGCCTACGAGGAGATGTGGCCGGGCGGGCGGCCCGTCCGCGTCGCCACCACCGCCTGGAAGATCACCAGCCTGGTCGACGCGTCGGTGCTCGACCCGGCCCGCGCGGTCGCGATCGCCCGCGCGCACACCTACCCGGGCCACCGTCAGGTCCGCCCGTGGGCGTCGCTCGCCGAGGCCCGCGCGGCGCTGACCCCCGCCCGCACACCCACTCCGTAACCCCCGCCGCGTGCCTGCCGCCGGACGGTGTCCGGCGGCCCGTCGGCATGCCCGCACATCGCTGCCCACCTTCGCCGCTCGATGGAAGGAGCCCGAATGTCGAAGGAAACCCTGGCCTGGCTGAACAGCAACACGCTGATCGGTTTCACCGACAAGCGTGGCCACGCCTGGCACTACCGCGCCGACCAGCAGCAGGGCGAGGCCAACCACTACCCGGGGCCGATCCCGGTCGACGACGTGGAGCGTCGGCTGTTCGGCTGGCAGGCCCTCGAACTGCCGATCTACGTCGAGTCGCCGATCACCGGCGGCCTGGACGTCGTCCCGGACCGCAAGGCCATCGTGCGGTCGGACACCGGCAGCGTGATGGGGCTGTTCAGCGACGGCTACCAGCCGCACCCCTACCAGGAATGGCTGGTCGACAACGTCGGGCAGCTTCTCGATGACGATCTCGCGATCGGTTCGGCCGGGCTGCTGCGCGGCGGAGCGGTCGCCTGGGTGAGTGTCGAGGTGCCCGACACGATCACCACCCCGGAAGGGGTCGCATTCCGTCCGAACCTGCTGGCGACCACGAGCTTCGACGGGTCGCTGTCCACGACCTACAAGCGGATCGTGACCAACGTCGTGTGTGACAACACGATGGCGGCCGGCCTGCGGGAGCAGGGCCAGCAGACCAAGGTCAAGCACTCCGCCAAGTCACACCTACGGCTCGGGGAGGCCCGGCAGGCACTCGCGATCGTGCACACGATCGCCGACGACTTCGCCGCCGAGGTCGCCGAGCTGTGCGCGCTGGAGGTGTCGGACCGGCAGTGGGCGGCGTTCCTGGACGCCCACGCACCCATGCCGGACGAGAAGGGGCGGGCGCGGACCAGCGCCGAGAAGCACCGCGACACCCTGACCCGGCTGTGGAACCACGACGAGCGGGTCTCCCCGTGGCGCAACACCGGCTGGGGCGTGATCCAGGCGGTCAACACCTACACCCACCACGAGCAGACCGTCCGCGGCGCGTCCCGCGCTGAGCGCAACATGCTGCGGGCCGTGACCGGAGGGGCGGACAGCCTCGACGGCTCCACCCTCGCCACGCTGCGCACCCTGCTGCCGGCCTGACCCGACACCCCACGTCCGCCCCGCCCCGACGGGCCACCCGCCGGGGCGGGGCGGCGCGCTGCCCGCACACAGGAAAGGACCCGGTATCGCGATGTTCGCCGGACTGACCGTCGACGGCACGACCGTGAACAGCCTGGACGAAGACAGCACCATCAAGCTGATCTTCGACGCCGACACCGAGTTCCGCTGTTCCGCCTGCGGGGCGGACCTTGCCGAGACGCCCGGCGGCTTCGACGACGACAACGGCGACAACGAATGCCCCGCCTACCAGTCGGACGAGCCCGACGCGGACGGCACCGGACCGCACACGCCCGAGCGGGTCGCGCTGTCGTGGTGCAACAGCGCCGGCATCCGCACCGACGAGACCGACGACGCGATCACCCTGAGCCTGTCCACCGGCGACCCCTGCGGCGCGTTCACGATCACCATCCGGCGGGTGCCCGACGACGCCGACAGTCCGCTCGCGGGACGGCTGCTGCTGCACCTGCCCTACCCGGACCAGCCGATGCCGCACGACCAGCTACACCCGCTGCACCCCGGCACGTTCGTCATCGGCCGGCCCGCCCCAGCCACGCGAGCCCACCTGACCGCCGCCTGAGCACCCGTCTCCCGACAGCGGGCACCGTGCGCCCGGCTGCCCACCCGTGGCGGCGGGAGACCCCCGGACACACCCCGCCGGCCCGTCGCGCGCCAGCGGTTCGCCTACCCCCTCCACGATCAGGAAGGCACCCGCATGCCCACGACACCGACGCTCGCGGTCGCCACCGACTTCATCCTGTCGCACGCGACCGAGCAGGACCTGACCCGCATCACTGAGACGGTCAAGCAGCGGCGGGCCGCGCTCGCCGCGATCAGGACCGCGTCCCTGACTACGGGCACGCCCGTGCGGATCGCCAACCTCTCGCCCCGTTACCTCAACGGGCTGACCGGCACCCTCGGCGCGATCGACGGCAAGCACGCCACGGTCACCCTCGACGCCGAGTCCACCGACCGGCTGCGCTTCACCCCCAGCAACAAGCGCTTCCCCGTCCCGTTCGACACGGCCAGTTACGACCTGCGCGGCGTACCGCTGAGCTGCTGCCTGCCCACCTGACAGCCCGCACCACACCGGGCCGGGCACGGGCGGCGCTCCCGTGCCCGGCCCGGAAGCGGGACCCGTGGCCGTACCCGGCCCCCGTTCGGTCCTGGGAGGGACACGATCATGACTGCTGCCCGCACCATGCGCGTCACCATCAGCGGCGTCTACTCGGAGTACGAGGTACCGGCCAACGACGACCGTTGGAACGGCTTCGCCGTTCCCGGCTTCACCCTTGACCAGGTCCGCCAGTTGGCGGCCGAGACCGACGCGCTGGGCGCGACCGTGGACGCCGACGAGATCGACACGATCACCATCGGCGACGACGGCATCGTCTCGGTCCACAGCGGCCATTGGAACTGCACAACCATCGTCGTCCCCGACCCGGACGGCCTCTACTACGTCGGCGGCTACGAGTGGGCCTGGGAGATCGTCGGCAACTGAGCGACGTTGCGCTATCCGCATCACGATCACGTCGCCCGCGAAGGCGGACCATGCCCGTCACGCCGCCATCTGTGGCACGCCGTGCGCCTGCGAGGAAGGAGAAATGATCATGGGGTTTGACCCGTATGACCCGCTGCACCGGGCGGCCCTGCACGAGGCGTCGGTGGACACGTGGGCTCGGTGCGGCGACGAGTTCTGGATCAAGACGTCGGAGGGCTGGAAGCTGCCCGGGTGGCGGGGCCGCGCGATCAGCACGGACGAGTTGCCCGCAGGCACCACCATCACCACCAAGATCACCATTCCGATGGTGTGGCTGACCGACGACCAGCTACGGCGGTTTGGCGCCACCGACGAGCAGATCGCGAGGCTCCGGAGGAATTGGGACCGGCGCTGACCGCTCCCCAACCCGAGCGGGGTTGACCAGACCCCTCCAGACCGGCACGGCGGGAGCCTCGCCGCACGGGCCGCCCTCACCGACCGATCGGCTACCGACGCGCGGGTCCCGGGCGCGTCCCGCCGGCCCTCGCCTCCTGTCGCGATCCCCGCTTCCGCAAGCCATGGAGGTGACGCATGCCATCCGACACCCAGTACCTGGTGCACGTACGGCTGACCCGCCGCGACCACCGCGGCGATGTCCTTGAACTGACCAGCACCGACACCGTGACGTTCGCGGTCACCGCATGGAAGCAGCAGCATCCCGAACTCGCCGTCGGCGCACCGACGGTCATCACGGAGGGCCTCGACGCCTACGCCGAGATCACCGTCGCGACCGCCGAGGCCGCCGGGCAGCTGGCTGGCTTCGTCACCTGGATGACCGAGGCACCGGCGCACGTCCACGACCACGACGACACCACGAGCCTGCCCGCCGCGCTCAGCGCCGACCAGCTCGCCGCCTTGGTCCCGGGCAGCCCGGTCGAGTTCCTGCTGGAAGGGACCTGGTATCCGGGCGAGGTCCGCGCCGCCGACCTCGCCGACGCCCACGGCGACCAGATGCTGATCGTCACCTACACCGGTGAACAGCAGGCCAACCCGAAGTTCCTCAAAGGCAGTATCGACCCGGGCGACGGCTTCCCTGTATACGCGGGGGAGATCCGCCCGCTCGGCGCGGCCGGTCAGACCGTCGCCCCGCCCCGGCCGACTGTCCACGTGGTGCGTGACGCGCTCGTGCGCGTGTACGGCGCCGCGCCCGACACCAACGACGCTAGCGACATGTATGTGATCGACATCGACGGCGTGAAGATCCTGTTCCGGCTGGTCGCGGCCGATGACGACACCGACGGCGACCCGGCGGAGGCGGAACCGACCGTCTACGTCCACCTCGAAAACGCCGGCCGGCCGAAAGGCACCCACCTCGTGGTCGACGTCAACGGCAACACCAGCGACTACCGCTTCTGATCGTCGTTCGAGGCGTTGCCCCTGCCCGCGATGACAACCCGCGCCGGCCCGCTACAGACGGCCCCAGGTCCGCGACTCCCGCATACCCGCATGCCCTGAGGGAGGTAGATCCCGTGCTGTTCGACCTGTCCGTGCTCCCGACCGTAGAGGACGACGATCTCAGCGCAGCCCTGTCCGCGATCAACGCCGAGTTGCGGCGGCGGATCACCGCTGACGGCGGGTTCGCGTCGAAGGTCCACGAGCTGTACCCGACGGCGGTCGCTGTGCTGTGTGACGTGGTCTGGGACGACTACCCGACCGCGTCCGCGGAAGGCGTGCTCCTCGCCGACGACACCGTCATCTCGATGGACCCGCGGACCGCCCCGGATCTGTGGGGAGAGATCTGCGACGAGGTCACGGACCTCGCCGCTGTCGACGGCGCGATCGGCGAGGACGTCACCCACGGCCACCTGATCCGCCTCGACCCCCCGCCCATCGGCGACGACCCGTCCCGGGCCTGATCCGATGGGCCGCACAGCAGGCCGTCGGACATCTCGGACGGCGGCCGACCTCGACGCTCTCCGGCGTCGGCCGGTCAACCCGGGCGGCCCGCCGACCGACGACGATCGTCTCGACGCCCGCGCGCTGCTTGCCGCTCTGACCGGCGGTGACGGCGGCCGGCATACGGCGCTGCGTGCCGCCTACCTCGGTGACCACACCGCGCCCAGCTACGACCCCGACCGGGTCGTACGCATCCTGACCGCGTTGCGCGACCAGCTCGCCGACGAGATCGAGACCTGGACGTACCACCGGATCTCCCGTGCCCGTGCCGAGGAGATCCGGCGGCACCACCTCGAACGCGACGACTGCTCCGGCTGCGTCGACCCCTGCGCGTTCTGCGTCACCTGGGCCGACGCGCTCGGCCTGGAACGGGTCGCCGACGCCGGTCGGCACGTCTGGCGGCCCCGCCCCCGCGCGGAGGCACGGCCGCGCCCGGCGGCCCGCCGTCGCCGCGCGGGCCGGGTCGCGGAACCCTCATCCGAACGGAGCGACGGTGATGGCTCCTGAGTTTGCCCTGCCCTTGACCTTTGTCGGTTGCCCGGTGGTAGCCGGTATCTACGTGCCCCGTGCGGGCCACTACGTGCCGCTGTGGGCTGTTGTCGCGGTAAGCGCCGAGCCCGGCGAGTTCCACGTCGGTCTTGTGCGCGACGACCAGAACAGTATCCAAAGCTGGTACGACATTCCCGGCCTGACCGAGGCGCTTGACTGGATGCGCGTCAAGGCCGATTTCTGGGCGGACTCCCGCGACTACTAGCCGAACCGTCGTCCGGCATTTTTTCTCTGGGTCTTCGTCCGTGACGGAAAGGAGCGGCAGTGAATTCTGCCTCCGAGTTTTCCGAGCTGATGAACGCGCTGCCGATCGACCGGCGCCGCAACCTGCCTATTCCGGCTGTCACCGCGCGCCACCCGGACGGGGAGCCGGACTTCTCGACCGTCGATGGCCGGGAGGCTTTCCGTCTTGCCTCCGAGGGGCGGTGCGGTATCTGCGCCCGGCCGTTCGACGGGGAGGTCGCTTTTCTCGGCAGCCCGGGAGCCCTCGCCGCCAGGGCCTACCACGACCCGCCGATGCACGAGTCCTGTGCCGAGGCGTCCACCCGGCTCTGTCCTCACATAGCCCGCCGCGACATGCGCCGACTGACAGATCGGCGTTCCACCGGCGAGCTTCCTGCCGGCAGTTCCCCGGAGAAGCCGGACCGGTGGGTGATGTGGATCTGCCGGGGATTCGGTGGGGCTGTCGTGAACGCCATTCCGGTGTTTCTTCCCGCACCTTACACGCGGCTGCGGACCTTTACCTACACCGCCGACGGCCAGATCCGCGAAACGTTCGACACGACACCCGGCGGCACCGGCTGACCCGGCGGCGCTGCCTACCCGTTCCTGGAAAGGGGAGATCACGATGAGGATGCGGCGCAGCCGCAACGGCCACCGGCTTCCCCGGGAACGAGTCCTGCGGATACGCCGGTGTGCCCCGCCGGACACGCGGTCGCTGCGTGAGCGGGCGCGTGATGTGTTCCTCGACGCCCGTGACGCGTTGCGGATGGTCCTGGAAGACGACATCGAGGCCGAGACGCGGACCGAGTGCCCGGCAGCCAGCGAGCTTGAGGTCGAGGTCTACACCGATGAACTCGGCGAGGCCCGTGCCCGGCTGATCACCGTCCTCACCGACGACGGCACCGCTGATGACGCTCGCGACGTGCTCGCCGAGTCACTCGCCGACCTGCTCGACGAGTGGGCGACCACCGCCAACGCCGACAGCACCGAGATCGTGTTCCGCCAGCTACCCGAGCACCACTGATCTCTGTTCCGCCGCGCGCCATCACGCCGCTCTCGCACGTCTGCCCGACGTGCACCAGCCGGCCCGCCCGCCGCCGATGCGCGCCGGCCGATGACCGGCCGATCCCCGATCCCACGCGGAAGATCATCATGACTGTCACCGCACCGCCCGCCACCATCGCGGGGGCGACCGCCGTCGTCCCCTACCGGGACCTGCTCGCCGCGCTGACCACGGTCGGCACCGTCCTTGACCGCAAGAGCCGGCCACCGTGGAATGCCGCTCTGATCACCGCCGATCTCGACGGGAGGCTGACCGTCACCGGCGCTAGCCCCGCCGCGACGGTCTCGGTGCGCCTGCCCGGCGCGGCACGGTCCGCCGGCCAGTTCCTGGTCGATGGCTGGGCGCTAACGCAGATGTGCAAGGCGTTGGTCCGGGGCGAGCATCGCCGCGACACCGACGAGCTGCCTGTCCTGCTCGACGGGTCCTTCCCACCCGCCCCGACCGTCACGATCGGCGACTACACGGTGCCGCTGACCGGCCTACCCGTGGAGGATCATCCCGGCGCCTGCCGGCCCGCGCCGACGATCGCCACCGTCGACCGGGCCGCGTGGCGCGCCGCGGTGGACCGTGTCCTGCCCGCGGTCGGCCGGGACGACACCCTGCGGGTCCTCACCGGGCTGTACGTGTCGTTCGCGCCTGGACTGGCGACTGTGGCCGGGACCGACCGGTACCGCCTGGCCGTCGATGTCCTGCCCGCGACCGTCACCGGGCCGGCTGTGCAGGAACTGCTGCTTCCCGCGAAGATCCTCGCCGCGTGCGCCGAGACGTGGACGGGGCCGTCGGTGACGATCGGGCGCCGTCGTGCCGAGTCCGTGCACGACGTCGACCGGGTCACGTTCACCTGCGGGCAGACCACTGTGAGCCTGGTCGAGACCGGCGGCGCCTACCCGCCGTGGCGCAGGCTGCTGGGCTCGCTCGACCCCCAGCACACCGCCACCTTCGACCGGGCGACGGTGGCGGCCCACGTGGCACGGGTCCTCGCGATCCTCACCGCCCACCCGACCACCCGCCGCCCCATCATGACCATGACGCTGACGCTCACCCCGGACGGGCTCCGGGTCGCGCCGCTGCTGCCCGAGCACGGCGCGCGGGTCAGCGCCCCGACCCTGCCCGCGACGACCTCGCTCACCGACGGGACCGTCCGCTGGGCGTTCAACGCCGCCTACCTGCGCGCCGCCCTCGCCGCGCTCCCGGGCGACACCGTCCTGTTCAGCGGACAGGCGGACGTCGCCAAGCCCGTACTGCTCACCTCTCCCGAACAGGGGGCGAGCATCCCGCCGTACCGGCACCTGCTCATGCCCATCTGCATCGACTGACCGGCGCTTCCCCACGGACCTCGATGCGCGCCGCCGCACACCTTCTGCGCCTGGAAGGGAGAATCGATGGAAAGTTCGTCGGTGAGCTACGGAACGATCGACATGTACGACGCGCTGCCTCCACATCCCGCCGCGAGCTGGGAACCGGGAAACGTCGGCAGCTTTCCTCTCCGCATCACCGCGCTGCTCGACGAAACCGGCGGAATCCTCGTCCACATCGACCCCGCGGTCACCCTGAACCTCGCCAAGGAGAAACCACCGCTCACGGTGCTGGTCGACGGCGGGAAGCTTTATAGCAGCCCCACCGCGACCGGCGGCGACTGCGCCGATCCCGACCATGGACATCCCGTCCCCTGGCGCACCCGCGAGCGCTGAGCCGAAATCCCTCCTATCCGGCGCATTCCCCGGCTCACGTGGAAAGGAGCGTGACTTCTGATGGTCTACCTGAGTCGCCGTCGCCGTCGGCGGGCTCGCTTCTGGGCGTTTGCGCTGCTGGCGGTGTGGCTCCTGGGGGTCGCCGCCGCGCACGACGTCACCATGCTCGTCGCCTACACGACGGTCACCCTCGCCGCGATCAGCGTCGATCTGACCACACGCCGACGCCGCCGAGCCCGGCGGACACGGCGGGCACGCAGCCGCGCCCACCCGCGTGGGACAGCCACCTGACCGTTTCACCCGGAAGGGCAGACGAGCAGTCCCCGCGTAGTACCGGGTAGTTCCACCCGGCCGTCTGGTCGGGGAGGTGTCAAAGCGCGGCGGCCCGCGCCGGGGCAGTCAGCCAGATACCGACGTCGCCAGAAACGGAGCACGGCTATGTCCGACCGTCGGATCGACATCAATGTCAATATCACCTTGACCGTCTCGGTCGCCGAGCCGGACGACGCGGAGAGCTACTCGTTCGACGACCTGGGCGAAGAGGCGAAGGAACGCGCAATCCGGGACATCACGGAGCGACTGCTCGGACCGTGGTGGGACCAGCATGACAACGATCGGCTACAGGAGACGATCGTCTACACGCTCGCCCAGGAACTCAAAACGCCCGGTTGGGCCGTCTACGGCTGCGGGGACTTCCCTGGTATCAGTGGGGTGGAGTTCACCTCCTGGTCCATAGGAAGCTACGACGACCAGGTCACCCTCAACGGTCGGCTCACTCGTGAGAACGCGCCAGCCCTCCCGTGGACAGAGCACATCTCCGCCGTCCAGCTGGGCGAGCCTGGCCTCGGCCAGATCTACGTGTGGGAGTCCCAGGCCCACGACACCGGCGTCGGCGGAGACGGCATAGCAGCGATCGAAACGGCGGTACGCGACGCGATCGCCGCCGCGTTGAAAGCGGGCCAGGAAGAATACGAATACATAGGCAGCAGAGAAGCCGTGACCGAACTGCTCGCGGCCAGCGACTACGAGTTCTACGAGGATGGCAGCTTCTACGGATGACCCATGCTCGACGTCGGAAACGCGGTCGCGCCACTCCACGGAAGGTGCCCTGATGTGGCATACAGCCGACCAGACCCGTCAAGAAGGGGGCAACGTCATGGACCCGGAGCGGCACCTACGCGAGACGCTCGTTCCGCACCCGGAGGCGGTCAGGGCCGCGACAGTCCAGGCGAACAAGCCGCTCTACAGCGTGGCCCTGGCCCACAACAAGAACCCCTCCTTCTGGACCACCGACGTCCGGGTCGAGGCTTTCCCACGCCTGTTCGACGATCGCAATCTCGCGTTGGACGTCATCGAGCGAGCGGCGAACATCGCCCGGGAACTGAACCCCGAGGTTCCCGTGCAAACCGCCTTGTTCGTCCACCATGACGACGGCAGCGGGTGGGCGGCGTTCGTGGACTAGCGGGGCCCTCCCCGGTCGGGGTAGCCGTCCGCGTGGTCTGGGGCCGGTCGACTCCGGCCAGAAACGCTGGCGCCGCGCGGCGCGCGAACACCAGCCACCCGACTGAGAAAAGCGGAGTACAGCCATGCCCAAAAACCAGCTCGACCAGCTCGTGGCGGACTACACCGAACTGGTCACCACCGCTCTGGCGGCTCTCGACTGGGCCGAGGAGGAGATCACACAGGCGATCACCCGCCACCCGAGTAAGCGGGACCAGTTCTTCCACAGCTATCCGGTCCTGGCCCCCAGCACGATCCTCTTTCCCGTCGAGTTCGTCTACCGGGGACACTTCCGGGAGATCCTCGAACGGATAGCCACGGGGCAGGACACCCGCCCCGGCACGGCGGCCGAAGCATGCTGCCTACTGGCCGAGGTCAGCAAGGCCACGCCTTTCCCACCGTACGGCCACGGGCTCTACTTCCGGCTGTGGGCGAAGGCGTTCCCCGGCCACCAGCAGCTCGTGCCGGACTCCCAGCTCAACCACTACGAGGCACTGTTCGGCCCGAAGATCGACAAGTTGGAAGGCGATATCCGCAAGGACCTGACCGTGAAGGATCGCCAGATCGGCCCCATTACCTGCGACGGCGTGCACAACGGTGCCGTCGTGGACTGCATCTACGCCCGAACCCAGTAGCTGATGGGCCGACGGAACGGAGTACAGCCATGCCCGAGACCGGCAGAACACTTTTGATGCTAGCCGAGAGCATCGCCGCCGAGCTGGGTGACGACTGGAAGACCGAAACCGGTCACTGGCCGCAGGACGCCTTCCTGGTCAGGACGTCGAACCCGGCCTGCAAGATACACGTCACCATGGGTCGGGTCTATAGCAAACGAGACAAGATTGAGATCTCGGGTGTTTATCCGACCCGGGCAAGCGAGTACCGAACCGGTCGCGCGCCCAGGGACAGGACCTACGCCGCGCCGGACAAGTCGGCGCCGGCCATCGCACGGCAGATCGAACGATATGTACTGCCGGGCTATGAGGCCGAGCTGGCGCGGGTGTGTGAGATTCTGGACGACCGGCGCAGAGCGCAGCAGCGCGCGGAAGAGATCGCCCGCGCGGTCATGGGCGCGTTCGGTCTTCCGTGGGAAGGACTCGATCCAACGGCCGACGAGTATAAGCGAGACCGCTGGAAGCCGGTCGCCAGCTTCTGGCGCCACCCCCACAATATGATCTGGAACTTCAGCGCCGAGCCTGCGCACTCCGGCGAGGTCGATTTCAAGTTCTCCGCGCACCCCAAGCATGCCGTGAAAATCGCGGAGTTCCTTGCCTCTCTCCCGCCGCTTGAGTAGTGCCCCGTCGCTCGGCCCGACGGGTCGTGCAGGACAGCGTGGTGGGGCGCCGAGAAGGCGCATGCAGCTAGTCGCCCGCTCTCCGGCGCGTGCTGGACGGCGCCCAGCATCCCGCATGGACAGGCCGCGTCGGTGAAGACGGAAACCGGCTGGCTGAGGACCGTTCCGCAAAGGAGGCGCCCGTGGCGCCGCCCTCACCGGATAACCGTACCGCTCATCGCCTTGCCAGCCATTCTGCTTTGGTTTCCTGGAAAGAGAGGGCCCTGATGGGTATTCACTATGCGACCTTCGGGCGTTGCCCGAGTGATCCGTCGACGGTGCTGTGGCGGGTCCACGACGAGATGCTTCCCGCGGTCACGGTGCTCGCGGGCCGGATGGAGAACGTCTCCGGCCTGAAGGCCCCACACATGATCGAAGATGATTTGCGACGGCTCCTTCTGGCCCATCACCCGACCGTTTGGGAAGAGGTCGGTGAATATCGGCGCGCGGCCCGCCCGCCCGCCACGCCGTCCTGCGGCCGGCTGTACTGCCCGACGGCGGCGAGGCGACACAGCCATCGCGCCTACAAGCCCGGGGATGTGGTCGCCCTGACCGCGGGAGACCCCCAACACGAACCTGAGACGTGGCCGTTCCCGGTCTGGGCGGTCCTCGGCGTGCGCACCGAGGACGAGGCTTACCGCGACGGAATCTGCGTCGACATCGGCCCCGGCCGTCATCGCCGTTTCGTCGGCCCCCACGAGATCCGGAGGCTTCGCCTCGACGAGATGGTCATCGGCCCGTCAACCTGGTGACCACAGCCCGCAGCCCGCCGCGGGCGTGCCACCGTCCACGGCGTACCCATCGGGCTGCTCATCATCGGCCCTCCCGCCATCCCTCAGGCGAACCGGGAGGGTGAACGGCCACCCCGTTCCCCGGAATCGGCTGCATGTCGTTGTCGGCATCGGTGAATCCTGCACCGAACCGAGTACGCCGCCTCCGACCTGCCGCACCTGACGGCCCGCCCCACACGACCGGCCCGCGACGGCCGGTGCAACGCCTCTCGGCCCGCCGCGCACCTCGCCCGGCGGGCCGACCCGCGTTGCAGCCCTGGTCCCCGAGGGCCCGCGCGACCGCCCGCGCCCCGGCCCCCACGCTCGCGCACGTCCGCCTGTCCGCCGTGCTGCGCCCTCCTTAGGAGCGCCCCACCATGCCGTCGACTCCGCATCTGATCGGCTTCGCCGAACTCCTCGGCCGGCTCCGCCACGTCCTGACCGTCAACGGCGAGGACACCGTCACCCTCCGCTTCTCCGGACTGTCCTACCACCCGTACTTCGACCGGGACGGCTGGCCGCGCCGACTGCTCGCCCACGTCCTGTTCGGACTGGACGGCCACCTCGACCCGGCCAGCCTGCTCAACCTCGAACCCGCCGCCAGCCTCCTCGGCGCGCTTGGCTACCCGCTGACCGCCAAAGCCGCCGCCCTCGCCAACGAGGCTGAGCAGCTCACCATGCAGGGCTGGACCTGGGGCCACGCCGTCGACACCACGATCCAGCGCACCGACGTGGACGACGAACCGGAAGACACCCGCATCGGCGACGTGGCCGTAATGGCCGTGCTCTCCCACATCGCCGCCCGCCACGCCACCGAGATGACCAGCCCGATCCGGGCGGTCCCGCTGTTCCACCGCGGCTACCCGACCGGGCTGCTCGGCCACCTGGCCGCCTGCCTGCGCCTCGACGCCGTCCACGCCTCCGCCCTCGGGGACAGCAGCGCTCTCGCCCTGTTCGGCCACCTCGGCTGGACGCTGTCCCCACGCGCCAGCGCGGTCCTCACCACCGCCGAGCAGGCCGAGGCCGCCGGAGCCACCTGGACCGACGTCGTCATCCAGGCCAGGGCCACCCGCCGCGACCACCTGCGCCGCGACCCCTGGGACCGCTGAACCGCGCCCGGTGCCCGGACTCCGTCGCAGGCCCGCCGGGCTGGCTGCGGGCATCGCCTCAGCCGCCGGTACTTCTCGCCGGTAGGAGAACCGTTTCTTCGCCTGCCGGTCCGAACCTGCTCCTTTCCCAACCCACCTTCGCGAGAAAAGAGGACTGGCATGCGTGAATACATCGCGTGCGACGGCGGGGATGACGATTGGCTGTGCCGATGCGGGAACACCCCGGCGTCCAGCGGGTTCGTCCCGGTCCGTCGGCGCCGGGAAGTCGCCCCGGGCGCGGCCCGGTGGCGTGGGCGCTATTGCTGTGTGGACTGCGGCTTGTTGATCCACTGGCCCAGCCGGGAGATCGTCGGACGTATCAACCCTGCGGACCTCGTCCTGAACGACGCTACGCCCTCCGTCAACCGGCGACGCCGACCGCCGTTCCTGCGGCACAGCAGAGGCTTCCGCCGTGCACGACGCGCGCGACTGCCTCGCCAGCGGTAGCCCCTACCTCTCCCCAGTGAGGCGTTCCGGCGCCGAGCCGAGACCCGACCGAGGGGCACCTCGTCGTCGAGTTGGCCGGCAGGGACGGTCACCGCAACCCCGCGGCAGCAGGGTGGCGGGGTCGCAGAGGGCACGCGCTGCATGCTGCGTGGTGCCCACGTCGTGGCGCGATCAGACTAGGTGGGGACGGCCGTCCCGTACGTCCTGCGCGGCCGTCCCGGACCGGCCCGCCGCTGCGACCCCGCGCCCCATAGAGGACACCGCTGATGAACTTCGAGTCCCATGTTCTTGTCGATATGACCGTCAAGCAGGTCCAGGACGCCCTGGCGAAAGGAGACCAGCCCGCGATCGCGGTCCTGGAAGGAGAGCCCTCGCGCACGCTGAGTAACTCGGCCTACCTGCGTGACCCCGCTCGCGCGGAAGCGTTCGAGCGGCAGGTCGCCGCCGAGGCGAACCGCATCGACCTCGAACGGCTCATCCTGGCGGTCCCGCAGATCAGCAGGCCCGTCGTGATCGACGGCGACGATGAGGTCCGGCTGCGGTCCCCCTACACCGGCGGGCCGGTGCTGGAGGACGACGGCGAGATGCACGTCATCCTCTGGGTGCTCTGGGACGAGGAGGAGGGCCACGAGTCTGGAATGGTGCCCTTCCGGCGCAAGCGCGACGGCACACCCGTGTTCGACGCGTTCGACGGCTCGGACTACATCTTCTCGATCCCGCTGAACCCCGGGGGCGGGCCCGGCCTGGTCCTGCTGCGGGAACTGCTCGACGAGAACCTGCAACGGCGACGCGCCCGCCCCTGACCTGCCCCGCCAGGCACGTGGCCGGTTCAGCGCGGGCTGACGTGGTTCAACCAGCGCACCAGCGGGGCGGCGCCGTCCCGGGCCAGGTCGATCACGGTCGCGGTGTCCCGTAGCGCGCGGGCGACGAGCACCCCGGCGACCGCGACCGGGCCGGGATGCCGGCTCGCGAGGTACGCGAAGTCGCCGTCGCCTGTTACCAGCAGCAACGGCGCCTCGTCGCTGCGGTAGGCACCCGCGAGCGCGAGGTCCGCGCGCTGCCAGCCCTCGGCAGCCACCAGCCGGCACTGCGCCGGCCAGCGCACCGCCGCCAACCTCCCGGCCGCGCCCGCGGCCGTCACCGCGCACCCGTAGCCGCCGACGATCCGCATCGTCACCGTCATCCACCGGGCCGCGAGATTGTCCGCGTCCGCCAGGACCTGCACCACAAACCCAGGACCATAGCCAGCGGCCGGCGGCACGGGACGTGCATGGCCGCATACGGTGGACAAGCCCGCGCGCCGGCTACACCTCAACCGCCGTTCCACCGCCAAGGAATCTGGAACGGAAATTCCCCGGACCCTGCTGGAGGCCGCGATGAACGACGCCACCTGGAGCCTGGTGACCGACGTCGTGGACCGCGTCCAGCAGTCCATCCGGATGACCGACTATCCGGCGATCGTCATCCTCGACGGGGACCGCCGCCAGATCCTGTCCGACTATGACTACGTCCAGAGTGAGACCGCTCGGACCGGCTTCGAGACCCGTGCGGCCGAGCTCGCCCGCACCCTGCACGCCCGCCGGTTCACCTTCGCCGTCCCGCAGATCATCGAGACGGTCCCTGGCAGCCTCGAAGCCCACGCGTTCTCCGTCCGGCCCCTGCGTGACGGCGAGCAGGAGAGCGTGGTCTGGACGGCCTACGACGCCGACGACGGCGTCGACTACGGCTGGGCCCCCTACACCCGCCGGCCAGGCGGCCAGCCCGTCTTCGACGAGCCCACCACGTTTCACCTGCGGGCCCTGTCCACCGACGGCTTCCCCGGCGTCCGTCTGCTCCGCCTTCTCACCGACGACGAGTAGGCCAGCTGAGTAGGCCAGCGCCCGCCTGGCCTTGTCCCGGGGCCGCCCACCGGGCGTTCCCGGGCCGCCGGCCTCGGCCGGCTCGCCCTCCGCGCGTTCGCTGAGCGGCCAGCGCGCTCCCGGACGACGCGAGCCGGCGAGCGGCTGTGCCCCGCCCGCCAGCCAGGCGCGCTGGGAGCCCACGTCCCAGCGTGTGCGAGCGGGCGTCCTCTGCCGCTGTCTCTGAGCCGCTGCCCATCTTCCCGGTCCGCATGCCGCCGACCGCCCGCAGGGTGGGCGCCGATGTCGGCGACACCGCCTCCCGGTCCTCGTTGTGCGCCGGGCACCGGGTCGCGCTCGCACGGCGACGCATCGCGGGGGCCGGCGTCCGCCACCTGCGCTAACTCTCGGAGATCTCCATGCCAGCATCTGACGACTTTCCGCTACCAGATGGGTACACGACGCTTCGAGTCTCTTCGCGTACCCGGCTCGTCCATTGCACGCTCCCCGATGCGGAGGTAACCCTCTGCGTTCGCAGGTTCGGCGAGCGGACGCTGTCCCCGGACCGGACTGGCCCCGCCGCAGCCGTGTGTGAGCGCTGTGCAAGCGTGGCGGCCCTGCACCCGCTCGACCGGGCCCCGCCGGGCTACGGCCTGACCGCCGTATCGACAGGTCCCGGCCTGGTCACCGCCACCGACCCCGCCGGGCGCACGATCGGCGCCGCGGGCACTGTCCCACAGGCCCACTTCGACGCCTGGTGCCATGCCCACGCCGTCGCGCTTGCGACCGCGCGCCTGCGCCGAGACAGCCGGCGTCGGGGCTCGGCCGACCGCGAGGTGTGGCGGGTTCTCCTCGCCACCCCGACAGGTCGCTGGCGGCCCGCCGGCACGATCCGCACCCGGGACGACGGCTTCCTCGCTGACCTCGACGACACCGAGAACCACGTCCCCCGGCGGTTCCGTACCCGCCATCAGGCGCGCCGCTGGATTATCGAACACCGCGTCGTGCATGGCTGGCCCCACGCAGGATGGCTTGTCCTCGACGGCGTCCGTGTTCTACGCCGCGCTGGCAGCCGTCACGCCGCTACCCGCTGGCTGTGTGGCTACCACGCGACGTTCACCGGACTGCGCGCCACCGCCATCCGGCCGATCGACTGTGACGCCTACCAGCACCACTATCCCGACGGCAGCGTTTTCACCGTCGCCCGCGCCACCCGCGCCGCCGACCATGGCATTGACCCGACCGCCGCACCCCGATACCCCTACGACGATCTCCCCTTCGACGAGAGCGCGTCCACGTGCGCGAGCATCGTGGGCAGCCTGGACACGGTGGGCACCCATACCACCCGCGACGTGGCCAGCTGGCCGTAGGACTGCATTCCGCGCCGGTCCGCTCGCGCGGCTACCTCGAACCATCACTTGCGCCCTCCGCGAGGACCGTCCGCTGGGACGCCGGGACTCCGCGCCGCCGCACCCGTCTGGCCTCGCGCGTAGCCGGCAGCCGTCCCCCGCGCGGTCGGCGCCGCACGGCCCGACCGGCGGACTGATCACAGGCACGTGCGGTGCTCGGACGCACGCAGCCTGCCTCGAACCTGCCGCCGGTTCTTGGCCGCAGCCCGAGCGCCGCAATCCGGCCTTGGCACACGGACTCGGGGTCCCCCCGGCCCTTCCGGCGCCGTCGCTCCATCCCCACCCATCCGCAGGAGGGAAACCATGCCCACGACGAGTGAGAACCGCGCCTACGCCCGCGAGGTAGGCGCCCGACTGCGCACCATCCGCACCCAGCAGGGCCGTTCTCTCCAGCAGGTGGAGACCCTGTCCCGTGGCCGATGGAAGACCGCGGCGGTCGGCTCCTACGAGCGCGGCGACCGGATGATCAGCGTGGAGGGGCTCGCGGCGCTCGCCGACTTCTACGGCGTCCCCGCCCACGAGCTGCTGCCCGGCGGACGGCCTGACCCCCTCCCGCCGCGGGCGGCGCGCGTCGTGCTCAACCTGCCCGCCCTGGCCGGCGTGCCCGACGACGACGCCAGCCCGCTGCGCCGCTGGGTCGCCGAGATCCAGCGAGAACGCGGCGACTACGCCGGCCGGGTCCTCTCGATCCGCGAAGGGGACCTGCGCACCCTCGCGACCCTCTACACCCTCGACCGCAGCCAGCTGCTCGACAGGCTCCAGCAGTGGAAGGTGCTCGACCCGACGAGCGCCACCCCGGACCTCTCCGACACCGTCTGAACCTGGGCACCGTGATCCAGCCGGCAGCGCGTCCGCTGCCGTGCCCCCGCCATGCACGGCGGGAGGGGCGCGCAGACACGGACAACCTCCATGGCGCTTCCCCCGACGGAGATCCTTGGGCAAGGGTCGGGCCCGGCCGCAGGCTCACCCGTCTACTACCCGTGATCCCGTTGCCGTGGCCCACCGGCGGAATGCCCGTCGGTGAGCCACGGCCATCAGGGCAACCGCTGGCGGCTGCTCATCGCTGAGCAGTTCGGCCGCCACGCGCAGCCCTTTCGGGCCTACTCGTCGTCCTGTTCGTTGCGGTCGGCCGCCTCCTGCGCCCGCACGTCGAAGCCACTCTGCGCGGTGTCGGAGCACGGGTCCTGCAACGCTGCCTCGCTGATCCGGTCAGCTGCCTCGCGGTCCATCGGCGTCGACTTGCCCATTTCGCACTCCTTGCATCCTCCTGTCCCGGTGACGTCACGGGACCGACGTGCCCGGTCGCGTGCGGCACGGCCAGGCGATGCCCAGGGATACGGCAGCGCCACGACCCGGACGGCCGGATCGCCCTGCTGACGCCGCGAGCGGGCTCCGGGTTGGGCAGCAGCTCGGTGACGAGCCCGCGAGGAAAATGAATCCGAGAAATAGGCTATCGTGCTCGCCCGGACAGCGCTGGGCGAGCGCGCTGGAATGCTCCAGCCCGACGTTGCACCCCGTGCGAATAAATCGCACCCTACGTGCCCGGCCTGGTTGCCCCGAAATAGTCGTCCCCCTGCCACCTGTATGGGGCTATTTTCACTACTTTGCCCCGCCCTGGAGCGGTGATCATCTGGCCGTTTCCGATGTAGATCGCGACGTGGTGGATGTTGGTGGCGGTGCCGTAGTAGACGAGGTCGCCGATCTGGAGCGGTTCTCCCGGCGGGACCACGGGGCCGGCCTCATACTGGGTCTGAGCGGTGCGGGGCAGGTCGATCCCGGCGGCCAGGTAGGCGGCGCGGGTCAGGCCGGAGCAGTCGAAGCCGCCCTCGGCCGGGCCGTCTCCACCCCAGAGGTAGGGGATGCCGATCTGGCCCTGGGCGTAGAGGACGGCGGCGTAGCCGGCGTCGGACGGCGCGGTGTCGGCTCCGAAGCCGCTGGTCGAGCTGTACTGGGTGGCCTGGGTGACGACCTGCGCGACGTAGGCGTCCGAGTGGTTGTAGGCGAAGATCGCGCCGGTCAGGTCGGTGGCGACGTGGTTGTCGCAGAGGTAGGCCGCGGCGGCGTAGACGGCGTCCTGGGGGTTGTAGAGAGACGGCGGGTTCGCGCCGCCGGCCGGTAGCTGGTGGTGGGCGACGACGTCGGCGAACGTGGTGGCGAGGAACTGCATCGGCCCGCCGGCGCCGGCTTCGTTGACGCCGCTGACCACGCCCGGCAGCCGACTGCGACCATGATCAGATTCTTCTTTCCCGATGGCCGCCAGGGTCGTCCAGGACAGGCCGGGGCAGCTCGCGGCGGCCTGCATGTAGAGGTTCAGGTAGTCGGGCGGGATGTCGTCGAGCGCGGTCTGGCTGGGGCTGCCGCCGCTGGAGCAGCCGAGGAACCAGCCGACGACGGGCAGGCACAGGACGCGTTCGGCCACCCCAGCGGCGGCGGCCCCCATCATGACGATGAGCAGGACGACGGCGGCGACCGCGCCGGCGAGGTACTTGGTCGTGGCCGCTCACCCCCGGTACTTGGCGGGCGGCATCGGAGCAGGCGGGCGCAGGCCCGACCCGGCGGAGATGGCATCCGGCCGGTCCGACACCGGCGCGGGTGCCGGCAGACGGGGCCAGGCCCGGGGCAGCTGATCGAGGGTGAGCCGGCCGGGGCGGCTGGCGCCGAGCGGCAGCCAGCGGGCGAGGGCCGGGTCGAGCTGGTCGTCGGGCGGGGCGAGGGTGGCCGCGGTGGTCGCGACCGGGACGGTGTGCGGCTGGTCGAGCCCGGCAACGGCGTCGGCCAGCGCGCGGCGGGCGCGGGTCTCCCGGCCGATGGTGGGGAACCAGAACAGGACCGGGGTGGTGATGCCGGTCGCGGAGGCGAGCCGCCCATATTTGTCGATCTTCGCGGCGAGGCGGGCGTACGGCTCGGTGGCCCAGTCGAGTTCGAGGAACCATTCCAGGTCGCTGCCGCGGCTGGTCCACCGTCCGTAGGCGTCGGGACGGACGATGTCGCCGAACGCGGCCCGGGTGCGAGCCTCGGACCACCAGGCGGTGAGCGTGCCGGGCGGGTTGGGCTGTCGGGCGTGGGCGATGAGGTGGGTGAAGAAGCCGTTGACCGCGACGCGGTGGGCGAGCTGGGGCCAGTAGGCGACGCCGAGTGCCCGGTCGTGCCGGTAACCGGTCGCGGCCAGGTCGATGCCGTCTTCGGCGGCGAGGATCGCGGCGCCGGCAACGTCGCAGACATAGTGCGCCGGGGGCATGCCCTCGCCGAGGGGGCTCAGGGGTTGGAAGCGGTCGATGACACGCCAGCGGTAGAGCTGGAGGAGCCGCTCGTTGGCGGTGCGACGGTTGGTCCAGGCGGCGTGGACGAGCTGATGAGTGGTCAGGACCCGGTGTTCGTAAAGGAGCCGGGTGATCCAGCGGTCGCGGGGGCTGAGGTGAGGGGTGAGGTTCGCGAGATGGTTGGCGTCGGCGACGACGCGGGCGGCGGGACGCTGCGGGAGGCGTAGGGCGCGTTGCGGCAAGGGCTTGGCCATCGGGGACGCTCCTTCGAGGCGGCGGGGCGCCGTCAGGCGACGCGGCGCGGGTCGGCGGTCGGGCGCGGACCCGGACCGGCAGGGGAAGGTGCGGCGGGGGTGGCGGCGCGGCGGCGCAGGTCTCGGCGGATCTGGGCGGCGCGGCCGGGAACCGGCGGCGGCAGCTTTTCGGTCACGACCGTGAAGGCGGGGGCTTCTTCGCCGCCGACGACCAGGCGGGCGGCGGCATGGAACACGCCGAGGTTGGCGAGGTCGTGTTCGGCGAGCCGGGGCTCGGTGTGCCGGGCGAGCCGCTTCGCGTCCGCCGGGCTGACCGTAAAATAGATCTTGGAGCGGGCGTTGGCGCCGATGCTTTCTTCCAGGTGCCGAGGCAGCTGGGTGAGGTTCTGGTGCGCCAACGTGAGGGACAGCCGGTAGCCGCGGGCGGCGGCGAGCATGTCCTCCAACGCGTACGGAAGCGTGAGGAAATGGTGCGCCTCGTCCAAGTACAGGCTGGCGTCGGGCCTTTTCCCTTGGGGGAGGCGGGCGCGGCGGGTGGTGGCCTGCCAGACGGCGGAGACGACGATCGAGCCCATCAGGGCAGCGGTTTCGACGCCGAGGGCGTCCTGGGCGATGCGGACCAGGCACACCCCGCCGTCGTTCAGCACGGTGTCCATGTCGACGGTCGAGGGTCCGGCGGCGATCGCGGCCCGCACGAACGGCCGCAGCAGAAAGCCGCGCAGTTTGTTCATCAGTGGGGCGACGGCGTGGCCGCGTGCGGCGTCGGAGATGGATTCGTACCAGGTCCAGAAGCCGGCGAGGATGTCGTCGTTGATCTCGCCCAATGCCCGGTGCCGGTAGGCGGTGTCGGTGAGGAGTTTCGGTAGATCCGTGAGCACCGGGACGCCGGGTTGTGCGGCGAGGGTGAGCAGGCCGGCGCGGAAGATGTCCTCGGTGCGCGGCCCCCAACTGTCGGCGTAGACCCGGGAGAAGATCGAGACGAGGTTGTCGACGGCCCGGCCCCGGTCGGGCTGGTCGAGCGGGTTGAGGCAGGGTGGCCGGCTGTTCGATTCGGCGTCGAACAGGACGAGGCGGTCGAGGGCGTCGGTCGGGTAGCGGGCGAGGATGTCGATGATCTGGTCGCCCTTCGGGTCGACGTTGACCACCCCTCGACGGGCGGCGACGTCGTCGAGCGTCATGCGGGCGAGCAGTTCGGACTTGCCGGCGCCGGTCGCGCCGAGGACGTGCAGGTGATGCCGGGCGTCCGGGACCCGCAGACCGACCGGACGCGCACGCCCGGCATCGGTCCGCCCGAGCGGGCGCACATTCGGGCCGGGCCCGGCGACGCCAGGCGGCGGGGCGACCGCCTTCGCTCCGGCGCGTTGCAGGCCCGGGGTCGCCTCGTCGACCGGCAGGTGCGCCAGCGCGCCGAGCTCGGCGACCGAGAGCAGGTCGCCACGGCCGAACTGCCGGGTAGCGAGGACGGGCAGGGGACGGCGCAGCCGCACGCGGCGGTAGTAGTTGTGGTCGCCGTAGGCCGCGTAGGCGCTCGCGATCGCGTGCGCCCGTCCGCGCAGCTGGCTAGCGACCTGGGCGGCGGTGGTGTCGTCGGTGTGATCGTCGAGGATCGCGGCGATGGCGTAGCGGACACGGACCTCGTACTGGGCCCCGCGCTGTTTCGTGACGATGGCGCGGTCTTCCGCGGACAGGGCCAGCGACGTCTGCGGGTCGACCTTCACCGGGGTGGTAGCCGTCCGGCGGCGCTGCCGGGTGCGGCCAGTGCGGGGGGTGAGCAGGTCCAGCAGCCCGCCGATCAGGTGCGCGGAGCCGCCGGCGCGCAGCCGGCGGGCGGCCCGGCGGGACCGGGCGACGCGGCGGCCGGTGACCGGCCGGGCCAGGATCTGGACCGCCGCCCGTTGGTTGCGGGCGAGGCTGCCGGGCGCGCCGAGCAGGGCGCGGATCGGGTCGGCGTCGTGGTCGACCCGGATCGGGAGTGCTTCGGGGCGGGCGAGGCGCAGTTCGCCGCCGGCGGCGAGTAGCCGCCGGCCTGGCCGGGCCACGACGGGCAATGGTGCGCGGGCGGGCGTGGTGTGGGTATGCGCTCCGGGCCAGGCCGCCTCGACCGCGCGTTCGACGAAGCCGTCGGGCACGACGCCGGGCACCCACATCTGGATGCGCACCCCGTCGGCGGTGAACTGGTACTCCCACACGAGGTGCGGCTGGCCGATCAGGCGCCGCCAGCCGGGCCGGAGCAGGCCGAGCAGGTTCGCCCACAGCGCGCCCGCGCCCGCCGGGTCGACGGTGGGCGGGGCCAGCACGGTCACGAGGCGGGCGCCTGCGGCGAGCTGCTGCTGGTACCGGCGGCGCAGCCGCCGGCGCAAGGTAACCAGGCCGGCGGCGGTGAGGGTGAGCAGCGGGCCGGCGATGGGGCCCCACACCGCCACCCATCCCCGTAGCTGGCCGAAGATCTGGTGGAGGAAGCCCCACGGGTCCGTCAGATAGATCGTGAGCGGCGACGACGGCGTGGTGGTCGCCGCGGCGAGCAGATCCATGGTTACGATCTCCCTGCGGGATGGCGGTGCTGGTCAGGCGGCATCGAGGTAGATCTGGCCGTTGTCATCGGTCGGGTCGTCCGGCACGGCGAGATCGAGGAAGCCGTCGTCGGCCGCGTTGTCGGGGTCGGCGGCGAGTTCGGCTGGGTTGGTCGTGACCAGGCGGTGCTCGACCTGCGAGGCCAGGGCTTGGAAAGCGACTCGTTGTGCCCCCGCCGCGAGGAGTCCTTGTCCGCGGTCGGCGGACAGCAGGAACTGCCGTTCGCCCTGGGACAGGTCGAAGATGGCGGTGATCTCGTCGATGGCCTGCGGTGCCTGGCGGAGCAGGATCTGGGTGGCGGCGTTGGTGACGATCGCTTTGCCGAGGTCGGTGGCGAGCACGTCGGCGGTGTCCTGGGTGGCCACGGTGAGCCCGGCCCAGTGCTTGCGGGACGACTTGGCCATGCGGAACAGGAAGTCCGCGCCAGCGGGCTGGCGCATGAGCAGCCATGCCTCGTCGACTACGACCAAGCGGGGACGGCGGTCGGCGGGGTTGGAGACTCGCCGCCACACGGCGTCGAGGACGAGTAGCGTCCCGATCGGCTTCAACTCGTCCGCAAGGTCGCGCAGCGAGTAGACGACAAGGTGGCCGTCGCCGCGGCGGGTCGTCGGCCCGTTGAACAGGCCGGAGAACGCCCCGGCGGTGAACGGGTGCAGCCGGGCGCCGAGCGCGACCGCGGCCGGGTCGTTGGAGCTGGCCAGGGTGGTGGCGAGGTCGGCCAGCAGCGGTGCCGGCCGGTTCCAGCTGCGCGGGTCGGAGCTGATCCCGGCGGCCTGGTAGGTGGCGGTGATCGCGACGTCGAGGGCTGCCCGTTCGGCCGCACTCAGCTGGCCGACCAGGACGGCGATAACGGTGTGCAGGAACAGGCTGCGCCGCACCAGCGCGTCGCGCGGTGCGGTGCGCCGCCCGTCGGGGGTGGTCTGGATCGGCAGGTCGAACGGGTTGATCCGCACCTCGTCGGCGCCGAGGTGCAGGTAGCTGGCGCCGACCGCGGCGGCGAGCCGGGCGTATTCGTCTTCCGGGTCGACGACGTGGACCTCGATGCCCCGGTAGAGACTGCGCAGGAGTTCGAGCTTGACCAGGTAGGACTTGCCGGCGCCGCTGCGGCCGAGGATGACGGCGTTGTGGTTGTCGACGTCGCCGAACCGGTCCCAGTGGACCAGCCCGTTGCTCGCGACGTTGAGCCCGTAGAGCACCCCGGTCGGAGCCAGAGAGGTCGGGTCGGCGGGCGGCAGATCGGGCGACGTGAACGGGAACGCCGCGGACAGGGCTGCGGTGTCGAAGGTGCGGCGCATCCGCACCTGGTCCAAGCCGAGGGGCAGGGTGCTGACCCAGCCCTGGAGCGAGCGGTAGCTGACTGGCTTGGCGTCCAGCAGCAGGCTGGCCGCCAGCGCCCGCACGGCGGCGACCTCGTCGGCCAACTCGGCTTCGCTGGCCGCATGGACGGTGAAATACAGACCCAGCCTGAACAGCTTGCCTTCGCCGCGGGCTACGCGGGCGGACAGGTCGTAGGCGTCCTCGGTCGCCGCCTCGACCTGCGGGTCGACCAGCCGGCCCTTCTCGTCGCCGAGCTGCCGGCCGGACTCCAGCTTCGACAGCTGCCGGCGCAGCCGGTTCGCCGCGGTGACCGGGTCAATCGGCTCGACGTGCACGGCGACGTCGACCCGGCCCGGGTAGGTCACCAGCGGGGCGAGCCAGCCGGCATGGACCTCACGCGGATAGCCGGTGATCGCCATCGTGGCCACGTAATCCCCGCCGACGTCCAGGTGGCGGGGCGCGATCGTGAGTGCGTCCGGGACGAACGCCGCCGCGGCAGCGTCCACTGTCCGGGTCGACGGGCTGGGGGCCTGCGCGGAGGTCCGGCGTCGGGCTCGTCTGCTCATCGGGCGTGTCCCCTGCGCGCCGTGTGTCGTGCTGGCCGTCGGGAGCCGCCGTCGGAACGCCCGGCCGGCGGGCGCAGGGCGGGCGGGTCCCAGAAGTCGGGGTCGTTGAGCGGGCCGTCCCCATCGGCGTCGTCGAACCGGTCGCCATAGCCGGCTCCGACCGCCGCGTCCGGGTCGTCGAACCCGGCGTCGTCCAGGAAGCCGTCGTCGGTGTCGGGCTGGTAGGCCGAGTAGCTGTCGACGGGCTCGGGGACATCGGCGGTGATGACGTCGTCGGGGGCCGCGAGCGCGGCCGGCGGCACCAGGCCGGCCGGGTTGCAGGCAGCGGCCAGCACGCTGGTCGCCGTGCCCGCGTCCAGCGGCGTGACCACGATCCCGGCCGGTGCCAGCAGGTCGGTCGCCTCGGCGAGCCGGCGGGCGAGCCGGGTGTGCGCGGCCCGTCGGATGGCCGCTCCGGCGCGGCGGGCGTCGCGGGCCGCCGCCCGTCGGCCGGACAGTGCGGCCAGCGGGGATGCGCCCCCGAGCCCGTCGACCGGGCCGGCCGCCACGAGCGGCTCTCGCAGGACCAGCAGGACCTGGCGGGTCAGCAGCTGCATCTCGTCGGCGAGCTGGGCCAGGTAGGTGGCGTGTTCGCGGGCGGCGTGCGCGAGCGCGGGGTGGGGCAGCTGGTCGGCGGCGTCGTCGAGTTGACGGATCTGGTCGGTCAGGTCGGCGGGCATGGCCCGCACGAGGATCTGCACCGGCGCGGTCAGGGAGTGCAGGTAGCGGGCGAACACGGCGACCAGCCCGTCCTGCTCGCCCGGCGTGCGCAGCGCGAAGTTCACCGTGCTCGCGACCGCGACGACCGCAAGCCCGTCCGGCCCGAGGTCGATCACGCCGACCCCGGCGTTGGTGGTGACGGTGCGGGCCGGTAGCCGCAGCGGCGCCGCGCTCTGCCCGCCCGCGGCCGGCCGTCGGTCACCGGAGCTGCTCGTGGCGCGGGCGGCCAGCCAGGACGGCGGCGGAATCACTCCTTCGGGGGCGTTGATGCGGTGTCGTGGGCTGGTGCGTTGGCGGATCGCGGCGACGAGCATCCGGTCGAGGGACAGCCCGTCGCGCTGGCCCAGGACGAGGACGCCGGCGCCCGCGGCGACCGGGACGGCGAGCAGCGCGAACACCGGCAACGGCAGCAGGGCACGGGTCGCGGCCCAGGCGAGGTAGAGCACGATCGCGGTCAGCGCGAGGATCAACACCTGCCGGGCGGTCAGGCCCGCCATGATCCGATCTTCGCGATCAACATCGGCGGGAATTCGTACGGGATGCGTCATCGCGGCTGATCACCTTCCGGTCGGGGTGGGCGGGGGCGGCGGGGCATGTTCGGCAACATCAGCTGCCGGTAGAGGGGCGGGACCGGCCGCGCCGGCGAGGTCGGGCGGGATGGCGACGGCGGTGGTGCAGGTGGGGACGGCCGGGCGGGGCGTGGGGTGCGGGGCAGGCCCTCCAGCGGGAGGGCGTACTGGCCGGTGCGGTCCGGGCGGATGCCCTGGTAGGGGTCGAACGGCAGCTCCAGCTGCCGGCCCCTCGGCGCCGGACGAGGCTGGGTCGGCCGGCCGGGACCAGACCGGCCCGCGCCGGCCCGCGCCGAGGCCGGACGCCGCACGGGTTGTGGGGCCTTGGGTGGGTGCGGCTGGTCGACCTCGAACGGCAGCAGCAGCTGGCCGTCGCGGTCCACCCACGCCCCGCCGTCGCGGGGCAGGTAACGCCCGCCGGGGGCGACGGCCTGGCCGAACGGGATGGACAGCTGGCGGTGCCGCGGCCGGGACCGTCCGGCCGGATTCGGCTGCCGCGGTGGGCGAGGTACCCCGCGCGCCGGTCCCGGGCGGCGGACGCGGGGCACCCTGGTCAGCGGGATGAGCAGCTGCCCGTCGGGGTCGGCCTCGATGTGGTCGTACGGGTCGGCCGGCCCACCGCCCGGCCCGCCGCCAGGCCGGCCCCTGCCCGGCCTGCCGCGCCCGCCCCGGCCGCGCCCGCCGCGGCCTCGCCCAGCCCGTCGGCCCGCGCCCCGTCCGAACCGGGCCCCGAGCAGGCCCAGCGCCCGGCCGATGATGTAGGCGCGCACGACCCGGCCGATAATGCCGTGCCCGCCGCCGTGCCCGATCCTTGGCATCATCCAGAACGGAATCCGGAACAGAAAATAGATCAGGGTGATCGAGGCCAGCAGGTTCACAACGCCGTCCGGGGTCGGGCCGAACACGGTGAACCCGCCCGGGGTAAAGAACACCTTGAACGAGGCGATGAGAACGAACGACTGGACGATCTGGATACCCAGGCAGCCGAAGAACGCCCGCCACCACCAGAACGCCATCTTCTCGGTCAGCGGGTGGCCGTGCCCGGCCAGCGCTATCGGCGCCGCGCCGATGAGCGCCACCTCGATGGTGATCCGGGCGATGTAGGTGCACAGCAGCGCGACAATGGAGCCGGCGAGAAACAGGCCGAGAAAGATGACGAAGACGCTGCGGCCGAGGCCGCCCGGAGTCGGCGCGATCGACCCGAGGACGATGTTCCTCAGCTGCCCGGCGGCGGTGTCGGGATTCAGCCCCTGACCGAGGATCGCGCCGGGCAGCACGTTCGCGCCCTGGATGGCTTTCGTGGCCAGGAACTGCGACAGCCCGGACGCGAGGAAACCCACCGGGATACGCGGGGCGATCTCCTTGATCGAGATGCGGGACTGGACCGTCCCCAACGACATGACGGTGATCCCACCGAACATGATCAGGGCGCCGTAGGCGGTGGCACTGATCGCCCACGACGTCGACCACATTTC
Source organism: Frankia casuarinae (assembly GCF_000013345.1). Classification (NCBI taxonomy): domain Bacteria; kingdom Bacillati; phylum Actinomycetota; class Actinomycetes; order Frankiales; family Frankiaceae; genus Frankia; species Frankia casuarinae. The sequence continues at coordinate 2,027,913 of NC_007777.1, read as the reverse complement.
ACCGATCGCGGGAAGCTGGGACGGTTCCGGCGTGGTCAGCAACGTGCGGCCCAGCAGATCCAGCAGCGGGTTGAGCGCGGCGGTCACCAGCGTGCGGAAAAACGCGGTAATGGCGTTGTTGATCGCGTTGGTGATCCAGCCGACGATCCCGCCGCCGTCGCCGCCGGTGTCCGGCGCCGGGGGCGTCGTGTGCGGCACCGGTGGCGCCGGGACCTCCGGCGTGGTCGTGCAGTCCGGGTTGTCGGCCGGGCACGGCTCGCCGGTGCCGCCGCTGCCATTGCCGCCGCTGCCGTCGGGTGGGGTGCTCGGAGTGTCGGGCGCGGGCGTGGCACCTCCGCCCGAGGGAGCTGGCGTGGCCGGCGGCTCCTGGCCCGGAGGAACCGGGGACGGCCCAGGCTGCGGGTCCGGGGTGGGGCCGGTGGAGCCGGGCGCGCCAGCGGACGGCGCAGTCGAAGGGACGGGTGGTGCGGTGGCGGCGGAGGCCACCGCGGGAACCACGACCGCCAGCAGGAGCGCGAACGCCGCCGTCCCGGCCAGCAGCAGCCCTCGGCCCCGCCGGCGGTGGCGGCGCCGAGGGAAGCCCAGCCGGCGGCGCGTCGGGACGGACGACGAGCCCGGCGTGCCGGGTGGGAGGGTGCGGCGGTGCGAGGCGGCGGTCACGGCCTAGCCCCCGACGATCTGCTTGAGGATCTCGACGACGACCGGCGCGAGCGCGGCCAGCCCATAACCCCAGCCGGCGTTACGGAAGGAGTCCTTGGCCTTGCCGACCTCGCTCGGCTCGCCGTTGGAGATCAGGTAGCGCACGCCGCCGATCGAGAGGAACACCGTCGCCAGCAGCGCCAGAATCCCCATGATCCAGTTGCGGATGTTGTTCAGGACCGTGTTCAGGTCCGGTGCCGTGGGCGCTCCCGGAGGGACCGTCGCGGCGAACGCCGCCGCGCCTCCGGCCAGGACGAACACGCCCACGACGGCGACGAGCAGGACTGTGCGGCACCATCCGACCCGCCGGCTCGGACGTGGGGCGCGGAGCTGGGGTGGTGGGGTCGGGCTCATGCCGGCACCCCCGCAACCGCGAGTGCCGGCGTGCCGGCCGGCGGGAGGAAGCTGAGGACACCGGCCGGTGGATGTGGCCGGGGCGGGGGCTCGCTGGCCGCCTGCGGGGCCTGGCTGGTACCGGCCGGGTCGGTGAGGTGGCCGACGAGGCGTCGTTCGGCCCGCTCGCGCAGCCGGGAGGCGTGGCGGGGTGCCGTCGCGTGGCGGGCGGCCCAGGCGCTGAGCGGGAGGTCATCCAGGCGGGTCGCGGCGATCAGATCGGCTTCGGTGGTGGTCAGGACGCCGGCGGCGACCGCGTTTGCCAAGACCTGCTCGGGACCGGCCTGGCTCGGATCGGACCGCGCGGCTTCGGCCGCGGCGACGGTCTGGAACAGGTCCGGGTCGGGACGAGGGGCTTCCCGCTGCTGGACCGTCAGCGCCAGCCCGGCCCGGTAGGCGGCCCAGCGCAGCCGCACCGCGATTCGTGGCAGGTCCAGGCGGACCGTGGCCACCGCTTCGAGGAACCCGGTGAGCACCTCCGCCTGCACGTCCGCCGGGTCGAGGTCGCTGTAGCCGCCGAGCCGGGCGCAGATCGCGTGCAGTGCGGGCAGCGCCATCCCGGCGGCGCCGACCGTCCACGCACCGCCGTAGCGGCGGGAGCGGCGGATCACCACCGCCCACGCGGCGTCGCGGACGGCCTGCGGGCAGGAGCCGGCCAGCAGCAGGTTCCGCAGCTCGTCCAACGCCACCAGCCGGGTTGGCAGACCTGGCACCACCGACCCGTCCAGCGCCAACGGCGCCGGCCCGGCCACCAGCAGGCCGAAGCAGTCCCGCAAGGTCGCCAGAGGCAACGCGGATACGCCGCGGCCAGCCGGCCGGGCGGGAAAGGAAGACATTCCGTCGGGCATTACCGTCGTCCTTTGCTGTCACGGAAACTCGGACAGCTCTAAGGACGCCACGCCGTGCCCAGCAAAAAGCCAGAACGATCTCCCAGTGAATGCACAGAAAAGATCGCTGGCGCCCAGCAGAATCCCAGCGATCTTTATTCGGCACTCTCGCCAGCCTCGGAGTCGAGCCGACGCCAGCGGCGGCACGAGCCTGCACAGCAGGGCTGTGAGCTGCGACGCTGTGACATCCAGCGAAGATCGCTGGGCATCCCAGCGGGGACCGCGACGGGTCGGCAATGATGCCAGCGGGAAAAATCTTGAAAAAAGTTTCGGGTGGCCTGTTCGGGCAATGCCCAGCGAGCTGCCAGCGATCAATAGTCCGGTCGGACTAGGCAATGCCCAGCGGGAAAAATCTTGAAAAAAGTCGCCGGGCTGGTGTCCGAGGCATGCCCAGCAGACGGTCTCCTTTTACGGCCGCGAAAACGCACCGCCGTGAAAGGAACCCTCTCGATGCCCGTATCAGACCCTGACCGCGACAGGGGCGCTGTCGTCCCCGCCGGGCAGCTGGCGACCGTCTGGCCGTGCCCGCCGGACAGCCCCGCCCGGCCGCCGGCCGGCTGGCTTCAGAGCGCCGTCGAACAGCTCGTCGCCACCCACACCCGGCCCGGCGACCCGGTCCTGCTGCTGACCCCGCCGGCCCCGGACGGGTTCGCCGCAGGCCGCCGCGAGACGCAGGCGGACCGGCTCGCCGATGCTGGTGGGGCCGTGGCCCGACTCGGCCGGCACGTCCAGGTCCGCCCCGCGCCCGCCACCCCGGGCCCGTGGACGTCCGGGTCCGGACCCGGACCCGCCACCTCCGGCGAAGGTCCGGACGACGACCGTCGCTCGCTGGTCGTCACGGTCGTCGAGCCGACGCGGACCGGCTGGCTCCACGGTGTTCCGTGGGCCCGTCTGGTCACCTCCGGCGGCCTGCTGGCTGTGATCAGCCGCAGCGACAGCATCGCCGGCTGGCTGATCGAACCCACCGCCGAGCTGACCGCCGCGACCGGCCGCCACGGGCTCGCGCTGCTCGACCGGTTCGTGCTGCTGGAAGTTCCCCTCGACGAGCTCGACCAGCCGCCCACCCCCCTGCCACGCGCGACGGTGGCCCGCAGAGTGCACTCCGACTTGCTGCTGTTCGCCCCGGTACTGCCCGCTGGCCCACAGGAGCGCCAGTGAGGAGCGACGCCGAACGCTGGCGCCGGGGACGGGCGGCGACGGTCTGGCCGACGGGCCTGCTCGCCCTCGCCGGCCAGGACGGTGCCGGCGACGGCCCGCGTGGCGGCGCCGCGGCGGACATGGCGGTTCCCGCGGCGGTCGCTGCCCATGCCATCGCCCTCTACAGCTGGCCCGGCGACACCGTCTGCGACCCGGACTGCGCCGACGGGGCCGTTCTCGTCGAGGCGGTTCTGGCTCGACGGCACGCCGTCGGCATCGCAGCGGACCGGCGCGCCTGGCAGACCGCTCGCCACGCCCTGACCGCGGCCAAGGCGCGGGGCGCGCCCGGTGACGGGACGATTCTGGACCGCTTGCCCGACGGGTGGTCCTGGACCGGACTCGGACCGGTCGACCTGCTTCTGACCGCCCTCGGACCGCCCGCCGACTCGGCCGGCCCGCATGGTCTGAGGGGCGACCGGCTGGCGACCCGCCTCGCCGGCTACCGGGACCTGGCCCGGCCCGCGGGCCGCCTCGTGGTCGTGGCCGCCTACCACGTCGCCGATGGCCTCGATCTGGCCAGCCGGATCGTCGCCGCCGGCCGCAAGGCAGGCTGGCAGCCCGTGCAACGCGCGGTCGCGCTCACCGCCGTCCCCTACACCCGTGCGCTCGACGCCGCGCCCGCGACCGGCCGTGCCTGGCCTGCCCACCACGACGTGCTCCTCTTCCGGTCCCGCGGGCAGCCGGCGCGGCCCCCGCGCCCACCGGAGCTGCCGCCGTCCAGCCCGGCGCCCGCCGCCGACCCGCCCGCCGCCGCGGCGAACCGCGCCGCCTAAGACCCGCCCTGCGCCGGCCGGCGCACCGCGGCCGGTCTTCCCGCTTCCCTTCTGCTCGCCCTTCTGTGGCTGGAGCCCCCATGTCTGACCTGTCGCCCATCCCCGTGCTGCCACCCGCCCCCACCGAGCCGGCCCGCCCGCCTGGCTGGTGGTCGCGGCTGGTCCACCGCCGTGCGGCGCGCGCGGCGCGGCTGCTCGCCGCCCACCACGCTCAGACCACCGAACGCGCCCGCCTGGCGCAGATCGCCCTCGTCCGCGGCGGCTACCACCTCGGACCGATTCCCTACGGCTACCTGCCGTTGCACGTTCCGGCCCCCGGCGGCGGGCGCCGCCGGGTCCGGCTCGTCGTCGATTTCGGGCCCGCGTCCGTCGTCTCGGCGATCTACCACTGGCGGATCGACGACCGGCTCACGCCACGGGCGATCACGACCCGGCTGCACGGCATCCCCGACCCCACCCTCCTCCCCGTCGACCCCACCAGCGGCCTGCCTCGGCCCTGGGCCCCGGCCGCGGTCGCCCGCGTCCTGGCCAACCCCGTCTACACCGGCGCCACCGTCTGGGGTCGCACCCGCGCCGGCCGGCCCGTCCCGCCCGATGAGTGGGTCATCTGCCTCGGCGCCCACCAGCCGATCATCGACGGGCGCACGTTCCACCACGCACAGCTCCTCGCGCCCCCCGGCGCAGGGATTTTCAGCGCGCAGCTACCACCGTGGGAATTCGTCGACCCGCCGACCGACCCGGGAAACACCAACGGCGGGCAGGGGCCGATCACATGACTCCACCGCGGCCGTTTCACGACCGAAACCGCACCTGGATGAGAAATGTTTCCGTCGGGCCGGAGACGTCGCGGTGACCCGCCGGCGGCCCCAGGATCGGGACGACACCGCACCCGCCGATCGCGGCGACGACACATCGGCTGTGTCGACCGGACGTCAGGACGCGGTCAGGGACATCACCATCGAGCACATCGAAACCGTCTGGATGACCCCCGAAGAATACGACACCGCCGTGTCCGTTCTGGCTGAACTTGTCCTACAGTGGGAAAGGAAGGGCGCGCCGAACACCGCGCCGAAAAAGGCGGCCTGACGACCCCGCACCTTTCTACCGGGCGGGCGGCCCGTCCCCATCAGATGGGCCGCCCGCCCATCATCTAGAAAGGAACCCTCGGTATGCCCTGCCCATTTTCAGCCCGACGAGCCATCACAAAGACGGCGGCGATCACCGAACCCGCCGTCCCGCCGGTCGTTTTCTACAGCCGGATCGCCACCGACGGCGGCCAGCAGTCCCTCACCGACCAGTACGCCCAGACCCTGGCCTACCTCGCGGCCCATCACCCGGCCTACCTCCTGCTCGACGACGACAGCAGTGAGCCGGCCCGCGCCCGATTTTCCCTCCCGTCGATGTGGCGTCGCGCTTTCCAGCGCCACTGGCGCCACGCCTAAAGCCCGGCCGCCGCACACGACCAGTTCCGAGAGAAAGGGACACGCGCCATGGCCCGTGCGACCTCGCGTCGCAAGAGCGCGAACCGCACCCCCCAGCCCGCCGTCGACCCGCTCGACACCGTCCGGGTCGGGATCTACCTGCGGCGCTCCACCGACGACGAGCACCAGCCTTACTCCATCGAAGCCCAGGAAGAACGACTCCGTTCCTACATCGACTCCCAACCCGGCTGGGCCATCGCCCTCCGGTTCTCCGACGACGCCTCCGGCGCCACCACCGAACGCGACGACCTGCAACGCGCCCTGTCCGCGGCCCGCCACGGACTGATCGACGTCCTGCTCGTCTACCGGGTCGACCGACTCTCCCGCAACCTGCGCGACACCGTCACCCTGCTCGAAGAACTTGACCAGGCTGGCGTCGTGTTCCGCTCGGCCACCGAGCCGTTCGACACCGCGACCCCGATGGGCCGCATGCTGCTCCAGATGCTCGCGATGTTCGCACAGTTCGAGCGCGACACGATCATCGACCGGGTCATCGCCGGCATGGAACGCAAAGCCGCCAAGGGCCTATGGATGGGCGGCAACCGGCCCTTCGGCTACCAGGTCGACCGCGCCAACTGGAAACTGCTCGTCGACGAGAAGGAAGCGCCCGTCGTCCGCCTGATCTTCAACCTCTACGTCAAGGAACGGGTCGGCACCCGCGCCATCGCCAAGACCCTCAACGAGCGCGGCCACCGCACCACCACCGGCGGACCCTGGTCCGGACACCAGGTCCTCCGCGTCCTGGACAACCGCATCTACCTCGGCGAGCTGACCTTCCGCGAGATCACCGTCACCGACACCCACAAGCCGATCATCGAGGCGGCCCAGTTCGCTGAGGCCGAGAAGATCCTCACCATCCGCAGCGACGGACACACCCACCGAGCCGCCAGCGACTCCGACTACTACCTCACCGGCCGCATGCGCTGCCCGCAATGCGCCAAAGCGATGCTCGGCTCCAACGCCGGGGGACGCAACCGCACCTACCGCTACTACACCTGCTTCACCCGCCTGCGCTACAGCCGCGACCGCTGCGACGCCCCCCGCCTCGACGCCGACGCCCTCGACCAAGCCGTCCTCACCGCACTCGCCGCCTTCTACCGCGACCACCAGCAGCTCATCTCCGACGCCGTCCACCACGCCCGCCAGCGCCACCACGACGCCCACGCCGACCGCACCGGCGAACTCGCCACCGTCCAGGCCGACCTCACCCAAACCGACCAGGCCATCGACCGCTACCTATCCGCGTTCGAGCGCGGCACCCTCGACGAAGAAACCCTCGCCACCCGACTCGCCACGCTGCGCACCAAGCAGAAGCAGCTCCGCCGCCGACAGACCGAACTCACCGCCCAGATCGACGACGAACCCGTCATGCCCCCACGCGCCACCCTCAGCAAGATCGCAGGCCACATCGATACGATCATCGAGGTCGGCACCGACCTTCAGCGCAAAGCCCTCGTCGAAGCCCTCATCCACGAAGTCAAGATCCTCGGCCCCGGACGGCTCCAACCGGTCTTCAAAGTCCCCAGACCCGAGCCGAGCGAGACCGCCGCAGCCGCCCTACCAGCCACAACGCCCCCGAAGGGAGCGGTTCGTACAATGCCAAACATGGTGGAGCGGGTGGGACTCGAACCCACGACCGACGGAAACACCGTCGCAACCACGACGTCCATACCGTCGGCACGGTGCCGCACGCGTCGTCGAGGTGTCACCCTGTTCCCGTGGACACACCGTCGATCCATCAGCCCCGCCAGCGCCGGTTCACCGACAGCGACGATCCCGGGCCGAACGAAGATCCCGAGCAGCTCCGGCTCTTCCACCGCTGGCGTGCGGCCCGGTCACCGTCGTCGGTGGTTCATCTCGACTCGGCCGGCGCGGCCCGCCCCAGTCGGGCCACGATCGCGGCCGAGGCCGCGTACCTGGAGCGCGAGAGCGCACTCGGCGCGTACGCCGCCGAGGTGGAGGCAGGCAGCGGGCTCCACGCCACGCGGGCCAGGCTCGTCAGCCTGATGGGCCCGGGACTCGACGCTGATGACCTGAGCTTCCACCATTCGGCGAGCGCGGCTTTCGCCAGCTTGCTGATGGCCTGGCGGCTCCCCGCCGGGGCGAGGATCGGCGTGGTACCAAGCGAGTACGGGTCCAACATGCTCGTACTCGCCGCCCGGGCGCTGCGCACCGCGGTCTCGCTGGTCGATCTTCCCGTCGACGAGACCGGGGTCATCGACGTCGAGACGCTCGACCGGGCCGGAGTAGCCTGCGCCGACGCACCCGGGCGCATCGGTCTCGCCGACCTCGACCTCGTGGTGTTTCCGCAGGTGCCAAGCCAACGGGGCATCGTTCAGCCGGCAGCCGCGATCGGTGCGCGCTGCGCGGCCGAAGGCGTCCCCCTGGTACTCGACGTGGCGCAGTCCCTCGGCCAGGTCGAGGTGCGCCAGACCGCGGCCAGCGCCTATATCGGAACGTCGAGAAAATGGCTCTGCGGGCCACGAGGAGCAGGATTTCTCGCCGTCCGGAAAGGCAGCGTCGATCTTCTTGATATCGCCGTGCCGAGCCTGCACAGCGCACGCTTCGACCGCAACGACCGTCCGGTTCCTCTCCCCGGACTGGCCCGGCTCGGGATAGGCGAGGCGGCGACCGTGTCCCGCATCGGCCTGGGGCAGGCCGTCACGGAATTGACGGATTCCGGCCCGTCACTTGTCTTCGCCCGCATCGCGCGGCTGGCCGGTCAGGGAAGACGCCTTCTCGACGGGGCCGGCGGCTGGCGGGTGCGCGAGGACCCAGATTCACCGTGCGGCATCATCACCATGCAACCGCCCCCCGGCACCGATCCGGTGGCCGTCCGGGACCGGCTCTACCGAGAGGACCGGGTGCTCACCAGTGCCATCCCCGTGGAGCGCTCCCGGGATCTCACCGGGCCGGTCCTCCGCGCGAGCGCGCACGTCTATACCGATCCGGCGGAGTTCGAAAGGCTGGCCATGGGGCTCGAACGCATCGCCTACGATCGTTGACGCCCCGGCGGCCACCTGCCCGCAGGCCGACCAGCCAGCGCGTCTTCGGCTGTCGCCGCCCTCGTACGTGCCGCCAGCACCGCCGCCTCATGCCACAGCGTGCCCGCGCTACCGCCATCTGACCGAGTCGGCCGCGGACACCTGGTATATACTATCGATAGCTATCATGTGCGGGAGGCGTTGTGGCGGACACGGCGATCGCGAGGCTCTTCATGCACGGCAGAAGCCAGGCAGTGCGGCTCCCGAAGGAGTTCCGGCTGCCCGGTGACCGGGTGCGCGTCCGGCACATGGGAGACGGCGTGCTGCTAGAGCCGATCGCGTCCGATGTCGACGCCTGGTTCGCCGAGCTGGACCGTTTCGTGGACGTGCCGCTGTTCGAGGACGGCAGGAACCAGCCGCCGACGCCCGCCGGGGAGGACTTCTTCGGGTGAACTGCCTCCTGGACACCAGCACTGTGGTCGCACTGCTGCGGAACAAGCCCGTCGGCGTGCGGGAACGGTACCGGGAGGCCGAAGCGTCAGAGGATTATCTCGCGCTCTCGTCGGTCGTCTTGTTCGAGCTGTGGTACGGCGTGGCGAAGAGCGCTCAGGTGCCGGAGAACACCGAGCGCCTGCGGATACTGCTCTCCGGTGACCTGGACCTGCTTGACTTCGATGACGAGGATGCCCGTGCTGCCGGCGAGGTGCGCGCCGTCCTGGAGAAGGCCGGGACGCCGATTGGCGCCTACGATCTGTTGATCGCCGGGCAGGCACTGCGGCGCGGGCTGACAGTCGTTACGGCGAACACCTCGGAGTTCAGCCGGGTCACCGGCCTGAGCTGGGAGGACTGGACGAGCTAGCCGTCGTCGGCGCCCGCTGCCGGGGTCGTGCGACAGCACGGTCGGCCTGGCTCCAGGCGCGCCGCTGGCGTAGCACCCATTGCCCGCGCCGACGCCGACGAACTCGCCACGAGCCGCTAGCACGTCCGAGCCGCGCTCGGGCGTGGACGGCCGACGATCTACGATCGTCTTCTGATGGACGTGTCCCTCGTGACGCTCGCCACGCTGGGCCCTCCCCATGCTCCACCAGCTACCCGGTGGGGATCTGCTGAAATGGTTGGCGTCGCTGGATGCGGTGTCCCCGACGCACCCAGCGATCGGTGGCGCCCCCACGCTCCGCCAGCGGGCACCAACGCCCGTACGGCCTGACGAGGTCTGTCGCCTCGTGGCCGGCAAGTCCGGGAGAACGACTGGACCAGCATGAGCGTAGCGAACGGAACCACAGTACCCGCAGTACCTGGCGCCATCACCGTGGCGGCAGTGGACGATCACCCGATCGTGCTTCGCGGCCTCGCGGACCTCCTTCACGACGTCGAGGACTTCAGGCTGATCGGCACCGCCCACTCCATCGAAGCCCTGCTGGCCGGTCCGGGGCGCGGCGCCCAGGTGATCCTGCTCGATCTCGATCTCGGCGATGGCACCGCGCCGCCCCATAACATCCAGCGGCTGCTCGCGGTGGACCGCGCGGTCGTGGTTTTCAGCGCCGCGGCGGCTCCCGCGACGGTTCGCGACGCGATGCGCGCCGGCGCGTCGGGCTTCGTCCCGAAGACCGACGACATCGAGGATCTGGCCACCGCGATCCGCGCCGCCGCCGCGGGAACGGGGTGGATCTCGCCGCAGCTGGCATTCCTGCTGCTCACCGATGACGCTACGGACAAACCGGATCTGTCGCCCAAAGAGGTAGAAGCACTGCGTCTCTATGCGACCGGAATGCCCATGAAGACGGTTGCCCACAAGATGAACGTCTCCCCGGAAACGGCGAAGCAGTACATCGATCGGGTCCGGTCGAAGTACCGCAAGGCCGGGCGGGACGCGAGCACCAAGGTCGACCTCTACAAACTCGCGGTGGAAGACGGTCATCTCAACCCCGGTGCCGAGGGAACGGCCTGACCGCGCCACCAGAGTGATCACGAGGAGGTGGACCCGGCGCGCGCCCTCGCGCCACCCCCCGCACAGCGGGAGAGCGCGCGCCCGATCAAGGAACGGAACACCTCGGCGGACATCCCCTGGCCCGGCGGCCTGTCCTCCCTGTGTCCCCTTGCCTCCCCCGTGTCTCCTTGACCAGGAACATCCTCGCGGACAATGACGATTCGGTCATGACCCACATCCACCGAATCCGTTGTCCCCCGTCAAGGGGTCAGCGGAAGGACTTCGAAGCACGACCGCCGAGACCGGATCGATGCGGACAGGTCATCTTCGAGGGGGCTTCGTCCTCGGCTGGAGCAGCATCGCCCCGATCAGGGCGAGGAGGCCGGCGCCGAGGCACACCGTGATCCCTGCCTGTGGACGGATCGAGATTGCATCCGCGGAAATCGCGCGGAACGATGCGAGGGTCGGCGGCCCGTAGACCCGGTCCAGAGCGGTGATGATCACGATCAGAACTGCGATGATTCGGGCGAGGGCGACATCGATCGCACCGGCAAGCGGCCGACGCACCAACCGTCCCACCCCGATGGCACCGAGTGTGACCGCCAGGACACCGACGATGCGCCCGTCTCCGACCACAAGACCGCTGAACGTACGTGTCTCGTCGCCGCTGGACATCTCGCTCCACGGCAGGACGGAACCGATGCCGGCGCCGACGGCCGCCAGCACCACCATCAGCGCGGCGACCGGCCGGGGCGCGGTGGCCGGCGGGAAAGCGGACGGCGTCGGTTGTTCGGACGGCGTCGGTTGTTCGGACGGCGTCGGTTGTTCGGACGGCGTCGGTTGTTCGGACGGCGTCGGTTGTTCGGACGGCGTCGGTTGTTCGGACGGCGTCGGTTGTTCGGACGGCGTCGACGGACGATGCGTCTCGGGCAAGGCCTGCGGACGCGGGACAACCGGCCGCGGCCCCGGGTCCGCACGCCGTTCCTGACCCTCCAGGTCATGGTCGTCACCCGCGCCCCGGTTCCGCCCGGGATACGCGTGCAGCCGGCGGTCAAAGGCCGGGTCGGGGTAGGGATAGGCATCGGTCACCGGCTCGCCGCCCGGCCCCGCGCCGGAGACCGGTAGGGGCCACGCCTCGTCCCTCGTGCCGGAGGGCATCGGATCCGGTTCGAGATCGGGCCTGAGCTGTCGGCGCACCTGCATGGTCGGCGGGTCGGTGGAACGCGACGCCCGTGGACGACCACGATCATGATCGAGCACATGATCATCCCCGTCGGTACGGGCGGCCATCCGACGCCCGGCCGCGGCCTCCAGGGGATCCCTTCCAGGTTCTCGATGATCCCGGACGGGAACGGGCGCCGGTACTCCTCGCGGCCGAGGACCCTCCTCAACGCCGGGAACGGGTGGCACCCTGGCACCGGAACCGGCGGAGGTCCTCGAGACGTCGCGCTCGAACCACGCGGGTCGGGATGGCGTCGGTGTCGGCGTCGGCGTCGGCGTTGGTGTCGGTGTCGGTGTCGGTGTCGGTGTCGGCGTCGGCGTCGGCGTCGGCGTCGGCGTCGGCGTCGGCGTCGGCGAACCGGACGCCCCGGATCGCGGTACCGGCCGGTCGGGACGAGATCCGCGGCCGCCCTCGTCCCCGCGACGTGGGAGTGGACCGTCGGGCGACGACGGGCTGATCCGTTCCCGGATCGGGGACTGTCCGGCGGGATGGGACGGGCTGGCGGACAGCTCGGACGGCGCCGGCGGGCGAGCCCGGGTCGGCGCCGGTGCCGGCAGCGGCGCGGGGACCGGCGGTGGGGAGGCACTCGTACGGCCGGGCGTCGAACGCGCGCTTCCGGCCGAACTGACCGGATTCCCCGCGCGACTCGGGGGAGGCGGTGCCGCGGGACTACCCGAACGGCTCGCGGCCGGTGGCGCCGCCGCCGGGGTGGGCGGGGGTGAGACGGGCGGCCCGGGCCACGAAGCCGGGGGCCGTCGGACGGCGCCGCGCCCCTGGCCGGAAGCAGGCTGGCCGGGTGTGTCGGTCTTCGGTGGCGTCGACCGCTTCGATGATTCCGGGGTGTCCGCCGCGGCTGGCCGGGCGGGAGCCGGCGGCACCGACCGCTGCCCGCCGCCCACGGACCGCGCCGGTGAAGCTCCTCCCAAGGGTGGAACCGACGTCGGCGGGATACGGCCGGTACCCTGCCGCGGGGCGGCAACCGCGCTCCCCGCGCTCCCGGGGTTTCCCGGCTTTCCGAAGTTTCCCGGCTTTCCGGGATTCTCTGTCTTTGTCGTGCCCTGCGGGCTTCCGGCCCGCTCCGCACCGCTCCGGCCGGCCGGATCCGCATCGGCCGAACTCGCGCTCGCTGCTCGTCCGCTCTGGGAGGAGGTCGGATTCGGCGCACGGGCGGACGTGGCGGCCGCGTTCCTCCCGGCCCCCGGGCGCGGTGCGGTCTTCTCCGTGGTCCCACCGCTCTGCCCGGTCCGGGGTACTCCGGTTTCGGGATTGGCCGCGGCGTCGCCGTTCGTCGACCGGGCGTCGGACGCCTGACCGTCCGTCCCACTTCCCTGCTCGGCCATCCCACCACTTCCTGACATACACCGTGTGCAACAGGCCGCCGGCCGACCCGGTACGGACCGGTACGGACCGGAGGCGGCCGGGCCCCGGGCCGTACCACGCCCCCAGCTTGTCCGCCTAGGCCCAGCTGGGCCTCATCATGACAGTCATCGGTCCACGCCTGACATGTGCCAGAACGGCAACGGCACAACGGGGGGCCGCGCCGGCGGGCCGCCGGTGACCGGCGGACTCGGCGTCGGCGCGGCTCGGGGTGCTCGAGGTATGCCAGTTCTCGGTCAGGGATCAAAGATCAGGGATGCGACGCTGACACCAGACGGTGGGGTCGGTTCAGACGGTGGGGTCAGATGGCCTCCCCGATGCGATGGACCCGCATCATGTTGGTCATGCCGGCCACGCCCGGCGGCGTCCCGGCGACGACGACCACCAGTTCACCCGGCTTGCATCGGCCAATATGGAAGAGGGCGCTGTCGACCTGGCGGACCATCTCGTCCGTGCTGTCCGCGAACGGCACGAGGAAGGTTTCCACGCCCCAGAAGAGCGCCATCTGGTTGCGGACAGCCGGAATCGGCGTGAAGGCCAGCACCGGGACCTCGGTACGGTACCGGGCGAGTCGCCGGGCCGTGTCACCACTGAGGGTGTGGGCCACGAGGTAACGGGCGCCGACCGCGGCTCCTACCGACGCGGCGGCCTGGGCGAGTGCCCCACCGAGCGTGCGCGGTTCGGTCCGCAGGGGCGGTATCCGGCCGAGGTCGGCCTCGGCGGTCTCGATGATGCGCGCCATGGTGGCCGTGGCCTCGATGGGGTAGGCACCGACGCTCGTCTCCGCCGACAGCATGATCGCGTCAGCGCCGTCCAGGACGGCGTTGGCGCAGTCACTGGCCTCGGCACGGGTCGGCCGCGGCGCGCTGACCATGGACTCGAGCACCTGGGTCGCGACGATCACCGGCTTGGCCCGCTCCCGGGCCTGGCTGACGGCGCGCTTCTGCACGAGCGGCACGTCCTCGAGCGGCAGCTCGACCCCGAGATCGCCACGGGCGATCATCAGACCGTCGAACGCCTCGATGATCTCGTCGAGTTCGGCGACCGCCTGCGGCTTCTCGATCTTGGCGTGGACCGGAACCCGGATCCCCACCTCATCCATGATCGCATGCACCGCCGCGGCGTCCACGGCGCTCCGGACGAAGGACAGTGCGACCATGTCCACCCCGAGGTTGAGAGCGAACCGCAGGTCAGCGGCGTCCTTCTCGGTGAGCGCCGGGACGGTGAGCGCGGCGTTGGGAATGTTCATCCCCTTGTGGTCGCTCACCGGCCCGCCGACAACGACCGTGGTGTGGACGTCGGTGTCAGTCACCCCGTCGATCTGCAGGACCAGGCGGCCGTCGTCGACCAGGACGCGATCCCCGGCCGCGACGTCGCCCGGCAGGCCCGGGTAGGTCGTGCCGACCTGATGCTGATCGCCGGGAACATCGCGGATCGTGACGGTGAACCGCTGACCGGGCAGCAGGGTGACCCCGCCGTCGGCGAAGTTCCCCAGCCGGATTTTCGGTCCCTGGAGGTCGGCGAGCGTGCCGACGCTGCGGCCGGCCGCCTCCGCGGCCTCGCGCACCCGCGCGTAAGTGACGGCATGCTGTTCGTGTGTTCCGTGGGAGAAGTTTAGTCGGGCAATGTCCATTCCCGCGTCGACGAGGGCCCGGACCTTCTCTGGCGAGCTGGTCGCGGGGCCGAGGGTACAAACAATCTTGGCTCTACGGGGCACACCCAGAGCCTAAGTACTGATCGTCGGTCATTGCACACGGGGGCCACCGGGAGGCGCGCGCGGCGGCCCGAGAAGTAGTCAGATCAGGCGTATCCGTTATATGCTGCACGTGGTCGCACGGCGGCGTACCGTTCATATCGTCCGCGCCACACCCCTGTCGGTTGACGCGCGTGATACGGGAAAGACGGCAAGGGCGCCGGACGTTCCTGGGATCCGCTTCCTCGGATGCGGAAGTCGGTAGGGCACGATCGAGTCCCCCCGGAGCCGATATGAAACAAAATCCCGCCATCCACCGCCAGCCGTCCGGCGACATCGACATCGCCGTCGCCGACGTCATGGCTCCCGCCGAGACCAGCGTCGTCGCCTCGGAGGTGCACGCCGGCAGCGCGGCCGGCGAGAGCTCCCCCACGGCCGCAGCGCTTCGTTCGGCCGAGCCCGGATCTTAGTGTCGCCACGACGGGCGGCCGTGGGCGGCGACCGGCCGCGGACCACGGCCGGTCGCCGCCCACCTGTCGGGTCGGCGCGACGCCGGCCGCCCGAACGTGGCGCGCCCGGATGTGGCCCAGGAGTCAGACCCCGACCGGTGGGGCACTGGCCCCTTCGGCCCACCCCGCATCAGCACCGACGGGCGTGACCGGGGCGAACTGGGTCCGGTACAACTCGGCATAGAGCCCGCCGCGGGCCAGCAGCTCCTCATGGGTCCCGCTCTGCACGATCCGCCCGTCGTCGACCACCAGAATGCGGTCGGCGTCGCGCACCGTGGACAGCCGGTGCGCGATGACCAGGGATGTCCGTCCCACCAGCGCGGCGGTCAGCGCCTGCTGCACGCCGGCCTCGGACTCGCTGTCGAGGTGCGCGGTGGCCTCGTCCAGCACGACGATGCCCGGTTCGCGCAGCAGCAGCCGGGCGATGGCCAGCCGCTGCTTCTCCCCGCCGGACAGGCGGTAGCCCCGGTCACCGACGACCGTGTCCAGGCCGTCCGGCAGGGAGCGCACGAGCGGCCCGATCCGCGCCGCGTCCAGAGCGGTCCACATCTGCTCGTCCGAGGCGTCCGCCCGGGCGAAGGCCAGGTTCGCGCGGATGGTGTCGTGGAACAGATGCGCGTCCTGGGTGACCACACCGACGGCGGACCGCAGGGACCGAAGGGTGAGATCGCGGACGTCGTGCCCGCCGATGCGTACCGACCCCGACCGCACGTCGTACATGCGCGGAACGAGCTGGCTGATCGTCGTCTTGCCCGCTCCGGACGGGCCGACCAACGCGATCACCTGCCCCGGCTCGACCCGGAAGGTGACATCGTGCAGCACCGGCGTGGGCACCCGCGGGTCGAGTACGGCGACCGACTCCAGCGACGCCAGGGAGACCTCGTCGGCGGCCGGATAACGGAAACCGACATGATCGAACTCGATGGTCGCCGCGCCTGCCGGCAGATCGACAGCGCCCGGCCGGTCGGCGATCGCCGGCTCCAAATCGAGCACCTCGAAGACCCGCTCGAAGGACACCAGCGCCGTCATGACGTCGACGTGCACGTTGGAGAGCTGAGTGAGCGGCCCGTAGAGCCGCCCGAGGTAGGCCGTGAGCGCGACCAGGGTACCGACCTCCAAGCTGCCCTGGGCAGCGAACCGACCGCCTATCCCGTAGACGATCGCGGTCGCGAGCGAGGCGACCAGGGTGAGCGAGACGAAGAATATGCGGCCGTACATGGCCTGGGTCACCCCGATGTCACGCACCCGCCCGGCCCGAACACGGAAGTTCTCGTCCTCCCGTTCCGCCGAACCATACAGTTGCGCGAGCATCGCTCCGGACACGTTGAATCGTTCCGTCATCGTCGTGTTCATCTCGGCGTTCAACCCGTAGCTCTCCCGGGTCAGCCTGGCCAGGCGGGGCGCCAACAAGCGGGCCGGAATAATAAATACCGGCAGCAACACGAGCGACACGAGCGTGATCCGCCAGGACAGCACCAGCATCGCGGCGAGCACGAATCCGGCGGACAGGATATTCGACAGCACCGACGACAGCGTGTTGGTGAACGCCGACTGCGCGCCGAGCACGTCGTTGTTCAACCGGCTGATGAGCGCCCCGGTCTGGGTCCGGGTGAAGAAGGCGAGCGGCTGGCACTGCACGTGCCGGAACACCTGGCTGCGCATCTCGTAGATCAGACCCTCGCCGATCCGGGCCGAGAACCAGCGCTGCGCGAGCGACAGACCGGCGTCCAGGAACGCCAGGCCCGCGACGACCGCGGCGAGCGCCTGCACGAACCCCACCCGGTGGCGCACGATGCCGTCGTCGATGATCGTCTTGAAGATCATCGGAACAACCGCACCGACAGCCGAGCTGAGCACGATGAGCGCGAGAAAGTAGGCGAGCTGCCGCCGATGGGGGCGGGCGAAGGCGACGATCCTGCGCAGGGTGCCAGGCCGCAGCGAGGTCCGGGTGACCGAACGGTCCTGTTGGAAGGTACGCATCGTGGACCAACCGTCCGTTCCCGGTCGCATCAGCCCTCCCTGGCGGCGGTGTTTAGTGTGTAACGAGGTAAGCAGGAATTGCGGACGGGCATTCCCGCAGCGGATGCGGCTCGTCGGGTGTGCTGGCTGCCGCTCACCCCGCCGCGGGGTCGTCACCGGCAGCGGAGCGGGCGATGACGACGCGTTCCCAGGCCTCGTCCTCGGCCCGCTCGTTGAGACGGCCGGAGCGGGTGGCGGGACGGGAACGCCGCGCGCCGCGCATCAGCGCCTTCACCTCGGCCGCGATGTCGCGGGGAACCGCGAGGAGCGCCGCGACCAGCACGCCGACCTGCTCGTCCAGCAGCTCACGCGGCAGGACCCGCTGGGCCAGCCCGATCCTGGCCGCTTCGTCGGCGGCGAGCTCACGGCCGGTCAGGCAGAGGTCCAGGGCATTCGCGTATCCGAGGAGCTCGACCAGCCGACCCATGGCACCGGCCGCGGGCAGGAAGCCGTCACGCGCCCAGGTCAGCCGGAAGCGCGCATCCGCGGCGAGGACCCGCAGGTCACAGGCGACCGTCACCGCGAGACCGAGGTCGCCGACCGTCGTGTCCACGACGGCCACACTGATCAGGTCGGACCGGTCGGAGACCCGCCCCATCGCGTCGCGCCACGCGCGATAGCCCGCGGCCGGGGACAGCCGCCCCTCGGCGGACGCAGGTCCTCCCTCGCCCACCCGGGGTGCGGGGTCGGTGAGGTCAGCGGCAGGCGGGGGGCAATGACCTATCCGGACAACCAGGACCCGGACCTCACCGGTCAACCGACGCAGTTCGCCGACCAGCGCCGACGCGAGAGCCGGGAACGAACCGGCCCCGCCGGTATCACCGAGGTCCGTCATCCCGATCGTGACGAGAGGCCCGGCGACCCGCACGCGCAGCCCGGCCGCCGCCGCCGCTACAGCGGCGGCGGGGACCGCCATGATTCAGGCGCTTTTCTTCTTGGTGCCCCGGGTCGCACCACCCCGGCCGCGCAGGGTCGTACCGGACTCCGAGAGGATCCGGTGGACGAACCCGTACGAACGACCAGAGGACTCGGCGAGCAGGCGGATGCTCTGCCCACCTTCGTACTTCTTCCGAAGTTCGGCGGCAAGCTTGTCCCGCTCGGCGCCGGTGATCCGGGTTCCTTTCCTGAGCTCGGCCAACGTGGCCCCCTCCGTGTTCGATGATCTGCGAACCGATCTTCACTCAGCTTGAGTAAACGCGCCACTCGAAGCAGATGTGATCCATCACACGCGACGCCGGTGCATGACCGTGCCCTCGCGTTCCTTCCTCCATGCCGGCGGTCACCAGCGATGGCACGGGTCGCACCCACCCGCTGGCACAGCAGGCGCGCATGGCCGACAGTGCTACCGAGACCAGTGTCCCCAATCCCCGGTACGCGGCCCGACAACAGCATCGGCGCGTCGCCACGAACATCGTCATCTTCGCGATCAAGATCTTCTCTCGATGCAACGCTGCAGGTACGACCATCAGTCGATCACTGTACAGAGCGAGCCGACGGACCGCGAACGCGGCCGATCGATTCGACTGATTCCTCACATCCGACACCGGTTGTCCACCTCGTCGGGGCCGGGCCCGCTCCCGTGCCAAGGCCCGATCCGGCGAGACCGCGGACGGCTCGTCGCACCCCCGCCGGCACCTCCGGCATCCGGCTCGGGAGCAACTGCGGCGCTGGGAGCGAACCGGACTCGTTACCGTGCAGTGGTGGTCGGTGACGTAATGATCTCCGGGTCGGCACCGAAGGTGCCCAGCTACGCGGCCTGCCTCGGTACGGACCGGTGAGCGCGACGGACGGCGCCTCCGACCCGACCGCTGTCGCCGCCTCCAGCCGGTCGCCCGGACCGCGTGGCGGCCTGTCCCGGCCCTGGGCTGGGTCCGCCGGGCATACCGAGGCCAGCGAGGCGGCGCTGTGGCTCATCCTGGTGGCCTGCGGTCTCGTCGGCATGTTCCTCGTCTCCACCGGCGACCTTGATCTGGGCATCGGTGACCCGCCGCTGCGCGGCGGATGGGCTCCCCGTCTCGATTCCCTCGTCCTGGTCCCGCTCGCGATCGCCGTGGTCGTGATTGCCCTCACCGCCTGGTGGGCCTCGACCATCCCCCCGGCGGCCACCCCGAACACCCCGAACACCCCGGCCATCCCGAACACCCCGAACACCCCGAACACCCCGGCCATGGCGACCGGCCCGACGAACAGGCTGCCCTGGACCGTCCTGCTCGTCCTGGGCTACGTCGGATCGCTGGCGTGGAGCGGCACGCTCGCGCTGGTCGCACCCGGGGAGATCACGGCGGATCTTCGCATCCCGGCGGATCTCCTGGCGGCGGCAAAAGCCGTCGGTGACGATCCGCTCGGCTTCCTCGCCTCCTACACCGCGACCACCACGCACGCCGCCGCGGGGACTACGGCCGTCCTGCCGACCCATCCTCCGGGCCCCGTCCTGACCGTCTGGGTGCTCACCAGGGTGGGGATGCACGGCGCGGTCGCGATCGGGATGCTGTTCACCGCCCTGGGCACGCTGGTCGTCCCCGCCGTCTCGATCGCGGTGCGCTCGTTGTGCCATGAGACGGCCGCCCGGCGCCTGGTCCCCGTCCTCGTCCTGGCCCCGTGGAACGGATGGATGGCGGCGTCCCCGGACGCCGTCACGGCTACCCTGGCCACCCTGGCCGTCGCGGTGGGGGTGGTCGGATGCGAACCGGGTCGGCGCTCGATGTGGTGGGCGCTGGCAAGCGGGCTGCTGCTCGGCCTCGCGGGGCTGTTCGGCTACGCCTCGGTCTGGCTTGGCGTGGCGGTCGCGGCGGCCTACTTCGTCCGCCGTCGCCCGATCCTCAACGTCATGACCGGCCTGGGCGCGCTCCTGCCGCTGTGGCTCTTCTACGCGTGGGGTTTCTCCTGGCCCGACGGGCTGGCCCTGGCGAGCGCGCCACGGCCGGGGCTCGCCGGCACGCTGGCCTGGATCGCCGTGGATCTGACCGTGGTCGTCCTCGTCGGCGGGCCGGTTCTCGTCCGGGCGGCGCGCCGCCTGCGGCTGACCCCGGGCTGGCCGCTGCTGGTGGGGGCCGGCGCGACGATGCTGTTCGCGACGGTCCTCGGACTGGCCGAGGGCGACGTCGAAGAGTCCTGGCTGCCGGTTTTCCCCTGGTTGCTGGTGGCCGCGGTGGCGCCCCGTCCCCGACCGGAACTGCCTGGGGACAAGCTACGGGCGGGAAACCTGCCGGTGGTACTGATGTCCCTCGGCGCCCTGAGCGCGCTCGCGCTGCGGCTCTGCCTCGCCGGCGGCACCGGCTGACGGATCCCGTCGTCGACCCAGCTCGTCGCGGAGGATGTCGGGCTCGAGGAAGATGCGCAGCGGAACCGCCACCGCGGCCCGCAGCGCCGCCTCCGCGCCGTTGATGGTGGCGGCCACCTCGGGCATCGCCAGTTCCGCCCCGATACCGATCTTGGCGGCGACGAGCAGCTCGTCCGGCCCGAGGTGCAGCGTGCGCAGGTGGATGACCGTGGCGACGCCCGGGGCGGCGGCGAGCGTGCGGCGGATGGTGGCGACCATTGCCGGGGCTGCGGCCTCGCCCACCAGCATGCCGTACGCCTCGGTCGCCACGATGACGGCCACGATCAGCAGGAGCACGCCGATGGCCAGCGTTCCCGCGCCGTCCCAGATCGGGTCGTCTAGTGCCAGCGTCAGTCCGACCCCGAGCAACGCGAAGATCAGCCCCAGCTCGGCTGCCAGGTCCTCCAGCAGGACGATGGGCAGTTCCGGGGCCCGCGCCTCCCGAATAAACCGCCACCAGGACCGGTCGCCCTTCGTCTTCTTCGACTCGCGCATGGCGGTCGCGAAGGAGTAGGACTCCAGCAGCACCGCGATCAGCAGGACGACGACCGCGACCAGCCCGCTCTCCAGCTCATGCGGATGGCGCAGCTTCTCGACGCCCTCATACACCGAGAACAGCCCGCCGAGGCTGAACAACACGATCCCGACCAGGAAGCCGGCGATGTAACGCGCCCGCCCGTACCCGAAGGGATGCTCCTCGTCCGGCGGCTGGACGGAACGTTTCTGGCCGAGCAGGAGCAGGCCCTGGTTGCCGGAGTCGGCCACCGAGTGGATGGACTCGGCCAACATCGACGACGACTGAGTGACCAGGAACGCGACGAACTTCGCCAGCGCGATACCCAGATTGGCGGCCAGTGCCGCCATTACCGCCTTGGTGCCGCCCTGCGTACTCACAAAGGTTCTCCGTTCGGTTCCCGGCGCAGGGTCCCTGCTCAGGCCAGGGTGATGAGCTCGGCCAGATCGGGTGACCAGTTGTCCTCGACCCCGTCCGGCAGCATCAGGACCTTCTGCGGGTCGAGTGCCTCGACGGCCCCCGGGTCGTGGGTGACTAGGACGACCGAGCCCCGGTACGTGGCGAGCGCGGCAAGCACCTCGTCGCGCGAGGCGGGGTCGAGGTTGTTCGTCGGCTCATCGAGCAGGAGGACGTTGGCGGAGCTGCAGACCAGTCCGGCGAGCGCGAGGCGGGTCTTCTCGCCGCCGGACAGGGTCTCGGCGCGCTGCTCCACGCTGTCTCCGCTGAACAGGAACGCGCCCAGGATGCGACGCAGCTCCACGTCCGACGTCCCCGGCGCGGCGGCCCGCATGTTGTCCAGCACCGAGCGGCTGGTGTCCAGCGTCTCGTGTTCCTGCGCGTAGTACCCGAGACGTAGACCGTGACCGGGATGCACCTGGCCGACGTCGGGTGCCTCCTGGCCCGCCAGGATGCGCAGCAGCGTGGTCTTGCCGGCACCGTTCAGCCCGAGGACCACGACCCGCGAGCCGCGGTCGATCGCGAGGTCCACACCGGTGAACACCTCCAGCGAGCCGTAGGACTTCGACAGTCCGGTGGCGGTCAGCGGCGTGCGGCCGCACGGAGCCGGGTCCGGGAAGCGCAGCTTGGCCACCCGGTCCGCGACGCGCGCCTCGGCGAGCCCGGCCGCGAGCCGCTCGGCCCGCCGGTCCATCTGATGGGCGGCCCGCGCCTTGGTCGCCTTGGCGCGCATCTTGTCGGCCTGCGCCTTCAGCGAGTCGATCTTCTTCTCGGCATTGGCGCGTTCCCGGCGACGGCGGCGCTCGTCCAGCTCGCGCTGGTTGAGGTAGGTCTTCCAGTTCACGTTGTAGACGTCGAGGGTGGCCCGGTTGGCGTCGAGGTGGAAGACCTTGTTCACGCACTTGTCGAGCAGGTCGACGTCGTGGCTCACCACGATCAGGCCGCCCGTGTGGGCGCGCAGGAAGTCCCGCAGCCACCCGATCGAGTCGGCGTCGAGGTGGTTCGTCGGCTCGTCGAGCAGCAGGGTCGCGTCGGCGTTGCCGGACCCGGCGAACAGGATGCGGGCGAGTTCGACCCGCCGCCGCTGCCCACCGGACAGGGTGCCGATGGGCTGGGCGAGCACCCGATCGGCCAGGCCCAGCGACGAGCAGATCCGGGCAGCCTCCGCCTCGGCGGCATAACCGCCGAGCGTCCCGAATCGCTCCTCCAGGCTGCCGTAGCGGCGGATCGCCGCGTCCCGCGCCGTGGCGTCGACCAGCTCGGCCATCTCCAGCTGCAGCTTCTCCATCTCGCGCAGGAGAACGTCGAGACCGCGCGCCGACAGCACCCGATCACGGGCGGTGTCGGCCAGATCGCCGGTACGCGGGTCCTGGGGGAGGTAACCCATCTCACCCCGGATGTCGACGGTGCCGGCGAACGGCAGCCCCTCCCGGGCAAGCACCTTCAGCAACGTTGTCTTGCCGGCCCCGTTGCGCCCGACGAGACCGATCCGGTCGTTCGGCTGCACCCGGAAGGATACGGGCTCGATCAGAGTGCGGGCTCCGGCACGCAGTTCGAGCTCGGACACAATGATCATCGAGGTAGGGCCTCTTTCGGGCTTCCAGACAACGCCGGGCGAGCGTCAGAGCGTTACACCGGCGACGTCGGGTTGACACGGACAACGGCGGGGACCCCACCAGAGCACGGCGAACCGGGACGACCGAGGTCGGGCACGGGGTAGGTCGGGCACGGGGTAGACCGCGCACCGTGCCCACCAGGGACGGCACGGTCGGGCGCGCGACGATCACGATACGACGATGCTCATGACCTCAAGAGTACGGAAGCCATCGGGCGCCGTGGCCGCCGGATAGCCCTCGAACAGGTCCGCCACGCGCCAGAGCGTAAGGTGCCCCGTGCGCCCACGGTCACCCGCCGTCGTCCGGGTGGCCGCGCGCCGGCCAGGCCGCTGCCCGCCCGCCACGAGAACATGGGCGACGTCCGTCCACCGCCCAGCCGCATGCGTCGCCGCGCAGGCGCACCGATCGAAAGGCACACCATGTCGACGCTCCTCGTGACCGGAGCCGCCGGGTTCATCGGATCGAACTTCGTCCGCTACTGGCGGACGCGGCATCCGGAGGACGCGGTCGTGGCGCTCGACGCCCTGACCTACGCCGGCTGCCGGGAGAACCTCGCCGACGTCGCGGACCGCGTCACGTTCGTCCACGGCGACATCCGTGACCAGGAGCTCGTCGAGTCGGTGCTGCGGGAGCACTCCGTGGACGTGGTGGTGAACTTCGCCGCCGAGTCGCACAACAGCCTGGCGATCATCCGCCCCGGCGAGTTCTTCGCGACGAACGTGATGGGTACCCAGACCCTGCTCGAGGCGGCACGCACGGTCGGGGTGGCCCGCTTCCACCAGATCTCCACCTGCGAGGTCTACGGCGACATGGACCTCAACGACCCCGGTGCCTTCACCGAGGACTCCCCCTACCTCCCCCGCACGCCCTACAACGCGGCGAAGGCCGGCGGGGACCACGCCGTACGCGCCTACGGCTTCACCTACAACCTCCCCGTGACGATCACCAACTGCTCGAACAACTACGGTCCCTACCAGTTCCCGGAGAAGGTCATCCCCCTGTTCGTAACCCGGGCGCTGCAGGGCGAGTCGCTCCCGATGTACGCCTCCACCACGAACCGGCGCGAGTGGCTGCACGTGATGGACCACTGCCGGGCGATCGACGCGGTTCTGGACCGTGGGCGGCTCGGCGAGACCTACCACGTCGGATCCGGCGTCGAGGCGGACATCGAGACGATCGCCGACACGGTGCTCGCCGAGCTCGGTCTGCCCGCGTCGTTGAAGACGATCGTGCCCGACCGCCCCTCGCACGACCGCCGCTACCTGCTGGACTCCACCAAGCTGCGGACCGAGCTGGGCTGGACGCCGTTGATCGACTTCGCCGAGGGCATGCGGTCGACCATCGCCTGGTACAAGGAGAACGAAGCCTGGTGGCGTCCGCTGCTCGGTCGCTCCCCGGTCTCCGAAACGGCCTGGACGAGCTGACGGCTCCAGCCGAGCTGAGGCGTCAGCCGCCGGTCAGCGATGCGTACAGCCGCGCGGTGCGCTCGGCGATCGCCGCCCAGCCGAACTCGGTGACGGCCCGGTCCCGGCCCGCATGGCCCATCGCGGCCGCCCGGACCGGGTCCGCGAGCACCTCGTTGACGGCCCCGGCCAGCGCGCCGGGGTCGCCGGGCGGCACCAGCAGACCGGTGACGCCGTCGTCGACGACCTCGGGAATGCCACCGACCCGGGAGGCGACGACCGCGGTGCCGCACGCCATCGCCTCCAGGTTGACGATGCCGAGCGGCTCGTAGACCGACGGGCAGACGAACACGGTGGCATGGCTGAGCAGCTGGATCACCTCCGGCTTCGTCAGCATCCCGGGCAGCCAGACCACGCCGTCGCGGCCTGCGCGCAGGCCCTCGACCAGGTCGGTGATCTCCGTGAGCAGCGCAGGGGTGTCCGGGGCCCCGGCACAGAGCACGAGCTGCGCCCGGGGGTCGATCGCCGCAGCCGCCCGCAGCAGCACCGGCAGCCCCTTCTGCCGGGTAATCCGCCCCACGAAGATCACCGTCGGCCGGGCCGGATCCACCCCGTGACGTTCCAGCACGTCGGTCGCGGTGTCCGGACGGTACTCGTCGGTGTCGATGCCATTGCGGATGACGTGCACACGGGCCGGATCGACCGCCGGGTAGGCATCGAGGATGTCCACGCGCATGCCCGCGCTGACCGCGACCACGGCGGCCGCCGACTCGATCGCGACCCGCTCGCACCAGGACGACACCCGGTAGCCCCCGCCCAGCTGCTCGGCCTTCCAGGGACGCCGGGGCTCCAGCGAGTGCGAGGTCATCACGTGCGGGACGCCGCCGAGCAGCGCGGCGAGATGGCCACCGAGATTCGCGTACCAGGTGTGCGAGTGGATCACGTCCGCGCCGACCGCCGCGGCGGCCATGGACAGGTCCATCGACACGGTCCGCAGCGCGTCGTTCGCGTCGGCGAGCGCAGCCCAGCCCCGGTGCGCCGCGACCGCGGCGACCCCCGGGGCACCCGCCCTCTCGACCACCGGTCGGTCGACGGCGCCGGTCGACGGCGCCGCACCCGCGGGCCCGCCGCCCGCCGACCCGCCGCCCGGCGCCGGCCCCTCGCGGTGGACGGTGAGGTCGACAAGCCGGGCGAGCTCCCGGCTCAGGTACTCGACGTGCACACCCGCCCCGCCGTAGACGTCCGGGGGGTACTCCCGGGTGAGCATGGCGACGCGCATGTGCGGTCTCTCCCAACGGTGCCGTGACGGGACGGGTGCAAACGGGACGGGTGCGGGCGGTGGAGGCGAGGAGCGGGGCGGGTGCGGGCGGATGGGGCGGATGGCGGCCGGTTCAGTCGGCGATCGTGACGCCCTTGCCGACGACGGTGATGCCCTGCTCGCTCACGGTGTAGCCGCGGGCGCGGTCCCGGTCCTTGTCCACCCCGACCTGGGCGCCCGCCGGCACGTGCACGTTCTTGTCCAGGATGGCGTCGCGGACGACGGCCCCCCGGCCGACGAGCACGTTGTCCATGAGCACCGTGTGGTCGACCTCGGCCCAGGAGCTCACCCGCACTCCCGGGGACAGCACCGACGAGCGCACCGTGCCCCCGGAGATGATGACTCCATTGCTGACGATGCTGTTCACGGCCGTGCCGGTGCGCTGCAGGCCGTCGTGCACGAACTTCGCCGGTGGCAGCGAGGGGATGCTGGTGAGGATCGGCCACTCCCGGTTGTAGAGGTTGAACACCGGGTCGAGCGCACACAGATCCATCTGCGCCTCGAAGTACGAGTCGACGGTGCCGACGTCGCGCCAGTAGCCGCGGTCACGCACCGTCGTGCCCGGGACGACGTTGCCGGCGAAGTCGTACACCGCCGCCGCCCGCTGGGCCACGAGCATCGGGATGATGTTCCCGCCCATGTCGTGGACGCTGTCCTCGTCCGCGGCGTCCTTGCGCAGGGCGTCGATCAGCACGTCCGTCGAGAAGACGTAGTTACCCATCGAGGCGAACGTCTCCTCGGGGCTACCCGGCAGACCCGGCGGATCGGCGGGCTTCTCCAGGAACGCCTCGATCGTGCGGCCGTCGGGCGCCGTCTGGATGACCCCGAACGCCCTGCCCTCGGATCTCGGCACCCGCAGCCCGGCGACGGTGACGCCGGCTCCGCTGTCGAGATGCTGGGCGACCATCTGCCGCGGGTCCATCCGGTACACATGGTCCGCGCCGAAGACCACGACGATGTCCGGGGCGTCGTCGTAGACGAGGTTCAGCGACTGGTGGATGGCGTCGGCGCTGCCGGCGAACCATCGCGGCCCCAGCCGCTGCTGCGCCGGCACCGGCGTGACGTAGTTGCCGAGCAGGTTGCTCATCCGCCATGTCGTCGTGATGTGCCGGTCGAGACTGTGGCTCTTGTACTGGGTCAGGACCGCGATGCGCAGGTAGCCCGCGTTCACCAGGTTGGACAGCACGAAGTCGATCAGGCGGTACAGCCCGCCAAAGGGGACGGCGGGCTTCGCCCGGTCCGCGGTCAGCGGCGCCAGCCGCCGTCCGGCACCCCCGGCCAGCACCAGACCGAGGACCCGCGGGCTCGGCACAGACAGGCTCCCGTCTTCCGGCTCGATCTCCGAACGACCGGCGGGGCCGGACACCACGCCACGAGGCGGGAAGCCCGCCGAAATGGGCCGATGACGACGCCGATCGCCTGGTTCCGACCCTACAAGCCTGGCGGGCGGATACGGGCGGAGTGAGCGGTGGTTGCTGGGTAGCCAGCCGTACGTTGCGCGAACCCCACCGGTTGTTCATCCAGTGGGCCGGGGGGACGTCAGACGTTGAAGCCGAGCGCGCGCAGCTGCTCGCGACCGTCGTCGGTGATCTTGTCCGGCCCCCACGGCGGCATCCAGACCCAGTTGATGGTCACGTCCGCGGCCAGCCCGTCCGGGCCGTCGACCAGGGCGGAGCGGGTCTGGTCCTCGATGACGTCGGTGAGCGGGCAGGCCGCCGAGGTCAGCGTCATGTCGAGGGTGACGGTGTTGTCGTCGGCGACGTGGATGCCGTAGACGAGGCCGAGGTCGACGACGTTGATGCCGAGTTCCGGGTCGACGACGTCGCGCATCGCCTCCTCGATGTCCTCGAAGCTGGCGAGCTCCGGCGGGGCGTCCGGTCCCGTCGGGTCCGGGTCCAGCACCGGCTTCGGGACCCCGGCGGGCTGATCCGCCGCCTCGGCGGTTTCTCCCGTCGCGGCCGAGCGCGTCTCGGTCACCGTCTCGCTCATGGCTTCTCCTGCTCGGGTACGTCGAGGGGGGCGACGCGGGGGTACGCGACAGAGGTGGATGCGCCGGCGACGGCGACACTCGGATCCATCGCCTTAGCGGTCGCGTCCTTCCACGCCATCCAGGACAGCAGGGCACATTTCACCCGGGCGGGGTACTTGGAGACGCCGGCGAACGCCACGGCGTCCTCCAGCACGTCCTCGTCACCCTCGATGGTGCCCCGCGACTGCATCAGCGCCAGGAACTCGCGTTCGAGCTTCAGCGCCGCGTCGACCGACTTGCCGATCACGAGGTCGCTCATGACGCTCGCCGACGCCTGACTGATCGAACAGCCCTCGCTCTCGTAGGAGACGTCCTCGACGACCCCGTCCGAGACCTTCACCCGCAGGGTCACCTCGTCGCCGCAGGTCGGGTTGACGTGGTGCACTTCGGCGTCGAAGGGATCCCGCAGCCCCCGGTGGAGCGGGTTGCGGTAGTGGTCCAGGATGATCTCCTGGTACATGGAGTCGAGTTTCACCTCAGAAAGAACCTCCGGACCCCGTGCAGTCCTTCCACCAGGGCGTCGACCTCGCCGGTCGTCGTGTAGAGGTGGAACGACGCGCGGGTCGTCGCAGGTACCCCGAACCGCAGGCAGACCGGCCGGGCGCAGTGGTGCCCGACCCGCACGGCAATGCCGCGCTCGTCGAGGATCTGTCCGACGTCGTGGGGATGGATCGGCCGGCCGTCGTCCTCGTGCAGCACAAAGGAGATCGCCCCGCCGCGGGCGTCCGCCGCCGGCGGACCGATGATCCGCAACCCCGGCACCTCGGCGAAGGCGTCCAGCGCGTAGGCCGTCACCGCGTGCTCGTGCTCGGCGACGGCCGGCATGCCGAGCGCGGTCAGGTAGTCGACGGCCGCGCCGAGCCCGACCACCTGGGCAATCATCGGGGTGCCGGCCTCGAACCGGTGCGGCGGCGCCGCGTAGGTCGAGCCCTCCATGGTGACAAGCTCGATCATCTCGCCGCCGCCGAGGAAGGGCGGCATGACCCCAAGCAGCTCGTAGCGTCCCCAGAGCACCCCGACCCCGGTGGGCGCGCACATCTTGTGCCCGGTGAAGGCCAGGAAGTCCACCCCGAGCTCGGTGACGTCGACCGGGTTGTGCGGTACCGACTGGGAGCCGTCGAGCACGGTCAGCGCGCCGACCTCGCGGGCCCGCGCCACCACCTGCGCGACCGGGTTGATCGTGCCGAGAATGTTCGACTGGTGGACGAAGGCGACGACCTTCGCCCGCTCGGTGATGATCGAATCGAGGTTGCTCAGGTCGAGCCGGCCGTCGTCGGTCAGCCCGATCCAGCGCAGCGTCGCCCCGGTGCGCCGGGCCAGCATCTGCCACGGCACGAGATTGGAGTGATGCTCCATCTCGGTGACGACGATCTCGTCACCCGGGCCGACCCGGAACCGCTCCGCCTCGGCGCCGGCGGCCCCGGCGTTGCTCATCGCGTAGGCGACGAGGTTCAGCGCCTCCGAGGAGTTCTTGGTGAACACCACCTCCCGGCGGTCGCCCGCCCCGATGAAGGCGGCGACCTTGTCCCGGGAGGCCTCGTACAGCCCGGTGGCCTCCTCGGCCAGCACGTGGATGCCGCGGTGCACGTTGGCGTTGTGCAGCTCGTAGTAGGTCCGCTCGGCGTCGAGCACCGCCAGCGGCTTCTGCGAGGTGGCGGCGCTGTCGAGGTAGACCAGCGGCCGGTCGCCGTGCACCGTGCGGGCCAGGACGGGGAAGTCCCGGCGGACCTGCTCGACGTCGAACCCGCCGACGAGCCGGGGTCCGGACCCCGGGCGCACGGCCGCGTCGGTCAGCGTCATGACACCGCTCCCACGCCGGCCGGCGTGGCCGCGCCGCCACCCTTGACGTAGCGGTCGTAGCCGGACTCCTCCAGCACGGCGGCCAGTTCCGGGCCGCCCTCGTCGACGATCCGCCCCGCCGCCATGACGTGGACGAACTCGGGACGGATGTAGCGCAGGATGCGGGTGTAGTGGGTGATGAGCAGGATGCCCGTCTCCCCCTTGGCCCGCACCGACTCGATACCTGCGGAGACGATGCGCAGCGCGTCGACGTCGAGGCCGGAGTCGGTCTCGTCCAGCACGGCGATCTTCGGCTTGAGCAACGCCATCTGCAGGATCTCGTGACGCTTCTTCTCGCCGCCGGAGAAGCCCTCGTTGACGTTGCGCTCGGCGAACGCCGGGTCCATCTCGAGCGCGGCCATGGAGGTCTTGACCTCCTTGACCCAGGTCCGCAGCTTCGGCGCCTCGCCGCGCACGGCCGTGACCGAGGAGCGCAGGAAGTTCGACACCGAGACCCCGGGGATCTCCACCGGGTACTGCATCGCCAGGAAGATCCCGGCCCGGGCCCGGGCGTCGACGCTCATCGCGAGGACGTCCTCGCCGTCGAGCGTGATGCTGCCCTCGGTGACCGTGTACTTGGGATGGCCCGCGATCGAATAGGACAGCGTCGACTTACCCGACCCGTTCGGCCCCATAATCGCGTGCGTCTCGCCCTTGCGGACGGTCAGGTCCACCCCGCGCAGGATCTCGCGCGTGCCCTCGCCGTCCGTCTCCACCGAGACATGCAGATTGCGGATCTCCAGTGTGGACACCGCTGCCGTCACCCTCGTTCCGGGTTCGAATGTGTGACGTCGACGAGCACGTCGTCGCCGTCGATGGTCACTGCGTACGTGGGCACCGGCTCAATCGCCGGCAGGCTCAGCGGGACGCCGCTGGCCAGGTCGAACTGGGACCCGTGCAGCCAGCACTCGATCTTGCCGTCCTCGGCCTCGCCCTGGGAGAGCATCACGTCGGCGTGCGAGCACTCGTCACGCACGGCGTAGACCGCCCCGCCCGACCGCACCACGCACACCGGCACGCCCTCGATCTCGGTGCCGATCGCGGTGCCCTCGGCGAGGTCCGCGGCGGCACACACCCGGTGCCACCGCGGGGCGACCGAGGAGCCGCCCGCGGCAGAACCGCCGGTCGCGGTCGTCATCCGCCCACCTCCACCGACAACTCCGCCGACGACGGCTCCGCAGCCTCGTCCGGGAGGTCGGCCGACAGCTCGCCGGCAATCTTGATCATGATGCGTTCCCGCAGCTCCGGCACGTCGATCCGGTCGATGATCTCGGCGAAGAAACCGTGCACCACGAGCCGGCGGGCCTCCTCGGGCGAGATCCCCCGCGACTGCAGGTAGAACAGCGCCTCGTCATCGAACCGGCCGGTGGCACTGGCGTGACCGGCACCGGTGACCTCACCGGTGAGGATCTCCAGGTTCGGGACCGAGTCGGCCCGCGCGCCGTCGGTGAGCACGAGATTGCGGTTGAGCTCGTAGGTGTCCGTGCCCACGGCGCCGGCGCCGATGAGGACGTCGCCGATCCACACCGCGTGGGCGGCGTCCCCGCGCAGCGCGCCCTTGTAGGTGACCCGGCTGCGGCAGGAACGCGGCTCGTGCGTGACGAGCAGCCGGTGCTCCTGGTGCTGGCCGGCATCGGTGAAGAACACGCCGTAGAGCTCGGCGTCGCCGCCGGGCCCGCGGTAGTCCACGGTCGGGTTGAGCCGCACCAGATCACCGCCGAGGGTGATGGTGAACGAGCGCAGCCGAGCGTCGCGCCCCAGCGAGTAGGCGTGCGCGCCGAGGTGCACGGCGTCGTCGTCCCAGTCCTGCAGGGTGATGAAGGTGAGCGAGGCGCCGTGCCCCACGTACACCTCGACGTTGCCGGCGTAGGTGGCGCTGCCGGTGTGGTCGAGCACCACGGTGGCGGACGCAAACGGGCCCACTTCGACGAGGACGTGACCGTAGGCCACCCCGCCCGGGGAGCCGCGCCGCCCGCCGTCGCCGCTCGTCGCGACGAACCCGGCCGGGGACCTGGGGCTCTCACCGTGCAGGTGCACGACCACCGGCTCGGTGAGCGCGGCCTCGGCCGGGACGGTGACGGCGAGCGCGCCCGCCGACCGGGTCAGGGCGAAGGCGGCCACCCGGTCGGCCGGGGTCAGCACCCGACCGATCCGGGCGTCGGCGGCGGCGAGCTGCTCCACCTCGACCCCCGCGGGCGCGGTGACCGACACGGAGACCTTGCCGTCGGCCTCGGGGCCGGTCGGCAGTCCGCGCAGCCGGCGCAGCGGGGTGAACCGCCACGCCTCCTCGCGTCCGGTGGGCACGGCGTGGTCGAGCGGGTTACGGGACCGTACGGGACGGGGTACGGCACCGGAGGCGGCCGGGGGCCGACCGGTGGCGTCGATGACGACCATCAGCCGACCGCACCTTCCATCTGCAGCTCGATGAGGCGGTTGAGCTCGAGGGCGTACTCCATGGGCAGCTCCCGGGCGATCGGCTCGACGAAGCCGCGCACGACCATCGCCATCGCCTCCTCCTCGGACAGACCCCGGCTCATCAGGTAGAACAGCTGGTCCTCGCCGACCTTGGAGACGCTCGCCTCGTGCCCGATGGAGGCGTCGTCCTCGCGCACGTCAACGTAGGGGTAGGTGTCCGAGCGGCTCACCGTGTCGACGAGCAACGCGTCGCACTTGACCGTCGAGCGGGAGGCCGACGAGCCCTCGTTGATCTGGACGAGCCCGCGGTAGGACGTCCGCCCGCCGCCGCGGGCCACCGACTTGGAGACGATCGTCGAGGAGGTGCGGGGCGCGGCGTGCACCATCTTCGCGCCCGCGTCCTGGTGCTGACCGGCACCGGCGAAGGCGATGGAGAGCACCTCGCCCTTGGCGTGCTCGCCGAGCAGCCACACGGCCGGGTACTTCATCGTCACCTTGGAACCGATGTTGCCGTCGATCCACTCCATGGTGCCGCCCTCGTGGCAGGCGGCACGCTTGGTGACCAGGTTGTAGACGTTGTTCGACCAGTTCTGGATGGTCGTGTACCGGCAGCGCGCGTTCTTCTTCACGACGATTTCGACGACCGCCGAGTGCAGCGAGTCCGACGAGTAGACCGGCGCCGTGCAGCCCTCGACGTAGTGCACGTAGGCGCCCTCGTCGACGATGATCAGCGTCCGCTCGAACTGGCCCATGTTCTCGGTGTTGATCCGGAAGTAGGCCTGCAGCGGGATCTCGACCTGCACGCCCGGCGGCACGTAGATGAAGGATCCGCCCGACCACACCGCCGTGTTCAGCGCGGCGAACTTGTTGTCCCCGACCGGGATCACCGAGCCGAAGTACTCCTGGAACAGCTCCGGATGCTCACGCAGCCCGGAGTCGGTGTCCAGGAAGAGGACACCCTGCTCCTCGAGGTCCTCCCGGATCTTGTGGTAGACGACCTCGGACTCGTACTGGGCGGCGACCCCGGCAATGAGGCGCTGCTTCTCCGCCTCGGGAATGCCGAGCCGGTCGTAGGTCGCCCGGATGTCCTCGGGTAGGTCCTCCCACTCCTCGGCCTGCTTCTCGGTGGAGCGGACGAAGTACTTGATGTTGTCGAAGTCGATGCCCGACAGGTCGGCACCCCAGGTCGGCATGGGCTTGCGCTCGAACAGCCGCAGCCCCTTGAGGCGCAGGTCGGTCATCCACGACGGCTCGGACTTCTTGGCCGAGATGCCGCGGACAACCGCCTCGGACAGGCCGCGCTCCACGTCGGCGGCGTAGGCGTCGGTGTCAGCCCATCCGAACCGATAGGAACCAAGGCCTTCCAGGGCGGTCTCGGCAGAGGTGGTCATAGGGCGAAACCCTCCGAAGACGAGGATGGTGGACAGGCCAGGGACGCGGGCCGGGCCGGGCCGGATCCGGCCACGGCGGAATCGGGCAGCACCCGAGCGGAGCCGTCCTTCCCGGACCCGCTCTGATCGGACCCGTTCCGATCGGACCGGGCACGCGAAGCCATGCCGGGCGCCGTGCCCGCGGGCGGATGATCCGCGGCGGTGTGGCTCACGGCAGTGTGACCCGCGGGCGGGTGACCCGCGGGCGGGTGACCCGCGGGCGGGTGACCCGCGGGGATGTGGGTCGTGCAGACGCCGTCGCCGTGCGCGATCGTCGCCAGGCGCTGCACGTGGGTGTCGAGCACGCGGGCCAGCACCGCGGTCTCGGCGTCGCACAACGCCGGGAAGCGCTCCGCGACGAACTGGACCGGGCAGTGATGCTGGCAGATCTGCAGACCGGTGGGCAGCTCGGAGACGCTGGCGGTGTACCCGGCGGCGGTCATCGCCTCGGCGAGCGCCGCCGGGCGATCCGCCGGCTCCGCCGCCACGACCGCCTCGCGCACCCGCCGCTCCAGGTCGACGGCGCGGGTATCGGCGAACTGGGTGACCGCGCTCGCGCCACCCACCTCGGCCAGGAAGTGCAGCGCACCGGCCGCGAGATCGGAGTAGGCGTTGGGACCGGCCTGATGGCCGGCTTCGGTGAGCGCGTAACGCCGGGCCGGGCGTCCCCGGCCACGCGGCCCCCGGGACCGGCTCTCCGTGGGCGTGATGATGCCATCCGCGACCATGGCATCGAGATGCCTGCGGATAGCCGCCGGGGAGACCCCGAGCTGACGGGACAGCTCGGCTGCCGTGGCCGAGCCGCCCTCCAGGAGCAGACGCACGACCCGGTCGCGGGTACGGCCGTCCGCCGTCCCGCTCGTCCCGTCGTGGTCGTATTTCACAACGCCAGTGTGCCTTATTTCCTGGGCGCAGTCGAACCGGGGTCGCCGGAACTACAGCCCAATGGGGCGATCTTCGCCACAGCCATGACGCAGATCACATCCGCCGGACGTGAGCACACAACGGATACCCACGGGCCGTACCCGACCGACGACCGCAGGCGGCGGAATGCCAGACTTGCGCCCACTGCCATACCTGCGCGCCCACCCGGGCGCGCACCCCGGGTGGGCACACCAGGTCGGCACACCAGCGGGCCGACGGTCGCGACGCGCGGTCGCGCCCGGCCGCCACCGACCCGGAGACGATCTCAGGCGGGAGGCGACGGGCGGATGCGATCACAACTGTGGCGCGGCGGGGTCCGGCGGGCGCTGCTCTCCCTCGGACTGACTTTCCTGCTCGCGACCTCGGCGGCCTGCAGTGGCGGCGGGGAGAAGAGCAACGGGCTGGAGAAGCTGCCTGCCGGCGAGGTCGGCACGCGCACCCTGCAGGCGTTGCGCACCGCGACCGGCGTCCACGTCGTCGGCACCGAGGCCGACCCGCGCTCGGACGCCCCCGCCGGTTACGACCTGGTGATGTCCGGCACGGTCACCCGCGGCACCATTGACGAGTACGGTCAACGGACCCAGATCTTCAAGATCAAAGACGACACCTACGTCCGCCGCGGCCGCGCCTACTACGAGGGGACCGGTGACGCCGCGGCCGGGAACCTCCTCGCCGACCGCTGGGTCCGCCTAGCCCCCGCCGACGCCGCGAAATACAGCTACTTTACCCTCGACCGGCTCGCCGCGTCGCTGACCAGCTACGTCGTCGGGCTGTCCGGCCCGGTGCGGACCGAGAAGCTGGCCGGCACCCAGGCCGTCCGGGCCGCGGGCCCCGACGGAACAGCCTTCTGGGCGGCCAACACCGGACCCGGGTATCCGTTGAAGGTGGTCGTCGCCGGCCGCTCCACCAACGAGATCACCTTCGACGACTACGGGACGCCCGCGACCGGCACCCCGCCCGGCGACGTCGTCGACCTGTCCAACCTCGGCTGAGCCGCCGTTCCCGGCACGCCGGGCCCGCCTTACCTCCCCCTTGTCTATCTTTCCTCCCCCGCGTCCCTCTCCTTACCGTGCATCGCTCCCCTACCATGCCTCCTTACCATGCGTCCTTACCATGCGTCAGCGGACCCGTGGGCGGGAGGAACGAGATGAGCGTGCCGGCACGCGGATCCCTGGTGGCGGCGGTCGACCAGGGGACCACCGGGACCACGGTCTGCCTGCTCGACCGGGACGGGGTGGTCGTCGGCCGCGGCTACACCGGGATCCGGCCCGGGTTCCCCCGGCCGGGCTGGGTCGAGCAGGATCCGGACGAGCTCTGGCGCAGCGTCGTCGACACCGTCGCCGCGGCCCTGGCCGGCTGCGGTCGCCGGGCCGGGGAGCTCGCCGCCCTCGGCATCACCAACCAGCGCGAGACCACCGTGCTGTGGGACCGGCGGACCTCCGCCCCGGTCCACCCGGCCATCGGGTGGCAGGACCGGCGGACGGCCGCGGTCTGCGAACGCCTCACCGCCGAGGGGCACGCGGGTGCGGTGGGGGAACGCACCGGGCTGGTACTCGACCCCTACTTCTCCGGTACCAAGATCGGCTGGATCCTGGACGACGACCCCGGGCTGCGCCGGCGCGCCGGCCGGGGGGAGATCGCCTTCGGCACCGTCGATTCCTGGCTGGTCTGGAAGCTGACCGCCGGGGCCGCGCACGTCACCGACGTCACGAACGCCTCCCGCACCCTGCTGCTCGACCTCGCCGCCGCGACCTGGTCCCCGGAGATGCTCGATCTGCTGGGCGTTCCCGCCGAGGTGCTGCCCGCTGTCGCGCCGAGCTCGCGGGTCTACGCCGAGACCGATCCGGACGCCTTCCTCGGCGTGCGGATCCCGGTGGCGGCCGTGATCGGCGACCAGCAGGCCGCTCTGTTCGCCCAGGGCTGCTTCGAACCCGGCCAGGCCAAGAACACCTATGGCACCGGTTCCTTCGTGCTGGTGAACACCGGCTCGGCCCTGCCGGCGCCGCAGTCGACGCTGCTGCGGACCGCGGCGTTCCAGCTCGACGGCGAACCGGTGCGGTACGCGCTGGAGGGAGCGGTCCTGTCCACCGGTGCCGCCGTCGACTGGCTACGGGACTCCCTGGGGATCATCCGGGATGCCACCGAGACCGCCGACCTGGCCGCCTCCCTGACCGGCAACGACGGCGTCTACTTCGTCCCGGCGCTCGCCGGCCTCGGCGCCCCTCACTGGGATCCCCGCGCCCGCGGCGCACTGCTCGGGATCACCCGGGGGACCACCCGGGCGCACGTCGTCCGCGCGGTGCTCGAGGGCATCGCCTACCGCACCCGGGACGTCGTCGAGGCGATGGGTGCCGCGGGCTTCCCGGTGCGCGAGCTGCGGGCCGACAGCGGGGCCGCCCGCAACCACTGGCTCATGCAGTTCCAGGCCGACCTGCTCGGCGTCGAGCTCGACGTCCCGGACAACATCGAGACGACCGCGCTCGGTTCGGCCTACCTCGCGGGGCTCGCGACCGGGTTCTTCGCCGACCGCGAGGAGCTCGCCGGGCATCGGCGCAGCGCCGAGCGGTACCGGCCGAGGCTGTCCCGGGCCGAGCGGGACCGGTCCTACCGGCGATGGCTGCGCGCCGTGGACCGGGCCCGGGACTGGGCCAAGGACGCCGACGACGCCGACTGGGACTGACCGGGCCGACGGTGCCGACCGGGCCGACCGGGACTGACCGGCCGACCGGGCTGACGGGGCTGGCGCGGCCGGAAAAACACTGTCGCGATTCCCGGATTGCGCCCCGCGACCGCGGGACCACGCCAGGGCCACGTTCCCTCGCGGCTTCTTGGTCGAACCGGCTGCCAGACGAACCGAGGCCTGACAATCTGTCACAGGGGGCGGTTGGCGTCTCCTGTCGACCTTGACCCGGACGGAGACCGTGACCGAGGCGGACTACGCCCTGGAGCTCGGCCGCCGGCTTCGCGCGGCGCGCAACCGGCGTGGCTTGTCGCTGCTGGACGTCCAGGAGCGCACGCATGGCCGGTGGACTGCCGGGACCCTGGGCGCCTACGAGCGAGGCTCTCGGACCCTGCGCGTGCATCGACTGGTCGAGCTCGCCGAGCTGTACGACGTTCCCGCGACGCTGCTGGTACCGCCGGCCGCCGATCGCCGCGAGACCGACCATCTGCCGCCGCTGGTCATCGACCTGCGCCGGCTGCGCAAGCTGCCCCCGACCCGCACCGGACCGCTGCGGCGCTGGATCGCCATCGTGCAGGTCCTGCGGTCGGACAGTTCACGCGACGTCCTGCGGCTGCGTCGCTCCGACCTGCAGTCGTTGTCCCGGCTCTACAGCACCACGCCGGCGATGCTGTACGAGCGGCTGGGCGCCTGGGGAGCGCTGGTGGAGCCAGGCGAGCCGGTGGCGGTCGGCGGGCGCCGCCGGGCGCTGCCCGTCCGCCCGCCGCAGCAACGGGGCTAGCAACGGGACTGGCAACGGGACTGGCAACGGGACTAGGGCACGGCCGCCCGGTGGTGCCCGTTCCACCCAGCCGAAGGCCTCGTGCCGGGGCGGACCGGCCCTCCGCCCGACCCGCGATGTCCGTAGGATCGCAAGGTGGCCGAGATCCTGGCAGTCAGTGTCACGGACCTCGTGAAGACGTATTCCTCGCGGTCCGCTTCCCCGCGTTCCGGTCGTCGTCCTCACGGGTCCGGGCGGCGGACCCGCACCGGTCGGGCCGGGCGCGGTCCCGCGGCGTTCTCCACGTCCCCTACGCCGTCCCCTACGCCCCCCGTGCGCCAGGCGCCCCCGGCGCCGCCGGTCCCTTCCGGCGACGCCGCTCGACCGTCGACGACACCCGATGGTCGGATACGCGCCGTGGACGAACTGTCACTTACCGTCCCGACCGGCACGGTCACGGCGCTGCTCGGGCCGAACGGCGCCGGCAAGACAACCACCGTGGAGATCTGCGAGGGATTCCGCCGCCCCGACGCGGGCGAGGTGCGGGTCCTCGGACTCGACCCCTGGGCGGACGCCGTTGCCCTGCGCCCCCGGGTCGGGGTGATGCTGCAGTCCGGGGGGATGTATCCCGGCGCCCGCGCCGGCGAGATGCTGCGCCTCGTCGCCTCGCACTACCGCCACCCGCTGGATCCCGCGGCGCTGTTGGACCGGCTCGGGCTGGCCGGGTCCGCCGGTACCCCGTTCCGCCGGCTCTCCGGCGGCCAGCAGCAGCGGCTGTCGCTGGCGATGGCCGTGGTCGGCCGCCCGGAGCTGGTCTTCCTCGACGAGCCGACGGCCGGGTTGGACGTCCAGGGCCGGCGGGACACCTGGGAACTCGTCGAGGAGCTGCGCACGGCCGGGGTCACCGTCGTGCTGACCACCCACGCCATGGACGAGGCCGAACGGCTCGCCGATCAGGTGATCATCGTCGACCACGGCAGGGTGGTGGCGGTCGGCTCCCCCGCGGAGCTCACCCGGGGCGGCGCCGAGGGGCAGCTGCGCTTCCGGGCCCCCGCCGGGCTGGATCTCGGCCGGCTGCTGCTCGCGCTGCCCGACGGCACCACCGTGCAGGAGGGCCCGGCTGGGCACTACCTGTTGCAGGGCACGGTCGACCCGCAACTGCTCGCCGCGGTGACCGCCTGGTGCGCGGGTAACGGCATCCTGGCAGAGGATCTCCGGGTCGAACAACGCACGCTGGAGGACGTCTTCGTGGAACTGACCGGATCGGAGCTGCGCTCATGACCGGCGTCCCGCTGCTCGATCTGCGCCCGGCTCCGGCGCCCGCCTCACGGGTCCGGATGCTGGCGGCACAGACCAGGCTCGAGCTGGTACTCACCCTGCGGCGCGGCGAGTCCGTCCTGCTCACCCTGATCATCCCGGTCGGTCTGCTGGCCTTCTTCACCGCCGTCGACGTGCTGCCGAGCTCCACCGAGCGGCCGGTGGACTTCCTCGTCCCCGGGGTGCTCGCGCTGGCCGTGATGTCGACCGCCTTCACCGGGCAGGCGATCGCGACGGGCTTCGAACGCTCCTACGGCGTACTCAAACGCCTCGGGGCGACCCCGCTGCCGCGCGTGGTCCTGCTCGCCGGCAAGACGTTGGCGGTGCTCGCCGTCGAGGTCATCCAGCTGGTGCTCCTGGTGGCGGTCGGATTCGCGCTGGGCTGGGACCCGACCGGCGGGCCGGTCGGGGTTCCGGCGGTGCTGGCGCTACTCGTCCTGGGCACAGCCGCGTTCTCGGGGCTCGGCCTGCTGATGGCCGGAGCCCTGCGGGCCGAGGCGACGCTCGCCGCCGCCAACGGCGTCTACCTGGTGCTGCTGCTGATCGGCGGGGTGGTGTTCCCGCTGTCGAAGCTTCCCGGCTGGCTGCGGGCGGTCGCCGAGGCGCTGCCGACCGCGGCGCTGTCGGACGGGCTGCGGGCCGTCCTGGCAGAGGGCGACGGTCCGGGGGCACGCCCCCTGATCGTGCTCGTGGCCTGGGCGGTGGCGAGTCTGGCGCTCGCCGCCCGCACCTTCCGTTGGGAGTAGAGCCGACTGGGAGTAGAGCCGACACCGCGACCATCCGGCCGGCAGGCACCATCCGACCAACGGAGAAGGATCCGAGCGGCCCGTGCCGGACAGGGCGTTACCATGGCAGTCGTGCCAGCTTCTACAGAGCGTCGGAGTTTGCCGCTGATCAGCCTTCGCGCCTTCCGGCTCCTCACCACGCTCAACGTGGTCTTGCTGTCACTGATCGTGGTGAGTGGCGGCGTGGTCCGCCTGACCGGCTCCGGCCTCGGCTGCCCGACCTGGCCGCAGTGCGGGGACGGCTCGTTCGTGCCGCACTCGGAATACGCCCTGCACGGAGCGATCGAGTTCGGCAACCGGGTCGTCGGCCTGGTGGTCGGCCTCGTGACGCTGATCACCCCGCTGGTCGCGCTCCGCCTGCGGGGCGGACGGCGGCGCGATCTTCGACTGCTGTCCTTCGGCCTCTGGGTGGGTTTCCTCGGGCAGGCCGTGCTCGGCGGGATCACCGTCCTGACGAAGCTGCACCCGGCGACCGTCGCCGCCCATTTCCTGCTCTCCATGGTCCTGCTGTGGAACGCGGTCCTGCTGGACCACCGGGCCCGCCAGGACGCGGGTGCGCCGACCCCGGGGGTCGGTCCCGCGCTGCGGTGGCTGGCGCGCCTGCTGGTGGTCGTCTCGGCGGGGGTGCTCGTCCTCGGCACGGTCGTGACCGGCGCCGGGCCGCACAGCGGTGACAGCGACCATCCGGCCCGCTTCGGGTTCGACCTCGTCAACGTCTCCCAACTGCACGCCGACGGCGCGATGCTGCTGGTCGGGCTCGTCGCGGCCATGGCGTTCGCGGTGCGGGTCGCCGAGGCCCCCGACGAGGCCAGGCGGACCTCCCTCGCCCTGGTCGGGACCGTCCTCGCGCAGGCCGCGATCGGATTCACTCAGTACTTCCTCGGCGTTCCCGCCCTCCTCGTCGCCCTGCACATGACCGGGGCGACCGTGATGTGGGTCGCCGCGCTGCGGCTCTGGCTCGCCCTGAGCTCCCGGCACCCCCGGCCGGCACCGGACGCGGCGCCCACGCTCGCGGCGGCCGGCGCCGAGGTCCCCGCGCCCGCCGGGCCGGTCGGGACCACCGCCCCCACCGGCGCCGGCATCGGCTCCTAGACCACCGACACCCTGGGACCACCGACACCCTGGGACCACCGACACCCTGGGACCACCGACACCCTGGCCACGGCGGCCACGCCCCGTTCCTGAGACGGGAAACAGTCCCGGCGGCCGGCTCGACGTCCGACGACCCGCCGCGGCACGGCCTCCGCCGAGGGGCCGACGTCGCGACGGAAACGCGACGGACAAGTGTGGAGGGTTGGGCATGGTCTGGAGACCGTCCCCCAGACCGGGCGCCAGCGCCACTACCGAGTGTAACCGATCACAGCCTTATGTGATCTTGTCGAGGCCCTGCCCCGACTCCTCACAATGCAACAGCGCCGTTGCGGGGGTCTCGCCGGATGACCGATGATTTGGAGCTCGATTATGATGGATGGAGGCTTGGACAAGCCTGACCTTCCCAACTCAGGAGTAATTTTCCATTTCTGGCACACCCAACGAAGGACCAGGTGAAAGTCGGCGGCTAGAATCGGCCGTGTGGATGCCACCCAAAAAATTCTTCTGCTATGCGGAAGCCTCCGCGCCGGGTCGTCCAACTCGGCGCTGCTACGCACCACGCGAGCATTGACCCCGCCGGGATTCGTTGCGGACGACTACGACGGTATGGCCAAGCTGCCGCACTTTAACCCTGACGACGACCAAGATCCTTTGCCTGTGTCGGTAGTGGACCTGCGGGCCCGCATTGCATCGGCCGCTGCGATCCTGATCTGCACGCCGGAGTACGCGGGCGCACTGCCGGGTTCCTTTAAGAACCTGCTCGACTGGACCGTCGGTGGGATCGAGATCGGGGACAAACCCACGGCATGGATCAACGTATCGCCGTCCACGACAAAGGCCGCGGACGCGCACGATTCCCTGCGCAAGGTGCTGCGTTACACCGGCGCCATGATCGTCGAGGAAGCCTGCATGCACATCCCCGTCCACAGATCGACCATCAACGACCAGGGCGTGGTCACCGATGACCAGATCCGGGCCGGTGTGCTCAAGTCACTGGCCGCGCTGACCGCAGCGGTCTCGTGAACCAGACCGGTCCCCGGGGTGGAGCGACCCGGGGACCGGGTCGACCGCTACAACACCTGCGCCGATTCATGCAGGTCCCGCTGCCGGATGAAGAAGAAGGCAACCAGGGCGCCGACCGCGCACACAATGGCGCAGACGACCATGACGCTGGTGAAGCTATGCACGAACGCGGCCCGACCGGCGTCGCCAGCCCGGGTGATGTTGCCGACGGCAACTTCCCGTCCCACGGCCGAAGGTCCAGCGTACTTCGACAGCACCAGCTGCTGAAACAGCGCGCCGAAGCCGGCGATCCCGATGGCGACACCAACCTGCTGAAAGGTCTCGCCGATGCCGGTGGCCATGCCCGCCTTCGCGGCCCTACCTGCCAGCGCTGGCGTCGTTCGCCCGCCACCTCCGCAACGACTACGACGCCGTCGTCGCCGGGCTCACCCTGCCGCACAGTTCCGGGCCCGTCGAGGGCGCCGTGATTCCACGTAACTGTAAGTAGGCGGAATGAAATAACCTGTGCAACTTGAGCCTCTCGCGGCCCTGTGACCTGCTAAGATGCTCCCGAACATGCATTTGTTATTTCATTACGATTCCTAAAGATGGTGAAGAGGCAGATGTATGGACGGGCGAACTTCGATCTCCTGCGTAAGCGCGTGTTGATCAGACAACTCGGAAACCAGGCCATCACGTGATCGTCGCCAGAACCGAATAACGCGATCGCCTCCGCTGCCGCGGGAGACGGAACGGGATCAGGCAGGCGCGGACCCGGCGGAGGCTGGCCGGCCAGGACGGCAGTGTGCGGGTCGGGACCGGACGCGGGCTGCCGCCGGGTGGGGTGGTGGGTGTTCGGGGGTGTCGTGCCAGCACAGGCTGAACGCGCAGTTCACCAGGGCCGGGTGGCGGGCGATCGCGGTGGCGGAGCGGACCTGGACGTCGGCCCAGCCGAGTTCGTGTGTGATCTGTTTGTAGTCTTGTTCGACCCAGCCGTGCGGCCCGTACAGGCGGTCGATCTCGCTGTGGGCGGCGGGTGGGAACGCCGATGCCGCCGCGGTGGGCAGGTCGGGGTGGGGCAGGGTGGTGGCCAGATACCAGGTGCTGGTCGATGGCAGGGTCGCCGGGTCGGTGGTGGCCACGACCAGCCGCGGTGGTCCGCCGGGTCTGGGTGTGCCCGTCCGGTAGACGCGCCGCACTGGTGTCAACTGGCCAGGACGGGTGGGCCCGTCCCAGACCCGTTCGCGGGCGGCCCGCCGGCAAAACAACGCCCCGTCCCGCCCGGTGACACCGGGATCAGGACGGGGCGGGGTCGGTGGGGTCGGGCGAGATCAGACGAGAGCGGTGACGGCGATCGCCACGAACAGCAGGGTCAGATACGTGATCGACATGTGGAACAGGCGCATCGGCCTCGGGTCCTCGCCGTGCCGGGCCCGGCGGGCGACCCGGTGCGACTCGACCAGGAACCAGGCTCCCACCGCGACGGCGGCGACGAGGTAGACCGGGCCGGTGGAGGCGACGGGAGCGACCGCGAGCGAGGCGGCGACCATCGCGTAGGCGTAGCCCAGCATCCGCCGGGTGACGACCTGGACGGAGGCGACGACCGGCAGCATGGGGACGCCCGCCGCGGCGTAGTCGTCGCGGAACTTCATCGCCAACGCCCAGAAGTGCGGCGGGGTCCAGAAGAAGACGACGGCGAACAGCAGCACCGCGGCCCAGCCGACGGTCCCCGTGACCGCCGACCATCCGATCAGGACGGGGAAGCAGCCGGCCGCGCCCCCGATGACGATGTTCGACGGGGTGCGGCGCTTCAGCCCGAGGGTGTAGACGAAGACGTAGAAGGCGATCGCCCCGTCCGCCAGCAGCGCGGAGGGCCAGTTGACCAGGAAACCGAAGAGCAGCGTCGAGACGATCCCGATCACGATGCCGAAGGTCAGCGCCTCCGTGGGCGTGACGGTCGCCCGCACGAGCGGACGGCGCTTCGTGCGGCCCATCATCTGATCGATGTCACGATCGACGTAACAGTTGATCGTGTTCGCGCTGCCGGCGGCGAGGGTTCCCGCCACCAGGGTCACGGCGATCAGCCGGAGCGACGGCACGCCCCGTTCGGCGAGCATCATGACCGGGACGGTGGTGATGAGCAGCAGTTCGACCACGCGCAGCTTCATTAGGGCGACATAGCCGCGGGCCTTCGCCGACACGGCCGCCCAGCCCCCGCGAGTCGCGTGCCCGGCGCCCGGGAGCCCGTCGGCGGGCGGATCGGCTGCGGGGGCTGGCGGGCCGGCTGCGGGGGCTGGCGGGCCGGCTGCGGGGGCTGGCGGGCCGGCTGCGGGGGCTGGCGGGCCGGCTGCGGGGGCTGGCGGGCCGGCTGCGGGGGCTGGCGGGCCGCCGACCCCCGGCGCCGGTGCGGTCGTTGGCTTGGAGGCGCCCGCCCGCCCCGGTCCGCGGGCGGGGACATGCCGGTGACGAAGGACGGCCTCGGTAGACAGAGCGACCTCGCGATCGGCGGGATCGACGGGCGACCCACGCGGGACGGTGCCCCGAAAGTCGGAGCGGACGGTGTTCTACGACGTGTCGGAGTCTAGCCGCCGCGGCGCTGCGTACGCGCGTCGACCGCGCCCGGACCCCCGCCGCCGTCCTGCGTCCTCTCTCACAACCGCGCCACGCGGCCCCCCGGGCGGCGGCGACCGACATGTACTGGCGTGGGGCATCGGACAGCGACGGTGGGCATGGCGCATGGACGGCGGGCATCGGGCATCAGGCATGAACCGCAGGGACCGGGATTCCACTCG
Organism: Frankia casuarinae; assembly: GCF_000013345.1. Taxonomy (NCBI): domain Bacteria; kingdom Bacillati; phylum Actinomycetota; class Actinomycetes; order Frankiales; family Frankiaceae; genus Frankia; species Frankia casuarinae. The sequence goes on along the minus strand of NC_007777.1, from coordinate 1,983,061 downwards.
TCGTGCGCGTTGTTCTCCCAACCGCCACCCGACTGTCACGGGGATCCGCAGACTGGGATCAGACTGGAAACAGACTGGGATGGAGCCGGCCCCAGAGGGTAGTGCCCTGAAGGGGGTGCGCCCATCCGAAGCGCGAGAACGGCCATGAAGCGCGAGAACAGCTTGGAGGCCTTGGAGACATGGTGAGGACGCCACCGCCCGCGGAGAGGAAGTCAGCCCGATGAGCAATCCCCTGTCCGAGCTCTCAGCCGCCGGAGTGGCGGTCTGGCTGGACGACATCAGCCGGGACCGCCTACGCACCGGCAACCTCGCCCACCTGGTCGAGAACCGCGGCGTTGTCGGCGTGACGAGCAACCCGACCATCTTCCAGAAGGCGATCAGTTCGAGCGACCTGTACGACGAGCAGCTGCACGACCTGGCGATCCGCGGCGTGGACGTCGGCGAGGCCGTCCGGGCCATCACGGCCGCCGACGTGCGCGACGCCTGCGACGTGCTGCGCGGCGTCTACGACGCCAGCGGCGGCGTCGACGGCCGGGTGTCCCTGGAGGTCGATCCCCGGCTCGCCCACGAGGCCGAGCGCACGCTCGCCGAGGCGCGTGCCCTGTGGTGGCTGGTCGACCGACCCAACCTGTTCATCAAGATTCCCGCCACCCGGGCCGGCCTCTCGGCAATCACCGAGACGCTTGCCCAGGGCATCAGCGTGAACGTGACGCTGATCTTCGGACTCGACCGGTACGACGCCGTGATCGACGCGTTCATGACCGGTCTGGAGAAGGCCCTGGCCGCGGGGCGCGACATCACCGACCTGGCCTCGGTCGCGTCGTTCTTCGTCAGCCGGGTGGACACCGAGGTCGACCAGCGGCTGGAGAAGATCGGCACCTCGGAGGCGAAGGCGCTACGCGGCCGGGCCGCCGTCGCCAACGCCCGGCTGGCCTTCGAGCGGTACGAGAAGGCGTTCGCCACCCCCCGCTGGGCGGCCCTGGCCGCGGCGGGCGCGAAGCCCCAACGCCCGTTGTGGGCGTCGACGTCCACCAAGGACCCGTCCCTGCCGGACACGATCTACGTCACCGAGCTGATCGCGCCCGGAACCGTCAACACGATGCCGGAGGCGACCCTGGAGGCGTTCGCCGACCACGGGTCGGTGACGGGTGAGACGATCCGCCCCCGCTACGAGGAGGCCCACGAGGTGTTCGCCCAGCTCACAGCCGTCGGAATCGATCTCGACGACGTGATCGAGACCCTGGAGAGCCAGGGCGTACAGAAGTTCGAGGACTCGTGGACCCAGCTGTTGGACACCATCGCGGCGCACCTGGGATCAGCCGGTTCGTCCGCGTAAGGCCTGGCGCCGGCCGTGGCCGTGGCGGTCGCCACGGCCGTCGCCACGGCCGTGATGATCGTCTCAGCGTCGTTCATGGACACCCGACGGTCCCCGGTGAAACAACCTCGGAGAGACCACAAGCAGAACGAAGGGGGAACGGGTGGCGCCCACGGTGAGTACCAACCCGCTGCGGGACCCACGTGACCGCAGACTGCCGCGCCTGCCGGACGCGAGCGCCCTGGTGGTGTTCGGCGCTACCGGCGACCTGGCCCGCAAGAAGCTGATCCCCGCCGTCTACGACCTGGCCCACCGCGGCCTGCTGCCGCCGGGTTTCGTCCTGCTCGGGTTCGCCCGCCGGGACTGGCCCGACGAGGACTTCGCCGAGTTCGCCCGGCAGGCCGCCGAGAAGGGCGCCCGCACCCCCTTCCGTGCAGAGGTCTGGGACCGGCTGGCGGGCTCCGTGCGGTTCCTGCCAGGGTCCTTCGACGACGACGCCGCGTTCGACCGGCTCGCCCGCACGCTGGAGAGCCTGGAGCACTCCCACGGTATCCGTGGCAACGCGGCGTTCTACCTGTCGATCCCGCCGTCGGCCTTCCCGGTCGTGCTCAAGCAGATGCAGCGCACCGGGCTCTCCTCGGCCGCGGGTTCGGGCGGCTGGCGCCGGGTCGTCGTCGAGAAACCGTTCGGTCACGACCTGGAGTCGGCCCGGCAGCTCAACGCGCTCGTCGACGACGTCTTCACCCCGTCCGGGGTGTTCCGCATCGACCACTACCTGGGCAAGGAGACGGTCCAGAACCTCTTCGCGCTGCGCTTCGCCAACACGCTGTTCGAACCGATCTGGAACTCCCAGTTCGTCGATTCGGTGCAGATCACCATGGCCGAGGACGTCGGGATCGGCACCCGGGCCGGCTTCTACGACGAGACGGGCGCCGCTCGGGACGTGCTCCAGAACCACCTGTTGCAGCTGCTCGCCCTGACCGCGATGGAGGAGCCGGTCAGCTTCGGCGCGGAGACCATCCGCACCGAGAAGCTGAAGGTGCTCCGCGCGGTGTCGCTGCCCATGGACCTCACTCGCTACGCGGTAAGGGGGCAGTACGAGCAGGGCTGGCTCGCCGGGGAGCGGGTCCCGGGCTACCTCGACGAACAGGACATCCCTGCGCAGTCGCGGACGGAGACCTTCTCGGCGGTGCGCCTCGGCATCGAGACGCGCCGGTGGGCCGGGGTGCCGTTCTACCTGCGGACCGGCAAGCGGCTGCCACGGCGGGTCACCGAGGTCGCCATCTTCTTCAAGAAGGCGCCGCACCTGCCATTCGACGAGACCGCCACCACCGAGCTCGGCAACAACCAGCTGGTCATCCGGGTGCAGCCCGACGAGGGGGTCACGCTCAAGTTCGGCTCCAAGGTCCCCGGCTCGGCGATGGAGGTCCGGGACGTCGCGATGGACTTCCTGTTCGGTGAGGCGTTCACCGAGGCGCTGCCGGAGGCCTACGAACGGCTGATCCTCGACGTGCTGCTCGGCGACGCGACGCTGTTCCCGAACAACGCGGAGGTCGAGGAGTCCTGGCGGATCGTCGATCCGCTGGAGCGGCACTGGGCGGGCACCACCCCGCACCGCTACCGGGCCGGCACCTGGGGTCCGGCTGCCGCCGACGAGATGCTCGCCCACGACGGTCGCCGGTGGCGGCGGCCATGACCATGGATTAGGAGCCCCTCGTGACCACATTGTGGGACACCACCGGTTCTGAGGTGGTCAAGGCCCTCGCCGCCGAACGACGGGCGGCCGGAGCCCTGGCCTTCGGCCTGGCGCTGACCCTCGTCGTCGTCGTCGACGAAAAGCACGTCAGCGCCGCCGAGGGCGCGGCGACGCTGGCGGCCTCGGCCCATCCGTGCCGGCTACTGATCGTCGTCCGCCGGCAGGTCGACGTGCCGCATCCCCGGCTCGACGCCGAGGTCTCGATCGGCGGTCGGCTCGGCCCGGGCGAAGCGGTCGTGATGCGGATGTCCGGCCGGTTGGCGCTGCACGCGGAATCGGTCGTGCTTCCCCTGCTCGCACCGGACGCCCCGGTGGTCACCTGGTGGCACGACGAGCCGCCGGCCCGGATCGCCTACGACCCGCTCGGCGTGTTCGCCGACCGGCGGGTCACCGACGTCACCGCCAGCCCGGATCCGCTGTCGGCCCTGTTCCAGCGGGCCGCGGACTTCGCCCCCGGCGACACGGACCTGTCCTGGACCAGGCTGTCGCCCTGGCGCACCCTGCTCGCCGCCGCCTTCGACGCGGTGGTCAGCGAGCGGCCGGACTCGGCCGTCATCACCGCCGGCCGGGCCGATCCGAGCGCCCAGCTGTTCGCCGGCTGGCTCCAGAACAGGCTCGCCGTCCCGGTGACGGTCGACGAGACGGGCGGCCGGCCCGGTATCACCGCGGTCGCCGTCGCCCTCGACGGGGACCGGCTGGCCGTCTCCCGCACCGACTCCCGCTCGGCGATGATCTCCCGCACCGGGTACCCGGACCGGGTACTGCCTCTGGCCGACCGGGGCGTCGGGGACCTGCTCGCCGAGGAGCTGCGCCGGCTTGACGAGGACGCCGTCTACGCCGAGGCCCTGGGTACCTGGAGCGGCCTGCCGAACCTGACCAGACGCTCGCCGCACCGAGAGCACATCTGGCGGGACCCGATGGACCAGACCGTGGGCACCACGGACGCGTTGGCCGCCGGCGCCGCGACGTCGGGCGCCGTGACGTCGGGCACCGTGACGTCCAGCACCGCGGCCCCGGGCACCGCCCCGATGACGAGTGCCCCGAACAACGAACGGACGGTGGGTGGCGCATGACGGCCGAGCCGGAGCTCGTCCTCCATCGTGACGCCGGGGTACTGGCCAGGGCGGCCGCGGCCCGGCTGATCACCCGGCTGGTGGACGCCCAGACGGCCCGCGGGGAGGCCTCACTCGTCCTGACCGGCGGTGGCATCGGCATCGCCCTGCTGCGGGCGGTGCGATCGAACCCGGCTCTCGACGCGGTGGACTGGGGCAAGGTCGACATCTGGTGGGGCGACGAGCGGTTCGTCGCGGCCGGCTCGCCCGACCGCAACGAGCGGCAGGCGCGGGAGGCGCTGCTCGATCACATCCCGGTGGATCCCAAACGGATCTTCCCGATGGGCCATCTGGCGGCCCCGACCGCGGGCGGTGACGTCGAGGGACGGGCCTCGGCCTCCGGCTATACCGATCCGGAGTCCGCCGCGGCGGAGTACACCGCGCTGCTGGCCACCCGTGCCGTCGCCGGATCGGCGGTGCCGAGCTTCGACGTGGTGCTCCTCGGGCTCGGCCCGGAGGGCCATGTCGCCTCGCTGTTCCCGGACTCCCCCGCGGTCGTCGCGACCGAACCGGTGGTGGCCGTGCATGACTGCCCCAAACCACCGCCGGAACGCGTCACGCTGACCCTGCCGGCCATTCAGTCCGCCCACGAGGTCTGGGTGATCGTCGCCGGGGAGGAGAAGGCCGATGCGGTCGCGGCGTCGTTCTCCGGAGCGGGACCGATCACGATCCCGGCGACGGGAGCCGTCGGCCGCGACCGCAGCCTGTGGCTCGCCGACCGGGCCGCCGCCTCCCGGCTGCCCGGCTGGCAGTGACACGGTCCGTGGACGACCTGTCCCGTAGACCTGTCCCGTGGGCCGGGCCCACGGGACGGCACCGGCGGATCAGGTCAGGATCTTGGTCTTGCCCCGCTCGAACTCGGCCTCGCTGATGATCCCCCGGTCGCGCAGGTGCGCGAGCTTGCCGAGTTCGTCGGCGTCGCTCGTTGTCCCGGCGGCCTCCTGGAGGTAGGCGCGCCAGGCCTGTTCGTCGCGCTGCGCCGCGGCGCGGCTGCGCTCGTGCATGCTGCCACCCCGCACGATCAGGTAGGCGATCACGCCGAGCCAGGGCAGCACCACGATCGCGACCGTCCAGGCGGCCTTCGCCCATCCGGACAGATCCTGGCTGCGGAACACATCCATGATCACCGCAAACAGCAGCCACAGCCACAGGATGAAAGCAAAAAACCACAGCATATAGAGGAAGACACTGAGTAGCGGAAAATCGGGATCCACGGAGTACCTCCTGTCCACCTGTCCACGCCGTGGTCGGGCGGTGGCCTGGACGGGCCACGGCCGTCCCGGCGTCCTGGGCCCCGGTTCCGGCCCGGACCCGGTTTCTGACCCGGTCCGTTCATACCCGCGCCGGGCCGTTCCCCCCGTCTCGCCGCCTCACCCGCCGGGGGTGGACCGCCCAGCGCGCTCACCCGCTCACCCGGCAGTCCGGTCAGCCGGCAGTCCCGGTCAGCCCGGAGGCGCGGGGGACGATGGGGACATGGGGGGCGCCGAGCGGCGCATGGTCGCCTGCCCCGCCGAACTGATCTCGGTCGCCGGATACGAGCAGTCGAGCGTGCCGTCGCCGTGGAGCACGAGGTCCAGCCAGGTGGCGGCGAAGCACAACGCCCCGACCCGGGTGAGACGTTCCTCGAGCCGGACCGAGGCGCCGGACACCCCCCGCAGCACGAGCTCGCCGGCGCATCCACTCTCCGGGTAGGCACTCGTGCCGATCACCTCGCCGATCCGGCCGCCCCGCAGCACCAGCTCGGCGTTGAAGTGCACGAACGCCTGCGTCACCGATCCGCTCCAACTGCCGATCATGCCCGGGGGCAGCGCCTCGCCAGCCTCGGCGCCCGGTTGCGACCCGACCCCCGCCGGATCCCGCGTGGCGACCGTCGGCGGCGAGGCACGACGCCGGTCGCCGTCGCCGCCGTCGTCCGCGCCGAACAGCTGGTACGCCCCGGCGGCCACGGCGGCGAGCAGCACCAGGAGGATCATCGCCCCGGCCATCAGCCGGGGTGCCCGCCACGACCGGACCCACCCGACCGCGCCGGGGGGCCGCGCCGTCCCTGGCCAGGCCGGCGGGAACGGCACGGGTCGCGACCCGTGCCGGCGCCGGATCACCGCGTCCGGCGCCGGGGACGGCGGCAATGACGCGGCCGGGGATGCCGGAGATGCCGGAGATACCGGGGATACCAGGGATGCCGGGGATACCAGGGATGCCGGGGCGGAATCGGCTGGGTGGGACGCGGCCCAGGTCAGCAACGCCTGCGCTCCCTCCGCGCGCAGCCGGCTCGCCGGGTTCTTGGCCAGCAGCCCGGCGATCGCTGCCGACAGCCTGCCGCCCCGGAGGAAGGGTGGCGGATCGGCGTGCAGCACGGCGCCGATAGTGGTGGGCAGCGTGTCGCGCTGGAACGGTGAGACCCCCTCGACGGCAAAGTAGAGGGTGGCGCCGAGGGCGAACAGGTCGCCGGCCAGGGTCGCGGGGCCGCCGAGGAGGCGTTCGGGCGCCATGTAAGCGGGCGTCCCGCCGCTGCCGATGCCGCCGGTGAGGGTCGGGTCGGCGGCGTGGGTGGCGATGCCGAAGTCGGTCAGCAGCACCCGGCCGTCGTCGGCCAGCAGGATGTTCGATGGTTTGACGTCCCGGTGCAGCACGCCCATCCGCTGACCCGCGACCAGGGCGTCGAGGACCGCGAGCCCGACCTGGATGGCACGCTCGGGCGGCAGGGGACCGTCCCGGTTGACCGTCGTGGCGAGTGTGCCGGCCCGGACCAGCTCCATCACGATCCACGGCAGGCCGTCGTGTTCCACGGCGTCATGGACGGTGACCACGTGTGGGTTCCCCCGCAGCCGGGCGGCGTTGCGGGCCTCGCGCATCGCCGTCTCCACTCCGGCGGCACGCTCGTCGTCGTCGAGGTCGGCGGAGACCCGGATCTCCTTGATCGCCACCTCGACCCGGAGCACGTCGTCGTGGGCCCGCCACACGGTGCCCATCCCACCGGAGCCAATCCGTTCGACGAGCCGGTACCGCCCGGCGACGAGCGGGCCGATGCCGACACCATCCACAGTCACAGGGGCATCCTCGGCGACGGCGCAACGGCTGCGGGAGCGGGGGCGGGGCGCGCGTGCGCCGACGGTCGCCGCCGGCGGCGACCGTCGGCCGGGGCCGGGGCCGGGGCCGGGCTAGGATGCGCCCCGAAGCTTGGCGAGCGCCTCGGCGAGGATCGCCTCGCCGTCCTTTTCGTTCCGTCGTTCCCGCACGTAGGCGAGATGGGTCTTGTACGGCTCGGTGCGCGGCGGGGCCGGGGTGTTGTCCCGATCCCGTCCCGCCGGAAAACCACAGCTCGGACAATCCCACGTGTCGGGGATCGCCGCGTCCGCGGCGAACGACGGTCTCGTCTCGTGCGCGTTAGCGCACCAGAAGGAGATACGTTGCCGGGGCGCGGTCTCGCCCCGTTCCGCCTCTCCCATCGGTCCTGCCCCGACCCGGCTCCCCCGGATGGCGTTGCCACCTGCCACGGCCCGCGTGCTCCTTCGTCTCGTCCCATGGGTGGTAGCACGGAAACCGTGCCTGCCGATTTCGCTGCCTCGAGTGCCGCGAAACCTCGTACCCGGTTTCGTAAACCTGACGTTCCCGGCGCTTTTCCCCAGATGTTCCTCCGGGTACGTCCTGGAGGGAGTGTAGGCCGCGAGAGCCACCCATGGATGCACCGGCCACCCCCGCCTGGTTACCCCTGGCGTTACCCCCGGTGGGAGGAGCGTGTTCAGGTCGGCTGTCATCCGGACCCCAGCGAGACCGCGGTCGGATCGGCGGTGCCGATCGACGGCACGATCGTGAACGCGGTGACGTTCGTGCTGTGGAACTGCGGGGTGTGCACGACGGCCAGCGGGATCACCGCGACCTGCTCGACCAGCGTGTGCTCCAGGTCGGCCCAGTTGCTCGCGGCGGTCGCCTCGCTGGTGGCCCGCAGCGCCGTGGCGAGCAGATGCAGGGCGCCCGGATCCCGGTAGCCGCCGTCGGCCGGCCTGGGGCCGGCCCACGTCTCGTCCAGCAACGGCTGGAAGACGGTGCGGCCCGCGTCGCCGTACCAGTCCGGGGCGATAGTAGTGAGCGCCAGGTCCCAGAACTGCCCGGTCGGGTGGACGGCTGCCGCACGGTAGCGCTCGCCGGTCCGGATCCGGATGTCGAGGCGGATACCGGAACGGGCGAAGGCGGTCCGCAGTGCTTCGGCGGCCGCCACGTCGGTGGCGCTGTCCGTGGTGAGCAGGGACAGCGCCGTGACGGGTCCGCCGGGGGTATGGCTCAGCGCCTCCCGGCAACGGGCCGCGTCGCCGAGTCCCGCCGGGCTCGGGAAGGGATCCGCGTCGGTGTAGCCGGTCATCGTCTCCTGCAGCAACCCGGTGGCGGCAGCGGCGAACTCGGGGCCGCCGAGCGCCGCCGCGAGGCTCACCCGGTCGATGCAGTAGGGCAGCGCCCGGCGGACCGACAGCTCACGCAGCGCGGCCGCGGAGGGCCCATTGAATCCGACGGTGAGCGCCAGGGTGACCCCGACCCCGTCGACCACGAGACGGGGGTCGTTCGCCCTGGCGAGCTCCACGGCCCGGCTGTCGGGTATCTTCCCGTCGAGCGACATGTCCGCGTCGCCGCTCTCCAGCTCCTGCTGCATGGCCTCCGGACTCAGGCCGTCGAAGATCGTTATATGGTCGGGCAGGGCGCGGCGGATCCCGTCCGAGGACGCGCTCCACGATGGGCTGCGCGACAGCCGGTACCCCTCGCCGGGGGCGACCGTGAACCGGTACGGCCCGGCCGAGACCAGGTTGTGCAGGTACTCCAGCGAGTCCGGCGGGTAGGCCAGGGCCTCCAGCGGCACCGGGGAGGCCGCCGGCAGCGCCAGCACGTCCACGAAGTCGTTCACCGGGGCCAGTAGGTGGAACGCGAGCGTGTCGTCGCCGACGATCTCGATGCCCTCCACGGTGCTGCTCTCGACGAAGGCCGCGGCGTCGGCGACCGGGGTCGCCGCCAGCTGGGCACAGAACTCCCGGAATCCGACGATGGTCGCCGTGAAGTAGCCGCGCAGCGGTGACGGGTTCGGGGGCGTGCACAGTCGCTTGATGCCGCGGGCGACGTCGTTGGCGGTGATCCGGCGCTGGTTGGGGGTGTCCCAGCGCGCCGCGGGACGCAGCCGCACCGTGTAGACCAGCCCGTTCTCGGTGACGACCGGCGCGCCGACGGCGAGGTCCGGCCGCGGGATGGTCGACTTCGTCGTGTCCTCGTCGGAGGGATAGCTGTACAGCTGGCGGGTCACGAGCCGGCTGACCGCCCGCTCGCCGGGCTGGTCGGCCCAGCCCGGATCGCCACTGGGCATCCACTGGGTGACGATCCGCAGCGTGCCGCCCGGCTTGCCGGACGGAGGGGGCGTGGTGGTCGTCGCCGGGGTGGGACTGGCAGCGAGCTCACGCGATCCGTCCCCCGAGCCACCGCTGCAGGCGGTCACCGTGGCAGCCAGGACCGTGGCGAGCAGGATCGTGGCGAGCACGGACACGAGGCGAGGCAGCCGGCCTCCACGGCCGCGACCACTCCCGCGGCCGGGACCAGGGCGCGGGCCGAACTGGGCGTTCAATTCTTCAGCAGCAGACCGAGACCGACGATGCAGGTGAACCAGATGATCCCAACAGCGATGGTCAACCGGTCGAGGTTCTTCTCCACGACCGAGGACCCACCCAGCGACGAGGACACGCCGCCGCCGAACAGGGTGGACAGCCCGCCTCCCTTGGCTCGGTGCAACAGCACAAGCATGATCATCAGAATACTCGCGACAATCAGGGCGATCGACAGACCGATCGTCATCTAGACCAGCTCCCGCTCCTCGGGGAAGTGGCAGGCCGCTCGGTGCCCAGGCCGAACCTCCGACAAGGGCGGTTCCACCGTCCTACACACCTCCTCGGCCTTCCAGCAACGTGGGTGGAACCGGCACGCCTTGAGGGGATCGGGCGGGCCGGACACGTCGCCACGCAACAGTATCCGCTCTCACCGACAGTGCTTCGCCTGGTCCGGTGGTCCGGCACCGGGACGGCCGGCGGCAGGGCGAGTGCGCGGTAGGCGAGTGTACGGACGCGTCCGCCGTCAGGCCGGCGGCCCGCTGCGCACGATGCCGACGAACTCCTCGGCGACCAGGCTCGCCCCGCCGACCAGCCCGCCGTCCACGTCCGGCATGGTGAACAGCTCGCCGGCGTTCGCTGCCTTCACCGAGCCGCCGTAGAGGACACGGATCCCCGCGGCGATCTCATCGCCGTACTGACTGGCCAGCTGGCCGCGGACCGCCGCGCACATGTCCTGGGCGTCCTGCGCGGAGGCGGTGCGGCCAGTGCCGATCGCCCACACCGGCTCGTAGGCGATGACGATCGTCGCGGCCTGCTCGGCGGTGATGCCAGCCAGCGACCGCTCGAGCTGACGCAGCACGTGCTCGACCTGGGTGCCGGCGGCCCGGATCTCCTCGGGCTCCCCCACGCACAGGATAGGGGTGAGCCCCACGGAGAAGGCCGCCTTCGCCTTGGCCGCCACCAGCGCGTCGTCCTCGTGGTGGTCGGCCCGGCGCTCGGAGTGCCCGACGACGACGTAGTCGCAGCCGAGCTTGGCCAGCATCGCCCCGCTGATGTCACCGGTGTGCGCACCCGACGCGTAGGGGGAGAGGTCCTGCCCGCCGTAGGCGATGGCGAGCTTGTCCCCGTCCACCAGGGTCTGCACGCTGCGCAGATCGGTGAACGGCGGGAGAACGACGACCTCGACGGTCTCCAGCTCGGCGGGCTTGAGATCGAAGGCGATCTTCTGCACCAGCGCGATCGCCTCGAGGTGATTGAGGTTCATCTTCCAGTTGCCGGCTACCAGCGTCCGTCGGCCGGTGCCCTTGACGCCGGCGGCGCCCTTTGAACCGGCAGCGCCCTTCACCGACCTGTCCTTGCCCACGCCGTCCTCGTCCTTCCCGGATCCCCTGTTCTTCCCGGATCCCCTGTCGGAACCTCGCTCAGATCTTCCCCGGCCCAGCAGGGCCATCAGCCGGCCCCGGCCCCGGAGGTCCCGCGGACGCCGGACGTCCCGCGGAGGCCGGACGTCCCGCGGAAATCAGACATCGAGGGCCGCGAGCCCGGGCAGCGTCTTGCCCTCCAGGTATTCCAGGCTCGCGCCGCCGCCGGTCGAGATGTGACTGAAGGCATCCTCCGGGATGCCGAGCGTGCGGACCGCCGCGGCGGAGTCGCCGCCACCCACGACGGAGAACCCCTTGCCGGCGGCGACCGCCTCGGCCACCCCCCGGGTGCCCGCGGCGAACGGCGCGAGCTCGAACACGCCCATCGGCCCGTTCCAGAAGACCGTGGCCGCTCCGGCCAGCCGCGCGGCGAACAGCTCCGTCGACGCCGGGCCGATGTCGAGCCCGAGCCAGCCGGCGGGGATGGCGTCAGCCGCGACGACGGCGGTGTCCGCGTCGGCGGCGAACCTGTCCGCGACGACGACGTCGGTCGGCAGCACGATCCGCTCCCCGCCCTCGGCGAGCAGCTCCTTGCACGTTTCGATCATCTCGGTCTCCAGCAGCGACCCGCCGACCCCGTGACCGAGCGCCGCCAGGAAGGTGAAGCACATCCCCCCGCCGACGAGCAACGCGTCGACCTTGGGCAGCAGCGCGCGGATCACGCCGAGCTTGTCGGACACCTTGGACCCGCCGAGCACGACACTGTAGGGACGCGCCGGGTCGCTGCTGAGCCGGCGGAGCACTTCCAGCTCGGTAAGCACGAGCCGACCCGCGGCGTGCGGCAGCCGCTTCGGGACGTCGGCGACGCTGGCATGGGCCCGGTGGACCGCGCCGAAGGCGTCCCCGACGTAGAACTCGGCGAGCGCCGACAGCTCGTCGGCGAAAGCCGCGCGGATCGCCGCGTCCTTGCTGGTCTCCCCGGCGGCGAAGCGCAGGTTCTCCAGCAGGGCCACCTCGCCGTCCCCGAGTCCGGCGACCACCTCGCGGGCATGCGCACCGGCGATGTCACCGCTGCCGTCGCCGGCGAACGCCACCGGCCGGCCCAGCAGCTCGGCGAGCCGACCCGCCACCGGCTCCAAGGAGTACTTCGGGTCCGGTTCGCCCTTCGGCCGGCCCAGGTGCGAGCTCACGACCACCCGGGCGCCCCGGTCCAGCAGCGCGGAGATGGTCGGGACGCTGGCGCGGACCCGGCCGTCGTCGGTGATGCGCGGGGTGTCACCGGAACGATCCAGCGGCACGTTCAGGTCACTGCGGACCAGCACTCGGTGCCCGGCGACCTGCAGGTCGTCGATCGTCCTCACGCTTCGTTACTCCATTGGGGAGAGAAATTGTCGAGGAAGAGCCGGAGAGGATCCTCTCCGGCCCGGTCGGGAGGAACGGCCGGGGAGGACCGGCGCCGCCCGACGGGTTTCGCCTGCCGGCGGCGCGCGGGCCCAGCGGCGCGCGGCGACCAGCGGCGCGCGGGCCTAGAGACGCGCGGCGACCAGCGCGGTCAGGTCGACCAGCCGGTTGGAGTAGCCCCACTCGTTGTCGTACCAGCCGACGACCTTCACCTGATTGCCGGCGGACATCGTCAGCAGCGAGTCAAACGTGCAGGACGCCGGGGTGTTGACGATGTCAGAGGAGACGATCGGGTCCTCGGTGTAGACAAGGTAGCCCTTCAGCGGGCCCTCCGCCGCCGCTTTGAACGCCGCGTTGACCTCTTCCTTGCTGGCCTTCTTGTCCAGGGTGGCCACCAGGTCGGTGACCGAGCCGTCGAGGACCGGCACCCGCATCGCCAGTCCGTCGAGCTTGCCCTTGAGGTGGGGCAGGACCAGCGCGGTGGCCTTCGCCGCACCCGTGGTGGTCGGGATGATGTTCTGCGCCGCAGCCCGCGCCCGCCGCAGGTCCGAGTGCGGGAAGTCCAGGATGACCTGGTCGTTGGTGTAGGCGTGGATGGTGGTCATCAGCCCCTGGCTGATACCGAAGGCCTCGTCGAGCACCTTCGCCATCGGCGCGACGCAGTTCGTCGTGCAGGATGCGTTGGACAGGATGTGGTGCCTGGCCGGGTCGTAGGCGTCGTCGTTCACGCCTATCACCACAGTGATGTCCTCGTCCTTGGCCGGCGCCGAGATGATGACCTTCTTGGCACCCGCCTGCAGGTGCTTGCCCGCATCCGCCGCCTTGGTGAAGCGGCCGGTGGACTCGATGACGACGTCCACGCCCAGATCGGCCCAGGGCAGCGCCGCCGGGTCGCGCTCGGCCAGCACCTTGATCACGGTATCACCGACGCGGATACCCTCGTCAACGACACCGACCGCAGCGGAAAGCGTACCCAGCGTGGTGTCGTACTTGAGCAGATGCGCGAGAGTCTTGTTGTCGGTCAGGTCGTTGACCGCGACGATCTCGAGATCGTTCCGGTTGCTCGCCGCGAGCGCCCGCCAGAAGTTACGACCGATTCGCCCGAAGCCGTTGACACCCACCCGCGTAGCCACGTCCAGGACTCCCTACCGTCTTGTCTCGTCGTTTCGATAGTCACGCCGTCGTTCCATCGCGACGTCGTCGTTCGGTTGTGACGTTCTCGTTCGTGTGGCGCTGTCGTTCGTGTGGCGCTGTCGAGGCAGGAGCCTAACGAGTTTGCACATCATCGGCGGGAATCCGAACCGTGCGATGTTGGTCTCCTCACACGGTGCGGGCACGCCCCACCCGGAAACTACATCCCATCACATGGCTGCGCTGCCGCACCGCCGGTGCGCCTCCGCGCAGGGCCGGGGGCCGGCAGATCCCGTGGACCCGCGCTGACGCCGGCCGAACCGCCCAGGCGGGCGCCCCACAGGGCGGGTCCCACCCCGAAGAGCCCCGAAGAGCCATCCGATCCCGATGGTGCTACTGGGCCAGTAGTCCACTTGCGGGTATGACTTGCAGGTATGAAATGTCTGGGCCTGACCTGGGCCGCTGTTGCTCAGGCGTTCTCAAGGAGATCCGGGGAGACGCTCGCCTCGGTGTTGGGGATACCGAGCGCGTTGGCCCTCTTGTCGGCGAGCGCCAGCAGCCGGCGGATCCGGCCGGCGACCGCATCCTTGGTCAGCGGCGGGTCCGCGAGCGCGCCCAGCTCCTCCAGGGAGGCCTGCGCGTGCTCGATGCGCAACCGGCCGGCCGCCAGCAGGTGCTCCGGGGCGTCGTCGCCGAGGATGCGCATCGCGGCCTGCACCCGGGCGCCGGCGGCCACCGCGGCCCGGGCGGAGCGGCGCAGGTTGGCGTCGTCGAAGTTCGCCAGCCGGTTGGCGGTCGCCCGGACCTCCCGGCGCATCCGCCGTTCCTCCCAGGCGAGCAGGCTGTCGTGCGCACCGATCCTGGTCAGCAGCGCGCCGATCGCGTCGCCGTCGCGGATGACGACGCGATCGACGCCGCGCACGTCCCGGCTTTTGGCCTGGACCCCCAGCCGACGCGCCGCGCCGACCAGGGCGAGCGCGGCCTCTGGACCAGGCGAGGTCACCTCCAGCGAGCAGGACCGACCCGGCTCGGTCAGCGAACCGTGGGCGAGGAACGCGCCCCGCCAGGCCGCCGCGGCGTCACAGGCGGAGCCCGTGACCACCTGCGGCGGCAGCCCGCGCACCGGACGGCCACGCTGGTCGAGCAGGCCGGTGGACCGCGCGAGCTGCTCGCCGTCTCGCTCGACGCGCACGATGTAGCGCACCGAGCGGCGCAGCCCACCGGCGGCCAGCACGGCCACCGTCGAGGGGAAGCCGAAGACCTCGGCGACCTCACGACGCAACCGGCGGGCGGTCGCGCCAGTATCGAGTTCCGCCTCGACCACGATGCGACCACCGACGATGTGCAGCCCCCCACCGAAGCGCAGCAGGGCCGCCATCTCGGCCCGCCGGCAACAGGGCTTCGCGACCCGCAGCCGGCTCAGTTCGTCCTTGACGGTGGCCGTCATCGCCGCCACACCGATCACTCCTTGGCTTCACCGGATGGGGTCCGGCGGACCGGTCCGCCGGACGATGAGTACTGCGTGACCGGCCGCCGGGACGCGGGCGTCGGGCAGGTCGCCTCCGGGAGTCCCGCGAACACCGCACGGAAGGCCGCGGCGAGCCGGACCGGATCGTGCACGGGCGCGCCGGGGATCCGCACCGGCGCCAGATGGAGCCGGGCACCGACGTCCGCCGCCGCCCGGGCGAGCAGATCGGGGTCGGGCACGGCGGTCGGATCGGCGATCACCACGTCCAGCCGCAGGCCGGGAACGTGCCGGCCGAGGGAGTGGAGATGGGCCTGGGGGGTGTATCCCTCGGTCTCCCCCGGCTGGGCGGTCAGGTTCAACACCATCACCCGGTTCGCCCGGGACGTCGCGATCGCCCGGTTCATCTCAGGAACCAGCAGATGCGGCAGCATGCTCGTGTAGTGCGATCCCGGTCCAAGGATGATCCAGTCGGCCGCGCCCGCCGCGGTCACCGCCTCCGGACAGGCCGGCGGTGCCGCCGGCGACAGCCGGACACCCGCGACCCGTCCACCGGTCGTGGCCACCGCGGCCTGCCCGCGCACCTCGACCTCGGCGGTGGGCGCCGCCGGATCCAGCCCCACGACGTCGGCGACGATATCGATGCCCCTGGTCGACAGCGGCAGCACCCGCCCCCGCACGCCGAGGAGGGTGGCGGCCAAGTCGAGCGCGGCCACCGGTGATCCGGTGCGCTCGGCGAGCGCGGTCAGCACGAGGTTGCCGACCGCGTGCCCGGCGAGCGGCCCGTCGCCGCCGAACCGGTGCTGGAACACGTCCGCCCAGGTGGTCGACCATCCGTCCGGTCCGGCCAGCGCGGCCAGGGCCATTCGCAGATCGCCCATGGGGAGCGCGCCGAGCTCCGCGCGCAGCCGCCCGGAGGATCCACCGTCGTCACCGACGGTCACCACGGCGGTAAGCGCCGAGGTGATCTGCCGGAGCGCGGCGAGCGAGGCGGCGAGCCCGTGGCCGCCGCCGAAGGCGACGACCGCCGGTGCCCGGTCCGGACCGTCGGAGCGCGCGGCTACGCCCTTGAGGTTCACGGATGGTTCACTCCCGTCCCAGGTCACGGTGCACCACCCGGACTCCCACGCCGCCCGCGGCGAGCCGGATGCCGAGCTGCTCGGCGATCGCGACGCTACGGTGCTTGCCGCCGGTGCACCCGACGGCCAGCGTGAGATACCGCTTGCCCTCACGGGCGTAACCCTCGCCGACCAGGCGGAGCAGCGCCGAGTACTGGTCGAGGAAGTCCTGCGCTCCCGGCTGGGCCAGCACATAGTCGCGCACCTGCGGATCGCGGCCGGTGAACGGGCGCAGCGCCTCCACCCAGTGCGGGTTGGGCAGGAACCGGCAGTCGGCGACGAGATCCGCATCCAGCGGAAGTCCGTACTTGTACCCGAACGACACCACCGTGGCGTTGAGCCGGTTGGCGTTCGGCTGCCCGAACGCGGCGTCGATCTTCGACCGCAACTCGTGGACGTTCAGGTCGGTGGTGTCGAGGACCAGGTCGGCCTCGCCGCGCAGCTCGGCGAGCAGAATCCGTTCCCGGCCGATGCCGTCGACCACCCGCTCGTCGCGCTGCAGCGGATGCGGCCGGCGGACGTGCTCGAACCGGCGGATCAGCGCGTCGTCGCTGGCCTCGAGGAACAGCATCCGGGGATGCATGCCCCGCGCGTCGAGCGCCGCGATCGCGGCGCGCAGGTCAGAGAAAAACGGCCGGCCCCGCACGTCCACCACGACGGCGATGCGGCTGATTGCCCCACCGGAACGACGGCCCAGCTCAGCCATGGTGGACAGCAGCTCCGGGGGAAGGTTGTCGACGACGAACCAGCCCAGGTCCTCCAGACACTTCGCCGCGGTGCTGCGCCCGGCGCCGGACAGCCCGGTGATGATCGCCAGATCCAGGGTCGGGGTGGTCATGAGACGGTCTCCGTGTCGAGAATCTCTCCGGTGCGCGGGTCGACGACGGGGGCGGGCGCGTCGGCGCGGCCCGGCGCCGACCGGGCCAGCGCGGTGACGATCGCCGCCGCCGTCCGCGGGCCGATGCCGGACACCTGCGCGATCTGCTCGGCACTCGCCGCCCGTATCTTCGCCACCGAACCGAAGTGGCGCAGCAGGGCCTTGCGCCGGGTGTCACCCAGGCCGGGGACCTCGTCGAGGGCGGAGGCCACCATGGCCGTGGACCGCTTCTGCCGGTGGTAGGCGATGGCGAAGCGGTGCGCCTCGTCGCGCACCCGTTGCAGCAGGTAGAGCGCCTCGGACGTCCGCGGGAGGATGACCGGGTCCGCGGTGTCCGGCAGCCAGACCTCCTCCAGCCGCTTCGCCAGCCCGCACAGCGCCACCCCGCCGGGGCCGGCGTCGATGCCGAGCTCGTCGAGCGCCCGGGCCGCCGCAGCCACCTGGGGCGCCCCGCCGTCCACCACGACGAGGTTCGGCGGGTAGGCGAACCGGCGCGGCCGCCCGGTCCCCGGATCGATCGGCTGCGCGGCACCCGGCGCGCCGGCGATGTCGCCAAGCTCGGCGATGTCGGCGATGTCGGCGATGCGGGACCGCTCGGCGAGGTAGCGCGAGAACCTCCGGTGGATGGTTTCGTACATGCTCGCCACGTCGTCCCCGGCACCCTCCCGGCCGGCACCCTCCCGGCCGGCGATGCCGCGGATCGCGAACCTGCGGTACTCGGACTTGCGCGGCAGGCCGTCCTCGAACACGACCATGCTCGCCACGACGTTCGTGCCCTGGGTGTTCGAGACGTCGAAGCACTCGATGCGCAGCGGCGCGTCGGGCAGCTCCAGGGCCTCCTGAAGCTCGGCGAGGGCACGGCTGCGGGCGGTGAGGTCACTGGCCCGCTTCGTCCGGTGCAGCGCGAACGCCTGCTTGGCGTTGCGCTCCACCGTTTCGAGCAGGGTGCGCTTGTCCCCACGGCGGGGCACGCGGACCTCGACGCGGCTACCCCGGGCCGCGCCGAGCAGTTCGGTGACCGCCTCGACATCGGGCGGCAGGGCGGGCACCAGGATCTCGCGGGGGATGCCTTCCCCCTGGGATCCCGCGGTGGTCGTGGGCACCGTCGAACCGGCGGTCCCGGTCGAGGCCGCTCCCGTGCCGTCGAGGTACTCCTGGGTGAGGAACTGCTCGACGAGGTCCGCGGTCGTGACCTCGTCGAGCTTGTCGACGACCCAGCCCCGCTGGCCGCGTACCCGCCCGCCACGCACGTAGAACACCGCGACGGCGGCCTCCAGCTCGTCCTCGGCGAAGGCGATGACGTCGGCGTCGGTGCCGTCGGGCAGGACCACGGCCTGCTTCTCAACCGCACGGCGCAGGGCGCCGATGTCGTCGCGCAGCCGCGCGGCGCGTTCGTACTCCTGGGCCTGCGCCGCCTGCTGCATCTCCCGTTCGAGCCGACGCAGGTAACGGCCCGTCTGCCCGGACATGAAGTCGCAGAAGTCCTCGACTATCTCCCGATGGGTGGCCGCGTCGACCCGTCCCACGCAGGGTGCCGAGCACCGGTCGATGTACCCGAGCAGGCACGGCCGTCCGACCTGCGCGGCCCGTTTGAAGACCCCGCCCGAGCATGTGCGGGCGGGGAAGACCCGCAGGAGCAGATCGAGGGTCTCCCGGATGGCCCAGGCATGCGCGTACGGGCCGAAGTACCGGACGCCCTTGCGCTTGGGTCCCCGCATGACCTGCAGGCGCGGGAACTCCTCGTGGAGGGTCACGGCGAGACTCGGGTAGCTCTTGTCGTCGCGGTAGCGGACGTTGAAGCGCGGGTCGAACTGCTTGATCCACGTGTACTCGAGCTGGAGGGCCTCGACCTCGGTCGAGACGACGGTCCAGTCGACCGAGCTCGCCGAGGAGACCATGTGCTGCGTACGCGGATGGAGGGTGTGCAACTCGGCGAAGTAGTTGGCCAGCCGGGCCCGCAGGTTCTTGGCCTTGCCGACATAGAGCACGCGACCGTGCTCGTCACGGAAACGATAGACACCGGGTGTCTCGGGGATCGAGCCCGGCGCGGGCCGGTAGGACGCCGGATCAGCCATGAACCGAGCCTACGGCGACCTTCATCCCGAGCAAGCAGCACCTGCACGTAACCATTTCATCACGCATAGCGCGCGGGCTTGGCGGCGGGTTCCCTCCGGTGGTGGCGGTAGGGTGACGAGCGGCGACGGCCACCCGGCAGCATCGTGACCGATTACACACCTTCCGCTGTTTCGGGGGCCCCCGTTGGCGTCCGGGGCGGAGGGCTGCGACCCTCGAGACATCGGGCAAGCGAACCGAGGGAGCCAGCGCGTGCTTGGTAAGGACGTCACGGCGGAGTTCGTCGTGGACGACGCGTCCAGCCGTGGGCGGATCACCGTGTTCCAGATCTGCTGGGGCGCCCGCGACCCGTTGGCCGTGTCCATGACGCTGGTGTCCAGGCCGGAGCATCCCGCGCTGCCGCAGGGCAGCTGGGTCGCACCACGCGACACCCTGCGCGCCGGCCTGGAGACGGCGGTGGGCGACGGGGACGTCCGGATCGGTCCCGACGCGGATCGGCGCGGCGTGCGGCTCGACCTGGTGCACGGCGACCGCCAGTCCGTGGTAGTGGTCGCGGCGTCGTCGCTGCGCAGCTTCCTGGACCGCACCGAGCGGCTTGTCCCGACCGGTCAGGAGCACACCGAACAGGAGCTGGACGCCGTCCTCGCGGACCTGCTGCGGACCTGAGAGGGCGGGAGCGGTCCCACCTCGGCGACCCGGTCACTGAGGATCTCCCGGAGGAAGACCGCGGTGTGGCTCTCCTCGACCGCAGCCACGGCCTCGGGCGACCCCTGCGCGACGACACGGCCGCCTCCCGTGCCCCCCTCCGGACCCAGGTCAATGATCCAGTCCGCCGTCTTGATGACATCGAGGTTGTGCTCGATCACGATGACCGTGTTCCCGGCGTCGACCAGCCGGCCGAGCACGCCGAGCAGCTTGCGGATGTCCTCGAAGTGCAGACCGGTCGTCGGCTCGTCGAGCACGTAGACCGTCCGGCCGGTGGAGCGCCGCTGCAGCTCCGAGGCGAGCTTGACCCGCTGCGCCTCGCCGCCGGAGAGGGTCGGCGCCGACTGGCCGAGCCGGACGTACCCCAGGCCGACGTCGTTCAGCGTCCGCAGGTGGCGGGCGATGGCCGGCACCGCGGCGAAGAACTCCGCCGCCTCCTCAATCGGCATGTCGAGCACCTCGGCGATGTTCCTGCCCTTGTAGTGCACCTCCAGCGTCTCCCGGTTGTACCGGTCGCCGTGGCAGACCTCGCACGGCACGTACACGTCTGGCAGGAAGTTCATCTCAATCTTGAGGGTGCCGTCACCGGAACACGCCTCGCACCGCCCGCCCTTGACGTTGAACGAGAACCGGCCCGGCAGATAGCCACGGACCTTCGCCTCGGTCGTCTCGGCGAACAGCCGGCGGATGTGGTCGAACACGCCGGTGTAGGTGGCGGGGTTGGACCGCGGCGTGCGTCCGATCGGGGACTGGTCGACCCGGACCGCCTTGTCGAGATTGTCGAGCCCGCTGACAGTGCGGTGCCGGCCCGGCACCTGCCGGGCGCCGTTGAGCTTGTTCGCCAGGACGGCGGCGAGGATGTCGTTGACGAGGGTGGACTTCCCCGAGCCCGACACCCCGGTGACGGCCACGAAACAGCCCAGCGGGAACGACACGGTGACGTCGCGCAGGTTGTGCTGCCGGGCCCCGTGCACGGTCAGTGCCCGGCCCTTGGCCGGCACCCGGCGGATGTCGGGCACCGGGATCCGCCGCCGCCCGGACAGGTAGGCGCCGGTCATCGACTCCTCGCTGGCGAGCAGCTTCTCGACCGGCCCGGAGACGACGACCCGACCGCCGTGCTCGCCGGCGCCGGGGCCGATGTCGACCACCCAGTCGGAGGCGCGAATCGTGTCCTCGTCGTGCTCGACGACGATGAGCGTGTTACCCAGGTCGCGCAGCCGCAGCAGGGTCTGGATGAGCCGGCGGTTGTCCCGCTGGTGCAGGCCGATCGACGGCTCGTCGAGCACGTACAGCACCCCGACGAGCCCGGAACCGATCTGGGTGGCCAGCCGGATGCGCTGTGCCTCGCCGCCCGCCAGGGTGCCGGCGGCCCGGTCGAGGGAGAGGTAGTCCAGCCCCACGTCCAGCAGGAATGTCAGCCGCGCGTCGACCTCCTTGAGCACCCGACCGGCAATGGTCCGCTCCCGTTCGGTGAGGTCGAGCCCGCGCAGGAACACGGCGCACTCGCCGATCGCCAGACCCGAAACCTCGGCGATCGACCGGCCACCCAGCGTCACCGCGAGTGACTCCGGCTTTAGCCGCGCGCCGCGGCAGGCCGGGCAGGGGATGTCGCGCATGTAGCCCTCGTACCGCTCCCGGCTGCTGTCCGACTCGGCCTCGCGGTGCCGGCGGCCCAGGAAACCGATCACGCCCTCGAAGGAGGTGTGGTAGGAACGCTTGCGGCCGTAGCGGTTGGTGTAGCCGACGTGGATCTCGGTGTCGCCGCTGCCGTACAGCACGGCCTTGCGGGCCCGCTCGGGCAGCCCCTCCCACGGGGTGTCCATCCTGAAGCTGAGGTCCTCGGCGAGGGCCGTGAGCAACCGTTCGAAGTACTCCTTGTTGTGGCCGCCCGACCAGGGGGCCACCGCGCCCTGCGCCAGCGACAGGGTGGGGTCGGGCACGACGAGCTCCGGGTCGACCTCCTTGCGGGTCCCGATCCCGGTGCACTCGGGGCAGGCGCCGTACGGCGAGTTGAACGAGAACGACCGCGGCTCCAGCTCCTCAAAGGAGAGGTCGTCGTAGAGGCAGGCCAGATGCTCGGAGTACATCCGCTCGCGCTCGGGATCGTCGGCGTCGCGGTCGACGAAGTCAACCAGGACGAGCCCGCCGCCCAGCTTCAGGGCCGTCTCCACCGAGTCGGTGAGCCGCCGCTTCGCTGACGACTTGATCGCGAGCCGATCGACGACGACCTCGATCGTATGCTTGCGCTGCTTCTCCAGCTTCGGCGGATCGGTGAGCGGCACCACCGTGCCGTCGACGCGGGCCCGTGCGAACCCGGAGCTCTGCAGCTCGGCGAACAGGTCGACGTACTCGCCCTTGCGGCCACGCACCACCGGGGCCAGCACCTGGAAGCGGGTGCCTTCGGGCAACTCCAGCAGCCGGTCGACGATCTGCTGCGGGGTCTGCCGGGAGATCAGCCGCCCGCACTTCGGGCAGTGCGGACGGCCGGCGCGGGCGAAGAGCAGCCGCAGGTAGTCGTAGACCTCGGTGATCGTGCCGACGGTGGACCGCGGGTTGCGCGAGGTCGACTTCTGATCGATGGAGACGGCCGGAGACAGCCCCTCGATGAAGTCGACGTCGGGCTTGTCCATCTGCCCGAGGAACTGCCGCGCATAGGCCGACAGCGACTCCACGTAGCGCCGCTGCCCCTCGGCGAAGATTGTGTCGAAGGCGAGGCTGGACTTGCCGGACCCGGACATACCGGTGAAGACGATCAGCCCGTCGCGGGGCAGGTCGAGGTCGACGTCACGGAGATTGTGTTCACGCGCGCCACGCACGACAAGACGATCGGCCATCGACAAACCCTCATGATCTTCAGTAAGACCGGACCTGGGCGAGTGTGGCCATGCTACGGATGAGGACCGACACTTTTCCGGGGGCGGCCACCTAACCATCAGCCGGACGAATCCGTCGCATCCGGCAGAGACCTCAGAGGCGTCAGAGGCGTCAGATCTCCCGGTGCCACCCGACGGACCGTAACGACCGGCAGCTATCCCCTGTTCCCGTCCCATCCGCGCCATCCACTCCGGAGAGGATCGTCATGAGCGACGCCAACGGCGGCGACACCAGCCGCACCGGCTACACCGAGTACACCGGGAAAGTCACGGTCGGCGGTCCGGCCGACGTGCGGACCCTGCCAGGCCTGACGATCACCAAGGTCGCCGTCGGCCCGATGAACAACAACGCCTACCTGTTGCACTGCCCGGTCACCGGGGAGCAGCTGCTCGTCGACGCGGCGAACGAGGCCGACACGCTGCTGCGGCTTGTCGGGGACGCGGGGCTGGCAACGGTGGTCACCAGCCATCGGCACGATGATCATGTGCAGGCCCTCGCAGATGTGGTCACCACCACCGGGGCCAGCACGGTCGCCCATCCGGACGACGCCCCGGCCATTCCGGTGCCCACCGCGCGGCAGGTGCGCGAGGGGGACGAGATCGCCGTCGGGACGGCGGCCCTTCGGGTGATCCACCTGGTCGGGCACACACCCGGATCCATCGCCCTGCTCTACGACGCCGATCCCGCCGCTCCCCACCTCTTCACCGGAGACTGCCTGTTCCCTGGCGGCCCTGGAAACACGTTCGGTGACGAACAGGCCTTCACGACGCTGATGGACGATCTCGAACGCAAGATCTTCGGCCCACTGCCGGACACCACCTGGATCTACCCCGGCCACGGACACGACACCACCCTCGGCGCCGAACGCCCGCACCTGGCGGAATGGCGCGCCCGCGGCTGGTGACGGTGGGGGTGAGGCCGGCTGCGGCGAGCTCGCGCACTCACGCCACCGGATACGCTCACTCCCCCGAGACCCCCTCCGGCACGAGGTGATGCTGGCGCTACGTCCGCTGGCCAGAGGAGCCGGGGGAGCCGTCGGCGAGATCATCGATCAGATCGTCCTGCCGCTGCCGCGGCGTCCGCGGGACCGGGCGGAGATGGCCGAGACGCAGCCGCGTCTCGGCCGGGACGGCGTGCCACCGTGAGCTGACCGCGGGCTCCCAGCCTGGCCGGGCCAGCCCGCTCACCAGCCCGGAGAGGATCCGGACCGCGCGCAACGCGTCGTGCGACCGGCCCACGGCCAATTTGCGCGCGGCGAGGACGGTCAACTGGGCCGCGTGCACCGCGGTCCACGACCGGCCCACGTCGTGACGGTGCCGCCGGGCATAGGTGGCTGCCGACCGGCCGAGTTCGGCGTACAGCAGCCCGGACCGCCCGACGGTCTCCCCGCCCACATGAACGACCGGCCAGGCGTCGTCCGCCCAGACGATGCGCCCACCCGCGGCGTGCAACCGGGCGAACAGATCCGTCTCCTCGTAGTACATCCAGTACGACGGGTCGAATCCGCCCAGCCGTAGGAAAATCTCCGAGCGGACGGCGAAGAAGGCGCCGACCGGATAGCGCAGTTCCGGCCACCTCTCCACCGCGGCGATCTCGCCCCGTACCGCCGTGTAGGCGTTCGTCCGCGGGCGCGGCAGGACGGCACTCGCCCGTCCCCGCTCGCCCGCCGTGCCGCGGATCGGGAAGCCGACCACGTCGGCGGACGACGGGGCCCAGGCGAGCAGCTTCGGGATCATCGTCGCGGTGTCGGCAGGGACCGTCACGTCACTGTTGACCACCAGGATCCACTCCGGCCGCAGCCCGTCCTCCAGGGCACGGCGGACAGCGAGGTTCACCGCGGTGCCGTATCCGACGTTCCCGTGCCCCTGGACCACGCGCACACCGTCCGGCAACGCATCATGTCGGGATTTCCCATCATTTTCTACCAGAAACACCCGACATTCCGCCATGGCATCCAGTGTGGTCAGCAACCGGTACAGAGACGTCGATCCCCCGTGAGAAACGACGACCGCCAACAGCCTGTGCATCATCCGCCTTCGGCTAGTACGCCCGCAACGAGCTGCGAAATTTCGGGAAGAATCGGCAAGAAAGGACCACGACTCACACCGAACGAGTACACACGATCGGTCCCGGAACGTCGAGTATTCCCGCCCGCGCGTCTCCTCGCCCACGTCAGAGAGATACGTTCCGGCGGCTGGATGTGCACCGAATGTACCGCAGTACCCGCCGGAGCCAGCATAACCGCTGAGCCAGGACTGTCAGGCATCCTCGTTCCCGGCGCGTCGCGACACCATTCCTCGATATGTTTCCGGGCAAGTGGCGAACCGGGCCCGGTTCGCCACCCGCCCACCGGTCATCGGGGCACCTCCTGGGAGCCTTCGGCCACGCCCCCCGGCTCGGCTACCCCCTCCGGCTTGGTTACCCCCTCCGGCTCGGCCACGGACCGCGGGGCCGGCGGGGTGGTGCGCAGCGACCAGACGATGGCCACGATCAATGTCACCACAATGACACCGAGCGACAGCGCGATCGGCGGGTGCCACACGTCGGTGAGCAACATCTTCACGCCGATGAAGGCCAGGATGAACGCGAGCCCCGTCGCCAGGTGGTGGAAACGTTCCATCAGACCGGAGAGCAGGAAGAACAACGACCGCAGCCCCAGGATGGCCAGGGCGTTGCTCGTGTAGACCAGGAACACCTTGTCGGTCACACCGAGCGCGGCGGGCACCGAGTCGAACGCGAACAGGACGTCGGCGGTCTCGATCACGACGAGGACGGCCAGTAGCGGCGTGGCGACCAGCTTCCCGGCACGCCGAAACACGAAACGCTGCCCCTGATAGTCGTCGGTGACCGGAATGACCTTGCGAAGCAGCGCGACCGCCCTGCTTCGGCCCGGATCCATCTCGACGCCGTCGCCCCGGAGCATCGTGACCGCCGTGTAGAGCAGAAAAGCCCCGAAGACGTAGATGACAAAGCTGAACCGTTCGAGCAGCGCGATGCCGGCCGCAATGAACAGGAAACGGAGCACAAGCGCTCCCAGCACACCGTAGAACAGGACGCGGTGCTGGTAGGCGCGAGGCACCTTGAAATAAGAGAAGATCAGCGCGAAGACGAAGAGGTTGTCGACGGACAGGCTCTTTTCCAGCAGCCACGCGGCGGCGTACTCGCCGGCGGGCCCCGGGCCCTGCCAGGCCCAGATGACACCGGCGAATCCGATGCCCAGCGAGACCCACAGAACGCTCCACCACGCGGCCTCGCGAAAGCCGATGACGTGAGCCCGACGATGTGCCAGCAGGTCGATGGTCAGGAGTGTGAGCAGGACGCCGACGAAGGCGGCCCAAGCCCAGGGGGGCACGTACACAGATGATCTCCAGCGGAGTCGGGTGCCCGCCACGGCGGGCGGTCAGCGCCAGAAGCCGCCGGGATGGGCGGGGCGGACCGTGGTGGCGCGCCCGCGCAGCGGGGCGGTCTCCACCGCCTGCTTCAGCTCCACCGGGCCCACCGTTCCGATCAGGCGAAGGCGACCGTCATCCGGGGCGGCGCCAATGACGGCGACGCAGCCCGCGGCCGGCCGCTCCAGAAGCCGGCCGGTGACGTCCGTCAGCTGCTCGTCCGGACGGGCGGTGGCAACCATCTCCAGCGGAATCATGACCCGGTTGATCCGGGCGAGACCTCGATCGTCCATCGGCACGGCGGCGAGGTCACGCAACAGCGCCACCCCGGCGAGGGATCCGTCGAAGTCCTCGACTCCGAACACCGCCCTCCGCGACGGCAGTACAACCTCGTCCAGCGCGCTTGCGACGGTCGTCCAGGCGGACAACGGCGGCGGCGGCGGGCTCATCACGTCCCGGACGGTCAGACCCTCCAGCGCGACGTAGGTCCGCTGCTGCGCCTGGGCGAACCGGGAGGTGCCCAGCGCCAACCAACCCAGCAGGACAGCCCACAGCGCGACGAACCCGACCAGGAACGACCCGACCAACCCGACGGCGATCAGTGACCAGCCAGTGATCACGCCGGCGCGGGCCGCGGCCTGCTCGGCGCGCGCACGACTGCCAGTGCGGCGCTCCACCCGGGCTGCGATCAGCCGGCCGCCGGAGCTGCGCGGGGAGGGAAGGACGTCAACGAGGGTCACCAGCAGCGCGAAGGTACCCACCCACAGGGCCACCTCGCCGGCCAGTTCCCAGGTGCCGGCGGGTGCCAGGGCACCGAGCACGACAAGCAGGGCCCCGGCGGCAGCGGTGACGAGCAGGCCGGCCCGCGCGATCCGCGCCTCGACCTGGGTGCCGACCTGGGTGCCCGTCCCCGGCGTGGGATCGAGGGCCGCCACGGGCGGCGGCGCGAGATCGATACCGTGGAGTGCCGGCTGGTGGGCGGCCGGGTGAGGGGTTGTCGGGTGAGGGGCGACCGCCACGCCCGCGGAGCGGTCGGGCGCACCGGCCAGGACCAGCCGGCTTCCGAAGGCGCCGAGGGTGATGCCGAGAACGGTCACCCCCGACCGACGGGCCGACCGGGCCCGCATCAGATCGGCGGCCAGCAGGACGCCCACGAGCAAGCCCGCCCCGATCAGACCGCCGGACAGGTAGGCGAATCCGGGCCGGCCGGGCACGGTGGCCGGCAGCGTGATCGCGGAGAGGAGGACAGTGACGATCGCCACCGAGACAGCCAGTCCCGGACGCACCGTGATCGGCGGGAGATGTCCCCGTCGGGTGGCGTCGTGGGTGGTCATGTCCGCTCAGAGCTCCTTTCGCCTTCACCGGGCCGCGGTCACGACCGGGTGTCATACATGCTCAACGCATAGCCTGCCCGTCAACGTCCCGGCAGACACCGCAGGGAGTCCGCGACTTTGCCGACGATTTCGTTGCCGAGGTTCGGCAACATCGAAGTTCGGCAACATCGAGATTCGGAAACTGTCGGAGGCCTGTGGTGTGCTAGAAGCCGTGAGCACAACGTTCGAACGGCCCACCATCGACATCGAGCGGACGCGGGCGCCGTTTCAGGTCGTGTCCGACTTCTCCCCGTCGGGCGACCAGCCTGCCGCCATCGACGAGCTGGCCCGGCGGGTCGGGGCCGGCGAGTCCGACGTCGTCCTCCTCGGCGCCACCGGCACCGGAAAGTCCGCGACCACCGCGTGGCTGGTCGAGCGCCTGCAGCGGCCGACGTTGGTGATGGCCCCGAACAAGACGCTCGCCGCGCAGCTCGCCAACGAGTTCCGGGAGCTGCTGCCGCACAACGCCGTCGAGTACTTCGTCTCGTACTACGACTACTACCAGCCCGAGGCGTACATCGCGCAGACGGACACCTACATCGAGAAGGACTCCTCGATCAACGAGGAGGTGGAGCGGCTACGGCACTCGGCGACGATGAACCTGCTCACCCGTCGGGACGTCGTCGTGGTCGCGAGCGTCAGCTGTATCTACGGCCTCGGCACACCGCAGGAGTACATCGACCGGATGGTGCGGCTGAGGGTCGGCGACGAGATCGAGCGGGACCTGCTGCTGCGCCGCTTCGTTGACGTGCAGTACACCCGCAACGACCTCGCCTTCACCCGCGGGACGTTTCGGGTCCGGGGGGACACGGTGGAGATCTTCCCGGTCTACGAGGAGCTCGCCGTCCGAGTCGAGATGTTCGGCGACGAGATCGAGCGGCTCACCTACCTGCATCCACTGACCGGGGAGGTCGTCAGCGAGGCGGAGGAGATCTACGTCTTCCCGGCCACGCACTACGTCGCCGGGCCGGAGCGGATGGAGCGGGCGATCGCCGGCATCGAGGCGGAGCTCGCCGAGCGGCTGGCCACCATGGAGCGGCAGGGCAGGCTGCTGGAGGCACAGCGGCTGCGGATGCGCACCACCTACGACATCGAGATGATGCGCCAGGTCGGGTTCTGCTCGGGCATCGAGAACTACTCCCGGCACATCGACGGCCGCGAGGCCGGGAGCCCGCCGCACACCCTGCTCGACTACTTCCCCGACGACTTCCTGTTGGTGATCGACGAGTCGCACAACACCGTCCCGCAGATCGGCGGGATGTACGAGGGCGACATGTCCCGCAAGCGCAACCTCGTCGAGCACGGGTTCCGGCTGCCCAGTGCCATGGACAACCGCCCGCTGCGGTGGGAGGAGTTCCTCGAGCGCATCGGCCAGACGGTCTACCTGTCGGCGACCCCGGGCCCCTACGAGCTGGGCCGGTCCGTCGGCGTCGTCGAGCAGATCATCCGGCCTACCGGCCTGCTCGACCCCGAGGTCGTGCTCAAGCCGACGAAGGGGCAGATCGACGATCTCGTCCACGAGATCCGGCTGCGCGCCGAGCGGGACGAACGGGTCCTGGTCACCACGCTGACCAAGAAGATGGCCGAGGATCTCACCGACTACCTGCTCGAACTCGGCATCCGGGTGCGGTACCTGCACAGCGAGGTGGACACCCTGCGCCGGGTGGAGCTGCTCACCGAGCTGCGCCGCGGCGAGTTCGACGTGCTCGTCGGGATCAACCTGCTCCGCGAGGGTCTCGACCTGCCAGAGGTGTCGCTGGTGAGCATCCTCGACGCCGACAAGGAGGGCTTCCTGCGCTCGGACAAGTCACTGATCCAGACGATCGGCCGGGCCGCCCGTAACGTGTCCGGGCAGGTCCACATGTACGCGGATGCGATCACCCCGTCGATGCGCCGCGCCATCGACGAGACGAACCGGCGGCGCGAGAAGCAGATCGCCTACAACACCGAGCGCGGGCTGGATCCCCAGCCCCTGCGCAAGAAGGTCGTCGACATCCTCGACGACATGGTTCGCCAGTCGGCCGACGGCGAGCTGATTGGCGGCGGCGGCCGATCGCAGTCCCGCGGCAAGGCCCCGGTTCCGGGGATGAAGTCGCGCGCCGGCAGGGAGGGCGCCGTCGGCCGGTACGCCGCCGAACTCGCCGGCCTGCCCTCCCACGAACTCGCGCAGCTTATCCGCCAGCTCGACGACCAGATGCACGAGGCGGCGAAGGAGCTGCAGTTCGAGCTGGCCGCCCGGCTGCGCGACGAGATCGCCGAGCTGAAGAAGGAGCTGCGTGGCATGGGCGCCGCCGGCGTGCAGTGATGCCGTGAGCGCCGGCCTGCCACGATCAGCCGGCTGGGGCGGCGGTGTCCGTGCCGCTGGCGGCAGTATCCGTGCCGCTGGCGACGGTCTCGGCCTTGGCGGTGGCCTTGGCGGTGGCCTTGGCGTCGCGGCGGGCCAGCAGGTCCTGCCAGACCTCCTCGATGCGGGCGTCGAGGTCGTCCAGGCTCCCGCCGTTGTCCACCACGATGTCGGCAGCGGCCCGGCGCTGGGAGTCCGTGGCCTGGTTCGCCATCCGCGCCAGCGCCTGGTCGCGGGGCAGGCCGCGGCCCTCGAGGCGGTGCAGCCGCAGCTCCCGCGGCGCCTCGACGACCAGCACCACGTCGTAGGTGCCCTCGGCGTGCACCTCGACGAGCAGCGGGATGTCGTGCACGGCGATTCCGCTCGGTGACACCTCCCCCATGCGCCGCGCCGTCTCCTCGCGGATCAGCGGATGGACGATCGCTTCGAGCCGGCCGCGGGCGGCGGGATCGGCGAACACGATCCGGCCGAGCGCCTCGCGGTCCAGGCCGCCGTCCGCGTTCGCCAGTTCGGTGCCGAACTCCGCCAGGACCGCGGCGAGCCCCGGGGTGCCGGGCGCCACCACGTCCCGGGCGACCTGGTCGGCGTCGATCAGCAAGGCGCCCCGGGCCGCGAGGCACGCTGACACCGCGCTCTTGCCCGAACCAATGCCACCCGTCAGACCTACTGTGAACACATCGCCGAGTCTGCCAGCTCCCGGAGCCAGCCACCCAGCCGGTCCGCCCGGCTGCGCCCTCGCGTACTTGGCAGCTCGCGTACTTGGCAGCTCGCGTACTTGGCAGCTCGCGTACTTGGCAGACTGTGCGGATGGAGGTTGCCCCGGTCGCGCACCGGCTCTGGCCGGCCCTGCTCACCGGCACGCTGCTCGGTCTCGGTGCCCTCGGCCTCGCGCTGGCACCGGCGCTCGCCGGTTCGGCACCGTTGCTGCTCGTTGCGCTGCGACCCACGTGGGCGATCCTGCTGCTGGTCGGCGGCACGGTGCCGTTCGTTCCCGCCCTACTGATCGCCGCGTTCTTCCGCGGGCTGATCGACGTCGGCTACTTCGGTCTGGCCCGCAACAACATCCGCTCGGTGCTCCTACGGCGCATCAGCACCGGCCGCGTCGTGGCGGCGCTGTCCCGCCGCGGCACCCAGCGCCCGCTGCTGTGGTTCTGCCTGCTGAACACCAACGCGGCGGTGGACGCGGCGCTCGGCGCCGGCGACGTCCCGCTGCGCCGGTTCCTGCGCTTCCTGGTTCCCGGCTCCCTGCTGTCCTCGGCCCTCTACCTGACGGCGGCGCGTGCCGTGACGCCATGGATGCACGGCGTCGTCACCTGGCTCGACGAGAACATGACCTTCCTGATCCTCGGCAGCCTCACGTTGGCGATCATCCAGCTGGGGGCGCGGACGCTCCTGCGCCGTCGGGGTCGGCTCCGCACTGCATCCGGTTCCCCGCCCGGCCCATCGTCCGGCTGGTCGCCCGGCCGGCATCGCGGATAGGGTGGTAACGGAACGTTTCCGGCTAGCCAGAAGAAGGCGGTGGACCGGCACTCTCTGGACATCCTGTGTCGCAGGTAGCAAGGTCGGTGACTCCGGGGTCATCCGCGGCCGTCGATGCCCGCGGGAATCCACCGGCGATCATCTCACGCTACGGAGTCGACGATGCCCTGCCCCCGCCACGCCCTGCCCTGCGCGGTCCCACCCCACATCCTCGAACGCATTGTCCGCAACGGCACCGAGGAGCAGCGTTCCCGGGCCCTGTCCACCCTGCTCCAGGACACCTCTCATCGCACCATCCGGGTGCACAACGCCCTGATGCGCTCGACGCGGCGCGGTGCCGTCCCACCGCGCCCGGCGCCCGAGACCGGCCCGCGGCGTACCGTCAGCGACGCGGGCGGCACCGAGATCCTGCCGGGTGCGATGGTTCGCGAGGAGGGTGGCGCCGCGATCGACGACGCGGCGGTCAACGAGGCCTACGACGGCCTGGGCTCGACGTTCGCGTTCTACTCCGACGTCCTAGGCCGGAGCTCCATCGATGACGAGGGGATGGCTCTGCTCGCCACCGTGCACTACGGCGACCACTACGAGAACGCCTTCTGGAACGGCCGCCAGATGGTGTTCGGCGACGGCGACGGCGAGCTGTTCAAGCGTTTCACGGCGTCGCTCGACATCATCGGTCATGAACTGACCCATGGCGTCACCGAGGACGAGGCGGCGCTGATGTATGTGAACCAGTCCGGCGCGCTCAATGAGTCGATCAGCGACGTCTTCGGTTCCCTGGTGAAGCAGTACGTCCGCGGCCAGACCGCCGAGCAGGCCGACTGGCTGATCGGCGACGAGCTGCTCACAGACGCCGTCCAAGGCGTCGCGCTGCGGTCGATGAAGGCCCCCGGGACCGCCTACGACGATCCGGTACTCGGCGACGACATCCAGCCGGACCACATGGACCGCTACGTCCGGATGACCGCCGACAACGGCGGCGTCCACATCAACTCGGGCATCCCGAACAAGGCGTTCTACCTCGCCGCGACGGCTCTCGGCGGATACGCCTGGGAGAAGGCCGGCCGCATCTGGTACGAGACCCTGCGCGCACCGCAGATCCGGCCGAACACGACGTTCCGTGCATTCGCCTCGGTGACCGTGCACCAGGCCGGCCTGCTGTTCGGTGCGGACGCGCGGAAGGCCGTCTCCGAGGCGTGGCAGGCCGTCGGCATCGTCGTCCGCGCAGCCGGGCAGGTCAGCGCAGCCGGGCAGGTCAGCGCAGCCGGGCAGGTCAGCGCAGCCGGGTAATTCGGACCATCACGCCCGGCGACATCGAACGTCACCGCCCGGGACCACCTTGCCCGCCTTCGCGGCCCGGGTCCGCAGCAGCTCGCGGACGCGCTCCGCCGGCAGCGGAGGCGAGATCGCCTCTCCCTGCAGCAGATCGCAGCCGAAGTCGACCATCATCGTCAGGGTCCGTTCGTCCTCGATGCCCTCACCGACGACCCGCAGCCCCAGGCGATGTCCCAGATCGAGCACGGAACGCACGATCGCGGCGTCGGGCAGGCTCCCCCGGACGTCCGTGACGAACCCCCGGTCGATCTTGACCTCGTCAAACGGCAACGTCTTGAGGATCTCCATCGAGCTATACCCGGTGCCGAAGTCGTCGAGGGAGAGCGCCACGCCGTGGGAGCGCAACTGACCCAGCATCGTCGCCGCACGCGCGGGCTGGGTGACCAGGGCGCTCTCGGTGATCTCCAGGGTGAGGACGTCGGGGGCCAGCCGGTGCGCGGCGATCGAGTCCGAGACCACCCGGGGAAGATCGTCGATCACCAGCATCCGGGGGGAGAGATTGACCGACACCGGCAGGTGCAGGCCCCCCGCGTCCCAGGCGGCACACTGCCGCAGTGCCTCGTCGAGAACCCACCGGGTCAGGTCCGCGATCAGGGGGGACCGCTCGGCGATCGGCAGGAACTCGCCGGGGGGGAGCAGCCCACGGCTCGGATGTCGCCACCGCAGCAACGCCTCGGCACCGACGATCCCACCGGTCCGAGCTGACTGGACCGGCTGGTAGTACAGGACGAGCTCGTCGCGGCCGATCGCGGCGCGCAACTGGGCGTTCAACGCGATCTCCTCGGGCCGCACCCCGGCGATGCCGGCATCCCACAGGCCCACGCTCTCCCCGACCCGCTTGGCCCGCAGCAGGGCCGCATCGGCGCAGCTCATCAGGGTGGCCATGGTCGCGCCGTCGCGGGGGGCCACCGCGATGCCCACCGAGGCGTCCACCTCGACGTCGACCCCGCAGACCTGAAAGGGCCCCTGGATCTGGCGGAGGACCCGCCGGCCCAGGGTGCGCCGCCGCCCGGCGGCTATGGCCGCGGGCAGGGGGCCGCGGACGGCCGGCGCGCCCGACGGGCCGAGCGAGACAGGTGAAGCAGATGAGGTGGATGAGGGGGGCGAGGCAGATGAGACGGATGAAGCGGGCGGCGCCGGGATGATCTCGGGCCCGCGGAACACCAGCGCGAACTCGTCCCCGCCGGCCCGACCGACGAACACCGGCCTCGGGGTCAGGGTCGGCAACGTCTCAGCGATCATCCTCAGCAGCTGGTCGCCGCCGAGGTGACCGAGCGCATCGTTGACCTCGTGAAACCGGTTGAGGTCCACCAGGACGAGGACAGCCTCGTTCCCCGCGGCATTGATCTTCGCAACGGCGGACTGCCCGATTTCCATCGTCCCGCCCCGGTTGGCCAGGCGGGTGAGGGGATCGGAACGGTTCTGCAGCAGGCCCTCACGGAACAGGGCCTTCGCCACCGCGCCCACGAGCATGACGGCGGCGATGGTGGAGAACATGGGCGCGGCGGCCTCGGCCAGTCCGCCGTGGGCGGTGACGCCGGCGACGACGGCAGCGCAGACGGCCGCGGTGCCGGCGACGGCCCAGCCGACGGGGACCAGGGCGGCATAGGCGCACAGCACCGGGAACCAGGTCAGGTATGTGTCCGCGTTCCGGCCGGGCGCCGCGCTCGCCAGCGCGAAGGCGAGCGCGGCGGCGAGCGAGGCGACGGCGACGGGCGGAATCCAGCGCCCTCTCGGGTTGGCCACCAGCCCGACGACGGCGTTACCGACCGCGACCACCAGACCCAGCCAGTTTCCCCAGCGCAGATAACCCGGGGAGCCCGGAATGCACCCGGCGAGCAGGAAGAGCACCGCCGCGATCGCAGGGGTGACCACGAGAAAACGCCGACGGCCGGCGAACGTACGCCCGCTGATCAAAAACCGCTTCCTCCCGCACTGACCCGCGATGAGCCCGACCGAACGGACCGAGCGGATCAGGCGGACCGAACAGGGACGAACCGCACCGAACGGGACGTCGCTCCGGGTGTCGCAACGACCCCGCATCCGAGAGATCACGGTGCACGACGGCGACAGGGCCGGGTCAGGCTTCCTTCCAACATAGCCGTCGATCCGGCGTGACCGACATCATAGCCAGCAGCTTCCCGGCACCGATGCAATTTCACGGTTCGGTACAATTCCTCGACTGATACCGGAGACGACGGAAAATCCGGGAAGCCAGCGGAGTAATTCGGCACAAAAATGACATCCGGGTACAGGAACGCTCGGTAACAGGAACACTCAGTAACAGGAACACTCAGTGCGCCGCGTCGTCCCAGGTGCAGCCGGCGCCGACGCTCACGTCGAGCGGCACCGACATGGTGTACGCGGAGGTCATCTCGGCCCGGACCAGCCGCTCGACCGCATCGTGCTCGCCGGGCGCGATCTCGAGGACGAGTTCGTCGTGCACCTGGAGCAGCAGCCGGGAGGCGTACCCCCCGGCACACAGCGCCCGGTCGACCCCCAACATCGCAATCTTGATGATGTCCGCGGCGGAACCCTGGATCGGCGCGTTCAACGCCATCCGCTCGGCCATCTGCCGCCGCTGGGAGTTGTCGCTGGTCAGATCGGGCAGGTAGCGACGGCGGCCGAGGATCGTCTCGGTGTAGCCGTCCTTGCGGGCCCGTTCCACGACCCCACGCAGGAAGTCGCGGACCCCGCCGAACCGGGCGAAGTAGGCGTCCATGTGCTCCCGGGCCTCGTCCGGCGCGATGCCGAGCTGCCCGGCGAGGCCGAACGCGGACAACCCGTAGGCCAGGCCGTACGACATCGCCTTGATCCGCCGGCGCAGCTCCGGGTCGACCTCGGAGACCGGCAGGCCGAACGCCTCGGCGGCCACGAAGGTGTGCAGGTCCTCGCCGGAGCCGAACGCCTCGATGAGGCCCTCGTCACCCGAAAGATGAGCCATGATCCGCATCTCGATCTGCGAGTAGTCCGCCGTCAGCAGCGTCTCGTAGCCCGCGCCGACGACGAAGGCCCGGCGGATCTGGCGCCCCTCGGCCGTCCGGATCGGGATGTTCTGCAGGTTCGGGTCCGCGGAGGAAAGCCGGCCGGTCGCGGCGATCGTCTGGTTGAACGTGGTGTGGATGCGCCCAATATCGTCGATCATGGGGATCAGCGAGTCGACGACCGTCTTGAGGCGGGCCACGTCGCGGTGCCGCAGCAGCACCGGCAGGAGCGGATGGTCGGACTGGACCGCCAGCCAGGCGAGGGCGTCGGCGTCCGTGGTGTAACCGGTCTTGATCTTCTTGGTCTTGGGCAGGCCCAGCTCGTCGAAGAGGATCTGCTGCAGCTGCTTGGGGGAGCCCAGGTTGAACGGCCGGCCGACGATCTCGTGGGCCTGCGCGGCGACCGCGCTGACCTCGCCGCCGTAGTGCTTCTGCAGCTCGGTCAGGTGCTCGGAGTCCACGGCGATGCCGGCCCGCTCCATGCCGGCCAGGACCGTGACCAGCGGGAGTTCGATGTCCCGCAGCAGGGTGGCGGCGGAGCGGCGTTCGAGGTCCGCGTCGAGGGCGTCGGCGAGCTCGAGGCAGGCCCGGGCCCGCACGGCGTCCGCGTGCGCCTGGTCGGCCTCGCCGGAGCCGTCGAGGGTCAGCTGCTGGCCGCCCGGGACGGGGTCGGCGGACAGGTCGCGATGCAGGTACCGGGCGACGAGATCGGCCAGGTCGAAGGACCGCTGGCCGGGCAGAGCCAGATAGGCCGCGAGCGCGGTGTCGCTGGTGACGCCGGCGAGCGGCAGGTCAAGCTCGGTCAGGGCCAGCATCGGCCCCTTCACGTCGTGGGCGGCCTTCGGCTGGTTCGGATCGGCGAGCCAGGCGCCCAGCGCCGCCACGTCCGCGGGGGTGAGCAGCGTCGGGTCGATCCAGGCCGCGGCACCGCCGGCCGCGGCCAGCGCGAGACCGGCGAGCACACCGGTGCCGCGCCCCCAGGTGCCCCGGGCGTGCAGGCCGGTACGGCCGACCCTGTGGGCGTGCTCGGCGAGCCACCGGGCCACCTCGCCCGGCCCGAGCACGGTCAGCTCGATCTCGAACCCCTCGTCGGCGGGAGGCGGCGCGATCGCGAGGGCCGCGTAGAGCCGCTCCCGCAGCACCCGGAATTGCAGCGTGTCGAACAGCTGGTGGACGGCCTCCCGGTCCCAGGGCCGCATCCGCAGGCCGGCGGGGACGACGTCGAGCGGCACGTCACGGGACAGCTCCGTCAGGGAACGGTTGCGGATGACCTCGGACAGGTGGGCGCGCAGCGACGCCCCGGTCTTCCCGCCGATCTCGTCGGCATGGTCGACCAGTTCGGCCAGCGAGCCGAACTGCTGGATCCACTTGGTGGCGGTCTTCTCCCCCACCCCCGGCACCGACGGCAGGTTGTCGGAGGGATCCCCGCGCAGGGCCGCGAAGTCCGGGTACTGCACTGGGGACAGGCCGTACTTCGCCTGCACCTCGTCGGGGGTGAAGCGGACCATGTCACTGATGCCCTTGCGGGTCATCAGCACCGTCACCCGCTCGTCGACCAGCTGCAGCGCGTCACGGTCACCCGTGACGACCAGCACGTCCATCCCCTCGGCCGCGCCCAGGGTCGCGAGCGTGGCGATCACGTCGTCGGCCTCGTATCCCGGCGCGCTGACCCCCGGCACCGCGAGGGCGTCGCACACCTGGTGGATGAGGCTGACCTGGCCGACGAAGTCGGCCGGGGTCTCGCCCCGACCGGCCTTGTACTCGGCGTACTGGGTGTGCCGGAAGGTCGGGGTCGGCAGGTCCCACGCCACGGCGACATGGGTCGGCCGCTCGTCGCGCAGGACGTTGATGAGCATGGAGGTGAATCCGTACACCGCGTTCGTCGGCTGGCCCGTGGTGGTGGAGAAGTTCTCCACCGGCAGCGCGTAGAAGGCACGGTAGGCCAGCGAGTGCCCATCAAGCAGCAACAACCGGGGCGTTGCCGGGGTCGACTTCGCGGGGCTCGATGGCGCGGGACTCGGCGAGGACACGGCCGGGCCGGCCGCAGTGGCCGCAGTGGCCCCAGTGGCCCCAGTGGCCCCAGTGGCGGACGCTGCCGAGCGGCTCCCGGACGGAGACGAGGTGGGGGACGAAGTGGTGACGGACACGCGGCGAGTTTAGGCCGTGGGTCGGACAGTTTCGCCGCGAGCGGGCGGACCGATGCGTCGACCACGTCGCTCCGCCGGCCGGGCAGGTCCGCCGGTTACGGTCTGACGAGGGAGCTGACCGGGCCGAGCACGGCCCGTTTCCCGGCCCGGACCTCGTACACGTAGACCGTCGAGCCCTCGACCTCACCATTCTTCCGGAATCTGATGCGCTTGGTGACGCCAGGAATGTCGACCGAGCCGAACCGGGCGAGCACGGCCTCCCGCGTCGCGCCGCTACCGAGCCGGCGCAGCACCTCGATGACGGCGTTCGTGGCGTCATAAGCCTCGCCGGAATAGGTTCCAGGCCGCGCGTCGGCGTTGATCGTCTTGTAGTCGGCGACGAACCCCGCCGCCGCGGGATCGCTGTTCGGGTCACCGCAGGGGCAGGTCAGCAGCGTTCCCTCGGCGTTGCCGGCACCGGCCTGGTGGATGAGTTGGTCGTCGTTCGCGCCGTCGCCGCTGACGACCTTCCCGGTGTACCCCTTGCTGCGCAGCGCCCTGGTCAGCAACGCGAGTTCCGCATAGTAGCCAGAATAGTACACGGCGTCCGGATTCTCGGCGAGGATCTTCGTGGCCTGGGACGTGTAGTCCTTCGTCGGATTGATGCCGTCGTGGATCACGCGGATGCCACGGCCGGTCAGGGCCTTCTCGAGCGCTCCGGACAAGCCGGTGCCGTATTCGCTCCGGTCGTCGAGAGAGTAGACCTTGTCCGCCTTCACGACCTTGGCAAGGTATTCCGCGGCGGCGGATCCCTGCACGGTGTCCGGTGCGATGACCCGGTAGAAGCTGGTGAACCCGAGATCGGTGAGCGCCGGATTGGTGGCCGACGGGCTGACCGACAGCAGCCCGGCCCCGCTGTAGAGCGGCTCACTCGACTTCGTCGGTCCGGAGAAGACGGGGCCGACGACGCCGATGACCTCCGGATTGTCGATCAGTTTCTGCGCGGCGGTGGGCCCCTGCTCGGCCATACCCTGATCGTCCGAGGCGACCAGGCGCAGCCTGAACGGCAGATCCTTGCGCCGGTTCGCTAGCTCGACAGCGGTCAGCACCCCGTCGTAGGCGTTGATGCCGAGCTGCTGGTTGTCGCCGGAGAGCGGCCCCTGAAAACCGATGGCGTATTCCTTTTTCCCGTCGTCACCGGACGAACCACCGCCGCAGCCGGCAAGGACGGCCGCGGCTGTCAGCACACCCACGGATCCGAGGGCCCCCCACCGCGTCACGCTCGGTCGGGGCACGCCCCCTCGCCGTCCAGGACCCGTCATGACACGCCCTCCCACAGCACATCGCTGCCGCTACCGACACCCTCGGCGTCAGGACCCGGTCCGCCACCGCATCATCGGCAACCGATCGACAGCGGATAGTGACGAAAACGTAACCTTCGGAGGAGTGGAAGGGAAGCGCAACGTGAGCGTGTCGTAACTTGAAGGGGGTTTCGCCGGTGAGTCCGAAAGCAAACGACCCGATCGGAGAAGCGAACGACCCGGCAGAACCCGCAACGGCCCGGTCGGAGGATGTCGGTTGCCGCAGCCGCCGCAGCCATTACGGCAGCCGCCGACACGTCACCGCCGGTCGGTCAGTTCTCCGTCTTCAACGGGACGAATCTGCCGCCGAGTACCGTGTAGAGCACGACCGTGGGCGATCGGGTGTCCCCCCAGCGGTCGAAGGCGACGGAGCCGGTGATCCCCGCGAACGAGCCGCTTCCGATCGCCGTCACGAGGTCGTGTCTGGTGGCCGCGTCCACGGTCGTCCGGCCCGGCAGCACCGTGGCCGCTGCGCGGATGATCGCCCTGGCGGCGTCGTACGCATAGGCCGCGACCGCGGGGATGGCCTCGGCCCGCCGCAGCTCCAGCTCCGCGGCGGGGTCGTTCACCCCGGACGTACCGCGGGTACCGGCGGCCGGGGGCCCGTGGGGCCCCTCCTCCAGGCCCGGCCCCGGTGCCGATACCGGTGCCGAGGTGCCGTGGACCACCCTCGGGGTGGTGGTGGCGCCCCGGCCGGGCGAGGCGGTCTCCGCTGGATCCTCCTGGCTCCGCAGGTCCGCAGGGTCCTCCTGGCCCCGCGGGCCCAGAGTCCCACTCGACCGCCCACTCGCGCCAGGCGATTCCACGCCGCCCGAGGCCCCGGGACGGGTACTGCCCTCGTCATCCGCCGGTCCCCCGAAACGGTCGGAGTAGTCCGCGACGAAGGCACCCGAGGACGGCAGCCGGGTCGGCGGGACCAGCGGACCGATGATCAGATCGCCGTCGGCTGCCGACCTCGCCTCGTCGGTGTAGCGGGGCTGGAGCAACGCGTCCGAACCCACTACCTGGATCGACGTCCCCGCGTCGGCGAGCCGGGCCCGCAGTTTCCCGGCGAAGGCCGCACCCGTCGAGACGTAGACCAGATCGGGGGCGTCCTCCTCGATCGCCCGCGCGGTGTCGGCGATCTCGGATCCGTCCGCTTCGTCCCCCCGGACCTGGTACACCGATGTCACCGACGCGCCGAGAGCGGCGGCGCGCGCCGCGAAGCGGGCGCCCAGGGTCGTGCCGTATCTCGGTTCGCCGTCAACGACGACGATACGCCTGCGGCCGAGCGTCCTGACCGCGTACTCGGCTGCGACCCGGGCCTGGCGCTCGTCCGTTCCGGCCAGGCGGAAGTAGGACGGGAAGGGCCGGGTGCGCGGCCGGGAACCGGAGTCGGTCAGCGTCGGGTCCGCGTTCGACGGGGAGACGACGGGGATGCCAGCGGCGCTCAGCGTGGGCAGGGACACCTTCGCTACGAGTGAGCTCAGCGGCCCGACCACGCCGATGACATGATTGTTCGCCACGAAGGCGTCCACGGCCTGCGCTCCCCCGTCCGGACGGGACAGGTCGTCGTGGGCGGACAGCTCGATGCGCCAGCCCGGGACGGCCCCGGACTTGTTGGCCTCGTCGACCGCGAGCGCGACGGCGTTGCGCGCGCTCACCCCGTCCGTGGAGAGATCCCCGGACAGCGGCGCCATCA
Organism: Frankia casuarinae; assembly: GCF_000013345.1. Classification (NCBI taxonomy): domain Bacteria; kingdom Bacillati; phylum Actinomycetota; class Actinomycetes; order Frankiales; family Frankiaceae; genus Frankia; species Frankia casuarinae. The sequence goes on along the minus strand of NC_007777.1, from coordinate 1,942,225 downwards.
CACCGAGGGTGGCGACCCGGGTGACGCCGGTGGCGGCTCTGGCGCCAGCGCCGCCACCGGCGTCATCGCCTGCGCCGAGGCTGGCGGCCAGCGTGAGCCCCAGGACCGAGGGCACCGCGAGGACCAGGACGGCGAGAGCCGCAAGCGCCACGCGTCCGCGACCGGTGCGCGATCTGGCCCGGGTCCACCGCCCGATCGAACCGGTCATCGACGCGAGAGACGTCCGCGACGAATCGCTCACCCGGCCTCCGGGATCACGGACACGAAGGTCACGGACGCGAAGGTCACGGACACGGAGGTCACGAGCCCGGCAACGCCTCACCCGACAGCACGGCCTCGGCGACCGCCCGCATCGTCCGGCGCTGGTTCATCGAGGTGCGCTGGATCCAGCGGAAGGCATCCGGCTCGGTCATGCCGTGCTCGGTCTGCAGCACGCCCTTGGCCCGCTCGATGATCTTCCTGGCCTCCAGGCGCCCCTGCAGGTCCTCCACCTCGGCCTCAAGGCTCACGATCTCGGTGAAGCGGCTCATCGCCATCTCGATCGTGGGCAGCAGGTCCTTCTTCTGGAACGGCTTGACCACGTAGGCCATGGCGCCGGCCTCACGGGCACGTTCCACCAGCTCCCGCTGGCTGAAGGCGGTGAGGATGACGACGGGAGCGATACGGTCCTTGGCGATCTTCGCACCGGCCTCGATGCCGTCCATCCTCGGCATCTTCACATCGAGGATGCACAGGTCGGGGCGGAGCTTGCCGGCGAGGTTGACGGCCATCTCGCCGTCGCCCGCCTCCCCGACCACCTCATAGCCCTCCTCCTGGAGCATCTCCCTGAGGTCGAGCCGGATCAGCGCTTCGTCCTCGGCGATCAGAACCCGGCGCGGGTTCGAGGAGGGGTGGCTCATCGAGTCGGACTCCTGGTCTCGGAGGTGCGTCCCTAGTGTGGCAGGACGGACGATCGGGGGGCCGTCCCGCCCCGGACACGGAGGGCGGGAGGTCGAAACGCACCCTACCCGGATAGAGTCTTCAAGGAGCGGTTCCGGCCAGGTTCGACGGCGATCTCCTCGCCCTCGTCCCGCCCGGTTCCTCCGCCCGTTCCACTTGCGCCAACTCGCCCCTGTTCCGTCTGATCCAACACGCTCCACCCGCCGGCCCCGGTACTCCAACGGCAGAGAGACGGTGCTCAAACCACCGACAGTGTGGGTTCGAATCCCACCCGGGGTACCAGATAGATCGTTTTCGAACCTTGGTCACGGTCAAGCCTTGGCCACGACCAAGATCCCCAACAGGGTCCAGATCGTGGCCGAGGCTTGTGTCCGCGGCCAGACCGGGCTTGTCACTGTCCCAGCCCGGCTCATGCCCGGCGCGGCCACCACCCCCGGCCACCGCCCGCCGAAACGCCTCTCCTGTCAGCGTGGCGTAGGGCTCGCGGAGGCGTACGCCGGTTACGACCGCCTCGTCCTCTTCGACCTCTGCCAAGAGCTTCGTGAAGAAAGCCTGGTTACTCATGCGCTGCACCTGCGGTCCGGACAGCTGGTACAGCTCGCCGCACCCGCCGACGAGTGTCAAGCTCCGTCCGCAGCCCCGCGCGGATTTTCTCCTGTTCATCCTCGTTAAGACGCACGCCAGCATAGAAACGCTCAACGGGCGCTTCCTGCCGACACCGTCGACGAAGGCGCGTCAGTGGTGGTGGCCGTGCCGACCGAGGGTCTCCACGGGGGTCGCGCCGGGGCGGGTCCACTGCGGCACGGGGCGGCTGGTCGGGCCCCAGGTGGCGTTCCCGTCCGCGTCCGAGCGCCAGAACCAGCACGAGCTGCGCCCCTCGGGCCAGGCCTCGGGGTTGTCCTCCCATGCCTCGCCGCGGCCGTAGGGCGTCATGTCGAGCAGGCCGAGGGACCCGTTGACCGGCTCGTTGCCACGGCCCGTCGTGGAGTAGGTGAGGAACACGCGGTCGCCGTCGCGCAGGAAGCAGGTGATGTAACCCATGCTGCCGCCGACCGGCCCGTCCACGTCGCGCACCGAGTACCAGGGCTGGGTGTAGCCCATGAACTCAACGTAGGAGGCCACCTCGTCCCAACGGCCCGTGGTCAGGATGGCGAACGAGACGCCGCGGGCGTTGAGGTAGACGGCGTCCTTCAGGTGCCAGGCCGTAGTGGTGCAGCCCTCGCACTGCCCCTGGTGCGGCGCGCCGTCATACCACATGTGCTTGTAGACCACTAGCTCGTCGCGGCCCTGGAACAAGTCCAGGAACGGGACCGGGCCGTCGGGCCCGACGACCTCGACCGTCCCGTCGAGCTCCACCATCGGCAGCCGGCGGCGGGCCGCGGCGAGGGCGTCGCCCTCGCGGGTGTGGGCCTTCTCGCGGACCAGAAGCTCGTCACGGGCGGTCTGCCAGGCAGTCAGGTCAACGACGGGCGGGCGGCCAGGCAGCGCTGTGGCCGGGCCGTCCGGTGTGGTCGTCATGGTCTCCTCCGTGGTGTCTCGTGCCGGGCGGCGTCCTACGACGTCCTACGACGGTCGCCAGAACAGACTCGCGACCCGGCCGGAACGCATCGCGGCAGGGGGCGGCGCGGAACGTGCTTTGGCAACTGGCAAACTGAGGATCGAGCAACGGCGCCGTGAGGAGGCAGGGTGACCGCGAATACCGGCGGGGGACCACTTTCCCATCTGCCCGTCGCAGGCGCGGACGTCGAGATCTGGGGGATCAACGACTTCCTCGCTGCCGACGAGCGGCGCCCGACCAGTTTCATCACCAATTTCGGTAACTGGCAGGTGCCCGACCCGGTCGCTGCTGCCCTCGCGTCGAGGGTCGCGCACCTGGAATGGTTCCACGACACGGGGGAACTAGTCGCGATCGGTGACGTTCCCCATCGAGGGGCGGCGACCGTCGAGATCCCGCGCGTCGAAGGAGCGGTCGGGGAGCTGGCTGACATGGTCGCCGGTCCGTTCGGCAGCGGCGGCATATCGTTCCGGACCGCCGACGGCGCGGTTCGCGAGTTCCCCGAGATGGTTGTCTCCGAAGGCACCCGCGTCGCGGTGCTGGCGGTCATCAAACAGGGCCCGCGGGTGCACGGGGTGCTGTGGGACTGGCACCGCTGGCACCGTCGCCCCGAAGGATGGGCCTGGCTGGAAGAGCGCCTGCTCAGCACCCGCCGCACGACAGGCGGCAACGACTGATCAGGGACCGGGACAGTTAACCGGTCGCTGCGGCGTGCCTTCTGCTCCTCTCACTCCTCGGGCACGGGCGGACGGCCGTGACGGCGTGGTGGGTGCGCGCGGAACAGGACGATCTGCGTAGCCGTAGGCGGAATCGCTCCAGCCGGGCACACGTTTGATCAGGCGCTCACTGTATGGGCATCGACGCGGACCGTGAAGGATGTCCGCGATCCTGCTCAGTCCCACCGCCGCGCTATGACCGGTTGGGCGAGGCCACCGGGCATCAGTGCTCTGCTTGGCCGGGACCTTCGCACCGGTGGATGCTGCCCCCGCTGGGGACCACTGAGGAGCACAAGGCGTGGAGGCCCGGGCCGGATCTTGGCCGGTCACGGCGAAGAGGAGACGAAGGGAACTATGCGGATGCTGCCTCCCGCGACGCGGCGGCAACGTCGGCTCCCGAGGCAGCGGCAACGTCGGATCCCGAGGCGGCGGCGTTTGCGGGTCATCGCCGTAAGTGAATCCGAGGAGGCATTTCGCCATGCGGGTTGTTGTTGTGTACGAGTCGATGTTCGGGAACACGAGGCAGATTGGCCAGGCGATTGCGGATGGCATCGGCCCGCTCCATGAGGTAGTCGTCATCCCGGTGCGTGACGCAAATCCTGAGGTGATCAGCGGTGCCGACGTCGTCGTCGTGGGCGGTCCCACGCATGTGCACGGCATGAGCCGTCCGGCCAGCCGTACGTCGGCCGGCGAGATCGCTCGGAAGCCACCGAGCGGTGTGGCGCTCGAGCCCGGCGCAGAAGGCCCCGGACTGCGGGAATGGTTCGCCCGCTGCGGCGTGATCGAGGGGTATGCGGCAGCGTTCGATACGCGCGCACACGGGCCCTCGATCTTGACTGGCCGGGCGTCAAAGCGCATTCACCGGCTGCTGCGCCGGCACGGAGCGCGACAGGTTTGCCCGCCGGAGAGCTTCTTCGTGACGAAGGACAACGCACTCGCACCAGGGGAGATCGACCGCGCGCGCCGGTGGGGCGAACACCTGTCGCACGTGGCCACAGAGCCGGCGAGGACCGAGTTTCCGGTCTGACCGGAGCCATGGATCAACGGCGAGCGGTAGTGGTCGAGCGGTTCGCGGTCACCGGCGTACAGCCCTCGGCCCGCCCGGGCGTTGCGCGTAAGCATTCAGGCATCTTGTAGATCTTGTTATGGGTAGGCACGTCTGGATGTCTGGATGTTGCGCGGCCTGACGGGTTCAGACCTGCCCTGGCCCGGATGGTGTGCTACGGCTTGCGGGCAACGCCGCCGTAGATGCTGACCCGCGCGTCGGTCAGCTCCTCGACGGCGCTGCCGTCGGCCCGCCAGCGGTGAACGACCTGAACCCCGGGGTCGACCAGCTCCAACCCGTCGAAGAAACGTTCGACTTCGGATCGGCTGCGGGGCTGCACCGACATCCCCTTCTGCCGGTAGGCTTCCGCCGCCCGTTCCGCGTCCGGATCATAATCTCCGGTGCCGTGGGTGAGGACAAGATAGCTCCCCGACGGCAACGCGTCGAGGAGCCGACGCACGATCCCGTAGGGATCATCCGCGTCGGGGATGAAATGGAAGATCGCGACGACGGACAGGGCGATCGGCCGAGTGAGGTCAAGAGTGCTGTGCAGCTGCGGGGCAGCGCGGATCCCGTCAGGGTCGCGCAGGTCGGCGTCGAGGTAGGCGGTGCGCCCCTGCGGGGTGCTGGTCAGCAACGCGCGGGCGTGGGTGAGCACGATCGGGTCATTGTCGACGTAAACCACCCGGGTGTCGGGGGCGAGGCCCTGGGCGATCTCGTGCAGGTTCGGGCTGGTGGGGATGCCGGTACCGATATCCAGGAACTGGCGGATCCCGACCTCCCCGGCCAGAAACCGGGTCGCCCGCGTCATGAACGCCCGGTTCTCCCGGGCCGTGACGCGGGCGTTGGGGAACGCGGCGATGACCTGCTCGGCGGCCTCCCGGTCGGCCGGGAAGTTGTCCTTCCCACCCAGGTAGTAGTCATACATCCGGGCCGTATGAGGAAGATCCATCCGCAGGTTCACCGGCTCCCGGTCCCCCGTCGTCGCTACCCACGCCGGGTCCCGTGTTTCCGTCACCGCTCCTCCATCCCCTTGCCACTCGGACATCCGCTCGCCACTCGGATGCCACTCGGATGCCACTGACGAGCACCCTAACGGCACGGGCAGGCACCATCCACAGCAACCCTGGAGAAGGCCCGACCCTGGAGAAGGCGGCCGCTGGAAACGGGCCCGGCCCGGCAGATCCCGTCGCCTTTCCCACCCACACCCGGCTACGGAAATGGGAACGTCCCCACCGCCGCAACGCCGGCTCCACGCACCCGAACCGCCCAGTCCAGGCGCGATATCAAAACTTTAGGTTCATGTCCATTCACGGGTGAACCCGTGGTTTTCCCGTCCGGCGATCGCCGGGTGGGTAGCCAGGGGCGGCCAGCCAGCGGCGGCCGGCCGCCATCCCGGTCCTGCACGCAGGCGAGCCGCACCAACACCGTCAGCAACGGGAGCACCGTCGGCGGACGTGGACGTTCGTGCCCTTGAGGTGGTGCCCGCCGGTCTTTCGACGGTGGCGGGAGCTCGGATTCGACCACCGCCCATGCTTCTCGCCACGCTCCGCATAAAAAAAGAAGATCTAAACCAGGATCTCCGGGAAGAGTGGCTTCGCTCAGGACACTGACCACCCGATTTCCAGCTATTGACTACCCGGAGGGGTGGTGCACCACCCCCCACCGACTGCAAGGCTGTGACTCACTTCATACAACAAGGCAGCGGAAAGCCGATGGGAACCCTTGTCAACGTCGACAACGCTGACACGCTCACCGACCTGTATGCGACGGACGGTGAACCTGTCACGCAGGTCAAGACGGTGACAGCACTGCACGATCAGGCGCGGTGTTTCGTCGACCGCCAACCGTCATGATCGTCGCTGGCTGTGCACGCAATACGGCGATCCGGGTTGACACCCCGCCAAGGAGAAATAATGACCCCCGTATACCCGATCACCCACGATAGGTGGTACACGCTGGCGAGGACGCCCGCCGTCGAGTTCTTCCAGACGAGGACTCGGGAACTTGCCCCGCAGCGGCCAGCCGAATCCGGCAAGACCTGGGGAAAACTGGTCGTAAATCCGGAGACCCCCCGAATCGCGTCGATTTTCCTCGACGCCGCTGCCCAACTGGCCACTGCGGCCGCCTGCTTCCGGACCGCCCGGCAGGTTCGCGGGACGGAGCGCCGCCGGCGGTTCGCCCGCCTCGCCGCTGGCGGCGTGCTGGTCGCCAACCTCGCGACGGCGGCGACGTTCCTCGCCGGCGGCTTCCTGACTGGCCGCATGTCCCCGAGCTATGCCATCTTCCTCGTTCTCTACGGGGTGGCCCTGGCCGGGCTGCTGTCCCTACCCACCGCACCGGTGGAAGGCCAGGGCGAGAACACCAGGACCGCGCGACACAGCGGATACCGCTGGCATACGATCACCCTGCTGGACTGTGTGCTGATCGTCGGCTCGATCATCCTGCTGGCGTGGGGGACGACTCTCGCCGCGCTCGTCCCGGCCGGCCCGCCCGACCCCATCCAGCTCTTGGCCGCCCTGCTCCACCCGGTCGCCAGCCTGATCCTCGCCACGGCGGTGCTGCTGATCACCTGCTTCCGCCGGCCGCGTTCCCCGGCGGCGTCGGTACTGCTCAGCACGGGCCTGCTGATCGACGGACTCACCAGCAACATCTCCGTCTACAGCACCGCGCCGGACAGCCACCACCTTCCCCCCTGGGCCATGATCGGATTCACCCTCGCCTTTATGATGATCTTCCTTGCCGCTCTGCTACCGGCGCGCACGCACCCGGACAACCCCACACCCGACAGCCTCACGACCGACAGCCTCACGACCGACAGCCTCACCCCGGGCGGCCCCCGGGCGGTGTGGGCGCACGCCGTGCTGCCTTACGCCGTGCTCGGTGCGGCCGGCCTGCTGATCCTGGGCAAACTGTCGACCGGTGCGCAGCTCGACCGGTTCGAGGCGTACGGCATGGTCGGACTGCTGCTGGTGGCGCTGGTCCGGCAGATGGTCACCCTGGCGGAGAGTAACCGACTGTTGGCCGAGGTACGCCAGCGCGCACGGCAGCTTCACCATCAGGCGTTCCACGACCCGTTGACCGGCCTGGCGAACCGGGCGCTGTTCACTCGGCGGCTGCAACGAGCCCTCACCCACGACCCCGACAACCCCGACAACCCCGACGCCTGCCACGCCGGCGACTCCGGGACGGTGTCCGTCCTGTTTTTGGATCTCGACGGGTTCAAGCTGGTGAACGACACGCTCGGCCATGCCGCCGGGGACGAACTCCTCAAAATCAGCGCGGAGCGACTGCGGGCGGACACCCGCGCGGTGGACACCGTCGCCCGGCTCGGCGGGGACGAGTTCGCCATCATTCTCGGCAGCGGCGGCGTCGACGCCCGGAAGGTGGGTGAGCGGCTCGCGATGGCAGTCCAGGAGCCGTGCCTGCTGGCCGGGCAGATCTACACCCCGCGGGCCAGCTTCGGCCTAGTCACGCTCGACGGCTCCACCACCCGGCCGGCCAGTCCCGACAGCCTGCTGCACCAGGCCGACCTGGCCATGTACGCGGCCAAGCGGGAACGCGCGGGCAGGCTGGTCGTCTACCGGCCGGAGCTGTCCGCCCTCCCCGAGCACCGCCACCCGGACCCACCCAGCCAGGACGACCCGGTGGGCGCCTACGGCCGAGTAGTAGGCCTGATGTGATCCATCTGCCTGCCCCGTTCCGCGCGCGTATCACCGGCCTGGGGAGGAGCGCCCCGTTCAGGTCGGTCGCCGTCTGATCGAGGTATCCAGTGACCGACCGCACCGTTCACCCCGGTGCTCGACTGGCCGGACCGCCAGTCGAGCCGGAACCCAATTTGGATCTTGAGTGGATCCTCGGCGACCTGCTCCGGTTCTTCACGGGTGGACCGGTGCGCCCACGCTGGTAGTGATCCGCCCCAGCGGCGAAGCGCCGAAGTTCGCCAGGGTTTCCTCGTTGTGTCTCCCCAGAGGTGATCTGGGGAGACACAGCTTCTCTGGAGGTGGGTACCGCCAGCATCGGGGCCGATCGGAGGGACGTTACGGTTTGCGGCCTACGGCGCCGTAGTTGTTGACCTGGGCGTCGGTGACGTCTTTCGGCGTGGTGTCGTCCGGCCGCCAGCGATGCACGACCTGCACGCCCGGCTCGACGAGTTCCAGGCCAGCCAGGAAACGTTCCACCTCGGCGCGGCTGCGTGGCTGCGTGGGATGCCGCGTTGCCGATAGGTCTCGGTCGCCGCCAGCAGGGTCGGGTCGAAGTCGACAGTGGCATGGGTGAGGGCGAGGTAGCTGCCGGACAGCAGGGCGTCGACGAGCCGTCCCCGATGCCGTACGGGTCGTCGGCATCGGGGACGAAGGGAAGGACCGCGATCCTGAATCATCGCGTCTCCTCTCAAGCCTGCTGGATCCGAAGGTCCCTGCCGCGCAACACCATGATCATAGCTCCTTGCTGGCTCGACGACGCCGGGGAGGAGACCACGGCGAGCCGTGCTGTCGCAGTTTCTCTGGGGCTGGATCGGGTCGACATCGTCAACAAGGGTCCGGCGGTGCGGTGGTCGGTGTACGGCGTCCGAGCCGTGCGGCATGTGCAACTCGGGTGCGGACCAGGGGCCGGCCAGCAGCAGTTCCAGGCCACGGTGCGCATCCCCAGGTCCGGGAAGAAGCCCGGCGACCTCATCTTCTTCGGGACTCCCGGCAACATCACCCACCTGGGCATCTACGCAGGCAACGGCTATATGTGGGCCGCGCCACAAACTCGACGAAATGTCAACCTACAGCCCATCTACAGCAGCAGCTACTACGTCGGCAGGGTCCGGTAAGCCGCTCTTTCGACCGTGCGAGAGACGAGCCGGCCCGGGCGCGGGTTTTACCGAGCGCCTGCGCGTGGAGCATCATGCAACGGTGAGGGTCCGGCGCCGAGGAAGAGAAAAGAGCACCCCGGGCAGGCTGCATCTGCTCCCGCTTCTCGTGCCCGTGCTCCTCGGCATTCTGCTCATGCACGGCGGCCTGTCCGCGCACGCCGGCCATACCGACTCCGGCACGCACGGGCTCCCCGCGGCCCGGAGCGAATCAATGACGATGCCCGACGCGACGATGCCCGACGGTGGGATGAATCCGCGCTCCGCGCCCGTCCACCTGGCCGGTCTCGACCCGCGGACCAGGGTCACGATGCCGGCCACAGACGCAGGCCACGACGGGCATGCCGGTCAGCTGTGCCTGGCGTTCCTTCGCCTGGCCGGCGTCCTGTTCATCGCCTTGCTGCTCACCCGCGCCGTCCGCTCGACCTTCACCGCCCGGAGCCGGCTACGTGTGGCGTCATCCCGGCCTGGACGATCGCCCCCCGGCGGACCGCCACCGTCCCACGCACCCTCACTCGTCTGCCTCTGCGTGCTCCGCCTGTAGACCGGTCGGCTTTCGCCTGCGCGTCCCCACGGACTTCCGCACGGCGAACCCGCACAAGGATCTACCGACACCTGGCAGACGAGGAACCAGCATGAGACGACTCATCCTGCTCATCCCGGCGCTTCTGGCCGCAGCCGTTCTTACCGCGTGCGGCAGCGGGGGAAGCAGCACCGGTGCCACCAGTGCCACCGGCAGCACCGACTACAACGCCGCCGACGTCATCTTCGCCCAGAACATGATCCCCCATCACCGGCAGGCCATCGAGATGGCCGACCTGGCCGGCACCCACGCCCAGAACCCGGAGGTGAAGACCCTCGCGCCGCAGATCCGCGCCGCGCAGACTCCGGAGATCACCACGATGGTCGGCTGGCTCACGGCCTGGAAGCAGCCCACCGCTCCCCCCGCCGGCGGCGGCGGATCGGGCCCCGGCATGGGCGGCCCCGGCATGGGCGGCCCCGGCATGAACGGCCACGGCATGAACGGCCACGGATCAGAAACCATGATGCCGGGCGACACCATGGAAGGAATGATGTCCAGCGCGGACATGACCGCGCTGGGGAACGCGACCGGACCCGCCTTCGACAAGATGTTCCTCACCATGATGATCGCACATCACCAGGGAGCCGTCACCATGGCGAAGACGGAAATCCGCGACGGACGCTATACCCCGGCGCAGCAGCTCGCCGAGAATATTCAGAACACCCAGAACGCCGAGATCACGAGTATGCGGAACCTCCTCGCTAAAATCTGAAAGATCTGACCGAGCTGCCTGGCTTGCAGAGATGGTGGCCGCGACACACCCTCGCGGCCACCATCTCGCGGCCAGCCGGTCGAGTGCTTCAGTCGAGTGCTTCAGGGGAGGGAGGGTTCGTGGATCGGCGCCGACCCTGACCACCCGGCCGGGTGCCGCGAGGCCCGGGAATCCCCTCCCTCGGGGGAGGAGAGGATGTCAACCGTGGAGCTCGATGCGCCGTCCGCGGCCACCCCCGCTCACCCGAGCCTGCTCGCCGTGTTACGGGAATGGGGCCGGATCGGCTGCCTCGGCTTCGGCGGCCCGCCGACGCACATCGCGCTGCTGCGCCAGCTCTGCGTGGAGCGACGGCGGTGGCTGACCGCCACCGAATTCGAAGACGCCGTAGCGGTCTGTAACCTGTTGCCCGGACCGGCGTCCACCCAGCTGGCGATCTACTGCGCTTGGCGGCTCCGGGGCCGGCCGGGTGCGCTCGTTGGCGGGATCGCGTTCATCGTGCCAGGTCTGATCCTGATTCTCGCGCTGGCGGCGATCTTCCTCGCCGGCTCGCCGCCGCGGTGGGTGCGCGCCGCCGGCGCCGGGGCGGGTTCCGCGGTCGCGGCCGTCGCCGTCCAGACCGGCGTCGCGTTGCTGCCGGCAAGCTGGCGGCGGGCCCGCACGGTCAGCCGCCTGCGCTGGCCGTGCTACCTGGCCGCCGGGGCGACGGCTGCCGCCGCTGTCGGCCCGTGGCTGGTGCTCGTCCTGCTCGGCTGCGGCGCGTTCGAGCTGGCCGCCCGCCGCCACCATCGGCCCGGCCGCCAGCCGGGCGCTGCCGCGCCACCCATGCCCCTGCTCGCCGCCGCGGCAACCGGCACCGGCGGGCTGCTCGCGCTGATCTGGGTTGCCTTCAAGGTTGGTGCCCTGTCCTACGGCGGCGGCTTCGTCATCATCCCGCTGATGCAGACCGACGCGGTCGACCACTATCACTGGATGACCGCCGACCAGTTCCTCAACGCGGTCGCGCTCGGACAGATCACCCCCGGCCCCGTCGTGCAGACCGTCGCCGCCGTCGGGTACGCGGCAGCCGGGATTGGCGGCGGGCTACTGGCCGCAGCCGTCGCCTTCGGTCCGTCGTTCGCGTTCATCCTGCTCGGCGGTCCCCACTTCGCCCGGCTGCGGGCCGAACCGCGAATCCGCGCCTTCCTCGATGGCGCCGCCCCCGCCGCGGCCGGCGCCATCCTCGGCTCCGCCATCCCGCTAGCCGGCGCGCTCGACCGGCCCTGGCAGTATGCCACCCTCGGCGGCGCCATGATCCTCCTGCTGCCCCTGCGCCGCGGCGTCGTTCTCACCCTGCTCATCGCCGCCGCGGTCGGGGTGGTCGTCACCGCCGCCGGCGGGCCTCTCCCTCAATGAGGGAGAGGCCGGTCGGCCTTCTCGGTCTCCTCGTCCTTCCCGTCCTTCCCGTTCTTCTCGTCGTCCGTTCGCGTTCCCTTCATCGGGAGTCCGGTTCGCCCTGCAAACGTCCTTCACGGTCGCACGCAGCGGCGGCGGCGCGGCTGCGGGGTCACCGACCACCGGAAGCGAGGAGCTGACAATGGATGCCGATTCCCCGTCCGGTGCGGCCGCGGTCGGCACGCCGCCGGCCTTCGGCGCGTTCGATCCGGCCCGACGCCATGATCCCTACCCCAGCTACCACGCCCTACGGGAGGCGGATCCGTTCTACCGTCTGCCGCTGGGCGCCCAGCAGGTCACGCTGCTCACCCGCTACCAGGACTGCATGCACGTTCTGCAGGACGCCGCCTGGGGCCGGGGTGAGGGGGGAACCAACGCCTGGCGTTCCGCCAACAGCTTCGACGGCGGGCTGCGGTCGCTCCTCGGCGTGAACCCGCCCGATCACACCCGGCTGCGCGGGCTGGTCAGCAAGGCGTTCACTCCCCGGGTCATCTCCGGGCTGCGGCCACAGATCACCGTCCTGGTCGAGTCGCTGCTCGACGCCGCGCTCGCGGCTGGCGAGGTGGATCTGATCGACGCGTTCGCCCGTCCCCTTCCCCTGAGAATCATCTGCGATCTGCTGGGTGTGCCCGTGCGGGACGAGGAGACGTTCCGGGCCTGGGGAACCGCCCTCACCCGCGGCCTCGATCCGGACTATCTGCTCACACCCGACGAGCTGGCCCTGCGAGGGAAGGCCACCGTCGAGTTCGACGCCTACTTCACGGATCTGATCGCGGCCAGACGGGCTCGGCCGACCGACGACCTGCTCGGTCTTCTCGTGGCGGTGCGGGAGCAGGGTGACAGCCTGACCGAGGCCGAACTGCTGGAGCTGTGCGCTCTGCTGCTGGTCGCCGGGTACGAGACCACGATCAACCTGATCGGCAACGCGGTGCTCGCCCTGCTGCGTGACACCGACCAGCTCACCGCGCTGCGGGCCGACCCCGACCTGGCGCCCGCACTCGTTGACGAGACGCTGCGCCACGACCCGCCCGTCCAGTTCGTCGGGCGTCTCGCGCTGCGTGGCACCGAGGTCGCCGGGCACTCCTTCGCCGCGGGCGAGGTCGGCGTCATCATGCTGGCCGCCGCCGGGCGGGATCCGCGGACCTTCGCGGAGCCGGACCGGTTCGACATCCGCCGGTACGCCGGGCCGACACCCGCCCCCCGTCATCTCGGCTTCGGGTTGGGGATCCACTACTGTCTCGGCGCGCCGCTCGCCCGACTGGAGGCGGAGATCGCCCTGCAGGCACTCGTGCGCCGGGCCGGTAGCCTCACGCCGGCCAGCGACCCTCCCTCCTATCGCCCGCATCTGGCCGTGCGTGGCCTGGAGACACTCCCCATCCGGCTGTCGCCCTGACCATGCGGTGTCGCCCTATGACGGTGCTGGGCGACACCCCGCACTACCGCGGCACCCGCACTACCGCGGCACCCGCACTATCCGTGGGCCGGAGAGCCGGCGGGTGCGGCTCAGCAGCGGACGATAACGAAACACAATCTCACGATCGATTACTCCGGCGCATGTTCCGGAACCGGCCACGACGGCTGTTACGATCGGAAAAGTTCGGGCCGACGACCCATCCGCAGCCCTCCGGAGGAGGCGGTCGAGAATGGCTGGCTTCCAGCCTGCAACGCACATTCCTGAAACCGGGTACTCTGAAAACGGGTACGGAGCCGATGGATCCACTCCCCGCCGGAAGACGATCAGCAATTCCTACCTGCATCGCCTGCAGCGCCGGCACTTCCTGCTGTTCGACGTCCTCCCGATTGCCGGCACCGCCGCCGCCATCGCGTTTCTCGCGGTACATCCGATCGGGGCCACCGAACTCGCCCTACTCTTCTCGATGTGGCTCCTGACCGGTCTGGGCATCACCGTCGGCTATCACCGGCTCTTCACGCACCGCGCGTTCAAGGCGGCGCCGGCCGCGGCGGCCGCGCTCGCGGTACTCGGCTCGATGGCCGGCCAGGGCGGCGTGGTGTCCTGGGTCGCTCTGCACCGGCGGCACCACGAGTGCAGCGATCGCGACGGAGACCCGCACTCGCCGAATCTCGCCGGCAACGGTCTGAAGGGCCGGCTCCGCGGCCTGGCCCACTCGCACTTCCTGTGGATGCGCCGCCACGAATATCCCAACGTCGTCCACTACGCGCCGGATCTGATCAAGAACCGCGCGCTGGTCCGGGTGGCCCGCCTCTACTACTACTGGGTGACGCTCGGGCTTCTGCTCCCGGCGCTCGTCGGTGGCCTCGTCTACCAAAGCTGGACCGGGGCGGTGAGCGGCTTCCTCTGGGGTGGTCTCGTACGGATGTTCGTCCTCGAACACGTCATCTGGGGGATCAACTCCTTCCTGCACATGTTCGGCACCCGCCCCTACGAGTCCCGGGAGAACAGCAGGAACGGCGGGATCTTCGCCCTGCTGAGCCTGGGCGAATCGTGGCACAACAATCACCACGCGTTCCCCGATTCGCCCTCCTTCGGGCTGCGGTGGTACCGCCTCGATCCGGGTTACTGGCTCATCAGGCTGCTCGCGGTCAGTGGCCTCGCCTGGGATGTCAAACTTCCGTCCGAAGAGCGGATGGCGGCGAAGCGCATCGCCGCCAGAAGATCCGCTCCGAGTACCGCGGTATAAGGAGCGAGCACGGTGGAGCCAAGCAGGGAAGAGATTGTCACCTGGTGCCAGGAGTATGTCGCGGGTCTCCTCGAGATACCCGCGGAGGAGGTCGATCCGGACGCGGACTTCGATCGACTGGGAATCGATTCCGCCCTCGCCGTCTCCCTGCTGATCGAGGTTGAGGAACGCTACGGCGTCGACCTACCGCCCGAGGCGTTGTTCGAGAACCCGAACCTCAACGCGGTCGCCACGTACCTGCACACGCAGCTCCCGCGGCACGTGGCATAGTCGTCATGGCCACCTCGGTCGGACACGATCGGACGGTCGGAGCGGCGGCGGCCATCCGCCACCACTACGACGTCGGAAATGATTTCTACCGGCTCTGGCTGGACCGCTCGCTGACCTACTCCTGCGCGCTGCGGGAAGGCGCGGACGACACCCTGGAAACAGCCCAGGAAAGGAAGCTGCGGTTCCACCTGGACGCGATTCGCGCCGACCGCGCCGAAAGCGTTCTGGACATCGGCTGCGGGTGGGGCTCGATCCTGGGGCGACTGGCGGAAACGCACGGGGTGCGACGCTCCGTCGGTCTCACCCTCAGTGCGGAGCAGGCGGCCTTCGTCCGGTCCCGCGGCTATCCCGGTGTCGAGGTGCGCACGGAGAACTGGGCGCACTACGAACCCGGCACCCGGTTCGACGGGATCATCTCCATCGGTGCCTTCGAGCACTTCGCCGGACCCGACGACTCGTCCGCCGAGAAGATCCGCCTGTACCGGGAGTTCTTCACCCGCTGCCACGGCTGGCTGAAGCGGGACGGCGTGTTGTCGCTGCAGACGATCGCCTACGCGAACATGTCCCGCGAGAACGCGAGCGCCTTCATTCAGCAGGAGATATTTCCGGCGGCGGATCTGCCGACGCTCACGGAGATCACCGCCGCGGCGGAGGGTGTCTTCGAGATCCAGTCGGTGCACAACGGTCGGCTCGACTACGCCTGGACATGCGAGGAGTGGGCCCGCCGACTGCGCCGACACCGCGAGGAGGCCGTGGGTGTCGTCGGACCGGAGGTGGTCGCCCGGTACGAGCGTTACCTGAAGCTGTCCGCCCTGGGGTTCCGGATGGGAAAGATCTGCCTGCTCAGGCTCGTCCTTCAGCCCTTCGGGAGCGGATACTTCGAGGGCCGCGGGGTGCGGGCGGGATGAGCACGGGCGGGATGACGTCCCCGACACCCAGCACCGCGACCGCCGACACCGCGACCGCCGACACCGCGACCGCCGAAGCCACCCGGGCACCGATCCGCTTCAACCCCTTCGGCGCCGAGTTCCGGCGCAGTCCGTACCCGCTCTATGCGCGGCTTCGAGGCGCGCAGCCCGTCCACCGGACGCTGGGCATGTGGGTGCTCACGCGGCACGCCGACGTGCGCGGTGTCCTGCACGACCGGACGTTCAGCGCCGGGCTCATCCCCCAGCTGGTCAGCCGGCAGGCGTCGCGGCTGTCGCGGGACGACGTGGCGCGGATCGGGCGGCTGGCGACCAAGTCGCTCGTCTTCACCGACAACCCCGACCACGCCCGGCTGCGTGGCCTGGTGAACCGGGTATTCACGGCGCAGGCGGTCGCCGAGCTGCGCCCCCGCGTCCACGAGGTCGCGGAGCGGCTGGTGCGGCGAGCCTGGGACGACGGCGGCATGGACGTCGTCGCCGATCTCGCGGGGCCCCTACCGCTCACGGTCATGTGCGACTGGATGGCCCTTCCGGACAGCCTGCGCGAGCGCGTCGGGCCTTGGACGCATGACATCCGCTTCCTGCTCGAGCCGGGGCTGATGAAGACCGAGGACTTCACCCGGGTATCCGACGTCGTCGAGACATTCGCGCAGGCCCTGGACGACGTGGTCACCGAACGCCGGTCCCGGCCGGGTGACGATCTGATCAGCCGGCTGCTCGCCGCGCGGACGGCCGGGGGCGACCGGCTCAGCGATGAGGAAGTCGTCTTCGTCTGCATCATGTGCTTCGTGGCCGGCAACGAGACCACGAAATCCCTCATCGGCAACGGTCTCCTCGCGTTGCTCCAGCACCCGGATCAGGACGCGCGCCTGCGCCGTCGGCCGGAGCTGCTGGGCGGCGCCGTCGACGAGGCTCTGCGCTACGACAGTCCCCTGCAGCTGACCAAGCGCGTCGCGACGCGCGAGGTCGAGATCGACGGAAGCCGGATCCGGGCAGGCGATCAGGTTCTGCTGTGCCTCGGCGCCGCGAACCGCGACCCCGCGGTGTTCAGCCGGCCGGACGAGTTCGACATCACCCGCGACGCACGAGGGCATCTCGCCTTCGGCCACGGGATGCACGGGTGCCTGGGCGGGATTCTGGCGCAGTTGCAGGCCCAGGTCGCCCTTGATCGGTTGTACCGGCGAGCCGAACGCCTGGAACTCCTGGTCACGCAACCCGACTGGCAGGATCACAGCTTCATCGTCCGCGGGCTGAAGCAGCTTCCGGTCTCGGTGCGGGGTGTCGGGTGACGGGCACCGGGGTATCGGGCACCGGGGTATCGGGCACCGGGGTATCGGGCACCGGGCTGACGGGCACCGGGCTGACGGGCCGGACGTGGCTGCGGTACGAACCGACGGATGCCGCCGTGCGGCTCATCTGCCTCCCGCACGCCGGTGCCGGAGCCAGTTCCTTCGCCAGATGGCTTGGGCTGTTCCCGTCGACCGTCGCGGCGGTGCGGGTCCAGCTGCCCGGTCGTGAGGACGTGGTGGCCGAGCCCGCGCTGCGCCTGGTGCACGATGCCGTCGACGCGTTGCTACCACAGGTGACCCGGCTGATCGACCCGCCCGTGGCGTTGTATGGCCACAGCATGGGAGCACTGGTCGCCTTCGAGCTGGCCCGCGCGCTGAGTGCGGCGGGTATCCCACCGGTGCATCTGTTCGTCTCCGGCCGCCGGGCGCCACACCGGCCCGCCAGCAGGGCACCGATCCATCACCTGCCGGACGACGCGCTCGTTGCCGCGCTGAAGACGATGGGTGACACGGGGGGCTCACATCGGAGTGCGGCCTTCCTGCGCTACACGCTACGGCTCACCAGAGTCGATCTGACGCTCAGCGAGGAGTACGCGTACCGCTCCGAACCCAGGCTGCGCTGCCCGATCACGGCCTTCTACGGAACCGCGGACCCGGTTGTCGACCTGGCCGAGATCGAAGCCTGGCGGGACGAGACGGACGCGGCCTTCGCGGTCCACACCTTCCCGGGCGATCACTTCTTCCATCAACGCCACCGGGTGGCCATCGCGGCGCGCATCGCCGCGGCGTTGGAATGAGCTCCGTCGAGCCGCTCCCGGGGCGGGAGGGAAAGTCGAGGGAAGGAAAAAGGGTGCCGCACGCGACATTGCTGCCGGAAGTCCTACAGAACCGCGCCGCCCGCCAGCCGGCCAGGCGGGCCTACGTGTTCGTGGATGAACACGAGGCGGAAAAGGCGGTACTGACGTACGGCGACCTGCACGCGCGGGCGCTCGCCGTGGCCGGGGAGCTGATCCGGCGCTGCCGGCCCGGCGACCGGGCGCTGCTGCTCTTCCCGCCGGGTCTGGATTTCATCGTCGCCTACTTCGGCTGCCTCTACGCGCAGGTGATCGCGGTCCCCGTCAACCCCCCGCGCAGGAACCTGATCCAGGACGCGACCCGGAGCATCATCAAGGACTGCGAGCCTTCGGCCGTGCTCACCGTCGGCGCGATGGTCGAGCACATCAGGCCCGTCGTGGAATCGATCCGTGGCCCCCTCCCCTGGCTGCCGGTCGACCAGGTGGCGGACGAGACGAACGAGACGGACCAGGCGGGCACGAGCTTCCGCCCCCGGCCCTGTCCGCCGGATTCCGTCGCCTTCCTTCAGTACACCTCCGGTTCCACGTCCGATCCGAAGGGGGTCATGGTCTCCCACCGGAACCTCGCCGCGAACCAGGAGATGATCCGGCGCGCGTTCGACCACGATCAGGACTCGACGTTCGTCGGCTGGGCACCGTTCTTCCATGACCAGGGGCTGATCGGCAACATCCTGCAGCCGCTCTACCTCGGGGCGACCAGCATCCTCATGGCGCCGATGACGTTCATCCGGTGGCCCCTGCGCTGGCTGTCGGCCATCTCCCGGTACCGGGCCCACACCAGCGGCGGGCCCAACTTCGCCTTCGATGTCTGCGTCGCACGGGCCGCCCGGGGGGATGTGCCGGACCTCGACCTCAGCTGTTGGAAGGTCGCGTTCAACGGGGCCGAGCCCATCCGTCACGAGACCCTGCGCCGGTTCTCGGCGATCTTCGCGCCCCACGGGTTCGACGAGAAGGCGTTCTACCCGTGCTACGGCCTGGCCGAGGCGACCCTGCTCGTGACCGGCAGCCGGAAGGGCCGCGGTCCCCGCGCCCTCGAGGCGGACGTCGAGGCGCTCGGTCACCGGCGCTATGTGCCGGCATCGGGCGGACGCGGCCGGAGTCTCGTCGGATCCGGGCTCGTCCTCCCGGAGGAGGAGCTCCGGATAGTGGACCCCGAAACGGGACGCCCGTGCCCCGCGGACGAGGTGGGCGAGATCTGGGTCTCCGGCGACCAGGTGGCGCAGGGATACTGGCGCCGCCCGGAGGCGACGGCCGAGGTGTTCCACGCCGAGTTCGACGGCGAGACCGGCCGGGCTTACCTGCGCACCGGCGATCTCGGCCTGCTGGTCGACGGCGAGGTCTACGTCGTGGGCAGGCTGAAGGACCTGGTGATCATTCGGGGCCGGAACTACTATCCCCACGACATCGAGCTCACCGTCCAGTCGGCCCACCCCGCGTTGCGCCCCGGCGGGTGCGCCGCGTTCTCGGTTCCCGGTGCCGACAGCGAGAAGCTGGTCGTCGTGCAGGAGATCAGGGACGAGCAGCGCCTCACCGCCGACGCGAGGGACGTCGCTGCGTCGATCCGGGCGGCGGTGACGCGGGAACACGACCTCTCGGTGAACGACCTCGTGCTGGCCCTGCCGGGCCGGCTACAGAAGACCAGCAGCGGCAAGATCATGCGAGCCGCGGCCAGGAACCGCTACCTGGCGGCCGGGTTCGAGATCTGGGAACCGGGGATGTCCTCCGTCGCCTGACGGATCCGCCGGTCCGCCTGGCGGAATGCCGCCAGGAAAGCCGGACCGCGGCCCGGCGGCTACGTGCGCCGCCGGGCCGCGGGCGCGGACCTACCGCCGCAGCGCGGCGGCGGGAACGGACTCGGGTCGGTAGGTGGCGATGATCTTGCAGAAGTCGAACGGGTTCTGCTCGACGTAGGTGCACTTCGCCAGGTCGTTCCCGTTGAAGTCGGCGCATTCGGGCAGGCGGCCCTGGTTGTAGTCCCGGGTGGCGTCCCAACCGGAGACGGCGCCGATGTTGTGGGTACGGGCGAACTCCACGAGCCGGCGCATGTGGTCCAGCGTGAAGATCCGGCCGTTGATGTGGCGGCCGAACATCGGGCAGGCGCCGATCCGCCGCCAGACCTTCTGCTCGTCCCAGTCGCGCCAGGCCCCGGCGATGTGCGTGAACATGCCGTTAAGCGCGATCACGCAGCACTCATAGGCGTCCGAGGGGGCCGTCTGGCCGAACTCCATCAGCATGCCGTTGATCAGCGATGGCTGGACGCCCGCGTCGGCGAGCAGATGCAGCAGACGCACCCCGTCGGGGTTGAAACCCACCAGGCTGCCGGGAGCGCCGTCGACGGGAAGCGTGTAGGAGATCTTCAGGCCGGGGTAGGCCGGGAGCACCTGGGAGATGGCGGCGACGTGCCGCTCCAACCCCGCCCGGTTCTGGATGAACGCTCCCTCGAAGTCGAAGTCGACATGGCTGACCCCGTAGTTCGCGAGGATCGCCCGATACGTCGCCACAATCTTGGAAACGTCGGTCTCCACATCCTCCAGGGGGACGTTGGAAGCACCCCCGAAGGAGAGGATGACCTTCCCGCCCTGCGCGGTGAACGCGGCGAAGTCCTCCTTGCCAAAATCGCCTGTCGCGGCCTCCCCGTAGCTCGGATAGCCGCCCCAGTACACCTTCTTGTCGCCGCCCGGCTGCGCCACCAGGAAGCCGACGAAGAAACTGTCGATTCCGGACAGGGAGCCGTATTCGGCGAGCTTCGGGTTCGGCCATGCGGTGTAGTCGACGAAGGGCGCTCGCGGCGCATCCCAGGTACCGGGGTCCGGGAGGGGGGCGGTAGTCGACGCGGCTACCTCCTCGGACAGCTCCGACCGGTTGCCGCTGACGTCGAACGCGCGGACCCGCAGAATGTACTCCGTCAACGAGTTCAGCCCCGACACCGTGGCCTCGGCGGCGGTGGTCGCCAGGACACGGGGTTCTCCACCCGGAGTCCGGTAGAACACCTCGTAGCCCGCCACCGCGATGTTGTCCGTGGACGGATCCCAGGTCAGGTGCAGGCTGTGCGGCGCCCAGCCGGTGATGCGCAGCTTCTCCGGCACCGTGGGCGGATCGGTGTCCTCGGGTGGGTTGGCGTTCTCCCCGTTGACCGTGAAGCCGTTCGGCAGCAGGGCGGGATCCGAGCCGGCGCCCGTACCACCGTTCTGCATCGCGAGGGTGAACTCCTGCGATCCCCTCGCCTGGATGATCTTCCGTTCGGACACCAGGCGGCCAGTGACGACGTCAGTCGGCCGATCAACTGGGTTGAACACCAGTCCGTAAACATTCCGGATGAGCCGGGGCGCGGCGAACGTACAGGATATCTCCGGATCCACCACGTCCTCGGTGGAGTAGTTGGAGATGGTCACCTTGAAGTTGGCCCAATGTTCGGTTCCGTTGGGCAGCCACTCCGCTGACGCGAACACAAGACCTTGCGAATCCGACACAGTCTGTCTCCTCCGAGGGTTTTGTCGGGTTCAGCCGGCATATCAGCGTGGCACCGCTAAGGAGACGTTACTCCGGACGCGGGACTGATATGACGCGACCCCAAGATATACGCCGCCGTCTCGGTGGACGTGCGGACGCGCCCGTTGGCTCATGGACCACCTTCGGCCGAGCGGGCCTACGGAAATTCTCGGTCGGGAAAGCCCCCAAAACCGGAAGCACGGTACCCCTGGAACACGGCGGTCCGGAACACGGCACCCCGGAACACGGCACCCCGGAGCGGCACGGAACCACGCATCAGGGTCTTGATGCGCCGCGATCCGTCAGCTCATCAACCTATTATGATCAGCGGAGACCGGATCTCGCCCGCCATCCGGACGTGCGCCCGATGACCCCGGTCGCGACGCATCGGAGGTGCCATGTCCACGCCCCCGGGATCCACGCCGCCCACGGATGGCTTCACCAGCAACTGCACCGCGTGACGCCCGCCGGGCGGCCGACCCGTTCGTCAGTCGTCCAGCACGCGCAGCGCCTTCGACGGACACAGCGCGACCGATCGGCGCACAGCGTCCAGCCGACCGGCGGCGACCTCTTCGATCAGGGTGACGACGAGGCCGTCGTCACCCTGATCGAAGACCTCCGGCGCGGTCATCACGCACATCCCAGCGCCGACACAGACGGCGCGATCAGCGACAATCTTCATGCGACACCCTCCTGTTCCGCCCTCTTCCACCAGGGACCGGGTCTCACCAGGTGACCGGGAGTGCGTGCAGCCCGTGTACGACATGATGGGCACGGAACGCGACCTGTTCGTAGGGCACGGCCAGCGCGAGATCGGGGAAGCGTCGCAGCAGCGCGGGGAACGCGATGCGCATCTCCATCCGGGCCAGCGGCGCTCCCAGGCAGTGGTGCACGCCGTGGCCGAAAGCGACGTGGCCGGGAGCGCCACGGGTGATGTCGAGCCGGTCCGGATCCCCGACGAGAGCCGGGTCTCGGTTGGCCGCGGGTAGCGCCAGGAGCAGTTGTTCGCCCGCCGGGATGCGGTGACCGGCGATCTCCACCTCGGTCGTCGTCGTGCGGGGCACACCGGAGGGCACGATGGACAGCCACCGCAGCAGTTCCTCGACGGCGGGCTCGACCTGGGCCGGATCGTCGCGGACCATGGCGAGCTGGTCGGGATGGCGCAGCAGCGCCAGGGTGCCGAGAGCAAGCATGTTCGACGTCGTCTCGTGCCCGGCGACCAGCAGCAGCGAGGCGATGCCGACCAGCTCGGCGGTGCTCAGTTCGTCGCCGTGCTCGCGCACCAGCATGCCCAGCAGGTCCTCGCCCGGGGCGGCCTGCGCCCGCGTGACCAGCCCGGCCATGTACGCACGGGCCTCGCGCTGCAGGGCCAGCCGCTGCTCGATCGGCAACGAGGCGTCGATCTGCCGGCGGGTGCGCTGCTGGAACTCCGCGCGGTCGGAATACGGCACCCCCAGCAACTCGCAGATCACCAGCGACGGCACCGGAAGCGCGAAGGTCGCGACCAGATCGGCAGGCCGGCCGGCCCGTTCCACCTCGTCGAGCGCCGCGTCGACGATGTCCCGGATCCGCGGCTCCAACCCGCGCATCCGGCGCACGGTGAACTCCGGGGTGAGCATCCGGCGCAGCCGGGTGTGATCTGGCGGATCGAACGCGAGCATCTGCCCCGCCCGCAGTTCGGCGATTTCCTCATCACTCAGGACGGGACCGCCAGGACCTACGACCCACTGATTGACGTTGCTGAACCTGCCCGGATCCGCGAGTATCTCGCGGACGTCCTCGTACCGGCTGACCAGATACGCGGGTATCCCGAACACGGTGACAACGCGGCAGACGCCGTCGGTGTCCCGGATCCGGACGAGTTCCTCGATCGGATCGAACTGCGCTCGCCGTATATGCAGCGGAACTATCGGTGCCGCGGCCATCGCCTGTCCACCCTTCGTCGTTCACGCGGGACCTCGGACACCGACGACGCTACCATCCACGCGAAAAATTGCTGTCGTTTGAACGGACCGCATCCGGATATCCACCGCCGAAGATAGCCCCGAGGAAGAGAACATCCATCAACAAGTGGATCGGCATTGTTCGACACGTCAGTATTATTTTATATTTTTTGACAAAATTCACCATAGTTCAATATTGTCTACCATTTTTGATTTCCCATCTATCGCCATCGGGAAAAATGCCATGGTGAATCATCCGTAGAGAATCGGCCTTCCCCACGCCAGGCTCGCGCCCGGGCGCGGATGATGATCCGACCACCCGCCGAGTGGGCCTGGACCGGTCAGATCGACCGAGGACAAGATCCGTGTTGCGGAGGGTAACCGCGGCTCCTACAGTTCGGTAGTACCACCGGATGCCGCGGAATCCGCGCCCTCCGGTGAGTTCTGACCCCGCCCCGCGCCGGCCGATTCCTCGCCACCGGCCGGTGCCCACATCCTGCGTCATGACGGGTACCGAGCGACACACAGGGGAGCCAGAAGATGAGGGACCGCAGGGAGACAGACGTCGTCGAGCTGGCGCAAGAACACGCGGAGCTGCTGCCCGAGCGCATGACCCTGGCGGCGATCGAGATAAACCGCACCGAGTTCGACCCCACCTTCTACCCGGTCGGCTCGCCGGGCAGCAACAATGCCCAAATCGATAATCATCCGGAGCCGCAGACCGCCTACAGCGACGGAGCGTTCGTCAAGACCATCGCCAACAGCTGGAACCGCATCGAGCAGTGGTGAACTCCGGAACGATTCTGCTCCTCACGCCGGTCTCCCCGGCCGGGTAACCGCACCCGACCACGTTCTCCCGAGGTCGCCAAGGGCACCGTGCACCCGCGGCCACCGGCCGGCCGACTATCCTTCGGCCGGCCGGAAGGCATGCCCTCGCCTCGGTCAGGCCGATCCGAGAAGGCCAGCCGAAGTTTCGACCGACGCTGGCACGACCGTGACACACCTTGTGCAGGTGCTGGCCACCAGGTTGAGCGGTGGCTAGCGTTCCCACCGCCCGAATATCCGAGGCAACTCAGATCGGTGGGAAACAAGGATGAACGATATCACGGGCAACTGCGCCGGCGAGCTGAATGGAGAACTGTTCTTGGAATGGGCGGAACTACTACCCGAACGGACGACTCTCGCCGCGGTCGAGATCGGTCGGAAGGAGTTTGACCCAACCTTCTTTCCGGTCGGCTCCCCCTGGTCGAAAATGGCACAGATCGACGCTCATGCGGAGCCGCAGGTCGCCGGTGGATTCCTGCCCATTCTCATCACACTGGTACCGAGCATCAACATCATCATACAGAAATAACACCGACCGCTTTACCGCTTTACCGCTTTACCGCTACGACCGACAGATACACCGCCGGATTCCTCCGGGGTGGTCACCCGGCCGGCCGCCGGTCGACGGACCGGCGGCCGGCTTCCCGCCAGTTCATGACAATGAGGATGGGACGCAGATGACCGAGTCCACCCGGTCGTCCACCCGGCCGACAACGATGCCGCCGGTGCCTTCCAAACCGGACCGGACGCCCGACCTCACCGATATCACCGGCGTCACCGATATCACCGGCGTCACCGGCGTCACCGATCCGACGGGCGTTCCCGGGCCGACCGAGGTACCCGCCAGACCGAGCCGGGCCGACGGCCTGGCGCTACTCGGCGAGTTCACCGGGTCGGGCCTGGCCCGACCCGTCTTCCTGGCCCGCCGCGCCGACGGTCAGGTCGTCGCACTCACCGAACTGCTCGCGCACATCCTCGAAGCGGCGGACGGCGCCCGCGACGTCGCCGCGATTGCCGACCGGGTCACGGTGGTCTGCGCCCGCCGGATGAGTGGCGCCGACGTCGCGTACCTCGTAGCGGATCGGCTCATGCCACTCGGCCTGATCGCCAGCGAGAACGGCGTCACCCCGGCACCACGGGCGAAGGCGCTGTTCACACTCGCAGCCCGGCACACCCTGCTACCCGCGCCGGCCGTGCACCGGGTCAGCCGGGTGTTCGCGATGCTGTTCCGGCCAGCGGCCGTGGCCCTGCTGCTGGCCCTGCTGGTGGTCACCGACGTGTGGACGTTCGGCCGGCACAGCGTCCGAGACAGCGCGGCGGAGGTGCTCGCGACCCCGGCGCTGATCCTGGTGGTGGTCGGCCTGGCCCTCGCCGGCGCACTGTTCCACGAATGCGGGCACGCCGCGGCCTGCCACTACGGCGGTGCCCGCCCGGGAGTCATCGGTTTCGGCATGTACCTGGTGTGGCCGGCCTTCTTCACCGACGTCACCGACTCCTACCGGCTGAGCCGGCTCGGCCGGCTGCGCACCGACCTCGGCGGCATCTATTTCAACGGACTGTTCGTTCTGCTGCTCGCCGGGGCTCTCGCGCTCACCCACGCCGGTGTGCTGGTGACCGCCGTCGTCCTTGTCCACCTGGATGCCATGCGCCAGCTTGCGCCCTTCGTCCGGCTCGACGGCTACTACATCGTCAGCGACCTGGCCGGGGTACCGGACCTGTTCAACCGGATGGGGCCGGCGCTACGCGCGACGCTGCCACGGCGGCGCAACCGCGTCCCGCGCGGGCGGCCTGCCCGATCAGCAGGACGGAGCCGACCGGACGGGCTGACCCCGCCGGACATCCGAAGCCGACCGGACGGGCTGACCCGGCCGGCCCGGATCGTGGTGACCGCCTGGGCGCTGCTCGCGGCGCCGCTGATCCTGGTGAACCTGGTCGTGCTCATGGTCTCGGTTCCGTTCGTGCTTACCCGGACGACCCGGGCCATGTGGGACTATCTCGGGCTGGCGGGCCGGGCGACCCGTGACGGGAAGCTGGTCACCGCATTCGCGGAGGTCGTCTCCGCGCTGCTGGTCGCGCTGCCGGCCGGCGGGATGCTGTTCGTGCTGTTCCTGCTCGCCCGGGGCGTGCTACGGGCGGTCCGGGCGCACCGGGAAGGCTGCCGACGCGGGTAACGGCCTCCCGCCGGCCAGCTCGCGACGGCACCACCACCGACAGCCCCCACCCGATCAGACGACGGTGGGCCGGTAGAGGCGGGCGTAGGCGCCGCCGTCGGCGAGCAGCTCGCTGTGCGTGCCGTCCTCGACGATCTGGCCGTGGTCCATCACGTAGATGCGGTCGGCGTCAATCACCGTGGACAGCCGGTGCGCGATCACCAGGCACGTCCGCCCCACCGCGAGCCGGTCCAGGGCGGTGCGCACGGCGGCCTCGGAGACGGTGTCCAGCGCCGAGGTCGCCTCGTCCAGCACCAGCACCCGTGGTGACTGCAGCAGGACCCGGGCGATGGCCAACCGCTGCCGCTCACCACCGGACAACCGGTAGCCCCGGGCGCCGACCCGGGTCGCCAGGCCCTCGGGCAGCCGGTCGAGCAGGGCGGAGAGGCTGGCGGCCGCCAGGGCGGCACGCAGCTCGTCGTCGGTTGCGTCCAACCGGCCGTAACGAAGGTTCGCCGCGATCGTGTCATGGAACAGATGCGGGTCCTGAGGGACGACGCCGATCATCGTGTGCAGACTATCCGGCGGGATGTCGTCGAGGGGAACCCCGCCGAGACGGATGCCGCCGCGCCGCGGCCGGTGCATGCCGCTGGCCAGATAGGTGATGGTCGTCTTGCCGGCCCCGCTGGCCCCGACGATCGCCGTCGTCGTCCCCGCGGCGACTTTCAGGGTCACCCCGCGCAGGTTCCACGTCGGGTCGTCGTCCGGCCAGTCGCCGTCCGGCCGGTCCTCGGCCGTGGCAAGATCGTAAGAGAACCATACGTCGTCGAACGTCAGATCGAGTCCCCGGCCGGCATCGACTCCCCAGCGAGCGGCGGCCGGCACCGGTTCCGTCCCGGACCGCGGTGCGCGGGGGACGGTCAGCGCGGGGGCCCGGGCCCCTTCGAACCTCAGGCGTACCTCGTCCTGCGGGACGTCAAGCAGGGAGAAGATCCGCCGGAAGGACGCGCCCGCACCCGCGAGCTCCGCACGCAGGTTGACAGCGGACGACAGTGGTCCGAAGGCCACCAGCAACGCGCCGCCCAGGGCTGCGACCGTCCCGAGCGTGATGCGACCGCTGGAGACCAGCCAGGCCCCCAGCGCCAGCACCGCCGTCATCGTCGCGATAATCCCGAGGTTGACCAGGAACCGGACCCGCGACATCAGCCGGGCCTGATCCTCGGCGGCGGCGAGCAGCTCGGCGCCCGCCGCGTCGAAGCGGGTCTGCTCGTAGTCGACCCGGTCGAACAGCCGCACGTGCAGCGCCCCGGAGACCGACGAGGTGTCGGCGACCTGGACCATGAGCAGACCGTCGAGCTCCCGCTGGCGGATGGACAGCGCGGCGAGCCGCCGCCGGCCCGAGCGGACGATCAGCAGCGTGGCCGGCGCGAAGACCATCACCGCCAGGCTCAGACGCCAGTCCAGCACGAAGACGACGATCGAGCCGACGACGATGTCCGCGATCCGGCAGACCACCGCCTGCACGGTGGCGGAAATCGCGTTCTGGGCGTTCAGGACGTCGGTGGACATCACCGTCATCACCTCCCCCTGCTGGCTGCGGGGAAAGAAGGCGAAGGGCAGGCGCTGCAGGTGAGCGTTCACCGTCTGACGGATCCGCACGGAGACAACGCCGCCGAGCCGAGCGATGAGCGCCATGCGCACCGAAAGCACGCTCGACTCGAACACCAGCACCGCGCACAGCAGCAGAACGGGGACGACGAGGTCACGCACCTGGCCGGTGGGCAACGACGTGTCGATGAGATGGCGCAGGACGAACGGCCCGACGGCGACGGCGGCCGAACCGAGAACGGACAGCCCGACGAGGACCGCGACGACCCGGCCCTGGTCGGCGAAGAACCGGACGCTGCGCCGCGCCTCGGGCGCGCCGGTCAACCGCGCGAGCGCACGCGCATGCAAGCGGATCACCCACGACGGGAAGGCCGTCTCCGACGGGACGGGCAGCGGCTCACGGATCACGCCGCCGAGGCTATGCCGACGCGCGCCGAGGCGGCGAAGAGCCTCCCGCGGAGCACAACCCTGACGCCCCACCGCCCTGACGCGAGTCGGGGCGGTGGGGCGTCAGGGTCAGACCGACCGCGGTGGCGGAAGCCGATGGGCCGGGAAGAAACCGGGGCCGGGATCCGGGGACCACCCGGGATCGTCAACGGTTCCCGGACACGGGTCGTTGGACGCGCCCCTCCTCCAGCCGCCTGCCTTCCACCGCGCCGGCGCCGAAGCCGGGAATCGCCAGGCCCTCCAGCGAGGCGGGCGGTCGGGAAACGCCCCGCAGCCGGAACCCCATGGCAATCTTGGTCAGCCCGATCGCCAGGGCCGTGAGGCCCACCCACAGGGCCAGCAGCGGCAACGAGACCCGCTGGGAACCCACCACCCAGAACGCCGCCCCGATCTCCAACGCACCGACGATCAGCGGCATCCACCACTGGGCCGGGGTGGGGCGGCCCTCCGCCGCGGTGGCGTACTGCCCGGCCGCGGCCTGCTGCTCAGTCCGTCGGGCGACGAACGAGTTGACGACGTCGTAGAGACCCTTGATCAAAAAGAACCAGGCCGCGATCCGGCCCACTGCCTTGACCGTGGGATCCGGCCAGACCAGCGCCACCACCCCGCCGGCCACGAACAGCACCGCGAGCAGCGCATGGGACCAGCGCCAGTCCCGGGCCGTCGCCGCCGCCGCCAGCAACTCACTCACCGCACCGAGGAGCAGGACGATCCCGAGAAGCACGGCGATCGACCATACCGTGGTCAGATCGAACTGCGGAATGGCCAGCGCGAACAGGGCAAAAGCTGCTCCAACGGCGAGAAAACCAAACCAGGGCACATTTGTGGATCTTTCATGTGTACGACGATCTGAGGCAGTTATGTCGCTCACGATCCTATTCTCCCCTCGTCGGTCACCGATACAAGGACCTTGCCGTCAGCTGGCGCTCGACATCACAGGTCAACAAGCTGATGCCCGCCACCCGGCGAACCACGCTTATCCGCTGGACATCATTCCGAACCGACGACGACGCCATATCGCCCGCGGCGTTACTCAACTCCTCCCAGCAGGTGGGTGCCGCCCTGGGGCGGGGGGCCACCATCACCACCGCTGCCGCCGCCACTGCCACCGCCACACAGCAAGATCATCCATGGGCGGCTGCGGCACCGAACGTCACAGGTCGATGACGTAGGCGCAGTGAGAGGTATGACTTAGGGTAGGCTTTCCTTACTTGTACATTGGCTGGGTGACCAAGGCAGGCCCGTCCCTCGCAAGCTCGACTGTGTTCCTCGCCCGCCACCTTGAACGGCACGGTGACCGCACGGCCGTTGTCACGGCTGAGGGCCGGCTGTCCTACCGCGAACTGGCGGCACGCGTCGACGCCGCCGCCGGTCGGCTCGGCGCCGGGCGGCGGCTGGTGCTCCTCGCGGCGGTCAACACGATCGACGTCCTCGTCCTGTACCTGGCGGCGCTGTCCGCCGGGCACGCGGTCCTGCTGGTGCCGGGTGACAACGCCGCGTCGACCGACGCCCTGATCACGTCCTATGACCCCGACGTGGTGATCCGCCCGGCCGGCACGCGGACCCGCGTCGAGCAGCGGCGGGAGGGCTCGAAGCACGACCTTCATCCGGACCTCGCGCTGCTGCTGAGCACGTCGGGCTCGACGGGCTCACCGAAACTGGTCCGGCTGTCGTACACGAACCTGCAGGCCAATGCCGAGTCGATCGTCGAGTGCCTCGGCCTTCGCCCCGGCGACCGCGCCGCGACGACCCTGCCCCTGTACTACTGCTACGGGCTGTCGGTCGTGCACAGTCACCTCCTGTGCGGGGCCGGTCTGATCCTGACGTCCCTGTCCGTCGTGGACGCCTGCTTCTGGAACCTCTTCCGGGACGGGCAGGGAACCTCGCTGGCTGGCGTCCCCTACACGTTCGACCTGCTCGACAGGATCGGTTTCGACGCGATGTCGCTGCCGCATCTGCGCTACATCACGCAGGCCGGCGGTCGACTGGCGCCGGACCGGGTGGCCCGCTACGCCGAGCTCGGACGACGCAACGGCTGGGACTTCGTCGTGATGTACGGCCAGACCGAGGCCACGGCGCGGATGTCCTGCCTGCCGCCGCACCTCGCGCCGACCCACCCCCACACCATCGGAGTCCCGGTCCCGGGCGGGTCGTTCCGGCTCGAGCCGCTGGCCGACCGCACCGGGAGCACCGACAGCACCGGGGATCTGGGGCAGCTCGTCTATTCCGGGCCCAACGTCATGATGGGTTACGCGCGGACGGCCTCGGACCTCGCGCTCGGTCCGACGCTCGACGAGCTGCGCACCGGGGACGTCGCGCGCCGCACCGATGACGGCCTGTACGAGATCGTGGGACGGCAGACCAGATCCGCCAAGGTCTTCGGGATCCGGATCGACCTGCAACACGTGGAAGACACCCTCGCCGGCCAGGGGCTCAGCGCCTGCTGCGTGACCGGCGACGACGCCGTTGACGTGATGATCGAGGGTGACCGGGACACGCCTTCGGTCCGCCGGCTGGTCGCGCGGGCCTGCCGGCTGCCGGAGAACGCCGTCCGCGTCCACCGCCTGGCCGCCCTGCCCCGCCTGGCCACCGGCAAACCGGATCTGGTCGCGCTGCAGGAGATCGCCCGCGACGCGCGACCGGCGCGCACGACCGCGCCCACCGGACGGGACGGACCGTCGGACGGAACAGCCGACGTACGCCGGCTGTTCGCCGAGCTGCTCCACCGCGACGATGTCACCGACGACAGCACCTTCGTGAGCCTGGGCGGCGACTCGCTGTCCTACGTGGAACTGTCACTGCGGCTGGAGGACGCCCTCGGACACCTGCCCGCCGGCTGGCACACCATGGCCGTGCGGGACCTGAAGCCGGCCACGCGACCGAAGCGCCGGGCTGGCGGCTCTGGCAGCTCGATCGAGACCAGCGTGCTGCTCCGGGCGGTTGCGATCGTGCTGATCGTCGGGACGCACGCCAACACCTTCGACGCCGTCGGCGGCATCCTCGGGGGCGCCCATCTCCTCATCGCCGTCGCCGGCTACAACTTCGCCCGTTTCCACCTGACCGCGGCGCCGCGGCGCGACCGGGTCCGCGGGCTGCTCCGCAGCATCGCGTACCTCGCGATGCCGAGCATCGTCTTCATCACCGTACTCGTGCTCGTCATGGACGAACACGAACCCGCCAACATCGTGCTGCTCAACAGCGTGTTCGGGCCGGACCGCGCGGGCCCACCCTGGGAGTTCTGGTTCGTCGAAGCCCTGGTCCAGATCCTGCTGGTCCTCGCGGCCCTGCTCGGCGTGCCGGCGTTCGACCGCTGGCAGCGGCGCCGCCCGTGGGCCGTCGCCGCCGGTGTCCTCGCCGCCGGTCTGCTCACCCGCTTCGACGTCGTGGCCCTACCGCCGGGACCACGCCACACCCAGACGTCGGTGGCGGTGCTCTGGCTGTTCGCGCTGGGATGGGCCACCGCCGCCGCGACCACGGTACGGCAGCGGCTGGCCCTCACCGCGGCGGCGGCGCTCACCATCCCCGGGTTCTTCGCTGACGCACGCCGGGAGCACGTGGTGCTCGGCGGCGTGCTCCTGCTGGCCTGGACCACGAGCGTCCGCTGCCCACGCCCGCTGCGCCGGCTGGCGGGCCCGCTGGCCGGCAGCTCGCTCTACATCTACCTGACCCACTGGCAGGTGTTCCCCCTTCTGCAGGACGACCATCCGGTCCTGGCGCTGCTGGCCTCGCTCACCGTCGGCGTCGCCGCGTGGAAGGTCTCGTTCCATGCCATGGGCCTTCTCAGCCGGCTCACGGCGGGCGTGCCGATCCCACTCGGCGCCAGGCGTCCGCTCCGCGGTTCGCCCGCCAGCGCTCCCGACTTGTGCCACTCGTCACATTCTACGGCGCTAAGGTAAGCATGAGTTAACTTCTACACCGATTAGGGGTTCGAGGTCGGTCGGACGTGTCTGTCCAGGTGGAGGGTTCAGGTGGAGTGTTCAGCTGGAGGAGCCCGATGGGTTCGTTAGGAAGAACCTTGGTCGTGCTGGTGACGGCCACCTGCCTGGCCGGCCTGTCAGCGTGCGGCTCGGGGGACGACGGGAAGACGATCACGCTCTACAACGCGCAGCACCAGGACCTGATGCGGGTGATGGTGGACGCGTTCACCAAGCAGACCGGCATCAAGGTCGAGTTGCGTCGCGGCGGCGACCCCGAGCTGGCGAACCAGATCGTCCAGGAAGGCGACAGCTCGCCGGCGGACGTCTTCGTCACCGAGAACTCGCCGGCCATGACGCTGGTCGACCGCGCCGGCCGCTTCAGCAAACTGGACCGGGCCACCTTGGGCCAGGTGCCTGACCAGTACGTCCCGAGCACCGGCAACTGGGTCGGTTTCGCGGCCCGGTCGACGGTGTTCATCTACAACCGTGGGCAGGTCGCCAAGAACGAGCTGCCCACGTCGATCATGGACCTGGCGGGACCGGCGTGGAAGGGGAAGGTCGGTGTCGCGGCGGCCGGAGCGGACTTCCAGGCCATCGTCAGCGCCGTACTCGCGGTGAAGGGCGAGGGGGCCACCGCCGAGTGGCTCGCCGGGCTGAAACGCAATGCGAAGATCTACGACAACAACATCGCCGCGCTGCGCGCCGTGAACGCGGGCGAGGTCCCCGCCGCTGTGATCTACCATTACTACTGGTACCAGGACCAGGCGGAGTCGGGCAAGGACAGCAGGAACGTCGACCTGCACTTCTTCGGCCACCGGGACCCGGGCGCGTTCGTCAGCGTCTCCGGCGCCGGCGTCCTCGCGGCCAGCGACCAGCAGGCCGAGGCGCAGCGGCTGGTCGCCTTCCTCACCAGCGACGCCGGGCAGAAGGCGCTGGTCGACAGCGGTGCCCTGGAGTACGCCGTGTCCGACGCGGTCCCCACGAACCCTGCGCTGAAGCCGCTGTCGACCCTCGATCCGCCCGACATCGACATCTCGACCCTGAACGGACCAAAGGTCGTCGAACTGATGCAGCGGGCGGGCCTGCTCTGAACGGCCAGCCCACGACGGCGGGATGGTGGGTACGCACCGGCCCGGCGTACCCGCGCCCGCTGCTGCTGGCCTGCGTGCTCGTCGCGCTGCTCGCGGCCGTCCCACTGTTCTTCGTCGTCGGATACACGGTCAGTGTGGGCTGGTCGGAGGCCTGGCGGCTGCTGATCCGGCCCAGGGTCGGCGAGCTGCTGGTCAACACCACCAAGCTCGTGACCGGCGGGATGGCGGCCAGCGCCGTCCTGGGCACGGCCGCCGCCTGGCTGGTGGAACGGACGGCCCTGCCGGGACGACGGGTCTGGCACGTGCTGCTCGCCGCTCCGCTGGCACTGCCCGCGTTTGTCGTCAGCTACGGTTGGGTTTCGCTGACCGCGGACGTCGAGGGATACCCGGGCGCCCTGCTGATCGTGACACTCGCCTACTACCCGCTGGTCTACCTCCCCGTCGGCGCGACCCTGCGGGGGCTGGACCCGGCGCTGGAGGAATCCGCCAGGTCACTCGGGCTCGGCCCGTGGCGGACGTTCACCAGGGTCGTGCTCCCGCAGTTGCGCCCGGCCGTCCTCGGCGGGTCGCTGCTGGTCGGCCTGCACCTGCTCGCCGAGTTCGGCGCCCTGCAGATGCTGCGGTTCCCCACCTTCACCACGGCCATCTACGACCAGTACCGCTCGTCGTTCAACGGCCCGGCGGCGAACATGCTCGCCGGCGTCCTGGTGCTGTACTGCGCGGTCCTGGTCGGCACCGAGCTGAGCCTGCGCGGTCGGCACCGCTACGCCCGGCTCGGGCCCGGAGCCAGCCGCACCGCGCAACCCGCCCGGCTCGGCCGGCTCACCGCCCCCGCCGTCGGCGGGCTCGGCGCGGTCGTGGGCCTGGCGCTCGGCGTGCCGCTGGTGAGCCTCGTCCGCTGGCTGCTGGTGGGTGCCTCCGCCGCCTTCCCCGCCGTCGAACTGGCCACCGCCGCCGCGACCGCGGCCGGACTCGGCCTCGCCGGCGCGCTGTGCACCGTCCTGTTGGCGCTTCCGGTGGCGTGGCTCGCGGTACGCCACCCGGGCCGGATCGGGACGCTGCTTGAACGCAGCACCTACACGGCCAACGCGCTGCCGGGCATCGTGGTGGCGCTCGCTCTCGTCACGGTATCGCTGCACATCCTGCCGGCCGTGTACCAGACCACCACCCTCCTGATCGCCGCCTACGCGATCATGTTCCTGCCGCGGGCCACGGTGGCGGTACGGGGCGCGATCGCGCAGGCGCCACCCGTCCTGGACGACGTCGCACACGCCCTGGGCCTGCGCCCGACGCGGGCCTGGCTGCGGGTCACCCTGCCGCTGATCGCCCCCGGCGTCGGCGCCGGCGCCATCCTGGTGTTCCTCGCTGTGGTCACCGAACTCACCGCGACCCTGCTGCTGTCACCCACCGGCACCGACACCCTGGCGACCGAGTTCTGGAGCAACGTCCGCGACGTCGATTACGGCGCGGCCGCCCCCTACGCGGGGTTGATGGTGCTGCTGTCGACCCCGGCGACCTTCCTGCTCACCCGTTCTGCTAGGAGAAGCACGTGACAGCGCTGAGTGTCAGCCAGGTCACCAAACGGTTCGGCGCCACGACAGCCCTCGCCGGGATCGATCTGCGAGTGCCCGACGGCAGTGTGACGGCCGTGCTCGGGCCGTCGGGCTGCGGCAAGACCACCCTGCTACGGCTGGTGGCGGGATTCGGCGACCCGGACGGCGGGACGATCGACTTCGGCGCCGAACGGGTGTTCGGCCCCGGTCGCAGCGTTCCCGCCCAGCGGCGGCGGGTCGGGTACGTCCCGCAGGAAGGTGCCCTGTTCCCGCACGTGGACGTCGCGGCCAACATCGGGTTCGGCCTGCCCCGCGCCGAACGCCGATCCGCCGGGCGGGCCGCCGAGCTGCTCGACCTCGTCGGGCTGGACGCGAGCCTGGCCCGCCGGTTCCCTCATCAGCTCTCCGGCGGCCAGCAGCAGCGCGTGGCGCTGGCGCGGGCCCTGGCCCCGCGGCCGTCCCTGGTGCTGCTCGACGAGCCGTTCTCCTCCCTGGACGCGGGGCTCCGCCTGAACACCGCCCGCGCCGTCGTCGAAGCGCTGCGTGCCAACCGGACCACTGCGCTGCTCGTCACGCACGACCAGAACGAGGCGCTGTCACTGGCCGACCAGGTCGCCGTCATGGCCGCCGGTCGCATCGCCCAGACCGGCACACCCCAGGGCGTCTACGCCTCACCCGGCAACCCGACCGTCGCGGCCTTCGTCGGCGCCGCCGTGTTCATGCCCGCCGTCGTCACCGGGCTCACCGCCTCCTGCGACCTTGGCGAACTCGCCGTCCGGCCCGGGTCTCCCCAGGGCGAGGCGCGCCTGCTCGTCCGGCCGGAACAGATCAGGCTCCTCGCCGCGGCGGACGGCGACAAGAACCAGAACGAGAACCAGAACGAGAACCAGAACCAGCACGAGAGCCAGGACCGAAACGAGAACGAAGAGCGGAACGAAGAGCGGAACAAGGAGCGGAACAAGGAGCGGAACGTGGTGGTCGGCCGGGTCACCGAGGTGCGGTACTTCGGCCACGACGCCACCGTCCAGCTCCGGCTCGACCGGTCCGGCCGCACCGTGACGGCGCGGGTGCCGGGGCGCCAGCTTCCCGAACCCGGCACCCGCGTGCGGCTGTCGATCACCGGGCCCGTCACGGCCTTCCCACCCCATTGACTCCGTCGCGGCTCTCACCGACGCCGGTCCCGGCGCCGGCACGGTCGCGGCGGTCACGAGCGCCCTGCTACCGCCACGCAGGTCGATCGTCACCGCCTGACCGTCCCCGAACGACGACAGGTCGGCCGGTCGATTCGTACAGTCAGACTTATGACGTCGCCCACGCCTATGACGTCGCCGGCGGGAACCGCCCGGATCGACACCTGGATCTGGTGCGTGCGCCTGGTCAAGACGCGATCGCAGGCGACCGCCGCCTGCCGCGCCGGCCATGTCCGCCTCAACGGCGAGCGGGTCAAGCCGGCCCATCCGGTGCGGGCCGGCGACGAGATCCGGGTGCGCCAGCCCGGGCACGAGCGGGTCGTCGTCGTCACCCGGATCCCGCACAGGCGGGTCGGCGCGCCCGTTGCCGCGGAGTCCTTCGTCGACCGCAGCCCGCCGGTCGCGCGCGAGGTGCCGCCGGTGGTGGCCGTGCGCGATCGGGGCGCCGGGCGGCCGACGAAGCGCGACCGGCGGGCGCTGGAACGCCTGCGCGACCAGCCCCGCCGGCCGGATGCGCGGTAGCGGCGCCGCTACTGGGTGCCCAGTAGCGGCGCCCCGGTCAGGCGACGCCTCGGTCGAGGGAGTTCGCAATCGCCCACACACCATGACCATCCCCAGGAACCTTGCCCTGGGATTACTAACCCTGGTACTACCCGCCATGGGATTACTTCGCATCAACGGTGTGAAGAAAACGAAGGAAGCGACCGGGTACGTTGCCGGTGACCGGGACCGGGCTCTGCCGCTGCGTGCCGCGTAGCGTTATCCGCGCTCGTGGAACGCGATCGTGAGGTTGATCTGCCTGGACGACACGACCGCGGGTCGCGTCCCGCCGCACCGACCGGCTCGAACTAGAGTCAGGCCCATGGGGCGAGCGTCATCCGGGTTGGCTCGGTGGAATTCGCGATGAGCTACCGTGAGAAACCGAGCGTGGACATCCCGGACCATTCGGCGGGGCAGCCCGCCCGTAATGGGCGTTCGGTCCGGTTCAGCATTGTGATGCCGACATACAACCGCCGAGACGTGGTATTGCAGAGTATTGCGGAACTCAGGTATCTCGATATGCCGTGGCCCTGCGAATTGATCGTCGTCGTCGACGGTTCCACGGATGGCACTGAGAAGGCTCTCCAGGCTGTCTCTCTGCCGTTCTCCAAGCGAATCCTGTGGCAGGAGAACGCGGGCGCGGCCGCAGCGAGAAACCGTGGCGCCGCGGGCGCGCTCGGCGAGTTCATCCTCTTTCTCGACGACGACATGGCGGCGGACCGGCGGCTCCTCGTCGAGCATGAGCGGCTTCTCGCCGCCGGCGCCGACGCCGTGGTCGGCCACATCCCGATGCACCCCGCCTCGCCTCCTACGGTGCTCACCTACGGAGTCGACCGGTGGGCCCGGGCACGCCGCCGGAGGCTGCTGCGGTCGGACGGGCGGCTGACCGTCGCGGACCTGCTCTCCGGGCAGGTGTCGATGCGGGCGTCGACCTTCGCCAGGCTCGGCGGTTTCGACACGGGTTTTACCGCCGGCGGCAGCTTCGGCGGTGAGGACACCGACTTCCTCTACCGGCTGCTGCAGAGCGGTGCGCGGGTTCGATTCGCCGCCGACGCCGTCTCCTACCAGCGTTACGTCGTTTCGCCCGAGGCGCACCTGAGGCAGTGGACGCAGGCCGGGCAGGCCGATGCCGCGCTTTCCCGAAAACATCCGGGTCTCGGTGACCTGCTCTTTGCCCAGCATGGCGGGAAGACGATCAGAGGAAGCCTCACCAGGGCCGCGGCGGCGGCACCGCCCTGGGCGTCCCGCGTCCCGGCGGGTCTCGTGCTCGGAAGAGTCAGCGCCGGGAAGGTGGACCGGCCCACCAGATGGATGTTCCTGGGACTACGCGACTGCTCCTACTGGCGGGGAACCCACCAGCGCGGCGGTCTCCTGCACGCACCGGACGTTGGCCTGCGGATCCTTGCCTATCATGCGATAGAGGACGTGTCGGATCCCCTGCTGAGTAGGTATGCGGTTCCCCCGCCACAGTTCCGGGCCCAGCTGACAGCCCTGCTGGGCGCCGGCTTCACCTTCGTCGGGGTCGATGAACTCCTGCATCATCTCGACGGCCGGCCCGCCCGGCATCAGTCGCTGGTCCTCACCTTCGACGACGCCTATTCGAGTCTGTTCGAACACGCCGTGCCCGTCCTTCGGGAACTTGGTATTCCCGCGACGGTTTTCGTGGTCACGAAAGAGATCGGCGGTTGGAACAGGTGGGATGCGGTGAACGGCGCCGCCAGGCTGCCGCTCCTCGACGCGAGCCGGCTGCGTGCCCTTCACCAGGAAGGCTGGGAAGTGGCGGCGCACTCCCGCACTCACGGGCAGTTGACGAGGATGAGTGGGGCCGGCCTGTGGGACGATCTTTCCGCGGCGCGCGGCGACCTCGCGGCCATCGGGCTGCCCGTGCCACGCCTGTTCGCCTATCCCTACGGGGAACATGACGCGCGCGTGCGCATGATGGTGAAGAAGGCGGGATACGACGCGGCGTTCGCGCTGCAAACTCGGCGCGCCTTCCCCACGGCTCAGGACCGCTATGCCCTGCCCAGGATCGAGGTGGAGCGCCATACCCGCGTTGATGCGCTCGTCGAGACGGTGCGCAGATCGCAGGTTTACCGACGTCCCGACATCCGTCCCGACATCGAGCGGGAACTGGGTGGGGCATTGCGTCGAGTTCTCCCGGTCCAACGGACGATCCGCGGACACACCAAAGATCACGAGGCCGAAGATCACGAGGCGAGGAGCGTCGGATGAACCTGCACGGGAATCGGGAGTCCCCGGCCGGCCCAGCCGCGGCCGACGAGGGTATCTGGTGCTGTGAGCTCGAGGTGTCGGCCGGGGGCGTCGTGCGCTCGGTCGTGCCGCCACGCGACCGTCAGCGACGTGCGCGGGTCCTCGCCCTGCTGCACGGTGAGCCGCTCGGCTACGCGGCGGCCGCCAGGACGGCCACCGGCATCGACGTCGATGAGCTGCTCGGCAGGGTCTGGTCGGAGTTCGGCGGGCGCATCAACGATCACCTGGTCGGCGAGGGTCTCCGCCCGCTCGAGCGCCTCGACGCCCGCACCAGGCCTGCCGCGGCCACCGAGGCCTGCCCGAACAAGGTTCAATCCACCGATCTCGATTCCACGGATCTCGTCTCCGTCGTCGTCGCCACCAGAGACCGCAGTGAGATCCTGGCCAACTGCCTGCGTCGACTCACGGAGGTCACCTATCCGGCCGTCGAGTTCCTCATCGTGGACAATGCCCCGTCGAGCGACGCCACGAAGCGGGTCGTCGACTCGTTTTCGGCCACCGACGAACGATTCCGCTATGTCCCCGAACCACGCCCGGGTCTCTCCCGCGCCCGCAACCGCGGGCTCGCGCTGGCGCGGGGGGTGTACGTCGCCTATACCGACGACGACGTCTCGGTTGACCCCGGCTGGATCGACGGGCTGGTTCGGGGTTTCCGGCGCCGGCCGGACGTTGCGTGCGTCACGGGACTCGTCTGCACGGCGAGCATCGTGAGCGCGGCCGAAGTCTACTTCGACGCCCGGGCGTCGTACTGGTCCACCCGCTGCGAGCCGGTGCTTTTCGACCTCGCCGACAACGAGCGGCACGGTCCGCTGTACCCCTATATAGGTTTCGTCGGCACCGGCGCGAATGTCGGGTTCGACGTCGCGTTCCTGCGGGACCTGGGTGGCTTCGACGAGGCGTTGGGAGCGGGCACCAGGAGCCGGGGCGGCGAGGACCTCGATCTCTTCGTGCGCATGTTGCGGGCGGGCCGAGCGATCGCGTACGAACCAGCCGCCTTCGTCTGGCATCACCACCGCGCCGACGACGCGGCGCTGCTCGCTCAGATGTTCGGCTACGGCTCCGGTTTCACGGCCTTCCTGGCCAAGCTGCTTCTCCAGCGGTCGACCCGGGGTGAGGTGGTACGTCGCATCCCACGAGGCCTGCGTGGGATGGCCCGCATCGGCCATGCGACGAGCCAGCGGCTCGACGGGCGGGTCCAGGCCCCGAAGGGTGCCCTGCTGCGGGAGTTCGCCGGCTACGCCGCCGGACCGTTGCTCTACGCCCGGGAGCGGCAAACGGCCGCCTGGCGGTGACGACGACCGGAAAGGCTGTGACGCGTGACGTGATGCAACGTGACAGGCCCAGGGCGGGGAACCCGGCGGTCGAGCGGGAGAGATTCCCGCCGGAGTGGGCTCTCGGCTACTACCGGCGATCGCCGCAAGTGGTGCGGCAGATGGCGTACTGGACGCTGCGGAACGCGCCTGGGCGCCGGGTGTCGTGGGGGAACATGAAACGGGTCAGGCCGTTCAGCGACCGTTACGGATGGGACCGCGGGCTGCCGGTCGACCGGCACTATATCGAACAGTGGATCAGTCGGCATGCCAACGATATCCGGGGGCATGTACTGGAGGTCAAAAACGCGGAATACAGCTCGCGGTTCGGAACTCCGGGTCGGATTACGATCATCGACCGGGATAAGACGAACCATCATGCCGATCTTCATGTCGACCTCGATGTC
This sequence comes from Frankia casuarinae, assembly GCF_000013345.1. Taxonomy (NCBI): domain Bacteria; kingdom Bacillati; phylum Actinomycetota; class Actinomycetes; order Frankiales; family Frankiaceae; genus Frankia; species Frankia casuarinae. Next base: position 1,901,646 of record NC_007777.1, on the reverse strand, counting down.
GCGGACAGTCTGCCCGCCGCCGAGTTCGACTGTGTGATTCTCACTCAGGTCCTTCAGTACACCTCTCCGGGCTGCTGTCTGGAGAATCTGTGGCGGTCGCTTCGACCGAACGGCGTCCTGTTGATCTCGGTTCCGGCACTGGGACGTATTGACGTGGACGACGGGGCCGACGACAAGTGGCGCTGGACGCCGCCGGGTCTTCGCGCCGAACTCGCCCGAGTCGGGATCGAGGCCACGGTGGAGGGTTTCGGAAACGTCCTGGCCGGTGTCTCGGCGTTGTTGGGTCTGGCAGTCGGCGACGTCAGTCGCAAGGATCTCGATGTTCAGGACGCGCGCTTTCCGGTGCTGACCTGTGGGCGGGCGGAGAAGCCGCGGTAGGGTGGCGAGTCGACCTGGTCATCGCCGGTTCGACCCGCGGCGAGCACCACACACGCGGTCGCGGTCTGTGATCCGAACCAGGCCAGGCCGACCCCCGCCAGTCCCAGGCTCCCACCCAGCAGCCAGAGACTGGGCAGCACCAGCACCGCCAGCAGCGCCTCGATACACACGAGCCACCCGGCCCTCCGCTGCGCGCGGGCCGTGCACAGCTCCAGGATGACGACTGTGCGGGCGACCGAGCCCAACAGCAGCAGTCGAAGCACAGTGGTCGCGTCGGCCCGGTAGGAGGGGCCGAAGAGAGCCAGTACAAGCGGCGCGGCGACGATGAGGGCGAGGACGATTCCGATAACAATCGGGAGAATGCGGCGCAGCATCGCCCGTTGGAGGCGGCGAGAGTCGGCGCCGGGCTGCGCGCCTTCGACCGTGAGCGAGGTCCCGAGGCTCCAGGGGATTTCGTCGACCGTGCATATGATCAACCAACTGATTCCGAACGCGGCCCCTTCCGTCGCCCCGATCCGGGCGATGACAATCATCGGCAGGAGCGTCGTGCTGAGCTGGGACACCAGCTCCGCCAGCGAGTCGCCGGCCAGGTATTTTCGGAAGTCCGCGGCCAGCCCGGGTGGGCTTGGCGCACGTCCGGCGGGTCGCAGCCACACCAGCAGCATGACCGACGCCGGTATGACGGCTACCGCCGCGGGCATCACCCAGGAGGTGAACAATGCCAGTCCGCTCACCCCGCCACCGAAGGTGACGAGCAGAATGAGCTTGACGACGCTGTAAGCGGTGTTCTCGATCGGTACGACGACCGCCTTCCGCAGGCCAGTGAAGACGTTGTCCTGCAGTGCGAACAGCGACCAGATCGCCACCGAGATGGCGAAGAAGAGGGCGATCCGGGGTGACTGGAGAACTGCGAGAGCCGGGCTCATCCGGGCGGCCAGCAAGGCAAAACTCAAACCGACCAGCAGGCTGAGGCCGGCCGCGCCGGCGTAGGCGCCGACGACCAGGCGGCGCGCCTGGCCCCCCGCCTGCGGCAGGAAGGCGGTCAATGCGCCCCCCAGGCCCAGCTGGCACAGGTAGGACAGACCGGTGAGGGCCGAAATGAGGGCGGTGGCCTCGCCGACCGACGGCCGGTCGGCCTGCCGGGCGGCCAGCACCCAGTAGAGGCTGCCCACCAACGACGAGAGGCCGCCGCTCATCGCCAACGCCATGCCGTTGCGGTACAGCGCACCGCTCTGGGCACCGCTCTGGCCGGCGGCCCCGTTCGCCGATAGCGGCAGAGTCCGCGGCGAACGGGGCCGCGGCAGGGTCCAGGTGCTATCCGGCGAGTTCGTAGATACGGGTGTTCCGGGTCGCGTACCAGAGGCGGAACCGCGGCGAGGAGCGGACGGCCGTCTCCACCGCCCGCAGCGCACCGGCGGTCGCCGTCCGGTATACACGGTCATACACCTCCTGTGCCGTCGAGAAAACGAGGTAACCCCGTCCCGGGTACGTTCCGATGAAGTCGGCCACGGCATTCACCGTCGATGGCCTGATTGCGCGCTCGCCGAAGGTGTCGGTGATCAGGACATCGTCCACCTCGGGATATCGAGCCCCGTAGCGGCTCGGGAAGGTGGCCCCGGTCAGCACGGCCACCGACCCGGGCCGGGCGTGCGCGTACAGATAATCACCGGCCTGGACCTCGTCGGCGTTCATGAGATTCAGTTCCGTCTTCCCGAAGAAGGCGGGCATGAAGAGCGTGGCGAGGAGGAGAATCCCGCCGCAGCCCGCCAGGACGTGCCGCCGTCGCCACCGCCCGGTCATCGGCGCGACGGCGCAGCACACCAACGGCGCGCACCAGGGCAGGGAGAACAGAATCGCCCGCAGGATGCTTTCACCGCCGTAGCTCTGCCCGAACAGGATGACGCCCGGTGCGATGCTCAGCAGGATGAGCGGGAGCACCCGGCCGTCACCGCGGTGCAGCCGGCGCAGCCCGCCGACTCCGGCCAGGGCCCAGACCGTGCCGGTCAGGATCAGTCCGGTGGTTTTGGCCAGCTTCCCCGACGAAGGAAGCGGCGGCTCCTCTGACCGGGCGTTCGCGAACGGGTCGGGACTGCTGAAGACCCCGAAATGATCCTGAACATAGGCGAAGTGCGGGATCAGATAGGCGATCGTCAGACCGGCCATGGCGACCACCACCCACCGCGGCCGCACAAGCCCGGCCGCGGTCAGCGCACCGACTCCGAGGAGGAGCAGGTACGGGGTCAACTGGTGGCTGACCACCACCGCCCCGTCCAGGAGCAGCACGACGCCGACCGCCACCGGCAGCGGCCAGGTTGGGCCTGGCGGGGCGGCGAAGCGCAGCGGCGGCCTTCTGCTGTGGACTCCGGCGGACCGCACGGTCCGCCGCAGGATGGCCCTCGGCGCGCCGGTGCGGAGTTGCCGCAGGAGCACCAGGTACAGGGCGAGGGCCAGCGTCCGGCTGAGGGCCTGGGGGGCGAAATAGTCCTGCCCGACCCAGTTCGTCACGACGAAGACCAGTGCCGCGCCCGCAGCGATCCGTGGCTCGCGAAGCAGCGTCCTGGTGGCCGCCCAGACGAGAAGGGCGTCGATGCCGGTGAAGAAGACCTCGGTCCAGGCGGCGAAGGCGATCGGGTTGGGTCGGCCGGCAAGCGAGCCGAAGACCGCGGTACCGGCGAAGAAGCCGGGCCATCGGTGGTAGATATCGATGTCGATGTCGACGCCGCCATGCTGCTCGATATAGCGGACCACGCCGATGTGCTTGTACACCCAGGGGTAGTGCGGAACGTCCAGGATGAGCGGAAGGGTGCCGTAGAGCACGAGAATGCAGGCAAGCAGGTAGGCCGCCGCGATGAACGGCTGGAAGCGGGCCCGCCCGACGGCGCCGACAGCGCCGAGCAGGAGCACGCCCAGGCCGACGTACCAGGCGATGGGCAGTGCCGGCGGGAGACCGTAGTCGGTGAGGTTCTCGACGTGGATCCACCGCAGTGACAGCCCCCAGAGGGTGATGCCGACCGCCAGCGGAAACAGCCAGCGAAGGCCCGTCGCGAAGGGGCCTGACAACCGCGCCGGCCGCCGGATTCCGGGGTCCTCGGGCCGTCTTTGACGGACCGAGCGCAGGCGGGCCCGGGCAGCCGCGGCGTGGGGCTGGGAAGCCGCGTTCTGGCCGAGCCGGGGATCCGGTATCTCCGGCGGAAGCAGCGGTCTGCCGGTCAACGCCCTCGCACCTTCCCGTCAGCGCGCGGCCGGGCGCGCGGCTGGGCGCGCAGCTCCGCGCGCAGGCTGTGGATGAGGACCGCGCAGCAGGCAAGTCCCACGACGGACTGCATCACGGCTGGGTGCCACCATCCCGACCAGACCATGAGCATGCTGGTCAGGACGTCGACGGCAAGGCTGATGGCGACGGCAAGCCCGATCCATGCCGCCGTCCCGTCGACCGGGAGCCTGGCCAGCACGGCGGCCCCGGGAAGGAGGAAGGCGGCGGGGACGGCGAGCAGGACCCGTACCGGAGAATCTGTTCGGCAGACCACAAGAAAGGCGAGCATCACGGTTACCGCCACGAGCGCCGCCTGCGTTGTTCGGCGGGCGTACACGCTGCTCATGGTTGCGCTCCAGTGGTCACGGTGGAGATCCGCGGTTCGGGGATGGGCGCCCTGGGAAAGGGGGCGGGGGGAGCACCGGGAGTCGGTGCGTGGTCATGAGGAAGATCGCGCTGCCGGCGCCGGGCGAGGGCCCGGCTGGCGGCATAGCCGACCGGCCCTCGGGCCACACCGACCAACTCGATCAAGGTCAGGGACCGGGGATAGTCACGGGATTTGCCGGCGTTCTTGCTGCTGCGTGGGTGGAGAAGATGATGCAGGCCGCCGGGGACGAGACGGGCGATCTGGAGGCGTTCGGCGGGTTGAGTCGCGATGCGTTTGGTGACCATCGCCCCGAGGCCGGCCCCGTAGTCGTACATCTGGCGCCGCAGTTCGACAGTGGTCCGCTTGTGCAGGTGGCGGATCAGCGCGGCCGGCTCGTAGACCAGGACGTGGCCACTGCGCACCACGGACAGGAAGATGTCGAGATCCTCGCCACCGCGGGCCGCGGTGCCCGTGCCGAGAAATTCGTCGAAACCACCAAGCTGACGCAGCGTATCAGTCCGGAAAGCGCTGTTCGCGCCGCTGCCGAACACGCCCGCGGTATAGGGATAGAGCAGGTCGCCTGATCGATTTTCGGTGCGGTCGAACCGGCGTCCGACGAAGCCCTTGCCGAAGCCGCCGAACTGCTCGAACCACACCTGCGCCGGGGTTGAGAGCTCCAGTGGCCGGATCAGCCCGGTGACGCACCCCACCGTCTCGTCGACGACACCCGAGCCGGCGGCGAACCCGGACAGGAGGAACTCCAACCAGCGCGGGTCGACCTCGACGTCGTCGTCGGTGAAGACGACCACCGGTGTGGTCGCGGCGGCCAGTCCGGCGTTGCGGGCCCGGGAAAGCCCCCTCTCTGGCTCGGCGACGTAGCGCACCTCGCCGGCCATCCGACTGAGCTGTTCGCGGATGCCGCTCGTGCGCGGCCGGTTGTCGACCACGATGATTTCCTGCGCTGGCACGGACTGCGCCAGGATTCCCGCGAGCGTGGCCGCCAGCGAGGGGGAGGCGACGCAGCTTGTCACGACGACGGTCCCGGCGAGCTCGGCGGGGAGCACCGGCCGGCAGACGTCTGACGTCACAACTCCGTCGATCGGGACCGTTTCGGGAACCGCGAGCCCGTCCGCGGTCAGGTGGGCGGCCACGTCCGGCCCGAGTCTGTCCATGACCCGGCCGGCGAGCTGGTCCGGGCGCAGGCCGGCCGGGGACAGCGTCGCAGCGACCACCCCCAGGGGACGGCCGTGCAGCCGGACCAGCACCTGTGCCGGCCCGTCACCGGTGAGCACCGGAAGCGGCGCGGACAGTTCTACCTCGTGCAGCGCGATCGGACCGTCGCCCGGCAGCATCATGGCCGGCGGCGTGGTGGTCACGGCCGCACCTCCCCGAACGCCGCCGGGACGGCTGGTACGGGCAGATCGGCTGGTACGGGCAGATCGGTGACGATTGGTCGGTAGGGTAGACGCGGGCCGAGGAGCCGAGCCCTCGTTCGACGGGAGAGCCGGCTGCCCCGCGTACGCAGCAACTCCCGAGCGGGGGCCGCGCGGCCGGCCCCGTCCAGCCACGCCCTGATCTGCCGGTCCGGGGTGTCGACCGTCACGGTCAGTCGGGCAAGGGCGAACGGGTCGTCGGCGCCGTGCGACATCATGTTGCGCACCCCGCAGGCGGACGTGAAGCCGGCCTGCCCGACGAGCCGCCGAACGGCATGGTCGTAATTGCCGTGGGGGTAGGCGAAGGAGCCCACCGGTGCGCCGATCGCAGCGGTCAACCGGGCGTTGCAGTCGCTGATCTCCCGGCGCGCCTCGTCGGGGCGAAGCTCGTCGAGCCGGGGATGGGTGTGGCTGTGACCACCGATCTCGACCCCGAGGCCGGCCAGGGTCCGCAGGTCGGCGCCGCGCAGCATGCCGACCTGGCCGATCCAGTCGGTGACGACGTAGCAGGTCGCGGTGAGCCCGTGCGCGACGACCTCACGAGCGGCGGCCAGGTTGTCGGCGAATCCGTCGTCGAAGGTGATGAGGACCGGTCGCGGAGGCAGGGTCTGGTGCCGCCTCCGTTCGACATACTCGGACACCGTCAGCGGTACCCGGCCGGAACCGGCAATGAGGGTGAGATGGCGGACAAAGGTTGCGGTATCGACCGTCCAACGTCGATAGCTCGCCACCGGATAATCGGTCACCGAGTGGTACAGCAGAATCGGGATCACAGCTACCTCCGACGGGATCGGCTGACGTGGCGTGTCACGCCGGCCGGCGGCGAGGCGTAGCCGGCCGCGTGCGTAGCCGATGGCCGTGGACCCGGTGCCGACCAGCACGGCCCCGGCTCGCGGCCAGGTGCCCAGGCTGTGGCGGTCACGAGCCAGTGCTCGGGGCAGCGTCCGCCTCAGGTACTGCCGTTCGGTGGCGAGCGCCGCGTCCGCCCCGGCCCGGTCGGCTACCGCGGCCTTGGACAGGCCTTCGGCATGGCAGCGTGCCAGGAAGTACCGCAGGGAGGCCCGGTCGCCGGTTACCTGGTGCCAGACCCGTGCCCGTGGCTCGTAGCGGACGACAGCGTCCGGGAGGATCGCCTGAAGGCGGATACCGAACTCGGTTTCCTCGCAGCCCAGCGGTGTGGTGCCGACCCGCCCAAGCCCCTCGGTGAACCCGCCGACGCGATCGAACACGGCCCGCCGGAACGACATCCCCGCTCCGATCGGGTTACGGACCGCAGCCGTGTCGGTCGGCAGCCCGACGTAGCTGCATCCGACCACCCAGTCGAACTCGGGGGGGAACCAGCGGGGTCGGCGGTGCGGCCACACCGGCATGGCGGCACCGCCGACCCCGGCGACCCGGGGGTCGGTGTAGTGGGCGGCCAACTGGGCCAGCCAGTCCGGCTCGGCGTGGGCGTCGTCGTCCAGGAAGGCGACCACGTCGCCGGTGGCGGCCCCGACGCCGCAGTTGCGGGCACCGGACAGGCCACGGCGGCCGGTGTTGGGGATCACGGTGGCACCGGGGTACGCAGCCTCGGCCCACCGGCGCAACCGGTCATTGTGGTCGATGACGAGGATCAGCTGGTCGGCCTTCCTGGTCTGTTCGGCGATGCTGGTCACCGCGCGCTGCAGATCGTGCCGGCGCCGTTCGGTATAGGCACAGATGACCACCGAGAGCCGCGGGCCGGCCGGGGGGGTCATCACGCGTATTCCGTCGCGCCGGTTGTCCTGCGCCGGCCATGGGGAAGGTCGCCCGGACGTCGCTGGCTGACGATGGTCGATACCGGTTGACCGGGACTGCTGAGCAGCATGCCGTCCCACCTGGCGCGGTTTCGTGACCGGGCGGTAAGGTTTTCCGACCATTCGACGAGGATGGTCCGCAGGACGCGCATACCATCCCGGCCCGCATTCAGGTTGCTCGCGCCGTGAAGGCGCTTGTGCTCAAAGCTGCCGACCTCGGTGACCCGCAGGCAGGCCTTGGTCGCACGGAGGGTGATCAAGGTTTCGATCTCGAAGCCGTCGCCATGCCGCCGAATGCCGTCGGTTTCTCCCGGCATCAGCCCGAGCATCGGCAGACAATCTCGCCGGAATGCGTTGTAGCCGTAGCACAGGTCGGTGAACCGGCGGTGGAAGAGCAGGTTGACCAGATGACAGAAGAAGAGATTTCCAAGAGTACGCAGCAGGGTAATGTCGTTGCTGCCGCCACGGTGGGCGAATCGGGTTCCCTTGACGAAGTCGGCGCCCTGGACGAGGGCCGCGACGAAGGAGGGTATCTCGGCCGGGTCGGCCGAGCCGTCGGCGTCGAGCGTGACCACGATGTCCCCCGATGCCACGGCAAAGCCGCAGGCCATGGCGTTGCCCTTGCCGTATCGGGTCTGGCGGACGACGACCACGTCGGGGCGTAGCTCGCGGGCCAGTCGGACGGTGTCATCGGTGGAGTTCCCGTCCACCAGGATTATTTCGGCGTCCACCGGAAGTCGGCCGAATACTTCCCGCAGATTCCGCGCCTCGTTGAGCGCCGGAATCACCACACTTACCGATGGCGAATCACCCGAACCAGACAAGGACGCCCCCCTGGACAGACCTGGATAGTCGGTGGACCACGGTGGAATTTCGTCCTGCCGAGCTTCCGACCACGCGCTCGTCACGCGCCGTGACTCTAGATAATGGATGTTGATAGCTCTGGAAACCCGGGATGCTGGCGTGTCGCCGACGGGGGTCGGGATATTTCCTCATCGCCGGCGGCGGATGGCACGCAACCGGCGGCTCAACCGTTTCCCCGGCCGGTCGGGGCATGGCCAGCGGATGCGTTCACCGGGACACGGTCGCGGCAGCGATACACGTTCAGACGAGGTGTCCAGACGGGGTTCTGGACGCGCGACCACTGAGGTGCGTACGTTCGCCACGACCGGCGGGTCGCTGGGGCTGCTCACCGACTGGCTCACCTTCGCTGGCTACGGAAGAAGGATCGTTCCAGGTCCAATCCAGCAGCAACTATGAACACCCACTGCCATCCGATGGAGCGGAGAACAACCAATATGGCCAAGGCCGGGGACACCGCACGACGAAGGCCCGAGGTGTCTGACTCGACCGGGGGGCGGGACGAGGACCCCGCGGTGCTCTCGTCGGTGGCGGCCACGCCCCGGGACACGACCGTCCCGGCTATTCCGCGACAACGGCAACCAGAGCCGCCGGCAGCCGGGCCGCCGGAGTGGAAGGTCAGGCTGACCGCCAGAATCTTCATCATCGATGCCACGGCAATCACGGTCGCGCTTACCTGTTCCTATCTCCTCCGGTTCGGCATGAATGCGAACCCAACCGTCCACGGGGCGTCATATCTTTCCGTCGCGATAGGTATCGGACTGGGCTGGATCGCCATGCTCGGCGCCGCCGACACCTATCAGACGAAATATCTGGGCATCGGAACCGAGGAATACCGGCGGATCAGCGTCGCGACATTCCGACTGTGGGGCACGACGGCGATCCTCTCCTACGTCCTGCGCGCAGAAGTCGCTCGCGGGTTCTGTCTGGTGGTCCTGCCGCTGGGGCTACTGCTGCTGATTACCGGTCGGATGCTCGCCCGCCGACGGCTGGTGGCGGCTCGGCAGGCCGGCCGTGCCCGCCACCGGGTCGTCGTCGTCGGCGACCGTAGCACGGTGGCCGAACTCGTCAGCGAGCTCCGATATGAACCCGCAGCCGGATTCGAGATCGTCGGCGCATGTCTACCCCGGCAGGACGACTACTCGGCCGATTATTCTCCCTTTCCCGTCCTCGGCGCCCTGCCGGCGCTGCGGTCCACCGTCGCCCGCGCCATGGCCGACACGGTGGTGGTCGCCTCGTCCGTGGCGGTCAACATCGAAGCCGCCAAGCGGATCGCCTGGGACCTCGAGGGGACCGGTGTCGATCTTGTCATCGCGTCGAGCATGGCCGGAATCGCCGGGCCGCGGGTATCCCTGCGGCCGATCGCCGGTCTCCCCCTGCTACACGTGGAGAGCCCGGTCTATACCGGTTGGCGAAAGGTGGCCAAAGACATCTTCGACCGGGTCCTTGCCGCCGTGGCCCTCGTTACCCTGTCCCCGCTGCTGCTTCTCGTCGCGTTGACCATCCAGGTTGACAGCACCGGACCGGCATGGTTTCGCCAGACCCGGGTGGGTAAGGACGGCCGCGAGTTCCAGATCCTCAAGTTCCGGACGATGTACGTGGATGCCGAACGGCGCCGGGCAGCGCTGGAGGAGCGCAACGAGGCCGACGGACCACTTTTCAAAATTCGCGACGACCCCCGCGTCACTCGGGTCGGACGAACGCTACGGCACCTGTCGATCGACGAGCTGCCGCAACTCGTCAACGTCCTCCGCGGCGAGATGTCGCTGGTGGGGCCGCGGCCGCCGCTGCCGGCAGAGGTCGCTCAATATCACGACTCCGTCCACCGTCGATTCAAGGTCAAGCCCGGCCTGACCGGACTGTGGCAGGTGAATGGGCGTTCAGAACTGCCCTGGCGGGACGGGGTGCGACTCGACCTCTACTACGTAGAGAATTGGTCGATCATGCTCGACCTCGCCATCATCGCCCGGACTGTTAGCGCCGTGCTGCGGCGGTCCGGCGCATTCTAGGCTGGCGGAAGGGGCGGATAGCCGGCCCGCCAGTCGGCCCGCCGGGTCCATACGACGCGCCAGCCGCCGCTCCCGGTGCCGGCCGGCCGGCCGATTACCGTGGCGAGGGCCGCCCGCAGCGCCACCCCGAGGACCAGCATCGCCAGACACACCGTCCGGCGCCACCCGGTCCAATGGGTCCGCGCCAATGTCACCTTGCCCGTCATCACCAGCACGTGCTTGTCCGCCCATCCGGCGGAGGACGCACCGCCATGGTGAACCACGACCGCGGCGGGTGTGATCACGGGATCCAGGCCGGCCCGGCGGGCCCGGATCGACAGGTCGACGTCCTCGCCGTACATGAAGAAACGGGAGTCGAAGCCACCGAGCTGCTCGAACAGCGCGCGTGGGATGAGCAGCAGGCAGCCCGTCACCACCCCCACGGTCCGAACCGTGTCGCGAGGCCACGGTCCCATCGATTCGGGATCGAACAGGGCCGAACGCCGGAAGGCGGTGGACAGTCCGAGGCCGAAGCACACATGGCTCCAGACGGTCGGAACAGCCCAGCACGACCTGGGGTCGACGGTGTGGTCTGGACCGAGGGTGCGACCGCCGTAGATGCCGTGCCTAGGGTTGGCCCGCGCAAAGTCCAGCAGGTTCGCGACCGCGCCGGGGAGCACCACCGTGTCGGGGTTGAGGAGGAGCAGGTACTCCCCCTTCGCCTGGGAAGCCGCGAGGTTGACCGCCCGACCGAAGCCGAGGTTCGTCCTCTGCTCGATCAGGTTCACGCTGGGAAACCGATCACGGATGATCGAGACGGAGTCGTCCGTGGAGGCGTTATCCAGGACGATCATCTCGGTCGCGAGGCCGTCGGACGTGGCCGCACAGGACTCCAGGCATGCCGCCGTCATCGCGCCGGTGTTGTACGAGACGATCAGGATCGAGACGTCGACGCCCATTTCCCTCTCCAGACCCAGGTAATCTGTGACCCAGGTAATCTGTGTCGGCAGTGGTGGTCCGGCCATCGGCCGTAACGCGAATCGTGCCGGCTGGCCCCGGCCGCCAGTTCCTGCCTCACCCTAGACGACGGGTTGTCGTTCGGTTGGTTATCCGACCGCAGGCCGGCGGGCGTTTCTGGCGTATTCCGGATCCTCGCAACGTGGGCCAGTATTCCCACCCGGTCTCCTGGTCTGCTCCTCGGGGTCAGCAGCTTCGCTGCCAGATCAGCGCCTTGGCGAGGGCGCCCCACTCGTAGGCGATCGCATAAGGCCATTCCCGGAGGCGACGCGGACCGACCACAGTGACCCGCAGATCACCGTGGAAGCAGCGGCTGATGCGGATGCGGGCGCGGGTGTCCTGCGCGCGGCCGGTGACGAAGAGGATCCTGGTCCAGCCATGTCGGGCGGCGAGCTCAGCGGCTGCCCGCGCCTCGCCCCGCGTAGTCACCGGGTGCGGAGAAAAGCAGATCACCTCCGCCTTCGGTGCCTCGTGGGCCGAGCACCCCCGCGTCCCTGGGGTGGACATCACGAGGACGGGAGCGTAACCGGTACGGGCCAACTCGATCGCCTTGCCGGTTCTGTCCCCCGGACCCGCCAACATGACGATGGCGTCCGCCTGGACGGGCACGTCGGCGGCGGGGAATACGAACAGCCGAAGGGTAAGCGCGGTGAAACCTGCCAGGAACACCGCGAACAGCATCACGATGAGCCGGCGTCGCCCCGCTCGTCCCCGCCGGTGGCGCGCAGCCCGGCCCGCCCCCGGCGGGGGACCGGATGACCCCCGCTCACCGGCCGGCGGTGACGACGCAGCGGAAACCACACCGTCATTCAAACATGCCTGTGTCCGACCACGACCGAGGAAACCGTCGGTGCCCGAGGACCCCGGCCGGTCCCGAACGCCCATCTGTCGGTATTTCTCCTGACCACGGATTCTCCGTTTTCCGGGCTGGGCTAGAGCTCTCTCAACAAAGTCGCGAACCGGCGGGCCTGAGCTTCCGTGTTCAGGCGATGCTCGACGTCCAGGCGGGCGGCCGCACCGAGCGCGGCCGCCCGGTCCGGGTCGAGCACCAGATGCACGACCGCTTCAGCGAGCGCATCGGTGTCGTAGGGCGGAACGAGAATCCCGGTACGGCCGTGATCGACGTAGTCCCGGATGCCGGGGGTATCGGTCACCACGACGGGACGACCACTGGCCATCGCCTCCAGCACGACGGTTACGCCGCTCACGTGAAGATTGGGCCGGAGGCAGACGACCACCATCGACGCGGCCCTGTACAGATCGCTCACCTCGGGAAGAGTAAGACGGTTCCGACGCCGGCCGAGCCACGGTGGCACGGCCACGTTTCGGGCTGTCACCAGCTCGAGTCTCAGCTCCGCCAGCCTCAGCTCCGCCAGCCTGCTCCACCCCTGGGACAGGCCGCGGATCAACGTTTCGAAGTCGCGGTGCCGATCATTTCCGACACTCACCACGAGCCCTTTCTTCGGAGGGTTGACAGAGGTCCGGAAAAATGTGGAGTCGACCCCGAACAGGACGTGCGAGAAACGTCCTTCAGGAATGCCCAGCTGCGTTCGGAGCGGCGGAATCTGGGCGGTGGAAAGCGTAAATATCCGGCTGGACCTTCGCAGGGCACAACGGGCGATCTTCAGCGAGCCGGGCCGTCGACCGGCGACATCGGCCAGCCAGATCACGCCGGTCACGACGGGGGGATGGTTTCGCGTTCCCGCCATCAGCGCCGCCGGGACCCCGACCCGCTCGTCCCAGCACAAGACGACGTCCGAGCCACCGACCGTTCGGCGGGAGGCCGCGGTCTCCACCCACTCATAGCCGCCGAAAATACGCGGACCACGAACGAAGAACGCGTCCCGGGATACCCGCAAGCTAACCGGAGAGACTTTCACTGAATAGCGCGCCAACCGATCGAACCCATACGGAAGAGCGTCCGGAACCTCGCCGCGACCGTGACGCTCGCGCCACTTGTTCGCGTCAAGGCCGCCGCTGTAGTGAAGCGCAAGATTACATTCGACCATTAGTCCACCTAAGTTCTGGTAGTTCACGAGAGTTCTCATCGCCAGCGCCGGGCGTCACCACGGGAAGTGTCGTCGGGTCCCCACGCACGCGCCCGGTCCGGTCACGATGGTCTACCGTGTGTGCCGCCCGCCTACCTGAATACGACTGCGTCGCGCGGGCCGGCGCCGGCCTGGGGTGATCAGACCGTGGATTTTGTCATGCAACAGTCAGATCGCGCCGACCGGGTGAGCGGAAAAACCCCCGCCACCCCGGCGCACTATAAGCATGCGCGCGCAAGCGTCGTCATTCCGGCCTATAACGAGGCGGCCGTGATCGGCCGCTGCCTTGACCGGCTCGCCGACGGCGCCGCCCCCGAGGACCTGGAGATCGTCGTGGTCGCCAACGGCTGCTCCGACGAGACCGCCCGTCGGGTCCGCGACCGAGGTGTCCGCTGCGTGGAGACCGCGAAGGCCGGCAAGGCGGCCGCGCTGAACCTTGGCGACGCCGAGGTCACCACCTTCCCGCGATTCTATGTGGACGCCGACCTGGAGGTGTCCGGCGCCGACCTGCTACAGGTGGCCGACGTGCTGCGGACCGGCCCGGCACTGGCCGCATCACCGCACCTGACAATCCGTCTTGCCGGCACGAGCCGTGTAGTACGCGACTACTACCGCATCTGGCTGCGGCTGCCCTATGTGCGCAACGGCCGAATCGGTGGGGTCATCGGAGTGAGCGAGCAGGGCCGGGCCTGTTTCGATCGTTTCCCGGACGCAATCGCGGATGACTTCTTCCTCTATCACCGGTTCGCACCGGATGAGCGATCCACGGTCGACGGCACCTGTTTCGTCGTACATCCGGCCCGGACCGCACGCGACCTCGTTCGACAAAAGAGCCGGGTTTTCGCCGGCAACGCCCAACTGCGCGCCCTCGGGCTGGCGCCCGCGGGCGGTTCCACGAAGGATGGTCGTGGCATCGTCGGCGGGTCCGTGGACTGGCTCAGGGTGGTCCGCGCCGAGCCCCGCCTGCTCGGCGCGGCGCCGGCGTACCTCGCGGTCTCCACCGTGGCGAAGGTGCTCGCCCGCCGGAAGGTGCGTCGCGGGGACCTCGGCACGTGGGAGCGTGACGGCAGCAGCCGCGGAGGCAGCCCGGCACCGTCAACGTCGACGTCGTGTCCCTGACCTTACTTCGGGTCCGGCCACACATCGGGTCCGGCCACACAGGTCATCGGGTCTGGCCACACAGGACCACCGGCCGGCCGTTGTCCGCCCAGACATTCCCGGCACTGAAGAAAGTGCTCCTACCGGCATCGTCGTTGCCCAGCCGGCAGACATTCCAGCGGAAGCCGCGGCCGAAACGGTTGTCCGTCACGCGGAGATTCTTGGCGGCGACCACGAGCGTCGTTCCGCCGGCGTTCAACCAATTGTGGTCGACGACCACGTCACGGTTGCCTCCGTTCGCCCACTCCAGAAAGACGACGGCTGTCTGGGTCTTGTCGTACGGGGAGAGGTCGATGTTGTTGCACACCACACTCAGTTTCCGGACGCCGCGGACCTGGATGCCGTCGGTGTGGGCCCCTTTCGGCGGCCTTCGGTCGTGGACGTAGTTATGGCGGATGATGACGCCGGAAACCGGTTCGAGCGTGGACGAGATGTGGAAGCCGTCGTCGCCACCGGAAAGATTGCTGTACTGGATGACGTGACCGGTGCCACCGCTGATCGCAATCCCACTTGTCGCCACGTGATCGATCAGCACGTGGCTTCCGCGCACGCGGATGCCATCGTGGACGATCGAGTTTCTTATCGTCACGTTGTCGGCGTAGATGTCGATGAGTCCGGAGAACTCCTTGTTCTCCAGTACCTGTCCGGGAGTGGCCAGTTTCCCGGCGGGCATCGGCTGGAACCGGGATCCGGGCGCGGGGCCGGTGTTCGAGGCGTCCGGCTTGCGGTCGCATCCTCGGGCCGCGGCCTGGTCGTCCCCTGGTAGGCCGCGGGTCGCGGCAGCGCCATCCGGTGAAACCCCGGCCGGGACAGTGGCGGGGGCCGGTGCGCCCGCCGTCCGCGCGGGCCCGCCTCTCGAGCGAAGGGCGACCAGCAGCCCACCGCCCGCCACCAGCACCGCAAGCATCGCCACGGATCCAATCAGGACATACCGGCGTCGATTGGTCAACTCAGCGCGAGCCATCGAATCCTTCCAGGGATATCCCACTGAGCCGGAGGCCGCGCCATACCGGCTCTTTTCGCGGGTCCGCAGACCCGAGCGAGGACCGCCAGCCGGTCTACGCCTGCACCGCCAGAAGACGGGATTCGGCCGGCGCGGCCGGGCCAAGGACGAAGTCCAGGAAGGCGACGTGCCGAGCGGACCAGCTGTTGTCCGCGACGAAATCCAGCCGGTCAGCCTCCGTGACGGCCGGCCAGATCAGGACCTCGTTCATCGCCGCCACCGGATCGTCCCCCGGGCGCAGCAGCCGGACCCGCCGCCCGATGCCCCGAACCGGGGCGAGGTCCGTGGCGAGGACGGGACGCCCGGCCGCCAGATATTCGTAGATCTTGATGGGGTCCATGGCCTCGGTCAACGGAGTGCTCCGGTGGGTGAGCAGGCACACGTCGGCCGCGGCGATCAGACCGGTCACGGCCGGCCGGGGCAGATGCCCAGGCAACCGCACCGACCGCAGCAACCGCAGCGACCGGACGGAGGCCTCGTCCGGGATGGGGCCGGCCAGAATCACGGTGCCGGCCGACGCCAGGCGGCGAATCATGTCCAGATCGAGGCGAGTGTCGACGGTGCCCGCATACACGCACCACGGCCGCGGGAGGCGCCGGAGCCAGTCCGGCGGGGACGGCGGGCGCAGCCACTCGGCCGGATCGACACCGTTGTGCACGACCAGCCCGGCACCGGTGGGATGGAGGCGTTCCAGCAGCGGCCTGGACACCGCGATGACCGGCAGCCGCCGGCGCCGGATCTCCTCGTAGGCATGCCGGAAGGCCGGATGCCACCGCCGTAGCGGTGGGTAGGTCGCCCAGTCGTCCCGGGCGTAGTACATGACCGAGCCGGCCCAGGACATGTCGGCAAAGCCCGCCAGCGGCGGATACATGGTGATCACGACGGGTCGTTTACAGCCGGCTCGGGCCGCGGCCCGGCCGAGCCTCCTGTCATACCGCCGATAGGCCGCCCGCAGCGACGGCAGCGTCACCGGGTCCTTGCGGCGCCACCGCTGCGGCGACACCAGATGCCCCTCAACGCCACCGGACGGTGGCAGGACGGTGCTCCGGCCGCCCCGCAGCACCGTACCGAGATGGCTCCGGAACGGCTCGGCCACCACCACGCGCCGGACCCGGGGCGATCGCAGCAGGGTTAGCAGGAGACGATCGGGAGGACGCATGTACGCCCTGATCGCCATGTCCTGGAGCGTCTCGATCGGCAGGGCCAGCACCACGTCCCGCTGATCCGCCGTGGGGGCGTCTTTCATAAGAGTGAACTCCTTCACCGTTGAGCCATCGGGTTCACCCGTGAGCCGTCGGGCCCAGCGCGCCGTCTCTGCGCGACGACGCCGAAGCAGGCTGCCCCGAGCCGGCGCTCGCGCGCCGGACGCACTGCAGTAGGTCCGCCAACGCGGGTGGACGTTGCCTCCACGTGATCACGACGTAGGTCGCGGCACCAGCCAGCACGCTCGCCAACAGGCACACCGGGCGGGCGAGCCGGAACCCGTGGGTGAGCCACTGGACGGCGGCCATCACGGCGACGGTCCCCGCGGTCGCCACGACGTGCGGCCAGACCGCGGTGACCAGCTCGCGCGGCTTCGCGTCCACCAGGCTGAAGGGAATCGCGAAGCCGGGCGGCAGCAGGAGGACGATCACGATGGCGTACGCCGCCGCGACCCCGTTGATTCCCCACGGCAGGCCGGCGAAGTAGCTGCCGAGCATCAGCAGGCCGGAGAAGATTCCCCAGCGCAGCAGCAGGTCGGTTCTTCCCTTCACGTTGTAGAGGACTCCGACGCTGAAACTCACCGACTGGATGCCGCCGATCGGGGCGAGCAGCCAGATGAGCGGCACCAGCCGTTCCCAGCGCGCGCCGAGCACGACCAGGACGACGTCGCGCGCGACGACAGTGAGTCCAGCCATGACCGGAAAACAGACCAGAGCGGCGACCGCGCATGACCGGAAATAGACCCGGCGGATCGCGGAGTGATCGTTCTGGAGCCGGGAAAGACCGGCGAACATGACTTCCTGAAACGCCGTGGAAACAGTGCTCACCGGATACATGAGCACCCGCTGCGCCAGGCCATAGTAGCCCAACTGCTGGGCTCCGAGGAAATGCCCGACAATCACCTTGTCGCCGTGCAGCAGAAAGAAGTTGAAGACGCTGAACCCGCTCAGGTTGGCGCTGAAACGCAGCACGGACCTGACCTCGGCGGGGCTGAACGAGGCCCTGGGACGCCACGGCGACTGCAGCCACGCGACGAGGGTGGTGACCCCGAATCCGACCAGATAGCCGATGACCAGTGACCACACCTGGTAGCCCAGCAGAGCGAGCACGATCGAGCAGGCCGCGTTGGCCGCCGTCCCGATGATGTTCGCCGCGGCGACGGCACCGAACTTCATCTCCCGGCGGAGCAGCCACTGTTGCAGGTCACCGAGGCTGGCGAGCAGCAGGCCGAGGCCCAGGACCTGGAGCACGGGCGTCAGCGCCGAGTCGCCGTACAGGCTGGCCAGGCCGGGCGCCAGCAACGCCAGCAGGCCCGAGATGACCAGACCAAGCCCGATATTGAGGAAAAAGACGCTGCTGAGCAGCCGCTCGCTGATCTTGTCTCGTTGGACGACCGCCATGCCGGTCCCGAAACCCCGCAGAATTTCGAGGAACATCACGATGACCAGCGCCATCGTCATGAGACCGAACGCCCGCGGTTCGAGCAGGTGCGCCAGGACGACCTGGACCAGCAGGCGGGTGACCTGCACGACAACCTGGTTCACCGACATCCACCGGGCGCCGCTGGCCATCGAACCGCGCGGCGCCCGACGGGGCGGCGACGGTTCCGCCACGGTCTCCCTCGCCCCCGACGGGGCGGCCGACCGGGTCACGGCCGGCTGGGTCACGGCCGGCTGGGTCACGGCCGGCTGGGTCACGGCCGGCTGGGTCACGGCCGGCTGGGTCACGGCCGGCTGGGTCACCGCTGCCCCCCGGGGGCCAGGACCGCCGGTGCGGCGGTCATCCGCCAGAGTGCTCCGGCGCAGCCGATGAGCAGGAACAGCAGGCCGGCGAGCAACGCGAAGCTCAGGGCGTCGAAGGTGAGGAAACTGGCGACCCCGGCGAGGATCGAGGCCGTCAACGCCTGGCCGAGCTCCCGGTCACGCTGTTCCCGGGCCCACCGCCGCGCCCCACGGGCCACCGAGAGACCGACGGCGACCCAGACCAGCAGCACGGTTGTCCCGACGACTCCGGTCTCCAGCACCGAGCCGAGTAGCTGATTGTCAAGGTAGAAGTACTGGTGGGGGGTGAACGTGCCCAGCCCACGGCCGAGGAGCGGCCTTTGCGTGAACAACTTCCAGACCGGGGCATAGTCCTCGGTGCGGCCGGTCACGCTGGGGTCCGCGTCGGCCCGCAGGAACAGCGAGACGGTCGCCTCGATCAGACCGGGAAACACCGTGTGCAGGACGAGGACGGACCCGGCCAGCGCCAGCAGGCCGTTGAGGCGGCGGCGAACCGGCCAGATCGCCGTCAGGGTCAGGATCGCCACGGCGAGGCTCACGGCGGTGCTTCGCGAGACGCTCATCGGCAGGACGGCCCCGATGACGGCGACCTGGGCCCAGGCACCGACCCGCGCCCACCCGCGGGCGGCAATGGCGTAGTGCAGGGCCAACGGCAACACCACGGCCAGGACAACCCCGAACTCGATCGGATGCACGGCCGTCGCGGCGACCCGCTCGAAGCCGGACCGGACGTCAATGCGATCGACGTCCGGACTGAGCGACAGTCCCGGGGGGACCAGGACGGCGCTGTAGTTACGACCGGTCAGAAACTCGATCCCGCCGATGGCGGCCATGAAGGTGGCGCCCAGCACCACCCGGCGCA
Organism: Frankia casuarinae; assembly: GCF_000013345.1. Lineage (NCBI taxonomy): Bacteria > Bacillati > Actinomycetota > Actinomycetes > Frankiales > Frankiaceae > Frankia > Frankia casuarinae. The sequence continues at coordinate 1,882,519 of NC_007777.1, read as the reverse complement.
GCAGGCTGTCCAGCCGGGTCCGGCACCGGATCGCATCGGCGGCCAACAGCGTCACCCCGGCCTGTGCCACCACCGTCACGAGACTGCGATGAGCGGAGCTGACCTCTGTCGCCTCCACCACGCGGGTGAACATCATCGCGAAACTGAGCGTGAGAACCCATACGAGTACCAGCGTCGCGGCCCGCACCGGCTGGAACACCGGGTCGAAGCGGGCACGTCGTGCGGCCTGGTGAACCAGCCAGCCGGCAAGACAGCAGAGGCCGACGGGCACGGTCAACTTCCCCAGCGGGGGGAGCCGGTAGGTCGCCGGCACGGCAAAGAGAACGAAGACCATCGATGTCAGCAGCGTCACCGCGTCCCGCCGACTCGCCAGCAGGGGTACCGCCACGGCCGGGACGGCCAGCACCACGGCCGGCCCGACCGGCCCGAGCACCATCGCCGCCGCTACGGTGGCGGATCCGAACGCGACCGCGGCGAGCACCGGCCCGGCGACGCCGGGTGCCTGGCCGGTACCGAACGGCCCGACCCCCGGCGCCGCCCGGCCGACGAGAGAGCCGGCGGTCATCCGGCCACCAGCCCGCTGATCACCGGTTCGCCTCTCACCGATTCGCCTCGAACCGCCAGGCGACCCGTCGAGTGCCCGCCATGGAATCTTCGGGCAGTGCGTGCCGTCCGCGCCGACCCCGGCCGCGGCTGGCGCCTGCCCGGGCGGCACCGTAATGCTCCGCCCGTGACCGTGACCGGGCCCGGCGCCCGACCTCGGCGTCGACGGCAAGCGCCAGCCCCAGCGCCGCCGCTACGCCGAGGAACGCGACGGTGCCAAGCAGCTTGAGGCTGCGGGCGGGTCGCACGCTCATCAGCGGCGGCTCGGACAGCGGCGCTATCCGGTAACGCTGGTCCGGCGGCACAGCAGACTGCAGGCCGTTCGACTTCGCGGTGATCACACGTACCACCTGATCCAGGGTGCGAGTGGCCTCGGTGGGATCGGCGGCCGTGGCCGTTATGTCGAGGAATACCGTCTCCGGTTGCACCGAGATCTCGTAGTCACCATGGAATCCAGCCGAACGGATCTCCTCCCGTACCTGGCGAGAGTCCATGATCTTCGACTCCGTGAGAGCCAGCGACTTGAGCGAATCGCCGAAGTAGGAAAGCGGGTTGACGGGCTGCAGGATAAACCCGGAACCGGAGGAGGATGCGGCGAGCTTCTGCTCCACCGACGGGCCGACCACGAGGACCATGGCCTTCGTCTGGTAGACGGGCTTGGCGACAGACATCGTGATCCCGATTGCGGCCGCCGTGGCGAGCAGGATCGGAAGCATGACATACCATCGGCGGAACGCCGTTCTGGAGACCGTCACGATGTCCATGTCGGACTCCCCCGGTAAGCCGACGACGCCGACGGCGAGGCCTGGTCCGCACCATGACCGGAAGGTTCTGTCATTCGGGGCTCCAAGGATTCATGCACCTGAACCGATCCCATCATCAGCCTGGACCGATTCAATGTAGTCGCCCTGCGCCGCGCCGATATGCAGGCCGACCCGCGTGTCGCCGCGCTACCTGGACCGCTGGGAGGGGAACTTCGCGGCGATTCGTGTCCCGATTCGGGTCCCGATTCGGGTCCCGAATGCCGCGCGTACCTCGCCACCCATGTGCCGAGCATGGGGCAATGCCCACTGCCGCCCCAGAACCGCCAGGCAGCGAGCCCGCTCGGCCCGGTCGAGCCGGTCGTGGGACAGGATCACGTGAACCATCCTGATGGTCTTCTCCACCATCGGCAGCGACGGCGCCCGCCGGTGCGGGTCAAACCACAGAGCGCGTTCCGCGGCATCTGGGTTGGCATTCATAGAAGTATTCTCGTGGAAACGCCTGAGAAACAGGCGTTCGGGCACCTCGACAAACTGGCCGCCCAGGGCGAGCTGCGCCAGGAGAACCACGTCTGAACCGACGTACTTTCCGATGAGATCCGTCTTCAGGAGCGCTTCTGCCCGTATGACGCCGAATACCGGATGGTATTCCGTACGGGTCGACAGGAAGTGTCGCAGACGCTCGTGCGGCGTCGGCTCACACAGGTTCATCCCATCCTCGAAGCCACCGGTCACCGTATCGTTCAGGTCGATGAGCGCCGTTTTGGGGTAGGCCAGGACGGCGGCGGACGACGCGGCAGTCAGGGCCTCGACGCACCGGCTGACGAACGCGGGGGCGCAGAGGTCGTCATGGGCGGCCCACTTGAAGTAGGTTCCCGCGGCGAGGTGGACGATCCGGTTGTAGTTCCAGGCCGCGCCGCGGTTCACCGGACTCCGGTGGTACTCGATCCGCGGATCCCGGCGGACGAATTCCCGGCAGATCTGCTCGGTTCGGTCGGTGCTGCCGTTGTCGGCGACGACGATCTGAAGATTCGGGTAGTCCTGCACGACGATCGACTCCAGCGCCCGAGCCAGGAAGTTCTCCCCGTTGAAGACGGGTAGTCCCACCGTCACGAGCGGCCGGGCGTCCGGGTGGGGTGACGGGACACCGGGCCCCACAACACCACGGTCCACAACATCACACCCCACAACATCACGCCCCACGACACCACGCCCCGCCTGGCGATCAGGTCCCTTGGGTCGGGCCTCGTCCTGGGTGCCGCTGTCGACAGGTATGGCCATTCTCCATCGTCCCTCCGTCCGACCGGAGCCGAACCTCTGCTGACGAGATTGTCAGCTGCTAAGTGGCACGACCTCCGCGGGCACACCCAGTTCCGCCAACCGGCCGCGCACCTCGTCCAGATACAGCGGATTCGGAAGAAAAACGCGCCCCACCCGCTCCACCGACAGGTCCTCGGGTGCCAACACCGGATGCCCGGTGCCGGGCACGAACAGGCCCCTCTTCCGCGGGTTGAGGTCGACGACTCCCCGCACGGCGGAACCGACGTCCAACACGTTGAGGAATGCCACCCCCTTGGACCCCGCGCCCCAGACCAGCGCACGCGGCGCGTCCCAGGCGGAATCGGCGTCCGTCGCCAGGTCGGCGAGATGCGCGGACCAGCGCCCGACAACCTCCCGGTAGACGTCACCGAACTTTCTGGCCTGGACCACGAAGCGGTCCGTCGCCACCACGTCCTCGCCGGCGGCCGGTCCGATCCGACCGGACGGACGGGTCGTCGGCGCCGTCTTGGCCTCGATCCAGAGGAACTGGTCACCGTAGGATGTTCCGGCGTCGGTGATGGTGAACCCGGCCGCGCTCACCACCCGCCGAAGTCCAGCCGGCGAGAAGTACGACACGTGCGGGTAGATGAAGTCCCACACCCCCGCCTCGCCGAGGACGAAGCCGCCGTTGGGCACCTCGAGATACAGCGACGCGTCCCGGCCGCCCAGCGCATTGCGGATATCGGTCAGAAAGCCCAGTGGATCGGACACGTGCTCGAGGACGTGCCGGCAGACGACAAGATCCGCCGGGAGATGGGAATAGCGCGAACCGTACAGGTCGACCACAAAGGTCACCGCGGCGTCGTCGGCACGTTCGGGGCCGATGTAGGTCGGGTCGTACCCGGTTCCGGCACACAGTCCCCGGGCACACAACAGGCGCAGGAAGTCCCCCTTGCCCGACCCGATCTCGACAACCTCCCGCCCCACCAGGTTATGCCGGACGATCAGACGGTCCGCCAACGCCTCGGCGTACGCCCGGAAGGCGGGCGAGAAGTGCAGCGAGTTGTCATACTCGCCGCCGTACTCGACGAGGCCGGCCTCGAACGCGACATTGACCACGGTGCCGCACTCGGCACACAGCGACAGCTCCAGAGCACGGCGCTGCGCGGTCATGGCGGCTTCCCGCGACGGCCACAGCACGCCGGTCATCACCGGCGAACGCTCAACACGTACCAGGTCTTCGAGCGCGGTGCCCTGGCATGCCGGACAGACATTGGTCACCGGACAGACGTTGCTCACCAGACAGACATTGCTCACTCAGACGGCCCTCAGCTCGGTGTCGACGCCCAGCCGGGTCAACTCCCCCGCGATCTCGTCACGATAGATCGGATTCATGATGATCAGAAGATCCGGCCTATCTTCCCGCAGCCACTCGGACGGGACGATACGGTGGCCGCTGCCCGCCATGAACATGCCGTGTTTGTGCGGGTTGATGTCGACGGCGTAGCGGACCAGGTCGGCGGCCGGGCCGAGGGTCGCCAGAAACGACACACCTTTGGAGCCCGAACCCCAGATCGCCGCCTTTTCGCCGCGCTGGTGCCCGCGCCACAGCATCTCGCTCCACCGGTTCAGCGTCGTGGCCACCTCACGCTGGAAGTGCCGTACCCCGACGCGCAGGGTGGCCAGGTCGTCCTCGATCGGCAGCGGGTCACCGGCCGCCGGAACGGTGGACGGCCGCGCCTCGATCAGCAGGTACTGATCGTCATAGTCGAGGGAGACGTCGAGCACCTCGAACCCGGTAGCTCGGAACAACCTCGCCAGCGAACCGGCGCTGAAATAGGAGCAGTGCTCGTAGTACACATCCCAGAACGCCGCCTCCTGCAGCACCCGCAGGACGTCCGGCAGCTCAAAGAGGACCGGGATATCGGTCCGGTCACCGAGCGCGGCCCGGATCATCCGCATGAAGTCGCCGACCGGCGCGATGTGCTCCAGGGTGTGCCGGCACACGACGGCATCGGCGGTCAGGTGCGCATACCGCTCGGAGTAGAGGTCCGTGATCCAGGTCAGCCGGCCGGCAACCGGGCTGGTGATGCGCTCGGGCCGGACACCCGGGTCGATCCCGATGCCGGCGCCGGCACCCTGCTCCACCAGGTGGACGAGAAACTCACCCTTGCCGCACCCGATCTCCAGGACCGTCTTCCCGTACAGATCGTACTTGTCGGTCCAGCGCTTGGCGAGGTCCCGCGCGAACTCCTGAAATCGGGTGGAGAATGCCTGCGTCTCCTCGTACCGGGCGGAGTACTGATTCTTGGTCGGATCGAAGGCCGTGTTCATGATGAAGCCGCAGCGCTCGCAGAAGGCGATCCGCAGATCACCCTTCGGGAACGCCCGGGCCTCGTCCTCGTCGGCCAGCAGCAGACAACTGTGCGACGGGACGTCGTCCTTTGTATAGACGGAGGTGAGACGGGAACCGCCGCAGGCGGGGCAGGCGGTGGACTGGTCAGTCATGGAACGACCCTCGGTGTCGGAACGGGAAGGATGAACCGGCAGCCCCGCCGCGGGTACGTCGCCGCAGGTATGTCGAGCCGCGGCAGCGGCGGCCGAGCACGCTCATGGCACCCGCATCGGTGCGGCCGACCGCAGGGTGACGTCGAGCAGACCGTCCGCCATGAGTTGCTGGATGCGCTGGATCCGCTGGAAGCGGGAGCCGATCAGCTCCTCCTTGGTCAGCCCGGCGGCGACGTAGGCCAGGTAGAGCTCCTCGACCCCCTTGCGGACGGTCCACACCGGCCGGAATCCCGGTATCTCCTCGGCGATACGGTCGCAGTCCACCCGGTAGTTCCGCTTGTCCGGCCCGGCCGTGTCCGCGAAGACCACCCGGCCGCCCGGCACGACCTCCTCGACGATCGCGGCCACGTCGCGTATCCGATAGTTCTCCGCCGACCGGCCGACATTGTAGGCCTTGAGGTGGATCTTCTCGCGGGGCGCCTCGCACACGGCGAGCATCGCCCGGGCGATGTCCTCGATGTGTACCAGCGGCCGCCACGGCGTCCCGTCGCTCTTGAGGTAAACCTCGCCGGTCGTCACCGCGTAGCCGGTGAGATTGTTCACCACAAGATCACCACGCAGTCGGGGTGAGACGCCGTACGCCGTGGCGTTACGCAGGAAGACCGGGCTGAAATCGTCATCGGCAAGCTCGGCGAGCTCTCGTTCGGCGATCACTTTTGACTCGCCGTAGGGAGTCACCGGATGAAACTCGGCCGACTCGTCGATGGGCGCGTCTCCGTGCGCACCATAGAGGCTGCACGAGGACGAGAAGACGAAACGCGGTACGCCCGCGGCCTTGGCGGCACGCCCAACCAGCAACGTCCCCCGGGCGTTGATGTCATAGGTCACGGCTGGGTTCAGATCACCCAGCGGATCATTGGATATGCCCGCCAGATGGACCACCGCGTCGTAACCCTCCAGCTGGGACGGCCGGACGTCCCGAATATCAAGTTTCAACGCCGGCACGAAGTCCGGATCGGGTCCGAGGGTACACCCGGAGAACAGTCCGCTGTCCAGACCCACCACATCGTGTCCGGCAGCCCGGAAGAGCGGGATGAGACGGGTTCCTATATATCCGTCGTGTCCGGTGACCAGAATACGCATCGAGCTCAGTCCCATACCTTCCAGGGCGCACAGCCACCATCCCACAGTGACTGCAGGAGTTTGCGGTCGCGTACCGTGTCCATGCACTGCCAGAAGCCGCCATGCCGATACGCCATGAGCTGACCGTCCTTGGCGAGCCTCTCAAGGGGCTCCTTCTCGAACTGGGTGTCGTCGCCGGCAATGTAGTCGAAGACCTGCGGTTCCAGGACGAAGAAGGCACCGTTGATCCAGCCCTCACCGGCCTGTGGTTTCTCCGAGAACTCCACAATCTGGTCCCCGGCCAGCTCGAGGTGACCGAACCGGGCGGGTGGCCGCACGGCGGTCAGCGTGGCGATCCTGCCATGCGAGCGGTGGAAGTCGCGCAACGCGTTGAGATCGATGTCCGCTACGCCGTCCCCCCAGGTCAACATGAACGTCCCCGCGTCACCGAGCCAGGGCGCGAGTCGCCTGATACGACCGCCGGTGGCGGTATTCTGACCGGTGTCGACCAGATTTACCCGCCAATCCTCCGAGGTACCCCCGTGCCGCTCCACAGCGCTCTGCCGAAGCGACACCGTGAGATCGCTGGTCAGCGCCGCGTAGTCCACCAGCCAGCGTTTGATATATTCGCCTTTATACCCCAGGGCGATCGTAAAATCGGTGAACTGGAAGTGAGCGTAGTACTTCATGATGTGCCAGATGATCGGCCGGTTGCCGATCTCGATCATCGGTTTGGGTTTGATGACCGTCTCCTCCGCCAACCGGCTGCCCAGACCGCCGGCAAGAATACCGACCTTCATCGTTCCGCTCGTTCCCGGGAGCCGGTCGCGTGAACCGGCGCTGCCGAGCCGCTCACGCGGGTCAAGCCGCCCTGACGAGGGACCGGGATACTGGGGTGGCCGGCCTGGCGACCACGTAGCCGGTCGTGGACCCCGACGTAGCGGGGCTCCGAATACCGCCAGGACAGTTCGTTCACAATGCGCTCCCGACCCCGGGCGCCAAGGGTCCGGCGTCGGTCCGGGTCCGTCAGCAGTTCGGCGAGGGTCCGGGCGAAGTCCGCCACCGTGTCGGAGGGTACATAGACGGCGGCGTCCTCGGCGCTCACCCGGGTCTCGGTCAGGTCATAGGCCACCACCGGCAGCGCATAGGCCATGTATTCGAGCGTCTTGGACATGGTGGACACCTCGTTCAGCGGGCTCCGCGGGTCCGGCGACAATCCGACCGTGGCGGTGGACAGGTAGTCCCGGATCATCTGGTCGTCGGCCCGCCCGGTGAACTCGACCCAGTCGTCGAGACCGAGCCGGCTCGACTGTTTCCGCAGATCGTCCAGACAGTCACCAAATCCCAGCAGGGCGAAGGCGCAGTCGGTGCGCCCGAGAACGTGGACATAGTGATGTATGGCATCGAGGAGTCGGTCGACACCGTCCTGCGGGCCCATTATTCCCAGATAACAGGCAAGGTGCTGCCGGCCGCGCCGCAATTCGGGCCGCTCCGCGGCGGGCTTCATCAGTTCGGGGTCCGGTCCGTTTCGGACGACGGTCACCCGTTCCGACGGCAGCCGCCCCCTGGTCAGGGCCAGCCGCCGGTAAGATTCGTTGGTCACGATCACGTGGTCAGCGACCCGCTGATTCATCCGTTCAAGCAGCAGCAACGCGCGGAGCAACAGCCCCCCGTCCTTACCGAACCGTGAGCGATAGAGTTCCGGACAGAGATCATGATGGTCGAAGACGAACTTCTTGCCGAATGGCTTGTAGAACAGCGCGAGCGCCCAGTACGTGTCCGGCGGGTTACATGCCTGGATCACGTCGAATCCGTGCCGGCGGGCCACGGCGACGGACAGGACAGCGGTTCGCACCCAGCAGTAGCCGAACTCGAAGACGTAACTGAGCACACCCTGGGTCCGGGGTGCGCCACGATACGTCCAGATGCTGACACCGTCAACGATCTGGTGACGCCGCTGCCCCGGGCCCCGTGGGCATATTACGGCAACCTGGTAGCCCTGGTTGCGAAGCGCCTGGCATTCCTGCCACGTCCGATGGTCGATCAGAATCGGCAGGTTCTGAACTACGATCAGAACCCGTCCTGCGTCGCCGATGTCGGGAGATTCGGTCGAGTCGGTGTCAGGCGCCGACGTGAGAGTATTCGCGCCCGTAGCCAACGAGATAGTCCCGTCGCGTGTCTGTCCCACATTTTTCTCCCGAAGATGAACGACCCCGTTGCCCGCGGACGGTGGACCTATCCTTTCCTTTCCGTCATGGCGAGGCTAGCGGTCGGCCTGGGCGTCACCGGCGATTGAAAAACTTGCGTGTCGCGTCTTGGGACCGGGCTCGGCCGATTCTCGACGCAGGAACGACAGAACTGACCGTTGGGGGCGGCTTATTCCAGCCATGCTGTTTGACGGCGGCAGCCATGGCCGCCATGGATGCCGTGTTCGCGTCTTTAACGCCCGGGGCACTCTCGCGCTTTTTGACGCAAAGCCGCTCCTGGCGGCGGACCACCCGGTGACTTGTCGTGCGTTCCTCGGCTTTCTGGTCAGCTTACCGAATCAGACGATCATCGGATCAGACGGTCCCGGATCAGACGGTTGACGATGCGCGGCCGGCGAGCAGTCCCAGCGACCCGGCCGCCTCCGTCAGGCCGGCTCGGGCGTCGGGGTGGGCGACGTGGTCGATGAGTCGGGCGGTCTGTTCGTGCTGGCCGCGCCCCCACACGGCCGCGGTCCCGTTCTCGGACACGACGTAGCTGTGCTGGAAACTGGTGACCGGGCTGGTGAGCCGCGGCAGCACACAGGAATCCCCCGACCGGGCATGCCGGCTCGGCAGGGCGATGATCGCCTTGCCGTCGGCCGCGTGCAGCGCGCCGACGACGAAGTCGGACTGCCCACCGAAGCCGGAGTAGATGCGGTTGCGGATCCAGGACGCGTTCGCCTGCGCATACAGATCCACCTGCAGCGCGGTGTTGATCGAGGTCATCCGCGGCTGCCGGGCGATGACCCCCGGGTCGTTCACGATTTCGGTGCGCACCAGCAGCAGCCGCGGATTGCGGTGCGCCCACGAGTAGAGCTCGGCCGACCCGAACAGGAACGAGGTCCGCAGCGGTGTCCCGGCGGCCAGCGCGCCGGAGGCTTCGAGCGCGAGCATGCCATCGGAGAAGGTCTCGGTCCACACGCGCAGATCCCGCCGGTCGACGAGGGCCGACAGCGTGGCGTTCGGGACACCGCCGATGCCGAGCTGCAGGGTCGCCCCGTCCTCGACGAGCGCGGCGACCCGCTCGCCGATCTGCCCGCGGACGTCGTCGACGGGCGTGACCGCGGGGCTGGCGAGCGGCTGCTCCACCTCCACGGCGAGGTCGACGTCATCGATGCTCAGTTCACCGTCGCCGAAGGTGTAGGGCATCGCCGGGTTGAGCTGGGCGACCACCAGTCCCCCGTGCGCGCGGGCCGCCTCGACCGCGGCCGGCAGGATGTTGACTTCGGTGCCGAGCGAGACCTTCCCCCCGTCGGGCACGCTGGTGTGCAACACGACGACGTCGGGCCGGTGGGTGGTCGCGAGCAGGCGAGGCACGAGGCTGAGCCGGTTGGGCAGGTAGTCGAGGCCGGGCACGTTGCGCATCGCCGGGCCGACGAACGCGGTCTCCGGCGTCACGCCGCCGCGTTCCGGCACGCCACCCTGAGCGTTGATCATAAAGAGGCGGTATTCACTCACCACCGCGTCGATCACACGCAACGCGACGAGCGGGGTGGCGAAGTTCCCCGCCGCCACGACCCGCGGCGTGGCCGACCGCCATCGGCCAGGACCGGCTACCCCCGTACCGGCTCCGGCTCCACGAGGACCGGCTCCACCGCCCACACCGGAACCCGCGGCGAGATGGGTCTCGATGCGGCGACCGAACTCCGCCTCGCTGACGATATCCATACCCGCATGGTGGCGTACCGGTGCGCGGCCAGCGAAGAATGGTCATCGCCTCATCCCGCGGATCATGCCGGCCCAGGCCCGGTCGGTTATCGTCTTGAGAACATGGAGTCCGAACGGGACCTCGCCTCCGCGGACGAAGGGACCTCCGATCTGGCCGGCACCGCGCCGTCTCCGGGACCGCCGGGAGAGCTGATCTTTCCCGCGGTCGCTCGGCTCGAGCTCGACGAGCTTCTCGCCCAGCTGGTGGACCGGGCCCAGGACGTTCTGGCCACTCAAAGCCGGCTGCACGGCCTGCTGCGGGCCAACCGGATGGTCACCGCCGACCTCAGTCTCGACGTGGTGCTACGGCGCATCGTCGAGTCCGCGTGCGAGCTGGTTGACGCCCGCTACGGCGCGCTCGGGGTAATCTCCCGCGACGGTCGGCTCGAACAGTTCGTGCACGTCGGGATGGACCCGGGACTCGTCGAGACGATAGGGCGGCTGCCCCGGGGAGACGGCGTGCTGGGCCTGCTCATCGCGGAACCGCGGCCGGTGCGCCTCGACGACATCGCCGACCACCTCCAGGCGGTCGGTTTCCCCCCGGGCCATCCACCGATGCGGGCCTTCCTCGGGGTGCCGATCCGGGTCCGCAACGAGGTCTTCGGCAATCTCTACCTCACTGAGAAACGCGGCGGTCGGGTGTTCACCGCGGAGGACGAGGAGCTGGCGCTCGCGCTGGCCGCGAACGCCGGTGTGGCGATCGACAACGCCCGGCTGTTCGGGGAGGCCCAGCATCGCCAGCAGTGGTCGCAGGCATCCGCCGACATCACCCGGCATCTGCTCGCAGACGGCGACGACCCGCTGGAGCTGATCGTCCAGCGGGCCCGCGACGTCGCCCGCGCGGACACGACGGCGCTGGCCCTCGGGTCGGAGACGGCGACCGAGCTGTCCTTCGACGTCGCCGCCGGGCAGGACGCGGACCTGCTGCGGGGCCGACGGGTACCGATAGAGAGCTCGCTGGCCGGCCGCGCGGTATGCGACCATGCGCCGCTGGTCGTCGCCGACGTCCGTGAACTGGCCGAATCCGAGGTCCACGACCTCGACATCGGGCCAACGATGATCGTTCCGCTGATCACGTCACATGTCACGTCCGGGGCGCTGATCCTCGCCCGGCGCCGGGGCGGTGACCTGTTCACAGACGCGGACCTGGAGCTGGCGGCCGCGTTCGCCGCGCACGTCGCGCTCGCGCTGGAACTCGCCCGCTCCCGGGCCGCACGCGGCCGGCTGTCCCTGCTGGAGGACCGCGACCGGATCGCCCGCGACCTGCACGACCACGTGATGCAACGCCTGTTCGCGGTGGCGATGGGCCTGCAGGGCCTCGCGGCCAGCGAGGAGCGGCCCACCCGGGCGGAACGGATGAACACCTACGTGGAGGATCTCGACGAGACGGTACGGGAGATCCGCCACACCATCTTCGAGCTGCGGGGCCGGGCGGCACCGGCGACGGGCAGCGGCCTGCGGGCGCAGATCCTGGGCGTCATCGACGACATGACCGGCGCGTTCGGCTTCACCCCGCGGGTCCGGCTGGACGGACCGGTGGACACGATGATCGGCTCTACCGTCGGCGACCATCTGATCGCGGTCGTGCGCGAGGCGCTGTCCAACGCCGCCCGGCATGCCAAGGCGAGCAGTGTCGAGGTGACCGTGACCGCCGCGAGCGGCGCCGTCACCGTCGACGTGGTGGACGACGGGGTCGGCATCGGCCCTACCACCCGCCGCAGCGGGCTGGCGAACATGCGGGCCCGGGCGCGGGATCTCGGCGGGACCTTCGAACTCGGCCCGGGCCCCGACGGCGGCACCCAGCTGCGCTGGTCGGTGCCGACTAGCTGACCCGTCCGCGGATCCCGCCGGCCGACGGATCCGCGACCAGCTGGCCGCCCAGATACGTCCGCACCCGCCCGCGGCCCTGTTCGAGCCGAATCCGCCCTCGTGCCTCGGCCGTCATCCACTCGCCTCCCGTTCTCGCGTTCGGACCAGTCCCTCCCGGGGACCGGTTCCTCCTGGACCAACCGGCGCGGCGCCCCACGCCTTCCCGTTGCCGGGACGGTGAATCCCGGCAATACCGGAAGGCGGAGGATGCCCAACATTAAGCGCGCCGATGAACGGGCCATACGCCACCTGTGGGTGCCCGGCCCGGCCGGTGCCCGGGCCGGGCACCGTGTCACCCCCCCGTGTCACCCCCCCCCCCGTGTCACCGGGGACCACGCGGGCACGTGACAACCAGGAAGAACTCATCCGAGGAGAACTCGTCGGACGGAGGCCGAGATGACCACCACGAGAACCTGGACCGTGCAGATCTCCCTGACGGAGCAGCACGGCCGTACCCAGGCGGATGCGGCCCTGCACGGCAGCGCCCGCGACGATCTACACGGGACGGGGCAGGCCCGGCTGCACCCCGGGGAGTCCGACGTTCCCGAGATCGGGGACGAGGTGGCCGCCGCGCGCGCGTTGTCGGAGCTGGCACACCGCCTGTTCGACGCGGCCGCCGAAAACATCCAGGCGGCGATGGCGGGACCCGACCGGACTATGTGATCGTCGTCCGCCGCCGGTGAAGCCGGTGAAGCCGCCGCCGCTCACCCGGATATGGCCAAACTCGGCTGAACCCCTCATCAGGGAGCATGAAACCATTCGTGTTACTTTCCGTGCCATGCCGGACCCTGCTCGCCGGACCGCTCGAGGAGAGGCGGGAAGTGACCGCACCGCACCCGCAGAACGACGCCGCCGACCACGCGCGGGTGCTTCCACCCCGGCTCGACCCGCGGGGATCGGGGTCCGGCCGGTCGGGATCCGGGTCGGCACGCGGCGGACGGTCGGCTAGGCGTCGCGGGTTGCGGGTCTTCCTGGCCTGCGTGTCCTGCCTCGTGTTCGTGGCCACGGTGGGGGGCTGGGCCGCGTACTTCTATGTCGACGGCAAGGTCAACCGGGTCGACCTCGGCCTCGGTTCGGGCGGCGACTCCGGCGGGGTGGGGACCGCGAACTACCTGCTGGTCGGGACCGACAGCCGCGCCGGTACCAACGGTAAGTACGGAGACGCGCCGGGCCAGCGCTCCGACACGACGATCCTCGCGCACCTGACGAAGGATGGGACCACCACCATGGTCTCCTTCCCCCGCGACATGTATGTGCTGATCCCCGAGTACACCGACGGGGCCGGCAAACGTCACAAGGCCTGGCACGACAAGTTCAACGCCGCGATCTCCGTAGGCGGCCCGTCGCTGTTGGTGCAGACGGTGCAGAGCCTGACCGGCCTGCAGGTCGACCACTACATCTCGATGGACCTGGAGGGTTTCAAGGAGATCACCGATGCCATCGGCGGTGTCCAGGTCTGCATCAAGCCGTCGGACGCGAAACCGAGCCGCTACCAGGACGACCGCGGGCGGTGGCGGATGAGCACGAACACCAACGACCCGATGAGCGGATTCGTCGGTGGGCCCGGGACGATCCAGCTCGGCGGCGACCAGGCCCTGGCCTTCGTTCGCCAACGCCACGGCCTGCCGGACGGCGACTTCGACCGCATCCGCCGGCAGCAGCAGTTCATCGGCTCGATGTTCCACAAGATCATGGCAGACGACACCCTGACGAACCCGATCAAGGCCCAGAAGCTGGTATCGGCGGCAGCGAGCGCGCTCACCCTCGACAACCACACCAGCATCGCCGACCTGCGCAGCCTCGGCACCCGAGTCCGCGGGCTGGCCACCGGGGGCCTCCAGATGCAGACCGTGCCCGTCCACGCGCCGACCCGTGCCGAGGGGGCGATCGACGACAACGGCAACATCCGCCTGCACGGAGTCCCGGCCTCCGTGCAGCTCTACCGGCCGGACGACCTGCAGCGCATCGTCGCGCCGATGGGTGGCAAGGCCGAGGGCGCGAGTTCTACCACCGACGCCGGGAGCGGGGGGACCGGTCCGGCGCTCGCTCCCGGCGCCGCCGCCGCGCCCTCCCAGGTCCGGGTCGCCGTCTACAACGGCTCGTCGCGGGCCGGACTCGCCTCCAAGGTCACCGAGCAGCTGACTGCCAAGGGCTTCCACGCCCGCAACGCCGGCAACGCCTCGGTCCTCACCCACGAGACCTCCCGGGTGCTCTACGCCCCCGGGCAGGAGGCCGAGGCGAACACCGTCGCCGCGGCGGTGCCCGGCTCGGTCCTGCTCGCCGATGCGAGCATCACCGGTGTCCAGCTCGTCCTGGGCTCCGGCTTCACCGCGGTGGTGACGCCGAGTGTGACGGCCGGTGGGACCGCGCCTGCGCCCGCACCGGCGGCGGCCGGACCCGCCGCCGGACCGGCGCCGCCGGGAGCGCCCTCGCCGGGCCCGCCCACCTGCACCTACTGATCCTCCTGGTCCCACCGGCCCGGTCCCAATCCGCGCCAACCGGTGGGCAGCGCGGAGCTGGCGGCCCACGGGAGCGCTGTCCGCCCGCGCGGCTTGCACTACTCTTCCGGGGTGTGCACGTCTTCCGGGGTGTGCACGGATGGCCGCCTCCCCTGGTCGCCGGTCGGGGGACGGCCGGCTCGTTCCCCCAGCTCCACCCCGCACAGCCAAGGCCGCGCCTCCGGCCGATGTCCCTCCCGGAGAGGAACTCACGTGCAGATCACGGATTCAGTCGCCGTGGTGACCGGCGGGGCTTCCGGCCTCGGCCTTGCCACCGCCACCCGGCTCATCGACGCTGGTGCCAGCGTGGTCCTCCTCGACCTCCCGTCCTCGAACGGCGCGGCGGTCGCGGAGAAGTTCGGCAGTTCGGTGCGATTCAGCCCCGGCGACGTCACCTCCGAGCAGGACGTGACGGCAGCCCTGGACGTGGCTGCCGAGCTGGGCCCGCTGCGCATCGCCGTCAACTGCGCCGGCATCAGCAACGCCGCCAAGACGCTGAGCAAGGAAGGGCCGTTCCCACTGGCCATCTTCGAGCGGGTCGTCAAGGTCAACCTGATCGGCTCGTTCAACGTCATCCGACTCGCGGCCGAGCGGATCAGCAGGACCGAGGAGATCGACGGCGAGCGTGGCGTCATCATCAACACCGCGTCCGTGGCGGCGTTCGAGGGCCAGATCGGGCAGGCCGCCTACTCGGCGTCCAAGGGCGGCATCGTCGGCATGACGCTGCCGATCGCCCGCGACCTCGCCAGTCTGAAGATCCGCGTGGTGACCATCGCCCCCGGCCTGTTCGACACCCCGCTGCTCGCCTCGCTGCCGGAGCCGGCTCGCGTCTCTCTCGGCCAGCAGGTCCCGCACCCCTCGCGCCTGGGCTCCCCCGACGAGTACGGCCTGCTCGCGACCCAGATCATCGCGAACCCCATGCTCAACGGCGAGACCATCCGCCTCGACGGTGCCATCCGGATGGCACCCCGCTGAACGGGTTCACAGCGCCGCGAGCTGCTCGGCGAGGCGCGCGATCGAGGTCTCGGCGGGCCGGGCCCGCCGCCGGGTCAGCGCGTCCATGCTGGCTGGTGAGGCCCCCTGGAAGCAGGCTCCGGCGGGTTCGGTCCGGACCGCTCGCGGGTAGACAGACACCCATGCGGCCTGGCCAAGGCGAGATCCCCGGGCGGATCTCCCGGGGTGCTGAGGGTGCTGCGGTACTGAGGTGCTGAGGGTGCTGCGCTGGTTCGCCCCGATCGCCCCGATCACCCCGATGCTCATACTCGCCCTGGTGGTCGGACTGCAACTGAGCAACCAGAAATGGAACGTGATCGGACTCGCGATTCTGAGCCCCATGCTCGCGGCCACGTTCGCCGGACCCCGGCTGACCGCAGGCTACGGGGTGGCGGCGGTCCTGGCGGGCATCCTGCTGGGTCTGCACGATGACCTGTTCGGCCGGAGCGGCGGTGGCCCGACGGCCCAGGTGGTCCGGCTGGTCGGGGTCACGGCCGGCGGAGTGATGGCCGTCCTGGTCAGCCGATACAACATCCGACGCGAGACGAAGCTGCAGAACGTCACTCGGGTGGCCGAGGTGGCGCAGCAGACGATCCTCAGTCCCGTCCCGTCGTCGTCCGGCGGGCTGCGGTTCGCCGTCCGCTACGAGAGTGCCACCGTGGAGGCCATGATCGGTGGGGATCTGTACGAGGTCGTCGACAGCCCGTGGGGAACCCGCCTGCTCATTGGTGACGTACGGGGCAAGGGGCTCGACGCCGTGCGGATCGCGAGCCGGGTGCTCAGCTGCTTCCGGCTGATGAGTCGACGCACGGGCGGCCTGCGCGATCTGCTGGCGAACCTCGACGCGGAGGTCGCCGATGCCAGCTGCCTGGACGACTTCGTCACCGCGGTCGTCGGGCAGGTCGACGGCAGCCGTCTGACGCTGGCGAACGCGGGACATCCCGATCCCGTTCTCGTTCGTGCCGGGCAGGCGGATCTGCTCACTGTCTCGTCCAGGCTGCCACCGCTCGGGCTGATCACGGACGGGAGCAACGTGACGGACACCGTGCTGCGGGCGGGGGATCGCCTGCTGTTCTATACCGACGGCATCACCGAGGCACGCGCCCCCACGACCGGCGCCTTCTTCCCCCTGCTGCCCGCGGCCGAGGCCGCGTTCGCCCACACGTCACTCGACGAGGCGCTGACCGATCTCGCCGACCGGGTCCGGGACTGGACGCGATCGACGCTGAACGACGATGTGGCGCTCCTGGCGGTCGAGGTTCCCGGACCGACCCGGCACGCCGGCCCAACCCGACGATCGGATGATCACTGAGAGCTGTCGGCGACCCCCTTGGCCAGCCGGTCCGCCCGCTCGATCCGTTCGTCGATCTCGTCACGGAAGGCCACCAGCCGGCTGATTTTCTCGTCAATCTCGACGCGGAGCCTCCGGTAGGCCGACGTGCCCTCGGTCAGCAGCCGGATGCGGTCCGCGTCGTCGGACGCCGCGTGGTACTCCTGCCGGACCTGGGCGAGACGATCCTCGTAGGCGAGGATCGTGCGGATCTCGTCCAGGTTGAAGCCGAGCAGCGTCTGCAGCTCGCGGATGCGCCGCACCCGGGCGAGGTCGGAATCCGCGTACAGCCGGTTCCCGCCCAGGGTGCGCCCGGACGGGGTGAGCAGCCCCACCTCCTGGTAATACCGCAGGGCCCGCACCGAGACGCCCAGTTCCTGCGCGGCCTGACCGATCCCGCGCAGGTCACGAGCCGCATCCTTGACCGCGCTCTTGGCCGCGCTCTTGACCGGGCTCTTGGCCGCGTCGCCGTCCCGCACCAGGCAATTGTTCCGCACGGCGCCATCGGCCCGCACGGCGCCATCGGCCCGCACGGCGCCATCGGCGGCTCTGATCATCGACGTCAGGGCCTTTCTCACGCTCGGCCTAGCCCGCG
Organism: Frankia casuarinae; assembly: GCF_000013345.1. Lineage (NCBI taxonomy): Bacteria > Bacillati > Actinomycetota > Actinomycetes > Frankiales > Frankiaceae > Frankia > Frankia casuarinae. The sequence goes on along the minus strand of NC_007777.1, from coordinate 1,865,027 downwards.
GCCTATCGCTCGGCGGCCAGGGGGCTGCTCGAAAGAGCGCTCCCGGCACCGTCCTCCATCGCCGCGATGTCGCCCGCGCCGGCCAGCCCCTCGGCCGTCTCTTCGAGCAGCGGACGGCGCACGTGCGGCCGCTGCTTCCCGCGCAGCCAGGAGAAGCCCGCGGCGACCAGGCAGGCGACGGCGGCGAAGGCGAAGGCGAGGCGCAGACCGTCACCGAACGGCCCGGAGATGAGGTTCGGGAAGAAGGTGTGCCCGGTGAGGAAGTCGGCCTTCGCCGGGTCGAGCTGCGACAGGGTGTCCGGGCCGAGCAGTCGCTCGGTGGGGTTGTACCCGAGGAACGCGGCGAACAGGCTGCCGATCGGCGGCAGGTTCGCCAGCTCGTGCGCCTTCGCCGGGGAGACGCCCTGCCCGACAAGCCCGGAGTACATGGCGTCCGGAAGGCTGGCGGCCAGCCCGAGCGCGATGATGGTGAAGAAAACACCGATGGACAGCACGCTGGCCGAGTTCTGGAACGTGTTGAGCATGCCGGCACCGGCACCGCGCTGGTTGGGCGGCAGGGTGTTCATCACGCTGCTGGTGTTCGGCCCCGCGAACAGGCCCATGGACAGGCCCATCAGCAACAGGATCAGCGCGAACCACGGATAGTCGAAGTCGATGGGAATGGCGTCGAACAGCAGGAACGCCACCGCCGTGATCACCAGTCCCAGGGTGGCGAACGGACGCGCACCGTAGCGGTCCGCGAACCGGCCGGCCAGCGGCCCCGCCACCAGGAATCCGACGGTCACCGGAATCAGGTAGATGCCGGCCCACAGCGGGGTCTTCTCGAAGCTGTAGCCATGCAGCGGCAACCAGATCCCCTGCAACCAGATAATCAACATGAACTGCAGACCACCACGGGCGAGCGCGCCGAGCAGAGCCGCGATGCTGCCCATGGTGAAGGTCCGGCTCCGGAACAGGTCCAGGCGGAACATCGGGTCGGCGGAGCGCAGCTCGATGACGACGAAGCCGATCAGCACCGCGAGACCACCGAACAGGCAGCTCAGCACGAACGGCTTGGTCCAGCCCATCGTGTGACCGCCATAGGGCTGCAGCCCGTAGACGATGCCGGTCAGGATCGCGATGAGGCCGACCGCGAACGTGATGTTGCCGGCCCAGTCGATCCGGGCCTGGGTGCGCGCCCCGTTGTCGCGCAGCTTCAGGTAGGCCCAGACCGTCCCGAAGATGCCGAACGGCACCGAGACAAGAAAGACCAGATGCCATTCGACCGGCGCCAGCAGACCGCCGATCAACAGCCCCAGAAATGATCCGACGATCGCCGCGACGCCGTTGACCCCCAGGGCGAGCCCGCGTTCGTCCTCCGGGAAGGCGTCAGTGATGATCGCGCTGGAGTTGGCGAAGAGGAAGGCACCGCCCACGCCCTGCAGCACCCGCATGATGATGATCCACCAGGCGGCTGCCGTGCCATGCATCCAGGTGACGGCGAGCAGGATCGAGAACAGCGTGAAGATCGCGAAGCCGAGGTTGTACATCCGCACCCGGCCGAACATGTCGCCGACCCGCCCCAGACTCACCACGAGCACCGAGGTGACCAGCAGGAATCCCATCAGGATCCAGAGGAAGTACGAGGTGTTCTCCGGTGCGAGCGGGTCTATCTCGATTCCCCGGAAGATATCCGGAAGGGCGATGAGAAGAATCGAACTGTTGATCGTCACCATCAGGATGCCAATGGTCGCGTTCGACAGCGCGATCCACTTGTAGTTGTCCGGACCGGGCCGGGCCAGGACCTCGTCGGCCTCAAGCGACAGGGTGCCGGCGGCGGTGTCGGAAGTCGTCACCGCACGAAGGTAGCGCCTCTATCTAACGTCAGCGGTAGATGTGACATGGTTCATAGCGGCCGGAGGCCGATATACGCCGTTGTGGGCGTCGGCTTCGCGACCGGGGATTGCCAGCCGGCCGACCGGGCGCCCCCGTCCCCGGACCAGGTAAGGGTCCGGGGCACGAACGCCGACGAATGAGGAGACGACGATGCTGCTCGCCGAGGAACTTCTCCTGCTCGCGCTCGCGGGCCCGGCCCGTCTACTCGAGGTGGTGGCACCCGAGCGCGCGTCCCGCGGGCACGCGAAGGAGCGGATCCGGACGGCGACCGACCTGACGCCGGTCGCCCCGATCGTCAAGAAGGTCATCGCGGAAGCGGAGGCAGTGGTCATAGCCGCGGCAACCAGCGTGAGCCTGGGCGTGGCGGCGTCGAGCTGACCGTGTCGCCGTTACCGTTACGAGCCGATGGTAGGTGGTGTTCACCAGTCACCCGCTACGCAGCCGGTGGTCGAGCGCGGTGTGCCGCTGGCCGTGACCGGCGGCCCGCACCGCCTGGCCGATCGCCCGGCGGGATCCCACCAGCACGACCAGCTTCTTCGCCCGGGTGACGGCCGTGTAGAGCAGATTGCGTTGCAGCATCATCCAGGCGCTGGTGGTGAGCGGGATGACGACCGCGGGGTACTCACTGCCCTGGGAGCGGTGGATCGTCACCGCGTAGGCGTGGGTCAGCTCGTCGAGCTCCCCGAAGTCGTAGTCGATGTCCTCGTCCTCGTCGGTCCGGATGGTGAGCGTCTGGTTCTCCACATCCAGCGCGGTGACCACGCCGAGAGTGCCGTTGAAGACCCCGCTCGCGCCCTTGTCGTAGTTGTTGCGCACCTGCGTAACCTTGTCGCCGACCCGGAACGTCCGGCTGCCAAAGCGCCGCTCGGCCACGTTCGGGCGGGACGGCGTCAGGGCCTCCTGCAGCAGGGTGTTCAGCGCGCCGGCCCCCGCCGGGCCGCGGTGCATCGGGGTCAGTACCTGCACGTCCCGGCGCGGATCAAGCCCGAACTTCGCCGGAATCCGCCGGGCGACCACCTCCGCGGTGATTTTCGCCGCCTCCTCCGCCTCCTCGGCGGCGAACAAGAAGAAGTCGGGCAGTCCCCGGACCAGCGGATAGTCACCACGGTTGATGCGGTGCGCGTTGGTCACCACCCCGGACTCGGTCGCCGCTCGGAAGACCTGGGTGAGCCGGACATGCGGGATCGGCGTCCCCTCGGCGAGCAGGTCGCGTAGCACCTGGCCGGCACCGACCGACGGCAGCTGGTCGACGTCGCCGACCAGCAGCAGATGCGCGCCGGGCGGAACCGCCTTGGCAAGCTTGTTCGCCAGTAGCAGGTCGACCATCGACGCCTCGTCAACGACGATCAGGTCGGCGTCGAGCGGGCGGTCCCGGTCGAAGGCGGCGTCACCGCCCGGCCGCAGCTCCAGCAGCCGGTGCACCGTCGATGCCTCGTGCCCGGTCAGCTCGGTCAGCCGCTTCGCGGCCCGGCCGGTCGGCGCGGCGAGGATCACCTTCGCCTGCCGGGCCAGTGCGAGCGTCACGATGGAGCGGACGGTGAAACTCTTGCCGCAGCCCGGTCCGCCCGTCAGCACGGCGACCCTGGACGTCAGGGCAAGCTGCACCGCATCGCGCTGGGCCGGCGCGAGCTCGACCCCGGTCCGCTCCCGCAGCCAGCCCAACGCCCGGTCCCAGTCCACCGAGGCGAAGGCGGCCAACCGGTCCGCGCCGGTATTCAGCAGGCGGCGCAACTGGCCGGCAACGGATATCTCGGCCCGGTGGAACGGCACCAGGTAGATCGCGGCCGTCGGCGTCGCCGGATCCTCGCTTGGAACCTCCTCCCGGACGACCCCGTCCTCGGCGACCAGCTCCCCCAGGCACTCGATGACGTCACCGGTGTCGACCTGGAGAATCTGCACGGCGTCGCTGATGAGCCGGGGCTCGGGCAGAAAGCAGTGGCCACCGCCGTCGGTGGCCTCGGACAGCGTGAACAGCAGGCCAGCCTTGATCCGCTGCGGACTGTCATGCGGAATCCCCACCGCCTTCGCGATGGTGTCCGCGGTGCGGAACCCGATGCCCCAGACGTCCGTGGCCAGCCGGTAGGGCTCATTGCGCACCACACCGATCGACGCGTCCCCGTACTGTTTGTAGATCCGCACCGCCAGCGAGGTGGACACACCCACCCCCTGAAGAAAGACCATCACCTCCTTGATGGCCTTCTGTTCCTCCCACGCCTCGGCGATCGCCCTGGTACGCTTCGGGCCGAGCTTCGGCACCTCGATGAGTCGTTCCGGCTCCTTTTCGATGACGTCCAGCGCCGCGACCCCGAAATGCTCGACGATGCGTTCGGCCAGGCGCGGACCGATGCCCTTGATAAGGCCCGAGCCGAGATAGCGCTGCACGCCCTGGACGGTCGCCGGCAGCACGGTCGTGTAATCCTCGACCTGGAACTGGCGGCCGTACTGCGGGTGCGAACCCCATCGCCCCCGCATCCGTAGCGACTCCCCCGGCTGCGCGCCGAGCAACGCCCCGACGACGGTCACCAGGTCACCGCCGCGCCCGGTGTCAACCCGCGCGACCGTGTAGCCGGTCTCCTCGTTGGCATAGGTGATCCGTTCCAGCACCGCATCGAGGACCGCGCCGCGGAAGGGTTCGCGTCCGATCATGGTAGCCGCCGGGACGCCGGGACGATGAGAATCACCGCTTCCTCGGGGTGGGACAAGACGATCTCCAGCTTCGGATGGGGTAGCAGGGTAACGGACCGAGCGGGGCAACGAGCAGAGCAGCCGGGCGGGCGGTGTCCGCCCCGGACCGTGTGCCCATCCTGCCCTTCGGTCGATCGCCACCGTTCCCCGGCGCGGTCCGGGGCGTCCCCTTCCGTGACCAGTACCGCGAAGTAGGTCCGCCGGCATCCCTTTCAGACACCCTCGCTAGCTCAAGGGGCGCCGCTGTTCCTCTTCAAGTGCCCGACGCAGCCGGGTGACCACGGCGTCCACGCCGGCGGAGGTGCGGAATATGACAACGGCTGTCCCGGCTTCAGCAGGTGTTTCGAGATGCTCGAGCGCCACCTCCATCGCACGGTTGAACTCCTCGCCGGGGGAGGTGGTCTCGCCTCGGAGCCAGCGTCGGAGCACATGGTTGTGGGCGGTGACGATGGCCGCGGACACCAACTCGGCACGCAGGGCGCCGTCGGGCGCGTTGCCCATCCAGTCGCGCAGGAACCTGGCGAACAGGCGCTGATACTGCCGGATGCCGGCCACCTCGCGGGCGCGCAGTGTAGGGACGGTGCTGGTCAGGCGGTAGCGGGCGCGGGCGAGCTCGCCCTCGGCGAGGTAGTGCTGCAGCACTATGCGGGCGGCCTCCGCGAGAGCGAGCCCGCGGGTCTCTGGAGCGGCGGTCGCAAGCCGGGCTTCGATGTGGCCGAGCAGCACGTCGTGCTCGGGAAAGATCACGTCCTCCTTGGACCGGTAGATCCGGAAGAACGTCGTCCGACCGACGCCCGCGCGTTGCGCGATGTCGTCGACCGTCGTGCCCTCGAAGCCACGCTCCTCGAAGAGCTCGAACGCCGCCGCGACGAGCCTGTCCTTGGCCAAGCGGGCCGGCTGCTGCTCCACGGCACCGAAATTACTTGGTGGTACGTAGTTCCACAACTATGATACTGCGTACCAACACCGTGGAGGAGGAGCCAGGTGAACGCCATCAACAAGGTCGGTATCGTCGGCTGTGGCCTGATGGGTGCCGGGATCGCCGAGGTCTGCGCCCGTGCCGGCAAGGACGTGGTCGTCGTGGAGATGACCACGCCCGCCGTGACCGCGGGACGGCAGCGCCTGGAGACATCACTGTCCCGCGCGGAGAGCCGCGGCAAGGTGGCCAGCGCCGCGGAAGTACTCGAACGCATCCAGGTCGTCGAGGACATCGAGGCCCTGGCCGACCGCGGCCTCGTGGTGGAGGCGATCGTCGAGGACGAGACCGCCAAGTCCACGCTGTTCAAGCGACTCGACGAGGTCGTCAAGGACCCGGACGCGGTGCTGGCCTCCAACACCTCCTCCATTCCGATCATGAAGCTCGCCGTGGCCACCGAACGGCCCACCCATGTCCTGGGTATCCACTTCTTCAACCCGGTCCCGGTGCTGTCCCTGGTCGAACTGGTGCCGAGCCTGCTGACCGACCCGGAGACGACCGAGCGGGCGCGGGCGTTCGTGCAGGACGATCTGGGCAAGCACGCCATCGACTGCCAGGACCGGGCGGGCTTCGTGGTCAACGCCCTGCTGATCCCGTTCGTGCTCTCGGCGATCCGGATGCTGGAGTCCGGGTTCGCCACGGCCGAGGACATCGACCAGGGACTGGTCCGTGGTGCCGCCCACCCGCAAGGACCGCTGGCGCTGGCTGACCTGATCGGGCTGGACACCACCAAGGCAGTGGCCGAGTCGCTGTACGAGGAGTTCAAGGAACCCCTCTATGCGCCGCCGCCGCTGCTGGCCCGCATGGTCGACGCCGGCCTGCTGGGTCGCAAGACCGGCCGCGGCTTCTACACCTACTGAGCGCCCTACACCTACTGAGCGCCTTAGTAACTCTTCTGCACCTACTGAGCGCCCTGGCAAGCGACCTAGTGAGCGAGGAACCCATGACCGCCACCGACTTCGACCTGTACCGACTCAGCGACGAGCACCTCGAGTTGCGCGACGCCGTGCGCACCCTGGCCTACGACAAGATCGCGCCGTACGCCGCCGACGTCGACGCCCACAGCCGGTTCCCGCAGGAGGCCTACGACGCGCTGGTGGCCTCCGACTTCCACGCGCCCCACGTCCCTGTCGAATACGACGGCGTCGGCGCCGACGCGCTCGCCACCTGCATCGTCATCGAGGAGGTCGCCCGCGTCTGCGCGTCCTCCTCGCTGATCCCCGCCGTGAACAAGCTCGGCAGCCTCCCGCTCATCCTCGGCGGCACCGACGACCTGAAACAGCGATACCTCCCACCGCTGGCCCGCGGCGAGGCCGCCTTCTCCTACGGCCTCTCCGAACGTGAGGCCGGCTCCGACACCGCTGCGATGAAGACCCGCGCCGTCCGCGACGGCGACCACTGGGTGCTCTCCGGGCAGAAGTCCTGGATCACCAACGCGGGGATCTCCGAGTACTACACCGTGCTCGCCGTCACCGACCCCGACGGCCGACGCGGCGCCAACATCAGCGCTTTCATCGTGGAGAGCTCCGACCCGGGCTTCTCCGTCGGCAGCCCGGAGAAGAAGCTGGGCATCAAGGGCTCTCCGACCCGCGAGCTGCTCTTCGACGACTGCCGAATTCCCGAGGATCGTCTCATCGGCGAGCTCGGTCACGGCCTCCGGCTGGCGCTGCGTACTCTCGACCACACTCGGGTGACCATCGGTGCACAAGCCATCGGCATCGCCCAGGGCGCACTCGACCTCGCCCTGAACTACGTCAAGGAGCGCAAGCAGTTCGGCAAGCGCATCGCGGACTTCCAGGGGATCCAGTTCATGCTTGCCGACATGGCCATGGCGCTGGAGGCCGCGCGCCAGATGGTGTATGTCGCCGCCGCCAAGTCCGAGCGGGGGGACGCCGACCTCACGTTCTTCGGCGCCGCCGCCAAGTGTCTGGCGTCGGACACCGCCATGCAGGTGACCACCGACGCCGTACAGCTACTCGGCGGCTACGGCTACACCCAGGACTTCCCCGCCGAACGGCTCATGCGGGACGCCAAGATCACCCAGATCTACGAAGGTACCAACCAGATCCAGCGCATCGTCATGGCCCGCCAGCTCCTCGCCGGCTAACTCCGCTGGCCCTACCTGGAGGGAGTTAGCAGGCTTATGGGAGTCACCGGGTCGGCTGTAGGGCAGGCTCGGTGCCGGTAGCCACCGGCGGGGTCGTGGCCGTGAGCGCAGAACCGGCCCCGCCAGGTCACCCCCGCCGAGCAGGTGCGGTCCTACGAGTTACTCACCGAGCAGTGGCTGCGCCGGACGTGAGTCGGCCGGGTTCGCACCTGTCCAGGCCTTTCTCGGCCTCCCAGGTCACCCCGGCCTTTCCCGGCCTCCCCCGGCCTCCCCCAGCCTTCTTCGATCTTCTTCGGCCCTTCTTCGACGTCGAACAGAACCAGAATTCGACTATCGGCCTGACCTCGGCGGTGGCCGCCGCCGTCCCGGTGCCGGCCACCGCCGGAAGGTGACGGCCCGCCCCGGTGTTGTAGGTGATCGCGGTCGGCGTTGACGCCTGCCGCGGACATCGCGGACATCGCGGAGGTCTCGACGCGGTGGGACAGCCGCGGCGGGACGGCCAGGGAAACGGCGAAGGGAACGGTGGTTGTGGTGCCGAAGGCTTACGTCTACAACGACCACGGCGGTCCGGAGGTGGAGGCGTTCGCTGACCTCCCGATCCCGGTGGCCGGGCCGGGTCAGCTCACGATCGCGGTACGCGCCGCCGGGGTCAACCCCGTGGACTGGAAGCTGCGGGGCGGCCTGCGGCTGCCGGCCGCCCCGCCGGCCGTGTTTCCGGTCGTGCTCGGAGTGGAGGCCTCCGGCGTGGTGACGCAGGTGGGCCCGGACGTCAACGGATTCGCCGTCGGCGACGAGGTGTTCGGCAGCGCGCCGGGCGGTGGCTACGCCGAGTACACGGTGCTGACCGCCAGGGAGAGCGCGCGCAAGCCGGCCGCGGTGTCCTTCGTGGCCGCGGCGACGCTTCCGGTCGCGGCGGCGACCGCCTACGACGGCGTGCACCAGCTGGCCCTGCCGCCCGGCGCCACCCTGCTGATCATCGGTGTGGGTGGCGGCGTGGGAGTGGCCGCCGCGCAGATCGCCCGGCATGCGGGCCTGACGGTCGTCGGCACCGCGAGCGCCGGCAAGAAGGACTTCGTCGAGGCCCTCGGCGTGGCGCACGTCGAGCCGGGCCCCGATGTCGCGGACCGGGTGCGGGCCGCCGCGTCCCGGGGGGTCGACGGAATCTACGATCTCGTCGGGGGCGAGACGCTGGACGACGTCGTCGAGGTCCTCGCGGACCGGTCGAAGCTCGTCACGGCCTTGTCTGGGGCGAGCGACCGGTACGGCGGGACGACGGTCCAGCGGGCCCGGGACAGCCGCGTGCTCGACGCGGTCGCCCAGCTGGTCGTGGACGACGCGCTGGACCCGCTCGTGACCGCGACCTTCCCGCTGGACCAGGCCCCGGCGGCGCTGCGCGCGGTGGAGAACGGCCACGCCCGCGGCAAGATCGTGATCAAGGTCGCCGCGTGACCGAGCTTGCCGTTCCCCGACAGCACGCCCCCGGGCGGCACGCCCCCGGGCGGCACGCCCCCGGGCGGCCGGGACCCGACCGGCCGGAGCCCGGGCGGCACGCGACCGGCCAGCATGTGCTGAACAACCCCGTCCGTTCCTCCCTCCTGGGTCCGCACGCGCATTTCGCCGAGCGGGTCGGTGACGTGCTGCGCTACCCGGTCGGCGTGTCACCGTTCGTCGCCCTGCCGGACGTGCCCGACGAGAGCACCTGGCGCAACGTCGCGGCGCTGCTCGGCCCGGGCGCGATCGCGCCGTTCACCGGCATCGACGCTTCCCCGCCGCCCGGCTGGGGGGATGCGATCTTCGACGGCGCGCAGCTCGTAGACGAGGGGGTCGACGCGCTCCCGGACGAGGAGGCCGTGCGGCTGGGGACCGCGGACGTGCCGGAGATGCTCGCGCTGGCCGAACGCACCAAACCCGGGCCGTTCCTGCCTCGCGCGATCGAGCTCGGCACGTACCTCGGCATCCGGCGGGACGGCACGCTGGTGGCGATGGCCGGGGAACGGCTGCACCCGCCCGGCTGGACCGAGATCAGCGCCGTCTGCACGGACGCGGACCACCGGGGCCAGGGCCTCGCGACCCGGCTCGTCCGCGCGGTCGCCGCGGGCATCCGGGCCCGCGGGGAGACACCGTTCCTGCACGCCGCGGCGACCAACACGAACGCGATCCGGCTCTACGAGTCGCTCGGGTTCCGGCTGCGGCGTGAGGTGACGTTCCGCGCCGCGCGGATACCGGACATCGAGCCGGCCGCGTGACCACCGCCCGGCCGCGTAACCACCGTCCCGGCCGGCCGGCGAACGCCTTCCCCGCGGACCGGTGCGGACCACCGGCAGGCCATCCCCCGGTCGGACGACCCGCGCCGGCGCGACGACCGGCCCTGCCCGCGGTCGCCCCGTCCGACTACCGTCCAGAAGTGGAGGTACGTCGACTACCCAGAACGAGGGGGATGACGCGATGACCCCGCCGAACGCGGGCGCGCCGGCGCTCGTCACCGTGGCTTCACCGACCGATCGGACCGAGCTGGCCATGCCCACGACGCAGACACCGACCCAGACCAGCGGGACCAGCATCAGGGTGGCGTTCGCCTTCGACCATGCCGGTGGCGGGGTGCTGTCCCCCGCAACCTGCCTGTGGCTGCTCGGGAACGAGCAGCTCGGCCGGGTGGCGTTCCGGGCGGATGGGGAGGTCCTCGTGCTGCCGGTGAACTACGTGATGGACGGGGAGGCGGTGGCCTTCCGGACGGCCGTGGGCTCGAAGCTGACCGCCGCGATCGAGGAGGACGCGGTTGGTTTCGAGGTCGACGGGCGCGATCCGGCGTCCCGCAGCGGCTGGAGCGTCCTGATCAATGGGAAGGCCGTGTCCGTCACCGACCCGGGCACGCTGGCCAGGCTTGAGCAGACGGGACTCAAGCCCTGGGCGGACCGCATCGAGCATCCGCACTGGGTACGGATCCTGCCCGAGTCGATGACCGGCCGGGCCGTCATCCACTCCTGACCCGCCGGCTCGAGCGGAAACCCGCGTTTCAGCGCATCACGAGACCATCGTCGATCACCACCGACTGCCTGGTAGCGTCACCGCGCGCCGCCCGGTCGCCCACGGCGACCGAGCCGACACCATCGCCCACGTCGACCACGGTGCCGCCTAGCTCGTGTCCCAGGACGAGGGGGATCGACAGGCCGGTCAGCGGATGCGGCTCGGCGTGGAAGAGGATGGGGCCGGCGTAGTGCTCGTGCAGGTCGCTGCCACAGATCCCGTTGTGGGCGACGCGAAGTTTGACGTGCCCCGGCCGGCACCCCGGTTCGGGGACCTCCTCGACCTTGACGTCCTCGCGATCTCGGTACACGGCTGCGCGCATGATCGAGGGGGCGGCGGGCCGACGCGGGCCGGCGGGCTCGGGTCGGGTCGGGTAGCTCCGACCGGGTGGCTCCAGCCGGATGTGGCTCCGATCGGGTAACTCCGACCGGGTGGTTCCGACCGGGTGGCTCCGACCGGGTGTGACCGCGGCCGCCATGGCCAGCCTGGCCTATTCCTACCGTCCACCCGCGCAGATTCCCGTGCATCCGCGCACATCATCCGCCGCCGTCCCATCTATTAACCCAGCCGGCTCATCGGATAACTCCCGAGGCCGTTTCCGCTGCCCACCATCAACCCGCTGACGTGCGGGTTTCCGCCGACCTCCAGGAATCTCCTTCGCACCCCCTCAAACCGAGGGGGACCTTGGTGCGGCGACGTGACATGACGCACCCGAAGGAGCCCCTTTCGGGGTAGCATTCAAGACTACCCTCGAACCTTCCGACTGGGGGGAGCAGTATGTTCTCACCCATGGGAGCGACACCATTGACGACCGGCCGGGGCAAGGAGATAACCTTTTCGATGTAGCCGGCAGCGGCCATCCGACGAAGACGGACGGCCAGCCTGGAGCGGAGCCGACGTGGCGGTGTGTCCACTTCACCCGCGATCGGATCATGGAAGGCATCGCACAAAGGTGGTGTACGGCTGATCCCGGGACCGACCACCCCTTCATGAATACACCGGTACGCGCCTGATTGGCCGGGGGCGCCCAGCCGGAGGTAGCCGGGTTATCGACGTGGATAGGGAGAGGAGCATAATGGGCCCAGTGGCATCGGATTCGATCCCGATGCAGGTGCGCCTGCACCGGACGATGACCCCCGCCGGCTTTGACCACGCACCGGGACCATTCGTCGCCGATGGACAGCCGCCCGACTCTCGCACGCAGCGGGAGCGGGTCCGTTTGGCCCAGATCGAGCTACTGGAGCTGAGCGCCCAGATGACGGCCCCCCATCTCCGGCGGCAGATCCTGCACATCTACTCCCTGCTGCGCAACGAACCGGTCGTCACGCCCGGCCCGCCGAAGCCGCCGCCCTTCCGCCTCACCCTGCGGGAGATGGAGGTGCTGACCCTCGTGGCCACCGGCTGCTCCAACGTCGAGGCGGCGGAGCACCTCACGATCCGCGCCGAGACCGTGAAGACCTACATGCGCAGCATCATGCGCAAGATGGGGGTCCGTAACCGTACGGCAGCCGTGCACGCCGCCCGGCAGAGCGGCCTGCTGGACTGAACCCGACCCGTGGACCGAGGCGGCCCGTGGACCCCGGCGGCGCCGGGGCCCGCGGCTCATCCGCCTACGGACACCCCAACGCCGCCGTCAGGTCGGCGGCGTTGAGCTGGCGCAGCACGGAGCAGCAGGCGTACGCCCCGCTGCGGACCACGTGGTCGACGGCGGCCGGCGAGCTGACCGAGGACATCCTGGCGCTCAAGACGGCGGTGCACGACTCCAACGGCTCGTTCCAGCAGACCGAGCAGGCCATCACCAGGACGTTCACGGTCTGAGGCACGGGGCCCCACCCCGCGCGCCCGGCCAGCCGGCCACTATCGCCGGGCAGACGATGCGCGAGGGTGGCGGCATGGACCCGGCCGGACGGCTCACCAGCCGAGGAGATCATCCGGCTGGTCGCGGAGGTAGCGGGCCATCGCGTCCTCGTGCTCGCGGCACAGCATGGCGGCGGTGTCGGCATCGCCGTCCCGCACCGCCTCCGCGATCCACCGACACTGCTCCCAGGCCAGGGCGACGCTGTCGGGGTCGAGCAGGAACGGCCGCGAGGTCGGATACCGCGACAGCGAACCGAGCACGTCCTCGAAGAGCTGAAGGGTGGGGCTGCGGGCGATCTCGGCGAGCAGCACGCCCCACTGCGCCCGGGCCCGGGCGTGGTCGCGGGCGTCCCCACCGGCGTCGGCGTCAACGAAGGTCAGCAGCCGACCCCGCTCGGCCGGATCCGGATTGAGCGCGGCGAGCCGGGCGCACTCTGTGGTGATGAGGGCGTGGGTCGCGCTGAGGTCGGCGAACGAGGCCCGACGGGTGCGCAGGAAGACCGACGCCATGTGGGCGACCCCGGCCGCGTCCGGCCGCTGTCCGTACAGACCGCCGTGATGACCCCGGCGGACGGTGAGGATCCCCTCGGCCTGCAACAGCCGCACCGCCTGACGCAGCGACGGCCGGCTGACGCCGAGCCGGGCCAGCAGCTCGTTCTCCTGGCCAAGGTACAGGTCGCCGTCCTGCCGGCTGAGAATCTCCTCCCGCAGGACATGGGCGACCGCCGTCGCTGTGCTCACCGCGGCCACCCGTTTCATGCGTCCCTCCTCCCGAGCGTCCCTCCTCCCGAACGTGACGCCTCCCGAGACATGACGCGAACAACATCATACTTTCAGGTACCTGTGAGTTTCAGGTACCGAAGGCAACACCGTCGGCGAGATCGACGCCGACAGCGGGACGAGCGGGAGCGAACGCCGGCGTACAGGGCGCCACGAGGCCCAAGGGGCGGAGTACGGGGCGGACCTGCGGGGTGACGCACGATGTGCGGACCCGCCGGAAGCGGTGCTGCGCGGCCGGGCCCGATCGTATGATTGTTCAATGAATGAGATGCCTATCTCATATTATGAGACACCCAGCTGGGATCCCGGGACCTACGACGGGGAGCGCCGCCGGCTCGTCCCCTCCTTCGACCTGCTGTACGGATCGGTCGGCGACCTGGTGGCACGCCAGGGTGGCGCCCGACCGGCGGTGCTCGACCTCGGCGCGGGCACCGGTCTGCTGGCCGCCGCGGTCGTCGCGGCCGTCCCCGACGTCCGGTTGCACCTGTTCGACCGCGCCGCGCCGATGCTGGCCAAGGCCCAGGCGCGGCTGTCCGGCGGCCCGGTCGAGGCCGTCACCGTCGCGGACCTCGCATCCGCCCTGCCTCCCGGCCCGTTCAACGCGGTCGTCTCGGCGCTGGCCATCCACCACCTCGACGACCCCGGCAAGCGCGACCTGTTCCGCCGGGTGCGCGACGTCCTGCGGCCGGGTGGGCTGTTCGTCAACCTCGAGCAGGTCAACGGCCCAACCGCCGCCCTGACCCGGCAGTACGAGGACATGCACGAACGGCAGGCCCGGGCGGCGGGTTCGGACGACGCCGAGTGGGAGGCCGCGTTGCGGCGGATGTCCTTCGATCGGTGCGCGCCGCTCGCCGACCAGCTCGACTGGCTGGCCGACGCCGGATTCGCGCCGGTCGACTGCGTCGTCAAGCACGGCAGGTTCGCGGTCTATGCCGGCTGGCGCCCCTGAATCCGTCCACGGCCCACCCCGTCGCCCGGCGGGGCACCAGCCGGTGAGCCTCACATCAGCTGCCGGGCGACGTCCGTCCGCACACCTGCCAGGGCGGTGTAGGCCGTGCCGCCCGGACATTCGGTGGCCATCCAGTCGCGGTGCCCGCTGACGGCCGGGACGGTACGACGCCTGCCACTCACCGGATTGACGTAGTGGACGGTGCCGAGCGGGTCGAGATGATGCGCTCCGGTCAACGCGAGCAGCACCAGGACGAGCGTGCGACGGGCGGCGGCGGTGGGGATGCGCGTCCGCAGGTCACCGAGCAGCGCGACGCCGACGTTGCCGGCGTTGAAGTCCGCCACATGCGCGCCCGTCACCACGTAGCCGTCCTCCCGGTGGCCGGGAACGCTGTCCGTTCCCGACCACCGGCCCTCGTAGAGCGTGCCCGCCTCGTCGATGAGGAGGTGGTACCCGATGTCCGACCATCCCCGCTCGACCGTGTGGAAGTGGTAGATCGCCCGCACGGTGGCGGCGGGGTTCGGATCGTCGTTGGGCGTCACCGTGTGATGAACCGTGACCACCTGGCCCGGGTGGTACGTCGGTTTCCAACCGCTGCCGGACGAGGGGGACAGCCGTAGCGACTCGTCCGCGCCCCACGCGGCCCGGGGCAGGTAGCGCAGGTCAAGCGTCGCCGGCAGCCGGACGGGGGCGACCGGCGCGGCGGGGACCGCCGACACCCCGGACGCGGTCGCGACCCGGGGCGGCGGCGACGACCTGGGCGCGGCGAAGAGCCCCGGCGACCAGGCGGCGCGGGAAGCCGAAGGCGCGGAAAGGGCGGCGCGGGAAGCCGAGATCGCGGAAAGGGCGGCATAGGCGGACACAATGGGGGCCGTCAACCGCTGCAACGGCCCCGACGTCGTGTTCAGGGCGGTGGACGTCACGGACGTCGCGCCGGGTGGCAACCACAGTTCGTAGCCGGTCGCGCGGTGCGCGGCGACCAGCACGGCGGCGCTCCTCCCCCCGGCCGGCGAATCGTCCCGCTCCGCCGGACAGCCGACCGCCAGCGGCCGCCATGCGTCGAACCCACCCCCCGGCTGGCGCAGCCGGATCTCGGCGCCCCGAGAAACGGCACCGCCGGCATCGGCGGTCCCGGCGGTCCCCGTGCCGGCACCCCCGGAACCGGCCCTGCCATCCGCCGCGCGATCGTTCCCGTCACGTGTCCATCGGACCGCCACGTAACCGATGTCGAAATCCGACGTCGCGGGCCCCGCTCCCCTCGTCACGGCGGCCAGGGTCCGGGGCACGAGCACGACACGCGTCCCCGGCGCCGAGAGGGCCCGCGCTTCCGCACCGGGTCGGGCCCCCGCGTCCGCTGGCCCGGCCGGGCCAGCGGACGCGCTGCTCGGCGCGGCGGCGAGCAGCGCCTCCGCCCCTCCACCCAGACCGGCACCGGCGAGACCGAGAATTCCGCGCCGGGACAGACCGGGCTCACGGCGACGCCGACGAAACGGGTCAGCGGCATGGGACATGAGGCGTCCTTCGGGTCGTCATGGTCGAGACATTGGCACGCTACGGTAGCCGATGCCTCACTCTTTGCATCAAGGCGCCAAGAGATCCACCACGGGCCACGAGCTACCCGGCGGCAACGGGGACGGGAATACGTCCCGGCATCGAGGGAAGGTCCATAAGCATCCGCTCGGGAGGACCTGAGCATCCGTTCGGGAGGAGGAGTGCCATGGTCGGGAAGAAGCCGCGGACCGACAAGACCGACAAGAAGGCGCAGGCCGACGAGATGCGGGACGACGTTCCGTCCACCATCACCCGCTCCGACGATCAGGCCATCCGCACCTGGAAGAAGACCCACGACTCGGCGGTGGAAACCTACGGTGAGGGTGCGCGTGCCCACCGTGCGGCCTTTGCCGCGCTCAAGCACACCCACGAGAAGGTGGGGGACCGTTGGCGGCCGAAGAGTCGGCCCGGTCCCTCCGACGATCAGGCCGCCAAGCCGACGCCCGCCTCCCGGCACAGCGGGCCGACCGCCGAGGGCGTGGACGCGAACGCCTCGCTGACACACCTGCGCGCGCTCGCCCGTGAGCTCGACATCCCCGGCCGCTCGACGATGTCGAGGGACGATCTCGTCGATGCGATCAAGAAGGCCAACCGCAGGCGGACCGCGCAAGCCCGCGGCGGCGGGTAGGAGTCGTCAGCTCCCGAGGCTACCGGCCAAGGCCGAGATTGGCGTTTACTACCTAATGCGTACTACCTATGCGCTTTCGACGCGGATGTCGTCGAGTGCGAAACCCCGGATACCCATCATGGCCGGTAAGGGCCCACCGTCCGCGCGCCGCCGCGGGCGCAGGTAGTAGTGCCAGGTCGGGGCCGGCCCGACCGGCGGCCGGGCCCCTCGGGTAGGTTCTCCCCGCCCCCGCCGATAAATGATCTTCGTCGTCATGCGGTTGCCGGGGTCGGAGTGTCCCCCGGGGTCGGGGGGTCCCCCGGGCCCCGGGTCCCCCGCGTGCGAGGCCGCTTCGTCGCCGCCCTCCCGCAGGCTGAACCGCGCGTGCAGACGGCGCAGCGGCTCGGGAGCCCACCAGTTGTAGTCGCCCGCCAGGGCCATGAACGCCGGGACGAGGATCGCTCGAACGAGGGTCACGTCGAGCACGATCGACACGGTCAGCCCGATACCCACCAATTTGATCATGCTGATGTCCGACGCGGACAGCGCAACCATGACCACGATGAGAGCGAGCGCCACACTCGTGATCAGTGGACCGGTCGTCCCCAGCCCACGGGCGACGGAATCGCGGTTGTCTCCCGTCCGCAGGTACTCCTCGCGGATGCGGGCGAGCAGGAAGATCTCGTAGTCCATGCTGAGCCCGAACGCGATGAAGAACATCAGGACCGGGCTGGTCATCTCCAGCGTGCCCGACACCTGGAAGTCGCCGACCAGACCGGTCAGGTGTCCGTCCTGAAAGACGAACGCCAGCAGCCCGACGGTGGCAGCGAGGTTCAGCGTGTTGAGGAACATCGCCTTCAGCGGAAGGAGCACGCTGCCGGTGAACAGGAACAGCAGGATGAAGGTCGCCGTCATCACGACGGCGAAGGCCGGCGGCAGACTCCGCTTGATGGAATGCGAGGTGTCGAGGAAGTGCGGCGCGAGTCCGCCGATGAGGACGCCGAACGGCGCCGGTGCCGCCCGCAGCCTCCGCACCAGGTCCTTCGCCGACTCGGACAGCGGAGACCTGTCGGTCTGCCACACCGACAGCCAGGCGCCGCGGTGCGTTCCGACGTACCTCATCGCAGTCTTCGGCACCACACCGACCCGCTCGCCCCGCAGGAAGCTGCCGGTGACGGTGTCGATGCGGGCAACGCCCGGCAGCGCGGACAGGCGGGTCGCGTAGTCGGTCAGCTTCTCGGCGCTCCCCGGGTCCCGCGCGTCCACTCCGGGCACCACGATCGGAATCTGGCAGGACAGGCAGACGACGAAGTCCTCCCGCATCGCGTCGTTGACGACGTGAGCCTCCGCGGTCGCCGGCAGGACCGTGTCGTCGGCCAGCGCGAGGTCGAGGTGGCGCAGCGGGGCGGCACACAGCACCAACACGAAGATCGCGACCCCACCGAAGAACACCGGGTGGCGCATGACCCGCCGCGCCAGCGCCGACCAGCCGCGGCCAGCCGCCGAGGCCCCCACGCGGTGGCCACCGGACCGCCGGCGACCCGAGGGGCGTGACCCCGAGCGTCTCAGGCGCGACAACGCCAGCCGGACGTTGCCGCGCTCGATGCGGTCACCGAGCACCATCAGCGCCGCGGGCAGCACGAGCAGTGCGGCCACCTCCGATGCGACGACGACGATGATGCCGGCGAAGGCGAACGAACGCAGGTAATAGATCGGGAAGACCAGCGCGGCCGTCAGGGACAGCGCCACCGTCACCCCGGAGAAGAACACCGTGCGCCCGGCGGTCTCCAGCGTCCGGCGCAGCGCCGCCGCCGGGAGCAGCCCGCGGTCCCGTTCGTCCCGAAAACGTCGCAAGATGAACAGGCTGTAATCGACTGCGAGACCGAATCCGAGGGCAGTCGTCAGGTTCACCGAGAAGACCGACACGTCGGTGAGCGTGGCCGCCAGCCGCAGCAGCGCGAGACTCGACACCACCGACACCACGCCGACCAGGACCGGAAGCAGGGCGGCCAGGACCGTGCCGAAGGCGTAGAGCAGCACGAGGAACACCAGCGGAGCGGAGATCTGCTCACCGTGCGCCAGGTCGACACGGCTGCGCTCGGTCACATCACGCATGACCGCGGGCGCCCCGCCGAACCGGACCTGGACCCCCGGACCATCGTGGGCGTACCGGTCGTGCAGGGCGTTCAGGCGGTGCTGGATGCGGTCCTCGGAACCGGTGAGCCGGAACACGATCAGGGCCGACCGGCCGTCCTTCGCACGCAGCAGCGGGCTCGCCTCGTTGGGCCCGCCCGGCCAGTACGACAGCACCGAGGTCACCCCCGGCTCCGCGGCGATCCGCCCGGTGAGCTCCCGGCCCAGGCGGGCGGCGATCGGCCCGTCGATACCCGGGGCCGACGTCAGCATGATGGCGACGTCGGGGGGCGCGTCCGGGAACTCCTCGTCGAGCAGCCGCTCAGCCCGCGTCGACGGATCGCCCGGTGCGTAGAAACCACCGGTGGCGAGCTGGTCGTAGATTCCGGCATTCCACGGCAGCAGCACGACCACCAGCAGGCAGGCGGCGGCGAGTACCCTTCCCCGGTACACGACGGCCGCGTCAGCCACCATCGTGAACAGCGAACGGGGTGGTGCGCCGGTGGAGCCCGCCGACGCGGGGCCGCGGTCGGCCCAGCCCTCGTCCCGTCCGTGCGACCCCTCGTCCCGTCCGTGCGACCCCTCGTCCCGTCCGTGCGACCCCTCGTCCCGTCCGTGCGACAACGCGGCATACGTCACCCGATCGGGTCGGGATTCGCGCTGCTGCGCCGGATCAGCGAACGACGGCATGACGCTCCTTCGAGGATCTCCCGTGCCGATGGATCTCGTAACGGCCGGACGGTGGCCGCCAGCGACCACACGTCCGGGCATGGAGCACCGCATGGAGCACTGCGAGGAAGTCCCGAGCTTCCGCCTCGAAAGTAGACCCGCCTGGGGTCCCGGTTCCGAACTACCCTCGCCCGGAGGCAGAAGTGTAGCGGGAACCCGGCCACGATCGATATTCGGCCGCCGAAAGCAGGGCAACTGGAAGAATCTTCGAGGATAGGCTGCCGCCGCGGCGTAGGAGGAGTGGGCGGGAATGCCGGGAACAATCCCAAAGGTAGTAGGGCAATGCCTCAGGTCCAGCCTGAGCCTCGGCTCGCCGGCCGGGCGGCCCCGCCACGCCTGCCCGCACAACGTGAAAACGCCGCTATGGCACCGATGGCAGGCCACATCGACCCGCGGTCGAGATCCTCGTACACCGGCGCCGGGAATATACGGCGGGGTCGAATGGCCGTGACTGCCAGACCGGCAGCCACGGCCACACCCCCGGCAGGGGTCCGGTGCGGACCCCTGAGATCAGGGCAGCATTCCCATCTGGCGCGCGGCGTGTACCGCGGCCGTCCGGTTACGGACACCGAGCTTGCGCATGATGCTGCGCAGGTACGCCTTCACCGTCTCGGGCGAGACCGTCAGCCGGCGGGCCGTCTCGACGTTGGACAATCCCAACGAGACCTGGGCAAGCACCTCCAACTCGCGCGGGGTCAGCGTCAGCCGTCCGACCGTCTTCGTTTCCTCGGCGAGCAGCCCGCGCAGCAGCTCGGACACCCCGCCGATGCGACCACGCAGAAACGGATCGGCGACATGCTCGGTGACCTCCTGAAGCTCCCGATAGGCCAGCCGCAGGCTCTCCCGGGGCAGACCCGGCATCCGCGGAAACGGGACGGCCCCCGGCACCCCGCCCTGGATCGGCACCTGCACCCGCCCCTCGACCGGCACCCCGCCCTGAACGGGCACCCGCCCCTGGACCGGCACCCGCCCCTGGACCGGCACCCCGCCCTGAACGGGCACCCGCCCCTCGACCGGCACCCCGCCCTGAACGGGCACCCGCCCCTCGACCGGCACCCGCCCCTGGACCGGTACCCGCCCCTGGACCGGTACCGACGGCACTCTCGACCGCGGCCCCCCACTGACGAGACCGAGTTCGCGCTCCATCAACCGGGCCACCGCCATGGCCGCGTGAATAGCCGACTCATCGAATGACAGATCCGGTTCGACAGCGGCGTACAGTACCGCGGCCACCGCGCCGTCCTCGCACACCGGCACCGCCATGATCGCACCGAGACCGGTGTCGTCGATCTCCGCGGCGGTGGATCGCAGCGCTCTTCGCGCGGCAGCTCGATCGTTGATGACGACCGGCCGGCAATGCTTGACGACCTGACCGCCGATGCCCATCCCGGACGGGATCTCGACACCGATCAGCCCGGCCGGCCCCGGCCCGTCCACGTTGGTGATGGTCAGGGTGCGGGAATGGAGTGCGACCATTCCCCCGAAAGTAATGTGTGCACCCGATGAGGCCCGCAGGCGCGCGAGCGCCCGAGGCAGAACAGTTTGCATACGGCTAGGAATAGCCAGTGTAAGAGTCATGAGCATCCCCTTCCCCAACCTGCCCAGACGTCGCGAATCCTAGCACCGGCTTTACAATAAGCACAAACAAATACCGACGAAACGGACTTTACATATCTGCATGAGAGTCGGGGGCCGCGGGCGCGTAGTGGACTCCGTGGCTTCATCGCCACCACCCACCAGGTTCCGGCAACGTACCAGGAAAGTGTCAGGAATGTATCGGGGAGCGCACGGCGAGCAGGTCCGTTCGGGCCATGACACGCAGCCGGGCTAACCCGGCGAGGAGCTGAAGTTCGGCGACCGAACGGGGAGAGCTGTCGAGCAGCGCCGGTGACATGACCAGCGCCGCCGCCACCTGGGCCCGGGAGATCGCGACGTTGAGCCGGTTGCGGGAGAGCAGGAAGTCCAGCCCCCGCGGCGCCTGGGCCGAGCTGGACGTGGTGAGCGAGGTGATGACGACGGCTGCCTCCTGGCCCTGGAAACGGTCCACCGTCCCGACCCGCACCCCGGGCAGGCCCGCCTTGCCCAGCGCGTGCTCGACCGCCCGCACCTGCCGGTTGTAGGGGGCGACGACGAGCAGGTCACTGCCGAGGAGCGGGCGCGGGGGCCCGCCGTCGACGAGGGTACGACCGAGCAGGTGGCGAACGATGTCACGGATCACGGCCACCTCCTCGTCCGACCGGGTGCCGTTGTCGTGATGCTCGACGTCGTGCAGGTACAGCCCGGCCGGCACACCCGCCACGGCGCGCGTCCCGGCCACCGGATGCGCGTGCAGCAGCCCCCGGTACGCCAGCGCCGACACCGGCGCGCACACGGCCGGGTGCAGCCGGCGGGTCCGGTCGAGGAAGTAGCCGAACTCGGGCGGGATCACCTCGGCGTCGCCGAGCAGATGCGACAGCGCCGATGCGTCCGCGCCGTCCGGATGGATGCCGGCCACCACCTGCGGCAGTTGCTGCGGATCGCCGAGGAGCACGAGGTTGCGGGCCGCGCCAGCCACCGCGAGGGTGTCCGCGAGCGCGAACTGCCCCGCCTCGTCGATGATCAGAACGTCGAAGGGGTCACCACGCAGCACCGGGTTCGCGAACGCCCAGGCGGTGTCCCCGACCAGGTGGCCCTCGGGGTGCTCCCGGCGCCACGCCGCGAGTGCCCGCAGATCCCGCGGACCATCCCAGGGCGGGAACATGCCCGAAGCCGCCGAAGCCGGCCTCGCCCCGGACCGCTGTTTCTTCGCGGCGGGCACCGCGGGGCGCCAGGCGGGCACGGCGTCCGCGGCCCGGGCGTCCGCGGCCCGGGCGTCCGCGGCCCGGGCGTCCGCGGCCCGGGCGTCCGCGGGCTTCGGGTCCGCCGGCGGCTGGCCGGTCGCGGCGAGCATCGCGTTCTCGATCGCCTTGTGACTGGTCGAGCAGACCCCGACCGTGCGCCCCTGCTCGACGAGATGGCGGATGAGCCTGCCGGCGAGGTAGGTCTTGCCCGCCCCCGGCGGCCCCTGCACGGCCAGGTAGGAGCCGTCGAGCATGCTCACCGCGGCGAGCACGGCGGCGATCTGGTCTCCGTCGTGCTCGCCGGGCGCCGGCAGGTCGTCCCGGCCGACCAGCCGCGGGGGGCGACGTCGCAGCAGGTCCAACGCGGGGTCCGCGGGCAGGTCCGGCAGGGCGTCGGCGGTCCGGCGGGCGAGGCCGCGGATCGCCGCCGGCTTGGGTTCCGGACGCACCGGCGATCCGGGCAGCACGGCGAGGGGCGGCCTGCGGGCCACGCCGTCGGGGGCGACGCTCTCCCGCAGCAGCAGCGTGTGCGGCTCGGCTCGCTCGACGACCGCGTCGGTGGTGGCGCCCTCGGCCCCGGGCGGTCCCGGGTAGAGCAGCCGCACCGCCTCGCCGCGGTCGAAGGGATGCGGACGGTCCGGATCGACGCGGGCCTGCAGCAGTCGACGACTCCGCCGCCGTCGCCCGGCCGGTTCGACCCAGTCCTCGACAACGGTCCAGCTCACCGGGACCGCGCAGTCGTCGGCCGATTCCAGCGTGGCGCGATCGGCGGTCAGCGCCGCGAAGTACGACCACCAGGCGGGCTTGTTCTCACGCCGGTGGTATCCGACGGCCGCGGCGAGCAGGGCGCGCGCCCGCTCGTCTCCCGTCCAGTCGGCCGGATCGTCGGGAAGGCCCGCGACGAGGGTGTCGACGAGCGCGTCGTCGGCGGCGTCGACGAGCGCGTCGTCGGCGGCGTCGACGAGCGCGTCGTCGGCGGCGTCGACGAGCGCGTCGTCGGCGGCGTCGGCAGCGGTGTCAACGGCGGCAGCGGTGTCAACGGCGGCAGCGGTGTCAACGGCGGCAGCGGTGTCAACGGCGGCAGCGGTGTCGATCCGCGGCGTGCCGCCGTCGGCCCCCCGCAGGCCCAGTAGCCAGCGGTGCAGTCGGTGGGTCGACACGCAGTCGATCCGGTTGTAGTCGGCGATCTGAGCGAGGACGCGGTCGGCCGCGGCGAGCTCCCCGGCGGCGCGGTGTGCCAGGAAGCTCTCGTACGCCACGATGCTGTCGGTGGCGTTCTTCACCTCGGCCTGTCGGGCACCGGGCAGGAACAGCGGTTCGAGGTATTTGATCGAGTAGGACGGCTGGGAGATCCGCAGGCTGCGCCGGACCACGGCGTAGAGATCCACCAGCCGGTGCCCGGCGAGCAGATCGTCTACCTGCCGTTCCCGCGTGCCGTGTCGCGCGGCCAGCCGGCGCAACGCGTTCGGCTCGTAGGGCGCGTAATGGTAGATGTGCGCGCCGGGGTGCGCGCGCAACCGCTCCGTCGCCCAGTCGACGAAACGCTCGAACGCCTGCCGCTCCCCCGCCCGATCGTGTGCCCAGAACGCCCGGAAGAGCTCGCCGTCCGCGAGGGTGACCGCGCCGAACAGGTACTCCAGACCGGCGGCGTCCAGCGCGTACGGATCGCCCTCCATATCGAAGTAGATGTCACCGGGATCGGGCACCGGAAGGGCCGCGAGACCCTCCGGGCCGGTCATCCGGACGGTCACCGTCCCGACCGGGTCGTCCGCGGTACGCGTCGCATCCTGCCCGGCCTGCAGTTCCGCCTGAAGACGCAGTCCCGCGAACGTCGCCGGGGACATCGTCGCGGGCCGCTGGTCGTCGCGGGCCGCGGCGAGCTCCTCCACCGCGGTGATGCCGGCCGCGCGCAGCACCTGTCGCTGGTCGCCGCGCAGCCCGGCGACCAGCGACAGGTCGCGGGCCTCCGCCCGGCCGCGCGCGCAGTGCGCGCTGAACGCGCAGGTGGCGCAGGCCGACCGGGGCTCGGCCCAGGACGGTTCGGGAACCGCGGGGGCAGCCGCCAGCCGATCGGCGAGACGGCTGCGCGCGTGCCCGACCATCGGCACGACATCGTCGACCCGGAACGTGCGCACGACCCCGACCCCGACCCCGACCCCGAGCGCGGGCTCTGGCTCTGGCTCTGGAGCGGTGGCCCGCTGCGCGGGATGCAGCAGATGCATGAACCGCGGAACGGGTACGCCCACCGACGGTAAGGCCGCCGCGTAGGCGGCGAGCTGCAGCACGGCTCCCGGACTGGCGTGCCGGGCGAGCTTGGCGTCGTAGGGCTCGTAACGGCCCGCGACCGCGGGCCCGGTCGATGCGCCGGCGACCGGGTCGAGATGCGCCGCGATGAGGAAGTCGGGGCGCCCCTGGAACGCGCCGTCGAACAGCGCCCCCTGGTAGACGACGGGAACCCCGGCGGCCAACGCCTGGCGGGTCCGCTCGTGGGCCTGGGCCAGGGCGGCGAGCGTGGGGGCGGGCCGCTCGATCGCCACGACCCCGTCCGCGCCAAAACACCGGCGCAGATGCTCCAGCCAGCGTCGTTCGTGCGCCTCGCCGTGCCGCACGGCAGTGGTGTCCGCGGGGGTCAGGCGCACCCGGTCGATCCGGCGCGGCCCGTTCTCCGACGTCTCCCCGGTCACCAGCCCGGCGGCGAGCGCGTGCGCAAGCCCGACGCGATGCCCACACTCGACGACGTCGACAAGATCACTGGCGGAAACCACCCAGCGGTCCTCGAACCTGTGCACGACACCATCCCCATCTGGGCCATCCCGTTTCCATCCGGGCCATCCCGTTCGGTCCCGTGCCAATCCTCTCCCGATCCGGGTTCACGGTCCGGACCAACCCGGCCGGGCGTGCCCCGAAGGACTGAAGGTGGCCGGTGAGGGCGGCGACACCAGCCGGGCGTTGGGTACGCGCCCTGTCCGTCGCGCGGGACACCGAGGTGACGACGGCCATCGGCTGGGGCGTGCGGTCGGCCGCCGGGCCCGTGCCCGGCTCTACACGTGGACCCGTAACCACGAGCAGGCGAGAACTGCCCGGCACACCGCACGGTCGCGAGCGGTGAGCCACGCATGTACCAGCGTGGACGGAGCGGGACACAGTGCTCGTCCAGCGACAGCACAATCTTCAACCGATCGATTGTTAAGATCATAAGGATCGGGAATCCTGGGACTCCGCCTCCTCACGGACCAGAGCCCATGCAACCTAACCAAGGATGACATCACGATTGCGAACCGTACATGATTGCTACGCAAAAGCTTCAAATGCCCCAAAATTCCCAGCAAGCTAGCTGAGATCAAGATCGATAAAAGGGCTTGGCACCCAGTTAGGGAGATTTACGTCACACGCCCCCAGGCGACGCGCGACGCGCATCGACACCAATCCGGGAGTAGCGTACGTAAACATGATGGTTGACGATATGCCTCGGGAGCTCACTTCGGATCTTCATGATCTCACCGACCGGAGAAAAAGGATCAAGAAGATGACCGGAGCGCGGTCGGTGGTCGGTTCGTTGGGGTCGACGAATGAAAAGATCATCTTTGGCACCCCCAGGGGTCCGATCCCTTCCCCGCCCCGAACGCTGATCGACGGCGCCACCCTCCGGTATGTCACCGTCGGTCACGAGCAGGGTGCCGGGCCCGCAGCCGCGGGCGCCGTGATGGTCACCGGACAGCCGCTAGCTCCCAACGAAGATTTCATCTGTGCGGCTCGATGGAGCGCTACGCATACCACTCCAATGGTTAAAAGTCGAACTCTTCGACATCACAAACCGGGAAGGTAATCACGTGACACCCAGCTGGTTCTCGACCGATACTCCTGTACGTCTCGGAGTTGGCGTGTATGACGGCCCGTCCGCACGGCTGGCCGACAAGCACAACCCCGACTTCGTCTGGGTGAGCAGTTTCTGTGTGTCCGCCGCGCTGGGGGCCTTCCCGATCTCGGGCTAATAGATTCCTCCGAGATGGCCAGTGTGGTACGGACCGTGGCGAGGACGACGCGTCATCCGGTGGTTGTGGACATGGAATCCGGGTACGGAGGCCCGCGCAAGGTAGACCTGGCGGCGCGGACAATCTCCCAGGCCGGCGCGAGCGCGGTGTGCATCGAGGACAACACGCTGGACAAGTGGTCGATCCTGTACCCCGGTGAGCGGGACCTGGCCAGCGTGGAAGAACAGGAGAAATGCCTCCGCGCCACGCGCCGCGGGCTGGAGCCCAGCTGTTTCTTGATCGCCCGAACCGAAGCGTTGGTGGCCGGGCACGGCGTGGCCGAGGCCTTGAACCGCGCGAACCGCTATGTGGATGCCGGCGCGGACGCGGTGTTTGTGCAAGCCACGCGACCCGACGGGGGCGAGGAACTTCTGGAATTCGGCCGGGGATGGGATCGGCGCACGCCGGTGTTCATCGCACCAACCTGCTATCCAGCGCTCGGTGCCGAGGAGTACGCCAGGTCCGGTATCACACACTGGATCTTCGCGAACCAGCCCCTCCGATCTGTTGGGCGATGGAAGACACCGCCCAACAGATCGGAGAAGCTAGGACCGGCCCCGCTCCACAACTGGACGATCAGATCGCATCGGTGTCAGAGATCGGAGACCTCGTGAATGCGTACCCTCCCAGCCGCGATGATTCTCGCCGTGCTCGCCGCCGTTTTGAGCCTGACCGGCGCGGTCCTGGTCCACAAGGGGTGATCGTGCCGGATGTTGCCAACTGGGTTTTCCTCGAAGTCCTCAGGGGGGCCGAGGCGGTGCTGCGGGGGGCCGGACTGGACCTGTTGCTTTACAACCTCGGGGACGACTCGGGCCTCTTCGATGCGCTGTCACTGTGTGAGCGAGTCGATGCGGCGCTCGTCCTGTGTCCACCTCTCACTCCGGTCACTCCGACGGAGATCGAAATCCTGGGCTTCCTTCTTAAAGAACCAGTTGTTCTGGTCGGCGCGAGCGTGCCCGGTTTCCCCAGCGTGCGGGTCGATGACGTCGGCGGTGCCCGTACGGCGGTGCAGCACCTGATCAATCTGGGTCATCGGCGGATCGGGCTGATCTCGGGTGAGGCGGCCGGGGACGGATCAGATAATCGCGAGACGGCGCTTTCCACCGCTTCCGCGGATCGGCGGCGCGGGTATCGCGAGGCTCTCGCGGCTGCCGGTATCGAATGTGACCCGGGGTTGGAGGCGGTCGGGGGTTTTACCTGGCTGGGAGGCGAGCGGGCCATGGCTGAGCTGCTCTCGGTCGAGTCGCCGCCCACGGCGGTGTTCGTCGCGGACGACGAGATGGCGATGGGTGCGCTGCGGGCGTTGCGCCGTGCCAGGCTCCGCGTGCCGGAGGACATGTCTGTTATCGGCTTCGGCGGGCACGACAAGGCAGAGGTGTTCGAGCTGACGACGGTCGTCCAGCCGCTGGCCCGTCAGGGGAAGATCGCCGCCGAGTTGCTGCTCAGTCTCCTCGACGCTGTTCCGGATGCTTCCCAGAACCTGGACGCCTCGGAAGTGGTCGTGCTGCCCGTGAGCATCGAGATCCGTGACACGACGTGCCGCCCCGCGAGCGGAACAACATAACTCATGCTGATTTTCGCATCACTGACACCCGAGGCAGCTATCAAGGGAAACCTTACGACGCCATTACATCGGCGCGGTTGATCGTCCTTGCTACCCGGCCGTAGCCATACGTTCACCTGTCACGGATTCCCACTGTGCCATGGGTGGGCATCCGTGGCCTCGATACCTGCGCGCTCGTCAACGTCCGACGACCCGCCGCAGCACGGCCTCGGCCGGGGGCCGACGTCGCGACGGATGGTCGCGACGGACAAGTGTGGCGGGTTGGGCGCGGTCTGGAGACCGTCAACCGTGCCTAGTACTCCAGTGACAGTGGCCGATGTGTGGTCTCTGTGTGGGGTGGCGGCGTGGCGTCCGAACGGGGGTGGCCACCCTGTGATCCTCCGTAGTTTGTGAGAACCAACAAAGAATCCGCGGTGGCCGCGGCGCGGAGTGTATCCGGGTCGGACGTGGCGGTGTGGGAGGCCGGTTTGGACCGAGGACCGGGATCGGTGCGCCGCGGCGGGGGTGCCCCGACGGCGGGGTTCGCGACGAAACCACTGCTGGCCCTGGACATGATCCGCCGGTTCTGGCTGGCTCATCGGGAGCTGGGCTGGGTCGCCGGTGACGAGGTGTACGGCGCGAACGCCGAGCTGCGGGACTGGTTGGAGGAGCAGATGATTCCGTTCAGTTCCAACGAAATCCGGCACGTCCTCGCCCTGTTCGGACAGACTGCTATCCCAGCAGCGATGATCACATGGTGGTCGGACTGGCGTCGTCGCCACCAGGCACGCGCCCGCCTCTACCACTTCCAAACCCGGATCCGAGCCAACCAGTCGGCCGTCGCCCGTGCCGCGACCACGTAAGGATCACTGTCACTGGAGTACGAGATGCCTGGCATGCCGAGGAGTTCCTCGCCCGCCGCCGCGCCGTCACCGACACCGACCTTCCGCTGCTAGATCGAGTCGCCGCGACGCTGATCCTGCTCTACTCCTACGCCTTGTCCGGTGGCCCCTGACAACCCCCGTGTCACAGCGTCGCTCCTGACAACAAGGAGCCCCTCGGCGTGACGCACCGTGACAGCTAACCCAAGAAGCGCTCGACTACAGACCACCCGATCAACGGTCGCTGCCAGTGTGGTCCCCCACGGACAGCCTCAACCCGGCGATGATCTGCGCCAGGTCGTCGAGGGACGCCACCGCGCACCGCGCCATCGGGCTGGCGGAGCGCTGCGAGTGGCTCCGGGGCATCCGGCCACGGAGCCTCTGGGAAAACCTGTTGGCGGATCACGGTGACCACTGCTAGCTTGCCGGAGGCCGTGCGAAAGAACGAGGAGGTGGTACCCGTGAACGCAGTATCGACATGGGTGCTCCCCTCCGGGGTCACGGTCGGGCGATAGGTCGTCCGGGAGCGCCGTTCACAAGCACTCCCGAAAGGCACGACCATGCGATTCACGTCTGAACAGCGCCTCGACGACGGTGTCCTCGAACGCGCATTCACCCTCGGCGAGATCCCCGGCATCCTGTGGACTCCCGCATCCGCATCCGCACCGGCCCCGCTGATCCTGCTCGGTCACCCCGGCGGACTGCACAAAATGTACCCCCGACTGGTGGCCCGGGCCCGGCGCTCCGCGGCGGACGGCTTCGCCGCGGCCACCATCGAGCTCCCCGGAAGCGGTGACCGGCCCCGTTCCGCCACCGCTGAGCAGGCCCGCGTCGACCTGCACCGGGCGCTGAAGGCCGGCGAGCCGGTCGACGAGGAGATCGTGGACCGGCTCGTCCTCCCGCTGGTCGAAAAGGCGGTCCCGGAATGGCAGGCCGCCCTGGACGCCTTCCTTTCGCTGCCCGAGATCGGCGGCCCGGTCGGGTACTCGGGGGGAGTGATCGCCATCGGGATCCGGCTGGCGGTGGTCGAGCCGCGCATCTCGGCCGCCGTTCTGTTCGCCGGGAGTTTCGTGCCCCACACCATGTTCGAGGAGGCCCGCCAGGTCACCATTCCGCTGCACGTCCTGCTGCAGTGGGACGACGAAGGAAACGACCGGCAGCTGGCCCTGGACCTGTTCGACGCCTTCGGCTCCAAGGAGAAGACGCTGCACGCCAATCTGGGCGGGCACACCGGCGTCCCGCAGTTCGCGGGGGACGCTGCGGCCCGGTTCTTCACCCGGCACCTGACGTGAGGCCCGGCCGTCCGGCCGGCAACAGACGATAGGAGCTGTCGGCCAGGATGCCGCTCATCGAGGACAGGTCCCGGCCCTCCTCGATGAGCGGTGGCCAGCAGATGCACGACCGCGCGGATATGCCCAACCTGCGTTGATCCCGAGCTACTCCCGGCGCCGCGGGCCGGACAGCACCTCGGTGGCCTGGTGCACGGCGGCCAGGCCCGGCTTGACGTAGCGCTGCACGCTGCGCAGCGACTTGTGCCCGGCCTTGTCCATGATCAAGTTGGCGGAGATGTTGGCGTCCCCGAGGTGGGTCGCTGAATCCTCGATGTTGAGGTGGAATTGCCAGCCGTGGACAGCGAGCGGCTGACCGACCGTATTTCGATCGGTGTGCTCGCCAGAATCGTTCCCCGGGATCTCGTCGATGAAGCGCTGGTGGAGACGAAACGGCAGGAACGGCGTACCAGGCTGCTGCCAGCCCGGGTCATGGTGTACTTCACGATTCGGGGTGGTCGGGGTGGTCCTCGATGAGTGGGTGGGGCCGGCCCTTCTGCCGTCACTGGACGTGCCGACCATCCTTGCGCGTCAGCTCGCCGAGCGGCTCGCCCCGGGCAACCGCCCGCGGCGCACCGCCGCTGCGTACCCCGGCCCCACCATCGACGCCGAAGGCGAGGACAACCCACTGCCGAACCCGTTCGCACTGGTCCTGGATCCATCGCGCACGGACGGTATTCGCATCCCGACCTTCGTCGGGAAGGCCCACGGCGACCTGCACATCGAGAACATCCTGATCCCGTCCTCACTGCGCAACGTCGACACGACGTATCAGCTGATCGACCTGTCGCGGTACGCGGCCGACGCCGTGCTCACCCGGGATCCCGTCCATCTGGTCCTGCACATCCTTGCCCGGAGACTGTCGGAGCTGTCCGCGGCGCAACGCACCGCCGTCATCGATCTGCTGCTCGACCCGGAGCAGGACGGAGACCTCGTGCCGCGGT
Organism: Frankia casuarinae; assembly: GCF_000013345.1. NCBI lineage: Bacteria > Bacillati > Actinomycetota > Actinomycetes > Frankiales > Frankiaceae > Frankia > Frankia casuarinae. Next base: position 1,834,208 of record NC_007777.1, on the reverse strand, counting down.
GGCTGTTCCTGCTCATCGACCGGGTCCGATCGGCGGCGAAGGACTGGGCACGCCGGGCCGGTCTGGTCGACCTGTGGCGCGACCAGATCCCGCTGTCCCTGCTGGCCGTCGCCCTGACCTGCCTCGGACGGACATCCACCCGGCCGGGGACCGACGCAACCCGGGCGAGCGGCCCTGGACGCGGATGACCCGACCGGGTCCGCGTGCAGACTCGTCACCGTCCTGGTCGAGGCCTGTGCCGTGCCGGCCGCATTCGATCAGGCCTCCTCGGCCCACCTCGACCTGTCCAACCTGGCCGAGGCCGATGCCCGCAAGACGCTCCTGCGGCGGCTGGCTGGGCGCTGAGAGAAGGATTGACGTTTCCGGCCTGCACTGACTCCGGCGACCGACCCAGGGTGGCCGCCGCGGACAACGGAAAGGACAACGGAAAGTTGTGGAGGGTTGAGCACGGTCCGACGGCGTCAAACCATGCTCAACCCTCCACATTTCGCCGGCCCGCCGGAGCGACTGCTCCGGATTCGGGGTCGGGGTCGGCCGGGCCCGCCACGGACATCACCACCAGCAGCTGGTCCAGGGCGACGAGGTCGCCGGGCCGGACGAGTACTTCCTTGACGATCCCGGCGCCCGTCGCCGAGACGGTGTGCTCCATCTTCATGGCCTCGACGACGGCCAGCGACTGCCCGTCCGCCACGGTCATCCCCGGTTCGACCAACACCGCGGTCACCGTGCCCGGCATGGGGCTACGCGCCTGCCCGCCGGGCACCGGCCCGGCCCCGGTGCCCGCCACCGGAATCACCTCGGCCAGGCCCCACGCCCCACCGTCGCGGCCAAGCCAGAGGATCCCGTCGGCGGGCTCCCACGCGTAGGCCCACCGGGTGGTGACCGCACCGATCGTGACGAGCAGCTCGTCGCCGAGCTGACTGACCGATGCGGCGACCGGCGGCCCGTCGGCGATCCGGACCCGGGCCGCGTCGGGGGTGCCGCGCGCCGCGACCCGCAGCGTTGACACCGTCCGCTCCCCGCGTCCCGGCTCCACCCCATCCCCGTGGCCGTTACCATCCCCGTGGATGTTCCCATCCCCGTGGATGTTCCCGGCCCCGCCCTCAACCCCGGCCCCGATCTCGGGTGGCGCGCTGCCACCAGGTTCGGCGCCGTCGGGGCCGCCGGACGGTACTGCCCCACCGGGCAGGGCGACCTCCCAGGTCAGCCACGCGGGCTCACCGGGCCGCCATCCGGAGGGGATGTCCCACGGGTCGACCACCGGACCGGCCGGTTGCAACGTCAGCAGCCTGGCCAGGGCGTATCCGAGGAACGCCTCGCCGGGCAGATCGTCCTGGGTGAGGGCGGCGAGATCACGTTCGACGAGACCGGTGTCGAGCCGCCCGGCGACGACGTCCGGATGGGCGAGCAGCGAGCGCAGGAAGCCGATGTTGGTCGTCACCCCGAGCAGGACCGTGCCGGCGAGCGCGGTGTCGAGGCGGGCGATCGCGGCGGCGCGGTCCGCGCCCCAGGCGATCACCTTGGCCAGCATAGGATCATACGTGGTGCTCACGATGTCCCCGGCCCCGATGCCGGCGTCGACGCGGATGGCCGGCCCGGCCGGTTCCCGGAAAGTCAGCACCCTACCGCCGGTCGGCAGGAATCCCCGCCCGGGGTCCTCGGCGTAGATCCGCGCCTCCACCGCGTGCCCGGTTAGGCGGATGTCGGCCTGACCGAAGCGCAACGGCTCCCCGGCCGCGATCCGGATCTGCTCGGCGACCAGGTCCACCCCCGTCACCAGCTCGGTGACCGGATGCTCGACCTGGAGCCGGGTGTTCATCTCCATGAAGTAAAACTCATCCGGCGCGTCGGCGGACAGGATGAACTCGACCGTGCCCGCTCCGACGTAGCCGACGGCGCTGGCGACGGCGACCGCCGCCCCCCCGAGCCGCTCCCTGGTCCGCGCGTCGAGCGCCGGCGCCGGCGCCTCTTCAACAATTTTCTGGTAGCGCCGTTGCAGGCTGCACTCCCGCTCACCCAGGTGGAGCACGCTGCCGTGCTCGTCGGCGAGGATCTGGACCTCGACGTGGCGGGGACGGGTGATGAACCGCTCCACGTACAGGGTGTCGTCCCCGAAGCCGGCGGCGGCCTCCCGGCGGGCCGACGCGATCGCCTCCGGCAGTCGGGCGGGCTCGCGGACGATGCGCATCCCCTTGCCACCACCCCCTGCCGAGGGTTTGAGCAGCACCGGATAGCCGATCTGACCGGCGGCCTCGGCGATCGCGGCATCGCTCATGCCCGGCGCCGACCGGCCCGGCACGACCGGCACCCCCACCTCCGCCACCGTCCGCCGCGCGGTGATCTTGTCGCCCATCACCTGCACCGCGGCAAGCGACGGTCCGATGAAGAGCACTCCGGCCGTCTCACAGGCCTGTACGAAGGCCGCGTTCTCGGCGAGGAAGCCATAACCGGGATGGACGGCCTCCGCCCCGGATACCCTCGCCGCCTCCAGCACGGCCTCGATGCTGAGGTAGCTCTCCTTCGCGGGCGCCGGGCCCAGCCGCACCGCGACATCCGCCTCCCGGACGTGCCGCGCCCCAGCGTCGGCGTCTGAGTAGACGGCGACGGACCGGATACCGAGATCGCGCAGTGTGCGGATCACCCGGACGGCGATTTCACCCCGGTTCGCGACGAGCACCGACGAGAACGTCAGACCCGACGTTCCCGGTGCCCTCGGCGGCACGACGCCCGCCGGCCGGGCCGGCGTGGAATGGCCATCCGGACCGTGGCCGGCACCGCCGCCGTGACCGGCGGAACCGGCGGAACCCGCGATGCCGGGATCGCCGCCTGCGTGATTCGTGGCGGACAGATCAGCCGTGGACACCCTTGATCCTCACGATTGGTTTCCTCACATCGGATGTTTCCGCACGCCAGGATGTCCCCCTCACATCCGGAAGACGCCGTAGCCCACCGGTTCCAGCGGAGCGTTCGCCGCCACCGACAGGCCCAGGCCCAGCACCATACGGGTGTCGGCCGGATCGATGACACCGTCGTCCCACAGCCGAGCGGTCGAATAGTACGGGCTGCCCTGCTCCGCGTACCGATTCAGGATCGGCGCCCGGAAGGCGACCTCGTCGGCCTCGCTCCAGGCGACCCCCGCGGCTTCCATCTGGTCCCGGCGCACGGTCGCCAGCACCGCCGCCGCCTGCTCCCCGCCCATCACCGAGACGCAGGCATTCGGCCACATCCACAGAAAGTGGGGCGAGAATGCCCGGCCGCACATCGAGTAGTTACCCGCGCCGAACGAACCGCCGATCACCACGGTGAACTTCGGCACCCGGGCACAGGCAACCGCGTTAACCATCTTCGCGCCATGCTTCGCGATGCCGCCGGCCTCGTACTCCCGACCCACCATGAAACCGGTGATGTTCTGCAGGAACACCAACGGGATACCGCGCTGATCGCAGAGCTCGATGAAATGGGTGCCCTTCAGCGCCGACTCGCCGAAGAGCACCCCGTTGTTCGCGACGATCCCCACGGGATGGCCATGGAGGCGGGCGGTCCCAGTGACCAGCGTCGTTCCGTACTCCTTCTTGAACTCCGCGAAACGGCTGCCGTCAACGATGCGCGCGATCACCTCTCGCACGTCATAGGGGGTACGCCCGTCCGTCGGTACCGCGGCGTACAGCCCGGCCGGGTCGACCGTCGGTGCCTCGGTCGGCTCCAGTTCCCACGGCCGCGGCCCGCGCGGCGCGAGGCCCGCGACGATGGAGCGCACAATCCGCAGCGCATGGGCGTCGTCCTCGGCCAGGTGGTCGGTCACCCCGGAGGTGCGGGAGTGCAGCAGCCCGCCGCCGAGATCCTCGGCCGACACCACCTCGCCGGTCGCGGCCTTCACGAGCGGCGGACCACCGAGGAAGATCGTCCCCTGATTCCTGACTATCACCGCCTCGTCGGCCATCGCGGGAACGTACGCGCCGCCCGCCGTGCACGAACCGAGCACCGCCGCGATCTGGGAGATTCCCAGCGAGGACATCCGGGCCTGGTTGAAGAAGATCCGCCCGAAATGCTCCCGATCCGGGAAGACCTGGTCCTGCAGCGGAAGAAACGCTCCCCCAGAGTCGACCAGATAGACACAGGGCAGCCGATTCTGTAGCGCCACCTCCTGGGCGCGCAGATGCTTCTTCACGGTCAACGGATAGTAGGTGCCACCCTTGACCGTGGCATCGTTGGCGACTACCATGCATTCCCGACCCGAGATCCGGCCAATGCCGGTGATGATGCCCGCCCCCGGAACCGGATCCTCGTAAAAGCCGTTCGCGGCGAGCGGGGAGAGCTCCAGAAAAGGACTCCCCCGGTCGAGCAGCGTGTCGACCCGGTCGCGGGGCAGGAGTTTGCCGCGAGCCACGTGGCGGGACCGCGCCTGCTCCGACCCGCCGACCGCCGCCACCGCCAACCGCTCCTGGAGATCGGTCACAGCGTGCCAATGCCTCTCGGCATTGCGCCGTCCCTGTTCACCCGCGGCATCGACCCGACTGGTCAGGACCGGCATGGCCGAGGACCGCCGGACCTCGTCGGACCGCCGACCCGCGATGGTTCCGGCGCGTGCTGCGCTCACAGTCACCCCCACGAGTGGACGTCGGGCCCCGAAACAACGCCCCCAAGTTAACGACCGCTAACCTCGTCGTCAAGGCAGACGGCGGCGGGGACCGTCGGGCAGACGGCCGATCCCCGTTGCCGTTGCCGGACCTTCACCCCTTCACCGACATTCACCCCTTCACCGACATTCACCCACGACCGAGACCAAGACCAGGATCCGGCGATCCGAAATACACCGGTTGCTCCCCGGTGGCTAACTTTAGCGATGCCTGACCGGTGGCGTCCGACCGGGACGGTCCGGCCACCCGACGGCACCGCGCAGGGCGCGGCGCCGTCGGGCCGGCGGGACTACCCGGCCCGCTCCCGGCCAGGCGGGCCCGAATCGGGAGTACGGCGCGCAGCCGTCACAGGTACATGCCGTGGCGGGCGTCCGTGGTGGTGGGCCGCGGCAGGCCCCGGCCGTCCCGCAGGGCGAACAGCTCCGCCAGCGTCATGCTCGACCGGACTCCCTCCGCGGAGCCCAGCCAGGACACCGCCTCGGTGTGTGGCAGGGCTCCCACCTCGATCTGGGCAAGACAGCGGCCGGGACGGACAACCGCGGGATGCATGCGCAGCAGATCCTCGTTCGTGGTCAGGGCGACCAACACCTCGCGGCCCTGCCCGACCAGACCATCGGTGAGGTTCAGCAGTCGAGAGAGCTGCTGGCCAGCCGCACCCCGGCCGTCCCCACGGATCAGGTCGTCGCAGTCCTCGATCACCAGCAGCCGCCACCGGTGGGCGGGTGGCTCGCCCATGCGGTCGGTCGCCGCGGCCTGGGCACCATGACTGTCCGCATCCCCGGACCCGGCATCGCCGCTGTCCGCATCCCCGGCCCACGCGATCCCGCCGTCGGTACCCCCGCCGTCGGTACCCCCGCCGTCGGCGCCGCGGGCGTCGGCGCTCTCCCCCTCCGGGTCCCCGTCGTCGTCGAAGCCGATCGCGACCTCCATCAGGTAGGCGGGATCGGCGAACAGCGCCTCGGGATCCAGGACGCAGTCGACCTGGCACCAGGATCGCCATTCGTTCGCCAGGGCCCGCAGCACGGTCGTCTTCCCGGTTCCCGCCGGACCATGCAGGAGGATCAGGCGGCCGACCACGTTGTCCCGGCGAACCGCCATGAGCCGGTCGAGCGGGCCCACGGCGGCCGACGCGTAGTTGGCGCGGATCGAAGCCCACGTCGTGGTGGCCGTCCGGCGGCTGGTCCGGATCGGACCACGTTGACTGGACAGATACCAGAAACCCATGTTGACGGCGTTGTCCGCACCGCTCTCGGCGACGGACGAGCGGAGCACGTCCTCGATCACCACCCGGGCGAGCTGTTCGCTCACCGCGGTGACGGTCACCTCACCACCCCCGCCGCGCCAGCGCACGGCTCGCACTGTCCAGCCCTCGCCGACCGCGAGACGTGAATCGCGGGACTCCTCGACAACCGCGCGCAGGACCCTTGCCCCTGACGGCAGCAGCGTGGCTCCCGGCCGGAGCCGGTCGACCCGGGCACTGCGGGCCCAGGGCTGCTCACCGGTTGTGAAAGGAGCCAGGGCGAGTGCGTCGACGACGTCGTAGGGCGTGTCCGAGTCGTCCAGGCCGACAACGAAAGGGAGCTTCATCCCTCCGCTCAGTGACTCGGAGACCATCCAGGACTTAGGCAGCGACGCCTTCTGATGTGGAACTGACACCTGTCCGATGGTCCCGGACAACTCAGCGCCCGGCCATCCCGTTGCGCGATTTACTCGGGCACATCGCGGGGGCCGTACACCGCCCGCGACCTGTCGCGTGCCTCCATCAGGGCCGATCCGAGGACGTTGCGGCCCGGCCAACCTCCCGGGGAATCTCCCGGCCCCACCAGCGGCGCGCCTACCTTAAGTAATCCATCAGCCACTCCAAGCTTCTTCCTGGGAGGTGGTCAGGATGCTAGGAGGGCTACTCATCCACCGTCGGCGCCGAAAGTCGGCGCAGCCGGAGCCGGACGACCATGCCGGCACCGGGGCCGGTACCGGGGCCGGTACCGCGGCCGGTACCGCGGCCGGTAAGGGCGACGGTGACGCGAGGAAGCCCGGTGAAACGGGAACCGGTGCCACGGGAACCAGCGCCACGACGAGCGGGGGCGCCCGGCTGGGCCGGGGTCCGTTCGACGCGGTGGACGCGCCCGATGACGGCCGGGCGCGAGCGGATTTCGGAGCTCTCGTGGTGCCGCGGGTGAACGGCACCCGGATCCGGGTCTCGGCCTCCGGGCCGATGCCCACCCTGGCCGCGATGGACGGGACATCCGTCCTGGAGCTGTCCGTCCTCGCCGCCCCGCGCAGCGGCGGCCTGTGGGCGTCGATCCGCGAGGACCTGGTGCTCTCGGCACCGGAGGACACGGAATGGAACGACGAGGACGGGCCCTACGGCCCCGAGCTGCGCATGCCGCTCGACACGGCCGTCGGCCGCCTGCCCGCCCGCATCTTCGGCATCGAGGGGCCGCGGTGGATCCTCTGTGCGGTCATCACCGGTGCGGCCGCGGTCGACGTGACGGCGGCGCCGCTGCTGGAGGAGGTACTGGACGGGCTCGTCGTCGTCCGGGGGGACGCGGCGATGCCGGTGCGCGAGCCCATCCCCTTCGAACGTCCCGACAGATTCGACCGTCCCGACCGTCCCGACCGTCCCGACCGAACAACCGACACCGCCGCGGCCATTCCGGAGCAACCCCCGGAACGCAGGATCATGACGCTGGCGCTGCGGGGCGCCAACCGCGAGGCCCCCCCACCCGCGGCGTCGTGACCCGGCCCGTCCACCACCGGCCCGGCTCAGGCCCGTGGGGAGTCGGTGTACTCCACGAGGTCGACGAAGATCTGGGCTGCGGCCTGGTAGAGATCGGTCCGGAGATGTTCATGGGCAGCACGCGGAGCTATCCGGTCGACGGTCTTCAGCCCAACGCCGGAAGCAGACGTGCAACGGCGGCCGTTCAGAAATCGTCTGTAAACGGATTTATCAAGCCTGTTCACCATGCGGGAAGGATGGCGCGGTTCGGGTCGCCCGGGCCGGTCACCATCGGACCGGGGCTCCCCCGGAGAGCACCCGGCACGACGGGCGGAGGTGCGGAGTGTCGGCCACGCTAGCGCTGGGTCTGCTGCTGCAGGGGCTCGCCTTGGTCGTGGTGGTTCGCGGTCGGGGCCGGCACGCCGTGTCCAGTCTCGGGCTGATGTTCGTCGGTGCCGCCATCGTCTACCACGGGGTGACGGAGGTCCTGCAGGTCCTGGTGCCGTCCTACAGTGACAACCGGCTGTTGACCACGGAGTCCGACGTCGCGGCCTACACCGTTCTGGTCGGGTTCTCCCTGCTCGCGTTCGCTTTCGGTTATCGCTTCGCGACCCCGCGCACGCCGCCGTCCACCGGTTTCCGCCGGGAGGAAGTCTTGGACTTCTTCGACTGGCGGGTCCTGACTCCGCTGGCCCTGGCTGCGGTGGCCGTGACAGCGGTCGGCAGGAACACCTCGCCCGGCCACGCGGACCCCTCGACGGTCACCGGCAGTCCCTACCTCGTCAGCGGCTTCGCGACGCAGTTCCTGGTCGTCGGCCTCGCCCTGGGAAGCTTCGCCGTGCTCGTGCGGACGAAGGGCCGCGGATTCCTCCCGGTGCTCGGCGTCCAGTGTACGTTGCACACACTGGCGGGGCAGCGGCTGCCGGTGGCGATAGCCGCGGGCGCGGTGATCTACCTACTGTCCATCGTCGGGATTCCCATACGCCGACGGCAGCTCGTCTCGGTCGTCGCGCTCGTGGTTCTGGCCTACGTCGTCATCTACGGGGCACGCGCGGACGCGGGCCGGCAGGTGTTCGGGTACAGCGTGGGTCCCGGGCAGCGCCTGCAGGCCCTGGCCTCCGGTCTGACCCATCTGGAAGGCGGGATAAACCCGGGCGAGGTGGGAGACCTCGGGGTCCGCCTGGACGGGAACTCCTACCCGTCGATAATCCTGCGACGGCTCCGCGACGGTTCTCCGCCCATCGGTCCGGTAACCCTGTGGAACGACGTCAACATCGCCGTCCCGCGTTTTCTCAATCCCGACAAACTGAATTCCGACCTGGAGTCGCGTTCCCTCAAGACGCGCCTGTCCGACACCTACGGGATCACCAACGCGTTCGACCGCCTGCCCACCCAGCTCGGTGAGCTGCTGCCCATCGGCGGTCCGCCGTGGATGGTGACCCTCGCGGCTCTGGCAGGATTCGTCCTCGTCCGACTGGAGTACGCGCTGCGCGAATGTCGCCATCCAGCGGCTCTCCTGGGCCTGCTGGCGCTGGTGGCCGCGATCCTGCAGTACGAAGGCGGGATCGCGCTCTACACAATCAACGGCCGCGGTGTCCTGGCCATCGCGGCCGGACTGTTCGTGTGGCGGAAACGACGGATCTTCCGGCCCGCGACGGTTCGGGGGCTGACCACCCTACCGCCGCTGTACACCGGCACCCCGGCCACCGTCGCGCGGGCCGGCTCCGACGAGGACGGCACACCGACCAACCCGTCGCAGCCCGGCCCGTCGCCGGGTGACCCGGTGCGGACCGAGCCGGCGTCCGCTGGCAGGGACGAGGCCGCGGCGCAGGTCACGGCCTGCGGCCACGGCCCACGCCGCAACCGGTGAGGGGGTGGCGGCGCGGCGGCCGCGGTCTCTCTGACGTTCCGGAGGGCGGTGTCCGGCTTCCCGTCAGTGCGCGAGCAGCCGGATCGCGACGCCCAGCGACGCCCGTGCCGGAGCGTCCCCGAGGGGGCTCGCCGCCGCCGGCGTCCTGCTAGCGTGCCCGGTTGTGCCCAGCAGCATGCGCCGAGCGTCCGCCGCCCCCGCCGCCGAGCTGCCCGGAGACGTCCAGCTGCCCGGAGACAACCGGCGGGGGCCGGCGTGACCGTGCACTTCATCGGGGCCGGACCGGGCGCCGCCGACCTCATCACCGTCCGCGGCCGGAATCTGATCGCGTCCTGCCCGGTCTGCCTGTACGCCGGCAGTCTCGTCCCGGTCGAGCTGCTGGCACACTGCCCGCCCGGGGCCCGTCTCGTCGACACCGCCCGGATGCCGTTGGACGACATCGTCGCGGAGCTGGTCGCGGCCGACGCCGCCGGTCACGACGTCGCCCGCCTGCACTCCGGCGACCCGTCGCTCTACAGCGCCGTCGCCGAGCAGATGCGCCGGCTCGACGCGGCCGGGATCGCCTACGACGTGACGCCGGGTGTCCCCGCCTTCGCCGCGGCGGCGGCGTCGCTGCGCCGGGAGCTGACGGTTCCCGGCGTCGCCCAGAGCGTGGTGCTGACCCGCACGGCCGTGCTGTCCAGTCCCATGCCGCCCGGCGAGGACCTCGCCACCCTCGGCCGGTCGGGGGCGACCCTCGTGCTGCACCTGGCCGTGCACCGTATCGAGACGCTCGTCGCCGAGCTCGTGCCGAACTACGGTACGGACTGCCCGGCAGCCGTCGTCGCCTGGGCCAGCCGGGCCGACGAGATCGTGTTGCGCGGCACGCTCGCCGACATCGCCGGTCGGGCGCGGGCCGCGGGGCTCACCAGGACGGCCGTGATCATCGTGGGTCGCGCCCTGGCCGCGGAGGGTTTCCGGGACAGCTACCTGTACTCCCGGGAACGCTTCGGACCGGACGGATGCGTGTCGTCCGTTCCCCCGGCCTCCCCGGTTTCCCAGGCCTCCCCGGCAAACGCCGCGCCGTGTGGCCCGGATCCCGCCCCTCGGGCTCGGTGACCGGGCGCCCCCGGGGCTCGGTGACCGGGGCACGCCGCCTGCTGCTGCTCGGCGGAACCGGGGAGGCGCGCCGCCTGGCGACCAGGCTCGGCTCCCCGGATCCCGCCGGCACGGAACGCATCGAGATCGTCTACTCGTTGGCCGGTCGAGTCCGCGAGCCTGCGCTGCCACCGTCTTGCCAAATCCGGATCGGCGGCTTCGGCGGGGCGGCGGGCCTGGCCGACTACCTGCGGGCCGAACGGATCGATGCGGTGGTCGACGCGACCCACCCGTTCGCCGCGACGATGACCACGCACGCCGCACAGGCCGCGCGCGCCACCGGCGTTCCGCTGCTCGTCCTGCGCCGGTCGAGCTGGCGCGAGCAGCCCGGCGACGACTGGCGCCGGGTCCCGTCGCTGGCCGGCGCGGTCGCCCTGCTCGACCGGTTCGTCCTACCCGGACCGCGCCCGCATTCCGATCCAGCCCCACGGGTGTTCCTGACCACCGGGCGAACCGACCTCGCCCTGTTCGCCGGCCTGCACCGGCCCTGGTTCCTGGCCCGGTCGGTCGAGCCGCCGACCGGCCCGGTACCGCCACGACTGACCGTCATCCTCGATCGTGGGCCGTTCGACGTCGCCGGGGAGACCGCCCTGCTGCGCCGGCACCGCGTCGACGTCCTCGTGACCAAGAACAGTGGCGGAACGATGACCGCGGCGAAGCTCGCCGCCGCCCGGGACCTCGGTCTGCCGGTCGTCATGGTCGACCGCCCGCCGCTGCCACCCGGGGTGGCCGCGGTCGACGATGTCGACGCCGCCGTGGCCTGGGTCGCACCACCATGGCCCAGGTGACCGGGGCCCAGGTGACCGGGGCCCAGGTGACCGGAGGCTAGGTGACCGGAGGCTAGGTGACCGGGTAACGACGTGGAGTGAACACGAGGTCCCGGCCGGGGCCACGGCGCACCACCCGGGTCGTCGACGAGCCGATGAGCAGCAGGCAGCGCATGTCGACCTCGGCCGGGTCGAACGCACCGAGGCTCGTCACGGTGATGCTCTCGGTGGGACCGCCGACATCCCGGCCGATAACCACCACCGTGTCCGAGGGGCGGTGTTCGAGCAGCACCTCGTGGGCCCGCTCCAGCTGATGGCGACGGGTACGGGAAGCCGGGTTGTACAGCGCCAGGACGAAGTCGCCCGCGGCCGCCGCCCGCAGCCGCCGCTCGATGACCTCCCACGGCTTGAGTCGGTCGGACAGCGACAGCACGCAGAAGTCGTGGCCGAGTGGCGCCCCGACCCGGCTCGCCACCGCCTGCGCGGCGGTCAGCCCGGGCACGACCCGCACCTCGACGCCCGCGAACCGCTCCGCCGCCGCGGCCTCGACGACGGCCGTGGCCATCGCGAAGACCCCGGGATCACCGGAGGAGACCACGGCGACGTTCGCGCCGCCGGCCGCCAGTTCGAGGGCGAGCTCGGCGCGCTCGGCCTCGACGGTGTTCCCCGAGGCGTGCCGGCGCTGGCGTTGATCGACCGGCACCCGGTCGAGGTAGGGGCCGTAGCCGATGAGGTCGTCGGCGGCGGCCAGCGCCTCGGCGGCCTGCGGCGTCAACCAGCCCGCGGCGCCCGGTCCGAGGCCCACCACGACGACCTCCCCCGCGCCGGGCGTGCCGCCGGTACCAACGGCGCCAGCCTTACCAACGGTGGGCGCCGTTGGTACCCAGCCCGCCTGCGACGCGCGCAGCGGCGCCGGATCGTCCGGCCCCCGGACCGGGCTCGGCAGTACCGCGAGCGAGAAGTACGGCACCGTGGCCGGGTCTACCGCACCGAGCGGGGCGATGCGCTGGCCGGAGGTGGTGGCCCGTTCCACGTACCAGGTGTCCGCGAGACGTCCCGCGGCGGTGAAGGCGTCCCGGACCCCCGGGAAGGTCCGTCCCATCTTGAGCACGACGGCGGTGTCCGTGCCGGCGATACGCTCGGCGAGGACCGTCGGCGGCAGCGTGCCCGGCAGCACGGTGAGGACTTCGTTGCCCTCGACCAGCGGCCGGCCGAGCACCGCGCACCCCGCCGACAGGGACGTCACCCCCGGCACGACCTCGGTCGGGTACCGGTCGGCGAGGCGCCGGTGCAGGTGGATGAACGAGCCGTAGAAGAACGGGTCACCCTCGCTGAGGACCACGACGTCCCGGCCGGCGTCGAGGTGGACGGCCAGCCGCTTGGCGCAGTCCTCGTAGAACTCGTCGATCGCGCCGCGGTAGCCACCGGGGTGGGAGGTCGTCTCGGTGGTGACCGGGTAGACCAGCGCCTCCTCGATCTGGTCGCCGCGCAGCTGGCTCGCGGCGACCGACCGGGCGATGCTGCGGCCGTGCCGGGCGCTGTGGTAGGCGATCACGTCGGCGTCACGGATCAGGCGGGCCGCCTTGAGGGTGACGAGCTCGGGATCCCCCGGTCCAACCCCGACTCCCCACAGCCGGCCCTTCGACGGCACCATTAATCCTCCTCGCTCGCGATCGCGTTGACCGCGGCGACCGCCATCGCGCTGCCGCCCCGCCGGCCGTGCACGACGAGATACTCCAACCGGGCCGGATCATCCACGAGGGCCTGCTTGGACTCCGCGGCGCCGATGAACCCCACGGGCACGCCGAGCACCGCCGCCGGTCGCCCGGCTCCGGCCGCGACGAGTTCCAGCAGGCGGAACAGCGCTGTCGGAGCGTTCCCGACCGCCACCACGGAGCCGGCGAGTCGATCCGCCCACAGATCCACCGCCGCGGCGCTGCGGGTGGTGCCCAGCCGCTCGGCGAGCCGCGGCACCCGGGGATCACCGAGCAGGCAGAGAATCTCGTTCGCGGCGGGCAGCCGACGGCGGGTCACACCGGCCGCCACCATCTGCGCGTCACAGAGCACCGGGGCGCCGGCCAGCAACGCCGCGCGCGCCGCAGCGACCACGCTGGGGGTGAAAGCGAGATCGTCGACGAGATCCACCATTCCACAGGAGTGGATCATGCGGACCGCGACCCGGGCGACGTCACCGGGCAGTCGATCGAGACGCGCCTCGGCCCGGATCGTCGCGAACGACCGACGGTAGATCTCCGCGCCGTCGCGAACGTAGGCGTAACGTTGCACACCGCTCATGTCTGATGCGCCGTTCATGCCAGCCTCCTCGCCGACCTGACGGCCGCGGCCAGGTCCCGGTGACCGTCGACGGGGCTCGACGACACGACCGTCGCCTCACCGCCATCCGCTCCGACGGATGCGACGGCGGCGGCTCCGAGACCCGTCCGACGGATCCGGTAGCCGGACCCGGTCGCCACAACCTCCACCACCCGTCCTCCCGGTTGCCCGCAGCGCCGCTCGCAACCCGACCAGTGCACCGGCGCGAGGGCCGGGCCAACCGGGACGGGTGGGAGGGCTCGCGGCCTCCCGGCCGGGTGCGTCGGCGCCGACGGGTCGTCAGCTCGGATCCGCACGGACACCGCCGCGTCGCGGCGGACATCCGCCAACGCCCGGGCGCATCCCGGCCGACCGGCACAGCTCGTCACGCCGACCCAGGATGATGCCGGATCGACGACCAGGCCCGCGTCCGCCGCCGCCCTCGACCACCGGGTAGCCTCGGCCGGGTCGAGATCGCGGAGCACGACGGACCGCCACGGCGTCACAACCAGGACGCCGTCTTCGGCATCGCCCGCTCCGCCAGCACCGTCACCACCACCGGCCGCCGCGGCGGCGGTGAGCAGGTCGAGCTGGTCGGCGCTCAGCCGCCCCAGGGGGACGAGCACGGTCAACGCCCGGCGGCCATCACGCTGCGGATGCGGACCGGGCCACGCGCCGGCCCGAACGGTGGCGCTCCCAGCAGCCTGAGCGATTCCAGCGGCCTGGACGATCCCAACGACCCCGGCCTCGGTCGCGGCAGCCGCGAGCAGGCCGTCCTGTCCGCCCGGTCCGCCCGGCAACTCGGCGATCCGCCAGGCCGTCGCGGCGGTGCCCGCCGCGGCGCGGGCCTCGATGAAGGCCCGCGTCGCGGCGAGGAGCGCGGGTACGGCGACGTGGACGGGCAACCGCAGCGCGCGGGTCGCGCCCGCGACGGCCAGCAGCATCTCCCCGGAAGGCAGGGCACGCAGCGCGAGGTCCGCGGGCAGCCCGGCCAGGTCCCCGCTGCCGTCGTCGACGGCGAACAGCAGCCGGCCGGGCAGCGCGGCGAGAGCCGGATCCGCGCACAGCCGGCGGTCCAGCTCGGCGACGACCGGCGCGATGTCCCGGCAGCCGGCCTCGCCGCGTCCGGACAGCGGCGAGCCCACGATGTTGCGGACCCGCTCGTGCGTCGTCGAGGGCAGCAGGCCAACCGCGCTCACCCGGGCGGCGAGCTCCTCGGCCGTGCCGTCGGCCAGGCCGCGTAGCTGCACGTTCGCCCGGGAGGTGAGCTCAAGGTGGCCGTCGGCGAACTCCCGCGCGCAGCCGGCGAGGGTCTTCGCCGCGGCGGCGGTCAGCCGGCCCCCGGGCAGCCGCAGCCGCGCGAGCGCGCCGTCCGCGGCCGGATGCGTCGTCAGCACACCGGGGCAGGCGTCGCGGACACGCTCCCGCGGACTGGTGGGCACCGGCGGAGCATACGTGCCGGACTCGGGCGATGCCGGTTGATCGTTTCTTTGTCACGACGACAGCGGAGTGCTTGACAACACCGCCCACCTCTCTGCGATCGTGACGGGGCCACGAGCGGCGAACGGCGAGGAAGTCCGGTGCGAATCCGATGCGAATCCGGTGCGGTCCCGCCACCGTCACCGGGGAGTGCGCCCCAGGCACGGCCACCGACGCGGGGCGTGGACCCCCGGGAAAGGCATCACCATGTCGCCTGTGCAGACTCCTCCCACCGATCCGTCCGACGACCCTTCCGACGATCCGTCGACCGCGTTCGCCCGCGAAGCCGGGGAGACACCAGGAGCCGGGGAGACGGAGGTTGACGCGGTCGTCCTGCTGCTGTCGACGTCCGACACCGACCTACTCTCCGCGCGGGCGAGCGGAGCCAGCTACCGCCTCGCCAACCCGGCCCGGCTCTCCGTCGCCGATCTCCCGGCGCTGACCAGCGGTGCCGATGCGGTCGTGGTGCGCATCCTCGGCGGCCGGCGGACCTGGGAGGAGGGGCTCGACACGCTGCTCGCCGGCCCGCGCCCGGTGGTCGTGCTCGGTGGCGAACAGACCCCGGACGCGGAGCTCATGGCCGTCTCCACGGTGCCCGGCGGCATCTGTGCCGAGGCACACGCCTACCTAACCCAGGGCGGTCCGGCCAACCTCGGCGAGCTGCACCGATTCCTCGCCGACACCCTGCTACTGTCCGGTACCGGATTCGCCCCACCGGTGACCATCCCGGCCTGGGGGGTGCTCGACCGGGCCGCGGACGCATCAGCCAGCCGGGACGCATCAGCCACCCCGGACGCATCAGCCACCCCGGACGCATCAGCCACCCCGGACGCATCAGCCAGCCGGGACGTCCCGGACGTCCTCGCGGGGAACGCGGTGCGGCCGGTCGCGGTGCGGCCGGTCGCGGTGCGGCCGGTCGCGGTGCGGCCGGTCGCGGTGCGGCCGGTCGCGGTGCGGCCGGTCGCGGTGCGGCCGGTCATCGGTGTCCTGTACTACCGCGCGCACCACGTCGCCGGGAACATCGCGTTCGTCGAGGCACTCTGTGCCGCGGTCGAGCGTGCCGGCGGGGATCCGCTGCCGGTGTACTGCGCGTCGCTGCGCGCCGCCGAACCCGAGTTGCTCGCCACCCTCGGGCGGGCGGACGCGCTGATCGTCACCGTGCTCGCCGCGGGTGGCAGCCAGCCGGCGCACTCCTGCGCCGGAGGCGACGACGAGGCGTGGGACGTCGGCGCGCTGGCCGCGCTGGACATCCCGATCCTGCAGGGACTGTGCCTGACCAGCGGCCGGGCGACGTGGGCGGAGTCGGACGACGGGCTGTCCCCGCTGGACGCGGCGACACAGGTGGCGATCCCCGAGTTCGACGGGCGCCTGATCACCGTGCCGTTCTCCTTCAAGGAGATCGATGCGGATGGGCTGACAAGCTACGTCGCCGACACCGAACGCGCCGACCGGGTGGCCGGCATCGCCGTCGCGCACGGCCGGCTGCGGCACGTCCCACCGGCCGAACGCCGGGTGGCGCTCATGCTCTCGGCCTACCCGACGAAGCACTCCCGGATCGGCAACGCGGTGGGCCTCGACACCCCGGCGAGCGTCGTGCGCCTGCTGCGGGCGATGCGCGCGGCTGGATACGACATCGGGCCCGACGACGGCCCGGACGCGCTGCCGGGGGTCACGGCCGAGGACGGTGACGCCCTGATCCACGCGATCATCGCCGCGGGCGGGCAGGATCCGGCCTGGCTGACCGAGGAGCAGCTCGCCGGCAACCCGGTCCGGATCAGCGCGGCGCGGTACCGGGCGTGGTTCGACACCCTGCCCGCCGACCTGCGGGAGAGCGTCGAACGGCATTGGGGGCCCGCGCCCGGCGAGCTGTACGTCGACCGGTCCGCGAATCCGGACGGGGAGATCGTGCTCGCCGCGCTGCAGGCCGGCAACATCGTGCTGTTGGTCCAGCCGCCACGCGGCTTCGGGGAGAACCCGGTCGCCATTTATCACGATCCCGGCCTGCCGCCGAGCCACCACTACCTCGCCGCCTACCGGTGGCTCGCCGGCGGCTCCGGCGGCTCCGATAGTTCCGGCGGCTTCGGCGCGCACGCCGTCGTCCATCTGGGTAAGCACGGGACGCTGGAGTGGCTGCCCGGCAAGACCGTGGGCATGTCCGCGTCCTGTCCGACCGACGCGGCGATCGGCAACCTGCCGTTGATCTACCCGTTCCTCGTCAACGACCCGGGCGAGGGCACGCAGGCGAAGCGCCGGGCGCACGCGACCCTGGTCGATCACCTGGTTCCGCCGATGGCCCGCGCGGAGAGCTACGGCGACCTGGCCCGCCTGGAACAGCTGCTCGACGAGCACGCCACCATCGCCGCCATGGATCCGGCGAAGCTGCCGGCCATCCGGGCGCAGATCTGGACGCTGATCCAGGCCGCCCGGCTCGATCACGACCTGGGACTGACCGACCGGCCGCACGACGCCGAGTTCGACGACTTCCTGCTGCACGTCGACGGGTGGCTGTGCGAGGTGAAGGACGCGCAGATCCGCGACGGCCTGCACGTGCTCGGCGAAGCACCGACCGGCGGGGCGCGGATCAACCTGGTGCTCGCGATGCTGCGGGCCCGGCAGATGTGGGGCGGGCGCGTCACCCTGCCGGGGCTGCGGGAGGCCCTCGGGCTCGTCGAGGACGACCGGGCGGCCCGCGGCACGGTCGACGCCGCCGAGGCGACGGCGCTCGCCCTGGTAACGGCGATGGAGGAACGCGCCTGGGACCCGTCGGCCGCATCCGACGTGGTGACGACCGTCCTCGTCCCCCCTCCCTCGCCAGCGACCATCCCCTTGCCCCCCTTGCCTATCCAGAGGGATAAACCGGACACAAAAGCCTCTGGAAAGGCAAGGAAAGTCCACGGCCCGGCAGGCATGGACGCGGACGCGGAGACCGACCCGGTCCGGGAGACGGTGGCGGCCGTGCTGCGGTTCGCCGCCACGGAGATCGTGCCGCGGCTCGCCCGGACCACCGACGAGGTCACCGCCGTGCTGCACGCCCTCGACGGCGGCTACGTCTCGGCCGGTCCCAGCGGCTCGCCGCTGCGGGGTCTGGTCAACGTGCTGCCCACCGGGCGGAACTTCTACTCGGTCGACCCGAAGGCCATCCCCAGCCGGCTCGCCTGGGAGACGGGCCAGGCAATGGCGACCTCCCTGCTCGATCGGTACCGGGCCGACACCGGCACCTGGCCCGAGTCGGTGGGCCTGTCCGCCTGGGGAACCAGCGCGATGCGCACCTCCGGCGACGACGTGGCCGAGGTGCTCGCCCTACTCGGCATCCGTCCGACCTGGGACGAAGCGTCGCGGCGGGTCAGCGGGCTCGAACCGATCGACCTCGCCGAGCTCGGCCGGCCCCGCATCGACGTCACCGTGCGCATCAGCGGCTTCTTCCGGGACGCGTTCCCGTACGTGGTGGCGATGCTCGACGACGCGGTCCGGCTCGCCGCCGGCCTCGACGAGACCGACGAGGACAACTTCGTGCGCGCCCATGCCCGTGCGGACCTCGCCGGGCACGGCGACGAACGGCGGGCCACCCTGCGTATCTTCGGCTCCCGGCCGGGGGCGTACGGCGCCGGGCTGCTGCCTCTGATCGACAGCCGGAACTGGCGCGATGACGCCGACCTCGCCGAGGTATACGCGACGTGGGGCGGCTACGCCTACGGCCGCGGGGTCGACGGCACCCCCGCCCGGGAGGACATGGAGTCGGCCTACCGGCGGATCGCCATCGCCGCGAAGAACGTCGACACCCGCGAGCACGACATCGCCGACTCCGACGACTACTTCCAGTACCACGGCGGCATGGTCGCAACCGTACGCGCGCTGACCGGCCGGGCGCCGGCTGCCTACATTGGCGACAGCACCCGGCCGGAGGCGGTCCGCACCCGAACGCTGTCCGAGGAGACCTCCCGGGTCTTCCGCGCCCGGGTGGTGAACCCGCGGTGGCTCGCGGCGATGCGCCGGCACGGCTACAAGGGGGCGTTCGAGATGGCCGCCACCGTCGACTACCTGTTCGGCTACGATGCCACCGCCGGCGTGGTCGCGGACTGGATGTACGAACGGCTCGCCACAACCTACGCACTGGACCCGGAGAACCAGAAGTTCTTCGCCGAGTCCAACCCCTGGGCGCTGCACGGCATCACCGAACGGCTGCTGGAGGCCGCGGCGCGCGGCCTGTGGGAGCACCCGGAGGCTGCGACCCTCGACGCGCTGCAGGAGCTGTACCTGCGTACCGAGGGCGACCTGGAGGACGGTCCCACCGGCGACGCCTGAGATCGCCGGGTCCGGCCGGTCCGGCCAAGTCGCAGGGCAGCAGGGCCGGCGGGCAGCAGGGCCGGCGGGCAGCAGGGCCGGCGGAGGACAGGTGGCGGGCCACCTCACGCGTCACGGCTCCCGTTCTCACGGCTCCCCCGCCACCATCGGGGAATCGGGCGGCGCGGCACCCGCCACCGCGGCGGACTCGACCGGGCCTCGCTATCCGTTGACGGATGACATGTCGGGATAGCGGGGGCCCGCCACGCCCGCCCCCGCCGCACCCAACCGCTCCGCCTCGGCGGCCGTCAACGTGATGCTGGTGGCTGCGACGTTGTACTCCAGGTAGCGGCGCCGCTTCGTGCCGGGGATCGGCACGACGTCGTCGCCCTGGTGGTGCACCCACGCCAGCGCGAGCTGCGCGGGGGTCACGTTCTTCTCCGCGGCAAGCTTCTCGATCTCGGCGAGCACGGCGAGGTTGGCGTCGAAGTTGTCGCCGTGCATCCGCGGCAGGTGCTGGCGGAAGTCGTCGGCGGCGAAGTCCGCGGCCGAGCGGAAGGTGCCGGTCAGGAAGCCACGCCCGAGCGGGCTGTAGGAGATGAACCCGATGCCGAGTTCCCGCAGGGTCGGCAGGATCTCGGCCTCCGGCTCGCGGGACCAGATCGAGTACTCGGTCTGCAGGGCCGTGATCAGGGCGACGGCGTGGGCACGACGGATGGTGGCCGGTGCCGCCTCCGAGAGCCCGAGGTAGCGCACCTTGCCGGCGCTGACCAACTCGGCCATCGCGCCGATGGTATCCTCGATCGGCGTCTTCGGGTCGACCCGGTGCTGGTAGTACAGGTCGATGTGGTCGACGCCGAGGCGACGCAGGGATGCGTCGCAGGCCGAGCGCACGTACTCCGGACGGCCGTTGATCCCCCGCGCCGTCGGGTCGGCGGGGTCACGGATGATGCCGAACTTGGTGGCCAGCACCACCTCGTCCCGGCGGCCGGCGATCGCCCGCCCCACGAGTTCCTCGTTGCGGTACGGGCCGTACATGTCCGCCGTGTCCAGCAGCGTCACCCCGAGGTCGAGCGCCCGGTGGATGGTGGCGACCGACTCGGCGTCGTCGCCAGCGCCGTAGAACTCCGACATTCCCATGCAGCCCAGACCCTGGACGGAGACCTCCAGGCCCTGGCTTCCTAGTGCGACCCTGCGCATCAGCGGACGACCCTCTCCTGGTAGATGTCCTGATAAATGCTGATTTTGACGTTGATGGCGGTGAGGTTGCGCTGCACCTCGTCGAGGCGCGCCAGGACCCGGCGGCGATGCTCGGTCAGCAGGGCGAGACGCTCCGCCTCGTTCCCCTCCCCGGCGCGCACCAGTTCGGCGTAGCGCGCCATCTCCCGGATCGGCATGCCGGTGAGCCGCAGCTTGGTCAGGAACGTGACCCAGCGGACGTCCTCGACGGTGTAGCGCCGATGGCTCGACGAGGCACGGGCGACCGGGTCCCGCATCAGCCCCGCCCGCTCGTAGTACCGCAGCGTGTGCGCGCTGACTCCGGTGGCCGCGGCGGCCTCGGCGATCGTGAGGGTCCCGGCGGCCTCTGGTGCACCCCCCGGACCGACCGCGAACGGATCAACGGACCGGTCGCATCCATCCGGGCGGACCGCCGGGTCCAACCGCGCGCACCAGCCCTGATCCGGCTCCGCCACCATGGCCGGAGACGGCGTCACGGCCGGAGACGGCGTCACGGCCGGAGACGGCGTCACGGCCGGAGACGGCGTCACGGCCGGAGACGGCGTCACGGCCGGAGACGGCGTCACCGTGAGCGCCTCGATCGTGGCCATACGAAGACGTTAGGACTTGGAGTGCGCACGAAGTCAACGCGGCCCGCGGAAACTCGCTGTTCCGGATTCGCCGAATGCGTCATCGCGAACGGAGCGGGATGCGGCCGGCGGGACGGCATCCCAGCCGGCATCCCCGCCGTCGGGTTATCGCCGGGCACCGACCGGTAGCGGCCTCGTCTTGAGAGATCGCCACGAGCGATCCGGGTAACCGGGGCCTCCCGCCGCGATCCACCGCGCGAGCGTGCGCGGGTCAGGGGTGGAGCCGGTCAGCTCCCTGATCCGGACGCTCAGGGCCAGCAACGCCTCGGGGTGGTCGAGGTAGAGCCGGCGCTCCAGTCCCCCGGCCCGTCTGGCCAGCACCAGGGCCAGCCCCGCGAACGACTCCGCCCGCCCCGGACGGGCCTGCAGCTCCCGGCGGAACTCCTCGGCCGCGCGGCCGAGGTCTCCGCGCACGTAGAGCAGGTCTCCGAGGGTCGCGTTGACGGGCCAGGCCGCCGGATCGAGCCCGGCAGAACCAGCGAGCCCGGCGAACCGGTCGGGCATGGCGAACCGCAGCGAGGTCAGTGCCTGCCGGGCGTGGCGGTGCGGGCTGTACGGCTCGGTCTGGGGGACGAGGCGGGACGACGGCGCTACCGGCCGTCCGCAGGGCCGACCGGCAGCCCAGTCCCGCGCCCATCTCTCGATGTGGTCGCGGTCGGGCCGGCGGTTACGCAGCCGCCAGACGACGGCGACGTCGCGCAGCACGGTGGCGGCTGTGGTAGTGGCCGCGATCGGCAGGTCGGCGGCGATCCAGACGTCGATCCTGGCGCCCATGGCCGAGACGAACCGGCGGCCCGCCTCGGTGAGCCCGGCCGCATCCCGCAGCACGGGCAGCACCGCCGAGACCGCGTCCCGGCACCAGGCGAACTCGTACGCCGCGCCCAGATCCGACCCGGCGCCGTCCCGGGCCCACCGCCCCGCCCAGAAGGCCGCGATCTGGGCGAAGGCGAAGGCGCCGTGCAGCAGCGGGGCGAGTGGCCGGGGGTCGGGCCGCCAGGGAGCGTAGTGCACGGAGCCGTCGTGCGGGCCGACCAGGGGCGCAAGATCGCTCAGCATCTCCAGTCTGGTGTGCGCCGCCTCATGCACGACGGTGATGGCAAGCCACAGCGCGTCGGTCGGCGGGCTGACCATCAGCGCGCCGAGCGCGTCGATCACGGTGACGCCGGTGCCGGGCCGGTCCGGGACCTCACGCAACGGGACCAGCGCCGACAGGACCGCGGCGGCCTCCTCCGCCCGCACCCCGTCGTCGCCCGCGAGCACACTCCAGGCGCCGTCGAGCAGGCGCTGCCACCGGGCCGCCGCCTCGTCGCAGCGCGCGGCGACGGGCAGGGGAAGCGTGTCCGCGGCCCGGAACGGGTCGGTGTCCTCCAGCGTCAGTGCGATTCGGTGACCGTCGACAGTGCTCGACAGCATGCGCGCCGGAGTCCAGCCGTCACCACCGGCCGGTCCCCACCCGGCGCTGCCACGCAGCGTCACCCGCCGGTCGGACACGTGCGCGACGCCCCAACCGCTCGTGGCCCCCGACCCGACGACGCCCATCGTGGGGATCGACACCAGCCCGTCGATGATCCGCACCGGCACCCGGCACGGCATCCGGGCCCGCAGGGCGGCGGCCACCGCGATCCCACCCACATAACCGAGGCGGTCGAGGTCGGGTCCGGCCGACCCCTGCCAGCACCGCCGCAGGCTGCCGGCGAGCCAGGTCCCGATCGTCGGGTGCAGGAGCAGGTCGTGGACGGCGTCGCGGGCCCGCCGCTGAGCGTCCCCGAGCACCCGCAGCGCCTCATCTACGCAGGTGCGCGTCGCGTCGTCGAGGTCGGCGTTCTCAAGGCCGCGCAGCAACGCCCACAGCATCAGCATCCGTTTGCTGATCTGACCCCGCAGCAGCTCGCGCAGCGGTGCGGCACCCGGCGACCCGCCCGCCACGGCCTCGATGTCCCTCGGGGTGATCCGATGCCGGGCGACGGGTGGGGAGACCACCCGACGGGCGGATCCGGTAGGACGGACGAGCCGCCGAGAGGCGTGGGTCATGGCGCCACCCGACGTCATGGCGCCACCCGACGTCATGGCGCCACCCGACGTCATGGCGCCACCCGACGTCATGGCGCCACCGGACGCGGGCCGTCCGCCCGAACAGGCGGCGGCCCCGGGCAGACGCGGCGGCTTCGGGGGGTCGGTGCCGTCCGGCATCTCCCCGAAGGATGTGGTCCTGGGCAGGTAGTCGGTCAGGTCCAGATCCCCGCCCAGGGCCAGAGCTACGTCCCCGGGCAGCGGCCTGCCCGGGTAGCCGATCCAGGCGGCGATCCAGCGCTGCCATTCTCCCGAGGGTGGACCCGCGAGGGAGGCAAGCCGGTCGACGTCGACCTCGCAGAGATCCACCAGACCGGACGGCACGGGCATCAGATCGTGGGCCATGAATGTGGGGCCTCCCCACCAACGGGTACGCGTCGGCGCGACGCGGGGACCTGCTCGACGAAGAATACGCGAGGACATCGACAATGATCCCGTCCATCGACGGGATTCGCCTGGCGTCATCCGGCGCCTTTCAACAGCCGTACGAAGCCGTCAGTCGGCGGACGAGCAGCTGGAAGCGGCGGTCGGCTTCGGACACCCGACGCTGATCCAGGGTGACGCCCATCAGGAACTCGTCACGGCTGAGGCGATGAAAGTACAGCGCACCCTTCTCCACGTCGAGAACGGTGCGGGTCAATCGGCGGTTCAGGACCGATCGCAGCAGACCGTCGAGCAGATCGCTCAGGGCGAGGAACTTGGCGGCGACCTTGACGAGACCCTCCCGGCGGGCCTCCCGGCTCAGACCGACGAAGAATTCGTTGAGGTCGTCGTGGTCCATCAGGTCGGCGGCGCTCACCGTGCCGCCGCGCACCAGGGCCATGTACTGGAGGTCACCGGGCTTCAGGACGCTGACGGCCTGGGCCTGGAACTCCTCCTCCCGCGAGTCCCCGGCGGGTGACCAACGCCGTTTGATCAGCGATGCCCAGGGATTGGCGAACACCGGCGCCGACGGCCTCGGCAACGACACGAATGGATGAGAGCCGGTGTCCGGGCTACCGTCGGCGCGGGTGGGCGACGGAAGGAACGTGCCGTCCCCCCGGTGATAGCCGCCGTAGTTGGGGTCGCCGATCCCCCGGGCCGCCCGGATTTCCGTCGCGGTCCGCGAGAGCGTCAGGTCAGCGGACTCGATGGCGTCCGCGCCGAGGGAGACCCCGACGATGTACTGCCCCTCGTCGACGTCGAAGTAGAGCACCGCCCGGTCCTGCGCGGCGAAGACCGTCCGGATTAGCCGCCCGTTGGCGAGAGCGGCCAGCGAGGTGTTCAGCTCCGTCATCCGGTGGTTTAGCTGCCGGCCGATGATCTCGTAGTCCCGGCGGGCCCGTTCCACCGTGCGTGAACCACGGAAACAGTCGGCCAGCCGCGGATGGTGCAGAAGATCGGCCGACACCGTCGGCAATCCGTGGACGTAGTACTCGAGATACTGGGCACCCGTGACAGCCACCGTCCCGCGGAACTTCTGCCGGATGCCGTTGTATTCGTCGCCGACATGCGGCGCGGTGACGATGCGGGGTTCGACAACATCATCAGGAACAGTCACCATCAGCTCATCCTTCTGCCGCTCCCGGCGGGTGGCGGCCGACGCCGGACCGGAAACCCCGGTCCGGGCGGACCGGCCGCCGGCGGATTGCCACTGTGCACTCGTCGCTCGACCTCATCACGCTACTCAGATGCTGGAGATGTCGATGTCGACTTCTCGATGGCCACGCCCACCGCCGGCCTGCCTGCCGGTGAGGACCGCCAGGTTCTCCCGCATTATCGGGAGGTAGGGATGGCTGCTGTCCAGTGACATTTCGGATTCGCGCAACAGATCCTCGTCCAGCGCCCGGGCCGCCTCGGTCTCGCCGAGGGCCGCCAGGCTCGCGGCGTGGTTCACCCCGGCGGCCAGCGCGAACGGGTGGTGCTGGTAGAGCTCGTCGACCAGCGTGAGGTGGGCCTGCTCGGCCAGTGCGCGGGACTCCGCCAGCCGCCCGTCCGCGCGCAGGTAGATGGACAGATCCGAGCGGCAGATGTTCGTGAACGGATGCTCGGGGCCGTGGAGACGTTCGTACTCCCGCAGGCACGACTCGGCCTCGACGGACGCCCGGTGGTGCTCGCCCAGCGCGTGCAGATGGCCGGCACGGCTCAGCAGGCAGGCCAGGGTGCCCAGGTCGGACGCCCCGTAGATCTCGGTGTAGCGCTCGAGCGTCTCACCGGCGAGGCGGCTCGCCGCGTCCGGGCTGCCCCGCAGGCGCAGGACGACCGCGAGATGCTTGTTGCAGCGCAGGGTCAGGTGCGTCGTCGCCCCCTCGATGCCGGCGAGGTTGGTCGCGGCCTCCCGCAGCAACCGCTCCGCCTGCTCCAGCTCGCCCAGCTCCCGATGGCAGATCCCGGCCCGCGCCTGCAGCCACCAGAACTGCGAGGTGCCCTCGGCCCCCGCCAGGCGTAGCCGCGCCATGGTGTCCAGGCTCAGGTGGAGCGCCTCGCGGGCCCGCCCGTCCAGGAAGGTGGACAGCGCGAGGTTGCTCGCGGCCATGAGGGTGTCGAGGTGGTTGTCGCCGAGCCGGTCGCGGAAACCGACCAGGGTGCTGCTCTCCTCCGCGGCTGCCTCGGCGTACCGGCCGAGCTCCCGGATGTCGATGCCGTAACTCATCGCGGTGATCAATGTGTGGCGATGGAAAATGCCCAGGTGGCGGCGCTGGCGGGCGAGGGTGTCGGTGTTCAGGTCGTACGCCTCCTGGAACCGTCCCAGACCGCGGAGCACCATGGCCAGGTGGGCGGCCATCCGCAGGGTCAGCGGGTCGTCCGCTCCGAACAGGTCGCGCCATCTGCGCAACGCATCCTCGGCGATGCCGCGGCCCAACTCCAGCCGGCCGGACCGCCACATCACATACACCTGGGACACCAGCCACTGCCGAACCTTGGGTGCCGGGCTCTCCATCGCCTCGGAGGCCAGGATCTGACCCTCCAGCATCCGGTAGATCGGCCAGCCCGCGGCGGCCGAGGGCCGCGGAGCGGCCGCGGCGATGTCCGCGAAGATGCCGAGCACCGCCTCGCGGGCGGCGGTCCGCTCGGCGGGCTGCATCCGTTCGACGAGGAGCCGCTGCCAGCGCGCGGCGAGGCGGAACTGACCGTCGGGTACGGTGTCGACTTCGGCCAGCCGGGGCTTGCGGATCTCCGCCCACAGCTCGGGCAGCACGGTCGGGTCGGCGATCGCGTCGTCCCCCACCGCCTCGGCGAGATGGCGCAGCATCACCGGGGATTCCAGCAGGGCGAGCGGCACGCCCTGCGGGGCCAGGAAGGCACACAGTTCCAGCAGCCGGGCCGCCGCCCGCCGGGTCGCGCGGTCGCTGGTGCGCAGGGTCTCGAACGACACCGTCCAGGTTGCCTGCTCGGGTGCGACCCCGGCGAGCTGGGTGAGGTAGGCGTCGACGGCACGATCGTCAACCGGCACTCCCCGCCGGTCCTGGCGAAGCCGCCCGACCGCAGTGCGCAGGCCCGACGGCTGATGCCGTAGCCGCTCGGCGATCGTCGCCAGCCGGTCCTCACCGACCTCGGGCAGCCACCGGCGCAGGAACGCCCGGCTCTCGGCCGGGGTGAACGGGTCCACCCACAACGCGCCGGGTTCACTGTCCCAGGCCGGATCCGCCGAAGTCAGCAGGACATGGCCGTTGCCGGTCGGGACGGGCAACAGCCCGGCCAGCGTCCGCGGGTCGGCGGCGCCGTCGTAGACAAGCAGCCAGCGCGCCGAGGGGTCGCCTTGGCGCAGCGCGTCCAGGGCGACCCGTTCGAGCTGCTCGCTCGGGGAACGCTGCGCGTCCGGGACGTCGCTGCCGGGACGCAGCCGCTCGGCGAGGTCGCGCAGGCCCGCCCGGACCGAGGCGGCGTCACCCGCCGAGATCCAGTGCACGATGTCGTAGTCGGAGTCGAACCGGTGCGCGTACTCGGCCGCGATGGCGCTCTTCCCGACGCCGTCCGGGCCGAGCAGGGGACACAGCCCGCTCGGTCGGCCCCCCGGCAGCAGCCGGTCGCGCAGCTCGTCCAGCACCGCGTGCCGTCCGACGAACGGCTGGGCGAACCTGGCCGGCACCGACCAGAAGCGGGGCCGGCGGGCCGGGTACCGGGGTGCGACCACCCGCAGGTCGTCGAGTCGGGCCCGCGGAACGGGCAGCCCCAGCCCTTCGAGGACCACGACCCCCGCGTCCCGCTCGTTCCGCGCGGGCAGGGAGATGATCTCGGCTCCATGGTAGGCGGAGTCGAGCCGCATCGAACCCACCTCGACGACCACCACCCCCGCCCGCGAGCCGCGCTGGCGGATCCGGGTCTGGATCTGCTCGCGCACCAGGGACTCACCCGGGGTGTCCGGGCCCAGATGCGGTGATCCGATCACGATCAGTGACTCGACGGCGGGGAAGTCGGCGGGGGTCAGCGCCATCGGGGGCAGCGGTCGGATCCGCACCCCGGTGGCTCCCAGCACCGACACCAGCCAGTCCGCCCAGGGCCGGTCCTCGGGCGCCCCAAAGATCGCCACCGACCGCGGAGCGGGCGGTCCGTACTGCTCGAAGTCCCGCAGCACCCGCTCCCGATCCTGTGGCGGGACGGGGCGCGCATCGATCGGGGCGCCGGCAAGCTCTCCGGCGAGCATCCGGTAGGCGGCCTGGACGCCGAGCCGGCTGGCGGGATCCTCCTGGAAGGCCGCCAGGACCTCCTCGTAGGCGTAGACCGCCTTGTAGGGGATCTCCAGGCCGATCAGAAAGCTCCGCTGTGCCTCCGGGTCGGAACCGCACAGGTCGGCCAACACCGGGCGGAAGGCGTGGAACGCCGCGCGGCGGCGCAGTTCCTGCTTGCGCTGCTCGGTGTCCTCGACCCGCATCGGGACGGGCAGCACCCGGATGTCCCGCTTGCTGTTACGGATCTCGCGGGCCACCCCGGCGCCGCCGTCGATGGACTGGTTGTTCAGCGCGAATCCGATGACGACGGTGTCCGGCAGGAGCTGGGTGCAGACGCCGGCCGCGTCCGAGGTGCCGGTCCGGCTGTCGATGAGGACGTAGTCGTAGTCGGCGAACCGCATGCGCTCACGCAGCGCGGCGAAATACGCCCGGCCGTCGGCGTCCTCGAACAGCGTCGACCAGGGCACCGTGGCCACCAGCACCGCGCTCGTGGACGTCTGCCGGCCGGGACCGAGGAAGTCGATCCGTCCGACGCCCGGGAACCCGGGCCACTCGATGGTCTCGATGTTGTGCCGGAAGTCGCCGTGCAGGGCGATGATCTCGCGCACCGCGTCGGCGTCCGGCACGGAGGCCTGCTCCGCGGATGTCGACGGCGGCGCGTCCTGGAGCCGGTCGATCTCCCGGATGAAACCCTGGAGCATCTCGGTGACGCCGTCACTCGAGTCCAGCTCCCTGTTCTGCAGAAACGGGCGGAAATACCGGTGCAGGCCGGGAGACTCCAGATCCCAGTCGACGGTGAGAACCCGCTTACCCGAGGCGGCGAGCAGCCAGGCGACGTTCGCCAGTGCCATCGTGCGCCCCGAACCGCCCTTGTAGGAGTAGAAGGTGATGATCTGCGCCGGCCTGCCGGCGCGCCCGCCCGGCGTGTCGTGACCCGCCGGTTCCGGTGGTTGCCTGGAAAGTTCCGGTGGTTGCTCGGAAAGTTCAGTCATCGTCATCGTCCAGTTCGGCGGCGCCGGCACGACGCAGGATGGGTCGACGGGTGTGCTCGGGATCGGCCATCCGCCATCGACGCTCCCGGCCACCGACTCGGGCCGGAGCCATGGCCGCCGAAGCCATGGCCGCCGGGGTTGGAGCCGCCGGGGTTGGAGCCGTGCGAACCGTCGAGGCCAGGGGGACCAGGGGAGCCGGCGGGATCAGCAGCGTCGCGGAGCTGCCGGCAGACCAGCGGGTGCCCCGGCCCCGACCGGCCGACACCCAGTCCGTCCGCCCCGACCGCTCGACGAACTCCACGTCACGCGTGGACAGTGCCGGCGGCTCGTCGCCGCGGGCACGCACGATCAGTTCACTGACCCGTTCGGTCAACTGCTGGTACCAGACCGAGGCGGAACCGGTCCGGATCAGCTGCAACGCGCCGCTCGCCGTGTAGCCCGCGCCGAAGTCGCCGACAAGCATCCCCGCCTCCGCGATCTGAGCCGGCACGGGTACCGATCGGATGGACCAGGGAACACCGACCAGCGCCGGAGAGCTCCGACCGGTGAAATGGTGGTGCCACCGCAGCCGTTCCCGGAACAGCGACCACTCCAGCAGGCACTGGTGGTCGGTGAAGTAGGCGTCCGAGTACAGCGCCACCATCACCGGCGCCAGGAGCGCATCGGGATTGGAGCGGCCCCCCGTCGCCGGCGAGGACTCCGCCGCGCCGGCCGCCTCGCCAGTGAACACCTCACGATAGCCGAGGCGCTCGTAAACCGCATTCTGTACATCTCCGAAGAAACGTTCGACATAGCTGCTGTCACCGCCGGCGAGCGCGTGATGGACCAGAAAGAACGGTGTCACAGGTCCCCCTCACGCCGTTTTTCGGCGCAGGGCCTCTGCCCTACCATCGCACCCGGGCCTCCCACGTCCACGGCAGCTCGCACAGGTCGGACCACATTCTTCACCGCGGGGATCCGGGTACGGCGGGACGGTCGCGGCGCGCTGCCGCCGGGTGCCGGCCGTGGGGTGTTCGTGCAGCTCATCACGGCTCCGTGCAGCTCACGGCTGATGGTGGAACGGGGAACGGACGAGCTCCGTCACCTCGGCGTCCAACGGCGGCAGCTGGTCGCGAGCGACATCCATGACCCGGTAGGCCAGCAGACTTACATACTCCGCGAAGGCGGCGGGATGGCGCATCAAATCCAGGACCGGAAGGTTGTCATACTGACGACCAAGCTCCATATGCGCGATGTGGAGTTCACGGGCCGCCTCGGGTACCTCGGCGTCCCGCCGCAGCCAGGGCACGGGAATGATCCCGGACGGCGGGTTCCCGCCCGGCTTGGTCGCCCGGCGGATACGTTCCTGAAAAACGCCGAACTCCCGGCCGCACCAGTCGCTCTCAAAGTAGTCGTCACACCACAGCGCGACCAGCACCGGAGCCGTGCGCACCGCGTCGCGCAGCGAGGTCGGCCAGTGCTCCCCGCCGCCCAGCCGGTCGGCGTCGAAGAATCCCGTCGGCCGGATCCGGCGCCGGACCTTGCGGCGCAGCTCCAGCTCGAGCTCCCGATGGAAGATGGCCACGCGATCCCGGTCGTCGCGGTGCGCGTGGCTGGTGAAGAAGTAGTAGGTCGGGGTGCCCGACGGCCCGTGGCTGGGCGGGGGTGAGGAGGGCACTCCAGACAGCAGCGGTGGCCAGGAGGGAAGCTGGTAGGCGGGCACCGGTGATGACATGCCGGGCAGCGCCGAGCCCGCGCCGCTCCAGTGGGATTGCAGCTCGGTCACCAAGCGCCGGAAGTCCACGACGGACCGGTCGTCGCGCGGCGCGACCAGGTCGAGGGCCTGCAGCAAGGCGTCGAGCATGCCGGGATCGGGCTGGCCGACCGCCTCGCTGACCAGCGTGGTCAGGCGGACCGCGACGACCGGGGAGGTCAGCGCGATCGTGCGACCGAGGATCCGTGTCAGCTCGTCGAACCAGTGGTCGAAACCGGCCAGGTCAGCGATGTACTCCACCCGCATCAGGGCCGCGACGAGCTCGTCGACCTCCCGGGGGGGCCAGCCGTGCTTGTTGATCACAGGAATCGATGGTGCCCGCGCCGCGTTGCGCCCTACCGGGTCACGTACCTCGCCTGCGACCATGACGGCGGCCCCGGCCCCGGCTGCGGCCCCGGACGCGGCCCCGGACGCGGCCCCGGCGGGGGTTCCGGAACCACGCATCGCCTGGGCCCGGGACGACTGGTCACCGCCGGCGGCGTCCCGGACGGCCGGCGTCGGCCGCGACGCCGCCATCTCCAGCAGGCGCCGACACAGTTCCGGCGACACGACCGCCTCGCGGATCAGGTACCCGGCGATCTCCGCGAGCAGGGCGGGCCGGTGTCCGACCAACTCCCCCAGCTGGGCGGCGGTGGCCGGGTCGACCATCGGCGCCGCGCTGGTGAGCAGCATGACCGACTCGCGACGACGCAATGGCCCGATGGGCATCGTCCGGTCCCGCCAGGCGCCCACGGCGCGGTCGGCGATGATGATCACATGCGCCTCGCCGTCGGGCAGGAACTCCGCCACCTCGTCCGGACTGCCCACACCCGCGAAGATGACCAACCATCCCGCGGTGGACTCCGGCCCGGCGTCGGCCGCGCCCGGAGGGGGGCCGGGAAGTTCGGTGCGGGCCCGCTCGTAGAGCTCGCCGATCTGCCCGGGGACGGCGGCGGTCGTCGAGCAGTCCACCCACCACGAGACGTCGTAGCGCAGCTTGAACCGATGCTGGTACTCGCCGGCGAGCTCGGTCTCCCCGATGTCGGACTGGTCCCCCTCCGGCACCAGCACCACCCGCCGATGCCGGGTCAGGCCGTCCCAGATGCGTTCCAGCTCGTCGTCGCGACCGGCGAACAGCTCGTTCTCCCGGCGGCTGCGCCACACCGGGGGCGCATCGCCGGGCCGACGACCGGGCCGGGCGTAGGCGTTCATCGCCGGGCTCCCGCCCGTATCCCCGCCAGCAGTCCGTCGACCGCGGTCGGCTCGAACCGGCTCAGATCCAGCTTCGGCAGCGTCCGCAGCGGCTCGGGTAACGGTTCGCGGTCGATGACCGCCCGGATGACCTGATTCTCGAGCGGTCCCGCCAGCCCCAGCCGCTCCCACGCCTCGATCTCGGTCTCGCCGGGGTTCTCCGGGCGGGGCGGCCGGTAGTGCCGCGACAGCAGGGCCACGGTGACATCCGGCCGGCGCGCGGCGATGCGGTCAACCGTCTCGGCCAGCCGCTCACCTCTACTCTGCGCCCATCTGACCTGCACGACCCGGTGGGAGCCGCGGCGCAGCAGGTATTCGAGCCAGTCCGCCCACTCCTGGTCGGCGCCGACGTAGCTGATGGCGACCAGACGGGAGACCTCCGCCAGCGGCGTCTGCGGCGACGGTACGTCAGACGCCACCGGCGGCGTGGTTCGGCGGGAGGTGGTAGTCGGCGTGGGCACGGGGGGTGCCGTCCCGATCGAAGCCGCGCGCCGCGCCTCGTCGCCGTCGCCGTGGGTCCGGAAACCGGCTCTCCCGTTCCCGTTCACGTTCCCGTTCCCGTTCACGGACCCGGCCAGCGGAAGGAAGGGGGGCATCGCTTCCGACGGGTCCCCGGACGAGCCGGGGTGGGAGCCGAAGGCCGCGGCGGCGCGGCGCACCGCGAGGTCGGGCACCGGGTCCAGGGTGATCTGCTGGGCCGCGACGATCCGCGCCGCGAGCATGCGGACGAACCAGTAGTACCCGCCCGCCCCGAGCAGCATCTTGCGCATCATCCAGAGCAGGCCGCGCTGGCGATAGGTGTCGGGGAGTCCCGCGCTCGCGTCCGCGAGATCCCTCGTCGCGACCGCCGGGACGGGATCCTGCGTCGGACGCCACAGCACCCGGAGGAAACCGTCCTCCAGTCTGGTCGCACCGGCCTTGCTGAAATTTTCGATGCGCGAGTGGAAGACCTCCCACTCGCGCCCGCACCAGGCGTCCCTGAAAAAGGGATCGGAACAGAGCGCCACCATCACGCGGGTTCCGCCGGCGCCGGCGGCCAGGGCCAGGTCGGCGTCCATGCCGGGACGCGGACGGGTGTCCAGGATTCCGCCCACCGCGGAGCCGACCTGAACCCGCAGCTCGTACTCGAGATCGGCGTGAAAGCGCTGCACCCAGCGCCGATCCTCATCTGCCGCATAGGAGATGAAGAAGTAGTTCTTCATCGGGTACCCTCAAAAGCCAGCACCATGCGCCCCCGAACCTACCGTCACCCGGCGGACGGTGGCATCAGACGCTATCAGCCGACCGGCGGCATGGCGATGGCCACCCGCCCGGTTTCCTCAAT
Organism: Frankia casuarinae; assembly: GCF_000013345.1. Lineage (NCBI taxonomy): Bacteria > Bacillati > Actinomycetota > Actinomycetes > Frankiales > Frankiaceae > Frankia > Frankia casuarinae. The sequence goes on along the minus strand of NC_007777.1, from coordinate 1,801,119 downwards.
GATCGTTCAACAACGATCGTTCAACACGGACGTGGCGGGTAGGCCGGTCCATCGAGCACGTCCCACGTTCCACGTCCCACGTTCTGTGGACGTCCACCGCCGGCCACCGGATGCCCCGGGCGGACCTCTCTGCTTTCCGTCAGATTTCCGTCAGCGCGTTTTCCCGGCGGCCTCCCTCAGCGCACTTCCCAGTGCTCGGGTTCGAGCCGAAGCCAACGATCAATCTCCGCTCGCCACCAGATCCGGGTCCCGCCCCAGGTGGCGGTGCGATTTACCACCGCGGCCGGGCTCGGCGCGGCCGGATCGATCCGGAGCCGATGGTCGACCGCCTGGCGGGTCAGACCCAGCGCCCGAGCGATGTCACCGGACCCGACAAGCAACGGTAGTCGATCCACGGTTGCCGACGTTAGCCAATTCGGGCCGGCCGATGCCGCCGGTGGCCGCGCTCCGTCCCCGGCCACGATCCTGGAGACTGCGCAACGATGCCGACACCAATCGGTCGGTGACCATTCCTCCCCAGTAGGCTACCGGTCGTCGGACACCCGTCGCCGCTCGCGACCAGCAGGACCGGCCGAGACCGGTCGGGACAGTCTCCTGGATGCACGCACCAGCGACACGCTCATGTGCTTGGGTAGTCACGTATCGCGAACATCGCACCGGCCGGGGCCGCCGGGCCGGAGAACGTCGTGGGATCGGAGAACCGTGGGCATTGACGTCGTCAAGGGTGGAAGCGTCGCGCTCACCGGAGCCACCGACGGCCTGACGCACATCACCGTCGGCCTCGGCTGGGATCCGAATGCTCCCGGATCGGAGGAGTTCGACCTGGACGCGAGCGCCATTGCCCTGCAGGCGGACGGGCGAGCTCCCAACCGCAGCTATTTCATCTACTACAACAACCTCAGTAGTCCGCGCGGCGAGATCGTGCACCGCGGTGACAACCTCACCGGTGAGGGTGCGGGCGACGACGAACAGATCGAGGTGCGTCTCGACCTGCTGTCCAGTGCAATAACGCGCATCGTCTTCCCGGTCAGCATCCATAACGCCGACTATCGACACCAGAGTTTCGGCGACGTGACCGACGCCTATATCCGGGTCGTCAACGCGTCGACCGATGACGAGCTGGTGCGGTACGACCTCACCACCGCCGCCGCGCGGGACACCTCGATGTTGTTCGGTGAGCTCTACCGGGATCAGGACGGCTGGCGCTTCCGGGCGCTCGGCCAGGGTGGGGTCAGCGGCCTGGCTGCGATCGCCCGCAGCTACGGCCTGGACGTCTGACGCGGCCTGGGCACCTCACGTGACCTGGGCACCTCACGTGACCTGGGCACCTGACGCGGCTTGAACGTCTGACACCGCCGGGCGCCGACAGGGGAATGGCGGGCGGCGCGGCCGCTGTCCCCGGCGCCGTGGGTGTACCGGGACGGACCGAACCGGCCTGGAAGATCAGCGTGGGATGGACGTGTGCTTGAACTCGTTCAACTCGGGCCAACCGGTCACCAGGTCGACGATGCGCTCCACCGCACGGATGGAACCCGCCGGGTCGGCACCGAGCGGCGCACGGTTCATCAGCCGGACGAACACGGCCTGATCACCGGCGATCCAGGTCGGCACGCCCCAGACGGTATGCGAGGCGACGTACTGCTCGTGCTCGGCGCGGACCTTGTCGAGAGCGCCATCGTCAACCCGGGCAAGCACCTCGTCGGCGGGCAGCCCCACCCCCGCGAGCGTCTCCTGGATGACCGCCCGGTCCTCCAGGTGACGGCCCTCGTCGTGACGCGCCGCGAACAGCGCCCGGTGGGCGGAGGGGAACAGATCCGGGTATTCGTCGCGGACGACGACGCCGGCCTGCAGGGCGAGGATCCCGGAGTCCTGCTCGGGCTTCTCCCAGACGGTGGGTTGCCCCTCCTCCACGTGCGCCTGCCCCAGCGAGAACGGGAGAAAGGTGACGTTCCAGTCGGCACCGGCCGCGAGACCAGTCAAAACGTGTTCATGTGCGTTGCGGGCGAACGGGCAACGGTAATCCCAGGTGATCGCGAAGGTGACAGAAGTCATGTCGCGGACAACACCGGGGCCGGTCCCGATGTTCCAGCCAGCCCCGGTGTTCCAGCCAGCCCCGGCAGCCTGCTCAGCGGCAGCCTGCTCAGCGGGCACCGCGGCGCCGGCCTGATACCCGAGGCGGCGGAGGCTGCCGCGGCATCGGGTGGGGCGCCCGGCCGGGTGGATCGATCCCGGCCGGGTCCAGGCCCCGCCGCGCGGCGATCAGGCCACGCAGGTAGACCACGGTCGCGATGATCACGGTGATGTCGTCGATCAGGCCGATCGGCCCCAGCGGAATCTCCGGGACGGCGTCCACCGGGGAGATGACGTAGGCGAGGCCCGCCAGGGTCGCCACGAGGCCCCGCAACGGCAGCCGGTACTTCCGGACGGCGACCAGCGCGGCCACGGCCAGCGCCAGGACGATCATGACGAGAGCCCCGAGGGCGACGAGCAGCCCGATTCCGACGCTGTCACTCATCGCTGCCCACCACTCATCGCTGCCCGCTGTCGTTCATCGCTGTCCACTCCCGCAAGATCGGCTGGATCCGTCGGCTCATCGTGTCGTCCTCGAGGGATCGTCACCGATCCCTCGCGATGATCCTCGATCAGGATGCCCACCCGGCGCCATCTCGAACACCGGAACAGCATTTTCATCTGGCGGACACGCCGGTGGCCGCGCCGGTAGGCTTCGCCTTGTGTCCCGGACGGATTCCCCGGTTTCGCCCGGGCGGCTGCTGGCCGTCAGTGACGTGCATGTCGCCTACCCCGAGAACCGGCGGATGGTGGAGGACATCGCACCCGGATCATCCGACGACTGGCTGATCCTCGCCGGTGACGTCGCCGAGACGATCGCCGATATCGAGACGACGCTCAAGCAGCTCAGCGGGCGTTTCGCGAAGGTTGTCTGGGTGCCGGGGAATCACGAGCTGTGGACTCCCAAGCAGGACCCGGTGCAGCTGCGCGGCGAACAACGCTACCGGCATCTCGTGGAGATCGCCCGCGGGCTGGGCGTCGTCACCCCGGAGGACCCTTATCCGGTCTGGGAGGGCGCGGGCGGCCCCGTTGTCGTCGCGCCGTTGTTCGTGCTCTACGACTACACCTTTCGGCCCGCCGAAACGGCGACGAAGGAGGAGGCGCTGGCCCTGGCCCGGGAAAGCGGGATCGTATGCACCGACGAATGGGTGCTGCACCCGGACCCGTATCCCACCATCGACGCCTGGTGCCGGGCCCGGGTCGCGCAGACCCGGGCGCGCCTCGGCGACATCGATCCGACAATGCCAACGGTGCTCGTCAACCACTGGCCACTCGTCCGTCAGCCCACCGCGGTACTGCGGTACCCCACATTCGCGCTGTGGTGCGGCACCACGAGCACGGCCGACTGGCACACGCGGTTCCGGGCCAGCGCTGTCGTCTACGGTCATCTGCACATTCCCCGCACCACCTGGTACGACGACGTCCGCTTTGAGGAGGTCTCGATGGGCTACCCTCGGGAACGCGCGGCGTGGGGCACGCCATGGTCCGGGCTACGGCAGATCCTGCCCTTCCCCGCACCGCCGGCCCGCCGGGACTGAGCGCGATGCCAGGATCGAGTTCCACGCCGGGATCGAGATTGGCGCCGGGGGCAGGCTCGGCGCCGCCGGGGGCGCCGGCTTCGACGTCAGGGACGGCTACCGGAGTAACGGGTACCGGAGTAAAGAGGGTGGATCCGCGCCTGCTCGCGAGCCTGCTGCCCGCCGCGGCCGTCGCCGTCGAGGCGTTTGAGGACGATCCCTCGGCTGTGCTATTCCCCGAGGAGGCTGCGCTGCTGAGCCGCGCGGTCGACAAGAGGCGCCGCGAGTTCACCACCGCCCGGGTATGCGCGCATCGCGCGCTGGAGGGGCTCGGACTTCCGGCGGCGCCGATCCTGCCCGGTTCCCGCGGCGCACCCGGCTGGCCGGACGGAGTGGTGGGAAGCATCACCCACTGCGCCGGCTACCGGGCGGCCGCGGTGGCCCGGGCGGCGGAGGTCCACACCATCGGCATCGACGCCGAGCCGAACGAGCCCACACCCGGCGGGGTGCTGAAGGAGATCACCGTTCCCGCCGAGGCGGGCTGGCTCGCGGCCCTCACCCGCACCCGCCCGGCCGTCTGCTGGGACCGGCTGCTGTTCAGCGCCAAGGAGTCTGTCTACAAGGCGTGGTACCCGTTGGCGGAACGTTGGCTCGGCTTCGGGGACGCCGCCCTCGTGATCCACCCGGGCACCGCACCTATGGGCCCGCCGGCACCGAGCCCGGCCGCCCGGGGCACCTTCACCGCGAAACTCCTGGTGGCGGGACCACGGCTGGCCGGCGGTGAGCTGACCGGCTTCGGCGGTCGTTGGCTCTCGGCCCGCGGCCTGCTGGTCACCGCGATCACCGTGCCGCACCTGGACGGCATCCCCATGACGACGGCATCCCCCCAGACGCATCCTGCCTATCCAGAGGGATAAATCGGACACGAAAGGCTCTGGAAAGACAAGGAACCGAATCCTGGTCAACGGCCGCCGCACGGACCCACCGGACGCGACGCTAGGCAGGGTCGTCCACGTCCACGACGATCTCCCCGCCCAGCACGAAGCCTCCGGACAGACGCAGGTCGTCACCGCTCCAGAACGGAAACGGCGTGCCCAGACCTCCACCGCCGCACGCAGGTCGTGCAACTGCACGCCGCGCTGATGCGTGCCCGCCCAGACGTCCGGCAACGATTTCCCAGCTCGGCGTGCCACATCAGCGGCGGAAGATCGTCAACGACCACCGCCATGCCGACATGGTTCACCGGGCTGTTGGTCGTCGTCTGGATCGCCCGGTCCGCCGCCGTGCGGCCGCGGAACAGCCACAGGTCGCCGGTCCGCCTCAGTTCCAGGGCATCGGCCAGGCTGATCCGCGAATCAGGCATGCCGGTAGCATGCCGCAGCCGACGCCCCGCAAGCCGACGCTGATGGTTCGACTCCCACCTGACCGGGCTGGGGCTCGGGCTGGAGGCGAGCCGGGTCCGGTCGGAGCGTTCACGGCCCGTTCTGGAGGTCACGGACGGTGCAGCGGAGACCCGGAACGCGGTCGAGTTTCCGGTTGGCCGTGACAAGGTCGGCGTTCAGGGTTTCCGCGAGCGCGATGTAGGCGGCATCGTAGGGCCACATGTTGTGGCGTAGTTCCCAGATCCGGGGGAGGAGCGGGGCGTGGCCATAGCGTCGCAGGTTCATGCGACCAAGCAGTTCCAGGGCACGTGATGCTTCGCCCTCGGGCAGCTTCCCACCGCGGGCGAGGCCGCGCAGCGTCGAGGCGCATTCCAGGTCGACCGCGTGCGGCGCGGCGATCCGCTCCCGGGTGGCCAGGGCACGGACCACGTCGGCGACGTCATCCGTGCCGACCAGAAACTCCACCAGCGCGGAGGTGTCCAGGACGATCATCCACGGTCCGCGCGCATCCGCGCTATCGCGTCCACGACGTCGGTCGCGGTCACCGTGCCGCGGGAGGCGATCGATCGGGCCTGGTCCGCGGCTTCCTCGGCCGTGAGCGTCGCCGCCTCGCCCTCCAGCAGCTGCAGCACATACTGCTGCAATGACCGGCCCGCGCGCGCGGCACGGACCTTGAGGATGGTGAGGGTCTCCTCCGGCACCTCGCGGACATGAATCGTCGCCATGCAAGCATTTTAGTCCCACCGCAAGCGCCATGCCATCAGCGCAGCGGGACGGTGTTGAGCGCCCGGTGCAGGCTGCCGAACTGCTTGTGATGTTCGTCAAACGGCACCGCGACGGTCTGGATCCCGAACCGCGACAGCACCGGTTCGGTCCAGGGCGCACTCGCCGTGGATACCAGGGCGGCCGGCTCCGACCGGAGGACCGATTCCGGCGGCGCGAAGGCCGGTAGGAAGAACACCCCCGCGGCGAAGGCCGCGACCATGTCCGGTGCCAGCGGACAGACGGCGAGATTGATCGTTCGCAGGGCGTCGACCAGCGTCGTCTCCCGGCCGGCGACGCCGTCGCGTTCCACCACCGCCGGGGCGTGCAGCCGATCGGCGGCGACGAGGGCGATCCCCGGGCCGAGGCCGAGCCAGGAGTTCAGATGGGGCTGGCCGTCACGCCGCAGCTCGTCGCGGACCCGCACCACGTGACCGAAGCTGGCCAGCAGATGCGGACGCAACAGCCCCCAGACCGCCGGGCTGGTCCGCCAACCGGTGCCGAGGACGGCCACATCGCCGCAGCTCACCAGATCCCCGCCTTCCAGGAACAGCGGCTCCGGGACGCGGACCTCGGCCGATCGGCCCCGCAACCCGCGCAGCACGGCCGCCATGACGACCGTCTCGCGGGCCCGGTCCCGGCGCCGCAACCGGCCGACCGCGACCGCTTCACCGAGATCGACATAATGATCACGAGGAAACATCAACCCGGCCAGGGGACGCAGAGCGTAGCTCTCGTCCGCCTGGTCGGGGCCGATCACGCCGCGGGCGGCGCCGGGGTCGAGCAGCAGCCGCGGCTGGCGCAGCACCACCGGCACCAGCGCCGGCGCCGACCAGTCGTGGAGCGCCTCGCGGGCGGCGGCCATTCGCAGGTCGTCCTCAGCGCTGACCGCGCGGACGGCGAGCTCGATCAGGACCTCCCGGGGCAGCGCCGCGAGGATCTCGGACGGGGCACAGGGACGGGCCCCGAGGTCGGCGAGCGCCGCTCGCACCGCGGCGGACTCGGCCGCGGCCCGGACCGGGTCGTAGGACGGACGGGGTGCCAGGAACACCGACGTCTCGGCCGGCTGCACCACCGTCGGATTCTGGATGAGAACCGTCGACCCGGTCATCCGGTAACCCCGGTCATCCGGTGACCAGGTCGCGACCGCGCCGGCCCGGCACCCCCGACACCGGCACCCCCGACACCGGCACCCCCGACACCATCACCCCCGCCGCGACGGCGGCACCCGCCACGGCGCGCCCTCGGCCCCCATCGGCCAACGAGGAGAAAGGCACGGAAAAGCGGAACACGGCCGCGGGGAGAGCGTGGAAGCAGCAGCCGTAGACAGATCGACGGCGATGTCCGTACTCACCCGCCGGACGCCGACCCACAGGCCAAGAATCATCTATCCGATTTCTCGCTGGCGCGTTCCACCTCGGCATTATGCGACCAGGACGCGGAGCCCGGGATAGCGCGGGTACGCGACGTGCCGATCGGGCAGGCGTTTACGTGTTCATAATCAGGGTGAGCGACGGCGGCAACGGAATTAGATCCGCATGACAGCCGCGCCGAACGGAGCCCCTGCCGCCGCCACGCGCACCAGCCCGGCGGCGCGTGCCGCCGTGGCCTCGGCATCCATCGGGGTCGGGCCGACCGCCAACACCTCGCCGATGCGGTCGCCCGACGAGCGCAGCGGCGGGATGGACGTGCCCGGGGTGACCGCCAGCGCCACCCGCCGCACCCCGGGCACCGCCCGCGCGACCTCGACGCCGTCGACCGCGTCGACCCGACCGGGTGAGGCACTCAGGAAGCGGATCGCCGCAGCGGCGCTCGCCACCGCGGCCGGCGCGGGCCGCCCCCCGGAAAGAATCTCCAGGTAGTCCGCGGCCAGCGAGGTTCCGTAGGCCAAGTCGATGAGTTCGACCAGACTGTCACCGGGGATCCGCCCGGCGCACTCGATGAGCACCGGGTCGTCCGGGCAGCGGGCGGTCAGCATCCATTCGGCGTGCAGGATGCCGTCCCCGAAGCCGATCGCCGCGATGAGACGCGTCAACGCGCGGCTCAGCACGGCGGTCCTGGCCGCGGGTCCGGGGGCCGGCACGACGTGCCCGGTCTCGACCGGGTGCCGCCCGGGCAGCACCCGCTTCGCCGTCACGTTGACGAAGCTCGGCACGCCGTCGCGCACCAGCGCCTCCACGCTGAACTCCGCGCCGACCATCCGGCTCTCCACCAGGTAGCGCCAGTGCAACGGGCGGTTGGGAAGCGCGCCGTCGTCGAGGGCGGCGACCGTCGCCGACCAGATGGCCGCCAGGTCGAGCGGCCCGTCCTCCACCGCGTCGAGGATCTGCACGCCGAGACTGCCGTGCCGGTTGGCGGGTTTGAGCACCACCGGGCTCTCCACCCCGAAGGCCGCGAGGTCATCCGGGCCGAAGACCTCCCGCCAGCGCGGGGTCGCGATGCCCGCCGCCGTCGCCGCCCGGCGCAGTTCGATCTTGTCCGACAGGCATCGGGCGGCCCCGACTCCCGCGCCCGGCAGGCCCAGTGCGGCCGCGGCCAAGGCCGCGGCGGGGACGCTGTACTCCAGGGCCGGGACGACGGCGGTGAAGGGTCCCCCGGTGGCCGCCGCTGCGAGCACGACGGGGAGGAAGTCCTCGCTCTGGTGGTAGGCCGCCGGGAGCAGGGCCGCCACGCAGGGCAGCTTCTCGACAGCCGGCCGCACTCGCCGCCGGTCGATCAGATCCGGGTCCTCGACGAGGGTGACACTGCCCGGCGGCAGCGCCGAACCCAGCTGGTTGAGCAACGCCTGCCCGAATCCGATCACCAGGACACGCACGGGACGGTCTCCTCTCTTGGCATCCTCCCGCCCTCAAGGACGGAGCCTGCGCGCTACGTTTCCCGGTCACGTCGTCAGGCCTCGACCAGACCGCGGCCGCGGAACCCGGCGGCCGGCTGCCTCCACACGATCCTCGACGTCGAAGGGAAGGACATAGAAGGGAAGGACATCGGGGGAAAGAACGGACGCCGCATCGGCCGGTGACTCCGCGGGCGCGCCCGGTACCACTGCGGAGCCCCGGAGGAATGTGACATAAAAAGGAACCGCGACTTTGACCACGGCCACTCTGAACAATAATGGAAAAAATATCGTATAAATTTCTGAGATTTTCGGTAGGTCCGCCCCGGATCACTCATCCGGGGTTCGATCCGATAGCCCGGTGAAATTCGGAGTGGAACATTCGCCGTCCACCATTGAGATCCGTCAGGAGACGTTCCATCAGCATCACTCGGACGATGCTAACAGCCGCACACGACGGACGAGGCGGCAACCACGGAGCACCGGAAATGGTTACCCCTACTTAACATAGCGATCATGCGGCGGAGGGCGCCGTCGGGAGACCGGCCCACCAGGCTCGGGGCCGGTCGACTCCCCGGATCGGGACGCGCGGACTCCCGGCCCCCGCGGACTCCGGAAGACCGGAAGCAGCAGCACGACGTCACGAATCGTTACGAATCGCCATGAGTCGTCACGTGTCATCACGCGACGAACTCGCCGACCAACCAGACGAGCACCATCGCGACGCCGGCGGCGAGCTCCACGACCACACCGACCCCGAAGGCGACGATCGCGGCCCAGGTCGTGCGGCCCGCCGCTCGCGCATCCCCCAACCGCACCAGCTCGGCCAGGTAGATCCCGACCACTCCACCGATCAGGAGCCCGACGACCGGCACTACAAAGAAGCCGATGATCGCGCACACCGCGCCGATGGCCAGGCTGGGCCACGGCACCCCCCGACCGGCCGTAGCCCGAGCCGGCAGGACGTACTTGGTGAGCGCCCCGATCACGAACAGCGCGGTCATGAGCGCCAGCACGATCCAGCGACCGACTCCCCCACCGTCCGCGATCACCCACCACAGACCCGCGCCCCAGACCAGGACGAGGCCCGGCAGTACCGGGAGGACGACGCCGACCAGGCCGACGGCCATCACCAGAGCGACAACTAGCAGCCCACCGGTACTTATGGCGCGACCTCCTTCACCGGCATCTCCCGATCTCCCGCGACGGTAGTGTTGCTCCCCACCGCCGCGGCAGCACTGTTCCCCGCCATATTGTTCTCCGCCATGCGTCGACCCACCTCGGCGAAGGCGGTGCGCAACTCGGCGGGGGCGAGCACCACGACCCCGTCCGCCAGGACACACAGTTGGCTGAGCGCCACCTGGAGCCCCTCCGTCGCGAGCTCCACCTCCCGCCAGCCGTCGGCGTCAGTCGGGCCCGCCGCACGGCCTGCAGATGCAGGAGCAACGCGGTGAGCCGGCTCGATCGCACGTCTGGGAAGCCTAGCCGTGAACCAGGACAGCAGATGGCAGAGTTTTCATGTCACGATGGCGCGGTGACGACATCCTGGCGCGACTTCGAGGCCGCGCAACCCGCCCTCGCCAAGACCGCGCGCACCCGGTTCGCGGCATTCCGCCATCACATCCTGGCTACCGTGCGTGCCGACGGCTCCCCGCGCACGAGCGGAATCGAGACGAACTTCCGGTTCGGGGAGCTGTGGCTCGGGAGCATGCCGGATGCGCGCAAGTCCCGGGACCTGCGTCGCGACCCCCGCTTCGCCCTGGCCGCCAATCCCGGGCCGGGCCAGGACCTGGCCGGCGGCGACATCCGCGTCTCCGGGCGGGCCCGGTGGATCAACGATGAGGAGGTCCTGGCCTCCTTCGCCACCGAGGTCGGCCCGCCGACGCCGTTCGACCTCTTCCGCGTCGAGCTCACCGAGGTGGTCCGCACGAGCGTCGACGAGCCGGCCGGGGAGATCGTGCTGGAAAGCTGGCGACCGGGCTATCGAGGGGTGCGGGTGCAGCGCCGTGGCAACGGGCCGGTGCGCGAAACCTGGGCCGAGGAGTAGACCATCACGAGCCGCGGGACGGCGTCAACATCGTTGACTATCATGATGCCATCGACGATGAGACCAACGATCCCAAGGCGCCCCGGTCCGACGACGAGAGCCCAGGCTCCGAGGACACCCGGGAGGGTGACGCCGGCACGCACGATCCCGGCACCGACGATGACGAGCCAGAAGGCATCGGAACCGCCGACGCGGACACCGGTAGGCGGCGAGGTCGGCGGGTCGGGTCCCGGCGGACCCCACGGGGCACGCTGTCCCGGGAGGTGCTGCTGGCGGCAGCGATGGAGGTCGTGGACACGCACGGCGCGGGCGCGTTCAGCATGCGGGCCCTCGGCGCGTTCCTCGACGTGGATCCCACGGCGATGTACCGACATTTCGCGACGAAGAACGCGCTGCTCGACGCGCTGACGGACACGGTGATCCGCGGGGTGGAGGAGCTGCCGGAGACCGACGACCCCCGCCGGGACATCCGGGAAAACTTCCGTCAGCTCCGACGCTCCCTGCTGGCGCATCCGACCCTGGCGCCGCTGGTGCTGCGCCGCCCGCCCGGGGTGGGCGCCTACTGGGAGCGGGCTGATCACGCGGTCGCCCAGCTTCACCGCGCAGGCATGGATCCGGCCGACGCCGCCAACGTCTACCAGACGCTGCTCTTCTACACCCTCGGCCACACCCTCAGCGAGGCCCGCCAGCTCGCCCGGGCCGTGGAACGGGAGGGGGCCGGCGCCCGCGGCGGCCCGGTCGCGGCGGTACGCCCGCCGGCCGAACACCACCCGGATCTCTCCGATGCGGCACCCCATCTACGGGAGGAGAACGAGGCCCAGTTCCTCGCGGGCCTCGACCTCATCCTGCGCGATCTCCCCCGTTGACATCCTCTTCGCCCGAAGGGCGGAGATTCCCGCCGTCACGCGGGCGCTCACCGGCGGGGGCCGACCGGCGCGGGGCCGGGCTGTCATGCGCTGAGCTGGAGGCGTGGCCCGGCGAACGTCGCCATGATCTCATCAAAGGTTGCCTCCGGCCGGTAGCCGGCACCCGGCGCTTTTTCACCTCGCCGCCGGAGCGCGTCAAACTGCAAGGTCCACAGTTCGCTCTCCGTCGCCGGAAGCGCGACGACGACCGCATCGTCCTCGTCGTCCATCTGCCCGGTCAGCCAGGAGATCTGGTCCGACGGCAGCGCACAGACATACACCACCTCGCCCGCGGCGTTCGCCCGCACGGCGCGCAGTTGTTCCGCCTGACTGTCCATGCCCAAGGCCGCGCCCAGACGCTCGGCGACCAGCTGCCGTTCCCAGGCGTCGGCATCCTGCGCGATCCGGACGATGACACCGCGCACCTCCAGCTCAAGGTGGATCCGGAGGTTGACGTCGGGGTCCCCGTCGAAGTACCAGGCGATCAGGTCCGGCAACGCGGCACGCATCTCCTCGGCGGTCGTCTCGGCGGCCACCAGACCAGGACACTGCGGCGACCAGGCCGACCAGCAGGGGCCGTCCCGGCGAACCAGCACCGATACCACCTTAGACACTATCGATCACCTCCAAACGCCTCCTCGACCGTCAGCCCCACCTGCTTGACCAGTATCTGCCGGACGACCCCCGGCCCGATGGTGATCCGGTCATGAAAAGCAAGACGAAGTCGTGGACGTCCGTCCGCCTCCAGCCATCGGTGAGCTGAATCGTCCTGTTTTGTCACTCGATATCCCAATCGTCCAGGCACTCGCAGAAGCTGACGTGCCTTCAACGAGGGAAACTCCCCGGTCACGGAGAGCCGGCGGCCAGGAATGAAACCAGAAGAATCGCACGGATGGTCGTGCGGGCGGATGACTTCATCTCGATACTCCACGTCGTGGTCAAGGACGGGACGTCTCCATGGTAGCCGAGAAGAGAAGCAGGACAATAAACTCGGGAAAATGGTGAATGATATACCCTCGCTACCCACCTGACATCAAGTTCCGTGGACTCATCGCAGCAGGACGAATGTCGCATTCATATCGCTACATCCGGCAAGCCGGCCGGAGTTCCTGAGTACAGCCAGTGTGGCGGGTGGCTCGGGATGCGGCGTAGCGGGCACCGGACGCTTCCGGCCAGGTGCGTCGTTTCAGGTGCGTCGTTTCAGGTGCGTCGTTTCAGGTGCGTCGTTTCAGGTGCGTCGTTTCAGGTGCGTCGTTTCAGGTGCGTCGTTTCAGGTGCGTCGTTTCAGGTGCGTCGTTTCAGGTGCGTCGCTCCGGCCGTCCGTAGATGTCACAGCGAGGAGCGGGCCGCTACGTGCCGCGAGCGGCGGCCGACTCGAACGATCGCGAACGTCGACGACCGGCCAGCCCACTCCGCCGGACCGCACCACCTGCCACCATCACCCCGAACCGGGAAGATTATATCTAGTAATACACGGATTTCCGCTCGGCAATCGCCCACCTCGGCTGCACCACCACACAGGGGCGGGCCTCTTCCGGAAGGATTTCCCAGGGAGGATCCGTTATTCCGAAAATCCGAGGCACGAGAACCGACCGGTCTGGAACCGAGCGTTCTGGAACCGAGCGGCCTGGAACCGAGCGCACCGAGCCGCCCTGGCGTGCTCCCCCGCGCAGGTTAGCTGCCCACCCGCCTTGCTACGGTACAACCGTGCCCGCCGCCGCTCGCTCGCTGCGCCGGCGCATCCCGGGCCTTCCCCAGGTTTGGCGTGGTGGGCCAGGACGGCATAACCCGCGCGAGTGCGGGAAAGGCCTGCGGACAGCGGTGACTTGTCCGTGCGGAACGGCCCGGACGTGCGGAACGGCCCGGAGGACCATCAGGACCGCAGGGCCACGGGAGCCAGACCACGAGAACGACGAGGATCGGAACGGCACATGAGGATGCTCGACGGGCGGTCGATGGCCGCCGAGATCGGCAGGTACGTGGTCGACGAGGCCGAGAGGCTGGCTGCGGCGGGAGTCACGCCGACCCTGGCTGTGGTCCTGCCGACCGCGGATCCGGCCGCGTATTCCTATGCCGAGATCATCGAACGGACCGCGGGCAAGGTCGGCGTGCACTGTGTGCTGCATGAGCCGAAGGGCGAGCCGGCGGCGATCCTCGACACGATCGACACCGTCGCCGCCGATCCGACCGTGCACGGGATCATCGTCCAGACGCCGCTGCCAGGCGGGCTGACCTCCCGCGAGGTCGGCGAGCACATTCCGACGGCCAAGGACGTCGACGGGATGAACCCGAGCAGTCTCGGCCGGCTCGCGCTGGGTCTGCCGAGCTTCGCGCCGGCCACCGCCGCCGCGGTGGTGGAGATCCTCACCCGGGCCCGCATCCCGATGTCCGGCGCCCGGGTATGCGTGATCGGCCGCGGCCCAGTGGTCGGCAAGCCGGTCTCGCTGCTGTTGCTCGCCGAGGACGCGACCGTGACGATCTGCCACTCCCGGACCAAGGGACTGGTGAGCATCGCCCACGAGGCCGACATCATCGTGTCCGCCACCGGCCATCCCCGCCTCGTCGGCGCCGGCTTCGTCCGCCCGGGTGCGGCCGTCATCGACGTCGGCACCGTCGTGACCGAGACCGGGCAGGTCGGTGACGTGGACGCCGCGGCCGTCTCGTCCGTGGCGGGCGCCCTCACCCCGGTGCCGGGCGGCGTGGGACCGGTCACCACGATGCTCCTGCTGCGCAACACGATCCGGGCGGCGCGCGCCGCCTGATCGGCACACCGGCCACCTGGCATCAGCGGGGCCCGCCGCCTCAGCGGAGCCCGCAGCGGCCTCAGACGGAGCTGTAGACCGGCCCGGCGAGCCGTACCCGGTTACGACCATCGGCCTTGGCCCGGTAGAGCGCGGAGTCCGCACGGGCGATGAGGCCGGCGAGGTCGCCGCGGGGGCCGTGATGTGTCGCGACTCCCACGGACACGGTCACCGACAGGGGAGGCCGGCCCTCCAGCCGGCAGTGGGTTCCGGCGACTTGGCGGCGGATCCGTTCCGCGACATCGGCCGCGTTCTCCAGCTCGACCTCGGTGAGCAGCACCACGAACTCCTCGCCCCCGAACCGTCCGACGAGATCCCGGGGGCGGGTCGCCGCCCGCAGCGCGTCCGCCACCGCGATCAGAATGACGTCCCCGATGAGATGACCAAACCTGTCATTGACCCGCTTGAAGTGGTCGATGTCGACCAGGAGCACCGACAGTGGACGCCCCACCTGGCAGGCCCGGTTGATCTCGCGTTCCGCGACCTGGCGCCAGTACGCCGGGTTGGCCAGCCGGGTCTTCGCGTCGGACCGCGCGGCATGCAGGAGCTCGGCGTGCAACAGGCTGCGTTGCAGCAACAGGACGGGGGGTGTGATCGCCAGCATGAGCAACGGGTTCGCCGCCCACAGCACCGCGACCACGATCGACGAGCAGATCTCGGCGGCCTGCGCGGGCACGAGGTCGCGGCACGCATGCCGGAGCGGGGTCCGGGCGGGGATGACAGGTGACGGGACGACCCCGGTCCGGTCCGGCCGGTCCGGCCAGCCCGGCCGGGCTGGACCGGCCGCCACACCGGAGCACGAATCGAGGCTCTCCCGACCATCGGACGTCGCCATCCCCATCACGGTCAGCCTCATCCCCGTCACGGTCAGCCTCGCCACAACCGGGTAAACCGCAACCGCGGCGAGGAAGGCCAGCACCGCGACGCCGGACCCGACGAGGTTGTCGACGGTGAACGGCCCTCGATCGGGGCTAAGCAGCAGATGGACGCTGGAGGCACAGAAGCCCGCGATGCCCAACGCCGCGGCGTGGAACACGCGCAGATGCGGCGGCTGTACTGGATCACGACGGCCGGCGAGCCAGCACAGCGGCAGGCTGACAACCGCCGGGTAGAACGGCGGCAGCAGGACCGCCGCCGCCACCGTCCAGGTGGACAGCAGGTCATGACGTCGGGCCCCGGGAACGGTCAGATCCTCACCCAGCCGTCCGGACGCCACCACGGCCAGCGCCCCGAGAACAACGAAGGTGGCGAAGGCCGCGAGGTCGGTCCATCGCGGACGCAGACCCGCCGCCGCGAACCCGGCCATGCTCAGCCAGCAGAAGACTACGATTAACCCCCGCCGCATCAACCCCCCGGGCGCGCGCCACAGCATCCAGCCGTGGCCGAGCAGGCGCAGCACGGCCAGGCGAGGTTCCGTGACGTGGGCGCCGGCCAGGCGTGGGCCGGCCAGATAAGGGCCGGCCAGATAAGGGCCCAACGGCGGAGGGCCGATCATCCAGGGGCCGACGGGTTCGGCGCTCGCGGGTGGGGCGGACGCTTCGCCTCGTGCCGCCCCGCGACCGGTCCGGGCAGTCGTGCCCGCTCCCCGCGTGGTCACCCCGCGGACTCGCCGCCAGCCACGCCGAAGAGTGCCCACCAGAACGGAACCCGCGCCCCGCGCCAGTCGTATGCGTAACGGCATTGGTGGATGGCCTTCCTCGTTCTTGTCCACGGCCGTACCCGGCCGGAACCGCCCGGTGAATCCAACCTGGTCGCTGCTACTTACGGTGAATCTTCGAGAACGAAGAGTACGAAGGCGCTTCGCCAATTCGCAACCGTCCGAATGCCGGTTCTTAGCCGTTCGCGGCGTCGCCGAGCCGTGTTTTCTCCCCGGCATGCGCGCGATAGTTGCCCAGGAAATGGCACCTGACCTGCGACGACGAATGCCGGGCCGAAGGAGGCGTCACGACGGGCCGCCCGGTCGCGTCGGCTGCGGGACACCGCCGAGAGACCACATCCGACACGCCCGGGAAACGGCACGTCCGCCGCCCGGAGACCAAGGACGGCCGAGGGAGGGATCGCCGAGGGACCAGCTCGATGCCCGCCGTCCGCTCCTGACACCTGGCGGCGGCGTAGGGACCGACGCGTCGGTGACGCGGACGAACCGGTGACGCGGCGATCAGATGGTACGGGCGACCGCCTCGACCATCGCGGCGGCCAGGGTGGCCACGTCGGCGGGGGAGATGATGAACGGCGGCATCGTGTAGACCAACCGTCCGAACGGGCGGACCCAGACCCCGAGATCCACCAACAGCGGCTGGATCACGGTCATGTCGACGGGCTCCCGCGTCTCGATCACTCCGATGGCGCCGAGTACCCGCACGTCGGCGACCCCGGGCAGGTCGGCGGCCGGGGCGAGCCCGGCGGCGAGCCCGGCGGAGATCTCGCGCACCCGAGCCTGCCAGGGCGAGGAGAGGAGCAGGTCGATGCTGGCGTTCGCGACCGCGCTCGCCAGGGGGTTGCCCATGAACGTGGGGCCGTGCATGAACACGCCGGCCGGCGAGTCGCAGACGCCCGCCGCGACCTCGTCGGTGCACAGCGTCGCGGCCATGGACAGGTATCCACCGGTCATCGCCTTGCCCACGCACATGATGTCGGGGCTGATGCCGGCATGGTCGCAGCCGAACAGCTCGCCCGAGCGGCCGAACCCGACCGCGATCTCGTCGGCGATCAGCAGCACCCCGTAGTGGTCGCACAGCTCGCGCAGCCGCGCCAGCCAGCCCGGCGCATACCACCGCATGGCTCCGGTGCCCTGCACAACCGGCTCGCAGATGACCGCCGCGATCTCGTCGGCGTGCCCGGCCAACAGCCCCTCGATCTCGGCGACGTGAGCGTCCTCACACGGCTCGTCGAAGGCGCAGGCCGGGGCGGAGGCGAACAGATGGCGGGGCAGCAGGTGGCTGAACAGGTGATGCATGCCCGCGTCCGGATCACAGACCGCCATCGCGCCCGAGGTGTCGCCGTGGTAGCCGCGTCGGATGGTGAGCAGGCGCGTCCGGCCCGGCCGGCCCCGCCCGGTCCAGTACTGCAGCGCCATCTTGATCGCGACCTCGACGGCGACGGAACCCGAATCGCACGGGAATACCCGCCGCAACGGATCCGGCGTGATCGCCACGAGGGTCTCGGCGAGGGCCACCGCCGGCTCATGGGTCAGACCGCCGAACATCACATGGGACATCGTCTCGAGCTGCCCGCGCACCGCCTCGTCGAGCACGGGATGCCGGTAGCCGTGAATCGCCGCCCACCACGACGACATCCCGTCGATCAATTCCCGGCCGTCGGTCAACGTCAGCCGGGTCCCCGCGGCGGATGCGACCGGGAAGAGCGGCGTGGAGCCGGACACCGAAGCATACGGATGCCAGACCACCCGCCGATCGCGGGCGACGAGGTCGCCCACGTCCGCCACCGGGGTCTGGGGCCGGGGGGTGAGCGCGGGCGGCGGGACGGCGATCGTCGAACGAGGGGTCACCTCCCCACTCTCGCCCACCCCGGTCGACGGCGGTGGCCTGGGTGGCGCTGGCCCGGGCCGATCGTCGTGCGTCTCACACAACTGCGGTCTCACACCCCTGCGTCACCCGCCCGAGCTCGTCACCCGCCCGTCCTGCCCTCGAACCCCAAGCCGACAGGAGTCCAACTCGCGGCTACCCCCACTCAGTCGGCGGCGTCGAGGACGGCGAGCGCGTCGACGAGGACGAGGAAGTCACGGGGCAGGTCGACGCACACGGTGGTCCGGGCCGGGAGGGGTCCTTGACCCAGGTCGCATAGAGCGTGTTGAACTCCTCGAGATGGGCGCTATTGGTCAAGTGGACGCGCATCATGATGACATCGTCGAAGGTGACGTCGGCGGCGACGACGCCAGGGGCACGACCGATGTCGTGCAGAAGCGCCGCAGCGACGACATCGGCATCCGCGCCAGACCGCCGTGCTTGCTCGGCGGTCTGGCGCGTGCTCCAGCTGGTTGACACCCTCGTCCTCGTACGGATTGCCTTCCAGCCCACGCGGTATCGCGAGGATGCCAGGAACTGTGAAGTGAGGTAGTGCGGATGGTTCGCCTTCCATGGTTCGCCGTCTCGGTCGACCGGCCCCTCGGCCAGGGTGAGGCCAAGTTTCCCAGCGGCGGCATCGCCCCGGTGTGATCTTCGCGGCGGAGGCAGAGGCCGACGACCCCTGGCTGATCGTCGGCCAGGAGTGCCAGGTAGGAGTAGTTGCCCAGGCGCATCGGGCAGGATGTCAGTGTGGTCATCCCGATTCACGACATCAATCCCCTGCGCCGCCGCCCGGTCGTGACCTGGCTGCTCATCGCGGCGAACGTGGTGATCTTCGTTTTCTTCGAACCGGTGGTCAGCTCGGTCGCCGGCACGGAGACGTCGGCGGCACAGAACATCTGTGAGCAGCAGCGGTTCTTTCAGGAGTGGGGTGCGATCCCGTGGGAACTGGTGCACAATGCGCAGCTCACCGCCGCGAACTCCGGCCGGATCGGGGTGGATGCGGCCGGCAACCCGGGATGCATCGTGGAATCACCGCCCAGCTTCGACAAGATCCCGGTGCTGTCGGTGCTGACCTCGATGTTCCTGCATGGAAGCTGGCTTCATCTGATCGGCAACATGCTGTTCCTCGGGGTCTTCGGCAACAACATTGAAGATCGCATGGGCAGGCTGCTCTACCCGCTGTTCTACCTGGTCTGCGGATACGCCGCCGGGTACGGCTTCGCCTTGTTGGAGGGTGGGTCGACGAACACCCTGATCGGCGCCTCCGGCGCGGTCGCCGGCGTGTTGGGGGCCTATCTGGTGCTCTTCCCACGGGCCCGCGTCATCGGCCTGGTCTCCGTCCTGTTCTTTCTGCCGTTCTGGCTGCCGGCCTGGATCGTCCTCGGTTTCTGGTTCGCGTTGCAGTACATCTACTTCACCGGATTCGGCGTCGCCGACGGCGGTACCGTGGCGTACGGAGCACATGTAGTCGGCTTCGCGGTCGGCGCGTTGCTCGTCACGCCGTTCATCAGCCGGCTGCGAGCCGCCGGCCCCGGGACGCCGCTCCGGGTGCCCCAACACGGCTGGATTCGCGGCACGGGGAACTCGTCGGCCCGCCACCGCCGCCCCTACTGAGCGATCCCGATCTTCCGCGGCCTGACCGTCGTGGCATCCCGCCGGCACCTGCCGGACGTGGACGCCGCGACGGCGGAAGCCGCCACGACGACAACGGCCGCCACGGCGGCGACCGTCACGACCGTCGAGTAGTCCCGAAGCCGCGAAGGCCCGCCCGGCGGTCAGGCACCCCAGCGGTCCGGCATCAGGACGCCGACGACCCGCCGACGATGGAGTCGGGGGTGGTGGAGTCGGCAGCCTCGGCCGCGGCGGCGTCGTCGCAGCCGCCCGTGTCGGCCGCGGATGCCACGGCCACGGCTTTCCCGGCGGGAACACGACGTCGCAACAGACCGCGCCGGGCTCGCGGACGGCCTGCGTCGGCCGACCTCCGGCCGGGCCGCTTCCGGCTACCCGTCACGACCGGCGCGTCCTCGGCCTCCGCCTCCGCTGCGGGCCTGACGGGCTGTTCCCCGGTTGTCGAGGCGACCTGCGCGGGCTGCGAGTCCACGGCCGGCTGCGAGTCCACGGCCGGCTGCGAGTCCACGGCCGGCTGCGAGTCCACGGCCGGCTGCGAGTCCACGGCGGTCGAGAAGGCGGCCTCACCGGTCTCGACAGCCTCACCGGTCGCCTCGGGCAGGTCGGCCAGAGCGGCATCCTCCGCCTCCTCCGCGACCCGCACGTCGAGAGCGACCGTCCGCCAGTCCTCGAAGACCTCCTGAACGGCGAAATCCGCGGCGAGCAGGGCGTCACGGTAGCGAACGAGCTGCTCGTACGACAGGGTCGGATCCGGCTGCGGTCCCGTCACCACGGGGACCTCGGAGGCCGTCGCGGTGGCGCCCGCGACAACGGCCGCGACGACGGCCGTGGTCACCCGACAGGTAACGGACCCGGCGGAGTCGATCGTCTCCGTCAGCGTCCAGGAACGGCTGGCCGCCGCGGCGAGCCGCGGATCCGTGAGCGCCCCGCCGCCGGCCTGCTCCGTCAGAAGCGTCGCGATCCTCGCCGCGACCGTGGTGGTCGCCACGTCGCCCCTACCCCATCGCACGACCGCACGTCCTTTCCCTCGATCTCTGTCTGCCGCTACGCCGAAGACGCCCATGATCGGCCGACCCCGGAGAATGGCGCCGGCACCTGAGGGCGAGAACTGCATCTTGACGGACGGATCGGATGCGCTACGCAGCGGGGTGCTTTTTGCCACATGGCGGACATACGATACAAACACCGGACGGCCCCGATCGAGGTTCCCCTGCTACGGCCAACGGGCCGCAGCGCCGCGCCGGGGAGCAGGCGAAACCTCCGGGCTCGCGGACGGACTCTGCATCCGCCGTCGGCACGCCAATTGCGACCTGGCGTAATCACATCATGAAGTCGCTCGATTACACCTCACCGGACTTCGGCGGACGCCACCCGGACCTACCCTTTTCGGATGAGGCCGGAACCGGCGTTCACGGGTTCACCGAACGGCATCCGCCGAGACGCACGACACCGCTTCCGTGCGGTCGAGGTCACCGCCTCCAACAGCGAGCGTTATATTCTGCTTGCTGCAGGTGACAACAGCGACGGTCTTCTACGGCGTCAGGGTCGGGCGGAGTCAACGGTGTCAGACGAACTGGCGGACGGTTCCGGAGTCGGTGACGCACCGGGGCCTGCGTCGATCACCGGAACCATCCGGGTGTTCCTTCTCGACGACCACGAGGTGGTGCGTCGCGGGCTGCGGGATCTCCTCACCGACGAACCCGATGTGGAGGTGGTCGGGGAGGCCGGGCGGGCCGATGAGGCGGTCGCCCGGATCCTGGCTCTCCAGCCCCACGTCGCGGTGCTGGACGCACGCCTGGAGGACGGCAGCGGTATCGAGGTCTGCCGGCAGGTCCGGTCGAGCGATCCACGGATCGCCTGCCTCATCCTGACCTCGTTCGACGACGAGGAGGCGCTCTTCACAGCGATCATGGCGGGCGCGGCCGGCTACGTTCTCAAGCAGATCCGGGGAACCGCCCTCGTGGACGCGGTGCGCCAGGTGGCGGCGGGCAAGTCTCTGCTCGATCCCGCGGTGACGCCCCGGGTCCTGGTGCGGCTGCGGGAGGGACCGGCCGAGGACGAACGGCTCTCCGGGCTCACCGACCAGGAGCGGCGTATCCTCCGGCTGATCGCGGAGGGGCTCACCAACCGCCAGATCGCCAGCCGGATGTTCCTCGCCGAGAAGACCGTGAAGAACTACGTCTCCAGCATGCTGTCCAAGCTCGGGCTGGAGAGCCGGACCCAGGCCGCGGTGTTCGCCACCAGGCTGAACCCCTGAATCCCTGAGGCTCTTGAGGCCTCTGAGGCCCGGGGTTCCCCGCAGCCCCGCCGCACCCGCTAACCGAGGACGCCCCATCCCTCGCCGGAGTGCACGCGAAGCTCGGGCAACGGCGCGATCACTGGAACCTGCCAGGTCATGGTGGTGCCGATGCCGCCCGCTCCCGGGCCGAACTCCATCCGGCCGCCGAGGTCGAGCGCACGGTGTCGCAGGTTGGCCAGCCCGCTGCTGCGCGAGGCCTTGCCAGGGCCGCGGCCGTCGTCGCGCACCTCGACCAGGAGGTCGGCGTCGGTGACCCGCAGCAACACGTGGATCCGGGAGGCCCGCGCGTGGCGGGCGATGTTGGACAACGCCTCGCGCAGCGCCGCGAGCATGTGCGGGCGGATGGCCGCGGGGACCCCGCGGTCGATCGGTCCGTCCAGCCGGACCGTCGGGGTGATCCCCAGGGCCCGTTCGGCCTGGGCGATGACCGCTTGGATCTCGGCGCGCAGATCGGTCTCCTCAGCAGCGTTGGAGGTCAACGAGAAGATCGTCTGACGGATGTCGGAGATGGTCTGGTCAAGCTCGCCGGCGGCGGCGTCCAGCCGCTCGGCCGCCCGGCTGTCCACGGCCCGGGCGAGGCTCTGCAGGTGCAGACCGGTGGCGAACAACCGCTGGATCACGACATCGTGCAGGTCCCGAGCGATGCGGTCCCGTTCCTCGAAGACAGCCAGACGCTCCCGGTCGCGGTGCACCCGGGCCAGTTCGAGGGTGAGCGCGGCCTGCCCGGCGAAAGCCGCGGCCATCTCCAGGTCCAGACCACCGAAGGAGGCCGAACGCCCACCCGAGCCGAGGACAAGGATGCCCAGCGCCCGGCCACCCGCCATCAGCGGCACCACCATGCCGACCTTCACCGGGAGGTCGGCATGGTCCGCGCCGAACAGCGGACCGCCCGGGGAGTCGACGGGCACGAGCACGGCCCGGCCGGTGCGCATGGCCTCGTTCAGGCGGCGGTTGTCGGCGAAGACCCGGCCCCGCAGGTCGTCGTCCCCCTCCCCGTCGACAACCCCGACCACCAGGCCGACCTCGTCGGGGACGAGGATCGCGGCAAGCCGGGCCGCAGTCGCCTGACGGGCCCGCCGGGCCACGAGGTCGAGCGCCTTCTCGGGCTCCGCAACCGACAGCAGCGCGGTCGTGATCTCCGCGCTGGCCGAGAGCCAGGCCTGCCGGCGCCTGGTCTCCTCGTACAGCCGCGCGTTCTCGATCGCGAAACCGACCGCGGCCGCCAACGCGCACGCCAGGTCCTCGTCCTCCTGGGTGAACTCGCCGCCGCCGCGCTTCGCGCCGAGGAACAGCGTTCCGAACGCCGCGCCCCGCACCATGATCGGGACGTTGAGGAAGGTGTCGAACCGCGGATGCCCGCTGGGAAACCCGATCGCGACGGGATGACGGGCGACGTCGGCCACCCGCAACGGCCGCGGGTGGCGCAGACTCTCCCCGATCAGGCCGCGCCCCTCGGGAAGCCTGCCGATCATGGTGGGCACCTCGTCAGGGAAGCCCACGTGGATAAGCTCCGAGATCTCCCCGTCGTCGCCGATCACCCCGAGGGCGCCGTACTTGGCCCCCACGAGCTGGCAGGCGGCCTGCGCGATCCGGCGCAGGGTGACCGGCAGGCTCAGTTCCCGGGCCACGTCGACGACCGCGTCGAGTAGGCCACGCATCCGGGTCTGCACGGACGCCACTTCGTTCACCTGCTCGGAGAGCTGGATCAGAAGCTGTTCGAGCCGCGCGCGATCGACATCGGGGACGGGTCCGCTCATCGGCCCAGGCCCTGGTCCAGGGCAATGACCGAACCTTCGTCCGGGTATCGACGGAATTCGACGAAAACCACCGCGCGTGGCACCTCATTTCCGGTCCCTCGCTCCAGCAGGGTGACGCGGGCGCCTGCCCAGGCGGAAGGATTGCCTGCCATGCAGGATATCCGGCAAACACCCACTCCGTGGAGCAGCGGGCGGAACGCCATGACGGGCACCGGCCGGGTCTCGGGAGGCCATAACGCGCCGGGCTACCTCCAACGTAGAGTATCGTTCATGGCAGTGCCCCACCTCTTCCTGCACCGCGACCGTGTGACGGACCTGAGCCGGGTCGTCAGCGCGGCGTGTACCGGGCGGGCCTGAGCCAGCGTCATCCTCCCGCGGCGCCACCGGCGGCGCCGGTGGCGCGTCGCCTGCCGTCCCTGGCTGGCTGATCGGCTGGTCCAGCTGGCAGTTCCGTCGCCCCGCCCCGACGATCCGTCGGCCGCGCGACGCCACGCTCAGCCCGTTCGCACCGTGATCTCCACCGCTTCGTGCCGTCGCGCTCCGTGCCTGCGTCGCGGCGGGCCAACGCCGGCAGGACATCACCATCGTGCTCATTCGACGCGGTGACCTGGCGCCTCAGTCCCGCGCGCGGCACCGCTTCTCCCCGCCCGGCCGTGTCCGGCAGTGTGCCGGCGAACGCCACCGGCACCACCCGCGTCCCGGCATCACCCGCGCCTTGGGAGTGACCCGTGCCCCTCCTCCACCCGGTCCTCATCGCCGACCCCACCCGCATCGCCGACCCCACCCGCCTCGCCGACCCCTTCGTGCCGGCCTCGTGCCTGAGCGATGAGCCGGGCCTCATCGACCTGGTGACCCTGTGCGAACTGACCGCCGCGCTCGCGGCGACACCCGAGGTCTGGCGTCCCGTCATCCGTCACCGTCCCGACCGCCGGTGGTACACCCGGCTGCTGCTCTCCGCGACCGTGGAGGTGTGGCTGATCGGCTGGTATCCGGGGCAGCAGACGGAGGTACACGATCACGGCGGCGCGCTGGGGGCGCTGACGGTCGCCGAGGGTTTCGTGGAGGAGGACCAGTACGACCGGAGCTGGACCAGCTCCCAGATGCACCGGCACGGGACCGGGGCCGTGGTCGGCTTCGACCCGACCCACATCCACCGGGTCGCCAACCGCGGCCGGCAGGTCGCGACGACGATCCACGCCTACTCCCCACCGGAACTGTCGATGCGGTTCGCGCCGGCGCCGGCCGATGGCGGCCGGGCGGAGGATCCGCGTGCCGTCGAGATCCCACCCGCGGCCGCGGCAGCCGCGACGGTCCTGGGCCCGGCCGTCACCATCGGCGCGGCCACCGCGCCGATGGAGGCGGGGAGGGGCGACCGCGGGGCTCCGACCCACGCGGTGGCCGGGAGCGGCGCATGACGGCAACCGAGCACGCCACAGCCACGCCACCGAGCCGGATTGACGCGATGCTCGCGGCGGCCCGGTCCCGGCTGCACCGACTCGAACCGGCGCAGGCCGCGCGTGCCCTGGCCGAGAACGGCGACGCGGTGCTGGTCGACATCCGACCCGCGGCGCAACGCGCCGCGGAGGGGGAGATCCCCGGCGCCGTCATAGTGGAGCGCAACGTCCTCGAATGGCGGTTCGACCCCACCAGCGACGCGTGCCTGCCACTGGCGACGGGGGACGATCTGCAGGTCATCGTGATCTGCTCAGAGGGTTACACCTCCAGCCTCGCAGCCGACTCGTTGCGACAGCTCGGCCTGTGGCGCGCCACCGACGTGATCGGCGGATTCCACGGCTGGGCGGCGACCGGACTCCCCACCTGCCCGGCCCGCTGACCGCCGCGACCCGCCGGCCCGGCCGAGGCCCCGACCGGCTTCGACCGGCTTCGACCGGCTTCGACCGGGCCGGCGGGTTTACCCAGGGGGTCTACCCGGGGTCCCCCGGGGGATCCCGGTCGTGCCGGCCACGTCATCGCCGCCCCTGCACCCCGCAGAGGTCAGGGGCGCATGCAGCGGCAAAAGCATCGGATGTGGTTCTGCGCACATTTCTCTACCGAAATCATCCCCCGAGAACCGGGGTAAGCGGACCTTCGCGGGATCGTCACCCGTACGCAATCGAACCCGGGTACCGCTCCAACCTTGATCGACAATGCCCCGCCGACGCCCCTCCCGGGCCGCACCGGTCATCCGGCAACGATCTTCATACAGGCTGTTTCCGCTGTCCAGTAGCGCTTCCCCGCCCATCCGGCGGTACCCGGCGAGCCCGGACCCGGCCGCCGTGGCGACCGAGCCCGACCGACGGCAACACCGATCCCGCCCGACGGCAGTCATCTCGGAACGCGCACGGTGCGTGACCATCTACCTCGGCACACGCCGGTACGGAGCCCCGGACGTCCGCGTTCCGGAACCCTTGCTATCCGGTCGAGAGACGTCTACGTTCCTCGGTTAACGAGACGAGACGGGATCGTTTCCGAGCGGAGCTCCGGCCACGGTAGGCCAACCGAAAAGGCAGCGTCGACGGATTCCACCCGGAACGCCCGAGGGCTTCTCGGCTCGACCAGGTTGACCTGCCTGTCTGGGTGTAGGCAACACCGGATTCGGCGGTCTGGAAAAGCAGTGTGTCCGCCTTTGCAACGTCAGCAGGAGACGGTATGCCCAGTCAGCCCAGCGTGCTACCCGCTCGAAGCTTCGCCACGCTCAGCTCCCTGTCCGCCGCGTGTCACCACGTGTCCGGCGGTGCACGATGAGCGCCGGCGTCCCGGTTCTTCCCGGCCGTGATCTGCCGCCACAGCCGTTCGGAGCTGGTTGGCCCGCCTACTGGCGCCAGGAAGCGGCCTGCCGCGACGGCGACCCGGACGCATTCTTCCCGCCGGACGGCCGCAACACGAAAGCCCGGGCCGCGGCCGAGAGGCGGGCCCGCAAGATCTGCTCCGACTGCCCGGTGCAGCGCCCATGCCTGGCCACCGCGATCTTCTGTCAGGAAGAGCACGGGGTGTGGGGCGGCCTGACCTCGGACGAGCGTGCTTCCGTCGTCCCCCGCGGGCGGCTGAGCGCGGACGACGCCCTGGTCTTCGCCGACCGGCTGCTGCTGTCCGTGTCGGTCGCGAGCTGAGCGGACCGCGCCCGGTGACCCCGGGCGCGTCCCGCAGCGATGATCGCCCCCCTGGTCACGCGGTGGCTCCTCACGCCGGCCGATCTGCCCGGATATCGGCGGCGATGATCAGGATCATGGTTCCAGACGACTCGGCCGCGACGCCCTCGCTATCCGGTCGGGCCATATCTCATTGACGGACCCGGCCCATCCTGGGCAGTCTGCATGTCATCACCTCACGCCGCGGGGCGTGCGGCGCGGCGGCGCGGGGACCGGACGCGGGAGGGCGCGGTGGGCACGGGTATGGCTCCCGGCGGGACCGGATTCGACGATCCGGGCGGTGGCGGCAAGAAACCCCGGGCCGTGCTGCCACAGACAGACCCTGGGAAATTCGCCGGAAAATTCTTTTCCCTGAATATCATACTTTATATCGAACCAGCCCTGCAGGGTCCTGCTCGCCGTTCCGCGCCCGCCACGCCAGGTACGGATTCCCGGCAACTCCGGCTGGAACGGCAATTCCGGCTGGAACGCGACGGACGTCGCGCCGTCGATTTCCTCCCCGTACGGCGGAGAGTTCGCTCGTGAAACCACGGCGGCGCCTTCTTCTGCTGCGGCACGCAAAGTCGGACTGGGCCGAAGGGTCAATCCACGACGCCGATCGACCGCTGTCCGGATCGGGCCGGCGGGGCTGCGAGCTCATCTCGCGCTATCTCACGGACAACAAGCTCGCGCCCGACCTCATTCTGTGCTCCTCCGCGCTGCGGACCCGGCAGACCGTCGAGGGCCTCGCGGATGCGCTCCCCCCGAACGTCCCGGTCCTGACCGAGGACCGGCTCTATCTGGCCGAGGCGCAGGACCTGCTGGACCGGCTGCGTGAGATCGACGACGGAGTGCCCAGCGTGATGCTCGTCGGGCACAATCCCGGTATCCACACGCTGGCCGTGGCCCTGCTGCCCCCGGCCGAGCGATACCGGATCTCCACGTTTCCGACGGCGGCACTCGCCATCCAGGATCTGACCGTTACGCGCTGGGCGGAGCTGGGTCAGGACTCGGCCCGGCTCGTCTCCTTCGTCACGCCGCGGGGCCTGCGGGAGGCCGTCGGACCGGCAGGGGCCCCGAAACCCGGCCCGCCGGCCTGAGTCGGGAACGCCGCCGACCTGAGCTCGGCCGGCGGCCGAGCGCCGCGGCGCGGCAGCCCGATGAACTGGTAGGTGCCGCGCCAGGCCTCGTGAACCAGATCGGCACTGCACTCAGTAGGCCTGCTCCATGATCTTGGATGCGAGGGCGAAGACGCCGCCAACGACCAGCAGTGCGCCAGCCGCGATCCACAACGGCACCGAGGCGAGCGGGAGGGCGAACGTCCCGACAACAAAGCCTACGATGATCAGAAGTACCGCGGCCCACGAACCCGTGTTGGCCTTGTGGTGACCGGTCTCACTAGCCACGTCCACTCCCGTCCGTCCTCATCGGGGCCGCCCGGCGACCCGATGCACATCGTTTTCCGGTGCGAGACTACCCGCGATCGGCATGTCCGATCCCGGATGGCGATGTACCTTTGCCCAATCTCGCCATTCTGCCCGATCTTGCCATTCCCTTCCCGCGCCGGGAGCCCGGTCACCCGAATCCGGCGACCCGCCGCAAGTCCACCAACTGGTCGTCGAGCCAGCGCCGCACGTCGTGGGTGCGGACCTGTCTGGCTGCCGCGGCGAGCCGACGATGGCGCTCCTCCATCGGCATCGTCAGCGCGGTGTACAGGGCGTCGGCCATCTGCTGCACGTCGAAGGGGTGCAGGGTAACGGCGAACTCGCCCAGCTCCTCGTGCGCCCCGGCCATCTCCGACAGCGCCAGCACGCCGCCACGCCGGTTGACGACCGCGACCTCCTTCGCGACCAGGTTCATCCCGTCGGCGATCGCGTTGACGATCAGAACGTCACAGATGGAGTAGGCCGCCACGGCGAGCGGGAAGTCCTCGACCATCCGCAGGTCGATCGGCTGGCGCCCCTCCTTGGTATGCCGGGCGTTGATCTCCGCGACGACCGCGCCGATCAGGGCGATGTAGTCGGCGTACTCCGGCACGTCGGTGCGGCTGGGCTGCAGCAGCGCCAGGAAGCTGACCTTGCCCACCAGCTCCGGATGCTGATCGAGTAGGGTGCCGAAGGCCAGAAAGCCACGCACGACGTTCTTGCTGGGGTCGGTGCGGTCCACCCGCAGGATGAGCTGACGGTCATCGTCGAGGAAGATGTAGCGCAGCATCGCCACATGCGCCGCCACCTCCTCGGAGGCCTGCGTAGCGTCCAGCGCCGCCGGGTCGACCGAGATCGGGTGGTACCGGGCGCGGACCACCCGGTCCGCCACCGTCACCGTCAGCTGCTCCAGGTCGATCGGCAGGCCGAGCAGCTCCTGGGCGCACAGGACGAAGTTGCGGGCGTAGCGCCGGGTATGGAAACCGACCACATCACTACCGAGCAGCCCGCGCAGTAGTCGCTCCCGGATGTCGGCGGGCAGGATGCGCCACTCGTCCGGCCCCGGCCAGGGAATGTGGATGAAATGCGTGAGCACCGCATCCGGGCACTGCTCCCGCACCCAGTCAGCCACGAGGTAGAAGTGGTAGTCCTGCAGCAGGACGAGCGCCTTGCCACCCCGCGCGCGCACCTCGTCAACCACCGCGTCGGCGTAGGCCCGGTTGACCGCCGCGTAGCCGTTCTCGAAGGCGTCGTGCTCGGCCCGGGTGAACACCGGTGACAGCGATCGGCCGTAGAGGCCGTGCTGGATGAACCACAGGACCGGGTTGGACCACACGCTGTAGAAGTCGGCGTAGGCGGTCGGATCGGTAACGACGAGCCGGACCCGGATGGCGGGGCCGTCCGGGTCGCCCTCCACGAGCCGGGGCGAGGGATAGGTCTGGACGAGGATGGAGCTCCCGGCGCTCTCCCCGGCGACGGCGACGTCCTCCTCGCTGGCTGCGCCGCACACCCACACCGCGTCGTCGAGATGCTCGGCGAGTCCGGACAGGGCCGAGACGAGGCCGCCCGCCCCCCTGGTGACGGTACGACCGGTGGCGTCCCGGTCGAACCTGACCGGACCGCGATTGGACAGCAGCACGAGCGGCAGGTCGAGCGACAGGTCGAGCGGGTTGAAGTCCGACACGGCGGATGCGGCCTCCTGGTCACGGGCGGTACTCGGCGTCCGGCACCGCTGAACCCGAGCGCCCGAGCGCACGGGGACAATCCGGACTGTAGTAAGCCCGGCTTTCGGATGCACCGCGTTGCAACGCGGCTAGGACGTTGTTACCCAGACCTTCATCTGGTTACTGCTCTCACCCGAAAGGTGTCCTCCTGTAATCAGATGCCCCGGCAAGCCGCAACGGGGAGATCCCGTCCCACGTCGGGAGGCGTGCCGTGCCTCACCCCAGCCGTCTACAGACCGTCCCGGTAGTCCCGAACCTCCTGCACGGCCGATCCCAACGACGCCAGCGACGTCTGCAATGTGTCGCGTGTCTCCACCAGCGCGCTGGTCAACTGTTCGACCGCACGGTGCTCACTGCCGTCGGTCGCCGCGATCACCATCGCCTGCGCCTCCTCGATCATGCTCAGCGCGCCCTCCAACTGCCCGGCCACCTCCTCGGTGCGCCGGAACGCCTCGTCGAGCTGCGCCTTGACGTCGGCGATCGTGCCTGACACCCGTCCTCATCCCTTCCTGGAACCACCGCTTCTGGAACCACCGCTCTTCGATGCGCCGGCCGAAGCCTGCCCGCCGCCGAGGCCGAGACCGAAGCGGACCGCCACCGCGAGCGCGGCCAGCGACGCGATCACCCCGACCGGTTCCATCGGGGCGAGCCGGAACGTAGCCAGCACCATCACCGCGGCCGTGCCCGCTCCCAGGGTGCCCGCCCGCAACACCGCCTTCGCCCCATCCTCGCCGCCGGCCCCGAGGGCGACCAGAACGGCGGCGGCCACTGTCGACCCGACCAGGCATGGCAGCGCGGGCGCGGCGACGAAGGCCCGCAGAAGTCCGACGATCCCGAGGATGAGCAGGCAGGCGAGGGCCGTCAGCAGCCCGGCCGACGCCGGGCCGGTGCCCTTGGAGACGGCCCGCAGCTCGGCGGCCTTGCTCATCGCGTCCAGGCAGAGCTCGTATGCCTGGCGCGGCGCGGTCCGCGGGTCCACCTGCGCGGCGGACGGCTCGTGCGGGCCGCCGGCGCGGCCATCCCGCGCAGCCCGGCCCGCCCCCAGCGGCAGGCCATCCGACCGGTGCCGCTGCCGCGCGAGCCCCCGTCCCGTGCGGTCGGCCTCCCGTCCGGCCTGTGCCAATGATCGGCCCCGCCGATCGCCCGGTTCGGCCGGGACGTACCCGCCCCCGTCGCGGTAGAGGCCGCGATCCGCCGTCCCCTTCTTCGCCAGGCCGACCCGCGGGACGGCGGCAGCCGCTTCGGCCGAGGCGTCGCCGGCCGCCGAGCGCAGCTGGTCGAGCTCGGTGAGCCCATACTGGGCGAGGGGCTCGGCGACCTGGTCCCAGACACTGCGGACCCTGGCCCGGATGTCCTGGGCGGCGTCCCGGTGCCGACGCGCGGCCGCCCGGCCGTCCTGCCGTCGGTCGCGGGCGTCGCGGCCGGCCCGGGCCCGGGCCTCGTCGGACGCACCGAGCAGGCGCCGGTACTGCATCGCCGCCTTGGCCGGATCGTCAAGATCCGGGTCGCCAAGGCCCGCGTCGCCAAGGCCCGCGTCGCCAAGGCCCGCGTCGCCGAACAGGTCGGCGAGATCGGACGCATCCACCGGCACAGATCCAGCCACGATCCCGTTCCGTCCTCTCCCGGCGCCTGCTCGGCCGTCGATCCCCACGTCGCCGACAGCCGCCACGTCGCCGACAGCCGCCACGTCGCCGACAGCCGCCACGTCGCCGTCGCTTCCCGCCCCGTCGTCGGTCCGCATCGGACTACCCCTGATCCAACGGCGCGAACGGCACCACGGTGCGCGGTTCGGCCTGGACGTGCCGGTCGAACAGGACCGCCCGATTCGGCATGGTCCCACCGGTCACCGACCGGTGTCCGGCCAGGACGAACAGGTCGCTGCCGGGTACCCCGGCCGCCACCCACGCGGCGATGTCGTCCCGGTTACCCGGACCGAGGTCCTCGGCCAGCCGGGACACTCCCCGCCACCAGCCCAGCAGGTGCACGCGCTGCGCCGGTCCCCGGCGGGTGAGCGTGCGCAGGTCGTCCAGTCCGGTGCGACGGGTCACCGGGTCACGCGCCTCCAGCCCGGCCCGGCCAGCGTCCATCGCAAAGACGACGACGAGCCGCAGCGGCGGCGCGACCGGGCCCACGCTGCCGGTGAGTGCGGACTCCTCCCGGACACGGGTCTCGTCGGCGGCACCGGCCAGCACCGACCGCAGGCCGGTGACATCGGCGACCCGAACGGGATGCCCGGCCCGGCGCACGCGCGCCGCGAGCACCTCCGCGGCGGCGAGCGCCATCGGCTCCGCGACGATGATCTCGACCACCAGTCCACCGGCCGGGACCTGCGCGGCGACGCTGGCCGCCGCCGCCTGCAGGATGCCGACCGCCTCCCGACGCAGCGGACCGAGCACGGCGAGATGCCGGCCGGGCAGCGCGGCGAGCCGTACCCCGACCGCGGGCGGCGCGAGGTCCAGGGGCACGCCAACCAGCGCGAGGGGATCGACATCGTTCTCGGCACCGTCCCCTGAGCCGCTCCCGGAACCGCAAGCACGCCCCGGCGACGCATCGCCCGCCAGCAGGCTCGGACCGGTTTCGCCACCGTCGCCGATGATCGCTTCGGCCGCAACCGCCTCGACGGCCGTCGGCGCCGGACGCCCGTCCAACGCCTGGTAGATCGGGTTGTCGTCAAGAACCGCGGGGGCGTGACCAGCAAAGACCCGCGGGGGCCTCGCATTCGGCACACTGCGCGCGGTCGTGGCCGCCAGCCGCCCACGCAGCACGCCTATCGCCGCCGGATCCGGGAAGGCGACCCGGACGAGTTCGTTGCCCGCAGGATGGCCGTTGCGCCGGTTGACGATAGCCTCCCCGACGCCCGAGAGCGCGCCGGCAGCCTCGTTCGCCGTGGACAGCAGGACCCGTGACTCCGAGATCGAGGTACGCAGCGCCACGCGCAACGCGAACTGCCCGAAGATCGAACCACGCTTCCCGGCGGTGGCATCGAGCGCGTCGATACCGGACAGCGTCTGGCTGGCGAGCAGCAGATGGACCCCGTAGGCGCGGCCCTGGCGGGCCAGGACCTCCAGGTGCGCGACGGCCTCCCGCGCCACCGAGTCCATCGGGGTGAGCATCACCTGGAACTCGTCGACCACGACGATGATCCGCGGCCAGGCCGAGCTCCGGTCGGCCGCCCGCAGGCCTCGCAGGTCGCGGGCGCCGACCGCGCGCATCGCCACGGCGCGGCGGCGCATCTGTTCACGGACCGCCCGCAGCACCGCGACGCCGAACTCGCGGTCGCTCTCGATGCCGACGGTGTCGGCGTGCGGCAGGTAGAACGGGTCCGTCGGACCGGCGGCAAACTGGGCGAACTCCAGCCCCTCCTTGAAGTCGAGCAGATGGAAGCGGACCTGGTCGGGCCCGTAACGCGCGGCGATCCCGTAGATCACGTCGAGGAGCAACGTCGACTTGCCCGACCCGGCCTGGCCGCCGACGAGGGCGTGCACGGTGTCGTCGTCGAAGGTGAACCCCACCGGCCCGTCGGGGCCCTGCGCCACCTCGACACCCACCCCGGCTGCGCTGTCGAACTCCCACAGGCCGCGGGGCAGCATGTCGCTGATGGCGGGCGGGCGGGCGGCCTCCCGGGTGGCCGCCGCGGCGACCTGAGCCGCGACCGCTGCGACCAGCATGGAGTGCGGCGGCGGGTCCAGCTCGACCCGCAGCAGACCGGTCAGCGACGTGCGCCAGCCTCCCGCGGCGGCCCCGCGCCATCCCGGCCGATCGGCGAGGAGCTCGACCGCGGTGAACACCACCGACCTCGGCAGGGGTTCCGTCACCGAGTCCTCGTCCTCGTCGGCTCCCAGACCGCCGACGTCGGGATCCAGCGGCGTCACCGCATCGGGATCGTCTCGCGAGCCGCCCAGGACCGGCTCCACGCCGGACGGCCGGACCTCCACGATGGAGATCACCACCACCCCGCAGGACGGGCCCTGGGCCGCGATGGCGGCGAGCGCCCGCGCGCCCTCGTCGTGCAGCCGGGGCTCACCAAGCAGCACCAGGACGCGCCAGGGCTCCGAACGCGGAAGCCCGGCCTCCTCCCGCTCCCGCAACGAGTCGAACCGGCCACCGAGCCGGTCCACGGTGATTCTTCCCACCTCCGCCGACAGCTCCGCGAGGACCTCCTCGAGCCGGGCCCGCGTCGTGAGCGTGGGGGTGGCCACACCGGCGGCACGCAGCGGCGCAAAGCCGGCGAGCCCGGCACCGAACTCGTGGGGATCGTAGACGACGAGTCGGACCCACCCGGCCGGCGCCGCGGCGAGGACGCGGGTCAGCAGGCCACGCACGAGGTCGACCGCGGCGGGCCGGCTGGACCGGGTCGTCTCGATCCGCAGGTTCAGGCCGTCCAGCAGCGGGATGGCCAGTGGCACCGTCCGGTGCTGCGCCGTGGGATCGTCGGGCGGCACGATGACCTGACCGACCTGCCACAGAGCGGGCCGGAAACGAGCCCGGTCGCCGACCGGGGCGACGCCGAAGGGGCCGTGCCGCCAGTCGGGCGCCGCCCAGGACGCGCCGGCGAATCCACGCGCCCGGGAACGGGCGATCACGGCGGCCCGGGCGAGCTCCCCGGCGACGTCGAGCCGCCCCGCGCCGGACTCACCGGGGCCACCGACCTTCCCCGAGGCACCGGCCTTCCCGGAAGCACCGGAGCCCACCTCGGTCTCGATCCGGTCCGCCTGCTCATCCAGCCGGTCGGCGAGCGCCAGTGCCGCCCCCAGCGAGGACTGGATGCCGGCCACGAGCGTGCGCGCCCGCCGGGTACCCGACACGTCGACCTCCCCACACTGTGTGTTGCCGTGCTCGGCGTCGAGCCCCCCGACGACCATGACACGTCCGACGGAGCAAACATCCCAGAACGCGCCGACCGGCCGAACTGGCCTGCCGGCGCGACGGTCTGGACACAGGGACATCGCCGGACGAAAGCATGCGACGACATCGGCGACGTTATCGGTACAACCACCCGCCGCCTGGCCGTTCCGGACGACGGCGACGCCGGGACCACCCGAGCGGGCCACCCCCGACCGGCACCAAACCAACGGCGCCGCGCGTGTTCAATGATCCGTCGGGGCAACCGTCCCGGTCAGGTAAGCCAGCGCACCGATCGAAGGGGCGAAGGTCGGCGATGAGCAGGTGGAAAGGGAACGTCGGTGACGGACGCGGCTGACACGGCTGACACGGCGGGCCGCACGGAGACGGCGGGTCCGGCAGGTACGGCAGGTACGGCAGGTACGGCGGCGAAACAGCGACCGCTCGCCGTCATCGACGTCGACGGGGTGGTGGCCGACGTCCGACACCGATTGCGCTTCCTGCGCGCCAGTCCCAGCGACTGGGAGGCGTTCTTCGCGGCGGCGCCCGCCGATCCCCCCCTGGCCGAAGGGGTGGAACTGGCCCGCAAGCTGGCCCGAGACCACGAGGTGGTATGGCTGACCGGCCGGCCGGAGCGTTCCAGAGAGGCGACGCGGCGCTGGCTGACCGAGCAGGATCTGCCGCCGGGTGAGCTGCGGATGCGTCCGGACGCCGACCGTCGGCCGGCTCGGGTGTTCAAACGCGCCGAACTTCGCGAGCTCGGCGCCGGCCGTCGGGTCGCCGTCGTGGTCGACGACGACCCCGCCGTGGTGGACCTGCTGCGCGCCGACGGCTGGCCGGTCCTGCGGGCCGAATGGCTCGCCTACGAGGCGACGCTGGGCAACGCCCAGGAGACCGAGGGCCGCACCTGACCATGAGCCGCGCCTCGGCGATGTCGGGTACGGCCCGCGTCCGGCGGTCGGGCCCGCCGGTCAGCGCGAGGCCGACCGCCGGTACACGCGCGCGGCGAACGGCCCGAACACCACCAACAGACCCAGACACCAGGCGAGGGACTGCAGGAGGACGGAGACGACCGGACCGCCGAGGAACAACGCCCGCACGGCGTCGACGGTCACCGTCACCGGCTGATGCCGGGCGAACGCCTGCAGCCAGCCCGGCATGGTCTCCACCCGGGCGAAGGCCGAGCTGGCGAAGACCAGCGGGAAAATCCAGATGAATCCCGCCGACTGCGCCGCCTCCGCGCTACTCACCGACAGCCCGATGACGGCGGACAGCCAGGAGAAGGCGTACGAGAACAACAGCATCAGCCCGAACCCGGCCAGCGCCGCCGGCACCGTGGTCTCCCCGAACCGGAATCCCACGGCCAGACCTACCAGAAGCATCACCACGACGATGAAGACGTTGCGGGCGAGATCGGCCAGGGTACGGCCGGTGAGCAGCGCCGACCGGCTCATGGGAAGGGAACGGAACCGGTCGATCAGGCCCCGCTGACGGTCCTCCGCCAGCCCCACGCCGGTCAACATCGACCCGAAGATCACCGTCTGTAGGAAGATGCCCGGCATCAGGTAGTCCACGTACTTGACCCCGTCACCCACGTTGATCGCGCCACCGAAGACGTAGGTGAACAGCAGGACGAACATGACCGGCTGGATGGTCGCGAAGATGACGAGCTCGGGTATCCGCCAGGTCTGGATCAGATTGCGCCGGCACATCACCCACGCGTCAGCGACGGCCCACGACAGCCGCCCGCGCCCCGCCGGAGTCAGCTCGATGGTGCTCATATGGTCACCATGTCCTTGTCATCCTTGTCATCCTTGTCATCCCGGTCGTCCTTGTCATCCCGGTCGTCCCGGTCGTCCCGGTCGTCCCGGTCGTCCCGGTCATCAGGGTTGCCGGTGTCGCCACGGCCGTCGCCGCCCGCACGTGCGGGCGGCGTCTCGCTGCCGGCCGAAGCGCGCCCGGTCATAGCGAGGAAGACGTCGTCCAGCGACGGCCGGTGCAGGGCGACGTCGGAAATCGGCACCCCCAGCTCGTCGAGACCCCGGACCACATCGGACAGCACGCTCGCGCCCGGTACCGGCACACTGACCCGACGCGTCTCCCCGTCGGCCGTCGCCGCGCCGGATCCGAACCGGGCGAGCACCGCCCGGGCGGCCTGGACATCCTCGGCGGCGTCACCACCGACGACGATGTCCAGCCGGTCGCCACCGACCTGCGACTTCAGCTCGTTCGGGGTACCCCGCGCGATGACCCGGCCGCCGTCGACCACCGAGATCCGGTGGGCCAGCCGGTCGGCCTCCTCCAGGTACTGCGTCGTGAGCAGGACCGTCGTGCCGTCCCGCACCAGATCGGCGATCACCCTCCACATCGCCGAGCGGCTGCGGGGATCCAGTCCGGTGGTCGGCTCGTCGAGGAACAGCACCGCCGGGTTGATGATCAGACTGGCCGCGAGATCGAGCCGCCGCCGCATCCCGCCCGAGTAGGTACGCGCCTGCCGACCGGCCGACTCGGCGAGCTCGAACCGCTCGAGCAGCTCGACCGCGCGGGCCCGCGCGACGCGGCTGCGCAGACGGTAGAGCCGCCCGAACATCTCCAGGTTCTCCAGGCCGGTGAGCCGCTCGTCGACCGCCGCGTACTGGCCGGTCAGACCGATCCGGGCACGCAGCGCGTCCGCCTGCCGGACGACGTCCAGACCGAGGACCCTGGCCTGGCCGCCGTCCGGGCGCAGCAGGGTCGACAGGATGCGTACCGCCGTCGTCTTGCCGGCTCCGTTGGGCCCCAGCACACCGTGCACGGTGCCGGCATCGACCCGCAGGTCCAGGCCCACCAGCGCTCGTTTGCCGCCGTAGCTCTTCTGCAGGCCCTCGGTGAGGACCGTCGGGTTGTCTGTCACGAGGCGGACCGTACGACGAACCACCGACAGTTCGGAACCGAATAAGGGCGGGGGGCTAGGCCGAGCTCCGCCGGGTCCGACGACTGGCCAGCTCGTCGCCGGGATGGGTCGCCGGCGGATGACCAGGCCGCTCGCAGGGCAGTTCGGCCAGCTGGCCACGCATGTCGCGCAGGGCTCGGCCGACGGCGATGGCGAACACGCCCTGTCCACCCCGGACAAGATCGATCACCTGATCGTCCGAGGTGCACTCGTACACGGTGGAGCCGTCGCTGATCAGGGTGAGCTGCGCCAGGTCGTCCACGCCGCGGGTACGCAGATGTTCCACCGCCACCCGGATGTTCTGCAGCGACACACCGGCCTCGAGCAGCTTGCGGACCACGCGCAGCACCAGGACGTCACGAAAGGAGTACAGCCGTTGGCTGCCGGAACCGGACGCGTCGCGGACGCTGGGGACGACCAGAGCGGTCCGAGCCCAGTAGTCGAGCTGGCGGTAGGTGATGCCCGCCGCGGCGCAAGCCGTCGGCCCCCGGTACCCGACGTCGTCCCCCGGCGGTTCGGGAATCTCATCCGGAAAGAGCTGGCCCTGTTCGATCATCGCTGTACGCACTTCGCCGCCATGCCAGCCCCATCCTCTGGACCGTTCCGGATCCGTCCCGACCGCCGACGTCACCCGACGCCGCCATCCCGGACACCCGGCCCGATCGAACCGTTTCCACTGTCGTGCGGCCTGCCACGATCACCTCGACCGCACGACTCCCCGACCACCGACGGCCGGCGAGGCCGCGACGTGGCACCCCTGTGCCCGTGATCCGGGACCGCCCGTCCACCCGTCGGCACGGAACCGGGCAGAGCACATCACGCCGTTGCCACAGCCCGGCAAGGTCAGAGCCGGAGAGAGCCCGTTCCGCCACGTCTACCGCGGGCAGGGGCACGAACTCTACGGTCGGGCTCTCCCGACCGTAGGAGCGACGCGCGGTTCCTTCAATGATCTAAGCCGGCGTGTCTGGAGTCCAGCGGACGCCATTCAACAGATCGGTCAAATCGGAAGCTCGCCCCGATACTGCCCGCACTGTGGATCACAGTGGATCACAGCCGACCTCGGCCACGGCTCGCTGAAAGTCTCAGCGGCCGACCTGCTCCCAGGCGGGCACGCCAAGGGCCGGGAAACCTCAGGAGCCGGGGGTGTTGAAATCCTCCGGGGAGATCGTGTCAAGGAACTCCCGGAACTTCTCCAGCTCGCTCTCCTGTTCTTGTTCCTGTTCCTCGGGAACGGTGATCCCGGCCTCGGCCAGGACCGCCTCGACCCCGTAGACCGGCGCTCCCATCCGCATCGCCAACGCGATCGCGTCGGACGGCCGGGCGGAGACCTCCACCCCGTTGCCGAACACGAGCGTGGCGAAGAAGACGCCGTCCTGAAGGTCGGTGATGGTCACCCGGGTCAGGTCCGTCTGCAGCGCACGCAACACGTCCCGCATCAGGTCATGGGTCATAGGTCGAGCCGTCGTGATGCCCTCCTGGGCGAAGGCGATCGCCGTCGCCTCGACAGCACCGATCCAGATAGGCAGATACCGCTCACCGCCCACCTCCTTGAGCAGGACGATCGGCTGCTTCGACGGAAGCTCGACTCGCACGCCGACGATGTCCAGCCGATGCACCGATCTACCTCCTCGCAGGTGGGGCGGGGCGGGATGTTGTGACCGGAGCCAGAAAACCCCACAGGGGAGACAGTATCCCCGCTTCCGTCCGGCGTCAGCGCGCCCACCGGTTCGGCTGTCCGGCAAGGCACTCCGAGCGCAGCCCCGACAGCCTCCTCACCTTGGTCTCAACTCGATCGTCCCGCCGCCAGCCGGGAGCGCAACAGGGCCGCGTGCAAGCGGACCAGCAACGCCGCCAGCTCATCGGCGGTCTCGGCGTGCCGTCCCGAACCCTCACCACCGCGCTGGCCCCGCAACGGGGCGACGGCGGCCTCGATGAGACCAGCCTCACGGTCGGCCACCGTACGGGCGGCCCGCAGATGCCGGGGCTGCACGCCGTGGCCGGCCAGCAGCGCCACGGTCCGCGCGACGAGCAGGGCGTCGGAATCGTAGTACCCGCCGCCGGCGATCGGACCCACCAGGCCGTGCTGTTCCAGCTCGGTCAGGGCCTCGTCGCCGAGCCCCGCGGCGGCGAGAAGCTCCCGGCGCGACATTCTGACCCTTTCCGCCCCGAGGAACGCGTCCAGGCCGGTAGGGGCCGGATGCGGGGGCAGCGCGCGGGGTCCAGGCCGATGCACCGGGGTCTCACCGCGGTCGAGCGACGCCAGCTCCTCCTTGATCACGCGCAGCGGAAGAAAGCGCTCCCGCTGCGCGTGCAGGACGTAACGGAGCCGGGCGACGTCGTCGACCGAGTACTTGCGGTAGTTCGCGCTGGTACGGGCGGGTTCGACGAGTCCCTCCGCCTCGAGATAGCGGATCTTCGACAGGGTGATGTCGGCGAAGTCCGCCCGCAGACGGTCGAGAACCTGGCCGATGTTGAGCACCTTCGCGTTCTGTCCGGCCTGGTCCGAGCGCGTTGCGCCCGAACGCGGGGCCGACGATGCCGCGGCGAGGCCGCCGCTCACCGTGGGTCCTTCCTCGTCACCGTGCCGCTGACCCCCCGTAGCTCGCGCCAGTCAGGAACACCAGTCGGAACTTGCCGATCTGCACCTCGTCGCCGCTGGTGAGCTCAGCCGAGTCGATCCGCTCGCGGTTGAGGTAGGTACCGTTCAGGCTCCCGACGTCGCGAACCGAGAAGCCCTTGGTGTACGGCGAGCGATGGAACTCCGCATGCCGACGGGAGACGGTCACATCGTCGAGGAAGATATCGCTCTCGGGATGGCGGCCGACGGTCGTCATGTCGGCGTCCAGCAGAAAACGACTCCCCGCATTCGGCCCCCTCTTGACGACGAGCAACGCCGAGCCGGGAGGTAGCGCGTCAACGGCGGCCACGGCGTCCCGCTCGGTCGACTCGTCGACGTGATCGCCCTCGATGCCGGACAGCGCGGCCGCCAGGTTCAGCGTCGACGTCTGCTCCGCGGGTCTCTCCGGCGCCACGGGCTCACCCGGACGTACCAGAGGAGACCCGCACCGCGCGCAATACAGCGCGTCGGACGGGTTCTGCTGTCCGCACCTCGTGCAGAACACAGTCGCGTCCGCTTCCTGCCGGGATCCCGCACGGGCGGGGTACCCCAGCCGCTTCGGCCGCCACCGGACGGGCGGCGGGAACGTCTCTGCCAACACTGCGATGGTGGTAGCCAGACGTCCGCAGCCCACCCCCATCACCAGGATGATCACATGGCGACGGTCGGGCCGTCCACGATCGTGCCCCGGTGCACTCCGAGGCTAGTGCATCGCGGGCACGGTCGTGAAAAGAGTGCGACCCGTGTTGTTCGGCGTGGCGTGGCCCACCACCCACCAGAAGCACCAACCAGATACTCTCAGTTTTCCTTCACGTGCTCCGCGTACTCTTCGGCGGTCAGTAGGCCGGTGACGTCGACGACATCCGCGACCGTGAGCTCGACGAGCCAGCCTTCCCCATAGGGATCAGAGTTGATCAGTTCCGGCGCACCGGCAAGTGCCTCGTTGCGCGCCGTCACCTCTCCGGCGATCGGCGCGTAGATCTCGGACACGCTCTTGGTCGACTCGACCTCTCCGAAGGACTCACCGGCCTGGACCGCGGAGCCGAGGTCGGGCAGAGAGACAAAGACGATGTCGCCCAGCGCCTCCTGCGCGTAGGACGTGATGCCGACCCGTGCCGTGCTCCCGTCGAGCCGGATCCATTCGTGCTCACGGGTGTACTTCAGGTCGTCCGGGTACACCGGAGATCGCCTCCCCTTGCTCTGACCACTGCGCGGACCGCTCTGCGCCGCCCGGCCCGACGCCATACCGTGCCGCGCCGCGCCGTGAACTCCACCAGGAACCACGTTCCTCGGCTGGCCCGGGGACAGGGGGTCTCCTATCCGGCCGGACGGGCGTAGCGAGGACTCGGAGCGGGTCGCAGCGCACGGATCTCGATGTGCTCGGAGGTCCGAACGGTCGCCTGCGCCCCGTCCCGTGCCGCTACCGTATCGAGCACCCCGCCGGGGATCCGCATCGCCTGGTCCAGCGTGTGGGCGTCGCCCACCACCCGCAGC
Source organism: Frankia casuarinae (assembly GCF_000013345.1). Taxonomy (NCBI): domain Bacteria; kingdom Bacillati; phylum Actinomycetota; class Actinomycetes; order Frankiales; family Frankiaceae; genus Frankia; species Frankia casuarinae. Next base: position 1,759,429 of record NC_007777.1, on the reverse strand, counting down.
ACGTACGGCGGCGCGATCGACGTGCCGTCGACCACCAACCCCCGCCCGGGCTCGTCGGCCACGTAGGTCGAGACGACCGCTCGGACCCCGGCGATCTCGATCGCCTCGGCGCCCGCGTCCCGTAGCTCCTGCAGGGCGTCGACGAGGATCGAGGCGTCGACCGCGCGGTGAGGGTCCTGGATCGTCAGCTCGAGCCCCGATCCGGTGACCGGCACCATGCCGGTGAGGATCGCCAGCCGGTCGGCCTCGCGACGCACCTCGTCCGGCCCGGCCGCCGGGGCCGGCACCGACGTCGGCACGGGCGGCATCATCGGTTCCGCCTCCCGGCGGAGCTGCTGCTCCCGGGCTGCCAGGGACCGGTCGACGGCGCCGATCGCACCGAGGGTCGCGGCGAGCTCGTCCGGCCGCGCGGTGGCGAGTCCGAAGGACGGCTGCGCGGACCGGGTCGCGGCGACCGCGGCGAAACCGAGACCGGCGAGCAGGACCAGACTCAGGGCACGCCGCGTCCGGGCACGACCCGGCCGGACGTGCCCCGGAACCGGGCTCGGTGTCGGCTCCGACGCGACAGGGACCACGACGGGCGACGTGGGCGGGTCCGACGGCGCATCGGAGACCGGCGCATCGGAGACCGGCACCGGATCGGGCTTCGGATCGGATGCGGACTTCCGTCCGGGCCCGGATTCCGAAGGGTCGCCTGTCGATGTCACCGCCATCGTCAGACCTTGATCAGATGTTGGCGCAACGCGGTCGCGGTGGTGAAGATGCGGATGCCCAGCACCACGACCACCGCGGTGGACAACGCGCCGCCGAACCCGATCAGGTCGCCGAGCAGCACCATCAGGACGGCGATCGCGACGTCGAAGACGAACGAGACGATGAACACCCGGTCGTCGAACACCCTCTCCGCAACGGCCCGCGCGCCGCCGAGAGCAGCGTCCACCGCGGCCACCACGGCGACTGGGAGGTAGGGATCCATCCAGTCGGGGACGGTCGGGCCCAGCACCAGGCCGGCCGTCACGCCCAGGGCAAGGGCTACCACGGCGATCATGATTCGCTCCGTCGAGCATGCCGCAGCACCTGGGGATAGGCCGCGGGCAGGGTCAGGTTTCTGACGGTGACGACCGACAGGGAGGTCACCGGTGAGTCGGGACGATGCCGCAGCCGGTCGATCACGGCGGACTCCTCGAGACGCCGCACGAGATCGTCCGGATCACCCACCGCTTCGACGGTGTACGGCGCGATCATCGGTACGAATCCGACGAGAATGAGATCACCGGCCGCCCGGATAGCGCTGAGAGCCGTCAGGCGGACGCCGTTGACCGCGACAGCCTCGGCACCCGAGATCCACAGCACGTTGACGAGATCGGCAAGATCTCGATCTTGAATCCGGGTCCAGCCGGACGCCGGTGCGGGGTGGGGACCGGCGAGCCCGGTCAACGGGCGCAGCGGGGTGGGTGCCGTTGACGCACGAGGTGCCGACGGTGCCGACGGTGCCGACGGCCCGGGGGCGGTCCGGTCCGCGAGCTCGATCCGGGCACCCGGTCCACGCACGGGGGACCAGCCTGCCGCCGGCCCGAGATCCGACAGCGCCGCCGTGGCCCAGGCCAGCTCACGCTCGGCCCGGGCGCGCTGTTCCCGCGCCGTCTTCACCCGCAGGCGCAGCTCGCCGACCCGGGTCGCGGCCGCAGTGGTCACGGCGGATCGCTCATGTATCTTCGCGCGCAGGGCCGCGACGAGCTCCGCACGTTCCCCGGCCGTCGTCGCGGCACGCCGGGCCCCGGTCGCGATCACCAGGCCGAGCAGGCCGAGGACGAGGGCCAAGGCGAGGGGACGCTGCCAGGGGCGACGGGGCCGCCCGGAGACGCCGCAGGGATCCGAAGGGCCGGCGGCCCCGGGGCATACCGGCCCTCGGCGTGGCCATCCGGTCCGTTCTCGCACATTCGGCATTCTGACCGACCGGACACCGAGCGCCGCCGACCAAGGCCTCGCCGCGCGTGCCGCGGCTACCGCGCCTCGACCACCTCGACCCAGCGCCGCAGCAGCACGTGGGCCTCCTCGATGTCGGCGCCCTCCGACCACAGGTGGGTGACCGCCTCGCTCGGGTCAGGCAACACCAGGATCCAGGAGCCGTCCGGACCGACGATCCGAACCCCGTCCGTGGTGTCGATGACATACCCCGTATCCGGGTCGACCGACTCCACCACGCGACGCATGACGGTGCCCTTGACCGCCCACGGGGTGGGCACTGAACGGCGCAGGATCGCCACCGAAGGTATCCGGGCGTCGATGGTGCTGAGTGTCAGCCGGGTCCGTGCCACCAGGGCCAGCAGTTTCACGAACGCCGCGATCCCGTCGATCGCGGGGGCGAACTCGGGGACGATGAAGCCGCCCCGCCCGTCGGCGGCGAAGACGATGCCGTCGTCACGGGCGACCCCGGTCAGCGCCGCCGCCGACAGGGAGGTCCGGCGTACCGTCAGCCCGTGGAAGCGGGTGACCTGGTCGGCTACCCGGGTGATGGTCACCGGGAGGGCTACCTCCGCGCCGGGATTCTCCGCCGCGACGAGGTCGAGGAACACCAGCAGGGCCCGGTCATCGTCGATAAGGTCCCCCCGCTCGTCAACGATCGTGACGCGCTCGCCGACATGATCGAACCGCACGCCGAAGGCCGCCCCGGAGCTGGCGACGAGGGCGCCCAGGCGGTCGGTGGCCCGCAGATCCTCCAGGGCGCTGCGGGGCGGGATGGTCTCGTCAACGCGTCCGTTGACGGTGAGCACGTCAACGCCGAGCCGGCCGAGCAGTGTCGGCAGCACCAGGGACGCCGAGCCACCCGAGGAATCAACGACGATCTTGAGATCCGCCTCGGCGACGCCGGCGGTATCGACCCGGTCGAGCAGATCCTGGATGTAGAGATCCATGGTACGGGCCGGGAAACGCAGGTCACCGATCTCACCGGGAAAGGCCCGGCGGAACTCCTGGCGGGAGAAGACCCGGTCTAGCTTGCGCTGTGCCACCGGGGAGAGGTCGTCGCCGTCGGCATCCAGGAAGATGATGTCGATGCGTTCCGGGTCTCCGGGGGTGGTGCGCAGCATGATCCCCCCGGCGGCGTTGGACGAGCGGACGTCGAAGCGGGTGACCGGCATCGGTGCCACCTCGAGATCACGGACGTTGATGGCGCCGGCGGTCAACGCGCTGATGACGGCCCGCTTGAGGGCCCGGGCGGCGCGGGAACCGTCCCGCGCGGTGGTGACGGTGGCCCCCTTCTTCAGGGTCGTGGCGTAGGCGCCGGCGAGGCGCACCACCAGCTCCGGGGTGATCTCCGCGTTCACCAGGCCGGACACCCCGCGCGGCCCGAACAGGGTCCGCTGGCCGCGGGACTCCCAGATGACGGAGGTGTTGACGACCGCGCCGGCCTCGATCGTCTTGAACGGATACACCTTCACGTCATGGGAGACGAACGCCTCCTCGCGGACGACGCACTCGTCTCCGACGACGGCGCCCTCCTCGATCCTGGCCGCCCGCAGCACGTCGGTGCTCTTGCCGATGACGCAGCCGCGCAGGTTCGTCTGCGGGCCGATGAGCGCGTTGTCCTGGACGATCGCCCGGTGCAGGAACGCGCCGCTCTTCACCAGCACGTTGCTGCCCAGCACGGAAAACTCCCGCAGCTCGGCGCCGGCCTCCACCTTGCTGTAGTCACCGACCACGAGCGGCCCCTTGAGGATCGCCTCCGGATGGACCTCGGCGTCCTCACCGATCCACACCCCGGGGGACACCTCGAAACCGCCGATCTCCACGTCGACCTGGCGGTTGAGCACGTCGGCCTGGGCCCGTTGGAAGCTCGCGATGGTGCCGACGTCCTCCCAGTACCCGGACGCCACGTAGCCGTACACCGGGGCACCCGCCTCGACCAGCCGGGGGAAGATGTCGCCGGACCAGTCCACCGCCTCGCCGGGCGGCACCTGGGCAAGCACCTCGGGCTCCATCACGTAGATGCCGGTGTTGACGGTGTCGGAGAACACCTGCCCCCAGGTCGGCTTCTCCAGGAAGCGCTGGATCCGTCCGTCCTCGCCGGTGATGACGATGCCGAACTCGAGCGGATCGGGGACGGATTTCAGCGCGACGGTGACGAGCGCGCCCTGACGCCGGTGGAAGGCAACCAGGTCGGTGAGGTCGATGTCGGTCAGCGCGTCCCCGCTGATGACCAGGAACGCCTCGTCCCGCAGGGCGTCCTCGGCGTTCTTCACGCTGCCGGCGGTGCCCAGCGGGGTCGTCTCGGTGGCGTACGACAGGTGCATCCCGAGCTCGTCACCGGAACCGAAGTATGTCCGGATCATCGAGGCCAGAAACTGGACGGTCACCACCGTCTCGTCGAAGCCGTGCCGTTTGAGTAGGCGCAGCACATGCTCCATGATCGGCCGGTTGACGACGGGGAGCAGTGGTTTGGGCAGGTTCGCGGTCAACGGACGCAGCCGGGTGCCCTCGCCACCGGCCATGACGACGGCTCTCACCGGTCACCTCCCACTTGCGCTGGTCCGGGCGTCCGCCCGGAAGCGCCGGACGAGCTGGCCGGCCTGGACGAAGTACAGAAGACCAGACCACCAGTACAGGGCAGTACCCCAGATCGCGAACGCCCATCCGACCGGGCGTGCCGCGGTGGCCAGCCAGGAATCCCCGGCGGACAGCAGCAGGAGAGGGAAGGCGTACAACAGGTTGAACGTCGCAGCCTTGCCCAGGTAGTGCACGGGCAGCGTGACGCCGACCCCGATCCTGCGCAGCAACGGCGGCAGCGCCAGCAGCGCCACGTCGCGGGCAAGGAGCAGAACCGCGAACCAGACCGGCACGATCCCGCGGAGGGTCAGAGCGACGATGGTGGCGAGGATGTAGAACCGGTCGGCGAGGGGATCCAGCAGGACGCCGAGGCGACTCGTCTGGTTCAGCACCCGCGCGAGCTTGCCGTCCAGGTAGTCGCTGATTCCGGCGAACGCGAGAACGCCGAGCGCCGCACCGTCCGCCTTCGGACCCAGCACCAGCCAGAGGAAGACCGGCACGCCGAGCAGCCGCAGGGCGGACAGCGCGTTCGGAACCGTCCAGATCCGGTCCGAGGCGGTGGGCATGGTCATGCGGCCGTCTCTCCTCCACCGGTTGGGCGGCGCGACGCGCCGCGAAGGCGGTGAACGGCAGCCCACCGCACCCGGCGCTCCCGCAGGTCCCCACCCGACGGGTTCGGCGCCAGTGGGGACGTCCGGGCCCGGTGGGGGCCGCAACGCCCCGCCGACGGGCCGGACATCGCTGACGCTAGCGGATCGTGGGACACGGGGAGCGGAGAGGGATCCGCCGGCGGGGTACCCCGGCGTTCGGACCGGGTCGGATGGGACCGGGCTCAGAGGATGCGGCCGACCTTGTAGGTGGAGCTGTAGATGGGCCGCAGCGACACGACACCGCCGGTCTGCGGGGCAGCCCACATATACCCATTCCCGGCATAGATGCCGACATGGTAGATATTCCCAGGAGTACCGTAAAAGATCAAGTCGCCGGGCTGCTTGCCGGACTGGGGCACCTTCATCGAGACCCGGTACTGGTCCTCGGCCACGCGCGGCAGCGAGCGGCCGAGTTGTTTGAAGACGTACTGGACGAGTCCGGAGCAGTCGAACGAGTACGGACCCTCCGCGCCCCAGACATACGGCTTACCCTTGTTCAACGACGCGAGGTAGACGGCCTTCTCCCCGATCGAGCTACCCGGGATGACCTTTGGGATCGCCTGGTCGATGACGGAACCCGACCCTCCCGAACCCGACCCTCCCGAACCCGACCGTCCCGGACCCGTCGGACTCGCGATCGTCACCGTGGCGGCACCGGCCACGGAGGGACGCAGGGCGTTCGATCCGTCGAAGACCGCGGTGATCGTCGTCGTGGAGAGCAGGCGCGCGGTGATCTGCGCGGCGCCGTTCGCGTCGGTCCGCAACCTCGTGGAGGTCTGCCACTGGGGACCGTTCACCACGACGATACGGACGTCCTGGTTCGCGAGCGGGGTGCCGCTGTCCGATTCCAACGCCCGCACCGTGAGCACCACCGGGGTGTTGGGCGCGACCGAGGTCTTGTCCGCGGCGATCGAGACGCTGGTGAAGACGGGGTCGTGGTCCGCGATGGCGGTGGCCAACGGGGCGAGCCTGCGGGCCGAGGCCGCATCGCCGCCGGTGGCGTGGTGTCCCGGGACGAGCGCGGCTTCCTGGGTGAGGGAGTTCGACTCCAGTGACGAGGTTCCGTCGGCGCCCCCGGGGACGGTGGCCGCGAAGGCGGCGGTCGAGGCCGCGATCGTCCCGGTGGTGAACGCGGCGATGGTGACCGCGCGTCGCGGAGGAGGAGTGGTACGGCGGCGAGCCGCGCCGGAGCCTGAGGAGCCGTGGGGCGCCGGCGGGCGCTGACGATTCCGGACGAACTGGTCCCAGTCCTCCGGAAGCCAGGCCATACCACGACGGGGCAAGACGTGTCCTTCCCGTGCGCCTACGAGGGAGCTGTCGGGTTCGGGCTGGCCAGCCCGGCGGCCGACGACCCGGTCAGTGCCGTCACCGCCAGAACGCGGCCGGATCCGCCGGCCACACCCGGAACCACGGCTCCCCGCACCTGCCCCGACATACTCGGAGGGGCCGCCGAACCGGGGGCAGGACCAGGCACATCGGTCCGACGGGTATCTCTATCAAAATAGGTATATCTGTATGACATGTAGCAGACACTTCATAATCCGGACACCTATGGATCGGTAGAACAGAAGTGCCGTTGATGACCATAGTGGACATACCCGGGCGGCTCGCAATCACCCCCACCCCAACGCTTGAACACGGCACCAGAAGACCGTCGCTACTCGGCAAGAAGTACGGATGCCGTCACGCCGGGTGTCCGTCGGCGGCTTGATCACGCCACCTCGCGTCAGGTCGTCACGACGCCCCGAGCATCGACGTGTCGTAGATCTCGCCGGCTGTCTCGTCGGCGATCCGGCAGCGGAACGGGCCGGGTCGTCAGGGTGCGGGCGGCGGGTTCACGCTCGGGACGGAACCGACCTGCGCCGGCGGCTGCCCGGGCGACGGCTGCCCGGGCGATGGGTGCCCGGGCGATGGGTGCGCGGGCACGGGCCCCCGCGACGGATCCGGCGGAAGCACGCTCGCCGCAGACCGGGCCGGCACGACGGGCGCGGCTCCTGCCGAGGATTCGGCGTGCGCGTACACCACCAGGTTGTTGAGATAGTGCCTGGCCTTCCGGTCGAAGGCGCCCCCGCAGGTGATCAGGCGCAGTTCAGGGCGGATTACCGGTCCGTAGACCCGGTTCGTCGGGAACCTCGACTTCACCACGTTCTCCGCGCGATCGACGACGAACGTCGTGGACACGCCGGTCGGCGAAGCGACCTCGATACGGTCGCCGGGCACGAGCTCGTGCAGCCGGTAGAAGACCGCCGGGCCGGTGGTGGAATCGTAATGGCCGACGAGCACGGCAGGGCCGATGCCACCAGGCGCCGGACCGCGGTCATACCAGCCGACATCTCCCCATGCCTTGGGCACCCCGAGCGTGCCATCCGGGTTCAGACCCAGATGAATGATCGGAGCGTCCACCCTGATCCGGGGGATGCGCAGCCGGGACGGATTGTTGACGACCACCACTGGCTGCTCGGGGACGGCGGGAGGTAGCCCGAACCGGCCGGTCGTCGGCACGGGGGTGGGCGGCGGCGGGACGTCGGCGATGTCGGCCGTCGCGTCCGCCCCGGGAGCGCCATGGACGGCATCGAACGCCGGTTCCGCCAGCCGGAAACCGCTGCCGAGGACGAGGACCGCCCCGACGAGGAGAAGCCACCGCCAGAGCGGGATGCGCCGACCCGCGACGGGTGTCCGGACGGAGAAGGCCGTCGGTGCGCCGTTCGCGGGCCGCTGGTTACCGCCGCCCGTCCCACCTTTCACAGCTCCTCCCGCCATCCCGCCCGTCGATCGTCCACGTACGCGTGCGGATCGCTCCCGAGGTGGATCGTCCGGCGCCCCGCCCGCGGCTCCGAACCGTCACGTGCCAGGGTCACGAAACCACCGACGGTGACTCTACCAATCAGTGAAGATACTTTCCGTGAGCGGCATGCTTGTGAGCGAGGTGTACCGGTCTCAACGATTCCGAGATCACCGAAAACTGGACGAACTAGACCGAAAAAGCAACCCGATCGCCGCCACAAGGAGGTCGATCCGGCCGCACCACGCCCGGGCGGTTAACCCGCATCCCCACACTCAGTCGCTATGGTATCACTCGCAGTAACGAATAGATCACCGTACGTGAGAGAGGGGACCAGATGAAGAAAGGTATGGGTCGAAGCGCCGCCGTTCTCGCGATATCAAGCGCGGCGAGCGTCACCCTAACCTTCGGGCCCGGCCTGGCCGCTGCCCACGCCCTCGACGACAAGGACAACCACCGGTGCGACGACAAGAAGGACGGGTGGGGCCTCTTTGGCGACAAGGACAATCTGGACGGCAAGGACCGCGACCGCGATGACAAGATCGACGGCGACAAGCGGATCCGGGCCGATCGGATCGACGACGGCAGGGACGGCCTGGACGGCAAGAACGGCAAGGACGGCAAGGACGGTCTGGACGGCAAGGACGGTCTGGACGGCAAGAACGGCAAGGACGGCAAGGACGGCAAGGACGACTGGTTCAACTGGGACGACAAGAAGCGCGACTGCGCCATTGCCGGCGTCGGTGCCGGCGTCGGTGCCGGCGTCGGGCCGGGGGGCGGGCCGGGGGGCGGTGTCGCCGCAGGTGGCGGCGGGATGGCCGACCCCGGGTCCTCGCCCCTGCTCCCGCTGGCCGGTGCGGCAGTGGGCGCCCTGCTGATCGGCGCCGGGGTTACCCGACGGCGCGCCCAGGGTGCGAGCTGACCCTGCTGTTCGGCGGCCCTGCGGCGTGCGGACACCCTCGTGGGTGACGGCCTCGGCCTGGTCCCACGCGGGGCCCACGCACGAGGGTCGGGGGTCGCGTCGTCAACGACGCGACCCCCGGTCACCGTAGTGGTCGCCGGTACGGTAATGTGGCTGCTGTACGGGACGTGGCGCAGCTTGGTAGCGCACCAGACTGGGGGTCTGGGGGTCGCAGGTTCAAATCCTGTCGTCCCGACAGAGGTGGTAAAACCCGTTGCTCAGGCAGGTGAGCCTGCTCAACGGGTTTTTTCGTCGTAAGCCGCCGTCACGCCGGTCCGGCCGGACCGGAAAGCCCACCCGGCTGACGGCCGGAACCCGGTCCAACCGTCAGCCGCCGCCCCTGCGGTCGCCGCGTTCACGCACCCGCACCGAGATCGAGATGGGCGAACCGGCGAAGCCGAAGTCCTCCCGGAGCCGGCGTTCCAGGAATCGACGGTAGGACGACTCCAGAAAACCCGTCGTGAACACCACGAACCGCGGCGGGCGCACTCCGGCCTGGGTCGCGAACAGGACCTTCGGAACCCGCCCTCCACGTGCTGGCGGCGGGGTCGCGGCGACGACCTCACCCAACCAGGTGTTCAGCCGGCCGGTCGGGATCCGGGTACCCCAGGACTCCAGCGCGGTGCGCAGCGCGGGGGCGAGCCGGTCGGTCGCACGCCCGGTACGGGCCGAGACGTTCACCCGCGGCGCCCACGCGACCCGGCCGAGGTCACGGACGATCTCCCGTTCCAGGGTGAGCCGGCGGTCGGTGTCCACCAGGTCCCACTTGTTGAAGGCGAGGACGAGGGCCCGTCCCGCGTCGACGACCATCGAGATGACCCGCTGGTCCTGCTCGGTCACCGGCTCGTCCGCGGCGAGCAGGACGATGGCGACCTCGGCGGCTTCCAGGGCCGAGGCGGTGCGCAGCGACGAGTAGTACTCGGCGCCGGAGGCCTCCCGGACGCGACGGCGCAGCCCGGCGGTGTCGATGAACATCCACTCCTCGCCGCCGACCGTCACCAGCTCGTCGACCGGGTCCCGGGTGGTGCCGGCGACGTCGTGCACCAACGACCGCCGGCTGCCGGCGAGCTTGTTCAGCAGACTCGACTTGCCGACGTTGGGCCGGCCGATCAGGGCGACCCGCCGTGGGCCGTCGGACTCGGTGAGGATCTCGCGCGGCGCCTCGGGCAACGCGGCGAGCACGGCGTCGAGCAGGTCTCCACTGCCCCGGCCGTGCAGGGCCGAGACCGGGTGCGGCTCGCCGAGCCCGAGGCTCCACAGCGCCGCCGCATCAGCCTCGAATCGTACGTCGTCGACCTTGTTCGCCACCAGGATCACCGGCAGCCCGCAGCGGTGCAGCACCCGGGCGACCGCCTCGTCGGCGTCGGTGGCACCGGTGACGACGTCCACGATGAACAGCACCGCATCGGCGGTGTCGAGCGCCGCGCGGGCCTGCTCGGAGACCTGGGCGGCCAGCCCCGTCGCGTCGGGTTCCCAGCCGCCGGTGTCGACGAGGGTGAACCGCCGCCCGCTCCAGACCGCGTCGTAGGCGACGCGGTCACGGGTCACCCCGGGGACGTCCTCGACGACCGCGGCCCGCCGGCCGAGGATGCGGTTGACCAACGTCGACTTGCCCACGTTGGGTCGCCCCACGACGGCCACCACCGGTTGACCGATCCCGGGGCCCGCGAACTCGCCGTCGAGCTCGCCCGCGAACCCATCGGGGCCGCCGACGTCATCGCCGAGGCCACCGTCGGCAAACCGGTCGAACCCGGCCGCGCCGAGGTCCGTTGATAGGTCTTGTCCGCTCATCACTGTCACTGCCAACTGTCATCGTGGGACGGGGATCGCCTGTGATTCCCGGGCTCGGCGCCGGACACGCGAGCGTGGTCGGATCGCCGGGGGCTCTCACCCGCCCGTCCGGAGCGAGCAGCGATCTTGCTCAGATTACCCGGCGCCGGCCCGGTCAGCTCCGCCGGTCCCGCCCGCCTCGCCGCAGGCCTTTCCGGCCCGGACGGTCGCCAGATGGTCGAGCAGGCGCACCCGGATGTCCTCCGCGACGGCGGCCAGCGCCTTGCGCGAGCGTGGGTTCGCCGGGACCTCCACCGCGAACGGCGCACCGAAGACCACCCGGATCGGCACCGACCGGCGCGGCCAGCGCGCCCCCCGGGGCAGGGCGGCACCGGTGTTGATGCAGGCCACCGGTAGGACGCGGCAGCGGCCGTGCACCGCGAGGTAGGCGATGCCGTGCTGGACCGCCGCCATCTCCCCGCTGCCCCGGGTGCCCTCGGGGAACAGCCCGATCGCCCCGCCACGGGAGAGCTCGTCCAGCGCGGTGTGCAGGGCTTCCCGGTCGGCCCGATCACGATCGATCGGAATCTGACCGCTGAACAGCAGCGCCCGGCCGAGCACCCCCCGGTACATCTCGACCTTGCTCAGGCAGCGCACGGTCCGTGGGGACTCGATCACCACCAACGGGCCATCCAGCCAACTGCTGTGGTTCCCAGCGAAGATCAACGGCTCGTCGAAGGGGACGTTCTCAAGCCCCTCCAGGCTGATCTGCATGACCACCCGGTTGAGGAACCAGCGGACCCCGGGCTTGAGGACGCGGTGCGGGAGGTCGTTGTAGATCGGTGACGCGGCACCCCGGTGGACCGGTCCACGCGCCACCCGGGCGGCCCGCCGGGCCGCCTCCGCGGCACGTTCGCCGGCACCGTCGTCCGGCCGAGCGGCCTCAACGCGGGGCGCCTCAACGCGGGGGTTCGACGTGGTCATCTCGTCCGGTTCGGCAGCTGCTCGCAACGCCGAAGCACCTCGTCGACGACTTCGGACACCGACAGGGCCGTCGAGTCCAGAACCACCGCGTCGGGCGGGATGGCCAGCGGGTCCGCCGCCCGGTTGCTGTCGAGCGCGTCGCGCCGGTCGAGTTCGGCGAGGGTCCGGGCGACGTCGTCGACGCCCTTCTCCCCGAGCTGGCGGGAGCGACGCAGCGCACGGACCTCGGTCGAGGCGGTGAGGAAGACTTTGATCTGGGCGCCCGGCGCCACGACCGAGCCGATGTCGCGACCCTCCACGACGATGCCGCCGGCCGGCAACGCGGCGGCGATCACCTGACGCTGTTGGGTGACGAGCAACGCCCGCACCGCCGGCACCGCCGCGATCGCACTGACCGCGTTGGTCACCGCGCGGGTGCGGATCTGGGCGTCCACCCCGACACCGTCGATGGCGATCGAGGGCTCGTCCGGGTCCGTACCGACCGAGATCACCGCCCGCTCGGCCAGCTCCGCGACCGCCGCCGAGTCCTCGATGTCAATCCGCTGTTCCAGCGCGAGCTGGGTGACCGCGCGGTACATCGCCCCAGTGTCGAGGTACCGCAGGCCGAGGCGGCGGGCGATCTCGCGGGCCACGGTGCTCTTCCCCGACCCTCCGGGACCGTCGACCGCCACGATCAGACCCTCGGCCCCGCCTTCGTGGACCGCGGGACCATCTCCCTCGGACCCGAGCGGCGCAGACGTTCCCTCCCGGCTGTCGGTGACCGTGCTTCCCGCCGACAGCGCAGACCCGTGGTCGGGCTTCACCCGATTCCTCCGTCCCGGTCACATAAAGAGTCGTCGGATCGCGCCCCCGCGGATGCCGACATGTGCAACCCGGATCAGGCTACTCGGTACGGCATCAGGATCGCCGGTATGCCGTCCAGCCGTTGAGCGTCAACCGGTCGACGAGCTCGTCCGCGGCCGTCGGATCCACCGCGAGCTCGACGATGCCGGCGGGTGCGTCAAGGCTGTGCTCGAAGGGCCCGACATCCTCAATGTTGATCTGCCACTGGCTGATGAAGCCGACGAGCGCGGCGAGCTGGCCGGGTCGGTCGTCGAGCACGACCCCCACCCAGCCCCAGGACTGCGCCGGGGCGCCGGGCTTGCGCGGAAGCAGCGCACGGCCGGCCTGGCCGCCCCGCATGAGCCGGGAGACCGCGGCGGTGACCTCGTCACCGGAACCGGTGTCGAGGACGTCGGCGAGCGCGGTGAGCTGGGCGCCGAGGGAACGCACCCGCTCGGCGATCGGGCCGCGGTTACCCTCGATGATCCCCGACCACAGCTCGGCGTCGCTGTCGGCGAGCCGGGTGGTGTCGCGGAACCCCTGCCCGACGAAGGGCACGTCCCGTTCCGGCAGCCCGACGAGCGCCCCCGCGAGCGCGCTCGCGACGATCTGGGGCACGTGGGAGACCGACGCCATCGCCGCGTCGTGACGCTGCGGGGTGGTCCGCACCGGCGTGGCCCCGCAGGCGAACGCCAGCGCCACCGTGGCGTGCACCGCGGCCGACCCGGTGTGGGGGACGGGACAGACCGCCCAGACCCGCTCGGCGAACAGGTCCGCCCGGGCGGAGACGGCCCCGTGCCGTTCCCGGCCGGCGATGGGGTGGGCCGGGCACCACGTCGTGAGGTCGCAGCCGAGCTGGACTCCCTCGACCAACGGTCGGACCTTGACGCTGCCGGCGTCGCTGATCGTGTCCGCGAGGCCGGAGCGGGCCAGGGCGCGTACCTGGACCGCGACACTCGGCAGTGGGGTGGCGACGACCGCATGATCGACCCGCTCCCCCGCCCACGGCCGCCCGGCCCCCATCTTCTCGGCAAGCGCGACCTGTGCCTCGTCCACGTCGCGGAGCAGGACCTCGACGCCCCTTGCCGACAGCGCGAGACCGATGCTGGTCCCGATCAGGCCCGTGCCGACGACCCCGACCCGGCGCAGGCGCGGAAGGCGTGCGGCATCCCATTCCAACCCGACCATGGCCTTGATCCTAAAGCCTCGGGCCTAGAGACCGACGCCGTGATACAGGGCGCCGATCTCGTGACGGGTGAGGTGACGGGCCCGCCCGGCGCGCAGGGTTCCCAGCGACACCGCCCCGAACCGGGTGCGCACCAGTCGATGCACCGGGTGGCCGACGGCGTCCATCATCCGGCGGACGACGTGCTTGCGCCCTTCGTGCACGACGACCTCGACCATCACCCGTCCGTTCGCGTTGTCGACGATGCGCGCCGAGTCCGCGCGCACCGGGCCGTCGTCGAGTTCGACCTCCGCGCGCAGCTGGCGCAGGACGTCACGGCGCAGCGGACCGGACACCTCGACGAGGTAGGTCTTGGGGACGGCGAACGAGGGATGGGTGAGCCGGTGCGCGAGCTCTCCGTCGTTGGTGACGAGCAGCAGCCCCTCGCTGTCGGCGTCGAGCCGGCCGACGTGGAACAGCCCGCCGCCGAACTCCGTGAGCAGATCCGCGATCGTCGGCCGACCCCGGTCGTCCGACATCGCCGAGAGCACCCCGCGCGGCTTGTTCAACGCCAAGTGGACCAGGCCCGTCCGGGTGACGATCCGCTCACCGTCGACCTCGATGAGGGCGGTTTCGGGATCGACCCGGCGGCCCTGCTCGCGCACCACGGTGCCATCCACCCGGACCCGACCGGCAGCGATCAACTCCTCGCCGTGCCGGCGGGAGCCCACCCCGGCGGCGGCCAGCACCTTCTGCAGCCGGATGCCCTGGTCCTGGGGCCCGTCCGGGCGGTCACCGCTACTCATGACGGGAACCTGGTACTCATGACAGCAGCCCGATACTCATGACGGGAACCTGGTACTCATGACGTAACAATGTCATCAATCTCATCGATACCGGGCAGCAGGGGGGCAAGCGGCGGCAGTTCGTCGAGCCCGCGCAGCCCCATCCGTTCGAGAAAGTAGTCGGTGGTGCCGTAGAGGATCGCGCCGGTCTCCGGATCGTGCCCCACCTCCTCGACCAGGCCGCGGGCGGTGAGGGTGCGGATGACGCCGTCGGCGGAGACACCCCGCACCGCCGAGATCCGCCCCCGGCTCACCGGCTGCTGGTAGGCGACGACGGCCAGGGTCTCCAGCGCGGCCTGCGACAGCCGGGCCGACTGGCCGGCGAGCACGAAGCGCTCGACCCAGGGGGCGCACTCGTCCGCGGTGTAGAAGCGCCAGCCGCCACCGGTGTGCCGCAGTCGGAAGCCACGGCCGTCGCGGACATACTGCTCGGCGAGCTGCGCGAGCAGCCGCTCGACCTCCAGCGCCGGGGCGCCGAGGCCAGTCGCGAGCTCCGCGACGCCGACCGGCTTCTCCGCGACCATGAGGACCGCCTCGAGCAACGCGCCCAGCGGCGGCCGGGCCTCCCCGGCAGCCCCGGCCTCCCTGGTCACGACGCCACCTCCCGCGACTCCTCCTGCGCGTCCCCACCGTACCGATCAGATCCGAACAGCCCGTGGCCGATCGGCGGGGCGTCCGCCTCGACCGCCGGATCCAGGGCGATCCAGCGCACCGTCAGCTCGCCGAGCGGGACCTGCTGGTCGAAGGAGATCCGGCCCTCGCGGAAGAGCTCCAGCAGCGCCAGGAACCGGGCCACCACCTCGATGGTCTGCCGACAGCCGACGCACAGCATCCCGAAGGTCGCGGTGCCCACCTCGCGCAGCATCGCGATGACGGCGAGCATGTGCTCCCGCACGCTGATCCGGGGCAGGTGCACGTGATCGGTCGCAACCAGCGGCGGCAGCGGCGGCTCACGCAGCCGGGCCGCGAGCGCCGCGAGCTCCGTCGGGCCGATGCCGATCTGGACCTCCGGCAGCGCGGCGGCGTAACGGGGCTCCAGGGGTACCGCCCGGGGGGTGTGGCGCGCCTCCAGGGCCATGAGGCCGGCGAAGAGCGCCGCAGCCTCCTTGTACGCCTTGTACTGCAGCAGCCGGGCGAAAAGCAGGTCGCGGGCCTCCAGCAGGGCCAGGTCCGCCGACTCGTCCTCGGACAGGGCGCCCGGCAGCAGCCGGGCCGCCTTCAGGTCGAGCAGGGTCGCCGCGATCACCAGGAACTCGGTGGCCTGGCCGAGGTCGAACCGGTCCCCCAGCCGCCGGATGTGCGCGACGAACTCGTCGGTGACTTGGGAGAGCGCGACCTCGGTCACGTCGAGGCGATGCTTGGCGATGAGCGAGAGCAGCAGATCGAAGGGGCCGGTGAAGTTGTCGAGTTCGACGACGAAGGTCTCCGTGCGCCCACCACGACCCGTCGGCACGCCGGTGCGCGGGGCGGCCTTCCCGTCGGTCTGGTCAGCCGGAGCGGCCTGGTCAGCCGGGGCGGCGCGAGACCGGGTCATGGCGCCACGCTACGCCCCGGCGGCGTCGACGTGATCATCATCACCCCAGGTTGAGGCCTATCAGCGAGGCGAGTCCCCGCAGCAACGGGCCGATGAGCTGGCCGACGACCGAGGGGAATCCGACGAACAGCACCGGCAGCAGCAACAACGCCAGCAGGATGCCCAACCCGATGTTGCGCTCGGCCAACTGGTACCGGGCGTTGCGCCAGCCAGCCGTGGTCGGACCGAGCAGGAACAGCAACCGCCCGGCGTCTGTCGGGGGGACCGGGACGAGGCTGATGATGAACATCGACCCGAACGTGACGGCCATCCACAACGCGAGCTCGGCACCGAAGCTGTTCGGCACCGTCACCTCGGTGACGCGGTCACCGAGTCGCACCAGCCCCGGCTCGCCGAGCGGCTGGAACACCGCCAGGGAGGCCAGGGCGAGCAGGAGATACGTCAGCGGCCCGGCCAGGACGGCAGCGGCCACGTGGAACCGGCGGCGCCGCCACACGTCGTTCATGGGCACCGACTCGGCCCAGCCGTAGCCGACGACGAAGACGGCGACTGCGCTGAACGGGCTGAGCCGGTCCTTCAGGCCCGTCATCATCCGCCCCGAGCGCATCGGGGTCGGGTCACGGACCAGCCGGGCCACGAGCACCTGGGCGGCGTCGTGGGCGAAGATCCCGATGAGGAAGGCGAGGAGGATCCCGAGAAGCGCCGCGGGTTCGGCAAGGTGGAACAGCACGTCGCTACCTTTTCGCCCCGATCGCCTCGTTGTCCCGGTTCAGCCGACGGCTGGCGGCGTGTCGTGCCGGACCATCAGTTCCCGGGCGAGTCGCCGGTAGCCGGCAGCCCCCACCGACGTCGGGGCGTAGGTGGTGATCGGCTCGCCGGCCACCGTGGTCTCCGGGAACCGAACCGTCCTGTTGATCACAGTGTGGAACACCTCGTCCGGGAACCGTTCGACGACCCGGGCCAGCACCTCCCGGGCGTGCAGGGTGCGGGCGTCGTACATGGTGGCCAGAATGCCGGCGAGCTCCAGGCGCGAGTTGAGCCGCTCGCGCACCTTGTCAATGGTCTGCAACAGCAGCGCCACTCCCCGCAGCGCGAAGTACTCGCATTCCAGCGGGACGATGACGGCGTCCGCCGCCGTCAGCGCGTTCACGGTCAGTAGGCCGAGCGAGGGCTGGCAGTCGACGAGGATGACGTCGTACTCGTCGAGGATCGGCGCCAGCGCGCGGGCGAGGCTGTGCTCGCGGCCGACCTCGGTGACCAGCAGCACCTCCGCGGCGGACAGGTCGATGTTGCTCGGCAGCAGGTCGAGCCCATCGACCTGGGTCTCGACGATCACCTCGCGGACGTCGGCGTCCCCGCCCAGCAGGAGGTCGTGCACTGTCAGGTCGAACTGCATCGGGTTGACGCCGAGCCCGACCGACAGCGCACCCTGAGGATCGAAGTCGACGAGGAGTACCCGCCGGCCGTACTCCGCGAGAGCGGCACCCAGGTTGATCGTACTGGTGGTCTTGCCGACCCCGCCCTTCTGGTTGCACATCGCGACGATCCAGGCGGGACCGTGCGACGTCAGCGGGGGCGGGACGGGAAACGACGGCAGCGGCCGTCCGGTGGGTCCGGGCTCGCCCACCCCCGCATCGACACTCTCACCGCCGGCCTCGAGCCGCCCGTCCTCGGACAGGCGGGGATCACCGACCGTCACCTCCCCATAGAAGCGGCGGGTCGGTGAGGCGACGGACGACGTGTCGGTGAAACGGACCACTGAGGGATTGCTCCTTCTACAAAGAGCAGAAACGGACCGGTAGGAGCGTACCGACACCGACCCGTTCTCGGTGGCGCCGGGTGGCCGTAAAGCGGCGTGTCGCGCCATGAGCGGCGTGACCACGTTGGACGGACCCCACCTGTGTTGGACGGACCCCACCAACGGAGGTAGGAAATCAGACACCGGGGGGTGACCGCTCCGGTTCGACGAGGGATTCATCTCTCCGATCAGTGCTCGAGGAGACTCGAGGAGAAGGGATCCGGGATGGGCGCGCAGACGGTGGAAGCGGTGGTGGCCCGGGAGAAGGGCGCCGCGGTCTCGCTGGAGCAGATCGTTGTTCCAGATCCGGGTCCAGGCGAGGCACGGGTACGGGTGCGCGCCTGCGGCGTATGCCATACCGACCTGCACTACCGCGAGGGCGCGATCAACGACGACTATCCGTTCCTGTTGGGGCACGAGGCGGCCGGCACCGTCGAATCGGTGGGCGAGGGCGTGGTGGGTCTGGCCCCGGGTGACTACGTGGTGCTGGCCTGGCGGGCCCCCTGCGGAACCTGCCGGGCCTGTCGGCGCGGCATGGCCTGGTACTGCTTCGACTCCCGCAACGCGCGAAATCCGATGACCCTGGCGGACGGGACGCCGCTGGCGCCGGCGCTGGGCATCGGCGCGTTCACGCCGCTGACCCTGGTCGCCGCGGGCCAGTGCGTGCCGGTGGACCCCGCGGCCCGGCCAGAGGCGGCCGGGCTGATCGGCTGCGGGGTGATGGCCGGTTTCGGTGCCGCCGTGAACACCGGCAGGGTCACCCGGGGTGAGACGGTGGCGGTGATCGGCTGCGGCGGGGTCGGCGGCGCGGCGATCGCCGGCGCCTCGATCGCGGGAGCGCGGAAGATCATCGCGGTCGATGTCGACGACCGGAAGCTCACCTGGGCCCGACGCTTCGGTGCCACCGATGTCGTGAATGCCACGGCAGACGATCCGGTGGCGGCCATCCGGGCGCTCACCGACGGCTTCGGCGCCGATGTGGTCATCGATGCGGTGGGCCGCCCGGAGACCTACCGCCAGGCCTTCGACGCCCGCGACCTGGCGGGGCGGCTGGTCCTGGTGGGTGTACCCGACCCGACGATGACCGTGGAGCTGCCGCTCGCCGAGGTCTTCGGCCGCGGCGGTCACCTGTCGTCGTCCTGGTACGGCGACAGCCTGCCGAGCCGCGACTTCCCGATCCTCATCGACCTCTATCGCCGGGGCCGACTCGACCTCGACGCCTTCGTCACCGAGACCATCGGGATCGGCGACGTCGAGGAGGCGTTCACCCGGATGCAGCGCGGCGACGTGTTGCGCAGCGTCGTCATCCTCTGAGTCGTCGTTCACCGGGCCGCCATCTACTGAACCATCGTTCACCAAGCCTTTGCTCACTGGCGAGCTTCGTTGGCGGCGGGTCCACCCGGAGCCGGGAACCGCCGGATACGGTCGACCCCACCGGGTGCACCGCCGTCCGACGGCACCCGCGACACGCGCAGCGGGCAGCGGGCAGACCGATCGGGTCGAGGAGGGGACGCAATGATCGTCAATACCGGGCTTCGGGTGGATCGGGTGATCACACGCGGCGACTTCACGCTCGACGGTCAGTCGTTCACGGTCGACAACAACGTCTGGCTCGTGGGAAACGACGACGAGGTACTGGTCATCGACGCCGCGCACGACCCGTCGGTGATCGCGGCGGCCATCGGCACCCGCGTGGTCACATCGATCATTGCTACACACGGTCACAACGACCACATCAATGCGGCGACGGAGCTCGCGGACCTGGTCCGGGCGCCCATCGCGCTGCACCCCGCCGACGTGGTGCTGTGGAAGGCGATCTATCCGCACCGGGCGCCCGACCACGCGCTCGCGGACGGACAGCTCATCAGCCTGCCCGAAGGTGGAGCGCTGCGCGTCCTGCACACCCCGGGCCACTCTCCCGGCGGGATCTGCCTGTTCGGGGAGATCAACGGCGACCCGGTCCTGTTCAGCGGCGACACGCTCTTCCGCGGGGGTCCCGGGGCGACCGGGCGATCCTACTCCGATTTCCCGACCATCCTGGCCTCGATCCGTACCAGACTGCTCACCCTGCCCGCGCACACCGTCGTGCACACCGGTCACGGCGACGACACGACCATCGGCGAGGAGGGTATCGACTACGACGACTGGGTGAGCCGCGGCCACTGAGCGGCCACTGAGCGGCCACCGAGCGGGCGCAACCGGCGCGGGCACGACCGAGCCGGTCAGCGGCCGCTGACCGGCCGCTTCCCCGCATCACCGCCTGGTGTGCGCACCGGACCCCGGGTGTGCGCACCAGGCTAGAGTCGGCCCGCGGTGCGCCGGGTGCCGCTGCTCTGCCCGCGACGCGCCGCCCACATCGGGGAGACGATCGCGACTAGCGCGACCGCGACACCAACCTGCAGGATGTGCCGGATCCAGTCGAAGCCGCCGGTGTGGCGCACGCCGAGCGCGCTCGCGATTACGTTACCCACCAGCGCGCCGATGATACCGAACCCGACCGTCAGCCAGAGTGGGATGTTCTGCCGACCCCGGACGATCAGACGGGCCAGAAGACCGATCACCAGACCGGCCAGAACGATCCAGAGAATTTGGAACACCGAACACCCTCCAGAGCCTGAGTCTGCCTCCTCTTCGTCTCCATGAACCCGGCTGCACAAACACCGCGGGCACCCGACCTGCACCGGATGCACAAACCTTCCTTATTTGGTTTTTTCCTGGAAAATAGGCCCAATCCGGCGGAACGCCGCCCGTCCGTCAACGCGGAAGATCCCGGACGTCGACGGCCCGCAGATTGATGTTCGCGAATCCCTGGTGCATTCCGGGTACCAGGTCGACCCAGAAATAACCACGCAGCCGGTAGGAACCCTGCACGTAGCCGAAGGAAGCACCGCTGTGCGCCATCTCGGCAAGGCGGTACGTGCTCCCGAAGCACTCCTTCCCCGGCTCGAAGCCGGGCGGCTCCCCCGGCCCGAGCGCCCCGCACGCGTCGAAGAGGGTGAAGTTGGGCCGGTTGTCCCCCCCAAAGTCCGGTCCGGGGTAGAAGGCCCCTTCGTTACCCTCGGCGAGGGTGGAGATGTCGAGGAAGATGATCTGGGTGTCGTGGGCGGCGACGAAGTCGGTGAACGCCTTGGCCTGTGTGAGCTGGCCGACCGTGCCCCGGAACCCGGGGATCGGCCGCCCCGACGACAAACCGGCGGGAGGAACGATGACAGAGGGTGAGGGGAGCCCCAGTGGCCCAGGAGTACGTCCCGATCGGGCCGGGACGTCGTCACGCGACGACGGGGTGGGTGGCACGTCGTGCGGGCCGGGCTCCAGTTCCCCGCCCGTCGCCCGGGAGCTGGCGGCCGTCCCGGGGGCCCGCGGACCGAGGTCGCTGGCGGCCTCGGATGCGCTCAGGGCGGCCAGGCCCGCGAGTGTCGCGGCCAGGGCGGCCAGACCCGCGGTCCGGCGCGGGTGGCGTCGGGCGCGGGCCCGCCGGCCGGACAGGGGCCGCTTCGCCCCGGCGGAAGCTACCTCGGCGGAAGCGGCCACATCATGATCATCTCCAGTCGGCCGGCCACCGGCCGGACCGTCATCCTCGCCGGGCGCGGACCCGCGGACCCGCCCAAGCTCGCCAACCTGCCCGGACTCGCCAACCTGCCCGGACTCGCCAACCTGCCCGGACTCGCCCGCCGGACCACCGGTCCCGAGTGGCGCCCGGTCCGCTGTCCCCGCGCCGTTTGTCCCCGCGCCGGCGCTCTCCGGCGCATCGAGGCGGATCTGCGTCTTGGCGTCGTGGGTATCCTCCTCCACGGCCGGCAGAAGGCTCCTCACACGGGTCGCCACCGGTGGAGCGAGCCAGGCGTCCCGCAGTATCCGGCGTGTCTCGCGCCCCGGGTCGCCAGTAGACCCGATCAGCACGCGCAGCAACGCGTGGGCGCTCGGCCGGGCCATGGGCTCCTTGAGCAGCGCCGCGCGGACCGCTGGGCGCAGGGCCGGCGGAACATCCCCGGTGTCGGCCTCGTCGTGGACCACCCGGTACAGCAGTGCGTCGGGCCGGCCGGCGCCGAAGGGGGGTCGCCCCGACGCGGCAAACAGTACCGTCAGGCCCCAGGCGAAGACGTCCGCCGGCGGGCCGATCTCGCCGCGTCCAGTGACCTGCTCCGGGGCCATGTAACCCGGGCTGCCCAGCAACACCCCCGTCCTGGTAGCGGCCGTCGCGTCGACCGCCGCCGCGATGCCGAAGTCGATCACTTTCGGGCCGTCCTCGCTGAGGATCACGTTGCCCGGTTTCAGGTCCCGATGGACGATGCCGGCGTCGTGGATGGACTTCAGGGCCTCGGCGAGCCCGGTCGCCAGCGCCATGACGACCGGCATGGCCAGCGCGCCCCGGTCGGCGATCGCCTCGGCGAGGCTCTGGCCGTGGATGTGCTCGGTTGCCATCCACGGATCCTCGGCGTCGGGATCGGCATCGACCAGCCTCGCGGTGCAGGCACCGTCGACCGCCCGGGCGGCCGCGACCTCGCGACGGAACCGGCTGCGGAACTCGGGATCGGCCGTGAAGTCCGACCGGATCACCTTGAGGGCGACCGGCCCTCCGGTCTCGTCGTCGATGCCGAGGTAGACGACTCCCATACCGCCGGAGCCGAGCCGCGCGGTGAGCGTGAACCGGGCGATCCGCTCCGGATCGCCAGAGCGCAGCGACATCGCCGGCACCGCGCCCTCCCTTCCGTCGAGCTTTCCGCCGCGAGCCGACCGACAGCCGGCGAGGATTGGCCGCCGGGGCCGACCGCAGCTCCGAACGTTCCGACGCAGTGGCCGAGGCAACGGTCGATGGAGCATCCCGACAGGCCCGGAGCTCCCGGCCGAGGCACAAGCGGTCGATCCCGACCGATCGGCCTGGCCTGCCGGTTCCAATCAGTTCCGGGGAGCCGACCCAACGACTCGATCCCGGTTGCCACGTCCACCGTGCCAGCTAAATCTGTGACGGATCTGTGACGGAGATGTGACGGTCCGCGCGGTCGAATCACAGCGAGCAAACGAGTCCTGCCCGTGAGCGGATTCCGAGATTCGGAGATCAGGAGATTCGAAGATCAGAAAATAGTTTGATGTTCGCGTAGCCGGATCAGGTCCGGATCCTGCTCGATCGCCTGGATGTCCTCGGCCCGGGCATGGGTGACGAAGTGCTCCATGGGTACTTCGACGAACAGCCCTCGGGCCCGGACCGCGACCCGTCCGGTAGGGCTGTTCAACCGTCCCTCGCCACTGGCGTAGACCCGCCGGCCGAGCACGCCCTCGACCCGCGCGCTCAGGTGCAGGACAGTGCCCACGGGTACCGGCCGCAGGAAGTCCGTCTCCAGCCGGCCGGTCACCAGGCTGGTCCGGGTCAGATGCCCGAGCGCACCCAACGCCTCGTCGAGGGCGCAGCTGAGCAGGCCCCCGTGGGCGAGGCCCGGCGCTCCCTGATGATGCTCGGTCACCTCGAACGTCGCGCACAGCGCGAGCCCGGCATCGGCGTCGACCCGTAGGTGCAGTCCGTGGGCGGACTGGTCACCGCAGGCGAAGCACCGCACGTAGTGGGACGGCAGCACGGTGCCAGGCGCCGGTGCGTTCGCTGGACGTGGCGGGAGTTGTGCTCCCGGTGGCAGATCTGTTCGCAACGGCGTCACGACCCGGACTGTACCGACGCGGTGGGATCCGCCTGGCATCTTGCCGACGTCCCTTCCACCAACCGGCTACACCAACCGGCTACCGGCCGACCCGCGGCCAAGGACTCCGCTCAGCTACCGGCGGCTGGCCGCGCGACGCAGGTGGCGCAACTCGCGGCGCAGCCTGATCTGAGGAATGACACCGATGAGTAGGCCAACGACGAGACCGGCGGCGGCCGAGGCGGCCAGTGCACCCGCGACCGACATCTGCTTGGTCGAACCGAACAGCCAGATGCTCACGCGCGCGTCGTTCTGCACGACGAAGACCACGACAGCGATCGCGATGAGCAGCACCAGCACGGTGATCGCATAGGTGGTGTAGGCAACCCCGCGACGCGGGGGCCGGGCGCCGCCAGTGGGCGCACCCGGGACGCCGGGAGAATCCGGTGCGCCCGGGTGGACCGGCTGGTGCGGCACGGGCGCCACCTCGCCTGAACCACCCGGACCGCCCGGACCGGCTCGACCAACCGAACCAACCGGAACCTGGCCGGCGGGCGTTCCAGGAGGCGAGGCCGCGGGGGTCTGCCCGGCCGGCGCAGGCGCCGCGGGCGCGGACGGAACGGCGGACGGAGAGGCCACACGCCCCGCGTCGCCGAACCCTTGGCCCGGCTGCTTCGGTCCCGTCATGATCTTCCTGTTCCTCGACCCGCCGCCATCCCGCCCGATCGGCCGGCTCCGCGCACCGACAGCCCGATCAGCCCTACGCCCAGGAAGCGTGGACCGGGAAGCACTCTATACTGAAGGAAGCGGACGAGTTGGCCGGGCGGCCGCGTCGGCGCCGGCCGGTCCGGCGTCGCCGAGGAAAGTCCGGGCTCCACAGGGCAGGGCGGTGGGTAACACCCACCCGGGGTGACCCGCGGGACAGTGCCACAGAAAACAGACCGCCGGTGCCGGTCCCGGCGCCGGTAAGGGTGAAACGGTGCGGTAAGAGCGCACCAGCGCCCAGGGTGACCTGGGCGGCTCGGTAAACCCCGCCCGGAGCAAGGTCAGAAGGCCCGTGGCCGTCACAGGTCGCGGACCGCGCAGGCGTTCGAGGGCTGCCCGCCCGAGCCTGCGGGTGGACCGCTGGAGGCTGCCGGCAACGGCAGCCCGAGAGAGATGGTCGCCGCCGGCGAGCCGTGAGGCGAGCCGGTACAGGACCCGGCTTATAGGCCACCTCGTCCGCCTCAGCGGCCCGACCGCTCCCCGGTTTGTACAATCTGGGGATGAGTGAGATGCCGATCAGCGAGGCACGCGACCACCTCGGCGAGATCGTCTCCAAGGCGGAGCACGCCCGGGAGCGGATCGTCCTGACCCGTCACGGTCGCGCGGTCGCGGCAGTAATCTCCATAGAAGATCTCCGTGAGCTGGAAGCGGCAGAGGACGAAGCGGATCTCGCCGTCGCCCGAGAGGCGCTGGCCGCCGAGGAGCCTCGCGTACCCCATGCCGACGTCCTCGCCGAGTTCGGCCTGAACTGACGTGGCGCACACCGTCGAGTGGGCGACTGCGGCGCTGCGAGAGCTGCGCAAGCTCGACGCCTCCGCCGCTCGACGGATCCTGATCGCGGTGACACGACTCGCGGCGGAACCCCGCCCCTCCGGGGCCCGGGCCCTCACCGGCCAACCCACCGGGATACTGCGGATCAGAGTTGGTGAATATCGGGTGATCTACCAAGTCGACCACACCCGCGTTCTCGTCACGATCGTTCACGTCGCCCATCGACGTGAGGTGTACCGGCACCTCTGACCCGAGCGACTCGACACAGTGATATCAAGATCGCCCATCACCTGCCTACGTCCACGACAGGGCCGCTGTCCATGGCGCGCGTTCTATCGACGGATCGGGCCGAACCTGGTCATCGGTGTCGAGGCCGACACCGATCCGAAAAGCCGTCAGGTCGGCCGAAGAACGTCTCGACGACGTGGAGGGTGACGCATGAAGCTCGCAGCTCTCAAGCCTCTCGACCAGGTCATTGAGGACAACCGCGCGGATGCCGAGTTCCGTGACGCACCGGACCGCAGGGCTTTCGCCCGCGACGTTGCGAACAAGGTGGTGCGATACCGCACCGAGCACGGTCTAAGTCAGCGTCAGCTGGCGGCTGTCGTCGGCCTGGTGCAGCCCCAGATCGCCAGGCTGGAGAGAGCCGACCACCAACCCTCCTCCGACACTCGGCGCTGATCATCTCTGGAGGGATCGAAACGCTGGGTCGCCGTCCTCACCTGACTGGTCGTTTCTAGCCATGATGTGGTGAAACTGCTACGGTAGGTGGCAATGTCGATCGAACGGCCGGATGCGAGCGTCGATGCGCCGGCCGCTCCCTGGAGACCGGGGGCTGGGCCGAGCCAGGCCGAGGTGAAGGCGCGGCTGCTCGACCGGCTCACATCACCGGAGGCAGGCTCCCCCGTTTCCGCCGACGGCACCGAATCCGATGGCTTGGCATCCGCAGGCTCGGCCCCTGAAGGCTCGGCGCGGCCGGAGACGGAACGTTCCAGGATCGACGCCAAGCTGGACGCGCTCGACCGCCGGAACACCTCGGATGATCGTGCCCCGTGGCCGGCCGACCGTCGGTCGGTAGAGGACACGCGGTCCGCCGATCCTTCGCCGGTGGAACGCAAGCTCGCGCTGCTCGACCGCGGGCCCGGCGGTGAGATGGACGCGGCCAGGAAGCAGGATCGGCCGGCCGGACCGGAGAAGCTGGGGTGGCGGCTCACGAGGATCTGGCGGGAAAGCCTCCCGACTCGAGATGGACGCGCCTTCTTCGAGAAGTCCGACACGGACATGCGGAGGACCGCGATGGCCGCCGAGCCGGTCCCGGGAACCTACACAGCCGACCTGCATGGCGACCCGTCGGGATTCCGGGTCGGCAAGGTCGCGCTCGACGCCCGGCAGCTCGGCGCGCTCATCCGCGCCGACGAGAACTGGCGCGGCCGACCGGTGCGGCTGCTGTCCTGCGAGACCGGGCAGGGCGACAACCCCGTGGCCCAGAAGGTCGCGGACGAACTCGGGGTCGCGGTGACGGCACCGACCGAGCTGGCCTGGGCCGACGACCGCGGTAACGTGTGGACGACATCAATGACCGAAAATGAGTACGGTCGTCTGGTGCAAACCGTTCCCCATGACGGCTCCTGGATCAATTTTCATCCGAGAGGCGAGGGCAAACAGAATGCCTGAGGTGTTCGGCAACATTAAGATAGCGAAACTGTTCGACGGCACCCAGGACGGCACCCCCTTCGCCGCCGATCGTCCGAAGCTTCCCGCCGGCCGCGAACGGGCAGCATTTCTCGCCTATCTCTGCAAGGGTGAAGTCATCCTGCGCGCGGCGGGCCTCTCGGTGGACCGTTTGGACGAGTCACGCGGGAAGCAAGTTCCCATCGTGTTCTTGACAGACGGGGAATGGGTGTGGAGCGCATCGATCGCCTATTATCTGGAGGAGCACGATCTTCCGCCGGAGCCGGCGTTTCTCGACTATCTCCGCGGCCGGGACTTCACGTATGTGGCGCCGACGGAGGAACAGGTCAGCGCCGCGGCGGCGGCCCTGCGGGCGCGGTAGCGCCGCGGGGCCGGCAGCCTCGGCCCTGACCCCGCATCAACCCGCCTGAGCTGCCCCTATTCGCCGTAGATCGTCTGGCCCGCCAGGTGATGGGTGTCGTTGAACCCGCGTAGCACCGCCGGGCCGTCGGAGTACCAGTCGATGGTCGTCATCGACACCAGATCCAGGTGGAGGCGGTAGAGCACGGCCGGTTCCGCCGCCAGCGCCAGCTGGGCCAACCCCTTGATCGGCGTGACGTGTGAGACGATGAGGACCCGCCCGCCTGGCTGCTCGGCGAGCAGCCGGTCACGCACCCGCGCTACCCGGGCCACGGTGGCGATCAGGCTCTCCCCGCCGGGCGGCGGGACGTGCGGGTCGGCGAGCCAGGCATTGAGCTCATCGGGGAACTTCTCACGCACCTCGGCGAAGGTCAGCCCCTCCCAGGCGCCGAAGTCGGTCTCCCGCAAATCGTCGACGACGACGTAGTCGCGGCCGAGGGCCTCGGCGGTCTGCCGGGCCCGCTTCAGCGGCGAACTGACGACGAGATCGAACGGCTCGTCGCGCAGCCGGTTCGCTACGGCCGCGGCCTGGCCGAGCCCGACGTCGGTCAGGGCCGCCTCGACCGTCCCGCTGAAGCGCTTCTCCACCGAGAGCGGGGTCTGCCCGTGACGCAGCAGCACGGTCGTCGTCGGCGGTGCGGGCGGCGCCATCCAGCCGGAGAGCCGGTTCGTCGTCGGCGCGTGGTGCGGGACCGGGTCCGGGGACTGCGGGACCGCGGGTTCCCAGGCCCGCCCGGCGGCGGCGGCGTCCATCGCCTCGTTCGCGAGCCGATCGGCGTCGGCGTTGCGCGCGCGGGGCACCCACTGGAAACGGACCGCGGGGAACCGGGCGGCGAGTTCCGTCGCCTCGGCCACCAGCGGCCGCATCGCCGGATGCTTGACCTTCCACCGGCCGCTCATCTGCTCGACGACGAGCTTGGAGTCCATCCGGACCTCCAGCTCGGCGTCCGGGGCGATCTCAGCGGCGGCCCGCAGCCCGGCGATCAGCCCGGAGTACTCGGCGACGTTGTTCGTGGCGCGCCCGATCGAGTCCGCGCGCTCGGCCAGCAGCTTCCCCGAGCCGGCGTCGCGGACCACGGCCCCGTAGCCCGCCGGGCCCGGGTTACCCCGCGACCCGCCGTCGGCCTCGATGACCAGCCTGCGCACGGTGCCCATCTACATGCTCCCCTCGTCTACCCCCGAGGCGGGGGTCCCGCCGACGGTGTTACAGCCCCGATTCGGGGGTACGGACCAGGATGCGCCGGCACTCCTCACAGCGCACCACCTCATCCCCCGGCGCCGCCGCCACGGCGCGCAGGTCGCCGCCCGACAGCTCAAGATGGCAGCCCTGGCAGCGGCGGCGCAGCAGGGCCGCGGCGCCCACTCCGCTGGAGGACGCCCGGATCCGCTCGTACAGCGTGACCAGCGCCTCGGGCAGCTCCGGGACGAGAGCGTCGCGGTCATGGCGCAGCCGCGCCACCTCGGCATCGAGCTCGGCGTAGGCCTTGTCCCGCGCGGCCACCGCCGCGTCGAGCTCGGCCTGCAGGGCTGATCGCTGCTGGGACAACGCGGAGAGCCGGCTCTCCAGGCCCTCGACGATCTCCATCTTCTCGAGCGCGTCGTCCTCGAGCACGCCCTGACGACGGGTCAGCGAGGCGAGCTCCGCCTGCAGGTTCTCCAGCTCACGCGGCGTCGAGACGGCGCCGGAATCAAGCCGCTGGGAGTCACGGGCCGAACGGGTCCGCACGAGGTCGATCTCGTTCTCCAGCTTGCGCTGGGCACGCGCGACGTCGCTCAGCTCGGTCCGCACCCCGACGACCTCACCGTCCAACGAGGTCAGCGCGGCGGTGCGCTCGGTGATGACGGCGTGCTCCGGCAGACCGCGTCGGCGGGCCACCGACCGGTCGATACCGGTGTCGAGCGCCTGCAGATCGAGCAGGCGGAGCTGAACTGCTGGATCGGCCTTCATCGATTCCTCACTGGTACGCCTGAACGACTACACCTGGCCGACCTGACCAGACCCGACGCGGCGCCCTCCGTGACCCGGGCCTCCGCGTGACCCGGGCCTCCGCGCCGCCGGCACCGCCTACCGGGACGGAACGTGCACCCGCCAGGGATCGGTCACGATAGCGGATACCGACGTGCTCACCGTACGTCCCCTCGCACGCAGACCGGTGTGCAGGCGGGTGGCGGCCTGGCTCAGCCAGGGCCATTCACTCGCCCAGTGGGCGACATCGACCACCACGACCCCATGCGCACCGACGGCGTCGAGGACGTGGTGATGCCGGCCGTCCGCGGTGACGAGGACGTCCGCTCCCGCGGCCTCGGCTGCGGCGACCAGTTCTCCCCCCGAGCCGCCGCACACCGCGATCCGCCGGACGAGCCGGTCCGCGGTACCCGTCGCCCGGACCCCGCCCGCCGTCGCCGGCAGCGCTCGGACGACCCGGGCGCAGAACCGTTCCAGGGACTCGGCCGCGGGCAGGTCACCGATCCGGCCGAGGCCCCAGCACACGCTCGCCCCGCCGACACCGCCCTCATCACCGACACCACCCTCATCACCGGCGCTGCTCCCGGCACCGCCCTCGTCGGCCCCGGCACCGCCCTCGTCGGCCCCGGCACCGCCCTCGTCGGCCCCGGCACCGCCCTCGTCGGCCCCGGCACCGCCCTCGTCGGCCCCGGCACCGCCCTCGTCGGCCCCGACGTTCGCCGGGGCGGACAGCGGGGCCGGGGCGGACAGCGGGGCGACGTCACGCAACCCCAGCGCGTCGGCAAGCGCGTCACTCACGCCCGGCGCGGCGACATCGGCGTTCGTGTGCACGGTGTACAGGGCGACGCCGGCCCGGATCAGGGTGGCAACGACCCGCCCGCCCGGACCGGTCTCGGCGACGCCGTGCACTCCCCGCAGGAACAGCGGGTGGTGGGTGACGAGCAGCTGAGCTCCCGCCGTGACGGCCTCGGCCGCCACCTCGGGGGTCGGATCCACCGCGAACAGGACCGCCGAGGCCGGCGCGTCCAGATCACCCACCGCCAGTCCCACCGCGTCCCAGGACTCGGCCCAGGACGGAGGGAAGAAACGCTCAAGCACGGCCACACAGTCACGCACTGTCGCTGACGGAAAGGTCACCACCGTGACCCTACCCGCTTCGTCGCAGCGACCTGCCAGCCGGTCACGCTGTCCGGTGCCACACCCGGGCGCCGTGGGGGCGGTCGTTCCGGCCCCGTAACGTCACCGGTGGCAACACGCCTGCGATGTGCTGGCGAGCCGCGAGGAAAGGGCAGTCGTCATGGCGGACGTTTCGGTGCGATTCCAGGTGGCGGGGGATGCCGAGATCGTGCTGAACCTCGCGACCCCGCAGGCTGTCCGGCTGGTGGAAGCCATCATGCGCAAGGTGGCCGAGGCCATGGGTGCGCCGGAACGGCCCGCCGTCGGGGCCATGTGGCCCGACGTGCCATCGGCGCAGGCATCGTTCGCTCCGGACCGGCGCTGAGGCGCTGAGGCACTGAGACGCTGAGACGCTGAGACGCCGAGACGCCGAGACGCCGAGACGCCGAGCCACCCGGGCGGCTGCCCGGCTCCGGCCGGGTGGACGCCCGCCGCCGGCTATGTTGGCGCAATCCCTCTGAACAAAGCAGGCGAAGGCACCAGATCGGCACTCTGCGTACTTGTTTTCACAAAAGCCGGCACAACAAAGCCGCAACACGATACAACTCCGCACAGCCATCCCCACCGAAAGGAAAACGATCAAGTATGGCGGGGGACGTACCGGCCGACGAACACGCGCTCATCATCTCGGCCGGAGGGGAGACGGGCCGAGCACTCCGTGCGGCGTTCGCGGCGATCGCACCCACCGACGCGTCCTCGGATGACGGGGTAGACCAGACCGCCGAGGGCGACGGCTCGCCAGCCGATCCCACCCTGGCCAACGAACGACGGCCGCTGCACCGCTACGGCAGGGTCCACGTGTTGGGCCAGCCTCGGGGCACCTCCACGGCGACGGCGGAGCGCACCGCCGCCCGGCTGGCGGCGGCGGTACTCCCCCCCGCGGACGGCAGCGTCGTGTCGACCACCGGGGTGTCGCCCGGGCTGAACCGCGCCGAGACGCTCGGGCTGGACGCCTTCCGCCTGCGGGCCAGCGCCGCCTACCGGCAGCTCAAGCAGGAACGTCCCCGCGACGGCCGGCCATGGGACATGGACCGGCCCTGCACCGACATCCCGCCGCCCCGGGGCAGCTCGCCTGGTCCGGACCAGCCGACACCACATGCCCAGCCGACACCGCATGCCCAGCCGACACCACATGCCCAGCCGACACCGCATGCCCAGCCGACACCGCATGCCCAGCCGACACCGCATGCCCAGCCGACACCGCATGCCCAGCCGAACGGGCGGGCCGAGGCCCAGAGCCCGACCTCCGCGCCCACGGACACCCGGGCCACGGACACCCGGGCCACCGCGCAGATCGCCCAGGCGTCCTCCCCCACCAGCGCGGCGCTGGAGGGATCGGTGGCCGTCGGGCTGATCCTCGTGGAAGGGCCGACCACCGCGCTGCAACTGACCGCCGCGGAACGCACCAAGATCGTAGCTGAGGTGCAGAACGGGTTGTCCTGGTACGCAACCACGAACCCGGCTGCCGACCTGACCTTCCACTACGACATCCAGATCGTGCGGCTGTCCGTCCCACCGGACCCGAACGCGCCCGACCTCGAGGCGCTGTGGCGTGACCCCACCATGAGCCGGCTCGGCTACGCGGCCAGCTTCGACGGCGTCTACGACTACGTCGACGCGCTCCGGTCCCGGCTCGGCACCCGGTCCGCCTACTGCGCGTTCTTCACCAAGTATCCGCTGGGATACTTCGCGTACTCCTCGGTGGGTGGCCCCCGGCTCGTGATGTCCGTCGACAACGACGGCTGGGGACCGGACAATATCGACCGGGTCTTCACCCACGAGACCGGCCACATCTTCGGCGCTCCGGACGAGTACGCGGGCGCCCAGTGCGACTGCGGCGGTCGGTGGGGGGCGTTCCACGCCCCGAACGGCAACTGCGACGCCTGCGCGCCCGCGCCCGTCGACTGCCTGATGCGCTCGAACAGTTTCGCGCTGTGCCGCTACACCCCCAGCCACATCGGCTGGGGCCACGGAGTAAGCGGCAACCCGGCGCTCGTCCAGGCCAGGGGGCTCGGCCAGATCGGCAACTTCGACGCCGTCGTCCCGTCGGCCTTCGCCGGGCTGACCCACGTCTGGCGGGACAACGACGCGGCTGGCTTCCCCTGGATGGCCCCGTGGCAGACGGCTCAGGAGCTCGGCCGGATCGATGCCGCCACCATGATCCAGAGCACCCTGGCCAGGCCGGGACCCCTCGAGGTCGCCGTCCGGGTCGGCTCGACGCTGTACTTCCTGTGGCGGGACTCCACCGGCGCCTTCGCCTGGCACCCGCCGACCCGCCTCGTCCAGGGGGTGGGGGGCGTTCCGTCGCTGGTGCAGAGCCGGCTGGGCACCAAGGGCAACTTCGAACTGCTCGTGCCCGCCGCGGACGTCGGCATCCTGCACCTGTGGCGCAACCATGACATCCACGGATTTCCGTGGAGCACTCCGAAGCTGTTCGGCGCGAACCTCGGGCGCGTCGACGCCGTCAGCCTCATCCACGGCACGCTGGGCGGCGGCAACGGGATGCTGGAAGCGGTCGCCCGGGTCGGCAACCGGCTCGTGCACCTCACCCGCGACAACGGGGCGGTCTGGCGCACCGGCCCCGTCTTCGCCGAGGGCGTGACGGGCAATCCGGCGCTCATCCAGAGCGCCTTCCCCGACGGCTCCCGCAACTTCGAGGTGGTCGTCCCCGCCGCGGACCGCGGGCTCATCCACTTCTACCGGAACAACGGCGCGCCCTCCCCGGGCTGGAGCGGACCGCGGCCGTTCGCACCGGAGCTGGGCCGGGTGGACGCCGTCTCGATGATCCAGAGCAACTTCGACGGGCATCTGGAGGTGCTCGCCCGCGTCGGCGACCGGCTCCACATGGTCTGGCGTTCGTCGGGCCCCGGTGCAAGCTGGTCGGTCCCCCGGCGCGTGTTCTGAGCCGCCGCGCGTGTTCTGAGCCGCCGCGCGTGTTCTGAGCCGCCGCGCGTGTTCTGAGCCGCCGCGCGGGGTCATCCGGCCGGCGCCGCCCCGGGTGGCCGGTCGGGCGGGAGGTACCCCGGCGTGTCCCAGGGCTCACCACCTGCGGGATCGCGGCGCTTGGCGCCCCTCCGCGCCAGCCAGCCGTCGACGAACAGGCTCTCGGCTGCGGTGAGGGTCTCCCGCAGCGCCGGGGGAACCTGATCGATGAAGACCCCGCACACCCCGGGCAGGGCAGCCACCTCCGGCGCCCGGGAGGGGGGCAGCGCCACGAGAGCCAGCCGGGGGCGCAAGGCCGAGGTCACGGTGCCGAGGACGGCCAGTTCGGCCAGTGGGTCGACACCCGTGCCGGTCGAGAAGCCCCGGTCCGGCCGATGGAAGACGACCAGTAGCTCCGGCTCGGTTTCCCACACCGGGCCATTGTCCCGCGAACGAACCCGGATGGAAGGTCCCCAGGCACCGACGGTCCACCGCCCGAACCCGCGCCCGAACCCGCGCCCGAACCCGCGCCCGGTGAGAATCACAGCCCTTCGTGGATGGACACCATGGCTACCGGGGGACAGGGTTGGGACAAACGTCCGACTCCTGGTCGTGGACCCGCCCCAGGCGGTCCTCGCCCGACCGCCGCCGGCCGCTTCCGGTCCCGTCCGGGGCCGGAGAGGGCAGGGCAGGAAGAAGGCACCGCAGTTGAGCGAGCGGCTTCCTCTGTTCCCGCTCGGGACGGTCCTGCTCCCCGGGCTGGTCCTACCCCTGGAGATCTTCGAGGAACGGTACCGGATCTTGGTGCGGAAACTGCTCGAGCAGCCCGCCGACCAGGTCCGACGGTTCGGAGTGATCGCCATCCGGCGAGGCCGGGAGGTGGGTCCGGCCCTGCCGGCGATCCACGACGTGGGCTGCACCGCCGTGCTGCGGCGCGTCCAGGAACACTCCGACGGGCGGTTCTCGCTCATCACGGTGGGCGGTGACCGGTTCCGGATCCGCACGGTGGACCGGCACAGCGAGCCCTACCTCGTCGGGGATGTCGACTACCTGCCGGACGACGTCGGCGACACCGACGACACCGACGACACCGTTCCGGCAGTCCAGCGTCTGCTCCGAACCTACGCCGACCGGCTCGCCGCCACCGGCACCGTGCAGATCTCGCTGCCGGACCTCCCCGACGACCCGATCGCCCTTTCGTACGTGATCGCCGCCGCCGCCGTCACCGACGTCACCGAACGTCAGGGGCTGCTCGCCGCGCCGGACGCGGCCAACCGACTGCGGGCCGAACGGGCGCTGCTCCGCCGGGAGATCGGCCTCCTGGAAAAGATCACCACCATCGGATCGAGCGAGTTGCGCCGGGTCGATCCCAGCCCGAACTGACCCCCGCCCGAACTGACCCCAGCCCGAACCGTGGGACGTTCGCCACCCGGGGGATCGACGCTCAGTCCCCAGCCCCGACCTCAGCCCCAGCCCCGTGGCCGGGCGCGTCGCCGGGCGCGGTCGGACCCCGCCTGTCCTCGGCGGCGTCCGACTGGGCCCGCGAGGTCACCCACAGCCCGACGAGGAGTACGAGCAGGGCGGTCACCGGCATGACAAAGTAGAGCCCGCCCGCGCGGACCTTCATGTCCACCAGGTCGGTGAGCAGCGGAGAGGCGTCCTTCGGCAGCGCGTGCAGCAGCTGGGGCGAGCGCCGCAGGTGGCCGATCCAGCCGGCGATCAGCGAGCCGCCGATACCGCCCGCGGCGAGCCCGACCGGGACCGGCCATCCCGCGTCCCGGACCCGCCAGCACGCCACGGCACCGCCGATCACGCCGGCGACCGCGCAGATCAGGGCGAACCGGACGTCGATGTCGCTCTGGACCGTAAACGCCGATTCATGCCCGTCCAACGCCACGGCAAGATCCAGATGCGGCGCGGTCGCGGCCCAGAGCAGGCCGAGCGGGAAGCCGGCGAGCGCCATCGCCGCCGCGCAGATCAGGCCGGCGACGGCCGCCGAACGAGCACCGAACGCCCGGCCCGGGTTCCGCCCGGGCGGCGCCGGTTCACCGGCCGCGGGGACGGCGATCGCCGGATCGAGGGTCGGCTGACCAGGGTGGTGCGGCCCGTCCCCGGGTGGGACGTCCCCGGGTGGGACGGACAGCGCGACCGGCTCGACTCCGCGGATGCCCGACGACCGCTCCATCATGACGCGCTTTCTGCCACTGGCTGTCTGTCTCCTCGTCCCCGGCCTACCAGCATCCCCGGCCTACCAGCATCCCCGGCCTACCAGCGCGTTGTCGCCGACCGGCCGCAGGCCGTTGACCCTACCGCGCCGGTCGGTCCCGCAGCAGTCCTGCTACTACGCTGGCCCCGCTAACTATGACGCCCTCAGGACGTGCCGACACGGCGCAGTGCCATCGCCGCGACAGACAGCGCCACCATCCCGACGGCGGCGCAGATCCCGAGGTCGAGGACCACCTTCGCCCAGTCGACACCGGGTTGGAAGGCGGCCGCGAGGGCGTCCACCGCGTAGCTGCTGGGCAACGCGTCCCGCGCCCAGCGGCCGACCTCGGGCAGCCGGCCGGAGGGGATCACACCGAAGAACAGCACGATGCTCATTCCGAGCTGGCCGGCGACGGTCGCGAGCTCCGGCCGAGGGGCGAGCAGGCCGATCGCCGCCCCGAGCCCGGACAGGCAGATCCCGGCGAGCGCCACGACGGGCAGCAGCAGCCACAGGCCGGACAGCGGCAGCCCGTAGAGCAGCGCCCCCAGCACCGCGGTGACGACAGTGCCGGGCGCCGCGAAGGTCGCGTACGAGGCCGCCGTGCCCAGCACCACCGCGACGCCGGGCACCGGCAACGTGAGGTAGTAGTCCAGGGCACCGGCCGCCCGCAGCGCCCCGAACCGCTGGGCCAGCAGGTTCAACGCGACGAAGGCGACCACGAGCACCGTGGAACCCGCCACGACCTGCCCGGCGGCCGTGGTGTCGCCGACGTCGAGGATCCCGCGCAGCAGCACGAGGATCCCGACCGACTGGAACGACGCGACGAACAACAGGGGGATCCGTCCCACCTTGGAGCGGGCGAGCTGCCCGCGGTAGACCGCACCGAACGCGGTGCGGAACGACGTCGGCGGCGGCAGCTGCGGCGGGGCACTGCTCGGCGGGGCGGAGGCCGACACCGGCCGCGTGGCGGGAGCCGGGCGGCCATCCGCGACCGATGGCGCCGGCACCCCGGGTGCCCCGCCACCGGGTGCCCCGCGCGCGTCCGGAACGACGGTCACCGGAAAATCACGATCATGCGCGCTCCAGGTCCCGCGACCTGCCGCCGAGGGTGAGGTACACGTCCTCCAGCGAGGGGGTGGCGAGACTGAAATCGTCCAGCGCGGCGAACGCCGGGCCGGCGGTCAACCGGCCGAGGGCGTCACGGGCCGCGGCCGGAGCCAACCGGATGGTCCACCGCCGTCCGTTGACCACGGCGAGCGCGGCCAACGTCGCGACGGTGGGGTCGTCCGCGGGCGGGTCGTGGCGCCACGCGAGGTCGAGCCGGACGTCACCGGACAACGATGCCTTGAGCTGGCCCGGAGTGTCGCAGGCGATCACCCGCCCGGCATCCAGGACGGCGACCCGGTCAAGCACCGACTCCGCCTCGAGGACGTTGTGCGTGATCAGCAGGACGGTGACACCGACGGTGTCCCGGCGACGTTGCAGCGCCGACCACACGGCCCGCCGGGCGACGGGGTCGAGGCCGGTGGTCGGCTCGTCGAGGACGAGCATCGGCCGGTCCCCCACCAGGGTGGTAGCGACACACGCCAGCCGGCGTTGCCCACCGGACAGCTTCGACAGCGGGCGATGCGCCACCGCCTCCAGACCGAGCTCGCCGAGCACGGCGTCACGGACCGCCCGCACGGCGGAGCGGGGGACGCCGCGCATGCGGGCGGTGGTCGCCACGGCGGTGGCGACCGGCAGCTCGGCCAGCGCGAGATCGTCCTGGCCCAGATAGGCGGCGAGCCGGGCCGGCAGACCGCGGGCGGCCAGCACGTCGCGGCCAAAAAGGGTAATCGTGCCCGCGTCCGGCCGCAGCAGACCCATCAACTGGCGGACCAGCGTGGTCTTCCCGGCGCCGTTCGGCCCGAGCACCCCGAACACCTCGCCCTGCCGGACGTCGAGATCGATCCGATCATTGGCGAGAACGGCATGCTCACCCGTCCCGTGCCGCCGGGTGAGCCCGCGGACCGCGTAGCTCAACACATCGACCATTGTCGCAGTCGGAGCCGGTCGATGGTCCCGGGCCGACAACGGGCGCTGATCACACCGCGCTGCTCATCCACACCACGACGTCGAGCATCCGCAGCGGGGTGATCGGGGGACCCGCGACGGGTACCAGCGCCCCGAGCCGGCGGAACTCCTCGGCGTTCTCCCGCAGGTCGTACTGCATCGCGCGGATGAGCAGGCCCATGTACTGCCGCCAGGACCGCCCGTCCCGCGGCGACGGCGGGACGCAGTCCTCGTGCTGGTAGAAGATCCTCACCTTGGAGTCGAACAACGGGACCAGGGCGGGCCGCTTGCGGTGCAGCACCTTGGCGATGAGGGAGCCCTTGACGTCCCGGTCGGAGACGTCCGGGTCGTCGAGGGGGTCGTAGAGCGCGGCGACCAGATCGAGGGTGACCTCGTCGGCCTCGATGAGCTCGATGCCGGGAGGAAGCCTGTCCAACGCCCGCTGCAGCAACGGCATCAGCGCGGTGAGCGTGTGCATCCGATCCAGGTCCACGTGGACGCCGAGCAGGCACGGGGCCAGGAGATCCCCGGTGCACAGCAGATCCGGATCACTATTGGTGACCAGGCCGTCGTAGTACGGGTAGGCGTAGCGCAGACCTCGCTTGCGCGGCCCCAGGTACTCCTCGAGCAGGCTCTCCGCGTCGAAGACCTCCCGGGTGCCCTTCGCCAGCTTCAACCTGGGTCTCCTCATCATGATCCGTGAACTCCCCGGCCGGTCGCAACCCCAGGTGACGAAGCCGGTCTCGCCCCTCATCCTCTCCTGTCCCGGTCGACGATGGCGCAGGGGTCGGATGCCACGCCAGAACGGTCACCGTCCGCCACCCGTGCCCGGCACGCCGTCCGATCATGCGGACGGCTCAACCGGATCAGCGACGGTCCGGGGACAGTGGGATGAATCTCACACCCGGCGGCCCGCTTCCCGGTGGGGCCGGATCCACCACCCGCACCCGGGGATCGGTTTCGAGCTGCGAGAGCCGGCCGGCCGGGGCGCGGACCACCACGGCGAACAGACACCCGCACCCGGCCCGCAGGTCGTTCGCCGCCCGCCGCTCGCGGTCGGCGGCGGCGGTGTTGCCGACCTGTGTGTCGGCGGCGGCTCGGGCGTCCGCCTGGGCCGCCGCCGACCCGAAGGCCGCCCGGACGTCGGCCACCGGATCGCGCACGACGGCCTGCTCCTGTTCACCCCCGATACCGGCGGTGAAGAACACCTGGACGGTCCGGAAGTCGCCGAACACCTCGAGCAGGTCGGCGGGGGTGCGGGGCGCGGTGAGACTGGCCACGGCGTAGAGATCGGCGCCGGGGGCGGCCGAGGTCAGCAACGCGAGGTTCTGCCGGCTGGCGCCGAGGTAGTCGGCGACCGGGTCGTTCGGCCCGGGGCCGATCGTCACCGCGGGCAGCGCGGGCGCCACCGGCTGGTCGGGCGCCGCCGGCTGGTTCGCGGACGTCGCTGCCTGCTCGGTCGCCGAGGAGGACGGTCCGGACGACGGAGCATGATCGACGCCCTGCAGGATCGCGGCCGTCGCGCTCACCACGATCAACGCGACGAGTCCGAGGACGAGCATCCGGACGCCCCAGTCCACCACCCCGCCGGGCGTGACTCCGGCCACGTCGAGCAGGGCCGGCGGACCGTCATCGTCGTCGGAGCCGGCAGGCGAGGGCCGGACCCGGTCCCGGGTCCGCCGGACCCGGTCCCGGGTTCGGCGGACCCGACCGATCTCCCGCTCCGCCAGGCCCACCATCCACACCCGGACGATCGCGATCGCGCGAGAGGTCGCCGGCAGCGTGCGGGCGTCGACCCGATCGAGCAGCGCCCCCAACCCGTGGACCGGTGGGCGCACGGTGGACCACCCCCGGCAGGCGGGGGCCGGGGCCGGCACCGCTCCCCCGGGTGCCGCGGGAGCGGGCACCGGCGCCGAGGTCGCCTCCCCGAGCGTCGCCGGCTCCGTCATGGCTGGTCCCGCAGCCGTTCCACCGCCTCGGCCAGGTCAGCCGGGTCCGGACTGGTGAACTCGACCCGTCCGCCGTGACCGGGATGATCGAAGGACAGCCGCGCCGCGTGCAGCCACTGGCGGGTCAGGCCGAGCCGCTCGGCGAGCGTGGGATCGGCCCCGTAGGCGAGATCCCCGACACACGGGTGCCGCAGGGCGGACATGTGCACCCGGATCTGGTGGGTGCGCCCGGTCTCCAATCGCACGGACAGCAGGGAGGCGGCCCGGAACGCCTCCTGGAGGTCGTAGTGGGTGATACTCGGCTTGCCGTCCGCGACGACGGCGAACAGCCCCGGCCGGCGCGGATGCCGGTCGATCGGGGCGTCCACGGTGCCCCGCAGCGGATCGGGATGGCCCTGCACCACGGCCCGGTAGCGCTTGTCCACCGTACGGTCACGAAACGCCCGTTTCAGCAGGGTATATGCGCGCTCGCTCTTGGCGACCACCATCACCCCGGTGGTACCGACGTCGAGACGGTGCACCACCCCCTGACGCTCGGCCGCGCCCGAGGTGGAAATGCGGTATCCCGCGGCGGCCAACGCCCCGATCACGGTCGGTCCGGTGAAGCCGGGCGCCGGATGGACGGCGACCCCGACCGGCTTGTCCACCACGATGATGTCGTCGTCGTCGTAGAGAATGCCGAGAGCCTCGACCGGCGTGGGTTCCACCGCCACCGGACGCGGCGGAGCGGGCAGCCGGACCTCCAGCCAGGCACCGCCGCTGACCCGGTCGGACCGGCCCCGGACCTTCCCGTCGAGGCTCGCCTGGCCGTCGTCGACGAGCGCGGCGGCCACGGTCCGCGACAGCCCGAACATCCTCGCGATCGCCGCGTCGAGACGGACGCCGTCGAGCCCGTCCGGGACCGGCAGGGACCGCAGGTCACCGCCCGTGATGGTCACTGCCCCCGCCGGGGGGATGATGCTCGGCGTAGCGCGTGCCGTCCAGACCCACGCCGCGCAGGGACAGGATGACCGCGAGCACGCCGCCGCAGACGATCGCGGAGTCGGCCACGTTGAAGATGGGCCAGTAGTGGAGGTGGACGAAGTCCACGACGTGACCGCGCAGGGGACCGGGCGCGCGGAAGAGGCGGTCGGCGAGGTTGCCCACCGCCCCGCCGAGCAGGGCGCCGAGCACGAGAGCCCACCCCACCGACCGCAGCCGGCGGGCGGTGAACACCACCACCGCGACCACGGCCAGGGCGACCAGGCTGAGTAGCACCGTCGCGCCGCCCGCGAGGCTGAAGGCCGCTCCGGAGTTGCGGGTGAGCTCCAGGTCGAGCAGGCCGGGGATGACCTCGACAGGCCCCCGGTCAGACAGGGTGGCCACCGCGACATGCTTGGTGAGGATGTCCGACAGCAGGACGATCGCCGCCGCGACCGTCAGCGTGGCCACCGCCCGGCGGGAACCGGCGGTAGGGCGAGCCTCGTCCCGCCCGTGCGGCACCGGCGTCGACCCCCCGGGCGGGGCCGAGGGCTTCGTCGACATCGCCGGCGCGACGGACCCCGCGCCCGGGGTGACGCCCCCCGGCGCGGTCACCGCGTGATCGACGGGATCTTCGGACACACCGCTCCCGATGGTCGGCACCTCTCCTACCGGACCAC
Organism: Frankia casuarinae; assembly: GCF_000013345.1. NCBI lineage: Bacteria > Bacillati > Actinomycetota > Actinomycetes > Frankiales > Frankiaceae > Frankia > Frankia casuarinae. Next base: position 1,718,408 of record NC_007777.1, on the reverse strand, counting down.
TCTACGGCCCCGAGTCCCGACGATGAACCGGCCGCGCGGCGAAGGGCCGAGCCGGGGACGGGACCACTCGTCCCGCTGAGCTACGCTGATGGACAGCGGTACGGCGTGGACGGGGACGAGTAGCGGCGGGCGCAGCCCGAGCGAGCCGGGGTCGGTGGAAGCCCGGTGGCCAGCGCGTCGCGAAGATCACCCCCGAGCCGCCGGAAGAACGGAATCCGGTCGACCATCGGGTCCCCAGTAGATCCGGCCGCCGCGAGGACAACGAGGGGCCATCCCTCGGCCCGATCCGGCCGAGCGGGTGCGCAAGGAGGGTGGTACCGCGGTACCCCCGGTCCGGGTAGGACAGGCGGCCGGCGCATCGGCCGGATGGTCACGCCCGGGACCGGTGAGGCGTCGTCCCTCCGTTGGAGAACCAGCCCGACGGAGATTACGACTATGGAGACCGGGTCCCCACGATGAGCACCCCTCTGCGGCATCCCACCTTCGCTCCGCTGCCCGCCCAGGTGGACCTGCCCGCCCTGGAGCGGGAGACGTTGGCCCGCTGGCGCGACACCAAGGTGTTCCACCGTTCGCTGGAGGCCACCGCGGACCGCCCGCTGTGGGTTTTCTACGAGGGCCCACCCACCGCCAACGGCAGGCCGGGGGCGCACCACGTGGAGGCCAGGGTCTTCAAGGACCTGTTCCCCCGCTACCGGACGATGAAGGGCTACCACGTTCCCCGGCGGGCGGGCTGGGACTGCCACGGGCTGCCCGTCGAGCTCGCGGTCGAGAAGGAGCTCGGCTTCACCAGCAAAAACGACATCGAGGCGTTCGGCATCGCCGAGTTCAACGCCCGGTGCCGCGAGTCGGTGCTGCGCCATGTCGCGGACTTCTCCGCGATGACCGAGCGGATGGGCTATTGGGTCGACCTCGATGGCGCCTACCGCACCATGGACACCAGCTACGTCGAGAGCGTCTGGTGGTCGCTCAAGCAGATCTTCGACCAGGGCCTGCTGGTCGAGGACTTCCGGGTCACCCCGTACTGCCCGCGCGACGAAACGCCGCTTAGTGACCACGAGGTGTCCCAGGGCTACTCGGACGTCGACGACCCCTCGGTCTACGTCCGTTTCCCGCTCGTCGCCGACGCCCTGGGCCTCGCCGGGCAGGGTGCGCAGCTGCTGGTATGGACGACGACCCCGTGGACGCTGGTGTCGAACACGGCGGTGGCCGTTCATCCGGAGGTGGAGTACGTCCTGGCCCGCGCGGGGGACGGGGAGTTGTTCGTCGTCGCCGAACCACTGGTCACCGCGGCCCTCGGCGAGGACGCCGAGATCGTCGAGCGGTTCCGCGGGGCGGAGCTGGCCGGTGCCCGCTACACCCGCCCGTTCGAGCTGCTGGCGGCCGAGCGGTTCGCGGCCGGCACCGGCGTCCCGCACTCGGTCGTGCTCGCCGACTACGTGACGACCACGGATGGCACGGGCCTGGTCCACCAGGCGCCAGCGTTCGGCGCGGAGGACCTCGCAGTCTGCCGGGCGAGCGGGCTGCCGGTGGTGAACCCGATCGGGACGGACGGTCGCTTCCTCGCCGACGTCCCCCTGGTCGGCGGGATGTTCTTCAAGGATGCCGACGCGCCGCTGACCGCCGACCTGCGCGAGCGGGGCCGGCTGTGGCGGGCGTCGACGTATACGCACAGTTATCCGCACTGCTGGCGCTGTCACACACCGTTGATCTACTATCCGCTGCCGTCCTGGTACATCCGGACCACCGCCATCCGCGACGAGCTGCTGGCGCAGAACGAGCGGACGACCTGGCACCCCGAGCGGATCAAGACCGGTCGGTACGGCGAGTGGCTGCGCGGCAACGTCGACTGGGCGCTGTCCCGCAACCGATACTGGGGGACACCGCTGCCGGTCTGGCGCTGCGACGACGACCCCACCCACCTGGTGTGCGTCGGGTCACTCGCGGAGCTCTCCGAGCTCGCCGGGCGGAACCTGGCCGACCTCGACCCGCACCGCCCGTTCGTCGACGAGGTCACCGGGACCTGCCCGACCTGTGGCGGCGCCTCGCACCGGGTGCCCGAGGTGATCGACGTCTGGTATGACAGCGGCGCGATGCCGTTCGCCCAGTGGGGCGCCCCGCACCACAACCTCGCGGCGTTCACCCGGCAGTACCCGGCGCAGTACATTTGCGAGGCGATCGACCAGACCCGCGGCTGGTTCTACACGATGATGGCGGTCGGCACGCTGGTGTTCGGCCGCTCCTCCTACGAGACGGTGCTCTGTCTCGGCCTGCTCCTGGACGCCGACGGCCGCAAGATGAGCAAGCATCTCGGCAACGTGCTCGATCCCTTCGAGCTGTTCGAGCGGCACGGCGCGGACGCGGTCCGCTGGCTGATGCTCGCCGGCGGCTCGCCGTGGGCGGACCGCCGGGTGAGTCACGAGGCGATCGAGGACATCGTCCGCAAGGTCCTGCTCACCTACTGGAACACCTCGTCCTTCTTCGCTCTCTATGCCGGGGCAGCCGGCTGGCGCCCAGGCGCGGACCCGGCCGCGGACCCGCGCGCGACACCGCCGGCCCGACGGCACGTGCTGGACCGCTGGGCGCTGTCCGAGCTCGCGGCCACCGTCGCCGAGGTGGACGATGCGCTGGAGAACTTCGACTCGCTGCGGGCCGGGCGGCGGATCGCCCGGTTCGTCGACGACCTGTCCAACTGGTACGTCCGCCGGTCCCGCCGCCGGTTCTGGGCCGGCGACGCCGACGCCCTGAGCACCCTGCACACCTGCCTGGACGCGCTGACCCGGGTGATGGCGCCGTTCACGCCGTTCCTCACCGACTGGCTGTGGTCACGGCTGTTCGCCGACGCATCCCCGCGGACCCCCGACTCGGTGCACCTGGCCGCCTGGCCCGAGCTCCCGGCGGGGCTGCACACGCCGGAGCTCTCGGAGCAGATGGATCTCGTCCGGCGGATCGTGGAACTCGGCCGCGCCGCCCGGGCCGCCAGCGGGGTGCGCACCCGCCAGCCGTTGCCGCGGGCGGTCGTCGGCGCGAGTGCCTTTGACGAGCTCTCCCCCGAGCTGATCGCGCAGATCACCGAGGAGCTCAACGTGACCACGGTGGAGCCGGCGACCTCGGAGGTCGTCGACATCTCGGTGAAGCCGAACTTCCGGGCGCTGGGGCGGCGCTTCGGCAGGAACACCAAGGCGGCCGCCGCGGCCATCGCGGCCGCCGGTCCTCCCGTCAACGGACGGCTCACCGTCACCGTTGACGGGGAGGACGTCGAGCTGTCCGGGGACGAGCTGATCATCACGGAGACGCCGCGGCAGGGCTGGGCGGTCACCGCCGAGTCCGGGCTCTCCGTCGCCCTCGACCTGGAGATCTCCCCGCAGCTCGCCCGCGCCGGGCTCGCCCGCGACGTCGTCCGGGTGCTCCAGGACGCGCGCAAGGCGGCGGGGCTGGAGATCACCGACCGGGTGGACGTCTCCTGGGCGGCGACGCGCGAGGAGACCGCGCTCGCTCTGCGTACCCACGGTCAGACGGTGGCCGAGGAGGTGCTGGCGGTCTCCTTCACCGAGGCGGCCCGCACGGAGCTACCTGCGGCGCAGCCGCGCGAGACGGCAGCCCGCTCGGCGGCCGAGGAGCTGGGCCTGGCGTTCACGCTCACCCGGCACGAGACGACCGGCGGCTGAGACCGAGGCCCGGGGTCAGCGAGAGGCCCGGGGCCAGCGAGAGGCCCGGCGTACTGCTCCCGCCGGGAGCAGCGCCGCGGCGGCCAGCGTCAAGATCAGGGACGCATAGACGAAACCGCTGCCGGCGAGGATGCCGACCACCGCAAGAACCGTACACAGAGCAAGAACCGCTCCACAAAGCGTCAGCATCTCTCGATCACCCCATCACGAGACCGGCCGTCCGCGCCGGTGCCGAGGGCCACGCCGGACCCGCCGAGGGCCGCGCGGTGGATGATCAGAACTCCTGCATTCCCGGGGCGTCCCGCCGGGTGGCGTCCATGTCCGGCCGGCCGTGACCGTTGTCGCGGGCCATGGCGGCGCCGGCGGGCAGGGGCGGACCGGGCGGGAAGGTCGGCTGGTGGGCGGGGCTCTGCGCAGCGCCACTGGGCCCCATGCCCACCGCGGGCGGTGTGGGTCCACCACCCGGGTTGAGGCCCGGCCGCGGAGGCCCGCCGGCACCGACGGCCGGCTGGGTCGGCATGCCGTCCAGGTCCCGCAGCTGCATCTCCAGGTAGGCCCGCAGCCGGGTGCGGTACTCCCGCTCGAACGCCCGAAGCTGCTCGACCTGGCCCTCGAGACGACGCTTGTCGTCCTCCAAGCCGCCGAGCTGCTCGGCCACGTGCGCCCGGGCCTCACCGATGATGCGGTCCGCGTCCGCCCTCGCCTCGCGGCGGGCGCGTTCGGACTCCGCGCGCGCCTCGCGCAGCGCCTCGTCCGCCGTGCGCTGGGCCAGCACGAGGGTACGGGCGACCCGCTGCTCGATGTCGGCCTCCACCTGCGGGTTGCCGCCGGCCCGGGCGGGCGGTCCGGAGGTACCCACCGCCGAGATCACCGTGGTGGGGGCGCCACCCTGCTGCGGCGCGGGGGGCTGCGGCTGCTGGCCCCGCTCCCGGGCAGCCTGGGCGGCCTGGGCCTGCGCCTGGGCGATCTGGCGACGCGCCTCGTCGAGCTGGCGGCGCAGGCCCTGGTTCTCCTCGAGGATCTGCGCGGGCACGCCCGGACCACCACCGCCGGAACGCCGGGCCTCGTCGAGCTGCCGGCGCAGGTCGCTGTTCTCGTCCAGCAGCCGCGTCAGCTCGGCCTCGACCTCGTCGAGGAAGGTGTCGACCTCATCCTCGTTGTAGCCCGTGCGAAACCTCGTCGGACTGAAGACCTTGTTCTGAACGTCCTGTGGTGTCAGAGCCACGTCGCCTCCTCGTGCGGCATCGCCGCTCCCCGAAGAGAGGGCGGTCTGCGGGCAGTCTGCCGCGCCCGCGCTCGCGGTGTGCACAACAACCCCGTCACAGCCTCTGCGCATAGCTTCGAAGCACGATGACCACTAGGAAGAGCAGCAGGAACCCGAGGTCAAGCGCAACGCTACCCACCCGCAACGGCGGAAGAAATCGCCGGATGAATCGTAACGGAGGGTCAGTTACCGTGTACACGATCTCGAAGACCAGTACCAGCGGGCCGGTCGGGCGGAACGATCGGCTGAGGGCAAGAACCAGATCGATGATCCATCGTGCTATCAGGAGCAACAGATAGACCGTCAGCACCCAAAAGATCAAGCTTCCTACTGTGCTGATGGTGCTCTCTCCTGAGAAACGGGGGGGACGCGAACGCCCCCTGACTATGACTGGTTGTAGAACCCACCCTCGCGGATGCGTCGCTTGTCCGTCTCGGTGACCTCGACGTTGTGCGGCGAGAGCAGGAAGACCTTGTTTGTCACCTTCTCGAGGTCGCCCCGCAGCCCGAAGATCAGACCTGCGGCGAAGTCGACCAGCCGCTTGGCGTCGGCATCGTCCATGTCGGTGAGGTTCATGATAACGGGCGTCCCGTCCCTGAACTCCTCGCCGATCTGGCGCGCCTCATTGTAGCTGCGTGGCTGAAGCGTGGTGATCCGGTAGGGGTGCGACTCCTCCACCGCGGCCACCCTGCGCATCGGCACGGGACCGGCGGGACGCAGCGGTTCGACCGGTGGACGTCGCGGCATGGCGACCGGCTCCTCACGTGCGTCTATCCGACGGACCGTACGGTCCATCGGAACCGGTTCGTGCATAGCACGCCGGTCGTCACGACCGACCGCACGACCGTCGTCATAGTCGTCGTCGAGATAGTCCTCATCCTCCTCGGCCAGACCGAGGTAGACCATCGCCCTGCGCCCGAGCCCCATGGGCGCGACTCTAAGGGACACCAGGCCGTTCACCGAACAAAGCGGTGCCGATCCGAAGGTGTGTCGCGCCTTCGGCCACAGCGTCCTCAAGATCTCCCGACATGCCGGCACTGATGACGGTGGCCTGGGGATGCCCCACCTTCAGGCGTTCCGCCACCTCACGCAGTCGCGCGAACGCAGGTCGTGGCTGCCCCCTCCGGGGGGCGACAGCCATCACGCCTCGCAGGGCCAGTCCCGGCGCCTCCTCGACAAGATCGGCCAGGGCGGAAAGGCCGGCCGGATCGATCCCTCCGCGCCTCGAGCCGGCGATCGACGCGCCGATCTTCCCATCGGAAGCACCAGGGAGGTCCAACGAGACCTGGAGACAGATCGACAGCGGGCGGCCGCGTTCCATTGCCAGCCGGGAGAGCACTGGCACCAGGCTCACCCGATCCACCGACTGCACCCAATCCGCCCAACGAAGAACGGATCTGGCCTTGTTGCGCTGCAGTTGTCCCACGAAATGCCAGATCGGATCGTCGGAACCGGTGGCACCGGAGGACAGGCCGTCACCGGTTCCCTTGGCCGGGACGCTCCGTTCCCCGCCGATCAGCCGGGTGACGAGACTCACCTTCGGCCCGGCCTCCTGCTCCCGGTTCTCGGCGAAGTGCCGCACCCCGAGCGTGTGCATCATCACAACATCCTGGGGTGGGTAGGTTTTACTGACCGCAATGAGGGTGAGGTGGTCCGGATCACGGCCCGCGGCCCGGGCCGCCCCCGCGATCCGAGCCCGGACCTCGGCCAGCCGCTGCGTCAACCGGTCCAGGCGCGCCGGATCGAGCTCGATCGGGGCGGGCCGGTCCGGGGCGGGCCGGTCCGGGGCAGGCCGGTCCGGGGCAGGCCGGTCCGGGGCAGGCCGGTCCGGGGCAGGCCGGTCCGGGGCAGGCCGGTCCGGGGCAGGCCGGTCCGGGGCAGGCCGGTCCGGGGCAGGCCGGTCCGGGTCGAACGGTCCGTCGGACTCCCCCGAGCCGGATGCGCCATGCCTCGCGGGCATCTCGGGCCGGTGGATCATGGCGTCGGCCCGAGCCAGGCCAGACCGGCGAAGCGTCCCGTCCGACCCTCTCGACGGTAGGAGTAGAGCTCCGGATCCTCGGCGGTGCATCGAGCAGAAATTGTTATATCGGTCACACCGGCGGCGGCGAGTTGACGACGGATACCGGCACGCAGGTCGATCGCCGCGGTGCCGACGCGGGTGGTGGCCGCACTCCCCGGCACCTGGGTATCCACCTCGCAACGAAGATCCTCCGGCACCTCGTAACAGCCGGCACAGATACATGGACCGATGGTGACACGGAGCTCGTCCCGGGCGGCGCCGAGCCGCTCGAGGGCCCCAAGAGTGGCGTGTATCACGCCACTGGCCATCCCAACCCGGCCGGCGTGCGCCACTCCCACCACCGCGGGGGCCTCGAACAGCACCGGTGCGCAGTCGGCAACCATCACGGCGAGCACGAGGCCGGGGACATCGGTCACCAGCGCGTCCGCCTGTGGAGGCGGCCCGTGCCGACGCAACACGGCGACCTGCCTCCCATGCACCTGCCGCATGTACTGGACCGGCATCCGCAGCCGGTCGACGAGCCGGCGTCGGTTGACGGCGACGGCCTCGTCGGCATCCCCGACGTGGTCGCCCAGATTGAGTCCCTCGAACGGCGGGTCGCTGACCCCGCCCGAGCGCGAGGTGACGAGAACCGGCATGCCGGAAGTCTGCCTGGCACCGGCTACTTGAGGAAGTCCGGCACGTCCAACTCGTCGTCGTCGGCCACCGGCCGCACCGGCCGGCGAGGCGGGTAGGTCGGCCGGGGAGCAGTGCGCGGCGGCTCCGGGCGGTGCTGACCATAGGCCTGATCGACCGGCGGCTCCACCGGTTCACGGTTCGGCGGGGCGAGGCGAGACTCGATCGTCGGGATCACGGTCGATTCGGCCGTGGCGGCCGCAGCGGGTTCGTTCGAGGCCGGCGCCCCCGGCAGCGGTTCCGGGTGGTAATGACCGACGTTCGACGGCGCGATCGGCGGCGGGGGTGCCTGCAGGTAGCTCGGTGTGGGCGGCGGGACCGGCGCGACGGGCGGGGGCGCGGCGGGGGTGGCGGGGGCGGCGGGCGGCGTCCGAGACGGGACTGTGGAGATCGTCGGCAGCGGCGGCAGGATCGTTGTCGCGGGCGAGGTGGCCGGGGCGGCCACCGTCGGCGGCCCGGCAGCCGACCCGCCGGCCGGCCCCGGCGGGCGCCGCTGCCCCGCCGCGTTGAGGGTGCGGGTCCGCCGGTCCTGGACGGTGTCGAAGCCGGCGGCGATGACCGTCACCCGCACCTCGTCCCCGAGTGCGTCGTCGATGACCGCACCGAAGATGATGTTCGCTTCCGGGTGGGCCGCGTCGGCGACCAGCTCGGCGGCCGCGTTGATCTCGAACAGGCCGAGGTCCGACCCACCCGAGATGTTGAGCAGCACCCCCTGAGCCCCGTCCATGCTCGCCTCGAGCAGGGGGGACGCGATGGCCTGTTCGGCGGCGACGGTGGCCCGGTCGTCGCCGCGGGCCCGTCCGATGCCCATCAGGGCGCTGCCGGCATGGGACATGACCGTCTTGACGTCGGCGAAGTCCAGGTTGATCAGGCCGGGCGTGGTGATCAGGTCAGTGATGCCCTGGACACCGGAGAGCAACACCTGGTCGGCGCTGCGGAAGGCGTCGAGAACGCTGATGTCCCGGTCCGTCATCGCCAGCAGACGGTCGTTCGGGATGACGATGAGGGTGTCGACCTCATTACGCAAAGTGTCGATACCGGTGTCGGCCTGAGTGGCCCGGCGCCGACCCTCGAAGGTGAACGGCCGGGTGACCACACCGATGGTGAGTGCTCCGAGGGAGCGGGCGACGTTCGCGACGACCGGCGCACCGCCGGTACCCGTGCCACCACCCTCACCCGCGGTGACGAAGACCATGTCGGCCCCCTTGAGGACCTCCTCGATCTCCTCCCGGTGATCCTCGGCAGCCTGGCGGCCGACCTCGGGGTCGGCTCCGGCGCCGAGGCCTCGGGTGAGCTCACGGCCGACATCGAGTTTCACGTCGGCGTCGCTCATGAGCAGGGCCTGGGCATCGGTGTTGATGGCGATGAACTCGACGCCCTTGAGACCGACTTCGATCATCCGGTTGACGGCGTTGACGCCACCACCACCGATCCCGACGACCTTGATGACCGCGAGATAGTTCTGTGGGGCAGCCATGCGGTGTCGGTCCTCCAGCGGCGTCGGTGGTCGGACGGGGGTTACCCCGCCCCTGCGCCGCCGCGGGAAGGCGGAGCCGCGCGGCGAGCGAGGAAAGCAGTCGAAGTCTCAACCTTCACCGTCAGCTAGACGGTTACAGTTATGTCAACTTCCGACTGTGGATCGGACAGTAGGCACGGCTTCGGCGGTGGTCAAGGACGCTGTCGGCGCGTCACGACTTTCCCCGCATGGTGGCTTCGCCACAATGCGGGGACCCCCGCCCCGGAAGGAGTCTGTGGTAACCGTGACTCGCCTCCGGCGACCTTCCCGGCGCAGCCGACGGGGGCTTCGTCTCAATGTACGGACCCCGATCAATGTACGGATCCCGACGCCTGGCCGTGCCACGGATCAAGAGACCTCACCACCACCGGGGCCGATGATGGTGTACTGCCTCCCGTGACCGGTCAGCGCACCCAGCACGTCCATTTCCTCGGCATCGGAGGCAGCGGCCTGTCTCCGCTGGCCCAGATCCATCTCGCGGGCGGCGGGACGGTGAGCGGCAGTGACTCCGAAGACTCGCCCCGGGTGGCGACCCTACGCGCACGGGGGGTACCGATCCGGATCGGGGCCACGCCCGGTCCGGCCGCCTTCGCCGCCGAGCTCGCCGGTGCGGATGTCGTGGTCGCGTCCAGTGCGCTGCCCGACGACCATCCGGAGATCGTCGCCGCCCGCGCGCTCGGTCTGCCCGTGCGCCGCCGTTCGGAATGGCTACCGGAGCTCACCGCCGGCTACCGGCTGGTCGCCGTCGCCGGTTCGCACGGCAAGTCGACCACCTCGGCGATGCTCACCCTGGTCCTGCGCGCCGCCGGGCTGGATCCCACGGCGGTCATCGGCGCGGAGGTGTCACAGCTGGGAGGGAACGCGCTGGCCGGCTCCGGCGACGTCTTCGTCCTGGAGTCCGACGAGTACGGCGGCGCCTTCGCGGGCCTCGACCCGAGCATCGCCGTCATCACCAACGTCGAGTGGGAGCACCCTGACGTCTTCCCCGACGAGGCATCGGTCCGGACGGCCTTCGCCGCGTTCGCCCGACGGGTCCGGCCGGGTGGACGACTGGTCGTCTGCGGAGATCATCCCGGGGTGGTCGCCGTCCTCACCGAGCTGGGTCGCCAGCGGCCCGGCAATGACGTCGCGGTGAATGACGTCGCGGTGATCGACTACGGCTTCGGTGCCGAACGCCACTGGCGCGCCGTCGACGTCGTCACCACCGCGGGGGACGACATGACCAGGGCGACCGTCCTGCGGGCCGGTCAGGAGATCGGCGCGCTGACCCTGACGGTACCCGGCCGGCACTCGGTGCTGAACGCGCTCGCGGTCCTCGCCACCGCCACCGAGCTGGGAGTCGCTCCCGCCCAGACCCTCACCACCCTGACGACCTTCACCGGCGCGGCCCGACGGTTCGAGTTCGTGGGCTTCTGGAACGGCCCCGCCGACAGCACCGGCGTCGGACCCGCCGGAGGTCCGGGCAGCCTGGAGGTGATCGACGACTACGCGCATCATCCGACGGAGGTCCGTCTGACGCTCGCCGCGGCCCGTTCACGGGCTCGGGGACGGCAGATCTGGACGGTACTCCAGCCACATACGTTCAGTCGGTTCGCCGCGCTACTGGACGACTTCGCGGCCGCGTTCAGCGACGCCGACCGGGTGTACGTCACCGACATCTATGCCGCCCGCGAGACCGACGACCTCGGTCTGCATGCCGTCGACCTGGTCAAGCGGGTGAGCGAGCCGGCGGCAACATACTACGTGTCCTGGCCCGAACTCGTCGAACGACTCGCCACGGACGTCCGCGTCACCCTGAGCGACGAGGCGTCGCGGGGGATCCTGCTGCTCACGCTCGGAGCGGGAACGATCACCACGGTCGGTCCCCGGCTGCTGGCCGCCCTGGGCTTCTCGGCGGCCGGTTGACCGTTGCATGTGAGCGTCCAATGGCGCTCTCATGCCGCCTTACCTCGCCGCGACGGGTACTCCCCCACGGCCGTCCGAACGGCGGTGAGGTACCGCGGTGGGGTACCGTCGAAAACAAGAAGGGCTTCAATTCTCTCGTACAAAGAAGTGCCATCCGATGCCCGTGAGACGGCGCCTCCTCCCCGGCGTGAAAGCGGCACCGCGCCGCGGACCCGTAACGCCGACGCGACGTCCCGGGCGATGATCCTGCCGGCTGTTGCCCGGCGTCGATGGTTGACTGCCGCAACACGCCCCCGCCGGCATGGCCGGCGGCGACAGGTGAGGATCGAGACGATGGCCGACACGCAGGACCCGCGCAGACCTGGCTTCGACGTCAGGGCGGTCAATCAGACCGTGATCGCCGAGTACCGGGCGACTGGCGGCGTGTTGGAGAAGACGCTGCCCGGTTCCAGGCTGGTGCTCGTGACGACGACCGGGCGGCGCAGCGGGAAGGAGCACACCACCCCGCTGGGGTACGTCATGGACGGCGGTCCCGGCCGCATCGTCGTCTTCGCGTCCAACATGGCCGCCCCACGGCATCCGGACTGGTACCAGAACCTGACGGCCGAGCCGAAGGTCGTGGTGGAGCTCGGCACCGACCGGTTCGAGGCCGAGGCGTTGACCGCCACCGGGGACGAGCGGCAGCGGCTCTACGAGGCACTGGTCGAGACGATGCCGGGGATCCGCGGCCACCAGGAGCAGGTGGAACGGGAGATCCCGGTGGTCGTGCTGGTCACGCTGTGATAACCGGCCAGCGTTGGACACCCCCTGGCTGTCCAGCGGCCGGGGACGGCGGAGCGGTCAGGGAGCCGCGTGCCGCGGGCGGGATCGCCGCCGGGTGGCGGCGGCGTCCCGGATCATGGCGACGATCGCGGCGGCGGCCTGGGGATGGCCGCTGCCGGCGCAGGCGGCCGACATCTTCGCCAGCCGTTCGGCGGAGATGAGCACCGGCAGCGCGTTCTCGAGCAGCCAGGACGCGCTGAGCTCGGCGTCGTCGACGAGGAGACCACCGCCGGCCTCCACCGTCGGCAGCGCGTTGCGGCGCTGCTCACCGTTGCCGTGCGGCAGGGGGACGTACACCGCCGGGAGCCCCGCCGCGGCGAGTTCCGCGCATGTCATCGCGCCCGACCGGCACAGGGTCATGTCGGCCGCGGCGTAGGCCGAGGGGATGTGGTCGAGGTACGGCCGCAGCTCGTATGGCGTGGGCAGGTCGAGGGGCAGCGCCGCGGCGACCTCGTCGAAGTTCTTCGGTCCGGTCGCGTGCAGCACCTGGATCCCGGCGGCGGCAAGGGGATGCGCCGCCGCCGTCATCACCTGGTTGAGCGAGCGGGCGCCCTGCGAACCGCCGAAGACGAGCAGGGTCGGCCGGTGCGGGTCGAGCCCGTAGCGCGCCCGGGCGGCCCGCATCGCGGCCGGGGAACGGTCGAGGGTGAGGATCTCCCCCCGCAGCGGGATCCCGGTGAGCGTCGCGCCGCGCAGGGGCGTGCTCGGGTAGGACGTGGCGACGAACGGGGTGAGCCGGGCGCCGAGCCGGTTGGCCAGTCCCGGCAGCGGGTTCGCCTCGTGCACCACGATCGGGATGCCGCGGCGCCGGGCGGCGAGGTACGCGGGCGCGGACACGTATCCACCGAACCCCACGACCACGTCCGCCCGAACCAGGTCGAGGGTCTCCCCCGCCTGACAGATCGCGTCGAGGAACCGGGCGGGCAGCTTGAACACGGCCGGGGTGGGGCGGCGCGGCATCGGGACCTTCGGCACCGTCGCCAACTCATGGCCCCGGGCGGGCACCAGGCGCGCCTCCAGACCGGTCGCGGTGCCGAGCAGGGTCAGCCGTACCCGGGAGTCGGTCGCCCGCAGCGCGTCCGCGACGGCGAGTGCGGGTTCCACGTGGCCGGCTGTCCCGCCGCCGGCGAGCACTACGCTTCGCAACATCGGTCAAGACGATGACACATCACGCCGTCTCCCGGGCAGCCCGGCCCCGGTCACCCGGGCCCGCACACGGGATGATATGCGCCCCGACGAACGCCCCGACCCGGACTCCGGCACCGGACCCACCGGACCCGACCGCGCGTCGTCGACCGGTACGAGGCCGAGGTCCGGTCGGTGGCCCCGGCGGCCGGGCGGCCGCCTCTCCTCCCGCGGTATCACCCCGGTGGCATCGGCGCGCCGCTCCCGGCCGCGGCGCCAGCGCTGGCGGCGCCGGCCGGACGCGGCGAGACGCGCGGCGTGGCGTTCCTCGGCCCGTCGGGACAAGAATTCGGCCGCGGCCGGCTCGGACCGGGCGAAGGAGAGCAGCATGCCGAGGGCCGCGAGGGTCGGCAGCAACGCGGAGCCACCGAACGACACCAGCGGAAGGGTGACGCCGGTAATCGGCAACAGACCCACGACGGCACCTATGTTGACCACCGCCTGGACGAGGATCCAGGCGGTGACCCCCGCTGCGGCGAGCCGGACGAACAGCTCGTCACAACGGTGCGCAATCCGCAGGCCCGCGTATCCCAGCACGCCGAACAGGCCCACCACCACCAGGCTGCCGACCAGCCCGAGTTCCTCGCCGATGATCGCGAGGATGAAGTCGGTGTGCACCGCGGGCAGTAACTGCGGCCACTTCTCCCGGGATGCGCCAAGGCCCTCCCCCCACCAGCCGCCGGTCGACAGGGCATAGATGCCCTGCACGGCCTGGAAGCCGTCGCCGTGCGCGTCGGCGAACGGATCGGTGAACGACAGCAGGCGCCGGACGCGGTAGGGCTCGACCACGGCGAGGACCGACGCCGCCGCGACCATCGATCCCAGGATCCCGGTGTAGAGGCGCATCGGGGTACCGATCACCCACAGCACGGTCAACGGCACGACGGTCACGCAGATCGCCCCGCCGAGATCCGGTTCCAGCAGCAGCAGCAGGTCGATGAACAGGAACACCGGGACCAGCGGAACGAGCAGGTGTTTGGGGTCGGACAGCAGCCGCCGTTTGCGGACAAGCAGATCCGAACACCACAGCGCAAGGGCGATCTTCGCCAACTCGCTGGGCTGGATCGTGATCGGCCCGACGACGATCCACTGGCGGGCGCCACCACGCACGCTGCCGATACCCGGGATGAGCACCGCCATCAGCATCAGCACGGTCCCGAGCAACAACGGGTAGGCAAAGGCGCGGAAGACCCGCACAGGCAGCCGGGAGGCGACGGCGACCACCGGCAGACCGATCGCGACCCAGATCACCTGCCGGATGAACAGCGTGTAGGAGGAGCCGAAGTCGGCGTAGGAGCGCACGCTCGACGCCGACAGGACCATGACCAGTCCGAGCACCAGCAGCAGAGCGGCCGAGGACAGCAGCAGGTAGTAGGACGCCAACGGCCGGTCGAGCAGCGGCAGCCGTGCTTCGGCCCCGTCCGCCGCGCCGGTTCCCCCGCCGGCGGAGTCGGGCTCGGCCGCGGAGCCGGTTCGCACGGCTTTGGGCCCTCGCGCCGCCCGCGCGGGCCGCGCCGACGTCCCGGTGGACGGCGGCGACGACGCTCCCGACCCCGCCACGGTTACCCCTCTCGTGCGCGGACCGCCGCCGCGAACAGATCTCCGCGCGCCGCGTAGTCCCGGAACATGTCCATCGAGGCCGCGGCCGGCGCCAAGAGCACAGTGTCACCGGTGGTCGCGAACGCCGCCGCAGCCTTCACCGCATCGTCCATGCCGTCAGCCCGTTCCACGGGGACATCGGGGGCGTGTCGGGCGAGAGCGGCGGCGATCTCATCGGCGCAGCGCCCGATGAGGACCGCGGCGCGCAGCACCCGGCGCGCGTCGCGGACGAGATCGTCGAAGGCGAGGCCCTTGTTGAGGCCGCCCGCGATCCACACCACCGAGGGGTAGCCGGCCAGCGACGCGGCGGCGGCGTGTGGGTTCGTCGCCTTGCTGTCATCCACCCAGCGGACCCCGTCGATGACGGCCACCTCGGCGTTGCGGTGGGCGCCGGGCCGGAAAGCGACGAGCGCCGCGCCGATCGCGGCCGGGCCAACGCCCTCGGCGCGGGCAAGCGCGGCGGCGGCCAGCGCATTGGAGATCATGTGCGGACTTGTCAGCACGAGGTCACGGACGGCGACCAGCCGCCCGCCACCGAAGGCGTCGTCGACGAGGTGGCCGTCGACGACGGTCAGGCCGGGCCGCGGCCGGGCCGCCGGGTCGAGACCGAACAGGACCCGCCGCCCCGGAGCGGCGGCGAGCAGGTCCGCGCTGGTTGCGTCGTCGGCGTTGCCGATCGCGGTCGTCCCGGGACGACGCCAGATCCCCGCCTTCGCTGCCGCATAGGCCGCCGCGCCCCCGTGCCAGTCGAGATGGTCGGGGGCGACGTTGAGCACGGCCGCGGCGAGGGGGGCCATGGTGTGGGTGTAATGGAGCTGGAAGCTGGACAGTTCCACCGCGAGGGTCTCGTAGGGCGGCTCGGCGGCAACCGCGTCCACGATCGGGGTCCCGATGTTCCCGGCGGTGGTGGATCGCCGGCCACCGGCGGCGAGCATCGCGCCGAGCATCTCGGTGGTCGTCGTCTTGCCGTTCGTTCCCGTGACGGCGAGCCACCGGCTCCCACCCCGCCACCGCCAGGCGAGCTCCACCTCCCCCCAGACCGGGATCCCGGCGCCGGCCGCCCCGGTGATCAGCGGGGCCGTCGGCGGGACGCCGGGCGAGGTGACGACGAGGGCGCTGTCCCCGGGGCCGGCCGGCAGGCCGCCGAGGTTCACCTCGGCCCCGAGCGCCCGCAGCGTCGCGGCCGCACCCTGGTGACGTGGGGAGTCGCCGGCGTCGACGACCCGGACCCGCGCACCGCGGGCAAGCAGCGCCCGGGCCGCGGCGAGCCCGGAGACCCCGATCCCGACGACCAGCACGGGCAGGCCCGCCCAGGAGATCGAGGTCGTGAGGTTGCCTGGGCCCTGACCGTCGCCCGGGCCCTGACCGTCGCCCGTCATGGCGTCAGCCACCTCCGTGGGAGAGGAACTCCGCGTAGAACAGGCCCAGGCCGAAGGCCACCGCGAGTCCCGAGACGATCCAGAATCTGATGATCACCGTCGTCTCGGGCCATTCGGCGAGCTCGAAATGGTGATGGATCGGCGCCATGTTGAACACGCGTTTCTTCGTCGCCTTGAAGAACGCGACCTGGATCATCACGGACAGGGTCTCGATGACGAACAGGCCGCCGAGGACGACGAGAAGCAGCTCGGTCCGGCTGACGATCGCGATACTGGCGAAGGCACCGCCCAGCGCGAGCGACCCGGTGTCCCCCATGAAGATCTTCGCCGGGCTGGCGTTCCACCACAGGAACCCGAAACAGGCCCCCATCGCCGCCGCCGCGACCAGCGCGACGTCGAGGGGATCACGCACGAGGTAACAGCCCGCCTCGGCCGCGTGCGGCTCGCACAGGTTGCCGAACTGCCAGAAGGAGATGATGACGTACGCGCCGAACACCATTGCCGAGGTGCCGGCCGCGAGGCCGTCGAGGCCGTCGGTGAGGTTCACCGCGTTAGAGGTCGCGGCGATGATGATCCAGGCCAGCAAGGGAAAGGCGATGATGCCGACGGAGAGACTCGTGTCCCGCACGATCGAGATGTACGTCGAGCCGGGGAGCAGCCCGGCGTCGTTCTTGAACCGGACGGCCAGCAGGCCGAAGACGATCGCGACCGCGGCCTGCCCGGTGAACTTCATCCGGGCGGTGAGCCCGAGGCTGCGCTGCTTGCGGATCTTGATGTAGTCGTCCAGAAAGCCGACCAGGCCAAGCCCGGTCATCACCATCAGCACAAGCAGACCCGACGCGGTGAACCCGATGCCGGTCACCAGGTGGGCCAGGAAGTACCCGGCCAGGGCAGCGACAATGATGACAGTGCCCCCCATCGTGGGGGTGCCCCGCTTGGTCAGGTGGCTGGACGGCCCGTCCTCGCGGATCTCCTGGCCATATCCCTGCCGGCGGAAGAGCCGGATCACCCAGGGTGTGCCCAGCAACGACACGACCAACGCGACCATGGCCGCGATAAGAACGCCTCTCACGCGTGCGTCACCCGCGCGGGTCCGCGTGTGTGAAGCCAGCCGTCCGCCGTCATGTCCCCTCGATCCCGGCGCCGAGGACGCCGAATCTGGTCACCAACGCCTCGGCGACGCGCTCCAGACCGAAGGACCGGCTGGCCTTGACCAGTACCACGTCGTCCGGTCCGGCCTGCGCGGCCACCAGGGCCACCGCCTCCTCGGCGTCGGTCACCTCCACCGACTCCCCGTCCCAGGAGCCTTCCAGCGAGGCGCCCAGGTGGATATGGCGGGCCGCCGGACCCACCGCGATCAGTCGATCGACCCCGAGGCGGACCGCGAACCGGCCGAGCACGTCGTGCTCGGCGGCGGCGGCGTCACCGAGTTCCCCCATCGGACCGAGCACCGCGAACGCCCGGCCCTTCCCCCGCATGTCCACCAACGCCTTCAGCGCCGCCCGCATCGACTCCGGGTTCGCGTTGTAGGCGTCGTTGACGACCACCACCCCGGCCGCGGTGGAGGTCACCTCCATCCGCCACCGGCTGCGCGGGCGGGCGGCGGACAGCGCCGCGGCGACCCGGTCCGGGGACAGCCCCAGCCGGATCGCGACGGCCGCCGCGGCCAACGCGTTCGGCACCTGGTGCGCGCCGACGAGCCCGAGGGTCACCCGATGGTGCTCGCCGTGCGCCAGCAGGTCGAACGAGGCGCGGCCCAGCCGGTCGACATCGACGGCACCGGCCCGCACGTCGGCCCGTCCACCCTCCCCGAAAGTGATCACTTCGGCCGTCGTCCGAACCGCCATCGCCGCGACCAGCGGGTCATCGGCGTTGAGCACGACGGCCTCGCTCGCGGCCTCGGCAAGCTCGCCCTTAGCCGCGGCGATCCCCAGCCGGCCGTCGGCGTACTCGCCCAGGTGGGCACTGCCGACGTTGAGGACCACCCCCACAGCCGGGCGGGCTACCGCGCAGAGGGTGGCGATGTGCCCCGGACCGCGGGCACCCATCTCCAGGACGACGAACGCCGTGTCCGGCTCGGTGCGCAGCAGCGTCAGCGGCAGTCCGATCTCGTTGTTGAAGGAGCCGGGCGCGGCCACCGTCGGGGCGAGCCCGCCCAGCACGTCGGCGAGCAGGTCCTTGGTCGTCGTCTTGCCCGCCGACCCGGTCACGGCGACCACGGTGGCGGCGGCCAGATCACGGACGTACGCGGCGAGCGCGGCGAGCGCCGAAGGCGGATCGGGAACGATGACGGCCGGCTCGCCCACCGACCGGGCGGCGAGCACGGCGGACGCGCCGGCGGCGACGGCGGCGGCGGCGAAGTCGTGCCCGTCGACCCGGCTGCCAGCCAGGGCGACGAACAAGGCGCCGTCGCGGACCTCGCGGGAGTCGACGACGACCGAACGCACCGTGACGCCCGGGTCGGGCACCGCGTCGAGCCGGCCGCCGGTCGCCGACGCGACCTCGGCCAGGGTCAGCGGGATCATCTCCTCTCCACCGAGGAGAGCGCGGCGCGCAGGGCGACCCGATCGTCGAAGGGGGTCACCACCCCCGCCTGTTCCTGGCCCGACTCATGACCCTTGCCGGCGACAACGACGGCGTCCTGAGGTCCGGCCTCGGCCACGGCGGCCGCGATGGCCGCGGCGCGGTCCGGTTCGACCAAGACCGTGGCCGAGGCCGACAGCGCCGTGACCCCGGCGAGCATCTGGGCGAGGATCTCCGCCGGATCCTCCGAGCGCGGATTGTCGTTCGTGAGGATCGCGACGTCGGCGAGTGTCGCCGCGGCGGCCCCCATCAGCGGGCGCTTGCCGCGGTCGCGGTCGCCACCGCAGCCGAGCACGACGATGACCCTGCCCTTCACCAGCGGGCGAACCGTCTCGAGCAGCGTCGTGACCGCGTCCGGGGTGTGCGCGAAGTCGACCAGGGCCAGGAACGGCTGGCCGGCGTCGACCCGCTCCATCCGGCCGGGCACCCCGGGCAGGGAGCCGATCCCCGCCGCCGCCGTGGCCGGGGGGACCCCGATGGCGACGAGCAGCGCCAGCGCGCCGAGCGTGTTGGCGACGTTAAAGGCGCCGGGCAGCGGCACGGACAGATCCACCCGCAGCCCGTCCGGACCCTCGGCGCGCAGCAGTGTGCCGGTCGGCCCGTAGGAGACGTCCCGGGCCGTCCAGTCGGCCGGCCCCTCGACGGCGAACGTGATCGCGCCGGGATGCCGTTCGGCGAGCCGGCGGCCCCACCGGTCCGCCACGCCGATCACCGCGACGGCGGTCCGGGCCGGGTCGAACAGGGACGCCTTCGCCGCGAAGTAGTCCTCCATGGAGGAGTGGAAGTCCAGATGGTCCTGGCTGAGGTTGGTGAACACGGCCCCGGCGAAGTGCAGGGCGTCGGCCCGGTGCAGGGCCAGCGCGTGGCTGGACACCTCCATCGTGGCGGCCCCCACGCCACGCTCGACCATCGTGGCGAGCAGGGCCTGCAGGTCGCTCGCCTCCGGGGTGGTGCGGGCGGAGGCCAGCCGTTCGTCGGCGATCCGGGTCTCGATCGTGCCGATCAGGCCCGTGGTGTGGCCGGCGGCGCGCAGCCCGGCGTCGAGCAGGAAGGCCGTGGTCGTCTTCCCGTTGGTGCCGGTGACGCCGAGCAGGCGCAGCGCCGCAGAGGGATCACCGTAGATCCTCGCCGCCACCGGGGCGAGGTCGCGCCGTGGATCGTCGCTGACAAGCACCGGGACTTCCCCGGGGGGGCCGGGCGGCATGGCCGCGATCCGGCGGGCGCCCTCGGCGTCGGTGAGCACGGCGACGGCGCCGCCGGCCACCGCGGCGGCCGCGAAGGCCGCACCGTGCGTGTGGGCACCGGGCAGTGCCGCGTGGAGGTCGCCCGGCCGGACCGCATGCGAGTCGTGGGTGACGCCATGCACGATCACGTCCGTGTCCGTGTCCGCATGTGTGTCCGCATGTGTGTCCGACGGCGAATGTCCCGCACCCGCGAACGCCGCCGGCTCCGGGACGGGCGCCACGGCCGCGAGCACCGCGCGCAGATCGGCGAGGCTGCACGCGGGCGGGGCAGCCGGTCGAGGTGCCGGAGAGGTCACGGTCACGACCTTAGTGGGGGCGGGCACGGCCATCCCCACGGGCGCCCGGGCACGGCGGTGGTCCAGCCGACCTTCCCCGCCCACCACGTCCCGGCGCGGATCGCGATCATCTGTCCAGGTCGAGCAGGAGCGGTGCGGGCCTGGTGATCGGCTGTGGCACGCCGAGGGTGGTCAACGCGAAGGACATGACACGTTGGAACACGGGCGCGGCGACCTGACCGCCGAAGTAACCCTTCTTCGGGTTGTCCAGGACGATCTCCACCACCACCCGCGGATCATCCGCCGGGGCGAACCCGATGAACGAGGGAACGTAGCCCTGGTAACCGCCGTGCACCGGGTCGGGCCGTTTGGCGGTGCCCGTCTTGCCGGCCACCCGGTAACCGGGAACCTCGGCAAGCGGCGCCGTGCCCTCGTTCGTCGCCACCGCCTCGAGCATCCGGGTGAGCGTGGCCGCGGTCTGCGCGCTGACGACGCGCTGACCAGGCGGTTGGGGAGTCACCTTGACGACGCCGTCCGGACCGGTGATGGCGTCGACAAGCCGCGGGGTCACGCGAACACCGCCGTTCGCGATAGTCGCGTACACCGAGGCCATCTGGAGCGCCGTCGCCGACATGCCCTGCCCGTAGGAAATGGTGGCGGCCTGGCTGCCCGACCAGTCCCGGGCTGCCGGCAGCAGGCCGGCGCCCTCGCCGGGGAAGTTCAGACCCGTGCGGGCACCGAGCCCGAACGAGCGCAGCGCCTGCTCCAGCCCGATCCGCCCGACCCGCTCGGAGATCTCCACGGTGCCGATGTTGCTGGAGCGGGCCAGGACGCCGGCGGCGGTGAGATGTTCGACGCCGTGCGGCTCGGAGTCCTCGATGCGTACCCCACCCCGGGTGATGAACGGCGGGATGGTCATCGGGGTCTCGGAGGTGATCAGACCGCGGTCCAGCGCCGCGGCCATCGTGATCACTTTGTTGACGCTGCCGGGCTCGTAGGCGTCCCGCGTGGACCGATTGCCCAGCGCCGGGGTGTCCCGGGCGGTGATGTTGTTCGGGTCGAACTGCGGCGCGTCGGCCATCGCGAGGATGTCCCCGGTGCGGGGGTCCATCACGACGGCCGTGCCGCCGTCGGCCTCGGAGGTACGGACCGCGTCGGCGATCGCGTTCTGGGCGTTCCACTGGATGTCCCGCTCGAGGGTCAGGCGCAGCGAAGAACCCGGGATCGGGTCCTTCTCGCGGCTCTGGCCCGAGGGGATCTCGATGCCCGCCGGGTTCGCCTCCAGTCGGCGAAGGCCGTCGGTACCGCGCAGCACCTCGTCATACGCCAGCTCCAGCCCGCCGCCGCCCTCGAGGATGTCACCATCGCCGTGCCGCATGAACCCGATGACGTTCGCGGCCAGTTCCCGGGACGGGTAGGTGCGTCCGCGTTCCTCGGTGATGCCGATACCGCGCAGCCCCAGGGCGCTGACCTTCTCCGCCACGTCCGGAGTGAGCCCGCGGGCGAGGTAGACGAACTTGATGTGCTCGGCCGGGTCGGTGGTAAGCCGTCTGCGCAACGCCTCGGTGCTGTCGTCGAGGACCGGCGCGAGCTTCGCGGCCGTCCCCGCGATGTCCCTGACGTTCGTCGGGTTCGCGTAGACGGCCCGCAGCTCGACATACTGCGCGAGCGTGTGGCCCGCCCGGTCGGTGATGGCGCCACGCGCCGCGGGCAGCACGATGGTCCGCAGCCGCTGGGCCTCGGCCTGGGCCGCGTAGGTGGAGGCGGAGAAACCCTGCAGCTGGGTCAGGCGCAGCCCGAGGACACTGAGGACCGCGCACATGAGCACGATGGACACCCGCAGCCGCCGACGCGGGCTGCCCAGCCGGTAGGCGCGACGAGCCGGGGGGTGCCGCGGCCGGCTGACCCGACCGGGACGCCAGGGCACCGAGCCTGGCCGGCCCACATACCGGCCGCCCGGATACCGGCCGTCGTGCTCCTCGTCGCCGTACTCGTCCGCACCGGGCCCGTCGCCGACCGCCCGACCCGGGTCGTCGACATCCCTCCGCAACCGACCGCCATACACTGAAGGTGGCGGTGGAGGAACAAGGCGTAGCCGTCCGCGGCCGCGCTGAGGGGAGCCCGGGGGCGTCGAGCTCACTGCCCGGCTCCGGCCTTTCCCGCCGCCCCGATCGCGGCACCACCGGCCGCGGCAGCGTTCGCCCCGGTGGCGGGAAGGTGGGCGTGAGCGGTTCCGCCGGCACCACCCGCCGTCGCGCCGGCCGCTGGCTGACCGTTCTTCCCGGGACCGCCGGTCTTCCCGGGACCGCCGGCCGGGCTCGGGCCGGGCGATGCGGGCACGACGATGATGACGGATCCGCTGCCCGGTTCCCGGGCCAGGGTCCGGGAACCAACGGGCAGCGGAGCGCCCGGCGGAAGGTATTCCGGTATCCCGCCGGGGATCATGCCGTAGCGGGAGGCCTGCGCGGCCAGCGACGCCGGATCGGAGAGCTGGTCGGCATGCACCGACAGCGCCTGTTCCTCGTCGGCCAGGGCGGACGCCCGATTGCGCAGAGTGTTGGCCTGGAACGAGTTCTCCATCAACGCCAGGTTCAGCAGCAGCAGGCAGAGCAGACCAGCGCCCAGCAGGACCAGCAGCAACACGACGAAGGGACCCTTGCGGCCCCCGTCCGGCGCAGGCCGGACCACCGCGAGCCGCGCCCGGCTCGACGCCCGGCGCGGCTGCGGGCCGATGGCCGGAGCGGTCGCGGCGGCCGAGCGGGCCGCGGGCCGCCCCGTCGAGGGGGTCGGGGCGCTTGTCATCCGCCCAGGGCCCCCTTGCCCGGAGCCGGTCCGGGCGGAGCCGGTCCGGGCGGAGGCGGAACCGGAACGCCCGGCGCGGGCGAGCGGCTGCGCGGGAGCGGTCACGATGCACCTCCGGTCGGTTTCCGGGTGTGGTCCGGGTTCGGCGCGGTACGTTCGACGGCACGCAGGCGGACGGAGGCCGCCCGCGGGTTCTCGGCCTTCTCGGTCTCGCTCGCCGGTTCCGCACCTCGGGTCAACCAGCGCAACCTGGGGCCCGCGCCCTCGGGCACCACCGGCAGGTCCGGCGGGACCGAGGCCTCCGCGTAGCCGCGCAGTTGCCGCTTGACCAGCCGGTCCTCAAGCGAGTGGTACGACAGGACGACGAGCCGGCCGGACACGGCCAGCGCGTCGAAGGCCGCGGGCAACGCCCGGGCGAGCACGTCGAGTTCGGCGTTGACCTCGATACGTAACGCCTGGAAAGTGCGTTTTGCCGGATTGCCGCCGGTCCGCCGGGCCGGCGCCGGGATGGCGTCGCGTACCAGGTCGGCGAGCCGCGCCGAGGTGGCGAACGGGGTGACGGCCCTGGCCTGGACGATCGCACCGGCGATGCGGCGGGCGAAGCGCTCCTCGCCGTATTCCCGCAGGATGCGGGTCAGCGCGTCGGCATCGTAGGTGTTGAGGACGTCGGCGGCCGTCCTGCCCCGTGTCTGGTCCATCCGCATGTCCAGCGGCGCGTCCCGGGAGTAGGCGAACCCACGGTCGTCCGTGTCCAGCTGCAACGACGACACGCCGAGGTCGAACAGGATGCCCTGCACCACCGGATGACCGAGCCGGTCCAGGATCTCGGCCACCTCGTCGTAGACGGCGTGGACGAGCTCCACCCGGCCGGGGGCGAGCCCGTGCAGCCGCTCACCGCTGCGCTCCAGGGCGTCGGGGTCGCGGTCGAGCCCCACCAGCCGTACGTGCGGGAAGGCCGTGAGCACAGCCGCGGCATGCCCACCGAGACCCACCGTCGCGTCCACCACGATCGCTCCGGATGCCCGCAGGGCGGGAGCCAACAAAGTCAGTACACGGTCGGTCAGCACAGGCGTATGTGTGGCGTTCAGTGCTGAGCCTCCCTCGACCGCTCGTGGACCTCGTCTTCAGATGTGCTGACGGGCATGGGGGCTTCGTCGGCGGAAGCCACCGGGCGGCGGGCCCGGGTCGGGTGACCGGGGCCGACCGCCCTCGCGTACGTCCCGGATGCCGGCCGCCGGGGAAGGGACAGCCGGAGGGGACGGTGCGCGTGGCGAGCCCGCGGAGCACCCGGATCCATGAACCCAAGGCAGCTCAGATCACTCCGGGCAGGACCTCCTCGGACAGCTCGGCGAAGCTCTCCTCCTGGCTTTCCAGGTAGGCCTGCCACCGCTGGGCATCCCAGATCTCAATCCGGGTGTTGGCCCCATTGACCACGCAGTCGCGCATCAAGCCCGCGTAGGACCGCAGCGGAGCCGGAACCGTGATCCGCCCCTGCCGGTCCGGCACGTCGTCCGCGGCCGAGGAGAAGAACACCCGACTGTAGTCACGCAACGCCTTTGCGGTAACCGGAACGGTACGGAGGGACTCGCTGATCCGAGTGAACTCCGCCATCGGAAAGACGTACAGGCAGCGTTCCTGCCCCTTGGTGATCACAAGCCCCCCCTCCAACTCGTCGCGGAATTTCGCGGGCAGCGTCAGTCGCCCTTTGTCGTCGAGCCGCGGCGCGTGGCTGCCGAGAAACACCGGCAACCTCCTCGCCACTGCGAGGAAGACAGCGACAGGTCACCCCGCGACGGCCACCCGTAAGCTGCTGTCCCCCACTGCGCGCCACTCTACCCCACTCCCCCCCACCCGACACCCCCTCAACACCCCGCACCACCCCACCGAACCCCCTCTATCGGGGGTCGCCCGCGATACCTAAGAAGAAGGTGGTATAAATCGCAAAAAATCAGTACAAATGACTCTGGTGGGCGAAGGAACATTTGGTCTCACTCGCCGTCCCGGCGAGGCCGGTCAGCTACGGACACCTACCCCTCAATCTCCTGTCGGGTTCCGCTTCGAGGCATGTTTCCTCGACCACCACGGCCTGCGCGCCCGCGGTGGATGTCACACTCGGGGGGGGACAGGTCCCACCGGGGCCGGGTCCGCGCATCCCGACGCGCGACGCATCCCGACACTCGACACCCGGAGGGGGGCCAACCTCGTGGTGACCGACCCTGGTCTTCTGCACTGGCGTGACCCGGTGACCGACATCGGCCATCTCGCCGACGTCACCAATCGAGTGCGGACCAGCGTCGAGACGGTCATCGACGGCAAGTCCGAGGCGATCACGACGGCCCTGGTCGTGCTGCTGTCCGAGGGTCATCTGCTGATCGAGGACGTCCCCGGGGTCGGCAAGACCATGCTCGCCAAGGCCCTCGCACGGTCCATCGATGCCCGGGTGCGCCGCATCCAGTTCACTCCGGACCTGCTCCCCGGCGACGTCACCGGAGTCAGCATCTACAACCAGGGCACCCGTGACTTCGAGTTCCGTCCCGGCCCGGTGTTCGCCAACATCGTCGTCGGCGACGAGATCAACCGCGCCGAGCCGAAGGCGCAGTCGGCGCTCCTCGAATGCATGGAAGAACACCAGGTCACGGTCGACGGCGTCACCTACCGGCTCGAGTCACCCTTCATGGTGATCGCGACCCAGAACCCGGTGGAGATGGAGGGCACCCGGGCGTTGCCGGAGGCCCAGCGCGACCGTTTCACCGCCCGGATCTCGATGGGCTACCCCTCCCCCGCGGCCGAGCTGGAGATGCTCGACAGCCACGGCAACGCCAACCCGCTGGCCGGCATCACCCCGGTCACCGACGCCGCCGAGATCGCCAAGCTGATCGCACTCGTCCGCACGGTGCACGTCTCGCCCGAGGTGCGCCACTACATCGTCGACCTGGTCGGCGGGACCCGCACGCATCCCGAGATCGCGCTCGGCGCGTCCCCCCGGGCGGCGCTGCATCTCATCCGTGCTGCCCGGGCCCGCGCGGCCCTGGACCAGCGCGGTTTCGTCCTCCCCGACGACGTTCAGGAGATGGCTGTCCCGGTCATGGCGCACCGCCTACTGCTGCACCCCGAGATCATGCTCTCCGGGGAGCCGACGATCGAGGTCGCCGCCCGCATCCTGACCGACGTCCTGCGCCGGATTCCGATCCTTCGCCCCGGTACGGCACGCCCGACCCGGCACGGCCGTTAGAGCTCCGTGTGCGGAACCTCCGGGTGCGGAACCTCCGGGTGCGTGACTTTGTCGCGGCGCTGCGTGGCCTGACGATCCGCGGCCGGTCGTTCGTCGCCGCCGGCATCGCCTGCGCGGCGTCCGCGGCCGTGCTCGGCGAGCAGGACCTGCTGCGGATCGGCCTGCTCGTCATGCTCCTCCCCGTGCTCGCGGCGGCCTTCGTCTGCCGGACCCGCTACCGGCTCGCCTGCACCCGCCGGCTCGAACCGAGCCGGGTGACCGCCGGGGACCGGGTCTCGGTCCAGATCAGGCTGGAGAACGTCAGCCGGTCGCCGTCGTCGGTGCTCCTGCTGGAGGACGCTGCCGCGGACGGGCTGGGCGGCGGGGCCCGGTTCGTACTCGACCGGATCGAGCCCGGTGGCAGCCGGGACCTGTCCTATGTCCTCCACGCGGGGATGCGCGGCCGCTACCAGATCGGACCGATGGCGATCCGCCTCGGTGACCCGTTCGGGCTGTGCGAACTGTCGCGCAGTTTCCGCAGCCTGGACGAACTGGTCGTGGCCCCCCCGATCGAGCGGCTGCCGCCGGCCCGCCCGACCGGTGCCGCGCGCGTCAGCACCGAGCTGCGCCGCGCGACCGGGCTCGTGGGTGAGGACGAGACGACGACCCGTCCGTACCGGTCCGGCGACGACCTGCGCAAGGTGCACTGGAAGACGACCGCCCGCCGCGGCGAGCTGATGGTCCGGCGCGAGGAGCACCCGCGGACGGGCGGGGCGACCATCCTGATCGACACTCGGGCCCGGGCGTGGCCTGACGGGGGCCCGTCAGCGTCGTTCGAGTGGGCGGTGAGCGCGGTCGGGGCGATCGGCGTCCACCTCGTCCGGGGCGGGTACCGGGTCCGGCTGCTGACCGATCAGGGGCTGGCGGCCATCGCCGCGGAGGGTACCGTCGGCGGGCTCCTTGACGAGCTTTCGACGCTGACGCCCGCCCCCACCGAGTCCCTGTACCCAGCGCTCGCGGCCG
This sequence comes from Frankia casuarinae, assembly GCF_000013345.1. Lineage (NCBI taxonomy): Bacteria > Bacillati > Actinomycetota > Actinomycetes > Frankiales > Frankiaceae > Frankia > Frankia casuarinae. Next base: position 1,691,240 of record NC_007777.1, on the reverse strand, counting down.
GCCGCGGGCGAGTCGATCGCGGCGGCATGTTCGTCGCCGTCCTCGGCCGCACCGATGCGCCCACCGCCACCGCGCTGGCCGGGCTGCGGCCCCGCAGCGCCCCGGCGATCGCGGTGCTCGTCAACGTGGCCAGCTGGAGCACCGCCGCGGCGGCCCCGAAGATCGCCGCCGACCTCGAAACGACGCACGCGGTGCTCACCCGCGCCGGCTGGGCGGTCCTCGGCGCGGCGGCGGGCACCAGCCTCGCGGCGATGTGGCCGCGGGTCGCCGCCCGGGCCCGGGGCCCGGGCGGCGTCGGTGCCCCGGGTGCCGCCGGAGTCTCCGGACGTCCCGGGGCCGCGGGACTCACCAGGACCGTGGGACTCACCGGGGCGACGGGACTCACCGGGGCGACGGGACTCACCGGGGCGACGGGACTCACCGGGGCGACGGGACTCACCGGCGATCTCCACACCGGCGGACGGTCGGTGCCGTGAACGCCCGCCCGGTGCCCACAGTGATCGCCACCGTCGCCTGTCTGCTGTCCACCAGCGCGCTGACCCGTCTGTTCGAGGGTGTCCTCTGGTGGTTCGGGCCGGTGCTCGTTGCCACGACCGTGGCCGTCGGGACGGGGGTGGCGAGCCGCCTGCTCCGGCTGCCGGCGGCGGCCGAGATCCTGCTCAGTCTGGTCGGCCTCATCGGCACCGTCACCGTGCTGTCCGCGCGGTCGACGGCGTTGCTGGGCTTCCTGCCGACCGCCACCACGGTCGAGACGCTGCACACGCTCATCTCCGCCGGCGGCTCCGACATCTCACGGCTGGCCGCGCCGGTGCCCGCCCGGCCGGGCCTGGTGGTCCTCACGGTGATCGGCGTCTACCTCCTGGTGATGATCGTCGATCTGATCGTGGTGAAGTTCGACCACCCGACGCTCGGCGGCCTTCCGCTGCTGGCGCTGTATGCGGTGTCGGCGGCGATTCTGCCCGGGGGGGTCGGCGTGGTGCCCTTCCTGCTCGGCGCGGTGAGCTTCATCGCCCTGCTCCTGCTCGACGGGCGGTTGGCGTACGAGCGATGGGGCCGGACCGTCTCCGACCAGCGGAGGGCTGGCGTCGAGATGTTCGGCGGTCGCATCGCCGTGGGCGCGCTCGGGGTCGCCGTCACCGCGCTGGTCGCCGCGATCGTGGTGCCGCTTGGCCTGCCGTCCCTTGACGGCGAGGGACTGGTGTCGCGCAAGGGTGGATCCGGTGCCGGGGACGGTCCGAGTTCGGCCAGCGTCGTGCAGCCGATCGTCTCGGTGAGCCAGCAGCTGCACGCCAGCACGGAGGTGCCCCTGCTTCGGCTGCGCTCCGACGAGCCGAAGTATCTGCGACTGACGGCGCTGGAGAACTTCGACGGCCAACTGTTCACCCTGCGGGCGTTGAATGCCACCCGGGAAGACCGGGTCAGCGAGGGATTACCGAAACCACGGACGGGCGGCGCTACCCAGTCGGTGCGTGCGGAGGTGGCCGTCACCGGGCGGTTCAACGAGCTGTATCTGCCGGTTCCGGGCATCCCAATCCGGATCGAGGGGCTGACCGGCGACTGGCGGCTGGCGAGCCCGACAGGCACGATCTTCTCGACCCGGACCTCGACGGCGAACGCGCACTACCAGGTGGACGCGGTGGTGCCGAATCCCACAAGCGCACAGCTTCAGGCCGCGACCGGGCCGATCCCGGACTCGCTCGGCGTCGCGACCGCGCTCCCTGACAATCTCGATCCCCAGCTGCGTCAGCTCACCAAGGCCGTGACCGCGGGTGCGCGCACCCCCTATGAAAAGGTGTACGCGATCCAGGAATACCTGCGGGGGCCGCAGTTCACCTACGACCTCCGGGGCGCCCCCACCACGCAGGAGGGCGCGCTCAGCCAGTTCCTGTTCGACACCCACCGCGGCTACTGCGAACAGTTCGCCTCGGCCATGACGGTCATGGTGCGGATACTGGGCCTACCCGCCCGGGTCGCGATCGGCTTCGTCCCCGGGGAGCGGCAGAGCGACGGCAGCTACGTCATCACCAACCGGCAGGCGCACGCCTGGCCCGAGGTCTGGTTCCCGTCGATCGGCTGGATCAGCTTCGAGCCGACCCGCCGCAGCGACGGAACCACCTCGGCGCCGTCCTACGCCCCCGCCGGGCCCGAGGACCCCGACAACGACGCCGCCCTGCCGGAAGAGCAGGCTCAGGCCGAACCGCAGGCAGTGCCCGAGCCGGTGCCCGTGCCGGATACCTCCACGCCGGCTCCCGGCGACGATCCGACCGCGATGGGCGCTGCGCGGTCAGGTGACGACGCATCGACCTCCACCGAAATTCCCTCCTGGGTGGTCTGGCTGTGCGCTGCCCTGCCCGTCCTGGGCCTGCTAGCCGTTCCGGCGATCATCCGGATCCGGCGGAGGCGGGTCCGGCTGCGCCCGGCCGAAGACGATCCCCCAGATCCGTCTGGGGCGACGGTGGAACGGGTCCACGACGCCTGGGCGGAACTGCTGGACGTCGCCGCGGACCTGGGAATCATGATCCGGCCGAACGACTCGCCGCGGGCCGGAGTGGCCCGGCTGACCGCCTACCTGGACGCCGAGCCGACCACCGCACAGGCTCCGGGATCCGGCCCGGAACCGTCTGCGTGGCAGTCCGGGGGCAGCGAGCCCCCCACGACCTACCCGCAGGCCCGCGCGGCACTCGCCCGACTGGCCTCCGCGGAGGAGCGGGCCCGCTACGCGCCGCCGGAGATGGCCGCGCCGCCGTCCGTCGCAGACCTCAGCGAAGATGTCGTCCTGGCCACCACCACGCTGTTGGCGCTGGCACCGCGGGCCAGGCGGATGTTGGCGCGGATCGCCCCGGCATCGGTTCTCCGGCGCGCCGCGCCGGCCTCGGCGCGCGGACGGTCGAGGATGGGACGGGGAGGCGGTAAGGACGACGGACCCGCCACGCCCACCACGGTTCAGAACGAAGACAATCAGGACAATCAGGACTGGCTGGACGCGGTCAGGGACGGTCCTCCCAGCGCCGCCGCCACCGCTCCTCGACCCGTTCCATGAACGGAGCCCTAGCCCGCGGCTTCGGCTTCGATCCCCCCTGCACGCCGCCCGGCCGCCGGTGACCGGTGTCACGGCCGCTGATCCGGCGCAGGTCTGCCGCACCGCGCAGCGCGGCGAACAACATCATGAGGAAACCGAGGATGCCGAGGATCACCGTCAGCGGTACCCGGTTGAGTACCACACCGACGACCAGGACGGCCAGACCGAGGACGAAGACGACCGCGCTGCGGCGCACCCGGCGCAGCAGATAGGTACGGGGGTCCGTCGAACGCACGGTACTGGCAAACTTTGGATCGTCCTGTACGAGAGCGCGCTCGATCTGCTCCAGCAGGCGCTGCTCGTTCTCCGAGAGCGGCATCGACGCTCCTCCCACGACCTGTAGGCCCGGCGGACGGAACCTGATAACCAAGGATAGGCATGTGCGGGCGGGTGCGGTAGGCAACCTGTCATGCTGGTTGGAACCGAGCGATTCCCGTCACCTGGTCCGTGCCCGAACTGGGGTCTTTCATACCGGGAAATCCACGGTCACGGGAACCCGGCGGCGCCGGCTTCGCGAGCGGTACCAGCGGCACGACGGCGGGCAAGCACGTGCAGCTGTGCCGCGAGGTCACGGAACGGCTCCAGGGCGGCCGCGGCCAGTTCCAGGCGCAGCAGCCGCTGCGCGGTGAAGGGATCGGAGTCGACCCGCGCCCCGGGGACCAGGTCGGCGAACACGCGCACCCCGTGGACGTCGACGACGTCCGCGCCCGCCGCGTTCACCAGCGCGACGATCTCGGCGGTGGTGAACCCGGCGGGCGTCCGGGGCGCCCCGGCGCCCTGGCCGGTCAGCACGGCCTGCGCCTGCTCGAAGCGACCCGCCAGGGCGCGGGCGAGCACCGTGGCAGCCCGGCCCGCGACGACGAGGCTGAGAACGCCTCCCGGGCGCAGCACCCGCAGGGCCCCCGCCAGCGCGGCCTCGGGATCGTCAACGACGTCGAGGACGGAGTGGCACAGCAACAAATCGGCGGTCTCGGCTCCGACGATGCCGGTCAGGTCGGCCAGATCGCCCTGCTCGGCCGTGACCCGGTCGGCGACGCCCCGTTCGTCGGCGCGACGGCGCAACGCTGCCAGGGCGTCCGGCGACGGGTCCACGACGATCACCAGGTAGCCCTCGACCGCCAGGGGTACGGCGAAGCCACCACTCCCACCGCCCGCGTCAACGATGATCGGCGGGATGGCTGTGGCCGTCGGGGCCACCGACCAGGCCGGAACCCCCGCTGCCGATCCGGGCAGGACCGTCCGCAGGCCGTGCCAGATCGCGGCCTGCCGCAGATCCGCGCCGGTGACATGGCTGGTCATGCGCGTCGCGCCTCCTCACGCCGGCATCGTCGGCGCCGCCGTCAGCCCGCTCGCCCACGCCGGAGGACCAGGCGCGTCACCGACCCACGGTGAGGCCTATGGCGACCCCGACGACCAGCCCGCCAGCCGACAGCCCTACGACCCGCAGTACCCAGATGTTGCGACGCGCAACGGCGGACGGCACGGCCCGATGCGCGCCGCGGTGCCGATGCTCAGAACCGGTGAGGACCATCGATGATCTCCTGCTCCGCCAACCACTACCCCTCGGAAGGTAACCGATAGTGACCGATGCTCACCGTAAACGCAACCGCTCGTCACCCACCCGGGGCGCCGCCGGGCCGACCACGGTCAGCCTGCCCTCGGCCCGGCGACATGACCATCGTGACCTCCCCAGGCCCGACCGGACCGGTGCCGGCGATCATCGGTTGGGACGGGAGGCCCAGTACGCCCTCGACAACCCCGACGAACAGATCGACCTGACGGATCAGATCATCGGCCTCCCGCCTGGTCACTACCTTCAGCCCGGCCTCGGCCGCCGATCGCCGGGCGGCCCCCGCCGCGAAGAACTCCGCCCACTCCGCGAGCTCGGGGGCCACCCGGACAAGCAGGCACCAGGCACTCACGGGCCGACCGCGACGACCGGGACGGGGCCGGGCCCGGTCCGCCAGGACAGCGGCCGCCGCCCGCAGCGCCGCGAGGTGGGCGAGGGCGTAGCGCTCCCCGGCCGTCTGGGCGCACTCGGCCTCACCGAGACCGCGCCGGGCGGCGACCAACAGATCGTCGCGGGAGCGGCGAGGCAACCCCGCCGCCGGCACCAGGGTCCGTCCAACCGGCCCGGTGGATCCACCGTGCGGCCCGGTGGATCCACCGGGGCCGCCAAACGCACCCTTACCGCGGGCCGCTCCTCCCGCCGGGTCCGAGCCACTGTCCGAGCCACTGATCGGCCGACTGGTCACGGTGGTCACAACACCTCCCGAGTCTCGAACATAGGTTCGATCACGAAGTAGTGAACCCTCGCCAGCGCCGCCCGTCAAGCATCGAGGTATCGAACACGCGATCGAGCAGATCCGGCGACCTCGGACTCGACCACCCGAAGAAACCAGCCGAGGACGAGCAGGGCCACCACGTCGGGAACCCATCCCAGCCGCGGGTCCGCGACTTTCCCCCGACAGACATGTCCCGAATCCGCACCTGTCGTCCGGGCCACCCGGGTGACCCTCGGGTCGAGCGCATCCGGATCGGCCACGACAAGCGCCGTTCCGTCCAGCGCAAACCGGATGATGTTCACATCACGGTGACCCACGAGCCCGCTGGCGAACTCGCCGCGGGTCGGCCTGAGCCAACGCAGCGTGGCACCGTCCGACAGGCGCACCCAGCCCCCGTGGCGGCCTGGCTCGAAGGCGGCCAGGGGCACCCGTCCCATGGGTTCGACCAGACGGATCCCGAAACCGTCGAGGTCGGTCTCCAGCACGAACGGCCGGCCGGCCGCCATCAGCTCGACCCGGCCCCGCGACCACCAGTCGGCCAGCACCGCGCCCTCGTCGGTCTCGACGTGCACGTGCCGGACCGAGGCGTGCCGGGATACCGACTCGATCCGGAAGATCAGCTCGTGCGGCAGTCCGCCGGCCCGCCGCGGGAGAAGGTCCGCCCCGGCCGTCGTCCGCGGTGTCCGGGTCCGGGTCACCGCCGGGGTCACCGCCGGGGTCACCGCCGGGCCCGCCGCCGACGCGGGCCGCCTCGCCAGGCTCCTGGGCACCGTGATCGCCATGTTCCCAACCCCCTCCGCCTCGCCGGCCGTCTCCCGGCCGTCTGCCGCCTCGATTTCGTGGACTCAGTGCACCTCCAAGCGATCAACACCCACTGCACGCACAATCACCAGAACCATTGAGAATGTGTTGATCGGAACACCTGGATTCCGCGATCGGGTCACACGACACCCCACGGAGTCGGACCGCCACCCGCGTCGCACCGGACACCGGGCGCCGGAGCAGGCCTGACGCGGAAACGACAGGGGGCCGTTCCAGATCGGTAGTTGCCGCCATGTCCCCTCCCGGCGCACGCTGCGGTAATACAGACATCACCGGGGGTCGTACGAGAGGACCAGATGCCTGACCGCGACAGCCTGCAGTTCGCCATCCTCGGCCCGTTGGAGATCACTGCCGGGGGAGCACCCATCGTGCTCGGCGGCACCCAGCGCAAGGTGCTGATGGCCGCGTTGCTGCTGGAAGCCGGTCAGGTGGTGCCCGGTCACCGGCTGCTGGAGGTGATCTGGGGGGACCCACCGCCGGAGAAGGCGCTGGCCACATTGCGCACCCATGTCAGCGAGCTGCGGCGGCGGCTGGAGACCGGTTCCGAGGTGCTGTTGCGCAAGGGGACCGGGTACGTCCTTGACGTGCGCCCGGAGCAGATCGACTCCGAGCAGGCCCGTCGGCTGCTGGAACAGGGCCGGCGCGCGGTGGATGACGGTGACCCGGTGAGCGCGATCGCCCCGTTGCAGGAGGCCCAGGCCCTCTGGCGGGGACCGCCGCTGGTCGACCTGATCGACTACCCGTTCACCCGGGCCTACGTGGACGCCCTCGACGAACTCCAGCTCGACATCGCCAAGACCCGGATCGCCGCCGATCTCTCTCTGGGTCGTCATCGCGAGGTCATCGGGGATCTGCGCGTGCTGGTGACACGGCACCCCCACGACGACGGGCTGCGCCGAGAGCTGGTTCTCGCCTTCTACCGGGACGGTCGGATCGAGGACGCGGCCCGGGCCTGCCGGGAGGGCCTGGAGGCGCTGCACGACCTGGGGCTGGACTCCGCGATGTTGCAGCAGCTGCAGGAGGACGTGCTGCGCGGCGCGTCCAGCCTGGCCTGGACCCCGCCCCGCTCGCTCGACCGGCGGGTCTCCGTGGCGCCCACGAGCCAGGGGGGGTACCAGCTGCCCCCGGACATCCGCGAATACACCGGGCGCGACACGATCCAGGCCCAGGTGCACGCCATGCTGACCGATCCGGTCGGGCTGTCACGGGGAACCGTGGTGGCGGCGTTCGCGGGTAAGGCCGGCGCCGGCAAGACCGCCCTGGCCGTGCACATCGCGCATCGCGTCCGCACGGGGTTCACCGACACGCTGTACGTGGACCTGCGGGGCAACAGCACCCCGCTGGCCCCGGCCCGGGTGCTGTCCCGGTTCGTCCAGACGCTCGGGGTCAGCCGCTCCGCGGTACCGGCCGACCCCGACGATCTCGGCGAGATGTACCGGGAGCTGCTCGCGACCCGCAAGGTCCTGATCATCCTCGACAACGCGGGGGGCGAGGCACAGATCCGGCCGCTGCTGCCGACCAGCCCGGGCTGCGCGGTCATCATCACGAGTCGGTCGCGGCTGCACGGTCTGAGCGCCCCGTACTGGATGGTGGACGTCCTGCTGCCCAGTGACGCGGTGGAGCTGCTGGCCAAGATGGTCAGCACGCAGCGGGTCGACACCGAGCCCGAGGCCGCGCGTGACATCGTCGGCCTGTGCGGCTACCTACCGCTGGCGATCCAGATCGCCGGGCGCAAGCTGGCCGCCCATCCGCACTGGAAACTGGCCCGCCTGGCCGGGCGGCTCGCCAACGAACGCGACCGGCTGTCCTGGCTGGAGGCCGGCGACCTGGAGATCCGGGCCAGCTTCTCGCTGAGCTACGAGGGCCGGCCGCCGGACGAGCAGCGCGCCTTCCGGCTGCTGTCGCTGCCCGCGATGAGCGATTTCGCGCCATGGGCCGCGGCGGCGGTCCTCGACCTCGACCTCGACGAAGCCGAGGACGTCGTCGACCGGCTCGCCGACGCCCAGCTACTCGAACGACGTGGCGCCGACCGGACGGGAACCGAGCGCTACCGCTTTCACGACCTGCTCCGGGTGTTCGCCCGGGAGCGCGAGACCGGGGTCGGCACCCCGCTCGGCCACCCCGCGGCCCCGGGTCGGATCCCCGAGGCCGGCGGGGACAACCGTCACACCGGCAACGGGCACACCGGCAACGGGCACACCGGCAACGGGCACCACGACGCTGCCGGGGCCCCCTCCGCCGGGGCCCCCTCCACCGAGGCCCCCTCCACCGAGGCCCCCTCCACCGTGTCCGGAGAACACCGGGCGGCCTTGGGGCGGCTGCTGTACGCCTATCTGGCGATGCTGCGGGAGGCGGTCGACACCTTCAGCCCCGGCGGGGTGCGCACCCTCACCCCCGCCGCCGAGGACGCGGCGGCGCTCACGACGGGGGCCGTGTTTCGGTTTGAACAGGCAGGCGTCGCCGACCTGGTCGGTCGGCCGCTGGTCTGGTTCGGCGGGGAACGGGGAAACCTCCTGAGCCTGATCGACCAGGCCCACGCGGCCGGTCTCGACGAGCCGACCTGGCTGCTCGCCACCGAGGCCGCCGAGTTCTACGCCTTCGCGGCGCACTGGGGCGACTGGGAGCAGAGCCACGTCCTGGGGCTGGCCGCGGCCCGCCGGGGCGGGCACCGCCTCGCCGAGGCGACGCTGCTGACCAACCTCGCCGAGCGCGACATCACGCTGGCCTTCGAGGACGCCTTCTGGCGACTGGACGCGGACGGCACGGACCCCGACGGTCAACCGGCGGTCGAGGTCTACCGGGCTACGGTCGACCACCTGGCGCTGGCCACGGAACGCCTCACCCGCGCCCGGAAGATCTTCGTCGACTTCGGCGACGAGCTGGGTGAGGCCCGGACGCTGCGCGGGCTGGCCGACGCCTGCCGCGGTCGGGGGGAGTTCTCCGCGGCCCTGGTCCACTTCGAGGCCGGCCTGGAGATGATGCGCCGGGGCGGCGCCCGCAAGGCCGAGGCGGAGACCCTGGTGAACGTCGCCATGGTCCACGGCGACCGGGACGAGCTCACCGACGGCATCAACTGCCTGACGATGAGCCTGTCGATCGCCCGCGAACTCGGCAACCGCCCGCTGGAGGCGCTGGCCCTGCGCCGGTTGGGCGATCTCCACCGTTTCCAGTACCGGTTGGACCGGGCTCTGGCAAGCTACAACGAGAGCCTGCCGCTGCTCGCCGAGCTACCCGACACCCGCTGGGAGCCACGCGTGCTCATCCGCCGGGGTGACATCCTCGCCCAGATGGACGACCATCCGGCGGCGCGGCGATCCTGGCAGCAGGGCATCACGCTGCTACGTCAGCAGGGCTCCCCCGAGCTGCCGGCCGCCGAGGAACGGCTGAGCGCACCGGTCACGGCCGAGCCCACCCAGTTCACCAGCGGGCGGCTGCTCAGCACGTTCGACCCGGCGTACTTCATCGCCCGGATCGCATCGTCCCGGCGCAGCGTCCGGTTACTCAACACCTGGACGGATCTGGCGACCCCCGAGCACCGGACCGCCTTCGCCGACGCGGTGCTCGCGGCGGTCGACGCCGGAGCGATCATTCAGGTGCTCCTACTCGACCCGGACTCCCCGGCCGTGGCCGGACGAGCCGCCGACCTCCTGCACAGCGTCGACGTACCGGGCATGATCCGCTCGAACCTGCTGGTCCTCGAGGCACTGCGGGATCGGCTCGCTCCCGTCCTGCGCTCCCGGCTCGCGGTGCGTCTCTACACCGAACAGCCCCTGACGACGTATCACCGCTGGGACACCGGGGCGCTGGTCTCGACGTTCCCCGTCGGGTACTCCTCGGCCGCCGCGACCCAGCACGAGGCGGCCGTCTCCTCCACCCTGGTCCAGTTCGTCGAACAGCACTTCGAGCGGCTCTGGAGTCTGGAAGGGAGCACCGCCTTGGACGACTATCTGCGGGTGCCGCTGCGCGTCTCCCCGTCGGACGCGGGCCATCTCGAGGTACAGGCCGAGTTCGTGCGCCTCGACGGGGCGGTGTACGTCTCCTCCCCCGACCTCGTCGCGCTGCTGGGCCGCGGCGGTCCGGACGGCCTGCTCGCGGAGGTGGCGGGCGACGGTCGGCATGTACTGGCTGGAACCGGACGGTGCCGGATGGTACCCCTGCGCGACAACGACGGCGCCGGGGCCGTGGCCACGGCCTTCGCCGACAAGTACGGGGCCGCCCGGGACAGCTTGCTGCGCCTGTCATCGGTGCGGCGATGAGCACGCTTGTCACCGTCGACTTCTGGCGGGTGCCCCGGCGACGGATCGGTTACGCCCTGGCGCGGATGGCCGCCGACCGTACCGCCCTGCGGCACACACCGGGACTGACCTTCGCAAAACTGCTGGGCACCGGTTCGGCGAGCAGTTTCACCCTGCGCGACGCCGATCCGTGCCAGTGGGCGATGGTCGCCGTCTGGTCCTCCCCGTCGGCGGCCCGTTCCTTCGAACGATCCGCGCCGGTGCGGGCATGGTCGTCGCTGGCCGAAGAACGCTGGCGGATCGACCTTCACCCGCTGTCGTCACGTGGGCGGTGGTCACGGCAGGAGCCCTTCGGCGACCCGGCGGCGTCGAACGTTCCGCCTCCCGCGAGCGCCCCCGCGGCGGTCGCGGTGATCACCCGGGCCCGCATCGCCCTGCGGCACACCCTCGCCTTCCGCCAAGCGGTGCCGGCGGTGGCGGTCGACCTCGCCGAGGCCGAGGGTCTGATCTTCGCGGCTGGCATCGGGGAGGCGCCGATCGGCTTACAGGGAACGTTCAGCCTCTGGCAGGACGCGGCGTCGCTGCGCAGGTTCGCTTACGGCCGCCCCGCGCACAGCGAGGTCGTCCGGCGCACACCGATGGTCGGCTGGTACAGCGAGGAACTGTTCGCGCGGTTCGCGGTGCTCGGCTCGCGGGGGACGCTGGGCGGGCGGGATCCTCTCCTGCAGGTCAGCCCCGGGCCGACGTTGACGCCGCGTTGAAGATCCGGCCACGGCCCCCCGCCGTATCCGGGCGGGGACACGGCCTGCTTTGACACCCCGTTGAACGGCACCCGCCACCGTGGAGGGGCCGCCCGTACCTTCCCACGCCCCGCACCTTCCCACGAACCGGGTGAAGCAAGCCGCATGTCGATACCCCGCGAGCAGGCGCCCTGGACGCAGCCCCCCCGCCGTCGGGTTCTGATCGCGACACCGGTGAGCGAACGGGTCGCGCGGCTCGTCACTCGGCACGACGCCGCCCGGCTACGCCCGGAGCTGGCCACCCGGCCGACGGGCCTGGCCGACGCCCTGGTCGAACTGCGGCCGCACACCCTCGTCGTCGGGGTGAACGCGGTGGATGGACCGGCACTCGAACGGTGGGCCACCGCGGTCCGCACGGACCCGGCGGAGGCCGGCCGGGACCGACCCCTGCTGCTGGTCCGCCGGGGCACCTCCCTCGCTGCCGTCGACCTGGCCGCCGCGGCCCGCCACCGGATCGAGGTGCGCAACACCCCCGAGGTCAACGCCCGGCACGTCGCCCGGTTCATCGTCGACCGGCTGTTCGACCCGCTCGGCCACGCACCCGGCGCCGAGTCGGCCGGGGCCGCCACGCGCACCGATCGGCCGGGCGTGCTCGGCCTCGTCGGCGCCGGAAACATCAACAGCCGGGTCGCCCGGGAGGGCGTCGCACGCGGCTGGCACCTGGCCGTGCACGCTCCCTCACTCGCGGCGAGGCCGGCGACGGTCGCGCTCTGGGCGGCGAAGCACCGACTGCCGGTAGACCGGATCCACGTCGCCCGCACCGTCGAGGACGTCCTCGACGCCGCCGATCTGATCAGCATCGCCGCGCCCCTCGTGCACGACGGGCCCCGGATATCCGCGGGCATGATCGACATGCGGCACGTCAAGTCGTTCACCGGCCGCCGACTCGTGTCGGTCAGCGAACCGCACGTCTTCACCGACCGGGCGCTGGTCGACGCCTACGACCGCCGCGACCTGGAGGTCGTGATCGACAACGCCCCCCGGTTCCTCGGCCCGGTCCGCGAGCTGCTCGCGGGGCGGATCGCCGAGGACGGCGGGGAGCCGCGGCGCGGATTCACTCTCTGCTCCGTGGCGATGCACAGTCCCGCCTGCAGCAACGATCTCGATCAGGCGTTCCTCGCGGTGGTCGGACGGGCCGACCTGGACGACCTCACCGGGAACGACCTCACCGGGAACGACCTCACCGGGAACGACCTCACCGGGAACGGCCTCACCGGGAACGGCCCGAAGGACGATCGTCATGACCTGGCCGATCGCCGGGGCGATCGGCGGGGCACCGGCCGCCGGGCCGTCGAGGACCCGGCCTCTGACGGTTCCGCCGTCGACAAGCACGACGTGGTGGTCGTCGGCGGCGGGATCGTCGGACTCACGATCGCGCTCGTGCTGCGGCTGCGGGGCCACCCCGTCCGGGTCCTCGACGCCGCGCCTGCCGACCGGGCAGACCCTGCCGCCCAGGGCACGACGTTCGCGGGGACGAACGGTCGGCACCTGTCGGCGACCGAGACCCTGCCGCAGGCGGACGCGAGCCGCGCGGGTGTCCTCGATCGCGATCCGACGCACGGCGGCTGGCGGCTACGGGACCCGGAGTCGCTGTCGGAGCCGGAGAGGGCCTGGGCCGGCGCCTTCGAGCAGTGCGCCGACCGTCCCGGGCTGCACGCGGTGGCCCGGGACCTGGTGATCGCCCTGAACCGGCTGGGGTTGCGCGGGTGGGAGCATCTTTTCGCGCTCGCCGACGGCGGGGACGGGCTCGCTGCCGGGTGCGGGTTGCGCTGGGACGCCCGCATCCCGCGGATCTATCTCGGTCCGGACGACCTCGCCGCGGGCGAGCGGCTGCAGCGGTCCGCGGGGGGGCGGGTCGTTCGGTTGTCCCGGGCGGACCTGGTTCGCGACTGGCCCGCGCTGGGCCGCTCGGTCCCGCTGCCCGACGGCGTCCGGGAGGTGACCGCAGCGGTCGAGGTGGACGGCTACGCGGTCAACATCCACGATCTGGCCACGGTACTCATCGACCGGCTGCGGGCCGCGGGCGTCGAGGTGCGCGCCGGCACCCGGGTGGAACGCATCGAGACCGACATCGAGACCGACATCGAGACCGACATCGACGGGAACCTCGACGGGAACCCCGACGGCAACGGGAACGAGGCCGGGCACGAAATCGGGAACGGAGCCGGCAGCGGGGTCCGGCTGCATCTCGCGGACGGCTCGACCCTGCGCACCGGCTGGGCCGTGGTGACCGTGGCCGGCCGCGACCTGCAGCGGCTGCTGGGCGCCGCCTGGCCCGGCGCCGGTGCCGTCGCGCATCTGCTCGGCCTCTCGCTGACCCTGCCGAACCCGGGTCTGCGACGGCCGGTGAAGGTCCACGCCGGAGATCCCCTAGGTGTGATCAATGTGACGCTGTCCGCCGATGGTGCCAGGATCCATGTCAGCGGCGGATTCGGGTATCTGGGCACCGCCGTGCGGGCGGCCGCGGACAGCGGCGTCGCCCGTCTGCGCGCGGTTTTCGAGCAGGCGGTCGCCGGCCTGTTCCCGACGCTGCGCCGGCCTGACGGCAGCGTGGAGATGCTCGACGTCCGCGTCTGCGAGCGCCCGGCGACCCCGGACGGCCTCCCCCTTGTCGAGGCCGTGGCAGACCACGGCGGCCGGGTGATCGTGGCGGCAGGGACGAACGCGGGTGGCACCGTGCAGGCCCCGGCGGTGGCCATGCTGGTGGCCGACCTCCTCGCCGGCACGCCGCGCTGCGCCACGCTCGCCATGGCCGGTGATCGGGCCGGTCTCCCACCCATCCGGAGTTAGCACCCTCCACATCAGTGGAATGACGTTACGTAGCAGTAATTCCCATCGCCGAGCGGTGCCGGCGGGCGGCGAGTTATCGTCGAGCGACGTGATGGTGCGCCCCAGCCTCCTGGCTCGCCGGACCCGACTCGTGGGGCCAGGTCGGCGATCCGGGCGCGGACAGGAGGCGACGCCGGTGACCGACGTGGACGTGAGGGTGGTCCGCTGGTCCCCGAGCCGGATGCGCACCCGGCTCGACGATGTCATCGCGGTCTACAAGGCCGCTTTCCTCGATCACCACGAGCCTGACCCGCAGCGGGCCGCCCGGGACCGGGCCGCCCATGCGCGCCGGCACTTCGAGCGGCGGGACCTTCGTGCCGTGGCGGCCGTCACACCCGACGACGAACTCATCGGGATCACCTACGCCCTGCCCGGCCGGGTCGGCCAGTGGTGGCACGACGTCGTCGCCGGCGCGCTCCCGCCGGACTCGGCCGCGTACTGGCTCGACGACTGTCTCGAGATCGTGGAGCTGCACGTCCTGCCCGCCTACCAGGGCCGGGCGATCGGGCGCACCATACTGCGGGAGCTGCTGCGCGGGGCCCCGCAACGCACGGCCGCGCTGTCCGCCCTCGAACCCCCGGGCAGTCCGGCGCGCCGGTTGTACGATCATGAGGGATTCGTTCCATTGTTGTCCGACTTCCAGTTCCCCGGGACCCTCACCCCCTACGCCGTGCTCGGCAAGGAGCTCCGCGGACGCTCCCCCGCCCGTCCCGACGCTGCCTCCGCCCAAGGAGCCGACCGGCACGCACCGGTACGATGACCGCCGACGCGCTCTTCACCGGATCGGCGCGGCCGGCGCGGCCCACCGCGGTGCCGTGGATCTTCGCGGCGGCCACCGTGGCGGTGCAGCTCCCCTGTCCGTTGGTCACCGGATCCGCCGGGGCGGCGCTCGCCATCGCCTCGATCGTGCTGTTCTTCGCCTCCTCGGTGAGCCACGCCCTGCTCACCCGTGGCCGAGCGTGGACCGCCGGGTTTCTCGCCGTGACCGTCGGCGGCGGGCTGCTCGTGGAGACCGTGGGCGTGCACACCGGCTGGCCCTTCGGCCGCTACGTCTACGGCTCCGCCCTGGGCACCCGCCTGTACGGCGTCCCGGTCGTGGTGCCGATGGCCTGGGCGATGGCGACCTACCCGGCGTATGTCCTGGCCCGTCGCCACCACCGCGGCCGGGCGCGCACCGTCGTGCTGGCCGCGCTCGTCCTCGCGGCCTGGGATCTTTTCATCGACCCGCAGATGGTCGCCGCGGGGTACTGGCGGTGGCTCGGCGGCGGCCCGACGCTCAACGGAATCCCACTCACCAACACCGCCGGCTGGGTGGCCGTCGCGATCGCCATGACCGCGGCGTTGACGGCGCTTCCGGACCAGGCCGGGAGCACGGCTCGCGACGAGCGCGCCCCGCTCGCCCTTCTCCTGTGGGCCTACGTCTCCTCGACGCTGGCGAACCTCACCTTCTTCGACCGTCCCGGTGTGGCCGCGGCCGGCGGGATCGCGATGGGGGCTGCGCTCGTCGCGGCGGCCCGGGCCGGACCCCGGGACCGTGCCCGGGCCGGGGACCGCCCGGTCCCGGCGGGCTCCCCACCACGATGACGGCGCCGTGGCGGACAGGGCACGGGACGAGGCACCGGACGGTACCGAGATCCCCGGCCCGGTGGCTTGCCGGGCGATGCTGGTCGGGTGCGGTACGGTCCGCCGCGGTGGCGTCCACCGCCATCGCCGTGCACACGGCGGTGAACGCGCGGCTGCTACGCGTCCCACCGCCGGCCCGGCCGGTACGCGAACGGGTGACGGTCGTGCTACCCGTCCGCGACGAGGCCAGGAGCCTGCCGCGGTGCCTGTCGGCCCTGCTCGGCTCACGGTGGGTGCCCGACCTCGAGATCCTCGTCTACGACGACGGTTCCACCGACGGCACCGGGGAGATCCTCGCGCGGTGGGCGGCGAGGGACAACCGGATCGTCGCGCTGCGCGGTGCGGAGCCGCCCGCCGGCTGGCTCGGCAAACCGCACGCCTGCGCCCGGGCCGCGGCGGCGGCCACAGGCACGGTCCTCGTCTTCGTCGACGCCGACGTCACGGTGGCCCCCGACGGCGTCGCGCGGACCGTTCTCCTCCTGCGGGACGCCGGCCTCGACCTCGTCTCGCCCTACCCGCGTCAGGAGGCGGCCGGTGTCGCCGAAAGGCTGATCCAACCCCTGCTCCAGTGGTCGTGGCTGGCGCTGCTGCCGCTGCGGCTGGCCGAACGCTCCGCCCGGCCGTCGCTTTCGGCGGCGGGCGGACAGCTGCTGGCCGTGGACGTGGCGGCCTACCGCCGGGCCGGCGGCCACGAGGGTGTCCGGGACCAGGTCATCGAGGATGTCGCCCTGCTGCGCAGGCTCAAGCGTGCCGGCGGGCGGGGAGTGGTCGTGGACGGCACCGATCTCGCGGTCAACCGGATGTACTCCGGATGGTCACAGCTGCGGGACGGCTACGCGAAGTCGCTGGCCGTCGCCGGTGGAAGCACGCTCGGCAGCGTCGGGCAGATCGGCATGCTGGCCTGGCTGTTCGTCGTGCCGGCGGTGGCGGCACTGGGTGGCTCGGGCCCGGGCGCGGTCGGGTACCTCGCCGGGGTCGCCGGCCGGGTGCTCGCCGCCCGCCGCACGGGCGGCCGGAGCTGGCCCGACGCCGCCGCTCATCCGGCTTCCGTGAGCCTGTTGGGCTACCTGACTGCGGTGTCGTGGTGGCGTCGTCGGCGGGGTACCGCCCGATGGAAGGGACGACCGGTTACCCGCTGCCCCTGACCACTGGTCCGCACCCCGCACCCCGCACCCCGCACCCCGCCAGGAGCTTCCCTTGCCCCTCCGGCGGCTTCCTTCTTCTTCCCGAGGCTTCGATGCCCGTTTCCTTCCTCGTGGATAACCGGGAAGGAGCAGCTCGTACAGTCGTCGCATGGCCCGTGTTGTGGTGATCGGCGCCGGTGTGGGCGGGCTGGCGGCCGCGGCCCGGCTCGCCGCCACCGGGCATGACGTGACGGTCTGCGAGCAGTCGTCGCGGACCGGAGGCAAGCTCGGCTGGTACGAGCGCGATGGGTTCGGCTTCGACACCGGTCCGTCCCTGCTGACCATGCCCGGCGTGTTCGAGGACCTGTTCACCGCGACCGGCGGGCCGTTGCGCGGCGAGGTGGAGCTGCGTCGGCTGGACCCGATCGCGTCCTACCGGTTCGCCGACGGCACGACGCTCGCCGCACATGCCGACGACGACGCGTTCGTGGCCGAACTGGACGATCGGATCGCCCCCGGGTCGGGCGAGGACTGGCGGCGGCTCGCCGACCGGGCCTGCCGGGTCTTCGACGCCGCCGAAGGACCGTTCCTGTCCAGTCCCGTGTCGGCGACCGGGCTGGTTCGGCTCGCCTGGTCCGCACCCGGTGACATCGCCGCGATCGCGCCCGGCCGGAGCCTGCGCCGGCTGGGCCTGCGCTACCTGCGTGATCCCCGGCTGCGGATGATCCTGGACCGCTATGCCACCTACTCCGGGTCCGATCCCCGGCACGCCCCCGCCGCTCTGGTGTCGGTGGTCCACGCGGAACGGCGCTTCGGGGGCTGGTACGTCGCGGGCGGCCTGCGCCGCCTCGGGGATGCGCTCACCCGCCGCGCCGAGGAACGCGGCGTCCGGATCCTGCTCGACGCGCCGGTGCTGGCGGTGACCCGGACCCCCGGCGGCCGGGTCGACGGGGTCCGTCTCGCCGACGGTATCCGGCTGCCCGCGGACGTCGTCGTCGCGAACGCCGACGCGGCGGCGCTCTACGGCCGGCTGGTGAACGATCGGGTCGGCCGCCGGCGGCTGCGGCGGACTGTACCGTCGATGTCCGGCTTCGTGCTGCTGCTGGCCCTGACGGGTCGCACGCCCGGGCTGGGGCATCACACGGTCACCTTCCCCGCCGACTACGATGCCGAGTTCGATGCCGTCTTCGCGGGCCGGCTGGCGGCCGATCCCACTATCTATCTTGCCGCGCCCGCCGACCCGGCCTGCGCGCCGCCGGGCTGCGAGGCGTGGTTCATCCTGGTGAACGCGCCCCCGCATCGCGGCGCGGGCGGCCACAACGGCGCAGGCACCCTGGACTGGGACCGTCCCGGGCTCACCGACGGCTACGCCCGGCGCATCCTCGACGTGCTCGCCGCCCGCGGGTTCGACGTCCGCTCCCGGTTGCGCTGGTACGAGACCATCACCCCGGCGGATCTGGAACGGCGCACCGGGACGGTGGGCGGATCCATCTACGGTGGATCCTCGAACGGCGTGCGGGCGGCCTTCCTGCGGCCTCCGAACGCATCCCGGGTACCCGGCCTGTTCCTCGTCGGTGGGTCAACCCATCCCGGCGGCGGGCTGCCGCTCGTCGTGCTCTCCGCCGGCATCGTCGCCGGTCTCATCGGCCCGGCCTGACCCGGCGGTCAGGGCCGCGTGGACCGTGGCCGTGAGCTGAAGGAGGCCGATGGCGCAGACCGCCAGCGTCGCGGTCGTCGCGATACTCGCGGCGAGGTTCGCGAGGCCGGGCACCAGACCCGCTCCGAACGAGCCAACCGCGGCGATGATGATCCGGGTCGGCCGCTCCCCGACGGTCACCACACCGATCTCGTCGAAGCCGGCGTTGCCGGCCCGGGCCCGGGTGTACTCCAGCAGTCCCAGCATGCTGCCTGCCGCGATCACGAGGCCGCCGGGTGCGCCGAGACACCACAGGGCCAGCAGGTAGGCCAGGTCACCGCAGCGGTCCACGACGGAGTCCAGGACATATCCCCAGGCGCTCGCGCGTCGGGTGAGAATCGCCACCGCTCCGTCGAGGTTGTCGGCCAGGCCACTGAGCACGATCACCAGAGCCCCCAGCAGTGGCCACCGGCCACCGGCCACGGCCGGGGGAATCGCGAGGGCGGTGAGCACGGCCCCCCCGGCGGTCACCGCCGACGGGCGCACCCGGCGGGCGGCGAGCGGCCTGGCCAGCCAGTAGACCACCGTCAACCAGGCACGAACGAGCCATAGCCCGCGCGCCAGGTCGTAGCCGCCGTGCAGGGCCGACCATTGGGCAAGGTAGGTGTCCCGACCGGGTAGCGGGGTGCTCACGTCGTCCATCGTGCCCGTCGTCCATCCCGTTCCGCCATCCCGTTCCGCCCGGTACGGCCAGCGCCCCGCCCGGTACGCCGCCATCCGTCCGGTACGCCGTCTCGCGCTGGGACATGCTGGGACATAGAGTCTCGTCGTCCCCTACCGCGAGCCGTAGCGGCACCCTGCGTCCGGCCGGCGACCAAAACCGAAGGCGTCGATCGGTCACCGGACCGGCCCGAGGTGGGGAGACGCGGTGTCGGAGGAACAGCGGTGTCACGAGAGAACAGCGGTGCCACCCAGACGTGGCGGGAGTGACGTGTCCGAACAGGTAGGCGGCGTAGTGGAGACCCTTGAGGACCTCGACCCGCGGGCGGTCTTCTCCGCCCATCGCGACCAGGTGATCCTTGCGGTACGGATCACCCCGATCTTCAACACCCTTGATCTCAGCCTGGTGACGGCGGTGGTGGACGCCGCCAACCAGGCCGGGTTCGCGCTGGTCCGGGAGCATTCGCTCCGCGACGAATGGCTGCTGTGCGTCTTCGATGCCTACGACGAGCACGACTGAGTGCCGGCCCGGCGGCATGAGCGCGGACGGGTCAGGCGAGCGGCCCACCCGTCATGCGCCACCGGGACACCCCGCGGATCGGCCACCCCGCGGACCGCGGCCGGCTATCGGACCGCCTGGTAGATCTCTCGGGTGGCGCTGGAGCGGTTGAGGGTGATGAAGTGCAGGCCCGGTGCACCGCCGTCCAGCAGGCGACGGGACAACTCGGTCGCCACCTCGACCCCGATCGCCCGCACGGCCGCCGGGTCGTCGGCGACGGCCTGCAACCGGGAGGCCAGCGCCGGCGGGAAGGCCGCGCCGGACAGCTGCGCCATCCGGACGATCTGCGCGACGTTCGTCACCGGCATGATCCCAGGAATGATCGGCTTGTCGCAGCCCAGCCGGCGGACCCGGTCGACGAGACGGAAATAGTCGTCAGCGCCGAAGAAGAACTGGGTGATGGCGTAGTCCGCGCCGGCGTCGAACTTGCCCACCAGGTAGCGCGCGTCGCTGTCGAAGTCGACCGATCGTGGGTGCTTGTCGGGGAAGGCTGCCACGCCGACGCAGAAGCCGCCGACCGACCTCACCAGGCGCACGAGTTCGTCCGCGTGCCGCAGGCCCGCGGGATGGGCGGTCCAGGTGCCCTGCGGATCCCCTGGCGGGTCGCCGCGCAGGGCCAGGACGTTGCGCACCCCGACGCCGGCGTAGTTGCCGATGACCCGGCGCAGCTCGGCGACGGAGTGGTTGACCGCGGTGAGATGGGCGATCGGCGTGAGGGTGGTGTCGGTGGCGATCCGCTCGGTCACCCGGATCGTGCCCTCGCGCGTCGACCCGCCCGCCCCGTACGTCACCGAGACGAACGAGGGATGCAGCGCCTCGATCTGGCGCAGGGCCGTCCACAACTGCCGCTCGCCGTCCGGCGTCTTCGGCGGAAAGAACTCGAAGGAAAAGGACGCACGACCGGTGGCGAGGTACTCGCCCATCGTCGTGGGTTGCGTGCTCAGACTCCGGACCGCCGCCATGGCACGAGGGTAGACCGAGCGTGGCCACGATCGAAGACGGACCCCCGATCGGAAACACGACCGATCAGGCCCCGACAGCGGGCAGCAACATTTCCCCGGCGTGATCCCATGAATCCCCAGCGTGATCACGCGAGAGTCATGATCCGTCGATTCCACCAACGTGGGTGAGCAACCCGGCTGAAACGGGCTCGTTGGGCGGGACCAGCTGGGACAACCCAGATGGACGGTAGATGGACAAGAGACGTCAGATAGACAAGGGTCCCAGCGGCGCGGCGAGACCGACCCGTACCCGCCCGGACACGCTGCGCGCCACCACCTGGCACGCCGCGTGCGCCGACGGGGTCAGCTCCACGTCGGCCGCCCCGGGATCGGCGGTCTCCACCTCCACCCCGTACTCGCCGTCGGGCAGCATGACGGTGACCATGCCTGTCTCGCTCTGCGCCCGCACGCCGTCCGGCGGTTCGCTGAAGTGCAGGTTGACGTCGCCGTCCCGGCTGCGCGCGGCGACCGGACCGCGCGTGAGCTCCCGCCCGGCGATGGTGCCATCGCGGGTGACCAGGGACAGTTCACCGCCTACCCCCCACAGCGTGATTTCGCCGGCGAGCACCTCGGCCCGCACCCGGACCCGTGGCGGCACGGTCAGCCTGACCCGCACGTCGCTGGCCCGGCCGTCGATCCGCAGCGTGCTCCCGGCCCTCGTGAGCACGGGTACGGACCGACCGGGACGACGCCGCACGGTCAGCGCGACGTGCACGTCCTCGCGGTCCCGCCCGGAGATCTCGACGCGGCCGGCGGCCACCAGAACCTCCACGGCGTCGATACCGTCGACAGTGTGAGTCAGCTCCGCGGGTGGCAGCCGCAACAGGGTCAATCCGCCCAGTGCGGCGGCGACCAGCAGAACGGCGACCACGACGACGGCGGTGTCGAACACGGGCACACCGCACGGTACCCCGGGCGCCGGCCAATCCCCGGCCACACCACGGTGCCGGACCACACCACGGTGCCGGACCACACCACGGTGCCGGACCACACCACGGTGCCGGACCACACCACGGTGCCGGACCACACCACGGTGGATGTGCGCCGGCGGGTCTCCGCCGTGTTGCGGCGCTTCGCCGGTTCGCGCGGAGCGCTCCTGCGCGGAATCGACGACGATCTGATCCCGTTCGTCCGTATCGCCACCGAATTTCTGCTGGCGGAGGGCAAGCGGTTGCGTCCCGCCTTCTGCTACTGGGGGTGGCGGGGCGCGGGCGGCCCGGACTGCGACGAGATTGTGACCGCCGCCGCCGCCATCGAGCTGCTGCACGCCTGCGCGCTGATCCACGACGACGTCATGGACGCCTCCGACACACGGCGCGGCAGGCCGGCCGCGCACCGGCGCTTCTCCCGGGTCCACCGGACCGCCGGCTGGCGGGGTGATCCCGCCGACTTCGGCCGCTCGGCCGCGATCCTGCTCGGCGATCTGTTCCTGGCCTGGGCCGACGAACTGCTCGCGGCCAGCAGGATGCCACCCGAGGCGTTGGTCCGGGCCTGGCCCACCTACGGGCGGATGCGCAGCGAGCTGATGGCGGGGCAGTACCTCGACCTCGTCGGCCAGGCCGAGGCCGGTCCGCACGGCGGCCTCGATCCCGGGCGGGCGGTCCGCATCGCCCGGTACAAGACCGCCGGTTACACGGTGGTCCGTCCCCTGCAGCTCGGCGGTCTGCTCGCGGGCGCGCCGCCGGACCTGTTGGCGGCCTATGCGGCGTTCGGCCTGCCGCTCGGCGAGGCGTTCCAACTCCGCGATGACCTCCTGGGCGTGTTCGGCGATCCGGCGGTGACGGGAAAACCCACCGGGGAGGATCTGCGTGACGGGCGGCCCACTGGCCTGCTGGCGCTCGCGCTGACCCGTGCGCAGCCGGCCGCGGCGGCCCGGCTGCGCACGCTGATCTCCCCGCCGGTCCGGCGCGCCGGGCACCCTGAGGATGCGGGACAGCCCGAGAATCCCGGGTATTCCGGGGGACCCGGATGTTCCCCGGGATTCGGGCCCACCGAGAACCCCGCGGCCCGCGCCGCCCGGGTCGCCGAGGCCCGCGACATCATCGCCGCAAGCGGAGCGGTGGCCGCCGCCGAGGAACGGATCGCCGCCCGGACCGCCACGGCGGTCGAGGCGGCCCGACGGGCGGATCTGGACGTCACAACCCTCGCCGCCCTGACGGAACTCGCCATGGCAGCGACTTCGCGATCACATTGAGCAACCGACCACATCGGGTAACCGCACCATCGACAGGGAAGTCCATCGACCAGGAAGCAGGTGGCAGGTGCGCACGGTGACCGGAGCGACGGATCACGTCGTCATCGTCGGGGCCGGTCTCGCCGGTCTGTCGGTCGCGCTGCGCCTGGTCGGAGCCGGCCGGCGGGTGACGGTGCTCGAGCGGGATGCGACCCCCGGCGGTCGGGCCGGCCTGCTCGCACTGGGCGACTATCGTTTCGACACCGGACCGACCGTCCTGACCATGCCCGAGCTGATTGCCGACGCCCTGGACTGTGTCGGGGAGGATCTCGACCGCTGGCTGTCACTGACCCGGCTCGACCCGATGTACCGGGGGTTCTTCGCCGACGGTTCGTCGCTGGACATCCGCGCCGACCCCGCCGACACCGCACAGGAGATCCGGGCGCTGTGCGGCCCGGCGGAGGCGGCCGGCTTCGAGCGGTTCGTCGGAATCGTCACTGCAATGTTCCGCACCCAGCTGCGCCACTTCATCGACGCGCAGGTCGACTCCCCGCTGTCGTTGCTGCGCCCGCAGCTCGCCCGGCTGGCCGCCCTCGGCGGCTTCCGCCGGCTCGACACCGTCGTCGGCCGCCATCTACGGGACCCGCGGACCCGGCGGATGTTCTCCTTCCAGGCGATGTACGCCGGGCTCGCCCCGCACGACGCACTGGCCCTCTATGCCGTCATCTCCTACATGGACTGCGTCGCCGGGGTCTACCACCCGGCCGGCGGCATGCACGCCGTCGCCGAGGCGCTGGCCGGCGCCGCGGCCAAACACGGTGCCACCCTGCGCTACGAGACCACGGTGACGCGGGTGGAGGTGCGGGGCGGCCGGGCGGTCGCGGTGCACACCGCGGCGGGGGAGCGCATCGGCGCCGACGTGGTGGTGCTCAACCCCGACCTGCCGATCGCCTACACCGAACTGCTGCCTCCCTCGACGGCGCCGGCCCGCCTGCGCCGCCTGCGGTACTCGCCCTCGTGCTTCCTCCTGCTGGCTGGGGCGCGCGTGGAGTACCCGCACACCGCGCATCACACCATCCACTTCGGCCGGGCCTGGCGGTCGACCTTCCGCGAGATCATCGATCGCGGCGAGCTGATGAGCGACCCGTCCTTCCTCGTCACCACCCCCTCACGCACCGAACCCGCGATGGCCTCGGCCGGCGGCCACACGTACTACGTGCTCTTCCCCACACCCAACCTCACCGCCCCGCTCGACTGGTCGGTGCTGCGCTCGCGCTACCGCGACGAGGTGGTCGCCACCTGCGAACGCCACGGCTACCGAGGCTTCGGCGACGCCATCGAGGTGGAGCAGGTCACCACGCCCGCCGACTGGCGGGCCCGCGGGATGGCGGCGGGCGCCCCGTTCGCGGCGGCCCACACCTTTCGCCAGACCGGTCCGTTCCGCCCCTCGAACCTGGCCCCGGGCCTCGCGAACGTCGTGTTCGCCGGCAGCGGCACCCGGCCCGGCGTCGGGGTCCCGATGGTCCTCATTTCCGGCCGGCTGGCCGCGGAGCGGATCCTCGGCGCTGACCGGGGTTACCGTTCCCGCGCCCTGTGCTGACCCGTGACGCACCCCGGCAGCCCGACAGCCCGACAGCCCGGTGCCCCGGTGCCCCGGTGCCCCGAACATTTCCCACCGCCGAGAAGTTGCTGAAGAGCGGCTTAGAAGAGGCTTCCGGCCAGGCCGTGCCGAGTCCTTTGGCACCCTGTTCCACGATGCGGCTGGGACAATGCTGCCATGGACGAAGGGCACAGCCCGGCCGGCCTCGCCGTACCGGACACCACGTCGGACGCGGCGCTGCTCGAACGCGCCCTGTTCGAGATCAAAAAAGTGATCGTCGGACAGGACCGGATGGTCGAACGTATGCTCGTCGCCCTGCTCGCCCGGGGCCACTGCCTGCTGGAGGGCGTGCCCGGGGTCGCGAAGACGCTGGCCGTGCAGACCCTCGCAACCGTCGTCGGCGGTTCGTTTGTCCGCATCCAGTTCACCAACGACCTCGTGCCCTCCGACATCGTCGGTGCCCGCATCTACCGGGCGAGTCAGGAGGCGTTCGACGTCGAGCTCGGCCCGGTCTTCGCGAACTTCGTGCTCGCCGACGAGATCAACCGGGCACCCGCGAAGGTGCAGTCGGCGCTGCTGGAGGTGATGTCGGAGAAGCAGGTCTCGCTCGGCGGGGTCACCCACCGGCTTCCCGAGCCGTTCCTGGTACTGGCCACCCAGAACCCGATCGAATCCGAGGGTGTCTACCCGCTACCGGAGGCGCAGCGGGACCGGTTCCTGATGAAGGTCAACGTCCCCTACCCGAACCCGGCGGAGGAGCTCGAGATCGTCCGGCGGATGGGCACCTCGCCACCGCTCCCCGAGCGGGTCCTGACCCCGCAGGCGCTGACCCGGCTGCAGACCCGAGCCGACGAGGTGTTCGTCCATCACGCCATCATCGAGTTCGCCGTCCGGCTGGTGCTCGCCACCCGGTCCCCCGGCGAGGCGGGTCTACCCGAACTCGAGGGCCACCTGGCCTACGGAGCCTCGCCGCGCGCCTCGCTCGGACTGGTCGCGGCGGCCCGCGCGCTCGGCCTGCTGCGCGGGCGCGACTACGTCGTACCCGACGACGTCGCCGCGGTCGCCCTGGACGTCCTGCCCCACCGCCTGGTGCTCTCGTACGAGGCGCTGGCCGAGGGGCTGACCGCGGACGCGATCGCCGCCCGGATCCTGGGCGTGGTCCCGCAGCCTCAGGTGGCGCCCCGCCAGCAGGGCCCCCACTACCCCACCGGTCCGCATGCCGGCGGGTGGGGGACGAACCCGCGTTCGGGCTTCCCGGAATACCTCGACCAGGGTGCGTCCGGATGACGGACCCCGCGGACCGGCTCCGGGCCGGCTCCGTGTCGGCGACCGATCCGGCGGTGGAGCGGACCCTGCGCCGGCTCGAACTGACCGTGCTCCGCCGTCTCGACGGCATGCTCCTCGGCGATCATCTCGGGCTGCTGCCCGGTCAGGGCAGCGAGAAGGCCGAGAGCCGCGAGTACGCCGTCGGTGACGACGTGCGCCGGATGGACTGGGCCGTCACGGCCCGGACCACCGTCCCCCACGTCCACGATCTCATCGCCGACCGGGAGCTCGAGACCTGGGCGCTGGTGGACCTCACCGCCAGCACCGAGTTCGGCACCGGTACCTGGCAGAAGCGTGATCTGGCGATTGCCGCCACGGCCGCGGTCGGCTTCCTGACCGCCCGCACCGGCAACCGGATGGGCGCGATCGCGCTGACCCAGGCCGGTCCACGGGCGATCCCGGCCCGGCCCGGCCGGGACGGGCTGCGGGCGCTGCTGCACACGCTCATCACCGCGCCTCGCGGCGCGCACGACCGGCCCCGCCGCCGGCCCGATCCGGCGGCGGCCACCGACCTCGCCGCGGCGGTGGAGGGCCTGCTGCGCCCGCCGCGCCGCCGGGGGCTCGCGGTCGTCGTCTCCGACTTCCTGTCCACCGACCTGCGCTGGGAACGGCCGCTGCGGGTGCTCGCGGCGCGGCATCAGGTGCTCGCCATCGAGATCGTTGACCCGCTCGAGCTGACCCTGCCACCGGTCGGGCCGCTGCCCGTCGTCGACGCCGAGACGGGGGCGTTCGTCGAGGTCCCGACGTCGTCGCGGCGGTTGCGGGAACGTTACGCCGCGGCCGCCGTCGCCCACCGCAGCGCGGTCTCGCTGGCGTTGCGCCGGGTCGGCGCCGACCATCTGGTCCTGCGCACCGACTCGGACTGGCTGGTCGACATCGTCCGGTTCGCCTCGGCGAACCGGCGCGGCCGGGGAGCCGGCCGCCGCCCGCCCGTGGGTCGGACCGACCAGGGTGGCACGGCGGCGCCCGCCACCAGTCGGGCAGGCACCAGTCGGGCAGGCAGCCGGTGAGCTTCCTGGCCGGGCACTGGCTGTGGCTGTACCTGGGGGTCGGCGCGTTGCTGATCTCCTATGTCGTGGTCTCGGCGCGGCGGCGGGTGTATGCCGCCCGGCTGTCGTCGACGTCGCTGCTGTCCTCGGTGCTTCCCCGCCGACCGCAGTGGTGGCGCCGTCACGTCCCGGCGGCGCTGCTGCTGCTCGCCCTCGCCGGGTTGGTGTTCTCCCTGGCGCGACCGGCGCGGGCCGAGCGGGTTCCCCGGGAACGCGCGACGATCATCCTGGCGATCGACGTCTCCAACTCGATGGCGGCCACGGACATCGCCCCGACCCGGCTGGCGGCCGCCAAGCAGGGCGCCTCGGCATTCGTCGACCAGCTCCCTCCCCGTATCAACCTCGGGCTGGTCTCGTTCGCCGGCAGCGCGACGGTCCTGGTGCCCGCGTCCGCCGACCGCGAGTCGGTCCGCGCCGGCATCCGCGGCCTGCAGCTCGGTCCCGCGACCGCCGTCGGCGAAGGAATCTTCGCCTCGCTCCAGGCGATCACCACCGCCGGCAAACGGTTCTCCGACACGGGGCAGAGCGCGCCTCCGGCCGCCATCGTGCTGCTCTCCGACGGGGAGACCACCCGTGGGCGGCCGAACAACCAGGCGATCGAGGCGGCGCGGCAAGCCCGTATCCCGGTGGACACCATCGCCTACGGCACCGCCGACGGAACGCTCGACGTCGGCGGCCAGGAGGTGCCGGTGCCGGTCAACGAACAGGCGCTCCGTGACATCGCGGAGCAGACCGGCGGCTCGTACCATCGTGCCACCTCCGGCGACGAACTGCGTTCGGTCTACCGGGGGCTCGGTAGCTCGATCGGCTACCGGACCGAATACCGGGAGGTCACCACCTGGTTCCTCGGGCTGTCCCTGGGGCTGGGATTCGCCGCGGCGGCGACGTCCCTGGCGTTCACGTCCCGGCTTCCCTGAGGGGATCGACGCCGACGAGGGGGTCAACCGGACGCCCCGGGGCAGGTCGACCCCGATCGGGCGGGAGCCGTCGCTATCCGCCTCGCTGGGTGGCTACGCTGACTAACGTGGGGCAGCTCGACGCGGCCGGAATCATCGATCCTCGACTACGTTCCTCCTATGCGCGGGCCCGGGCGCTCAATGCCGCCCACGGCCGCACGTACTACCTGGCCACCCTGCTGCTGCCAGGGTGGAAGCGGCCCCACGTCCACGCGCTGTACGGCTTCGCCCGCTACGCGGACGAGATCGTCGACGATCTCGACTCCACGCTGACCGAGGCCGAGCGGGCGCGCTGGCTGCACGAGTGGGGCAGCCGGTTCCTTGCGGCGCTACGGGCGGGGACACCCGCCGTTGACGTCGGCACCGAGATGGCCGGCACCGGGAGGGACCGGCACCGCGCGGAGGTCTCGGTGCTGCCCGCGGTGGTCGACACCATTCACCGCTTCAAGATCGATCCGGACCACTTCGCGGCGTTCCTGGCCTCGATGGCGATGGACCTCACCGTGACGGAGTACGCGACCTGGGACGAGCTGACCGTCTACATGCACGGATCGGCCGCGGTGATCGGCCTGCAGATGGTGCCGATCCTCGAGCCAGTGGACGACAGCGCCCTGCCCTATGCCCGCGACCTGGGGATGGCCTTCCAGCTCGCCAACTTCATCCGCGACGTCGGCGAGGATCTGCGGCGCGGCCGCGTCTATCTGCCCCGGACTTCGCTGGACCTGTTCGGGGTCACCCGGGAGCAGCTGGCCGCCGGCGTCGTTGACGGGCCGGTCCGCCGGCTGCTGGCCTTCGAGATCAGCCGGGCGCGGGAGCTGTTCCGCGCCGCCGAGCCCGGCATCCGCCTGCTGCACCCAACCTCACGCGACTGCCTGCGGACGGCGTTCGTCCTCTACCGGGGCATCCTCGACGAGGTCGAGCGCGCCGACTACCGGGTGCTCGAACGCCGCGTGTCAGTCGGGCCCCCGCGCCGGCTGGCGGTCGCCGGACCCGCCCTGGTCCGGGCCGTCCGGGCGCGTCGCGGCCAGGGCCACGGGATGCCTCAGATCAGCTCACGGCCCCCCAGGTAGGGCCGCAGCACTTTGGGAACGCGTACCTCGCCGTCGGCGGTCTGGAAGTTCTCCAGCAACGCCGCCAGCAGCCGTGGGGTCGCCACGGCGGTGTTGTTGAGCGTGTGCGCGAAACGCACGGTGCCGTCGGTGTCGCGGTAGCGCAGGTTCGCCCGGCGCGCCTGCCAGTCGTGCAGCGTCGAGCAGCTGTGCGTCTCGCGGAATCGACCGAGCGAGGGGAACCAGGTGTTGATGTCGTTCATCCGGAACTTGCCGACGCCCATGTCCCCGGTGGCGCATTCGACGACCTCGTAACACAGCCCGAGGTCGGACAGGATCCGCTCGGCAGTGGCCAGCAACTCGGCATGCCAGCGGGCCGACTCGGCCTCGTCAGCGGCGCACAGCACGAACTGTTCGACCTTCTCGAACTGGTGGACGCGCAGCAGACCGCGGACGTCCCGGCTGGCGCTGCCGATCTCCCGGCGAAAGCACGGCGAGATGCCGGCGTAGCGGATCGGCAGGCGGCCCACATCGAGAATCTCCCCGGCATGCAGGCCGACAAGAGCCACCTCGGCAGTCCCCGCCAGGTAAAGGTCGTCGGCGGGGATCGCATAGATCTCCTCGCGGGCCTTGGGTAGCATCCCGGTGCCGACGAGCGGCTCCTCCCGGACCAGGGCGGGCACCGACACGGGGGTGAAGTCCAGCCCGCGCAGCAGGTCGAGCGCATAGGAATGCACCGCGCGCTCCAGCATGACCATGTCACCGACGAGGGCGTACGCCCGCTCCCCCGCGACCCGCCGGGCCCGGGCGAACTCCGCCCACCCTCGTTTCTCGGCCAGTGCCGTGTGGTCGAGCGGGGTGAAGTCGAACTCCGGCGGCTCGCCGACGGTCCGCAACACCACGTTGGCCGACTCGTCGGCTCCCACCGGCGCACCCGACCACGGGATGCCCGGCACCAGCAGCATCAGCTCGGACAGCCGGCCCCCGGTTCGGGCCAGCTGCTCGCGCAGGTCCTTCAGCTGGCGGTCGAACGCCTCGTGCTCGGCCCGCAGCTCGGCCCGCCGGGCCGCGTCGGCCCCGGCGAACTGCTTCGCGAAGCTCTTGCGCCGAGCCTGCGCCTCGTCCACCTCGAACTGCAGTTTGCGATTGTCCCGGTCGAGCTGCAGCAGTTCATCGACATCCAGATCAATGCCTTTGGCCGCGACCGCGTCTTTCACGGCCTGCGGATTCTCCCGGATAAAGCGCTTATCGAGCATGGAATCGCGTCAGCCTCTGATCGGTACCGCATTGTGCTTTGCGGTAACGCTACCAGCCGTCCGGCCCGCGCACCGGTCCGCTCCCGGCCCGGCGGGCACCCGCCCCGGCAGGCACCATGCGGGGCGATCCGCCGCTCACCGGTTACGGTGCACAGACCACACCAGAACCAGACCACACCAGAACCAGCAGACCGCATCAGAAGCGAGGGAGGCCGGCGACGGTGGCCAGTTCAAAGGAGCGACGTCAACGCGAGCTCGCCGAGGCCCGGGCGGCCCGGCAGGCGCAGCGGCGCCGGCTCGCCCATCGCCGTCGTCAGCAGCGGCTCGCGATCGTCGCCGGATTCATCGCGATCGTCGTCGCGGCATCGACGATCGCCGCGATCCTGCTCACCGGCAAGGACGACCAGCCCGACGTGGCCGCCGCCGGTGCCGCGACGACACCCACCGCGACCGCACCCACCGCGACCGCACCGACACCATCGGCCGCCCCCCGTCAGACCAGCAGGGTCGGGCAGTGCACCTACACCTCCAACGGGGAGGCCCCGGCCCGCGGCGCCACCCTGCCGGCGGCCGCGGCCACCGTCGACACGTCCCCGGCGACAATGGTGATCATCACCGACGCCGGCACCATCACGGCCGCCTTGGACGCCCAGAAGGCACCATGCACGGTGCACGCCCTGCGCACGCTCGCCGACGCCAGGTACTTCGACGGCACCACGTGCCACCGCCAGACCGGGGGGGCCGACGCAGGCATCTCGGTCCTGCAGTGCGGCGATCCCACCGGAACCGGCAACGGCGGCCCGGGGTACGGGTACGCCAACGAGAATACCCAGGGCGTGACCTACGACCGAGGCGTGCTGGCGATGGCGCACAGCCAACTGCCGGACAGCAACGGCAGTCAGTTCTTCATCAACTACCAGAACCCGACCCCGCAGGGCGCGGCGGCGCTCGCCGGCAATTACACCGTCTTCGGGAAGATCACCAAGGGACTCGACGTGCTCGACAAGCTCACCGGGCCCGGCGTCGAGGGCGGCGGCTCCGATGGTGCCCCGGCGAGCAAGCCGAAGATTCTTTCGATCACGATCACCCAGGGCGGCTGACCCGCCGGTCAACCGGCCCAGCGGCGGATGGTGTCGATGCGGGCCTGGAGCTGCGCGGCGGTGGCCTGGCCGCTCGGCGGACCGCCACAGGTCCGGCGCAGCTCGGCGTGGATCATCCCGTGCGGTTTGCCCGTGCGGTGGAAGTGTGCGCCGACAAGCCGGTTCAGCTCCTTGCGCAGCTCGCCGATCACCTCGTGCACGGGCCGGGTGGCCGCCTCGACCGCCGGCTGCACGCCCTCGCGGGCCGGCGGGACGACCGGCGAATCCGCGGCACGGGCAGCGGCACGGCGCGTGGCGGCCTGCTGGGCGGCCTGCTGGGCGGCCTCCCGCTGGCGCAGCAGAACCGCGACCTGATCGGGCTCCAGCAGGCCCGGCAGGCCCAGGAAGTCCTCCTCCTCGATGGACCCGGGGGCCGCCGGGGTGCCGAACTCGCCGCCATCGAAGATCACTCGGTCGAGATGGGCCGAGGATCCCAACGCCGTGAACAAGGTGTCCGGCTTGTCGGGGATGTCCTTGCGCCGGTTGGCGTCCCGCAGCGCGTCGTCGTCGAAGGCGTCCGGATCGCGCGGGGACTTCTCCAGGGCGTGGTCCCGCTGGACCTCCATCTCGCCAGCCAGCGCCAGCAGGGACGGCACGCTCGGGAGGAAGACCGACGCCGTCTCCCCGCGACCGCGGCCCCGAACGAACCGCCCGACGGCCTGGGCGAAGAACAGCGGGGTTGACGCCGAGGTCGCATAGACCCCGACCGCCAGGCGAGGCACGTCCACGCCCTCACTGACCATCCGTACCGCCACCATCCACCGGTCGGCCGACCGGCGAAAGTCATCGATCTTGGTCGACGCGGTCGGGTCGTCGGAGAGGATCAGCACGGGCGAGGTGCCGGTGATCCGGGTGAGCAGCGCGGCGTAGGCGCGCGCGGCCGCGTGATCCGTGGCGATGACCAGCCCGCCCGCGTCGGGCATGCCGCCGGCCCGCACCTGGGACAGCCGGGTGTCGGCGGAGGCGAGCACCGCCGGCATCCAGTCCCCGCCCGGGTCGAGCGCGGTGCGCCACGCGGCGGCGGTCTGCTCGTTGGTGAGCGGCTCCCCGAGTCGGGCGCTCAGTTCCGCGCCGGCACTGGTCCGCCAGGTCATCTCGCCCGAGTAGGCGAGGAAGAGCACCGGGCGGACAACCCCGTCGCGCAGCGCCTCGGCATAGCCGTAGGAGGAGTCCGCGATGCTGCGCATCACCCCGTCGGGGCCCGGCAGGTAGGTGACGAAAGGGATCGGGTTGACGTCGGAGCGAAACGGAGTACCAGTCAGGGCGAGGCGACGCGCGGCCGGGGTGAACGCCTCCCGGATCGCCTCACCCCATGACAGCGCGTCGCCGGCGTGGTGGATCTCGTCCAGGACGATCAGGGTGCGACGCGCGGCGGTCCGGGCACGGTGCAGGGCCGGATGCGCCGCCACCTGGGCGTAGGTCACGGCGACACCGGTGTAGTCGGAGGATGTCGCCCCGGCCGAGTTGCGGAAGTCCGGATCGAGGTCGACACCAACCTCCGCCGCGGCCACGGCCCACTGGCGTTTGAGGTGCTCGGTGGGCGCGACGACGGTGATCCGACTGATCTCGCCGGCAGTGAGAAGGTCGGCGGCCACCTGCAGGGCGAAGGTCGTCTTCCCGGCGCCCGGGGTGGCGACCGCCATGAAGTCCCGGGCGCCCGACGACGACCGTGACCGGTAGATCTCCAGGGCCGCACGCTGCCACGCGCGCAGCGGTCGGGCTGGTGGAACGGGACGTCGTGGACGAGGGCTTCGGTCGAGGGGGCCGGCTCTCACGCCATCACACTCTAGAAGGCGGCACTCGGCGAAGACGCTGGCGGCCGCAGGCGCGTCGGGATGACCACACTTTTGCCGTGGATGGTCCCGAAGGGACCACGCCCGAGCATGACCGTCTTATCTCACAGAGGGTTAAGCTCCTGGAGTCAACCGATTGACTTCGGAGGCCCCGATGCAGCTCACGACCGGTCCTTCGGCAGTTCCCCGCGCACCGGTGGCCTCCGCGCCAACACCTGAGGTATCCGGTGGTGACAGGACGCCCACCACCCGCACACCCAACACCCGCACACCCAACACCCGGCTGCGACTGAGTCGGGAGGAACGGGGCTGGTCGCAGGAACGGCTCGCCACCGAGATCCGTCGGTTCTCCGTCATCCACGAGGGTCGCGAGGCCGGGGTGACCGGCAACATGATCTGCAAGTGGGAGAAGGGCGACAAGAAACCAAGCCTGCGTTATCAGCGGTTGTTGCGGGCGCTATTCGGCCGGTCGTCGGCGGAGCTCGGTTTCGTGGATGACGAAGCGCTTCCCGCCGCCGTCGGAGCACTGCGGGGCGGAACCGGTCAGGGTACGGCCGTCGCCGCGTCGATGAACCTTGAACAGGCGGCCTGCGAGACGGGCGCCGCGGGCACACTCGTACTTCACCCCGGCACCGACATGATCGACACGAACGGTATTCCCGTGGAACGTCGGGACTTTCTCCGGCTCTTCGCCGCGGCGGGCGGCGTCGCCGTCGTGCCCATGAACGGCGTCACGGACACCCCGCCCTGGGAGCGCCTCTCGGCGGCGCTGCGTCGCCGTAGCACGGTGACCCCGGAGCTCGTCAACGAGCTGGGCCAGCTCACCGCGGGGCTGTACGGCTTAGAGGAACGCGTTCCCGCCCGGATCCTGATACAGCGGGTCACCGGGCATCTGAGCAGGCTCAGTCAGCTGCTGGAGACCACGAGCCGGTCCCCGGTGCGCCGTGAGCTGACCTCCACCGCCGGGGAGACGGCGGCGCTCGCCGGATGGCTCTCGTTCGACATGAACGACCTGCCCGCGGCCGTCGCCTACTACCGGGTGGCCATCGAGGCCGCCCGCGAGGCCGATGACCACGCCCTGTGGGCCTGCGTACTCGGTTACGAGAGCTACCAGACCGCCAGCCGTGGCCGCCACGACCAGGCCTGCGCGCTGCTCGGTGAAGCCCAGCGGCGAGCCGCCACGGGCAGCACGGTGATGACCAGGGCCTGGCTGGCTGCCCGGGAGGCCGAGGAGCAGGCCGCTCGCGGCGAGGGCCGGGCGGCGCTGGCCGCCCTCGACCGTGCCCAGGATGCCTTCGACCGGGGTGAGAGCGACGGGGACCGGGTCTGGACGCAGTTCTTCGACCGGGGCCGGCTCGATGGCCTGAAGGTCACCACCTACACGCGGCTACGGCGACCCGCCGCGGCCTACGCCGCCGCCACCGAGGCACTGCGGGCGGCCGCTCCCGGTGCGACGAAGAAGCGGTCGTTGCTGATGAGCGACATCGCGGAGGTGCACATCCAGCGGCGGGAGATCGAGGCGGCCTGCCACTTCGCGGCCGAGTCCCTCGCGATCGTGCTCCAGACGGACTTCTCGCTGGGCCTGGCCCGTATCCGCCGCGCCCGGGAGCACCTGCGGCCCTGGCAGCACACCCAGGCCGTGCGCGAGTTCGACGAGCAGCTGCGGGCACTCACCTGACGGTGGGTGCCGTCTCGGCGCTGATCCAGCCCAGATAGTCGGCATGGCCGGCGACGATCGGCGTGGCAATGATCTCGGGATTTTCGTAGGGGTGGAGGACCACGAGCCGCTCATGTAGCTCATCGAATCGTTCGGTGGTCGTTTTCGCCAGACAGAGCCATTCCTCGGCCTGCTCGATCTGGCCCTTCCAGCGGTAGGTGCTGCTCATCGGTCCGATCACCTGGAAACAGGCGACCAGACGCGCCTCCACCAGGATCCTACCGATACGGTCAGCGCTTTCCCGGGAGTCGATACTCACGATGACCTGAAGGTGACCCACGCGCACTCCCATCTCTAAAACGATGGATACGCAAGATACCCTACATCGATCAGTGGCGGTAGCCGTTGAATTTACGGCGTCCGGTAGGATGGTCCGTATTCTCCGCGTGACATTCCACCCGGATCCACCCGGAATGGGCGGTTCAGTCGCAAGCCGTTTACCGCCGGTTGATCGGGAGGGTACATTCCGGCGCGGAAAGGCCACGCTGGGCGCAAGAGACAGCACCCCACGCCGGCCGGAGAAGACCGGCCTGCTCCCGTAACCAGCCTGGTCTCACCCACCGGTTGGTCCTACCGCTGCCGCGGTCCCCCGCCCGGGTCGGTGCCACCGCCGCCCTGCGCTGGCTTCACCCGTCCCCGGCGGGCGCGCCGTGAGCCGACGACCCCTGGGTCTGGCACACGCGGTAGCAGTCGTAGACACCGCCGACGCCGCGCACGGCGCCGAGCACCTTGTCCAGTTGCTCCGGCCCGGTGACCTCGATCGTGAAACGCGCATGCGCGACCCGATCATCGGATGTGGTCGTCGAGGCCGCGCGGACGGACGCCGAGATCTCCGAGAGCACCTCGGTGATGTCCGCGAGCAGCCCGTAGCGGTCGAACGCCTCGACGGCGATCTCCGCGGGAAAAATCTGCGCCTGTGGTGCCGACCAGGTCGCCACCGCGACGCGCTCGCGGTCCGACCCCGCCTCGGTGGCGTTCATGCACTCCCGGCGGTGCAGAGACACGGTGCTGCCGTGCGTCGCGAAGCCGACGACCACGTCTCCGGGCAGCGGAAGGCAACATCGCGCCAGCCTCGCCGGCACCCGACCACCCACCCCGTCGTCTGCCACGGCCGCGAGGCTGGGCATCCCACGCCGGGCGATCGGACGGGTCGGCGACGGCAGGCCCGACGAGGCGCCGTCCGCGCCGCCGGCGGTCCGCGCCCCGCCGCCGCTCCCGGACCGGGTGGTCGTGACGCCCGGCTCGGCCGCCCCGGCGGCGGTGTCCCTGCGCTGCCGGGCCAGCCGGCGCCGGATACGTACCCGGGCCCGGGAGGTCCTGACGAAGTGCAACCAGTCCTCCGACGGTCCCGCGCCGGGGAGGTTGGAGGTCAGGATCTCGACGACGTCGCCGTTGCGCAGCCGGGTATGCAACGGGACGAGCCGACCGTTGACCCGGGCGCCGATCGCCCGGTGCCCGATGTCGGTGTGCACGGCGTAGGCGACGTCCACCGGGGAGGACCGGGCCGGCAGTGCGAGCATCCTGCCCTTGGGCGTGAACGCCAGCACCTCGTCGGCATCCAGGTCTGAGGACAGCGACTCGAGGAACTCGTCCGAGTCGACCTCCTCCTGCCAGTCCAGCAAGCTGTGCAACCAGGACAGGCCCTCCAGGCGGGCGCCGTCCGCGCCGGGGCCGACCGGTCGGGCGACGATCCCGGTCTCGGCCAGCCGGTGCATCGACGGCGTCCTGATCTGGATGTCGAGGGAGCGGCCGGCGCCGTCGGTCACCGTCGTGTGCAGGGACTGGTACATGTTGAACTTCGGGGTAGCCACGAAGTCGCGCAGCCTGCCGGGCACCGGTCGCCACAGGGCGTGGATGACACCCAGCGCCGCGTAACAGTCCGTCACCTCGTCAACGAGCACGAGGACGCGGACGAGGTCGGTGTAGTCCTGGACGGGCCGGTTGCGCTCCTGAGCCCGCTTGTAGATCGAGAACAGGTGGCTGACCCGGATGGAGACGGCGCCGTCGATGCGAGCCCCCGCGAGCCCGGCTCGCAACCGTGCCACCAGCGCCGCGACGGTTCCGGCCGCGCGCTCAGCGGCGGTGAACTCGTCCACCGTGGCGGCAATCCGGGCGTGCTCGGCGGGATGGAGCACGGCGAACGCCCGGTCCTCCAGCTCTCGCTTGATCACACTGACGCCGAGCCGGTGGGCCAGCGGGGCCAGGACCTCGAGCGTGACCCGGGAGATCTTCACCTGTTTGGGAGGGGACATGAAGGCGAGCGTGCGCATGTTGTGCAACCGGTCCGCGATCTTGATGACCAGTACTCGGTAGTCCCGGGCCAAGGCCACGATCAGCTTGCGCAGCGTCTCGGCCTCCGCGGCCTCCCCGAACCGCATCTTGTCCAGCTTGGTGACACCGTCGACGAGGTTGGCCACCTCCGCGCCGAACTCCTGGGTGACGGAGTCGAGGGTGTACCCGGTGTCCTCGACCGTGTCATGCAGCAGGGCAGCGATCAGGGTAGTCGTGTCCACCCCCAGCTCCGCGAGGACCTCGGTGACGGCGAGGGGATGGCTGATGTACGGATCCCCGCTGCGCCGCATCTGACCGGCGTGCAGCCGCTCGGCGACGCCGTAGGCGTGCACCAGCAGGCCGATGTCGGCGCGCGGATGATAGTCGCGATGCGCCTCGACGATGTCACGCAGCTCCGGCGGCACCTGGGACATCCGCGGTGTCGCCATCCGCCGGGCCAGGTGGGCGAGACGCACGCTCGCCTGCCGGGCCGCCGACAGGGCCCGGGAGGCCTCGTCGGCACCGCCGTCGGCCCGGGACAGCGCGGGGGTCAGACCGCCGCCGGCCGGCAGACCCGCACCCACGGTCTCAGCATCCACGGCACCCCCCTGATTCGACCCGTTAGACCTGTACGCCCGAGGTAACGCGGAAACAGCCGTATACGCCCTCGATGGCACGCACCGCACTCAGGATGTGCCGGAGATGCTTGGCGTCTCCCATCTCGAACGTGAAGCGGCTGACCGCCACCTGATCCCGTGTGGTGGCCACCGACGCCGACAGGATGTTCACGTGCCGGTCGGACAGTACCCGGGTGACATCCGAAAGTAGTTTGGTACGGTCCATCGCCTCGACCTGGATCACGACGAGGAACACCGAGCCCGACGACGGCGCCCACTCGACCTGGACCGTGCGGTCGTGCGGCCCGCCGCGCAGCCCCGACAGGTTGGAGCAGTCCGTCCGGTGGACCGACACGCCCTTGCCCCGGGTGACGAAACCGGCGATCTCGTCGCCGGGCATGGGGGTGCAGCAGCGGGCGAGCTTCGTCCACACGTCGGGAGCACCGGTGACGAGCACCCCCGCCTCCCCGGTCGAGCGACGCAGCGTGCGGATCGGCAGCTCGGTCTCACCCGCGTCCTCCTCGGCCCCCTCCGGACCGCCGAGGGCCACGAGCAGCCGCGAGACCACCGACTGGGCGCTGACGTGGTTCTCCCCCACGGCCGCGTAGAGGGCGGCCACGTCGGCGTAGCGCAGGTCCTTGGCCAGGTTCAACAGCGCGTCCCCGCTCATCAGGCGGGACAGCGGCAGGCCGTGGCGGCGCATCGCGCGGCCGATCGCGTCGCGGCCGGCGACGA
This sequence comes from Frankia casuarinae, assembly GCF_000013345.1. Lineage (NCBI taxonomy): Bacteria > Bacillati > Actinomycetota > Actinomycetes > Frankiales > Frankiaceae > Frankia > Frankia casuarinae. Next base: position 1,652,846 of record NC_007777.1, on the reverse strand, counting down.
TCGCGTCCTCCCGGCGCCCACGGGCGTGCCACTGGCGGATCTTCGTCCTGGCCCGCGACGAACGGACGAACATCAACCAGTCCTCGCTCGGGCCGGCCGAATGGGCCCGCGAGGTGAAGATCTCGACCGCGTCGCCGTTGTCCAGCGGGGTGTCCAGGGCCGCGAGACGGCCGTTGATCCGGGCCCCGACGCACTGGTGGCCGATGTCGGTGTGCACCGCGTAAGCGAAGTCCACCGAGGTCGACCCGGCAGGCAGCGGGATGACGTCGCCCTTGGGGGTGAAGACGAAAACCTCGTCGGTCTCGGCGGCGAACCGCAGGCTGTCGAGGAACTCTCCCGGGTCCGCGGTCTCCCGCTGCCAGTCGAGCACCTGACGCAGCCAGGTCATGAGGTCCGCATCGGGTCCGCCCTTGCGCCGACCGGCCCGCCCGCCCTCCGGGGTCCCCGCCGAGGGCCGGGCCGCAACCCCGTCCTCCTTGTACTTCCAGTGCGCGGCAATGCCGTACTCGGCCCGGTTGTGCATCGCGTGCGTGCGGATCTGCAGCTCGACCGGTTTGCCCTCGGGACCGATGACCGTCGTGTGCAAGGACTGGTACATGTTGAACTTGGGCATCGCGATGTAGTCCTTGAACCGGCCGGGAATCGGCTTCCAGGTCGCGTGCACGGTACCCAGCGTGGCATAGCAGTCCCGGACCGAGTCGACCAGGACGCGGATGCCGACCAGATCATAGATGTCGTCGAAGGAACGGCCGCGCACCACCATCTTCTGGTAGATCGAGTAATAGTGCTTCGGCCGCCCGGAGACGACCGCCTTGATCCGCGCGTCCCGCAGGCCGACCTGTACCTGCCCGATCACCTCGGCCAGATAGACGTCCCGGCTCGGGGCCCGGTCAGCGACCAGCCGGACGATCTCGTCGTACCGTTTCGGATACAACGCGGCGAACGAGAGGTCCTCCAGCTCCCACTTCAACGAGTTCATGCCGAGCCGGTGGGCGAGCGGGGCGTAGACCTCGAGCGTCTCCCGAGCCTTGCGTTCCTGCTTGTGCTCGGGCAGAAAGCGCAGGGTACGCATGTTGTGCAGGCGGTCGGCGAGCTTGACCACCAGCGCGCGTGGGTCGCGGGCCATCGCGACGACCATCCGGCGGATGGTCTCCGCCTGGGCCGCCTCGCCGACCTTGACCCGGTTGAGCTTGCTGACCGCGTCGACGATGAGCGCGATATGGTCACCGAAGGTGTCCCGGATTGCATCGACGGTAAGCGTCGTCTCCTCGAGGGTGTCGTGCAGCAACGCCGCGGACAGCGTCGCGGTGTCCATCCCCAGATCGGCGAGGATGCTCGCGACCGCGATCGGATGAGTGATGTACGGGTGGCCGGAGAAGCGCACCTGGCCGGCGTGCGCGGCGTCGGCGACCTCGAACGCCTGCTGCACCTGGGCGATGTCGGCGCGCGGGTGGTTCGCGAGCAGCCCACGCAGCACCGGGTCGAGAGCCGAGGGAGGCGTCGCCCGGTGCGTCGCAAGGCGGGAGAGCCGACCGCGTACCCGACGCGGCAGCGGCGGCGACTCGTGCCCCAACCGGGGGACGACCGGGGAACCGTCCTCGGGACGCCGTCCCATGCCGACCGCGGTGACCAGCTCGGACCCCCCCGGGGATCCACCCGGCGGCTCCTGCCCGCGGACGTCGCCACCATCCGCAGCCGGCGGCTGTGCCGGCCCGTGGACTGCCGGCCCGTGGACTGCCGACTCACGCGCCGCCGATCCGGCGGTGGCCCGCGCGGCATCGCCCACCGGCCGGGGCTCCCGGAAGGGAGTGACGGCGGGCTGCGAAACTCCGGTGGTCACCGGCGCTGCCTCGGGCACGGACCGCTCCTGCGTAAGGACTAGACACCGAGCCTAACGCCGCACTGGTCAGAAGCCTTCCGCGGACCTCGCCCGGGCGAGGTCAAATCGTCAGAAGGGAGACGACATCGAGCGGCGCGACCCGATCACGGCCCGGTAGGAAGGACAGCTCCATGAGGACCGCCAGCCCCACGACCTCCCCGCCACCAGCCGCGAGCAGGCTGTGTGCGGCGGCCGCGGTGCCACCGGTGGCCAACACGTCGTCAACGAGCAGGACCCGGTCGCCGTCGTGCACCGCGTCGGCGTGGATCTCGATCGTGGCGGCGCCGTACTCCAGGTCGTAGGAGGCGCTTCGGGTCGGCCCCGGCAGCTTGCCCTGCTTACGGATCGGCACGAGGCCGGTGCCCAGCCGGTCCGCGACCGGCGCGGCTAGCAGGAAGCCCCGCGCCTCGATGCCGGCGATCGTGGTGGCCCCCAGCGCCCGGGCCGCGTCCGCCAGCGCACCGATGACCACCCCGAAGGCGGTCGGCGTCGCGAGCAGCGGGGTGATGTCTTTGAACACGACCCCTGGCTGCGGCCAGTCGGGAATGTCGCGGATGTGGCCACGCAGGACCTCGGCGACCGCGTCGTGCGCGGCGGACCGCTGCGGTGCGTCGTCGATGCTCGTCATCGTGCCGCTTCTCCCACCTTCAGGGTCGTCTGGACTTCAGGGTTGCCCGGACATCAGGATCGTCCCGACATCAAGATCGTCCGGAGATCCGCGGCCACCCGATCGGAGCCCCGCCCAGATCCGCGCGGCCGGCGACCTGGCTCACCGGCGTTTCTTACCGCTCGGCCGTCCGCGCCGCCCGGGTTTGCGCCCCGCGGCGCGCCGGGCAGGGGGCGCGCCCGACGGTCGTCGGGCGGCACCGCCCAGGTTCGCCCCGGCCGGAACCGGTTCACGCGCGCCGGAGACGGGAGCGTCCTCACCCCAGCCGGCCGGATCGACCGCCGCGCCGGCGGGAACAGCCGTGCCCGGCACACCCGCGGCGGCCCGGACCCGCCTGGCGCGCTCACGGGCGACCCGCGCATCCAGCGCCCGCACGGCGGGATCGCCGCGCTTGAGGTCGACGAGCAGCGGCGTGGCAAAGAACAGGGAGGAGTATGTACCGGAGGCGATACCGACGAACTGGGCGAGCGCGAGGTCCTTCAGCGTGCCGGCACCGAGCAGACCGGCGCCGACGAAGAGGAGGGATGCGACCGGGATGAGGGCGATGAGGGAGGTGTTCAGTGAACGCACCAACGTCTCGTTGAGCGCGTCGTTCGTCGCCTCCGCGTAGGTCCGCCGCGTCGACGTGCCCATGCCCGCGGTGTTCTCCCGCACCCGGTCGAACACCACCACCGTGTCGTACAGGGAGAATCCGAGGATCGTCAGCACGGCGATGACCGTCGACGGCGTCACCTCGAAACCTACCAGCGAGTAGACACCCATGGTGACGACGAGGTCGTGAACAAGAGCGGCCATCGCCGCGAGCGCCATCCTCCACTCGAACCGTACCGAGAGGTAGATCACGACGAGCACGAGGAAGACGGCCAGGCCCTGGAGGGCCTTGTTCGTGATCGTCGATCCCCAGGACGAGCCGACGGTCGACACGGCGATGTCGCGGTCCGGGTTCGACACCGAGAAGCGCTTGGCCAACGCGCCGGTCAGCTCACGGGTCTGGGCGTCGGAGAGGGTCGGCGTCTGGATCCGGAACTGGTGGGAGGTCTCCAGTTGCTGGACCACACTGTCCGCCGGGTCGAGCCCGATGCCGGACAGCGTGTCCTCGACCTGCGCGACGGTACCGCCACCGCTGGGTAGCTGGAAGACCGCGCCACCGGAGAACTCGATACCGAAGGTGAAGCCACGGAAGATCATGCTGATGATGCAGACGGCGACCACGACGCCGGAGACGGCATACCAGGCCTTGCGCCGGCCGACGAAGTCGACGTTGAAGTCGCTGCGGTAGATCCGCCCGACCAGTGCCATCTCAGCTCTCCCGCCTCTGCCCGGCCGGCGCCGGCCGCTTGGCCAGTCGCGCCCGGGTGGAAGCGGCCGGCGCCACGCCACCGCCACGCCCGCCGAGGGTCTTCGGACTCAGGCCCGAGTACCGGCTGACCGAGAACAGTCTGCGCCGCACCAGCAACGTCACCAACGGCCGGGTGAAGATAAACATGATCACGACATCGCTCAACGTCGACAGCCCGAGCGTAAAGGCGAAGCCGCGCACCGAGCCGATCGACAGGATGTAGAGGACCGCGGCGGCCAGGAAGGAAACCGTGTCCGCGGAGAGCATCGTGCGCCGCGCGGCGGGCCAGGCACGATCCGTGGCCGCCCGGACCGTGCGACCGGCCCGGACCTCGTCTTTGATCCGTTCGAAGTAGACCACGAACGAGTCCGCCGTGACACCGATCGACACGATCAGGCCGGCGATGCCGGCCAGGGTCAGCGTGAACCCGATCGCCACGCCGAGCAGCACCACCGAGGCGTAGATCAGCAGACCGCTGACGGCGAGGGAGATGATCACGACCATGCCCAGCGCCCGGTAGTACAGGAAGGAGTAGGCGATGACGAGAACGAGTCCGATGGCGCCGGCGAGCAGTCCGCCGTGCAGCGAGTCACGACCGAGGGTCGGCGAGATGGACTCGGCCTGGGAGCGCTCGAAGGCCAGGGGAAGGGCACCGTAGCGCAGCACGTTGGCGAGGTCCTCGGCGTCGGACTGGCTGAAGCCGCCGGAGATCTGGGCCGATCCGGGGATGCGCTCGTTGGTCTGCGGCGCGGACTGCACCACCCCGTCGAGCACGATCGCAACCTGCTTGCCGATCGTGCTCTCGGTCAGCTTGGTGAACTTGTTCTGGCCCGGACCGGTGAACTCGACGTTCACGACCCACTGCCCGGTGGTGATGCCCGTGGTCCCGCCGCCGCCCTGCAGGCCCGCGGAGGCGGTCTTCACATCCGTCCCGACCACCGTGGCCGGCTTGAGCAGGTACTTCGTCGTCCCGGTCCGGTCACAGGCGGCGGTCCAGTCCTGCGGGCGGTCGGTGCTGACCGAGGCTTTGCGGACGTCGGCCGCTGCGCACGTCAGCGACTCGTAGCGAGCGAACACGTCGGCAGGCGGGCTGTCCCCGGTCGACCCGGTCGACCCGGTCGCCGCCGGCGCGGGGGCCGGGGCCGGAGAAGCCGAGGCCACCGGAGAAGCCGAGGCCGCGCCCACCGCGGGTGTGCCCGCGGCGGTCAGCGACACCGGCTGGGCGATCAGGCCGCGGCCCGTGCCGTCACCGAGCGCGGCCGGTTTGTTCGACGCGGCGGGTGCCGGGGATGACGGCGCGATGCTCGGCGTGCTCTGGCCGGCCGTCGGGGCCGGCTGGCCCGTCGCACCCGGCGTGGGTGCGGAGGCCGCCCCAGTGGGGGTGGGCACCGGGGTGGCCTGGCCGGACGTGGCGACCTCACGGAAACGCAGTTCAGCGGTCTGCCCGACCAGATCCACGACGTCGTTGCGGCCGCGGCCGGGCACCGAGATCTCGATCTGGTTGCCGGTACGATGAACCTCGGACTCGGCGACGCCCAAGCCGTCAACGCGCTGCCGGATGATGTCGACGGCCTGGTTGACGGCACCACTGTCGACGTTGTTTCCCTGCGTGGCACGAGGCGTGAGGATGACGCTCGTCCCGCCCTGCAGGTCGAGCCCGAGCCGGGGCTTCCAGTTTCCGGTAGCGGCCATGAGGCCGTAGAGGACGACGATCAGACCGCCGAGGATCCCCAGCCGGGTCCAGACGGAGATCCCCCTGGGTACCCGTGCCGAGCCGCGTGCCACCTGCGAGTCCCTTCCTCACGCGCCGGTGTGCCGGCGCTCGTTCGTCTCGCCGCTGCCCGGACCGGCGGTGCCCAAAGTATCCGAACGAATGTCACCGAGGGTGCGTTCCGCTCCCCGAACGGTAGTGCTCGGTCAGGTGACCGGCGATCACAGCTCCTTGCGGGGCGGGTGTGTCGTTTCACCGCCCGTGCCGCCGTCCCCACCGGGGAGGCCACCGCCGGGATGCGACGCCTCGGCGCCACCGGGGCCGTCGGAACCGTCGTCGTGTGACCGGGGTTCCCCGGAGGACTCCCCGCCGTCCCCGGCTCCGCCGGGCGTACTGATCACCCGAGCGACCGCGCTGCGCGAGAAGCGGCAGACGACATCGGGCGCAACCTCCAGCAGGAGGTCGCCGTCCTCCATCTCGACGACCGTGGCGTAGAGACCAGCGGTGGTCATCACCAGGGTACCGGGAACGATCCGCGATATCTGCTGCTGTTGCGCCTTGGCGCGGCGCCGCTGCATCGAGAAGAAGTAGACGATCACCAGGATGAGGATCAGCGGGAACAGAAGCCCGCTGATCGAACTGCCCCCGTCCTTGCCGGCCGCCACCGAAGCTGCCACGAGTACGTGCACGTCCTGCCCTCCTGATGTGTTGCGGCGATCGTACGTATCGATCGGATGCCTGTGGTGGGCAGGGCGGTTGTGCCCGGCACACAGGACCTCCTCCGGCCGGAATGGCCGATGCTACGGGGACGACTCATCCCGGACGGAGTAATCACCTTCAGTGACTACTCCCCGGCCGACCGACCCTCTCACAGTCATTCTCCCTCGGTGAACAGCGAGACCTGGGTACGACCGAGCGGATCGGTGACGGGGTCCAGACCGAGGTGCTCGAAGGCGGCGGGAGTGGCCATCCGGCCCCGGGCGGTACGGATCAGCAGGCCGGCACGCAGCAGGAACGGCTCGGCCACGTCCTCCACCGTCTCCGGTTCCTCCCCGACCGACACGGCGAGCGTGGTGAGCCCGACCGGACCGCCGCCGAACCGGGTGACCAGCGCCTCCAGCACGGCCCGGTCGAGACGGTCCAGTCCGAGCCCGTCGACGTCGTAGATCCGCAGCGCCGCCTGGGCGATCTCGCGGGTGACCACGCCGTCGGCCCGCACCTCCGCGTAGTCGCGCACCCGGCGCAGCAACCGGTTGGCGATGCGGGGCGTACCACGCGACCGGCCAGCGACCTCGGCGGCTCCCTCGGCGGTGAGGGTGACCCCCAGCAGGCCGGCCGAGCGAGTCAGCACCCGGGCGAGCTCGTCGGCGTCGTAGAAGTCCAGATGGGCGGTGAACCCGAACCGATCCCGCAGCGGGCCGGTCAGCAGGCCCGACCGGGTGGTAGCCCCGACCAGCGTGAATGGCGACACGTCGAGGGGGATCGCGGTCGCGCCCGGGCCCTTGCCCAGGATGACGTCAACCCGGAAGTCCTCCATCGCGGCGTAGAGCAGTTCCTCGGCTGGCCGGGCGATCCGGTGAATCTCGTCGAGGAACAGGACCTCTCCCGGGGAGAGGGCAGTGAGGATCGCGACGAGATCCCCGGCGCGTTCGATCGCCGGCCCACTGGTCATCCGCAACGGAACCTCGAGCTCCTGCGCCATGATCATCGCAAGGCTGGTCTTGCCCAGACCGGGCGGGCCCGACAGCAGGACGTGGTCCGGCGGGCGACCACGCGCCCGCGCCCCCTCGAGCATGATTGTGAGCTGCTCGCGCACCTTACGCTGGCCGACGAACTCGGCCAGGGTGCGCGGACGCAGCCCGGCCTCGAAGGCGCGCTCCTCGGGACTCGCCGCGGCGGACACCAGGCCGTCGTCACTCATGTCCCACCTCCGCGTACCCCCGCCCCTCGACGTACCCCCGCTCCGACCGACCGCCGCCCCGGCTGACCACCGCCCCGGCTGACCACCGCCCGACGCGGTCGCGCGCCGCATGGCGGCGTCATAACGGCCCTCACCTGCGTAGCACGGCAAGACTCGCGCGCAGCAGGGTCGCGGTGTCGGGCGGAGCGCCGCCGGTTCCCGAGTCGGCCCCGGCCCGGGAACCCGGGGCGCCTTCCTTTCCCGGGACGTCTCCCTTGCCCGGGGCGGCCTGCTCGCCACCGGCTGCGGCGCCCTCGCCGACGGGCGCGGCCAGGACCACGAGCGCCCGGGACACGGCGGCGTCGGCCTCACGACCCGAGTAGCCCAGGCCCACCAGCGCCTCCCGCACGGTCGCCGCGACCCCGACGGCATCGGCCGGCATCGGTTCCGGTCCCGACGTCAGGCGCGGGCCGGGCAGCGGCGCACCGTCACCCGGCGGACCGAGCCGGTCCCGCAGGTCCAGGACGATGCGCTGCGCGCCCTTGCGCCCGATACCGGGGACCTTCGTCAGCACCGCGAGATCCTCCTCGGCGACGGCGCGGCGCACCGTGTCGGGATCGTGCACCCCGAGCACGGCCTGGGCGAGCTTGGGCCCGACCCCGGCCGCGCTCTGCAGGATCTCGAAGACGTCGCGCGCATCGGCGTCGGCGAAGCCGTAGAGGGTCAGCTCGGTCTCGCGCACGATCAGGGTGGTGGCGAGGGAGGCGGACTCCCCCACCCGCAGCCGCGACAGCGTCGACGGCGAGCAGTGGACGAGCAGGCCCACCCCGCCGACCTCGATGACGGCGGACAGCGGGGTCAGCGCGGTGACCGTGCCGGCCAACGACGCGATCATCGGGTGGGTCCGCCCGGCGCGGCGGAACGGAACCGGGCCAGCGCCGGCCCACGCCACAGGTGGCAGAGCGCCAACGCGAGGGCGTCCGCCGCGTCGGCCGGGCGTGGCGCCTCGGTCAGCCCGAGCAATCTGGTGATCATAAAACTGACCTGCGCTTTGTCCGCCCGGCCGCTGCCGGTCACCGCGGCCTTCACCTCACTGGGCGTGTAGAGACCCACCGGCAGGCCTCGCCGGGCGGCCAGCACGATGGCGACCGCCCCGGCCTGCGCGGTGCCCATCACGGTACGCATGTTCGCCTGGCTGAAGACCTTCTCGACCGCGACCGCCTCCGGGCGGGTGCGATCGAGCCAGGCGTCGATGCCATCGGACACGGCGCACAACCGTTCGGCGACCTCGGCGGTGGCGGGGGTGCGCACCACCCCCACCTCGACCAGGTGGGCCCGGATGCCGAGGCCACCGTCGACGACCCCCAGGCCACACCGGGTCAGCCCCGGATCGACCCCCAGCACCCGCATCCACCCTCCCGACCGCACGTTCACAAGAACATTCGTTCGATTCTAGGGGCGGCGGCACAACCGGACATCCACGACACGCCCAACAGATCGCCCGAGAGGACGATCAGCTGCCGACGAGCTCCATCACGTCATCGGAGATGTCGGCATTGAACCAGACGTTCTGGACGTCATCGAGATCCTCGACCGCCTCGATGAGCTTGAGGACCTTGGCGGCGGGTTCGGCCTCCAGCGACACGCTCACACTCGGCAGCCAGGAGATGTCCGCGGAGGTGACCGCCAGGCCGGCATCGGTGGCGGCCACCCGCACGGCGTGCAGATCGGTCGCCTCGGAGACCACCTCGAAGGCCTCCCCGACGTCGTTGACCTCCTCCGCGCCGGCGTCGAGCACAGCGAGCAGTACGTCGTCCTCGGTGAGGCCGGCGGTCTTCTCGATAAGCACGACACCCTTGCGGTTGAACAGGTACGACACCGACCCCGGGTCGGCCACCGTGCCGCCGTTACGGGTGATCGCCACCCGGACATCCGACGCCGCCCGGTTACGGTTGTCGGTCAGGCACTCCACGAGGATCGCCACCCCGCCCGGGCCGTACGCCTCATAGGTGATGTCCTCGTAGTTCACCCCACCGGCGAGCTCGCCGGAACCCCGCTTGACGGCCCGTTCGATGTTGTCGTTCGGCACGGACTGCGACTTCGCCTTGGCGATGGCGTCGGCGAGCGTCGGGTTGCCCGCGGGGTCTCCGCCGCCCGTCTTGGCCGCCACCTCGACCGTCTTGATCAGTTTGGCGAACAGCTTGCCCCGGCGGGCATCGATGACCGCCTTCTTGTGCTTGGTGGTCGCCCACTTGGAGTGGCCGCTCATGACCTGCCTCTCTTGCGCCCGATCATCGACCGGACCCGGACGATCGGACGCTGTCGACGAATAGCCGGTGCACCCGGGCATCACCGGTCAGCTCCGGATGGAACGCGGTGGCCAGCAGCGGTCCTTGGCGGACCGTCACCGGCGCCTCGGCGACACGGGCCAGGACCTCGACCGCGTCTCCTGCCTTTTCTACCCATGGTGCCCGGATGAAGACCGCGTGCACAGGTGGCCCCGCCACCCCGACGACCTCGAGGTGTGCCTCGAACGAGTCCACCTGCCGGCCGAAGGCGTTACGCCGGACGACGATGTCCAGTCCGCCGATCAGTGGTTGATCCGGCCGACCGCCCACGACGTCCCGCGCAAGCAGGATCATGCCAGCACATGAACCGAACACGGGCAACCCCGCGGCCACCGCCGCCCGCAACGGCTCCAACAGCTCGAACACGCGCAGCAACCGGCCGATCGTGGTGGATTCACCTCCGGGCAGGACGAGCCCGTCGACCTCGGCGAGCTCCACCGCGTGGCGCACCGCCACCGGCCGCGCGCCGGCCTCGGTGAGCGCCCGGGCGTGCTCGCGCACATCCCCCTGCAACGCGAGGATGCCGATCCGCGGGCCACTCACCAGCCGCGGTCGGCGTAGCGGGCTTCCGGGGGAAGCTCGGTGACGTTGATGCCTACCATCGCCTCGCCAAGGCCCCGGGAGACCTTCACCAGAACGTCGGGGTCCTTGAACATGGTGGTCGCCTCGACGATGGCCCGAGCGCGGCGCGCCGGGTCCCCGGACTTGAAGATCCCGGACCCGACGAACACCCCGTCCGCGCCGAGCTGCATCATCAGCGCCGCGTCCGCCGGGGTGGCGATACCGCCGGCGGTGAACAGCACGACGGGCAGCCGACCGAGCCGGGCCACCTCGGCGACCAGCTCGACCGGGGCGCGCAGCTCCTTGGCCGCCGCGTAGAGCTCCTCGGCGGGCAGCCCCGACAGCCGGGCGATCTCCGCCCGGATGGTACGCATGTGCACCACGGCGTTGGACACCTCGCCGGTGCCCGCCTCACCCTTGGAACGGATCATCGCCGCGCCCTCGGCGATCCGGCGCAGCGCCTCCCCCAGGTTGGTGGCTCCGCAGACGAACGGCACCGTGAAGCGCCACTTGTCGATGTGGTGGTGCGGGTCGGCAGGCGTGAGAACCTCGGACTCGTCGACGTAGTCCACCCCGAGCGCCTGCAGCACCTGTGCCTCGACGAAATGCCCGATCCGGGCCTTGGCCATGACCGGGATGGAGACCGCCTCGATGATCTCCGAGATCATGTCGGGATCACTCATCCGCGCCACCCCACCCTGCGCCCGGATGTCGGCGGGAACCCGCTCCAGCGCCATCACCGCGACGGCGCCGGCGTCCTCGGCGATGCGGGCCTGCTCGGCGGTGACCACATCCATGATCACACCGCCCTTGAGCATCTCCGCCATGCCGCGCTTGACGCGGGCGGTACCGGCATGCCGGGCGGAGTCGGTCGCCGGGCCGGCGGCGGGGGCAGTCTGGCCCTCGGACATGATGTGCCGTCTCTTTTCACTGGGTCGGGTCGCCAGGGCCGCTGGGTACCGGCATGTCTGGCACCTGCATGTCGGCTACCCCACCGGATGGTTCCCGTACGGGTGGGTCGGTTTTCCATGGTACGGCGATCTCGCGACCGGCCGGGCCATCAGGAGGCCAGCCCCGGCAGGTCGTCGCGAGGGACGCCCTCGCCACGGATCGGCAGGGCGTCGTCGATCTCGAAGTAGCTGGCCGGCGGCCGGCGGCCGGCCAGGTGCGCCATCCGCACCACGCGTCGACCGGCGAGTGCCCGCAGGTCGCGGACCGCGTCGTTGTGGAACTGCCGGGCGAGCGCGACCCGGGCCGCGCAGGAGTCGACCGCATGCAGCTCGGCGGGGTGGTGCTGGCCGGCCGCGGCGACCTCGGCGGACCGTAACGCCCGGCTCAGGGCATTCTCGCTCTGCTCGACCGCGGCGTCCAACGCCCCCCCGGCGAGCAGGTCCGGATAGGCCGTTCGGGCCCGGGCCACGCTCTCGCCCAGCTCGGCCAGCTCACATCGCAGGGCCAGCTCGCGCGCGGCGTCGGCGCGGGCGACCAGGTGCGCCACCAGCCCACCGCGGGCGTCCGCGACCCGGGCCGCGAGTCGGTCGAGCCGAGTGGCCAGCCAGGTCAGATAGGTCGCGATCGCCACCACCAAGGCGACCACCACCACGACGACGGTCATCCCGCGCAGCGTAACCAACGGCCGAATGTGACGTGGCTCTGGTACCGGGGCAGGTCAGTTACCACTCCTCGCGTCGCCCCGGACCGGCAACCGCGTCGCCGTCGCGACCGACACCCGCATGTCCCCGGAGACCATCTGGTACACCCCGACGATCCGCTCGGCGATGGCCCGCCAGTCGTAGGCGGTGACGACGGCGCGACCGCGTTCCACCAGCCGCGCGGCGCCGGCGGGATCACGCAGCACCTGGGCCAGGGTCGCGGCCAGCCGCGCGGGATCGCCGACGTCGAACAGCCTGCCGGCGCGCCCGTCATCGAGGACCCGGCGGAAGGCGTCGATGTCGCTGGCCACCACCGGGGTCCCGGTCGCCATCGCCTCGAGCAGCACGATCCCGAAGCTCTCCTGACCGGTGTTCGGGGCGCAGTAGACCTGCCCGGAGGCGAAAACCCGGGGCTTGTCAGCGTCGGAGACCATGCCGACGAGGTCGACCCGCGAGCGCAGGGTGGGCTCCAGCCGGGCCCGCACCGCCGCCCCGTCACCGGGCCCCGCCACCAGCAGCCGGACACCGTCGATCTCGGCGGCGAGCGCAGGCAGGGCGGCGAGCAGCACGTCAAGGCCCTTGCGCGGCTCGTCGATACGCCCGAGGAACACGACGGTGGGCCGCCCGTCGTCGTAGTCGGGCAGGGGCCGGGCGCCGGCGAAGTTCTGCACCGCCACCCCGTTCGGGATCAGGATGGCGTCGGCGCCCAGATGCTCGACGAGGGTGCGCCGGGCCGCCTCGGAGACCGCGATCCGAGCCCGCAGCTTCTCGAACGACGGCTGCAGCGCGCCCTGGGCCGCGGTGAGGAACCGCGACCGGGGGTTGGCGGTGTGGAAGGTGGCGACGATCGGTCCATCGGCCAGCATGCAGGCCAGGAGGCTGACGCTGGGCGCGGTCGGTTCGTGGGCGTGCAGGACATCGAAGTCGTGCTCACGCAGCCAACGGCGGACCCGGGCGGCCGAGACCGGGCCCATCAGGAGCCGGGCGACGGAGCCGTTGTAGGGCAGCGGTAACGCCCGACCCGCGTCCACCGCGTAGGGCGGCAGGGTCCGTTCGTCGTCCACCGGGGTGATGACGGACACCTCGTGACCGGCGGCGATCAGGGTCTCGGCGAGGTCACGCACGTGCGCCTGGACCCCGCCCGGTACGTCCCAGGCATAGGGGCAGGCCAGACCGATCTTCACGGCGGCGTCATCCGTCGTCGCGCCAGATCCGCTGGAGCATGTGCCAGTCCGCGGGGTGCGCGGCAACGCCGGCGGCGAAGGCGTCCGCGAGTCCCTGCGTCATCGTCGGGATGTCGCTCGGCTCGACGGCGGGATGGATCCGCCCGCTCCACCCGTCATGGTCGAACCAGAGCGTGGCGGGCAGCAGCGCCGCTCCGGTGCGCAACGCGAGCGCCGCGGGCCCGCCGGGCATGGTGGCCGTGGCGCCGAAGAACCTCACCGGGATCCCGCCACGGGAGAGATCCCGGTCCGCGAGCAGGCAGAGCATCCCCCCGGCCAGCAGGCGCTCGGTGAGCAGGTCGAACGGAGGAGCCTGCCCGCCGGTCAGCGGGACGACCTCCATGCCGAGTTCCGAGCGGAAGGCCAAGAACCGCTCGAAGAGCGCCTCCGGCCGCAGGCGTTCGGCGACGGTCGTGAACGGCACGCCATTCGCCACCAGCCAGGCGCCCGCCTGCTCCCAGTTGCCCATGTGCGGCAGCGCCACGATGGTCCCTTTCCCGCGGGCGTGCGCATCCCACAACCGATACTGGTCCAGCAGCCGCAGCCGGCCGACGACACGGTCCAGACCGATCTCTCGGAAGCGGAACACCTCCAGCCAGTACCGCGCGTAGGAGCGCATCGCCGCCCGGGTCAACCGGTCCAGATCGGTTCCCGGCGGCGCCACCCGGGCGAGATTCGACCGCAGCCGGCGCACCCCCCGCCCGTCGCGGCGGTAGGCCAGGTCGGCGCCGAACCGGAACGCCGCGGCGGCCACGGGCTGCGGGAGCAGCCGGACGCCGCGCCAGCCCAGCGCGTAGGCGAGGTCGGTGAACCGCCCAGCCGCCGTCGCCCGCACGCCCGTCGTCAACGCTCGGCTCTTCGTCGGGTCGTCTCGATGACCGCTCAGCGGCCGTTGCGGCCGGGGCCGAAGGTGGTCGCGCTCCGGGACGCAGCCGTGGTCCGGGACGCGGTGGTCGGGGCCGCCCTTGACGTCAACGGGGAGGGAGGGTCCCCCGCACGGTACCACTGCCGGTAGACGTGGACGACCCGCTGGACGACCGTCAGCGTGGTGGCACCGACGAGGAACCACAGCGCCGCGGGCAGGAGGTAGGGCACCCCGAGGCCGTACAGCCCGGCGGCGACCAGCAGGATCAGCAACCGCTCGCCCCGTTCGGCGAACCCCACGTCACAGGTGAAGCCGAGTCCCTCGGCGCGGGCCTTGACGTACGAGGTGATCGACCCGGCGACCAGGCAGATCAGGGCCGCACCCGCCAACGGCAGGGAATCGCCGTCGCCGGCGTACCAGAGGACGAGCGATCCGAAGATCGCGCCGTCGCCGACCCGGTCGGACGTGGAGTCGAGAAAGGCCCCCCACTTGGAGGAGATGCCGCGGGCGCGGGCGATGACCCCGTCGATCAGGTCCGAGAAGACGAACAGCGTGACTACCACGGTGCCGAGGAAGAACACCCCGCGGGTGAAGAACCCCAGAGCCCCGCCCGCGACCCCGACCATGCCGATGATCGTCACGACATCCGGCGACACCGACGACCGGGCGGCCCACTGGCTCACCGGGTCGAGCAACTTCTGGATCTGCGGTCGTGCCTTGCTAGCGAGCATGTCCGTCCCGTCGTCCCGCGTGGTCGTCCCGCGTGCGCCCGACTTCGGGCGGTCTTCACAGTACAGCCGCCACGATCCGCGCATTCCCGACCACGGCCGCCCTCGGGCTTGTGTCCCAGGTAACAGGGGAGGACTCTGCCGTTACCGAACAGGCCGTTACCTCCCAGTCAAGGAGGCGAGGATGTCATCAGCCTCGTGCGATGTGCGCAACGTCGTCCTGGTAGGCCACACCGGCGCGGGCAAGACGGCTCTGGTGGACCGTCTACTCGCCACCGCCGGGCCGCCGGACCGCCAGAACGGCGACCGTCAGACCGCCCAGACCAGCTACGTCGGCCATGCCGATCCCGAGCGTCGCCCGGCACGGTCGGTCAGCCTCACCCTGTGTTCGGTCAGTCATCGCGGGCTCACGATCAATCTTCTGGACACCCCGGGCTATCCCGACTTCGTGGGCGAGCTGCGGGCGGGCCTGCGGGCCGCCGACGCCGCTCTGTTCGTCGTCAGCGCGATCGACGGGGTGGATGGCGCGACCGGCATGGTGTGGGCGGAGTGCGCCGGGGTCGGCATGCCCCGCGCGATCGTGCTCACCCATCTCGACCATCCCCGGGCCGATTTCGCGGCGGCCGTCGAGGGCTGCCAACGGGCCTTCGGGGCCGGTGTGCTGCCGGCCTACCTGCCCGAGCGGGAGGCCGGCGCCTCGATGCGGCTGGTGGATCTGCTGTCCGGGCGGGTGCGGGAGTACCCGGACGGCGGCTGCCGGGAACTCGCCACCCCGGCCGACCTCACCGGCCGGTACGCCTCCGCCCGCGCCGCCCTGGTCGAGGGGATCATCGCTGAGAGCGAGGACGAGGCCCTCCTCGACCGGTACCTGTCCGGTGATGAGCCCGACACCAAGCTCCTGCTCGGCGATCTGGAGACCGCGGTCGCCCGCGGGACGTTCTTCCCGGTGTTGCCGGCCGGTCTGCTTCCGGGTTCGACCTCGGGTCCGGGCGCCGGTGCAGGGAGCGATCGGGGCGTCGATCGGGCCGGCGGTTTCGGCTCCGTCGAGCTGCTGGACCTGTTCGTGCAGGGGTTCCCCTCGCCGCGGGAGCATCTCCTGCCGCCGGTGAGCCGCCCTGACGGCTCCCCCTGCGAGCAGAGCCACGGTGATCCGGCCGGGCCGCTCGTGGCCGAGGTCGTGAAGACGACCACGGACCCTTACGTGGGCCGGATGTCGGTGATTCGGGTGTTCTCCGGCACGCTGCATCCCGACGATGCGGTGCACGTCAGCGGGCACGGCAGAGCCACGGCCAGGCACGCCGACCACGACGACGACGAGCAGGTCGGGGCGCTCTCCCGGCCGTACGGCTCGGTTCTGCACACGGTGGGCGAGTGCCCGGCCGGCGGCATCTGCGTGGTGACGAAGCTCAGCACCGCCGAGACCGGCGACACCCTCTCCGATCGCGACGACCCGCGCTACCTGCCCGCATGGTCGATGCCCGAACCGCAGCTCCCCGTCGCGATCAGTGCCCGAAGCCGCGCGGACGAGGACAGGCTGTCGACCGCACTCGGCCGGCTGGCCGTGGAGGACCCGACGCTACGGATCGAGCAGAACCCCGAGACCGCCCAACTCGTCCTGTGGTGCATGGGCGAGGCCCACAGCGACGCGGTCCTGGAACGGCTCGCCCAGCGCTACGGCGCCGCGGTGGACCGGATCGCGCCCCGGATCCCGCTGCGGGAGACACTGCGTGCCCCGGCACGCGGACTCGGCCGTCAGGTCAAGCAGTCCGGTGGGCACGGTCAGTTCGCGGTATGCCAGATCGAGGTCGAACCGCTCCCGGCGGGCGGGGGCTTCGAGTTCGTCGATGAGGTGGTCGGCGGCGCGGTTCCCCGGGCCTTCATCCCGTCGGTGGAGAAGGGCGTCCGGGCGCAGATGGCGCAGGGCGTCCGCACCGGCCATCCCATGGTTGATCTACGGGTCCGCCTCGTTGACGGCAAGGCGCACAGCGTCGACTCCTCGGACATGGCCTTTCAGATCGCCGGCGCACTGGCGCTCAAGGACGCGGCCCGGGCCGCCGGCGTCGTCGTGCTCGAGCCGATCCTGGCCGTTGACGTCCTGGTACCCGACGAGTACGTCGGGGCCGTGATGGGCGACCTGTCCACTCGCCGAGGACGGGTCGTCGGGATGGAACCCATCCCTGGCAGGCCCAGGGCCACCCCCCGGGCGGTCATTCACGCAGAGGTCCCTGCGAGCGAAATGATCAGATATGCGATTGAACTACGATCCTTGAGCCACGGCACGGGTAGCTTCACGCGGAACCATCGCGGCTACGAGCCGATGCCACCACAGCTTGGGGATGCCCTGTCGGCGTGAAGCGAAAAAATCGGCATAAAGCAGGAATCGGACATAAAGCGGGAAAGGCGGACGACTGGCAACCTTCGGCCCAACTCAGGAAGGATCGCCGACGGGAGACATCCGTGACCGCACACCCGCCGCACCGGGCAGGACGCCGGGCGGGACCCGGTGCGGCGGGCAGCCCCGACGGGGGCGCCCCGACCCGGCTGCGGCCTCCACCGGGCCCGGCGCTATCCGCCCTGCTCGTCGGACGCGGTCTGCGCCCAGGCCTGGGCGAGCATCTGCCTGGTCTGCCCGAGCAGGGCGGGCAGCACCCTGGTCGCGCCCACCACGGGCATGAAGTTCGTGTCACCGCCCCACCGCGGCACCACGTGCTGATGCACGTGCGAGGCGATCCCGGCGCCGGCGACATCCCCCAGGTTCATGCCGGTGTTGAACCCGTGGGCCCCGCTGGCGGCCCGCAGCGCACGGAGCGCGTGCTGAACGAAGAATGCCATCTCGACGATCTCTTCGGGGTCCATGTCGGCGTAGTCCGCGACGTGGCGATAGGGCACGACGAGAAGGTGTCCGGCATTGTAGGGGTACAGGTTGAGGACCGCGTAGACGCTTTTACCCCGGGCAACCACGAGGCCGTCCTCGTCGGACATCCCGACAATGGAGCAGAATGGGCATTCATCGTCACGGGAGCGGCCCTCACCCCTGATATAAGCCATGCGATGCGGGGTGTAGAGCCGCTGGAAAGCATCCGGACCGCCGACCCCCGCCTGCTCCTCCAGGGGAACCCCCTCGGGTGAGAGCTCGGCCGTCACGGGGCGACCGCCACGACGCCGCCCCGGCCGAGCCGAGTGAACACGCAGGCAGCGCCCATCGAGCGGGCCATGGACACCGGAACCTGCTCGGCCGTCAGCAAGGGCACCGCCTCCCCGGGACGAGCTCCCCGGGGGGGAGCAATATCATCTCGTCAATTTATCAGGATCTGAGCGACGAGAGACGCCCCCGGTAGGCGAGGAGGCTCGCGTGCGGGTGCGGTCCGGCGCATGAAGAGGGAGACTGACGGCGTGGGGGGGTCGCCGCCAGTCCCCCTCAAGTGACGTAATCGGTTTCGAACCACGGCGCCCTGGATCTGACGCGCGGATGATGCGCACGAGAGGTCCGCGACCGAGAGGAGCCCTCCCGGCGCAACCCCGCGAGAAGCCATCACGACAACCTTGCGACAGCCCGAGCCCGTTACGCCCTGCCCGACCAGCTTAGCGGACGTTAAGCCGATCTGTACAGCGTCAGCGGCACCTTCATGGGGGAAAACGCCAATCGGACCCGGCGTGGACCCCGCTCGCAAACCAGTGACCTGCGGAAAGGGGCGGGACGCACAACGATGCCGATCAACCATGGACCAACCGGTATATCAACGACCACCGGAATCGTTCCACGGCGACGCACGGCGGCGACCATCTCCAGCACGCGGAACTCCACGGGCACCACGAATCAACAGCATGCGCCCGAAAGGTGGACAGGCCCGCTCCCAAGGGCCGCGACGCATCGCGGTGGCGGCTCGCGCGATGCACCCAGGGGCACGGCGACGCGGGCTTGGACGTCACTTTCCGTGAAGAACGAGGCTCGGAGCCGACCCCGGGTCGAGGTATCGACGCGCTCGTCGCCCACACTGTCTCCCGGGCTGGAGCATCGGCCGGGACCCCCTCCGGGATCCGCCTCCATCGGCGATGTCCCCACCAAAGTGGGGGTAGATGTCGATTCGTCGCCAGCCCACGACGTCGCAGCCCAGACACCCAGAAACCGGCCAATCGGGGATATTTCGCACCACTCCCCGAGGCAGGCGCCCCACCGGGGGCGGACAGCTCCGACCACCCTTCGAGCCACAGCACGCCGCGAGGGCCGGGGGCACACCCGGGCAGACCTCGGACGGGACCGAGACGGCCTGCCACCGGGGGAAACGTGCCGAGTCCCGCCGGCGGGAGAGGACACCGCCGAGCTGCACCACCCGTTTGGAGTAGCCCCTCCCAGGCACCGACAAACCCACCCGGACCAGGAAAAACGCCGCATCGCGGGGGGCGCGAAGATCATCCATCGGACAGATATCTCATGGGAGCACAACAAGCTCCCGGCCCGGGAGCGGAGCATGGCAAGCCCAATCGCGTGGGCGTACGTGGTTTCGAACCACGGACCTCTGCCGTGTGAAGGCAGCGCTCTACCACTGAGCTATACGCCCTTGCCGGTGGGACCACCCTACACGCCGGGGATACGGGCCGACGAAGGGGGGCGGCAGCGGGGGGTCGACGGACGGATGGGGCGATGTCCACCGTCCTGTCCGGTGGCCGGACTGGGTCAGGTTCGCCGCGACTGGCCGTGGTTGGGAAGGGTCCCGATGGGGAAGGCTCACGGGGGAACGGCCTTGGCGGGATGACCTGGCGCTCGGGGACGTTCGGACGCTACGGACAGTAATCATCTATAGGATATAAGTAGAAGATCCGTCCGATAGTCGACCGAACCATGATCACTCGAAGCAGGTTCACCCTTCCGGGCCAGGCAACTCGCCCGAACTACCGTAACGGATGTTGTCTTGGCATAATCTTGTTTCCAACGGGACTCGGAGAGGGAACTATCCCGTTACACGGGTGCTCGCCCGCACCATCGCACCATGAGAGGCCGCCCGATGACTATTCGTCACGATTCAATCACCGCAGAACTCGCCCTCCGCCTTGTCGTTCCCGGCGGGGCGCCCGTGCCGGTCGCCGCCACCGTCCGGTACGAGCCGGCCGATCCGTACGCGATCAGCATCGGCTTCCGCACCGGTGCGGACGAGGTCGTGGAGTGGACATTCGCGCGCCAGCTCCTCAGCGACGGTGTGCGCCGACCTGCCGGGGATGGCGACGTGCAGGTGTGGCCTGCCGCCCAGTCCGGGGGACGGATCGTCTGCCTGTCCCTGTCCAGCCCGTCCGGGCATGCACTGTTCGAGATGCCGCGGTCCGAGGTGCTGGCCTTCCTACGGCGGACGTATTCAGCCGTCCCCCTCGGCGGGGAGAGCGACATCATCGATCTTGACGCCGAACTCGCCCTCCTCATCTGGGGCGGCCCCGAGCGGTGATCTCACCGGGGTCGGGACCGCTGTCCGATCCCGGCAAGCCGGTGCGGGCATTTTGCGACCAGGGGAGGCCCTTCCCCACCTGCATCCGAGGTAGCTTCCACCCGGTCACACACAGACCAGTCACACACAGAGCACCCGCCCGCCTGGCCGGCCTAGCGCCGCCAGGCGGGTCCTTTTGTCCTCGGCCCACCGCCGGTGCCCGGCTTATCGTCCGATCGGCTCGCCAGCCCCACCAGCCGGTCGGCCTTCAGCTCGGTCTCACGCCACTCCGAGTCCGGATCACTCCCCCACGTGATACCAGCGCCGGTACCGAACCAGATCCGGTCGTCCTCGATCCAGAACGTACGAATACCAACAGACAGCCAACCCACGTTCCGGTCGGCATCCACCCAGCCGATCCCCCCGCAGTAGTAGCCCCGAGAGGCCGGTTCCAGTTCTCGGATGATCCGCAGCGCACTCGACTTCGGCGCACCGGAGACGGAACCGGGCGGGCAGGTCGCCGCCAGGAGGTCCCGCCAGCCCACCCCCGGCCGCAGCCGGGCCCGGACGGTCGAGACGAGGTGCACGAGACCGGGGTGTTTCTCCACAGCACAGAGTGAAGGCACCGTCACGCTTCCCGGGTGGGCAACCCGCCCGAGATCGTTGCGAACAAGATCGACAATCATGATGTTCTCGGCGACGTCCTTCTCCCGCAGATCCGCCGCCGTCCGACCGGTTCCCTTGATGGGCCTGGAGCTCACGACGTCGCCCTGGCGGGAGAGGAACAGCTCCGGGGAGGCGCCGACGATGCGCACCCCGGCCTCCGGCACGTCCAGGACGACCGCGTACGGCGCGGGATTGCCGGCGGCGACGACGGCCGCCAGGGCACCGAGATCGACACCGGCGGCACCGACACCGGGACCCCCCGCGCCTTCCGCCGCGGGCGCCGACAGGGGCGCCGACAGCAATCGGCAGAGATTGACCTGGTAGACCTCCCCCGCCGCGATGCGCTCACGGATCGCCGCAACCCCGTCAAGGTAGGCTGCCCGGTTCATGGTCGTCGCCCATGCGGCTCGCGACGGTCCGAGCCAGGGGCCACGCCGCAGCGCCGCGACACCACCGGGAGGCGCCGGCCGCACGTCGGCGAACCGGATGCAACGGACGGCCCCCTTGAAGTCGACGACGACCGCCCAGAAGCCATCTCGATCCAGCACCGCGGCGTCATCGCTGATCTCCACGACCTCGGTCGCGAACCGGCCGCCGGCGAGCAGGAACGAGGAGGCATCCCACGGGGGTGACGGTGCCACACGCCCGAGAGGGCTCGTCTCCCGAGCCGCCACGTTCGTCTCGCTCATTCCGATCACGCTACCGCCGCCCGAGGTGACCCGCCGCCCAGGGCATGGACCAGCCCCTCGACGGCCGCCAGCCGCATGGACGTGCCGTGGGCGAAAGCCGGTGTTCATCCGGAGAACCTTGACCCAACGCAACATCTCAGCGATGCCCGCCGGACGGTTCGACGTCTGGCCCGATCGTCCGCTAGAGTGCTACCTGCACCGCCGAGAAGCGCGGAGCAGCGCGGACGTGGCTCAGTTGGTAGAGCATCACCTTGCCAAGGTGAGGGTCGCGGGTTCGAATCCCGTCGTCCGCTCGGGAGCAGAGAGGCTTGAGGTCCGTCCCCAGCGGCCTCCCACGGCGGAGTGGCCGAGTGGTTTAGGCAAGGGCCTGCAAAGCCCTGTACGCGGGTTCGATTCCCGCCTCCGCCTCTGATCCTTTCGCGGGCGATTAGCTCAGTGGGAGAGCGCTACCTTGACACGGTAGAGGTCACTGGTTCAATCCCAGTATCGCCCACCGCGAGAAACGTTTTGGCTGTCCTATGAGGGCCACCCGTCACGGGTGGCCCTCTGCGTGTGCGACGGCCGGTGGGCGGTGGGCCGCCCGGAAATCCGGCGATGGGCCCGGCCGCCCGCCGCGCCCATCGCCGGACGAAGCCGGGTCAGCCCGGGCCGGGCGAGGACGCCTCGTCCCCCAGCAGGAACGACGTGATCCCGTCCACAAGGCCCGCCGCCGCCCGGGCCCGCCAGGCCGGGTCGGCGAGCTCGGCCGCATCGGTGCGGTTGCGCATGTTGCCGCACTCCAGGAAGACCTTCGGCACCCGCGAGAGGTTGAGCCCACCGAGATCGGAGCGGATCGTCATACCATCCTCGCCCAGGTAGTCCGCCAGTGGCTGCCCGGTGGCCCGGCCGAAGGCGGATCGCACCATCGCCGCAAGACGTGCCGACGGGGCGAGGATCGGTGCGTTGGCCCGGTCCGGGCTGAGCGCGGGCGCGATGACATGAAAGCCGCGCCCGTCCGCCGGTCCCCCGTCGGCATGTATCGACACCACCGCGTCGGCCGAGGTCCGGTTGCCGATGCGGGCCCGCTCGTCGATGCACGGGCCCACCCCGGAGTCGTTGTCGCGCGTCAGGATCACGCTCGCGCCCCGGGAGCGCAGAATGGCCGCCGCCCGCCCAGCGACGTCGAAGGTGAAGGCGTGCTCCGGGTAACCACTGTCGGTCTCGGCGCCGACGGTGTCGCATTCCTTGTCGAAACCGCCGGCCGGAACCCGCCGGTTGATCGACCCCGCGGCGGCGCCGTTTCCTCCGTTGTGCCCGGGATCGAGAACGACCTTCCGGCCGGACAGGGCGGTTGGTGAGGTCCCGTCCACGCCGGGCCGGGGGCCGGGTGCGCCCGCCCCGGCGGACCCGCCCACCACGAGATGCAGAGCCACCCCGGCGACCAGGGCCACGGCGACCAGGGCCACGGCGGCCGCACCGACAATCCGAAGCAGGATCGATGGTCTGATCCGTGCCGGCATTCGGTGTCTCCCGCCTACGGAGGGGGCCCGTCCCCACCGGAAGTGACCGTACGCGGTCGGCTGCGCGGCGCGCGTACGGGGGCCGCCCGGGCCCGGCCGTCAGCCGGTGACGAAGTCGATCAGTCGTTCCACCGCGCCGAGCAGGCCCACCTCAAGGTCGGTGTAGCTGTCCACCGAGGCCAGGATCCGGCGCCACATCTGCGCCGGGTCCTCCACACCGAGGGCCTGACAGACCCCTTCCTTCCAGGGCTGGCCGCGGGGAATCTCGGGCCAGCGGGGAATGCCGACCGACGCCGGCTTCACCGCCTGCCAGATGTCGATGTAGGGATGACCGGTCACCAGGACGTGGTCACCGGCGACGGAGGCGGCAATCCGGCTCTCCTTCGACCCCGGGACGAGATGGTCCACCAACACGCCGAGCCGGCGGCCGGGCCCCGGGCGGAACCCCGCGACCACCGACGGCAGGTCGTCGACCCCGTCCAAGCTCTCCACCACCACCCCCTCGATGCGCAGGTCGTCACCCCAGACCCGCTCGACCAAGGCGGCGTCGTGCAGACCCTCCACGTAGATACGGCTCGCCCGCGCGACCCTGGCCCGGTGGCGGGGCACCGCCACGGACCCGGACGCGGTGCGCGCCGCGGGGGCCGGGGTCCCGCGGCGGGGGCGCACGAGGGTCACCCGCGCGCCCTCGATCAGAAAGGCGCCGGGTTCCAGGGGGAAGACCCTCCGGATGCCGTGGCGGTCCTCCAGCGTCACCCCACCGTTCTCGCTGCCTACCACAGCCCCGCAGAAACCGGTGGCCACGTCCTCGACCACGAGGTCACGCTCGAGCTCGACCTCCGGCGGGCGCACCGGGCGCGGGCGGGCGGCGGGAGCCAGGACGTCCGGCCCGTAGTCTCGACTACGCATCCTGCGAACCTAAGCCGACACACCATCATGATCAGGGATATCGACGCGGGCGTGTCGAAAATGTGACAGTGTGGTCGTACCGAACGGACGGGTACGCCGGGACAGGCGGGCGTATCGGAACAAACGGGTGCATCGAGATGAACGGGTACATCGGGACAGATTGGTACACCGGGAGAGGTGGGTACACCGCGACGCGAGGGCGGAGCGCGGCGGAGGGGACACGACGATGAGTCAGCGTTACGGGCCGGGGACCGCCCTGCTGATCGTGGACGTGCAGAACGACTTCACCGATCCGGCCGGCAGCCTCTACGTGGCCGGCGGTGAGCAGATCATCGCCGGGATCAATGCGGAGATCGCCGCGGCGGTGGCCGCCGGCTCCCCGGTCTTCTACAGCCAGGACTGGCACCCGCACGAGACCCCGCACTTCGTCACCGGCGGCGGGATCTGGCCGCCGCACTGCGTCGGGGACACCCCCGGCGCCCAGTTCCATCCCGACCTGATCGTCAAGGGTGAGGTGATCCGCAAGGGGGTCGACGGCAGCGACGGCTACTCGGCCTTCTCGGTGCGTGACCCGGCATCGGGGCGGCGGGCCGCCACGGTGCTCGGTGAACGGCTGGCACAGCTGGGCGTGTCGAGGGTGGTGGTCGTCGGGCTGGCCGGCGACTACTGCGTCCAGGAGAGCGCGCTGGACGCCCGGCTGCGGGGCCTGAAGGTGCTGCTGCCACTCGACCTCACCAGGTTCGTCAACCTGCGCCCGGGCGACGACGAGCGAGCCGTGGCACGCCTGCGGGACGCCGGCGTTCTGGTCGGGTGAGAAGCCGGACCAGACGAGCCCGAACCGCCGGTAGCGGTCGAGCCCGAACTGATCGTGGAGCTGTCCTCGGCGGTGGAGACTGACCAAGAGCCGATCGGACCATGCGGTCGGTCAGGCCGCGCAGTCCCGGCAGATCATCCGTCGCTCGTCCACGAGCTGGCTGCGGTGATGCACCAGGTAGCACTGCGTGCAGGTGAACTCGTCGGCCTGGCGCGGCAGCACGCGGACGTTCAGCTCCTCGCCCGACAGGTCGGCGCCGGGCAGGCCGAGCTCGGTTTCGAACGGATCAACGTCGTCACCGAGATCAGCCGCCGCGTCCGCCCGCCGAGCCTTGAGGGCCTCGAGGCTCTGCTCCGAGGCGTCCTCGATGTCAGCTGTACGAGGGGTGTCGTAATCGGTGGCCACTGAAGTAACTCCCAGAGAAGTTGTGCGTAGTCGTGCGCAACCCACAACGCACGACCGCCGGGGTATGTGCCCGTCAGACCCGCGCTACCCCGATGTGGGCTTCACCACACCCTCGGCCCTCAGACGCCCCGGAGAATCCCCTGGCCTTGACCGACGACGTTGCCGCACTGATCTTCCGCAGCCCAGGAGCCTCGTCCACCCCGCCAGCCCGCCCGGCCGACGTCCGGCAGCTCTCCCGCGGCAGCCGGACGGCACGGCCGGCGCCCCGGTCACCTGGCTGCCCCCACCCGGCTACCCGGTCCGGCGCAGCCAGGTGACCGGGGCGCCGTGGGCGCCCCGGCGCAGCGGTTCGAGCACGTCGTCCCAGGCGGTTCCGAGCAGCCGGTGCAGGCCCCGGGAGAGCGTCTCCCGGGCTTCCCCCCGTTCCAGCAGAGCCCGCAGCGCCGCCTCCCCCACGACGACGTCCCCGTTCGCGGCGATCGCGGCGCGGTGCAGCCCTAGCTCGGGGGTGTATGAGTACCGCTCGGCGTCACACCCTGGTGAGGGTCCCTCGACGGTCTCGAACGTGACATGCCCGAGCCGGCGCAGCGCGCTAGCCACCCGCCCCGCGGTAGCAGGCGACGCCCGCCACTCCAGCCCGGCGAAGAGAAATCCGGGCATGCCGGGCTGCGCCGTCCAGGTCAACGACACTGGCGACGACAGAACGCCGGACACGGTGAACTCCAGGTGCGGGCACAGCGCCGGCGGACAGGCGAGAACCGCCAGCTTGCCCGGCACGGCGAAGGACGACGAGCCGGATGACAGCTCACGAGCTGTCGGGGACATTGCGACCACGCGGGACCTCCGTCGACGAGGAACGCCTTCCCCTGCGCCCGTCGACCCGCCCCCGTTCGGCTGAGTGAATCGTCCCATGGTCCGGCTCAGCGGACTAGCCCTACCTCCTCCTGAAGTATCACTAAATGGCCGGAAGTCTTGTCCGCACCAACCATTGGTGACGGGCTCGGGATGGGCCGATCGGGCAGGTCATCCGAGGAGGCGGGTCACCCGAAAAGATCAGGCGACGACGGCCGACGAGCCGCCGGACCGCCGAGCCGCCGGACCGCCGGGCCGGGAGACCCGGGAGTTACGAACCGGTTGACGGAGGTCCCGCGGACGGGCCCTCGGAGGGCGCGGGACGGGTCCCGACGGTCTTGTCCGCCTGGTCCGCACCGCCGAACAGGCCACCGAGGCCGCCGAGGGCGGTGGTCAGCTCGCTGGGCACGATCCACAACTTGCTCGCCTGCCCCTGGGCGATCCGCGGCAGCGTCTGCAGGTACTGGTAGGCCAGCAGTTTCTGGTCCGCGTCACCCTCGTGGATCGCCCGGAAGACGGTGTCGATCGCCTGGGCCTCGCCCTGAGCGGTGAGGATCTGCGCCTCCCGCTCCCCCTCGGCCCGCAGGATCGCGGCCTGCTTCTCCCCCTCGGCCCGCAGGATCTCGCTTTGCTTGACGCCTTCCGCGGTCAGGATCGCGGCCCGGCGGTCCCGCTCGGCCCGCATCTGCTTCTCCATCGAGTCCTGGATGGACTTCGGCGGATCGATGGCCTTGAGCTCCACCCGGTTGACCCGGATTCCCCACCTTCCGGTGGCCTCGTCGAGCACGCCGCGCAGCTGCCCGTTGATCTGGTCCCGCGAGGTGAGGGTCGCCTCCAGGTTCATCCCACCGATCACGTTGCGCAGAGTGGTGACGGTCAGCTGCTCGATCGCCCGGATCACGTTCGCGATCTCGTAGGTCGCCGCCCGCGGGTCGGTGACCTGGAAGTAGATCACCGTGTCGATCCCGACCACCAGGTTGTCCTCGGTGATCACCGGCTGCGGCGGGAAGCTGACCACCTGCTCCCGAAGGTCGATGCGGTCACGGACCCGGTCGACAACCGGGACCAGGATCGCGAGGCCCGGCGTCAGCGTGCGGTGATACCGGCCCAGCCGTTCGATGACCATCGCGCGCGCCTGCGGCACGATGCGCACCGCCCGGACCAGAAAAATCAGTAGGACCACCGCGATCACCGCGGCGGCGATCACTCCTGCCATGGCGTACCCCTCACTGTCAGCCCCCTCGATGTCGGCCGTCCCGATGCCGGCCGGTTGAAGGCCGGCCGGCCCGATGTCGGCGCTGTCACATCCACTGGCATCGCCGGGGGCGCCGGGGCCCCGGTCGTCAGAGCTCGAAACTGTGGACGATGGCGGTGGCACCATCGATGCGCAGCACCCGCGCCTCGCTGCCGGCCTCGAGCACGGTGGTGGTGGGGTAGGACCGAGCCGACCAGATCTCTCCTTTGATCTTCACGCGACCCCCGCCGCCGTCGACCCGCTCCACCACCATCGCGCGCTCTCCGACGAGCGCGTCGGCACCCGTGAGCAGGGGCGGCGTACGTTGCAGCTGACGCTTCGCCACCGGACGCAGTCCCAGCCCAAATCCACCCGCCGCGACCACGAAGGCGACGATCTGCCAGACCAGATCGACGCCGAGCAGCGCGACACCGGCCCCGATGAGCGCGGCCAGCGCGAACATCGCCAGCGTCAGGTCCAGCGTCAGTAGTTCGCCGACGACCAGGGCGCCGGCGATGACGATCCAGATCGTCCCGTCGGACATGACTCCATGATAGACTGCGGCGTTCAGCAGGCGATCAAAGAATCTTCAAGGATCGCAGGCCCCGCGAACCCGGGATGAAGCGACCCCGGCCCGCGAATACCGTTCGGCCCGTAGGCTTCGGTCGTATGTCACAGGTATGGCCCGGCAGCCCCTATCCCCTGGGCGCCACATACGACGGATCGGGCACAAATTTCGCGATCTTCTCCGAGGTCGCCGACCGGGTCCAGCTGTGCCTGTTCGACGACGCGGGCAACGAGGAGCGGATCGACCTGCGGGAACGGGACGCCTTCGTCTGGCACGCCTACCTTCCCACCGTGGGACCGGGCCAGCGCTACGGCTATCGGGTCCACGGGTCCTACGACCCCGCCCGAGGGCTGCGCTGCAACTCCACCAAGCTCCTCCTCGACCCGTACGCGAAGGCGGTCGACGGGGAGGTCGCCTGGGACCAGGCGGTGTTCCCCTACACCTTCGGCGACCCCGACAGCGTCAACGACGCCGACTCCGGCCCCCACATGATGAAGTCGGTGGTAATCAGCCCGTTCTTCGACTGGAACGGGGACCGCCCGCCACGCCGGCCCTACAACGAGTCGGTGATCTACGAGGCGCATGTCCGGGGGCTGACCAAGAACCATCCCGGCCTGCCGGAGGAGTACCGCGGGACCTACGCGGGAGTCGCCCACCCGGTGATGATCGACCACTATCGCAAGCTCGGCGTGACCGCGATCGAGCTGCTGCCGGTGCACCAGTTCGTCCATGACGAGCATCTGGTCAGCCGCGGGCTGCGCAACTACTGGGGCTACAACTCCATCGCGTTCCTGGCGCCGCACAGCGGCTACTCCGCCTCCGGCGGCCACGGCCGCCAGGTGCAGGAGTTCAAGGGAATGGTCAAGAACCTGCACGAGGCCGGAATCGAGGTGATCCTCGACGTCGTCTACAACCACACCGCCGAGGGCAACCACATGGGTCCGATGCTGTGCTTCCGCGGCATCGACAACAGCGCCTACTACCGGCTCGTGGACAACCGTCCCCAGTACTACATGGACTACACGGGCACCGGCAACAGCCTGCGGGTACGACACCCGCACGTGCTACAACTGATCATGGACTCGCTGCGTTACTGGGTCACCGACATGCACGTGGACGGGTTCCGGTTCGATCTCGCGGCGACCCTGGCCCGGGAGTTCTACGACGTCGACCGGCTGTCATCGTTCTTCGACCTCGTCCAGCAGGATCCGGTGGTCTCCCAGGTCAAGCTGATCGCGGAACCGTGGGACCTCGGCGAGGGCGGTTACCAGGTGGGGAACTTCCCCCCGCTGTGGACCGAGTGGAACGGTAAATACCGCGACACCGTCCGCGGCTTCTGGCGCGGGCAGGACCACGGGATCGCCGAGTTCGCCTCCCGGCTGACCGGATCGAGCGACCTGTACGAGAACAGCGGGCGCCGGCCGTGGGCATCGATCAACTTCATCACCGCGCACGACGGGTTCACCCTGCACGACCTGGTCTCCTACAACGAAAAACACAACGAAGCCAACGGCGAGGACAATCGGGATGGCTCCGACGACAACCGGTCGTGGAACTGCGGAGTCGAAGGGCCCACCGACGACCCGACCGTCCTGTCCCTGCGCGCCGCGCAGACCCGTAACCTGCTGACGACGCTGTTGCTGTCCCAGGGGGTGCCGATGCTGGTCGCCGGAGACGAGATGGGACGCACCCAGCAGGGCAACAACAACGCGTACTGCCAGGACAACCCGATCTCCTGGCTGGACTGGTCCGACGCCGAGCGCAACGCCGACCTGATCGAGTTCACCGGCATGCTGTCAAGGCTGCGCCATGATCATCCGATCTTCCGCCGCCGCCGGTTCTTCCAGGGCAAGTCGCTGCGCGGGCAGGGCGGCACGACGCACGGCGCGGCCGAGGCGGTCACCGGCGGGCAGGCGGGCGGCCAGGACGCGGACGGCAGTGGCGGGCGCTCCGGCGACGACCCCGCCGTCAAGGACGACCCCGCCGTCAAGGACATCGCCTGGCTCCGCCCGGACGGCACGGAGATGTCCGACAGCGACTGGGAGTCCGGGACGGCGCGATCACTCGGCGTCTACCTCAACGGTGAGGGGATACCGGACCCCGACGCGCTGGGCCAGGCCATCATCGACGACTCGTTCCTGCTGTTCTTCAATGCCCACCATGAACCGGTCGGGTTCCAGGCGCCGGCGACCAGTTTCGGCAGTTCGTGGGAGATCGTCGTCGACACCCGGGCGTCGACGGCCGAGGTCGACGCCCGGCTCAGCGACACCGCGCTGCTCCACTCGGCCCTCGATCCCGCGAGCATGGGAAGGGCCGTGAAGGCCGGCGATCCCATCGAACTCGACGCCCGCTCGACCGTCGTGCTGCGCCGTGTCAGCTGACCCGACGCACCCCGACGGGGGGTACGGCGCCGACCGGGTGGTACCGACCGCCACCTACCGGCTCCAGCTCAACCTGGACTTCTCCCTCACCGATGCGGCGGTCGTCGTCCCCTACCTGGCCACGCTCGGCGTCTCCCACCTGTACCTCTCGCCCGTGCTGGAGGCCGCGCCCGGCTCGACCCACGGCTACGACGTCGTCGAGCACGGGCAGATCAATCCCGAGCTGGGGGGAGCCGGCGGGCTGCGCCGGCTCGTCGCCGCGTGCCGCAAGGCGGGACTCGGCCTGATCGTCGACGTCGTCCCCAACCACATGGCGATCGCCCCGGAAACGACGAACGCGGCCTGGTGGTCGGTGCTGCGCGAGGGACCCGAATCCCCCTACGCCAGCTGGTTCGACATCGACTGGGCCTCCCCCGACAACCCCGGCCGGGTGTTGGTGCCGATCCTGGGCGCCGGGCTCGCCGACTGCCTGGCGGCCGGGGAGATCTCCGTCGAACAGGACGAGGACGGCGACTGGGTCGTCGTCTACTACGACCACGTGCTGCCCGTCGCCGCGGGCACCGCCAACCCCGACGACGTCGCCGCGACCCTCGACGCGCAGTTCTACCGGCTGTGCTGGTGGCGGGTCGCCGCGACCGAGCTGAACTACCGGCGGTTCTTCGATATCACGACCCTGGCGGCGCTGCGCCAGGAGGACCCGGACGTGTTCGCCGCCACGCACCGGATTCTCATCGAACAGGTCCGCGCGGGGACCTTCGACGGGCTGCGCATCGACCATCCGGATGGGCTCGCGGACCCGGAAGATTACCTGCGCCGGCTGTCGGAGGCCACCGGCGGGGTGTGGACCGTCGTCGAGAAGATCCTGGAGGATGACGAGGCGCTGCCGGACACCTGGGCCTGCGACGGCACCACCGGCTACGAGGGGATCGGCCGGCTGACCCGGCTGTTTCTCGACCCGATGGCGGGTCATCCCCTCGCGGTGCTCTACGGCGAGATCACCCGTGCGGACCCCGACTACGAGGCCGAGGCGCGGGCCGCCAAGCTCGACGTCCTCGCGGGCGTGCTCCAGCCCGAGGTGGACCGGCTGACAAGCCTCGCGCTCGGGGAGGCCAGGGAGGCCCGGGCCGACCTCACCCGAACCGGTCTGCACGAAGCGATGTGCGAGATCCTCGCCGCCTTCGACGTCTACCGGGCCTACATCCGCCCAGACGGCACGCCGAGCCTGGAGGCCCGCGGGCACGTGGTCCGCGCCTGCGAGCAGGCCCGGTCCCACCTGCCGGGGCGGGCGACCGAGGTCGATCTCATCGAGGACCTGGCGCTGGGCGGGCCGGCCGAGTTCGTCGTCCGGTTCCAGCAGACCTGTGGGCCGGTGATGGCCAAGGGCATCGAGGACACCGCCTTCTACCGGTATGCCCGGCTGCTGGCACTGAACGAGGTCGGCGGCAACCCCGGCCGCTTCCCGGCGTTCACGACCGGGCACCCACGCAGCGCCGTCACCGAGTTCCACGAGGCGAACCTGTCGGTCCAGCGAAACTGGCCACTGACGATGACCACCCTGTCCACGCATGACACCAAGCGGTCGGAGGATGTGCGGGCCCGGCTCGCGGTGCTGTCTGAGGACCCCCGCGGCTGGGCCGAGGTGGCCGGCCGGCTCGCGCGGCTCGGGGAACGCCACCGCGACACCGAGCAGGGCTGGCCCGACCGGGTCACCGTCTACTTCCTGCTGCAGACCCTGGTCGGCGCCTGGCCGCTGCCCGCCGACCGGGCCACGCAGTACATGCTCAAGGCCGTCCGGGAAGCGAAGACCCACACGAGCTGGACCGACCAGGACCCCGGCTACGAGGCGGCCCTGACGAACTACATCGAGTCAGTGCTGGAGGACGACGAGTTCGTCGGCATCCTGGAGCGGTACGTCGCCACGCTGGTGGAGCTGGGCCGGCAGAACTCGCTGGCCCAGAAGCTGCTCCAGCTGACCATGCCGGGGGTGGCGGACGTGTACCAGGGCCAGGAGCTGTGGGATCTCTCCCTCGTCGATCCGGACAACCGGCGGGCGGTCAACTACGGTGACCGCACCAAGCTGCTCGCCGAGATCGGTGTGGAGTCGACCGCCGAGACCGGTGCGCCGCGGCGCCCGCCGACCCTCGACGACTCCGGCGCGGCGAAGCTGCTCGTCGTCGCCCGGGCGCTACGGACCCGCCGCGACCATCCCGAATGGTTCGGGGCGGACGCGATCTACCGGCCGCTGTGGGCCTCCGGCTCGGCCGCGGAGAACGTCGTCGCCTTCAGCCGGTCCGAGTCCGTCGTCACCGTGGTGCCCCGGCTTGTCCTCGGCCTGCGCCGCGGCGGCGGTTGGCGGGACACCACCATCCCCCTGCCCGAGGGACGCTGGACGGACGTGCTCACCGGCCGCAAGCACGACGGCGGCACCGCCTATGTGCTCCGGCTGCTACGCGACTTCCCGGTGAGCCTGCTCGTCCGCGCGTAGCACGCGGCAGGCCGGCCCCGGCCAACATCTGGTGGCCCGCGGCCGGGCTGGCAGGGGCGGCTCACGGCTGGGTCGCCTGCCTCTCACCGACCCTGAGCCAGACCGTTCAGCCGCCCGTGCGTTCCACCGCGCGTGCGGCAAGGTCCCGGCAGCCGCAAGATGGTCCCTAGGTCATGGCAAGACCCTGGTCCCAGGCTCCTGGCAAATGACATCGCGCACCGGCTCACGCCCGTCATGTTGCAATCCCTCGTAGGGATCATGAGGACCTGGTGGTGGCCCACCCGCCGGTTCGTCATGGTCATGTTGCAATCCCTCGTAGGGATCATGAGGACCTGGTGGTGGCCCACCCGCCGGTTCGTCATGATCATGTTGCAATCCCTCGTAGGGATCATGAGGACCCGAAAATCAACGCGCAGGTGGGACGGCGTGTCGTAGGCCCGGCGGAGGGGCGGGAGTGCAGCGAACCTCCGGTCGAACATCACGACAGCAAAATCATGGCATAACGGTGCCATACGATCAAGATGTGGAGGCATCGCGCGGCGGCTGCCCTCCCCTCCGGGGACTACCTCGCTGCCATCTCGGTGCCATCCGGCTCGGCATGCCGGGCAGCCGGGCGCCTTCGGCCGGGGACCGATGTCGTCACCATTGTCGCCGTCACGGCGTGTCCGACGGCTCTGGCAGGTAGACAAGACCGATGAGCACCCTGCGGCTGTGGGCCCCTGAGGCGAAGACGGTCAGCCTGGTCGTGGCGGGCTCCGCCGGCGACTCGACGCACGAGATGACCGCCGGGAAACGGGGGTGGTGGTGGGTCAACGTCCCGTCCGCGAAGCATGGCACGGACTACGCCTTCCTGCTCGACGACGGCAGCGAGGAGCTGCCCGACCCCCGATCGGCCTGGCAGCCGGGGCCGCTGGGGGTTCACGGCCGGTCGCGGCTGGTTGACCACTCGACCTTCCCCTGGACCGACGGGACCTGGCGGGGCATCGCGCTGGCCGGCAGCGTGCTCTACGAGCTGCACGTCGGGACGTTCACCCCGGAGGGCACCTTCGACGCGGCCATCGGCAAGCTCGACCATCTCGTCGAGCTCGGCATCGACGCCATCGAACTGCTGCCGGTCAACGCCTTCCCGGGCCGGCACGGCTGGGGTTACGACGGCGTCGGTCTGTTCGCGGTGCACGAGCCCTACGGCGGCCCGGACGGGCTCAAGCGCTTCGTCGACGCCGCGCACGCTCGCGGCCTCGGCGTGATCATGGACGTCGTCTACAACCATCTCGGTCCGGACGGCAACTACCTCGGCCGCTTCGGGCCCTACTTCACCGACCGCTACAGCACTCCGTGGGGCCCCGCGGTCAACCTCGACGCCCCCGGCTCCGACGAGGTCCGCACGTTCATCATCGACAGCGCCCTGTCCTGGCTGCGCGACTACCACTGCGACGGGCTGCGTCTCGACGCCGTCCACGCCTTTCAGGACAGCCGGGCACTGCACCTGCTGGAGGAGATCGCCGAGGCGGTCCACCGGCTCGGCGCCCAGCTGCGCCGCCCGCTGTTCGCCGTCGCCGAGTCGGACCTCAACGACCCGAAACTGGTCGCCGCACCCGAGGCCGGCGGGTACGGCCTGGACGGGCAGTGGTGCGACGACATCCATCACGCGCTGTGGGCAACCCTGTCCGGCGAACGGCAGGGGTACTACGGGGACTTCGGTTCGATCTCGACCCTCGCCCACGCGCTGACCAGTGGGTTCGTCCACGACGGCGGCTACTCGA
Organism: Frankia casuarinae; assembly: GCF_000013345.1. Taxonomy (NCBI): domain Bacteria; kingdom Bacillati; phylum Actinomycetota; class Actinomycetes; order Frankiales; family Frankiaceae; genus Frankia; species Frankia casuarinae. The sequence continues at coordinate 1,618,294 of NC_007777.1, read as the reverse complement.
CGTTCCGCGGGCGCTCCCACGGCCGGCCGATCCCCCCGACCACGCCCGCCTACCGGTTCGTCACCTTCCTGCAGAACCACGACCAGATCGGCAACCGGGCCGCCGGCGACCGGGCGTCAGCCACGCTCAGCGACGGCCTGCTCCGGATCGGTGCGGCCCTGCTGCTCACCTCGGCGGTCACCCCGATGCTGTTCATGGGCGAGGAGTGGGGTGCCCGCACCCCCTGGCAGTACTTCACCGACCACACCGCCCCCGGGCTGGGGGACGCGGTGCGGGAGGGTCGGCGCGCCGAGTTCGCCGCCCACGGCTGGGAGCCGCAGGACGTTCCCGATCCCCAGGACCCGGCGACCTTCCAGCAGTCGAAACTCGACTGGTCCGAACCAGGCCGGGAGGGTCACTCCGACCTGCTGGACTGGCACCGCCGGCTGATCGCGCTGCGTCGCCGGCTGCCGGCGCTGACCGACCCGGCGTGGTCCTCGGTCGCGTGCACCTTCGACGAGGAGGCCCGCTGGCTGGTGGTCCGTCGCGGCGACGTGGCGATCGTCGTGAACCTGGCCGCCGAACGGCAGGCCGTCCCCCTCGACGGCGTCCCGTTCGACGCCCCGGCCGCATCCGCCCACGGGTTCACCTACATGCCGGGACGGGTGGAACTCGACGGCGAGTCGGTCGTGATCATCCGCCTGCTCCCCCCGGTCGAGCCGACCGCTGGCTGACCTGTCCGCGCACCAGCCCTCAGCGCACCAGCCCTCAGCGCACCAGCCGTCAGCGCACCAGCCGTCAGCGCACCAGCCGTCAGCGCCGGGTGTGGTCCCTGGACAGCACGAAATAGAGTCCGCCCAGCACCGCCAGCCCCACCAACAACACCATGACGAGCAGCACGACGTAGGTTCCCATGCACCCATGGTCGCAGGCCTCGGCACAACCGCCAGCGGGTCGTCCACGCCCGGAACGGCGAACAGATACTCCGGCCGGTCCGGCGTCCGGACCGCAGGCTCCGACACCCCACTCGGGTGCGTCAGCCGCACGTTCGGGCCGCCGCACCCGGCCGGGTGCGTCAGCCGGGCAGCATCCCGGCGACGCGGCCCGCGGTGTCGTTCCCCGCCGCGGCGTCCCGAGCCAGCGCGCTCAGCCGGGACATGGCCCGCTGGTACTTCTTGCGATGCGGCCCGGCGAGCAGCTCCGCTCCGAACAGCTCCCCGAAGGGCACGCCGGAGGCCACGACCGGGATCGACCGGTCGTAGAGCCGGTCGGCGAGGACCACCACCCGCAACGCCACCGCCTGATCCTCGACCGGCACGACCCGGTGCAGGCAGACCAGGGTGACCCCGGCCACGAGCGCGCCGTACCGGGAGGGGTGCAGCCCGGCGAGGTGCTCGCACAGCGCGGCGAATCCGTCCTCGGTCGCCCCCTCCACGGCAGCCGCCCGCGCGCCGACCTCGTCGTCGGTACACGGCGGGGGCGCGGCCGGAAGACCCCGGTGCCGATAGTCCTCCCCGTCCACCCGGAGGATGTCGAAGCTGGCCGCCAGACCCTGGATCTCACGGCGGAAGTCGGCGGCGGCGAACCGACCGGCACCGAGGTCCTCCGGCTGGGTGTTGCTCGTCGCGGCCAGGTGGACACCGGCCTCGACGAGCCGAGTCAGCAGGCTGGACACCAGCACCGTGTCGCCGGGATCGTCGAGCTCGAACTCGTCGATCGCGACCAGGCGCAGGCCCGCGAGGGCCCGCGCGGTCGCGGCGAATCCCAACGCGCCGACCAGGGAGGTCAGTTCTACGAACGTGCCATACGCCTTCGGACCGGGCACGGCGTGCCACAGCGAGGCGAGCAGGTGGGTCTTACCGACGCCGAAGCCGCCGTCGAGGTACACCCCCGGCCGCATTCCGGACGGACCGGCGCTTCCGGAACGGCGCGGGCCCGATCCGAACGGACCCGACACCCCCGTCCCCCGGGTCAGGAGCCCGCACAGGCCGCCCTTCCCAGAATGGCCCGCATACCTGGAACGGCTGGAACGGCTGGAACGATCTGAACGGCTGGACCGCCCGGACGAGGCGGTCAACCGGTCGGCGAACGCGGACAGCGCCATGACCGCGGCGGCCTGGCTCGGCTCGGCCGGATCGGGCAGGTAGCCGGCGAACCGGACCGCGTCGAACCGGGGCGGCGGGACGAGCGCCGCGACCAGGTCCCCGGGCGGCACAATCGGCCGGCGATCGACGAGACGCTGCGCCACCCGCCCAGCGTACGGAGACGCCCGTACCCGCCGTCCCGGCCCGCGGTATCGCGGCCGACGTCACAACGACCGCGATACCACAACGGTTGATCGGCCCCGGGCCGGCCATGGGCTCGCCGCCGACCTGGGTTCGCCGCCGATCGGATGACCAGCACCGTCGCCCGTTACAGTCGGCCCGGTGCGACGTATCTTCCCGGTTCCACCCCCGTTCGCCGGTTCCGCGGGGGCCGCCGGGGCGGTGGCCCCCGGAAAGGCCGCGGCGACCACAGACGCCGCAGCGACCACAGACTCCACGGCCGCGGCGGGCGCCGGGCTCGCGAGGAAGGCCATCGAGGACATCGAGGCCGTCGAGGACATCGAGGACATCGATCTCGACGAGGTGTACGCCTACCCCCCGTCCGCCGCGCATACCCCCTACATCCGGGCAAACTTCGTGGCCTCGGTCGATGGGGCCGCCGAGGTGGGCGGCCGCTCGGGCCCCCTGGGCGGGGAAGCCGACCTGCGGGTCTTCCGGTTGCTGCGCTGGCTCAGCGACGTGGTGCTGGTCGGTGCCGGCACTGCCCGGACGGAGAACTACGGGCCGGTGGTCATCCCGCCCGAACGGAGGGAGCGGCGCGTCGCCGCGGGGCTCGCGGCGGTGCCCCCGATCGCGGTCGTGACCGCGACGGCGGGCTTCGACCCGGGTGCCCGGCTGTTCCGCGGGGAGATCCGACCGGTGCTACTGACCTGCGAGACCGCGCCCCTCGATCGGCGCCGGCGGCTGGCGGCGGTCGCCGACATCGCGATCTGCGGCGGCAGCGCCGTTGAACCCGACCTCGCCGTCCGGGCCCTGGCGGAACGGGGAATGACCCGCATCCTCACCGAGGGCGGTCCGCTGCTGCACTCCCAGCTCGCCGCGGCGGGTCTCCTCGACGAGCTGTGCCTGACGATCGCCCCGGTACTGGCCGGACCGGGCCGACTCGGGATCATGAAAGGCGAGCCGTGGCCGGCACCGGCCGCGCTCACCCTGACCCAGATCCTCGCCGAGGACGACGTCCTGTTCCTGCGTTACCGGCGCTGAACCGGCGTTACCGGCGCTGAACCGGCACCGGCGTCATCCACAGGCGGCCGAACCGGCACCGGCGTCATCCACAGTCGCGTCGCCGCGCGGGCGCGGGCGGGCGGGCCGCTGTTAGCGTCGCCACCGGTAAACCTGATCACGATCTGGGTGGTGTGCGCATGACGGTGCCCGAGGGACGTCGCGCGACGGTGGCCGTCGCCCTGACCCAAGCCCGGCGTGCCCGGCTGGACGTAGCCGCCGCGCTGGAGCGGATCTCGGCGGTCGGTGCCGAGGCCTGGGAGGGTCGTCAGGCCGAGGTCTGGCAACGCCGGATGCGGCGGCTCGCGGCGGAGGCGGCCATGGCCCTCGATCGGTGCGTGCAGGCCTGCGAGACAGCGTTGCAGGTCCGCGAGACAGCGTTCGCCCCGGCGGGCCCCGGCGGGCCGCGGAAGGTCGGCTGACGCGCATGCCCGGACCAAGCGACCGGGTGCTCGTCGACCCCGACCGGATGCGTGTGCTGGTGTCCAGCGTGGCCGAGGCCGGGGATCTGCTGCGCTCCTGGTCCCGCTCCCTCGTCGCGGCGTTGACGGATGCCGGGTTGCCGCCCACCCCGGCGGAACGGCTCGGCGCGCTGGAGGACGAAGTCAAGGCCGAGGTCACCATGCTGCGGCGCCGGCTGCGTCTCGCCGAGGGTGTCGACGACGGGATCGGCATCACGATCAGGCCGACATCCGCCCCGCTTCGGCGGCCGGTGCACCGCGAGGCGCCGGGCATTCCTGGTACCTCCGAGGCGCCCCGCGCCTCCGAGCAGGCCGTGGCCGCCGGACGGGCGTTGGCGCACTCGCTGCGGGGGGACGAGCCGGACCGGCACGGATCAGGCCGGCACGGAACGGGCCGGGGCGGAACGGGCCGGGGCGGAACGGGCGGAAACGCCTCAGGCATGGTCACCCCGCGTGACGCGCTGACCGTGCTGCGGTCCCGGATGAACGATCCGGACTTCGTCCTGGGCTTTCACGACGCGCTGGGACCCGACGGGCTCGCGCGGCTGCTCTACCGGGTGGAGGGACTGTCGCGGGGGCCGATGGTCCACCGTCCACCCGAACCGCTCGGCTTCGACCGGCGGGAGGCCGAACGGATCCTCGGCGCCACCCTGGCCTCCTACAGCCACCGGCGAACTCTCGACGCCGCCTGGCTCGGTCGGTTCAACACCGCCGGGAGGACCGACACGGCCGAGACGGTCCTACTGACCCCCCTGCTCGCCTCGGCCCGCCTCGACAGTGCGCTGCTAGACCGGCTGGGCCGGATGGCCTTCGGACCGGGTGACCGACCGGGTAACGGACCAGGTGACGCCGCGGTCGCCCCGTCGGCGCCGCACGACGTCGGCCTGCTCGCCCCCGCCGCGGCCGGGCCCACGAGCCGGGGCCGACCGACCGTCACCGACTACCAGGGGGTGCTGCTGGACGCCATCGCCGCGACCCCGGCGCTGGCCGCCCGGTTCGCGGCGGACCACATCGACACCATCCTGCGCGGCGCGGCCGTGCTCGCCCTTCCGCTGCCGGTGGATCTCGCGACGGCCCGATCCCTGGAAGATGCCTGGATCCGGCTGGTGGCCGCGGCGGGAAGCCAGGAGAGCCGCCGTGCCGATCCGCGGGCCTCGGCCTCGTTCGTCTCCCGGCTGGCCGGGGCCGTCCAGGCGACCGGTGACCGGCCATTGCTCCTCCGGCTGCGGGCGGCCCTCGTCCCGGCGCTACGGACCTATCGGGACGAGCTCTACGACGCCGTCACCGCCGTGGTCCCCGGTCCCACGGTGGACCCGCAGGCCGGGGCCGCGGCGGCGCAGTCCGCCCTGGTCGAGCTGATCCCGCTCGAGGCGTGGGAGTCGCTGTTGCGGGAGTGCCTGCGCGGCGGGGCGCTGGCCGGTCTGCTCGCCCAGGATGTCACGACCTACGGTCTTCGTCTCGACGACCAGGTGGCCGCCTCGGTCCAGGGCTGGAAAACGGCCCCCGGCGGGTATTCGTCGAGCCCCCTGGCATTGGGCTACCTGCGGGTCGAACGCGCGCAGGCGTTCTTCGCCGGCGCCCTCGCCGATGCGACCGAGGCGGTGCTGCGCGAGCATGCCGACGCGGTCGGCGCCCACCGCCGGCAGCAGGCGGTGCTGCTCGACGTGCTCGGGGAGGTGGGCAAGTCCATCGATCCGACGAACCCACCGGGCACCTTCGTCCATCTGGGCGTCGGGGTCACCGTGGAGATGATCGAGGCCTGGATCCGGGCCCGTTACAGCGACCTGCCGACCACCCGCCCCGCCCAGGTCGTCGCGGACCTGCGAGACGCCTCCCGGGTCCTGCCCGGCTGGGCGGCGGCCTACGAGACCAGCGCCCGCCGGCTCTGGGCCCGCCGGGATCGTGACCCGCTCCGGCCGATCGCGGTGGCCCCCGCCGGCGGGCCGTGCCGCGTCTACACCGGCGATCCGAGGGCCGACGGGTTCATCACCTCGCCGGCGGAGAACTTCCTCGACGCCTCGGGGAATCCGCGTCCGTCCGCGCGGATGACGCCGACCCAGCGGCGTGCCTATGCCGCCTGGCTCGCGAGCCCGGCGATGGTCGCGAACAACGACCGCATCTCGTTCCTCGACGGCCGGGCCGGCAGCCGGGGATCCTCCCTGCCACCGGACTGGGGGCGGCGGCCGGGCTGACCCGGCCCCCGGCTCTCCCCGTCGCCACCGGCTAGATGATCATCCCGGCGCCGAGAGTGGTCCCGGTCGACTCGTCGATGAGCAGCACGCTGCCGGTGTTCCGGTTGCGGCGGTACAGGTCGTAGCACAGCGGGGACGTCGTCCGCAGGGCGATCCGGCCGATGTCGTTCAGACCCAGCGTCTCGACGGTCTCGTCGCGGTGCAGGGTGTCGATGTCGACGCGGTAGCAGATGTCGGTGACCATCGCCCGTACCGAACGGGTGGTGTGCTTGATCCCGATCCGGGCCCGGCGGCGCAGCGGGGCGTCGACCATCCAGGAGACCATCAGGTTGAGTTCCTGGCCGACGGTCGGCTGGTTCATCGGCCGGGCGATCATGTCGCCCCGGGAGACGTCCAGATCGTCCTCGAGCCGGATGGTCACCGACATCGGCGGGAAGGCCTCGTCAACCGGGCCGTCGAACGTGTCGATGCCGACGATCCGCGTGGTCAGCCCGGAGGGCAGGACGACGACCTCGTCGCCGGGCTTGAGCACCCCGCCGGCGACCTGACCGGCGTACCCGCGGTAGTCGTGCAGGTCGTCGTTCCGCGGCCGGACCACCCACTGCACCGGGAAGCGCACATCGATGAGGTTGCGGTCGGAGGCGATGTGGAGCTCCTCCAGGTGGTGCAGCAGCGAGCTGCCCCCGTACCAGGGAGTGCTCGGCGACCGGGAGACCACGTTGTCCCCGCCCAGCGCGGAGATCGGGATCGTCGTGACGTCGACGATCTCCAGTTTCGCCGCGAAGTGCCGGAACTCCTCCTTGATCTTCTCGAAGACGTCCCGATCGAAGTCGACGAGGTCCATCTTGTTCACACAGAGCACCAGATGGGGCACGCGCAGCAAGGACGTCAGGAAGGCGTGCCGGCGGGTCTGCTCGACGACCCCCTTGCGCGCGTCGACGAGCAGCAGCGCGAGGTCGGCGGTGGACGCGCCGGTGACCATGTTGCGGGTGTACTGCACGTGCCCGGGGGTGTCAGCGAGGATGAACGACCGCCGGGGCGTGGCGAAGTAACGGTACGCGACGTCGATCGTGATGCCCTGCTCCCGCTCGGCCCGCAGACCATCGGTGAGCAGCGCGAGGTCGACGTAGCCGTCGCCGCGCTCCCGACTGGTCCGCTCGACCGCGGCGAGCTGGTCGGAGAACAGCGACTTCGTGTCGTAGAGGAGCCGCCCGATCAGGGTCGACTTCCCGTCGTCGACGGACCCCGCCGTCGCGACCCGCAGCAACTCGGCCATCAGAAGTACCCCTCCCGCTTACGGTCCTCCATCGCCGCCTCGCTGACCCGGTCGTCAGCCCGGGTCGCGCCGCGTTCGGTGAGCCGGGTGGTGGCCACCTCGGCGATGACCTCCTCGACGGTCGCCGCGGTTGACTCGACCGCTCCGGTGCAGGTGATGTCGCCCACCGTGCGATAGCGCACCTGCCGGGGCGCCGCCGTCTCACCGGCCAGGGGGCGGGTCAGCGGCGTGACCGCCAGCAGCATGCCGTCACGCTCGAACACGTCCCGGCGATGCGCGTAGTAGATGGAGGGGATCTCCAGCCGTTCCTGGGCGATGTACCGCCAGATGTCGAGCTCGGTCCAGTTCGACAGCGGGAACACCCGGATGTGCTCACCGGGGCGGTGCCGGCCGTTGTAGAGCGACCACAGCTCGGGGCGCTGGTTCTTGGGGTCCCACTGGCCGAACTCGTCCCGGAAGGAGTAAACTCGCTCTTTGGCCCGCGCCTTCTCCTCGTCCCGGCGCGCGCCGCCGAACACCGCGTCGAACTTGTTGTCGGCGATGGCGTCGAGCAGCACCGGTGTCTGTAGCTGGTTACGCGAGGCTCCCGGACGGGTGTCTTCGGTGAGCACGCCCTCGTCAATGGCGGCCTGGACGGAACCGACCACCAGGCGGGCGGCGAGCTCCGCCGCCCGCCTGTCCCGAAACTCGAGGACCTCGTCGAAGTTGTGCCCGGTGTCGATGTGCAGCAGGGGGAACGGCAGCTTCGCGGGCCAGAAGGCCTTCTGCGCGACCCGGAGCATGACGATCGAGTCCTTCCCGCCGCTGAACAGCAGGGCGGGACGCTCGAACTCCGCGGCCACCTCGCGGAAGATGTGGACGGCCTCGGCCTCAAGCATCTGCAGCTGGGTGAGCTCGTAACCCATCACCGGCACGCGAAACCCCCCGTCGAGGCGATGTGTCCCACCAAAGTAGCGGACACGGCGGCCCTGCCGGCGGTTTCGGCGGCATTACGCCCCTCACGGTGGACCCACATCCACGACCGACGCCATCCAGAACAACCATGGATCGACAATCGCCACCCTCCGCGGCCGCTCCGAGCGCACTCCGCAGGCACGCGCCTCAACCGCCGGAGCCCCCCGCGGCGCCGATCGCCCGGAGAACCTCCGATGCCCAGCTCGCAGCACAGATGACCAGGTCGGGCAACAGCGGGTCGGGCTGGTTGTACCGCAGCGGCGAGCCGTCCAGCCGGCTGGTGTGCAGCCCCGCCGACCGCGCGACCGCCACCGGGGCGGCGGAGTCCCACTCGTACTGGCCGCCGGCGTGCAGGTAGATCTCGGCTTCCCCGCGGATGACGGCGCCGGCCTTCGCACCGGCCGAACCCATCGGGACGATGGTGGCGCCCAGTGCCTCCGCGACCTCCGTGACCAGCTGTGGGGCCCGGGTCCGGCTGACCACGATCCGTGGCGGACGCGCCCCGGCCAGCCGCGGCGGCAGCCCGCCCGCGCTGGACAGCGTCAACCCGAGCGCCGGCAGCGCCACCGCGCCCGAGACGAGCTCGCCGGCCTGCCAGAGCGCGACATGCACCGCCCAGTCCGACCTGCCGGGTTCGGCGAACTCGCGGGTGCCGTCCAGGGGGTCGACGATCCAGACCCGCTCCGCGGACAGCCGCGCGACGTCGTCAACGCCCTCCTCGGACAGCACAGCGTCCCGCGGGCGGTGCCGCGCCAACGCCCGGGTCAGGAGCTGATGCGAACGCGCGTCCCCGGCGTCACGCAGGGTCGCGGGTTCGGCGAACCCGACCTCCTCCCTGATCCGCAACAGCAGTTTGCCGGCGTCCGTGGCCAACCGTCGGGCCAGGACGTCGTCATCGAGTTCGTCGGTCGCGATGTCGACCGGCACGGTGGACGGCGGGCGGGTGTCATCGGTGTTCATTGGGATGGAGTCTGTCACCAGCTACCGTCGCAAGTGTGAGTACCACCTCCCATCCCGCCCCCGATCCTGATCACCACCCCAGGTCCGGTGCCAACGGTGCCGCCGGTGTGACCGGCGGATCTGGCAAGTCCGGCGGGTCCGGACCAACCCCCGTCCTGGCGACGCCGGCCCGGGGCGCGGAGCTGACGGCCGCGTCGGTCGCCTGGCCGTCGCTGACCCTGCGCCCGACCCAGCTCGCCGAGCTGGAACTGCTGCTGCTCGGTGCCTTCGGGTCGGAACCCGGTTATCCCGAGGACCCCGAGATCAACGGCGTGCCGGTGCCGACCCTCGTCGTCGGCGCGGCCGAGGCCGAGGCACTGACACCGAGTTCCACGGCGGCCCTGCGGGACACCGAGGGAGTGATGATCGCGGCGCTGCACCTCCGAACGACCATTCCCCTGCCGGACCAGCCGGGGGGGCCGGACGGACCCCGGGTCCGGCTAGTCGGCACGGTCGAGGGCATCCGGCTGCCCCACCACCCCGATCATCCCGGCCTGCGGCTCACCCCGGCCCAGGTCCGGGCCGAGCTGCTCGCCCGAGGCTGGATCAGCCTCGAGGCGGGTTCCGGCGCGTGCTGGGCGGTGTGGGCGGACGGCCTGCTCCACACGGCGGACGTGGGCCGGATCCGGGCGCTGACCCGGCAGGGCAAACGGTGTGTCGTCCTCGCCCCGGTGGGTGGCGCCGATCCCGCGGACGCCGAGCATCACCTGCGGGTCCGTTGCCTGCTCGCCGCTCTCAAGGCGGTTGACGCCCCGTTGCGGGCCGCCGAGGCGACGCTCTCCTCGGAGGCGCTCGCCGCCGACGCGATCAGCCCGCCGGGTGTTGCCGGCCGGCGGTCGGAACCGCCGCCAGACCCCTACCGGCGGCCGAAAGCCGGCGAGGCGGGAACGCCGGAGCACCGCAGCCTGCTGGTCCTCGTTCCGGTCATCCCGTCGGAGGCGCTGGCCACCCCCCGCGAACCGGGCATGAGCGCGACGGTCCTGAAAACATCCGCGAAACCGAGCGACGCGGCGGCAGGGGTACCGGGCCCGGCCACGGCCGTGACGCCCGCCCCCCCAGCGCCGACGGACCTGGCGGACATCGCGTGGGCGGCGGCGGGCGCGGCCTGGACAGGCGTGGAGACGGCGGCGAGCTCCGCCGACGAACTGGCGAAACTCGCCGCCCAGCGGGCGCATCTGGCCAGCTTCTACGGCCTGACCGGCAGCCTCATCGGGCCGGCGATCGGGGCACCCGGGCGGATGGAGCTGGCCTCGCTGCTCGACGCTGGCAACCCGATACCGGCCGAACTGACCCCGCCGACGGTGGCCGCGGAGCTCTCCCGCGCCATCCCACCACGTTCGAAGCGGGGCCTGACCGTGTTTCTCACCGGGCTGTCCGGCTCCGGGAAGTCGACGCTGGCCGGCCTGCTCGTCTGTCGACTGCTGGAATACGGCGGACGCCGGCTCACTTTGCTCGACGGGGACGTCGTGCGGACCCACCTGTCCCAGGGACTGGGATTCTCCCGCGCCGACCGCGATATCAACGTCCGACGGATCGGCTTCGTCGCGGCCCAGGTCGCGGGAGCCGGAGGCACCGCGGTGTGCGCGCCGATCGCGCCGTACGCCGACGTGCGCGCCCAGGTCCGGGGGATGGTCCGGGCCGCAGGCGGCGGATTCGTGCTGGTACACGTGTCCACACCGCTGGAGGTGTGCGAGGCGCGGGACCGCAAGGGGCTCTATGCCAAGGCGCGCGCAGGCGTCCTGCCCGCCTTCACCGGCGTGTCCGATCCGTACGAGACGCCGACCGACGCCGACGTCACGGTGAACACCGCGGAGCTCTCCGCCGAGGACGCCGTGGACCGGATCATCGACCACCTACGCCACGCCGGCTGGCTGACTAGCTGATCATGCGGGCCCCCTAATACGCCCCCTCGCGACGCAGCACGGCGAACACGGTGCGCCAGAGGATGACGAAGTCCATCGCCAGTGACCAGTTCTCGACGTAGCGCAGGTCGAGACGGACCGACTCGTCCCATTCGAGGTCCGACCGGCCGCTGATCTGCCACAGGCCGGTCAGCCCCGGCTTCACCATCAGCCGGCGGTGCACGTCGTCCTCGTAGCGGGCGACCTCCGACGGCAGCGGCGGACGCGGCCCCACCAGCGACATCGTGCCGCCCAGCACGTTGAACAACTGCGGCAGCTCGTCGAGCGACCACTTGCGCAGGAACTTCCCGACCTTGGTGATCCGCGGGTCGTCACGCATCTTGAACAGCAGCCCCTCGGCCCGCTCGTTGCGCGACTCCAGCTCCGCCTTGCGCGCCTCCGCGTCGACGTACATCGACCGGAACTTGTACATCGTGAAGTGCTCACCACCCCGCCCCACCCGGATCTGCTTGAACAACGCCGGGCCGCGGCTGGTCAGGCGCACCGCGAGCCCGAGACCGAGCAGCAGCGGGGAGAACAGCAGGATGATCGTTCCGGCCACGCACCGGTCGAAGACCATCTTCATCACCCGACGGGTACCGGTGAGCTCCGGCTCCTCGATGTGCAGCAGCGGCAGCCCGGCCACCGGACGAATCGAGATCCGCGGCCCGGTCACGTCGGTCAGCGCCGAGGAGACCAGCACGTCGACGTCGCTGCCCTCCAGCGTCCACAGCACCCGGCGCAACGTCTCGCCGTCCATCTGCGGACTGATGGCAACCGTGGTGGCGTACGTCGCCCGGATGGCCGTGTGCAGGGTTTCCGAGGTGCCGACGATCGGCACCCCGAGCAGGTCGAACCCACTGCGTTCCGGGGAGTCGTGACTGTGCCGGCCGGGCGAGCGGTCGAGCACGACACCGACGACCGCCCAACCCGACGTCGGATCCCGCTGGGCCAGCCGGACCAGGGTGGCAGCCGACTCCCCGGCCCCGACCACGAGCACCCGGTGCAGGCAGCGGCCCGCCCGGCGCATCCGGTGTAGGAGGCCGCGGCCGACGACCCGACCCACCATGGAGAACAGGGTCGCGGCCGGGAAGGCGATCAGCACGTAACTACGGGCGATCTCCGCCTTCGTCGCGTACGAGGCGATGGCCACCGCCGCGGTGAACCGGGCCGCCGTGTTGACCACCCGCCGGAACTCCTCCGACCCGCCACCGAGGAACCGGCTCTCGTAGGCCCGGTTCAGGGACATCGCCAGCACCCAGGCGAGCGGCAGCAGAACCGTCATGAGGATGTACGGCTTGGAGGACACCGGCTGGGTGCCGAAGTCGACCAGGTCGCCGAATCGCACGAAATACGCGAGCCCCGCTGCCACCACGCAGGCGGCCGCGTCGAACAGGACAAGCAGCCGGACGTAACGCCGTTCCCAGGTCACCTGAGCGCGGTAGCCGCCCGTCTCGACGGCGGCCGGGCTCACCCTCCCCGCGCTGTGCCGCCCGCCGGGCCCGGTGGCCGTGCGGCTCGGCGGTGCGCCGGCGGGCCGGCCGGCCGTTCCCGCCGGCGCGTCCGGCGGGAACGGCATCCCCTGCCCGCCGCGGGTGCGCGGAACGAAGTTCGACCCAGCGGTCGCGCGCGTGCCGCCGGACACCGTCTCCGTCACTCGTGGTCCCCCCCAGCACCGCGACGGTGCGCGTTGACGACACCGACCGGACCCGGCCGAATGGACTGGCCCAGTGGCGCCGGCACGTGCCCGAGCCCGAACGAGGATCCGAGCGGGCCCGGAGGTGTCATCGTCCTCCCCGTTCGGCGGCCCGCGGCACCCCTCGCTCAGACAGCCACGAATTCATCCCTCGGTGGTACATCGACCGGACCTCCAGCGATCTTCCCCCCGCCACTGACTGTGGGCCATCCCGAACGACGAGCCGAACGCACGCATCATCCAGGTCCCGCTGGAGTGTGTCGGCACACACCGGAGCGAACTGGAGTACCGGACGCCGACACGGGTGGCGCTCCGTGGTCACGGGGGCAACGTTACCGGCTGCGCCAAGACGATTTACCAGCGGCCCGGCCAGGCGATGGCGGCGTGGCGCCCCGACCGCCGACCGTGGCGATGGCGTGATCCGTGCGTTTATGGCGACTCACAGTAACAGAGATGCGGTCGTCGGGCAGCGACCGCCATGACGAACCTTCCGAGTCGACGAACCTTCCAAGTCCGCCCACCGATGCGGACATGACGGACACCATCGACCCACGGACGCCTGACGCATACACTGCGCACACAAACAGCGGCGATAATGCTACTCTGCGTTATGGATCGCGGGTCTCGACTCGGGATCCGTCGGCTGCCCGCCCCCGCGGGCGCCGGGGGGTGGGGCTGTGCGATCCGGCGCGCCCCGTGCGACGTCGCCGACGTGATATCGCCGGGGTGATGTCCCCGGGATTGATGTCACCTGGAGTGATGCCGCCCGGGTGAGGCCGGTGAGCACAGTCACGGGACGGTCGGCGCCTGCCGGACGGGTGGGGGCGCCCAGGCAGGCGCCGGCTGCCGTCCCGGTCCTCCGCCGGTCTACCCGGCAGCCAGCCGCCTCAGGGCAGGGCGGTGACGACGTCCGCCAGCGGCTTGCGGGCACCGGTGTAGAACGGCGTCTCCAGCCTGGTGTGCCGTCGCGCCGCGCTGGCCCGAAGGTGCCGGATGCAGTCGACGATCCGGTGCAGCTCATCCGCCTCGAAGGCGAGCAGCCACTCGTAGTCGCCCAGTCCGAACGAAGCCACCGTGTTGGCCCGGACGTCCTCGTACTCCCGGCCCATGATCCCGTGCTCGGCTAGCATCCCGCGCCGTTCATAGTCCGGCAGCAGGTACCACTCCAGCGAGCGGTTGAACGGGTAGACGCAGAGATAACCGCGGGGGTCCTCCCGCCGGACGAAGGCGGGGATGTGGTTCTGGTTGAACTCCGCCGGCCGGTGCAGGCCGACCGCCGACCACACCGGACGCAGGTGCCCGCCCAGGGCCGTCCGCCGGAACCGCTGGTAGGTCTCCTGCAGCAGGTCCGGGTCCGGGCTCGTCCACCAGACCATCAGGTCCGCATCGGCCCGGTAGCCCGAGATCTCGTAGACACCGCGGGTGTAGACGTCCTTGGCCAGCGCCCCGTCGAGCAGGGCGGTCGCCTCGTCGATCAGCGGGGTCCGCTCGGCGGGTAGCGGACGGTCGGCCGCGAAGACCGACCATCCCGTGTAGAGCAGCTCCGCGTTGAGTTCGCGGGCCGATTTCGTAGACTCCGACATTCCCAGCCTCCTTCACCGGCGGCCGGACGCGGTCCGGGCCGGTGCACGTGATCAGATTCCCGGGCCCACCGGATCGGCCGGACTGCCCTGCGCCGTCCGGGTAGCCCTCAGCACCGCGTGCGCGGCGGTCTCCCCCGACCGGATGCAGGCCGGGATGCCTACACCGTCGTATCCCGCGCCGGCGAGGGCGATCCCCGCTGGAAGCCCCCGGCGCACCGCGGCGATCCGGTTGAGATGACCCGGCAGGTACTGCGGGAGCGCCCCGCCCCAGCGACTCACCCGGGTCGCTACCGGCCGACCGGACAGGCCGGTGATCTGCGCGATCTCCGCCGCCGCCACCCCGGCGAGCTCCACATCCCCGCGCTGCAGGTCCTGTTCGGCACCGGCGCGGCCGATGCTCGCCCGCACCACCGTGAGCCGGTCGGAGCCCAGGTGCGGCCACTTGGCGGACAGGAAGGTGGCCGCCTTCACCGCGGTGCCCGCCCGGGCGGGCACGAGGAATCCGCTGCCGGGTGGCGGCGCGGCGTCCCGGTAGACCAGCGTCACCAGGCCGACCGAGGCGTAGGGCACGCCGGCAAGCGGGGCGGAGGCATGCGGGGCCAGCGGCGCCAGCAGGGCGCGGGCCACCCCGGCAGGCACCGCGAGGATCACGGCGTCGGCCTGGAACGGCCCGAGGGCGTCCGCGCCGCCCACCCGGTCACAGTTGACCTGCCAGCCGCCCGCGGTCTTCGCGATCGAGCGGACGAGCACCCCGGTGCGCACGGTGGCGCCGGACTGCGCCGCCACTCGCGCCGCGAAGGAGCCCAGCCCCCCCCGAAGCGTGGCGAACAGCGGCGCCGTCGAGGTCGTCGTCGCGGGTCCGGTACGGGCCCGCACCCGGTGCGCGCCGAGGAGCAGCGAGCGGTCCTCGGCGAAGATGGGGACGAGCTGGGGCACGGTCGCCCGCAGCGACAGCGCGTCGGCCCGGCCCGCATACACCCCCCCGAGCAGCGGATCCACCAGCAGGTCGACGACTTCGCGCCCGACCCGCGTGCCGACGTAGCGACCGACGGTCGGATCGTCGGCGAAACGCGTCCGCGGCAGCACCAGGTCGGCGGCGGCCCGCACCAGCCCCCACGGGGACAGCACCCGCGAGCGGAGCAGGCCGAGGACGTCGGTCGGCACTCCGAGCAGGGTGTTCGGGGGGATGGGATGCAGCCGGCCGCGGATCCACAGTGAGGCTGACGTCGTGGCCGGATGCACGATCTCGTGCCCGAGCCCGATCTGCCGGGCCAGGCGGAGTCCGTCGGGAACCCGGGCGAGGAAGGACTCCGCGCCCTCTTCGACGTCCAGACCCTCGATCGGGGTGGTACGCAGCTTGCCACCGACCCGGTCCGCCGCATCGAGGACGGTCACTTCGGCGTGCCCGGCCAAGGCGCGGGCGGCCGAGAGCCCGGCGATACCCCCACCGACGATCACAACCCGCACGTTCCTGCCGCCCTTCACGTTGAGTGGTGCCGCCCGCCAGCTTTCACCATCGGGCCGGTGCCAGTGAACCGGCCCGATGAAGGCGGATCATCCGCCGTGGATCATCCGCCGTGGACAAGGTCGGCGACGTGCGCGAGCACGCCCGGATCGGTCTGCGGCAGCACCCCGTGGCCGAGGTTGAACACGTGCCCCTCTGCCTCGGCCCCGCGGGCGCAGACGTCGCGCACCTTGGCGGCGAGCACCGGTTCGGGGGCGAAGACCGCGGTCGGGTCGAGGTTTCCCTGCACGGCATGACCGGGCCCGATCCGCCGGGCGGCCTCGTCGAGAGGGACCCGCCAGTCGACGCCGACGACGTCCGCACCCGCCTGGCCCATCGCGGCGAGCAGCTCACCGGTGTTCACACCGAAGTGGATGCGCGGCACCTCACCGGCGAAGGCCGCCAGCACCCGAGCGCTGTGCGGCGCGACGTAGCGACGGTAGTCCGCCTCGTCCAGCGCCCCGGCCCAGGAGTCGAACAGCTGCAGCGCGTCAACACCGGCATCCACCTGGACGCGCAGGAAGGCGGTGGTGATGTCGGCGAGCCGGGCCAGCAGGGCGTGCCAGAGCTTCGGTTCGCTGTACATCAACGCCTTGGTGCGGGCGTGGTCGCGACTCGGTCCGCCCTCGATGAGGTAGCTCGCGAGGGTGAACGGCGCCCCGGCGAACCCGATCAGCGGGGTTGAACCCAGCTCGGCCAGCAGGAACCGGACCGCGTCGGCCACGTAGGGAACGTCGTCCGGCTCCAGTGCACGCAACGCGGCGAGCCCGACGGCGTCCCGCACGGGCTCGGCCACCACCGGTCCGATCCCGGCGACGATGTCGATGTCGAGGCCGATCGCGACCAGGGGCACCACGATGTCGGAGAAGAAGATCGCCGCGTCCGGCCGGAACCGGCGTACCGGCTGGAGCGTGATCTCCGTGATCATCTCGGCGTCCCGGCAGGAGTCGAGCATGGCGACTCCCGCGCGCAGGGCCCGGTACTCGGGCAGGACCCGCCCGGCCTGACGCATGAACCACACCGGCGTGGTCCCGGGGTGCTCCCGTCGACAGGCACGCAGGAAGGGCGCGGTGTCGGCCAGGCCGGGCCGCCGGGCGAGCGCTGCACCGCTCGGCGGGGGCGAGACGCCACCCGGCCCGGATCCGGGTCGCGCGTCAACGTGGAGGACAGGCATGGGTCGATCGTTGCACGCCTGTGGGAGGTGTGGGAGGACGGCCGTAGCGGGATGGGCCACCACACGGGCCTGACGGCTCCCAGCGGCGAGGACCGGGGAGTACGAACCGGAACGTTGCACATCCGCTATCTTCTACTCTGAGTAGAAGAACTTCCAGGTTCAGCCGGTGTCGGGCGCTCCCGCCCGTCGAGGCGGCGCTCGGCGGACGGGGACGAACGATCGAGCGGACGTGACGAATCCCGCGGTCGCCGTGGCACGGCCACGGCGCGTCCCGGGTCCCGGAGCGCCAAGGCGCCCGAACAGTGGAACACCTCAGTGTCATCTGCTACGCCGTCTGCTACTACACCGTCTGCTACTACACCGTCTGCTACGACGCCATCTGCTACGACGAGGAGTCACCGATGACCGGTCGTGCCCCGAGCGGCGCCTTCCAGCCCCTTGCCCTGGCCCGCGTCGTCTCGCTCGCCGAGGCGTCGTCCTTCCTTCTGCTGCTCGTCGCGACCGCGATCAAATACGGTGCCGGCTACCCGATCGGCGTGCGGATCCTCGGCCCGATCCACGGCGTGCTCTTCCTCACCTATTGCGCCCTCATCGGCTACCTCTCGATGGTCGGGCGCTGGCGCCGTAAGCGGACCGTACTCGCGCTGATCGCCGCGGTGCTGCCTGTCGCCCCGTTCTTCGTCGAGCGGCACTGGCTGCGCGGCGACGCCGTCCGGCTGGGCAACGCGGAGCCGGCACGCCCCACCTCGAAGCCGGCCGGCCAGGCGGGCTGAGCCTGGGGCCGGCCCGACCCCACCGGCCCACAGACCGGGCGATCCGCCCCGCACCGCCCCGAGACGGGCTCACGCGACACGCCGGAGAGAATGCACGGACATCCGCTCGTCCCGTGGCACCGTCAGTCCGGTCGGAATTGGGGTAGAGGGTGCGCGTCATCCCGCGTTCCTCTCCCTCCGGCCGTGGCGAATGGCGCGCGATCCGTGGTTATGCGCCCACCACGATCCAACGGGACGCATCACGGGCAGACGTGCGCGGGGAGTGGTGGTCGAGTGGAACAGGTCCGGATGAGCGCCGAGGATCACATCGTTCTCGTCTGCATCGCATGCCGCGACGAGCGCATCTTCGAGCAACCTCCGTGCTCCGACGGGCACGGTGACGACTGCCCGGAGTGGGCCTGCACCTCCTGTGGCACCGCGGTGCTGGTCGGGCCGGCCCCCGCGGAGCGGCCGACGACCCGGCCGAGGCCCGTGCGCGAGACCCCCGCAGTCCGAGATCTCCGCGGCCGCGATCGTGCCGCCGCGCGGATCCCGGCGTGAGCCTGCACAGTTCCGCCCCTCAGCCGGGGTACTCCGGACACCGGCTCACCGGTTCCCGCCCGCACGCAACGGGACCGAACCCGTACGCTCCGGCGTCTGGCCAGCATGATCACGACCGACGTCCTACCGTTGCCGTCATGGGGGTCGCGCAGTCATCCGAGGCGAGCCCTCCGATCTTCCTCGCGGTCACCGACGCCCTGCGCGCGGGGATCGCGCGGCTACGCCCGGAGGTGGCGGTGCACGAGGTGGCGGCACCCACCCGGGTCGCGCCGTTCTCCTTCGCTCTGGCCGGCGGGCTGACCGGGGACGAGGCCGACACCGCGGCCGGCCGGCTCATCCTGCTCATGGATCCCCAGGGACAGCCGGCCTGGCAGGGCACGGCCCGCATCGTCTGCTACGCCCGCGCGAGCATCGACCGGGAGATCGCCGGCGATCCCCTGCTCGCCGAGGTCGCCTGGTCGTGGCTGCGGGAATCATTGGAGGCGCACGGCGCGGGCGTGCGCGCCCTGGGCGGCACGGTCACGGCCACCGCGTCACAACGCTTCGGTGTGCTCGCGGCCGACGGGGACAGTTTCGACGTGGAGCTGCGCTGCTCCTGGTCACCCGACTGGGCGGAGACCGCCCTCGCATCCGACCGCGGCCCCGCGGGGCCGGACACGCAGGGCCGGCTGCCTTGGAGCGCCTCGGCGACGGTCGCCCACCTGCTCGCGTTCGGGGACCTGCTCGCGGCCATGGCCGGGCTTCCCCCACAACTGTCCGGAGTCATCACGCTACCAACTCGCCGGAGTTGACCGCGTCACACCGGCCCGCCGGACGGACAGCACCGCACCACCCACCGCGCGCCGCGGCCGACCTTCCACCGCGCACACCTCCCATTACCACGTCGTTACAAAGCGTATAAATAACGCGATTCGCTGTAGGACACGGCTACCTCCGTCAGGATTCAGACGTACGATCACCGATCGTGACGTCGACGGTTCCTGAATCAACACAGCAGGTCAGCGGGGGTGTCAGCGCAGAGGTGGAGGTACAGCCCAGCACCGGTGCTCATGAGCCCATCCCGCTGCTCATCCCTGCGGACGGGGTACCCCCCGTCATCGTTGACACCGCGGAACTCGCCGCGGCGGCGGAACGCCTCGCGGCCGGCATCGGGCCGGTCGCGTTCGACGCCGAACGTGCGTCCGGTTACCGGTACAGCCAGCGGGCCTACCTCGTCCAGATCCGACGGCGGGGCACGGGCTCGCTGCTCCTCGATCCGATCGCGCTCGAGGATCTGAGCGTCATCCAGGACGCGGTGGGCGGGGTCGAATGGGTGCTGCACGCCGCCAGCCAGGACCTTCCGTGCCTGTCCGAGCTCGGTCTGCGGCCGAGTCTGCTGTTCGACACGGAGCTCGCCGGCCGGTTGCTGGGCTACGAACGGGTCGGGCTGGGGATAATGGTCGAACGGGTGCTGGGCTACGGGCTGGAGAAGGGCCATTCGGCCGCGGACTGGTCGACCCGCCCGCTTCCCGAGCCGTGGCTGCGCTACGCGGCACTCGACGTCGAGCTGCTGGTGGAGTTGCGCGACGCGCTCGAGGCGGAGCTGATCGAACAGAACAAGATCGAGTTTGCCCGGCAGGAGTTCGCCGCGATCGTCGCGGCCCCGCCACGCGAGCCACGGGCCGAGCCGTGGCGCCGGACGAGCGGGATCCACCGAGCCCGGTCCCGCCGCCAGCTGGCGGCGGTCCGGGCGATGTGGACCGCCCGGGACCGGCTAGCTCGTACCCGTGACGTCGCGCCGGGTCGCGTCCTCCCGGACAGCGCGATCATGGACGCCGTGCTGAACGCCCCCACCGACGCGGCCGCGCTGGTCCGGCTGCCCATCTTCTCCGGACCACGGATCCGCCGCACCGCGAACGTCTGGCTCGACGCCCTGCGTGGCGCCGCCGCACTGCCCGAGGAGGAGCTGCCCGCCCCGGCCGGACCGGGCGGCGACGGTCTGCCGCCGCCCAACCGCTGGGCCGAGCGCGACCCGGTGGCCGCGTCGCGGCTGGCCCGGGTGCGGGCCGCGCTGGCCGCCCTCGCCGCCGCCCACACGATGCCGGTGGAAAACCTCCTCGAGCCCGCGTTGTCCCGGCGGCTCGCCTGGTCCCCGCCGAATCCCCTGACGGACACGGCCGTCGCCGGGGCGCTGCGGACCGGCGGGGCACGCCCCTGGCAGATCAAGCTGACGGCCGCTCCCCTGCTCACCGTCCTCGCCGAGCCGCCGGCCGAACCGACGGAACCGGCCGAACCGGCCGAACCGGCAGCCGAGCCGGCGGGCTGACGACCGGATCCGCGGGTCGTGGGCCAGGGACGGACCGGCGCATCACGGCATCGGCCTCCCCGGGCATCCGGCATCCATGGCTCCGGGATGTCTACCGGCTGGTAACCGCTGCCGTAGGCTAGCCGTGCCGGCGGTATCCGCGCCGGTGCCGGCTGGCTGTCCAGGCCCTGGAACCGGGTTTCGGACAACGGCCGACGTTCGACGGCGACGAACCGGCGGTCGGTGGCGGCCGCGGGTCGGGAGGTCCCGTGTTCGGATCATCCAGAAACTTCGTACGCGACGTCGTGTTCGTCGACGGGGTCCGAACCCCGTTCGGGAAGGCCAAGGGCGTCTACGCCGAGACCCGTGCCGACGATCTGATCGTGCGGGTGATCCGGGAGCTGCTGCGACGCAATCCTTCCCTCCCCCCCGAGCGGATCGACGAGGTGGCGATCGCGGCCACCACCCAGATCGGCGATCAAGGCCTGACCATCGGCCGGGTCGCCGCCATCCTGTCCGGGTTGCCGGAAACGGTGCCGGGCTTCGCGATCGACCGGATGTGCGCAGGCGCCGTCACGGCGGTGACCACGACGGCCTCGTCGATCGCCGTCGGCGCCTACGACGTGGCCGTGGCCGGCGGGGTGGAACACATGGGCCGCCACCCGATGGGCGAAGGCGCCGACCTCAACCCCCGGTTCGTCGCCGAACGGCTCGTGGACACCTCCGCGCTGGTGATGGGCTCGACCGCCGAGAACCTGCACGACCGGTACCCCAAGATCACCAAATCGCGGGCGGACGCCTTCGCTCTGGCCTCCCAGGAGAAGGTCGCCAAGGCGTACGCGAACGGTCAGATCCAGCCCGACCTCGTCCCGGTGGCCGCCCGGCACGTCGAGACGGGCTGGGAGTTCGTCACCGTCGACGAGCCGCCGCGACCGGACACCACGCAGGCGGGGCTCGCCGGGCTGCGCACGCCGTTCCGGCCGCACGGGCGGGTGACCGCGGGCAACTCCGCCGGGCTCAACGACGGCGCCACCGGCTGCCTGCTCGCCGCCGCCGAGGTGGCGGCCGAGCTAAGCCTGCCGGCGAAGATGAGCCTGGTGGGTTTCGCGTTCGCCGGAGTCCCCCCCGAGGTGATGGGCGTCGGGCCGATCCCGTCGACGGAGAAGGCGCTGGCCCGCACCGGCCTGACCATCGACGACATCGGCCTGTTCGAGCTGAACGAGGCCTTCGCCGTGCAGGTCCTGGCCTTCCTCGACCACTTCGGCATCGCCGAGGACGATCCCCGGGTCAACCCGTACGGCGGGGCCATCGCGTTCGGTCACCCACTGGCGTCCAGCGGGGTGCGCCTGATGACCCAGCTCGCCCGGCAGTTCGCCGAGCATCCCGAGGTGCGCTATGGCATGACGGCGATGTGCGTGGGTCTCGGCATGGGCGCCACCACGATCTGGGCGAATCCGCACCACGCCGCGGCCAACTGAGCAGGTACGACGACCGAGCAGGCACGACGACCGAGCAGGCACGACGACCGACCCGGGACGACCCGTCCGACACGACCGGGCCCGCGGCGGAACCGAGGGGAGATCCATGACCATCGACGAGGTGACCCTGTCCTTCCCGGGCGAGGTCGTCACGGCCGCCCACGTCCGCTACGCGCGGCTGCCCGAGGTGGCCGGGCCCGTCGCCCTGATCACCCTCGACAACGGTCATGACCACACCCGGCCGAACACCTTCGGCCCGGCCGGCCTGCGGTCCCTGCTCGCCGCCGTCGACGAGATCGAGGCGCACGACCCGCCGGTCGCCGCGATCGCCGTCACCGGCAAGCCGTTCATCTTCAGCGTGGGTGCGGACCTGTCCTTCCGCTCATCGCTCACCGACCCGGAGCGGATCCGCCCCTCGCTCGCGGCGCTCGGCCGCCTCGGGCACGAGGCCTTCGCCCGGGTGGGTGAGGGTCGCCTGGGTGACCGGAAGGTCCCGACCTTCGCCCTCGTCAACGGGGCGGCGCTGGGCGGCGGGCTGGAGCTGGCCCTGCACTGCGACTACCGGGCGCTGTCCGCCGGCATTCCCGCACTCGCCTTCCCAGAGGTCTTCCTCGGCCTCGTCCCGGGCTGGGGCGGCACCCAGCTGCTGCCCAACCTCATCGGCGCCGAACGGGCGGTGTCCGTCGTCATCGGCAACGCGCTCAGCCAGAACCGCATGCTGCGCGGCCGGCAGGCGTTCGAGCTGGGTCTCGGGGACGTGCTGCTGGAGCCGGCGGACTTCCTGGCGGAGGCGCTGCGCTGGGTGGGCCAGGTGCTGCGCGGCGATGTCGACCCGGTGGCCGCCCGCGCGCCGGTCGAGCGGGGGGCGGGCTGGGCGGAGGCGATCGCACGGGGCCGGACGCTCGCCGACGCGAAGCTGCACGGGGCCGCGCCGGCCGCCTACCGGGCGTTGGACCTCCTCGCGCTCGCCGAGACCGCCGACCGCGCCACCGGGTACGCGGCCGAGACCGAGGCCCTCGCCGATCTGTCCGTCAGCGACGAACTCGCCGCCAGCCTGTACTCCTTCGACCTCGTGCAGAAGCGGGCGAAGCGGCCGGTGGGCGGGCCGGACCCGGCGCTGGCCCGGCCCGTGACGAAGGTCGGGGTGGTCGGCGCCGGCCTCATGGCAAGCCAGCTCGCCCTCGTGTTCGCGCACCGGCTCGAGGTGCCGGTGGTGCTCACCGACATCGACCAGGCCCGGCTCGACGCCGGGGTCGCGGGGGTCCACCAGGAGGTCGACAACCTCCTGCTGCGCCACCGCATCACCCCCGACCAGGCGAACCGCTACAAGGCGAACGTCACCGGATCCCTGACCAAGGACGCCTTCGCGGACGCGGACCTCGTCATCGAGGCCGTCTTCGAGAACCTGGCCGTCAAGCGGACCGTGCTCGCGGAGCTCGAGGCCGTCGTGGCGCCCACGGCCGTGCTCCTGACGAACACCTCGGCGCTGTCGGTCACCGAGATGGCCGCTGGGCTCGATCATCCCGAACGGGTAGCCGGGCTGCACTTCTTCAATCCGGTGTCGGTCCTCCCCCTGGTCGAGGTGGTCCGCGCTGCCCGCAGCGACGACGCCACCATCGCGACGACGCTGGCCGTGGCGAAGAACCTGAAGAAGAACGCGGTCCTGGTCGCCGATGCCCCGGCGTTCGTCGTCAACCGGCTGCTGACGCGGTTCCTCGGGGAGGTGCTCGGCGCGACAGAGGGCGGTACGCCGCTCGAGGAGGCCGACCACGCCCTCGATCCGCTGGGGCTGCCGATGTCCCCGATGACCCTGCTCGCCCTCGTCGGGCCGCCGGTCGCCCTGCACGTCGCGGAGACACTGCACGCGGCGTTCCCGGACCGGTTCCGGCGGCCGACGGCTCTCGCCCGGCTGGTCGAGGCGGGCCGGAGCGGCGTCTACACCACGGGCCCGGACGGCGTCCAGACCGTCGACCCGGACGCCGCCGCGCTCATCTTCACGCCGTCCCCGGCCGCCACCCCGCTGACCGGGGACGAGGTACGCGAGGCGGCGCTGCGGGCGCTCGCCGAGGAGATCCATCTGATGCTGACCGAGAAGATCGTCGCGGAGGCCGCCGACATCGACCTGTGCATGATCCTCGGCGCCGGCTGGCCGTTCCACCTCGGCGGCATCACGCCCTACCTGGACCGTAGCGGCATCAGCGAGGCCGTCACCGGGCAGCGCTTCGCCCCGCCGGGGGTCGCCACCCTGCGCTGATCCAATCGGCCGCCCTGACCATCGGCGCCGGTCAGGCCGTGCGGACCGGTGGCTCGTCGTCGCCACCGCCGCGTCGGCCATCGCCGGGGGAATCATCGAACGGGCCCGGCTGCTGAAGATCCGGGGGCAGCGACGGGTCCAAGGAGAACGGGGCGCCGGGCGTCAGCAGGCAGTAGCTTCCGGATTCCTTTCCCACCTGGTACGTCTCGTGGCTCGCCGCGGCGCTGCCGCGCCGGACGTCGACCTGAACCTCCCGGACCGTCGGGGAACCCACGGACCGGTGGATCTGCACTCTTCGCACGGCGAACGAGGCGATACCGCCCTGGACATCGTCCAGAGCCCGCATGATGATGGCGAACTCGGACGCTGGGCGGCGTTCCTGGACCGACGGGCAGAGGCGGACGTAAGCGGCCTCGTAGCGCGAGTCCCTGACCTCCATCAGGTAGGCGCGGACGGCGTTGGCAGGGCCGTCGGTGGAGCGGAGGAGCAGGAACAGACCGGTTCCGCCCGCGCCGGTCAGGAGGGCGAGCACGAGGACGAGCGGGATCAGCCACCGGGCCCGACTACGGCGGGGTGCCGGCGGCCCGCCCGGCCACCCGGGGCCGCCCCACGAGATCGGCGGGACGGGCGGGGGCCACCCGGGTGGCCGTTGCGGGTCATGGTGCACCCCCCACCCTCCTCCCACTTTCCTCACATTCGCTCCTGCATCGCATCATCAGTACACAACAGCCGAGCACCCCGCTGCCGTAGGGCGACACCGACGAGCGCCCAGACCAGGTCGGCGATCGTGGCGAGAAGCCGCGCCACCAACGCGACCAGGGTCGCCGGCCCGCTGGCGACCGCCGGCGCCAGCGCCAGCACCAGCACCGCCTCCCGCACCCCCGCCCCGGCGGGCAGCACCAGTACCAGAAATCCGGCGGTCCAGGCCAGGGCATAGGCCCCGAGGGAGAGCAGCAACAGCCGGCCGCCACCGACCGCCGGATGCAGATCCCGGACGAGCAGCCAGGTCGCCACCCCGTAGCAGCAGAAGCTGAGCAGCAACCAGCCGGCTCCGGCGGCGACGGCCCGCGGGGGCAGCGGTTCGGTCAGCGGTGGGCGGCGCAGCAGCCGGAATGCCAGCGCCAGCAGGCGGGACAGCACCGGGGGACAGAGCACGACGACGAAGACGGGCACGACCGCCAGCGCCCACCAGTAGTCGGCGAGCGCCTGCGCGGAGACGAACGGCAGGGTGACCGCCGCGGCGAGCCCCCCGCTCGGCACCGCGAGCGCCAACACGACCAGGCTCGCCGAAGCCGCCTTCGGCCGGGAGACGCCGTGGTCGCGGGAGAGCTCCATCTGCGCGAGCACCGGCCACACGCTGCCCGGGATATATTTGCCGATCTGCCCGACGAAGAAGATCCGCACGGCGGCCCGCAGGGGAAGCGCGGCGCCCAACCCCCCCAGCAACGCCCGCCAGGACAACACGGTGGTACCGACGGCAAGCACGGTGACCACACCCGAGGCCACCACGCCGCCCACGGTGAGCGAGCGGACGGACTCCTCGATCTCGTTCCACTGGCTGACCATGGCGAGAACCAGTAGCCCGAGGGCCACCAGAAGCGCACCACGCACGGCCCACCAGCGTGGGCCGTGCCCAGCCCGGCGGCGGGAGGCGGCGCCCTGGCGCGCCGACACGGTGTGCTCACCCACCTGGTCAGCCTAGGACGGCGGTCGGGCCGCCACCGCGCCGGGCCCCGACACGGTGGCGGCCCGACACGGTGGCGGATCCCGACACGGTGGCGGATCCCGACACGGTGGCGGATCCCGACACGGTGGCGGATCCCGACACGGTGGCGGGTCCTTGCCCGTCGGACCCCGATGACCGGGCGGCACCCGGGTGCGTCCGGGATCAGCGCACCCGAGTCAGAGCACCGGGATCAGCGCACCCGAGTCAGAGCACCGGGGTCAGCGCGCCGCGGTCAGCGCTGGTCGCCGATGGCCTCGCCGGCCCGCTCGCCCGCCGGGGCCGCTTCGCCGGGCGAGGTCGGGTCGTCCTCGATCGCCGGCTGGCGCTTCGCGACGGCCTCGACGACCTTGCGGGCGAGGTCCTGCGGGGCAAGCCCGACCTCGGCCATGACCTCGTCCCGCTTGCCGTGGTCGAGGAAGCGCTGGGCGATGCCGAAGTCCCGCAGGGGCACGTCAACGTCGGCGTCGCGCAGCAGCTGGGCCAGCGCCGCCCCGACCCCGCCGACCCGGCCGTTATCCTCGACGGTGACGACGAGGTCGTGGGCGCGGGCAAGATCGATCAGCGCCGGGTCCAGTGGCTTGACCCACCGCGGGTCGACAACGGTGATGCCGATGCCCTGGCTCGCGACCCGCTCCGCGACCTCCAGGCAGGTGGCGGCCATCGCGCCGATGGAGACCAGCAGCACCTCGCGGCGCTGGGCCACCTTCGGCGAACGGTAGAGCACGTCCACCCCGCCGACCGTGTCAATCGCCGGCACGTCCACGGCGACCTTGCCCTTGGGGAAACGCACGACGGTCGGGCCGTCGGTGTCACCCACGGCCTCACGCAGCTCCGCCCGCAGGGTCGGCGCGTCCCGCGGGGCGGCGATCGCGAGCCCCGGGACGACCTGCAGGAACGACAGGTCCCACATGCCGTTGTGCGACGCCCCGTCCTCCCCGGTGATGCCGGCCCGATCGAGCACGAACGTCACGGGCTGGCGGTGCAGGGCGACGTCCATCAGGACCTGGTCGAACGCGCGGTTGAGGAACGTGGCGTAGAGACACACGACGGGCTTGAGCCCACCCATCGCGAGCCCGGCGGCCGAGGTGACGGCGTGCTGCTCGGCGATACCGACGTCGAACACCCGGTCCGGGTAGGCCTTGGCGAAGGCGCCGAGACCAACCGGCTGGAGCATCGCGGCGGTCAGCGTGACGACGTCGGGCCGCTCGGAACCGATCTGCACGATCTCGTCCGAGAAGATGCTCGTCCAGCTGATGGTCTTCGACGTCGACACCGGCTTGCCGGTCGCCGGGTCGATGATGCCGACGCCGTGGAAGTTGTCGGCGTCGTCCTGCTCCGCCGGCGGGTAGCCGAAGCCCTTGCGGGTCACGCAGTGGACGATGACGGGCCCGCCGAAATCCCGAGCCCGGCGCAGGGCCGACTCGACCGCGACGACGTCGTGGCCGTCGACCGGGCCGACGTACTTCAGGCCGAGGTCCTCGAACATGCCCTGCGGCTGGACGACGTCTTTGATGCCCTTCTTGATGCCGTGCAGCGCGTCGAACAGCGGGGGGCCGACCAGCGGGGTGCGGCCGAGGACCTGCTTGACGACGTCGAGGACCTGCTCGTACTCGGGCGCCAGCCGCAGCGCGGCGAGGTGGTCGGCGAGGCCGCCGATCGTCGGTGCGTAGGAGCGGCCGTTGTCGTTGACGACGATGACGACGGGCCGGTCGTCGGCGGCGATGTTGTTCAGCGCCTCCCAGCACATCCCGCCGGTCAGGGCGCCGTCACCGACGACGGCGACGACGGCCCGGTCCTCACCACGCAGCGCGTAGGCACGCGACAGCCCGTCGGCGTAGGACAGGGCGGTCGAGGCGTGCGAATTCTCGATGATGTCGTGCTCGGACTCGGCCCGGCTGGGGTAGCCGGAAAGGCCACCCCGCTGGCGCAGCCCGGAGAAATCGTCCGCCCGGCCGGTCAGAATCTTGTGCACATAGGACTGATGGCCGGTGTCCCAAAGGATGCGGTCGAATGGCGAATCAAACACACGATGTATTGCCAACGTCAGCTCGACAGCCCCCAGATTCGGCCCGAGGTGACCTCCCGTACGCGCGACTGCGTGAATGAGGAAATCACGGATCTCGGCCGCCAGGGTGGCGAGCTCCTCGTGGTCGAGGCGCTTGACGTCCTGCGGACTACTGATCGTGGACAGAAGCGACACGGCGTGAACTCCCTCTCCCGAAAGGGGATCGGTCCGGGTCCGGCAAAGTCTACGCAGCCCGTCTGGCCCCTTGCAGACGGGCACCCGACATGTGAGTTCCTCGTAGACCGTCAGGCAATAGGCCTGATCGCGGTAGAATCCACCTCCCCGGTTGTCCACTATTGGTCCGGATCCGAGTACGCGGATGCACACACTCTGTCGGCGTGGCGCGCGGGCGACACGCCGGCACGACCAGGTCGTGTCGGGAGCGGCCGGAAGTGGAGTCCACGGCCTTCCGGCGACACTTCTGGTACCGACGCAATCACACCAGGTTCGGATTCCGGTCCGCGCCGCGCGGCTCGAGCAGTGCCACGCACTCGACGTGGGCGGTCATCGGAAACAGGTCGAAGGCGCGCAACACGACGAGGTCGTAGCCCGCGGCCGCCGCGGCGGCGAGGTCCCGACCCAGCGCGACAGGATCGCAGGCGACGTAGGCGACCGCGCGGGGGCGATGGGCGAGCAGCGCGGCCACCACCGCCGGGCCCGCCCCGGTGCGCGGCGGGTCGAGCACCGCGAGATCGACCCGGCCGGCCGGCCCGCCCGTACCGACCACCCCACGAACGGTAGCCGGCGTCACCCGCAACGCCCGCAGCGAGACCCATGGCAGATCGGCGAGGTTGTTCGCCGCGGCCGCGACCGACGCGGCGTCGGACTCCAGCGCGATGACGCGGCCAGCGGCGCCGACATCCTCCGCGAGGAACGCCGCGAACAGGCCCGTCCCGGCATACAGGTCGAGCGCGGTCTCCCCGGCTCGGGGACGCAGGGCCTCGCGGACCGCGTCCACCAGCACGCCGGGAGCCGCCGGATGGACCTGCCAGAACACCTCCGGCCCGAGCCGGAACCTCCGCCCCCCCACCACCTCGACGACCTCCCCGGGGGCTCCGACCTCCCCGGGATCCTCGCCGGTCCCGGCGTGCTCGTCGTTGACGACCGTCCCGGCACCGGCGGGATGCACCGCCACGGCCACCTGCCCGGTCGCCGGGCTGGCCGCGACCTCGACGGCGTCGGCCCCAGGAAACCGCCGGCCGGCGAGCGCCGCGAGGACGAGGGGGTGGGCGATGCGGCAGTCCGGCGTCGCCACCACCTCGTGCGAGCGGCTCGCCCGCAGCCCGACCTCGCCGCCGGCCGTCACCGCGAAGCGCATCCGGGTCCGCCACGCCAGTCCGTCGTCGGCGCCACCGGGCCGGTCGGATCCGGTCAGCCGCTCCGGACCGCCGACGGGCACCGCCTCGACCAGCACCTCCAGCGCCGGCTCGGCGCCGGGTCCGGCCTCGGCCGCCGTCCCTAGGCCGGACCCGGCGTGCGCGGGGCTGACCCGGGCGTCGAGGCCGCCGAACCGCCGAAGGGCGTCGGCCACGACCTCGGCCTTACCGCGCCGCTGCGCCGCGAGGCCGGCATGCTGCCAGTCGCACCCCCCGCACAACCCTGGACCGGCGTGCGGGCAGGGCGCGACCACCCGGTCCGGCGAGGGCGTCAGGACGGCGACCGCGTCCGCCCGCCAGTACCGCTCGTGGGAGGCGTCGGTAACTCGGGCACGAATCCGTTCGCCGGGCAGGGCATGGCGGACGAACACCACCCGACCGCCCGAGCGGGCGACGCAGAAGCCGCCGTGGGCCACCGGCCCGACGTCGAGGTCGAGCAGCGAGCCGACCGCGATCCCCGGCACGCGGGCCTGCCGTGCGGTGCCCCCGAAGACGCGCGATCGCGCGGGCCGACGCTGTCGACTCACCGCTTCCGCTCCAACGGGCCGGGAAGCGTGGCCCGGCCCTGTCGCACCGCGCCCGCCCCGGTTCGTTCGAACCGCTGCTCGGCCAGCCTGGACGAGGCGAGCTGCCAGGGCACGCTGGTGACCATGACGCTGGGCTGGAAGAGCAGCCGGGCCTTGAGCCGCAGCGCGCTCTGGTTGTGCAGGAGATGCTCCCACCAGTGACCGACGACGTACTCCGGGACGTAGACGGCGACGACGTCGCGGGGGCTCTCCCGCCTGATCCGGGCGACGTAGTCCAGCACCGGGCGGGTCACCTCCCGGTAGGGGGAGGCCAGCACCACGAGATCGACGGTGATCCCCCGCTCCGTCCACGCCTTGCGGAGCCGATCGGCCTCCGCCTGGTCGACGGCGACCGTGACCGCGACGAGGCTGTGCGGCCGCGACGCCTTGGCGTAGGCCAGGGCCCGCAGTGTCGGGGCATGGATCTTACTGACGAGGACGACGGCGTGGATCCGGGAGGGCAGGGTCGGCGGCCCGGGTTCCGGGGTGAGTTCGACCGCGACCCGGTCGTAGTGAGCCCTGATCCCCCGCATCCCGAGAAAGATGATCGGGATAGCCAGACAGACGATCCAGGCACCGTGGGTGAACTTCGTGACCAGCACGAGGATCAGCACGGTGCCGGTGAGGCAGGCGCCGAAGAAGTTGATCGCCTGAGACCGGCGGATCCGCCGGCGGGCGGCCGGATCGGACGCCGCCGGGTCGTCCGAGCGCAGGATGCGTGCCCAGTGCCGCACCATCCCGGTCTGGCTGAGGGTGAACGAGATGAAGACCCCGAGGATGTAGAGCTGGATCAGGGCGGTGACCTGCGCGTCAAACACGACGATCAGCAGGATCGCGAAGCCGGCGAGCAGCACGATCCCGTTGGAGTAGGCCAGTCGGTCACCGCGGGTGTATAGCTGACGCGGCAGGTAGCCGTCGCGGGCGAGGATCGAACCCAGCACCGGGAAGCCGTTGAAGGCGGTGTTCGCCGCCAGCATCAGGATGAGAGCGGTGACGACGGCGATGTAGCCGAAGCCGGGCGATCCGTCCCCGAAGACGGCGGCGGCGACCTGGGCGATCACGGTCCGCTGCTCACCACTGGCGCCGATCAGGTCCCCGGTGTGCTCAGCGACATGCACGTCGGAGATCAGAGCCAGCGCGGTGACGCCGCCGAACATCGTGACTGCGATAAGCCCCAGCATCAGCAGGGTGGTCGCGGCGTTGCGGCTCTTGGGCTTCCGGAACGCGGGCACCCCGTTACTGATCGCCTCGACCCCGGTGAGCGCCGTGCATCCCGAGGCGAACGCCCGCAACACCAGGAACACCAGGGCGAATCCCGCGTAGTCACGCTCGGCGACCACCTGGTACCCAGCACTCTCGGCCCGCGGCGGATGACCGACGGCCGCCTGGACCAGCCCGGTGACGATCATTACGAAGATGCCGAGCACGAAGCCGTAGGTCGGGATGGCGAACGCCGTGCCGGACTCGCGCACCCCACGCAGGTTCATTATCGTCAGTAGGACGACGATGACGACCGCGAGGAGCACCTTGTGCGCGGCGAGCCCGGTGATAGCGGACGTCAGGTTCGCGACACCGGCCGACACCGACACCGCGACCGTGAGGACGTAGTCAACCAGCAGGGAACTGGCCACCAGCAGGCCGGCCCGCGGGCCCAGGTTGACCGAGACGACCTCGTAGTCGCCGCCGCCGCTCGGGTAGGCGTGCACGTTCTGCCGGTAGGACGCCACCACCGTCAGCATCAGGATGGCGACGGCTCCAGCAAGCCAGGGCGAGATGTGGTAGAAGGCCAGCCCACCCAGCGACAGGACAAGCAGGATCTCCTCGGTCGCGTACGACACCGAGGAAAGGGCATCGCTCGCGAAGACGGGCAAAGCGATGCGTTTAGGGAGCAATGTCTCCCCAAGCCGGTCGCTCCCGATCGGTCGACCGACGAAACCGCGCTTGAGGCGGTCCGTGAGCGCCACGCGGCGATGCTACCGACGCCAGCCACGCAGTTCAGTATCAGTGTGACGTGGCACACAGATACTCCGTATCCGGAGATCCGGCCACGTGACCTGCGCCGGTCAGCCCGGATCGGACTACCCTCAACCCTTGTGCACGTCGTGATCCTCGGCTGCGGCCGAGTCGGCTCCGCGCTTGCCCGCAGCGTCGAACGGTTCGGCCACTCAGTGGCAATCATCGACCAGAACCCCGCCGCGTTTGGGCGGCTACCGCAGGATTTTACCGGTCTGCGGGTCACCGGGATGGGCTTCGACCGCGACACCCTCATCGAGGCGGGCATCGAGCAGGCCGCCGCGTTCGCCGCCGTCTCCAGCGGGGACAATTCGAACATCATCGCCGCCCGGGTGGCCCGCGAGATGTTCGGGGTCGAGCGGGTCGTCGCGCGGATCTACGATCCCCGCCGGGCCGAGGTCTACGAGCGGCTCGGTATCCCCACCGTCGCCACGGTGCGCTGGACCCGGGACCAGATCCTCGACCGGCTCCTACCCGACGCTGTCACGCCGCAGTGGTCCGACCCGTCGGGCTCGGTGCTGCTGGCCGCTATCCCACCCGGACCCGCCTGGGTGGGCCGCCGGATCCGGGAGTTGGAGGAGTCCGCCGGGGTACGGGTGGCCTGCGTGACCCGGTTCGGCGAGGGTGTCCTGCCCGATGCCCGCACCCTCGTCCAGGACGGTGACGTGGTGCACGTGGCGGTGACGAAGGCGCACGCCTCCGAGGCGGACACGGTGCTGCGCACCGGGCCGGACGGCAAGGACTCCGGGTAGATCCGGGCAGATCTGGGCAGATCCGGGTAGATCCGGGTAGACGATGCCGCGCGAAGAGGAGAAGCGATGAGCGTGCGCCGGGTGGTGATCGCGGGGGCGGGCAAGGTCGGCCGGTCCATCGCCGCCGAACTGCTGGAGAACGGCTCCGAGGTGCTCATCATCGAGCGGGATCCGCAGAAGATCCGGACCGACGCGCTACCGGAGGCCCGGTGGCTGCTCGCGGACGCCTGCGAGCTGTCCCAACTCGACGCGGCCGGGCTGAATGAGTACACCGTCCTGGTGGCCGCCACCGGGGACGACAAGGTGAACCTCGTCGTCTCGTTGCTCGCGAAGACCGAGTTCGGCGTGCCCCGGGTAGTGGCGCGGGTCAACCATCCCAAGAACGAGTGGCTGTTCACCGAGTCGTGGGGGGTGGACGTGGCGGTGTCCGCGCCGCGCCTAATCACGGCTCTGGTCGAGGAGGCCGTCAGCGTCGGCGACCTCGTCCAGCTGATGCGGTTCCGGCAGAGCGATGCATCCCTCGTCGAGCTGACGCTGGCCGAGAACGCGCCGGTGATCGGCCAGCGGCTCAGCGAGATCACCCTGCCGGCGGACAGCGCCTTGGTGGTGATCCTGCGTGACGGACGGGCGGTCGTTCCCTCGCCCGACGCCACGTTGGAAGACGGCGACGAGATTCTCGCGGTCACGACAAATGCCGAGGCCGAGGAGAAGCTCGCTGTGCTGCTCGGTCAGGCGCCGGCAGGCGCGGGCGCGCCGGGCTGACGCGCGACAGGCTGGCGATGCGGAGGCGGTCAGCCGGCAGGCCGCCGCTCGCCGCGCGGGGGCTCGCCGCGCGGGGCGTCCTCGGCCAGCACCTCGCCGGCCACGACCGTCGAGTCGGTGGCGGCGGGGGGCAGCGGTGCGATCCGGCGGACGATGGCGAAGCTGGCCAACACCGCGACACCGAACAGCGGAAGTCCCAGGGCGATGTTGGCCGCGGCCAGCCAGCCGGGCTGGTCGGCGAGGTAGAGCACCCCCTGCACGACGAACCGCACACCGAACACAGCGATCCAGACCACCGTCGCCCACACCGCGGCCCGCCGCTGGCAGGGTACCCGCTGCCAGCTCGCATAGCGGCTGTCCAGACCGGCCATGAGATACCCCGCCACCGGCCGGCGCAGGACGATCGACAGCAGGGCCACCACCCCCCAGAGCGCGTTCTTCGCGATGCTGGGCAGGAAGAACCCCTTCGCATTCCCGGTACGAGAGGCCACGAATGCGGCGACCGCCACGGCGAACAACCCCGAGAAGGTCTGCTGGGTCGGCTCACGGCGCACGATGCGCAGCGCCAGCAGAGCGGCCGCCGTGGCAATGGCGACCGCGATGCCGGCGGTCAGTCCGGCCTCGGCGTTCACCGTCACGAACGCCACGGTGGGCACGGAGCTGTCGATGATCCCCCGTGGGCCGCCGATGGCCTCGGACATCGTCATCGGCGGCGTGTCGGGAGATGGCGTACGTGGCATGTCTGGTTGGGATCCCGTCGGGTTGGGCGGACCCGCCGACCTAGGCGCTCGCCGACGGAACGGGGAGTAGTTCGTAACGCGGGTTGAAGATGATCGGACGGTTCTCCTGCACGGTAACGCGCCCGGAGGCCTTGACCGACGCGCCAGCCCGCAGGCCCGGGATGTCCCGGCGGCCGAGGAAGACCAACGTGACGGTGCCGCTACCGTCGTAGATGTCGACCTCCAGGGCCGGTGCACCCGACCGCGCACGTACCGTCACGGCCTGGATGGTACCCGCGACGCAGATCTCGTCCCGGTCACGACAGCCGCTCATCGGGGCGGCACCCGCCGCCGCCGAGGCCGCCTGGAGGTCCTCGGCGTCGAGCTCGCTCGTCCCTGCTGTCAGTCTGTGGAGCTTGCGCCCCAACCAGCCGCGTGACTCGCCCACGGCTCCTCCGATCCGGCTCGCCGGCGACTCGGCGCAAGCAACTGCGGCTCGAGCACGTCCAGCACGTTCAACACGTCTCATGCAACGCATGACCGGTACTCAATGTGCCCGCCCCGCATGGCGCCTTCGGCGCAATGCGGGGACCCCGGGCACAGGGCGCCGTACGGGGTCTCCGTCGAATCACCTCCGGTGACCCTCCTGGGAGAACCATCGGGCGCCTTCGGCGCAATGCGGGGACCCCGGGCACAGGGCGCCGTACGGGGTCTCCGTCGAATCACCTCCGGTGACCCTCCTGGGAGAACCATCGGGCGCCTTCGGCGCAATGCGGGGACCCCGGGCACAGGGCGGTCAGCGGATCTCGGCTATACGCGCACCGCGCACGGGCATCTCGGGCCGTCCGCTGGTCGCCGAGGCGACCGGTCCGCCGGAACCATCGGGGTGATCGGGGTGATCGGTGATCTCTTTAGGCAGCCTCAGGGGCAACGGATCCCGCACCGGCATCGCGCCGTCACCACGAGAAATGATCAGATTGCGCAACGCGGCGTCCAGGAGGGGGCCGGCCGCCGGATCCTGTCCGGCCGCGCCAGTCACCACCGCCCGCAGAAACCAGCGCGGACCGTCCACACCGATCATCCGGCCCGGCACGGTCTCGCCCGGCCGCCCGGTCGGCAAGCTCATCCGCAGTTCGGGGCCGTAGCGACCGTCCGCCTCCGACCCACCGCCCCCCTGAATGGTCTCCAGGATCTCGGCCCGCACCTCGTCCCACAGGCCCCGGCTCTTCGGCGCCGCGAAGACGGAGAGCTCCATCGCGCTGCGCCCGTCGGTCACCAGCACCGTCAGCGGCTTGCCGGTCGACTCCTCGACCTGGAACTGCACCTGCATGCCGTCGAGCGCCGGAATCCGCAACGACCCGAGATCGAGGCGATGCACGTCGTCATCGGGTGCCTGCGCGATGTCGTAGGGACCATCGGGCTCCGACGAGCCCCGCGAGGTGACCTTCTCGGGGACGTCCATCTCGGAGGCCCCGCGACGGTCGAACTCCCTACGTCCTCGTCCGAACACCGGTGGTCTCCTTTCCTGCCCCCCCGGCGGACCCGAAACCCCCCGTGGAGCCGAACCCGCCGCTTCCGCGCACCGAGGCCGGCAGCTCATCGACCTCCCGGAACACGGCGTGCTCCACGCGCTGCACGACCAGCTGGGCGATCCGGTCGCCCCGATGCAGGATGATCGTGTCAGATCGGTCGGTATTGATCAGAACGACTTTGATTTCTCCACGGTAACCGGCGTCCACCGTTCCCGGGGCGTTGACCACGGACAGGCCGTGCCGCGCGGCCAGGCCACTGCGCGGATGGACGAACGCCGCGTACCCGGCCGGCAGGGCGATGCTCAGACCGGTTCCGACCGTCGCCCGCTCCCCCGGGCCGAGCGTCACGTCCTGGGCCGTCACCAGGTCCGCCCCCGCGTCCGACGGCTGGGCGTACGCCGGCAGCGCCAGCTCGCGGTCCGACCGGCGGACGAGGATCTCCACCCGACCCGGTACGGCGGGCGCGGGCTGCACGGCGAGTGGCACCGCGGACGCGGGAGGCGGGGCGGTGGGCGGGGCGGTGGGCGTCGTCGGATCGGTGGCGGTCATGGCTCTCCTGGTCGAGGGTGCCCGGTCCGGGCGTGACCCCCACGCTAGGCCATGGCCCTCGTCCCGCCATCGGCCTGCCGGTCCGACGGGCCGCAGCAAGCCCCGGACTCCGGCGGGCGTATCCCGGCGTGATCGGATAGCAGATGATCCGAGAGGCCAAGACGATCCGAGGGGCCAAGCAGGCCGGTCGGGGTAAGCAGGGGGCGGGCGGACCGACATGGTCCTCGCCGAGGAACGAGAGGTGTGGGGTGGCGAAAGCAGCGTCAAAGCTGGGATGGAAGATCGTCGGCGGAGGGGCGACCGCGCTCGCGGGCATGGCCGCGAGCCGAGTCGTGAACGCCCTGTACCGCAAGGTACGCAAGTCCGACCCGCCGGCCAACCCGGCGGACCCGGACACCGCCTGGACGGAGGCCGTCGCCTGGGCGGCGATCTCGGGTCTCGCGATCGGGATCGGCCGGTTGGCGGCCGAGCGCGCGGCCGCGCGCGGATGGGCCCGGGCGACGGGTTCACCGCCGCCCGGCATGCTCCACCCGAAGACCTCCTTCTCCGAGGAGTGGACGGCATCCGAGGACTGAACGCGTGACCGACGAGCACCGACCACGAGCCGCTCTCCGGGGTACCCGGCTGCTCCTTTCCAGGCACGATGGGATCAACCGGTGCGCCGTCCGGATCGGCGGCGTCGCGATCAGCGGGAGGCTCGGATGGCCGTGTACGCCCTGGGGGACGCCGTCCCCACCATCGATCCCACGGCCTACGTCCATCCGGACGCGACGGTCATCGGCACGGTGACGATCGGGCCCGAGTCCACGGTGTGGCCGGGCGCGGTGCTGCGTGGCGACTACGGGACGATCGAGATCGGTGCCCGCACGTCCATCCAGGACGGCACGGTGATCCACGCCACCGAGGAGCTCACCACGGTAGTGGGCGACGACTGCACCGTCGGGCATCTGGCTCACCTGGAGGGTTGTGTCGTCGAGGACGGCGCCCTGGTCGGTTCCGGTTCGGTGGTACTCCACCGGGTCCGGATCGGCCGGGGCGCGCTGGTCGGCGCGGGCGCGGTCGTCGTGGGCGGCACGGTCGTGCCGCCGGGCGCGAGGGCGCTCGGCGTGCCGGCGAAGATCCTGCCGGACTCCGTCGCCCCGGGTGCCCTCGCCGCCGGGGCCGCGATCTACGTGGCGAACGGCAAGCACTACCGCGAGCAGCTACGCCGGATCGACTGACCGGTCGACCGCCGGGCCACCCACGCCTCGCCCAGCCCTCCCGGCGGGTCCGCCGACGGCCCGACGGCCGGTGCGCCCGAGGTCTCACCGTTGGGTCCCCACCCAGGTGAGCGGATGTCTCAGAGAGTGTCACAGCCGACGCCGCGCCACGTAACGGCGCGTTCCTACCGTCGTGGCATCACCCGCACCTCGGAGGATCATCTATGAGCGCCACGCTGGAAGGCGTCCCGACTACCGGCACCGTGACCGGTCCGTCCCGACGCGGCCACTGGATCGACGACTGGCGGCCCGAGGACCGCACCTTCTGGAACAACGGCGGTTCCCGCATCGCCCGCCGAAACCTGATCTTCTCGATCCTGGCCGAGCACATCGGGTTCTCGATCTGGTCGCTGTGGGCGGTGACGGTCCTGTTCCTCGGACCGGCCTACCACATCGACCCGGCCGGCAAGTTCCTGTTGACCTCGCTGCCCGCGCTCGTCGGCAGTGCGCTGCGGATCCCCTACACCTTCGCCGTCGCCCGGTTCGGGGGGCGTAACTGGACCATCTTCAGCGCGGCGTTGCTCCTCGTGCCGACGATCCTCGCGGCCGTCGTTCTCTCCCCCGGCGTCTCCTACCCCACCCTGCTGATCGTCGCCGCGGTCGCGGGGGTCGGAGGCGGTAACTTCGCCTCCTCGATGACCAACATCAACGCTTACTACCCGGAGCGGCTGAAGGGCTGGGCCCTGGGGCTGAACGCCGGCGGCGGAAACCTGGGGGTGGCCGCGATCCAGCTTGTCGGCCTGCTCGTCCTCGCCACCGCCGGCAAGGACCACCCCCGGGTCGTCCTTGCCGTCTACATCCCGCTGATCGTCCTGGTGACGCTCGGCGCGGCGCTGTTCATGGACAACCTGTCGAGCGCGAAGAACGACCGGGGGGCGATGCGCGACGTCGCCCGTGACGGTCACACCTGGGTGATATCGCTGCTCTACATCGGCACGTTCGGGTCGTTCATCGGGTTCGGCTTCGCGTTCGGCCAGGTGCTCCAGGTGCAGTTCCACGACCAGTTCAGCACCCCGATCAAGGCCGCCTACCTGACCTTCCTCGGTCCGCTGCTCGGCTCGCTGATCCGCCCGGCCGGCGGCATCCTGGCGGACCGCGTCGGCGGAGCGAAGGTCACCTTCGTCAACTTCGTGGCGATGGCGGCCGCGGCCGCGATCGTGCTCGTCGCCTCGCTGACGGAGTCGCTTCCTCTGTTCCTGGTCGGGTTCATCGCGCTGTTCGTCTTCAGTGGCGTCGGGAACGGGTCGACGTACAAGATGATCCCGGCGATCTTCCGGGCGAAGGCCCAGGCCAGCATCGACGCCGGTGGCGACCCGGTCGCGGCGCAGCACTCGGCCCGGCGGCTGTCCGGAGCCCTCATCGGCCTGGCCGGCGCGATCGGCGCGTTCGGCGGGGTGCTGGTGAACCTGGCCTTCCGGCAGTCGTTCCTGAGCTACCGGACCGGCAACGCGGCGTACATCTCCTTCATCGCCTTCTACGCGCTGTGCTTCGTGGTGACCTGGTTCGTGTATCTGCGGCCCTCGGCCAGGCGTCTTGCCGGCATCTGATCCCGGCTGTGCCCGGTGTTCAGGCCAGTTCGACGGCGACGGCGATCTCGCCGCCGGTCGGGCTCAGCGTGAGCTCCCGGATGCTGCCGGCGCTGCGCAGGTCCGCGGCCACCGACTCGACGAGGGCGACGAGGTCGGCCTCGCCGCTGATCCGGACGCTCGCGACCTCGGCCTTCTGCGACACCTTCGCCTCGGACTTGGCCCGGCGGACACCGGACAGCGCCGCCCCGACGGCACCGAGGAGCTCCACGCGGGCGCCCTCGGCGAGCTTGCGGATCTCGGCGGCGTCCGGCCAGCTCGCCCGGTGCACCGAACCGGGACGCCACCAGGACCAGACCTCCTCGGTGACGAACGGCAGGACCGGGGCGAACAGCCGGAGCAGCGCTGACAGGGCCACCGAGAGCGTGGTGTGCGCGGAGGCCGCGCCCGCCGCCCCGGAGGAGCCGTACGCCCGGCCCTTCACAAGCTCGACGTAGTCGTCACAGAACCGCCAGAAGAACGACTCGGTGACCTCGAGGGCCCGGGCGTAGTCGTAGCCGTCGAAGGCCGCGGTGGCGGCGTCGACCACGTCGGCCAAGGCGGCCAGCAGGGCACGGTCCAGCGGTTCACTGGCCGGGGCGGGGGCCGCCTCGGCGTCGGAGACCTCGGCGTCGGAGACCCCGGCGTCGGGGGTCACGGCAAGACCGAGCGCGAACCGGCTGGCGTTGAGGATCTTGATGGCGAGCCGGCGGCCGTTCTTCATCTGGCCGACATCGAAGGCGGTGTCGGTACCCGGCCGCCCGGACGCCGCCCAATAACGGACCGCGTCCGACCCATGCTCCTCGAGCAGGCCCATCGGGGTCACCACGTTGCCCTTGGACTTCGACATCTTCTTACGGTCCGGGTCGAGGATCCAACCGGAGATCGCCGCGTTCGACCAGGGCAGCACGTCGAACTCGGCGTGGGTGCGCACCACCGTCGAGAACAACCAGGTCCGGATGATCTCGTGCGCCTGCGGACGCAGGTCCATCGGGAAGACCCGGGAGAACAGATCGGTATCGTGCTCCCAGCCGCTGGCGATCAGTGGGGTGAGCGAAGACGTCGCCCAGGTGTCCATCACGTCGGGGTCGGCGGCAAACCCGCCGGGCACGCCCCGCTGCTCGGCGGCGTACCCGGGCGGGACGTCGCTGGACGGGTCGACCGGCAGCGAGGCCTCGTCGGGCACGATCGGCGCGTCATACCGCGGCGCACCGGCGGCGTCCAGCGGGTACCACACCGGGAACGGCACGCCGAAGAACCGCTGCCGGCTGATCAGCCAGTCGCCGTTGAGGCCGTCGACCCAGTTCTCGTAGCGGACCTTCATGTAGTCCGGGTACCAGCGCAGCTCCTGGCCGCGTCCACGCAGCGCGGCCCGCAGCGGCTCGTCCCGCCCGCCGTTGCGGAGGTACCACTGGCGGGTCGTCACGATCTCCAGCGGCCGGTCGCCCTTCTCGTAGAACTTGACCGGATGGGTGATCGGCCGCGGATCGCCGAGCAGCGCGCCGGACCCGGCGAGCAGTTCGACGATCCGCGCCCGGGCGCTGTGCACGGTCTTTCCGGCGAGCTCGGCGTACCGCTCCCGGCCGGCCGCGGAGGTGACGGCGCCCGGTGGGTCCGGGATGAACCGGCCGTCACGGCCGATCACCGCACGCGCCGGCAGCCGCAGCTCGCGCCACCACGTCACGTCGGTGAGGTCGCCGAAGGTGCAGATCATCGCGATGCCGGATCCCTTTTCGGGGTCGGCCAACCGGTGCGCGACCACCGGGACCTCAACGTCGAACAGCGGGGTCCGCACCGTGGCGCCGAACAACGACTGGTAACGCGGGTCGTCCGGATGGGCGACCAGGGCGACGCAGGCGGGCAGCAGCTCGGGACGGGTCGTCTCGATGACAATCGGGTCCGCCAGATCCCCGGAGCCCGCCAGATCCCCGGAGCCCGCCGGGTCCAGCCCGCTGCTCGGGGCGGAGACGCCCGACCGGGGGAAGGCCAGGCTGTGGTACGCGCCGGGGCGGTCCCGGTCCTCCAGCTCGGCCTGGGCCACCGCGGTACGGAAGGTGACGTCCCACAGCGTCGGGGCCTCGGCAAGATAGGCCTCCCCCCGAGCGAGGTTGCGCAGAAAGGCCCGCTGCGCAACGGTCCGCGACCGGGCGTCGATCGTCGCGTAGGTGTACGACCAGTCGACGGAGAGCCCCAGCCTGCGCCAGAGCTGCTCGAAGCCCTTCTCGTCCTCCAGGGTCAGCCGCTCGCAGAGCTCGACGAAGTTGCGTCGCGAGATCGGGACCTGCTCCTTGCCGGGCTTGTCCGGCGGAGTGAAACCCGGGTCGTAGGGCAGCGACGGCTCGCAGCGGACAGCGAAGTAGTTCTGGACCCGGCGCTCGGTCGGCAGCCCGTTGTCGTCGAAGCCCATCGGGTAGAAGACCTCGCGACCCCGCATCCGCTGGTAGCGGGCGATCAGGTCGGTGTGGGTGTACGAGAAGACGTGCCCCACGTGCAGGGAACCGCTGACGGTCGGCGGCGGGGTGTCGATGGAGTAGACCTGCCCGCGGTCGACCGTCCGGTCGAACGCGTAGGTGCCCTCGTCCTGCCATACCGTCGACCAGCGCGCCTCGATGCCGTCCAGGCTCGGCTTCGCCGGGACCGCGCGGGTGGACCGTTCCGTACCGTCTGTCGCAACCACAAGTAACGATCCTACGGGCGCCTCGATCGTGGTCATCGACCGCCGAGGTCCCCCGGTCGGCGGACCGGCGAGGTTCCGGCCCGGGCAGGCGCCCCTGGGCCGGAGCCGGAGCCGGAACGGAACGGAAACGGGAAGCGGAAGAGGTCGACGGACGTGACACCTCTCACGTTCCATGGGGAGTACACGACCGGCCGTCTTGGCAGGATGAACCGTTGAACGGACCGTACTCCCGTGCCGATCCCCACTTCGTGCCGATCCCTGGAGCGCCGGACGATGAGCGACCTGCCAGACCCGGACGAACTGCTCGCCATTGCGCTGACGATCGCCCGTGCGGCGGGTGACCTGCTCGCGCGGGGCCGGGAGGGCACCGTGGCCGCGGAGACGACGAAGTCGTCTCCCACCGACGTCGTGACCGCTCTCGACCGCGCCTCCGAGGCGCTCGTCGCCCGGCGGCTCGCCGAACTGCGCCCCGGCGACGGACTGCTCGGCGAGGAGGGTTCGGACTCCGCCGGCACGACCGGGGTGCGCTGGATCGTCGACCCGCTCGACGGGACGGTGAACTTCCTCTACCGGCTGCCCAACTGGGCGGTCTCGATCGCCGCCGAGGTCGACGGGGAGGTCGTCGCCGGGGTTGTGCACGCCCCGGCGCTGGGCGCGACCTACACCGCCACGCGGGGCGGCGGATCGTACCGGGACGGGGAACCGCTGACCGGCTCCACGGTGACGACGCTGGCCGGCGCCCTCGTCGCAACGGGTTTCGGCTACACGGCGTCCCGCCGGGCCGCGCAGGCCGCTGTCGCCAGCCGGGTGGTGCCCCGGGTGCGCGACCTCCGTCGGATGGGTGCGGCCTCGCTGGACCTGTGCGCGGCGGCCGGCGGCCTCGTCGACGCCTACTACGAGCGTGGGCTGAAGCCCTGGGACCAGGCCGCCGGCGGCCTGGTGGCGGTGGAGGCCGGGCTGCGGGTCGGTGGGCTGCACGGCCGCCCGGCGGGCGAAGATCTCACCGTCGCCGCCCCGCCGGCCCTGTTCCCGGCGCTGACCGCCCTGCTCGCCGAGGATCCCCCCGCCGACCGCGACTGAGGTCCCCGACCGGGCGAGCCCACCACCGGCCCCGCTCACGGCCAGGGCACGACGTCGTCGATTCCGGCTGCGACGAGCGCCCGACTGAGACCGCCGCGGGAGCGGATCCCGAGGTACCACTGTCGACGGCGTAGACCGACTTGACGGTGGCGTCCCACTGTCCGGGCATGACGGTGTTCCTCCCCAACTGATACCGCTGACGGCGTGTCGCTTCTCAGTCCGGGAAACGGGAACGGGGGCGCGCGGCATGCGGACCGGCGGGCGGGGCCGGCAGGGAGCGAACCCGCCGGCCCCGGATCATTGGTCGTGGGCTACAGCAACGAGCGCAGGACGTACAGCAGGATCCCGCCGTGGCGGTAGTACTCCGCCTCGCCGGGGGTGTCGATCCGCACGACCGCCTCGAAGGTCTTGTCGCCGGCACGTACCGTGATGGGCGGGGTCCTCTCGTCCACCTCGGCGAGGCCCGTGATGGTGAACGTCTCCTCCCCGGTCAGGCCGAGCGACTCCACCGACTCGCCGGCGGGGAACTGCAGCGGCAGCACGCCCATACCGATCAGATTCGACCGGTGGATGCGCTCGTAGGACTCGGCGATGACCGCCCGCACGCCGAGCAGCGAGGTACCCTTCGCCGCCCAGTCCCGGGAGGAACCCGAGCCGTACTCCTTACCAGCCAGGATCACCAGCGGCACACCCTCGGCGGCGTATTTCTGCGCGGCGTCGTAGATGGCCAGCTGCTCGCCGTCTGGCAGGTGCCGGGTGACGCCGCCCTCGGTGCCCGGCGCCAGCCGGTTGCGCAACCGGATGTTGGCGAACGTGCCGCGGATCATCACCTCGTGGTTGCCGCGCCGCGACCCGTAGGAGTTGAAGTCGGCGGGCGCGACCCCGTGCTCGGTGAGGTAGCGGCCGGCAGGCGAGTCCTTCTTGATCGAACCAGCCGGGGAGATGTGGTCGGTGGTGACCGAGTCGCCGAGCACCGCCAGCACCCGGGCGTCGATGATGTCGGTCCGGGCCTCCGGCTTCGCCGCCATCCCCTCGAAGTACGGAGGGTGCCGGACGTAGGTGGAGTCGGGCGCCCAGGCGAACGTCCGCGACACCTCCCCGCCATCACCGAGCGGCAGCGAACGCCAGCGCTCGTCACCGGACAGGTCGGCGTAGTCGGACTCGTACATCTCGGACTGGATGGCGTCGCCGACGACCGCGGCGACCTCGGCCTCGCTCGGCCAGATGTCACGCAGGTAGACGGGCTCCCCGCCGGTGCCGGTGCCCAGCGGGTCGGTGTCGAGGTTGATGTCCATGGTGCCGGCCAGCGCGTAGGCGACCACCAGCGGCGGGGACGCCAGGTAGTTCAT
This sequence comes from Frankia casuarinae, assembly GCF_000013345.1. NCBI lineage: Bacteria > Bacillati > Actinomycetota > Actinomycetes > Frankiales > Frankiaceae > Frankia > Frankia casuarinae. Next base: position 1,573,930 of record NC_007777.1, on the reverse strand, counting down.
CTTGATGTCGGGGTTGATCCGGCCCTCGAAGTTGCGGTTGCCCGACAGCACGCTGACCACCGCCAGGTCCGCGTCGTTCACCGCGGCACTGATCTCCTCCGGCAGCGGCCCGGAGTTACCGATGCAGGTGGTGCAGCCGAACCCGACCAGGTTGAAGCCGACCTTGTCCAGGTAGGGCACGAGCCCCGCCCGCTCGTAGTAGTCCATGACCACCTTCGAGCCCGGCGCGAGGGTGGTCTTCACCCACGGCTTGCGGGTGAGCCCCTTCTCGACGGCGTTGCGGGCCAGCAGGGCAGCGCCGATCATGACCTGCGGGTTGGACGTGTTGGTGCAGGAGGTGATGGCCGCGACGGCGACGGCGCCGTGGTCGATCTCGACGCCCGTGCCGTCGGCGAGGGTGACCGCCGTCGGGTTGGACGGGCGGGCGGCGACGTCCCCGACCACGGCGTTCACCGAGATCGGGGCGTCGGAGGGCTTGTCGGCGAATGCGGCCGCCGGGTCGGAGGCCGGGAAGGACTCGGCATCCGCCTCGTCCGCGCCGCCGTTCGTGAGCACCAGGGGCTGGGCGTAGTCGACCAACGCCGCCCGGAAGGCCTGCTTCGCGCTCGCCAGCGGCACCCGGTCCTGCGGGCGCTTGGGCCCGGCAAGCGACGGCTCGACGGTGGACAGGTCCAGCTCAAGGGTGGTCGTGTAAGCGGCCTCGCGGCTCGGGTCGTGCCAGAGGCCCTGCTCCTTGGCGTACGCCTCGACCAACGCCACCAGCTCCGCGGGACGGCCGGTCAGCCTGAGGTAGTTCAGTGTCTCCGCGTCGATCGGGAAGATCGCGCAGGTGGAGCCGTACTCGGGGCTCATATTGCCGATGGTCGCCCGGTTCGCCAGCGGGACGTTCGTCACGCCGTCGCCGTAGAACTCGACGAACCGGCCGACGACGCCGTGCCGACGCAGCATCTCGGTAATGACGAGCACCATGTCGGTCGCGGTGGTGCCCGTCGGCAGCTCGCCGGTCAGCTTGAAGCCCACCACAGTGGGGATAAGCATGCTCACCGGCTGGCCGAGCATGGCGGCCTCGGCCTCGATGCCGCCGACGCCCCAGCCGAGCACGCCGAGACCGTTGATCATCGTGGTGTGGCTGTCCGTGCCCACGAGGGTGTCGGGGTAGGCCAGCGTCCCATCGGCCGTCTGCTTCGTGAAGACGACCCGGGCGAGGTGCTCCAGGTTGACCTGGTGCACGATGCCGGTGTTCGGCGGGACGACGGTGAAGTTGTCGAACGCCTCCTGACCCCAGCGCAGGAACTGGTAACGCTCCCGGTTGCGGCCGAACTCCAGCGCCGCGTTGAGCTCGAACGCGTCCGGCCGGCCGAAGTGGTCGGCGATGATCGAGTGGTCGATCACGAGCTCGGCGGGGGCCAGCGGATTGATCTTCGATGGGTCGCCGCCGAGGGCGGCCATCGCCTCCCGCATGGCGGCAAGGTCCACCACACACGGCACACCGGTGAAGTCCTGCATGATGACGCGGGCGGGCGTGAACTGGATCTCCTGGCTGGGGGCGGCCGAGGGATCCCAGTTCGCCAGCGCCCGGACGTGGTCCGCGGTGATGTTCGCGCCGTCCTCGGTACGCAGAAGGTTCTCCAACAGCACCTTGAGGCTGTAGGGGAGTCGATCGGCCCCGGGCACCGCGTCCAGCCGCCTGATCGTGTAGGTGCGATCACCCACCACGAGCGATCCGGTACTGCCGAAGGTGTCCATCGTTCTCCTCCTCGTCGCCCGCCGCCCGCCACCCGCGAGCGGCGGGGCTCGCTCCCATGGCCCCGCCCGGCTGGCCGCACCATGGTGACACCGGACCCACGGCCCCGGGTGGGCACGCATCCGGCGCCTGCCTGCCTCGGCCAGCTCCGTCCCATCCTGGCATTCCGGCGCGTCTCGCACCGCGCCCGCGACGCTGTGACCCCGCCGACCCTCCGGGTCGGCGGGAACCGCCAGGGCCTCCCGAACAAGGTCGTCACGCCCGACTCCAGCAATTACTTAACACTGCTAACAGTAGCGGAAGCTGCCGGCGGCCCCTGCCCACAACGGCGGAATGTTCGGCAATAATCACCCCACCTGCGGGTGAACTCGTTCTTTCGGTCCCCGGTGCATCCCGGCACGCTCCGGCCCGGGCCGGAGCACGCGTGCCACGACCGCGCGCCGCGCACGGCCTCGTGCAGGGCAGCGACGACGTCCTGGCTCAACGACCGGCGATCCAGCAGCTTCTCGGCCCGTGCCCGCGCGGCGAAGCCTCGGTCGCGCGCGGCGGGTGTCCGCCGGCCGGCCGCGGCGTCGGTGAGACACTCCGCCACCGCCACCGCGTCGCCGGGTGCCACCAGCCAGCCGGTCTCGTCGTCCACCAGCTCGCTGATCGCCCCGACCCGCGTCGCCACGGTCGGTACCCCGCAGGCCGACGCCACCCCGATGGCGCCGTAGTCCTCCACCCAGGAGGACACCACGTTCACATCGGCGGCGGCGTAGTACGGCCGCACGTCGCGGACACCGTGCACCCAGCGCACCGCCGCCGCGCCGGGAAGCGCCCCGGCCCAGACCCGGACCCGCTCGCGGTAACGGACCGCGGCCTCGTTGCGCCGACCGGCGACGTCCTCCCCGCCCTCGGGAGCCCCGTCAACGAGGATCAGGGTGCCGCGACCGCCCAGCTCGACGAACCGCGACCAGGCCGCCAGCAGTACCTCGTGGCCCGCCACCCCCCGGCCCGGATGGACAAGACGACCGGGCGGGTGGAAGTGCGCCACCCGCACCGCCACGAACCCGTTCTCGGGCAGATCGAGATCCGTCCGGACCGCCCGGCGCTCCCGGTCGTCCGCCGGCGTGAACCGGTCCAGATCCACGCCGTAGGACACGGTGCGCAGGCGGCGCACCGGCTGGCCGAGCGCGGCGTAGCGGCACCGGACGTCGGAGGTCGGCGCGATCAGCAGGTGATCGAGCCGACAGAGCACCCGCTCGACCGGCCGGATCAGCGGGTGGTCCAGGTGCAGAGGGTTCGCGACCATGTACACGCGGGTGATCGTGGTGCCCACGGTGGCGAGGCGGGCGGCCACCGCCGAGGCGTAGTGGTGGTAGTGGACGACGTCCGCCCCGAGCGCGGCCAGCTCCGCCCGCAGCCGGAGAATCCCACCGGCCTGACGGCGGATCGACGCTCCCCGGTGCGGCACGGGGCTCGCGACGACCTCCACGCCGCCCGCGGTCAACTCCCGGGCCAGTGGACTGTCGACGTGGTCGGGCGGGGGCATCAGGACGATGACGCGGTCCCCGCTCTCCCTTTCGGCTACGGCGTGCGCGACGGGCCACCGCGGGCCGTCCCCCGCCTCGAGCAAGGTGACTATCTTCATCGTGGGCGGTCGTCCTTCCTGGTCGTGGCCGGACGGTGGCGGTACCCGGACGGGCGGGGACGCCGGCTACGACCACACCGCCGTGATGTCGCGTTGCCAGTGCTCCATCGTGAACGGGGACCGGCGCAGCAGACGCATCGCCTCCCGGCGCTGATCAATGGTCGGGGGAACGGCGGTGAGCATCTCGGCGGTGTCGGCCCAGACCGCGTCGGAGATACGCAGCGGCAGGATCGTCACGCCGGGGAGCAGCCGGGCGATCTCGTCGACCCCGGGCAGGTCCGCGCAGAGCACGGGCGTCCCGACCGCGCAGGCCTCGAGCACGATGCCGGTCAGGCCCTCGTGGCGGGAGGTGACCAGCAGCAGCGAGGCCGCGACCAGCAGGCGTGGGATCTCAAGAACCTCGCCGATGAACTCGACGTGGTCAGCGACGCCACGTCGAGACGCCAGCGCGACCAGCCGGGCCGTCTCGGCGGCATCCTGACGACCCACGAAGAGGAGCCGGGCGTTCACAGACCGCCCCCGCAGCGCCGCGAGAATCTCCACGGCCCGGTCCCGGCTCTTCGCCGAATCCGGGCAGGCAACGTGGACGATGGTGACAAGCTCCTGATCGTCCTCGGCGAGTTCCTCCGCGCGGCGGCGGGCCGCGATGGCGACGCCGACCGGTTCCAGCTCGACGCCGTGGTAGATGACGCGGCAACGGGAGTCGAGCCGCCAGTTCTCCCGCCACAGACCCCGCATCACCGCCTCGCTCACCGCGACCAGATGGGTGGCGAACCGGTCGAGCAGCAACCGGCCGACGATCCGCCGCACCCGGCCGCCCAGGCTGTCGCCGTGCCGGTCCGGGGCATCGGCGAGGTAGGCGACGCGGCGCCGAACCCCCCCGAGCCGGGCCAGCGCGAGGACCACCCCGGAGAGGATCGTCACGTCCGCCTGCACCACCTCCGCCTGCACCACGTCCGGGCGTACCTGGCGCAGCAGCCTCAGGAAGGACCATGGAAAGCGCCAGTCGGCCCGGCAGTGGTACACCTCGCCGCCGAGCGCCCGGATCTCACCGTCGAACGCTCCTGCCGCGCCGGACGTCACCGCGAACAACAGCCGGAACTCGTCCTGGTCGAGGCGGCGGAGCAGGTTCACGGCCCCCGGATGAATGCCGGAGCGCTCCATCCGGTTCAGCACCTTCAGCACCGTTATCGGGCCCCGGCGCCGCCACCCACTCGGCCGGTGATGGAACCACGCGTCGGTGGCGACGACCCGCATGGCACCCGCCCCTCCGCCCGCACCCTCTCGATGACGATAATTTTCAGTTATCATTCAACTACATAAAGATACGAGAAGATACGGGAAGATGCGGGACGCCGCGAGGGTGGGATGGCGTCAGAAGGTGGGAGGGGGTCACAGGGGTTCCACGGCGAACGCAAGCTCGTCGTGCCGCGCGACCTGCGCCGGTATCAGCGGGTGTCCCCCGCCTGCCGCCACCGGCCGGCGGCCCCGGTCGTGCGTGGGCAGCCAGTGCCGGGTGTCGAGGACCGCACAGGCATGCCGTGCCACCTGGTCACGGTCGAAGGCGTCGTGGTCGACCAGGAGCACCACCAGATCCGCGGCCGCAAGCTCTCCCGCATCCACCTCCACCAGGGTCACCCGGGGCGGCAGCCGGGCCGCGTCGACGTGCGGGTCCGCCGCTCGCACGTGGGCACCGAGGTCGGCGAGCAGGGTGGCCACCCGCGTCGCGGGCGACTCGCGCGCATCCCCGGTGTTCTTCTTGTAGGCGAGTCCCAGCAGCAGGATGCGGCTGCCCGCGACCGACCGTCGCCGGGTGTTGAGCATCTCGGTGACCCGCCGCACCACGTGGTCAGGCATGTGGTCGTTGATGTCGTTGGCGAGCTCGACGAATCGGAAGCTGCGGCCGAGGCTGCGGCGCACCCGCCAGGACAGGTACGACGGGTCGATGGGCAGGCAGTGGCCGCCGACCCCCGGGCCGGGAGTGAACCGCAGATACCCGAACGGCTTGGTGGAGGCCGCGTCGATCGCCTCCCACACGTCGACGCCGAGTTCGTGCGCGAACATCGCCAGTTCGTTCACCAGCGCGATGTTGACATGCCGGAAGGTGTTCTCCAGCAGTTTGGTGAGTTCGGCGGTCCGGGTCGAGCCGACCGGAACCGTCCGCTCGACCACGGTGTCGTAGAAGGCGCTCACGGCCGCCAGGGAGTCCTCGTGCACCCCGGAGACGACCTTGGGGGTGTTCACCAGGTTCCACACCCGGTTACCCGGATCGATCCGCTCCGGCGAGTAGCCGAGATGGAAGTCGATACCAGGGTGCAGACCGGAACCCTCGGTGAGCAGCGGGGCGAACAGCTCCTCGGTCGTCCCCGGATAGGTCGTCGACTCCAGGATCACGGTCACGCCCGGCCGGACCAGCGGCGCGAGGCTGCGCGCCGCGCCCACGATGTAGGACAGGTCGGGAGCCCCCTCCCGCAACGGGGTAGGGACAGTGATCACCGCGACGTCGAACGCCGCGGCGCGGGCGTAGTCCGACGTCGGCTCGTACCGGCCCGACCCCAACGCTGCCACGAGCTGCCTGTCGGGGATGTCCTCGACGTAGGACCGCGCGGCGGCCAGCCGGGCGACACGGCTCTCGTCCACGTCCACCCCGACGACCCGCCAACCCACATCGACCGCCCGCATCGCGAGCGGGAGACCGACGTATCCCTGCCCGACGACCACCAGCTTCTTCGAAGTCATACACATAGTGTGTCAGATTGTTTACATAGAGAGAGGTAGGTGGCTAGCTGTGTCCTGGGTCGGCGGACGGATCGCCGGATCCGGTGCGCCCGGACGGCCCGGTTCCGGCGGGGGGGCGACCACCCGGGCCAGAATTCGCGCGATGCGGCGGGCGGCGTGGCCGTCCCACAAGGCCGGACGCCGGGGCGCAGGCGGCCGCTCCAGGGTGTCGAACGCGGCCGTGACCACCACCCTCCGGTCCCGACCCACCACCCGGTTGGTACCCTCGGTAACAGTCAATGGACGTTCCGTCGAGTCACGGAGCGTCAGGCATGGTACTCCCAGCACGGTGGACTCCTCCTGCACGCCGCCGGAATCGGTGAGCACGAGACGCGCCCCGGCCTGCAACGCCAGGGAGTCGAGATAGCCCACGGGTCCGAGCAGCCGAACCCCCGGAGGGAGCATCCCGGCCAGCCGCGCCGCCGTACGGGGATGCGCCGGGAAGACCAGCGGGCAGCGCACCGCGATCTCCCCGAGCGCCCCGAGCAGCCCGGCGAGCACGTCCGGATCGTCGACGTTGGCGGGCCGGTGCATGGTCACCAGGCCGTACCCGCCCGGGTGCAGGCCGAGCTCGGTCAGCGTCGGCCGGCCCAGCGCCTCGTCCCGGCACGCCAGGAGGGTGTCCACCATGACGTTGCCGACGAGATGGACCGCCCGGGGGGGCAGGCCCTCCCGGTACAGATGCTCCACCGCGTCCGGTGAGGTCGCGAACAGCTGGTCGCACACGTGGTCGGTGACAACACGGTTGATCTCCTCGGGCATGGACCGGTCACCGCTACGCAGTCCCGCCTCCACGTGGGCAACGGGCACGCCCGCCTTCGCCGCGACGAGCGCACAGGCCAGAGTTGAGTTGACATCGCCGACCACGACGACGATCTCCGGGGCAAGCCGGTCGAGCAACGGCTCGAACGACGTCATGACCGCGGCCGTCTGCACGGCGTGGGAGCCCGATCCGGCCGCGAGGTGATGGTCAGGGGGGCGCAGCCCGAGATCGGCGAAGAACACCTCGCTCATCGCCTCGTCATAGTGCTGTCCGGTGTGCACGAGCGTGGTCCGGAAACCCTCCGCGTCGAGGGCGTCCAGAATCGGCTTGATCTTGATGAAGTTCGGCCGCGCCCCGGCCACGACCACCGCGTGCGGCCTCGGCGCGAGCCCGGACTCGGCGAGCATCGGGACCGGTCCGGACCGGCGGCGCGCGGCCGCGAGTGGAGCCCGCGGCGCGGGCAGACCATCCACCGGTACACCGGCGACGGGCTCACCACCCGCAGGTACGCCGGTCACGAGCGGACCCCGGAACGATCCGATCCGCCGCGCGGCTGGTCGACGACGGTAGGCCCGGCGGGACGGGCCGCCCCAGCCCGCCCGGCGGGGGCCGCGAGCCCGTCGCGCGCGGCCGATTCCGTCTCGGTGGCGACGTCGGCGTCCACCATCATCGCCACCAACTCCTCGAACCCCACCCGCGGCTTCCACCCCAACACCTCCCGCGCCTTCGACGAATCCCCCACCAGCACATCCACCTCAGCCGGCCGGAAAAACCGGGGATCCTGCCGCACGAACCCCGACCAGTCCGAGATCCCCACCCGCCCGAACGCCACATCCAACAACTCCCGGATACTGTGCGTCTCCCCGGTCGCCACCACATAATCGTCCGGCGCGTCCTGCTGCAGCATCCGCCACATCGCCTCCACGTAATCCCCCGCGAAACCCCAGTCCCGCCGCGACTCCAGATTCCCCAACGACAACGAGTCCTGCAACCCCAACGAAATCCGCGCCACCGCCCGCGAGATCTTCCGGGTCACGAACTCGATCCCCCGCCGCGGCGACTCGTGATTAAACAACAACCCCGAACACGCGAACGCCCCGTACGACTCCCGATAATTCACCGTCAGATAGTGACCAAACGTCTTCGCCACCCCGTACGGCGACCGCGGATGAAACGGCGTCGACTCCCGCTGCGGCGTCTCCCGCACCTTCCCGAACATCTCCGACGACGACGCCTGATAGAACCGCACCCCCGACATGTCGTTACCACCCGCGATCCGCAACGCCTCCAGAACCCGCAGCACCCCCATCCCCGTCGTCTCCCCGGTCAGCTCCGCCTGCTTCCACGACAACCCCACGAACGAGATCGCCCCCAGGTTGTACACCTCGTCCGGCTGCGAGATCTCCACCGCCCCGATCAACGACGGAAGATCCGTCAGATCCCCCTCCAACAACACCACCCCCGGCACCAGCCGCTCCACCGTCGCCACCTTCGGGTTCGACTGCCCCCGCACCAACCCGAACACCTCATAACCCTTCGCGGTCAGCAACTCACCCAGATACAACCCGTCCTGACCGGTAATCCCGGTAATCAGCGCGCGAGGCACGTCGAATCCTTTCGTCGAAAAAATCTTCGGCCGGGTTCCCAGCTATTCAGGAACCCAGCCGGGCCGGGCTTCGCGGTACCTCGGCACCGAGCGCGTCAGCGGCCGCGAGGGTCGCCCGGCTCGAGGCGAGCAGCTCCGCGGTGACACCGGTGTCGCTGCCGCGGCACATCCGCAGGAAGGCCGCCGCGGCGGCGTGATGCCCCTTGTCCTGCGGCCCCTTCCAGGTGGAACGTCCATCGATCACCAGTTCGCGGTAGTCGTCGATGCGGACGTGCCGGCTGCCCGCCAGCGCCTCGAGGTGCTCCTTACGCACTCCGCGGGGACGGGCGGAACTGTAGGAGATGGCAGACAGGGAACCGTCGGCATGCCGGAGCGTGACCGCCACATCGGGAGCAAGCAACAGCTCGGCCTCCCGCCCGGCGAGCGCCGTCACCGTGTCCACCTCGCTGCCGGCGAGCGCGGCACAGGTGTCGACGAAATGGCAGACCTCACCGAGCAGCCGGCCACCCTGGACCCGGTCGTTGTACCAGTGGTCGGCCGGCACCGGCCCGGCGGCGATCCGATAGCTCAACGTGAGAGGACCATCCCGGTCGGCCAGCGCCGCGCGAGCTGCGGTGACCGCCGGGGAAAAACGCCGGTTGTATCCGACGACAAGCACCCCGCCGCCGGTCGCCGCCGCCTTCTCCACCCGGTTGAGCTCGTCGAGGCTCAGCGCGAGCGGCTTCTCGCACCATACGTGCCGACCGCGTTCCAGGGCCCGGGCGGCGAGGTCGGCATGCGTCGCATGCGGCGTCGCGATGACGACCACGTCGACGTCGTCGTCGTCCAGCACGGCGTCGGCGCCGGCCACCGCCCCGGCGAACCCGTGCCGGTCCGCGAAGGCCCTGGCCGACCGGCCACCGGCGGAGGCCACCGTGACCAACTGGTCAAACCCGGCCGCCCGGAAGGCGGGCAGCAGAACCGATCCGGAGAACGTCCCGGCCCCGATCCAGCCGACCCGGCTGCCCCGACGTCCCGCTGGGGCGGATCGCTGGCGGGGCACCCGCGGCCGCGGGCTGACCGACCGGTCCCGGGTCGGGCCCGCGCTGTGCGCCAGTGCAGCCCCGGCCACCGCGGACCCGACCCGTTCGGACCCGACCCGTTCGGACCCGACCCGTTCGGAGGCAGCCGACGCCGGGTAGTCGAAACGGATCCCCAGGTACGGCTCGCTGCGGGTGGCGACGATCTCGTAGGCACGCGGCGCCGCGTCGATCGGAAAGGCGTGGGTGACAAGATCATCAACTCGCAGCCGGTCGGCCGCGAGCAGGTCGAGCACGGCCTCCTGGTTGCGTCCCTCGGTCCAGCGGACCTGCCCGGCCGGGTAGTCAACCCCCCACTCCTCGTAGCCACGCTCGTACCGGCCCGGTCCGTAGGAGCGGGCGAAGCGCAGCGTCAGCTCCTTGTCGTAGAACGGCGCGCGAAGCAGGCCCAGTCCGACGTCACCCACCACGACCAACTGCGCCCGGTCCCGGGCCAGCGCGGTGGCCCGCATGACCGGTTCCGCCGAGCGACCAGCGGCGCAGATGAGGACCGCGTCGGCACCACGGCCCCGGCTCCATGCGCGGACCGCGGCGGTGGTGGCCTCGCCGGACTCCCGCAGCGCACGGACACCGCTCGCCTCGGCGGTGACCAGCGGCAGATCGGCAAGGTCGATGCCGGCGACGTCACATCCGCTGGCGAGCGCGAGCCGGGCTGCGAGCTGACCGACCAGCCCCAGCCCGACGACCACCACCTTCGCCCCGGGGCCCACCTCCGCCAGGCGCAGCCCGTGCAGGGCGATAGAGCCGATCGTGGCGAACGCCGCCGCCCCCGGGTCGACCCCGCCCGGCACCCGGGCGCAGAGCAACCCGGGAACGGCCTGGAACTCGGCGTGGTTGGCGCGCCCGGCCCCACCCGTGGCGACGAGGTCACCGGGGCGGATGCGGTCAACCGCGGAGCCCACCTCGACGACGCGACCACATCCGCTGTAGCCGAGGGGAACGTCGGCGCCGAGCCGGTCCCGGACCGAACGCGCGGCCGGGATGAGACCGTCGGTCCTCGCCTTCTCCGCGACCTTGCGGACAAGGTCCGGGCGGGCCCGCGCCTTGGTCAGCAGCCCGGAGCGGGCGAGCGTGGTAACGGCACGTTCCGTGCCGGCGGACACGATCGTCGCAACGGTCGCCACCAGCACCTCGGTCGGACCGATGACCGGCACGGGAACGTCGACGACGCGCACCGCCCCGCCGGACGCCGCCTGTACCACCTGCTTCACCACGCCACCTGCTTCACCACGCCACCTGCTTCACCACGCCACCAGGGCGCCGCCGCGCCGGCCGACGGTCGGCGCCGGCAGGTGGACCCGCACCCACGCGCGGACCCGTACCGGCGTGTCGGCCCGAGTCTTCGGTACGACCGGGGGAAGTGAGGGCGTCGGGGGCGCCCACGCTCGCATCATGCTGCGCAGTGTAGTTGATGCATTACATTCAGCGATGAACATCGGCCTCGCCCATTCGAAGTGTCAGACCCGGAGGAACGGCATGCTCGAAGCGTCGGCCGCCGCGTGCATCGTCACCCTCGCGGCGACCCCGATCGTCATCGTCGGCATGCGTCGGATGGCGGCGATCGACGAGGTCACCGCGCGGTCCTCGCACCAGGTCCCGACCCCGCGTGGCGGCGGTATCGCAGTCGTCCTCGGGCTGTTCGCGGGCATCGGCCTGGCGGTGTGCATCCCTGGGCCCGGCGACGCCCGCGACCTGCTGTCGTTGACCATCGGCATCGCCCCGTTCGGCCTGATCGGACTCGTCGAGGACCTCAGCGGCATCGCTCCGCCGCGCCGGCTGGCCCTGCACGTCACCGCGGCCGTCGTCGCGGTGACGGCGGTGCGCGGGGCGGTGCTCGACGACCCGGTTCCGAGCGGCACAACCGTCCTGCTCGTCACGATCATCGCACCGGTCTGGATCACCGCGTTCGTCAACGTCTTCAACTTCATGGACGGCATCAACGGCATCTCGGTGACGACGGCGGTCCTGGCCGGGGCGGCGTTCACGGTGCTCGGAGCCGTCCAACACGTGGACGCGATCACGACCGGCGGTGCTCTCACGGCGGCCGCGGCGCTCGGTTTCGGCCCGTTCAACTTTCCTCGGGCCCGCATCTTCCTCGGGGACGTGGGCAGCTATTCGCTGGGAGCCGCGATCGCGCTCCTGGCGGTGCGGGCGGTCCTGGCGGGAATACCGGTGGAGACCGCCTTGGCACCGACGGCGCTGTACCTGGCCGACACCGCCTGGACTCTGCTACGCCGGGTGCGGGCGAAGGAACAGTGGTACCTGCCCCACCGCACCCATGCCTACCAGCGACTCACCACCGCCGGGTGGTCACACACCCGGGTGACCGGGCTGGTTGGCGTCCTGACGGCGGTCCTCGTCGCCTTGGGATTCGCCGCGGACGGACCACTGCCCGTTCGCCTGCTCGCCGACACGGCGGCCGGGCTGGTGCTCCTCGGGTACCTGAACGCTCCACAGCGCGTCGCGGCGGGACGGGACTCCGCCCGCCACTCGCGCGCCGTTCCCGCCCGCCCGCACCCGTCCCCCATGCCGGCCGCGTCCCCCATGCCGGCCGCGTCCCCCACACCGGCCGCGTCCCCCACACCGGCCGCGTCCCCCACACCGGCCGCGTCCGGAGTCGCGGCGATCCCGTCGCAACGCCGGCCGACGAACCCGGACAGGACAGACCGGACCGACGGGACCCGGCCACTGGGGGATGCCGGTCGAAGCCACTGATCGGCTCGTACCCCGCGACCGCCAGGCGGCCGACAACGACGACGGATGGCAATGAGATCGATACGAAGCGCGACACACGCGATGCGACATCGCCTACGTTTAGTCACTCACAGAATACAATACATTACTCATGGTGAAGTATGTAAAGGGCGACTGGAGGTCGAGGTCGGTGGTCCCCTCTCCTGTCCGGTCGCGCGTCCTGCTGGTGACGCACTACTTCCCCCCGGAGACCGGAGCTCCCCAGTCCCGGTTGTCGGAGACGGCACGCGCGTGGGCGGCGAACGGGCTCGACGTCACCGTACTCACCGGCATGCCGAACCACCCGACGGGCAAGATCCCTGCCGCCTATCGCGGCGCCTGGCTGCGGACCGAGCGGGTCGACGGGTACCGCGTCGTACGCACCTGGCTCTATGCCACTCCCAACGAGGGGATCGCCCGCAAGACCCTCGGTCATCTGTCGTTCATGGTCACCAGCGTCCTGCTCGGCGGCCGGCCCGCCGGCCCGGCCGACGTGGTGGTGGTGTCCTCGCCGACCTTCTTTCCCCTCGGCTCGGCCTGGCTGCTCGCCAGGCTGCGCGGCGCCCGGCTGGTTGTGGAGGTCCGCGACCTGTGGCCGGCCATCTTCGAGCACCTCGGCGTCCTCACCGACCGGCGGGTCCTCGGCGTTCTCGAACGCCTCGAACTCGCCGCCTACCGGGCCGCCGACGCCGTTGTCACGGTGACGGAGGGGTTCCGGGAGGACATCGTGCGACGAGGCATCGCGCCGCGCAAGGTGCACGTGATTCCCAACGGCGTGGACCTCCGCCGGTTCCACCCGACGACCGCGGCCTCGGCCGACATCCGGGCCTGGCTGGGCGCCACCGACGGCGACACCCTCGTGCTCTACCTCGGCGCCCACGGCATCTCGCACGGACTGACCTCGATCGCCGACGCGGCCGCCCGGGTGACCGGCCGGCCGATCCGGTTCGCCTTCGTCGGTGAGGGGGCCGAGAAACGCAGGCTCGTCGGGCACGTCGAGAGCCTGGGACTGGCCAACACGGTGCTGCGCGACGGGGTTGCCCGCGAGGAGGTACCCGCCGTCGTCGCGACCGCCGACATCTGCGTTGTCCCACTGCGGGACGTGCCGATGTTCGACACGTTCATCCCATCGAAGATGTTCGAGTTCCTCGCCGCGGGCCGCCCGGTGATCGGGGCGGTCCGCGGCGAGGCGGCCCGGATCCTCCTTGCCGCCGGGCAGATGGTCGTGCCCCCCGAGGACTCGGCCGCGCTGGCGGAGGCGATCCTGGTCCTGGCGGCGGACCCGGACCGCCGGGCGCGGATGGCCCGCGGCGGGCGGGCGCACGTCGAGGCCCACTACGATCGCGACGATCTGGCCCGCCGGTACCAGACGCTGCTGTTCGACAACGCACCGTTCCCGGCGCCGCCTCCACCGACGACCCTTTCCCCACCGGTGCAGGTACCTGCACCGGTACCTGCACCGGACGTGGTCGCATGAGGTTCCTCATCACCGGTGGCACCGGTTTCCTCGGAAGCCGGGTGGTCGACCGGGCGCTCGCGGACGGACACCGGGTCGTCGGGCTGGCGCGCAGCGACGCGGCGGCGACGAAGCTGCGCCGACACGGCGCGGGGACTGTGCGCGGTGACCTCGACGATCCGGCGACGTTGCTCCCGGCGTTCCGCGAGGCGAACTGCGAGGCGCTGATCAACATCGCCTCACTCGGGTTCGGCCATGCGGAGACGATCGTGACCGCCGCCCGTGCGGCCGGCATTCGCCGGGCCGTCTTCCTTTCCACCACCGGGATCTTCACCACGCTCGATCCACCCTCGAAGCGGATCCGGGTAGCGGCCGAGGGGACCATCGCGGCGAGCGGGCTGGACTGGACGATCATCCGACCGACGATGATCTACGGGGGTCCCGACGACCGGAACATGGCCCGGCTGCTGGCGCTGCTCCGGCGCGTTCCGGTGCTGCCGGTCCCCGGCGGGGGGCATCATCTGCAGCAGCCGGTGCACGTCGAGGACCTGGCCCGCACCGTGCTGCGCGCAACGACGACCGCGGCGGCGATCGGACGCGCCTATGACGTCGCCGGGCCGGAGGCATTGACGTTCCGGCAGGTCGTGATCACGGCCGGCGCCGCCGTCGGCCGGCGGGTGATCTGCGTGCCCGTGCCGGTCCGCCCCGTCATCGCCGTGACCCGCGCCTACGAGCGGCGGGTGTCCTCGCCAAGGTTGAAGGCCGAACAGATCGCCCGGCTCATCGAGGACAAGGCGTTCGCGATCGACGCGGCCCGCCGCGACCTGGACCATCGTCCGCGGCCGTTCGCGGCCGGTATCGCGGCGCAGGCCACCTCATCACCCTATCGGGTGACCCCAAGCCGCTCTCCCGACCGAACGGAGACCCGGATGTTCCGGATCGACCAGGCCACCCAGCTGCTCCAGGACCTCCAACGGATCGCCAGGGTGGCTGGTCCCCCGACGGCGCTGCGCTTCGGTGCCGCCGTGGCCCGGCATGCTCCGACCATCCGCCGGGCGGGCAACCTGGATGCCGCCGACCGGGCGATGGCCACCGGCGGCCACACCTACCGGCCGCTGCCCGGGGTGACGGTCATGTTGCCCGGCACCGCGTTCGGCGGCGCGCGCGAGATGTACTGCCGCGGGGTCTACCACGCCCTCCCCGGGTACGCGCCGGCGGCCGGCGAGGTCGTCGTCGACCTCGGCGCAAACCAGGGCCTGTTCTCGGTGCTCGCGGCGCGAGCGGGCGCCGATGTGATTGCCGTCGAGGCGCAGCGCGGGTTCGCCCCCGCCTTCATCAACCATGCCGCCGGCAACGGTGTGTCGAACCACATCCAGCTGCTCCACGCCCTGGTCGGTCCGACCGCCGGCGTGTTCGCCGATCCGCGGGCCCGCCGGAACGCGACACACTGGGACGGGGACGTCGACGTCCTCACCATGGCAGAGGTGTTCGAGGCTGGCGGGGTCGACCAGGTCGACCTCGTCAAGCTGGACATCGAAGGCTCCGAGTTCGCCCTGTTCGACGAGCCTGGATGGCTGGACGCGGTTGGTCGGATCGTGATGGAGGTGCACACCGGGTTCGGCGATCCCCGTACGCTCGACGACCTGCTGGTCCGGCACGGCTTCGAGGTCACTCTGCTCGGTAACGACCTGGTGCCGACTGCCCATCTGGGCGACGCGGCGTCGGGCTACCTCTACGCCCGCCGGACCCGATCGACGACCCGGGCCATCCGCGGGTCCGCGCAGCCCGACGGTCGCCCGGTGTCGGTACCCGGCAGCCGCCCGTCATCCGAGCCCGGTTTCGTCGACGACCCCGCACCGCGGGGTGTCTCGGCGTGAGGCCGATGTCCAGCACCCACCCGATCCTGGTCGACTGTGCCGGTGCCCGGATGGGCGGGGCATTGCGGTTCCTGACCGAACTGGACGGTTACCTGAGTTTTCGGCCGGGCCTGCAGGTCCATCTGGTCGGCCGAGATCGCCGGATCGGACCGGGCTGGCTCGCCCGCCGGGAGCGGCCTGGGCGGTACGCGCGCGCGATCGCCCTCAACAACGTCGGCTTCCTCGCGACCCGCGGCGAACGGTGGGTCCTGCTGCGCAACGTGCTGCACTTCCTGCCGGCGGAGGAGGCCCGGCGGCTACCCGGCGGCCTGCCCGACGGCGTGGCACGGACAGCACGTCTCGTGCGGCTGTTCGCCCGTCGTGCGGACGTGGTCGTCGTACCGACGACCACGATGGCGGACCGGGTTCTCACCATACTTCCTAGCCTGTCCGCCAGGCTGGTGGTCCGGCCCCATCCGCTGTCCCCCGATCCGACCCCTCCCCAGGCCCGTACGCCGGGCCGGTTTCTGTGTCCCGTGTTGTTCGCGCCGTTCAAACCGATGGGGCACTTGCTCCGCATGGTCGATGCCGCCGCGACCCGGCTTCAGGAGGAGATCGGAGCCCACCTCGCGATCACGGTCACCGCGACCGATCGCGAGGCCCACGAACACGGCCTGTCCCACTGTCGGACGCTGCGGTTCGTGGGCCGGCTGACGCCGGCCGAGCTGCGGGCCCACCAACGCGATGCCGGCGCGTTGCTGCAGCCGACGACGATGGAGTCCTTCGGCTACCCGCTCGCCGAGGCACGGCTCGCCGGGATACCCGTCATCGCCCGCGACACCTCACACAACCGCGAGGTGGCCGGCCCGGTTCTGGTGCCGTACTCCCGGGAGTCGGCGGATGATCTCGCCGTGGCGCTGCGCACGGCGCTCACGTTCACACCACGGCCCGAGACGGGAAACCCCTTCGATCCGACGCGTTACTTCGACTGGTTGCTCGACGCAGGAGAGAGCTCACCGTGACGACGCAGACCCACCGAATCCCGCCGCGCCAGGGCCCGTCGTTCCCCGCGGCACCACCGGCCGCACCAGAACCGGCAACGCCAGCACCGGCCGCGCCAGAACCAGCCGCGCCAGAACCAGCAACGACGCGAACCCCGCGCCGAGCGAACTGGCCGACCCCCTATGACACCGCCGCCCCCGCCGGATCGACACAGCCACAGCCGGCGCCGGGATCGGTTCCCGTCACCGCGATCATCCTCGCCCACAACGAGGCACCAAACATCGTCCGGGCGATCAGGTCCGCCGGTTGGTGTCGACAGGTCGTCGTCGTGGACTCGGGTTCCACCGACGGCACCGCGGATCTGGCCCGCGCCATCGGTGCGACCGTCTGGCACGAGCCCTGGCGTGGGTTCGCCGGCCAGCGGCAGTGGGCGATGACCAACCCGGGGATCGCCCACGACTGGGTGTACTTCCTCGACAGCGACGAATGGGTGTCGACCGCGCTCGCCGCCGAGATCGCCGCCCGGCTGGGGACGGCGGACTGCGCGGCCTACAGCCAACGACGCCGGCTGGTGTTCGAAGGCCGCTGGATCGCGCATTGCGGGTGGTACGCGAACAGCTGGCAGGCGCGGCTGCTCGATCGGCGGGTGGCGTACTTCGACGCCGCCGTCACCTACAGCGAACGGGCCGTGGTCACTGGTGAGGTCGGACGGCTGTCCGCCGACCTGATCGACGAGGACCACAAGGGACTCGCCGCCTGGCTACGCAAGCACGTGCGCTACGCCGAACTGGAGGCGGCGCGCCGCGTGACGCAGCCCGCTGTCCGGGAGCGGTTGGCGCGGGTCCGCGAGGAGGTGCGCCGGCCCACCGGGTCGACCCGACCGCTCACCCGGACCATCGCGAGGGACGTGATCTTCCCGCTGGTTCCGGCCAAGCCGGCGGTCCTCTTCTGCTACATGTACCTGCTACGGAGCGGATGGCGGGATGGGCGGCAGGGGCTGCTGTTCTGTCTCTACTACGCCTGGTATGAGCTCACGATCGGCGCACTGACTCGGTCCGTTCACCGGTGACCGCGTCGGTTCCGCTCGGTCGCTACCTGCGCACCACCGCGGGACTGCGACCGGTCCAGCTCGGTGCCCGTGTCCGGCTGCGCGGGCAACGGGCCGTCCTGAGTCGCCACCCGGGCCTGGGCGAGATGCTGCTGCGCGGCAGGCCGCCAGCGGAATCCTGGCCGATCGGGTTCCTGCCGTTCGACGGCAGATGCCCGCCGGCTCGGCCGATGTTCGACGAGATCGTCGCGGGCCGCCTAACCCTGCTCGGTCACTCCCGCGATCTGTGTCCCCGGGACTCCAACACTCCCGCTACTGGAACCCCCGTACCCCCCACCCCCACGACCGGCACCCCCGCGGGGGCCGGCGCCGCCGCGGCCCCCGCCCGATGGGACTGGAGGCAGGCCGACGCTCCGCTGCTGTGGCGCTACCATCTGCACTACTGGGACTGGGCATGGGCATTCACCACCGAGGCTGTCCAGGGGCCCGCGATGTTCGCCCGGCTGTATCTGGCCTGGCGGACCTCGGTGGCCCTGGGCGATCCGGTTGCCTGGTCGCCCTACGTCGTGTCACTCCGGGCCTGGACGCTGTGTGCCTTGTGGCCCCGGCTCGCGCGGGGAACGCCCGCCGAGATGGCGGTCCTCGCCGACCTCGGCGTCTGCCGGTCCTTCCTGCGCACTCATCTGGAGACCGACGTCGGCGGGAACCACCTGCTGAAGAACTACAAGGCGCTGATCGGGCTGGCGGTCGCCGATGACGACGCCCGCGGCCGCCGACGATGGGTCGACGCGCTGCTGCGCGAGCTCGATCGGCAGGTCCTCAGCGACGGTGGACACTACGAGCGCTCCCCCACCTATCACTGTCAGGTGCTGGCCGACCTCGACGACGTCGCCGGGCTGCTCACCGCGGCGGGCCACGTGGTGTCCGGCGCCCTGCTCGACGCGGCCGGCAGGATGCGGTCCTGGCTGACGGCCGTACTCGGACCGGACGGCGTGGTTCCCACGCTCAACGACGGGTTCGCGGTGCCCGCCGAGGCCCTGCGGCTGCTTCTCCCGGCTCCGGTAAGACCGACGCCGATCGCAGTCCAGGGTCCGGGTCCCGTTCCGATCCCGGCACCGCGCCTGGCCGAGATGCCCACCTCGACGTCGCAGTCGACCGTGGGGACCGTGCCCCGTCCGCGGACGCCCGCATCTGACCGGGCCGACGCCCTTCTGCTGGTCGACAGCGGTCTCGCCGTGCTGACGGCTGGACCGTGGCATCTGCTCGCCGACGTGGGCCTGCCCTGTCCCGAGGACCTTCCGGCCCACGCCCACGCCGACACCCTCGCGTTTCTGCTCTGGCACGACGGCCGGCCGCTCCTGGTGGATACCGGGACCTCGACCTACGCCCCCGGACCGGATCGGGACGCCGAACGCGGTACCGCCGCCCACTCGACCGTCATCGTCGATCACGCCGACTCGACCGAGGTCTGGGGCGCGTTCCGGGCGGGCCGCCGGGCCCGTCCCACTCTTGTCACGATGTGCCACCACGAAAACGTGGCGACGTTGGCCGCCGGCCATGACGGCTACCGCCACCTTCCCGGGCGACCCGTGCACTGGCGGACGTGGCGACTCGACCCGAGTGGGTTGTCCGTCGACGATCGGATCACCGGGGAGGGCCGCCACCACGTCGAGGTGCTGTTCCACTTCGCCCCCGGGGTGTCCGTCACCGCCGCGGCGGCCGATACCAGGCGAACCAGTACCACCTCGATCGGGACCACCTCGATCGGGACCAGCCGGAACGCGGCCACCCGGAGCGGGGCCACGGATGCGCTCACGGTGACCACCTCCCAGGGGCGGCTGGTCCTGCGGGCCGGCGGACCGGGGCGGTG
The DNA here is from genome assembly GCF_000013345.1 of Frankia casuarinae. Classification (NCBI taxonomy): domain Bacteria; kingdom Bacillati; phylum Actinomycetota; class Actinomycetes; order Frankiales; family Frankiaceae; genus Frankia; species Frankia casuarinae. The sequence continues at coordinate 1,554,362 of NC_007777.1, read as the reverse complement.
GGTGGTGCGCTCCACCCGCCGGGCGGTCGGATGGAGCCGTACGGTGCCGGCGTACACCGCCGCGTACGTGATCGATGCCGAGCTGCCTGTCGCGGTACGCACCACGGTCGTCCACGAAGTCCGCTCCGGCGGCCCGCGCTCCGGCAACCTGCGCTCCGGCGACACGGAATCGTCGCCCGCCCGCCTCTGACGCACACCCGGACCTGACCCGCCCCGGTCGCACCGAATCACCACGAAACCGAACAAACTTCCCGACGGGAGAACACCGTGCCGACCCTGTCCGTCCTACGCCCTCTCGCGGAACGGCTCACCCACCATCTGGTGGTGGCCCGCCGCCTGCCGCCTCCCTTCCAGGCGACGCGCATCTACGTCTCTTCCGAGGCGGGTCTGAAGTATCTGCGCCCCAGTCTCGCCGCCGTCGATCCGGTCCTGACCGACCTGGTCGGCGAGGTCGTGCGCCCCGGCCACGTGGTCTGGGACATCGGCGCGAACGTGGGACTGTTCGCCTTCGCCGCCGCGTCCGCCGCGACGTCGTCCGGCACAGTCGTCGCGGTCGAGCCCGACACCTGGCTGGTCGGGATGTTGCGCCGGTCGCAGACACGGTCACCACGCCACGGCGGATCATCGGCCACCGATGGCCGCGCCACGGTGAAGATCCTGCCCGCCGCGGTCGGTGCGGCCCCGGGGATCAGCACGTTCCACATCGCGAGTCGCAACCGCGCGACCAGCCATCTGGACGGATTCGGCAGCAGCCAGACCGGCGGCACCCGCGCGGCACAGCTCGTGCCGACCTTCACCCTGGACGGCCTGCTCACCCATTTCCCGGCACCGGACGTCGTGAAAATCGACGTGGAGGGGGCCGAGCACGCGGTCCTCAGCGGTGGGCGCCGGCTTCTGGGCGACATCCGCCCGACCGTGATCTGCGAGGTCACCGGACGCAACGCCGAGGCCGTCGGCGACCTGCTGCGCGGGCACGGGTACCGCATCGTCGACGCGGAGGTTCCGCCGCCGGCCCGGCGGCCCCTGACGGCGGCACCCTGGTCCACGTTGGCCGTGCCAGACGTCCCGCCCTCCACCCCGCGACCCGCGTCCGGGCAGGTTCCCGAGCCCCTGGTGCGCGCATGAGGACCACGGCGGTCATCGTCCACTGGGGGCCGACCGGGCCGACGATGGATCTGGCCGCGCAGCTGGCGGCGATGCCTCAGATCAGCGAGGTCGTCGTGGTGGCGAACGACCTGCGAGGACGACCCGACGGCCTCGGGGAAGAGACGGCCTGGCTCGTCCCCCCCGGCAACCTCGGTTTCGGCGGCGGCTTCCGGCACGCGTGTGACGCCTATCCGGCCACCGACTGCTATCTCCTGCTCAACAATGACGTCCAGCTCGTGCCGGCCACCGTCGACGCCTGTCTGGAACTACTGTCCCGCCCGGGCGTGGGCATCGTCGGACCCACTCTGGTCAACGCCGACGGTCTGCATCCGGGCTTCGCCGGGCTCACCCGCGTCTTCACCGTGCCGCGCGCCCGCCGGACCCCCACGGACCACGCCGATGACGTGCCGTGGGTCACCGGCGCGATCACCTTTGTCAAGGCCGAGTGTCATCGGCAGGTGCCGATGGCCGTTCGGTACTTCCTGTACTACGAGGACGTGGATCTCTGCCAGCGCGCTCGGGCGGCCGGGTGGCGTGTCCTCGTCAGTCCGGCCCAGGCCTGGCACACCGGTGGGGGGACGGTACCCGGCAACGGCTACACCTACTACACGGTGCGCAACCGGCTGTGGTTCGCCCGCATCCACGGCCGCCCGCGGCAGGTGGCGCTGGTGACCGCCTGGCTGCTCCTGGCGGTGCTGCCCCGGGTCGCCGTGTCCGAGCTGGTGCGCCGGCGCGGAATCGTCCGCGTCCACTGCGGCCTGCGCGGCGTCGTGGACGGTCTCGCCCGCATCCCCGACATCGACCAGACCCTGCCCGGGGAACCCCGGGCGTCCCGGTGGAGTACGTGGACACGCGAGGCCCGCTCCGTCCCGCGTCCTCGCCCGGCCCAGGACCGGCCGATCGGTCCGTCGGACCCCGCGGGGGGAGTCGACCGGCGGGAGAAGGCTGCCGGCACGGGGGAGCTCACCCGTCCCGGCTGAGCGTGACCACCACTCCGTGGCGGTCGACCACCTGGAAGCCCAGTCCACGCGCGGCGTCGAGCAGGTCCGCCGCGGTGACGGGCCGTCCCTCGAAGGTCGTGTCGTGCATCTCGAACACCGCTCGACGGCACCGGTCCAGCGCGCCCGGATCCCCCAGCAGAAACGACGCCTCCGCACCCTCGATGTCGCTGACGAGGTCGAACTCAGCGATCCTCTTGCGTACCAGCAGGTCCCGAAGCGTGGCCGCCGGAATGGTGACGGTCCGCCGTGACGCGTCGTCCCACAACCGGGAACCGAGGTTGTTCCCGACGAGGGCGAACGCCACCGGACCCACGGCCTGCGTGATCGCCCTGTTCTCCACGTCCAGGGTGATGTGCCCGGCGTACGCGGCCAGGCGTCGCGTGAGGCCCTCGATGAGGTGGGGATTGGCCTCCACACACACCAGCCGCGAGCCGGGTGCCAGCCGCGAGGCGATATGCGCGCTGGTGATGCCCAGACTCGCACCAAGTTCCACGACGGTGCCCGAGGTCGTGAGATGACGGCGGATCATCCGGATCTCGGCCCCTTCGTACAGCCGCCAGAACAGCGCCGCCCGCGCCTGCGGGGTGAAGTCGCGGTCAGCCACGTCGAAACGCAGCCCGTGGTTGGGGACCCGGTTGCGGGTGGCCGCCGCGATGACCGTTCCCACCGCCGGGGACGTCAGGGCACCGGCGATCGAGATCTTGGTTCGGTAAAGAACATCACTGGCGTCCATAAGCAAGATTTTTTCCCTTCGTTGCGGGCCGGGCGCCACCGTAGGCGAAGCGTGCCGTCAGGAACAGCACGGCCAGCTGGATGGGCAACGCCGCGAGGAGGTCCCCCACGCTGCTCTCGGAGTTGACCAGTTGGAGGAAGAGCGGAACGAAGATCACGATGTAGCGTAGATCCTTCATCGGGTCCCACGCCTCGTCGATCAGTCGGAAACCGGCGCCCAGTAGTGCCATGCCGACCAGCAGGGGAAGCAAGCCCCCGTGCAGATAGAGGTCGGCCTGGGGGGAGACAGCGGCCGCGGAGTAGATCCGGGCGTTCCCCGAGAGGTACTGCTGTTTGAACTCGTAGCCGGTGGCCCTGATCGGTTTGTCGGGCCAGACCGCCCGGGGCACGGCGGTCAGGACGGGAGCCAGGAACAGCTCGTTGATGTCCCGGTAGGGAACGATGTCGGGAGACAGCTGGACGACGATGGCCAGACTGTCGATGCCTCGCATCCGCGAGGTCAGGTACTCCAACGGTGACTCCCCGGGGCCTTCCCCCGCGGGGGCGTCCCCGGACAGCGTCCGGCCCAGCACGGTCGGCGCCATGGACACCGCCGACCGAGCGTCCATGGTGTGGCTCTGGCCGCGTACCTGGGCCCGGTAGGAGGCGTTGTAGGGAATCAGCACGAGGACGAAGATGGCGGCGGCCGCGACGATCCACCGCATCGGAAGCCGGCCGCGGGCGACGGAGAACGCGATCAGCACTCCCCACACGCTGGTCGCGAACACCCCCTTCATCCCGCTGGCGACAGCGAAGAGGATCTCGACGGACAGCAGGGCGACGAAGGTCCGCCGACGCCCCCCGCCCCCGTCTTCCCTGCCCCGGGCCAGATCGACGGCGGCGATGAGCAGGGCGGACATCCCGAGGCCGCCGAGCAGGGTGAGCGGCTGGGCGTAGGCACTCGCCTCGGAGACCTTCTGGGACGCGTCGCCCAGGTAGGCATACTGGCCCAGGAGAATCTGCAGGACCCGGGCCGCCACCGAGATCCCGCACAGGATCCACAGCACGCTCCGGTCGCGCAGCCGGGTACCGGTCCCGGGCGCCGCCGCGGTGGCAAACCGGGTGGCCGCGCGCGTCACCAGCCGGCCCGGGCCGAGCAGGTATCCGCAGGTCCACAGCGGCAGGGCGAGGCTCGCCAGGGCGAGTGCCCGCAGCACGCCGTCGAGATGGATCTGCGGAGTGTCCAGCTGGGGGGTGTGCCAGACCAGTGACACCAGCCCGAACGACATCCCGGTCCACAGCAGGTACCAGGGGCCGAGACGGAACAACCCCAGCCCGTAACCACGCCCCGCTCGCGCACCGACCAGGAGCAGCGCGGCGAGGCATTCGAACGTGAACGCCACCGAGCGCAGGACCACCCGGTCGGGCTCGGACGGCAGCCGGAGCGCCTCGACGAACCACGGCACCACGCCGACCATCACGATCATCAGCCACAGCAGCGGCGGACGGCGGACGGCGTGGGCAACCCTCCCACCCGGCACGGCCGGGGCGATCACCACGGCGCACCCGAGGGGATCGGCGAGGCGTCGCCGGCAGGCGTACCTGAGTGGCGCCGCGGACATCCCGCGAGCGGGCAGGCGGCCCGGGACGTCCGCCAGCAGAGAGTTCGCCAACAGAGAAGATCAGGCATGCCCGAACCTCACGCCGTCCGGTCGCGGGGCAGCGGCGTACGCCGCAGGGTGACGGCGACCTGTTCGAAACGCTCCCAGCCGTCGTGGAGCGCGAGCACGTTCGGCGAGAAGACGCCCTGCCCGGTCAGCCCGCGCCGGCTCAGATTGAGGATCCGGTAGCCGGCGGCGGCCAGCAGCGAGACCAGCTCACCGGGATTCTCCCCGGCAGCCCGCCGATCCCCTTCGCCGCGGTGGCTGTTCTCGCCGGAACGGTCTCCGCCGCGGCGGGCGGGGCGGGGCGGCATCGCCAGCAGGAGGGCCGGCCGATGCGCCCGTAGGAGCTCACCGGCGCCGCGCAGCACGTCGAGGCTCTCGGCCTCACCACCGATCCTGACCAGGGCGGGCGGTCGGTGCCGCGCGGCGTGGGCATCGAGGGTGATGGGCGTCGCGCCCGGGATGGGCGCGACGCCCACCGCGGCACTGGCACCCACCGCGGCACTGGCACCCACCGCGGCACTGGCACCCACCGCGGCACTGGACAGGTGGACACTCGAGAGCCGGTTGCGCTCGACCAGTGCCGCGAGCGTCGCCCCGGTGCGCGGTGCTTCCTCGAAGGCATGCACCTCGCCGGCCGCTCCCACTACCCCGGCCGCCCACAGGGTGTAGATCCCGAGGCCAGCAGCGACGTCATAGCAACAGTCACCGGGGCGCAGAACCGCGTCGAACACCGGCGCGAGCGCTGGTGGCCGATAGCGGGGACCGCTGTAGGTGTTCGCAGGGTCCTGCATCCATCGGGTCGGCCAGCCACGACCGCGCAGGCTGGGAAGGCCCGCGGCCAGACGTCCCGCCAGCCGCCAGCGCAGCGGACCGGCACGATGCCCGGAGATCGCCGCGAGGTTTCCAGAGCCATCCTGGGTCACATACTTAAAGTAGTCGACGTCTTACAAAGAGCAATGGATTGAGGTCACGAATCCGTCGCGTCGTCCTCACCCACCTTGACCGCCAGCCCCGGTTCACCAGTCCGCACGGTGAACCCGTCGCGGTCACCGCCCAGCACGTCCGAGCCTGCCGGCGGCTCCTGACGGGGCACCAGCCACGGGGACCGCGGCCGCTCGACACGTCCGTGGAACCAGGCCACGGTGCGGGCAAGCCCGTCCCGTACGTCCACCAGGGGTCGCCATCCAAGCGCCTCCCGCGCCAGCGTGATGTCGGGGCAGCGCACGGTGGGATCGTCCTGCGGTCGCGGAACGAAGGTGATCGGGACGTCAGCCCCGCATACCTCCACGACGAGCCGCGCCGCATCAATGATCGTCATCTCCTGGGGACTGCCGAGATTCACCGGACCGGGAAGGTCGCTGTCCAGCATGCGCACGACCCCCTCCACCAGATCGTCGACGTAGCACAGCGACCGGGTCTGGCGACCCTCGCCCGCAACGGTGACGGCTTGGCCACGCAGGGCCTGCGCAATGAAGGTCGGGATGGCACGCCCGTCGTCGGCGCGCATCCTCGGCCCATAGGTGTTGAAGATCCGGATGATCCCGGTGGACGTGCCGTGGGTGGCGCGGTGGGCGGTGGTCAACGCCTCGGCGAAGCGCTTGGCCTCGTCGTACATGCTCCTCGGACCGATCGGATTGACGTGGCCCCAGTACTCCTCCGGCTGGGGGTGGACCCGGGGGTCGCCATAGACCTCCGAGGTGGAGGCCAGAAGGAACCGGGCGTTCTTGCGATATGCCAGATCCAGCAGGTTCGCGGTACCCGACGCACCGACCGACAGAGTCTCCAGGGGCAGGGCCCGATAGTCCACCGGGGACGCGGGGGAGGCGAAGTTCAGCACGGCGTCGACCGGGCCAGTGACGTCGATCGGCTCGGTCACGTCCCGCCGCAGCAGGCGGAACCCGCCATGCCTCCGAAGATGGTCGATGTTGCCCGGCCGGCCGGTGAGGAAGTTGTCGACGCAGATCACCTCGGCACCCCGAGCCAGCAGGCGGTCACAGAGATGGCTTCCGAGGAAGCCGGCCCCGCCGGCGACGACGACCCGCCTGGTCACTCCAACCACCACCCGTGAGTAAGGAAAGCCGGGCCATGGGCGTCACGTACCGCCATCGGTCGACAACGACACTGCGCGCCCCTCGGACAGCCCCCCTTCTATCACTGACAGTGATAGAAGGAGGACGACCACGGCGGGGAACCCGCGTGTCTCCACCCGATGACGCCGCAACCGCCACCCACCGCCACTCAGGCCCCACCGCCACTCAGGCCCCACCGCCACTCAGGCCCCACCGCCACTCAGGCCCCACCGCCACTCAGGCCCCACCGCCACTCAGGCCCCACCGCCACTCAGGCCCCACCGCCACTCAGGCCCCACCGCCACTCGGCACCCGCGATCCGCGACCCACGACACGCATCTACAGACAGTTGCTCGATTAATACTTTGAGTGACAGAGTCGGATCGATTCGTACTGGCGCACGGCCCACCCGGTCCGATCAGCGGTCATTGCGAGGAGGAACAGCCGGCTCATGACCTCCGTCCCCAGGTCGACGACGGTGGCAGTCGTCGTATCGCACGCGATCCAGCATTTCGCGCCGCTGTACCGGGCGTTGACCGAACACGAGGTGGATCTTCGGGTGCTCTTCCTGTCCCGATCGGGCCTGGAACGCTACTTCGACGCGGATTTCGGCCTCGACGTGCAGTGGAAATCGGACGTCGTAACCGGTTATCACCACGAGTTCATCGCGGACCTGCCGCTGCGCCCTGGCTGGCGGCAGCCCGACGTCACCCGGCAGATGGTTACCCGGACCTGGGCGGCCCTGGACCGACTGCGCCCCGCATGCGTGCTCGTCTACGGATACCGGTACGCCCATTCCCTCGCGGCGCTCGCCTGGTGCCGGCGACGAGGCGTACCCGCCCTCATGATCAGTGACAGCGAGCTCCTCGGCCAGCGAACCCCAGCCGTCCGCGCCGTCAAACGGCTCACGCTGCCCCACCTGATGCGTTCAGTGAGCGCATTCCTCACGATCGGCGACAACAACGAGGCGTACCTGGCCAACTATGGAGTCCCCGCCACCCGCATGTTCCGCACGCCGTATCCCACCGATGAGACGGCGCTGCGGGCCGTACTGGCGCATCGGGACAAGCATCGAACGGCGATCCGCGCCGAGCTGGGCATCGCCCCGGACGCCCTTGTCGCCTTGTTCGCCGGAAAGATGATCTCTCGGAAGCGCCCCCTCGACATCGCGGACGCACTGCGCATCCTCACCCGCACGCCCCGGGGTCCGGTCGACCGGGAAATCATCGTGATCATGGCTGGGGACGGAGTGCTGCGCGCCACTCTCGATGCGGTGGCCGCCGAGCTCGGCGGCGCGTTGCGGATGGTCGGATTCGCCGACCAGGAACGGCTCCCCCGCCTGTACGCGGCCAGCGACCTCTACCTGCACCCCGCCGAGCGGGATCCGCATCCGCTGGCGGTCAAGGAGGCGGTGCTCTGCGGCCTGCCGGTGGTGGTCAGCGACCGGGTGGGCTCCACCGGCCCGACCGACGACGTCCGTCCCGGCCGCAACGGCCGGGTTCACCCGGTCGGCGATGTGGACGCGCTCGCACGGATCCTCGGGGAGCTGCGCGCGCGCCCCGACGTCCTGGCCAGGATGGCCCAGGAGTCGGAGAAGGTGATCGGCGACATCGAGCTCGCCGCGTCCGTGGACGGCTTCCTGCGCGCCGTTGCCCATGTGCGCGACACCGCTCGGCGCGGATGACCAGAGCCGTCAGCCGCCGGGCCGTCATGACCGGCCCGCTCGCGAGCCGGCTTCCCCGCTCCACCGTCGCCGTACTCGCCGGCAACGCGGGCACGCTGGTCGTCGGGACCGCGACCGGCGTCCTGGCCGCCCGCGCTCTGGGGCCGGTGGCCCGCGGCGAGTTCGTCGCGCTGCAGACCTGGGCGGGCATGCTCGCGATGGTGTTCGCCCTGGGTGTTTCCCAGACGCTGGTCACCGATGACGGTGAGGACCGCGCGCTGCTCGGCCCGCTGCTCACCCAGACCGTCGCGTCGGCGCTGCTCGCCGCGGTGCTGTTCACCGTGGTGCCGATGCTGATCACTGTGGGCCCGGGCCGTTCGGGCGGCACGGGAGCCGGGCGGGGAGCCGCCTGGGACGCCGTCGCCGTGCTGGGCGCGACCTGCTTCACCGCCGCGGCCGTGGCCGCCTCCAACGCCGCCGGGCTCGCGCAGCGCCGCGGTCGGATGACCGGCGAGTTCCAGCTCGTCCGGTTGCTACCGGCGGCGGCGACACTGGCCGCGTTCGCCGCGCTCGCCGGCAGGGGAGTCCGCGATCCAGGCTTGTGGATGCTGACCCTCGGCGTGACGGCCCTGCTACCCCCACTCGGGTACCACGTGGCGGTGCTCGGCGGCCTTCCCGCCCTCGCGCGGCCGGGACGCCTGCTGCCCCGGCGCCGTTTCATGCGGTCCGCCCTGGGGGCCTACGGCACCGTCGTCGGGGCCCAGCTCATCTACAAGCTGGACATGCTGCTCGTCGCCACCTTCCTGGCCGCCGAGCAGGTGGCCTTCTACGCCGTCGCCGTCGCTGTCGCCGGCGCCTGCACGACCGTCTGCCAGGCGACCGGCATGGTGATGTTCAGCCGGCTCCGCACCCTGGTCGATCCCCGGCAGCGGGCCCGGGTGGTGCGCCGCGCGGTCATCGCCACCGTCGCCCTCGCCGCCGCGGTGGCGGGCACGATCGCCCTCGTCACGCCGACGGCCATCCGCATCGTCTACGGCACGCGGTTCGCCCCCGCCGCCCCGGCCGCCCAGGTCCTCGTGCTGGCGACCATCCCGCAGTCCGTCGACTACCTGCTCACCCATGTGCTGCTCGGGTTCCGTGCCGCCCGCACGGTGCTTGCCATCCAGGTCCCGGTCGCGCTGTCGACCGTGCTCGGCCTCGCGGCGGCGCTGCACGACGGCCGCCTGCCGATCGTGGCCGCGGTGTCGGGGATCACCTACACCGCCTCGGCCGTGTCGCTGCACCTGGCCAGTACCCGCCTGCTCGCCCGCGCGGCAGGCGCCTCACCCGACAGCGTCCCCCTGGACGGCGCCTCACCCGACAGCGAACGGAGCCTGACGGCCCACGGTCCCATCCCCTTTCCGCGCTCACCCCTCTCATCAGGAGCCACGATGACCACGACGCCGACCGTCGCCCCGCACGACCCGACCGTCGCCCGTCACGATCTTTCCGATACCTCGGTGCGGTACCTCGATCTGCTTCGCGCGACGCTGACCTGCTCTCTCTGGGATGGTCGGGACGGCGGTGCGTGGGAGCCGCGCACCGGCGCGAAGAGGATGCTGGTACGAGCCTTCCGCAGCCAGGGAATGGAAATCGTCAAGAGGAGCGCACCGGGCGCCCGGACCGACGGCCGGGACTGGCCACGGCTGGCGCTCACGATGACCGGCGACCGCCGGATGCGCAACCTCCAGGAGTGCGCCGAACGAGTCATCGTCGACGGCGTCCCAGGCGACTTCATCGAGACCGGGGTATGGCGGGGCGGCGCGTGCATCCTCATGCGCGGGGTGCTCGCCGCCTACGGCGTCCCCGACCGCACGGTCTGGGTCGCCGACTCGTTCGCCGGCCTGCCCGCGCCCAATCCGGGGCGCTACGCCGCCGACACCGGCGACCGCCACCACGAGTACGCGGAGCTGTCGGTGTCCCTCGAGCAGGTGCGGGACAACTTCCGCCGCTACGGCCTGCTCGACGATCAGGTCCGTTTCCTGCGCGGCTGGTTCCGGGACACCCTGCCCACCGCGCCCATCGAGCGCCTCGCGGTCCTGCGCCTCGACGGCGACATGTACGAGAGCACCACCGACGCGCTGACGGCGCTCTACCCGAAGCTCTCCGACGGCGGCTTCTGCATCGTTGACGACTATGGAGCCGTTCCTGGCTGCCGGGCGGCAGTCGAGGACTACCGGGCCGCCCACGGGGTGACCGAGCCGATCATCGAAGTCGACTGGACCTGCGTCTACTGGCGCCGGAGCGAGCCCTCGCGGTCGCGCTGAGCTGGTCCGCGCCCCGCCGACCCCGGCGGAGAGAGGAGGAAAGGGATGACGGAGGAAGGGGTGGCAGTGCGGCAACGACCGTGGGCAGTACTGATGGTGTGTACCGGAAACGTCTGCCGCTCGCCCCTGGCCGAGCATCTCGCCGCCGCCCGGTTCAGCGCCGCGCTGGACCAGATCAGCCTCGGCGCGGCCGGCGCGCAGGCATCCGGTGGGACCGGGGGTAACGAGTCCTCATCCGAGGGATGGCATCCACCCAGCCCCGCCGGGGACCTTCTGGTGAGCAGCGCGGGAGTATGCGCCCGGGCAGGTGAGGCGATGTACCCCCAGGCCGCGGCGATCCTGACATCGCGGGGGCTCGACCCGTCCGGCTTCCGGGCAAGGTTGCTGACACCGGATCTGGTCCAGGCCAGCGATCTGGTGCTGTGCGCGACCCGCGCACACCGCTCGACGGTGGTGGGCCTTGTGCCACGGGCCATGCGCCGTACCTTCACCCTGCGCGAGTTCGGACGGGTGACCTCCGGAGTCCGCCCCGCCGACATCCCCCCGGGCGGGACACGGGCGGCCGGGGAGTATCTCGCCGCCACGGCCCGGCGGATCCGGGCCGCCGGCCACGCGCTACCGGCTGCCCTCGACGACCTGGCCGACCCCCTCGACGGCGGTCGGGATGCGTTCGAGAACTGCGCGCGAATGATCGAAGAGACGCTGTCACGGCCGATGGCCCTGCTGGCGGAGGCGTGTCACGAACGACTGGCGGTCACGCCTACGGACCCCGCAGACCCGGCAGGCCCGGCAGGCCTCGCGGATGTCCCGGTCGACCGGACCCCGGCACCGGGATGAACATCCTGATCGGGAACCGGTGGCTGGCCGGCTTCCTCGACGAGACCCCCCTGCCCGGCCACTGCCGGATCCGCCCGGACATCTGGGTGACGCTGTTCCCCGTGGACGGTCAGTTCTTCGTCAGGGCGGGCAGCAGCCGGGCCCTCGCCGCCTACACCCGCGAGTTCGGCATCCGCGCGGTCGCCCGCAAAACGGCCAGCCGGCTGCGGGAACGCGACCGCAACCAGCGTTACTTCGGCATGGGCCTGGGCACCCTGATCGAGGCGGTCCCACCCGTCAGCGGGGCGGCTTCGCCGACGGGAACGACCGTCGCTTTCGTCGCCCCCTGCCACCCGGCGTGCATGGAACGCGTCGTCCTGCATCAGGACCTCGTCCGCCCGGTGGGGCCGGGCGGCCCCACCGGCGCTCCCGCCGACCCACTCGGCTTCGTCAGCCCCGATCCGCCGCCACCGCGATCCGCGGTCGTCTACCGGGCCCGGCCGGCGACCGCGTTCCCGGCCGTGGACGACACGCTCATCGGCTGGTCCCCGATGTCGGGAGCACCGGTGGACCCCGGCGCCGTCGACCGTCTCGTCGCCTGGCTTGCAACCGAGTGGACCGGGGCCCGCCCCGGGGATCGTCCACTCGCCGGGGTCAGTCCGATCACGGAGAGCACCCGGCGCTATGGCCCGCCATCCGCGTCCGGACGACCCACCGCTGTCCTGTTCGGGTTGGGACACTATGCCAAGACGCAGATCGTCCCGCACGTCCGTGATCACCTCGACCTCGTCGGTGTGCATGAGATCGACCCCGTCCAGCTGGGCACCCGGCGACCGGACCGATGTTCCTGGGACACCGCGGCGCTGCTCCGGGACGGGGAGCGGGCCGACGTCGTCCTCATCGCGGGCTACCACCACACGCACGCGCCGCTGGCCCGGGATGCGCTGCGGCTCGGCTCGGTGGCCGTCGTCGAGAAGCCCGTTGTCACCACAGAGGAGGATCTCGGCCGGCTGGTGAAACTCCTTCACGCCGGCGGGCGCCTGTTCGCCTGCTTCCAGCGACGCCACAGCCCGATGAACGCCTGGCTGCGCTCCGACCTGCGCCTGGCCGACGGCAACGAGCCGCTGATCTACAGTGCCGTGGTGTACGAGGAACCGCTTCCCCGCCGGCACTGGTACCGCTGGCCGTCCTCACGCACCCGGCTGGTCAGTAACGGCTGCCACTGGATCGACCACTTCCTCTGGCTCAACGACTTCGCGCCGGTCCGCCGGAGCACGGTGGCCCGCTCCCGCACGGACACCTTCACGGTGTACGTCGAGCTGGAGAACGACGCGGTCCTCTCGCTCGTGCTGACCAGTGCCGGGGGCAGCCGGCACGGTCTGCGGGAACAGTCCCAGCTGCGCGCGAACGGCGTGACGGCCACCATCGTCGACGGTTCGCAGTACACCGCGGAGGCCGGGTCCCACATCCTGCGGCGGCGGCGAGTCAACCGGCTCGACAGCTACCCGGCCATGTACCGCGACATCTGCGCGGGCATCGTGGCCGGCGCCCCGGGCGAGGACGCACGGCAGATCGCCGCCGTCGCCGCGCTCACGCTACGGCTGGACGCCGCAGCCGGCCGGGATGGGCCCGAACCCTGATCACCGGAATCACGGACATCGGGGACATCGGGGTCCTGGTGCCGACGGCGCCCGGACCCCCGAATCGGACCGCCCTCACGGGCCCGGTGCGACCGCCACGCCATCGCCCGCCATCAGGACGCCGCAAGGTCGGCCGGCACCCGGCGCCCGACCGCCCGCCGGGTTGCCGGTCCCGCCGCTGACGGCCGCGTGGGCGCGACGGCCTCGACCGCCGGTGCCACGATTGGGGAGATCGGGGACTGTGCCGCGCAGGTGTCGACCGGTCCCGCCACGGCGCGCGGCGCGGTCCCGGGATGGACGGCAAGCCTGCTGCCCCATTCCCGCAACCAGCCGACGACTCGTTCCCCCGCCATCGGACGTGACACAAAGTACCCCTGGACCTCGTCACACTGCCAGGCGGCGAGAGAGGTCCAGGAACGCTGCGTTTCGACCCCCTCGGCGACAATCCGTAACCGCAGCGCATGTGCCAGGGAGACCGTGGACCGCACGATCTCGGCCGCGGCCGGATCGCGGTCGAGGTCACGCAGGAAGGTCCGGTCCAGCTTCACCTCGTCGGCCGGCAGTTCGCGCAGGTACGACAGCGAACAGAAGCCGGTGCCGTAGTCGTCCAGGCTGACCCGCACACCGAACCGGCGCAGCCCCGCCAGGGTTCCCTGCGCCAGCTCCCGCGCCACGATGAGGGAGTCCTCGGTGACCTCGATGACAAGCGCCGAGGGCGGGAGCCGGTGCCGGGCGAGCGCGGCCCGCACCACGCCGACGAAGGCGCGGTCGACGATGACCGACGCGGGGACGTTCACCGACACCGCGAGCGGGGCACCCCGGCCGTGCCAGCGCGCGCAGTCGGCCAAGGCCTGGTCGAGGACCTGCACGGTGAGCTTCGGCATCAACCCGGCACGTTCGATCTCCGCCAGGAAGGCGTCGGGCTGCCGCACGCCGTCGACCGGATGGCGCCAGCGGACGAGGGCCTCCACACCGCTGATCCGACCGCTGCGCAGATCCGCCTTGGGCTGGTAACTCAGTTCGATCTGGCCGGAGTCCAGCGCATGGCGCACCTCGGCCCGCAGCAGCAGGCGGGCACGGTTGATCGGTGGATGGTCGCGGGCGTAGACGGTCTGCCCGTGACGGCCCCCCTTCGCCAGGTACATCGCCTCCTCCGCGTGACGAAAGAGCTCCAGCGCGCCACGGCCGTGCTCGGGGGCATGGGCGATCCCCACGCTCGCCTCGGGCCGCACCGGAGTTCCCGCGAGTGGAACGGGCAGTTCCAGCACCTCCCGCAACCGCCGAGCGACCTGTTCGGCCCGGGCCACATCGGCGCCGCGCAACAGCACGGCGAACGCGTTGCCGTCCACCCGGGCGAGCAGATCCGATCCGGGCAGCGCTCCGCGTAGCCGGCAACCCACCGTGGCAAGCAGGCGGTCCCCATGCTCATGCCCGAGCGCCCCGTTGACATCACGCATCCGATCGAGATCGATGAGCAGCACCGACACGGACGTCGCGCCACGCGCCCGGTGCTCACCACCCGTGAGACAACGGCTGGCGACGTCGAGGAAGTACCGTCGGCCCGGCAGCCCGGTCAGCTCATCCACCACGCCGCGCCGCGGCCACGCACGGCCCACGCCTCCCCGGGGATCCCACGGCTGGATGTCCGGTCCGGCCGAACCGGCCAGACCGTTCGCGTCGGCCGGACCGTTCGGACCCGGCCAGACCGCCGCGGCGAGGATCGCCACCGCGATCGACAACGCCGCGGCCGCGAGCACCACGCACGACAACGCGACCGGCGACGGCGCGGGCCCGCCCCATCCGCCGATGAGACAGAGCAGTCCCAGAAGCAGACCCAGCGCACCCCCCATCAGGGCGGCGACCCCCGAGACCGGCCGGACCAGCATCGACCGGGGCAACACCGACCGGAACAAAACTGACTGGACCATCGTCGCTCCGCCCGCAGCGCATCCATGACCTGGACGAGCACGCGGACCGACATCGCCGGTCCGCGTGCTCCCGGGGACAGCCATCCCCGCCTCGACCTCGTGGCGCAACCATCGGCGGCTACCCGACGGGCGGCCCGCACCGCCGTGCCGGATCGTCGAGCCACGCCGTATCCGATCCCGCCCATTCATCGAATTCCCCCGAAGCCGATCCCGCAATGTCCTTGAGTGAGCTGCGTCCTTGGGTGAGCCGCCGCAGCCGGTCGAGGATGGCCGCCCACGACGTCACCGCCGCCGGCATCACGCGCCTGGTTTATCCCCGCGCTATCCGAGCGTAACGTTCGCCAGTTCGCAGGGTATCCGATGCCCGACTTTCCACCGGCATCGGCTCGGTCCGTGGCCGCCGACACCGTCGTTGGCCAACCGCCGGGTAACACTAATCACCGTGAAGGGCACCGGCGAAATCCAAACCGTTGCCGCCCGGGACCACACCGTGTCCGTTCCGGGAAATCCCCGCCAGGGGCGGAGATCGTACAGTAATCAGCTCCTTGCCCGGCACCTCAGCGGGTTCTCCGGGCATCGGACAGGTGGCGTCGAACCGAGTCGGCGCTACCACCTCAGATTCGGTGACGCGATACGCGTGGTAACGGTCTCGCACCTCGACGGGGAAGGGATCCCCAACCTTCAGCTCATCGAGACGACTAAACGGTTTTCTATATGCGGTCCGATGTCCGGAAACCACGACATTCCCCAGCTCATCGGGCATGGTGGTCCCCGGCATATGTCCGGGACCCCGGCGCAGGACGGTGGCGGGGACACCTTTCACAATGGCCGGCGAATGGTTTGGACCGAATCGTGGAGCACACCGAATCGTGGAGCACTCAGTATCGCCGGCCCCTCGCCGGCGCGTGCCGCCGGGAGTCCACCGGACCGGCAGGCCGGATGGGCGCGGGGACCACGCCGGCGGGTCACACCAGCACCCCGAACCTCACTCACCGTTACATGCAGAGGCACTTCTGTTACCCTCGATACTCATTCCGAGCCGTGGAGGCTCGTCGCCCGCCGGACCGGATGCTCTACCCGAGCGACGCAGGGGGTCCGATGAAGACCGTGGCGGTGATTGTCCACTGGGGTCCGCACCGGCCGACCGTGGAGCTTGCGAGATGGCTCGACGGCAGCCCCGTCATCGCCCAGGTGGCGGTGGTCGCGAACGACCGGTCGGACCGACCCGACCACCTGCCGGCCTCGGTCGCCTGGATCCTGCCGCCCCGCGACCTCGGTCTCGGCGGAGGCTTCCGGCTCGCCAGCCACGGCTACCCCGCCGCGCAGGCCTATCTCCTGATAGGCAACCACGTCAGGATCCCGGACCTGGCGCTGCGCGCCTGCCTGGATCTGCTGGCCGGGACGAACATCGGCGTGGTCGCGCCCACACTGGTCGACAACGACGGTCGGCGCTCGGGCCCGGCGCGGCTAAGCCCGGTCCTGGCTGCGCCGAAGGCCCGGCGTCCCCCCGGCGACCGCCCCCTGGAGGCCGACTGGGTCGCAGGCACGATCATGTTCGTCAAGGCGGACTGCCTGCGGCGGATCCCCCTGGACGGCCGTTACTACCTCGGGTTCGAGGATGTCGACTTCTGTTACCGCGTCCGGGACGCCGGATGGAGCGTCGTGGTCAGTCCGCACCGTGCACAGCGCATCGGGAGCACGACCGTCCCCCGGCATGGCGACGCCTACTACGGGGTGCGCAACCGGCTCTGGTTCGCCCGGGTCCGCGGATGGCGAGCCCGGGCCGCCTTGATCGCTCTGGCGACGGCGGTCGTCGTGCTACCCCGCGCCGTCGCGCTGGACATGCTCCTCGGGCACGGCACCCGGACCTCGGCCCTCGTCCTCCACGGCCTGCTGGACGGTCTCTCGATGCTTCCCCCGCCGGGAGAGGCACGTGACGACGAGCCGCGCGCCGCTCACTGGACAAGCTGGCCGTAGTCGGGCTGGTCACCAGACGGCGCGGACCGTTGCCGCACCACGGCAACGCCGGATGCGCCGGTCCGGCGCGTCACCTGTGGCGCCGCGAGGAACAGCGCCTGCCAGCCGAACATGTTCGGCCACCGGTCCAGAACGCGACGATCCCACCGCCGCACCAGCTCCCCGGGGAGCAGCTCACGGGTGCGCCACCACGGCAGACCACCGGTGGTGGCGGTGGCGACGATGCGCAGTCCGTTGTCCTCCAACAGCCGCCGGGCCGAGTTGACAGTGTAGAACCGCAGGTGGGTAGCGTCCATGAGACCGGTCTCGGTGTACTCAAACCGACCCCGCAGGAACAGTGCGCGCTGCCGGTAGTGCAGCACGTTCGGCAGCGCCACCAGGACCCGGCCGCCGGGTGCCAGCGCCCGCCGGGCCTCTACGAGCAACGGCACCGGATCCGCCAGGTGCTCGAGGATGTGGGAAAGCAGCACGAGCTGGTGACTTCCGTCGGGGACGAAGGGCAGCCCGGCGTTCAGATCAGCGAGTTCGACGTGGTCGCACTCGGCCGTGGCGGCGGCCCGCTCGGACGGATCAATCGTCACCCCCGTCACCCGCCAGCCCCGGGCCCGCAGCAGCCGCGCGTTGTCCCCGGCTCCGCACCCACAATCCAGCGCCTTACCCGCCGGTATGTCGATCAGATCGAGGAGAGGCGGGTTACCACCGTTGCGGTACCGCAGATCGGCTTCCATACACGACCCCTTGTCGCCATCATCGGAGAAGCTACAGGCAGTCAAGAGAACTCGAAACGTTACTATGACACGCTCCGCAGCACAGGACTAGCACCTGGAGAGACATTAAAATCACTCTCCGTGCAGATCTCGCGTCGATCCACCGCCCCGACCGCCTCCCTCACCGATCGACCCGCCCGGGTTCTACTGCTGAGCAGTTCCCGCGGCCTCGGTGGCGGGATCGAGCGTTATCTCTCGACGATCGAGGAGACACTGCGGGCCGGTGGGGCCGATCTCCTGCGGGTCGACATGCTGGAGCCAGGCGTCGAGCTGACCCCGGCGATCAGGGCGCGCTTCACATCGCGCGCGCTCGCCGCGGCGCGCCGCTTCGGCCAGGCCGACAGCGTGGTCGCCGGGCACGCCAACCTCATCCCTGTCGCGGCGGCGGCCCTCCGACTGTCCCGGGCCCGTCTCGGCCCGGTGCTGCTCTACGGCACCGACATCTGGGGCATGCGCCGCACCGACCGCGCGATCCTGCGCGCCGACCCGCTCCTGCGCCCGGTCACGATCAGTTCCTACAGCGCCGGCGCGCTGTCGACGCTGGGTCTGGCCCCCATCCTCCGGCCGGGCATCTCACCGACGTGGCGGGCGACCCTGCTGGCCGAGGCGAACCGCCGCCGGCCGTTGTCCCCCGTACCGACCATGCTGAGCGTGTTCCGGCTCAGTGACTGGGTGGGCAAGGGTGCGGGGGTCCTGCTGGAGGCCGTGGAGTCCGTCCGGGCCACCCTCGGCCCGGTCCGGCTGGTGTTCGCCGGGCAGGGCCCGGCACCCGGGGCCCTGCATGAGCTGGTGTCCGCGCACCCCGACACCGAGCTGCACGAGTCCCCGACCGACGACGCGTTGGCACGCCTCTACGCCACCGCCGACCTGTTCGCGCTGTGCACCCGCACCCGCTCGCGCGGGCCACGGATCAGCGGTGAGGGCTACGGCATCGTGCTGCTCGAGGCGCAGCTCGCCGGGTGCGCGGTGGTCGGACCCGCCTCAGGCGGTAGCCACGACGCCTACCAGGACGGCGTGACCGGGCAGACGCCGATGGACGAGTCGGCGCAGGCGCTGGCGGACGTCCTGCACGGCATGCTCGCCGACCGAGCGCGACTGGCCCGCGTCGGCCGGCGCGCCGCGGAGTGGGCCGAGGCCGCCACTCGGCCCGACGACTACCTCCGCACGGTTTTCACCGCCCTGACCGGACGGCTACCGACCAGCGAGGGCCGGGACATCCCGGTCCAGCCCACGGGCACCGGAACCCGGCGGGGGGCGCCACGGGCCGATGCTCCCACCGGATCGGCGTGACTCCCGGATCCGGATTACGAATATCAAATATCGACCAGAGGTAACCATAACGCTATCGGCGGCCAACAGCCGGAAATGGTTGCCGGTCGCTCCTACTCCAGGTAGTCGCGCAGCTTCTGCGACCGGGAGGGATGCCGAAGCTTGGACAGCGTCTTCGACTCGATCTGGCGGATGCGCTCCCGGGTGACCCCGAACTCGCGCCCGACCTCCTCCAACGTACGCGGGTGCCCGTCAGTGAGCCCGAAGCGCAGCTGGATGACCTTCTTCTCCCGGTCGGACAGGGTGTGCAGGACCGAGTCGAGCTGCTCCTGAAGCAGGATGAAGCTGGCCGCGTCGACCGGGACGACGGCGTCGCAGTCCTCGATGAAGTCGCCAAGGTGGGAGTCCTCCTCCTCACCGATGGGGGTCTCCAGCGACACCGGCTCCTGTGAGACCTTGAGGATCTCACGCACCTTGTCCGGGGTGAGATCCATCTCCTTGGCGATCTCCTCCGGACTCGGCTCCCGGCCGAGGTCCTGCAGGAGCTGCCGCTGGATGCGGATCAGCTTGTTGATGGTCTCGACCATGTGCACCGGGATGCGGATGGTGCGTGCCTGGTCGGCGATGGCCCGCGTGATCGCCTGCCGGATCCACCAGGTGGCGTAGGTCGAGAACTTGTAGCCCTTGGTGTAGTCGAACTTCTCGACCGCCCGGATCAGGCCGAGGTTGCCCTCCTGGATGAGGTCCAGGAACAGCATGCCGCGCCCGACGTACCGCTTGGCGATCGAGACGACGAGACGCAGGTTCGCCTCGACCAGCTTGCGCTTGGCGATCTGCCCGTCGCGTTCGATGGCCTCGAGGTCCCGCCGCATCTGCGGGGAAGTTTTCTTGGTGGCCACCGCCAGCTTCTCGGAGGCGAACAGCCCCGCCTCGATCCGCTTGGCAAGATCAACCTCCTCCTCGGCGGTGAGCAGGGGGACCTTGCCGATCTCCTTGAGGTACATGCGCACCGGGTCGGAGGTCGGCGCCTTGAGGGCGAGCTCCTCCTCCTCGCGGCGACGGCGGGCCAGCAGATCCGCCTCGTCGGGGCTCTCACCTCCCGCCTCGAGTACCTCGATGCCCTCGTCGTTCAGCACCTGCAGCACCGTCTCGGCCTGCTCCGGGGGCAGCTCCGCGGCCTGGATGGCGACCGTGACATCCTCGGTGGTGAGGAACCCGATCTCCTTGCCCCGGGTGATGAGGTCCTTGACCTCGTCCACCTGGGCTTCGCGGGGTAGGACGGTAGGACTCATGGGCGGAATCTCGTCACTTCCTTCTCGGGATCGACCCAGGTTACGCGGCACCTACGCCCCGCTCCCGGAGTTGATGCTTGTGCTGCTCCAAAGCGATCAGCTCGCCGAACGCACGGCGAAGGGCCTCGGCGTCGGTCACCCCGTTGAGCCGCTGCACACGCGACTTCAGGTCCGTGATCCGACGGGTCACATGCAACTCCTGTACCCGCGACATCTGTTCGTCGACATAACGATCATCCACATCGTGGTCGCACAGCACCCTCTCCACTGCAAGGGCAGTGACGAAGCGTCGCAGCTCCTCCTCCGAAGCCGCCGCGGCCAGCTCGGTCACCCAGGTGGTGACCTCACCGGACCTCGCCAGCCCCGCGCACACCCCACCGGCCTCGGCGATGAGGTCACGGACGGCACGGTGCGCGGGAACAGTGAACATCTCCGGACCCAGCGTGTCGAACATCGGGCCCGCCAGCCCGGGATACTGAACGGCCAGCTTGAGCGCCTCACGCTCCACGATGACCGCCGCGTCATCGGCCCCCGCCCCGCGCCGGCGCATCGGCGCGGAACGGGCACCAGCCCGCTCGCCCCCCTGCCTCGACCGGTGCTCGGCCACCCGGCCCACCACGAACCGCTCGTCGAGGAAACCCAGCCAGCGGTCCAGGTTCACCGCGTACCGGTGCCGCAACGCGGCGTCCTTGAGCCGGTTGACCAGCGGCGCGGCGGCGTCCAAGGCTGCGAGCCGGCCCTCGGTGGTGTTGAGGTCGTAGCGGTCGAGCACCCCGCGGATCGCGAACTCGACCAGCGGCACCCGGCTGGCCACCAGATCCCGCACGGCGCCGTCGCCACCGCTCATCCACAGCTCGCAGGGGTCGCGGCCGGAGGGCTCCACCGCCACGAAGGTCTGGGTGGCGAAGCGCTCCTCGTGCTCGAAGGCGCGTAGCGCCGCCTTCTGCCCGGCCGCGTCGCCGTCGAACGTGAAAATCACTTCACCGCGACGCTCGTCGGAGTCCATGAGCAGCCGGCGGACCACCGCGACGTGCTCGGAGCCGAAGGCGGTGCCACAGGTCGCCACGGCCGTGGTGACCCCGGCGAGATGGCAGGCCATGACGTCGGTATAGCCTTCGACCACCACGACCTGGTAGCGGCGGGCGATGTCACGGCGGGCGAGATCGGCGCCGTAGAGCAGGTTCGCCTTCTTGAACAACGGCGTGTCCGGCGTGTTGAGGTACTTCGGCCCGGCGTTCGGGGCGTCGTCCTCGGCGAGGCGCCTCCCACCGAAGCCGACCACCTCACCGGCGAGATCCCTGATCGGCCACATCAGCCGATGATGGAAACGGTCGATCAGACCCCCGCGGGCGCCCTGTTTGGCCAGCCCCCCGAGCACCAGCTCCTCGCCGGTGAAGCGCCGGGCGAGCAGATGCCGAGTGAGGGTGTCCCAGCCGGTCGGGGCGTAGCCGACCTCGAAGCGCGCCGCCGTGGTGAGATCGAATCCCCGCGCAGCGAGGAAGTCCCAGCCGGCGCGCGCGGAGGCCTGCGACTCTAGCTGCTCGGCGTAGAATTCGGCGGCCGCCCGGTGCGTCTCCAGCAGCCGCTGCCGCTGGCTGGACACCGTACGGTCGGTGGTCCCACCGCCCTCGTAGGTCAGCGCCACCCCGGCCCGGCGCGCCAGGCGCTCCGCCGCCTCCCGGAAGGTCAGCCCGTCGATCTCCCGCACGAAGGAGTAGACGTCACCACCCTGCTGGCATCCGAAACAGTGGAACAGGCCGGTTGCCGCATTGACGTAGAAGGAGGGTGACTTCTCGTCATGGAACGGGCACAGCCCGACGAGCTCGTTACGCCCCGCCGGACGCAGTTGTACGTGCTCGGCCACGACGTCCGCAATCGGCGAGCGCTCCCGGACCAGGGCGACGTCGGCGTCACGGATTCGTCCCCCCACCCGCCCCTCCCAAGTCCGCGTCGAGACTCTGCGGGTACCCGAACGAGAGGTAGCTCGCCCGGGGCAGAGTGCCCGTCAATATGTTTGCCACGTCCATTCCCGCCGGATCGATGCTAGGACCACCACCCGCCGGCCTGCCCGGCCTGTCGACGAGTGACGCGGCGCCCCTCACATCGGTCCTACCGCTGCGATGGTACGTGTCGTAAGCACGACAGTACCGATCATGCCACGTGAATGTTGGGGACAGGGGCCGTGACGTGCATGCCGAGCTGCGATGTCGGGCCGCGGACCGCGCGCCGGCTCGCTCCCCCAGCCGAGGGAGCGGGTGTCCCCCCGAACGGGGGAACACCCGAAACACCGTCGGGCCATCGGGCCAGCAGAGGACACCCACCGAACCCACCACGCACGGATCCGGCGGACACGGACCCACCACGTACGGATCCGGCACGCACCGAACCCCTCTCGCACCGGGTCCCCCGCACACCGGGCTCGTGGCTCACAGGACCCGCGGCGCCGGTCGTCCACACAGCAACGCATACCGCCGCTCGGCGCTGGCGTCGGTCAGACGCGCCACCTGGTCGATGACGACCCGTAGCCGTGCCGCATCGTCAGCGGCCATGCGGTAGGCCGCGCGCAACGACGGCTCGAGCACGTCCGGCGCGCCCCGGGAGAGCATCGCCACGAGCTCCGCGACCACCTCCCGCTGCCGGGACTGCCGGGCGCGGGCACCCGGCCGCTCCATCACATACCAGGCGGTGACCCCCTTGAGCGCCGCGCACTCGGCCACGGTGTCCGGATCCACCACCAGATCCGCGCCATAGCGCCACAGCGGACCGTCGGGATGGCACGCCCGGGTGGCACGGACCGCGCTGTGCGCGAACCGGGCGATGAGCTCGCTGGTCATCGCCCGCAGAGCGGCCTGGCCCCGGGCCGAGGTGATCTCGGAGCGGACCCACCAGGGCTGGGACCGCAGGGTGCCCAGGGCGGCCGCCACCGCCTCGGCGGACGGCCCCGGGTAGCGGACGGCGGTCGCGGCGGCGAGCTCCGCCCGGCGGCCGGAATCGTCGAGGGCGGCCAGATCGATGTGTCCGGCAACGACCCCGTCCTCGAGGTCGTGCACCGAATAGGCCACGTCGTCCGCCCAGTCCATGATCTGCGTCTCGATACAGCGCCGGGCGGCCGGTGCGCCCTCCCGGACCCAGCGGAGCACGGACAGGTCGTCGGCGTAGGCGCCGAACTTCGTGCTGTCCGCCCGGGGCCCAGGGCGGCGCGGCCACGGGTACTTCGTCGCCGCGTCCAGGGTCGCCCGGGTAAGGTTCAGGCCCGCGCTGCGACCGTCACAGTCGACGATCTTGACTTCGAGCCTGGTCAGCTCGCGCAGACTCTGGGCGTTGCCCTCGAAGCCACCGCAGGCGGCTGCGGCCTCGTCAAGCGCCAGCTCGCCGTTATGCCCGAAAGGGGGATGACCCAGATCATGCGCGAGGCACGCCGCCTCGACCAGGTCGGGGTCCGCTCCCAGTTCCTCGGCGAGCTCCCGGCCCACCTGGGCGGTCTCCAGGGAGTGGGTCAGCCGGGTACGCGGGAAGTCGTCGTCGAGCGGGCCCACGACCTGGGTTTTTCCCGCCAGCCTGCGCAGCGCGCTGGAGTGCAGCACCCGGGCTCGGTCCCGGGCGAAGGGACGACGCTGAGCCGGTGTGGCCTTCGGGCGTTCCACGATCCGACGGGCCGTGTCCGAGGTGTCATACCACTCACTGACCACGAGTTTGAGAGTATCGGCGCGATTCCGCGACCTCCATCGAGCTCAGCGGCGATACTTTGTGCGCACCCTTCCCCGAATCGGCCCGGAGGCCTGCCGTGGACAAGATCATTAGGTATGGGGCGATCGCGTTCCTCATCTTCTTCGTGGTGACCGCGCCCAACAGCGCGGCCAGTATCGTCGGCCGCGCCTTCGACTGGCTGCAGTCCGTCGGTAACGGGGTGTCCCAGTTCGTAACCGATACCGCTCTGTAATGGCTACCCGGCCACTCTTGATGTCTGGGACACTGCCGGCGTGGTGAGACTCCAGCTTCCGGACCTGGCTCAGCGCGACACCAAGTACCTCGCATCCCAGGAACGCCTGGTGATGATGGTGCGGTTGCACTGGGCGGTCCTGCTGCCCATCTTCCTGCAGACCGTCGGGGCCGTACTGCTCGCGCTCGTGGCGAACATCCTGTTCGCCTCGCAGGACGTCGACGCCGGCATCATCACCACGCTGCTGTGGTACTTCGCCCTCTTCATGATCTTGAGGATGCTGTGGAGGGTCGCCGACTGGCAGTTCGAGCACCTTATGATCACCGACAAACGGCTCCTGAAGGTGTCCGGGATCTTTTTCCGCAAGGTCCAGACGATGCCACTTTCCAAGATCACGGATCTCACGTACAACCGGGATCCGCTTGGCCGGTTGCTCGGGTACGGCGAGTTCGTCGTGGAGTCCGCCGGCCAGGACCAGGCGCTTTCCAAGATCCAGTTCCTGCCGCGTCCAGACCGGCTCTACCTCACCCTGGTCGACATGACCTTCGGTGGAGCACCCGCCCCAGCCGGAGACGACTGAGGGACGGCCTGGTGGGACCGGGGGGATCTCCCCCGGTCCCACCGGATGTCCCAGCCTCGTGCCTTCTCGACCGCCGGCCGCCGGCCCTGGACGGGTCAGCGCAGCAGGTCGCGGGCGGCCTCGACGATGTGCCTCGCGGAGATGCCGGCCGCGTCCAGGAGCTCCTGAGACGTCCCGGAACCCGGCAGCGACCGCACCGCGAGATGACGGACCGACAGCGGCACGCCGCCGTCGCTGAGCGCTTCCAGCACCGCGCTGGCCAGTCCACCCTCCGGGTAGTGATCCTCGGTGACGACGATGCGCCCGCCGGTGGCCTGGGCGGCGTCGGCGAGCGTCGCCGCGTCGACCGGCTTCACGGAATACAGGTCGATCACGCGGGCCGCGATCCCCTCGGCCACGAGGGTGTCCGCCGCGGCCAGCGACTCGTGCAGGGTGACACCGGCACCGATGAGCGTGACGGTGTCGGCATTCGATCGGCGGAGCACCTTGGAACCACCGGGGGCAAACGGCTCGTCCGGGCCATAGAGCACGGGGTAGGCTCCACGGGTGGTGCGCAGGTAGCTGACCCCGGGCAGATCCGCCATCGCCTCGACGAGCTTCGCGGCGGACGTCGCATCGCTCGGGTAGAGCACCGTCGAGCCGCCGACCGCCCGCATCATGGCGATGTCCTCGAGCGCCATCTGCGACGGCCCGTCGGCGCCGATCTCGACTCCCGCGTGGCTGCCGGACAGCCGGATGTCGGCCTGGGAGATCGCCGCCATCCGGATGAAGTCGTAGGCCCGGGAGAAGAACGCCGCGAACGTGGAGGCGAAGGGCACGTAGCCACGCACCGACAGCCCGACCGCCGCCGCGACGAGCTGCTGCTCGGCGATGAAGATCTCGAAGAAGCGGTCCGGGTAGATCTTGGCGAAGTCCTCGGAGTAGGTCGAGTTGCTGACCTCCGCGTCGAGCGCCACCACGTCGGTGCGGGCTCCGAGCGCGGCGAGCGCCTGGCCGTAGGCGCGCCGAGTCGCCACCTTGGCGCCGAGATCGTAGGTGGGCAGTGTGATGACGGGCCGCTCGACCGGCGCCGGTCGGGGGAGGTCCGCGGGCGGCACCGGACCGCGAACCCGCAGGTCGCGCAGGCCGCCGAGCTCGGCGATGGCGCGGTCGGCCATGTCGGCGGGGAACGGCTTGCCGTGCCAGCCCTCGACGTCCGCGGTCTCGGAGAAGCCCTCGCCCTTGCGGGTGCGGGCGAGGATGACGGTCGGCCGGGTGACGTCCTCGGCGTCGGCGAGCACCGCGTCGATCGCGGCGATGTCGTGGCCGTCAACGACGACCGCGCGGGCGCCGAAGGACTCCACCCGCCTGGCGTAGGTGTCGAGGTCCCAGCCGAGCTCGGTCGGGCCGCGCTGGCCGAGCCGGTTGACGTCGACGATCGCGATGAGGTTGGAGAGGTTGTAGTAGGAGGCCTTGTCCAGTGCCTCCCAGACCGAGCCCTCCGCCATCTCGCTGTCACCGCAGATCACCCAGACCCGGTAGGGCACCTTGTCCAGGTACTTACCGGCGAGCGCGACGCCCACGCCGTCGGGCAGGCCCTGCCCGAGCGACCCGGTCGCGACGTCGACCCACGGCAGGACAGGCGTCGGGTGGCCCTGAAGCCGCTCACCGAAACGGCGGTAACCATTGATCAACTCGTCGTCACCGACGACCCCGACCGCCTTGAAGATGGAGTAGATCAGCGGGGATGCGTGCCCCTTCGAAAAGATCAGATGATCGTTCGCCGGGTCCGCCGGGTTGTCCCAGTCGTACCGAAGGTGGCGCGCGACGAGAACCGCCAGCACGTCCGCGGCCGACATCGACGAGGTGGGATGCCCGGAACCCGCCGAGGTGCTGCTGCGCACCGAGTCGACCCGCAGTTGCTGCGCGAGTTCCCGAACCGTCTCCAGGTCGGCCGTCCCGACCGTGCTCTCGGATACGGGAGTTGCCACACCAGTCTCCTTACAGTGTCGTTCCACACCCGGAAGGTAATCTCCGGAGGGTTCTCTCGCGCCGCGGGCAGCCGACTCCGCCGCTTTGCCTCACTACCACGTGTCGCACTACCCCCTCACCCGGCGATCCGAACCGTATCAGCGGCGGCCGACGGCAAAGAGGGCCGAAGCGGGCCTTGATATGTCAGAGGCGTCACGGGTTCGTATCCGCTGCTGCCGACGAACGTCGACCCGGTGTCAGACGGCCCGGGTGGTCGCCGAAGGTGGTGATGCCTGGCGGAAGAGCTGGTACCACCGGTAACCGATCCCCTCGCGGATGATGTACCGGACCTGCGTGCCGAAGCCGTGGACGGCCGGCCCCCGGTCGGCCGGGGAGGTGACGGCGTCAACACCGAGGTCACGGGCCATCGTCCGAGAACGCAGGCTGTGCCAGGGATCGGTGACCAGCACGGCGGTGTGCCAGTGCCGCGAGTTCATCAACCCGGCTACGGCGGTCAGCGACCCGAGCGTGTTCGAACCCTCGGGTAGGACGAGCACCCGATCCGGGGGGATACCCCGCTGCCGCAGATAGGTCGCACTGGCCTCGCCCTCGGTGTAACGGTCGCCCGGCTGCTTCCCACCGACTGTGATCACCTGAGGGGCGATTCCCTCCCGGTAGAGCTCCAGCACGTGGTCGAGACGGGCGGCGAGGACCGCCGAGGGACGCCCGTCGTACTGCGAAGCACCGAGCACCACGAGGACGTCGGACCGGGGCCGGTGATCCTCCCTGCCCACCCACCAGACCTGCAGAAACGTCACCACGGCGAGAACCATGATGCCGAGGAGGACAGCCGCCACCGCCCGCATCATCCAACGCCACCATGGCACGCGGTACCAGGTCACGCGAAACGGGTTGACGATGAGACGAGGACGGGACAGGCCCACACGAACGAACAGTAGCGTCCCTATGGGCACACGACCGACATCACAGGGCAACTGCCCCCTTCATCCGCCCAGCCCCGATCGGGATCCCGGCCCGGAAAGGGCAGGAAACGGGCCAGGCGGAAACTCACCCGACCGTCGACCGGCCGAGAACCGCGGCACGCCCGGCCTCCAGCCGGGCCACCGGCACCCGGAACGGCGAACAGGAGACGTAGTCGAGCCCGAGTTCGGCGAAGAAGTGCACGGAATCGGGATCGCCGCCGTGCTCGCCACAGACGCCGAGGCCGAGATCGGGCCGAGCGCCCCGCCCAGCCCGGACCGCCGTCCTCATCAGGGCGCCCACCCCGTCGCGGTCCACCGACGCGAACGGCGACCCGGCGAGGATGCCGAGGTCGAGGTAGCGCGGCAGCAACGATGCCTCGACGTCATCCCGGGAGAAACCCCAGAGCAGCTGGGTGAGGTCGTTGGTGCCGAACGAGAAGAACTCGGCGCGGCGGGCGATCTGGTCCGCGGTGAGCGCCGCCCGCGGAACCTCGATCATCGTGCCGATCGGCAGGTCGATCTCCAGGCCGCTCTCGGTGCCGACCTCGGCCAGCACCCCGCGCACCCGGTCCCGGATGGCATCCAGCTCCGTCGCGGTGGAGATGAACGGAACCATGATCTCGGGACGGGGATCACCGCCTACGCGGCGGCAGCGCACCAGCGCCTCGGCGATCGCCCGCGCCTGCAGTTCCACCAGCCCCGGGACGGTGAGAGCGAGTCGGACGCCGCGGCGACCCAGCATCGGGTTGGTCTCGTGCATGCTGCGCAGGACCGCCAGCCTCTCCCGGTCGGCGTCGTCGACCGGCCTTCCGGCGGCGTCCGCGGCGGCGATCGACACGGACAGCTCGGTGAGGTCCGGGAGGAACTCGTGCAACGGCGGATCGAGCAGCCGGACCGTGACGGGCAGACCGTCCATCGCGGTGAAGATCTCGACGAAATCCTCCCGTTGCGGGGGAAGCAGCCGGCTGAGCGCCTCGGTCCGCTCAGCCGGCGTTCCCGCGAGGATCATCTGCTCGACCAGGGTACGACGATCCCCGAGGAACATGTGCTCGGTGCGGCACAGCCCGATGCCCGCGGCGCCGAACCGGCGGGCCCGCGCGGCGTCCGGCCCGGTGTCGGCATTCGCGCGGACCCGCAGCCGGCGGGACCGGTCGGCGTGCCGCATCAGCCGATCCACGGCGGCGACCAGGTCCCCGCCCGGCCGGGGATGGTCGGGACGGCCGGCCTCGAAGTACTCGACGACTGGTGACGGGACGAGTGGTACGGAACCGGGGTATACCGCGCCGATGGTCCCGTCGATGGAGAGGATGTCCCCCTCCCGCACGACCACGCCCCGCCCGGTGGTGAGGCGGCGACCGGCGGGATCGACCTCGATCTCCTCGGCCCCGCACACGCAGGTCCGGCCCAATCCTCTGGCGACGACGGCGGCATGCGACGTCCGGCCGCCTCGGGAGGTCAGGATTCCGCGCGCCGCGAGCATGCCCGCGAGGTCATCGGGATTCGTCTCGCGGCGGACGAGGATGACCGGTCGGCCCTCGGCCGCCACCCGCACCGCCTCGGCGGCGTCGAAGACGGCCTCCCCCACCGCCGCCCCGGGCGCGGCGTTCACTCCCGTCGCGATCGGGGCGGGCCGGGCCGTGTCGTCGAAGCGCGGGAACATCAGGGTGGCGAGCTGGTCGCCGCTCACCCGGCACAGCGCCTCGTCGTCGTCGATGACACCGCCTTCGGCGAGCATGGCGGCGATCCGGAAAGCCGCCGCGGCAGTGCGTTTGCCGACGCGGGTCTGCAGGATCCACAACCTGCCATGTTCGATCGTGAACTCGATGTCGCACAGGTCCCGGTAGTGCTTCTCCAGGCGCGTCATGATCTCGCGCAGTTCGGTGAAGGATGCCGGGTCGATCCGCTCCAGCTCGGCGAGGGGAACCGGGTTACGGATCCCGGCCACCACATCCTCGCCCTGGGCATTGGGCAAATAGTCTCCGTACACGCCGGGTTCGCCGCTGCCCGGATCCCGGGTGAAGGCCACCCCGGTGCCCGAATCCGTTCCAAGGTTGCCGAACACCATCGCGACGACGCTCACTGCCGTCCCGAGATCGTCCGGAATGCGCTCGGTACGGCGGTACAGCCGGGCCCGCGGCCCGTTCCAGGAGTCGAACACCGCTCGGATCGCGAGATCCAGCTGCTCGCGGGGATCCTGGGGGAAGGGGCGGCCGGTGCGCTCGAGCACGATCCGCTGGTAGGTCGCGACGAGCGCCCGCAGGTCGTTCTCGTCGAGGTCGAGGTCGCTACTGGTGCCCTTGGCCCGCTTCGCCGCCTCGAGGGCCGCGTCGAACGACGGCTCGCCGACGCCGAGGACGGTCCGGCCGAACATGGCCAGCAGCCGGCGGTAGGAGTCCCAGGCGAACCGCGGCGAACCTGACTGCTCGGCCAGGCCCAAGACGGCCTGATCGGTCAGGCCGATGTTCAGAATGGTGTCCATCATCCCGGGCATGGAGAACTTCGCGCCGGAACGCACCGACACCAGCAGCGGATCGTCGGCCTGGCCGAGCCGCCGTCCCCGGGCGGTCTCCAGGGTGGCAAGATGATGATCGATCTCCGCCCGTAGCCCGACCGGTTCGCCGCCGGCAAGGTACTCCCGGCATGCCTGGGTGCTGATAGTGAACCCGGGCGGGACAGGCAGGCCGAGATTCGTCATCTCGGCGAGGTTCGCACCCTTACCACCGAGAAGATCCTTCATGTCCTTGTTGCCCTGGTGGAAGCCATACACGTAGCGCGCCATGGTCGTCCCTTCCGCCCCGGAGTGATACCCAGACGCTAACCCGCGGTAACGGTATGCGCAGCCAGAATGCCCATGATCAGCGACCGGAGGCGGACAGCGAGCCGAGAGCCTCCCAGTCGAGAGCTCCGGTCGTCAGGTCCCGGATCCAGGCCAGCAGACCGAGCCGCGCCGCCCGCACCGCCGGGTCGTCGGCCATCACCATCACCGCGTCGAAGAACGCGTCGACGGCGGCCGGCAGGTCTCCGGCTGCGACGACCAGCTCATCAAGGGAGATCGCTCCGGCCGCCGTCTCCGCGGTGACAGCCGAATCGGCGCCGGAGGACGCGAGCCGCCGGACGAGCGCCGTCACGACCTCCAGCAGGTCGATCTCGGCGGGTTCGGTGAGGCGCTGCGCGTCGAGCACCGCCGGGGTCCCGGCCGGCACGATCCGGCGGACCCGCTGCAACGCGGCGGCCAGGGCGGCGAAGCCGGCGGCGGGTGCGGACTCCCCCTGGACGAGCTGCCGCAGTGTCACCAAGGTGGCGGCCGCGCGGGCCGGCGTGCCGGTGAGCGGCCCGACCGCGCCGACCAGGCGGTGGTCCACTCCGGTATCGAGTAGTTGCTGGACGTAGCGGCCACGGACAAACGTCTCGGCGGCCTCGAGCGCCTCGGCGGACACCGGCACCGGGGTGAGCCGGGCGGCGCGGGCCAGCGCGCCGGTGACGGTGAGGCCGGCGAGCTCAGGCCGGCTGCCCAGGATCGCGGCGACCCCGAGCGCGGCCCGGCGCAACCCGAACGGATCCGAACTCCCCGTGGGGGCCGCGTCGAGCGCGAACAGCCCGACAAGCAGATCGAGCCGGTCGGCGAGGGCCAGCAGGCCACCGGGGGCGGTATCGGGCAGCTGGTCACCGGCCCGGCGGGGCAGCTCCATCTCAAAGAGGGCGACGGCGACCGCCTCGGGCTCACCGGCCCGGCGGGCATACTCCCGCGCCATCGTGCCGGCGAGGCTCGACAGCTCGATGACCATCTGGGTGGCCAGATCGAACTTGGCGAGCGCGGCCGCCCGGTCCAGGGTGGCCCGGTCGTCCTCACCGAGGTCGATCTCCTCGGCGAGGTCACGCGCCAGCGCCGCGATGCGGTCGGCCCGGTCCGCGACGGAGCCGAGCCGCTGCTCGAACGTCAGCTTCGCGAGCTCCGCCCGGAACGTCTCGAGTGGCACCGTGATGTCGGCGTCGTAGAAGAACGCGGCGTCGGTGAACCGGGCCCGGATGACGTCCTCGTTGCCGGCGCGGACCAGCGCTTGGTCGACCTTACCATCGGCGACGGCTACGAACGACGGCAGCAGCCGCCCGGCGGCGTCACGCACCGGCAGGTAGCGCTGGTGCTTGCGCATGACGGTGGTGAGGATCTCCGCCGGCAGGTCCAGAAAGCGTTCCTCGAAGGACCCGAGGATCGGGCACGGGAACTCGACGAGGTTCGCCACCTCGGTGAGCACGTCCGCCTCGGCGACGAGGTCGATGTGACCGCCGGAGTCCGCGGTGAGCTTGGCCGCCTCCTCGACGACGAGCTCGCGGCGAACCACCGGGTCGAGCAGGATCGACCGGGCAGCGAGCAGTTCTGGGTAGCCGGACGCGCTCGGCACGTCCAGCGGCGGGGAGCCGGCCCGCCGGTGGCCGCGGGTGGTCCGACCGGCCGCGAGCGTCGACACCGTCACCGGCACCACGGTCTCGCCGAGCAGGGCGAGCAGCCAGCGCACCGGCCGGCTGAACGACAAGGTCGGATCGTTCCAGCGCATGTTGCGCTCCGCGCGCAGCCCCACCACCAGCTCACCGAGCACCCCGGCCAGCACCCGGGCGGCGTCCCGGCCGGCCTCGGTGCGCACGAGCGCGACATGCTCGACACCGCGGTGGGTGACGACCTGGAGGCCGGCGGGATCCGCACCCTGACCACGCGCGAACCCGACGGCGGCCTTCGTCGGCGCGCCGGCGGCGTCGTAGGCGGCCGAGACGCGCGGGCCGCGGACGACCCGCTCGACGTCCGGCTCCCGGGGCGCCACCTCGTCAACGATCGCCACGATGCGCCGGGGAGTGCCCAGCACCCGGACCGCACCGTGCGTGAGGCGGGTGGCCGCCAGCCGCTCAACGAGGCCGGCGCGCACCGCCTCGACGGTCCGGGTCACCTCGGCCGCCGGGAGCTCCTCCGTCCCGATCTCGAACAGCAGGGTGGCCGGCTCCTCGGCCCGGGTGGTCACCGCGGCGGGCACCGCGGCCGGTGGCGGGGAAGCCGCCCCGAGGGGATGGCCGAGCTCCTCGCGACGGTCCCGCCACAGCGTCGCGACCTCCCGCGACAGTCCACGCATCTGCGCGAAGGAGGTGGCCCGCTCGGTGGTAGAGACCGCGCCCCGGGAGTCGAGGATGTTGAAGGCGTGCGAGCACTTCAGCACGTAGGAGTGCGCGGGGACGGGCAGCCGGGCGTCGATGAGCCGGCGGGCCTCGGCGGCGTAGTCGGCGTAGAGCCGGCGCACGGTGTCGATGTCGGCGTCGTCGAGGTAGTACCGGGACATCTCGTACTCGGCCTGGCCGAACACCTCGCCGTAGGAGATGCCGGGGGCGTAAGCGATCTCGCTGAAGTGGCGGACGCCCTGCAGGGCCATGAGGATGCGTTCCACGCCATAGGTGATCTCGACGCTGACGGTGTCGAGCGTCTGGCCACCGGCCTGCTGGAAGTAGGTGAACTGGGTGATCTCCAGGCCGTCGAGCCAGACCTCCCAGCCCAGCCCCCAGGCACCGAACGCGGGCGAGGCCCAGTTGTCCTCGACGAACCGGACATCGTGGGCGGCGGTGTCGATGCCGAGCGCCGCGAGGCTACCCAGGTAGAGCTCCTGGGGGTTACCCGGATCCGGTTTGAGGATGACCTGGAACTGGGTGTGGGTCTGCAGCCGGTTCGGGTTGTGGCCGTAGCGGGAGTCGTCGGGACGGACCGAAGGTTCGACGTACGCGACCCGCCACGGCTCCGGTCCGAGCACCCGCAGCACCGTGGCTGGGTTGAGCGTACCGGCGCCGACCTCGGTGTTGAACGGCTGTACGATCATGCAGCCGCGGTCGGTCCAGTAACGGGTCAGCGCCAGCAGCGCGTCCTGCATGGTCAACATCGAGCGAGCCTCGGCATTTCGCTGTCGCGGTCACGAGTGGTGCGGGACACCCCGGCTCCGGGGACCGGACACCGGTCCGCCGGCGACCGGTGTCCGAAGAGAGCGGTCAGGCGATCAGGGAGGGGACTGTCCACGGGACATCGACACTCCGAATCCATGATCCATAGATTCATGATCAATAGATCTGCAAATCATAGATCCACAATCCATAGATCGTAGATTCCATGATGCTGAGTCGAGGCTACCGGTACCCACCGACAATCCCGCGGTTGGTCACGGCCGGCCGGCGCCCGGCGCACCGACGGAGCGCGGCGGCTCGCCGGGGGCCGCGGTGTCGGCGTCCGGCGTACGGTCGGACCGATGGGTCCGCGCCGAGCCGCCCGGCCCGTCCACCGACACCAGCACCTCGAAGGTGCCAGGCCCGTCAACCGCGAAGACGAGCAGCGGCGTCAGCGCGTATCGCACCTCGAAGGCGGACAACGCGCGACGCCACGCGCCCGGCCCGTCCCACTCGGTGGTCATCAGCCACGAGCCGGGTTCGTCGAGCGCCTGGGCGATCCGCCCACCACGAAATCCCGGGGCCCGGGCGAGCGCGTCAAGCGCCGGACGTGCCGCCGCGGCGAACCCCGCCCCGCCCGGCACGGCGTCCCCCGGTACGGCGTCCCCGGGCACGGCGAAGGCGATCTGGGCGACGACCGGAGCACCGGCCGTCGGCGCCGCCCAGTCGGGCACGGTGGAAGCGTCGGGTCCGGTCGGAACGTCGGGTCCGGTCGGAACGTCGGGCACGGTCGGAACGTCGGGCACGGTCGGAACGTCGGGCACGGTCGGAACGTCGGGCACGGGCATCAGACGTGATGGGCGACGGTTCCGCCGTAGCGCCGGTCCCGTCGGGCGAAGTCCTCACAGGCGGACCACAGATCGCGCCGGTCGAAGTCCGGCCAGAGCGTCTCGACGAACGAGAACTCGGCATAGGCGGCCTGCCAGAGCAGGAAGTTGCTGAGCCTCTGCTCCCCGGAAGTCCGAATGACGAGGTCCAGATCGGGCATGTCGGGCTCGTCCAGGTAACGGCCGATGGTCGCCTCATCGATCCGATCGACGCGCAGCCGGCCCTCCCGCACGTCCCGGGCGATCGCCGCCGCGGCATCGGCGATCTCGGCCCGGCCGCCGTAGTTCACGCACATCACCAAGGTGAGCCGGTCGTTGTCACGGGTACGTTCCTCGGACGACTCCAGCCGCCTGATCACGTTCCCCCACAGCCGGGGACGACGACCCGCCCAGCGAACCCGCACACCGAGCGCGTGCATGTCCTCGATGCGCCGGCCGAACACCCCGTCGGTGAAGCGCATCAGGAACGCCACCTCGTCCGGTGACCGTTTCCAGTTCTCCGTGGAGAAAGCGAACACCGACAACCATCGGACCCCGAGCTCGATCGCGCCCTCGACGCAGTCGAACAGGGCGTCCTCGCCGGCCTCGTGTCCTTTTGTTCGCGCCAGCCCGCGCATCTTCGCCCACCGTCCGTTGCCGTCCATGACGATGCCCACATGCCGCGGGACGAGACGCGACGGCAGGACCGGAGGTCGCGCGCCGGAGGGATGGGGATGCGGATCGCGAAACCGCGTCTTCACACCATTACGCAGCGCCACCGCCTACCTCCCCGCACCCGTCCGGGGCGGCTTCACGCCGCAATCCGTCCTGCCGGTCCCAGCCATCACCACATCGTCCCCCCGTCGGCGCCGGGTCGCGCCGGACGCACCCACCGCCGCTTTCCGCCTCACCATGTCCGTCCTCGTCCTTCCGCCACGGCCCGTCCCACCGCCGTCCCGCTCTCATGGTCCCGTTCCCCGGCGGTCGCACCCAGGCCGCCCGGCCCGCCTCGCCGGGATGACCGTCCCGGCCCACACGCAAGACCTCCACCACGGCGCCCGGCCGCGTCACGCCCTCTCCAGATAAGGCAGTGCGCGAAGCCCGCGTTCGAGATGCCACTGGAGATAGGCGGCGGCGATGCCACCGGCCTCCCGCCGGGCGCGGGCGTCACTGACCAGTGCACCGTCCCAGTCACCGCGCAACAGATCCGCGAGCAGCCGCACCGCACCCGCGGACACCGACGCCGCACCGTGCGGGCGACATTGCGGGCACACTACGCCGCCGCCCGGCACGGACAACGACAGGTGCAGCCCGGGCCCACCGCAACGCGCGCAGTGGTCCAGGGCCATCCCATACCCGGACACCGCGAGCGCCCGCAACAGGAACGCGTCGAGGACGAGCGCGGGTGGGCGCTCGTCGCCGGCGAGCGTACGCAGACCACCCACGAGCAGGAGGAACAGCCGCAGGGCGGGCTGGCGTTCCTCGCTGGTCAACCGCTCGGCGGTCTCGAGCATCACCGCGGCCGCAGTGTACCTCGGGTAGTCAACGGCGATCGTGGCGCCGTAGGGAGAGATGATGTCCGCCTGGGTGACCGTGTCCAGCGCCCGGCCGGAATGCAGCAGCAGATCGACGTACGTGCCCGGCTCCAGCCGCGACCCGAACCGCGAGGACGTCTTGCGGACACCCTTGGCGACGGCCCGCACCCGACCGGTCCGACGGGTGAGCACGGTGATGATGCGGTCGGCCTCGGCGAGGGGGGCCGTGCGTAGGACGACACCTTCGTCGCGATACACCGGCACCCGCCCATGGTTGCACGGTCCCGAGTTCATGCGGTGAAGCGAGGTCGCCCGGCAGATGGCCGGTACCGGCCGGATGTTCTCCTGAGGAACCCGCAGGACATCCCGGTCCATAGCCGGGGGGTAGGTATGGCAGTACATTGCGGCATGGATGCGGCATGGATGCGGTGCTGACGGCGCCTCGGTGGGGCCGGCGGCGAGCCGGCTCAGAACCCCAGGCGACGCAGCTGGCGCGGATCGCGCTGCCAGTCCTTGGCGACCTTGACATGTAGATCGAGGAAGACCGGGGTACCGAGCAGCGCCTCGATCTGCGTGCGGGCGCGGGAACCGACCTCCTTGAGGCGGGATCCGCCGGTCCCGATGACGATCGCCTTCTGGCTGGGCCGCTCGACGAAGACGTTCACCCGGACGTCGAGGAGAGGACGCTGCGCCGGCCTGCCCTCCCGGGAGACCATCTCCTCCACCACGACGGCGAGCGAGTGCGGCAACTCGTCGCGGACCCCCTCCAACGCGGCCTCACGGACGAGTTCGGCGACCATCACCTGTTCCGGTTCGTCGGTCAGCTCCCCACCGGGGTACAGCGCGGGCCCGGCGGGCAGCCGGGCGACAAGCACGTCGGCAAGCACGGCGACCTGGTAGGAGCGCACCGCGCTGACTGGAACGATGTCACTGAACTCGCCGAGCCCGGCGATCTCGAGCAGGCGGGCGCCGATCCGATCGGGATCGGCGACCCGGTCTGTCTTGGTGAGGATGGCGACCACCGGGGTGCGCTTGGGCAGCCGGGACAGCTCCTCGGCGATGAAGCGGTCCCCCCGGCCGACCGGCTCGTCCGCGGGCATGCAGAAACCGACGACGTCGACCTCGGACAGCGTGGCCCGCACCACGTCATTGAGCCGCTGCCCGAGCAGCGTGCGCGGCCGGTGCAACCCCGGGGTGTCGACCAGGACGAGCTGGGCGTCGTCGCGGTGGACGATGCCGCGGATGGCGTGCCGAGTGGTCTGTGGTCGCCCGCTGGTGATGGCGACCTTCGTCCCTACCAGCGCGTTCGTCAGCGTCGACTTGCCGGCGTTGGGTCGTCCGACGAGGCAGGCGAAGCCGGCCCGGAACGGCACCGAGGTCGTTGTCGACACGCTAGGTGGTCACCCTGGTCCGGGCGACGCCGTCCGAGCCGGCGAGGAACACCGGGATCCCGGCGCCGAACTCGGCCAACGTCGCCAGGTCGGCGCGGTCGAGCTCGTCCTTCTGCGTGACCACCGCGGCGGCTTCGAACCGGCGGGCGCCGCTGGAGACCGCGGCGGCCACCGCCGCGCGCAGCGCCGAGATCGCTAGCTCGGCCCGGCCCAGGCCGAGAGTCGCCGCCGCGTAGGTGCGACCG
The DNA here is from genome assembly GCF_000013345.1 of Frankia casuarinae. NCBI lineage: Bacteria > Bacillati > Actinomycetota > Actinomycetes > Frankiales > Frankiaceae > Frankia > Frankia casuarinae. The sequence goes on along the minus strand of NC_007777.1, from coordinate 1,516,713 downwards.
TCGGTGTCGCGCAGCGCCGCACCCTCCGCAGGGTCGCCCGAGGGGGCGTAGGCACGCAGCCGCGCCGCCCTGGCCAGCACCACGAGCTTCGCGTCCTCTGCGGCGAGGTCGAGAGCCGGGGCGCCGTCGGCCGAGTTGCCATCGGCAGGCACGGTTCCCGACCGGGTCGCGTCGGCGGTCACGAATTCACCTTTCTGTCCGACGACGAGCTGCGCACGGGTTCGCCGCCGTCGTCGGATCGGGGAGGCGGCGAGCCGTCGTCGCCGTTCGACGGATGCGGCAACCGCTGGACGACCACGGTGCCAATCTGGTTACGCCGGCCGGCGGCCCGTTCCGCCGACAGCCGCAACCCACCGACCGTGACCGTCGCACCCGGGATGGGCACCCGTCCCAGGGCCGTGGCCAGCAGGCCACCGACGGTGAGGCTGTCATCCGCACCGGGCAGGTCGTCCACGTCGAAGTCAAACAGCTTCGCCAGATCGTCGACGTCGAGCCGGGCGGTCACCCGCGCGGTGTTGGCGTCGATCCACTCCACCGGCGGAACCTCGTTGTCGTACTCGTCGGTGATCTCACCGACGATCTCCTCAAGGATGTCCTCGATGGTGACGAGTCCGGCGGTTCCACCGTACTCGTCGATGACGATCGCCATGTGGGTACGCGACGCCTGCATCTCACGGAGCAGGTCGTCCGCGGGCTTGCTCTCGGGCACGAGTGCGGGTGAACGCATGATCTCGGCGATCGCACCATCCTCGCCCCCCTCCCGTTCCCGGCGGACCATGTCCTTGAGGAAGGCGATCCCCACCACGTCGTCGACGCTCTCCCCGATGACGGGGATCCGCGAGAAGCCGCTGCGCAGGGCCAGCGCGAGAGCCTGCCGGACGGTCTTCGTCGACTCGATGAAGACCATGTCCGGACGCGGCACCATCACCTCGCGCACCAGGGTGTCCCCGAGCTCGAACACCGACGCGATCATGTCGCGTTCCTCACGCTCGATGACCTCGTTCTCCTCGGCGAGGTCGACGAGATCGCGCAGCTCGGCCTCGGATGCGAAGGGACCATCCCGGAAACCAGGACCGGGGGTGACCGCGTTGCCGAACGCGATCAGCAGCCGGGGCAACGGCCCGAAGATCCGCGCCAGCCGGACCGTGAGACCGGCGCTGGCCAACGCCACCGCAGGGGCGTGCTGGCGGCCCAGGGTGCGGAACATCACCCCGACGAGGATGTACGCGACCAGGGTCGAGGCCAGCGTCCCGAGGCCGATCGCGGCGAACCCGGCCCCGTAGGCGTGCACGAACAGCACCGTGATACAGGCCGCGGCGAGCATCTCCGCGACGATGCGCAGGAGCAGCAGCAGCGCGAGGTAGCGGCCCGGATCGGCCACGACGGTCGCCAGGTTCCGGGCGCCGGCCCGGCCCTGGCGGGAGAAACCCTCGACCGTCACCCGGGAGACCCGGGTCAGGGCCGCGTCGATGCCGCCGAGACCCGCCGCGGCAAGCGAGCCCATCACGGCGATGAAGACGAGAAAAAGATCACCGGAACTCATGCGGACCCCCTTGTGCCGGGTCAGCGTGCGGGCGCGGCAGGGGGCTCTCCGGCGCCACCGCCACGGCCCTGGTCACCACGGCGGCCCTGGTCACCACGGCGGCCCTCGCCGCCGTCCGCGGCACCGTCCGCGGCACCGCGGGCGCCGTCCGCGCCGTCCGCGCCGTCCGCGCCGTCCCACGACGCGAGCAGCTGGCTCTGTACCTTCCACATCTCGCGTTCCTCGTCCGGCTCGGCGTGGTCGTAGCCGAGCAGGTGCAGGATGCCGTGGGTGCACAGCAGGGACAGCTCGCGATCGAAGGAGTGACCGGCCTGCTCCGCCTGCCGCCGCGCGACGTCCGGGCACAGCACGACGTCGCCGAGCAGGGTAGTCGGATCGTCGTCGACCGACTCCGACCACGAGGCGTCAAAGGCATCGTCCTGCGGGAAGGACAGGACGTCGGTCGGACCCTCCTCGCCCATGTACCGGACGTGCAGATCGGTCATCGCCTTCGGCTCTACCAGCATCACCGAGAGCTCGGCGAGCGGGTTCACCTTCATGGCGTCGAGCACGAACCGGGCGAGCGCGGCCAGCCTCACCTCGTCGACGTCACTCGCGCCCGACTCGTTGGCAACGAATACGGCCATCAGCGGTCCTCTCCGACCGCGGCGACGGTCACCGTCGGTCCCGACGAGCAGACCGGGCCGGAGCGGGTGGCGGCGCACTGGCCGCGTCCCAGCGGGCGTAGGCGTCGACGATCTCGCTCACGAGCCGGTGCCGAACCACATCGGAGCTGGTCAGGGATGCAAAATGGACGTCGCCGAGGCCGTCGAGGATCTCCCGGACCACCCGCAGCCCGCTGCGGGTGCCGCTGGGGAGGTCGACCTGGGTCACGTCCCCGGTAACGACGATCTTCGCGCCGAAGCCGAGCCGGGTAAGGAACATCTTCATCTGTTCCGGCGAGGTGTTCTGGGCCTCGTCGAGGATGATGAAGGCGTCGTTCAGCGTCCGGCCGCGCATGTAGGCCAGTGGGGCCACCTCGATCGTGCCGCTCTGCATCAGCCGCGGGATCGAGTCCGGATCGATCATGTCATGCAGCGCGTCGTAGAGCGGCCGCAGGTAGGGATCGATCTTCTCGTACAGGGTCCCCGGCAGGAACCCGAGGCGTTCCCCCGCCTCGACCGCGGGGCGGGTCAGAATGATCCGGTTCACCTTCTTGGCCTGCAACGCCTGAACGGCCTTCGCCATGGCGAGGTAGGTCTTGCCGGTGCCGGCCGGCCCGATCCCGAAAACGATGGTGTGCTGGTCGATCGCGTCGACGTACCGCTTCTGGTTCAGCGTCTTCGGCCGTATCGTCCGGCCCCGGCTGGAGAGGATGTTGAGGGTGAGAACCTCGGCCGGCCGCTCCTCGGCGCCGCTGCGCAGCATCGCCAGCGAATGGTCGACATGCTGCGGGCTGAGCTCCGTCCCGGCGTCGAGCAGCGCGATGAGCTCAGCGAACAACCTGGCGGCGAGCTCGTTCTCAGCCGGAGCGCCGGTAATGGTGATCTCGTTGCCACGCACGTGGATATCCGAGGAGAAAGCCTTCTCGATGGTACGGAGCAGCTGATCCTGGTGACCGAGCAGACTCACCATGCTGTGCGGACCGGGTACGACAATGCGCGTCTGGACCCTGGTGTCGGGCGCGACGGGTGGCGTAACGGATTCGGGCATAAAGAGCGGCCAGCGAGGCCGGGGCACCTCTCAGGATTGATGATCGCGGTGGGTGGCGCGGCGCGGACGGCCGACACCGGACAGAACCCCTCCAGCCGGAGGGACCGCCCAGCGAGGCGGACCACGGACGCTACCTGACCAGTCTATCCATCATCGCGCCGGGCCGTCCCAACGACCGAGGTCCGCGAACACGACCGCCGCGGCCACGACGCCGGCGGTGGATGTGCGCAGCACCGTCGAACCGAGCCGCGACACGATCGCTCCGGCCTCGCCCAGCGTGGCCAGTTCCAACTCGGACACCCCTCCCTCGGGGCCCACGACGAGCACCAGCTCCGCCGCCGAGGCGGCCGGAGCCACTCGCTCCGACACCTCAACCGAGCGGGCCAGGCCAACCAACGGGATGGTCGCCTCCTCGTGCAGGAGGACGGCAAGCGCCGCCGCCCGCACCCGCTCGACAACCTCCTTCAGGCCGGCCAACTCGCCCACCACCGGCCAGTGCAGTCGGTGGGACTGCTTCGACGCCTCCTCCGCGGCTCTGACCCAGCGTTCCCGGGCCCGCACGCCACGGACACCCTCCCAGCGGGCCACGGACCGGGCCGCCGACCACGGGACGATCTCGTCGACACCGACCTCGGTCAGCATCTCCACCGCCCGCTCGCCCCGATCCCCCTTGGCAAGGGCCTGCACGACAACCAGTCGGGGGCTCGGGGCCGCGGCGGCGACCCGGCGCCGGACCGCGCAGTCGATCTCATCCCGCCGGGCGGCAACGACCTCGCACTCCACCGCACGGCCGAGACCGTCGGTCACGTCGACCGGCTCCCCCGGCCGCAGCCGGCGCACCATGGCCGCATGGCGACCCTCCGGACCGGCGAGGGTGAACGAGTCCGCGATCGGCAGCGGCGACAGCCGGAACAGGGCGCTGGTCAGGATGCATCCTCTCCGCAGCGGTCACGGCCGATGACCGGGCTAACGGCCGCGGCGCGTGCCCCGCCGCCGGAATAGCCCCGCCGCGCCGCCGGCGGATCCGCCCACGACGGCCGGTGCCTCCTCGTCGCGCAGCTTCGCCAGCTCTCGTAGCAGCCGCTCCTGCTCGCCGTCCAGCTTCGTCGGAGTCTCGACGTTGATGTGGATGTGCAGATGACCGCGCCCGGCGGCCCGCAGATGCGGAACCCCGCGGCCGGCGAGCTTGATGACCTCACCGGGCTGGGTGCCGGGCTTCACGGCGATGGTCTCGGTGCCGTCGAGGGTCTCCAGCGTGGCGGAGGTGCCGAGCGCCGCCGAGGTCATCGGCAGCGGCAGCTCACAGTGCAGATCGTCGCCCTCCCGGGTGAAAACCGGGTGCTGCTTCTCGGAGACCTCGACGTAAAGGTCACCGGGCGGCCCACCGCCGGGCCCGACCTCGCCCTCGCCCGACAGCCGGATGCGCATGCCGTCCTCGACCCCGGAGGGGATCTTCACAGTGAGCGTCCGGCGCTTGCGCACCCTGCCGTCGCCGCCGCAGTCCCGGCAGGGATGCTCGATCACGGTGCCGGTACCCGAACACCGCGGACAGGGCCGGGAGGTCACCATCTGGCCGAGGAAGGAACGGGTGACCTGCTGGACCTCGCCCCGCCCGCCGCAGGTGCCGCAGGTCGACGGGTGCGTGCCGGGAGCCGCACCGGCACCGGTACACGTCGAGCACACCGCCGCCGTGTCCACGGTGATCTCGCGCGTGGCGCCGAACGCGGTCTCGGACAGGTCGAGCTCGATGCGCAGCAGCGCGTCGTTGCCGCGCCGGACCCGGGACCGGGGCCCACGGCTCGACCCGCCGCCGAAGAAGGCGTCCATGATGTCACCGAGGCCGCCGAAACCGGCGCCGAACGGCGAACCGCCACCGCCGCTGCCACCGGGCGCGAGCGGATCGCCGCCCAGGTCGACGATCTGGCGCTTCTCCGGGTCGGAGAGCACCTCGTACGCGGCCGTGACGCCCCGGAAGCGCTGCTGTGCATCCGGATCTGGATTGACATCCGGATGCAGCTCACGGGCCAGTTTGCGGTAGGCCCGCTTGATCTCGTCGTTCGACGCTTCCCGGCGTACGCCCAGAACGGCGTAATAATCCACTGCCATCAGTCGGCACCCAAGAGTTCACCCACGTATTTGGCGACGGCCCGGACGGCCGCCATCGTCCCCGGATAGTCCATGCGCATCGGGCCGAGCACCCCCATCCCACCCAGCGCGAAGGGACCACGACCGTATCCCGTGGCCACCACCGCGGTGGACCGGAGGGCGTCCACATCCGTTTCGCGACCGATCCGTACCGTTACAGTACCGGTCTCCCGCGCCGAGCCGATGAGTTTCATCAGCACGACCTGTTCTTCTAACGCCTCAAGTATCGACCGCAACGAGTCGGCGAAGTCGACCGGGGACCGCGTGAGATTCGCCGTCCCAGCCATCGCGATGCGCTCCTCCTGCCGCTCGACCAGCGACTCCAGCACGGCACCGGCCACCGTGGTCAGGTAGGGGCGCAGCTCGGAGCGGGTGCTGTCGGGCAGGGCCGCGACGATGTCGGGGGCGTCGACCAAGCGCCGGCCGGCCAGCGCGCAGTTGAGCACGGAACGCAGCTCGCCGGCGACCTCGTCGTCAACGGGTACGAGGCTGTCGACGATACGCTGCTCGACCCGGCCGGTGTCGGTGATGAGGACCATCAGCAGGCGGTACGGGCCGAGCGTGACAACCTCGATGTGCCGGATGCTGCTGCTCGACAAGGAGGGGTACTGCACGACGGCCACCTGCCGGGTGAGCTGGGCGAGTAGCCGCACGGAGCGGCGCACCACGTCGTCCAGGTCGACGGCGCCCTCCAGGAAGCTCTGGATCGCCCGACGTTCGGCCCGGGACAGCGGCTTCACCCCCGACAACCGGTCCACGAACAACCGGTAGCCCTTGTCCGTCGGTATCCGTCCTGCGCTGGTATGAGGCTGTGTGATATACCCCTCTTCCTCCAGGGCGGACATGTCATTACGGACAGTAGCTGGCGATACACCGAGATTATGCCGCTCCGCCAGCGCCTTGGAACCCACCGGCTCGTTGCTCAGCACAAAGTCCTCAACAATCGCCCGAAGGACTTCGAGCCGCCGATCCTCCAGCACGCGGTCGCACCCCCTTCACCAGGCGGGACGTGGCCGGGCCACGGTGTGTGCAGCGGCGGACACCCAGCTTGGCACTCGGCCGCAGTGAGTGCCAAGTGTAGCCGCCTGCTCAGGTCGAAGCACAGAACATGAGCCACCCCGCGAATGACCGGTAAGGGCCCGGCGACGTCCTCGTAACGAAACGAGCATGCCGGTACCCAGGTTCCGGTCCCGCCCGATCGGGCCACCGGACGGCCGCCGGTCGGGCAGCGGCGTCAGTCGGGCAGCAGGGCTCGCACGACCGTGTCGGTGAGCAGACGACCGCGACGAGTGAGACGCACCCGGCCGAACTCCAGGGCACCGGGTTCCACCAGGCCGGACTTCGCGAGCCCGGCGGTGGCCTCCCGGCCGGGCCCGTCCAGCTCACCGACGGCCAGTCCCTCGGCCAACCGGACGCCCAGCATGACCCGCTCGACCCGGCGGGCCTGCGCGTCGAGCTCCTCCCGGGCGGCCGCGGGACTGCGCCCGGCCCCCAGCCGGGCCGCGTACTCCGCCGGATGACGCACGTTCCACCATCGCACCCCGCCGACGTGGCTGTGCGCGCCCGGACCGATCCCCCACCAGTGATCTCCGCGCCAGTACCCCAGATTGTGCCGACACCGGGTATCGGTCCCCCGCGACCAGTTGCTGACCTCGTAGCTGGTCAGGCCGGCCGCGCACAGAGCGTCATCGGCCTGCAGGTAGCGGTCGGCAAGCAGGTCGTCGTCGGGTTCGAGCAGCTCGCCCCGGCGGACCCGGCGGGACAGTTTCGTGCCCTCCTCAACCGTCAGCGCGTAGGCACTGACGTGGTCCGGGCCGAGCTGGATCGCCGCGTCCAGGCTCGCCGCCCAGTCCGCCTCCGACTCGCCCGGAGCCCCGTAGATGAGGTCCAGGCTGACCTGGTCAAAGCCCGCCTTGCGGGCCCAGCGCATCACCTCGGGCACGCGGCCAGGGGTGTGCCGCCGGTCCAGGGCGGCGAGGACGTGCGGACGGCTACTCTGCATCCCGAAGGAGATCCGGGTGTAACCGGCGGCGCGCAGCTGCTCCAGTTGCGCCGGATCCACCGACTCCGGATTCGCCTCGGTGGTGATCTCCGCGTCGGACGCCAGCCCGAACCCGTCGTCCAGGATCCGCAACAGCCGCCCGAGATCGTCCGCGGTCAACAGGGTCGGCGTGCCGCCACCGACGAAGACCGTGGAGACCACCAGCTCCTGCTCACCAAGCACGGTACGCGCGAGCCGGACCTCGCCGGTCGCGATGTCGACGAACGTCGTGAGGCCCACCGACGACACCAGGGCGCCGCCTAGGTCGGCCGCCGTGTAGGTGTTGAAGTCGCAGTAGCCGCAGCGCGCCGCGCAATAGGGCACATGCACGTAGACCCCGAACGGCCGCCGGGTCACCTCGGCCAGCGCGGCCGCCGGGAGGGCACCGTCGTCCGGCGGAAGCGAGCCGTCGGGAGGCTTTTGTGGCATGCCCCCAGTGTGCCCCCAACGTGTGCTCTCGCGGCAACGCTACGTTTGCCAACCACGCGGGCGGGCCAGGGGTGGCCACACGAGGACCACCTAGGGATAAGGCCGGAATACCCACTTCGGCGATGTTGGCCGGGTGTAATGACATTTTGTCATCGTTGGGCACAGAAGGGAAAATATGGGTGGTTCACCATGGACCGATCGACGTCGGTGCGAAAAGATCCGGTCATGGACGACGACGCCAGGGCCGTTCTCGACGAGATCTTCGAACTGCTCCCGCCCCGAACCACCGTGTACCGTTCCAGCGCCGCCGCCCCTGTCGCGGACCTGTCGTTCCCCGAACCGGCCACCGAACCGATCCGCCTCCCGGCCAGCCCCCTGCCGACCCGCTGAACGGCCGACTCACTGAACAGGCGGATGGCACCACGGTCCCGCGTCGGCCCCGCACCGGACTCACTTCACCGCCGGTTTGCCGGTGTCCGTGGACAGCGCCGCGATGAAGGCCTCCTGCGGCACCTCGACCCGACCGATCGTCTTCATCCGCTTCTTGCCCTCCTTCTGCTTCTCGAGCAGCTTGCGCTTGCGGGTGATGTCGCCGCCGTAGCACTTGGCGAGCACGTCCTTGCGGATGGCGCGGATGTTCTCCCGCGCGATGATCCGGCTGCCGATCGCAGCCTGGATCGGCACCTCGAACTGCTGGCGCGGAATCAGCTCGCGCAGCTTGGTCGTCATGGACACGCCGTAGGCGTAGGCCTTCTCACGGTGCACGATCGCCGAGAAGGCATCGACAGTCTCCCCCTGCAACAGGATGTCGACCTTCACCAGATCGGCCAACTGCTCCCCGGCCGGCTCGTAGTCGAGGCTGGCATAGCCCCGGGTCCTGGACTTCAGGGCGTCGAAGAAGTCGAAGATGATCTCACCGAGAGGCAGCGTGTACTTGAGTTCCACCCGGTCGGTCGACAGATAGTCCATCCCCTTCAGGACACCGCGCCGGCCCTGGCACAGTTCCATCACCGCCCCGACGAAGTCGGTCGGCAGCAGCAGCATCGCCTCGACGACGGGCTCGTACACCTCGGCGATCTTCCCGCCCGGCCAGTCACTGGGGTTGGTCACTATGATCTCGGAATGGTCCTCCATGACCACCCGGTAGACGACGTTCGGGGCCGTGGAGATGAGAGTGAGGTTGAACTCGCGCTCCAGCCGCTCCCGGACGATCTCCAGATGCAGCAGGCCCAGGAAGCCGCACCGGAATCCGAACCCCAATGCCGCGGAGGTTTCCGGTTCGTAGGTCAGGGCGGCGTCGTTGAGCTGAAGCTTGTCGAGAGCCTCGCGCAACGCTGGATACTCGCTGCCGTCGATCGGGTACAACCCGGAGTACACCATCGGCAACGGATCCCGATAGCCACCGAGCATCTCCGTCGCCGGCCGCCGGGTAGTGGTGATGGTGTCGCCGACCCGGGCCTGCCGGACGTCCTTGACCCCGGGGATGACGTAGCCGACCTCGCCGACCGACAGCGACCCGGTCGGATGGGGGTCCGGCGAGATGACACCTACCTCGAGGGTCTCGTGGCTCGCGCTGGTCGACATCATCAGACACCGGTCGCGGGTGGTCAGCGTGCCATCGACCACCCGCACATAGGTGATGACGCCGCGGTAGATGTCGTAGACGCTGTCGAAGATCATCGCACGAGCCGGACCGTCCGGATCGCCGACCGGGGCGGGCACCCGGCGCACGATCTCGTTGAGCAGCTCCGGCACTCCCTGGCCGGTCTTGCCGGACACGCGGAGCACCTCGCCCGGCTCGCAGCCGATGATCGCCGCGATCTCCTCGGCGTACTTCTCCGGCTGGGCCGCCGGAAGATCGATCTTGTTGAGTACGGGAACGATGGTCAGGTCGTTCTCGATCGCCAGGTACAGGTTCGCCAGGGTCTGCGCTTCGATGCCCTGGGCCGCGTCGACCAGCAGCACCGCGCCCTCGCAGGCCGCGAGCGAACGGCTCACCTCGTAACTGAAGTCAACGTGGCCCGGTGTGTCGATGAGATGCAGGATGTAGTCCCGACCATCGTCGGCCCGCCACGGCAGGCGCACGTTCTGGGCCTTGATGGTGATCCCGCGCTCGCGCTCGATGTCCATGCGGTCGAGGTACTGCGCGCGCATGTTGCGCGCCTCCACGACACCGGTCACACCAAGCATCCGATCGGCAAGAGTCGACTTGCCATGGTCGATGTGGGCGATGATGCAGAAGTTGCGGATCATCGTCGGGTCGGCGCCGGGCGCCAGGTGCGGGGCTGTGGACACGCGGAGAGTTCTCGTTTCGCTCGCGGTGATCACGGTGGAGCCGCCCGTGCCGATATCTGGGTCGACCACCTTCATCGTGCCAGGAGCCGCGCGCAACGTTGCGCCGGTGCGCCGCCGCGCGGGGGTTTGATAATCTGAGTGCCACCGTGACGGGCCGCGTCGTCGTCCGGTCATGATCTGGTCGATCATGACCTGTCCGGTCATGATCTGGTCGCCATTCCGTGCGGCGCCGGTCGCCGGAGGCAGCCGGTTCTCCGCGGTACCTGCTGCTCCCAGGAGCCAGCGAGATATGCCGGATCACCGGGCACGGCCGGTACCCGTACTATGACGTGTCCGCACCACCCCGACTCGACAAATCAGAGGTTCTCCCGCGTGGCCAACATCAAGTCGCAGATCAAGCGCAACCTCACCAACGAGAAGCGGCGGCTGCGCAACAAGGCTGTGAAGTCGGAACTCAAGACGCACGTGCGTCGCTTCCGCGACGCCGTGGATGCCGGTGACGTCGAGCGCGCCGGCGAGACGCTGCGGATCGCGTCCCGCAAGCTGGACAAGGCCGTCAGCAAGGGTGTCATTCACGCCAACCAGGCCGCCAATAAGAAGTCGGCACTGGCTCGCACGCACGCCAACCTGGCCGCCAGCTGAGTCGTCTTCCTCCAGCCGGGGCGCCGCAGGCGTCCCGGCTTTTCCGCGTGCCCACCCGTCGGTCGGGCCTCTCGCCCGGTCAGAGCCCGCCGCACGGCGTGGAACGGGCTCCGGGCTGCTGTGGAGCCGGTTCCGCCGAGACCTCGTCCGGCCGGATCAGCCGCTCAAGCACTTCGTGATAGGCAACCATCGCGCCGACGGTCAGCGGGAGGACACCGACCACCCAGGCGCTCGCGAGATCACCGAGTGCGATCACCACCGTGACCAGCCCAGTCACGATCATGAGCAGCCCCCGCATCCAGCCCGCCGGTAGCACCCGCAGGCCGAACCAGCCGCCCGGCGGCGGGGCCTCGGGGTCGGCTGCCGGCTGAGGAGCCACGACGATGCCGGCACCGGCTCCCGGACCGTCAGCCGTCCCCGGACCGTCAGCCGTCCCCGGACCGTCGGTCATCCACGGCTCCCGGCCGCCCGGGCCCGCCCGACCAACCTGGCCACGGCGACCTCGCGCAACAGTTTCTCCAAGGCGTAACCGGCGTCAACCGCAGCGCCCTTGACGCCGGCGTCGGCCTCGGCGGCCGCCCGCAGGGCCTGGCCGAGACCCCGGTCCGACCATGCTCGGGCGGAGCGCTGCGCCTTCTCGACCTTCCAGTCCGGCATACCCAGGGCTCGGGCGAGATCCCACTTCGAGCCGGGACCCGCGGACGCCACCCGGGCGAGGTCACGCAGACCACCGGCAACGGCGCTGGAGACCAGTACGGCCGCGGTACCCCCCTCCAGGGACTGACGCAGCAGCGTCAACGCCTGCGGCAGGTCGCCGCCGATGATCGCGTCCGCGACGGCGAACCCGCTGGCCTCGGCCCGGCCCCGGTGGAAACGGGCCACCGCGGCCTCGTCGATCAGCCCGTCGGTGTCGGCCACGAGTTGATCGCAAACGGCGGCGAGCTCACGCAGATCACCACCGACCGCGTCGAGCAGGGCGCGCACCGCGCCGTCGCTGACCCGGCCGCCGAGATGCCGCACCTCGGCGACGACGAAATCGTGACGCTCCCGCGGCTTGGTGATCTTCGCTGCCGGCACGACCCGCGCGCCCGCGGTCTTCAGCACGTCCGCGAGTTTGCGGTTCTTCACCACGCCGCTGTGGACGACGACGAGCACGACGTCGTCGAGCGGACGAGCGATGTACTCCAACAACGCGTCACGCAGATCCTCGGCGAGGTCCTGCGCGCCGCGGACGACCATCACCCGGCCACCTCCGAACATCGAGGTGGCGCCGAGGTCGATCAGATCGGCCTCGCTGAGCTCACCGGCCGGCCGGTCGACGATCTCGACATCGGGATCACGGGCCCGAGCCGCGTCGAGAACCCCGCGCACCGCTCGACCGACGAGTAGATCCTCGTCGCCGGTGACGAGCACGAGCGGCGGCAGTGCGGAGGAGGACACGCAGGTGAGCATGTCACGATCCGCCCCCGGGCCGGCGGAGCACCACCGAGACGCGGACTCCCGCCCCCGACCCGGAGGCGGCTCCCGCCAGCGACCCGGACTCGGCGGACCCGGCGGGTGCCGCCGTGGCGACCACCGCCACCGCGCCGTCGCGGTCGGTCCGGGCGACGGCCATGCCGGACCGGCGCAGCGTCCGCAAGGTGGACGGCGCGGGATGACCATAGCTGTTCCCGGTGCCGACGCTGATCAGGGCGAATCGGGCCCCGGTCGCCGCGAGGAAGGTGGCGTCCTGATCAGCGGCGCCGTGATGGGGCACCTTGAGCACGTCGGCTCGTAGCGCCGTCCGATCCTCCGGGCTGCCGGTCAACACCCGCTGGGCCGGCGGCTCCACATCCCCGGTGAGCAGGATGGTCACCTCCCCCACCCGTGCGGAGAGCACCAGGCTCGCGTTGTTGGGATCGCTCTCGGTGCCGTGCAACACGGTGCGCGGAGCCAGGACCGTCCAAGAGACCGCCCCCACCTGTGCCCGGGAGCCGATGACGGCCGTCCGCAGCGGCACACCGGCCCGCCGGGTCCACTGTTGGACCCGGTGCCACTGGAGAACGGGTTCCCCCAGCGGACTGCCGAGTACCTCCCCCACCGGAAGCCGGCCGAGCACGGCCGGCAGCCCCTCGACGTGATCGGCGTGGAAGTGGCTGAGAATGACCACCGGTATCCGTCGCACGCCGAGGTCGGAGAGGCAGCGGGTCAGCAGGGCCGGATCGGGGCCGGCGTCGACCAGCACCGCGGTGCCCGGTCCCGCCGACAGCACGAGGGCGTCGCCCTGACCGACGTCGCAGGCGACCAGGCGCCAGCCGGGCGGCGGCCACGGCGCCAGCCGCCCGGCGACGGCGCATCGCGCCAGGAGCAGGCCGACCAGGGCCGCAGCGACCAGTCGCCGCGGCACCCGCCGCCGCAGCGTCGCCACCACGAGCCAGGCGACACCGGCGGCCACGCCCGCTCCCATCACCCCCGTGGGCCACGGCAGCGTCGCGGCAGGAAGATCGGCGCACCGGCCGGCGACCGTCACCAGCCACCAGCACGGCAGATCGGCGAGGTGCGCGAGCAGCCCGGCTGCTGACGGCGACACCGCCGCCACGACCAGCGTCAGTACTCCCAGCACGGTCGCCGGTGCGACGGCGGGCACGGCCAGGACGTTCGCGGGCACCGCCACGAGGCTCAGCCCCCCGCCGGTCCAGGCCAACACCGGGGTGCACGCCAGCTGGGCGGCGGCCGCGACGGAGAGCACCTCGGCGATTCGCGCCGGCAGCCGGCGAGCGAGCGCGTCCCGCCAGCCCGGCGCGAGAACGATCATTCCGGCCGTGGCGAGGACGGACAGCGCGAAGCCGACCGAGAGGGCGAGCGCGGGATCCGCCAGGATCAGGATGATCACGCTCGCCGCCAGGGAGGGCAGCACCGCCCTGGGACGGCCAACGGCGAGCCCGAGCAGGCCGACCAGACCCATCGCCCCGGCACGCAGCACGCTGGCCGAGGGCCGGGCGAGCACGACGAACCCGACGAGAGCGAGGGCTCCCACCGCGGCGCGCGACCGTGACCCACGCCCGGTCCATCCCATGAGGTAGAGCGCCGAGGCCGTCACGATGGCGACGTTGCTACCGGACACGGCCGTTAGATGGGACATTCCGGCGGCGCGGAAGTCCGCGCGCACCGCATCGTCGAGCCCGGAGACGTCGCCGACCACGAGGCCGGGCAGCAGCCCGCGACGCGGTTCAGGCAGTCCCCCAGCGGCTCGACGCAGCCCGGCCCGCAGCCCCCCGGCGATTCGTTGGATCATTGCGGGTCCGCCGCGGGTCCGCGGTGGGCCGTCGGCGAACAGGACGGCGGCCACGGTGTCACCGACCCGGGGTTCGGCGAGCCTGCCGGAGACGACCAGGTGCTGGCTGGGCAGCAGAGCACCCCAGCCGCCACCCCGCGCGAGCAGGACCATCGGGGCCCGGACCCGCAGATCCGCCGGTGACGCGGTAAGGCGTTCCGCCCGGACGGAGATCACGAAGGTCACGCGATCGGCGCCGCCGCCCTCTCCTCTTCCCTCTCCGGCTCCGGGCCCGGTTCCCGTCCGGACCGCGGTGGACGAGGAGGTGGCGCGGGGATCGTCGGTGACGACGACCTCGGCGGTGACCGGACGGCCATGCCGGACCAGATCGGCGAGCGGGCCGCTGTCACGCGGACGAGCCGCCAGTCCACCCGCGAGAAACCCGGCGGCCAGGAAGACGAGGGCCGTGAGCACGACGACAGTGCCGCCGGAGCACCGCCCAACGCCCCGGGTGAGCGGCGCGCTGCGCGGCTGCGACTGCGACTGCGACGGACGAGACGCGCCCGTAGCCGCCTCGGCCCGAGCGCCGCCCGGTCCCGGGCGAGTCGGCCGACCACCCCGCGGACGGACCTGGAGCAGCAGGAACATCGGAGCCGCGACGAGCACCGCACCGGCGGCGCCCAGCAACGGAACGGACGGCGGCCAGGTGCCGGCACCCGCCGCGCCAGCCCAGGCCATGACCGCCGGGCCCACCAGCCGGGCGTCCATGGGACGGGAAGCCCCGGACGGCCGTTCCGGCAGCGCGAGTCCGGTCTCCATCCCGACGTCGACCACTGGAACGTCAAACCTTCAGCAATGGCAGCAGATCGGCCAGCCGCTTGTCGCCGACTCCGGTCACCTCCGCCAGCTGCTCGGGCGACCGGAAGGGCCCGTGCGCCGTGCGCCACTCGACGATGCGGCGAGCCAGCACAGGCCCCACCCCGGGCAGACCGTCAAGCTCCTCGGCGGTCGCGGCATTCAGGTCGATCGGACCGGTCGCCGCGGTGGAACCGGCGGACCCGAGGCCAGTACCCGCAGGTTGCCCGGCCGCCGTTCCGGGCCGCGCCGGGCCGGGCTTGCCGTCGACGAGGACCTGTTCTCCGTCGACCAGCAACCGGGCCAGGGCGAGGCCGGTCGTGTCGGTGCCCGGGAGCACTCCCCCGGCGCGTTCGATCGCATCCACCACGCGCGCGCCCGCCGGGAGCCGGACGACCCCCGGCCGGGCCACCCGGCCGGCGACGTCGACCACCACCTCGCCGCTCGCCCCGGTGCGGGCGGCCCTGGCCGTCGGTGCCGAAGTCACGCTCGTATCCGTGGCGGAGGTGGCCCCGTGGTCCGAGTGGTCCGACCGGGCGTTGCCAGCCGCCGCCGACTCCCCCGTCCGGGGGGTATCGACCTCGGAGGAGGCGAGCGGCACCGGGCGGTGCTGCCAGGAGAACCAGGCGGTCATGAGCGCGGCGGCGAGGGCGACCAACGCGAGAACGAGGGCGGCCCGGGCGGCCGGCGCCACCACGATGCCATGCAGCGTAGCCGGAAGCCGCCTGCGGATGACGCCGACCAGATCGCCCCGTGGAACTCCCGGCGCCGGCCGGCCGGCCGATGGCCCGCGATCAGGTCCCCGGCCGCCCTCGTCCTCGCCATCGTCCATCTCGCGCCCCGCACGGGGGTGGACCAGACGGGAGTGGACCGGACGGCGCCGATCCGTTCGGCCGGCGACCAGCCGGCCAAGATCGGCCCCTTCCGCCGCGAGCTCGTCCGCGACCCATCCGCCGGCGGCCCGGTCCTCATCAAGGAACACGCCCTCGCGAATCCCGAACAGGTCGGACTCGTCGCCACCGATCTCCTGCTCGTCCTCGGTGAACGTGGCGTCACGAACGCGGCGGGATCCACCAGCTGAGCCGTCCGCTGGGGGGTCCGGCGGACGCAGCGGCACGGTGGCGTCGTCCGACGGCAGCAGGTCCAGCGATGGCCATCGCGACGAAACGGACGTTTCAGGCGGAAATGCGTGGACGGGGAAACGCGGCGACGGGGCCGACAGCGGGTACCCGGGACCAGGGGTGGATTCGACCATGGCTGGACCGTAGATCGATCACGGCGGCTCCCGCTCCGCTCGCCGCCGTCCTGTGGACAGCCGCCCGTCGTCCACAGCCCCCGCCCAGTGGCCTGCCGGGGTCCCGGTTCTGTCGCAGCCACGGGCTCGGCGGTAAGGTCCGCTCGACACTGATTGTGGGAGCACCACTGGGAGGTGCGCCGATGCGCGTGACTGTCGACTACGACCGCTGCGCGAGCAGCGGAACCTGTGTCCGTCTCGTCCCGAACGTGTTCGAGATCCGCGACGACGGCTTCCTCTACCTCCTCGACGAGGAACCCGACGACGCCAGGTGGGACGACATCCAAGAGGCTGTTGACTCCTGCCCGACCGAGGCGATCAGCATCTCCGACAGCTGATCACGACGTGGCGGTCGGCCGGGAGAGTGAGTCGCGGTAGCGACTCGCCGGAACCGGGTAGAGACCTTCTGGCGAGAGCGGCCCGCGCGTATCCGGGCGGAGCCCCGACCCGGGGAGGTGCCTCGATGGCCACGATCTACCGGCAGCACCGACGTCAGCAAGCCCCCAGCGCGCTGTGGCCGGCGTTGCTCCTGCTCGGTGCGGCGGTCACCGTGCTGGGACTTCTGCTGATCACGAACCCCTTCGCGACAGCCCGCACGCTGGCGGTCCTCGCCGGGGTGGCACTCGTGCTCTCCGGTATCAGCGAGACGATCGCCGCGGTCCGGTCGGAGAACACTGCGGGGACCGCCCTGTTCGGGATCATGCTTGCGCTCGGCGGCGTCATCGTGCTGCTGTGGCCGGGAGTCACCCTCCGAGTCGTCGCACTGCTCGTCGGCGCGATACTGATCATCACCGGGGTCGTCCGGGCCCTGGTGACCTGGGCGAGCAGATCCTCGCGCGGGACCGGCCGCGGCATCGCCGGTCCGCTCGCCTTGGCCGCGCTCAGTGTCGTCCTCGGCGTGCTGGCGCTGACCTGGCCGGGAACGACGATCATGGTACTAGCGGTGATCTTCGGAATCCAACTGATCGTCACCGGTGTCACCGAGATCGCGCTCGGGCTCGCGCTTCGCCCGCACGGTCACTCCTGACCTCCGGCGACCATCCGTTCTCCGGATTTCCGGCGGATCAACCCGCGATTGCCGAGCGCGCCCGCCGAGTCACCCGCCTCCCGGCCCCGCGGCGGTGCCTTTGCCCGGGGCATTGACGGGGGTATCGACCGGGTCATGGACGGGGTCATGGACCGGGTCGATGCCGAACGACGACAGATCGACGGTGCCGCCCGCCCGCGTGGACGGACCGGTACCACCGCCGACGGAACCACCGGACCGCTCCGGGTCCACCGCGAGAGCCGTCCGCCCGCCCGCCTGCGCGACGGCCGCGGCGACCACCGGATCGATCTCGACGGGATCGATGAGATGACGACCCTTGTTCCGGACACTGCCCACCTCGGCCGCGACCGGATGCGCCGCGACCACCCCGGCCGGAGCCGGCCGCAGCAGCGAGGCGAACGCGGCGGGATCGCGGACCGAGGGATCCATCCAGCGATCCCAGGCGGCCTCGGGCAGGATCACCGGCGAGCGGTCGTGCAGGAACTCCAGCCCCGCGGCGGCCCCGGTCGTGAGGATCGTGAAGGTCACCAGCGGGGCCTCACCCCGGCGCCAGACCTCGTAGAGACCCGCGAACGCGAAGATCCCGCCGGTCGCGGGATGGCCCGCGGGACGGATGTAGAAGGGTTGCCCCCGCCGCGAGCCACCACCCGGATGAAACCACTCGTAGAAACCGGTCGCCGGGACGAGGCAGCGCCGTGCGGCGAAGGCCGATCGGAACGCCGGCTTGGTCGCCGCCGTCTCCGACCGCGCATTGATCATCTTTGCCCCGATCGTCCGCTCCTTGGCCCAGGACGGCACCAACCCCCAGGTCGCGAGGCGAAGGACCCGCTCGGTCCGGGCGGCAGCCGGCGGCTTCCCGGCCGGGTGCCGGCCGGCCGGAGGGAGGTGCGCCTCACCCCGAAGAGCGCCGTCCGGGAGCTCACGCGGCTCGGCGATGACGATCGGCATCGCCGAGGTGGGCGCCACGTTGTAGTTCTCCGCCACCCCGCCGGCAGTCTCGTCGCGAGCGGACATCGCCGCGGCGAGGTCGTCGGTCTTCAGCTTCTGGGTGTACCGACCGCACATGGCGCCAGTGTGGCACCCGGGTCCGACAGTTCCAGGTTCCGCGCGGAGGTCACCCGAACGCGAAGGTCACCCGAACAGCGTGGCGAGGCCACCGGCCAATGCACCGAGGTTGACCAGGCCGAAGAACCCGACCCAGAGCGTCGGGGGCAGTCCGGTCAACCGCGCGAGCTGATCCGGGTCGGAATCCCCGGCCCGGCGCCGACGGCGCCCCCGCTGCACCTCGATCACCGGGCGGATCGCGCCCAGCAGCAGGAAGCACGCGATGTACGCGGCGAATCCGGCGCGCACGGTCTGCGGCGCGAACCAGGAGACCGCCAGGATTCCCGCGGTACTCCCCAGCACGGACAGGGCCCCGAAACCGTTGCGGATCACGACCAGCATCGCCAGCAGCAGCGCCACGCACAGCTGCAGCAGCAGACTCGTCCGGCCGGTGGCCAGCAGGCCCGCGGCTCCGAGACCGAGCAGAGACGGTGTCGTGTAGCCGGCGGCGACGGTCACGACGACACCCGCACCGGTCGGCCGTCCGGAGGACACGGTTACTCCGGAGGTGTCCGAATGCAGCCGAACGCCGGCCAGGCGGCGCCCCGTCGCGACCGCGGCCAGGGCATGGCCGCCTTCGTGTGCAATTGTTATCACATGTCTGGATATCGGCCATAGGCGGTCGCTGAGTACCGTCAGGGCCGCCAGAATCGCGGCAACGACGAGCACCCACTGCGGCGCCGCCGGCTGCGCCGCAATGCTCCGGCGCAGAATCTCCATTTCCGTCGTCTCTCCCTCATCCGCGCGGTTGGTCCCGCTCCTCCACAGACGCCTGATACGAACATCATCGATCCTGCCCTCACCCCACGCGACGTTGCCTTCCGGTGAAACCGGACCGCGGTATCGCCGGACATCCACGACGACCGGTGTCAGGGGGTGGGGGTAAGGTCGTGTCGCATTCGGCACACCGGGGAGACCGCGAGGAACATCGAGGAGTGGCCCGTCGTGGCGGAGTACGTCTACCGGCCGGTGGTCAGCATGGTGCGGGGACTTTTCGGCGCACTGCGCCTGCGTCTCGACATCCAGGGCACGGAGAACATCCCGGCATCGGGTGGCGGCATCGTCCTGATCAATCACGTCTCGTACCTGGACTTCGCGCTCGCGGGTCTGCCGTTCTGGATCGCGGAGCGTCGGCTGGTCCGGTTCATGGCCAAGAAGGCCGTCTTCGACCACCGGATCAGCGGGCCGCTCATGCGCGGCATGCACCACATCCCGGTCGACCGGGAGGCCGGCGCAGCGTCTCTGCGCCACGCCCTCGACGCACTGCGCGCCGGGGAACTCGTGGGCGTCTTCCCCGAGGCGACAATCAGTCCGAGTTACTGTCTGGCGACATTCAAGACCGGGGCGGCCCGGATGGCCGCTCACACGAAGGTGCCGGTGATCCCGGTGATCCTCTGGGGCAGCCAGCGCATTTTCACCAAGGGGCGGCCCTTCAGACTGCGGGACGCGATCGGTGTCCGCGTCTCGATCACGGTGGGCAGGCCCGTCCAGCCCACGGAACTGGGTAAGGGCCGCGACGGCACGGCGCTGCTGGAGAAGGTGATGAACGAGCTGCTCGACGACGCGCAGCGCCGCTACCCGCGACCCGCGCCGGGCGAGCCGGACTGGTGGCTGCCCGCGCATCTCGGTGGCTCGGCTCCTGATCGGCCGGCCGATCAGGACGCCGCCGAGCAGAGCACCTCCGAGGAATCCGGCCAGAGCTGACAGATCATCCCCGCCGGAATCCTTGCCGACCGACGATCTCGCGGACGGCTCTGCGCTGTTACCGTGCGTTATTCAAGGAAGTGCTCACCCACGAACACCGCCCCGGGACGGAGACCCGTCGACCTCGGTACCGGACGGCGGCGGCCCGGACGGCGACCGGTACCGGGTCAGCAAAGCGGCCCGGCGCGCGGGGTGCAGGTTCGCCCGGCTGACGTCCCCGCCGTAATGCTCGACGACGCGGTCGTCCATCACCCGAAACCACACCGGCGGGAGATACGCCGCGAGCAGGAGCGTGGCGTACCCCGCCGGTAGCTGGGGAGAGGCCTCGAAGGACCGCAGTGCCTGGTAGCGCCGGGTCGGGTTGGCGTGGTGGTCGCTGTGTCGCTGCAACTGGTAAAGCGCCAGATTGCTGATCACGGCGTCGCTGTTCCAGCTGTGCCGGGGGTCGACCTTCTCATAACGCCCGCTCGGAGTCAGCTCCCGGGCCAGGCCGTAGTGCTCGATGTAGTTGACCCCCTCCAACAAGGTGAACCCGAAGGCCGCCTGGGCGACGAGGAAGACGAGTACAGCCGGCCCGAACTCGACGGCCAGCGCCAGGAACAACACCGCGGTGAGCAACCAGCCAAGCACGACCTCGTTGCGCACCGACCAGACCCGTCGGCCGCGCAACCGTAGCCGGGCGGCCTCCAGCGACCAGGCGGAACGCAGGCTGCCGACGACGGTCCGCGGCCAGAACCGCCAGAAGCTCTCCCCCAACCGGGCGCTCGCCGGGTCCGCCGCCGTCGCTACCCGCACGTGATGGCCCCGGTTGTGCTCTACGGAGAAGTGACCGTACGCGGCCGGCGCCAGCATCAACCTCGCCAACCAGCGCTCGAAAATCCCCCGCTTGTGGCCGAGCTCGTGCGCGGTGGTGATGCCCACCCCGGTCACGGTGCCGACCGACACCACCACGCCGATCCGGGCGGACCACGACAGGTCGCCGTTCGTCCAGGCCGAGGCGCCCAGCAGCAGGCCGACGCCCGCCAGCGGCGGGTAGAGATACGTGCACCGGCGGTAGTAACGGTCGGCCTCCAGCGCGGCCCGGATCTCCTCCGGTGGATTGACCGGATCCGGCGGTGTGGTCATGTCGAGCAGCGGAACCAGGACGAAGACGAAGAGCGGGGTGATCCACCAGTGCAGCTCGACACCCGTCCGATGCCACAGGCCGTATCCCACGATGGCCAGCAACGGAACGATGATCGCGGTGAGCCACATGTACCGCTTGCCGTCCCGCCAGGCGAGGCCGCCGGGCGCGGTGAGGACAGGTGCCGCCATCGGTACCTCCGATTTGCCGGCCGGACCGCCGACCGGCGCCGACCGCCACCGCGGGGCGAAAACCCCTGACGGCGCACGATAACTGGACAGTGAGCCTGCCACGTGTCATATACGGTGACAACAGAACGCCGGTCACATCGAGGAGCAGGACCCGTGCAAACAGGTGGCGTGACGCCGTCGCCCGCGGGCCGGCGGTCCCGTTCGATGACCGACTCGCCCCCCTGGATCGGCGGGGTGATGGTCGGCACTCTGTTGCTGTCCACCGTTGTTCTGATCACGTATACGCTGCTTCCCCTGCCCGGCCAGGAACGTCTGGGTGCGGGCAACTACGTCCTCGCCGCCGTGCTGTTCGCCGCCAACATCCTGCTGCCCCGGCTCCTGCGATGGCACCGGCGCCGCCGGAACCACCGGCCATGATCCATCCGCGCGCCGGTCCCCGCCCCAGGCCGGCCACGTGGCCTGTCCCACGCCCGGCGCATCCCGGCGCCTTCCGGGAACTCCGGCTGCCACGATGGCCGAATGTCCGCACTGATCGTGCTCTTGGTCGGCCTGGTGGCGGGCATCGGGGTCCGGCACCGCGGACGACTGCCTGCGGACACCGCCCACGTGATCAACCTCTGGCTGCTGGACGTGGCCCTGCCCGCTCTGACGCTGCGCGCCATGCACGGCATCGTCTTCCCGCCGAACCTCGCGCTCGTCATCGCCGCGCCCTACCTGCTCTTCGTCCTGACGACGGCCGGCTACGTGCTGGCCGGACGAGCGTTGCGGATGCCGCGGGAGGTCGTCGTCGCCCTGATCGCCACGACCGCGGTGGCGAACACGAGCTTCGTCGGCATCCCGATGGTGACCGCCTTCTTCGGCGCGTCGTCGGTCCCGGTTGCCGTGCTCGTGGATCAGCTCGGTTCCTTCCTACTGCTAAACACGGTGGTCCTCGGGACGGTCACGATCAGTGCCGGCGCATCGCTTTCCCGCGCCGAGCTCGCCCGTCGAGTCCTCACCGCTCCGGCGCTGATCGCCTTGGTGGCTGCGCTCGTCCTGCGGCCGGTGACCTTCCCGGGCTGGCTGAACGCCGCGCTGGGGTCGCTCGGTGGCACCCTCACCCCGCTCGCCCTGTTCTCCATCGGTCTGCAACTCCAGGTGCGTGCGGTCCGGGTGTGGTGGCGGGAGCTGGCCCTCGGCCTCGGCGTCAAGCTGGTCGCCGCGCCCGCGCTCGTGGTGGGGATCTACGCGCTGACGGGGAGCGTCGGAGATCACGACGTGCGGGTGGCCCTCTTCGAGGTGGCGATGCCCCCGATGGTCGCCGGCGCACTCATCGCCGCCCGTCACGAACTCGCGACACCGTTGCCGAGCCTGCTGGTGGGAGTCGGGGTTCCGCTGTCGTTCGTGAGCCTGGTGGTCTGGGCGCTGCTCCTCGGGGCCTGAGGAGGTGGGGGGCCTGAGTCGTGCTCGTCCTCCAGTGGGGTCACCGCTGTAGCGGGCGCCCGGCGTGCTGATCACACCCCACGTGGGCGGGTTGACCATGCGTGCGGCGCACCGGGCGGCACCTCCCACGAGCGCGCGCCGTCGGCGCACGGGGCGAGATGTGTGTCCGCGATGGCGGAGAAATCGCCGAAGAACTTGATTTCCAGCCGCTCGCGACAGACACCTCCCTTGCCGTCCGGCGCGAGACGCAGAAAGTACAGCACGCTCGTACCTCCGGCAGCCGGCCGGTCATGCGGGTTGTAGCCGCCACCGTCCCAGTGGAACTCGGCCCGGGTCCGCAACACCCAGCGCAGTCCCTCGATGATGATCGGATTTGGGTCCGGCAACCGCATCGCGAAGTGCCGCTCGAGCTCGAACACGCGTTCCTGCTCGATGAGCCCGGCCGGTAGTCCAGGTGTCCGCCGGAGCATGAAGATCTCCAACGTGCGGTCCGCGCCCGCATCGGACCGCAGCGCGGCGTGGGTGAGACGCACGTCGAGCAGCTCCGCGCGCACCGCGTAGCGCTCGGCCAGCCGGGCCTTCACGATGACGCTGGGCACCAGCGCGCTCGGCCGCACGCCGAGAGCGGGCAACGCCGCGAGCGCGGCCTCGAAGTCGTCCACGGCGATCAGCAGCGCCGCGTGGTCCAAGACGCAGTACCGTGCCACCAGATCGACGAGGGCCGCCGCCTCGTCAAGGCCGTCGAACAGGCCGGCGAGGAGACCCTCGGTGCGCAACGCGCGCAGCGGCGCGCACACGGCCTCAATCCGGCGCACGTCGACGACGTCCAGACCGCTACCAGGCCGTCCGAGGTCGGGATGCCCCGGTGAGGCCGTGAATCCCTGCGCTTCGATCATCCCGTGCCACCTTCCGCCGCGCGGATGTGCATGACGACCGGACACACCACGCCGATTCGTCCAGTCGGGTTCCTGCTCAGTCGGGTCAGGCCACCTTAGGCCGCTGGGCCTGGCCACCACGGCAGATCCGGCCCTGGAGCGTTCCTGGCAGCCTAGCGGGGTTGAGATAACAGCCCGTCACCACCCACCGGCGAATCGCTCCTTACCGGTAAAATTGTCGCATCACCTGTGTGACGAGGCTCGCTGGCATCCCCGGGCCGCGACAGGCCCGTGGAATAAGCCGGTGGAATGAGGAGGCGCGCGCCACGCTTCTTCCTGACGACGGACGCGACCCGTGGCGTAAGGAGGACCTCAACCCGTGCTTGATCCCGATGCACTTTACGATCTTGCCGAGGACCTGGCCGGCGGTTCGATCGATCTCGGCCGTCCCGTCATGCTGGAGGCGATGACCGGGGTGGTTGACGCTGGCAGCGCGGTCAGCCTGGCCGGCGAGCACCTGATGACCGCGCTCGACCACCGGCTACTCGCCACCTTCGACATCGACCAGTTGCTCGACTACCGGTCCCGCCGGCCGACCATGGTCTTCTCCGAGGATCGCTGGGAGAGCTACGAGGATCCCGTCCTCGCGCTGTACCTGTTGCGGGACGAGGCAGGCACTCCGTTCCTGCTGTTGGCCGGGCCTGAGCCAGATCTGCAGTGGAAGCGGTTCACGGTGGCGCTGCGAGGCCTCGTGGCCCGGCTCGGCGTCCGTCTGACGGTCGGGCTGAACGCGATTCCGATGGCGGTGCCGCACACCCGCCCGTTGGTGGTGAGCGCGCACGCGACCCGTAAGGACCTCATCGTGGGGTACGAGCCCTGGCTGCGCCGGCTACAGGTCCCCGGCAGCGCCGGCCACCTGCTGGAATTCGAGCTCGGGCGGGAAGGCCGGGATGCGATGGGTTTCGCCGCTCACGTCCCGCACTACCTGGCGCAGACGACCTATCCGGCGGCCACCGAGGTCCTGCTGACCTCGGTGTCGAAGGCGACCGGGCTCCTGCTCCCGCTGGACGGGCTGCGCTCCGCCGCGGTTGCCATCCAGGACGAGGTCGACAGCCAGATCGCCAGGGGCGGTGAGGCCGCCGCGCTGGTCAGCGCCCTGGAAGAGCAGTACGACGCCTACCAGCGCGGACGGCGCGGGCCGAGCCTGCCGGCCGCGGACGACGTCCAGCCGCTGCCGACCGCCGACGAACTCGGCGATGCCTTGGAGCGTTTCCTCGCCGAGCAGACCGAACCGGACGGTCCCACCCCGAATCCCTGACCCGGGTCAGGGATTCGGATCCCACCAGCCTGACCGGCCCGCTCCCCACCGAGGTCACCTGCCGCAGCCCGCCCTCCGCGGGCCGCCGTGGAGTGGACCGGTCCCGTGCGTGTGGATTGCGCACGGGTCGAGCCGTCGATCGACCAGACGTGAAGGTGGCGGCGCAGGGAAGCCCACACCGCCGATGATCAATCTTTCTATACCATGATCCGAACGCGGTCCGGGTGTGGTTGCATTTAAATTGTGGAAGTAGCTTCTGGTCACCTATGCCAGACCGGGCCAACCGATTGGCTGTACTATTTCGATCCGCTACTCGGAGAGCCAGCCCAGGACGCCTGACAATCGTCTCACTTGATGATCCAGTGACGGAGAGAATCGGACGATGAATCTGCCCGAGACGTCCGCATGACCGCATCCCCCGCCGGACCGGTGCCCACCGCGGCCGGTTCGACGCCGCTCGAGACCGCGGACAGCACGGACCCAGCTGCCGGCACCGACCCGGCCGCCAGCGCGACGCCTGCCGGTCCGGCGGCACCGGCAAACCCGGCGTCACCGCGCGATCCGGAGCCGACGGTCGATCCTGCGCAGACAGCCGATTCCGGGAATCCCGTACCTGCCGTGGCCCCGACGGCCGGCGCCTCGGCGGCCGGACCCACCATGCGCGAGCGGTACCGCTACCTGCGTAAACCAATGCGCACCGCCCTGTTGGCAGTGCATGTGCTGGTGAGTGTCGGCTGGAATGGCGTGGCGTTCGCGCAGCTCGTCCTGGCTTCGACCGCAGCGGCCGATGCCGGTCTTCGGCACTCCGCATATGAGCTCATGCACGTCGTTGACCGGGTCCTCAATATCCCGCTCGCTCTACTCGCCCTGACCACCGGGGTGGTGATCTCGGTAAAGACGAGGTGGGGACTGCTGCGGCACTGGTGGGTGGCGACAAAACTCGTCATCACCGTCGTTGCCGTGATACTCGGCAGCTCCATGATGCGCCCGTTGGTCGTGCGGGCCGGACATGCGACGGATGGGGGGGAGGTCGCCTACGCGGCTCCGACCGTCGCGATCATCCTCGGCGCCAGTGTGATGAACGTCCTGTTCATCACGGCGACGGTGCTGTCCATCGCGAAGCCTTGGGGAAAGACTCCTCGGGGCCGGCGAGCGATGCGCCGCGCCGGGGCGGCTCCCCTGTCCACGCGGCCGGGCCTGCCGGCGTCATCCGCGCCACTGGCCACCGCCTCGGCCGCCACGGGGAGCGGGGACCCGGTACTCCCGACCATCGTGGCGGTTCCCCTCGGCCCCTGAGACGGCGGCGCGGCGGCCGGGAGAAGTTTCATGGCTCTTCAGCTCCCCGTGGTCGCCCGACCGGCGACGGGTGGGGACGGCCCCGGCCGGCCGCGGGAGCTCGACCGGCGGGCCTGACGGGGCGGGCTGCTCCGCGCCGGCTGGCCGTCCCGGCAGCAGAAAGGCGAACGGTGCGGCGAGGACCGTGGACCCGAGGGTCCACCAGAACGCCGTACCGAAGGCGCCGGCCAGCGCCACCGGATCGGCGGGTCCGGTCCCGGCGGGTCGGCCGGTGATCTGGTGGGACAGCACCACGGCGAGGATGGCCGTCCCGAGTGAGCCGCCGATCTGCTGGAAGATCCGCCCCGCGGAGGTGGCGCGCGGAATCTCCTCCCGGCGCAGCCCGTGGTAGGCAGAGGACATCACCGGGATGAGCGCCATGGCCAGCCCGATGCCGCGGACCGTCAGGGAGACCCCGAGCAGCACCTCGCTGGTGTCGGCGGCGACCTGTGTATACGCAACCGATCCCAGCGCGCTGAGCAGAAGGCCGACCAGAACGAACAACCGCGGGCTGCGCCGGTCCGCCACCCGGCCCAGCACAATCAGGGCGATCATCATCCCCAACCCCTGCGGGGCGAGGAGCAGGCCGGCGGCGGCGGCGCTGCGGCCACGGGCCTGCTGCTCGTACAGGGGCAGCAGGAACATCGCCCCGAACAGCGAGATCCCGAACAGGAACATCATCCCCGATGAACCGGCGAAGGCCCGGGACCGGAACAGCCGCAGGTCGATGATCGGTTCGACGGCGGTCCGCAGGGCATGCACCGTGAACAGAACGAGCAGGGCCGCGCCGAGGGCCAGCGGCACGATCACCCGCACACCCGTGAAGTCACCCTGCCGGCCGGCCACGGAGAAGCCGTAGACGATCGCGGCCAGCCCCGGGGACAGCAACGCGAACCCGAGAGCGTCGAAGCGATGCCGCCCGGGAGTCCGCACATCCGGCATCCCCAGCCAGGCCAGGACCAGCCCGATCAGGCAGACCGGCACGTTGATGAAAAAGATCCAACGCCAGTCGAGATCGTCGACGATCAGCCCGCCGATGACCGGCCCGAGCACGGGAGTGACCAGCGCGGGCACCCCCACCGCCGCCATCAGGCGGCCCAGCCGTTCCGGCCCGGCCGCCTGCGCGATGATCGTCTGCATCAGAGGCAGAAGCAGGCCGCCGCCGAGGCCCTGCACGATCCGGAAGGCGATGAGACTGCCGGCCGACCATGCCGCCCCACACAGCGCCGAGCCGACGAGGAACAGGACCAGCGACAGCAGCCACATCCGCTTGGCGCCGAACCGCTCGGCTGACCAGCCGGTCACCGGGATCACCATGGCGAGCGCGAGCAGGTAACCGGTACTCACCCACTGGATTGTCGAGATTCCGACGTTGAAGGATCGGGCGAGGGTGTTGATCGCCACGGAGGTGATCGTCGCATCGAGCTGCACCACGACCGCACCGACGAGGACGATCCCGGCGAGACGGATCAGCGCCGGATCGAGCCGATCTCCGCTACCGCCCGTCATGCCCCCGCCCGCCGCGGCGGGCGCCTGGGTCTGCGCTGCCATCACAACCTCCGTACGACCCGAGCAGGATCATCCGCCGCGAACTGGGGCGAGTCGGACCAGGCGCCCGGGAATAGTCCTGGTCGAGCCGCACCCCGCCGACGATACACCGTATCGCTTTCGCTACGCCGTACCTTTGTCCGTACGGTGTAGCCGCCGGACCCGACCGTGTAATCTCGCTGACCACGTAACCTCGCTGTATGTGCGGATCGAGGGGAGCATGGAACGTCCCGTCGACTCCGGCCGGCCCACCCGCCGCGCCCGCCCCGGAGTTGATCTCCCGCACCGACCCGGACGGGCCCGTCACAACCGCCGGGTCGGGCGACCCGGGCGGGCCGCACACGCCCCAACGTCGCCTGAAGCCCGCGGCTGCGACCGGCTTCGCCCCGTCTCCCGCCCGCCCGGCCGCTCCCCCGACGGCGCTACCGACCGCTCCCCCGACGGCGCCGCCGCACGTCGAGGAATGCGACAGCCCGATGAAGGGCCTGTTGTGGACCCGGCCCGTAGCGCGCCAGAAGCCCCGGCTGAGCCGGGAGGCCATCGTCGACGCGGCGATCACCCTGGCCGACACGGAAGGACTCGACGCCGTCTCTATCCGCCGGGTCGCGGCAGTTCTCGGCGTCCGGCCGATGAGCCTGTACTCCCACATCGCCCGCAAAGACGATCTTCTCGATCTGATGAGCGACCGGATCGCTGCCGAGATCCTCGTCCCCGACCCGCTGCCCGCCGACTGGCGCGACGCCCTGCGTGCCATCTCCCATCAGACCCGGGCCAGCTGCCTGCGCCATCCCTGGATGCTGACCACGTTCGCCGGACGGCCGCACTACGGACCGAACGCGCTGCGCCACGCCGAGCAGTCGGCCGCAGCGGTCGCCAGGCTGCCCGTGCCACCTCGCCGGAAGATCGCGATTCTGCGCGCGGTCGACACGTACACGATCGGGCACGTTCTCGCCGAACTGCGGGCGCGGGACCTCCACTCCCGGACCGACGTCGACAAGGTCGAGCTGACCACCTACCTCCGCGGCCTGATCGCCACCGGCGACTATCCCTTCCTCGCGCAGTTGGGTCCGGGCAACATGACGATCATGGGTGACGACGCGCAGGAGGACTTCGCCGACGGGCTGGAATGGCTGCTGGTCGGCATCACCGCGGCGATCGAGTCCTGAGGGTCAGACGCTGCCGAGCACGCGGGTGATCCGCACCTCCACGACGACACGCCGGGGATTGGCCCGCGGCGCGCGGTAACGCTGCGCATAGCGGAACTCGGCGTCGGCCACACTCGCCGGATCATCCCGGAGCACGGCCAGTCCCTCCAGCGTCGACCAGCGTCGGCCGTCGATCTGGCAGAGCCCGACGGGGGTGCCGTGGGCCGGTCCCGCCGCGATCAGACGGGCCTTGCGGGACCGGGCCGATGTGATCACCCGGGCGATGCCCGCCGCCGGATCAAGTGTCGCGCCGACGGCGACCACGTGCGGGCTGCCATCCGGCCGGACGGTGGTCAGGCTGCACAGGTGCCGCTCTCGCCAGAAGTCAAGAAAGGCCTTGCCACGCCCGGCCAGGTCGAGCAGATGCGCGGGGTCAAGCCGGTTCTGGTGGTCGACCCCGAGCCGGCGATGCGTGAGCACCGGGAACTCGGCACGAACGGCGGCCGGTCGGGACGGGTCCAGCTCCGCGCGCACCGTGGTGGGCCGCGGGCCGGCCTCGGCGAGCACCTCTCCCCACGGATCGACGACGACGCTCGCCCCGGCCATCTCCCGGCCCGCCTGGCGGCCCGCGGCGTTGCAGGCGACGAGATACACCTGGTTCTCGATGGCCCGGGTCCGGGTGAGCACGCGCCAGTGGTCCAGCCTGGCCAACGGCCAGGCCGATACCACCACCACGATCTCGGCACCGCCCTCGGCCAGCAGCCGGAACAGCTCGGGAAACCGGAGGTCGTAACAGGTCGCCAGCCCGACGATGCCGAGTTCGGTGGGGACGGTTCCGACCGTGGCACCCGGCGTCAGCAACCGGGCCTCCGCGGAGCCGTAGCCGAACAGGTGCACCTTGCGGTACGCATGCCGGATCATCCCGTCCGGACCGATCAACACGGTCGTGTTGAAAAGCCGTCCGTCGGCGGACCGTTCCACGATGCTGCCGGCCACCAGGTGGCATCCGCGTTCCCGGGCGGCCTCCCGCAGGGCGGTGACCGTCGGCCCGGTCAACGCCTCCGCCTCCGCCTCGTACCGATCGAAGTGAAAATAGCCGGTGACCCATAGTTCGGGGAGGACGACCAGGTCCGCCTGGGTCTGCCGGATCTCCCCCAGCACCCTGCGCACCCGGTCCGCCGCGTTCTCCTCGTCGGGACAGCCGAGCTGCAGGACGGCGGCACGGACCGGGGCTGTCATACGGGGCTCCTCGCCTTGTCGACCATGCGGTTCCGCAAACACGAGGGTCTTCCCGGCGGCGACCCGGTCGACCGCGGGATTCAGGACAGGCCCAGCATCGCCTTCCACTGCTGGGCGCTCGTCGGCCGGAAGACGTGGTTCATCCGCTTGACCACCGCAAGGTCCTCCGACGCCTGCGGAGAGTACTGGTGGCCGGGGAAGACGGTGGTGGTGTCCGGCAACGCGGCCAACCGACGCAGGCTGTCGTACATCAGTCCCGCGTCGCCGCCGGGCAGGTCCATCCGGCCGCAGCCCTCGAGGAACAGGGTGTCTCCGGCAACGAGCCGATCGTCGACGAGGAAACACTGGCTGCCGGGGGTGTGGCCGGGGGTGTGCAGCAGCCGCACGGGGATCTCCCCGACCGTCACCACATCGTCGTCGTCATGCTCGACCAGATCGGCCGCGGAGACCTCGGTCGCCCGCCGTACCCACTCCGCCTCGGCCCGGTTCACGTGAATCGGGACGTTCTGCCGGCCGAGCAACTGGCGGACACCCTCGATCTCCAGGCCGAACGCGTTTCCGCCGATGTGATCGGCGTGGTAATGGGTGACGAGCGCGCCGGTGAGCCGCATACCGTCGGCGGCCAGCAGGTTGAGCAGGTCGTCGACCTTGTAGGCGGGATCGACGACCAAGGCCTCGCCGGTCTCGCGGTCACCCACGAGGTAGACGAAGTTGACCATCTGGGTACCGACCGGATCGCCGACGGCGAAGTCGCGGCCGGACAACAGTTGACGGAAGTACAGGCGATCGGTCACCCCGCCAGCCTACGAAGGTCCGGCCCACGGCGGGGCGAGTTGCTCACCAGGGCTACCCGCGGCGGCATGACGGGTGAATGATCCATGTGGTGCACGGTGAAGAAGTCCAGGATCGCGCCGGTGGCGTCGAAGGACCGGCCGGCGGCCGAGTCGGACCGGTCCCGGCGGGCCTCCGGGCTGGCCGGCCACAGATGCGTGCCCCCGGTCACCGTGTCGAGCCGAACCTCGGCACCCCCGAGGCAGTCGACGTACCGCAGGATGATCACTTCGCCTCTGGGCTCGGTCAGCACCGGCGTCGGATTGCAGCCGTAACGGTCGGCGTATGCGCGGATCACCGCCGGAGCCGGCGAGATGTGCGCGGGTCCGCCCGCCACCGCGCCACCCGCATAGGGCACGGACGGATCGGCGGTGCCGTGCACGGCCATGGTCGCCGGGGTACGTCCGGGCGGGCAGCGGACCTCGAACGTCGAGGAGACCATCGCCACGGCCGCGAATCGACCGGATCTGCACACCAGCGCGGCGGCGAACTCGGCACCGTTGGAATGCCCGGCGGCGTAGACAGCACGGTCGTCCAGGCAGAACCGCGCATCCAGATCATCCAGCAGAGCATTCACGAAACCAAAGTCATCCGCCTTACCCGGCTCCCCGAGGGTGTTCCAGCGTCGTGGTGTCCCCAACGCGTCCGGGGTCACCACGATGAAACCGCGGTCGCTGCCCAGGGCGCCCATGCGGGAACGCTGCTCTTCCAACTCCTTATCGGCCTTGAAACCGTGGAAGTCGAAGATCAACGGATAGGCGTGACGCCCGTCGTGACCCACCGGCAGTGTCAACCGGTAGTAGCGACGGACTCCACCCAGAACCAGGGAATGTGCCCCCGAGAGCAGCGGGACCGCCGGCCGCGGTGAGACGCAGGAGGAGCCCGCGGTCGATATTCCCGAGCCGGCAGCGAAACGTCGCGGCACTGCCTTGTCAGAGACGCTGCCGGAGACGCCGGACGAGCCCGCGAAACCGTGCACCAGCTGGACGACAATGACCAGTGTCAGCGCGACGACACCCGGCACGGCGAGATGCCAACGTGCTGGCGGCGGTTTCCGGGACACCGCACCCACGGTACGGACCAGACCAGGCCGAAGGAATACATCGCCGCGACGCCTGCGCGACACCGTCGATTCCCGATGTCGGGACGGCAACCACACCGGCAACCACACCGGCGGCGGACCCGGCGGTGGACCCGGTCGAAACCCCGCGCGCCGGTTGATCGGCCGGCCGTCTGCCGTCAGGCTACCGGGCTGAGGCCGCCATCGAGGTTGATCGTCGCACCCGTGATGTAGGCGGCCCGCGCGGAGAGCAGGAACGCGACCAGATCGGCGAACTCCTGGGCCCGGCCCACCCGACCGAGCGGGATTCCGGAGGTCCGCCCCATCCGTTCGTACAGCTCGTCGACCGTGATGTTCTCTCGGGCCGCCGCCCGATCCCACTGCCCGCTCTCCACCAGGCCGATCAGCACCGCGTTGACCCGGATCCGGTCCGGGCCGAGCTCCTTGGACAGGGCCTTGGTGAGCGCGAGGCCCGCGGCCCGGGTGACGGAGGTCGGGGTGGAACCGGCGCTGGGGGCTCTGGCCGCCACGGACAGTGAGTTCACGATGCCGCCACCGCCCGCGCGCCGCAGGTACGGCAACACCAGCCGGGAGGCCCGGATCGCCGCGTGCAGCTTCAGCTCCAGATCGGCGTTCCAGACCTCGTCGGTCTGGTTCTCGAACGTACCGCCCGCGCTGGCGCCGGCGTTGTTCACCAGGGCGTCGACGGCGTTCCAGCGGTCGACGGCGGTGGCGACGAAACGTTCGAGGTCAGTGATGCTGGTCACATCGGCAGGTACGGCGAGAACCTCGCCACCGCCGGCCTGCGCCTGCCCGGCGACCTCCCGCAGCCGCGTCTCGTCGCGCCCGCAGAAGGCCACCCGCGCCCCCTCGGCGGCCAGCGTCCGCACCAGGGCGGCTCCCAGCCCGTTCGAGCCGCCGGTCACCAGCACCACCTTGCCCGCCAGCTGAAGATCCATCCCGCTCCTGTCGCCTCGCTCCGGTCGCAGTTTTCGATGAGGCAGGCCAGCCGCGGCCGGCCGGCAGACCGCCCGACCATCCGCGACGGGCGCCACCGGTCCTGACGACCTGGGCAGCTACCGGGTGATCGGCCCGCCGTTCCCATCGATCGACATGATGAACATACCGAGGGCGGAAGATGCGATCAGCATCCACCCGGTCTAACGTCGGGACCGGCGAGAGGGGGCGGGACGATGGCCAGGTGCGACACCTGCGGTAACGACTACTGGATGTCGTTCGAGGTGCAGGTTATAAGTGGCGAGAAATACACCTTTGACTGCTTTGAATGCGCTGTGGCAAAACTTGCCCCCCGCTGCGAACATTGCGACTGCCGCATTATCGGGCACGGCGTCGAGGTATCCGGGCGGTTCTTCTGCTGCGCCCACTGTGCCCGGGTTTCGGACGGCCGCCTCGGTGCCGAGCTCCGCGACACCGTCGGCACGCATCCGGGCTGATCCGGACCGGATGCGCTCCAGCCGACCCGGATCAGCCCGGCGGCCCGCCACCCGCCCGCGGAGCGGCCATCGACATCACCGAGACAACTCCGAGAAATATCGTTTCTACTCTCTGTAGACGGACATACGGGTCCGAGAGGGTACCATGCCTAACGAGTCGACGCCCTCGTCCGCTTCGCCGACGGCGTCGGCAGCCAGGTGATCGCCGATGGTGCGGAGACCGCCGACGAGCTCGCCGCGGTGGTCGGGGTGTCGACCGGGGTGTCCGGGGTGCCGCCGCGTCCTGTCGGACACACCTTGGCGGCGTCACGACATCAGAGCGCGAAATGGGTACGCAGCGCGTCCTCCAGTTCCCCTGACGTCTGAAGGCGTCAGTCCCCTCGGGAGTTTCTGATGGATGCCGCCTCGCTGGCAAGGATCTCCTCCATACGTTCAGAGATGTCCCGCCGACCACTGTGGCCGGGGCGCCACGAGCACCAAGCACACGCCGACCGTTAGCGCGGTGTCCATAAATGTTCGCTGGGTTGGGTTAGGCGGCTTGGGTGCGGGGCGTCCCCAGCGTTGCTGGCGTTCAGAGCGGACGCGGGCGCGTTCGCGGCGTTGCGCGGCCAAGACGGGCGGGGTAGCGGGCCGTCGGCGTTGCGCCCGCGCGGGTAGGCCTGCGGTTCGCGGGCGAGCACGGTGTGGTTGGGGTGGTCGGAGCTGGCGATGACGACGGTGCGCACCGGGCCGAACTGGTCGAAGGCGAAGCAGCGGTTCGGGCAGGTGGCGGTCAGGTACTCGATCCGGTCGAGTTTCCCTCCTTGTCCGGATCGGTGAACTCCTTCCAGGTTCTCGTCCGTTGGAAGGAGATCCGGTGGTGGCCCAAGAGCTGACGCAGCCGTTCCCGGCCGACGGTGACGACCCGGTCGGGGTTGTCGCCCAGGTAGTCGGCGAGTTTACGCAGGCTCCAGTGCGTGAACGGCCGCCCCAGTTTCGTGGGACGGGTCCGGGCCACCGCGATGATGAACGCCTCGTCTTCACAGCTGATCCGGCGGGGACGGCCTCCGGCCCACCGAGGGTCCAGGCAGGCCAGACCGATCTCGTTGAACCGGTGGATCACATCCCGGACCGTGCCCTCGTCAGCGGCAACCAGCCGGGCGATCGCCGGCACCGTCGTCCCGCCGGCCGATGCCATGATGATCGTCGCCCGGCGGGCCCGGACCGAGGAGTGCGTCCCCCGCCGCACGATCGCCTGCACCTGGCGGCTTTCCTCCCCGGTCAGCCGCCGCGCCCGCACACGCTGTGCCATACGCCCACCTCCCGGCACCGGTCACACACGTCGGTACCGACAGTGCACATCCCGCCCCCGGGCAGCGCCAGCCCCACCCGGCGCCTCCCGACCCAGCAAACGTTTATGGACATCACACTGGCGATGACGACCCAGATGTCGGGTTTGACGAAGTCGAATGCGCCTTCAGGTTGAAGGAAACCAAGGAGGAAGGCATTATTAAACCCCGCGTTCGTTTCGCGTAGCCCGCTGCGTGACACGACGGCAAGCAACCCCAGCAAAACTGGGAAGGCCGGACACTGCCTCACCGACATAGGACGGGGACGGCGTAGTCCCCCACGGCACGTCCGGCCCTCCTCCACCCCCTGCACCCGCAGTACACACGGCGGGCCGCCTCGGAAACGGCCCCTTCAGGAGGATGATCCCGATGACCACCAGCACTGACAGCGCCACCGTCGCCACCCACTCACAGCCGTTACCAAACGAAGCCGAGGCGTTACCCACTCCGCCGCCCCTCAGCCCGCTGCGCGGCAACCCGGGCGTGATCGGTATCCCCACCTTCATCGCCGGGGCCGTCGGCCTCGGGCTGGTCGACACCGGGTGGCTTCC
Source organism: Frankia casuarinae (assembly GCF_000013345.1). Taxonomy (NCBI): domain Bacteria; kingdom Bacillati; phylum Actinomycetota; class Actinomycetes; order Frankiales; family Frankiaceae; genus Frankia; species Frankia casuarinae. The sequence continues at coordinate 1,481,248 of NC_007777.1, read as the reverse complement.
GCCCGCCGCGGCCGGCGCAGCCATACCCGTTATCATGACCGCCACCACCGTCGGTCTCCTGATCTCCGCGATCTGGGCGGCGGCGCTCGGGCAGAACGCCGCGGCCAGCCTGTTCGCAGTGTTCTTCGGGTTCTACGGCAGCTACGCCGCGTTCGTCCTCGGTCTCGGCCACAACTGGTACAACATCCCCGCCGATCAGGCCACCAGGAGCACCGAGCTGTGGCTCATCAGCTGGCTGGTCACCATCGTCCTGTTCACCGTGGCCACCCTGCGCCTGCCCAGCAGCTACACTCTGCTGCTCGGGCTCGTTGACGTCGCGCTGGTGCTGCTGCTACTCGGCACCATCAACACCAGCACCGCCCTCACCCACGCCGGCGGCTACGTCGTGTTCGCCTTCATCGCGGTCGCGGTCTACCTGTACCTCGACCTCATGTTCACCGAGACCGGCGGGAAGGGCCTGCCGCTCGGCAAGCCGGTCATCTCCGGATAGCATGCCGCGATACGATTGCCATAGATAGCCGGGCCGACGCGTACTGATGAAAATTTCTTGCACCTGCCATCAGATTCATAATCGACATTGGTGATTGCGATCCGGTTCACCGAGCAGGTAAATGGAGAGGCCGATGGGAATCGTCATCAACGTCGAAAATGGTGGCACGTTCACCGATGATTCCATCCCCGAGCCAACGGCCATAACGCCATAACACCAAAAAGAACAAAGAACAAGCGACAAAGATCAATTTCGTCTGAACGGCCAGGCAGCGCTGGCCACTGGTGGCGCCCGCGGCATCGACACCGAGCCTGCTCGGGTTCTCGCAGCTGCGGGCGCCACCGTGTGGAAACCGACATGACAGAGTCATTGAGCCTTTTCAAAGTTGGTTGTTCTAATGGCCCTCGCTAGCGAGGACGAGGACGGCCTGGGCGAAGGTGCCGACGCGGCGTGGGCAGCCGCGGAAACGGTCGAATATGTGCCAGTTCTTGAGGACCGCGAATCCTCGTTCGCCTTGTGAGCGGGTGGTGGCGTGGGTCCGGTTCAGGACTCTTGCACGAACGCGGTTTGACGGGAATAGGCGTTCCTTCCGTTTCGGGTGATCGGTGACGGTAGAGGGGTTTTGCGCTGGGCTGTGGGCACGGCTGGGCCACGTGTCGTAGGCGAAGAAGCAGGCACGCCGCTTGTAGATCACTGGGATGTCTGAAGTCCTCGTGGTCTGGAGTGCGGCGTGCCTGTGGGCGCATTGTCGCGCGATGCCGCCGGTGTGCCGGGTGCTGGCGAGGTGTCGCGTGAGGGAATCTGGGAGCGGTTGGATCGGGTGACCGATCCACGGTCGACGCGGGGGCGGGTGTATTCGTGGCTGTGCCTGGCCGCGGTGTGGCTGTGCTCGCTGACGGCTGCGGGGCACCACCGGGTGTCGGCGGTCCGGGCGTGGCTGGCGCGGACCAGCGGCGCCGAACGTGCGCGGCTGCGGCTGCCCTGGGACCCGTTCGCCGGATGGCGGCTGCCGAGCACGGCGACGATCCACTGCTTCCTTCAGGCCGTGGACGACGGTGAGCTCGCCGTGGCTCTGCTCGATCCGCCGTTGGACCCGGACCCGCCCGCCGAGCAGGGGGACGATACCGACCAGCGAACCGAACCGTCCGCTGCCCCGGTGGATCCGGGCCACGGCTGCCAGCCGGTGGAGTCGGCGGTCGCCCTCGACGGGAAGACGAGCCGGCACGCGAAGCGCGCTGACGGGTCCAAGGTGCACCTTGTCGGCGTGGCCAGCCACGGCGACGGACGGCTACTCGCCCAGGTCGAGGTCGAGGCCAAGACCAACGAGACCGCGGTGTTCCGTCGGTTACTGCGGCCGCTGGACCTGACGAACGTGCTGGTCACGGCCGATGCTCTGCACACGGTCCGCGCGAATCTCGACACGCGGTCCAGGCGATCCGTCCGCACCGCTGGCGCCGGGAGAAAGGACGGCCGGCTTCCCGGGAGAGCGTCTATGCCCTCACCAGCCTCAGCTTCGCCCAGGCCGGGGCCGCGCTGCTCGCGGCCACTGGCACATCGAAACCGGCAACAAGCAGCCCAAGACCTACCTACGCGGCCCAGGGAAGGTCCTGCGCTCCAAGCACCCCGACACCGTCTACCAGGAAATCTGGGGCTACCTGCTCACCCACCACGCGATCAGCGCCCTGAGGTGTCGGGCCGCAACCGCCGCCGGGATCGACCCCGACCGGATCAAGTTCCCGCGCACCGTAATGATCATCCGCGACCGGGTCGTCACCGACCCGGTTTTTCCCCCCTGATGACCAGCATCACCGTGTGCTGCGGCCACTCGCCGCCGACATCACCCGGCCAACGCGGCACCCAGCACAATGCGCCACCCACGATCAGGTTCACCAACCCGCTGAACCCGCAGCTCGATCGACTTAGCGTCAGTGGCATTGGGGCAAGGGTTCTAACAACAACTCTAGGGTGGAGCTGAGGGGATTCGAACCCCTGACCCTCACACTGCCAGTGTGATGCGCTACCAGACTGCGCCACAGCCCCAACTGCTATTCATTTTATATCAGACCCGAGCAAATCCGGTCTTGTACCCCACCCGGGCACCAAACCTGTCCTGATGGACTACTTCGGCAAGTGTACAGGCTCCGTGTCGGCTGCTGTCGGCGCCCCCTGGCTCGGCAGGAGCGTCTCGGTTAGCCCCGATCCGGCGGTCCCGACCTTACCAGCCAGCGGCCCCGCGTTGTGCTCGACCAGGCGGAACCCACCCTCGACGAGCCGCAGGACGGACCACCGGCAGTTGGCGAGCGGTCCGAAGTGCCACCAGAACTCCGGTGGAAGGCCGAGCACATGACCGATCAGTGACCGGGCAGTACCGCCGTGCAGGACAAACACGACGAGACCGTCCCATTCGGCCGGAAACCCCTCGGCCCGGACCTCGTCGAAGACCGTGCCGGCCCGCTCCGCCACCTGCCGGTAGGTTTCGCCACCGCCACGGGGCACGTCATCCCCGCGCCGCCAGGCCCGATCCTCCGCGGGGAAGCGTTGGGCCGCCTCGGCAGCGGTCAGCCCGGACCACGCGCCGAGATCGATCTCGCGCAGCCGCGCGTCGGAGCGGAAGGGCACGCCGAGCGCCGCCGCGGTGTCCCGGCAACGTTGCAGGTCGGACGACACGACGAGTTCCGGGCGCATCGCCTGGATGACCGGGGCCACCGCGGCGACCTGGGCACGCCCGGTGGCGTCGAGGGGCGGATCCGCGTGCCCCTGGAAGCGGCCGACGTCGTTCCAGGTGGTCCTGCCGTGCCGCCAGAGCAGCAGCCTCACCGTGGGGTCGCCGTACCGGGCCCGGCCACCCCCGAGCCCGAGCCGCCGCTCGCCGCGGTGGACCCCGAGGAGACACCGGCCCCGACCGCGACCCCGACCGCCGCGTCGACGAACGGGATCACCGGGCAGTCCTTCCAGAGCCGTTCGAGGGCATAGTAGACCCGCTCCTCGTCCCGCTGCACGTGCACCACCACGTCGACGAAGTCGAGCAGGACCCAGCGGCCCTCCCGCTCTCCCTCCCGCCGGACGGGCTTGGCTCCCAGCCGGCGCAGGTGCTCCTCGATCTCGTCGACGATACCCTTGACCTGCCGCTCGTTGCCCGCGGATGCGAGCACGAAGCAGTCGGTGATGGCCAGCCGATCGCTCACGTCGAGGATGAGCAGGTCATGGCCGAGCTTGTCGGCGGCTGCCTGCGCGGCGGCGAGGGCGAGTTCGACGGCTCGCGGGGAAGCGGTCACGCTCGGGTTCTCCAGGGTGGTGACGGGCGGGAGGCATCCGTCTTCGGCTACCTCGCGCACCGTCCGGGGCCGGACGGCTGCATCCAGCGTGACACATCGACGCGCGGGCAGGGCACTCCTCGCGTCCATGACGGGCCGAAAAATCGAGATATCGCCTGGCCCGGTGGCCCGTCCGGACGGCTCGGCGGGTCAGGAAGCACCCTGGTAGAGACGCCGCTTGGCGATGTAGCGCACGACCCCGTCTGGGGTGAGGTACCAGATCGGCGCCCGGCGGCCAACCCGTTCCCGGATGTCGGACGAGGAGATCGCCAGCGCCGGGACCTCCAGCAGGCTGACGGCGCCGGTCGGGAGGCCGGCGTCCAGCGCGAGGTGGTAACCGGGCCGGTTCACGCCGACGAAGTGGGCCAGTTCGAACAGCTCGCGGTGGTCACGCCAGGTGAAGATCTGCGCGAGCGCGTCCGCCCCCGTGATGAAGAACAGCTCGTCGTCCGGTCGCGCCGCACGCAGGTCTCGCAGGGTGTCGATGGTGTAGGTGGCGCCACCCCGGTCGATCTCGATCCGGCTGACCGTGAACTGCGGGTTCCCCGCCGTCGCGAGGAAGGTCATCAGATAGCGGTCCTCGGCGGCGGAGACTTTGCGATGGATCTTCTGCCAGGGTTGCCCGCTCGGCACGAAGACCACCTCGTCCAGATCGAACAGGGCGGCCACCTCACTGGCTGCGACGAGGTGCCCGTTGTGGACGGGGTCGAAGGTCCCACCCATGACACCGAGGCGCACGACCGGACACTAACCCCGCATCACCGCACGTGCCCGTCTGGCGCAGCCCGGCGGGAGATGTGCCACAAAGCCTCACACCCACCGGCGCCTCACACCCACCGGCGCCTCACACCCACCGGCGCCTCACGCTCATCGGTCTCACGCCCACCGCCGTGCCCGCCGCAAGCGGGCCAGTCCCGGAACGGCCCACCCGGCTAGGCTGACCACAGGCCGCAGGCCGGCCCCGTCCCCCCGCGAGGAGGCCCCGCCCATGCCGACCAGTCCGCGTGCGGGGCAACCCGCCGCCCCCGAGGATCTCGTTGACGTTGACGGCCTGCTCGCCGCCTACCACGAGATCCATCCCGATCCCGCCGATCCGACCCAGCGGGTGTCGTTCGGCACGTCCGGTCATCGTGGCTCGGCGCTGCGCGGCTCCTTCAACGCCGACCACATCCTGGCCACCACCCAGGCGATCTGCGACTACCGGAAGGAGGCAGGCGTCGACGGACCGCTGTTCGTCGGGATCGACACGCACGCACTGTCGGCGCCCGCGCTCGCGAGCGCCCTGGAGGTCCTCGCCGCGAACGGCGTCACGGTATGCATCGCCCCGGACGGCGAGGCCACCCCGACCCCGGTGATCTCGCACGCGATCCTGCGCCACAACCGCGAGCGCACGCCAAGCAACAGGACGGGCAGGACGGACACCACCGGCGCCACCGGCGCGACCGGCCCGGCGCGCGGCCTCGCCGACGGCATCGTCGTCACGCCGTCGCACAATCCGCCCGCCGACGGCGGGTTCAAGTACAACCCGACGCACGGCGGTCCGGCGGACACCGGCGTCACCAAGGTCATCCAGGATCGCGCGAACGCCCTGCTCGACGGTGGCCTCGCGGGCGTGGCCCGGGTGCCGTACCCGCAGGCGCGCGCCGCCGCCGTGGTCCACGACTACGTCGGCGCCTATGTCGCGGACCTCGGCGACGTCATCGATCTCGACGCGATCCGCGGCGCCGGGGTGCGCATCGGCGTCGACCCGCTCGGTGGGGCGAGCCTCGTGTACTGGCAGGCCGTCGCCGAGCGGTACAAGCTGGACCTCGACGTGGTGAACACCACGATCGACCCGACCTTCGCCTTCATGACGACCGACTGGGACGGCAGGATCCGGATGGATCCGTCGTCGCCGTACGCGATGGCCTCCCTGGTGCGGCTGGCCGGCTCGTTCGACGTCGCCCTCGCCAACGACGCCGACGCCGACCGGCACGGCATCGTCACCGGCACGGCCGGGCTGTTAAACCCGAACCACTACCTCTCCGCGGCCATCGCCTACCTGTTCGGCCACCGCCCGGGCTGGCCGACCGGGACGGCGATCGGCAAGACGCTGGTCAGCTCCAGCATGATCAACAGGGTCGGAGTGGGCCTCGGCCGCGACGTGGTCGAGGTGCCGGTGGGCTTCAAGTGGTTCGTGGCCGGCCTGACCGACGGGAACCTGGGCTTCGGCGGCGAGGAGAGCGCGGGCGCGTCGTTCCTGCGCCGCGACGGCGCGGTGTGGACGACCGACAAGGACGGGATCATCGCCTGCCTGCTCGCCGCCGAGATGACGGCGGTCACCGGCCGGGACCCCGGGCAGTTGTACCGGGAGCTCACCAATGTCCACGGTGCCCCGGCCTACCGGCGGGTCGACGCGCCGGCCACCCCAGCGCAGAAGAAGATCCTGGCCGCGCTCACCCCGGAGAGCCTCAGCGCGACGACGCTCGCCGGTTCGCCGGTGACCGCCGCGCTGTCGCACGCGCCGGGCAACGGCGCGGCGATCGGCGGGGTGAAGGTCGTCACTGACGACGCCTGGTTCGCCGCCCGGCCCTCCGGCACCGAGGACGTCTACAAGGTCTACGCGGAGAGCTTCCGGGGCCCCGGACATCTCGACGAGGTCATCACGGAGGCACAGTCGATCGTTGACGCCGCCCTCGCCCGCGGCTGATCCTGCCGGACCCGTCAGGACGGAAGAAGCCGCCCGATGAACGCCTGGAGCTGCTCGATGTTGCGGCACTCCACCATCTCGTCAACGAGCTCGGCGTACACGTTTGTCGCCGAGTCGCCCGAGCCCCAGTAGCTGCGCGGCTCCGGGTTGAGCCAGTAGGAGTGCCGGGCCCGCGAGCACAGTCGCCTGAAGATGGTCGCCGAGGTCGGTCGGTAGTTGTTCCGGGCGTCGCCGAGGATCAGCAACGACGTCTTGGGACCGACCGCCTCGGGGTACTTCTCGGCGAAGACCTCGATGGCATGCCCGTAGTCGCTGTGCCCGTCGAACCAGACGAGGTCCGCCTCTCCGGAGATGCGGGCCATCATGTCGCCGAGGTCGAGGCCACGCAGGTACCTGGTGACCTCGTCGGTCGTGTCGATAAAGGCGAACGCCCGGACCTTGGCGAACTGCTCGCGCAGCGCATGGGTCAGCATCAGGGTGAAATGCGCGAACGAGGCCACCGAGCCGGAGACGTCGCACAGCACGACCAGCTCGGGTTTGTGCGGCTTGTGCGGGCGGTGCCTGGTCTCCACCGGTACGCCGCCGGTGGCCAGCGATGCCCGCACCGTGCGCCGGAAGTCCAGCCGGCCGATGCGGCCGAACCGGCGCCGCGCGGTCAGCCGGGTCGCCAGCCGCCGGGCGAGCGGGTAGACCTGCCTGCGCAGCTCCACCAGGTCCCGCTGGGAGGCTCGCAGGAACTCGACCTGGTCGCTGAGCGGCTTCACCGCGGTGCGCTCGACCGCATCGAGGCCGCGTTCCTCGGCCATCCGCCGCCGCACCTCGGTGGACACCATCTCCTCGAACTCGCGGATCCGGTCGGTGATGGTCTGCCGGGCGGCCCGTTCGGCGAGTCCGCCACGTTCGGAATCTGCCAGCATCGCCGCGAGCAGATCGACGATGAGGGTCTCCGCCGACATCATCCGCAGCACCCGGTAGATGAACCACGAGCGGGCGGAGCTGCCGCGCGCCGACCCGAACGCGCTCACCGCCTGCCGGGCGAGCGCGCGCAGCGCCTCGTCGTTGCCGTCGCGCAGCGCGTCGAGCAACTGGTCGCGCAGCGCCTGACGCAGCTCCTCCAGCTGCTCGGGCGACAGCTCGCCGGGGTCGACGCCGGCGTTCGCCGCCGCGCCGTTCGCCGCCCCGGCCGGGTCGCCGTCCAGGTCGTCCAGGTCGTCCAGGTCGTCCAGCGACACCCCGTCCCCGATCCGGGGCGGGAAGTACAGGTCGAACAGAGTGTCGAAAGCCGGCCGGTACAGTGGCCGCTTGCACAGGGTCGCCGCGAATGCCGCCCGGACGGCGTCCCGCTCGGCCCAGCCCAGCGCGCCGACGGCCCTGGCGGCATCCACGGTCTCAGCGCTGCTCACCGGGACACCGGCCCGGCGCAACGCCGCGGTGAAATCGACGGTGCGGTCCAGCAGATTCATGCCGGCGCCCCCTCGTGGACGTGCGGCCGTGGCGACGGCCGTCAGCTGGCAATCGGTTCGATGAATTCGATCAGTTCGATGGGTTCGGCTCGGGCTGTTCAGTTCGCGCCGAGCTTGAGGTGACTGATGGCTCGGGCCTGGTCGCTGGCGTGCTTGAGGACGACGCCGAGGGTCGAGGCGACGGCGGCCTCGTCGAACGTGTCGAATCCGAGCGCGAGCACGGTCTGACCCCAGTCGATGGTCTCGGCGATGGAGGGCGCCTTCTTCAGTTCCATCGCCCGCAACGCGCGGACGATCCGGACCAACGATTCGGCGTGCCTCTCCGGGAGATCGGGCACCCGGGAGAGCACGATCTCCTTCTCCCGCTCGGCCGAGGGATAGTCCAGGTTGAGGTAGAGGCAGCGCCGCTTGAGCGCCTCGGACAGCTCCCGCGTCGCGTTGGAGGTCAGGATGACGAAGGGACGGCGGGTGGCGCTGATGGTACCGAGCTCCGGAATCGTCACCTGGAAGTCGGACAGCACCTCCAGCAGCAGGCCTTCCACCTCGACGTCGGCCTTGTCGGTCTCGTCGACGAGCAGCACCGTCGGCTGCTGGCGGCGGATCGCCGTCAGCAGCGGCCGGGAGAGCAGGAACTCCTCGCTGAAGATGTCGTCGTGGGCCTGCTGCCAACCCTCGGCGCCGCCGTCTCCCGATCCGGCCTGAATGCGCAGCAGTTGCTTCTTGTAGTTCCATTCGTACAGTGCGCGAGCTTCATCAAGCCCTTCGTAGCACTGCAGCCGAATGAGCTCGGCGCCAACCGCGGTCGCCAGCGCCTTCGCGAGCTCGGTTTTACCGACACCCGCGGGCCCCTCCACAAGCAGCGGTTTACGCAGCCGATCCGCGAGGAAGACCGTGGTGGCAATCGCCTCGTCCGCGAGGTATCCGGTCACGCGAAGCCGTTCCCGCACATCAGCGACGTCGGCGAAAGCGTGTTCCTGCAGCGACATGGCCACCTTCCGTCCGTCCCCGTGTCAGGCATCGCCACGTCCATACTGCCAGGCTGGCGCCGCAGACGAGTGACTACGCCTTGCGCGCCACCGTCCGCCGGGTGGATATCCACGGGCTGCTCATCGACCTGTTCGCCGCCGGTTCACCCGAGGATTCTCCCGAGGTGTTCGCCCAGGTGTTCGCCGGTTCAGTCGATCCGCTCGTAGGCGGGAAGAGTAAGGAACTCGACGAAGGTCTCGCCGAGCGCCGTCTCCTCGAACACCGCCGCCGCGTCCTTCCAGCGACCGTTGTCGAAGGCGGCGGCGCCGATGGAGAGCCGGATCTGGTCCAGCACCTCCGCCAGAGCGGTCCGGACCAGATCGGCCGTGACCGGACGGCCGTCGTCGAGCACGACCCCGGCGGCTATCCACTGGAAAATCTGACTACGGGAGATCTCAGCGGTGGCGGCGTCCTCCATCAGGTTGTCGATGCCGACCGCCCCGATCCCGCGCAGCCAGCTCTCCAGGTAGCGCACCCCGACGCTGATGTTCCCGCGGACCCCGGCCGCGGTGACGGAACCCGGAGTGTCGCGCACCGCCAGCAGGTCGCCGGCGCCGACCTTGACGTCGTCACGCAACCGGGTGAGCTGGTTCGGCTCGTCGCCGAGCACCGCATCGAAGACCTCGGTGCACACCGGCACCAGGTCAGGGTGCGCCACCCAGCTCCCGTCGAACCCGTCCGCGGACTCCCGCTCCTTGTCGGCGCGCACCTTCGCCAGGGCCGCGGCGTTGATCTCGGGGTCGCGCCGCGACGGGATGAACGCCGCCATCCCGCCGATCGCGTGCGCGCCGCGGCGATGACAGGTGGAGACCAGCAGCTCGGTGTAGGCGCGCAGAAACGGCACCGTCATCGTCACGCCGTTGCGGTCGGGCAGCAGGAACTCAGTCGGCCGGGACGCGAACGTCTTGATGGTGGAGAACATGTAGTCCCAGCGGCCAGCGTTGAGTCCGGCGGAATGCTCCCGCAGCTCGTAGAGGATCTCCTCCATCTCGAAGGCGGCGGGCAGCGTCTCGATGAGAACGGTCGCCCGGATGGTGCCGACGGGCAGGCCGAGCTCGGCCTGCGCCGCGGTGAACACGTCGTTCCACAGCCGGGCCTCGAGATGACTCTCCAGCTTCGGCAGGTAGAAGTACGGCGCCACGCCCGTAGCCCGCAGGGCGTGCGCGTTGCGGACCAGGTACATTCCGGCGTCGAAGAGCGCGGCGACGATCGGCTCCCCGTCGACGGTGACGTGCCGCTCCGGCAGGTGCCAGCCGCGCGGGCGCACCACGAGCGTCGCCGTGGACTCGTCGAGCTCGTAACGACGGCCGTCGGGCGAGGTGAAGGCGAGCGTGCCGGCGACGGCCTCACTCAGGTTGTGCTGTCCGACGACCATGTTCGACCAGGTCGGCACGTTGGCGTCCTCGAGGTCCGCCATGAAGACCCGGGCACCGCTGTTGAGCGCGTTGATGAGCATCTTGGCGTCGGTCGGGCCGGTGATCTCGGCCCGACGGTCGACCAGCCCCGGCGCCGGCGACGCGACCCGCCAGTTCCCGGCCCGGATGTCGGCGGTCTGCGGCAGGAAATCCAGGGTGGCCCCGGCTGCGATCGCGGCGCGGCGGGCGGCCCGGGCGGCGAGCAGTTCGGCACGCCGGCCGGCGAACGTGCGGTGCAACCCGGCGACGAAGGCCAGCGCGTTGTCGGAGAGCACCGCGTCGACCTGCTCCGCGGTGAGCCCCGGCACGGTCCGCACCGCGGACACCCCGTGCACCGTCACCCCGTCCAACGAGCCCATACCTATTCCCTTCCCGGTTCCGTTGCGTCCCGGACGGCCCGATCCGGCGGGCCCGGTGACCCGGGCCTCAGGTGACCCGGGCCTCAGGTGACCCGGGCCTCAGGTGACCAGATGCCCGTCGCCGACGCCGACCCACGTCGTCGAGGTCAGCTCGGGCAGCCCCATCGGGCCGCGGGCGTGCAGCTTCTGGGTCGAGATGCCGATCTCGGCGCCCATCCCGAACCGCTCCCCGTCGGTGAAACGGGTCGAGGCGTTCACCATGACGGCCGCGCTGTCGCAGGTCGTGATGAACCGCCGCGACGCCGGCAGGGACCGCGTGACGATCGCCTCGGTGTGCCCGCTGCCCCAGCGCCGGATGTGCGCGACCGCGTCGTCGAGGGAGTCGACGACGGCGACGGCCATATCCAACGACAGGTACTCGGCCGCCCAGTCGTCGTCGGTGGCGGGCAGCACCCGAGGATCGACGGCGCACACCGTCTCGTCGCCGTGCACGGTGACCCCGGCATCGTGCAGAGCGGCCAGCACCCGGGGCAGGAACTCCCCGGCCACGCCGGCGTGCACGAGCAGGGTCTCCGCCGAGTTGCACACCGAGACCCGCTGGGTCTTCGCGTTGACGGTGATCGCGAGCGCCTGGTCGAGGTCGGCCTCGGCGTCCACATACACGTGGCAGTTGCCGACCCCGGTCTCGATGACGGGCACCGTCGACTCCTCGACGACCGCCCGGATCAGACCCGCGCCACCCCGCGGGATGAGCACGTCGACGAGCCCGCGCAGCCGCATCAGGTGCTTGACCGCATCGTGGTCCATCCCGGGGACGAGCTGCACCGCGTCCGCCGGCAGGCCGCTCGCGACGGCGGCGCCGCGCAGCACCGCCACCAGCGCGGTGTTGGAACGTACCGCGGAGGCGCTCCCGCGCAGCAACGCGGCGTTGCCGCTCTTGAGACACAGGCCCGCGGCGTCCACCGTGACGTTCGGCCGGGCCTCATAGATGATCCCGACGACACCGAGGGGGACCCGGATCTGGCGCAGCTCCATCCCGTTCGGCAACACCCGGCCGCGCACGACCTCGCCGACCGGGTCCTCCAACGCCGCGACCTGACGCAGGCCGTCGGCCATGCCGGCGAGCCGGGCCGGGGTGAGGGTGAGCCGATCGACCATCGCCCCGGCGGTGCCCGCCGCCCGCGCGGCGGCGAGGTCCTCGGCGTTCGCGGCGAGAATCTCAGCGGAACGGGCGATCAACGCGTCGGCCATGGCGAGCAGCGCGCGGTCCTTCTCGGCGCGGCTGCGCGGCGCCAGCAGGGCCGCCGCCGCCTTGGCACGGACGGCGCTGCCTCGGACATCCTCCGCAGAGGTGCTCATCTCGGGTCCTCCGTTAGGCGGGCGCCGCGGCGCTGCCCGCCGCTACGAGGCTACCGGTGGCTCGGCGGTCGTGCCGTTCATCGCTCCTCACCCGCATCCGTCACCTACACCCGCATCCGTCACCTGCTCATCCCTGCATCCGCGACCTACTCATCTCCTTATCCCGTTATCCAGCTCATCTCCTTATCCCGTTATCCAGATCCGCGATCCGCCAGGTCCGCGACAGGCAGGGACCCGGAACGGTGATAACCGGAACAGCCAGAAAGGCGCGCAGTTCGGACCCCCATGACGATCATCTCGACGGGATTGCCTACCGTGCTCGCATGCGTGCGCTGCACACGTCCGACTGGCATCTCGGGCGTGGCCTGTACGGTCACGACCTGATGCCGGCCCAGGCGGCCTTCGTCGATCATCTCGTCGACGTCGTCCGTTCCGAGGGCGTTGACGTCGTGCTCATCGCCGGCGACGTGCACGATCGGGCGATCCCGCCGGTGGGCGCGCTGGAGCTCTTCGACGAGGCGCTCTCCCGACTGCGCGATGCCGGCGCCCGGGTCGTGGTGATCAGTGGCAACCACGACGCGGCCCGCCGGCTCGGCGACAAGGCCGGCCTGCTCGACCCCCGCGTCCGCATCCGGACGGATCCGGCCGCGGTCGGGGATCCGGTCGTCGTCGAGGATCCCGCCGGGGCGGTCCGGGTGTACGCGATCCCCTACCTGGAGCCGTCGGCGGCGAACTCCCAGCTTCCCGAACCGGCGCAGGCGCCATCTGGCTCGGACGTCCCGGCCGCCGGGATCCCCGCCGCGACGATGCACCGGGCGATGCACGCGGTGCGGGCCGACCTCGCACGGTATCCGGATGCCCGGTCCGTCGTGGTGGCGCACGCCTGGGTCACCGGCGGGGCGGCGAGCGAGAGCGAACGCGACATCAGCGTCGGCGGGGTGGGCAATGTGCCGGCCCGGTTGTTCGAGGGGATCACCTATACCGCGCTCGGCCATCTGCACCGGCCACAGGCGATCGCCCCGTCCGTCCGCTACAGCGGATCGCCACTGGCCTACTCCTTCTCGGAGTCCGGCGACGCGAAAGCGTCGCTGCTCGTCGAGATCGGTCCGACCGGGCTGGGGAACGTGACCCGCATCGGCGTTCCCGCCCGGCGGCGGATGACCCTGCTGCGCGGCAGTCTTGCCGACCTCCTCACCGACCCCGCCCATGCCCCGCACGAGGCCGACTTCGTCTCCGCCGTGCTGACCGACCCCGTCCGCCCCATGGACGCCATGGCCCGGTTGCAGCACCGGTTCCCCTTCGCCCTACGACTCGCGCACGAACCGGAGACGGAACCAGACGAGATACTCAGCTTCGGCCGGCGGACCCGGGGACGCTCGGAGCTGGAGATCGCCGAGGCCTTCGTCGCCCATGTACGCAGCGCTCCCTCGGCTCGGGAACGTGCTCTGCTCGCCGAAGCCCTCGGCGCCGCCCGCCGGGCCGAGGAGGAAGTCGCCTGATGCGTCCCCACCACCTGACCCTGGCGGCGTTCGGCGCCTTCCCCGGCACCGTCGAGATCGATTTCGACGTCCTCGGCAGCGGCGGCCTGCTCCTGCTCTGCGGGGAGACCGGGGGCGGCAAGACGACGCTGCTCGACGCGGTCGGGTTCGCGCTGTTCGGCCGGGTGCCGGGGATGCGCGGGGAGGTCTCCGGGCCGCCGGACCTGCGCTCGCACCACGCCGCGGCATCCCTACGGCCGGAGGTGACGCTGGAGTTCACTGTGGCGGCGGGACGTTTCCGGATCACCCGCGGCCCCGCCTGGGACAAGCCGAAACGCGGCGGCGGGACGACCCGCGCCCATCCGACGGCGCGGCTGGAACGGTTCGACGGCGCCGGCGGCTGGGAGACGGTCGCCACCCGCATGGAGGACGTCGGCCATGAGATCGACCTGCTCGTCGGCATGAGCGACAAGCAGTTCTTCCAGGTCATCATGCTCCCGCAGGGACGCTTCGCCGACTTCCTCCAAGCCGACCACGGTGCGCGCGAGAAGCTCCTGAAGCGGCTGTTCCACGTCAACCGCTTCGAATACGCCGAGCAGTGGCTGCTGGACCAGGCAAAGATCGCCGCCGAACGGCTGGCGCTGGCCCGCGCCGAGCTCGACCGGGTGACCGCCCGGGTCTCGCAGGTGGCGGCCGTCGACGAGCCGGAGGATCCGACGGCTGACGCCGGCTGGGCCTCGGACCTCGCCAGGACCGCCGCGGCGGCGGCCATCTCGGCCGACGAGGCGGCCGGCGCGGCGGCAGCGCGGCGCACCGCGGCCGAGGAGGCCTTGGACCAGGCACGCGACCTCGCCCGACGCGTCGGGCAGCGCCGGGTACTGGCCGCCCGGCAGGAGGAGCTCGCGGCACAGGCGCCCCGGATCGAGCTGCTCGCCACCGAGCTGGACGCGGCCCGCCGGGCCGCCGTCGTCGCACCCGCCCTGGGCGAGGTCCACCGCCGCGCCGCCGAGGTCCACCGGGCCGAGGCCGCCGAACGCGACGCCCGGGACCGGCTCGGACGCCATCCATCCGGGCTCCTTCCCGGGGAACCCGCCCCCTCGGGACCGCTGCCCGAGGAGGGCACCGGGAGGCCTGCCGAGGCACCTGCCGAAGCACCTGCCGAGGAACTCGCCCGCCTGGCCCGCCTCGCCCACACCGAGACCGGGCGACTGGGAACGTTGGCCGACACCCTCGCCGCCGCCGAGCGGGACGCCGAGGAGGCCGCCGGGGCCGACCAGGATACGGCCGCCTACACCCGGTCCGCCGCCGAACTCGCCGAGGCGATCAGCGTCACGCTGCCCCGCGCCCGCGTCGCGGCCGAGGCCCGGGTGGAGGTCGCCCGGCGGGCCGGCGCCGCTCTGCCCGGCCTGGTCGAACGGGCCCGGTGGGCCAAGGAGCTGGCCTCCGCCGTCCGGGAGGGGCGGCAGGTGCGGACCGTGGCCGACGAGGCCGAACGAGACGCATCCGCGGCCCGGACCCACGCATCCGACCTCCGGCAGCAGCGATTCGACGCCATCACCGCCGAACTCGCCGCCGCGCTTGTCCATGACACGCCCTGTCCGGTCTGCGGGGCCCTGGAGCATCCCGACCCGGCCGAGACCCGGGCCGACCATGTGAGCAAGGACGCCGAGACCGCGGCCGGGCAGGAGGCGGACCGGCTCGCCGACGCCGCGACGAGGGCGAGCCGGGCGGTGGCCCACTGGGAGTCCCGGGTCCGGGCGCTGCACGCCGACCTGGTCGGCCCAACGGACCCGGACCACAGCGCGAACCCGGACCACAGCGCGAACCCGGACCACAGCGCGAACCCGGACCACAGCGCGAACCCGGACGACCGCGTCGAGGCGGCCTTCGCCGAGATCCGCGCGCTTCCGGTCGCGACGCTGCTGGGCGGCTCCGGGGCGCCGGTCGCGGATCGGCTCGATGAACTCGCCGCCGTGCTGACCCACGCGGTCCGCGCCCGGACCCGGACGGCGAAGAAGCTCGCCGCGGCGGAGGCCGCGTTGCGCGAGGTCCACGAGAACGAGAAGGAGACCGCGGCCCGCCATTCCGCCGCACGGACCGCGGCGCAGGCGGCCCGGGAACGCGCGGCGGACGCCCGGGACCGCGCCGCCCGACGGCTCGCCGGCGTTCCGGCGGAGCTATGCGACCCCGACGCCCTGGCCGCGCGCCGCCGTGCCGTCACCGCCCTCGCCGCCGATCACGAGGCCGCGCAGGCCGCGGCCCTGGCTGCCGAGCAGGCCCGGGCCGAACACATCCGCGCCGGGACGGCCGCCCTCGACCAGGCGCGGCAGGCGGGGTTCTCCGACCTGGACGACGCCGCCGAGGCCGTGCGGGACTCCGACTGGATGCGCCGCGCCGCGGACGAGGCCCGGGCCCATCGGGACGAGCTCGTCGCCGTCGGGGCCAGGCTGGCGGGCGAGGATCTCGCCGTCGATCCGGACACCGAGGTCCCGCTGGCCGACCACGAGACGGCCGTGACCGACGCCCGCGAGGTCCACGAGAGCGCGCTCGCCACGGCCGCACGCGCCCGGGAACGGGCCGAACGGCTGGCCTCGCTGGTCACGGAGTTCACCGAGAAGCTCACTACCCTGGATCCGCTGCGGGAGGCGGCGGACGAGCTGCGGGGCCTCGCCGATCTGGCCGCCGGGCGGGGTGCCAACACCGAGCGCATGCCGCTGTCCAGCTTCGTGCTGGCGGCTCGGTTGGAAGAGGTGGCCGCCGCCGCCAGCCATCGGCTCGCGGCGATGAGCAGCGGTCGGTTCACCCTGGTGCACGACGCGGGGGAAAGCCGCGACAAGCGTCGGCGCGCCGGCCTCGGGCTGCTGGTCGACGACGCCTGGACCGGCCGGCGGCGCGACACCGCCACCCTGTCCGGCGGGGAGACCTTCCAGGCGGCGCTGTCACTGGCCCTCGGGCTCGCCGACGTCGTGACGGCCGAGGCGGGAGGCCGGCGGATGGACGCGCTGTTCATCGACGAGGGTTTCGGCACGCTCGACCCGGACAGCCTCGACGAGGTGATGACCGTTCTCGACGAACTGCGTTCCGGCGGCCGGCTCGTCGGCGTCGTCAGCCATGTCACCGAGCTGCGCCAGCGCATCCCGAACCAAATCCGGGTCGTCAAAGGGGTCGGCGGCAGCCGGGTCGAGACCACGTCCTGACCCGGACGCACCACTGACCCGGGCACACCACTACTCGGCTGGCCTAGCCGGGAAAACCGCCCCCAGGCCAGGACCCGGGATCGGAAATGGCCGCCACCGGATTCCGGTGGCGGCCATTTCGGCATTGCCGAGCGGACCAGGGATCAGATCATTTCATCGAGTCTTCAACGGAGATGTCCGGTTACGAGAACAAGTTTATGGTGACCGACTTTCCACTGAACGGTCTCTGGAGGGGGAAGGTACGGCTGTAGTTGTCAGAGCTGTCGGAACACTGGACGCTGAAGGTGGCGCTCGTGCCGGCCACCGGAACCTGCTGGAGGCTCAGGCTGTAGAAGCCGCCGGCGCCGACGCCGGACGAGTCGAACTCGCCGGCCGTCGTGCGGACCGCCACGCCCGCCGCGGCGCTGGCCGGGCACCTGGCGACGCCGCCGATCAAGACATTCGAACTGTTCAAATCCGCGCTCGCGGGAAGGGCCGATGCCAGCGTCAGCGCGCCGGCGGCTCCGGCCGAGGCGAGGAGACCCACGGTCCTACGCATTCTCATGACGAAATAACCTCTCTCAACAGATTCGACCTCTTGCCCGCCGAGGGAAGGTTACCCGACTCCGGAAGCGCTATTCGCCGCCGTCGCTATTTTTTGCGCCGAGACCCCTTCAGTTTTATCGGCGGCTTTCCGGGTAGCCGGGGTGAAATGCCGGGAAAGAACTGTTGACGGGCTCTCTCGAATTCCGGGCCACGAGGCGCGATAGACGCCGGTTTCCACTGGAATATCGTCGTCAAAGCCATCCCCAATCCGATATGTCTAATTATATGGATAGCTATCTGGACGGTCTTGTCCCGGGCCGGCGCGCCTGGCTGTCACCTCAGCCCGGGTCGGGTGAGTAGCCGGCCGGGTCAGCGGGCCGGCAGCAGCAGCACGAGGTCGTCGCGGTGGACGATCTCACGTTCGTACGACGGTCCGAGTTCCATGGCGAGGTCGGCCGTCGAACGCCCGAGCATCACGGGCAGCTCCGCCGCGTCGAAGGCGACGAGCCCCCGCGCCACGGACCGCCCGTCGGGGTCGACCAGGTCCACCGGGTCCCCGGCGGCGAAGTCCCCCTCCACGCCGGTTATCCCGGCGGGCAGCAGCGACGCCCGCCGCCGTACCACCGCGGCCACCGCCCCGGAGTCCAAGTGCAGCCGGCCCTCGGGTGCGGTCGCGTGCGCCAGCCAGAGCAGGCGGGAGGCCCGACGCGACCCGGTGGGGTGGAAGACGGTGCCGACCTCCTCCCCCCGCAGCACCGGTGCGGCGTTCGCGGCCGAGGTGATGATCGCCGTGACGCCGCCGGAAGCCGCCATCCGGGCCGCCTCGATCTTGGTAGCCATCCCGCCGACCCCGACACCGGCGGTGCCCGTGCCCCGGGCGGTCAGCCCGTCCAGGTCGGTATCCGAACGCACCTCGCGCACCATGGTCGCCGGGCCCAGCCTGGGGTTGGCGTCGTACAGGCCGTCCACGTCGGACAGAAGCACCAGCAGATCCGCCGACACGAGATGGGCGACAATCGCGGCGAGCCGGTCGTTGTCGCCGACCCGGATCTCCTGGGTGGCCACCGCGTCGTTCTCGTTGATGATCGGGATGACGTCGAGCTCAAGCAGCCGGTCGAGCGCGGTCCGGGCGTTACGGTAGTGGGTGCGGCGGATCACATCGGTCGCCGTCAGCAGCACCTGGCCGACCTGGTGACCGGCCCGTCCGAACGCCGCCGCGTAGCTGTGTACGAGCGAGCTCTGGCCGACGCTCGCCGCCGCCTGCTGGGTGGCGAGGTCACGCGGCCGCCGGGCCAGGCCGAGCGGGGCGAGACCCGCGGCGATGGCCCCGGAGGACACCAGCACCAGTTGTTGTCCGGCCCGGGGCAGCACCGCGGCCACCAGCGCCTCAAGCCGGTCGACGTCCAGACCGCCGGCGGCCGTCGTCAGCGAGGACGAACCGACCTTGACGACGACCCGGCGCGCGTCGGTCACGAACGGACGCACGCCTTCATCCTTCTTCTTCTCCTCGACCCGCCGGTTCTCCTCGTACCGCCGGGTCGACGACGGCGGCGGCGCGGCGAGCCATCCGTTCGGCCCGGGTCAACCGCACCGAGGCCCGCAACCGGTCGTCGGTCCCGCGCGGTCCGAGGGACACCGAGGAACCCGTGTCCCCACCTCGGCCGGGTGACGGTGCCGCACCGGAGGCCGCGGTGCCGGCCGGCCCGCGGCCACCCGGACCGGTCTCGGCGAGCCCGTCGCCACCCGGATGATCATCAACACCCAGCCCACCGTTCCCCAGCCCGCCGCCGCTCAGCGTCGGCTCCCAGTCGAACGTGACCTCGCCGATGGTCACCTCCGCTCCCGCGGTGGCGCCGAGGCGAGCGAGCTCCTTCTCCACGCCGAGGCGGGCGAGCCGGTCGGCGAGAAAGCCGATCGCCTCGTCGTTGGTGAAGTCGGTCTGCCGCACCCAGCGCTCGGGCTTCGACCCGGTGATCAGGAAACCGTCGCCGAGGGGGCGCACCGTGAAGTCGGGCTCGTTCACCGCGCGGGGACGCAGCACGATGCGGGTCGCCGCCCGGGCCGGCGCGGCCGCCCGGTGCTGGGCGACGAGGTCGGCCAAGGCCAGGGACAGCGCGTGCACGCCACGTCGGGTCGCGGTACTCACCGCGAAGACCGCGAGGTCACGGGCTCGCAGCTCGGGAGCGACGAGCTCCGCGAGCTCCGCGGCGTCCGGAACGTCGATCTTGTTGAGGACGACCAGCCGGGGACGGTCGGACAGATCGGCGGAGTAGGCGGCGAGCTCGGCCTCGATGACGTCGAGGTCGGTCATCGGATCACGACCCGGTTCCAGGGTGGCGCAGTCCAGCACATGCACGATCACCGAGCAGCGTTCGATGTGCCGGAGGAACTCCAAGCCCAGCCCGCGTCCCTCGCTGGCGCCCGGAATCAGGCCGGGGACGTCCGCGACCGTGTAAGGAGGACGATCACCCGCCTGCGCCACGCCGAGATTGGGCACCAGCGTCGTGAAGGGATAGTCGGCGATCTTCGGCTTGGCCGCGCTGAGCACCGACACCAGGGAGGACTTGCCGGCGCTGGGAAAACCGACGAGCGCGACGTCGGCCACGGTCTTGAGTTCCAGCACGGCGTCGAGCTGCTCGCCGGGCTCGCCGAGTTCGGCGAACCCGGGGGCCTTGCGGCGGGCCGACGCGAGCGCCGCGTTGCCCCGCCCCCCACGGCCGCCGCGGGCCAGTACGAACGCGCTGCCCGGTCCGACCAGGTCGATGATCTGCTCGCCGTCCTCTGTCAGCACGACGGTTCCGTCCGGCACCGGGAGGACGAGGTCCGCACCGTCCGCTCCGTGCCGGTTCGACCCCTGGCCGGGGCGTCCCCGAGAGGCGCGCTGATGCGGATGGAAGTGGAAGTCGAGCAGGGTGGTCACGCTCGGGTCCACCACGAGGCGGACGTCACCACCCCGGCCGCCGTCACCGCCGTCCGGCCCGCCCAGCGGCTTGAACTTCTCCCGGTGGATGGAGGCACAGCCGTGACCGCCGTCCCCGGCCGTCGCGTGCAGCACCACCCGGTCGACGAACGTCGGCATCACCGCCTCCTCTCTACATCCCTCCCCGCGAGAGAGGCGCCAAAGCCGCGCAACCACGCCCGGAAGGGCGGTGGTACGCGCGGCTGCTGGCTCACCAGTGATCGCCGATGATCGCCATCTGACGGCAACCAAGGCCACGCCGTCGAACCGACGGCGTGGCCTTGACGATCAGATTAAGCGGGTACCGCCGCCTCGGCCACCACGTTCACGACCCGACGGCCCCGCCGATGGCCGAACCGCACGTGCCCGGGCGAGAGCGCGAACAGCGTGTCGTCCTTGCCGCGCCCGACCAGATCACCCGGGTGGAAATGGGTCCCGCGCTGACGGACGATGATCTCGCCGGCCTTCACGTACTGGCCGCCGAAGCGCTTCACGCCCAGCCGCTGCGCGTTCGAATCCCGCCCGTTGCGCGAGGAACTCGCGCCCTTCTTGTGCGCCATCCCGCTCAGGCCTTCCCGGTCTCGATGCCAGTCACCTTGAGACGCGTCAGCTTCTGGCGGTGACCCTGGCGCTTGTGGTAGCCGGTCTTGTTCTTGAACTTGTGGATCCGGATCTTCGGACCCTTGACGACGCCGACGACCTCGGCGGTGACCGCGACGGACGCGAGAGCGTCGGCGTCGTGGGTGACCGACTCGCCATCGACGAGCAGGAGCGCCGGAAGGTTCACGGCCGCGCCCGGCTCTCCGGAAAGGAGCTCGACGTCGACGACATCGCCGACGGCGACCCTGTGCTGCTTGCCGCCGCTGGCAACGACCGCGTACACCAGATCTCCCTGCTGTTGTTATGCCGCTGTGACCGCACGGAACCCGAAACGGCGTTCCCCGCGGAGCTTTGGGTGCGCATGGGCCGCGATCGACCGGAACGCGGACGATCAGCGGTCATCCAGCGAGCATTGCCCGCTAGCGAGCATCGCCCCATCCGGATGAGCATGCGGACTCCACCTTACAGGTCATCGGGAGCGGAGCGAAGGAGCGCCCGCCGCATACCGCGCATTCCGTCCCGCGCATCCCCCGCACGGCGGTCGCGTGTCCCGCACCCGACGGGCCCGCCGGGCGGATCTCATCGCGGGTCCTCGCCCCGCTCGTCCGGGTCATATCCAGGGATGACCCGGACGGGCCATGGTGTAGGCCACTGAGGAGAGAGAAGCATGGATCGTCCACATGGCGGAGTTCCACGATGGATCGTGAGGCTTCGGCGCCGGGAATGAGATCGCGTCGGGGGTGACGAGGATGTACTGGCAGCTGGTGATCTGGGCCGCGGGAGCCGGTACCGCCGTCGCTCTGGCTGTCGTCTGCCGCCCGGCGGCCACCGCCGCCCGTCGTTACGGCTCGGTTCCCGGCACGGTCCCCGCCGCGACGGGCGCGCTGACCGTGCTGGTCGTCGTCGGTCTCACCCTCACGGCCTTCGCCGGCCTACCGCCCTGGGCAGGCGCCTGTTGGACGCTGGGCACCGCGGCCACGGCCGGATGGATCGCGCTGCGCCGGCGGGGTCCATCCGCGTGGGGATTGCCCGATTCCGGGATGAAGGGCCGGCCGTCCGGTGGTCTCGAGGCGGGAGAGGCGGGAGAGGCGGGAGACCCGGGAGAGGCGGCCGATCCCGCCTACGCGGCCGATGAGCCGGTCCTACGCGGTCGGATGATCCCGAACCTCGCCGATCAGGACGATCTGGTGCAGTCGCTGACCATCGCCTCCTATGCCCTGCAGATGGGCGACCCAGGACGGGCCCGTCAGGCGATCGAGGTAGCCTTGTCCCGTTCCCGGGCCACCCTCGACCTGCTACTGCGGGAGAATGCCGGCCGCGGGCTCGTGCGCCCGGGCCCGGCCGCCGGGCCGAGTCGGGCCGGGCCGAGTCGGGCCGGGCCGACCGCCGCCTGAACGGCCGGTCCGGCTCTCCGCCAAGCCTCGATCAGCTGGGGGCGCCCACGACGAGCATCCCACGCCGGACGCCGCGGGGTCCTTCCGCTCCAGAGACAAGCTGACGGACCAGCGGCACCGGATCTCTGGCGGGTCAGGCGCTCGGGGGTTCCGCCGAGGGCACGGACTCCAGCGACTCGGCCGGCTTGGACACCGGCCGGGAGGCCCGCCGTCGTCGGCCCCGGGCCGGTTTGCCCACAGTGGACAAGGCGTTGTCCGCGGTCGCGAGGCTGTCGGGATCATCGGAGTTGGCGTACACCGGCGGCAGGGCCTCCTCGAGGCCGCCCGCGCCGGAGCCACCGCCAGCGGGCACATGCCCGTTCGACCCGGCTGGGGAACCGGCTGCCCCGAGTCCCGGGGCGGCGGCAGCTGCGGCCCCGCCCGCCGGCCCCGCCGCACTGTCGGCCGCATGCGCGGGCTCGGGCGCGGGCACCGTATCCGCGGCGGTGACGCCCGCGGTGGCTATCGCACCCTCGCCGGCCGTCACGGCGACGTTCTCCGCGGCGTCGGGCGTCGATGATGCGGCGGATCCGATGGGTTCGCCAGGTCCGCCGGACGCCTCGGATTCGGATGCGGACGTAGGCTCGGCCGACGCGGCGGCGATGATCGCGGGGCCGTCGACGGCACTCGTGGACACGGCACTCGCGGACACGGCACTCGCGGACGAGGAGCGGACCCGACGACCGGACCCGGACCCCTCCGCCGGCGCGGGCACCGCCACCGGAGTCGGCTGACCGGCACCGGACACAATGGTCCCGCTCGGCACGCCGGCTGCGGCGTGTGCACCGCTGCCGCCGTCGAGGTGGATGACCACCCCGCGGCCGTTGCAGTGCACGCACGGCTCGCTGTACGCCTCCAGCAGGCCCTGCCCCACCCGCTTGCGGGTCATCTGGACCAGCCCGAGGCTGGTCACCTCGGCGACCTGGTGCCGGGTACGGTCCCGGCCAAGGCACTCGGTGAGCCGGCGCAGGACCAGTTCTCGGTTGCTCTCCAGAACCATGTCGATGAAGTCGATGACAATGATGCCACCGATATCCCGCAGCCGCAGCTGACGGACGATCTCCTCGGCGGCTTCCAGGTTGTTCTTGGTGACCGTCTCCTCGAGGTTGCCGCCCTTGCCGGTGAACTTGCCCGTGTTGACGTCGATGACCGTCATCGCCTCGGTCCGGTCGATGACGAGCGATCCACCCGAGGGCAGCCAGACCTTGCGGTCGAGGGCCTTGGCGAGCTGCTCGTCTACCCGGTACTCGGCGAAGACGTCACCGGTTCCGGTGTAGCGGCGGATCCGCGACCGCAGGTCGGGAGCCACTGTGTCGATGTACTCCTCGATCGTGATGGCCTCACCCGAGCCCTGGACGACCAGCTCGGTGAAGTCCTCGTTGAAGATGTCCCGGATCACCCGGACGACCAGGTCCGGCTCGCCGTAGAGCAGCGAGGGCGCCGACGCCTTCTTCGCCTTGCGCTCGATGTCCTCCCATTGGGCGGCGAGCCGCTCGATGTCGCGTTCCAGCTCGGCCTCGCTGGCACCCTCGGCTGCGGTGCGCACGATGACCCCACCGTCCTCGGGCGTGATTTTCTTCAGGATGCTCTTGAGCCGAGCTCGTTCGGTGTCCGGCAACTTGCGGCTGATCCCGGCGTTCTGTCCGTCCGGGACGAACACCAGGTACCGCCCCGGCAGACTGATCTGGCTGGTGAGCCGCGCGCCCTTGTGCCCGATCGGATCCTTGGACACCTGGACCAGGACCGACTGACCGGACTTGAGCACCTGCTCGATCTTGCGAGGCCGACCGTCCAGCCCGGATGCGTCGTAGTTGACCTCGCCGGCGTAGAGGACGGCATTGCGTCCCTTACCGATGTCGACGAAGGCCGCCTCCATGCTGGCCAGCACGTTCTGTACTCGGCCGAGGTAGACGTTGCCCGCATAGGACGACGAGCTCGCCCGGGTCACGAAGTGCTCGACGAGTACCCCGTCCTCCAGCACGGCGATCTGGGTGCGCTCCCCCGCGTGGCGGACGACCATCCGGCGTTCGACCGACTCCCGCCGGGCCAGGAACTCCGCCTCGGTGACGATCGGTGGCCGACGCCGACCACTGTCGCGGCCCTCCCGGCGCCGCTGACGCTTGGCCTCCAGACGGGTGGACCCGCTCAGCCCCCGGACCAGGTCCTCGTCCTTGCGGGTCTCCCGGACGTGGACGACCGTGTTCGGCGGGTCGTCGGCGAGCGCCGGCTCGTCGCCGCCGGCGCGACGGCGCCGCCGCCGCCGACGGCGGGCCCCTCCCAGCCGGTCGTCCTCGTCCTCACCGTCACGCTCGGCACTTTCCTCCGCCGCGCCGGGGGTCGTCTCGGCGCCCTCATCCGACGCGACGGCGGGCACCGACCCGGTTCCCTGCCCGGCCACGGACGAGCCGTCCACACCGTCCGTGTCCTGTGCCACACCCTCGCGACCCGTGTCGTCCGCGGCCGCGGCGCCGTCCTCCGGGCCGGACTCCACGCCGTCCTCGTCGCCCCGGGCCCGACCACGACCACGGCGACCACGGCGCCGACGGCGGGTGGAGGCCGAGCCGCCCCCATCCGGGTCGTCGTCGAATTCGCTGTCCTCCTCGCCGCCCGTGAGGTCGCCCATCGTGTCGGGATCGGTCGTGTCGGGATCGGTGGCCACGTCCGCCTCGTCCCGGGGGTGAGCCGGTGCCTCGGCATGCCGCCGCTCGGCGGACGGGAACGCCGTGCCCGCCACGGCATCCACCGCGGTGGCGGCGGATCCGAGTTCGGCGGCACGCCGCCAGCGAGCCTCCACGACCGCCGGTTCGGGAGCCTGGAAGGTCACCATGGCGGCCGGTCGCCGGAGCACGGGACGGATCATCGTCTCGACGACCGGCTCGTTATGGATCCCGGCCCAGGTCGGAGCGGTCGCCCGCCTGGCCCTTGTCGCCGCGCTCCGGGTGCTGCCGGCCTCGGGCTCGGCAGAGCTCGGCTCGGCAGAGCTCGGCTCGGCAGATCTCGACTCAGCGGTCGACTCCCGGGCCGCCGGCTCGGCGACGCCGGGCTCGTCGGTCCCGGGCTGCGCGGACTCCGGTTCCGTGGGCCCAGGCGTGTCCGTAGGCCCGGATGTGTCCGTAGGCCCGGGCGTGTCGGGAGCCGACGCCACGGCGGCGGTCGAACCCGCGGGTACACCGACGGACCCGGTCGCACCGACATCCGGCATCGCCGGACCGAGGATGGTCGCATCGCCAGGCCCGGCGGCGACCGGCCCGGCCGCCGCGGTGCCGGACCCGGCCGGGTCCGGCACCGCGGCAGCGGGCGTCATCAGTCCGGAGATGGCACGACGGGCCCTGGTCCGTTTCGGCTTCGCAGCGACGTCCGGCGATACGACGTCCCGCGGCGCGTCCTCGGTGGGAGGGGCGTCCTCGGCGGGAGGGGCGTCCTCGGCGGGAGGGGCGTCCTCGGCGGGAGGGGCAACCGGCACCTCGGTCACCTCACGCACCGCGCGGCGGCTGCGTGCCGCCCGGGTGCGCCGCGCCGGCACCGGTTCGGTGGCCTCCACCGTGTCGTCCCGGGCCGTGTCGTCCCGGGCCGGGACGACAGTGACGGATTCGACGGTGGCGGGTTTATCGACCGGACCTGGTTCGCCGACCGGGGTGGTCGAGGGAGCGTCGGCTTCGGTGGTATCCGCCGGTTCCATCCTGGCCCTGGCGGAGCCGCGGGTCATCCGGGCGCGGGTGGTCGAACCGGCGTCCCGGCGACGGCGCCGGCCCTCGGCCGGCGCCGAGGGTGCGTCGCCGGAGGTCTCGTCTCGAAGGGGCCCGCCCGGGACCTGTGCGACGGCCGGGTCGTCCGGAACCGGATTCCCGGCTGGCGCCACATCGGTCACGTTCGGCCCGGCGGTGGCATGGTCGTCGGCGGGTGGGCCTGCCGCTCGTCCCGCGGCCCTGCGCCTACGCGCCGCCGGTCGGGTGGGCTCGGATTCAGTCTGGATGGTCAGATCGTCGTCGGGCACGGGTTAAGAAGCCTCTCGGGCTCCCGGGCGCGCTGCTCATGCAGTCGCGACCGCGCAGAAGCCACTGTCTCGGTCCGGCGCGGGTACCGCCGGGGAATCCTGCGACGCCCTGCAACACGCTGAGGTTCAACCCACCAGCCGGCCAGCGCCGTTGCGGTCCTGCGCCAGCGGGTCCGCCACAGTGCCGTCCTCACACAGTCGGCCCTGTTCGAGCCGGGTGGACTCGGGCGGCGCCGACGAGCGCAGGCCGGCTACCACGCCTAGGGCGGTCAGCACGTCGTCTGGTCGTACAGCGGGCGTCGTGTGCCGCACGACCATCTCCAGTATCGCACACGTGTCGTTCTCTGCGCGGCAAACGGCGGAGACCACTGCCGCGCGCACATCGAACCGTCGCCTGCCGTCCTTCGTCGCCCGCTCAACTTCGACCACGTCGCGGCGCAACAGCTCCCGCACGGCGGCGGAGACCTCCGGACCGGAGGCACCCGGCAACCGTACCGACCACCGCGAGGCGTCGATCCGCTCGGCGAGGCTGCCGCCTTCCGCCCGGTGGCACGCGAGCACGTCCAGCCCCGGCGGAAGAACGGCGTCCAGGCCGACCCGCAGCGCCTCCGGATCGACCGAGGCTGCCAGGGCCAGCTCGACGTATTCGGCCTCACTGGCTGCCCCGGTCGGCGCGGCACCCAGCCACGAGATCCGCGGATGCGGACTGAATCCCGCCGAATAGGCCATCGGGACCCCGGCGCGGCGCAATGCGCGCTCGAACGTTCGCGCCACGTCCCGATGTGAGAGGAATCTCAGCCGGCCCCGCTTCGCGAAACGAAGTCGCACCCGTTCGACCACCGGCGGAGGCGGCGGCCCCTCAGGTCGCCGCGCCACTGCCCACCGGAGCCGGGGCGAGCCGCGGCGTGGTCGCGGGATCGGGTTGAATGGCCGGCTGCGGTCGCTCGGCCTGCCCGGACCCGGGGCCCTGGAGGTTCGACACCGCAAGCACGGGGAGCAGCCGACGTCCGGTCGGGCCGATCTGGGTGTCGGTGCCCATCGTTGGACAGACCCCGCAGTCGTAGCAGGGTGTCCAGCGACAGTCATCGAGCTCATTCCCGCTCAGCGCATCCTGCCAATCAGCCCACAGCCAGTCCCGGTCGAGGCCCGCGTCGAGGTGATCCCAGGCCAGCACCTCGCGTTCGTCACGCTCGCGGGTGGTGAACCAGTCCAGCGACACCCCCAGCGGTTCGAGCTCCGCCGCGCACGCGGACTCCCAGCGTTCGAACGAGAAGTACTCGTTCCAGCCGTCGAAGCGGCCGCCGTCTCGCCAGACCCGTTCGATCACCGCAGCCACCCGGCGGTCACCGCGGGCCAGCAGGCCCTCGATGATGCCAGGCCGACCGTCGTGGTAACGGAAACCGATCGCCCGACCCACCTCACGATCGGCGCGCACGGCATCACGGAGCAGCTTCAGCCGGGCGTCGGTCACCTCGTGCGGCGCCTGCCCCACCCACTGAAACGGGGTGTGCGGCTTGGGCACGAACCCGCCGATCGACACGGTGCAGCGGATGTCGCGCTGCCCGCTGACCCGCCGACCGGCCCGGATGACCTCCCTGGCGAGGTCGGCGATCTCCAGCACGTCTTCGTCGGTCTCGGTCGGCAGGCCGCACATGAAATAGAGCTTCACCTGCCGCCAGCCGTGAGCGTAAGCGGTGCTAACGGTGCGGACCAGGTCCTCGGCACTGACCATCTTGTTGATGACCCGACGCAGCCGCTCGGAGCCGCCCTCGGGGGCGAAGGTCAGCCCGCTACGCCGGCCGTTACGGGAGAATTCGTTCGCGAGCGTGACGTTGAAGGCGTCCACCCGAGTGGACGGCAGACTCAACGAGACGTTGGCGCCCTCGTACCGGTCGGCGAGACCGGTGGCGATCTCGCCGATCTCGGTGTGGTCCGCGCTCGACAACGACAGCAGGCCGACCTCGGAGAAGCCCGTCGCGCGCAGCCCCGCGTCGACCATCGCACCGATGGTGGCGATGTTGCGCTCACGCACCGGACGGGTGATCATCCCGGCCTGGCAGAACCGGCAGCCCCGGGTGCAGCCGCGGAAGATCTCCACGCTCATCCGCTCGTGCACCGTCTCGGCGAGCGGGACCAGCGGAGCCTTCGGATACGGCCAGGAGTCGAGATCGGACAGCGTGTGCTTGCTCGGCCGGGCCGGCACGTCGTCCCGGTTGCGGGTGACCGACCGGATACGGCCGTCGGGCCGGTAGGAGACGTCGTAGAACGCCGGCACGTACACCAGGCGCCGGCAGGCCAGCCGGTGCAACAGCTCGCCCCGGCCACCGGGACTCCCGGCCGCCTTCCAGGCGCGAACCACGTCGGTGATGCCCAGCACGGCCTGCTCGCCGTCGCCGAGCACGACGGCGTCGACGAACGTGGCGATCGGCTCGGGATTGAAGGCGGCATGCCCCCCCGCGACGACCAGCGGATCGGCGTCGGTGCGCTCGGCCGCGTGCAACGAGATCCCGGCAAGATCGAGTGCCGTCAGCAGGTTGGTATACCCGAGTTCGGTGGCGAAGCTGACGCCCAACAGGTCGAAATCGCCCACCGCGCGGTGGGCGTCCACCGTGAACTGCGGCAGCCCGTGCTCGCGCAGCAACGCTTCCAGGTCCGGCCACACCGAGTAGGTGCGCTCGGCGAGCACATCCGGCTGCTCGTTGAGGATCTCGTACAGAATCTGTAGTCCCTGGTTGGGCAGGCCGATCTCGTAGGCGTCCGGATACATCAGGCACCAGCGGACGGCCGCGGAGTCCCAGGGTTTGACCGTGGAGTTGCCTTCGCCTCCGACGTACTGCACGGGCCTTCGCACCCGCGGGAGCAGCGGCTCCAGGCGAGCGAACAGCGACTGTCCGGACATGCATGCGAGCCTACGGCACGCGCCAGGTCCACCTCGACGCTCGGCCGACCCGGGAAGCGCGGCCGACCCGGGAAGCGCCGCCGACCCGGGAAGCGCCGCCGAGCGAGCTCAGGAGGCATACGGGTCCGATCGGGATCGCAGCCGCACGTTCTGCAGGAGTCCGACAGCAATCATGTTTGCGAACATCGACGAACCGCCGTAGGAGAGAAAAGGCAACGGCAGGCCGGTGACCGGCATGATGCCCAGGCACATGCCGATGTTGACGAACGCCTGGAAGGTGAACCAGGAGACGACCCCGGTGGCGACGAGCGCGCCGAAGGAGTCCTGCGAGCCGAAGCCGATCGACAGGGCCCGCCACAGAACCACGCCGAGCAACACGATGATTCCGCCACCCCCGAGATATCCCAACTCCTCCCCCGCGACACTGAACACGAAGTCCGTCTGCTGTTCCGGGACGAACTGGCCCTGGGTCTGCTGGCCGTGCAGCAGGCCCCGTCCGGAGATTCCGCCGTTGGCGATCGCGATCATCGCCTGGTCGACGTTGTAGCCCGTGCCGGACGATGCCTTGTTCTCGGAGACGAACGAGGTCAGCCGGGCCTCCTGGTACGGCTTCAGAAGATGGAACTGGAGGATCGCGCCGCCGAACAGCACACCGCAGAGGATCAGCCCCAGCACCCATCGGCGCGGCGCGCCGCTGACCGCCAGCATGCCGAGGGTGGTGAAGACCAGAACCATGACGGTACCGAAGTCCGGCTGCAACATGATCAAGCCGATCGGGACCACGGCGAGCCCGAGCACGAGCAGCACGTCACCGTGGCCAGGGGCGCCGCGCCGGACTCCCGTGTGCCGGTCCTCGTGTTTCTCACCGAGGATCATCGCCGCGCCGACCACGAGCGCCATCTTGGCGAACTCGGACGGCTGCAGCTGGAAGCCGGCAGGCAGCACAATCCACGAGTGTGCGCCGTTGATCGTCGAACCGAACAGGAGTACCGCGACGAGCCCGACGAGCGAGCCGAGATAGACGAAGGGCGCGTAGGCCCGCACCGCCCGGTAGTCGATGACGGTCGCAACCGCGCCGAGCACCAGCCCGATGGCCAGGTTCAGCAGGTGCCGATCGAGGAAGGTGTTGGGATCACTGCCCGCCTCGCTGAGCCGCTGGCGGGTCGCCGACCAGACCAGCAGAGCACCGAGAACGGACAACGCGATGACGCAGAGCTGCAGCGGCCAGTCGAGCCGGCGCAGCGGCGAGTGGGGCCCGGAAGCCCTCTCCCGCAGGTGCCCGATCCGCCCCCGGATGGGCACCGGAGACGATCGAAGTGCGGTGGGTCCCGCTTCGTCTACCACTGCGCCTCCCGCCACCACCGTCACGCCGACACGACATTCACGTCCTGGGCTCCCACCCCATCCCCCGAGACCCCGCCCCCATCCCGAGGCGCCGTCCTCACGGCACGAGGTGGCCGTCAGGGCGGCGCCCGGCCCGTCGCCGTCACGCCCGCGCCGCTGGTGCCGGGCAGGGGGGCGGCCGGGCCCGGCGCCGATCCGGCCGGCGAGGCCAGCGTCGCGGGGGCGGGCTGCGGTGACGCCGCCGCGATCGTCCCGTCCCGGTTGAGCTTCGGCAGCCCGGCCGGCGGTTTCCCACCCGGCATCGCCGCCGGCCGGCCGACACCGTAGATTGCCTGGTAGATCTGTTTGGCCACCGGAGCCGCGAACTCCGCGCCGGTCCCGGAGTCCGGGATGGTGACCACGACGGCGAACTGGGGGTCGTTCGCCGGCGCGAAGGAGGCAAACCAGGAGGTGTCCCCTTTACCCTCAACCTCGGCGGTTCCGGTCTTCGCCGCGATCGGGACGACGTCGCTCGGCCAGTCCGCGAAGACGCCGGTGGCGGTGCCCCCGCCCTCCGTCGTCACCCCGCGCAGGCTGTCCCGGATGTAGGCGAGGTTCTCCGGTGAGACCGGCAGCGTCCCGGCCCGGCGCGGCGCGAAGGTCCTGACGACCTTGCCGTCCGGAGACACGGTGGCCTTGGCGAGGGTGGGCTTGTACAGGGTGCCGCCGTTGGCGATGGCCGCGTAGGCGACGGCGAGCTGCAGCGGGCTCAGCGACAGGTACTGGCCTTGGCCGATCGCGAACTGGGTGGCGGCACCGGCGTTGTACAGGTAGCCGTCAACGCACGCCTCGGCGGCGTACTTGCGGTACCGCTCGGCCTTGGCCGGGTCGGGTTCCTCCGGGTAGCCGTTCTTGGCCCGCCGGCAGTAGGAGTCCTTGAGCTCCGCCCAGATCGCCTTGGCGCCGGCGCGGTCGACGACGGAGCCCCGCGTCTCGCCGGGCAGATCCAGCCCGGTGGTCCGGCCGAAGCCCATCGCCTGGGCCATCTTGACGAAGTATTCTTTCGGGGGGGAGTAGGGCCCACGGCCGTTACGCAGCCCGCCGTCCGCGAGCCAGGCGTCGTAGGCGAACTTGTCGAAGATGACGTCACAGGAAATGACCAGCGCCTGGTGCAGGGTGATCGGACCGGCCGACTCGCCGTCGAAATTGTGGAAGACCTGGTCACCGATCTGCAGGCTGGGCGCGCAGTCGTAGCGGTCGTTCCCCTTGGCGCCCAGGTTCTGCATCGCGACGGCGGTGGAGATGGCCTTGAAGGTGGAGCCGGCCGGCCCCGACCCCTGGTAGGCCCGCGAGAGCAGCGGGATGCCGTTCGCGGGATCGGACAGCGCCCGGTAATCGCTCTCCGAGACCCCACCGCTAAAGACCGACGGGTCGTAGGACGGCAGGCTCGCCATCGCGATCACCCCGCCGGTGCGCACGTCCAGCACAACCGCGGAGGCGGTGCGCGGGCCGCCCCCGAGCTTCTTGATCGTTTCCGTCAGCGCCTGCTCGACCGCCTGCTGCACGTCGAGGTCGAGGTTGAGCACCAGGTGGTCACCGCTGAGCGGCGCGATGGTCGACGCGGTACCGGCCACCCGGCCGAACCGGTCCACCTCCAGGCGTTCCACCCCGTCGGTGCCGCGCAGCTCGTCGTCATAGGTGCTCTCCAGACCGGCGACGCCGATCAGGCTGTTGAGGTGGTAGCCCTTCTCATCCCCCTGCTTGTCGAGCTGGTCCTGACTGACCGGCGCGAGATAGCCCAGCTCGTGCGCGGCCAGCGCGCCATGCGGGTACTCGCGGACGGCCTGCAGGTCGGCGGAGACACCGGGGAAGCGGTCGGGATGTTCGATGACGGCGAGGGCCTGCCGCGGACTGACGTCCTTGGCGACCGGTACCGGCTGGTAGGGCGATCCGTTCCAGCAGGGCGGCTTCACCTGGGCGCTACAGAACCGGATTCGCCGGGCGAGCTCGTCCGCGGGGGTGCCGATCACCGCGGCGAGGCGGGCGAGGACGGCCCTGCCCTGGTCGGCCTGCCGATCCGTGGTCGACCGGTTCACCGAGATGACCAGCGACGTACGGTTTCGGACGAGGGCCTGCCCCTTGTCGTCAAGGATCATCCCCCGGGTCGCGGGCGTCACCACCTCGCGGACCCGGTTGGTCTCGGCAACCCGGCGGTAACGGTCACCGTCCAGGATCTGGAGCACCCACAGCCGCGCGCCGAGTGTGATGAGCAGGGAGACGACCAGCACGCGCAGCAGCAGGACGCGGACCCGCATCCGGTCGTTCACCGCGGCTCCCGCCGTCGACCGCCGGCCAGCCGCCGGGAGCCCGCGAGCAGCAACGGGAACAGGAACGGGGTGAGCAGGAGGGCGTAGACGCCGGCTACCAACGCCCGCAGCACAGCCTGACCTCCCGTCAACGCCGCCTCACCGAGGATCGAGGTGGTGGCGGCGTATCCGAGAGTGCCCAGCACACTCGCCCCACCGATCGCCGCCAGGGGAACCACCACCGACCGCTCCGCCGCATCCATCGCCAGTCCGACAGCGTAACCGATCAGACACAAAACGAGAGCAGTCTGACCGAGGACATGACTGGAGGACAGATCGGCCAGCAATCCCGCCACGAAGCCGGCGACCGCGCCGAGCAATGGCCCCTCGATCAGCGCGATCGCTGCCAACAGAACGAGCATGAGGTCAAGCCGGCCACCGGGCAGACCCAGCCGGGCGATCACGGAGACCTGGAGGATCAGGGCGACGGTCAGGAGCACGACCGCG
This sequence comes from Frankia casuarinae, assembly GCF_000013345.1. Lineage (NCBI taxonomy): Bacteria > Bacillati > Actinomycetota > Actinomycetes > Frankiales > Frankiaceae > Frankia > Frankia casuarinae. The sequence continues at coordinate 1,447,912 of NC_007777.1, read as the reverse complement.
GCCACGACGGCGCGCCCGCGCAGGGTCTCCTCAGGGCCGGCGATGCCCCACATCACGCTCAACCCGCTCCGCCCCCGACGCCGGATGCCGCCCCGGCCAATGATCCCCCCACCGGCGACCCAGCGGTGGGTGACAGCGGGGCCGGCGGAACGGACGCGGTCGGCGGAACGGACGCGGCCGGCTCGGTCGGCACCGGCCTGGGCGTCAGCACCCGGTCGCCGGGGTCGGCCGGTGGCTTGCCGACCACCACCCCGACCAGGTCCAGGGTGCCGACCGACGCGTACGGTTTGACCTCGGCGGTCCGCGACAGACCATCGACGTCAGTGACCTTGGTGACCATACCGATCGGGACGCCGGCGACGTAGTCGAGACTGCCGAAGGTGACCAGCCGATCACCTTTCTGCACCCGATATGAGGCGTCGTACAGCGTGAAGGTCAACGTGCCCGGTCCCTGCCCACCGGCCACGGCACCGAGCAGCTGGGTGCGTTCGAGCCGTGCTCCGATGTGACTACCCGGGTCGCAGGCCAGCCGGACGATTGCGGTGTGCTCGGTCACGCCGGACACCGTGCCGACCAGCCCGTCGGCATTGAGCACGGTCTTGTCGACCACGATGCCGTCGGCCCTGCCGGCGTTGATGGTGACGGTCCAGTCCGTCCCCGTCACGTCACCGACCGCAATCACCTTCGCCGGCACGATGGTGTACTGGCCCTTGTCCGCCAACAACCGGAGGTCGGCGAGTTCGGTCGACATCCGGCCGATCTCGGTGTCGTCGGCGATCTGGCGGCGCAGGCGGGCGTTCTCCTCCGCGAGTCGATCCGCCCGGTCGTGATAGCGGTTCGGATGCGTCAGGGAGGAGGCGGTCCGGCCAATCGGGCGGGTGACCGTCGTGACGCCGTTCTCGACCCCCCCGAAGATCGAGTGCAGAACCCCACGTGCTCCGGTGGCCGATCTCCCGGTCCGGTAGTCCAAGGTGATCAGAGTGAAGGCGATGATGAGCAGGGCGACGATCACCAGGCGAGATCGCCTCGTGCCACGGCCCACAACACCCTCCGAACACACTCTTACGCGATCCGGTGCCGCGTGGCGACGGCCACGCGGCACCAGGCACCGCTCCGGCTATATCCAATGGGAAGGGATCGGTCCAATGGGAAGGGATCGGCAAAGGCCCTGCGCAAGCGCCTAGCGCCGCGGCTCGGAGATCAGTACCTGCTGTAGGGCCTCGAACTCCTCCACACACTTGCCCGACCCCATTGCAACCGAATGCAGTGGATTCTCCGCGATGTGGATCGGCATGCCGGTCTCCTGCCGCAGCCGCTCGTCGAGACCGCGCAGCAGCGCCCCGCCGCCGGTGAGGACGATGCCGCGGTCCATGATGTCGCCGGAGAGCTCCGGCGGGCAGCGGTCGAGGGTCACCTTCACCGCGTCGATGACCGCGTTGACCGGATCCTCGATCGCCTTGCGGATCTCCTCCGCGGTCACCACGATCGTCTTCGGCAGTCCGGTGATCAGGTCACGCCCACGGATCTCGGCGCTGGGCTCGTCGGGAACCTTGTGCGCCGACCCGATCGCCATCTTGATCTCCTCGGCGGTGCGTTCGCCGAGCATCAGCGAGTACTCCTTCTTGACGTAGGAGATGATCGCGACGTCGAGTTCGTCCCCGGCGGTACGGATCGACTGGCTGGTGACGATGCCGCCCAGTGAGATCACGGCGACCTCGGTGGTACCCCCGCCGATGTCCACGACCATGTTGCCGGTCGGCTCGTGCACCGGCAGACCAGCGCCGATCGCCGCGGCCATCGGCTCCTCAATGATGTAGACCTTGCGGGCGCCGGCCTGATAGCCGGCGTCCTTCACGGCCCGCTGTTCCACGCCCGTGATGCCGGAGGGCACGCATACGACCAGCCTGGGCTTGGCGAAATGGCGCCGCCGGTGCACCTTCTGGATGAAGTAGCGCAGCATCCGCTCGGTCGTCTCGAAGTCGGCGATGACGCCGTCCTTCAGCGGCCGCACGGCCACCACGTTGCCGGGCGTCCGGCCGATCATCCGCTTGGCGTCGGTTCCGACGGCGAGGATGCCCGAGGTGGTGGTATTGATCGCGACCACGCTCGGTTCGTTGAGGACGATCCCGCGGCCACGCACGTACACCAGCGTGTTGGCGGTACCGAGGTCGACGGCCATGTCACGACCGAGGAACGACAGCGAACTGGACATCGTCGGGTACCGACCTTCCCGGGGGATGCGGTCCTGGCCGCCTCCGGCGCGACCGACAGGCACGGCCTACCGAGGAGCCGGAGAAGCGCGTGGAACACGTACAGAGTTCGTAGATCGGACAAGACGACCCGGGCGCCCACCGGGAATTCGACCACGGCCACCGACCACGACCCTGTCGGTTACCGCGACCCACCGGACACGCTCCGGGCAAGTACTTGAAGGGTAGACCGACACCGGGCCCCTCGCCGCCCCGGTCGGTGATGGGCCGGTTTCGTGTCACCCTTGGGCCGGAACCGCCCTGCGCACACCCATGAGTCACGAGGGCGACACGCCCACGGTCCCGGCCCGGCCAGGCCAGGCCAGGCCACCCGAAATCCGACCGGAGGCGTCTCGATGCGTCTCGGGAACGCCCCGGTCGGTGTGAACGGCTACGCGGTCAGCTCAGGCCCGGGAAGAAGAGGTCGATCTCCCGCTTGGCAGACTCCGGCGAGTCCGAGCCGTGCACGAGGTTCTGGCCGATCTCCAGCGCGTAGTCCCCACGCAGCGAGCCGGGCGCGGCCTTGACCGGATCGGTTGCGCCGATCAGCCCACGCGACGCCTCCACCGCACGCGGCCCCTCGGCCACGAGGGCCACCAGCGGCCCGGAGGTGATGAAGTCGACCAGTTCACCGAAGAACGGCTTGCTGGCATGCTCTCCGTAGTGCGTCTCGGCGACGGACCGCTCCAACGTGCGCAGTTCGAGCGCCACCAGAGTGAGCCCCTTGCGCTCGAGCCGGCCGACGACCTCACCGACGAGGCCACGGCTGACGCCATCGGGCTTGACCAGGATGAGGGTGCGCTCGACGGACACGGTACTCCTTCTCGATCATCGACTTCGTCGTCCTCGACGAGGGACCCAAGGATCCCTCGCCAACTTACAGGGTGCCCACGTCCGCACCGTGACGGGACCGCGGCGTCCCGGGAACGCCCCGCAACCGCATCAGGAACGCGTCGGGAACATGTCGGAAAACCCAGGAGGACGTCACGGACGCAGCAACGCCCGGGCCCGACCCACGACGGAGGCCGAACCGGTGACCACCACGCCGGCGCCACCCAGATCGGCGTCCTCCTCGGCGAGGCGCACCCCGGCGTCGAGCGCGTCGTCCAACCGGGGTACGACCTCCACCCGGTCGGAGCCGAAGACACCCACGGCGACCGCGGCGAGACCGTCGACCGGCAGCCATCCGGGCCCAGCACCGGCGGTGACCACCACCGTGTTCAGGACCGGCTCCAGGACGGCCAGGAGCTCCGCTGCCTCCCGCTCGGCGGCACCGTCCCGCTCGGCGGCACCGTCCCGCTCGCCACCACCGTCCCGAGCGGCGGCACTCTCGACCTCGCGCTCGATGGCGATGACCCCGACAAGGACGTCGAAGGTGAACGCCTCGTCGAGCGCCGCGGCCAGCGCGCCCGCCGCCACAGGCGAGCCGGCCACGTCAAGAATGATCGTCGGGGACCGGCGGACGACCTCCAGCCGGCCCCGGGAGTCCACCTCGGCAAAACCGGCGCGGACCGCATCGACGTCGAGTTGGTTGCGCCCGCCGCCGAGGAACGCCTCGACCGCGGCCAGCGCGACCGCCGCGTTATGGGCCTGATGCGCGCCGTGCAGCGGCAGGAAGATCTCCTCGTAGGTGCCGCCCAGCCCCTTCAGCGTGATCATCTGCCCCCCGACGGCCACCTGCCGGCCGAGTACACCGAACTCCAGCCCCTCCCGGGCGACCATCGCCCCGGTCTCGGCGGCGCGCCGCAGCAGCGCCTGCGCGGCGGGCAGGACCTGCTGGGCCAGCACGACCAGGGTGTCGGCGCGGATGACTCCCGCCGTCCGCGTGGTGATCCGGTCCAGGCCCGCCGCCGGCTCCCACTCGCCCACCGCCACGGGGGTGACGACCGACACCGGCGCGTCGAGCAGTGCGCTCAGCTCGCCGGCGTCGTCCCAGCCGGACTCGATCACGGCGAGGTCGGCGGGGGCGTCGGCGAAGGCGGCGAAGGCCACGGCGGCAAGCAGCTCGAAGGCGCTCAGCCGGCCGTCATCCTCGATCAGCGGCAGGTACGGCGCGATATCGGCGTAGGCGCGGCCGAGGACGTCGGAATCGATCGTGGCGTCGGCCAACCCCACCCGCTGCTCGGCCCCGAGCCAGCCCGGCGAACTCAACGATCCCGCGCGGATGCCGAACGAGTGCAGCAGTGCGGTGATCGCGGACACCGTGGAGCTCTTCCCCACCGAACCGGTCACCACGATGCTCGGAAGGGCCCGCTGCGGCTGGCCGAGCAGATCCAGCAGACGGCGCAGCCGGTCGAAGCCCGGCCGGGCGCGGATGTCGCGGCGTTGGGAGTACTCGGCCGCGAACGCGCGTGGACCCTCCCGCTCGTGATCAGGAGCATGGGTGGTTCCGGCGGTCCCGGCAGCGCCTGTCACATCCCCGATGGTACGGCCCGATGGGACGGGTCCACCGGGTTCACTCCCGCCTACGCAGGTGCCCACGCCGGTACCCGCGCTCCCCCGCAAAGGACGCGTCCGGCGCACCTGTCCGCGGACTACTGTCGACCCCAGGTCGAAGGAGGGCGAAACCAGCCGGTGAAGTGGAACCAGCCTGTGAAGTGGACGTACGAGTCGGCGTGGGCCGCCCTGAACAACACGGTGGATCTCGAAAAGCAGACGATGCCGGCGGGTCGGCCGGTGCCGAGCCTTGACCGGATGCGGGAGCTGGCGGGCCGGCTCGGGGATCCGCACCGGGCGGTTCCGCTGATCCACCTGACCGGCACGAACGGCAAGACCTCGACGGCGCGGATCATCTCGGCGCTGCTGGGCGCGGCGGGGCTGCGGGTGGGGCTGTACACCAGTCCGCATCTGGAGCGGGTGAACGAGCGTCTGGTCGTCGACGGCCGACCGATCGGCGACGAGGAGTTCGGACGCTGCGTGGGCACCGTCCTGGACGCGGCCGCCCCGATGAGTGGACGGCCCACCTTCTTCGAGCTGCTGACGGCCACCGCCTTCCGATGGTTCGCCGACCTGGCCGTCGACGTCGCCGTGGTCGAAGTGGGCCTGCTCGGTCGCTGGGACGCCACGAACATCGCCGACGGGCGGGTCGCGGTCGTCACCAGCATCGGCGCTGATCATCTGGACTACGCCGGGAGTATGGCGGGCGTGGCCCGCGAGAAGGCCGGGATCGTCAAGCCCGGCAGTCACCTGGTGCTCGGCGAGGTGGACCCCCGCTTCGACGACATCTTCGCCCGGACCCCGGCCACGGACGTCCTGCGGCTGGGTCGGGACTTCGCCGCGGTCGCCGGCCACCCGGACGCGGCGGGTCGACGGGGCGGTTTCCGCACCCCGCAGGCGCGCTACGACGACGTGCGACTGTCCCTGCACGGTTCCTATCAGGATGCCAACGCGGCGTGCGCCCTGGCCGCCGTGGAGACCTTCGTCGGTCATTCCCTCCCCGACGTCGTGGTCCGGACCGGTCTCGGGGGCGTCCGGGCGCCGGGACGCCTGGAAATCGTGCGCGCACAGCCGCTGTGCGTGCTTGACGGGGCGCACAACCCGGCAGCGGGCGCGGCGCTCGCCCGGTCCCTGCGTGAGGAGTTCCCCGGGCGAGAGTGGACCGTCGTCTACGGGGCGCTGCGCGGTCACGACTACGAGGGGACTCTCGCGGAACTGCGCCACCAACCGATCAGCTCGCTGATCGCCTGCGAACCGGCGTCACCGCGGGCCATCCGCGCCGAGCACCTGGTCTGCGCGGCGCGGGCGCGGGCGATGCCGGCCCACGCCGCATCCGACGTCGGCTGCGCCGTCCGCCACGCCCTGCGGGACGCGGCGGGGCCGGGTGGGGCGATCCTGGTGACCGGGTCCTTCTACCATCTGGCTGAGGCCCGCCGGACCCTGACCGCGCTGGACCCGACGCACGGAATGCACTGAGTGACCCGACGCGCGGGCCGCGCCGAGTCGCACGGGACACGCCGAGTGGGCGCCGGGTAGGCGCCGTCAGGCCGACTTCTCCTGGCGGGGAGCCCGCTTGGACACGACGTCGCGCGGGACCAGCGTCGGATTGACGTGCTCCAGCACGACCTCGCGGGTGACGACGACCCGGGCCACATCCTTGCGGCTCGGGATGTCGTACATCACCGAGAGCAGGACCTCTTCCATGATTGCCCGCAGCCCACGAGCACCGGTCCCACGCAGGATCGCCTGGTCCGCGATGGCCTCGAGCGCGTCCGAGGTGAAGTCGAGGTCGACGCTGTCCAGCTCGAACAGCCGCTTGTACTGGCGGACGAGGGCGTTCTTCGGCTCGGTGAGGATGCGGATCAGCGCCTCACGATCCAGGTTGGACACGCTGGTGATCACCGGGAGCCGGCCGATGAACTCCGGAATCATGCCGTACTTCAGCAGGTCCTCGGGCATGATGTCGCCGAAGACATCGGATCCGTCCGGGTCGTCCTTGCCGTGCAGTACGGCGCGGAACCCCAGCGACTTCTTGCCGATCCTCGACTCGATGATCCGGTCGAGCCCGGCGAACGCCCCGCCCACGATGAACAGCACGTTCGTCGTGTCGATCTGGATGAACTCCTGATGCGGGTGCTTGCGCCCGCCCTGTGGCGGCACGCTGGCCGTGGTGCCTTCGAGGATCTTCAACAGGGCCTGTTGCACGCCCTCACCGGACACGTCCCGCGTGATGCTCGGGTTCTCCGACTTCCGGGCGATCTTGTCGACCTCGTCGATGTAGATAATCCCGGTCTCGGCCTTTTTGACGTCATAGTCGGCGGCCTGAATGAGTTTGAGCAGAATGTTCTCGACGTCTTCCCCGACGTAGCCCGCCTCGGTCAGCGCGGTGGCGTCGGCGATGGCAAACGGGACGTTGAGCATTCGCGCGAGAGTCTGGGCGAGCAGCGTCTTGCCGCAGCCCGTCGGCCCGAGCAGCAGGATGTTGCTCTTCGCGAGCTCGACCTCGCCCTTGCTCCCGTCACCGCTGGATCCGCCCGCCTGGACCCGCTTGTAGTGGTTGTAGACCGCGACGGAGAGGGTCTTCTTCGCCGTCTCCTGCCCCACCACGTAACTGTCGAGGAACTCGTAGATCTCGCGCGGCTTGGGCAGTTCGTCCCATTTGAGCTCGGAGGATTCGGACAGCTCCTCCTCGATGATCTCGTTGCAGAGATCGATGCACTCGTCGCAGATATAGACGCCAGGGCCGGCGATGAGCTTCTTCACCTGCTTCTGCGACTTACCGCAGAACGAGCACTTGAGCAGGTCACCGCCATCACCGATGCGTGCCACCGAGGACTCAGTCCCTTCGTCCAGACGATGGTGTCGCCTGCATGTCAGGGGCGGTTGACACCGCCCAGTCGTCGCGTGTCTGCCTGCAACCATCCCCGTGGGGACGGTACCCCGCCGAGCCGTCCGGTGAGAGCCCAATCGCTCGGCTCATACCGGTCAGCCTACGGTCACCTTGGCCGCCCTCGCCCGTCCACGCAGTCCCATTAGGCCATCGCGTCACGGACGAGAACCGCTGACCGGGTTTCACCGCATCGGCGCGTCGGGTGTGGTAGCGGCCGACGGCCGACGACCGCGGGCCGGCCTCACGAGACGTCACGCCTCGCGAGGCTCCGACCGCGGGCTCGGACCGCCGGCCCGGCACCTCAGCGAGCGGTGGCGAGCCGGGAGGACTTCCGGGTCTTGATGACCTCGTCGATCAGGCCGTACTCCTTGGCCTCGTCGGCACTGAAGATCTTGTCACGCTCGATGTCCTTGCGGATGTCCTCTTCCTTCTTGCCGGTGTGGACGGCGAGCATCCGCTCCAGCAGAGACCGCATCCGCAGGATCTCCCGCGCCTGGATCTCGATGTCGCTCGACTGGCCCTCGCCCTGCGCCGACGGCTGGTGGATGAGGATCCGGCTGTTCTCCAGCGCGAACCGCTTCCCCGGCGTGCCCGCCGCCAGCAGCACCGCCGCCGCCGACGCCGCCTGACCCATGCAGATCGTCGAGATGTCCGGCCGCACGAACTGCATCGTGTCGTAGATCGCCGTCAACGACGTGAACGACCCACCCGGCGAGTTGATGTAGATCGAGATGTCCCGGTCGGGATCCTCGGACTCCAGGAACAGCAGCTGCGCCATCACGTCGTTCGCCGACACATCATCGATCTGCACACCGAGAAAGACGATCCGCTCCTTGAGCAGCTTCGAATACGGATCCATGCCGTACTCGCCGCGGGAGGTCTTCTCGATGATGTTCGGCAGGACGTAGCGGCCCTGCGGCTGGGCGGCTGCCTGGCGGGCCTGCTCGTGCCGCATCTGCTGGTACAGCGTGTCGTGGAACATGGTGGCTGCCTCCGGGACGGATGACGACGGTTCGATCCGGTGAGCGGGGGCTCCGCTCAGCTCACCGGGCCTTCGCTGGGAACCTGGCGGGCCTGCTGGACGACGTGGTCGACGAAGCCGTAGTCCTTGGCCTCCTCGGCTGTGAACCACCGGTCCCGGTCGGAGTCGCGCTCGATCTGCTCGATCGGCTGACCGGTGTGGAAGGCGATGCGCTCCTGCATCATCCGCTTGGTGTACAGCATCTGCTCCGCCTGGATGGCGATGTCGGAGGCGGTGCCCCCGATACCACCGGACGGCTGGTGCATCATGATCCGCGCGTGCGGCAGGGAGTAGCGCTTGCCCGACGCACCGGCGCAGAGCAGGAACTGCCCCATCGACGCGGCGAGACCGAGCGAGACGGTCGCGACATCATTCTCGACGAACTGCATGGTGTCGTAGATCGCCATACCGGCGCTCACCGACCCACCCGGCGAGTTGATATAGAGGAAAATGTCGCGGGTCGGATCCTCCGCGTTGAGCAGCAGGAGTTGCGCGCAGATCGCGTTGGCGATCGAGTCCTCGACGACCGAGCCGAGGAAGACGATGCGGTTGGCCAACAGACGGTTGAACACCTGGTCGTCGAACGCGGGTCCACCCTGACCGGGTGCACGAAGGTCCGGACCCGGAACCGGCAGGCGCGGGGCTGCGATGTTACTCACGGTCAGCTCCTCGACTTCCTCACATGGGACGGCTGATTGACCGGCTCGACACTATCTGTGACACGCCCCAGTTCCCGCCCTTCCCGCCCGATGTTCGCGCTGGGCGTGAGGACGGGCCAGCCCGGCCAGCCCGGGGCCGGTGGGCGCTCATGGCCAGCCGGGTGCGGGCTGGTTCGGCGCGGCGCCGTCCGGTCACGGAAGGCGGCGATGATGAGACGAACAGCGGGGCCGGCCACGGTTCCAGGTGGGAACGGTGACCAACCCCCACGGTTCGCCTGTTATGACCCGATGGTTGCTTCGGGAGGAACGCGACCGCGCCAGCGGCGAGGCGCTGATCAGCCGTTGCCGTCGGTCTCCGCCTCGACCGGCTCGACCGGCTCGACCGTGGCGTCCCCGTCCCCGGGGGCGACGGCCTCCGCCGCGACGGTGACATCGCGGTCATGATCGGCGTCGGCATCGGTGTCCGGCTGCGAACGGGCTGGCAAAGCGAGCTCGACGGGGGTCCCCGCACCGTCGACGACCTTGGCGTTCTCCAGCAACAGGAAGAGCGCCTTGGTCCGCAGGACGTCGGCCATCAGGGCCGTGAGACCCTCGCCCTGCGCAAGCTGCTGAGCGTAGACGTCCGGCTGCACCCCGGAGCGCTGAGCGCGCAGGATGAGCTGCTCCATCAGCTCGCCCTGGTCGATCCCGATCGACTCGGCATCGATCACCGCGTCCAGGATGAACTGGGAGCGGATCGCCTTGCCGGCGGACTCGCGGACCTCCGCGTCGAACTCCTCCTCGGTCTGGCCGAGGGTCTCCAGGTAGGACGGGCGGTCCGTGCCGATGTACTCCAGCTCGCGGGAGAGGCGGTGCTCACGGGCCTCGATCTCGCCGGCGAGCAGCGAGCCGGGCACCGGCACCTCCACCCGCTCCAGGAGGCTTTCCAGCAACTTCTCCCGGGCCTGGCCGACCTGTTCGGTGCGGCGCGACTGCTCCAGGCGCGTCCGGATGTCCGCGCGCAGCTCGTCGAGGGTGTCGAACTCGCTGGCGGTGGTCGCGAAGTCGTCGTCCAGGGCCGGGAGCTCCTTCTCCTTGACCCCGCGGACCGTCGCCGTCACCTGGGCGGGCTGACCGGCTTGCTCACCGGAGAGCAGCTCCGTGGTGAAGGTGCGGGTCTCGCCGTCCGTGGCGCCGATGATCGCGTCGTCGAGACCCTCGACCAGGTTGCCGCTACCGACCTCGTAGGACAGCCCGGTCGCCTCGGCACCATCGATCGGCGTGCCGTCCGCCTCGGCGGACAGGTCGAGCGAGACGTAGTCACCCGCCTGCACGGCCCGCTCCACCGGCGTGAGCACCGCGAAACGATCACGCAGCGCGCCGAGCTGCTCCTCGACCTGCTCGTCGGTGACCTCGACGGCGTCAACGGTGATCTCAAGCTCCGAGAACTCCGGCAGAGTCACCTCGGGCCGGACATCCACCTCGGCGGTGAAGACGAGCTGGCCGCCGTCGGCGAACTCGGTGATGTCCACCTCGGGCCGGGACAGCACATCGACCTCCTCGGCCTGCACGGCCTCGGAGTAGAGCTGCGGCAGCGCCTCCTGGACGGCCTCGTCCAGGATGACACCCCGGCCTAGCCGCTGGTCCAGGATGCGCGGCGGGACCTTGCCCGGCCGGAAGCCCGAGACCCGGACCTGGCGGGCAAGCTTGCGATATGTGGCCTCGAGCGAGGGCTTGAGCTCGTCGAAGGGCACCTCGACAGTGAGCTTGACCCGGGTCGGGCTGAGGGTCTCCTTGGTGGCCTTCACGGCGCGGCGGTCTCCTGGTACGACGTTGGACAGGGGGTGACACGCCGAGGGTATCGGTCGGGGCGGGGAGACTCGAACTCCCGATCTCCTGCACCCAAAGCAGGCGCGCTAGCCACTACGCTACGCCCCGAGGCGTCGCCTGCTCATTCTACGGGGTAAGCTCGCATCGATCACCTCGCGGGTGTAGCTCAATGGCAGAGCCCCAGCCTTCCAAGCTGGCCATGCCGGTTCGATCCCGGTCACCCGCTCCACTCTTCACCCCCTGGTCAGGGCTATGTTCCGGCCAGGGGGTGAAGATCGTTCAGACAGTCAGCATCGGGTCATAGGCCATCCACGGGCCACTAGGCCGGCACGAGAGCCCCCGCGGCCCCGTCCTCGGGGGTGTCGTCCGGGCGTGGCGCGGGAGGTGGCACGCTCCCCTGCTGCGCGGCCAGGACGGCGCTGAGGGCGTCCGCGATGGCCGCGTCAGCCTCGGTGGATGCGTGCTGGTAGATGAGCGCGGCGCGGGGCGAGTCGTGCCCCATGCGCGTCATCAGGTCCCGCAGACTCGCCCCGGTCCTAGACGCCAGCGTGTTGCCGGTGTGCCGCAGGTCGTGAAAGTGCAGGTTCGGCATGCCGATGGCAGCAACCGCGTCTGACCATCCCACGAGCTTCCGGAAGTTCCCGCGGCGCAGAAATCCACCCTTCGGTCCTGTGAACACGAATGCCGCCGGATCGTCCGCCACATATTCGGCAAGGTGGATCCGAAGCCACGGCAGAATCACCGCTGGGAGAGACACGGTACGGACACCCGCCCGGGACTTGGGCGGACCGAGAACGACCCCTTGCCCACCGATCTCCACCAGGGACTGCCTGATGTGCACGATGCCGTCGTCGGTGTCGAGGTCGCGTCGCTGAAGCGCGGCCACTTCACCCCACCGCAGGGAGGCAAAGGTGGTCACCAGCACGAGCGCTCGGTACCGACCACCAAGCTTCTCCGCGAGAGCGAACACCTGAGAAACGGTCAGGACCGGACGCTCGGGAGCGTTCTCCTGATCGGCCCCGGGGATACGGCACGGGTTGGTCCTGATCAGCTCGTCTTCCCGGACCGCAGTCATGAGCACGGCGCGCAGCAGCCGGTACGCCTTCGCCGTCGTACCCACCGACACGCCCGATTCGAGTAGCTTTGTCCGCCACTCGCGGATGATCGGAGTCGTGAGCTTGCCGATCGGAATACCCCCGATGTACGGCGTGATATGCCGGGTGAGGAGCCCCGAATACAGGCCGATCGTGCGTGGCCTGAGATTGGGCCGCTCGACAATCCAGCGGGCGGCGTAGTCGGTCAGGGTAACCTTTCCGCGCTCCGGATCGATCCATTCTCCGCGCAGTATTTGACCCTCGATGAGGGTCAAATACCGTTCCGCTTCACTCTTCCGCGCGAATGTCTCGGGTGCGGTGCGCTGCTGTCCGTCCGGCCCGGGATAGCGGACCTGGTATCGGCCGGACTCGCGGCGGCGAATGCTGCCGAAGCGGCGACGGGCGGCCATCAGATCACGCTCCGTACGTCGCGCCAAACCTTGGAGACCGTGAGCGACTCGACACGACCGGCCGCGATATGGGCGTCAACGTCGGCGGAGGTCAGCCGGATCGACCGGCCGATGCGGTGGAACGCGATACGCCGTTCCGCAACCAGGCGGCGCACGTACCGGACACTCATGTTCATCCGGGCAGCGGCCTGCTCGACGGTCAGGATGTCGCCCAACGGCGCCGGTGGGGAGGTCGTACCGGCGGCCGGTCGCGTCGACGCTCGGTGGCGGGCGGGTATCGCGAGGACCACACCGCCCGCCTGTGGGCTGGTAAGGGATTGAGCCACGATAGGTGTGCCTTCCTTCGTTTCGAGCGGATGGGGGCGGGTGCTCCCGGCGGGTGCTTGGTCGGCTTCGCCGGGGGTGCCGTTGAGGTGTGGTGTGGGCTGGTTCAGGTGGGGACTCCTTCGGCGTGGAATCCGCCGGTGATGGCGGCGTTGATGTCGCGGTCGGTCTGGTCGGCGGTGTGTCCGGCGTCGGTGAGCGCGGCCCAGGCTTCGGTGGTGGTGAGGTGGCCGGCGGCGACCATGCGGGCGATGCCGCGGGCGGCGCCGTAGAGGGTGGTGCGGCGGCGTCCTTCGGGTGCTCGGGCGACGGCGGCCAGGTGTGCGGCGAGCAACGCGGCGGGGTTTGAGATGCCCCCCGCCTCTCCGGCGCGTGACGAGACGCGGGCCGGTGTGCAGCTGCGTGGCGGGGCGGGTTTCGTCATGGGCGGATCGGCGGCCACGGCGGCGATGAGGGCGGGGGGCATCTCGGCTACCGGCCGGGTGCCGGCCCACTGGTAGGGACGGCCGGTGGTCGGGTGCAGTGACGGCGGCGCGACCACCAACCCGCCGTCCGCCTTGATGTCGATGCCGGGAGCGCCGGTGAGGGGCCGGGAGAGCACCGGATGTCCGGGGTGGCGGTAGTACAGGTGCCATCCGCCTCCGCCGGTGGCCACGGCGGCTGTGGGGGTCATCAGCGACCGGTCGAGGGTGCCGCCGTTGCGGGGGTCGATGTCGATGACGGCCAGGCCGGCGGCGGTGCCGGTGCGGATCGCCAACAGGCCGTCAGGGACGGCGGCGAGCATGGCGACGATGCGGTTTCGGTCGGTGGTGGCGGCGTAGAAGCTGTGGCAGGTCAGACACGGGCAGGCTTCCCTGTCGTGGTCTGGCCCTGCCTGCGCGCAGGGCTCACAGTTCGCCACCGGCCGCTTGGTACGTCCGAGGACGAACACCGGCCATCCCTGGTCGGCGTAGGTGACGGCGGCGGGCAGCATCGACGGGCGGGGGGTGGTCATGGCTGGTTGTCCTGCCCGTCGGCGGGGTCGGTGTCGTGGGGGTCGGCGGCGGGGAGGTTGTCGAGCCAGGTGTGGAACCGGTCGCGGGGGATGACCCAGCGGCGGCCGAGACGCCGTCCGGGGAGGTCGCCGCGGCGCAGCAGGTCGTAGGTACTGGCGAGGGACAGGGAGAGCATGTGGGCGGCTTCGGCGACGGTGTAGACCGCGCGGCACGGGGCGGGGAGGGTGGCCGGGGTGGGTTTGCTGGCGGGTCGGGTCGGGGTGCGGTTGTCGCGGGGGGCGGTGTCGGCCATGGGGTTGGGTGATCCTTCCTAGCAGGTGGTTGGGGGGGTGCGGATCGGGTGGTGGGGGGCGTTTCGGGGGTGGTGGGCCGGGGGCTGCTAGCTGCTAGATCCCTGGTCAGGGGTGGGATGAGCTGCTAGCAGCCCCCGGCCAGGCCGGTCGGGTCTGTGGGTGGGGGTTCGGTGGGGGTGGCTCGAAGGGCACGGCGCGGTGGTAGCGGTGGGGGTTCGCGGGCACAGAGACGGTTTTGGGCATGGGGGTACCGCCTCTCCGTGCTTGGGGTTTGATGACGGACGGTGGTGGGGGATCGTCGTCGTCAGGTTGTCGTCAGGTCGTCAGGTCCTGGTCGGACCGGGATTCGTCGCTCTGTGGCCGGTTGGGGGCCGTCGTGGCGGGGGTGACGGTCGAGGCGACGACGACCTGACGACGGTTACTCAGGGTTGGTATCGAGGGTGTCGCGTCCGGTGACCGAACGTGCCCCACCGTGCGGCGATGAAACTCCCAAAACTCCCGTCCACCCCCCCACCCGCAGCCTCTCCGGGGCTGTTGGCGCTGGTCACTGGGGAGCCCCGAAACACCGCGGGAGTTTCGGGAGTTTCGGGAGTTTGACTCACCGTGACGATCGCGGTCTCGCTGACCTGCGGATCGAGAGAGTCGTCGGCGAGGTCGGGAGTCCACAACCCCTGACGGGCGGTCATTGGGCCGCCGCCGGCTCCCGCAGGATCTTCAGGAGGGTGTCGAGGTGGCGGCGGGCGTCGCGGGTGGCGGCGGTGAGTTGGTCGGCGAGCGCGGTCGGGTTCATGGGCGTGTCCTTCAACAGAGTGCGGAAACGACCGTCCGAACCGTCCAGACCGTCCAGGCATCGACGTTTCCGCAGGTCAGCATGGGTGCCAGGGCTGGACGGTTGGGGACAGACGATCGTCCAATCGAGCGGGCAACCGTCCAGGTGCGTGACGGATTGGACGGTCGGCGGGCGGGACTGGACGATCGGCGCGGCCAACCGTCCAGCGCGTTTGTGCTGGTCACCGGGGGTCCTTGGACGGTTTGGACGGTTCGGACGGTTGAATCGCAGAACTGTCGTAGGCCAGGTGGATGAGCCGTTGACGTTGGATGTCGCGACTGCGGGTGAAGTCGACCGTGACGCCTTGGGCGCGTAGGGCGGGTGCCACGCGGCGTGCGGCGCCGGACATCCCACGGGCGGAGCGCGGCCAGGTCCGCGGCCGGGGGTCGGGGGCGGGAAGGTTCGCGTAGAGCGCTTCGGCGGTGCCGGTGAAAGCACCGACTTTGGCCAGGTGCCGGCGGATGGCCTCGGCGACCGGGTCAGCGGCCACGACGGCGGCGGCCAGGTCGGCCGCGGCGGTGGTGTAGTCGGGCAGGGTCGTCCAGCCGGTGACGGTGTCGAGGGCGGCCAGGACCCGGGCGAAGTCCGCCATCCGGGGCAGCTCGTCCACCCGCACGCCGGGCAGCGTGGCGAGAACCTGGGACAGCAGGTCCAGCAGCGCGGCCAGGACGGTGGGGCGGGCGGCGTCGTAGGCGGCGGAGATCTCGCCATCGGTTCGGCGCCGGGCCGGGTCGATCCGGGTGAGTTCCAACGGGAGGATGCGTTCGGCGAGGTCGCCGGCCAGGTCTCCGGCGTCGATCGAGGTCATGGCTAGCACCCGGCGGTAGGAGATGACGGTGACGTCGTCGTCGGTGTACAGGGCCCGGTCGACCATGCCGTCACCGGTCACGGCCTTGCACAGGGTGTCGGAGAACCACGGCGCGACCCCGGAGACGTTGTCGAGTGCGACCACCCACGACGCGGACGCGGTGATCGACCACTGCCGCGCATCGCGGGGGGCGGAGCGCAACGGCGCCGGGGAAGGGTCCAGTAGGCACACGGTGATCCGGGCCGCGGTGGACTTCGCCGTACCTTGCTCGCCGGTGAGGACCAGGATCGGGTGCGGGATGTCGGGTAGGAACGCGGCAACCAGCCACCCGACCAGCAGCCGGAACCCGGCCTCGGACACGTTCACCAGCCCGCGCAGGGCGGCCAGGTCACCAGGCCGGGCCGGGATCGGCAACGGGCTGGTGAGCGCGGTCCGGCGAAACAGCACCGGGGAGCGTTCCAGCACGGTCCAGCCGTGCGCGTCGACCTGCACACAGCGACCGTCGACGGTGCCCAGGTCGAGCACGATCCCACCGTCGACGGTGGCAGCGACCCGCAGACCGACCGCTTCCGGTTCGGCTTCGGCGGCGGCGCCTTCCAGCACGGTCAGCGCGTCGGACAGCGCACCGCCCCCCGGCGTCGACCCGAACCGGTCGTAGTAGGCCGTGGCCAGACGCGTCCGTAGACCGTCGCGGCCCCGCAGCGACAGGGCGATCATCGGCCCGGCCAGGTCAACGGCGTAGGCGCGTCCGTCGCTGCCGCGCACGACCCGGTACCGCTCCCGGGCCAGAGCAACCAGCCGGGTTGCCTGTGACCCCGACCCGCCGTCGTCCGGCACAGACTCGTGCTCGTCATGCGGGTTGTGCTCGTGCTCGTGCTGGTGCGGGACGTCGACCGGAACCGCAGTGGTCGCCTTCCCGGGCACGGAGTCACCGTGCCCACCGGGCGGCACCGCCACGTGCAGGTGCCGCGACCGGCGCGCACCGGTCGGGTCGCCGTGGTCGCCGCTCATCGCACGCCACCACCACCGCGGCGGCGGGGCACCGCAGTGAGATGCCCCTCCCCCCCGGCGTTGCGCCGCTGTCCAGCCGGACCAGCCACCCGCAAGTCACCCCGCGGCGCGGTCGCCCGCCCAACGATCAGCACCGCGCACGGCGTGCCGATCGGGGGGAGGGGGCATCTCGTCTCCCCCGCCGTGTGGGGCGGGACAGCGGCCGACGGGGCCGGAGTGCGGTGCGGTACCGCCCGTGCGGGGCGGTACCTGTCCTTCCCGCCCCCCGGGCCGCGGGGGTCACGGTGAGTAAGAGTCCCAAGAGTCCCAAGAGTCCCACGGTCCCTACCGGCCCCCCGGTGACCAGCACCAACGGGGCGGATCGGGTCCCGGGCGGGGCCGCTGGTGAGACTCTTGGGACTCTTGCCGTCCCCGAGCCGGTTACGGTCGGTGTCGGACGGGCGCAACGGATCGGGCAACGCCCGCGGCGGGGGCGGACTGGATCGGGGCATGCGAGCAACACCTTTCGGTGACAGGAAGGAGGGCGTACCGGTAGGCGCTCAGGTCGGATCGACCCGGGCAGGGTCGCGCGGGGTCGATCCGCCCAGCTCAGGACCGACAGTCGGATCGAATGGGCCGTACACGTCCAGATCGGGGTGCCGGCCGGTTGCCGATCGACCTGCGGATCGGGTTCCCGTCGGCCGTCACGTGACGACCGGCCGGAGGTCAGGCCGCGATGGGGCGGTGGTTCACCGGCTTCATCGGCACCCGGTACACCGGCACCGGCGGCGCACCGGCGCCGGTCGTCAGGGTGCCGGCGGCGCGGCGCGCCACCCACTCCGCGACCGACAGCGCACCCTTCGACGTCCCGCACGGGGTGCACGCCGGGATCAGGTTGAAGCGGCTGTTCGTGCCCCCGGCGGCGCGCGGCACGAGGTGATCGAGATGATCGGCGGCGGCGGTCAGGCAGTAGCCGCACCGGCCCCCGAACGCGGCGAACAGGTGCCGGCGGGTCGACGGGTTCCCGACGCTCACCGGGCCACCGCCTGCAACGGCGGGCGGGAGGTGAACGCGGAGCCGAACACGTCGGAAAGCAGATCGGCGTAGAACGGCGACAGGCCGGCAGTGTGGCCGTTGCGCCAGCGTCTCACGGTCCGCTTCACGCTGTCGTTGTCCGGAAGCCTCACCCCACGGCGCCCGGCGGCGCGGCGCAGTTCGACGATGAGACGGCCAGTGCTCCACTTCCGGTCCTCGCACAACCGGCGCACGTCGCTGGCCGTCAGACCCAGCTCCCCCACCGCCGAAGCCGGGACAGCGTCGGCGGCGTTGACGACCAGGTCGTGCAGACGCAGCGCCTCGGCGGCAAGCCACCGCAACGCCGCTGCGACATCCCCCGCCGGGTAGCCGGCGGGCACCGGGACGCCCCCGGCCGGCGGCGCGGCATGCTCCAGGGCCGGGATGCTCACCGCACACCCGCCAAGGCGCGGATGTCGGCGGCGAGCATGCCGGCCACGGCCCGGCGGCAGAACGCCGGCCAGGCGTGGGCCTCGGCGTCGGAGGCGGGAGCGAGGACCCGGTAGGGCTCCCCGGCCAGGGAAGCAGCGGTCCTGCGCAGAGCGTCAACCCCGTAGCTGTAAGCCAGGCGGGTCAGCTCCCGGCGGACATCGACCGGGGTGGACAGGTGCTCGGCGTACAGGTCGCTGTGCACCATCAGCGCGGCGGCCATCTCACCGGCGGTGAGCTCGTCGACGCCGGACGGAACACCCTCGGCGATCAGCATGTCGAGCACGGCCCGGCGGCAAAGCATCACCCACTCGTCCCCGCGCACGTTGGCGTCCGCCAGCCGTTGCCAGGTCTGGTACACCGCCGTCATCCCGCGGGCGGCAACCTGGTACTCCACCTCGTACCGCACCAGCTCCGGGGTAGCCACGTCATCCCAGCCGATGACGTCGGCATCGACCAGCGCGGCCACCATCACCGCGTACGTCAGCGGCACTCGCGCGGACAGGTAGCCACGGGTCGGCCCGTACTCCCCCTCCTCGAACATCGGCGGACCACCAACAGGGCGACCCCCGACAGGACTACCCGCGGGCATCGACCCGACCGGACGCGCGGAAGTACGCTCAAGAAGCATCGTTCGGTTCCTCTCACCAGGGCGTTCGGTGCACCAGCCCCGAGGAGTTGCCGCTCCTCGGGGCCTTTCGTGGACTGACAGTACTGAACAACTCAGTACTCGTCAACCGACGGGGCGCATAACTTTCCGTGATCGATATCAACTCAGAGTGTCCGATCGTTGTCGCACGCTTGGGTAAAACGTCTGATCTGCGACGGTTCGCATGGTCTACTCGGGGAGGCGTAGGCGTCGGGCTGCAGGCGGTGACCTCATGTACTCAAGTCAAGCGGGTGGCGACGGGAACGACCATGCACCACCGGCGCACTGGCGATGCACCGTTAGTGCATCGCCAGTGCAGCTCGGGGCGTGACCGTGGACGTCGTCGCATCGTGGACCGGAGCGCGGGCTGACGCACTGCGTGAGGCGCTGAGGATGTCCAACGAGGGGTTCGCGGCTCACCTAGGCGTAGCCGCTCGGACCGTCGCCAACTGGCGGGCACGTCCAGAGGTCGTGCCGCGGCCTGCCGCTCAGGAAATCTTGGATGCCGCGTTGGCGCGCGCGCCCTTCAACGTCCGGGAGCAATTCCGGATGCTGCTGTCCGCCGACGGTCGGCGGGCAGATTCTCGGGAGACTTCCAGCGAGAATAAAAATCAGGCAGAGGTTGACGCCAGCCCTACGGGGCTATGGACTCCGGACGGTACACTATCGGCAGTAGCCGAAGTCTCGGAGGGAAGTCCAATGGACCGAAGGCAATTTCTTGTTCTTTCGGGTTCCACCCTCACCTCTCCTGCACATGAATGGCTCATTGCGCGGCCATCGAACGATCTTTCGAGTCAATCAGGGAGATTCGTTGGAACATCGATCGTGGACAACCTGCGCCGTATCACAGACGAGCTTCGCCGCATGGACGACCAGATCGGGAGCGGCCCCCTGGTGCAAGTAGTCCGCAGCCAGGCATCCTATGTCACCGACCTTCTGAAGAACGGCCGCTACACCGACTCGGTGAGCCGAGACCTTTACGGAATGCTTGCCGAGCTTCTGCGCCTGGCGGGGTGGCTCTCGTTTGACGCGGGGCGCCACGGTCAAGCGCAACGCTTTTTCACCGCAGGGCTGCGCAGCGCCCACACCGCCGGAGACCGCGCGCTCGGCGCGAACATCCTCGGGTTCATGAGTTGCCAGGCGAAGGACATCGGCCAGTTCACCGAGTCAGCGAGATTCGCAGACAGCGCGAGAACAGGCTACGCCGGTACCAGCCCGACAGTTTCGGCAATCCTGAACATGAGGGCCGCCCAGGCGTACGCGAACCTGAAAGACGCGGTCGAGACGCGCCGGGCAATCGATGCCGCCTTCGACGTCTTCGGCGGAAATCCTCCCGGTCACGGAGAACCACCGTGGTCCTACTGGTTCAATGAGGCTCAGATGAATGAGCAGGTTGGCTACTGCTACATGCGCCTTGGGGATTGGGAGCGTGCCCGCGACCACCTGTCCCTGTCTACCGGTGTTACAGGAGGTCCAGACACTCGGGAAGGGGCTTTGCGTCAAGCCCTGTTGGCTGACACCTACGCTCAACAGGGTGATCCGGACAGTGCATGCGCAATTGGCAACCAGGCGATTGACGCTCTCACGAATGAGGTTGATTCAGCGCGCTGCGTCGGGCACGTAAAGCAGGTAAGACAGCATCTTGTACCGTATCACAGATTGTCGGTGGTGCAGGAATTTAACGAGCGAGTAGAGGCCCTCTCCAAATCAATCACCTGAATTCACCTCAAATTCGCCGATCTCCGATTCCGGATCAGTTTGCAGCTCGCCCGACGCCTGCTCGTCTGGTGCGGAAGTCGCGCCGCTTCGAGCGCGTCCCCCAACACCTACACGGGTACGTCCGGCGTGCCATTCGAGGATGCGTTGCGGCCGCCAAACGTGCGTGCGTCCGATCGTCCGGTCGGGTTCTGGCATCTGGCCGCGTATCCGGTAGCTGCTGACCGTGCCAACGCGGACACCGAGGTACTCAGCCACGTCGGACGTCGTCCACCATTCGAGGTCCGGGTCAGGCGATCCTGCGGTCACCGGGCCATCTTCCCCGATGGGCGAGGCGTCGCCAAACGGCAACGGTGCGGTTCCGTCCGATGTTGCCGAGGGTGACAGCTCGCGATGCGGCGTCGCGCCGCTAGCAGGAGTGACATGAGGGTGCATGAGGCGGCTCCTGGCGGGTCGATGGGAGGAAAGCTGTCAGCCTGCTAGCCGCTAGCCTGCTGCTCAGGCGGCCTGCGGACTGCTAGCGCACCTGCTAGCGATAGCAGGTGTAGGTGCTAGCGCTAGCAGACTGCCGGCCACTACCTTCCGTGACGATGTGGCTTACAAGCGGGACGAACGCGAGGCCCTGAGCAGCCCGGAGACGCCCTACTCGGTAGCGATCCGGCAGGCCATCTACGGGCCAGTAGGTGGGCGGCCTAGAGGGCACTCAGTGCCGTTCGTGGCACTCTGCGGTCGGGCTGGTGGCGGTCGTACAGGCCCGCGATCAACCTTCCAAGCTGGCCATGCCGGTTCGATCCCGGTCACCCGCTCCACTCTGGGTCAACCGTGTCCGCGCGGAGGCGGACCTTGTCGTTCCGCCATGTCCACCGGGCGGGCCGAACCCCCCGAACCCCCCACGTACCGAACAGACCCGGCTCCAGGCAAACCGTGTCCGCGCGGAGGCGGACCTTGTCGTTCCGCCATGTCCACCGGGCGGGCCGAACCCCCCGAACCCCCCACGTACCGAACAGACCCGGCTCCAGGCAAACCGTGTCCGCGCGGAGGCGGACCTTGTCGTTCCGCCATGTCCACCGGGCGGGCCGAACCCCCCGAACCCCCCACGTACCGAACAGACCCGGCTCCAGGCGTGGTTGGTCTCTTGCCGGTCAGAGGGAGCGGGCGATGAGCTCCTTCATGATTTCGTTGGTGCCGCCGTAGATCCTCTGGACGCGGGCGGCGGCGTACATGCGGGCGATGGGGTACTCGGTCATGTAGCCGTAGCCGCCGAAGATCTGTAGGCAGCGGTCGACGATCTCGCACTGCTTGTCGGTGGCCAGGTATTTGGCCATGGACGCGGTTGCTCCGTCGAGCCGGCCGGCCACATGCTCGGTGATGCAGTGGTCGATGAAGGTGCGCAGCGCCAGCGCTTCGGTACGGCACTCGGCGAGCACGAACCGGGTGTTCTGGAATTCCAGCAGGGGTTTGCCGAACGCCGTGCGCTCCTTGGCGTAGGCGATGGCCAAGTCGACGGCGTGTTCGGCGGCGGCCGCGGCATTCACCGCGATGGACAGCCGTTCCTGCGGCAGCTGCTGTACCAGCTGCACGAAGCCTTGGCCCTCGGCCGGACCGAGCAGGTTGACCGCAGGCACCCGCATGTCGGTGAAGGCCAGCTCGCGGGTGTCGGTGCCCATCGCGCCGATCTTCTGCAGCACCCGGCCGCGTTCGAACCCCGGCAGCCCCTGGGTTTCCGCCACGATCAGCGACAGCCCTCTGCCGCCGGGCGCGTTGCCGGTGCGGGCCACGATGATGAGCAGGTCACAGTGGGTACCGTTGGTGATGAACGTCTTTGCACCGTTGATCACGTAATGGTCACCCTCACGCCGGGCGGTGGTGCGCACGGCCTGCAGGTCGCTACCGGTGCCCGGTTCGGTCATCGCGATCGCGCCGACGAACTCACCGGACGCCAGTCTGGGCAGCCAGCGCTGCTTCTGCTCGTGGTTGCCGTAGGCGTTGATGTAGTGCGCGACGATCGGGCTGTGCACCAGGTAGGCCCAGCAGTCGTCGGCGATGTAGCCCTGCTCGCGCAACACCACGGCCTCGTGCGCGAACGTGCCGCCACCGCCGCCGTACTCAATGGGGCAGCTGATGCACAGCAGGCCGATCTCGCCGGCCTTGTTCCAGAACTCGCGGTCGACCGCGTGCTGCTCGGTCCACCGCCCGTGGTTGGGTTCGGATTCCTTGGCCAGGAAGGTGCGGGTGAGGTTTTGGAGCTGGTCGAGCTCCTCGGTCATCCACGATGATCGGTAGGTCATAGTCTGTCCTCAGTGGCCGGTAAAGTTGTCGGTGATCCGTTCGGCGATTTTCGTCGCGGTGGCAAGGGTTCCGGTGTCGGGGACGACCTCGGCGGCCAGCCTGGCGGCGAGCGCGTCGGCGAGCGCGTCGGCGGCGATGATCGGCTCGCCGGTGAGCAGCATCCGCATCGCCGTGGCCTTGCCGGCCGCGTGCACCAGCCGCTGGGTGCCGCCCGCGCCCGGGATCACCCCGAGGGTCACCTCGGGCAGCCCGCCCTTCGAGGCGGAGTAGGCGGTCTGGCCGATCTGCCTTGCAAAGGCCGCGGTCGACGCGGTGTTGACGATGACGGCTTCTCGGATACTCATGCTGTCCGACGGTACGGCAGGCTATACAAACGGTCAGCTGATCATCCTGCTCGCCGACCTCACCCTCAGCCAGGTCCGCGACCTACGTGCCGCCGGCATTTCCACCAAGCCCGATCCAGAGCACACCCAGGCGCTGGGCATCCTGATCCGCGAACTCGGCCCTCGCCCGCTGCAACCCATGGTCGAGCAGTTCTGGAACCGCCTCGCCCAGGACGCGCCCACCGCCGGACCACCGCCAGAGCTGGAGATCAAAATCAGACCAGTCCCGTGACCCTGACGCAGGGCTCCGGCGTGCCTGCGGTGACGTTCTCCCGTGCCGCGGCGGGTGCGGCCGAACCCAGCTGCGTGTTCCGCCCCGGTTCAGCCTGACCACCCGGTTCAGCCGCGCAGCGCGGAGCGGTCGGTGAAGCTTCGGCTGCAATTCGGAGGCAAGAGGTATTTTGCGGGGGCTTCCCGACAGCGGACCGGATGCGGATCAAATATTCAGAGGAGGCCGATGGTGAGGCGTCGTGGCTGGCTCCCGGTAGCCGCGTGTGTGGGGATCGGCCTCAACAGCATCCGGCTGCGCGGCCGGGTAGGTGCCATCGACGTCATCGAATCGGTGGACCATGGGCCCCCGGGGGGCGCGCCCGGCTCGGACGACCCTCACGCGCAGCGTCCGCCGTACGTCCTCCTCCTCGCTTCCGGAGTGCGTCTCGGCCCCGAGCATCGCCGCGCGGCCGACGCGTACGCGCGTCGGCACGGCTGCGAGGTCCTCGACCTGGTCCCGGCCGAGATGTCGGCGCACCGGATCCTCGACCTGGCGCGGATGGTCGACCCGTCCACCTACCGGTCAGCCCGGCTGGCCCGCGGTCGCGGTGCCTTCCAAGCGGTGCTCGTCGATGCAGAGGTGCTGGCCCGCACCGGCCTCACCACCGCGGACAGCACCGATCTCACCGACCTCACCGACCTCACCGAGGCCGAGCTCGTGGCCGTGCTCGAGACGTGCAAACGGCACGCCGCCGCGTCCACCGACCTCGCCGTGCTGCCCGGCCTGGTCGGTGCCGAGCCGGACGACGGGCGCACCCGGCTGTCCGTGCACCGCGCCGCCTATGCGTGGGAGCCCGCCAGACGGGTGCTGCCCGCGCTGCGGGACGCCGCCATCCTGCTCGGGGCTACCAGCAACCCGCTCGCGGCACTCGCGGCGGTGACGATGTCCTGGCTGCAGCCGGTCGCCGTGGGCGGTAGCCGACTATTGGTGACGCCCGGGACGCTGCGGCGCAGCATGCTGACGCGGCGACGCGGCGCCCTCCTCCAGCTGGTGGGGATGCCGAGCCGAACCCGTGATCTTCTCGGCGCACCGACCATCGGCCCGGACCCGGCGACGTGCCCGCGGGCTCCGCGACCGATCAGAACGGCGGGCAGGCTCACCCCCACGGAGATCGCCGAGAAGAGATCCCAGTACCGGCGGGAGCTCGCCAGGGTGACCCGCAAAGTCTGTTTGTGCAGGTAGACGGTGTGAGACGGGGTGCGGGGGGCTGGGGCCGGTGGTGGTGTGAGGATCCGGGCCCGGCTGCTGTTTCGTCGCTGTGAGTAGCGCGTGTGAGGGTGGGTTCCGGCGCCGGCGGAAACGCCACCGATGACGTTCTGTGACAGCCGGTGGGGTGGGTGGGGCGGTGGGGCCGTGGGGTCCGGGGGAACAACGGCGGGCCACCACGGTGAGGGTGGCTGCGGTGAGGCAACGGGGTCCCGGTAGGACGGGGATTGCCTAGATCACCAGCCGTAGGGAGCCCCGTTGCCGGTCCAGTCTCGCATGCCCGTCACTCCCACCGATCTCGGACAGGCCGGGTCGGGGCAGCTGGTCCGGATGCGGCGGTCGCTGCGGGTCCTGGGGGCGCACGGCGGTGAGGTGCAGGGGCTCGCCGACGTACTCGCCGGGGTGCCTGACCCGCGGGACCCGCGAGGGATACGTCACCGGCTCCCGGTGATCCTGGGACTGTCCGCCGCAGCGGTCGCCGCGGGGGAGAAGTCGGTGGAGGAGATCGCGGCCTGGGCTGCGCACGCCCCGACGCAGGTCCTGACCGCTCTCGGGGCGCGGGTCCATCCGGTGACCGGGCAGCCGCAGGCACCGTCGGTGGACACGATGATCCGGGTCCTGTCCGCGGTGGACAGCTCGGCGCTGGCGAGGGCGGTCGGGATGTTCGCCGCGGCCCGCGCCCGCCAGGCCCGTGGTGGTGGGCGGCGGGTGGTCGCGGTCGACGGGAAGACCCTGCGTGGCGCGGCTGGGCCTGAGGGGCGGGCACCGCACCTGCTCGCGGTCGCCGAACACGGCACGGGTGTGGTGCTCGCCGAGCATGAGGTCGGCGCGAAGACGAACGAGGTCACCGCGTTCGCACCGCTGCTCCGCGAACTGCATTCCCATGATCCGCTGGATGGGGTGGTGGTAACCGCTGATGCGTTGCACACGACCCGCGCCCACGCCGACCTGATCGTCACCGAGCTGGGAGCGCACTTCGTGTTCACGGTGAAGGCGAACACCCCGGCGTTGTCGGTCGACTGCCACCAGGCGACCGACTGGACGAAGATCCCGATCGGGCACAGCGCCGAGGGCAGGGCCCATGGACGGTTCGAACGACGCACCATCCAGCTGGCCCAGGCCAGCGAGGCGATCCGTGCCCGCTATCCCCACGCCCGCACCGTGGCGCGGATCCGCCGTCATGTCCGGCGGACCGTGACCACCGGCACGGGCCGGGCCCGGGTCACCCGGACGATCCCGAGCACTGTCACGGTCCACGTCCTGACGAGCCTCACCCTCGACGCGGTCACACCCGCTGATCTCGCGGGCTACGCCCGAGGGCATTGGACGATCGAGAACAAGGTCCACTGGGTGCGCGATGTGACGTTCCGTGAGGATGCCTCGCGGGTTCGGACCGGCCCACTGCCCCGCATCATGACCACACTCCGTAACCTGATCATCGGGCTGATTCGCCTCGCTGGCCATAACCGCATCGCCCCGACCATCCGCAGAATCCGACACGACAACGCCCTGCTCCTGGCCATCCTCACTCTCGACAACCCCGCTGACCTGCATCAATGACTTTGCGGGTCACCCTGGGGAGCTCGCCGGCGGTCTTGACCGGTTCCTCGAGTCGCCTCGCACGACCTGCCCGTGGTGCGGCGGAAACGACCTCTCCGTACGCATGAATGGCCGCGACGTCTCCCAGGGGAAGCCCGGCCGGTTCCGCTACGACCGGTGCGGCGACTGCGGCCACGTCTTCCAGAATCCCCGACTCTCCTTCGAAGGTCTGGACTTCTACTACCGGGACTTCTACGACGGGCTCGGCGCCGCCATGATCGAGGAGGTCTTCGGATTCAGCCCGGGCCCTTATCTCCACCGGGCCAGCCTGTCGATACCGACGCCCCGTCGCTGGTTGGACGTGGGAGGCGGCCATGGACATTTCTGTAACGTGGCGAGAACGGTCTGGCCGACGACGTCGTTCGACGCACTCGACATCGGGGCGGGCATCGAGGAGGCGGAACGCCGACGCTGGGTGGATCGGGCCTACCGCGGATTATTTCCCGATATCGCCGCCGATCTGGCTGACCAGTACGACGTCATCAGCATGTTCCACTACCTCGAACACACCCGGGATCCGCTGGCCGAACTGGATGCCGCCGCACTCGCGCTGGCCCCGGGCCGCCATCTGCTGCTCGAGGTACCGAATCCGGAGAGCCCCGCGGCCCGTATGTACCGCCAACTGTGGCCGGGATGGCTGATTCCGCAACATCAGCACCTTATGCCGGCGGCCAATCTGGCGGCTGCCCTGAGCGAACGTGGCTTCGCGGTCCAGGAGATCCGGTTCGGTGACGTCCATCAGCGGGGGGACCCGGTGATGGCCCTGTACGGGCTGCTCCAGACTGTCGCGCCGTCACCGTCCTCAGCGTGGCGCACCGAGGAGGAGCCGGGCCGCCCGCGGAGGGTCCGGGCGCTGACCGCGGCCGCCATGGTCCCCGCATTCGTGGCAGGCCTGGCCCTGGACGCGATGAGCCGGCCTTATCTGACCGCCGGCAGCCGGTCGAACGCCTACCGCATCCTCGCCCGCCGGAGGTAAGCCGGAGCGCCACATTCCCGCCACCCGCGCGTGATGGCCATGAAACGTGAGTGCCGGACACCGCAGCGCCATGGTGTCCGGCACCGCGCCGGCCAAAGAACCCGGGCGGGCATTGCCGATCGGAATCCGTTCCGGACACCCTCGCCAACGCCGCTACACGTTTCTCCTAGCGGTTCGCCATATTTCAGTGGCGCTCCGTCCAGGTCCTCTCGTCAGCTCAGGCCCAGTCCCAGTTCCAGTCCCAGTCGTCCTTCTGGTGCCCACCCTTGTCGTCCCGGCCCTTCTTGTCCTTACCGTCCCAGTCCTTCTTGTGCTTGTCGTCCCGTCCCTTCTTGTCCTTACCGTCCCAGTCCTTCTTGTCCTTGTCGTCCCGGCCCTTCTTGTCCTTACCGTCCCAGTCCTTCTTGTCCTTACCGTCCCAGTCCTTCTTGTCCTTGTCGTCCCGGCCCTTCTTGTCCTTGGCCTCCCAGACCTTCTTGTCCCAGCTCTCCTTCTCCCAGCGAATCTTGGTCCAGTGCTCCTTGACGACGTGCTTGGTGACGTGCTTGTCCTTCGGGCCGTCGTGACCATCGAAGGCCAACGCGCTCGTGGCCGCGGGCCCCGCGGCGACGACCAGAGCCGCCGTCGTGGACAGAGCGACAACTGCGGCTTTTCTCCTTGCGGAACTTCCCATGATTCCCCCATGGCTAATAGAAAATGACCAAATACTGCCGGCGGTGGAGGCCATTTCGGCCAGCGAGAACCGAAATTGGATCACCGGCCGAGCTCGAGCGATCCGCACTCAGGCTGATTTCCGCGGAGAAACGCGCTTCCACGTAAGTGACACAGCCCGCCCCGGGATCCTGGGATCTTCCCCTCCCGGCACCTCCGACTACGGAGAGTAGCGTCGCCGTTGCCAATAGGTGGGAGGCGCGCATGATCGACTCGGGTGAGTCCATCCGGGTGGCTCCAGCGGAGTCCTCGACGGCGACACCACCTGACGGATCATCTGACAGCCCCACGATGGGGCGCCGATCGGGAGGCATCGGCATCAGCCGGCCCGTTCGTGGCGGGGTTACTGTTCGCTGGCTGTTCCGATCGGCATCGAAAAACTGGTAGAAATTGCACCCGCCGACTCGCCGATCATGATCGACCGGTAATTGACCGATATTCCTGGCGGCGGCGCGACAACCTCCCTAGGCTGCCTTCATGACGGGTTACCATCTGGCCCAGGTGAACATCGCCCGACTGCTCGCGCCGCCCGGCTCCTCCGCGCTGACCGACTTCGTCGCCGGTCTCACCCCCACCAACACGCTCGGCGACCGGCAGTCTGGTGTCGTCTGGCGCCCGCGGCCCGAGGATGGCGACACCGCCGTGCGCACGTTCGTGTGGGAGGGCGACGGCGACCATGCGATCATCGTGAACCTGACCGTGTGGGAGTCGGTGGAGGCACTGGCCAACTTCGTCTTCCATAGCGGCCACGGGGCGTTCCTACACCGTCGGCGCGAGTGGTTTCATCCCATCCAGCGGACGACCAACGCCCTGTGGTGGGTACCCGCCGGGCATCGGCCGGGGACGGACGAGGCCGAGGACCGGGTTCGTCACCTGCGGGCCCACGGCCCGACCGCCACCGCCTTCACGTTCCGGCTGACGTTTCCACCGCCGGACCGGCGGATCTCCCTGGTCCCGGGAAACGGCCCGGAGAACACCGCCGAGCAGCCGGGCCGAGCGGCACCGAGAAACGCGGCAGCCGGAGGCTGATCCGGCGCGACAGGCTCCCGTGCCGAGGACGTGAAAAAAATATGTCGGGAAGATATACGGAAAACACGCATGAAACCCTTTTCAGGGGACGGCCGGGTCGGTGTGGTCGATCCAGTCGGACAGAATGGCACCGAAGACGGCCGGATCCTCCGCACGGTTCCAGAACGCGGTGGCGGCCTGGACCGCGGTGGCCCCGGCCAGCAGGTAGTCGGCGACGTCACGACCGCCGGTCACACCCCCAACCCCGATGATGTCCACACTCTCCGGGAGCAGGCGGCGTAGCTGGCGCACCTGACCGAGCCCGACGGGCTTGAGCGCCGGCCCGCTCATACCGGCGAGCTCGACGTCGACGACTGGTCGGTGCGCATCGTCAACGGCGAAGGCGTTGGGGAAGGTGTTCACCGCCGTGACAAACCGCGGGCCACCGGGACGCGCGGCAACCTCATCGATCACCGTTGCGAGCTCCACCAGGGCCGACGGATCGGAGAACGGCGAGATCTTGACTCCGTAGGGGACGCGTCGGGCCGGATCGGCACCAGCCTGCGCCACCAGCGTGTCGCCCACCGCCGTGCAGATCGTCGCGGTGTGCCCGGGATCGAAGCAGGCGATGCGTTTCTGCGTTCCGCCGTCCCAGATGTTCGGGCAGGCCAGGTTCAGTTCGATCAGGTCGACCCCGGTCCGCGCCACGACCGCGGAGATCTCGCGGTACTCGTCAACACCGAACCCGGCGACGCTGACGGTCAACGGCTTGCCCGCCCGGTGAGCGCGCCGCACCATACCGGGCAGATGCGCGGCATAGTAGTCCAGCCCGCGGTTGGGAAGCCCGAGCGCGTTCAACGAGTAGACCCGGCCGGGCCAGTAGACGTTGCCGGAGTTACCTGACCGCGGTTCCCGGGTAATCGAACCAACGACGATCATCGAGACCGCCGACCGGGCGAACGTCTCGACATCCTCGGCGGTCTTGCAGGTGCCAGCCGCGTTCATGATCGGATGTTCCAGGGAGACACCGCACAGACCGCTCATGACCCTACCCTAGGGTTTTCGCCTGGATCAGGTTCGTGACCGGCAATCGATGATCCGGGTCGCTACCCTCATGCCACGGCGGAGGTTTTTCCGTGGCGCGCCCGCAAACGGTCGATGGCCTTCTGGTAGACCTTCTCCCGCAGGGCGGCGATACGCAGCGGCTCGAGCTCGGCGGTGCCGACCCGACCGCGGGCACCCACCGTCTCCGCGAGCTCCGGGTCGGTGAGGAAAGGTTCCAGGGCGTCGGCGAGTGCGGGGGCGTCCTCCGGCGGAACGACCGTGCCGCCCTTCCATTTCGCCACCCAGGTGGCCACCCCGGTCGTCGCGGTCGCGACGACCGGGCGTCCCGAGGCCATTCCTTCGAGACCCGCGATGGAGAAGCTCTCGAACCGGCTCGGCACGACGACCACCCGTGCCTCCTCATAGGCCTTGACCAGCTCGGGACGGGTCAGGTGGCCGGCGAAACGGCAGGTGACGCCGAGTTTGACCGCCTGCTGCTCCAGCCAGGTCCCGGTCGCCACGCCCTCGATCGTGCCCGAGGACTGACCGGCGAAGACCACCGTTACCTCGACACCCCGTTTCTTCAGCAGCGCGGCCGCCTCGATCAGGACGTCCAGCCCCTTGCGCCATTCGAGCCGTCCGACGACGAGCAACGTCGGGTCGGTGTGCCGGGGCGAAGCCACCTCCATGTACGGGGACCGGTCGAACGGGTAAGGAATGACGTCCGCGTCGGTGTCCTTATCCAGCCAGCCGAAACCGCGCAGCGTGGTGACGATCAGCTCGGAGGGAGCGGTGCGCGCGTCGGCGCGCAGCGCGGAGAACCGGTCGATCCGGTCGGCCACCGCGCCCCTGCCGTGCAGCCGGCCGTCCCGCAGACGCACGTCCATCATCGTCGGGGTGTGCAGGTGGATCACGAGGGGAATATCGCGGCGCAGGGCGGTACGCAGGCCCCGGGTCTCGCCGTCCTGAGTCTCGATCACGTCGGGACGCAGACCGAGACGACGCAGCCAAAAAGCATAGGAGACCGCGAGAACGAACCGCAGGGAGAGCGAATCGCGAGGATGGTTCTCCCCCTGAAACGACCGGCCGAGCGGACCGAGAAACCTGGTGACGGGCAACCGCAGGAGCGGCCGCCGGTGCACCATCACTCCGTCATGATCTTCGTCCGTGCGGTAGCGCCCCTGGGCGCAAAGGATATGAACCCGATGACCGAGCGCGACCAGGGCGTGAGCGATGTCGTGTGTGTAGACTCCCGCCCCGTCCCAGATGATCGGCGGATACTGCTCGCACAAGAAGACGATCTCCATACCCAATCCCCCACCGCGAGCGAACTTCGGTCGGCTCACCTTATCGCTACGATAACCGGTCGCTGCGGGGGGTTTTGGATTTGCGGCCACTCGCGCCACGTCGACCCACATATAGGGGCATAGCGGTCCCCCTCACGGCCCGGCTCGCGAGGGAGATCGCCGGGATACCTGCTCCGGGGCGTGGGCTACGGGGAGGACTGACCGCTCAGCCGCGCAGCGGCATGGACCGACCGGTCCTGGAACCGTGCGCCGGGGGAACCCCGGTGCCATACAGCCGCGGACCCGACAACCCTCCCGACAACCCTCCCGAACCCGAACCCGGACCAGTGGCCGGCCCTGGCCCGGCACCCGTCGGCCGGGTGACCTTCGGTTCGATCCGGCGCAGCATGACGGCAGTGAGGATCAGTGCCACGACACCGATCAGCACGCAGATCACGATGTCGAGGACCCAGATCGTCACGCTGTGCTTCCACAGCCCGTCGGTCGGGTCGGTCCGCAGGGTCTCGTTACCGAACTTGCTGACGTCGTTGAGATCGTCCGTGGACGCCAGGGCCGCGAACCCCCAGCGAGCCGGGACGAGCAGGCTGATCTGCGCCAGCACGGGACGCCCGACCAGCGAGGTCAGTCCCCCGGAGAACACCAGCTGACCCATCGTGACCAGGACCAGGATCGGCATGGTCTTGTCCGCGTTGTCGATCAGCGTCGAGACCAGCAGACCGATCATCATCGAGGCGAGCGCCGCGACCCCCACCGCGATCAGACACTCCAGCACCGGCGAGCCGAGCACGACCGCCCTCGGCGGGGTCCGGCCCACCAGCCCGATCAGGGTGAAGACAAGACACTGGGCGGTGGTGATCCCGGTCAGCAGAATGATCTTCGATCCAAGGTAGGCGGTGCGGGACAGCCCGATCGTGCGTTCCCGCCGGTAGATCGGCCGCTCCTTGACGATCTCCCGGACCGAGTTGGCCATGCCCATGAAACAGGCACACAGCACCAGAACGAGGAGGACCTTCGTCGCGTCGGTGTTCGGTGCCTGGGGTAACGCACGCAGCCCGTCCGGGGCGCGGATCACCTGCGGGACGACGCCGAGCAGGAACGGGAAGGCGATGATCAGCCGTAAGTACGACCGGTCGGCGAGCACGACCCGCCAGTACCGTCGAGTCAGCGTCGCGAGCTGGGCCCGGACCGGCTGCTGGCGCACGCTGGGCAGCTCCGGCGGTGCCTTGCGCACCGCGGGCGCCACGATCGCGGAGGGTACGAAGAACTCCGAGTCCCGGAACCGCTCCGCCATCTCCTCGCCCGGAGTGGCCTCGAGCTCGCGGAACACCGCCGCGAACTCGCGGAAGTCCTCCTTGCCGAAGAAGCGCAGCGCCCCATCCGCCGGCCCGAAGTAGGCCACGTGCCCGCCGGGCGCGAGCACGAGGATGAAGTCGCACAGGTCCAGGAACAGCACACTGTGGGTGACGACGATGACGGTCCGGCCGGTCTCGTCGCCGGAGCCGGCGCCGCCGCCCTTCGCCAGGCCCCGCAGGGTTTCCATCACGGACTGGTCATTGGCCGGGTCCAGACCGGAGGTCGGCTCGTCCAGGAACAGCAAAGAGGGCCGGGTGAGCAGCTCCAGCGCGACGCTGGTGCGCTTCTTCTGGCCGCCGGAGAGCCGGGAGACCGGTGTGTCGGCGTGCGCGGTCAGTCCAAGCTGGCCGATGACCTCCTCCACCCGGGCCCGCCGCTCCTTGGCGGTGGTGTCGGCGGGGAAACGCAGTTCCGAGCCGTATACCAGAGCCTCACGCACGGTCAGCTGGTCATGCAGCGGGTCGGCCTGCGGCACGTACCCGATCCGGCGTCGCAACTCGTCGTACTCGGCGTAGAGGTCACGTCCCGCGTAGATCACCGATCCCTGGTCCGCCGGTCGGAAGCCGGTGAGAGCGTTGAGCAGCGTGGACTTGCCGGCCCCGCTCGGTCCGACGACACCGAGCAGGGAACGGCCCGGCAGCCGGAAGGTCATGTCGTGCATGAGCTGCTTGGTGCCGGCCCACACCGACAGCGCCTGCGCCTCGAAGGCCACGTCACCGGAGTCGACGTATTCGACGAGCGAGTTTCCCTCGAGCTGGAACAGATGATGGCCGATGGCGATGATGTCGCGTTGTATCACCCGTGCCCGGGTGACCCGGTGGCCGTTGACGAAGGTGCCGTTGGCGGAGGCGAGGTCGATGAGCTCGACGCCGGCCACCGAGATATGCAGCTCGGCGTGATGGCGGGAGGCAAGCAGGTCGCCCACGTTGATGTCGTTGTCGCGGGAGCGGCCCATCCGCACCCGTCCGATCGTCAGCGGATACACGCGCCGCCGGTCGTGCACCATCGTCGCCTGCCCCACGGCCGGGTCGGGCCCGCCCGACTGCGCGGGCGCCGACGGGACGGGCGCCGACGCAGCGCCCGGCGCCGGTTCGGACCACCATTCCATGCCCGGCACCGCCGCGCCCGGCGGCGATGGCAGCGACGGCGACGGCCAAGACGAGGGCGACGGGCCGGCAAGGGGGATGGGCGCCCCGCCCGGGCTGTGGGTCGGCGCGGTCGGCGGGATCATCGGCGGGGCCGGACGCGGAACGAGCACCACCTCGGGTCCGTCCACCGCGCCGAGCCGGAGCCGAAGCTCCCCGGAGACGGCGAGACCGCCCACACGGCAGCCATCCCGCCACAGACCGTTGGCGCTGATGTCCTCGATCCGCCATCCGCCGACGTCGGGATGCAGCACCAGATGCCGGCGCGACACCCGGCCATCGTTGATCACAATGTCGGCCGCACGGGCCCGCCCCACCACGACCGGCTTGTCTCCGGTGAGCGTCACCTCCCCCGCGGGGGTGGTGACATGAAGCGGGGTCGGAACCACCAGCACTCTCCCTCGCTCCTTCGATCGCCAGACGCACCATAGTGTGCCTGTACAGAGGGAATTTTCCTGCCCCTTCCGCAACATGTCCGAAAGCTGACGGCCATGAGACGGGCCACGACGGGTTGGAGCGTGCTGGACCCGGACACCGACCGGTCCGGGGAACGAGGAAATGTGGTGGGCGGGTGGTGGAAATCGAATCAGTTCCAGCGGGCCGCACGGGTGCCGCCGTCGGGCAGGCGGGCGGAACCGACGGCCTGACCGCGGTTGTTGACCGCCGTCGCCAGGCTGCCGCGGCCGCCCAGCGTCCCAAGATCGATGATCCTCCGACCCCGCCAGACGACCGCGTGCATCGTCCGATCGGCGGCCTGGGCCCAGCCGACGACGTCCCCGCGATGGGGGCGAAAGCCTGCCACCTGGCCGGCGTTGCTGATCCGCGCCGGCCCGGAAGCGATCGAGCCGCCGGACCACGGCGCTTAGTGAGACGTCGGTGCCAGATACCGAAGAAAAACCACATCGTCGAGTTGTCGGACCTCGGCAAGGCGAAGGGGCGAGTGGACGTCGTTGGGGAAGACCCCCGGTCCCACGAAGGTCGGCGCATCGCGCTCGCCGACGAAGAACGGGGCGACGGTGAGATGCAGCTCGTCGACCAGGCCGGCGGTGAGGAAGGCCGTATGCAGCGAGGTACCACCCTCCACCAGCAGCCGACGGACGCCACGCCGGGCGAGATCGGTCAGGATGGCGGCGACCTCGACCCGGGGCCGACCGGGGAGTTCGACCAGGATGACGCGCGCGGCGCGGGTAGCGGGCGCGGTGCGGATCGCAGCCGGCGCCGATTGCGGCGTCGACGGCTCGGGAGACGAGGTCGGCTCGGGAGACGAGGTCGGCTCGGCGATCGCCAACGATGATCCAGCCCGACGGTAGATGATCGTCTCGACCGGGTCGGCGGTGAACAGCCGAGCGCTCGGATCGAGGTCTCCCCCGCCGGACAGCACGACCTTGATCGGCGTGGGCGGGCGTCCGGCCGCCTCTCGCGCCACCCGACGGTGCTGCGCGCGCACGGCGAGACGGGGATTGTCCCGCCGGACAGTGGCCGCGCCGACGAGGATCGCGTCACAGCCGGCACGCACCTCGTCCACCCGGTCGAGATCGGCGGCACTGGAGAGGATCATCCGCTCAGCCGAGCTGTCGTCGATGTGCCCATCCAACGACATCGCGCAGCTGCAGATGACGTACGGCCGGCCAGCAACAGCGCCTTGGCCCACAGTGTCATTGTCGACGATGACACTGTCGACAGTGTCATCGTCGACACGCCGGCTCATTCCCATGACGACCATCATCCCAGACCCGACATGCCCGGCAGACCTGTCGGACCGTGGGACTACCGTCAACAGATGTGCGGATCGCAACGTGGAACATCAACTCTGCGAAGGCTCGGCAGGCCCGCCTGATCGAATGGCTCGACCGGGCCGAGCCGGATGTGGTGTGCCTGCAGGAGACGAAGCTGGCGGACGACGCCTTCCTGGAGCTGTTCGACGAGGATCTGTTTCGCCGGGGCTACCGGGTCGCCCATCACGGCGACGGCCGGTGGAACGGCGTGGCGATTCTGTCGCGGGATACCCTCGACGACGTCGCGCGGGGTCTTCCGGGCGATCCGGGCTTTCCCGGTCCCGAGCCTCGCGCCATCGCCGCGACCTGCGGCGGCATCCGGATCTGGTCGCTGTACGTGCCCAACGGCCGGACCATCGACGACCCTCATTACGCCTACAAGCTGGCCTGGCTCGCCGCGCTGCGCGAGGTGGTGGCCGAGGCCACGACCCAGGGCGCGGTGATGACGTTGGGTGATTTCAACATCGCGCCAACGGACGTTGACGTCTGGGACATCACCCAGTTCGAGGGCGCCACCCACGTCACCCCGGCGGAACGCGCGGCACTCGCGGAACTCGTCGACGCCGGGCTCATCGATGTGCTGCGGGCCCGCTGGCCCGACGACGTCGTCTACACCTACTGGGACTACCGCCAGCTGTGTTTCCCGAAGAACCTCGGGATGCGCATCGACCTGGCTCTGGCGACCGCCGACGTGGCGGGCCGCGTGCGCGCGGTCTGGGTGGACCGGGCGGCCCGCAAAGGTGTCGGGACGAGCGACCACGCTCCCGTCATCGTCGATCTGGACACCGCGCCGGACGGCGACATCGGGCCGATGGTGCCGCCTCCGTCGAGTGGCAGCTCGGCCGGACAGTCCGCCCCGGGACGGACCTCCTCCACCGGCACCGGACCGCGCCGCCGCTGAGCCGGGCGGTCCCGGCAGGATCGACCGGTCCAGCGGGGTAGGCCGCCCGGCGCGAGGGAACCGCTGCCCGGCGTGCGGACGTCGGCGTCCGCACGCCGGGTGCGGTCCTCAGGCGGTGGAACCGGCTGCGGCCGGCGTGGCCGGCTCGGCGGACCGCGGCGTCGCGGACTCCGCTGATTCCGCCGGCAGCCCCGGGGAGCCCCCCTCGACGACCTCGGCCGGCCGGGCGTCGCCGACGACTGGGGTGATCTCGATCCGGGTCGCCTTGGGCTCCGCCGCCGCGCCGACGAGACGGACCGTCAGGATGCCCCGGTCGTAAGTGGCCGAGATCCGCTGCGCCTCCACGCCCTCGGGAAGCCTGAACTCCCGGCGGAAGGAACCGTGCCAGCGCTCGCGGTGTACGCGACCGGCGTGCTCACTCTCGCTGCCGGCCGCACGCTTCCCGCGGACGACCAGGCGGCCCCGGTCGATCTCGACCGCGACGTCCCGCTCGACATCGACCCCGGGCAGCTCGAGGTTGATCAGTACATCCGCTCCCTCAGTAACCACATCAGCCGACGGGACGGCGAACTCGGTGACCGACGACCGTCCGGTAAGCACCGGACGCCGCGGGCCCCAGACACGCCGAACGATCTCGTCGAACTCCCGGTCCATACGCCCCAGCGAGGCAAACGGGTCCCACAGGTAGGTGCTCACGATGCTCCCCCTCCAAAAGATTGATCTTTCTAGGGCCGATCTCTGTACATCGATGCCGATCGGGACGCTCCCGCGCCTCAGGCGCTCCCTGGGTGGATCACCTTCGGTTCGATTGCCTCCCGCTCTCACAGTTCATGAGTCTAAGGCGCTCAACCTTGCTGTTGCAAGCGGGGGTAAGGAATTTGTTGGATGTGAGACAGAACACCGAAACGGCGAACGGTCGCAGCGGCCGACCCCGGGCGGCCGGGCGGCGGGGCCCCGGCTCCGGCCCGCCGCGGGCTCCGGGCCGCCGTGACGCCGCGGGCGCCGGGCCGCCGCGGGCTCCGGGCCGCCGTGACACCGTGACACCGCGGAATGGCGGCACCGGATCCGGGCACCATCAGCCGAACCGCCGACCCGGGATCAAATTAGTCCGGGATCACGGCAAATCGTTTGCGCCGTACATACCCGAAGCCCGATTACCACCGACAAACTACCCCTTGAGTGAGGGTTACCGGGAGTGACCACAAGATAGCCACAGCACCGTGGTATAAAGTCGCACGCGCCATACCGGACTGCGTGTTGGGGAGGCTGTTCGTGTACCACGAGCGAACGGTTGCAGCACCGTACGAGGCAGCACCGTACGAGATTGTTGGACGGAGTTACCACAAACGGCCCGTCCCATCGCGCAGCCACCCGGCACCGGCCCCGGCCCCGGCGCATCCGTGACCATACGGGATTCGAGGTCCGCCCCCCGATCAGGGGTAACCAGCCGCATCCGGTTGACGAGATGAGGACCGGCGAGGATACAAGATCATCGTCATCCGCTGTGAGCCGATGACGCCGAGAGAGGACAGGACGAGGGAGTGGCTTTGAACGAAAGCGGTCGGCGCGCGTCCCTTGCGGTCGCGACGCCTGAAGGTGGCGCGTTCTTCCCGGCGTTGCACTTCGACGACCTGCCGGCCTCGGTGGTCAGCCGGTTCCGGGAGGTCGCCACGCACCTGCCCGATACACCCGCGCTGGTCTCGCCCGGCGTCGTCATGACCTTCGCCGAGGCTGATCGCCGGACCGATGACATCGCGATGGCGGTCCTCGGCCGCCTCGACGCGAACGAGGACGGTCCGGTCGCGACCCTGCTGCCGCACAGCGTGGCCGGCCTGCTGGGCGTACTGGGCGTACTGAAAACCGGACGCCCGGTCGTCCCGCTGGATCCGATGGTGCCCGCCGAGCGGATGGCGCAGATCGTTCGGCAGGCCGGCTGCGTGGCCCTGCTGACCGACCTGGGCGACAGTTCCGTGGCCCGCTCGACGGTGGGCCTGCGGCCGGTGGGGACCAACGGTTCGAACGCCACGGCCGAATCCAGCGTGAATCCGGACGCCCTGCTCGCCGCGCTGGCCGGGGGCGGCCCCCGCCACGTCCTGGACCTCGCCGCGGCGGCCGCGGACGGCGCCCGGTGGATCGCGGCAAACGGCGCGGACGCGGTCTGGTGGCCGCAGCCGCTGGTCGACGATCCGGCCTGCATCGTGTTCACCTCCGGTTCGACCGGCGCGCCTAAGGGCGTGGTGTGGACAAACGGCACGTTCCTGTGCGACGCCTACGCCGGCGCCGAACGTCTCGGTTTCGCGCCGGGCGACCGGCTGGCCCTCGTGCTGCCGTACTCGTTCGCCGCCGGCATCACCGTGGTGGTGTTCGGTCTACTCAACGGGGCCGGGGTGTATGCCTATGATCCACGGGCGGCGGGCCTGAGCGGCCTCGCCGACTGGATCTCCTCGCAGCACCTGACCGCGCTGCAGACCACTCCGTCTCTGCTGCGCTCCCTCGTCGGCTCGCTCGAACCGGACCAGGTCCTCGCCGACCTGCGGATCGTGACCACGTGCGGGGAGGCCGTCTACGGACGCGACATCACGGCGCTGCGGCCGCACGTGCCACCGGCGTGTACCTACGTGAACTGGTCCGGTGCCTCCGAGATCGCATCCCTCGGCTTCTTCGAGGTCCCGCCGGGCACGCAGCCGCCCGCGGGCACGGTACCCGCCGGCCTGCCGGCGACCGGCAAGGAGGTGGTACTGCGTCGCGAGGACGGCACGCCCGCCGATCCCGGCGAGGTAGGCGACGTGGAGGTCACCTCGGCCTACCTGTCGGCCGGGTACTGGGGGAACGCGGAGATGACGACGTCCCGCTTCACCCCGCTCACCGATGGCCGGACCACCTGCCGGACCGGCGACGTCGGCCGGTTCGAACCCAACGGCACGCTGATCCTGCTCGGCCGCCGGGACGCGGCGGTGAAGATCCGCGGCTATCTCGTCGAACCGAGCGAGGTGGAGGCGGCGCTGCTGAGCTCCGCGGAGATCGCCGAGGCGGTCGTCACCGCCGTCGCGCATCCTTCGGCGCGGAACCGGCTGGTCGCCTATGTCGTGCCGGCGGTACACGGCAACACCCTGTCCCCGGTCCGAATCCGGCGGAGGCTACGCGAGAAGCTGCCGGTCTGGATGGTCCCGACGACGATCATCCCCCTGGCGGAACTGCCCCGCAACGAACGCGGCAAGGTGGACCGGGGCGCGCTGCCGCCCCCGCCGGAGGCCCCGGCCGTCTCCGCCCGGCCGAGAACGCAGTGGGAGATCGTCGTCGCCGACATCTGGACGCGGGTCCTCGATCTCGAGGAGGTCGGCATCGGGGACGACTTCATGGAGCTCGGCGGCGACTCCCTGGCCGCGAACGAGCTGCTCACCCTGGTCGCGGAGAAGCTCGGGATCACCATGCCGTCATCGGCGCTGGTCGACGCGCCGACGCTGGGCGAGTTCGCCCGCGCGCTGTCACTCGCGCAGCAGTCGGGTCCGCGACACCCCACCGTCGTCCCCCTGCGCACCACCGGCTCGCGGCCGCCGCTGTTCTGCTTCGCCGGGGCCGGCGCGCTCGCCCTCGGCTTCCACTCACTGGCCCGCCGCCTCGGCGACGACCAGCCGGTCTACGCCTTCCAGGCGCATGGGCTGGAGCGGCGGGGCGTCCCGGACTGGAGCGTCGCGCGGACCGCCCGCCGCCACCTGGAGATCATCCGCGTCCTGGCTCCCCGGGGTCCCTACCTGCTCGCCGGGCACTCGCTGGGTGGCCTGATCGCCATGGAGATCGCCCAGCAGCTCGCCGCCGCGGGAGAGGAGGTCGGTTTCCTGTCCATCATGGACACCTACCTGCCGGCCTCGCTGCGGATCGAGTCGGCCGGGTCGGGTAGCGCCGCCGGGTCGGGCGGCGCCGCCGGGTCGTCGAAGGCAGCCGAGGACCACGCGCGCGGTTACCGCGGCCGGCTGGCGCGGTTCACCCAGAAGCTGCTACCGGAACAGCGGGCGAACTTCACCAGCAAGGCGACCCTCAAGAAAATGGTGCAGATTCCGCTCACCGGGGTCGTACAGTTCGGCGGGCTCGAGCAGTTCGACGTCTTCTTCAACCACGGGCGGCTTCTCGAACGTTTCTACCGACCGCGGCCATGGCCCGGCCGGACCCTCGTGTACCGATCGGCGGAG
This sequence comes from Frankia casuarinae, assembly GCF_000013345.1. Taxonomy (NCBI): domain Bacteria; kingdom Bacillati; phylum Actinomycetota; class Actinomycetes; order Frankiales; family Frankiaceae; genus Frankia; species Frankia casuarinae. Next base: position 1,407,082 of record NC_007777.1, on the reverse strand, counting down.
AATCCGGACCCGGAGGACGCATGGTCAGCATTCCTCACCGGGAGCCATGACACCCATTTCGTTCCGTGTGAGCATTTCTACCTGCTCCGCGAACCGCACATCATCAAGATCTCGGAGCATTTCCGGGCCGAGATCGACCGGGTGGTCGCCGGGCTGACGAAGACAGGTCGCCGGGCTGACGAAGGCAGGCTGACCGCGACGGACTGAGCACTCCGTTCGCCTAGCGGCGGTCGGCTGCGTAGGTCACCCTGACGTCGGTAAAGCCCAGCGCGCCGAGTAGACCGCGCAGCATGGCGGTGGTGTTCTTCCTGCCCAGCTCGAGCACCTGACCGTCCGTCTTCGCCGCGTCGGTCATCCGCGCCGACGCGGTCCGGTAGAGCTCCTGGTCGGTGCCGACCCCACCGAACAACCCGCCGACGCGGTTCAGCGCGCCGCGCTGGCGGGCCACCACGTAGCTGTGGTCGAGATCCAGCTCGGGCCTGGACAGCGTCGGGTTCGGCAACTCGATGGTGACCGCACGACGGTCCGGGGAGACGGTGACCGCGTCCTTGCCGAGCGCACCAAAATTGATCACCGAGTCGACGGTACCGACCCCGACGAACAGGGTGCGCTCGCCGCGCAGCGCATCAGGGATCCACTTGCTGTCCTTCTCGAGGTCGACCACCACCTCGAAGTGGGCGCTGGCGGCGTGATAGTCGCTCAGCTCTTCCAGGGAACGCAGCACCGCCGGGGAACTGCGGTCGACCGTCCTCTCCTCGAACAGGTTCGGCAGGCTCGGCCGCCATCCCGCCACCAGGGCGATGCCGGCGAGGACGAGCACGACGACGGCGACGACGGCGATCAACCGCAGTGGGCTGAGCCGGGACGACGGAGACCGCAAAGATCGCGGAGACCGGGTCGAGCGGGTGGGCCGGTCCAGGCCGGACTCGTCGTTCATGGGCGTCTTCTACCCGAAATGGCCGGCAACCACGCCGATGTCGCCGCTATGACTCTCCGGGCGCGATCGTGGAGCCACGCTGGGCGGTACGGGCGAGGATGATCGCCGTACGGTCGTCGCCCTGCCGTCCGGGCGCGTACCGGCGAACCGCGTCGAAGGCGTCGTCGAGCAGCGCCACCGGCGTGCGCGTGGGATCGCGCAGGATCTCGGCGATCAGCCGGTGCAGCCCGAACTGCCGCCCGGCCTCGTCACGTGCCTCCACCAGTCCGTCGGTGTAGGCGAAGAGCACGTCGCCCGGTTCGAGCCGCAGCGTCTGGATTCCCCACGCCCCGGGCTCCGCGAGCAGGCTCGACATCAACGGGCCCGTCGGAGGCAGCCGAACGACCTGCGCCGTTCCCAGCCGGGAACCGACGATGGAACCGGCTCCCGGCACCCGACCGGACCCGGGGCCGGCACCGTTCGCCCCATCCCCCGGCCCGCAGGCCGATCCGACGGCCTGCGCGGATCCGACGGCCTGCGCGGATCCAACAGCAGCCGCCATGACGGATCCGCCCGCCCCGTCACCGGGGCCGCATCCCGGCCGGGCGGGATCGCGGGGTCCGACCAGGTGAGCGGTCGGAGCGGGTACCTGGGGTGAGGATGCCTCGTCGGGAAGCACCGCGTCCGCAGGTACCTTGCCTGTGGGCAGCTCACCCACCCACACCTCGCCCACGGGCGACTCGCCCGCCGACGCCATGTTCCCGGAGTTCCCGGGCACCGCCCGGCGCAGCAGGAGCGCGTCGGGATGACCGGCGTTGACGTAGTACAGGTCCCCGGTCCGCGGGTCGACGACGGCAATGATCGCGGTCGCGAACATCTCCTCGATCTCGCCGAGGTTGTCCACCGTCCACTCCAGGGCCCGACCGGGATCGATCTCCGTCGACAGAGCCGCGTCGAGCAGTTGCTTGAGCCGCAACGCGAAGACCCCGGCCGCGGCTCCATGACCGGAGACGTCACCGACCACGACGGCGACCCGCCCGTCGGGCAGCTCGAAGGCGTCGTACCAGTCCCCGGCAAGTTCGCCCTCGGCCGGATCGACCCGGCCGTGCAGGACCAGGCCGCGGGCCCGCAGGAGCGAGGGCGTGAGCGCGTCCCGCAGTGCGATCACGGCGGGTCCCTGCTGGGCCAGGGCCTCCCACGACCGCTCGTTCTGGCGGACGAGCCGCACCAGCTGGGCGCGCATCGTCTCGACGTCGGCGGCCAGCTCCACGATCTCCTTGGGGCCGACGGAGGGGATCCGGGTGTCGTAGCGACCGGCGGCCACCGCGTTGACGGATCGCTGCAACGCTCCGATCGGGCGGAGCAGCCATCGCCGCGAGATGATCATAATGGTCAGCAGGAAGCCGAGGATGACAAACATCGCGCTGGCCAGCGAGCTCAGCAGCAGCACGGAGGCACTCTCCACCCGCCCGGACGCCTCGACCTGCTCACGGTCGATCGCCGCGGCGAGCTCCGCGACCTCGCGGCGCAGCAGGTCGAAGTCCTGGCGCGCTTTGGTGCGCACGATATCCTGGGCGGTGGCGGTGTCTCCTCTCGCCATCGCGACCAGTTCCGGCCGGACAACCTCGCGACGCCAGTCCCGGTACGCCTGGCCGACTTCCCCGTGCTGTGCGCGCAGCGCAGGGAAGTCGGCCAGCAATGCGTCCAGCCGTGCCGTCAGGACCGGGATGGACCTGGCGGACTCGTTGTAGGGGACCAGGAAACCCCGGTCCCGGGTGATGATGTAGCCACGCAGAGCATTCTCCTGGTCGACAAAGTCGGCCAGGAGCATCGCGGTGGTGGTCGCAGCCGGGTCCAGATGCCTGCTCCGCTCCGTCGCGGCATGACGTGACCGCAGGGCGGAGACCACGGCCAACACCAGCATCACGATGATCGAGATGCTGGCGAGCAGCGTCAGCACCCGGATGCCACGCCGAAGGCCAGCCGTCTCACCCATGTGAAGATTGTCGTCCAGCCGTCGGGCGCCGGTTGTGTCGGGTGACGTGTGGGGTCCCCCGGGGGGCTCGTACGACAGCTACCCCATCTCGCGGCTGGAACGATGAGCGCCGCACTGACTGTGCCGCGCCGGATGATCGCAAACCTCGGCGACGACGCGGACCTGCCCTGGCCCCGGACTTTCGCCAATGATCGTTTGATGACATGTCGGAAATGAGCGAAAATGACGATACGTCGTCACTCTTTCGGACGAGGCGGAAACCTCCGGGTTCCCACGGCACCGAGCGCTCCGGAGTGCCGGGAGCTGGAACGGTGCCCGTGGTCCGCTCGTTAGGCCTGCTGAGCTCGGCGGATCCCGAGCCGGGGACTGGCCCGGCCGCTGCGGTGCCCGGTGCCGACGGCGCCCAGTGCGTACCGCCGGTCGGCGCGGGAGTTCGGTCAGCCTCCGTGCTGGTGCCGACCCCGCCAGCGGCCGCGCATGTGGTCGACCACGACGGCCTCCGCGGGCACGACTCCCATAGAGCACGGTGGATGACGGAGTCACGGTGGAGGGTAACGGATCGACCGATCTCGGGAGTTGAACGCATGATCTGGGAGGCTGTCAGACGATGACTTCGGGTTCGGTCACCGAACCGACGCACGCATCGAACGTGGCTGGTCGCCCCCGCGGCGCGGCGCGGCCCCCGCGGCTGGCCGGGCGATCGCCCGAGGGCCCGACCGAGGCGGCAATCTGGACCCACGGGCTCGGCAAGCGGTACGGCGACCGGGTGGCGGTGGACCATCTCGACCTCCAGGTGCCGCGCGGGACGCTGTCCGGTTTCGTCGGCCCGAACGGGGCCGGGAAGTCCAGCACGCTGCGCATGCTGCTGGGGTTGATCCGCCCCACGGCGGGCCAGGGGTACGTGCTGGGCGCGTCGATCTCCCATCCGGCCCGCTACCTGGGCCGGGTCGGGGCGATGATCGAGGGCCCGACGTTCCATCCCGGGCTGTCCGGCCGGCGCAATCTGGACCAGCTCGCCCTGCTGCGTGGGATCGGCGGGCGGCGCCGCGCCGATCGCGCGCGGCGGGTCGGGGAAGTCCTCGCACAGGTGGGCCTGACCGAGCGAGCCGACGACCGGTTCACCGCCTACTCCCTCGGGATGAAGCAGCGCCTGGGCATCGCCGCCGCTCTGCTGCCCGATCCCAGCCTGCTCATCCTGGACGAGCCGACGAACGGCCTCGACCCGGCGGGCATCCGGGAGATCCGCGCGCTGCTGGGTCAGCTGGCCAGCAGCGGCATGACGGTCTTCATGTCGAGCCATCTACTGACCGAGGTCGAGCAGATCTGCGATCATCTGGTGATGATCAATGGCGGGCGGATGCTGTTCCAGGGGCACGTCACCGACCTGCTCTCCGCCGAGGATCCCCGGATCCTCATGGTGCCCGAGCGGGACGACGACGCCCGCCGCCTGGCCGGGCTCCTCGGTGAGACCGGCCTTCGGGTCGAGATCGACCTCTGCCCCGGGCCGTCGTGCGACGCGGGAGTCGGCGAACGCCATCCGGTGGTGACCGCCCACGCCCGCGAGGGAGTGGCCGCGGACCTCAACCGACTGGCGATGCGCGCCGGCATCACCCTGCGCTCGCTGCGCACCCATCGGCCGAACCTGGAGGAGACCTTCCTGCGCGTCACCGGCGAAATCGACGGCGACCTCGTCCGTTTCGGTCGCACCCCGGACGGCAGTGTGCCCGCCGTGGGAGCCGGGCTCGACCCGGCCCAGAGCCGTGGAGGTGCCACATGATCACGGCTTTCCGCGCCGAATGGGTGCCGCTGTTGCGGACCCGGTTCCTGCTCGGGACGCTGGGGGCGGTCATCGCCTCGGCCCTGCTCGGCACCGTTCTGACCTTCGTCTCGGTGGGGCACAACGACTTCGATGGCGACCCCGTCACGGCCAGCGGGCTGTCCGCCGCGAACGGCGTCGCGCAGGGGGTGCAGGCGGTCAGCATCCTGCTCGGCGTGGTGGCCCTGTCCGTCGTCGCCGCGTCGCTCGCAGGCGACCATGCGCACGGGGCCCTGCGCAACCAGCTCGTCGCCCAGCCGCACCGGCTCCGGCTTCTCGCCGGCAAACTGCTGGCTCTGGCGGCGTTCGTGGTCCTCGTCATCGCCGTGGCGACCGTGGTTTCGGTCGCCCTGTCCTTCGCGCTCGCGCCGCTGAAGGGGGTGTCGACGGCCGCCTGGAGCAGCGCGGCGGGGCTGGCCGAACTGAGCAAGAGCTTTGTCAACCTGTGCGCCGGATCGCTCGGCTACGCCGCGCTCGGCGCCCTGGCCGCGATCGTCTTCCGCGCGCCTGCCGCGGCGATCGCGGTCGCGGTCGCCTACGCGCTGCCGGTGGAGATGCTGGTCACGCGCATCTACGGTCCCGCCCGGGCCTGGCTGCCGGTGCAGCTGATGGAGGCGATCGCCACCGGTGGCTTCGCCGTCGCCACGCCCTACGCCGACGCGCTGCTGCGCGGGCTGGTCTACTGCACCGCGATGGTGCTGGTCGCCGTCGTCCTCTTCTGGCGCCGGGACATGACCTCATAAGGAAACGTTATAAGGGAGCGTTATAAAGGAAGGTTGCGTCAGGGAGCCCAGCGCAGGTGCTGGGTCCGTTCCGGGTCGAGCTGTTCGGCCCGGGGAAGCCAGCGCAGCGGCTGGGTCAGCTCGGAGTCCGCCGTGCCGGCCGCTGTGGTCAGGGGCCCGGCCGCGGGCCGGCCGGTGCCGCGGCGGCCGTCGACCGGGAATTTCCCGTTGAAGATCTTGCGGAGGAAGGGTGACCGCAAGATGACGAAATGGTGGATGGCCAGGGTCACGCCGAAGGTGAGGGCGGTGACCAGGAGCATCTGCGGCCAGCGGAGGCTCGGGTCCAGCGAGAGCAGCGTCGCGATGGCGTAGATCCAGAAATAGTGGAAGAGGTAGACCGTGTAGGAGGCGTCGGAGAGGTAGCGGACGGCGGGCCGCGGACCGGGGACGAGCCGGCTGGCAAGGGCGAAGAGCGTGGCGGTGATCGCGATGGTGAAGAGGGTCCTGCTGAGCACCAGACCGGTGGATGAGGTCAGCACTCCACCCCAGTCCTGATTGGCCGCCAGCAGCAGGACGCCGGCCACGGCGAGCAGGATCGGCGCGGGCCGCTGAAAGGACGGCAGGATTCGCCGCCGATCCAGGTAGAGGAGCACGCCGAGGAGGAAGAACGGCAGGAAGTCCAGCGTCTCCTCGACCGGGAGGTCGAGGGGATCGGAACCGATGACGGGAGTCACCGCGGCCCGGTACCCGCCGCGGATGAGGATGGTGGTCACGATGACGAGTGAGATGATCGTGGCCATGACGCGCAGCCGACCGGTGGTGGCCCGCCGGTAGAGGGAGCTGGCCACAAGGCGGGATATGACGCTCACGGCCGCCGGGGTGCACAGCGCGTAGGCGAGCAGCACCATGAGGAACCACAGCTGCAGAGGCCAGCGCAGCTCGCCCACCGGCTCGGGGACGATGTTTCCACGCAGGAAGTCCAGGAACGAGACGTCCGGGTTGTGGAAGTTGTAGCTCAACCAGAGCGCGGTGGGATTGAACAGGACCAGGGTGCACAGGAATGGGATTCCCACGCTGGCGAGCCTGCGATGCACGGTGCGCGACGGCCCATACTTCCCGACGAGCATCGCGGAGAGGAACCCGGAGATCAGGAAGAAGTCCGCCATCCGGAAGAGGCCGGAGGCGTAGGCGATCCCGTGGAAGAACGGGTCGTCACCGAGCGTCGAGGCATGCACGAAGACGCCGCCCAGCATGAAGACGGCGCGCAACGCGTCCAGGTGGTGGTAGTGCCCGCCCGGAGCGGACGGCGCCGCCTTTCGCCCCACGATTCCTCCACCAAGGCTGCCGGACCGCTCCGAGCCCCTACGGGCGACGCCCTCCGGTGAAGACGTGGCAGGCTTACATCGTACGTATCATGAATGATACGAAACGAGAGGATTGCCCCGAGCTCCCAGGGACCCCGAACTCCCGGAGCTCAGTGCCCGAACACGTCGGAGTCGAGGGCGTCCGCCTCCCCCGCGGCGCCCCGGTCCAGTCCGGAGATCGCGGCAATCTCCTCAGCGGAAAGCGTGAAGTCGAAGACGTCGATGTTCTCTGCCATGCGCCTGGGGCTGGCCGACTTCGGCACCACCACGATGCCCAGCTCGATGTGCCAGCGCAGGGCGACCTGCGCGGGGGTGCGCTCGTGCGCGGCGGCGATCCGCGTGATCACGGGTTCGTCGAGCAGCCCGGTGCCGGCGCCCAGCGGGCTCCACGCCTCCGTCACGATCCCCTGCTCCGCGTGGTAGGCGCGGATCGCGGACCGGCCGAGTCGGGGATCGAGCTGGATCTGGTTCACGTCCGGCGCGACACCGGTCTGGGCCAGCAACCGGTCGAGGTGGGTCGTCTTGAAGTTCGACACCCCGATCGCGCGCACCTGGCCGTCCTTCAACAGCTCGACGAGCCCCTTCCAGGCCTCGACGTACCGATCCCGCCACGGGTTCGGCCAGTGGATGAGGAGCAGATCGAGGTAGTCCAGCCCCATCCGGCGGGTACTCTCCACGGCGGCCCTGCGCACGCCGCGGACGCTGTGCGAGCGTTTGTTGAACTTCGTGGTGACGAACAGCTCCTCGCGGGGCACGCCGGCGGCGCGTAGTCCGGCGCCCACTCCCTTCTCGTTGCCGTAGTTGTGCGCGGTGTCAATCAATCGGTAGCCCAGCCCGAGCGCCTGTTCCACCACCCCCTGGACCTCCCGGTCGTTCAGCGGCCAGGTTCCGAGCCCGAGCCTGGGCATCCGGGCACCGTGCGCGAGCGGGACGGTGGGGACAGGCGAAAGCACCACGGGCGTAGGACCTCTCTGGTACGAAGATCTGGTACGAAGAGATGCCGGGCACCCGACCGGATCCGCGCTCCGGCCGGCCTTCGAGTATCCGGGCGACACGGCCGCGATGGATGTGGTACCCACGTCGGCGAGCGAGACCCGGGGAAACGGGTCCGAAGACCCGGAGGGCAGACTGCCAGCATGAGCACCGCCAGGGACGACAGACTCGCGGTACGGCTACCCGAGGATGAAGCCGAGATCATCCGCTCGGCCGCGGAGGGTGAGGGCCTGTCCCTTGAGGACTTCGCCGCCGAGGCCATGAAGCGATACGCGCGAGAGGTTCTCGCCGACCGCCGCCTGTTCCGCGTCCCGGATGCCGACTGGAGCAAGCTCGAGGCGCTGCTCGACGCGCCGCCGCCGGACTCCCCCCGGCTGCGCCGGCTCCTCGACGAGGAACCGGGCTCGGAGCAGCAGGAGTAGCCGGAGTACCCCGCCACCTCTGCCCGCCTCCCGATCGGCCGACCAGTCGACCGGCGATCCCGACGCGGTCCGACGCGGCCCCAAGAAAGGATCCTACGCAGTGCCCCTCGCCAAGCCCGCGGCCCTGTCCGAGGGCCCGGACCGGCTCACCTTCAACAGCGGTGACGACCTGCTCGACGGCTGGCTGCGCCACCACGCCCTCGAACACCAGCAGGACCGGACGACAAACACGTTCGTGATCGTCGACGCTACCCGGATCGCCGGCTACTACTGCCTGGCCACCGCGGCCCTGGAACGGATCCCCGGTTCACGCCGGTGGTCGCGCCGGTCCACCGAACCCGTTCCGGCGATGTTCGTGGGGCGGCTCGCGGTCGATGTCCGGTACCAGGGCCGCGGGCTCGGCGCCCAACTCGTGCGGGACGCCGTGATGCGGTCGCTGACCGTCCATCGCATGGTCGGAGTGCCGCTCCTGCTCGCCCACGCGATACGGCAACCCGGCCGGGCGTTCTACCGCCATCTCGGCTTCCTCGGCACCCACGTCGACCCCTACCTGCTCGCGCTGCCGCTACACGCCGCCGCCGGCGGGGGCTAAGCATCGCCGGCCGCCGCAGGCCCCGCCGAACGCCGCTGGCCCCCGCTGGCCCCCGCTGGCCGCCCGTCACCTACCCGTCACCGAGCAGCACATCCAGGTTGACGCGCAGCAACCACTGATCGAGCTTGAACGGGGGGTACGGCCAGGGCAGGCCGTCGAGCAGCAGCTGGTTCACCGGGAGCCACAGGCTGCGACGGCGGGCGTCGACCGCGCCGCGGCGCACCCCGACATACCGGGTCGCGGGGCCCCGCAGCCTGCTCAGCCCCACGTCGATCGGCCGGTCGGTGCGGAAGGTCATCCGCGTGCCGCGCCCCGCCGGCCGCACGACCTGCACCAGGCCGTCGAGCCCGGCGAGCAGCACCGCGCCGGTGGCCGGATCGAGGGTGATGCTGCGCACCAGCCCACCCCGGTCGGTGCCCGCGACCAGGTAGTCGGGGCGGTTGGCGATGCCCCAGGTGTCGACCGGCCAGTTGCCCGTGGCGGGGGCCCGGGTCACCAGGCCGCGCTCCCCATCGATCTTCGGGTAGACGGCGAGGGTCTCCGCCCGCAGCCCGTCGGCCTTGGTGCGGGCCACATACAGGGTGCCGTCCGCGCCGAACACGGCCGACTCCATCCGGGAGCCGTCCTGAACGGCGCGCACCGCCGTGCTCCTCGGGCTGATGGTGCCCCGCGACGCCGAGTAGGAGAACTCCTGCACGGGGAAGGGCTGGGCCCGGAAGTCCAGCCCGCGCACGTCGCTGATCAGCACGAACCGTTCGTCATCGGGTTCGCTGGTGGGATCGGCGACGACCTCCCGCGGGTTCACGACCAGTTCGAGGCCCAGCGGGCGGACCTGCGGGTACTGCCAGTGCGCCCGCACCCGGCCGGCAAGGTCGACGACGAGCAGGGCGCCGTTGTCGGTGCCGCCGACCCCGGTCCCCAGGTACTGGGCGATGACCAGGTGCCCGCTGCGGGGCAGCCGGGCGATCGAGGACGGCCCGCGCGGTGAGCGCGGCTCCAGCGGCGCGAGCACCGGGAAGGCCAGCGCCGCCACGTGCGGCGGGGCGGTCCCGGCGAGCTGGGCCGCCGTCCTGGACGCCGTCCGGTCGTAGGCCCACCGTCCGCCCGGGGAATCCCGCCGGAGCTGACCGATGCTCGGCAACTCGCCATCGATGGAGGTGTTCCAGCCGAAGAAGGGCATCAGCGAGACGAAGACCACCCGCTCGGTGCCGTCCGGACCGGGCACGACGATCACGTCCGAGATGTCCCCGCCGCCCACACCATGGTAGTTCGGGTCGGCCCGGGGCAGGCTTGTCCGGCCCTTCGTTGAGGGGATCACCAGGCGGGTGAACCGTTCGGCGGCCGGCTCGAAGATCTCTATCTCCATGCCCGTGCCGGTCAGTTTCGCCTGGTCGTCGGTGAACGGAGTCGTCGCGAGGAAGACGGTGCCGTCCGCGGCGACCGCGGACAGAAAGGCGGCCTGACCGGGGCCGAAGCCCCAGCCCGGCACCCCGGCAATCTCGATGGCCGACCGGTCGTCGAGGTTTCCGAAGGTGCCGGGTGCGCCGTAAATGGTCAGCAGATTCCCGGGCAGGCCCGCCACCGCCCCGGCCGGCATCGACGGCCCCACGGTGACCCCGCCGACTGGTGCCGAGGGTCGGCTCAGCGGCAGGTCACCGGAGGATGTCGGACCCGAGGACGAGGAGAGCAGGCGCGCGGCGACGAGGGCACCGGCGGATGTCGCGCCGAGGCCCACGGCCGTCGCAAGCAGGCGGCGGCGAGTGACGGCGAGCGGCGAACGCACCGACCCCGACGACCCGGGAGAAACGGGAGAACCGGGCTCACCGCCGTCCGCGTTCGGACGGGTCTGGGCTGGCATCAGCGGTGGCCTCTCCGCGCGGGGTGGGCTGGGACTCGTCGGGCAGAGGAGCTCCTCACACCCGGGCCGGGACCCCCTCGCCGGGTTGGGGGTTGGGTAGCCCCATATCCCCCGCCGGCCGCCGGTGCGTCTCGGCGACCCGCGCCACCCGGCGGTCGGCGTGATGCAGCTGGACCACGAGCAGGCCGACCGCGAGTGCGGTCACCGACTCGGCGGCGAGCGCGGCGGTGGCCGTGGCCATCGATCCGCCGCCGGCCGAGACAAGCGCCCCAGCCGTCGCCACCGTGGCGACGGCGAGCACGCCGACGACCCGGCGCACCCCGGCGCCGAGCAGGTACGTGGTGAACATCAGGGTGACGGCCAGCAGGGTCATGCTCAGCGCGAGCACCGACAGCGCGGAGGCGGCGGCGGTGAGATGCGCCCCGAAGACGAGTCCGATCAACCACTTCGCCGCGAACAGACCGAGCCCGGCAAGGAAGAGCCCGGGAGCGACGACGAAGACCAGCGCCACGACCAACGTGCCCCCGGCGGGGCGTCCCTCCTTGCGCCGTCGTGCCGCCTCGGGCAGCAGGAAGTTCGCGACCGCCAGCCCGATGAAGACCGGTACCTTGCAGGCCGTCGAGATCGCCGCGTAGCCGCCGACCCCGGAGGAGCCCAGCCAGCCGACGATGACGACGTCCATGTTCTGCAGCAGGGCGAGGGGGATCAGCGCGCCGAGGGCGACGGTGGTGTCGGCAATGACGCTCTGCCGGGCGCTGGCGCGTGGCGCCGGGATCGGCAGCGGAATCGGCCCGGTGGCCGGCGGTGTGCCGTCGTCAGGCAGCACGGGCGCCCCGCGCTGGGACACGGGCGCCCCGCGCTGGGACGCGGGCGGGCGCGGCAGCCGCGGGGTGCGCGTGACGGCCCACCGGGCGTGCTCGGCGCCGACGACGACGCCGAGCACGATGCCCAGGCCCGCGCCGTTCACCCCGAGCCCGCCCAGCACGAGCACGATCACCAGGCCGATCCGGACGAAGCCCTCGACCACGAAGTTGACGGCGAGACGCGGATAGGCCCCCCTGGCCTGCAGCAGGCCGCGTTCGACGCACAGCAGCGTCCACAGCGCGGCACCGATGGTCGCCTCGGCGATCGCGAGCGGATGCGGATAGGACATCAGCGCGGCCACCGGCCGGCACAGCACCACCGCGACGATCGCGGAGATCGCGATGCCGACGCCGCAGGCGCCCCGCAGCCGCCGGATCCAGGACCACTGCTCGCGCCGGGTGCCCCCCGGGCCGGACGTCTCGTGCTGCACCACGGCGATCAGCAGCGCGTTACCCGCGACCGAGAGGATCAGGAAGATGCTGACCTGCACCGACACGGCGCCGTAGGAGTCCGGGTCCAGCGACCGGGCGACGATCAGGTTCATCAGCAGGTTGCACCCGTTGACGAGCATGCCGGCGACGGCCAGTGCTGCCGGACCGGCCAGCAGGCCCGTCACAGCCTCACGCGAGGGCTTCGCCATCAGTCTCCCCACCGGGAACGGGACACGTCGAAATCACCCACAGCGGAACACCGGCCATGGTAGGTGGTCGACGATTTTCCGACATCGGTAGGTTGCAGGCGAACCTTGCAGACGAACATGGTAAGCCCTGGCGAGCGGAACGAAATGGAAGGAATGCCACCGGTGACGGGAAGTCCCAGCGTGACGCCCCCGGGAGGATCGACACACCTCGGAGGGTCCCGGGAGCGCCGGTACCTGCCCACCCTCGCCGGCCGGCACGTGGTGTTCCTCAACTGGCGGGACCGGGAGCATCCGCAGGCCGGCGGGGCGGAGTTGTTCTGCCAGTCGATCGCCGAGCGGTTCGCCGCGGCCGGTGCCCGGGTCACCCTGCTGACCTCGCGGGCCACGGAAGGTGAACGCCCTGGTCCGCCCGTCGCCGAGTCCGTTGGCGGCGTCGAGGTGCGCCGCGGGGGCGGTACCTTCGGCGTCTATCCATCGGTGCTCGCCCGGCTGGCCAGCCTGGGCCGGGCCGGGCACCGCGTCGACGCCGTCGTCGACTGCCAGAACGGGATCCCGTTCTTCAGCCCCCTGGTGCTGCCGGCGAGCACCCCCGTCGTGCAGGTGCTCCACCACGTTCATCAGAAACAGTTTCCGTTGTACTTCCCCGGGCCGGTCGCCCGGGTGGGGCAACTGCTGGAGGCGCCGGGCAGCCGGTGGGTCTACCGGCGCCGGCCGGTGGTGGTCGTCTCCCCCTCGACCCGCGCCGAGGCCCGTGACATCCTCGGCCTGCCCGGCCCGCGCTTCCTGGTCCCCAACGGGGTGACCACCTCGGCCGCCGGGGCCGCCGGGGCCGCCGGGGCCACTACGTTCACGGGCCCGGCTGGCGGTGGGCCCGCAGGCTCGGATGGCGGCCCCGCGACGGCACCCACCATCGTGTGCGTCGGCCGGCTCGTGCCGCACAAGCGGCTCCACCTGCTCCTCGACGCGCTGCCCGCGCTGGTCGGGGCGCATCCCGGGCTCACCGTCCACATCGTCGGCGACGGCCCGGACCGCGAACGGCTGACCGCCCGCGCGGTCGCCCTCGGGCTGACCACTACCGGTGCGGTGACCACTACCGACCCGGGGGCGGCTCCGGGCTCGGGAGGCACGACCGACCGGGACGGTGACGCCGTGCGCTGGCACGGCTACACCGATGCCGCCACCCGCGACCGGCTGCTTTCCTCGGCCTGGCTGACAGTCAACCCCTCGCATGGTGAGGGCTGGGGGCTGTCGGTCCTGGAGGCCGCTGCCCTCGGGGTGCCCGCGGTGGCGTTCCGGGTCCCGGGGCTGCGCGACGCGGTCCGGGACGGGACTACGGGATGGCTGGTCGACGAGGGCGAGCCGCTGGAGAAGACCCTCGACGCGGCGCTAAGGCTACTGGCCGAGCCGCCCGCGGCGGCCGAGCTGCGCGCGGCGGCCCGCGCCTGGGCGGCCGGGTTCACCTGGGACGCCAGCGCCGAACTGCTGGCCCGGGTGGTCACCGCCGAGATCGACCGACTGGCCGACCCGGCGGCGAAGCGGGCCGAAGCAGGAGAACAAGGCCGCGCGCCGCAGCGGGGTCGGGGACCGGATCGGGGCCTGGAGCGCCGGCGCCGGGACGATGACCTCACGCACGCCCGTTTCACCCTGCCGGTCGGCACCTCCCGCCCGGCGTTGCGCCGCACGGACCTGGTGTACCGGCCGGATCCGACCGGCCCGGAGATGATCGCGCTCCTCTACGGCGCCGGCCCCGCCGCCGCACGCACCGCCCTGACCCGGGCCGGAGTCGGGGTCGGCGCGCTCGCCGACCTGCGGCTACGCCCGGCGACCGGCGAGGACCTGCTGTTCGCGGCCAGCCGTGACCTGGCGGCATCTCCCCCGGATCCGGGTCCCGGTCCGATCCCGACCGACAACCGGGGCGATCAGGCGAAGGCCGGAGCGCGACGAGCAGCCTCGAACATGCTTTCCACGGAGCTAGCGGGAAAACCAGGTGACCGTTGATCGGGACGGTACCCAGGGGGCTGACACGAAAATAAGGTGACCGGTGCGCTCAGGCTGCGGAGGTCTTCGGGGTCATCGGCGGACAGCGGCAATGCGCCGACGATCGTCGCGGCCGTCAGCCGCTCACCGGATAGCCGCCTCGGCCGCGGGTCGCCGGGTGATGCACAGATCGGCCCGGGCCAGAACGGCCGGCATGTTCCGGATCGCGTCGCGGTCCCGATCACGGTCCTCTTCGGTCAGCTCCTCCCAGTCCACCATCGACGGGTGACGCTTGTCCGGGCCGAGGTCCTCGCGCACCGGACCGTAGGAGTAACCCTGCCGCTCCTTGTGCTGCCGCCACCGGTCGTGCTCGGCCCGGGCGAGCTCCTCGACCTCGGCGGCGGACAGCGAAAACGGATCGACAGCCGGATCGACGTCCTGCTCGGCCGGTGTGCACACCCAGCCACGGTTACGCAGCACCGTCTCGTAATGAACCGCCTGATCACGGTTGGCTTCCCGCAGCGCCTCGGAGAGCTCCGCCCAGGGCCGCAGTCCGGGCCTCGATCCGGCCGCGTGCCGTTTACCGAGCTCATGCTCCAGATAGCGGTCGTGGATCGCCCGCGCCAGCTGCTCCACCAACTCCCCGTCGCCCAGGACCGACGGCGTGCCGCCGACGCCGCCATCCCCGCCCACCGCATCGGCCCAGGCCGGGCGCGAGGCCCCGATCGGCCGTAGAGCATCCACGCGGACTCCACGCACGGCACGCCTGGCTGTGATCATGACCGGATGTCTCCCTCAGGAACAGACGGTGGACGACGTCCGAACAATCGGCGCCACGAAAACGCTAACCGAGTCCCTTGCTGTCGGTATAGGGATTGCGAGTCCTATGCCCGACATCGGACCCGGCTCGGGCGCCGAAGTGGGCGCCGGCGCCCGAGCCGGCGGGACGGTCCCAGGCCCGCCCGGCCAACGCGGCCAGCACCGCCGCCAAGGCCAAGGCGCCGAACACCTGGACCAGCGGCCCGAACGCCCCCTGCCCGGATCCGGGCTGGCTGCCGGGCTGCGCCGCCACCCCGATTCCCGCGCCAATCATGGCGACCGCGGCGCAGCGGCCCCCCGCCGCGGGCCAGCGCCGACCGACCAGGACGAACACCGGTACGGCCAGCGCCACCGGGCCCGCCACCAGCGCCACCGCCAGCATGGCGAGCACCGTCCACCCCACACCGGCCACCGGCGGGGACACCGTCGCCCGGCCCAGCCGGCCCAGCCGGCGCGGCCTCAGCAGCGCCGGATAGCCGTTCTCGTCGGATCGTGGCCGTAGCCGGAACCGGGCGGGCAGCACGGCGAGCACGACCAGCACCACGACCAGCAACAGCCCCACCACGAGGTTGCGGCGGTATTCCGCACCGGGCGCGTTGTCGATGACGATCGTGCCGCCGGTGCCGGCCGGGACGATCCAGCCCTGCTGCCAGCCGTCGAGGCGCAGCGGGGTCAACGCCACGCCGTTCAGCTTCGCCGTCCACGAGGAGTTGGCGTTCTCCCGGACGGCGAGGAAGGCGCGGTCACCGGCGCCGATCTGGACCGTCCGGTGCTCCGCTGTCCACTCGTGCACCGTCGTCGCCCGCGGCGTGGCCGCGCTCACCTGGGCGCCCGATCCGACCAGCGCGATCGCGTCGACGAGGATGGAGGTCGCTCCCTGGTCGACGCCGAGCAGGTGCGGCCCCGCCGAGAGCCGCAGCGTGCCGCCGTCGGTGCACAGCGACACCCGCACCGGCCGCACCGAGGTGACGTCGCTGTCCCGGCCGGAGATCCGCAGGGGGTAACGGGTCCCGTCGACGACCAGGGTGGGGCCCTGGCCGCAGTCGACCAGCAACGGAGTGTCACCCGCTGGGGGTGTCCCCCGCGGCGGGGGGATGAAGCTCGCCGAGCCGCTCATCGTGAAGGTCATGTCCCGGGGCACCTCGAAGCGCCGGGACAGCGCCAGCTCCTCCGAGCCGCCGAACGGCTGCGCCGGGTCGACCCGCTCCCGGGCCATCGAGAAGGCGACCAGCCCCCCGTCCGGCGCGGCGAAGCGCCGGGCCACGTCGGTGGGGAGCTGCGCGTAGTGGCGGAAGGTGACCCCGGGGATGGTGATCTCCCGAATACCGGCGCCGAGGGTGTCGTCGGTCTCCTGGCCGACCCGCGCGAACGTGATGCGGTACCAGCGGCTCGGCCCCGCTGGGACGGCGAGGCGCTGGATGTCCTCCACCGGACGCACCTCGGTGACCACCGAGCCCGCCTCGCTGGACACCCGCAGCGCCTCGACGGCCGGCCGCCACGAACCCTCGGACAGCAGCCGCACGTCGAGGTAGGGCACGGTCATCCGCCGGCCGGCATCGAGCTGGATCCACTGCCCGGCCGACGTCGTGCCCTTCGTGCGCTGTGCCGTCCACGCGGTCGCGGCGAAGCCGTCGACGGCCGCCGGTGGCGCGAGGTCCGGCGCGGCGAGTAGGTCGTAGCCGTAGGAGGACGCGGTGACGGACATGCCGCCGACGTAGCCCGCGACCGTCTGGTGGCCGGCGACGTCGGCCTCGGCCCACTGGTGGGGCTCCCCCGTCTTGCCGACCGCGGTGCCGGTGGGCCCGAGGAGGTACGAAGCGGCGTCGTGGACGAGTCCGAAGGTGCTGTCGCGCCGGGTCAGGGTGTCCGTGTCGACCCAGGCGGTCGTCGGGCCGATCACCTCCCCCGGCGCAACCTTGATCGCCGCCGGGCTCGTCGAAGACGCCACGGCGGCGGACGGATCGGTGCGATCCGCGGCGAGGTCCGCGGCGAGCACGGCGGCCCGGTCGCTGCTCAGCAGGCCCTGCCCGGCGAGCTGCACCGTCGCCTCGGGGCCGCCGGAGACGACGACGGCGGTGTCCGCCGGGTAGGAGCCGACAAGCTTCGCGCCGCCCGGGACGGTCCAGACCTCCAGCGCGGGTACCCGCGCGGTCGGGTTACGCAGCTCCGGGACGAGCCTCTCCTTCGCCGAGGCGCGCGCCGGCACCTGCGGGCCGAACGCGGCGGTCAGGGTGAGACCGGAGGAACGCAACGCCCGGTGGAGCTCGTCGGTGGACGGGGGGACGTCCCAGTTCTTCTGTTCCAGGTCGTTGCGGAGCAGGATCTGGCCGATCCCGGCCCGGGCCAGCGCCGGGGCGAGGCCCGCGGCGGACCCGGTGGCGAGCTGGTGCTCGATGCCGTCCATCAGCCGGGTCACGCCCGTGCCACCGAGCGGGATCAGGCCGCGGACCCCCCACGGCGTGCGGGCCAGCCACTGCAGCGGCTCGTCGAGCGGCCGGCCCCACTCGTACTCGGCGAACGGCGAGCCGGGCAGCACCAGTGCCCGGCCGTCCTGGGGATGGGCGGCCAGCCAGTCCGCGGCGGCCACCCAGTAGTCGGGCACCCGGGCGAACGGCCGGGGCTGCAGCGCCCTGCCGGCGAGCGCTGGCGTCATGCCGCAGACCAGCGCGGCCACGGTCAGCACGACGGGGACGTTCACCGCGACGGTCACGATCATGTCCGCGGTCCTGCCGTGCCGGCGGGAAGCCCCGCGGGTCGTCCATCTCCGCACACGGGCGGTGAGACTGACAGGTCGGACCGTCAGGGCGTGCGCGATCCCCAGGGCTATCGGCAGGCGCACCACCGGCTGGAACTTGTAGACGTTGCGCAGAAAGCCCAGCTGGTCACCGAGCAGGTCCCGCACCACGCCCGCCAGCGGGCTGCCCGGATGCCCCGGATAGGCCGCAGCCACCGAGACCGTGCCGGCGGCCAACGTCACCAGCAGGAACCGGCGGGCGGGCAGATCGGCCCGGGACAGCCCCCACAGCCCGATCGCCGCCACGGCTGCCGATCCGATGATAGGCACCGGCCGGGACACGTACTCGGTGGCGGCCGGCAGCCAGGGCCTGGGTAACTGGACATACGCCAGCCAGTCCGTCGCGCCGCGCAGGGCTTCCGCCACCGACGTCGTCGCCGTGGTCGTCTGGGCGGTCTCGGTGAACGCGAGGAAGTTCAGCCCGTAGCGGCCCTGCACCATCAGCGCCAGCAGCCACCAGGCCGAGGCGAGGATGACGGCGACGACCCACCAGGCCCGCAGCGCCCAGGCCCGGCGGGTGCCGCCGGCGAACACAAGGACCGCCGCCGGACAGAGCAGGACGCACAGCGTGACCGTCGCGTTGATTCCGCCGGTGCCCAGGATGGCGAGTCCGGACAGGGCAGCCGCCCGTCGCGGGGACAGCCGCCGGCCCGGGTCCAGGGCGGGATCGTCAGCGGCATCGACATCATCGACGGCCGTGGTACTGGTGGTGGCGGCCGTACCGGTGTCGGCGCCGAAGGCGCCGTCCGGACGCAGCGCGAGGATGAGCGGCAGGGTGATCCACGGGAGCATGGCGGCGCCCGCGAGCGCCACGGAAGTCGCCCCGATCTTGCCGAGGAACATCGGGGACAGGGTGTAGGCGAGTCCGGCCAGCACCCGGGTGCGCGGTACGCCGAGCCGCAGGGCCTCGGCCAGCCGCACGACCCCCCAGGCGGAGACGGTGAGGAGCAGCGCGATCCACAGCCGCTGGGTGACCCAGGCGGGTATCCCGAGCAGGTCACCGGCACCGAAGAACGGTCCCATCGGGAACAGGTAGCCGACGTACTGGTTGGGCAGGTAGCCGAACTCGGCGAGGGAGTTCCACAGGTGGGTGGCCCGCCCCATGAAGCCCCACGGGTCAAGGGGGACGTCCAGCTTGGTGTCGGCGGTCAGGTTGCCGGGGGCCTGGAGCAGAAAGAGCACCATAAAGCCGGCGGCCATGCCGAACAGGGGCCGCCGTGACGTCCGCGTGTCGCGGCGACGCGGCGACGCGGCGACGGCCGGGGCTGCGACGGCCGGGGCGGGTGACGGCGCGCCGAGGCCCTGCGCCGTCGTGGGGGTGCCGGCGGCGGGGGAAGGGATCGCTTACTCCAAAGGATAAGGATGGGGTCCGGTTCGCCGGACCTTCATACAGCCTTCCGAGGCAGCGGAGTCACACCACCCAGGTCCGCGGGCAGGCGCAGGGGCTTCTCGACGCCCCCCACGGCCGCCGTGAGGACGGCGGGCGGCGGCCCGGCGGTCACCGGTTCCGCGGGGGCCGGGACGCTCACGGCAGAAGGCGGGACTCGGACCTGCGCGGCGGGGGACGCCCCGTCGCCCGGACGAACCGGCGCTGCCGCGGCGGCGGGCGACTGCACCGTGGGACGCGTCACTACGAGGCCGGGAGCGGAGCGGTTCAGGTACCGCCGGGCGCGCATCACGTCGACGAGCATCGCGGGGGTGTGCCGGGTCACCCGGAACGTGCCACCGGGTATCTCCGCCCATCGGACCGGGACCTCGGCGATCCGGTAGCCGATCGACCGGGCGATCGAGAGCACCTCCACGTCGAAGCCAAATCCGGAGGAGCGCGCAAGGCTGAACAGCAGCTTGGCCTCGGGGCCGCGGAAAGCCTTGAACCCGCATTGGGTGTCGGCGACGTCCAGGCTGGTCAGGGACCGGGTGATCTGGTTGAAGGCCCAGCTGCCGACCCGCCGGCCACTGCTGCGGACCGCACCCGCCCCAACCCGGCGCGATCCGAGCGCCACTTCGGCGTGCTCCAGCGCGGCGAGGAGCAGAGGAAGATCATTGACGTCGGAGGCGCCGTCGGCGTCCAGGAAGGCGATCGACTCACCGTGCGCGGCCGACACCCCCATGCGGACCGCGGCGCCCTTGCCCGAGTTCCACGGCAGCCGCAGGACCCGACCACCGGGCAGATCCGCGAGCAACTCCTCGGCGATCGCAGCGGTGCCGTCCGTACTGCCGTCGTCAACCACAATCACCTCGGCACCGGGGATCCTGTGCATGACCGAGATCAGCGGGGGTAGCGAGCCGGGCAGGCGCATCGCCTCGTTGTAGGCGGGGATGACAACGCTCACAGGCACGCGGTCCAAGACTCACTCCTAGGCCGCGACGACGGAGCCGATGACTGAAGCCACCGAGGCGCAGCGGTTGGTGACGGCCGATCGAGATCAGCAAACAGTTTTAGGCGTTCTACCGAAACGCGGCAAAGTATGCATGCTAGAATTTCCTTTTGTTTCATTTACTGGCAATGTGACACAATGGGCATCTCTTGAGTACAGGTGGACATCTATTGAGCGTACGTTGGACTATCAGACGTTCATCTGGCGATGTGTAGCATACGGATGAGGCAGAACAGCTCGGACAGGGGGTGGCCGATCCCCCGGAGCGCCTCGGATCATCCTGGATCGGACGGTCGGCCAGGTCGCGGTGCGGCGACCCGGCGCCCGCGGGCGTGCACGCTGCGGAGCAGAAAAACGCGGCAGGCGGGCCGGCGGGGGACCAACCGCCGACACCGGGTACGGATTTGCGAACCGTGGATCGGCGACGCCACGACGATTCCGGGGCCCGGCGTCGACCGGACCGGACCGGAAACGGTCGGGCTGTCGCTGTCGGGCGACCCGCCGGTAGCACCCGGGACGGTGAACTTCCGGAGACCTTCGGAAATGGAAGGATGGAGATCAACCTGTCGCGGGGGATAACCGCGCACCGGCGGATTTCCGACGTCCACCCGCGTCACGAGGCCTCCCCGAGCGGCCCGCTTCTGGGATGATCCACCAAGGGTTCCGGCCAGGGCGGATGGAGGAGCCATGCCACGACCCGAGCGCGCAGGTCGGGCCCGGTCGCATGCGGCCGGGGCGGGCGAGGCGGACGCGCAGCTGCGCGGTCTCATCGATGCGGGTCGCAGCAAGCTGCCCCCGAGAACGGCGATGCGGGCCCGCGACGCCGCCCGGCCCACCGACGCCGACCTCGCCGAGGCCGAGCGATCGGTGGTACTGCATCGCGGATCACGCCCCGCACCGGCGACCCCGTCGACCAGCCCCACCGACCCGGTCCGCCGCGGCGGCCCCAGCAGCGCCGGAGCCGGTCGTGCCGAAGCCAGCAGCGCCGGAGCCGAGAGCGCCACGACCGACCGCCGCGGCCGGGGTGCCCGCAGGACCCGCCGACGCTCCGACCGCGGATCCGCCGGACCGCATGAGAGCGGCCCTGCCGAGACCGGGTCCTCGAAGAACAGGTCTCAGGAAGCCGACGAGGCCGACCCGGGCACCGACGGTACGTCCCCGGTCCGCTCGTAGGCCGAGAGCATCCGAAGCCGCCGCACGTGTCGTTGCTCCCCGCTGAACGGCGTGGTGAGGAAGACCTCGGCGAACGTCAGGGCCGCCGTGACGGTGTACATGCGCGCGCCGAGGCTCAGCACGTTGGCATCGTTGTGCTGGCGGGCCAGCGTCGCCGTCTGCTCGCTCCATGCCAGGGCCGCGCGCACCCCGGCGACCTTGTTCGCCGCGATGGCCTCCCCGTTGCCCGATCCCCCGATGACGATGCCCATGCTGCCCGGTTCGACAGCGGTGGCGGCGGCGGCGGCGAGGACGAACGGAGGGTAGTCATCGTCGGGGTCGTACTCGACAGGACCATGGTCGACGGGCGCGTGGCCCAGCTCCACCAGACGCTCGGCGAGCGCCTCCTTCAGGTGGAAGCCCGCATGGTCAGATCCCAGATGGACACGCATGATGTGTCATCATGCCCGATCACGTGAGGATCGGGTCCTGGTCCCAGGTCCGTTTGAGCTCGTGGAAGCCGGGGGTAGCAGCGACGAGCAGAACTCCGTCCCAGAAGACCGCTTCGGTCGCGTCCGCGGGCAAGGGTACGGACGTGGGTGTGGGTGTGGGTGTGGGTACGAACGTGGCCGCGGGGGTGTCGAGAGTTTCGGCGCTCATGTGGTCTCCTCGGTCGACGGCACCGTTCGACCGGGATCAACCCGTCGGGGTGGTGGTCACTTCCCGCTCACGGCGAGATAACCGGCGACCCTGTTCACCATGGCAGCGAACGGAACGGCGGCGATGGCACCGGGGATGCCGGCCAACACGCCACCGGCCGACAGCGCGATGACAATCGCGAGCGGATGCAACCGCACCGCCCGCCGCATGACCAGCGGCTGCAACAGGTGCCCCTCGACCTGCTGCACGGCCAACACGACACCCAGAATGATCAACGCATCCGGCACGCCATTCGAGACCAGGGTCACCAGTACCGCCGCGGCGCCGGCCACCGTCGCCCCGACAATCGGGACGAACCCGCCGAAGAACGTCAGCAGGGCCAGCGGCGCGACGAGCGGGACACCCACGCCGACCAGGCCGATGGTGATACCGATCGCGTCGACCGCCGCGACAAAGACCGTCCCACGAATGTAGCCGGTCAACGTGTTCCACGCCTCCCGACCGGCGCCACGCACCCGCTCCTCCGCTCCGTCCGGGAAGCGGGTGACGATCCAGTTCCAGATACGATCCCCGTCGTACAGGAAGAAGAAGGTCGAGAACAGGGTGACGAGCAGGCCGGTGAGCACCTCGGCGGCCACCGAGGCGCCGGAGATCACCCCGGAGACCAGGCGCCCCCGGTTGTTCGCCAGGCTCTTGCGGATGTCGTCGACCAGATTGTCGATCTGGCTCTGTGACAGGTGGAGCGGACCGTTTCTCAGATAGCCGCGGATCTGCTCGACGCCCTCGCTGACCTGATCGCTGACCGTGGGGATCTCGTTCGCTGCGTTGAAGCCCACCGCCACCCCGGCACCCACGAACACCGCGAAGAACACGAACAACGCGGTGAAGGCAGCGCCCAGCCGGTTCATACCGAGCCGCTGCAGCCGGTGCGCGAGCGGATGGATGAGAGCGGCGATGAGCAGCCCGGCGATGAGCGGAATCACCACGATCCGGACCCGTCCCACGACCATCAGCAGGATGTAGATGGCCGCGCCCGTGACGATCAGACGCCACGACCAGCCCGCCGAGACCCGCAGCGCGACCGGGATGTGATAGTCGGCCCGCCGAGCCGGGGACTCCCCCCCGCCGGCGGCCCGCGGCCCGCCTGGTGGCTCGGATGCCGCCGCCTCGGGCATCGGCGCGGTGGGCATCGGCGCGGTGGGCATCGGCGCGGTGGACGACCCACCGCCGGCCGGAACGGCTGAGGCCCGGCGAGCCCGGTGAGGGCGCCCGGGGACGCGACCGAGCCCCGCCACCCGTCTCACCGGCGGCTCCCTTCCTGTCCTGCCCTCTTCCTGCCTTCCCGCGACCGCGCGGACATCCCGATCCTCCCGCAGGCTGGTCACGCGGAAGATGTCGCCATCGTGCCGCATCGGCGACCAGCGAGAGCGGGCACCCCGCGCCAATCACCACAATCCACCATCTCCGGCACCGGTACCACGGCCGACGGCCCGACCACCACGTCCCCGACCACCACGTCCCCCGGCGGCGACCGTTCCCCTCATCGGCGTGGGAGACTGGGAACACGGTGATGACCGTGTGCAGTCCTGCAAGTCCGTGCCGTCCGAAAGGAACCGGGTGCCCAACAACCTCACCCGCGACGAGGCGCGCGAGCGCGCCCGCCTGCTCAACGTTGCCTCCTATGACGTCGAACTCGACCTGACGACCGGCCACGAGACCTTCCGCACGTCAACCGCGGTCATCTTCACCTGCGTCGAGCCTGGGGCGTCGACGTTCATCGAGCTCGCCGCCGCGAAGGTCGACGAGGTCGTTCTCAACGGAGCGCCGCTCGACCCCGCCGCGGTGTTCGACGGCGAGCGGATCCGGCTCGATAACCTCGCGGAGTCGAACCGGCTCACGGTGGTGGCGGACGGCGTCTACTCCCGCACCGGTGAGGGCCTGCACCGCTTCGTCGACCCGGTGGACGAGGCCGTTTACCTCTACACCCAGTTCGAGACGTACGACGCGCACCGGATGTACGCCTGCTTCGACCAGCCCGACCTCAAGGCGACGTTCACCCTCACGGTCACCGTCCCGGCGGACTGGAAGGCGATCTCCAACAGCGCGGTCGCCGCGGTGGCGGAGGCCGCGATCGGGGTGCGCACCATCCGCTTCCTGACCACCCCGGTGATGTCGACGTACATCACCGCGCTCGTCGCCGGCCCGTACCACGAGGTCCGCGACCACCACGACGGCATCGACCTGGGCCTCTACTGCCGCCGATCGCTGGCCGAGTTCCTCGACCCCGCCGAGCTCTTCGAGATCACCAAAGCCGGGTTCGACTTCTACCACCGGGTGTTCGACTACCGGTACCCGTTCGGCAAGTACGACCAGTTGTTCGTGCCCGAGTTCAACGCCGGGGCGATGGAGAACGCCGGCTGCGTGACCTTCCTGGAGGAGTATGTCTTCCGGGCGAAGGTGACCGAGGCCCGCCGCGAGCGGCGCGCCGAGACGATCCTGCACGAGATGGCGCACATGTGGTTCGGTGACCTGGTCACCATGCGCTGGTGGGACGACCTGTGGCTGAACGAGTCGTTCGCCACCTACATGTCGGTCCTCGCCCAGGTGAACGCGACCCGCTTCACCAACGGCTGGACGACCTTCGCCAACGCGGAGAAGGGCTGGGCCTACCGCCAGGACCAGCTCTCCTCCACGCACCCGATCGTCGCCGACGCCCCGGACATGGACGCGGTACGGACGAACTTCGACGGCATCACCTACGCCAAGGGCGCCTCGGTGCTCAAGCAGCTCGTGGCCTGGGTCGGCCAAGAGGAGTTCCTCGCCGGGCTGCGGGCGTACTTCCGCCGCTACGAGTACGCGAACACGTCGCTGCGCGACCTGCTCGACGAGTTGGAGAACGCCAGCGGGCGGAACCTTACCGCCTGGTCCGCGGACTGGCTGGAGACCACCGGCGCGAACACCCTGCGGCCGCGCTTCTTCACCGACTCCTCGGGCCTGTTCACCTCGTTCGACGTGGTGCAGGAGCCGGCGTCGGCGCCGCCGACCGCCTCGCGCACGCTGCGCCCGCACCGGCTCGCGATCGGCCTTTACGATCGGGACGCCACCGGCGCGCTGGTCCGGCGGGAACGGGTCGAGCTCGACGTGACGGGCAAGCTCACCGAGGTCGCCAAGCTCGTCGGTGCCCGCCAGCCGGATCTGATCCTGCTCAACGACGACGACCTCACGTACGCGAAGGTGCGCCTCGACGAGCGGTCGCTGGCCACGCTCGTCGAGGCGATCGGCGCCATCTCCCAGTCACTGCCCCGGACGCTGTGCTGGGCGGCGGCCTGGGACATGACCCGCGACGCCGAACTCGCCGCCCGGGACTACGTCCGGCTCGTGCTGTCCGGGGTGACCGCTGAGGACGACATCGGCGTGGTGCAGTCGCTGCTGGCCAAGGCGGACCTGACGATCGACACCTACGGCGACCCGGCAAACCGGAAGCCCGCGCTGCGCGCGCTGACGGAACGCGCCGAGGAGCTGGCGCGCGCCGCGGCCCCCGGCAGCGACCTGCAGCTCGTCTACACCACCTCCTTCGCCCAGGCCGAGGAGGCCGACCAGGTGGCGCGGATCCGGGCGCTGTTCGAGGGCACCGACGTCATCGAGGGGCTCGTGCTCGACACCGAGCTGCGCTGGACCCTGCTGACCCAACTCGTCGCCCGGGGCGTGTACGCCGACGCCGAGATCGACACGGAGCTCGCCCGCGACCGCACCGCCACCGGCGAGAAGCGAGCTGCGACCGCGCGGGCGGCACGGCCGACCGCGGCGGCGAAGGCCGCAGCCTGGTCGGCGGTCATGGACTCGGACACCCTGTCGAACCACTTGGCCGCCGCGACGATGGGCGGTTTCTGGATCTCCGACCAGCTCGAGCTGACCCGGCCCTACGTGGACCGTTTCTTCGACGAGATCGCTGGGATCTGGGAGACCCGCAGCTTCGACATGGCCTCCACCATCACCCAGATGCTGTTCCCGGCGTCGGTGATCGAACCGGAGACGGTGGCGAAGGTCGACGCCTACCTGGCCGAGCACAACCCGGTCCCGCCCCTGCGGCGGGCCCTGCTGGAAGGCCGCGACGGGCTCGTCCGGGCGCTGGCCGCACGCAAGAAGGACATCGAGGCGGCGGCGTAGCGTACCCGCATCAGGCCGGTCGGAGCCGGCCGGGCCGGGAGGAGCCGGCCGGGCCGGCTCCTCCGGGATCAGCGGGGTCAGGGCGTCGGGCTGACCGCCAACGAAGGCTGCGTCGGGGGGAGGGTCCCGGCGGCTGCGCCGCCCGCGCCACCTGCCGCGTCCGCGAGCTGGCGGATGCCGGTGATCAGGCCGCCGACCAGATCGCCCAGCGCGAAGCTGGAGGCCATCGTCAACGCGGCGAGCCCGGTGGCCGAGTCGCTGATCCGCTTCCTGGCGGCCGGGGTCGTGGCGATCCGTACGAACCGCTGCCCGGGCGAGACGAGGATCA
Organism: Frankia casuarinae; assembly: GCF_000013345.1. Classification (NCBI taxonomy): domain Bacteria; kingdom Bacillati; phylum Actinomycetota; class Actinomycetes; order Frankiales; family Frankiaceae; genus Frankia; species Frankia casuarinae. The sequence goes on along the minus strand of NC_007777.1, from coordinate 1,380,624 downwards.
GCACGGCGGCATCCCGCCCCGCGTCGTTGACGAGGTTCGCGAGGATCCGCTCGGCGGCGAGCCGGACGTCGCCGCGCACCGCGCCGATCCGGATGCTGACGTGGATGCCGGTACGCGTCTCGGCAAGCTCCCGGGCCCGGTTCAGCCGGTCGAGCTGCTCGTGGGTGAACGGCTCACCAGTTGCCACTGGCACCACCCGCGCCGGGAAGGGCGGTCTTCGTCTGCTCGCCCTCGATCTCCTCCGGCTTGGAGCCGATCCAGATCTCGTCGTGCTCCCAGGGCTGCCCCGGGCGGTAGCGCACCGGCCCGCTCTTGCGGCTCGACCACGCGGCCAGCAGGATCGCGATGACGAACCCACCGACGATGGTGCCGCCGTAGATCGCCCATGACTGCACGGCCGTGAGCGGATCGGGGTTGTAGGGGGTTCCGATCTCCCCGGCCGAGGCGCTCACCGCGAACACCGGCACCGCGAACAGCGCGAGGCCGACAACGGTGAGAACCCGGCGCGGCGCGATCCTGGATCGCGACCCCGGCGCGGGGTGTGCCCCCGGCCACGGGCGGGAGGTGCCGGCGAACGGCAGCCATCGGGTCTGGCGCGGTCGACGTCGAGTCACGCAGCGAAGATTACCGGGAAATGGGGTTACGGTCCTCGTCTGGGGATGCCGCACCGGTGGACGACACGCCCCGGACCTGGGCAACCCGGACCTGGGCGAGGAACTCGCCAAGCCGGCGCACGTCCGGATCGGTCAGCAGACGTTCCACCGTAACCGGCCGACCGGCGGAGTCGGTCACCGGGAGCCGCCAGTTCGGATAGGCGTCGGTCGTGCCCGGCAGGTTCGGCTGATGCCGGTCGCCCAGCGCGTCACCCGGCGACCCGAGCACGATGCGGCACGAAGACCGCACCAGCAGCCGGTGCAGCGCGAAAACGATCTCCTGCCGAACGGCGGGGTCGAACTCCGGCCGGCCGCGCCCGCCGGGGTTCCCCCGTCCGCCGAGGCCCGCCGCCGCGCCCGCCGGATCCACCAGCCCCTCGGATCGCACCAGCTCGACCAACGCGTCCCGCTCGGCTCGCCAGCCGGCCGCCTCGGCCTCCTCCGAACGCCCGAGCAGCCCCAACCGGGCGCGGGTGCGCACGTGCTCGCCCTCGAGGTAGCCGGCGGCGGTGGGCAGGTCGTGCGTGGTGAGGCTGGCCATCGTCGCCGCCCGGTACGCCGTCGGCGGCAACGGGCGGCCCTCGGCGTCCTGCTCGAACCACAGCACCGTCGAACCCAGCACGTTCATGCGGGCGAGCGTCGTCGCCACCGATGCCTCGACGGTACCCAGATCCTCCCCGACGACGACGGCGCCGGCACGGGCGGCCTCCAACGCGAGCAGGCCGAGCATCGCCTCGGCGTCGTAACGCACGTATGTCCCGTGAGCGGCGCCCGCCCCAGCCGGAATCCACCACAGCCGGAACAGGCCGAGGATGTGGTCGACCCGCAGCCCGCCGCCGCGGCGCAGCACCGAGGCGACCATCTGACGCAACGGCGCGTACCCGGCCTCGGCCAGGGCGTCCGGCCGCCACGGCGGCAGCCCCCAGTCCTGGCCCTGCTGGTTGAAGGTGTCCGGTGGGGCCCCCACGCTCGCGCCGACGGCGAGAACGTCCTGCAGCGCCCAGGCGTCCGCACCGCCCGGATCGACGCCGACGGCCAGGTCGTGCACGATCCCGGCGGCCATCCCGGCGGCCCGGGCGGCGGCCTGCGCCGCGGCGAGCTGCTGGTCGCAGCGCTGCTGGAGCCACACGTGGAAGGCGACACGGTCGGCCAGCTGCGCCCTCGCCTCGGCGACGGCGGGCGCGCCCGGATGAGCGAGACGCGCCGGCCAGGTCCGCCAGTCCGGGCCGTACCGCTCGGCGAGCGCGCTCCAGGTCGCGAAATCGATCAGGTCGGACCCGGCCGGCTCGGCGGCGGGCTCGGAAGCGGCGGACCCGGCGGATGCCACCTGCTCGCCGCCACGCCGGAAGACCTCGAAGAGCAGTTCCAGCGCGGCCAGCTTCGCCCGCCACACCGCGTCCCGATCGAGCAGACCGTCCCGCCGCCCGTCGCGACGGGCGCCGCGGGCGAGCTTGTCAACGGCAGCCCGGGTGGCGGGATCGGCCCGGGCGTACTCGGGCGTCCGCTCCGGTCGCAGGTAGAGCGGGGAGACGAAACGGCGGCTTGCGGGCGAGTAGGGGGACGCCGCGACGGGCAGGGTCGGCGCACCCGCATGCAGCGGATTCACCAGCAGCACGTCGGCACCCGCCCGGCCCGACCAGTCGGCGAGCGTCGCGAGATCGCCATAGTCCCCCATCCCCCAGGACGACGTCGAGGTGAGCGCGTAGAGCTGGATCATCCAGCCCCAGGCGCGGGCCGGCGGGGCGAGGGCGGCGGGGCCGGGCACCGCGGCCGGCACGGCAACGACCTGGCAGCGATGCCGCTCGGTTCCGGCGTCGATGTGCAGCACGTGGTCCCCCAAGGGCAGACCCGCCGGGAGCCCTATCGGCCGGGCGACCCAGGGCACGCCGTCGAGCACCCGCTCGGCCAGGGGGGCGCCAGGGGGATCGAGGACGATTCGGCCGCCGGTGCCGAGCTCCAGCTCAGCGTGTGGAATGATCTCCACGGGCGTGTGAACGACCACCGGGCGCGGTGCTGCGGCGACGACGACGGCGCAGGCCGGCACCCGGCGTCGCCAAGGCCGCTCCAGCGCCGCCGCGAGCGCTGCGGCGGGATCCGTCGGATCGACCCCCGCCAGCCGCAGGACGGCCCGGACGGTGTCCGGCGCGACCTGTACCGGGACACCGTCGGCCCCGAGGTAGGACGTCGCCACGCCGGACACTGCGGCGAGTTCGGCGAGGACCGGGTCGATGGTGGGGTCCACCACCGGCGTCCCAGCGGGCTGCGGTCCCGCCGGGGCGGTGGGACCGGCGGGGGACGCGGGGGACGCGGAGGACGCAGACGCGGATGCGGTGGGCACGGCGGGGCAGTCGGAAGTCACGGCCTGGGATTCTCGCCCGCGCGGTCCGGAGGCGAAGCAGCGCCGTCCGGCGGGTTCGGCGCCGGACCCGGTGTGGTGGCCGGGCCCAGCGGACCGGGGTCGTCAACGACCGGCAGCCGCATCCGCAGCAACGCCCCGCCACTCGGGGAACTCTCCGCGGTGACGGTACCCCGGTGGGTGTGCACGGCATCCGCGACGATCGCGAGGCCGAGCCCGGATCCGGGCAGGCCCCGCGCGGAGGTGGCCCGGTAGAAGCGGTCGAACACCTGCACGCGGTCCTCCGGCGCGATGCCCGGTCCGTCATCCGCGACGGTTACCTCGCCGTCCCGGGAGCCGACCCGGACGACGGAGGCGGGCGGCGAGAACTTCACGGCGTTGTCGAGCAGGTTGGTGATCGCCCGTTCGAGCATGTTCGCCCGCCCGTCGACCGTCGAGGGAGTCGCGTCGAGCTCGATGCTGATGCTCTTGCCGGTGGCGCGGCGCCGGGCCCGTTCGGCCGCGGCTCGCACGATCTCCGCGAGATCGAGCCGTTCCACCTCCTCGGTGGGCGCCTCGTCCCGGGCGAGCTCAACCAGTTCGCTGACGAGGCCGGACAGTTCGCGCATCTGCGCGTCCACGTCGCGTAGCAGTGCCTCATGGTCGGCCGCGGGCAGCGCGCGATGCGGGTTCGCCTCGGCGCGCAGCAACAGTTCGATGTTCGTACGCAGGCTCGTCAACGGGGTGCGCAGCTCGTGGCTGGCATCGTCGACGAGCTGGCGCTGGCGGGCCCGAGATGCCTCCAGCGCGCGCAGCATGCTGTTGAGGCTCTCCGCCAGCCGGGTGATCTCGTCGGATCCGGTCACCGGGATGAGCGCCGACAAATTCTGGGTACGAGCGACCTCCTCGGCGGCCGCGGCCGCGGCGTCAACGGGTTTGAGCGCGGCACGTGCCACGATCTGTCCGGCGAGCACCGAGCCGACCACCCCGACGATCCCGACGACAAGCAGCACCAGCGCGAGGTCGCGCAGGGTCCGGTCGACGTCGGTGGTCGGCCGGGCGAGCTGCAATGCACCGCCGGACGCGGGACGTTGCAGCGGAACCGTGACAAGCCGGTAGGACTGCCCGTCAACGGCGATCGTGCGCAGGTTCTGGGCCCGCTCCCGCCGGGCCACCTCGGCGTCGGCGGAGTCGACCGGGATCCGCACGCTGTTCCAGGACGAGACGGCGTTCTCCAGCGGATTGCCGGCGGCGTCGAGGAACTGGCCCTCCAGCCCGAAGCTGAACGCCTGCAGTTCCAGCCCCAGCGGGCTGGTCTGGATGGTGCGCGCCGACGCCTCAGCCTGCTCTACGAGCTGGTCGTCGATGGCCTGGTTCAGCACGATGCTGGTCGCCCCCAGCGACACCCCGGCGACGACCGTCACGGCGGCAGCCACCGCCATCCCGACGAGCAGGGCGAGCCGGGCCCGCAACGTCAGCTGACCGAGCGGGGAGGAAAACCGGATCCTGGGGTGACGTCCCGGGTGGACCCGCCGCGCGAACCCGTCCAACCGGCCGGCGCGCCCGTTCACCGCCGCATGCCCCGCTACCGGCTGCCCCACCGCCGGACGACCCGCTACCGGCTGCCCCACCGCCGCATGCCCCGCTGCCGGCTGCGGCCACCACGGCGAGGGCGCGGCCCCCTGGTCGGGGGCACTGCTCACGCCCGGTCCCCCGACGGCTCACGCAGCACGTAGCCAACTCCGCGCACGGTGTGCAACAGCCTGGGCTCGCCGTTCGCCTCGAGCTTGCGGCGCAGGTAGCTCACGAAGACCTCCAGCGAGTTCGACGTCGGGCCGAAGTCATACCCCCAAACCCGCTCCATGATCATGGAGCGGGAGAGCACCTGACGCGGATGAGCGAGAAACAACTCCAGCAGCTCGAACTCGGTCTTGGTCAGAATCAGCTCCCGATCACCGCGGGTCACCTGGCGGCTGACCTGATCCAGACAGACCCCGCCGTAGCGAAGCGTCGAGTCGGGGATCCCTCTGGACCCGGCCGCCCGCACCCGCGCGGCCAACGCCGCCCGGCGGATCAGTGCCCGCAACCGGGCGAACAGCTCCTCCAGGGCGAACGGTTTGACCAGGTAGTCGTCGGCACCGACGTCCAAGCCGCTGACCCGGTCGGCCAAGCCGTCCCGAGCGGTCAGCATGAGCACCGGGACGTCGTCGCCCTGGGCCCGCAGCCGACGGCAGGTCTCCAGCCCGTCCACCCGGGGCATCATCACGTCCAGCACGACGATGTCCGGCCGCTCGCGGCCGATGACATCGAGCGCGTCCGCCCCGTCCACCGCCGTGGCCACCTCGTACCCCTCGAACCGCAGTGAGCGTTCCAGGGACTCCCGGACAGCCGCGTCGTCGTCCACCACCAGTACCCGCACGCCCCCAGTCTGCCTTCACCCGACGCGGTGATGGTGCTGCGCGGGGCCGGTCTCAGGAAGACGTACCGCGATCCTCAGGACGGTTTCAGCCACCGCAAGCCCGGACAGACCGACCGGCACGCCCAGGCCGACCAGATCAACCCCTCAGGTGCGACGGGCCGGGGGCGGGCGGGTCGATCCGTGCCCGCGGCAGATCCGTCCCCTGAGCGTCCGCGTCACCCCCGCCGACCCCGGCATCCGGATCCGCGTCGTCCTCCTCACGGCTCCCGGCGGTCTCCTCGTCGTCGTCGACCATGGTCACCTCACTGCGTTGCACGGAACCGAGCTCGATGCCAGCCGCGCCAAGCGAGGTCCGGACCCGCTCACGCAGCTCACGCGCGACCTCCCACTGCTTGAGCGGCTGGGTCTTGATGGCGACACGCAGGGTGTAACCGTCCGAGGTCATGGTCTCCATGCCCCAGACCTCGGGCTCGGCGAGGATGAGGCTGCTCCACTTCGCGTCCGCCCAGAGCTCGTTCGCCGTCCGGGCCAGCACCCGTTTGGCGGTGGCGACCTCGGTGTCGTAGTCGAGCGGAACGTCGAGCACGGTCCGTGCCCATTGCTGGCTCTTGTTACCGACCCTGGTGATCTCGCCGTTCCGGACGTACCAGACGGTGCCCTCGACGTCGCGCAGTCTGGTCGTCCGGAGACTGACCGCCTCCACGGCGCCGGAGACCGGACCGAGATCGATCACGTCTCCCACCCCGTACTGGTCCTCCAGCAGCATGAACATCCCCGACAGGAAGTCCCGGACGAGGTTCTGCGCACCGAAACCGACCGCGACTCCCAGCACACCGGCGCTGGCGACGATGGGGGCGAGATTGATGCCCAGCTCACCCAGGATGCTGAGGAATGCCAGGCCGAAGATGAAGATGGACGTCACGCTGCGCAGCAGCGAACCGACCGTCGCCGCACGCTGACGGCGCCTTTCCATCAGCACTGCCGGGTCGCCGAACGCGCCCAGCAGAGAGCCGGCCCGGGAACTCCGGAACAACCCGCCCCAACTGCCGGAACCAGTCCGTTCGGTGGCGTGTCCGATGTCGGTGGTGCGCCGGATGAAGCGGTGCAGCAGCGCCCGCACCACGAACGCGATCACTAAAATGAGCGCGATGCGGATCGGGGTACCGAGGAACACCTCAGCCCCGGAGGCGAGATAGTTACTGTGGGTCGTGTTGTAGACGGTGCGACACAGCAGCCCCGGATCGGTCCCGCAGGCGTCCCGCAGCGCGGTCGCGACGCCCTCCAGGGACACCAGCGGGTCGGAGGTCACCGACGGGCTCGGCGAGGGCAGCGGGGTGGGCGTCGTCAGCCCGGACGTCGGGCCCGGCGATCCGGTGGGTGACGGCGAGGCGGACAGCAGCATTCCCAGCGACGGGATGAGAGGCTGAGCCAGCAGGGACGGGGCGGGCGTCACGGCGTCGATCATCCTTCCGGTAGATTGCGATCATTCGGAGTTCCCCGAGCCGGCCGAGGTCACCGGCCCTCCCGCGCTCGCGGCGGCCGGGGCGGCGGCCGCAGGTCAGTCTCACCCATGCCGGTGGCCCGGCGGTGGGGGCCCCGATCCGGTCGACGGACGGCCACGCTCCGGCCCAACCACTCTCCAACCCAACCCGGCCAGGTCTCCCACTACACTCAAAAAAGCACTTTCCGTATTGATATGGTCACAGAATGGTCGCCCACATGTGACAAAGGCCACGAGATATGTGCAGCGCCACGGCACGAAAGGCGATGACCATGCAAACAGGCTCGCGTTCTGCCGCGGAAGAAGGTTGACTATCCATTGTCACCGGAGACGCTGGGCAGAACGGCCCGCAAAGGGCCCTCGGTGGGCAGGAGGTCGGCGCGTGGCAGAGGCGCTGGTTCTCAATGCCACGTACGAGCCTCTGTGCGTGGTGTCGCAAAGGCGCGCGCTGGTGCTGGTCCTGACCGACAAGGCCGTCATGGTCGAATCGGCCGGGCAGGTTCTTCGGTCCGCGACGGCATCCATCGATGTCCCGATCGTGGTCCGGTTAGCGCGTTTCGTCCGGGTGCCGTACCGCTCGCAGGTCCCGCTAACCCGTAAGGGTGTGCTGGCCCGCGACCATCATCGCTGCGTGTACTGCAATGCTCCGGCAACATCACTGGATCATGTCATTCCACGCTCCCGTGGGGGCCCGCATGCGTGGGAGAACGTCGTGGCGGCCTGTGGCCGCTGCAACCATCTGAAAGCCGACCGGGCCGTCGCTGATCTCGGCTGGCGGCTCCGCACGGCGCCACGGGCGCCGAGCGGAGCCGCTTGGCGCATTCTGGGCTCCCGTCGGATGGATCCACGCTGGTCGGCCTACCTGAGTACCGACGTGACCGAGGCCGCCTCGGCCTGACGGCGCCCGCCCGGGGCGTCCCTGCCCGCCCGGGGCGTTCCCCGCCTGTTCGAGGCGTTCCCCGGCACGGCGACGGCGGATCGGCCGGGTGCCAGGGTACGGCGGGGCCTACCGGGGCAGGTAACCAGCGTGCGCATCCTCGTCACCGGGGCGACCGGGTACATCGGCGGCCGGCTGGCTCCCCGCCTGCTCGACCGTGGCCACCACGTCCGGGTCATGACCCGGGATCCCGTCCGGCTGCGGGACATCCCGTGGGCCGTCCGGGCGGAGGTCGTCCGCGCCGACGCCCGGGATCCGGAGTCGTTGCGGTCCGCACTCGACGGGATCGAGGTCGCCTACTACCTCATCCACTCGATCGACAGTGGTGGTGACTTCTCCGCGGTCGACCGGCGGGCGGCGAACGCCTTCGCCGCCGCGGCCCGGGCGGCCGATGTCCGCAGGATCGTCTACCTCGGCGGGCTGGGCCCGGCGACGACGGGTGGCACGTCCGCCCATCTGAGCTCCCGCCAGGAGGTCGGGAGGATCCTGCTCGGCTCGGGGGTTCCGACGATCGTGCTGCGTGCGGCGGTCGTCATCGGCAGCGGCAGCGCCTCGTTCGAGATGCTGCGCTACCTGACGGAGCGCCTGCCGGTGATGCTGACGCCGCGCTGGGTGCGGACCAGGATCCAGCCAATCGCCGTCCGGGACGTGCTGCACTATCTGATCGGCGCTCTGGACGTCCCCGACGACGTCGAGGGCACCTTCGACGTGGGCGGCCCGGACATCCTGACCTATGCGGAGATGATGCAGCGCTTCGCCGCCATCGAGGGGCTGCGGCGCCGGATCATCGTCCCGGTTCCGATCCTGTCCCCCGAACTGTCCTCGCTGTGGGTCGGGCTCGTCACCCCGGTGCCGGGCGGCATCGCGAGGCCGCTCATCCGTTCCTTGCGCAACGAGGTGGTGGTCCACGACCACCAGGTCGCCCGCTGGATCCCCGATCCTGCCGAGGGACTGCTGCCCTTCGACGCCGCGGTGGCCCTCGCGCTGGCCCGGGTGCGGGCGCGTTCGGTGAAGACCCGATGGTCGACGGCGGTGTGGCCGGGTTCGGGAGGCGCATCGGACGACGGGGACGGCGCCGGTGCCACGCACCCCCCGAACGAGCCCCTGCCGACCGACCCGCAGTGGGCCGGGGGATCCCTCTACGTCGACGAGCGCAGCATGGCCGTGGCGGCGCCGCCGGCCTGTCTGTGGCACGTCATCGAGGGCATCGGGGGCGACAACGGCTGGTACTCGTGGCCCCTGGCCTGGTCCGCCCGCGGCTGGCTGGACACCGCCCTCGGTGGCGTCGGTCTGCGCCGGGGTCGGCGTGATCCGCAGCGGGTGCACGTCGGGGAGGCGCTGGACTTCTGGCGGGTCGAGGAGATCGAACCGGGCCACCTGCTCCGGCTGCGTGCCGAGATGAAGCTGCCTGGCGAGGCATGGCTGGAACTACGCTCGATGGTGGACTCCGAGGGCACCACGACCTACTCGCAGCGCGCGAGTTTCCTGCCCCGCGGACTTCCCGGGCAGCTCTACTGGTGGTCGGTCAGCCCGTTCCACGCGGCCGTCTTCGGTGGAATGCTGCGCAACATCGTGCGCAAGGCCGAGGACGAATGGGCCGCCCGCGCCGTCGCCACCGCCTGATCACGCGGCCTTGGCCCGGCTCGTCAGGTGGCCCGGCCCGTCAGGTGGCCCGGCCCCGGATGCTATCCCCAGCACCGGCCCTGGATCGGCGGGTCGAGAGGAGGCTTCCGGGACGGGCCCGCCGAGGGAGACGGATCGGGTCCAACGATCGGTCTCGTCGGGCCGGCAGCACCCGGCTCCTGGTCGGGTATCTCGATGTCGAACCAGACACGCTTGCCCCCGGGGGTCATCTCCACGCCCCAGGCCAGCGCCAGCGCCTCGACCAGCAGCAGGCCCCACCCCGACTCGGGCTCGGGTTTGTTCTCCGCGGCCGCGCCGGGCCGGGGCAGACGCGCGCCTTCCCGGTCCTCGACACTGATCCGCAGCCGACCGGGTTCCATCGACGCCCGCAGTACCAGATCACTGCGGGCGTGCAGCACCGCGTTCGTCACCACCTCGCTGACCAGCAGCGTCGCGTCCTCGACGGAGGTGATCCCGCATTCGGCGAGGACCGAACGCATCGCTGTCCGGGCCTCGCCTGCCGACGCGGCCACCGCGGGCAACGCGAGTTCGAGCAATGGCGGGTTCACGGCCTGCGTGGTGAGCACCACCATGGCGGTGTCGTCGTCGGTCCGGGCCGGGAGATCGGCGGCGATCAGGCACCGTTCGAGCAGCGTGCGGGCGGTCTCCTCGACGGGGCCCTCGCCGGGGCCGTTGACGGTGTCCGGACCGAACCAGCTACGCGCCGCGAAGTTCACCCTGCGCGCCCGGCGCCGCCGGTCCGCCCAGGAGCGGCGTTCCGGCACCCCGGGGGGTGGGCCGAGCGACGGGCCGGGGGCCCGCCGATCCGTCCCCGCCTTCCCGGTCCGTTCCGCCTTCTCGGTCCGTTCCGCCTTCTCGGTCCGTTCCGCGCTCATGCCCTCGCCCTCGCCTCCGGCCGCCACGTCGGCACCCGCTGCGACTTCGACCGCCTCGAGGCCTACCGCGGCAGCCCGGGCCCGCTGTGTGGTAAGACCGCGTCGAAGATTGTCCAGGCCGTCCACGAGCGGTCGGCGTCGCGACTCCACCAGGCCGTCGGTGAACATCACCAACGCCGATCCGGGTGGAAGCGCGACGGTCGTCTCGCTGAACATCGCCCCCTCGCAGACTCCCAGCGGGAGCCCGGGGTCGAGCACCAGATAGTCGGGGTCCTCGTCGGGAAGGATCACCAACGGCGCGAGATGGCCGGCACTCGCGATCGTCGCCCGGCCGGTGTTCCGGTCATAGACGGCGTACATACAGGTCGCGAGCTGGAGACCGGGCAGCAGGCCGACGACCCGGTCGAGCCGGGTCAGCACCTCGACGGGGCTCCAATCCTCCAGGGCGTAGGCGCGCAGCGCCGCCCGCAGCTGGCCCATCACCGCCGCGGCATGCAGGCCGCGGCCCATCACGTCACCGATGGCCACCCCGACCCGTCCCCCGGCGAGCGGTATGACATCGTAGAGATCGCCTCCCACCTCCGTGCCTGCCGTCCCCGGCCGGTACTCCATCGCGATCTCGACCCCGTCGAGTGCGGGGGGATGCGCCGGCAGGAGCGACCGTTGCAGGGTCAGCGCGGACTCCTGTGCCTCGCGGAAGCGTTGTGCGTTCTCCAGCGCGACGGCCCCCCGCCGGGCGAAGTCCTCCAGCAGGTTCACCTCCGCTCCGGAGTAGAAGCCGGTGCTGCGCCCGACGGTGATCGCGCCGAGGATCCGGCCGTGCGCCGGCAACGGGACGGTGACGGTTGGACCGCTCTGGATCCGGCGGAACTGCTGGTAGGCGAGCTCGTACGGGAACAGCGGCACCGGGCGCAGCTCGTCGAAGTCCGGCAGACAGTACGTCTGGCCCTCACGCATGACGACGCCCGGCGGGAATTCGTCCGCGAGCTGGGGCGGCCGCGTGGCGACAATCGCCCGCATAATCTTGCCGACTTTCGGGTCGTGGAAGACCGAGGCACCGAGCCTGACCTGGTCACCCTCGCGCAGCCACACCAGGGCGCCCGTGCCGAGGCGGGGCACGGCGAGTCCGGCGATCAGATCGACGACCCGATCGGGGTCGAGGGAGGTGCCGAGGACGAGACCGGCATCGGCCAGGAAGGACGGATCGGAGCCGCCCGATCCGTCGTCATGGTCCCCCCGAGCACCGTGACACAGCGCGCGGACGGCCTCCCGCGCGGCCCGCAGACCTGCGGACGCCGACCGCCGCACCTGATCGGACCTCCGCGACTCACTGACGAACCCTGATATACCGGGCGCTTGGGGCGAACTCCCGGTGGATGGTTCCGACGTCACGGGCACACCATCACATCCCCGACCGAATCCGATTCCCGGTACCGCTCCGTAACAGCCAGTCACCCGGTCCATCTGCGGAAGTCTAGTTCGGATATCGGATATCACGCATCGGGGGAACGTCGACCCGAGCCGCAACCAGCACCCCATCGCCCTACCTTCGCCCCCACCGACCGAGTTTGATGCTGGACAGGCATCGCCCGACCGAGGAACACGCGCTCCGCCGCGCCGTCCCGACGCGGCGGAGCGGTCCCTGGATAGGCGCACAACAGGGAGCATCTGTCCTAAAAGGACCAGAAAAGCCAGAAGGAGCCAGATGAGGACACATCATTCTGTTGAGGGCCACTCCACAAAGGCACCCTCATCTACCAAGAGAGATAAAATATCTTATTTCTGCCCTCGATCTAGTGTCCAGCGCGGCCACCGAAGCGACGCGGGCGAGGGCAATGAGAACACCGAGGGGAACGAGGGCGCCGAGGCCAGCAAGGACAACAGCGCGGGAGCCGGCGACGCCGGGGAACTGGATCGCCCGAATGGCGCCGACGGCCGGGGGCGGTCGCCCGGCCAGGACGGGACGTGGTGGCGCCGGGCCGTCCTGTACGAGGTGTACCTTCGCAGTTTCGCCGATTCCGATGGCGACGGGATCGGCGATCTGGAGGGGCTACGGCGGCATCTGCCCGTGCTGGCGGAACTCGGCGTCGACGCGATCTGGATCACGCCCTTCTACTCGTCCCCCATGGCCGATCACGGGTACGACGTCGCCGACCATCGCGGCGTGGATCCGCTCTTCGGTGACCTCGCGGACCTCGACGCCGTGCTCGCCGACGCCGCCGAGACCGGGCTCGCCGTGCTGATCGATCTCGTGCCGAACCACTCGAGCTCGGCGCATCCGGCGTTCCAGGCGGCGCTCGCGTCCGCGCCGGGCAGTCCCGAGCGGGGGCTCTACATCTTCCGCGACGGCCGAGGCCCCGGCGGCGAGCAGCCTCCGAACAACTGGGAATCGGTGTTCGGTGGATCGGCCTGGACGCGGGTGGCGGACGGCCAGTGGTACCTGCACCTGTTCGACGCCGAGCAGCCCGACTGGAACTGGGATCATCCCGCCGTCCGCGCGGACCATGCCGCGACGCTGCGGTTCTGGCTCGATCGAGGGGTCGACGGGTTCCGGATCGACGTGACCCACGGGCTGGTGAAGGACACCGAGCTACGGGACAACCCGCCCGGCGCCCGGTTGGCTCCGGACAGCGGGTTCCGCGAGGAGCACGAGCCCCGGGTCTGGGACCAGGACGGGGTGCACGAGATCTACCGCGAGTGGCGCGCGATCACCGACGAGTACACCGCCCGCGACGGGCGTCCCAGGGTCCTGATCGGGGAGACCTGGGTGCGCGACCCGGCCCGGCTCGCCCGCTACGTGCGACCGGACGAGCTGCACCTGACGTTCTCGTTCTCCCTGCTGAGCATCCCCTGGTCGGCGGCGGCCTGGCGGGCCGCCATCGACGCCGAACGCGCCGCGCTGACGGCGGTCGGCGCGCCGGGCACCTGGGTGCTCGCCAACCACGACGTGGTGCGGCCGGCGACCCGTTACGGCGGCGGTCCCACGGGGACCCGCCGCGCGCGCGCCGCTCTGCTCACGCTGCTCGCGCTGCCCGGCACCGCGGTGCTGTACCAGGGCGACGAGCTGGCGCTGCCGCAGGCCGAGGTGCCGCCTGCCGCCCGTCGCGACCCGATCTGGACGCGGTCCGGGGGGACGTCGCCGGGCCGGGACGGCGCCCGGATCCCCCTGCCGTGGTCGGGGGACGCGCCCCCCTACGGATTCACCTCGGCCGGCGCCGACCCGTGGTTGCCGCAACCCGCCGACTGGGCGGACCTCGCGGTCCTCGCGCAGGCGGCCGACCCGATGTCGACCTGGCTGCTTGTGCGCAGCGCGCTCGCCCTGCGCCGCGCCCTCCCCCACCTGCGTGGCGACGACCTGCGCTGGCGGAACGACTCCCCGGCCGGATGCCTGGCCTTCGACCGCCCCGCGCCGGCAGGCTCGTCGGTGCCCCCGACCCCGCCCACCTCGGTGGGGTCGGCCAGTATGACATGCGTGACGACGACCGAGGGGGAGGCGACGATTCCGCTGCCCGGACGGCTGGTGCTCGCCAGCGGACCGGTGGGGTACGACGGCGCGACCCTGACGCTGCCCCCCGACACGACGGCGTGGATCGCACCCCGCGACGGCTGAGAACACCCGTCGCCCGGATCGGACCGCACCGTCGTGCCGCAGAATGGACGGGTGAACCAGTCTCCTCCGCGCACTCTCCCGATCAGCTCCTTCTACGACGCCGCCGGCGGCGAACCGACGTTCCGGAAGCTGGTCGCCCGGTTCTACCAGGGTGTGGCGAACGATCCGGTACTGCGCCCGCTCTACCCGGAAGAGGATCTGACCGGCGCTGAGGAGCGCCTGCGCATGTTCCTCATCCAGTACTGGGGTGGCCCGACCGACTACCAGGAGCAGCGCGGGCATCCTCGGCTGCGGAGGCGGCACGCCCCGTTCGCGATCGGCCCGACGCAGCGGGACGCCTGGCTGAAGATCATGCGGGCCGCGGTCGACTCCCTGGACCTGCCGCCCGATCTCGACAGGCAGCTCTGGGACTATCTGTCGATGGCGGCGAATTCGCTGCAGAACCGACCCGACTGACCGCTCGGTGCCCGCGGGCACCGGCCGGCCCGGGTGCGCCCTCAGTCCCGGGTGAGCTTGCGGTGGGTGACGCGGTGCGGGCGGGCCGCCTCCTGCCCGAGACGGTCGATCTTGTTGGTCTCGTAGTCGGCGAAGTTCCCCTCGAACCAGAACCAGCGCGCCGGGTCCTCGTCGGTTCCTTCCCAGGCCAGGATGTGGGTGGCGACCCGGTCGAGGAACCAGCGGTCGTGGGAGATGACCACGGCGCAGCCGGCGAACTCCAGCAGCGCGTCCTCCAGGGAGCGCAGCGTCTCCACGTCGAGGTCGTTGGTGGGCTCGTCGAGAAGCAGGACGTTGCCGCCACGCTTGAGGGTGAGCGCGAGGTTCAGCCGGTTACGCTCCCCACCGGACAGCACACCGACGGGCTTCTGCTGGTCCGGCCCCTTGAACCCGAATGACGACACGTACGCCCGGCTCGGGAAGTCGACCTTGCCGACGACGATGTGGTCGAGGCCGTCGGAGACGACCTGCCAGACGTTCTTCTTCGGGTCCAGGCCCGAGCGGGTCTGGTCGACATAGGCGATGTCGACGGTGTCGCCGATGACGAGCTCTCCGGCGTCCGGCGCCTCCTGGCCGGTCAACATCTTGAACAGGGTCGTCTTACCGATGCCGTTGGGGCCGATCACGCCGATGATGCCGCCGCGCGGCAGGGTGAACGACAGGTTGTCGATGAGAAGCCGGTCATCGAAGCCCTTGGTGAGCCCCTTGGCCTCGATGACCTGGTTGCCGAGCCGGGGGCCGGGCGGGATCTGGATGTCCTCGAAGTCGCGCGGGCGCGCCCGGTCCGCCTCGGCGGCCAGCTCCTCGTAGCGGGCGAGACGCGACTTGCTCTTGGTCTGGCGGGCCTTCGGGTTGGACCGGACCCACTCGAGTTCCTGGGCGAGCACCCGGCGCCGCTTGGCGTCCTTCTGGCCTTCGACCTTCAGCCGGGCCGCCTTGTTCTCCAGGTAGGTGGTGTAGTTGCCCTCGTAGGGCAAGGCACGGCCCCGGTCGAGCTCGAGGATCCAGCCGGCGACGTTGTCCAGGAAGTACCGGTCGTGGGTGACGGCCAGCACGGCGCCCGCATAGCGGGCGAGGTGCTGCTCCAGCCAGGCGACGCTCTCGGCGTCGAGGTGGTTGGTCGGCTCGTCGAGCAGGAGTAGGTCGGGAGCCTCAAGCAGGAGCTTGCACAGCGCGACCCGGCGGCGCTCACCGCCGGAGAGCAGGGTGACGTCGGCATCGCCGGGCGGCAGCCGCAGCGCGTCCATGGCCTGGTCGAGCTGGCTGTCGAGCTCCCAGGCGTTCGCGGCCTCGATCTTGTCGATAAGCTCGGCCTGCTCGGCGAGGAGGGAGTCGAAGTCCGCGTCGGGCGCGGACATCTTCTCGTTGATCTCCTCGTAGCGGGCGAGCACCCGGCGGATCTCGCGCACGCCGTCCTCGACGTTGCCGCGGACGTCCTTGGTCTCGTCCAGCGGGGGTTCCTGGGCGAGCATGCCGACCGTGTAGCCGGGGCTCAGGGTCGCCTCGCCGTTACTCGGCTGATCGAGGCCGGCCATGATCTTGAGCAGGGACGACTTCCCCGCGCCGTTCGGGCCGACTACCCCGATCTTGGCTCCGGGGAGGAACGACAGGGTCACATCATCGAGGATGACCTTGTCGCCATGGGCCTTGCGCGCTTTGCGCATCTGGAAGACGTACTGCGCCATGCCATCAACCCTAGGGCATCGCGCCCGCGTTCCTCACAGCGGTGATCGGTGGCCCGTCGGCCGACGTCGGGGACCGGCGGATCATCGGATGCCGTCCGGCCCCCGGACGGCATCCGGTGGGTACCACACCACAAAGAAGGGCACGGACTGTGGAGGCGGCCACTGTGGGGGGCGACCACTGCGTGGGGGGCGACCACTGAAACGTGGGGGCGTGGAGGCGACCACTGAAACGGAGATGACGAGCACGGGGAGGACGGCATGCTCGCGAGTGACCATCGGCTCGGGCTGGCGGCCGAGGCGTTCATCTTCGGATATCCCCTGGTCAGCAACGTCCGGCTGAGCGTACGGACGGCGGCTGAGGGAATCGGGCCAATCCGGCCCGCCGGGTACAACGCCTTCGCTCACGAGACGGAACCGCCCGCGCCACTGTCCTGCTTCGTCAGCGTCGACAACGACGCCCTGTGCTCGGTGGCCGAGGTCGACCTCACGCCGGGTCCGCTGGTCCTGCGGATCCCCGACACGCCGGATCGTTACAGCGTTATGATCTTCATGGACGCCTGGCGGAACAACTTCGCCTACGTGGGACGGCGAACCACCGGCGGACGAGGTGGGCGCTATCTGCTCGTCCCGCCGGGCTGGACGGGCAGCGCGCCCGCGTCGCTGGCCCGCATCGAGGCACCGACCCGGCTGCTGACGCTGATCAACCGGTTCGGCTTCGACGGCCCGGCGGACATCGCGGCGGTGTCCCGGCTGCAGGAGGAACTGGACCTGAGCCCGCTGGATTCCGAGGCCCGCCGCGCGGAGGGACCGCCGGAACACTCGAAGAGGGTCTGTGACGACCTCCGGTTCTGGGAGGAGCTACGCATCTGGCTGCGCGCCTATCCTCCGTCGCGGGCCGAGGCCGAGTACGCCCGCCACTTCACCTCACTCGGGATCCTCGACGATCCTTCGCCGTACGTCGACCCCAACCCGGGCCTCGCCTGGTCCCTGCGCACCGGGCTGCGCGCCGGCCGCGACAAGCTCGAACGGGTGGCGCACGCCGGCCGGGCGCTGACGAACGGCTGGGTGAGCACCCCGCATGCCCTCGACTTCAACCTGGACCGACTCGGACCGGGCACGATCGACGATCCGGCCTGGCGGATAAGCGATCGGGCACAGGCCCGTCTCGCCCGGGCGATGGCCGCCCGACTGCCGCGGGGTGCGACACACGGCTATGAGGAGATCCAGGCGAGCCGTGCCATCGACACGGACGGCCGCCAGCTGAGCGGGGCCCACCGGTACCTGCTGGAGCTGGTGCCGCCGCCGCAGGCCGCGTTCTGGTCGCTGACGATGTACGACGCGCCCGAGTACTACCTCGTCGAGAATCCCCTGCACCGGTATTCCCTGCGGAGCGGCGACCGCGATCTGCGCCGCGGTCCGGACGGCTCGGTGCGCATCCTGCTCCAGAGTGATCCCCCGGAGGACGGCGGGCCGCTTGACAACTGGCTGCCCGCGGCGGTCGGCGATTTCCGGCCCGTCCTACGGATCTACGAGCCGGGGGCCGACGTCCTCGACGGAACGTACGTGCTCCCTCCCATCCGCCGCATCGACCGATCACCGGGCCAGCCGATCATCAGGACGACCGTTCACCGGGGCGTCGGGGCGCCGGGGCAGGCAGGTCACCCGGGCGGGCAGGTCAGCCTCGACGATCATCGATGATGATGCGCAGCGGCGGCCGACGTCCCTCGCCGACCTCATCGACCTCCCCGAGGGATCCGAGCACGGTGACCGGCGGGCCGGCAGCCGGCCGGGAACCGTCCGGCCGGGAACCGTCCCGTGCGGCCAGCCGCACGGGCAACACCTGCTGATCGAGGAAATGTTCCCGTCCGGAAGGGCTCGTCGCGTAGTAGGCCACGGTGATGGAGGTGCCCCGACCGTCCCGCACGGTGCTTGCCGACGGACGGCCGAGGGATCCGGAATGCACCCGGGACCGACCGGAGTCGTTGCGGTCAGTCACGATTCCGGTGCTGTCCATGCCGCCAGCGATGTTGGCAATACTGGTGATACTGATGACATCGGTGGTATCGAGGCCGTCCGCGTCGACGGTGAGGATCATCGAGGTGGGGATCCGCGGATGGACCGGAATCGACAGGCGGCGGACACCCTCGGTGAGCACGACGCGGGCGGAACGGGCGCCCGCGGGCGCGGCATCCACTCTCAGGGTCACCGCCACCCGCCTGCCGCTCCTGACCGCCAGCCGTTCGACCCGCGCGGTGGAGGGCGAGGCGGGTGAGCGGTCGTAGGCCGATGCCAGGCGGAGCAGATAGGCCGGGCGGTCCGCGTGGTCAGCGGCCACGATGAGATCGTCGACCCCCCGCGACACGGCGAACAGCACAGGATCTTCGAGCTTCGGCCCGTTCGCGGTCACCGGAGTGGGATGCCCGAGAAACGGCGGGTTCGCCGCGACGAACACGAGCGGATCGCCCGGCAGCCGGTCCAGCATCGCGCTGAGGTCACGGTCGTGCCCGGTGAGCGTGAGGTTGGCGCGCACCGCCCCGACCAGGACGACGGCCGTGAGCGCCAGGATGGCGGCGCCGGTCCCCGCGACGGCGATGAGCCCGAGTCTTCGCCCGCGGGCGAAGACGGCTTCGCCGGCCCTGACCAGGCCCTCCGCGCCGAGGTGGACGAGCGGGATGAGCACCGGGACCAGGTAGAAAGGGCCGACGTAGCGGATGCCGCCCCACAACTCGGCCGCGTTCCACGCGCCCCAGAAGCCGACGTATCCGCCCAGGAAGAGCAGCCCACCCGCACCCAGGAGCGCGGCGGGTGCGGACAGCTGCCGCCGAGCCGCCACGACGATCGCGCAGCCGGCCAGCACCACTCCCCCGCAGGCCCAGCCGCCGAACAGCCACAGGTGGTCGCCGACCGACCGCAGCCCTTCGAGCAAGCCGAAGTCGTGCCTGCCGTCGCCGGGATACAGCTTGCGCACCCCGAAGCCGAGCTTGTCGTCGGGTTCAAGGAGCGTGAACGGCAGCCGCAACGGGTCACCGGTGGCAGCGGCGTTGCTGAGCAGGACAAGCGCCACGGGCGCGGCGAGCCCGCAAAGCAGCCACCGGCCCAGCCAGCAGCGCCCGCCCGTGGAGGTCAGGAGCAGCCAGATCGCGAGCGGAGCCAGGAGCAGGACGACGTCATACGGCCGCACCGCCGCCGCCACGCCGAGGGCGAGGCCCGCGACGACCACCGGTGCCGCCCGTCGGCGGCGCCGTCCCCGCAACACCCCCAGAACGGTCACCTGCAGCAGCACCAGGGTCGGCAAGTAGCTCAGCACCATCGCGCTCTGCAGGATCACCAGCGGGGAGAGGGCGAGCAGGGTCGCCGCCAACGCCGCGGTCCGCCGGCTACCGAACAGCTCGACGCCCAGCAGGTAGGTGACGACGACCGCCGCCATGACGATCATTGCAAGCGCCGGATCGATGCTTCCCGTCAGCACGATGCCGATTGCGAAGATCGCGGGTACGAAGGGCGTGTACTTCAACACGTAGTGATCGCCGACAACGGTTCCCAGCCACGGCAGGTAGGACCGTGCCGGGTCCGGGGCGGGCGGGAACAGGCGGCCCTCGGCGAGGGTCCTGGCATGCAGGAGGTAGATGCCCTCGTCGTTGTTGACCGACAGGAACGGGAACACGGTGTGCCGGAGGACGACGGCGACCGCCGCGCTCAGAACGGCGAGCACCATCACGTACCGAGCGGGCCCCGAGATGCTCGCGAGACGAACGCGCAGCCGCTGGACGGGAGTCCGCCGACCGCGAGCGGCGTCGGAGGCCGGCGGCCCGGCCGGCGGTTGTTCTCCGTCCGGCCGGGACCGCGGCGTGTCGTTCCGGGGCTCGGCGTCACCCCCGAGCCCAGTGTTACCCCCGAGCCCAGTGTTACCCCTGGGCACGGCGTCACCCCTGGGCGCGGCGACGACCACCGATCCGGGTGTCCCGTGCGCAAGGCCGCTCTCCAAGCCGGGACTCACGACAACCTGCGCATCGATGACGTCGAAGGGCGCCTGCGGCTCTGTCCCGGGTTCGACGGAGACAGGCCCCGTCTGCCCCATCTCGTGCCGGCTGCTCATCCACGGCACGGTACCCAGCGCCCTCGGCCGCAGCGGACGCAGGTCGGTCCGACTCGCCCTCCAGGTCCCCACCATCGGCTGGACGGTCAGGACAGGTCATGGGAGGAGGGAAACGACTGCCAGGGGGAATCGCCGACCGTCACCGCGGACGGGCGCGGTTCGCCGGGCGCCGCACCCGCGCCCTGGAGCCGCCCGGAACCCTCCGGCGGTCCCTCGGCCATCGACGCCATGGCCGTCGCGGCGGATGCCGCTCCGGCCGCATCCGCATCCGCATCCGCACCGGCGACCGGGAAGCCGGCCAGAGCGCCGTGCTCGGATCCCACCAGAGCGGATCCCACCAGAGCGGACGGATCACTGGGAACATCCGTCGCGGCCGCCGCCACCACCGCGGAGCCCGGGCGACGGGCAAGTCGCTCCGAGCGAGCCGCATGCCAGGTGAGCTCGGTTCCGACCGCATCCGCGTCGATCTCGTAGGTAACCCGCCGTTCCCCTTCGCCCGTCTCGAACGACCGCTGCCGCAGCCTGCCGTAGACGAGCGCGCGATCACCCCGGACGAGGCTGGCAGCGACGTTGTCCGCGAGCTGGCGCCAGCAGGAGACCCGCAGGAACAGCGTGGTTCCGTCGACCCAGCGGCTCTCGGAACGATCGAACCGGCGGGGCGTCGATGCGAGGCGGAAGGTGCATATCGACGCACCGTTGGCCGTCATCCGATGATCCGGATCGTCGACCAGGTTGCCGACAAGCGTGATGGTCGTCTCGAGCATGGCGTGCTCCTCGGGTCAGGGACGGATCCGCCGGGCTGGCCGCGAACGGCCTCTCCCACAGTGAGCCGTCACGGCGACTTCGGAAACCCTCGGTTGGTCGCCTGTGGATAACGAGGGTTCGCCCACAGGCCACGCATCCACGGACCCACGCGCACCGGCACGCCGACGCTCGGACCCCACGCCGGTCCGCGACGCATCCCGTCTGCCCACCTGCCACGGACGCCTCAGCGTCGTACCTCGGCCTTCCCAGGAGCTTGACCTTCCCAGGAGACGGCGCGTCCCCGCGTGTTCGATGCCTGGTCGAACCTTGCTACCCTGTTGTAGCTCCCCGGTGGGCCCATCCCCTGCAAGCGCGCCCGTAGCTCAGTGGATAGAGCGAGTGCCTTCTAAGCACCAGGTCGCAGGTTCGATCCCTGCCGGGCGCACTCGGGGATCAGGCTCGCATGCTGCGCCTTTTCGATCCCCTCGTCAGGCCTGCCGGGGGGCCGAGCCCCCCGACACCCCCACGTGCAGCAACCGGTGTAGCAACGAGTCAGGGTCGGGGCCCGGTCAGGTGGCCGTCGAGCCGGCCCAGAGCCCGCCGCTTCTCCCCCATCGAGGCGTGCGCGTAGATCGTCATCGTCACCTCGATCGCCGAGTGGCCCGCGATGTCACGGACGATGTGCGGCGGCACGCCGAGGTCCAGGAGCAGCGTCACGCAGGTGTGCCGCAGCCCGTGGAACACGACCCCGTCGAGCCCGGCCGCCTGACGCAGCGGCATCCAGAAGCGGCGCAGGTTGTCCGGTTCGATCGCCGTTCCGATCTTCGTGGTGAAGACGTGGTCCGTCGTCACCCAGCGGTCGCCGGCCGCGTCCCGTTCCGCCTGCTGGAGCTTGCGATGCTCGGTGAGTGCGTCGGCCACCAGGCCCAGGAGCGACAGCGTGCGCTCCGAGTCCTCCGTCTTCGGCGGCAGCAGCCGCAGCTCCCCGCCGACCCGCTGGAGCGTGTGCCGAATCGTCAGCGTCTCCCGGTCGGTGTCGATGTCCGACCACTGGAGCCCGAGCAGCTCCCCGCGGCGCATCCCGAGGAACAGCGCCAGGACCAGCAGCGCATACAGCCGATTGCCGGCAGCTTCATCGAGAAGCCGGTGTGCCTGCTCGACGGTCAGACCCCGGTCGACGTTGTAACGAGGGGTCGAGACCTGGACGAGCTTCGCCACGTTCCGTCGGATCAGTTCCTCGCGCACCGCCGCCTGGAGCGCGTTGCGGAGCACGGCATGCACGACCTGAACCTGACGCTTCGATGGACGGCGGTTGCAGCACTGGCCGACCGCGCAGCAGCGCCGTTCCTGTTCCGGCCGCGCCTTGTCCCTGCCCATTTCGCAGCACCGGCAGGTGGTTTCCGTCCGCCGGATGAACTGCCGGACGTCCGCACCGCTCAGCCTGTTCAGCCGCTTCTTCCCGAGCCCCGGGATGAGGTACAGCCGAACCGCCTTCTCATAGGTGACATAGGTGTTCGGCTGACGGTTCGGCTTCACCGTCTGCGCGAGCCAGACCGTCAGGAAGCGTTCGACGGTCCATCCGGTGGCGTCCGCCGGAATGCCCTGATCCGAGTTGGCCTGAAGCTCCGTGAGCTTGCCGCGGACGATCTCTTCCGACTTGCCGTAGACCGGCCGCCGCTTGGTCGTCCCGTCAGGCATCAGGACGTAGGCCGCGCCGACCCACAGGCCGTCTCCGCGCTGGTAGATGGAGCCCTGGCCGTTGGCGCGCTTCCTGCGCTCCTTGCGCCGGCCGTTCGACGAGCCGGGGGTGGTACTGGGCATGGGTGACTTCTCCTTGCCGGAAGAACGGGACAGGTTCACGCCGGCCGCGGGCGACGTTGCCCGGTTCCGGTGGCGTTCCGTTCTCTGGCGTTGGAATGGTCTGCCGGGGCGCCGGCCGCGTCCAGGGCGCCTACGGCGTCGCTACGCGATCGGCCTTCGGCCGACCCTGGACCCGTCCGACACCCTGACAGCTTGAAACGCCACCAGAGAACGGAAGAAAAATGTGGTTAGAGCAGGCAGGACTGCCGTTACGGACGGCTGATGTTCGCCGCCGCCGGATCCGTCGATGGATTTCCGTTCGCCGGGACCATTGCCGGAAGTCCAGGCACCTGGCGGAACACGAGCACCGCGTTCACGTCGCCGTAGTGCTCGGTGAAGAAGGCATCCGCGGGAAGGTTCGCGAGGATCGCCGCCAGGTCGCCGACGTCCGCGCCGGGCCGGATCGTCAGCTCGTGGTCACCGGTGTTGGTCTTGTGGGTCGCGACGAGCGGGGAGTCTCCGCCGGGGGTGCGCCACGCGCCGAAGTTGCCAGACGAGAAGATGTTCACAGGACTTCTCTCCTTTCCCGGAGCGGCAACACCTCCTTACGCGGGTCCTGCACCGCCACCACCACAACCCCGGGCGCCCGACCCTGGGAAAGCAGCAGCGGCAACGCCGCCCCGATCCGCTTCTTCACCTCCCGGTCGGTCACATACGCCGTCAGGGAAGCGATCTCATCGACCACCACGACGATCAGCGGCTCACCGACCGTCGGGACGTGCAGCCGGGTGGTTCCCGCGAGCCGGAAGGTCCGGTCCCGCATGACGCTCACCGCGTCGTCGAGGAGATCCGCGATCGCGTCGGTGTCGGTCGCGAACCGGGCGAACAGCGGCTCCCCGAACGCCAGTTCCATCCCGCCCTTCGGGTCGCACACCCACAGCTCCACCAGCCCCGCCCGCACCGCCGGACCGAGACCGCGGACGAGCGACCACAGCACCGAGCCTTTACCCGCCCCGGTCGCCCCCGCGACGAGCACGTGAGTTCCCCGGACCGGCAACGTCCAGGGACGGCCGTCCTCGCACCGTCCGACGGGCACCGCCGACAGCCCGGCGAGCAGCCGCGACGCACGCCCGCCACGGCGGACGAGAGCGGAGGGAACAGCTCCGGAAGGGTCAGAGCCGGCAGGGTCAGAGCCGGCATCGTCGGCGGAGTCGTCCGGATCGGTGGTGTCGTCCAGGTCCGGCGGAGTGACCGGCCGGGTCAGCGGATCCCGATGGTGGAAGGAGACCCGGACGAACCGAAACGTCTCCGCCCGCACCTGGCAGCGCCGAGCCCGGAACACGTGCCGCAAGGCTTCGGCCTGCTCCGCCCACTCCGCAGGGGTCTGCCCCGGCAGCAGCTCCACCCGCAGCACGTCCACCGACCGCGACGAACGGATCTTCCGAATCCGCGGGAAGTACTCGTCGAACGTCACCTGATCACCGGTCGACGTCGGCATGCGGATCGCCAGGTCGGTGTGCACCATCGCCGGCTTCCAGCGCCACCGGTAGACGAACGTCAGCCGCGCCCGTCCCCACACCCACCAGGCCACTGGCCCGAAGGACCGCGGATGCACCCGCCACCACGCGACCGCCACCAGGACCAAGGCCGCGACGAGCACGGCCAGGCCGACGAGCCCCACCCGGTTCACCACCAGAAGCAGGCCGACCACGAACGCCACGGCGACGCGGTGACGCCAGCAGCCCCGCGCGCCAGCCACAGCAGCTTGCCGGCCACCGCCACCAGCAGCATCCACACCGGCACGCGCACCTTGTCGACCCGCGAGGGAACCCGCGGGAATCGCTGGTCACCGTTGATTCTGGACATGGCAATACCACCTGTTTTCGAGCGCACGAAACACAGACCGACGGGATTGACGAACGAAGAGGGAAAGGCGAGAAACGGGAATTCGTTTCCTCGTGATGCCGACGACCGGCGGGAAAACTACGCGGCGCGCGGCCCGGCCATGTCGTCAGCCGGAGCCGCTACCGCCACCGCCGCCGCTTCGGCGGATTCCGTGGCTTCCTGGGATTCGAACTGGAACTTCTCGTAGGCGATCAGGTAGTCGTTGACCGCCGCGAGCAGCTTGTACGCGAAGTCGACATGCCGGGCGTCCGGTTCCCGCCCCAGCGCCGACACGCTCAGGCTCACCCGCCCCGCGTCCACGACCAGGATCGGCGCGCGGTCGGGGTAGGTGTGGCAGGTCACCAACCAGTCCGCGCCGACGGACAGGCCGAGCGTCGCGTACGACTGCTTCGGCTCGCCGCTCACGCCGCCGCCCCCGTCCGCCGCAGCGGGCCGACCTGCCGCAGGCCCACCGCGCGCAGGGCGTACCCCTGCTTGGGGAACTTCCCGTTGATGTCCACCCACGGTGTGATCGTCAGCCCCTCGAACTGCACCGGCCGGAACGGCGTGCCCGGCATCGCCTCCGGCAGGACCGGCTGCACCGCGGCGGCGACCTTCACCTTCAGCTCCGCCTGCCGGGCCGCCGGGTCGGGGTCCAGCACGCGGACCGCCCAGACCCGCTCGCCGGTGTTCGGGTCGCGCTCCTGTGGATCGGGAGCGTTCGCCTTTACCTTGTCGTAGTCGTTCGCCGCCTCCACGCCGAGGACGAACGCCCCCGCCGGGAACACGTCCTCGAAACGCACCGGAATGCGTCGCGGTATCGCCATAGTCCGTCTACCTCCGTAGGGTCAGCCCCGCCACCGGAAGTCCGGTTTCTGTCGGGCAGCACCTACTCTGAACCGCTCACGAACCGATCGCCAAGCGCTTTCGTATCTATGTATACGGAGTGCGGATGGAAATTATCCGGTGACCGTCTAGAATGCGTTTCCACGACAACGTTATCTTTGACGAGTGACAAGCGAACGGGGGGTTCCGCCGTACACGGCGCGAGGCAAGGTCGAGGGTGAGAACTGGCAGGCTGTCGCCGACGCCCTCAACGCCAGGATGAACCAGAAGCGGATGGGACAGCAAGCACTCGCCACCGCATCCGGCGTGTCCGTCGCGACGCTTCGCCAACTCCAGCGCGGAGCCCACGGCCGCCGGGTCCAGGACGCCACGCTGGCCGCCATCGCCCGCGCCCTGGACTGGCCGGACGACCACCTGGTCCGCGTGCTCGTTCCCGGCAAGCAGCCGGAGCAGCCGGCAGCAGCGACATCAGGCCGCCGCGCGGGCCGAGGAGGGGCAGGAACCGGCACCGACCGGCAGATTCTCGCCGTCCTGCTCCGGATCGAACAGCGTCTCGCCGACCTCTCGGAGCGCATCGCGCCCGCCGGAGCAGCCGGAGCGACCCAGCCCGGCCGCGCCCGAGGCAACGACGACGGGCCGACCCCGGCGGAGTAGTTCCCGCCCGAGCCGGCCCGTCGAGGTCCGGAACGTCGCCGAGTCAATCAGCCCGGCGCTGTGGTGCTGGCCACCGGTACTCCGATCGCGTCGAGCACGGTCCGGCGGACCGCTTCGAAGGCTTCGGCCTGCCCCGCCCGGAAGGCCGCCCGCTCCCCACGGGTCATCCACCGCGAGTCGGGCCGGGTCAGGCCCAGGGCGAGCGCCGTCCGCACGGCCGCACCTCCGCATCCCCGCCGGGACGGGCCCGGATCCTCGCCCCCGACTCCCGCCGCCGCACTGTCGCCATCCGGCAGCCGGTAGACGAGCACCACGTCGACATCGCCGAACGATTCGGAGTACTTCAACCCGCCCGGCATCCGGGACACGGCCCGCATGAGATCCGCCGAGTCCGAGCCCGGCTGGACGACGAGCGCCCACTCGTCCGGCCCCCACGGCATCATCACGACCGCCGACAGCATCTCCCCCGCACCACCGGCGCCGTCACCGGCCGCGGGCACCGGCGGAAGGAACGGACCCGACCGGGCCGCCGCACTCACGGCCACCGCCGACGGTCCGCGAAGCGCGCCGCCAGATCATCGGACCTATACCTCGTCCAGTCGACGGCCGCCGGCCGCACGTCGTGGACGAAGAAGCGGAGCGAGGTGACCTGGTAGTCGTGCCAGCCCTGTTCGATCGCGAACAGATCCGCCGCTGTCGCCCCGGGGAAGGTGATGACCGTGTCCCGTACCCGGCGGTCCCCGCCCGGCTCGAAGCGGACGATGCCGAACAGCGGCGGACCCGGGTCACCTCCACTCCCCCTGTCGAACATCACGATCCGTCCTCCACTGGTCGGTGGCGTGCGACAAAGCGCCGGAACCGGCCCGCAACAGGTGTCCGTCGCGCAGCGGAACCGACGCCCGCCCACCGTCCAACCGGACAGCCGGTCACGGAAGGCCGCCGGCCGTATACACCGAGACTTCCGATCTATACGGAGACCGGATATGCTCTGCGCGCCCGATCGAGGACAGACGGTCGGAGCACCTACCGTCCGGAGGCCGCCATGGTGTCCGTCCGTCGTCCGTTACCCCAGACCCCGCCGGGACTCTGGGAGCGACCCGAGATGGCCGACGCACTCGCCCGCCGCGACATCGGCACCGTCTTCAAGATCTACCGCCAGTGGACCGGCGCCACCCAGACGCAGATAGCCGCCGTGTGCGGCCTGCCGCAGTCCCACGTCAGCGACATCATGAACGGCCGCCGCCAGGTCACGAGCCTGGAGATCTTCGAGCGCATCGCCGACGGCATCGGCATCCCCCGCGGACGCATCGGGCTTGCCGAAAGACCGGGCGCCGTCCCCGAGCCCCGGACCGAGCCCGGGTCGCCGGCCGCGGACGTGCCGAGCGATGTCGTGCGCGTCTACCCCAGCCGCGCCGCCGTTCCCGCCGAGCTGTGGCGGACGCTGTTCGCCGGTGCGCGTCACCAGGTCGACGTCCTCGTCATCGCTGGCCTGTTCCTCCCCGACGGGCACGCCGACTTCACCGCCGTTCTCCGCCGCAAAGGCGCCGAAGGCGTGAACATCCGCTACGCCCTGGGGGACCCGGACTCCCCCGCCGTCGCCCTGCGAGGCGACGAGGAGGGCATCGGTGACGGACTCGCCGCCCGAACCCGGATCACCCTCACCTACCTGGCATCGTTGCGCGACGCGCCCGGAATCGAGCTGCGGCTACACGCCACCACGCTCTACAACTCCATCTACCGTTTCGACGGCGACATGCTGGTGAACACCCACGTCTACGGCGCCCCCGCCGCGCACTCCCCCGTCATGCACCTACGCGCCCAGCCCGGCGGACTCTTCGACCACTACGCCGCCAGCTTCGAACGCATCTGGGCCACCACCGAAGGAGCCTGACCCTCTTGGCACGGATCGACTACTTCAACGACCCGAACGCCCCCAAGGCGAACAGCGTCGTCCCGTCCGTCACCGCCGTGGTCACCGACGAGGCCGGGCGGATCCTCATGGTCCACAAGACCGACAACAACCTGTGGGCCCTGCCCGGCGGCGGCATGGACCTCGGCGAGTCCATCACCGACGCCGCCGTCCGCGAGACCAAGGAAGAGACCGGCATCGACATCGAGGTGACCGGACTCATCGGGGTCTACACCAACCCCCGGCATGTCCTGGCCTACGACGACGGCGAGGTCCGCCAGCAGTTCTCGCTCTGCTTCACCACCCGCAATCTTGGCGGAGAGCTACGCACCTCGAGCGAGACGAAGGAGGTCAAGTTCGTCGCGCCCGAGGACCTGGACGGGCTGAACATCCACCCATCGATGCGCCTCCGCATCGATCACTACCTGGAGAACCGGGCCACGCCCTACCTCGGCTGAACCGCCACGAGCCGTGCGGTCGTGCGTTCCACGGTGGCTTGCAGGTCCGCCCGAGCCCGGGTGACCGACCGGTGGACGATCGAGCCGTCGCCGTAGCGGGACAGGATCTCCGCGATCCGTTCGTCGAAGGTGAACCGCTGGCCCTGTGGCCCCGTCGTCATATCCGCGGCGCACAGCGCGTCCATCACCGGCGACACCTCCAGCTCCCACGCGGAGAGCTCCGCCGTCAGCCCCCGCTCCTCGGCTTCATACCGGGCACACGAGTGATGCGCGACCAGCGCGCACAGCCGCTTCGGCGCATCGTGGGATTCGAGGAACCGGGCGCCGTCCACGGGGTGGAACCGTAGGTGACCGATCGGCGGGGCGTACCCGATGTCATGCAGCCAGGCCGCCGCGACGAGCAGGTCACGCTCCTCCGGATCGACGGCCGCGGACACCTCCCAAGCAGCCGCCGCCACGGCCTGCACATGCCGCCACCGATCCCCCAACGGGGTCAGCAGCTCGCTCGCCAACCGCTCAGCAACCGCTACCTCCACCCGATCACGGTACGGCGAGCACCACCAGCCCGTCAGCGAGAGCCCGAGACTGCCGAATTACCCGAGTTAGGATCAAGTCGCGGTGCGGGCCGCGCCGCGCGACCGCCTGCGCGCGGCCTGGCGGCCGTGCTCGCCGGGCCCGTCGCACCCCGCACCGCGTAGACCATCCGAGGCGTTCGACGAAGGGCGCCGGTCGTCAGCGTGGGGTGAACCAGCCGGGGCACGGAACGCGGTTCTGCGGACGTTCGTCGCGCACGCCGGTGGGCAGCCGCAAAAAACGAGCAGAGGGCACGCCAGCCGACAGCCCCATCACCAGTGCCAGGGCGCTTCGCTCCTCCGACAGCCCGACCCGCCCGGCCTGCCAGCGACGAGCCTGTCTGCGGTCACCATTCGAGATCGTTTTGGCTTCGACCAGGTTGCTTCCGATCGCACCACGCCGTTAGACGCCTACAGAGGGCGGCACCGCCCTTGGCCTGACATGTCGTACCCAGATGGCAGACTGCTCCCGTGAGTTTCGATCTTGTGAGCTGGGAAGGCGAGCGACCAGCAGACAATCTGGCCGCAGGGTCCGCGTTCAACGAGATGTTCCAGCGCTACGACGACGACCCGGAGACGCCCGCCACGGACCTCATCGCCGCCTACTGTGAGGCTTTGACGCACCGGTGGCCGGATGACGACACCGCCCCGTGGTCGGTCACACCCCAGCCGTCCGGGCCATTCCTCTACCTCTGCGTCGTGTGGAGCATGGCCGAGGAGGTGTCCGCCTACACAGCCGAACTCGCGGCATCAATGCGTCTGGTCTGCTACGACCCCCAGGAGGAGATGCTGCTGCCGTAGTCGATGCTGCCGAGATGGCCGCGCTCTTTTGGGCGCACTTCCTCCATCCGTCAGGGAGCAGGCCGCAGTGGACGGCAGCCAGAGTGGCAGCCAAGCCCGCGAACACCAGCGGACGGTCACGGACTCGGCGGACGAGACCGAGCCTGTGACCGGCACCGGCGGACGGTCACGGACTCGGCGGACGAGACCGAGCCTGTGACCGGCACCGGCGGACGACCACGGACACCGGCAGACGAACCACCGAAGATCTCTTATCCGCGGGTTACTCACTTCGCCATCCAGAGCCGACGGACGAGCCGGATGTTAGCGCAGACTGCCGGCTTTCTGCGAGTTCAATTCAAATGTCGTCAAAGAATCTTCGGTTAACTATGGCCTTTTCGTGCTGGACGATCTCCACCTTGACTCCAAGGTTGTATTCACGAAGGAGGTCACAGAGTCTATCCCCGTCGATCAGATCAACCGGAGGAGCGCCGTCGCGGGTTGCCTCCTTTTGAGCGGCAGAGGTGAACGATCCCGTCGTGATCAGAAGCCCTTTATCTCCCCTGCCCGCCATCGCCCCCCGGAAATCTCGGACAGCGCTCGGAGAAACACTTCCCTTGTACCGCTTACATTGGAAGAATACCGGGAAGCTGACGAGCGAGAGACGGTAGATTCCCAGCCCATCGATGCCACCATCGCCGGTGCCGCCGGTGACATTGACGCTGATAAACCCGGCCTCCCGGAGGAGCCGGCGAGCAAGGCGCTCGAATGCGTCGGGCGGCATCGCCATCACCGCTTCGAGCAATTCCTCTTTCCAGGCGATTTCCTGGTCTTTTTCTCCGTCGTCCGACGTCGCCTGTTCGTAGGTGGCCTTGGGTTCTGAATCGGCCGGCTTGCGCGCCTTCTCGGCACGTTCAGCGGCCCAAGCACGCTTGGCTTCAGCATGGATCTTGGGAATATCTGCCCTGTCAACGGAGCGCCCTGGTTCCGACAACGTCCAAACGCCACGACTGCTATTGTCGGTCAAGCCCATCATCTTCAGATAGGTACGAGCCCAGGCCAACCGATACTCGATCTCCGTCCGCGGCCCGTCTCCATGTAGCTGATCTTGCTGCTCTGGGCTAAACTTCTCCAGCTCGATGACTCGTTCATTAATCTCCGAGATCGCGCCGGACCCTCCAAGATCGCGCAGTGCGTTGATCGTCGGCCAGAGCAGCTGATCGTATGTCGGCACACCGACGTCAGGGCTCGTCACCCGGCGCACCCCTCCCCGATACTCGCATAACACGATCTTAGAACGTCGCGCGACTTCCCCTGTACGCGCGGGGTGGCGACCGTCTCGGCATGGCCCGCGTCCGTTCCCAGGCCGGGAGTTGGGGACTGACGTTGCGGGCACAAGCGAACGTGAACGCCACTGCACTCGTGGAGACAGCGGAGCGCAGCCCACTCCTGAGAAGTGGCGGCGGTATGGGCATCTACACAGCCGGGCCAGCGAACAACGACGGACGTCAGCGGATGGAGGCCGAGGTGGCCAGGTCGTCAAGCAGCCTGTATAGGCTTTCGCGAACGCGCACGGACGGATGGTACCGATCTTGTAATCGGACGGTCGGGAGTCCCGCCAGGTGTAGCTACCGCTGTAGCAACGACCGCGGACGTTGACACCATCTCCCGGGCGCGGCTCGCAAGCCACCCGACTCACAGCGACACCCTCTCGCTCCGTCACCAGTCCTGTGGACCGGAAACGCGTCCCAGCGCCTCGCTGCTACCACCACCCCGTCTCCCACCGAACCGGCCGCCCGCTAGCGGGTCGGTGTCCGGCGGTCAAGGGGGCGGATACGACCGTAGCTCCATGCCGCCGTCCGGGACAAGCCCGCCCACGCCCCCGCAATTCGTCCCGGAACAGGCCTTCAAAGCCAGGGACGAGACGTTCGGCGACGCTGTTCTCGCAGGTCGCGGGCCCGCAACCCCCTCCGGCGGGCATAACCGACCTATCCGGCCTTTGCGACTTATCAGGATGAAGACGTAGTTTCGCTCACGGAAATGAACATCACCGCGCACCGCATCGGCCGGGACCGCTGCGCTGTCCCTGCCAGGCGCGACCGCCATGACAGCAGCGACGCTCTGACGCAGAGATCAACGAAGCTGTTCCGCGGGCAAGTCAGCCTTTGCTCTCCTCGGGTCGGTTGGCGGCCCAGGAGGCACGGCTGATCGCGTGGACGTTGTTCGCCTTCCACGGGCCGACGTCGGCGATCTCACGGAAGGTCATCCCGAGCTTGCGGGCAATCATGTTCATGCCCGCGTTCTCCTGATGCGTTGCGGTGATCAGCTCGTCGACGTCGAGGTGGGCGAACCCGAAGTCGAGCGCCGCCGTGATCGCTTCGGTGCCCAGGCCTTGGCCCCAGCGGTCGCGGCGGATCGACACCGCGACCTCCACGCCTGGCCAGCCCTGGGCGAAGTAGGTGCCGGCGCGGCCGAGGAACTCCCCGCTGGCCCGGTCCTCGACCGCCCACATGCCGTGCCCGCGGATCGCCCACATGCCGATCAGATGGGTGACCAGCCGCTCGGTGCCGGCCCGGTCGAACGTGCCGTCCAGGTAGCGCATCGTCTCCGGGTCCGCGTTCATCGCCGCGTACGGGTCGAGGTCGACGACCTTCCAGCCGCGCAGCACCAGCCGTTCGGTGAGCACGGTGGGGATGGTGACGACGGTCGGGGTTCCGTAGTGGAGGGTC
The DNA here is from genome assembly GCF_000013345.1 of Frankia casuarinae. Lineage (NCBI taxonomy): Bacteria > Bacillati > Actinomycetota > Actinomycetes > Frankiales > Frankiaceae > Frankia > Frankia casuarinae. The sequence continues at coordinate 1,347,998 of NC_007777.1, read as the reverse complement.
ATGGTCACGCCTGGCCCGTGGTCAGTTCGAGGCGGGGGCGTGCCTGCCAGCGGTCCCAGAAGTCACGGACGGGTTCGACGGTGGGGTGGCCGGTGAACGCTATGGCGATCTCTGCGACCCGGTCGGAGACCGAGGCGGTGGGCCGGGTGTCGAGCATGTCGACGACCTTCCCGGCCATGGTCGCGGCTTCGTCGATCTCGGGCTGTTCGCGGGCGGTGAGGCTGGCCGCGAGCGCGAGCAGCGCGTGGCCGTAGTCCTCGAACCCGCCCGCCTGGCCTCCTTCGTAGGCGGCGAGCGCGGCTCGGGCTATCGGCTCGGCCTCGACGCCACCGCCGATCCGGGTCAGGACCCCGGCGTACATCATCTCGGCGGCGGCCGGGCCGAACGGGCTGATCCCGGGCTGCAGCGGCAGGTCCGTGACCGACGTGCGCATCCGGTTCAACGCCGCCCGGGTGCCCTCGACGTCGCCGAGCGCGCCAAGGGCCCGCGCCTCGTAGCTGGCGATCCGGGCCCGGGTGTACGGGTTGTCCGCCACGACCGCGGTCTTCCGAGCCGAGACGGCGGCTTCCTGGTAGCGGCGGCCGTAGAACGCCAGCGTCGTCACCATCTCCCCGACCGACGCGGTCAGCACCACGTCGTCGGTCTGGCTCGCGTGGTCTTCGGCGAGGCGGATGAACCGGCGCGAAGCCAGGGTGTCTCCGAGGTTGAACGACAGCCGCGACAGCATGTAGGAGGCGTAGCCGGCGGCGACGGTGAGCCTGGTCTGCGGGCGGGCCCGGCCACTGCCGTTCATCAGGTGGTGGTGCGCCGACTTCCACGTCTTCCACACCTTCGGCGCGAGCCGCTGGTGCGGTTCGACGGTGAACGCGACGGTGTGCGCGTTGATCGCGTCGTCGATCTCGTCGAGGGTCAGCACATCGGGGGCGGACGAGGTCCACTCCCGGTACATCTGGGCGGCGACGAGGCTCGCGGCGGCGAGTTCGAACGCCTGCCGACGGTTGGCGTCCACGGGTTCCTCCTGCCTGCTCGGGTCGAGCCCCAGGTCCCGGGCCCGCTTCTCCCTGACAGCTTCGTCCCGCAATCGCCGGATGGCTCCCGCTGCGGCCAACGCCGTGTCCAGCGCGTCCGCGAGGTCCGCGGACGGGATCTCCTGGCCGTTGACGGCCCGAGAGATCTGCTGGCGTTTGAAGCCGGTGCGGGCTTCGAGCCGGCTGTTGTTGGTCCGATGCTGATCACGCAGTGTCCGCAGCAGATCGGCCAGGTTGGCGAGTGCGTCGTTTCGCTGACCAGCTTGCACCTTCGGCCTCCCCGTCGACGCCTTCGCAGGTGGGTGCAACGAGCTGTTGCATGCACGCAACGAGCCGTTGCGTTCTGTTGCTCCGTTTGGGCGCAGTGTGTCATGGGTGCTGCGCGCGGTGAACACGCCGATCCGGTCCCGTCCGTTCCACCAGCTCAGGGCGGATGAACCCCGGGTCGTGTCGTGTCGCCGCTTCTGCTCCCGCCGGGCCTGGGCCGAGTCGTGCGGCCCGGGTTCGGCGGGCTCCACCCGTCCACACCGATCGCATCGTTTCGAGGAACCCGTGTCTGTTGCGCCCACCGGCATGCCTGTCCCGGCCGTCCCACGATGGCGGCGCCCGTCCACGCTCGACCCGACGGTGCCCGATGCCGTCGAAGTCGCCCTCGACGGGCACCGTGTGTTGATCAGGTCGAGTCTGGGCCCGTCGGTGCGGACCACCCCCGGCGCGTTCGGGGACTTCGTCCGTGCGGTCAAGCGGGGCGAGTACGACGACCTGCTCGGCGAGGTGGCGTGATGCCTGCTTCCACGCAGGCGTCGATCGCGCTGCTGCACACGGCCATGGTCGACCTTGTCCTGGCGAAGGAGCCCGTCTCCGCCCCGGTCGTAGCCGCGTTGAGGGCCGTGCCCCGGGACCTGTTCCTGCCCGACGCCGGCACCGAGGAGGCCTACAAGGACGACGCCGTCGTCACGAAATGGGATGTCTACGGGGCACCGCTCAGCGCGGTGTCGCGGCCCTCCACCGTCGCGGCGACGCTCGAGCAGCTCCGGGTCGAACCCGGCCAGCGGATCCTGGAGATCGGTTCCGGTGGCTACACCGCGGCGCTGCTGGCTGAGCTGACTGGGCCAACCGGCCACGTCACCACCATCGACATCGACCAGTCCGTAGTCCACCGCACCCACGCCTGCCTGGACAAAGCCGGCTACACCGACGTCACGGCACTGATCAACGACGGGTACTTCGGGTTCCCGCTCCGCGCCCCCTACGACCGGCTCCGCAGATGACCTGCCGAGCCTGGACCTGTGGCTGGCCACCGTGCAGCCCACCTACGGCCGGCTCCACGGCACCGACGCATCCGCAGGAGCCGAACTGCCTGCGGATGCGTCGGCCGGGGTGTCTGCCTGCTGGTCGGACGACAGCCTCGCCTTCCTGGCCTTCACCCCGACGGGCGGGACCGGCGTGGAGATCGGGGTTGTCGCGTACGGCCCCGACCGGTACCGGCTCGCGGACCTGCTCACCCACGACGTCCGCGTGTGGGACGCCGAGCGGCGCGGTGGCCCGGACCCCACCATCCGCGTCTACCCCACCGATGCCGGCCGCGCCTCGGCGCCGGCCGGACGGCTCCTCACGAAACCATCAGCCCAGCTCCTGATCACCTGGGGCTGAGACCCCACCATCCGACGATCGCGAGAGGAGAACGGTGTTGAGCGACGCGCACGGGCATCATCGACCGCCCGGAGCCGACGGGGAAGCACGCGCCTGAGGATCTGCGGGCCCGCCTCGTGGATGACCTCGTCGCGGCGGGTTCGATCAAAACGAAGGAGGTCGAGGCCGCGTTCCGCGCGGTGCCGCGGCACCTGTTCGCTCCCGAGGTGTCGCTCCAGGACGCCTACGCCGACGACATCGTGCGGACCAAGCAGGACCAGCACGGCATCACCGTCAGCTCGGTCTCCGCTCCCTGGCTGCAGGCCACGATGCTCGAACAGGCCGGGATCAGCCCCGGCATGCGGGTCCTCGAAGTCGGCTCCGGGGGCTACAACGCCGCCCTGATCGCGGAACTCGTCGGCCCGACCGGTGCGGTGACGACCATGGACATCGACGCCGACGTCACCGAACGAGCCCACCACTGCCTCGCAGCGGCAGGCTACGACCAGGTCCACGTCGTGCTGGCCGACGCCGAGCACGGCGTCCCCGAGCACGCGCCCTACGACCGGATCATCGTCACCGCGGGCGCCTGGGACATCCCACCCGCCTGGACCGATCAGCTCGCCCCAGACGGCCGGATCGTCGTTCCCCTGCGGATGCGGGGGCTGAGCCGGACGGTCGCGCTCACCCCCCGCGACGGCGTTCTGGTCAGTCTCGACCATCAGATGGCCGGCTTCGTGCCCGTGCGCGGCGACGGCGCCCATCCCGAACGCCTCGTCCAGCTTCACGATGCCGACGTGGGCCTGCGGTTCGACGAGCAGGCTCCCGAACTCGACGCCGCCGCACTGCGGGCCGCGCTACTCGCCCCGCGGGTCGAGGCGTGGTCGGGAGTGCGGTTCGGCGGGATGGAACCGTTCGACGGGCTGCTGCTGTGGCTTGCCAGCAGCCTCGACGACTACGGCTTGCTCTCCCGCGCCCGTTCCCCGACCGCTCGAGAGCTCGTCGACCCCGTCTCCCCGATCGGCACGCCCACCGCCGTGGAAGCGGACAGCTTCGCCTACCTCACCCTGCGAAAGGTCGAGGACGGCGACGACACCTACGAGTTCGGCGCCTACGCCCACGGGCCCGACGCCGCCCGCCTCGCCGGCCTGGTCGTCACGCAGGTCCAGGCCTGGAACCGAACCCACCGCGACGCGTCGCCGGCCACGATCAGCGTCTGGCCGGCCACAACTCCGGCAGAGGCACTTCCGCCCGGCCGGGTGATCGCCAAGCGCCACCGCATCGTCGTCCTGAGCTGGTCCTGACCAACACAGCGACGCGTTCACCACCCCTTCCGAAGGAAAGGCATCGCCATGACTCCTGCCCACACAACCGCCCCGGCCCCGCTCCCCCTCGCCGGCGACTACGACCTAGACGTCGAGATCGTCGACGGCGGACCCGTCATCCCCGAGCTGCTGCGCTCCACCAGCGACAACTGCGGCAAGACCTGCTCGTCGGCCTGCACCAGCTGCAAGCAGAACTGAACCTCCGCCGCTGAGAGGTGCGTGATGTACCGCAGCCTTGACGTTCCGCTGCTACGGATGGCCGTGGTCCCCACCGATGTCGACCTGCCCCCATGGCCAGACCTCGACGACACCACCGACGGCGCCGTAGCCGGCTGGACGGATTGGCTGCGGGACATCTGGGCACGGCCCGTGTTCGCCGACGCGATGAGGCTCGCCAGCCCGTCGCTGGCCGCGCGGGTCGCGTCGGTCTTCGACGGGCAGTGCCACGATCGGCGGACCGCCCGGCGGGCTGTCACTGCGACAGCCCGCTACGTACTGCGGATGACCGGGCGCGCCACTCCATTCGGCCTGTTCGCCGGTGTCGGGCCCGCGGATTTCGGCCCGCGGGCCCGCGTCCGGCTCGGCGACGACCATCGGGTTCACGCCCGGCCGGGCGGCGCCTGGCTCGCCGCGCTCGCCGACGACCTGGAAGCGTTCGACACGCTGCTGCGACGGCTGCCGGTCACCGCCGACGGAATACCAGTCGCCCGAGGCGACCGACTGTTCATCGGCCCTGTCGCCCGGTCCGGCGACGACGCCGGGCCGGAGTCGGTGGTCGAGGTGTCGGTGCGCCGCACCCGGGCTGTGGAGGCGGCGTTGCTCCACGCGGTCAGCTCGCTGCCCGTCCCCGAGCTGGTCGCTCGCCTCGCCGCCGACAAACCCGCTCCCGCCGCCGGCCAGATCGAGACTATGGTGATCGAGTTGGTCCGCCGCCGGTTCCTGCACACGCCCCTACGCCCGGCGACAACCATCACCGATCCACTCAGTGAAGTCGCCGACCAGCTGGCCGCAGCCCGGATTGACGACCTGCCCCCACTCGCCGGCCGTCTCAACGTGATCCGCGACCTACAAGACCTGCTCGCCCACCACGACAACACGCGCTCCGCCTCGCACCGTCGCACGCTGCGCACGCAGGCAGAGACGCTTCAACGGCGCGTTGTTCCCAGCGCTGACCCGGACCTCGACGTAGGCCTCGTGTTGAACGCGGACGTGGTCCTGCCGGCGGCTGTCGCCGAGGAGGCTGGGGCCGCCGCTCGGGCGCTCGCCCGGCTCACAGGGCCGACCGCCGTTCCCCCGGAGTGGGCGGACTGGCACGAAGCCTTCCTGGAACGCTACGGTCCCGCCGCCCTCGTCCCACTGCTGGAAGCCGTCAACCCTGACACCGGCCTCGGTCTGCCCGCCACCTTCCGCGGCTCCACACGCTCCCACCGCCCCCGCGGGAACGCGGCCCGCGATCAGCGCCTGGCCGCCCTCACGCAGCGGGCGGCCCTGGACGGCGCGCTCGAGGCACGCCTCGGCGACGCCGCCATCGCGGCTCTGGCCGGCGACACCGCACCGGACCGGGTTCCACCGCACGCCGAACTCATCGCCGAGGTCCACGCCAACGACCTGCCGGCCTTGTCCCGCGGCCTGTTCACCCTGCGTGTGACCGGAGGCGGACGCGCCGCCGCAACCACCACTGGCCGCTTCCTGCACCTGCTCGACCCCGCGTCCTTCGACCGGTTCCGCGACATCTACGCCGCCCTACCCACCATGCGGGCCGGCGCGACAGCCGCGCAGGTGTCCTGTCCGCCGCTTCCCGCAGCCACCGTCGGCGTGGCCCGATCACCGCGGCTCACCGACACGGTGATCACGCTTGCCGAGCATCACGACGCCGGTCCGTGCGTGCTGCGTCCAGCCGATCTGGCTGTCGGTGCCGACGCTGAGGGGCTGTATCTGGTGTCGCTGCCCGACCGGCGTCTCGTCGAGCCGTCCGCCGCGCACGCAGTGGAGTTCCAGTACCACACCCACCCGCTGACACGGTTCCTGTGCGAGCTACCCACCGCCCGCGTCGCCGTCTCCATCCCCTTCTCCTGGGGCGCTGCCGGTGGGCTGCCGTTCCTTCCCCGACTCGTCCATCGGCGCACCGTGCTCGCCCCGGCCCACTGGAATCTCACAGCTGCCGACCTGCCCAGCCGCGCCGAGTCGGCGCAGGAATGGCGCGAGGCGCTGGCCCGCTGGGGCGGCACGATCCCAGTGCCCACGCGGGTCCAGCTCGTCGAGACCGACAACCGATTGCGCCTCGATCTGCACGTCGACGCCCATCTCGCCCTGCTACGCGATCACCTGCACCGGCACGGCTCCGCCCGGCTCGACGAGGACGCCGCTCCAGAAGCCTTCGGCTGGCTCGCCGGCCACGCCCACGAACTGGTCATCCCGCTGGCCACCACCGCCGCACCCCTGCCGGGGCCGGCACCGGAGCGCCTCGCGGCAACCGTGCCCGCTGCTCGGTCGGATGCCCAGCTACCCGGTGTGTCGCCGTGGCTGTCGGCCCGGCTCTACGGCCACCCCGACCGGGCCACCGATCTCCTCGCCCGCCTCCACGACCTCTTGGACGCGTGGCCCGACCCGCCCGCGTGGTGGTTCCTGCCGTACCGGGACACCGAGCCCCACCTGCGGCTACGCCTCGCCGTCAACGAACCTGGCGGCTACGGGCTGGCGGCCACGCGGCTGGGAACCTGGGCTGCGGTACAGCGCGAGGCCGGACTGCTGTCGCACCTTCACCTCGACACCTACCAACCGGAGACCGGCCGCTACGGCTATGGCCCGGCGATGACCGCCGCCGAAGGCGTCTTCTCCGCCGACTCCGCCGCTGCCCTCGCCGCCCGCCGTCTCGCCGCCAGCGCCCGCCTGTCCGTCGGAGCGCTCACCGTCGCCGGCCTGGTCGATATGGCCATCGCCTTCACCGGCGCGTTGTCCACCGGCATGCGGTGGCTTCGTGACGTGCTGCCCCACGAGCCTGCCCGCGTCCCACGGGCGGAACGCACCACCACGTTGCACCTGGCCAACCCCGCAGATAGCTTCGCTCATCTGCGGGCCGTTCCCGGGGCGGACGCCGTGCTGTCCGCCTGGCAGCCGCGGGCCACAGCACTGGCCGCCTACCGCGACGCCCTCGCCGCGCAGCGCCCGCCTGACCAGGCCTTGGCCTCGCTGCTGCACCTGCACGTCGTCCGAACCCTCGGCCTGAACCCCGCCGCCGAACAGACCTGCATCGCCCTCGCCCGAGCCACAGCCGCACGCGCCCTCGCGACCACGGAAGCGACCGTCTCATGATCGCCTGCGATCAGGCCGCCGCCACCGCAGCAAGCCTTGCCACCCGCCTCACCGTCCCATCCCCCAGAGAACTCGGGCAGACTGCGCAGTCGCTCGCCGACGGAGCGGCCGGCATCGCCCTCCTGCACGCCGAGCGAGCGCACGCCAGCGCCGAGCGCTGGGAGCCCGTCCAGGCGTGGCTGACCGCAGCCATCTCCGGCCACCTCAGCGTGGCGATGAACAGCTCGCTCTACGCCGGCGCCCCGGCGGTCGCCTTCGCCGTTCACATCGCAGCCGGGCAGACCCGCCGCTACACCGCCGCCCGCACCGCGCTCGATCAGGCCGTCGCCACCATCGCCCACCGCCTCGTCGACGCCGCCAACGCCCGCATCGACCAGGGGGAACCGGGACGGTTCACCGAGTACGACGTCATCAGCGGGCTCACCGGCATTGGCGCCCACCTCCTCGCCCACACCCCCGGCGACGACGCCCTCGGCCGCATCCTCACCTACCTCGTCCGCCTCACCACACCTCTCAACCTCGACGGAGAGGAACTCCCCGGCTGGTGGTGCAGCCACGACCCGTCCCAGGGCAACACTGCCGAATTCGCCGGTGGACACGCCAACCTCGGCATGGCCCACGGCGCCGCCGGCCCACTGGCCCTGCTCTCGCTCGCCACACGCGCCGGGATACGCGTCCACGGCCAGACCAACGCCATCAACGCGCTGTGCGCCTTCTATGACCAATGGCGCCACGACTCCCCCAGCGGTCCGTCCTGGCCACAGTGGATCACCCGTGCCGATCAGCAGGCCGCGAGACCGGCCCAGCCCGGCCCCGCCCGTCCGAGCTGGTGCTATGGCACCCCCGGAATCGCCCGCGCCCTCCAACTCGCCGGCATCGCCACCGGTGACACCACCCGCCAGAACGCCGCCGAACAGGCACTCGCAGCCTGCCTCACCGACTCCACCCAACTCGCCCACCTCACCGAAGCCGGACTGTGCCACGGATGGGCAGGCCTCTACCAAACCGTCGCCCGCGCCGCCGCCGACGCCACCACCGAGACCCTCAGCCGCCACCTGCCGACACTCGCCGCTTCCCTCCTGCTCTGCGCCCTTTCGAGCAGCGGGCGGGCTGATGGGCTCCTCGAAGGAGACGCCGGCATCGCCCTCGTCCTCCACAGCGTCGCCACCGGCGCACCGGCCACCGGATGGGACAGATGCCTGCTGATCCACTGACCGTCCCCAGCCGAGACATCGGCACCGAACAGGCCGTACTCGCGGTGCTGGCCGGCATCCCGCTACCCACTGCGGCAGCCCATGCCGCCTTGCCTCCCGACCAGCTCGCCGCAGCTGTCGCCACCTACCAGGCGGCAGGTCGCGCCGCGCTCGCAGTCCAAGGTGCTGCCTGGTTCCAGGTGCGTGTCACGTTTCCCGAGCCAGCGGACGCAGAGACCGTCGCAGCCACCCACCTGGCACCTGTCCTACGCCACGCCCAAGCCGCCGGCGCTGTCGCCTCCTGGTGGTTCGTGCGCAAGTCGCCCGACTGGCGGCTACGGCTCTCTCCAGCCAGTGGCCAATCTGTGGCGGATCTTCGTGCCACCCTCCGCTCCGCCTTCGACGACCTGACCGCGGCCGGAACGATCCCCACCTGGGCGGAAGGGATCTACGAGCCGGAGGAGTACGCCCTCGGCGGCGAGGTCGGCACCGACGTCGCGCACCGGCTGTTCACCGCTGACAGCGGGCACGTCCTCGACCGCATCCACAGCGAGATCACCAGCAGGACCCCGCCGACTCTCGGCCGCCGCGAACTGTCGATGCTGTTGATCGGCACGCTGCTGCGCACCGCGGGCCTGGACTGGTACGAACGCGGCGACGTCTTCAACCGTGTCAGCCGCCTACGCCCTCCACCAGCAACATCACCCACCGCTGCTGAAATTCAACGGCTGGCCACCGCTCTACGCAGGCTGCTGACCACCGACACCGACCCGGCAGGCGACCTGTTCGGCGCGGACCGACCGCTGGCCAACCTGGGAATCTGGGCCAGCGCCTTTCACAATGCCGGTCGGGCCCTTGGCCAGGCCGCATACGCCGGGACCCTGCGCCGCGGGCTACGCGACGTCCTCGGCCACCATGTGATCTTCCACTGGAACCGCCTCGGCCTGAATGCCGAGACCCAGGGCGTACTCGCCGCCACAGCGCGCGAGACAATCCTCCGCGCTCCCGCACTCCCCGAAGCGCTAACGCCGCAGGCACGCTGATGTGGCCGCCGCCGAACGACGCAGACACCGTCACCCGCATGCGCGCAGCGCACGAGCGCGCCAGCGCCGCCCTCCGGGTCACGGTCGACCGGACCCAGGCTGAGGAAGCGTGGGGCTTCGCCGGACGAACCCTCGGCCGACCGGTAATGACCCCCGACAGCCCAGGCTGGCTACGGATCGCCGCCACCGAAGCCGGACAGCAGATCACCACGTTCTGGGACGGCGGACGCACCGCACAGCAGGCGCTGCCAGCATCCATCCCACGCCCAGCGCTACGCGCGATCCACGACCATCACCACGACGGCTGGGACTACCGCGCCGAGCTATACGACCGCGTCCACGTCCGACCTCTCGCCGTCACGACCGTGCCGCGGCGGCTCACCGACTCACCGAAAGGGCAATGGTTCCAGGCACTGCGCCGTTCCTTCCGCATCCTCGCCACGGTCTCCACCGACCGGCGCACCATCGAGCAGTCCTACCTCGACGACGTCATGCCAAGGATTCTCGGCGAACCGATCACCACCACCTCGCCCGCACCGTGGGTAACCGCGCACGGAGACCTGCACTGGGCCAACCTCTGCGGCCCCACCCTCTGCATGCTCGACTGGGAAGGCTGGGGCCTGGCACCCGCCGGCTATGACGCCGCCACCCTCTACTGCCACAGCCTGTTCATGCCAACGCTCGCCGCACAGGTTCAGGCGCGTTTCGCAGACGCACTCTCCACAGAGAGCGGCCGGTACGCCGAACTGGCCGTCATCGCCGAGCTACTCGACACCGTCCACTCCGGGACCGGCCTCGATATCGATCATGCGGGGTTATTGCGCATACGCGCCACACATCTTCTTCGCCGCGGCATACCCCGCCAGCAAGAAGGCGCAGCCACGAGGCCAGGACAGACATGACCCGCGCAGACGGCCACGCTCGGAAACAGCTCCGCTGGGCAGCGCTCCGGGCATGCGTTGGGGCAAAGGCACCTGCCCCTACGCCTGTGCGCGGTGGTAGACGGCGCTGGACCCCGGGACTGGCCAGAACAGGCCCACGAACGCTCTCATCGCCGCTGCGCCCGGACGTGCAGCTGCCCCACACCCGGCGGAGACTGCAAGCCAATTCAACGGAGGGTCTCACAGGGCCGAAAATGACCTGACGGCGATCTGACTGTTGTTGTGTATGCAACATCTGTCAGATCACCGTCAGATCTCTACGGCCCTGGTCTATCTGCCCCGTGGCTGCGCTCCGGACAGCCTCCGCAACCCACGATGGCTCGTCGTCCCAAGCTTGCCCGGTCCGGCGAGCTCAACCTGTCCGCCGAGCCCGCGAAGTTCGAATGTTCCACTCGGAGGCCAGGAAGATCACCGAGTAGGGGCGTCACCCGGAGGGCCGGTCCGCCGTCGATGGTTCGCATGCTGCCTGATCAACGACCATCTGGGCAGGCTTCCTTGTCAGCACCCGTCGATGCCCTCCCGTCTTCAAGGACACTGACGGGCCCGCCGTGCTCAAGGGTCAGCGCGCCAGCACTGTCCAGATGCCGGCCGCTACGAAGACGGTTGACCCGCTGAACTGTCCGGATTCCAACGCGTGCTGGAGACGCGGCGGTCCGGGGCCGGAAGGGGCGGCGGCGTCCACCGGAGCCTCGCGGGATAACCAGTCTCGATCTGTCGTGACCGCGAGAAATCGTCGGGACGTGAGGATACGGTAGCTGAGCGCAAGGTTGTTCCTGGTTCGGAGGGGGTGCCGGTGGCCACGCGGCGGGGGCTATTCGCCGAGTTGCAGTACCAGGCAGCGCAGGCCGAGAAGCGGCAGCGGCAGCAGAGGGCTGCGGCCCACCGTGCACTCCTTGCCGCTGAAAAGGAAGCCGCGCAGAAGGCTCGGGCCGCTGAGCGCGCAGCCGCCGCGGCGGCCAAGGCGTCCACGAAAGAACAGGCCCGCTTGCTGAAGGAAGCGGGCCTGCTGTACGTCGCGGCGCGATTGAGCGAGGTCGGGTCGCTGAATGCCGATCTCGCGAGCACATTCGAAGAGATCGACGGCATTCTGGCCACGGCGCTCCTGGTCGACAGCTATGTTGATCTCGAGGCCTTGAAAGTCACGACCGTCGTGCATCCACCGTTCGAGCCCGGTGCTCTCGCAGTCCCGACACCGCCCGTTGCTGCTCCTGTGTACCCGGCGGAACCCGTCTACCAGGAGCCGCAAGTACCGGGAGTCCTATTCGGGGCGAAGAAAAAACATGCCCAGGCGATCGCTCAAGCTCAGACCACGCACGAGCAGGCGCTGCGGCGGTGGCGGGAACAGGTGTCAGCGATACGGACGGCGCATGTCTCCGCTCTGGAGCAGCGGCAGCGTGCCGAGGACGCTCGCCTGGCGAAGCTCGCCGCGGCGCGGGCGGTCCACGTCGAAGCGTGTCGTCGGAGAGACGCCGACGCCGACGAGCGGAACCGGGGACTCACCAGACTGATCAATGATCTCGCCTTCGACGTCGAGGCGGCGATCCGCGAGTACGTCGGGATCGTCCTGTCGAACTCCGCCTACCCGGATGCATTTCCAGTCACTCACGACTACGAGTTCGATCTCTCCAGCAGGGAGCTGCGTCTGGCAGCCGCTGTCCCTGAACCATCCGCAGTCCCCTCGGTCAAGGAGTACAAGTACGCCCCGAGGAAGGACGAGATCTCGTCGACCAAGCTGCCGGCGACGGTCCAGAAGGACCGCTACGCGAGCGCCGTCTTCCAGACCGCCGTACGCACGCTGCACGACGTCTTCGGCGCCGACCGCCAAGGAAAGATCCACTCGATTGCCCTGACGGTCGGGGTCGACCGGATCTCGCCTGCGACCGGGCTTCCGGAGACCATCCCGCTCGCGATCGTCGCTGCAGACCGCGCAACGTTCCGCAAGTTCCGGCTCGACCAGGACGAGATCGTCCCTCAGAAGACCCTCGAGTACCTCGGCGCGGCGCTGTCCCCTTCGCCGTTCACTCTCAAGCCCGCCGACGCCTCCCGCGGCATCAGGCAGCGTGGGCAGTGACCATGCGGTTCAACCCACCGCCAGGCTGGCCCACACCCCCCGAAGGCTGGACTCCCCCACCAGGTTGGGTTCCAGACCCATCTTGGCCCAGGCCGCCCCACGGATGGCAGCTCTGGCTTCCGGGGCCCACCGTCACGTCGCTCGGGACCGGCGACGACCTTCTCATCCGATCGGAACCCGGAGTCCAGGAGTTCTCGCTCGAAGGCGCATCCATGTCATCCGGATCCGAGACCAGCGAGATGCCGGTCGACAGCGCCGCGCTGATGGCTCGCATCACTGAGCCTTTCCCGGTAACGATTCGTCACGTGACGTGATCGCAATGGTGTGTTGGTGTGTTGGGTGTCAGGCGGTTCTGCGGTGCTCGGTGTGGAGGATGACGAGGGCGGCTTTCACGACAAGTCCGATCTTCCAGGGGTCGATCGTGATGTTGTGGAGGAGTCGGAAGGTGCCTTTGAGCAGGGCGTTCGCGCGTTCACCGACGGCGCGTAGCGCGTTGTGGATCCGGTTGTGCGCTTTCTGTTCGTCGGTGAGGGTGCCGCCCTTGGGCTTCTTGTACGCGGTCGCGAGCGGCCCGGCCGGGTTGCCCAGCCCTTCGTAGCCGAGGTCGAACAGCACCTCGTGCAGGTCGGCGGTCCACTCGGCGAGAACCGGCAGCGCCCCGGAGGCTTTCAGGGCGGTCGAGTCGTGCTCGCGGCCGGGCCGCACGTCGGAGACCCACAGTGGCCAGCCGTCGTCCGGGGCGGAGAGCACCTGGATGTTGCCACCGTGGTTGGAGATCGTGCCGGACCACCACAGGTCCACGCCTTCGGTCGGGCCGGGCATGCGTAGCCGGTCGGTCTCGATGACCGTGCCGTCAACGATGAGATGCTCGTAGCCGGCGACCCTGGCCCGCATCAGCGCTTCACGCAGGTCCGGGGCCTGCCAGGCGAGCACGGCGACTCCCTCGTGCAGGTAGCGGTAGCCCACCGACCGGGACACCCCATGATCGGAGAAGAGCCGCCTGGCCCTGGTGCCGTCACAGAACCAGCGCAGGACCATCACGGCCTGTTCCAACGCGGACAGCGTCCGGGTGCCCTTGCGGGTACCACGACGTTGACGCTCCGCCACGAGAAGACCCGCCAGACGGAAAACGGTGTGATCGCCGAACGGCAGCTCGGCGGTGTATGTGAAACTCATCGAGGCGTGGGGTTCCTTCGGAGTTGCTCTTTGGTCGGAACAACTTCCTACCGGAGCCCCGCGCCTTCATCGTCTCCACCCCCAGGGACGCTCACACCCAGCGACGCTCACGGAGCGTCACCAAACGTTGCAGGGAAAGGCTCACTATGCTCTTCTGTTCGCTGTCCCAAGGGTCGACCGGGGCGAGCGGATAAACGTCGGTGTACTGCTCTACAGTCCTGCCGCGGAATTTTTGGCCGCGGCGATCAACGTTGATACCGAACGACTCAGAGCGCTGGACTCCAATGCCGACGTGGAGCTGATCCAGGCAGCGCTGAATTTTATCCAGATGGTGTGTGCCGGTGATCCCGCCGCCGGCCCGGCCGCCACGAGATCGGCGCGGGCACGCTTCGGCTGGCTCACCGCGCCGCGCAGCACAGTCGTTCAGCCCGGCGCCGTGCATGGCGGTATCACTGCCAAACCGGAGGTAGAGCTGGACCGGCTGATGGACCGCGTGGTCCGGTGAACGGGCTCTGACCGCGGATCGACCGCACCTGCCACGGACAGCCGGCGGTGCTCTGGTTCGGAGGCCGATGGAACTGGTCTGTGCCCGGGGGCTCTCGGGCGGGCCGCGGATTCGCCGGGTCGGCGAATCCGCGGCCCGCCTGGCCAACACGCCCGATCGTCCGCTCTCAGGGCCCGCCGCGCCGGGCGGGTAGCAGGAAGAGCAGACAGAGCACGACGGCGAGCGCACCCACGATCCACCACAGGGTCTTGACGAATCCGGAGACGAATTCCTCCGCGCGCACCTTGGCCAAGGCGTTCGTCAGACTCCCACGATCGGTGACGCTCACCCGCCCGCCGCAGTCAGCGGGGACAAGACTGAGGTCAGGCTGGTGGATATCGCACCGACGCAGCTCGGCCATCAGCCGAGTCACCTCGCCGGAAGAGTGCCCCTGGCTGACCAGGGCCTGCTGGACCTGCGACGTCACCCGGTCGGTCCGGGCCGGCTCGCCGGTGGCGAGGGCGGAGAAGAACCAGGGCCCCGGCAAAGTTGTCGGTTAGCAAGCAAGGCTCTTGATCGTCTCTAGTGGTCGTTCGGGGCGCCGCGCGTGGTGTCGGATTGCCTGGGCGATGTTCGTGGCGCCGGTCAGGCGAAGGATCGCGATCGCCAGGTTGCGCAGGCTGGCCATGACCTGGGGAGCGTGGCCGGTCCGGACCTGGCTGAGGTCCTCCCCGAAGGTGACGTCGCGGACCCAGTGCAGCCGGTTCTCCACGAGCCAGTGCTCGCGGGCGTAGGTGGCCAGCAGCGTGGGGCTGGCCTGGTGGGTCGGCAGGCTGGTGACAAGGTAGACGATCTCGGTCGTGGCCGGCCCGTCGGCGAGCGGCTGGCGGCGGCGGGTGACCTGCACTGCCTGCACGGCGTGCGGGAAGAGTAGTCCCGCGCGGACCTCGGTGGTCTTCACGGTGCGCCGCTCGCGGCGGCCGTGGCCGCGTTCGACGGTGCGCGCGGCGGTCTTCACCCGGCGCCAGGGCAGGGCGGCGAGCTGGGCGTATAGCGCCGGCTGGTTGGCCTTCACCGTCAGGATGTAGTGCGCATGCCGGCTGACCAGCCAGGATGCGGTCTGTCGCTGGGTGTGTAGAGCATCCGCGGTCACGATCACATCGGTCAGGTCCAGGTCGGCGAGCAGGACGGGCAGCGCCGGGATCTCGTTCGACTTCGCGTCGACGGCGACCTGGCCGAGCACGACACCGCTGGTGTGGTCGAGCGCGGCGAGCAGGTGGCGGCCCGGACTGTCAGGCGTGCGGGAGCCGCGCAGCGTCTTGCCGTCGACCGCGAGCCGCCGCCGCGTCCCGGCCGGCGGGGTGGTCGCCGCGGCGGCCCATGCTCCCAGCGCCGTATCCAGGGCGTCGGCGTCGAGTGCGGCGAGTACCCGGCGAAACGTCGACTCCTCGGGCACTCGAGAGACGCCGAGCAGGCCCGCGACCGCCTGGCCGGCGTCGGCGGACCATTCACCGATCGCGGTGAACGACCGCGCCCCGGCGAGCACCGCGCAGGTCGCCAGCGTCAGCACAGCGGCCAGGCTGTGCCGCCTGCCGCGGGGCTTCCGGGGGTCCGGTAGCTGGTTGAAGACCGCCAGCAGACCCGCCGGCGACGGAGGCTGGTTGCCGGCGCCGACGGCAGCCAGCCGATCGAGAACAGGGGCAGGCGGTAATACTGGTGCGGCGGGCATGGCACCTCGAGACGATCATGACGGTGTAGGAACCTCCATGATCTCCAGGAGCCGTGCCCGCACCCATGACGCCCCCGGCCTCGCGTCAGAAGCGCGCTACGCAACCCCACTGGAAGCCCCACACAACGCCGAAAGTCTGCTTACCAGCAAACTTGCCGAGGCCCTGGGAGAAGAACAGCCCACCGATCAGCGCGACGCCCACTGCCGCGCCAAGCTGGCCGGTCGCGTTGATGATTCCGGAGGCCGCGCCGGCTTCGTGCGGCGGCACATCGATCAGGATCATCCCGGTCAGTGGCGCGACCAGCAGGCCCATGCCCGAACCGATCAGCAGCAGAGACGGGGCAGCATGCCATGCTGTCACGGTGGTGGCGAAGTGATGCGCCGTCCACACGTAGGAAAGAACACCCGACGTCATCACCGCCACTCCCACCATGAGGCAGCGACGGCCATACTTCGGAAAAATGTAGCGTACCGCGAGTCCGCCAGCCACGGGAACAGCGACGGAGAATGGAATCGTGGTCAGACCGGTATGCAGTGCCGACCAGCCTAGACCACCCTGCAGATAAACCGTCCAGGTGATGAAGAATCCAGCCGGCACGCAGCTGAACAACAGTTGCGTGCCGACACCGACAGAAAAGCTGCCAGTTTTGAAGAGGTTCAGCGCCAACAGTGGCGAATCGTCACGGCGCACCTTTTCCCGTTCATACCGTAGGAACAGCGCGAACACTGGGACAGCGATTACCATGGCGACAATGCTCCACATCGGCCAGCCCAGCTCGCGCCCCTGCACAAGCGGAAAAAGCACGAGCAGCAGCCCTACGGCGACGAGGATCATCCCTATCCCGTCGGGCCGGCGAGCATTCGGGGACCTGGATTCCCGCATCCACGCCGACACTGCCACCAACGCTACCGCGCCGACGGGGAGGTTGACCGCAAAAATGCTGCGCCATTCGAGGCCGAACGGGTTCCACTGGAGCAGAAGACCACCGACGAGCGGTCCCGCGACGATCGCCAGGCCCACGATGCCCGCGTATAGGCTGACGACCTTGCCGACTTCTTCCCGAGCAAAGCTGACGTGGATGATCGCCAGTACCTGCGGCACCATGACGGCCGCAGCGCCCCCCTGGACCACCCGGGCGCCGACGAGGAATTCCGGACTCTGCGCAATCGCGCACATTCCGGACGCCGCCATAAACCCGGCGACACCGGTCAAGAACATTCGCTTGCGACCGAAAATATCTCCCAGTCGACCTCCGGTTATCAGCATCACAGCGAAGGCGAGAGTATAGCCCGCGTTCATCCACTGGATGGACGTTGGCGACGCCCCGAGATGCTGCTGGATGTTCGGAATAGCCACCGTGACGATGTTGTTGTCAAGCAGGTCCATGAACGTGGCGACGAGCAGGACCGCGAGAGCCCACCAACGCCTCGGGTCGGGTGCGGGCTGGGCCACCTGCAGTACCGGCTCGGACGGCCAGGTGGTCCGCTCAGTATCGACCATGATCTACCTGTTCTGCGGAATTCCGCCTCAGCGCCGCTCCCGCGCTGGCCGGTTGATCTTCATACTGTCCATGTCCGTCACTCCGAATCGGAGGTCGCGATAGCCGCAGCCGATCTCGTCGAACCTTGCCATCAGCCGTTCTTCGGCGGCATCCTGCGCCCGCTGCTCCGCCTTGTCGTCGAACTCGACTCGAACGACCAGGCGGAATGTGAAGGCGACGATGGACTCGTTGTAGACGAGCGTTCCTTCTTCGGTGAACGACGCGTTGAGCACATCCTGCTGGTCGGCGTTCCGGCGAAGCTTCTCCCGCGCCGGGGGGTCAAGTTTGTCAAACCGTCCGCGTACCAGCACCCGGTAGACGTGCTCGGGCATCAGTCGTTCCCTTTCTCCGCAGCTATTTCGCGACCCAACGCGACCCACGACCGCAGTAACAAGTCCACCGCGTCGACTGCCGCGTCGTCCGGGCTGCTCTCGGGCGACAGGACCCGTTGGATCGCCAGGCCGTCGTCAAGCGCGTGCACTATCAACGCGAGCACCTCGACCGGAGCAGGTGGGGACGCGTCACGAGACGTGAAGTCGCGGGCGAGCGCCTCCGCGATGATCGTCCGCGTCCGCGCCTCCCGGTCGGTCAGCGTCGGCAGGACGCCCGGGTTGCGCAGGCCGTAGAGCCACAGCTCGGTGCGCAGCACAAGCCAGCTCGCGAGGTGACGGTCACGCTCACGATGCCAGGCCCGGAACTGCTCGACCATGCCCTCGAACGAGCCGGCGTCACGGCCCAGCGCCCGCAGCTCCTCCAGCTCACGCTCTGTGCGCTTCTCCAGCAGGGCGAGCACGAGCTCGTGCTTGCCGTCGAAGTTGCCGTAGAAGGCGCCTCGCGTGAAACCGGCACGCTCGACAATCTGTTCGACCGATGTGCCGGCAAGGCCACGCTCGGCGAACAGCTCCGCCGCCGAGCGCAGCAGCTTCTCGCGGGTCAGCTCCCGACTCTCCTCTCGGGACAACCGTCTGGTCGCGATGACAGGCTCCTTCTAGATACAGAGGTGCATCCAGATACAAGAGCCTATCAGAGTGCCGGGCTCGTCTCCAGCTGGGAGGCGGGCCGGGTCAGGCGGACCGCGCCGAGCACGGCCGCCTGGTAAGGGGTGAGCGTGGCTCCGGGTTCCGACAGGGCGAACGCCGCCCACCGCGGCTCCCGCCCGCAGCCGTACAACATGCCGAGCGACGCCAGGACCGAGCGCCGTTCCGCCTGCCGCCGACCGGATGCCAGCAGATGCGCCGGCCGTCCGGCGTGCGCCAGCGTCTGCCGCACCGGGCTCAACAGGACAGGATGCGCGCTCACCTCCACAAACACCTCATGGCCGGTGTCACCGAGCCGCTCGACCGCGGCGGCGAAACGGACCGGCTCGCGCAGGTTACGCATCCAGTACTGTGAGGCGAGGCTCGTTCCTGGCACGGGCTCGCCGGTCACGGTCGAGTACATCACGATCCTCGTAGGTCCCGGTGCCAGCGACCGTAACGCCAGATCAAGATCCGCACGCAGGTCATCGACGTAGTGGCTGTGCGAGGCGACGGTTCCCGTAATCACGCGGCAGTAGACGTCGCGCCGGGTGAGATCATCGACGAGCCTGGCGAGTGACGCCGCGTCGCCGGCCAGCACCGTCGACCGGGGGCTGTTCTCGCCGGCGACGCTGATGCGCCCGGCGCTGGCATCCGCGACGGCATGCGCCTGGGCGGGGGACAGCTCCGTGGTGGCCAACGCCCCCCTACCGGAGATCCGGCGCAGCAGCGCACTGCGCCGGCAGGCGATCATTATCGCATCTCGGAGGCCCAGCGCGCCTGCGGTATGCGCGGCCGCGATCTCCCCCCATGCTGTGGCCGACCACGGCATCCGGCACGATCCCCCAACTGCGCCACAAAGCCGTCAGGGCGATCTGCAACGACACCATGGTCGGCTGCAGCACGTCGATCTCGTCCATCCGGGACGCTGGCGGGTCCAAACCGAGCTGCTCGACCACCGAGAATTCGGCGAAACGCCGAACCTCCTGATCACAGCGAAGGAGCGCCTCCCGGAACGCCGGCTCAGCGGCCAGCAGCTCGCGGCCCATTCCGTACCACTGGGCGCCCTGCCCGGCGAAGACGAACACCAGGCCGGGCCGGCGTGCCGTCACATCGGGAGGAATGCGGTCGGTTTCTCCCGCGAGGGCGGCGGCCAGTTGTTCAGCGAGATCAGCGTACGAATCGACAACGAAGGTCAGGCGGTGCCCCGCTCCGGCGGTACGCACCACGGCGTCATGCCAGTACCAGGCCAGCGCCGGCAGGCCCGCCCGCGCACGCACTCGGTCAAGGTGCGTGCGCAGGAGTTCCGCCAGTCCGTCCTCGGTGTCTGCCGCGACAGCGAACAATCGTGTGTCCACGTCTCCCCCATCAGGCCGCACGTCGCCCGCTCCTGGTCCGGGCACCGATCGAGGTCACCGGCGGACGGCTACCTGGTGACGGTAGCTCTCCATCGGCAGGCCGCTCACCCAGGGCACGATCCCGATCCTGCTCAGCAGCCTGATCACGGCGGGCGGCTGATATCCCGCGAACATGCCGCCGAACATCAGGATCTGGCTGTGTGCCGCGATCCTGCGCGCCATCGGGTTCATCCGCTGCCGCGCGAGCGTGGCGTGGAAATGGCTGTCGGACGCCATCCGGCGGCCGATCGCCGCGCGAACCCGGTCGGAGATGTCGTGGTCGGTGACCCAGGTCAGGCCGTCGATCTCCGCGGTCATCCGGCGCATCGCCGCGTAACGCTGACGCGTGAAGACGTCAATGTGGGTGAGGATGCCGCCGGGGCTGAGCACACGTTCCACCTCCCGGAGGAATCTGCCGAGATCAGGATAGTTGTGCGAGCTCTCTATGTTGACGAGTATGTTCACGGAGCCGTCAACGAAAGGCAGTTTCTCGGCGTCGCCGTGCACGAACTCCAGTACGTCCGCACGCGCGAGGGTCGCCGAAGCCCTGGCGATGGCTCGCGGCGACAGGTCCAGGCCGGTCATCCGTGCGCCACGGGCGATACGGGAAAGGAAGTTCAGGCCTTCCCCGGTGCCGCAGCCGACTTCCAGCACCGTGCGACCGTCGTAGTCGTCCAGACCGATCGGCAGGTCCCGCAGAGCCAGGAAGTACAATTGCTCGCTGAAGCCGTCCGTGCCGAACTCACCGAACCCTGGCAACCGAGCCCGGATCTCGTCGACGATCTCAGGGTCATACATCCCCCAGTTCCACAGGTCCCCCTTCGCCGAGAGGGTGGCGGCCATGTCATAGATTGTCGAGCTGGCCGTTTTCATTCTTTCCGCAGCCTTCTCACCACCGCGAGCCGTGTCAGGCTCAGCAAGATTGATGTCGGCCAGGCCGCTGGTGAAGGCGGTCATGATCTCGGCAGTGTTCACTGCGCTCTCCGCGGGTCTCCGGCCTGCTCGGAAAGGGAGGGCTGGGGGCTGTTGGTGTCACCGCGCACCAGACCGACGCCGTCGTACGCCTCGGCCGGGTCGGTGCCCATGCGCACCAGTTGGTTGTCGCCGTTCACGAACACGACGTTGGGCTGGTAAGAGCGGGCGTCCTCCTCGGCCATCAACGCATAGCCGACGATGATCACCAGATCGCCTGGACTGATCAGGTGAGCGGCGGCGCCGTTGATGCCGATGGTCCCGCTGTCCGCCTCACCTTCGATGACGTACGTGCTGAGCCGCGCACCGTTGGTGATGTCCAGCACGTCGACCTTTTCTCCCGGCCACAGGCCGGCGGCCGCCATCAGGGTGGCGTCGATGGTGATCGAACCAACATAGTGAAGATCGGCCTGTCGCACGACGGCACGATGGATTTTGGATTTGAGCATCTCGCGGTAGATCATTACACTCACCAGGTCACCGGCAGCTCTCGCACACCGTAGATGATCATTTCGGAGCGGGTACGGATCTCGCTGGTCGGCACCGCCACGTGAAGGTTCGGCAGGCGGCGCGCCAACGATTCGAACGCGATGCGCAGCTCCAATCGGGATAGCTGCTGTCCGACGCACTGGTGGATGCCGTGCCCGAAGGCCAGGTGCGGCACGGGCTCGCGCGTGATGTCGAGGCGGTCGGGAGCGTCGCACAGTGCGGGGTCCCGATTGGCCGCGGCGAGGGAGAGCGACACCGCGTCACCCGCGGTCAGCTGGTGGCCGTCGAACTCCAGATCGGCGGAGACCGCACGGATCGAGCCGGCGTGCACGATCGTCAGGTAGCGAAGCAGTTCCTCGACAGCACCGGGCGCCAGGCCCGGGTCCGCGGCCAGCGCCGCATACTGCTCGGGATGTTCCAGCAGCGCGAACGTTCCCATCGCGATCATGTTGGTGCTGGTGTCGTGCCCGGCGACCAGCAGCACACTGCCGATCGTCATCAGCTCCTCGTCGCTGAGCTCACCCCGGGCCACCAGCGTGCCCAGCAGGTCGTCCGCCGATGCGACCCGCTTGGCCTGGATGAGACCCATCAGCAGTCCACCGATGTTCTGCCAGCCGCTGATGGCCTCCTCCGCGCTGGAGTGAACGGTGAACAACGCTGCGATAGCCGCGCCGAACACCTCACGCTGCTCGACGGGCACTCCCAGCAGTTCGCAAATCACCAGCGCGGACACCGGTTCGGCGAACGCCGACACCAGGTCGGCCGGACCGCCACCGGCGATCATCGCGTCCAGGTGCTGGTCGACGATCTCGATCACCCGCGGCTCCAGGGACCTGGTCCGACGCGTCGAGAACCACTCGACGATATGCCGCCGGTAGCGGGTGTGCTCCGGAGGATCCATCGCGGTGAACATGCCCGGCGCCGGCTCGGTGCGTTCGCCTGCCATCGGCAGCGGGATGGGCGATCGCAGAAGGTCGCCACGCGAGCTCATGCGGAGGTCTGAGTGGGCGTTCTGCACGCTTTCGTCGGGCCTCAGCTTGAGTTGATCTCTGGGGTGGCCGGTGGGTCGGGCTGGGGCAGGACGAACAGGCCGGGATCGGGCTCGGTGAGAACACCCCGCTCTACCAGCCGTTTCAGCCGGGCCCGCATGCTCTCGACATGCCGGGGCTCGGTGCCGCCACCCAGCGCCCGGCACACGTCCTTGGCGTGCAGCCCGTTCCCGCCCCGGGTGAACACGGCCAGCACCTCCCGATACCCCGGCGGCAGCGGCTCGGCCGGTGCGGCGTCGTTCTCGGCGGCCAGGTCCAGCACCGTCTCCCGGGTGATCTCCAACCGTTCCAGGGCACGTTCAGCGGCGGCGAGCTGCCCGGTGAGCCGGGCGATCTCCTCCCGCAGCTCCTCGACGGCCCGCCCGGCGCGGGCCCGCCGAGCCTCGATCTGTTCCAGCACCTCCCGCACCGGCACTCCGCTCGTCATTCCCGACACTCCCGCCGGTCAGACCGGCGGGTCACGCCAGGTCGGGGTGGCCGCCCCGGTCAGCCGGCGGGCCATCACCTCCACCATCGACCAGTGGATCATCGCTACCGCGCTGGCCGGTTTCGCCTCGTAGTCCCGGGCCAGCCGCCGGTGCAGCATCAACGTGCCCAGGGTCTGCTCGACCCGCCACCGTTTCGGGAGCGGGGTGAACCCCCGCGCTCCCGGCTCGCGTCCGACGACCTCGACATCGATGCCCAGACCGGCGCCGTGCTCGACGACGGTGGTCTTGAACCCGGCGTCCACCCACGCCTTGCGCACCGGCGGGGCGGCGGCGGCGACCCGGTCCAGCAGGGCGGTGCCGATGGTGTTGTCGTGCACGCTGGCTGCGACCACGACCACGGCGATGAGCAGTCCCAACGTGTCGACGGCGATCCCGCGTTTACGGCCCGGGCTTTTCTTTCCCGGGTCCAGGCCGGTCGTGCCCTTCGGGGCGTTGGTGGAGGACCGGACGGTCTGGGAGTCCAGCACGACCGCGCTCGGGTCGGCTTTCCTGCGGTGGTGCTCACGGACCAGCCAGCGCAGCAGGTCGTGGATCGTCTCGGTGGTGCCGTCGTCGCGCCACTGGCCGAAGTAGTAGTACACCGCGGACGTCGGGGGCAGGTCGTGGGGCAGGTAGCGCCACTGGCAGCCGGTCCGGGCCTGGTAGAGGACCGCGTTCACGATCTCCCGCATGTCGTAGCCGCCCTCGTGCCCGCTGGCCGAGGGGTGCCGGGCCTTCCACGCGGTGAGGACCGGGCGGATCAGGTCCCACGCCTCATCGGACAGGTCACTGGGGTACGGCTTGCGTTCTGCCATGTCTTCCAGCAGAACGCGCCAGCCGGCGAACGCAAGACGATCAACTCCGCACCCCAGAGATCAACTCAAGCTGAGACCCGGCGAAAGCGTGCAGAACGCCCACTGACGTCTGCGTGGTCTGGAGTGCGGCGTGTCTGTGGGCGCATTGTCCCGTGCCGCGGCCGTGGTGGTGGGAGCCGGGGCCGTGTCGCGTGCGGGGATCTGGGAACGGTTGGCGGCGATACCGGATCATCGGTCCGCCCGAGGGCTGGTCTATCCGCTTCCGGTGCTGGCAGCGGTCTGGTTGTGCGCGGTGACCGCGGCCGGGCATGACCGGGTCGCGGCGGTGACCGAGTGGCTGGCGGCGACGAGCTGGACGGAACGAGTCCGGTTACGGCTGCCGTGGAATCCGTGGGACGGGCACCTGCTGCCGGACGAGGCCACGATCCGCCGGTTCCTCAACACCGTCGATGACCAGGCGCTCGCCACCGCGTTGCTTGATCCGCCGCTGGCCGACACCCCGGCTGACCTCACCGATGCGGTCCCGTCCGCCCCGGTTCGTCCGCCTGCCGGGGACCAGGCGGTGCCAGTGCGGGCGTATGCGGTGGACGGGAAGACCAGCCGAGGCGCGAAACGCGCGGACGGGAGCCAGGTCCACCTGCTCGGGGTCGCCGCCCACGGCGCCGGGGCGCTCCTCGGCCAGCGGGAGATCGACGCGAAAAGCAACGAGACCACCGAGTTCCGTGCGCTGCTGGCACCCCTGGAGCTGGCCGGGGCGTTCGTGTCGTTCGATGCCCTGCACACGGTGCGGTCCAACCTCGACTGGCTCGTCGTCCGGAAGAACGCCCACTACCTGGCGGTCGCGAAACACAACCAGCCGAAGCTACGGGCGTTCCTGGCCGCGTTGCCGTGGACGGAGATCCCGACCGCGGACCTCACCCGCGACCGGGGTCATGGCCGGGAGGAGACCCGCACCCTGAAGGTCGCCACCGTCACCCACCTCGACTTCCCACACGCGGCCCAGGCCATCCGGATCAGACGCTGGCGCCGGCAGAAAGGCCAGCCAGCCAGCCACGAGACGATCTACGCGATCACTGATGCGACCGCGGACCAGGCCAGCCCCGCGCTGCTGGCCGATCTCGCCCGCGGCCAGTGGCACATCGAGGTCAAACAGCACTACGTCCGCGACGTGACCTTCGGGGAGGACTCCAGCACCAGCCGGACCGGCCGCGGTCCCGCCGTCCTCGCGCTGTTCCGGGCCACCGTCGCCGATACCCTGCGTCGCGCCGGTCATCGCAGCGTTCCCGCCTGCCGCCGCGCCCACAAGACCGCCACCGCCGCCCTCGACCTTCACGGCTTCCCCTGACAACCCGGACAGACCACCGCCACCGACGATCTACCGACAGAACCGATCAGAACGCGAGCGTGCCGGAGCCCTGGGACTTGCCGATTAATAAGGTCCGTTCTTGATGTTGTGGATCAGGGTGGTGAGGTCCTGGACGGTGGGCGCGGTGATCGGCGCGGGTTGGATCCGCCGGTCGAGGCCGTCCAGGACTGGGGTCATCTCGTGGATCGCGTCGCCGACGGCTCCGCGGGGTGAGCCCAGCAGACGGGTGAGGGCCTGCTGCTGGGTGGTCCACCGGTGGTGGATCACGGTGACCAGCAGCCGGTCGGACAGCGACAGGGGCCCGCGTCGCAGGACCCGGTGACGGGCGCGCTTGGGGTGCAGGCTGATGGGCGGGTGGTCGAGGATGTACTGCTCGACGGAGGCGAGCAGGGTGGCGTACTCGCCGCCGTTCATCCCGGTGATCGTCGGATGGTGTAGCCAGTCCGGGGCCCGGTCGTCGGGCTGGCCGGTCTCGACGTACCGGGACGCCGGCGTCGAGACGGCGCGGGGTGGCGCCGGGGCGAGGGTGTAGTTCCACGGGCCGTGCCAGTCGTGGGCGGTCAGTGGTAGGGCGTCCATGACCTCGTCGGGCACGGTCAGCCCGGTCGGGTAGGAGCCGGGGTCGAGTTCGGCGTGGACGCTCAGCCCGGTGCGAGTCGTCGTCGCGCCGATCGTGTTGACCACGACCTCGTGGCTGGTCAACGGCCGGCCACGCCAGTTCGTACTGATCCGGGAGAACAACCGGTGCTCGATCTTGTTCCATTTCGACGTGCCCGGCGGGAAGTGGCACACGGTGATCTGCAGGCCGGTCGTGCGGGCGAGGTCGGCGAGTTCCTTCTTCCAGGCACGTACCCGGTAGCCGTTGGCCCCGCCGACGTCCGCGGTGATCAGCAGCCGGGTCGCGGTCGGGTAGCGGTGACGGCCTTCCCCGTCCCACCAGCGACGCAGGGTCGCGACCGCGAACGCGGCGGTGTCCCCGTCGCAGCCGACCGACACCCAGCCGGTGTCGGCGGCCAGATCGTAGACCCCGTAGGGCACTGCCTTCTGCGCGCCCTTCTCGGGAAAGTCATGGGCGCGGACCCGCACCGGCTGCCCCTTACGGTGCCACTCCCGTCCGGCGACGGCGTAGTCACCGAGGACTTCCTTTTTCTTCGTGTCCACACTGACGACCGGCTGCCCGCCCGCGGTGAACTCCTTGACCCGTTCGTTGATATAGCGAAACTGGTCGTCCCGGTCAGGGTGACGTGCGCCCTCGGTCGTGCGTGAGGTGCCCTGCAGGCTGAACCCCTCCGCCCGCAGCAGCCCACCGACCGTATCCGCGCCGACCGGATGCCCACGTGCGGTGAGCTGCTCGGCGAGCCGGCGGGTGGACTTCACCGTCCACCGCAACGGCGACTCCGGAGCCCCCCGCTGGTCGGGCTCGACCAGCGCCAGCAGCGCCGCCACCAGCTCCGGATCCTTCTCCCGCAACGCCTTACGACCCCCACCCGGCGCGCGCACCCGGCCCGTCGAGGCTGCGCCCGCCCCCAGCTCGGCGACACCACGCGAGACCGTGTCCACCGATACCCCGGCCGCCCGGGCCACCAGACGGATCCCGCCATGCCCGAACGCCCGCGCGTCCGCACCCAGCACCAGCCGGCGCTGCCGCTCATCCAGATGCGGCAACAGCACCGCGAACTTCTCCGCGAGCACCACCTCGTTGATCCGCTCCACACGCCGGAGCGTCCCACGATCTCCCGCGTAGATCAAAGACCGGAGTTATTTTCCGGCGACTCCCAGGGGGTGGGGGTGGCCTGCCAGGGCTGTCGGGGGGAGGCCGTGAAAGTCGAGTGCGGACGCGCTCGCCTACGCCCGCCAGCTCGCCGACGCGACCGACCGGTTCCCCGACACCCGCTGGGCACAGGCCCGGCCGCCGGGACGCGGGCCTGGCCTGCCCTGGCAACCAGGCCAGACGACGCATGGCGGTGCACCTGTCCGAACGCCGCCTGCGTCCTGTCGCCGACGCGACAGCCGGGTGACCCGCTATTCGATCACCGCCGCTGCCGGCACCTGTTCACCGACGCGGGCTTTTCCGGCACCCTCGTCGGGTGGGCGAAAGACGTCCTCGCCACCACGGTCGAGGTCGTGAAGAAGAAACCCGGCCAGAAGACCTTCGAGGCACTCCCGCGACGGTGGGTCGTCGAGCGCACGTTCGCCTGGACGACCGCCCACCGTCGACTCGCGCGCGACTACGAACGCCGCACCGCGCATTCGGAGTCCTTCTTCCGCTGGGCACTGATCCGCACGATGGCCCGCCGCATCGTACGAGGGACACCCGTACCCCGCTGGCGACCTGGATCCACCCCCGACCCCCAATAGATCAAGATTCCAAACAGGCTCTGAGCTTGTCGTTTAACCGCCGGGTGTCACGCTGCGCGATACCTGCTGGTGTTGTGGGGCGGGTCGGCGTGTCCTCGTGACATGGGACGACCTTCGGAAGATCGTGCTCTCGCCAAAGAAGCCGGATCAAGCCGAAGGTCGTGATGGGCAGTGTGCAGGACGAACCAGGACGCGTCGAGGCTCTGGGACGGCTGTGTCGCTTCCGGCTGGAGTTCTACGACTGCCTGACCCGCCGAGCGGACGCGCTGTTCGAAACGGCGGAGGCGGTGCTGTGCACCGACGGCCCGGTCCGGACGCTGGTCGACCTGACACTGGCCCCGGAGCACCGTCGCGGCCATGGAGCCTTGTACGACGGGCTGAACAGCGGCCGATTAGAGATCGCCCGGCTGCGACGTGCGCTCGCGGACCTTCCGCTGCCCGCGGCCGCTGACGGACGACTCGTGCTGGCCGTCGATGTCAGCCCATGGCTGCGCTCGGACGCCTCGACCAGCGCGGAGCGGCTGTTCTGCCATGTTCATGGTCGCGCGAAGAACCAGTCCCAGCTGATTCCTGGCTGGCCGTACTCGTTCGTCGCGGCCCTCGAGTCCGGCCGGACGTCGTGGACCGCGCTCTTGGACGCAGTTCGCCTCGGCCCCACCGACGACGCCACAGCGGTGACCGCCGACCAGCTCCGGGCGGTCGTGGGCCGGCTGATCGCCGCCGGGCACTGGCACGACGGAGACCCGAACATCCTGATCGTGATGGACGCCGGGTACGACGTGACCCGGCTGGCGTTCGTCCTGGCCGACCTGCCTGTCGAGGTGCTCGGCCGGATCCGTTCCGACCGTGTCCTGCGCCTGGCCAAACCACCGAGACAGCCGGGTACCAACGGCCGTCCGCCCAAGCACGGCCCCGAGTTCGCCCTCGACAGGCCCGCGACTTGGCCCGAACTGCAGCACACCACGACCACCAACACCAGCCGCTACGGCACCGCCACCGCGACCAGCTGGAACCGGCTACACCCCCGGCTCACCCACCGCACCTGCTGGCTCGACCACCCCGGAGACCTACCGATCATCGAAGGGACCCTCATCCGCCTGCAGGTCGACCACCTCCCCGGCGACCGCGACCCCAGGCCCGTCTGGCTGTGGTCCTCCGCGGTTGACGCCACCGCCACCGACATCGACCGCGCCTGGCAGGCGTTCCTGCGCAGGTTCGACCTGGAACACACCTTCCGACTGTTCAAACAGACCCTCGGCTGGACCCGCCCGAAGATCCGAACCCCGCAGGCCGCGGACCGCTGGACCTGGCTGATCATCACCGTCCACACCCAGCTCCGCCTCGCCCGACCCCTGGCCCGCGACCTACGCCGCCCCTGGGAGAAACCCGCCCCACCAGGACGACTCACGCCCGCCCGAGTCCGACGAGGATTCCGGAACATCCGCGCGATCATGCCCCTCCCCGCCAGCGCACCGAAACCCACCAAGGCTGGCCCCGGCCGCCCTCCCGGCTCACGCAACCGCAGACCCGCACCCCACCACGACGTCGGAAAAACCATCCGACGGGACCTCACCATGACCGCCCACCAACACCGCACAGGTTAAAAATCAAGCTGAGACGAGCGGGCCGCTGGAGGAGTCGATCTGCCGAAAAGGATTTTCACCATCTACCGAGGTAAGTATTCGGAAGTCGTGTGAGGGCATGGTTGTGGGCGGCGTGACTGTGGGTCACGCCGCGCCGGGTGGTGGTCAGCCGGGTGGCTGTTTCCACGTGGCGAGGTCGTCGGGGCTGGCCAGCCAGGGCAGGAACCGGTCGAGGTCGGTTCCCTGTGGGGGTTTGCCGCCGGCTCGGCCGCAGGCGTCGAGGTAGGCGGTCAGGTAGGTCAGCGTGTTCAGTCCGTGCTTCTCGGCGGTGCCCAGGACGGTCCAGACGGCGGCGGCGAGGGCCGCGGCGTCGTCGGTGCGGGAGCCGTAGGCGTTCTTGCGGGTCACGACCGGGCGGCGCGGGGCGCGCTCCGCGGCGTTGTTGTCAAGATCTACCATGGGGTAGTCGCGGTGCGCGACGACCCCGTCCCACTCGCGTTCGAGGGTGGCGAGGGCGTCCTTCGCCGCGGGCTGTAGCCCTGGGGAGGCCTGCTGCTCGCGGCGGGCGGTGTCGATCGCCTCGATCGCGCCGTCCCAGGCGGTGTAGGCCTCGGCCAGCCGGGTGTCGGCGTCGGGGCCGGGGGTGTCGCGCGCTCGCGCCCACGCCGTGGCCAGTTCCCGGTGGGCTGTGTAGAGCGCGCGGAACCGGTCGAGCCAGGCCTTCTCCCAGTACTCCAGCTGGACCGGGTTCGACAGCCTCGCCCGCGGGAAGTAGCGGCGAAGGTGGGCGACGCGGTAGAGGTTGACGAGGCCGGCGCGGCGGCGGCCGACGGAGACGTAGACCGCGTAGAAGTCGGAGGACAATACCCGCTCGCCGCCGCCGGGGGCGGTGAGCGTGCCGTCCGCCTGCTCGGTGAGGCCGAGGTGGCCGGTGAGCACCGAACTGGCCCGGGTCTGGTCGATCACGAAGCACACCGTGTCCTCGCCGAGGGAGACCCACAGCCACCAGCGCTGCGGCTTCCCGCCGCCGTTCGGGGTGAACACCTTCCAGCTCGTCTCGTCGGCGTGCAGGTGCCACGATGCCTGGGACCGTTGGCGGATCGCCTCGACCAGCGGGGCGAGCAGCACGCCGGCCTGGGCGCACGCACCCACCAGGGTCGGGGCCGCCAGCACCGCGCCGTGCCGGGCCAGGCCCGCCACCAGCGAGTTCAGGGACCGGCCCGCGCCGTAGCGCTCGACGAGCAGCAGCGCGAGCGACCGGTTCGTCCACAGCCCCTTGCCGAGTGCCCGCGGTTCGCCCGGCGCCATGACCGTCGCCGGGCCGTAGCAGGCGCAGGCCCGCCGGTAGCGGCGTCGTCGGGTCGTCCGCCGTACGACCCGCACGACCCACTCGAGCCGCCAGGAGACGTCCTCGCCGTTGGCGGTGAACGGCGCCCCGCAGCACGGGCACGCGTAGCCGCGCTCGGGGAAGTCCCACGTGCCGCCGTCGTCGTCGGGCAGGCCGGAGTAGTTCCGCCGGCCGGCCCGCGCGCCCGGTCCCCGCCGGGGCCGCCCGCCCGCCGACCCGCCGACCCGCGGCCCTGGCCAGCGCCGCCGTCACCGGCGGCATCGCCTTCCTGACCAGGGCCGCCGTCACCAGCCGCGCCGCCGCCGTGGGAGGCGCGGTCGCACGGCCCGTCCGGCGGCGCGCCGGGCGCGGCCCGCTCGGAGGACTCGCCGAACAGAAGATGCTGGAGCAGCGCCACCTGGGCCCGCGACTCGGCGAGCTCCGCCAAGGCCACGGCCAGCGCGCGGCGCTGCTGGGCGACCTCGACCAGCAGCGCCGACAGCCACAGCCACGCGGCCACCGCGACGTCCGGCACGGGCACCCGCCCGCCGGCCGCGTCCGGACCCCGCACAGCCTCGAGGGCCGTGCCCGTTACCCTGGAAACCAGCGCCTCCGTGCGCGACGCGGCCCTTCCCCGAGTTCCCGGCCAAAGGTTTTCGGGGGGAGGGCCGCGGCCTTTTTCCGACGCTGTCCACCCTGTCGACCCGGGCCAACCAGCCACCCACCACAAGATCCCCGGTCGCACACGGCCGTGCGCGGCGACGCCAACCAGCGACCCAGCACACCAGCCCGGCACACTCTGCCATCAGCAGCCGGGACCCCGGCCACCACGCGGACCCCAACCCGCCGTCACGCACAGCGACCCCCGCTGTCAGGCGCCGGCCACCGTCAAACCAGCAACCCCCACGATTTGCGAATACTTACAGCCTGTCGACGCTGCGAGCTCGATAGCCCCAAACCTCACCGGGTTCCATAACGAGATCATCCCGGACCGCCTTGAGAACGCGGCACCGGCACACTCCCAGGTCAGCTCTGACCACGAGGCCTGCCTCTCGGCGGCCGGCACCTGGCTTGGCCCGATGTCGGTAGGGCCTCCGCTCCCCGCCTTTGAAGTGCCAGATCCGCAGCTTCGAAGCAAATTTCCGACGTTCCAGCCAATCGACCCATATCGTCCTATATTTTGATGAATCACAGAAGCGCAGATCACCGGCTTCCCGATTTGTTATCGTTCTCGCCTCTATGACCCTGGGGGGGCGCGATGTCCGCGGCAACGGATCATTGGCTGCTGAAGGCAGTATCGGATTTTGGTCGGGCGTGTGGCACCAAACTCTCCGGAGGTGGCAGCCCGGAAGCCTCGATACGAAGCCCGCTGGAAGGGCTCCTGGCGGCAGTTGGCAGACATCACAAGCTGTCCGAACTTACCTGGCATGACGAAGTGAGGCTTCCCGAACTCGGAGTGCGGCCCGACTACGCAGTCCGGCTGAGTGGCCTGGTCACCGGATACATAGAAATCAAGAAGCCCGGCCTGTCCGTAGACCCTCAGAATTTTACCGGGCACAACAAGGAGCAATGGGAACGGCTGCGAGACCTTCCAAATCTACTTTACACCAACGGCACCGAATGGCGGCTTTTTCGGGACGGGATCCAGATAGGAGAGACCATTCACTTCACCGGAACTCTCCGGACAAGCAGGGAGCGGCTTCGGCCACCGGATCCGGCCGCCTTCGACGCACTGATCACGACGTTCCTCGTCTGGAGCCCGCCACCAATCCAGAACGTTGGCAGGCTCGTGCAGAACATCGCACCGTTGTGCCGCCTCCTCCGCGCTGCCGTCCTGGAGCAGCTCACCGCCGAAGCGAAGTCGGACGCACCGGAGAACGACGGCCACGCACGTCCCTTCACCGGCCTCCAGAACGACTGGCGGACGCTACTCTTCCCCGAGGCAGACAGCCGGACCTTCGCCGACGGATACGCCCAGACGGTAACCTTCGCGCTGCTGCTCGCACAAACGGAGGGAATTCCTCTCCTGCAGGTCGGATTTCATGATATCGGCCGGAAGCTGAACGCCGGCCACGCACTTATCGGCAGCGCGCTGCGACTGCTCACCGACAATATAAACGAGCGTTTTTCGGTGACGCTCGATCTACTGACCCGCACCATCTCCAGTGTCGATTGGCCTGCCATCCGGAACGGCAACCGGGATGCCTACCTACATCTCTACGAAAACTTCCTGACCAGGTATGACGCACAGCTACGACAGCAGAGCGGTTCGTACTACACGCCGCGAGAGGTCGTGGAGCACATGGTCCGGTTGGCAGAGGATGTGCTGCGCACCCGGCTCGGCAAGGACCATGGTTACGCCGATCCGGACGTTCGCATCGTCGACCCGGCGATGGGAACCGGCACTTTCCTTCACGCGATCATCGAGAGAGTCGCAGAAACTGCCTCCGAAGGAGGGGGCGAAGGCATGGAAATCGACGCGGTCGCGCAGCTCGCGGAACGACTGTATGGCTTCGAGCTGCAGATAGGTCCCTACGCGGTCGCCGAACTCCGAACCTCAGACCTGTTAAGAGCGGAGGAGATCCCAGCGCCGCGAGAGGGACTCAATCTCTTCCTAACAGACACGCTTGATTCGCCGTTCAGTGATACGCAGAAAGCACTCTTCGGCTATCGGGAACTGGCGGCTTCCCGACAGCGAGCCGATCAGGTAAAGGGCAATGTTCCCGTGACTGTTGTCATCGGCAACCCCCCCTATGACGACAAGGCGAAGAAACGCGGAAAATGGGCAGAGAAAAAAATTCCAGGAGAGAATAGGACTCCGCTCGACGCTTTCCGTCACCCCGGCAACGGCCGGTACGAACACGTACTGAAGAACATGTACATCTACTTTTGGCGCTGGGCGACTTGGAAGGTCTTCGATGCCCACGAGGCCGACCAACATGGATTGGTCTGTTTCATCACGCCATCGGGCTTTTCCACTGGCCCTGGCGGCCGTGGCCTGCGCGACTATCTCCGTCGCACCTGTCACGAAGGATGGGTTATCAACCTCTCTCCCGAGGGACAGCGCGCGGATGTTGCCACCCGCGTCTTTCCAGCAGTCGCGCAGCCATTGGGTATCTATATCTTCGTACGCCGCGCGGGGAGCTCTCCGGACGGCTCGACCCGGATCCACTACCGCTCGATCTCGGGCCGACGCGAGGAGAAGTTCAGACAGCTGGCCCATGTGGAGATTGACGACGGCGGCTGGAGGGATACGCATCGCGAGCGATCTCGTCCGTTCACGCCGACTACGCAATCGGCGTGGGAGGACTTTCCAGAGATTTCCGATATATATCCGTGGGGAAGTCCTGGAGTAAAGGCAAACCGCTCCTGGGTGGCTGCTCCCAGCGCGGAGATCCTGCGTCGCAGGTGGGCGCGTTTGGTCCGCGAGGACGACCCGGACGCGAAAGAGGAGCTTTTCAAGGAGACTCGGGACCGCACGCTGCTACGTGCGGTGTCGCCGCTCCCCGGATACTCTGGACCTCGAGTGCCTATCGGGCGGGAGAGTAGCCTGACCCCACCTGTGATCCGGGTCGGGTTCCGCAGCTTCGATCGACAGTGGCTGATTGCCGACCCCCGTGTGCTGGATTTCGCCCGACCAGACCTGTGGGCCTCACTTCACGACGACCAGATCTTCCTCAACCAACAGTCCTCGCATGAGATCGAAAGCGGACCGGCGGTTGTGGCGACCGCATTACTTCCAGACACCCACCATTTTAATGGGCGGGGTGGAAGAATTCTGCCGCTACTGCAACCGGATGGCTCAGCCAACGTTCCAGGCGGACTGCTATCCTATCTTGCCAGCGCATTCGGACTGGAGAAGGTTACCGTCTTGGATCTGGCTGCTTATACAGTCGCAGTCGCGGGGCACTCGGCCTTCACCGAGCAGTTCGCGGAAGAACTGCTCACGCCCGGCGTTCGACTTCCTGTCACACGGAACCTCGAGAGCTGGCGAAAGGCGTTGTCGATCGGAGCCGAGATCCTGTGGGCTTCGACCTACGGCGAAAGGTGTGCAGATCCGGATGCTGGTCGTCCCACCCGCGACGTCAGGTTCAAGAGCGGGGATCCACGTCAGGTCCGATACTTGACCAATATCCGGAAACAGATCCCAGAGAATTTTCACCACGACCCAACAACAAACACTCTACATGTTGGCGCAGGGTCTTTTGGGAACGTTCCAGAGGAGGTATTGACCTTCAACGTCGGCGCGATGCCAGTAGTTAGGAAATGGTTTGGATATCGCAAGTTTTCCCCCAACAGCAAGAAGACGAGCCCGCTCGACGATATTCACGTCGACAGCTGGCCCCGTGAGTGGGCCGCAGAACTCGTCGAGCTCCTGTCGGCCCTACGCCGCCTCGTGGATCTGGCACCGGCGCAGCGCGATCTTTTGGCCGAGGTTCTGGCGGGTCCCATGGTGACCCAGCAGGATCTCGCGGTTGCGGGAGTGCTCCCTGTGCGTCCCGCCGCACGGAAGCCGCGGTATGAAAACCCGGTCGGGCTGTTCGTGGACGGAGACGCCTGACCGACGCTGACGGGCGGAACTGCGACGAGGCGAGGTCCGGTTCAGGACAGGACAAGCCGGACCGCCTGGTCGCGCGAGATCGTGCCCTGTGCAAGCTGGCGCAGGGCACGCGGCGCCTGCTGCCAGGTCCGCCTGGATCCGGCGGCGGCCTCCAAGACGTCCGCGAACGACACGACCGCGGCGAGGCGGGCCTCGGCTTCCTCCTGCCGGGCGCGATGGAAGATAGCCGCGCCGAGCATGGTCACCGACAGCGCCCCACCGGTGTCCGTGATCAGCTTCAGCCATCTCAGCGTGGGCACCTCGGCGGCCAAGACCTGGGCGGCCAAGCCACGTGCCTCGACCGACGCCAGCTCGCCATCCGGCGATGGCAGGTCCGCGACCATGAGTTCAGCCAGTATTCGATGCTGTGATTCCGTGAGCTCGATGTGCGGGATCGACATGGGACCATACCTAGCACATGCGGCGGAAAACGTAAAACCGACATCCCCCGAAAGGGTCAGGGAATCATGTAACCTTAATATAATGCACGCAATCATTCGATCTACATCTGCAACATAACCGTCTTCCATGGAGAACGAGAAGGCCATTCTTGATAGTTTTGATATTTGTTGACTAGTACTCTAACCGCGCGATGGGAACACCAAGCGTCTGCCATCCGAGGTCGCCATGGTGGCGCCTTCTACTCAACGTAGCCAATCAAGTGGGGCCATATTTCGATTCCTTGAAATTCAGGTGTCGCACGGTCACACCAGCCAATCCCCTTATCCGATCTGCCTGGCGTTCGTGTTGCCGACGTAGCCGGCCCGGCGGATCTTCGCGCGGGTGGGTTCGATGGACACGGTCGGGCCGTTGACCTGCAGGTTTAGGCTCGCACTAGTGCCGGTTGGGTGCACTCATCAATGTCTACGGAGATCGATACATGCCGTGACCTGCGGCTTGACTACCCATCAGGGCGGTCCGCAACCGGCGAGGCCGATGGCTGCAGTACATCGACCTGCGGCATTGGGTTCGAGTCTTGTTG
The DNA here is from genome assembly GCF_000013345.1 of Frankia casuarinae. Classification (NCBI taxonomy): domain Bacteria; kingdom Bacillati; phylum Actinomycetota; class Actinomycetes; order Frankiales; family Frankiaceae; genus Frankia; species Frankia casuarinae. The sequence continues at coordinate 1,312,102 of NC_007777.1, read as the reverse complement.
GGTCGGCACCCAACCATTCTTGATCATAAAGTTCACGCCTCGTCCACCAGCGGGTGTTGCGCGAGTTGTACCGCTCGGCCGCCGTATCACCGGCGTCGTCGCGCCGGGCGCGCTTCCCTCACGGCGATCTCGGAGAGCGAGGAGGATCAGCCCGGGGCGAGGCGCACTGTCCGCTAGCCGACAGTAGTTACTGTCACTCGAACAAAAAGCTAGTCTCGCAGTGTGATTGAGGATCCTTGGGAGCCGCCGGCCGTCCTACTCGCGGTCGACCTCGTGATTCTGACGCTTCGCGGGACGCGCCTACAGGTCCTGCTGGTCGAGCGCGGGATCGAGCCGCACCGGGGTGCGCTCGCGCTCCCAGGCGGCTTCCTCGCACACGCCGAGGAGGGCATCGGCGCGGCGGCGCGGCGGGAGCTTGCCGAGGAGGCGGGCTTGGAGGGCGAGGGCCTGTACCTAGAGCAGCTCGGGGTCTATGGCAAACCCGGGCGGGACCCACGGGGTCGAGTCGTCTCGGTGGCCTACCTCGCTGTCGCACCGCGGCTTCCGGAGCCGGTCGCGGGAACGGACGCCGCGGCTGCATGCTGGCAGCCGACGGAATGCGTGCTATCGGGTGACCTGGCCCTTGGCTTCGACCACCGTCGGATCATCGCGGACGGTGTCGAGCGTGCCCGAACAAAACTCGAACACTCAGCGCTTGCGACCGCATTCTGCGGCCCCGTTTTCACCATCAGCGAGCTACAGGCGGTCTACGAAACCGTCTGGGGAATGCGGCTAGACCCCAGGAACTTCTATCGAAAGGTTCAGAAGGTGGACGGATTCATCGTCCCGACCGGCGGAGAGCAGCGGACGACTGTCGGACGACCCGCCCGCCTGTTCAGAGCCGGGCCGAGCGCCGTTCTGTCGCCGCCGATTACCCGGCCCGTCGACACGGCGAGCGCCGACAGTGCCCCTGTCCAAGAAGGGGAGAAATAATCATGGGAAAAACACACCCGATCGTCGTTTTGACCGCCCTTGACCTGGAGTATCAGGCGGTTCGCGAACATCTGGCGGATGCACGACTGCACCGCCATCCGCAGGGAACCCGCTTCGAGGTAGGCCGGCTGGCCCGCGGCCGGTGCCGGGTGGCGCTTGCACATGTCGGCGTGGGAAACCAGTCGGCCGCGGTACTCGCTGAACGAGCCATAGCCGAGTTCACGCCGGCGGCGCTGCTCTTTGTCGGCGTCGCAGGCGCGCTTCATCGCCATATCGCACTGGGCGACGTCGTGGTGGCCACCCATGTGTACGCCTTCCACGGCGCCACCAACGATGACGAAGGGCTCTGGGGGCGACCACGCACCTGGCCGCTGTCGCACCGGGCCGACCAGATCGCCCGCCACCTCTATCGGACGAGGTCGTGGGCACGACCGTCGGTCGAAGCCGAGTCTCTGCCACAGGTGCACTTCGGGCCGATCGCGGCAGGGGAGGTGGTGCTGAACTCCACCGTGTCCGCTCTGGCCCGCTTGCTGCACGAACGTTACAACGACGCGCTCGCCATCGAGATGGAGGGCGCGGGAGCCAGCCAGGCCGGGTTGCTGAACGACTCGCTGCCAGTGGTTGTAGTCCGCGGCATCAGTGACCACGCCGATGGCACCAAGGAATTGACCGACCGCCAGCTGTGGCAGCAGCGCGCTGTGGCAAACGCCGCTGCGTTCGCCGCAGCGCTGGCCGAGGAACTGTCAACGGACATCGGACGGGTCGATGCCGCGGAACCCAGGATCGGGAGGACACCCATCATGCAGACACCGCACCAGAACATCCGCATCATCGCTTCGGAAGGCGCGCAGGTCGGTGCGCAGACCGGAGTCGTGCACGGTGACGTGCATATCGGCGTCGCCGGTGAGCGCGCTCGGGTCGACCTGCCGACAGCACTCCTCCGCTTCCGCGCTCGTCTGGACGATGCACGCACGGCCGGCGATGTCGATGCTGAGACTTATGCCGCCGCCGAGGCTGAGCTCCGCGAGGCCGACAAAGCACTCCAGGCGGATTCACCCGCTACTCGCGGCGCCCTGCTGATGGCGCTGAAGAAGGTCCGCGGATTGGTCGGCGACGTCGCCGACCTCGCCGCGAAGATCGGCATGGTGATCATGCTCGCTCAAGGCGTGTCGTGATCGACGACTGGCGCCCTTCGCCTGGCTCGGGCGCTCAGCCCAAGCCAGGTTCGTTCTCCAATGAGGCCAGTGGTTCCGCTCACGTCGACATGCAGGCCGGCGTGGTCCACGGCGACGTCTACCTCTACACGATGTCTCCCGATGCCGGGCCGGCCGAGAGGTTCGAATCCGGAGTTCATCACCTGGATGGCGGGATGGCCGATCAGGCCCGAGAACTAATGCGCGAGGCAGTGGTCAGTCCCGGGAGATCCAAGCGGATGCTCTTTCACTGGGTGCTGGCCTTGGTAAGCGGGCGATCGCGGGACGAGCTGTCGAACGAGGAATTCAGGTGGCTACGCGAGCTGCATGCAGAGTCACCCGAGCCGGATCCTGACCACTGGGCGCAGGGACTACGCGTGGTGATCCTTCTACTGGATGCGGTTTGGGAAGCTAACATCAGTGTCACGGTTCCACTCAAGGAACTCGACAACCTCCCTGACCCGCAGCAAGCCATGATCCTGCGTCATCTGGAACAGTTTATCGAGGGACCCCTCGAAGACGAGATGTGGGATCGTGCACTCACCCAGGCCCGCAATAATCAGATGGCCGACGGTCGCCGCGAACGGGTTTGGAAATTTTTCACACCCGTGCCGATCGGACCGCGGGCACGGAAGCCTCACCCGCCCGACCTTCCCAAAGGAACCCGGTTACGCGGCAAGGCCTCGGCGGTGTTCCTCGCAGCCTGGACCGCCTACGTAGCTGTGCGCCTGACATCGGCCGGCCGGATATTGGAACCGCTCGGATGCATCTTCGTTTTTGCCGTCGGCCTCGTTACACTTCGACGTGGCTTGGGGTGGCGCCTGGAATACCTCCAGGTCAGCCCAGATGCGGTACAGCATTCCGGCGGCTTCGCGAGCGAGGTCCGCCACGATCTCGACTTCTATGTCGCCAAGTACCACCCCAATGGTGTCACCGCAGATGACTGGATGCGGCAGACCGAGGGGACGCGGCACAGCATCAGCAAAGAGATCATCGGTCTCTACCGGGAGTCCAGAGTCGACGCCGGCCGGGTGAAGTGGCTACTGCGCCACGAGGCAGGCGAGATCAGGAAACTGTGGAAGCGCCAGGCCAGTCTCTCCTACACCCGGGAGCAGCGAGCGGTGCCGGGACTCAGCGCCTCCGGGCAGGGTGGGATGGCGATACTCGGAGGCGGAATCCTGTGGATACTTGCCGCAGCCTTCGCAGCCGACGTTCTCCTCGCCGTCGAAACCGCGTTCGTCGTCGCTGTGGGAAGCACCGTCCATGTCCGCGCCCGACTGGACATGGAGCGTGAGCCGCGGCGATATGAGGCCGAGCGCGAGCAGTACGAACAGGTACTGGCGGCACGGGCGGCAGGGTTCGAGCGGCAGAGGGCCAAGCTCGCAGACAAGCCGGGCGACCAGGAAATGGCACGCTGGCTGGACTGCGATCGCAAACTACTGCTCGACCGTGCACTACGCCACTATCGGCTGGCGGCGAGCGAGGTCATCGCTCATGCCTTCCTCGAGAAACAGGCGGAATCCAGCCAGCGTGCCCGGATCCGCCTCGGTCCATGGCGGTATCAAAAATATGAGATCTCAGTATTCCTCCTGACAGCCGACGGGGTTCGGAACTTCCTTTCGGTTCTGGACTTCGAAACGGGCACCTTCACCGACCAGGGGCGACTGAACTACCGCTTCGATGCGATCGCATCCTTTCATCTCGACCGTAGCGCCGGCAACGTACAGAAGTTCCAGCTCGCCCTGATGAACGGCCAAAAAATCCAGATGAAAACGACGGAAGCCGCACCCGATGAATTAACGGAGGACGAAACTGCGGCATCGGTGGCCAACCGCACCCAGGACGCCGGCGGCCTCCAACACACGATCCATATTCTCGAAGGAGTAGCCGCTGACGGCAAAAATTGGATCCGCCGCATCGAGTCCGCTTGCTATTCTCGGAATTCGCACATCATGCAAAATTCATCAGGCCGATGACTGGCAGTTACGGCGCTCCGTGCCATGGAAATCGAGGATGGGTCTCCTCCATCCACTCGCGGAAGCGACGGACCCGCTCCTGATGGTTCGCTTTTCGGGGCTTCGTGGCGTCTGTGCACGGGCTTGACTCAGGAGCACCACACTTTGGGCACGCGACGAGCCTGGCCCGCTCGACGGTCACCGGATCAGAGGAGGACCCGCCTGCGCGCTGGCGCCACTCGTCACGCTGCCGTTCGTACTCGGCCAGGGCCACTCGATACCGACCCTCGTGGATGAGGGACACACGCGGTGCGGGTGGGATGTACGACGCAGGTGGCTTCCACTCCGGATCGTGCCCGATCTTGGCGATGATCCGCGAGATCGGACCGTCATAGTCACTTCCGACGGCAGTCACGGTGCCTTCGAAGGGTCCAGGACCATGGATCTTGGGACTGAGCCAGTTCTCGGGCAGGAGTACAAGGTCCCCCGGCACGAGGGGCTCAGCACCGTCCCACAGATAGGCATAGTTGCCCACCTTGACCTTCATCGCCACGACGGCCCTCCTCGTCTGGCTCTGCCGCTCCTCGGATCTAGGTGTCGCGCCGGTACGGTACCGACAGTGCGTGGGTATTCGCGCGCGTTTCGTAGCATTACCGACGGGAAGCAAGACATCCGAAGCACGGACCGGAACTCGATCAACCAACGAGCCGCCTTGCAGCCGTGATCGCAACCGAGTCGGGTTCGGGATTCGCCGAGTGCCGCGCGACCGGAGCGATCAACCTCTATCAGTCGTCTTGGCATTCGCGTTGCCGGCGTAGCCGGCTCGACGGATCTTCGCGTGGGCCGGTTCGACAGACACGGTCGGGCCGTTGACCTGCAGGTTTAGGTTCGCATTAGTGCTGGTTGGGTGCACATCGCAGCACTGACCAGGCATGCAACGTAGTAATTGCAGTCTGATCCGTCAAGCTCAGCGGTGACCGAGATGGTAACGTTTTGTCATAGTGGAGATCATTTCTGGGGTCGATCCCGTCTGGTGGCTCCTGCTCGACGGATGGGACCAGAGCCTGCAGACCGTCGGGCGCAGCGTCGAGACCCGGACCGCGTAGCGCAAGGCCGGCGTGGCGTTCGTCAACTGGCTCGCGGCACTGCCGCCGGCGCCTGCCGGCTGGACACCGCCGCGGACTGGCGTCGAGCGGCGCGCGGCCCGGCGCGCGGCCGCGGACGCCGGCGCCGAGCAGATGCCGACATACCGGCCGGGCGCGGCAGACGAGATCAGCCGGCAGCACGTCGAACAGTTCCTGATCTCCTTCGCGACCGAGCGGACACCGCGATGCCCGGACGGACGATCCGGCTCGACGGTGAATCAGGCGTTCCGCTCGCTCCAGCAGTTTTTTTGTGGCTGCTCGCCGAGGAGGAGCTCGACGCCTCGCCGATGGAGCGCATGGAGCCCCCCAAGATCGGCGAGCGGGTGAAACCGCTGCTCGTACTCGACCAGCTGTCCGCCCTCGTCGCCGTGTGCAAGGGCAAGGATTTCACCAGTCGACGTGACGAGGCGCTCGTGCGCGTCTTCGCGGACTCGGGCGGCCGTAGAAGCGAGGTCGCCGGCCTGACCGTCGCCGACGTCGACCTCGGCCGCAAGCGCCTGCTCGTCACCGGCAAGGGCGACCGACAGCGACACATCGCCATCGGCGCTCAGACCGCGCTCAGCCTGAACCGGTACCTGCGGCGCGGCCACCACCGACATGCCACTCTGCCCGCGCTGTGGCTGGCCGGCCGAGGCACCGCGATGACACCGTCGGGCGTCTACCAGGTGGTACGGCGCCGCGGCCGCGAGGCCGGCATCGACGTCCACCCCCACCTGTTCCGCCACGCGCTCGCCGACGCCTGGCTCTTTGCCGGCGGCGGAGAGCAGACCCTCGCCGACCACATGGGGTGGAGCACCACGCAGATGGTCCGCCGCTACGGCGCCGCCGGCCGGTCGCGGCGCGCTCAGAACGAGCACGAGCGCCTCGGCCTCGGTGATGCCTGCCGGCTGATCAGCCCCCGTCGCGTCAGCTAGCCGGCGGGTCCAGAGGGTGCCGATGCCCGGCGATCCATGCGAGGACTTCGTCCTCTTTCGACGAGCGGTAGTTCACGCCGACACCAGCGGAAACGCCTCACCTCACGACTCGTCCTCCTGCCCTCTGAGGTCCTGCGGGACCGGGAGCGTCAGCTTCCGTACGCCGGCCTGGGTCAGCGAGTAGAAGAAGGGCCCCTTCTCCTCGACCAGCGGCTCGATCTTGCCCCAGTGCTGGACGACCATGCGCAGCATGTCCCACCGGGACATGCTGCCGCTCTTGGTCAAGAAGAGGCCCTTCACCTCGCTGGCCAGGAAGATCTGCTTCTCGACGGCGCGACACCGGATCATGTTGTCGCGCGTGATCAGCAGCAGGCCTTCCTCGCCGACGTAGGGCAGCCAGCGAACGTCCTTCGTCCCCAGCGTGATCGGGCAACGTCTGTGGCCGGGATGGATGACGTCGGTTCGCACCGCGGCGAGCGCCTTACCCAGGGGCAGGGTGTTCTCGTTGACGAAGAAGCGCGCCTGGAGATCGGCGGCGGCGTTCATGCTCAGGCTGCGGTCTCTTCCTGCTCGCGGAGACGCGCTTCATAGCGGACCGCGGCCTCAACATCAGCATCGGGGAGCTCGTAGACCTCGGCGATCCCTGCGATCGAGTCGCCCGCAGCCCACAGCTCGTACAGGTTCGCGGTGCGGGTGTTTCGTACGACGGGCGCGCCGAAGCCGAGCAGCGGGTCGAGTACCACCTGCCGGCCGGTGGGGTCCGGGTATAGCCGCAGAGCCTCACCTCCCTTGCCGTCGCCGGGAGCGAACTCGACCTTGGCAAAGAAGTCCTGCGCCTTCGGCGCGAGCACGAGCTGGCCGTCGTGGACGCGGACCATCTCCAGCGAGGTCGCCAGGCCGACTTCCTCCTGAACCGCCATGACCACGTCGCGGCCGAAGACGTACGGGTGCATGTGCGCAAGCGGGTACGGCACGCCGAAGCGTTCCCGTAGCCGCTGGACGACGAGCCGCATCCTCTGTAGCGAAACACCGCGAACGCGGTACTCATGCAGGTAGCCGGCCTCGACAAACTCGCCCCACGTGACCAGATCGCGGCCGGTGTGCTCGGGACGGATCACCGGCTCGTAGTGGGTCTGTCCACGGGTGTAGCCGTCGATCCACGACCGGAGCCGGGCAGGCTTCACCGCGAGCAGGTGAGCGGCCTCGCTCATCGAGTAGATCTCACGTTCCAACACCGTGACAGTCACATCGACATCATGGCTTCCTCCGGTCGCATGTACCCCGCTTCGACGCGCCAACGGGGTAGCTCATATCGGACATTTGCTCACGCAGCGCGTCCGAGCGTCATTTCTCACCCCTCCACCCGGGGCGGTTCCGATCCAGCCACGCCTCCACGTCGGCCCGATGCCAGAGTCGTAGCCGGGGATGATCCAAGATCGGGTCGGGGAAGCCCTTCGCGTTCGCGATGCGGCTGGCGTACTCGCGCGAGACTCGCTCGCCACTTCGGGAACCGCGTCCGAGGAGATCGCGGAGCTGATCGATGTCTACGGCGTCTTCCAGGTCCCCGATAGTGACGATCTCGTCACGTGGTCGGCGGGACACCCCGCGGACGCTAGGCGCGGGCTCCTGCATGCGCGGGATGGACTGTCCACCTGCCCTGTAGGAGGCCATGGCGCACTACGGTGCCCCGCTGATCATCACAGCCCGTCGGCGTGCTGGCCGGCGGGCCGGATGACACGCCGGATGACCAGGCCGAACCAGCCGACGGCGTGCCCGAACGATCAGAAGTCATCCCTCGACCGAGATCACGACAGGGACGGAACACAGGCTAGTTCACAAAGAATCTTGTCCTAAAAATCTTGACAAGTTCCGGACGGCCATGGGTCCTCACCGACGGCTCCGGGTCGCCCCTTCAAGGATCTTGGTGATGTCCTCGACGGAATCGTGGACACCGGACGCGATGCTCATCACGAGGTCGTAGGCCTCGTCGTTGGTCAGCGTCAGGCGACGGCCGTTGACACCGTAGAAGGCGATCAGACCGGCAAGGGCGAGCCGCTTGTTCCCGTCGACGAGGGCATGGTTGCGAGCCAGTGAATGCAGGAGCGCGGCGGCCTTGCCGTCAAGAGAGGGATAGGCGTCCCGGCCGAACACCGTCGCCCGCGGGCGCGCGAGAGCGGATTCGAGCAGGCCGTGGTCCCTGACCACCGGATCGGAACCGATGGCCCGCTCGGCGATGTACAGCAGTTCGCGAAGCGTCAGGTAGATCATTCGCCGAGCCAGCGGAGCGCCTCGGCGTACCGCGGCAGCTCCTCGTCCAGCACCTGATCCAGCAGTTCCGCCCGGCTGTGTGCCTCGATGTACTCCCGGATCGCCTCCCGGGCGATCTCCTGCATCGACCGCTGTTCCAACTCCGAACGCAGACGCAAAGCCTCTGCCTCGTCATCCGTCAAGCGCAGTGTCATCGCCACCACCCGACGGTATCACCGCTGATACCGCCGCCGGGACTCGCGCCATGGTCGCGACGCCCGGTTCCTATCCGATCTTCTTGGCGTTCGCATCGCCGTGTAGCCGGACCGCCGGATCTTCGCGTGGACGGGCTCGACGGAAACGGTCGGGCCGTTGACCTGCAGGTTTAGGTTCGCATTAGTGCTGGTTGGGTGCACTCACCGACGCCAACGAAGATCGACATATGCCATAACCTGCGGCTTGACTACCCAATGGGGCGGTCTGCAACCAGCGAGGCCGATGGCTGCAGTACATCGACCTGCGACTGTGGGTTCGAGTCTTGTTGGGTCGACCCCAGCCGCGCTTGATCATAAGGTCCATGCCTCGCCCACCAGCGAGTGTTGCGCGAGTTGCACCGCTCGGCCGCCGCATCACCGGCGTCGTCGCGCCGGGCGCACCCTTCCCCTCACGGCAGACTCGGAGATCCAGGAGGATCAGCCCGGGGCGAGGCGCGCTGTCCGTTAGCCGATACTAGTAGGACTTCGCTAGGTGACTCCGGATAGGTGTTGTGTGACGTTGGGTGTGGGGTTGAAGGGTCGTTGGCAGGTGGGGCAGGCGCCGGTCCAGACGGCGAGCAGGGCCTGGAGGGTGCGGAGGACTCCGTAGAGGGTCAGGCCGGCGCAGGGACTTTTGGGGTTCGTCTCAGCTGGGTGCAGAGGGCTTGGGCGACCCTGACGAGGGTGACGTGACGGTGCCAGCCGGCGAAGGTTCGGCCCTCGAAGTGGTCGAGGCCGAGGCCGTCTTTCAACTCGCGGTAGTCGTGTTCGATCCGCCAGCGGATCTTCGCGAGACGGACAAGATCGCGCAGGGGGATGCCGGTGGGCAGGGTGGACAGCCAGTAATCGGTGGGTTCGGGCTGGCCGACTGGCCATTCGGCGAGCAGCCAGCAGACGGGCAGGCTCCGGTCGGGGTTACGGGTGATGTTCCGGCCCGCGGGGCGGACCCGGAGCGCGAGGAAGCGGGACCGCATCCCCGCGGTCGGGTTGGCCGGGGTCCGGTGGGTGCCGTGACGCCAGGTCACAGACCGGCCGGCGCGGCGGCCGGCGGCCATGACCAGGGATTTCAGATCGCGGGGCGGGTCGGGGTAGGCGGGTGTGGGCCGCCGGCTGTTTCCCGGGTAGGGGGCGGTGACCGGCACCGCGTCGGCCGGGTAGGCGGTCGCGGTCGGCTTCACCGCCAGCACGTAGGGGATGTTCCGGTCGGTCAGCCCCTGGCGGAAGGCAGCGGCGTCGCCGTAGCCGGCGTCCGCCACGACCGGCCGCACAGGCATGCCCCAGCCGGCCAGTTCGTCGATCATGTCCAGGGCGAGCCGCCATTTCTCCCGGTGCCGCGCCTTGTCGGGGATCGCGGCCCGTTCCCGCCGGGCCCGGGCGGCGGCGACCTCGGTCGGGTCGGTCAGGGTGGTGTCGTCCCAGCAGGTCGGGAGGAACAGCCGCCAGGCCACCGCGGCTGACGCCCAGTCGGTGACCGCGTGCACGGACACCCCGATCTGACAGTTCCCGACCTTGCCCAGGGTGCCGGAGTACATCCGGGCCACCCCGGGGGAGGCGGCCCGTCCTTGGGAAAGCCGGTGTCGTCCACGACCAGCGCGACCGGGTCGCAGAACCCGGCCGCCCAGCCCGTCAGCCGCCGCCGGACCTGGCGGTAGTCCCAGGTCGAGCTGGTGACGAACTGCTGCAGCTGCTGAGGGTCCACCCCGAGGCGGGCGGCCATCGGGACCATGCTCTTGCGCTTGCCGTCGGTCAGCAGCCGTTGCATAAGAGCGCCCGATAGCGGCGCTCATGCCGCCTCACCTTGCGGTGAGGCACTCCCGGTCTGACCGGCCGGAGCCGTACCGGGTTCCCGTTTCCCAGCCGCCCGCCCCGCGGACGGGGTCTTACGGTCGGCTCCACGGGCGTTTACTGTCTCCGACGTACTGGCGGCGACGAGGTTGGACAGGTTGACCGCGGCGTTCAGGTCGCGGTCGCCTACCAGCCCGCAGGACTGGCAGGCGAAGATACGGTCCGACAGGGTGAGGCCTGGGTTTCGCCAGCCGCAGTCGGAACAGGTCTTCGAGCTTGGATACCAGCGGTCCGCGACACAGAAGTTCCAGCTCGCCCTGATGAACGGCCAAAAAATCCAGATGAAAACGACGGAATCCGCACCCGATGAATTAACGGAGGACGAAACTGCGGCATCGGTGGCCAACCGCACCCAGGACGCCGGCGGCCTCCAACACACGATCCATATTCTCGAAGGAGTAGCCGCTGACGGCAAAAATTGGATCCGCCGCATCGAGTCCGCTTGCTATTCTCGGAATTCGCACATCATGCAAAATTCATCAGGCCGATGACTGGCAGTTACGGCGCTCCGTGCCATGGAAATCAAGGATGGGTCTCCTCCATCCACTCGCGGAAGCGACGGACCCGCTCCTGATGGTTCGCTTTTCGGGGCTTCGTGGCATCTGTGCACGGGCTTGACTCAGGAGCACCACACTTTGGGCACGCGACGAGCCTGGCCCGCTCGACGGTCACCGGATCAGAGGAGGACCCGCCTGCGCGCTGGCGCCACTCGTCACGCTGCCGTTCGTACTCGGCCAGGGCCACTCGATACCGACCCTCGTGGATGAGGGACACACGCGGTGCGGGTGGGATGTACGACGCAGGTGGCTTCCACTCCGGATCGTGCCCGATCTTGGCGATGATCCGCGAGATCGGACCGTCATAGTCACTTCCGACGGCAGTCACGGTGCCTTCGAAGGGTCCAGGACCATGGATCTTGGGACTGAGCCAGTTCTCGGGCAGGAGTACAAGGTCCCCCGGCACGAGGGGCTCAGCACCGTCCCACAGATAGGCATAGTTGCCCACCTTGACCTTCATCGCCACGACGGCCCTCCTCGTCTGGCTCTGCCGCTCCTCGGATCTAGGTGTCGCGCCGGTACGGTACCGACAGTGCGTGGGTATTCGCGCGCGTTTCGTAGCATTACCGACGGGAAGCAAGACATCCGATGCACAGGCCGGAACTCGATCAACCAACGAACCACCTTGCAGCCATGATCGCAGTGGGCAAGGTCGAAGGTGGCGCGGTCGTACTTCGTCGCGATCGGTCCCCTGCCGGCCGAGCGGAGGTGCTGGGGCACGTTCGCGATCTCGTAGCGCCCCCGCTCACGCCTGGCGATCCGGCCACCGAGACGGGTGAAGGCCGCCTTGAACGCCAGCTCGACGTAGTGCGGCTGGAGCCTCTTGGCCCGGGCCTCATCCATCGCTGCGCGGAGCCGCTGGAGGTCGGCCTCGGCGAGGTGCTCTGAGGCGAGCGCCCGCTCGTCGAGCAGGTCCTTGAGGCCATCGCCGACGCTGGCGTCGATGACCTCGTGCATCTTCGCCTTCACGTCGGGGCGCTCGCCGTACTGGATGGCGTCGAGCAGGAGGGCGCGCAGCGGGGTCTCGGTGAAGGCTTCACCGAGGACGTCGAAGACCTTGCCGCCGTAATCCTGGCGCATCTGGTCGAGCTTGGCCAGTAAACGGGTGAAGACTTCACCCTCCCGCGTGTTGGAGGCCACGAGGTTCCACAGTCGGCAGACCTTGTCCTGGCCGATGCGGTGGATGCGGCCGAAGCGCTGCTCGATGCGGTTGGGATTCCACGGCAGGTCGTAGTTGACCATCAGATGGGCAGCCTGGAGGTTGAGGCCCTCCCCAGCCGCGTTGGTCGCCAGGAGGATCTGGACGTCGCGGTTCTTGGTGAATTCCTCGGTGATCTGGCGACGCTCGCCGCGGCGGACGCCGCCGTGGATCGCCCTGACCGCGTCGGGCTTGCCGAGCAGCGAGCCGATCCTGGCCCGGAGGTAGTCGAGGGTGTCGCGGTGCTCGGTGAAGATGATGAGCTTGCGCGGCCAGCCGTTGGCGTCGGCGGTCAGCACCTCGTCCTGGAGGATGTTCGACAGCTCGGTCCACTTGCGGTCGGTGCCGGCGTCGCGGACGATCTTGGCGGTCTTCACCAGCTCGGCCAGCTCGATCAGCTCGGCGTTGAGTTCCTCGACGGTCTGCGCTGCGGTGGCAGCGTCGAGCAGGTCCTCCTCCAGCTCCTCGATCTCCTCGGCGTTGTACCCGTCCTCGTCGATCTCGCCCAGGTCGACGGTCGGCTCGGACTCGCGGTAGGTGCCGTTGAGGATCTCCTGCCGTTTGCCCTCCAGGCGCTCGGAACGGCGGACGAGGCTCTTGTAGATCGCCTCCGGGCTGGAGGCGAGTCGCCGCTGGAGAACGGTGAGCGCGAAGCCGACGGTGTTCTTGCGCTTGCCGCCGAGCCGGTCGGCCCGGTTCATCCCCTCGCGGACGTAGTGGGTGACGTCCGCGTAGAGGGCGTACTCCAACGCGGTCAGCTCGTAGGGAACGGTCTCGGCGACACGTTCGGGGAAGAGGTTCTTGCCCTCGAAGGTAAGCAGCTCCTCCTTGACCAGGCGGCGCATGATCCCGCTGGTGTCCGTGGTCTTCTTCTGCCGGCCCTCGAACCGGTCCCTGTCGAGCAGGGTGAGGAAGAGCTGGAAGTCCTCCTCCTTGCCCGAGTGCGGGGTCGCGGTCATCAGCAGCAGGTGGCGGGTGATCTCGCCGAGGAGCTCCCCGAGCTGGAAGCGCTTGGTCTTCTCCAGCTTGCCGCCGAAGTAGTGGGCGCCCATGCGGTGGGCCTCGTCGACGACGATCAGGTCCCACTCGGTCTCCCTGAGCTGGGCCCGGAGCTGCTCGTTGCGGGAGAGCTGATCCATTCGTGCGATGAGGAGCGGGTTGGTCTCGAAGACGTTGAGGTTGACCTGGGAGTCCATGAGCTGGTTGGTCAGCAGATCGAAACGGAGGCCGAACTTGAAGAAGAGCTCGTCCTGCCACTGCTCCACGAGCCCGCCGGGCGCGACGATGAGGCACTGCTTCACGTCGTCGCGCAGCAGCAGCTCCTTGAGGTAGAGGCCAGCCATAATCGTCTTGCCGGCGCCGGGGTCGTCGGCGAGCAGGAAGCGCAGCGGGGTACGCGGGAGCAGCTCGCCGTACACCGCGCGGATCTGGTGCGGGAGGGGCTGCACGTCGCTGGTGGCGACGGCGAGCATCGGGTCGAAGAGCCCGGCCAGCGAGATGCGCTGCGCCTCGGCCACGAGTTTGAAGTCGCTGGCGTTGGCATCGAAGGCGCGGCTGCCGGTCTGGGCGACGCTGAGCTTGTCCTGGTCCTTGCGGAACACGACCTGCTGGCCGAGGCCGCCGGCGGCGGTCTTGTAGGTCAGTTCGAGCGCGTCGGAACCGTGCCATTGCGCGGCAATGACCGTGACGACCTCGGCGGGGATGAGCCCGTCGACGCGCAGCCCTGGCTTGAGTCCTTCCAGCAGCACGACTGACCTCCCGATAGACAGCCGACCAACGCTACTGGAGCGGTCCGACAGTCCGATTCGCGGACCCGGATCCCGGCCACCGACACGCTGGCGGACCGGGGCGGGCTGCGCCCGCACCCCCGGCAGCCACGCCAGGCGCCAGCGACGGACCTGCCAGCTTCCTAATTCCGCAGGCACGCCGCTGTCCGGCGCAGAGACGGGATGGCGGTGGGCCGGGTTCGGAGTGGCAATCTTGGCCGCACTCGCCGAACTGGCTGCCGTCCTGCGGGACGAACACGCTAGCGACGATCCAGCCGTGGCGTCACCCTGTAAGAAGCGAGTAACGCAGACCGATGCCCACCGGAGACATCGGCAGGCGCGGAGGGGAGATCGCTCGATGTCGGCACAGATACTCACGCTGGATGGCGAACGGCAGACGCTCTCGGACGAGACGGTCGAGGAGATTCGCGCGATCTTCCGCGGGCAGGTTCTGACGTCGGACGACCTGGGGTATGACGACATCCGGGTCGTCCAGAACGCCATGCTCGACCGCAGACCCGGTCTGATCATCCGATGCACCGGCACCGCCGACGTCGTCGACGCCGTCAGCCTCGCCTACAAGCGGGACCTGCTCGTCGCTGTCCGCGGCGGCGGCCACAGCATCGCCGGGACCTGCACGGCCGACGACAGTTTGATGATCGATCTGTCGATGATGCGGGGTGTCTGGGTCGACCCGGATCAGCGACGTGTGCGGGTGGCGGGTGGTGCGACCTGGGGCGACGTCGACCGTGAGACGCAGCTGTACGGGCTCGCGGTACCTGGCGGGGTCGTGTCGACCACGGGCGTCGCGGGTCTGACACTCGGTGGCGGAATCGGCTGGCTCCACCGCAAGTACGGTCTGGCCTGTGATGCGCTGCGCGCCGCCGAGGTCGTGACAGCCAGCGGCAAGATCATACGGTGCGACGGGACCGAACATGAGGACCTGTTCTGGGCGTTGCGTGGCGGGAGCGGCAACTTCGGTGTGGTGGTGTCCTTCGAGTTCGAGGCCTATCCGTTGGGCCCGATGGTCTGGAATAGCATGATCGTTCACCCGGTCGATGCCGTTACCGAGGTGCTTTCCCGCTGGCAGGACTGGACGTCCACCGTCCCTGACGAGGTCACCAGCCGTGCCCTCCTGTGGTCGCTGCCGGATGCACCGACGCTCCCGCCCGCCGTGCACAACCGCGACGTGCTCATCACGGCCGCCCTGTATGCCGGCACCCCGGACGAGGGTCAGCGAGCGTGCCGGGCGCTTTCCGGGTTTGGCGCGCCGCTTGCCGATATGAGCCAGGCCCGGTCGTACCGGACAGCGCAATCCTCCCTCGATCCCTTCTTCCCCAAGGGTGGGCTCCAGAGTTACTGGAAGTCCGTCTACCTGGACAGACTCGATGAGGACGCGACCACGTTCGTGGCGCGCATCAGCCACGACCGCCCGCACCCGACGACGATGGTGCACCTGCCTCTCCTGGGAGGGGCCATGTCACGTGTAGGGACAACCGAAACCGCGTTCGGTGACCGCAGCGCTCGGTACCTGCTGAGCATCGACGGAAACTGGCTGGACCCCGCCGAAGACGACGCAAACATCCGCTGGGTGCGCAATGCCTACGGCGAGGCCGTCAGGCTTCGGGCCGCATCGGGCACTTACCTCAACTTCGGCGGCGACGCGGATCTCGACGACGCCGACCGGGCACGGGCCTGGGGGCGCAACGTCGAGCGGCTGCGGCGAGTGAAGCGCACCTATGACCCGGAGAACCGCTTCCGGCTCAACCCCAACATCCCCCCCGCCGAAAGCTGAGCCGGCGCTGGGGCTGGGGCTGGGGCTGGGGCTGATGACCGTCCCCACCTTTCGGGCGATCTCCTCACGCATCTGACGGATCGACGCCACCGCATCACTGTCCGCGAGAATCTCCAGGGTCTCCTGTAGGCTCTCCCGCTCGTCCACCGAGACGACCGGCCAGGCTCGCTGGCGCGCCGTGGCCCACACGGCGCACAGTTCTTCATCCTCGGTCGTGGGCGAGGCGGACGTTGTAACGGGCATCCGAGGCTTGGCGTTCCGTCCCCGCGCGAGCGCACAAGGACGGAACACTTGTCTCTAAAAGATCTCCTCACCGACCGCAGGGATTCCTGCGATCGATGCCTGTTTTATTGGAATCTCAGCGACAGACCCTGACCGTGCGCGGGGGAATCCAGGTCCGGTGTCCATGCCTCCAGACCCAGTGACCGCTCATATGGCGCCAATAACAATGTACATCACTGCGATGGACCGCGCCAGGCGCGCTTCTCGGCGGAGAAGCCATCGAAGGAGCCGCAGACAAAATTGTCCCGAGCGCAACGATCACAACCATCAGAAAATACTTCGGGCTTTTCCTGAGCGCCATTTCCGCCCCCTCCAGTGTCGCACCGCCATCTCCTCGGGGAAGTTCCCCACTGGATTGCGAGCCAGAGATACCCCCGCCATCGGGCTCTAATCCTTTCACCAATGACGTGAATCGCAGCAATCTCCAACGTAATCGACGGCGATTTGCCGTGATCGATAGTTCATGGTTTGTGACCTACTGGGTAGGTAGAAGCAGAGCCGGTGTCCGGCGGCGAGCATGTCGATCAGTTCGCGGAGTAGGTGAGGCATCGAGGTGCTGGTCCAGGCCTGCCAGACTCGGCCGTCGCTTCAGCCACCGACGACCCCGCAGACTCCCGTCTTCCCCAGCAGTGTCACTGGTAGCCGGTCACCCGCCGTTCACGCGGTAGCATGGTGGGCGATACTGGGCGGTGTGACGAGCGACGGACAGACCGGGCCGGCAGCCGGCGGTGATGCGCCGCCCCGGCAGCCGTTCGCGCACCTGAGCGCCCCCAACGCGGACGTCTACCGGGAGGTGCTGACGACGTTCGCGCGGGCGCGGGACCGGTTCATCGTCCACATGCGCCCCGAGGACGTGATCGCGGATCTGGGGCGGCCGGGGCAGACCGAGTCGATCGTCGCCGCGCTGGACAAGCTCGTTGAGTGGGGCAACCTGCGGGCCGACCCGGACACCGGCCGGGTGACCACGGTGGCGGACTTCCACCGGGCGCGCTACCTGTACCAGCTGACCCCGGCCGGGCAGGCGGCCGAGGAGGCGATCGCCGTCTACGAGGTGGCGATCGGCCGCCGGGGCGCCCTGCAGTCGGTGGCGCTGGAGGACATCGCCGCCCAGCTGCGCGCCCTGGTGGAGATGACGGCCGGCGACGCCGCCGATCTCGACCCGGCGAAGGTACACCTGCTGCTGCTGGGGCTGGCGGAGCGGTTCACCGGACTGGCCGACAACGCTCAGGCGTTCATGACGTCCCTCCGCCGAGTGATCGACTTCTCGGACGGTGACGTGGACGCGTTCCTCGCCTACAAGCAACGGCTCATCGACTACATCAACCGGTTCATCGCCGAGCTGGCGAACCGGGGCGCGGAGATCGCCACCCTGCTGGGTCAGGTCGAGGGGGCCGGCGTCGAACGCCTGCTGCTACTCGCGGCCCGTCGGGAGGCGACCGACGCCGTGCCCGACGTGCCCGAGGTATCCGGCTCCGGGGCATCCGGCTCCGGGGCATCCGGCTCCGGGGCATCCGGCTCCGGGGCATCCGGCTCCGGGGCATCCGATTCCGGCCGGACCGGAGCCGGGCGAACCGACGCTGAGCGGATTCGGACCGCCTACGACGCCGCGGTCGCCGCGGCCCTGGACGGCTGGCGCAACCGCTGGCGCGGCCTGCACGACTGGTTCGTGTCGGCGGATTCGCGCCGTCCCTCCCAGGCACGGTTGTTGCGGGGCGCGGCTATCACCGCGATCACCCAGCTCATCGATACCGTCGCCGCACTCAACGAGCGCCGTACCGGCCGTTCGGACCGGTCGGCGGACTTCCGCACGCTCGCTCGCTGGTTTGCCGAGGCTCCTGACGACGCGGCGGCCCACCGGCTGTGGCGGGCCGCATTCGGCCTGGCCTCGGCCCGGCATCTCACCGTCAGCCAGGAGACCGTCGCCGCCTGGCAGGAGGACGAGCCGACACCGAACACGCCGTGGCAGGATGCGCCGCCGATGCGGATCAGCCCGCAGCTACGCCGGACCGGTTCCTACGAGCGGCGCGGAACGCCGAACCGGGTCACGGACCGCGCGCGGCAGCGGCGGCTGCTCGCCGAGCAGGCCGCGCGGGAGGCGGAGCAGGCCGCGTCCGCTCGGGCCCGGCTCGCCACCGACGGGCCAGTGCTGCTGTCCCAGCTCGGCGTCCTGGACCGGCAGGCGTTCCGGCTGTTCCTCGGCCTGCTCGGGGACGCGCTCGCCGCCAGGCTGGCGGGCGATACCGAGGTGGAGACCACGTCCAGCGACGGCACGGTCCTGATCCGCCTCACCCTCGTCCCCGGCGGGGGGGTGGCGCGGATCGAGACCGAGGATGGCGTCCTGGACGGCCCGGAACACACCGTCGAGATCGTCGACCTGGCCGGTGCGGCATCGCGTCCGGCGGCCTGGAACGACCTGAACGACCTGAACGACTGGAGCGACTCGAACGACAGGAATGACCGAAACCGGCAAAACGATCTGAATGGCCGGATGGACGGCCTCGCTCCGGTCGTACTCGCCGGTGGGCCGGACCGGCTCGAGCTGCTGGAGACCGGACGGGTGTCCGGATGACGGCGGACTCGGTCGCCGAGGAGAACCGGGCCGCGCGGCGCAGGGCCCTGCGCGCGCTGCTGGCCGGGCCGCTACGCACCGCCGGCGCGGACGACGAGGTCCTGCGGCTGGTCCGCCGGCACGCGTCCGAGCTGCGCGAGTGGCTCGCCGCCGAAACCGGCTGGCGGCTGGTCGTCGACGCCGAATCGGCGCGGCTGTTCAAGACGGCGGCGACCATCCAGGACGACACGCACCCGGCGCGGGAGGGGAAGGGCCGAGCGCCGTTCGGGCGGCGCCGCTACGTCCTGCTGTGCCTCGCGCTGTCAGTGCTGGAGGGGGCGGACACCCAGATCACCCTCGGCCGGTTGGCCGAAGGGGTGCTGGTCGCGGCGAGCGACCCGGAACTGGCCCGCACCGGGGTCACCTTCACCCTCAGCCGCCGGGACGAACGTTCCGACCTCGTGGCGGTGGTCCGGCTGCTGCTCACGCTCGGCGTGCTGGATCGGGTCGCCGGCGAGGAGGACGCCTATCTGCGCGACAGCGGCGACGCGTTGTACGACGTACGCCGCAGGGTGCTCGCGTCGCTGCTGACCGGTACCCGCGGCCCGTCGACCATCGACGCCGACGACATCGGGGCGCGGCTCGCCGAGCTGACCCACGAGCCCGTCCCCGACACCGACGACCTGCGCAACCGGTCGCTTCGCCGCCGGTTGACCCGCCGGCTGCTCGATGATCCCGTCGTCTATTACGACGAGCTCGCCGAGGACGAGCGCGCCTACCTGATCAGCCAGCGCCGGGCGATCACCAGACGGATCGAGGACGCCACCGGTCTGATCGCCGAGATGCGCGCGGAGGGAATCGCGATGGTCGACCCCGACGACGAGCTCACCGACGTACGGATGCCGGAACAGCGCACCGACGGCCACGTGACCCTGCTAGTCGCCGAGTATCTCGCCACCCGGCCGGATCCCGCGGAGCCGGTGCCGGTCGGCCGGCTGCGTGGATACGTTCGGAAGATGGCGGCCGAGCATTCCACCTACTGGCGGCGGGGCGTCACCGAACCGGGTGCCGACGCCGAGCTGCTCGCCATGGCGCTGGACAAGCTGCGCGCGCTGCGGCTGGTCACGGACGTGCCGGGCCGGGCCGGCGAGCCGCCGGCAGTGCTCGCCCGGCCCGCGATCGCGCGCTACGCCGTCGAGGCGCCGACGATCCACGACGGCCGGGCGGGCGGCGCCGGCCCGGTCAGAAGCGGTCCGGCCAGAAGGAAGAAGACGAGCCGCCGATGAGCACCTCGACCCGCATGCCCGCGACACCGGCACCGGCCTCGATTCCCGCACCGGCACCGGCGTCGGCCTCGATTCCCGTACCGGCCCGGGAGGACCGCTGGCAGCCGCTGCGCGCCGGCCTGGTCGACCTCTTCTACTACGACGTGGAAGAGTTCCACTTCCACGACGGGCGGCTGCTGCTGCGGGGCAACAACGGTACCGGCAAGTCGAAGGTCCTGGCGCTGACGCTGCCGTTCCTGCTGGACGGCGAGCTGGCCGCGCACCGGGTCGAACCGGACGGTGACCGCAACAAGCGGATGGAATGGAACCTGCTGCTGGGCGGCCGGCATCCGCATCCCGAGCGGCTCGGCTACACCTGGCTGGAGTTCGGCCGGCTGGGCGGTGACGGCATCCCCGAGTACCGCACGATCGGGGCCGGCCTGAAGGCGGTCAGCGGGCGCGGCATCGTCCGGCACTGGTTCTTCGTGACCCGCCAGCGGATCGGTCCGCAGCTGTCCCTGGTCAGCCCGACCCGGGTGCCACTGACCAGGGACAAACTGAAAGAAGCCGTCGACGGCCACGGCGCGGTGTACGACACCGCGTCGGACTACCGCCGTGCCGTGGACGAAGCGCTGTTCGGTCTCGGCGGGCACCGGTACGAGGCCCTGGTCAACCTCCTGATCCAGCTACGCCAGCCGCAACTGTCCAAGAAGCCCGACGAGAAGCTGCTCTCCCGGGCGCTCACCGAGGCGTTGCCGCCGCTGGACCCCGCGCTCGTGGTCATCGTGGCCGAGGCGTTCCGGGGTCTGGACGAGGAACGGGAGACGCTGCGCGCCCTCGCCGAGGCGGAAACGGCTGCGCAGGCATTCCTGACCCATTACCGCCGGTACGCCCGAGTGGCCGCGAAGCGGTACGCCGCGCCGCCGCGGCAGGCGCACAGCCGCTACGAGCAGCACGGGCGGGATCTCGCCGAGGCCGACGCCGCGCATCAGGCGGCGGTCGAGGCCCTGACGGCCGCGCAGCAGGCGCTCACCGAGGTGGAGGAGGCGAAGGCCACACTGACCGCCCGGCGGGACGCGCTGCGGGACAGCCCGGAGATGCGCGACGCGGCGGCGCTGCGGGGCGCCGAGGAGGATGCCGGGCGGCTCGCCCGGTTCGCCGCCCAGCGGGAGCGGGACAGCCGGGCCGCGGCCGAGGCTGCCGGCGACCGGAAGCGCCGGCTCACGGGTGCGGAACGCACGGTCCAGGCCGACGCGGCGGGCTTCGACGCCGCGGTCCGGGCCGCCGGGCTGGCGGCCGAGGCCGCCCTGGTCACCGGCCGGCACGCCGCGGTACTCACCGAGCTGGACGGCGGGGAACCGCCGTACCGCGACGCCCGGCGATCCGCCGAGGCCCTGGTCGGGCAGCAGGGCACCGCCGTGAACCGTCTCGACGGGTTGCTGCGCGCGGCGGCCGACGCCGGCGTGGCGCTGCGCGCGGCCCGGGACGACCTGGACCGGATCACTGCCGAGCAGCAGGCCGCCGCCGAGCGGATCGCGGCGGCCGAGGACCTGACCGCCCAGCGCGGGGCGGGCCTCGTCGTGGCCTGCACGGCCTACCTGGCCGGCTGCGCGTACCTGCGGCCGGCCGACCCGGACGCCGCGCTGGCGGCCCTGGCCGGCTGGGTGGACACACTCGACGGGTCCAACCCGGTCGCCACCGCGGTGGACGGGGCGGCGCGGCTGGCCACCGCCGACCTCGGGCGCCGGCAGGCCGTCCTCGACGGCGAGCAGACGGCCGCCCGGCGGGAACTCGAACGGCTCGCCGAGGAGATCGAGCGGCTGGCGGCCGGTGGCCACGACTCGCCGCCGGCCCCGCACACCCGCGACGAGCACGGGCGGGACGGCCGGGACGGCGCCCCGCTGTGGAAGGTCGTCGACTTCGTCGACGGCGTGCCCGACGAGCACCGGGCCGGAATCGAGGCGGCGCTGGAGGCCGCCGGGATCCTCGACGCCTGGGTCGGCCCGGACGGGCGGCTGCACGACCCCGTCAGCGACGACGTTCTGGTCACGCCCGGGCGGCCGGCGCCGGGGGGTGGGCTGGCCGCGGTGCTCACGCCGGCGATCGACCGCGACGACGCACGCGCGGCCCGGCTGAGCGACACCGCGGTCGCCGCCGTCCTCGCGACGATCGGCCTGCGCGGCGGGCCCGGCCCGGCCGGCGGCTCCTTGGTCCACGGGCCGGCGGCCAACGGGACGACGGCCAACGGGACGACGGCCAACAGGACCTCGGGCACCGAGACCTGGGTCACCGTGGACGGCCGGTTCGGTAACGGGGTCCTGACCGGCGGTTGGCGCAAGGAAACCGCCGGCTACATCGGTGAGGGTGCCCGCGAGGCGGCCAGGCGGGTCCGGCTCGACCACCTGCGCGCCGATGCGACCCGGATCGAGCTACGGCTCGAAGAGCTGGCCGCGGCCGCCGCGGAGCTGGCCGACCGGCAGCTCTCGCTGGCCGCCGAGCACGGGGCCCGGCCCTCCGACGGCGACCTGCGCGAGGCGCACGCGCAGCTGGCCACGGAGCACAAGGCCAAGCGGCGGATCGACGCCCAGCACCAGGAGGCGGCCGCTGTCGCGGCCCGCCGGCAGCAGGCCGCGGGTGAGGCGCGGGCGGCGGCCGAGGAGTTCGCCGGCGACGTGCGCCTGCCCGCGGAGCCGGCCGCGCTGGCCGACGTCCGGGACGCCCTGGGTGACTACCGGGCGGAGCTGGCCGCGCTGTGGCCGGCGGCGGAATCGCTGGACCGGTCCCGCCGCGCGGCGACCGAGGCGGAACACGAACTCACCCTCGCGCTGGAACGCCAGGAACAGACCGCCGAGGCGGTCGCCGAGGCGCAGACGCAGGCCGACGCGGCCGCCGAACGTCACCGGGTCCTGGTCGAGACGGCCGGCGCCGCCGTCGACGAACTGTTCCGCAAACTGGCCGCCGTCGACACCGAACTCGACCGGTGCGGGCAGCGGGAGAAGCAGGCCCGGGCCGCCGAACGGGATGCGCTCGACGCCCGGGGCCGGGCTCACGGCCGGCGTGAGACGTTGCGGGAGGCGATCACCACCGCCGCGGCCGAACGCGAGGCGGCTGTCGCGAGGCTCCGGGCGTTCGCGGCCACCGGCCTGCTCGCGGTCGCCGTCCCGGACCTGGAGATCCCGGACCCGGCTGCCGGCTGGGCACCGTACCCCGCGATCACGCTCGCCCGGGCGGTCAACGCCGCCCTCGACGACGTCGACGACACCGACCGCCGGTGGGAGCTGGCGCAGCAGCGGGTGTCGGCCGAGCACAAGGTTCTCACCGACGCGCTGTCCCGGCACGGCCACTCGGTCGGGATGGTCGTCTCCGACGGCGTGATCGTGGTCGACGTCCTGTTCCAGGGCCGCAAGCAGGACATCCCGGCCCTGGTCGCCGCGTTGGAGACGGAGACCGGGCAGCGGGCGATGCTGCTGTCCGCGAAGGAACGCGAGATCCTGGAGAACCACCTTGTGAACGAGGTGGCCGGCGCCCTGCAGGAACTGATCAGCGACGCCGAGGGCCAGGTTCGCCGGATCAACACGGACCTCGCGCAGCGGCCCACGTCGACCGGCATGCGGCTGCGGTTGCAGTGGCGGGTCGCGCGCAGCGCCCCCGAGGGGCTCGGCGCGGTGCGCGACCGGTTGCTGCGGCAGACGGCCGACGCCTGGAGCCCCGCCGAGCGGACCGCCGTCGGCGCGTTCCTCCAGGAGGAGATCAACCGGGAGCACAGCGCGGACACCACCGGCGGATGGGCCGAGCAGTTGACCCGTGCCCTGGACTACCGCGACTGGCACGAGTTCGCTGTGCAGCGGTTCCAGGACGGTCAGTGGCGGCCGGCGAGCGGTCCGGCGTCCGGTGGTGAGCGGGTGCTCGCGGCGTCGGTGCCGCTGTTCGCAGCTGCCTCGTCGTTCTACGACTCCTCCGGCAACCGGCACGCACCCCGCCTGGTCGCCCTGGACGAGGCGTTCGCCGGAGTGGACGACGACTCGCGGGCCAAGTGCCTGGGTCTGCTCGCCGCGTTCGACCTCGATGTGGTGATGACCAGCGAGCGCGAGTGGGGCTGCTACCCGCAGGTTCCCGGCCTGGCGATCGCGCAGCTGTCCCGCCGGGACGGCATCGATGCCGTGCTCGTCACGCCGTGGCGGTGGGACGGGCACGAGCGCACCCGCGTCGACCGGCCGGTGCCCTACCAGCCCGAGCGGCCCGACCAACCCGACCAGCCCCAGCTACTCGACCAGCCCGACCAACCCGACCAGCCCCAGCCGCTCCGTCCGGCGCAGAGCGGCAACACCGAGCCCCTGCCGTTCGAGTGAGCGCGTCGTCGACCGGGGCCTCCCGCGGTACGGAAGCCGCCCGCGATGTGGAACGGCTGCGTCGTCTGCTGGGCGGTGAGCACACGGCGTGGCTGCTCGACCGGGTGCGGCGCAGGATCGAGCTGGGCCGGCCGCTCACCGGGACGGTCACCCTCGGCCGGGCCAGCGCGGACCAGCGGCGGGGGGTCGAGCGGCTGCTGGGCCGCCGGGCCGGCACCGGCGCCTCGCTGTCCGTGTCGTTGGACGAGGTCGACGCGGTGCTGCGGTCCAGCGGCGCCGCGCCGGACGGACTCGCCGCCGCCGTCCGCCAGCTCACCGGGGATGTCACGGAGCGGGCGGAGCTGGCCGCGGCGCAGTCACGAGCCTGGGCGCAGGCGCACCAGCCCCTGGACGACCTCCTCGCCCGGCGCCCCGAACTCACCCCCTGGCGGTCCTGGCTGGACAGCACCGGCCTGCTGCGCCGGCTGGCTGGCACCCCGGACGCGGCGGGGCCGCTGGCCGCCGACCTGCTCCGGGTGCTCGACGCGTTGCCCTCACCCGGCGTGGCGCTGGGCCGGCTGGCCGCCACCAGCACCGGTGACGCGCACGCGCTCGACGACGGCCGGCCGCTGGCGACGCTGGCCCTGGCGGCGGCCCGGGTACTGGGCGGATCCCACCCGGCGGGTGACGGCTCGGCCGCGGGCCGTCGCGCCGCGTGGGCCGCTGTCGGGGTGCACCGTGACGAACTGTCGTCCACGGTGCTCTGCCTGGGTCTGCCGGGCGGGGCGGACAGCCCGACCGGCCGGATCCTGGCCATCTGTCGCGAGGCGGGGGAGCCCTGCGTGCTCACTCTGCGCCAGGTCGGCCCGGGCCAGGACCGCGGCGACCTCGGGGTGGGCCTCGGAGTGGTGTACCTGTGCGAGAATCCGATCGTGCTGGCCAGCGCCGCCGACGAGCTGGCGGGCCGCACCCCGCCGCTGGTGTGCGTGAACGGCCAGCCGTCGGCCGCCGTCATCAGCCTGCTCGCGGCGCTCGCCGGCCAGGGCGCGCGGTTTGCCTACCATGGCGACTTCGACTGGGGCGGCATCCGCATCGCCAACGGCCTGCGGGAACGGATCGGCTGGCGGCCATGGCGTTTCGACGCCCGGTCCTATCAGGCGGCGCTGACCACGGTGACCGGCGGCGAGCTGGTTGGCCGGCCGGTCGACGCGGCCTGGGACCCCGACCTGCGCCCCGCGCTGGAGCACCATGCGATCAGAGTGGACGAGGAACTCGTCCTCGCCGAGCTGATCAACGACCTCGGCGCCCCACACGCCTGGTAACACTCGATAACACTCGGTAGATAAAGGCCAGGCGCTCAAGGGTGCGGCCGGTAGAGTCCCGGCGACACGCGCGGGCAGCAGGTCGGCAACCTCGCTCGTCCGGGCGCCATGGCCGGTGAGAGCAGCGGTGATCGTCTGGTCTTCGTCAACGACGACCAGCGGCGCCCGGTGCGGCAGGCGCATACTGGAGGCGATGACCAAGTCAGCGCTACCCAGGCCCCGTCTGTCCACCAGCCCCTTCAAGGCCCCGGTCACCCCGCCGTGCAAGCGGTTCGCCGTAGGAGACCGGGTCACCCACGACATGTACGGTCTCGGCCAGGTAACCGGGGTCGAAGCAGAAGTCGCCGTCCTCGTCGATTTCGGTTCCCAGCAGGAACGCATTCTGAGCCCGTTCAGCAAGATGTCCCGTCTCTGACGCCGTGAGGCTTCGATTCGCGGAACCCGAAGACGCCACGTAGGCGGCGGAAGGTCCCGCGGAGAAGCCTGTCACCGCCCTGACGTCCTACCCCTCGTTCCACTCGGCAGCCCCACCCCGAAAGCGAGACATCTCATCGCCACCGCCTCGATCCCCCTCTTCTCCGCGTCGGAGCCGCCGCGCTCTCTGCCGCGGCAGGAGCCCCCGCCTCTGACGATCCGCCTCTTCCAGGCACCCGACTTCGGGCTGTCTGATGTCGAGATCATCGATGTCGCGGTCACGGACGTCGAGACCGTCGCCTTCCAGGCGCCCGCCGTCGAGCGCCCGCCCGCGCTGGATCCCCGTCGTCATCGAGCGCGGCCCCGCCGATCGTAGGCTCCGGGCGCTGTCCGGGTAGGGCGCGCAGCCACGCGCACCAGGCGTCGACCCCCTGGCCGGTACGGGCGCTGACCTCCAGCACAGCCACGTCCGGGTTGACGTCGGCGAGGTTCTTCCGGAACGCGTCAAGGTCGAAGTCGAGGTGGGGAAGCAGGTCCGTCTTGTTGACGAGCACCAGGTCGGCCGAGCGGAACATGACCGGGTACTTGAGGGGCTTCTCCTCGCCCTCGGTGACGGCAAACACCATCGCGCGCAGGTCCTCCCCGACCTCGAACTCGGCGGGGCACACCAGGTTGCCGACGTTCTCGATAACGACGAGATCGAGGTCGCGCAGGGGCAGCTGGCCCAGCGCCGAGGCGACCATGGGCGCGTCCAGGTGGCACTCCCCGCCGAACCCGTTACCGGTGTTGATCAGGGCGATCGCCGCGCCGAGCCCGTCGAGGCGGTCGGCGTCGATGCTGGTCTCGATGTCGCCCTCGATGATCCCGACCCGCAGCTGCGGGCCGAGACGGCGCAGCGTCCCGACCAGCAGGGTGGTCTTACCGGCGCCGGGAGCGGACATCAGGTTCACCACCGTGACGCCGGCGGCGTCGAAGGCGGCCCGGTTCGCCAGCGCGACCCGCTCGTTCTCCCCGAGGATCCGCTCGAGGACCTCGACCCGTTCGGGCCCGGTGCCATAGCCGGCATGGTCCCCGACGGACACCCCGGCCGGTGGGTGCGGACCCGAGTACTCGTGCGGCGCCCCTTCCGGGTGGGGATGCGCCCCTTCCGGGTGGGGATGGAAGCGACCCACGGCGTGTCACGCCTCCACGGTGTCGGGAGCTGCCGAGCCGGGAGCCGCCGGGTCGGGAACTACTGGGTCGGAAGCCACCTCGAACGAGGTGACGAGGAACTCCTCGCCGGTGACGATGGTGACGCCGGCCGCGCCGCAGGTGCCGCAGCGCAGCGCCCGGTCCGCCAACTCGCCGCGGGTCCCGCACACCCGGCAGCACACACTGACCGGCACGCTCTCGACCTCCAGCACGGACCCGGCCAGCACGGACCCGGCCAGCACGGACCCGGCCAGCACCTGCCCGCCGGGGGGATCGGCGCCGTTCTCCGGGGGCCCAGCGTTCTCCGGGGGCCCAGCGTTCTCCGGGGGCCCAGCGTTCATCAGCTCCCAGCAGTAGGCGAGGGTTTCCGGCACGATCTGGCGCAGCTGACCCACCCGGACGTGCACCCGGGTGACCGGCCGACCGGCCGCGTGCCGGGTGACGACGTCCGCGATCGATCGGCAGACGGACAGCTCGTGCATCGCCCGGTCCTCCCCCGGCACCCTCCGGCGACCCGCCTGATCCGGTGACCCGCCCGAGCCGGCATCGCACCGGCTCACCACTTCGCCGGGCCGTACCTCGGCGCTCGCCCCACGGGCGTCGATGAGGGCGGGCTGGGATGGCCGGTGCATGCCCCACTCTCGCCCGGTCGTGTGCGCTTCACCAAACCGCACTGCGCGTTGGTGACTGCGCGTTGGTGGCAGCCTCCGCGCACTGTCGATAGGCGTCCGGCGCTGGGGGACATAGCGTCTGCTCTGCCGGAAGTCTCCGTGAGGCGACGGGCCACCCGACGATCACCCGGCCCAGCGGCTTCTGATCACCTCGACGGAGGGCTCGGTCCGCTCGTGGAGGTGGGCGGTGCGGCGGACCGCGGTGCCGACCACGGCCCGTCCGACGAAGGGAGTACTGATGTCATCCGTGCTGTGGTTCCAGGGCGGGGCGTGCAGCGGCAACACGATGTCCTTCCTGAACGCCGACGAGCCCAACGTCGTCGACCTAATCACCGACTTCGGGCTGGAACTGCTCTGGCACCCGTCGTTGGGGCTGGAGAACGGCGCCCAGGCCCGGGAGCTGTTCACCGACTGCGCGCGGGGTGAGCGGCCGGTCGACATCTTCGTCTTCGAGGGTTCGGTGATCCGCGGCCCGAACGGAACCGGCGGCTTCGACGTCTTCGCCGAGCGGCCCATGCAGGACTGGGTGCGCGAGCTGGCCGCCCGGGCCCAGGTGGTGGTGGCGATCGGGGACTGCGCGTGCTGGGGCGGGATCCCCGCGACGGCGCCGAACCCGACGGACTCCACCGGGCTGCAGTTCCACAAGCGTGAACGCGGCGGTTTCCTCGGCCCGGACTTCCGATCGCGCTCCGGGCTGCCCGTCGTCAACATTCCGGGCTGCCCGGCCCACCCGGACTGGATCACGCAGATCATCGTGGCGCTGGCCACCGGCCGGGCCGCCGACATCGCGCTCGACGAGCTGCACCGGCCACGGACGTTCTTCACGACATTCACCCAGACCGGCTGCACCAGGGCGGAGTACTTCGAATACAAGCAGTCGACCCTGGCTTTCGGGGACGGGACCCGCAAGGGCTGCCTGTTCTACGAGTTCGGCTGCCGCGGCCCGATGACCCACTCCCCGTGCAACCGGATCCTGTGGAACCGCCAGTCGTCGAAGACCCGCGCCGGCATGCCGTGCATCGGGTGCACGGAGCCGGAGTTCCCATTCTTCGACCTCGCCCCCGGCACGATCTTCAGGACCCGGAAGGTCGGCGGGCTCATTCCGCGGGAGGTGCCGGCGGGCAGCGGCCACCTCGGCTACCTGGCACACGCGGCAGCTGCCCGGATAGTCGCCCCGCAGTGGTCGAAGGAGGACATGTTCGTCGTCTAGCCGGCCGGTAGCCGGTAGCCGCGCGTGCTCCGACCGGAGACCGCGAGGAACGGACGGGGAGAAGAGAGGATTCCAATGGCCACCGTCGATCTCAACGTCAGCCCGTTGGGGCGCGTCGAGGGCGACCTCGACGTCCGGGTCACGATCGACGACGGGGTGGTCACCTCGGCGTGGACCGAGGCGGCGATGTTCCGGGGTTTTGAGATCATCCTGCGCGGCAAGGACCCGCAGGCGGGCCTGATCGTGACCCCGCGGATCTGCGGGATCTGCGGGGGCAGCCACCTGTACAAGTCGGCGTACGCGCTGGACGTCGCGTGGCGCACCGAGATGCCGCCCAACGCGACGCTGGTCCGCAACATCGCGCAGGCGTGCGAGACGTTGCAGAGCATCCCGCGCTGCTTCTACGCGCTGTTCGCCATCGACCTCACGAACCGGAAATACGCCTCCTCGCCGCTGTATGAGGAGGCGGTACGGCGGTTCGCGCCCTACACCGGCAGCAGCTACGGCCCGGCGGTGGTGCTGTCGGCCAAGCCGGTGGAGGTCTACGCCATCTTCGGCGGGCAGTGGCCGCACTCCAGCTTCATGGTGCCCGGCGGGGTGATGTGCGCGCCGACGCTGTCGGACGTGACCCGCTCCATCGCCATCCTGGAGCACTGGAAGGTCAACTGGCTGGAGAAGCAGTGGCTCGGCTGCTCGGTGGAGCGCTGGCTGGCCAACCGTACCTGGCAGGACGTGCTCGCCTGGGTGGACGAGAACCCCGCCCAGCACGACAGCGACTGCGGCTTCTTCCTCCGGTACTGCCTAGACATCGGCCTGGATCGCTACGGCCAGGGAGTCGGCAACTACCTGGCGACCGGGACGTACTTCGCCCCCGACCTCTACACCCGGCCGACCATCTCCGGCCGCAACGCGGCACTCATCGGCCGGTCCGGGGTGTACGCGGGCGGCGGGTACTTCGAGTTCGACCAGGCCCGGGTGCGGGAGGACGTCACCCACTCGTTCTACGAGGGAACCGAGGCGCGCCACCCGTTCGACGGCGAGACCCGGCCCATCGATCCGGCGCGCGGCCGGGAGCAGGGCAAGTACAGCTGGGCGAAGTCACCCCGGTACGAGGTGCCGAACCACGGATACCTGCCGTTGGAGGCCGGGCCACTCGCCCGCCGCGTCGCAGCCGCGGCTCCCGGCGCGGGTGCCCACCAGGACGACGACCCGTTGTTCGGGGACATCCTGGCGGCCATCGGCCCGTCGGTGATGGTCCGCCTGCTGGCCCGGATGCACGAGGCCGCCAGGTACTACCAGTGGACGCGGGCCTGGCTCGACCAGCTGGACCTACGCGAGCCGTTTCACCTCAAGCCGGTGGAGTACACCGAAGGGCGCGGCTTCGGTTCCACGGAGGCGGCCCGCGGCTCGCTCTCGGACTGGATCGTCATCGAGGACGGCAAGATCGCGAACTACCAGGTGGTCACCCCGACCGCCTGGAACATCGGCCCCCGCGACGGCTCCGAGGCGCCCGGTCCCATCGAGCAGGCCCTCGTCGGCACGCCCATCGTGGATCCGGAGAACCCGATCGAGCTCGGCCACGTGGCCCGCAGCTTCGACTCGTGCCTGGTCTGCACGGTCCACGCCTACGACGGCAGGACCGGCCGGGAGCTCAGCAGGTTCGTCATCAACGACAACCTATGACCGGGACCGACCTATGACCGGGGATCGCGAGGCGGGTGCCGCCTCGCGGCCCCCGGTCGGGCCGCGGGTGCAGGTCGATCCGCCCGGTTTCGAACCACCAGGGTGCGAGGTGGCCGTGATCGGCTGCGGCAACCTGCTGCGCGGTGACGACGGGGTCGGGCCGATCCTGGTCCGCCGGCTCGCCGAGACGGGCGTCCCGGCCGGGGTGCGCCTGGTCGACGGGGGGACCGCCGGGATGGACACGGCGTTCGCGATGCGCGGCGCACGCCGGGTCGTGGTCGTCGACGCCAGCCGCACCGGGGCCGAGCCCGGGACCGTGTTCGAGGTCCCGGGCGCACAGCTGGAGAACCTGCCCCTGGACGCGCCGCACCCGCACGCCTTCCGCTGGGACCAGGCGCTGGCGTTCGGGCGCTGGCTGCTCGGCGACGGCTACCCGGACGACGTCGTCGTCTACCTCATCGAGGCGGGCGGCGTGGAGCCCGGCGCCGATCTCAGTCCCGCGGTGCGCCGGGCGATGGAACAGGTCCGGGACATGATCATCTCTGGTCTCGCCCCCGGGACCGGCGGAACGGACGGATGACCGGACGCATGGATGACCGGACGCACAGGTCCAGATGACCAGACGCATGGGTGAGGACGCGCATGGGTGAGGACGACGTCATCAGCACGGGCGTGACCTGCGCGCGCCCGCAGCCCGTCGGGGTCTTTCCGCTGCCGGCCGGCTTCCTGCTCGTGCCGGGCGGCGAGGCCACGGCCGACCTGCGCCGGACACTGGCGGCCGGGAAGGTGCCGGTGGCCTGGCCGGCGGAGCTGGCCGCGCTGGAGCTCGCCTACCGCGGGGAGGTCGTCGCGGCCCTCGGGCAGCTGCGCGGCGACGACCCGGTCGACCGCTACAACCGCTTCGTGCTGCGACCAGCGGGCGCGGACCCCGAAGACCCGGTGGCACTGCGCCGGGCGCTCGGCGACGAGCTGGGGATCCTGGTGGACGTAGTCCGGTTCGCCCTGGGCGAGCTGGACGAACCTCCGCCGCCCGGCGGGGAGACCGACGAGATCGCGGCGATGGTGTGGTCCGCACACGCCGCCCACGCCATGGCCGCCGGCCGGACGGGCGAGGCAGCGGGGCTGCTGGAGCGGGCCATCGCCGCGGCGCGGGAACCCTCCCCCGGTCTCGCCGCCCAGCTCAGGTCCACCGCGGCGGACCTGCGTCGCGGAGTCGAGGGACCGAGCCCGGCCGTCATCGCAGAGCTGACGGCGGCGCTCGCCGCGCTGGCCGCCACCGACCTCACGGTCGGCCGGGCCGAGTTGCACCTGAGCCTCGGTTCGGCCTACCAGGAGCTGGCCGGGGACGATCCGGCGGGCCTGAAGGTCGCGGTGGAGCACTACCTCTCGGCGCTGCGCCTGGTCCGCATCGACACCGCCCCGGAGCTGTTCGCGGCGGCACAGGTCAACCTCGCCACGGCGTATCTGACCATGCCGATGGCGCAGGCGTCCGACCAGCTGCGGGTCGGCGTGGCTGTGCAGGGCCTGCGGACCGCTCTGTCCGTCTACACCCGCGAGACTCATCCCGAGCGGTGGGCCAGCACCCAGCTCAACCTGGCCAACGCCTTGGTCTACGCGCCGTCCGCACACCGGGAGGACAACCTGCGGGAGGCGGTCGCGCGCTACCAGGAGGTCATCGCCGCCCGCGACCGCGACGCCGACCCCCTCGGCTACGCCCGGGCTCGGGCGAACCAGGGCAACGCCCTGGCCCACCTCGGCCTCTTCGACCCGGCGCAGGCGGTGCTGCACGAGGCACGGGCGATCTTCGAGGAGGTCGGGGACCCCGACGCCGTCCTGGCCGTGCGCGGGGTGCTCGACGAGATCGCCCGCCGACTCACCGCGAAGCCGACGTGACGCCCGGCAGCGGAACACTCGGTGACGCCACTCCGAGCACTCCGACCAGATGGGTGGGGCAGGACGGCCAGGCGGGACGGGGCGGCCAGGCGGGACGGGGCGGCCAGGCGGGACGGGGCGGATGGGCGGGGAGCTGGGAACCGGCGGTGTGGATCGGCGCCCCGGCGCCCGGCGGGCTGGCCCTGCCGTCGGCGCGGCCGTCGGCGTCCCGGCTGTACGCGCCGCGCGGGGTGTGGCTCGGCGACGACCTGCTCGTGGTGGCGGACTCGGGTAACCACCGGGTGCTGATCTGGCATGGTCTGCCGGCCGTCGACGGCGCCCCCGCCGACGTCGTGCTCGGCCAGGCCGACGCGACGAGCGAAGGGCCGGCGGCCGCGGGGCGCGGGCCCGAACGCGGCCTGCACCTGCCGACCGGCGTGCTCGTCACGGATGGCCGGCTCGTGGTCGCCGATGCCTGGCACCACCGGGTGCTGGTCTGGAACGAGGTCCCGACGGTCACCGACACCGCCCCCGACCTCGTGCTCGGGCAGCCGGACGCCGACGCCGTCCGCGAGAACCGGGGCGGCCCGTGCGGACCAGACACCTTCTACTGGCCCTTCGGGGTGGCCGTGGTGGGTGGGCGCTTCTACGTCGCCGACACCGGTAACCGGCGGATCCTGGGCTGGTCGAATGGCCTGCCGTCCTCGCCCGGCCGGCTACCCGACCTGGTGCTGGGGCAGCCCGATCCCACCCGCCGGGACGAGAACCGTGGCGGCGCGGCCGGTCCGGCGAGCTTCCGGTGGCCGCACGACCTCGCCGGCACCGCCGACCGGCTGCTGGTCGCGGACGCCGGCAACCACCGGCTGCTCGGCTGGGCCCCCCATCCCGACGCCGACGGCGACGCCGATCTGGTGCTCGGCCAGCCCGATCTCGCATGCTCCGGGGAGTTCCCCTACGCGCCCGGCCGGGCCGACGTCCTGCGCTTCCCCTACGCCGTCGACAGCTACGGGCACCTGCTGGCCGTCGCGGACACCGCCAACAACCGCGTCCTGCTGTGGGAGGAGCTGCCGCGGCGCAGTTCCACGCCCGCGACCGGTGTGCTCGGCCAGCCGTCGTTCGCCGAGACCGGGGAGAACCGGTGGACCCGCGTCGAGGCCGACACCTTCTGCTGGCCGTACGGCCTCTCGGTGCGCGGCGACCGGCTCGCGGTGGCGGACTCGGGCAACAACCGGGTCATGATCTGGCGGCGGGTATGACCGGAGGGCGGACCGGGCGGACCGGGCGGACCGGGCGCCGGGTCCGGCGCCGGGTCGTGGTGGAGGGCGTCGTCCAGGGCGTCGGTTTCCGGCCCTACGTCCACCGGCTCGCGGGCACCCTCGGGCTCGCGGGATTCGTCGGCAACGACTCGACCTCGGTGTTCGCCGAGGTCGAAGGCGACGAGGTGGCCGTGGCCGAGTTCCTGCGCCGACTCGAACCGCAGGCGCCACCGCTCGCGCGCATCGAGCGCGTCACGGTGACGAGCGTGACCCGGTCGACCGCCGGCGACGCCGGGTTCCGGATCGTGGCCGGCGCGACCGTTCCCGGCGATCGCACCCTGGTACCCGCGGACACCGCGGTGTGCGCCGACTGCCTGCGCGAGATGTTCGACCCGACCGACCGGCGCCACCGCCACCCGTTCATCACCTGCACCAACTGCGGCCCGCGGTACACGATCATCAGCGCGCTGCCGTATGACCGCGCGGCCACGACGATGGCCCGCTTCCCGATGTGCGCGCGGTGCGCGGCGGAGTACGCCGACCCGGCGGACCGCCGTTTCCACGCCGAACCCGTCGCCTGCCCGTCCTGCGGACCGAAGCTGTGGTTCAGCCCCGCGGACGGCACCGGACCGGAGGTCCACGGCACGGACGCCGCGCTGGCGGCGGCCCAGCGGGCACTGGCGGACGGCGCGGTGGTCGCGGTCAAGGGCGTCGGCGGCTACCACCTGGCCTGCTCGGCCGAGAACGACCCGGGCGACACGGCCGGCGACACGGCCCTGGCGCGCCTGCGCGCCCGCAAGGACCGGCCCGACAAGCCGTTCGCGGTGATGGTGCGCGACCTGGCGACGGCCGCCCTGGTGGCCGACCTGTCGTCGGCGGAGGCGGCGCTGCTGGCATCGCCGGCCGCTCCGATCGTGCTCGTCCGCCGCTCGCCCGCGGCGGGGATGTCAGGGATATCGGGGATGTCGCGGCTGGTCGCCCCCGGCACTCCGCTGGTGGGGCTGCTGCTGCCGTACACACCCGTGCACCACCTGCTGTTCGCGCCGGTCCCGGGTGGCGGCCCGCGACCGCCGCGGATGCTGGTGATGACCAGTGGCAACCGTTCGGGCGAGCCCATCTGCTTCGCCGACGACGACGCGCGGGACCGGCTCGCCGGCCTCGCTGATGCGTTCCTCCGGCACGACCGACCGATCCTCCTGCCGTGTGACGACTCGGTGGTGCGCTGCGGCTACGGGGACGACGGAGACGACGGGCAGGTGCTGCCGGTGCGGCGCTCCCGCGGATACGTTCCGCTGCCGGTGGACCTCGGCCGCCCCGTCCGGTCGGTGCTCGCCGTGGGCGGCGAGGGCAAGAGCACGTTCTGCCTCACCACGGACCGTCGCGCGTTCGTGTCCCAGCATCTGGGTGACATGGGCAGCCTGGCGGCGCTCAGGGCCTTCGAGCGCTCCGCCGCGCACCTGACCGATCTGTACGGCGTCGCGCCGGAGACGCTCGCCGCCGACCTCCATCCGGGATACGTCACCCGGGCCTGGGCCGAACGCGCGGCGGCTACGGGGACCGAACAGGCGGCAGCCGGGGACCCGGCGGCGGGGGCGAACCAGACCTCCACCCACGGGTCACGGTCCGCCGGCCGATTGCCGCACCTGGTCCAGCACCACCATGCCCATGTGGCCGCCCTACTCGCCGAGCACGGCAGGCTCGGCGACACCATCCTCGGGGTCGCGTTCGACGGCACCGGCTACGGGCTCGACGGCACGATCTGGGGCGGCGAGGTGCTGCTGGTAGGCCCGGACGTCGCCCGCGCCGAGCGGGTCGCGCACCTGCGTCCGATCGGCCTGCCCGGGGGCGACGCCGCCGTCCGCAATCCGTACCGGGTCGCGCTCGCCCATCTGGCCGCCGCCGACCTGGACTGGACCGCGGACCTGGCGCCGGTGCGGGCCTGCTCCGTGGCGGAGTTGCGCACCCTGCGCACCGCGCTGGACCGGGGCGTGGCCTGCGTGCCCTGCACGAGCATGGGCCGCCTGTTCGACGCGGTGGCGTCACTGCTCGGGGTGCGTCACCGGATCACCTACGAGGCGCAGGCCGCCGTCGAGCTGGAGGCGCTCGCCGCGGCGGAGTTCGGCGGCGCCGGACTCGGCGGCGCCGGACTCGGCGGCGCCGGTGCCTGCCGGCTCTCCTTCGGCCTGGCGAACGGCGTCCTCGACCCGGTGGGGGTGCTCGCGGGGATCGTCGCCGGTCTGCGGGCGGGAGTGGCGGTGCCGGTGCTGGCCGGCGCGTTCCATCTGGCGGTCGCGGACGCGGTGGCCGAGGTCGCGGGGCTCGCGCGGCGGCGGTACGGAGTCCGCCTGGTCGGTCTGACCGGCGGGGTGTTCGCCAACGTAGTGCTGACGCGGGCCTGCCGCGCCCGGCTCGCCACTGCCGGGTTCGACGTACTCGTCCATCGGGTGGTGCCGCCGGGCGACGGTGGGCTGGCGCTGGGCCAGGCGGCGGTCGCGGCGCTGAGCCGCCCGACGGAGCCGACCTTCGGCGGGAAGGAAGCCTGAGGCATGTGTCTGGGGATACCGGGCCGGATCATCGAGATCTGGGACGACCGTGGTACGCGGATGGCGATCGTCGATTTCGGCGGCGTCACCAAGACGGTGTGCCTCGCCTACCTGCCCGACGCGACCGTCGGGCAGTACACGATCATCCATGCCGGCTTCGGGCTGATCAGGCTGGACGAGGCCGCGGCGCGGGAGACCCTCGCGATGTTCCGGGACCTGGGGCTGCTCGAGGAGGAGCTGGGATCGCGCGCGGCGGAACCGGGCATGACCGGGCCGGGCCGGTGAGGTACCTGGCGGAGTTCCGCGACCCGGCGTTGGCCCGCCGGCTGCTGGATGCGATCATCGCCACCGCGACCCGGCGCTGGGCGATCATGGAGGTCTGCGGCGGCCAGACCCACTCGATCATCCGCAACGGAATCGATCAGCTCCTCACGGACCAGGTCGAGTTCATCCACGGCCCCGGCTGCCCAGTGTGC
Source organism: Frankia casuarinae (assembly GCF_000013345.1). Lineage (NCBI taxonomy): Bacteria > Bacillati > Actinomycetota > Actinomycetes > Frankiales > Frankiaceae > Frankia > Frankia casuarinae. The sequence continues at coordinate 1,275,200 of NC_007777.1, read as the reverse complement.
GTCACGCCGCTGGAGACGATCGACCGGGCGCTGGCGATCGCCGCCCGCCCCGAGGTGATCTTCTGCTCGTTCGGGGACATGCTGCGGGTCCCCGGCAGCGGCATGGACCTGTTCATGGTCCGGGCGCGTGGCGGGGACGTCCGGGTGGTCTACTCGCCGCTCGACGCGGTCCGCCTCGCCGAGGAGAACCCGGACCGCCAGGTCGTGTTCTTCGGAGTGGGCTTCGAGACCACCGCCCCAGCCAACGCGATGGCCGTGGTGACGGCCCGGCGCCGTGGAATCGACAACTTCTCCGTACTTGTCAGCCACGTGCTGGTGCCGCCGGCGATGACCGCGGTCCTCTCCTCGCCGGCGAACCGGGTGGCGGCGTTCCTGGCAGCCGGCCACGTGTGCACGGTGATGGGCACCTTCCAGTACGAGCCATTGGTGGCGACCTACCGGGTACCGATCGTCGTCACCGGTTTCGAGCCGCTCGACCTGCTCGACGGGGTGCGCCACGCCGTCGAGCAGCTCGAGGCGGGGCGGGCAGAACTCGCGAACGCCTACCCGCGGGCGGTGCGGCCGGCGGGCAACCCGGCGGCCCGGGAAATCCTCGCCGAGGTTTTCACGGTGTGTGACCGGGCCTGGCGGGGAATCGGGACAATCCCGGACTCGGGTTGGCGGCTGTCCGCGGCGTACCGGGACTTCGACGCCGAGGTCCGCTTCGACGTCGAGGGCCTCACGGTGGCCGAACCGGCCGAATGCCGCAGCGGCGAGGTGTTGCAGGGCCTGGTCAAACCGCCGCAGTGCCCGGCGTTCGGAACCTCCTGCACGCCACGCACCCCGCTCGGCGCGACGATGGTCTCGGCGGAGGGGGCATGCGCCGCCTACTTCCAGTTCCGGCGACTGACTCCGGCGGGCAGCCGTGGCTGACCCCGTCGACCCGACCGGTTGGACCTGCCCACTTCCGCTGCGTGACCATCACCAGGTGGTACTGGGGCACGGCGGCGGCGGCGTGCTGTCGAGCGAGCTGATCGAGCATCTGTTCCTGCCCGCGTTCGGGACCACCGACACGGCGCGGGCACCGGCGGACTCGGCGGTCCTGGATGTCGCGGGCGCCCGGCTCGCGTTCTCCACCGACTCGTACGTGGTGCGCCCGCTGTTCTTCCCCGGTGGCTCCATCGGCGAGCTCGCGGTCCACGGCACCATCAACGACCTGGCCTGTGCCGGCGCGGTGCCGGTGGCGCTCTCGGCCGGGTTCATCCTCGAGGAGGGCCTGGAGCTCGCGGTCCTGGGCCGGGTGGCGCAGGCGATGGGCCGGGCCGCCGCCGCGGCGGGGGTGCGGCTGGCGACCGGGGACACCAAGGTCGTCGAGCGCGGGCTGGCCGACGGTCTGTACGTGAACACCAGCGGCATCGGGCTCGTCCCGGCCGAGGTGGACATCCGCCCCGAACGGGCGAGACCCGGCGACCGGGTCATCGTCTCCGGTCCCGTCGGCGAGCACGGTGTCGCCGTGCTGAGCGTGCGCGACGGGCTGGAGTTCGGCGGCGAGGTCCGCTCCGACACGACGGCGCTGCACGGGCTGGTCGCGGCGGTGCTGGCGGCCGCCCCGGGGGTCCACGCGCTGCGCGACCCGACCCGAGGTGGCCTCGCGACCGCGCTGTGCGAGATCGCCGCCGCGTCCGGGACGGGCATCGAGTTCGCCGAGCGCGCCGTGCCGGTGCCGCCCGCGGTCGAGGCGGCCTGCGGGTTCCTCGGCCTCGACCCGCTGCACGTGGCGAACGAGGGCAAGCTGGTCGCGTTCGTCGCCGACGCCGACGCCGACGCGGCGCTCGCGGCGATGCGGGCGCATCCGGCGGGGCGTGACGCGGCCGTCATCGGCACGGTCACCGCGGAGCATCCGGGCGTGGTTGTCGGGCGCACCGCGTTCGGGGGAACCCGCATCGTCGACCGGCCGCTCGGCGAGCAGCTCCCCCGCATCTGCTGAGTTCGGCGGCGTGGCCGCGCCCACCTTTCCAACGATCGGCGGGCCAGGGCACGTGGTGCGCCGGGAGGCCGAGGCCTCCCGGCGCTAATGCTTACCGAGAGTAGCTTACATAGACCGGAAGGGTGATTCCCTTGACGGAACCTGATCAATTTAGGTTAGCCTAACCTAATATCAGGCTTCCCCGAGGAGGACGTATGCCCCAGCGAACAGCCTTGCCCGTACTGGCCGTCTCCCTGCTGCTCGGTCTCACCGCCTGCTCCGACGATTCGACGACCGACGCCACGACGGCTTCCCCGGGACACCCGGTAAGCAGCTCGACCACCTTCTCCGTCGCGGTACCGGAGGGCGTGTTCAAGCAGTACACGACGCTCGCCAAGGAGATCCGGTCCGAAGGAGGCGAGGTCCAGAGCGGACCGTGGAAAATCGGCTACATCGTCGAGGCCGCGGAACCCTGGTACGAGGGCAAAGGCGGGCAGCAGATACTCCGCAAGCCCGCCGCCGACGAGACGCACCACATTGAGATCATCCCCGTGGAGGCGGCCACGGGCCGGATCGTGCCGAACGTACCAATCACGCTCGCGGTCATCGACGGCAAGGGCACGGTTGCGGAGGAGAAGACACTCAACTTCTACTACGCCGAATTCTTCCACTACGCGAACAACTTCTCGATCCCGCGGGACGGCAGCTACACGTTGCGCGCAACAATCGGGGTACCGACCTTCTTCCGGCACGGCGAGGAAGGCCACACGCCGGCGTTGGCCAGCGGCACGACTGCCACCTTCACCAACGTCACGCTCAGGCACTAGTCATGCATGATCACGGAGATAAGGTCCCCGAGCGGCTCGTTTCCCTGCCCGCGGACCCGCGGCCTGTCCCGGTCCTGGTCATCGCCCAGCCCTCCCCGCCTGCCAGCGGGGTTCTGCCACGATGGGCCGTTTTCCTCGCCACCGGAACAGCGCTCGTCGTCGGGTGGGCGGCCGCCGTCTGGACCGCCGCCCACCTCACCGCCGACCCGACCCTGCACACCGCCGCCCTGTTCGTGCATCTCGCCGCGCTCGTGGGCGGGTTCGGCGCGGTCCTCGCCATCGACTTCTTCGCCCTGTCATGGCTGTTCGGTCGGCGCAGCTTCCCGGACGTCATCCGGGTGGCCAGCGGCCTGCACGTGATGATCTGGGCTGGTCTGGCGGGGCTCGTGCTCAGCGGCATCCTGCTGCATCCGGACCTGTCCAGGCGACTGACCCAGGTGAAGATCGGACTGGTGCTCCTCATCGCCCTCAACGGCCTGCACATCTGGGCGATCCAGCACCGGCTGGAGCAGTCCGCCACCGTTCCGTCCCGGGCGCTCCTGGCCCGATCGATAATCAGTAACCTGCTCTCCCAGGCCGGATGGTGGGGTGCGATGGTCATCGGCTATCTCGCCAGTCAGGACTGAACCAGAGTCAGGACTAACAGTCAGGACTGACCGGTCGTCGCAGCCGCCGACACCATCTCCGTCGCCGTCGTGGGGCTGCTGCTCGCTGTCGCCGGCACCGCGCGGATGCTGCCCGTTCGTTCCGATCGGCCGTGGGGAAGGGCGACTCGCGGACCGCTGCCCTGCCGCCATTGGTAGGGCACCGGACAGGACTATCGGCCGTGTGGGAGCCGCCCTGGCCATTCGATGATGACCATGAGCGGCGCGACACGAGCGCCGCCGTGCGAGTGGGGATGGGATGGCGACGCTGCCGGTGGGGCACGCGGGACGCGGGGTCGTCGCTGATCTTCTTCTACCCAAGGTGGGTACTATGCGTGAATACTGCAACTGTCAGTCACTGCCGGCGATCGCGACCCTGATCGGGGAACATGACCAGGTCACCGATCTCATCGCCGACACGCACGAGGCATATCGACAGGGTGATGTCGGGGCAATGGTGACACTCTGTGAGCAGATGTCGGCGGTTCTCCAGCCGCATACGGTGGTGGAGGAGAAGGGTCTGTTCCCCGCGATGGCACTCGAGTTCCCCGAACAGATCGCGATCCTGCAGAGCGAGCACCGCCGGATCGAGGCTGTGCTCGCCGGGGCGACCGACGGCACCGCCCGGGTCGATCCCGCTTGGCCGACACGGGTCATCGAGGCGATGAGCCTGCTGCGCAGGCACATCGCGAAGGAACAGGACGGCGTGTTCCACGCCGCCGTCTCGATTCTCAGCAACGAACAATGGAACCGTCTCGGCGAGATCCGCCAGGCGCTGAAGCTCGTAAGCTCCTGAAACCTCGTACGATGACCGACTCCCTCCCCGGAACGGCCGGCTCCAGGCATCGGATCAGCCTTCGGGCATCGGCCGTTGCGGCGGGGTCGGGCCGGGATCGCTCCCGGGCACGCCGGTACGGGACGTGGCGGTACCGAATGTGGCGGTACCGGACGTCGCTGCACCGGACATGGCGATACCAGATATGGCTCTACCGGACGTCGCTGCACCGGACCCGCCGGACGCATCTCCGGTGAACACGAGAAGGCTGAGATCCCGACGGTTGGCGTCCTGCGCCGGGCACCTTCCGGCCGGGCCAGACAGGGGCCGGTACGGCCAGTTCGCATCGACGGTGGCCGGGGCCGGTCGCCCGCCGGGCCCGCGGGCACCCACGTACAGCCGCTCAGGACGAGGACGCGGGACGCCCCGAAGATGGTGGCTCCGCGACAGGTCGTGGCCGGGTTGCTGGAATGGCGGCAGGCGGGCGGGATTCGCGTCCCGCGCGAGCACAGGCGTGTGACATCTCACACTGACTTTCGCCATCATGACCATCGGGCGACCATGTGACAAATCGCATCGAGGTCGTGGACGGTTCCCATCGGCGACCCGGGGCCGCCGCGTAGCGGCGGAGAGGAGTCACATGGTTGCGACGGAAACCTGGTCCATCAGCGAGCTGATCAATACCGTTCGTTACCCTCTCACCGAACCTTCGAGCCACGCCTGGCGGGACGTCGTCTCGTGGGCCCGGGAGGAACTGCGCACTCGCGGATGCTGTGTCCTCCCGGAATTCGTCCGGCCCTCCGCATTCACCGCGGTCGCACAGGAGTGCGCCACCGTCGCTCCGCTCGCGTATGACGAGGTCGAGACGGTCAACGCCTACAACATCGCGGTCGACCCGTCGTTGCCGGCCGATCATCCGGGCCGGTTCACGATGCGGCGGGGGAATGCCTTCGTCGCCCGCGACCAGATTCCCACCGAATTCGCCGTCCACCGCCTCTACACCAGCGAGCTCTTCCAGCATTTCATCGCCGGCTGCTTCGACCTGCCGAGAGTCCACGAACTCGCCGACCCGCTGGCCGGGCTGTGCCTCAACATCATCGCCCCCGGGCTGGAGCACCCCTGGCACTTCGACACGAACGAATTCGCGGTGAGCCTGCTCACGCAGGCGCCGCGGGCCGGGGGCGACTTCGAGTACTGCCCGAACATCAGGTCCGCGCAGGCGGAGAACTTCGCCGACGTGCGGGCCGTGCTGGCGGGCGAGGGCGGCCATCTGGTCCGGCGTCTCGCCCTCCGACCGGGTGATCTCCAGCTTTTCCTGGGCCGCTATTCGATGCACCGGGTGAGCCCGGTCGAGGGCGACACGGCCCGGCATTCCGCAATCTTCGCCTACACCGGGCACCCCGGGGTCGTCGGCAGTGTCGCGCGCACGAAGCAGCTCTTCGGCCGGGTCCTTCCGCGGCACCTGGCGGCGGAGAAGAGCGCGGTCCGCGTCGACCAGCTGCTGGACTAGCTGGACCAGAACTCGGTCGGCGAGCTGCTTCAGCACCGGCCTGTCTGCCCCGACCGCCCGTCACAAGGAGCGCCAGACGCGTGTATTCCGACGACAGCAGATATTCTGCCGAGACCACCGACTCCGACGGAACCACGAATTCCTCCGAGGCCGCGTACCCCACCGGGACGAGGCGGTTCGACGACAGCGGGAAGATCTCGCTCGACCACATCTACACGCAGCCCGACCCGCACGCCTACTTCAGTACCCTGCGGAAACTCGACTATCGTATCCCGCAGCTCGCCAAACCGTACTTCAGCCAGCTCATCCGGGAATTCCGGATGGTCCGGGGACGACCGCCGACGGTCTTGGACGTGGGCTGCTCCTACGGGATCAACGCCGCGCTGCTCCGCTGTGACGTGACGTTTGACGACCTGCACGAGCGCTACGCACCGCCCGGAACCCGGCCGACCCGGGACGTGCTGCTCGCCCGTGACCGCGAACTCGTCCGGTCCCGCGACGGGCTGGAGACGAGCCGGTTCCTCGGTCTGGACAGCTCGGGGCCGGCCATCTCCTATGCGTCCGCGGCTGGGTTCCTCGATGACGCCGTGCACGCCAACCTGGAGGACCGGGACCCGACCGACGCCGAACGGGAGCGGCTCGTCGGAACGGACATCGTCGTCTCGACGGGCTGCCTCGGGTACGTCACCGAGCGGACCATCGCCCGGGTGGCCCGCGCGGCCGGTGAGCGCAGGCCGTGGATGGCCCACTTCGTGCTGCGGATGTTCCCGTTCGAACCGGTCGAGGCGACGCTCGCGGGGCTCGGGTATGAGACCGTGCACGTCAACGGCGTTTTCCGGCAGCGGCGCTTCGCCTCCGCCGAGGAGCAGTCGCTCGTGCTCGACACGCTGTCCACCGTCGGCGTCGATCCACGGGGGCTGGAGGCCGAGGGCTGGCTGTACGCCCAGCTGCACATCTCTCGGCCGCGCGGGGTGACCAGTCCCTCGACCGCTCATCCCGCCTCCGGCCGGCGACCGGCGGCGACATCCACCCGGCCGGTTCCGCCAGGCTGACGGGCGACCGGTGCCGGCAGCGTCCCCCGCGCGGCCGGTAGGTCGAGGGCGCCCCGGCCATCATGCGAGTCGGATGAACCGTACGAGCCGAATGTCCGATGGAACGCCCGCCACCCGTGGAATCTCGGCGACCATGGACCCAACGCAGCCTGTGGCGTTCACCATGACCGTGTCCCCGAGACGAGTTCCCCGAGACAACCCGAGGCCCAGCATGAATGCGATCAGTAGCTCCCAGCAATCCACCGGAACCTTCGCGAACGACGATCTGCTGCCCCGGGTGCCATTGCCCACGCTGGCGGAGAGCTGCGAACGTTTCCTTGCCTGGTCCGCGCCGCTGCTGACCCCGGCCGAGCAGGCGACGACCGAGGCAGCCGTCGCGGCCTTCCAGGCACCGGGCGGCCCCGGCCCCACCCTGCACGCGGCGCTGGAGCGCTACGACGCCACCGAGGGCGTACACAGCTGGCTGGACGGCTTCTGGGACTCCCGCTACCTCGGCCGGCGCGACCGCATCGCGCTCAACGCGAACTACATCTTCCTGTTCAAGGACGCCGAGGGTCTGTCCGCCGAGCAGCCGCAGGTGGAGCGGGCCGCCGGGCTCGTGGCGGCAGCCGTCGACTACAAGCTGCGCCTCGACGATGAGCGGGTCGAGCCGATCGTCCAGCGCGGCCAGACGCTGTCGATGGCGCAGAACACGTTCCTGTTCTCCACGACCCGGATCCCGGGAACGGTCCAGGACACCGTGCGCACCCCGTACAGCGAGCAGTGGCCCGGGCCGTCCCAGGCCCGCCACATCGTCGTCTTCCACCGGGGAAACATCGTCCGGCTGGACGTCGTCGGGCCGGACGGTCACCCGTACACCCTGGACGACCTCGCGGCGGGCCTGCGCGCCGTGGTGAAGGCCGCCGCGTCGCGGATTCCGGCGGACGCCGCCGTCGGCCAGCTCACCACCAAGGCCCGGGCTGACTGGGCCGCGAGCCGCCAGACGCTGCTCGCTCTGGACCCCGCCAACGCGGCCGCGCTCGACACGATCGAGACCGCGCTGTTCGCCCTGTGCCTGGAAGACTTCACCCCCAAGGACAACCTGGCCGCGTGTGACCACCTGCTCCACGGCGACAGCGCCAACCGGTGGTTCGACAAGGCGGTGTCACTGATCGTTTTCGCCGACGGCCGGGCGGGCATCAACGTCGAGCACTGCGGGCTGGACGGGACGACGATCCTCAGCTTCGTCGACGACCTGCTGGGTACCTCGCCCGCGGAGCACTCGGCGAGCTCTGGCGCCCGGCCCCAGGGGCTACCCGTCATCGAGCCCGTCGAGTTCGTCCTCGACGCCAGCCTGCGGGCGGATGTGGCCGCCGCCGGCGCGTCGTTCGCGGAGTTCGCCGCGGCGACCGCCTCAACGGTGTTGTCCTTCACCGACTTCGGGCAAAACCGGGCCAAGGCACTGAAGACGTCACCGGACGCATTCGTGCAGCTCGCCTACCAGCTGGCGCACAGCCGGGCCAAGGGGCACATCGGCGCCACCTACGAATCGATCGCCACCCGGCACTGGCGGCGCGGCCGCACGGAAGCGATGCGGGTCGTCACCCCGGAGATCCAGCGGTTCGTGACCGTACTCAACGACCCGGACACCGACACCGCCACCCGCCGGACCGCGTTCCGCGCCGCCGCCGACGCGCACGTGCGGCGCGCGAAGGACTGCCAGGCCGGGCGGGCCCCCGAGCAGCACCTGTGGGAGCTGCAGTTCATCGCCCGCAGCCAAGGCGAGCGGCTGGGGGTGACCGAGCCGATCGCGCTCTACGAGGCCCCGGGCTGGCTCAAGGCGCGCGACGACTACCTGAGCACCAGCTCCGCGCCGTCCACCAACGTCGAGTTCTTCGGCTTCGGGTCTACCAGCAGCCAGTGCATCGGCATCGCCTACGTGCTGCTGCCGGACCGGTTCAACCTCTACCTGAGCACGCCGCGTGCGGTCGCGGACGGGATGTACGCGTTCGCCGACCAGCTCCAGCAGGTCGTCACCGAGCTGCAGGACCTGCTCGCCACCGATGAGACGGGCGACGGGCCATTCAAGGCGGGCTATTCCAGGTAATTGATGATGCGGCCCACGCCCCGCTCCTGCCTTGTCCAGGCCTCCGCGAGCGCGGCCACCGGCATCAGGGATGCCCTGATCCGGCCGGCAGCCGGTGTCCCGGAAGCGGATCGGATGGCGCACCCCACCTCACTGGATCCGCCACCGAGTACCGCCCTGCCGGGGGTGACCGACGTAACAAGGGGATCGGGCCGAGGCCCGACTGCTAAACTTACGGACCATCAGCCTGGATGCGGAAGATTGCGGACGTAGGCGAGCGAACCGTCTACGGGGCAGGCACATGCCGGAGAATCGCGATCTCATCGCCCGTTTCATGCCCCCGCGATCCGCTCTGGCCAACCACCGTTGTCGGGTCCGCTCGGACCAGATCCACCCGAGCGGCCCTAGCCGAGCGTTCCGATCCCATCGGGCTACCATCCTGCTAGCACCCTGGCCGACTGGCGCCCTGGTCAGAAGCGGCGCGGTGGGCTCGATCGTCGTCCGCCGCGGAAGCGGCGGCGTCGCTCGCCCGGCCGGCACGGGGAGCCGGGGTCGGACCGATGCGGCACGGAGAGGACGGACGGCGGTGGATCAATGAGTTCGGCCACCGACCCCCGGCAAAAGACGATCATCAGGACTCTCCGCGATCCCTCCACCGTCCGAGTACCACCCGGCGGAGGGCCGGGTGGGCTCCGGTGACCGGCCCGGACACATCCGCGCCGGCCACGGCCCAGCAGCACGAGTCACCACGCCCCCGGACGGAACCCGTGCCGGAGGTCACCGCCGCCCTGTCGCCGCGACCGGAACAGTTCGACCGGGAGCGGACCCAGGTCATCCGCGGCCTGCGCGGCCGCCGGATCCCGGCCGTGGAAGCCTTCGGGACGGCACTGGACGGGCCGACCCCCGAGGGGCTACTCCCCCTGTGGGGTCCCGCGACCGGCGAATGGCTCATCCCGCCGATCGGCCGCGGCGAGATCCACCGGGGGCGCGAGGCACCGGCAGTCCCGGATTGTGGGGAACCGGTCGACTACGGGCTGACCATCCTGGACGACGGCGGTCCGGCCGGTGGTCGCCACCATGACGAGCGACCGACCCGGGGTTCCAGCCGCTCGCGGGCCATCTGGACACTCGTCGACCAGGTGCTCTCCAGCGGGACGAACGCCGTGATGTCCTTCGTCATCGCCCACAGCGTCAGCAAGTCCGAGTTCGGGGCCTTCGCCGTCGCCTTCGCGATCTTCTCATTGATGATCGGGTTCTCGAAGGCTGTCGGCACCGCTCCGCTGGGGATGAAGTTCTCCGACGTGCCGCCGCGGGTGTTTCGGGTGGCCGGCGCGGCGGGGACCGGCACCGCCCTCGTGATCGGGCTGGTCTGCGGGGTCGTGACGCTTGCCGTCGGTGCGGCGATGGGCGGCTCGGTCGGCGCCTCGCTGGTCGCGATGGGACTGGTCTTTCCCACGCTGCTGCTCCAGGACGCCTGGCGGCAGGTCTTCTTCGCCGAGGGTCGCCCGGCCGCCGCCGCCGCCAACGACGGGATCTGGGCGATCGTCCAGTTCGCCGCCATCTACGCGCTGATCGTCCGCGACGTCTCCACCTCGTGGGCGATGCTGCTGGCCTGGGGTGGCGCCGCCGCGGTCGCCGCCATGCTGGGCGTCACGCAGGCCGGCTTCAAGCCGGCGCCGAGCCTCGTGCGCCAGTGGGTCGTCGAACACCGCGATGTCAACGGGTACATGAGCGCCGAGTACCTCACCGTCCAAGGCGCCCAGCAGGCATCCACTCTGCTGCTCGGTACGCTGGGCGCGATCGACCTGGTCGGCGCGCTGCGCGGGGTGCAGACTCTGCTCGGACCGACGACCATTCTCGCGGTCGGGATCGTGAGCTGGGCCATCCCCGAGTTCTCCCGCCGCAAGGACCTCTCGGCCGCAGCCCGGGTCCGCGCCGCCTACGCCCTGTCCGCGGTGATCGTCGCGGCCGGCGCCGCCTGGGGGACGATCTTTCTCGTCCTGCCGACGAGCATCGGGCACTCGCTGCTCGGCCAGACCTGGGAGCAGACCCACGACCTGCTGGCGCTGTCCATCGTGCAGCAGGCGGGCCCCGCGGCGACGGTCGGGCCGGCCTGCATGCTCTACGCGCTCGGCAAGGCCAAGCTCACCTTCCGCGCGAATGCGGTGCTCGCCCCCCAGCTTGTCGTCTATCCGATCGTCGGTCTGGAGATCGGCGGCGGCACCGGCGCGGTCTGCGGTTACATACTTGCCTTCTGGGTGACCGTCCCCATCTGGTTCATCCTCGTCCGCCGGGCCGCACGGGAGGTGGAACGGGACACGGCGATCGCCCTTTCCGGCGAGCCGGCCGGACCGGCCGTACAGGGCCGAGTTCCGGAGCACCCGACCGGGACCGGCAATGATCAATGATAATGATGTTTCACAGTAACGTACGAGCTGTGTGCAATATGTTCGGCCGACCGCGTCGAGGCGGTGTCCGAGGCGTCGAGGCCACCACGATGAGCGCTGCCGGGCCAGGGCCGGTAGGGGGGTTGCGATGATTCTGCGTATTCTTTATCGGTCGGTCGGTTCGGAGAACACGAAGAACCGACCGACCTTCTACAGCAAGATGCTTGCGTTGGCCTCTCTCCTCCGGGCCGTCGAGAACGTCGACATCCCGGTACGGATCGTCTTCGTCAATGACGGCCCTATGCCGGCGGAGCGTCTTGCCGTGATGACGTCCGCCGGCGAGGTGCAGTCGGTGCAGTGCGGCAGCAATCGCGCGTCCTACCGGTACGTGCTGCGGATGCCGCGGGTCCGGCGCTGGTCGCCGGACGATCTGGTCTGGCTCGCCGAAGATGACTATTTGTACACGGAAAAATCGCTTTCCAGTCTCGTCGCGGCAGCGACCGCGCTCCCCGCAGTCGATTACTTCACCCTTTACAGCACGCTGCGATTCTCCTCAACCACCACCCGCCGCCGGCCAATGATCCACCGGGACGGCGGCAGCCACTCCCACGCGCCGGTGGTCGACGGCGTGACCTGGGCCAGGGCCGCCACCACGACCAGCACGTTCGGTCTGCGGGTCGGCACCCTGCTCGAGGACGAACTGCTGCTGCGCTCGATCCCGTTCGTCGGCGGCGCCTTCGACCGCGCGACCTGTCTCACTCTGCAGGGTTTCCAGCCCTTCCGGCTGGCCGAGCTGAGCGGGGAACCGCCTGCGTTCGCCCCGCCACCCCCCGCCGCGCGGATCGCTCGTCGGGTGGTGCTGAGCGGGCTGCGCACGACACTCAACGCCGTCGCCTTGGCGCGGCCCGAACGGCTGCGCCGCACGATGCTGGTGCCGGAGCCCTCCATGGCCACGCACATGGAGCTGGGTGAGGCGCTCGTTCCCGGTCACGACTGGGCGGTCGAGGCCGAGGCCGTGCAGGCCTGGCTACAGGCTCGGCGGCCCGGCCCGGTGGAGACGCCGCTGCTCGGCGCCATTGCCACGGCTTCGGGTACGCAGCGATCCTCCACCATGCACGGACCCTCCACCATGCACAGACCCTCCGTCGCGTGAGACCGCGACCGGCACCGCGAGGGTGGGGGTCTGCCGGCCGCCGCACCGTCCGCGCCGCCCGGACGAGGAACAGACGTGCCGCCCATCCGCTCCCGCTGCCGCTGCTCCTCCTGCTGGTCATCGGCCTGGTCGCCGGCGGGCTCAGCTCCTGCTCGAACAAACCCAAGCCGCCCCAGCCCGGCGGCGTGCGCTGGGTCTCCGGCGCCAACGGCAACTACCCTGCGGACGTCAACCTCTGGTCGGTCTTCACCGGCCGCAAGGTGGACCTGGCCGTCGTCTTCACGGATCGGCAGGACTGGACCAACCTGGTCTCGGCCGGCTGGCCGACGCAGGCCTTCACCCGGGACAAGTTCCCCGGCGGCCTGTCGGTCGCCCAGCCGATGTTTCCCAAAGACGGCGACGAGGCCACCTGCGCGACTGGCGCCTACGACAACTACTGGCGGCAGTTCGGCACCACGCTGACGACGTTCGGCCGCGGCGACGCCTTCGTCCGGCTCGGCTGGGAGTTCAACGGTGACTGGTTCTGGTGGTATCCACGCGACGTCGAGACCTGGAAGACCTGCTACCGCCGCACGGTCCTGGCGATCCGGTCGACCGCGCCGCACGTGCGGATCGACTGGAACATGACCGCGCACCGGGATCACCTGCCGGTAAGCGGTCAGGACATCTGGGATGCCTATCCCGGTGACGACTACGTCGACGTGGTCAGCATCGACTCCTACGACTCCTACCCCGCGTCCGTCAGTAAGACGATCTGGGACCGGCAATGTCATCTGCGGTCCGGTCTGTGCACGGTGATCGCCTTCGCCCGCGCCCACGGCAAGAAGTTCGCCGTTCCGGAGTGGGGTCTGGTGCGCACGACCGGCGGCGGTGGCGACAACCCCTACTACATCCAGAAGATGTACGAGACCTTCACCGCGAACGCCGACGCCCTGGCCTACGAGGCGTACTTCAACAACGCCGAGGAGGGGAACGTGGAGTCCTCGCTGTACAGGCCGGTACTGAACCCGAACGCGGCGGAACGCTATCTGGCGCTGTTCGGCGACCGCTGACCGCGCTCGCCTACTCCTGCCGCGAAGCCGGCGGGCACCGTCGGCTTCGGCGTGCCCGGCCGGCGATAGCGGCAGGCCGGGCACGGGAGAACCATCAGGCCAGGGTGGCCTCGAGGTCCTTGCGGATCTCCTCGGGGGTGACAGTCGGCTCGTACCGGCGGACCACTTTTCCGTCCGGGTCGACAAGGAACTTGGTGAAGTTCCACTTGATCTCGTCGGTGCCGATCGCTTCCGGCCGGGTCTTCTTGATGTGCTCGTAGAGGAAACCGGCATCGGGCCCGAAGTCACCGGGCGCCTCGGAACGCAGGTGGGTGTACAGCGGGGCCGCGTCGGGTCCGTTCACCTCGATCTTCCCCAGGACCGGGAAGGTGACGTCGAACTTCGTGGCGCAGAACTCCTGGATCTCGGCATCGGTGCCCGGCTCCTGCCCGCCGAACTGGTTACACGGGAAGCCGAGGATCTCCAGGCCGCGGCCGTGCAGATCCCGGTACAGGGACTCCAGCCCCTCGTACTGCGGCGTCAGACCGCATTTGCTGGCAACGTTGACAATCAGCAACGTCTGGCCGGCGTAGTCGCCGAGCGAGCGGGAGGTTCCGTCCGCGGCATCGACGGTGAAGTCATGGACAGTCATGGACACCTGACTCTCGATGAGGGCGAGCTGGGACTTCGCGGCCGGTCTCCGGCCGCCGAGCGACTTCGACGCTATCCCCCAGAAGTTTTTATGTCATCGAGTTGGTTGCATAACCCGTCAGCGAGGCGAACCGGTGCCTCACGACCGGGATCGACACCGGGATGGCTGGCGCCCCCCGGTCGGGACCGGTCAGGGCCGACCTGGGTGTCTGCGATGCTCATGGGATCCGGAACGGATACTCACGGGTCCCGCGACGGCCCCCAAGACGACGAACAGGAACGTCAGAGATGACCATCGAACCCGAACTGTTGAAGATCCTCGCCTGCCCGGTCGACAAGGGACCGCTGGAGCTCGTCGACGGCTGGCTGGTCAACCCGCGTCTCGGCCATCGCTACGAGATCCGCGACGACGTTCCGATCCTGCTCAGGCCGGATCACGTCGACCCGGCCGTGGCACGCTCCTCGTCCTGATCCGGCCCAGGACCTCCCTCTGCCCGGGCTGAGCTTCTACCCGGGACTGGGCTTCCGCCGGGTCTGGGACGGGCAGGGGAAAGGATCGGAAATCGGTCGGGGCCCGGGGAGAAGATCCCCGGGCCCCGACCGTCGGTGACGGGAGTCGGCTACTCCCGACCGAACTGCTCACGCAGCCGACGCAGCGCCTCTTCATCGATCGCCGAGGAAGGCTGCTCGGACTGGGAGGTGTAGGAGGAGGGGGCCGCCGCGGCGGCATCGGCCTCCTGCGCGGCCCGGATCTGGACCTGGTGCGCCTCGAAGCGGGCCTGGGCCTCGGCGTACTGCCGCTCCCATTCCGCCTGCTGCTCCTCGTAACCTTCGAGCCATTCCCCGGTCTCGGGGTCGAAGCCTTCGGGGTAGACGTAGTTACCCTGCTCGTCGTACTTGGCTTCCATGCCGTACTGGCTCGGGTCGAACGCCTCGCCGTCGACAGCCAGCCCTGTCGCCTCGTTCGCCTGCTTGAGCGACAGGCTGATGCGGCGGCGGTCGAGGTCGATGTCGATGACCTTCACCAGGATCTCGTCACCGACGTTCACGACCTGCTCGGGGATCTCCACGTGCCGCTCGGCCAGCTCGGAGATGTGGACCAGACCCTCGATGCCCTCGTCCACCCGGACGAACGCACCGAACGGCACCAGCTTCGTGACCCGGCCTGGAACGACCTGACCGATCGCGTGGGTCCGGGCGAACTGACGCCACGGGTCCTCCTGCGTCGCCTTCAGCGACAGCGAGACCCGCTCGCGGTCCAAGTCGACATCGAGGACCTCGACGGTAACCTCCTGGCCGACCTCGACCACCTCGGACGGGTGGTCGATGTGCTTCCAGGACAGCTCGGAGACGTGCACGAGGCCGTCCACACCACCGAGGTCCACGAAGGCGCCGAAGTTGACGATGGAGCTGACCACGCCCTTGCGGATCTGGCCCTTGGCCAGCTGGGCGAGGAACTCGGAACGGACTTCGCTCTGGGTCTGTTCGAGCCAGGCCCGCCGCGAGAGCACAACGTTGTTGCGGTTCTTGTCCAGCTCGATAATCTTGGCTTCGAGCTCGCGGCCCACGTAGGGCTGCAGATCGCGGACCCGGCGCATCTCCACAAGCGAAGCCGGCAGGAAGCCACGCAGGCCGATGTCGAGGATGAGACCACCCTTGACGACCTCGATCACGGTGCCGGTGACGACACCGTCCTCGTCCTTGAGCTTCTCGATCGTGCCCCAGGCGCGCTCGTACTGCGCACGCTTCTTGGACAGGATCAGGCGGCCTTCCTTGTCCTCCTTCTGGAGGACAAGGGCCTCGACGTGGTCGCCCACACTGACGACCTCGTGCGGGTCGACGTCGTGCTTGATCGACAGTTCCCGGGACGGGATCACGCCCTCGGTCTTGTAGCCGATGTCGAGCAGCACCTCGTCGCGGTCGACCTTGACGATGATGCCGTCAACGATGTCGCCATCGTTGAAGAACTTGATCGTCTTGTCGACGGCCGCAAGGAAGTCTTCGGCCGAGCCGATGTCGTTGACCGCTACCTGTGGTGTGGTCGGGCTGGGCGAGATGGTCACGGTCTCCACGGGTCGTACGTCGGTGGTGCTCGTCAAGGGGTCGGCTCCGGCTAGGGGTGGTCGTCCGCGCGAGGGCCGGATCGAACCGCCGGGACCGAGGGACAGAAACAACGCCAAAAACGAAGAAACTGTCAGAAACGATAACGACGCTCGAGTGGATCCGCTCGGTCTGAGACCCACAGACCCTCGTGCACGCCCCCAAGTCTAGGGACGGGTGTCCAGGGTGGTCAACGGGCGCCCGTACCAAGACGTGCGCCGTCCGCCATCACTCTCACTCTGCGCAGACACATGACGTCCATATGTAGTTTTTGGTGGCGGCGTGGCACCGCGGTAGGCGGGACAACGCCGTCCCACGGATCGTCGCGGCACACGGGTGGGAACGTGTGCGGACGGGACACGACAGGGACTGACGGCGCAGATCGGTTGAAAAGTGGATAAATGGGTGAGTTCGTGGCGTCCGATTCCCGACACCTGCCGACGGCCTGGCCTCGCGGCGCCCGACGCCCGGTCATTTTCGGGTCAGCGCCGGCTCGCCGATCCCCCGCGCTCGGGCCCCCCGCGCTCGGGCCCCCCGCGCTCGGGCCCCCCGCGCTCGGGCCCCCCGCGCTCGGCCGGCTGTGCCCCAGGCCCACCGGGCTGCGGCGCGGGCTGCGGCCCGAGCCATTCCAGACCGTCGAACTCGACCCGGGGCTGCTTCCACCCGGCGCGCGACGCCCGTCCATCCGGCACGCCGGGCAGGTCGGGATCGAGAGACCGGACCGGAGGGGACGGGTCTCGCGCGTCCCGGTCCGTCATGTTCCGTGGTGACATGAGGCCTGACGCGAGTGGCACCGTCGGGCTATCGACGGGCTTTCCGATCACCTCGACCTCGCCCGGCGATCCGCCGGCCCCGCTCACGAGGCCACCCTCCCCGCCCCTCGCCGCCCCTTCGAAGCGCCTCGCCACCCATCTGTCGGCCCGCCGGGCCCACTCCCGGGAGAGGGTGATGCAGGGACGCTCGATCAAAAAGTGCGTCACGGTGGAGACCCCGACGGTCAGGGTGAGGACCACCAGGAGAAACGGCGGGTAGGGGATCTTCCACAGCCGCCAGCCGCTGTGCTCCAGCACCAGGTCGATGACGGCCGAGTGCCACAGATAGATGCCGTACGAGATCGCTCCGAGGAAGGCCAGCGGACGGCTGGCCAGCAGCGGCCGCACCCAGCCGCGGTCGCCGTGGCCGAACACCGCCGGGAGCAGCAGGAAGAAGCCGAACAACCCGTAGCCCAGGTGCTTGCCCATGTCCTGGCTCCGCGTGGCTTCGAAGATCGGCACGAGCGGCAGGCCGAGATGCCTGCTCGACACCCAGTAGAAGAACGCGGCGATGCCCCAGCACACCGTGCCCGAGCCGGGCAGCTCCGCCCAGCGCGGCGACCTGCCCTGCCGGGAGTACCAGGCCGAGAGCACGGCGAGCAGCATGCCCATGGCGAACAGGTCCCACCAGACCGGCAGCCAGACGTTCCAGCCGTTCATCCAGGTCTGCGTGGACGGAATCACCAGGTAGTGAACGATCTTGGCGGCGACGAACGTAACCGCGAGCGCGGCGAGTTCCACGCGCAACTGGGCGGCGGGCGGACGGTCCCGCCGCCGCAGCAGCCACGCGTACACCGGTATCGCCAGGTAGAACGCCGCCTCGACGTCCAGGGTCCAGGCCTGGGTGAGGCCCTGGATCGCCCAGTGCTCCTGATAACCCTGGACGAAGAACGCCGTCTGGAGCAGACCGGCCAAGCCGTGCACGCCGACCCGCTTGCTGCTGACCACGGTCAGCGTGACGGCGAGCGCCACCCAGTACAGCGGGACGATCCGCATGAACCGCCGGACCAGGTAGCCGGCGGCGTCCGAGCCGCGGATGCCGGCGAACCGGGCGGCGACGAACGGACGGTAGAGCAGGAACCCCGAGATCAGGAAGAAGACCGCGACACCGATCTCACCCCGGGCGGTGTAGGGGCCCAGCCGGCTGCTGGTGGTGAAACCAGCGGGAAACGCGGTGTGCACGACGACCACGAGGACCGCTGCGATCGCGCGCAGGCCGTCGAAGCCGTCGAAGACGACCTTGGGTGGACGGACCGGCGCGGGAGTGCGCGGTTCGGGGATGGAAGCGGTGCCGGCCGGGCCGGCGGCTGCGCCGGAATCGGCTGCGGCCGTGAGGGAAAGGGCGGGTCCATTCACCGACCGAGCGCCCGGAGATCAGCGAGGTCCGGCACCCAGGCAACGTACCAGTCCGGTGTGCGCGACCACGTCGACACCCCGAGCGAACCCACCCTTTCTACCCGGCCGGACGGTCTACCCGGCCAGCCAGTCCGCGCACAGAAGCCCGCCAGCGGATCCGCACCCAGGGGCCCCGGCCGGCCGGTCCGCGAACCTACCGCGGCACCCGAGCCACTACACGACGCCCGAGCCACCGCGCGGCGGCCGTGATCGCGACGGCGGCGAGCAGCACGATCGCGGGCTCCGCGGCGGCCCGGAACCGGGTCGTCCCGTAGATCGCGACCGAGGCGAGGCTCAGGGCGATCGGCACGGCGAGCAGTGGCAGCAGCACGACCCGGCGGCGGCGCAGCACCACGACCCCGGCGAGCGCCGCGATCTCCAACGGCCACAGCGTGACCATCCCGACCTGGCTGAGGAGCAGGGGGCGCCGCTCGATGGTGTCCAGCCGGGCCTGCTGCCAGGGCCGGTAGACCCCCCACGTCCGACCGAGCCGCGCCGCGGCCACCCGGGGCAGGCTGCGCTCGTTGTGTTTGATGTAGTCGTACGCGGCCCGGCGGTAGAACACATCCCGTTCGGAGCGTTCCTGGGGCGAGGGTGGCAACGCCAGGATGCAGTCAAACGACCACCAGCCGACGTACCGGCCGGAGTAGCTGGCCGGGCAGTGGGTGACCGCCAGGGTGGAGCCGAGCCCGGTGGACAGGTACTCCGGCTCACTGAACCGGGACAGGTTGTAGATGGTCCAGGGCGCGATCGTGAGCGCACTCACCGCCGCCGCGACGGCCACCAGGGCGATCCGGCGCCGCCAGGCGAGTTCACGGGCCGTGGCGACGAGTGGCACCACCAGCACCACGGCGAGCAGCGCCAGTTCCGCTCGCGCGAGCATCACCGCAGCGAGGGCCGCTCCGAGCCAGGCGGCGTCGGCGACTGTCCGCCGGTCTCGGAACCGGTAGGCGGCAAGGATGATCCACGCGCAGGTGAGGATCCCGGTCGTCTCCGACATCAACAGCGGGTCGTTGAGCCACATGCCCGGATAGACAGCGGCGATCCCGGCCGCCACCAGTCCGGTCACGGGGCCGGCGATCCGCCGCCCGGCGAGGGCGACAAGCACGATCGACAGCACGCCGAGCAGACATGAGAACAGCTGGTGGGACAGGAAGCTGGTGAATCCGAGCACCGATGGCACGGCCAGCAGCCCGCTGGTCAGTGGGGGGTGCTGGGCGTCGGGGACGTAGCGGCCGGACAGGGCGAGTTCGTAGGGATCGGGCCAGCCCCGGCCGGCTGCGAAGAGGTTCGCCGCCTCGTGGTAGTAGTACGGGTCCCCCTCCACGACCGCCGGATGCAGCCAGTGGAACAGGTAGAACAGGCGGACGGCGAGACCGAGCAGCCCGATCGCGGCCAGCCACAGGTGCCAGCGCACGGGCCGCGCCCGCCCCAGCATCGCGGAGAACCCCGACATCACGGGGAATCGAGACGTGGGTTGGCCCGTGGACACCGCCGGCGCCGGGGCCACCATCCGGGGGAGCCCCGCCGTGGTCTCAGACACGCGCGGAAGGTACCAATGTCCCGATAACGGCTCGACACCGCGTCCGCCGCGACAGCGGCGAGCACACCGCGCGTACGTCCTTCCACGCCGCTGCGATTAGCCTTGCCTGTCGTATGTCCTGGCGAGGTCGCAGCCGACGCAACCCCCGGCGACGAGGAGGGAACGAGGCTGACCAGCAACGACGCCGACACCTTCCCGCTCGCCTCCGGTGGGCGCCACCGCCGGGTGGCACCCGGACCGGAGCCCACCGACACCGTCCCGATCAATACCCGCCTGGGCGGGACTCGCCCGGCGCCCGGGGCCACCCGGCCGCCGGCCGGACCTCCCTACCGGTCTCCCGGGACGGTGACGGCACCCGGGGCGAGAGCCCGGGCCGGCACCCGGCCGCGGACCGGCACGCGCGAGGCGACGGGGCCGCTGCGGGTCGAGGAGGATCTCGACGCCACCGGACCCGTGCTCGCGCCGCTCGGGCACTCCCCCGCGCTCGACGGCCTGCGCGCGCTCGCGGTCACGGCCGTCATCGCATATCACGCCGGCGTCTCGTGGATGCCCGGCGGCCTGCTCGGCGTCGACACCTTCTTCGTCCTCTCCGGGTTCCTCATCACCGGCCTGCTGATCGCCGAGTACCGCTACAACCGGCGCATCGACCTTCGCGCCTTCTGGATCCGCCGGTCCCGCCGCCTGATGCCGGCGCTGCTGCTGCTGCTGCTCGGGGTGGCGGCCTACGCCCGCTGGATCGCCTCCCCCGGCGACGTGGGAACCCTGCGGCTGGACGCGCTCTCCACGCTGCTCTATGTCGCAAACTGGCGTTTCGCGCTGTCCGACCAGAGCTACTTCGACCACTTCTCGGCTCCGTCACCTCTGCTGCACACCTGGTCACTGTCCGTTGAGGAGCAGTTCTACGTCCTGTGGCCGCTGATCGTCTACCTGCTGATGCGGCACAGCGCGAAGACCGTGGACCGCTGGCGCCGGCAGCGCCAGAAGGCCCAGTCGCTCGCGCTCACGGTCGCGGTCCTCGGCGCCGAGGCGTCCGCGTTGGTGGGCCTCGCCCTGCTCGTGGTCGGGACGAACCCCTCCCGGATCTACTACGGCACCGACAGCCGCGCCCAGGCCCTGCTGGTCGGGGCCGCCCTCGCCGTCTGGCGGGCCCAGCGGACGACCCCGATCTCCGCCCGGGCCCGGTCGGTCATGTCGGTCGTCGGCTGTGTCGCCACGGCTGCGATGATCCTCCTCTGGACAACGGTGGGTGGGGAGAGCCGCGGACTCTACGCCGGCGGCTTCCTCGGGGTTGCGATCATCGTGATGCTGCTGGTCGCCTCGCTCGTGGAAGCGCCCCGAGGCCCGGTGGCGAGGGTGCTGGCCACCGCCCCGCTGACCTTCGTCGGCCGCATCTCGTACGGCCTGTACCTGTGGCACTGGCCGATCTTCCTCACGCTGACGGCGACCCGCACCGGGACGAACGGCGTGGTCCTGCTGGGGCTCCGCCTCGCCGCCACGCTGGCGATCACACTGGCCTCGTTCCACCTCGTGGAGAACCCGATCCGGCGGGGCAAAGTACGCTTCCCCGTCCCGCGGGTGACGGTGCCCGCCGCCCTGGGCGGGGTGCTCGCGGTGATCCTGCTGGCGACCGCCGGGACGTCGGCGTCGGTGCGCACTCCCGCGGACCTGGAGGCGTTGGCGCGGCGGGCGGCGACCTCCCCACAACCGGCCGTCGCCGTCAAGGCCGGCGGGAACCCCCCGATCAAGGTCCTGCTCGGCGGCGACTCGGTGGCTCTCACCCTGGGGTTCAGCGACTTCTCCTCGATGGCCGCCCAGCAGGGTATGGAGATCCACGACTTCTCCAAGCTGGGGTGTGGCGTCGCACGGGGGATGCAGCGGCGCATCCTCGGCAGCGCCGGTCCCACCACCGACGGATGCGACCAGTGGCCGCAACGGTTCGCCCAACGGGTGAACGAGGTCAACCCCGCGCTCGCGATCCTGCTGGTCGGTCGCTGGGAGGTCACCGACCAGATGCGGGACGGCCGGTGGACGCACATCGGCGATCCGGGGTTCGACGCCTACCTCGGCCGGGAACTCGACCTCGCCATCGACACGCTCGGCGCCAAGGGTGCCAAGGTGGTGCTCCTGACGACCCCGGTGTTCAAGCCGACCGAGGCGCCGAACGGCGGCATCTACCCGGAGACGAAGGCCGAACGGGTGGTGCGGTTCAACGCGCTGCTGCGGGCCGCGGCGGCTCGCCATCCCGGCGTCACCGTGATCGACATCACGTCAATTCTCACTCCGGGTGACAAGTACGTCGACGAACTGGACGGTGTCCGGCTACGCGACGACGACGGTGTGCACATCTCCAATGGCGGTGCCCGACGGATCGGTGTCGCGATCATTCCCCAGCTTCTCCGGATCGCCCGGGGAGCAGCGGCCGCCGCACCCGCGCCGACCACGCCGACCACGGGAGCGGGACCCGGCTGACCCGCCCGCTTTACCCGACGCTAACCTTCCGCCCAGTACCGGGCGGTCTACAGGAGGATTCGACGTGCCTCGCGCGCTGATTACCGGGATTACCGGTCAGGACGGGTTGTATCTGGGTGAGTTGCTGACCGCGAAGGGTTATGAGGTGTTCGGGTTGGTGCGGGGGCAGTCGAACCCGAAGGTGGCGACGGTGGAGCGGCTGGTGCCGGGGGTGGTGTTGTTGGAGGGGGATCTGACGGATCTTCCGTCGTTGATCGGGGCGGTGGAGATCTCGCAGCCGGACGAGGTGTACAACCTGGGGGCGATCTCGTTCGTGGGGTTGTCGTGGAAGCAGGCGGAGCTGACCGGGGAGACGACGGGGATGGGGGTGCTGCGGGTTCTGGAGGCGTTGCGGATCGCGGGTGGTAACGACATGTCGGGGGTGCGGTTCTATCAGGCGTCGTCGTCGGAGATGTTCGGGAAGGTGCGGGAGACGCCGCAGCGGGAGTCGACGCCGTTTCATCCGCGGTCGCCGTACGGGGTGGCGAAGACGTTTGGTCACTATCTGACGGTGAATTATCGGGAGTCGTACGGGGCGTTCGCGTGTTCGGGGTTGTTGTTTAATCACGAGTCGCCGCGGCGGGGGATCGAGTTCGTGACCCGGAAGATCTCGCGGGCGGTGGCGCGGATTTCGTTGGGGTTGCAGGACTCGTTGTCGTTGGGGAATCTGGAGTCGCGGCGGGACTGGGGTTTCGCGGGGGATTACGTGGAGGCGATGTGGCGGATGCTGCAGCAGGACGCGCCGGACGATTATGTGGTGGCGACCGGGGAGACGCACAGTATCCGGGAGTTGTTGGATGTGGCGTTCGGGCGGGTGGGGATCTCGGACTGGTCGGGGTTCGTGCGGCAGGATCCCCGGTTTTTCCGGCCGGCTGAGGTGGATGTGCTGGTGGGGGATTCGTCGAAGGCGCGGGAGGTGTTGGGGTGGAAGCCGCGGGTGGGGTTCGAGGAGTTGGTGGCGATGATGGTGGACGCCGACGTCGCCACCGAGACGGAATCGGCCGACAAGGCACTGACAATCCGTTGAGCACCGTTCCCGGACGTACCAGGCGGCCGACCACCCCGGCGCGGGTGAACCGGCCCCACGCGGGCATTCCGTTGCGCGGGGCGGGGAGTACCCCTGCGTATGTCGTCGGGGAGGACTCCGCATGAAGCGCAATACCGCCCAGCCGGGCGGCGCGTCGGCCGCGATCGCGGCCGACGGCTGGACGCTGCGTAAACGCCTGAAACAGACCCGGGGCACCCGGCTGCGGGGGGCGGTGCGCGGCGCCATCCCGCTGGCGCTGGCCGGCCTGCTCGCCAACCTCGCCAACATGGGCGTCACGCTGATCATCGCACGCGCGCTGAGTACCCGATCCTACGGCGCGGTCGCCCAACTGATCGCGATCTTCTTCATCGTGTCCATGCCGGGCAGCGCCCTGCTCGTGGGGGTGGTCCGGCGGATCACCACCTGGCAGCACAGCGGGCAGTTGGACCTGGTGGCGCAGTGGGTCCGCCGGGTCCGCCGGGTCGGGGTCGCGCTCGTGCTGGTCGTCGCCATGCTCGCGGTGGCCGCTCGGGGCTTCGTGGCCCACGAACTGTCGCTGCCCGGTCCCGGCGGCGTCGCCGAGATCGTGACCGCCGGTGCCGCCTGGTGTCTGCTCTGCGTCGACCGGGGGTTGCTGCAGTGCGGCCGGCTCTATCCGGCGCTGGCCGCCAACCTGCTCGTCGACGCCGCGGTGAAGACGGTGTTCACGATCGGGTTGGTGCTCGCCGGTCTGGACGAGACCGGCGCGGCGATCGCCGTCCTGCTCGGTGTGCTGGCCGCCCTCGCCCACACGCGGTCCACGCTGCGCCGCCACCCGGACGCGGTCGTGGGAATGTCGCCCGAGCCGGGCTCGCCCGCGGCGCCCACGGCCCGGCTGGCCGTCGAGGTCGGCACCGCTCTCGTCGCGCTGGCGATGCTCGGCCTCCTGCAGAACATCGACGTCCTCATGCAGGGCCGGCTCGCCCCCGACCGGTCGGGCTCTTACGCGGCCGTCTCGGTGGCCAGCAAGGTGCTCGTACTGGCGGCGGTCGTGCTGGCCGGCTTCCTGCTGCCGGAGGCCGCCGATCGACGACATCTCGGACAGCACGCCCTCCATCAACTCGGAGCAACGCTAGCGATACTCCTCGTCCCCGCGCTGGGGCTGCTCTCCGCCGCTCTCCTCGCACCCGACACACTTCTCTCCCTGGCCTTCGGCCCTCGCTTCACCGATGCCTCCGGCGCGCTTCTCCCCTTGGCCGCAGCGATGACCTGTCTCGGAGCTACCGTGCTGTTCACCCACTACCTGCTCGCTCTCGGCGAGCGAGGCGTACTGCTGGCCCTGGGGCTGGCCGCCGCCGCGACCGTCCCCCTCATGCTGTGGGCGGACGGATCACCGACGAGCACCGCCCGCGCCGACCTCGCCTGCCAGGCCGTGCTGGCCATCGTCACCGGCCTGTCGGTGCTCGCCGCCGCCCGTCGGACGGCTCGGGCATGAGCGCCGCGAGCAATCGGCGCGGCCCCGGCGCGACGATCCCGCCGACCCCCGCGGGCCTCGTCGTGCCGCCGGCCGTCCCGGTCCCGCCGGGCCTCTTGGCCGCGCAGGTGGGAGCGCCCGGGATCGAGGCCGCGCCGCACCGGCCCTCCCTCGCCGAGCTGGTCGAGACTTCGGGGCTGCGCCGCGTGCACATGCTGGCCTGGCGTGACCTCGACGACCCCGAGTCGGGCGGGTCGGAGCTGCACGCCGACAAGGTCGCGGAGCTGTGGGCGCAGGCCGGCATCGACGTGAGCCTGCGCACGGCCGTGGCGTCCGGCCATCCGGAATCCGTCCACCGCAACGGCTACACGGTGGTCCGCAAGGCGGGCCGGTACTCGGTCTTCCCGCGCACGGCGGTGTCCGGCGCGCTGGGCCGCGGCGGGCCCTGGGACGGCCTGGTCGAGATCTGGAACGGGATGCCGTTCTTCTCTCCGGTCTGGGCCCGCTGCCCCCGGGTGGTGTTCCTGCACCACGTGCATGCCGAGATGTGGCGGATGGTGCTGTCCCCGAAGCTGGCCAGGATCGGCGAGACCGTCGAATTCAAGATCGCACCACCGCTGTACCGGCGTACGCGCATCCTGACGCTGTCCCCGTCGTCCCGGCACGAGATCATCGACCTGCTCGGCCTGCCGCCGCGCAACATCTCGGTCGTGCCGCCGGGTATCGACCCGTCCTTCTCCCCCGCCGGCGAGCGCTCGCCGCATCCCCTCGTCCTCGCTGTCGGGCGTCTGGTGCCGGTGAAACGGTTCGACGTCCTCATCGACGGGCTCGTCCACGCCCACGACGAACATCCGACGATGGAGGCGGTCATCGTCGGCGAGGGCTACGAGCGGGTGGAGCTGGAGAAGCGGATCTCCGCTGCCGGAGCCGGCGGCTGGCTGCGCCTCGTCGGGCGGGTCGACGACGACGCCCTGCTGACGCTGTATCGGCGCGCCTGGGTGCTGGCCTCGGCCTCGGCCCGTGAAGGCTGGGGCATGACGATCACCGAGGCCGCCGCCTGCGGCACGCCGTCGGTCGCGACGAAGATCGCCGGACACACCGACGCGGTCGTCGACGGCGAGACCGGCGTGTTGGTGGAGGATCCGGCCGACCTGGGCAAGACACTGGCCGGCGTGCTGACCGATCACGATCTGCGCGCCCGCCTGTCCGCCGGGGCGCTGGCGCATGCGGCGACCTTCACCTGGGCGCAGACGGCTCGCTCGACGTTCGCGGCGCTAGTCCGGGAGGCGGCCCGGCATCAAGGCCGCCGCTCCAGCGCGGCCCGGGCCGCGGACCTGGTTGGGCCGCACCGGTGACTGCGGTGATCCGGTGACCGTGACCACGTCGCCCTCCGGTCCGGCCTCGTCCGATCGCCCCGCTTCCGGTCGCCCCGAGTCCGGTCGCCCCGAGTCCGGTCCGGCCTCGGCGGCGATCCGCCGGCGGCGACCGCCCTCTTGGCCGACCCTGGTGCTGGCCGCCGTGGCGTATCTGCCGCTGCTGGCGACGGCACCGGGAAAGATCGGCGCCGACACCAAGGCATACCTCTACCTCGATCCGAGCCGGATGCTGCGCCGAGCGGTCTCCATGTGGGACCCCGGCATCGGCATGGGCACCGTCACCCATCAGAACATCGGCTATCTGTTTCCGCAGGGCGCCTTCTACTGGCTGCTGGATCTCGTCGGCCTGCCCGACTGGGTCGCGCAGCGGCTGTGGACGGGCTCCATCCTGTTCGGCGCCGGCACCGGCGTGCTGTTCTTGCTCCGCTCGTTGCGCTGGCCCGACCGCTTCGCGTTCGTCGCCGCGTTCGGCTACATGCTCTCGCCCTACATCCTGGAATACGAGGCGCGGATCTCGGCGATCCTGCTGCCCTACGCCGGACTGGGCTGGCTGATCGGCATCACCGTGCGCGGGTTGCGCGAGGCGGAGCCCGGCCGGGCCGGCTGGCGTCCCGCCGGATGGCGCTTCCCCGCCGCCTTCGCCCTCGTGGTCACGACGATCGGCAGCATCAACGCCTCCAGCCTGATCTTCATCCTGTTCGCCCCACTGCTGTGGATACCGTTCGCCGTCTGGGGTACCCGCGAGGTCCGACTCGGCGCCGCCGTGAGTATGTGCACCCGTGCGGTGCTGGTCGTCCTCGTCACGTCGGCGTGGTGGATCGCGGGGCTCTACACCCAGGCCGGTTATGGCCTCAACGTCCTCGCCTTCACCGAGACGATCGAGACGGTCGCCAGCAGCTCGCAGGCCTCCGAGGTGCTGCGGGGCCTGGGCAACTGGTTCTTCTATGGACAGGACGCGCTCGGTCCGTGGATCGGGCCGGCCACCCACTACACCCAGAGCATCTGGCTGATCGCGGTCAGCTTCACCATACCCATCCTCGCCCTGATCGGCGCCTCGGCCATCCGCTGGGGCCAGCGCGGCTACTTCGTCGCGCTGATCCTGCTGGGCACCACGATCGCCGTCGGCGTCTACCCGTACGACGATCCCTCTCCCTGGGGACGGCTGTTCAAGGACTTCGCCGAGGGATCGACGGCCGGTCTCGCGCTGCGTTCGCTGCCCCGGGCGGTCCCCATGGTGGCACTGGGCATGTCGGTGCTGCTCGCGGGCGGGCTCGCAGCTCTCTGGGAGCGGTACGCGGCGGCCGGTCCGACCGCTACGGCTGCCCCCGGTGGGCGGCCGGTCCGGTCGGGCCGGCGCCGACGGCTGGTTCCGCCGCTCGCCACCGGGGTGGTCCTGCTGTTGCTGGCCCTCGACATGTCACCGCTGTTCCGCGGCGAGTTCGTCGAGCCGTTACTCGAACGCCCCGAGCACGTCCCCGCCTACGAGACCGAACTCGCGCGCGCCCTGGACACCAGGAACAACGGCACCCGGGTGCTGGAGCTTCCCGGTGCCGACTTCTCCCACTACCGCTGGGGAAGCACCCTCGACCCGGTCACCGAGGGGCTGATGGACCGTCCGCTGGTCATGCGGGAACTCATCCCCTACGGCGAGGCGGGCAGCGTCGACCTGGTCCGCTCGCTGGACCGCCGGCTGCAGGAGGGGGTGTTCGAGACCTCCGCCCTGCCGGACCTCGCCCGGTTGATGGGCGTAGGCGACGTGGTGCTGCGCAGCAACCTCGCCTACGAGCGGTACCGGACCCCGCGCCCCCGGGCCACCTGGAACCTGTTCACCTCGAACAGACCGGACGGGCTGGGTGTACCACAGACCTTCGGACCGCCGGTTGCCGAGGATCCCGGCATCCCGTTCACCGACGAGGTCACCCTCGGCACCGACCCGTCGGTGCCCGATCCGCCGGCGCTGGCCGTCTTCCCGGTCAGCGGCGCGCAGCCGATCGTGCGCACCGCCACCACCGCGCGGCCCCTGCTCGTCAGCGGCAACGGGGAGGCGCTGGTGGACGCGGCGGCCTCCGGCCTGCTCGCCGAGCCAATCGCCGACGGGCGGGCGATCCTCTACGCCCCGGAACTCGCCACCGATCCCACCGCGATGCGCCAAGCCCTCGACGACGGTGCGGACCTGCTCGTCACCGACACCAACCGGCGGCGCGCCGAACGGTGGACGGGCATCCGGGAGAACTTCGGCTACGTCGAGCAACCCGGAGTCAGGCCGCTGGCGAAGGACCCGAACGACAACCGGCTGCCGCTGTTCCCCGATCAGAACGTCACCAGCGAGACCACAGCCACCCTGCACGCCCCGGGATCCCCGGCGAAGATCGCCGAGGTGACCGCCACCAGCTACGGGAACAGCTTCTCCTACGGGGCGTCCGACCGACCGGTCCGCGCGATCGACGGCGACCCGGGCACCGCGTGGCGGGTCGGCGCCTTCACCGACCCGACCGGGGAGGCCTGGCAGACCACGCTGGCCGAGCCGACGACGACGAACCAGATCCGCCTCGTCCAGCCGCTGACCGGGCCGCGCAACCGGTGGATCACCCGGGCGACGCTGACCTTCGACGGCGGCTCCCCGGTGACCGTCGCGCTCACCGACGCCTCCCGCACCGCCGCCGGGCAGGTCGTGCGCTTCCCCACCCGGGCCTTCCGAACGTTACGCATCCACATCGACGCGACGAACACCGGCCGGCAGCGCAGCTACGACAACGTCTCCGCGGTCGGGTTCGCCGAGGTCGCCATCCCCGGAGCGAACGGGGCACCGCTGACGGCCGAGGAGGTGCTGCGGATGCCGAGTGACAGCCTCGACGCCGCCGGTGCCGCCTCCCTCGGCCACCGGCTGGCACTGGAGGTGTCCCGGGACCGGGCCAACCCGTCGGAACCGTTCAAGCAGGACACCGAGTCGGTCATCAGCCGGTCGTTCTCCCTGCCCACGGCCCGGACGTTCGCGCTCACCGGCACCGCCCGCGTCTCCGCCTACTCCCCCGACGATCGCGTCGACCAGGTGCTGGGCCGCCCGGCCACCCTCCCGGTGGTGACCTCCTCCGGCCGGCTGCCGGGATCGCTCGCCGCGCGGGCGTCGAGCGCCTTCGACGGAAACCCGGCCACCGCGTGGAGCCCGGGCATCGGCAACCCGCGAGGCAGCTGGATCCAGGTCGCCTCGCCGACCCCGTTGACGGTCTCGTCGATGACGATGTCGATCGTCGCCGACGGTCGGCACTCGATCCCGACCCGCATCGGGATCGAGGTCGACGGCCAGCGGGTCGGCGCGGTGACCGTGCCTGCGGTCACCGACACCTCGGCGCGCGGGGGCACCCGCGAGGTGACCCTCACCTTCCCGGCCGTCACCGGCAGCACGTGGAAGTTCGTCATCGACGATGCCCGGACCGTCACCAGCATCGACCCCATCAGTCGCTCGCCGCTGGCGATGCCGGTGGGCCTCGCCGAGATCGGGATACCCGGCCTCGCGACCGTGCCTGCCGCGGGCACCGGTCAGCCCACGGCGGGCACCGGTCAGCCCACGGCAGGCACGGCAGGGAGCACCGCGACGGGGCTGTTGCCGGCCCAGATCCCCGCGCCCTGCCGGACCGACCTGCTGAGCATCGACGGTCAGCCGGTGGGGGTGCAGGTCACCGGGGGCACCGCCGACGCGGTCAACCGGCTCGGGTTGACCGTCGCCACCTGCGGCCAGCCGGTCACCCTCGGCCCGGGGGAGCACGTGATCCGGACCGCCGACGGGGCCCTCGCCGGCATCGATCTCGATCGCCTGCTGCTGGCCTCGGACGTCGGCGGCGGCCCGTGGCTGAACGCGACCGGCGCCGCCTCCGCCGTCTCCCCCGCCGGGACCCCACCGGCCGCGACGGGCACCACGGGAACGACGTCGGCCGCCACCGGAACGACGGGCACCACCGGAACGACGGGCACCACCGGAACGACGGGCACCACCGGAACGACGTCGGCCGCCACGCCACGGGTGACGGTCCGATCGGCCGGCGACACATCCTTCACCGTCGACGTGACGGGGGCGCGGCCCGGTACCCCGTTCTGGCTGGTGCTCGCGGAGAGCCTCTCCCCGGGTTGGAAGGCGACCGTGGGCGGCGCCGACCTGGGCACCCCCAGGCTGGTGGACGGCTACGCGAACGGCTGGCGGATCACCCCGACGGCCGCCGGGTTCACCGTCACGCTGACCTGGACCCCACAACGGATCGTGTGGTTCGCCCTGGCGCTGTCCGCGGTGACGGTGCTGCTCTCCCTAGCACTGGTGATCTTCTACACCCGCCGAGCCCGCGCGACCGTGGCCACGCGGGCGTCCCGGTCGTCCCGGTCGTCCCGGGCACCGGAGCCGGATCTGCCGACAGCCGAGCCGTGGTCCGTCCGGGCGGGGCGTGTCGGCCCGCGCACCACCGTGCTCGCCGTGTTGGGGATGGGTCTGCTCTCGGCGGTGCTGGTCTCCCCGGTAGCGGGGGTCATCGTCGCCTTGGCGACGGCCGTGGCGCTGCTCGTGCCCCGCGGCCGGCTGCTGACCCGCGTCGGCCCGGTGGTCTGCCTGGGCGTCAGCGCCCTGTACGTGCTGCAGGTGCAGGCCCGGCATGCGCTGCCGACGGACGGAGACTGGGTCGCCGCGTTCGGGAAGGTGGCGACGATCTCCTGGCTCACGGTGCTGCTACTGGCGAGCGACCAGCTCGTCGCCCAGCTGCAACGACGGCGCGAGGCGGGGCAGCCGGGCCCGCCGTCTCCCCGGACGGGCCCGGGGGAGGAGCCTCCGGGCCACTGAAGGTCGGGCGAGCGGAGATGCCCAGCGACCGGAGATGCCCAGCGACCGGGGCCGCGGCTCGCGGCGGCGGCAAAGCTCCGCATCATGGATGCTTCTGCAACTTAGTTGCAGAAGCATCCATGATCTGGTTATCGTTCCTCTGCCCGCCGCACAAAAACTTCCCCGTCCACGTCGGCGGGTGCACCGCGAGGGGAGCCCTGCCATGGTCGCGCAGGCCGGCACCATGCCGAGGGGGGGTCTTCCCGCCCGGGTCCGCGGGGCGCTCGACCGCCGGGAGTGGGCGCGTGTCGGCGGCATGGCCGCGGTCATCGTCGGGCTACACGTGATCGGCTGGGTGACGCTCACGGCAATCATCGCGCCGCACCACTACCGCTTCGGCGCCGACGGCCAGGTCTTCGGGGTCGGTCTCGGAGTCACCGCCTACATCCTCGGCCTGCGCCACGCCTTCGACGCCGACCACATCGCCGCGATCGACAACACCACCCGCAAACTCATGACCGACGGTCAGCGCCCACTGTCCGTCGGCTTCTTCTTCTCCCTCGGCCACTCCACGATTGTGTTCGCCCTGATGCTGCTGTTCAGCGTGGGCGTCCGCTCCCTGGCCGGGCAGATCGAAGCCGACGGCTCGACCCTGCACGACATCACCGCCTGGATCGGCACCGCCGTCTCCGGCGGCTTTCTCTACGCCATCGCCGCGATCAACCTCGGCATTCTCCTCAGCATCATCAGGGTCTTCCGGGACATGCGCCGCGGCGGGTACGACGAGGCCGGCCTGGAAGAGCAGCTGAACTCCCGCGGGCTGATGAACCGCGTCCTCGGCCGCTTCACCAGGGCGGTCACCCGACCCTGGCAGATGTACCCGCTCGGCGTGCTGTTCGGTCTCGGCTTCGACACCGCCACCGAGGTCGCCCTGCTCCTCCTCGCCGCCGGCGCCGCCGGAGCCGGCCTGCCCTGGTACACCGTCCTCGTCCTGCCGATCCTGTTCGCCGCCGGCATGAGCCTGCTCGACACCATCGACGGCTCGTTCATGAACTTCGCCTATGCCTGGGCCTTCTCCCAACCGGTCCGCAAGCTCTACTACAACATCACCATTACCGGGCTGTCCGTCGCGATCGCGTTCCTCATCGGCAGCGTCGAACTGCTCGGCATCCTCGCCGAGAAGGCACATCTCACCGGCGAGTTCTGGGGCTGGATCGCGGGTCTGGATCTCAACGTCGTCGGCTACTTCGTCGTCGGCCTGTTCGTCGCCACCTGGGCCGCCGCTCTGCTGGTCTGGAAGTACGGCCGCATTGAGGAGAGGTGGGCGACGGGCCGGCCCGAGGACGGCCGGGTCGAACCCACCGGCTGACCGCCTGGCGTCCGGTTCGGGGACCACCGACAGCACGGGCCGGGCGGCCGCCCCGAACCCCGGAATGCCGTCGGGTTCAGGCGCGATGCGGCATAAGTGCGTTCGCCGGAATGACCCCGAGCCGGCCGGCCTGATAGTCCTCGACGGCCTGGCGCAGTTCGGCCCGGGTGTTCATGACGAACGGGCCGTACACCTCGACGTGTTCCCGGATCGGCCGACCGCCCAGCAGCAGGACCTCGAGGTTCGGCGAGGACGCGTCCTGCCGGTCGTCCGCGGTGACACCGAGCAGATCCCCCGTTCCGAAGACCGCGAGCTGACCGGCCCGGATCGCCGTGGCGTCCGGGCCCACCGTCCCCCGGCCACCGAGGACGTAGGCAAGGGCGTTGAACTCGGGGTTCCACGGCACGTGCACCGCCGCGCCGGGGGTCAGCGTCGCGTGGACGACGGAGATCGGGGTATGCGTGGCACCCGGGCCCCGGTGGCCCCCGGTGTCACCGGCGATGACCCGCAGCAGGGCACCGCCGTCCGGTGAGGACACCAGGCAGACCTGGCCACCCTCGAGGTTCTGGTACCGCGGCGGGGAGAACTTGTCCTTCGCCGGGAGGTTCACCCAGAGCTGGACACCGTGGAACAGGCCGCCGCTGACGACGAGCTCCTCCGGCGGCGTCTCGATGTGGAGGATGCCCGCGCCGGCGGTCATCCACTGGGTGGCGCCGTCTGCGATCAGTCCGCCGCCGCCGTGCGAGTCCTGGTGCTGGAAGGTTCCGTCGATCATGTAGGTGACGGTCTCGAATCCGCGGTGGGGATGCCACGGGGTTCCCTTGGGCTCGCCCGGCCCGTAGTCGACGGCGCCCATCTCGTCCATGTGGATGAACGGATCCAGCTCGGCGAGCCGTGCTCCGGCGAAGGCCCGACGCACCGGGAAGCCCTCGCCCTCCAACCCGGTGGGCGCGGTGGTCATCCTCCGCACCGGACGGTCGACCTCGCCGAGCACGGGCTCAGCCAGCCGCGGCAGACGGACGGTATCGGCGGTGACGGCAGGCATGTCGTCCTCCTGGCGGGCTCAGGTCGCAGTTCGAGCAGTTCGAGCAGCTCATCCCGGCGCCTCTACTTGTAGATGCAACTACCAACCCGCGCAACCACGGGCCACCCTCGATCCTTCCCGCGAATTTTTTGATCATCAGGGCACGAGCGGGAATCGTTCACCCTCAGCGATAAACCCTGGGAACAACGGCAAGCTGAAAGGACTTCAGTGTAGGTGACTCAACTTCCTCACGTCAGGGTGGACCACATGCCACAGATCCGGGTGCTGCCCGTCCTGCCCATTGACGACGCCGTCGTGCTACCGGGCATGGTCGTGTCTCTCGACATGTCCGATGGTGAGATCCGAGCCGCCGTCGAAGCCGCCCGTGCCGGCGGATCCCGCGGCGCTCCCGGCGCGGCGGTGCCGTGCTGGCACTCGCCGGTCCGCCGGCGTCGGCAAGACATCACTCGGCGAGTCGATCGTCCGGGCCATGGGCCGGTCGTTCGTCCGGGTCGCCCTCGGCGGCGTGCGGGACGAGGCGAAGATCCGCGGTCACCGGCGGACCTACGTCGGCGCGCTGCCCGGCCGCATCGTCCGGGCGATCCGCGAGACGGGTTCAATGAATCCGGTGGTGCTGCTCGACGAGGTCGACAAGCTGGGCGCCGACTACCGGGGGGACCCGACGGCGGCGCTGCTGGAGGTCCTCGACCCCGAGCAGAACCACACCTTCCGGGAGCATTAACATGTCGAAGGTACCATCAACGTATGGTAATCACACCAGGCGGGGGGAATACGCCCAGCAGCGCCACGGACTGACCCAGACCGGGCAGGCGCTGTGTCGTTCGAGAGCGGGCTACTGACCGGCGGGATACGCCCAGCGGCGGTACTAGTGAGGCCCAGGGGAAATGTGGCATGATGGAACACTCGGAAACGCCGCCCCGCCGACCTGAACCCATCAGACCCGGCCCAGCCGGACCACAAATCCCGAATACACGAAAACAGGACACGAATCCGACAACCCGTGCTCCCACGTGGCCAACGGTCCACCACTCCCCTCCATCCCGCCGGCCCGTGGCTATGTCAAGCGATGCCCATTCGGTAGGCCAGTCCGCGTAGATCACGTCCTCCGACGTTCGCTCTGGCACGCTGGAGCATGACGGCAACAGTCTCCCGCACGAGCGGGTGAGTCCGGACCAGCTCTGGCGCGAGCCGTTCCGCTTCGCGGAGTACCGCGAGGGCTTGTTTGTCCTTGCCGCGCGACTGGGCAAGTCCTCGGCCGAAATCGGTGAGGAACTGTGCGCGGCGACGTCCGGAACCGAGCACCGACGTATCCACACCACGCATGATCTCGGGTGCCTTCCCGCCGTCGCCCCGCTCGACTGCGATACTTTGGACAGGCCAGTCAGGCCGGCAAGGGTCTCAAGGGTCATGCCCCGGTAACGGCGACACGAACGGGTACGCGCGCCGATGGTGGTCGGTGCCTCCGGGCTCTGGCCTTCCTCGCCGCGTGCGGCGAGGACCCGGACACGCCGCATGTGCCCAGCCACACCATCGACCTGGGCTGGCACACCTTTCTGCTGCACACCAAGGAGTACAAGCTGTTCTGCCGGCAGGTCGCCGGCCACTTCATCCACCACGTGCCCGACGACGCGCCACCCGACCGCAGCATCAGCGCAGCCAGGCACGCTCGTACGATCACCCTGATGCAACAGGCCGGGTACGCCGTCGACCACGAACTGTGGGCGAAGTGCTCCACATGCTCCGACGAGGGCAACTGCTCGGCAAGCGGCAAGGACGGCGACGAAAATAAGGGCAGCCGGGTCCCCAAGTAGCGGAGTCGAACTTCCCATGAAGTGGAATGATCTGCCGACGCAGGTCCGCGACGCGGTTGAGGCGCAGACCGGACCCGTCACGTCCGCCGACTCGGTGGACGTCGGGGACGGCTGCGACCTCGCCGCGGTCGTGGATGCGGGTGAGCAGCGGCTGGTCGTCAAAGGCGTCCACGGCGGCGGCCGGCGAGCACGCTGGCTCCGTAACGAGCACACGTTCGGACACCTCGCCGCAGGAATCACGCCGAGTCCACGGTTCGCATGCCAGGTCGATGACTGGCTGCTGGTTGGCTTCGAGCATGCGACCGGCCAACCAGCGGACCTCATCCCCGGCTCTCCTGACCTACCCCGCGTCCGGGACGTCGTCAACGACATCTCCCGCCGGACCGGCGAGGGTCTGCGCTCGCTTTCCGATCGATGGCGCAACACGGGTTGGTGGGAGGATCTAAAAACGCTTTCAGCTAGAGTTTTCCCCGATTGGGACGTAGCCACCGCGGCCGTCCACGCGGGCGCTGTAGTCGACGCCGTGGCCGGGAACCGGCTGATTCACACCGACCTTCATGCCCACTAGTTCATGATCAGAGAGGACCGTGTCTGGGTGGTCGACTGGGGCTGGCCGGCGCAGGGTGCCGGCTGGGTAGACGCCGCGTTCATGGTGATCCGTCTCATTGGCGCCGGACATACCCCCCAGCAGGCCGAGCAGTGGGCGGCGGGGCTGGACTGCTGGGCTGGCGGCACCGACGAGGACCGGACCGCCTTCGCCTGCCACGTGGCGGGACTGTGGAGCATGCGAGCGGCGCAGTCGGACAGCCTTGCCGCTCAGAACCGAGCCGCCCTGGCGCGTAGCTATGCCACGTGGCGCCTGACCTGACCACGACCTGTATGGCCATGATGATCCCGTGATCTCGGGTTCGAGGTCAGTGCATCTGAGCCCCAGCCGGCGGGGTTGACTCCAAACCCTCCGTCGGCTGGCCCTTGGGACCCCGGCGAAGCCCCGAGCATGCGGGCCTCGCTGGGGTCCCCTGCCACATCTGGGGTCATCGCAACTTTTCTCTACCCCGTCAAGATCGTCGCCCGGGTGGCGCTCGGCGAGGCCACCCTGCCGGTGACGATCGATGCCGGGAACCTGCCCGGCTACATCGGCCGGCCGCGGCACACCCCGGAGTCGGCGGAGCGCACCGCCCTCCCGGGAGTGGCGACGGGCCTGGCGGTGACCGGCGCCGGCGGTGACGTCCTGTTCGTCGAGGCGTCGCTGGCCGACCCGGAGACCGGCGGGGCCGGGATCACCCTGACCGGGCAGCTCGGCGACGTGATGAAGGAGTCGGCGCAGATCGCGCTGTCCTACCTGCGCTCGCGCGGGGTGGAGCTGGAACTTCCCGTCGGCGATCTGGCCGACCGCGGTGTCCACGTGCACATCCCCGCGGGTGCGGTGCCGAAGGACGGGCCGAGCGCCGGGGTAACGATGACGACGGCCCTGGCGTCGCTGCTGTCCGGTCGGCCGGTCCGGGCGGATGTGGCGATGACCGGCGAGGTGTCGCTGACCGGGCGCGTGCTGCCGATCGGCGGGGTGAAGCAGAAGCTGCTCGCCGCGCACCGCGCCGGCATCACCACGGTGCTGCTGCCGGCGCGTAACGGCCCGGACCTGGACGACGTCCCGGCGCCGGTGCGCGACGCGCTCACCGTCCACCTGGTGACCGACGTCCGGGAGGTGCTGGACCTGGCCCTGGAGCCCGCCTTCGCCACCGGGCGCGCCGACCGGCCGGGCCACGGCGGGCGCTCCTCCACCCCGCTGGCCGCCTGAGGGTCACCCGCCGGCCCTGAGGGTCACCCGCCGGCCCTGAGGGTCACCCGCCGGCCCTGAGGGTCACCCGCCGGCCCTGAGGGTCACCGGCCGTCCGAAGGCCGACCAGGGGCGGCCCAGGGGCCGGGGAGGAGGGTGAGCGAGAGCCAGCGACACGCCGGGGACAAGGTAAACACCATGTGACGAGGGACGCGGAAGACGCAGATGGCGGCTACGGTCGGGGCGTGGATCGTGGTCGCTGTCTTCGGCAGGAGCGCATCGCACAGCAGCGCATCCTGGGGCTCAGTCGGCAAGGGGTGCGCCAGCGACCGCGGGACAATCGCGGGCCCGCCCATCCGCCGAACCGGCCACCCGGCCGGCGCAGGCGCACCCGCTAGATCGTTCTGCCCTCGGCAGCCGCATCGACAAGCGGCTGCGCCTCCCGCGCCGATCCGGACAACCCATGCCGATCCGGACAACCCATACCGATCCGACGCCGCGGCGGGCGGCGTGCCCGTCAACCCGCCGTCGGCCCACTTCCTCCCTCCCCCGGCCCGACTGCGCGCTTCGATCCCGGTCGGTCCCAGGCCGCGGGAGTCGATCACCTTCCCGCCCATTAAAGTGACCCGAACCCATGGGCGGCATGGCGGAGGGACGCAGTCAGCGTGGATGCCCTCAGGCGGGGTTGGGTCGGTCTTGCGCTGTTCTTCGCTGCCCTGGTCCTGATGCCGATCCTGGTGTTCGGCTATCACAGCCAGGAACCCCGGTCCGGTCCGACCCCGGCGGCATCCCCCGCACCCGACGGTCGTCCATCCCGGTCCGGCCCGGGCGCCATGCCCACGCCGTCGTCGACGATGTCCGTCGCACCGTTCACCTTCGCCGGCATCCACCAGGGCGAGACCATCTCCGGCTTCCGCATCATCCGGGTGGAAACGACGGGCTACGCCGGCCCCCTGACGTACGTGCTGAACGGACCGACCGGGCCGTACCGGCGGGATCTCCCAGGCCCGCCGTACCTGTTCACGCCGCATCCCGGCGGATGGCAGACCTCCGAGGTCCCGGACGGGCTGTACACCCTGACCGCGATCCTGGTCGGAGCCGGGAACACTCAGATCTCCATCAGCTTCACCGTCAGTAACGGAGCAGGGACTATAGGATGATCTCGACGGAGCGGGCACTCAGCCATACGACGAGAACCCGAGGGTGCACGTGACGACGGCGACCGCAGACCATAGTGTCAGCGGGATGGATCGACTAGTGTGGATCGACTGCGAGATGACCGGCCTGGACGCCGCGTCGGATCTACTCCTGGAAGTGGCCTGCTTGGTCACGGACAGTGAGCTCAACATCCTCGACGAGGGCATCGGCCTGGTCATCTCGGCGCCGGAGGAGGCGCTGCAGACCATGGAGCCGGTCGTCCGCGAGATGCACGAGGCCTCGGGCCTGACCGCCGCCGTCCGGGCGTCCACCTTGTCCCTCGACGACGCGGAGCGCCAGCTCCTCGACTACGTCCGCACCCGGATTCCCGAGGTGCGCAAGGCCCCGTTGTGCGGCAACTCGATCGCCACGGACCGCACCTTCCTCGCACGCTATCTGCCGTCGCTGGACGCTCACCTGCACTACCGCATGATCGACGTTTCGTCGATCAAGGAGCTCGCCCGCCGCTGGTACGTGCGGGCCTACTACGCGGCTCCGGTCAAACGCGGCGGCCACCGGGCCCTGGCGGACATCCAGGAGAGCATCGAGGAGCTGCGCTACTACCGACGGGCCGTGTTCGTTCCCCAGCCGGGGCCGGGCACCGAGCAGGCCCGCGCGATCGCCGCCGAGATCCGCGACCAGGCCGATGCGTCGCTGGCCTCCCTGACCGCCGGAGGCTCCGAGCACCCGCAACCGGACGACCCGGCCGGTTCACCCGCGCGGCTGGACGGGAGACCTTCCACCGCCCGCCTGAACGGGCAGTGATCTCGCAGAGCGCGGCGGGCATGACCGGGGTAACCCCCTTGCCCATCCAGTGGCGCGGACCGGTACGATAGCTTCGCTTGGTCAGGCGGCGTGGGTGGAACGTCCCGGATTCGGAATATCCCGGATTCGCACCGGTCGGAGGATCTCCGGTCCGGCCGGGTCTCCTCCTTCGGCATGGCAGCCAGGTTCTGGTGGGTGTAGCTCAGCTGGTAGAGCACCGGGTTGTGGTCCCGGTGGCCGCGGGTTCAAGTCCCGTCACCCACCCCAGAGCAATATCCCGCCGACCAGGCCCCGCGGGTTGGCGGACAGAGGCCCACCGTGGCAACCGTGCGGCCCCGCCGGGCTCACTCGATGTCGAACAGCCCCTGACGAACCGCGTACATCACGGCCTCCATCCGCGAGTGCAGCTGCAGTTTGTCCAGGATGTTACGAACGTGGTTCTTGACCGTGTTCTCACTGATGAACAGCTTGCGGGCAATCTCGCGGTTCGCGCGCCCCTCAGCGACCAGCTTCAGTACCTCGAGTTCTCGCGCGGTCAGGTGCGGGGCGTGCGCCCGAGGACGGTCCTCGGTACCCCGGGCCATCGTGGCGAACTCGACCATCAACTTCGATGCCATCGAAGGACTGATCAGGCTCTGCCCATTGTGGACAGCCCGCACCGCGTCGGCCACCTCGTGCGGCGGAATCGACTTCAGCAGGTACCCGACCGCACCCGCCTTGATCGCCTCGAACAGGTCAGACTCCTCGTCCGAGACCGTGAGCATCACGATACGCGTGCGCGGAACAGCACGTTTGATGGCACCCGCCGCGGCGATCCCGTCCCGGCCCGGCATCCGGACATCCATCAGGACGATGTCCGGCGATGTCCCGGAGGCCAAGGTCAGAGCCTCTTGACCGTTACCGGCCCGGCCGACGACGCTGATGTCCTCCTCGATCTCCAGGACCGTCTGCAGGCCCTGAAGGAACAACTCATGATCATCTACTACGAGGACCCGGATCAGCGCGGAGCCCTCGACGGAGTCGGCTTCAGCGGCCGACGGCGGCACGACACTGGCCGTCATCACACATCCGGGAATCAGGATCGAATGGTCCGAGCGGCGGCAACCCGGACGCGAACGAAAGGCGGTTCGGACACCATCCCACTCTACGTGATGAAGTACACACCCGAGGTCGTGACGGCGCCGAAGTGGTGCCACCATCTTGCCCGATAAACGCATCCGACATGCCGGAAATAGTACGCGGTGGACGCTGCCACCCACCCGCATAGGACCATGTTCGCGTGGCGAGTCGCGCCCGGTTTCCTCCTGGCAACGACCCCGGCGACCAGAGCGGCAAGCCAGCACCAGCAGCAGCACCAGCAGCACCAGCAGCACCAGCAGCACCAGCAGCACCAGCAGCACCAGCAGCACCAGCAGCACCAGCAGCACCAGCAGCACCAGCAGCACCAGCAGCACCAGCAAGATCATTGGATATCGAGCGGGGGCGATGAGTGACCACATGACGGTTTATGCAGGAAATTACCGAGAGTTATTAATCTGATACAGTCATCTAAGAATCCTCGAAATAGTGGGCCGCTTTGCCTGGCGTGATCGGCGGATGACCGTCAATATCACCGGTATGGCCGCAGCATCCAGCAGCTCCCAGCCACGACTCCACATTAAGCCGGGTACCACCTGGTCCGAGGCGTTCACCACCTGCCGCCAGGTTGCCCCCGAGGCGTTCGACGAGGACCGCCTCCGTAATCTCTGGGGCGGGCACTGGCATCGAACTGGAAATCCACTGCACAGCCTGTCCCCCGTCGACGGCACACCGATCGCCGGGCCCCCGATGATCGAGCAGGACGAGGCCCGGGATGCGATCCGGGCCGCTCTCGACGACCACAAGCACTGGCGCGACGTGGCGCTGCCCGAGCGCAAGGCCCGAGTACGCGCCGCCGTTGACGCCATGGACGCCCACCGCGACCTGCTGGCTCTCCTGCTCGTCTGGGAGATCGGCAAGCCCTGGCGACTGGCGCGCACCGACGTCGACCGTGCCCTCGACGGGGTGCGCTGGTACATCGACGAGATCGACGGCATGATCGCCGGGCGCACCCCGCTACCCGGTCCGGTGAGCAACATCGCCAGCTGGAACTACCCGATGAGCGTGCTCATGCATGCCGTGCTCGTCCAGATCCTCGCCGGCAACGGCACCATCGCCAAGACCCCGACCGACGGCGGCGCCGCCTGCCTGACCCTGGCGAGCGCACTGGCCCGCCGGGAGGGTCTGCCGGTCTCGCTGGTCTCCGGATCGGGTTCCCGGCTGAGCTCGGCGCTGGTCCGCGCCCCCGAGATCGGCTGCCTGGCCTTCGTGGGCGGCCGGTCGGCGGGTGGCCAGGTCGCCGCTGCCCTGGTCGACACCGGTAAGCGCCACTTCCTAGAGCAGGAGGGCCTCAACGCCTGGGGTATCTGGGATTTCTCCCAGTGGGACGTGCTCGCCGCCCATCTGAAGAAGGGCTTCGAGTACGGCAAGCAGCGCTGCACCGCCTACCCCCGCTACGTCGTCCAGCGCCAACTGTTCGACAGGTTCCTCCAGATGTACCTGCCGGTGGTCTCCGGCGTCCGGTTCGGCCATCCCCTCGCCGTCGCCGACGACACCGACCAGCTGCCCGAGCTGGACTACGGCCCGGTCATCACCGCGGACAAGGCGACCGAGCTGGCCGCGAAGATCGACGAGGCGATCACGAAGGGCGGCGTGCCGATCTACCGCGGAGACCTCGCGGACGGCCGGTTCATCCCCGGGCAGGACACCTCCGCCTACGTGCCGCCGGTGGCGATCCTGAGCCCGCCGGCGTCGTCCGCGCTGCACCACGCGGAGCCGTTCGGCCCGGTCGACACCATCGTCGTCGTCGACTCGGAGGCTGAGCTGCTGGCGGCGATGAACGCCTCCAACGGCGCGCTGGTTGCCTCACTGGCCTGCGACGACGAGTCCCATGCCCGCCGGCTCGCCGGGGAGCTGCAGGCGTTCAAGGTCGGAGTCAACAAGCCGCGCTCCCGCGGCGACCGGGACGAGCCGTTCGGTGGCCGCGGCGCCTCCTGGAAGGGGGCCTTCGTCGGCGGTGTCCATCTGGCCAGGGCCGTCACCGTAGGCACGGACGCCGACGAGCGGCTCGTCGGCAACTTCCCGAGCTACTCCCTCTACCCGGCCGTCTGACCTGCCCGGCCGCTCCTGCCAGAAGGAGGATTCGACCAGGCCGGTAGGCCGTGCTCGGCGAGTGGTCCAAGGCGCAGGCCGGCGTCGTCGCAGCGCGCGGCGATCCCGGGCAGAGCCCCGAGCGCGCTGCGCCAGGCCCCGGGGGCCGATGTGCAGTCACAGTCGTGCAGCAGCACCGTGGCGCCCCCGCACAGGTCGGGGGCGAGGGTGCCCAGCACGCTGCCCGGCGTCGCCTCGGCCGTCCAGTCGCGTCCCCATGCCGACCACAGGACGGGGCTGAGGTCGAGGCGGCGGGCCGCGACGAGCAGCCCGGCCGAGAGGATGCCGTGCGGCGGCCGGACGAACCGCGGCGCGCGACCGGTGATCTCGACGACCAGGTCCCGGGTGCGGGCGAGATGGTCGTGCGTGGAGCGGGGACCGCGCAACAGCATCGGGCGATGATCCCAGCCGTGCACGGCCAGCTCGTGCCCGGCGGCGGCCATCTCCCGCGCCAACGTCGGTGCGCGTTCCAGCAGACCACCGAGGACGAAGAACGTCGCCCGCACGTCGAGTTCGGCGAGCACGTCGAGAAACTGTGGCGTGGACACGGGATCCGGACCATCGTCGAAGGTGAGCGCGACGTGATCGGGCGCGCCGAGCCCTGCGAGCGCCGGCGTCCACCGCAGCCGTAGTCGACGCAGTGTGGTGAGCGACGGAATGCCGTAGGTGAGCCCGGCCGCGCCGCCCAGGGTCAACGCCGTGGCGGCGGCACGGCGTGCCATGGCGGGCCTGCGCGTCGCAACGGACCGCGTCATGGCAAAAACTCTCCCACAGATCCGGTCTCGCCTTCCGACCGGCGCCCCCATGCCCACCGCCACGGGTACCGCCATGCCCCGCCCCCAGCCTCCGTCTCGGCCACGACCGCCCGCGCTAGCGGAGCTACTCGGGTCTCTGGATAGAACAGCTATGGGCGGTACGTTCAGTAATGTCCGCTCGTGGGGACGGCACACCCGTCACCAGAACAGCGCCGGGCAGGAAGCACGATGAGGTGGTGGGCAGCCGGGCAGGGTCGGACGTGATCGGGGATCCGGTGATACCGGCCGGCGCGGCGGGGCAGGAAGGGGCGGACCGTGCGGATCGGACGGCGGGGACCGATCGGCTGGCTGTTCGTCGTCGCGATCGTCCTGGTCGGGGGTGCCCTGGTGGTGAACAGGACCTCCGACGACAGGCCACGGGTGGCGTTGTGGGGCGACTCGCTCGCCTGGGAGGCGGGTGACGCCTTCGACGAGGCGGCCCGCGCGGACGGCGGGACCGCCGTGCTGGTGCGCACCTGGGGTGGCACGGCTCCCTGCGACTGGCTCATGGACATCCGCGACCAGGCGCGGCGTTGGCGGCCGACCACCGCGGTTCTGGTGTTCTCCGGCAACCAGGTGACGCCCTGTATGCAGGGTCGTGACCTGGTGACGGCCTACCGGGAGGACGTGACGAAGGCCGTCACGATGCTGACGAATCAGGGCATCGAAGTCGTCCTCGTGGATGCGCCGCCACGGCGTGACCAGACGGTCGACGAGGCCGGGATGACCCCGTTGGACCGCCTGTGGCGCCAGATCGCCGCGGAGCACGAACGTACCCGGGTGGTCCCCGCGGGTCGGGTCCTGACCATGGACGGCCGGTTCACCTCGACGATGCCCTGTGCCGCGGGCGAGACCTGCGAGCCCGGCGGGGTCGTCACGGTCCGCAGCCCCGACGGGGTCCACTTCTGTCCGTTGCCCCAGAAGCCGATGACAGCCTGCCCGGTCCCGTCCCCTGGCGCCGTCCGCTTCGGCACCGCGATCGCTCGGGAGACCCTCCAGCCGGCCGCGGGCTGACCGCCAGCCGACCGATCGGGGGCTGACCGAGGGCTGACCGGGCCGATCCACCATCTTCTAGGCTTCCCGGGCTTCCCGGGACCTCGTCGAGAATTCGCCGGAATGTTCAGGCGACCTTGCGGTGCATCCCGATCCGACGGCCGCTCAGCGAACGACGATGATCACCCAGCTCGTCGTGCCAGGAGAGGAACGTCTGATCGGGCGCGCCAACCTGGGAGAGCTTATAGGCGAGTTCGGCAGCGAGCGCCTCGACCTGGTGCGGCTGGTGGACCCGGACCCACAGACCGTGCTCGTCGAACGCGGCGACCCTGGCGCGGTCCCGCAGGTCGGCGTCCAGCCGGTCGGCGAGTTCACCTGGTGTGGCGATTCCG
This sequence comes from Frankia casuarinae, assembly GCF_000013345.1. Lineage (NCBI taxonomy): Bacteria > Bacillati > Actinomycetota > Actinomycetes > Frankiales > Frankiaceae > Frankia > Frankia casuarinae. Next base: position 1,230,777 of record NC_007777.1, on the reverse strand, counting down.
CTGGGCAGCCGTGGCCAGGCGATCTCCATCAACAGACCGTTCGCCTTCATGATCCCCTCCTCTGATCGCCGCCGGCCCCGGGTGACCGCTCGGTCGATCGGGGCGGCGGGCGGGCTCGCTCGTCGCCCCGTGAGGGCATCCCCTCAGACTTGAGGGCGAACCATGACATTACGGAATGAGGTCGCCCTCGCCGGTCAGCCAGCCGCTCGCCGGTCAGCACCGCTGTCCGCGGTCGGGCTGAGATCCACGGGCGTGACGGACTCCGCGGGCGTGACCGACTCCGCGGTGAAGGCGGCCCACAGGCGGGAATACGGGCCGCCGGCGTGCACCAGCTCGGCGTGCGGCCCCTGCTCGACCACCCGGCCGTCCGCCATCACGACCACCCGGTCGGCCCTGGCCGCCGTGGTGAGCCGATGGGCGACGATGATCGTGGTCCGCCGGGTGGCCACCGCCTCCGAGGCTGCCGTGACCGCAGCCTCCGTCGCGAGGTCGAGCGCCGCGGTCGCCTCGTCGAACAGCAGGATGTCCGGGTCGGCGAGCTCCGCGCGGGCGAGCGCCAGGAGCTGACGCTGGCCGGCGGACAGTCCCCGGCCGCGTTCGCCGACCAGATGATCGTAGCCGTCGGCCAGGCGGGTGATGAACGCGTGGGCGCCGACCGCCCGCGCCGCCGCCACGACCTCGGCGTCGGAGGCATCCGGCCGAGCGTAGGCGATGGCGTCCCGGACCGTGCCGGAGAACAAGAACGGCTCCTGCGGAACGACGCCGAGCCGTCGCCGGTAGGCGGGCAGGTCGAAGTCGCGCACGTCAACACCGTCCACCCGCACCGCGCCCTCGGTCACGTCGTAGAACCGGGCGATCAGCTTCACCACCGTGGACTTGCCCGCGCCGGTCTCCCCGACCAGGGCGACTGTCTCCCCCGGGGCGATGCGCAGGCTCACCCCGTTCACGGCGTTTCCCGCCGGCCCCGCGTTTCCCGCCGGCCCCGCGTTCTCCGTCCGCGCGGCAGTGCCTCCCACGTAGGCGAACCGGACGCCGTCCAGGACCACCTCGCCGGCCAGCCGTCCGACCGGTCGCGGGTACTCGGCCGACGGCGTCGAGGTCGGAGTCCGCAGCAGCTCGGAAAGCCGGCGCAGACCGACCCGGGCCTGCTGATAACCGTCGAACACCTGGGACAGTTGCTGCACCGGCGCGAAGAAGAGGTCCACGTAGAGCAGGAACGCGAGTAGTGCTCCCGGCGACAGGGATCCGCCGACGGCCAGGTGGGCGCCGATTCCCAGCACGAGAGCACCCGCGATCCGGGAGAGGAACTCGACGAACGGGAAGTAGAGAGCGATCATCCGTTGTGCCCGCAGCCGCGAGCGGCGGTAGCTGTCCGCGAGCTCGCGGAACCTCGCCTGGTTGACCGCTTCCCGGCCGAACGCCTGGGCGATGCGCAGCCCGGTCAGGTTCTCCTGCAGCGATGCGTTGACGGCGCTGACCCGTTCCCGGGACTCGGTGTAGGCGGCGGAGGAGCGACGCCGGAACACCACCGTCACCACGATCAGGATCGGCAGTACGGCGACGACGACCAGGGCGAGCTCGGCGTCCAGCACGATCAACGCCACCAGGACGCCGAAGAAGGACAGCAGGCTGACGATGGCGGTGGTCAGGCCGGTCTGCAGGAAGGTCGACAGGGCGTCGACGTCGGTCGTCATCCGGGTCATGATCCGGCCGGCGAGCTCGCGCTCGTAGTAGTCGAGCCCGAGGCGCTGCAGCTGCGCAAAGGTCTTCACCCGCAGGATGTAGAGCAGCCGCTCCCCCATCCGGCCCGTGACACGGGTCTGCCACACCTGCACCGCCCAGTTGACCAGCACCACCGCCAGCGCGACACCGGCGGTGGCGAACAGGACGTCACGTGCCCCGACGCTCACGCCGGCGTCGACGGCATGCCGCACCAACGCTGGCAGGGCGAGACCCGCGACGGCGTCTGCCGCCACCAGCAGCAGGCCCAGGATGAGCGGCCAGCGGACCACGGCCAGCAGCCGGTGCAGCGAGAATGCCGGGTCGGGGGCGGCCGCCGCAGCCTGGTCGACCCGCGGCTCGTCGAGCGCCGGGGGCAGGGCGTCGACCCGGGCGAGCAGGTCGGGGGTCGCCGGCATGTCACCGAAGGGGCCCCCGCCGCCGAGCCCCCGGCCGAGACCACCCCGGGTAGCACCACCCCGGAGAACATTTCCCTTTCTTTTCCCTTGCCTACTTCCTTTCCCTTGCCTACTTCCTTGCCTATCCAGAGCCTTTTGCGTCTGATTTATCCCTCTGGACAGGCAAGAAAGGCCGGGGTCGGGAGACGGGGACGGGGACGAGAGCTGGTCGGGAAGGCCCTCGCCGGGGCCGGCGAGCAGATGGCGGAACAGAGGACATCGGGCCGTCAGTTCGGCCTCGGTCCCGACGTCGACGATCCGGCCGGCGTCGAGCACGGCGATCCGGTCGGCAAGGCGCAGGGTGGAGCGCCGGTGCGCGATGAGCAGAGTGGTGCGGCCACGCATGATCGTCCGAAGCGTGTCATGGATCTCGGCCTCGATCCGGGCGTCCACGGCCGAGGTCGCGTCGTCGAGGAGCAGGACGCGGGGATCGGTGAGTAGCGCGCGGGCGAGCGCGACGCGCTGGCGCTGGCCGCCGGAGAGGGTCAGGCCCTGTTCTCCCACGACGGTGTCATAGCCGTCGGGCAGGCCGCGGATGAAGACGTCCGCCTGCGCCGCCCGCGCGGCCGCGATGATCTGGTCGTCCGTGGCACCCGGCCGGCCGTAGGCGATGTTCGCGCGCACCGTGTCGGAGAACAGGAAACTGTCCTCGAAGACGACCCCGATCTGCGCCCGCAGCGACGACAGTGTCACCGTGCGGATGTCCACACCGTCAAGGCGGACCGTCCCGGCCTGGGGGTCGTAGAACCGCGGCAGCAGCATCGCGACCGTCGACTTACCCGAACCGGACGTGCCGACGAGGGCGACCGTCTCCCCCGGTTCGATCCGCAGGCTCACGTCCCGCAGCACGGGGCGAGACGGAGCGTAGCCGAACGTGACACTGTCCAGGTCGACCAGCCCGCGGATCCGGCCAAGGCGCACGGCGTCCGGCCGGTCCGTGATCGCCGGCTGCGAATCGATGATCTCGAAGATGCGTATCGTGCTGGCCTTGGCCTGCTGGCCCACGGTGAGCAGACCGGCGAGGGTCCGCGTCGGCCCGATCAGGGCGCCGAGATAGGTGCTGAACGCGAGGAAGGTACCGAGGGTGATCCGGTCCGTCAGCGCCAGCCAGCCGCCGAGCGCCAGCACCGCGACCTGGCCGAGCGCGGGAACGGCCTGCATCGCCGCACCGAACCTGCTGGTGATGCGCACCGCACGCATCCGAAGCGCGAACAGCCACCGGGCGTCCACCGCCAGCCGGTCCAGCTCGCGGGCCTCCTGTCCGAACCCCTTCACCACCCGGACGCCGGCGACGGCCTCTTCGACCGCTCCGGCAACCTCGCCAGCCTGCTGCTGCGCCGCCCAGGTCGCCGGGAAGACCGTGCGTCGGGCGCTGTAGCCGACGATGAACAGCGCCGGCCCCAGCGCGAGCGCGATGACAGTGAGCAGCGGGGACAGCCAGGCCATCACCACAAGGGACACGACGAAGAGCACCAGGTTGCCGCTCATCATCGGCAGGTAGGACAGCAGACCCTGGACCACGGTGACGTCCGAGATCGCCCGGCTCACCACCTGCCCGGTCTGGAGCTGGTCCTGCCGGGCCCCGTCGAGGCGCTCGATGGCGCTGAAGACGGCGTCGCGCAGGTCGTACTGGACGTCGAGGGAGAGCCGACCACCGACGTAGCGTCGGACGAACGCGGCGGCGAAGACGACGACCCCGGCCCCGAGCAGAATGGCGACGTAGGGTGCGAGAGAGTGGCGGTGCGTGACTACGACGTTGTCGATGACCTGCCGCTCGACCAACGGGACGGCGGCCGTGACGAGCGTGCCGAGCAGCGCGGCGCCGAAGGCCAAGGCGGCGTTGCGGCGGTACACGAGGATCTCGCGGAGAATCCTGCGCAGCCAGCCGGCCGCCGGTTTCTCCGGCCCGGCCTCCTCGGCTTTCTCCGGCCCGGGCGCGGCAGGCTCCTCGGCTGGTTGGGGCCGTGGGCGTGGGCTGGGCAACTGCGATCGCTCGACGGGAGCCAGAGCCGGATGCGGACTGGGGTCCGGCCGATCCGGCGGTCCGTGCGAGGGACGGGCCGTGTCAGCGGACGATGCTTCGGAGCTCGCGGTGGGCCTCCAGGTCGTCAGGTCCGATTCGGTACCCGCGTGACGCCGGTCCGGATCGGACGCGAAGGCTGGGACGAGACGCCAAAGCCGCCGCGTCCCAGCCTCACCGCGGTGTCCCAGCCTGACCGTACGTCCGGCAGGCCCGCGGCGTCGGCCACGTCATGTCTATCAGCGAAACATTCCTGGAACCCCGCTGATGCCCGTCACGGCTCCGAGCCGAGACCACAGGAAGCCGCGGGTCCCGAGCAAGGTCCCGAGCGAGCAAGGTCCCGAGCAAGATCAGCCCCGGAGGACACGCAGGGACCCCGGAGGACACACAGGGACCCCGGAGCCCCCGCCATCGGCGATCTCCAAGGTGGCCGCCGGTACCGAGCGCCGCGCCCGCACCCCCCGGCCACTCGTCTCCAGCGCCTGGTAGAGTTCTGCATGTCGCCGCGGGGACGCGGAGGCAACGCGCCGCTAGCTCAATTGGCAGAGCAGCGGACTCTTAATCCGCGGGTTCGGGGTTCAAGTCCCTGGCGGCGCACCCGTATCTACCAGCGGTTTCGTCCATTTGGACGGGGCCGCCGTTTCTTTCTGGCAGCCATGTGGGCAGCCAGTGGGCGGCCACGGGCGCGCGCCATGTCAGCCTTTCTCGTTCTCCTGGTTTTGGCCTTCTTCACCGTCCGTGGCCGGGGTTGTTTCTCCCCATAGGGCGGAGCCCATCCGATCCGCCGCGTCCGTCGACAGCTCCGGCGCCACGTGGCTGTACGTACCGAGGGTCAGGCTGATCTGCGAGTGCCCCATGATCTCCATGACCACCCGCGGGTGAACCTTCTGCGCGAGCAGCAGACTCGCCATCGTGTGCCGGGCGTCGTGGAGCCGGGCCGCGCGGACACCGGCCTGTGACAGCAGGTCCTGCCAGGCCCGGTGGTCAGCCCGGGGGTCGAGCGGCCGCCCGTTCGGCTGGACGAACACGAGATCGTGTTCGTTGGCCCACTCGCCGCCGGCCGCCTGCTGTTCGGCGCGCTGTGCGGCCCGGTGGGCCCGCAGGCTGGCCGCCAGGTTCGGCGGGATCACGATCGTCCGCCGACCGGCCCGGCTCTTCGGACGGACGATCACCAGGCCCCCGCCGGTACGACGGGGGCACCGACGGGCAGTGGTGCAGTTCTTCGGGTCGGCACAGCCGTGCGCCCAGGCCCGCCGTTGCAGGGCTTGGCGCACCGTGAGCGTGGCCGGGACCGCGTCCAGGTCGACCGCGTCCCAGGGCAGGCCCAGCGCCTCACCCTGCCGGAGCCCGAGCGCCAGCGCGACGGACCAGCGGGCCGCGTTGCGCTGGCCCTTCGCCGTGTCGAGGATGGCCCGCGCGTCCGACGCCGTGAGCGGACGGATCTCGTCCCGGTCGACGGAAGGCGGATCGACCAGCGTTGCCACGTTCCGGACGATCCGTCCCCGCCGGTGCGCGACCTTCAGCGCACGGGAGATGATCCGATGCATCTGGAGCACCGTGGCCGCGGCGAGCCCTTCTTTCTCGCACCGGTGGTAGAACGCTTCGAGGTGCTCCGGGGCGAGCCGGTCGAGCCGGACCGCGCCGAGCGCCGGGACGATCCGGTTCCGCACGTACCCGCGGTAGGTCGCCAGGGTGGACGGGCGGACCTTCCTCGCCGCGATCGTGTCCAGCCAGAACGTGAGCCACTCGTCCAGCGTCAGCGGCTTCACCCCGGTGACCACGGCGACGCCGTCTTCCTGCTCTCGGCGCAGTGCCCGCAGCTTCTCCGCGACCTCCGTGCGGGTCTTGCCGGACAGGTACTTCCGCTGTCGCTTCCCGTCCTTCCAGCCGAGGTCCACGGTCGCTCGCCAGCGGCCGGAAGCGTCCTTGTAGATCGCGCCCTCACCGGCGCCGCGCCGGCCCTTGCGCGCGGCCATCAGGCAGCGTCCAGCGGGTTGCCGTCGGGCCATTCGATGGTGTCGCACCACGGGCAGCCGTAGCGGCTGTCGCCCATGTCGCAGGCGAACTTGGACTCACCGTCCGGCTGGGGGTAGAGCCGACCCTGTCCGGCGCGGGCACGGTCGAGGTGTTCCCGGAGAGCCTGTTGAAGGCTCATCGTCGGGTGCCCGTCGTGGTCGGTGTTCATGATGAAAGGGGCTCCTTGCCGAAAGAACGGGGAGAGGCGCGCGGGCCGCGGGTGGCGTTGCCCGGTGCCGGTGGCTTTCCGTTCTCTGGCGCAGGAATGGTCTGCCGGGGCGCCGGCCGCGTCCAGGGCGCTTCGCGTCGCTGACGCGATCGGCCTACGGCCGACCCTGGACCCGTCCGACACCCCGACAGCTTCAGGCGCCACCAGAGGACGGAAGAAAAATGGAGGGGTAGAGCAGGCAGAGCAGCCGCTATGGGCGGGGGACGCTCGCCGCCGCCGGTCCCGTCGAGGGGTTGGCGTTGGCCGGGACGACTGCCGAAAGCCCGGGGTCCTGGCGGAAGATCAGGACGAGGTCGACGTCTCCGAAGTGCTCGGCGAACACGGCGTCCGCGGGCAGGTCACCCAGGATCACGGCGAGATCGCCGACGTCCGCGCCGGGCCGGATCGTCAGGGTGTGGTCGCCGCTGTCGGTGGTGCGGGTCGCGACGAGCGGGGAGTCTCCGCCGGGGGTGCGCCACGCGCCGAAGTTGCCGGAAGAGAAGATGTTCATCAGGGCTTCGTTCCTGTCTGAGGCAGGGGTGGGGTCTCAGGTCCCGGTCGGGTGTTGGCGCACTCGCCGGGACCGCCTTGCTTGCGAGCCGGATCGGTCGGGGTGGGTGGTGCTCGGCACCGCGCCCGCGTCATGCCGCTTTTCCCTCTTCGACGACGCCGCGCAGCCGGTCGACGAAGGCGACCAGGTCAGCGGCCGGGATGCGGCGCGCGCGTCCGATCCGCACGGACGGGATGTCGCCGCTGTTCATGAGTTCGTAGATCGTGGTCCGGCCGACACCGAGGAGTTCGGCGGCTTCCGCCGGAGTCAGGAGAAGCTTGGTCACGGTTCTCTCCCACGGGTCAGGACGGGTGATCAGGCGGCTTGTGCCCTGCCCGGTGGGCCGAGGCCGATTGCCGGAAGTTCGTCGGGTGCGGCGCGTCGGGCCGCGTCGAGCTGTGCGCGCCAGGCGTGGCGTTGCGCGACGGCCTGCAACAGCAGGTGTTCGCGGCGAGGTGCGGCCGGGTCGCCGGGCCGGAGCATCGTCCAGGCGGTGCGAGCCGGGTCGGTGTCGGTTGCCGCGGCCGGGCCGGTGGCGGTGTGGCCGAGCGCTTCGAGCTGCTCCCGGATGAACGCGACGCGATCATGCTTGTGGTCGGTCAGCGACTTGCCGGACCACTTGCGGCTCACCAGGACCCGCCGGCCGCCGAAGCCGAGGGTCTCCCGTCGGTGTGCCTTGCCGCGGCAGCGTCCCGGGACGAGGCCCGGTTTCGCGTTCTTCGGCTGGACGCCGTAGCGGAGCCAGTTCGCGCAGGTGGGTGAGCAGGGTTCGTAGCGCAGGGCTTCGGCGAGCCGGTCGACGTGGCGCCGTTGCCGGTCGGTGGTGGCCGTGTGGCAGGCGTCGAGGCTTTTGGTCAGGTACTTGCAGAGGTAGCCGATCATCCGGCCGGTGTGCGCCGAGTTCGAGGTGAAGCCGTCCGCTTGCAGTTGCGGGCCGAAGCGCACCACATGGGACGGTTCGTCCTCGTCTCCGATGGCGTCGAGCGCCTCATCCCAGGTGGGCAGCGGCCGGCCGGAAGCCGGATCGACGTATCCGCCCGTTTCGCTTGCCCAGGTCGGGAGTGCCGTGTCCAGGTAGACGGGCTGGCCAGACGGTGGCCACCAGACCTGGTGATACGTGGCCGCCGCCACCTGCCGCAGCAGGGCCCGTGGCACGGTTCCGCGGAGGGCCGCGTGCAGGTGCGGGGCGAGCCGCCGTTGCGGTTCGAGCGCGGCGAAGTACTGCACGTCCCAGCCGACCGCACGGCGGAGGTTCTGCCAGAAGCGGTCGATCAGCTTCGGGAAGTGGATCGCGTCGCGGGCCGCCCGCCGGTAGTCATACGACGCTGGGTCCACCGGAGCTCCGTCGGAGTTCACCCGCCCGTAGGTGTCGCAGGTCAGCGTGAGGAACATCGACGGCCGCCAGGTCGTGCCGTCCGCCGCCTCATACGTCCGGCCGATCGTGCGCTTCTCCACGGGCAACCGCGGCAGGTCGGCAGCGTCCTGCCGCCGGCGGGTCGAGCGGGCACGGCGGGGCCGGTCCCGGTTGTCCGGGGCAGTCTTGCCGCGCACGCCCAGGGCGTTGAGTTCCTCGTCCACCTGGCCGATCAGCGCGTCGATCTCGGCGACGCCGGCCGGGTCACTGTCCCGTTCCGCGTCCTGCCGGGCGACTTCGAGATCCGCGCGGAAGCCGGCAAGGACCTTCGCGTCATCGGACGGCGGGTCCGGGTCGGGAAGCGGTTCGTCGTCGAGGTGCCACCCTGCCCTGCACTGCGCCATCCGCAGCCGCCGGGCCTTCTCCGCGCAGGTCGGGCACTTGCTGGCCAGGGTGGCGCCGCAGGGTACGGGGATGATCTCGGTTTCGCCGGTGTCGAGGTTCGTGCGCCGCATCGCCATCGGCCGGACGCACACGCCGTTCTCGACGGCGACCGCTTCGACGACCGCACGGGCGAGCGGCATCCGCATCCGCGCCGCCCGAGAGCCGGGCCGATCGTCACGGTTGGTGGGGTCGTGGGGGCCGGCCGGGTCAGGGCCGGGAGGGGGAGGGAGGGTCACGCGGGCAGTTCCTCCGAGACGTCGACGTCGAGATCCGAACGGTCGGTAGCGATGGGCGGGGCGGGTTCGGTGAAGTGGGTGCAGGCACAGCCGGCCCGGGTGCCGGTGTCGCCATGGCAACGGCCCCGCCGGTGAGCGACGTACAGGTGGGAGCAGGTGGTGCACACCGGCACCACAGGCAGCGGAGCGGACAGATCCGGATCGCCGGCCGGGGTGGTCATGCGACCTCATCCCATCCGGCCGGGTCGGCACCGTCGGCGGAGCCGCTGTCGGTGTAGGGGTCGAGGTCGGGTGTCCAGCCGCCGCCGGTTGCCGTCGACGGCCGGTAGGCCCAGACGGTGCGGCTGATCTCGGTGTCGTCGATGTGGGCCGCGCGGACCCGGACCGGTTCCGGCTGTCCCTCAGCCAGGACGTAGCCGACGCCGGGCAGCGACAGCGGGATCTCGTCCGCCCGTGCCCCACGGTCCCGGGCACCGGAGCCGAGCACGAGATCCGGCTGTTCGGCTTCGGTCATGCGCAGTGCGACCCGGACCGGGAACAGGTCCCGGAAGGGCAGCACCTCCTTACGCGGGTCCTGCACCGCCGCCAGGACCACGACGCCGGGGGCGCGGCCCTGCGAGAGCAGCAGCGGCAGCGCCGCCCCGATCCGCTTCTTCACGTCCCGGTCGGTGACGTACGCCGTCAACGACGCGATTTCGTCGACCACCACCACGATCAGCGGATCGCCGACGGTGGGGGTGTGCAGCCGGGTCCGGCCGCGGAGCCGTGCCGTGCGTCGTTGCATGACCGTCACCGCGTGGTCGAGGAGATCCGCAATCTCCCCTGTCGTGGTGGCGAACCGGGCGAACAAGGGCTCACCGAAAGCGAGTTCCATCCCGCCCTTGGGGTCGCACACCCACAGCTTCACCAGGCCCGCCCGCACCGCCGGGCCGAGACCGCGGATGATCGACCACAGCACCGAGCCCTTACCGGCACCGGTGGCCCCCGCGACGAGGACATGCGTCCCGCGGACCGGCAGGGTCCACGGAGAGCCGTCCTCACAGCGGCCGACCGGGACCGCGCCCAGCTCCGCCACCAGCAGGCCCGACGCGGCACCGGGATCGTCCACGAGATCCGGGGCCACGTCGCCGGGTCGGGGCCCGTCGAGGTCACCGGGAGTGACAGGGCGGACGAGGGTGTCACGGTGGTGGAAGTGCAGCCGGACGAACCGGTGCGGTTCTGCCTGGACCTGACAGCGCCGGGCCCGGAACACGTGCCGCAGGGCTTCGGCCTGCTCCGCCCACTGTTCCGGGGTCTGCCCGGGAAGTAGTTCCACCCGCAGCACGTCCACCGCTCGCGTCGAGCGGATAGAACGGATCCGGGGGTAGTAGTCGTCGAAGGTGACCTGATCGGCGTTCGAGGTCGGGACCCGGATCGCCAGGTCGGTGTGCACCATCGCCGGCCGCCACCGCCGCCGGTAGACGAACGCCAGCCGGACCCGTCCCCACACCCACCGTGCCAGCCACCCGAACGACACCGGATGCACCCGCCGCCAGACCACCGCCACCAGCAGCAGACCGACGAGCAGGCCCACCAGGCCCAGCAGGCCAAACCGGTGGACGAACACCAGCAGGCCGACCGCGACGGGAACGGCGATCCGGTGCCGCCAGCACCAGCGCACCCCGAGCACCAGCCCCTTGCCGGCCACCGCGAGGAGCAGCATCCACAGCGGCACCCGCATCTTGTCCGGCCGGGACGGAATCCGCGGCATCCGCTGGTCACCGTAGATTCTGGACATGGCAATACCACCCTGTTTTCGAGCGCACGAAACCACGGGAAGAGGGAAGGGGGAGAGGGAAACGTTCCGGAAAATGAGGGAGGCGCTACGCCGCGTTTTCCGTCGGCGGGGCGTCGTTCTGTGCGGCGAGGGCGATCCGCTCGCAGTCGGCGAGGTAGGTGTTCACCGCGTCGCGCAACGCCCGCGCGAACGCGAGGTGCGCCGCCGGGTCCGCCTCAGCGACGGATGACAGGGAGAGCGCGGTCGGGCCCACGGTGAGGGACAGGATCGGGGGCCGGTGGGGGTAGCTGTGACACACCGCGTACCAGCTCGTCCCGACGTACAGCGCCAGAGAGGTGAACGACCCGGATGGGTCAGCGTCGTGGCCGGTCATGCCGCCGCCCCCGTCCGCCGCACCGCGCCGACCTGCCGCAGCCGCAGGGCCCGCATGGCGTAGCCCTGCTTCGGGTACTTGCCGTTGGTGTCCACCCACGGCGTGATCGTCAGCCCGTCGAACAGCACCGGCCGGAACGGCGTGCCCGGCATCACCTCCGGCAGGACCGGCTGCACCTCCCCGGGCACCTTCACCTTCAGCTCCGCCTGCCGGGCCGCCGGGTCCGGGTCCAGCACCCGCACCGCCCAGATCCGCTCGCCGGTGTTCGGGTCGCGTTCCTGCGGGTCGGGAGCGTTCGCCTTCACCTTCTCGTAGTCGTTCGCCGGTTCCACACCGAGCACGAAAGCACCCGCCGGGAACACGTCCTCGAAGCGCACGGGAATACGCCGGGGAACCGCCATGGATTCGTCAACCTCCGAAGGTCAGCCCCGCCCCCGGGTGGTCCGGGGTACGTCGGGCAACACCCACCATGCACCGCTCGCCGAGCGCTCGCCAAGCTTCTATACGCCTATGGATAACGCCTCGTTATAAAAACGGCCCCACCGTCATGGCAGCCTTCCGGGAAGCTCATCACGCGAACTACTGTTTGGTAAACAGCAAACGATCCGGGGGTGTTGATCCACGATGGCGCGCGAGACGACGGCAGGGGACGACGGGCGGGCTGTCGGTGCCGCGATCACCGCGCGGATGCGGGAACGGCGGATGAGTCAGCAGGCGTTGGCCGCCGCGTCCGGGGTGTCGGTCGCGACCCTACGGGAACTGGCACGGGGCACCAGCAGCCGCCGCGCCCAGGACGCCACGCTCGCCGCCATCTCCCGCGCGCTCGGATGGCCGGACGACCACCTGTTGACCGTCCTCCTCGGGAGGGAGCCCGACGAGGTGCCCCTGCCGGTCCTGCCGGTGGATCAGCAGATCCTGGAGGTCCTGCTCCGCATCGAACGCAGCCTTGCCACCATCGGCGCCCAGCTCATTCCGCCTGCTGAGCGGTGCGACAGCGTCCGGTAGCACCCGGGCATGCGAAAGGGCCGGATCCGATGACATGGTCACCATCGGATCCGGCCCTTCATCGGTTCAGGCCCGGTCTACCCCCGAGGATTGACCGGGCCTGAACCTGTCCCGTCCGGGGGGCCGCCGGTGGGGCGGCTCAGGAAGACGCGGATCGCGCCGAACGCATCCGCGTGCCCCGCCCGGTACGCCTGCTGCTCCTCACGGGTGATCCACCGCGACCGGTCCGGGAACCCGGTGGGGATGTCGAGCGCCGAGCCGGTCAGCCGCAGCAGATCCCGCCGGGAGACCTCCCCGGCGGGCAGTTGGTAGACGAGGATGACGTCTCCCGCCCCGTGCACGGAGTGGAACTCCAACCCTGCCGGAAGCTCCGCCAGGGCCCGGTGCAGGTCCGCCAGGTCCGATCCCGGCTGGATCACCACCGCCCACGTGCCGGCACCCCACGGCAGCGTCACCACCGCCGCCAACGACCGATCCCGAACCACATCCGCACGCAACGGCGGCCGGGCGTCGTGGGCGGTCACCGGAGACGCCGCGCACGCCGAGTGACCAGATGATCCAGGTGCCCACCGAGCACCATCCAGTCACCCAGCTCCGCCGGCTTCTCCTCCACGAAGAACCGCAACGCGCACACCTGGTACCGCGTCCAGCAGCGATCCAGCGCGAACGCTTCCGCTTCCTGCGCCGACCGAAACGTGATCATTGTGTCCCGCACCCGGCCGGAACCGTCGTCCTCGAAGCGGACCACGCCGAACAACACCGGTTCCGCTGCCACCGATGTTCGCCGTGCAGCCACGTCCGTCATGCCATCTCTCCCTTCCTGCCTGGTCACCACGCCCAGCGCCCGTCCCGCAGCCAGGCCGCGGAGACGGGGCGCAGCCAGGACGTACGCTCACGCATCCAGGCAGTTCGGAATAGATATGTGGATGGATACTCAGCGTGGATAGACTGGCGGACGGTACACGGTCCACCACGCCACACATCCCGTTTCGTGGATGGGAGCAGCCATGACCCGTCGCCGCCCACTACCCACCGCACCGACCGGCCTGTGGGACCGCCCCGAGATGGCCCAGGCCCTCACCGCACGGGACATGCAGACCGTGCTGGCGATCTACCGGAAGTGGACCGGTGCCTCCCAGTCGCAGATAGCCGCCATGACCGGCATCCCGCAGCCGTCCATCAGCGTGATTGTCCGCGGGAAACGCCAGGTCACCACCATCGAGAACTTCGAGAAGTTCGCCGACGGACTCGGCATCCCCCGAGACCGTCTCGGACTCGCCAGCTCGGAAACCACGGAAACCGCCGGCAGCGAGACGAGCCCGGACCGGCGCACCGTGATCGCAGCCGGAGCGCTGTTCGCACTCGACGCCGAGCTCGACGAGGTCACCCGCCGGATGCAGCAGTTCGCCGCATCCAACGTCGATGACGACGCGCTACACCAGCTCGACACCAGCATCGAAGTCGTGGGCCGCCGCTACGAGAACAGCGACGCCGCCACCGTCTACCCCGTCGCCCTGAAGCAGCGCCGGTGGGTCGCCGACCTGATGTCCGGACACCAGCACCCCGACCAGCGCCGCGAGCTGTACGCCATCGGCGGGAAGCTCTCCGGCCTGCTCGGTTATCTCGCGTTCGACCTCGGCAACGAACTCGTTGCCCGCGCCTACTGCAACGAGGCGATGAGCCTCGCCAAGACCGCCGGACACCGCGATCTCGCCGCGTGGGTCCGCGGCACCCAGAGCTTCATCGCCTACTACGGCGGCCGGTACCGCGAAGCCCTGGACCTTGCCCGCGACGGCCAGCGCTACGCCCGCGGCGGCCCCGCCAGCATCCGACTCGCCATCAGCGGCGAAGCCCGCACCCTGGGCAAGCTCGGCGACATCGCCGGAGTCGACGAGGCCGTCGGCCGCGCCCTGGCCGCCCACGCCCGCATCGAGGACACCGACCCCGTCGGCTACTTCCTGTCCTTCGACCCGTTCACCGCATCCCGCATCGCCGGCAACGCCGCCTCCGCCTACCTCGCCGCCGGAGCCCCCGACCGGGCCCGCGAGTTCACAGACCAGGCCATCCCCATCTTCGCCGCCGCCGACTCCACCGCCAGCCACGCCCTCACCCTGGTCGACGCAAGCATGACCTACCTAACCGGTCCCAACCCCCAGCCCGACCGCGCCGGAGCACTCGTTGCCGAAGCACTCGACGTCGGCGCCGATCTGCGATCCGAAGTGGTCGCCCGCCGGGCCCGGGACTTCCTGCTCACCGCCGCCCAGTGGCGCACCGTCCCGGAGATCGCCCAGGTCAACGACGCCGTCAAAGCCTGGAGACTGCCCACCGCCTGACGTTCAGGCCCCCAGCCGACCAATCAGGGTGGTCACACCGTCTACCCTGAGCGGTCGTGCCGCCGACCCACGAAGACCAGGTAGACGCCGACGACTGGGAAGCTTTCCGCCGCACCGAACGGATGGCCGATCACTGGTGGTGGCGCCCCGGATGGCGGCCGGACCGGCGCTACCTGACCTGGTACCTCGTCTTCCAGGACCAGGCCCTCACCGACTACGTGGCCGGATTCCAACGCGCACTGGCCGACCTGGAGTACCTCGACCCCGTGCCGGTCGACGGACTGCACATGACCGTGCAGGGCGTCGCGTTCGCCGACGAGCTGCCCGCCGAGACCGTCGCCGCGATCGGGAAGGCCGCCGACGAGCGATGCGCCGACATCGAGCCGTTCGCCCTCACCGCCGGCCCCATCGCCGCTTACCCCGGCGGAACCTTCCTCCGCGCCACCCCATGGCACCCAGTTGCCGAACTACGCGAGCAGCTACGAGCCGCGATCGGTGACGTCCTGGGCGCCGACGCCGTGCCCGACGAGCCCGCCCGTTTCAAACCCCACATCAGCGTCACCTACTGCAACGCCACCCCGCCCACCGACGAGGTCATCCGCCGACTCACCGA
The DNA here is from genome assembly GCF_000013345.1 of Frankia casuarinae. NCBI lineage: Bacteria > Bacillati > Actinomycetota > Actinomycetes > Frankiales > Frankiaceae > Frankia > Frankia casuarinae. The sequence continues at coordinate 1,215,671 of NC_007777.1, read as the reverse complement.
CCTTCGCAGGCGGCCACCGATCAGCGTGCCCGTCGGCAGCGTCGACCTCCTCGAACTCCGCCGAGACGGCCACGCCTACCGGTGGGACGTCCGGCACCACGCCGACCTCACCGGTTGACCGGCACCGACAGGGCCAGCGGCGGCCCGGTCCCCACGAGCACGAGCCCGCGCATTTGCCGAATCCTTCGTTTTGAGATCAAGCCGCGGTGCGGTCCGCGCCGCGCGACCGGCTGCGCGCGGCCTGGCGGCCGTGCTCGCCGGGCCCGTCGCACCCCGCACCGCGTAGACCATCCGAGACGTTCGACGAAGTCCGCCAGTCGCCAGCGTGGGCTGAACCAGCCGAGGCACGGAACGTGATGCTGCGGACGTTCGTCGCGCAGCCGATGGGCAGCCGAAGAACGAGCAGAGGGCACGCCAGCCGACAGCCCCATCACCAGTGCCAGGGCGCTTCGCTCCCCGGACAGCCCAACCCTCACTTGCCAGCGACGAGCCTGGCCTGGGGTAACCAGGCCGGAGTGGACATAAAATCTGCGTGTGTCGGCTCCCATGACTTACCTTGACGTGCCCTTAGACGCGATGCCACGGCCGAGCTGCCGGGGTGCCGTACATGGCTGATTTCCGCGTAGCGGTGTTTGCGTCGCATACCGGGACCAATCTACGGGCACTGCACCAATCCTCTCTCCGGCCTGCCGCGGCATTCCGCCTGGCCTTGGTCCTGAGCAACAACGGAGGGTCCGGCGCTCTTGCATATGCCCGAGCCCATGCCATACCGGCCGCTCACATGTCAGGAGTCACGCATCCCGATCCCGATCAGCTCGACACGGCTATATGCACGCTACTAAACGAAAGAAAGATCAGCCTGATCGTCACGGCGGGTTACATGAAAAATATTGGCCCGTGCACGCTGAAATCCTACGCCGGTAAGATCATAAACGTGCATCCGTCTCTGCTGCCGAGACATGGCGGAAAAGGTATGTACGGCAGAGCAGTACATGAATCCGTCCTGGCCTCCGGCGATCGCATTACCGGGCCTTCAGTCCACATCGTCACAGCAGAGTACGACGCGGGGCCCGTTATCGCGCAACACGAACTACCCGTCCAGCCGGATGAAACGGTCGAAAGCCTGTCCGAGAGAGTTCTCGCGGCCGAACACATCCTGCTTCCAACAGTAGTGCAAGATCTTGCCGTTCACGCGATCTGAGACAGCCAGGGACCAGGCAACGCTGCGAGACGACGGGCCCGATCTAAGCGAGGTACCGAGCCACTAGTGGTCGCCGCCGTTAGTTCGTCGGTGATGGGTGGTGGCGGGTAGGTAGAGGCCGGCGGCGAGGTCGAGGGCTGCTTCGGCGGTGCCGGTCGGTGAGCCGTCGGCCAGGACGGAGTCGGCGTAGTCGTCGTGGCTGGCGCGCCAGATCGCGAAGCCCCACTGGTTGGCGTAGCCGCCGTAGCGGAGCCGGCACAGGGGCTGGTCGTCGCCGTCGGGATCGGTCGCGGTGACGTAGGCGAACCGACCCCGGTAGCGGGTGGACACGCTGATCCCGGGCCAGTTCGTGGCGGCATGCGCGACGAGACGCTGCCGCAAGGAGATCTTCGTCGATTCCGGGATACCCGCCACGGTCTGATTGTGGCCGGGGGTTGATCGTGGTGTGCCTTGGGGGCGTGGCTGGCCCGGTAGGACCGGGAGGGTGTCCCGCCGTGCCACCGCGATCACCCTGACCTGCGACGTCCGTGCCGTTCTGGCGGGCCGTGCCCGTTCGTTGACGGTGCCGCGCCGTGACTGGCTGCGCGCGGCGATCGTGCTCGCCGCCGCCGACGGTGCGAGCAACACGACGATCGCCACCGATCTCGGTGTCTGCGAGGACACCGTGGGCAAGTGGCGGGGCCGGTTCGCCCGTGAAGGGCTCGCCGGGCTGGTGGACCGGCCCCGTTCGGGTCGGCCGGCCCGGTTCACCGCGGTGCAGGTCGCCGAGGTCAAGGCGTTGGCGTGCACCCGGCCCGCGGACGTCGGTGCGCCGCTGGAACGCTGGTCGAACGCCGAACTCGCCCGCCACGCGGCCCGGGAGGGCATCGTGGCGGGCGTGTCAGCGTCGTCGGTCGGACGCTGGCTGGCCCGGGATGCGATCCGCCCCTGGCAGCACCGCTCGTGGATCTTCCCCAGGGATCCGGCGTTCGTCGCGAAGGCCTCCCGGGTCCTCGATCTCTACGCTCGGATCTGGGACGGTGCACCACTCGGCGAGAACGACTATGTGATCTCAGCCGATGAGAAGTCCCAACTGCAGGCACTGCGCCGCTGCCACCCGACCGCGCCCGCCCAGGCCCGTCACGGACCGCGCGTCGAGTTCGAGTACCAACGCGGCGGCACCCTGGCCTACTTCGCCGCCTACGACGTCCACCATGCCCACGTCATCGGCCGGATCGAGCCGACCACCGGCATCGCCCCGTTTCACCGGCTCGTCGACCAGGTCATGACGGCCGAGCCCTACGCCTCGGCACGCAGGGTGTTCTGGGTCGTCGACAACGGCTCCTCCCACAACGGCCAGACCTCGATCCGCCGGATGAGCGCGGCCCATCCGACCGCGACGCTCGTCCACCTCCCGGTCCACGCCTCCTGGTTGAACCAGGTGGAGATCTACTTCTCGATCCTGCAGCGCAAGGCCATCGAACGCGGGGACTTCGCCGACCTCGACGCACTCGGCGACCGGGTCATGGGCTTCCAGGACCTCTACAACCAGACCGCGGCCCCGTTCGACTGGAAGTACACCCGCGCCGATCTCCTCAAGACCGCCAGCGGCCTCGCCCTCGCCGCATAACCGGCGAACTTGCAGCGACGACCACTAGGCCGTGGGTCGTCGGACGGCCGTCGCAGACGTGACAGCCAAGTTGACAGCCAAGCCGTCGGACGGCCGCGGACGCTGACGGACACCAGCAGACGGAGCGCACCAGGTCAGCGGACGCGGTGGACATCCACGGACGTCGGCGGAAGATTCAGATCTAACTACGGATCAGAGGCATCAGCGCCGTCTGCGCCAGGGTGGAGATCGCAGAGGCTGGCAGCCTGGATGGCAGCCAAGCCCGCGAACGGCGGCGAACGGTCACGGACTTGGCGGACAACTGCGAGCCCGCGACCGGCACCGGCGGACGTCCACGGACGTTGGCGGACGAACCACCGATGATCTCTTAATCCGCGGGTTCGGGGTTCAAGTCCCTGGCGGCGCACCCGTACGCAGGCCCCTAATGGGACATACCGGGCAGCCGTGAGGCAGGCTCGGTTCCGGTAGCCGCCAGCAGGTGAGCACTCGAGGCCCCTGGACGCAGGACGAGTCCTAAGGTCAGACCGTGCCCCTGCCGGTGGTCGGGAGAGCGGACCACAGATGGGATGTCGTGCCCGCTGATCGTGGCGTGAGCACTTGACCATTAGGGTGTGGTGGATCTCCTGGAGGCTGCCGGACCTGGTGCCGAGAGACGGGAGACCCGGATGCTGTTCGTCGGTGACGACTGGGCGCAGGACCACCACGATGTGGAGGTGCAGGACGAGACGGGTCGGCGACTGGCGAAGGGCCGGCTGCCGGAGGGCGTGGCCGGGATCGCCCGGCTGCACGCGCTGATCGGGCGGCACCTGGCCGAGGACGCCGGCCCGGAGCAGGTCGTGGTCGGGATCGAGACCGACCGCGGCCCGTGGGTGCGGGCGCTCGTCGCGGCGGGCTACCAGGTGATCGCGGTGAACCCGTTGCAGGCGGCGCGGTACCGGGAGCGGTACTCGACGTCGGGTGCCAAGAGCGACGCCGGCGACGCGCACAGCCTGGCGGACATGGTCCGTACGGACCGTCACCAGCTGCGGCCGGTCGCTGGGGACAGTGACACCGCCGAGGCGGTGAAGATCGTGGCGCGGGCGCATCAGAACCTGATCTGGGACCGGACCCGCCAGACCCAGCGGCTGCGCTCGGCGCTCCTGGAGTTCTTCCCGGCCGCGCTGGCCGCGTTCGACGACCTCGATACCCCTGACGCGCTGGAGCTTCTCGCGAAGGCGCCGTCGCCGGCCGAGGCCGCGAGGCTGACCGTTGCGCAGATCAGCGCCGCGCTCAGGCACGCCCGCCGGCGGAAGATCCCCGAGAGGGCGGCCGCGATCCGGGCGGCGCTGCGGGCCGAGCAGCTGCCCGTCACGCCGGCGGCGACCACCGCCTACGCCGCGGTCGTGCGCGCCCAGGCCGGGCTGCTCGCAGCCCTCAACGGCGAGATCGCCCGGCTCGAGGAGCAGGTCGCGGACCATTTTGACCAGCACCCGGACGCGAAGATCCTGCTGTCCCAGCCCGGCCTGGGACCGGTCCTCGCGGCCCGGGTGCTCGCCGAGTTCGGTGACGACCCGACGCGCTACGCCGACGCGAAGGCACGGAAGAACTACGCCGGCACGAGCCCGATCACCCGCGCCTCCGGGAAGAAGAAGACGGTCCTGGCCCGCTACGCACGCAACAACCGGCTCGCCGACGCGCTACATCAGCAGGCGCTCTCGGCCCTGAGCGCATCCCCGGGCGCCCGGTCGTACTACGACGCGATCCGCGCGCGCGGCACGTCGCACCACGCCGCGCTGCGCCAGCTCGGCAACCGGCTCGTCGGAATCCTGCACGGCTGCCTCAAGACCCACACCCCCTACAGTGAGGCAACCGCATGGACACAGAAAGCAACACTCGACGTCGCCGCTTGACAACGAAAACCATGGGATGTCTGACCTGCAGCTAAGCATTTCTCTCCCTATCCCCGGAATGCTCCTTGATCGTTGTGGGCGGCACGTGGGCGCGGGGAACTGCATTCGCGATTGCCTCCGCTGCGGCCCGGCCCGTCGACCGCAACAGATGGGCGTACAGATCCCCCGTGATCCGGGTAGAGCTGTGCCCGTGGCGTTTCGAGACGAGCGTGATGTCGACCCCCTCAGCGAGCTGGATCGAGGCCGAGCTGTGCCGCAGATCGTGTAACCGCCGCCGGGACAGCAGATCCCGGCCGAGCTCGTCACCGGGCAGGAGCTCGAAGGGAAGCGGGCCGTCGAGGGTGAGGGCCGCGCCCGCCCCGCGGCGGCGCGGGCTGCCACCTCGTAGTCGTAGGCGCTGACCTTCAGCGCATGCTCGCCCGCTTCGAGGAAGAGCCTGGCGAGGACCTGGAGCTGGGTGGTTGCCCGGCCGGGGAGGATTCTGGCGGCCCAGGGGACGAGGCTGGCCAAGGAGTCACGATCGACGGTGAGACGCACCCGCCCATTGTGCGCCTCGTACGAACGGATGTTCGGATACGGCTCAGGTGGCGGTTGGAGGAAGTGCGGGCCGTTCGGCGGCCTGGACGAGTACCCCCAGGTCGTGGACTGCGGGCAGGGCGGGCCAGCGGGCGTCCATCTGCCGCCACATCTGCCCGGCGACGTCGACAACCCAACTCGTTCGCTGTTCCCCGACAGCGGCCAGCGCGGAGCGTGCGGCATCGGCGGCCCGTTCGGGGTCCGGCTCGGGTCGGCGTAGGTAGCTGCGTGCGAGGGCGTTGTATGACCCCCCGAGGTTCCCGGCACGCCCGGAATCCGCGTAGGCCGCGATAGCGCGCCGGGCGTGCTCCTCGCTCGCGGGATCGGCGAGTTGAGAGAGGATCGCCGCGCTCTGGGCGAGGGCTTGATCCTCGTCAACGGCGACCGTTCCGGGCAGAGGGCCACCGGTCCACAGGTTTGCCCACATGTCGTCGAGGGCGTGGCGGGCTGCCGCCGGATCGCCCGCACGGGCCGCGGCGCGGGACTCGCAGGCGCCGAGCATGGGCCGGGCGTAGGGGTGGGCGTAGGGGTGGGCGTCCTGGCGCCGTTCGGCGGCGACGGCTTGGGCGCGGTGCGGCTGGTTACGGAAGAACGCGAACGAACTGTCGAGCACGGCGACGCAGTCCGCGAGGAGCCGATCCCCGGCCTCGTCTGCGTGCTGGCCGGCGAGGTCGAGGTAGGTGTCGGCTGCCTGGGTGTGGCCGAGGTCGTTAGCGGTCAACGCGAGGTAGAGCGCGTACTGGCCTGCGCGGGTGTCCAGGGTGGTGCGGGTCCGGCCGCGGACCCGGCCGTCGAGGAGCCGTTCTACGGCGAGCCAGCCCGTTTCGACCCGGGGCACCAGCAGGCCCGCGGGTGTGGCGGTATAGGCCGCGGCGATGTCGTGCACGTCCCGTTCGATCTCGCGGAGGGTGCGAGGAGCCACAGCCGATTCGGCGATGCGGTCGGAGATCGCCGCCGAGGTGTCCGCGGTGGCGAACAGGCCGGCTGCTGCCATGCTGCCGCCGATGAGAGTGCGTCGGTTCGTCGGGCTCGTCGGACTCACCTCCTCCGCTGGTTCCACTGTCGGGTCATTCCCCGTTGTCGCGCTACCCCTTCGCGCGAGATTGGGGCGGAATCAAGTGGTCATGGCGACACATGCCCTGCCAGCGGATTGTCGAAAACTTCGACTGGCTTCGCACCGTTCAATGTCTGCTGTGGCGTCTGCCGTGGCCGTCCAGTCAACTGTGCGGCCGCAGTATCAAACTCCGCCGCCATCCCGGTGCGCTGGCGACGGAGCGTCCCTTTCCGGGGCGTGGCCGAGGTTCCGCTCGGCTTCGGGAGCCCGTTACTCCGGTTACCGGAGAGAACGGAGCAGGAGCCGGCCGAACCGGGTGAGGAGCAGGGCGCCGGAACCGGCGAGCGCGGCGAGCACGCCGATGAGGAGGTCTCGCGCCGAGTTCACGCCGAGGACCTGGAGTACCGCGAAGGCGGCGCCGAAGGGCAGGCCGACGACGGTGATGACGCCGAGCGCCGCGCCGACCTGCTGCCCCTCCTGGGTCTGGGCGATCCGGTTCAGGTCGACGATCTCGGTGAGCACGGCGTCGAACCGCTCGGGCAGATGGTGCTGTGCCTGATAGGCGGTGAGGATGTCGTTCGCCGGGCCGTGGGCGCTGGCGTCCCGGAGCCAGTAGATGTTGCGGAATCGCGCGGCCCGTTCTTCGAGACGAGCAAGATGACGGGTAAGGTCCTGGGCTTCGAACGCGCGGGCCGCCTCGGCGATCATCTCGGTGATGGCCACGTTCTGGATCATGCCGATCAGGACCGCGTCGAGGTAGGTGGTGTGGGCGTAGAGCTGGGCGAAGCCGAAGAACGCATCGTCGGCGCCGTCGTCGGGGCGTAGACCGAGAAAGGCGGCGCCGTCCCGGGTGACGAGCCCGCGCCAGTCTGCGGAGAGAATCACTCGTCCGTCGAGGAGCTGGTCGGCGTGGTCGGGATCCGGCGGGTAGTCGGCGTTGGCGGTACGGGATGCGAGATGCCACAGCCAGGTGTCCGCGGTCGACCAAGAGTCGATTCGGGCGGCGTCAACGGGTCGCGGCGGGTCGGCTTCGGGAAGGGTGGGGAAGGTCAGGAAGGCGATTGTGAACCTTCGGGCCGACGGCGCCAGGCGGGCCCAGGTGGGCAGCGCCGAGCCGAGGTCGGGGGGTGGGGTCGCACTGCCGCGCCGGCCGGCGACGGCGCGCAGGACGTCGAGGAGCTCGGACCCGCCGGCCTGGATATGGACATGGACGATGACGAAGGCGCGATCCGGCCGGTCCGGGTCGGGTAGGAGGATCTCCGTCCCGAAGATCGGGCTGTCCGTCTCGCCGGTGGGTGCGGTGCGCTGCCAGCGACTCGGCCGGTCAGGCGTGCCGTAGAGGATGCGTGCGCAGGCGGCGCTGAAATAGGTGCTGCGTGCGGCGGTGGTCGCTTCGATTTCCTTGTGGCGTAACGGCAGCGGACCTTCCGGCCAGTCCGGGGTGCCGGTGAGGAAGGCGGGACAGACGACCACGAAGGAATGCCGTCCCGGCTGGTCTACCGGTAGAATTCGTCGACCTCCGGAAGGTCCAGTCTGATCACGAAGTGAGCTCGGCCGGTGGACGGGTCGACCTCGAAACGCACACGCTCCCCGACGATGATCGTGCGGAATCCTTCGGTGACGATGTCGCTGTAGTCGAAGCCGTGGATCTCGCCGGTCTCGTCGTCGCGAACCAGGTAGGTGGCGGTGACCCGGTGGGGTCCGCTGCCCAGCGGCTGGCGGTCGACGATCCGGCCGAACCGCTGCCCGCTGTCCGGCTCGCCGGTCATGGTCACGCGACCTCCCGCACGCAGCGGAACCCGACGGCGTTACTGCTGCCCCGACGTAGGTACAGGGCCTTCGACGAAGTCTGCACCGCCCGGTACGGGTTGTCGTAGGAGCCGCCGCAGATCACCGCGGAGTTGATCCCGTCGAACACGGTCTCGGTCCATTCCCACACGTTGCCGGACATGCCGTGCACCCCGAACGGGGACAGGTTCGCCGCATGATCGGTCACCGGGGTCGGGGCGCAGTCCCGCAACCGGCCGCCGTCGATCTCCTGCTTCCAGACCTCGTAAGTCACCAACGGCCGGCCGCTCCACGCGTCGGCGCAGTTGACCGCGGCCAGGTCGACGCCGTCTCCCCAGGGGAACAGCCGGCCATCCGTGCCCCGGGCGGCGGCCTCCCACTCGACGCAGGTCGGCAGCCGCTTGCCCTCGAAGCGGGCGAAGGCGTAGGCACTCCACCAGTTGACGCAGTTCGCCGGGTAGTTATCGTACACCGGATCGGTGAAGTACTCCGGGTTGCGCAAGCGTTCCTGCCATGGTTCGTGGCTGTGGCCTGGCGGAGTGTCCGGATGATCCCACTGCGCGCAGCCCTGCTCGGCGACCGCGGCGAGGAACGCCTTGTACTGCCCGACCGTCACGGGGAACTCGTCGAACAGCACCGGCTTCTCGATCTTTCGAAGAAGGAGGCGGTGGCTCGGCCCGACCAGGTACGTCGCTGCCGGCAGCGTCCGCGGGGGCGCGGGGATCGTCTCGGCGCCGAGGTGGACGAGGAACTCCCGGACCTGCTCGGTCAGAATCGGTTCGGCGTTGCTGCCCGCGGCCTCCCGTCCGGCCGCGGTCCGCAGGTAGCGCGCGGCGAAATACTCCTGGAAAACGGTGTGCACCAACGCCACCGTGCCGGCGCCGGCCGGACGGAACAGGGGCGCGAGCAGTAACGTCTCCAGCGTGACCCGTCCCTCGGCGAAGCATTCGATGCCGACGTGGGTGCAGATGTCCGCCAGAGTGAACACCGCCTGATCGGCCAGGAACGCCGGGCCGAAGTAACTCTCCAGCCTGGGCTGGAGATCAGCGAGCCCGGCGGTGTTCAGGACCTGCCCGATGCGGGCCGGCACCAGGTCCGCGAGGTGCCTGGCCGCATCCACGGCGGGCCCCCGCGCGAGCTGGCCGGTCTGCTGAGCGAGCCGCAGTTCCAACGGCGAGACCGAGTAGACCCGCTCGTCCGCGTGCAGCTTCAGGTCACCGGGTCGGACCACGCTGAACTGCGGAAGCTCCAGCGGATCGACGCCGTTCGCGTGCAGCTGCTGGACGAGCTGCTCCGAGATCAGCGACGAGCTGTTCAGCAGCCGGCGGACCTCGGGCGAGTCGGCGAGGAACGAGTAGTGGTTACGGAATTCCACGTAGATCCGCACCGGCCGGCACCGGCGCTGGTGACCTCCGGTGGGTACCATCCGGACCTCAGCAGCGTCGGGTCCGTCCAGGAAGCCGTCCCGACCAGAATGTCACCCACGCCCGTCGCCTCCTCGCCGGGTTCCACGCTCACGAACCGGTACCCGCCCGCAAACGGCATGGTTGGCGCAGGACCCGTCAATCCGGGGCGGTGACCGGTCAGGAGGCGGTGACCGGTCAGGAGGCGGTGACCGGTCAGACGACGGCGAGCGTGGTCGACCAGAGCACCGCACCGCCGGAGTCCCGCAGCTCCACGGTGAGCCCGCCACCGGGATCGAGGTGCACGCGGCCGAAGAACTGCAGACCGGCCGAGGGCGGCAGGTTGGACTGACCCGCCGGAGGGGCCTTCACGAAAACAGCCTCGGGGCCGAAGGTGGGATCGAGCGTGTTCGGGCCGAACGTGCCGGCGTTCAACGGCCCGGAGACGAACTCCCAGAACGGGTCGAAATCGGTGAAGGCAGCCCGGTCCGGGTGGTAGTGGTGTGCCGCCGTGTAATGGACGTCAGCAGTCACCCAGACCACATTGCGGACCCGGTGCCGGCGGAGGCCGGCGAGGAGGTCCGCAATTTCCACCTCGCGCCCCAGCGGGGCACCCGGCCGGCCCTGCGCCACCGCCTCCACGCCGCTCGGGTTGTCCGGCACCAGCAGCCCGAGCGGGAGATCGGCGGCGACCACCTTCCAGGTGGCGCGGCTGGCGGCGAGCCCGGCCAGCAGCCACTCGCTCTGGTGGCGGCCGAGTATCGCCACGCCGGCGGGATCCTCCTGGGCGTCGGGATTCGGGTTCTTGAACGAGCGCATGTCCAGGACGAAGACATCGAGCAGCGGGCCGTAGGAGATCCTGCGGTAGATCCTCCCGCCCGGGTCGGCCCGACCGGGAATGAACGGGGTGTACTCCAGGAACGCCTGCCGCGAGCGCGCCGCGAGGACGTCCACCCGTTTCTCGCTGTACCGGGAGTCGTCGAGAATCTCACCGGGATACCAGTTGTTGAGCGTCTCGTGGTCGTCCCACTGGAACACCCACGGCACCTCGCGGTTGAACGCGAGCAGGTTTGCGTCGAGCAGATTGTACCGGTAGTTGCCGCGGTACTCCGCGAGGGTCTCGGCGACCTTGGACTTCTCCGGGACGACGAGGTTGCGCCACACCGAGCCGTCCGCGAGCGGAACCGTCGGGAGGATCGGCCCGTCCGCGTACACGGTGTCCCCGGAGCAGATCGCGAAGTCCGGGTTCAGCCGGCGCATCGTCTCGAAGATCCGCATCCCGCCGAGATCGGGGTTGATACCCCACCCCTGGCCGCAGATGTCACCAGACCAGACGAACGAGACGTCGCCAGCACGGCCGGGGGCGGTCCGGAACCGGCCGGTCGACGTCTCGCCGACGAGCGCCGGGTCATCCGCCGAGGCGAGGCGGACCCGGTAGAACACCTCCTCGCCGGCAGGCAGGCCGCGGACCGGCACCGAGGTGGTGAAGTCGGTCGCCGCGTCCACCCGGACGACGCCGACCCGCCGGGCTGCGGTGAACGTCTCGGTGGCTGCCACGTCGACCGCGAGCACCGCCGGCCGATCGGCCCGTGCCCACACCACCGCGCTGTCCGCGGTGACATCGCCGGACTGCACGCCGGAGGTAAACGTGGGCCGGCCACCCCGCACCTGGCCCGGGGCCCGGTCCGCGACCGCGGCCCGCGCCGCCGGACCCCCCCGGCGGTGCCGGCGGCGGCCGCCAGGGACGCCACCGTCGCTCGGGCCAGCACATCCCGTCGGTTCGGCATGCGTTCCTCTGCCATCTCGCCCGGCCCTCCTGTCACTGTCCGTATGGCCGCAGTCCCCCGACGTCGACCATCACAGTGCAGGTTCCGGGCAGCCGTCGGCCCCCGTTTCGGAAGCGAAAAAGTGAACTGTGCGTGGCGTCCCGCACCGCCTGCCGCAGAGCCGCAGAGCCAGGGAAACCCTGGTAATCTGGGCCGCTCTCACGGCCCCTTAGCGCTTTCGCGATCCGTATCTACGTAGAAATTGCTATGATCTATCCGTAGATGCGGCTTCAGTCGGAGCTTTGCCGTCGGTGACCAGCCTTTACCTCCCTCGACGAGAAAGGGACGGACGATGTCTCCGCAGATCAGGCGGTTGATCAGAGTGGATGCGTGACATGTTCTGGCCAGGCCCCGCCCACCCCGACGACGAGACCAGGCACTGGCTCGCCCGGGTCGAGAAAGTCGCCCCAGTCCTGGTCCAGCACCGTGAACAGGCCGAACAGGAGAGAATGACGCCGCCCGACGTCATCGACGCCCTGCGTGAGCAGAACATCCACCGGATGTGGGTCTCCCCGGCCTTCGGCGGCGGCGGGGTGAGTGTCCGGACCGGTTCCGCGGTGCTCCAGGCGCTCGCCCGGATCGACGCCTCCGTCGCCTGGCAGATGGGGGTCCAGGGCGTCATCGGCCGGATGTCGGACTACCTCCCGGAGCAGACGGCCGGCCGGATGTTCCGGGAGAGCGATGGTCTCGTCGTCGGTGGGATCAACCCGTCGGGCCACGCCGAGGCCGTCCCCGGCGGTTACCGGGTACGCGGTCGGTGGTCCTTCGCCAGCGGCTCCACCCACGCCGACTGGCTGGTGTGCGCCTCACTCGTCACCGAAACCAGCGCGGCCGGCGAGGTAGCCGCGGGAAGTAAGGCGAACTCGTCGGCCCCGGCCCCGCCCACAACCCGGATGATGTTCGTTCCGCGGGATGCCGTCCGTTTCACCGACGACTGGTTCACGATAGGGCTGCGCGGCACCGGGAGCGTCAGCTTCACTGTCGACGACCTCTTCGTCCCCGAGGAGCACACCGTCGACGGCGGGCTGCTGCGCCGGCTGCCCGCGGCCCGGCCCTCGCGCGGCTACCCCATCGCGTACTACGACTTCGGCCCGTTCACGACCGCGTCAACGGCGCTCGGCATCGCCCAGGACGCGCTGAGCGCCTTCCCGGGGCTGGCGGTCAGCGCGGTTCCTGCCCGCGGGACGGAGACATTGGCGTCCAGCCATACCGTTCAGGCCGGCCTCGCCCGCGCCGCGGCCCTGGTCAGGGCGGGTGAACTGCTGCTCGACGATGCGGCCGGCCACGCGAGTGCCCGCCTCATCGGCGGGGAGAAGCTCAGCGCCCTGATCCGGCTCGCCGCCACCGCCGCCGGCGAAAACACCCTGAAGGCCGTGGACACCCTGCACGGCCTGGCCGGCACCAGGGCCCTGGGCGCGGCAGGCCGGCTCGACCGCTGCTTCCGCGACATCCACACCGTGGTCGCGCACATCACCCTGGCGCCGACGAACTTCGAGATGGTCGGGTCGTATCTCCTGGGCGGCTCGTTGCTGATGCGGCGCTGACCCCGTCCGATGCCCCGAGTCCCTACCCCCGAGCCCCGAGCCCCCGGGGACGGTCTGACGAGTGCCATCGCGGCGAAGGTCTGCCTGGTCGCCCGAGTGCCGTCAGGCGTTGGCGAGGGTCGCCTCGAAGGCACGGTCGACCGCCTCGGTGACCATCACCGCCACCGGCTTCGGCATCTCAGCGATCTTCCCGGCTGCCGCCAGAGCCTCGCCCACCAGAAGTGATCAGGGCGACGCCGGGACTTCGTCACCCCCGTGGGGAGCACCCGGTGGCACCCGTGGGAGTATGCCACTGGCAACCCACGGCCGACGCGAACGATTACATCAGTGTTATCAAAATGTTGTTGACAATGACCGGCGGCGTTTACGGTCGGCAATGGTCGCGCCGGCAAGACTCGTAGTCGGCGAATATTCGGTCCATGAAATCACGGTCCGCGATGCCGCACCCGGCGAAACCGTGTTCGACGATACCCCATCGAGACATACCCAACATCCGTTGCAACGGAAGCCCGCGAAAACATCAACATTCAAACAAGTTCCTGACATCGCGACCTGGCATCCAGATCCGAAGAAAATACATTCCGCCGCAACCCCGGCAACCCGTTATCCCACCGTTCCAGCACGGCCGACCAGGAGCGTTCGTGGCTCGTCCGCCCGAAGTGCTGTTCGTCTGCGTCCACAACGCGGGCCGTTCTCAGATAGGCGCCGCCCTGCTCGACCGACATGGTCGTGGCCTGTTCCGCGCCCGATCCGCCGGCACCGCCCCGGCCCCGGCCATCCACCCGGGAGTCGTCACCGTCATGGCCGAGGTAGGCATCGACCTGTCCCGGGAGTCCCCGAAGCGACTAACCAACGAGATGGTCCGCGACTCCATCGTCGTCATCAACATGGGATGCGGCGACGCCGTTCCCAGCTACCCCGACACGCGCTACCTCACCTGGAAACTGGATGATCCGGCGGAGTGCACGCTCGAGGAGATCCGGTCGATCCGCGACGAGATCGACGCCCGCGTCCGGGCACTGGTCTACAGTCTCGGCGTGGCCGCCCGCGTCGGGCTGCTGAAGAACCAGCCCGGTTACACCGGGATCCCGCCTGGCGGTACTGACCCGGATGCGTGGCGCTATCCTCCACCGGTCGGGGCGGGCGCACCCGACGCGACCGCGTGATCCGGCACGACCGCGTCGACGGGCTCGGCCTCCCGGTGCGGGATGATGATCGTCGCGCCGATCGGGACGGTGCCGCCACGCACGACGTCTGCGCGCAGGCCACCTCGGTCGCGTAGCGCGCTCCAGACCCCGGGGCGGGTGAGCTGTTCGAGGTAGGAGCACGGTGGGCAGGGCCGGACACCGAGCAGGACAACGTCGTCGATGCGGAAGGTCCGCCCGACGAGGTCGAGCAGCGCGACGCCCTCCGTCACCAGGTTTCGCCTGGTCTCCCACTCGGCCAGAGCCACCCCGGCATCCGCGGCCACGGCGGCGATGACCTCACGCTCGATCAGCGTGACGGCGCGACCGGCGCCACCGCGCGCGGAGTAGGTCCCGGTGCCGGTGGCGTAGCGGTCGCCTTCGAGACCGTGACCCTCGATCATTCGAACGGCCTCACGGGCCCGCATCCGGGTACCCCGGATCGGCGTGGTATAGATCCCGACCAGGCGTCCCGCGACCATGATGCCGACACTACCCGCTGGGACAGTATTCCATGGTCGGCAGGATCCGGGTGAGGCCGTCAGCGAGCGGATGAAAAGTGACGGCGCCCCTGGTGGAGCCCTTCATTGATCATTCCCTTCCCAGATGTCGGAGTCCGAGCTCCAACCCCATCTGCCGGTCCCCCCGAAGGCGTCGGCGTCCGCCGTGTCACCGGCTCCGGGCGGACCCGTGGGGTCCTCGGCGAAGTCGATGGCGGGAAGTGGGCCGACGTATTCGATCGTGAAGTACGGACAGGCGCGACGGAGATCGGCGACGGCGGCGTCGAACGCATCCACGGCGGCATCGCGCAGCAGAAACGCCCAGCTGAGCACCGGGTCATCCGCGCCGCCGTGCGGGCGCCGTGGCCGGTCGGACAGCGCCAGCGGACGCAGCAGGTCGAGGATCGCATCGGCCTGGCGCTGCCGGCGGGCGATGACCAGGTCGGCCACCTGCTGGCCCAGCCTGATCCGCGCGTCGAGATCCGCGGACGGCGTGACCCCGACGAACGGGCTGCCCGGCAGTACCTCGGTGAGGGCGGACCGCTCGTCCTCCTCCACGTCGAGATGCAGCTCCACCAGCCCTTCGAGCGCATCGAGCCGATCGGGCATCTCGTCGGCGAGCGGGGCGAGGACCTCACGGCATACGGCAGCCTCGTCGGGGGCGACGGTCCCGAACCGCAGCGGCAGCACGGGGCCTCCGGCGAGAAGTCGCTGCAGGATATCCAGATGACGCACGGCCTCGGACTCGCCCAGAATCCCGACATCCGCGGTGACGCTGACCGCCGCCGCCAACGGCCCGAACCGCACCAGGTGCACCTGCCCCGGAGGGTGTCCGATGCCGGGCGGCGGTGGCATCGGCGCCGGATGCCCGGACCGCGTGATGCCATAAATGATGACAGACATGGCGATCATCCCTCTCGGCCGCTGCGGCGGTCGCCCGGCGCGCTGCGCCCGGCCGGCAGATCCCGCCGGGCGTGCTCCTCGGACGATCCGCCACGCAGCGAGCCCACCGCCTCCTCGGCGGTATCCTTCAATCCTTCGAGCGCCCCCTTCGACTTCTGCCTCGCGGTGCCGTCGGTGACCTCATGCATGAGTCCGGGCAGGCCCGGGACCTGCTCCTTGGGCGCGAGGTCCAGCCGGTTCACCGCCTCGGCGAACCGGAGGTAGGTGTCCACGGTCGCGATGACGACCCGGGCGTCGGCCGTGAGGACCTCGATGCCGACCAGCGCGACCCGCGCGTAGGCGTCGATGACGATTCCCCTGTCGAGCACGACGTCGAGGACATCGGCCAGGCTGCTGGGCTTCGGAGCCCGGTTCATGGACTGGCTGGAGACGGTCATGGCGCTGTCCTCGCCTTCTTCCATCGTTCTTCGTCCGCGGAGGAGGCGGAGCGGGCCCTCGACACGCCGGGGGGGTCGGGGCGATCCCGTCTCCCCCGGCCCACCGAAGCACCCTGCCCCCGCACAGCGCCCCGTCCCGGCATGGCCCCCCCGGGGAACCAGCACCTCGCCGAGCTCAGTCATCGCCGCCACCATGCCGTCCTCCGACAGCACCATGCCGTCCTCCGACAGCACCATGCCGTCCTCCGACAGGACCCGGGACCCGATCGGCGTCCGGAACCCGATCGGCGGTGCGCACCCGGTCAGTGGTGCGCACCCGGTCAACCACCGGCGCTCCACCGCCGGGCGAGTCCTCGTGACCGTCGAAGGTGCCGCCCAGATGCTGGTAACCACCCAGCGTGATATGGACAAACGAGTAGGGCGGCCAGGGACCCGTCGCCTCGGCGGGGCACCCCGCCGCGTCCAGCTCCCGCGTCAGCGCGGTCGCCGTGGTGAGGAACGCATCCTCCTCCGAACGCGGCACGAGGTACGCGCAGTCGAACATCCGCCCCGGCCGACCGGTGTGCCGACGGGCGTCATCCCGCGCGATCGCGTCCACCTCGGTGTCGGCGCCCAGCCCATCGATTCCGGCGGTGTCGCTCGCCGCGGGGATGATGCCGTATACGTAAAGACCGCGGTCGGTCCGGGACACGCGCGAGGACGGCCGGATGCCAGGCCCGACCACGCCCACAGTTGCGACAGTCGACTCCGGAACGGACTCCGGAACGGACTCCGAGACGGACTCCGAGACGGACTCCGACTCCGGAACCGACCCCGACTGCGAGACCGGAACGGGAGGAAGGTCCCGAGGCGGGGTCACGGCCGGCCTGATGCCCTCCATCGCCACCCGGGTGATCTCACGGGCGAGGCACTCGACGATCTGATGTCGGGCGAGTTCGCGGGCCTCTCGAACGGCCTCCTCGACGACCTCGGGCGCGAGTCGCCGGGCGAGGGCCGTGAGATCCTCAGCCCCGGCCGTCGTGCTCATGGCCGCTACTCCCTCGTGTCGCGTCCCTCGACGGCCGATGCCCGGTCAAGGCCGATCCCCCTGCGCCAGCCAGGTGCCGGCCCCGCCGAAGAGCCGCTCGACCGCGTCCGCCGGATCCCGGCCCGTCGCCCCTCCGGTGGCGCGGTCGGTGAAACGGCCGGTGAAACGGCCGGCAGCCCGGTCCCTGGGCTCCTCCACACCCTCCCCGGCACGATTCACGATCTGCGCGGGACGGTCGGCGATCCGCTCAGGATGATCCTCGGCCCGCCCGGCGACGGGCGGTCCCGTCCTCGTCTGGGCTCATGGTTTCTGGACTCATGGTGTCTGGGCTCAGGGCCGGTGCGCGGCCCCCGTCCGCCCCGCCTCCAGGACAGGGAGGACCGAGGCGTCGAAGACATCGACACGCCGCCCATTCCCGGGACTACCGACTCCAAACTCCCAGCGTATGACGGGTGCCGACCGCAGATCACCGACCGGCGCCCCGCCCCGGAGGAGCCCCCGCCCGGAGGAGCCAAGGCCATCCAGGCCGAGGGTCCACTGGGGGTGGAGAGGTCAGCGCGTCCTACGGGATCAGCGCGCCCATGCCGCCCGCGCTGCCTGCGTGGGGCTCGAAGATGTTCGGTCCGAGCCAGCGGACCGGGTGAGGATCCTCTGGGTGATCTCCTCAGCCGTCAGCGGCGGCGCGAAGAGAAAGCCCTGCGCGCTGTCGCAGGCGGCCGCGCGCAGCCGCTCGGCCTGCATCGGGGTCTCGACGCCCTCGGCGGTCACCGTCAGGCGCAGGGTGTGGGCCAACGTGACCAGCGTCTGCACGATCTCCTCATCCCCCGGGTCGGCGTCCCGCGCCGAGTGGAAGCCCTCGACGAACGGTCCGGCGAGCTTGAGCGTGTGCACCGGCAGCCGACGCAGGTAGGCGAGGTTGGAATAACCGGTGCCGAAGTCGTCGATAGCGATCCGCACGCCCATCTCGGCGAGCCCGCGCAGGACCCGCAGCGGCTCGTCGGCCGTGCCCATGAAGGCGCTCTCGGTAAGTTCCAGCTGGAGCAGGTCCGGGGAAAGCCCGGTCTCGTCGAGAATGCGTCGGACCTGTTCCACCAGGCCGGCCTCGCGGGTCTGCCGGGCGGCCAGGTTGACGCTGACGAACAGGGCGTGCGGATGACACTCCTGCCACTGCCGCGCCTGCCGACAGGCGAGCTCCAGCACGCGCCGGCCGAGGGGCACGATCTGCCCGGTCTCCTCCGCCATCCCGATAAACAGATCGGGGGGCAGCAGACCGAGGCCAGGATGCCGCCAGCGGACCAGCGCCTCCACCCCGACCATCGCCCCGGCGGCCATCCTGGCACCCGCACCGTCGCCGAGGGCGATGATCGGCTGGTACTCGACGACGAACTGGTCCTGTTCGAGGGCGCGGGGCAGCATGGTCGACAGAGTGTGCCGGGTCACCTGCCGGGCGCCTCGCTCCGCCTCGAACAGGGCCCAGCGACCCTTCCCCTCCGCCTTCGCCCGGTAGAGCGTGATGTCGGCGGCCCGTAGCAGATCGGCGTAGTCCCCGCCGGCGACGGGCCGTTCGACGATGCCGATGCTCGCTCCGATGGACAGCGCGTGGTCACCCACCCGCAGCGGGCTCGCCAGCGCCGCCAGCACGGTCTCGGCGACGGCGACGGCGTCCGCCGTGCCGGCTGTGTCGGCGACAAGGATCACGAACTCGTCACCACCCATCCTGACCAGGAGCTGCTCCGGGGACAGCACCCGACGCAGCCGGTCCGTGACGGCGACGAGCAACCGGTCGCCGACGTCGTGGCCGAGGCTGTCGTTCACCATCTTGAATCCGTCCAGATCGATGAAGCACAGCCCGATGCAACGTTCCGGTCCCGTGGCCATCAGTTCGTGGACCCGTTCGATGAGTACCGTCCGGTTCGGCAGGCCGGTGAGCGGGTCGTGCCGCGCCTGGCGGCGCAGCTGGTTCTGCAACAGATGCCGGTCAGTCACATCCACGATCATGGAGAGCTGCGCACGGCACCGCCCGTCGTCGTCGCGCAGACACGACGTGGTCAGCTCGGCCCACACCACCGACCCGCCGATCCCGGTGAACCGCCACTCCATCCGGATGTGCTCCGGTCCGGCGGTCCGCTGGGCGGCATAGGCCTCCCGGAGCTCCCTCGCGTCCTCGGGATGCGCGAACTCGTCGATTGACCTGCCCTGCACCTGACCCGGGCCGACTCCGAGCATCCGCAGAAAAGCGTCGTTGGCGTCGATGATCCGTCCGCCTCCATCATTGATCAGGATTCCGATCGCGGAGCCGGTGAAGATCATCCGGAAGCGGGCATCGCTCGCGTGCAGAGCCGCGCGATGGATCGAGTCCTGCCCGGCGAGGATCCGCTCCCGCAGCGCATGGGCGTATCCCTGGGCCAGCCCGCCCTGCAACGCCGCCAGCCGGGCGCCGTACCCGTCGGCCGTCCCGAGTCGTAGGTCGGTGAGCAGTCTGGTGCCACAGATCTCGATGGTTCCGGCCAACGCGTCCGCGGCGCCGAAGGTGTACTCGACGACGGCAGCCCCGACCGCGGCCGCAGGGTCGGCCGTGAACGGTTCGGCGAGCAGGGCGTCGACGAGCCGGTCGCTCAACGCCCGTAACCGCTGCTCGACGTCGATCAGGCCGATCGCCGGATAGCTGGCGCCGAGGATCTCTCGGGCCCAGGCCTGGGCGAAGCGCGCGACGCCCTGCTGGCGGGCTGTCTGGGGCAGGGACCTCACCGCACGCACTCCTCATCGCACGCATTTCTTGCCGGACCATGACAAACCTTGGGCCTGACCCGCCCTGTGACAAAACCTCGGCCGCTGGCCGGAAAAGCGCCGGAAGCCGGAGAAAAACCAATAAAAAATTAAAAAAGTAAAGATAGCCAAGAAAAATCATAAAAACCAAGAACAGTCAGGAACAGGCGGGAACGGCGAGCTACCGGCGCCCGACCGCGGCAAGTATCGTGGAACGCACCGGGTTGTCCGCGAGGGGATCGGCGCCCATGCTCGCCGCGTCCGGGCGCCAGGCCGGCAGGTAGACCAGGCCCGGGTCAACGAGCTCGTATCCGCGGAGCAGACCGGCGATCTCCGCACGGGAACGCGGGGTCACCCCGGTAGGGGTCTCGTCGTAGACCTTGCCGGCCTGGTTGATCCCTACGGCCCGCTCGTCCGCGATCACATGCGAGATGGCCAGGTAGCTGCCCGGCGCCGTCGCCTCCCGGAAGGAATCGATGACGCCAGCCGGGTCATCGCTGTCGGGGACGAAATGCAGAACCGTCACCATGAGCACGGCGATCGGTTGAGAAAGATCGAGCAGCTCGGCCACCGCGCTGGAGCCGAGGATCGACGCGGGCTGCCGAACATCCGCCTGGAGCACCGTGGCCCGCGGATTGTCGGCCAGCAGCATCCGGGAGTGGATGACGGCGACCGGGTCGATGTCGACATAGACGACCCGGGCCTCCGGATTCACCCCTTCGGCGATCTCATGGACGTTACCGACCGTCGGCACCCCGGAGCCGAGATCCAGAAACTGTGTGATCCCGGCCTCGGCAGCGAGGAAGCGCACCGCCCGGTGCAGGAACAACCGGTTCGATCTGGCGATCAGCAGGGCGTCCGGGAGGATCTCGATGGCGGCGCGCGTCGCCTCCCGGTCCACCGCGAAATTGTGCGATCCGCCGAGCGCGTAGTCGTACATCCGTGCGGCGCTCGGGCGATTGACATCGATCCCCGCGGCCCACTCGGGCAACTCCTCCATGATCATCTATTCTCCTGTGCGACCCGCTAGACGACGTACGGTGAGGAGATTGTCTACCATCGCTACCTTCGTCACCACACCGGCCGGTGTCGCTACGGAGACCAGCACCCTCCACACCGCGTTCGCTCGTTTCACCGCACGCCCGCCATACCTCCCGCCCGGGCCTCCCGGCGGCGCGGACCGACCTCCGGCGGCGGCCCATGGGGAAGCCGCCGACCGTGCCGAATGTCCGGTTTGACCAGACCGTCCTACCCTGCCCTGCGTGGCCGTCCACGGATGACACTGGTCTGGAACCTGGATCGAGGGTCGACGCCCGCGACGGCCGAGGAGACCCCTACGGCCGCAAGAACCGGAAGAACCGAAAGAACCGGGAGGACCGGAGCTCGCGGCGGCAGCCGACAGACCGACGGCGGCCGGGACAGCGCGGGTATTCGGGCGTCGCCCTCGGCCGGGACCGTACGAGGCTCCGGTACGAGGTTCCGGGTGAGGAGTGGGACGAGATGCGCGCCCTCGTCGTGTATGAATCGATGTTCGGCAACACCAGGGTGATCGCGGACGCCGTCGCGATCGGCCTGTCGACGTGGTTGGACGTCGGACTCGTAGAGGTCGGCACCGCGGACCCGGCCCTGAACGACGATGTCAGGCTCCTCATCGTCGGCGGGCCCACCCATGCGTTCGAGATGAGTCGGCCCGAGACCCGGCACGACGCCACCAGGCGGACCGAGGGCAATGTCGTGTCGCCGGGGATCGGGATCCGGGAGTGGCTCGAGGCACTGCCCAGGCAACCGAGTGGGTCGCCCGAGGGGACGCCGCTCACCGGAGCGGCCACGTTCGACACGAAGGTCCGTCACCCCCGTCCCGCGGGTTCGGCCGCGGCCGGTGCGGCAAGGTGCCTGCACCGTCTCGGCTTCTCCCTCCTCGACCGTCCACGGAGCTTCTACGTCGACGGCCCGCCGGGCCCCCTGGTGGCCGGCGAACCCGAACGTGCCCGCCGCTGGGCCGAAAGCCTCGGATGGATGGTCCCTGCCTCGGCGAAGGGTAACGCGCTTTCCTGAGGTCGGGTGGCCCAGGGGAATTGCACCCCTGGGCTCCAACAGAACGGAGCGTGACAGTCTCCCGTCACTCCGCTCTTGTCATCCTCATCGCCAGGCGTTGGACGTCCATGCCCAGTGGGCGAAGAGCCCGGGGCGTTGGCGGGTGATGCGTTGCCAGCAGGCCAGGGCCTTATGGAACGGTCTCAGCCGTTTGTACTTCTTGCGGAGCCAACGCACCAGGTAGGCGTTGATGCGCTGTAGGAGGGGAAGCAGCGCGGAGCGGTAGAACGCCCCGTAGTACTGCGCCCAGCCGCGCACGATCGGGTTGATCTTTCGTGCCAGCTCGTCGAGGGTGTGGCCGGTCCGCAGGTGTAGCCGCCATCGGCGGACCTGCCCGCTGACCTTCTTCTGGGCTTCCTTGCTGATCGCGGGCAGGAAGTTCGTGAAGAACTTCCCGTGCCTGCTGCGTGCCTTGCGGGCGCGGAAGGTGTAGCCGAGGAACGTGAACGACGTGTGCTCATGGGAGCCGCGCCGGTTGCTGTCCTTGCAGTACACGATCCTGGTCTTGGTCGGGTGCGGTCGCAGTCCGACCTGTCCCATCCTGTCGTCGAGCGCGGCCAGCACGTGGCGAGCCCGACTCCTGCTGTCGCAGTGCACGATCGCGTCGTCGGCGTAGCGCTCGAACGCGACGCCCGGGTAGGTCCGGGCCAGCCACGCGTCGAACGCGTAGTGCATGAACAGGTTCGCCAGCACGGGTGAGATCGGAGAGCCTAATGAGCAGCGCTGGATTATGCGCAGTGCTGGCCTGTCGGGCCTGGTGAGGACCCGATCGGGGCTTGAGCGCTGCGCATAACCTGTCAACCTGTCAGCGGCGGGGGCTCACAGCGAGGTGAGCCAGTTGAGCAGGTCGGGGTCCTGGTTCCACTCGGGGAGGTCGTCGGTGACGATGTCGGTGTAGGCGGCTTCGAGCGCCTTGCGCTTGGCTTCGGTCGAGGCCCGTGCGTAGATTTCAGTGGTGGACAGGTCGACGTGTCCTAATATGTCGCGGATGTAGGGCAGGGAAATGCCTGCCTCCCCCTAGCTGCATGTGGCGGTAGCTGCATGTGGCGGCTTGGAGCCTCCCTCCGCAGAGCGACTCCGAAGGGCCAAATCCTTCATCTGCTACACAGCACCGCAGTCAGAAGCTCTTCCTACAATTCACTCCCTTCCACGTTCGTGGCGCACCTTGTCGTTTAACTTGTCGGTCCTTCAGGTCCTGCGGTCGTTGACCTGTCCGTGGTCTTCCCGACCGGTTGGATGATCGCTTGTCGTCGGTTGGCGTGGCCGGGTGGGCTGCCGGGGCCGTGGCGGGGTGGCCGGCCGGACGCCTTCGGCGGGCGGGGCGGGCAGGCGGAAGACCCGGTCGCAGCGCAGTCGGCCGACACCGAACCACGCACCCGGCGGAACACACCACTTCCGAGCACCTCAGGCGAGACTCGAGCGATCACAAGCGATCACGTAGATCGCAACCACTCAGCCAGTTGCCCGTTACAGAGAGACGTTCCTAGCGCCAACCGCCGCCGTCTGGCGACAGTCGCGAAGCTGCAGGTCGTCCTGCCATCCCTTGGCTTCCAGCGCCAACCACGGCGGGTTCGGGCGGACCGTCCGTCATCAAAAATGATCATGTTCGCCACCGCGCCGCCAGACCATAGGTGACCGCAGGCCTCACGCGTCGCCCCGAGGACGCCCATATTCATCCGTACAGTTGACGACATGGGCCACTCGGTGGGCTATCGTAAACGAATCAGCTGATGTATCGTGGTTGCAGGGGAAGGTCAGGATCATGTTTCAGATCTTCGAGGCTCTTGCGAATCCGCCCTGGTGTGACCTGATCGAGCGGCTGAGCGACGGCGACGCCACGGTCGGCGAGCTCGCCGAGTGGTGCAAGGCCGACGTGCAGACGGTCTGCAAGCACATCGAGGTACTCGAGCAGGCCGGCCTGGTCAGCCGCACCGGGGATGCCCACCGCAGCCTGGTGCGCCTCAACGCGGAGGTGTTCGACCTGATAACCACACGGATTGTCGACGGCTTCCGTCCGGAGCATTGGGGCATCGCCCCAGACAGGGCGCAATTGATGGGGATAATAGTGAAGAATCCGGGGCGAGCGCACCGGATCGTCCACCGGCGACCTGATGGATATCCAGCTCAACGGCACGAAGGTCGGAGTTGTCGGGCTCGGCACGATGGGCGCCGGCATCGCCGAGGTAATGGCGCGCGCCGGCATCGAGGTGGTCGGCGTCGAGCTCAACGACGAGACGCTGGCCCGTGGGCTCGATCGGATCCGGCACTCCACGGACCGGGCGATGAGCCGCGGCAAGTTGACCAAGGTCGAGCGGGACGCCCTGCTCGCCCGTATCCAGGCCGGAACCGGGATCGAGGCCGTGGCCGACTGCCAGCTGGTCATCGAGGCGATTCCCGAGCGGATCGAGAAGAAGCTCGGGCTCTTCGCCGAGCTGGACAGGCTGTGTCCGCCAGAGACGATCTTTACGACGAACACCAGCTCCCTGCCAATCATCACGTTGGCCGTCGCTACCTCACGCCCCTCCCGGGTTGTCGGGACCCACTGGTCCAACCCCGCACCGGTCATGGGCCTGGTCGAGATCATCCATACTGCGGTCACCGACCCGTCTGTACTGGAGGATGTCGGGACGCTCGTCGCGAAGGTCGGAAAGACCGCGGTGGTCGCCGGGGACCGGGCGGGTTTCATCGTGACCGCCCTGCTGTTCGGGTACCTTAACAGCGCTGTCCGGATGCTGGAGGCGTGCTACGCCACCCGTGAGGACATCGACGCCGCCATGCGGTTCGGCTGCGGTCACCCGATGGGCCCATTGGCACTGCTCGATCTGATCGGTCTCGACTCCGCGTACGAGATTCTCGACTCGATCTATCACACCTCCCGCGACCACCTGCACGCACCGGCCCCGCTGCTCAAGCAGCTAGTGACCGCCGGCATGCTCGGCCGCAAGACCGGGCGGGGTTTCTACACCTATGCCGCCCCTTACTCCTCCGAGATCGTCGACATGGTCGAACCACCCCAACTCGGCTTCTTCGCGGTCCCAGGACGGCCGGTGCACACGATCGGCGTGGTCGGCACCGGCACCATGGCCAGCGGAATCATCGAGGTCTGTGCCCACCATGGCTACAAGGTGGTGTTCCGTGCACGGAGCGAGAAGAAAATCGCCGCTGTCCGGACGAAGATCGAGCGGTCACTGGACAAAGCGGTCGAACGGGGAAAGATCTCATCGGACGAGCGTACTTCGACACTGGCACGGGTTCGAGCTTCGACCGATCTGTCCGTCCTCGCCGAGTGTGACCTCATCATCGAAGCGGTCGTTGAGGACTTGGACGTCAAACGGGCGCTGTTCGCTGAACTCGACACGGTTGCACGCCCGGGAGCGGTCCTCGCGACGACCACGTCCTCGCTGCCAGTGATCGAGTGTGCCACCGCCACGTCCCGCCCGCAGGATGTGGTCGGTATGCACTGGTTCAACCCAGCGAAGAAGATGCGCCTGGTCGAGATCGTGCCGACCATCGTAACCGCGGACGACGTGACCGCGACTGTCTTCGACGTGGCCAGGACGGCGGGCAAGTACCCGGTCCGGTGTGCCGACCGCGCCGGCTTCATCGTCAACACCCTACTGTTCCCATATCTCAATGACGCGGTGAAGATGCTGGAGTCCCATTACGTGGATATCGATGTGATCGATACAGCCATGAAGGTCGCCTGCGCACACCCGATGGGGCCGTTCGAACTCGCCGATGTCATCGGCCTGGACGTGACACTCGCCATCCAGCGCGCCCTGTACCGGGAGTTCCGCGAACCCGGGTACACCCCGACGCTCCTGCTGGAAGACCTCGTCAGGTCCGGATGTCTGGGGTACAAGACCGGGCGGGGTTTCCGGGTCTACTGAACATCTGCTCGATGTCGGCATCGTATAGGAGAGTTCGACCGTGAAAGAAATAAGGTCAGCTATTCTCGCCGGTGACACGCCCAAGGAGGCCTTTACATCCCTCCGGGTGCCGGAGACCTACCGGGGAGTGGTCGTCCGAAAGGAAGACGTCAACATTTTCAGTGGGCTCGCATCCCGCGACAAAGACCCCCGACGTTCACTGCACCTGGACGAGGTCGCGACACCGGAGATCGGCCCCGGTGAGGCGCTGGTCGCCGTGATGGCGTCCTCGATCAACTACAACACGGTGTGGACGTCGGTCTTCGAACCCCTGCCGACGTTCGGTTTCCTGGAGCGCTACGGCCGTCTCTCCCCGCTCAGCAAGCGACACGACCTGCCTTATCACGTCGTAGGGTCCGATCTCGCCGGTGTCGTGCTGCGCACTGGGCCGGGGGTACACGCCTGGTCGCCAGGTGACGAGGTGGTGGCCCACTGCCTGTCGGTCGAGCTGGAACGGCCGGAGGGCCACAACGACACGATACTGGATCCGGAGCAGCGCATCTGGGGTTTCGAGACCAACTTCGGTGGCCTCGCCGAACTGGCTCTGGTCAAGGCGAACCAGCTCATGCCGAAACCGGCGCATCTGAGCTGGGAGGAGGCCGCGGCATCGGGCCTGGTGAACTCCACCGCATACCGTCAGCTGGTGTCGCGCAACGGCGCGGACATGAAGCAGGGAGATATCGTGCTGATCTGGGGCGCGAGCGGGGGTCTGGGCTCCTACGCCACGCAGCTGGCGGTGCGCGGCGGTGCCATCCCAGTCTGCGTTGTCTCTTCTTCCGAGAAAGCCGAAATTGCCCACAGGATGGGCGCCGAGCTGGTGATCGACCGGACGTCGGAAGGCTACCGGTTCTGGACGGATGAGCACACCCAGAACCCGAAGGAATGGCAGCGCTTTGGCAAGAAGATCCGGCAGCTCACCGGCGGGGAGGATCCGGACATCGTTTTCGAGCATCCCGGACAGGAGACCTTCGGCGCCTCGGTCTATGTGGCCCGCCGCGGCGGAACGATCGTCACCTGCGCCTCCACCAGCGGCTTCGTCCACTCCTACGACAACCGCTATCTCTGGATGAATCTGAAAAAGATAGTGGGGTCGCATTTCGCGAACTACCGCGAGGCCTGGGAGGCCAACCGATTGATCACCAAGGGGCTGGTTCATCCGACCGTGTCACGGGTGTATCCACTGGACGAGACCGGCCAGGCCGTCTACGAGGTGCACCGCAACCTGCACCAGGGCAAGGTCGCGGTCCTGTGCCTCGCGCCGCAGGAGGGCCTCGGCGTGCGCGACAACGCGATACGGACCCGCCATCTGGAAGCGATCAACCGCTTCCGCGAGACGTGATCATGAATTTTGGATTTTCCGCGGGAATAGCGGAGGTCGGAATTCGCCAGCCTCCCCGGCCCTGCCGCCACCAAGACGGACGTGTACCGCGGTGTTGTTGCACGCGGCCTCCACCTCCTACGGATCGCGAGGATCATCGGCGGGGGATCACCCCCGCATCAGGGAAGGGGCTCCTGTACCGCCATCACCGGACGCTGAAGGGAGGGGATGTGGCGTGGCCTCCGAACTGTCGACCTCGGACTAGCAAGTCAACAATCTAAGCTAATCCAACATCAATGGAGGTTTGCCTTCATGAGCGGCGTAACCAGTTCGGATTTTTCGGACCACCTCGATACGCATGGACCTTTGCTAGTCGGAGCATGGAAGCTTGTCTCGTTCATCGTTACTGACCGCAATGGAATAATTCTCAGCATGCCCATGGGCACCCAACCGAGCGGTCTAGTGATCTACGCGGCCGACGGCCACATGTCCGCACACCTGCGCGACCCTCAGCGTCGCACCTCAAGCGCATCCGTCTCCGAATTCATGAATAGCTCGCAGGTCGACGCCGAATCGATCGCTATGAACCATCCCTACATCGGATACTGCGGAACCTATTGCCTAGAGGATGATCAAGTCATCCATCATGTGCAGGTGGCGTCTGTTCCCGAATGGATTGGAGGGAACCAGGTTCGCAATTTCGCGTTGAGAGAGAATGTGTTGACGCTGTGTTGTCCGGCGAAGTGGGACGGCTCTGGCATCCGGCTTCCGTACCTGACGTGGGAGCGGATCCGGCCCGCGGAATCGCCAGCTGGTGCGACCGTAGCACCATAGCGGCCACCGCTGACGAAGAAAAGAGCCTGCCATGACGGGCGCACACGCTGGCCGTGCCAATTTTGGCTGGCACGCACGATTCATTGATCTGCCTGCCGGCCGATTCAGCTATCGGGTCTGGAGTGAAGATCGAGATGAACGAATGCGGGTCGTGTTGCTGCATGCCAACGCGGGATCGGCTGCAAGCTGGTCTCGTGTCGGCCCCGCGCTGGGGGATAGGTACCAGGTGTTCGCGCTCGATCTGCGAGGACATGGTGCCAGTGTTCGAGCACCCATCGGGTCGTACGGCCTACGCAAGGCCGCTGATGATGTGGTGTCCTTCCTGACCGCCCTGGGGGTCGAGGAGCCGATGCTGGTCGGCCACTCGTGGGGAGCCGCCGTGGCCCTGGTCACCGCGACCGGTGCCGAGTCGGAGCAGCTTCCCCCGACGGTGTCGAGTCTTGTTCTTGAAGACCCCCCGGTGATGATGTCACCAAAGCTGCAGCGCGAACAGATCAACGATCTGATCAAGGCCATCGCACTGCCCGAAATAGAACTGCGGGAAATCCTCGCCATGGTTCATCCCAGCTGGCACCCCGATGATGTGGACAGTCTGCTGGAGGGTTTCCGGTACGCCGACCCTGCCATCGTCGAGAGCCTGGTGCGCGATGGATCCTGTACGGGCTCGCTACTCCCGCTCCTAGGTCAGCTCACTGTTCGGACCCTTCTCATCCGCGCCAACCCGCTGCGGGGCGGACTGTGGTCCGACGAGGAATGGGCGCACGCACGCCGCATCCTGCCCGCCTGCTGCACCACCGTCGAGTTGCACAACGCATCACACGACGTGCACCGTAGCCAGTTCAACCAGTTCATCCAGGCCGTTCGCGAATTCGCAGAGATCTGAGAAGGTGTTTGAGATTGTCGGTCAGAAGGGGTTTGAGAATGGAGGTTGATAACGGTATGTGACCCGCCGGCGTGCGGGACGATGGCACCCAGACCCGCTGCCTGGACACGACGGCGAGCCGGGCCGCGTTCGGCCCGTCGGGCACCGCCGACGACCCGCCCCACCTACTTGTGCGCGCCGCGCTCATGACCACCTACGCGTCGCGAGCGACGCTCGGGGCCGCGATCGACGGCTCCCACGTCGGCGAGCAGACGCTGGCCGCCCGATCCTCGCCGAGCAGCCGGGGGTGTTCAACGCCCTGCGGACCTGCCTCGAACCGGAGTGGCAACGGTTCAACCAGCTTCCACAACTCGTCCGGGACCGGACGTAGAGCAAGCCGCTCTCCATCACATCCATGATCGTTTATCTACCGGGAACCGCCGCGTGAGACACGCTCTTAAAGTACTTCCATTGAGCTCACACCTGATCATCAATGGCACCAGCAAGGTTCGGAAGAGGCGGGCTGGTTTACCCGCCGAAGGTACTGATGTGATCACCGGAAGGACGCTTCAGGATCTTTTTGACCTCGCGGACGGGTGGAAAACCCGGCCTCTCGGGTAGGTGGAAAAGTTGCGCATAGGGCAGTAGACTACTGAATCATTATGGACACCATACATTCCTTCCAATCCCGATGGCCCCGGACGCCGAGGCACCGTGGCCGTCGAGCCATGGTGACGGTGCTTGGCGCCCTCGTCATCCCATCGACTCTGTTCCTCAGCGGTTGCGGCCAGAACTCCAAGCAGGACAACGGCGGCGCCGTACCCGTACCACGGGCCAGTATCGAGAGTCCGCAAAGTGCGACACCCCGGCCGGCGCCAGCCGGGGCCACCAGCCACGTTGCGGTCATAGCCCAGACAGCGGTCCCAACCCCTCCCGGAGGAAAATTCTAAGAACCTATTTTAGATCTTGCTCTAACCTCGGACGCATGCTGGGCGCCAGAGGATCGGACTCCGGCGCTCGGCGTGCCAACCGGTCGACAGCCCGCTTTATCGGGTCGGGATATGGGACCAGGGTAATTCCAAAACAGCTTCTTGGGTCGGGTGGCCCAGGGGATTCGCACTCCTGGGCTGGTAGGGGCAGGGCGACTCCGAAGGGTCAAAATCCTTCATCTGCCACGCAGTCGTTGGCCTGTCCGTGGTCTTCCCGACGGGCTGACGAGCGGGAGTGAGCCGGTCGGGTCGCGCGGGTCGAGCACACCCCGACCCCACCTACACCACACCCGATCGAGTTACGAAACAGCCTTTTGCAGGATGCGGTTATTTGACGTCCATGCCGGCGCTAGCGTCGGGCACCGGAATGTGCGCTTTCGGTGTCGCCGGGGGGTCCAGTCGCCGTAGTGTCTCGTCCGCGGTGTGCTCCACCCGTCGCATCGTGAGGTGCAGGATCGGCGGAGTTATCATGGTGGTGATGAGTGCCACGAGGACCACCACCGTGTAGGCCGCCGTGTTCAACACGCCGAGGCGCAGCCCCACTCCGGCGACGACCAGACCGATGACCCCGCGGGCGTTCAGCCCGGCGCCGAGCGCGAGGGCCTCCCAGTGGCCAAGCCGGCTGGCCCGGGCTCCGAGGTAGGCGCCGGCGAACTTGCCCGCGACGGCAAGCAGCAGGACCACCAGGCCGGCGGCGAGGACCGACAGGTCGGTGAGCTTGCCGAGATCGACCCGTAGCCCGGCGGTGGCGAAGAAGATCGGCGCCAGCACGGTGAGCACCACCGTCCGCAGCGGCGCGACCCGGTCGGGAGCGAAACCCCGGCTGGACCCGATGACGACGCCGGCGATGAACGCGCCGAAGATCGCCTCAAGCTTCAGTGCCTCCGTGGCCGCCGCCGCGGCCAGGATCAGTACGGTGACGACCACGATGTGGCCACCGCCGTCGCGCGCCGTGCTGGCGTATCGAAGTGCCCGTCGGACCGTCGGAGGACCGACCACCAGGGCGGCCAGCACGGTGCCGAGCACGCTGACCACCGGCACGGCGATGTCACTGCCACGCACGCCCGTGGTCGCCATCGCCGACACTATGGAGAGTGCGAACCACCCGGCCACGTCGTCGACTGCGGCCGCGGCCAGGGTGAGCTGGCCGACGTTGCGGTCCAACAGGTTCATGTCGATGAGGATCTTCGCGGCTACCGGGATCGCGCTGACCCCGAGCGCTACGCCGAGGAACACCGCGAACACCAGCCGATGGGCGCCGTCCGCGACGAGAGAGTCAGGCAGCAGTAGACCCGCCGAGACGCCGAGGCCCACCGGAACCAGCAGCCCGGCGAGGCCGACCCGGGCGGCGGCCAGACCCCGGCGCCGCACCATCTGGATGTCCATCTCTATGCCGATGAATCCGACCAGCAGAATCACGCCGAGCTGGCCGACGGCGTCGAGGAGATGGAACTGGTCGGCCCGTGCGGGCAACAGCCAGCCGGCGAAGCCAGGCGCGAGCGCGCCAAGCAGAGATGGCCCGAGGATCACGCCGGTGAGGAGTTCACCCACCACTGCCGGCATTCCCAGCCGCGTTGCCGCCCGCCCGAGGAGATAAGCTAGCCCGAGCAGGACAGCGATCTGGAGCAGGAAAACGAGAAGCGCATGGGGCGACAGCGCGGCTACCGGACCGGATGCGTTGACCATCACTACTCCTGGGAAGGTCAGGCGGACGTCTAAACCGACGGTGACGCCGAGCACGAGCGAGAGTGGCAGGATGAGGTAAACCGCCGGTAGATCCGATGCGCTGCGTGCGTAACCGTTACTCCCCGGGGCCGGCGAGCGTTTCTCGGTAGGTCATCGGGTCAGCCGCCAACCGCCCGCGCGATGGTCTTTGCGTACGTGTCGTAGGCGTTGCCCTCGGTCAGGAGCAGACGGGGGATGACGAGCTCACATTCCAGTAGCCGCAGCACACGGTGTTCGTCCCGCAAGCCGTCAACCCGGCCGAAGATCAACGGTCCGTATCGGTTCTCTAGTGCTTCATATACACAGTACGCCCACTCACGCTCGGCTGGTGTCGGCTGGATCACTTCATTCCGGCCACCGAACCGTTCGTGTGCCCACCAGCCGCCGTCCCGGGCGACTCTTTTGCGGACCGCGTGGCTCAACTTTCCGCCTAGGAAGACGAAGGAGAGTTCACCGTGAGCCAGGATCGATGAAAGAAAGGGCTGGACACAGACGTGATGGGTGGACACCAAGTCACGGAGCAGTGTCTCGGGTTCCGTGTCGCGGCGTGGTGCCACGCCCGTCGCCGACGTTGCTTCGTGGCCGTGCCGGACGAAGTGCGTTGCTGAGGTGCTCGGCCCGCTCCGTGAGACCCGGAAGGTGCGCCAGGAGCCGGCCGAGACGGTTGGCTTGATGACGACATGGTCCCATCCGGTCTGGGTCATGAGCGTGTCAATCGTCACGTCCTCGCCCCGGGAAACCCACCGGGTCGGGATCACCGCGATGCCGTCCTGTTCGAGCTCTGACAGGTACCGACGTTTGTCGAGCGTCCCGACGGCCACCCGCATCGAGTTCAGAATTGGAATCTTCCCGTCCAGCTCCAGATACAGTCTCCGGATCCTGTCAAGAAAGTCGGGCCGCTCGTGGAAGCCGCGGCACATTCGTAGGTTCACGCCGTCGAACGCTGTCCAGTCGACGGTGTGCACGTTGTCGAGATGGACCGCGACTGCCGTGACACCGTAATCAGCCAGGGCGGTAACGATCTGTGGGTACTCCGCGTGCGGCGAGTCCAAATGTAGATAAGCGATCGGTCGCCCAGTGGTAACGGCTTTCATTCATTCTTCCTTAGCAAGGCCTCGTGGTTAGCGAGTTCGCTGGCCGTCGCGCTGTCGCTGGGGCGGCGTACAAGCAGGCGCAGGCGTCGGATCGCCGTGTCCGCCCCGTCCCACAGATAGGCAGCGGAGAATCCGGCGAGCAGGGCGTACGGCCGCAGCCGGATCACCCATCGCAATCGGGTGTTGGCCGGCACGGGCAACCGGTCCAACCAGGTCGCGGTGCCCTCTGGTCGTAGTTCCGCGGGTTCCACCAGGTCATGAGCTGAAATATCTCGTCCGCGGTCCCCGCCGATCGCCAGCCACCACAGCTTAGGCAGCGGCGCGGTGACGTTCTGGACACTACGGACCGTTGGTAGCTTGACACCGTGATCCAGCCGCCACCGTGCGCGGGCCGCGAGGTTGGCCTGTAGCCGGCTCTGTATCCAATGCACGGTTTCCGGCGGCAACCACCGCCACAGCGGGGCCCGGGAGTAGAATAGCGTGGATTGCAGACGCCGCCGGACGCGGCGGTTCTTCGGGGTCTCCCGAGTGGTGTCGCCCTCGGTGTCGACGAGCCATCGGGTGAGCGCTGAACGGGTGCTGCCCACCGACCAGAACACCATCATATCAAGCACGTGGGACAACACGAAGAAGCGAGGATCCGCGATCGCGGCAGTGTACTTTTCGCGGACCATCGCGCGCAGCATGTGCCAGTCCTGGCGAGTGGCTCGGTTCACCCGCTCGATATACGCCCGGTCCAGGTTCCCGGAGCGGACGTCGTCCTGGACAATGTTGGCGAGATGCCAACTGGTCACCAACGCCAGCGCGATTCCCTGGCTGTAGTAGGCGTCGATGATGCTGCCCGCGTCGCCTACCATTGCATAGCGCTGCGGGCTGACGAACGTGTCGGTCCAGTGCTGGACGTTCCGGTAGGTCCGGAACTCAAGGAGTGACTCCGGTGCGATCACCTTGTCGAGGACGGGGTGCCGCCGGATGAGATTCCAGAACTGCTCCTGCGGAGTTCGGCCGGGTGGCGCCGACCGCTGGTCGAAAGTCGCGCCGACGCTGATCCGTTCCTTCGAGAGCCGGATGACCCAGATCCAGTAACCGGCCCCCCACAAATGTACGGTGTACAGGTCGCGTTGCGTATCGCGGCCGTTAGGGAAGGTATGCGTCCACTCGTCACCGAACAGGCCGTCGGTCACGCCCTCGAACTGGCCCCAGACCGCTGTCGTCTGAAATCCGTCAGTCAGTTCCCGCCGCTCCGCGGCATGTCCGCGGCCGCGGGCCAACAACCGGTTGCGTCCAGAACAGTCGACGACCCAGCGCGTTCGGATGATGTTGCTGTGCCCGGTTGTGCCGTCCAGCCATTCCACCTGGTGCCAGTCCGCTCCCGGGGAGATCTGTATGTCGCTCACTCGGGCGGTGTCGACGAAAGTGATTCCAGCACGCCGTCGGACGGCCGCACACATCGAATCCTCCGCTTCGGGACGGACGATCTGCATGTCGAGGAACATGCAGCGGAACCACTTCTTGTCGGGCGCAAGATCGTAGAGATAATGCGGCGGATGCGGGTCGGCGTTGATGGCCCACTCGGTGGCGTCGTGGAAGTCTGATCTGTTCTCCGTGCCGTGGGAGAACCATACACCGAGTTTCGCGAATGATTCCTCGGTGATGAACTCATCCAGCTCGCCCACAGTGCGGAGAAAAGCACTTGTGAAGACTAGGAACGACTCTCCAACCTTGTAGCTGTGTTTCTTGTCGCGAAGGTTGTCGATCAGCGTTACTCGCAGGCCTCGTTTGGCAAGCTGAAGGGCGTTCGCCAGGCCTATGATGCCGGCACCGACTACCACGACATCAGTTTCGGAGGTCGTCTGCCGAATCACCGGCAAGCCCTTCGGTGAATGCGCTTTCTCGTTGGTCATCAAATCAGATCTTTGTCGAAGTTTCCGGGAAACGCGGTCGGCCTCGCCCACCGGCTGGATTTTCGCATCTGGTCTCGCGTGCTTAGTCTCGCATAAATTTACTTCGTCATAAGCGCACAGGACTGGTGTCGACGATACCAAGGGACTTTGTTGGCTAGCTCCGCAACCAGATCCGGCCGCCACGTTAACGATCTTCCTAACTGCCCTGCTTCGCAGGGTCTCCCCCAACTCTGGCGTCATCTCATTGCATGGAACACGGATGTACAACACCCGACTATTACAATTGATTGGCCTGTGGATGTGCCATTGCCCTGGCTGCCTACACCCGCTCCAGCCGGTCGGCTCCGGTCCCCGGCATCCCAAGGCTGCTGGCAGTGCAGTCTGCGTCCTCGGCATGGGTGCAGCCTGAGCGACGGACCGGTGTGCGGGGACGGGAGAACTACCTGTCTCACTACCTGTCCGCTCGCCTGCCCACCTGTCTGTCCCAGTTGTCCACCTGTCCGTCCCAGTTGTCCACTTATCCGACCAAGTTGTGTCCCCCCACAGGTAGCGGGACGGTGTTGTGTGTGTCCGGACGTGGAAGGTCGAACCTGCCGGCGGAACTAACCAGCTTCGTCGGTCGCAGACAGGAGCTGGCAGAGGCATTGCGGTTGCTGGCCGGCGCCCGGTTGCTCACGCTGACCGGGCCCGGGGGGGTCGGGAAGACCCGCCTCGCCCTTCGGCTCGCGGCGGACCGGCAGCGCGCGTTCCCCGACGGTGTCTGGATCGCCGAGTTGGCCGACCTCGACGACCCGTCACTGGTCGTCGACGCGGTCGCCGAGGCGATGGACCTGCAGTTCCTCTCCGGGCGATGGACCGCGGCGACGCTCGCCGCGCACCTTGCTCCGCGCAGGATCCTGCTCGTGCTCGACAACTGCGAGCACCTCGTGGACACGTGTGCCCGGCTCGTCAACACCCTGCTGCGCGCGGGCCCGGACCTGCGGGTCATCGCAACCAGCCGCCACCTGCTCGGGGTGGCGGGGGAACGGGTGCTGAAGGTGCCCCCGCTGAGAGTACCCCCGGTGCCGGCCCCGGGCGCGGACCAGTCCGCGTTGGCTGGCGGGCTCATCCAGTACGAGGCGGTGAGCCTGCTGGCGGAGCGCGCGGCGGCGGTACTGGGGGAATTCAGCCTCGACGAGGGCAACTGGCGGACCGTCGCGTCGCTGTGCCATCGCCTGGATGGCATCCCGCTGGCGATCGAACTGGCGGCTGCTCGGCTCCGGACGCTGTCCCTGGAGCAGATCCTCGATCGGCTCGACAACCGCTACGCCCTGTTGACGCGAGGCAACAGGGCCGGACCCCGCCGCCAGCAGACCCTGCGCGCGCTGATCGACTGGAGCTTCGGCCTGTGCAATCCCGAGGAGCAGCAGATGTGGGCGTGCCTGTCGGTGTTCGCCGACGGGTTCACCTTGGAGGCGGCTGAGCAGGTGGAGGGCGCCAGGTACCCGCCGGCAGTCGTGCTGGACGTGCTGAGCGGGCTGGTTGACAAGTCGATTCTGGTCCGTGACGACGACGAGGGGATGGTCCGGTTCCGGATGCTGGACACCATTCACCAGTACGGCCAGGACCGCCTGCGCGAGTCCGGTCGGGAACAGGACGTGCGCCGTCGGCATCTCGCCTACTACCGCCGGATGGCGGCCCTCGCCGACGCTCAGTGGTGCAGCCCGGCCCAACTGGACTGGATCCGGCGGATCCGGAACGAGCAAGCGAACCTACGGGTTGCGCTGGACCTCTGCCTCACCACACCGGGCCTGGCGGAGACCGCTCTGTCCATCATGGTGGCCTTGTGGCAATACTGGGCCGCCATCGGGCTACTCAGCGAGGCGCGCTTCTGGTTTGATCGGGGGCTGAGCAAGGCCACGGAGCCGGACGGGATCCGGGCCATCGGTCTGCAATCGGCCGCCCACGCCGCGTCCCTCCAGGGCGACATCACCGCGGCGGCGTCGCTGCTGGCCGAGGCTCGCGATCTGGCCGCCAGGCTGCACGAGCAGCGGGTGCTCGCACGCATCGCCTGCGTCGAGGGCAGGCTCGCCGCCATCAGCGGGGACACGTCGGCGGCGGTGGAGCGCAGTCAGGACGCCCGCCGCCGGTTCACTGACCTCGACGAGCCGCTCGGTCTCGCCCAATCACTGCTCTATCTCGGGCTGGCCCACGGAATCCGCGAGGAACAGGACGCGGCGGCGACCGTCTTCGCGGAATGCGTGGCGTTGACCGAGCGCTTCGGCGAATGCTGCTTCCGCTCGTTCGCTCTGTGCGGCCTCGGTCTGGCGGCCTGGCAGCTAGGCGAGTTGGAGCAGGCGATGGAGCACCATGCCGCGGCCATCTCCCTCAAATACGCGTTCCACGACCATGTCGGCATCGCCGTCGCGCTGGAGCAGCAGGCGTGGGTCATGGCCTCGGCCGGTCGGCACCACGAGTCCGCGGTCCTGCTCGGCGCGGCCGGGCGGATCTGGCGTGAGACCGGGGCGTCGATCGCCGTCTTCGGGCTCGCCTCGTTCCACCACCGATGCGAGGCGTCCCTGCGACGCGTCCTGGATCAACGGAAGCTCGAACGCGCCCTAGCGCAGGGCGCGGAACTCGACCTGGACGAGGCCGTCGCCGCGGCTACCCAGGGCACCGGGACTCCCGTCGCCCACCCCGTCGTTCCCGCCGGCGAGCCGGAGGTGCCCCTGACCCCTCGGGAGCGTCAGGTGGCGGACCTCGTCGCCCGCGGTCTGAGCAACAAGGAGATCGCGAGCTACCTGGTGATCGCCCAGCGCACGGCGGAAGGTCACGTCGAGCGCATTCTCGGCAAGCTCGGTTTCACCTCACGGGCCCAGATCGTCGCGTGGGTTAAGGACAGCAGCAGGAGCCCCCAGGAACGTACGTGTGAGCCGCAGCGACATGTTGGCGAGCGCGAGCGGAGCGCCTCCACCTCACCCCCGCCTCCTCATGGAGAGTCTGGAGGCGTACAACCTCACGGGTAGTCACGGGCCGCGACTTCGCTGGCGGCTGTGGATCATCTGACGGGGCCTCATCACAGATCTCATCAGAGCGCAGATCTCCGGACCGGGACACCAGGCACCTCCTCCTGCGTGGGCCCGGTCGAGGCCCGGCGTGTCCGCCCCGCCGACAACCACACCAAAGTGGAATATATATTAACCAAGTGGTTGATAAGCGACCGGATTGGGGTACTCTTCCTTCATCATCTCAACCGAGTCGCTGAGGAGCGTCCTCGTGTCGAAGCAGAGGAAGAGCGACGATCGACTGCCCCGGGTCTCCCCGGATCTTGCGGACCCGATCCGGCCCGTCCTGGTCGAACAGCTGACCAACAGTGACATCACGGTCACTACAACCGACGACTCCGCCAACGACGCTCCGGTCAAGAAGGCGGATCAGACCATCCGCGCGGATCCGAGTAAGGGTTCGGGTGAACGGACGCGGGATGCTGGGGGAAACACCTCCAGCGCGGTTGCGGTGATTGGGATCGGGTGCCGCCTTCCTGGCGGCGTTGGTTCCGCGGCGTCGCTGTGGGATTTCCTCCGCGACGGTCGTGATGCGGTCACCGATGTGCCATCAGAGCGATGGAGTGAGGCGTCGCGGGAAGCATCGCAGGCAGAGACCGATCGGAACGTGCTGTGGCGTGGCGGGTTTTTGTCGGAGGACGTCGGCGCCTTCGATCCAGAGGCCTTCGGTATCGACCCGACCGAGGCAGAGTTGATCGATCCTCAACATCGGCTGTTGCTGGAGGTCGTGCAGGAGGGGTTCGAGCACGCTGGATTGCCAACCGATGACCTGGTAGGGAGCAGCACTGCTGTGTTCGTCGGCATGTCCAACTTGGACCATATGCTCCACGCACATCAGCTCCCGAGCGGCGGGGGCCCCTACTTTGTGCCCGGTAACCAGGCCGGACCGGCATCCGGTCGGATATCGCACGTCTTCGGTTTGCGCGGTCCCAGCATGACCGTGGACACGTCGTGTTCGACAGGGTTGGCCACCGTGTACCTGGCATGTAACAGCCTTCGGCAGGACGAGTGTGACCTCGCGATCACTGGCGCGGTCAACCTGCTACTCAGCCCCCGAACGTTCCTGGCCTATAACGAGTTGGGAGTGCTATCTCCCACCGGGCGATGCTTCAGCTTTGACGAACGAGCGGACGGCTACGTTCGGGCCGAGGGCTGCGTGGTCCTCGTACTTAAACGTCTCGACGACGCGATGCGTGACCAGGACCGCGTGCTCGCCGTGCTACGGGGGGTGGCGGTCAATCATGACGGGAAGACGTCCCCGTTCACCGTTCCTTCCGAGCAAGCTCAGGAAGAGGTGTTCCGTACCGCCCTGAGTATTGCCGATGTCGACCCGGAAGAAATTGGAATGATCGAAGCGCACGGCACCGGAACCATCGTTGGCGACCCGATCGAGTTCCGTTCGCTGGCCGCCGTCTACGGACGGGGACGAGGCCGGTGTGCATTGGGTTCGGCTAAGACGAACTTCGGCCACGCCGAACCCGCCGCGGGCATGGTGGGGCTACTCAAAGCCATATTGGCGGTGTACCACGGTGAGGTCCCGGCGTCCCTGCATTTCCGACGGTGGAACCCCGCTATCAACCCGTCCGGCACCAGGTTGTTCGTTCCGACCGTAACGACACCATGGCCAGTCACCGGTGGTCCGCGCCTCGCGGCCGTGTCCTCCTACGGTGTGGGCGGGACCAACGCGCATGCCATCGTGGAGGAACCGCCGGATTCCAGCTCCCCGGTCGCGCCGAGGTCGTCCAGCAGCAGCGACGATTCCGTTCTCACGTTCCTGCTGTCGGAAGGATCAGAAACTGCGCTGCAGCATTCCGCGATCAGGCTCGCCGACTGGCTCATCCGCTCCGGCGCGACGACACCCTTGAAAGATATCGCGCACACGCTCGCGGTACGCCGCTCGCACGGCCCCGAGAGACTGGCGGTCGTCGCTCGCTCCCGGGACGATCTCGTCAACCGCCTACGCGCATATGCCGACGGGACACACCCCCGTCCTGAAGGCATGGTCAACGATTATGTCCACGCCGAGCACGCAACGGGACCGGTGTGGGTGTTCAGCGGCCACGGCTCGCAGTGGCCCGGTATGGGGCGAGACCTGTTCGCCACCGAACCCGTGTTTGCCGACACGATCGCGGCGCTCGACCCCCTGATTCGCGCCGAGTCGGGTTTCTCGCCGGAGGAGGTGCTGCGGGCCGGTGACGAGGTGACCCGAATCGACCAGGTACAGCCCTTGATTTTCGTGGTACAGGTCGCTCTGGCGCGCACCCTGCAATCCCACGGCATCCACCCCGCCGCCGTAGTAGGACACTCCATGGGTGAAATCGCCGCCGCCGTGATCGCGGAGGCGTTGACCGTGGAAGACGGCATCCGCGTCATCTGCCGTCGGTCTCGGCTGTGCGTTCCCATCGCCGAAGCCCGCGTTGCGGCGATGGCGGTCGTCGAACTGGATGCGGCCACGGTCCAGGCAGAGATCGACCATCTTCCCGACGTGGCTGTCGCGTTCTTCGCCGCACCCCGGTCCACCGTGATCGGCGGTACTCGAGTCGAAGTCGAACGCCTGGTCGAAAGCTGGACATCCCGCGACGTTCCCGCGCATATGATCAATGTCGATGTCGCCTCGCACTGTCCCCTGATCCATCCAGTCGCCGACGCGTTGACCGCTGAGCTCAGCGATATACGGCCTAGGCAGCCGACGATCCGTTTCTATACCACGGTTCTGCCTGATCCGCGGCAGACACCCACATTCGATGCTGCCTACTGGGGTGAGAACATGCGCTGCCCGGTTCGGGCGGTGGATGCCACGACCGCCATCGTCAACGACGGACACCAGCTTTTCCAGGAGATCTCTCCACATCCGGTGGCAATCCACCCGCTTATTCTGACCCTCCAGGCGGCCGGGGCGCCGGAGGCCACGGTTGTACCGACTACCGATAACAGGCACGATCAGGCCACAGCCCTACGAACGAGCATCGCAGCGCTTCATTGCGCCGGGCTCGACATGAATTGGCGGCGGTGGCACGGCGATGGAGCCATCGCGGACGTGCCGCCTACGACGTGGGACAGACGCACCTATCTGATCAAGCTACTCAGGAACCTGGCGCCCCCGACCGACTCGGCCCGGTCAGCGCATACAGAGCCGACCGAGCAACGTCCGGACACTGGGACGGACGCCGACATCAGCGCCGAGATTTCACAGGCTACCAGAGATGAACGCCTCAAGATCATCAGAAAGATGATCATTGAAATCTTGCGTGAGATCCTCAGCTTGCGAGCGCGTCGACTGAGCCCTAGTGCCGCCTTTTCGGAACTCGGTCTGAACTCCCTACGCGCCGTGGAATTCCGCGGACGAATCCAGCAAATATTCAAGGTCTCCATCTCGCTCGCCGCAATCCGGGAGCATCCCACAATCGCAGAATTCAGTGAGTATATCGCCGAACTGCTGTAACCTCGACCCCTGAAAGGATTAATCGTGAACACAGCCATTCTGGGAACCGGGTCATACGTCCCAGAAAAAATTTTGACGAGTGAAGAAATGGAAGATCGCCTCGGTCTCGACCGTGGCAAGATCTTCGAGAAGACCGGCATCCGCGAACGCCGTGTGGCAGCACCGCACGAGGCCACCTCGGATCTGGCTGCCCACGCCGCACGACAGGCGCTCGCCGCGGCAGGCATGCAGGCCCGGGACATCGATCTGATCGTGCTTGCCACATCCACACCCGACCAGCCCATGCCCGCCACCGCATGCCACGTTCAAGCATCCATCGGCGCCACTCGAGCGTTCGCCTTCGATATTCAAGCGGTCTGCACCGGCTTCATCTACGCGCTGAAGTGCGCCGACTCCCTACTTGCCGCGGACCCGGATTACTCCACCGCCTTGGTTATTGGCGCCGACACCTATTCGCGCATTCTTGACTACACCGACTACCGCACCTCGACTCTTTTCGGAGACGGTGCTGGCGCGGTCGTCCTCGGCAAGGTACCTGACGGACAAGGCCTGTTGGCGAGCACCCTGTACTCGGACGGGCGCAACAAGGACTTGATCCAGATCCCAGGCGGAGGCAGTCGAATACCTCCGAGCCATCTCAGCATCGAGAAACATCAGCACTACTTCATGATGAACGGCCGGGAGGTTCGTCGCCTGGCAACCGAGAAGTTGGCAGCAGTCGTGACGGAACTGTGCACGACTGTGGGTATAACGCTGCCCGACGTTGATCTCATCGTGTCTCATCAGGCGAACGGCGTGATGCTGGCCGACCTGGCTGAGAACCTGGGGCTCGCCTCGGGAATGTTGCATCTCACCGTCGGCAAGTACGGCAACACCGGTGCCGCTTCCGTGCCGATCACACTGGATGACGCTGTACGGGCCAGTCGGCTCCAGCGGGACTCCCTGCTCCTTATCGTGGCTTTCGGCGGCGGCGCGACGTGGGGTGGAGTCGCCTTGCGCTGGGCGTAGGCCCGATATCAAGCAGTCGCCGATCCCGGCGCGGTCATCGCGACCGGCCGGGCGCCATCCCCACATTCCGGTCAGTCACCAGTCGCGAGGACGAACCGGCCACCCGCCAGCCGAATGATGTGTCTTGAGCAGGAAGGACTCAGCCGTGTTCCGCTGCGTCGCCATCGTCAACCGTGGTGAGGCCGCGATGCGCCTCATCCGAGCCGTTCGGGAGATAGTCGCCGAGACCGCGACAGCGATCGAGACCGTCGCCCTGTACACCGACGTCGACCGCACCGCGACGTTCGTGCGCGAGGCCGACAGGGCCTACTGTCTTGGCCCGGCCGCCGCGCGTCCCTATCTCGATCTGAGGGTCCTAGAGCGCGCGCTGGTGGAGACTGGGGCCGACGCCGCGTGGGTCGGCTGGGGCTTCGTCGCGGAGGACCCGGCGTTCGAAGAGCTTTGCGAGAGGCTCGGGGTCACCTTCATCGGGCCTAGTTCCGAGGCCATGCGTAAGCTCGGCGACAAGATCGGCGCGAAGCGGATCGCCGAGGAGGTCGGCGTGCCGGTCGCGCCGTGGAGCCGCGGTCCGGTCGAGAGCCTGGACGCCGCCCTGGCAGCGGCTGCCAAGATCGGTTATCCGCTTATGCTCAAGGCGGCCGCGGGCGGCGGCGGTCGGGGCATCCGTGTGATCAGGGACGAGTCCGAGCTTGTCAACGCCTTCGAGCGCACCAGGCAAGAGGCCGCGCGGGCGTTCGGCATCGATGTCATGTTCCTGGAGCGCCTAATTACTGGGGCCCGGCACGTCGAGGTCCAGGTGATTGCCGACGGCCAGGGCACCGCGTGGGCGCTCGGCGTCCGTGACTGCTCGGTGCAGCGGCGC
Source organism: Frankia casuarinae (assembly GCF_000013345.1). Taxonomy (NCBI): domain Bacteria; kingdom Bacillati; phylum Actinomycetota; class Actinomycetes; order Frankiales; family Frankiaceae; genus Frankia; species Frankia casuarinae. Next base: position 1,172,859 of record NC_007777.1, on the reverse strand, counting down.
AACCAGAAGGTAATCGAGGAGTCGGCCTCGCCGGTGCTCAGCCCGGAGCAGGCGGCCAACCTCAAGGCCGCGGCCGAGCGGCTGATCGTCGCGGTCGGCTACCGGGGCGCGGCGACCGTCGAGTTCCTCTACCATCCCGGCGACAAGCAGGTCACGTTTCTCGAGGTCAACACCCGCCTGCAGGTCGAGCACCCGATCACCGAGGCCACAACCGGGTTCGACCTGGTCAAGGCCCAACTACACGTGGCCTCGGCCGGCCGGCTGCAGGGCGTGCGGCCGGTCGAGCGCGGACACGCCGTCGAGGCCCGGCTCAACGCGGAGGACCCCGACCGCGACTTCATGCCGTGCCCGGGCCACATCACGCGGCTGGAGCTGCCAGCCGGACCCGGCATCCGCGTCGACACTGGCTTCAGCGAGGGCGACACCATCCCGGCCGACTTCGACTCGATGATCGTGAAGATCATCGCCTACGGCCGCGATCGCGACGGGGCGCTGGGCCGGCTGCGCCGGGCGATTCAGGAGACCAAAGTGATCATCAAGGGTGGTGTCACGAACAAGAGCTTCCTGCTGGACCTGCTCAACCGGCCCGAGCTGATCGACGCCAGCGCGGACACCGGCTGGATCGACCGCGTCGGGGACGGGCTTGTCTCGCACCGGCACTCCGCCGTGGCCCTGGTGGCAGCGGCCATCGACGCGTACGAGGAGAAGGAGCACGTCGAGCGGCAGCGGCTGCTGTTGACGGCGTTCGGCGGACGCCCGCAGGTGCAGCACGACAGCGCTCGGCCGCTGGACCTCAAGTTGCGCGACGTCGGCTACCGGGCGCGCGTGGCGCGGCGGGGCCCGTGCCGGTTCCACGTCAGCCTCGAAGCGGGCGCCGAGGTCCGCACCGCTGACGTCAAGATTGACCGCTTCGATCGGCACACCGGGCAGATCGTCGTCAACGGTGCCCGGTACCGGCTACTCGCCGACATCCACGGGCCCGTCCACCTGATCGAGGTGGACGGCGTCACCCACCGGGTCAGCCGCGACGAGGGCGACGTCGTCCGCTCGCCCATGCCTGCCATGGTTATCGCCACGCCGCTGGAGGTTGGCGCCGAGATCGAGGCGGGCGCACAAATCCTGGTGCTGGAGAGCATGAAAATGGAGACGGTGCTGCAGGCGCCGTTCAAGGCGCGGGTGAGGGAATACTTCGTCTCCGTGGGCAGCCAGGTAGAGGCGGGTGCGCCGCTGCTGCGGCTGGAGCCGATCGCCGGCGCCGAGGTCGAGGACAGCCCGGCCGCCGCGGCGGCCGGGCTGGACCTGCCGACCGCGCCCGAGGAGGTCCCGGCGCGTGAGCGCACCGCGCGCGGCCTGGAGGATCTGCGCGCTTTGCTGCTGGGCTTCGACCTGCACGATGAGCGCCAGGTGCTCCACGACTACCTCGCCGCGCGTCGGGCGGCCACCGAGGAGGGCCACCAGCCGCTGGCCAAGGAGCTAGAGATCATCGAAATATTCGCCGACCTGGCCGAGCTGAGCCGGAACCGGCCTGCCCGCATGGACGTCGGCGATGAGGGCCACCTGCGCAACCCTCACGAGCACTTCCACACCTACCTGCGCAGCCTCGACGTCGAGCGGGCCGGGCTACCGGAGGCGTTCCAGGCCAAACTGGCCAAGGCGCTCGGGCATTACGACGTCACCGACCTGAAACGCTCCCCCGAGCTCGAGGCCGCGGTGTTCCGGATCTTCCTCGCCCGGCAGCCCGCCACCGCCAAGGTGGCCGCCAAGGTAGTTGCGGCGCTGCTGGAATCGTGGCGGTGGGAGCCGCCGCCGGACAAGTCCGTGCACAAACCGGTGCGTCTGGCGCTGGAGCGGCTGGTGGCCGCCACGAAGGGCCACTTCCCCGTGGTTGCCGACCTCGCGCTCGACGTGATGTTCGCCTGGTTCCAGCATCAGCAGTTGCTGCGCCGTGCCCAGGAGCGCATCCGTATCTTCGAGCACCTGCTCCACCTGGACGCCTACCCGGACGCGCCGGATCGCACCGAGCGCATCGCCGAGATGGTGCGCAGCACCGAGCCGCTGGTGCCGCTGCTGGGCCAGCGGCTGCTGCGCGGCGACCGGGATAACACGGTCATACTGGAAGTGCTGACCCGCCGGTACTACGGCAACAAGGACCTCACCCACATCCGCGCCACCGAGTACGCCGGCTACCGGTTCTGGGTGGCCGAGCGCGCGGGCTCCAGGCTCGTCTCCTGCGCAGTTGGCTTCGACGCGCTGGACGCGGCGCTGGGTGGGCTTGCGGAGCTGGCAGGCGGCGAGCGCTCCGTCGATGCTGACATCTACCTGTCCTGGGAGAACCAGCCGGCGGACTCCGACGTGATGGCGGCCGCGCTGGGCGAGGCCGCCAGCGCGCACCCGCTGCCGCCCCAGGTGCGTCGGCTCACCATCACCATCACCCCGGAGGCAGCCGCACGATGACCCACCACTTCACGTTCCGGCCGTCGGACGCCGGGATGGCCGAGGAACGGCTGATCCGCGGCCTGCACCCGTGCATCGCGCAGCGGATGCAGCTGGAACGGCTGAGCAAATTCGACCTCACCCGGTTGCCGTCGTCAGACGAGGATGTCTACCTCTACCAGTGCGTGGCGCGGGAGAATCCGTCGGATAACCGCTTTGTCGCGTTCATCCAGGTACGCGACCTGTTTAGGGAGCACGATCATGATGGCCAGCTGGTCGCGTTGCCAGCGGCCGAGGACGCCGTGGCCGCCTGCGTCGACTCGATCCGCCGCGCTCGGTCGCGGCGACCGTCGGACAAGCGTTTCAACACCAACCGGATCGTGGTCTACGTCTGGCCGCCGAGCGACATCACCCGCACCGAGCTGGAGATGATCGCTGAGCGTGTGCTGCTGATGACCGCGGACGCCGAGCTGGAGGAGATCCTGTTCATCGCCCAGCAGCGCAGCCCGCAGACCGGCGAGCTGTCTGAGATCGCCGTGTGTGTCTCCTTCAAGACCACGGGCGCCGAGCTGACCGTTGGCGAGCCTTCGGTCGAGCCGGTCGAGCCGATCGACGATTACCGGCTCAAGGTGCTACGCGCGAGCAACCGCAAGATGATGCACCCGTATGAACTGACCGACCTGCTCGGCGACTTCGTCGAGTACGACCTCGACGACAACTGCGCGCTGGTGCCGGTCGACCGGCCGAAGGGGCACAACACCGCGGCGATCGTCGTGGGTGTGGCCACCACCCCGACCAGGCTGCACCCGCAGGGTGTCACCAGGGTCGTACTGCTCAGCGACCCGACGAAGTCGCTCGGCGCACTGTCAGAGCCGGAGTGCCGCCGCGTGATCGCCGCACTGAACCTGGCCGAGCGGAGGCGGTTGCCGCTGGAATGGTACGCGCTGTCCTCCGGTGCCCGGATCTCCATGGAATCGGGCACGGAAAACATGGACTGGGTGGGCGCGGCACTCAAGCAGATCGTCGAGTTCACCCAGGCCGGCGGCGAGATCAACATCGTGGTCACGGGCATCACCGTCGGTGCGCAGCCGTACTGGAACGCCGAGGCGACGATGCTCATGCACACCAAGGGCATCCTGGTGATGATCCCGGACTCGACGATGGTGCTCACCGGCAAGCAGGCAGTGGATGTCTCCGGCGGCGTGTCGGCCGAGGACAACTTCGGCATTGGCGGCTACGACCGAGTGATGGGCCCGAACGGGCAGGGGCAGTATTGGGCGCCGAACCTGACCGCCGCCGTGGACATGCTGATGGCATACTACAATCACACATATGTCGCCCCCGGCGAGGATGGTCCGCGGCGAGCGGAGACGAACGACCCCGTCGACCGCGACATCTCCGACTACCCTCACTCGGTGGCTGGCAGCGACTTCACCTCCGTCGGTGAGATCTTCTCCGCCGAGGCCAACCCGGACCGCAAGAAGCCCTTCGGCATCCGCCCTGTGATGGAGGCGCTGTCCGACCAGGACCACCCGGTGCTGGAACGCTGGAAGCACATGGAGAGCGCGGAGACCGCGGTGGTGTGGGACGTACACCTCGGCGGCATACCGGTATGCCTGATCGGCATCGAGTCGCGCGCTGTGCCGCGGCACGGTTTCCCGCCCACCGACGGCCCGGAAATCTATACTCCGGGCACGCTGTTCCCGCAGTCCTCGAAGAAGGTCGCACGGGCGATCAACGCGGCAAGCGGGAACCGGCCGCTGGTGGTGCTGGCGAACCTGTCGGGCTTCGACGGCTCGCCGGAGTCGATGCGCAAGCTGCAGCTGGAGTACGGCGCCGAGATCGGCCGCGCGATCGTGAACTTCCGCGGGCCCATTGTATTCTGCGTGATCTCGCGGTACCACGGTGGCGCGTTCGTGGTGTTCTCGAAGGCGCTGAACCCGAACATGACCGTGCTGGCGCTGGAGGGCTCGTTCGCCTCGGTTCTCGGCGGCGCTCCCGCCGCCGCGGTGGTATTCGCCCGCGAAGTCGACGCCCGCACCGCGGCCGACCCGCGGGTGCGCGGCCTGGAGGCCCGCGTCGCGGCTGCCACCGGCGCCGACCACACCGCGCTAACCGCGGAGCTCGACGAGCTCCGCGTCTCGGTCCACGCGGAGAAGCATCGCGAGATAGCCACGGAGTTCGACCGCCGGCACACTATCCAACGCGCGGTCGAGGTCGGCTCCGTCGACGCCGTCATCCCCCCCGCCGAATTGCGCCCGCGGGTCATCGAGGCCATCGAGGCATCAAAGCCCGTGGGCGCTGACCCCGAAAATGAGGTGAGGTGACGGCGTGCCGGGGCCCGGTGGCCGTCGAACGTGAGATCGAACGCGTTCAGAGCGGGGCGGTCCCAACCGATCGGTGCGGTCCCACCGCCCTGCCGACGCGTCTCGAACCGAGGGCAGCAATGCTTCCACCAGCTCCCACAGATCGTCCGGGACCAGTCGCACCGCGAGGCTGTTCTCCATTACGTCCATGATCAGAGATGCACCCCGCGCACCCACACGAGACACGCTCTTATACGTCGCCATGACCACTTGATTCCGCCCTCAATGATCTGCCACTAACATATAGATGCTGACGCATCGACTCCTTGAGACCGCCCGAATAATCCGAATTATGTATTATCGCGGGCCGGGACTTCATCGATAATTTATCTTGATTGAGAAATTCGGATAATATTATTAATTGGATAAGCGATAGGATGAGCGATAGATGGATGAATTTTCTAGAATTTTCGCGGCCCTTGCAGACGCGACCCGTCGCAACATGGTCGAGCGACTTGTCAAAAATGACGCCACAGTAGGTGAGCTTGCCGAGCCGTATGAGATAAGTCTCCAGGCGGTCTCCAGGCACCTCAAGGTGCTTCAGGAAGCCGGCTTGATCCGCCGTCCTGGAGGTTGCCACCGCAGCCCGGTGCGTCTCGAAGAGGATGCGCTCGGCCCAGCGGCCCGATGGATCCAGGAATTTTACAGCTCTCGCCTCAGATTCAAGGACGACGATATCGCCGGAAATCTCACAGGGGTAGCTAACCCGGAGAAATTAATAGCTGTCCGGGAAAAGGAGGCGCTGACCGCGCTGGAGACCGCGCTGGAGACCGCGCTGGAGACCGTCTTCGGCAGAGCTGCAAGCCTGCCCGAAAAAGCCCTATAGCGTAAGTTGATCAGCGGTGTGTGTCCGACAGATACCGGATCCGCCCGGACCCCGGGTCGGCATGCTGCGCTTCGCGGCCTTGGCGGTCGCGGTCATCGCCGAGGACAGTGGCGCGGAGCATCGGGACGTCGCCCAGCAACGGGTGCGTCTTTTCTGAAAGCGTCATTTGTGTCTGATTGGAGTCAAGACATCCTGCCATCGGCGAGTCCGGACCTTTACGGATGTTTCAGGCACTACCAGGTGTGATCGTCGCTGGTCAGCGGCTGGTTGACCGACCGAGGGAAGCACCGGCGGGGAGGGACTTCGTCGCCGGGATCGTCGACTGCCGTCCAGTTCGCGGGATCATGGGCGACGTTGGTGCCCTTGTCCCAGACAGGTCACGGAGGCCCTGCGGTGGCGGTTGCGGTGACGGTGGAGCGCGTCGGTGAGGACGGCGGCAGGGTCCCGCTGGACCCCGAGACCGCCGCTCTGCTCGCGGGTCCGATCGAGCGGTGCTCCTCGCTGATCGGCTGGGCGGTCGACGGCGCCGCCGCCCTGGATCACGGCGACCGGGAGAAGACGCTCGAGACGGACGGCCGCGAACTGCTGCGCACGCTGCTGGAGACCACGTTCGCCCTCGACGCCGCCCGCGAACAGCGCGTCAGCCACCTGGTGTCCGCGGCCGGGATCCGCCACGGCGGCGTCGAGAAGAGCCACGACCGGGGCGTGATCAGCGTCTTCGGCCCGGTCCGGGCGTCCCGGCTCGCCTACCGCAACCGGCGCGAGGCGAACCTCTACCCGGCCGACGCCCGCTGGGCGCTCGCCGACGACGCCTACTCGCTGGGGATCCGCGCCCTGGCGGCCTTCCACCTCGGGACCAGCGGCTACGGGCAGGCCCAGCAGGTCATCACCGCGAGGACCGGGGTCACCATCGGGCGCGCCCAACTCGCCCAGCTCGCCCACGACCTGGCCCGCTGGGTCAGCGACTTCTACGACCTGCGTGCCGCCACCGCGGGCGACCTCGCCGCCGGCGACGTGCTGATGACGCAGGCCGACGGCAAGGGCATCGCGCTGCGCCCCGAGCACCGCACCACCGCCAGGAGCGACGCCACCCATCCCGGGATCAAGAAGATGGCCGAGATCGTCGCCGTCACGACCTTCACTCCCGCCGTCCGCCAACCCGAGGACATCGCCGCCCCACCCGCCCGCCGCGCTGAACGCCCCGGACCCACCGCGCGCGACACGTGGGTCTCCGCGTCGATCACCGACGACATCCCCGCCGTGATCGGCCGGGCGTTCGACGAGGCCGACTGGCGCGACCCCCTGCACCTGCACCAGCGGATCTTCCTCGTCGACGGCAACAGGCAGCAGATCACCGCCATCGGCGAGCACGCGCGCACCCGCGGCCTGACCGTCCCGGTCATCATCGACTACATCCACGCCGCCGAATACGTCCGCAAGGCCGCCCGTCCAGCTCAACCGCGGGAAGACCCCCACCGAGGTCAGCGACTGGGGCGACGGGCAACTACTGCGCCTCCTGCACGGCCGCGCCAAGCCGGTCGCCGCCACCCTCGCCTCGCTCGCCGCGAAGCGGCGGAACAACCCGCGCACCCGCGACCAGGACCTCGCCGACGTCGACCGGGCCGTGACCTACCTGACCGACAACCACCAGCACATGCGCTACGACCAAGCCCTCGCCAACGGCTGGCCGATCGCCACCGGCCTCATCGAGGGCGCCTGCCGCCACATCATCGAAGACCGGTTCGGCCTGACCGGCGCCCGCTGGTCCCCCGACGGCGCCGAGGACATCCTCAAGCTCCGCGCCGTCGTCATCAACGGCGACCTCAACACCTACCTGACCTACTACAAGCAGCGCTACCTCACCGAGCACCACCTCGCCCGCTACGACCCCGCCAGCATCCCCGACCTCGGACTCCACCCTGCACGACCGGAATGACCCGGAATCACCAACCTCTCAAAAAGACGCACCCCCCAGCAACTCCTGCGCAGAGCCGCCGAACTCCAAGAGTAAACGGCGCGGGGGCCGAGGACTCGTCGTAGGGCGGCTCGTCTCACCGCGGGCCGCCCGCGGCTGGGTCGAACCGGACTACAAGCAGGTCAAACACGAACTGGGCTGGGCCGACTTCCAGGTCCGCTCCGCCACCGCGATCGCCCGCCACTGGACCCTGGTGAACTGCGCGTTCAGCCTGTGCTGGCACGACACCCCCGCCAAGCCGCCCGCACCCAGCCCAGCCGGCGACAGCCCGCACCCGGTCCGTCCTGGCACACCGCCCCGATGCCCCACACCCCGCGAACTGATCGACACGCTCGCCGCCGGACACCAGCTCTGCCTCTACCTACCCCCGTAGATCACAGATCACGAACTGCCCATCACAACAAACCACCGCCAGTTGCCTCGATGATATGCTAACATCTATAGCTGTCGATGCACCGACCTCTTGAGGCCGCCCGGATAATTCGCATGGTCAAAACTGAGACAGAAGATCTCTGGCCGTCTGCGCTCGCTCGCTGGGATCCGCCACTTCTGTGCTCTGCACAGCTATCTTCGACAGCCCGCAAGAACGGCCTCGGCGCGCTCGACGCCCTCGCTCGTCTCACCACGGGCCGCCCGTCGCTGCCCGAAAACAGCCCAGCCCTCACCGCCGCCGCGCAACCATCCGTCACTGTCAATCAAGCGGCACCTCTGGCCAGTTACATCTGAATATGTATTATTCGCAGGCCGAGACGCCCGATTGATCTTGATTGAGAAATTTTGATAATGTTGTTGATTGGGTACGATTATGACTGAATATTCCAAAATTTTCGCGGCTCTTGCAGACGCGACCCGTCGTAACATGGTCGAGCGACTTGTCGAAAATGACGCCACAGTCGGTGAGCTCGCCAAGCCGTATGGGATAAGCCTCCAGGCGGTCTCCAGGCACCTCAAGGTGCTTCAGGAAGCCGGCTTGATCCGCCGCCCTGGAGGTGGCCACCGCAGCCCGGTACGTCTCGAAGAGGATGCGCTCGGCCCAGCGGCCCAGTGGATCGAGGAATTTTACAACTCTCGCCTCAGATCCAAGAACAACGATATCACCGGAGAGATCATAAGGACAGCTAACCCGGCCCCGGGAGAATTCGTAGTTGTCCGAGAATTCCCGTTCCCCCTAAGGCAGCTGCACCGTATCCGAACGGATCCTGAGCTGTACGTGCAATGGATTTCGCCGCCTGAGACGCAGGTCAGGATCATGTTCTGGGACCCCAGACCTGGTGGACGTTGGCGCCTCCGTTTCATCGGGGACTCGAAGGTCGATATCTACGGCACCTTCCACGAGTACGACCCTGGCTGGATCGTGCAAATGTTTACAATTGGCAATAAAACCGACAATCTCGCAATCTCGAGCCAGCGGGCCAAGGATGTCGGCGGCGACGAAAGCAGGATGTCCTTCAAAGTGACGACCGACAATCTCGAGGTCTGGGCGGACTTCAGACGCCGCTGCTACCCCGAGACCGAAACCAACGCTTCCGATATCCACGGGGAGGTGGAGGCCGAGATCAAGGAAGCCTTCGGCAGAGCTGCAAGCCTGCCCGAAAGCGATGCAGCGTAAGTTGATCAGCGGTGTGTGTCCGACAGATACCGGATCCGCCCGGACCCCGGGTCGGCATGCTGCGCTTCGCGGCCTTGGCGGTCGCGGTCATCGCCGAGGACAGTGGCGCGGAGCATCGGGACGTCGCCCAGCAACTCCTGCGCAGAGCCGCCGAACTCCAAGAGTAAACGGCGCGGGGGCCGAGGGCTCGTCGTCTTCAGGGAAGGGCCTTCTCAATCCAGTCCCTGATCGTGGCGTGGCGGGAACCCAAGCGTCCCACACCCGCGCCGACCAAGCTCTGAGCAGGGCCTCGTACTCGCCGGCCTCGTCAACGAGCCCGCCATTACACCCTCACCTGCCCTTCAGTCCCTGCGCCCGGTGACGACTCGGGCCGGGGTTCGACGACGGATCGGGCCGCGGGTGCGGCAGCGCGCTCGTCGACCGCCAGCCGTCGGCCGGTCCACCGGCGCAGACCGGTCGCGGCGAGCACGACGCCACCACCGACGGCGTAGGAATACACCCGCAAAGTCCACGCGTCACCGGGCAGATCCGTGAACAGCGAGACGTAGACGGGGTGCGCGGCCGCGGCGACGGCGAGCCATTCCAGCCGCCCGGCGATGACGGCGAGCGCCGCCAGCAGCACCCCGTACCAGGGCTGGACCGGGGTCGCGACAAGGAACGCGGCACCGACCAGCCACAGCGCGGCCCGTTCGACGGGAACCCGCTGTGGATCGGTCCGCAGCACGGCGACCGTGACCGCCGCCAGCAGGGTGGCCGCTGCCGCCTTCGCTGCGGATCCGTCCAGGTGCAGCAGCCCGGCGAGCAGGAGAAAGCGGCTGCCCTCCCCGTAGCCCTCGACGTCGAGGTACTGCGGGAGGAAGCCCAGCGCCTGTGTGCCGACGGCGAGGATGTGCGGCAGGTAGGACAGCACGACCACCCCGGCGGCGGCTCCGACGAGCGTGACGGGCCGGCGCCGGGCCGCCGCGGGCAGCAGCAACGCCGGGTACAGCTTCACCGCTACCGCGCCGCCGAGCAGCGCCCCGGCGACCCCCGTCCGCAGCGGGCGGGACCGGGCGGTGAGGACCGCCAGAGCGCTGAGCGCCAGCACGGCCCCGAGGACGTCGACGTGCGCATCGGAACCGATCTCCAGGCCGGCGAGCGGCGAGAACGCATAGAAGGCCGCGTGGCGCGGATCGCGGCCTCGCGCCACCAGCATCCGCATCATCAGCCCGACCAGCGCCAGGGACATCAGCGAGGCGTAGAGCTGGAGTTTGTGTTCGCGTGGCGGCCCCGGCAGGACATGAACGGCGGTGAAGTACGCCTGCGCCACCGGCGGGTAGATGGTGTGGGCGCGCGGGTAGTTCAGCCGGATGCAGTGCGGGCCGCGCCCGATCGCCGCGCATCCGGCCGGATCCGGGAACAGCCAGCGATCGCGCAGCCGGGCCAGTTCCGGAGCGAGCGGGCCGTACCGGTAGGGGTCGATCCCGGCGGCCTGGACCCGACCGTCCCAGGCGTAGCGGTACAGGTCGTCGGAGAGCTGCGGGCCGGTGGTGGCCGCTACGGCGTGGATGGCGACGATTCCGCCGAGCAGCATGGCGACGGCCAACCGGCGCGGGGCCGCGTGTACCAGCAGCGCGGCCGTGGCGACACCGAGCGCCCACCAGAGCATGACGGGGTAGAGCACCCCTGCCCGGCCAGGCAGGTATCCCGGCGCCGCAAGGACGGCGCACTGCGTCGCGAGCAGACCCGCGAGCCCGACACCCGCCCCGACCAGGGCCAGGGCGGGCCTGAGGCGTGGCGCGGCGCGGGTTCTGGGCATGGTCCCGAGACTGGCAGGCGCAGCGCCGGCGCGGGAACACCGCGCCGGGCCTTCCTCGTTCCGTAATGCCGGTCCTCGGTCGCGAGTGGTCCCGGCGACCTACCGTGCATTCGTGCGACAGTTGCCCCGCTGGTTGCCCCGCCGGTTACCTCGTCTGCTGACCGAAAAGCTGCCGGAACCACCCCCGGTCCTGCGGCGCGGCCCCCTGCGCGAAAACGCATTCCCCAGTCGGCTGCACGATCCACGGATGGCGGCTCTCCTCGGAGTCTGGCTCGGGATCGCCTTCGGAACATGCTTTCTGACCGGGCTGGTATCGCATTTCATGCAGCATCCGCCGTCCTGGCTGGAATGGCCTTCCCGACCCGCCTGGCTGTACCGGGTGACCCAGGGCCTGCACGTGACCACCGGACTCGCGAGCGTCCCACTGCTGCTGGCGAAGCTGTGGACGGTGTATCCGCTGTTGTGGGAATGGCCCCCGATCCGTTCCGTCGCCCATGCGGTGGAGCGGATGACGATCGTGCCGTTGATCGCAGGGGCGATCTTCCAGCTCAGCACGGGCATCGCGAACATCGCGCAGTGGTACCGGTTCCACTTCTTCTTCACCGTGACCCATTACTGGGTCGCCTGGATCACGATCGGCGCGCTGGTCCTCCACATCGTCGCGAAGCTCACCGTCATCCGGGCGAATGTGGGCCGTCGCCGCCATGAGCGCGCGCACCTGGCCGCCGCCACCATGGCCACCACCACCATGGCCGGCGCCGCCCCGGGGACGGGCGGTCTGACGCGGCGCGGCCTCGGCCTCGCGACGGGGACCGCCGCCGGGGTGATCGTGGCGACGACCGCCGGTCAGTCGGTTCCGGGCCTGGCCCGGCTGGACCTGCTCGCGCCGCGGCGGCCCGACATCGGCCCGCAGGGGCTCCCGGTGAACCGCACGGCGCGAGCCGCGCGGGTCACCTCCCTCGCCCGTGACCCCGGGTACCGGCTGGAGGTGGTCGGTCCGCGCCGGGTGGTGTACACCATCGAGGAGCTGCACGCGCTGCGTCGGTACAGCTCGAAGCTGCCGATCACCTGCGTCGAGGGATGGGCCGCGGACGCCACCTGGCACGGGCCGCGGCTGCGGAATCTACTGGACGCCGCCATGATCCCCGCCGACGCGACGGTCCGGGTCGAGTCCCTCGAGGCCCGCGGGGGCTACCGGGCAAGCGACGTCAACCCCTCGCACGCCCGGGACTCGTTGACCCTGCTCGCGACCGGAGTGAACGGCGCCGACCTCGACCTCGATCACGGTTATCCGGCCCGGCTCATCGCGCCGAACCGGCCCGGGGTCCTCCAGACGAAATGGGTACATCGGGTGGTGATGGTATGAACGCCGTCGTGCTGCGCGGTGTCGCGGTGGCGGCCGGGCTGGCCGCGATTGGTTACGGGGTCGACGGCGTGCTCACCCACCAGCAGGCCACCCGGCCGCCGAACACCGTGGTCTGGCTGATCGGCGGGGTCCTGGTCCATGACGCGTTGCTCGTGCCCGCGACGATGCTCGTCGGCTTCCTGCTCACCCGGTTGGTCCCACCGCCCTACCGGTCCGTCGCACAGGGCGCACTGCTGGTGAGTGCGGCGGTCGCCCTGTCGTCGCTACCGCTGTGGCGTGGCTACGGCGGGGACCCTGGGAACCCGACGGTGAACCCGCTGCCGTACGGACGCAACCTCGCGCTCGTTCTCGCAGTGGTCTGGGCCGGCGCGGCGGCCCTCATGGTGAGTCGGGCGGTCCGCGCCCGGCGGGGAATCATCCAGTCGGGAGACGCCGGCGCAGCGCGGCGAAGTGCCGACCGGCGTCGCACCAGGTCCGGGTGATCAGCAGTCCGGCGTCCGGCGCGATGCCGGTCAGATCGTCCCCGTCCACCAGGCACCAGGAGAAGGGCCGCGACACCCGGCCGGTCGCGTCCTCCAGCCGGACCCGCATCGGACCGGTCTGGGTGCCCGGCGGTTCGAGTTCGACGAGCACCCGGCCGGAGGGGGCGAGGAGTTCCCCGGCCCGGCGCAACAACCGGGTCGGGTCGCCGCCGATGCCGATGTTTCCGTCGGCAAGCAGCAGCGCGACCCATCGTCCCTCGGCAGGCACCCGGCCGAACACGTCCCGCCGTAGTGCCGGCACACCGGCCCGCCGGGTAAGGTGCACCGCGAACGGCGCGACGTCGATGCCGAGGGCCGGCACCCCGCGGGCCGCGAGCGCGGCCGCGAGCCGGCCGGGCCCGCAGCCGACGTCGAGGGTCGGGCCGCCGCAGTGACGCAACAACGACAGATCCCCGGGGGACAGCGCCCCGGTGGACCAGGTGGACCAGGTGGGCGGGGTCGACGCCGCCGGGGACAGGGTGCCACGCCAGCGGTTCACCGGCAGCGGGTCGCGTCGCCCGTCGGGACGGCGCATCCACAGCTGTCCACCGGCGGAGCGCAGTCCCGCCTCGTAGACGGTCGTCGGTCCCCACCGGCCGTCGGGGACGCCGGTCAACACGCGGTGGCCCGGCCGGCGGCGATGCGATCCCCGTGCGTGGCGCGCAGCGCCGCGGCGAAGCGTCCACCGGGCACGAGCCGGGCGACCGCGTCGGCGTCGGCCATGGTGTCGACGTCACGCACCGTCGGCAGGGTTGTGACCGTCAGGCCGGCTTCGGACAGGCGGGCCCGCTGCCGTGCGCCGGTGTCCGGGCGCGAGGTCGGCACGCCACGGAGAAGATCGCCGTCGGGGGTGGTCAGGCCGAGTGCCCACCATCCCCCGTCCGCGGCGGGACCGAACACCGCGTCGGTCGCGTGCAGCGCGTGGCAGGCGGAGGCGAGCAGGGCTGCGGTCACCTGGGGAGTGTCCATCCCGATGAGCAGGGTCGGCTCGGTGCCGGCGTCGAAGGCGGCGGCGAGCCGGACGTCGAACGGCCCCGACACCTGCGGCATCACTTCGATCGCGATTCGTCCGCCCGGGGTTCGTCCGCCCGGGGTTCGTCCGGCCGGGATTCGTCCGGCCGGGATTCGTGCGAACGAGGTCTCCAGCCATGGGCCGACCGCGCCGTCGAGGACGAGGACCGGGCGCAGTGCGTCGAACCCGGGCAGGCGAGTCAGCTCCTCAACCGCGGCCAGCGTGTCCGCGAGCGCGGCCGCCGCGACGGCCGCCGCCTGGTCCGGGCGCAGGGGCGGCGTGAGGCGGGTCTTGACCCGCCCAGGTACCGGCTCCTTCGCCATCACGAGCAGCCTCACCGGAGGCTCGCCAACAGGGCGGACATGTCCCGGGCCGTCCGGGCGGCGCCGAGCGGTGTCCCGGTCACCTTGGAGCGCCCGACCCGAGGGGTGTAGGCCACGTCGGTCTCGACTATCCGCCAACCGGCCTGGGCCGCCCGCAGCAGCAGTTCCAGCGGATAGCCGAACCGGCGGTCGGCGACGGGCAGTCGGAGCAGGTCCTCCCGGCGGGCCACCCGCATCGGGCCCAGATCATGGACGGGAACGCCGTGCCGGCGCAGCCGCCCGGCGACCACCGCGTTCCCGAGTCGGGCGTGCGGCGGCCAGGCCCGCATCGAGGTCGGGCGACGGCGACCGAGAACCAGATCGGCCCGGCCGGCCAGCAACTGCGTGACGAGACCGGGAAGCTCGGCGGGGTCGAGGGATGCGTCCGCGTCGCACACGCCGACCACGTCGGCGTCCGCAGCGAGCAGCCCGGCGTGCACGGCGGCGCCGTAGCCGCGCTCGGGCACGTCAACGACGACCGCCCCGCGTTCCAGCGCCACCTGGCGGGAGCCGTCGCGCGATCCGTTGTCCGCGACGATCGGCCGATAGTCGACGGGCATCCGGTCCAACACCCAAGGTAACGCCCCGGCCTCGTCCAGGCAGGGCAGGACGACGTCGACGGAGGCCCCGATCCCACTACGTTGCGTGAACATGATCGGGACTGTAGTGCCGTCCGCGCGTGATCAACCCTTACGAAACAAGGAATGCCCGGGTCCCGTCCGGCGGCTCGGCACGGACACGACGACGAGCACGACGAGCACGACGAAGCGGAGCATTACGAAGCGGAGACATCCGAACCGATCATGGCCGGGACGGCCGTCGCCTTACCTATCGTGGCTGGGTGGCCCGTGTGCTCGTCGTTGACGACGACGCCCTCGTCTCCGAGGTGGTTGACCGCTACCTGCGCAACGCCGGCTTCGACGTCGACCGCGCCGCGGACGGACCCACGGCCCTGCGGGTGGCCGAGACAACCCCACCGGACCTCGTCGTCCTCGACCTGATGCTGCCCGGTCTCGATGGCATCGAGGTGTTCCGCCGGCTCCGGGCGCACCGACCGGTACCAGTGATCATGCTGACCGCACGTGCCGACGAGTCGGATCGCATCACCGGTCTGGAGATCGGCGCCGACGACTACGTGACCAAGCCGTTCTCGCCGCGGGAGCTGACCCTGCGCGTGCAGTCGGTGCTGCGGCGGGCGAACGAGACGGTGCCGGGCGCGGAAGCCGGCGTCCTGCGGGCCGGCACCCTCGTCGTCGACGCGGCCGCGCGGACCGCCACCCGGCACGGGGTTCCGCTCGGGCTGACGGTGCGCGAGTTCGATCTGCTGGCCTTCCTGCTGCGCCGGCCCGGCCGGGCCTTCACCCGGGGCGAGCTGCTCGAACACGTGTGGGGATGGAGCTATGGCGACCCCTCGACGGTCACCGTGCACATCCGTCGACTGCGGGAGAAGATCGAGGATGATCCGACCGCGCCCCGGATGCTTGTCACGGTGTGGGGGGTCGGGTACCGCTACGATCCCGGCACCCCGCGCCCCGACAGCACCCCGCGCCCCGACAGCACCCCGCGCCCCGACAGCACCCCGCGCCCCGACAGCACCCCCACCGGACAGGTGGCGGCACCGGACGAGGGACGACACCGAGGATGAGACCCGAGGCGGTGCGGCGGGACGACGACCCCACGGGCGGGCTGCGAGCGAGAGCGAGGCCCCGATGAACGCCGACCTGGAGGTCATGGGGATCGCGCTCGGCTGTTCGACGGCGGCCGCGCTCACCGGCCTGCCGTTGCTGCGGGCGCTCCGGAGGCGGCCATTGTGGGCGACAGCAGCGTCATTGAGCGTGATACCGGTCGTCGCGGTGACGGTGGGGGTCGCCGGCACGGCACAGGCAATGTTCCTCTCCGATCATGACTTGCGGGTCGTGCTCATCGTGGTGGTCGTGTCGGCGGTGGTGGCGTCGGCATCCGCGGTGCGCCTGGGTGGCCCGGTCGTGGCGGCGATCGGGACGCTGACCCGGGCGACGGCGGCCCTGGGCGAGCCGGGCTATCACGGCGCCGACCGTGTTCCGACCGCCGAGCTCGGCGCGCTGGCGACGACCCTGGACGCGACCCATGTCCGCCTCGTCGAGGCGCGGGAACGGGAACGGGCACTGGAGGCAAGTCGCCGCGAGCTGGTGGCCTGGATCAGTCATGACCTGAGAACCCCGCTCGCGGGAATCCGGGCGACGGCCGAGGCCCTGCAGGACGGCCTGGTCACGGACGCCGAGACGACGGCCCGCTACCACCGGCTGATGCTCGCCGACGCCGAGCGGCTGACCGGCATGGTCGACGACCTGTTCGAACTGGCCCGGCTGCAGGCCGGTGCGCTGCGGCTGAGTCTGGAGAAGGTGCGCGTCGCCGACGTCGTCTCGGACGCGATCGCCGCGGTGGACCCGATCGCGCGGGCCAAGGGAGTCGTCGTCAACGGGCGGGCCGACCACGCCGGGTACGTTGACGCCGACGCGGCCGAGGTGGGGCGCGTGCTGACCAATCTCCTCGTCAACGCCATCAGGCACACCCCCGACGACGGAACGGTGGAGATCACCGCTACCGCGGACGCCGACCGGGCGGTCTTCGCCGTGGCGGACCGGTGCGGCGGCATCCCGCAGGAGGAGCTGCCCCGCGTGTTCGACCTCGGATTCCGGGGCGAGTCGGCCCGGACCCCCGGTGGTGACGACCATCCGCACCAGCCACGGATGCGGTCGGGGATCGGCCTCGCGATCGTCCGTGGCATCGTCGAGGCGCACGGGGGCGACGTCACCGTGCACAACCATCGGGAGGGCTGCCGCTTCGTCGTCGCGCTTCCCACGTCCTGACGTCCGGACGCCGCCCGGGGTTGCGACGGCACGGGCCGGGCCGGGCTGGAGACGTTCCGTGGTTCGTAAGATCCGGCGCGTCCCGGCACCGTTAGCGTCAGCGTCATGCGGGTTCTCGTCACCGGTGGCGCCGGCTTCATCGGTTCTCACGTTGTTGACGCGCTGGTCGCGGCGGGCGACGAGGTCAGGATCCTCGACGCCCTGCTTCCGGCGGTGCACCGGACGAAGCCCCAGGTCAACAACGCCGCCGAGATGATCGTTGGGGACGTGACCGATCGGGACCAGGTCGCCGAGGCACTGAGCGGGATCGATGTCGTATGCCACCAGGCCGCCATGGTGGGTCTGGGGGTTGATCTGGACGACCTTCCGGCGTATGCCACGAACAACGATCTCGGCACCGCGGTCCTGCTCGCGGCGATGGCCCGCGCCGGGGTGGGGCGACTGGTCCTGGCGAGCTCCATGGTGGTCTACGGCGAGGGTGGTTACCGCTGCCCGACGGACGGACCAGTGCGCCCCGGACCACGGCAGGCCGCCGAGCTGGACGCGGGCCGTTTCGAGCCGCCGTGCCCACGGTGCCACCGGCCGCTCGCGCCCATCGTGGTCCACGAGGACGCCCCCCTGGATCCCCGCAACGCGTACGCGGCGACCAAGGTCGCCCAGGAGCATCTCGCGGCGGCGTGGGCGGCGGAAACCGGCGGAACCGCCGTGGCACTGCGCTACCACAACGTCTACGGTCCGCGGATGCCCCGGGACACCCCCTACGCCGGCGTCGCGTCGATCTTCCGCAGTGCGCTGGAACACGGGCGGGCCCCGCGGGTCTTCGAGGACGGCCGGCAGCTGAGGGATTTCGTGCACGTCCACGACGTCGCGCGGGCTAACCTGCTGGCGTCCGGCCAGCCGCAGGCACCTGGCCGGCTGGTTCCCCTCAACATCGGCTCCGGTGATCCCCACACCGTCGGGGACATGGCGGACGCGCTGGCTCGTGCCTTCGGCGGTCCGAGGCCCGTCGTGACCGGCACCTCCCGGGTCGGCGACGTCCGCCATATCGCAGCCTCCTCGGCCCGAGCAGGCGATCTTCTCGGCTACCGGCCGCGGGTCGACTTCGCCGAGGGGATGCGGGCCTTTGCCCATGATCCGCTGCGGGACTGAGATTCTCCCCGGGTCCGCAATCCTCCCCGGGCCCGCTCGGGGCAGACCCACGAAGGACTAATCCCCGCCGACCATCTTCATGAGATCGAAGATGCATCCGCCGAACACGCTGCCCGTGAACGCTGCCCGTGAACGTGCAGGACGCGAACGTCACGTCAAAGAACGAGCACCGAATGAAGGTGCAGGTGGTGAAAGCAGTGTCCGAATAGACTGATGCGCTAAACCGGACCCCCGGAAAGTGCACTCGGTCAAATCCACCGCACGAAGAAAACATGATCATAGCTCTGGCCAGACCGATCCCCGCCGTCGGGGCCCAGGGACCGGGTGGTCGTCCGCGTCCGCGGGGCCGGTTCGCCGTATTTCCGTTCGGCCCTGCGCCGCCGCCTTCCGGTCAGACACGATCTTCAGTGCCCACCCATGGTCGCACTCCGAACTGGGCGTATCACTCGACGAGGCATCAATCGCCCACGAATTGTGTTGCATGCCACATGTCCCGTCGATGCTATCCGGCGACAGGAGGTGACGATAAACACGATCCCATCTCGGATATACGGCGGAAAATAGTAGCCGGGGGCCGGCACCATCAGGTATATGGTCTTCGCGGCGCCAAGGGGCACCGCCGGAGTCAAGAGGCTGAGCGGAGAAGGATCGTGACCACGGACAGCGCCCAGACAGGGCAGGCCGGCGAACCGGAACGGCTCGAGGAGCGAAGCACCTCCCCGCACCGAGTAGTGATCATCGGGTCTGGCTTCGGAGGTCTGTTCACCGCGCAGGCCCTCCGCAAAGCACCGGTCGAGGTCACTCTCGTCGCGAAGACGACGCACCATCTGTTCCAGCCGCTGCTCTACCAGGTGGCGACGGGTATCCTGTCCGAGGGCGAGATCGCCCCGACCACCCGTGAGGTACTGAGCCGGCAGGACAACGCGCAGGTCGTCCTCGGCGAGGTGACCACCATCGACGTGAACGCAAGAACGGTCACGTCCCAGTTGCTGGGTCGCACGACCGTGCACCACTACGACAGCCTCGTCGTCGCCGCGGGCGCGGGCCAGTCGTACTTTGGCAACGACCATTTCGCCACGCACGCCCCGGGCATGAAGAGCATCGACGACGCGCTCGAGCTGCGCGGCCGGATCTTCGGGATGTTCGAGCTCGCCGAGGCGTCCACCGATCCCGCGGACGTGGAGCGGTTGCTGACCTTTGTCGTCGTCGGGGCGGGCCCCACCGGCGTGGAGATGGCCGGGCAGATCGCGGAACTCTCGCGCCGGACCCTGCGGCGGGACTTCCGCAGCATCGACCCCGCCAAGGCCCGAGTCATCCTGCTGGACGCCGCACCCGCCGTCCTGCCGCCGTTCGGCGAGCGGCTCGGCGCGAAGGCGGCCGACAAGCTGACCAAGATCGGCGTCGATGTGCAGCTGGGCGCCAAGGTCGTCAATGTCGACGCGACCGGCATCGACGTCGAGGACAGCGACGGCACCCGCCGGCGCATCGACTCGGTCTGCAAGGTCTGGGCCGCCGGCGTTGCCGCGAGCCCGCTGGGCCGACAGCTCGCCGAGCAGACCGGTGCGGGGCTCGACCGCGCCGGCCGCATCGAGGTGCTGCCCGACCTGACCCTGCCGGGTCATCCGGAGGTGTTCGTCATCGGGGACATGGCGAGCCTCAACCGGCTGCCCGGCGTGGCGCAGGTCGCGATCCAGGGCGGCCGGCACGCCGCCAAGGAGATCCAGGCCTGGGTCGCCGGCAAGCAGACGGGCCGGCCGTTCGAATACCATGACAAGGGCAGCATGGCCACCATCTCGCGGTTCAGCGCGGTGGCGAGCATTGGCAAGGTGCAGTTCAGCGGCTTCTTCGCCTGGCTCGTCTGGCTGGCCGTGCACCTCGTCTACATCATCGGGTTCAAGCACCGGCTGACCACCCTGCTTCACTGGACGGTGAGCTTCATCGGCCGGGGCCGGTCGGAACGTACCGTCACCGAGCAGCAGATCTTCGCCCGGGTCGCGGTCCAACGCCTCGGAACGGACTTCGCGCCCTCCCTGCCCCCGCACGCGAGTCAGGAGGCGCCGTCCTGGACGGGGGCCCGGACGATCGTGCCGATGCAGCCGCAGGCCAAGGGCGAGGGCAAGGGCGAGGACAGCCGGCAACCGTCCCGGGTCTAGCGCGTAGCGCGGATCCGGCCTTCCACGTGGTTCGCACCACGCTCGCATGTTGCTCACATCTCGCTGTCGCATCGTGGGCTCCGACCGCGTGCCGCCGTGGCGCGCGGCGCCCGGCCGATCGCCGCCGCTCAGGGCCGACGACCGGTTCGCGGCGTAGTGACGCGACGCGGAAGGACGACACAGATGCGCAGCTTCCTGACCGGACGATGGGGTGCTGGGGTCGCCGCAGCGGGTCTGCTTGGGCTCGGGTTGGGGGTCGGGCTCGGGTTCGGCGGGACAGCCGCATCCGCTGCCTCGGACCGGACTGCCAGCGCAGCAGCCACCCCAGCCGACCACACGTTCCTGGGCGACCATCCGCGACTCGCCGAGGCCCGGCTGCGTTCCCACGACGGGCTGCGTCCCCATGGCGGCATCTGGGCCGGCGGCGGCGTACACGGTGAGGCAACGGTCAAAACCGGCAAGGGCTTCCAGGTAGTGGCGGGGCAACGCGGGAAGGTGACCGCGGTGAGCCCCACCTCCCTGACGGTCACCAGTGAGGACGGCTACGTCGGCACCTATGTGATCAACGCCGATACCCGGTTGCGGATCGACGGGGACGCCGCGAAGGTCTCCGACCTCCACCCGGGGGCGACGGTCCGGGTGGGCGCGACGGTCAAGGACGGCACCCGCACGGCGGTGGTCGTCGCCCAGCCCCAGGACTGACCTACCGCCGAGGGCCTATCCCGGCATCGAAGATCACCTGGGGGACGCCTGTCAGCGTGACGGCGGCGTCCCCCCTCCGCCATCCGGCTCGTCCGCAGGAAGCTCCGGACAGCCCTCGCGTTCGAGGTCCGCGGCGCGGACCATGCGACACCGCGGGCACGGTGTCCCCGGCCGCGCCATCGTCTTCAGCCCCTGGCGGGGACGCCGTCCCCGATGTTCCGGACACCGCAGGTACAAGAAGTCGGCCTGAACGGGCATCGATTTCTTCATGGCAGGGGAACCTTTCCGGTTCCACCGCATTCCCGACACTTGATGTTGGCGTCACCGTCGAAAAGACCGTCCTCGTCCGATTCCGCCTGCGGGCGCGTCTGATACTGCGTGCCGTTGCAGGACGAGCAGGTCATCAGGCCTAGGCTGAGCCGCTCGTCGGGCGGCCGAAAATACCGACTGGATCTTTTTCGTTGTCTCGCCACGCGATCAAGGGTGCACGCTCCATCACAGCCTGTCCAGACGCATCCACCACCAGGGCGTCATCCGGGAGACAGGCGCACCGTACTCATCCCATCCATCACTCGTCCGGCTACTTTGCCTACATTTTGACCCCCGGGCCGGCGCCATGGTGAGCGGCGGGAGCGACTGGACGACCGCGACCTCGTCGAAGCGGCCGTGTGCCTCGCCAACGGCGAGCGCAGGAGTGCTCCTGCTGGTCTCATACGATGACCGACTGATTCGTCGAGGCAGGCAGGCCGTCGTGCCGCGGTGGCCTGTCCCGGCACCGCGATCGGCGCGCAGTCCGTGGCCACCCGGAGAAGGACGAGGGATGGATGATCAATAATGCTGCCCACGTACGGACCAACCGTGCCCGCTGGAACGAGATCTCTGACGACTACCAGCGACTGAACGCCCCGCAGATCCGCCGGCAGGTGTTCACCGGCGACATCTCCTGGGGGCTATGGGCCGTTCCGGAATCACGGCTCGGCGTGCTCGGTGAGGTCACCGGACGGGACATCCTGGAGATGGGCTGCGGGGGCGGCCAGTGGTCGAGCGCGCTGGTCCGGCGGGGGGGCCGACCGATCGGCTTGGACCTCTCCGAACGGCAGCTGCACCACAGCAGACAGCTCGCCGCGGAGACCGGGCTGTCCTTCCCCCTGATCCAGGCGAGTGCTGAGGCGGTGCCCTTCGCCGACGACTCGTTCGACATCGTCTTCGCCGACCACGGCGCCTTCTCCTTCGCGGACCCCTTCCGGGCCGTGCCGGAAGCCGCACGCGTGCTGCGCCCCGGCGGCCTGCTCGCCTTCAGCCACGTCAGCCCGATCTACGAGATCACCGTGGCGCCGGGCCGGGACGCCCCTGGCAGTCGCCTGACCCGCGACTACTTCGGGCTGCGTTTGCTGGCCGAGGCCGACGGCCTGGTCAGCGCCAACCTTCCCTACGGCACCTGGATCAGGCTCTTCCGGGACAACGACCTCGTCATCGAAGATCTTCTGGAACCCCGCCCGGCACCGCCGGCATCCGACAGTCACAGCGAGGAACCGGCACCCGCCCAGCCCGAACGCGGCGACAAGGCATGGGCGCGCCGCTGGCCCTCCGAATGCATCTGGCGGCTACGCAAGCCGACGCGGTGAAGGCATCGGCCTCGTGACGACCACGCTGACTGGCGACGCCGCCCCGCACGCCGCTCTGCTGACGGGCATGGCGGATCTCGCCCGCCGGCTCCGACCGGGCGGCCGGGAGACTTCCGTCGTGCTGTCGCACCACGGTGAACGGCTGATCGTGCGCCACGGTGACGTCGTGCTCAAGGCCCACCCGCCCGGATCCGGCCCACAGCCGCCCGCGGCCCGGCTCCGGCTCGTGGCCACATCCTGCTGTCCCCGCTGCCGTCCCCGCTACCCCAGCCGTCCCCGCTACCCCAGCCGTCCCCGCTACCCCAGCCGTCCCCGCTACCCCAGCCGTCCCCGCTACCCCACGCCACCCCTACCGGTCTGGACGGGCTTGCCGTCCGGGTCCACGACCGATGGGTGAGTGCCTGGCCGCGATGGGTGAGTGCCTGGCCGGCCGGAGGGCCGGCCGGAGCTCAGGACAGCGCGAGCAACGCGCCGAGGGTGAAGCCGACCGCGGCGAGCCACACGAGGGTGGGCAGAGCGCGCAGCCAGCTCGCCACGGGCGAGTGGCCGGCGTGACGCTGGGCCGGAACCTGGGCGGAGTCCGCCCCCGCCGGGACGGGGCTGGGATCGATGCGGCCCTGGCCGCCCTGGCCGGCCAGCATGGTCGCCAGATTCCCGACGTCCGGGTCGTCGGGCGCGGCGGGCGGGCGCCGCGGCGTGGGACTGACCGGGGCCAGGACGACCGTCGGCCCGTTCGCCGCGCCGAGGTGCACCTGCACCTCGCCGTCGTTCAGGGCGATGCTGCCGGTCCGGGCGCCGTCCACCCAGATGCCGTTGGAACTGACGTCCCGGGCGAGCCACCCGGCATCGCCGCGGGGCTCCAGCAGGACGTGACGCCGAGACACCCGGCCGTCCGCGATGACGACATCGCAGTCACGGCCCCGGCCGACGACGTGACTGCGGTCGGCGGACAGCACGCTCTGGCCGGACGGGACGGTGATCCGCAGCCCTGTCGGGTCCACTGTTTCTCCTCCTGGGAGGATCCGGCTCCTGCCGAGATCCGGGCGATCGGGGCGCGGGGGTCAGGCGGGGAAGATCGCGTTGTCGCGGACGGTGACGGCGACCGGCGGCAGCGGCTGTTTCGCCGGCCCCGCGACGGGTTCCCCGGTACGGGTGTCGAAGGCGCTGCCGTGGCACGGGCAGAGGATGCGGCCCTTCGCGATCGCGTTCACCGAGCAGCCCTGATGGGTGCAGACGGTGGAGAAACCCTGGATCGTGCCGGCGGCATTCCTCGTGAGCACCAGGCCGGCGTCGCCGAGGATGAGACCGCCGTCGGCAGGCACCTCGTCGACCCGGGCGAGGGGCGCCGCGCCGCCGGCCTGGCCACCGCCGTTACCCGCGCCCGAACCGTCGCCACCCGCGCGGGTCCCGCCCGCGGTTGCCTGCCGTGGTTTCGGATCGGCCGCGTCGCTGCTGCTGGCGACGACATACCCGACGGCACCCGCGGCGACGGTGACCGCGATGCCGGGGACCACGAGGCGCCGCGTCGGTGCTTCCTGCGTCATGACTTTTTCCTCGGGATCCTGTTCAGACGTGCGGAATACCGGACCGGGTGAAAAACCACAGTGAAGCCGTCAACCAGATTGCGACCAGGGAAACGAGAACCGTCGAGCCGAGGACGGGCAGTACCCACCCCGGTAACCCGCTAGTCCGTAGGCTGATCATCTTTGCCGCGTAGGCCCCGTAAAAGGCGCAACCCAGGAGGCTGTGGAGAAGCACCCGGGTACCATCGCTGGCAAAGCCCAGCGCCCAGATGCAGTGGAAGGCCACCGGCAGGGTGAGGACGAACGCGGTCGTCCCGCTCCATCGGTGCAGCGGACCGGCCCAGCTCGGCGCCGGGCCCGCGCCGGGCAGCCGTCCCCACATCCACAGTGCCGTGGCCAGCTGAACGAATAGCAGAACGGCGGCGGCCGTCGTCAGCCACGCCTTCATCGGCAGCATGCCAGAGAAACCGAGGGTGAACAGCGGCCGCCCGGCCGGTTCGTGAACCCTCGCGTACACACCGGTCGACACCGCGACGGCGGCACCGACCAACAAAGTAACGCCTAATGCCGCACCCGCACTCGTCTGCCGTTCGGCCCGGTCCGTGCCGGCTGCCATACCGCCCCCCGTCCCCTGAGACACCCTTGCTGCGCGAACTATGCCGGAAAGAGCGCGGGCGCGTCCAGAGCCGTCGGCGAGATGACATCGTCAGTGGAATGACGATGCCGCCGGCCGGATAACGGGTGGGTTGGAGCAGGGCCGGCGTCAGGGCCGGAGACGGGCCCGGCGTCAGGGGCGGAGACGGGCCCGCACCGCTCGGCGGAGTTCGTCGGTCGCGTCGACGACGACGCGGCGCAGGAGCGGGTCGAGACGGTCGCGGGCCAGCAGGGCGTCCGCCTCCCGCACCGTCCCCACGGACACGGCGAACTGCGGATAGGCGTGGGTGGCGATCTGCCGGGCGGCGTGCGGGGATCGCCGGGCCGCCATCGCCGGCATCTGCTCGAAGTAGCGGGAGACGTACCCGTCGGTGAGATCCGCCTGCTCGGGCTGCCAGAAACCCTCGGCCGTCGCGGCGACCAGCCGGGCGGACATCGTGTCGTCGTCCACGATCATCCGCCAGGCCCGGGCTTTCGCCTCGGGATCGGCAACGGCGGCGCGGGCCCGCGCCGCATGCTCGGCGGCCCGGGCGCTGCGATCACGCCGGCTCTCGGCCGCGATCTCCCCCTCCCCGGCCCGCCCGAGTACGACCAGCCGGTGCAGCAGAGTCCAGCGTAGTTCCGGGTCGATGACCAGTCCGGCCGGCACGTCCGTCCCGGCGAGCCACGCCGCCAGCGTTCCCGCCTGCGCCGGTCCGCTACACCCGATGACCCCGCGGGCGGCGGAGAGCTGATGACCGCCTCCCGGTGCTGCGGCCGCGAAGGCCCGCGCGCAGGCGGCGTGGAGCGCCTGCGCCGCCGCCGGTCGCGCCGACGGCGCGAGATAGCGGTTCAGCACGGTGGCCCGGGCGAAACGCAGGGCGTCCTCGAAGACGGCGATCTCGGTCTCCCGGGGCAGCGCACCCGCGGCGAGCGTCAGATAGTCGGCGGCGGGCCATTCGGCGTCCCGGGTCGCGTCGGCCGCGGCCGCCCAGATGATCGCCCTGGCAAGCGGATCGGCCGTCCGCGGCAGGACAGTGGGCAAAGCGGCGAGATCGGCCGGGACGAAACGGATCTTGGCGTAGGTCAGGTCGCCGTCGTTGACCAGCAGCAGGCGTCCCGCCTCGCTCCCGACCAGTGACGCGATCCCGGTGCGCCCGCCCGGCGCCGCCGGATCGATGTCCACCTCCACCCGGCGGAGCAGCACGATCGGCCCGGTCGGCTCCGTCGGATTGGTCGGCTCCGTCGGATTGGTCGGCTCCATCGGCTCGGTCTGCTCCGCCGGGCCGTAGACGCCGATGCCGATGCGGTGCGGACGCAGCGTCGGGTGCGTCGGCGGTGCCGTCTGGACCACTGCGACCTGGGCGAGGCGGCCGTCGGAGCCGATCGTGATCTCGGGGCGCAGCGTGTTGACCTGTGCGTGGCGCAGCCACACCTCGGCCCAGCCGGCGAGGTCCCGGCCGCTCGCCGTGGTCAGCGCGGCGAGCAGGTCGGCCAGGGACGCGTTGGCGAAGGCGTGCTGGGCGAAGTACGTCCGCAGCCCGGTCAGGAAGGCGCCGTCGCCCACCCAGGCGACCAGCTGCCGCAGGGCCGACGCTCCCTTGGCGTAGGAGATGCCGTCAAAGTTCAGCAGGGCGAGTGCGGTGTCGGGGACGTCGGCCGGGGCCACCGGGTGCGTCGACGGCCGCTGGTCGGCGGCGTAGCCCCAGCTCTTGCGACCGACGGCGAAGCTGGTCCACGCCCCGGTGAACCGCGTCGCCTCGGCGGTCACCCGATAGCCCATGTACTCGGCGAACGACTCGTTCAGCCACAGGTCGTCCCACCAGCGCATGGTGACCAGATCACCGAACCACATGTGGGCCATCTCGTGGGCGATGACGACGGCACGCAGCTCCCGTTCGGCCTCGGTCACCGCCGAGCGGAACACGAACTCGTCCCGGAAGGTCACGCACCCCGGGTTTTCCATCGCGCCGGCATTGAACTCGGGCACGAACGCCTGATCGTAGGTCCCGAACGGGTACCGGCTCGCGAACAGCTCGTGGTAGCGGTCCAGGCAGGCCCGGGTGACGCCGAAGATCTCCGCCGCGTCGGCGTCGAGGTACGGCGCGAGTGAGCGGCGGCAGAGCAGCCCGAGCGGGATGCCGTCGTGGAAGTCCTCGACGAGGTGGTACGGCCCCGCGACCACCGTCACGAAGTAGGTCGCCAGGGGTGCCGTCTCGGTGAACTCCCACCGCCCCGGCGAGGCCTGCTTCCCGGCACCGTTCGCCCGCACCGTCCAGTCGGGGGGTGCGGCCACGCTCAGGCGCACCGGCGCCTTGAGATCGGGCTGGTCGAAGCAGGCGAACATCCGCTGGGCGTCGTCGAGGAAGGTCTGCGCATACAGGTAGACCTCGCCGTCCTCCGGGTCGGTGAACCGGTGCAGCCCCTCGCCGGTGTTCGAGTACCTCATCGTGGCCGTCACCACGAGCTCGTTCGTCGCGTGCAGCGTCGCGAGGGGGAGCCGGTTGCCGTCGACGGCGGAGGGGTCCAGCGGCTGGCCGTTGAGCCACAGTTGCTGGATGGATACCGGTTTGAGCTCGACGAACGTCGCCGGTGCCGGTTCGCCGTCCGCCGACGAGCCGTCCGTGGCGAGGGAGCCGTCCGTGGGGGGACGGAGGCTGAAGCGCACCCTGGTCGTCGAGCCGAACTCCGTCGACGTGCGAGCCGCGGTCAGGTCGAGCTCGATCTCGTAGCCATCGACGCGGACCAGGCCGGCGCGGGCGAGGGCTTCGTCCCGGGTGAGGCTGTGCATACGGCGAACCTATGAGATGCCTCGCCGCCCGTCCGACGTGGACCTGGTCACCCCCCGATCTTGCCGGGTGGCCCGTCGATGTCAGTGCCCGGAGGCGAGGACAGGGTCGGTGACGCCGTGGGGGCAGGCGAACCGCTCGATGTCCCTACCCGCCCGGTAGGCCCCGGCCCGGTAGGCCCCGGCCCGGTAGGCCCCGGCCCGGTAGGCCCCGGCCCGGTAGGCGCTGTCGTCGAAGTCGAGAACGCCGGCCCGCCGGTCCGGGCCGCGCTCGAGGGCCGCGAGCGGGAGGACGGCACGGATGCGGATGGTCAAGGCGGATCTTGATGCCGAGCGCCGCCAGCGCGTCGAAGGTGCGGCGGTAGAACGACGCTACCGACTGCGCGACCAGGGGAAATGAGATCCTCTCGCCGTCCAGGCGCTGGACGACCAGCTCATGACCGACGAAGTCGAAGTCGATGGTGAAGATCGGGTTTCCGTCGACCTGGCCCATCGGACGCGTCGTCAGTCCACGGCCGGTCAGCTGGAGGGGAAGATGTCACGGGTTCAGCACCGGTCAGGCCGGCCGCGGCAGTCCGGGACGATGACCCGGCGAATCTCGATCTCTCCATCGCCGAACGACTTGAGGACCACCGAGTGCCGGAGCGCCTCGGCGACGAGCGGGACCTCAGCGAGCACCGAGTCGGGGGGCTTGCCCATCATCAGGTAGTCGACATCACGCCAGCCGTGGGGGAACCGGCCGCGCACCTGAGGGTCGAGGTCCAGCTTGTAGAACCACACCGGCAGCGGCCGGCGCCCGGCGATCGTGAGGTCGGTCCAGGCGATGTCGTCGGTGATAACGATGCCCTCCGGGGGAACGTTCGCGAGGAACCATCGGGTCGCCTCCCGGCTCGGGGCACTCGCGTCCTGGGTGAGCGCGGTGCGAATTTTCGGTGTCCAGTCCGGGATCACCGTCGCGGCGGCCACGGACAGGGCCACCAGGACCACGAGGCAGCGCAGGCCATTGACGATCATGGCCGCGGTCGCCCCCACCCCCGCCCCGGGCCCCGACCCCGGCCCGGCATGATGCGGCGGACCGCGTCGCGGCCGTGCTCCACTCGGCAGGACGGCGTCGAGCAACCCTGCCACGCACAACGCGGCGAACGGGAGCATCGCGGTGACGTAGGGGTTGGGCAGGTAGCCGTTGCGGAAGACGAAGGCAAACTGCAGCAGCAGTAGTCCGGCGACGACCCGCAGCCGCCGCAGGGCGAGCAGGGGAACCGCGGCCGCAATACCGGCGAGGACCAGGTAGGGATCGAGATCGAGCCAGGACCGCACGACATGGTAGGTGTCACTGCCGGTGTCGAGCACGCTGCCGCTCGGGGCCCGGTCGAACAGCTGCCATCTGATCGCCCATTCCAGCGAGACGTGGCCGGGCCCCTCGAACAGCTCGTTCTTCGCGGCCGCATACAGGATGTAGATGCCGCACACGCCGATCAGGCAGCCCATGAAGTTGCGCCGCACGAATCGCCAGTTACGAGGATCACGATTCTGCCGGAGCAGTACGTACAACCCCGGGAGGAAGAGCAGGACGGTTTCCTTCGACCAGAACGCGAAGGCCATGAAGATCCCGGCGAACGCCGCCGCCGCGACACTGCGTCGCGGCGACGCCGCGCACACCAGGGCGGCGAGCAGCCACATCACGGCGATGTTGTCGAGGAACGCCATCCGCTGATACCACAGGGCGAGCGGTGAAAGCGAGAAGACGAGCAGGGCCAGGCCGGCGAAGAACCGTCGTAGGCCGAGGAGCCGGCCGAACCGGTACAGCAGCACGCAGCTCACCAGATGCACGCCGAACATGAGCTCGCGGGCCGCGGTGACCGCCGTCGGCGCCCGGTTGAAACCATCAGTGATCTTCGTGTAGATGGCAATCAACAGCCATCCGCCGAACGGATGGTCATACCAGTACGTGTAATGCGCGATCCGGTTCCAGTACTGCATCGAATAAGCCTGGGCGGCATACGTGCCCTCGTCGTCGGTGACGCGGCCCGGCCAGCCGTCGAAATTGTAACCGTGCAGCACCGCCACCACCGTCAGGAGCACGGCGAGCAGGAGCAGGCTGCGGCGGCGGACGCCGACCCAGCCGACCAGTCGGCCGGTGAGCTCCCCGGCCCGGGCTGCGATCCAGGTCACGGCGGTCTGCGGGCCGAGCGGTCGGGGGTACGGGTTCGCGGCGTCGGGTGCGGTCACGACGCCGCCTCCAGCTCGAAGCGGCCGGAGCCGGTGCTGTGGTGGGCCCCGGAGTGGGAGGTCTTCTCCCACTCGACCCGGCCACGCAGCAACCGGGCCGTGGCGCGCACCGCGGCGGCGGAGAGCGCGAGCTGGTACAGCGGGGCGCAGAGCACGAGCCGCACGCTGTCCCAGCGACGCAGATCGAGCCCGTACGCCTCGGCGAACTCGCGGAACGCCGCCTGCTCGGAGAAAACCGTCATGACGGTCGCACCGAACGGAAGCCAGAAGACGATGACCAGACCGGTCGGCGCCGCCAGAAACAACGTGAGGACCAGCGACACCGGCAGCAGGACGCCGGCGAGTGCCTGGAAGAACGGCATCGTGAGCATCTCCACCGCCATGATGCGCTGACGTGCTCCCGGCAGCGCCCGCCAGTCCCCCTTGAAGAGGACCTGCATGAACCCCATCATCCAGCGGGTGCGCTGGATGATGAGTTTCGTGAGGCTTTCCGGGGTCTCCTCCCGGGTCGTCAGATCCGGATGGTAGAAGACCGCGGTCGGGATTCCGGCGGCCGAAGCCCGCACCCCGAGGTCACAGTCCTCGGTGAGGCAGGAGACGTCCCACCCACCGAGCCTTTCCAGCACCGTTCGCCGAATGAACACCGTGTTGCCGCCGAGTGGGATGAAACGCGCGCGCGCCTGGAAACGCAGCCGCGACATGAACCAGATGTAGTATTCGAGGCAGTTGCGGGCCCGCCACCAGGAGGTGCCCGCGTCCAACCAGTGGAGGAACGCCCGTATCGGTGAGTGGTCCGCGGCGCGCCGCCACGCCGTGGCACGCGCGTTCATGAGCTGCACGCCGCCCTGAAAGATGCCGACGTCGGCGTGGCGCAGGGCCAGCGTGTTCACGTAACGCAGGAGTCCCCCGGCGAGCAGGGACTCCGCGTCGACGACGCCGACCAGGTCGCCGGTGCAGTGCCGGCGGGCGTCCTCCAGGGACAGGGGTTTACTACGCCGGCTGCCTTCGGGCGCGACGACCCGCACGTTGGAATGCCGGCCGGCGATCTCCTCGGCGACCCGTCGGGTCTCCTGGTCGACCTCGTCATACGACACCATCACGACCAGTTCCACCAGGTCGCCGGGGTAGTCGCCGGCAAGGATCTGGGTCAGGGTCCGCCCGAGCACCGGCTCGTCGCGGGCGGGGACGATGAGGGAGAAGCGGTTGCGGGGCGCGAGGTTGCCGGTCAGGTCCACGTGATGCACCCGCTCGGGACGCTGCCAGCTGTACTGGCCGCGCACGAGGGTCAGGCTGGCGACCAGCAGCATCAGCAACGAGACGATCGTCCATGCGGCGAGTAGCACGACGTGGTGATGCTCGGCCGCACGCACCCCCAGCGTCACCGCGAGGGGCACGCTGACCAGCGCCCACACCCAGCGCCGCCGGCGGCTGGCGCCGGGGATCGACCCGCGGGTCCGCGCCCGGAGCCGACCGGACAGGACCAGGCCGCCGGTCACCGCCGCCACCGCGCCCAGTACCACGGCGAACGGCTGGCCCAGGCGCGGACCGCCGTACGAGACCAGCCTGATGTCCGGCGAACCGGCGAACATGTAGACGTACCAGCCGCCCGACTCGCACGCGAGCCGGGCGAGCCACGGGATCCGCCGGCCCCGGCCACCCCGGCCGAACATCCGAGGCAGGACGACCGCGAGTGCGCCGGGCAAGAGGTAAGACATGCTCCCGTCCAGACCGACCAACGCGGACAACACGAGGGCCGACGTGGTGTGCAGGGCGGCCCCCCACCCCGCGGCCCACCACCCCGCGGCCGCTACCATCCACAGCCGAGGTGAGCGTCGGGGCACGCGGGGATCTCGGTGCGCATGGGCATGCCGACGCGCGCCGCGGGGGAGCGCCCGCGCACGCGGGACTTCGGAATCAGAATCGGATGTCACCTGTACCTGCCTGAAAGGGGTGGGCACGGAGCACCGCGGGCGGGCGACACCGCGGCGGGTCCGGTCCCCGGCCTGGATGGAAGGTCAGTTCGCCGCGACGAGCTTCGGGAGGTCGGCCACGTACTCGGCGACCGTGGTGTCGGCGAATTAGCTCCTCGCCATTCCCTTGTAGTTCGTCGTCGGCGTGGAATACGCCAAGGTGCCGCCGGCAAGCATGATCCGCCTGTCGGGGAGCTGCGCATGCCCGGAACAGAACAGCCGGATGAGGACCCCACCGGCGCCGAGGTGTACGCCGTCACCGGCGGGTGGGCTACGAAACCGCACCGGACACCCCGTCCTCCGACGGCCTTCCGTGGGACGGCGACACCGCCCGCTCAGACACCGCCCGCTCAGACACCGCCCGCTCAGACACCGCCCGCTCAGACACCGCCCGCTCAGACACCGCCCGCTCAGACACCGCCCGCTCAGACACCGCCCGCTCAGACACCGCCCGTCGCCGGTACACCAGCCGATCCACCACCAGGTATCGGACGATCACCGCGGCGGCCAGGGACATCAGGGTCGAGATGCCGACGCCGAGATGCCATCGCCCGACCAGCACCGCGAGCAGTGGCAGCCGAATGACCAGATCGAGATTGTTGATGAGCGCGAACGCCGGATAGCGACGCAGCCGGGAACCCGTCTCCCGATCCCAGACCAGGAGCTCGCAGCCGAGGAAGTTCCAGCCGACGGCGATCTGGGTCGCGACGATCGCCGCGACCAGGTAGTGCAAGCCGACGTGGTGAAGCACGGCGGTGCCAAGCAGGTTCGGCACCGTCCCGGACGCCCCGACCAGGGCGAACCGCGCGGGCTTCGGAACCCGCAACGCGAACAGCCGCCGGGCGAAGCGGGCGCCTTCGGTCAGCGAGGCGTTGGAGGTCCCGGCGTGCCGCTCGGCGAAGGCGTACCCGATCTCGCGGACGCGCAGCCGTCCGGACGCGACGAGCAGCTCCAGCAGGATCTTGTAGCCGTCCGGTCGCAGGCCGGCCCGGTCCACGACGGCGACCCGTACCAGGAAGAAGCCGCTCATCACGTCCGAGACGCCGCGCAGCCGACGGGGGAAGACCCACCGACACAACCGGTTCGACCCCGTCGAGACCAGGTGCCGCATGCTTCCAGCGAGCCCCGATGCGCTGCCGCCGGACACGTACCGGCTGCCGATCACCACATCGGCGGCATGTTCCACGGCGGTGCCGAGCAGCGCCGGGATGGTCTCCGGCGGATGCTGGAGGTCCCCATCGATGATCACCGCATAGGGCGCGGCACAGAGCGCGAAGCCCTCGCTGACCGCGCCCCCCAGCCCGCCGACCCGCTGGGCCGGGGTCCGGTGGTGCACCCGTACCGGTAACCGCACCGAGGGGCGGACGCGCGCGATGACCTCGGGCGTTCCGTCGTCGGAGTCGTCAACGAAGATTACTTCTCCGGACAGGCCGTGCAGCGCCTCGTCGAGGCGCCGCAGCAGCGGTTCGACGTTGCGCGCCTCGTTGCGGGTGGGTATCACGACCGACACCTGTGGCCCGACGTCCAGCCGGGAACCGACCGGTTCCGCGGCCGAACCGCCCGTCCGCTCGGGACGCTCCAGCGGGTGGCGGGGATGCGGCAGAACGGGCAGACGGAGCAGGCCCGTGCGGTCGTCCGGTCTGCCCGCCGGCCCGGTCCGGCTCCCCTGCTCGGTCCTACTCGCTTGATCGGTCCTACTCGCTTGATCGGTCCTGCCCCCCTGATCGGTCGAGGTCATCGGATCCCCCCGGGGCCACAGACCCGCGAAACGCGAGTCAACGCCGAGATAATCCCGATCCGTCGAATTCCGGACAATACAGCGCAACATTCACGCGGCCACATTCCTGTGGTGATCATAACGAATTTCCCCCAGAGGCAGCGGAACAAGAGAAGCCTCGGATCGAGCCATCTACCGGCACCCCATGCCCGATCCGGGCCCTACAGTCATAAGGCCGGGCGAAAAATTACCGCAGGTCGTCAGCCGGCGGGGGCGGGTGACCACCAGGAACACTCCGAGACACGGCCTCCCCGCTAAGCCGGGTGCGCCGTGCCACACCGCACTCCACCGGCATGCTTTCCGACACTTCCGGGCAACCCGGTTGGCCGGTACCGTCCGGCCCTATAATTCAGAAATCACCGATCAACATCCCCGCATAGGGCCACAAGTCCCGGCCCCACGGAGCGGTACATCGCGACAACACGTGGAACCACCCCGGCCGGGTTGACGACAGTCACGACCGCAGAACCCCGCGCCCATAGACTTCCCAGCCATAAACCCCAGGGAGCACGGTGTCAGACCAGCCTCGCAAGAGCAGAGCGGACAGGGGGCACGTTCGCCTCAACCAACGGGATCTCCACGCCCTCGAATGGATCTTCGATATGCGGGCCGCCTTCGAGTCGGACATCTCGGAGATTCTCGGCCCGGAACACCCGATCTCCAAGAACGCGGCCCGCGCCGTCGTGAAGCGCTGGGAGAACGCCGGAGTCGCCTCCGCCGATCCCGTACTCGCCGGCCAGGGCCGGCTCGTACGGCTCACCGCCGAGGGCACCCGGCTGGTCAGTTCGATGGAGCTGGAATCCGACGGGGCGGCGACGAGCGCGGCGGGGGCCGTGCGCCACGCCATGGTCGCCCGCGCCCGGCTGCGGATCGAGAACGCCGGGGTGGGCGGGTCGCGGGTGCTGGCCTGGATCAGCGAGCGACAGTGGCGGCACGAAAACGAGGCCGCCCTGCACACCGGGTCGCACGTTCCCGACGGATTCGTCCGCCTCGATGGCGGGATGACGGGAGTCGTGCAGGTCGGCCATACCCGGGTGGAGGTCGCCCGGCTCCGGCCACTGATCGCGAAGCTCGCCCGTCACCATCCCGTCGTCGTACTCGCCGTTCCCCGGGGAGAGCTGGCCGGCAACCCGGCCGGCCCCGCCGCGGTCACCGACGACGGCGACGGCCTGCCGGCGACGGTCTTCACCGTGGAGATCTGACTTCGCTTCTGACGTCACTGTGGAGATCTGAGCCCGGCGAGACGCTCGGCGAGCAACTCGGCGAGATGCCGCCCGCGCCGGGCGGCGACGTGTTCGGCCTGGGTCCGGCAGGAGAATCCGTCGGCGAGCAGCACGGTGCCCGCGGGAGCCGAGGCGATCGCCGGGCCCAGGGTACGGGCAGCGATCGCCATCGACACGTCGTAGTGCCCGGCCTCCATACCGAAGTTGCCGGCCAGGCCGCAGCAGCCAGCGAGGACGTCGACGTCCGCGCCGGCCGCCGCCAGCAGGCCGCGGTCGGCGGCGAATCCCATGACCGCGTGCTGGTGGCAGTGCGGCTGGGCAAGGACGCGCACCCCGTCGAGACGCGGCGGAGTCCAGCCGATGGTGTCGGCGAGCAGCTCGGCGAGGGTACGCACCGCACCGGCGACCAGCGCGGCTGCGGGGTCGCCCGCGAGCAGCTCGACGAGGTCGCCGCGCAGCACCGCCGTGCAAGACGGTTCCAGGCCGACGATCGGCGTCCCGGCCCGGGCGTACGGCGCGAGGCAGTCGACGGTCGCTCGCAACCGGTGGCGCGCACCGTCGAGCTGGCCGGTGGTGATCCAGGTGAGACCACAGCACGCGGGGCCCGGCGGCACGATCACCCGGTAGCCGGCGTCCGCCAGAACTGCCACGGCGGCCCGGCCGACTTCGGGGGAGAACGCCTCCGTGAACGTGTCGATCCACAGCACCACCTCCCGGCTGTGGGCCTCGCGCCGGTGGATCGCCCGCCCGTCGGCCGCTTGCCCGTCAGCCGGCCGCCCGTCAGCCAAGTACCCGTCGGCCGGGTACCCGTTTCCCAGGTCCGAGCCGCTTCCCAGGTCCGAGCCGCCGTGCTCGCGCCACCAGCGGCTGAACGGTTGCCTGGCGAAGGCCGGCACCTCGCGGCGCGCGTCCATGCCCCCCATCCGCAGCAGCAGCCGTCGCACCGCCGGTCCGGCCAGCACCGCGTTGACCAGGCGTGGCGCCCGCCCGGCGACCCGGGCCCATCGGGGCAACCAGCCGAGCACGTAATGGCTGACCGGCCGGAGTCGATGCCGGTAGGCGCGGAACAGCACCTCGGACTTGTACGTCGCCATGTCCACCCCGGCCGCGCAGTCGCGCGCGCACGCCTTGCACGACAGGCACAGGTCGAGCACCTCGGCCACCTCCGGGGCCCGGGCGCCCCCGGCACCTCCGCGGACCAGCGAGCCGTTCGCCATCTCCTGCAGCACCCTGGCCCGGCCGCGGGTGGAATCCTTCTCGTCGCGCGTCGCGAGGTACGACGGGCACATGAAGCCGCCGGCCGCCGGCGTGTCGGCCCGGCAGGTGCCCAGCCCGACGCAGCGGTGGACGGCCCGCCCGAACTCCCCCGCGTCGGCGGTGAAGGCGAATCCGCCGATAGTGGGCAGCGGGCGAGCCGCCGGCAGGCGCAGGTCGGCGTCGATCGGCCTCGGCCGGACCAGCACACCCGGGTTGAGAAGATCGTCCGGGTCGAACAGGGCCTTGAAACCGGCGAAGACGCCGAGCGCGGCCGGCGAGTACATCCTGGCCAGCAGCTCACCGCGGGCCCGGCCGTCCCCGTGCTCACCGGATATCGAGCCGCCGTAGGAGGCGACCAGGTCGGCGGCCTCGGTCAGGAACGGGCGCAGGCGCCCCGGGGCCTCCGCCAACGGTAGATCAATCCGGATGTGCACGCAGCCGTCCCCGAAGTGTCCGTACGGCACCCCGTCGATCCGGTGCGCGCGCAGCAGGTCTTCGAAGTCACGCAGGTAGGCTCCCAGGCGCTGCGGCGGCACGGCCGCGTCCTCCCAGCCGGGCCAGGCTGGTTCCCCCGCCGCGCTCCGCCCGGCGAGACCCGCGCCGTCCTCGCGGATCCGCCAGAGGGCGCGGGTCTGCGGGCCGGTGGGCAGCACCCGGGTGGCCCTCGTGCCCGCGGCGGTCGCCAACGCCCAGCCGGCCGCGAGCGCCTCCGCCGGGCTCGCCCCACCGACCTCGACGAACAGCCAGCCGGTGCCGGCGGGAAGCTCCGGTACGGCCCGCGGTCCCCGGTGCCGGCGCACGATGTCGACCAGGCGCGCGTCCATGCCCTCCACCGCCAGCGGAGCGTGCGGGAACAGCAGCGGCACGGCGTCCGCGGCGGCCGGCATGTCCGGATAGCCCAGCACGACCATCGCGGTCGCGGCCGGCCGGGGGACGAGGCGGACGGTCGCCCCGAGCACGACCACACAGGTGCCCTCGGAGCCCACCAGGGCCTTCGCCAGGTCGCCGCCGCGTTCGGGCAGCAGGTGCTCCAGCGAGTAGCCGGAGACCTGGCGGGGGAACCTGCCGAGTTCGGTGCGCAGGACCGCCAGGTTGGCCCGGACGAGGTCGTCGAGCCCGGGGACTGCCGGATACCCGGGGACTGCCGGATACCCAGAGCCACCCGATCGCCCGGAGCCACCCGGGCCGACCCGTAGTCGACGTCCCGTGCCGTCGAGCACGTCGAGATCGACGATGTTGTCGGCGGTCCGGCCGTAGGCGATCGCCCGTGCGCCGCAGGCGTTGTTGCCGATCATGCCGCCGATGGTGCAGCGGGCATGGGTGGAGGGATCCGGACCGAATCGCAGCCCGTGCCGGCCGGCCGCCTCCTGGAGGCTGTCCAGGATGACCCCGGGCTGCACGCTCGCGGTGCGGGCGGCCGGGTCCAGGGAGATGATGCGGTGCAGGTGGCGGCTGAGATCCATCACCACCCCGGGGCCCACGGCGTTGCCCGCGATGGAGGTGCCCGCGCCCCGGGTGGTCAGCGGGGTCGCGGTGGACCGGCAAACTGCCGCGATCGCCAGGATGTCCCCGACCTCCCGGGGGAACACCACAACCGCGGGCGGCACCCGGTAGTTCGAGGCGTCGGAGGAGTACTCGGCCCGGCGCCGGGCCGAGGCGTCGACCATGGGCCGGACCACTCGATCATGATCTACACCGGTGCCGGCGACCATCGATCCGGCCGTGGTCGGTCGCTCCCCGAGCGCCGCCCGCAGCATCTGGACCAGCTCCGCCCGGTCCCCGGCCCCTGTTCCGGCCCCGGCCCGATCCCCGGGACGCCGAAACTGTCGGCGAAACCGTTGGACCCGCACGCGACGCTGCTCCCGCTGCACCCCACCATCCTCGCCACGGGCCGGGCCGGCCGCACCGGATCGACCTGCCACTGTGGATCTTCAATGAGATCGCCCTCCCGGAACCCGGGCACGGCACGGTCGGTGGCCTCCTTCGGCCGCTCACTGAGCCTTTTCAAAGTTAGCTTTCCTAAATCTCTTCCTCGGTGAGAATGAATGCGGCGAGGGCGAACTTCCCGACACGGCGGGGACAGCCGCGGAAGCGGTCGAAGATGTGCCAGTTCTTCAGGATCGCGAAGCCGCGCTCGCCTCTGGCGCGGGTGGCGGCGTGGGCACGGTTGATCTCCTTTAGCTGATCGGACAGGTCGCCGCCGGGTGGCTTCTTGTACGGAACGAGGAGGTGGTCTCCTTCGCCGCCGACATATCCCTTGTCGGCGAAGAGGTGGAGCTCCGAGCGGTCGATCACGTGGAGGATGTCGTGCATGCGGGCGGCGGTGAGGTCGTGGACGCTGCCGGGAAGCCCCTCGGAGATCCAGATCATCCTGCCGTAGGGGTCGGTGAGGCCCTGGAGGTTGATGCCGTGGTACTTGTGCTTGCCCGAGTAGTACAGCTTGTTGTGTGCCCGGACACGGGTGGTGCGCACGACCGTTCCGTCGAGGATGAGGAAGTTGCTCTGCGTCCACGCGAACGTCCACACCGCCGCGAGGCGGCTACGGCCGCGGGTGGCCAGCAGATCGACGGCCTCGCGCACGTAGTTGTAGACCGTCCCGACACTGACGCCGAAGCCTTCGGCGAGTCGCTCGTAGGTGTCGCCGTTGCGTAGGTGCGCGAGCACGAGGAGTGCCTGCCCGTGTGGGGACAGCTTGCGCCACGTCTGGCGCTGAGCGCGGTCGTCGGCCAGCAATGTCGAGGCCCAGGAACGAGCGGAAGCGCAGGCCATACGACCTAAGCCGCACAAGCTGGCGGTGAAAACGCGGTTGCACGACGCGGTCAATGAGCCTTTCCCGGCAACGGGTCGTCGCACTGGGTAGCCGTAACGGACTGTGATGGTCTGGCGGGTGGGGTCGGGCCGGGAGACAAGGCGGCGCGGGGTCTCGGTAGGAAGTGTCCTTCCACAGATCACTTCACCGAAGGACCCCGCGTCCCGCATGAGTTTCACATACACCGCCGAGCTGCCCTTCGGCGATCACACCGTCTTCCGCCTGGCCGGACTGTTGGTCGCGGAGCGTCAGCGTCGTGGTACCCGTAACGGCACTCGCACGCTGTCCGCGCTGGAGCAGGCCGTGATGGCCCTGCGCTGGTTCTGTGACGGCACGCGGACCCGCCCGCCCCTCAACGATCATGGAGTATCCCGCTCAGTGGGCTACCGCTACCTGCACGAGGGCGTCGCCGTGCTGGCCTGGCAGGCCCCTGACCTGCGCGAGGCGTTGATGCGGGCCAGGATCGCAGGCTATCGCCATCTGATCGTCGATGGCACGGTCATCGAGACCGACCGGCTGCGCGTGCCTGGTCCGAGCGAGGGCGTGGACCTGTGGTGGTCCGGCAAGATCTCCGATCACGGTGGCAACGTCCAAATCCTGTCGACCCCCGACGACGGCTGGCCGCTGTGGGTCTCGGAGGTGCCCCCCGGCCGCGAACACGACTCGACCGCTCTGCGCGCCTCCGGCGCGCCGCCGATCCTGGAAGAGGAGTGGACCGCCGACCTACACGAGGTGCTGTTCGACCTCGGTTACGAAGGGTTGGGCGGCCCGGCCGGGCCGCCCACGCTCGCCCGCAAGAAGCCCACGGCTCCTACCCAGAGAGTCACACAAGCCTACCACCAGCAAAATCAGTGGCCGGGTACCGCGCGGTCGGCGGCCTCGGCAGAGTGCTCGGAGATGCCGACCATGCCGGCGATCCTGGCCTGCTTCGGCCGAGTCG
This sequence comes from Frankia casuarinae, assembly GCF_000013345.1. Lineage (NCBI taxonomy): Bacteria > Bacillati > Actinomycetota > Actinomycetes > Frankiales > Frankiaceae > Frankia > Frankia casuarinae. The sequence continues at coordinate 1,132,964 of NC_007777.1, read as the reverse complement.
ACCCCCGCGGCCGGCGCTCCGCCCGGCCCGACCGCGGCGCGAGCTTCAGCCGCGTGTTCAGTTCGCCACGCGCCTGAACGAAGAGCGTCTGGTAGATCGTCTCGTGCGACACGCGCATCTCCGGATCATCCGGGAAATCCTTCTTCAGCCGATTAGACACCTGTTCCGGCGAGAAGTCGGCCGACAGCCGTTCGGCCACCGCGTCGTGCAGCCGGACGTGAGTTTCCAGCTTGAACGCCTTCGGTCGCCGCCGCCGCTCGTCGGCGCGTTTCTGCGCGTCCGCGGCGCGGTATCCGGCATTGCCGCCGTTGCGCGCGACCTCACGGCTGATCACCGACTGGTTTCGGTCCAGCCGGGCCGCGATCATCCGGTGTGACAGTCCCTCGGCCAAGCCCCTGGAGATCGCCTCCCGCTCCTCCAAGGTCAACTCGACGCCGCGCACTCAGCCCTCCGATCAGTGGATCATCTTTCTACCAGCACTGATGCTCTGATCATCTGAGACCGCCCCGGGTGGCCGTGGTGGGTACACACCGGTACCGGTCGGGTCTTGGTGACGCCGGGTGGGTGGTTGCCGAAGCGGTGTTGCCGCCGGGGCATCGTGGGCGCCATCCGGTACGTGGCTACGTGGCCCGCAACGGGATCGCGTGGCGGGCGCTGCCGGCGGGCTTCCCGGCGTGGCGGGCGGTCTGCGGCTTCTTCGACCGGTGGAAGAACAAGGGCGTGACCGCCAGGGCCCAGGGCGCGTCGCGGGGCGGACCCGGCCCGCGGGGGTCGTGGACCATCCTGAAGACCACCGTCGAGACCACCCGGGAGAACCCCGGCCGGAAAACCTCCGGGGCCCTGCCGGGACGAGGGGTGGTCGAACGCACCCTCGCCTGGCTTACCGCCCACCGGCGGCTTGCCCACGGCTATGGACGTCATCCCGCCGCCTCCGAATCGTTCATCAACGGGCTCGTGCGCGCTGGTCCGCGCTAGTCGTAGCTCTTCCGGCCGGTAGGACTTGCCGCCCTTCCAAAAACGTTACGAACGGGCCGGCAAGCCGGCAAGTTTTGTGAATAAATGACTTTTTTGCGCATTCTGCGGATCGGGGCCGGTGGTGAGGGGCCGCCGGCCACAGCGGAAGAAACCGCCGGCGGCGTGTCACCGCCGTGGGGCTGGCACGCAGATCGCACAGCGGTGAACGCTGCGAACGAGCCGGCAAGTTTTGTGAATAGACAGCTTTTTGCGCATTCTGCGCAGGCGAGGAGCTGGCCCGCACCGGCGAGCAGCGCTGCCGGGACCGCGACCGCCAGCCCACCCCACACCGGCCTTTTCCGGCGACCGCCCGAACGCGATCTTCCGCAGCACCGCGAGCCCAGCCCGCAGCGCCTCACGCTCGGTCTCCCGCTCAACCAGCCGGCTACCCGAACAGAACCCTCACCACCCACCCAAAGATAGCAATAAGGTGAAGGATCATTATGCTTCCACACGACTTCGCGGATTAAAACGCGGATTAAAACTCAGTAGCGGAAGACCCACGGTCTCGGGAAGCCGGAGACGTTCACTTTTCTGGGGTTCACGTGTCTGTGCGCGACGTCCAAGAAGGGGAACTTCTGGGTGAGGCGCGTCACGGGCAAGAGGCGGATGCGGGCGAAGCTCAAAGAGATCAAGGAGGAACTGAAGCGGCGCCGGCACCAACCCGTCCCGCTCCAAGGGCAGCGGCTACGCAGTGTGGTGGTTGGGCATCTCAACTACTACGCCGTGCGCGGCAACACGGACGCGGTCGCGTCCTTCCGCATCCAGGCGACACGGCACTGGTTCAAGGCGCTTCGCCGACGAAGCCGGCGCACGCGACTGACCTGGGCGCGCATGGGGCGCCATGCCGACTGATGGCTACCACCCGCCCGCCCACGCCACCCGATGCCGAGCGTGCGCTTCGACGCCAGAACCCGAGGCAGGAGCCCAGTGCGGTAATTCCGCACGCTGGGATCGGTGCGGGGGCCTCCGCAAGGACGGTCCCAATCGGGTTGGCGTATATCCAGGTCTCTGACCAGCATGTTTTGGTGATCAGGCTGCTCCCGTGTCCGTCCCCACGTTGCACACACCCAAGGCTCGGACGCAGTGCGCCGGCCACCGTACGGAGACACTGCCGCCCCCGACGAGGCCGGCCGGGGCCGGCGGCACGGGAGAGCGACCTCCGGCCGCGGCTCGTCGGTCAGCCCTTCCAACCGGTCGACGGCGAACCGGTTCCGCCACTTCGCCATCGTCCCCACCGACGCCCCGACCTGCCCGTTCGTCCCGCTCTCCGCGCACGCCAGCACGATCCGCGACCGCGACGCCTGCGCCGTCTTCGGACGCCCGGACCCAGCCAGTCAGCGCCTCCAGCTCCTCGTCGGTCAGCACGATCTCCACAGCACGCGGCCCAGACATAACCGCAGTATACGATCTACACGTGAACTAAGGATTCAGGACACTACTGTAGCTATCATCAAACGATGACCGACAGCGAGTCAGAAGTCACCAGCTCAGGTGATGTGCCCGAATCAAGAGAGACGCTCCGCATCCGCGAATGGTATTACAACGACACCCAACAGCCAACCGAAATCGAAGTCTTGAATCGAGCTGTGAGGCTTGCAAGCAACAGTCTATATGTAATCGACATTCAGATACGTCGAATAGCGGGAGACGAGCCCGAGGATGAAGACTATCTCTTCCGTGTATGGGCTGATATCGATTTTTTGATCATAACGCTTTGGAAAATCCGCACCGTGACACTCGCCGCCGCTCGACGGCTTCCGTCCGACCTGGCATTGACTGACGCAATCGCCGAGTTTGACCGCAGCGTTCCGCATCTAAAGTTGATGCGCGATGTTGGGCAACATCTAGAGGACTATATGATCAACGCAGCATCGCGCCGCCATCGACGCCCAGGTACAGAATACAAGATCAGCCGCCGGCAGCTTGAGGTGGCCGCATGGAGCCAGAACGATTTTCGTTGGCTCGACGCCGTACTCGACTTCACTGATTCCAGGAAGGCCGCGAGCGTCCTCTATTCACGCCTCCGCGCCGCTCGTTCCAAGTATACGGCGTCTGTTGACGGCAAATGATGAGATGCGGGGGTAGCGCGGAGCGGCGCTGTCCGGCGCCTGCATATGCCCGTCACCAGCCCCGGTTCGCTAACCATGCGCGGCCAGTCCCGTGATCGTTTGTGGCCGACAACAGCCGCGTCGGGTCCCGTGGACAGCGCAATGCCAGACCGCCGAACCTAGTCGTAACATGGCATGTGGCAGCCCACTTGTCGCAGCGCGTCATGCGGGTGCCTAGACATGTGCAATCCGGGGGTGGTACCAGTCGTATTCGCAGAGGATCCAGGCTTCTGACCAGCGCCTTTGGGCAATCGGACCGGTCCCTGGTCCGCACCCGAGGTGCACATGCCGCACGGCTTGGACGCCGTACACCGACCACCGCACCGGCCGGACCCTTGTTGACGATGCCGACCCGATCCGGCCCCGGAGAAACTGCGGCAGCACGGCTTGCGGTGGCCTCCTCCCCGGCGTCGTCGTGCCTGCAAGGAGCTATGATCATGGTGCTGCGTGGCAGGGACCTTCGGATCCAGCAGGCTTGAGAGGAGGCGCGATGATTCAGGATCGCGGCCGTTTCGACCTGCCCCTGTACAGCGTCGCCGAGGCGGGCCGGCACCTGGGCGTGCCGACGTCGACTTTCGCGACCTGGGCCTACGGCTACACCCGGCACGCACCGGGCCGCGTCCCGGTCCATGGTGAGCCGATCGTCACCGTGCTGCCCCGTCAGCGCCATGGCACGGCCGTCGTGCCGTTCATCGGGCTTGCCGAGGGGATGATCCTGGCAGCCATCCGAGCCGCTGGGGTGCCGCTACAGCGGATCCGCCCCGCGTTGGCCCGCCTGTCCGAGCAGTTGGGGATCGAGCACGTCCTCGCCTCACGCGCCCTGTACACCGACGGCGCCGAGGTTCTCTACGACTTCGCTGAGAGCCAGGGCGACACGCCCGAAGCACGCGGAGCCCGGGAACTGGTCGTGGTGCGCAACGGGCAGCGGGTGTTCGGGGAGATCGTCGAGTCCTACCTCCGGCTGGTGGAGTTCGCCTCGGACGGCTACCCCCGGCTCATCCGGCTACCGCGGTACGAGCCCGGCTCCGTCATCGTCGATCCCCACCGTGGCTTCGGTCAGCCGATCTTCACTCATGGCGGCGCCCGCGTCGAAGACGCCCTGGGCCGCTTCCACGCCGGCGAACCACTCGCCGAGGTGGCGGAGGAATTCGGCGTGCCTCTCCCTGACCTTGAAGGCGCCGTCCGTGTCGCAAGCAAAATCGCCGCCTGATGACTTGACAGGCCGCGACCCTGCCGGGCTTCCGCATGTCTTCATCGACCGAGGGAGAGGAGAGGACAGAGATACTCCGCGTCCGCGTACCCGGCCGTGGTCATTAGGGGTTCGGGCGGGCGGGCGGGGGCGAGGGTTTGTCGCGCCATTGGTAAAGGTGCCTGGGACGCCCGCGGGACCCGCGGTCCAAGATCATGGTGACGTAGTCGTCCCGCTCGAGATCCTTGAGGTACCGCTGGGCCGTGGACCGGTCCCGGCCGATCTTGTCGGCGATCTGCGCCGTCGAGATCGGCTCGGGCGCCGAGCGCAGCACGGCGACGATCTCCTCCATAATCTGGCGCGAGCGGTACTTGCCGAGGCGGAGGTCTGGCACGGGTGAACTACCTGCGGGGGACCGCGCCGCGGGCTGGTCGGGCGCCGCGGGCTGGTCGGGCGCCGCGGGCTGGTCGGGCGCCGCGGGCTGGTCGGGCGCCGCGGGCTGGTCGGGCGCCGCGGGCTGGTCGGGCGCCGCGGGCTGGTCGGGCTGTCGATCGCTGCTCGGAGGCGTCTGGTGCCCTTCACTGGCGCGCGGCCGGTCCCTGAGAAGACCCCGGAGAACGTCGATTTCGCGGGCAAGTTTTTTGAGTTCGACCCGGTGATGTAGCGTGATCATCACGATACCGATGGTGCCGGCGACCAGTTGCAGGCCCAGATTCTCCGCGACGCTGGGCAGCTGCGCGAGCAACTGGTGGTGCAGATCCTTCGCACTGAAGCCGGTGCTGACCTCACCGACGATCACACCGTCGGCGTCGCGCAGCGGAGCCTTGCCGCGAGCGGACAGCCCCAGACTCCCGGACTCGAAACTGACAGTCTCCCGTCCGTGGAGGGCGTCCGAGGGGTCGGTGCTGACCGGTTTGCCGATGTTCTTCGGATCGGGATGGGAGCAGCGGATACCCCGGCTGTCGGTGACGACCACGAACTGCGCTTCTGTGAGTCGCCGGTCGTGTTCGGCGAGGGCCTGCACCTCCCCCTCGGGGTCCCTCGCGATGACCGCCCGGGCCACGCGCGGGTCGGATGCCACGGCACGCGAGATCGTAAGCGCTCGCTGCTGGGCCTGGTGGACAAGGTCGGAGTACAGCCTCAGTTCGGTCAGCCCACCCTCGATGCACAGCACGAGCAGTAGGGAGAGGAGACGCATAAGACACGCATAAGTACTGCCCCTAGTGGTGGATCGAGGTGGATGGCCTGGCATGCCGCAAGCGTAGGCCGACCGGCATGAGCGGCGCCTCGAGCGGCGAACCGGAAGGCACGACGCACATCGCCCGATGGTGCCCGAAGATCCGTCCGCGCCGTCGTACGACGAGCTCGCGGCGCTGGTCGTTACACAGGCCACGGCGCTCGCCGAGACGCTGGCGAGGCTGGCCGGGACCGAGGCCGCGCTGGAGCGGGCGAACAGGGAGATCGAGGCGCTGCGTGCCCAGACCGGGTCGGACTGGCGACATGTTAGCCGCCGAAAATGATCGACGATAGGCTACCCACTGCAATGTAATGGCAGCGTGGAACTCTCGACGGAAGAGATCGCGGAACTCCGAGGCATGATCAATGATCGCGACGTTCCTGCGAACGTTGCAACACGGGCGCGAATCGTTCCGTGGCATGCCGAGCATCGACCCAAGAGGAAATAGTCAGACTTGCCGGCGTCTCGCTGCCGACTGTAAACCTGTGGATCTCGCGGTACGGATCCGAGGGAAGCGCCGGGCTCCTTGACCGTTCACGCGCCGCACCGCGAGAGCAGATCCCCGCGAACATCCGCAGCCGTGTCCTCGCTCTCACACGCTCTACTCCACCGGTGGAGACGGGCCTGAGGCACTGGTCGTCCCGACAGATGGCGGAAGTACGTCACCCGCACCATCGGAGTCTCGGTCTCCTGGCACTTCGTCGCCACCGAGAAGCGAACCCACGACTATGTCCGCCATGGCACCACCAACCTGCTCACGGCCCTCGATGTGGGCACGGGAAAGGTTTTCGGTGAATGCTACCCCACCCGCACGGGCGACGACTTCCTGGAGTTCATCAAGAAAGCCGTTGAGCCTCACAGAGATAAAGAGATCCACATCATCCTTGACAATCTCTCCACGCACACGACGCCCGACGCGATGAAGTGGCTCGAGGAGAACCCCAGAATCACGTTCCACTTCACTCCCAAAGGATCGTCGTGGATCAATCAGATCGAGAACTGGTTCGGTATCATCACCAAGCAGCCGATCCGGCGGGGCACCTTCAGCTCGGTCAAGGTGCTGATCAAACAGATCCGGGACTACATCGAGCACTGGAACTCCACTGCGGAGCCGTTCGTCTGGACCGCGACAGCCGGGGAGATTCTGGCCAAGATCGAACTCGTCGAGACCAACATCAAGAAGTTGGTTGCCAACAACGGCTGACAAAGGAATCAGAATCATGCTCCGCCAGCTGTTACCTGCGGACGGATCCGGAACCCGTCCGCAGGCGGGCACGTCACCGCGGGGCAAGCCGGCCCAGCACCGGCGGAAGCTCGCCGGAATACACCACGGTCAGGAAACGGGTGGCCCGGGTCAGCGCGACGTAGAGGTCGGCAAGCCCCCGGGTCGGCCCGGCCAGCAGCGCGGCCGGTTCCACCAGCACCACCGCGTCGAACTCGAGACCCTTGCTCTCCGCCACGCTCAGCACCGCCACCGGCGCGTCGAGAGCATTGCCGACGGCGCTGGCGGGGTCGACGGAGTCCGCCGCGACCGCCAAATCCGGGAGGGCTGCCATGAGGGCGCCGCGCAACCCCGGGATGTCCTGCGGGCGGCAGATCACGGCGACCCGCCCGTCACCGACCTCGCTCGCGGCCCGGCTCGCCGCGTACACCACGGCGGCGACGAGGTCCCCGGGATGCGCCTGGGCGACGGTCCGCCTGTCCTCCAGCGGACCAGTCTCGAGCAGACCAGTCCCGAGCAGACCGACGAGGCCCGAGACTTCGTCGGCCGTCACGTCGCCCACGCGCACCGCCGTCGGGGCACAGCCCACCGAACGCACCGAGAGGGGAACGGAGACCGTCGGGTCCTGCGCCCGCAGGACGTCGGCGGCGACATCCATGATCTCCTGAGGTGTGCGGTAGTTGACGCTGAGCCGCTCGACCGTGAACCGGTCGCCGACCGCGGGCCCCAGCAGCTCCCCCCAGGACGCCGGCGCGCCCGGCCGGGCGGTCTGGGCCAGGTCACCGACGAGGGTCGCCGTGCGTCCCGGGCAGCGCCGCCACAGCAGCCGCCACAACATCGGCGAGACCTCCTGGGCCTCGTCGACGATCAGGTGACCGAAGGTCCAGGTACGGTCCTCGCGGGCATGGTCGGCGGCACTGCGCCGCGCCCGCGGCCCGCTCCACCGCTCGGCGAGCGCCTCGGCGTCGACCTGCCCCTCGAGTCCGAGCATGTCCACCACGCCCCGGGCGTACTCGCGCTCCTCCTCGCGTTCCCGCTCGGCACGGCGGGCGGTCTCGCGGCCGGTCTCCTCGTCCGGGTCGCCGAGCAGCTCGGCGGCCTCGTCGAGCAGCGGCACATCGGCCGGAGTCCACGCCCGATCGGCCCGATCGACGGCCGCTGTACCCGCCGTACCCGCGCCGTCGCGCTGCACCGGGATCCGGGCGGACGCCGCGGCCGTCCGCCGGTCCTCGAGCAGGGATCGTTCCGCCGGGGTGAGCCGGCTACCCGCCGCGCGCGCCAGGGCCGCCGGATCGGCGAAGAGCTCCCCGAGGAGCCGCTGGGGGGTCAGCAGCGGCCAGAGGCCGTCGAGCGCCGTACGGACCCCCTCCTCCGACCACAGGTCCCGGGTGATCTGGCCACGTTCGTCGGCGTCGAGCAGCCCGCCCGGGATCTGGTTCACCACCTGGGTGGTCAGCTCAGCCAACAGCTCGCGCAGGAAGATCCGACGGGCCGAGTTGTGCGGGCGGCGGCTGCGCCGCGCCCGGGTGCGGGCCCGCGCGACCGTGTCGCGACCGAGGCGCAGCATGCGATCGTCGTAGGGGATGAGCACCTCTCGCCGCGGCAGCCGCTGCCGGTCCCTGACGGCGGCGGCGATGACCTCGACCATCCTCGGATCACCCTTGAGCGCCGCGGTCGCGACGTCCTCGACGCCGTGCGCGTCGACCCCGGGAAAGAGCCGTCCCGGCGTGGCGAAGATCACCCCGGTCTCCCCGAGGGAGGGCAGCACCTGGTCGATGTAGCGCAGGAACACCGGACTCGGCCCCACGACCAGCACGCCGGACTGGTCGAGCCGAGCCCGGTCGTTGTAGAGCAGATAGGCGGCACGGTGCAGCGCCACCGCGGTCTTACCGGTCCCCGGTCCGCCGTCGACAACGAGCACGCCGTTCGCCCGCGCCCGGATGATACGGTCCTGCTCGGCCTGCAGCGTGGCGATGATGTCGTGCATGCGCCCGGTCCTGGGCGCTGCCAGCGCCTCGAGCAGCATCGTGTCGCCGGACGCCGTCACCCCGCCGGACTTGCCCGTGGCCGTGCCGCTACCGGTGCCGGTGGCCATGTCGACCGGCAGGCTCAACGGGTCGTCGGCGATGCCGGTGACCTCCCGGCCCTTGGTCCGCAGATGACGCCGGCGCACCAGACCATGCGGATCGGCCAGCGTCGCCCGGTAGAAGGCGGTGGCCACCGGGGCCCGCCAGTCCACCAGGATCGGTTCCTGCCCGCTGTCGGACAGGCCGATCCGGCCGATGTACGTCCGGCGCCCGTCGGCGTAGTCCATCGCGCCGAAACACAGCCGCCCTTCGGCGGCGTCGAGGCGGGCGAGCCGGTCGGCGTGGGTCGCCGCGAACACGTCCCGTTCCACGAGTGATTGGGGGGTGCCCGTGCCACTTTCCAGCAGGACCCGGCGCAGCTGCCCACGGGTGATCTCGCGGACCTCGTCCAACCGGATGTACAGCGTGTCCAGGTACGCCTGTTCACGGGCGCGCTCGACGTCCTGCGTGGTCGGCACCGGCTCTCCCTCCCGGTCGCGGTCGGATTCTTGGATTGCGGCTTCCCGGGCTGCGAGCCAACGCCGTCAGGTGAGCCAGGAAGGGTAACAGCCCCTCCCCCGCAGATCTTCCGACCCGCCCGGTGACCCGGCTCTGGTGACCCCACCCTGGTAATGACATGTCCACGACAACGACGGCGTGTCCACGAACGACCACGGCGACCCCGGCGAGCCGGCCCGCGCCATCCGGCACGGCGGCCGGAATGCCGCATCATCGCTGTTCCAGGTTACGGATGTCCGGCGACGGGATACCCCGCAATGATCCACCTGGTGCGGGGTAGCGACCCACCTGATCCGAGGTAGCGAGCAGCCCGGGCGAAGGAGCCGTTTCCGGCGGTTCCTTCGCATCCACGGTGAACGGCATCCCGAGCTGGGGCGTCCACCGAGGTGATCAGACGCCCACCGAGGTGAGATGCTCCACCAGGGCGCTGTCGAAGGCCGGCAGATCGTCCGGCCTGCGGCTGCTGATCAGCGTGTTCGGCCCGGACCGGCAGATGACGACCTGCTCGTCCACGACCTCGGCCCCGGCGTTGCGCAGATCGGTGCGCAGGCTCGGCCAGCTCGTGATCCGCCGTCCGCGGACCACGTCCGCCTCGATCAGGGTCCACGGAGCGTGGCAGATCGACGCCACCGGGCGGCCGGCGTCGAAGAAGTACCGGACAAACTCGACAACACCCGGCTGCCACCGCAGCTCGTCCGGATTGGCGACTCCGCCGGGCAGCACCAGCGCGTCGAAGTCCGCGGGATCCGCCTCGGCGACCGTGATGTCGACCGGGAAGGTGTCCGCGGGGTTCAGGTGCCGGAACGCCTGCACCCTGCCTCCCTCCGTCGACACCAGCACCGGACTCAGGCCGGCCTGCTCGATGGCCTTCCACGGCTCGGTGAGTTCGACCTGCTCGACGCCCTCCGGCGCCACCAGAAACGCGATCTTGCGTTGAATCCTGTCGTCGTGCGTCGTCATCGACACGTCCTCCTACCTGACTCCTGCCTGCCTATCTGACTCCTGCCTGCCTGCTGCCTCGCCGGTTGGGGTCGGGACCGGACTGGCGTCAGGGCCTGCTCGCCGCCTCCCGCAGGTCGGTGACGTCGTGCTCGAGACGCGCCCGCACCAGCGCGGCGACCAGCCGCGGGAAGTCCTGCCGGCCAACCAGCGCGGCGAGCCTCGCCGGGTCGGTCGGCAGCCCGAGCGCTCCGGCCGTTCTCCGGGTGCGTTCGTCGAGGTAGGGCACCAGCTCGTCCCATCCGGCCTGCGCCTCGCGCAGGAAGATGTCGGCACCGACCGGCCCGATCCCCTTTATCTTCTGTAGCAGCTCTCGCTCCCGGTCCGGGGAGTGCTCGGCGGCATCCCGCAGCCGGCGGACATCACCGTCGTAGGTGTCCATCAGGGAACGGCAGGCCGCCTCCAACATCCGAGAGGTGCTCTCGTCGTAGCGCGCGTACCCGCTGCTGTTCAGCACCCGGGTACGGTCCTCCCAGGTCGCCTCGGCCATGGCGGCGGCGTCGGTCCAGCCGGCGTCCATCAGGGAACGGCAGGCGGCGACCGCGATCGACGTGCGGATCCGCGCGCTCGCGAGCAGGGCAAAGACGATCATCTTGAACATCGCCTCCGCGGTGTCAGCCGGCACGTCGGCGCCGATCTCGTCGGCGTAGGTCCGCCCATGCCGGGCGAGCAGTTCGGCGAGCACCGCTTCTGTGTCGGTTCCAGCCATGCAGTGGGACTACCCGCGATACCCGCCATCACTCCGCCCCGGCCATGCCGCCCCGGCGGGGCGGTACCCACCCACCACGTCCGCGGCGGTGTCTCGGGCCCGCTACCCGACGCCTCGCTACCCGACGCCCGACTTCCGCCTGCCGGCCGTTGGTCCACCCCCGGCTGTTCCTCTCGGCACATGCCCTCTACCCGGTCGGGAGGGCAGGCTGGGGGTAGACACTTGAGAGAAGGGAGGCTGAGATGTCCACCAAAGCAGCACGGTCCGCGCTGGTTCCCCTGACTCCCGACCTGGCTCGGGAGGTGGTCGCCGCATCCGCCGCGGCGCCGTCCATCCATAACACGCAGCCGTGGCGCTGGCGCCTGGAGGCAGGCCGGCTCACCCTTCTCGCCGACAGCACCCGCCAGCTCAAGGTCGCCGATCCCGAGGGCCGGCAGATGCTGTTGAGCTGCGGAGCGGCGCTGTTCAACGCCCGGCTGGCGCTGCGGGCCCGCGGCGAGGTCCCCGTGGTGGAGCCGCTACCCGACGGCGTTGACGACTTCCGCTCCGCTCCGCTCGCCACCATCTCGGTGATCGGCCATCAGCCTGCCGAGGACGACGAGCGGGCGTTGGCCGATGCCATCCCGCGGCGGCACACCGATCGCCGGCCGTTCGACGACCAGCCGTTGCCGACCGAGGTAATCAGCCGCCTGCGTGCCGCGGCCGAGGCGGAGGGCTGCTGGCTTACCGCGCCGATCGACCCGGAGCTGCGCGTCCAGGTCAGCGTCCTGCTGTCCCGGGCGGACTGGATCGAGGCGCACAACGCGGCCTACCGGGAGGAACTGGCCTCGTGGAGTCGAACGGGGTCCACGTCGGCCGACGGCATCCCGCGCAGCGCAGTCGTCCACACCGACGCCCCGCGCCAGTCCGAGTTTCCGATGCGGGACCTCGACGTGGTCGGCGAGGCGGGGACCGTGCTGGACGAGACGGATGTGGAACGGCCCGGCATCCTGATCATCGGCACCGATACGGACACGACCGCCGACCGGCTGCGCGCCGGGCAGGCGATGCAACGTGTGCTGCTCACCGCCACCTTGCTCGGTCTCGCCTCGTCGCCGATGTCGCAGGCGATCGACGTCGAGGGCATGCGGGAGCAGTTCCGCGGCACCACCAGCGGTCTCGGGCACGTCCAGATGATCCTGCGGGCCGGCTATCCCGAGCCGGGTGCGCAACCGCTCGGCCCCACTCCCCGCCGGGACGTTGACGAGGTCCTGGAGGTCGTCGGGTCGAATGATCGGGCGTAGCACCGTTCGGCTCCGTTCGAGACCGACCGTGCACGGCTGACCACCCATGGCCGGCCGTGCGCGGTCAGCCGTTCACGTTCAGCCGTTCACGTTCAGCCGTTCAGCGTCCCTTCCTGACACATTTGGCGAAGGCCGCACAGATACGGGGTTGCGTGGGCCGCCAGCCGCTTTGATCGGGACCAGACCGGGTCGCCGGTGGACCGACCGGCAATCGGAGATGCCGCGAGGTCCGCGACGGCTCGGCCGTGACTCGGGGGGTTCCCGGGGACGCGACGCGGCGTTCCCGGGAGACTCCCCCGCCCGGACCTTGGCCAGCCCCGGTCGGCCCCGGTCAGATCCCGACCGTACCCTGGTCGGCCCCCGGCCGACGAGGTGGCAGGACGTGACCGGAGGACGGAAGCCACGCGGGTGCCGAATGCCTGTCGCTGCATTGACATCGAGGTGGCGGGGGCTATCGGGGCCCCGACGGCCCGGTGCCCGGTCACTCTCGCCTAAGATTTTCCCAGCGGTTGACCGTAATGGTTGATCGGGAAATTCCATGATGGATCAAGAGTCGGTGCGCGTCCACCGGCGGGCCCGCGACCTGCGCGGCGTTCCCGGGCGAGGCCGCGGTCGGCACGCGGCGGGTGGGGGTACAGGTCGATGATGTCATCGGATGCGGGTGTGGCGGCACGATCCGCCCCCCTTGGCCCGGACGACCCCCACGAGCTCGGCTCGTACACGCTGCTGGGCAAACTCGGCCAGGGTGGAATGGGCATGGTCTATCTGGGCCGCTCCGGGAAGGGCCGGCTCGTCGCCATCAAGGTGATCCGGAACGAGGCCGTCGGAAACCCCGAGTTCCGAGCCCGGTTCCGGCTGGAGGCCGAGACCGCCCGGCGAGTCGCCCGGGTCTGCACCGCCGAGGTGCTCGACGCCGATCCGGACGCCGAGTGGCCCTACCTGGTCACCGAGTTCATCGAGGGCGAGACCCTCGCCCGGTACGTCCAGCGCAACGGCCCGCTCGCCGATGCCAACCTCGAACAACTCGCGGTCGGCGTGGCCGCGGCGCTCACCGCCATCCACAGCGCCGGGATCGTGCACCGCGACCTCAAGCCCGCGAACGTCATCCTCTCACCGTTCGGCCCTCGGGTGATCGACTTCGGTATCGCCCGGGCAGTGGACGCCGGCAGCAACCTCACCGGCGATCTCCAGCAGCTCGGGACGCCGGCGTTCATGTCCCCGGAGCAGATCGAGAGCCGGCCGATCACCTCGGCGGTCGACATCTGGGCATGGGGTGGCCTCGTCGCCTTCGCCGCCACCGGGCACTACCCCTTCGGTGAGGCCTCGGCGCAGGTGCTGCTCTACCGCGCCCTACACGAGGAACCGCAACTCGACGACGTCGACCCGGCGCTGCGCCCGATCGTCTGGCACGCGATGCGCAAGGACCCGAGTACCCGCCCGAGCGCCCAGCAGCTCATGCTGCGCCTGCTCGGCGACCCGTCGGGCACCGGCCCGGACGCCGCCGCCGCCGTCAACCCGCAGGACGTCACGAACGTCCTGCAGGGCTGGAAGCTGCCGGTGCCCGGCCCAGGCGCCCCGGCCACAGGCACCCCTGCCACAGGCAGCACCGGGCCCCACGGGGCCGGATTCCCCGCGCCGGCAGCGGCCCCCGTCAGCAGCGGTTACACCGTCGACCAGGACGCCCCGACCCGGCTACCCGCCAGCGCCGGGGGTCCCGGGGGTCCCGGGGGCGGTGGAGCCGATGGCCCCGGCCGGCAGGGCGGCACGGGCAGGAGCAGGAACCGCACCCCGCTGCTCGTCGGTGGAGGTGTCGTGGTCGTCGGCGCGATCCTCGCGGGAGTATTCGCCCTCAGCGCGGGTGGTGACGGCGGCTCCGGGACCGACGCGGCCAATCCGGCCACCGTCTCCGGGGCTCCGGCCACATCGACCCAATCGGCCCAATCGGCGGCCTTCACGCTGCCCAGGGCGGCCCAGCCGCTTGGCAAGGACACCCTCGTCTACGCGTCCAACCGCAACGGCAACTACGACCTGTTCACCGGGCAGGTCACGGACAACGGGCCGCTCGCGAACGACAAGCCGATCGTCACCGGTCCGGACCAGGAGATGCTGCCCGCGATCAGCAGCGATCGCAAGACGATCGTCTACTTCAAGAAGGGCAGCCCGAATACGCTGCAGGCGATCGCCGCCGATGGCTCCGGGAAACCGGTACAGCTGTTCACCTTGGGCCCGGCCGCCAAGCTGACGATCGCGGACGACGCCCGGCCCTCGCTCTCCCCCGACGGCGGCTTCCTGGTCATCCGTTCCACCACGGATCAGACCGGAACGCTGAACCCCGGCCTGTATGTGGTGAAACTGGACGGCTCGAGCGTGCGACGGCTCAACGCGAAGCCACAGGCGACCGACCCCGCCTGGTCGCCGGATGGCGAGCGGATCGCCTACTGGTCGAACAGTACCGGTGGCAACCGCGGCTTCATCGTGGTGATCCCGACCCAACCGGATGCCCAGCCGACCCCGATCACGCAGGATCAGGGTAACGGGGACTCGGACCCGGTCTGGTCCCCGGACAGCAGAAAGATCGCTTTCACCCGAGCGAAGAACGGCGATCTGGAGATCTTCGAGATGAACTCGGACGGCACCGACGCCCGGCAGCTCACCCGGGTGCGCGGGGACGACCAGGACCCGGCCTACGCGCCGGACGGTCGCATCGCCTTCAGCGGGCAGCGCAATCCCACGAACCCCGATGACCGGCAGCTCTACGTTCTGAATCCGGACGATCTGAACGATGGTGACCGCAAGCTCACCACTACCGGCGGGTTCAACGGCCACGCCCGTTGGAACGCCGGCTGAGCTCCTTGCCCATCCAGCGGGATACATCAGGCACAAAAGCCTCTGGACAGGCAAGGAAGCCGGCGAGAGGAGTCGGTTATGCACAGATCGCGGACGAGCCCGGCAGGATACTCGAACCGTGATCGACGCTGGGGACGTGACCCAGTCCCATGAGAAGGCCGTCGCACTCGCCCGCAGGCAGGCAGGCAGGCAGGCAGGCAGGCAGGCAGGCAGGCAGGCAGGCAGGCATGATCACCCGTCGGCATGCCCGGCAGCTCGGGATGTCGGACCAAGCGATCAACGTTCGTAGACGCAGGCACGGCTGGACCTCCCCGGTGCGGGGCACGTTGCCCGTGCCGCCCGTTCGGGACGAAACCCGAGCCCTGCCCGAGCGGCGCTGTCGATCGTGGCAGGGACGATCTGCGGACGTACCGCGGCCCGACTGCACGGCCTTCCCGCCCTCTCCCGCTGGCGGCCCGACGAACCCGTCGATGTCGTGCTGCCCGGCGAAGGGGGACTTCGTCAGCGTCTGGCGCGATGTCACGACGGGAGCGGCGAGGACGACGAAAGTCGTCCGGATGGCACTTCTCCGAGCCCGCGCGGGTGGCCCTGCCGAAGTGTGAATCCCCGCCGGCCGGCCCGGGAACCCGGGACGGACGCCCGAGGCTCCCGGCTTCCTTGCCTGTCCAGAGGCTTTTGTGCCTGATTTATACCTCTGGATAGGCAAGGGGCCTAGCGGGGTGGGCCGCTGACCGGTGCGGCGGCGGCGCGTTTGACGGTCTTCGGGTCCATCCGGCGAATCAGGAGGGAGGTGATGATCACGAGGAAGACGCCGACGACGAGACCGGCGACGATGTCGGTGAGGTACGCCGAAGCGCTGTGGTCGAAGAAGGGGTCGTCAACGACCTTCGGGTTCACCGGCTTCTGGTTGTCCGGCCGCAGCACGCCGGCCAGGGTGATGCGGTTCAGGTCACCGACCGAGGCCATCGACGCGAAGCCCCAGCGGGCCGGCGCGATGTAGCTGATCTGCTCCAGACCGGGCGTGCCCTTCACCGGCACGATGCCACCGCTGAAGATGAGCTGGGCCATGGTGATCAACACCAGGAGCGGCATGGTCTTGTCCGCGTTGTCGACCATCGCCGAGATCACCAGCCCGAGCATGGCCGACGCAAGCGAGACCACGATCACGGCGATGAGCAGTTCGAGCAGGGCGTTCCCGAGCACGACGCCCCTGTCCGGCGTTCGCCCGGCAAGACCGATCAACGTGAACGGGATCGCCTGGGCGACAGTGATCACGATAAGAACGAGGATCTTCGAACCGACATACGCGGTCCGGGACAGACCGATGGCTCTCTCTCTTCGATAGATCGCCCGTTCCTTGACGATCTCTCTGACCGAGTTCGCCATGCCCATGAAACAGGCACAGAGAACCATGATCAAAAGAACTGTCGGGGCATCCGAGTTCGGCGAGAACTGTTTGGCCTGTTCGGCCGTGAGATCAAAGTTCCCGCCGATGGCCCTGGGTATCAGCCCGAGCAGGAACGGGAAAGCGATGATGAGCCGCAGGTATGACTTGTCGGATGCGACGACCGCCATTGTTCGTCGGCTCAGCGTCACGAGCTGCGAGATCACCGACTGCTGCCGCAGGGACGGCAGCTCCTCGGGAGCCGGCCGGGCCGACGGAGCGGTGATCGAGGCGGGCACGTAGTAGCGCGAGTTGCGGAACTTGGCTGCCGACTCGGCCCCGGGCGTCGCCTCCAGGGTGAGGAAGACGTCCGGGTAGTCCCGCTTACCGAAGAAGGGCAGCGCGTCCTGCGGCGGACCGAAGTAGGCCACATAGCCGCCGGGAGCGAGGACGAGGATGTAGTCGCACAGATCGAGTTGGGCGACGCTGTGGGTGACCACGATGACCGTCCGGCCGTCGTCCGCGAGCTTGCGCAGCGACTCCATGACGTTCTTGTCCATGCCCGGGTCGAGGCCGGAGGTCGGCTCGTCGAGGTAGAGCAGGGTCGGCCGGGTCAGCAGCTCCAAGGCCACCGAGGTCCGCTTGCGCTGGCCGCCGGACAGCCGGGAGACCTGGGTGTTGGCGTGCTGGGTGAGGCCCAGCTCGGCGAGCACCTCATCGACCCGGGTGCGCCGCTCCGCCTTCGTGACGTCCGGCGGGAAGCGCAGCTCGGCGCCGAACTCGAGCGCCTTGCGGACGGTGAGCGAGGTGTGCAGCAGGTCCTCCTGCGGCACGTAGCCGATCCGGCGCCGCAGTTCGTCGTACTCGGAGTAGAGGTCCCGGCCGGCGTAGCGCACGGTGCCCTTGTCCGCGGGGCGGAAGCCGGTGAGCGCGTTGAGCAGCGTCGACTTGCCCGCCCCGGACGGCCCGACGACGCCCAGCAGCGCCCGGCCGGGCAGCTTGAACGTCATGTCGTGCATGAGCTGCTTCTGACCGGCCCAGACGTTCAGGGCGTCGGCCTCGAAGCTGACGTCACCGGAGTCGATGTACTCGACGAGTTGGTCGCCCTCAAGCTGGAAGACGTGGTGACCGACGGCGATGACGTCGCCCTGGCCGACGGACGCCCGGTTGATCCGACGACCGTTGACGAACACGCCGTTGGCGGAGTCGAGGTCGGCGATCTGCAGGCCGGACCGGCCGATGTAGAGCTCGGCGTGCCGGCGGGAGGCGAGCAGGTCGGTAATGACGATGTCATTGTCGCGGGCACGGCCGATCGACATCGTGCCCGGGCGCAGCCGATAGGTGGTTCGCCGCTCGTGCTCCTGCTCGAGGCTGGTGACGCCACTCACCCGTTCGCCCTGGTCCTGGTCGTCGTAGTCGTGCCCGCGCTGGGACGGATCGGTCGGCCCCTGATGCGAGGTCCCGCGCCCACCTCGCGAGGAGCCCGTGGGCCGTGGCGGAGAGTAACCGGCGGCATTGGGCAGCATCGTCTGCATGTCGTAACCGGGGTCGTACTCCGGCTCGTCCAGCGGCCTGCGGCCTTCCGGCACCTGGGGATGGATGACGACCTCGGGCCCGGTCGGAGTGCCGAGACGAAGCCGCACCTCACCGTGCACCGGGACGGTCTCGGGCATGCGCTGCCCGTCGATCCAGGTGCCGTTGGAACTGATGTCCCGAACAACCCACCCGCTGCCGGTCTGCTCAAGGAGGAGATGGCGACGGGAGACCCGGCTGTCCGCTATGACGTAGTCGGCGGTCCGGGCACGGCCGACGATGAACTGCGCCTCGGCCGGCACGGTGGCCGCACCGGCCTCGGTGACGACTCTCAGGAAGGTCGTCTGCACGTGTTTCCCCCTTCGCGACGGGACGCTGGCCGGGATGTCCCGCCGAACTCCACCTTGTCACTACGTTGTGCGGTGTCACTACGTTGTGCGGTTTTACCAGGTACTGCGGTGCCACCATGGCGTGCCGGGTCACCACGTCGCGCGGCCACTCGGGCCGCCCGATCACGCCGGATGCCCGATCGTAGCGTCGAGGGATGACCTTGATCCACCCCGGGTGACGATTTACCACCAGCTGAACGGCGATCGTTGCCGTCGCGTCGACTTCCGGGCATCTCTCGGGTTCCTGCCGCCTCATGATCGGTCGATTTACCGGTTGCCCTGCTCGAAACCTTCCGGGCTGCGTCACCCTGGGTGATCAGATCGTCTCGGTGACCGTGCCGCGAAAGCTCGGTGACCGTGCCCCGGAAGTGACGACGATGACGCATGTCCCCCGTCCGGCACCCTATGAGAATGACGGCCGACGGTCCCCGACAGTGGCATCTGTCGCCGATCCGACCAGCGACCGCAGGCCTCGGCGGCACCCGGGACGCACGCCACGAAAGCGGACGATCAGCCAACGGACGACCACCAGAAATCGGCTGATGAAACGCCGGGAGGTGCCGCGCGTCGAACGATCGTCGACAGGTCGACGCACTCCGGGAAGGACGTAGTCCGGGAAGAGAGGGGCCACAGGCGGCCTCGACCGGATCCGATCCGGGCCCCGGCCGGGGGGAGTGCGGTCGGTACGGCTCGACCACCGCGCGCGAGGCATTCCGGACCGGCACAACTGTGGCGGAAATCATGTCAGGGCTCAGGGTCGCCACTCAGGACTCAGGACGCCGGGAGCACCACGTCCTCGGCAGTTGCGGTGAGTGAGAGACCGGTCGCGTTCGTGGATGCCTCGACGATGCGGAGGTTGAATGGCAGACCGGAGATCGGGATCGGGATGGACGGCAGGAGTTCTCCGGGGACGCTGAATCCGAGGTTCACAGCTCCGGTGAGCTTCACCTCGCTCGGCACCAGGGTGAGCATGTTGTTCCGGACCTCGAACGTCGTGATCCCACCGACCTGCTGGGTACCCAGCACCGGCACGTTGACGGTGCCAGTCACCTCGATCTTCTTTCCTCCGTCGACCGGCTCCACCTGCACCTGCTGCCCGGCGAGGTAGGCGTTGAGGTCGTTGTAGGTCATGCCCACAGTGGCCCGCACGCGATCGACGGGCACCTGTCCGACATTGTCGGTGATGGCATCACCGAGCGGTACGTGTACACCCTTCAGATTGGCCTTCACCGACGAGATCTTCGGGCCCGGCGTCGGGATGCCCTCGATCTCTACTCCGATGTTGGTGAACTTTCCGAACAGGACCTGGGTAAGGAACGGGAATCCGCCGATGCTCACGCTCTTGACCGTCGGGACAGGATCACCCGGCTTGATGTTCTCGGCTACGCCGGCCTCGACCTGCTTGCGCATCTGATCCTTGGCTATCACCACGCTGACCCGGTCGCCCACGACGAACAGGACGATCAGGGCGACCAGCGCGATGAGCAGTTTCCGGCGCCGGCGACGCGGCTTGGCGGGCACGGCGGGCGTGCCGCCGCTTGGCGCCCCGGCGAATCCCTCCGGGCCTTTACCACCCCCGCCGACGGCGCCGGGCAGCCGATCGTGGGGTCCGCCGCCCTCGCGGGCGGTGATGTTCCCCATCCCCATGGTCCCGGGCGTCGCGCCCAGGACCGTGGTGCCGTCGTAGCCACCCTGAGCGCCGGAGCCGGCCCACGGCTCATAACCGGCCGGCGGCTCATAACCGGCAGGCCGGTCGCCCCTCCGGGTCGGCGCGACCGGCCGCGCCGGCCGGAACGAGTCCGCGGGCGGCGGTGGTCCCACCGGGGCGCCCGGACGGGCCGGCCTGTTCTGGTTCGCGGGCCGCGTCCCATCACCGTCCGGAGGCATCCCATGGGTGCTGTCCGTAGGCTGCTGCCCGTCACCGTCACGTCCGTCGTTCACCGGTCCATCTCCTGCCATGCTGCGCCGGAGCACGCCGTCGCCCTGTCGATGTCCGCCTGGCGGTTGTCCTGTGCCTGGCCCTGCCGGATCGTCGCATGCTCCGTGCTTTCCGCACGGCCGCGGGTCCGATCTATCCGTGCGACATCGGTGTCGGATTACCGACTTGACCGACCAGACCGGGCAAACCAGATACCATCGGTCGCCGCCCGGAGCATGATCCGCCAGCCGCCAGCCGCCGCCAGCCGCCAGCCGCCAGCCGCCACCAGCTCACACCTCCAGCGGGAGCTGCGCCACCGGAGTGGCCCGTCTGGCCGGTGCGAGCCGGAAAACGTCGCCCCGCGGGGCGGCGAACGCCTGCCAGAAGTGGTCCGCGACCACCCCCGGACGTAGCGGGCCCGCGGCGTCCACCCTGCCGTCGAGAACCACCGTGCGCAGCCGGACACCCCGCGCGGCCAGCATCGGCCGTACCGCATCGGCGAGGGCGGCGAGGCCTGCCTTGCCGATCGCCAGCGCGAACCGGCCGGCCACCGGCTCGGTGCGCGATCCGGCCGTGGTCAACAGGATGGTCGCGGCCGGCCGGTCCACGAGGAGGTCTGCCGCCACCTGCACCGCGGTGAGCGCGCCCGTGACGTTCACCGCAAGGGTCTGGTTCATCGTCTCGGCCTTCACCGTGAGGGCGCCGCCGCGGATGCTGAGCTTGGCGTTGTAGACGAGCACCGTCAGCCCCCCGACGTCGGCCGCCACCCGCTGGATGGCCGTGGTGAGGGCCGGCTGGTCGGTGACGTCGGCGACGGCGCCGTGCACCGCCAGGCCGTCCTCGGCGAGCTCGTCCCTCACCCGGGTCAGCGTGTCGGCAGACCGGGAGACGACCCCCAGGGCGAACCCCTCCCGGCCGAACCGGCGCAACAGGTCGGAACCGAAGCTCGCCCCCGGTCCCACGACGACGAGGCCGCGGGTCGCCGGGGCGAACTCCGGGTCCCCAGCACGGTCCCCGGCATGGTCACGATCACGGTCGACGCCACCGCCCGGCCCGCCGGGGTGACCCGGAGCCGGCTCGCACGGTCCGGTGCTCATGGCCTCATCCTGACGGAGACGCTGTCCGGACATCCCGGGGATCGACGCTCCGCCCGGCCTGATCGGGCCGGGCGGAGCCGGTCGGCCGCTCCGAGCCGCCGCGCCCCCGGTCTTCAGGGGTGGGCCCGCTGCTCCCGGGCGGCCTCGACGGCTGCCCGGGCCCGCAGCGGCGCGCAACGGTGGTAGGCCCAGCCCAGGGCCGCACCGACGATGACCGCCGGGATCAGCAGGAAGAGCAGGACAACCACACAGGCGGCAATGGTCTCCACACCCTTGGTCTACCCGGGCTCCCCTCGGGTCGACCCGGGTCGACCCGGTGCGCCCGGTAGTGCCCTCAGGCGACGAGAACCCCGGGGTTGAGGATGCCGGCCGGGTCCAGCGTCCGTTTGACCGCCCGGAGCACCTCGACGCCGAGATCGCCGATCTCGGCGTCGAGCCAGGGCCGGTGCTCCGTTCCGACCGCGTGGTGGTGGGTGATCGTGCCGCCCGTGGCGACGACCGCGTCCGTGGCCGCGGCCTTGGCCGCCCGCCAGCTCCCGATCGGGTCGTCGCCCTCGCCGCAGACGACGGTGAAGTAGAGCGAAGCCCCCGTGGCGTACAGATGAGAAATGTGGCACATGACGACCGGTGCCAGGCCGGCGGCGGCCAGCGTCGTGGTAAGCGCGTCTCGGACGGCCGCGTACAGCCCGGGCAGCGCCGTCCAGAATCCCGCCGTTTCCAGGGTCTCGGCGAAGATGCCCTGGTCCAGCAGCGCGTCGCGCAGGTAGGGCGCCCGGAACCGACCCTGCTCCCAGTCCTGGCCGGCCGCCGCGCCGAGCCGCCTGGCGCCCCCGGCGAGCAGAACAGCGGCGACCGCCGCGGAACGCTGTTCCACCGCGCGATCGTCGCCTTCGTAGCCGGTCACCAGGTAGCAGCCGACGGCGCCGCCCCCGCGCTCGCCGCCCGACCGGGTCGGCCGCGCGAGCCCCGCGACGGTCTCCGTCTCGTCGGACAACCGGCATACCGTCGGCCGCAGGTCGCCGGCGGCGAGTGAACGCAGCAGCCGGGTGCCGGTCGCGAAGTCGGGCACCGACCAGGCCTCGTAGCCGCGCCGGGCCGGCAGCGGCCGGACCCTGACCACGACCTGGGTGATCACCCCGAAGGCGCCCTCGGAGCCGAGTAGCAGCTCCCGCAGGTCCGGTCCAGCAGCCGACGCCGGGGCGCGGCCGAGCTCCCAGCCACCCACCGGCGTGGCCACCCGCAGGCCGACGACCAGTTCGTCGAACCGGCCGTAGCCCCCGGACGCCTGGCCGCTGGACCTGGTCGCCGCGTAGCCACCGATGGTGGCGTACTCCCAGGACTGGGGGACGTGCCCGAGCGTGAGACCGTGCTCGGCCAGCAACGCCTCGGCCCGAGGGCCCCGCAGCCCGGCGCCGAGCTCCGCGGTGCCGGAGTCGGGATCCACCCGGCCGAGCCGGTCCAGCCGGGCGAGGTCGAGGGCGACGACGGCACGGTCGCCACGCTCGGGCGGCGCAAGGCCGCCGACGACCGAGGTACCGCCCCCGAACGGCACGACCACGAGGTGCTCTCTGGTCGCGACCCGCAGCACGCCGAGCACCTCGTCATGATCGGCGGGCCGGATGACCGCGTCGGGCGCGGCGGAGGCGTCCCCGGCCCGCAGGCGCAACAGATCGGTCGTCGAGCGGCCCCGGCAGTGCCGGATGCGCGCGACATCGTCCACCCGGACCTCGCCGTCCCCAACGACCGCCGCGAGCGCGGCCCGGGCCGGATCCGGCAGCCGCGACGCGGGCAGGCGTACCTCGGCGAGCGGGACGGGCGGGCGAGGACGGGCGGGAATGCCGAGCCGAGCCAGCAGCAGGCGGGTGGAATCGGGCAGTGGGTCATGCGCCTCGGCGGGGCCCCAGCCCCACCAGACGGATTCGGCCAGGACGATCTCACGGGCTTTCTCGTGGGCCTCGTCGGTGCTCGTCATCGGCGTGCGTACCGCCTGTCCGATCCGGTGGTGCCTCGGTAGAATCTCCTACGAGACAGTGTGACAGCCAACGTCACATTGTCACAAGGTCTCGTCCTACGATGACACATCCCGCGCGGCGGCGCCGCTCCCCGCGCCCGTGGCGACGGGCGGGAGGAAGGGCTGCCGGATGGCTCTCGCCGGCGAGGAGGCCGTCCTCGACGCGGCCAAGGCGTCCCTGCTGGCGGTCGGGGTCCGGCGGACCACCCTGACCGAGGTAGCGCGCCGCGCCGGAGTGAGCCGAATGACCCTCTATCGACGCTGGCCGGACCTGCGCTCGCTGGTCGGTGATGTGATGACGCGCGAGTGGACCCAGGTTGTGACGGCCGCGTCGGCCATGGCCCAGGCCGGGCCGGACGGCGGGCCTCCGGACGGCGGGCTGGTCGACGATCTCGTCGAGCACATCATCGCGACGGTGGAGGCGTTCCGCACCAACCCGCTCTATCTGCGGATCATCGAGACGGATCCCGAGCTGCTGATCCCGTACCTGATCGAGCGACGTGGCGCCACCCAACAGATGATCCTGGACCTGCTGACGAGCCAGTTCCGCACCGCCGAGGCGAACGGCGCCGTGCGGCCCGAGGACCCGTCGGCGCTGGCCCTCATGGTCCTGCTCGTCGTGCAGTCCTTCGTCCTGTCCGCCGAGGCCCTCGGCTGCGGTGTCCCCGCGGCGACCCGGACCGCCGAACTGCGCCGGCTCCTGCGCGGCTACCTCGCGCCGGAACCGGTCAAGGAGAGCATTGGGGGATCACCATGACGGTTCTGACGCTCCCGCCGACCACGGCGACCTCGTTGAACGCCGGGCGGCGGGAACGGGAGCTGGCCGCCGTCGCGGCTGGCGGCCCGGTGGACCTGCTGGTGATCGGCGGTGGGGTCACCGGGGCTGGGGTGGCCCTGGACGCCGCCTCCCGCGGCCTGTCCGTCGTCCTCGCCGAGGCGCACGATCTCGCCTTCGGCACGAGCCGATGGAGTTCCAAGCTCGTTCACGGCGGGCTGCGTTACCTGGCCACCGGAGATGTGGCGCTGGCGCGGGAGAGCGCCGTCGAGCGCGACATCCTGATGCGGCACACCGCGCCCCATCTCGTGCGGGCGCTGCCCATGCTCACCCCGCTGACCCCGGGAGTACCGCGGTCGAACGCCGCGCTGGTCCAGGCCGGGGTGTGGCTCGGCGACCTGCTGCGCCGCGGCGCGGGCACGCCCCGCGCGGTCCTGCCCGGCCCACGCCGGCTGACCGCCGTGGAGACGCTCGGGGTGGCTCCCGCGCTCCGGGAAGCCGGACTGCGCGGCGGGGTGCTGCACTGGGACGGCCGGCTCGTCGACGACGCCCGTCTCGTAGTCGCGCTGGCCCGGACCGCAGCCGGATTCGGCGCCCGGATCCTGACCCGGCTGCGGGTGACCGGCCTCGACGGCGGCGGCCTCGACGGCGGACCCCGCGGCCCGAGCCGGCACGGTTGTCGTGGGATCGAGGCGACCGCGGTGGACACCCTCACCGGTACCCGGATCACCCTGCGTGCGCGGACGGTGGTCAACGCCACCGGCGTGTGGGCGCCGGCCCTGGCTCCGGGGATCCGGCTGCGGCCGAGCCGCGGCACCCACCTCGTGCTGCGCTCCACCGTCCTGGCCGGGACCCGCGCGGCGCTGTCCCTGCCGATGCCGGGTGAACGGAACCGGTTCGCGCTGGTGCTGCCCCAGGACGACGGCCGCGTCTACGTCGGGTTGACCGACGTGCCGGTCGAGGAGGTCGTCGACGTCCCGGTGCCCGACGAGGACGAGATCGCGCAGCTGCTGGGCATCGTCTCGAACGTGCTGGCCACCCCCATCGACCCGGCGGACCGGCTGGGCGCCTTCGCCGGCCTGCGCCCACTGCTCGACACCGGCACCGACCACACCGGCACCGACCACACCGTCGTTCCCCACAGCGCCGCCACCCGTACCAGCGCCGCCCGCACCGCCGATCTCTCCCGACGGCACCTGGTGCGGACCGACCCGGGCGGCCTGGTCACGGTGGTCGGCGGCAAACTGACGACCTATCGACGGATGGCCGCAGACGCGGTGGACGCCGCCGTCGCGGTGGGCGACCTCGACGCCGGCCCCTGCCGTACCCGGCGACTCGGCCTGGTCGGTGCGGCACCTCGATCGGTCCTCGCCACGGTGGCCGCGCCGCGCCGTCTGGTCGAGCGGTACGGGACGGAGGCACCGAGGGTGCTGGCCCTGGCCGACGGCGACCCCGACCTGCTGGCACCCGTCGCCGAGGGGACGCCGGTCACCGGCGCGGAGCTGCTGTTCGCGGTGCGGGACGAAGGCGCGCTCGACCCGGCGGACCTGCTGGATCGCCGGACGCGCATCGGGCTGGCTCCCGCCGACCGCCGGGCGGCCCTGGGCCCGGCCCGGCAGCTGTTCGACCATACGCTGACGCGCTAAGGACCAGCACCGCTGCGAGTGCTGCGGGATCGGGGGCGGTCAGGGCAATGCGTCGACGGTCAGCACCGCGATGCGCTCCAGATGCGCAGGGGTGTCACCAAAAGCAGGAATCTGGCGTTTGGCCCGCTTGTAAAAGAAGTGCGCGTCATGTTCCCAGGTGTAGCCGATCCCCCCGTGGTACTGGATCATCGCCGCGGTGGCGTCCCCGGCGGCCTGGTTGGCCTTGCTCTTCGCCACCGCGAGCGCCAGCTCCGCGTCGGGCAGGGCAGTGTCGAGCGCGTGCGCCGCGTACAGCACCGCATGCTCGGCCATCGTGACAGCGACATGCAGATCGGCGAGATGGTGCGCGAGCGCCTGGAACGAACCGACCGGCCGGCCGAACTGCACCCGATCGATGTCGTGGGCGACGGTCCGGGTCAGCGCGGCCCGCGCGACACCGACGAGGTCCGCGGCCGTGAGCAGGGCGCCACGACGGACCAGGTCCGCGGCGACCGCGGCGTCGGAGGCCGGCAGCCGGGTCGCGGCCGCGTCGGCCAGAGACAGCGAGGCCAGCCGGGTGGTGCCGTCGAAGCCGCGCTGGGTGGTGACCGTCACCCCCGGGCCACGCGGATCGAGCAGATAGAGCCCGACCCCGGCGGGGCCGACGGCGGCGACCACCACGAGCCCGGCGACCTCGAGATACTCGACGCCGGACGCGACACCGCCCAGCCGACCGCCCGCGGTCGCGCGGACCGCGATGCCGGTATGGTCGTATCCCCCGCCCGGGCCCCGCAGCGCCACGGTGGCCACCAGGTCACCGGCGGCGAGGGGGGCGAGCACCGCCGCCGCCTGGTCCGCCGAGCCGGCGAGCCGCACCGCCTCGCCCGCGAGCACGGTCGGCAGCCAGGGCCCCGGGATCACCCCCGCTCCGAACGCCCGCGCGATGATCTGTGCGTCGAGCAACCCGAGCCCGAGACCGTCGAACCGCGCGGGCACGCACACCGCGAGCCAGCCCTGTTCGCCGATCGCCTTCCACAGCTCGGGGGGGTGCCCGTCACCGTCGGGATCGGTGAAGACCGCGCGGACGGCGGTCAGATCGAAGCGGTCGGCCAGGAAGTCCCGGACGGTGGCGGCGAGCGCGCGCTGCTCGTCGGTGAGGGCGAAGAACACGGGCTCGGACCTCCGGAGGCGGGGCGAGGCGGGATCAGCGAGATGAACAGGCCCGGGCACAGGCACAGGCCCGAATCGCGACCATAATCATGATCCGCGTGGCAGGCCGAGGACCCGCTCCGCGACGATCGTGCGCTGTACCTGCGAGGATCCACCCCAGATGGTGACGGAGCGGGTCCAGAAGCTCTCCTGCCGCAGCGTCGTCAGATCGAGGTCCGCGGTGGGGTGGGTGAGCGCCACATCGGCGCCGAGCAGCGCATCAAAGGTCTCGAACAGGTCCTGGTACGTCTCCGACCACTGCAGTTTGGTGATCGACGACTCGGCCCCCAGGTCACGGCCCTGCTCTACCTGGGTGAGGACGTGCATCGAGTGGTAGCGCAGGCATTCGAGCTCGACCATGCGCCGGCCCAGCTCCTGGCGCAGCACCGGGTCGGTGTCGCGCCCGAGCGCCCGGGCGACCCGGACGATCTCGTCGTAGCTGCGCCGGAATCCGGTGTACTGGCTGATCCCGGACGCGCCGCGCTCGAACGACAGCAGAAGCATCGCCGTCGCCCAGCCGTTGCCGATCCCGCCCAGGCACTCCGACGCCGCCACCCGCACGTCGGTGAGGAAGACCTCGCCGAACTCGCTGACGCCGCTCATCTGCCGGATCGGCCGGACCTCCACCCCGGGAGCGTGCATGTCGATGAGCAGCAGCGAGATGCCGTGATGGCGCCGGCTGCCGGGCTCGGTCCGGACCAGGGTGAAGATCTTGTCTCCGCGGTTCGCGAACGTCGTCCAGACCTTCTGCCCGTTGACCACGTACTCGTCCCCGTCGAGTACCCCGGACGTACGCAGCGCCGCGAGGTCGGAGCCCGCGCCGGGTTCCGAGAAGCCCTGGCACCAGATCACCTCGTTGCGCAGCATCGGCCCGAGGATGTCGCGCTTCTGCTCGGGCGTCCCGACCGCCATCACCGTCGGCGCGAGGAAGGCCAGGCCCAGCGTGTTGACCGAGCGCGGCGCCCGGGCGAGCTGCGTCTCCTGGTCGTAGATGGCCCTCATCCCCGGGGTACCGCCCCGGCCGCCGTACTCCACCGGCCAGTCGATCCCGGCGAAGCCCGCGAGCGCCTTGCGCCGCTCCCAGTCCCGCCGCAGGTCGAAGCCCTCGGCCTCCCCCACGCCGGCCCAGAACCCGGGCTCCGTCCAGGCTGCGGGGATGTTCTCGGCGAGCCAGGCCCGCAACTCGGCACGGAACCGTTCCTCGGCCGGCGGGTGGGTCAGGTCCATGCGTTGACCTCCATCTGGTGTTGACCTCCATCTGGTCGCCCATCTGGTCGCCTTACGCGGGATCCCGGGACGGTCGCACTCGCATCCCACCACGCCCCGGCCGGACGTTCACAGACGTTCATGGACGTTCAACGATCCCGCGCCCGGGCGCCGGACACCGGACACCGACAGCCGGCACGATGGGTGGCGAGCCGCCGGAGCGTCCCGGGCGATCACGACGACGGGACGCGAGGACGTTCGCAGGAGAGGAAGCAACTGGCGATGACGCCGACCAGACACGGAACCCCGACCGCCCGACTCGACCAGGTCGGCCGCGCCGAGGCACTGCGCCGGATGGGAGCGGATCCGGTGGATGTGGCCGTGATCGGCGGCGGGGTCACCGGTACGGGGGTGGCGCTGGACGCGGTGACCCGGGGCCTGTCCGTCGCCCTGGTCGAGGCGCGCGACCTCGCCGCCGGCACGTCCAGCCGGTCGAGCAAGCTCATCCACGGCGGGCTGCGGTATCTCGAGCAGCTCAACGCCCCGCTGGTCCGGGAGGCGCTGCGGGAGCGGTCCCTCATGCTGGACACGCTCGCGCCCCATCTGGTCCGGGCCATCCCGTTCCTGCTGCCGTTGACCCGCCACGGTTGGGAACGTGCCTACATCGGCAGTGGTGTGCTGCTCTACGACACCCTCGGGCAGGGGCTGGCCCGCGTCGGGCCGGGCGGCGACGCCACCATGCCCCATCACCGGCACCTGACCCGCAAGGCGGCGCTGCGGGAGTTCCCGTCGCTGCGCCCGGACGCCCTCGTCGGCGCGATCCAGTACTGGGACGGCCAGGTCGACG
Source organism: Frankia casuarinae (assembly GCF_000013345.1). Taxonomy (NCBI): domain Bacteria; kingdom Bacillati; phylum Actinomycetota; class Actinomycetes; order Frankiales; family Frankiaceae; genus Frankia; species Frankia casuarinae. The sequence goes on along the minus strand of NC_007777.1, from coordinate 1,103,774 downwards.
ACGCGCGGCACACCGTGTTCGTCGCGCGGACCGCTGCTCGCTACGGGGCGCTCATCGCGACCAGCGCGCGGGTCACCGGCTTCCTGCGGGAGGGCGACCGGGTCGCCGGCGTGCGGGTGCGTGACCTCGAGTCGGGCGCCGAGATCGAGCTGCGGGCCCGCCAGACGATCAACGCCGCCGGGGTGTGGACCGACGAGATCCAGGCGATGGTAGGCGGGCGTGGCCAGCTGTCGGTCCGAGCCTCCAAGGGAGTGCACATCGTCGTGCCCCGCGACCGCATCCATGGCGTCACCGGCCTGATCCTGCGCACCGAGAAGAGCGTGCTGTTCGTCATCCCGTGGGGCAGCCACTGGATCATCGGCACCACCGACACCGACTGGAGCCTCGACCTCGCCCATCCGGCGGCCAGCAGCGCCGACATCGACTACCTGCTCGACACGGTCAACCGGGTGCTGCGCACGCCGCTCACGGCGGCGGACATCACCGGGGTGTACGCCGGGCTGCGCCCGCTGCTCGCCGGGGAGTCCGAGGACACCTCGCGGCTGTCCCGCGAGCATGCCGTGGTCAGCCCCGTCTCCGGGCTGACGATGGTCGCCGGCGGGAAGTACACGACCTACCGGGTGATGGCCGCCGACGCCGTCGACGCGGCCGTGCACGGCATGAACCGGGCGGTGCCGCCGTCGTGCACCGAGAAGATCCCGCTGCTCGGCGCGGACGGGTTCCCCGCGCTGTGGAACGCCCGGGAGACCCTCGCCCGCCGCGCGGGGCTGCACGTCGGCTGGATCGAGCACCTCCTGCACCGCTACGGCACCCTCACCGAGGAGCTTCTGGACCTCATCGAGACGCGACCGGATCTCGCCCAGCCGCTGCGCGGGGCATCGACCTACCTGGCCGCGGAGGCGGTGTACGCGGCCTCCCACGAGGGGGCGCTGCACCTGGAGGACGTGCTCACCCGGCGGACCCGCGTCTCGATCGAGACCATCGACCGGGGGGTGGAGGCCGCCGAGCACGTGGCCGATCTCATCGCCCCCGTGCTCGGCTGGGACCAGGTGACCCGCGCCCGCGAGGTCGCGCACTACCTCGCCCGGGTGGAGGCCGAACGGGCCTCGCAGCGGCAAGCCGACGACGCGACCGCCGACGCGGCCCGGCTCGGCGCGCCCGACGTGCGCCGGCTGGGCCGGACGGACCACCGCGCCCCGGCGGCGACCGGCGGACCGTCCTGAAGGCTCGGCCAACCCGATCCGCGGCCCCGCCCAGGCGGTTCGGTGCCGCGGTCCGCGCAACGACGTCCACGGAACGACGTCATCCGTATACCTCCAACAGTCGCAGCCAGACCTCGCTGACTGTCGGGAACGACGGGACCGCGTGCCACAGCCGCTCCAACGGCACCTCTCCGACGATCGCGATCGTGGCCGCGTGCACCATCTCCTGGGTGTCCGGACCGGTGAAGGTCGCTCCCACGAGCACCCGGCGGGCCTCGTCCACGACAATCTTCGACGTGCCCGTGATCTCCTCCCCCCGCACCGACGCGCCGGCCACCGATCCGGTCGGCACGCTCACGGCCCGCACGGCGATCCCGGCCTCCCGCGCGGCCCGCTCGGTCAGTCCGACCGCGCTGACCTGCGGATCGGTGAAGGTCACCCGCGGGACGGCCGCCGGGTCGGCCAGGTCGCGCACGGGAGCGCCGGCGAGGTCCCGGCGGCCGGTGATGACGTCGGCCGCCAGCCGGGCCTGGTACTTGCCCATGTGGGTGAGCAGCGCGCGGCCGCAGACGTCGCCGACCGCGTAGAGCCAGTCCCCCGCCACGCCGACCGCGCGGAGCCGGTCGTCGACCTCGATGAACCGCCCGGGTTGCAGGCCCACGGTCTCCAGGCCCAGGTCGCCGGTCGCCGGGGTGCGCCCGACGGCGACCAGGATCTCGTCGGCGACCACGGCATCGCGGCGCGGCCGCCGCTCAACCGGCTCACCCGGATCCGCCGGATCCGCCGGATCCACCGGCTCCACCGTGACGGTCACCGGCCCGGCCGGGCCATCCGGTCCCGTCCGGGCCCGGCGGACCTCGACCGCCCGGCTTCCGAGCCGCACCGTGATGCCGGCCGCCTCGAAGGCGGCCCGCAACTGCTCGCCGACGAACTCCTCCTCCCGGACGAGCAGCCGGGGTGACCCCTCGATCAAGGTCACCTCCGCGCTACCGAGCCGGCGGAAGGCCTGGGCCAGTTCCACCCCCACGGCGCCGCCGCCGAGCACCACGAGGCGGTGCGGGACCTTCCAGGCGCCGGTCGCGGTCCGGTTGTCCCACGGTTCGGCGTCGGCGAGGCCGGGGATCGGTGGAACAGTGGCCCGCGTCCCGGTGGCCACGACCACGGCTCGGGACGCGGTCAGCACCCGGCGGGTGCCGTCCAGCAGCGTCACCGCGACCCGGCCGGCGGGCCCCGCCAGGCGCCCGGTCCCGCGCACCAACTCGACGCCCTTGTCGACCAGCCAGGGCACCTGGGAGGAATCGGAGTAGTCGCCCACCATCCAGTCTCGCCGGGCGAACGCCGCGGCGGCGTCGACGGGTCCGGTGACCGCCGACGCCGCGCCGGGAACGCGGCGGGCCGCCGCCAGCACCTCCCCCGGCCGCAGGAGGGTTTTGCTCGGGATACAGCCCCAGTAGCTGCACTCCCCGCCGACGAGCTCGCGTTCGACGACGATGACGGACAGACCAGCGTCGGCACAGCGGCCGGCGACGTTCTCGCCCGCGGGCCCGGCGCCGAGCACGATCACGTCCACGTCGGCATCCATGGCCGCCTCCCCTGCCCTACCCGGCTCGCTCACAAGCCCTCCGTCGCTGCTCGTCACAATCTGCCGCTCGATCCACGCCAACTGAAGATCATCGGGAACTTTCGGGGTCCCGGTCCGGACGGTCCGTGGCCGGTCCGGTCCGGCGCGGGCGCCGACTCGGAGACGAGAAGCACGTGCACCACGGACGGGGAAGCACGGATGCAGCACGGAGAATGGCGTCAGGAGCGCCAGGCCGGGCCCGTCCCGGCGACACGCCGGAGCGGGCCATCGAGACGAACCAGCGGAGAGATGAAGATGCAGCTCGGGATGATCGGACTCGGCCGGATGGGTGCCAACCTGGTGCGCCGGCTGATCCGCGGTGGTCACGAATGCGTGGTCTACGACGTCAACCCCGAGGCCGTTAAGGCCCTGGCTGCGGAGGGCGCCACGGAGACACGGAGCCTCGCCGAGTTCGCCGCGGCCCTGCGTCCACCCCGGGCTGCCTGGATCATGGTGCCCGCCGGGCTGACCGGTGAGACCGTCTCGGCCCTGGCCGAGCACTTCGCGCCGGACGACGTGATCATCGACGGCGGCAACTCCTACTACCGGGATGACATCCTGCGTGCCGCGTCGCTCGTCGAGCGGGGCATCCACTACGTCGACGTCGGCACCTCCGGGGGCGTGTTCGGGCTGGAACGCGGCTTCTGTCTGATGATCGGCGGCGAACCGGGGGTCGTGGCCCGCCTGGAGCCGCTGTTCGAGACGATCGCACCCGGCGTCGGCACCATCCCGCGGACCCCGGGCCGGACCGGCGAGATCACCCAGGCCGAGAAGGGATACCTGTACTGCGGCCCGAACGGCGCCGGTCACTTCGTCAAGATGGTGCACAACGGCATCGAGTACGGCATGATGGCCGCCTTCGCCGAGGGGTTCGCGGTGCTCGACAAGGCGAACATCGGCACGACGTCCGCCGAGCACAACGCCGAGACCGCCCCGCTGGGCAACCCGGAGTACTACCAGTACGACCTCGACACCACCGCGATCGCCGAGGTGTGGCGGCGGGGCAGCGTGGTCAGTTCCTGGCTGCTCGACCTCACCGCCGCCGCGCTGCAGGAGGATCCCGGACTCACCGAGTTCAGCGGCCGGGTGTCCGACTCCGGGGAAGGACGTTGGACGGTACTGGCCGCCGTGGAGGAGGGCGTTCCCGCCCATGTGCTGACGGCGTCCCTCTACGAGCGGTTCAGTTCGCGCGGGGAGGGCCTGTTCGCCGACAAGCTGTTGTCGGCGATGCGCAAGCAGTTCGGTGGGCACGCGGAGAAGCCGGCCGGCTGAGCCTCGTCGGCTTCCTTGCCTATCCAGAGGCTTTTGTGCTCGATTTATCTCTCTGGATAGGCAAGGAAAGGGGCTCAGGGGCGCACGTTGTCGGCGCCGAGATCCGCCACGTCTCCCATAACGATCATGGGATGGGCCATCGGGGTCAGCCAACGGAGAATGGCCACGAGGGCGTCCTGTTCCACCGCGATGCAGCCCCGCGTCGGCGATCTGTGGTCGACATGCAGCCAGATGTCCCCGCCGATCTGCGGGCCCAGCGGACGGGTCGGGTCCGACGGCGGATACCCGGGCAGTCGGTTGTAGTCGATGGCGACCACATAGTTGAACGCATCGGGCATCGGCTCGCCCCGCGGACCCGTCGCCCGGTAGAACGACGGGCGATACTCGTAGGGCAGACCGGTGCCCGGATCGGCGAGCTTGCCACCGGCGGCGGTGAGACTGAACACGCCGATCGGGCTGCGCAGATCGCCCTCCCGATGGTCGTACGTCCAGCCATCGGCGCCGTTGCGGCCGATCAGCGGGGCGCCGTAGGTCTTCCAGGCGGAGCCGGGATCGGCCCGTTCCCACAGCGTCACGTTGTTGGTGTTCGCATTCCGGTCGATGCCGCTCACCACGATCACCTGCCGGGCGGCCTGCGGAATCTTCGTCATCATCACCGGTCCGACCCCGGGGATCGCGGTGAGGTCGGAGGCGGGCCCCGCCCTGCCGTCCGCGCCGGTACCGGCCACCCGGCTCGTCCTCACCGGCCCACCCACGCCCGACGGGCGTGCTTCGGAGGTGGGACCGAGCCCGGATGTGCGTCCGAGCCGGGCTGCGCCTCTCGGCCCGGACGGTACGGACACCGACAGGTCATGCGAGGAGTCCGGGTCCGAAGCGGGACTGCTGAGATGAAGTGCGCTGGCCGCCCCCACGACCAACGTCACACCCACCGCGGCGGCACCGACCGCGACCGAGCGACCCCGCGGGGGGCTCGTACGCGTCTCGGTCCGGCGGCGATTCCTGCGATGATCGGCCATGCCTCCGACTTCCGGGACGACGCCACGGGCGAGGCTGCGACGCGCTGTTGACCCTTGCCACCCCCGTGACCCTTGCCACCCCCGTGACCCTTGCCACCCCCGTGACCCTTGCCGCCCCCGACGGCCGCCACGCCCGTGCCATCCGGCTGCGGCCATGATGCACCGGCGATGACAATACGTATCATTCACGCCGGCCTGGCGAGGTCGCCCAGCCCGGCGAGGTACCCCGACCTGGGGAGGTATCCCGCGGCAGCCGCCGGTGCGTCGGCCCACGACACCCGCAGACCGCGATCACGGCGACGGGAGTCCATGCGCCCGGGACCGTGACGATCGAAGACAGCCGTCCATGCCTCCATGTTCGACCTTCACTCCTCCCCGATCTCGGAATTCGGATACTTCGAGCAACGATGGACACGATCCGGATCCAATGCCCAGCGGAGGGTGATAGATTGCCACATCGGCACCGATGATCAGAAGTATGTTCACGGAGAGACGAGACGAAGACCACGAGGAGCCCGCATGGTGGTACGGGCGGCCGGCAGCCGTTCCCAGCGCGGCCGGCACGAATAGGCCCCTCCGATCGTGCTCGCCGGTTTCCGGTTCCACCGCATCCTCACCGCCCCTCGGCGACCCGACACACCCGACCGGCCCGATCCCGTACCGGCCGCGCTCTTCGCCGCCCTCGTCGGCGCGCACGCGCAGTTGACCTCGCTCGGGCCCGGCCACGAACCCACCGCCTCCGGTGCGTCCACTCGCGGCGGCCCGTACCCGGTGCCGGGAGCAGCCCGGCCGGGAATCGCCGTCGCCTGGCTACGGGGCCCGGGTGAGGCGCACATCCGGTTCCTCGCCGGCGGCCGGCCCTTCTTCCCAGCGGACCCGACCGCGACAGACCCGACCGCGGCGGCCACGTCGCTCGCAACAGCCACGTCGACACCAGCCGCAACCGCGGTTCCGCTGCTGTACCCCCCGGGATCGACAGCGGTGGCGCTGCCACCGGACGCCGTACCCGCCCAGCTCGCCGGCTTCCCCTACTGGCTGCGGTGCGAAGGCCTCCCGGATGCCCTGTGGGCCGCCGATCCCGGCACCGACGCCCGGCAGCCAGACACCCGCCGCGGATCGTTCGACGACTACGCCGCGCATCTCGTCGGCCCGTTCGCCTGGCTTGTGCTCGCGTGGCCGGTGCCCCCCGAGCATCTCGCCGAGGAACGGGCGGACCTCGCGCGATCGATCCCCGTGCTGCGCCGGCGGGAGAACGACCAGGGCGCCCGGCTCGACTTGGAGCGCGCGGAGGCCCGCTACCGGGAACTGGGCCGGGGCGCGTCGAGCGGCATGTGGGACGTGGAGATCCTGGTCGGTGGGGTGACCCCGGCCGGCGCGGTCTCGCTGGCCGCCCTGCTGTGCAGCTCCAGCGATCTCGACCGGCTGCCCTACACGTTGCGTCCGACCGGCCCGGTCACCTCGTTCGCGGGGGCCCTCGGCGGGGTCGGAGCCGGGGTCGGAGCCGGAGCCGGCGGGCTGGCCGGCTCACCGCGGTCCTCGCCGCGGGCGAGCGCGGAGCTGCTGGCGGCGCTGGCCCGGCCGCCCGGCCGTGAGCTGCCGGGCATCACCCTGATCACACCGCACGCCTTCGACGTGACGCCCGAGGGTCCGAACCGGTCCGGTCCCGCGGACCCCCGGGGAACGCCCGGCGCCGTTCGGCTCGGCGACGTGCTCGACGCCGGCTGGATGCCGGCCGGCGCGTTCTCGGTTTCCCTCGCGACGCTCAACCGGCACGCCTTCGTCTGCGGCGCCACCGGATCCGGGAAGTCACAGACCGTGCGGTCGCTGCTGGAGTCGTTGACCCGTGCTCCGGCGCCCGTTCCGTGGCTGGTCCTGGAGCCGGCCAAGGCCGAGTACGCCCGGATGGCCGGGCGGCTCGCCGGCCTCGCCGAGGTGCTCGTCATCAGGCCGGGCCGGCTCGACGCTCCACCGGCGTCACTGAACCCGCTGGAACCCGAGCCCGGCTTTCCCTTGCAGAGCCACATCGATCTCGTCCGGGCCTTGTTCCTGGCGGCGTTCGAGGCGCACGAGCCGTTCCCCCAGGTGCTCGCCCGCGCGCTGACGGTCTGTTACCAGGACCTGGGATGGAACCTGGTGCTGGACCGGCCGGAGCCCGCGCACCGGCCCAGATTCCGGGTGACCGGGCCGGAGGAGGACCCGAAGGTCGACGTGCGCAGGCGATATCCGACCCTCGGGGACCTGCAGCGCACCGCGACGAGGGTGGTCGAGAACATCGGCTACGGCGTGGAGGTCACGGCGGACGTCCGGGGCTTTGTCGACGTGCGCATCGGTAGCCTGCGAGAGGGTTCTCCCGGTCGGTTCTTCGAGGGCGGGCATCCGATCGATATCGGCGCCCTGCTGGCGCGCAACGTCGTCTTCGAGCTGGAGGACATCACCAGCGACCAGGACAAGGCGTTCCTGCTCGGCGCCGTCCTGATCCGCGTCGTGGAGCATCTGCGGGTCCGGTACGCCACCGCGGGCGCGGGCGGACTGCGCCACGTCCTGGTCCTGGAGGAGGCCCACCGGCTGCTCAAGAACGTCACCGACGGCCCGGCCGCGGCCTCCGTCGACCTGTTCGCCTCACTGCTCGCGGAGATCCGCGCCTACGGCGAGGGGCTCGTTGTCGTGGAGCAGATCCCAGCGAAGATCCTTCCCGACGTTATCAAGAACACCGCACTGAAGGTGATGCACCGGCTCCCGGCCGCCGACGACCGAGAAGCCGTCGGCGCGACAATGAACCTGCGCGACGATCAGTCCGAACTGGTCGTCGCGCTGCCGGCGGGGGTGGCGGCGGTAAGCGCGGACGGCATGGACCGTCCCGTGCTGGCCCGGATGGTCGCCGGAGACGACCGGGAGAGCGCGCGCTACGCGCGCTACGACCGGGTGCCCCTGGCCGGACGGCGCAGCCTCGGCTGCGGCGCGGCCTGCGTCGCCGGCCCCGCCTGCACCCTGGAGGAGACGGAGACGTCCGCCCTCGCGGCCCGCGATCCCCTGCTGGTGGTGTGGGTCGAGGCGGTGGCCGCGCACCAGGTCATGGGCTTCACCCATCTGCTCGGGATCGCGCCGTTCGCTCCGGCGGAACCCCTGCGGACCACCCTCGCCGCGTTGCCGGGTCGCATCCTCGACTGCGCGCTCGCCCATGCCGCCGACCGGGCGACGGACGCCCGCGCCGCCGCGCTGCGCCCCTTCGTCGACCCGGACGACTTCACCGCCGCCCTGCTCGCGACGCTGCGCCGGCTCCTCGGCCTGCCGCCGTCCCCGGCGGACGCGGCAGAGGCGGCGGACGCGGCAGACACGGCGGACACGGCGAACACGGCGAACACCGTCGACTCCCGGCACCTGACCGCGGGCATGTACCGCTGGCAGGACGTCCGGCAGGCGCTGGTTGACGCAGTGCGCCGGCGGGGGGCCGGCGCGGGCCCGCATCCGCTCACCGCGGCCTGGCGCGAGCGCGGCCTGACCCTGCCGGGCGAGACCGTGGGCGAACAGCTCACCCGGCTGAAGAACGGTGCCTTCTACGCTCCGGGCCGGGAGAAGGTCAACATCGGTGATCCGGCGGTCAGCGGCCTCACCGTGGCGGTCCGGGAACTCACCGGCGCGGCGGATGCCACCTCGCTGTCGGACGCGCTCCACCAGGCATGCACCGGCAAGGGACTGGCCGAGCTGGCCACCCAGATCTCCGACCTCGTCGGCCCCGCGCCGAGCGGACCGGGGAGCGCCCCACCGGAGTCCACCGCGGCGGCCACCGCCCTCGGCCCGTCCATCGGGACAGCATCCGCGTTCGGGACAGCATCCGTGTTCGGGACAGCATCCGCGTTCGGGACAGCGCGGGACTGAGCGCCCGGGCCCGTCGACCGTCGGGACGTTACGGCGGGGCCGACATGCACGGCGGAACGCGACAGAGTGGACACCGCGCGCCATAATGGCCACGTAACGCCCCAGTACTGACACCGGGCGTGCCGAGATCGTTTCCAGGTGCACGATGATCGGGAACGGGGAGTCGCTGCGGCACGGTGGGCTGCGGCCGTCGGGGCTGCGGCACGGTGGGCTGCGACGCGGGAGCAGGCGAGTGGGACGGCGGAGGGTCGGCGATGGGGGTGGGCACGCTAACCACGACTGAGGCCCGGCTGATCCAGGGGCTCTTCGTTCCACGGGAGCGTTGGGGCTGGGAGTTCGTCGACACCGGTCCATCGGCCCCGAGCCCGCTCGCCGACCGTCAACCGGTCTGGCAGGAGCCCGAATCGCCCGATCTGACCGCGCTCACGGCCCGGCGAAACCATGCCGTCCGCGCCCTGCTGACCAGGCTCGTCCTGCCGATGGCCTTCGTGGTGTTCGGCATGCTGCTCGCGGGCGAGGGGGGGTTCTTCTTCGTCCCGGCGGGACTCGCGCTCGCCGTGGTCGCGTGCCTGCCTCCGCTGATCCTGCACTACCGGCTGGGCCGGACACGATCCCGGGCCGCGTCGGCCCGGGCCGACGGATACACCCGCCACCTGCAGGCGTTGACGTCCTGGCAGACCGAGGTCGACGCGCACGACCGGGCCGAGCTGCGACGCCGAGAGGCCACCGCCGTCTTCTATCCCGTCTCGGCCCCCGCGGCGACCCCCAGGATCGACGTGTTCGGCGGAACCGGCGACGGATGGGCGAGCCTGCTGGCCACCGCGGGCTGCTCGGTGCTCACCGGCGGCACCGGCATCCTGCTCGTCGATCTCAGCGAGCGGGCGGTGGGCGGGGGGTTGGCACGCCTCGCCGGCCAGGCGCGCTGGCCGGTGGAGTCCTGGGACCTGCCCCGCCAGCTCGACGAGGTGGCGCTCCTCGACGGCCTCGGGCCGCGGGAGGCCGGCGAGCTCGTCGCCGACGCGTTCGGCATGTCCCAGGAGAGCGGCGATGATCCGCACCGACGCGCCCTGCACGCGGACCTGGTCACCACCGTCGCCGTCGTTCTGTACGAACGGCTCAGCATTCGCCGTCTCGCCGAGGGCCTGCGCGTCCTCGAAGGTCTCGACGACGGCAGCGCGGCCACGTCGCTGTCGACGGCCGAGGCCGGGGAGCTCACCGCGCACATGGACGCGTTCGGCCGCGGTGACCGGATCGCCGACGAGCTGCGCTACCTGCGTTCCTCGCTGGAGGCGCTCAGCCCGCCACCACCAGCCACGGCCGCGACGGCACCGGCCGCGACGGCACCGGCCGCGACGGTCGAGGCCCATATGTTGGCGGCCGCCGCCGATATGTCGACGGCCAGGATGCCGACGGCCAGGATGCCGACGGCCAGGGTCGACAGCGCGCCCCGTCCACTGACGGCCTGGTGGCCGGTACCCGGGCTGCGGGTTCTCGCCACGTCGAGCCGGGACTCGTCCGCCCACCGCAAGGAACTCACGGACCGGCTCCTCGTCCAGACCGTGCTCCACCAGCTCCGTTGCCGCCAGCGGGGCGGGCCGACCGGCCGGGACATGCTGGTCGTCGCCGGGGCGGACCATCTCGGCCGAGCGGTCCTGACCGGGCTGACCCGCCACGCCGAGCTCGCCGGGGTGCGGCTCGTGCTGCTCTTCGAACGGCTCGCCGACGACGCCGAACGGGTGCTGGGCAGCCAGGGAGGCTCGACGATCATCATGCGATTGGGGAACGGTAAGGACGCCGCGACCGCGGCGGAATTCATCGGGCGTGGTTACCGCTTCGTCATGTCTCAGGTGACGGCCCAGGTGGGGCGCAGTTTCACGGCCGGCGACAGCGACAGCGTCGGTTACCAGGACGGCACCTCGGAGACGACCGGCACCAGCGGCGGAACCGGCCGGACCTACGACGGCACCCGGCTGCTGCCCTGGTTGCAGAACACGTCGAAGAACGCCGGATGGCAGGAGTCGGTGACGGCGTCGCGATCGCAGACCTGGCAGCGCACGACAAACTCGTCGGTGAGCGACTCGACAACCGACGGCACGACCTCCCAGCGGGTATACGAGTTCACCGTGGAGCCGACCACCGTCCAGACCCTGCCGGCGACCGCGTTCCTGCTGGTCAACCCGGTCGATGGGGCGGGACGGGTGGTGCCGGGGGACTGCAATCCGGGCACCGTCCTGCTGCCTGGGGTCTCCGCGGCCGACCGCTGGTCCGTACCTGACGCGGCCGCCACGCCCCTGGCGGGTCACCACGTCGGAACCGCCGGAGCCGACGTGATCCAGGCCGGTACGGACCAGGCCGGCCCTGCGCGGACCGGCGCGGAGGAACAGCGTCGGATCGAGCCTGCCCCGCCCGTCGGGTTTCCGGGCATCGGCCAGCAACCGCCGGCCGACGAGGAGGTCTACCGGCTCGTCCCGCCCAAGGCGCGTCCCAGCGGCCCCGGCAGTCCCGGCGGTCCCGGCGGCCAGAGCACTCACCCGGGGGCGCGGGGATGGGTTCCCGGCGTCGGGGACCACCACCCGGGGCATGGCTGACCCGGTCCGGAACGCGGCCGTCAGGAAGGAGACAGCCGAAAGTTATCCACAGCCCGAAAAAGGTTCTGGCCCAACAGACAGACAACCGTCATCGTCTTCTCATGGCCCATAACCCTGGCCGACTCTCCTGGCAGGAGATCGCCACCATGCAGGCCGGCGTGATCACGATACGCGATGCGATCAACGCCGGCATCACCCGCGACGAGATCCGCCGACGGTTGAACGACGGTCGCTGGCAGCAACCCTTCCGCGGCGTGCTGATCACAACCGCCACACCCGTGACGAGGATGCAGGAGCTGTGGGGGGCCCTGCAGGCCGTCGGCCCGGACGCGGTGCTCGCGGGCGCCTGCGCGGCGGGGCTCGCGGGTCTGGACGGCTACGGCACCGGCCCGGTGACGGTTCTCCTGCCCACCGAACGCCGGATCGCCGCGCCACCGGGCGTGCTTCTGCGGCACAGCGCTCGGCTCGACATCACCGAGATCGATCCCCTCCGCCTGCCCCGGCGGACGGCCCCCGCCCGGTCCGTCATCGACATGGCCGAGTGGGCGGCTACCCGCGCGGACGCGCAGGGCCTGCTCGTTGACGCTGTCCGTCAACGTTTCGTCACCGTCGCGAGCCTGCGGATCGCGCTGGCCCGGCGTGGTCCGATCAGCCGCCGGACGCTGATCACCGAGACGTTGGACGACCTGGGCCGGGACGCGCCGCGCCTCACCGAGATCATGTACCGTCGCATCGAGGCCCAGTGGGGGTTGCCGGTAGGGACCCCGAGTGTCAACGGGCCCGCGGACGAGCCGATGGCGCGCCTCGACGTCTGGTACGAGCCGTGGCGCGTGCGGGTGGAGATCCAGGCGACGGTCCCTGGGCCGACGGTCGTCGCCGAGCCGACCGGCCAGCTCCTCATCCGTCTGCCGGCACGCCTGGCGCGGGACGCCCCGGCCGAGGTGGCTTCCCTCGTAGGCGGGGCGCTGCGTGACCGCGGCTGGTCGGCGTCGGTGCCGCGCGCTCCGCGGGCGCTGGCCTCCTGAGCTCCGCGGGACATTCGTTCGTCGCGTCCCGTATCCCTGTGCCGCGCCGCACATTCCGGTCAACCGGTCCGCCGAGGTCAGAGCTCCTTGCGGGCGATCATCAGGTAGGTGCCGGCGTACCGGGCGTCGTGCGCGTACCGGCCGGCAAGGCGGTCGAGGAGGCGGGCCAGTCCCAGTAGGGGGCTGGCCACAAGCATCACCAGGACGCGGCCGGCCGCGCCGACCGGGCCGGCCTGCTGGGGCAGCCACGGCATGGGGCGTGGCGCGATCATGGCCACGGCGAGCAGCAGGGCGCCGGTCAGCCCACCGGGACGGCGCGCCGCGGCGAAGCGCACCGCGACCGGCCGCAGCCCCCGGTCCTCCAGCGCGGCGATCAGGTTCTCCGCGGGGATGAAGTGGGCGCGCTCGGGGACCGCCCAGCCGGGCCAGAACCGGCCGAGCCAGCGGGCCTGCCGGCAGTCGGCGTTGGCCAGCTCGCAGACGACGTGCCCGCCAGGCGGCAACGCCTTCGCGACGGCGTCGAGCTCCGCCGACGGGTCGTCGCGGCGTTCCAGGTAGTCGAACATGCTGATGACGTCGTACCGGCCGGCGAGGCTGTCGACGACGTCGGAGAAACGGCCGTAGTGGGCGTGGTCGATCCAGCCGCGCGCCAGGCCCTTGGCCAGGCCGGGAAAGGTGTCGAGCCCGTCAAACACCGTCCTCGGCCACACCTCTCGGGCCGCGTTGGCGAAGTGACCGTACCGGGCCCCCACGTCCAGCCAGGTCCGTGGCACCACGAACGGTCGGACGGCGGCAGCCTGCTCGCGCCGCTCGCGGGCGATCGCGGCCAGGACCTGCTCGGCGACATCGGTGCGCAGGCCGTCGTAGCGGTCCCGGTCGTAGAACTCACGCCCGGCCGGGCTCAACGACGGGTTGAGGAAGACATGCCCGCAGCGCTCGCAGCCGTCCAGCCGGAAGGAACCGGGCTTGCGCAGGAGCAGGTCCGGCGACTCCACCCGGGTGGCGAGCTCGACCGATCCGCACCAGGGGCAGTCGGCCCGGTCGTGGCGCAGGAACCGGTCGAGGCCGGCCTGGACGTCCTGGGAGTAGGAGGCGCGGCTGGCGGCGGTCTCCTGCCTGGCCGCATGCTTGACCGGGTCCGGAGGAAGCCCGGCGGCCTTCGCCTCAGCCGCCTTCACGGCCTGCGCCCGGCCGGCCCGCACGGAGTCGACCACGAACAGCACCCCGCCGAGGATGCGCACGATGGGAGAACGAATGAGATCGCGCGGGGACAGCGGCACCCGGCCGGCGCAGACGAAGAACGGCTGGAACCAGAACAGCGCCATGGCCGCGAGGCCGAACGGCTGGTTCACATGGAAGCCGATCGCGGTGGCGATCTGGGGTACGAACGGGAAGAGCTGGTTCTGCCGGGTGAACCGGTAGGCCCGCTGCTGGACGCGGACACGCATCGCCGCGTCGTCCCGGGCGGCACGCAGCCCCGGCAGCACCGCCAGATCCGTCGAGCCGGAGGCGAAGGTCTTCAGCCGCTCGGTGATGTCGACGAGCTCCACCGGGTCGAAACCGTCCCGGCGGGTGATCCCAGCCCGCTGGAGAATCTCGGAGTGGACCAGCAGCGCCTGGAAGGCGCCGCGGCCGGGCACGCAGCGGTCGGCCCGGTAGGTGCGGGTGTCGACCATCCGGGCGAGGTCGAGCGCCCGTTCGGCCGTCAGGTCCGCCGGGACGAGGTCGAGCACGTCGAGCCGGTCCCGGCTGGCGTGGTAACTGGCCGCCCGTCGGCCGCTGTCGGAGAGGCGGACCCCGGTCGCGACGAGGAACTCATGCGCGGGGTCCACCGGGCGACCGGAGGCCGGCAGGGTGTCGAGACGACGCAGCCGACCGCGCAGCCGCACACCGTTGATCGCCAGACCGGCACACACCAGGATCGGCAACCATGTCAGCACGACGTCAGAACCGTTCGAGCATCAGACCACGAGACCGATCACCGGACCGCCAGACCGAGCATCAGACCGCCAGCTTCTCAAGGTGATCGGCGGCGGCGGCCACCCCGCCGGCCGCGGCGAAGGCGGCCCGCATCCGGGCGGCGGCGGCCCGGTACGACGGATCGTCCAGCACGGCCGTCACCGCGGAACGCACGGCGGTGGGTCCGGCCCGACCGAACTTGACGCGCACCCCGGCCCCGTTACGGACGACCTGCTCGCCGATGATCGGCTGATCGTCGCGAACCGGGGCGACCACCAGCGGAACCCCGTGTGACAGCGACTCACAGACGGTGTTGTTGCCGGCGTGGCACACCACCGCCGACAACCGCGGAAGTAACGCGACCTGCGGCACGAACGGCGCGACCAGCAGATCGTCGGGCGCCGCGGCGGCGAGGTCGTCAACGAGCCCGGGTGTGGCGACGACGATCGCCTGTACCCGCTCGGGCAGGCCGAGCAGCCCCTCGGCCGCCGCCCGCAGAAACCGACCGCCGGCCTCCCGGGTCACCGTGCCGAGGGAGACGAGCACCGCCCGGCGGGCCGGGTCGAGCCAGTCCCAGGGGAACTCGCCCGCCCCGGCCCGTTTCCCGACCGCGCTGCCGACGAAGACCGCGTAGTCCGGGATCCCGGGATTGTGCAGCATTTCCCGGACGGAGAAGACGAGGGTCAACGCCTCGGAGAAGCGCAGGTCCCCGATGGCAGCCTCGTCGGGCGGCACTCCGTGCCCGGTCTGGAACTCCCGCAGGCGGTCGACGACCCACTGCCCCAGGCCCGCGAGCACCCCGTAAGGATTGTCGAACTCGGCGGAGGTCGCCGCGAGGGTCGCCCAGCGCAGGCCCCGGCGACGGGCGACGAGCGCGGCGCCCACCGCCTGCTGGTCGATGACGAGCAGGTCGGGCTGGAAGTCGTCGATGATCCTGTCGATCGCCGGGGCCATCATCGAGCCGAGCGGGAGCAGGAAGTCCTCCCACAGGAACTTCAGCGACGCCGGCCCCCGCAGCGCCCGAGACGCGTCCTGGATCCGGGACCACTTCTCGCCCAGGCCCGCCTCGGGTAACGCCAGCAGGGCCAGCTCCGGCGGGATCAACGATCCGATGACGCCCGCGTACCCGGCGAGCGCCACCTCGTGACCACGGGCGGCCAGCTCGGCGGCGACCCCGACCGCCGGGTTGACATGCCCGGTCAGGGGCGGCACCACGAACAGCACGCGGCTCATCAGACTCTTCTCACGCCCCTCGCCCCTCACGCCCCTCGCCGGCCGCAACTGCCGCGTCGGCCGAGATCGGGGCCGGCCGGCGCTCGGCGTTGAGATCGGGCGGCGGCACCCGCTGCGTCACCCAGTCCGGGGTGGCGAAGCGCCGGCCGTTCGCGCGCACGTAGGGCGGCGGCGGCGTCTGGCGGCGGAACAACCACCACCGCAGCAGGTCCCGCAGGTAGTGCGCGGCCTCCCGCAGCACCATGTGCGTGTGGTGCTCCAGGACGATCAGGGTGCACTCGGGCACCAGCGCGGCCAGGCCCGCAGCCTGCCCGATGATGTCGGAGTTCTCCCCGTACACCGCGAGCACCGGGACGTTCAGCGCGGCCAGCGCCTCGGTGGAGAACGGCGGAGTCGCCAGCATGTCGGTGGCGATCGTCGTCTCCTGCAGCAGCCGCTGCGCGGCCCGGGTGGCGCGGCTGGCCACGCGTCCGGCGCCGTTGTCCAACCACTCCTGGACCTCCTCGTCGGTCATCGCGACGAGGATCTGGGTCAGCGATCGGGCCATCTCCTCGCCAAGACCCTCGATCAGGAACGGCGGCTCGATCAGCGTCAGGCTCGCCACCCGGGAGGTGAACTCCAGCCCGAAAGCCAGCGCCATCGTGGCGCCGTAACTGTTACCCACCAGGTGCACCGGGCGATCCACCCCGAGCTCGTCGAGCAGCCCGAGCAGATCGGCCATCGAGTCCGCCAGCTCGTAGCCGCCGCGGGTCCGCTCGCTGCGCCCATGGCCGCGCAGGTCGTAGCAGATGACGTCGCAGCCGGCATCGGCGAGGCAGTTGCCCAGCGTGAAGTAGAAGCTGGAGATGTTGTCCATCACCATGCCGTGCACCATCACGACGACCGGCGAGTCCGTGGACGCTCCGCCCCTGGGCGCCAGTCGCTGCACGTGCAGCCGGATCCCGTTCGCGATGATCTCAGCCACGGGCCTTCAGGCCGATCCCGCCGGCGCCAGCGTCGGGAGGCTGTCGACGATGAAGTGGACGACCTCGCCGACCCGCATGTTGATCACCTGGTCGACGTCCATGTCGGCAAGGAGGCCGACGAAGTCCACCGCCTCGCCGTAGCGCCCACGCAGCCGGTCGGCCAGCGCCACGAACTCGATGCTCTCCAGCTCGAGATCCTGATTGAACGAGGTGGCCATCGTGATCTCCATGTCCACGACGTACTCCTCCCCGATCACCTCCCGCAGGAGCTCCGTGACCTCGCCGAGGATCCGGGCCTCGGCCTCGGCCCGCGTGACGGCGTCGGTGCGGTCGTCCGGATCCGGGCCGGGAGGACCCTGCCTCGTCGTGCTCTGCGCAGACATCATCAACACTCCTTCTGGCTCTGGAGACCATGCGCCTCGACCTCGGGGGAGGTCCAGGCGACTACATAACTGACGGTAGCGATATCGACTCTTCCGGTGGAGACGTCATCGCCCACAGCGTCCTGACGCCGCGACGGCGATACCCCGCCCTCGCGGGGCGCCGGGCCGGTCGGTTCCGGCTGAATCCGGCCGGCGGCGTCCACCGTACGCAACGCCACCCACCGGGTCCGCTCCGGCACCGACCCGTCGGGACCATCCCCGTAGACGGTGACCCGGACCAGGTCGGGCGGGGTGCCCCCCACCGGGGAGGACGCGAGCCCATCCCTTCCCGGGGAATGGGCCTTCCCCGGGAAGGGATGGGGGCCGTCCACGACGAACCGACGTGGACGGCCAGCGAGGCCCGTTCCGTCGGCCTTCGCCGCCGCCTCCTTCGCCGCCCACAGCCGGGTGAACCACACGGCCCGCCGGTGAGGATCGGTGCCGGCGACCCGGTCGAGCAGGCGCAGTTCGGTGGGCGCCAGGGCCGCCTTCTCGACCCCGGCGGCGCGGGACACGATCCGCTCAAGATCGATGCCAACCTCCCCGTCCGCGGCGACCAAGGCCACGGCGAGCTCCGGCTTGTGGGCGAGCGACACCCCCGGGGGGTCGAACGCTGGGACACCCGGCCGCGCCGGCAGGGAGGTGATGACCGGGGCACCCACGTCGTCGTTACGGATCCCGACCTCGATCCCCCAGACGGGCCCCGCTCCCCGTTCCCACAGCCATCGCCGGACTGCGTCCTGGGCGGCGATCCGTCCCAACAGCCGGCCGCGTGCCGCCCTGGGGTTGAGCGCGGCGAGCCGGGCACGCTCGGCGGCATCGGCGTAGTGGCGCACGATCAGTTCCCGCGAGGCCGCGTCGGGCCAGCGGTCCACGGCGACCACCCAGCCCTCACCGGAGGGCTGGGCCACCGTGTTCAACTCCGGTGCACGCACCATCGCCCAGAGCACGTCGTCGTTGGCGAACCGGCGGTCGGTCCACCCGGTGATGACCGCCCAGACACGTCCGTCGGCCCGCCGCACCTCCATGTCCGCGGTCACCGTGCGCTCGGCCACCTGCCGGATCCGTACGACGCAGTCCACCAGGTCGCCCTCCACCGGTGCCGGGCCGTGGAACTGCACGTCGGCCAGGGACTGCGGGAGCAGGAGGGAGTCGTCGGACAGATGCTCCATCGCCCAGTAGCCGAAGAGCTGGCCCACGTTGTCGAGCAGGGCGCCGGACGCCGACGGCACCCGCAGACGCCCCCGGATACCGGTCGGGGCGATCGCCTCGATCCGATGGATGCCCTGGTAGCCGGGACCGTGGAAGAGGAACCGGGCCCCGTAGAGATCCCTGCCACGATGCCGCGGGGGCCGCTCGACGGGCAGCGTCGGGCCCGTCCGGCCCACGGACAGATCGGCGGTGATCGCGGTTGACTCGGGCGGCGGCAGGTGGTCCGCCGCGAACAGCACCGTGCCGCGGGCGTAGCCGTCCACGGTCACCCGCACCGCGTCCGGCCCCGCGGGGGCGAGCGCAATGGACACCTCCACCGCCGGCTCGATCGCGAGCCAGCGCAACGCCCGGACGTCTCGGACACCGACCGGCACCCGGCCCGGCAGCAGCGCGGCGGCCTCGCCGATCATGAGCTCGAGGACCTCGGTCATCGGCACGACCGGGAACAGATCGGATATGTCCGCCCAGCCCGGCGGCTGACGGTAGAAGCAGTGGTCGACGATGTGCGGCATCGACGCCAGCGACAGCCGTCGCCGGAACATCCGCGGCCCGGGTTCGGGACTGTCACGGGGCACGGGTACCCAGCCCACCGCGGACGTCCGATCGGCGCCCGTGCCCCGACCGGCCGCCCCGCCGTCGGCCGCGCTCGCGCCGCGGCGAGGAGGGACGCCCGTCGAACCCGCGTCGCCGTTTCCGCCGGCACCGCCGGACGTGCCACCGCCCCGGGGAGCATCGTCGGCGCGGAACCGAGCACCACCGCGCACGCCGCCCGACCGCACGCCGCCCGACCGCACGCCGCCCGGGATCGCATCGCCCGGGATCGCCCTGCCCCCCGATCCGGGCGGGGGGACCCGAGCCGGCGTCGCCCCATGCGACCAGCGGTCGACCACGGTGGACATCACCGCGTCCGCCTCGGCGAGCGCGGCCCGCAGCTCGGCAATCACCGGATGCGTCGGCACGTCACCTTCGGCCCAGGCCGGCGGGTTCCGGTGGGTCCGATCGGCACTGCCCGGGTTGAGCAGGTCGCCGGCCCCGCCGCCGAGGCGGATCAGGGGGGTGCCGAGGCTCAACCGCACCGGGGCGCCGACGCGGTGCGGTCCGTTGGCCGCCCGGGGGAGCGGCGGCACCGCCGGCGCGGGTCGCGACCGGCAGGGCAGCAGGTCCATCCGGGGCGCGGCGCCTTCCGCCCACATCGCCGCCGCGACCCGCCGCAGCTGGTCCAGCCCGGGACGCTTCACGGTATTCGTGACCAACGAGAGATGGTCGTTGCCGGGCAGGGTGTCGTCGACGAATCCCGCGACGCTGCCCACTCCGACCTGGATGAAGGCACGCACCCCGCGCTCGCGCAGCCGCTCGACGAGCTGGCGGAAGCGTACCGGTTCGACCAGGTGTCGAAGAGCGAGCGCGCGGATGGCGTCGTGGTCGCTCGGGTAGGGCGCCACCGTGGTCGCCGACCAGATCGGCACGCTCGCCTCGACGAACGTGGTGCGGGCGAGCCGCGCCCGCATCGGGTCCAGGTACGGTTCGAGGAACGGGGAGTGGAACCCTGACCGGAACGGCAGGATCTGGCCCAGCACGCCGTCGCGGCGCAGCCGGTCCAGCGTGGTACGCACGCTGTCCTCCCGCCCACAGATGATCGACTGATGCGGGCAGTTGTCGTGGGAGACGACGACCTCGTCGAGCCCGGCGATGACCTCCGTCGCGCGCTGCGCGCCGCAGCCGAGCGCGCCGAAGACGACCCCCGGCACCTCCAGGGCTGTCGGGTCGAAGCCGGCGAGGAAGTCGTCGGTGTACTCGTCGGTGATCAGCCCGCAGGAGATCATCGCGTTCCACTCGCCGATGCTGTGGCCGCCGACGAGGTCCGGGATGATCCCGAGCCGCCGCAGCGCCACATCGAGGATCCGGCCGACCTCAACGCTCGCGACGCCATGCCGGCCGAGCATCCCGGTGTCGTCGAGGGTCGGCTTCGTCAGCCCGAAGTGTTCGCAGACATCGTCGATCCGCGGGGTGAACTTGTCCTCCAAGCCGCAGAACAGGAAAGCGGTCTGCGCCGGGGAGTCCCCACCCGCCCGCGCGGGGGCGAACATCCCTGCCGGGGTGAACCACAGGTCGTTGCGTCCCCGCCAGGGGGTGCCGCGCTCGACGACGGTGCGGGCGAGCGCCAGCCGACGGGCGGTCGGCGCGACCAGGGCCAGCCGCCACGGCCCACCGGTCGGCGGGGTCGCGGCGTCGTCGCGGGCGAGCAGTTCCGCGTCCGGGACGTCGAGCTGGGCCAGCAGGTCAGCCGCGTCGGCCCCGGCGAACAGCAGCACCGGTTCGACGTCCGGACCGACGTCCGGGTCGGCTGCCCGGTCCACCGTGGTCACCGCCGGGGCGGCGAACGTACGGGCCGCCGTCACCGCCGCGGGTGCCGGCGCCTCCTCCAGCACCAGATGGGCGTTGATGCCGCCGAACCCGAAGGCGTTGACCCCCGCTCGGCGGGGACCGCCGCCGGCCGGGGCGTCCCACTCGACGACGGCGCGCACCGGCGCGAACCGGCTGCCCACGAACGCCGGATGCGGCTCGTCGCAGTGCAGCGTGGGCGGCAGGACCCGGTGGTGCAGCGCCAGCGCGGTCTTGATCAGAGCGGCCGCGCCCGCGGCCGGCATCGCGTGACCGATCATGGACTTGACGGAACCGATCCCGATGTCCGCCCGACCCGGCCCGGCCGGTCCGCCCGACGCGGTGCCAAAGATCCGGCTGAGGGTGGCGAGCTCCACAGCGTCGCCGGTGGGGGTGGCCGTGCCGTGCGCCTCGACGAGGCCGATCGCACCCGGCGCCGTCGGGTCGAGCCCGGCATCCGCCCAGGCCCGGCGGACGGCGAGCGTCTGGCCTTCGACGGCCGGGGCCATCAGCGAGGCGGACCGGCCGTCACTGGACGTGCCCGATCCCCGCAGCACCGCGTAGATCCGATCGCCGTCGCGCTCGGCGTCGGCAAGCCGCTTGAGGACGACCATGCCGACGCCCTCGCCGATGAGAATGCCGTCGGCCCGCCGGTCGAAGGGACGGATGATCTCACTCGGGGACAACGCCCGCAGCAGGGTGAAGACGCTCCAGAACGACGCCTCGTGCACGATGTGGGCGCCACCGACGATCATCGCGTCGGTCCGGCCGGACCCGAGGTCACGCATCGCCATGTCGACGGCGATGAGCGATGACGCGCAGGCCCCGTCCACGGTGTAGGCGGGTCCGCGCAGGTCGAGCCGGTTGGCGATGCGGGAGGCGGCGAGGTTCGGCACCAGCCCGATGGACGCCTCGGGGCGCTGCGGTCCGAGCTGGGCGACGAACGCCTCCCGGACCCGTTCGACGGCCTCGGCCGGCAGGTCGGGCAGGATCTCGCGCAGCGTCGTGACAATCTGGCGGGAGGTGCGCACCCGCTGTTCGAGCTTGGCGACCCCGGGACCGACGTAGCCGCCGCGGCCGAGCACCACCCCGACACGCTCGGCGTCCCCCAACCGCTCGGGACCGCCGGCGTCCGTGATCGCCTCGGCGGCGAGCCGCAGGGACAGCAGCTGGTCGGGTTCGGCCCAGTCGACGGCCAGCGGCATGATGCCGAACGCGGCCGGATCGAACGACGCGAACTCCTCGACGAAACCGCCACGCCGGCAGTAGAAGGCGTCGCTGGCACCGCCGGGGCTGCCCACACCGCCGGGTCTGCCGACACCGCCCGGTCCGGCGCCGGGACGGTCACCGCGGGGCGGGTCGGGGCGAAACAGGTCGGGGCGGAAGTAGTCGTCAACGTCGAAACGCTCCGGCGACACCTCCCGGATCGCGTCGACACCCCCGACGATGTTGCCCCAGAAGGTGCCGAGGTCGCCGGCGCCGGGGAACAGCGCCGCCATCCCGACCAGGGCGATGGGTGGGGCGCCGCCCCCGGACGCGGACCGGGATCCCGACGCCGACCGCCCCCCCGGCCCGGCACCGGGCTCAGGCATCGAACGACTCCACCGAGGCGCACATGTAGACGACCTGCGCGGGCGTGCCCGCCGGAGCGGCCAGCTCCCGCAGCAGGGCGGCCACCCCGTCGGCGGGATCGATCAGGCCGATGCCACGGCGCGCGTACTCCCGGGCAAGCTCCGGGGAGACCATCCCACCGCCGGTCACACCGGCCGCACCGGCCACCGCGCCCCCGGTCACCGCGGGGGCCGGTCCGCCGGCCCGTGCCACGAAGTCCCGCGCGGATCCCCAGGGACCCCAGTCGACGCTGACCACCCGGCCGGCGAAGCGGCCCGCACAGGCACCGGCGAGCGTGTCCAGGGCGTCGTTCGCGGCGGCGTAGTCGACCTGGCCGCGGTTGCCGAAGACGCCCGCGACACTCCCGAACAGGGCGACGAAGCCGACGTCGTCCCGCAGCGCCGCCAGCAGCGCCCGGGCACCGTCGATCTTCGTTCGGTACACCTGGTCGAACGACTCGGGCGTCTTGTCCCGCAGGAGTCGGTCCGCCAGGATGCCCGCACCGTGCACCACGCCGTCGAGGCGACCGTGGCGGGCGTAGACGTCGGCCACGACCGAGGCAACGGCGGCGCCGTCACGCACGTCCATCGCGTGGTAACGCACCGACGAGGCCAGCCGACCAAGGACCTCCAGCGTGGTGCGCACCTCCCGCTCGGCGAGCAACCGGGCCACCTGGGACTCGATCTCGGCCGGCCGGCGGACGCCGGTGGCGACAAGCGCGCGGCGCAGCGCCGGGGCGTCGAGCGCATCCGCCGTCACCGGATCCTCCGGTCCGGTGGGCGGTGGGGTACGCCCGATCAGCTCGATGGCGCAGCCGCTGCGCCGGGCGAGCTCCACGGCGACGGCCGCCGTGATACCCCGCGCGCCACCGGTGAGCAGCACCACCGAGGAGGGACCGAGCTCGGCGGGCAGTTCGCCCGCATAGCCCGCCGCACCCACGTCGCCGACGTCGCCCGCGACGCCCAGCTCCACCGGCCGGATCCGCGGGGTCGCGCGGACCCCGTCACGGTAACCCACCACGGACGGCCCGCCGGGGGTGAGCAGCTCGACGAGCAGGCTCTCGGCGATCCGACGCGGTTCGTCCTTCGGTTCGACGTCGACGAGGCGGACCGCGATGTCGGGAACCTCCCAGGCGATCGTGCGCACCAGGCCGGCGAGGCCCATCCCCGGGGTCAGCTGGATCCCCTCGTCCCCGGCGTCGCCCGGGGCGAGCGCTCCGGTGCCGTGGGGCGACGGGCGACCGAAGCGCCCGCCGTGCCCGGTCGCGACGAGCATCCGCCGGCTGCCGCCGAGGGCCGCGGCCCGCAGTGCCGCGAACGCGGCAGGAAGAACGGCGTGGTCGCCGGCACCGGGATCGATCGAGGCGATCCACACCAGGCCGTCCGCGCCGGCGCCGGCTCGAACCTGACCGACCAGGCCCCGGTCGTCGGCAGCGAGGATGCGGGCCTCGGCACCCGCCTGCTCCAGCAACGTGGCGAGCTCGAGTCCGACCCCGAGACCACCCTCGACGAGAAGGAAGCGGGCCCCGGCCAGCGACCCGGCACGTCCGACCGGCTCCGGGGTCGAGGGCACGGGGACGATCTCCGGTTCGACAACGAACCGCCGTAGCGGGATCGCGGCTGTCGAGCCGGCCCCCCCGGACTTCGCGACTCCGGCGGACCGACCGGGCCCGGTGGGCTCGGCCGGTTCGGTCGCGCCGGCGGCATCCGGATCCACCGACGCGACGATCCAGTCGACGATGCCGCGGACAGTCTTGATCGCCGCCAGCTCCTCGACGACCTCCTCGCCCAGCTCCCCCGACCCGGCATCCACCAGACCCAGCCGCTGCGCCAGCTCCCCCAGAATCTCCGTCCGCTTGATCGAGTCGATCGACAGGTCGGCCTCAAGATCCAGATCGGGCTCCAGCATCTCCACCGGATAACCCGTCTGTTCCCCGATCACCCCCACCACCGCGGCCGACACCGCGGCCCGGTCCAGCACCACCCGACTCGCGGCAGCCACCCGATCCACCGCAGCCACCAGATCCACCTCCCCCGCACCGGGCACCCCGGACACCGCACCCGGCGGGTCCGTCAGCCAGTCGACGATGCCGCGGACAGTCTTGATCGCCGCCAGCTCCTCGACGGCCTCCTCGCCCAGCTCCCCCGACCCGGCATCCACCAGACCCAGCCGCTGCGCCAGCTCCCCCAGAATCTCCGTCCGCTTGATCGAGTCGATCGACAGGTCGGCCTCAAGATCCAGATCGGGCTCCAGCATCTCCACCGGATAACCCGTCTGTTCCCCGATCACCCCCACCACCGCGGCCGACACCGCGGCCCGGTCCAGCACCACCCGACTCGCGGCAGCCATGTCCGGCACGTCGTCAGACACGACCCCCGGCCGCGGCGGCACGAAGCCCGGCACGTCGTCAGACACGACCCCCGGCCGCGGCGGCACGAAGCCCGGCACGTCGTCAGACACGACCCCCGGCCGCGGCCGCACAAGGTCCGCCGGCCGCCCCTCGGGGAGCTGGCCGGGCCGGGCCAGGCCGGTCGGGTCGATGCCCAGGTAGCCCAGTACGACGTCACGTTGCGCCGCGACCAGTTCCCGGGTGGTTCGCAGAAACTCCAGCACCACGGCGTCCACCGGTCCGTCACCTCCAAGTTCGGCCAGTCCGGCGGGCCCCGCCGCAGGGTCGTCGGTCGTCTCGCTGTGGTCGGTCACGCCGGCGCGGTCGAACGGGGGAGCCGGCGCCACGGTGTCCTCGACGAACCCGCGCACGCCGACGATCTCGGGCACGGATGCGG
The DNA here is from genome assembly GCF_000013345.1 of Frankia casuarinae. NCBI lineage: Bacteria > Bacillati > Actinomycetota > Actinomycetes > Frankiales > Frankiaceae > Frankia > Frankia casuarinae. Next base: position 1,078,604 of record NC_007777.1, on the reverse strand, counting down.
CCCCGGGCACGGAGGCGACCCCGGGTGACGTCGTCCGCACCGTCAGCCGGGTCGGCGGCCGCAGCCCACCAGGAAGGAACCGGCCGTCGGGCGTGCGCACATAGGCCCCGTCGATGAGCCAGCCGGGACGGCGCGGCAGGTCCGTCGCGCTGACCACCCGGGCGTCGCGGCCGGTGAACAGCGCGGAGGGGTCGAGCTCGACACCGACGGCGGCGAGCTCGGCGAGGGCCAGCAGCAACCGGCGCAGCCCCGGCTCGCCGGCGACGTCGGTGGCCACCACCCGGTGCGGTCGACCGGCCAGAATTCTGCCGACGAGTTGCGCCAAGACGCGGCCGGGCCCGGCCTCGACGAAGGTCCGCACCCCCGCGGCGTACATCGCCTCGATCTGCTCGACGAACCTGACCGGCGCCGCCACCTGACCGGCGAGCGTCGCCCGCACCTCGTCCGGGCTGCCGGGGTAGGGCCCGGCGGTCGTGTTGGACCAGACCGGCAGGGTCGGCGCCTCGACCTCGACCTCATCGAGCCGGGCGGCCAGCGCCGTCGCCGCTTCCGTCACCACCGGGCTGTGGAAGGCGCACGCGACCGGGATCGGCTTGGCGCTGATGCCGGCCCGGCCGAGAGCCGCCACGGCGGCGGCAACGGCGTCCGTCGGCCCGGAGATCACGCTCTGCCGCGGGGCGTTGTGGTTGGCCACGACGACCCGGCCCGGTCCGGCCTCCCCACCCGTAACGGCCCCGTCGAGCGCGGCGCGGACCTGCTCGACCGACGCGGAGACCGCCGCCATCGTGCCCGGGTCGTCGCCAGCGGCTGCCAGGATCGCCGCGGCACGGGCCTCGCTCAGGCCGATGAGGTCCCGCCGGTCCAGCGCCCCGGCGGCGCACAGCGCGACCAGTTCGCCGTAGGAGTGCCCGGCGACGTGGTCCGGGCGCACCCCGAGGCTGGTCAGCAGGTCGTGGACGGCAAGCCCGGCGAGCCCCAGCGTCGGCTGGGCCGCACGGGTGTCGGTGATCGCGGCCGCCTGGGCGGCCTTCTGCTCCCGGGAGAAGGCCGCCGGCGGGAACATCGTGTCCGCCCACCGGGGGGCGAGGTCCAGCACGGACCGCAGCCGTGGGAAGGCGATGAACAGGTCGGCGAGCATGCCGGGCCGCTGACTGCCCTGACCGGGGAAGAGGAACGCGGTGGCACCCGGATCCGCGTCCTGGTCCCGGACGAACAGACCCGCCCGAGGGTTCGACGTGAACGTGCGCGCCTGGTCGATGGCGGTGGGCAGCGCGTCGAGGTCGTCGGCGACGAACGCGAGCTGGACCGGGCCGCCGCGTTCCGCGCAGACGGTGGAGGCGAGGTCACGCAGGCGGAACGGCCGTCCGGCCGCGTCGTTCGCGACGATCAGCTCGGCCAGCCGGTCCAGCGCCCGGGTGGCCGCCGCCCGGTCGGTGCCGCGGACGACGAACAACTCCGCGGGCCAGCTGTCGAGGCCGTGGGCGGGCTCGGGCCCGCCGTCATAGGCGGACAGCACGACGTGGAAGTTGGTGCCGCCGAATCCGAAGGCCGACACGCCGGCGTGGCGCCGCTCGGCCGGGGCAACCCACGGCTTGGCGACGTCGTCAAAGTAGAACGGGCTGCTCTCGGCGTCCCAATAGGCGTTCGGCGTGTCGATGTGCAGGGTCGGCGGCCGTACCCCGGTCTCGACGGCCTTGGCCATTTTGATCAGACCGGCCAGGCCCGCCGCACACTTCGTGTGCCCGATCTGCGACTTCACCGAACCCACCGCGCACTGGCCCGGCGTCGCACCGTGGTTGGTGAAGACCTCGGTGAGGGTGGCGAGCTCGGTGCGGTCCCCCACGACCGTTCCGGTCGCGTGCGCCTCCAGCAGACCGATCTCGCTGGGCGAGATCCCCGCCCGCCCGTAGGCCCGTTCCAGGGAGAGCACCTGGCCGGCCTTGCGCGGCGCGGTCAGCCCCAGGGCCCGCCCGTCGGAGGAACCGGCGACGGCCCGGATGACGGCGTGGATCCGGTCGCCGTCCCGTTCGGCGTCCGCGAGCCGCTTGAGCACGACGACGGCCACCCCCTCACCGAGGCTGGTGCCGTCGGCGCCCGCGTCGAAGCTGCGGCACCGACCGCCCGGAGACAGCGCATGGACGGAGGAGAACAGCAGAAAGTCGTGGGCGCCCGCGTGGGTGTCCACGCCGCCGCACAGCACCATGTCCGAGGTGCCCGCGACGAGCTCCTTGCAGGCGGCGTCGAGGGCGGCGAGCGACGACGCGCAGGCCGCGTCCACGGTGAAGTTCACCCCGCCGAGGTCCAGCCGGTTGGCGACCCGGCCAGCGATGACGTTCGCGAGCATGCCCGGGAACGAGTCCTCGTCCAGCTCCGGCAGGAACTCCTCCAGCTCGGCCGGCAGGTCCCCGAGCAGCGCCGGCCACAGGGAGCGGAAGCTGTAGGCACCGGAGAGATCCGTCCCGGCCTCCGTGCCGAAGACCACCGACGTGCGGGAGCGGTCGAACGCCCGACTCTCGCCGGCGGTCTTCTGGCCCACGTCCTTCTGGCCCGCGTCGTACCCGGCGCCGCGCAGCGCGCGGGCGGCGACCTCCAGCGCGAGGAGCTGGCTGGTCTCGATACTGCGCAGCGACTTCGGCGGGATACCGTAGGCCAGCGCGTCGAACGGCACCTGCGGGAGGAAACCGCCCCATCTCGACGGCGTCCTGCGGCCAGCGTCCCTGAGCACCGCGTCCGGGTGGTAGTAGACCTCGGCATCCCAGCGATCGGCCGGGACCTCGCGGATGGCGTCGTTGCCGGCGACGATGTTCGCCCAGAAGCTGGCCAGGTCCGGGGCGTCCGGGAAGATCGCGGACATCCCGACGATCGCGATGTCGAGCGGCCGGGCGGCCGGGCGGCCGGGCGCCGCGCTCCTGTCGGCGGGCCGCGGCTCGGCGGAGCGCAGCTCGGCGGAGCGGGCGGCGAGCCCGGCCGTGGCCTGCGCGGTGACCTCGTCATGCAGCTCGGCGATGCTCGTCCGCCGCGAACGCAGGGCGGCGACCTGTCCGATCATGTACATGCCGTCCCGGGCCTGGGTCGCGGGATCGACCGTGACGACCTCGCTGCCCTCACGGCGCAGGCCCTTGCTCGCGACCCGCAGCCGGCCGAGGTTGAGCGCCTCGAGCTCCTCCCACATCTGCTGGCGGGAGTTGCCGGCGGCGATCAGCTCACGGCGACGGCCCAGAAAGGTGTGGACGTACGCGGACTCCACGCACCGGGTGGCATGACCGGGAGAGGTCTCGAGCAGCACGGTGCGCTCGCAGTCGAGAGCGGCCTGCTGGAAACCCGGCAGGATCGCCCCGGACGCGACGGCCTCGGCGGTGAACAGGTACGCGGTGCCCATCAGCACGCCGACGCTCGCGCCCCGCTCGGCGAGCGGCCCGGCCGCCGCGGCGACCATCGCAGCGGAACGGGCGTCATGCACGCCCCCGGCGAACAGCAGATGCAGGCCCGCGAAGAAGTCCGGACCGGCCTGATCGGTCGTGCCGAACTCCAGCAGGCCGGCGATCTGCGCCTCCCACAGCGGGAAGCTCGCCCGCGGCCCGACGTGCCCGCCGCATTCACGCCCCTCGAAGACGAACTTGCGCGCGCCGTCGGCCAGGAAACGGTTCAGCAGCCCCGGGGACGGGACATGCAGGAACGTGTCGATGCCGGCGGCCTCCAGCGGGGCCGCCTGTGCCGGGCGACCTCCGGCGACGATCGCGCAGGCAGGACGCACGTCATGCACGGCGGCGAGTTGGGCGGCCCGCAGCGGCGCCGGGGCGAACCCGAGGACCCCGACCCCCCAGGGCGCGTCCCCGAGCAGGTCCGCGGTCTCCTCCAGCAGGGCGCGGCTGTCCTCGCCGCTCATCAGCGCCAGGGCGAGGAAAGGCAGCCCGCCCTCGTCGGCGACGGCATGAGCGAACGCCGCCCGGTCGCTGACCCGCGTCATCGGTCCCTGCGCGACCGGGTGGCGCAGGCCGCGGGCAGCGGCGAAGGGCGCACCGGGGGCGAGGGGACGGGTACGGGCGGCGGCAGCGATGCCCTCGCGGATGCCCTGACGCACGGCCCGTACGACACCGCCCGCGGTCACGTGGCGGTCGGCGAGATCGGCGGCGAACGCTCCGTCCTGGCCGACCGGGAGAAACTGGTTACGCAGATCACGCGCACCCAGCCGGAACGGGATCGCCGTGGCAGCGCCGGCCATGGCGGCGCCCGTCATGGCGGCGACGGGCAGATCGGGGCGGGTGTACACCCGGTAGCCGGCGAGGAGGGTGGTCTCGCTGCCGTCCATCGCGCGGATCGCCGCCGCGACCTGTGCCGGCAGCTCCATCTCACGCACCAGGGCGAGCTGGGAGTCCAGGACCACACCGGCCGCGCCGCCGGCCACCGCGGCCGCCGCGGTGGCCGGACCGATCCCGCCAGCGGCAAACACGGGCAGCGGCGCGCCCTCGGTGGTGACGAACGCCTGCGCGAGCAGATGTTGCAGGAGGGTGAAGGTGGTGAGGTCGCCCACAGGCCCCCCGGACTCGTTGCCTCGCGCGATCAGTCCCTCGACCCCCGCCGCCACCGCGTCGCGCGCCTGCGCAACCGAGGTGACCTCCGCCCAGACCCGGCGCCGCGCCTCTCCACGCGGCCCGCTCGTCCGCCACCGGCTCGTCAGCGCGCCGATGTCCCAGCGGCTCCCCGGGCCCGGCCCGGCATCCGCCCACGCGACGGGGCCGGATCGGGGATCCGGACCGGATCGGGCGACGAGTACGACGGTCCCGACGCTCGCGGGCAGCTCGTCGGGATCGAGGGGGCAGCCGGGGGCAGCCCGCACCCCGAACCGGCCCGGCGCCCACCGCGCGGCGTCCCGCAGCGCATCACGCGCCGGTCCGGCCAGCAGCCCGAGATCCAGCACCCCGAGCCCTCCGGCCCGCTGCACCGCGGCGACCAGGGACGCGGACGGTTCGGCGAACGGCGTGATCACCACGACCAGCTCGCGGGCGTCGAGCGGATCGCGGTCGGCGGGATTGGCCGGCGAGGCCACGGGTGACGCGCTGGGTGCAGTGGTCATCGGCTGGTCCTCCCGACCGGTCCCCGCCTGAGGCAGGGCGCTGAGGGGGCAGAGGCTGAGGGAGCTGTGCTGGTCCGCATGGGCGGGCAATCGCTGGTCCGGATGGGCGGGTAATCGCTGGTCCGCGTGGGCGGGCACCTCAAGGGCAGGCGGGCAGCCGGCAGACCCGTGGCCGGCAGCGCGTCCGCTGCCGCACGATCGTCGCGGCGGCGCATCGAGGCCATGGAACTCACCCACCGAACCAGCATGATCGACTTGTTTCGGACGACAGGACCGCCCGCACCATCCAGACCTCCTGGTCAGTGCCGTCGGGACGGCAGACATCCGGGAAGCCGCATCCGCCCTGAGTATGCGAAAAACGAACCAACCCCCAACAGGCTGTCGCGGAACTGGTGTCCCCCGGTCCCACGGCGGCCGCATCCGATTAGCCGACACGGGATTGCCAACGTGCGCGGAATACTAGCCGGCTCGGTTGGGATCATTGCGCGGTGCCGGACCACAGCGGTGATCGTGGGCCCATCGGACCACTGGCGCGGTCGCCGTGACCAGGTTCGGACGACATCCAGTCGCCGGCTCGCCCACCGCCGGACATCGATGACGATGTCGCGGATCGGGATTACACAGAGCCCGCAGGGGTGTGCACCGGGCGACGTCATCAATCGCTGCGGCCATCGATGGAGGTTACGAATGAGTATCACGCAGGTCGCTATCCCGGTCGCCGGTCGCGGCGGTTTCTCTTCAGAATCGATCATCTAATGCGGCGATGAACAGATGTGGCTACTTTCCGGCAACACACGCCCGCACGCGCAGGGCCTGGAGAAATCGGATGCGAGGACGACGCCCCGGGAGGTATGGAACCACGGGCGGACACCGTCCTGAAAATCGATCGTGGTCGCCGCCGGCCGGGTCAGGCGCTGACGGACGGAGACTGACTCCTTCAGACCCCATGCGGACCAGAAGGGACATCGGCCAACCTAGTCACAGCGCGCCGTCGATCGCAAGCTTATCCGATCAACTTTCCGGCAACGACCTCAATAGGGATGCCAATGGCAACATTTCAGCCACAATAAGCGACAGTCGTCGCGGGGCGTGCAGGACATGACCCTCGGGACCGGTCAGGCGAGGCCAGATCGATTACCACGGACCGGCTTTGTCACCCGGGTGGGATCATCGGCACGCGGCCGTCGGCACCGGGAACGGACACGCAGGGTGTCCGTTCCCGCCACTGCTCGATCATCGGGACCGGCCTCTCGCCTCATCCCTTCGCGCCGAAATGCCGGCGGCCCCGATGGAGAGGTCGATCATGATCGCCGTCATCGGAGGATCAGGTGCCGGCGACCGCGTCCCGCGCGGTGGCGCACCGGGGTTCGCGGCTCGAATCTGAGGTCGTAGATCATCGGCACCGCCGCGGATCCCACGGATCCCACCGATCGAACATCCACGGCAGCGGCCTCATGACCTTATGACGTCACAGTTTCAGGGCCGCGGGTTGCCGGGGGCCGCGAACGCGCTCGTCTCCCGCTGCCACGCGATCGCCAGCTGGGTCCGGTTCGTGCACCCCGTCGCCACGAGCGCATGGGTGAGATGGTGCTTGACCGTGTCGATGCTGATGCACAGCGCCTCGGCGACCTGGCGGTTGGAACGGCCTTCGGCGACGAGACGGACGACGTCGCGCTCGCGCGCCGACAGCTTGCCCGCGACCGACGGGCCCGGGTCCGCCCGGATGTAGAAACGCAGGAGATTACCGAGATGCCGCCCGAGAACTGCCCCGACGGCGCGGTCCCGCGGTCCGAACGCGCCCGGCCGAGAATCCAGCAGGGACACCACGGCGCCCACGTTCGACGGACCGAACAGGCGGATGAGCAGCTTCGCGTGGATGCCGTGTGCCCGCAGAAACCGCTCCAGGCGCATCCGCACCTCCGGGCGTTCCGGGACGCCGAGATCGTCAAGGGTGGCGAGCCCCCGCTCGCGGACCGAACGCAGGCTGTCCGGATTGCTGAGGGCCTCCAGCTCCCGGTAACGCTCCAGGTAGGGGCCCGCGAGTCGAAGCGCCAGCCCGCGACCGGTGGGCCGGGCGTCCTGGAAGGCGGTCTCGAGCGAGGAGCCCAGGAAGAAGGCGGAATGCCGGTAACCGAGATGCCGGGCCATGCCGTCCAGGGCGAGCTCGCGGAAGGATGCCAGCGACGACGCCCGCTCGCAGTCCTCCACCACGCGCAGGATGCCGCGCAGCTCGGCCGCGCCGAGAGCCAGGTCCCGCGGCATCGGCGCGGTACGCGCCACCGGAGCGGACCGGACGGGCGGGCCACCGGCCGGGACCGCGCGGCCGGTGGCGCTCGGCACGTCGCCGCGGCCCATCGGCGAGCCGCCCATCGGCACGCCGCTCCCCGGCGGGCCGGAGCGCTGGTGCAGCGGTCGCCCCGCACCGGCGCCGGTGGCGGCGGAATGCCGGGTGGCCGGCGAGCGGTGCGGCGGGGTCAGCGGTGCGGGTGAGCTCGCGGAGACACGCCTCGCGACCCGGCCCGCCGCAGCGGCCTCGGCGGATGTGTCGACGGTCACGCCAATTCGCGGCCGATGTAGTGCGTCCTCACCGATAACATCATGCGGGCGGGAAACTCGGTCGGTCACACGTGCCTCCGGGGGGGGTCAGAACTCAGAACCGACGCCAGGCCTCGTCCGCTAGGGACGATGCCGCCAGGTTGATTTCCGGCGAAGTTGGACAGGTTCGGCAAGCGTAGGGCCCACCTCCCTCGCTACGCCAGCAGTCGCCCACGCCCCCCCGATCACACTCACCCCGCATCTTCGGCTCAGCCGGGGAAAACGCGACCTTAACGCACGTAAACGTTTGGGATGACGGCGTCCGGCGGCCCCCCGGCAGTGGCTCGAGGTGATTTTTCCCTCCCGCTGGCACCGCCCGTCGGGGCTACCTCACAAGTACGAGATTGGCTCCCCCGGCCTCGATCGCGGCCGCGAAAGAAGCCGGAAAACGTCCTCCGGCGCGGGTGAGCCCTGGATCCCGACCGACATCGACAGCATGAACATTGGTCACGCAGGGTATCCACGGCGGCAGTGCACGGTTTCGCCAGCGGTCCGCGGCCCGCCCCGGAGGGGTGGAGTTCTCCGCTCCCCGCACGGACCACCCATCCCATGGTGCCGCTCCACGACGACGACACATCGAGCGCGGACACCATCGAGCGCGGCCGGGGCGCGATGTGGCCATGCACCGATCATCGACCGGCCGAAGCCACAGGTCGAAGCCACAGCAGGAGACCAAAGCCACGGTAGGAGAGAGGCGGAGGTACGAAGGCGATGACCTTGGGGCGGTCGGTCTTCCTGGTCGTGGTGGGTGCCATCCTGCGCTACGCGCTCACCTGGCACACCACCGGAGTGGATCTCCAGGTTCTGGGTCTGATCCTGATGATCACGGGGATCGTGACATCGATGATCTGCCTGCTCCGCGCCTTCCTGCCGGCACCGGCACGGGCCACCGCACGTACCCGCGGAGCGGGGCGGACACCGATCGGGCCTGGTCCCGGCCCGATCGGGCGGCGCATCGAACGAACGGCGGCGTTCGGCACATACCGGTACGGCCCACCGCAGCCCGGGTCCAACAGGATCCAGAGGGATGCCGGCTACCTCGATGCCGGTCACACGGGCCCCGGTCACACGGAGAGCGACCGCACCGATGCCGGCTATGCGGACGCAGTGGACGACGGACCCGGCTCGGGGGGAGGGTACCCACCCCCGTGCCCGCCGCGATTCACTGAATCACCGTCATCCTGATCGCGGCGCCCCGACCACCGGACCGTTGACCTCCCACCTAAAATTTATTTTTACGATAAACGGTATGACTATTTACAATAGACGCAATTCGCGCGCGCGATGTACAGCGTCGCGACGCCGTGGCACGTCGAGCTTGCGGTAGATGCTCTTCAGGTGCGTCTTCACCGTGTTCACGGAGACGAAGAGCTCGGCGGCGATCTCGGTGGTCGTCAACATCGTCGGCAGATAGCTGAGGACCGCGAGTTCCCGGTCGCTGAGCCGGCCACCCGCACCGGGTCCCCGCCCGTCCCTGGAACCGGGTGAGCGCTCACGCGCCCCCGGCTGCCCTAGGGAGATCGGACTTGTTCCCGTCCCAAGGCCGTAGCCCGCCGGACCGGAGGGGCCGGAGGGGCCGGAGGGGCCGGAGGGGCCGCGCGGGACGTCGGCCCCCTGCCTGTCACGGTCAGGCGGCGCCGAGCGCGCCGCGGGGGTCATGAGGGCCGGACGTGCCATTCGCCCGCTCATGACGGATCGACGTGGGGTGGCCGGCCACGCGGGCGCGGGCACCGCCACCTCTCCGCTCGGCATCCCCCCGCTCGGCGTCCCCCCGTTCGGCACCTCCAGGCCGGCCGCCCCCAGAGGCGGCACCCCCAGAGGCGGCACCCCCGCCCCGGATACGGCCATGACCGGTCCGCCGTCGGTCGGCGTCCGCGGGTTCACCGCGGCGGCGGACTCCGTCGTGGCCATGGCCCGCAAAGTCGACACGAAGAACGGATGTGCGGCGGAGAGGCCGGGATGGGCATCCAAGATCGCCAACGGTTCGCCGCCGAATTCGAGGAACGGGCCAGCGAGTCCCTCGTCCTCGGCGAGCGCGAGGGCACGCGCCAGCAGGTCGGTGGCCCGCGCATGGTCATCACGCCGCGCGGCCGCCACCGCTGCCACCACACATGCCGACACCACCGAACCGCCTCCGCCACCGTCCGCCCGCAGCAGAGCCGCCACCGCGTGCTCCGCTCCCTCTAGATCAGCGCACGCGAGGTTCGCCCGGGCCGCCGCGAGCGCGAGAGCATGGTCCGGCCGGCGGGTGTCGGCCAGCTGGCCCAGCAGCTGCCGGGCAGCCTGGGCGTTCCCGACGGCGATCAGCAGGTCGGTCTCGGCGGCGCGCCACAGCGACAGACACAGCGGCGGTCCGGCCGGCCGTCCTCGCGACGCCAGGAGACGGCGGGCAGCCCGCACATCGTCCGCCTCCCCACGCCGGCATCGCGCCCTCGCCTCCAGCACGACGATCAGATCGAGCAGGTAGGGAGGATGCGCCGGGGTGAAGGCCATCCGCGCGAGGTCGAGATGGTGCGTGACACGCACGTCGTCGACCCGGGCTGCCGCCACCATCGCATGGGCGAGATGGGCCTCGACCAGGCCTGCCGGCATGTCGGTCCGACCATCCGAGGATGCGGGGACGGCCGTGGGATCGACCGGGCTGGCAGTGATCACAGCGGCGGTGGCGACCGCCGCTGCCGCGCTGGACTCGGCCTGCCGCAACCGACCCCGTAGCACGTAGGCGAGAGCCATCGCCCCGGACGCCGATGCCTCGACCGTCCGCAGACCGGTATCCCGGGCCGCCGTCATCGCCTCCCGCAACGCCTCCAGCGCCAGGTCGGGACGGCCGAGCCAGAGCTCCGCCCGCCCGCGCGCACACCAGGCCACGGCTGCCGCGATCCTGTCGGAACCATCCACGCCCCCATCCACGCCACCACCGGTCGATCGCGCGACGATCCCGGCCGGGCGGTCCGGCGGGGCCCCACCGACGACGGAGCCGGGGCGGGCCACGTCTCCCCCGACGTGATCACGTCGAACACCGCCCGGCTCCCGTCCGGGACCTTCGGCGCCCCCGACGGGGCCGGCGGGCAGGAACCGGGGATCTCCCGGCGGCCGCATGTCGGCGGGCGGTCGTGGCCGGCCCTTCCCCGCAGCCTCCGCCCGCCCCGTCACACCGGCAACCACCGGACCAACCGGCTGCGGCACGGCGCCCGGCCTGCCCGGGGACCGTAGCAACCGGCGGGTGATGCTCAGCATCTCCTCGCACGCCCCGGCGAGCTCCGCCCGGCGCAGGTCGACGAGATCAGCCCGGACCGCGAGCGCGCGACGACGGGACACGACCGCCGCGGCGATGCTCCCCCGGGCCACCTGCAGGTATCTGGTGGCCGCCCCCACCTGTCCCCGGCCCAGCCGGCCCACGGCGGCGACCAGTGCGCACTCCGGCGACCACGAGGCCGGGGAGTCCGGCATCCCCGTCATGATCGGGCTGAACCCCGCGACGCCGCCATGCAGGGCGTCCACCATCTCGGTCCCATCGACGAGCAGGCAGGCCGCGTACCACCAATCCCCGGCATGCGCGGCGTGATGTACCGCGTCCGTCGTCCGACGGTGCGCGGCGAACCAGATCGCGGCTCGCAAGTGGAGCTCAGCGGTGTCCTCGTCGCCGTCCGCGGCCAACGCGGAACGCAGCACCGCGGCAAGCAGCCGGTGAAAGCGGAACCATCCGCCGTCGTGGTCGAGCTCGACCACGAAGCCGTCGGCATGCGCGAGTGCCGCCAGAACTTCCTTCCCGCTCACCCGTGCGCCCACCGTGGGTGCCGGCGCGGCACGCGAGCCGGTAGCCGCCGCCAGGACGCCCGCGTCCATCCGCTCGGCCGCGACGGCGTCCGCCAGCGGCCCGGTCATGCGCTCCAGGACACTGGTCCGCAGGAGGAAGCGGCGTACCGGCGACGGCTTACCGGCTAGCACCTCGGCCCGCAGGAAATCGGCGATCGCGGGATGGCCGGCCACGGCGCCGGAGAAACCAGCCGTGTCACCGAGGCCACCGGACGGGGATGCGACGGCCGCTTCCCACCGCCCATCCGCCCCCGGCAGTGGTCGTCGTTCCCGTGCGGCGAGCGCCCCGGCCGCCAGCCGCAGCCCGGCCGCCCAGCCCTCGGTGACGTGCACGAGACCGCTCACCGTCGCGGGCGACGCCGTGATCTCCTGCCGGCCCGTGATCTCCTGCCGGCCCAGGAGCGCGGCGGCCTCCGCCCGGGTGAAGGCGAGATCTGCCGGACCGATCTCGGTGATCCACCCGGCGGCCCGCAGCCGGTGCAGCGCCACGGGCACCATCCGGCCCATCAGAATGATCCGGGCCCGATCCGCGGCCCCGTCGATCAGCAGTTCGAGGCCGTCGAGGTCCGAACGCCGGGTGATCAGATGCACGTCGTCGAGGATCAGTATGAAGGACGTCGGGAGGTCGGCGAGGATGTTGGCGAGCCGTCGGTAACGCCGATCATAAAGATCGTCGGCCGCGGGACCGTACCGGCTCCCAAAGCCCTCACCGGCCGGGAGCAGACCGTGTCGTCCCAGCCCGTGCAGCAGCTGCGGCCACAGTGGGAGGCCCGGCCCCCCGCCACGCGGGCCGGGGACGACCGCCGGATCGACCCGCACCCACACGATCGGCGTCTCCCCCCGCCGGGCCGCGGCCCAGGCCGCGACCAGCACCGTCTTGCCCGAGCCGGCCGGAGCCCGCACCACCGTGAGGGGCAGGACGGTGGCGGCGTCGAGTGCGTCGAGCAGCCGTGGTCGATCGACATGACCCGGCGGGGCCGGCGGGGGGACGAACCGGTTCAGGAGCAGCGGCAGGCTTTCGGGACCGTCCGCGGGATCCTCCTCCCCGGGACGGGGAGCGGCATCCTCCGGGCGGAGGGGCCGTCGACCCTCAAATGCGGCGGGACGGGACCGGACGGAACCGGACATCGGTGACTGTTCGTCGAGCATCCGCACCACCCCCAGCGACAAACTCGCGCTAGGTAGTGGTACGCCTACTCAGACGACCGGGCAACCGGGCAACCGGTCCGCACCGCCCGCCGTCGAGGGACACCCCGCCCCGGGACCCGGCCCTCAGGCCGCGCAGTCCGAACAGACGACGTGACGGACGTCTGCGAGCTGGCTGCGGTGCTGCACCAGGAAGCATCGAGTGCAGGTGAACTCGTCGGCCTGCCGGGGAAGTACCCGCAGCGACAGTTCCTCGTCGCGCACCTCCGCATCCGGAAGGTCCAGCTCGGCCTCGAGGGCGTCCATGTCGTCCCCCAGGTCCGCCGCCGCACCGGCGCGCTGCGCCTTGAGCGTCTCCAGGCTCTGTTCCTGGAGCTCGTCCTCCTCGACATCCGTGCTTCGCCGAGCGTCGAAGTCACGAGCCATGCGTCTCCTTCCTTTCCCTGCCGTCGTTCACCCAATGGGTATGCCAACCCATCGGTCTTGGGTTCGACCGAGCGTGAGGAGCCATGAAACACTGCACCTCAGGACATCGGCTGGTTACAGTACGCAGTGACCCCAAAGATTGAGGTGACGCGATGCCCTGTGTCCGCATTTCCGGGTGCCTCCACCACATCCAAGGGTCCCGGCCGGAACGCGGATCTCCAGAGCCGAGCGAAGGATACGGGGCGGAACCGCGTCAGGCCAGGCAGCGCCTGGCTGGCGCGGTGTCACTCCCGCCACAGCCATGATCAAACATCACGACTCCGGTGGACCGCCCGCATCTCGATCGATGCGGCACCGTACACCACCTGGACGCCGCGCCGTCATCGGATGGTCGGAAAGGGCCACGCAAGCCTGGGGGCCGACCGGCCGGATCTAGAGATACAGACCCGTCAGGCCGTCGTCCAACCGCTCCGCCGCGACGGCGTGCACGTCCCGCTCCCGCAGCAGAACGTAGGTGGTCGAGTGCAGCTCCACCTCGGCCCGGTCCTCGGGGTCGAACAACACCCGATCGCCAACCTGGATGGTCCGCACGGCCGTCCCCACCGCGACGACGTCCGCCCAGGACAGGCGCTTCCCCATATGCGCGGTCGGGGGGATGACGATGCCCGCCTTCGACCGCCGGTCCACGGAATCCTCACGCGGCTCGACCAGCACGCGGTCGTGCAGGAGCCTGATTGGCAGCGCGCCGGACTGCATGACACCCGATTGCGTGCCCACCCCAGCCGCGCCGACCCCGTTGACACCGCCGGACACAACGTTCACAGGGTCGGACACTACCCGCCTTCCAATCACCGGTGACACCCCAGGCGGCATTTCACGACCGCCCGATCGACCGACCACGTCCGCCGGCCGAGACTTTCCACGCCTCCCGGCCGGCATCCACGCACCCCACACCTCCTCACCGGAGGGGCCAGCCCGGCCGTCCTGATTCCCCGCCAACGTTCCGCCCGGGAATGCCCTCGGGTGACGGGACGCGACGAAGAACGCGATACCCCCACTTCGCCTTATCGGAGCAGAGCCAGCCGAACCTCCCCGGATGGGGAATGGTCTCCCAACGCGGTATAAGCTGCCGCCCATCGCCGCCCGGGCTGGCGCTGACGGGGGCGAGCCGGTCACCCCTCGATCGTCCGTTGGCGCCCAGGTAACCGTCGGCACGTAACGAACCTCAGGGATGGGGCACGATCATGGCACTGCGTATCAGCGTCGACCTCGATGGGCTACGGTGGGCCGATCTGTTCCGCTTCGTCGATCTCGCCCGCAGCGGCGGCATCAGCGCGGAGGACCAGGTTGACGTCATCACCTACGGCAGTGACCCGATGTCGGTCAGCCTGTCGGCCCGCATCTACCCGGCATCCGAGGGGTTCCTCTCCACGGAGCAGCCGGACACCTCCGGCGACAGCATGCGCGGCGCCCCGCTCTCGATCAGCCCCGGGGCCGGCAGTCCCAACGGCTCGGGGTTCGCCTACGACGGTCCCACCGACCGCGCGGCCTCGGCCAACGGTGCCCACTACCCGGCGTTCGACAACGCCGCGGACCGTGCGGTCCCGCAGAGCAGCAACGGCCTGCCGTCCTCCTACGGACCCGGGTACGACGGACCCGCCGAGCGGGGCGCTCAGGCGGCGGGGGGTGGGCACTATCCCGCGTTCGACGGCCAGCCCGACCGCATGCCGCCGGGTGCCGGCGGGCAGTTCGCGGGTTTCGAGCCGTTCGACCGGTCCGCGCCGGGCAAGGAGCCCGGAGGTGCCCCCGGGCAGGTCGAAAGTCCCTACATCGAGGAGTTCGCCAGGCTTCAGGAGGGTCTGATGCGGCAGGTCCGCCGCACGGACGAGGTCCGGCCGGACCGGTCCTGATCTGCGATCAGCGCCTCCCCGCGGCCACGCCGTCCGGACTCCGGCTCGGCATGACCATGCGGCCCGTCCCGGCGAACCCACTTCCCGCCCTCACCGCACGTAAGGGAGAGGGAACCATCAGCGGCGTCTGGCACCGCGAGTCAGAAACGGAACGTGAGTCAGCGGTGACGGTGAACCCGAACGGGCTACACCCTTCGTGCCCGCTGGCCCGCTATGGTGCATGCTGCCGGTGATGGAGGATCCGCGCCTTGCTGACGTCGAGCAGTATCACGGGCGACTGCGCTCGGAGCTCGACGTCATCGCCCGTGGGCCGGTCCTGGTCGGCCCGAAGATCGTCGAGCATATTCACTCGCTGATCACCCTCATCGACCTTCATCAGCCGAATGAGTTCGACCTCTGCCTGAGCTGCGACCGTCTCTGGCCCTGCGCGTCGATCATCGCGATCACCGGCATGTCGCCGGGCGCCGCACCGGACAGCCGGGCGGTTGACGAGGCCAGGATGTTCCCTCCGGCTCGCCCCGCGGCCAGACCGCCCGCACCGCAGTCACCCCCGCCACCACAGTCACCCCCGCCACCACAGTCACCCCCGCCACCACAGTCACCGGTCAGGCCGCCTGTCCCGGTTCCTGGACAGTTCCCCGAGCCGATGCCCGGGGCGGCTGCCCACCTGCCCATGGGGTCCCCGGCAGACTCCGACCACCCGCCGTCCGGCGGATACTCCGACCGTTCGGGCTACCCGCCCCCGGCTGCCCATCCCGCCCAGCGGGGTGCTCCGCGGCCAACCGGTGCCCGGCCACGACTGCCCGGCGGGCGGCAACATGCTCCCAACGGATACTCCTCGGACCGGTATCCGACGGGCGGGTACCCCACGGACCGGGACCGGTCCGCCGCGGACGGCTACCCGCCGGCCGTAAACCCGTCGGTGGCCCGGGACGATGTCGTCGTGCCGTCATCCCGGCCCGCTCCCTCGATCTCCGGTCCGGTCGAGATGGCCACGGCCAGGGTCGAGACGCCGCGCTCGATGACCGGCACCGGAACCGGGCCAGGCGGCCCGTCGGACCCCGGTCCCGCGCTGCCGGGGCCCGGACGCCACCAGGGCCGGCCATCACCCCAGCCGGGGCCGACGCCGCCGGAATCCACCCGGTCGGGATCCATGCAGCCGGGATCCACACACCGCGGACAGCCCGACCGCGGACAGCCCGACCGCGGACAGCCCGACCGCGGACAGCCCGACCGCGGACGGCCGGGCCCGGCCGAGTCCCCGGGACGCCCCGCGGGGAACGGGGCGAGAGCCTGGGCAGACCGTCCCCGAGCACCGCAGCGGCGCGCGGAACCGGGTGGGCAGCCGACGAGGGACCAGCCCGGCCCACGGCCCATCGGCCGTCCCGACCACCCCGGGCCGGCCTTCGATCGGAACCCGACCCCGCCCGACGGGCGCGCCCCGGACGGAACCGGTGGTGTACCGCATGGCTACGGTAGCCGGTACGCGCAACCTGGGATCGACCCGCCGAACTCGTCACACCCCGGTCGGGCTGCCATGCCGCGAACAGCCGCGCGAGCGGATGCGGATGCGGACATGGTGCCGTCCCCCCGCAGCGATCTGTCGGCGGCGGCGGCCCGCATCGACCAGACCGCGGTCGACGAGGTCACGCGGGCCTGGATGGCTCGCCGCGAGTCGGTGCTGGACGGCATCGACGTCATCTGACGCCATCCCCGACGTGGTCACCCGCCCGGCCGTCCCAGCGGGGCAGGCCGACCCGCCCCGCTGGGACGGCCTGCCACCCCGGCCCGGCACCCCGGCGGGGGAAGCGCCGATGCCGTCCTCGGCGCGTCGCGTCGCCCGGACGTCCCGGTCGCGGTATCCAGATGCGTCGCGTGGCCGTTGCCCGGCTCGACGACCACAGAGGGTCAGGTTTGGGGGGCGGTCATGGTGGCAGTAACGCGACGCGGCAGACCCCCGCACCGGAACGACGACCGTGACTGACAACCCCCCGGAAGGTGAGGCGTGGCCGAAGCTCTCAGCGCACGCTTCGACCTGCCCGCCGATCCCCGCGCCGCCAGCCGAGCCCGCCGGCTGGTCACCGAGCTGCTCGCCGCTTGGGGCCGCCCGGAGACCGTCGAGGTCGCGCAGCTACTCGTCAGTGAGGTCGTGACGAACGCGGTGCGCTTCGTCGGCGCCCGCGCCGCCCTGTGCCTCACACTGTCCCTGCGCGACGACCGGATCCGCATCGCGGTCGACGACGGAAGCTCGCTGTGGCCGGTGCTGAAGCCCGCCCACGACGACGACGAGTCGGGCCGGGGCCTGCATCTGGTCGCCGCGCTGGCAATGCAGTGGGGTGTCGTCGAGGTACCGGACACCCGGGGGTCAGGCAAGCAGGTCTGGTTCGACCTGCCACGCCAACAGGATCCGATCGAGGCGGTCTGCGGCTCCTGACCAGGGCCGCCGACCGATTCCTCCCGAAGCGTCGTCGCGCGACTTCCGGTGGCCAGGTTGGCAATGAGACTGCTTCAGCTGCTGTTCAGCCAAGCCGCATACCGTCAAGCCGCGTACCGTGACGTACGTCTCCTCTGCATCACGACCGTGATCGCGCCTGTCGATCCTACGGGGGTAGTCATCGAGACTCCGGTCCTGCTCGGCGCTGTCAGCGCCGAGAGCGCCGCCGCGCCCGCGCCCCCGCTTCCACCGCCGGTGGTGCTGACCCGGCAGCTACTACGACGCCCCGGTGCCCACCCGGACGACAACTCCGACGACGTGGCTGCAACGACACCGAGCTCTACAACGAAACCGAGCTCTACAACGACACCGAGGGGCGAGCTCGTCGCATCCCCGGCCGGTGACGTCCACGTCTTCGCCGAACCGCTCGCGCTCCGTCTCGGACCGGTTCGATCGTCCCGGTCCCGGCGGCGCAACGTCCTGCTCGCCGGCGTGCTCGCCGTGCCCCTCACCATCCTGGCCGTGCGCTTCCGCGGCGACATGGCCTCACGGCTGGCCGGCGTTCCCACGCCCCGCTGGCACTGGCTCGTCATCTGCGCGCTCTCCTCGGTCCTGTTCTACTTCGCCAACGGCCTGTCCACGCGGGCGGCCAGCGGCCTGCGGATCGAGCTACGCACCGTGACCGGCCTGCAGGTCGCGGCAGCGGCGGCGAACCGGATCGTGCCCGCGGGTCTCGGGGCCATCGCGATCCATCTGCGTTTCCTGGAACGGCGCGGGATGACGCGTCCCGCGGCCCTGGCGGCCATCACGTCGATCAAGGTGGCCGGCGGGGTGGCGCACCTCGGGGGCATCGTCCTGGTCGCCGGCACCCTCAGCGACTCGGGCATCGGGGCTGCCGTGGCCAACCCGCTGCGGTCCACTGTCCAGGGGCTCGGGCCGGGGCCGTTCGTGCTCGGCTGTGGGGCGGTCTGCGCGCTCGTGACGGGCACCGTGGCCCATCCACGGATCCGGTCGAAGGCCCGGCCGGCGGTGCGGGCCTTCGACACCCATCTGAAGATCCTCGCCCGTTCCCCGTGCCGGGCTCTGCTGCTGCTGCTGTCCCAAACAGGGACACGCTTCTTCCAGATCCTCGCGCTCGCCTGCACGGTCTGGGCATTCGGCACCAGCATGACGTTGCTGTCCGTTGCCGCGGTCTACCTCATCGGCTCGATGGTAGCCGGCGCGGCGCCGACAGCCGGCGGCATCGGCGCGATCGAACCGGCACTGGCCTTCGGGCTCGCGGCCGCGGGCGGTACGGCGGCGTCCATGTTCACCGCGGTCCTCGTCTACCGCCTGATCAGCTTCTGGCTGCCGGTGCTGCCGGGGATCCTCATGCTGGCCTGGCTGCGCCGCACCGGCGACCTGTAAGCGGGGGCAGGGAGTCGGCGCGACCGGCCCGGGAGCGGCCCAGGCGGGCGGGCGGGCCGCTCACCCGCGCCGGGACGACCGGCGACGACGGCGATGACGGATCCCACCCACCAGGAGCAGCACACCTCCACCCACGAGAACGACCCGCTCCCAGCGCACCACCCGGACCACGGTGGCGCCGCCAGAGGGGCCGGGCACCGCCCTGCCGTCCAGCGCACCCCCGGTCAGCGTGCCCGCATCCCCCCGCCGGTCCACGCCATCGGCTCCGACGCCGGCCTCCAGTTCGGGAAGCGCCGGCCCCGGGCCGATCCCGAGGGCCGGACCGTACCTGTGGCGCAGTTCGGCGGTCTTCACCCGCAGCTGCATCTGGGCCCGCTCGGCGACGCGGCGCGGGCTGACGATCTCCGTGATGGAATCGATCGTCTCCGCCAGTTCGGCGCGGGTCTCTTCGATCTGTTGCTGGATCACGGCCGGGTCCTGCGGCACCGATGTCGCCCTCTCGTCCGTTGCGAATGGCGGACGCGCTCCCGCGGCTGGCGTCGATCGGCGTCGATGGACGCCACGGACATCTCCGTCGGGTGCGACCGGCCTGCAACGATCGTGCCAGACACATCACCGCCCGGCGAGACCAAACCGCCAGTGGCGCGACACGTCACGCGGGCGCCCTGACGCGCGGCGTCTCGCCCCGTCCGGTCCCGGTCTCCGTACCGCGCAGCTGGCGCCGCAGACACCGCGCAGCTGGCGCCACAGGCGGAAGCAACCGCACACCGGAATCCGTCCGGCGGGACATTACGCTGAACGCTGTGCGCGACGGCCAGCGGTGCTCTGGCCCGGGTGGGAGTCGCCCCGGGCGACTCCCACCGTCAGCACCTGCCGCAGTCAGGCGGACACGTTTTCCGTGGCCCCGATCCGTCCTGCCCGGCCCTGCCCTGGAGCGTCATGTCCCCAGTCCACCATCCTCGTCACGACACGGGTTCCCGTCACGACGCCGGTTCCCCGCCTGGACAGTTCCCCCCGTCGCGCTCCCGGCGGCGCCGTCCGGCGCTGGCCGGAACCATTGCCACGGTCCTGGTCGCTTCCTCGATGGCGCTGCTCACCGCCTGCGCCGGCTCGGGAACCGACACCGGAGTGAAGATCGTCGATGTGGGCAACGGCGGCGACGGCAGCCTGCACGGCACCGTCCCGGCCAGGCGGCTGGCCAAGCCGGCCCTCAACCTCACCGACGCCGACGGCCGTCCCTTCGACCTGCGCACACGCACGCAGGGGAAGATCACTATGCTGTTCTTCGGCTACACCCACTGTCCGGACGTCTGCCCGACCACGATGGCGGACCTCGCGTCGGCACTCGGCGAGGTGAAACCGGACGTGCGTGACCAGGTGACGGTCGTCTTCGTGACGACCGACCCTGATCGGGATACGGGGGCGGTCCTCAGCCGTTGGCTTAAACAGTTCAACGCAACCTTCATCGGCGTCCGCGGCCCGTTCGACCGGATCCGTACCGAGGCCGAGGCCTTGGGCGTTCCCCTGGAGAAACCGGAGGTCCAGGCCGACGGCTCCGTTCTGGTCACCCATGGCGCCCAGGTCATCGTCTTCTCTCGGGATGACAGGATCCGCGCGCTGTACCTGGCGGGGACCAGCGTCCAGGAATACATCGACGACCTGCCCAAACTGACCGCCGAGCGGTCCGGATCAGAAGAAGCACGGTCTTGAATCCGATCACCTACAGCCTTGTCACCCCCATGCAGCCGGCCAGTCGCGCCGTCTCCACAGTGTTGCGCCTCGGCCTCGGCGTGGTCTGGCTGGTCGCCGGGCTGTTGAAGGTCAACGACCCGGACGGGATGGTGCGCTCCGTGCGGGCGTTCCGCATCCTGCCCGATGCCCTCGTGCAGCCGATCGCGTACGGCGTCCCGTTCCTGGAGATCGCCTTGGGGATGCTGCTCGTCGTGGGGCTCGCCGTGCGGCTGTCCGCCGTCGTGTCCGCGGTGATGTTCGCCGTCTACATCGCAGCGATCGCGTCGGCCGCCACCCGGGGGCTGCGGATCGACTGCGGCTGCTTCTCCTCTGGGGGTGATCTCACTGCCGACGCCCCGACGCACTACACCTCCGAGCTGATCCGCGACAGCCTGCTGCTCGCCGCCGCCGGGCTGCTGGCCTGGCGGCCGAGCGGCTACCTGGCGGTGGACCGTCTCCTCGACCAACCAGTGAACGATCTTTCCGGGAGTACCGCTGATGGCTGCGAAGTCGAAGAAGGCACCGTTGACGACCGGCGGTAGGGCCCCTGGCGGCGGCGCAAGGCCCGACGCGACCCCCCCGGCAAGTGGAGGCAAGACGGTCAGCGGACAGGAGCGACGGGCCAAGGCCGCGGCGGCGCGGGCCGCGGCGGCAGCGCGGGAACGGCGACGGCGGCGCGGCATCATCACCGGCGTGGTGCTGGCCGTTCTCGTCCTGGTCGGCGTGATTGGCTTCGCCGTCCAGAACTCCCGCGAGGAGTCGAAGCCGGTGGTCCTGCCAGCGAGCGCCACCGGCACCGATCACGGCATCGTCGTCGGCAAGGCGTCCGCGCCGGTCACCGTCGACCTGTACGAGGATTTCCAGTGCCCCATCTGCGGGACGCTGGAGAAGACAACCGGGCCGACCATCGGCAAGCTCCTTGACGACGGCAAAATCAAGATCGATTACCACATGATGTCGTTCATCGGGCCGGAGTCGAAGCGGGCAGCGAACGCGGCGGCGGCAGCCGCCAACGAGGGCAGGTTCCGGCAGTTGCACGATGTGCTGTACGCGAACCAGCCCGAGGAGCGCACCGGCGGCTTCACCAACGACACGCTCATCACGCTCGGAGCGAAAGCGGGGCTGACCTCGCAGGCGTACCGGAAAGCGGTCAACGAGGGGACCTACGACGGGTACGTCGCCAAGGTTGACGAGGACGCATCGAAGGCCGGCGTCACCGGCACGCCGACCGTCTTCGTCAACGGCAAGCGGCTGTCCGGGGAGCAGCTCACCCCGGAGGGCTTCCGCGCGGCGGTCGACGCGGCAGCCTGACCGGGCTCCTGAGCAGGGCAGCCTGAGCAGATGGGGGACCTGGGCACGGTCCACGGTGCACAGACCGTGCCCAGGTCCCCCGAACCTCGCCACGTTGGGGATCTGTCCGCCGGGGGTTTGCCGTCCCGCGCGGGCCACGGCTACTTTTCGGGCCATGACTGAGACCGCCAACGCCGCCCGTCTGGTCCCCGGCGACATCGCACCCGACTTCACCCTGCCCGACTCCGAGGGGAACGAGGTGTCCCTGGCGTCCTACCGGGGACGGCGGGTCGTCGTCTACTTCTATCCGGCCGCGTCGACCCCGGGGTGCACGAAGCAGGCCTGCGACTTCCGGGACAGCCTCGCCCAGCTCGACAACGCCGGCATCGACGTGCTCGGGATCTCTCCCGACAAGCCCGCCAAGCTGGTGAAGTTCCGCGACGCGGAAGCCCTGACGTTCCCGCTGCTTTCCGACCCGGAGCGGAAGGTGCTCGCCGCGTACGGCGCCTTCGGCGAGAAGACAATGTACGGGAAGAAGACCATCGGCGTGATCCGCTCGACGTTCGTGATCGGCACGGACGGCACGATCGAGGTGGCGCAGTACAACGTCCGCGCGACCGGTCATGTCGCCAAGCTGCTGCGCGATCTGGGCCTCGCAGCCGCCTGACCGGGACCGTCCCTGAGGCGCCTGGCCGACCCATCCCGCAGGCTTCGTCGGCCGCTTCGTTGACGGCTTCGTCAGCTCGCCGGCCGCAGATCCCAGCCCAGCAGCACGTTCTCCGGACGGTGCGGATCGACCAGCACGGGGATACGACGCGGGCGGCCCGACGAAGCCGTCGCCGCCTCGCTCAGGTCGACGTCCGGGTCGGGAAGGACCGTGCTGCGCACCACCGGATACACGTTGCCCCACGCGCCGGGGCGTTCGATGAGCAGATGAACCTCGGCGACCGGCCTGCCGTTCACCCGCAGGCCCGTGTCACGGACCGCGCAGACGGCCGCGGTCGTCGCCCGACCGGTGTCGATGAGCTTCAACGCCCGGTTCCGTTCGAGGAGGGCACGCTGGGCGGCGTGGCGGGGGCCGGGGCCGACCAGCCGTTGGGCCTCGTTCCCGGTCTCGTTCCCGGCCCTGACGTTGGCCTCGGCCCTGATCTTGGCCCTGATCTTGGCCGGCGGGCTCTCGACCTGTGCCGGTGCCTCGCCGGTGGGCGGAACATCGGCGGGGGCGGAGCGCGGGACCTCGGTGAGGGTCATATGAATCGTCTCCCAGTCGTCCTGGCCAAACCGGCGCGAAACAACCCTGCCGCCGGTCGGATAGCCGTGCGAGTCAGGCTGACGACAACGGCCCTCTCACGGTTGTCGTCCCGACGACCGCGGGACGAGCCTCGGCGACCGGCGGCGTGAGCCCTCTGGACTGTCGATATCTGTCCGCCCTGGCGTCCACCAAACCCGGCCGATACCGGTAAACCTCGTGAATGGCTCACTACGAAGGTTCGTGGCCGGACTGGGGCAGCCTCCATGGCTACCCGCGGCTGCCCACGGTCGTCCACGGCTGCCCACTGTTGTCCGCGGTTGTCCACTGTTGTCCGCGGTTGTCCGCGGTCCTGGTGAGGATGCGGGGCATAACCCGGCGGGAGGCGGAGCGCCCCCCAGGTGAGGCGATCGCTACTCTGGAGGTGACGCGGGAGTGGCGGAATGGCAGACGCAGCAGACTTAGGATCTGCCGCCTTCGGGCGTGGGGGTTCAAGTCCCCCCTCCCGCACCAGAACCCCCGTACTTGAACACCCGCCCGAAAGAGCAGTGATCAAGAGGTCACGGTCAGAAAGATCATCGAGAGCGGCGTCATCCCCCTGGGGAGCGCCGCTTTGTCGTGCCGGGGCAACCTGGCGCTCCCGATCGGCCAGCACGCCGTCCACGGCTTCGGTGAGACTCCAGGCGCGGTGCGCCGAGACCGTGGCCGCGAACGGCTCCTTGAGGTCATCGGAGGTCACCACCGGCTCGCCTTGTACATCGACGTGCAGCTTGGTGAAGATCGCCATGTTGAGGACCTTGCGGGCACGGACACCCGCGCGCCGGTACAGTGTCTGCGGATCTTCGAGCAGCCGGAGCACGGTGGCCAGCACCTCGTGCCCGGTGTCCAGCGGCCGGTCGCTCTCGGCCAGCCGATCTTCCAGCCGGGTGCGCTCCTCGCGTACGGCACGGATCTTGGCTGTCAACTTCTCTTTGGGCCAGTCGGGATCGCCCACGAGGTCCAGCAGACCGTCCTCCCGGACGTCCAGCTCCTTGAGCTGCCGTTCGTACCGGGCCCGCAGGCGGCGACTGGCGTCCGAAGTGCTGGCCATCATCTCGTCGAGGTGGGCCTGGACCGTCGCGCGGAAGTCGGGCGTCAGCCGGACGTTGACGTAGAAGTCCTCGATGGCCCGTTCGACCCTGCTGACGGCCATGTATGGCAAGTCGCACTGGTGATCGAGCCGGCCCTGGCAGATGTAGTAGAAGTACCGGACGCCGCTCTTGCTCTTGCCAGGCATGATGATCAGCCGCCGTCGGCAACGGTCACACCAGACCAGACCCTTCAAGTAGTGATCATGAGTCCGGTGCCGCGTGCCGGCCCGCCGCTCGGCGTACAGCACCCGCTGTACCCGGTCGAAGAGCTCCTGGGAGATCAGCGGCTCGTGCCGCCCCTCGTACTCCTCGCCGTCGTAGCGGACGTAGCCGAGGTAGTAGCGGTCACGCAGCATCTCGCCAATCTTGTTGATCGAGATCGGGCGACTCGCCCACTGCTTCGTGGGCCGGGTCCTGAAGCCGGCCTCCGTCAGGGCGTCCCGGAGGGTATGGAAGTTGAACTTGCCCGTGGCGTACAGCTCGAAGGCCATGACCACGAACGGCGCGCGCTCCGGATCAAGCGCCACCGTGCGTACCTCGCGGCCCTCGAACTGCTCGCGGACGTTGAGGTAGCCCAAGGGCGCCACGCCGAGCGTGCCGCCCTTCTTGGCCTTCTGGCCCATCTTGTACTTGATGTCTTCGCCGCTGACGCGCACCTGGTACTCGTTGAAGACGGCGATCATGCCGTGCATCGCCTGGCCGGCTGGCGTGGTGTCGAGGTTCTTCTCGGTGGCCGAGTGGAGCTGCACGCCGAGCCGTTCGAGCGTCATCATCATGATCGCATCGTCGTAGCGGTTCCGCGCGAACCGCGACAGGGCGTAGACGAAGACGTGCTTGATGTGCCGGTCGGCCTTGATGCGGGCGATCATCTCCTGGAAGGCCGGCCGCTGGTCAATCGTCTTGCCGCTCTTCCCCGGGTCGATGTACTCGTCCACCAGGACGACGCCCAGCTCTCGGGCGCGCTGCTTACAGGCCACCCGCTGAGCCGGCAGCGAGATGCCTTCCGGGTCGTAGTCGGTATTGACCTGCCCGGAAGATGAGACGCGGTAGTAGGCGATGGCCTGCTCGCCGCGGATCGCTGGTGGTCTCTGGTTGATCACTCTTCCTCCTTTCTGCGATTAGGCTGCCACGTCGGGGCAGTCAGCCCCGAAGATCAAGGACGGTCCGTCCAGCCGGAAGTATTCCGAGGCTGGCCGCTCCTCCTCGTCCGTCAGGCCGAGGTACTTCAGACGAATCTGCATAGCCGACATCGACACCTTGAATTGCTCCGCGAGGGCTTCGAGGTCTTGGAGCCCGTTCACCCAGGCTCGTTTGAGCACCGTCCGCGGCATGAGGAAGCAGGCGGCGAAGTGATCGCACACCCGCTCGATCTGCCGCGCCCGATTCTCGGGCTTCCCGTACCCGAACTTGGCGTACATGATCTCGACCGCGGGATCGTCGATGAGGTGCTTCACCTCATGCGCCAGACTAAAACGCCGCCGGCCCACGGGGTCCTCGCGGTTTATGGTAAAAACCGTTCGACCATCGCGTCGCATATGCGTGACACCACCGACTTCCGAGGTCTCCGGTAGCTCAGCGATGGCCGACATCTCGTATCGCGGCTTCACCTGCACCTCGACGTTCGGCAGTTCGCTGATCTTGAAGACATCGACTGGAACTGCGCGGATGGCGAGGAGCTGGAGCAGTAGCGCTGCCTGCCGCTCCGCCAAGATCAGGGCCTCGCCCTGGGTGATGGCTCGCACCGGAATGATCTCCCGGACTCGTGTCAGAATGTCCTTGTTCAAGGCTTCCCCCTTTCTTGGTACGCCTTACATGTCAATGCTGGGATAGATAGCTACGTCTCGCGCGGGCCAGCCTCATACCTCTCTGCGATCCGGGTGACCGCGTCTTCGGCCTCCTGGATAGCTTCGTCTGGTAGGCCCGGGTAGGTCGCACGGAGATAGGCATGCAGTGGCGGGATAGCCCGAGGTACGGTCAGGCCGAGGTAGACAAGCAGTTCAGCCTGGTCGAGCTCCAAGGCGTGGGCAATGCGCTGCAACAGCTCAGCCGTTGGAGACGTCGTGTCGCCGTTTTCAATGCGGGAGATGTTGGAGGGGTGAACACCGACACGCCTGGCGAGCTGTACACCAGAAAGCTGTCGGTCAAGACGTGCACGCCGGATACGCTGTCCCAGCGGTTCGCGATGCCCAGCTTCACTCACGCCTCGGCCCTCCTTTCACATTGCCAGTATCCCTCTATCGTTGCAAGCTTGCAATACTTATCGTTGTCAATAGTTGACAATCATCAGGCTCATTCCCGCAGTACCCGCCCCACTTGTTTCACCGCTTCGTCAAAGAGCACAGCGGCAAGGAGCTGATCAGCCGGTGGCGGCAGCCGGGCGAGGATGTCCCGTACCACTTGAAGCCGGCGATCGTGCGGGACGGTCACCAGCACCCGCGGCGTGACGCCGTCCGGCCCGAGCTGACCGGCACCGGCGAAGTCGACGTAGCGCCGCAGCTTCCGGTACAACGTCTCGGGTGACTCGGTGGCCCGGTCCACCTCCACAAGCCAGGAGTCCTCGACGTCACCGAACGCCACGCAGGCCGAGGCGTCCGGCTTCACGAGGCCGCCAGCCCCATCCGGCCACCAGGCCCCAGCCTCGGCCGCGAAACGGGTCAGCGTCAGCCGGCCGGCCCGTTCCGCTTCCACGAGCTGGACGTACAGCTCGGAGATCGCCAGTGTGTGCTTCAGGAAGGACTGGCCGGGCGTCCACGGTCGCCGCGCCCGCGTCGGCAGACCTACCGCATCGGCATGGAGCAACGGCAAGGCCCGTTGGCCGGCGACGCCGAGGGCGTAGACGTATCCCGCGCTGCCGGAACGGGCGCCGCCGACCGCGCGGTCCAGCGGGGCGACAAGGTCATGGCCGGCGAGTCGGGCTAGTACTCCGCGCCGGGTGCGGTCACGCGATGTAGCAGTGAGATCATGAAAATGCAGTCGGGTGAGCTGTGCGCCGCTGAGCACCCGCACCTTGCCGACATCGTACAGGATGGCTCGGTCCCGGTCGCTGAGCTGATCGACCAGCAGCTCGATCATGGCCGGTGAGTGGCGGGCGGCGGTCATAGGTGACCTCCATAGGGGAGGTCATGTGTCACTGGACGAAGAGGATAAGAATGCCGGCAGGACAGCGGAAACAGCCGGGCTGTGGTCGACGGGATCGGGTGGGCGAGCGGTGGGGCGAACGGGTGGGTGGTCATGCTGTGCCCCCTCGCCGACGGCGGCCGATGGTCCCGCCGGTGCCGGTCTCGTCCGGGCGGCCGACACGGGCGCGCAAAGCCGCTTCGACGTCCTCGCGGGCCGTGCCGAAGCGCTGGCGGCTGGCTTCGGCCAAGTCCCGGCCGTCACGCAGTGCATCCGGTAGCGGCAACGTCTTCCCGGTCACCGGCCGATACGTGGTGTTGTTGATGTTGAGCCGGAGCGCCACCTCGTACGCGCTCAGGCCCATGAGGTCGTCCCGGGTCAGGGGCGCGAACCGTTGGGCCATCTTCTGGGCGTCGTCGTAGTCGAGTTGGAAGACGACCGACGAGCGCACCGTCCCCAGTACCGCCGACTTGATGGCGTCCGAGAGCTGGCCGAGCTGCTGGTTCGCCAGCGTCAGCCCGACACCGAGGCCGCGGGCCTGAGCCAGCATGTCGGCGATGTCCAGTGGCAGCCGCAGGACATCCTGGAATTCATCTACGTGGACCATGACCGGCCGCCGCTGCTCGGCGGGCACGGCGGCCCGTGCCAGGGTGCGCTGCCAGAAGAGGGCCACCAACAGCGCGCCGAGCAACTGCGCCGTGTCGGTGCCGATGACGCCCTTGTACAGCGGGGCCAGCACGATGCGGCGTTTGGTGAACAGTTCGGTGAGGTCGAAGCCCTGGCTCTGCCCCAGCATGAGGCGCAACGGCGAACGGGTCAGGATGGCCCGCAGCTTGTTCATGGCTGGCCCGATGACCTGCAAGCGCTGGACGTCGCTCATCTCCTCGTAGGCGTGCCAGAAGGGTCGGACCCCGGCCGGCACACTCGGCTGGTTGGTCACGGAGCGGCGAAATGTCGGATTCATTAGCAATTCTGGGACCTCGGCCAGGGTGAAGGCTGAGCCGTCCGCGGCCGTGGTGTGCGTCAATGTCAACAGGGAGCTGCGCAAGACGTCCGTGGTCCGCGGGCCGAACGAGCTGCGCCACAGCTCGGCCATGATGTGCACCACGTTGTCTACGGCCAGTTCCTTGTCCTGCTCCGTGCGCAGGCCCCCGAAGAGGTTGAAGCCCACCGGCCGGGCGGTGGCCGATGGGTCGAGCACTACGACGTCGTCCGCCCGTTCCTCCGGCACGCGGGCCAGGAAGTCGTCCACCAGGTCGCCCTTGGGGTCGATCAGCAGGACGGCGAGGCCGGCGGCGGCATCCTGGAGCGCCACGTTGTCGATCAGGGTGGACTTCCCGACGCCGGTCGGCCCCAAGAGGTAGAGGTGGCGCAGCCGGTCCGGCGTCCGCATCGCCAGGGGTACGGCCTCGCTGCCGTAGTTGCTCTGCGCCAGTATCGTGCCGGTGCGGGGCATCCCCGGTGACGGAGCCAGGAGGCGGCTACCGCCCTGCGGCATGCCCGGCAGCGACACCGAACCCAGCAGAAAACCGACCAGGCTCGGTAGTTCGACACTGCTGAGTAGCAGCGGCCAGCGGGTCAACGGCAGCGCCCGCCGTTCCATCCGCCGGGCCACGATGTCGGCCGGCAGCCAGCGGCGCACCATGCTGACGCCCGGGGCGTTCGGCCCGTGCAGCGTCGACCAGGTACGCGCCAGCAAGGTCTTGGCCCGCCGGTGATCGGCCGCCACGACTCCAACCCGGGCTACGGCGTGCAGCAGCGGATCGGCTTCCTTGGTGCGCTGGGCGCGTACAGCTTCGGCATTGGCCGGCACCGTGCCCTCCACGAGGTAGGTACTCCACCAGCCGTCGCCGGCACGGGCCGAGGCGCTGTGCACCGGAGCGCTGTTCCCGGCGCTGGTCAGCGCCCACTGCACCCGTACTTCCTCGCCCGAACGCAGCGGCTGAAGCGACGACAGGTGGCTGGCCGTGATGCTCTCGGCTCGATCGCGCGACAGCGGCCGGCGGCGGGAGGTCATGGTCAGTTCGCCGGCAATCCGGCAACGCAGCTGGCGGTCCAGGAACTCCGGGGCGGCTTCCAGCCTGGCGCTGGGCAAGCCCGCCCGGATCGTGTTCAGCAGACGGGCCTCGGCAGCCTTCGGCAGCAGCACGTAGTGCGTGATCCCCTGCTGGGTGGCCACGATCTCTAGGCCCAGCGGCGGCAGAACCAGCAGCGACCAGCGCGGCGCTTGGGTTGCTGCGGCAACCAGCGCCAGCCACTGAGCTACGTCGTCGGGCTTGAGGTCGAACGGGATGGTCAAGCGGTAGGCCACCAGGGACGTCCGCCAGCGCCGGGCGTCGAGCGCCCGCATCCCGATGATGGTCCCGAGCACCAAGAGGGTGCTGGCCGCCACGACGATGGCCGGGATCACGGGCGGGCCTCCGTCTCGCTTCGGCCGCTGGCCGTCCCGACCATGAACCGGGCCGCCTGGTTCGGCATCCGGGCGCCGGAACCAATAGCAATGCTGGCCCTGGGTGCACGGCGCACCCGGACTGTTTCTTGTCCTGTCATACGTTTCCTTTACTAACTGGTTGGATTTCAGGTGTCGCGGGCGGCAAACCTGCCGAGGGCGGCCTTGATGCTGGCCGGCAGTGTGGCGACGGACCCTATTTCTCCTTATGCTCGCCGCAAAAGCGGGCTGTCAAGCGCGAAATAGGCCGCCCGGTATTTGTACCTCTGGTAGATCCGTAGCGAATTCCGCAACGTCCGCCTACTGGTTCCGGCGCTCGGCCCGGATGGTCCGGACCAGTTGTCCGGCTACGGCATTGGAGATCCGTAGCTCCTCGCGCAGGGCATCGCGGGTAATCGGCCGCCCGGTGGCCTTGCGGTGCGCGGCATCGGCCTGGCGCGCCCGGCGCACAAGGGCGGGAGCCAGGACCGTCTGCGGACGCGGCCGGTCCGGGACCTCGGCCTCGGTCGTCCCGTCATCGTCCCGGATGGCCGGGACGGCGGGAGATGGACCGTCCGGGACGGCCGGCTGGTGTAGCAGCGCCAAGAGGCGCGGCGCGACCTCGCTCCATCCGATGAGCAGGCCGGGGGCTATAGCGTCGAAGGCTGCCCGTCCCCAAGCACCGTCCAGCAGCGGCTTGGTGGTGTTGAGGGCGAAGGTCATGAGGCCGCAGAGCACGAGCAGGAGCCGGGGACCGACCAATCGTCCCGGTGCGCCGTTGGCCCGCAGATACTGCACCGCGGCCAGCAGCGCCATGACCGACAGATCGACGGCCGGGGCCACCAAGGGTGCCGTCCAGCCGGGGACGCCCAACTGGAGGCCGAGCGACCAGCCGCTGCCGAAGCCAAAGGCGAACGCCAGGACGGCGATGACGAAGACCACGCCCGTGATGCCGTGCCGCACCGCCACAGCCGTCCGTCCGGTGAACGGCGTGGCGCTGCCCACAGAATCCGACCCCGTTTTGGGTTCGGTCCTGTCCATGCTTGTAATGACGCTCCTCTGAAGAGTAGAAAGGAATACATCCGCCAGGAGAATCGGTTCGGCGGTTAGATCGCCGGGCCGTCGGCACTCTGGCCGGTCGCTGGCGGGGGCGGGGTGCGTACCTCGTCCCCTTCTTGTTCCTCGATATCCCGGCACGCCAGCAGAAGCGCCTGGATAAATAGTTCTACATCGATGTCCTTCCGGGGCTTCCCACGTACCCGGATCTTGTCGCCTTTTACCATAGACCTCCTTGTAGTTGCACCTCTTGTTGGCGTCGCGCGAACGGCATACGCGCCGCAAACGATCCGGAAGTCCGACCGGCCATGATGGGCGACACCCCCCCACTTCTCCTTATGCGCGCGACAAGATCGCATTGTCAAGGAAGAAATAGATGACGCCCACGACGACCCCTGCTGAAACTGTGGAAAACACGCTGCCGGCGCCTGGCCGTCTATCGGCGCCGCAGCACGAGCCACACCACGGCTCCCACGGCCGCCGCGATGGCGCCCGGGATGACCAGCGGCTGGATTGCCTCGTAGGCGACCCGTAGGGCGATGCAGAGCACGGTGAACGCCACGATGGCTTTCACCACCGGCGAGTCCCAATCCATCTACGTAGAGTCCTTTCTCTCCCGGTTGGAAATGCGGTACCGCCTACAGCGTCACGTCGCTGTCGACTTCGTCGCCCCAGACCGAAAACTCCTTTCACCTGGCGGCAGGCATGGCTATCGCCAGCCTGCCGCCAGGTGGGACAGGGATTAGTGAATGGGGAATCGGCGAGGGAGCCGGCCTACGCCGGCCGATAATCCTCGTGGTTCTCGGCCATCAGCGGCAGGATGTCCACATTGGCCAGTGCCTCGCCCAGCCGGACGGCCGCGGCCTTCCGGCGGGCCTTCTCTTCGCCGTAGCAGCTCATGAAGAGGGTCTGGTACGAGTCGGTCAGGACCGAAATGGTCTCCGACCGCAGCGCCTCCAGCGGCACGCGGACCACCACCTCGTCGTGGAGCCGGCGCGTGCTCACTGCTTGCCCTTCGAGCGCTTGCGGGACGGAGTGCCCATGGTCGACCGGGCATCCCGAACCCACTGGTAGAGCCGGCCCGCCCAGAAGGCCACGAAGATCAGCACAACCAAGATGAGGTCAGTCATCGGGGTGGCTCCGCTCGTCAGAGTCACGCGGCGTCTCCGAGGCTCGTGCCCGTCGGCGCTCAAGCTCCTTCTGCGCCACGCGAATCGTGTTTTCCCTGTCCAGCCGACTGATCCAGAGGCACTGGACGAACACGACGCACACCAGGAGGAGCAGAACTGCGCCGAGGGCGATCAGGGTGATCTGCGTGATCACTGACCCCACCTGCCACCCTGGTTGCGGGCGTGGAAGAAGGCGGCCCGCCGCATGCGCTCCTCCGCACGCCGCGTCTCCTCCCGGATGTCGTTCATGGCCGCCTGCGCGGTGTCCTGGATGTGACGGGCACGAAGCCAGGGCATCCCGGCCTCCCGCGCCGTCTTCCAGGCGTACGCGATGCCGCAGGCGCCCATGACCGCCAGGACCACGAGAATCACGATCAGCGCGGCCACTCAGCTCACCTCCGAGCCGAAGCGGTGCACGATGCGGGCGAGGTTCATGTTGGTCGTGTTCGCGATGAGGTCCAGGGCCTCCTTCGCGTCCGGCGCAGCCGCCTCCAGCTGACCGCGCACCCGCATCAGGTAGGCCGCCTCCGACATCGCCGCCTCGGTGACGCTGGACACCGCACGCAGCACGGCCTGCTCGTGCACGACCGCGCCGTTGAGCCGCACCAGGGCCTTGGCTGTTTCGCGGGGAATCGGTGTACCGCCTCCACCGCGCGGAACGAGACTGCTTCCGCTCATGTCACTCCCTTTCTCGACGCCGGGACCCATTTCCCAGCAGACGAGAGGAAGCTATGGATCAGCCGCATGTCCGGGAAAGATGGTTACTGGACAAGTTGCCGGACAAGGGGTGTCCGGCAACTCGAAGCTCCATAATTTGAAAGATCATTGACCGCAGCAACCCGCCGTGTTTAAATCAGTAAAGAAATGACCGAATTGCCACCACAGCCCGAATTCTTCGCGCCGTTGCCCGAGCGCGAGTCGGGTTCTGAGCGCCAACTATTTGACCTCGATAGCATGACCGATACCGAGGTTACGGTGCTCGCCGAAGCATTGGGCTGGGCAGGATATGAGATGAGCCCGGAAGGCGAAGCGGCCGCTGACAGACTTACCGCCGTTCTGGTGGGCGCTGTGGTTCAACTTGCGGAGCGTGAACCGTCGCGTGGAAAAGAACTTATTTGCCGCTGGGCAAACAGCGGTAACGGTCATCAACGGACGACTGCCGTGGATTGCGCCGTAGGGCTGGCCGAATTTGACTACCCGTTCGCGAGAAAACTCATCGCCTACGTGGGCGGCACGCCGAGCGCTGGGATTTCCGGTGATTCCGCTATGTTCGCGGCAGCAGAGATTAGGGAACGCGGAAACGCGGAACAGGCTGCCGACCTTGAATCGGAAGCCTCGGGGTCCTTCTCTCGGCTACCTGACGGTGCGAGGTTGACTCCCAACGGCATCCAGATCGGTCAGCCGTAGACAGCCGTTTGCCTTCGGTACGGATGTAGGCCATCATGGGTCGGTGAAGTCAGATAAAGACCAGCTCGCGGACGAACTCAACGAAGTAGCGCGACGCTCGATCCCACACACTTTCACGCGGCACTTCCAAAGTCCGCCGCTTGCGATCCCGATGCTGCGTCGTATCCTCGATAGCCGCGATCCTGGCCTTTTTACACAGAACCCGGGACGCGCGCTGCGGGTCCTTATTGATCAAGCAGTCGCTCAGCTTGAGGCTGCTCCCATGGCACGCCTTCAGGACAAATTCACCTGGCGTGAGCTCGGTGCAGAAATATTTGCAGATAGCAACAAGTCGTACAGCGAAACGTTCCAGGAGATCCGGACGGGTTGCGGCGAGCCCCTCCTATCAGAGAAAACCGTTCAGCGCGCAATTGAAGATCTCCGTGACAGGCTGGCGGCCATCCTGCAGCGGATGGAAATCTCCGATCGGCATTTCGTACTTGCCGAAGATCCGGAATATGTTTCGCGACCGGATCTTGAGAAGAGGTTTTCTGAGGTGCTTTCCTCTGGAGAGCGTCTGGTTCTGATTCACGGTGAGGCGGGTACCGGAAAAACCACACTGGCGCTCCACCTGACTCGGAGTTTCCTTCGGTTTGCGGCGCACGACTGGATTCCGGTCATACCCTTTCAAGAAGGGGGTAAGGGGCCAGTCGAAGATTCATTCCGCGAGATGCTTGATCGTCACGGATTTGCGGTTTCGGATGTCGGCGTAAGTGAGCTAGTTGTAACCTTCAGAAAACTCGTCACCAGTGAAACACCGCCACCGGTCGTTGTACTCGACAACATAGACTCTCGTACTGAACTGGAGAGATTCGTGCCGCCGGGAGTGCGGTCACGGATAATTATTACCAGTCGAAAGAATCTCGACAGCAAAGTGGTAAACATCGCGCCAATCGAAGTCATGAATATGGCGAACGATGAGGCTGTTCAGCTAGTTTCCCTGCACAGTCAAGGGTTGCAGGAGGATGGTAAAAAATATCTTGCTGAGGCGCTAGACTTCAGGCCGCTCGCGATAGTGCACGGATGCGCCTGTCTGATAAACGCTCCTTACAATGGTGATCTCACAGCCTTCCTTGAAAGTCTGCGCGAGAATGTAGCGGTCGTGCTAGAGAGCTACGGCGACGACGAGGATACGACGATCACAGCGATCTACCGCATGATTGTCGACGCCCTGAAGCGCCAGCCGCAGTATGTGCTTCTTGCACTCGACCTGGTGATCCTTGCGTACCCCGTGCGCTCTGTCCAGGAAGCTCTGCGTCTATCGTGGCCGCCATCGGACGTGGTCGAAGGCCAAATCAGCAAAGAGCTAAATCTCGAAGATGAGGCAATCCTTAGCAAAGGCCTGCGAATCATCGAACGCTGGAACCTAGTACACCCAAACGCGCTACCATTCCTCCATATACACAGTCTGACACGTGAACTCGTTGCCTCGATCCGAGGCGACGCACTGGCTGCCGTCGCCGTGCAAGCCTATAGAGTAGCATCACATCGACTTAATTTGTCATCTTGGATGGGCGGTGCACCGATTCCTTCCTCCTGGCCGCAAGAAGTCGAGTACATGCTCGCGAGCTTCGATATTTCGGCTCGCGGCTCGGCGGTCAGAACTGGCATTGCCTTCTCGCAAGGGGACGAGACAGATCCGCTATGCCAAGTGCCGGCACTTTTTCTCCGCCGTGGAAGGCAGCGCGAAGAGATGTCAGCGGAGGCCGTCAATGGCGCCCGGTCGGTCCTATCTGAACCCTGGTCCCGGCGCTTCACGGCCCTTGAGACTGAAGCACTCGAACTCGGAATCCTTGATGAGGTCGGAGATGTTCTCAATACGGTGCGTGCGCGTCGACCTGATGCGTATGTGTACGAGGCGCTTCTATCGAGCGATCTCAGGCCGCTAACCGAGGCTTACACGACCGACGTGATCGAGGATGCTCGCTGGCACATCGACCATCCCTTGGCAACTGAAATGCCTCTTACTCCCGCCCAGCACAGCTATGCCCTTGGCGTGTTCCATTTTCAACGATGCGAGTGGAAGGAGGCCGAAGCCTGCTACATGCAGAGTTCGGAATTCTACAAACTGCTGGCTAGCGAGAAGGCTGAATTCGGCCTGTATGCGCTTGAAGCGGGGCGTCGCCTTGCGGATCTCGACCTTCGCCGAGGCGATTTGAATTCTGCAAATGAACGGATCTATGCACTTCTATCAGAGGTCTTTGAACTTGGCAAGTCCGGCATTGTGGATGCGTTCTTGAGTCGACGTATTACCCAAACCGGCCTGCGGATACAGTCGGAACGGATGTTGCGTGGTGCTCCGAGCGGCGGCAACATCGACCAACTCCTGGCCCTTTATCAGGACCTGATGCTGAAGTTCGCAAAGACTGGCAGTTCTCTGCCTCTTCTTGAGGTGGAGTTTGCTCGGGCGGTGATGACTGCGCTGGTCGACAACAAGCAGGCGAACAGGATGCTCACCGATCTGGGTAGCCGTTGTAGAGACTCTGGCTATAAGGTCGGAACTACGGTCTGTATGGCCACTCAGTTGAAAGTCATAATCGCAGTACATGCCGGCACTGCAAAGCCCGCTCGGTTTGCGCAGCTTGCAGAATGGGCGCTTTCTCTCGCAGAAGATTTTGTCGAGGTCAGCCGTTTCTGGCATGCCGATGTACTATGTTCCGCCTTGGCTTGCGCTATTCTCGGAGATGTACCTGACAGGCGAGCGGAGGAAATACGATCCAGAGCGCAGGAAGCGGCATCGCTGATCAGCCGTCCTGACAAGATGACCGTTGCGGAGAAGGTAGGCGGAGTGCCGCCATATTTTCTCCTCCGAGAATAGCTGCTGGCTCGGGACGAGTGCAGAGTAACGTCTGAATGACGGCGTGGCTTCTCTCCGTCAACCACAGAGGGCGCTCGCTGGATAGGTCTATACCTCAAACGTATGGACATGCTCCACATAGCTCACTACGGTCCGGCACATGACCGCCTCTCACCGTCACCAGCTCACCGCTGACGTCCATCTTCTCCTGCTGGACGGCGATCAAGTGCTCTTCGGCCGCCGCCAGAACACCGGCTACGAAGACGGCGCCTACCACCTCCCGTCCGGCCACCTCGAAGCGGGTGAGTCGGTGATCGCGGCCCTCGTCCGCGAGGCCAAGGAAGAAATCGGCGTGACCATCGAGCCGGAAGCCGTCGAGTTCGCGCACGTCATGCACAATTCGTCGAGCGGCGGCCGGGCGGCCTTCTTCTTCGCCGTGCGCAAATGGGACGGCGAGCCGGACAACCGCGAGCCCGACAAGTGCAGCGAGCTGGCCTGGTTCCCGCTGGACGAGCTGCCCACCCACCTGATCGCCTACTGCCGCACCGCCCTGGAGCACATCGCCGCCGGTCAGCCCTTCTCGACCTACGGCTGGTAGCCGTGGCCACCGATTCCGGCCCGGTGGTTTGCTTCAGCTACCTGGCCGCCGCGTCACTGTGGAACGTCGAGCGCTTCCCGCAGGCCAACCACGGG
Source organism: Frankia casuarinae (assembly GCF_000013345.1). NCBI lineage: Bacteria > Bacillati > Actinomycetota > Actinomycetes > Frankiales > Frankiaceae > Frankia > Frankia casuarinae. The sequence continues at coordinate 1,041,690 of NC_007777.1, read as the reverse complement.
GCCGAGGTGCAGCGGTCTGAAGCCTCCATCGCTGCCGATGGCCCGATGGTCGCCGCCGTCCTGGCCGCGCTCGACATCCCAGCGCTCGTGATCAGCAACAACATCGGTGACGATGCGCCGGGCGACCAGGTCAGAGCCTGGCTCCACCGGGGCCGTGTGCTGACCACCGTCGAGACGGTGCCCGGCCTGGCGACGCCGCAGATCGTGATCGTGGCGGACGAGGACGGCACGCGCACCTGGTTCCCGTACCTACAAGGAGTCGCCGAGGCCCTGACCGCGGTCGACCTTGCACCGCTGGCCAGGGCCTCCTACGCCTACGTCGACTGCTACAAGGTAATCGAACCGGCCGCGATCCGGGCCATCCAGGCCGCGCGGACGCCCAGCGTGCCACTGCTGGTCAACCTCGGAGGGTCGGTCCTCACACCGATGGTGGCGTCCGTCCTCCGGGACTGCCCGGATCTGATCATCCAGACCAACGTCGACGACGACGCGCACGAAACTGCCCCGGCCGTAGCCGCCACCCTGCTGGGCCAGACCGGAGCTTCGTGGGTGGTAGTCACCGCCGGGGCGGCCGGGGCGTGCGCGGTGGGGGCGGATGTCACTGTTTCCGTGCCGGCCGTCCCGGTCACGGTGCGCCACACCCACTGCGCGGGCGCGGCGTTCTCCGGTGGGCTGCTCTACGGCCTGCTCCACGGCTGGCCGATGCGGGACAGCTTGGCCCTGGCCTCGGCCAGTGGTGGGCTCCGGTGTGCGCGAGCCCACCACGAACCGCTGCCGCATCTCACGGAACTGCTGGCGTGCGGTGAATCGCTGGATCAGCTACCGGCGGCCGTCCGCTAGAAGAGATCCCACTCCCGCAGCAACCCCGTCAGCTCGTCCAGCCGTTCCCTGGTCATCCGCTTACGGGCCGCGTCGCCGGCCGTCTCCTGCTCGGCCCCGTACTGCCACCAGCGCTCGCCGGTCCCCCGGTCCATGACCAGGAAGCGCTCCTTCACGGCCGGCCCGCGGATGACCAGGGACACCGTGTATGGCTCGGCCACTACGGCGTGCACCATGCTGTGGTGCAGGGCGTAGGTGTCGCCGATCTGCTCCTGCCGGACTTGGAGCGCAGTCAGGGAGCCCGGCTCCGGTTCGGCGTCCACGTCGAGGTCGCCGAAGAGGTAGTGCCGGTACTCCCCGCGCACGATGCGGCTGGCGTACGACCAGCGGTGGTTGTGCGGCCGGTCGAAGTAGCCGGGCAGGAAGACATGCAGCCGCACCCGGATGCCGGCGTCATCCTGGTACAGCACGATCTTGTCCAGGATGTCGTAGTGCTCGCACAAGGCCAGCAGCTCCGGCCGGTTCGGTAGTTCGAGGAGCGCGACCCGGATCAGATCCGGGTCGTCGGCGAACTGGGTGAGCGCCTTGCGGGTGGCGTGCTCTACGGCGTCGATGTCGTTCCAGTCCAGCCCGCGCAGTGGCTCGATGACATGTTCCATCTGAATCTTCTCCTCAGTCCTCGGGCTTGGCGCTGGACTTCCACAGCCGGCACACCGGCACGATGTCCGGCTCGGCAGCGCAGGACGAGCCGCCCATGACGATCTCCTCGGCCGGGCAGCCGCCCTGGCAGGCTGATGCCTTGCAGCCGCCACAGGCGCTCGTGACCAGCGGCCGGGTGAAGAGATCGAACTCGTTGTCACCGCGGTTGAGCACCACCTGCCCGTCCTGCATCCGGGCGAAGTACAGGTCGGTGTCGAACAGGTAGGAGCAGACGTAGCACCTGCCGTCGGGAAAGATCGAGATCCGGTCCAGCGTCCGCCCGATGCAGCCCTGGTAGCCCTCGGCGGCGTAGCGGGCCATCTGGTCGCGGCGGGCATACGTCGGCTGGTACCAGACCCGCGTCCGGTAGGCCGGCGCAATTCCGTTCAGGTCGTCGCAAAACGTCACCCACTCCGCGGGTCCGATGGCCATGTCGGCGTTGCCGTGCCCCACGCCGATGGTCGAGAAGACGTGGAACTTCACCAGGGACACGCCGATCTCGTCGGCGATGTCCAGCAACTTCAGGGCGTCGGGCTTGTTGGCCTGGTTGACGGTGCAGATGATCCGGGTGTCGAAGCCACGGCCGGTCAGCTCGGCCGTCGTCTCCAGCGCAGTGGCGAAGGTGTCCGCACCGCGTACCCGGTCGTGGGTCTCGGCGCTGCCGCCGTCGAGGCTGACCTGGACGTAGGCGAAGTCCTCCGGTTCGAGCTGGCGGAACTTGCGGGCCGCCGGCTTCTGGGCGTTGGTCGTCGTGATGACGTCCTCGTAGCCGAGCTGCCGGCCGAGCCGGATGGCGTCCACGTAATTGGGGTGCAGTGTCGGCTCGCCGCCGAGGATGGTCAGCTTGCTGCCGCCCATCCGGCGCCACGTGGCGAGGGTGTCCCGGATCTGCGGCAAGGTCAGCTTGAGCGCCCGGTCCAGCCGTTCGCCCATGTAGCAGTGCTCGCACCGGAGCTGGCACGCCTCGGTGATGTACAGGTACACGTTGCGGAAGCGGCCGTAGGCGATGCGCTCGATCCGATCGGGGGCGGGCAGGCTGGCCCGGCGCGGCATCCGGGCGTGGCCGTAGTCGTCATCCCTCCGCAGGCGTGGCGGATCAAGGTGGACGGTCGTCACGGAGTGCTCCTGCTCGTCAGTAGGGCGGTGATGTCCTCGAAGATCTGGCTGGCGCCGCTAGCAGCGTTGAGCTGGAAGACCGGCACGCCGGCTTCCTGGAAGGCACCGCGGATGCCATCGGCGGTCTGGCGGTAGCGGTTGAGCCGGGCGCGTAGCAGCCGCGGGGCATCGCCCCGGCGGGGGTGCAGGACGCCGCCGCAGCGGGCGCAGGCGTGGGCGTCGTCGGCACGGGCTTCGGCTGGCAGCCGGGGATCACGGATCGGATCGCGTTCGCAGCTGTGACACACCCGCCGCCGGGTGGCCCGGCGGTACAAGGTGGTGGTATCGGCCGCCAGCTCCACGGCGCGAACCACACACTCCGGCGCGTGCTGGCGCAGGGCGAGTAGGAACAGCCGCACCTGGGTGCCGTTGCCGGGGAAGTTGTCGAAGAACAGCGTGTGCGCCTCGCCGGCCCGGACCGTGGCGTCGAGGTAACCACGCAGCGCCGTCACCACGGTGAAGTCGTCGATCCAGCCCAGGCGTTCGGCGCTGGTCGCCGTGGCCGCCAGGATGGTCTGCGGCACGTGCTCGCGGAGACGGAAGACGGCCCCGCCGGGGTGCGCGCCGAGCGCCACGGTGAGCGTGGTCTTGCCGGCGGCCGGCGGGCCGAAGACGGAGACAGCCAAGGTGAGGGGCACGGACGAACCCCTTTCGCACGGGGAGTGCCGCCGCTTCGGCGGAACGGTCCCCAGCGTCAGCGCGAGCTGCGTTTGGCACCACGCCGACAAAAGGTGACCGACATACGCGCGGCGCATAGACCCTGCTACAGCGGGTGTTAGCGTCGTAGGTTGACCTTGGTCGTGAACGCGCGCGTGGAACGGGAGGCCGTCCAGCGATGACCGAGCCCCGGCACTGCTCGCGCTGCGGGCACCGGCTGGCGGGCGACAACCCGCGGAAGCTGTGCAGCCCCTGCCAGAGCGCCAACTTGGAGGCTCAGACCCGGCCGCCCACCGTGCCGCCGGACTTCTGGCAGCTCGACAAGATGAGGGATGCCCTGGCGACCTGGCACATGGGCCGGGTGCTCTTCGCCTACCGGACGCATCCGTTCCACGGCCAAACGTTGTCCCAGGAGCTGGTCGGCACCTGGCTCGGCATGACCCAGGCCCAGCTCAGCCGCATCGAGAACGGCCGGGCGCCCGAAGAGCTCACCAAGCTGATCCGCTACAGCCAGATCCTCGGTATCCCGGCCGAGTTGCTGTGGTTCGACCTGCCCGGCGAGCCGCGGACCCGCTCAGCCGCCGACGATCGCCCTTCGGTCTTGCTGCCCGTTCTGCTGGCCGGCCGGGAGGTCATGCTGCCGGTCGATGCCGAAGCCGCTTCCGCGCATGGCCTCGACGCCGTGCTTGGCGACGTGGCGGCCTCCAGAACGAGGAAGATTGAAGCCACGTCCGTTGGACGGCAGGCCGTGCGCGTGCTGCCGTTCGCCGGTTTGGACGAGCTGCAACACATGGCCGCCGCCCTGGAGGACGCCCGCCGCTACCTGGACGGTTCGGTGGTCGGCTTCTTCGCCCGACAGTTCGAGCAGTGCAAGACCGACGACGGTCAGCTGGGACCGCTGCGCGTCTTACCGCTGGTGCTCGGCGTCCTTGGGGCCATTCAGCAGCACGCCCGCGATGTGCAACCAGGCGTCCGTCGTCAGCTGCTGGCGGTCGGGGCGGACGGCGCCGAGTTCGCCGGCTGGCTCTATCGAGACCTCCATGACCCTGGCTCAGCCAGCTACTGGTACGACCGGGCGATGGAGTGGGCGCAGGAAGCCCAAGACGTCCCGATGCAGGCGTATGTACTGGTCAAGAAGTCGCAGATGGCCTACGACAGCCGCGAGCTGGCCCGCATGTTGAACCTGGCTGAGGCCGCGGGCCGGGTCTGTCCCACCGCACCGCCGGCGCTTCGGGCTGAGCAAGTACAGCAGGAAGCGCTGGCGCTGGCCACGCACGGAGGGGCGCTGTCGGTCATCGAGCGAAAGCTGGATATTGCTCGACAGACCCTTGATGCTGAGGTCGAGGCTCCCGCGTCCCGTCTCAGTTCCGTCACACTCCAGTTGCGGGATGCGGCGGTCTACACCGAAGCTGGCGTGCCCGACCAGGCCGCTGGGATCTTCGCCGACATACTGGCCAGAGATGCGCTGTCGCGGCGGGACACCGCGCTGTTCAGCGCCCGGCGGGCAGCGGCGCTGGCGCTGAGCGGGCACCCGGACGAGGCTGCCTCCGTCGCCCTCGATGCCTTGCAGATCGCGCGTGCCACCAACTCCGGACGCACCTCGGCCATCCTGGCGGACGTGGCGCAGAGCTTGACGCCGTGGCGGTCGCGGCCGGGGCCGCGAGAGTTCCGCGAAGCGATGCTGGCGTAACAGGCAGCGCACGTCCTGCTACCTGGGTGAGCCTCGTGGGCGACTCCAGGTCAACAGCGCATACGGGCCGAATCCGAAGGTCGCGGTGCACTACTTCGCTTAGACAATGGATGGCCAACTCGGCTATTGCTTACGTAGCGCGGCAGATCGGACGCTCATTGCATGGTCCGGTTCAGGTGCGGGGGGACTACCCGGCGCGGCACGAGTTGCAGAAATCCCGTCAAGGAGGCCGGCCAGCACTGTCGGCATCACCCGTCGGGGTCGTTCGTTCAGATCAGTGCGCGTCGCAGCACGGCACGCACACCAGCGGGTCCAAGAACCACGTCATCAGCGCCAGGCCGTTCAGCGCCGCCGCCTCCGAACGCTGAGGAGCTGCGGGTACGCTCCGCCGCGGAGTCATTCGGCAGCCTGATCGCCGATCCCAATCTTCGGGAACTCATCATCGGCCGCGCGACCGAGTACGTCAGTGACCAGACGTGGCAACGGCTTACTCGTCACTGGTCAGGACGCCGGTGTAGCGCCCTTGCCAAGCTGGCGCGGACCATCCTGGAGGCGCAAGACCGACTCCGTGAAGGGCTGGTTGAGGTCACCGACCGGACGCTTGAGCTACTAAATCGGTCCTCCGTCGAGCGGCAGTTCGCGGCCGAGCTGGTGAAGCGGCTGCCACTGCCGGCGGTCGGTGAGAACTTGATCGCCACTGCCCGGGGGCTCCAGGTGACGGGCATCGTGGTGTGCGTGGCGCGGAACAGCCCCCTGACAGAGTGCGCATGCTTCACCGATGTCGTGCGCGTGGAGGGCCAGGCCAAGGTCAAGTCCTTGATCACAGCCGGGATGGCGGACTGGGCGGGCTTGGGAACTCTCGACGCTCGCTGAGCGTCGTCGTTCTGCTGCCGAACCGCGCACACCTGGTCCGCGTGCTGCCCATACCTCGGGTGCATAGCCCCACTCCCTCTCCGCGGTCACCGTTGCCGGAGGCGTCCCGGACTGGGTCGAGCCGACTCCTCGGTCCGGGACGTCGCCACCTCGACGGGATGGAGGGGACGTATGTCCGCCACCGTGTTCGGTTACATCCGACTGGAAGATGACGATGAAGCCGAAGAAGATCGCTTCCACGATCTCCTCGTAGCCCATGCCGTAGCCGAGGGCTTGAAGCTGGCCGACGTGTACGTGGACCGGCACATGCCGCCGGCCCGCATCATGCGCCCCGGCCTGACCGAGCTGCTGGCGCGGCTCCAGCGCCCCCCGGGAAGCGGCGTCCTGGTCGTCACGGCGGAGCACCTCTCCACCTCCCCGCAGGTCCGCAAGGCCATCGAGGTGGAGATCGGCAACGCTGGCGGCGCGGTGCTCGTGGTGGAAGCCTCGGACGCCCATTCCATCGGTCCGCGTACGTGAACGGCGCGATGGCCGCGGCCGACCGGGAGACGGCCGCCGCGGTGCCGGTGCATATGGTGCGGCAGTTCGAGGCGGATCACGCCGCGCCGGGCCTCGCTCGCCGGCATGTCGCGGCGGTCTTGCAAGCGTGGAACCTGGCGGACCTGGTCGAGACGGCAACCCTTCTCGCGTCCGAGCTGGTGACGAACGCCTGCCGTGCTTCGGCTGGCCGGGTGCCGGTCATCGCCACCCGCGTGACACGCACCGACGCAGACCTGATCATCGAAGTCTGGGACGCCGACGCTTCCGCGCCCATCCATCGAGAACCGGCCCTCGACGCCGAAGGCGGACGCGGTCTTCTCCTGGTGTCGACCTTGAGCACCCGCTGGGCCTTCTATCGTCCGGCCACCGGCGGCAAGGTCGTGTGGTGCAGCTTCGCCTTGACGATGGTTACGGCGACCGCTTCGCCTGCTCCCGAACTACCTCGCCGGCGAGCGCCCGCCGACCCACCGGCGCCCATCGAGGTCTTCGACGATTTGGCCGTGCTGCAACGGGTCGCCGACGGCTTGCGGGCGCTGGACTGGAACCTCCCGCCCGGTGATCGGTTCCGGTCATAGCTGCCAGGCTGTAGCTCTGGCCAAGGCTGACCGTTCGCCAGAGGATGGCCGTGGCCGACGCCCGTAACGCCAGAAGGAGTGCCATGCCCGTGCACGAGACCGTGATCTCGCTCCGCACGCTGGACGGGTTGCACCTGACGGCCACGTTGGCGACGCCGGACGTGGCTCCCGAACGCGCCGCGGTCCTCGTCCACGGTGGCGGCGTCACCCGCGAGGAGGGCGGCTTCTTCACTCGGCTGGCCGCGGGGCTGGCCGAGGCCGGTGTGGCATCGCTGCGCTTCGATCTCCGCGGCCACGGGGAGAGCGAGGGGCGGCAGGAGGAGCTGACGCTGTCGTCGATCCTCAACGACATCCGGGTGGCCCTGGCCGAGGCGCGGGACGCCACGGACGTTGACCACGTCAGCCTGCTCGGCGCGAGCTTCGGCGGTGGCATCTGCGGCTACTACGCCGCCAAACGACCGGAGGACGTGTCCCGGCTGGTGCTGCTCAACCCGCAGTTCAACTACAAGTGGCGCACGATCGACAGCCGGCCGTACTGGCACGACGACCACATCGACGACGAGGCCGCCCGGACGCTGGACGAGCAGGGCGCGATCACCTTCACGCCGACGCTCAAGCACGGCCGGCCGATGCTCAACGAGGTCTTCTGGTTGCGGCCCGACGAGGCCATCGGGGAGATCGTCGCGCCTACGCTGCTCGTACACGGCACGAAGGACACGCTGGTGCCCATCGAGTCGACGCGCGCAGCCCTGGAAAAGTTCGCCGCCAAGACCCGCCTGGTGGAGGTCGAAGGCTCCCAGCACGGCTTCGCCGTGCACGACGATCCTCGGTATCTCCAGCCGCAGAGCCAGGAGTGGCAGGCGTTCGTGATCCGGACCGTGGCCGAGTGGATGACGGACGGTATGTAGACGGCCGCACTGGACGGCCCTGCTGGCAGGGTGGGCTCCACGGCCGCCTATGATCTCCCAAGCAGCGCGACGCCGATGGAAGAGGGCTCGCGTGAATCGGGGGTACCGGCGTGAGCGCCTTACAGTTCGTTGCGGCAGTCATCTCGTCATTGGCTTGGCCGATGGCTGTCTGCGTCATCGCGCTGGTGGTCCGTCGACCCCTTCTCAGGCTGCTGCCGAGGCTGTCCAATCTAAAGTACAAGGATCTTGAACTCGCCTTTCGGCAAGAGCTGTCAGAGATTGACGAGCAGGCGCAGGCGGCCAGACCTGACACAAGTCCGGAAGTCGGGGACGAGATTTCCGATCTCGTGACTGAAGTCAACGCGGTAGCTGCAGTTTCGCCGGCTGCCGCCATACCTTTGGCATGGACTGCTGTTGAACGGGAAATCGTCGCAGCCCTAGAGCGGACGAATGTTCAGTCAGGTAGACGACGATCACCCCTCGGCAGTGTCCAGCTCCTACAGGAAGCTGGCGCTATCAATCGAGAAGCAGCCGACGCTATTAAGGGTCTTGGGCGCCTTCGGAACGAGATAGTCCACGCACCTCAGCTCGTGCAATTGACCACCGCCTCCGCCCAGGAATACGCCCGCCTGGCCGCAGAGATGATAGGCGTTCTGCAGCAGATACCGCCGCTACCCCGAAGCGAGACCAGCGCCGGGCCGTGATCGCCACCACGAAGAGGGTCTACTCGTTGGATGGCGCCTGCAACCCACGCACCAACTCCGCAGGATCGATCTTCAGCGCGTCAGCCAACTTGAGGATGTTGTGCAAGCTGATGTTCCGCCGGCCCCGCTCCACCTGGCCAACGAACGTCCAGTGCAAGCCGCACTCGTCGGCCAGTTGCTCCTGGCTCAGGCCCAGCTCGTGCCGCTGGGCACGCACCCGTTCGCCGAACGTCTGCGCAGCCGTTGAGAGTGGTGGGGTCGCCATGACGACCCCAAGCCCATACGTCTAGCGTGTCTGCATCCAGAGCGCATACGTCCCATGCATATACGTCCCATGACTTTGCATCTAGCCTGAGTCTCGTCCCGGCGTCAGCCGGGATTGGCGGGGCCGCCAGAGTTGCCGGCCCGGCCGTCGATGACGCGAGTCCCAGGGAGGTGGAGACCGATGACGCTTCGCAGCGGTGGTGACGGAGGCGGCGGCGGGGGTACGGGCGGCTGAGCCGAGTTCCTACGTCACGCGGCGGCACGGCGCTCCGAGTCCAGCGGACAGGAGCGCCGTGCCGTTTGCATACGCGGACAAGATCAACTCATGATAAACTGATCTTGAACCTATGACGCCGCTCCAACGTCTCTACCGCACGAAGCTCACCTTGCTCGCCGTGATCCTCACGGGGTTGGGCGCAGCCTTCCTGATCGCGAGCCGGCAGGCGGACCTCTCCGCAGCCGTCCCGTGGCTGATGTGGCTGCCGCTCTCCGAGATCGGCTCGACCCTCTTCGGTAGCGGCCTGATTGTGGTGGCCTTCAACTACATCAGCGAGGCCGACGCCGACGAACGGGCCAACGAACGCCTTCGCAAGGTGCTCAAGGAAGAGGCTCCAGCTATCCGCGATGCCGTGATCGACGGTTTCGCCTTCGCGCCGGACGCTCTGACCGCCGTAGCGTCGCCGGAGACGCTGGACCGGGTGGTCCGCAACACCTTGGCCATCCAGCTCGGCGACCAAGCCATGGCCGACGACCTCTACGCCGATCTTCGGCACCAGGTCACTACCGCCACCGAGCGGCGGCACGACATGCGCGTCTCGGTCAGCCTGTCGCCGTGGGACAAGGGACCGGTCTCCGGTCACGGCAGCATGTTCGTGGCCACGATCCGCCGGGAGTACCGCGCCGAGCTGGCCGAGACCACCCGCCGTTTCGCTTGCACCTCCAGCCCGGACGAGTACCGGGAGCTGCTGCTCGATCCCACGAACGCGGTGGCGTGGTACTTCGAACCCGTCGCCGGCTTGGACGCTGCCTCTCCCGGAGTCTTCGAGCTACTGGACTTCACCGTCGACGGTCGGCCGCGGCCGACCCGCCGGAGCAAGCGCTCCGGCGGCCAGTCCTTTACGGTCACGCTGGACGCCCAGACTGGCACCGACCACGAGGTCGAAATCGCCTACACCTACCGCGTCCTCGTCCAGCAGCACGGGCACGTGCTCTACCTTGACTTTGGCGCGCCCTGCAAGGGTGTCGACATCGACTTCACCTACGCAGACTGCGGCATCCGGCACGTCAACGTCCTGGATTTCATCGCTGGAGCACAGCCAACACGGATCACCCGCGGCCCGAAGGGCACCAGCTCGCCATCCGTCGGCGTCCGCTACGACGGATGGGTCTTCCCGAAGAGCGGGGTGGCGTTCGGCTGGGTCCTGGACCGGGAGTTGGCCCACTTCTGACTCGATCGGAGCCAGTTCGCGCCCTTCTGAGAATGCGCGGACTGCACATCGAAGGCCGACAAAGCTTCGCAGGATGATCTCCCAGCGCCATCCCGCCCGCTCAATCAGCGCCGCACTATCTCGCCGGACGGCTAACGTAACCACTACGGCAACAGTCGCGAGGCATCAGGAGACAGGCTTTCAGGCGACAACACAGCTCGCCGGTAGTTCGGCATTATCCCGAGCGCGTCACTAAACTCGTCCGCCAACTGCTTACAGGAACGCCAAGCCCAGTCAGCACAGCCATGCCCAAGCGCCTTGTCCGGAAAGTACGGGTTTCCCGACGACACAAGCGGGTTAAGTTGGAATCGATCACCACCTTGCAGCTTCTTAGTTAGATAATGTACGTCATCGTCTCCGAGCGACTGAGGTTTGTAGTGCGTCAGTGCGTTCCGGATCTTGATGACAAGGTCGACCTCTTGCCAGGGACGCCGACTGGTGTCGATCCGCGGCAAGCCAGCCGTGGCCAGAATCATATCGAGCTTCGTCAGGACGTCCGACTTCTCAAGTACCGTCTCGACTCGGCCAGCCTTCTCTTTTCGCCAGAACACCGCAATAACACGCTTGGTGTTGTCGGGGAGGGGTGAAACATAGTCGCTGAAGACTCCGTCTGCGAAACCGTCCGCGATGTCCTCCAGCAACTCGTTAACCATCGCCTCCAGAAACGCACAGGACGCGGTAATAGAACTGATAACGAAGGCCCGATGGCGTGGGTCGAACAGCGGCGATTCGCCTCTTTCTCTCGCTGCCACCTCGATCCGGCCGGCCTCACTGCTGAAGAACTGCGCCGAGTATAGGTAGTGCGAGGAAAAGTAGCTTCGGAGTCTTACTTTCACACTGCCCACTGTTGCAGCCGCTAGGACAGTCTCGACTGCAACGACGGCGTCCTTCTCTTCGCCCACTGCACACCTACATCTCTCCGTCTCGCATCTATGCGAGAGTTTACTGCGATCCAAAAATCACCGATACAGACGCCAAACTATTCACATCTGAGACCTTACGCCTCCGTTGGCCCGTCGCGGCGTCGATCGACGCCGCAAGCATGCTTTCTGGAGGAGGGCGCGACCTACTTGAACCGGCGGCGAAGCCGCGCAAACCAGCCGCGCCACCTCGTTTGGACTGCGGTTGTAGCGCTTTTCGCACCATCGGTTCGTTCAATGTCTTTGTTGATCATTTGCAATGTCCGCGCTCGGCCTTTCTGGATTTTCTCCGCCGTCCACGCCGCGTGCCAGTGGACGCGGTTGCGCTCTATCCAGTAGTGCGACTGGCATGGGAAACTCCAGTTGCCGATCGACGGGTCCAAAGAGATCGATCTTCCATCGAAAGTCAACGCCCACCGGCCAGGCGCCAGCGGTGTGTAAGCCACGTTTCCGCATCCACAGCAGCAACTATGGGCCACAGTGGCATAGGCTATTGACACGTAGACAACACCCTGAATCAGGGTCTCAGGTATACACTCCACGAACTCATGCCGGACTGCGTCCAGCCTGGTCACCCCAGGTCCTCATTGATCAAGGTATTGCCGTTCACAGCATAAGCGCTGTAGTGCTCGCGTTCCAGGTCCAGGTAGAAGCCGGCCAGCTTCTTCCACTTGATCACAGCCAGCGCGGCGTTGAGTGCGTTCAGATCGGCAATCTGAATGTTGCGGTTGTAGTCGTTGGCATCATTCGCTTTCCCGAACGGCAGCCGGTGGTCGGCGTCAAGATGCTTGCGCGAATCCACGGTGCTCAGAGTCGTGCGCACTAAACCGGTCAACGAGTTGTCGACATGCTCGACACCGATTCCAACATCGATGAAATCAATCCCGTACTCTTCTAGCTTAGTAACTATCAGCTTCCGCGCCGGACCATCATCAAGCGCGAGGAAGACAAACGTCATTCCGCGCAGCTCGTCAACATTCGCCTCAGTGACGAAGTCGCCGTGCGGCACTATTTTCTTTCGCATCTTGGCGTAACGCGCTGCGAAGTAGTCAACCTTCTTTGGCACCGTAGCCAGCTCCTCGATCGACGGCGCCCCGGGCGATCGAAAGGCGTTGTGCTGGAGGTAGCGGTCACCATCGAATAGATGGATCTCTCGGACCGGCGTCTTCGCTACAAGATCGAGGGTATAGGCACCGGTGCCGCCGAGGCCGATGATCGCTATCGGACCTAGCCGGAGCTTTTTGGTCACCTCCGAGATGCCGGCTCGGACGGATGCGGTGTCCAGGTACTCGAACGGCGAGTCGTCGTCCTCGTCCGGCGTGATCACTGGGAAGGTCGTGGCCGCGACGGTTGGATCGAGCACCTGGGCGTGCATCAAGAGGAGGGCGACATAGGTTGTTACCTTGTGGTGATAGTCCCGGTAGCGCTGGTCACCACCCATCGGCTTCTTCGAGAACGTGAAGTTGACGTGAACCGAGCCGACCAACGACGCCGCACCGCTGTTGATCAGCTTCGACAGCGGATGGCCTTCCGAGTCCGAGGGTGTCTGGCCGATGAACTGGGCGACATGGTTCGACGGCTGGATCGTCATGTCACCGGCGAGCTCCAGTTCGGTGACCAAGGTGCCGCGTAGGACCTCCCGACTCGGGTTGACGTACGGCACGTCGTGGACGAGCAGCACATTTCCACGTGTCTCAAGGTGGTAGCCCTCCTCCCGCAGCCGCCCGAGGTCCGCGCTACGAACGATCAGTCGCTGTGACATCAAAGATCATTCCTTCCTTGATCTTGACGGTCCCGCCTGGACGGAGGGTCCCCTCGGGCTTGTCGCCGTGCCCCCGCCGGAAGGTGATCGTGAAGTCGACGTTGTCGCCAGCAGGCACAGGATCGAAAGCCAGGGCCACGACCTCGTCAAAGCTCAACTCCCCTTTGACCACTGTGCGCCGACGGCCGTTCACGATGATCTCCACCGTCTTGGTCTGAGCCCCGGCCTCGACTGCTGCTGTCCCACTCATGGGAGTTCTCCTGTCCGCGGCGTTGCCGACCGCTTAGCCGATGTCGCCGACCAGGCGACGCTGACGATCGTCAGCCTCGGAGCACCAGATGGTCAACCCAACTGGCAACAACAAAATGACAGTGAAACTGACATGACAGTGAGTTTGACACCGACACCGCTTCCCGGGCAGACTGCGGCCTGTGCAGGACGTGGAACTGCAGCGCGGTCTGGCGCAGTCAGTGCGCAAGCACCGCCGCCAGCGGGGATGGAGCCAGGCAGCCCTTGCCGAGCGACTCGGGTTGACGCGGACGACGATCACGAACATCGAGCACGGTGCCCAAGGCATCACACTGCTGACGTTCGTCCGCCTAGCTGAGCAGCTCAACGTTGGAGCGCCAGAACTCCTCGCAGAGGTCATCGCGGGACGCCCGGCCCCTTCAGCGGCGCCAGAAGCGCCCGGCCCCTACCGGGAATGGGTTGCCTCGATCGCATCGATGCCTGGCGACGATAACGTGTCCGCCCACGTTGCCGATGACGGAAACACGTCGTGAATCCGCCGATCCGTCGTACGTCGAGCGAGATCCGAGCGATCGAACTTCTAAAAGACTGCGGATACGCAAATTATATTCCAGTCCCGGTAGACCGCATAGCCGCCTCCCTCCGCGCGGTGGTTCGCTACCAGCCCTTTGAGGCAGACGACATTTCCGGCCTACTACTACGCCAAGATGGCCAGCCAGCTATTATTGGCGTCAACAGCGTCAATGCCCCGGTTCGTCAACGTTTCACAATCGCGCACGAGATTGGTCACCTTCTGTTGCATGAGGGTAAGGGGCTCATTCTTGACCGGCTCGTGCGCGTAAACTTTCGGGACGCAGTCTCGTCTACAGCGACAGATCGGCAAGAGCGTGAGGCGAATGCCTTTGCGGCAGCGCTACTCATGCCCGACGAACGGATAGTCGAACAACTCGACCAGCTCACCAGCGGTCGACTAAGGTCGGACACGGCTATCGTGCAGCATCTTGCAAGAACCTTTGACGTGTCGCGGCAGGCAATGGAGTTCCGCCTCATCAATCTCGGTTTGCTCTCGCCCGCTTAAACGAGCAGCCTGTGCAGTTTCTTTCTAGTACGCTATGTCGACGTACGTATTCGGAAGTCCCGTTGTTGATCTTTTGGGGTGACGGCCTTCGGGGCTGGGTGTGGCCTGATGGTCGTGGTGGGTGATGTTCTGCCGGTCGGGGTGGTTTGCTGCGGTGCGTGACGGTTGTCGAGTCGGGGGCGGGCGCTGCCGCGAGCGGTGAGGTTGCCGAGGGCGCGGCGCTGCTGGCGGAGAACGCCTGGCTGCGGGCCCGGGTCGCGGAGCTGTTGACGGACATCGCCGGGCTGGTCGCGCGGGAGGCGACGCGTGAGGCCGAGGTGGTGGAGCTGCGTCTCCAGCTCGAGGCGTTGCAGGCGGAGCTGGCGACGTTGCGGCGGATGCTGTTCGGCCGGTCGTCGGAACGGGAGTGCGGCGGGTCGCCGGCCGTGGGTTCGCCGGATGGCGGGGACGGTTGTGGCGACGGGGCGCGGGGCGAGGCCGCCGGGTCGGCAGGCCGGCGGCGGGGGCCGGGCGCGCGCTCGGGCCGGCGGAGCTACGACCATCTGTCCCGCGACGAGGTCGACTGCGACTTCGAGGGCGGGGGCTATGGCTGCCTGTCGTGTGGGCAGCCGTTCACGCCGTGGGGCGAGCATGTCGTCGAGCAGCTCGACTGGCTGGTGACGGTGCGGGTTCGGGTGTCGAGGCGGCGCCGGTATCGGCGGGGCTGCCGCTGTGGCGGGTCGTTGACGGTGACCGCGCCGGGACCGTCGAAGGCGATCGGGAAGGGCCTGTTCACGCACCGGTTCCTCGCGATGCTGATCGTGGAGCGCTATGTCGCGGGCCGTTCGCAGAACTCGCTGGTCACCGGGTTGGCCCGGCACGGCGCCCAGCTCTCGCCGGCGACGCTGACCGGGGCGTGCGCCCAGGTCGCGGGCCTGCTCGCCCCACTCGCCGAGCAGATCGTCGGGCGGTCGCGGGGGTCGTGGCACCTGCACGCCGACGAGACGACCTGGCGGGTGTTCACCCCGACCGGCGGCGGCGGGCCGGCCCGCTGGTGGCTGTGGGTGTTCCTGGGGCCGGACAGCGTCTGTTTCGTGATGGACGCGACCCGCTCGACGGCGGTGCTCGCCGAACACGTCGGCCTCGACCCGGACAGCGGCCAGCTGACCGACGACGCCGACGGCGGACCGCGCCGCCTCGTGCTGTCGTCGGACTTCTACACCGTGTACGTCTCCGCCGGCCGCCGCGCCGATGGCCTGGTCAACCTGTACTGCTGGGCGCACGCGCGGCGGTACTTCGTGCGGGCCGGCGACGCGAACCCCGCCCAGCTCGGGATCTGGGCCCGCCAGTGGGTCGAGCGGATCCGCGCGCTCTACACCGCGCACGGCGAGCTCGCCGCCGCCTGGCACACCGCCGCCGCGGCCCCGTCGCCGGCCACCGAGAAGCGGCTCGCCGCCGCGTACGCCGGCTGGGACACCGCGATCACCGTGATCGACACGGTTCGCCGCGAGCAGACGGCCTCGCCCGGCCTGCAGGAACCCGCGCGCAAGGCGCTCGCGACCCTGGACCGGGAATGGGACGGGCTGGTCGCCCACCGCGACTACCCCATGATCGGCATGGACAACAACCCGGCGGAAAGGGCGATCAGGGGCCCGGTCGTGACCCGGCGCAACGCCGGCGGCTCCCGCACCGAGGACACCGCCCGCCACGCCGCCACGATCTTCACGGTCACCGCGACCGCCGCGATGCACAACCTGAACCTGCTGACCTACCTGGAGAACTACCTCGACGCCTGCGGCCGGGCCGGCGGCAAGCCGCCGACCGGCGCCGACCTCGACCGGTTCCTGCCCTGGGCCGCCAGCCCCGAGGACCTCACCACCTGGCAACAGCCTCCCGGCTGACCCCGACCCCCGAGACCCCAGCGGAGTGCCCCACGGTCACGCCGCCCACGATCATGCCCCAACGGGATTTCCGAATACGTACATGTCGACAGCGCTAAATTTAGCCGTCGATCACGCTACGATACGCTGAACACCCACACTCCACCTTCCGGCGTATCTGCAACGTGCAGATCGCACGCTATGTCCTCGGCGTACTGCTCCACATCGACACTGACATAGTGCCGTATGTCTTCCGGCAGGTCGTCAAGGAACCGGTAGAAGTCAATGTTCTGCAGGTAGTCCTCGGCATAGTCCGTGAGCGAGCCCCACTCACCGCGGTAGAATTCCTCGAACCGATCCACCAGCTCATCGTCTGCCCGGCCCAGGTGCGCCACCCATGCGCCGAACGCCAGGCCGTGTTCCGCGATACCTTTGGCGACCTTGCTCAGGTCTTGCAGCGACGGCCACTCGCCCAGCGTGGACGTGACGTCGTCCTCGAAGCCCTCGTAGTCGTGGATAGCCCACTCTTCGGCCGCCTCACCGTGCTGCCGGGCCGGCGAGGTTGCCAAGATACGGTCCACGGCCGCTTGCAGATCTTCGGTGTCCCGATCGGCGGCGACCCAGCGGCCGTGTAGGTAGCCGTTACTGTAGTCAGCCAAGCTGGCCACATAGACTCGCGGTCCGTCGCCAGTGTGCGTCGTCGCCGTCAGCCTCGTCAGCCAGCGGCACCACCTCACCGTCCCGCCAGACACCCGGCTTGGCCGGTTCGTAGCCGGTGCCATCGACGACAGGGCAGAGCGGTTCGCCGTCTTGGTGCGTCCAGGTGGATCGATCGAGCCCGTTTGCCTGCTCAACGATCGGCTCTTCGCATGCCAGACAGGCATAGCCGACCCGTTCATGGCGAGCATCCAGGCCACGTCGTTCTAGGTCAACAAGTGAGTCTTCGTAGGTGCCGTACTCCCGGAGGATGGCCTGCCACCGCTGGTCGAGTGCTTCGCCGTTGGCCGTCTCCCAGACGTAACGGAAGCCCTGCTCGTCCTGGGAGATGATCGTGCCGCCGCCGGTGCCGTGATCGACGATCAGGCCGAACCAGCCCAGCTCATCTGCGCGGCCGACCTCCTCGTCCGGCGGTTCGCCGAACAGTTCGTCCAGCCGGTCCGGGTTTAGAGCATGATCTTTCCCGGGCGCCTCGTTGGCTTCGGCCAGTTCCGGTGCGATGGCGATCCCGCCGAGCATGCGCGCCCGTTCCCGGGTGGCGTCGATGCGGTCCAGGATGGCGGCGTGCTCGGTCCAGCCTCTCACTGGTCCCTTGTCCGGCCGAGCCTGGCAGTAGGCCCGAAGCGCTTCGACCCAGGAGGCGACCTCCGGCGTGTGGGATTCGAGGTCTTCGTACAGCTCGTGGTAGACAGTGTCCTCGATGATGTTGCCGGTGCTGGCCAGACTGTAGAGGGCGCTGACCTGACCGCCGTGCAGCTGTCCGGCGATGTAGCGCGCGGTGCGGTCGTCGATGGGCCGCTCCTCTTGGGCGGCGGCCTCAATGCCTTGCTTGATCAGGCGTTCGTCGTGCGACAGCTCGGCGGGTAGAACGTCTGCCTGGTTGATGATCCTTTCGTGAGATGGTGCGTGTTCCATGGGTATGGTTCCTGCTTACATAATCTTGATGGGTATGACCAAGAAGCCCGGCCACCAGGAAGGCGGCCGGTCTTCTGACACGGTCACGAGGGTTCAGCTGATCGCCGGTTGCGGCGGATGCCACGCTTGCGCAGCAGCGTCTTGACCGCCGTGAGACTGATCGAGTACCTGGCCGCCAAGGCGCGAGCGGTGCTGCCGGCCAGGTACAGGCTGATCAAGGTCTCGATGTCCGAGGCCGGGAGGCGGTCAACGATGGCGTGTCGTCGGGGCACCTGACCGGAACCTGTGAGGCCCGGAAGCTCCTGTGTCTCCCCCTGACCAGGGGTTTCAGCTACGACGGCCCAGACGGTTTGAAGATCGGTCAGTACCTCTGGCGTGTTCGAGTAGCGCCCAAGGAGGTGCACCCGTTGAACGGCAGCGTTCTCGCAGGTCAGATGCTCGCCCACCGTTCCTCCTCTGATCGTTTGGGCCCGTTTGGTCACAGATTGGTCACGACCGGGCCGTGACCGAAGTGGACGGACGAGGAGTCCGCGGGCCGGTGGCCGGGCAGTCTGACGCAGGCGCACCCGGTTCCGCATCGTCATCACCCAGGCCATCGGAGTCGTCCGAGTCGGTCGCGTCGCCACCGCCGTCGGGCCGGTCCGCCTGGTCCTCGTCGGCCTGCCCG
Source organism: Frankia casuarinae (assembly GCF_000013345.1). NCBI lineage: Bacteria > Bacillati > Actinomycetota > Actinomycetes > Frankiales > Frankiaceae > Frankia > Frankia casuarinae. The sequence continues at coordinate 1,023,152 of NC_007777.1, read as the reverse complement.
CCAGTGCCGAGGATGAGCCCGGCGACGACTTCCGCGGCATCGGAGTGCATGCCGGGCAGAACGTGGCTGTAGATCTCCAGGTGATCGTGATGCTGGCGTGCCCCAGCCGCTCGGAGACGACCTTGGGATGCACGTTGCTCGCGAGCGCGAGGGTTGCCCAGGTGTGCCGCAGGTTGTGCAGCCGGATGACCGGCAGGCCGAGGCGCCTCACCCGCCGGAGGAACGCGCGGGAGTTCCGTTCCGGGTGCATGGCCCGGCCGTCCCAGTGGGTGAAGACAAGATCGGCCTCTGGCTCCCTGCCGAGCAACGCCAGCTCCTTCAGCTTGCTCTCGCGCAGGTCACGCAGCGCCGTTACGGTGGCCGTGTCCAGGGCGATGACCCGCGTGCCGCGTACGGTCTTCGGGTCGCTGAACACCGGCACCCGGCCGGTGTCAGACGTGGTGACGTTGACGAGCGTCCGGCGGATCGAGATGCGCCCCGCGTCCAGATCCACCGCCGACCAGGCGAGCCCCAGCGCCTCACCTCGCCGCACGCCGGTGGTGGCGAGGTGAGGCGCTGGGCGTAGGTCGGTTCGTCGCGGGTGGCGTCGAGGAAGGTCCGGAGTTCGGCGTTCGTCCAGGTGCGGATCTTCGTGTGCCGCTCGGCCTGGGCCTTCCGCTGCGGCGGCTTGGTCCGGTCCGCCGGGTTGCGTGGGATCAGGTCCCATTCGACTGCCGTCTTCAGCGCATCCCGAAGGATCGTGTGGATGTAGAGCACGGTCCGCGGCGACAGTCCGTGCCCCCGGGCATGGTCAGCCCGGCCAGCCCGGAGCAACTCGGCCTAGAGGGCTTGCAGGGTAGCCGTGTCAAGGAGCTGGAGCCGCACCCCGCCGAGCCGGGACAGGACATGCAGCCGCAGGTTCCGCCGGCATGACGCCAGGGTCGACGGCCGCAGCTCACCTTCCACTGCCGGGAGCCAGCGCGTCTCGATGAACTCCCGAACGGTCAGCCGGGACGGCTCGACGTACGTGCCGGCCGCGAGCTTGCCGAGAAACCCCGTCAGCGCCGCCTGTGCCGCCTTCTTGGTCGCGAACCCACGCCGTCTCGCCTGCCGACGCGGCCCACCCGCTGCGGTGATGTCGACGACGAAGAACCACCTGCCGGAAGCGTCCTTCCGGACGCTGCCCTGACGGCCGGCACTCACGAGGCCGCCCGGTGATCTCGCCCTCGAGGGCGGACTCCAGCACGACCTTCGTCAGCTGCTGGAGCAGGCCACCCTCGCCGGACAGCCGCACCCCCTGCTCACGGGCCTGGGTCACCAGCTGCGCGACCAACGCGGGATCGATCCCCGCTGGCGCAGCCTTCGCCTTCGACGCGCGGGGCCGTCCAGCGGCCGACTCCTCCAGGGACACCACAGCAGTGTCCGCTGCGTCTGTGGTGATCGTCATCAGGTGTCACTCCTTGATCGGGGTTACACCGTTGTTCTTACACACCCCGGGTGTCAGCCCGTTCGGCTGTCCGGTACGCGCCTGGGTTGTGACGATCCGTGGCTACTGTGGCAGGCTGTGCGGCTATGGGCACGAGGGTCCCGGCGTCAGGCGGCGGCGCGGTGCAGGGTGCGGCAAGGTCGCCATCGTCGGGGGTGGATTTCTTCGTCTCCTACACCGGGGCCGATCAGGGATGGGCGGAGTGGATCGCCTGGGTGTTGGAGGACGCCGGCTACCGGGTGCGGATCCAGACCTGGGACTTCAACGCGGGTAGTCATTTCGTCACCGAGATGCATCAGGCGGCACAGGTCGCGGCCCGCACGATCGCGGTGCTGTCGACGGCGTACCTGTCCTCGGCGTTCGCGGAGGCGGAGTGGCAGGCCGCCTGGGCCGCCGACCCGTCCGGGCGGGCGCGCAAGCTGCTGGTGTTCCGAGTGGAGGAATGTGATCGGCCCGGGCTGCTGGGTCAGCTGGTCAGCGTGGACCTGTTCGGCCTCGACCGGGACATCGCGGCCGGGCGGCTGGTGGCCGCGGCACGTGGGGAGCGGAGTAAGCCGGCGGTGGAGCCGGTCTTTCCCGGCGGGCCCGCCCAACCGATGGTCACCGCGACGGGGATGGAGCCGACGTTCCCCGGGCGGCTGCCCGATGTGTGGAACGTGCCGAGTCGCAACCGGCATTTCACCGGCCGCCAGTCCCAGCTCGACCAGATCCGCACCGAGCTGGGGTCGGGGCCGGTGGCGGTGACCACCCTGCACGGCATGGGCGGGGTGGGCAAGACCCAGTTGGCCGTCGAGTACGCCCATCGGCACGCCGCCGAGTACACATTGGTCTGGTGGATCGACGCGGAACAGACCCTCCTGGTCGGCGAGAAGTTCGCCGCGCTCGCGGGCCCGCTGGGTCTGTCGACCGATGGAGCGGTATCCGACATCGCGGCCATCGTGCTCGCAGCCCTAGGCCGTCGGGTGGGGTGGCTGGTGGTGTTCGACAACGCCGAGGATCCCGTCGCCTTGCGGGACTGGCTGCCAAGCGGACCGGGCCATGTGCTGATCACGTCCCGGAATCCGGGCTGGGAGGCACTCGCCGCTGCGGTCGACGTGGACGTGTTTGAACGGGCTGAGGCGGTGGCGTTCCTGACCCGCCGTCTTCCCGGCCTGAACGCGGCGGTAGCCGACGCGCTGGCTGCCGAGTTGGGTGACCTGCCTCTGGCGTTGGCGCAGGCCGCCGGCTACCTCACCACGACCCGGACGGATCCGGCCAGTTACCTTGCGAAGTTCCGTACCCGGCGTACGACGCTGCTGGGCAAAGGGGGCGATCCCCTCTATGCCGGCACCATCGCCACCGCTTGGTCCATGGCTCTGGAACGGCTGCGGGCCGACGCCCCGGCCACCGTGCAGCTGCTGACGCTGTGCGCGCTGCTGGCTCCCGAACCGATCCCGTTGGCCCTGTTCGATGACCATCCCGATCTTCTCGACGGCCCGTTGGCGCAGGCGTGCGCCGGTACCCATCCCCGGCTCGACCTCGACGATGTGGTCGGTGACGCGCTGGCCTACTCCCTGGCCCGCCGGAGCGGGAACACGATTCAGCTGCACCGCCTCGTCGGGGCAGTCATCGCCGGTCAGCTGCCCGAGGAACGTCGCGACGTCCTGCGCGGCGTGGTGGTGGCCCTGGTGGAGGCCGCACTGCCGGATGAACCCCACCGGTCCGGGACGTGGCCTGTCTACGCCATGCTGGTCCCCCACGCACGTATCGTGTTCCGTCCGGACCGTCCCGGCGTCCTGAAACTGCTCGAGTATCTCGACGCCAGTGGTGACTACCGGACGGCGAAGATCGTGCAGGAGGACGTCCACAACGACACCGTGGCACGGCTGGGCGCCGAGCATCCCGCGGCTCTGCGTACGCGTGCCGCCGTCGCCAACTGGACCGGGGAGGCGGGGGATCCGGGAGGCGCGCGCGACATGCTCGCGGCGTTGCTGCCCGTCTGCGACCGAGCCCTGGGCGCCGACGACCGGCAGACCCTGCTGGTCGCGGCCCGTCTCGCGGACTGGACCGGGCAGGCCGGCGACTGGCCCGGCGCGCGCGACCTGTGCCTGTCCATCCTGCCCCGGTGGCGACGCGTCGCGGGTGAGGATGATCCGGAGACCCTGTATGTCTGGGCGAATCTCGGGTTCTGGACCGGGCAGGCCGGCGACGTGGCGGGCGCGTGCGCTCACTACGCCGCGTTTCTGCCGATCAGGGAACGGGTGCTGGGACCGGAACACCCGGATGTTCTCGAATCCCGTGACCAGTACGCCCGTTGGATCGGGGAGGCCGGGGATCCCGCGGCCGCGCGCGACCTGTGCTCGGCGCTGCTCACCGTCCATGAGCGGGTGTCCGGCGCGGAGCATCACGGCACGCTGTGGGTCCGCACCAACCTCGCCTGGTGGACCGGCAAGGCGGGTGACCCGGCCGCCGCCCGCGACCAGTACGCACAGTTACTGCCGATCCGTGAGCGGGTCTCGGGTCCCGAGCATCCCGCGACCTTGGTCGCCCGGGGTAACTTCGCCTACTGGGTGGGTCAGGCGGGAGACCCCGCGATGGCCCGTGACCAGTACGCCGCCCTGCTCCTGATCCACCGGCGGGTCCTCGGCCCCGACCATCCGGACACGTTGCTCGACCAGCGCAACCTCGCCCACTGGACCGGGGAGGCGGGGGATCCCGCGGGTGCCCGAGACCAGTTTGCCGCGGTACTGGCGCTGTTCGAACGGGCGTTGGGACCCGAGCACCGCGAGACCGTGGCCGCCCGCACCGAGCTCGCCGTCTGGACGGCCGCCGCACCCGACTGGGCTGCCGCGCCACCCGGATCCGCGACCGCCGGAAGGCCGTAGCCAAGCCCGACGGTCAGGGCTGTCGCGGCCACAAGCGCAGCCGAACGGGACCATGTGAGACGAGATTTCACTCCGCGCCATCCTCGATTCCGCATTGTCGGTCCGACGCCGTATCGAACCGCGAAGAGACCACGCCCGGCGGAGTCGACAGCATACGGCTGGACGTAGACCATGCAAGTCTCCTGAATCATCAGAGCAACAGGGCGCCGACCTTGCCTACATCCCGCCGGAGTGCGGTGCAGCGGCCAGCCGTCAAGGGATTTCCATTCACAGGTCGGTGAACACGAGTCGTCTCGAATTTGAACCACGAGTCGATGGAAGAAATCAGGCTGTGGCCCGCCGGCCGCGAATCGCTAGGCCGGCCGGGAGACCATGCCCGTCATCCACCAGATCCAGCCTTGAAGGAATACCATCGGGTACCGTTCATGACGTCCATATCGTCTTTGGTCGACAGAATCTGCTGTACATCGGCCTCCTGCCTTCAAGGTCCGGATGGCCCGTCCCGGACTACACAAGGCGGCCGATCTCAGGCCGCATCGATGTGGCCGGGCTCTCAGGCCACCATTAGAGTGATCTCCCGGATACGGTGACAGTACGTCGCGAAGCGACAGCGCCCCGCCATGTCCCTGTCGCAACACCCTGAGGAGGAGATCCATGTTCGGTCTGACGGTGCGGTTCGAGGTACGCCCGGACACGGCGGACGCGTTCGACGCGTTGGTGGCCGAGACGGTGCCGCTGATCGCCGCCCACGAACCCGGGACCTTGATCTACACTACCCATCGGGTGGTCGGCGACGACAATGCCCGGCTCTTCTACGAGCTCTACCGCGACCGCGAGGCGTTCGAGGATCATGAGAACCAGCCGCACATCCACCATTTCGTCGCCGAGCGGCAGGATCTGCTCACCGGTCCCCCGCGTATCGAGTTCATCACACTGACCTCGGGCACCGGGCTTCCTACGATGACAGGCGCCTGAGGACCCGGCACCTGCCGGTCCGTTCTTCACCCGCCCTGGGCTGGAGCGGCCGATGCCACTTGGCCCAGCCCAGCCGGGCAGGAAACCCGCGTCGGCGGACCGTCCGCCGACCAGGCCAGGAGGGTGACGCATGAAAATCGGTTTCATCGGACTTGGCGGAATGGGCAGCGCCATGGCGCGCAATCTGATCGACGCCGGCCACACCGTACTGGCCTGGAACCGCTCACCGGATCCCGTCACCGAGCTGGCCGCCGCCGGTGCGGTGCCCGCCAGCATCTCCGAGGCGTTCGCCACCGGAATCGTCCTCAGCATGTTGGCGGACGACCAGGCCGTCACCGACCGCCTGCTCGATCCGCGGGTACTGACCGCCGCGCCGGCCGGAGCACTGCATGTGAATATGGCCACCGTCAGCACCGCGCTGGCGATCCAGGCCCGGCGTGAGCACGCCGAGCACGGGCTGCGCTACCTCGCGGCTCCCGTCTTCGGCCGGACCGACGCCGCCCGCGCCGGCAACCTCACCATCGTGACCAGCGGCGATCCGGACACGATCGCCGAGGTTCAGCCCCTGTTCGACGTCCTCGGCCGGCGAACCTGGACGGTCGGCGATGCGCCGGAGCACGCCAACCTGGTGAAGATCCTGGGTAACTATCTGATCGCCTGCAGCATCGAGGCGATGGCGGAGGCGAGCGCCGTCATCGAGGCCGGCGGGATGAACCCGGCCACGTTCATCGAAGTGCTCACCGACAACCTGTTTACCGGCCCGGTCTTCACCGGCTATGGCCGCATGATCGGAAACCGGGACTACGAGCCCGTCAACTTCCGTCTCCCGCTCGGGTTGAAGGACGTCCAGCTCGCGCTGGCCTCAGGGCTGGAACGGAACGTTCCGCTGCCCTTCGGCGGCGTGCTGCGGGACGCCTTCGTCGACGCGCTGGCGCATGGCCAGACCGACCAGGACTGGGCCGCGGTGACCGAGACGGCCCGCCGGCGCGCCGGGCTCGCCTGATCCACGGTGCCGGGCCGCCACCGCACCGCGCTGCACCGTACCGACCTCAACGACCGTACCGAGCACAGCACGGACGGGATGTGCCCGGCCGGAGGAACGCCGCCCTGGCCGGTCAGTCCCCACTGGGCATCGCTACGGCTGGCGGCTGTCGTCGTGGTGCTTCTCTGGCTCCGCCGGCACCGGGCCGGACTGCGTGGCCCGGTGATGCTGTCCGGTGTCGGCGGACAGCAGGCCGGACATGGATACTCCGGTAAGAGCGGGCGGCGGGAAACCCGCGCCACGGCGGACCGCGGAGCCATACCAGCGGTCGTCGTCGAAACCGCTCTCGTCGTCGCTGCCGTCCGGACCGTCCCCGCCGGCGTAGTCCCAGCTCGACGACCAGTTGTCCGACGAGGACTCGACGGAGGCATCGGATGCGTCCGAACGCGCCCAGTCGAACTCACCACGACCGAACACGAACGAGCCACCCATCGGACGATTCTCCGGTATCGAGCGGTGCACGGACGCCGACGCCGACGCCGACGCCGGGCCGACGACACGCGGGATCACAAGCCAGGCAGTGATGTTGACCCCCACGACAACGAGGATAATGACAATCGGAACCAGATAGCCGTACTCGGGCGGCAGCATGACGGCAAGCGCCGTCAACCCTCCCACCAGGAGGGCGACGCCCGTGGAGATCGCCGCGAGGAGCCGGGCCATGGACATGTTCCTATCGCCGTACGGCCAGCGATGCCCCCGATCGACGTCAACCCGACAAGGCAGAGGACAGTTTGGTGCCGTGTATCCCGCTTACACCGTCCGTCCTCACGCCATGGGACGATCTTGATTGCTCGAAGAGCCACCCGACCGCGACCCTCCGTGCGTGGTCACGTGCTGACGTCCCCTGATCTCCCTGGATGACTGCACGGCCGGACGATGGCAAGACCACCGCGTGACGTCATCGTAGAAGCGCGGGGAGACGTCGGGAACCACGTTGCGTCGATACCCCGGGGACGGCCTGGAGGCGGCCTGGAAGACGACTGGAGACGGACTGGAGGCGGACTGGAGGCGGACTGGAGACGGGCTGGAGACGCCCGGAAGACGCCCGGAGACATCGAGGATGCGACTGGGGTGCCTCGAATCGGGGACGGATGGGAACGACCCGGACACCTCAGCCGCGTCCTCAACATACCTGTTCGATAGCTAGTAGTCACTGATCGATTACAGGCAGTTCTAGCCTACACTCCGTTTGGCGTGCCTGTACCCGTATGGCATACCCACCCGGGCACGGCTCCTCGTGGACGATCGACAGACGGACCACGCATTTCCCGCGATACATCGATGAAAGATCGCGTTCCGGACCAGGCGAAGGTCATCGGATGATCCAGCAGACCGGGACGATCCCCGGATGTCGAGCCGGCCACACCTCGGCCCCTCGCGGCACGCGGACGCCTTCACCTGGGTAAACAACGAGGTATGACGCACAGCGATGCGCCCAGCTCAGCGAGGCGAGATGGTCCTATGTCGGACGCGCGAGGACTGTCCGGGACCGGACAATGGTTCCGTGACAACAGCCACAGGGTGAGCATCGGGTTTCCGGCTTAGTCTGATCGCTCATGAGCGGCGCGCCGATCGGGGTGTTCGACAGCGGGGTGGGCGGTCTGACTGTGGCGCGCGCCATTTTGGACCAGCTTCCGCATGAGCCCCTGATGTATCTCGGGGACACCGCTCGGGCACCCTACGGTCCGCGGCGGATCGCCGAGGTGCGTCGCTACGCCCTCGATGCCCTCGACCGGCTCGTGGACGAGGGCGTGAAGCTGCTGGTCATCGCCTGCAACACGGCAAGTGCCGCCTGTCTGCGCGACGCCCGGGAGCGTTACGACATACCAGTCATCGAAGTGATCATGCCGGCGACCCGCCGAGCGGCCGCGGCGACCCGCAGCGGGCGGGTAGGCGTCATCGGCACGCTGGCGACGATTGCCAGCCGCGCCTACGACGACGCGTTCACCGCCGCCGCGGGCGTGGAGTTGACCGGTGCGGCCTGCCCGGCGTTCGTGGACTTCGTTGAGCGGGGTATCACCTGCGGGCGGCAGTTGCTCGGTCTGACCGAGGCGTACCTCGCACCATTGCAGGAAGCCAACGTGGACACGGTGATACTCGGATGTACACATTACCCACTGCTGACGGGGGTCATCGGCCTCGTGATGGGAGAGGGCGTCACTCTGGTGAGTAGTGCCGAGGAGACGGCCAAGGACACCTACCGGGTACTTGTCCGGCATGGACTCTTCCGCGATCCGGACCTTCCGCCGCCCACCCACCGGTTCCTCACCACGGGTGATCCAACCTTGTTCAGCCGGGTGGGACGCAGGTTCCTCGGCCCCGAACTCGTCGGCGTCGCGGCGGTGTCCCCGCCCGTTCCCGCCGCGCGGGCCACAGTCACGCCTCCAGCCGCATGGGCCGCCCGAACCGGGGCGGACCAGGAACCCTCCTCCCAGCAGAGCCCGGTGGTGCCACGGTGAAACTGACGATCCTCGGCTGTTCAGGCACGTATCCCGGCCCGACGTCGGCCTGTTCGTCCTACCTCGTCGAGTCGGACGACGGGTTCCGGCTCGTCCTCGACGCGGGCAACGGGTCCATGGGCGAACTGCAACGGCACTGCGACCTGCGTGAGATCGACGCGGTGCTGCTCAGCCACCTGCACGGCGACCACTGCCTGGACCTGGTGGCCAACTCCTACGCGCGGCGGTACCACCCGGAGGGCATGCCGCCCAAGCTCCCGGTCTACGGCCCGATCAACACCCAGGAACGGCTGTGCGGAGCGTTCGAGAAATGGCCGGACGACAGCCTGGCCGACATCTACGACTTCCGGACCATCGGCGCCGGCCGCCTGCACATCGGGCCGTTCCGGATCGATCTCACCCGGGTGGCCCATCCGGTGGAGGCCTATGGCATCCGCCTCACCGCCGACGATCGGGTACTGACCTACTCGGGCGACACCGGGGCGTGTGACCGGCTGGTCCGCCTCGCTACCGACAGCGATCTCTTCCTCTGCGAGGCGTCGTTCCTCGATGAGGAGGACAACCCCCCTGACCTGCATCTGACCGGCCGGGAGGCCGGCGAGCACGCCCGGCGAGCCGGCGTGGGTCAGCTCGTGCTCACGCATCTTGTCCCGTGGGGGAACGCCGCCCGTTCCGAGGAGGAGGCGGCTGGCGTCTACGACGGCCCGCTGACCCTCGCGAGCCCCGGCACCGTCTATGAACTCTGAGAGCTCTGGGAGCTCTGACGGACCGCACCTCCGCACCTCGGCGCGCGGCCGGGTCACCCTGGGCCGATAGTGTCGCGACGTGATACGAGCGGATGGCAGGAGACCGGACGAACTCCGGCAGGTGACGATCCTGCGGGGATGGCAGGAGCACGCGGAGGGATCCGCGCTGATCAGTGCGGGCCGGACCAGGGTGCTGTGCGCGGCCTCGGTGACCACGGGGGTCCCGCGCTGGCGCAAGGGCAGCGGCCTGGGCTGGGTGACCGCCGAGTACTCCATGCTTCCACGGGCCACCGACACCCGTAACGATCGCGAGTCCGTGCGCGGCCGCATCTCCGGGCGGACCCATGAGATCTCCCGACTGATTGGCCGCAGCCTGCGTGCCTGCATCGACCTGAAGGCCCTCGGCGAGAACACCATTGCGATCGACTGCGACGTGCTGCTCGCCGACGGCGGCACGCGCACCGCCGCGATCACCGGCGCCTACGTCGCGCTGGTCGACGCCGCCCGCTGGCTCGGCCGGCCCGATGCGATCATCACGAGCGTCAGTGCGGTCAGCGTCGGCGTGGTCAAGGGTGAGGCGATGCTCGACCTGGCCTACAGCGAGGATTCCACCGCGGACACCGACATGAACGTGGTGTGCACCGGGGCGGACGGTTTCGTCGAGGTCCAGGGCACCGCCGAGGGCACCCCGTTCGACCGGACGATGCTCGACAGCCTGCTCGACCTCGCAGTGCGTGGATGCGCTCAGCTCACCGCGATCCAGACCGAGGCGTTGCGCGGCCCGGTCCCGGCGGGGCCTCCCCGCCCGGGAGGTGCTCGATGAGCGCCGAACACCACGGATCGGCCCGGACGACGAAGGTGGTCCTCGCCAGTCGCAACGAGGCGAAGCTCGCGGAGCTGCGCCGCATCCTGGCGGCCAGCGGCCTGGCCGTGGAGCTGGTGGGCCTGCCGCCAGGCGAGGAGGTGCCCGAGACCGGGACGACCTTCGCCGAGAACGCTCTGATCAAGGCGCGGGCGGCGGTCGCGGAGACCGGGCTGCCCGCGGTCGCCGACGACTCCGGGCTCGCCGTCGACGAGCTGGCCGGGATGCCGGGGGTGCGCTCGGCTCGATGGTCGGGCTGGCGCGACGGCACCCGGGTCGAACGGGACACCGCCAACAACACCCTGCTGCTCGCGCAGCTTGACGACGTCCCGGCCGACCGGCGCGGCGCCGCCTTCGTCTGCGCGGCGGCCCTGGTCACCCCGGACGGCGTCGAACGGGTCGCCCACGGCGAGCTACGTGGCACCCTGCTGACCGAACCTCGCGGCGTGGGCGGCTTCGGCTACGACCCACTGTTCCTGGCCGACGGTCAGACCCGGACGAACGCCGAACTGTCCGCGGCGGAGAAGGATGCGATCAGCCACCGCGGCCGAGCCTTCGGCGAACTGGCCCTGGTCCTCGGCGAGGTCCTCGCCGCCCCACCCACCCCCGCCACCGACTGAACCGCCGCATCGCGGCGAAGCCCCGGGGTCCCCGCATTGCGGCGAAGCCGCCAACCACCCCCGACGGCTCCCCCAGGAAGCTCGCCGAAGGCGAGCTGACGGAAACCCCGAACGGCGCCCAAGGCCAGGGGTCCCCGCATTGCGGCGAAGCCGCCAACCACCCCCGACGGCTCCCCCAGGAAGCTCGCCGAAGGCGAGCTGACGGAAACCCCGAACGGCGCCCAAGGCCAGGGGTCCCCGCATTGCGGCGAAGCCGCCATGCGGGGCTAGGCCCACAGCTGCCCTTCCAGGGCGGCTTCGGCTTCTTCGAGGGTGCCGGCGTAGGCGCCGGTGGACAGATACTTCCAGCCACCGTCACAGACGATCAGGACTATATCGGCCGACTTGCCCTCCTTGACCGCCCGCTCGGCCTGCGCAAGCGCCGCGTGCAGGATGGCCCCGGTGGAGATCCCGGCGAAGATGCCCTCCTCCTGCACCAGCTCGCGGGTACGGCGCAGCGCCTCCCGCGGACCGACCGAGTATCGCGAGGTGAGCACCGACGGGTCGTACAGTTCGGGAACGAACCCCTCGTCGATGTTGCGCAGCCCGTACACCAGCTCGCCGTAGCGCGGTTCGGCCGCGACGATCGAGATGTCCGGCACCCGTTCCTTGAGGTAACGACCGGTTCCCATGAGGGTTCCGGTCGTGCCGAGGCCCGCCACGAAGTGCGTGATTTCGGGCAGGTCCTCGAGAATCTCCGGCCCGGTCGTCTCATAGTGCGCCTGGGCGTTCGCCGGATTGCCGTACTGGTAGAGCATCACCCAGTCGGGATTCTCAGCGGCCAGCCGCTTCGCGACGGCGACCGCCTCATTCGATCCGCCGGCGGCGGGCGAGAACCTGATCTCGGCGCCCCACATCTGCAGGAGCTGACGGCGCTCGATCGAGGTGTTCTCCGGCATCACACAGATCAGCCGGTAGCCCCGCTGACGGCAGGCCATGGCCAGCGAGATCCCGGTATTACCGGACGTCGGTTCGAGCACGGTCGCGCCCGGAGTGAGCAGACCGCGCTTCTCGCCGTCGGCGATCATCCACAGCGCCGCCCGGTCCTTGATCGAACCGGTCGGGTTGTCCTGTTCCAGCTTCGCCCACAGCCGGGCATCCGGCGACGGCGACAGTCGCGGAAGCCCGACCAGCGGGGTCCGGCCGACGGAGTCGGCCAGGGAGGAGAAGCGCATGAGTCGGGACCCGTCGCTCGCGTCAGTGCCGCCCGGGCGACATGCCAGGCGACAGCACGGCCAGCCCCTCGCTGCCCGGAACTTCGGCGCTGCCCGGAAACTCCCCGACGTCGACGGAGCCGCCGGCGACGGCGGGAAGGATGGTGACCTCGTCGCCGTCGCTGAGCTTGGCGTCGAGACCGCCGAGGAAACGAACGTCCTCGTCGTTGACGTAGATGTTGACAAAGCGGTGCAGCTCGGAACCGTTGTCACCGGTCACCAGCCGGCCCCGCAGCCCGGCGTACCGGGAGTCGAGATCGAGGAAGAGCGCGGCGACCGTGTCGCCCGTGCCCTCGACCAGCTTCGAACCTCCCGTGTAGGTACGCAGGATCGTCGGCACACGGACCTGGACTGCCATGGTGCTCCTTTCGCGGGTGCCACCGGCCGGGCTCGGCGGTGGCGCCGCCCGGATGGGCGGGGTGTCACGTCAGCGGGTTCTACCTCAGGCGGACAAGCGGACGAGTCGTGGGTGCCAAGGCTCCGCAGTCATCATCTTCCCGGACCGTGTCCACCATCTTCCCGGACCATGTCCCTTCCCGGACCATGTCCGTCGCCGCGTCATCGTCCGTCGCCGCGTCATCTGCAACACCAGGTCGTCTCAGACGATTTCCACCGGCTCCTCGGTGACCACGCCATCGACGATCCGGTAGGACCGGAACTCGGTCACGTCCGGCTCCCGGGTGGAGGCCAGTACGTAGTGCGCGCCCGGCTCGGCCGCGAGGGACACGTCGGTTCTGGACGGGTACGCCTCGGTTGCGGTGTGCGAGTGGTAGATGATGACGGGCTCCTCGTCCCGGTCGTCCATCTCCCGCCACACCTTGAGCTGCTCCATTGGGTCGAAGCGGTAAAAGGTCGGCGAACGCTCCGCGTTCTCCATCGGGATGAACCGCTTCGGCCGGTCCGACCCCAGGGAGCCGGCGACGATGCCACAGGCCTCGTCGGGATGATCTCGACGGGCATGGGCGACGATCGCCTCATAGCAGGCACGGTCGATTCGCAGCACGAGCCCACCGTACGACGCCGAAGGGGCGGTTCGGGTCGGCCTTCGCCCGCGACTACCCCAGAGCTCGGGTCAGATCGTCGAGCAGCTCGGTCAGGAACGCGTAGACCGCGACGAGCGGGCGGCGGGAATCGTCCGGGTCGAGGTGTTCGAGTTCCGCGGTGGAGTCGTCGTCGGTGAGACCGAGGCGGGTTCCCAGCACCAACCGGAGGTCGTTCAGCGTCGTCAGCCAGTCCTGAGCGGCCTCCTCATCGAGCAGGAGCGCCCTCCCAGGCGCCGGCACAGCGGACAGCACCCGCCGAGCGGCGTCACGCTTGCGGGCGAGCAGATCGTCCGTCCGGCGGCGGCGGAAGTCCCCGGAGGCCATCGGATCGTCCGGGTAGGGGTCGGGAAGCAGACGAGCGATCGCCGGATCGTCCGGCGGCGGCGGCGCGGTGTCACGCAACCCCACCAGCGCCTCCAGCGGGTCCTCGACCGGCGGCGGTTCGAGCAGGGACTCGATCTGGCCGACGAGCTCGATCAGCAACGCCGCCTCGAGCCGGGGAAGGCGCAGCTCGATCCCGGCACGCGTGCGGCGGAAGCCGTCAGCCACGTCCCTCCGTTCCCCCACTCCCACGCTCCCGGCGACGGTGCGCCCGGGACGACCGCCCCACATGACCGTCTGAACCGTCCGACCACGGACGCAGCCAGCCTACCCAGGGCATGCCGCACGGGCTGCTCCGGGCGGCAGGGCACCGGTGCGACGGAAAGAGCCCCGGGTCGGGCACCGGTCTCGGGTCACCGGTCGGGTCAGTCCTGGGCGATCGTCGCCCACAGGCCGTAGGCGTGCAGGCGCTCGGCGTCGGCTTCCATCTCCTCCCTGGTGCCGACGGCCACCGAAGCCCGCCCCTTGTGATGGACGTCGAGCATCAGCTTGGTGGCCTTCGGCTTGCTGTAGCCGAAGAGCTTCTGGAAGACATACGTCACGTATGACATCAGGTTGATCGGGTCGTTCCAGACAATGGTGACCCACGGCCGATCGTCATCGAGGGTCTCGTCGACTTCCTCGACATCGAGAGGCGACACGGCGGCGACAGACACGCTGCCTATTGTTACGCCATTCCCACGACAGTTCTCCTCGACGGGTCGTGTGCCGTGGCCGGCAATCACCTCTCAGCAGGCGGCCCAACGCCGGGAGACGACCGAGCGCCGCAGGGTGGCATCGTCGGGGCCGCAGCCGCACATCGGGGGGCCGCACATCGGGGGGCCGGCCAGGATGAGAACCACTTTGCCGCCGCGAAACGGCTCCGACCCGGCCGAGACACCCCCTCGCCGCACGCTCGGTGCGTGACCACGACCATGCCGGTGCCGGCCGCGCCCCTTGCCGAGGCTGCGACACACTGCCCGTACTGCGCCCTGCAGTGCGGAATGATGCTGCGCGCCACCCCGGAGAGCGCCGCCAAGGAAGGCACCGGAAAAGACGACGGCCCGGAACCCGCAGGTGGAAGGTCTCCGGGGCCGGTTACCGTGCTCGCCCGCGAGTTCCCCACCAACCGGGGCCGGATGTGCCAGAAGGGGTGGACCTCCGCCGAGCTGCTGACCGCCGCGGACCGGCTCACCACCCCGCTGATGCGGCCGCGACGCGACGCCCCCCTCGAGCCGGTGAGCTGGGAACGGGCACTCGACCGCATCACCGAGGGGATCATCCGCCTCCAGCGCGAACACGGCCCGGACGCGGTCGGCGTCTTCGGCGGCGGCGGGTTGACCAACGAGAAGGCCTACGCCCTAGGCAAGTTCGCTCGGGTGGCGCTGCGCAGCTCCGCGATCGACTACAACGGCCGGTTCTGCATGTCGTCGGCGGCCGCCGCGGGCATCCGCTCGTTCGGGCTGGACCGGGGCCTGCCCTTCCCACTGGAGGACATCGCGCACGCCGGGGCCGTCATCATGGTCGGCAGCAACGCGGCCGAGACCATGCCCCCGTTCATGCAGTATCTGACCCGCCAGCGGGAGAACGGCGGGGCGCTCGTGGTCGTCGACCCGCGGCTGACGGCCACCGCCCGCGCCGCGGCCCTACATCTGCAGATCACCCCGGGAACTGACCTGGCCCTGGCCAACGGGCTGGCCTACATCGCCCTAACGGAGGGGTACGCCAACCGCGACTTCCTCGCCGCTCGGACGACGGGCCTCGCCGAGCTGCGAGCAGTACTCGCCTCCTACTGGCCCGAACGGGTGGAGCGCATCACCGGAGTGCCGGTGGCAGACCAGTACGCCGCCGTGGACCTGCTCGCCCAGGCCGAACGGGCGATGGTGCTCAGCGCCCGCGGTGCCGAACAACACAGCAAGGGCACCGACACCGTCACGGCGCTCATCAACCTCGCCCTCGTACTGGGGCTGCCCGGCACCCCCGGGTCGGGCTACGGCTGTCTCACCGGCCAGGGCAACGGGCAGGGCGGCCGGGAACACGGGCAGAAGGCCGACCAGCTTCCCGGCTATCGCAAGATCATCGATCCGGTGGCCCGGGAGCACATCGGTCGGATCTGGGGCGTCGACCCGACGACCATCCCCGGTCCGGGCCGCAGCGCCTACGAGATGCTGGACGCGCTCGGCACGCCGCAGGGCCCGAGGGCGCTCCTCATCCTCGGCAGCAACATCGCCGTCTCCGCCCCCCGGGCCGGTCGGATCACCTCGCGGCTGGCCGCCTTGGACCTGCTCGTCGTCGCCGACTTCGTGCTCAGCGAGACGGCGGCCATGGCCGACATCGTCCTGCCGACCGCCCAGTGGGCGGAGGAGGAGGGGACGATGACCAACCTGGAGGGTCGGGTACTGCGGCGGGAACGGCTGCGGCCTCCTCCGGCCGGGGTACGCACCGACCTGGAGATCATCGCGGCGCTCGCCGCCCGACTCGGCCACGCCGAGCGCTTTCCCGGCGAACCACGGGCGGTCTTCGACGAGCTGCGCCGGGCCAGCGCCGGAGGGATCGCCGACTACGCGGGCATCAGCTACGAGCGGATCACCGCATCGGACGGGGTGTTCTGGCCCTGCCCGGACGAGACGCACCCGGGCACCCCCCGGATGTTCCTGGATCGCTTCGCCACCCCGGACGGACGGGCCCGGCTCGTGCCGGTCGAGCACCGTCCGGTGGCGGAGGACATCGACCCCGAGTACCCCTACTACCTGACCACCGGGCGGGTGCTGGCTCATTACCAGAGCGGTGCGCAGACCCGCCGGATCGGACCCCTCGTTGACGCCGCGCCGGAACCCTTCGTCGAGATCCATCCCGACCTCGCCGAACGGCTCGGGATCGCTGAGGGGGCGCCGGTGCGGGTCACGAGCCGACGAGGCACCTGCGAGGTGCCGGCGAGGCTGACCGACACCCTCCGATTCGACACCGTCTTCCTGCCCTTCCACTGGGCCGGGGCCGGACGGGCGAACTCCCTGACCAACGACGCGCTCGACCCGACGTCCCGGATGCCCGAGTTCAAGGTGTGCGCGGTCGCGGTCGAGCCGATCGACGACCCGGACGACAACCCGGACGACGATCGGCATGCCACCGGGTCCGTCCCCACCGCGACGGTCGGGGCTGCCGAACCCGTCCGAGCCATGTTGACGGGCCGCAGCCAACCGAGCGGAAGGCACCAAGGGTGATGACCGCAAGACCCCGAACCATGATGCACGACGCCGCGCCCGCGTCGGACTCCACAGGGGCCTCCGGGCCGCGCCGCGTAGTCATCGTGGGGCATGGGATGGCGGGCTCCCGGATGATCAGCGAGCTTCGTTCCCGAGATCCCAACCTGATCATCACCGTGTTCGGGGAGGAGCCGCATCCCGCCTACAACCGCATCCTGCTGTCGAACGTCCTGGCAGGAAAGGCGGATCTGGCCGACATCACCCTGGTCGACCATGCGGCGTCCGGCGACAGCGGTGACGGCACGCCCCCGCGCGCCCTGGTCGACGTCCGGGCCGGCGTGGTGGCGCACCACATCGACCGTACGCGTCGCACCGTCACGGCCGACGACGGCAGCGTCGTCGCCTACGACGTACTCATCCTCGCCACCGGGAGCCGGGCGTGGCTGCCACCAATCGAGGGACTGACCCGACCGGATGGGACGCTGCTACCCGGAGTGGCGGCGTTCCGCACCCTCGACGACTGCCGGCACATCCTCACCCAGTCCGAACGGGCCACCCGCGCGGTGGTACTCGGCGGCGGCCTACTCGGCCTGGAGGCGGCCCGCGGCCTGGTCCGCCGCGGTCTGGACACGACGGTCCTGCACGCTGCGGGTCACCTGATGAACCGCCAGCTCGACCGGCGGGCCGGACAGGTGCTGGTCCGGACGCTGGCCGGGCTCGGGGTGCGGTCCCGGCTCGAGGCCAGGGTCGTCCGGATCCATGGCGACGAGCGGCTCGCCGGCGTGGAGCTGGCCGGCGACGAGGTGCTCGACGCCGATCTGCTGGTGGTCTCGACCGGCGTCGTGGCGGTGACCGACCTCGCCGCGGCGGCCGGCCTGCCGGTCGAAGCCGGGATCGTGGTGGACGATCAGATGCGCTCCCCCGCCGATCCGGCCGTGTTCGCGGTCGGTGACTGCGCGCAGCACGACGGGACGGTGCAGGGGCTGGTGGCGCCGGCGTGGGACCAGGTCCGGGTGGTGGCCGACGTTGTCACCGCCGCCGACCCCGCCGCGCGCTACAGCGGCGCCCGACCCGTGACCAGGCTCAAGGCGTCGGGAGTGGATCTCGCCACCATGGGCGAGGTCGACGTGGACGAGTTCGACGAGGACGCCGAGGTGCTGCAGTTCGTCGATGTCACCCGGGGCACCTTCAAGAAGCTGGTGATCCGCGGGGACCGACTGGTGGGCGCGATCATGCTCGGTGACAACCCGACGGTGGGGACCGTGACGCAGCTGTTCGACCGGCAGGCTCCGGTGCCGGCCGACCGGCGCAGCCTGCTGTTCCCGACCCGGACCGAGGTCACCGTCACCGACAGTCCGGCGACCCTGCCCGACCGGGTCACCATCTGCCGGTGCAACAACGTGACCAAGGGCGGGATCACCCGCTGCTGGTTGGACGGGGCACGTGACCTGCCGGCGATCGTCACCGGTACCCGGGCGACGACCGGATGCGGCACCTGTCGGGACGCCGTCGCGGGCATCGTCGAGTGGCTGGCCGCGGCCGACCCGGACCCGTCGGCCGCGGCAGGCGACAACTGCGCGGCCGGTCTGGAGGAATCTCCTCAGACCGACCGGCGCAGCAGCGGCGGGTGCAGCGCGACCGCCGAGCCACGCCGATACAGCTCGGCGGGCCGACCGCCACCGCGCGGGGAGGTGCGCTGGCCCAGCGGTACGACGAATCCCGGCGTGGACAGCACCTTGCGGCGGAAGTTCGGCGGATCCAACGCGACGCCCCACGCGGCCTCGTAGACGCGGCGCAAGTCGGCCAGGGTGAACTGCTCCTCGCAGAAGGCGGCGGCCAGCGGGGTGTACTCCAACTTGGCCCGGGCCCGCTCCACGCCGTCCCCCACGATCCGCGGATGGTCGAAGGCCAGCGTCGGGCCGTCGGTCGAGTCCAGGTCCTCCACCGGCCACCAGCGGGCCCGCGGTCCATCCCGGCCGGGCTGTGGCTGCGGCTGCGGGAGATTCGGCAGCAGGGCCAGGTAGGCCACGCTGACCACCCGGACACGCGGGTCGCGGTGCGCGCCGCCGTAGGTCCGCAACTGCTCGAGGTGACCGGTCGTCGTGACGCCCGTCTCGGCCGCGAGCTGCCGCAGGGCCGAGGCGTCGAGATCCTCGTCGCGGTCGACGAAACCACCGGGCAGCGCCCAGCATCCGCCGAACGGGGGATCGTCCCGGCGGATGACCAGGACACAGAGCCGACCGGCGCGCAGGGTCAGCAGAACCACGTCCACGCTGACGGCGAGGGCGGGCGGCATGACAGCGTCACCGTCATGCCGCCCGCCCTCGCCGTCCAACGGACCGCGGATCCGGTTCGGTGGAGAGGCGGGCGCCACCCCTCCAGTCTGGCCATCCCCGCGCCGGCACACACGGGCCCCTCCTCGGCCTCCCGCCGGAAACGGCACCTCAGTGGGCGACGCCGCCCGACGGCCCGGGACGGCTCAGGGAGGCCCGGGACGGTTCAGGGACGGCCCTCCGCGTGGACGACGGGCAGGCACGGCGGGCCGTAGCCCACCTCCCGAGCGGTGGGGGGAAGGGCCGCGAGGGCCAGACGATGGTGCTCGCGGGCGCGCCGGGTGCCGGCCGGCCCGGTCAGGCCACCGACCGGCTCACCGGCCTTCACCAGCGGACGCAACAGGTCCCGGTCCCGGGCCGGGTCGGGCGGTCGCGGCGACGCGGGGAGCGCGTCGCCGGAGCCAGCGGGATCCACCCCCGGGCCGGACGGACCGGACAAGCGGTCCGGGGCCGACGGCGAGCCCGGCGGGCTCGGAAAGATGACATCAGCGACGGCCCGGCCGTTGAGGTCATGGCGGCGGACGACCCGCTTGCGCCCCCCACGGGTGCTCTTGCCGACCGACCTCTTCGCCACGGGTTCGCCGTCGACCTCGACCAGCTTGTAGACGAACCCCGCGGTGGGCGCCCCCGCACCGGTGACTAGGCTGGTGCCGACACCGTAGCCGTCTACTGGGGCGTCGCCCAACCGGGCTATGGCGTGCTCGTCCAGATCCCCGGTCGCGATGATCCGTGTTCTGGTCGCGCCGAGGCCGTCAAGCTGCGCGCGGACGGCGCCGGCGACCCGACCCAGGTCCCCGCTGTCGATCCGGACGGCCCCAAGCTCGGTGCCCGCCGTCGCGACGGCGGCTGCGACCCCCGCAGGGACGTCGTACGTGTCGACGAGCAGCGTCGTGCCGACACCGAGGGCTGCGACCTGCGCGGCGAACGCCTCGGCCTCGCTTGGATGAACGAGTGTGAAGGCGTGCGCGCTGGTACCGACGCTGGGGACCTCGTACGTCCGGGCAGCCTCCAGGTTCGACGTGGCCGCGAAACCCACGAGGTAGGCCGCGCGGGCGGCGGCCACGGCGGCGGCCTCATGGGTGCGCCGAGATCCCATCTCGAGACAGGGCCGGTCCCCGGCCGCCCCAACCATCCGGGCCCCAGCGGCCGCGATCGCGCTGTCGTGGTTGAGGATGGCGAGCACGAGTGTCTCGAGCAGCACGGTCTCAGCGAAGGTGCCCTCGACGGCGAGCACGGGCGTCTCGGCGAAGAACGGCTCGCCCTCGGCGAAGCCATGGATGTCGCCGCCGAAGTGGTAGTCCGCCAGCCACTGTGCCGTGGCCTCGTCGATGACATCGGCGGCCCGCAGAGCAGCTAGCTCGGGCGGCCCGAACCGGAAGTCCGCCAGCGCATCGAGCAGCCGACCGGTGCCGGCGAACACACCAAAACGGCGACCCGGCGGCAACGATCGGGTGAAGACTTCGAAGACCACACGGCGATCCGCCGCGCCGGACCGGAGCGCCGCGCGCAACATGGTCAACTCATAGTGATCGGTCAGGAGTGCCGTCGACATCCGGAACACGGTAGGGACGAGCAGGCTCCGATGCGCGCCGACCGGCGATTTGGCGGGCGAGGAAAGGGAGTGAGTTCATCCCGTCGGGGTGCGTTGATCTTACAGTGGGTGAACGTCGATTCCAACACGGCATGCACTACACGTTCCATCGACCTTCAGTAGCACATGAGAGAGCCTCGACGTGACCACGTTGATCAGCGCTAGGCCGATCAGCGCTAGGACGATCGGCACCAGGCCGATCAGCGCAACCCCGACCGGCCCGACGGCGAACACGGGGAGGATAACCGCGAGAACGGTCGGTCACCTTCGGTCGCGACCCGAACAGAAACACTCTCCGGGGATCCCCGGGGATCCCCGGGGTCGGCGTGCGATCGTCTTGACCGTGGACCACAGCAATGCCGGGATCTTCCTCGTCACGGTCGGCGGGGCGCTGTTCGCACTGCTGGTGCTCGGCGGCCGGGCGGGCCGGGGCATCGCGCGCGAGGTCTGGAGCCGTATCGGCTTCTTCCGCTGGATACTCCTCCTGATCATCATTGTGATCGTCCTCGACCTCGCGGACGGACTTCCCAACCAATGAACATACATTCGACGGGAACGCCCTCGCATAACACATGGCACCGAGGATGTTGCTGGAAGCCGCAAAATTACACCCACACGAGATGTTCGAATTATGTCACTGCACCCCTAGATGCCCGGCTCGTTATGCTCACTTCGCGTAACACGATTGTCGGACGAGAGGGTTGCGGGTGACCGGTCACACTTGGCTATGGACGCCGCCGCGTTCTACTCCCACCAGCGTTGGTGTGGGCCAACTCCTACGCGCGTACCGGCAGGCCCACGGCCTCACGCAGCAGCAGCTCGCCGACCGTCTGGGCTTCGACCAGTCCTACGTATCCAAGGTGGAGAGCGGCCGGCGGGCTATCCACGACATCTCGACGCTCCGTCACATCGCCCGCAATCTGGCGCTGTCCCCCGAGGACGTCGGCCTGGCCCCGGGATCGATGACGGACCGTCGCCGGGAGACAGCGCCGCGCAGTCCGGCGGCCGAGCAGGCCGCCGCGAGCCAACGCGCGTGGCGGCTCACCCGCGATCACCTCAACCACCATCGGATCAGCCTCGCCCGCGCGGCGGTGCGGCTCTACCCGGAAACCGACCGACTCGGCAGCGGGCTACTGGCCCGACCCGGCTGGGTGTGGGACACCCCGGTGGACATCGACGATGTCACCCTTGGGTGGCACGATAGCGCCGAGGCCCCCACGATCAGGGGAGACGAACCCGAGACGGCCGGTAGCCGGCCCCTGCTCGGTGGAGGCGGTCAGCAGAACCGCTACCAGCGCTACACGCGGGCGATGCGGGACCTCGACCGGCCGACCCTGTTCGAGAACCGGCTCAGTTTTCGCCTGCTCGATATCGGCGGTGACGGGACCGCGGGACCGTCAACGGACAACCATCCGTCGCTGAGCTTCGCCCACACGACGTACTTCGACGCCGTCGACGTCTGCGAGACCGTCGCACACGAGACGGCGGCCGCGATGGCCGGCAGCGGACTGTCCTGGCCCGCGCTGCCCTTCCGGGCGCGCATCGGAGATCCGTTCGACTTCACCCGGCGGGCGGCCCTGCCGTCCATCAACACGCTCACGATCCGCCACGATCGCGGCGGCCAGGCGAGCTTCTTCCTGCACCGGCGCAGCGCGGGCTCGGTCGCGACCGCGGGCGGGGTGTACCACGTCATCCCGGCCGGGGTCTTCCAGCCGTCGGGCATCACCCCGTTCCACCATGAGGCCGACTTCGACCTGTGGCGCAACATCATGCGTGAGCTGAGCGAGGAGCTGCTGGGCAACCCGGAGCACGACGGCAGCTCGTCCAGCCCGATCGACTATGACACCGACGAGCCGTTCCGTTCGTTCGAGCAGGCGCGTCGGTCCGGCGCCATGCGGGTGTCGTACTTCGGGATCGGGCTGGACGCGCTCACTCTGTTCGGCGAGATCCTCACCGTCGTCGTGGTGGACGCCGACGCCTTCGACCGGCTTTTCGGCAGCATGGTCCAGACCAATGCCGAGGGATCGGTCGTCACCGCGGGTCCGAACCGGTCGGTGACCGAGGGCATCCCGTTCACCCACTCGGCGCTGCGCCGTCTCGTCGACACCGAGCCCATCGCCCCGTCGGCCGCCGCCTGCCTGGAACTCGCCTGGCGCCACCGGGAGACCCTCCTCGGGATGCGCATGCGGGCCGCATCCTGATCCCGGACATGCGCGTCCTTGTCACCGGCGCGGCCGGCTTCATCGGCGGAGTGGTCACGGACATGCTCGCCACCGCCGGACACCAGGTTACGGCGATGGTCCGCGAGCCGATGACCACGCCGCGGTTCGCCCCCGATGTCGAGGTGGTGGCCGCGGACCTGCTCGATCCCCGCCAGCTGGCCGCGGCGGGGGTCAGCCGGGGATTCGAGGGGGTGTGCCATCTCGCGGCCCTGACCCGGGTGCGGGAGTCGCGGCTGGATCCCGTGCGCTACTTCCAGACAAACCTGACCGGCACCATCAACCTGCTGGCCGCCCTGGAGGAGGGCGCCGAACACACCGGGGTCGCACCCGCGTTCGTCTTCGGATCCACCTGCGCGGTCTACGGCAACGTCGACCTCGCCCGGATCCCGGAGACCTGCCCACCCGACCCGGCGAACCCCTACGGAACCTCCAAGTTCGCCGCCGAGCGGCTGCTGTCCCACCAGGCCGGCACCGGGCTGCTCGGCGCGGTGATCCTACGTTCCTTCAACGTCGCGGGTGCCGTCGCGGGACACATCGACCGCGACGGCAGCCGGATCATCCCGGCGGCGATCGCCGTGGCGAGCGGGTGCCGGGACGTGTTCCGGGTCAACGGGGACGGCCTCGCGCTGCGGGAGTACGTCCACGTCGTGGACATGGCGACGGCCTACCTGACGGCGCTGGTCGCCGCGCGCCCCGGGCACTGCGCGGTGTTCAACGTGGGCAGCGGCGTCGGGGTGAGTGTCACCGACGTGCTCGCCGCGGTCGGCCGGGTCGCCGGGCGCCCGGTCCGCCGCGTCCACTGTCCGCCGGTCTCCGAACCGAGGACGCTGATCGGTGACAGCACCCGGATCCGCGCCGATCTCGGCTGGAGCTCTCCGGCGTCGAGCATCGACCGCATCGTCGCCGACGCGTGGCGCTGGGGCCGGGGGCCGGCACCGGCCGGGGCCACCGCCCTGCCGCCACGCCAGCGGATCGCTCCGAGCATCACCTGAGGCCCCGCGGTGGCCCCGCGGTGGCCCGCG
Organism: Frankia casuarinae; assembly: GCF_000013345.1. Lineage (NCBI taxonomy): Bacteria > Bacillati > Actinomycetota > Actinomycetes > Frankiales > Frankiaceae > Frankia > Frankia casuarinae. The sequence continues at coordinate 999,089 of NC_007777.1, read as the reverse complement.
ATGCGGCAGGCATCGGCCCGCGGTGCGGCAGGCTGCGGCTGGCATCCCTCCCGGCCCTTCCCCCTGGCCCGACAGCCAGCCGCCAGCCGCCAGCCGCCAGCCGCCAGCCGCCAGCCGACATAGAGTAGCAGACTGGTTGCAGACGGGCATACTTCGCAAGGCCTTCCATCGGCCGGCTTATCCTCGTATACCTAATGCGACGGAGCTTCCCGTGCCGCCGGAGCTCGCCGGGAACAGCCGTGGGCCACCCGACGGAGCACCTGTTCATCTCCGCACACTAATCTGACGCCTGTCGTGACCCGGATCATCTCGGGGGCGGGCTCCACGCGGAGGCTCCGCCGCACGACCGCGCCGCCCGCACGACCGCGCCGCATGACCGACGACGACATGCTCCTTGGGGGAGACGAAAGTGGACGAGCAGACCGCTGGGACCGATAACCCGCGGCCCACATCGCGCCTGGTGGTCGACGTGGTCCGCGCGCTGCGCGGATGGGTGGTGATGGCCGCCGGCGGCGTACTTCTGCTCGGCTGCTACCTGGGTGTCTCCAAGGAGACGGACGTCGCTTTCCAACTACCCTACGTGGTTTCCGGCGGTTTTGGGGGCCTAGCACTCATTCTGGTGGGAAGTGCGCTGCTGGTGGCCGACCGCTTCGACGCCGCTCAGGCCGCCCAGGCCCACACCGCCGGCCAGGTCGACGACCTACACTCGCTGATCATCGCGGCGGCGGGCGCGGGTGCCGCACCCGAGGCCGGTCAGCCGGCCACCCGCCCCCAGGGCTCGTACCAGCAGACCGGCTCGTACCAGCAGACAACGGCCACGCACCAGCAGAACTCGCGCTTCGCTGTGACGGACCCCGGGGGCGGCCAGGCACCCGCCGCGAATGCCACCACACCCGGCCAGCACGCCTGACAGAGCCTGCGTTTCCAACGATGCCACGGTGCGGAAGGCGAGCAGTTCCGTGATCACATGTGACCCGGCGGACGGCGACGACCGGCTCCCAGGGAGTGCCCGGTGACCAGCATCGACCTGGGACTGGCGGGGATCTCCCTCGGGGCGATCGCCGCCCTGTCCGGTATCGGCCTGCTGGTCACCTACCGCACCAACGGGGTCCTCAACCTGGCCCAGGGCGGCATCGCCACGCTGGTGGCGTACGTCTTCCGCGAGATGGTGGTCGTGTGGGGGCTGCCGATCTGGCTGGCCGCCATCATCGCGCTCGCCGTGGTGTCCCCCGGGATCGGCCTGCTGCTGGAGCGGTTGGTCTTCCGGCCGCTGGCCCGTCGCCGCGCATCGGCGGCCGAATCCCTGGTCGCCAGCCTCGGTGTGCTGGTCCTCACCCTCGGGATGACGGCGGGCATCTGGGGTCTGGGCTCGCGTAGTGACGCACCAAGCATCTTCCCGAACTCGTCGGTGAAGCTGTTCGGTGACACCCGGATCGGTGTCGACGCGCTGGCCGAGCTCGCGATGGTCGTGGTGTTCTGCGCGGTCATCGGCGTCATCGCCACCCGCACGGTGTTTGGCCGCCAGATCCGCGCGGTCGTCGACGACCGGCAGCTCGCCGAGCTGTCCGGTGTTCCCGCGGACCAGGTCGCCGCGGCTGGCTGGGCGGCGGGGACGACGCTCGCCGGCCTCACCGGCATCCTGCTCGCCCCCCGCTTTCAACTCACCCCGTACGGGCTGACCCTGCTGGTGCTGGAGACCTTTGCGGTGGTGGTGGCGGCCCGGCTGTCGAGCATGCCGGTGGCCGTCCTCACGGCCCTGGGCATCGCCGTCCTGCAGAGCGAACTCAAGCAGTTCACCCTCGACGGTAACGCGGGCCAGATCCTCACCGTCCTGCAGTCGAACCTGTTCATCGTCGCCCTGCTGGTCCTGCTGCTCGCGGTGCCGAAGCTGCGCGAGCTCGGCACCGGCGACTCCGGGACCACCGCCAGCTTCTCCAGCCGCGGCGCACCGCCGTCGGGCCCGGCCAGCCAGACCAAGGCCCGCCGCGACTTCCTGGGCAAGCTCGGCGGTGCCGCGCTGCTGCTCGCACCGCTCACCTTCGCCCCGTCCGATCTGCGTTCGGCGTTCATGGTCCCGGCGCTCGCCCTCATCTTCCTGTCGGTGGTCATCGTCACCGGCTACAGCGGCCAGCTCTCCCTGGGCTCGGCCGGCTACGCGGGCCTCGGGGCGCTGCTGTCACTCAAGCTCGCCAACGGTGACCTGTTCGGACTGCCGAAGCTGCCGGGCGTCGCGTCGATGTTCATCGGCGCCCTGCTCGTCGCCCCGATCGGTCTGATCACCGGCTACCCAGCGATCCGCCGCCGCGGCCTCACCCTGGCGCTGACCACCTTCGCGGTCGGCGCCGTGGTCAGCCGTTTCGTCTTCGAACAGCCCACCTTCGCGACCGGCCTCTACCTCGACCCGCTGACGTTCTTCGGCTGGGAGCTGCCCGACGAGGCGTTCTACGTCCTTGAACTGGTCTGCCTGGGCCTCGGCCTGTTCTTCGTGGGTAATCTGCATCGCGGTCGGCTCGGTCGGGCGCTGCTCGCCGTGCGTGACCATGCGGAGGGTGCGGCGGCGGTCGGGGTTGACGTCCGCAACCTCAAGCTGCTGGCCTTCACCGTCTCCTCCGTCGTCGCCGGGCTGGGTGGTGCGCTGCTGGTGCACAGCAGCTACTCGTTCTCCGCCGACGACTTCGCACCGTTGCAGAGCCTGCTGTGGTTCACCGCCGTGGTCGTCTTCGGCGCCGACAGCGCGGCCGGCGCGATCGTCGCCGCGGCGTTCATCGTCACGATCGACGTACTGGCGCCGGCCGGATCCTCGATCCTCGCCATCGGCATCCTCGCCCTCGCCCTCGGCTGGATGCCCGGCGGCCTGGCCTCGGCCGTCCGGGGTCTGCTGCGGCTGCTCGCCCTCCACCTCGCGGACGGCTTCGTCGATCCCAACCATCGGGCACCGCGTCCGGTGCCGGTGCGCATCTCCGCCGTCGGATACCTGCCAGCGACCACTGGCATCACCGGCGTCACCGGGATCTCCGGGATCGGCGGGATCGGCGCGCCTCTGGGGGCCGCCCAGCCCGGGCCATCCGCGAGCTGGCCTCCGGGCCGCTCCTCGCCCGTGCTGCCACCGGGCTCGCCGCGGCCGACCCCGTTCGGGGCCAGCCTGCTGACCCTGGTGCAGGAGTATGCGGCCCGGTCGAGCGGCGCACCGCTGCTGCCCCCCGCGCCCCGCGGCGAGCGCGGTGGCCTGCCCGCCGACGTCTACCCCACCTCACCAGGTCACGTGGGCCACGAGCAGGGGGGTTCGGGACCCGCGGCGGCGACCTCCCTGCGGGACGGAGGTCGGGTATGAGTCGGCACGTGCTACAGGCCGTTGGCCTGGTCCGCCGCTACGGCGGTCTGACCGCGGTCGACCACGTCGACCTTGTCGCCCCCCAGGGCGTGATCACCGGCCTCATCGGCCCGAACGGTGCCGGGAAGTCGACGCTGTTCAGCCTGCTGACCGGGGTCGAGCAGCCCGACGAGGGCAAGGTCCTGCTCGACAAGAGCGACATCACAAAAATGCGGCCGGACATCCGGTCCCGGCGTGGTCTGGTGCAGACCTTCCAGGTTCCCTCGCTCTTCCCCACCCTCACGGTCGCGGACAACCTGCTTGTCGGCGCGGAAAACCGGCACCGGGACTATGCCGGCGGCCTGCTGGGCCTGGCGTCCAAGGGCCGAGGACACGTCAGCCGCCTCGTCGAGGAAACCCTCGGCTCCCTCGGCCTGTCCGACCTGCGGGACACCATCGCCGGCACGCTGCCCACCGGTGCCCTGCGGCTGGTCGAGTTCGCGCGGGCGCTGTGCGCCCAGCCGGACATCCTGCTGCTCGACGAGCCCGCCAGCGGTCTGGACAACGACGAGACCGCCAGGTTCTCGCAGCTGCTGCGCCGGACCGCCGACGACGGGGTCGGCATCCTGATCGTCGACCACGACGTCGACCTGGTCTTCTCCGTCGCCGACCAGGTGTACGCCATGGTCGGCGGTCGGGTCGTCGCGTCCGGCGATCCCGGGCACGTCCGCGACGACCCGACCGTGCGGTCGGTGTACCTGGCCCAGGCTGCCCATCGCCACGATGAAACGGTCCTGAAGCAGCCGCAGGAGGCACGGTGACCACGGCGACGGCCGAACTCGAACTGACCGGGGCACGGGCCGGCTACGGGACCGTGGAGGTCCTGCACGGTCTGGACCTTGCCATCCCCCCCGGCAAGGTCACCGCCCTGCTCGGGGTCAACGGCGCGGGCAAGAGCACCACCCTACGGGTGCTGGCCGGGCTGATCCCACTGCGTTCGGGCAGTCTGACCTGGCGCGGCGAGGACATCACCAAGGTGTCCACCGTCGACCGGGCCCGCCGAGGACTGATGCTCGTGCCGGACGAACGGGCCGTCTTCGCCACCCTGTCGGTCCGGGACAATCTGCAGATCATCGCGGAGGCCAGCGGGCACCCCGACATCACCCCCGCGCTGGAGTCGTTCCCCCGGCTGCGGGAGCGGCTGACGCAGCGGGCCGGATCGATGTCGGGCGGTGAGCGGCGAATGCTGGCACTCGCCCGCGCCCTGCTGGCCCGCCCCTCGGTCCTGATGGTCGACGAGCTGTCGCTCGGACTATCCCCGAAGGTCGCCGCGGACCTGTTCGGCTGGCTTGCGACGGTCGCATCGTCGGGCACCACCGTCGTGCTCGCCGACCAGTACACCGAGCAGGCCCTGGCGATGGCGGACCTGGTCTACGTCCTGCACCGGGGCGAGCGGTCCTTCGCGGGCGGGCCGGAGGAATTCCGAGCGTAGGGCCGCGAAAGGCCTCGGTGAAAGGCCCCCCGATGTGAAAGGCCCCGGTCGAGGTTCCCTCCGCGGTGCCGTGGAGGGTTGCCCCGACCGGGGCCCGGGATCACGCAGGCGGTCCCGCGAGAGATCAGCCGGCCGGGTAGGGCAGATCCGGGACGGTGAAGCAGTTGGTGTTCATGTCCTTGACCTGGGTCACCCAGCCACCCTGGTTGCCGTTCGCCGAGTCCTGCCAACGGGCGACGTTGAGGCAGTTCTCCTCCTGCGACGGCGGTTCAGGCGACTTCTTGAAGTTCCGGCCGGTCGGGATGAGCAGGCCGTGACCGTCGTAGTCCTTGCCGCTGTTCATGTACGCCTCGACGCAGGCGCGGGTGACGTCGGCGCCGCAGGAGCGGATCGCGTCGGTCAGCCACTGGGCCGAGGCGTAACCCTCGAGCATCCACAGGTTCATCTTGGCCACCCGATCGGGCGCGGCCGCCTGCAGATCCTTCTGGAACGTGGCGACCGCGGGAATCTGAGTGTCCGCATAGTTGGCGGTGCCGCCGGTGGAGTAGATCGTGTTCCGGCAGTTCGGGGAGGCGCTGTAGACCTGGCGGATGTTGTTGGCCCAGCCCTGCGGCGGGGTCACCTTCGCCGTGATCGGCAGTTTCTGGGACTCGATGGCGTTGCACAGCTGAGCGTTACCGCCGTCGTCCATCGCGTCGAAGACGATCTGGACGCCGCGCCGCTTGAGGTCGAGGACCGTTGCGTCCCAACTCGGGGCGCCGAGATTGATCTGCTCCTCGACGACCGTGTAGCCCTCCTTGCGCAGGCCGTCCGCGATCGACTTGGCGTACCGCTCCGACGGGGCGACGTTGTAGTACACAACCCCGGCGACGTTGGTCTTCAGATTCTGCTTGAACCAGCGGTAGATCTCGGTCCCCGCGTAGAGCGTGCCGTTGTAGCCGGGACGGCTGCCGGTGCGCGGATAATAGCTGCCGTAGATCGAGTACAGGTGCGGATACTGATCGTAGGCGGCGGACACGGGCTGGCCGCCGATATCCGGAACACCCTTGGAGTTGATGTACTGCGCACCCGTGTAGTCGAACGCCGTCACCCCGGCGAGCGCGAAGACCTTCTCGTCGTCGACGAGCTTGTGCGCGCAGTTCGCATTTCCGTCCCCGCTGCCCTTGTCGTCACACTCGACGAGGTTCACGGTGCGCCCGTTTACTCCGCCCGCGGCGTTGAGCGCCTTGAAATAGGCCCGCGCCCCGTACAGTGAGGCGGAGAACGTGTCCGGTCCGAAACCGCTGCTCAGGCCAGCGATTGTACCGATCTTGATCTCGGTCGGCGTGACGCCGATATCCGAAGCTGTATTGTTCGACACCCCGGCCGGTTTGTTGCCGGCCGAGGTCGTTCCGCTGCTACTGGCCCGGCTGCCGCAGGCGACGAGCGCCAGCGACGACAGCACAATGGCGGCGGCGGCGACGAGCGATCTCGCTCGCATGGACATGCTCTCCCCTGGTAGATCGGTGACGCTCGAAACGTTATTGCCGATCAACATCGTCGACGCTTCAGCTGACGACAGCCGGTCCCACTGCCGACTATGTACCGCTAGTTACATCAATGGGCGTTACGGACAAACATTCGGCGCCACCAGCTTCGACGCACCGGTGCGGTGCTCGCGCGATCGGCCGGTGCCTTCTCCAAAGTCGGGGTGCTCCCCCCGGCCCCGTCTTCCCCGCCTTCCCGGCGTGCGGTACCCCCGCTCGCCGGCTCGTGGGTCTCCCGGCTCGCGGCCGTCCCTGTGGGCAGGGGCGCACCGACTACCGGCCGGCTGCCACCCCCGACGCCCTCGGCGCGCTCCGTGGGAGCCCCCTGCTCCCCGGAAAGCTCGGTTACCGTACCGCCCGGCGACGGAGAGGCATGCGACGCACCACCTACCGCATCGAGTGAGGCCGGGACGATCGTGCTGCCCAACACGGACATCGCCTCGTCCAGGGCGGCCAGGGCCTGGCCGATCACCGTGACCGGATCCTCGGCGCGCCCCGGGGCCGGCACGGCCGGCGCCGCACCCGCCTCGGCGACCGGGTCGGGCTCGACGACCTCAATGACCTCGACGACCTCGGCGGCCGGCTCGGCGGGCACGTCCACCGGCTCGCCATCGACCGCCTGCTCATCGGCGCCTGTGGCCGTGACCGCCTCGGCTGCGGCGACGGCAGGCTCAGACCCCGCAGAAGCACGTTCAACCGACGCGGAGACGTCGGGAACAGGCTGGGCCGACGGGAACTCGACCGACGCGGACGCATCGGGAACAGGCTCGGCCACGGCGGGAGAAGTGACCTCCTCGACGAGCGCTGAGGGGACGACATCGGCCGAGGGGACGACATCGGCGGATTCCGACTCCTCGGGCGGCGAGGTCGCCGCGAGCGTCAGACGGTTGAGAATCAGGCCGTCGGGACCCTGCCCCCGGTCCAGCCGCCCCGCCTGCGCGAGCTTCCGGCAGACCTGGTTCACCGTGCCCCGGCTCGCCCCGATCGCCGCCGCCAACCTGCCGTCGTCCAAACCCGCGGGAACTTTGGCAAGCTGGTCGAGTATCCGGTCAGCAACAGTAGCCACAAAGCGGGACGGTATACGCCATCTCCTATTCGCCGACAAGCGGGGTCACCCCACGCGGTAACCGTGTCCGTCCCGCTGCCGATGGCACTCGCAATGCCACTCTCGGCGGGCGCCCGGTCCGCGGCGGCACACACCCCCACCCGGTCGCCTGATCCACGTCGTTCACGCCGCGACCGGCAGCGCCTCGCCCGGGCGCAGCGGGAGCTGTCCCGCACGCGGCAGGGTCGGTGAAGCGGACGAAGGCCCGGGCGAAGGTGGCGCGGATCCACGGCCGGATCCGCGACCGGCGCCGGGATCATCCGCACACGCCGTCCACGAGGATCATCCGCGAGAACCAGACGGTGGTCGAACCATGGGGCCACGGCGAGCAAGGACCACGGCGGCGGGCTTAGCCCGGCCGTCGCCGGGAAGGTCATGCGGCGAGGCGTGCCGGGAGCGGCCCGGGACGCACCGATATCAACAGTGGCCGGACTCGCTTTGCTGGGCGGAATGTTGCGGGATGTCCCAAGCAGGCCGCGCCGCGTCCGTGGGCCGGTCAGGGAGACAGCCATGGCGCAGCCAGCCTCGGGTTCCGAGCAGTTCGACCCTGGTTCCATCACAGCCGACTCCGAACAGCCGTGGTACCGCGAGGATGCTCCCCTGGAACCCGCGGAGATGCTCGACAGCGACGATCTCGGCTCGACGGATGCCGGCCGAGATCCATTGGACGACAGTTGGGACGCGCCCGACAGACCGAGTGCCGGCGTCCGCTATCCGAGCACACCGCGTGAGGAGCGTGCGGGGCCGTCCTTCGATCGGCAACTCGCCGCGGAAACGCCGGACGCCGACCCCTACCTGGAAGCCGAGCGGCGGGAGTCCGGGGCTGTTCTCGATGCGGACGCGTACGGCGAGGGGACGACGACCCTCGCGGAGGATTACGACGCGAACTTCGCCATTCCCAGCATCGTCACGCCGGACGTGGATGCACGCACGGCTGAGGAGGGCGCACTGCACCTGGAATAAGGGCGCTCTGCGTACTCGCGGGAATACGAAGCACTCGCGGGAATACGAAACGCCGATGGTTCGGTCGACGGTCCAACCGACTCCCGGTTGCCACGGACGGTTACCACGGAGGGCGGCTCAGGCCGGGGCCGACCCGGGCAGGTCCGGAACGCCACCGGCGGCTTCCCGCCTGCGGTAGGCAAGTCCCGCGAAGACCTCCATGGCGACGCGATGGGCGCTGTTGACCGTCGTTTCCGCGTGGTCGTACGGCGGGGAGACTTCGACGATGTCGGCGGCCACAAGCGGCGTGTCGAGCGCGATCTGACGGACCGCCCGCAGCAGGTCGGCCGGGGTCATCCCCCCGGGTTCCGGGGTGCCGGTGCCCGGCGCGAACCCCGGATCCAGGACGTCGATGTCGACCGACAGGTACATGGCCCGGCACCCGTCCGTGGCCTGCGCGATCGCGTCCACGACGACGTCACGGCTGCCCCGCTCCCAGATCTCGTGCATGAGATGCCAGGTCATCTCCTGCTCGCGCATCCAGGCGAAAACGTCCGGCGGCGGCCAGTAGCCGCGCAGCCCCACCTGGACAAAGTTGCGTCCACGCACGGCACCGGACTCGATGAGCCGTCGCATCGGAGTGCCGTGCGAGGCGAGGTTGCCGTCGATGACGTCCGCGGTGTCGGCATGCGCGTCGAAGTGCAGCAGACCGAGTTCACCCCAGCCCACGGCGTCGGCCACGCCGGTTGCGGCCGGCCAGGTGATCGAATGGTCGCCACCGATGACGAGCGGGATCGTGCCGAGCCCGGCGATCCGCGCGACCTTGGCCCGGATGTTGCGATGGGACGCCTCGGTGAGCCCATGCGGACAGTGCGCGTCGCCAGCGTCAACGACGTCGAGCCAGTCGAAGATCTCGATACCGAGGTCGAGATGGTAGGTGCCGGGGTTGTAGGCGTTGGCCCGCATCGCCCGAGGGCCGAACCGGGCGCCGGGACGGTGGGTCGTCGAGATGTCGAACGGAGCACCGACGACGGCAACGTCGGGCCGGCGGGCCGCCAGCGCCTCCGTCCCGGGCAGCCAGGGCAGTCCGCAGAAGGTCGCGAGCCCCGCGTAGCCGGGCGCGTCCGGACCCGGCTCACGATCGCCGTTTCGTGCCGTCATCCGTCCCTCCGATCGGGCCCTTCCACTGTCCCACGGTCCGCCACCCCCGGTCCGCCACCCCCGGTCCGCCACCCACTGGTCCGCGCCCCGGTTACGCTTCTCCGGTGGAGGTCGCGGCACCGCACCCAGACCACCCGGCACCCACGGCGTCGGAACCGACCGGCGCGGCCATGGCTCTGCGCACCCCGGGCACCCCGGGCACCCCGGGCACCCCGGGCACCCCGGGCACCCCGGGCACCCCGGGCACCCCGGGGACGATTATCGGCGCGGGCCGGGTCTGGTCACCGCGGGCCCGGTTGGCGGGTTTCGCCGTGCTCGGTGTAGCCGCCGTCGGCGTCTGCGGCCGGGTGTACCTCGTCGACCCCGCCCAGCCGGGCCACTACCCTATGTGCCCGTTCCGGTGGGCCACGTCCCTGGACTGCCCTGGTTGCGGCACCCTCCGCGGCCTGCACCAGCTCCTGCACGGACACCTCGCGGCCGCGGCCGACTACAACGTCTACTTCGTCATCGCCGCCCCGATGCTGGTGTTCGGCTGGATCGTGGCGGTGGCGCGGGCGGCCGGCTGGCGCCACCCGTTGCCCCGGGTACCGGCCCGCCTGCTTCCCGCCGTTCCGATACTGATCATCGCCTTCTGGGTGCTGCGGAACCTGCCGTTGCCCGGCTGCCGCTGGCTCGCATCCTGAACCCGGCGGCTCAACGGCGGCCCAGCAGGTAGCAGGCGATGGCGGCGGTCGCCGCGACGTTCAGCGAGTCGACCCCGTGCGCCATCGGAATCCGGACCCGGGCCGTCGCCGCGGCCTGTGCCGCCGCCGACAGCCCGGCGCCCTCCGTGCCCAGCAGCAGCGCGACCCGGGCCGCCGCCGGCACCGGCGCAGGTGCGGGCGCAGGTGCGGGCGCAGGTGCAAGCGCGGGCGCGGCGCGGGGGGTGAGTCCGGCCGCGAAGGAGCCAAGATCCTCGGCGTCCGCCGCCGGAGTCAGCGCCAGCAGCGTGAACCCGGCATCCCGCAGCAGACCAAGGGCCTCCGGCCAGGGTTCGAGCCGGGCGTAGGGGACGGCGAACACCTCCCCCATCGACACCCGCACGGAACGCCGGTAGAGCGGATCGGCGCAGCGCGGGCTCAGGAGCACCGCGTCCATCCCGAGTCCCGCGGCCGAACGGAAAATCGCCCCCAGGTTGGTGTGGCTCACGATGTCCTCACACACCAGTACCCGCCGGGCATCGACCAGGAGGTCGGCGGCGGCGCGGGGCGGCTGGCGGCCCATCGCCGCAAGCGCCCCCCGATGCACCTCGAAGCCGGTGATCGCCGCGAGCACGTCGGGTCCCGCGACGTACACCGGGACGTCAACGCCGAGGTCCGCGGGCACGGCCGCCAGGCGCGCCGGCGAGACCAGGACCGAGCGCGGCCGGTAGCCGGCCCGCAGCGCCCTGGTTATCACTCGTTCACCCTCGGCGATGAACAGCCCGTCGGCCGGCTCCCGCCGACGGCGCAGCGCGACGTCGGTCAACGAGATGTAGTCGTCGACCCGGGGATCACCCGAATCGTCGATCATGATGACTGGTGGGGTGGCCACGACCGTCACGCCGACCGTCACGCCGACCGGCCCGCCAGCCGACCCCGCACACCTGCTCACGTCACCTGGCACGCCACGACCTCCCGGGCACGGACGCTTCACCCGACCGTAACGTGCCGGCCGCAGAATCAGCGGCCATGGCCGATCCGCAGAAGGCCCCCACGCTGACGTCCGCCATGCCCGCCATGCCCACGTCCGCCACGCCCGCCGTCTCCCGTCCCGTCGCCGTTCCCGTTCCCGCCGACCTGGTCGTCGTCGGCGCCGAACTGGTCGCGACGGTGGACGCCGACCGCCGGGAGATCCGCGGCGGGTGGATCGCAGTGACGAACGGCCTGGTCAGCGCCCTCGGCGGTCCCGACGAGCCACCGCCTCCCGCCGTGCGCACGTTGCGGGCGGACGGCTGCCTGATCACTCCCGGCCTGGTGAACACGCATCACCACATGTACCAGAACCTCACCCGCGCGTTCGCTCCGGCCCTGAACGGCACGCTGTTCACCTGGCTGTCGACCCTGTACCCGCTGTGGTCCCGGCTGGACGAGGAGGCCGTGCACGTCTCCGCCTACGTCGGGCTCACCGAGCTCGCCCTCGGCGGTTGCACGACGACCACGGACCACCTGTATGTGCATCCGCGCGGGGGCGGAGACCTCGTCTCCGCCGAGATCGCCGCGGCGACGGCGCTGGGCATGCGCTTCCATCCCAGCCGCGGATCGATGTCGCTGTCGGTGAAGGACGGCGGACTGCCGCCCGACTCGGTGGTGCAGGACGACGACGAGATCCTCGCCGAGTCGGCCCGGCTGGTGGCCCGCCATCACGACCCCTCGCCGGGCGCCATGGTGCGGATCGCCCTGGCGCCCTGCTCACCGTTCTCGGTCAGCCCGGAGCTGATGCGGGCCACGGCGGAGCTCGCCGAGTCGCTCGACGTGCGGCTGCACACGCATCTCGCCGAGGACCCCGAGGAGGACGAGTACTGCCTCGCGCGGTTCGGCCGGCGTCCCATCGACCAGTTCGCCGAGGTCGGCTGGGGCGGCGACCGGGCCTGGGTGGCGCACTGCATCCGCCCGAACCCCGCCGAGGTGGCCCGGCTGGGCGCCTGGGGCACCGGGGTCGCGCACTGCCCGAGCAGCAACATGATCCTCGGCGGTGGGCTCGCCCCGGTCGCGGAGCTGCGTGCGGCGGGGGTACCGGTGGGACTGGGCTGTGACGGCTCGGCGTCGGCGGACTCGGCGTCGCTGTGGCTGGAGGCCCGCACGGCGATGCTGCTCGGGCGGCTGCGGCACGGCGCCGCGGCGATGTCGGCCCGGGACGCGCTGGAGATCGCCAGTCGGGGCGGGGCCGGCTGCCTCGGCCGGGCCGGGAAGATCGGCGAGCTGTCCGTCGGGGCGGTGGGCGATCTGGTGGCATGGCCCCTCGACGGGGTCGGCTTCGCCGGGGCGCTGTCCGATCCCGTCGAGGCGTGGCTGCGCTGCGGCCCGGTCGCGGCCCGCCACACGGTGGTCGCGGGTCGCGCGGTCGTCCTGGACGGCCATCCGGTGCATCCCGACCTGTCGGCGATGCTCGCCCGCCACCGCGAGCTCGCCGCCGGCATGCAGGCAGCCTTTGACGATGCCGGCATCGCTGATGCCGGAACCGCTCCCGGCGCCGGGCGGGCCGCGGGTACGACGGGAGCCAGGGCGGCCGGGGCCCGGTGAACGCCGACGGGACCGACCCTGGTGGGATACCTCCGCGAGGTGTTTGATACAAAGCAATGGGCCAGTCCGGGTCGGTTGGCGACGTCACCCGTTCGGCCCCGGCGATGGCGTTCCGGCGACACCCGCCGGGACGTCACCCCCCAGCAGCCGCCGCCGGTGCCGCGTATCGACCCCCCCGATCGGTGCGCATCGCACCGGCGGCGGCCTCGACCGGTCCAGGACCAGGGCGGCCGCGGGCCGGATGAACTGCGCGCCTTCGCCGTCCGCGTGGGCGTGCAGCTGTAGAAGCGGACAGGGGCATCCCGCCGGGGGAGGTATCCGGCGGTGTACGTGAGGCCGACACTGGGGGCATGCCGACGTTGCCGACCGATGTCGTCGCCCGTCTGACCGCCGCGCTCGCACCGATCGATACGGCGGTCATCGCTCGTCATCCCGGTGATCCGGGAACCCGCCAGCCGGTGCACACCTGCTACCTGCCCGCCGACCGGATGCGCCCGGACATCGTGCTGGCCTGGGGGGAGGCAGCCCGGGAGCTCCTGGCCGCCCGCGGCACCGACCCGGCCAGGCTCGCCGCCGCCACCGGGGGCGACCCGGACCCGGTCATCGCCGAGCCGGTCCACGCACACGTGCTGCACGCGCTGACCGTTGAACCGGTGCAGGATCTGCGGATCGACCTGGAGGACGGCTACGGCGTCCGGATGGACGACACCGAGGACGCCGACGCCGTCGCGGCGGCCGTCGCCCTGCGCGCCGCCGCGGCGGCGGACGCCCTGCCCGCGTCCTACGGCCTGCGGATGAAGTCGCTGGACCCGGCCCTCCGGGACCGGGGACTGCGCAGCCTGGACCTCTTCCTCACGGCGCTGGCCGGCGACGACGGCCCACCCGCCGGGTTGGTGCTGACCCTGCCCAAGGTGAGCGCCGCCGCGCAGGTCGCGGTCTTCGCCGATCTGCTCGCCGAACTAGAGCAACGCCTCGACATCGCCCCGGTGCCCTTCGAGGTGCAGGTGGAGACCCCGGCCGCGGTTCTCGCCCTGCCGGCGCTGGTCGAGACCGGTCTTGCACTGGGCCCTGGACGCCTCGTCGGGCTGCACGTCGGCACCTACGACTACTCGGCGGCTCTCGGCATCACCGCCGCGCACCAGGCCAGCGACCATCCGGCGGTGGAGTACGCCACCACGCTGATGCAGCTCGTCACCGCCGGCACCGGAATCCGGGTCGCGGACGGGTCCTCGAACCTGCTGCCGATCGAGAGCCCGACGGACGCGACGGAGGGCACCGCAACTACGGAGGGCACCGCAACTACGGAGGGCACCGCAACTACGGAGGGCACCGCAACTGTCGAGGACACGGCGGGCCGAGGTGTCCACCGGGCCTGGCGGCGGCACGCCGAACTGGTGCGCCGCGCCTGGTACCGGGGCATCTACCAGGGCTGGGATCTGCATCCGGGTCAGTTGGTGAGCCGGCACGCGGCGGTGGCCGGCTGCCTGCTGGCCGGGCTCGACGAGGCGCTGGGCCGGCTTTCCTCCTATGCCACCGCGTACGCCACCACGTACGCCACCGCCCGGCATCCGGGAGCGGTCGCCGACGAGCCGGCCACCGGCCGCGCGCTCGCCGGGCACGTCCTGCGGGCGCTCGACGCCGGCCTGCTGGACGACGCGAGCCTGACCGCGGCTGGTCTCGACCGGGTGACGGTCAACCGCTTCGGCGGCAGACCGGTCGCCGCGGGTTGACGACACCCGCCATCCAGGGCGGGTCAGCTCCCCCGATAGGTCGAATAACCGAACGGAGCGAGCAGCAGCGGGACGTGATGATGACCCGCCGGGTCCTCGATCACGAACGCGATGGTCACCTCGGGAAAGAACGCCGAGCGGCTCGCGGTGTCGAAGACGAGCCGCCAGGGGCCTGGGATGGTCGCCGGCAGATCCGCCACCCGGCCGTCGTCGTCGGTGACGGCCTCGGTGACCGCGATCCAGCCCGTGGTCGTGCCGTCAAGGGTACGCACCGCCCGTTCCAACCGGAGCGGCAGCCCGGCGGCTGGCCGCCCCGTGGCCGTGTCCAGGACATGGGTGGACAGACTCACCACGCCTCCTCGGTCGCGTCCTCCGTCGCCGCGGCCCGGGTCGGGCCTCGACCATCCCACCATCCGGGCTGACCATCGCACCACACCGCTCCTGGTCGACCGTGGTGGATACGCCGGTACCCCCGGCTGTCGGCGCCTACTGGAACCGCTCCAACACTGTCGAGATCGACGTCGTCGGCACCGACCGGGAACCGGTCGCCAAGGAGCTGTACTTCCTCGGCTCCGTCACATGGCTGGAACGCGCACCGTTCGATGACCACGACCTGGCGGCACTGCGGAAACACCGGGCGGCGCTCACGAACCTTCCGCTGCCATTGGTCGCCATCAGCCGCAGCGGAGTTGCGGCCACCGGTCTCGCCGCATCCTACGGCCCAGCCGAACTCATCACCGCCTGGCAGCAAAGATGAACAGTATTGTGCCACGGTCGTTCGACCTAGGCGCCGGTGATCAGGCGCCGGTGATCAGGCGCCTGATGCGCAGGGCCGTGATCTCAGCCTGCTGACCGGCCGCGATGCGCAGCTCGTCCGCGGGATCGTTGTCCAGCCGTGCCCGCAGCAGAGCGAGCATCTCCTCCGCGTCGCGGCCCGCCGCCCGGACCAGGAAGATGTAGCCGAAGCGCTCCTCGTAGGCCGCGTTTCCCTGCTCGAAGGCCGCCCTGACTTCCGCCGTCGCCTGGTCCATCGCCGCCTGCTCCCGTCGGGGGGCGTCGAGGGACACCACGGTCGCCCTCGCCGTGGTGGGCGGGGCGGGCGTGTGGGCCGGGCGCTCCCCGATCCGGGGATGCGCGGTGAACGCCTCCAGCCAGGCCGATGCGGGCAGGTTCCACCATTCCTGCTCGGCTGCCGGCAGCAGGGCCGCGAGGGTCCCGAAGGGCCGACGGGCCGCCACGGCCGCAGCCCAGTCCTCGGACTCGCAGCAGGCCAGCAGCTCCTCGCGAGCCGCGTCCGGGGACAACGCGTCGAACCAGCGCATCGCGAGCGCCTCCCGCCCGACGGGCGTCGGAGCGCCGGTGAGCCGCAGCCTCGCCAGCCCGCCGTCGGGTATCGCGTCGACCCGCACGTGGGTGGCCTGGATCGGGACCTCGAGATCGAAAAGGTGACGGGTGTTCGGCTGCACCCGGGTCCGCGGCAGCATCGGGTACCACTCGGTGATCGCGGTGACGTCGTCGGGGTCGAGAAGGTCGGGGTTGTCCGCCGCCCAGAGGGCCACCGCCCGGGGCGCGTTGCCGCGGAAGTGCCGGGTGTCAACCTCGGCCCGCACGATCGTGCCCTGCGTCGCGAGCCGGACCACCGCCCAGTCGTGGCCGTCCCCACGGCGCCGGCGGGTCTCCCAGCCCTCTCCCATCGCCCGGGCCTCACCCGAGGCGTTCAGGTTATGGCGGTCACCGTAGTGCATGTCGCTGGCGGCCACCACGACACCGCCCAGGTAGGCGGCGGCGAGATCGGAGGTCACCCGGTCGAACATCCGGGGGTCCGGCACCACCGTGCCATGCACGCGCAGCCGGGCGACTCCGCCATCCGGGTGGATGGTCAGGCGCAGATGGGTGATGCGGGTCCGGCCCTGGTCAGCCACCGGCAACACGTTGGCCGCGTCCGGCACGATCGGCGTCCGCGGCACCAGCGGGACCCAGGCCACGGACTCCTCGGCGACCTCCGCCGCGGAGGGATACCCGGGCAGGGTGGCGCCGTGCACCTCGACGGCCCCGGGAGCGTTGCCGGTGAAGTGGGTGGTGTCCACGGTCACCGCGTGGGCGATGCCGGGTGAGCCCAGCCGGATGATGGCCCAGTCGGATCCGGGAAGATCCCGCCGCCGACGGGTCTCCCAACCGTCGGTCCACTGGCCCCGTTCGGTGAACACGCCCGGCCGCACGATCGGCGGTTCGGGCAGCAGCATCCGTTCGGCGAACGCGAAGAACTCGTCGTTGACGGCCACGACCGTACCGCCGAAGCGGGCCGCCGCGAGATCGACAAGATTCGTCAGGTCGGGCGCGTCGCTCATCGGGTCCTTTCACGGGGTCAACCAGCCGTACGAAACCGGACTGTTCACGTGTCGTCGGGTGGCCGCACGGCCCGTCACCACCGTGCGGACCGGATCAGGTCAGGACGGGACGACGTGTTAGCGGGGCGCAAAGCGTACTTCGGGCCTGCTCCCTCGGGAGTGGTCCGCGTCGGTGGGTGCATCGGATCACATCCGTGGGGAGGGCTCCGGTACGCCGGACGGTCCCGCGGCCCGGCCGGGTGATGCCTACCTCTCTAATAGCCGCCCCCGCGGAGGACGATCCCCGTCCGCTCGCCGCCCCCGCAGATAGGTCGCCAGCACCACCCCGTTCAACACGCGTCCGGCATAGGGGGTGAGCGGGTGGCGGTGGCGCAGCATCGAGGGCTCCACCAGGAACGACGCATCCGCGTCGAAGATCACCAGATCGGCGTCAGCGCCGATCGCGATGCGCCCCTTGCCGGCCAGTCCTACCAGGTCGGCCGGTCCGGCACACATCCAACCGACGACGTCGGTGAGGGTGTGCCCCCGCGCCCGGGCCTGAGTCCAGACCGCGGGTAGCCCGATCTGGACAGACGCGATGCCACCCCACGCCGCCGCGAAATCACCGGCGTCGATCTGCTTCAACGCGGGAGTGGACGGCGAATGATCAGTGACGATCCCGGCGAACAGGCCCTGGGCCACCCCGTCCCACAACCGGTCCAGATTCCTGCTGTCCCGGATGGGAGGTGCGCACTTGAAGACGGTAGCTCCGTCGGGGACCTCCTCGGCCGTGAAGGTCAGGTAGTGCGGGCACGTCTCCACCGTCATCGGCAACCCCGCGTCCCGCGCCGCGAGCACGTCGTCGAGGGCATCGGCCGCCGCCAGATGCAGCACGTGCAGGCGGGCACCGCTGGCGGCGGACAGCGCCGCCAGCGCGGCCACGGCCTCGGTCTCCGCGGCCGGCGGGCGCGACGCCAACCAGCTGGCGAAGGCCCGCCCCACGGTGGGAGGTGCCAGGGCGAGAACGGAGGGCGCCTCGGCGTGCACGACGGTGAGGGCCCCCATCCGGGCGGTGCGCCGGGCGGCGGCCCCGAGGACGTCCATCGAGACGTGCGGGAACTCCTCGACCCCCGACGGGGCCAGGAAGGCCTTGAATCCGAAGACCCCGGCGCCGTGCAGGGCGGCCAGATCATCGAGGTTGCGGGCGTCGGCGCCGATGATGCCGCCCCAGAAGCCGACGTCGACGGCGACCTGGCCGGCCGCCACCGCACGTTTGGCGGCCAGGGCGGCGAGCGAGGTCGTCGGCGGAACGGAATTCAGCGGCATGTCGATGATCGTGGTGACACCACCGGCCGCGGCGGCCCGGGTCGCGGTCGCGAACCCCTCCCACTCGGTCCGCCCCGGTTCGTTGATGTGCACGTGGGAGTCGACCACGCCGGGAAGCAGAGCCAGCTCGCCGAGGTCCGTGACCAGGGTCCCGGGAGGGATCTCGTCCGCGGCGGTGATCGCGGCGATCCGGCCGTCCGCGACGTGCACGGCTGCCGGACGCTCGCCCCCGGGCAGCACGACTCGCCGTGACCGTAGCGCCTGTGGCCGCTCCGGCAGAACGTCCGCGGTGGGCTCGTTCATGCCGCCGGAACACCTTGTCCCGGCGTCGTCGGAGGCGCGGTCGTCGGAGGCGCGGTCATCGGAGAGATGGTGACGAGGTCCTCGGGTCGTACCGGAACGCGCCGCAGATCCCGTCCGACGGCGACCCGGATCGCCGCGATGATCGCCGGGGTCGCGGTACAGGTAGGCGCCTCCCCCACGCCCTTCACCCCGTAGGGCGCATCCGGCTGCGGATGGGTGACGGCGACGAAATCGAGGTCCGGGACGTCGGCGATGGTCGGCAGCAGATAGTCGTGAAACGTGGGATTGACCACCACCCCGTCCACCGTGACCAGCTCCTCCATGACGGCGAGGCCCAGCCCCTGGGCAGTTCCCCCCTCGACCTGACCACGCAGCGCCAGGGGGTTGAGCACCGTACCGCAGTCCTGGGCCAGCGCCATCGACACGACCCGCACGAGACCGAGGTCGACATCGACATCGACAACCGCGCGGTGCGCCGCGGCGGCGAAGGCCACGTGCGGATCGCCCTGTCCGTCGGCGTCCAGCGCGGAGGTACGCCGGTGGTGGAAGGTGTACTCCGCTTCGATCGGCCCGTCGGCCAGCGCCTCGGCGAGCGGAACCCGCAACCCGGCCTCCACCCCGACGATCTCCCCGGCGTTGACGGTCAGCGTCCGTCGAGGTGCCTCGACGACCTCCGCGGGCAGCCCCGCGGTGCGGGCGACCCGGGCGAGCAGGCGATCGGCGACCGCGGCGCAGGCTCCGCGCACGGCGCCTCCGCTCATCCAGGTCTGCCGGGACGCGCTGGTCGATCCGGCACTGCCGACCGCGGTGTCCGCGGGCGCCAACACGACCTGTTCGACGCCGAGCTCGGTGCGGGCGATCTGCCCCGCGATCGTCACAAACCCCTGGCCCACCTCGGCGCACGCGCTGTGCAGCCGGACCCGTACCGTTCCGTCCTCAGCCAGCTCCAGGCGGGCACGGGCGACGGAGGAGTCGTCCATGCCCTCCGAGAAGAGCAGGTTCTTGTAGGCCAGGGCGTAGCCGACCCCCCGACGGACCCGGCTCGGTTCGGCCGCGGCCGGTCGGCCGCCGGGCAACGCGGTCACCGCGACGTTCGCCGGCATCGCCGGCGGGAGCGGACGCGAGGCCACCGCCTCGATGACCTCCCGCGCCGGCAGCGGTGCGCCCATCACCTGACCAGTGGGCAGCACATCCCCCGGTCGGACGGCATTGCGGACGCGCAGGTCCACCGGATCCATGCCGAGGGCGTCGGCCAGCCGGTCCATCTGGGCCTCGTGACCGATGGTCACCTGCGGCACCCCGAACCCCCGCATGGCGCCGCACGGGGGGTTGTTGGTCCGCACGACGACTCCGTGCAGGTGGGCGTTCGGGACCCGGTACGGACCCGCGGCATGGGTGACCGCGTTCGCCAGCACCGCCGGCGAGGACGACGCGTAGGCACCGCCATCCAGCACCAGCCGTGCCCGCACGCTGACCAGGTTTCCGTCGGCGGTGGCGCTGTGCTGGAACCACATCCGGGCCGGATGCCGGTGCGGATGGCCCAGGAAGGACTCAACCCGGTCGTAGGCGATCCGCACCGGAAGCCCCGTAGCCCGGGCGAGCAGGGCGCCGTGGATCTGAAGGGTGACGTCCTCCCGGCCGCCGAAGGCACCCCCCACACCGGCCAGGGTGAGACGGACGAGCTCCTCCGGGAGACCGAGGCAGGCCGCGATCTGCTCCCGGTCCGAATGCAGCCACTGGGTCGCCACCCGCAGGTCCACCCCACCATCGGCGGCCGGCATCGCCAGGGCCGCCTCGGGAGCAAGAAACGCCTGGTCCTGCATCCCGACGAGGTACTGGTCCTCGACCACCACCGGGCCGAGCGCGTCGGGATCCCCGTGGCGCAGCTCGATCTCGCGGTACAGGTTGCCCGCCGGATGCAGCGGCTCGGCATCCGGCTGCCATACCCGGTCGGGGTCGGTCGAAGGTGCCAGCGGCTCGTAGTCCACCTCGATCGCGGCGAGCGCCCGGCGCGCGGTCCGGACGTCAACCGCGGCCACGGCGGCGACCGGCTCCCCTGCGTACCGAATCTCGGTCGCGGCGAACACCGGCTGGTCGGCGACGATCAGCCCGTAGGTGGCCATGCCGGGGACGTCGGCGGCGGTCACCATCCCCACAACGCCGGGCAGCCGGCGCGCGGCGTCGACGTCGACGCGCCGGATCCGCGCCCGGGCATGGGGCGATCGCAGGGTGCGGGCGTGCACCATCCCCGGAACACGCAGATCACCAACGTAGGAGAAGCTACCGGTCACCTTGTCCGGCCCATCCGGACGACGCACCGGACGACCGATCCCCAGACTCATCGCCCCACCCCCCGGTGGGGCGGAGCAGGTGCATCCCCCGAAAGTAGGGTGCCCCGCTCAGCCTGCACTGTTCTGATGGCAGCGAGTATCCGGCCGTAACCCGTGCACCGGCAGATGTTGCCGGCCAGCGATTCCCTGATCTCCTCCTCGTCCGCATCCGGCCGCCGGGTGAGCAGGTCCGTCACCGCGACCACGAACCCGGGGGTGCAGAAGCCGCACTGCACGGCACCCTCCTCAAGGAACGCCGCCCGCACGGCCCTGGCGGGTCCCGCCGTCCTCAGACCGGCAACGGTGCTCACCTGGGCGTCGTTGGCGTCCGCGGCGAGCACCGTGCAGGACGCCACCAACCGGCCGTCCAGGAGAACGGAGCAGGCACCGCAGCGCCCCTGCTCACACGCGTCCTTCACCGAGGTCACCCCGATGACGTCCCGCAGGACGGTGAGCAGGGAGTCCCCGATCCAGGCGCCGGCCACCGTGTGCAGGAAGCCGTCGACATGGAGGTGATATGGCGCGACGACGCCGTCGTCCGGCCAGGACGACCCGGCCGGCGGTCCGGCCGGCGGTCCGGCCGGGACTTCCCTCGCGAAACGGGCGGTCATGGCCGGACGTCCCGCTCGACTCGGGGGTCCACCGGCGCCCCCGCGGCATCCAGGCATCGGGTGAACGCCCGGGCGGCCAGCACGCCGGCAGCATGCCGGCGGTAGTCGGCGGAGACCCGCGGACCCGCCGCGAGCTCCGGCCCGACCCGCGAGACCGCCTCGCTTACCAGCTCACCGAACCGGCGGGCCGCCGACGAGGACGCGGCCCCTGCGGACCAGTCCACCGCGTCGTGTGCGAACCGCTCGGCGACGGTCATCCGGATCGGCAGCCGACCCACCCCCCCGATCGCGCAGGCCAGTCGATGGCGCATCCGGTCGACGAGGACGGCGCACGACACCAACGCCTGGTAGGCGGCCTGCCTGCCCCCAATCTTGAGATAGCTCTGCGGTCCGGCCGGCCGCGGCAGCCTTACCGCGGTGACCAGGGCGTCGGGGGCGAGCCCGTCGGCGAGGAACGCGGGCAGCGTCATCCGGCCGGGTCCGCGCGGCGAGGCCACGAGGATCTCGGCGTCCGCGGCGGTGAGGAAGGTGAGCAGGTCACCGGTGGGACGTGCCGAGCCCAGCGCGCCACCGACCGTGCCGAGGTTGCGGATCTGCGCGGAACCGACCACCCGGGCGGCGAGGGCGAGGCCGGGCGACAGTGACCAGCCCGCGAGGTCGGTGTAAGTCACGCCCGCACCGACGGTGAGCGAATCCGCCCCGGCGCCGCGGACCCGCAGTTCCAGGACCCGGCGCAGGGCGACTACCGCCCCCGGCCGACGCTCGCCGGACCGGAGGGCGGGGACGAGATCGGTGCCGCCGCCCAGCAGATCGACCGCCCTGCCAGCGTCATGGGCGGTCGCCAGCATCTCCACTGCCTCCCCTACCGTACGTGGACGGAACATGACGGCCGTCGCACCGCTAGTCGTCACAGCGGCCTCCCCCGCCCGATCCGACCAATGGTCCGACCAGTGGAAGGAAGCGCGGGAGGGGATGACGCGGGAAGCCAGCCGGCGATCCGGGGGTCAGGCAGGCGGACGAACGCTGCATAAGAACCGACCATAACGGCGGAAGGTTACGTGGATGTTCATCAAGACAGACGCTCAGTGACGTAGTTCTGATCTTGCTTGGCGGCAGCGTTCATCACCTCACCTGCGCTATCTCACCCGTGTTATCGCCAGCTTCCACTCGCACCGACCCAGACCAACACCCCCAACGTTACCCAGTGTTACCTTACCGATGCTGGCGCGAACTGTGGAGAGGGATGCGACAGGTTTGAGGTGGACATGTCACGCCGTCTATCGACCCGGCGCTGCGGCACGGCTGGCGCTTCGTGGCCTCGGGTGAGTGCACCACGCTCCCCGCCCTGGGCCCCGGAGCGCCCGCTGATCCAGCGACGCCGGTCAGGGTCGGGTGTGGAGGTCAGGGCCGGGTGTAGAGGGCGCAGCCCCATCCGGCCAGCGTGCGCAGCGGGAACGGCAGCCGGCAGCCGAGATCGGCTGCGGCCGTGTCCACCGCGGCCAGCTCTCCCAGCACCGCCTCCCAGGGTGCGTCACTCATCACCCCGAGCAGGGGCAGCGCGCACGCCGCCCGCACCCAGCCCTGGTCGACCACCACGTAGCCCCCGCCCATGCCCTCGAGGGCCCGAGCGGCGGTCACCATGTCGTCGTCCCGCGCCCCGACGACGATCAGATGCCCCGGCGGCTCCGCCGTCGTGACCGCGAGCGCGCCCCGGGTCAGCCCGCACCCGCGGAGCAGCCCGACGTCGATCTCGTCCGAGGAGCCGTCCCGACCGAAAATTGCGATCTTGAGAAGGTCCCGAGACGGATCGGCTACCGCCCAGCCGTCCCGCAGGGTGGGTTCCACCCGCACGGTACGGAGTCCACGCGGGTGGGAGAGGCCGGAGACCTGGCCCGTCCCGGTCATCCGCAACGCCCGCGCTGGTCCACCGACGGGCGGCGCCGTCCCCGGGTCGCGGGGGGGATCGACGCTCACCACGACCACACTGGCATCCTGCCGGTGGGACCGTCGCAGGCCGAGTGATGTGAAGGAGCCGGCGTGCAGGTTCGCCGGGAGTCGTGTCCGGCTGGTGGCCCAGGCGGGCGAGATGTCGAGGTTGTCGAACAGGGGTCGGCCGCATTCCGCGGCGATCCGGCCACCCGCCACCACCACGTCGGGCGGCGCGGTTCCGGCCAGGGAGGAGACGACCTGGAGATCAGCGAAGCGGGTGGGCGCGATTGACCCCAGGGTGGGTTCCAGATCGTGCCTGCGGGCGGGGAGCAGGGAGAACCGCCGGATGGCGTCGATCTGGCCCATCCCCCGACCGACCGCGAGTCGCACGTCGTGATCGAGATGCCCGACCGTGGCAAGCTCCGCGACCGATCTGGCCCTGCCCCGGACCGGCTCGGCCCCGCTGCCGGCCGCCCACAGCAGACCGCCGGCCTCCGTGGCGGACGACTTGACGGGCGCCGCCCCTACCGAGGACAGCGCGGTCAGCGCGGAGGCGGGCGGTATCGGAGGCACCTCGACGACCGGGGCTGCGGGCGCCCCGGTCCCGGGGACCTGCCTCCCGGGCACCTGCCCCGCTCGGACCAGCACCCGCAACGGGGTCGAGGATCCCGTCACCAGATCCACACCGCGCAGACCGCCCAGCGCGACCAGGACGGCCGGGTCGGTCACCAGGGTGACGGTTCCCCGCGGGACGATCAGGCGAGCCAGTTCCCCCGGAGTGAGCAGCGTCTCCTCGACACGCAGGCCGGCGTCGACATAGGCCGGCAGGACGAATCTGCCGGCGGCGTCGAGCGAGCGCCGACCCGCCAACGTTCCCGGCTTCGTGACCGCGGCGATGTAGCACCCCACGATCAGGATGTCCCGCGCGGCCACGGCACCGCTGTGGACGGCGACGACAAGCCCACCGCGTATGACGAGGTCGGCTTCCTCCTCACCCGCGGCCACCCGACGCAGTCGAGCGAGCTGTGCCTCGGACGGACGCAGCAGGTCCGCGCCGACCACGGGTGCCTGCCCGGTCGGACCAGGAGCCGCCGCCGGATCACGCGGGTCGACCGCGGGAGCGGTGGTGGAGGTCGTGCCCGACGCCGCCGTGCGGGCCGGGGTCGCCGATCGGTGGGGCGTGGCAGAGGAGACGGTCGGCTGGGACGCTCCGCCGGACACCGTCATCAGTCGGGGTCCCCGGCTGGAGCGTTCGGCGTTCATGGCGGCCTCTCGTCTGCCGGTCAGCACCGAGTCTGCATCCGATGGCGGCACGCCCGGAACGGGATCACGTATGACCAACGGCGAAATCACCCCCATTACTTCCTTTACTCCAAGACAAGCCGGGTGTCCCCGGAGTCGGCGGACCGGCACCACCCGCCGGGAGGGCGGCGATGGCGTGATTGTTGTTTGCCACGTGTCATTACCCACCATGCGCCGGAGCCAGCCGGTAACGCGGGTGGAACACCATGTTGACCAGGGACGGGAAGAACACGACGATCCCGGCGATCATGCCGACCGCGGCGCGGCCCCGCCCGAAGACCAGTGTGAGCAACCGAACCCCTGTCAGCCTCATTCCGGGCGTACCCCCACCTGCCGGTCGGTCCGACCGGCCCGAGCGGTTCCCCGGACGCCAGAGCGGTTCCCCGGACGCTAGAAAGGATGCGTATCGGTCCCATCGCGCCCGGGTGAATTACCAGTAACTCCATTCTTACTGTTGACGGAACCACGCTCCCGCGGCGTCCCCGGCAATGTCGGGACAGAAACCTGGACGAAACTTTTCTTGGGTTGCGAGAGCGTCGCCGTTCACCTGACCGTCACATTGCGCCCCGATATGTCCGACGAGCATCGGGGCCGGAGCGTCGCCGGCATGTCGTGGACCGCGCCGAACCGAACCAGGCCGGCGGCATTCCCCGACCTGCTAGGCTTCGCATTCGTGCTGCTGAGCCCCCATGAACAGGAACGACTGCTGATCCATGTGGCGGCCGGGCTCGCCCGTGAACGGCGAGCCCGTGGGCTGCGGCTGAACCATCCCGAAGCGACCGCGATCATCACCTCGTTCCTGCTGGAGGGCGCGCGGGACGGTCGCGGCGTCGCGGACCTGATGAGCGCCGGGCGAACCGTGCTCACCCGGGACGACGTCATGGAGGGCGTGCCGGAGATGCTCGGCGAGGTGCAGGTCGAAGCCACCTTCCCGGACGGCACCAAGCTGGTCACCGTCCACCGGCCGATCCCGTGATCCCCGGGGAGATCCTGACCGGCGACGATCCCGTCGAGATCAACGCCGGACGCCCGGTACGCACGGTGCTGGTCCGTAACATGGGCGACCGGCCGGTGCAGGTCGGCTCGCACTACCACTTCGCCGCGGCGAACCCCGCTCTCGACTTCGACCGGGCGAGTGCCTGGGGCCACCGGCTCGCGGTGCCCGCCGGCACCGCGGTCCGCTTCGAACCCGGCGTGGAACGCGAGATCGAACTGGTGCCGCTGGCCGGCGCCCGGGTCGTGCCGGGCCTGCGGCCGGAATCGGCCGGCCCGTTGGACGCCGCGAGCGGCACCCGGATTGCGGACACCGCGACGATCGAGGATATATCGGGCTTTCAGGGAGAGGGTTCGTGAGCCGACTCGACCGCTCCCGCTACGCGGCGCTGTACGGCCCCACGGTCGGCGACCGTATCCGGCTCGCGGACACCGACCTGTTCATCGAGGTGACGGAGGACCGCAGCCGCGGGCCGGCGGGCACCGGGACCGGTGACGAGGCCGTCTTCGGGGGCGGCAAGGTCATCCGTGAGTCGATGGGGCAGTCCCTGGCAACCCGCGCCGAGGGTGCGCCCGACCTCGTCATCACCGGCGCCGTCGTTCTCGACCACTGGGGTGTGGTCAAGGCCGACGTGGGGATCCGCGATGGCCGGATCGTCGCGCTGGGTAAGGCCGGCAACCCGGACACAATGGACGGCGTCCATCCCGAGCTGGTGATGGGGCCCGGCACCGAGATCATCGCCGGTAACGGGAAGATCCTCACCGCCGGCGCGGTGGACTGCCACGTCCATCTGATCTGCCCGCAGCAGGTTCCGGAGGCGCTGGGCGCCGGCATCACCACGCTGATCGGCGGCGGCACCGGCCCGGCCGAGGGCACGAAGGCGACGACGGTGACGCCCGGATCCTGGAACCTGGCGCGGATGCTGTCCGCGCTGGACGACTGGCCGGTCAACGTTGTCCTGCTCGGCAAGGGCAACACGGTCAGCGACGAGTCGATGTGGGAACAGCTGCGCGCCGGGGCGGCCGGCTTCAAGCTGCACGAGGACTGGGGGACGACGCCGGCCGCAATCGACGCCTGCCTGCGGGTCGCCGACGCCGCCGGCGTCCAGGTTGCGCTGCACTCCGACACCCTGAACGAGGCCGGCTTCGTCGAGGACACGCTGGCCGCCATCGCCGGCCGGGCGATCCATGCGTACCACACCGAGGGGGCCGGCGGCGGGCATGCCCCGGACATCATCACGGTCGCGGCCGCCGGCAACGTGCTGCCGTCATCGACGAATCCGACCCGCCCGCACACCGTCAACACCCTCGACGAGCACCTCGACATGCTGATGGTCTGTCACCATCTCAACCCCAGCGTGCCCGAGGACCTGGCCTTCGCCGAGAGCCGGATCCGGCCGTCGACGATCGCCGCCGAGGACATCCTGCACGACCTGGGCGCGATCTCGATGATCGGTTCGGACTCGCAGGCGATGGGCCGGATCGGCGAGGTCGTCCTGCGTACCTGGCAGACCGCGCATGTGATGAAGCTCCGGCGCGGGTCCCTGGCCGGCGACGATCGGGCCGACAACACCCGGGCCCGACGCTACATCGCCAAGTACACGATCTGCCCGGCGGTGGCGCACGGCCTGGACGCGGAGATCGGCTCGGTG
This sequence comes from Frankia casuarinae, assembly GCF_000013345.1. NCBI lineage: Bacteria > Bacillati > Actinomycetota > Actinomycetes > Frankiales > Frankiaceae > Frankia > Frankia casuarinae. Next base: position 971,790 of record NC_007777.1, on the reverse strand, counting down.
GAGCCCGGCAAGCTCGCCGACCTGGTGCTGTACGACCCGGCGTTCTTCGGGGTGCGGCCGTCGCTGGTCCTCAAGGGCGGGTTCATCGCCTGGGCCGCGATGGGCGATGCGAACGCCTCCATCCCGACCCCGCAGCCGGTGCTGCCCCGGCCGATGTGGGGAGCCGCCCGTGGTCCGGCCGCCGCGTCGTCGTTGATCTTCGTTGCCCCGGCGGCGATCGAGGACGGGCTGCCCGGACGGCTGGGGCTCGCCACCCCGGTGGTGCCGGTCGCGGATGTGCGCCGCCGCGGCAAGGCGGATCTTCCCGAGAACACCGCGACACCGGACATCCGGGTGGACCCCGACACGTTCACCGTCACGGTGGACGGTGAGGCGATCGAGGCGGATCCGGTGAGCGAACTCCCGATGACCCAGCGCTACTTCCTGTTCTGAATGTTCTGATTCTGAGTGTTCTGACGGTTCTTACCACGGCTGTCACTGCGTATCCAGAGGCTTCCGGGCCCGATGAATCTTCCGGGCCCGATGAATGTAAACGCCACAGCGGTTCGGACACTGACTAACGCCGGGAGCGGCTACGGTGACGATTGAGGGCGATACCGCACGGGACGGCGGGACCGAGGACGTGGCTGGTCCGACCGGGCGATCCGGACGGCGGGCGACGCTGCTGGTCCTCGCGGACGGCCGGATGCCCACGGGAGGTCACGCCCACTCGGGCGGTGTTGAAGCAGCGGTGACGGACGGGAGTCTGGCGAACCTGTCCGACCTGGCGGCCTTCCTCGTCGGACGGCTCACCACGACCGGCCTGGTCGCCGCGGCCTTCGCGGCCGCAGCCTGCCGGGCCGGCACGCAGCCGGGTCCCGCGACGCGGGCGCCACACGCCGACCACGTCCCCACCGCATCCGTCACACCCGTCACCATCGTCACACCCACCACCATCGCCACCTTGGACGCCGAGCTCGACGCCCGGATGCCCTCCCCCGCCCAACGCGACGCGAGCCGGGCTCAGGGGCGCACGCTGCTGCGAGCGGGCCGGGCCGCCTGGCCCGTGCCGCCCGGTCCACGTGCACCGCACCACCCGTGCGCACTAGGCATGGTCGCCGCGGGCGCGGGCCTGCGTCCCTCGGACGCCGCCCTGGTCGCCGCCCACACCACGGTCACCGGACCCGCGACCGCCGCGACCCGCCTGATGGGGCTGGACCCCTTGGCCGTCACCGCCGTGCTCGCCCGGCTCACCGACGAGGTCGAGGCGATCGCGCTGGCCGGCGCGGAGGCTTCCCGACGCCCGCCCCGGCTGCTGCCCGCCGTCACCGGTATCCGCCTCGATCTCCTGGCCGAACGGCACCGCACCACGGCGCTACGGATGTTCACATCCTGACCGGTGCCCGCCGACTCGTCGTCATCGGTCCCAGACCCGGCCCGTCGGCTACTCGCATGGTCGGCTACTCGGCCGATCGCGATCGCGCGGCGCCGGGTGGACCCGCGGGCGCCGGCCGATCCCGTCGCCCCCGGCTGGCACCATGGCAGCCATGAGACGGGGGGTCATCCTGGGCGGGGTCGCGGCCGGGCCGGAGGGCCCCCTCGTCACGGCCGCCCGAACGGGCCGCACGGCCGTACGGGCACGGGCCGTCATCCGGGTCGAATCGGCTCCGGACGGCACGGCGAGGCTCATCGAGTTGCGCTCCGACGTGCCGATCGTCCTGCGCCAGACCGGAGCATCCCCTGGTCGGACCAGGGCCCCGTCTACGGTGCCCGCGCTATCCGCGGACGCGCTGCCGACCGCGACGGTTCACCTGGTCAACGCGACCGCCGGACCGCTGGCGGGTGATGATCTGGGACTCGACATCTCCGTCGGCAGCGGGGTGCGCCTGGTGGTGCGTTCGGTGGCCGCGACGGTGGCCCTGCCCGGTCACGGGCCCGGGCCGTCCCGCTTCACCGTGTCGGCACGGGTGGCCCCGGGTGGCGCGCTGGACTTCGCGCCGGAGCCGACCGTCGCGGCGCGGGGCTCGGACCATCTCCTGGTGACCGATGTGCACTTGGCGACCACGGCCTGGCTACGGCTGCGCGAGGAGATCGTGCTGGGCCGATTCGGGGAGACGACCGGATCGATACGTAGCACCCTGCGGGTGGACATGGACGCCCATGCGGAGGTGGATCCGCCATCCGAACCGACCCCCCTGCTGCGCCAGGATCTCGTCCTCGGTCCCGAGATACCTGGCCTGACCGGACCAGCCCTCCTCGGCTCGGCTCGTGCCCTCGGGTCGCTCCTCGTCGCGGGGCCCGATCCGGTGGGCTCTCCGGCAGCCCGGCGGGAGTCCGTGCCGGCAAAGAGGGCGGAATCCGGCGCGCAAGCGGCCGTCGCGGACGGGGTGGCGCTGCTTCCCCTGGCTGGTCCGGGTTATCTCATCTCCGCCCTTGCCGAGAATGCGGTTACTCTCCGACGTCGTCTGGAACAAGGGCCGGCTCCTGCCACGGTCTGACTCGGACGGGCAGTCAGGCGCGGGTGCGGTGCCGTAGAGCCGATAGAACAGCGCGACCGCCTGTCCGGCGCGGGCCCGGCGGTTACTGTCGCGGTCCAAGCCGGAGGCCGACCCAGCAGGGCGACGATCTGCCTGTCGCGGATGGTGAGGCCGACCGCCAGCCGGTCCTGTTCGACTGTCCCGGCCGGGATGGATGACTCACTCACGCGACGGAGCGTTCCTAGCCACCGCCCTCTACCGACTCGGCCACGGCACCCCGTCCTAGCTCGGGACCACCGGCTAGGTCCGGGGCTGATCGGTCGATCCGCCCCGGACCGGCGGCGAGGCCGATGACGATGCGGGCCACCGCGTGGGAGTGGGCGTCGGTATGGACGTAGGCGTGGGGGAAGCCGGCGCCACGGCCGGCGCGGGGACCGCCGAGGATGTCGCCATTACCAGGGGTGTTGCGGGCACCGTGGACGAGGCGGATGGCAAAGCCGATGAGCCGCCGGCGGAGGCCGATGAGCCGCCGGAGTCGGGCGGCCCGGCCACCGAACCCTCACGCCGTTCACCCGGGCCGTTCGGATACTCGGGGGCGGCGGCCGGGGCACCGTGATCCTGGTAGGTACGTCCCTTCCAGGCCGCTCCCCGCCCGGCCCGCTTGAGCCGCGCCGAGTCCACCGTCATCGCGAGGTACAGCACGGCCACTCCGGGGAGCAGCAGGGCCAGCGGCAGCGGCTGACAATAGTAGCGGGTCATCGGCAGATAGGTGACAGTCATGATCAACCAAGCGATCCCACCGACGAGAGCCGTGGCGACGTCGCCGGTCACGATGCCCACGATGGTCGCGACCACTGGGATGACGAAGACCAGGCTCAGTCCCAACACGGTCCCGACCAGCAGCGACGGGGAGTGCCGCAACTGCGCATAGGCGCTGCGGGACACCATCTTCCACAGATCCGCGAGCCGCGGATACGGGCGCTGGCTGTGGACCTGCTCGGCGAGTCCGAGCCACGTCCGCCCGCCCGAGCGCTTGATGATCCGCGCGATCGCCACGTCGTCGATGACGGCGCCGCGCACCTCCGCCAGTCCACCGGCCGCCGCAAGGGCCTCCCGGCGGATCAGGGAGCATCCGCCGGCCGCGGCGGCCACCCGCGAACCCGGCCGGTTCGACCACCGGAACGGGTACAGCATCGCGAAGAAGTGCACGAAGGCCGGGACGATCAGACGCTCCCAGCCGGTCTGCACCCGTAGCACGGCCATCTGCGACACCATGTCCAGCTTCTGGGAGGTCGCCGACTCGACGAGCGCGGTCAGCGATCCCGGGCGGTGGGAGATGTCCGCGTCGGTGAGGAGCAGGAAGTCGACGTCGCCAGCGCACTCGATGCCCCGCCGCAGCGCCCACAGCTTCCCGGTCCAGCCAGTGGGGGGTTCGGTGGATGTGGTCATGGCCGGCGTCACGTTGGTCTCACCACGCGTGGCGGCCTGTTCCGCCAGGTCCCGGGCAACCTCCGTGGTCCCGTCGGTGGAACCGTCGTCCACCAGGATCAGCTGGACAGGACCGGGATAGTCCTGGGCAAGCAGCGTCGGAAGCGTCACGGGAAGCACGTCGGCCTCGTCCCGAGCCGGCACGACGATCGCCACACTGGGCCAAGCGGTCGGCGCCTGCCGGGATGGCAGGCGCTGATCGGTCCGCCAGAAGAACCCATGGCCGACGGTCAGGTAGAGCCAGGCGAGCAGAGAGGCAACGGCGACCCACAGCAGCACTGTCACAGAAAGTGATACTGCCACGGGCCCCTCAAGGGCGTGCGGGCGCCCCGGGTAATGCGGGGTTACAAGGCTTCCGTCCCGGTCTGGCCGAGCCGGTATGGAGATCTCCCCCCCGAAACTCTCCTGCCGCGCCACCATGAAATCCCAGGCCTCCGGCCGGCGGCGGGGTAGCCGACATGAGCATCGACGATGGTGCCCACCACGCCCCGCGGCAACAATGAGCACCTCCCGTAACCTCATGATCGACAGGGGTGATCGGAGATACCCGGCTGCAACCAGTTGAAAACGAAAAGTGATCGGCGATGCGCGACGAACGGCTGGCGAGGGCGCGACCAGGGGGCGAGGCAACAGCCACGGATCGGCGTCCGTCGGCGGTTGCGGGTGCATCGGAGCAGCTTCGTCACGACCAGGCCCGCTCGTGCCGGGACGGTAGTGGGTACAACGGCCTCGGCTACACCATAATCAAGGGGTGACACGAAGCCGTCGTACCGAGCAGACGGCTGACACCCGTCAGGCCCTGATCTCCGCCGCCCGCCGTCGGTTCGCCGAACAGGGGTTCGCCTCCACCGGCACCGAGGAGATCGTCGCCGACGCGCAGGTCACCCGCGGCGCGCTTTATCACCACTTCCGCGACAAGGCCGCACTGTTTCGCACCGTGATGGAACAGGTCGCGACGGAGGTGGCCGAACAGCTCGTCGCCGGTGAACTTGCCCGGGACGCGGAGCTTCCCAGCGACGCCTGGACGCAGCTCCGGTCCGGGTTCCAGTCCCTGCTCGACATCTCCACCGCGGACAGCGACTTCCAGCGCATTGTCCTCGTCGACGGTCCGGCCGTGCTGGGCAACGACGCCTGGGATGCGCTCGTTGAGAAGCACGGCTACCGGCTGCTCTCGGAGTGGCTGGAGCGCGCGATGGCCGAGGACCGCATCGACCCGCTGCCAGTGGTCCCGCTGACCAGGCTGGTCGCCGCCCTGCTGTCGGAGGCGAGCATCTACACCGCCGGCGCCGCGGACCCGGACACCGCCCGCCTCGAGGTCGGCACCGTGCTCGACCGGCTGCTGCGCGGGCTCGGCCGCGGTGGCGATCTCGCCGAGCAGCCGCCGGTCAGTGCCGACGGCGGCGCCGGCTCCCGCGGGACCGCCGGCTAAGGCCGGCTGGCGTCGTCAACGCCAGCGAAACCCTGCTCCCGCCGGCCCTGCTCCCGCCGACGCGAGGCGGGGCGGCACAGACGACGACCGCCCCGACCGGGTGAACCCGGTCGGGGCGGCGACCTGCCGGCCGGACGACGTCACCTGACGGTGACGGTGGCGCCGTGAGCCGGCTCAGACCACGATGAGCCAGCTCAGACGCTGCGGGCCGCTCGGATGGACTCCTTGAGGGAACCCATGGTGGCCAGCACCGCGGAGGTCTCATAGCCGCAGTGCGCCATGCAGTTCGCGCACCGCGGGTCCTTGCCACGACCGTAGGCGTCCCAGTCGGTGGTCTCGACGAGCTCCTTGTAGGACGAGACGTACCCGTCACTCATCAGGTAGCAGGGCTTCTGCCAGCCGAAGAGCGAGTAGCTCGGGATGCCCCACGCGGTGCAGCTGAGCTCCCTCTTACCCTCCAGGAAGTCCAGGAAGACCGGCGAGTGGTTGAGCCGGAACTTCTTGCGCCGGCCGTCCGCGAAGACCTTCGAGAACATCTCGCGGGTCTCCTGGACCCCCAGGAAGTGCTCCTGGTCGGGCGCCTTCTCGTAGGCATAGCCGGGTGAGAGCTGGATCTGGTCGACCTTGAGGTCGTCGTTGAGGAACGTCAGGATGTCGATGACGTCCTGCGGGCTGTCGTTGTTGAAGAACGTCGAGTTGGACCCGACCCGGAAGCCCGCGGCCTTCGCCGCGTGGAAGGCACGGACGCACTCGTCGAACGTGCCCTCCTTCTCCACCACCGCGTCGTGCCGCTCACGCAGACCGTCGATGTGCAGGACGAAGGTGAAGTACGGCGACGGGGTGAAGTTCTTGAGCTTCTTCTGGAGCAGCAGCCCGTTCGTGCAGAGGATCACGAACTTCTTGCGCTTGACCAGCTGGTTCACGATCTCGTGGATCTGCGGGTGCATCAGCGGCTCGCCGCCCGCGATCGCGACCACCGGAGCACCGCATTCCTCCACCGCGGCCAAGGCGTCGTCGACGCTCATCCGCTGCTTGAGCACGGACGCCGGATGCTGGATCTTGCCACATCCAGTGCAGGACAGGTTGCAGGCAAACAGCGGCTCCAGCTCCAGTACGAGCGGGAAGTGCTTGCGACGAAGCAGCTTCTGCTTCGCCAGGTAGGTCCCAATCCGGAGCTGGTACCGCCACTCGACCGCCACGGCTGGCCCCCTCTCGTTAGGTCACCAGTGGATGAGCGATGATCTCTGCATTGACCATACAGCGTGTACGTACAGACTGCATGTGGATCGTCCGATGAACTGCCCCACAAGGGTGTCCGTTAGCCGACCCCGCCGAGTTGCGGACACCGGGAAGACAAGGCCGGGACAGCGCGGACACGGGTTCGGGACAGTCCACGGACGATGTCGGGCCAGCAGCCCGACGACGTGCCCGTGGTCGCATCCGGCCCGGCCGAGCGTCGGGTCGGGTCTCCGGCCAGGCCGCGGAATCAGGCCATGGGATCAGGCCATGGGATCAGGCCGTCTCACCCATGATCAGACAGGTGCTGCTGGCGGTGGCCACGACCTTGCCCTGGTCATCCCGGACGTCTCCCTCAGCGAAAGCCACCCGCCGTCCCGGCCTGGTCACCCAGCCGTGCGCGGTGAGCCGGCTCGGCCGGCCGACGACGACGCGTACCGGCCGCAGGTAATTAACCTTGATCTCGATGGAGGTATACGCCACCGCGGCCGCCAGCGTGGAGTGCACCGCGCAGGCAGTCGCGGTGTCCAGGATCGTGCAGACCAGGCCACCGTGGACGAGGCCGATCGGGTTGTAGGCCGACTCGTCCGGCAGACAGGTGAAGACAACGTCTCCCGGCGCGACCTCGACCGGCCGGAAGTCGAACAGGCGGGAGATCGGGGGCGGCGGAATGCGCCCGTCACGCATCGCGGACAGGAACTCCAACCCGCTCAGCGACGCCGCCGCCGCGGCGACCGGCAGCGGGTCGTGCCAGGTGATCGTCTTGCTCCGCGGCTCGCCCCAGGCAGCCGGGTCGTGCGGGTGGCCTGAGGCGGATTCGGGCCGCGCGGATTCGGGCTCAGTCGTGGTCATGCCCGCAGCCTAGACTGGCTGCATTCAGGATACGTACCCAGTATCGATAGGATGCACCGATGCAGGAATCGTCCGACGGCCCGCGGGCCTGTCCGATCGCGCGGACGCTGGAGGTCGTGGGTGAGCGCTGGTCCCTGCTGGTCATCCGGGAGATCACGCTGGGGGTCCACCGCTTCGAGGGCATCCGGGCCGGCACCGGGGCGCCCCGAGCCGTGCTGGTCGAGCGGCTGCGGGCGCTGGAGCGCGCGGGGGTGCTGGAGCGTCAGCCGTACCAGGAGGCGGGCGCCCGGTCCCGGCACGAGTACCGGCTGACGTCCTCCGGCCGGGACCTGGCACCGGTCCTGCTGGCCCTGCGCCGGTGGGGTGAGCGGCACGCCGCACCGACCCGGCCGCCCGCGGCCGATCGCGGCGCCGCATCCGGCTGAACCGAACCCCACCGTGTCGCCCGGGCGACGCCACCGGCTTCGCCCTCGCCGGGCCGCACCTCGGGACCGCCCGGGAGCCGGGCGCACTATGGCCCTGGAACGGGCGCCGGGGCCGGTCGGCGCAGTTCCTTGGGCAGGTGGAAGGCGAGCGTCTCGGTGCCGACGGAACGCACCGAGACGTCCGTCGCGCCGAGACCCGACAACGCGGTCAGGAGCTCGTTGACGAGGGACGGCGGGGCCGAGGCGCCGGCCGAGATGCCGATCGTGTCCACGCCGGCAAGCCAGGACAGATGCACGTCCCCGACGTCCCCGACCAGATGCGCCTCGACGCCGTCGCGCCTGCTCACCTCGACGAGCCGCACGGAGTTCGCGCTGTTGGCCGAGCCGACGACGAGGACGAGCTGGGCCTCCTCGGCAACCTTGCGGACCGCGTTCTGCCGGTTCGAGGTCGCGTAGCAGATATCGGTGGAGCCCGGCCCGACGATCGCCGGGAACCGCTCCGTCAACGCGTCGACGACCTCCGCGGCCTCGTCCAGGGCCAGCGTGGTCTGCATGAGGTAGGTAACGCGCTCGGGATCGGGAACGTCGAGGGAGCCGACGTCGGCCGAGGACTCGACCAGCGTGATGCGGCCGGGCGCCTCGCCGAGGGTTCCGTCCACCTCCTCGTGGCCGGAATGGCCGATGAGCAGCACGGTGTCCCCGCGGGCGGTGAACCGGCGGGCCTCGGTGTGCACCTTCTCCACCAGCGGACAGGTGGCGTCGATAACGGACAGGCCGCGCTCGCCCGCCTGGTCCCAGACGGCCGGGGCCACTCCGTGCGCGGAGAAGACGACCGTCGAGCCGCCGGGCACCTCGTCGAGCTCCTCGACGAAGATCGCTCCACGGCTGGCCAGGTCGGCTACCACGTGGGCGTTGTGCACGATCTGCTTACGGACGTAGACCGGCGCGCCGTAGATCTCCAGGGCGCGCTCGACGACCTCGATCGCCCGTTCGACGCCGGCGCAGAACGCCCGCGGCTCGGCGAGCAGAACCTGGCGACGGCCGACCGCGGCGGCCCACGCCTCGATGGGGCGCCCGAGCGGACGCATCGTGCGCAGACCACGGATTCCGCGGCGGGCCAGGTCGATACGTCCCAGCGGCTGCGCCGCCGTGTCGACGATGACGCGGACGGCGGCGAACGGCACGTCGCCGACTCCCGCCGCCAGCTCCGCGGACTCCATGTCGACGGCAAGGGCCCCGGTCGCGGCGAGTTCCGCGCGGGCCGTGCCGCCGACGAGCCGCGGCACGGTGACGATCGGGCCGACGTGCACGGTGAGCCCGAGCCGGCGCAGGTCGCCGGCCAGCAGGGGCGCGGCCGCGCAACGGCCGGCGACGGTGCCGTCGGCGTTGCGGATCTCGCTGGCCACGACGACGTCACCGGGCTCGATCCCGGCCGCCAGTCCCCCGGAGAGACCGACGAGGGCGACGGCGTCCGGGCCTGTGTCGCGCACCAGCCGGGCGGCCTTGCGCGCCCGTTCCGGACCCATGCCGGTGCGCACGATGACGGTGTCCGCGCTGAGGCCCGACCGACCGGCGGCCATTGCCTCGACCCGCAGGGCCGCCGCGACGACCAGCCGCGCCCGACCGCGCACGGGGGTTGGCTCCTGCTCCGGGACGACCGCCGCGGCCGGCCGGTGGACCGACGCCGGGAGCGCGGCCGACGGCAGGGACGGCGACGACGACTCCTGCGCCGGGATCTCGGTGGGGGAGGCCGGAACGGTCCTGATCCCGGCACCCGCGGCCGCGGCGACGGCCCTCTGAGCCGCGCTCGTCGTGGCGGCGGACGCGCCGTCCCCGGCGGACGCGCCGTCCCCGACGTCCCCTGCGCCCCCGGCGTTCCCGTCGCCGCCGGCCGCGGATGCGAAGATGTTCATGGCGTGGCCACCCCGGTGAGGGTCACGTACCGACCGAGCGCGGTCAGCGGGAAGACCAGCCGGTACAGGTGGTAGTTGAGGTAGAAGTCACCGGGGAAACCGGTTCCGGTGAACTGGGGCTCGTCCCAGGTCCCATCCGGCCGCTGGGTCTCGCACAGCCAGCGCACTCCCCGTTTGACGGCCTTGCTGTGCGGGTCGACAGCCAGCAGCGCGAGCAGGGCCCAGGCGGTCTGCGAGGCGGTGAGCTCACCCCGACCGATCCAGGCCGGATCGTCGTAGGAGCGTGGGTCCTCACCCCATCCACCGTCGGGCGACTGGTGCTCCAGCAGCCAGCGCACCGCGGCTGTGATCGCCGGGTGGTCGGCGGGAACGCCGGCGGCGATCAGCGCCGGAACCACGGCGCCGGTGCCGTAGACGTGGTTGATCCCCCACCGGCCGAACCAGGAGCCGCCCGGTTCCTGGTTGTCCAGCAGCCATTGCACCGCCCGCCGGGTGATCGGGTGGTCGGAACGGCCGAGGTCGGCCAGCATCTCCACGATGTGGGCGGTGACGTCCGCCGACGGCGGGTCGACAACCTCGCCGAAGTCGCAGAACGGGATCTTCGCTGTCAGCGTCCGCACGTTGTCGGCGTCGAAGGCACCCCAGGCCCCGTCCGACGACCGCATGCCGACGCTCCAGTCGACCCCACGGGCCGCGGCCGCGCGCATCGCCCCGGCCAGCTGCGGGTCGACCGCCGCGAGGCCGCGGGAGGCGCGGTCACGCGCGGCCGGCGAGAGCTCGGCGGTGCCGCCCGGGGTGACGCTGCCACTCGGGGTGACGGTGCCACCCGGGGTGACATGGCTGCCACCGAGCAGGCGACGCAGCGCCAACACGACCTCGGCGGTGTCGTCGGTATCCGGGTAGAAGTCGTTGTCGAACTCGAACGCCCAGCCGCCAGGGGCGAGCGCCGGACGGCGGACCGCCCAGTCCCCGGCCACCCTGACCTCTTCGTCGACCAGCCAGCGGCCGGCCCGCACCATCGCGGGATGGTCGGCGGGGACGCCGGCGTCCGAGAGCGCGACCACCGCGAGCGCGGTGTCCCAGACCGGCGACTGGCATGCCTCGATCTGGGCGGTCGGCCCCTCCGGGGTCTCGCGCCGGATGATGTAGCGTTCCATTCCCCGGAACGCCGTGGCGATCACCGGGTGGTTGAGGGGGTATCCCATGAGATGCAGCGCCATGACGGAGTAGATCCACGGCGGCTGGATGCCCCCCCAGCACCCGTCGGCCTCCTGGCGGGCGACGACCCACTCGGTGGCCCGGCGCAGCGCCAGGGTGCGCAGCACCTTGATCGGCCGGCGCTCATAGCGGTGCAGGATCGCGTCCAACCGCTCGAAGGCGCCTTCCCAGCTGTGCAGCGGGGCCGGCTTCGGCGGCGTCACGGGTGCCGCGACCTTGATCTCGTCGATGCTGAAGCCGAGGTCGCGCACGGGCCGGAGCGACCCGACGATCGTCAACGCGACGATCGTCTGGCGGGCCCAACAGCCGAAGTCGTAGACGTTCAGCGGGAACCAGGACGGCAGGAAGATCAGTTCCGGCGGCAGGACGGGCACGTCGTCCCAGGACCACTCGCCGAAGGTCGCCAGCCAGATGCGGGTGAACACCCGGGCGGCCGCCACCCCGCCCTGGGAGCGGATGAGCGCGGCCGCCGCCGCCATGTGCGGGGCGTCGGGCTCGTCACCGGCCAGACGCAGGGCGATGTACGCCTCGACCGTGGTGGACAGCTCGGCCGGTCCGCCGTAGTACGTGGCCCAGCCGCCGTCCGCGAGTTGCTGGGACCGCACCCACCGGGCGATCGGCTCGGTCTCCTCCTCGGTGCGGATGCCGAGGAACTGCTTCATGAACAGGTGTTCGGCGTCGATCGTGACGTTCGTCTCGAGGTCGCCCTTCCACCAGCCCTCCTCGGACTGCAGCCCGAGGAGGTGGTCCCGAGCCTGGTTGGCCGCGGTCATCGCCGCGGCCAGGTCCGGATCGACCGAGGTCTGCGTCGTGGGCGGGGTGCCGTCGGCGGTCGCCGCGCCACCGCCGGACACACCACCGCCGGACACACCACCGCCGGACAGCGGTGGCGAGGACCGGGAGATCCCGTAAGCGTCGGGCGTGGCGGGCGCGGGAATGTTAACGCGCTTCGAGCTCTTCGCGGCCTTTGGAGCAGCCGGGGACGGGTCCGAGGTCAGGCTCATCGACGACTCCCCTCGTCGTACATGCGATGGTCATGAAGACGATCAACGTGCTGATCGCCGGGCCGGGCGGGAACGGCGACTGCACTCACCCGTCGTCTCCTCAGCGGTCTCGTTCGGTCACGAAGCGCGCGAGGGCCAGCAGTTCCGCCTCGATCTCGGCGGGCATCGACAGCGAGCGGAGCACGTTCTCGCAGGCCTTCAGCTGGCCGTCGGCCTCGGCGGTGGTCCAGTCCCGCCCGCCGGCCCGCTCGATCAGGTCCGCGATGTGCGTCAGCTCCGCCTCGGTGGACTCCCCGGTGCCGGTGAGGAACGCCCGCAGCTCCTCGGCCGCGGCTCCGCCGGCCTCCAGGGCCACCACGACCGGCACCGACTTCTTGCGGGAACGCAGGTCCGACAACACCGGCTTGCCGGTCACCGAGGGATCACCCCAGATACCAAGCAGGTCGTCGATGAGCTGGAACGCGGTGCCGAGCCGGGAGCCGTACTCGGCGAGGGCGTTGACCATGTCGTCACCGGCCCCGGCGAGCACGGCGCCGAGGGAGGCCGAGCAGGCCAGCAGCGCGCCGGTCTTGCCGTCCTCCATGTGCAGCGTCTCGGCGACGCTGACGTCCGACCGTTTCTCGAACATCAGGTCCTCGGCCTGGCCACGGACGAGGTCCTGGACGCCCGCGCCCAGGATCAGCGCCGCACGACGGCCGGGCTCCCCCTCGACCTCCAGCAGGACCTGGGTCGCGAGGCCGAGCAGCGCGTCCCCGGCGAGGATCGCGCCGTCGGCACCGAAGATCGTCCAGGCCGTGGGCCGGTGGCGGCGCTCGGTGTCGCCGTCCATAAGATCGTCGTGCAGCAGCGAGAAGTCGTGCACCAGCTCGACGGCGACCGCTGCCGGCAGCCCGGTCTCCGCCGGGGCGCCGGCGGCCTGCGCCGACAGCAGCGCCAGCGCCGGGCGTACCAGCTTGCCCCCGCCGCCGGACAGTGGCGCGCCCTCGGCGTCGACCCAGCCGCGGTGGTAGGCGACGACGTGACGAAGTCGTGGGTGGAGCCGATCCACCGTGGCGCGCAAGGCAGGCACGGTGAGGGTCCGCCCACGCTCGATCGCATCCGGAACCGTCATGGTCATACCGGGAATCCCCCTGTGGATGTGTGCCTTGGCTGGCCGGACGGAAGCGGCCGGACGACCGCCGCCGATCCGGCGGGAACCGCGTTGTCCCCTCGTGGATCCTGTGGATCCCGCACCTGCGCGGCCGTGGCGCCGCCGCCCGGTGCGCTCACCGATTCAGTGCCTACCGGTACCGACTCACCCACCTGCTCGGGGAGCCGTCCGTCCGTCCTTCGGGCCTGCGGGCCCGGCCCGCGTGGCTCGTTGACGTCGACCCCCATACCGGCCAGGTTCTCACGGACAGCAGTGAGTCCGCTACGCACGGCCGACTCCATGGTCGCCGGCCATCCGGTGTCGGTCCAGGTTCCGGCCAGGGCGAAGCCGGTCAGGCCGGTCGACGCGCCCGGACGCAACGCGAGCGAACCGGGCACCTGCCGGAAGGTCGCCGTACGTTCCCGAGTGACGAAAACCTCCAGTGGCCCGGCCGCCCGCGCGGCCGGGAACAGCCGGGCCATCTCCTCGACGAACAGGGTCCGCAGCTCGTTCGCCGGACGATCGACCCATGGCTCCGCCGCGGACTGCGACAGCGCCAGGTACTGGGCACCGGGCGGGCCGGCAGCGGCGAGCCCGGAGGAGACCGTGCGATCGAAGATCCATTGAATGGGCGAGTCGACCACGGCCAGGAACGGGCCGTCGATCACCGGTCGAGGATAGATCATGTGCACGTTGATGATCGGCGAGTCGCCGAGCTCACGCAGCCGGGCCGCCTCGGGTTCGGCGCCGGCTGGCAGAAGGGACGCGGCGGCGGGCGGCGGCACCGCGAGCACGACCGCGTCCGCCCGCAGCACGCCGCGGTCGTCGGTGCCGGGCACCGCCGCGCCGCGACCGGTCCCGCCCGCGGTGACGGCCAGTTCCCATCCGCTGCCCGCGGCGGTGATGGACCGGACCTTCACCCCGGTGCGCACGTCGGCGCCGGCCGCGGTGAGCGTCTCCATCGCCGCGTCGCCGTGCAGTCGGGACAGGGGGACCTCGGCCCAGCCGAGGTCCCCGGCGGCGGCGCCCTCCAGCAGACCGGTCCGCACGACCTTGGCTGCGAGGCCGAGGGAGGCGTCGGCGGCGGGCACGTTCAGCGTCGCGACCGTCAGCAGTTCCCACAACGCCTTCGTCGCCGCGGGGCCCTGGCCGTGGGTGGACAACCAGGTGCCGAACGACTGCTCGTCCACCGCCGGGGAGCGCTGGTCGAGCCGCCCGAGCTGAAACGCCGCGAGCCCGGCCCGCAGCCGTTCGGCGATCGGCAGCGCCTGGTACCCCAGCAACGCCGGGGCCAGGTGCAGTGGCGCCGGCAGCGGGACCCTCGTCCGGCGCAGCCGGGTCCGGGTCAACGAGTCGCCGAGCAGCACCGGCACGTCCAGCCGGGACTGCAGGGTGGTCAGGTGTTCGACGCCGAGTCGCTGCAGCAGCCCACGGTAGGCCGTGCAGCACCGCATGAACACGTGCTGGCCGGTGTCGATCCACAGCTGCCCGCGCCGGAACGACGTCGTCGCCCCGCCGAGGCGGGGACGTGCCTCCAGCAGGGTCACGCGGGCCCCGCTGTCCACGGCCAGCAGCGCCGCGGCCATGCCCGCGAGCCCGCCGCCGACGACGGCGAGATGCGGGCGTTCGTCCGTCCGCCCGGCGGGCCGCGTCCCCCATGCCGGCGCGACGTCCGCACCGGCACCCGTGGTCATGCCGCCCTCATCTCGGGCCGCCCCGCGAGGCTGCGGGCGGCGACGACCGCCTTCTCCCAGCCGGGCAGCGCCAGCCGACGATCGAGCACCGCGGACGGATCGGTCTTGATCCGCCGGTTGAGCCGCAGGTAGATGCCGGCCATCGCCCCACAACAGGCCGCGCTGCGCCGGTCGAGCAGGTCGAGCAGGACGAGCCCACGCCCATACCACTCCTCCGCTCGCTGCGCCGACGTCCGCAGGTACGCGATGAGCGCGTCGGGGGGGCCGCCGAGGCGACCGGTCGCGTCCACCTCGAGTTCGACGCCGGCGGCCTTCAGCTCCTGGCGCGGCAGGTAGATCCGGCCGCCGAGCAGGTCCTCGCGCACGTCCCGGAGGATGTTCGTCTGCTGGAGTGCGACCCCGAGGGCGTCCGCGACCCCCGAGGCGTCGCGGTGGGAGGTGGCCCGCTCGCTGCCAAAGATGCCGAGCGAGAGACGCCCGATCGTCCCGGCGACCAGGCGGCAGTAGCCGACGAGATCGTCGAACGTGTCGTAGGTGGTGCCGCGCACGTCACTCTCGACCCCGTCGGCGAGTTCGATGAACGCCTCCAACGGGATCGGGAACCGGCGGGCGGCGTCGGCGAGGGCGACGAAGACCGGATCATCGGAGCTGTTCGTCCCCAGCTCCTCGACCTCCGCGCGGACCTGCGCCAGCCCGGCGAACTTCGCCTCCTCGGGAAGATCGCCGTCGCCGATGTCGTCGAGGCGGCGGGCGAGCGCGTAGACGGCGCTCAGCGCCCCCCGCTTCTCGGCCGGCAGCAGGCGAATGCCGTAGGAGAAGTTGCGTGCCGCCTCCTTGGTCACGGCCTCGCAGGCGGCATACGCCTCCGCCACGGTCGGCCGGCCCGCGGGGAACTGCGCCGCGGTACTCATCGAACCTCACCCATCTCCGGAAGAACGGACTGTGCTGCGGGGACGCCGGCCTGGGTACTCGTCGCGGCGGTGCCGCCGTGGGCTGTGGAACCGGAACCGGAACCCGGCCAGGCCCCGGCCGCGCTGGTCGCGGTGGCGACGGCGGCCGCCGTGTGCGCCACCGCCGACGCTCCGGGAGCCAGCGACCGGGCCAGCGCCGCCAGCGCGAACTCGGCGACCCGTGGCTTCGTCGCCTTCGGTGGCCCACCGAGCACGTCGTAGTCGGCGCGCCGGATCGCGTCCAACGCCGCCCGGCCCCCGCCCACGAAACCGGCCAGGGCCAGCCGCAGCCGCCCGGGCACCATCGACACCAGGGGAGCGCCCTGGTCGATCACCGTACGGGCCCGAGCGACCTCGAAGGCCATCAGATGGCGCACGGCCGGACTCGCGACGGAAGCCCGCAGATCGGCCTCGGTCACCCCGAAGGTGTCCAGATCCTCCAGCGGCAGGTAGATCCGGCCGGCGGCGAGGTCCTCGGCCACGTCCTGCCAGTGCTCGGCGAGCTGCAAGGCGGTGCACACCCGGTCCGACAGCACGACCCGGTCGGGGGTCGCCAGCCCGAAGACGCCCAGCACCATCCGTCCGATCGGATCGGCCGAGAGCGTGCAGTAGCGGACCAGGTCGTCGAAGGTCTCGTAACGGGTGACCCGCTGGTCCTGCCGGTTGGCCTCGACGAGGCGCTGGAACGGTTCGGCGGGCAGGTCACAGTCCCGCACGGTCCGCGCGAGCAGGCGCAGGACCGGCAGCTCCGGCTGCCCACCTGTCCAGATCACCTCGAGGTCCGCCGACAACCGGTCGAGCAGGGCGAGCCGGTCGCCGGCCGCCTCGTCGCCGAGGTTGTCGACGAGCCGGCTGAAGGCGTACAACGCGTTGAAGTGGAAACGAACCGCCGCGGGCAGAACGAACGGCGAGACCGGGAAGTTCTCCGCCGGGGCGGCGCGCAGCAGCTGCTCGGCGGGAGTTGCCAGGCCCGTCGCGGCCGGCTGGGCAGGCGTGCGTGATGGGCTGGTTCGGGCGTCGATGGCTGTCATACGCCTCTCCTTCGATGGCGGTCTGCACTACGGACGCGGTCGGGTCGGATCCCGCATCCCCGGATGCCACGACCGGCGCGGACGTACCCGCAGAGCCCGGGTTCGGAAGGCTCTTCGGAAGGCTCCGCGGTGGGGGTGGCTGCCCGGGTCTCGCCGAGGCGATCAGGATGCGGATCGCACCGGGTGGTCATGGGCACGATCAGCGCGGGCCGGTACGGGAGATGGGCCGGCCCTGGGCCGGTATCGGGATGAGCTCCGCCTGGCCGGCCCCCTTCGGTTGGTCCTCACAGGTCCGTGGGCGGAATGATGCTCCGGCGGCACCACCTGGGCGGCCTGCGGCCGGTGGCCGCCCGTCGGCCGCGGCACTCTCATCGTCGGTGTCGCTCACCCCCAGGGCCGGTCGGAGAGCCGGAAGCGGCCGGGTAGACCACGCCGCGGATCATCCGAAGACACCCGCCAGCCTGCGGTAGACCGACGGGATCGCACCGTGGACCCGCACCGCGCCGAGTAACCAGCGTGGCACCCAGATCTCAGCGTCGCCGCGTCCGGTGGCCGCCAGCATGCGCTGCGCGACAAGCCCGGCCGGTATGGGCCGGGGCCAGCGACGGACGTAGGGCGCGCCACGGCGGTGGAAAAATGGTGTGTCGACGACACCAGGTAGACACAGGGTCACCGTCACACCGCGACCGGCAACCTCGGACCGCAACGCGTCGGCGAAACCGAGCAGAGCGGCCTTGGTTGCGGAATAGGCGACCTCACCGCGCACTCCCAGCGCGCCGGCGATGCTGCCCACCAGCAGGATGCGCCCCTGGCCGCGGTCGAGCATGGCCGGCAACATGGCCCGGACCAGCATCATCGGCGACAGCACGTTGACCGTGACCAGCTCCGCGATCGCGGCCGGGGACATTACCTCGAACGGGCCCGCCGCCCCGAGGCCTGCCGAGCACACCAGCAGGTCGACCTCGCCGAGAAGCTCGGTCGCCCGGGAGGAGACCATCAGTTCCGAGCCGGGACTAGACAGGTCGACCGCGATCCGGTGCCCCTCGGTCGCCGCGGCCACCTCGTCAAGCGCGGCCCCGTTGCGACCGACCAGCAGCGACCGGCATCGGTCCGCGGCCAGCAGCAGCGCGGCCTCCCGGCCGATACCGCTGGATGCTCCCGTGATGACGGCGGTCCGGGGCGGCCAGGTCGAGACGACCGAGCCGGCCCGTAGGGCCAGCCCGGTGAGAGATGTAGACACTCCGTTACCGAAAGCGGGGCGAGACCGGGTGCTCACGACACACCGCTTCCGGTCATTCCCCTCACGCCGTTCTCCCCCGCGGGCACTGGTTGCACGTCACCTACAACTTTCCCTACTCGTCGCCCCGCGTTGCGAGGTGGTCCGACCGAAGGTGATTCGGTGTGGTCCGCTGGCACGAACTCGCCGGCCGGATCGTTGCGTCGGCCACCCTGGCGGGCGGCACCGATCCGAACAGCCACTGCTCATCTCATCAACGCCGGGCTCCGGATCCGCGGCGCGTTGGTAACTCCGCGCCACCGGGCTCACGACTGCCACCATTCCACCGTCCCGTCGCCGGATCGTCCATGGTCAGATGGGCGACATCGGACGGCGGGGGCCTAGCGCGACTCCGGACTCCCTATCACACTCCCTCATCCCGACCGTCCGGCGTCGCCCGATATGACAGCGGTCCGATCGATTCGGAATCTGCTCTCGGAGACCTTCTTCCGGGGACTTCGAACTGGCTCCACATCGACGACTGGGTATTGCGGACTATTTACAACCGCATTGCCTCCGGAGGAAGGACGCGCCGACGACACCTTGCCGACTCGATGCCGGTACACGGCGTCAGGGTCATGGTCGGCCTGCTCCGACGCCAACACCCTCCCGTCAGTCCGATCCGGTCACCACAGGATCACCGGCCGCGACGGAGGCAAAGCCGCCGAGACCTACCTCCGGCGGCAGATGTGTCGACCCGTCCGCGGCGTGCGCCGGACAGGCGGAAGGCTCATCATCCAAACGCTGATCCATCCTCCACACGCGACCACCCTACCGCCCCAGACAAACAAGAGCGAAAGCGGCATTTGCCACGACCAAATAGACGGACCACCATCTACGAACGTCTGAAGAGTGAGATGAGGCACATGAACCGCGAAGGTGGGTGGATACGAAGGGGTGATGCACCGGATCGCTCACGGTCCGGCGCATACAGTCGTCAGTGGAGCCGGACGGAGGCCAGGTCCGGCGCGGGAGACCGGTGAGGCGCCGCGGCCTCCCGGCACGCGGGACGTTCTTCGTGCGCCGGGCAGGATGTCTCGACCGGACCCGCGTCGGCGACCGGACCCGCGTCGGCGACCGGACCCGCGTCGGCGACCGGACCCGCGTCGGCGACCGGAGCATCCCGTGACCCGGTCAGGTCAGCACCGGAGGGAGACCTGTCACTTTCATGCCCCTCATCACCCACCGCGCCGCAGCCGCCGGAACCAGCGGCGGAGACGGAGACGGAGTCGGCGGGATCGTCACCGAGAGCGGCGAGGGCGGCAGCCACGATCTCCCCCTGCTCCGCGGCGGAGACCAGCGGGGTGAATGTCCTCGATACCTGCGAGACAAGGACCCGGATGCGCTCGGAGCAGGTGACCGCCTCGCCCGCGCCGCTGCGGCGCTCCTCGTCGGCGCTGGTGGACTGCCTGGCGGCGGCCTGGGCACGTTCGATCGCCATCCCGATGATCCCCCCCCGCAGGGATCCGACCGCGCAGTACGCGCGCAGCAACCCGAGATGGGTGGGAGCCGGCCCCGCGAGCCCGTGCACGAGGGCCTGCTGCAGGGACAGTATGTCGCTCTTGCCGATCTTACGGTGAATCACCGAAGGGTCGTCGGCGAAGACGAGCAGCACGCCACCGGGGCCCGCCAGCGCCTCGACGAATCGCTCGATGATGATCCGGGGGGGCGGCGGCGGGGACTGCCGAACGAGATCGACAAGTCGACCCAACTCGGACACGAAGGGCTCCAGCAGAGCGTCGAGGATCGACTCCTTCGACGGAAAGTGGTAATAGAGCGCCGCCTTCGTCACTCCCAGCCGCTCGGAGATGTCCCGCACCGAGGTGCCGGCATACCCCTGTTCGCTGAAGAGGCTCATGGCGGCGGCGAGGATCCGCGATCTGGTATCGCCCCGTGGATCGAGCGATGCCGGATCGGGCGATGTCGGCTCGGTCATGGCGGCCATACACCCCCCCGATCGAGTCCGCGACGGATGTTACCCTCAACTCTACCTACTGAACGACCGGTAAGTTTCTCGGTAGCAATCAGCAGCAAATCGTCAGCATGACGTCGCAGGTAGCGACACCACCGATCACCAACGCCCGAGGGGAAACCGTGGCCTCGCTCGCCCGCTGGTGCTTCCGGCACCGTCGGCTCGTCCTGTTCCTGTGGATCGTCGCGCTGCTCGGGCTCGGCGGCATCAGCCAGGTGGCCGGAAGTAGTTACAAGGACGCCTTCTCCCTGCCCGGCACCGATTCGCAGAAGGCCATCGACCTCCTGCAACGCGACTTCCCGGCGGCGTCGGGAGACAGCGCCACCATCGTGCTGCACAGTGACAAGACTCGTATCACCAACCGTGCCATCTCCGATCGGGCCAGCGAGATGCTCGGCGAGCTCGCCAAGGTCCCGCACGTCACCGGGATCACGAGCCCATACGGGCCGCGGGGCGCCGCCCAGATCAGCAAGGACGGGCACACGGCCTTCGCGACCGTCGACTTCGACCTGCAGGGCATCGAGCTGCCCAAGGACGACATCCAGCGGTTCGTCGACACCGCTCGAGGCTACGGCGGCGACGACCTGCAGGTGGAGGCGACCGGTCAGATCGTCTCGATCATCGAGCAGCAGCAGCAAAGCTACAGCGAGCTGATCGGCATCATCGCCGCGGCGATCATCCTCTTCGTCGCCTTCGGCTCGTTGCTGGCCGTCACTCTGCCCCTGATCACCGCCATCATGGCCCTCGGGGTCGGCAGCATCCTGATCATCCTGCTCTCCCACGTCCTCACGATCGCCGAGTTCAGCCCGGTCCTCGCGACCTTGATCGGACTGGGCGTCGGCATCGACTACGCCCTGTTCATCGTCAACCGGCACCGCATCGGCCTACGCGCAGGCAAGAGCCCGGAGGAGGCCACGGTCACCGCGGTCAACACCTCCGGGCGCGCCGTGCTCTTCGCCGGCATGACCGTCTGCATCGCGCTGCTCGGCATGTTCGCGCTCGGCGTGAGCTTCCTCTACGGCGTGGCGATCTCGGCGGCGGTAGCCGTGGCGATGACGATGACCGCGGCCGTCACCCTGCTGCCGGCCCTGCTCGGCTTCTACGGCATGAAGGTGCTCAACCGGCGCGACCGGCGCAGGCTGGCTGAGGAGGGCCCGGTGCACGAAAGCACCTCGGGCTTCTGGTGGCACTGGGCGAAGCGGCTGGAGGGGCGGCCCCAGTTGTTCGCGGTGGTCAGCGCGGTGGTCATCGCCGTCATCGCGATCCCGTTCCTCTCGCTGCGGCTCGGCTCGTCCGACCTCGGCAACGGCGACACCGCCAAGACCACCAAGCGCGGCTACGACCTGCTGGCCGAGGGCTTCGGACCGGGGTTCAACGGTCCGTTCAGCATCGTCGCCGAGATCCATTCGCCGCAGGACACGGCAAGCCTCCGCGCTGTGGTGGCGGCGGCCCGCGCGACACCAGGCGTCGCCTCCGTCTCGGCCCCGCGGCCGAGCCCAAACGGGCAGGCGGCGATCGCCACCCTGTACCCGACGACGAGCCCGCAGGCCGAGGCGACCTCGAAGCTGCTCAACCAGCTGCGCGACCACGTGATCCCGCAGGCGAACCAGGCCGGCACCGGCATCTACGTCGGCGGCATCACGGCCACCTTCGAGGACTTCTCCAGCACGCTGTCGGGCAAGCTGCCGCTGTTCATCGGGATCGTGGTTCTCCTCGCCTTCCTGCTGCTGGTAGCGGTGTTCCGCAGCCTGCTGGTCCCGTTGACCGCCTCGCTGATGAACCTGCTCGCGGTCGGGGCGGCCTTCGGCGTGGTCGTCGCGGTGTTCCAGTGGGGCTGGGGCGCATCGCTGTTCAGCATCAGCGGCGGCCCGGTCGAGGCGTTCATCCCGGTGATCCTCTTCGCGATCCTGTTCGGCCTGTCCATGGACTACGAGGTGTTCCTGGTCAGCCGGATGCACGAGGAGTGGACCGCGCGCCGGGACAACCGGATCGCCGTCTCGCTCGGCCAGGCCGAGACCGGCCGGGTCATCTCCGCGGCTGGCGCGATCATGATCCTGGTCTTCGCCTCGTTCATCCTCGGTGACGAACGAGTGATCAAGCTGATGGGCCTCGGGCTCTCGACGGCGATCCTCATCGACGCCTTCATCATCCGGACCGTGCTGGTGCCCTCGCTGATGCACATCTTCGGCACGGCGAACTGGTGGGTGCCGGCCTGGCTCGACCGGGTCCTGCCGCGGATCTCCGTCGAGTCCGCCGAGGATCTGGAGGAGATCCGGCACACCCCGCTGCCCGAGGACGCCGTCGCGGGCCGTCCCGCGGCCGGGGGGCCGGTCCGCCCGCTTCCCGGGCAGGCAGCCCGCGAGGAGCGGAGCTCACGCACCGGCGAGCCCATGCGCTGATCTTCACGGGACCACCCGAAACACTGCGGGACCACCCGAACAGTGACAGCCCGCGGGGCGTCCGCCTGGCCGGCGGGCGCCCCGCGGCGCTTGGCCTGCCGGGATCGGCCAGGATGGTGAGCCGGCCGAGGACACGTTCGTCGCCATCGAAGGAACCACGAGCGCGACCGCGACGGTACTGGGCACGTTGTTCCCCTGTGCCCGGGCCCGGTTGGGGGCGTGGGTGCGCAACCGTCACGCCAAACCGGCGGTGCGCCGGATCCTCACCGAGACGCCGGCGGTCATGCCTCCATCACCTCGTTCGCCAAGCTGGACATCATCACCGCACCACATGCGGGTGGCCCCGCGAGCACCTGAGCCGCGCCCGCGCCCCGAGCATCCGGTTCACCGAGCGACGCGACGCTCACCGAACCACCGACGGACTCGGGAATCTGATTACCGAACTCCAGATATCCGCTACGCTGCGGCACCCCCCGCAGGGCCGCGGCGGCACGGACCCGTCGCGCGTGCGGGGACGGCAGCAACCCGCCCACCTCGTCCACGGAGACGAACGCGCAGTTGATGATCTCGTCCATGTCCAGCCGGATGCGCTCCCGCCATGAGGCAGGCAGCACACCGCCGTCGAAGACGAAGGCCAGCATCTCGCTGTCGAGCCACCCGTCGTTAAGACATGGCGCCCAGTCGATCGCGAGCAGACCACCGATCGGTGGGGCGATACCGAGCTCCTCGGCGACCTCCCGTACGCACGCCGAGTAGGGCGATTCCCCCGGTTCGACAAAGCCTCCCGGAATGTCCCAGCCCGGCTTGTACGACGGTTCAACGAGCAGTATGCGGTCTTCTTCATCGAAGAACAGGACACCCGCCGCAGCGTAGGGTCGCGCCATCGGAGGTCGGTTCAAGCTCGCCTCGGTGCCGTGGTCAGGACGCTGCCGTGGGGTGGCCGGCGGCTTCGAGGACATCGCCGACCGCAGCATCAGACCGTCACCGGGTACGCCGGCCGGGTCCGACAGAGCCCGGTCGACTAGGGAAAAGTCAAGATCCTTCTTCATATTATCACACACTTCACATAGTACTGACGAACGGAATTGATGTTCCTGCCGCCGAGTGGTGGGCGACGCGGTGGACCACTAACGATAGGCGACCACGAAGGGACGCGACCCGCCAGCGTTTCGCGGAACTAAGGTAAAAATAATAAAGACGAACCGGCAAGGAGGGCGGGTGCGGTTACCCCGCCGATCCATATCCGCAACGCGGACCGGACGACGATACGACAGAAAGAATTGTGTCGATAGCGGTCGGTGACAGAGATGACCGGTCAACGCGGAACGGACCGGGAGAACGGGCCGAGGCGGAGCGCGGACCAGCCGTCTTCACCCACCTGCGCCGGCCGGCCGCCGAATGGGTCTCCCCCACGGTGATGGACGACCTCGCGGCAAGACCGGCCGCCTCCCTCGCGGCCGCCTCCCTCGCGGCCGCCTCCCTCGCGGCCGCCTCCCTCGCGGCCGCCTCGGAGTGACGGACGGCGCACCGCAACTCATCGAGAGCTGAGGGCTGCATCTGGACGCCCGTCGGCGGGTATCCGTTCCTCCGAAGGGAGACCGCTTCCCCCGACGGGGGATTCCCGGCCGACCGCAGGAGGTGGATGAGGTGGATCAGGTGACGCCGACCCCGAGCAACCTGAAGATCGTCGTGGTGGGAGCCACGGGGAATGTCGGCACGAGCGTGCTGGCAGCCCTCGGCCGGTCGGCCGAGGTCGGCTCCCTGGTCGGGGTGTCCCGCCGCACCCCGACATGGACGGCGCCGAAGACCCGGTGGGCACAGGCCGATGTCGTCACGGACGACCTCGCCCCGCTGTTCCAGGGCGCCGACGTCGTGATCCACCTGGCCTGGTTGTTCCAACCCACCCACAACCCCTTGACCACATGGCGGACCAACGTCCTGGGATCCATCCGCGTGTTCGAGGCCGTTGCCCGAGCCGGCGTGCCCGCGCTGGTGCATGCCTCGTCGGTCGGCGCCTACTCGCCCGCCGCCCGGGAAGGCATCGTTGACGAGGGATGGCCGACCCACGGCTGGCCCGAGGCCGCCTACACCCGGGAGAAGGCGTATCTGGAGCGGGTCCTCGACACCTTCGAACGTGACTATCCGGGCATCCGGGTGGTACGGCTGCGGCCCGGGTTCATCTTCAAGCGGGAGGCCGCCAGCCAGCAACGGCGCCTGCTCGCCGGGCCGTTGCTACCCGGCCGGGTGGTACGGCCGGCAGCGGCGCCCACGCACCCCGCGACGGTCCCCGTGCTGCCGGATCTGCCGGGGCTACGCTTCCAGGTGGTGCACTCCTCCGACGTCGCGGACGCCTACCGGTTGGCGGCCCTGACCGGGGCCCGCGGCGCCTTCAACATCGCGGCCGACCCGGTGGTCGACGTACCCCTGCTCGCCGACATCCTCAATGCGAGAATCATCCGGATGCCGGCCGGCCTGGCCCGGGGCGCTCTGGCTACCGCCTGGCACCTGCATCTGGTGCCCGCCTCCCCGCAGCTCTTCGACGCCGTCCTGCATCTACCGATCATGGACACCACCCGGGCCCGGACGGAGCTCGGCTGGTCGCCCCGCCACGACGCCCGCGCCGCGATCGGCAGCTTCCTCACCGGCCTGCGCGAGGGCGCGGGCCTGCCCACACCCCCGCTCACGCCAAGCACCGCGCGGAGCCGGTGGGAAGAGGTCCGCACCGGCATGGGGCAGCGGGCCTGACGCGGGGCGCTACCCCTGTCGTAGGGGTTGACGGCCTGTTGGCGGTGGTCACGGTCGTGCGGCGACTGTGTGAGGCCCGGGCCGAGGTGGGCGAAGGAGGTATGTGGTGTCCGCAGAGGCTGCCGTGCCCCCCAGAGCCAGGAAGCACCGGCGAGCGTGCCGTCTTGGGAGGCGTTCCCGGAGGTGAACCGGGTGGTCGTCGGGCGTCTGCTGGGGGATGTGGACGGTGTCCACAACCCGGCCGAGTACAACGACCGCGTGCTCCTTGTACTCCTCGGTGAATCTGCGGCGTGTCGCGCCCATCGCTCGCTCTCCCGACGGATCGGACAGCTAATCCGGGTGTCCACCGAAGCGGGAACGGTCCAGGCGTCGCTCATCCACCGAATCCGGACGACAGACAGGGCAGGCCACAGTTGGGCTCCGTCGCGATGGGGGCGTGGCGGGAAGCATCAGCTGTTACGCGCGGTCTCCGAGCCTGTGATCCGCCTGAGCAGTGGAAGGGTCGAGGTGATGATTCCCAGCGCCGCGGCCAGACCGAGGACGACGAGCGTGTAGTACGCCTCGCCTGGCAAGATCAGATCGTATTTCATCTGGGATTTCAGGAACATGGCCGCCGCCGCGAAGCCTGTCCCGATCGCGAGGGCGGCTCCTGCCAGCAGCGGCAGCGCGCTTTCCAGGCCGATGACTCGTTGCAACAGCCGTAGGGGCGCGCCGGTGAGCCGCAGGATCGCGAAGGGGCGCCTGCGTTCGGACAGGCCCGCGACGATGCTGACGGCGAGGCTGGCGCCCGCGATCGGCAGGGTGGTCAGCAGCACCACGTTGGCCAGCTGGCGCCAGCTGGCCAACTCCTGTTGCTGGTGGGAGCCCCAGTCGTTGACCGTCCGGGCCATGTAGTTCGGGTAGGTCCTGGTCAGCAGGGTCCGGGTCTGCTCCATGGCCGCCGTCGACCCGTCGGTGGTCACGTAGAGCATCTGTACGGGCAGCGTGGCGGCCTGCTCCCGGGAGATCGCGGCGGAGGGCCACTGCTTGACGTTGTTCGACTGGACGTCGAGGAACGTGAAGAGCGGGACGGCCGCGACGCCCACCCCGGGTGGGCAGCGGCCGATGACCGGGATTTGCACCAGGTCGGTGCAGACCACCAGGCCGGGCGCCCATGGCCGGGGATCCGCCGGGTCCATTCCGATCCTGTGGGGGTTGGCGTGGACGATGCCGAGGCCCCGGAAGCCCGGGACTGCCCGGATGTCCGCGAGGAGCCGGTCCGGCACGGCGCCTGTCATCGGCGGGTCACCGGGCTGCGCACCGTCCACTACCGCGACCCGGGTCTGCGGATCACCGCTGAGCACCCCGCGGTTGTGGTTGATGGTTCCGATGACACTGACCGTCGCCGTGGTGACGAACAGGGCCAGGACCAGTCCGCTGACCGAACGGAAACCAGCCTTCGGGTCGTCCGCGAGCCGGCGCGCCGCGATCAGAGTCGCCGGACGGCTGGTACGCCGTGCGACTACCCGGGCGGCGGCCATGGTGAGCCACGGCCCCCCGACCACCAGGCCCAGCATCACCAGCAGGAAGCCGCCGAGGTAGGCCGCTGTCTGACCGTTGGTGGTCGCCGGGCGGCGATCGACGAAGAAGGCAAGTTCCCCGAGACCGGCCAGCAACGGGACCGGCCGCCAGGCCCGGGGCGGACGTGGGGTCACCCGGCGGGTCACGCCCAGCGGGGAGATGATGACCCGGCGCAGCGCGATACGAGCCGCGATCGCCGCTGCCACCGGGACACCCAGGGCGACCCCCAGAGTCTGGGACGCGGTGAGAGTCAGATCCTCGGCGAAGAAGCGGCTGCCGGTGAACGGCACGGTGGCGAGTACCGGGCGCAGCGCGAGGTAGAGGCCGAAGCCGGCGGCTGTGCCAGCGGCGGCTGCCAGTGCGGACTCGACCGCTGCGATCAACGAGATCTGCCCGGGAGTGGCGCCGACAAGTCGCATCGCGGCGTACCGCTGCTCCCGCGTCGCGGCGGACAGGCGGGTCGCAGTCCCGACGAAGATCAGAACCGGGAAGATCAGCGCGGCGGCCACCACCGAGAGGATGAGGGTCATGGCGTCACCGCGCACGCCCTCGCCGAGACATGCATCGTCGCAGGCGGGCGGCAGCGTGCCGGCGATGGTGGTGACCGCTCGTGCCCCGGGCGCGGCCTTGACCTCGGCCGGGGCGCGGCCGATGACCGCCACCAGCGAGTCCGGAGAGGCAAGCGCGGCGTTACCGATCCTGCCGACCATCCGGCCCGGGATGCGGTCGCCCAGCTGGGCCGCCGGGGTCTCGCGCAGCAGCGTGGCAAGCGCCGGCGAGGCGTAGTACTCGCCGGGGGCCGGAAGCCTGCGCAGACCCGGCGGGACGGGTGAGGTCGGTCCGGTGGCTGCGACGTCCACCTCGATGAGCGACCTGCCGTCGTAGAAGTCGCGGTGGGCCCGCCACCACAGAGGGTCCACCGAGGCCGTCTCGGTCCGGCTGGCAGCGCCGGTGTTGTACCAGAGTTGCCGGGCGTTCGACCGGTCGACGGCGCCCAGGCTGGCGAGCGTGGACAGCAGCAGCCCCACGCCGATGGCGACGGCAGCGATGATCATCACAAGCCGGGCGAGGGCGTGGCGGCCGCCACTGACGGCGAGGCGGAACGCGAAGGGGATCACGGGGCGATCCGTTCGGCCGCGAATGTGCTGGCCCTGCCGTCCCGGACGACGGCCTCCCGGTCGGCGTAGGCGGCGACCCGGGGCTCGTGGGTGACCAGGATGACGGTCGTGCCCTGCTCGCGGGCCGTACCCACCAACAGTTCCATCACCTGTTCGCCGGTGAGCGAGTCGAGTGCGCCGGTCGGCTCGTCGGCGAAGAGCACCTGGGGCCGGGCGACCAGGCCACGGGCGAGCGCGATGCGCTGCGCCTGGCCTCCCGACAGTTCGCCGGAACGGCGCCGCTGCATGCCGTCCAGGCCGAGCCGGGCGAACCAGGGCCGGGCCTGGGCGAGTGCTCCTGCCCGGCTGGTGCCGCCGAACAGCAATGGCAGAGCGACGTTCTCCTCGGCGGTCAGCTCGGGGACGAGCTGACCAAACTGGAAGACGAAGCCGAAGGTACGCCGGCGCAGTTCGCTGCGCCGGGCCTCGTTCATGGTGTCGATTCGTCGGCCGTTGAAGTGCACCTCCCC
This sequence comes from Frankia casuarinae, assembly GCF_000013345.1. Taxonomy (NCBI): domain Bacteria; kingdom Bacillati; phylum Actinomycetota; class Actinomycetes; order Frankiales; family Frankiaceae; genus Frankia; species Frankia casuarinae. The sequence goes on along the minus strand of NC_007777.1, from coordinate 943,386 downwards.
CGAGTCGGGGGTGAGGATGCCGGCCAGACAGTGCAGCAAGGTGGACTTGCCGGAACCGCTCGGGCCCATGATGGCGAGCACCTCGCCGGCATCGACGGTCAGGCTGGCGCCACGCAGGGCAGGGGTCTCACCGAAAGTGAGCGCGAGATCGCGGGCCTCGATCAGGACGGTCATGAGCGCACCACCTCGGCGATCGCGCCCAGCCGAGCCGTGGTCAGGTCGATCCAGCGCAGATCGGCTTCCAGATGGAACAGTCCGTAGTCGGCGAGCAACGCGTCGACGAGCGGGCCGGTACGCCGTAGCTCGGTCAGCTCGCGCATCCGCCGCAGGTGGGCAGCGCGCTGCGCGTCGAGGTACTGCTGGGCGTCGCGGCCGAGCATCAGCGCCAGCACGACCTTGGTGAACAGCACCGTCCGCAGGGAGGGTTCGGGCGCCACCGGCTCGGTCAGCCAGCTCTCGAACTCCGTCGCCCCTGCCTCGGTGATGACGTAGCGCTTGCGGTCGGGCCCGTCGCCGGGCTCCGCCTCGCCGACCATGACCTTGCCGTCGCGCGCCAACCGGCCGAGCGTGGCGTACACCTGCCCGAACGGCAGTGGCTTGCCTCGGCCGAAGAACTCGTCGTAGACGCGCTTGAGGTCATAGCCGTGACTCGGCTCCCGCTCCAACAGCCCCAGCAGGGTCAAAGGAACACTCACGAGGGCACTGTACGCTAGGAATATACTTCAAGTGTATACCTCGCGAGGATGCGGCGGTGGCCTGCGGCGAAGCGGACACCGGCATCGCTACAGAGGTGCAGGACGGGATGAAGTCGCCGGTGTGACCGGGGTCAGGTTCCCATCGTCGCCCGGCAGGCAGCCGCGTAGCCGCCAGTAGCGGGTCAGCAGCTCCGTAGTCGGCTCCGCTACGTCATCGCAATCTTTGGTGATCTCCGGACGTAGCGCGCCGCGGACAGATGGAGTTCCCAGACCGTGCCACCACCGCCGATGACGCCATGATCCCACCGCCCTGCCACCGGATCGCGCCCGCAAGGTCCCGGAGGCTCACCCAGGAGACCCACGCCCCGGCTACACCACCTGACCACCCCGGGCCAGCTCCACGCCGGCCGGACGGGGGGCTCGGGGGGTCGCCCCCCGGAAAACATCGCGGCCCGCCGGGAAGCCGACCAAAGGTCGGCAACCACGACGGGCCAGCTTGTGGACCTCCTCCGGAGATACTCCAACCCCTCTTGTGGGTACCTCCGCGATCTTCGGACCCTCTGCACCGTCCTGGACGAGGTCGACGAAGGCCCTCAGCCCGGCTTGCCGGGCAACACCGGCCGCGGGCGTCGTCCCACCGTGCGCAAGGTCACAGAGCGGCTGTCCCCCGCTGACATCGAGTCCCTGATCGATCTCTACCGGGCGGGCACGACCGCCCAAGCGCTCGCGGAGAAGTTCTCGATCGGCCCGACCTCCGTGAAGGTCCTGCTGCGCGAGCGGGGCGTACGACGAGGCGGCACCTCACCAACAGCAACCTGACCCGGCCGCGGAAGCCCGGCTGCCCTCGTGGCGGCCGGGCTTTCTGCTGCACCAGCAAGGTCAACTAAACAGGAACCACACCCATGGAACACGCACCATCACACGAAAGGATCATCAACCAGGGAGACGTCCCACCCGCCGAGCAGTCGCACGACGAGCGCCTGATCAACCGAGGCATCGAGGCCGCCGCCCAGGAGGAGCGGCCCATCGACGACCGCACCGCGCGCTACATCGCCGGACAGCTGCACGGTGGTCAGGTCAGCGCCCTCTACAGCCTGGCCAGCACCGGCAACATTATCGAGGACACCGTCTACCACGAGCTGTACGAAGACCTCGAATCCCAGACGCCGGAAGTCGCCTCGTGGGTCGAAGCGCTGCGAACCTACTGCCAGGCCAGGCCCGACAAGGGTCCGGTGAGCGGCTGGGCCGAGCACGCCGCTCTCCTTGACCGCATCGAGGCCACGCGGGAGCGCACGCGGATGCTCGGCGGGATCGCCGTCGCCCCCGAACTGGCCGAAGCCGACGAGACGTCCAGGAAAGATCATTTCCTGCATCCAGACCGACTGAACGAACTGTTCGGCGAACCGCCGGACGAGGAGATCGGCCGCGCCGAGGAGCTGGGCTGGTTCGGCCTGATCGTCGACCACGGCACCGGCGGCGGCACGATCATCTCCCAGGACGAGCAGGGCTTTCGGTACGTCTGGGAGACGGAGGACGGTGAAGCCCTCGACCAGCGGTGGCAGGCCATCCTCCGGGAGTACCGACGCTACGAAGACGCTCTTGTCCAGCTCGAACGACACGAGCAGGACGACCGGTGCGAACGGGTCGGCTACGCCTGCCCGGAGTGCGAAGAGCAGATCATCGAACACTCGGTCGGACTTGACGAGTCCACCTGGACGCACCAGGACGGCGGACCGCTGTGCCCCGTCGTCGGAGACGGCGGCTACCAGCCGGCGCAACCAGGCCTCTGGCGGGACGGCGAGATCGTGCCCCTGGCTGAGCAAGCTGACGGGGACGACGCCCATGGTGACGGACCCCGCGTCTACGTGGCCAGCCTCGCCGACTACACCAACGGCGAGCTACACGGCCGCTGGATCGCCGCCGACCATGATGTCGAAGACCTGGAGGGCGCCGTTGCCCGCATCCTGGCGACCTCACCAGCCCGGCGGCACGGCGAGGCGGCCGAGGAATGGGCCATCCACGACTACGAGGGCTTCGATGAGGAGGTCACGTCCACGCTGGGCGAGGGCCGTCGCTACGACCGTTTGACCCCGCCACCGTTCAATCTTGGTGCAGGGTCCCGAAATCACTGTCCGCCCAGTCGCCAAGCGGCTCCTGACCAGGGACGATGCCCAGTGAGTCTCCGACCGACAACATCATCCACCGAGCCGAACATGTGTTCCGTGGCTCTGGTGGGTCCGGACACCGCGGTCCGTCTGGTGACCGCGATCATGGGCACGGTCGAGCTGGAATCCGGATGGGGACCGGTCGTCACTCAGCCGCCGGTGATTTCCTGACGCCAGGCGGAGAAGAAGTGGCGTAGCCGGTCGGCGGCCGGGCCGGGCAGCCCCAGGTCGTCGTCGGTGAACCGGCCGATGGTTCCGATCATGTCGGCGAACACCCGCAGGTCGAAGCCGCCATCCTGGGCCTGGGCGAGGTGGACGAGCTCCTCCTTGGCGAAGACGTTCACCAGGTCGTACACGTCGGTGAAATCACGCGCCTCGGCTCGGCCGAACAGAGCGAGGGTCTTGCGGGCCGCCAGGTCGTGGGCGCTGAGTGTCGGGCCGAGTTCGGTGAGGGTGGGTGGTTCGTCCGGCGGGCTGTCGACGCCAAGATCCACGATCAATACCTCACCATCTGTCTCGACGACAAGTCTGGCGAAGCTGTCCGTGAGCTGGACCCGCCGAACGGCCCAGCCCTGCGAAGCCGCTGCGCGTTCGAACGCCGCCGCCGTGTCGGGGATCGATGCCGTGGGCGGGAGGGCGGTGAACAGATCGACGTCGCGGGTTTCGCGGTCGACGAGATCACGCACGATGAGCGCGGCGCCGCCCGCGACCGCGAAGCCCGCGCTCTCGGGCAGCCCGAAGAAGATCCGCGCAACCGCCCGCTGCAACGATGTGATCATCTGAAGGCAACCCGTTCCCAGGCGCGCCGGATCGGGGCGGGAAGGACGAGCTCCGGCCAGGCGTCGGCGAGCAGTGCCCCGTCGACGTAGGCGAGGATGTCATCCGCCGTCCCCTCTCGCAGGACGATCTCGTACAGCCTGTGGCGCTGTCGGCGGTCGGCGAGGTCGTAGGTCCGGTCGGGGTTGGACCAGTTCAGATGGACAGGCAGGCGCACCCGTGCCAACGCCTGCCGTATCGGGAGCCGAGGCAGCCGATCCGGCACGGTGAACGGTCGCCCCCGCCCGTCCACCACGACCTCGAACGAGGGCACCGGCACCGCGTCGAGCCGGAAGCCCGCCGCCGCCAGCAGACGCGTCGCGGTCTCCAACGTCGGTGACTTCACCCCGTGCTCATAGGCCGCCAACGTCGGCCGTGACGTGCCCGCCCGCCGCGCGAGCTCAGCCCCGGACAGGCCCGCCTCCAGCCGCGCGGATTCGATCAGTCGGCCTGTCAGCGAATCCGCCATGCCCCCTCCACTGCGACCCCCTCCGCTACGGTCCTCTCCATCACGACACCAAACGTATCCGATGAGATACGCTACCCGTCTTTCGGTCCGTCCGCCGGCTCATTCGGCGTGGACCGTCATAAGCCACGCCGCCAGGCGGCCCGACGCGCCCGGGAGATGGCCGAGTAGGCCGTCAGGTCGATGTCCGAAACCGGTGAGGAGGGCTCGCAGCTGCGGATCGCTGATCGCATCGGTCAACGCACGGGTGAGGCGGTCAGCGCCGAGTATCTGGATGTCCCGGGTGTGAAAGCGGCGCGGCGCAGGGTCGACAGGCTCAGCCAGACCCAGCCGGTTCGTGACGTCGGCGAGGTGACTGGCCGCGGCACACAGCGCCGCCTCACGCTCCCGCCACCGCATCGCGCGCAGCGCACGGTGAAGGTACCGACCGACCTGGCCGCCGAGGGCCAGCTGCGCGAACGCGGTCATCAGCCACTTGTTGTACGGGGCCCACCGGCATTCGAGCAGAAACCCGATCCGGGCAAGGTCACGGGCCACCCGGGCCGCAAGCACGCGCGAGCCAAGATCGTCGTCCCGGCCGCCGGCGCGGCCGACGAACGGCTCCTCCTGGCTGACCCGCAGCCAGCCGGCCGCCAGGACATAGCGCCAGACATCATCGGGATACCAGGCCAGCGCCCGGCGCCGCGCGGTAAGAAGAGCGAGCGGGTCATGCAGAACCACGCCGCCCGTGAGACTCGCCAGGATCTGCGTCGGCGCCAACAGCCAGTCCGCCAGACCCATCCCGTCGGCGGGGTCGACACCGAGTCGATCGACGAAGAACGCTCGCGTGGTCGTCACCTCCACCTGGTGGTGCGGCCGGCCGTCATGTCGGTCGCTGTCCGGATAGATGACCGGGAAACCCTCGAACCGAGCCGGCAGCCTCTCCAGCGTGACGTTGACCGGCTCGGTGTCAAAGCCCGGCGGGACGAACAACTGCACACGAGGGCCGAAATCGTGGTCCGGGGAGACCTCGTCATCGAAACCGAGCACCTCGGAACCCTCACCGAGCAACGCCGCGGCATGAGGCACACCCGGCACCAGCGGCCGAACCGCCAACAGATCGCGCCCGCGGGGTTCCCGGAGGCTCGCCCCAGGAGGCCCCGGCCTTGGCCCACCCGGACACCACCGAACAGCCGCCCACCAGATCCATGCCGGTCGCACGGGGGTCCGGGGGTCCCTCCCGGAAAACATCGCGGCCCGCCGGGAGGCTGACCAAAGGTCGGCAACCACGACGGGCCGGCTTGTGGAGGTGGCGGGAATCGAACCCGCGTCCTCCGGCCCCGACACAGGGCTTCTCCGGGCGCATCCTGCTACTTGTTTCTCAGCCTCGTCGGACACGCAGGCAAGCCGACATAGGCTCAGTCGCTGTTTGATGTCCCGACCGACCCCGCGACCAGGTCAGCCGGTGATCCTCCTAGCGACGTCAGATTCTGGGCCGGAGGCTCTCCCAGGCTGACGACTACCTAGTCCCTCTTAAGCGGCGAGCGCGTAAGTGGGGGTAGTGGGCTGCGTCTTGTTGGCAGCTGTTGTTCTGAACGGATCGTTAACGAGATAACCGCTCATCCTCGGCCCGCTTCCCCTGCCTCGACGTCCGGAGTCGAAGCCGGTCACCCCCAAGTTCTGATCAGTTACGACGTTTCAGTGTACCGCAGACGCAGACGCAGACGCCGGCACCAGCCAACAGACGCTCCTGCCAACCCGACCCATCGCGCGCGTCACTGCGTCCAACGCTCGGACGCCGGCTCCATGTTCCCACGTCGGGCACCCCGCGTACCAACGGGTTTCCGATGTGGCGGCTGTGGCGGGCGTGGCGGCCGCGCGTCACAGCGGCCCGGCCCCGTGGGCATGCCGTCGCGGGCAACGTCGTTGTACGGAGTTGTTGTATGGATAACGGCTACCAGACGACCAGCGCCTCGGGAGATCACCGTGGAGATCAAGGAACTGGGACATCTCGTCCTCTACGTCCGGGACATCGAGCGTTCCAGCGCCTTCTACCGGGACGTACTCGGCTGGCGGCAGATCTTTCCCGACCCGGCGGGCGCGGACGGCAACCCACTGCGGGCCCCCGCCGCCGCGTTCTCCTCCGGACGCACCCACCACGAGCTGCTCCTCATCGAGGTCGGCGAGGACGCGGCGGCCATACCCCAGGGCCGGCGGGTGGGATTGTACCACTTCGGGCTGAAGGTTGGCGACAGCGACGACGAGCTGCGCGCGGTGCTCGCCCGTCTGCACGACGCGGATGTGACCGTCGTCGGCGCGTCGGATCACACGGTCACCCACAGCTTGTACATCCTCGACCCGGATGGCAACGAGATCGAGCTCTACATCGACGTTCCCGGGGTCGACTGGCGGAGCACTCCCGCGCTCGCCGCGGCTCCGGTCCGTCCGTTGCGGCTCTGATCAGATCAGAAGATCAGATCAGAGCCGCCGAAATCAGAGGCGCCGGGAGTTCCCGCCTTCCGCCGCACGGGCCGTCGCTCGGTGAAACTGTGCCCATGCGACCGTCCCCCGACCAGCGTCGGCGGCTGCCGACTCTGCTGGTGGCGTTGGCGATCCTCAGCGGTCTCGTCGACGCGGTCAGTTTTCTCGGACTCGGCCGGGTGTTCGTGGCCAACATGACCGGAAACGTCGTCCTGCTGGCCTTTGCGCTGGCCGGGGCCCCGGGCCTGTCCGCCGACCTGTCGGCGCTGGCCCTGGCTGGCTTCCTGGCCGGAGCCGTCATCGCCGGACGGATCGGCACGGTGACCATAATCGGCGGTCGCCGCTTCTCGTGGTTGATCATCGCGATGGCCGCGCAGACCGGGCTGATGGCCGGCGCGCTGATCGCCACGCTGGTCACCCAGGGACTCGGTACGGAACCCGAGATCCCCGAGATCCCCGGGGCCCGGCCCTATGCCGTCATCCTCCCGCTGGCCCTCGCGATGGGCCTGCAGCACGCGACGGCTCGGCGGATGGCCGTTCCGGACATCCCGACGAATGTGCTGACCAGCACGTTGACCGGGATCATCATCGACTCCCGGCTCGGCGGAGGAACGGGCCGCGGTGGGGCGCGGCGGACGCGGCGGTTCGCCGGCCCCGTCGCCATGTTCGCCGGAGCCCTGATCGGGGGCCTGTGCCTGCTCCATCTCGGCCGGATCGTCCCGCTCGTCCTGGCGACCGGTACCGTCGCCGGCTGCCTGATCGCCACCGTGACCGGCACCGTTGCGGCGCCATGATCAGGAAGCCGGAGAGACTTCGCCACCCGCGCCGCCCGGCCTGGTCGCACGGCGCCGCTGCCGGATGACGACCGTCGTGTCGAGACCGCCCTCGCCGTCCGCCTGGGCAGCTGCGAGATCCCGCTCAGCCAGCTCGATCATCGGCAGCGGGATACCACGCCGGCCCGCCTCGGCAAGGCAGATCCGCAGATCCTTGCGCATCCAGTCGACCGCAAACCCGAAATCGAACTCGTCGCGCACCATGGTCTGACCACGATTCGCCAGGTACCACGAGTTGGCGGCGCCGCCGGCCACGGCGGAAAGCACCAGATCGGTGTCCAGACCGGCGGCAATAGCAAAGTTGATGGCCTCGGCCGCCCCTTCGACGGCTCCCGCCACCAGAATCTGATTGACCATCTTGGTGAGTTGTCCGCTACCGACCGGCCCGATCCTCGTGATGGTCGCGCCGTAGGCGGCGAGCACCGGCCTGGCCCGCTCGATCGTCTCAGGATCCCCACCGCACATGATGCTCAGCCGGCCGGCCATGGCACCCGCCTCCCCGCCGGAGACCGGGGCATCGACGAAACCGACGCCGACCTCGGCGGTGCGCGCCGCGATCTCCTCCGCGAGTTCCGCGGAGGTCGTCGTGTGATCGACGATGATCGCACCGGGCCGAAGCGCTCCCAGCACCCCGTCGGCACCGAGGACGACCTCGCGGACGTCGTCATCGGCACCGACGCAGAGGCAGACGACGTCGACCTCGGTCGCCGCGGCGGCGGGCGACGGCGCGATCCGGCCGGAATGTTCCTCGGCCCAGCGTGCCGCGGTCGCGGCCGTGCGATTGAACGCGGTGGTGGAGAACCCGGCCCGAACCAGGTGACCGGCCATGGGAAATCCCATCGTGCCCAGTCCGACGAAGGCAACACGCATGAACGTCACTCCTGTTTCGCCCCCGATGGCGTCCACCGGGATCGGTCGGTCATGAGAGTCGGTCGGTCATGAGAGTCGGTCGCCACCGCCCCGACATCCGATACCCCCGACATCCGATACCGGGGTGCAGACGAAGGCCCAGGGAGCTCCACGCAGCCTCGTCATCACCACGGTGACGGCCGGTCCACCGGGAATCAGATCACGACGGCGGGGTAGCAACCGGCGACGGATCTCCTCGACGTCGCCGGCGAGACCGCGTCGCCGGACGTCCAGCGACCCGATCTCACGAGACCGCAACAGGTCCGCGATCCGGCGCACGTCGAAGGGCAGCTCGGCCTCGATGCACAGCAGGCGGGCGAAGGGGGTCGTCACTGCCTCGTCGGAGGTCAGGAAGGCGATCATCGGATCAATCTGCCAGGCTCCGAGGCGCCGCCCGAGCTCGCCGATCAGGCCCGCCCGAGTGACCGCCGGGCTCGGATCGTGGAGGAACCGGCCCGGAGCCGCTACCCGACCGGCTAGCTCGCCGACCCGACCCACCCGACCCACCCGACCCGCCCGACCTGTATCCGCCGGGACGACTGGATCCGGGGTCCCGGTGAGGCTCACCGGCGCTCCCCTGGCCCGCAGGGACGCCGAGCCGCCCGGCCCGGGCAGCACAGTGGCGCGACGCGGGGCGGTCGCGAGGGCCGGTGAAAACAGTACGGCCTCCTTGAGATCCCGTCCGTCGGCCACGAACTCGATCTCCCAGCCGGGGGGAACCAGCTCCGTCGCCAGCCCTGGCGCGGCCTTCACCGCGACGGCCGCAACCTTGTCGGCAAGCCCGAAGCACCAGGCCAGCGGCGGCTCGCTCGCCCGCGACACCAACCGACGGTCGCCGGCACGCCGGGCCGGATCGACGAACACGGCGTCGCATCCGGAGAGGTCCACCTCCCGCACGTCGGACAGGCGCGTCTCGAGGCATCCCGTCGGCACGGTCGATCCCGTGGGCGGCGCGGTCGTGGGCAGCACCGTCGTGGGCAGCACCGTCGTGCCCTCGACCGCGTGGACGGCGACGTTGAGCGCGGCCATCCGCAGATGAACCGGATCCCGGTCGACGAGCATGATCTCCCGGCCCCGCGCGAGGGCCAACGCGTCCCCGCCGATCCCCGTGCACAGGTCGGCGAGCCGGCACAGACCGGCGAACCGCGCGGCCCGATGCTCGGCCGCCGCCTGCGAGGACGCTTGTTCCAACCCGGCTCGGGTGAAGAACATCCGATCGGCCCGAGCAAACTTGACCATCGCGCGCCGCCTCAGCTCCGCCTGAGTGAACGCGGCGGCGAGGAGCGCGGGGGACACGCCCTCGGCGCGCAGGCGGGCACCGACAGCCAGTTCCCGGGCCGCGCCTCCACCGGCACGCTCATCCTCGGCAAATGCCGCGACCGCCGCCGCCAGCACCGCCTTACCCTGGGCGCTCAGCAGGGCCTCGAACTGCGCCAGCCGGTCGCCGTCGGAGGCGGTCACGGCGACCCGGATGCTGCCGGAACCGGCGAATCCGCGGCACGACGACGAAATAACGACGACGGGAACATCGACAGAAACGTCGACAGGAACATCGGCGGCACCACGGACGGTGTCATGGACGGCTGGCTATCAGAGGTAGCGCCCCTTGGCTCGGCGGCCCATCGCCCGGCCGATCTCCCGGGCCGCGTCCCGCTCCGCGATCGCGTGCCGTTTGTCGTAGGACTTGCGGCCACGCGCCAGCGCAATTTCGATCTTCGCCCGCCCGTCCTTCCAGTAGAGCGAGAGCGGGACCAGCGTGAGCCCACCCTCCTGGGTCTTACCGACCAGCTTTTCGATCTCCGCCCGGTGCAGCAGCATCTTGCGCTTGCGGCGGGGAGCGTGGTTCGTCCAGGTCCCCTCGGTGTACTCGGGGATGTGCACGTTGTGCAGCCAGATCTCACCATCGCTGATCTGGGCGAACCCGTCGACGAGCGAGGCCCGCCCGGCCCGCAGCGCCTTCACCTCGGTGCCACGGAGCACCAGCCCAGCCTCGTAGGTGTCGAGGATGTCGTAGTCATGCCGGGCGCGCTTGTTCTGCGCGATCAGTCTGCGCCCCGTCTCCCTCGGCACTGTCCTGTCCCTCTTCCCACACCGTTCGCGAAATCTTCTCCGAACCTACGTCCTGCCTCCCGCGTCGGTGACACGCCGGCTCCACCGCGAGGACACCCATGGTATCGATCATGTGAGCGCCATCGTCGGTCGCCGACGTGGCCCGGGTGACGTCGCCGAGCGCTCCGTAGGGCGACGAGCGCCGTCAGCGCGCCCCGCGGAGGAGCCGCCGCGGCGGCGCGACCTGGGCGTTCAGCACCTTCCACCTCCTTGCTCGGCTGTCGAGCTTGCTCGGCCGTCGAGACGATGGACTTGATGACGATGGACTTGATGAACGGTGCCAGCGAGTACTATACTCGAACACACGTTCGATGACCAGAGTGTTCAGGCGGATCGGCGGCGATTCCTGCCGGCAGATCCAACCGCTCCCTCTACGCGCCCATGACAGGCGGCATGATGCATCCAGTGACCAGACCCGGTTCATCGCTTCGGCCCGGCTCACAGTCCAGTCCGGGCGAGTCCAGTTCAGGCGAGTCCAGCCCGCGCGAGGAAGCAGAGGCCCTGGGCCCCCGCGACACCGGAGTCGACGACCGTGGTTCTCTTTCCCGTCATCTGGACTCATCGATGGTTTATGGTCATCGTGTAGCTGAACTCGACGCGGACGGATGCCTCCGGGCAGATGTGGAGATCGGTCGGGAGATCGCGCGCTGGGAGGCGGCACGGCTGCTCGTGAGAGCGAGGTTCGCGCAGCTACGGCCGCCCACGGAAGAGGATGAGAGCGGGGTTGCCAGGGGATTTCACGAGTTCGCGGGAGACGAACTGGCCGCCGAGCTGAGAATGTCATCAGCGGCGGGAAACAAACAGTTGGGTTTCGCGGTCGGCGTCGTCCGCCGCATGCCGGCAGCGCTGACTGCTCTGGAACATGGTGAGCTAGATTCCCAGCGGCTGACCGTGCTGGAACGACTGACGGCCAACCTGTCGGACGACCAGGCCGCGGACGTGGCGGAGACGGTTCTGCGCCGGGGTGGGCGGCCGAGCCACGCAGCGTTCGCGGCCGCCGTTCGACGGCGTGTGGTGCTGGTAGACCCTCAGGGCGCGGAACAGCGTCGCCGCAGGGCGACGAAGGCGCGTCGGGTGACAGTGCGGGCCGAGCCGGATGGTATGGGCCGCATCTCGGCCTCGCTTCCGGCGGACCGCATGCTCGCGGCGTTTCGACGAGTGGACCTTCTGGCGAGGAGAGCGGGCGGTGCGCAGGACGGTCGCGGGCTCGAGCAGCGTCGGGCCGACGTTTTCTACGACCTGCTGATGGGGCGGGATCGTGACCGTGTCAGTATCGAGATGCAGGTGGTCGTGTCGGCTTCCTGTCTGCTGGGTATGTCGGAACGGCCGGCGGAACTTCCCGGTTATGGCCCGATACCGGCCGGACTCGTTCGCGAGATGGCCGAGAACCCCCGATGCACATGGCGGCGGATACTGATGGATCCGCCGGAAGGACGAGTTCTGGAGGTCAGCCGGCGTCGCTTTCCCTCGGCCGCCCTGGCTCGTCATGTTCGAACTCGAAACCCTACATGTGTCTTTCCGGGATGCGAGCAGCCTTCCATTCACTGCGATCTTGATCATACCAGGCCGCATCGTCGAGGTGGCCAGACGAGCGAGCGGAACCTCGGGCCAAAATGCCGGAGGCATCACCGGCTGAAACACTCGGGTGAAAAGCGGCCTAGGCGTGACGCCAAGCAAGGAGCTACGAGAAGACCGGGGCGGCCGGGCACATCATCTCCCGATCAATCCACGCAGAAGGGATGGTCCGTGTGCCAGCCCAGGCCTGGACATTTCACCTGGACGAGCCCGGAGGGACGCCAATATGAGGTGTCACCCGAAGATTATCTCAAGGAAGTATTCATCGAGGATGATGTCCAGTTCGAATCGAAGCGAACCGGGGCCGAGCGACGGATGACGCCTCAGACCCGCAGATGACGGCGGAGCGCCACCGAAGCCATCACGGCGGCGGCGAGCACACCGACCCCCAGCACGACGGCCGCGGTCTCCCAGACCGCCGACCAACCGAACAGGGGGAACATCGTCTGCTTCGCGAACCGGCCGTCCACCAGGTAGATCTTCGCCAACGCAAGCACGCCCGTGGCGAGCAGCCCGCCAACCAGCCCCACCGCCGCGATCTCCAAGACGAACGGAGCCCGGATTGTTCCGTTGGAAGCACCGACCATCTTCATGATCGAAGTCTCCCGTCGCCGGGCGTGCGCCGAGATCCGGATCATCGTGTAGATGAGGGCGAAGGACGCCAGGGCCTGCACGCCGGCGAGGGCGAAAGCGCCCGCTGTGAAGGCGTCGAGGAACCGGTACAACGGGTCAAGCAGGCCGCGCTGGTCGCGAACAGCTTCCACCCCGTCGAGGCCGGTGTAGGTGACGACGATGTCGCGGGCCGCTCGCGGATCGGTAAGCGTGAGTCGTAGCGCCGCGGGCAGGTCGTCGGGTCCGACACCGGCGAGGACGTCGGGCGATCCACGGAAGTCCCGGCGGAAACGGTCGTACACCTGCTGTTTGCTTTCGTACCGCACGTCGGCGACCAGTGGATCCGCCGCGATCTCGGCATCGAGGGCAGACCGCTCGCCCGGGGTGATGCCATCGGAGAGATCAACGACGACCTCGATCTGGTCGAGCAGGAAGTCGTCGATGGTGTGCACCTGCGCCCGCAGGAGCAGGCCCGACCCCAGCAACGCCAGGCAGATCGTGACAGTTATGATCATGGCACAGGTCATCGCCAGGTTGCGGCGCAGGCCCGTCCACAGCAGCGACGCCAGCAGACCCGGTCGCATCAGCGGACCCGGTCGGCCGGCACCCTGGGCCGGGGCCGGGGAATCATCGGCACCGCCAGATCATCCTGGTTGTAACGTCCGCGAGCCTCGTCCCGGATCAGCGCGCCGTCGCTCAGCTCGAGCACCCGGCGGCGCATCGCGTTGACGAGCGACGCGTTGTGGGTGGCCATCACGACGGTGGTGCCGGCCTGATGAACAGTGTCGAGCAGGTTCACGATCTCGATGCTGGTGTTCGGATCGAGGTTGCCGGTCGGCTCGTCGGCCAGCAGGATCCGTGGACGGCCAACGAACGCCCGGGCGATCGCGACCCGCTGCTGTTCGCCTCCGGAGAGTTCGTCGGGATACCGGTCCGCCTTCTCCGCGAGGCCGACCAGGTCGAGTGCCTCCGGCACGACGCTGCGCACGACATGCCGAGGACGGCCGACCACGTCGAGGGCGAACGCGATGTTCGCCGTTACGGTCCGATTCGGTAGCAGGCGAAAGTCCTGGAAGACACAGCCGACCAGCCGGCGCAACTGGGGCACCCCGCGGTCCGGGATCCGCGCGACGTCACGGCCAGCCACCAGCACCCGGCCGGACGTCGCTCGTTCCTCCCGCAGCAGCAATCGCAGCAATGTGGTCTTACCCGATCCGGACGGACCCACGAGGAAGACGAACTCACCGACACCGATCTCCGCGGTGACATCGACCAGCGCCGGCCGGTCGCCGTTCGGGTACCGCTTGCTCACGGAACTCAAAACAATCATTGCGCCTTCCCACACGCCTATGACTTTCAGTAGCCGTATGGTAGGGCGTGACGAAGGTCGGGGACCGCAGGTTACGCCCGACCGGAATCTCCGGGAACAGCCCGGACGGGTCGCCGCCCGCCCGATCGACCTTTGACGGAGCGGCACGCCACCGTGCGCGGGCGTAACGTGGAAGTCGATCGTGCGCGTCGCCAGCGGTCGTGCTCCATCCGGAACGTCCGGGTGTTGTCCCCCATCCCGGGGAAGTGCGACGATCGCCCGATCATGGCATCCGTCACGGGTGGGAAGGAGGCGCCATGGGCAGCGAGGATCTCGTCTGCGCGCGCTGCGCCGGACTAGTGGTCGAAGGCCGGTGTCCCACCTGCCGCGCCTCGCGCGAGTATCTGCGCCAGAACTTCTTCCAGATGTCACCGCAGGTGATCGTCGCACTGATCGCAATCGTGATGCTACTGGCGGTCCTCGCCGCCCGTCACGTCTCCTGAGCCCGGCCACGCTGGGACCGCCCCGACGGTACCTATCACGCCTGCAAGTCGATCACGTAGCGTAACCACATCTCCGATTACGATGACCGCGGGAGAACTGATCGCGGCTTCGGCCGCGAGCTGGGCGATATCCACCAGGGGCCCGATGATAATCGTCTCATCGGCTGTCCCGCCAGCGTGGATCACCGCGGTCGGAGTCTCCGGCCGGCGGCCCCGCTTCACCAGCTCGTGACTGATCTCAAAGAGTGCCCCGACGCCCATCAGCACGACGACCGTGCCCGGACCGGTAGCGAGCGCGTCCCAGTCGGCAGTGGAACCGGGATGCGAAGGATCGATGTGGCCGCTGACGACGGCCACGTCCTGGGTGATGCCCCGGTGGGTCACCGGGATCCCGGCGAGCGCGGGGACCGCGACGGCGCTCGTCACCCCGGGGACGATCTCGCAGGGCAGGCCGGCCGCGGCGCAGGCCAGAGCCTCCTCGCCGCCACGACCGAAGACGAACGGATCGCCGCCCTTGAGCCGGACGACACCGAACCCGCGCAGTCCCCGATCGACGACCACCGCGTTGATCTCGTCCTGGGTCAGGTTGTGACCGTGCGGCGCCTTGCCCGCATCGATGATCTCGGTACCGGGTCGCACCTCGTCCAGCAGTTCACGGGGAGCCAGCCGGTCGACCACCACGACATCCGCAGCTTGGAGCAGCCGTAGACCGCGTACGGTGATCAGATCCGCCCGCCCGGGACCGCCACCGACAAGGGCCACCCATCCGCCCGGGGCTGTCTGCGCACCGGTCATCTTCGTCCCCTCCCGCGTCGGCTTTCTCCCAGTGTGCGGCCTGACCAGCCCGTTCGGGGCCGATCACCGTAGCCGACCGTTTCGGCTGATCGCCCGACTGATCGCCTCAGCTGACCGGCCGGGCCGCCGCGACGGGGCCGACCAGCACCCGACCGTCCTGCACCTGCACCGGGTAGACGGGGATGCGCACCCCCTCGGCATCGAGGCACTCCCCCGTCGCCAGGTCGAACGCCTGCTTGTGCAACGGCGAGAAGACCACGGCCCGGTCTCCGCGGGAGCCGACGAGACCCCGGGAGAGCACGTTGGCCAGGCCGATCGGGTCGGCGTTGCCGACGGCGAGCACGGGACCGTCGCTCAGCCGGAAGATGGCCACTTGGGCGCCGTTGACGAGCGCGGCCACGCCGCGATCGGGAGTCAGATCGTCCAGGGCACAGATGTCGGTCCAGATCATGGCGGCCTCCAAATCGTCCGTGATGCGCCTACTTGCCTATCCAGAGGCTTTTGTGTCCGTTTCGTCCCTCTGGATAGGCAAGGAGCCTGGATAGGCAAGGAAACGGTCAGCCACCACGGGTAGCGTGGCACCGGCGATGAGGGCCGCCCGCTCGGCCGGGCGGGCCGGCCGGGGCTGGCCGCGTTCGAGGACGTGGATGACGTCGGGGTCGGCCCCCTCGGGGGCGTTGACGAACGAGGCGAACCGGCGCAGTGCGACCGGATCGGCCAGCGTCGTCTTCCACTCGTCCTGATAGGTCGCGACGTGGTAAGCCATGGCCGTGTCAAGCTCGGCGCAGATGCCCAGCGAGTCGTCGACGATGACCTCGCGGACATGCCCAAGGCCGCCGTCGAGGCTCTCCACCCACGGCGCGGTGCGCTGGAGGCGATCGGCGGTGCGCACATAGAACATCAGAAAACGGTCGATGTAGCGGACGAGCGTCTCGGTGTCGAGGTCGGAGGCGAACAGCTCCGCGTGCCGGGGCCGATGACCGCCGTTGCCGCCCAGGTACAGGTTCCAGCCCTGCTCGGTGGCGATCACCCCGACGTCCTTGGACCGCGCCTCCGCGCATTCCCGGGCACAGCCGGAGACCGCCATTTTGATCTTGTGAGGGGATCGCAGGCCGCGGTAGCGTAGCTCCAGGTCGACGGCCAACGTGGTGGAGTCCTGTACGCCGTAGCGGCACCAGGTCTCCCCGACGCAGGACTTCACCGTCCGCAACGCCTTGCCGTAGGCGTGTCCGGACTCGAGTCCGGCGTCGGTCAGCCGCTTCCAGATCTTCGGCAGCTGCTCGGCCCGGGCGCCGAAGAGGTCGATGCGCTGCCCGCCGGTGATCTTCGTATAGAGGTTGAAGTCCCGGGCCACCTCGCCAATCAGGATGAGCGTCTCGGGCGTGACCTCGCCGCCGGGCAGCCGGGGGACGACCGAGTACGTGCCGTCCTTCTGCATGTTCGCGAGCAGGTGGTCGTTGGTGTCCTGCAAGGCGGCCTGCTCGCCGACTAGGACGTACCCGTTGTAGAGGGAGGCAAGAATCGAGGCCACCACCGGCCGGCAGACCTCGCAGCCCCGGCCCCGACCGTGCTCGGCGATCAGCTGCGAGAACGTCGTGATCCCCCGCACCCGGACGATCTCGAACAGTTCGGCCCGGCTGACGTCGAAGTGCTCGCACAGCGCCTTCGACACTTCGAGGCCCGCGGCGGCGAGCTGCTGGCCGAGGATCGTCCTGAGCATCGGCACGCAGCTGCCACAGCTCGTGCCCGCGTTGGTGCACCCCTTGATCCCAGCGACGTCGGTAAGGCCATTCGCGCTGATCGCGGCGCAGATCTGACCGTGGGTGACGTTGTTGCACGAGCAGATCTGCGCCCCGGCGGAGAGCGCCACCCCGGCCCCGGAGCCGCCGGCCCCGGCGACGTCGCCGGCCGGCAGGATGAGCCGCGCGGGATCGTCCGGCACGACCCCGGCGGAGCCGACCATGGCCCGCAGCGTTCCGTACTCCCCCGCGTCGCCGACAAGGATGCCACCGAGGACGCTACGCGCGTCGTCGGAGAGCACCAGCTTCTTGTAGACCTTGGCCACCGGGTCGGCGAACGTGATAGGCAGCGCACCGGGAGTCGTCCCGAAGGCGTCCCCGAAGCTCGCGACATCGACGCCGAGCAACTTGAGCTTGGTCGACATGTCGGCGCCGGTGAAGGTCGCGTCGCCGCCAAGCAGACGGTCCGCGACGACCTCGGCCATCGCGTATCCGGGCGCGACCAGCCCGTACACCCGTCCGGCCGCCAGGGCGCACTCGCCGACGGCATAGATGTGCTCGTCGCTGGTGCGGCAGCCCTCGTCGACGACGATGCCACCGCGATCCCCGACGTCGAGTCCGCACTCGCGGGCCAGAGCGTCCCGCGGGCGGATCCCCGCCGAGAACACGACGACGTCGGTGTCGAGGCCGGCCAGCCCCTCGGGGTGACGGGCGAAGACCATTCGGGCGACCCGCCCGTCGGCATCGGCCTCGATCCGCTCGGTGGCCGTGTCGGTGTGGACGCCGATCCCGAGCCCGGTGATGTGGGCTCGCAGTGTCTGCCCGCCGGCCTCGTCGACCTGGGCCGGCATCAGCCGGGGCGCGAACTCGACGACGTGGGTGGCCAACCCCAGGCTACGCAGCGCGTTCGCCGCCTCCAGGCCGAGCAGGCCGCCACCGACGACCACACCGGTCCCGGTCCGGCTGCCGCGCGCCGAGGCGGAGATCGCATCCAGGTCCTCGATCGTGCGGTAGACGTGGCAGCCGGTGGCCTCCCGGCCGGGTACCGGTGGGACGAACGGGTAGGAACCGGTCGCAAGCACCAGCGCGTCGTACCGGTAGGTGCGGCCGGCACCGGTGGTCACCGTCCGGGCGGCCCGATCGACGGCGACGACCGGTTCACCGAGACGCACTCGCAGCCGGGGGTGCTCAAGGAATCCGTCCTCGACGAGGCTGAGGTCCTCCGCGGTGGCCCCGGTGAAGTACGCCGAGAGGCCCACCCGGTCATAGGCGGGCCGAGGTTCCTCCGCGAGGACCGTGACATCCCATCGCCCCTCGACGTCGCGGTCCCGCAGCGCCGCCAACAACCGATGCCCCACCATGCCGTGGCCGACGACCACCAGTGATCGAGAAGACATCCGCGCACCACCCGCACGTCCGAACCGATGGGTGCCGGTCCGAACGGGCACCCGCTACGGCCAGAACCGTACGAACCCAGGATGTCAACGCTGACTCGAAGTCAGGTCGGTCCGGCTACAAGGCATGCACTCCACGACACGACGGGATGTGAGATGCCCGACGAACGCTCGATGCGGACGTCGTGAATACGCAACGGTGCCGGTTAACACCGGCGTTGCACACCGGCAAGCGCGTGGACATGGCCGTGTCCGATCCTGCGGTGACCGGGGGATCGGCGCGGGACCCCAGCCCAGGAGGTAGCCTTGTGACAATCCGTAGTCCAGGGCGGCCCGACGCTGGCGACCGGTCCGGCGCACCCGGGACCGCCGGAACACCCGAAACCACCAGCCCGCCCGAAACCACCAGCCCGCCCGAAACCACCAGCCCGCCCGAAACCACCAGCCCGCCCGAAACCACCAGCGCACCCGGGATGTTCCCGGCGTCGGCGACATCGAGGGAGCCGGCCGTCAGCGCCGCGCTGCCACCGCTGCTCGGCTTCACCGTCGGGGTCACGGCCGCGCGTCGCCGCGACGAGCTCGCGAACCTCCTCGAACGGCGCGGAGCCCGGGTGGTCCATGCCCCGGCCCTGCGCATAGTGCCGCTTGCCGACGACAGCCTGCTGCTCGCCGCGACCCGGGAGTGCCTCACCCGGCCGCTGGACGCGGTGATCGCCACGACGGCAATCGGCTTCCGCGGCTGGGTGGAGGCCGCCGAGGGCTGGGGGCTCGGCGAGCGGCTGCGCGACCGGCTGGACGGCGCCCGGCTGTTCACCCGCGGGCCGAAGGTCACCGGCGCCGTCCGGGCCGCGGGGCTGACCGAGTGCTGGTCGCCCCGCTCGGAATCCGGCGCCGAGCTCGTCGCCCATCTGCTCACGGAGAACCTGGCCGGGCTGCGCATCGCGGTGCAGCTACACGGCGAGCCATTGCCAGACATGGTCGAGGGACTGCGCGCGGCGGGTGCCGAGGTCGTCGAGATACCGGTGTACCGGTGGGAACCACCGGACGATCTGCGGCCGGTCCGCCGGATGGTCGAGCTCATCGTCACCGGCGGGGTCTCCGCGGTCACCTTCACCAGCGCGCCCGCCGTGGTGAGCCTGCTACGGATCGCCCGGGAGATGGGACAGTTCGACGAACTGCTGACCGCGCTGCGTGGCGAGGTACTGCCCGCGTGCGTGGGTCCGGTCTGTGCCGCCCCCCTCGAACGGCAGGGCGTGGCGACGGTGACCCCGGACCGGTTCCGGCTCGGAGCACTCGTGCGCACGCTGTCCGACGAGCTCCCGCGTCGCCGGGTGCGGACCGTCGAGGCCGCGGGGCACGTGCTGCGGGTCCAGGGCGGGGCAGTGATCGTCAACGGCGAGCCGGTGATGCTCGCACCCAGGACCGCGGCAGTCCTCGACGCGCTGACCGAGCGTCCCGGCCGGGTGCTGTCCCGAGCCGAGCTGCTGCGCCGGACGGGCACGGCCGGGCTGACCGACGAACACGCGGTCGAGATGACCGTCGCCCGGTTACGCACCGCGCTGGGACCGGCCGGCTGCGCGGTCGAGACCGTCATCAAGCGGGGCTATCGGCTCGCGGTCGTGTGAGAGAGCACGCGGTAACCGCCGGGCCCCGGACTCCAGTTTCCCGCGCCCCCGTCGTCAGGCGCCTCGGCCGAGCCGCCAGCGCGCCGCTCGATATGTCCGCCACCCCGACTGCAGTCCTCGCCGGACGCTGAGCAGGGCGTCGCGATGCCCCTGGGAAACGAGCCGAAGGATGTCGGCCGCCCCAGCGGCCCGATTGACGATCAATCGGCTGATGGCGAACCGGGACAACGTCGGTTGATGAATGCGGTATCCGACCTCACAGGCTGATTCGAACCCGGCGGCCGCGACGACATGGCGCACCGCCGCACAGTGATAACCGAAGGGGTAGCAGAAGCTGTCCGGACGCCGGCCGGTTCTCTCCTCGATCAGCCGCCGGCTGGCGGTGACGTCGTACCGCGCCAGAGCGGTCGGCACCACGTCGAGCTCCAGATGACGGTGACCGTGCGAGCCAAGCTCGATGCCCTCCCCGGCGAGCGCGGCGAGGTCGGACCAGTCCAACAGGGGGAGGTTGCGCTCGGTGTAGCCATCCAGCCAGGTGGCGCGCCGGCCGACGAAGGCGGTCGGCACATACAGGGTAGCGCTGGCCCCGATCGCCCGCAGAGCGGGCACCGCGGTGGTGACGAAGTCCTCGAAGCCGTTCTCAAAGGTAATCACCACCTGGCGGCGGGTGGGATGTGCCAGCGCGTCAGTGAGACCGGTGAGGTGGTAGCCGCTTTCGACGAGGGCCTCGAGCTGCTCGGCGAAGGCACCGGGAGGGACCTCCCAGCGTCGGAAGTCCGCACTCACCGAATCACCGACGCCGTGGTACATAAGGACGGGCAGGGGCATCGTGGGCGCACCCTCGAACACGCCGCCTGCGGCGCCGGACGCCGCAGGCGCCAGGGAGGTCACGGCGTTCCCGTACCGGCGAGACTGGCCATCTTGCCCGGATTTGCACCGTTATTTCCACACATATACATGCGTGCATTCGTGTGCAGGGACACAGACCGCACTCCCTCCGCGACAGCGGTTCGCAATTGTGAACGACCAGGTGACACGGGCGTACATCCCATCGGGTGAAGCAGTAGGCGGACCAGATCAAGACACCGAAACTAAAAAATCGAACGGTCCGCGAACTACCCGGAACTCTACACGTGTATACCCGGCATGCCAATGGCGTCAGGAGATCCGGTGGAGTCCTTCCCCGACGCCGGGCCGGGCCGAGCCGCCGGCCGGGCCTACGTCACACCGACGTTCCCACCACGGCCGGATCTTTGTCTTTTCACCGTCCGTTCCCCGAGAGGCAGGCGACATTCGGATGCCGTCCCGGAAACGGGGGATCTCCAGACCCCCGAACCCCCGGAACTCCGAACCTCCGGAACTCCGAACCTCCGGAACCGGAGCGCCGGGCGCCGGGCGCCGGGCGCCGGGCGCTCATCGTCTCGCCGGGCCACGAGCGCCCGGACGGTGCGGCGAGGCTTGCCCGCTCAGTCCGGAACCAGACACATCCCAGGCGTCGACAAAAGCTCCGAAGAACCCTCTCACGCCTGGTTCTCAACCGACCGCCGCCACCGGATCTCCGCGTCGATGAAATCATCGAGCTCGCCGTCGAGAACACCGCTGGTGTTCGAGGTCTCGGTGTCGGTACGCAGATCCTTCACCATCTGGTACGGGTGGAGGACATAGTTACGGATCTGCGATCCGAAGGAGACGTCCTGTGGCCCGCCGGTGATGCGCTGTTTCTCCGCCGCCTCCTCGGCCCGCCGCCGCTCCAGGAGCTTCGCCTGCAACACGATCATCGCGGCGGCCTTGTTCTGGAGCTGGCTGCGCTCGTTCTGACACGTCACCACGATGCCCGTGGGCAGATGCGTGATGCGGACCGCGGAGTCGGTGGTGTTGACCCCCTGCCCACCCGGACCGGACGAACGGAAAATATCGATACGCAGATCCTTGTCGTCGATGTCGACGTGGTCGGACAGCTCGACGACCGGGGTGACCTCGACCCCGGCGAAGGAGGTCTGCCGCCGGTTCTGGTTGTCGAACGGCGAAATCCGGACGAGCCGGTGCACCCCGTGCTCACTGCGCAGCGTCCCGTACGCATAGGGCGCCTTGACCTGGAAAGTTGCCGACTTCAGACCCGCCTCCTCGGCCTCGGAGGTGTCGAAGACCTCCGTGGCGTAGCCGTGCCGCTCGGCCCACCGCAGGTACATCCGAAGCAACATCGCCGTCCAGTCGGCCGCGTCCACCCCGCCGGCCCCGGCCGAGAGCTGCACGATCGCGTCCCGCTCGTCGTACTCGCCGGACAGCAGGGTCCGAACCTCGAGACCGGCGATGTCACTGGACAGCCTGGGAAGATCGGCTGCGGCCTCGGCGAGCAGATCCTCATCGCCGAGGTCCGCGGCGGCGGCGATGTCGTCAAGACGGCGACGCAGCCCCTCCACCCTGGCGATGTCCCCGCGCGTCGACGACAACCGGCGGGTGACAGCCTGGGCCCGGTCCTGATCGGACCAGAGGTCGGGGTCCGCGGCCTGACGCTCCAGATCCTCGGCGCGACGGCGCAACCCCTCCACGTCGAGAACCGTCTCGATGCCGGTCAACGTGGCATCCAGCTGTTTGATCTCCTCGGACAGGTCGACGGCCATGCTGTTCACCTTACCGGCGGCGCCCGGGGCCACCGCCACAACGGATCTTGTCCGCCCGGACGGGAGCCGGCCGAGTTCGCATCGGCGTCGCGCCGAGCCCCGACGGCATCCCCGCGACCTCCCGACGGCATCCCGACGGCATCCCGACGACGCCTCGACCGGGAAACATCATCGTGGCGAAACATGCAATGGCTCGACGACACGAGGATGAAACATTCGCGGGATGCCACGAGCATTTCGGCCAACCGACGCCCGCACTGCGGACAATCGTTACGGCGGCCCCGGGCGGTCAGGCGGTTCAGCCGTCCGACAACAACCTCCGACAACAACCGATACCAATCCCTGAAGAGACACGTACCACATCGCCGAGTGCGCACAACTCGACGCGTCCGCGGCCCCCAAACGATACCTTCGAAGGCGGCGCTTCGCGCACGAATACGTGAACGCCGGGTTTCGTCGGGACAGTGCGGCCCCGCGACCATATGGGTGTCGGCCATGGAGAGCCCGGATGCGGAGAGCTCGGACGCATCGACCGGTGCGCGCGTGTGCACCGGTCGATGTCGCCGGGACGGGACGAAGACTCAAGGACCGACCCCTACCACGGGAAACCGACCACTACCACGGGAAGAGGAGGAAGGCCGCCGTGAATAACCGGATCCGTCGTCCGAGCGATCGGATCACGCCGTTAGCGGCGGCGACTCACCGCCCCGTCGCGTGCCAGCGGAAGGCCGCGATCATTCCCGCAGGAGCACGGAGGGTCCCATCGTGTCGGAGGTCCCGGAGGTCGCAGACCGACGCTCTGTCCTGGTTGCCACCGGCCTCGCGGCGGTGGGCTCCGTGAGTCTGCGCGGCGACGCGTCCGGCCTGCACGAAGCCTGCATGGCAGCCCTGACCGCGACGGTCAGGGCCTACGAGACGTCTGATCTGATCACTACCACGTCCGCCCTGGTCTCGCTGGAGCGCACGACACAGACCGTGCCCCGGGAGCACCGGCTGCGCGGCCGGCCGGCGCTGGAGTGGATGCGGCTGCACGCGGCGGTCACGACGGTGGCTGCTGCCACCGCCTACGACCGCGGCAAACACTCCGACGCCGCTGCGCGGGCCGACCGGGCCGCGGCGCTCGCCCGGGCGGCCGGGGACGGGCCACTCGCCGCCCGCGCCCTGGCCCTGCGCGCCCGGGTGGTCCGCCCACACAGCCCGGCGGTGTCCTTGCAGATCGCCGGGGCGGCGGCGCGGATCGCGGGGCACAGCTCCACCCGGGCCCTCATCGCCGGGAAGGTCGTCACCAGCGCCTGTGCGGCGACCGGCGACCGGGCAGGCGTCCGGGACGCCGTCGCCAGAGCCTGGCAGACGATGGAACGGCTCGACGACACCGCCCACGGCTCGCCGGGTTTCTCGCTCGACACTTACTCCCCGGCGGATCTGGCCTTGGCCTGCGCCGAGGCCCTGACCACCGTCGGCGCGGCCGACGAGGCCACGCCTCACCTGGAACGCGCCTCGACGTTGATCACCGGCAGCGGCCAGACGGGCATGGTGGTCTCGGTGCGGATGGCGCAGGCCCGGGCCGCGCTGGCCCGGGAGGTCCCGGATCGCGACGAGGCAGCCCAGCACGCCGCTCAGGCGGTGGCGCTGTCCGCCGGGCGGCCGGCCGAATGGGTGGCCCGGCTGGTCCGGGACGTGTCGGATCTGGCCGAGCGCCGCACCGGCCACGGTCTCGACGATCTCATGGACGCCACCTCGACCTGGTTGCATCAGGGGTCGGAGGAAAGCCAACGGGTGACGCGCACGCAACCGGCGCGGTTCGGCGTTCCGGCGCCGGCCGGCGTCATGGTGCAGCGGGCTGGCGGACCACCGACTGTGCCTGCGCTCCGGCACGTACCGTGACCGGACCCACCCCGAGGGAGCCGACGACCGGAAGGTCGACCACACGCGTGCCCTCCACCTCCACCGTCGTCGCGTCGACGAGGGTGGAGGTGAGGATCGTGCGGCCACTCGGATCGGCCCGGCGCTGGTACTGATCGACGGTCGTGGCGATGTCGGCGAGGGGCAGGCGCTCGAAGGCGTCGGTGGTGGTGTAGATCGCGTTCTCGTCGATGCGCTGGGCAGCGGCCAGCGCGGCGCCGTCGGCGGCCGAGGCCACCGACCGACGAGCGAGGTAGACGGCGGACACGTCGGTCACAACGACCACCAGCATCGCCGCGACCATGAGATACCCCAACGTCAGCACGAGAATGGTCCCGCCGTCCGCGCGGTTGGTCCCGTCCGGGCGGACGACTCCGTCCGGGCGGACGACTCCGTCCGGGCGGACGACTCCGTCCGGGCGGACGACTCCGTCCGGGCGGACGACTCCGTCCGGTGTTCCGGTCGACCCCGTTACTCCGGTCGACCCCGTTACTCCGGCCGACCCCGTTACTCCGGCCGACCCCGTTGCTCCGGCCGACCCCGTTGCTCCGGCCGACCCCGTTGCTCCGGCCGACCCCGTTGCTCCGGCCGACCCCGTCCCGCCGCTGGTCACAGGCACATGTTTGGTCACGGGCACGCGTTCTCCTTGCTGACGCTCCTGCCGGAAGGCCGAACAGGCGAGGCCGGAAACCCACTGCCCCAGCAACCCTATTAGCAACCCTATTGTGGAAGAATAGCAGCCCCATTGCGGGAGAATACGGTCATGCGGCACTGATCCGCCTTACTACCGGAGTCATCGACCGGTTCCGCTCGATGGACGTCAACGGCGGCGCACTGATCGTGGGACACGTCGTGGCGAGCGTGCTCGCAATCTCGTCTCGACGGCGCTGGTGTTCGGCGTGGCCTTCGCCATCGGCTTCCGCTCGCCCGCGGGCCTCGGGCGGTGGCTCGCCGCTGTGGGCGTGCTGGCGCTGTTCGTACTCTCGCTGTCCTGGCTGCAGGGCTTCGCTCGTAACCAGCAGCCGCGTGCGGGTCAAAACCATCTTGCCGTACGGCGCGCGGACAAAGTACTCACCTCACCCCTGACGATCGCGTACACCTCTAGGCTCCGAACCCGTGCACCGGGAGACTTCCGCACCACGGATCCGATATCCGGATCTCACCTCGTCACGGCCGCGGACGATCGCGCGTCCGTCGGCCAGGTTCGCCGGCAGGCTCCTTTTCCCATACCCAGAAGGGGATCATCCAAGTGACCACGGCTGCCAAGACCACGAACGTGTTCGATTTCGCGCCCAATGACAGAACACTGCTCGACGCGGAGATCGCCGCTCTCGAGAATCTCGAGAGCGGCGACTTCAAGAATCTCCCGCCGGCGACCGTGGCAAAGTTCGGGGAACTGCGGGGGGCGGGGACCTTCACGGCGACCAGGATCCCCGGAGCCGATGCCGACGTCCAACTCGACGCCGGCGTGCTGGTCCCCCTCAAGCCGGGGCCGCACCCGGTTGTCATCATGCCGGCTCCGCTGGCGCCGACGGGATGGAAGTCGTATCCGGGGATGCTCCTGAACTTCGCGCTCAAGGGATATCTGGCGGTCGCGTACAGCGAGCGTGGGATCGCCGACTCCACAGGGAAGATAGACGTCGCCGGTCCGCGGGACCGGGCGGACGGCTCGGCCGTGATCGACTGGGTACTGAACACCTATCCCGACCGCGCGGATCAGGATCGGATCGGGTTCGCGGGGTCGTCCTACGGCGCCGGCCAGAGCCTGATCATCGCGGCGCATGACGACCGGGTGCGGGCCGTGTGCGCGCAGAGCGCCTGGGCCGATCTGGGCCGATCGCTGTACGAGAACGAGACACGACACCTGCTGGCGTTCGAGGAGCTCGCCAAGCTGTTCGGCGAGGAGAACCTCTCCGCCGAAGTCAGGGAAATCTTCGACGACTTCCGGGCGAATCGGAATATCGAACGGCTGCTGGAGTTCAGCGCGGTCCGTTCACCGGTTACCTATCTGAACGAGCTCAACGCCAGGAGGGTCCCCATCTTCCTCGGCACCTACTGGCACGAGACCATCTTCTCGGTACCCGCGGTGGTGGAGTTCTTCAACGCATTGATCGGTCCCAAACGTCTCCTGGTACTGATCGGAGATCACGGCGGCGACGAGATCAAGGGATTTCTCGGCGGCATCAGTCGTCCGACAGCGACGACCTTCCGCTGGCTGGACCGCTTCGTTGCCGACGAGGAGAACGGCGTGGAGAACGACGGCGACGTGCACACCGAGTACATGCACAACCTGTTCACGATCAAGAAGCTCGCCGACTGGGACTCGTACACGCTGCCGCCGCGACGCTACTACCTGAACGCGCCGCTGCCGGGGACATCGGACGGCTCACTGACGCCTCAGCCCAACTCCGGGTGGAGCCACACCTTCCGGGCCGGCACGGACACCCCAGCACTGATAGCCCCGGCCCTGGTAAAGACCGGCGTCCTCGAAAGACTGGGGGCTCCGATCGTGTACGAGACCTCGGAGATCTCCCGCGAGGACGCCGCGGTGTGGTCGACCGAACCGCTCACCGCACCGAGTCAGATCACCGGAACCGTCTCGGCGCATCTCACGGTCACCCCGTCCGCGAAGAGCGCGACGCTCGTGGCGCACCTGTTCGACGTCGACCCGGGTACCGGTAAGGCAAAAATCATCACCAGCGCGCCCTTCACCCTGCTCAACGACCGCGAGGGAGAGACGCAAACGATCGACATCCACCTACAGCCGGCCGACTACCGCATCACGCCGGGCCACCAGATACAGCTGGTCGTGGACACCAAGGACAGGTTCTTCGGCGACGCCACCGTCACCAACAGCAAAATCGAGATCTCGTCCACCGACGGCTCCTCGTCCTACCTGAACATCCCGCTCGACGAGATTCCGCTCGAGAACGACTAGCCGACCGGATCCCACGGCGCACGCCTACCCGGGTGCGGAACCGTGGTCGCGGTCCCGCACCCGGGCTCGCCCCCCGGGTGCGGGTCGGAAGGATCGGATCGCGCCGCAGCACGATGTGCTGGTCCATCGTGCGTCGTCAAGCTCGACTATGATTGCATCGTCCTCGACGGTATCGCGGTCTGTGATGGTCGGAGGTTTACATGGCGCCTGCGCCACGGTTTCATCGGGTCGCCGCACTGCAGCGGCGTTTCGTGGACCGCGAACCGGTGCTGGCGGCTTTCGCCGAAGAGCTGACCCATCTAGGTGACGGTCCACGGGTCTTCAACGCCATCGGCGTGGGCGGTATAGGTAAGTCACGACTACTGCGCGAGTTGAAGGACCGGGCGGCAACCCGGTATCGAACGGCATCACTCGATCTGCAGGTGCACTCGTTGCGCCAGCAGGAAGACGCGCTGGCGGTGCTACGCAACGAACTGGGGTCGCAAGGGGTACACTTCGATCGCTTCGACATCGCCTACGCAGTGCTGTGGCAGCGGCTACACCCACATCTGCGGTTGAACCGTTCGGAACTGGCATTCGTCGACGAGAGTTCCATTCTCGCGGATATCGCCGACACGATGACCGGAATTCCGATTTTCGGTACGGCCCGCGGCCTTATCAAGCTGTTGGAGCGTGGCGGCTGCGACATACGCCGCCGCCTGCGGGTGCGGCGCGATCCCACCCTGGCGACACTCGACGACCTGCCGAACAGTGAGCTCGCCGACGCCGTCACGTTTCTGTTCGCTGAAGACCTTCGGGCTGCCAGCCAGGACAGACAGTATGTGATCATCCTTGACAGCCACGAGGCACTGGTGCCGAGCCCGGTACGCACCGGACGGGCGCAACTCGCGGATGCCTGGCTACGTGATCTCGTGGCACAGCTCGACCGCGGCCTGGTGGTCATCGCCAGCCGGGAACCGTTGCGGTGGGAACTGACGGATCCCGACTGGGACGGCCTCATCGAGATATGCGACATCGGCGGCCTGCCCATGGAAGCCCGGCTGGAACTCCTCGACACCGGTGGGATCACCGATCCGTTCCAGCGCCAGACAATTGCGGACGCCAGCGCAGGTCTCCCATTCTATCTGAACCTGGCGGTGGACACGCACCTGCAGACCGGTGGGCGGGTCAGCGGTGCCCTCGTGTCCCAGCAGGAGATCTTGGCGCGCTTTCTTCAGCATGTCGCCCCGGAAGAGATTCGATCACTGGAGGTCCTGAGCCCGGCGCGAATCTTCGACTATGATATTTTTCGGATGCTGACGGCCACGTTCCATCTCCCGGGACATCGCATCGCCTGGGAATCCCTCACCGCATATTCATTCGTATACCCGGCGAACACCGCGCTGCGGTTTCATCAGCTCATGGCCGCAGCCCTGCGGGAACGGCTTTCTCCGGGCACTACCACCGACATCCACGCCCTGCTACAGGGACTGTGGGAGAACCGGGCCGACCAGGCGACCGGCCAGGACAGCGGCGCTCATGCCGCCCGCGCCCTGCGGGAGGCCGCGTATCACGCCCTGCGGGGTCGGCAGATCAGCGGCGAGAGCATCCTCGGCTATGCCGACCACGCGGTTCGCCGTGGGGGACACAGCGCAGCCCAAGGCATCACCGAGGACCTGCGCGCCCGGCTCAACGACCAACCCGACCACGACAACCTGCCCGAAGCGCTGCGGTGCCTGCAGGCTGAGGCGGCGATTCGCCTCGGCGACGCGGCCACGGTCACGGCGCTGGTTCCCGAACCGGTCACCGCTCTGGCCATCGACACAATGGTCGGCGCGCGGCTCGCCGTGGCCGCCGGACATGGTCGACGCATCGCCGGTGAGACCCGGGCCGCGCTCGACGCCTACACCCAGGTCTGGGACCACGCCACGGGGGCATCCCGGCTGACCGCGGGCCTGTGGGCCGCCGACCTTCACATGGCCCAGGGCCGGTTCCGAGACGCGGAAGCACTCGCCACCGACCTGAGTGCGTCCGCTCCGGGGCAGGACACCGAGTTTCACGGAGACGTGGCCCGGATGCGTCACCTCGCCCACCGGTTCGCGTTCGAGTTCGACGCCGCCGCCCGCTATCTCGACGAGGCCGCCGCCCACTACGCCGCAGCCGATAGCGTTCTCGGGTTGGCCAACATCCAGACCAACCGGGCCGAACTCCTCGCCTATACCCACCCTGCCGAGGCCATCGTCGAGGCAGGCCAGGCGATCGAGATCCAACGCGAGATCGGCGCCCATCACGAGCTCGGCAAGGCGTATACCGCTCTCGCCATCGGGCAGCTCCGATGCGGTCAGCTCGACGAGGCCGAGACCTCCCTACGGTCCGCGTGCGCCGCCCTCGATGGGGTCGGGTATCGCTCCGGTCGAGCCCGCGCCGAGTTCTACCGCGCCCTGGTCCATGCTCGCCGGGGTCAGCTCGACGAAGCGGTTTCCTCGCTCCAGTGGAGCGTCCGCGAGCTGGAAGCAGCCGACGTCTACCCGACAATCATCCTCTGCTCGGCGCACGCACTGTCCATCCTCGGCATCGATGACGGGCAGGTGACCGCCGCCGCGAGCCGGGCACGGGCAGGAATCCAGCCGTTCGGCACGCTTACCGATCTTGACGCCCGCGTCGAGGACTTCGTCGCCGACCTGCTCAACGGGCACACGTGGCGGCCCGACGAACTGTACCGGCAGGCGGTCGGGCGCCCCGATGCCGCGTCGGGTTTCTACAATCACAACATCCGGATGGACACGCCGGCCGGAGACGTGATTGTTCGTATCCCGATTCCGGGCAGCGACATCATGGACCTGATGATCTGGCCGGAAGGGGACGTGCTGCGCGCCATCCGCGGGACCGTGACCCACGCGCCCCGTCTGCTCTACGCCCGCATGCAGCCCCGCTATCAGATCGTGGAATTCCTTCCCGGTCAGCTCCTCGACAACACCGCACCACGCGGCACCCGTGTCCCCGACCACGTCATCGGCGACGTCGTGGAACTCTTCGGGCAGCTCGGCCTCGTCCCGCGCGAACGCCTGCCGCAATCGCCGCCAGGCTGGCCGGCGGACGGGCGGACCGCCGACTTCGCCCGCCGCCTGTCCGCTGTCACCGCAGGCGTGCATTCCCGGTTCCTTCCCGACTTCGGCGATCTGTACGCCGAGTTCGGCATCCCCATCGACGCGCTCACCGAGATCAACAGTCGATGGACGACGCTGCACCCGCGGCCTTTCCGCCTTCTCCATACCGACATCCACCGCAAGAACATCATCATCTCGGATGGCCAAGCCTACTTCCTCGACTGGGAACTCGCCCTGTGGGGCGATCCGGTCTATGATCTTGCGGTCCACCTGCACAAGATGAGCTACCAGCCCGACGAGTCAGCCGCACTCGTCCATGGGTGGACCTCCGTTGTCAACGGTCCGGCCACCGAGGGATGGCAGTCAGACCTCGACACCTACCTCTCCCACGAACGGGTGAAGTCCGCCATCGTCGACACCGTCCGCTACACAAAAATCATCACCGAAGGAAACCTCAGCCGCGATGACACACATGCATTCATCGACAAGCTCGTCAGGAAACTCGCCGCCGCGCACGCCGTACTCAGCAACCGAGTTACCATCGACCACGAGGCCGCCGCAGCCCTCATACAGCAGTGGGCCGGCAGACGCCGATAGCCAGCCCAGCAAGAACGGCCAGGTGTCCGCGCGGATCGACATCAGTGGAGTCCACGGACGTGGTGTACATCGCGTGGCGGCCGAGTTTTGGGGAGCCAGTCACGCTTCAGGGACCGCAGACCGGACTCTGCTCCCCCAAATTCGCCGACCTGGCGCGCCGAGCCGAGTTGCTCCCCGAGCCGGACAAGTCCTTCGCCGCCAAAAAGTCCACCGGACCCCGTAAAACCTTGCGATCCCGCGTAACCCCGTGAACGTACGAAACCCCTGCTAGGGCTGGGTTTCCCGCCTGTCGGCGCGGAACTGATCAATCACTACGGTGAACTGGCCGTTAACCGTGACATCGGTAATGCCGGAGAACAAGGCGCCGGTTCCCGGCAGCGCCACGACCGTACGGACACAGACGACGAACGACGCGCCCGGCTCCAGGGTTGCCGCGCCGTCTCCGGGATCCCCCGCACCACAGTCGGCGCCCTCGGGAGCGAACCGGACCTGTGGCGCGCCGGGGACGCCCTGGTCGGCGAGGGCGAGCTGCGCGGCGAGCCGCGCCCGGTCCATGCCCTGCGTCTCACTGTCCGCGGTGGCGAACGCCCGCCCGGCCTCCCGGGCGGCCTGGGTCACCCCGAACGCCGCGCGCTGCACCGCGAAGACGCACAGGAACAGGTAGACGAACGGGATGAGCAGCACGACGGACAATCCAACGAATTCGATCATCGCCGAACCGTCGTCGGCCCTGGTCGCCCGGCCTTCCTGTCCGGGCCCGACAACGCGGCCTATGCGACCGACGCGGCGCACGAAAGCCACACAACCTGTCCTGATCATCATGATCGCCCGCGGCAGGGAGTGCAGGATCGCCCGCGCGACCCGATCTCCCGCCACGCCACCCCTCGTCACGGCAGTTCCTTGAGCGCATGGCCCTTCACCGTGATCGTGATGCCGTCGCCCAGTGGGACCAGGACGAGCGGCACGGCAACCCGGCAGGTGACCTCCGCGAGCGGCGTGCCACCCGGCCCATCGACCTGCGCCCCGGTGCAGACGGCGTCGGACCGTCCCGGGATGGTCCGCGCGATGAGGGCCTGGGCGTAGGGACCGCCCTCGCTCGCCGGTACGCCGAGGTTGGCCGCGTGCCTGGCTCCCTCCGCGGCGTCCGCCGCGAGCGTGTTGCGGATGTGCAGCACCAGGCCGACCTGGATGATCCCCAGGATCAGGAAGAGCAACAACGTCCCCACCAGGATGAACTCGACGACGGCCGATCCGCCGTCAGCCGCGTCAGCCGCGTCCGAGGCGTCCGAGGCGTCCGAGGCGTCCTCGACGCCGTCCTCGACCGCGTCCGGTCGGTGCCCGGTTCCCCTGGGGCCGCCGTCGATCCCGTCCGGCCCCGCGGCGGCCGCGAGCTCAGCCGCCACCGCCGATACCCGACACCGAGTTGATGGCCGAGGTGAACAGGTTCTGCAGGGCGGGCGTCGCCAGGGTGGCGATCGCGACCACCAGCGCCGCCGTCATGACGGTTATCATGACCCAGCCGGGGACGTCCCCCCGGTCGCGATCATGGCGGCTGCCCGATGCGACGGCTGACCGCCAGGCCCGCCATCTCGCTTTCACGGCCTGCCCTGTTCGTCCCATGTCTCCTCCTTCAGGCTGGCTGATCCGACCTCGCCGGACGGACGCGTCCACCCCGCGGGCGGCCACCTGCGCGCCCCCGGACACTCACTGCGCGATCACGGTGAAACTCACCAGGGCCGGGTAGAAGGCAAAAATCACGGTCGTCGGCAGGACGAGGAACACGACCGGGATCATCATCGCGATCTCCTTGCGGCCACCGGCCTCCAGCAGCTGCCGCTTGCCCGCCTCACGCGCGTCGACGGCCTGCGCGCGCAGGATGTCCGCCAGCGGCGTCCCCCGTTCGATCGCGACCGCCATCCCGTCGACGAACCGCACTAGGGGCGCCAACGCCGTACGCGCCGCGATGCCCTCCAACGCCTGCACGAGGGTGGCCCCGGCGCGGGCGTCGGCCAGCGCAAGCCGCAGCTCGCGCCCAAGCTCGCCGTGGGTCAACCGGCTGACCCGCTCCAGCGCCCCGATGGCCGACTCCCCCGCGGTCACCGCGAGCGCCAGCAGCTCCGCGATCGTCGGGAACTCCAGCAGCATCCGGTCCTCGCGTTCGGAGATCGCCCGCGACAGCCAGTAGTCCCGGGCCACCACCCCACCGGCCGTGCCAGCGACGATCAAGGCGACACTGACCAGGGCCGGCGGGCCGACGCCGAGCAGCGCGCGCAGCGCCAGCAGGAAGGCGCCGATCAGCGCCCCGCTGGCCGCGCAGATGACCTGCTGGACGCGGAACTCCTCGATGCTGGTCCGTCCGCCGGCCTGGGTCAGCCGGCGTTGCAGGGCGGCCCGGCCCCCCAGGAAACGGTCGAGTCGACCGGCGGCGTCCGCGAGTAACGGGCGCGCGAGCGCCTCGACCGCGGCGAGGCCCGGCCGCGGCACCCCCCGCGGCCGGTCGTCGAGCAGCCTCGAGGGTGTGGGGGTGTCCCGCAGGTAGGGATCGATTCGGTCAGCGAGGTGGATGCGCCGGGCCCGGGGGGAGCGGTAAACGATGATGACCAGGCCCAGCCCGACGAGGAACCCGATCAGCGCACCGCTGGCGACCGTGGTCACAATCCCGCCCCCCGGCCGGCTGCCGCTCCCCCGCGCAGCACCCGGCCCTCCTCCGGCAACCGGCCGATCCGCTTCATGAGCAGGTAGGCGAGGGCCGACACGGCGCCGCCCACCACGAGCACCAGGACCCCGGTCGGGCTGTCGTAGGCCCGCACGTTCTGCCCCCGGGTGGCCAGCAGGAGCAGCACGATCCAGGGGGCGGCGAGCGCGAGTCGGGCGGCGTTCACCGTCCAACTCTGCCGCGTCTCAAGCTCGGCGCGGGTGCGGGCGTCCTCCCGCAGGAAGGTGGACAGCGTGCGCAACAGCCGGCCGAGGTCGGTCCCGCCGACCTCCCGGGCCATCCGCAGCGACTCGATGATGCGGTCGGCCACCGGATCGGCGAGCTCGTCGGCGAGGCGGTCCAGGCAGGCCGAGAACGACCCGGTGGCGCTGTAGTCCTCGCCGAACCGGGTGAAGGCCGGTCGCAGCTGCACCGGCCCCCGCACCCCCACCGCGGCCAGGCCCTCGGGCAGCGACATCCCGGCCCGCACCGCGCTGGACAGGTTGTCGACGACGTCCGGCCACAGCTCCCGCAGATCATGCCTGCGGGCATGCCGCCGACGGACCACGAGAGCTCGGGGCAGCAGACTCGCAAACACGACGAAGGCGCCGGCCAGCGACACGGTCTCGGTGAATGCCAGGACGACCAGGCCGACCAACAGGCCCAGACCCAGGCTAATCATGACGAACTGGCGCGGGGTCACGCCGCGGATGCCCGCCTGGGCGAGCAGGTCGCTCGTCGACCGTTCCCAGCGCGCCGTCGCCGACCAGGCCGGGAACCGCGGCCGGCCGCTGGTGACGATAAGGAACAGACCCAGACCGAACAGCAGGCCGAGGAAGATGCCCATCAGCGCTCCGCGGCGATCTCGGGCCAGCCCCCGCCGGGCCGATGATGATGGTAATCATGGTCGCTCTGGGCCAGCAGGGCGGGCAGGTCGTAGCCGGCGCGGGCGAACCGTTCGGGATGTGGCGGGAAGCCGTCGGCGCGGACCAGTCCGTCCGCGCGCGAGCGGTAGATCTGGGCAATCTCGATGACATCCCCCTCCGTCCGGCCGGGCAGCGCGACGACCTCGGTGACGCGGCGCCGGCCCGAGACGTCCTTCTCCAGATGGACGACGAGGTCCACGCTGGCGGCGACGGTGGGCACCACGAAGGCATGGCTGACGTTCTCGCCGGCGAGCAGGGGCAGGGTGCACAGCTTCGTCACGGCCTCGCGAGCCGAGTTCGCGTGCAGGCTGCACATACCGGGCAGCCCGGAGTTGAGCGCGATCAGCAGGTCGAGCGCCTCCTCTTGGCGAACCTCGCCGACCAGGAGCCGGTCCGGGCGCATCCGCAGGGCCTCCTTGACCAGCCGGCGCAGCCGGATTTCCCCGCTGCCCTCCAGGTTGGCCTGCCGGGTCTGCATCGCCACCCAGTCGGCGGCCCGCAGCTTCAGCTCGAACACCTCCTCGCAGCTGATCACCCGTTCCCGGGCCGGGATGGCCGAGCCGAGACAGTTGAGCATGGTCGTCTTGCCGGCCTGGGTGCCGCCCGCAACGATGATGTTGAGGCCGGCGACGACCGCGGCGTCCAGAAAGGCGGCCGCTGCCAGCGTGATCGTCCCAAGACCGACCAGTTCGTCCAGGCTCGACGCGGACAGCACAAACTTACGGATGTTGATCGACCAGTGCACCCGGGTGACATCGGGGATGACCACGTGCAGCCGGGAACCATCCGGAAGCATGGCGTCGACGAACGGGGTCGAGAGGTCCACCCGCCGGCCCGAGGACTTCAGCATCCGCTCGACGAGGTCCTGGACCTGATCGGCGGTCAGAATGGTCGTCGTCAGCTCGCTGCGACCGGCCCGGGCGACGAATACCCGGCCCGGCTCGTTGATCCAGACCTCCTCCACAGTCGGGTCGTCGAGGTGGCGTTGCAGCGGCCCGAACCCGGCAACCGCGTCATAGACCAGCCGGGCGGTGACGTCCCGGTCGACGACCGGGGGAAGGTCGCTGACGAGAGCCCGTTCCTCATAGTCGGCGAGCACCTCGTGAACGAGCTGACGCACCTGCGCCGGGTCCCGCACGGGATCGAGAGAACGCCGCCGGACAAGCTCTCTGACCTCGTCCTCCACGAACGATGTCGCGTCCAGCCAACTGCCGCGTGCCACCGCCACGAAAACCGCTGCTCCTCCGACTTTCGTCTCTTCCCGCCCCAACAATTGCCACGAAGCGTAGAAAGAAGGTCACTGGTAAGCAACCCCCGACGTCGGGGGCAGACGCAACAACGTTCGCACAACCCCCACCGAGGGTGTGGAGCGGGTAGGACTCAGGTAGGCCACAGCCCGTACAGGGTCCCACCTTGACCACCAAGACTGCTACTCTCCGCAGTCAAAAAGCGGCCGCGGACCGGACATTCATCCTCGCTCTGCGCGCATATCGACTGCACCGACGGTGCACCAACCGCCCCGGAAACGCCCGCGCGATTTCTCCCTCGAAACGACGCCGAGGCGATAGCCTTTCGGCGGTCCCTAACCCGAACATCCCTGTAGTCGATATCGCATCGCTGGGTCGACAGGCGGAACCCCCCCACCCCGCCGGTCTCATCCAGCGTCCCACCAACGCCTGCCTCGGGGGTCCCTTCCGTGTCCGGTCAGCCAACAACCAGCGCGGTCGTCAGCCGCTCGCGAGAACCTCATTCGGCCACCAGGGCGGCGTTGCCCCCGACGCATCCCCGGCACGATCCCCCGGGGGGGAAAGGGGCATCACGATGAGTGGCGCCCGGGATCCCCGATCGTCAGACATGTTCGACACGACCGCTTGGAAAATGTTCTGGCGGATTGTCGAAAACTGCCCGGTCGCGGTATTCGCCACCGATACGGCAGGCCGGTATCTCTTTGTGAACCGGCTGTGGTCCGAGTTGACCGGCGTTACCCGCGACGAGGCGGTCGGACGGGGATGGCAACGCATTGTCCATCCCGGCGACGTAGCGAACGTCGGCAGCCGATGGCGGCACCTCGTCACGCACGGCGACGGGTTTTCGATCCAGGTCCGGTTGATCCGACCGGGCGAACCACCCTGCGACGCGGTCATGCAGACGGTGGTGACCTCGGCAGGGGACGGTAGACGACGGATCGTCGGCACCCTCACCGTGCCGTCGGCCAGTGCGTTCGAGAACGCCGCCGGGCCGGTGACGGGTGTGCCGATGAAGGGTGTGCCAGTGTCCTCGCCGCGGGTCCAGGGGCGTCGCTCCCCGATCGGCCCATCGTCCGCGGACCAGCCCGATACCGACGACGTCGCTGTCCGGGAACGAGCCGAACCCGACGTCGCCTCCCGCGAACCGGCGCCTCACGAAGCGGCCGATCTCGAACACCTTGACGACGAGCAGGCCGAACTCGACCGCCTTCACCGTCGCGAGGCGGCTTTCGAACTCGCAGCTCTCGATCCCGACCTCCTCGACGGACACCTGCTCGGTCATGATCTCCTCGGCCTCCAGGCCCTCGCCGCCGATGGGGTGCCCGCGGGCGATCTCGACAGGTTCGGCGTGTTCGACGGACCGGACCCGTTCGACGGACCGGACCCGTTCGACGGACCGGACCCCTGTGATCTGCCGGACCAGTCCGATCGGGGCGATCGGGGCTGGGAATGGTCTGTTCCGCTTCCCCGCCGGCCGGTTCCCGGCGAACCGACGCCAGGCCGGGCGACATCCCGTGAATCCACCGAGGATCGGCCCACGGTCGGGTTTCCCCGCGGGACGCTCCCGCCTGGAGCGGAGTGGCGCGCGGCCGTGGCCCTGCATCGCAGCGAGAACGACGACCTGCGTCCCTTCGGACGCGCCAGGGGCTCGAACCACACCTGTGGCTGCCTGTTCTCCGAGGCCCGACGGATCGAGGAGGCATGCCGGGACCGGGAACGCTGGCTGACGACCCTGCTCGCCGAACTGACGACCGCCGTGCTCATCGCCGACCGGGACGGGCGTGTGGTGGCGGTGAACCAGGTGTACTGCGATCTGTTCGATCTGGCGGACCTGCCCGTCGACCTGGTCGGAACGGACTGCCGGCTGCAGCTGCGTCCCCGGCCCGGGCTGGTGGACGATCCATCCGGATTCGCGACGCGCCTGGACATCCTGCTCCGCCGACGGCGGACGCTACGCCGGGAGACGGTGATGTTCGCCGACGGACGGGTGTTCGAGCGTAGCCACATCCCGCTGACCGCGGCCGACGGCTACCGCGGCCATGTCTGGCTCTACTGCGACGTCACCGACCGCCGGATCCTGGAGGCTGAGATCGAGGGACTCATCTCCGGACTGTGACCGAGCGGGGTGGAGGGCGGTCCGGTCAGTAGACGCCGCCGTAGTGCCGGGCCTGCAGATCCTGGGCCTGGCCGACCCAATCGTCGGAGACGATGCGGTCACCGAAGCCATCCAGCCGGTGAGCGAGCCGCTCGACGTCGGTATCACCCATTTCGGCCAGCTGGCTGAAGGTTGTGATGCCCAACGCCCGCAGCCGGGCCTCGATCACCGGGCCCACGCCGACAATCTCCTTGAGGTTGTCGCCGCCCGACCGCACGGGATCGAGGAGACCGTTCCACCGCGGCGCGGGTTCCAGCACGACCCGGCTACCCGTGCCCGGCTGGCCGCTGGCCCCGTTCGTTCCACCGGTGCTCCTGCCACCGGTGCTCTTCACGCCGCCGCCACTCCCCTGACCACTCGACGGCGGTCCGCCCAGGGCCGGTGGCCGGTTCTTCGTGGCAACGCCGCTCGCCTGGACCGTCGCCCCCGAGACGTTCGGCTCGGGCGACAGGGCCAGGCCGTGCGCGGGCAGCGCGCTCTTCGACGGCCCCGCGTCGTTCGGGGTGACCGCGAGGTTCGACGGGACCACGCCGCCCGCGGCAGCAACCCCGACCGCCTCGGCAGTGGGGGCGGCCTCGGCAGTGGGGGCGGCCTCGGCAGTGGGGGCGGCCTCGGGATGCTCGGCACCGGCTTCCTCGTCGGAGGAGGCCTGGCCCAGAAGCGCCTCGGATTTCGCGATCCGCCCCAGCAGACTGAGCCGTTCGGCCGCCCATTCGGCCTGGTGCCGATCCAGCCGGGTGGTCATGGTGGCCACCTGGCGTTGCGCGTCCT
Source organism: Frankia casuarinae (assembly GCF_000013345.1). Taxonomy (NCBI): domain Bacteria; kingdom Bacillati; phylum Actinomycetota; class Actinomycetes; order Frankiales; family Frankiaceae; genus Frankia; species Frankia casuarinae. Next base: position 904,443 of record NC_007777.1, on the reverse strand, counting down.
CCGCCTCCGTACGGGCCATGGCCAGCCGGGAGGAGAACTTGGCCGCCCGGCCCTCGGCCTCGACGAGCTGTCTGCGCAGCAGCTCGGCCTCATGGGCGAGCTGCGCAGCCGAGGGGCCGACGGGATCACCGCCCGCCCCCGGAGAGCCCGCCGGCACCGGGCCGGCGGCACCCGAACCGGCGGCACCCGAACCGGCGGCACCCGAACCGGCCGGGAGGGCCTGGGCCGCGCCGGGTGTCACGGCGTACGCCCGGGCCCGCAGCGCCGTTTCGATCTCCTCGACCCGGGCGCCTGCGATCACAGCATGGCGCTCCGCCTCGGCGATTCGCCGTTCGGACTCCGCGGCACGCTGTTCGGCGACAGCGAGCCGGGCAGTTAGATCCGCCTTCTCCAGGGCGACGTCGTCACGCTGCCGGCGCAACCGGGCGATCAGCTCGGCGGCCTGCCCTGTGCCCGTGCCGCGGGCGCCCGAATCGGGGACACCCGTGTCGGCGTCGCCGGTGCCCGCCGGCCCGGCGTTTACCCGGTTCACGTCGTTCGCGGCTGCCGCCCGATCGGCCGACGGGACCGCGCCGGGGCGGGATTCGTCGAGGTCCGGTCCGGTGCCGGCCGGTGTCTCCCCCGATCCCGCCCGATTTCGCGCGGCGTCGGCGTCGGCGTTGCGGGCCTGCCGGCGCAGCGGCGCGATCAGGAAGACCCATGCCAGCGCCGCACCAATGAGCATCGCCACCAGCACGTACGCCAGGATCTGCCCGGCGAGGTACAGCATGGGCTGCCAGCCTCCTTACCGCGGTGGGTCGGTCGAGATCACACCTGCCAGCGGGGGTGACATCTCGGTACGAAGGTTGTGGAAAGTGGAGCCCCCTCGGCGCCATCCAGGTGGTGACCCGGTCGCCGCCGCAAGGCTCCCCAGCATTATTCGCAACGCCCGACATCGGCCGCACCCGGGGAGGTTCAACCGTTGGCCACGTCGATCTCCCTGGGTGGGAAATCACCGTTCACGGACGTCAGACGACGAACAGCACCCCAGGGAGGAGCCTGGAAAGACAACCACGAGGGCCGCCCGTCGGGAACATTTCACGCCAGCTGGTCACCAGTCCAGACAGCATGCCCCAACGAGCCGTCAACGTGCGTGGTCTCCTCCCCCGTGCGGGGGTGACCTCCACCGCGCGGGGGTCACCCCCGCGCACTCAACATCCGCGTCTCCGCCGGGGTCAGAGAAGATCGGGAAGCTCCTGAGGCGCGAACCACAGCAGTTCGAAGCCCTCGACGCTGTCCACGGTGAAGGCGGCGTCATCCCCACCGAGATCGGCCTCGACGATGCACTTCGCCGCCGCCGCGACCGCCGCGACGACCTCCTCGTCGTCTCCGTCGTCGACATGGATGGCCTGCGCGGCCGACCACGGCACCGGGAAGTCCACCTCGACGGCACCCCGCTCAAGATCGTCGCGTACCCGCACCTCGCCGTCCGCGACATCGGCCACGAAGACCACGCGCCGGCGCGGCGCGGACGGGTCGGCGTCCAGCAGTCGCAGGCTCGCCCGGCCGGCGTCGTGCAGCGCCGCGTACTCCAACTCCTCCTCGGACTCCGACTGGGCGTACCACTCACGCGTCGCGGGGGTGACCGCGAATCCGGTGCCTGGGGGGATGCGCGCGGATTCCCAGACCGATCGGGCGACGGCCAGCGTGGACGGGAGATAGATGCGCACCCGCTCAGTGTGCAACCAACCGGGGCGAGCCGGCCACGAGGACCCGGTCAGCCACGAGAACCCAGTCAGCCACGAGAACCCAGTCAGCCACGAGAACCCGGTCAGCCAGCCAGGCCGAGCCCGAGCCGGCCCCCCCTCGCCTCGGCGTCGTCGGTGGCCCCGTCGTCGGTGGCCCCGGCCACGCCGGAACGGGCGGAACGGGCGGCGACATGCAGGGCCTCGCCCGTCGTACGCAGCGCCGTCTCGAACACCTGGGCCCGCCGGGTCAGATCCATCACGTTTCCGCCGATGACCTCGAGGTCCTCCGGACCTGGGCAGAGCACCGTCACCCGGGTGCCCGCCGCCTCCACCATCTCGACCTCCCGCATCAGCCGGCGGGTGGCGGCCCGGCGGACCTGGCGTTCGACCCGGGCCACCGTGCCACGGGGTCGGTCGAGTTGGAACGAGCAGGCCGGGGCGAGCACCAGGATCTCCGCGAGGCCCGCGTCGGCAAGAAGATCGACTGATGCGGGCGATCGGGTTCCGCCGTCGACGAACCGCTGGCCGTCCACCGTGACCGGGGCGTACCAGCCGGGAATGGCACACGACGCCATCACCGCCTCGGACAAGGTCGCCCGAGGCGCATCGGCCACGCCGAACAGCACGCGCTCACCGGTGTCGAAGTTCATGGCCACCACCCGCAGCGCGGGCCTGGTCGGCCATTCGGTCGGATCGAGGCCCTTGCGGTCCATCGCCGCGGTCACCAGATCGCCGACCGCGGAGATCTTCCCACGGCCCTGTGGAAGCATCGCCGCCAGCGTGACCATCGGCGAGGACCGCCGGGGGTGCCGGGCGCTGGCCGTCAGCAGCCTCGGTGAGCCCATGCGCATCCGGGGGCGCGGGGGTAGGGAGGCACCGAGGTCGCGGTAGTCAAGAACGGGATCACCCGCCTCGTAGATCCCCCGCTCGGAATTGGCCATCACGTCGATGCCGATCCCCAGACCGAGCAGGGCCGCGACCACCGAGCCGGCGGACGTGCCGACCACCAGGTCGGCTCCGCTCAGGTCGCGGCCGGTCGCGGTCTCGACCGCCCGCATCGCGCCGATCATCCAGGCGGAGCCGAGCACTCCACCGGCCCCCAGGACCAGACCTCTGCGTGGGGCCCGTTTCCTGGTCATAGTCCACCTCCCGGCGCGGCGACCGGGAAGGGAGACGCATCGCGCTGGGATGCCCGCCGCCCGGCATGCTCGCTGCCATGTGGGCCGCCCGGTCGCACCTGGGCCGGGCCGCCCACGAACGGCGTGCCCGCCGCGTCGGGACGGCCGGGGATGGGCCAGTAGCAGTCCACGGTCCGCGTTGACCGTACCTTGCTGCTCTCGGCGCTCGAAGCGCCCGGGCAGTCCACCGGACTACTCCGGCGGCTCCTCGCTACTCTCTTCGGGGAAACTGGTCTCCAGCACTCCCCAGGTCCGCAGCCGCTCGGCGAACTCCTGGGGGGTCGTGTCGTGGAGCAGGGCGAGCGCACGCACGTCGCCATCCCGGATGGACAGCACGCGGCCGGCGTAGTCGTCCCGTTGGCGCTGGATCTGGGCGACCCACCGACGAACGAGAGCAGAGGAGTCCGGCGGAGCCTCGCTCAGCTTCTCCAGGTTGAGCACCGTACGTGGGCGACGCTCCCGCGGCGGCAGCTGATCCTCGTTGGGCAACAGCGCCGAGACCGGGACTCCGTAGAATCCCGCGAGTTCGGAGAGCTGATGCACGCTGATCATGCGGTCACCGCGCTCATAGGAACCAACGGCAGCGGTCTTCCACCGCCCCCGCGACTTCTGCTCCACTCCCTGCAGCGACAGACCCTGCTGTATCCGAATCGCCCGCAACCGGGCGCCCACGGCCTTCGCGTACTCTCGGCTCACCCGACACACCCCCAGCCGTCTCGAACGAGCATCACGTACCTCTCGTCGCGCCCATAGGAGATCAAGGTACGACTCGTGTGGCGCTGGCGAGGCATGCTCCCACTAACGTAACGTTGCCGAAAGAGACCGCTCACAGATACATATACGATGCTACGTTGCGCGACTTTCTTGTGCGACTTCTCTCGCATCTCAGACTCTATGAATTAAGAAAGTTACTCTATGTAGTAAATCTTATAAGATCGAAAGCTATCAGCAAGATCCCTCTCACGACTTGACCGAAGTCCCTCCACATAGCGATGCCCCTAAATTGCTCGCCGTAACCGCTCCCACTACGCCGGAATGATGGTGCGAATACTTTATGTCACGGTTACGCCAAGGGCGTAACCGTGAGTTGCCGACACCGCGCGAGCGATCAGCCGAACGGCAGCAGGCCCAGCGGCAGGCCCAGCAGGGGATGCGGCTCTGGCTCGTACGTCGGGACGGCCCACCCGCCCACCAAGATCACCGGGCCTGGCGCCGCAGGCTCCCCCGCCGACGGCGGGGAGCCGCCGGGCGGCCAAGCAGCCGGCCAGCCAGCTCCCTGATCGCCAGCCGGGCCGGGGAGGTCGGAGCGATGTCACGCAGGAGCTGTCCGGCCACCTGGGCGGCGTCCAGCCCGGCGAGGTCGTAGGGCACCAGGGCCACCGGCTCGGTCCCGGTGTGGCGCAGAATCGCCCGACTGACCTCGCGGGCCGGGTCCGCGCCCACAACCGAGGCGCGCAGCCGGTTCACCACGACAAGCGGGTCGACGGCGGGGACGGTCTCCCGCAGGTCGGACAGTCCCCGCACGAACCGGACCAGACCGACCGGTTCGGCGGACGCCACCGCCAGCACGACGTCGGCCGCGCCCAGCACGGCTAGCGTCGCTCCGTTACGCCGGGGCGCGGAGGTGTCGAACGACAGTTCCTCGTCCGTCTCCAGGCAGAACCCGCAGTCCACGACGACGAAGGACGCCAGACGCCGGGCCATCGACAGCACGGTCTCAACGGATGCCGGGCGTAGCTCGGGCCACCGCGAGGGGCGGGAGATGCCGGGCAGCACTCGCAGGCCGCCGCCCAGATCCCGGCACAGTACGGCGAGCCGGGGCACGTCCAGCAGCCCCTGGTTGGCCGACCGGGCCGCCGCGGCCAGACCGGGGGCCTCCTCGAGCAGGCCGACGAGCTGCCCGACCGCGCCGCCGTAGGAGTCGGCGTCCACCAGCAGGGTGGAGGTCCCCAGCCCGGCGAGTTCGGCGGCCAGGCACAGCGCGATCGTGGTGCGTCCCGGCGCGCCGGCCGGACCCCATACCGCAATCACCCGGCCCACCCGGCCGTCGCCCGGTTCGATCGGCCCCACACCGTCGGTGACGTCGATGGCCGGGGCGAGCGGCCCGAACCCGACGAGTGGTTCGCTGTACGAACCGGACGCCCAGGTCGCCGGCGCGGCCGCGTTCGTCGCCAGCGCCCGGGATGCCTCGACGACCGCTCCCGCGATGACCTCCGCGGTGGCGTCCGAGGGGATGACCGCGGCCACGCCGAGTTGCCGCAGCCGCCGGTCGCCGTCCTCGTCGCCGGGGGCGGTCAGCCCGACCACCGCGATGCCCGCCATGGCCAGGCGGGTCAGCGCATCCCGGTCGAGCCGGCGCAGGTCCGCGGACAGCAGGGCGGCCCGGGCCGCGCCGGTGGTCGCCGCGGCCAGCAGGTCCGGCAGGTCGACGCAGCGGCGCACCACCGTAACCCCGAGGTCGCGACGATCGAAGGCCGAGACCAGGCCGGCCTCGACCATCGCATCGGTGACAGCGGTGAGGATCGGCAGGCTCACCGGCCGTACCCCGGCACAGTGGTCGGTCCCGTCGAGCCGACCTCACCGCGGGAGTCGCGCTCAAGCTTCACGACGTCGACCCGCTCGCTCTGCGAGGCCGCGACGGCCTGGATGGCGTTGTCCACCGGCACGCGCAGCGTCAGCGAACGGTCCCCGCTGGTCAGCTTCTCGAGGCTGACGAACTCGACGTCGTGCAGGACCAGCGCCTCGGCCCCCGCACCCGCGGGCGCGGCCGGTGTGCTCCGGCCGGCCTGCTGATCGCCCCCGGTAGTGCTCGGCGCTGCGGCGCCGCTCTGGAACACGAAGACGTCCACATGGTCACCCGGTCCGAGGGTCGGCAGCCGCCCGGCCTTCACAATGATCGGCACCAGCCGCGTCGGCTGGGTGTTCTGGCCGGCGAAGTCGGGTCCGCTCACCAGCTCGCCGGTGTCCACCGGCCGCGCCAGGGTGGCGCCGATCAGGTCGTCGAGACGGCTTCCCGGGTAGTAATGACCCGAGGTCCTCTCGTCGAGCCTGGCCGATACCGTGGCGAGATCCCCGGCAACGATGATGTGCCCGGCCGGCAGGTCCACCTTGGCGACCACCCACTGGCGGGTCGCGTCCGCGCTGGCGAACAGCCGCGCCCCGACGACCACCGAGACGAGCACGAGCAACACCCCGACGAGCAGCCGGGAGTCGCGCCACCGTCGGCGGGTCAACCGACGGGCCGGGGGTGATGTCGGTGGCGGGGACGCCTCCGGGCGGGCCGGTGCCGCGGCGAGCTCGGTCACCGGGAGACCTCCCTCTTCTCCTAGCCGGACCATTGGTACATGTTCGCACCTTCCGGTCGCAGAGCGTACGCGGTCGTCGGCCCTGAGCCCAGCCAAACCAGCGAGGAATCGGCTGCGGACCGAACGGGATCCGTCGACATCTGGGCCATGCAGGCGCGGGTGGCGGACCAGTCCAGTACCTGCGAGCACGGGCTTTTGGCGGTATCCGCGTGCACTTATCCACAAGCACACGCATCCGGACGCGATGAGCGGTGGTATCTCTGATACACACATGAGGAGAGACATCCGCCCTCAGAAGGAGGACTTTGATGAACGACCGCTTCCTTCAACTCAGCGATGTGGCGGACATCCTCAACATCTCCTCCAGTCAGACCTACGCGCTTGTCCGCTCGGGCGAGCTCCCCGCCATCAAGATCGGGGGGAGGGGCCAGTGGCGGGTGGAGCGCACCGAGCTGGAGGCGTACATCCAGCGCGCCTATGAACAGACCCGGGCCTTCGTCGCAGCCAATCCGATGAGCCGTAACGAGGCTCCGCCCGAGGACTAGGCACAGTAGGCGCGGCGAGGTCAGTGGATCCGACGAACGTAGGCGATCGCGTCGAGGGGGATGGTCCAGCCGGAGCGGATCTGGCCGCGCCGGGCGAACTCGCCGACGGCGTGTTCGGCCACCTCCAGGAAGTCCGAGCCGACCCGCACCGGCGTCCCGTGCAGGGTCACCCCGTCCACCAGCATGAGCGTGCACGCCGAGCGGTCCCGGACGAGCCCGCGCAGGACGTACCGCAGATCCAGCTTGGCCGCCAGCGGACCCTCATGACCCGGCTGGGCCGAGACCACCGGCAGGTTCTCCACGGCCAGCAGCGACCGCACCGGTACCAGAACCTCCGTCGCGCCGGGCTCGGTGATGAGCAACCAGTCCATCCCGAGGGCCGCCAGGGTGCCGTGCAGGATCTCGGGAGCGCGCTGACCACCCACCACCCGGCAACGTGTCGGGTGTCCGACGACGGGTCGCATCCGATCGATCAACCGCAGGTAGGCAGCCTCCCGTCGGCTGCGGTCCGCGAGCTCGGCGGAGAGCTCGGCGGCCTCGTTCGCCTCCCACTGCAGCTCCAGGTCGGCGAACAGATCCTCCCATCGCATCGATACCCCTTCCCATAAAGGTAGATTTCGCCCACTTCCCCCAGTTGCCCCTCACTCCCTACACAAGCAGGGTTGACAGCGAGATTTCAGGGGTTTACACAAGCAAACATAGGCAAACGAACGAGTTCGACAGCATCCGGCGGACAGGAGCACCCACAATGATCGCGAGGGCGGCTCGACAGACGCTGGCGCGGTTCGCCGGCGCGACCGCGGCCGCAATCACGGCGATCATATTGATCGTTTTCGGCCCCCGGCTGGCCGACCTGCCGGAGAGCGTCGAGGCCGCCCCGGAATGGTTCGCCGCCGCGCCCGAGCAGGCGCTGGCCACGATCATCGGGGGCGTCGCCTGGGTGTGCCTGCTCTGGCTGTGCCTGGGGGTTCTGCTCGGCGCGCTGTCGGCTATCCCCGGCGGAGTCGGCCGGCTCAGCGCGGCGCTGGCCCGCCGGATCGTTCCCCGCACGATCCGGCGGATGCTCGAGATCAGCCTCGGAGTGACACTCGTCACCGGGGTGGCGCCGATCATCGCCGCGGTCCCGGCCTCCGCGGCCACCGGACCTGCGGGGACCGGTGTCAGTGCGGGCGCCACCGCCGCACTGCCCGATCTGGACCGGCCCACCACCGTCGGCCATCCCCCGAACCCGATAGCCGGCTTCCCCGACCTCGATCGCCCCCCGGCCGGCACCTCCGCCGGTCACGCCCCCGCGACACCCCCCGTCTCCTCCACCGGCCCCGTCTCCTCCACCGGCCCCGTCTCCCCTGCCGGCCCCGTCTCCCCTGCCGGCTCCACGTCCTCTCCCGAACCCGGTGCCGGTGCCGTCCCGGCGACCAGCCCCACCCCAACGATCTCGGTTCCCGGTCTCGGTGAGGCGATCCCCGTCGTGGACCTGCACGAGACCACCTCGGCGGCCGGCTCGCCAACGCCGCCCCCAGCCCCGGTTTCCGCCGCCGGCGGAAACCCGGTGCACACCGCCCCTGACCCCGGCGCCCTCACTCGGCTCACCACGGCTCGCACGACCACAGCCGGCTGGCCGGACCTGGACCGACCCGCCACCACCTCCCCGAGCAGCCCGGCCGCGCCCGGCGCGGCCATCACTCCGACACCGTTCAACCCGACATCGTTCAACCCGACATCGTCCGGACCGACATCGTCCAACCCGACATCGTCCGGACCGGCGGCTCCGATCGCATCGGTACCGGCCCGGGATCCGATCGTGCCGCCGGCCCCTCGTGGAACGGGCAGGCCCATGAGCCTCCCGGGTACCGACCGGACCTCTCCCGGCGTCGAGGCGGCGGAAATCGTCGTCCTCCGCGGCGACAGTCTCTGGTCCATCGCGGCCCGTCATCTCGGCCCGAACGCGACGCAGGAGCAGATCGCGGCCGAGTGGCCACGGTGGTGGGCCGCCAACTCCGACCTGATCGGCCACGACCCGAATCTGATCTTCCCCGGCCAACGCCTGAAACCACCCCCCGGGCCCTGACCCCGCCCACCACTTCCGGAGCCTGCCGTGACCGCCACCTACGCCCTGACCCTGCCCCGGCGTCCAGTTCCGGCCCCCGGAATGCGCCGCCTTCCCATCACCCCCCACGAACCGCCCTATGACGACGAGGCCGGCTCCTCGTCGGCCGGCGCCCCGACCGGCTCGTCGACAAGGCCGCCCCGACCCCGGGTGCGGCCGGCCGGACGCACCACCGCCGATCGTCCAGGCCGGCCCGTGACCGCCCCGGGAGGCGGCGGACGCCGCCGTGGCGGCCCGTCGGGACCCGGCGGGCCGCCACGCGGCCGTGGCGGTGCGGACGGCCAGACCGAGCCCGGTGGCACGACGGTCGATCGGACTCCTCGGCACCTCGCCATGCCCGAGCGCACGGTCACGGGCACAGGCATGGGATCAGCGGCGTCACACGCGGTGCCGGGTCTCGATCCGGTAGCCGGTCCGCGGCCGGGACACCCCGCCGGGAGCCGGACGAACCCACCGCCCCGGGAAACGGCGGTGGTCATCGTCAGAGCGATCGTCGAGACGCTCGGCGGGGTGCGCCCGGCCTCGCATCTCGCCGGATGGACGACGCCCCGCCTGCAGAACGATCTCGAACGCATCGTCGCCCAGACCACGGATCGCAGGCGGGGTCAGGTCCGCAGCGTACGGGTCAGCGAACCGCGCCCCGGAGTCGCCGAGGTCTCGGCGGTCATCAGCCGAGGTGCCCGGGTGGCCGCACTCGCGCTGCGCATGGAGTCGTCCAGCGGACGCTGGCGGGTGACGACCCTGCAGGTGGGTTAGTGCGGCCACCGGTCCCGGAGATGGATCACTCGGTGTTGCGGCGCGCCGGGTCGCCGTGGCAGCGCTTGTACTTGCGGCCCGACCCACACGGGCAGGGCGCATTGCGAGCGGGACGCGTGCCCGCACCGGGCTGCGCCGTGCCGGCCTCGCCGCGGGCGGCGCTGAGCGCACCGTCTCCAGCCGGGCGGCCCAGTCCCGACCTGCCATCCACCGTCGTGACCGGCCCGGATCCACCGTCGACCGACGGCGCGGTGTAGCGCAGGCCACCGGTCGGCCGCCGCGGCTCGAGCCCCTTGACGAAGACCGGCAGCGGTGCGGACGGAACCGGTGAAGGGGGTGGCGGAGTCTGACGGGCCGCCGCGGGGCGAACGGGCTGCGCGTCCGCGACGGGACCGGCGCCGTCCGGAATCGTCGGCACCGCCGGAGCGGGCAGGGTCGCGGCTGCGGCCGGCGGTGCGGGAGCAGCGGACACGGCCGGCTCGACGCCCACCGACGTGGCGGCCTCCTCCTGCCCCGCAACCTGGACCTCGACGTTGAACAGCAGCCGGACGGACTCCTCCTTGATGCCCTCCATCATCGTCTGGAACATGTCGAAACCCTCACGCTGGTACTCGACCAGCGGGTCCCGCTGTCCCATCGCCCGCAGCCCGATGCCCTCCTGCAGGTAGTCCATCTCGTAGAGGTGCTCGCGCCACTTGCGGTCCAAGACCGCGAGGACGACCCGTCGCTCCAGCTCCCGCATGATCGGTTCGCTGTCGGGGCCGTCGCCGAGGTCGAGTTCCCGCCGGTCGTACGCCTCCTGCGCGTCGACCTGGATGTCCTCGAGCAGGTGATCGGCAGTGAGCCCGTCTCGATCATCGACATCGGGTGCCACCACACCGACCGGGTAGAGCTGCCCGAGCGCCGTCCAGAGCGTGTCGAGATCCCACTCCTCCGGGTACCCGTCGGCGGTGGCGCCGCGCACGTATCCCTCGACGGTGTCGTCAACGAAGTGACGCACCTGCTCGTGGAGATCGGCACCGCCGAGAACCTTGCGGCGCTCCTCATAGATCACGGTGCGCTGCTTGTTCATGACCTCGTCGTACTTGAGGACGTTCTTGCGGATCTCGAAGTTCTGCCCCTCGACCTGGGTCTGGGCCGACCGGATCGCCCGAGTCACGATCTTCGATTCGATCGGGACGTCCTCGGGGATGTTCAGCCGATCCATGATGCCCTCGACCGCGGCCGCGTTGAACAACCGCATGAGATCGTCACCGAGGGAGAGGTAGAAGCGCGACTCACCGCGGTCGCCCTGCCGGCCGGCCCGGCCACGCAGCTGGTTGTCGATGCGCCGGGACTCGTGCCGCTCGGTGCCGAGCACGTACAGGCCGCCGGCGTCGACGACCTCCTCGTGCTCGGCCTTCACCGACTGCCTGGCCTTCTCCAGGGCCTCCTGCCAGGCCGCCTCATAGTCCTCGGGGGTCTCGATCGGCGAGAGGCCGCGCTGGCGCAGCTCGGCCTGGGCAATGAACTCCGGGTTACCGCCGAGCATGATGTCCGTACCACGACCGGCCATGTTCGTCGCCACCGTGACGGCGCCCTTGCGGCCCGCCTCGGCGATGATGGCCGCCTCCCGCTCGTGGTGCTTGGCGTTGAGCACCTCGTGCGGCACACCACGCTTGCGAAGCTGCTTCGAGAGGTACTCGGACTTCTCGACGCTGGTGGTGCCGACCAGGACCGGTTGGCCCTTCTCGTGCCGCTCGGCGATGTCCTCCACCACGGCGTCGAACTTCGCGATCTCGGTCTTGTAGACGACGTCCGGCTGGTCGAGCCGGACCATCGGCTTGTTCGTCGGGATGGGGACGACCCCGAGCGAGTAGATCTGGTGGAACTCGGCCGCCTCGGTCATGGCGGTACCGGTCATGCCGGAGAGCTTGTCGTAGAGCCGGAAGTAGTTCTGCAGCGTGATCGTCGCGAGGGTCTGGTTCTCCTGCTTGATCTCGACCTTTTCCTTGGCCTCGATCGCCTGGTGCATTCCCTCGCTGTAGCGACGACCGTGGAGCACGCGGCCGGTGAACTCGTCGACGATGAGAACCTCACCGTCGGTAACGATGTAGTCCTTGTCCCGCTTGTAGAGCTCCTTGGCCTTCAGCGAATTGTTCAGGTAGCCCACGAGCGGGGTATTCACCGATTCGTAGAGGTTCTCGATGCCGAGCTGGTCCTCGACCTTCTCAACCCCGGACTCGGTGATGGCCACCGTCCGCTTGCCCTCTTCGACCTCGTAATCGACATCGCGTTCGAGCAGCGGGGCGATCCGGGCAAACTCCGTGTACCACCTGGTCGGATGATCCGCTGGACCGCTGATGATCAACGGCGTGCGGGCCTCGTCGATGAGGATGGAGTCCACCTCGTCGACGACCGCGAAGTTGTGGCCACGCTGGACGAGCTCCTCCGAACTCCAGGCCATGTTGTCACGGAGGTAGTCGAACCCGAACTCGTTGTTGGTGCCGTAGGTGATGTCGCAGGCGTACTGGGCCCGCCGGACCGGCGGCGGCATCTGCGGATGGATCACCCCCACGGTGAGGCCGAGGAAACGATGGACCCGGCCCATGTTCTCGGCGTCGCGCTGGGCGAGGTAGTCGTTGACGGTGATGACGTGCACACCCTTACCGGCCAGCGCGTTGAGGTAGGTCGGCAGGGTCGAGACCAGCGTCTTGCCCTCACCGGTCTTCATCTCGGCGATGTTGCCGAGATGAAGGGCCGCGCCCCCCATGATCTGCACATCGAAATGCCGCTGGCCCAGCGTGCGCCGCGCCGCCTCGCGCACGGCGGCGAAGGCCTCGGGCAGCAGGTCGTCGAGGGTCTCCTTCCCGTCCGCGAGCCGCTGGCGGAACTCGTCGGTCATGCCTCGCAGTTCACCGTCGGACAGGCCGGTGAAGTCGTCCTCGATCAGGTTCACCTGCTCGGCGATCGCCTTGAGCTTGCGCAGGATCCGGCCCTCGCCGGCACGCAAGATCTTGTCTAGTACCACGGGCGAAACTCCTCCGGCAGGCGCGTCGGCGAGGTCACCGACCCCACGATGCTAGCCCTTCGACAGCCGCCTACAACATCCATCCGCGCGCGGTTCCTCCGGCTGGGACCGGTGAGGAGCGGGCGACGGGAAGGGGTGCCGGCGAGCGAGGCCAGGGGTCGTACGGACGGGAACGACCAGAACGGGATGACAACACGGCGTGCATGGTCCGCCCATGCCACGCCGCACTGTCCAACGACCGGGAGCGCGGATGGGTGCCCTGGATCGGCGGCAACGGTGGCGGCCGGTGCAAGGTTGGAGCATGGCACCTCTCGAACCGGCGGAGATCACGGCGGGCCGTCTGCATCTGCGCCCCTGGCACCCCCGGGACGCCGACGCCGTACACCTGGCCTGCCAGGACCCGGAGATAAGCCGGTGGACGAGAGTCCCGACGCCGTATCTGTACCAACACGCGGTGGACTTTGTCTCACGCCAGTCGCCGCAGAGCTGGGCCAGCGGGACCGGGGCGCTGTTCGCGGTGGTGGATGCCACGACCGAGCAACTCCTTGCCTCGGTCGGACTGACGGATCTCTCCGGCGACGGCGACGCGAAGATTGGTTACTGGTGCGCGGCGCCGGCGCGCGGGCGGGCAGTGACCTCCCAGGCCGTTGCCGCGCTGACCCGCTGGGGTTTCGGAGCTCTGGGGCTGGCCCGGATCGAGTGGCGGGCCGCGGTGGGCAACCTCGCGTCTCGCCGCGTGGCCGAGAAGGCCGGCTTCACCGTGGAGGGCACCCTGCGCCGGGCCCTGCTGCTGGGCGACGGTAACCGGAGGGACTGCTGGGTGGGATCGCTCCTACCGGACGATCCCGCGCCGCGGTGACGCCCCCCCGACCGGGCCTCAGGTGATCTCGAGCAGCTTCTCCCGGACCGCGTACACGACCGCCTCCATCCTGGAGTGCAGCTGGAGCTTCTCCAGGATGTTGCGGATGTGGTTCTTGACCGTGTTCTCACTGATGTAGAGCTGCTTGGCGATGTCACGGTTGTTCATGCCCTTGGCGACGAGCCGCAGCACCTCCATCTCCCGGTCGGTCAGCCGGGGGGTAGGGAGCTGCGGACGGTCATCCTTGTTCTTAATCATGGCTGCGAACTCGCTGAGCAGCTTCGACGCCATGGACGGGCTGATGAGGCTCTGCCCCCCGTACACGGCGCGGATGTCCGCGGCGACCTCGTCGATAGAGATCTCCTTCAGCAGGTAGCCCATGGCCCCCGCCTTAATCGCGTCATAGAGGTCGGCCTCCTCGTCGCTGATGGTCAGCATGACGATCTTGGCGCTCGGGACAGCCTCCTTGATGGCGCTCGTGGCGTCGATCCCGCCACGGCGCGGCATCCGCACATCCATGAGCACGATGTCCGGCGCCATCTCCTTAGCCATGGTCACCGCCTCGGCACCGTCCGCGGCCTCCCCGACGACCTCGATGTCAACCTCCTGCCCCAGCACCATCTCCAGCCCACGCCGGAACAGCGCATGGTCGTCAACGATCAGCACCCGGATGGGGTTCGCCTCCGATGGCGTCGGCAGCATCTCCTCAGAGCGCTGCTCCTCCACCGTCATCTGACCTCCCTGGACCACTGCCCGCGGCGCACCGCCCCGCGTGCCTCCACGCGGGGCGGTGCGCCGTGTACTCCGACACCCGAGGCAAATGGTCGCACGTCGGCCGGCGGACGCGGCCTTCAGATCGTCTAAACGGCGGCGGCCGAGCTCACGAAGGCGCCTCGGGTTGGCGACGGCCGCTCGTCCCGCTGATCGGCGCCCGCCGGCCCCGACCTGCCGGCCGCCGCCGAACCGGACAACCGGATGACACCGTAGTCGTAACCGACCCGCCGGTAGACGACGCTGGGGAGGCCAAGATCGACGTCGAGGAAGAGATAGAAATCATGCCCCACCAGTTCCATGTTGGACAGGGCCTCCTCCAGCGACATCGGCTCCGCCTCGTGGGTCTTCTCCCGGACGATCAGCGGAGCCTGCTCGCTCTGCTCGCCCGCACCGATCCTGGCGGTGGATTCGTCGGCCGGGGCGGCGACGACCGGCCTGGATCCGCCGCTGCCGCTCCTTCCGGCGGCACCGGCCTCCTCGGCACCGGTCGGTAGGGCAGCCGCCGGCTTCGTGCCCTCCAACGGCATGAGACTGCCGAGCGGAACCGAGGTGATCCCGGTCGGCTTGGCTCCAGCGTGGTTGGCGTGGTGGCGGACCCGCCGGTCGGCGGCCCGGCGCAGCCGCTCGGCCAGTTTGCCGGCGGCCAGGTCGAGGGCGGCGTAGCAGTCGGCCGCGGCGGCCTCGGCCCGGATCACCGGACCCCGTGAGTACACGGTCAGCTCGACCCGGTCGCAGACGTCGGACAGCCGGGGGTTGCGTTCCTTCGACAGCTCGACATCCACCCGGATGATGTTGGAATTCAGCCGTTCCAACTTGGCGAGCTTGGCCTGGACATGATTGCGGAACCGTTCCGGAACCGCGGTGTGCCTGCCCTTGACCACGATGTCCACGCGATCCACCTCCTGTTCGCCTGTCCGACGCCCACGGCCCTCGCCAAGGCTGCCGACCGTGCGCCGGTGTCTCGGAACTTCCGGAGGGAACCGTCTCCGCGGGGCCGAGACGATCCCCCGGGCGCCCTATCTACGGTTGTCGCACCTTCCCAACGTTCTGCGGCTGGCTGCCCGCATTCGGCTCCCTTCCCTTCAGCGGCGGCGCTACTCCGTCCGCCGGCCCGGTATCCGCACGACGAGTGCACTGCGACCGACAAGCGGTCACTCCCGCTCCGTCGGGCCACTCGGCCGTTGCGCCGACTGCCTGGTCAGGCGGTGCGTACTGGTAGTTTCACCCCGACGGCCCCGTCATTGCGAGCAAGCGGTCCCGTCCGCGCGTCGGGCCCGAAGCGGCCACCACCGCGACGGCGCTCGCCCGCAGGGCGCCGGCTCGTAGGGCCCGTACCGCCTCACCCGCCGTGGCTCCCGTCGTCAGTACGTCGTCGACCACGACGATGCGCGGGTCCGCGGGAGGTCCGTCCGAGAGATCGTCGGCGGCCCGCACCAGCCGGGCCGTGCGGGCAGGACCGACCAGGCCGAAGGCGCCCGTGAGGTTGACGAACCGTGCCGCCGCCCCCAGCCCGGCCTGGTCCGCCGTGTGCCGCACCGGCCGCAGCACGGGAGCGATTCCGACCCGGTGCCCGCGTCGGCGCAGGACCGCGGCCGCCACGGAACACAGCAGCTCGAGGTGGTCGAAACCACGCCGACGCCGCGCGGCGCGGTTCGAAGGCACCGGGACCAGCACCACACCGCGCCCGCGAGGACAGCGACCGGGATGCACGTCGGTGGCACCCACCGCGCCCGACGACACCGCCCGCGCTACCGCGCGGGCGAGCGCACCGCCCAGCGGACCGGCCAGGTCGCGCCGGCCACGCTCCTTGTAGGCGAGAAGGAGCGCCCGGACCCGGTCGGCGTAGCGGGCGGCGGCCAGGCACGGCGGCAGCCCTCGCCGCCACGGGGTGGCCAGGGAGCCCGCGGCGGCGAGGAACACGGGACCACGAAGCTCGGCGACACACGCCGGGCACGCCGACGCCCCCCAGTCGCCGCATCCGGCGCAGGCAAGCGGCATGATCAGATCAGCGAGAATCGCAAGATTCCTGGTGAGCAGGGACAACGTGGCTCGAGGCATGACAGGAAGGATCAGCCGCGGGCCGCGGGCCGACCAGCCCCGAGTGGTGATCTGTGGATACCGCCCCCGGCAGTCGCGAAGCGGCTGTGGACAATCCCGGGCGACGCGGTCGGCCACCGGCCCCGCAGCCGAGGTGGGGCCGGTCTGGCCGGCACGTCCCGGCCGGCACGTCCCGGCCAGCACATCCCGGCCAGACCGCGTAATTCCGCCGGCATCGCCAGCATCCATCCTGGCCGAGAGCACAGAATCCTCACAGTGGCCGCGGCATGCCCACCACAAGCACGGCATCCTTACCTCGACACATCGAACCTCGACACCGAACCTCGACACCGACCGCGACGAGTGGAGACACACCGATGGCCGACGGACCCGGTTGGGCCTCGCCCGGCACCCCGCCGCCCGGCGCCCCGCAGGGCCCGTGGGGACAGTGGCGGTGGGGCCCGGCCGTCCCGAAACCGGGCATCATCCCGCTGCGCCCCCTCGCTCTGGGCGAGATCCTGGACGGCACGTTCGCCACGATCCGCACGAATCCCGGCGCGACCGTCGGGGTGACGGTGGCGGCCGCGGCGGTGGTGGAGACGGTGTCCACCACCGTCGCGATCAGCGGCGAGGACGCGTCGCCGGGCGCCAGGGCCGCCATCACCGTCGCGATGCTCGGTCTCGATCTCATCCTCGGGCTCTTTCTTTCCGGGGTGCTCAGCGTCGTGGTGAGCGAGGCGATCCTGGGAAGCCGAATCACCACAATCGACGCGGTCCGACGGGTCGCGCCGCGGCTGCCCGGCCTGCTCGGCCTCACGGTCATCGTGGCGCTGTCGGTGGTACTGGGGCTGATCGCGCTGCTGGTCGGGGCGATCGTCGTCGGGGTCTACCTGGCGCTGGCCACGCCCGCGTACGTCCTCGAGGGCGGCACCGTGCGCGACGCGCTGCGACGGTCGATCGCGATCGTGCGTGGATCATGGTGGCGGACGTTCGGTATTCTGCTGCTCGCCATGCTGGTGGCGGGGTTCCTCGGTGCGATCTTCGCCATCGCCGCCAGCATCGTGATGGCCTCCTCCGAGTCGGTGTTCGGCGACCCGATCAGGGGTGATCTCACCGTCACCGGCTACATCGTCCAGGCGATCGGCAGTCTGCTCGCCACCGCGATCTCCACGCCGATCGTCTCCGGAGCCGTCGTCCTGCTCTACGTCGACCTCAGGATCAGACGCGAGGGTCTGGACGTGACCCTCGCCGAGGCGGCCCGCGCCCGCACCGCCGGCCTGCGGCCCTCCGGATGACGCTCGGCGGTCCTGTCACTCGGGACGGAGCTCGGGAGGAGGCTCGGCGGGAACTTTCCAGGCACCTCTACAGAAGTTCCGAACCCAGCTGGTGGAGCCGGGCGGTCCGGTGGATCGACGACAGGATCGGGGATCTGGTCCACTGGCTGCTCCCCGGCGGAGACGGCCTCGGCGGAGGGTCGGGTGGTCTCGGGGTCCTCGCGCTCGTCCTCGTACTCGTCGTCGTGGCGGTGGCGCTGCGGTGGTGGCTCGGCCCGGTGCGCCGCAGCGCGCGTACCAGGCGGGAGGATAACGACCTGTCCAGTTCGTCAACCGCGGCGCAGCTGCGTGCCGAGGCTGACGGCCACGCCGCCGGCGGAGCCTATGCGGAGGCGGTTCGGTCCCGGCTACGGGCCATCGTGCGGATGCTGGAGGAGAAGGGCGTGCTCGATCCGCGCCCCGGCCGTACGGCCGGTGAACTCGTCGAGGAGGTGGCGAGAATCGCGCCGTCCCCCGACGGCGGGCAACCCCGGGGCGGAACGGACCGGCCGGGCGCGACGACGGGCGCGGCGGGCGATGGACCCGGCACGGCGTTCGAGCCGGCCGCGGCGCTCGCCGCGGCGGTCGAGGTCTTCAGCGAGATCTGGTACGGCGGGCGCCCGGGGTCCGCGGCCGGCTACCGGGTCCTGGTCGAGGCCGACCGCGCCCTGATCCAGCTGCGTCGCGGCGCAGACGGCGCAGACGGCACAGACGGCACAGACGGCACCGGCGGCACCGGCGGCACCGGCGGCACCGGCACCCTCGCGGTCCCGGCATGACCATCCCCGGCGCCCCGGCGATCACCGGCGACCATCTCGGTGGCGGCGGGACGGCCGGCGGCCGGTCCGGGCGGGGGTCGCCGAGCGCGTTGCGCAGCGGTCCCAGGCCTCCAGCGGTGCGCCGCGGGATCCTCGTGGTGGCCGTCCTCGGCGTCCTGGTCCTCTGTTACGTGGTCGTCTCGGCGCTGGCCGGGCGGCCCGACGGCCAGGCCTACCTGGACGTGGCCTCCGCCGAGCCCGGAGGAACCCGGGCCCTAGCCGAGATCCTGCGGGCACGCGGGATCATCGTCTCCGCCACGGACAACCCTTCCGGCGGCCGGCAGCAGGGGCCGAACCCCGGTGGTCTGGGCGGCGGGGTCGGTCCAGCCGGGGCGGGCGGTAGGGCGACGCTGGTCGTCGTCCATCCGGGACGGCTCACCCATGACGAGCTGATCGCCCTGCTCGGACGGGTCTGGCAGGGCGCCGACGTCGTCCTCGTGGCGCCGGACGCCACGGTGCTCGGTGCCCTAAATGTCGGGGTGGTCACAGCAGGCTCCGCGCCCAGCGGCGAGCAGAGTGATCCACGGTGCCTCCTGCCCGAGGCGACCACGGCCGGAACAACCTCGATCGGCGCCGACGAGACCTTCACCCGCCAGGGCGACGGAGCCGGTCTCGGCGACATGGCGGTCTCGTTGTGCTACGGCGACCCGCACGGCGAGGCACGCCTCGCCGTGCTGACCCCCACCCGATCGGGCTCACCACGCGCCGGTGGCGGGCGGCTGGTACTGCTCGGCTCGGCGGGGTTCCTCACCAACGAACACCTCGGCCGCACGGGGAACGCGGCGCTGGCCCTCGGCCTGCTCGCCCGGCAACCCGTACTGTCCTGGATCACACCCGACGCGGGTGGGGCCGGCGGGGTCGGCACGAAAAGCATGATGGATCTGCTGCCGTCCGCCTTCTGGTGGACCTTTCTGCACATCGTCGTCGTCCTGGCGCTGCTGGCGCTGTGGCGTGGCCGGCGGCTCGGGCCGCCGGTGCCGGAGCCCCTTCCGGTGGTCGTCCGGGCGGCCGAGACGGTCGAGGGACGCGGGCGACTGTACGCGGCGGCACACGCCCGGGACAGGACCGCCGACGCGCTGCGGGCCGGGACGCGCGTCCGGCTGGCCGAACGGATGGGCCTGCCCCTGATCTGGACCCCCGCCGGTTCCCTGAGCCCCGATCCCGTCGCTCTGGTGACCACTGCCAGCGAGCAGACGGGACGGTCACCCTCGGAGATCGGATCGCTCCTGTACGGTTCGGGCATGCCGCCGCAGACCGCCGGACCGCCCGGTCACCTCGGGCGGGCCAGGGACTGGTACCAGTCAGGCCGCTACCCGGCCGAGAACGGACAGCGGGCGGCATCCGGCGGGGCCGGACGGTATCGCGACGGCGGATCCGAGCGGACCGCCGCGGCGGGCGTTCCCCGGGCCGGCGTTCCCCGGGCCGGCGTCGGCGCCCCTCGACGCGATACGCAGGACGCGGCGCTGCTGGCGCTGGCCCACGCGCTCGACGAGCTCGATCGACAGGTAGGCATACGGTGACATCCCCGCGCATCGACGCGCCGACGACAGCCCCCCCGCCCTCGACCGCATCGTCGTCCGCCGCGGCGCCGGGTCCGGGAGAGCAGCCGGCACCACCGGACGCGCAGACGGCCCGCCGGTCCCTGATCGCGCTGCGCGGTGAGGTGGCCAAGGCGGTGATCGGTCAGGACGCGGCGGTCAGCGGGCTCGTCATCGCCCTGCTGTGCCGGGGACACGCACTGCTCGAGGGGGTGCCCGGCGTCGCGAAGACGCTGCTGGTCCGCACGCTCGCGACCGCGTTGGCACTGGACACCAAGCGCCTGCAGTTCACCCCGGACCTCATGCCCGGCGACGTCACCGGCTCGCTGGTGTACGACAACCGCAGTTCCGAGTTCACCTTCCGGGAGGGCCCGGTCTTCACCAACCTCCTGCTGGCCGACGAGATCAACCGGACTCCGCCGAAGACGCAGGCCGCCCTGCTGGAGGTGATGGAGGAGCGTCAGGTCAGTGTGGCGGGCGTCCCGCGGCCGCTGCCGGCCCCCTTCGCAGTCCTCGCCACCCAGAACCCGATCGAACACGAGGGCACCTATCCGCTTCCCGAGGCGCAACTCGACCGCTTCCTGGTGAAGGTGACGCTGCCACTGCCGCCCCGCGACGACGAGGTCCGTGTCCTCGCCCACCATGCGGACGGGTTCGACCCCTCCGACCTGCCCGCCGCGGGGGTCCACCCGGTCGCGGGACCAGCGGACCTCGCGGCGGCCCGCGCCGCGGTGCTCACCGTCGCAGTCCACCCGGAGGTGCTGGCCTACATCGTCGATCTGGCCCGGGCGACCCGCGCGGCACCGTCGGTACAGCTCGGGGTGTCCCCCCGCGGCGCCACCGCGCTGCTGGCGACGGCCCGGGCCTGGGCGTGGCTGTCGGGACGCGGCTATGCGACCCCCGACGATGTCAAGGCGCTGGCCCGGGCAACCCTGCGGCACCGGATCAGCCTCCGTCCGGAGGCCGAACTGGACGGCGTGACGGCCGATGTCGTGCTCGAACAGGTACTCGCCACCGTTCCGGTGCCCCGGTAGGCGGAAACGGTGGCGATCACCGGCCGTACCGTCGCACTGGCCCTGTTCGGGGCGCTGGTCGTCGTCCTGTCCCCCGCCCCGGGCCTGACCCTCGTGCTGGTCGACCTGGTGGTGGTGGGCTTGGTCGCCCTCGACCTCGCCCTGGCGGGTGGGGTCCGCACGCTGGAGTTCAGCCGCTCCGGACCGACCGCCGGGCGGCTGGGTCAGCCCGTTCCGCTGGTGCTCGGCGTCACGAACGGCGGCACCCGCACGGTGCGTGCCCACATCCGCGACGCCTGGCCGCCGTCCTCGGGGTCCCGGCCGCGGGAGCACCGGGTCACCGTTCCGGCGGGGGAGCGGCGCTTCCTGGAGACGACGCTGCATCCGACCCGGCGCGGCGACCGGGAGCCGTTCCGCATCACGATCCGTTCGCTGGGGCCACTCGGCCTCGCCGGCCGGCAGGGACGGCATCACTGCGCATGGCGGGTCCGAGTGCTGCCGCCGTTCACGTCACGCCGCCATCTGCCGGCCGCTCTCGCGCGGCTGCGGGAGGTCGAGGGCGAGGTCGCCATCCGCGGCGCGGGCGCCGGCTGCGAGTTCGACAGCCTGCGGGACTATGTGATCGGCGACGACGTTCGGCTGATCGACTGGCGGGGTACCGCCCGGCGCGGGACCGTCGTCGTCCGTACCTTCCGACCGGAGCGTGACCGCAGGGTCGTCTGCGTACTCGACACGGGTCGGACCTCGGCCGGGCGAATCGGCGATACCCCCCGACTGGACCACGCGCTCGACGCCGCGCTGCTGCTCACCGCGGTGGCGCTACGCGCGGGTGACCAGGTGGGTCTCGTGGCGCACGACAGCGTTCCTCGGATCACCCTGCCAGGCGGGCACGATCACGGGTTGCTCGCCCGGATGAGCGACGCGATGGCCATCCTGGAACCGGCCCTGATCGAGGCCGATCATGGCGGAATCGTGTCGACGGTGCTGCGCGGGACTTCGCGGCGGTCCCTGGTCGTCCTGTTCACCGACCTGGTACCAGCGGTGATCGAGGAGGGGCTGCTCCCGGCTCTGCCGACGCTGGCCGCGCGGCACACTGTCGTGGTCGCGGCGCTGCGCGACCCGCGCGTGGACGAGATGACGACCGGCCGAGGTGACGTCCGTGAGGTGTACGCGGCCGCGGCGGCCGAACAGACTCTGCTGCGGCGACGGGAGCTCACCGAGACGCTGCGCCGCCGCGGGGTCGAGGTGGTGGACGCACCGCCGAGCGGCTACGCGGCGGCCGTCACCGACATCTACCTCACCTTGAAATCCCTCGGCCGGCTCTAGACGACTATCTCAGCGAAATCATCGAAGGTGATTTCGCGAGGTGCCGGCCGGGCCGGCCGGTGTCCCCGGATGGTTCCGTGGCGGTAGACGGTACTCTGACCAGCATGGTCCGGGGATGGCCGCTGCCAAGGCGGCGTCACGGGACATCGCACCGACCGCGTCGCGCCCTTGTCCAGGAGGCCGGTTTCCGCGGTTCTTGGCCGGCCGAGGCACACCATGCCCCTCCCACCGCCCGGCCCGAGGCCGGCGCGACCCGAGAGTCCGCGCTCCGGCGCCCATCCGCGAGGGTGGGGCATCTCAGGAGGTCTTCCATGCAACGCCCACGGCGGCCTGCCGCTCTCGCGCTGGTGGTCGCGGCGGTACTGGCACTCGCGTCCTGCGCGTCGTCGGGTGGTTCGACCCCGGGCTCGTCGGGCACCACCGGGTCGGCCTCCCTTCACCTGGTCAAGCCCGGCCAGCTGACCATCGCCACCGGCTCACCGGCATATGAGCCGTGGTTCGCCGACGGCAGACCGGAGAGCGGCCAGGGATTCGAGAGCGCAGTCGCCTACGCCGTCGCCGCGAAACTCGGTTTCACCGCGGCGCAGGTGCACTGGATGAACGTGCCGTTCAACAGTTCGTTCGCACCCGGCGCGAAGAACTTCGACTTCGACATCAACGAGATCTCGATCACGCCGGAACGGCGGCAGGCAGTCGACTTCAGCAGCGGCTACTACGACGTCGCGCAGGCCGTCGTGGCGCTCAGATCCTCACGTATCGCGCACGTGACGACTCTCGCCGGGCTGAAGAACGCCAAGCTCGGCGCCGCGATCGGCACGACGAGTCTGACCGCCATCAACAAGCAGGTGAAACCGGCAGCGCAGCCGGCCGTCTTCAACGACACCAACGAGGCCGAGACCGCGTTGGAGAACGGCCCGATCGACGGGATCGTCGTCGACCTGCCCACCGCGTTCAAACTGACCGCCACCGAGATCGAGAATTCCGTCATCATCGGTCAGTTTCCCTCGACCGGCGAGCCCGAGCAGTTCGGCCTGCTGTTCGAGAAGGGTAATCCGCTGGTGCGCAACGTCAACGCCGCGCTGGCGGAACTGACCGCCAGCGGCGAGCTCAGGAGGATCACCGAGCAGTGGCTTTCAACCACGGCCGGAGCCCCCGTTCTGAAAACCGATGGTGCTCGCCACCCATGAGATGGTGCCGGGTAGTCGGTGTACCCGCGCTCAGGCCACCGGGAGCAGGTCGGCGCCGCCGCGTCCGGTGTCGATGTCACCGGTCTCTCCGGCCGCGGCCGCCCGGCCGCCATACAGCCGGACGTAGGCGATGAAGCCGCCGAACGCTACCGCGCCGATCCCGATCCGGATCGCCGTGGGCAACCCCGACGGGGTCACGAACGCCTCGATCAGCCCGGAGGCGGCCAGCACGAGCGCCATCCCCATCGTGATGGCCACCGCCGCGCGCCCCTCGGCGGCCAAGGCCTCCACCCGCCTGCGCGGACCCGGCGCAATGATCGTCCAACCGAGACGCAGCCCGACCCCGCCCGCGACGAACACGACCGTGAGCTCCAGCAGGCCGTGCGGGAGGATCAGGCCGAAGAACTGCCCGCTCTCCCCACAGCTGGACATGTATCCGCCGACGACGCCGAGATTCAGCGCGTTCAGCAACATGACCAGCAGGGTCGGGAGACCCAGCAGCACCCCGGAGACCACCGCCTGCGCGGCCACCCAGGCGTTGTTCGTCCACACCTGGCTGGCGAAGGACGAGGCCGGATTCTCGGTGTAGTAGGACGCGAAGTCGTGGCGGCACAGATCCGCGACCGCGTCCGGCGCACGCAGGTTCGCCTGCACCTCGGCGTCGTGCACGACCCACAGACCGACGGCCAGCGCGACGAGCAGGGAACCGAGCGCCGTCGCGACAGCCCACCATCGGCGTTCGTACACGGCCACCGGAAACGTCACCGCGAAGAAACGGCCGACGACATGCCAGCCGGGGTCGGGTGCGCCGCCCACCGCCGCCCGGCCTCGCGCCACCAGGTTCGTCAGATCGTCGACCAGGGTCGTGTCGTACGACCGGCTGCGGATGACCGAGAGGTGGGTAGCCGTGCGCTGGTACAACTCGACCAGTTCGTCGAGCTCGTCCGGTGCCATCCGCCGCGGCCGGCCGGCCTTGTCGACGAGCCGACCAAGCCGGACCCATTCCGGACGGTGCACGGCGACGTACGCATCGAGATCCATGGCGGTCTCATCCTCCCAGCCCGTCGAGATCCTCCCAGACCTCGAGCCGCACGCGTCCGAACCGTCCTCACCGCCGTCGGCGGCACCACCCGGCGAGGAGGATCGAACCGGGCGGCGTAAGCCATAAGGTGATGTCCGGATACCCATCGAGGTCCCGGGGGGCCCAGATGAACCAGGTCGTCACGGGAAAGGGATCCGCCGGTCTCGCCGGCACGGGTGTCCTCACGGGTGAGGCGATCGTCACAGGTGAAGCGATCACCATCGAACTGCGGGTGGCTCGGCTGGGCTCCCGTCTGATCGCCGGCCTGCTCGACCTGCTCATCCAGCTCTACATCCTCTACGCGGTCGGCGCCGCGGCCCTGCTGATCGTGCGGCCCGACAACGACGCCCTGATCGCCGCGGTATTCCTGCTGGTCTACGTCGGCGTCGTGCTCGGGTATCCGGTCACCTGCGAGACGCTGACGCGCGGGCGGACCCTCGGCAAGATGGCCATGGGGCTGCGTGTCGTCCGCGACGACGGAGGTCCCATCCACTTCCGGCACGCGTTCGCCCGGGGTCTGGTCGGGGCGGTCGTCGAACGTCCCGGACTGCTACTGGGCCTGCCCGCGGTGATCAGCATGCTGGTGTCGAAACACGCGAAGCGGCTGGGGGACGTCTTCGCCGGCACGGTCGTCCTGCAGGCCAGCGTGCCGCGCCCTGGCGGAGCGCCGCCGTCCGTCCCGCCCCAGCTCGTCGGCTGGGCCGCCACCCTCGACCTCACCGGGTTGGATGATGCTCTGGCCCTGCGTGCCCGCCAGTTCCTCGGCCGGGCGCACGAGCTGTCCCCGCAAGCCCTCGAACGCCTCGGCAGCGGGCTGGTCCGGCAGGTGCGGGCCGTCGTGACACCACCGCCGCCGCCCGGCACGCCGGGCTGGGCCTACCTGTCCGCCGTGTTGGCCGAGCGAACCCGGCGTGCCTACCATCGGCTGACGGCGAACCGGCCGAGATCGATACCCTCTCCCGTCTTCTCCCCGTACCCGACGGCCCAGTACCCGACGGCCCAGTACCCGACGGCCCAGTACCCGACGGCCCAGTACCCGACGGCCCAGTACCCGACGGCCCAGTACCCGACGGCCCAGTACCCGACGGCCCAAGACCAATCCCCGCCACCCCCCTACCCCACGGCCCCGCAACCCCCGCCGGGCCGGTAACCCCCGCCGCCCTCACCGGTCCCCGGCAGGCAGCCAGCCCATCATCCGGCCGCACCCGCCCGGACCAGCCGGGACACGCACCATCAGATCCACACTTCCTTAACGTCTGCTAAACAATGTGGGGCGTACCGCACACACCGGACGTGGCGGCTGGTCCGCCGGTGAAACGCTCGTCTAGCGTTACCTAGGAATCAGACCGTCCGCACCAACCGCCTCGAACCCGGCGCGCACCCGCTGCCACGTCGCACCGGGTTCGAGGCGGTGATGCCGGTGAGCGACCAAGTGCCGGCTCACGCATGCTGGACAGGTCCCAGGAAGACTCCGGCCCTTGCGCCGGTCCACGGAGGGGGTGACGTTGACGTCTGTCGGACGGGAGTCGAGCACTCCATCTCAAGCCACCCCGCCCCCGCGCGCGAGCAAGCCGGCCGACCCGAGCAAGCCGGCCCGGCCGGGTGTCCCGTCGCGCGCCGTCGCGCCGGAACGTGCCCCCGCCCCGCCCCGATCCGCCGCATCGCCCCGATCCGCCGCATCGCCCCGATCCGCCGCATCGCCCCGATCCGCCAGGCCATCCCGATCCGCCAGGCCGGGCAACGTGGCGAGCGGCGTCACCTATGCGGACGACGGCGCTTCCGCGCGTCGCTCCCCCGGCGGCACGGGCGACGGTCCGGCCGCAGCCGGCGCGGCCGGGGCCGGTGGAGCGGGTAGGCCGCTCAACCCCCGTCCGCCCGTGAACCGGCGTCGGGTCCTGAAGAAGATGGGGCTGACGGCGATCGTTCTGGGGCTGGTCGTCGCGTTGTTGTCCCTGCCGTTCGTCGGTGCGGTCGGCCTGTTCGCCAAGGAAAGCGCGGACCACTTCCTCGGGCTGCCCGGCGAGCTCGTCACGCCTCCGTTGCCGCAGAGTTCGACGATTCTGGCCGCCGACGGATCAGTGATTGCCACGTTGCGCGGCGCCGAGAACCGCATCGTCGTGCCCGGCAACGAGATCCCGAAGATCATGCGCGAGGCGATCGTCTCGATCGAGGACGCCCGCTTCTACAAGCACGGCGGCGTCGACCCACAGGGCGTCTTCCGCGCCGCGCTGCGCAACAGCGAGGCCGGCGGAGTCGCTCAGGGCGGTTCGACGCTGACTCAGCAGTACGTCAAGAACGTGCTGCTGCAGAACGCCCGCACCACGCGGGAGCGAGAGGTCGTGGCCGGAGACTCCCTGGACCGCAAGATCCAGGAACTCCGGTACGCCCTGGACATCGAGAAGCGGTTCTCCAAGGACGAAATCCTGGAGCGCTACCTCAACATCGCGTATTTCGGTGACGGCGCGTACGGGATCGGCACCGCCGCCGAGCACTACTTCGGGGTGCCCATCTCCCAGGTCACCCTCGAACAGGCGGCGCTGCTAGCCGGGCTCGTGCAGAGTCCGTCCCGGTACAACCCCGCAGCTCACCCGGAGGCCGCGCTGGCCCGGCGCAACACCGTGCTGGACAAGATGGCCGCCGAGGGGTATGTCTCTACCACCCAGGCGGAGGCGGCGAAGCAGCTGCCGCTGAACGTCGTGAAAGCCCCGCCGCCAGCCGCGGACTCCTGCGAGACGTCGTCGGCGCCGTTCTTCTGCGACTACGTGCGCTCCCAGCTGCGGGCGAGCCCGGCGCTCGGTTCCACCCTGGAGGAACGCAACCGACGCATCTACGAGGGCGGCCTGGTCATCAGGACCACTCTCGACCCACTGGTGCAGCAGGCGGCGCAGGACGCCGTCAACTCGACCATATCGCCGAGCAACCGGGTGTCGGCGACCGAGGTCGTCATCCAGCCCGGTACCGGCAACATCCTCGCCATGGCAGTGAACCGGGTGTACGGCTCGAACACAGCAGCCAACCAGACGGTGGTGCCGCTGCCGACCAACGCCACCTTCCAGCCCGGGTCGACGTTCAAGACCTTCGTGCTCGCCGCCGCGCTCGAACAGGGCTACGGCACCTCGACGGCCTTCTACTCCCCGGCCTGCTACGAGAGCAAGAAGTTCCCGTTGGACCGCGGTGAGGGCGACTGCCCCAGGGGTTTCTCGAACTCCGATCCCGCCGAGGCCGGCATCTACGACATCCCCAAGGGCACCTGGGACTCGGTGAACACCTTCTACGTGCAGCTCGCGGAGAAGACCGGCATCCCGGCGGTCCTGGAGATGGCCAAACGCCTGGGCGTCACACCGCCGAAGGCGGACAAGATCGGCTCCACCGACGGGGCCACCGCCATCGGTGGCGGCCAGTACATGTACGTTTCCCCGTTGCAGATGGCCGACGCCTACGCGACGATCGCCGGCGGCGGGGTGCGCTGCACGCCCCGCTTCGCCACCGGGGCCGTCGACTCCAGCCACGACCCGATCGACATCGCCCAGCCGCCGCAGTGCGAACAGGTACTCGCCAAGGGTGTCGCCGACACCGTGACCAGCGTGCTCGCCGGCGTCCCGCTCCACGGGACCGGGACCAAGGCGGCCATCGACCGCCCCTCGGCGGGCAAGACCGGCACCACCGACGAGTTCTCGGCCGCCTGGTATGTCGGCTTTACCCCGCAGATCACCGCAGCGGTAGCCGTCGGCGATCCCATGGGAGCGGAGAGCCACCCGCTGCGGGGCGTCGTCGCCGACGGCCGGACCTGGCCCCGTGTCTTCGGCGGCGACCTGCCCGCGATCATCTGGAGCAAGTCGATGCGGGCCGCCCTAGCCAACCAGCCGGTAGTCCCGTTGCCCGGTGCCGATCCGACCGTCGCGCGCGGCATCAAGGGAGGTCTGCAGAACACCCCGCCAGCGCCGGCACCCGGTCAGGGCCTCGGCGACCTGTTGCAGAACCTGGGTCAGCAGATCTTCCCTGGCACGGGCGGGCAGCCGCAGGGAGGCGGCACCCCGCTCGGCCAGCCCGGCACGGACCAGAGCGGGCAGAACCAGGGACAGCCGCAGCAACCCCAGAACGGCGCCGAACCGGGATCCGGCAGAGGGGATCAGCCTGCCGCCCACTAGCCCGCCTTCCGGCGGTCTGTCAGCGCCTGAGGTCTGTCAGCGCCTGAGGTCATGGGCGGCGGGTACCTGCACGGGATCGACCCCGAGCGCCAAGGCGAGATAAACGGCCGTGTAGTCGAACAGGCCGATGAGTGAGGCGAGCCGTTCCAACGGCCCGCCGCCGTCGGCGCGCAGTTCGGTGACGCCGACGCCTCGCTCGGCCGCCACCGCCACCGCCGCCTCGGCCTGCCGGGCGACATCCGGACGTTCGACGTCGGGATCGCGCAGCAGGACCAGGCGGAGCCGGATCGACTCGTCCTCCTCGGCGCGGTCGCGGAAGAAGTCGTCGAGGTCGTCGCGCGCCGGGTCGCCAGCCGCCGCGAGACCCGCCCCGAAGGCACCGTCGAACAGCGCGACCTGGTGGCGGGCGGGATGCGGCAGCGCCCCGGCGATGGCCGGATACTTCGCGCTCGTCGCGAGCTGGGTGACGGCACGTTCGGCCACCACGTTCGTCACCGGTGAGGTTCCCCAGATGAGCGGCAACGTACCGGCCAGCTCGAGCGCGAGCGTCTTCGCCGGATTGACGAACGACTCGCTGGACGAACGGCAACGGGTCGCGACGTCCTCGAGGCGGACGGCGGCCGCCTCGATCGCCTCGTCCGCCACCCGCGCGATACCCAGGGCCCGGGCGACGATGATCAGTGGCAGCGACAACGACCACAGGACGGCACGAGCGGGCCGCTCCGCCGAAGTCACGACGAGGGGCGCACCGGCCACCCCGGCCAGGTAGGCCAGGGGGGTGTCGGCAGGGGCGACCACGGCCACCCGCGCGCCGCGCCGGTTCGCCTCCTCCACCGCCGAACAGGTCTCCGCGGAGGCACCGGACGCCGACACCGCGAGGACGATGTCGGCCACCCCCACCCAGCCCGGAAGGCCGTAGGTGTGGTGACCGATGACGGGCACCGGGCTGGCCGGCCCGGCGACGGCGGCGAGCACCTCGGCGGCCAGCGCCGCGCCGCCCACACCCACCACGACGACCGCCCGGGGCCGTCCGTCGGCGGCGAGGCGACCGACCCCGGCCTCCTGGGCGAGGGTGGCACCGCGACGGACCTGGCGGGCGGCGGAGGCGATGTGCGGCAGGAGACCGCCGGCGTGACCGGCGTCGATCCGGGCGGTGTCGTCGAGGATCGCCTCGTCGAGATACACGTCGAGGCCGCGGCGTCAGTTCGACGCCGACGCGCCGGAGAACGGGATCGCCTCGTCGAGCAGCATCACCGGGATGTCGTCCCGCACCGGGAACGCCAGGTCGCAGGCGAGGCACACCAGCACGGGGGCGCCGCTCAGCTCGTCGGGCCGCAGCTCACCGTGCTTGCTGCACGGGCAGACAAGGATCTCCAACAGCAGCGGGTCGAGACTCATCAGGCTTCCCTTCCGCTCCGGATCCGAGCGAGGATCTCGTCGCGCAGCCGGTGCATCGTGGCGTCGTCGGGCCCCTCCACATTGAGCCGCAACAGCGGCTCGGTGTTGGACGGGCGGAGGTTGAACCAGGATCCGTCCGAGAAGGAGATCGTCAACCCGTCCAGGTGGTCCACGTCGGCAGCGTCCGGCGCGTACGCCTTCTCGATCACGTTCATCGCCGCCGCGGCGTCCGCGATCTCGGAATTGATCTCACCGGACGCGCTGTAACGGGCGTACCCCCCGAGCAGCTCGGACAGCGGCCGGTCCTGGCTGCCCAACGCGGCGAGCACATGGAGCGCGGCGAGCATGCCGGAGTCCGCTCGCCAGAAGTCGCGGAAGTAGAAGTGACCGGAATGCTCGCCACCGAAAACCGCGCCGGTACGGGCCATCTCGGCCTTGATGAACGAGTGGCCCACGCGGGTCCGGACCGGGACCCCCCCGCGCTCGGTGACCAGCTCGGGGACCGCCCGGCTGACGATGACGTTGTGGATGATCGTGCCCCCCGGCTCCCGGGCCAGCTCGCGATCGGCCACCAGGGCGGTGATGGTCGACGGAGAGACGATCTCCCCCCGCTCGTCGACGACGAAGCAGCGGTCGGCGTCGCCGTCGAAGGCCAGGCCGATGTCGGCTCCGGAGCTGCGGACGGCGGCCTGCAGGTCCCGCAGGTTCGCCGGCTCGATCGGGTTCGCCTCGTGGTTCGGGAAGGAGCCGTCCAGCTCGAAGTAGAGCGGGATCACTGTCAGCGGCAGCCCGGTGAAGGTGGCCGGGACGGTCAGCCCGCCCATGCCGTTGCCCGCGTCCACGGCGACCGTCAGCGGCCGGATCTGCGCCAAGTCGACCAAGGTGCGCAGATGACGCACGTAGGAGTCCAGCAGGTCCCGCCGAGCCACGGTGCCGCGACGACCGGGACCGGCGGGAATGCCCGCCTCGATCATCGCGCGGATGTCGGCGAGCCCGGTCTCCTGGCCGATGGGTGCCGCGCCGGCCCGGCAGAGCTTCATGCCGTTGTACTTCGCCGGGTTGTGCGACGCGGTGAACATCGCACCCGGAATGTTCAGCGAACCGGCGGCGAAGTAGAGCAGATCGGTGGATCCCAGCCCGGCGGCGATCACGTCCGCGCCCTGGCTGGCCGCCCCTTCCGCGAAGGCCTCGGCGAGCGGGACCGACGACTCCCGCATGTCGTGCGCGGTCACGATCCGCGGGGCGCCGAGCAGCCGCACGAAGGCGGCTCCGGTGGCTCGGGCGACGTCGGCGTCGAACTCCGCCGGCACCACGCCACGCACGTCGTACGCCTTGAAGATCCGCGAGAGGTCACGCATCCCTTCCAACCCTTCTCCCTGGTGTCCCCCGGCACCGGGTGAATGGTGCCTCCCGGCCGCGCGGCCACTACTGCGACCGGCTCGGTTGACCTTATCCGCCGGGTCCGACACCGCTGGAACCGCGTCCGGGCGAACTCGCGCCGAACCACTCGCCGAACCACCGGTACCAGGACAAACGGAAGATCGGGACGACCACCTGACCGGGACGGCCAAGAGGTGGGAGCGCTCCGGATCAGGACGGGCTGGGAACGGCCCGCAGGTGACCCCGCCGGCCACCCGGGGGTGGGGCCTGCGGACCCTGCGGGGGCTCCGGCCCTCCCCGCCGGGACGCCTCACGCACGGCGTCCGCGAGGGCCTCCAGATCGTCCCCGGCCACCTCACGACCCCCCTCACGGGGTGCCTCGGCCTCGAGCCGGACCACAGCCCAGCCAAGCGGCACGGTGAGCCGATCCGCGTGGGTGCCGCACAGATCGTAGGAGTGTGGTTCGACGTACGGGGAGAGCGGGCCCAATACCGCCGTGGATTCCGCGTAGGCGTACGTGAGCGTGGCGACCGCGGCTGCGGAACAGGCCGAGCGGGAGCAGCGCCGAGGCTTCACGTTCCGGACGGTAGCCCCCGGAACGGACGACGGCCACCACCTCGGGTCGTGTCGCGTGGCGCGACGACTAATCGTCACGCGGCGTCGACCATGCCATCGCGGCCCGCATACAATATCCCTCGTTCAGCACGTATCCAGAGCGATTTTGAGATCATGGACCGTCCTCGAGCTGGTAGCGATGGGGGATGGAGCGCAGGGATGTGACCGGAACCGTCGTTGCCGCGCCCACGGATCGGCGCACCACTCCGAGCGATGCCGGAAGCGGCGCGGAGTTCACCGCGATCGACGGACGACCGTCCATCCTTGAACGCTACGCTGACAGGGTGACCGAGCCCGAGCGGTTCCCGGCAGTCGCCCGGCCGATCCCGCCACGGCGCCGGCGCGACCGGCGCGGCCGTGGCATCCGGGGCACTCTCCTTCCGCCGGACGTGCCCGCCTACGCCACCCGCGGCGACCGCTTCGACGATCTCGTCTTGGACGCCGTCGAGCATCTCGACCACCGGTGGTCCACTGAGCTCGCGGACGTCGAGTTCGCCGTCGAGGACGTACCGCCGGTGGCGGTGACCGATGACGAGATCCCGCTCGCCCATTACCAGCCGGCCGGCGGCAAGGGTCGGTCGGGAACCCCGCGACGCATCGTCGTCTACCGCCGCCCGATCGAGGCGCGGGCCGTCGACAGCGAGGACCTGGCCGAGCTCGTCCTCGATGCGATCATCCACGAGATGGCTGAGATGATGGGGGTCGACCCCGCCGTGATCGACCCGGAGGGCCACGGCTGGGGCGACGAGGAATAGCGAGCAACAGCGAGGAACAGCCGAGCCGCGGTGGCTGGCCGGCCGCAGGACACCCACCACGAGGGAGACCGTGACCACCAGGAACGAGCCCGCTCGGGCGACGGCATCCGGCGCCCGGGTCCTGCCACTGCACGGTCAGGCGCAGTCGTACGCCTGGGGGTCCCCAACCGCGATTCCGAACCTGCTCGGGGCGGCCGCGACCGGTGAGCCGGTCGCGGAGCTGTGGCTCGGCACCCATCCGGTGGCGACGGCCCTCGCCGAGGACGACGGCATCCGCCGTCCGGCCACCGACCTCGTCGGTCAGCTGCCGTTTCTGCTCAAGGTGCTGGCCGCCGAGAAGGCGCTGTCGCTGCAGGTGCACCCGGACCTGGCGCAGGCCCGGGCCGGCTTCGACGCGGACGACGCGGCCGGTCTCGGCTTGGGCGATCCACGTCGACGTTACCGTGACCGGAATCACAAGCCCGAACTGATCGTCGCGCTGTCCCCGTTTCGGGCTCTCGCCGGCATGCGTGATCCCGGCCGGACCCTCGCCATCGTCGCCCGGCTGGGCTCACCGGCCCTCACCGCCGCCTTCCGACCACTGGCCGACGATCCCTCGGGCGGCGCCGCACAGGTGCTCCGCTCCCTGCTGACCATGCCGCGCGAACCCGCCCGTGACCTCGTTCGCGGCCTCGTAGCGACGGCCCGCCGGCTCGCCGCCGGCCCGTACGGCGCGGCAGCGCCGACGGCGCCGGGGCCGCCCAGCGCCGAAACGGACGACACGGCGACGGACGGGGCCGCGGTGGACGGCGCCGAAGCCGATGACGTCGCGCGGGCGGCCGATCTGATCGGTCTGCTCGCGGCCGCGCACCCGGGCGACGTCGGGATCGCGGCCGCCCTGTTGCTGAACGACGTCACCCTGCGCCCCGGGGAGGGGCTCTTCCAGCCCGCGCGGCTGCTCCACGCCTACGTCTCCGGCCTGGGTATCGAGATCATGGCGGCCTCGGACAACGTGCTGCGCGGCGGGCTCACCCCCAAGCACATCGATGTCGACGAGCTCCTACGCATCCTCGATCCCACTCCGAGCGCGGCACCGATCCTCATGCCCCGTACCCTCGCGGTCTCCTCCGGTGGTCTGCTCCGCGGCTGGGATGTCCCCGTCGGGGACTTCGCCCTCACCGAGGCGATCTGCACCGGGGGTGCCCTGGACGTGGGACGGCCCATGCTGCTGCTGGCCATCGAGGGTGCGGTCCGGGTGACCGGCACCGCCGACGACGGGACGACCGTCGCCCCGGTGGAGTTGCGCGGGGGCCGGTCCGCCCTGCTGGCCGGATCCGCCGCGTTGACCCTCACCGGCACCGGTCGGGTCTTTCTCGCCGCTTCCGGCCGCTGACGGGCGACGCCACCGACAGGGCGGGGTGCTGACGGCCCGGAAGACCGGAAACGTCACGAACCTCCCGCACGTCCTGGGAGGACGCCGACCGGTGCCCGGCCCGCCACGAGGCGAAGGTCGAAGGTCGGCGGACACAGGCCTAGCCGCGCTGATACAGGACGGTGGGATCCTCGATGGAGACCGGAGCGTCGAGGAGCCTCGACGCCCCCCACAACGGAACGACGGTGGAGATGCTCCGCGGCATCACGGGCTTGGGCATCCCGAAGGTCGACGACGCGGCGGTCGACGACGCGGCGGTCGACGACGCGGAGCCGGTGGAGCCGGAGGAACCGGAGGGGGTAGGCCCACGGGGCGGATCCCCGGATACCCGGCCCTCCCCCGGCGTACCGGGGGGAGGGCCGATCACGGCGGTGGCCTCCAGCGGGCCGCCGACCGCGACAAGCCGTCCACCGGCCCGTCCGATCGGCATGCGGGCAGTCGCGACGGTGCCCGGCCGTACCCGTACCAGCTCGCCGTCGATCCACGCCGTGACCGCTCCCGCCGGAGCTGCGAGCACGACGACGCCGGTCGCGCCGGGCGGCACCGGTGGGAGGGAGACGACCGCGTCCGGCGCGGATCCCGCCCCGGCGGCCAGCCCCGTCGGCCCGGAGAGGCCGACCGCCTGGCCGTACGCGTCGAGCCCGCGCGGGTCGAGCGGAGGATCAAGGCTGGTGGCGCCGACCCAGGTGGATCCGCCGGCCGAGCCGGTCGACCGCTCTCCCGCCCGGCCCGACGGTGCGGCCAGTCCGGCGAGCACCGGTGCGTCATCGGCCGATTCGACCAGGACCGCCGAGGCGGCGCCCGCCGGCAGCGGCACGGGCGTGGTGATCGCACCCGTGGCGGGCACGACGACGGCCTCCAGGCCGATCGGCGTGTGCCGACCCGTACCCGTGAGGACCGTGATGCGCACCGTGGCCTCCCGCAACGGTGCGGCGAGCACCAGGTGCGCCGTCGAGGACGCTGACCCCGCCGGGACGACGACCCCGCCAAGCAGGAGACGCCGGGCCGGGGCGGAGGTGCTCGGGACAAGGCTCACCGGATCCGCACGCCCCGCCCGGTCCGTCCCCGGCACCGAGTCCGTACGCCCCGCGCTGGGCCGGTCCGCGACCCAGGTGAGAACCCGGCCGGAGCGCACCTGGACGTCGAGCGCGGTCGCGGTGGCCTCCGGTGCGAGGGAGGCGAGTCGCCGGATCACCGCGTGCTCCGGGGGCACGGTGATGTCCTGCGGCGACGTCGCCGGTCCGTCGGAAAGCACCCGCACGTTGATCAGGGCCGGTTCATCTGCCAGATTCGACCAGATCACCACCGGATCCCGACCGGCCACGGTCGATGGTCCGGTGAACCAGACCCGGGCCCGGGACGGCTCGCAACGCGCCTGAATCGGCCCGACGCCGTCCATTGACCCGACGCCGTCTTTGTCCCGGGCCGTCACGGTGGCCGACAGTCCCCCGGCGGACGCACCCTGGGCGGTCACCAGGATCGATCCGCGGCTGCCCGCCACGCCGGTGACGGCGCTGCTCTCCGAGGGCCGCGGAAGGTCCAGGTGACGTCGACCACGGGCGTCCATCCGTAGTCCAAGCCCTTTGGTTGGAACCTCGGACCCCACCGTGGACACCCGCACCCGGCCCGTCGGTCCACCGCCGGCGGCCACGTCCAGGCCGAGCGAACGGGCCCGCCCGCCCGGCCCGTCCGGATCGGGTGCCACCAGCGTCAGGTCCGGGCAGGCCAGCATGGCGCCTGACAGCGGCCAGATCCGTCCCTTCCCGGCACCGGTGCTGGTGCTGGTGCTGGTGCTGGTGCCGGTGCCGGTGCCGGCGAGGAACGCCCCGGTCAGCCCGAGCAGTCCGAGGACCGCCAGCGGCAGCACCGTCCGCGAAACGACCGTCCGCGAAACGACCACGACGTGACACGACGGCCGCTGGTATGACGGCCGTTCGACCTTCCCGACCCGCCCCGGCTGCGTCGCAGCCGGGGGAGCCATCCGCCGCGACCGCATGACCGGGATTCCCAGCATGACCGGGATTCCCAGCAGGACGAGCGCGGCGAGTGCCGCAGCCTGGCCCACCACTGCCCGGTGGGGTGAAGTCCGGTCGTGGTCGATGCGGAGCCGACCGCCGTCGGGCGGCAGTTGGAATCCGGCTGCCCAGCCCCACGCCCGGAACGGAGCCAGCGGCCGGCCTTCCAGCCACGCGTGCCATCCGGCATCCGCCGGCACGGCGAGCACCAGGCAGCGTGCCGGGCCGGACCGGGCTGCGAGGGCGGGCAACCGCTCGCCGGAGGCCAACCGACGTACCGAGGAGGGCGCTGGCGGCAGCGGCGCCGAGAGGAGGGGAGGAACACCCGGCGCCGTACCGATCGGGCGGGTTGTCGGCCTCGTCGCCGCGGGAGCGGAGTGCCGCGCCACCGGCTCACGACGATCGGCCCGATCGGACTCCATCACCCAGGCCAGGGGTCCGCCCGCCCACCCGGATGCGTCCGGTCGCGGCGCGCCGGCCCCACCGGGCTCTCCCAAGGCCGTCGCACCACGGGCCGCAACGGCGGGGCGCCAGAGGATCGCCCCCGGGCGGGGACGATCCCGGATCAAGGACGGCGTCGCGTCCAGGCGGGCGACGAGCTGAGAGGCCGAGTCGACCGTAGGTACAGCGACCGATGTCACGCCCAGAAGCGGGAGCCAGCCGGCTGCCCGGCCACCGTTGGTGGCGAGGTCCGCGACCATGTCGGCGAGGAACCGGCCGGACCGCCGCGGGGTGCGGGCGCCGGCCTCGGGAAACGTCGGCCCGGACGCGGAGGCCAGGGTGTACCGGATCGTTCTGGCCGAGGCCGGTTGGTGCAGGACGAGGACGCGGGCACCCGGCCCGGCGGCGCGGGTCACGGCCGCGACCGCGTGGGCGAGGGCGGACCCCTCGACGCCGGCCGGGTTCGCCCCTGTGGTGTCGCCGGGCCGGGCCACGTCCACGGCCAGGAAGCGGGCGGCAAGGATCAGCGGCCCGACGAGGAGGAGCAGCGTCACGGGAAGGACCACCAGCACGGCCGTGCGCCGCCGGCGGCCCCGCTCCCGGCCCGCGAGGCGGCCGAACAACCAGCAGGCCAGACATCCACCGACGAAGCCGGCCACATCGGCCCTGGGTCCGCTGTCCGCACCGGCCAGCAGGGCCAGGGAGTACTGGGGCAACCGGGCCAGGGTGATCGCCGATTCGGTGAGGACAGCGACGGGATCCACCCGCAGGTCCGGAAGCACCGGTATGATCGTCGCGAGCAGAGCGACGATCATACCGGGCAGCCTGGACCGCGCGGTCAGGAACGCGACGACGACCAGGCCCGCCCAGGCGATGGCCAGCGTCGACGGGGCGCAGGCGATGAACCCGACCAGACAGATCGCGAGCGTCCACACCGGCCGGCCCGGCGCCCCACCGACGCCAAAGCCGGAGCCGTCCCGCCGGTCCCGCAGGACCGCGTCGGCGGCGGCGAGCACCAGGGGAAGGCCGATCACCGCGCCCACGGTGTCGGTGCGGCCGGCGAGGACCGACCCGGTCATCACCGGGTTCAACCCGTAGCCGGCGGCGAGCCCGAACCGGGCGATCGGATGTGGTCCCAGCCGGGCGAGGGCCCGGTAGACGCTCAGGCCCGCGAGCGCCGGGCCGGCCGCCAGCAGGATCCAAGCGGCCGGCGCCGGCCTCCCCCCCAGCAGAGTGGCTGCCGCGGCGAGCAGCGCGGTGAAAGGGGGTGCCGGCCTAGGACCACTCAGAGGTCCATCGGGCGCCCCCGCCCATCCAGACCACACGGCCGACCACAGGTTCCGGCTGCCTGCCGGGAGCGGCAGGCCCCCGCCGAGCATGTCCGCCGGCATCCCCCGCATGGCCAGGAGCCCGACGGCACCCAGCAGGGCCGCCAGGGTCGTCGGCGGCCAGGCCGGCCGGCGCGGGTGCACATCCGGTCTGGGCCCGGTGACCATCAAGGTGGTGTCGGCGACGTCTTCGGCGGCTCCGGCCCGATCAAGGAGATCATCGGCGCCGGCTCCGCGCCGCCACGGCAGGCGGGCCGGGAACAACGGGCGGACGGCCCGATGCGGCACCGCCCACGTGCGGGCGGCGCGCCGACGCATCCGGCGCAGCTGCCATGGCCGCCCCAGCACGGTACCGGCGAGCGTGAGCTCGGCGAGCGCCGCCCGGCGTCGGCCGCGCAGGAGCAGGCCGAGGGTGCGCACGACCGTTCCGACGAGCAGGGCGACCACCATCGCCGGAAACAGCACCGTCGCCGTGTTCGCCAGCCGGACCCGTAGAACCCCCGCGCGGTCGGCCGATGCCCTGGGGAAGGCCGGCCCCCCGGAAAAGGCTGAGGCCGAGGTCACGGTCACCGTGGCCGACGGGACGACGACGACCCGTAGGCCGGCACGGGCCACCCGCCAGCCGAGATCGATGTCATGACCACCATCGAGCTCGGGGTCGAGTCCACCCAGCAGTCGCCAGACCACCGCCCGCACGAGCATGCCCGAACACGCGACGGCGAGGACGTCACGTACCCCGTCACACTGTCCATGATCATCATAGTCCGGGCGAATTCCGGGATGCCGTCGCCCGGCCCGGTCGACGCTCACCCCGGCTTCAACCACCCGGGGTCTCGTCACCGGCCGGGACCGCGCACCTGCCGGTCCAGCGGAACCGCCCGCTCCGGCGGGTGGGACGAATTCGGCGGGTGGGGCGGATTCCGGAGCGCGGGCGAGCAGTTTGGGGCCGAGGACGGCGGCGCCCCGGTCCAGCCGGGCGTAGGCCAGCAGGGTGTGCAACGCGCCCGGGGTGGGGATCGCGGTGTCGTCGAGGAGCCAGACGAATCCGTGCTCCGGTGGGTTCCCCAGCCGAGCCAGCCCCACGGCTACGGCGGCGCCGAACGGTGTGGCGGACGGCACCTCTACGACGAGGGGCTCGGCGACCGGGTCACCGGCCTGAGCATCCGCGCCGTCGGTGCCCGGGTCGACGGGATGGTCGGCGGACGGGAGGCGACCCTCCCCGTCCAGGGGAGACGCGCGTTGCCGGGGAACGCATCCCCCGCCACCGAGCCGCACCTCGACGACCCGGTCCGGCGGTCTGGTCTGGGCACGCAGGGCGGCCCGGACCTGGGCGGCAACGTCGGGTCCACCACCCCCTCGACCGAGCACGCAGACCGCGACGACCGGCGGCCCCGCGTCATCGGCCACGGTCACCGCGGCGACCGTGGCCGCCTGTGACCTGCCCGGATCGCCCGTCATGCGCCGACCGCCGGTCACCGGTCGGGATCAGACCGCTCGGCGTCGCTGCTTGCGCCTCTCCCGCTCGGACATGCCGCCCCAGATCCCGAACCGCTCGTCGTTCTCCAGCGCGTACTCCAGGCACTCGGCCCGGACCTCACAGCCCGAGCAGATGCGCTTGGCCTCGCGGGTCGAGCCGCCCTTCTCCGGGAAGAACGCCTCGGGATCGGTCTGCGCGCACAGCGCGCGTTCCTGCCACTCCATCGCCTCGCCGAGAAGGTCCCCCATCCCCAGATCGATCACCTGGGCGAGGGCGGACCTCCCGGCCGATCCACCAAGATCCTCCAAGTCCTCGGTCTCGGCCTCGTCAGCCTCGTCAGCCTCGTCAGCCTCGTCAGCCTCGTCAGCCTCGTCGACATCGTCGACATCGTCGATGTCCTCGACGGAATCGTCCTGGATGTCCTCGACGAGGTCGGTGCCCTCGGCGACGGACCGACCGGTCAACTCGGGGAGGGCGGGAGCGGCCGTGGCCGGCACCCGCGCCCGCGGGACCGTTTCGGATGTGGCCCGGGTGTGCCGTTCGGTGAGCACCCGCTCAGGGTGATCAGCGAACGGGTCATGCTCAGCGGGACGCTCGACGTCCGCGAGGACAGTGTGGACGCCCGCGTCGGCGTGCTCCATGTGGACTCCTCCAGACCCGTCGCGGTGCGGTCGGCCACCCCTGGGCGCCGGCGCGCAGGTGACTAGTTTCCACACCGGTCAGGCGACGCACTACCGCACGAACCCCGCCAGCGGGGGGAATGACACGCCGGTAATTACACGCTCCAGACTCGATCGCGTCAACCCCACCGTCGCAACATCTTCTACAACCAGCGATGAGACCATAGCTCACAGTCACTACAGCCTGTCGCCGAGGGTCCACGCAACCCTCCCTTCCGTCACTCTGCGCGATCAGACGGGTCGCGGCAACGGCATTATCCCGCCCAGATCTAAAGGGCATAAACCCCTAAAAGGGCAGGTCTGAGCTCGGGCAACCGCCGCAGGCGCATACCGATCAGCCGCCAGACCCGGCAACCCCAGCCTATTCGACTACGGAGAGTAGTTTTTGGTGATCAGAACTTGGCGGGTGTCAGGACACCACCGGCAGCATGGCCCGGACGGTGCGGCCCCGGGCAGCGCGAAAGCGCTCGTCAGGGATCCGGCCATACGTGGTGGTGCGTTGCCGAGCGGGACGACCCGCCCCCGCGGCCACCTCCTCGAGTTCGGCCACGGAGCGCCGCGAGCCGTGCTGCGAGCCGGCCATCCGACTGATCGTCTCCTCCATCAGCGTGCCGCCGATGTCGTTCGCCCCACCGGTGAGCACGGCCCGACAGCCCTCCACCCCGAGCTTGACCCAGGAGCACTGGATGTTGTCGATCGAGCCGTGCAGCAGAATGCGCGCCATCGCGTGCACAGCCCGGTTCTCCTGGCGGGTGGGGCCGGGACGAGCGACACCGGCCAGGTAGATCGGCGAGCTGTGATGGACGAAGGGGAGGGCCACGAACTCGGTGAAGCCGCCGGTGGAGTCCTGGATGCGCCGTAGCAGGCGCAGATGGGCCACCCAGTGTGCGGGGGTGTCCACGTGCCCGTACATCATCGTGGCCGAGGAGCGCAGGCCGACCCGGTGCGCGGTGGTCACCACCTCGACCCAGCTCGCCGCGGGCAGCTTGCCCTTCGTCAGCACCCAACGGACATCGTCGTCGAGGATCTCCGCCGCGGTGCCGGGGATCGTGTCGACGCCGGCCTCACGGGCCGCGGTGAGCCAGTCGCCGATCGACAGGCCGGTGCGGGTGACGCCGTTGAGAACCTCCATCGGCGAGTAGGCGTGCAGATGCAACCCCGGCGCCTGCCGCTTGATCTCACGGGCAAGATCGAAGTACGCGGCGCCCGGTAGATCGGGATGGATCCCGCCCTGGACGCAGACCTCGGTCGCGCCGACCGCCCAGGCCTGCGCCGCCCGGCTGCCCACCTCGTCCAAGGACAGCGTGTAGGCGTCGGCGTCCCCACGGCGTTGCGCGAACGCGCAGAACCGGCATCCGGTGTAGCAGACATTGGTGAAGTTGATGTTGCGGTTGACGACGTAGGTGACGTCCTCGCCCACGACGTCGCGGCGCAATCCGTCCGCGAGCGCGCAGAGCTCCTCCAGGGCGGCGCCGTCCGCGCCGAACAGGGTCAGCGCCTCGGCGTCGGTGATCCCGGCCGGATCGGACCCGGCGTGGCGCAGGGCGGCGAGCATGTCGGGGTCGATCCGCCGCATGGCACCGGCACCGGCAGCCGCGCCGGCCCGGCTCGCGATGGCCCGGCTGCCCGTGCCGACGACTCCGTCAACCCCCGTCCCGGCCGCGCTGACCTGTGCCCGAAGCGACTCCCAGTCACCGTAGACCGTGTCGAAGTCCGCCCGTTTCTCGCTGCGGCGCCCGACCGTGTCGACCGCGGCGTGCAGATCGGTGCGGCCGGTGTCAGCGAGTCCGCCGTCGGGCTCCTGCCAGGGGCGGCCGACCGGGAGCACGCCGTCGGCGAGCAGGCCGTCCACGCCGGCCAACGCCCCGACGTGTCCGGCCAGGCGCGGGTCGATCCACGGTTCACCGAGATGGGAGGGGTAGACGGTGAGCCGGGGCCGCAGCGTGAACCCGGCCTGCGCCGTCACGGCCGCCAGGACGTCCAGGTCCGGCCAGGGCCGCTCGGGGTTGACGTGGTCGGGGGTGACCGGGGAGACGCCGCCCCAGTCGTCGATGCCGGCCGAAAGCAGCAGGGCGCACTCCACGGTGTCAACGAGGTTCGGCGGAGCCTGCACCCGCATCGTGGGGCCCAGCACCAGCCGGGTGACCGCGACGGCCGCGGCCAACTCCTCGGCACCGACGTCGGGCGCGGAGCGCATCGCGGTGTCGTCCTTGGCGCGGAAATTCTGGACGATCACCTCCTGGATCGACCCATAGCGGCGGGCCAGACCTCGAAGCTCGAAGATCGTCTCGGCCCGCTCCGTCCGGGTCTCCCCGATGCCGAGCAGCAGGCCGGTCGTGAACGGGATCGACAACCGCCCGGCGTCGGTGAGGACCCGCAGGCGGACGGCCGGGTCCTTGTCGGGTGATCCGTAGTGCGCCCCGCCCGGCTCCGACCACAGGCGGGTCGCGGTCGTCTCCAGCATCATCCCCATCGACGGGGCCACCGGCTTGAGCCGGGCGAGTTCCACCCAGCTCAGTACACCCGGGTTGAGGTGCGGAAGCAGACCGGTCTCCTCCAGCACGGCGATCGCGACGGCACGCAGGTAACCCAGCGTCGAGTCGTAGCCGTGGGCGTCGAGCCATTCCCGGGCCGCCGGCCACCGATCCTCGGGACGATCACCAAGCGTGAACAGCGCCTCGGCGCAGCCCGCCGCGGCGCCCGCCCGGGCGATGCCGAGCACCTCGTCCACCGTGAGGTAGGGGGCGGGCAACCGGTGCGGCACGGTGGCGAAGGTGCAGTAGTGGCAGCGGTCCCGGCACAACCGGGTCAACGGGATGAACACCTTCGGCGAGTAGGTGACGACACCCGGCCGCCCGATCGACGCCAGACCCGCGTCGCGGACCCCGGCCGCCGAGCGGCACAGGTCCGCGAGGTCATCGCCGCGCGCGGCCAGCAGAATGGTGGCCTCTACCACGTCGAGCGTGGCGCCGTCCCGGGCCCGGCGCAGCGCCCGGCGTAGCGCCGACGGGGACGGTGGGGAACTGG
Organism: Frankia casuarinae; assembly: GCF_000013345.1. NCBI lineage: Bacteria > Bacillati > Actinomycetota > Actinomycetes > Frankiales > Frankiaceae > Frankia > Frankia casuarinae. Next base: position 861,194 of record NC_007777.1, on the reverse strand, counting down.
ATTCGGCACCGCTGGATTCGGCACCGCTGGATTCGGCACCGCTGGATTCGGCACCGCTGGATGTCGCCGCCGTACTCATCATGAATTCCTCTGATTCTCCGGCGGCGCCCCCGGCGCCCGGCAGGTGAACCGGTCCGGTCGGTGGCCATCGGGATCGAAGGGATGCGGTGTCGAAACGGTACTGAGCGGTTCGGGAGGAAACCCGGTCGGCCCGGAGTCAGGGGGTCACGCGGCCGGCCGCACGCCACCCGGTGGCGGGTCTGCGCAGCCGGTCGAGCGTGCCGATCAACATATTCGTCCGCCGGCGCGAGGCCAGCGTCTCGACCAGAGCCTGCGTCCGGTCGGCTCGCCGGCCGGCGCCGGCGACGTCGGACCCGTCCGGCGTCGTACCGGTGGTCTGTCGCATCTGGGCCCGGCGGGCGGCCACGACCTGGGGGGCGCGGACCCCAGCAAGCGCGCGATTAAGGGAGGCAGACAGGGCTTCGAGGCTCTTGGTGGTTCTGATATCGGACATGACGGTCCTTCCAGCAACGTAGAGAGCTGGGATTCACTCTCACAGCTCTCTCTAATCGGAATCAAGAGAAAGACGGTGAGCAGGACACATCCGCCCGAGACGTCCACCGGACCCCGCTACCCGAGCCCGGCCGGAGTGCACCCACCGACACCGGGACACGATTCCGATCATGCCGGCGTCGGGACGGCGCCGGCGTGCGCCGGCGTACCGCACGGGGGCTACCACTACTGGGCATCGATTTTCTCCTGCCCCACCATGGGAGTCGTTACGCTGATCAGGTGCCACGCAACCGCCAGGAGGTTCCCCGCGAGGAACGGATCGATGCGTTGCTCACCGTCGCCGAGGAGCAGTTCCTGGCCCGCGGGTTCGCCGGGACGTCCATCGCGGAGATCGCCCGTTCCGCCGGCATCGAACCGGGCTCCGTCTACTGGTATTTTCGGTCGAAGGACCACGCCTTCGCGGCGGTGCTGAACCGACTGCTCGACGTTGAGGTCGACCGGATCGCCGCGTTACCCGGAGACCCGGCGGCGAAGCTCTTCCTTGCCCTGGACTCGGTCGAGCGGCGCCGCACGCTGCATCCCTGTGTCGCCGAACGCGCCCCGCACGCCGCGCCGGTCATGGAGTACCACGAGCGGCTGCACGACTGGCTGCACGGGCTCGCGCTCGCCGCGGTGCACGACTTCGTGCCCGAACCCGATCGGGAGCTCGCGGCGGACGCGGTGGTCGCCACCATCGAGGGCGGGCTCGCCAACCCTGCACCCTCCCGGCCGACCAGCCATCTCGTGCACTTTCTGCTCTCGGCCTTCTGCACGGACACGCCGATACCGGCGAAGCCGGAGTTCCACGGATGGATGACGCCGTTGTTCGCCCGACCGAGGCTCGGTTAGGAACCCCGACCGAGGCTCGGTCAGGAACACGACCGGCGCGCCCGCCCCGGTCCGGAGAAATCCGTCCGTGGCCCGGCGGTGGCCGCTATCACCCCGGCCGGGAGATCCACCACCGCCCACCGGTGCCCCATCCGTCGGGGCGCGGTGCCAGGATTGGTCGGTGTGAGAGTTACAGCCCTGGCTGGCGGGATCGGTGGCGCCCGGTTCCTGCGCGGCGTGCTCGCGGCGCTGCCGGAGGCCGACGTGACGGTAATCGGCAACACCGGCGACGACATCACGTTGCACGGACTGCGCATCTGCCCCGATCTCGACACCGTCATGTACACCCTGGGCGGCGGGATCTCGGCCGAACGGGGCTGGGGGCGCGAGGGCGAGTCGTTCGTCGTGGCCGAGGAACTCGCCGCCTACGGCGTCGGGCCGGCCTGGTTCGGACTCGGCGACCGCGACCTCGCCACCCACCTGGTGCGCACCCGGATGCTCGACGCCGGCTACTCCCTCTCGGACGTGGTCCGGGCGCTGTGTGAGCGGTGGAAGCCGGGGGTACGGCTGCTGCCGATGTCGGACGAGCGGGTCGAGACCCACGTGGTGATCTCGGACGCCGACGGCCAGCGCGCGGTGCACTTCCAGGAATGGTGGCTGCGGCTGCGTGCCGCCGTGCCGGCACAGGCGATCATCCCGGTAAACGCGGAAAAGGCCAGGCCCGCGCCCGGCGTCCTGGCCGCCATCGCCGACGCGGACGTCGTACTGCTCCCCCCGTCGAATCCGGTCGTCTCGATCGGCACCATCCTCGCCGTTCCCGGGATCCGCTCGGCCGTGCACGAGACCGCGGCGCCGGTGGTCGGGGTGTCGCCGATCATCGGCGGCGCGGCCGTGCGCGGGATGGCGGACGCCTGCCTGGCCGCCATCGGCGTCGAGACCTCCGCCCAGGCGGTAGGCGTGCATTACGGCGGCCGGGGGCGCACCGCCGAGCCGGCCACCGCGCCCGCCACGACCGGGCACGGGACGGCCCCGCGCCCGGGAGACGGGACGGCGGACGGCCTGCTCGACGGCTGGCTCGTCGACACCGCCGACGCCGGCGCGACCGTTCCCGGCGCGACCGTGGCCGCGACACCCCTGTTGATGACCGATCTGAAGGCCACGGTGGCGATCGTCCGGGCGGCTCTGGAGCTCGCCGGTGTCTGAGCGCAGCGCGGAACGGGCGCTGCGCGTGTTCCCGCTCACCGGCATCGGCGAGGTCCGTCCCGGCGACGATCTCGCCGTCCTGGTGGCCTCGGCCGTCCGGACGCACGGCCCGACACTCGCCGACGGCGATGTCGTCGCGGTCACCTCAAAGATTGTTTCGAAGGCCGAGGGACGGCTCGTCACGGTGTCCGGCGACCGCGAGGAAGCCAGACAGGCCATGATCGACAGTGAATCGGTACGCGAGGTCGCCCGGCGCGGCCCGACCCGGATCGTCGAGACGCACCACGGTTTCGTCCTCGCCAGCGCGGGGGTCGACGCGTCGAACATCGCCAAGGACTCCCTCGCCCTGCTCCCGGTGGATCCGGACGCCAGCGCCAGGCGGCTGCGGTCGGGCCTGGCCACCGTGCTCGGCGTGGATGTCGCCGTCATCGTCACCGATACCGCCGGACGGCCGTGGCGGCGCGGCCTGACCGACATGGCCGTCGGGGTGGCCGGCATGGCGGCGCTGCGCAGCCACGTCGGCGACCTCGACGGCTACGGCAACGAGCTGGGGATGACCGAGGTGGCCGAGGCCGACGAGCTCGCCGCGGCCGCCGACCTCGTCAAGGGCAAGCTGGGCGCCACACCGGTGGCAGTCGTCCGCGGCTACGGCCGGCTGCCCGACGACGGCGCCGGCGGGCGGGCACTGCTGCGTCCCGCTGGTGAGGACATGTTCCGCCTCGGCACCCTCGAGGCGCGCCGGGCGGCGCTGCGCGACCGGCGCACCGTGCGGGACTTCTCCGACGCCCCGGTCGACCCGGCCGCGGTCGACCGGGCGATCGCGGCCGCACTCACCGCCCCGGCCCCGCACCACACCACACCATGGCGTTTCGTGATCGTGACCGAGCGGCACGCCGCGCTGCTCGACGCGATGGCCGAAGCCTGGGCGGACGATCTACGACGCGACGGGTTCGACGAGGCGGCCGTCGAGCGTCGGCTTCGGCGCGGCGAGGTGCTGCGGCGTGCCCCGCTGCTGATCGTTCCGATCATGGTCCTCGACGGCGCGCATCCCTATCCGGACGCCCGCCGCGCCGCCGCCGAGGAGCGGATGTTCACCGTCTCCGTCGGGGCCGGGGTGCAGAACCTGCTCGTCGCCCTGGCCACGGAGGGTCTGGGGTCGTGCTGGGTGTCGTCGACGCTGTTCTGCCCGGAGGTGGTCACCCGGGTGCTCGACCTGCCGGCCGATTGGACACCGATGGGCGCGGTCGGGGTCGGGCACGCCGCCGCGCCCGCACCCGCCCGACCGGACCGCGATACCGCGGCGTTCGTCCTCCACCGCTGACCTCGTGGCCGACCTCTTCCGGGTGGCCCGGCTCCGGGATGATCCGGGACGCCACGGTCACGGTGCGGCGTGGCGGAACAGGGCGTGTCCGGTGGTGTTCGGCGGGTCGGATCCATCCTGCCCGGACGACGTGGTTCAACACTTCGTAGGATCAGTTGCCGTGGGTAAGAAGAGCGTCGAACGCAACACCCGGCTCGAGCAGTTGCGCCGTGAACAGAAGCGCAGGGAACGCCGCCGCGCGCTGCTCATCTACGGGACGTCGGGGCTCGTCGCCGTCGCGCTCCTCGTCGGCATCATCATCTACAGCGTCGCGGACAGCAGATCGAAGAACGAGGCCCGCAAGGTCGGCTACGTCGCGCCGGCCTCGGCGGCCGCCACCGCGGCCGGGTGCACCGGCACGGCGAACGACCCGTTCCGCGGCTCGACGCACGTCAGCACGGCGGTCACGTACGAGGCGTCACCGCCATCCTCGGGTAACCACAACCCCGACCCCCTGCCCGACGGCATTCCCTTCTACAACCCGAACTCGGGCATCTCGGTGGAACGGGCCGTACACAACCTCGAACACGGCTTCGTGATCGGCTGGTACGACAAGAGCCTGCCGACGGATCAGGTCGACAAGCTGCGCAAGCTCGCGGCGGACGCCGGGCCGCGGTTCATCGGTGTGCCCTGGCCCCGGAGCACCTTCGTCGACAACAAGCACTTCGTCCTGACCGCCTGGGACCGCACCCAGCGCTGCTCGACGGTCTCCGCGGACGTAATCAAGGATTTCGTCACCAAGCATGCGAACCCGGACGCCGCCGGGGCCACCTGGGACTCACCGACCGCGCCGGAGTCCGGCGCGGCGGGCGGCACCCTGAACGTGACGGCGGACGGCCCCCTGGTGGATCCGGGCGCGGCCGCCTCCCCGATCCCCGGCGCGGGCACCATGTCACTGTCGCCCACCACCCCGGCCCCGGCACCCTAACCCTCTCGGCCGGGGCGGAGATGTCGGTGACGAGGCGGGCCGCCCAGGACGAGCACCGTCCCGGGCACGGCCCGCCCGGCTAGCTCCAGATACCGGTGCTAGCTCCAGATACCGGTGATGTCCGATGCGCTTCCGGCGTTACCCGCGTGGGTGGTCAGTCCACTCAGGTCCTCCAGGGTACGTAGCACGTTGTAGTGGTTGTAGGTCGTCGACGAGCTGCTTCCGGGGGTGACGTGCGCTCCGTAGAGCACCGTGGTGATGTGATTGCCGCTGGAGCCGTTGTCCTCGTCGAAGGTCACGATGAGCAGACTGTTGTGGGTCTGGGCCCAGGTCGCGTAGGCGCTGAGATTGCTCTTCAGCCACGTGTCACCGGTGGAGACCGAGCAGTCGTGCATGTCGTTGCACAGGTTCGGGATGACGAACGAGACCTTGGGCAGCGTGGAGTAGTTGCTCGGGAACTGGGCGAAGGTGTGGGCGGTGTTCAGCGGCACGTTACTGAAGGCGAACCATGGATTGTGCTTGCGCGCATACTTGGTGCTGCTGTTGGTGCACACCGTCGAGCCCTCGGCGGGCAGGCCCTCGTTGTAGCTTCCCCAGGTGCGACCGGCGGCGATCAGCTCGGAGCCGAGATTGGCGGCGCTACTGAACCCCGGCGTGTAGCAGTTGTCGTTGGTGATGCCCTGGGTACCTCCGGAGAAGAGGGCGAGATAGTTGGGCTGGCTCGGGTGGGTCAGGCCGTACGACGCGGTGAGGTTGGCGCCACCACTTTTCAGTGTATTGTTGATGTAAGGGGCGCTGGAACTACCGATGATCTGCGAGTAGGAATGGTTCTCGAACACCACCACGACGACATGGTCAGGGCTGGGCAGCGCCGCCGCCCGCGCGGGCGCGATATTCCAGGATACGAGCACGGCGACGATCAGACCGACGGCAAACGCGGTCAACACGAGACGTGAACGCCGGACACCGGCGAGAACGGACACGGCAGGCCTCCCGAGGAACCAGAAAAGTAACAACGAGTTCTTACCGTGGAGCCAGATCAGGTTAGAGCCTCCACCGGACATCGTCAGTGCACCAGAGGTAAGAACCGGGGAAACAGGAGGGGCCGGATCCCGAACGGGAGATGTCGGGTTCTCTCCGCATCGGTAACCCGAGCGGGGTCGCGCGGAGGCCGCGGGACGAATTTCCCACGGTGTTTCTTCGGCGTATCTGTGGCCTGTCTCCGGCTATCCGGGTACAAGGCTGTCCGGTCCTCGTCAGGGCCGCGGCCGGGCCGGCTCATCACCCCGGATCCATACCCTGGACCGCCGAACCAGACGATCAGGAGGAACGGTCCTGGCCCTCGGCTCAGCCCCCGCCGTGGCGGATCGGCATCAGTAGGTAGCGGTAGGCGCCCTCGTCGACAGCGCCGCGGCCGCTGTCCTTGCCGGTGAGCACCGCGGGTTTCGCGGCGGCCTCGACCGGATCGTCGTCAACGAACCCGATCGTCGCCTGATCGTCCTCGACGGCACCGAGCCCGTCCAGCAGGTAGGACGGATTGAACAGCACCGAGAGCTCGGGACCTGCGTACTCGACCGGAATCGTCTCGCTGGCCTGTGCGCCACCACCGTCCCCGGCCTCGGCGACGACCTGGTTGTGGGTGAAAGTGAACCGCAGCGGCCCGGTGCGGGTGGCGACGACGGCCACCCGACGGACCGCCGCGGCGAGCGCCGCGGTCTGCGCGGTGACGACGAGCGCGGCCGCCTCGGGCAGGAGCTTGCGGTAGTTGGGAAACGTCCCTTCGATGAGCCGGACGATGGTCTGCCGGCCGCCGGCGGCGAGGCCGAGCCGGGCGCCGGACGGATCGTCGAGGTCCAGACCAATCACGATGCGGGAGGCCGACGTCGGCGTGCGGGCCACCTCGGCGAGAACCTTGGCAGGCACGTGCGCGAGCGCCCACGGATCGTCGACTGTCGGCTGCCAGGGTATGCCGCGTACCGCGAGCCGGTACCGGTCGGTGGCGACGAGGGCCAGCCCACGCCCGGAGATCTCCATCCGGACCGCGGTGAGCACGGGCATGGTCTCGTCCCGGCCTGCCGCCGGGGCGACCTGACCGACCGCGGACGCGAACCCAAGCGTGTCCACCTCGCCGATCGGTCCGGGAAAGCTAGGGAGCTGCGGGTACTCACCCGGGTCCATCAGCGGCACGGTGAAACGGACGCTGCCGCAGCGCAGGACCAGCCGGTCACCGTCGACCACGACGTCGACCGTCGTCGCGGGCAGGCTGCGCACGATGTCCGTGAGGAGCCGGCCGGGCACCAGCACCCGCCCCGGTTCGTCCACCGAGGCCGCGACCGGAGCCCGCACCGCCACCTCCGTGTCGTACGCGCAGATCGTCAGGACCGAGGCCGTGGCCGCCCCCAGGGGCGCCGCGGAACCGGGAGACGCCGCGGAGCCCGACGGCAGGGGAACCGCCGCGGAACCGGGAGACGCCGCGGAGCCCGACGGCAGGGGAACCGCCGCGGAACCGGGAGACGCCGGGGAGCCATGGCCCGCGGCGAGCAGGATGCCGGTCAGGACGTTCCGGGCCGGGCCCGGCCGGTTGGGCAGATGCCGAGCGGCCCAGCCGGTCGCGTCGGCGAACGCGTCGCGTTCCACGCTGAACCTCATGAGTGCGATTGTCCTCGGCCACGGCGCGGAATCGCCGCATTCAGCGGACGGTTTTTGTTCCCCGTCCGTGGATGTCCGCGAGATCTCCGCACGGACGGACCGCAGCCGCCGCGTCGTGAGGAAACGCGGCGGCGCTACCAGTGGTCCGCCGCCACCCGCAACCGGTCGGCTGCGCTCAGGTGCGGTCCGAGCTGAATCGCACAGCGCCCGCCGAGAGGACGACTCCGGGGAACACGCGCGCCCCGGACCGTAGTTCGTTGCCTCGCTCGATCCGTACCCCGTCGCCGATGACCACCCCGTCGAGCGCGACACCGGAGCCGATCACCGCGTCCCGACCGATCACGCTGTCCCGCACGACCGCCCCGGCCTCGACAACCGCACCGTCGAACAGCACCGCACCGTCGATCGCGGCACCCGCGCCGACCCACGCGCCGGCCCCGACGGTCGCCCCGCCACCGATCTTGGCGTCGGCGGCCACGACGGCACCGGGCAGCACCAGGCAGTCCCCGACCGGCCCCGGCAGCGCCGGCGACGCCATCCGGCCGGTCACCAGGTCGCGACTGCCCTGCACGAACGCCGCGGGAGTTCCGAGGTCGAGCCAGTAGGTGTCATCCGGGTAACCCATGACCGCCGTGCCGGCGGCCAGCAGTCCCGGGAAGGTCTCCCGCTCGACCGAGACCGGTCGTCCCGTCGGGATCGTGTCGATGACGGACCGCCGGAACACGTAGCACCCGGCGTTGATCAGATTGGTGGGCGGGTCCGGGGTCTTCTCCAGGAAGGCGGTGACGCGACCATCGTCGTCGACGGGCACGACCCCGAAGGCACGCGGGTCCACCACCCGGGTCAGATGCAGGGTGACCGCCGCGCCGGTCCCCGTGTGCCGCGCGACGAGGGCCTGGATGTCCAGACCGGCGAGGATGTCACCGTTGAAGATCACGACCGGATCGCCCGGTCCCCCGTGGAGCCGCTCGGCCACGTTGCGGATCGCACCGCCCGTGCCCATCGGCTCGGTCTCGGTGACGTACTCCAGCTGGAGTCCGTGCGCCGAGCCGTCCCCGAAGTACTCCTCGAAGACCTCCGCCCGGTACGAGGTGGCGAGCACCACCCGGTCGATTCCCGCGTCTCGCGCGCGAGCCAGCATGTGCGCGGTGACCGGCACCCCCGCGACCGGCAACATCGGCTTCGGCGCCGACATCGTGAGCGGTCGCAGGCGGGTCCCCTGACCGCCGACAAGCATCACTGCGTCCATGGGGCGTCAGTGTCGCAGAACACGCGGTGGACGCTGAAAACGGATCGGGGTCAGGACCATACGACGAACGGCATGCCATGGTTTCGACACGTTGTGTCGGACCGGGGTTCACCAAGCCGCCCGGATATTCCAAATATCTCGGACATCCAGGACATCCATGACTACCAGCAACTCGCCTGCCGGCCATCGGCCGGCCGCGGTCCGCTCAGGCGCCCCGCGCGGCACCACCCCGGGGAAGCAGATCCGCAGAACGGGTCGCCTTCGCCCCCGCGCTGTCCCGGGCGAAGATCAGCGCGAGCAGCAGCCGAACCACGAGACCGACCCCGAGCAGCAGCCGCAGCGGCGCGCGCGCGTTGCCGGGGTACTGCCAGGACAGGTAGCGGAACATGCTGCGGTGATGAGCCAGCACCATCCGCCGTGACGACCGCTTCGTCGAGTGTCCGCCGAGATGCTCGACCACCGCGGACGGCACGTACACCGACTGCCAGGACGCCTCGCCGATGCGGCGGCCGAGGTCGACATCCTCCATGAACATGAAGTAGGACTCGTCGAACCCGCCGACCGCCTCGAACGCCTCCCGGCGCAGCAGCTGGCAGGAACCGGACAACCAGCCGGCGGTCATCTCCTGGGGGAGACCCCGCTCCCGCCGATAGGAGGCCGTCCACGGGTTCGTCGGCCAACACCAGCCGAACAAGGCGTGCCCCACCCCGCGGCCGAGCGAGGGCAGGTCCCGGGCCGAGGGGTAGAGCGCCCCGTCCGGATTGATGATCCCCGGGCCGAAGGCCCCGCCCCCCGGCCAGCGGTCGGCCGCGGCAAGCAGTTCGTCGACCGCACCGGGCGCGAAGGAGATGTCGGCATTGGAGATCACCAGCCAGGGCCCGCGGGCTCCGGCGGCACCACGGTTGACCGCGGTGCCGTAGCCGAGGTTGCGACCCGGGCGCACCAAGCGCACCTCGGCCCGCTCGGCGGCCGCCGCCGTGCCCTCGTCGAGGTGCGGCGAGTTGTCCACCACGACGACCTCGTAGGGCCGCGTGGTCGCCTTCGCCAGCGAGTCGAGGAAGGCTCCGATCACCTCCCCGGACCGGAAGGTCACGACGACGACCCGGATCTCCGGATCCACACCCATGTCTCGCCCGCCCGTTCTCGCCCACCACCGGTCGCCCGACACATTCCCGTGACGACGCACGGCACCTTGTGCACCGAGGAGACCGTAGCGCGCCCTTTGCGGCGGTCCTTGCCCCGGGGCCGGGCCGACGGGCGCCTCAGTGCTCGGCGACCGCCCGCGCGTAGCTCGCGAGATGCGCCTCGGCGCTGGCCGCCCAGGTGAACTCCCGGGCCCGGGCGAGACCGGCCTCACCGAGTTGCCTGCGCCGCTCGGCGTCATCGAGCAGGGCGCCCATCTCCCGGGCGATCGAGCCGGCGTCCGGCTGAGTGTAGGCGACGGCGTCGCCGCCGACTTCCGGCAGCGACAGACGCGGCGTGGTGAGAACCGGGGCGCCGCAGGCCATCGCCTCCAGCACCGGCAGCCCGAAGCCCTCACCGTGCGAGGGATACGCCACCAGTGACGAACCTCCCAGATAGCCCGGCAGGTCGGAGAAGCGCAGATAACCCGGCCGGATCACCCGCAGGTGGCTCGGCACCGAGGCGACGGCGGCATCGACGTCGTCGTCCCAGCCGGAGCCGCCGGCCAGGACGAGCGCGGGCGGCTCGTCCCGCCAGTGCACCGCCTCGGCCCAGCCCCGGATGAGGTTCGGCACGTTCTTGCGCGGCTCCAGCATCCCGAGGAACGCGACGTAGCGCGAGTCGCCGAGCCCGAGCCGGCGGCGCACCCGCCGCTTGTCCTCCTCGGTCGGCGGATGGAAGGTCGACGTGTCGACGCCGTGGTAGGCGACGTCGGTGGTCGTCGACTCCCCGTCGAGCACCCGCACCAACTCGTCCCGGGTGGCCTTCGAGGGGACGATGATCCGGGCCGCCCGGCGCACCGCGGTGCGCATCGCGGACCGGAAGAACGTGCCCTTCACCGCGGTGTGCATGTCGGGCTCGGTGAAGAAGGTGACATCGTGAATCGTCACGCACACGGGCTGGTGCGCCCGCAACGGCATCGTGTAGTGCGGTGAATGGATGACATCGGCATTCACCTGTTCGGCGACCAGTGGCAGCCCGGTCTGTTCCCAGGCCAACCGCGCGGGCCGGTGGGCGATGGCCGCCGGCCCGGACAGAACGGTGGCGTGTGGGGCCATCCGGCTGTAGCGTTCCTCATCCGACCGTTGGCAGACGAGCGCCATGTCCGCGCCGGTCGCGCCCAGCGCCGCGACCAACCCGTCGACATAACGCCCTACGCCACCACGGTCGGCCGGGACCGAAGTGGCGTCGACGAGCACCCGGGGTCCCACGGCGCTCCCTCCCTGACGCGCCACCCGCGACGGGGTGGTCGCTTGCTTCACGGTGACCGCTTGCTTCTCAACGGGGGCAACACTACGCCCGCCCGTCGTCGGCGACGGACACGGCGGGGGAACCGCTGACTCGACGGTAGAGCGCCCACGTCGCCAGTGCTGCCCCTTTCCAGGTAAATGACCGGGCACGGAGACGTCCAGACTCCGACAGCCGCCCCCGCAGGTCCGGATCGCCCATGACCTTCGCCACCGCGGCGCCCAGCGCGGCCGGGTCGTCCACCCCGACCACCACGGCGGCGTCCCCGCCGACCTCGACCAGCGCGGGGGCATCCGAGACGATGACCGGCACACCGTGCGCCATCGCCTCGACGACCGGCAGCCCGAAGCCCTCCGACCGGCTCGGCGCGAGCAATACGCCCGCACGGGACAGGACCACGGCGAGATCCTCGTCACTGAGCCGCCCAAGGGTGCGCACCCGGTCCGCGCCCAGACCGTGCCTGGCCGCCGCCGCGCGCACGTCCAGCCCACCCCAACCGGTCGCGCCGACGTGGACCAACGGCAGGCCCGGATCGTCCGGTCGTCGCAGCGCCGCGAGCGCGGTGTCGAGGCCCTTACGGGGTTCGAGCGTGGCGAGGGTGAGTAGATAACGCCCCGGAGGGGGTAGCCCCATCCGCGCGGCGCGGGCGTCGGCATCGGGCGGAACCCGGACCACCGCGTCGGCGACTCCCTCCCCGATCGCGTGCAGGCGATCTTCGGGGATCGGCAGATGCCGGGCGATCTCGGCCGCCACCGCGAGCGTCGGCACGACGATCGCGTCGGCGTGGCGTGCGGCCCGTTCGCCCATCAGCCGGTGCCACCGGACCCCGTGCGGGGTCAGGGTCTCGGGATGCGTCCAGGGAACGGCGTCGTGGATCGTCACGACGAGCTTCGGGCGCGGCCGGCGCCGGTCCAGGGCATCGCCCAGGGCCGGCGCGACGGTTCCGGAGGCCCAGGAAGCCAGCGACGGACGGGGCGGCGCGCCGGAAAGTCCGGAAGGTGGATATGAGTCCACATAACCAGGGGAGCACCGATAACCAGGAGAACGCCGATAACCAGGAGAACGCCGGGAGCCACCGGACCGTTGCCCGCGCCGGGACCCGGTCCGGTCGTCGAGGCCGCGCAGGGCGTCCGCCACCGAACCGGTCACGAACCCCCGGGTGCCACCCGCGGGTGGCACCAGCAGGGTCGGAGCGTGAATGACGTCTACCCCCGTCGGAGCCGGACCCACGCCACGCGCCCAGGCCACGGCGAGTGCGCGGCGAGGCAGACCGAGCCGGAACGGACCGAGGACGCCGGGCAGCACGGCCGGACCGACCTCTCGGCGCCCGGCACACCACCCGGTCACCCGATCCTCGGGAGCGGCGGTGCGGGCGAGCGCCGCCGCGAGTTCGGCGGAGTAGCGCCCGGTCCCGCCGGGAACCGGCGCGAGCAGCTGCTCGACAAGGAAACCCACACGCACGGGTCACAGTCTGCCCCTGCCTCCTCCGTCCCCGGACAGCCGGCCCGGTCCCCGGACAGCCGGGGCCGGCGGGTCAGCGGGTCAGCGGCCGCGGGCGCGCAGAGCCGCGAGTACCATCACGACGCAGGAGATCCCGCCGACCAGGTATCCCCAGCCCCGATGGCCGAAGAGCGCGAACCCGGCACCCGTCCCGGCCACGATCAGCCCGAACAGCAGCACTGTCAGGACGGCGGCGAGGATGCGCTGGTTGCGCAGGGAGGTGGGGGGCGCCGGCGGGCCCGTCCGCGGGTCGTGCTCCGGCTGCCGGCGCGGTTCACGGCCGGGGCCCGGGCCTGCCGACCGGCCGGCGGGCGCCATCGTTCAGCCCTCCCGTCTGCGGGCGTGGGTGAGTACGACGCTGCCCGCGGTGTCGGGAGCCCGCCGGTCCGACAGGGCGACGGCCGGCGAGAGCACGGCCGCGGCGTTCCATCCCGTCCTGCCGCCCTTGGCGGACAAAGTCAGGTAGAGCCGCTCGGCGCGTTCGCTGCGGAACATGTACGTCTGCCGGATGACCTCAAGCCCGACATCATCGAGCAGCTTGGCGAGATGGTCGCCGGAATAGGTGTGCCTGACGTGGTAGCGCTCGCGGTGCCGGTCGAACAGGTCCGGCCAGGACGCCGCCCGGGTGAGGGCGTCGGCGGACATCACCAGGTCGCCACCCGGACGCAGCACCCGCGCCATCTCGGCAAGCGCGGCCGGACCATCGTCGAAGTGCTCGATGGCGCAGACCGACATGACGACGTCGAACGTGGCCGCGGCGAACGGCAGCGCCAAGGCGTCCCCCTCGACGAGCCCGGGATGCCCGCGCAGCCGGCGACCGAACTGCAGCTTGTGCCGGGCGAGGTCGAGGCACACCGCCCGAGCCCCGCGACGGACGGCCTGGCCGGCCCAGTAGCCGTCACCGCCGGCCACATCGAGCAGGGTGCGCCCGGCCAGTTCTCCCGCCCACGACAGCAGGGTGCCGACCTCCCGGCGGCGCATGACATGTACCTGATGGCCCACGAAGGCGAGGGCGTCGTCCCGCACCGGGCTCACAGGTCGGCCCCGCCCGTCCAGTCAGCCCCGCCGATCCGGTCCGCCTTGCTCATTCCACTCCGCCTTCCGAGTCCACGATTCACCCGTGGGCCGTGACCCATGGATGGGCCGTGACCCATGGATGGGCCGTGACTCGCGTATGCGCCACGGCTCATGTGCGCCCAAGCGCGCCCAACGTCACATCAAGGTAACGCTCCCACGCCCCGTCAACGTCCGGCGGTATGACCTTCGAGCGCAAACCGGCGAGCACGCCGGGCTCGTAGAGCCGCCGCAGCGCCACCGCCAGCGCCTCCGCGTCGTCGGGCGGCACGAGTAGACCGTCCACCCCATCGCGGACCGTGGTGGCGAGCGTTCCCACCGTGGTCGCCACGACCGGCACGCCGTGCAGGTGCGCGAGACCGACGTTCTGCGACGCCGTTCCGGCCCGGTAGGGAAGCACCAGGGCGTCGGCACCAGCGAACAGCGCGGGCACCTCCGCCGCGTCGACATAGCCCGACCGCAGGTCCACCCGGGTGGCCAGGCCGAGCTCCTCGACCAGCCGGGCGATCTCCCCCGTCCCGCCCCAGAACTCGCCGGCGACGGTGAGACGGACGTCCGCCGGCCCGCGGGCCAACGCCCGCAGCAGGACGTCCAGTCCCTTGTACGGCCGCACCAGCCCGAAGAACAGCAGGTTGCGCCGGGTGACGTCGGCGGATGGCCCACCGCGGCCGGCCACCGGCCCGGGCGGCGAGGACGACAGAGCCGAGGACCACAGGTGCGTGGCCATCTCGGCCACCAGGACCGGAGCAGGGGTGAGGCGCGCGGCGAGCTCCGCCTGGGCCGGCGTGTGGACGAGAACAGCCGACGACCGGCGCAGCACCGCACTGGTCAGCGGTTCGTCCACGGCCCGGCGCTCGTGTGGCAGGACGTTGTGGCAGAGCGCGACGACCGTGGGACCCGCACCCCCGGGGTCCGCACCCCCGGAACCCGCTCGCCCGGAAGCCGTGCCCCGGCCGCGCGGCCCCCGGGCCCGCAGTGCGCCGAGGACGCCCAGGTACGCCGGGGCCTGCACGGGAGTGACGACGACCAGGATCACCGCGTCGGCCTGCCGCCGCAGGCGCCTGCCGAGCCGGATCCATCCGTCCGGCCGGCGCCACGACAACGGGTAGCGGGTGACCTCGAACGGCTCCATCTCGGGCTCGGTGACGCGCTGCACGCCGGGATAGAGCCGCGCGGGGTACTGCGCCGACCAGGACTCGACCGCCACCTCGTGGCCCCGCGCCGACAGCCGGTGCGCGAGCTCGGTGGTGTGCTGCGCGATCCCCCCCTTGTAGGGATGGGTCGGACCGACGATCGCGATGCGCACGCCGGTCAGGTGTCGCTGCGCGAGCGGGCCACCAGATCGCCGATCAACGCCAGCACGACGATCTGGAAGCCGACCAGAATCGCCAGCAGCGTTGACGTCGCCACATGGAAGTCGTAGCGGATCAGGTCCACGATCAGCTTGACGAAACCCAAGCCCATGATCCACAGGGCGACCGGCATGAGAACCTTGATCGGATCGAAGTACATCACCATCCGCAGCACCTGAAGGATGTAACGCCGCGCGTCCCGGAAGGGATGGAACTTCGACGTTCCGGACCGTTTTGCGTAATCGATCGGGATGTAATCCACCGGATGCTGGTTCGACAGGAAGGACATCGTGATCGTGGTGACGCAGGAGAAACCGGGGGGCAGCAGCCGCAGATAGGGCAGGGAGACGTCCCGGCGGAAGGCGCGAAGCCCGGAGTTGAGGTCGGGAATCTTCATGCCGGACAGCCGCTGGGCGATCATCCGGATGAACCATTTCGCCGGCACCCGGGCCCACTTGTGAGTGCCCTCCTCGGTGCGGCGCGCCCCGACGACCTGGTCGACGTCGAGGTTGTCGTCCAGGTAACGGACGAACTCCGGGATGCGCTCGTTCGGGTACGTCATGTCCGCGTCGGTCCAGACGACGATCTTGCCGCGGGCCTCCTGGGTCCCGATCCGGCGGGCCGTGCCGGAACCACCGTTGCGGCGGAACGGCATCACCCGCATGCGCGGAAACCGCGGGGCCACCTCGCGCAGCACCGCGAGCGTGTTGTCGGTCGACTTGTCGTCGATCGCCAGGACCTCGTAGGAGTAACCGCTCGCGTCCATCGCGGCGGTGATGCGCTCGAGTTCGAGCAGCACATGGTCCTGCTCGTTGTAGCAGGGCAGCACGATGGTCACGTAGGGGGCGTCCGGACCGACGGCGGCGACGCCGTCCCCGGAAGCCGCCTGCACTGGGGTGCCGGCCTGCGGATGTTCAGGTCGGTGGATGGCGCTGACACTCACGTCGGTGTGGCTCCCGGTCGTCGTTCCGGCCCAGCGGCGTCCCGGGCCGGCGTCCTGGCGGTCCGACGTCGTCGTTCCCGCTCCGATCGCCGGTCCGTGGCGGTGGTGCACGCTCCGTCGAGGGCTCGCGCACGACTCTAGGGTGGCACGCCCGACCCGGCGAGCCGACAGCCGGGCGGTCCGGCCACCTGGGCAGCGCCTACTGTTGCTCCGTGGGTGCGTTCAAAAGTGATCTGCGGGAGTATGTGCGGCACGTTCGTTCGCTGCGGGCGGCGCAGGAGACCTCGGCCCGCTCGTTCGTGGCCGGGCTGCGTTACCCGCTCGCATACAGGCAACCGATCTGGACCGGTTCCCCCACCGTGATCGAAGGCCGGGAGCGCATCGAGTTCGCCGAGGGCGCGGCGCTGCGGGTGGGGCTCGGCGCGTTCGGGCTGTCGACCCGACGCGATACCTCGATCATCCGGGTGCATCCCGAGGGCCGCCTGCGCTGCGAAGGTGTCGTGTCGCTGCAGCGGGGCGTGCGGATCGTCGTCGACTCGGGCGTGCTGGAACTCGGCCCCGGGGCGAACATCAACGGGTTCGCCAAGATCCTCGTGCGCGAACGCGTCTCGATCGGCGCCTGCTGCAACGTCTCGTGGGACACCCAGCTACTCGACAACGACTTTCACCCGATGGTCGTCGACGGCGTGGAGCAGCCGATGAGCGGACCGATCGTGCTGGAGGACCGGGCCTGGATCGGCGCGGGGGCCATCGTGCTCAAGGGCGTGACGATCGGCGAGAGCGCCGTCGTCGCCGCGGGCTCGGTGGTGACCCGGGACGTGCCGCCCAAAGCCGTCGCCGCCGGATCCCCCGCGAAGATCGTCGGCCACATCGACTCCTGGCGCTGATCCGGCGTCCGGATCACGCGCTCCGGACGCCGGACCTCGGACCTCGGACCTCGGACGCCAGGGTGGGAAGCCGGACGTCGGGGGCAGTCGGACGTCAAAGGCGGCCTCGGCTGTCCGCGTGCCACGCGGACACCTCCGCGGCCACGCCTAAACCGGAATCTTCGCCTCGCCGAAATCCGACAGATCCTGCTATCCGACAGGTCCTGCTATCCGGCGGACTTCGCAGCCGGATAGCCGAGGACATCCGTATCGACCTCCCGATTCAATGACGGTGAACCGGCCCTCGGGCGGTCAGGATGATGGTTGCGGGCTGCGACGTTGATGGTCCGGGAACACTGACGGTCCGGGAACACCGCGACAACGGTCTGGACACCCGCCCGGGAGCACCCTCACCACCGTGCGCGACCAGGGCTGACGGGAGAAGGGCACCCATGATGTCGACGGGGAATCGGGGGTCCGTAGCATGACTCCACCTTCGTCCGATGGGACTCTGCCACTCGTGGGTGACTCTGTGGATTCGACCGCAACGGCCCGCGCCGACGCCGAGGCCGGCGGAGACGTGTTCCCGATGGGGACGCGCTTCCGGCCGTGGGGGATTCTCCGCACCATCCCCGCGGCCATCTGGGTGATCACCCTGCTCTTCACCGCGCTGCTGGCCGGCTGGTCGGTGATGATGCCGCAATACCATGCGCCCGACGAACCAAACCACGTGGACGCTGTGATGCGGCTCGTCGAGGGCAAGGGCTGGCCGCATCCGGGCCATGCGATCGTGACGCAGGGCGGCGTGGGGGCGATCATGGCTGCCCCCTACGGATCCGAGGAGCGGCCCCGCGACCTGTCCGCCGGCCCGTTCACCGCGGCCGACGCCGTCCCCCGCCACGATCGTCCCAGCTGGGAGGAGTTGGACCGGACGCCGGCGCCGGAGGGTAGCATCCAGCAGCTCGTGCAGCATCCCCCGCTGTACTACTGGGTTGACGCCATGATTCTCAAGGCCGTCCCCGGCGGTGGCGACCACCTGCGCTGGGACGAGATCATCGGGATCCTGCGCCTGATCAGCGTGGCAATGGTCGCGCCGTTGCCGTTGCTCGCCTGGGCCGGGGCGAACCGGCTCAGCGGTGGCAGCCGGGTGGCGGGGATCTGTGCCGCCCTGGTACCGCTCGGGATCCCCCAGCTCACCCACATCGGATCCAGCGTCAACAACGACAACCTGCTGGTTCTGACCAGCGGCCTGGCCACGGTCTCGATCGTCTACGTGCTGCGCGGGGACACCTCCCTGCGCACCGCGACCTGGACGGGGGTCTTCGTCGGCCTCGCCCTGATGACGAAGTCACTGGCGATCACGCTGGTTCCCATGGCGGCGCTGGCCTACCTCGTCGCCTGGGGCCGGGCCCGACGCGACGCCCGGGCTGCGTGGGCGCGGGGACCAGCGGTCGCCGTGGCAGTAACCGGACCAGCCGCCATCGCCCCTTACCCGGCCACCCCTTACCCCGCCGGCCCCCGCACAACCGGCCCCCGCACAACGGGCCCTCACCCCACCGGGACGGAGCCCTTCCTGCTCGCCGAGGCCGGACCCGCGGGACCACCCGCCTCCGCGCTTCGCGTGCCCTGGCGCCAGCTGCTGCTTGGCGGCGCGCTGGCGATCGCGCTCGGCGGCTGGTGGTGGATCGTCAACATCGTCCGCTACGGCACCTTCCAACCGGAGACGCCGGGATTCCCGCTCGGCCAGTATCTGGGCGACGACTGGGGTGCCTACACCGAGCTGCTGATCAACGGGACGATCCTGCGCTGGTGGGGATCCTTCGGATGGTTCGAGGTCAACCTGACGACGGTCCCGGTGCGCACGGGCACCGCCGTCGTCATCGTCTTCTTCGCCCTCGCCCTCATCCGGGCCCGGACCGGACGCATCCGGGTGGACCTGCTGTTCCTGCTCTGGCCCACCTGGGCGCTGTTCGGCCTGATGACCCTGCAGTCCGCGAAGAACTTCGACAGGTACTTCCACGTCAGCGGGATCTCCGGCCGCTACCTGTACGCGGGCCTGGCGTCGCTGGCGATCGGGGTCGGGATGGGTGCGGCGGCGACCGGCCGTTATCTCTCCCGGATCATGCCGCTGCTCTTCCTGGCCGGCGCGACCACCCTGCAGGCCTGGGCGATCTCGATGGTGTTTCCGCACTTCTGGCGACCCACGGGCGGCGACCTCAGCGACGCGTGGGACGCGATGGTGGCGTGGGCCCCATGGCCGCAGGGCGCCCTGACGTGGCTTGCCGGCGCGGTGTGCGTCCTCGCCGTGGCAGCCCTGGCCTGCTGCATCGGGGTCCTTGTCACCGGCGGTCCGGCCACCCGCTCCGCCGGCGGGGCCCCCGCTCAGCCTCCGTCCTCGTCCAGGGGACGGTCGCCATCGACGGGACAGCGGCCGGCTCCACCCCTCGCGCCGTATCCGTCGCACCTGCCGCCGAAACGGCCGCGGACCGCCGGCGCGCCGGATGCCACCACCGGCTCGAAGGCGGTCACCGGCTCGGGCCCGGCGGCCGGCACGAGTCCGGAGCCCACCGGCCAGGGCCCCTCCGCCGCGGGGCATCCGCGCTCCCCCTGATCCGGCATCGCCGACAAGGAACCGGAAACCATCCGACCATCGTGCGCGTTCTCTCACGGAGAGTAACACTGAATCCTGGGCCTCGGACAAGGCGCAACCGGCCACGGCGGCGCTGCGCATCGGGGCTCGGGGGCCTCGGATGGTGATTCCGAGGCGCATAGGATCCGCGATGTCAACCATCTCGGTTCGGGAGGGGTCTTGCGCCGCAAGCGGGAGACGGGCAACGCGGGGACGGTGGCGCCCCCGTCCGCATCGCCCGCTCGACCCGACCCCGCCTCCGAAGCGAACCCCGTGGGACCCGAGACGCCCTCCGGACCCGCCGCTCGGTCGGGACGGGGGACGTCCTCGGCGCCGGGCTTCGGCCCGGTGGGCGGCAGCGGTCTGACGGGGCCGTCCATCGAGCCCCTCGACAGCGGTGACCCGACCGAACTGGGCCAGTTCACGCTGCTGGGACGCCTCGGTGAGGGCGGGATGGGGACCGTCTTCCTCGGGCGGGGCAGGCCGGACGTCGCCGAGCACGCCGGCCGGCTCGTCGCGGTCAAGGTCATTCGGCCCGACCTGGCCCGGGTGCCCGAGTTCCGGGCCCGGTTCCGCCGGGAGGCCGACATCGCGCGCCGGGTCGCCCGCTTCTGCACCGCCGAGGTACTCGGCGTCGTCGATCCGCCGGACGGGCGGCCCTACCTCGTCACCGAGTACATCGACGGCCTCACCCTCGCCCAGACGGTGGCCGCGGACGGCCCGCTGCGGTCGGCCGACCTGGAGCGCGTCGCGGTCAGCGTGGCCGCGGCGCTGACCGCCATCCACGGCGCCGGCCTCGTACACCGTGATCTCAAACCGTCCAACGTGCTGCTCTCAGCCTTGGGTCCCCGCGTCATCGACTTCGGCATCGCCCGGGCGCTGGACGCCCCGACGATGCTCAGCCAGGAGATCCAGCGGATCGGTACACCGGCGTTCATGGCCCCGGAGCAGGCCAACGGCGAGCCGGTGACGGCGGCGGCGGACGTCTTCGCGTGGGGTGGCCTGGTGACCTATGCGGGCACCGGTTCCTTCCCCTTCGGGGACGGGCCGACGCCGGTGCAGCTCTACCGCGTCGTACACCGCGAACCACTGCTCGACGGTCTCGCTCCAGCCCTGCGGCCGATCGTCGAAGAGGCCATGCGCAAGGACCCGGCCACCCGGCCGAGTGCCCAGGAGCTGTTCCTGCGTCTGGTCGGAATGGGTCCGACCACGCATCCCGACCCGGAGGTGACCCGCGTCATCCGTGCCGGGGTGTCGATGCCCGCGCCCCCGCAGCGGACCGACCCGGACCGCTGCGCGCCCGGACAGATGTCTGCCCCGGGCGGGTCTGCCTCAAGCGGGTCGGTCGGCGCCGGGCCGCCCGTCGACCTGTCGGCACGGGACCGCGGCCGGTGGAACTGGCGCCGCGTCGCGCTGCTGGCCGCCCCGCTCCTCGCGGTCCTGCTCATCGCGGCCCTCATACCATTCGCGCTCACCACCGGCAGTGACCGGCGGCCGAGCCGGGAGGAGACGGCCGCTCGCGTCGCTCTGGCCGCCGAGGCCGTCCGCAACTCCGATGCGAACCTGGCCGCCCGGCTGTCCCTGGCGGCCTACCGCATCAGCCCGGTGCGGGAGGCCCGCGCCGCCCTGCGCACCTCCTTCGCCGCCGCGACGGCGACGGTGCTCGACGGGCACACGCAGTCGGCGCTCGGTGTGGACATCAGCCGGGACGGGCGCCTGCTGGCCTCGACCGGTGCCGACAACCTCGTCCAGCTGTGGGACATCTCCGCGCGTTCCCATCCGGTGAAGCTCGCCACCCTGGCCAGGCACACCTCGTGGACGCTCGACGCGGCGTTCAGCCCGGACGGACGGCTGCTCGCCACGGTCAGCTACGACCGGTCGGTGATCCTGTGGGACCTCGGCGATCCGCGCCACCCCGTCGAACTCTCCGTCATCCTCGGACACAACGGCTGGGTACTCGACGCCGCGTTCAGCCCGGACGGGAAGGTCCTCGCCACCTCGGGCTATGACAACACGGCCCGGCTGTGGGACGTCACCGATCCGCGCCGCCCCAGTCAACTGTCCGTGCTCGACCGCCACACCAGTTGGGTGAACGAGGTCGCGTTCAGCCCGAATGGTCACCTGTTGGCGACCGCCAGCGCCGACCGGACGGCCCGGCTGTGGGACGTCACCGATCCGCGCCGGCCGCGACCGCTCGCGGCCATCACCGCGCACACCGACTACGTGTGGGCGGTCGCCTTCAGCCCGGACGGCCGGCGCCTCGCCACGGGCGCCTATGACGGTACGGCCCGAATCTGGGACATCACCAATCCGTCTCGGCCGGCGGCCACCGCTTCCTTCCCGGCCGACGAGAAATGGGTGTTCGACGTGGCGTTCAGCCCGGACGGCAGGACCCTGGCCACCGCGGGCTGGGACACCACGGTGCACCTGTGGGATGTCACCGAACCGGGCCGGCCGCCGGCGATCGGCACCATCACCGGGCACGGGGACTGGGTGCAGGCCCTGGCGTGGACACCGGACAGCCACAGCATCGCCACGGCAAGCGACGACTACACCGTGCGCATCAGCCGGATCGGTGACGCCGACCTGATCGCCGCCGCGTGCGCCGACCCGTCGAAGCAGATCACCGATGCCGAATGGCAGCGCCACATCTCAGACGTGCCCTACCAACCGGTCTGCTGACCATCCGAGGTCCGCTCCGAGGGCGGTCGCCGCATGCCCGGCGGCGCCGCTGCCGGCGGGGGTGGCACCGGGGTGGCCGAGCGACGGCGCAGCGCGGGCAGGGCGCCGCGACCCGCGCCGGCATCGGCGATCCGCGTCTGTACCCTCGCCAGGCGGTCCTGTCCGGTGGTGCTCAGCCGGGACCGCAGCACCGAGTTCGCGATCCGCGCGACCTGCATCAGCTTGGGCTCGTCGACGTCCGCGGCCGCCCAGTGGCTCTGGGCCCACCGCTCCTCGCGTTCCTGCTCGCGCCGGCGGAGCTCGGCGACCTCCTGCTCAAGCTGGGCGATACGGTGCAGGTGCTCGAGCTCGATGGCCGCGAGCCGGCTGCGCTCGTCGTCCAGGCGCGCCCACTCCCGCTGCCGCGCCCGGGCGACCGCCGCCGCGGTGTCCTGCAACCGCAGGACGTGCAGGTAGAGGTCGATGCGGTTGCGCTCCAGGCGGGAAAGTAGCCGGTTGGACACCCACGGAATGAGCAGGTCGGCGACGCGACGCGCCCAGGGAGCCCGCCGGTCGATCACCACGCCCAACCCGAAGATCGGTGCCACGGTGAAGAAACGCAGGTCAGGGTGGTCTGCGACGAAGTCCTCGACGGCCGTGCGCACCCCGTTACGCGGACCGCCCTCGGTCAGCGCCCAGGCGAAGGCTCCCATGCCCCGAAATCCCCCGGGAACCGTCTCCCTGTTGTCGATCTCGACACCGACGTCCCACGAGTGCGGCTGCCGGGCGCCCTCGGGAATGCGGTCGGGGTTGTAATACTGGTCGCGCCGGCCTGCCGGCCAGCCGACGTCGTGCAGGATCACCAGGGGAAAGTAGGACCGGCCGAACAAGGTGACCGCTCGGTCGATCTCGGTGAGCTCGCCGTGCACGGTGGCGTAGTTGTGGTCCCCGTCGATGAGGTAGGCGTCGGTCGGCGCGTGGCCGTCGAGCGCCTGCGGGCTGTGCCCCCGGATCACGTGCACATCGAGGCCCCCGCCGGAGGCCGGCGACACCCCGGGCTCGGGATCGATGACCACTAACCGCCCGCCACCGCCACGGCGCAGCAGGTCGACGAGGAGCGAGGTGGTGACCCCGCTCTCGGAACCGATCTCCGCGATGCTGCGCGCCCCGGACGTCTCCAGCAGCGGCACCCAGATCTCGCGCAGATCGGACAGGGAGTGCAGGAGCAGGGGCGCCAGCGTGGGTTCGGCGGCGTCCCCGACCTCGACGGCGTGATCGCCCTGCCAGGTGGGCGCCGTGCCTGGTCCGGTGCCCGGTCCGGTGCCTGGTCGGGCCTCGAGGTCCGTTCCGGCGTCCATCCCGGCGGCGACGGCGGCGAGCTCGGCGAAACTGTCCCGAACCTCGCTGCGCTCTGAGTCCGGGTGGTCCGTCACCGCGATCCCCCGAGCTCGCGCCGGATCTTGCGGGCCGCCCGCAGCGGCAGACCGTCGCGGGCGGGCTCCGCCGCGGGCAGGGCCAGCGGATCACCCCGGATGCCCATCCAGCCGAACGCCAGCTCGACGTCGAGGGCGTAGACCCCGGCGAGCTGCGGCTGTGTGGCGAGGTCGATCGTGTAGACGAACTGTGGGTCGTCCCCGGTGATCTCTACCAGGTTCGGCTGGAGCAGCCGGCAGCCGAGGAGGGCGAGCTGCTGGGCGGGATCGTCCAGCGAGGTGATGGTTATCTTGTCCGGCTCTGGGGTGTTGTTGATATGAAAGGACAGCGTCAGCCAGTCCAGGCGGAGCAGACCGCGCCGACCCGCCGGGTCGATGCGGATCCGGCGTACCCCGACCGCCTCCAGGCTGAGCCGGACGATCGACAGGCCGTCGCGGGCCGACCGGGTGACCGCCGTCTCCTTCGGACCGTTGACGAAGTCCCCGCCCGTGTCGATGTAGACCTCCACGGGCCCCGCCGCGGCCTCGGGCGAGACCTCCTCCGGCGGGATGCCCGCGGCGGCGGCCAGCCCGCTGATCACGGCCAGCGGCCGGTTCGCGACCCCGGCCACCCCGGCGGGCCAGTAAAGCTCGCGCATGGAGATCCGGTCGATGTCGGCCGGGGTGAGATACGGCATCCGGCGGACCAGCTCCGGCGGCAGCAGGCCCTCGGTGGCGTCGGAGCCGAAGTTGTCGTCGTGCGCCCAGGCACCGAAGGCCGCGGCCTCCACCGCGGTCGGCCGGGCGACGAAGCGGGTCAGCGTCCGCAGCCCCGCCTGGCGCGCCCCGGCGCAGGCCAGCGACGGCATCGGGGTCTCCGAGCGCCGGTAACGCAGCCATTCCCGCTGGAAGGCCAGGACGCCGTCCTGGACGGCGGCTCGCTGGGCGACCTGCGTCCGCGAGGTCCGGTCGATGCTGAGCACCGGATTACCCATCTCGTCGAAGGAGACCAGTGACCCGACGTCGGGCATGCAAAGCTGCTCGAGTACCTCGGGGCTACGCATGAGCTGGTTCGCCAGGGTCTCGGGCTGACCGCTTGTCGCAACATATCCCTCCAGCTCCAGACCGGCCAACCGGTGCGTCATCGCCGCCTGGTTCGTAGCCAGGTACAGGCCGAGGATGTCCAGCCCGCGGCCGGTGGAGGCGAGCAGCCGGGTGAGCAGCGCCTGGATCGTCCCGCCCCAGCCCAGGTCGAGGAAGACGACCCGGCCGCTCTCGGGTAGCTGGCTGTCGAGGTAGCGCACGTAACGCTCACGCAGGCGGGACGCGGTCAGCACGATCTCGCTGCGGATCCGCTCATCGGAACAGAGCGCCTCGAGGGTGTCGTCGAGCAGGCCGGGCACGTCGAGGCGGCGGTCGGCCAGCGCCGAGATGCCGGCGACGTTCTCCAGCCGGACCCCGAGCTGGCGCAGCAACTGCCCCACACTCGGCGCGTGCCGACGGACCAGGAAGCTCCTGAGCTCCTCGGGGTTGCCCTCGAAGACGTTGGCCAGCGCGCACACCTGCCGCGACGCCCACAGCGTCGAAATGGTGACCCCGACATCCTCGCCGGGACCGACGAGCAGGCGGGAAAGGAAGTCGCCCTCCCGCATCAGGCAGTGGATGTGGTCGGCGCCGAAGTCACGGGCCCGTTCCACAGCCCACTCCGCGAAACCGGTGAAGACCGGCCCGAAGACCGTCGCGCCGGCCTCCCAGTACCGGCGCAGCCCCGCGGGGACCGCGAGGGCGTCGGCACGGTGCAGTGACCGGGCTCGCAACGCGGTCATCCCGTAGTCGCCGTCTACCGGGTCGATCGGGAGGTCGTCGCTCGGCGCCTTACGCAGACCCTCGAGCTCAAGGGTCTGCTCCAGCGCCCCGGAGTACTTCGGGTAATGGATGGCGACAAGCCCGTGCTCGCGGGCGCCCTCGACGTCGGCGACGGGGTGGTCGCCAAGGTGCACGACCCGGGACGGCCGCAGGTTCGACGCTGCGAGCATGTGCTGGAACAGCCCGTCACTCTTCGACGTCCCTGCGTCGGAGGAGGTGAAGATGTGGGTGAAGGGCACGCCGGCCAGCTCCGGCCGGTTCAGCAGCCGTTCGAGCTGGCCGGCCGAGAAGTACGTGTCGGACAGCAGGTAGACCGGCAGGCCGAGCTTCGTCATGGCGAGCTCGGCGAGCTCCACCACGGCGAGGTCGGCGCGGCAGAGCTCGCGTTCGACCGCGACCTCTGCGTCCAGGAGGTCCTGGACGCCGGGGGCACCGGGTAGCGCAGGCAGCAGCAGCTGCCAGATCTCGTCCAGCCGCACCTCATGGGTACCGCGGGTGGCCTCGGCGTGCAGGCGGGCCAGCTGCTCGGCGTGGACCCGCAGCCGGGCAAACTCGCCCGGGGAGACGCTGGCGGGCAGGTGGCCCGCGTCCGCGAGCCGCCGGCCCAACAGCACGAAGGCATGGGCGGGCTCTGGCACCATGCGCCACAGGAGGGTGTCGAAGACATCCAGAGTCAGGGCCTGTGCCCCGCCCGACTCCAGGTGCGACCACACTTCGCGTAGCCGGACGTCGGTGAACACGACCGTCCTCTCCGTGCGGCCGGTTACGACCGCTCCATGCGGCCGGTTACGACCGCCTCCGCCGGGTCAGCCACGACGGCCGGCGTGCGTCGGGATTCTCCCCCGCGGCCTCGGCCGGCCGAAGCCAGATGGACGGATCAATACTATGAACCGTGCTCTGGCCGTCGGCCACCGGAGTGGGTGGCGTCGCCCGCCCGGCGATGGCACGGTACCGTCCGATTCTGACGAGAAGCGGGCCAGTTCGACCCTGGACACCATTGACTATTCTTCCGCAAGCAGGGCGATACTCTCGGTAGCCGGAAAAGACGGCCGGTCGAGTCGCGGAACCCGCTTGGACGTGGGACGAACCAGGGGCGCCTCGGTCTCGGTAGTGTTCAGGTCCCCGAAGTGTCGAGCCGAAGTGTCGAGCCGAAGTGTCGAGCCGAAGTGTCGAGGAGGAGCGGACAGGTGCAGCTCCAGTCGCGCCATGGCGGCGAGCGGTACCCGCGCGTTCGGGAGACGGGGAGGGCGGGCCGTGTCACATCTGGCTGACGCCGCGCTGCCGCCGGTGGCTCCGTCCGCCCCGGAGCCGCAGACCGGTCCGCCAGGGCCGCCCGGGCCGGAGCACCATCACGCGCTGGACGTGAGCCGGCTGGCCCGTCGCAGCCGGGCCCAGACGAGGGTGCGCTGGGAACTGCTGCGCAATCTCATCCGCAAGGATCTCAAGGTCAAGTACAAGGGGTCGACGCTGGGATTCGCCTGGTCACTGGCGAACCCGATGCTCCTTCTCGTCGTGTATACCTTCGTGTTCCAGATCGTGCTGAAATCAGGAATCCCCCGCTTCGGTATTTACCTGATGTCCGGGCTGCTCGTCTGGAACGCCTTCTCGGGCAGCGTGTCCGCGTCCTGCGGCAGCGTCGTGGCGAACGCGAACCTCGTCAAGAAGGTCCGCTTTCCCCTCGCCGTGCTCCCCCTGTCGGCGGTCGGCTTCGCCGCGGTGCACTTCCTGCTGCAACTGCTGGTCCTGTTCGTGGTGATCCTCGCGCTCGGCTACAGCCTGCTCGGCCCCGAGCTGCTGCTGCTCGTCCCGGCCGGAGCCGTCGCCCTCACCTTCACCGTGGCACTGTCCCTGCTGGTCAGCGCGCTCAACGTGCGTTACCGCGACACCGCCCATCTGCTCGACGTGGCGCTGCTCGCCTGGTTCTGGCTGAATCCCATGGTGTACGCCTTCGGCCTCATCCAGAACAGGTTGGCCGACCTGACCTGGGTGTATCTGCTCAACCCGATGGCCGTCGTGGTCATCACGTTCCAGCGGGCGATCTACGATCCACCCCCGGGTAACTCGACGGGCTCCGCCCCCATCCTGGCGAACCCCGGTTACACGTTCTACCTGGAACATCTCGCCGTCGCCGGGGTGATCTCCCTCGCCCTGCTGTGGCTGGGGCTGCACGTGTTCCGCGCCCTGCAGGCGGACTTCGCCGAGGATCTGTAGTCGGCCCGTGGCGGACCGGCCCTGTCCTCGTCGCCCGCCGAAGGCCCCGGGAGCCAGCACGCCGACCGCGGTGCGATCATGATGGGACGTCCGCAGGCGGCCAGCAAGGAGTAGCAGTAGTGGCCCGATACTCGTCCGCGTACCCGCCGAGCCCCGCCGCCCCGCCCGAGGGCAGGGAGGCCGCCGCGTCACCCGACCCGGCGCGCGAGGCGCCCGTGGTGATCGAGGCCGCCGGAGTGAGCAAGAAATTCGTCTCGTACCACAACCGGGCGACCAGTCTGAAGGAACGGTTCGTCCGTCGGGGCGGCCCCGCCGGGGACGACTTCTGGGCACTGCGCGACATCGACGTGACGATCGGACGAGGCCAGACGGTCGGTCTCGCCGGTGCGAACGGCTCGGGCAAGTCGACGCTGCTCAAGGTGCTCGCCGGGATCCTGCGCCCGACAGACGGACGGGTCTCGGTACACGGTCGGATCGCCTCGCTGCTCGAACTCGGTGCCGGGTTCAACGGCGAGCTCTCCGGCCGGGACAACGTCTACCTCAACGCGTCCCTGCTCGGACTGTCCAAACGGGAGATCGATCAGCTCTTCGACTCCATCGTCGACTTCTCCGAGCTGCGCCACAAGATCGACGATGACGTCAAGCACTACTCGTCGGGCCAGTACGTCCGCCTCGGCTTCGCCGTCGCCGTGCACGTCGACCCGGACGTGCTGCTCGTCGACGAGGTCCTGGCCGTCGGGGACGAGGCGTTCCAGCGCAAGTGCCTGGCCAAGATCGCCGAATTCCGGGCCCAGGGCCGCACGATCCTGTTCGTGACGCACTCCCTCGACCTCATCGAGAACATGTGCGATCGCATCCTGGTCTTGGAGTCCGGGTCGCTGTTCTTCGACGGCCCGCCGGCCGTGGGTACCAAACTGCTGCGGCAGAAGCTGGGCAGCCTGCCCGCGGGGGAACCGGTCTCCTACCAGTACGCCACGGTCAGGCCGGAGTCGGTCACCTTCAGCCACGAGCCGGGCGGGCCGCCCACCGTGCAGTACGGCCCCGGCGAGTCCCTCACCGTCAGCGTCGAGTTCGACGTCACCGAGGGTGCCCCCGAGCACGTGTACCTGCACACCTACATCGTCGGCCAGAACGAGGTGCCGATCTGGATGATGGAGACGCCACTCGGCGGGCTCGCCATCGGGCCAGGCCGCCACATCGTCGACTTCTCGGTACCACGCCTGCCCGAGCTGCTCGGCGCCTTCGCGGTGAAGGTGCACGTCTCGGACGCCGCCACCGGCGTCCCGGTCACCACCCGCCGGTTCGAGGAGCTGTTCGGCGTCGGTGGTGCGCAGGCGGACGGACTGCTCAAGGTCGACTACGATGCGAGGTTGCGCGGATGAGCGAGGAACGCCCGACCCGGCCGGAGGCGGGATCGGCCGTCGAGTCGAAGACCGTCGAGCCGCTGGCGACCATCGTGATCGTCAACTGGAACGGCGCGCATCTCCTCCCGGCCTGCCTGGACGGCATCGCCAAGCAGGAGGCGGATTTCGCCTACCAGACCTGGGTGGTCGACAACGCCTCGTCCGACGGCTCGCGGGAGCTGCTCGCCGAGCGCTACCCCTGGGTACGCGTGGTGCCCGCGGAATGCAACCTCGGTTTCGCCGGCGGCAACAACCTGGCGCTGCGCCAGGTCACGACGCCGTTCGCGGTCCTGGTGAACAACGACGCGATCCCCGAGCCCACCTGGCTCGCGGCGCTGCTGGCGCCGTTCGACGAGCCCGGCGGCCGGCATCTCGGCGCCACCACCGGCAAGGTCGTCTTCCTCCCCCGGTTCCTGCGGATCAGGCTGCACACGCCTACCTTCGTCCCGGGTCCGCACGACTCCCGCGAGCTGGGGGTGCGGGTGTCCTCAGTGACGGTGGACGGGCGCGAGGCGTTGCGCGAGGTGCTCTGGGAGAACCTCACCTATGGTGCCGAGGGACCGAGCGGCTCGCCGTACTTCTGGACCCGAGGGGACGGCGAACTGTGCGTGCCGATCCCCGACGGCGGCCCGGTCACCCTCGGGTTCACCTGGGCGGCGGAATCGCGCAAACAGGTCACCCTGAGCTGGGACGGCCCGACCGGCACGTCGGCCGGAGGGCGAGCGGACCTCGCGGTGGGCCCCGAGTCGACGACGGTGTCGCTGACCGTCGGCGGTGAGGCGCCGCGGGTGGACGTCATCAACAACGTCGGCGGCATCGTCCTGACCGACGGTTACGGTGCCGACCGTGGTTACCAGCAGGTCGACGTCGGCCAGTTCGACCAGCCGGAGGACGTGTTCACCGCCTGCGGGAACGGGATGGCGATCCGTTCGTCGCTCGGCCACGAGCTCGGCTGGTTCGACGACGCGTTCTTCCTCTACTACGAGGACACCGACCTGTCCTGGCGGATCCGGGCCCGCGGGTACGGCATCCGCTACGTCCCGGGGGCGGTGCTGCGTCACATCCACTCGGCGTCGAGCGTCGAATGGTCACCGCTGTTCGTCTTCCACACCGACCGCAACCGGCTGCTGATGCTCACCAAGGACGCGACCGCGCCGATGGCGCTGGCCGCCGTGATCCGCTACCCGCTGACCACCGTCTCGATCGCGGTGCGCACGCTGCGCCAGGCCTGGCGCGCGCGCAGCCAGCCCGCGATCCGACCGACCCTGCTGCGGCTGCGGGTGTATGGCTCCTACCTGCGGCTGCTGCCCGACATGCTGCGGGCCCGGCGCGAGATCGGGCGCAGCGCCGCGCAACGGCGGGCGAGCCTGCAGAGCTGGCTGGTGTCCCGATGAACGATCCCGCGAGAGCCGGCCAACCGGCCGAGAACGACCAACCGGCCGACGGGGTGCGGGCGGCGGTCTACAACCGGTTCTGGCACTCCATGGGCGGCGGGGAACGCCACAACGGCATGATCGCCCAGGTACTGGCCGCCGAGGGCGCCGTGGTCGATCTCCTCGGGCACTCCGAGGTCGACCTCGCGGCGCTCGGCGAGCATCTCGGGCTGGATCTCGCCGACTGCCGGTACGTGCGGTTGCCGGACCGGGGCGAGGAGGCCATCGCCGTCCTCTCCAGACGCTACGACCTGTTCGTAAACGGTTCGTACATGAGCCGGATCATGCCGAAGGCCCGCCACTCGGCGTACCTGTGCTTCTTCCCGACGCCGTTCGACCACGACATGGCGGCCTGGCGCAAGGCCGCGGTCCGCACGGCCGGGCCGCTGCTGCGCGGGGTTCGCCCAGCGGTGAGCTTCGGCCAGGGCTGGTACCCGCCGGAGGGCGGCCGCCGCCGGCAGTGGACCTGGACGAACGGGGCGGGCATCCTCGCCGTCAGCCCGGGCAAGCGGCGCACCCTGCGCGCCGATATCGGCCGGCCCGGCGCGCCCGTCGGTACGGCGTTGCGCCTCCTCGACGCCGACGGCGGCGTGCTGGCCAAGCTGCGGATCGGCACCGACTTCACCCCGTTCGAGGTATCGCTGCCGCCGTCGGCGAACGGTACCGAGCTCACCCTGGTCAGTGACGCGTTCTCGCCAGGCGCGGCGGACGTGCGCGAACTCGGCGTGGCGGTGAGCCGCCCCCGGGTCACCGATGGTGGCGAGGGGCCGATCGCCCGGCTCCCGCTGCGTTTCCCCTGGCTGCTGCGGGACCCGGCCGACCTCGGCTACCTCGACGGCTACGACGTGGTCATGGCCAACTCGCGGTTCACCCGCGGCTGGATCCGCCGGTTGTGGAAGCGCGACGCCGACCTGCTGTTCCCCCCCATCCAGGTGGAACGGTTGCATCCGGCGCCGCGGCGGGAGAAGGCCGTCGTCACCGTCGGCCGGTTCTTCGCCCCCGGCCTCGGCCACGCCAAGCGACAGCTGGAGATGGTGCAGTGGTTCGGCGACCTGTACCGTGCGGGCAACCTGCCCGACTGGACGATGCACGTCGTCGGCGGCTGTGAGGACTCTCAACTGCCCTACCTGGAACAGGTCCGGGCGGCCGGCGCGGGGCTGCCGGTGGAGATCCATCCCAATGCCCCGCGCGCCGAGGTCGAACGGCTGCTCTCGACCAGCTCGGTGTTCTGGTCGGCCACCGGGTACGGCGAGGACGATGACCGGCGTCCCTGGACGGCGGAGCACTTCGGGATGACCACCGTCGAGGCGATGGCCGGGGGCTGCGTTCCCGTCGTCATCGACCGGGCCGGCCAGCGAGAGATCGTCCGGCACGGAATCGACGGCTACCGATGGACCGGCCCGGAGCAGGTTGCCTCCTTCACTCGCCGGCTCGCCGCCGAGGACGGTCTACGCGGTCGGCTCGCCGCCGCGGCGATCGAACGCGCCCAGACCTTCTCCGATGCGGCGTTCGCGCGGCAATGGCGGGAGATCGCCATCCGGCACGGGTTGTACGAGCGGTGAACCGGCGGGGCGTGGCACTCCCGGAAAGGAGGGGATGATTCCGGCATGAGGGTCGTGCTGGACGGCACGCCGTTGCTCGGGCAACGCACCGGGGTCGGCCGCTACACCGAGCATCTGCTGACCGGGCTCGCCCGGCTCGCCACCGAGCCCGGGCGGGAAGCCGGGGCCGGGTGGGAACTCGCGGCGACGGCGTTCACCTGGCGCGGGCTGGACGAGCTGCCGGGCGCGCTGCCGGCCGGGGTGCGAACGGCGGCCCGGCGGGCACCGGCCCGGCTGTTGCAGGATGCCTGGGCCCGCTCGGAGTACCCGCCCGTCGAGTGGCTCACCGGCCCCGCCGACGTCGTGCACGCGACGAACTTCGTCCTTCCACCGCTGCGCCGGGCCCGCGGTGTGCTGACCATCCATGACCTGTCCTACCTGCGTACCCCGGACACGGTGACGGCGGCGTCCGCCCGCTACAGCGATCTGGTCCCCCGCGGCCTGCGCCGGGCGTCCGCCGTGCTGACGCCCAGCCGCGCGGTGGCCGACGAGGTGGTGACGGCCTACCGGCTCGACCCCGCGCTGGTGACCCCGACGCCGCTCGGCGTCGACGACGCCTGGTTCACCACGGCGAAGCCGAGCCTCGCCTGGCGCAGGGCCCGTGGCCTGCCCGAGCGGTACCTGCTGTTCGTCGGTTCGGTGGAGCCCCGCAAGAACCTCCCGGCGCTGCTGGAGGCGGTCCGCCGGCTGCACGCGGCGAAAATCGACGCTCCGCCGTTGGTGCTCGTCGGGCCTCCGGGGTGGGGACCGGCACTGGACCTGGCGAACCTGCCGTCCGACGCCGTCGTCGTCGCCGGTTATCTCGACAGCGAGGCACTGCGGATGACCGTCGCCGGAGCGAGCGTGCTGTGCTTCCCGTCCCGGTACGAGGGCTTCGGGCTACCCCCCCTGGAGGCGCTCGCCGCCGGGACTCCGGTGGTCGCCGCCGACATCCCGACCGTGCGGGAGGTCACCGCCGCTCTCGTCGACGTCGCCGCCCCCGCCTGCCGGTCCCCTGAGCAGACCCCTGGCCAGGCCCCCGGGCTGACCATCACCCGCTCCACCAGTCCGGTGCGGCTCGTTCGGCAGACCGACCGCGACTCGTTCGCCGACGACCTCGCCGAAGCGATCCTGGAGCTGCTCGACTCCCCCGGCGACACCGACGCCGGCCGGGCGCACGCCCGCACGTTCACCTGGCGGCGCACCGCGCAGCTCACCGCGGCCGTCTACCGCCGGGTCAGCGAGCTTCCATAACGCGACGACGAGCAGGACACCGCCGAGAACGGCCCATCCCGCCAGGCACGACAGCCCGAGGTCGGGCGGGCCCGGGGCCGTCTGGTCCCAGGCGGTCCGCAGCCGGTCCAGGTTCGCCAGCGGGGCGAGCGCGGGCCGCTTGAATGCCAGGTCACGGATGAGCATGACCACGGTGAGCGCCGCCAGCGCGGCGACGACCGCGACCGTCGGCAGGCCGCGACGGCCCAGCGGCAGCGATCCGCAGCAGGCCGCGACGACAAGGGCGAGGATCGGCAGTATCGGCAGCAGGTACCGGGTGAACGGCGCGCCTCCGACGGCGACGTAGCCCACCAGGGTGGCGACGACGAGCAGGCAGTGCAGGGTGAGCAGAAGGCCGATGACGACGCTGCCGGCCAGCCGACCTCCCGGTGGATCCGCCTCGGGATGCCCGTCGTCCGCCCCGTCGTCCGCCGGCCGGGTATCGGTGGTATCCGCGATCCGAGTGCCCGGCCGCGCAACGGTCCGCAGCCGGGCGCCCAGGACCCGAATCCCCGCCGCGACCAGACCCGCACCGGTCACGACCGCGACCCCGACGGCGATCGTCCGGGCGTGACCGGTCAGCAGGACGGAACGTCCGAAGAACCCGCGGTAGATGTGCCACCAGAAGTCGCTGTCGCGTGACACCTGCCAGGCCGACGTCCGCCCATCGCGGATCGGGAACATCTCGGCGACCCGGCCCGAGGCGGTGGGATCGCCGTACCGGCGCACGTTACGCAGGTAGAACCAGCCGGTCGCGGCGAAGGTCAGCGCGACGAGCACGACCGCGGCCGTCAGGCCACGCCCGGCTCGCCGCAGCGCGCCACCGGACGTCCACATCGAGACGGCGACAGCGAGAGCCGGGACGACCACCGCGACGGCCAGCGCGCCGCTGGCCCGGCTCGCCGCCGCCGCCGGGCCGAGCACCGCCAGTGCCGCCAAGGTCCGCGGCCCCGGTCCCCGGCGGATGATCGCAACGGTCACCGCGAGCAGGCCGGTGATGGTCGCCACCGCCAGGGTGTCGTTGTAGACCTGGCCGGAGATGAGGACGAACATGCCGACCACGCCGACAATCGCCGCCGCGCCGACCGCGACACCGGGCCGCCCCGGCAGCACACCGCGGACCAGCGCCGCAGTCGCGATCACCGCGGTAATCCCAAACGCCACGTTGAGAAGGCGGGCGGCCCGGAAACCGGCCAGCGGATGATCCAGCGCGACGCCCGTCCGGAGCGGGACGGCCTCGACCGCGTAGAACAGTGGTGGATGGTTCGCGGTGTAGGTGAGGTCGACGTTCGCCAGTGGTCGGCCGAGGCGCACCCCACAGAGCCGATCGACGTGGGAGGCCACCGCGGCCCGCGCCTGCGGCGGCGGCACCACGCAGTCGGCGGGCAGTCCCGGCATGCTCGGGATGCGGGAGTGCACGGGCGAGTCGAGCACGGGCAACGAGCCGTCGGCGACGTCGAACGCGTAGGCGGTGTGCTGTGCCTCGTCGGCCGAGGTGAAGGGAGGCACGACCGCGGCGACGAGCACGCCGAGCGCGGAGAAAACCATGCCGGCCGCGACCACCCCGATCACAAGCCAGCGCCGCCCCGGATCCGCCACCCGCCAAGCCTCCGGCGCCGCACCGGTCCCAGGCACCCGCATGGAGGTCTCGACCGCCTGCCACGCATCCCCGCCAGGCACGTCGGCAACCCTCTCCGCCTCGGCCGGGTAGTGTCGCCCCGACTACCACGCCGCAACGCCGGTCAGCCCATCGAACATCAGCGACGATCGTTTGGCGGATACGACGGTATCGTCCGCTTGGCGTCAGCTGTCCGGCGGGCTGTTATCCGGCGGTCGGCGCTGTCCGGCGGTCCGGCTTTGGAGCGCGGCAACTAAGCCGGCCGCGCCCAGGACCGCGGCCGATCCGATCGGCCCGATGACCGCGGCGAGGTAGCGGTAGTCGAATCCGGAGGTCAGCGCGGACAGCACGAGGGTCGACAGGCCGGCCCCGGCGGCCAGCCAGAACAGCCGCCCGAGCCCCGGCCACGCCGCCGTCACCCCACTCCTGCGTACCCGGCGAACGGCCTCGAGCAGTACTGCCGCGAGACCCGCCAGCAGACCCAGGCCGACAAGCGGCATCGGAGCGTAGGCCAGGCGAGAGTAGCCGGCCAGCCAGCCCGCCGTGGGGTTGTGCACCTCGGTCGCGACGAAATAGCCGTCGTCGGCATGCGGATCGTCCGGGGTCAGCACGTTGGTCACGCCGGACGGCAGTTCCCAGGTGTCCGCCCGCGAGGTCTTCGTCGTCTCATGCCGGACCGGGGAGAGATAGCCGACGAGGTACCGGGCCGACGTCGTCACCAGCATCCACGGCTGGTGACGCACGACCTCGTCCGCGAACTCGGCCGCGAGGTCCTCCCGCCCCGGTGGGATGTGCCGGTGCCCCTGACGCAGAGGGGAGCCGGCCGGCCACAGGTAGCGAACCGGCGAACCACGCTCGTCGACCGGCCGTGGGTCGCACAGGGTGCGCAGGTCCGCTCGTGACAGCGCGGAACAATCCGCGAACGGCGCCACCCGCCCGTACAGGAAGAACCCGGAGTGCGCGGAGACGGCGAAGCCCCCTCCCGCCGAGGCGCTCCACCCGGAGTAGGCCAGGATCGGCGCGGCGGCGGCCAGCACGAAGGCGAGGACGGGTCGGGCCGCCCGAGGAGCGGCAACCGACCCGGCCCGGGAAGTCGCGCGCCGCCGGTCGGCCACCACGGTGCCGAGCAGGACGACCAGGCCGACCGCCAGCGGGCCGTAGCCCACTGTCCGCACGCACAGGCCTGCGCCGAGCAGCAGGCCGGCGGCGGCGCAGGCAACGGGCCGAGGGCGTCCCGGTAACGCGAGCAACGCCACGCCGACCGAGACGAGCACCCCGAACAGGCTGTCGGCGAGGACGAACTGGCCGAGGTCCAGCACCCACGGGGAGAGCAGCGCGGGGGTGGCGGCGAGGGCGGCGAGCCACGGCCGGCGGACGACCCGCAGCGCCACCGCATAGAGCGCCACCGCCGCGCCCAGCGTGAGCAGGTGCTGGACGACGACGACCCGCGTCAGGTGGGCCTGGCCGTCGAGGATCCGCAGGAACATCGGGTAGCCCGACGGCCGCCAGTCGCCCGGCCAAATGTCCCGCCACGCCTGGTCGAGGTAGGCCGCCGAATCCCCGAGGTACATCAGCGCGGGCGGGTAGGTGACGATCACCAGGACCCGAGCGGCGATCCCGGCGGCGACCAGCAGCAGAAAGACCGCGTGCCGACGGGGCGTCCCGCGCAGACGCCGACGCGCGGTCGAAATCGCGGCTACTTGAGGACCTCCGCGGTCTCATCCGCCTTCGCCGAGCCCGGCGCCGCGGGCCGCGCGCCACCGACGGTGTTTCCCAGGCGGATCTCGGGCAGCAACCAGGCCAGCGCGAAGGCGCACAGACCGATCGGCACCGCCACCAGGAAGACGGTCTGCATCGCGTCCGAGAACGCCTGGACGAATCCGTCCCGGATCGTCGGGGGCAGCCTGTGGAGCACCTGGGGGCTGAGGTTGGAACCGGAGGCGGACAGACCGGATGGCAACGGGATGCCCGCAAACCGCTCGGCGAGGTTACCCCTGAGCTGGTTCGCGAAGATCGCGCCGAACACGGCGGTACCGAACGACCCGCCGATGGACCGGAAGAAGGTCGCACCCGAGGTGGCCACGCCCATCTGCCGGTAGTCGACGGCATTCTGCACGGCCATGACCAGGACCTGCAGGACCGCGCCGATCCCGACCCCGAGGACGAACATGGACAACGTGAGCTGCAGCGTGGAGATGTCGGGACTGATGAACGACAGCAGGAACAGGCCGATCGACATCATCGCGGTACCGACGACCGGGAAGATCTTGTAACGGCCCCACCGGCTGATGAGCCGGCCGGAGATGATCGAGCTGAGCAGCAGCCCACCCATCACCGGCAGCATCTGCAGGCCGGAGTCCGTCGGGTCGACTCCCTTCACCACCTGGAGGAACAGCGGCAGGAAGACGATCGCGCCGAACATCGCGAAGCCGACGACGAAGCCGACCGCGCCGGCCACCGAGAACACCCGGACCCGGAACAGCGTCAGCGGCAGCACGGGTTCGACCGCCACTCGTTCGACGAACACGAACCCGACGAGGAGCACGACTCCCGCGACGCCCATCCCGATGATCTCCGGTGATCCCCAGGCGTAGGTGGTGCCGCCCAGGCTGGTCAGCAACACGAGGCTGGTCGTTGCCATGGCCAGGAGCACGGTGCCGAGGTAGTCGATGACGTGCCTGATGCGGTTCCTCGTCGCCGGGAGCGCCAACGCCGTCACCACCAGGGCGACCGCGCCCACCGGCAGGTTCACGTAGAAGACCCAGCGCCAGGAGAGATGGTCGACGAACAGGCCGCCGAGCAGCGGACCGACCACCGACGACACACCGAACGTCGCGCCGAACAGCCCCTGGTAACGGCCTCGATCGCGCGGCGGAACGAGATCACTGATGATCGTCATCGCACTGATGATCAACCCGCCGCCGCCGAGCCCTTGGATGGCACGGAAGGCGATCAGCTGCCCCATCGACGTACTGGCACCGGCGATCATCGAGCCCACCAGGAAGATGACGATCGCCACCTGGAACAGGATCTTGCGGCCGTACAGATCACCGAGCTTGCCCCAGACCGGTGTGGACACCGTGGAGGCCAGCAGGTAGGCAGTCACCACCCAGGAGAGATGGGTGGCGCCGCCGAGATCCCCGACGATCGTCGGCAGTGCCGTCGACACGATCGTCTGATCCAGCGAGGCCAGCAGGATTCCGAGGAGCAGCGCTCCCATGATCAGCCAGAGCCGGCGCTGGTCGGAGACCGGCGAGGGGATCACGGCGCCGCCGCGGGGCGCCGGAGACGTGCCGGCGCCGGTTCTGGCGGAGTCCACGGAGTCCACGGAGTCGACGGGCTCGGCGGACTCCGCTGATCGAGCCTGCGTCATGACCGGCTCCCTTCATGGTCGTCGCTGACGTCGACGTGCTCGGTCGATCTCATTCGGGTCGCTGTCCTCGTTGTTCTCGTTCCCGGTGCTCCCGGTGCTCCCGGTGCTCCCGGTGCTCCCGGTGGGACGACATGATCGGCGCGTTCGGGGTGCCCACCACGTCGAATCCGTCCGACCCGCCGGACTCGGGTGGGGCGCCGGACCCGCCCAAGGTGCCCAAGGTGCCGGAGGGGCCGGAGGGGCCGGAGGGGCCGGGCGGAGCCAGGCCGCGGGCCAGGATGTCGAAGGCGCGGCCGAGAGTGTCGGGCAACGAAGCGTCATCCGGGGACTCCTGCCACCGCACGGTCAGGGTCCGCACGACGGCCAACGTCGTCGCGACCAGCACGACGGGGTAGGGGTCACGATCGGGATCGAGCCCGCAACGCCGGCCGATCGCCTCGGCGAGAGCACGTTCGTAGGAACTCCAACTGGCCGCGTAGGCCATGGTCAGATGAGGATGGGCACGGATGATCGCAAGCCGGACGCGCCACAGCTCGACCTGATCGGGTGCGACGAGGGCGGCCCGGTCCAGCATGACCGCCCGCAACGCCGCCAGCGGCTCCTCCTCGGGAGGACGCTCCGCCAGCGCCGTGCTGATCTCGGTGATGTCCTCGGGATCGATGCCGGCGATCGCGTCGTCCTTCGTCGGGAAGTAGTTGAAGAACGTCCGGGTGGAAACCTCGGCCGCGGCGGCGATCTCGTCGACCGAAACGTTCTCCAGACCACGCTCCGCGACAAGCCGGATGGCCGCGGCCCGCAGGGCCCGGCGGGTCTGCCGCTTCTTGCGCTCCCGCAGCCCCGGCCCGGACGACCTCCCGGGCTCGCCAGCCCGACCCGGGACGGTCGCCGCGGGTGCCGCCGTCGGATCCTTCCCCGTCACCGCTTCCCCGATCTCGATCCGCTCCCTCGATATCCTCTTTCTCGATAACTTTGCAGCACGCGCACTTATTCTCATCGTGCAAAATTCTACTGTGACAGTCAACACGATCGGCGCCCACCGGGAACCGTCGCCGAAGGGCCAGGTAGATCGGGCCAGGTAGATCGGGAAGACGGGGCCGGGCGGGGACCGGACATCAGGCGAGAGTCAGGCGCGCCCCCGCCCACGGCCGGGGTGCGGTGGGTCGACGCTGGCCGGTCGCGCAACGATCGACAGAAAGATCGGTACCCGGCAGAACGATCAGCCGCGCAGCGCGTCGCCCGCCGCGGCGAAGGCCGCGGACAGCGCGGCGTCCCAGGCCCGCGGAGGAGTGAGTCCCGCGTCCACCCATGACCGCCCGGAGAGCACCGCGTAGGCCGGGCGCCGGGCCGGACGGGGAAATGCCTCCGTCGTCGTCGGCGTCACCTTGGCCGGGTCCTGGCCCAGAGCGGCGACAATCTCGCGGGCGAAGCCGAACCACGTGGTCTCGCCGGCGTTCGTGCAGTGGTAGACGCCGGTCGGTGCCGTCGAGGAAGCGAGTTCGAGCAGCCCCGACGCGAGATCGGCCGACCAGGTCGGCGAGCCCACCTGATCGTCCACAACGGACAGCGTGTCCCGCTCACGGGCCAGGCGTGAGATCGTCTTCACGAAGTTGCTGCCGGTCCGGCCATAGACCCATGCGGTGCGCACCACATACGAGGCATCGGGCAGCAGGGCTCGGACAGCCTCCTCCCCGGCCAGTTTCGTCCGGCCGTACGCCGAGACGGGACCGGTAGGATCGTTGACCTCGTAGGGCTTGGCGGCCCGCCCGTCGAAGACGTAGTCAGTCGAAATATGGATCAGGGTCGCGCCGACCTCGGCGCAGGCCGCGGCGAGGTGCGCCGGCCCCGTGGCGTTGACCGCATAGGCGCCGGCCTCGTCCGACTCCGCCGCGTCGACGTTTGTCCAGGCCGCCGTGTTGAAGACGACCAGCCCACCCTGGATCTTCGCAGGACGCGCCTGGTCGCGCAGGACGGCGCGCACCCGGGCCGGATCGGTGATGTCGAATTCCGCCCGAGTCAGACCGGCCCAGCCGGACACCGGGGAGCCCGGTTCCGCGGCTCGGGCCTCGAGCAGCCGGCAGAGGTCGGCCCCGAGCTGACCGGCGGCACCGGTCACGAGAAAACGCACCTTCCGAGTGTCGCAGACACCGTGACCCGCCCGGTTCAGGATCCGCCCAGGATCAGCCCGTGTCGAGAAGAGTGCGACAGACAGGCAACGGTTACCCCACGCCGAGCTCGTCCAACCTCTCACATCGGTCGTCTACGCTGGCGTCAACCATGGATGCCCCAGAGCCGTCGATCATCGACTGCATCTACACCACCGGTTCCACGCCCGATCCCGCGGCGGAGACCAGGCCGGCAGGGACGAGGCCGGCAGGGACGAGGCCGGCAGGGACGAGGCCGGCAGGGACGAGGCCGGCAGGGACGAGGCCAGCCGCCGAGGCGGTGTCGATGCCCGGTCCGCGGCGCGTGCCGGTGTTATTGCTCCTCATCACGGCGGTTCACCTCGGCCTGCTGCTCAGCTACGCGTTCGTGTATCCGACCTGGACGGGATACGACGAGGCTCAGCACGTGGACATGGTCTACGGCCTGCAGCACGGAGTCGGCTGGCCCGCACCAGGCAAAAAGATCATCTCGACGGGTGTAGCCGCGACCTCTGACGACTTCGACCGCGGCCGCTTCCAGGACATGTTCCAGGCCGGTGGGAAACGGCGGGGCTCCCCGTCCTTCGCCGAGATCGATCCGACGCCACGCGGCCAGCGCCAGTCGTTCGACGCCCTCGGCGGGGTTGCCCCCGTCGGCGACGGCCGTCTCTCCAACCAGATGGTGCAGCATCCACCGTTGATCTACGTGGTCGGCGCCAGGCTGCTCGACGCCCTGCCGGGCTCCAAGCACTGGGCCTATGACCAGCAGGTCTTCGTCCTGCGTCTGTTGAACATCCTGGTGGTCGCGCCGCTGCCCCTGCTGGCATGGCTGGCGGCACGCCGCTTCGGACTGGATCAACCATCGGCCCTCGCCGCGGCGACCCTGCCACTCGCCGTGCCCGGGTTCACCAGGGTCGGTGCCACCTTCAACAATGACGGCCTCCTGATGCTCGCCACCGGCGGGCTGACCGTCACTCTCGTGGGTGTGCTGCGCGGCGACATGCGTCGCCGCACCGCCGCCCGGGCCGGGATCTGGTTGGGAATCGCCCTGCTGACCAAGGCGTTCGCGCTGGCCCTGCCGGCCATGATCGTCGCCGCCTATCTGGTCGGCTGGTGGCGCCTGCGGCGTGCGGGGCGGCAGGCACCGGAACGGTCCGCGTATCCGGCCGGCCGGCTTTTCGCGTCGCGTCGCGCGATCGGCTCCCTGCCATGGACGCCGGCCACGCTGGCGGTCGGCCTCGGGCTCGCCCTGGGAGGTTGGTGGTGGATCAGGAACTACGTCCTGTACGACTCCGTCCAGCCGAACGGGTGGGCGACGAACCCGCCGCGGCGGGAACCACTGCTGCTTCCGGACTCCTTCCTCACCTGGTTCTGGTACTTCTTCCGGACTATGATCAGCCGCTTCTGGGGCGGGCTTGGCCTGTTCGAGCCGCCCCAGCTCTCCCCGGTCGCCATCGTCGTGGCGACCGGGGCGGTTGTCGGACTGTGCGCGGCCGCGCTGGCCGCCGGACCCCGCCGCGCCGCGCGGCCGGACCGGCTGGCGAGTACCGCCGGGCCGGCGGTACTGCTGCTCCCGGTCGCCTTCGCCTATCTGATGGTCGGGCAGCGCAGCTGGGCGGAGTACCAGCAGTACACCCGCGGCATCGCCGTCCAGGGCCGGTATCTCTACCTGGGGCTGGTCGGTCTGGGGGTGGTGTTCGCTCTGGGCCTGCGCGCGGCGCTGCGCGGCCGGGAGCGACTGGCACCCGCCGTCACGCTGGTCGGCGCGCTGCTGATGCAGGGTCTGGGGCTGCTGGCGGTCTGTTCGTACTACTGGTTGCCGCGCCAGGTGTCCTTCACCCCGGCCCGCGTTCCCGAGATCGTCGCGGGGGCCGGCCGCTGGGCGCCGTTCCCGATCGGCGTCACGATCACGGTCTTCGCGCTGTCGGCGGTGCTCGTCGTTCTCTGCCTCGCCGTCGCGGTGCGGGCGGGCGGAGCCAGGGGCACGCGGGAGGCCGCGATCACGGGTCCGGGATCGGGTCCGGGATCGGGATCGGGATCGGGCGGTCACCGGCCGACGCCCGCCCCACGAAGTCCGTCACGGATGCGCAAGGGACATCCGCTCCGGGCAGGCCTCAGGTCCCCGTCGTAGCCACCGAGACGCGGGAGTGGTCGCCCAGCATGAGCCGATGCGCCCTGGGCAGGGCCGCGGAGGGGACGACCTCGACATCCCGGCCGATCAGCGAGTCCTCGATCCGCCCGATCCCACGGATCGTCGCCCGCTCCAGCACAATCGAGTACTCGATCTCGGTCCGTTCGATGACGCAGGAGTGAAAGATCGAGGTGAACGGGCCGACATAGGTATCGACGAGGGTGGTGTCCCGGCCGATGATGG
Source organism: Frankia casuarinae (assembly GCF_000013345.1). Lineage (NCBI taxonomy): Bacteria > Bacillati > Actinomycetota > Actinomycetes > Frankiales > Frankiaceae > Frankia > Frankia casuarinae. Next base: position 818,287 of record NC_007777.1, on the reverse strand, counting down.
CCGGCCCGCGCACGGTGGACCGGACCAGCGAGGCGCCCTCCTCGATCACCACACGGCCAACGATCGTGCTGTGCTCGTCAACGCTGCCACGGATCGCCGGCTCGATCGACTCGAGGAGATGGCGGTTCGTCTCGAGCATGTCGTCGAGTCGGCCGGTGTCCTTCCAGTAACCCTCGACCAGGTGGGAGGCGACCTCGTATCCGCCGTCGACGAGCCACTGGATCGCCTCGGTGATCTCCAGCTCGCCGCGGGCCGACGGTTTGATCGCCCCCACGGCGTCGTGGATGGGGGTGCCGAACATGTAGACGCCGACGAGCGCCAGGTCACTCGGCGGAACGAGCGGCTTCTCGACCAGTCGAATGATCTGCCGATCCGCACCGAGCTCGGCGACACCGAAGGCGGAGGGGTTGTCGACCCTGGTCAGCAGGATCAGGGCGTCCGGAGTGGTCCGTCGGAATTCCTCGACCAGGCTGGAGATCCCACCGATAATCAGGTTGTCGCCGAGGTACATGACGAACGGTTCATCGACGAGGAAGTCGCGGGCGATGAGCACGGCATGTGCCAGTCCGAGCGGCGCGTCCTGGCGGATGTAGGTGACCTGGATCCCGAATGCCGAGCCGTCACCTACCGCCGCCTGGATCTCGCCGGCCGTCTCCCCCACGATGATCCCGACATCGGTGATACCGGCGTCACGGATGGCCTCCAGGCCGTAGAAAAGCACCGGCTTGTTCGCCACTGGAACAAGCTGTTTGGCCGAGGTGTGGGTGATCGGCCGCAGACGGGTTCCCGAACCACCAGCAAGGACGAGGGCCTTCATGATCCGAAACCCTATCGTGCCGCTTTGAGCTGACAGAAAGTAACCGCCGATGTGATTCCTATCACATGACGGCTCGATCCATCTTTGCCCGCCCGTCACCGTGAACACCCACATGTGCAACGGGTATTTCCAGGCGCACCGGGCCGGCGACAGGCACACCCCGCCCAATACGGGTACGTTGGGTAGTCGCAGGGTTCGGGGCGGCCAGTCGGCGGGAAACCTTACCGCGCATCTGATCGTTCCAGACTCAGCAGACATCTCGGGCCGCCTGGGAGGGGGACACGGTGACCGACGCGCCGCCGCGTCTGTCCGCGGGGTCCCAGGGCCCGCCCCCGCGGCGACGAAATCGTCTGAATCCGACCGCCCGTGCGTATCGAGGCCCGTCTCCGACCCGGGACGACCACCAGGCACGCGACGACCACCAGGCACGCGACGACCACCAGGCACGCGACGACCACCAGGCACGCGACGACCACCAGGCACGCGACGACCACCAGGCACGCGACGACCACCAGGCACGCGACGACGAACACGACACTCGCCGGGAGCGGTCTCTGACGTCCCGCCTGCTCACGGTAGTCGCAGCGATGCTCGCCGCCGTGGTACTCCTTGCCGCGGTGGGCGGCTGGACCGCCTACGAGTATTTTGACGCCCAGATCAACCGGATCCGCCTCGGGCTCGGCGGGGACCGGCCGGCGGAGGCCGCGGAGGGCACCCGGAACTTCCTGCTGGTCGGATCGGACAGCAGGGCGGGCACCGGCGGCGAGTACGAGAGCCAGGGAGCGGTGACCGACGAACGGTCGGACACGACGATGCTGGCCCACCTCGACGTGGACGGGACCACGACGATGGTCTCCTTTCCGAGGGACACCCTCGTGCGCATTCCGGGGCACGGCCTCGGCAAGCTGAACTCGGCGATCACCCTCGGCGGTCCCAGTCTCCTGATCAGAACGATCGAGAATCTCACCGACATCAAGATCGACCACTACGTCTCGGTCGATCTGGCCGGTTTCAAGGAGATGACCGACGCCATCGGCGGTGTCACCGTCTGCGTAAAACCGCTACCAAACGGCGGAAAGTCCAATCTGTACGATCCGTGGTCACAGTGGCGGGGCACGGTAGGCAAGAATTATCTCAACGGAGAGCAGGCACTCGCCTTCGTCCGCCAACGCCACGGCCTACCCGACAACGATTTTGATCGCATCCGCCGTCAGCAGCAGTTCATCGGCGCCGTCTTCACCCAGGCAACCACGACCGGGGTGCTCGCCAACCCGGTCAGGCTGGAGAACCTGCTCCAGGCCGCGACCAGGGCGCTCACCGTCGATGACGGCACCAGCATGAACGACATGCGCGCGCTCGCGACACGGCTGCGCGGGATGTCCGCCGATCAGATCCGGTTCGAGACGATCCCCGTACACACCCCGACGCCGGCCGAGGGCGGCAACGCCGTGGGGGAGCTGCCGAGGTTCGGCTCCGTGCAGCTTTACGACCCCGAGACGCTGGAGAAGTTCCTCGCTCCGCTGCGCGGGCGGGCCCGTGACACGCGGGAGTCCTCCGTTACCCCGGCACCGACTCCGACGGTCGACCCGGCGCAGGTGCTGATCGACGTCTACAACGGCGCCGGAGTGGGGGGCCTCGCCGCCAAGGCCGCCGGGGCGCTGCGGCAGGCCGGTTTCCGGGTCGGCCCGCCGCAGACGTGGCAGGCCGGCGTGGTGGAGACGACGCAGGTGCGCTACCGCCCAAGCGAACAGGCCGCCGCCCATGCCGTGCAGGCCGACGTGCCCGGCAGCCGGTTGCGCGCGGACGCCTCCGTCCCCGCCGGCCACATCGCCCTCGTCCTGGGCACGTCCTACAACGGGGTGAACCCGAGTCCAGCGGCCGGGGGCGCCGGATCGACCGGTGGTACCGGCACAGCCGCCGGGGCGACCGGCGGGTCCGCTACGGCGGACCCGCCTCCCGCCTCACCGTCAACGGCCGCGGATCTCACCTCGGGGTGCACGTACTAACCGCTCGCCGTCTGACTCACCGCCGGCTGACTGATCGTTCACCCGACCGTCCGATCACATTCCGCGCCGTCCGCACTACGGCCGGAGACGAGATCAACCCCGCCGCGAACATCCGTGCTTGTCATGGCAACGTCTTGGCCGTCCGGAACGTCCAGTTAGACGGACACGGCTGCCACATCACGACCACGACGGCCGCGGCATGCGTTCCGGCGGGGGTTCTCCCGCCCCGGCCGCCTGAACGAGGAGGGCTTTCGACTCAGGTGAGCCCCGATACCATGCGCCCGCCGGCCCTGCCGTCCGCGTTGGACCCACGTGGGCCCCGTCGCCACCGCTCCCCGCTGCGACGGCTGTCCGTTGGAGCCGTCGCTCTGCTGTCCGTGCTGGTTCTCGGTCTGAGCACCATCGGGTGGGCCGCCTACCGACAGTTCGACAAGGCCGTCACGCGCGTCGACTGGGACATCGAGGGTGCCCGCCCGGCGAGCGCGGACGGCGAGGAGAACGTCCTGCTGCTCGGCGACGACAGCCGGGAGGGCACCGGGGGTGAGTACGGCGTGGTGGACGGCGTCCGGTCCGACACCACCATCATCGCCCACTTCGGCAAGGACGGCTCGGCCACGTTACTGTCCTTCCCCCGGGACATGCTCGTCCCGGTGGTGCCGCGGGAGAAGGCCACCGCCCACGACGGCCGGTCGAAGCTCACCGAGGTGCTCGGGCTGGCGGACGTCCCCGGTCTCGTCACCACGCTGGAGTCCCTGACCGGCCTGAAGATCGACCATACCATCTCGATCAATCTCGCCGGTTTCAAGACGATGACCGACGCGGTGGGAGGCGTGAGCGTGTGCGTGACGCCCCTACCGAACGGCAGCACCCGCAACCTGCACGACTCGATGTCGGGATGGAGCGGACGGCTCGGCGAGAACCGTCTCAACGGTGATCAGGCGCTGGCCTTCGTCCGGACCCGTTACGCGCTCGGGGACGAACGCCTTCGCATTCTGCGCCAGCAGCAGTTCCTCTCCAAGCTGCTGGCGACAGCGACCAGCAGCGGAGTGCTCACCAACCCAGCCAAGATCACTTCACTGATCGGTGCGGTCGGCAGCGCGCTGCGGATCGACCAGGGTCTCGACCAGACCGCGATGCTCAAGCTCGCGAAGCGGGTCAGCGAGCTGGGTCCGGGAAGAATTCACTTCGTGACAGTCCCTACGCACATCGCGCTGCGCTCCGATGGCGCGGTTGACGACCTGGGTTCGATTCCCCCGCACGGGGCCGTACTCATCGTCGATCAGGCCGGCCTCGACCAGGTCCTCGCTCCGCTGCTGCCCGCGGGCACCAAGCCTCCCGCACAGCGAACTCTCGACCCCGCCCAGGTCTCGATCGCCGCCGTCCGCAACGCCTCGGGACGTGCCGGACTCGCCACCGGCACGGTCGACGGACTGCGGGCACGCGGCTTCACTGGGCCGATGACCGCCGCGACATCGACCCGCCAGACTCTGACCGAGGTACGCCATCCCCCGGGCCAGGAGGCTGCGGCACGCACCCTGGCGGCGACGATCCCCGGCAGCCGGATCGTCGCGGACGCCGGCCGCTCCGGGGCCGGCCTCGTCCTCGTCCTCGGATCCACCTTCACCGGCCTGCCCAGCTCCGGCCTGCCCAGCGGTGGGCTGCCGGGCGCGGCGGCAACCGTCGGCACGAGGATCTCGACGACCTCGACCGCCGCCGGTGGTGACACCCGGGCGACCACGATCGGCGGCACCGCGACGCCGACCCCGGCGGCCGGCGGGGCCGGCGTCGGCGGCACCACAGGCACCGCGGCCGCTCCGGTCGGTCCCGTTCCCTCCGACCCCTCGTGCACGCCATGAGCGCCTCCGTGCCGCGGCTGGTCGCCGCACGGACGCTGCTTGGCCCGGCCGCGGACGCCGACGCCGCACCCGCGGCGGGGGTTCGCGGCATCGCGTCCGTCCTCGCGCACCGGCTGGCCACCGATCCCGCCCGCCCGCTGGTCACCTTCTACGACGACGCGACCGGCGAACGCGTGGAATTCTCGGCGACCACCTTCGACAACTGGGTGGCGAAGACCGCGAACATGCTGGTCGACACGCTCGGCCTCGGCATCGGTGACCGGGTCGGCGTCCACCTGCCGACGCACTGGCTCAGTTCGGTCATCCTGCTCGCCACCTGGTCGGCCGGGATGGACGCGGTCCTCGTCCGGGACGCAGCCGGCGAGCAGGACGGCGGGGACGCCGAGAAGGCCGGCGGGGAGCTCCCGGTCGCGACCCCCCTCGACGCGCTGTTCGTGGCCGAGGACCGGCTCGACGAGGCATTCGGCCTGATGGTGGACGAGATCGTGGCCCTGTCACTGCGCCCGCTGGGTGGTCGGATGCGCAGGCCCGTCGCCGGGGTTCTCGACTACGCCGCGGAGGTGCCCCCGCACGGCGATCGGTTCGCCGCCCCGGCAGCGCCGCCTGGGCAGGCCGCGCTGCTGCGCGCGGGTACCGCGATCGCGGGGGCGTGGGGCCTGGGACCCGCGGACCGGGTGCTGTTCACCGCGCCGCTCGCCACGACCGAGGGCCTGGTCGGTTCGCTGCTTGCTCCCCTGGTCGCAGGCTCGTCGATCGTGCTGTGCCGGCATCTCGACAGCGCCGCGCTCCCGCGGCGCATCGAGACGGAGAAAATCACCGCCGTCGGCCGGTCAGTCCTGCGGCACGCGCCCAGCCCACTGCCCGCGGGGGTCCGGTCGCTGCCGCTCCCCCGCCTCGGGTGAAACCCGTACGACCCCCGTATCGGGCCGCGGCCGGGGAATGACCATACCCGACATCCGGGCGGCTCACAGACGGCGTGACCATCGAACGGCGCGACGGCCAACGAGAATTGGGGCAGCGCGGCGGCCGTCTTTACCACGTGCAGCGGAGGTCACTCAGACGTGAGCACGTCACCGGTTCTTCACCTCAGCGTCATCGGCACCGGCTATCTGGGCGCGACACATGCCGTGTGCATGGCGGAACTGGGTTTCGAGGTCATCGGTGTCGATATCGACGCGACCAGGACGCAGCGGCTCGCCGCGGGTGAGGTGCCCTTCTTCGAGCCCGGTCTGGAAGGGCTACTCCGCAAGAACCTGGAGGCGGGACGGCTGACCTTCTCGAGTTCGCTCGCCGAGGCGGTTGACCGGGCCGAGGTGCATTTCATCTGCGTGGGAACACCGCAACGGCCCGATTCCGGCGCGACGGACCTGCGCCACGTCGAGGCGGCGACGAATGGTCTGATCGCGGCCGGGCTGCGGCCCGGGACGCTGGTGGTGGGCAAGTCGACGGTTCCCACGGGCACCGCGGCCCGGCTGGCCGGACGACTTGCCGCCGGCGCCCCGGGCGCGGAACTTGCGTGGAATCCCGAGTTCCTCCGGGAGGGGTCCGCCGTCGACGACACCCTGCGGCCGGACCGCCTGGTCTTCGGGGTCGTCCCGGGTGGCACCGCCGAGGCACGGCTGCGGACGGTCTACGCCAGAACGATCAAAGAAGGCACACCCGTCATCGTCACCGACTTCGTCACGGCCGAAATCGTGAAGGTCGCCGCGAACGCCTTCCTCGCGACGAAAATCTCCTTCATCAACGCGATGGCCGAGATCTGCGACATGACCGGGGGGGACGTGACCGAACTCGCCGCCGCCCTGGCCCACGACCCCAGGATCGGGCCCCGGTTCCTCCAGGCCGGCATCGGCTTCGGCGGCGGCTGCCTACCCAAGGACATCCGTGCCTTCCAGGCCCGTGCGGACGAGCTGGGAGTCGGCTCCGCGCTGGCCTTCCTCACCGAGGTCGACGCCGTCAACACGCGGGCCCGGACGCGGACGGTGGCGCTGGCCACCAAGGCGCTGGGGGGCTCGCCGACGGGCCGGATGGTGGCGGTCCTCGGTGCCGCCTTCAAACCGAATTCCGATGACATCCGCGACTCGCCCGCCCTCGACGTGGCCACCGCGCTGCACCGCGCCGGCGGCCACGTGTCCGTCTACGACCCCGCGGCGATCCCGAACGCCCGCATTCACTATCCGTACCTGCACTACACCGACTCGGTGATACGGGCCGTGGCAGGCGCGGAGATCGTCCTGGTCCTGACGGAATGGAGTGAGTTCCGCGAGATCGACCCGGCCGCCCTACGGCCGCACGTCAGCAGACCCATCGTCATCGACGGACGGCACGTCCTGGATCCCGCGGTCTGGCGGGATGCCGGCTGGATCTACCACGCGCTCGGACGGCCACTCGCGTGACCCACCGACCGGACCGAGCAAGCTTGGTCCGACGACGATCCGACAATGCGGCCTATCCCCACGCCGCCGTGGACCGCTCTACGGCAGAACCTCGACCAGTGCCCCGGTCTCCACCTGGTAGACGAACCCGCGTACCGAGGTGGTGGACTGCAGGAACGGCGACGAACGCAGCACCCTGACGGACTTGCGCACGTCCTCCTCGACATCGGGAAAGGAATACACGGCCCATTCGGGACGAACGCCCGTCTTGCACTCCAACTGGTCCCGGAACCCGTCGTCGGTGATCCTTTCGAGACCACACCCGGTGTGATGCAAAAGAATGATCTCCGTCGTTCCCAGCACGTGCTGGCTCACGGCGAGCGAGCGGACCACATCCGGGGTGATGACACCACCGGCGTTGCGCAGGATGTGGGCGTCACCTTCGACAAGACCGAGCAAGGCCTCCACCTGGATCCGCACGTCCATACACGCAACCACCGCGACGCCCAGGCGCGGCCGCGCGCCGGGCAGGGCAGGTAGCCCGGCCTCCCGCCGCCGGGCGGGGTGACCTGCAGCGTAGCTCAGCAGGAGTTCGGTCGCCGTGGCAGCGCCGCTCACCGGGCTCACCGTATCCGCGGGGCGCACGGTGTCCGCATGGACATCGTCTGCATGGACATCGGCAACGGGGTCGACAGCGGTGTGGTCATCGGTGTCCACGTGGTCATCGGTCCTTGACGTCGGCATCAACGGCTCGGCCAACGACTCGAGCGGATCATGATGATGCGTCCTTCCGATCAATGGTCCCCACTCTCCAACTGCCAGGATACCGTCCATGGGCCCAGCTTCGCCAACGTTCCCGAGTTTTTGCCGAAGTTGTGCCACTCACGTTGCCTGCCGCACCGGATTGGTGGCATCACCTAGCGTAGAGATGGGAACAGCTACCCGGTGACTCCACCACGCGCCGGCGCGTTCACCGCTACGTCCGGCATCATGTCCGGTGAGCCGGCCTCGCCGCGGATGTCCACCACGCCACCGTCGACGGGGGTGGCACGGTGGGCGGCCGGGAGCAGCCGGTACTCTCTCTGGGTGGTAAATATCGATCGGGGTCGCCCGTGGTGAGACACCGACAGACCCGCTCACCGGTGCAGGTACTCGTCCACGAGATGGGCAAGTTCGGGCTGGTCGGCGGTGCGTGTTACGCCATCGACTTTCTCGTCTCCAACCTGTGCCACACGCTTCTCGGAATGGGTCCGCTCAGCGCGAAGACCGTCTCCACGGTGGTCGCCGCCACCTTTTCCTACATCGGGAACCGGCAATGGTCGTTCAACCATCGCGCCCGAACCGGTCTACGTCGCGAGTACACACTCTTCGTGATCCTGAATACGGTCGGGTTGCTGATCGCGCTCGGCTGCCTCGGGTTCGCACGCTATGTACTCGATCTCAAGGGCGTACTTGCGTTCAACCTGTTCGGTAACATCATCGGCACCGGGCTGGGCACCGTATTCCGGTTCTGGGCCTACAAGAAGTGGGTCTTCCTCCACCCGGACCACCCCAAGGCCGCCACGAGCTGCGGAGCCCGTCAGGACGGTCGTCGGCACATCCCGGAGCATGCGGGCCGGATCTGACCGCACCAGCGGCCACCGGCCCGACACCCCGGCCCGGCGCGCATTCCGCCACCTGCTCCGGCACCGGACCGGCCGTTTCAGGCGCACCGCGCATCGCCGCCACCCCGGACGCCCAACACGCCCGCCGACACGGCACGACAGCGGAACAGGACGTTCCGCCCTCTCACCGTCCCCGGCGGACAAGTCGGGAACAACCCAGTTCCGATACCGAACGGTTCCCGAACCTTCGCCGGTGGGCTACGCTCGGCGGGCCAGGCTGGCGCCGCGCGCCCACAGCCCTCCATCCAGCGAGACACATCGGCTACCGGGAACGCCGCGTGGAGCGCCGTCCAGTCCGCAGCAACCTGGAGGGTGTGTCGTGACCCCGTTCTCGCTCGCGTCGTCGCACCCCGGCGGCCGACCTCGCGACGAGAGCCGGGACCAGGCGATCCGCACCGCCACCCTGGACCTTCTGGCCGAGGTCGGATACGACGGTGTGACGATGGACCGGGTGGCCACCCGGGCGCGAGCCGGCAAGGCCACCATCTACCGGCGCTGGCCGTCAAAGCTCGCCCTGGTGATGGACGCGGTCAACGCCTTCACCGAGCAGCGGATGCCGGCACCCGACAACGGCTCCCTCCGCCTGGACATCCTTGAGTTCCTGACCTCGTTCCATGACGCGATCCGCGGCGATCGGGGACGGATCCTCGCGGAACTGATCTCGGAGATGCCGCGCAATCCCGGTCTGCGCGACGCCCTGCGCCGCGGCCTCTGGATGCAACGCCAGGCGAGCTCGGAAGCCATCATCGAACGCGGGATCGCCCGCGGCGAGGTCCGCCCGGACGTCGACCGCACGGTACTCATAGAACTCGGAACCGCCGTCATCCTCCAACGGGTGCTGCTGACCGGAGACCCGGTCGATCAGACGTTCCTGGAGATGATCGTCGACGACATCGTGATCCGTTACGCGGCCTGATCCGACACCTTGTCTCCAAGACGACCCGGGATCCCCCTCCGAACACAAAGCTCCTAACATCGAGCATCGAGCCCGACCTGGGCCGAACGGGGCGATCCGTCCCGCTCTAACACAGATGGACGGTTGCGAGAACCGCCCGGCACCACGGCGGGATCAGCAAGATCACGAGTGCGGGCAGGGGCCGCTCTTCGCGCAGCGCAGGAGGACGTCATGCAGTCACCGGGCCCAGGCCCCCAGGACCCGGACGCCCAGACCCAAGGGGTTGACGGCAACGCTGGTGGTTCCTATTCCGCCTCGCCGTACTCCGCGGGCTCGGCACCGTTCGGCGACGAAGACGAGACCCACCTGATCGGCGACAGCGCACCCGGCGTCAACCAGCCCGGCGGCTACCCGCCCACGGCACAGTACTCCCAGCACCAGAACCCCCAGCACCAGTACGCACAGAATCCGTACGCACAGCACCAGCACCCCCAGCACCAGCACCCCCAGCACCAGCACCCCCAGCACCAGCACCAGCACCAGCACCCCCAGCACCAGTACGCACAGAATCCGTACCGCGGCACCGATCAGTACCCCCCGACGGCGGTCCACCCACCCAGTGGGGGCTACCCACCCGGCGAGGGCTACGGCCAGGATTATCCCGTCGGCGGCTATCCCACGGAGAGTTATCCGCAACAGGCATATCAGCAGAACTATCAGCCGGGTTACCAACAGGGCTATCAGCAGCAGGGCTACCCCGCGGCGGACGGTTACGGAGGCTATCCGCCGCCGGGGGCGCCCCCCCGGCCCGGCGGCTCTCAACGTCGGCGTAACACCATCATCGCTGCCGCGGTGGCGGCGACACTCCTCCTGATCGTTGTTTCGGTTGCGCTCCTCTCCGGAGGTTCCGACAACCCGGGCACGGTGGCCGCGTCCGAAAGCCCCAGCGCCTCGCCGACCTCGACAAGCCCATCGTCATCGCCCTCGCCAAGTCCGAGTCCGAGTCCGAGTGTGAGTCCGAGTGTGAGTCCCTCGGCGCAGTTCACCTCGGCGCAGCACGCCCTGCTGGCCAAGCTCGACTCGTCCGTGATGATGGACTGCGAGCCCAACAGCGAAGCCGAGGGCGGCCACATCAAGGCGTCGTTGTTCTGCAACTCGGATGATGGGAAGGTGGTAGCCGCCTACTCCTACGCGACCACCAGTGATCTGAACAGCGACGTCGAGGTGCGCAAGTCCCTGGTCACCACCACCGGAGGCAAATGCGAGCAGGGCGGCGACGAGGTCTTTACCTGGAACTTCCACGAGGGTGCGACCCAGGGCACGGCCGTCTGCAACGTACGTGACGGTGATCATTTCATCTTCTGGTCCTACAACTCCACGTTGGTCTCCTTCATGGCGACCGGCCCCGACGGGGCGGCCCTGTACGAATGGTGGAGTAATTTCGATCCGGTGCCCAAGGCCTGACGTCGCGGTGGACGCCGCCGGGACGCGGCCACGTCCACACGGCGGGGCGCCGTTTGCTGTGAATTCGATCTTGCCTGCTTGCCTTCGGCCGGGCGGGTGGTGATAGAGCAGTATTTGTGACGCAGTAGCCTGACATCGCCCATATCCGGGTGGTGAGGGGCCTACGCTGGGGTCGCACCTGTCACCCATCTCGGGAGGAACCGTGCCCAGCCCCGGCCAAGGCGACAACGAAGCGTCGCAGGTGTCCGAGCCACCGCCGGACTTGCCGCGGCCAGGGAGCGGCCCCGATGCAGACCCGGACGGGCCTGACCGGACCATCCTGTATCCACTGCACCGGGGACCAGGGGTGGAGCCGGGGCATGCCTTGTCGCCTCCGCCATACACGAATCCGGTCCCACCGCCGTCGGCCCTGGGCTCGGGACCGCCGCCGGGTTCCATACCGCAAGGCCCGGTTCTGCCACCGGGCCCGCCGGTTCCCGCGGTTCCCACGGTTCCCCCCCGCTTCGGGGGACTGCCCGGTCCGGGTGGCCTGCCGGGGCCGCCCGCGCCCTCCACTCCGTCATGGCCTCCCGCTCCCCCCGGGCCACCCGAATCTCTCGCCCCGCCCGGCTCCGCCCCGCCCACCGGCCCCCCCGCCTGGTCCGCCCGGGCGGACCAGCCTGGTCCGGGCGGGCAGGGACCGCCTGGCCTGCCGGCTCGGTCGGGGACGCAGGGACCTCCCGGCCCCCCGGGCCCCCCCGGGCCACCCACAGGCATGGCCGGCCCGCCCGGTCCGCTCTACTACGGCTCGCCAACCAGATCCGGCAGCTCTGACTCCCCGGTGGCCTTCGGCCCCCCCCTGCCTTCGGGACCTCAGACGTCCTCCGGAGTGTCGATGTCCCCACACCACACCCCATCGTCACCGTGGCCGGACGACGGCGACCTCACCTATCGCCTGACCCCGCCCACCGGACGGCCCGGCATCCAGGGCGGCGACCCTAACCAGCCCGGAACCCTCGCGAACCAGCCCGGAACCCTCGCGGCCGAAACCGGCACCGGGCTCGGCACGAACGGTGACACGGCCTTCCTCGGAGCCTTCGAGGCCCGGGGCAGGTCCACGAACGGCGTTGACGCGCAGGCCGAGCCGTCCGCACCGCCCATCGGTTATCCGGCGCCAACTCCCGGAGCGACAATCGGTGTCAACCCGCCGAACGGATTCCCTTCGGTGAGCGGAACTCCGGTCACATCCGGCGCATCTCCGCTTCCCGTATCACCCGCCGACCACCCGTTGACGGGCGGGACGCCTGTCCCGACCGGCGGCTTTCCAGCGTCGGCGCCCGTCAATCTCCTCGGCACGTCCGCCCCCTCGGTCGACACGGCCACCGCCGTGCGGCTCGGCGCGCCTGCGGATTCCAGACGGCCCTCGTCGTTACCGGGGCTGTTGCCGGGACTTCCGCCGGAGCCGCCCGTCCACCCGACGGGAATCCCCGCCGGCGCGGCCGGACCCGGGCTCACCGAGCGCGCCGTGGCCCCCCTGGCCCCCATGGCCAAGCGCGGCACGGCCTCCCGGCACGAGGTCAGCGTGGATCGACGCCTGCTGTTCGCGGGCGGCGGTCTCCTCCTGACCCTGGTGATCCTGCTCGGAGTCGTCGTCTTCACCGGCGGGGACGGCGCCGACACGACGAGCGGACAATCCGTCGCCAGAACATCGACCATCGAAGCGTCGGGGAGCGGTGGACAGCCGGCCGGCAATCCACAGGAGATCCTCCGCTCACTACTGAACCCGGTCGTCATGACGGGATGCGCCGTCCCCGCACACCGTGACAGCGCCTACGCCGACGCCGCCCTCGTCTGCAAGGATTCCAGCGGCATCGAGGTCACCGCCTTCCACTTCCCGAGTCAGTCCGCCATGGACCGGCAGATCGGCGCCCGTGAAACGTACTACTATGACGAGGGGAACTGCGACGATGGCCAGCAGAGCTCGGAGCAGTGGAGCTCGCCGGCCGAGTCGACCGGTGGCACCCGGCTGTGCTACTTCTTCGCGAAGCGTTTCTACGAGTTCTGGACCTACGACGACTATCGAATCGCGTTCTCCGCGGATGATCAAGATCCGGGTAACCTCAACAGATGGTGGAAGTCGTTCGATCCACTCCGCCATTGAGCTGACCTTCCTCGGGAGGCCGGATACCTGTGAACGGTTCCGAAGACGGATTCCCGCGGAATCCGGCCGACGGTGACGAGGATCCATCCGGTGGAACCGGCTCGTGGTGGCGTCGTGGACCCCTCACCGCGATCGTCCTGATCATCGCGGCTCTGATCGCGAGTGGCATCACCATCGGACTCGCCGTGACCCACGATCCGAGCGACAGCCCCGCCGGTCGCCACCCGTCGGCGTCCGGCACGACGGGCACCGCAGGCACCGTGGCCTCCGGAGGGCCCGGCGTCGGACCGTCGCCGGGCCCGACGCTCGACGCCGCCGAGGCCCGGCTGCGGTCCTCGCTCAAGCCGTTCGCGGTCGACGAGTGCACGAGTGCGCCGCCCAGCGAGGGACAGGCGGTACCCGATGGCGTGGAGGCGGCCCTCAGCTGCGTCCCCGGGGTGGCGACCGACGCTCCAGCCCCCGCTCGAATCCTCGTCCTGCGTTACCGGGACGCCTCGGCCCTGACCCGCGACATCGCCCGCCGGTCCGCAGCCCTCGCCGACGTCGGCGACTGTTATCAGGGACAGACCGGCATCGAACGCTGGGCACGCGGCTCCCGACGCCGTGGCACCTTCCTGTGCGATGCAAGACCCGGCCGGTTCTCGGTGTTCTGGACGGTTGACGACGAGCGTCTCGGCTTCGCCACGGAGGATCCGCAGGCCGACAAATTGCTCGCATGGTGGCGGGAGTTCGATCCGGTGTGACGGATCTGCCGTGCTTACCGCCTCCGGCCGTCCCGGCGTCAGGCCCCCGGATAGCCCCGTGACTGGTAGGGCGCGGAGAGATCGGCGAGGGTTTCCTGCACCCGCTCGGCGTGCGGCATACACGACAGGCTGACCCGGCCCCGCTGCCCCACCGCCTCAATGATCAGCTCACCCGAGCCCAGAAGCCGGTCGATGACGTTCTGCTGCACCGTCGCGCCAACCAACCAGGCGAGCGGGACGTCACGCCCGACCCGCGTGACGACCCCTTCGCGGATCACCAGTCGATGGTTCGTCACGACGTAATGGGTCGTCATCCGACGTAACCATGGCATCACACTCAGGTAACCGATCGCACCGAAGGCGACCAGAAGCACGAGATACTGGATGGGCTTCTGCAACACCCCTCCGGGTGCGAAGAAAACCCCCAGCACGGCGAAAAGGAGGGCGGCAACCGTCCAGAACGCCGGGACTACCAGGCTGACCCAGTGCGGGTGCACATGAAGGACAACCTCTTCGTCCTGGGTGAGGATATCGTCGGGAAACGCCACGGCAACGATCGTCGCATCTCGGGCGGACAGATCACTGCCGGGTCCCTCGTCACCGCAGGTGAACGATGTCGGCGGCGCTGTAGGGTCGCCCGTTGACGACGAGCCGGCCGTCGGGGTCAACGTCGGTGGCGGTCCCGAGCACCGCCGAACCGTCCGGCAGCTCGACGCGCACCCGCCTGCCGATCGTCGCGCACACCCGTAGGTACTCCGCGCGAGCCGCTTGCGGGTCGGCCTCCCAGCCAGTGATCGCCCCGACGAGATCCGCGAGTACCACCCCGAGCAGCTCGGTCCGGTCCAGAGCCGCCGGAAGCGCGCCGCTGAGCAGCAGGCTTGTCGACCGCTCCGGGAGCTCGTCACGCTCCGCCATGACATTCAACCCAAAACCGATAATCACCGAGGGTGACGATAGTGGGACCTGGACGACCTCGACCAGGATGCCGGCGAGCTTCGCATCGTCAACGAGAACGTCATTGGGCCATTTCAGGACTGCGGGAACCGCCGCCACCTCGCGTAGCGTCGCCAGAAGCGAGGTTCCGACCACCATGGGCAGCCAGCCGAACAGTGACATCGGTAGCCGGGGTTGCAGCAGCAGCGAGACCGTCAACCCGGCACCAGGGCGAGACTCCCATGATCGGTCGAGCCGACCACGACCCGCCGTCTGCCGTTCGGCGACGAGAACCCGTCCCCGGCCGCGGGCGGTGTCTTCGCCCCGGGCGGTGTCTTCGCCCCGGGCGATGCGCGCCAGCGCGGCGTTGGTCGAGTCGGTCTCCTCTACCACCGTCAGGTCGAGACCGACCGCGGCGGCACGGGCCGCGAGGCGTGCGGCGTCCAGCGGTTCACGTGTTCCGACGGACGAGAATCGCCCCTCTCCGGCAGGGCGGGCCCGAGGGGACGCCGGCGAGGGCTTGCCGGACGGGAGCTTGCCGGACGCGGGCTGCTCGGGAGAGGGTCCCGCGGGTGCGGGCTCCTTCGAGGGTGGCACCGGTCCACCCTGCCAGACCGTCCGGTCACCCGTCGGCGACTCGGACGATCGGCGGACGATCGGCGGACGATCGGCGGACGATCGGCGAGCTGATCCGGGATACGGTCAACTCGCCGGAGGCCCACGAATCTCGCCTATCCGGTGAGATCCGCTGCACATCAATCACACGCGTGGACCCACGGGGGTCGTACGCTGCCGGTTATGGCTCTTCCCGCGTCCGCAGAGGATTCCGCTCCCGACCCGCACACCACCGCAGGCCGACTCGCCCACCTGCGGCGCGTGAACGATGATGCCGTCCACGCCGGGTCCCAGCGAGCGGTCGACGCGCAGCATGCCAAGGGCAAGATGACAGCCCGCGAACGGGTCGAGGCCTTCCTCGACCCCGGGTCGTTCGTCGAGACCGACGCCTTCGCCCGCCATCGCGCGCACGACTTCGGCGTCCAGGCCAACCGGCCGTACGGCGACGGCGTGGTGACCGGGTACGGGACTGTCGACGGCCGGCAGGTCTGCGTGTTCAGCCAGGACTTCACCGTTTTCGGTGGCAGCCTGGGTGAGGTCTTCGGTGAGAAGATCGTCAAAATCATGGATCTTGCGTTGAAGACGGGCTGCCCCGTCGTGGGCATCAACGACTCCGGCGGAGCGCGTATCCAGGAGGGTGTCGTCTCCCTCGGTCTGTACGGCGAAATCTTCTACCGCAACGTGATGGCCTCCGGCGTCGTCCCACAGCTCTCACTGATCATGGGGCCATGCGCCGGTGGCGCCGTGTACTCTCCGGCGATCACCGACTTTACCCTGATGGTCGACCAGACCAGCCACATGTTCATCACCGGCCCCGACGTGATCAAGGAGGTCACCGGCGAGGACGTGGGCATGGAGGAACTGGGTGGCGCACACACCCACAACTCCCGCAGCGGTGTCGCGCACTTCCAGTCGGCCGACGAGACGGAGTGCCTCGAACTCGCCCGTGCGCTGCTGTCGTTCCTTCCGTCGAACAATCTCGACGACGCCCCGAGCTACGACGCCGTGGACGATCTGGACGCCGAGATCGACCCGGATCTCGACACGTTCATCCCCGACTCCCCGAACACTCCGTACGACATGCACCAGATCATCGAGCGGGTCCTCGACGAGGGTGACTTTCTCGAGGTCCACGCTCAGTTCGCCCAGAACATGATCGTCGGATTCGGCCGGGTGGATGGACGTTCTATCGGGGTGGTCGCCAACCAGCCGATGCAGTTCGCCGGCACCCTCGACATCGACGCCAGCGAGAAGGCCGCCCGGTTCGTCCGGACCTGCGACGCATTCAACATCCCGGTGCTGACTCTGGTCGACGTCCCCGGCTTCCTTCCCGGCACCTCCCAGGAGTGGAACGGCATCATTCGCCGTGGCGCCAAGCTGATCTACGCCTACGCAGAGGCCACCGTACCGAAAGTGACGGTGATCACTCGGAAGGCCTACGGCGGTGCCTACGACGTCATGGGGTCCAAGCACCTGCGGGCGGACATCAACCTTGCCTGGCCAACCGCCGAGATCGCGGTGATGGGCGCCCGGGGTGCCGTCAACATCATCTATCGACGGGATCTAGCCAGGTCCGAGTCACCGGAGACTCGTCGGGCCGAGCTGATCCAAGACTACACCGATCACTTCGCGACCCCTTACATCGCGGCGGAACGGGGCTATCTCGACGCGGTCATCAGCCCGTCGGAAACGCGGCGCGAGCTCATTCGAGCACTGCGTCTGCTGCGTACCAAGCGTGAATCCCTGCCACCGAAGAAGCACGGCAACATCCCGCTATAGGCGGGATCTGCCGTCGCCGGCTCGCCGGAAGGGGAATCCGCCCGCGGCGGAGATCTCCCGGGCCGCGGGCCCACGGACGGCATACGTACGACGCACCAGCTACTCGAGGTACCGAGGAGAAAAACGTGGTTCAGGACGATGACAGGCGGGCGAGTCAGCCTCGGCTGCAGCTGATCCGCGGTGAGGCGACGCCGGAGGAGATCGCCGCCGTGGTGGCGCTCCTGACGGCTCGCGCCGTTCCCTCGTCGGCACCGGCCACCCGCCGTTCGTCCTGGGCCAGCCCGACGCTGGCGCTCCGTGGCAGTCTCACCACCGGACCGGGGGCGTGGCAAAGGTCCGGGATGACGCCGGGTGCGCGCACTCGAGCCGACTGGTGATCAACCGATAGACATGACGTCGGGATGTCTGCAGCATCACATCTGGGTACAATGACAGCAAAATGTGCGGCCCGACTCACCTACACGCAGGCAGGCCGGACGAGGACGGGAGCGACGTGCGTAAGATCCTCATCGCCAATCGGGGAGAAATCGCGGTTCGAGTGGCCCGCGCCTGCCGCGACGCCGGATACACCAGCGTCGCAGTCTACGCGGAACCAGATATCAATGCCCTGCACGTACGCGTTGCTGACGAGGCATTTGCGTTGGGAGGCGCGACCCCTGGTGATTCGTACCTGCGCATCGACAAAATTCTCGATGCCTGCGAGTCCTCCGGGGCCGACGCCGTCCACCCGGGATACGGTTTTCTCTCGGAGAATGCGGACTTCGCGGAGGCCGTGATCTCCGCAGGCCTCACCTGGATCGGCCCGCCGCCGGAGGCCATCCGCCGTCTCGGAGACAAGACCGCGGCCCGGCATATTGCACTAGCGGTCGGCGCGCCGCTCGCGCCCGGCACCGCAGACCCCGTGGCCGGCGTCGATGAGGTTGTCACCTTCGCCGGGCAGTACGGCCTTCCGGTTGCCATCAAGGCCGCTTTTGGTGGCGGAGGGCGCGGACTGAAGGTCGCTTGGACCGCGGAGGAGCTCCCCGAACTGTTTGACAGTGCCGTCCGGGAGGCGGTCGCGGCGTTCGGTCGCGGGGAATGCTTCGTCGAGCGGTATCTGGACCAGCCGCGCCACGTCGAGACCCAGATCCTGGCGGATACGCACGGCAACGTCGTCGTGGTCGGTACCCGCGACTGCTCACTCCAGCGCCGTTACCAGAAGCTCGTGGAGGAGGCGCCGGCACCGTTTCTCTCGGAGGCTCAGCTCCACTCGCTGTACGACGCCTCGAGGGCGATCTGCAAGAAAGCCGGCTATGTCGGGGCCGGGACCGTCGAGTTCCTCGTCGCCCGCGATGGCATGATCAGCTTCCTTGAAGTCAACACCCGCCTCCAGGTCGAGCATCCGGTGACCGAAGAGGTCTCCGGAGTGGACCTGGTTCGTGCCCAGTTCCGTATCGCCGAGGGTGAGGCACTCGACTTCACCGATCCGGCTCCTCGCGGTCACTCCATCGAATTCCGCATCAACGGTGAGGATCCCGGCCGTAACTTCCTTCCCGCACCCGGCACGGTCACCAAGCTGATCGCGCCGGCCGGCCCCGGCGTCCGGCTCGATACCGGCATCGAAAGCGGCAGCGTCATCGGCGGCGCCTTCGACTCCCTGCTCGCAAAGCTCATCATCACCGGAGCAACCCGGCAGGAAGCTCTGCAGCGGGCTCGGCGTGCCCTCGATGAGATGGTCATCGAGGGAATGGCGACGGCGCTGCCGTTCCACCGCGCGGTCGTACGGGATCCCGCCTTCGCCCCGGAGGACGCCGCAGAGCCTTTCCGTATCCACAACCGCTGGATCGAAACCGAGTTCGACAACACCATCCCGGCCTTCGCGGGAGGGACTGAGGCCGACACCACCCCCGAGCCGCGGGAGACCGTGGTTGTCGAGGTGAGCGGCAAACGCCTCGAAGTCGTGCTACCCGCCGGATTCGGTTCTGCCCCCGTCGCCGCTTCCCGGGGAGCGGCGCCCAAGCGGCGCGCTCGCGGCACGGCGGCGGCCAGGGTCACGGGCGACGCCCTGGCCAGTCCCATGCAGGGCACCATCGTGAAGGTCGCGGTCAACGACGGCGACACCGTTTCCGCGGGTGATCTGATCATTGTTCTGGAAGCGATGAAGATGGAACAGCCGATCAACGCGCATCGGGATGGCACGGTCACCGGACTGGCTGCGACCGTCGGCGCCGTTGTCACCAGCGGCACCGTGCTCTGTGAGATCAAAGACTAGAGCACACTGAAGCTCGACCTGCCCACCGTCGACTGCCACCTCTCCACCGCAGACTTCATAGGCTGCGAGGTATGGACGGTAACGACAGCCCGACGGTGAGCGGCCAGGACCGGAAGCTGGCGGTGGCCCGCCCGGTCGTTCAGCGACCACCGCTGACCGGGCGAGTGCACTACCTGCTTGGGGGGACCCTTCCTCCGGCCTACAACGACTGGGTCTCGCATGACCTCACCGGCCCCGGCTGGAGGCTGCGCCAGGCGACACGGCCCTTCCTGCTGATGTTGCCCTTCGCGCTGATCTTTGCCCTGCTGCCCGGTGAGCTCGAAGTCCGAGCCATCGTCGTCGCGTTTCTTCTGATTTCTGGGATCGGGCTCGGCTTCGCCACCAGCGGGTTCTTCCGGAACCGCCGGCTGGAACAGCATGGCTTTCCTCCAATTTTCCCCACGAGCGACGATGAGGACGAGGGGGACGGGGACAACTCGTAGCCTTCTCCACAGGCAGGCGTCGGCAGTACTCGCCGCGCCGACCTTCGTCATGAGAGTCGGGACGGGTCGGTGCCCGCGCCACTCGTCTGCGTCTGCGGGCAGCGCCCGGCAGCGGCGACTGCCGTCCGCGGCCCAACACGGCAGCCCAAGATGGCAGGAGGTGCCGCGCGCGGCCCTGCCGGGCCCCTGCTCACTCTGGGTTGTCGAATCCCGCGAAGAAGTCGCGCGTACGCAGGACGCGAGCCGCCTCGGTGATCGATCCGGAGAGCGACGGGTAGATCGAGAACGTATGTGCGATTTGATCGACGGTCAGACCGTGTTCGACCGCGAGCGAGATAGAGAGGATGAGTTCGGATGCACGCGGCGCGACAATGACACCGCCAAGCACACTTCCACTCCCCGGACGGCAGAACAGTTTCACGAAGCCGTCCTCAATACCCATCATCTTCGCCCGCGGATTCCGCGAGAGTGGAACTGTGGTCACCTCGGCTGCGACTGCCCCGGTGTCCTTCATCACCTGCGTGACTCCGACGGTGGCGATTTCCGGCTCGGTGAAGATGTTGGACGACACCGTCCCGAGCCGCAAGGGTGTGACGGCCTCGCCGAGGGCGTGCCACATGGCGATACGCCCCTGCATCGCGGCGACCGATGCGAGCGGGAGGACTCCGGTGCAGTCACCGGCCGCGTAGACACCCGGCACCGAGGTCCGCGACATCCGGTCCACGTTCACATGCCCACCAGGCCCAAGCCGTACCCCCACGTCAGTCAGTCCCAGGCCCTTGGTGCGTGGTACCGAACCAACCGCCATCAGAGCGTGGCTTCCCGTAACGGTCCGGCCGTCGGTCAGCTCGACGATCACACCGTCCCCGATGCGCCGTACCGACGCCGCCCTCGATCGGTTGAGCACCTCGATCCCACGCCGCACGAACACATCCTCGATGACCCGGGCGGCATCCGGGTCCTCCCCCGGCAGCACGCGTTCGCGCGAGGAAACCAGCGTGACCTCGGCGCCAAGCGCCCGATACGCGCTGGCGAACTCGGCTCCGGTGACGCCGGAACCGACGACGACCAGATGTTCGGGTATCTCCTTGAGGTCGTAGAGGTGGCGCCAGGTGAGAATCCGCTCACCATCTGGCCGGGCCGTGGGGAGGTCGCGTGGTGAGGCGCCGGTCGCGATCAAAATCACATCACCGACGAAGGTTTCACCGGTGCTGGTCTCGACTGCGTGCGGCCCGACGAGGCGCCCAGAGGCGTGCACGACATCGACCTTCTCGCGCTCGAGCCGGCGCTCGATGTCCAGGGACTGGGCCTTGGCTAGATCACGGACCCGTTCGTACACCTGCTCCGCATCCACATTGACGACCTCCGGGGGCGTGAGCGGCCGGGTGCCCGAGTCCGTGCCGGTACTGATCCCCCAGGCCACGGGGGGCAACGCCGGTTCCGGCCCAGAGCCAAGACTATGCGGGCGGACACCCAGGCCGGGAGCTAGAGCGAGGTTCGTCATGGTCTCCGAAGTTGCGATCAAGGTTTTGGAGGGAACGCAGTCGGTGAGCACACAGGCACCACCGACCCCCTCCGAGTCGATGACGGTGACCGTCGCGCCGAGTGAGGCGCCGACGAGAGCCGCCTCGTAGCCTCCGGGCCCTCCACCAAGAATGACGATGCGAGTCACGTGCCCTCCCGATCCGGTATCGCTTCCTTATCATCTTGCCCCGCCGCCGCGGCCGCTCTCCTGCCGGTGCGGGAGGCTCCGTAGGATCGCAGACGGAGTCCGACATCGGCGATGTCAGGTAGGGCCATCTTCCTCCTTTCATGAGCGGAAATTACAGTTACAATCACGCACCGTAACCCTCCGAGAGATCACAATGACCTTGTACGCGGCTTACGCCGGCAACCTCGACCCGGCGCAGATGAAGGAGCGGGCCCCGCACTCGCCCGTGACCGGCACTGGATGGATCAATGGCTGGCGTCTCACGTTCGGCGGTGAAAACGTCGGTTGGGATGGAGCCTTGCCGACCATCGTCGAGGCTCCGGGTGCTCACGCGTACGTCCTTCTGTACGACCTCGACCGTTACGACCTGGAACGGCTCGACGTCTGGGAGGGCGCGGACACCGGCCTGTACACCCGCATCCGGGTGCGGGTCTCCACCCTTGATGGGGAGGCCCTCGCCTGGACCTATGTTCTCGACGCCTACGAGGGAGGACTCCCGTCGCGCCGGTACCTCGAGATGATCGCCGATTCCGCGGAGAAGGCCGGGGCACCCGCCGATTACGTGGCCGAACTCCGTTCGCGACCGACCGCATGACGCATCACGGCAGCGTGACGCATCACGGCAGCGTGACGCATCACGGCAGCGTGACGCATCACACCATGAGGCGCGGCCGCGGATCCGGACAGAGGCGGACGTAGCGTCACGGCGCCGGGGGCGTATGGGTCAGCAGATCGAGAGCCGCGCCGGCAAGCAGCTTCACGCCCACACCGATCGCCCTCTCGTCCACGTCGAAGCTGCCCTGGTGAAGGTCGTAGGTGTGGCCGCCGGGTGTCCGAGTGCCCAATCGGGCCAAGGCCCCCGGCACGTGGTTCAGATACCAACCGAAGTCCTCACCACCAAGCGATTGCGCCACCATGGTGGAGGCCCCATGACCAAACACGCGGTCGACGACGGTCCGAAGGACCTCGACGACATCCACGCTGTTCACCACGGGCGGCACGCCACGGCGGTAGTCGACCACGATCTGTGCTCCGTACGGTGCGACGAGCTGCTCGGCAACCTGAGTGACCAGCGCCGGCACGCTCTCCCAGGTCTCCCGGGACAGGGTGCGGACCGTGCCTCGAAGCTGACCGGTACGAGGGATGGCGTTGGCAACGGTTCCCGCCTGCACCTGACCCCAGACCAGGGAGAGCGCCGACCTGGGATCGACCAGTCGCCCCAACGCGGCAGGGAGATCGGCCGCAAGGCGGACGAGCGCGTACACCAGGTCGACTGTGTTCTGTGGCCGGGAGGTGTGACCGCCGGGCCCGGCCAGCGTGATTTCGACGGCATCGGCGGCAGAGGTGATCGGACCCGTCCGCAGACCGATCATGCCCAGGTCGAGCGCCGGATCGCAGTGCAGCGCGATCGCCGTGGTCACCGGCTTCAGC
This sequence comes from Frankia casuarinae, assembly GCF_000013345.1. NCBI lineage: Bacteria > Bacillati > Actinomycetota > Actinomycetes > Frankiales > Frankiaceae > Frankia > Frankia casuarinae. The sequence continues at coordinate 795,125 of NC_007777.1, read as the reverse complement.
ACGCCCGCGTCGATGATGTCCAACGCGCCGCCCGGCATGAGCTCCTCCGCGGGCTGGAACACCAGGCGCACGGTCCCGGGCAGCGTGGACACGCGTGCGACCTCGGCAAGCGCGAGTCCGGCGCCGAGCGCCACGGTCGTGTGTACGTCATGTCCGCAGGCGTGAGCCACACCCGGAACGGTGGAGCGGTACGGCACGTCCTTGATATCCGAGAGCGGAAGAGCGTCCATGTCGGCCCGCAGCATGATCACGGGAGCGCCTGGATCATGATCGACGCCGGCACCGATGTCACACCACAGGCCAGGAAGGTCCGGCAGGCGCTGCGGCGACAGTCCCGCGGCCCGAAGCCGCGCCTCGACCTGCTCGGCGGTGCGGTGCTCCTGCCGGCCGAGCTCCGGGTGAGCGTGGAGATCGCGACGCAACGCGATCAGCTCGGATTCGTGCGCGGCCACCCACCCGGCGACCGCCGCGGTCTCGTCAACCTTCATCTGCCGGCCGGGCTCCTCCCTGCACACGCCACGCGGGCCCTGAACGCAGGCGGTTCGGGGTATTCGCCGGCGTGTCTAGCCGTCGACTACCGGACGGCCGGTGTTCATCTCTTCGAGAAGGGTATCGACGACCCGGGTGAGATCTCCACCGGCCCGCCGGGCGGCGTCCCGCTGCCGGATATAGCTCGCGCCCGTCCGCAGGATGGTCAGCGTGTCGGAGAGCTCGGATGAACAACCGAGACGGTGGGCGACCGGAAGCAGATCCTCCACGAGATCGGTGATGTCATCCCGGACCGGCCGGATACCGCCCCGACCATCGACGATGATCTGCGCGTCCAGACCGTACCGGGCCGCCCGCCACTTGTTCTCCTGCACGAGCCATCGTTGCGGGGTCGGGAGACGATACCCACGATCGATCTGGGTGTTCATGCGGTCAACCAGGCACTGCGCGAGAGCCGCAACCGCCCCCACCTCCATCAGGGACGGCAGACCATCGCAGACCCGCAGTTCCACGGTGCCGAAGTTGGGATGTGGACGGATGTCCCACCAGACCTCGCGGATCGTCTCGATGGTGCCGGAGACAATCAGTGTCTCCATGAACGACTCGAAACCCGGCCAGTCCTCCAACGGGTACGGCAGCCCCGCGGTGGGCAGGCTCGCGAAGACCTGTGATCGCGATGAGGCCAGCCCGGTGTCTCCGCCCAGCCAGTAGGGCGACGACGCCGACAAGGCGAGAAAATGTGGGACATAGGCCATCAGAGCGTTCACGATCGGCATGGCCTTGTCCGCAGACCGCACTCCGACATGTACGTGGACGCCGAAGATGAGCAGCCGCCGGGCCAACCACTGCATCTGGCTGACCAACCGGAAATAGCGATGATCCTCGGTGATGCGCTGTCCCATATAGTCACTGGCTGGGTGCGTGCCGCTGCACATCAGCCCGATCCCGCGCCGTTCCGCCAGATCGCGCAGCAGCGAGACGGTTCCAGACAGGTCCGCGGTCGCTTCCTCCACCGAGTCGCAGACCCCGGTGATGACCTCGATGGTCGACTCGAACAGCTCGTGCTTGGCCTTGGCCGCCTCGCACTCCCCGACCTTCGCCCGCAGCTCGTGAAGAATCCCGCTGGCCTCGCCGCGAAGTTCGCGCGATTGCTGGTCGACGAGCTGCAGCTCCCATTCGATGCCGAGACTGGTGCTCGACGACGACGAGAAAGGGATCTGCACCTGGCCTCCTGGGGTCGGGTCTCGGGGTCGGTAACAGCTCGGGGTCGGTAACAGCACCAGACAGCCGTCACCCACCGGCTCGGCTCACGGGCAGCAGAAGGTGACTACCCCATTCGGCCCGTTCCTACCCCACCACCCCACCGGGGAAGCTGGCCAAAGGCCTGGTCGCGGCAATGCCCGGCCCCGACCACCGCACCGCTCATCGGCCAGGCCCGACGCACTCAGACGGCTACCGGGCCCTGCCCCTGTCCCGGTGCCGGTGCCGGTGCCGGTGCCGGTGCCGTGACCACCCGCACCCCCAGCTCACGCAGCTGACGATCGGTCACGGGCGTCGGGGCGCCCGTCAACGGGTCGAGTCCCGACTGGGTCTTGGGAAAGGCGATGACCTCCCGGATGTTCTCCTCACCGGCGAGGATCGCCACCAACCGGTCGATCCCCACCGCGAATCCGCCGTGCGGTGGTGCCCCGTAGCCAAAAGGGGTGAGGAAGAAGCCGAATCGAGCCTTCGCCTCCGCCGGCGAGATTCCGAGGATCCCGAAGATGCGCTGCTGGAGACCGCTCTCATGGATCCGGATCGAACCGGATCCGAGTTCCCAGCCGTTGAGCACCAGATCGTACGCCCGGCTACGCACCGCGAGCGGATCGGTCTCCAGCTTGTCCACATCGTCGGGGTGCGGACGGGTGAAGGGGTGATGCCCCGGCTTCGGCCGTCCGGTGCCAGGGTCCACCCCGACGAACAGCGGGAAGTCGACGACCCACACGAACCGCAACGGACCTTCGCCGGCCGGTGGGCGGCCCAGATCGTTGCGAAGCTGGCCGAGTACCTCGCAGGTGGTCGCCCACTCGTCGGCGACCAGGAGAAGAAGGTCTCCCGCCACCGCCGCGGTTGCCGCGACGATGCCGGCGAGTTCCTCGGCGGAGAGAAACTTCGCCACCGGGGACTCCAGTTCACCGCCGGGACCGACCCGCATCCAGACCAGGCCCTTCGCGCCCAGTCCCTTCGCCCGCGCGGTGAGATCGTCGAGCTTGCGCCGGTTGTGCGAGGCCGATCCGCCGGGTACGCGGATTCCCTTGACGGCCTCGGCCCCGGCGAACGCCTTGAAACCGCTACCCGCGAAGACCGCGGTCAGCTCTACGAGTTCCATGCCGAACCGCAGGTCCGGCTTGTCGACCCCGAAGCGGTTCATCGCCTCGTGCCAGGACATCCGCTCGATCGGCGGCACGGGGCCGCCGGTCACCGCCCGGGCCGCGGCCAAAACCGCCGCCGACGTCACGTCGAGCACGTCGTCCTGGTCCACGAAGCTCATCTCGAGGTCGAGCTGGGTGAACTCGTACTGCCGGTCGGCCCGTAGGTCCTCGTCGCGCAGGCACCGGGCGAACTGGAAATAGCGATCCGTCCCACCCACCATGAGCAGCTGCTTGAAAAGCTGGGGTGACTGCGGGAGGGCGTAAAAACTGCCTGGGAACTGGCGCGACGGAACGATGAACTCCCGTGCTCCCTCCGGGGTCGAGGGCATCAGCAGCGGCGTCTCGACCTCGACGAAGTCCAGCGGGGCAAGCGCCGAGCGCATCGCCGCAAGAACCGCCGAGCGGATCCGCAGGTTGCGCTGCATCCGGTCACGGCGCAGATCGAGATAGCGGTAGGCGAGACGAGTGGCCTCATCGACGGAGTCGGCTCGATCGTCCAGCGGGAACGGCGGCGGTGTCGCGACCGAGAGCACCTGCACCTCGCAGTCGCGTAGTTCGACCTCGCCCGTGGCCAGGGCGGGGTTCGCGGTCCCCTCCGGGCGGACGGCGACGGTACCGGTGATCCGCAATACGTACTCGGTCCGGACGTCGACCGAGCCGTCGACGACCGCCTGAATGATCCCGGAATGGTCACGCAGGTCGACGAAGGTCAGCGACTGGCCATGCTGACGGCGATGCGCCACCCAGCCACACACCGTCACGGTCTGGTCAACGTGATCCGATCGCAGATCACCGCACATATGTGTGCGCATGGCCGTGCGCTGCCGCCCGCCCGAGGTGGCGGCCCCCGCCACCGGGATCGGTAGCTCGCCGGTGGTCGACTGGGTCGTAGTCATCGATCCGTTGTTCCCATCGCAGTCTGGTCCGGCCCGCCGGGTACTTTTCTCGCCAGATGTGTGGCGATGTCACCGCGCCCGTCGCGGGATCCAGTCCTGACCCTATCGGCCGGTAACCGCGAGACCGCCGCTCCCGGCGGCCGCACGGGCCACACAGGCCGCACAGCGAGATCGTTCACTGTTAGCGCAGCGCGCGGATGAAACGGCTCGCCTCCCCGCGTAGCCGGGCCGGGATGCGCAGAACCTGACGGCCGCGGGGAGTGGTGAGCTCGACGGTGATCACATCTCCGTGCTTGACGCCTCGGGACGCCGTCACCTCACGACGGTCGAAGACGACGTCGAACCAGTCGCCCTCCCGCGGGAAGGGGGCGAGGACCAGCAGCCGCCGATCGGTCAGCACGATCCAGCGCGAGGCCCCGAACCGGTGTCCGACGAAGGATTCGACCTTCGCCGTGAACCGTCCGGGTCCGCTCGGGTCGGTGAGCCGACCGCGCAGCACGACCTCGGTGAACTCGCCGGACTCCAGGGGCACTGCCGGGAGACGACGGTGGGACGGTATCAGGGGCACGGGCGTCAGTGTCCTCCACACACCCCGTACAGTCGCCGGGTGAGGGCACAGGCGGACGAACCGAATGCGGCGGCCTCGGCCGCCACCCTGGCCGAGCTGACCGGAGCCGACCGGCACGACATCGCGATTGTGCTGGGATCGGGCTGGCCCCCGGCCGCCGATGTACTGTCCCGGCAGGCGACCGACGTCACCGAGGTCACGTTTACCCAACTCGGCGGCTTCCCCTCCAACACCGACGTTCCCGGGCACAAGCCGACCGCACGCTCCGTCCAGCTCGGCGACCGTCGCCTGTTGATCTATCTGGGTCGCGTGCATCCGTACGAGGGCCATGACCTGTCCCGGGTGGTCCACGCGGTCCGCCTGGCCTGTGCGGCCGGCGCGTCGACCGTCATACTGACGAACGCCGCCGGCGGTCTGCGCGCGGACATGTACGTCGGCCAGCCCGTCCTCGTCGCTGACCATCTGAACCTGACCGGCCGCTCGCCCCTGGTCGGCCCGGCGTTCACCGACCTGACCGACGCCTATTCCCCCCGGCTACGGACGCTTGCCCGCGAGGTCGATCCCACCCTGACCGAAGGGGTGTATGCGGGACTGCCCGGTCCGCACTTCGAGACACCCGCGGAGATCCGCATGCTGCGGCTCCTGGGAGCCGACCTGGTCGGCATGTCGACCGTGCACGAGACGATCGCGGCGCGGGCCGCCGGAGCGGAGGTGCTGGCCCTGTCCCTGGTCACCAACCTCGCGGCGGGGATGAGCGGCAAGCCGCTGGATCATCTCGAGGTGCTGACCGCGGGAGCCGCCGCCGCGGAACGCCTGGGTATCCTGCTCGCCGACATCGTCACCCGGCTGTAGGACCGCGGCGGAATCGCGATGCCGTCCGCGTCCCGACCCGGCCCGACGTCCCTGCCCGGCCCGACGTCCCTGCCCAGCCCGACGTCCCTGCCCAGCCCGACGTCCCTGCCCAGCCCGCTCGCCGAGCAGGTCGAGGCCTGGCTGAACGATGATCCGGATCCCGCCGACCGGGCCGAACTGGCCCGGCTGCGCGACGGCGCGGGTCACGATGCCACGCTGCTCGCGGAACTGACCACACGTTTCCACGGACCGCTGCGGTTCGGCACAGCCGGGTTGCGCGGGCCACTGCGCGCCGGTCCAGCCGGCATGAACACTGCCGTGGTGCGCCGCGCCGCCGCCGGACTCGCCACCTGGCTCACGAGCAGGGCACCACCAGCACCGGCACCACCAGCACCGGCGGCACCGAAGCCGGATCCGGCCACGGCCGGGAGCTCCATGAACGCCGCACCGGGCTCGGCCGCGGCCCCGAATTCCTCGACGGCGACCGTCGTCGTCGGCTACGACGCCCGGCATCGCAGCGAGGCGTTCGCCCTCGACAGCGCCCGGGTGTTCGCCGGTGCCGGATTGCGGGCGCTGGTACTCCCCGGGCCGCTACCCACTCCGGTGCTGGCCTTCGCCGTGCGCAGGCTGGGCGCGGACGCCGGCGTGATGGTCACGGCCAGCCACAATCCGGCCACCGACAACGGCTACAAGGTCTACCTGGGTGATGCTTCCTCTGACGCCGCGAGGGGAGCGCAGCTCGTGGCTCCGGCGGACCGTGAGATCGAAGGAATGATCGCGGCTGCCGGCCCCGCCCGGGCGATCCCACTCGCCGAGACCTGGCGGAGGCTCGATGCGGATGTCGTCGACGACTACATACACGCGGCGGCCACGGCCGGCCGGGCAGCCACCGCCACAGCCACCGCCACAGCCACAGCCACCGACCTACGCACAGACGTGACCACAGACCCGACGGCCCTGACCGTTGCGTACACCCCGTTGCACGGTGTCGGCGCAGGCGTTCTCGGCGCCGTGTTCACCGCCGCGGGTCTCGCCGCACCCAGGGTCGTCCACGAGCAGGCCGAACCCGATCCGGAGTTTCCGACAGTCCAGTGGCCGAACCCCGAGGAGGCGGGGGCGATGGACCGGGTTCTGGCGCTCGGCGAGCGCATCGACGCCGATCTGGTACTCGCCAACGATCCCGACGCCGACCGGTGCGCCGTCGCCGTCGGAGGGCGGGTACTCAGCGGCGACGAGGTCGGTCTGCTTCTCGCCGATCATGTCCTGCACTCCTGCCCCGGTCCGGTGGCGACCACCATCGTCAGCTCCTCCGGTCTGCGTGCGCTGGCCGCCGAGGTCGGCGTTCCTTACGCCGAGACGCTGACCGGATTCAAGTGGATCATGCGTGCGGACGCGCGGCTGGTCTTCGGCTACGAGGAGGCACTCGGCTACGCCGTCGCCCCGGAGCTGGTCCGCGACAAGGACGGCATCACCGCCGCCCTCGCCATCGCCCTGGTCGCCGCGCGGGCGAAGCAACGAGGCCGGACCTTGCCAGACCTACTCGACGAGTTGTCCGCACGACTCGGTGTCCATCTCACGGGGCAACGCTCGGCGCGCTTCGACGACGTCACCCAGATCGACGAGACGATGCACCGCCTGCGGGCCCAGCCGCCGACCAGCCTCGCCGGGCGTCCCGTCACCGCGGTCCGTGACCTGCTGGCCGGTCCGCGGGACGGGGACGCACCGGCGGGAGGCATTCCCCCTCGACCCGCACGCCCCGTGGACCGCGCCGACGCGGCGCATCCGGTTCTGCCACCCGCCGACGTGCTCATGCTGTTCCTCGACGAGGACCGGGTGATCTTCCGCCCGAGCGGGACCGAACCCAAACTGAAGGTGTACCTCGAGACCGTGGAGCCGGTGCCGGGGCATGCCGTTGACGCGGTGCCCGCGGCTCGGGACCAGGCCGCGGCACGCCTGCTCCACCTGCATACGGCCGCGGGCAATCTGCTCGACGGACGCGACGGAGATCACATCTCGCCGAAGATCCGATCACCCGCGTCGCCGAGCCCGGGCACAATATAGGCCGTCTCGTTCAATCTCTCGTCGACCACGGCGGTCACAACGGTCAGGTCCGCCGTGCCGACCGCAGGGCCACCGGATTCCAGCGCCGCAAGGCCCTCCGGTGCTGCCACCACGGAGACCACGGTGACGCCCCGCGCCCCGCGGTCGGCGAGCAGCCGCAGACAGTGCAGGGCCGAACCGCCGGTGGCGAGCATCGGGTCGAGCAGCAGCACCGGGCGGCCGGCCAGATCGCTGGGCACCGCCTCCAGGTAGACCGTGGGTTCGAAGGTCGTCTCGTCGCGGGAGAGCCCGATGAACGCGGTGTGGGCGTCGGGAAGCAGGTTGAGCGCCGCCGGCAGCATGCCGAGCCCGGCCCGCAGCACCGGGACGACGACCGGCTCCGCGGCCAGCCGCACCCCGGAGGTCGTGGCCAGCGGAGTCGTGACGGCGACCGGCATCGTCGGCAGCGTACGGGTCGCCTCGTACACGAGCATCATCGCCAGGTCGTACAGGACGGGCCGGAACCGGGACCGAGGCGTGCGCTCGTCCCGCAGGACGGTCAGCGACGAGGCCGCGAGGGGATGGTCGACGATGTGCAGCTGCACGGAAGGACTCCTCGTACGCGAAGCCGGGCGATCGGCAATGATGCAACGTATGACAACGGCTCCGGCAGGATCGGACCGTCCCGGCGAGGAACCCGAGAAGTCCCCCTCCCGACCGGCCGCCGGCGCTCGCCCCACCCTGCGGCGCGCCGAGGTGGCCCGGATGGTCGACCACACACTGCTACAGCCGTCCGCCACCGGCGAGGAGATACTCGCGCTGTGCGGGGAGGCTGCCAAGCTGGGTGTCGGTGCCGTCTGTGTGGCGCCGACCCATGTCTACCTGGCCGCCGCGAGTACCCGACGGGACCGCGGTGAGGTCAGGCCGGCCTTCGGCGTCGCCTCTGTCATCGGCTTTCCGCACGGCACGCACCTGACCGTCATCAAGGCCGAGGAGGCGCGGCGGGCGGTCGCGGACGGCGCCACGGAGATCGACATGGTCATCGACATCGCCAACGCGATGGACGAGAACTGGCGAGCGATCGAGACCGAAATCACCGAGGTCCGGCTGTCGGTGCCGCCGGACGTCGTGCTCAAGGTCATCCTGGAGACGGCCCTGCTGCCGGACGAGAGCATCGGCGCCGCCTGCCGGGCAGCGGAGGCCGGCGGCGCCGAGTTCGTCAAGACCTCCACCGGTTTCCACCCGGCCGGCGGGGCCAGCGTGCGCGCAGTGCGGGCGATGGCGGCGGCCGTGGGTGGCCGGCTCGGCATCAAAGCCTCGGGCGGCATCCGCACCACCGAGAAGGCGATCGAGATGATCGAGGCCGGCGCGACCCGGCTCGGGCTGTCCGCCTCCGCGGATGTGCTCGCCGGCTTTCCCAGGTGACCGGCTTCCCCGGATGATCCGCCGGAGCTCCACCCAGCCCATCCGGCCGGTTCACGGCCACGGACTGAACCGCCGCCGACGGCCACAGCCGAGATCTGACGGCTAGCCCACGCCCCCCGCCACCCAGCAGCCAGACAGATGATCATCAACGAGCCCGCAGGCCTGCATCAGAGCATAGGCGGTGGTCGGACCGACGAAGACGAACCCGGCCGCGCGCAGCCCCTTGGCGAGCGCCACCGACTCGGGGGTCTTCGCCGGCACGTCGGCGAGGGTGGCCGGCGCCGCCCGCCCCGTCGGCTCCGGCTGGAACGACCAGATCAGCTCCTCCAGAGGATGGTCGAGCGTAAGGACGGCGCGGGCGTTGACGATCGTCGCCTCGATCTTGCGACGGTTTCGGACGATGCCGGCGTCGGCGAGCAACCGGTCGACATCCGCGGAACCGAACGCGGCCACGGCTGCCGGGTCGAATCCGGCGAACGCCGCCCGGAACGCCGACCGCTTGCGCAGGATCGTCAACCACGACAGGCCGGACTGGAACGCCTCCAGGGTCAGCCGCTCGAACAGACCGACCGTGTCCCTGACCGGACGCCCCCACTCGTAGTCGTGGTAGGCGACGTACTCCGGCGTGGACAGACCCCACGGGCATCGCGGGCAACCATCGGCTCCCACCACGACATCCGAGGCGGGCCTCACCGGGACATCCGAGGCGGGCCTCACCGGGACATCCGAGGCGGGCCTCACCGGGACATCCGAGGCGGGCCTCACCGGGACATCCGAGGCGGGCCTCACCGGCCCGGACGTCCCGGACCCGGAGATCCCGCTACCGAGCAGATCGGGTTCAGCGCCCGGCGGACCGCCGCTCAGCGGACCACCGCTCAGCGGACCACCGCTCATCAGGCTGACTCCGCGGAGACGAGCTCCGCATAGCCCGGCTTGATGACGTCGTTGATGAAATCGAGCCGCCGGTCGAAGGGCAGGAAGGCGGACTTCATCGCGTTGAGGGTAAGCCAGCGGATGTCGGACCAGCCGTAGCCGTTGACGTCCACGAGGGTCGCGAACTCACTCGACAGCGACACGCCGCTCATCAGCCTGTTGTCCGTGTTGACCGTGACCCGGAACTGCAGCCGGCGAAGCAGCCCGATGGGGTGCCGCTCGATGCTTGGCGCGGCTCCGGTGTGCACGTTCGACGAGGGACACATCTCCAGCGGCACCCGGACGTCGCGCACGTAGTTCGCGAGATCACCGAGGATCGCCTTACCGTCCGGATCGACCGTGATGTCATCGACGATGCGCACTGCGTGCCCCAGCCGATCGGCGTTGCACCACTGCACGGCCTCCCAGATCGACGGCAGGCCGAACGCCTCGCCCGCATGGATCGTGAAGTGGCCGTTCGCCCGCTGGATGTATTGGAAGGCATCCAGGTGACGGGTGGGCGGATTACCCGCCTCGGCGCCCGCGATGTCGAACCCGACCACGCCGGCATCGCGCCACCGGACCGCGAGCTGCGCGATCTCCAGCGAACGGGCCTGATGGCGCATCGCGGTGAGCAGGGCGCGAAGGTGCAGCGGTGTGCCGGCCGAACCGGCTCGGAACCCGTCAAGCACGGCCTCGACCACCGCGTCCAGGGACAGCCCGCGCTCGAGGTGCAGCTCGGGTGCGAACCGCACCTCGGCGTAGACGACGCCGTCGGCCGCGAGATCCTCCGCGCACTCCCGCGCCACCCGCATGATCGCATCCTGGGTCTGCATCACCCCCACCGTGTGCCGGAACGTCTCCAGGTAGCGGACGAGCGAACCGCTGTGCGCGCCGCCACGGAACCAGGTGCTCAGGGCGTGGACGTCCGTGGTCGGCAGATCGCGGTAACCGGTCTCGTCGGCGAGCTCTACCACCGTGGCCGGCCGGAGCCCGCCATCAAGATGATCATGAAGCAGTACCTTCGGTACCCGGCGGATATCCTCGACCGTGATCGTCGGGGACCGTGCGTCGTTCGTCATCATGTCCTCCGTCATCGTCTCGACGGTAGGCCACGGGTACGACAGAACAGCGACGGCACGATGACGACCCGGACCGCCGGGACCGGTTCAGCTGATGTGATCGAGGACAAGCGGTGTGCTCGGGGGCGGCGTCGCGGCGACCTCCACCGCTCCCGCCAGGGCCTCCCGGGCCCGCTCGACGCTGGCCGGGTCATCGGTGTGCAGTTCCAGCAACGGCTCGCCGGCCGTGACCGGGTCACCGATTCCCACCCGCCACCGCACGCCCGCCGTCGCGGAGACCGCGTCCTCCTTGCGGACCCGGCCCGCGCCAAGCCGCCAGGCCGCCAGGCCGACCGCTCGGGCGTCCAGGCGGTGGAGATGGCCGGTCGCCGGCGCGGGGACGGTCTCGACATGGCTCGCCGCCGGAAGCGGCGCGTCCGGATCGCCGCCCTGGGCCGCGACCATCGCCCGCCACACCGCAAAAGCGTCCCCGGCAGCCAGTACCTGCGCGGGATCATGAAGAGCACCGGACCGGTGGCCGAGTTCGGCGGCGACGAGGTCGATCATCACCCTGGCCAGCGCGACGGTGACCTCCACCAGATCCGCCGGCCCACCACCACGGAGGGTCTCCACGGCCTCGGCCACCTCCAGCGCATGCCCGGCGGTCCGGCCGAGGGGATGGTCCATCCCGGTCAGCAGGGCCTCGGTGCGGACCCCGGCGGCAACGCCGATCCGAACCATCGTCCGGGCGAGCTCACGGGCCTCATCCACCGACGTCATGAAGGCCCCGGAGCCGACCTTGACGTCCAGGACCAGCGCCGACGTGCCCTCGGCGATCTTCTTGCTCATGATCGACGATGCGATGAGCGGGATCGACTCGACGGTTCCGGTGACGTCCCGCAGCGCGTAGAGCCGGCGGTCGGCCGGGGCGAGGCCGGCACCCGCGGCGGCGATCACCGCACCCACCTCGGCGAGGAGCTCACGCATCCGGGCGGCCGACAGATCCGCCCGCCAGCCGGGGATCGCCTCCATCTTGTCCAGCGTTCCACCGGTGTGACCGAGCCCCCGCCCGGCGAGCTGTGGGACCGCGGCCCCACAGGCGGCGACCAGCGGCACCAGCACGAGCGAGACCTTGTCGCCGACCCCTCCGGTGGAGTGTTTGTCGACGGTGGGACGTCCCACACCGGTCAGATCCAGGCGCTCCCCACTGTCGATCATTGCGGCGGTCCAGCGGTCCAGCTCGGCGGGAGTCATCCCGCGCCACACCACCGCCATCAGGTACGCCGACATCTGCTCGTCGGCAACCAGACCCCGGGTGTAGGCGTCGACGAGCCAGTCGACGGCCCGGGGATCGACGGGTCGACCGTCCCGCTTGGCCCGGATCAGATCGACGACGTCGAAGCTTCCGCTCACGCGACACCCGGCAGATCGTGCGGTCCGAACGCTGCGGGGAGCAGGTCCGCGATGGTGCGCACGCCGTCGCCCATGGCGACGAGCAGATCCGGCCCGCCGTGCTCGTAGAGCAGCTGACGGCACCGTCCGCAGGGCGCCAACGGCGCACCGTCGGAGTCGACGCAAGCGAACGCCAGCAGCCGACCACCGCCTCTGGCGTGCAGCGCCGAGACGAGACCGCATTCGGCGCACAGCCCGAGGCCGTAGGACGCGTTCTCGACATTGCAGCCGACGACGATCCACGGGTCGTCACCGGTGGTACGTCCGGCGGCGTCCGGCAGATCCACGACCAGTGCGGCAGCACCAACCCGCAGACCCGAGTAGGGCGCGTAGGCACTCTGTGCGACACGGACAGCAGCGTTCCGCAACCGCTCCCAGTCTTTGTCGTTCACACTCCACCCCATGTCCGTGGTCCGTTCGGTCGCTGTCGCCAGCATGCCCGACCCCCCACGATCCGGCCACGATGTGATCCCATGGACGCGGGCCCCACCGGCGATCGGAAGGGACGACGGGATGGCAGGCGAGTCCCCGGACAATCCGGGTTCGGCCAGGGCGGTGACCCTCGTCGGGGGACGGTACCGGCTCGACGGGGTCATCGGACGCGGCGGATTCGGCGTCGTGCACCGGGCCACCGACGAGCTGCTCCAGCGCGTGGTTGCAGTCAAGGAAGTACGGCTGCCGCTCGGGGAGAACGCGGACGAACGCGGCCTGACCCGCGAGCGGGTCCTGCGCGAGGCGCGCGCCGCCGGTCGGCTGCATCATCCCGGTGCCGTCGCCGTCCTCGACGTCATCGACGATGGCGAGCTGCCCTGGATCATCATGGAATACGTTGACGGCCGGTCCCTCGCCACAATCATCAACGATCGCGGACCGCTGCCGGTCGAGGAGACGTGCCGGATCGGCATCAGCCTCGCCTACGCCCTGGAGGCCGCGCACCGGCTCGGCGTGGTGCACCGCGACGTCAAGCCGAGCAACGTGCTGGTGACCGCGGACGGCCGGGCCCGGCTGACCGACTTCGGCATCGCGGTCAGCCAGGGGGATCCCCGGCTTACCAGCACCGGGATGGTGATGGGCTCCCCCGCCTACCTGCCGCCGGAACGCGCCCGTGGCGATGCCGGCAGCGCCGCGGGTGACCGGTGGGGACTGGGCGCCACGCTGTTCACCACCGTCGAAGGTTACCCGCCCTTCACCGGCGGTGACCCGATTTCGGTGCTCGCCGCCCTGGTTCAGGGACGACGCCAGCCCTTCCGGCTGGCCGGACCGCTTATACCGGTGATCGACGACCTGATGGCCCCGCACGAGGCGAGCCGACCACCGCTCACCGTCGTACGCAGGCGACTGCGCGAGATAGTCGAACGAGATGCGGTCCGCCGGCCCTCGCGTCCTTCTCGGCCCACTCGCCCCCGCTCATCGACACGTACCACCTCCCCGGCCGCACGGGCCATACCGACCACACCGGCCGAGTCCGCCACCGAAGCCGTCCCCTCCGGCGACGTCACCGGGTTCCCGGAGACCGAGGTCCGGTCGGAGACCAGTGCCGTCTCCGGGATCAGTGCCGTCCCGGCACCGGTGGCCGCCCTGACCACGCCGGACACCGAGACGCGTCAGGACACCGAGACGCGTCAGGAGGCCACGCCGTCGCGGACACCTCGGTCCCGTCCCACCGGGCCGTTGGAGCGCATGCACTCGATCGACCGGATGCGTGCCCTGGGCGGAATCCCGGCCCGGGCCCGGCTCATCGGCCGAGGGCACGGCAACGGTCTCACCGGCGGCGACGTCGAACTGGCTAATCTCTTCGCCACTGCCGCACCGGCCTCCCCGCCGTCGACCGCCCGGCTGCGGCCGGCGCCCGACGGGCCGGCGGGAATCGAGCCGGCAGGAATCGGGCCGGCGGAAGATCCGCCACGCGACCCCGGCGCCGGGGATCGACGTCGCGTGACCATCGCCGTGGCGACGCTCGTGGCGCTGGTCGCCGCCGCGATCATTGGCATCGTGATCGTGGTGACAGGGGGCCCGGACGACAGGAGCCGCGACACCTCGGCCAACCAGACCGGCGGCATCTCGTCGCCGACCGGAGCCGGCGGGTCGGCCCTGGCGGATCCGGCGGCGGCCAGGGACCCCGTCGCCCGGGAAACCACCCCGGTTACGGGCCCGCCTGGCTGGGTGTCCTACGTCGATCCCACCGCCGGCTGGTCCGTGGCGTACCCCTCGGACTGGCAGCGCCGCGAGGGGCCCGGCGGACCCGGAAACGTCGACTTCGTGGACCCGGCTACCCGGTCCTTCCTACGTGTCGGTAGCGTCAGGCAGGCAAACACCTCTGCCATCGGCGACTGGCAACGCAACGAGGCCGGCTTCCGGCAGAGCGTGCGGGATTATCGGCAGATACGGCTGGCTCCCAGCGATGGTGGGGATGGCACCAACCAGGCCGACTGGGAGTTCGGGTACCGCGGGTCGGACGGGGTCATGGTGCATGTGCTCAACCGGGGTGCGATTCGCAACGGCCACGGATATGCCCTGTACTGGCATACCAGGGAGGATCTGTGGCTGCAGGATCAACCGTTGATGCGCCAGTTGTTCGCCACCTTCCGGCCCGGTCCGTGATGTCGGTCATCGATGGATTTGCGGTGCCCGTAGTGTTCGGAAAGATGCGGGCCGTCCGGCGCGCGCATCAGTCCATCTGTCAGACTTGACACGATGGCTAAATCGGCAAGCGTGCCCCCGGACACCTCCCGGCACGGCACACCTCGCTACGTAGCGCAACGCTACCGGCTCGACACGCCCATCGGGCGTGGTGGAGCCGGTGTCGTCTGGCGCGGTGAGGACGAACTACTCCAGCGTCCGGTCGCCATCAAAGAGATCCTCGTGCCGATGGCCGGCGCGCAGAACGAGCGCGACGCGATTCGGGCCCGGGTTCTTCGCGAGGCCCGCGCCCTGGCCAGGCTGCACAGTCCCGCCATCGTCTCGGTGTACGACGTGGTCGAGGAACATCAGCGGCACTGGATCATCATGGAACTCGTCGACGCGGACAGCCTCGGCGATGTGATCCGCAACCAGGGCCCGCTGCCTTTCGACCAGGTCGCCGCGATCGGGCTGGCGCTGACCGACGCGCTCGCCGCGGCTCATTCGGCGGGCGTGCTCCACCGCGACGTCAAGCCCGGGAACGTCCTGCTCGGGCGGGACGGCCGGGTGCGGCTCACCGACTTCGGCATCGCCGCGACCGAGGGCGACGTGACCCTGACCGGCACTGGGGCCCTGGTCGGTTCCCCGGCCTACATCGCTCCCGAGCGGGTCCGGGGCTCCTCCGGTACTCCCGCGAGCGACCTGTGGGGGCTCGGCGCGACGCTGTACTCGGCCGTCGAGGGTCAGCCTCCGTTCGAGGGCCCGGAGACCTACGCCGTACTGACCGCCGTGGTGGAGGGCCGCCGGCGGGCCTTCCGGCTAGCCGGTCCGTTGCGCAACCTGCTCAGTGACCTGATGGACCGGCCGGCCGAGGAGCGGCCCGACGTGACGGAGATCCGCCGGCGGCTGATCCCGATCGCGCGCAATGCGAATCCGGTACCGGCTTCGGTCATGCACGCCCGTCCTCGGACTGACGAGGAGACGGACGCGAGTTCCGTCGACGTCGGCCTGGAGAACCTCGACGACCCGGCCGAGCCGGCAGCAGGCGCCGGACCGGCCGCGGATTCCCGGTCGGGGTCGAGCGGCGGTGTCGCCGGGACCGCGGGAGTCCAGGCGGGCGAGGCAGCTTCGGCGGCCGTGGGAGACCAGGGGGCTGTCCCGGGCCCGGCGAACCGCCCGGCGTCCGCCGCCGCGCCGCCCGTCCCCGCTGACCGCGACGTCACCGTGGATCCCCTGCTCAACCCCCTTGGCGGGGCCGCCGTGGCGGCCGCGGGCGCTGCCGGGTCGCGCACCGGTCGTAGGGAACCCGACCGCGCCGGCCCATCGAACCGCGTGATCCCGCCGGATCGGACCACGCCGCAGAACCGCGCAGCACCGCCCGGCCGGACGCGGCCCGACCCCGACCACGACGCGCCGACCAGCATCGGGCTCAACAGCGTGGCGGGGCCTTCGGTGGACGACGACGTGACCCGCATCGGCGCGGTCACCCCCGTGTCGGCGACCTCCGACCTGGATCTGTTCGACGACGACAATCACGCCGCCGGACTGTTGCCCCTCGGCGAGGCCCGGCGCCGCGCCGAGCCTGCCCGCCACGACGGACACGGTCGCGGACCGGGCGACCCCCAGCGGCGTCGGCAGCGGACGATCGCGGTCGTGGCCGGAGCGGCCATGCTCGTGATGGGCGCGGCCATCGCCCTGACCGTCGGTCTGACCTCCGGCGGCTCGACCCCCGGGCCGAACGATGTCACCGCGCAGCAGACCACGCCACCGCCCATCGCGACCATCGCTTCATCCCCCCCGGCCGTGACTTCACGGTCCGCCGCGTCTGAGGTAGTCGCCCCGGACTCCCCGCGCTATACCCCCCGCCCCCGGCCGTCGTCGTCCGCGACCCCAACGACGACGCCGACGACGGAGACACCCACCCCGACTCCCCAGCCGAGCACCCAGGTTCAGACCTCCCCGCCGCCGACCCAGACACCACCCCCCAGGGTCACCCCCTCGCCGAGCCGGACGGCGCCGGCCTCTCCAGGGGGCACAACGCCGCCCGTCGTTTCGACGACGGCACCGGCGCCGACCGGAACCACCACCTTCGTGCCCTGACGACCCGGTCGAGGGACGGCTCGGGGAGCGGGCCGGCACCGGACGGCGCCGGAACCGGGGGTGGGGCGTCCCAGTGCCGCCTGTGGCCGAGTTCACCCGGACGCGCCCGGCCCGAACATGCCCTCCACCAGGCCCGGCACTAGCATCTGGGTGAGATGCACCATCGTCTCGACGATGTGTCGGGTCGCCAGAGCGCCCCCAGACATGACCTTTCCGGCCCATCGGCTGGGCCGATCCGGAGGAGCTTTCATTGCCGAAGGCACCAGCGGGCACGCTGTACCGCGGTCGAGAGGGTATGTGGTCCTGGGTGGCCCACCGGATCACCGGTGTCCTGGTCTTCTTCTTCCTCTTCGCCCACGTGCTCGACACCGCTCTCGTCCGGGTCTCCCCCACGTCGTACAACGAGGTGATCGAGGTCTACAAGAGCCCGATCGTCAACCTGCTCGAGGTCGGCCTGGTCGCGGCGGTGCTGTACCACGCCCTCAACGGCATCCGGATCATGTTGATCGACTTCTGGGAGTCCGGCCCGAGATACCAGAAGCAGATGCTGTACGTCGAGCTCGTCATCTTCGTCGTGCTGCTGGTTGCGGCCGCCTCCCGCATGCTGCTGCACACCTTCGAGACGCTGTTCGGGAGCACGACCTGATGACGACCGCTCCCCCCGGTGGCCCGGCGGGCCCGCGCGCGCCGGAACTCGTCGCGCCCCGCACCCCCGGGCTCTCCCGCCGGCGGGGGAAGCCGGGCAGCGCCAAGGCGCGCACCAACTTCGAGCTCTACGCCTGGGTATTCATGCGGGTCAGCGGCCTGCTGTTGTTCTTTCTGGTGCTCGGCCACCTGTTCATCATGAACATCCTCGACGGCGGGGTGCAGCGGGTGAACTTCGGATTCGTCGCCGGCCGCTGGGCGTCACCGTTCTGGCGCACCTGGGACCTGGTGATGCTGCTCCTGGCGGAGCTGCACGGCACCAACGGCCTGCGCACGATCATCAACGACTACGCCGGGCGGCCCCAGACCCGGTTCTGGCTGAAGACGCTACTCTATACCTCGGCGTTCCTGGTCGTCGCCCTCGGCACCCTCGTCATCTTCACCTTCGATCCCGACATCTGAACGCGCCGGTGATCCCGTGACCCCAGCATCGGACGGATGGAGGTAGGCGTGCAGGTCCACAGGTACGACGCAGTCATCGTCGGTGCGGGTGGAGCCGGCATGCGTGCCGCCATCGAGGCGGGCACCCGCTGCCGGACCGCCGTGCTCACCAAGCTCTATCCCACCCGCTCGCACACCGGCGCGGCGCAGGGCGGCATGTGTGCCGCCCTGGCCAACGTCGAGGAGGACAACTGGGAGTGGCACACCTTCGACACGATCAAGGGCGGTGACTACCTGGTCGACCAGGACGCCGCGGAAATCATGGCGAAGGAGGCCATCGACGCTGTCCTCGACCTGGAGAAGATGGGGCTGCCGTTCAACCGGACGCCCGAGGGTCGCATCGACCAGCGCCGGTTCGGCGGCCATACCCGCGACCACGGCAAGGCCCCGGTGCGCCGCTCCTGCTACGCGGCGGACCGCACCGGGCACATGATCCTGCAGACGCTGTACCAGCAGTGCGTCAAGCACGACATCGAGTTCTTCAACGAGTTCTACGTCCTCGACCTGCTACTACAGAAGGGCGCGGCGGCCGGGGTGGTCGCCTACGAGCTGAAGACCGGAGAGATCCACATCTTCCAGGCCAAGTCGGTGGTGTTCGCCACCGGCGGTTTCGGCAAGGTCTTCAAGGTCACCTCCAACGCGCACACACTGACCGGTGACGGAATGGGTCTGGCGTTCCGGCGGGGCATCCCGCTGGAGGACATGGAGTTCTTCCAGTTTCATCCGACCGGCATCTGGAAGATGGGGATTCTCCTCACCGAGGGTGCCCGCGGCGAGGGCGGAATCCTACGCAACAAGGACGGCGAACGCTTCATGGAGCGCTACGCCCCGACCATCAAGGACCTTGCGCCACGCGACATGGTGGCTCGCGCCATCTACACCGAGATCCGTGCCGGCCGCGGCTGCGGCCCGGACGCCGACCACGTCTACCTTGACCTCACCCACCTGCCGCCGGAGCACCTCGACGCAAAGCTGCCCGACATCACCGAGTTCGCTCGGACCTATCTCGGCATCGAACCGTACAACGACCCGATCCCGATCCAGCCGACGGCGCACTACGCGATGGGCGGCATCCCGACCAACGTGGACGCGCAGGTGCTCGCGGACAACGACACGGTCGTGCCCGGTCTGTACGCGGCCGGCGAGGTGGCGTGCGTGTCCGTGCATGGCGCGAACCGGCTGGGCACCAACTCGCTGCTCGACATCAACGTATTCGGCCGGCGGGCTGGCATCGCCGCCGCCGAGTATGCGAACGCGAACGCACAGCACGTCGACCTCCCGGAGAACCCGGCGTCGTTCGTCGAGGACCTGCTCGGGCGCCTGCGCGCGGGCGCCGGAACCGAGAACGCGGCCGCGATCCGGCGCGAACTGCAGGAGTCGATGGACGTCAACGCCTCGGTGTACCGGACGGAGGCGACGCTCAAGCAGGCGCTGAGCGACATCTCCGGCCTCAAGACGCGTTACCAGCGGGTGGGCGTGTCCGACCGGGGGCGTCGCTACAACACCGAACTGCTCGAAGCGGTGGAGCTCGGCTTCCTGCTGGACCTCGCCGAGGTCCTGGTCATCGGGGCGATGGCCCGCAACGAGTCCCGCGGCGGCCACTCCCGTGAGGACTACCCGAACCGGGACGACGTCAACTTCATGCGCCACACGATGGCCTACCGGTCGGGGCCGCTGGTGGCCGCCTCGCCGGAGGCGGAGATCCGCCTGGACTACAAGCCGGTTGTCATGACCCGCTACCAGCCGATGGAGCGCAAGTACTGATGACAGTCACCCTCAAGATCCGTCGCTACGACCCGGAGACGGTCGACGAGGCGCACTGGGAGAGCTACCAGGTGCCGTTCGATCCGAGCGACCGGCTGCTCGACGCAATCATGTGGGTCAAGTGGAACCTCGACGGGACGCTCGCCTTCCGCCGGTCCTGCGCGCACGGGGTGTGCGGCTCGGATGCGATGCGGGTCAACGGCGCCAACCGCCTCGCCTGCAAGGTGCTGGTGAAGGACCTCGGCTCGGAGATCACCATCGAACCGATCAAAGGTCTGCCGGTAGAGAAGGACCTCATCGTCGACATGGAACCGTTCTTCGACGCGTTCCGGGCAGTGAAGCCCTACCTGATCACGGACGACCACGAGCCGACCCGCGAGCGGCTGCAGTCCACCGAGGACCGGGCCCGCTTCGACGACACGACCAAGTGCATCATGTGCGCGGCGTGCACCACCGCGTGCCCGGTGTTCTGGACCGACGGCGACTACTTCGGCCCGCAGGCGATCGTCGCGGCCCACCGGTTCATCTTCGACAGCCGTGACTCCGGTACCGACGAGCGCCTGGAGATCCTCAACGAACGCGAGGGGGTCTGGCGTTGCCGGACCACCTTCAACTGCACCGACGCCTGTCCACGCGGCATCCAGGTGACCAAGGCCATCCAGGAAGTCAAGCGGGCGCTGTTGTTCCGCCGCGTCTGAGCCTTCCTCCCGGCCGGTCATGCGGTGTCCACCGCGAGCGCGAACGGCAGCACCGACGGCGCTCCGGCCTGCCGGAGCAGGCGAGCGGCGACCGTCATCGTCCAGCCGGTGACGATCCGATCATCGACGAGCAGCACCGGGCCGCCGAGCTCGCCCAGGGCGGCGGCAAGGGCCGGGGAGACCGTGAACGCATCCCACAGGCCGGCGAGCCGGTGCGCGCTGTTGTGCACCTGCCCGGTGTGCGGCCCGCCGGCGACCCGGTCGAGCTGCCCCAGCAGCGGCAGGCGTCCGATGGTGGAAATGCGCTCGGCGAGGCTCGCGATGAGCCGGGGCCGGCTGCGGGACGCGATCGACACGACGGCCACCGGCCGCCGCTGCCATCCCCAACCGGCGAGCGTTGCGACCACCGCCTCGACGAGATCGCCGGGAAGCGGGCCGTCGAGGGCGCCGGGCACAGCGGCGCCGGGCACAGCGGCGCCGGGCACAGCGGCGCCGGGCACAGCGGCGCCGGGCACAGCGGCGCCGGGCACAGCGAGGGTGGCAGACGTGAACATCGGGCGCAGCCGGTTGCCCCAGCCCACATCGCTGAGTCGGGCGAGCGCCCGCCCGGGCTCGGCAGCGGCCGACGCCGGGATACGCCCGGCCAGGTCGACCCCGAGCCGGCCCATCCCAGTCGGCCACATCCGCCGCGGTTCGACCGGGACGCCCGCCCGGCGCAGCTCATCCCGGGCCCGCGTCCGCGAGGACTCCGAGACCGCGGACGACCACGACCGACCGGTGCACCGGTCACACCGCCCGCAGGCCGCCGCGTGGGGATCGTCGAGCTGCCGGCGCAGGAACTCCATCCGGCAGCCGGTCGTCACGATGTAGTCGAGCATCGCCTGCTGCTCCCGAGAGCGCGCCGCGGCGACACGCCGGTAACGCTCCTCGTCGTACAACCAGGGCTCACCGGTACTCACCCAGCCGCCCCTGACTCGCCGGACCGTCCCGTCGGTGTCGAGAACCTTCAGCATCTGGTCGAGTCGGCTGGGGCCGAGGTCGACGGACGCGAGCAACGCCTGGGTCGACAGCGGCCGGTCGGCGCCCGCGAGCACTCCGAGCACCCGGCGGACGACGTGCTCCGGCGGAAAAGAGGTGTCCGCGAAGTAGCGCCAGATGTCCCGGTCCTCAGCCGCCGGGAGGAGCACGACCTCGGCCGTGTCGAGCGCCCGGCCGGCCCGGCCGATCTGCTGGTAGTAGGAGATCGGCGACGACGGAGCTCCGATGTGGACGACGAAGCCGAGGTCCGGCTTGTCGAAGCCCATTCCGAGCGCGCTGGTGGCGATCAGCGCCTTGACCCGGTTCGCGAGCAGATCCTCCTCGGCGACGATGCGCTCGGCCGCCTCGATGCCACCGTGATAGGTGGCGACGGCATGACCCTGACCGCGCAGAAAGATGGTCAGCTCCTCCGCCGCCGCCTTCGTCAGCGTGTAGACGATCCCCGATCCGGGCAGCTCGCCGAGATGGTCGGCGAGCCAGCCGAACCGGTGCTCGGCCTGCGGCAGCGACACGACCGCGAGCCGCAGGCTCTCCCGATCGAGACTCCCGCGTAGCACCAACGTCCCGGCGGACGCCGGGCCGGCGGGAGCGGAGGTTCCGAGCTGCTCACTGACGTCCTCGACCACGCGGGTGTTGGCGGTGGCCGTCGTGGCCAGCACCGGGACCCGCGGACGCAGCCCGGCGACGAGAGTGCGCAGCCGCCGGTAGTCGGGCCGGAAGTCGTGCCCCCAGTCGGAGATGCAGTGCGCCTCGTCGATGACGAGCAACCCGGTGGTGGCGGCGAGCTCGGGCAGGTAGTCGTCCCGGAAGGTCGGATTGTTCAGCCGCTCCGGCCCGACGAGCAGCACGTCGAGCTCGCCCGACCGCAACGCCGCGTAGACCTCGTCCCACTCGGTCACGTTGCCGGAGTGAATCTCGCCGGCGCGGATGCCCAGCCTCGCCGCGGCCGCCGCCTGGTTGCGGATGAGCGCGAGCAACGGGGAGACGATCACCGTCGGAGCAGCGCGTCCCGCTGCGCCGCGGAGCAGTGCCGTGGCGAGGAAGTACACCGCCGACTTGCCCCAACCGGTGCGCTGGACGAGCAGCACCCGGCGCCGGTGGGTCACGAGCGCGTCGATGGCCTGCCACTGGTCCTCGCGCAGCGCCGCGGCCGGCCCGGCAAGCGCCCGCAGCAGCTCCTCCGCGCGCTCCCGCAGCCCACCGGGCCCCGGTTCCGCCGGGTCCGCCAGGCCCGCCGGGAACATCGGGCCCGGCCAGGCCTCCGCCCGATCCGGGGCATGCGCGACCGGCGACGCCGGGCCGGAAGCCCCCGGAAGCGCGGAGGTCGTCTCGTCTGCTGCCATGAGAGGTGTCTACCCGATGCCACCGACAAGATCGGATCGTCCCAGGTCACAGCGGGACGGAGTCACCGTGACGGCTCGGCAGATACCCGATCACGGTAGGCTTCGCCCGGCATGACCGGACAGTGCCTGTCGCCGGGTTCCACCGGTTCGTGCGGCCGGCCGCGGCACCCTCTTCCAGCCGCTCCAGGTAGGGCGCCTGACCACGCTGACTGACCCGGCGACTCGCCCACGACTCAGGAGCGCGTACACATGAGCGAACGGCTGGACGGCACCGTTGCCCTGGTGACCGGTGCGAGCAGCGGCATCGGTGAGGCGACCGCCCGCGAGCTGGCCCGGCACGGCGCCGCGATGGCGCTGGTCGCGCGGCGCGGCGACCGGCTCGAGCGCCTCGCCGCCGACATCACCGGCGCCGGCGGCACCGCCCTCCCCCTCCCGCTGGACATCACCGACCAGGCCCAGGCCGCCGACGCGGTGAAGCGCACCGTGGCGGAGCTCGGCCGGCTCGATACCGTCGTCAACAACGCCGGTATCATGCTGCCCGGGCCGATCCTCGACGCGCCGACCGAGGAGTGGGACCGGATGGTGGCCCTGAACCTGCAGGGCCTGCTGTACGTCACCCATGCGGCGCTGCCGCATCTGCTCACTGCCGCGGACGGCGGCCCCCGCCAGGTCGCGGACCTGGTGAACATCAGCTCGGTGGCGGGACGGCACGCCACCATGGGCGCCGGCATCTACAACCTCACCAAGTTCGGGGTGAACGCGTTCACCGAGTCGCTGCGCCAAGAGGTCACCGCCCGGCACGTGCGCGTCTCGGTGGTCGAACCGGGCTCCGTCGAGACCGAGCTGAGGTCCCATATCCGCGAGGAGATCCGGAATATCGTCATGCGCCGCATCGCCGACATCGAGCCGATGCAGTCCGAGGACATCGCGGACGCCGTTGCCTACATCGTCACCCGGCCGCGGCGGGTCGCGATCAACGAACTGCTCATGCGGCCCACCGAGCAGGTCGGCTGACACCGCGTCGCGCGGGAACCCCTGGCGCCGGACTGGTCGGGCGTGTCCCGGATTTTCCGGGACACGCCGCTCCGCGCCCCCGGAGTGGGCCCACGCGCTCAATCACTCAATTGGGACTCGGTGCGACCACACACGACGATCAACGCGAAGCAGCCGCGCAGGTCAGCCCCTGTTTCCCAACGCCAGGAGAATCACACGACGTAGAGCCGATCATGAAACGGAGCGGTTTCGAAGACTACCGCCGCTTTCGGCATGTCAACGACCCGAATTGATCAGCCGCCTGGATGAGGCATCATCACCGGTATCGCCATGGCGGACGGCCCGTGCGCCGCGGATGCCGAGCCAGCCAACGACGGAGCCGATGGCGAGGGAAGCGACAGTCAGGACCAGGTGGACCGTGAAGAAGCCAGTCGGGCCGTCGTCCCAGGAACGATCATCCTTCCACACGTTCCGCAGGAAATTTGGCCAGATGGCCCACGTCCAGACGCCGACCGCGATCAAGAACCAGGACGCACGCTTCGACAGAGTCACCTCACCAGCCTCGCACTCACAGGCGCCGTGGCCTCTCCGTGGGCGCGCGATTTCAGCCACGTTGATCGACCATAGGGTGAGATGGCAGCCAGATTTTCGACGACCAGCTGCCGAACCGTTCTTGGGCGAGGGGACCACATGGGCCCACCCCGGGGCAAGATGATCGACGGAGGGTAGGGCGGGTGAACCGAAGTTACGATGTCGCCATGACGGAGATGCCGCTCCCACCCGATGACCAACTTGCCGAGGTCGTCCGAGAGGCTGCCGCATCTGGTCAGGTCGTCTACCTGACGGACAAGGGCCAGCGGCTGGCCGCCATCGTGCCGGCCGGTCTCGCCGAACTCCTCGAACGGGGCGAGACGACCAACGGACGGCGCGTGCTCGGCGCCCGGGGCGCAGGCCACAGCGGCCGGCAGGACATCTCCGAACGCATGGAGGAGATCCTCTCCAACGAGGTGGCGTCATAGCCCTCGTAGTCGACGCCGGTACCGGCGAACCCTCAGCGGCCCGATTGGGCCCGTAGCACTGAGGTGACCTCCACCGCCTCAAAGACACGACCATAGCTTCGCCCGGTACGTTCCCGCAGAATTTCCAGCTCCACAAGCCTGGCGACGGCGTTGCTCGCCGCCTGCAAAGTCCTCCCGGTATCTTCACTGACCGAACGCACCGTGACAAACGGACTCCCGATCAGCCCGTCGATGATATCGCGGACCAACCCACCGGTCAGACCCGCCACCTTGAGTCGTCGCACGTATTCGGCCTGGAGACCGAGGAGGTCGTCGACTGTCCGAATAGTCCGCTCACAGGACTCGACCAGACCTTCGGAGAAGAACGAGATCCAGCCGTCCCAGTCTCCCGTTGCGCTAACTTCCCTCAAATGGTCCTGGTACTCTTCCCGACGCACCTCGAACCAGGGCGACACAGCCAGCAACGGCTCCGAGAGTATCCCCTTCCAACAAAGATCGAGGACCACGAGAAGCCGCCCGATTCTGCCGTTTCCATCGTTGAATGGATGAAGAGTCTCGAACTGATAGTGCGCCATCGCCGCAGCCACGACCGGGTCAATGGACTTCGAATCCACGGTGATCCAGTCCAGCAGATCACGTACAGCCGCGTCCAGTTCCAGTCCGGGCGGCGACGGGACGAAGCGAGCGGTGTCGATCGCACCACCGCGGCTTCCGATCGCAACCTGAATCGAGCGGATCCTCCCCGCATCACGGGTGTCCGCAGGAGTTCCACGCACGAGATCTCGATGCACCTGACAAAGCGCGGCTACGGTGAGTGGGCGACCATCGCCTATCCACGCGAAGGCCGCCTCCGCCGCCCGGACATAGTTGAGGACCTCCCGAACCTCCTCGCTCTGCGAGGTCGGCTCTGTGACCTCAGCCGCAAGCACGTCCTCCAGGGGAGCGAAGGTCCCCTCCAACGCGGACGTGCTCTGCGCCTCCGTCCGAAGCGTGGGTTGCAGTAGCAAGGCGGGCTCAGGAATCTGTCGACCAGCCTGATCGAGACGACCGAGAGCGCGCCCCGCGCGGGCCACGTTCCGCCACGTCCCTCCCGCCAGCGCCGGCTCGGCGCCCGCCAGCGGGTCCGGCTGGAAGGCCACATGTTCGTACGCGACGCCCGACCGCCCGTCAGTTCCAGTGATCTTGACGAGATGTCCAGTAGGGCTGCGCTCGAACCGATCCCGATCCACAATCCAAGTCTACGGGCAAGAACTTGAAATCTTCCCACGCGGCTCCAAGTCCGCTTGCAGAGCCCGTCCCAGCGCCACCCCGCCGACCCATCGCACGACATGCCCTTGACTCGCCTCGGTCCGAGCACAGGCCGTCGCCAAAACCACCCCATCCGTCACTGACTGCGATACGGCGGGCTGGAGTACCTAGGTCATGAGTGAAGGCTCTACAAATTTGGCCGTTGCAAGTCGGGTTGTGTACACGGTCGCTTGGCGCCCAAGCGCCCCTGAGTCACACGTCCCGTACGGGGCCTGCGCACGGGATCGGCGCTTATCTCGTCTCGCTACCCCGACCCCCGCAGTAGCTTCCCATTCAAGATCCAATCCAGGAAGAGATTGATTGGCGTCAATCCTGAACAGATCACGTGAAGTGCCGAAATCGAGAAAATATCGCATTCCATTGTCGTAGACACACGAAAGCCCTCGACTCGCGAACGGTAGAAGAAAATCTGCGTTTGCTCCTACGTGCGAAACGGTAAGACTAGACGGTATTTACCGAGCCCTGCACTTCCGTCAGCAAAAGCCGAAGAGTCAGGCTGTGCTTTTCGGGTGGGAGCCGACAGGGTGACCCGCAAAGTCATTGATGCAGGTCAGCGGGGTTGTCGAGAGTGAGGATGGCCAGGAGCAGGGCGTTGTCGTGTCGGATTCTGCGGATGGTCGGGGCGATGCGGTTATGGCCAGCGAGGCGAATCAGCCCGATGATCAGGTTACGGAGTGTGGTCATGATGCGGGGCAGTGGGCCGGTCCGAACCCGCGAGGCATCCTCACGGAACGTCACATCGCGCACCCAGTGGACCTTGTTCTCGATCGTCCAATGCCCTCGGGCGTAGCCCGCGAGATCAGCGGGTGTGACCGCGTCGAGGGTGAGGCTCGTCAGGACGTGGACCGTGACAGTGCTCGGGATCGTCCGGGTGACCCGGGCCCGGCCCGTGCCGGTGGTCACGGTCCGCCGGACATGACGGCGGATCCGCGCCACGGTGCGGGCATGGGGATAGCGGGCACGGATCGCCTCGCTGGCCTGGGCCAGCTGGATGGTGCGTCGTTCGAACCGTCCATGGGCCCTGCCCTCGGCGCTGTGCCCGATCGGGATCTTCGTCCAGTCGGTCGCCTGGTGGCAGTCGACCGACAACGCCGGGGTGTTCGCCTTCACCGTGAACACGAAGTGCGCTCCCAGCTCGGTGACGATCAGGTCGGCGTGGGCGCGGGTCGTGTGCAACGCATCAGCGGTCACCACCACCCCATCCAGCGGATCATGGGAATGCAGTTCGCGGAGCAGCGGTGCGAACGCGGTGACCTCGTTCGTCTTCGCGCCGACCTCATGCTCGGCGAGCACCACACCCGTGCCGTGTTCGGCGACCGCGAGCAGGTGCGGTGCCCGCCCCTCAGGCCCAGCCGCGCCACGCAGGGTCTTCCCGTCGACCGCGACCACCCGCCGCCCACCACCACGGGCCTGGCGGGCGCGGGCCGCGGCGAACATCCCGACCGCCCTCGCCAGCGCCGAGCTGTCCACCGCGGACAGGACCCGGATCATCGTGTCCACCGACGGTGCCTGCGGCTGCCCGGTCACCGGATGGACCCGCGCCCCGAGAGCGGTCAGGACCTGCGTCGGGGCGTGCGCAGCCCAGGCCGCGATCTCCTCCACCGACTTCTCCCCCGCGGCGACCGCTGCGGCGGACAGTCCCAGGATCACCGGGAGCCGGTGACGTATCCCTCGCGGGTCCCGCGGGTCAGGCACCCCGGCGAGTACGTCGGCGAGCCCCTGCACCTCACCGCCGTGCGCCCCCAGGACCCGCAGCGACCGCCGCATCCGGACCAGCTGCCCCGACCCGGCCTGTCCGAGATCGGTGGGAGTGACGGGCATGCGAGACTGGACCGGCAACGGGGCTCCCTACGGCTGGTGATCTAGGCAATCCCCGTCCTACCGGGACCCCGTTGCCTCACCGCAGCCACCCTCACCGTGGTGGCCCGCCGTTGTTCCCCCGGACCCCACGGCCCCACCGCCCCACCCACCCCACCGGCTGTCACAGAACGTCATCGGTGGCGTTTCCGCCGGCGCCGGAACCCACCCTCACACGCGCTACTCACAGCGACGAAACAGCAGCCGGGCCCGGATCCTCACACCACCACCGGCCCCAGCCCCCAGCCCCCCGCACCCCGTCTCACACCGTCTACCTGCACAAACAGACTTTGCGGGTCACCCTGGTACCTGCATTCCTCGACGCCGGTGTGATTTGCGGCGAATTGAATAAGCGTCCTGATCGATGTCGAATGCAGATCGTATGCCCGGCCAATGGAGAGCAGGGAATCGCCGTTGGCGACCCGCCCGTAAATATCTCTAACGGATTCCGGGTCTGCGCAGTACGCTTGCTTTGCGTAGCGTTCTCCTCTAGTCGCCCAGAACGACGGAAGCGGACCATGGTGCGCGCCGTTCGCGATAATCATGGAAACGCCACGGTAGGTGGTTGCCTTGACCGTCTTGGACTTCTCCGCATTCGCGTGCTGAGCAACGAGAGTGACGATACGACCGGCGAAGTCAGTCTTGCCGAACTGAGGTTCGGCAACTGAGACGATGTCGCCACCCGCGGACCGAATGCTGAGCAGGATCTCCGCTTGCGCATCCGAGTCGTCACGGCGGTCAAGCCGCGACGACTCGGTAACCATCAAAGTCGTGTAATCCCGACGCTGGATATCGGCGATTGCTTCTCGCAGGGCAGGTTCCTGCGCTCCGTGGCTGGCCGAGTACCCGTGAAGCGTGAACCACTTGACGATCGTGATTCCGCGTTGAGAGGCTTCCTCGGTAAGGATCTTGACCTGTGACGTCTCGTCCTGGCTACCTGTAGAAACCCGGACAAATCCGGCGCCTAGAGTGCCCACTGTGCCACCCCTCGCTGCCAGCGTTGATCACGACCTACGCCGTGTACACTACCCGGCAACCTATGGCCGAATTTGTAGAGCATTCATTTATGACCTAGGTATTCCAGCGAGTCGGGGGTGGCCTCGTGCCTCTCGTGTGTACTCGGGCCGTTGGAGATGGCTTCTGCTCGTATGGTCGACAGGGGGCTTGTTGATCATGTCGAGGAGGTGGCGGTGAGCGCTTCGCCAGGTGTGGCAGGGACGGCTAGGCTGATCTCCATGGAGCGAGCGGCGCGGCTGACGGCTGTCGTCACGCACGAGGGTGACTGGTATGTGGCGCGGGCTTTGGAGGTCGAGGTGACCAGCCAGGGAGCCAGCGTCGAGGAGTCGCTGGCGAATCTTCGCGAGGCGCTGGAGCTGTACTTCGAGGACCAGCCGTTCCCCGTGACCGCCGCGGACGGTCCCATCGTCGCTCCGCTGGACATCCGCCTGTCGGCGTGACACCCGCGCTGCCTCGGATCTCCGGGGCGAAGGTGGTGAAGGCTCTGGGGCGTGCCGGCTTCGAGGAGGTCGCTACTCGTGGCTCGCACTGCAAGCTGCGGCACAAGGAGAGCGCTCGGGTTGTGATCGTGCCGCTCCACCGGGAGCTGGCGACGGGCACTCTCGCCTCTGTTCTGCGCCAGGCGGGCATCGAGGCGGAGGAGCTTAGGATGTTGCTCACCTGAGCCCGACGGGATCCCGGGTGCAAGCTGGAGGGGTGACCCTCTCAAAGCGTGCGTCCTGGTTCTTGATCGCAGTCGGCGTCTGGACGTGGGCCATCTGGCCGTTGCAAGTCGGGTTGTGTACACGGTTGCTTGGCACCCAAGCGCCCCTGAGCCACGCATCCCGTACGGTGCCTGCGCACGGGATCGGCGCTCACCCCGCCTCACTACCCCGGTCCCCGTAGTAGCCTCCCATTCAAGATCCAATCCAGGAAGAGATTGATGGGCCATTTGACCCGTGTTTGCTCCTACGTACGCAGCAGCAAGACTAGACGGTTTTTGTCGAACCCTGCACTTCCGCCAGCAAAAGCCGAAGAGTCAGGCTGTGCTTTTCAGGTGGGAGTCGATCCAAGGCGCAATGCCAGTGAATTAAGAACCGCACCGACAAGATCCACTTCAGTGGATTGATCTTGTTGGTGCGGTTGTCGTCGTGGAGCGGTCATATCGGTCGCGGTAGAATTCCGTGGTGACGAGTAAGAATGGGTGCGGCAGGCCGGCAGGAAGGTTGACGGATCATATTTCGCTCGGAGTGCTGACTGGCCTCGTTCACCATGATCTTGTGGACGATGTTCTGGTGGAGACGGGCCGGGTTGAGAAACGGTCCCGGAAACTGCCCGCACGGGTGATGGTGTACTTCACGCTGGCGATGTGGCTGTTCTTCGATGACGAACGAGGAGGTCATGGAGAAGGGCACACCCAGCGGGAATCGCGACCACGGCACGGATAGTCGCGCTGCGAGGTCGATCGGACAACCCGGCCCGGAGGGGCCGGCCGACGAAGAACCACGATCCGACGACCATGGCCTTCGACGTCCCGCGGCTCACGCCCGCAGGTGCTGGAGCGGCCCGGCGAAGGTCCGCATCACCTCGCTGAACGTCGTGTCGGGACGGTAGGCGGGCGGCTGGACCGATTCCCCGGCCCCGCTGCGGGCCGCTCCGAACCGCATGGTCCACAGCATCGTCTCGGCCACCGGGAGGGTGGCCACGACCGCGTCGTTCTCATCCTCCAGCTGGCCCGTCAGCCAGGAGACGCGGTCCGACTGCAGCGCGCAGACATAGATCACCTCGCCGGCCGCGTTGCCCGGGGCCGCACGCAGCCGCGCCGCCTGGTCCCCGGCGGCCAAGGCCTCGCCCAGCCGGTCGGCGACCAGCTGACGTTCCCACAGTTGCGCATCCTGGGCGATCCGGACGGCGACGCCACCGCACAGCCTCCGCTCGACGTGGATCTGCGCGTCGATCTCGGTGGCCTCACCGAAGTACCACGCGAGGACGTCGGGCAACGCGGCCCGCAGCTCCGCGGCGGACGGCTGGGCCATCGCCAGCCCCGGGCACTGCGGGGACCAGGCCGACCACGAAGGCCCGTCATGCCGCACGATCAACGAGACGGGCCTACCCACGATAGATCATCTCGCGCGACTCCTCCGCCGTCCCGCCGCTTTGATCAGTATCCGCGCTTCCCTCGCTGCCCGGGAGCACTTTGCGGTAAAGGCCGGACCGATTACGCGCAACACCGGCCTGTCCCGCACAACACCGACCTCTCCCGGCCGACGGTCTGGTCACGGGCGGCACTGACACGGAGGATGCGCAAGGGATCCGCAAGGCGGGCCAGGTCGGCGGGCCAGGTCGGCGGGCCAGACGGCGGGAGGGAGGGAGCGGTGGTGGGGGCCGACGACATCCGGGGGCGCCGGATCGGACCAGACGAAGGAATGCTGTTGCGAAGGCTGCGTCTTGCCGCGCTCACCGATGCTCCTTCGGCGTTCTGGCAGACCCTGGCCGAGGCGAGCGCGCTGCCCGCCGAGGAGTGGGACGCCCGCGCCCGCGCCGGGGCCTACTCGTCCGCCGATCTGGTGGCCATCGTCGCCGTGGCTGGCGAGGCCGCCGGGATGGTGCAGGGCTTCACCCCGGTGGGCCGTCCCTGGTTACGGGAACTCGGCGCCATGTGGGTCGCTCCCGAGGCGCGGGGCACCGGAGCCGCCGACACCCTCCTGGCCACCGCGATCGACTGGGCCCGCCAGGCGGGCGCGGAGGCGGTGAAGCTCTGGGTGGTCCCCGGGAACCGTCCGGCGCGGCGCCTCTACGCCCGCCACGGATTCCTCGTCCTGGGCGGGCCGAAACCCGTCACCGACGATCCGACCGTCAAGGTCTTCGTTCCGATGCTGCTGCCGCTGTATCCCGCCCGGCCCCCGCCGCCCGCTGACAGTCCCCGCTTCGGGTGACGTCACCGCGACCGGTATCACGGGTGCCCCGGTGGGTTGGGGAACAGCTCCGGCGGTTATCCTTGACAAGCCCCCGAAAAATCCTCTACGGAGGACCAACACGAGGAGGTGGCCGCTGTGAGTCCTGGCGGGTGCTCCAGTAAAGGCCGCTTCCTGCTCGTGGACGTCAGCCAGCACTGAATCCCGGGCCGATGAGCGCGCACCGTCGCGCCCGGCCCGCGTCCACGGAACCCGGGTAGACGACGCCCGGGGCACTGTTCGGAAGTCCGGCCTGTTCGGACGCACGGCCCTCCTGTCCGGTGCGGCCGTGCCGTCGGCGACGTCGTCTCCGCCTCGGAGACGACGGTCACCGCTCTCCCGGCCCGACCGGTTCATGCCGGTAGCACGGAGCCATCCTGTCCCGGCCGCGCTTCCCTGATCCGTCCGGGTCGGCAGTCGCGTGGGCCGCGAGCAGTGCACAAGCAGGTGCGGTCGATCGAAGTCGTATCGACCAGAGGTCGCCGTGGCGATGCCGCCCGCGGCCTGCTCGAGGAATGCGCGCTCGCAGCTGTCCGGCAGTGGCTGGGGCGCGCGGAGGGGGACCTTCCATGAGCATCTCAACATCGCGGACCGCGGGACGTCGTCGTGCCTGCACCGAGCGTCTCGACCTGCCCGCCTCCGGCCGGGTCACACTGATCCCCCGGGGCATGGACCGGGAATCGGTCAGTCGCTTCGCGGAGGCCATCGCCCGTTTCCTGGGAACCGGGCGCTACCTCGCCATTCAGACCTGTATCGTGATCGTCTGGATAGCCTTGAACATCGCGCTACCGCTGCTGCGGTGGGATCCCTACCCTTTCATCCTGCTGAACCTGGCCTTCTCGACCCAGGCCGCCTACGCGGCACCGTTGATCCTGCTCGCCCAGAACCGACAGGACGACCGTGACCGTGCCTCGCTGGCCGAGGATCGGGCGGTCGCTGTACGTATGCGGGAAGACACCGAGTTTCTCGCGCGTGAGATCGCCGCGCTCCGGCTTGCCCAGAGCGATGCGGCGACCCGGCAGTACATGCGCGGCGAGCTGGCCGGCCAACTCGAATCTCTTCGCGGCGACATCGAGAGTCTGGTGCGGGACGCGGTTCGCGTTCCGCCCCAGACGGCGTCGGATGAACGGGAGCCGACCGCCGCACGATCGCCGTCACGGCACGGCGGGCCGACGCCCACCCCCGGTGGTGCCCCCCGGGAAACGAGCGACCCCGAGACCGAGGGCCCACCCGCCACGGGCAAGCCGAACATCGGGAACCCGGAACGCCCCCGGCGGCCCAAGCACCACAAGCGCAGGAACACCACGGGTGTGAGCACGACCGGCATCCCCCCTCACTCCACGGACGCCGGGTATGCCACCCGCACCGGGAACCGCGAAAACGGCGGTCCCGACAGGAAAACGACGCCGACCATCGCCACCGGTCCCACCCCGAAGACCACGCTCGACGACCCCACCCGGGAGGCCGGCGCGACGACGCACCTCAAGAACAGAGGAGTTACAACGCACGGGCACCATAGTCTCTCTGCCCATACGGGCTCCTCCTGGCATTCATTGGGAAAGCCGCAACCAGTGGATTCCTACCCAGGAAACGTCCACTCGCGACACGGGTCGTAACCACCCTTCTGCGGAACGGGTCAACCCAGTAGCGTTCGGCAGGTGCGTGTCCCCTGTCCGCCCCGGCATGACCCGCGTCGCCTCCGCGGAAGCCTCGGGCGGGCGCTGGTGGCCGTGGCGGTCCTCGGAGCAATCCTCACCCCGTTCCTGAAGATCGTTCCAGCGACCGCGGCCGTCCCCGCACCCACTCCCGGTCCCACGAGCG
This sequence comes from Frankia casuarinae, assembly GCF_000013345.1. NCBI lineage: Bacteria > Bacillati > Actinomycetota > Actinomycetes > Frankiales > Frankiaceae > Frankia > Frankia casuarinae. The sequence goes on along the minus strand of NC_007777.1, from coordinate 761,363 downwards.
GCCTGGGTACCGCCGCGTCCCCCGCGGCCGGCCTCGGGCCGCCGGCTGCGGCCAGCGCCCCACCCGCGGTCCCGCCCACCGTCCCGCTCGCCGCACCGGCACCCACCGCCGCTTCCGACTCCGCTCCCCCGGCCGGTCTCACGGCCGCCGAGTGGCTTGTCGCGGACGCGGGAAGCGGCGCCATCCTCGCCGCCTACCGCCCACACGCCCAGGATCTCCCGGCCAGCACGATGAAAATCCTGACCGCGCTGACCGTGCTGCCCGGCCTGCCGCCGGACCGGGTCGTGACGGTCGACGAGAACGCCCCTCGGGTGGACGGCACGAAGGTCGGTCTCGTGCCGGGGGTCGGATACACCGTCCGTGACCTGGCGACCGCCATGCTGATCTCCAGCGGAAACGACGCGACCATGGCCCTGGTCCAGGCGAGCGGGGGAACTCCCGCCGTGCTGCAGCGGATGAACGCTCTAGCCAGGTCACTCGGCGCAACGGACACCGTCGCCGGTGACCCGACCGGACTGGACAGTCCCGGCCAGGTCACCAGTGTGCACGACCTAGCCGTGCTCGGTCGGGCGGCGTTGGACAACCCGACGGTGCGCGGCTACCTGACGATCCCGCGCGCCTCGCTCGCCGGCCGGGGGAGCACCCGCTTCGAGATCCAGAACCACAACGCCCTGCTGCGTTCCTACGAGGGGACTATCGGGGTGAAGAACGGCTACACCATCGCGGCCGGCGCGACGTTCGTCGGCGCGGCCACCCGCGGCGGCCACACCCTCATCGTCGCCCTGCTGCGGACGGCTCCCGCCTACGGCAAGGACGCGCGCGCGCTGCTCGACTGGGGCTTCGCGCACGCCGACACGGTCACCCCGGTCGGGTATCTCGCGAACCCCGGGGCGACGGCGGCGGCGTCGAGCGGGCCCGCGGGAGACCGGCCCTCCATCAGCCCGGCGGGTCCAGGGGTCGCGCCGACCGCCGGCACGGCAACATCCTCCTCTTCCTCCTCGCGGCACGGAGTCGCCCGCGCGGGCGATCCTGGCAGCGACATCGGCCCGATAACCTGGATCGCGATCGGCTGCACCGTCGTAGCATGCCTGCTCACCGCACTCACCCATCGGGCCGCCCGGGTACGCCGACGCCAGCGCCGGCGGCGGCACGCGGCGGCGGGCCTCCGGGACGTCGAGCGCCCGTCGGGTCGGCCGCCCGCACCGCGTTACGGACACGTGTCCGTAACGCTGAGGCCGGCTGCCGGACCTGATCAGTCCGATCTGCTGGATGTCCCCGAGGGTATGCGGCGGCGCAGAAATGCCCGTACCCGGGCGGGGAGGGGCACCGTGCCACGCGGGTTGCTCTCCGACGCCACCCGCACCGGTCCGGCCGAGGATGGCTTCGCCGACGACGGGTCGGATGAAGCAGGCGCGAGCGGCGTCGAGCCGTTCTGGGAGCCGGGCACCAGGCGGCGGGAGGCCTCCGGGTTCGGCGAGCCGCTCGACCGGTAGGACTCCGGCCCCGTGGATCCCGCGCCTGCCGCGCCCGCGCTCCCCGCCGCCGCGCGGTCGGCCGCCTCGGAGACGGTATGCCGGGCTGCCGAACCGGAGGGGAAGACGTCGGAGTTGTAGGGCGCCGTCACGGTCCAGGCCGCGACGAACAGCGTCCATCGCATGACAATATTGATCCAGATGAGCAACCCGACGATCACCGCGAACGTACCGTACACCGGATTGCTCATGGTTTGCCCGACTAGCCAGGTGCCGACGATCTTGAGGATCTCGACTCCGACGGCGCCGAGCACCGCACCCCGGACCGTCCGCACCCGGTCGGTCTGCTGCGGCAGCCGCCAGAACAGATAGAGGAAAACCGCGGTGTCGATCGCGAGGGCGACAAGCAGGGCCAGTAGGCCGGTCACCCAGGCCGCGGCGGTGCTGCCGGACAATCCGATCCAGCTCAGGAATGACCCGGTGGCCGAGGTCGAGAGGCTGGTCACGACGAGTGAGGCCAACAGAGTCAGCCCCAGTCCCGCGAGCACCGTGACATCCCGCAGCCGCCGGGTGATGATGTTGCCGACATCGATGTCCTGGTGCCATACGAGACGGATGGCGTCCCGCAGCGCGTCGATCCACGCGAGTCCGGCGAGCAGGAGGCCGGCAAGACCGATAATGCCCACACCGACCTTGGCGTTGCCAATCGAGGCGACGTCGAGCTTGTCCGCCAGGCCCGGAAGATAGTCGTTGATCTGCCGGGTCAGGCTCTCCTGCACATCGGGGTACGCGTCTACGACGAAGCCGGTGACCGCGAAGGCCAGCGCGATCAGCGGGAAGAATGACAGGAACGCGAAGTAGGTCGCCGACGCCGCGAGACGATCACCGCCATCGGCTGTGTAGCGGGAATATGCCCGGACGAGGTGATCGAGAAACGGACGTTTCCGGCGTACCGCCACAGCGGTACCGGAAACCGTCCCGACACCGGCCCGTACCGCCTGACGAGGTCCCGTCACATTCGTTACTGTCCCCCGACGACGTGCGCTCACTCCCGAGATCCGAGTGTGGCGCGTCGCCCCCCGCCGCCCACCGGTTCCGGCCCACGCTCAGGGCGACCGAACGGGAAGAAGCGTAGTTGCCGCCAGCGCAGGTCGGCGCCTCTTTCGTACAGCCCGAATCCGTTGACCTCGAACTGCGCCTGATATTCGGCGAGCGCATCAAAGGCGCGATCTAACGCGTCCTCGGCAAGATCGTGCGCGACGGTGACGTGCGGATGGTAGGCGAAGCTGAGCGGCCGGTCGAGAGGACCGGACCGTACCACCGCCGCCAGTTTCTCGCACCGGAGAATACCCATGGCGAGGGCGACGAACACGACCGGGGACAACGGCCGGAACGTGCCGGATCCCCGCAGGCGGATGGTGAACGGGGAGTTCGTCCGCGCCGTCTGCGCGAGGTGGCGCTCGATCATGGGCAGCTCCACGAACCCGACGGAGGTCGGACCCAGCAGGGTGACGTGCGGGACGATGAGGGCTGCGTTCGGGTCGCCGAGTCGCTCCCGCCAGTCCTGAAGCTCTGTGCGGTACGGCTCGGGGATGCCGATCGCCACCCCGATGTCCACCCGAGCCGCGGAACCGAGCGGATCGACCGATTCACCGGGATCAACGGCCGGGACAACCTGGACGGTATGACCGTTCACCCCCTCAGTCATGCGGGACCGGCTCCCCGACGAAAGCAGTGACGATCGCTACTCTGCGTATCCACATGCCTGCCTGCGCCGGGTGAAGAACCGGCCGTCGGGATCGGTCTCGCCGAGGAAGCATGCCGACATCATGGCCCATGAGCCACGGCCGTCCCGCGCGGACCATGGGAAGGGGATGCGGATTCCAGATCATGACCAAAAGCTGACAATACCCTCGGGAAAAACCGGCATCCGACCGGAAATGCTCACCGACGGCTGCGCCGCACCCGCCCTTTCTCGCACGTCACGCCAAGCGGTTTGCGGACCACGAGGGGGCCTGCGCCAGGATCGCGTCCGCCAGCGGTGGCCAGACTCGCTGGGCCCACTCGCCAAAATCACGATCACAAAGAGTCACACATGCGAGGCGGGCGACGGGATCCACCCACAGGAAGGTCCCGCTCTGCCCGAAGTGGCCGAAGGTCGACGGCGCGTTGGAGCTGCCCGTCCAGTGCGGGTGCTTGTCGCCGCGGATCTCGAAGCCGAGTCCCCAGTCGTTGGGGGTCTGCTGGCCGAAACCCGGCAGCACGCCGGCAAGTCCGGGAAAGGCGACCGAGATGGCCGTGGCGAACGTCGCGGAGGTGATCAGCGTCGGGGCGAGGAGCTCGGCAGCAAAGCGTCGCATGTCGGCAAGCGTCGCCGTCACGCCGGAGGCCGGGGATCCCGTCAGCCGGGCATCGTGCATCCCGAGGGGCTCGAAGACCGCCTGGGCGAGGTAGTCGGCGAAGGCGATGCTGGTCGCCTTCTCCAGCGCCTCCCCCAGTCGCTCGAACCCGGTGTTGGAGTAGATGCGACGGGTACCCGGGGGGGCCAATACGCGGGTCCCCGAGAACGCGAGCCCGGAGGTGTGGGCGAGCAGATGAGCCACGGTGGACCTGGGGGGTCCGGCGGGATCGTCGAGCCCGATCGCGCCCTCCTCCACGGCGATCAGGACCGCATAGGCGCTGAGCAGCTTCGACACCGAGGCCAGCCGGAAGAGATGATCGAGTGGTCCGGTCCGCGCCACCTCCCGGACCCGCGGGGTCACCGCTGCGCCCGGCCACCCGGACCCCGCACCCGGTCCGACCGCCTCGTCCTCCCGACCCATCACCACGACCGCGACGGTCTCGACCGGCCACGCCGCCACCTGTCCAAGAGCGTCCACGTTCCGCACTGTACGAGGTTTTCCCGCCGGTCCCGACGACCCAGGCACCCGGTTCCACCCCGCGGGCCCGGCAAGGCGGGGCATGCGTCCCCCCGGGGGGCAGCCGGCTGCGAGACTGGCGGGCGTGCAGACCCCCACATCCCCGTCCGGCCCGCCCGCCCCGCGTGACGAGCACCTCGGAGAGAACCCCCCCACGGATACCCGAGGATCCGGCGTGGCCCCGGGGGACGGCGTGGCCCCGGGGGACGGCGTGGCCCCGGGAGACGGCCCAGGTCCGCGGGAACGGGCGGAGAGACGTGACAACGCGGGAACCGCGGGACCACGATACGTGACGGCAGGGCCGGTCAAGGATGCTGACACGATCACCGTCGCCACCCCGATCGTGCGCGTGGACGAGGCTGCCGACCTGCTCTCCCGTACGATTGACGTCCTTGTCGTCGGGGGCGGCCCGGCCGGCAGCGCGGCGGCTCTGGGCGCCCTGCGGGAACGCCCGGACGCACACGTCGTCATCGCCGACGCCGCCGAGTTCCCCCGGGACAAGACCTGCGGTGACGGCATCGCCCCACACGGCCTGGACGTCCTGCGTGATCTCGGCGTGACCGATGCGGTCGCCGGGTACCGGCCGGTGGACCGCATGCGCCTGCGCACCCCAGGGGGCGCCGAGGTGGCCACTCCCTCAGCCCGAGCCAACTACGTGGTACCCAGGGAGGTCTTCGACGCCCGTCTCGTGGCCGCCGCCCAGGCACGTGGAGCTCAGCTGATCCGGCGGCGCGTGCGGTCCCTGGAGTTTACCGACCGGCCGCGCCTGGACGGTCGGGGACGGGAGCCGGTCGTCGTGGTCAACGGCTCGCTCACGGCGCGGGTCGTCATCGGCGCGGACGGCGCAAACTCCGCGGTACGCCGCGGGCTAGGGCTGCCGGGTAACCCCCCCGGGGCAATGGCGATCGCCGTGCGGGCCTATACCGAGGTCGCCTTCGGCGACGGCCCCCCCGAACAGTTCATCCACATGACCGACGAGGGTTGGCCAGCCTACGCCTGGTCGTTCCCGATCGGCGACGGCCGTGCGAACATCGGCTACGGGATGCTGCGGTCCCGGCTGGCCGGCGGGACGGACGGAACGAGTGCCAAGACCGTCCTGCGTCGCACGCTCGCCCGCATGCTGCCCGAGACACCGGCGCACCCGGCCACGCTGCGGGCCCATCATCTGCCGCTGTCGACCCATCGCCCCCGGCAGCCGAACGGTCCCGTGCTGCTCGCCGGGGATGCGGCCTCCCTGATCAACCCCCTGACCGGGGAGGGCATCTACTACGCGGTGCTGTCGGGGTCGCTGGCCGGGCATGCCGCCGTCCGCGCGGCGCACCCGGCCGCCGCGGGCCGGGTCTACCGACGCGCTCTCGACGCGGAGCTGGGACGGCATCTGCGGCACACGGCTCTGCTCGCCGGTCTCGCCGGGCGGCGCCGCACCCTGATGGACGCGGCGGTCCGGGCCGCCCGCACCCGTACCGAGCTGTACGACATGCTCGTCGAGATCGGGCTGGGCCGCGGCACCATCCCGACGAGTTCCCTGACCCGTCTGGCGATGCGGCGCACCATGACCGGCCTGCGCTAACCCGTCACGGGCCGCGCCCGACCCACCCCGGCAAGACCCGCGACGGCCACGGGCCGAGTGCGGTGGACAAGCCGTCACGGGCCGACGTAGGGAACGGCGAATGTGAGGATTATCACAGATACTCCAAACAGGAGGAGAATACTCACATCGAAGGCCCGTCCTCGCACCGCCAGCAGGCCGATCCGCCGTGCCGGCAGCACCAGACGGGCCAAAGCGGCCATCACCAGGACCACGCCGACGACCACCATTCCTCGGCGCCATCTGTCCTGGAAGACCAGCATCAGCCCGACGGTGACCCCGGCGAGCACCAACGCGAAGGTGGCCTCCTGCCGTAGCCAGCCGCCGATCCCGCCCCCGTCGCCACGCCTGCCGGGCTCGGCAGGCCCGGGCCCGGCGGGTGCGCCGGGCGTGACGAGTGGCGGCGGGGAGGCAGCTGGGACCGGTGTTCTCCGGGATCCGGAGATGGTCCCTGCCACGGGTGGCCCAGGCTCCGCACCGACCGCCGGCTTCCGGTGCTCCCCGAGGCCGACCAGCGGGGAGGACACCGAACGCCACGGGTCGTGCGATGGGATGCCGTCGCCCGCGACCCGCTCCGGTGGGGACGATCCGGGCTGACCCGGGGCGGCCGGCGGGGCCGGCGTCGGCGGAACGGGACGGTCGAACCGGCGCAACCCGCGATACTCGGCAGGAAGGCGCTCGTCACGATCCTCGCTCGGACGGAAGACGTCAACGCGGGCGGTGCCCGGCCACGACGGACGCCGCCGGTCCGCTTCCGCCCCAGCGCGGCGCGGCGGCAGCTCTGCCCGTTCCGCCCGGGGATCGGGCGCCTCATATCCGCCGGAATATCCGCCGGATCGGTGCCGCCCCCCCGGCCCGGGGCGGCCTGGATCATCCCCGGGTCGAGCCGGGCCGGAGCGGCGCACCGCGTCGGTCACCCTCGCCTCCGGCAGCGGTCGAGATCTCCTGCTGGACAGTGGTCCCGTACGGGACATGGTGGCGTCCCCGCCGTCATCGGCGACGACTTCCACCCAAGTGCAGGATGCATCGAACACCAATCCAACCAGGGCATCGGTCCTTACGGACACACGGTAGGCCGCCTGCGGCATCGGCGCCCACGGGCGCAGGGAGCACGGCGGGGCCACGCCGAGGCCACGCAGGGGTGGCCCGGGTGAACGGCCGGCCCGTCGGGCGGCGGATCCTCCACGACGGTGATCTGCCCGATGCCACGACCTGCCGAAGCGGGGATGACAGCCCTATATCACATGCCAGCGACAAAGGATACGATTACCCCATCCGAGCACATCACGCGCACAATATGCAGCACCCCCACCTATAGGCATCATGCAGGCTTAGGGCAGACTTCCGGCCGCAGTGCCCAAGTGGGATGGAGCGTGACGTGACAGACGAATCACCACACAGCAAGAAGCTGCAGGAACTGATGTTCCGGGCCTGGGAGACCTTCGGGGACGCCCGACACCTGGACAGCGACGACCGGGTGTTCGTCCAGGCGCTGGCGAGGCAGACGGCGGATCGGATCTCGGTGCTCTACGGCGCGAGCTGGCGCGACGCCCTGGACTGGGTAGCCCAGCGCTATGTGCCGAACGGCGACCAGCCCGGCGGTGTGCTCGCGGCGGCGGCCAGCCCAACGGCAACGACGTCCAACGGCAGCGCCAGCGGGCGCCGGGGCTCGGCGGCCGCGGAGGCGAACGCCGCCTCGTGAAGTGAGGGCACCGAACGGCGCACGGCGCCGTTGGGCGGCGCCACGGACGAACCACCAGAGCCACCAGAGCCGGTCGGAACATCGACCGAGGCCAGCCTGCCGGCGGGTCGGGACAGAACGTCCGGGGACAGACGACCGGGCACCGATCAGCAGTCGTCCGATCCGCCATGGCCATCCGGAGCGGACGGGTGGACGGGAGGCCGGCCCGGCGCGGCCAGATTATCGCTGTCCCAGGCCGATCATCGATCTGACAGCGATCATCTACCGGAGGTCGACCGGCATCCCGGACGCCTGCCCAGTGCCCCACCGGACACGCGCGCCGACGGGCCGGGGGCACCCGGCGTCGTGGCGAGCACCGGGACCGGGACCGGGATCATCGGCGACGCCGTGGAGCCGACTCCTTCGATCGAACTGGAGTATCGGCGTACGGACGGGCATCTGCGATGGGGCCGCCGATTCCGGTGAAGACATGCGCCGGTGAAGACATGCGTGCCGGGGCCGCCGACGACCTCCTCGACAAAGGCTTCGGCCGATGGCTGGCGGAACACACGCCGGTGCCACCGGCCTGGGTGGCCCGCTGTCAGTGCGCGAAGTGGCGGACACCGCTGAAGTAGAGCGTGACGCCGGCCTCCCGGGCAGCCGTGATGACGAGCTCGTCGCGCACCGACCCGCCCGGTTCGACCACGGCCCGCACCCCCGCCTCGGCGAGCACCTCGAAACCGTCGGGGAACGGGAAATAGGCGTCGCTCGCGGCGACAGCCCCCTTCGCCCGGTCCCCTGCCCGGGTCACCGCGAGCCGGGCAGCGTCCACCCGGTTCACCTGGCCCATCCCGACTCCGACGGTGGCACCGCCGGACGCGAGGAGGATGGCGTTCGACTTCACGGAGCGCACCGCCCGCCAGGCGAACCGCAACTCGGCCAGCAGGGCCTCGTCCGCAGGCGATCCCGCCTCCAGCGTCCATCCGGACGGCTCGTCGCCCGGCGCATCGACGGCGTCCCGCGACTGCAGGAGCAGGCCTCCGCTGATCTGGCGCAGTTCGATCCCGCGCTGGTGCGGCGGCGGTGGGCACTCCAGCAGCCGGATCGACGGCTTACGAGAGAGGATCTCCACCGCGGCGGGTTCGTAGGCCGGTGCGACGACGACCTCGGTGAAGATCTCCGCGATCTGTTCGGCGAGCTCGCCCGAGACCGGACGGTTGGTCGCGATCACCCCGCCGAAGGCGGAGACCGGGTCGCAGGCATGCGCCTTGCGGTGGGCCTCGGCGATGGTGGCGCCGATCGCGATGCCGCAGGGGTTGGCGTGCTTGATCACGGCCACGGCGGGCTCGGTGAAGTCGAACACCGCTCGGCGGGCGGCGTCGGTGTCGGTGTAGTTGTTGTAGGACATCTGCTTGCCGTGCAGCTGACGGGCCGAGGCGAGGCCGGGCCGACCCTCGGCGTCGCTCTCCACGTAGAGCGCGGCGCGCTGATGGGGGTTCTCGCCGTAACGCAGGACCTCCGTACGGTGCCACTGCGCGGACAGCACGTCGGGCCATCCGCTCTCCCGCGCCACCTCGTCCGGCGCGACGACGCCGGCGAACCACGAGGACACGGCGATGTCGTACGCCGCGGTGTGGGCGAACGCCTTCGCGGCGAGCCGGCGGCGAGCGGGAAGATCATATCCGGATCCGCGGACTGCGGCGGCCAGCTCGGCGTAGTCGCCGGGTGCGACGACAACGGCGACCGACGCATGGTTCTTCGCCGCCGCGCGGATCATGGCCGGACCGCCGATGTCGATCTGCTCGATCGCCTCGTCCTCGCTCGCACCGGCGGCGACTGTCGCGGCGAACGGGTACAGATTGACGACGACCAGGTCGAACGGAGCGATGTCGAGTTCGGCCAACACCGCGGCGTGCTCGGCGTTACGCAGATCGGCCAACAGACCGGCGTGCACGTGGGGGTGCAGCGTCTTGACGCGACCGCCCAGCACCTCCGGAAATCCGGTCACGGTGCTCACCGGTGTGACCGCCAGCCCGTGACGGGCCAGGACGTCGGCGGTCGAACCGGTCGAGACCACCTCGACGTCGGCCGCAAGGAACGCCTCCGCGAGGACGTCGAGCCCGCTCTTGTCGTAGACGCTGACAAGCGCCCGTCGCAGCGGCCGCCGCCCGGTGGGGACCACTTCGCCGGGTTCGGATCCGCGGACAGCCCCGCCCTCGCCGGCCACACCTTCGCCCGATGACGTCATGATTCCTCCTGTACCCAAACTTCTGCCGATGCGGGAGACCCATGCTCGCCCCGCCGATGTCCGGCCGGGGTCGAGTCGCCGCTCCCGGCCCGCACGATCCCGCCGATCGTCGCGACGAACAGTCCTCGCTCGACGCTCTGGATCCGTGCATGAAGTGTCTGCTCGGTATCGCCTGGCTCAACCGGCACCGCCCGCTGAGCGATGATCGGACCGGTGTCGACGCCTTCGTCGACCCAGTGCACCGTCACCCCGCTGACCTTCACCCCGGCGGCCAACGCGTCACGCACCGCGGTGGCTCCCGGAAAGGCAGGCAGCAGCGACGGGTGGGTGTTGATCGTCCGGAACCGGCCGATCACCCGGGCACTGAGAATCTTCATGTAACCCGCCAGGACCAACAGATCGGGCGCGAATTCGGCGATCCGCCCGGCCGTCGCGGCGTTGAAGGCATCCCGGTCCGGGTGGTCCTCGAGACGAACGGTGAACACCGGGACCCCCGAGGCCCGGGCCCGCCGTTCCGCTCCGGTGCCGTAGCGGTCGGTGCCGACCGCCACGACCGCCGCGCCGAACCCGGGGTCCGCGGTTGCGTCGAGGATCGCCTGCAGGGTGGTTCCCGCTCCCGAGGCGAGTACGACGAGACGAGCAGACACAAACACACTCCGTAAGCAGAATCAGGCGACGCGACGAGCCGCCCGCTGCGCAACCGCCACCTGCGGACGACGGCGGAACAATGGCCGGTCCGACTGTACTGACTCGACCAGCTCCGCCGCTTCCCACCGGAAACGCGCGCACCGGCGCCCGCCGGGCGCGGCCCGCCAGGCGGCCACCCGAGCCCGGGACTGCCGATCATGCCGCCGGAACCCATCCGGCGAGGAGATTTGCCAGCCACGCGTCGAGGGCCTGGGCGGACGGGACCTCGCAGGCCGCCGGAGACGACAGCCCGTCAGCCAACGAGCGCAGCCCCGCACACCCGTCCTCCTCCGTGCCGCCTGCTGCGCAGGTGCACCCGACGGAGGCCGCGGGGCCCGCCCCTCCCTCGAAGCCCTCGTCGAGTTCGCCGTAGTCCCGCCCGTCCAGCAGATCACCCGGCCGGCACAGGTAGAGCTCAGCCAGCCGTGACAGGACCTGCGTGGAAGGCGCCCGGCTGCCCTTGGCCGGCCAGCTCTCCCAGTACGAGAAGGTCTTACCGGTCTTGGCCGGCCCAGAACCGGGCCACCGCTCGTTCCAGCGGCGTGCGGCCTCCTCCTGCGTCCAGCCGTGCGCGAGGCGGAACGCGACGAGCGCGCTCAGGTGATGGCGGGCCTGCAGTCTTCGGGCGATGCGGCGATAGGACCAGCCCAGCTCCCGCAGGCGGAGTGCTTCAGCCCGGATACGGGCGACCGTGACCGCCACGACGACCTCCGTGAAGATGATCCAGTGCGGTCACGGTAACCGACTGCGCGGACAGTTTTCGGATGCCGACGGGGTGCCGGGCGGGCGGGGAGGGAGCGGGCGGGGAAAGATCCACGCCGGGCGGGAAGCTGCGGACCCACAGACCTCGACGAGGCCGCGACAGCGGGGCCGCGAGGCCAGTCAGGGGTGTCGTCGTGACAGCCGGGCTGACGACCATGAGCCGGATGGCTGCAGCCGGCGCCACCAGGAGGACGCCGCCGCGTCGTCGGCGACGAACGGCCGCTCGGCCCGACGGGCCGCCAGGTCGATGCCGCCGATCAACAGGAGTCCGACAAGCGCGGTCTCCCCCCCGGCAATCAGGCCGCACAGCCATCCGGACGAGGGACCATAGTGGTTGCCCTGACCCGTCACGGTCCCGACCTGTCCCATCGACACCTGGACCGCCAGACCCACGAGGGCACCGCAGACCACCGCCCCGAGCAGGACGGTCAGGAGGCGAGCCCGGGAGCGGCGTCCCAGGCTCGCCCGATGGACCATGACAGCAAGCACGACTCCGGCCACGACGGGCACCAGCGCCAGCACGAGCCACCCGGGCCTGGGCAACGCGCTCGGCGGAAGGGCCGCCAGCACCGGGAGGTCCGGTAGATCGGCCGGGCGGACGACATCCGCCCGGACCAGACCCGAACCCGTTCGAAATCCTGGTCCAAGGGCGTAGGACAGACCCCAGAGGACCAGGTTGGGCAGCAGCGCAAGCTGGGTCGCCGTGAGCCCGAGACCCCCGAGCGCGCCCACGTCGAGCGAGCGCTCGGCGGCGGCGACCTCGGGCTCGGTCGCCGCGAGCACCAGCGCGACCCCGAACGCGGCGGCCGCCAGCAACGCCATGAACGCCGCCGCGCCGGACAGCAGGGGGACGCGCAGCATCACGGGCAGCATCCGCCATGCCGTGCGCAGCCGATGGCGACCGGCCAGCGCGCCGAGCAGGGCGGCCGGTATCCCGAACGCGACCGTCCCCAGCGCCGCGGAACCGGGGGTCGGCCGTACCGAATGCGTGCGCACGATGACCGCGACGACCACGACGAAGAGAGTCTGGGCGCCCACGACGCCGATGACGTCGCCCGCCACGGCCCGCCAGGGGACCCCGGGGGCGCCATCCGACCGGCATCGGCCCCCGCGGGAGTCCCCGGGGTTCGCCCCCGAAGCGGCGGGGCGCCCTCCGCCGAACCGTGCGGGCCGCAACCGCGACACCCGGCCCAGCGGCATCCGACCGAGCGAGACCCGGTTCAGCGACACCCGGCCCAGGGGCGTCCGGCCCAGGGGCATCCGGTTGAGCACGGCATGCGACTGCAGTGGTGCCGCGCTCGCCCGCCGATGCGCCGCGCTCAGCGCCGCGGCCAGCGGAAAGAGGGCGAGGCCCAACGGCCGGAACGCGATGATCCCGTCAGGGAGCCGCAGCGTCGTTCCGTGAGCGGCAAGCCACAGATCGGCTCCGACGCGCAGAGCCGCGGCGGGTCCGGTGGAGGAGCCGGTGTCGGCTCCCCACACAACCAGAACGACGAATTCGATGAAGATCAGGCCCGCGGCCGACGCGGCGACCGCCTCCGCCAGAGGCCGTCCGCCCCGCTGCCAGATCCGATCGGTGAGGCGTCGCGGCAGTCGGGGCGGCTGCATGGAGGCGGGCACGTTAGGACGCTCGCACGCAGATGCGCGGCTCAGCGGACAACACGCCGTCGTCGGCGCGGGAAATGCCCGAAGTAGGACGAATAGTTATGGTTGGCCGGAGAGGTCGACCCACCGCATCCCCCACGCCACATCCCCCGAGCGACCGTCATGAACCACTCGCCGGGGCATCGGATCAACGACCGGGAGGAGACTCCTGCTGGCCGTAACCACCCGGCCCCGGCGGAGGCGGCTGCTGGCCATAACCCGTGGGCGACTGACCATGACCCTGCGACGGCTGGCCGTAACCACCCGGCTGGGCCGGCTGCCCATACCCGCCAGCAGGCGGCGCGCCGTATCCGCCCGGCTGGGCCGGCTGCCCATACCCCGTGGGCGACTGACCATGACCCTGCGACGGCTGGCCGTAACCACCCGGCTGGGCCGGCTGCCCATACCCGCCAGCGGGCGGCGCGCCGTATCCGCCCGGCTGGGCCGGCTGCCCATACCCGCCAGCGGGCGGCCCATAGCCCGGCGGCGGCCCGTACCCCGTGGGCGGCTGACCGTAACCGGGCGTGGGCTGCTGGCCGTAGGGCTGGCCGTAAGGCGGCTGACCACCATACGGAGGCCAGGCGCCCGGCTGACCGGGCCCGGTGGGACGGGCACCTGGCCGGCCGGGAATGGGCGCTCCGCTCGCCAGCGCCGTGAGCACCCCGAAGACGGTCTGCACGATCGTCAGCAGCAAGGCGAGGTAGAACCCGAAACTCGGCCCGGCATCCACTCCGCTCGGCACGTCGGGGAACCGAATCCATCTGATCAACAGCAGGAGGACGGCGAACGCCGAGACGGCCGGCAGTATCCACAGGATCGAGACCGGACCAACGTCCGGGATGCGGACGTTGGCGGCGACGCGCGCCGTCACCAGACCGGCGACCACGACCACCAGGAATACCGGGAACCAGGAGTTGAACCCGAGCCCCCAGGCGTTCTTGTGAGCCTCCGCCGAGCGGCCGAAAAATCCCAGGCTCACCGAATACCACGGCAGGAAGCTCACGATGAACGTGACCGCCCCGGAGGCGATCACCCCGATGTCGTTGGTGGCGACGCTACGACCGCCGATTTGTGCCACGACGGCAACCCCACTTCGTCTGGTCGGTCGGTGCGGGGACGAGAGTCGTCGATGCACCGATGCAGGAGTCTTGCAGCCGTCGGAAGCGAAGGGAAGACGTCCGTCCCGAAGCCCCGCGGCCGAGACCCCTACCTGTCCCGGTGCCGAGCCCCCGCGTCCCGCGGGGGCTCGGCATCAGGATAGGCCTACAACGACCGCATGATGTCAGCCATCAGCCGGGCGGTCTCCGACGGGGTCTTGCCAACCCGGACGCCGGCCTTCTCCAAGGCTTCCTTCTTGGCCTGCGCGGTACCGGACGAACCGGACACGATGGCGCCCGCGTGGCCCATCGTCTTGCCCTCCGGCGCGGTGAAGCCGGCCACGTAGCCGACGACCGGCTTGGTCACGTTCTCCTCGATGTGCGCCGCGGCCCGCTCCTCGGCGTCACCGCCGATCTCACCGATCATCACGATCGCGTCGGTGTTCGGATCGGCCTGGAAGGCGTCGAGCGCATCGATGTGCGTGGTGCCGATGACCGGGTCGCCACCGATGCCGACACAGGTGGAGAAGCCGAACTCCCGCAGCTCGTACATCATCTGGTAGGTCAGCGTGCCGCTCTTGCTGACCAGGCCGATGCGCCCGCCGGGGGTGATGTCGGCCGGGATGATGCCGGCATTGGACAGACCGGGGCTCGCGATACCCGGGCAGTTCGGCCCGATGATCCGCGTCGTCGCCTTGGACCGGGAGTAGGCGAAGAACTCGGTCGTGTCGTGGATCGGCACGCCCTCGGTGATGACCACCGCGAGTGGGATCGCCGCGTCGATCGCCTCGATCGCCGCGTCCTTGGTGAACGCAGGCGGAACGAAGATCACCGAGACGTTGGCGCCGGTCTGCGCCATCGCGTCGGCGACGGAGCCGAACACCGGCACGCCCTCGACCTGCTGGCCCACCTTGCGCGCGTTCACGCCGGCGACGACGTTCGTGCCCGCGGCGAGCATGCGGCGGGTGTGCTTGCTGCCCTCCGAGCCGGTGATGCCCTGCACCACCACCCGGCTGTTCTCGTCAAGCCAGATAGCCATCGGTTCGCAATCCCCTTCGCCCAGGTCAGGCCGCGGCCGCGGCGAGCTCGGCGGCGAGCTTCGCCGCGCCGTCCATCGTGTCGACCGGCTTGACCACCGGCAGGTTCGCCTCGGCCAGGATGCGGCGGCCCTCCTCGGCGTTGTTGCCGTCGAGGCGCACCACCAGCGGGGTGCTGACGTCGCCGACGATCTTCAGGGCCTGCACGATGCCGTTGGCCACCGCGTCGCAGGAGGTGATGCCACCGAAGATGTTGACGAAGACGCTCTTGACCGCCGGGTCACCAAGGATGATCGACAGACCGTTCGCCATGACCTCGGCGGACGCACCGCCGCCGATGTCGAGGAAGTTCGCCGGGCGCTTGCCGCCGAATTCCTCCCCGGCGTAGGTCACCACGTCGAGGGTGGACATGACCAGGCCGGCACCGTTTCCGATGATCCCGACCTCGCCCTCGAGCTTGACGTAGTTGAGGCCCTTCTCCTTGGCCTTCTGCTCCAGCGGGTCCACCGCGGCCACGTCGACGAACGCCTCGTGCTCCGGGTGGCGGAAGTCGGCGTTGTCGTCCAGGCTGACCTTGCCGTCGAGGGCGACGACCCGGCCGTCACCGGTGAGGATCAGCGGGTTGACCTCGACGAGGGTGGCGTCCGACTTGACGAACACGGTCCAGAGCTTGGCCAGCAGCTCGCTCGCGCCGTCCAGAGCCGCCTCGGGCAGCTTCGCCGCGACCGCGATCTCGCGAGCCTTGGCCGCGTCGACTCCCTTGAGCGGGTCGATCGCAATCCGGGCCAGCGCCTCCGGCTTGGTCGCCGCCACCTCCTCGATCTCCATGCCGCCCTCTCGGGAGGCCATGGCGAGGAAGGTGCGGTTCGCCCGGTCCAGCAGGAAGGATGCGTAGTACTCCTCGGCGATGTTGCTGGCTTCCTCGACGAGCACCGAGTGGACCGTGTGGCCCTTGATGTCCATGCCGAGGATCGCTGTCGCCTTCGCGAAGGCGTCATCCGGCCCGTCGGCTACCTTGACGCCACCGGCCTTGCCCCGGCCTCCGGTCTTGACCTGCGCCTTGACGACGACCCTGCCACCGAGCTCGGTGGCGATCGCGCGGGCCTCCTCGGGGGTGGTCGCGGTCTTCCCGGTGGGCACCGGTACGCCATGTTCGGCGAACAGCTTCTTCGCCTGGTATTCGAAAAGATCCACGGTCCGTCCAGTCGGATGCGGTCGTTACGGGTTGGGATACGTAGAGCTGCACAGAACGCCTGCGAGCCTACTGACGAGGGCGTTACGGCGCGCGCCACGCGCCGTGCACCACCGCCGTCGCTGGCGGCCCGCGGGTGGGATCGAACGGGCCGGTCCGGCGCATCCTTCGACCCGCTCCGGGGACCCGGCAGGGTCGTCGATACAGGACAGATACAGGACAAATGAGGTGGACACCTGTCGCACCGAGGGTGGCTTCCGCCTCGCCGCTCTCAGAGCGCGGGTCCGCCGGGAGCCGCTGAGCGTGACCGCCGGGATCTGCCCTAGGCCGTCCCGTGTCTGACGTCACGAAAGTTGAGACCCTCATTATGCCGGAAATCACATGGAAGAAACACCGATCGTGGCCGGCCCCTCCGGACCAGTTAGACGAATTTCAGGATAACGACGATCAAGATCATCGTTAGTCCGATCCCGAGCCAACCCAGGCCGATGCCGAAGGCCGCCACTGTGGCGCCACGCTCATCCCTGTGGCGGATCCGAACCCGCGCGACCAGGCCGACCACGACAGCCGCGGCACTCCCAATCCCGAAGATCCAGAGTACCGCCAG
This sequence comes from Frankia casuarinae, assembly GCF_000013345.1. Taxonomy (NCBI): domain Bacteria; kingdom Bacillati; phylum Actinomycetota; class Actinomycetes; order Frankiales; family Frankiaceae; genus Frankia; species Frankia casuarinae. The sequence goes on along the minus strand of NC_007777.1, from coordinate 744,430 downwards.
GAGAACCGACAGCATCGCGGCGCTGTTCCAGTGCCGGCGCCGCGACGCCTCGGCCCGCCTGGCGTCGGTCCACCGCCCGACCCGCGGCGCAGCCGGTCGACCCGCTGGCGGGAAGGCCGATGGATCCGGAGGACGCGCCGGCGGAGTCGGGTCGCTGGAGCGATAGGTCACCTCCGACCGTCCCGGATCGGACGCCACGTCCGCGGCGGTCGTGCCCCGACGCCCCGCGGGCGCCTGATCCGCCCACCCCCCCGGGGAAACCGCTCCCGACGATGGTGGCGGGGCGACCGCTGGCGGGGCGACCGCTGGCGGGGCGACCGCTGGCGGGGCGACCGGTCGCAGCGGAGCCGCGGGGGGTAATGGCACGGCGGGCCGAAAGGCCGATGCGGGTGGCGGCGGTCCGACCGGCCACAGGCCGGGTGCCGGGCCTGGTCCCTGCACATCCGGCGCCCAGCCGCCGGCCGAGCCGGCCGCCCCCGGCGCGGGCCGGGCCGGAACTCGCCCCGCGCCGGGGACACGCGGACCGGAACGATTCGGCGACGGGGAGGAGACCGGCGCGGGGAACGGGGCGGGCACGCCGAACGCCGGAGACGATCCGGTCCAGGTCCGCTCCAGGACGTCACCGGCGGCGGCATCGGCCTCGGTGACCCCACGCACCTCCCGGCCTACCAGCGCGGCCAGCAGCGAGGCGGCGTCCGGCCGCTCCCGCGGGGCCTTGGACAGCGCCCTCGCGACCTGGTTGAGCAGGTACCCGGGGAGCGCGTAGAGATCGGGAGAGTCCCGCTGCACCCGGACGGCAAGCAGGTCCGGCGTCTCGGCATGGAAGGGATGTCGCCCCGTCGCCGCGTACGTCACGCAGCTCGCCCAGGCAAAGACGTCCGCTGAGGCGTCCGACGGCTCGCCGCGCATCTGTTCCGGTGACATCCAGGCCAACGTGCCGATCACATGACCGGTGCGGGTCAGCGTGGCGCTGTCGGTCAGGTGCGCGATCCCAAAGTCGATCACCTTGGGTCCGTCCCAGGCCAGCAGGATGTTGGACGGTTTGAGATCACGATGGACGACGCCGGCGGCGTGGATGGCGACCAGCGCGTCGGCGAGGCCGACGGCAAGACCCCGGACGAGGTGGTCCTCCAGCCGACCGCGGGCCCGGACGGCCTCGGCCAGGCTGGTCCCCTCGACGTACTCGGTGACCATCCACGGCGCCGCGGCCTCGGTGTCGGCGTCGAGCACGGCGGCCACCGCCGTGCCTCGCACGCGCAGCGCCGCCCGCACCTCACGTTCGAAGCGGCTGCGGAACTCCTCGTCCTCGGCGAGATCCTCGGCTGCGACCTTCACGGCGACGGGACGCCGATCCGGGGCGAAACCGAGATACACGGTCCCCATCCCGCCGGCACCGATCCGGTTCTGCAGGCGGTACGGGCCGATCTGGCGAGGATCCTCCTCCATCAGCGGTGTGAGCATCGCTTCCCTCGCTGCTCCCCTCGCCGCACCGGTGTAGCGGGTTCGATCCGGGTTGCCACCCGCCGGGGGGCTGTGGATGAAAGACTATGTCCCGGCCGCCATCGGGCCGAGGGCACGAAGCGTCCCAGGCGTGCGGGCCTGCGAGCACCCGCTGGCGGGGAGCGCCCGTCCGTGTTCCACGACACCGCGGCCGCGACGACGGACATCCGGTCGGCCCCGGGCGCGAAGATGCGGACGTGGACAACGACACCCGGCCGGGCCAGAAGACGACCGCCGACTGGCGTGCCGCCCTGCTCGCAGGCATCACCCTGCGGCCCGCCACTGCCGCGGCCGTCAACCGACTGGGCTGGCCCGACTACGACGCTCGACCGGCCCTGCGCTGGGGCGAAGGCGCGGTGGCCGGCATCCCTGCCGTGGTCGCGGTCTGGGATTTCACGGTTTACGGGGGAAGCTTTGGCGAGCGGGACGCACGTGGGTTCGCCGAAGCCGCCACCGCGGCCGCGGCCAGCCGCCGTCCCCTGGTGTCGTTCCTGCGCAGCGGCGGCACCCGCCTGCAGGAAGGGGTCGCCGGACTCGTCGGGCTGCCCCGGGCCGCACTGGCGCTCGCCGCACTGGACGCGGCGGGGGTCGGTCACATCGCCGTCGCGGACCAGCCCACCACCGGTGGTGTCTGGGTGACGATCGGCTCCCGCGCGGACCTTCGGTGCGCGGTGCGCGGGGCGACGGTTGGCTTCGCCGGGCCTCGGGTGGTCGCGGCGGCCACCGGTGCCGCCCCGCCCCCGGGCAGCTACACCGCGGACTCGGCGTACGCCGCAGGGCTGGTTGACGCGGCGCCGGCGCCCGGTGCCATCCAGGTGTGGCTGCGGCGGGCCCTGACCGGCCTGGCGGATCCACCCGATCGGGAGAGCCGGGCCGGTCCAGGTACCCGGACCGGCCCGGGTGGCCAAACCACTCCGGGCAGATCGGGCGACCAGGCAGACAGAGGCGACCAGGCAGACGGATCGGACGGCGGCCCGTCACGAGCCGGCGACGGGACCACCCTCCCCGTCCCGCCCGACGATCCGGACACCCGAACCGGGTCCGACGGACCTGCGCCGGGAGCTGAACATGCCGCCGCGCGCTCCGGGTGGGCGCAGGTGCGGGCGGCCAGGGATGGCATCCGCCCGGACGGCATCGAGGTGCTGCGGACGCTGCTTCCCGACGGCGTCGACCTGGTCGGGCCGGATCCCCGGGTCGTGGCCGGTGTGGGGGTGCTCCTGGGCGACATCGCAGGGCCTGCGGGGGCTACGGGGCCTGCGGGGCGGGGAGGGCCGATGCGTGCGGTGGTCGTGGCTGTCGGGGCCCGTCGCGGCGACGCCCCGGGGCCGGCCGGGTACCGGTTGTTGGTCCGCGCCGCCCGGCTCGCGGGGAAGCTGGGGATCGGTCTCGTGACCCTGGTCGACACGCCCGGCGCGGCGAACGACGCGGACGCCGAGGCCGCGGGCATCGCGGCGGCGATCGGGGATGCGATGGCCGCGGTATTGGCCTGCCCCTCGCCGACGCTGTCGATCGTGTTGGGTGAGGGCGGCTCTGGCGGGGCTCTCGCCGCGGCGGTCACCGACGTCGTCGCCATGACCCCGGACAGTTACTTCACCGCGCTCTCCCCGGAGGGCACCGCCGTCACGCTTCGGATACCGGTCGAGCGGGCCGCAAACGTCTGCGGGCTACGGCCGACCGACCTGAACGCGCTGGGATTCGCCGATCGGCTCCTGTCCGCCACCACCGCAGCCGAGACGGCGCGCGACGCCGCATCGCTGCTCGCATCCCTGAGCCGGGGGGACCAGGACGATCGGCTGCGCCGACGGCAGGCTCGATGGTCGACAGGGCTACCTAACAGTCTGTAGCATCTTTCTCCGGTCTTTACTTGGCCACCGGGATATCTGCCGACCTGGGGGGCGAGCACCACGGCTGGCGGCACGGATGGTACGGCGAGGGAAGGCGAGCGGGCCATCGGCGAGTGGATACTGCCATCGTTGTCCGCGGCCACGGCCCGCCTGAGGCGGGCCGTGGCCGCGGACAACATCGCCGCTCCAGGGCGGTCGGTCCTCACCGGCCTGCGCACGACCCCGGTGAACGCCCGCGGGCTCGCCGTGGAAGCGGCCTGGATCGCCACCCACCTCGCCCTCTACCCGGCGAGTGCGCTGCGCCGGCAGCGCCCGCGCGAGCACGAGCCCTACTCGCTGAGCGCGCTCTCCCCGCTGCACCGCAGCCTGCTGGTCAACGCTCCCGACGCGGCAGGCACCCCGATCCTGCTGATCCACGGCCTGATCGACAACCGGTCCGTGTTCACCCGGTTGGGCCGGTCGCTACGCCGCCGCGGTTTCCGCCGGGTGCGCACGGTGGAGCTGCCGCTGCTCGTGCCGACGGTGCAGGAAGCGGCGCTCCGACTCGCCGCGTCCGTGCACGCCGCGATGACGGACAGCGGCAGGCAGCGCGTGCACATCGTCGCCCATTCACTCGGCGGGCTGGTGGCCCGCTACTACGTGCAGCAACTCGGGGGCGATCAGTACGTGGACACGCTGATCACTCTCGCGACGCCTCATTCCGGCACCCGTCTCGCCGGGCTCGTCCCCCGGTCGGTGCCGTACCGGCTCGTCACCCAGCTACGGCCGGGATCGGCGCTCCTACGCGAGCTCGCCGCACCCGCCCCCGGCTGCCGGACCCGGTTCGTCGCGATCGGCGCCGGGCTGGACAGCGTGGTGCGGCCCGCCGAGGCGGCGCTCGACCATCCCGATCTCGACATCGAAAATTACACCGTGCCGGGCCTCGGGCATCATTCCCTGGCGTTCAGCGGCAAGGTTGCCCACCTGGTCGCGAGCTGCCTCGCCGGGGCGGCGGACCGGCCGGGACTCTCGGGACCGTCAGAGCTTCTCGACGGGGGCGTACCGCAGGAGCAGGCGCTTCGTGCCGGTGTTCTCGCCGAAATCGATGGTCGCCTCCGCGGAGTCACCGACCCCGCCGGTGGCGACGACAACTCCGAGACCGAAACTGTCATGCGTCACCCGGTCGCCCTGACGCAACTCCAGGACGGCCCGAGCGGCCGGCCGCGCGCGACCCGAGAACGGCGAGTTCGGTAGCGGTTTACGCGCCGCCGGGGCGCCGGCGGCGCCCCGGCCGGTCGCGCCCGACCCAAACCCGCCAGACGAGCCCCAGGACGTCCCCGCGGGCGCTGGCGGGGGATCGGCCAGCCGGCGCCAGTCAACCAGCGTGTCCGGCACCTCGCCGAGGAAGCGCGACGGCGGGTTGTAGGCCGGTTGGCCCCAGGCGCTGCGCATCACCGCGCGGGTCAGGTAGAGCCGGATCCGGGCCCGGGTGACACCCACATAGGCGAGCCGACGCTCCTCCTCGAGCTGGGTGGGATCTCCCAGGGTCCGCAGGTGCGGGAAGACGCCGTCCTCGAGACCGGTAAGGAAGACGACGGGGAACTCGAGGCCCTTGGCGCTGTGCAGCGTCATGAGAGTGACCACACCATCGGAACCGTCGTCGGTCGGAACCTGGTCCGCGTCGGCGACGAGCGAGACCTGCTCGAGGAACTCCGCAAGCGTACCCTCGGGCAGCCGCCGGGCGAACTCCTGGACCACTCCGACCAGTTCCTGCAGGTTCTCCACCCGGCCCTGGGACTCGACGGTGTCCTCGGCGAGGAGTTCCGACAGGTAGCCGGTGCGTTCAAGCACCCCCTCGACCACGGCCACCGGGTTGTCGGCCGCTACGGCGCGTAGCTCGGCGAGCAGCGCGGTGAACTCGCGCACCGCCTTCGCCGAGCGCGCGGCGATCCCCGGCACCTCGTCGACACGCTCCAGTGCCTGCGCGAACCCGATCCGCTCGACATCAGCGAAGCCCGCCAGGGCCGCCTCGGCCCGCTCGCCGATCCCGCGCCGGGGCACGTTCAGGATGCGACGCAGGTTCACCGTGTCGCTAGGATTGGCGAGGACCCGCAGGTAGGCAAGGAGATCACGGATCTCCTTGCGCTCGTAGAACCGCACCCCGCCGACCACCCGGTAGGGCAGCCCGACCCGGACGAAGATCTCCTCGAACACCCGGCTCTGGGCGTTGGTCCGGTAGAACACCGCGACGTCGGCGGGCCGCGCGAGCTTCGCGTCCGAGAGCCGGTCGACCTCCTCGGCGACAAAGGCCGCCTCGTCGTGCTCGTTGTCGGCGGCGAATCCGACGATCTTCTCACCGTCACCGGCGTCCGACCACAGTCGCTTGGCCTTGCGCTGGTTGTTACGCGCGATCATCGCGTTCGCGGCGGAGAGGATGGTCTGGGTGGAGCGGTAGTTCTGTTCCAGCAGGATCACTGCGGCGTTCGGGAAATCCTCCTCGAACTCCACGATGTTGCGGATGTTCGCCCCACGGAAGGCGTAGATCGACTGGTCCGCGTCGCCAACCACGCACAGCTCCGCCGGTGGGACGGCGCCCGAGGCCCAGGTACCCGGCCCGGCTGCCGGCTCGGCCGGCTCCACCGGCGCGGACCCGCCACCGAAGTACGCCGGTTGGCCGACGAGTTCACGCACCAGGACGTACTGCGCGTGGTTCGTGTCCTGGTACTCGTCCACGAGCACATGTCGGAATCGGCGCCGGTAGTGCTCGGCGACGTCGGGGAACGACTGGAGGAGGTTCACCGTCATCATGATCAGATCGTCGAAATCAAGGGCGTTGGCCTGAGCCAGCCGCTGCTGATAAGCGGCGTAGACCTCGGCGACGGTCCGCTCGAGGTGGTTCGTGGCCCGGTCCCGTGCGGCCTCCCAGTCGATCAGTTCGTTCTTCAGGTTGCTGATCTGCGCCGCCAGACCTCGGGCGGGATGCCGTTTGGGATCAAGATCAAGGTCACGGGTGACCAAAGTGATCAAACGCTGCGCGTCGGCGGCGTCGTAGATGGAGAAGGTCGAGCCGAACCCGAGACGCTTCGCCTCGGACCTCAGGATGCGCACGCAGGCCGAGTGGAAGGTGCTCACCCACATCGCCCGCGCCCGGGGACCGACCAGCGCCGAGACCCGTTCGCGCATCTCGTTGGCAGCCTTGTTGGTGAACGTGATCGCCAGCATCTCCCCCGGCCGGACCCCCCGGGCCGCCAGCAGGTACGCGATACGGTGGGTCAGCACCCGCGTCTTGCCGGACCCCGCGCCCGCGACGACGAGCAGGGGTGCCCCGATGTGCACCACCGCCGCCCGCTGCTGCAGGTTGAGCCCGTCGAGCAGGCCCTCGGCATCCAGGCGTGGCGAGGAGAAGCCACCGGGCTCGTCCCCGCCCACCGGCGGCGCCAGCACCGCCGGGCCGAACAGGTCGTAGGGCACGTGCGCACCGCCGTGGACATCCGTCCCGACCGACCCGGCGATGCCGGATCCGCCGCCGTGGGAATCGCCGAAAAAGCCGCTCATGGGACTCCGATCGTACGTTCGACGTCGGGCAGGTCGGACCGCGGCATGCCCGGATCGCACCCAACGGCCCGGTCCGCGGTGTGGTCCGCGAGATGCACCGACGGCCCCACCCGGCCGCGGTCCTCGCGCGTCCATGCCACCGCATGACCATCACACGTCCACGCCCAGTGGTCGTCGACCCGCGTGCTGACCAGCCTATTGTCCGTCGTTCCCGCCCCGCCCCGCGCGCGAGGGCGGGTCGTCGATGGCCGTGGTCCGCGTCAACGCCCGGCCCACCGGCGGTCAGGCGGCCCCGCGGCCAAGCGGCCACGCCACGTGGCCACGCGGCCACGTAGTCACATAGTCGCGTAGTCACGTAGTCGCGTAGTCACGCGGTACTCGACGCGCTCGGCGGGATGGCCGCGAGCGCCTTCACCCTGCTGGCCACCCCCGGGTCGATGTTGCCACCCGACAGGATTGCCACCGTCGGGCCCTGCGCGAGATCACTTCGACGCAACAAGGCCGCGACCCCCGCGGCGCCGGCCGGTTCCACCTGGTGGCCGGCCCGGTGCAGCAACACCATCGCCTCCCAGAACGCCGCCTCATCGACCGTGACGATCTCGTCCACCAGGCGTGCGGCAAGGGCGAAGGTCAGGACCCCCGGAGCGTTCACCGCCATACCGTCGGCGATCGTGGTCGACGCCGGGACCACCCGTGACGAACGTGGCGCCGTCGGCTGTTCGGACGTCCGGCTGCCCGGAATCGTCCCGACTCCCCGCAGTGTTCCGGCACCGGGCGTCGTTCCGGCACCGGGCGTCGCAGCCCCACCGGGGGGCACCGTGAGCCGCCGGCCAGCCCGCAGCGACGCGGCAAACGCCGACGACAGCACGGACTGCACTCCGACCACTCGCACATCGGGGCGCCGGGACCGCACCGCCGCGGCCAGCCCGCCGATCAGCCCTCCGCCGCCCACCCCGACCAGAACGGTGCCGAGATCGGGCACCTGATCGAGCAACTCCAAGCCGATCGTGCCCTGCCCGGCCACTACCGTCGGGTCATCGAACGGGTGGACCAGCAGCCGGTCTCCCCGGGCGGCGAAGGTGGCGGCCGCAGCGAGCGCCGCTTCCACCCCCCCGGGTATCTTCTCGACCCGGGCGCCCCACCGGCGCGTCCGCGCCACTTTGACCGGATTGGCCCCTACCGGCACGAAGATGGTCGCCTCGACGCCGAAGGCCGCGGCCGCGAAGGCCACTCCCTGGGCGTGGTTACCGGCACTGGCCGCCACCACCCCCCGGGCCCGCGTCGCCGGATCCGCGGTGGCCACCCGGTGGTAGGCGCCCCGAAGCTTGAACGAACCGGTGTGCTGCTCGTGCTCACACTTGAGCCAGACGGGCGCACCGACCGCCGCCGACAGGCCGAGATCCCGCACGACCCTGGTCCGTCGTGCCACCCCGGCAAGGACGCGGGCCGCGGCGCGGATGTCCGACGCCCAGAGTTCGGCGTCCGGGGCTACCGATCGGTCGTCTGCGGCTGCTGCGGTCATGGAGCATCTCCCGGCGGCTGAGCGGCCACCTCACCATGACCGCGGCAATAAAAAAGCCCCCCGCCAGGACAAGGCGGAAGGGCGAGGCGCGGACCCGATGATCGGTCGCGCGCCTAGGTAATGGCCATCTCGTGCGGGGTCACATCATCCAGGGTGCTCCGGTCCCGCCCAGACGTCAAACGTGCCCGTCGGCGGGGGTCGTCCGACGGGCACGCGCTCCGATCCGGGATCGTCACTCCCACTCGATCGTGCCGGGAGGCTTGGAGGTGATGTCGTACACCACCCGGTTAACCTGCGGCACCTCGTTGACCACCCGGTTCGAGATGCGTTCCAGCAGGCCGTAGGGCAGCCGGGCCCAGTCGGCGGTCATCGCGTCCTCGCTGGTGACCGCGCGCAGGACGATCGGGAAGCCGTACGTACGCTCGTCACCCTGGACGCCCACCGACCGCACGTCGGCGAGCAGCACCGCGAAGACCTGCCAGATCTCGCGGTCCAGGCCGGCCTTGCGAATCTCCTCCCGGATCACCGCGTCGGCCGCCCGCACCACGTCGAGCCGCTCGGGCGTGACCTCGCCGATGATGCGGACGGCGAGGCCCGGGCCCGGGAACGGCTGGCGCCAGACGATCTCCTCGGGCAGCCCCAGCTCCTCGCCGAGCCGACGGACCTCGTCCTTGAACAGGGTCCGAAGCGGCTCGACCAGATCGAACCGCAGGTCCTCGGGCAGTCCACCGACGTTGTGATGCGACTTGATCTTCGCGGCCGTCGGCGAGCCGGATTCGATCACGTCGGGATACAATGTCCCCTGCACGAGAAAGTCGATCGTCGCGCCCTCCGCCTCCGCCCGGACCTCCAGTTCGCGGGCGGACTCCTCGAAAACCCGGATGAACTCACGACCGATGATCTTCCTCTTCCGCTCCGGGTCGGTCACTCCGGACAGCGCGGCGGAGAACCGGTCGGCCGCCTTGACATGGACCAGATCCACGCCGGTAGTCGCGACGAAATCGCGTTCGACCTGTTCCGCCTCGCCGGCCCGCAGCAAACCATGATCGACGAAGACGCAGGTGAGCGCGTCTCCCACCGCCCGGTGCACGAGCGCGGCAGCGACCGCGGAGTCCACCCCGCCGGACAGACCGCAGATCAACCGTCCGGTCCCGACCTGGGCCCGGACGGCCGCGACAGCCTCGTCGACAATGTTGATCATCGTCCAGGTGGGCCGGCAGCCCGCACCCACGAGCAGGAAGTGCCGCAGCACGTCCATGCCTCGCTCGCTGTGGACCACCTCCGGGTGGAACTGCACGCCATAGAGACGACGCGCGGGGTCCTCGAAGGCGGCGACCGGGGCCGACGGCGTGGAAGCCGTTACCCGGAAGCCGGGCGGCGCGGCGGTCACCGAGTCGCCGTGCGACATCCAGACCTGCTGGACAACGGGCAGACCGTCGAAGAGAACCCCGGGATCCGACACCGACAGACGAGTTGCTCCGTACTCGGCGGTTCCCGTGCGCGCGACGGCGCCGTCAAGCGCCTGAGCCATGACCTGATGGCCATAGCAGATACCGAGAATAGGCACTCCGGTAGCGAACAACGCAGGATCGACCCGGGGCGCGCCAGGCGAGTAGACGGACTTCGGGCCGCCAGAAAGGATCAGTGCGGACGGACGCCGGGCGAGGATCTCGTCCACCGACATATCCCACGGGACGATCTCCGAATACACATGACATTCGCGTATGCGCCGGGCGATCAGTTGGGCATACTGAGCACCGAAATCGATCACCAGCACGGTGTCATAGCCCGCAGGCCCCACCGCGGACGGGCCGCTGGGGCCGTCCGCCGGGGACCGCGGAACATCCCGAACCGCGCCGGTATCCGTCGGCTCCGCACCACGGCCAGCACTGCTACGCTGCAACTCGCTCACCCCGCAAGCCTACGGACACGGCGACCCCACCGGTCCGTCCAGGCGCCCAACCATCTCCCACGGCCTTCACCGGAACAGACGAAGCGCACCGGGCACCGCCGCGAAGGCGGTAAGGGCTCATGTAGGAGATGTCTAGGATGCCGAGTTTGCGCCTTCAGCCCGGTTCACTCACCCCGACAAGCGCTTCGATCATCAGTGACGCCCGATGTCGGGCTTCCCCGGCGGTTACGGTAGTGGTGACTCCGCGCGCAGTAGCGACAACTGACGTGCGGCCACCAAGGCGCTTACGGTAGGCGCCTTTCGGATGCCGACTTCGTACCGCTATGGTGCCTGACAAGGGACATCCGGGCCCGATACCGAGCCATCCTGGTACGACCTGTTCCGGGAGGCTGGCGGAGAGGTTGCGAAGGTACGTGCGCAGACAACCGATGGCCAGCAGCACGGGCATCGCCGCAGACTCGGAGCCGACAGTGGCGCCGGGTTCGCCCGTGGACGCCGAAGACGGCGGGCAGCGCGATGGTCGATCCGCCGCGCCACCGAACCCAGCCGGGTCGGGACTGGCGCGCCTTCGTCGCGCCGCCGCCAACCCCACCAACTGGCGGGTACGCACCAAGCTGATCGCGATTCTGGCCGTGCCTGTCATCGCGATCCTCGCCTACTCGTCCATCGAGGCGGGTACGGTGCTGACGAGCACGCGGGACGTCAACCGGGTGTCCGATCTGACCGAGATCAGCCGCTCCGCGGCCGGGCTGGTCCACGCCCTGCAGGCCGAGCGCACCTACAGCACCGGATTCGTCGCCAGCGGTCCCGTCGGCGCCCGGGACGGGAGCACGATTCCAACCCGCCGGGCGGCGGTCGATGAAGCCTACAGGGCGTACAAGTCAGCTGCGAACGAGCGGCGAGGGTCCTTCGGCAGCGAGGTACGCCGCGCTCTCGACGACGTCAGCAGCCGGATGGACACGCTGCCCGCCAAGCGGCAGACGATCGAAAGGCTGATCGACAGGAAGGCGGTCGAGACCGCCTTTCAGCCGATCATTGACTCACTGGTCAACCTGATCCGGCTGATCCCACAGGGAAATGACGACCAGGAGCTCAACGCCGGGGTCAACACGGCCTACTTCCTGATGTCCGGGACGGAACTTCTCGCCGAGGAGCAGACACTCATCCACGGCCTGTTTACCCGCAACGGGAACCAGGTCTTCACGGCAGACGACTATCGCGAGTTCCTGTCGGCCGAGACCCAGCGGGGCCGCCAGCGCAACGATCTCGAGAACGCCGCTCTACCGAACCAGCTCGCGGTCTACGAACCGACGATCGACACCGAGACCAACGGGGACATCCGCAACACCCAGAATTACGTCGAAGAAATTCTGAACGCGCCCATCGGTCAGCCGCTGACCGCGCTGGAAGCCGAGAAATGGGACCAGGCGACCCAGCGAACCATCGACACCGGCACGGAAGCCGTTGACAAGCTCCTGGGCCTCGTCGACGCCCGCGCGGGCACCCTGCGGGGCAACATCCAGCGCCACGCGCTGCTGTCCGGTCTGCTGATCCTGCTCATCCTGGCCCTCGCCCTGCTCGCCGCACTGATCGTCGCGCGATCGCTGGTCCGCCCCCTGCTGGCGCTGCGGACTGCCGCGCTGGACGTCGCCGACCATCGGCTTCCCGAGGCCGTCCGTCGGTTGCGCGATTCCACCGAGCTGGACATCGACGACTCGATCGAACCGGTCGGTATCGACACCGACGAGGAGGTCGGCGAAGTCGCGCGGGCTTTCGACGAGGTTCACCGGGAGGCGATCCGGCTGGCCTCCGAACAGGCGTCGCTGCGGAACAACGTCAACGCGATGTTCGTGAACCTCTCCCGGCGCAGTCAGGGACTGGTCGAACGGCAGCTGCGTCTCATCGACGAGCTGGAGAACCGCGAGCAGGATCCGGACCAGTTGTCCAACCTGTTCAAGCTGGATCACCTCGCCACTCGTATGCGGCGGAACAACGAAAGCCTGCTCGTCCTCGCCGGCACGGACACCGCTCGGCGCTGGACACACCCCGTCCCACTGAACGAGGTCGTACTGGCGGCCATCTCCGAGGTGGAGCAGTACACCCGCGTCAAGCAGACCTCGGCCGCCGCGGTGTCCATCGCCGGCAACGGTGTCAGCGACGTCGTCCATCTGGTCGCCGAGCTCCTCGAGAACGCCACCTCGTACTCGCCGCCGGCCACCAGCGTCCTCGTCACCAGCCGCTCGCTCGGTCCGGGGGCCGGGGCGATGATCGAGATCGAGGACCAGGGCATCGGCATGCCGGCCAAGGAACTCGAACGGGTCAACGACCGACTGGCGAACCCGCCGGTGGTCGACGTGTCGGTGTCACGGACCATGGGCCTGTTCGCGGTCGGTCGGCTGGCCAGCCGCCACGGCATTCACGTCCAGCTGCGTGAGTCCGCCTCCGGAGGTATCACCGCTGTCGTCCGGCTGCCTGCCAAGCTGGTGACCGGAGACGGCGGGGCCGGCACGGGACCGGCCCGGCCCGCCGCGCCGGCGTTGGGAACCCGCGTCGGCGACTCGCCGGCCATCCCCGGTTCCCCGACCGGACCGCGTGCCCCGCAGCGGCCGGAACGCACCGGCTCGGGAACTCCCGAACCGGTGGACGGCAGGGTCGCGTCGACGAACGGCACCGGGGCCAACGGGCACCGGACCGCGAGTGAATCCGACGGACCAGAAAGCCTCTTCGACGACTCCAGCGGGCCCCGGCGGTTCCCCAGCACCGGGCCGTTCCCTCTCACCGGGCCGCTGGCCGCCGCTCAGCTCGGATCCGACCGGACGGGTTCGCCGCCCACCGCGGATGATCGCGACTTCGGGCCGGACGACTTCGCTCCCGGCCTCGACGGCGGCACCGAGCGCGACAGCGAGACGGATGGCATCAGCGCCGCTCCGCCGACCCTGCCGCACGATCTACTCGGGCGGGGAGGAAACGACGAGGACCACCCGGTCCCGGGAGCCCGGGAGCGGCCCGGCTCCAGTGGGCAGGACGATCCCCGTGACCCACGGCAGCTCGACGACCGGGGGCTCGACCTCGATGCCCTTCGCGGCCGCGGCCGCACCGCTCCCGGTGGCCGGCTCGAACCGCCCCCCGACGTCGTACCGGACACCCAGACCATCGACCGGCGCGGATTCGGACGACGGGACGATCCGGTCACGGACGAGACGAGACCGGTGTCGTTCGGGGACAACCGCTGGGGGACCAAACCACGTTCCGGCGGCGCCACCGGGCCCGGTCGGACCGGGCAGCCCGACACCACCCCGACACCGCCCACCCCGACACCGCCCGGCCCGACACCGCCCGGCCCGACACCGCCCGGCCCGACACCGCCCGGCCAGAGCCGGCCCGATGCCGGTGAGCGGCCCCGGTCGGCCGAGGAGCCGCCCCCCGGGGCCGGCAGCGTGTTCGCCCGCTCCGAGAACCGGCCCGTTCCGCAGGAACGATCGGAGTCCACGGAGTCCACGGAGTCCACGGAGTCCACCGGTCCCCGCGACCGGCTGGCGTCGGCGCTCGCGTCCCGGCGGTTGCGCGACACCGGGACGACAGAGGCGGTCTCCGGCGAGGACACCGGCGAACAGACCACGGCAGACCGGGACACCGACGACATCGAGACGTCGCCGATCTTCGACTCCGTGTCGGCGTGGTTCCAGCGACGTTCTCCGTCCGATCGGGCGCCCGCCCAGCATTCGACGGCGGCCGCGGCGGCCCGCCCCACCGGGCCGGGTGCCGGTGGGGCGGCGCCACCGCCCCGTTCCCCGGTCCGTCCGGGGCTCGGTGGGGCCTTCGGGCAACGCGGCCCCGCCCGCTCCGGAGTCGATCCGCTCACGGCTACCCGGACACCGGCACGGGAGGAGCCCGCGACGGACGCGCCGTCAGCGGCTCCGCCCGTCCCGGCCTTCGCGGCCCAGCATCAGACGGCCCCACACCATCAACCAGCAGGGCAATACCAGCCAGCACAGCACCAGGCAACGCCCCAGCAGCCCCCGTCCCGGGAGAACTGGACATCTCCCGGGGACGCCGGCTGGCAGGCGGCCGAGTTGTTGCGTCAGCCGAGCACAGGCGGCGTGACGCGGTCGGGCCTACCGGTGCGAGTTCCCATGACCCATCTCGTGCCCGGCAGCGCCGAACCCGCGCCCCGCCGGCGTCCCACCGACACCTCGGCCAGATCTCCTGAGGCTGTAGGAGGCCGGCTTGCCAGCTTCTACCAGGGCGTACGGCAGGGACGTGATGTCGGAGTCGACACCGCGAGGAATCCTCGACGTGACGCGCAGGAGGAACGGTGACACCCGTGAGTTCTGAAGCCCAGAACCTCAATTGGTTGATCAACAATTTTGTCGATCGCGTCCCGGGTGTCGCCCACACCGTTGTGGTGTCCGCAGACGGCCTGCTACTCGCCGTCTCCGACGGTTTCCCCCGGGATCGCGCCGACCAGCTCGCCGCGGTGGCCTCGGGACTGGTGAGCCTGACCCAGGGCGCCGCCCGCGTCTTCGAGGCGGGCGGCGTCACCCAGACGGTCGTGGAGATGGAGCACGGCTTTCTCTTCATCATGGCAATCAGTGACGGCGCGAGCATGGCAGTGCTCGCGGCACCGTCCTGCGACATCGGTCTGGTCGGCTATGAGATGGCACTGCTGGTCAGCCGGGCGAAGGACGTCCTGACCCCGGCGTTGCGCGCCGAACTGCAGGGAACCCTTCCGCGGTGACCGGACGGCAACACAGGGAGTCAGGGTGAGTATCGATCCCGAGGGCACGCCCGGGCCGGTCGTCCGTCCGTATGCGATGACCGGTGGGCGCACTCGGTCGCGCTATGAACTCGCCATCGAGGCACTCGTCTTCACGACGCCTCTCGGCGAGGAACGAGCGATCGGCCTCAACCTGGAGCAACAGACCATCGCCGCCATGTGCCGGCAGGTGCGATCCATCGCGGAGATCGCAGCCGGCCTCCGGGTGCCCCTCGGGGTGGCCCGCGTGCTGGTAGGCGATATGGCGGACGAAGGCTTCGTCCGCGTCCACCAGCAGCCTGACCGCGACGAGGCACCGGATCTCGCGTTGCTCGAAAGGGTTCTCAGTGGCCTTCGAAAGCTCTGACAACAGGCGGGTCAACTCCGCCGTCGCCACGACCTCGGTGAAGATCGTGGTAGCGGGCGGATTCGGCGCCGGGAAAACCACATTCGTGGGTTCGGTGTCCGAGATCGTCCCGCTGCGCACCGAGGCCGTCATGACCGAGGCGGGAGCCCACATCGACGACCTCACCCACCTGATGGACAAGACCACCACCACGGTCGCCATGGACTTCGGCCGAGTCTCGCTGGACGAAGATCTGATCCTGTATCTGTTCGGCACCCCCGGGCAGTACCGCTTCTGGTTCATGTGGGACGATATCGTGCGGGGAGCCATCGGTGCGATCGTGCTCGCCGACACCCGCCGACTGGCCGATTGCTTCGCCGCGGTCGACTACTTCGAGCAGCGGCAGTTGCCCTTCGTGATTGGCGTCAACTGCTTCGACGGGATCCTGCGGCACTCGATCGAGGACGTCCGGGAAGCACTGCAGGTCAGCCCGGCCGTTCCCGTCATCACCTGCGACGCCCGCAACCGCGACTCCACCAAGAGCGCGCTGATCGCGGTGGTCGAGCACACGATGTCGCGGGCGACCGCAGGGACCTGAGGTGATCCGCCCCGGGGCGGCCGGTGCCAGTCGCCCCGGGCAAGCGAGCCGACCCGAGCTCAGACGGGCGGGGGAAGCTTGCGGAGTTCGGCATCCAGCGGGACCTTGGTATTACCCGTATTGTTGACAATCTTGAGGTCGAAATCGTTCGCCTGCTGGTTCTGGTTCCACTGACCACCGACGAGGGCGATACGAGCCACGTTCTTCGGGACGTTGGGCTGAGCTCCGAACGCCACGGGTCCGACGATGGTCTGGGCGTCGACGTCGCGGATGGCCGTGGCGACGGCTTCTCGGTTGTCGAGGGAGTCGACGTTGCTCAGCGCCTTGACGGCGACCTCGAACAGGGCGTACGAGAATCCAAGGATCTGGGTCCACCCTTGGCCGCGGGCGCTGGTGAAGTCGTTGGCCAGCTCCAGGGACGTCTTGTTCGTCAGCGAGCTGCGGAAGGGATGCGCCGGTGACCACGCCACCTCGGTGGTAAGACCGTCACCACCGGTACCGAGGCCACGCACATCCTCCTGGAAGTAGATCGCCTTGGAGATCGTCAGGGCGTTCGGCGAGTAACCGAAGGTCCTGGTCTCCTTCCGGAAGGTGGCGAAGTCCGCGGCCCGGGACACGCCGACGACGGCCTGCACCCCGTTCTTCTCGAATTCATCGATATAGGTCTTGAATGAGGGCGCCCCGCTTGCGTAGCCGGCTGACATCGGCGACGTCAGCCGGAGATTGTTGTAATTGCGGATGGTGGGAATTCCGAAGTCCGGGTTGGCGAACGCGCGGCCGTCGTCGTCGTCCGGATACATGAGCCCCACCTTGGTGATCCCGAGCTGGCTCCACATCGCGACGTAGGTCGCCACCAGGTCCTCCATGCCCCAGAAAAAGTGGTAGGTCCAGCGGAAGGGCATGTCGACGTTGCCGCCCCGGCCATTCCACCAGGCCTGCCACGGGGCGATTGTGGAGATACAGGGAACCTGGTTGATCTCGCACTGGTCCGCGACGGGAACGGCAGTGTCGGAGGTGCCACCGACCAGCACGATGTCGACCTTGTCCTTGAAGATCAGGTCGGTTGTCGCAATCCCGGCGCCATGGCGGTCCGACTCGGAGTCCCGGACGAAGATCTCGACGGGATAGGTGCGGTTCCCCACCTTCACGCCATCGGCCAAGATCGTGCGCATCGTCTGCACCACATACGAGTCGACCACGCTGTGGCTGCGGAACGCCCCCGTCCGGGACGTCACATAGCCGAGACGTACCTTGCGCGCCGCGCTGGCCGAGGAGGATGAGCCCCCACACGCGGCCAACAGCCCGGCGGCCGGTGCCGCGACCGCCGCGGTCCCGGCCCAGCGAAGCAGACCACGCCGGTTAACGGTCCGTCGGCCGCTCTCCCGGGGAACGGGGACGCCCCCGTCCGCACCGCCAGCCACATCCGTCCTGCCAGCGGCGGCACACCGTCCGCCACCCTCACCACGGTCAGACCTGAGCATGGCACCTGATCCTGCCCCATGCCATCCTGAATCCGACAACGGGGGTCGGAACTCGGCAGATCCCGGGCTACCAGAGGCGCCTTAGATCCGACATATCGGTGTTTCACTTACCGTCAGCGTGGGGATGGATCTCCTCAGTTCACCCCGCAGTATCGGTGCGGTGCGCTGCCACTCGCGGTGAGTTCCAGCGTGCCCTGCGCCTTGTCGCGGATTCCGGCCCCGGGCTTGGCGATGTGCACCCCCGAAAGATCCTTCAGTGGCCCGCTGGTGAACTTCACGTTGCCGATCACATTCCCGCCGTCGTTACCGGCCACCGGCGTGATCGTGTACTGACCGGCGGTGCCGTCCCAGCTGTAGGCACCGGCGGTCCGTTCGACCACGAGCACACCGACGACATTGTCGGACAGCTTCAGGGGATTCGTCCCGGTAACCAGCCGGCATTCCCAACTGCCATCAATCATCGCCTTGCCATTGATCGCGTCCGGGCTGGTCGTGGTGGGCGTCGGCGAGCCACTGGGGGGAGCCGGCGAAACCGACGGCGCGCTCTTGCCGCCGCCATCGCCGCGCAGGAGTGCATAGCCGCCGACCGCGAGCAACGCGAGGACCAACGCAACGGCCAAAGGACCGATCCAATCCTGACGAAGCCAGGCGAGGCGATCCTCGCCGGAGAAGTCCTCGCCCTCCGGCTCATCCCGGGCATCCCCCTGTTCCCGCAGCCCCACCGCGCGGGCATCACGTCCGTAGGCCCGCCGCCCGGGCCCGGAATGGCCGCCGACCCCGGCGCCCTCCTCATGCCGGCCAGCATGTCCACGGCTCCTGGCGCCGGTTCCGCCCGCGCGACCGGCCCGGTCCGCGGTGCCACGCCGGCGCTCGCCGGCGCTCGCCGCACCCCCCTCACCCGATCGCGTCGATCCTGATGACCGGATGGGCTGGGGAGCCGAGACCGGTTGGAGACTGTTGGTGTCGGTCACCGGATTCGGGGTGCGGCGGCGGTCGGCAGGCACACTGCGACCACTCGGTTTGCGCACCGACCGGGAGGGCTGCCAGCCGCTGTCGTCATCCGGCGCGGCGCCGGCACCTCTGGCCTTTCCCGATCCCCGCCGGGGCACCAGGGACGTCCTCTCCGAGGGAGACTCGGGTCGGCGCCCCACCGGCGACAACGGAGTTCCGACCAGGCCACGCGCACCGGTCCCGGCCGGCAACGCGGAGGCGTCTGGCCGGTACAGCGGACGAGCGGTCGTCATCGTCTCCTCGACCCGAGGTACAGCCAGGTCGCCGGGCCGGCCGCTGGCCCGCGACGCATCGGCGTCGACCTCGGCAGCCGCCCGCCGCTCCGGGGCCGCGAGCGCCCGGCCGCGGGCCGGAGCGGACGGCCCGTTCTGGCCGGACAGCCGGTCGGTCGGACCGGCCAACGAGTCCCTCGGTCCAGACACCCGATTCGCCGGCACCCGCCAGTCGCTCCCCGTCGCAGCCTCCACCGGCGATCGTCGCCGGGCCACCGGGAGCGGTCCGGAGAGCGGGTCCTGGCGGCCGGGGACCAGTCCGGCGATCCCGTTGGGCCCGTTGGGCGGGAGAGAACGGACGGCATCTCCGGTGCCGGGCAGGGGAGTCCGCCAGCCTGCAAGATCCGCTCCGCCGTCGCGGGGGTCCCGCGGACGATCCTGGCGGGAGCGCAGACGGTCCTGGCGGAAGTGTGGGGGCAGGCCCCCGGTGGCCGGGCCCTGCCGGCCGACGGTGAGGTCGGCGGAGGCGGGGAACGCGCCGTTCCCGCCGGCGGCCTTACCCACGGGAAGGCCGTTGAGGCCCCCGGCGCCGTTGACCCCGGAACCGCCGTTGACCCCGGAACCGCCATTGACCCCGGAACCGCCATTGACCCCGGAACCGCCATTGACCCCGGAACCGCCGTTCGGGCCCCTTTTTCCCGGACCCGGGTCCCTGCCGGGACGACTCGACGCCGATCCCGGCAGATAGGCTTCCGCGCCCCCGAATCCGCGGGGCGGAGTTGATGAGGTCGCGCCCGGACCAGCGGATCCGCCGCCACCGGGACGGACCTCGCCGGCCTCCCGGTTCGGGGCGCCCGGGCCCACTGCGGGCGTGCCCACACCGGGCAGTTGAACACGGGGCAGTTGAACACGGGGCGAGCTGTGCCCGTTCCAGGGATCCGTCGAGGAGTATGCGGTTTGGGGCCCGGCATCAGACGGCGGCGCGGCGGCGGTCACGCCAAAGCTCTCGGGCACCACCGGGAAGGCCGGGCCGGTGACCCGGCTCGGGGTGCCCGACTGGCCCGGAACTCCCCTGAGGTCCGCCGGCGACGTGGGAACGGCCCGGGACGGCAGCGCGGGAACCGGTCGGGCGGAGATCGGAAACCCACCGGTGAACGGGTCCGCGGAAGCCCCACCCCCCGGTCTCGCCCCGGAGGTGGTTCCCGCCGCCCCGCCGGCCCGTGGGGAACGGCCCATGTGCACCGGTCCCGACGGCGGACCGGTTGGGACCGGGTAGGTCTCCTGACCGGGTCCGCCCACCTGCGGGTCGGACGGCGTCGTAGCCGTCCTGGACGCCGCGGACGGTGGCGGGGAGGCCGAGGGGAGGTAGGACGTCGGCCGGGACGCAGCCGGCGGCGGACCGGCGGAAACCCGAGGACCCCTGGGAACAGGAGGAGCAGGAGAAGCCACCGGAGCGGCGGATGACACCGCCGGGGTGGACGGGCCCGCGGGAGCGGGGGGGGTCACCGAGATGCCCGGCGGGCGTCCACCGGCGGGTCCCGGCGCCGGACCGTCCCAGGTGGTGGTCACGTCGAAGGGATCGGCGGGACGCGCACCGCCGCCTGCCGGCGGCATGGCTGGTCGCGGTCCCGGCGCCGGCTCACGCCGGGACCGGGGGTTCGGATCCCAGGATGTGGGCGCGGGCTCACGGGAGACAGGACGGGCTGCCTGCTCGCCCACCCGCTCCACCGCGAAGAAATCGTCGTCACGACGGGGGGCAGCCGGGCGCCCCGTGGCACCGTTGCGGTCGGTGTCATAGGTCGTCACAGAACTATCACCCGCCTCCGGGTGCGGGCGCCGGGCGTCGGCGACGTTATCCCAGCTTCAGGCATCATGGCCGCTGAACCGCTGTATTTGATCATAGGGCGGCATCTCCTGCCCCCCCTGGTCAGCACGATGCGGGCAGTCATCGTGTGGACATGCGTCGGGTAAATGTGTGATCTGGTCACGCCGCCGGGTCCCCCGCCCAGCCGGACGAATGCACGTGGAGCAGCCTCGCTCCGGCAGGGGCGGTCTCGGGATGTGTCCCGGAGAATCGCACCGCCATGACCGCCCACCGATGCGCGAAGGACGTCCTATCACATCACCGACGAAAAAGCAATAGCACTCTCGTCCGTCGTCCCGTAGCTCATCCAGGCATCTGACAATAGTTCTATCAGCCCACTGTACACTGGTAATCGTCATCGCTTGTCACGGCAGGCGGCATAGATCTCCCGCACGATGCGCTGCGACGACTCGGACTGGACGTTGTCACTGAACCGCTGGTACTCCTCCTGGGTGTAGCCGGCTTCCAACTTCTCCAGCGTGCAGGTGCAATAGCCTTCGTTACCGTTGCTGACGTCGAGGCACGAGCTGAGATATGCCTGACGGACCTCCGGGGAGTAACGGCCCTTCTCCGCCGCGGCCGGGCCGGCCGCGGTCCCGGAGTCCGATCCACCGCCGCCGAGGGCGAGGAATCCGATGACGCCGAGCCCGAGGCAGACGAGAACGACGGCGGCGCCGATCAGCAACGGCGGACGGTCGCGCACGTGCTGGACGAACGCGGTGACCCGTGCCGGCAGCCCGCCGGCCTCGTCGCGCCGGGCCGTCGCCCCGCGCCGAGCCGTCGATTCACGCCGAGCCGTCGCCCCGCGCCGGGAGATGGGCCCGGACGGTGCCCATCCACTGTCGTGCTCGTCGAACGACCCGGCGTACGGCCCCGGCTCGTCGTCCGGATCGTCGTCCCACCGCGATGTGCCGTCCGCCGCACCGCCGGCGGACGGGGCGTACGTCGCCGCTAAGCCCCCGACACGCCGGATCTCGCCGGTCGAGTCGCCGTCGCCCCAGGTCGTCTGCGCCGCGGCCGGCCCGGCGGACGCAGCCACCGGATCGACGGGATCCGCCGCACCCGCGCGGCGGGCCGGACCGGTCAGATCGCCCCGCTCCGACGGCCCGTGCGGTGCAATGACGTCCGCGGCCGGTTCCCCCCACCGGCCGCGCTGGCCGGTGGGGCCGTAGGGTGCCAGCCCCCGCGCGTCCGGCTCTGACGGCGTGGCCACCACCCCGCCCATGGTGCGGGGTGGATCGGTGAGCGCCCCGCCCCAACTCGGCGGTGCCGGAGCCGCTTCCACGGCACCGGGTCCGGCACCGGGTCCGGCACCGGGCGACGAGCCGGCAGCACCGGGCCGCCCACCAAACGAACCGCCCTGCGCTCCTACCTCGGACCCGACCCGACCGGACCCGGGCTCCCCGGCCGGACCGGCACCGAAGGCGGGCCCACCGGGATGGTTGCCGAATCGCGCCGAGGCCGACGAACCAGCCGGCGGCGCTGCCGATGACGGCTGCCAGGTCTGGGCAGCCTCGTCCCAGACGTAGGCACCGTCGTCGCTGACCCAACGGCCGTGCTCGTCGAGGCGCATCTGTCGTCCTTCATGCCGGAGACGGACCGCTTCCAGGGTGCCATGTCGGGTAAGAGGCCGGATCGACCGGGTACCGCCGGTGGTGACACACCATGGGCACATCCGTCGAGCTCGCGCATCAGCGAGCGACACCTCACGCGACGGCTACCGCCTCGCGGGACGCCCGACGACCACGCATGACGTGCGTCGTCGGTCACGGACCGGCGGTCACCATGATCTCCGCCTTCTGGAACTCCTTCAAAGTTGCGTATCCCGTCGTCGCCATTGCCGTGCGCAGACCGCCGGCCAGGTTGAGGACACCGGTTCTGGTCGCCGTGCCCGGACCGGTCACGATCTGCGCGAGCGTCCCGGTCGGGGTCACCGGCGACCAGCGTCCCCGCGGCAGGTCGGAGTGCAGCACGTCCATCGGCCAGGCCCCGCCCTGGCCCGGGGCCTCCCGTGCGGCCGCGAGCGCCGCGTCCACCATGACCGCGTCCGCGCCGCAGGCCACCGCCTTCGCGACGTCGCCGCCAGTCCGAAGATCACCATGCACGACGACGTGGACGTAGCGGCCGCCCGACTCGTCGAGATAACGCATGCGCGCACCGGCCGCATCCGCGATCGCGGTGGCAAGCGGCACGCCGACCCCGAGCTCGTCCCGGGTGCGGTCACCGAAGCCGGACCCGACGCCCACGATGACACCGGCCGCCCCGGTGCGCATGAGGTGCAGTGCGGTGGAGAACGACGCGCACCCGCCAACCAGCACCGGGATGTCCAGCTGGCCGATGAACCGTTTGAGGTTGAGCGGCTCGCTGCGGCGGGACTGATGCTCCGCCGAGACCGCCGTACCGTGGATGACGAGCAGATCGATCCCGGCGGCCAGCACGTGCGGGCACAGGGCCTTGACCTTCTGCGGACGCAGCGCCGCGGCCACGACCACCCCCGCGTCCCGAAGCTCGGTGAGACGCTGCGCGATCAGCCCCGGCTGGACCGGCGCGGAGTACAACGCGCGCAGCCGCTCGGTCGCCGCGTCCGGGCCCTGGGCGGCCCCGATCTTGCTGAGCTCGGCGATGTGGTTCTCCGGCTCCTCGTACCGGGTCCACAGCCCCTCGATGTGCAGAACACCGAGACCACCGAGCCGGCCGAGCGCGATCACCGACGCGGGTGAGGTCACCGCGTCGGCCGGAGCGGCCACGAGCGGCAGGTCGAACCGGTAGGCGTCGATCTCCCAGGCGAGCGAGACGTCCGCCGGGTCACGGGTCCGACGGGACGGAATGATGCCGACGGCGTCGAGACCATACGCGATCCGCGCGCTCTTGCCGATGCCGATCTCGACCTCTGCCACTGCTGGCGCCTCCTGATTGGGCCGGCGGGCTCGTGCCGACCGGAAAACTGACGTATCTGCTCCACGACTGACCGAACATCCCGGTGACCATCCGATCGGGTGGCCACCGGCTCGTCCCACCCTGCCGAGGTGACCGCGCCCGAGACACGACGGCCGTCACCGGCCTGGGGACGGCCCGGCGACGGCCCGGCGACGGCCTGGTCGGTCGCGCGACGCGATGGCGTCAGCGCGCGGAGTTGTAGTTTGGCGCCTCGACGGTCATCTGGATGTCGTGGGGGTGGCTCTCGATCAGCCCCGCCGAGGTAATACGGATCAGCTGCGCCTCGTCCTGCATCCGCCGGATGGTGGGCGAGCCGGTGTAGCCCATCGCCGCCCGCAGACCGCCGACCAGCTGATGGGCCACGGCCGCCAGCGGACCCCGGTAGGGCACCTGGCCCTCGACGCCCTCGGGAACCAGCTTGTCATCGGAGAGCACATCGTCCTGGAAGTACCGATCCTTCGAGTACGACCGCGCGCCGCCGCGGCTACGCATGGCGCCGAGTGAGCCCATACCCCGGTAAGCCTTGTACTGCTTGCCGTTGATGAAGATCAACTCTCCCGGGCTCTCGTCGACACCGGCCAGCAGGCTGCCCAGCATGACCGTGTCGGCGCCGACGGCGATGGCCTTCGCGATGTCACCCGAGTACTGCAGGCCGCCGTCGCCGATCACCGGCACACCGTGCTCCCGGGCGATGCGCGATGCCTCGTAGATGGCCGTGACCTGGGGGACGCCGACGCCGCTCACCACCCGGGTGGTACAGATCGAGCCGGGCCCGACCCCGACCTTGATGGCGTCCGCCCCGGCCGCGATCAGCGCCGCCGCGCCGGCTCCGGTCGCCACGTTGCCACCGATCACGTCGAGCGGCCGACCGTCCACCCCGGTCGGCATGTCGGTCTTGATCCGGCGCACCACGTCGGGCACGGCTCGATGATGCCCGTGCGCGGTGTCCACGACGAGGAAGTCGACCCCGGCGGCGACGAGGACCTGGGCGCGCTTGTAGGCATCCTCCCCCACGCCGACGGCGGCGCCGACCATCAGCCGGCCGTCGGTGTCCTTGGTGGCATGCGGGTACTGCTCCCGCTTGGTGAAGTCCTTGACGGTGATCAGACCGCGCAACCGGTCACGCTCGTCCACGATCGGCAGCTTCTCGACCTTGTGGCGGCGGAGCAGGGCGAGCGCGTCCTCCGGCGAGACGCCCACCGGTGCGGTGATCAGCGGCATCGGAGTCATGACGTCCTGCACTCGACGCGAGTAGTCCCGCTCGAAGCGGATGTCCCGGTTCGTCACGATGCCGACCAGCCTGCCGTCGGATTCCGTCACCGGGACACCCGAGATCCGGTACCGCGCCATGAGGACGTTCGCGTCCTCCAGGGTGGCGCCGGGTCCGCAGGTCACCGGCGCGGTGATCATCCCGGACTCGGAACGCTTCACCATGTCGACCTGCTGCGCCTGTTCGTCGATCGAGAGGTTGCGGTGCAGCACCCCGACCCCGCCCTGGCGCGCCATCGCGATGGCCATGCGGGCCTCGGTCACCGTGTCCATGGCCGACGACACCAACGGCACGGCGAGATCGATGCTCCGCGACAGGCGGGTCGTCGTGTCCGCCTCCGCCGGTACCAGATCGGAGGCGGCCGGAAGCAGCAGCACGTCGTCGAAGGTCAGCCCGAGCATCGCCAGCTTCGGCGGTACCGCGGCGGCCTCGGCCCCCAGCAGGTCGGGACGCGCGCCGACGTGGGTGCCCACCCCGGCCGGCAACGTGAAATCGGTGGCGAGGGGACCGTTCATGGCACCTTCCATTCCGCGTTGACCGAGGCCGCGGACCCAGACCGACGCCGCGGCACGAGCCCGCCCGCCGTCCTGGAGTGACGGGCCGCGCGCAACGGCGAAAAAGTCTACCTACTACCAGAACCGGGTTACCAGAACTGGGCTACCAGAATCGGGCACCGAGCGGCGGCACGGACTCCATCGTAGAGGTCACCGGCACCTATCGGCGGTTCCGGCGTGACCGACATCGCCATGGATGACATCTTCCTATACCACAGCGCCGTCCAACGTGCCTGATCCGGACCCACGCGCCCGGCAGAACAGCGGACCGACCACGACGGACCATGTCCGGAGGGCCGCACATCGGTGCCGAGACTCCGGATCGGGACCACTAAGCAGTCCGGGCAAGCGTAGCGTGGTCGTCGTGAGCGACGAGCCTGTCGACCCCTTCGCGGGCGACCCCGAGGATCCGGCTGCCGAGCTCGCGCGCCTCGACTCCGTTGACGACCTCGACCTGCTCGAACCGCTGTCCTTGCACGAGCGGGAGGAAGTCCTCGCCGAGCTGGGGGACCTCGACGTCTTCCGCACGCTGCTCGAGCCGCGCGGCTACCGCGGCCTTGTCGTCGACTGCGAGGGCTGCGCCGAGCCCCACTTCTTCGACTGGGACCTGCTGGTCGGCAACCTGCGCAACCTTCTCAACGAGGGGCGGACGAGAGTCCACGAGCCGGCGTTCGCGCCGAACCCGTCGTGCTACGTCAGCTGGGAGTACGCTCGCGGCTTCGCCGACGGGATCTACGAGGCGTCCGCCGCCTCGGAGGCGGACTCGCGCTGAGGCGGCCCCGCGTCGCCGCCTGGCCGGACACCCGGCCGGGTAGATCCCGCGTGCCGGGGATGACCCCGGCCGGGGTGGATGCCGCGCGCCGGCAGAGCGCGGCCGGCGGTGGCCACGCTAATTCCCGCTCAGGCCGTGTGACCGGCCGACCACCGGGGTAGGCGTTCGACCGTCAACAGAAGTTCCGCCGGACCTGCGGATCCGGCGCGGTCGGTCGGCCATGACGGAACACGGCGCCGGCCGGGAGTCCCGCGGCCGACTCGGACCCTGATCCGCCTGAGATCCCTGGACATCCAGGGACTTCCCGACCGTGTAACGGCCGGGCGGAACGACCCGTGACGCAGGCTCACCCGGGTGAAATTTCAAGATCATCCAAAGGGTGGCCCAGTACTACGGTGAAGCGGCGGCGCTTGCCGCTCAGGTCGAAAGGGGGCTCAGACCGATGACCGACGTCCGACGACTTCCAGGCCCCGGCGCGGAAAAGTGGGAATGGCAGCTGCACGGGGCGTGCCGTGGTGAGAGCACGGAGCTCTTCTTCCACCCGGAGGGCGAACGGGGGCCGGCCAGAGCCGCCCGTGAGGCCGCGGCCAAGGCGGTCTGCGCCCGCTGCCCGGTCATCCGCGACTGCGGTGAGTACGCGCTGACCGCCCGGGAGCCCTATGGCGTATGGGGCGGGCTGAGCGAGTCCGAACGGGATGCGATCCTCACCGGCCGCTCCCGGCGGGGGGCCGCGAGACGCACCCCGGCCCGCCCCGGACTCGCACCGGCCTGCTGAAGGAGGGCCGCCGGGTGCCGATAGGCGGACGGGTCGGGATATCCGGTCCTGGTCTCCTGGATCACCCACGACGGGTGAGTGACCCGGCAGCGACCCAACGCGCCGACGGCCCAACGCGCCGGAGCCCGGTCGATCCTCTGGGACCGACCGGGCTCCGGACGTACCGGGGCCCGGGGGCCGGGCCGCACCCGGCGGGGCCCCACGACGCCAATCCGGTCAGAAACCCGGGCCCTGCGGGTGGCTGTGCCCGTGGCCGTGGCCGTGGCCGTCCTGGGGAGCGGGCTCCGCCGGCTTCTCGACGACCAGGCCCTCGGTGGTGATGAGCAGAGCCGCGATCGAGGCGGCGTTCGCCACCGCCGACCGGGTGACCTTGACCGGGTCGATGACGCCGGCCGCGATCAGATCGGTGTACTCGCCGGTGGCCGCGTTGTACCCACGACCCGGCTCGAGCTCCTTGACCTTGGAGACGATGACCGCGCCCTCCAGACCAGCGTTGCGCGCGATCCACGACAGCGGGGCGTCGAGCGCGCGGCGCACGATCCGCACCCCGGCGAGCTCGTCCCCGGTGCGACCGAGCCCGTCATCGAGCACGGACGCCACGTGGGTGAGCGCGGAACCGCCGCCGGCGATGATGCCCTCCTCGATGGCCGCGCGGGTAGCCGACACGGCGTCCTCGAGGCGGTGCTTCCTCTCCTTGAGCTCCACCTCGGTGGCGGCGCCGACGCGGATGACCGCGACCCCACCGGCGAGCTTGGCCAACCGCTCCTGCAGCTTCTCGCGGTCCCAGTCGGAGTCGCTGACCTCGATCTCCTGCTTGAGCTGACGCACCCGATCGGCGATCGAGGAGGCCTCGCCAACCCCGTCAACGATGGTGGTGTTGTCCTTGTCCACCACGACCCGCCGGGCCCGGCCCAGGTCGGCCAACGTCACCGCGTCGAGGGAAAGACCGACCTCCGAGGCCACCACCTGGCCGCCGGTGAGCACGGCGATATCCTGCAGCAGTGCCTTGCGGCGGTCCCCAAACCCGGGAGCCTTGACCGCGACGACCTGGAAGGTCTTGCGGATCGAGTTCACCACCAGGGTGGACAGGGCCTCGCCCTCGACCTCCTCGGCGATAATCAGTAGCGGCTTGCGCTCCTGGACGACCTGCTCCAGCACGGGCAGGATCTCGTTCAGCGCCGAGATCTTGCCCGGGTAGAGCAGGACGTAGGCGTCCTCGAGCACGGCCTCCTGGGCCTCGGCGTCCGTGACGAAGTACGGCGAGATGTAGCCCTTGTCGAACTGCATGCCCTCGGTCAGTTCAAGGTCCAGCCCGAGGGTCTGGCTCTCCTCGACCGTGATGACGCCGTCCTTGCCGATCTTGTCGATCGCCTCGGCGATCAGTTCCCCGACCTGCGGGTCCTGAGCGGAGATGGCGGCGACCTGGGCGATGGTCTCCTTCGAGTTGACCTCGATGGCCTGCTTCAGCAGTGCCGCGGAGACGGCCTCGACGGCGGCCTCGATGCCCAGCTTCAGCGTCAGTGGGGCGGCCCCCGCGGTCACCTGCTTGAGACCGAAGCGCACCATCTCCTGGGCTAGCACGGTCGCCGTCGTGGTGCCGTCGCCAGCCACGTCGTTGGTCTTGGTGGCGACTTCCTTCGCGAGCTGGGCGCCCAGGTTCTCGTAGGGGTCCTCCAGCTCGATCTCGCGCGCGATCGTCACCCCGTCATTGGTGATCGTCGCGGCGCCGTAGTGCTTGTCGATGACGACATTGCGACCACGCGGGCCGATCGTCACCTTGACCGCGTTGGCCAGGGCGTTCACCCCGTGCTCGAGCGCGCGGCGGGCGTCCTCGTTGAACGTCAGAATCTTCGGCATACCTGGTTGTCCTCCCGACACCGAATACCGGTGAAAAACAGCAGGAGCGCGCCCCGCCGGCGAGCCCGGCGGAAACCGGGCGGCCGCCAGCGGGACGCGCCCCTTGGTGCTACCGGCGAGCGACCTACTTCTCGATGATCGCGAGGACGTCGCGAGCGGAGAGCACGAGGTACTCCTCGCCCGAGTACTTGACCTCGGTGCCGCCGTACTTGCTGTAAAGCACCACGTCGCCGACCTTGACGTCGAGCGGGACGCGCTTGCCGTCCTCGAACCGACCCGGGCCGACCGCGAGAACGATGCCCTCCTGGGGCTTCTCCTTCGCCGTGTCCGGAATCACGATCCCGGACGCGGTGGTCTGCTCCGCGTCGGAGGGCTGCACGACGATGCGGTCCTCGAGCGGCTTGATAGCAACCTTGGTGGCGGTCGTCACGATCGACCTCCCCCTTCCTGCGCTGGATGAGAGAGCGACCCTGGCGGCCTGCCGTCGCGGGTGAACAGGCGCCTGTTGTCGCTGGCACTCTCACGTGCCGAGTGCCAACTTAGCACCCGCGCCGCAGACGTCAACCAAGACGGTCGGATCTGTCAAGACGGCGGGAATTCGGGTCGTCCCGAGCCGGCCTGGCCAAGGCCCGGCTCTCCTTCGCGACGGCCCGTTCCCGCCGGTCGGCGCCCGGCGCCACGAGGCCCCATGAGCACATGAGCACCCGGGGACATGGGGGGCACCATGAGGACATGATCTGGATGTGGGAGGCCAAGGCGGCGCCCGGCCGGGCGAGCGGCCTGCGGGACTGGGCGATCGATGCGCTCGCGGGGCGGGACGGCGAGGTCTACGTCAGCAGCCAACGGGGCGAGGATCTCGTCGTCATCATGCTACGGACGCCGCCCGATGCGGGCATGTCCGTACAGACCACCGGGGACACCCGCTGTCCGCTGCCGAAGCCACCGGCCGAGCTGGCGAACGGCGATCCGCATACCTGGCAGTTCGAGCAGGTACACCCGCCGCACTGATCGGCCGCGTCCGGCACTGCCGCGTCCGGGCCGTGTCCGGCACCCGGCCAGGGCCGGATCACCCGGAGGCCGAACCACCCATCGGAAAGGGACCGCCAAGCGGAACAGGACTACCCGTCGGACGGGGCCGACTGACCGGGGCACGTCCCGTCCGGTGCGCACGCCATCCCAATGTCCCGCGCGTCGATCTCCCGCCTGGCGGCGTCGCAGGCGGCCGCTCCGTGCGTGGGGTCCACGGCAAGCATGTGGGCAGCGACACGCCGCAACAGATCGATGAAGGTCGCCCGTTCCGCCGCAGTCAGCGGGGAGAGCACGTGCTGATCGACGAGAAGCCGATCCTCCTGGCTGGCCCGGTACAACTGGACCCCGTGCTCCGTCGCGGTGATGATCCGGGCCCGCCGGTCCGCGGGATCGGGGTGCCGCTCAACCAGGCCGGCCCGCTCCAGATCATCGACCAGGCGGACCATCACCGTCCGGTCGATGCCGAACCGACGGGCCACCTCGATCTGGTTGCGCGCCTCACCCTCGACCGCGGCACCGAGAACGTGCAGCCCACGCAGCCCGCCGGGCACCCGGCCGACGGCGGCGGCCGAAGCGGCCGCATAGCCGTACCGCACCTGCCCCAATAGCCAGCCGAGGTCCTTCCCCGGGCCGTCGGGGAGGCTCTCCAGCCCCGGGGGAAGCCCGGCGGCCACCGCCGCGTCGCTCACCCTCACAAGGTACAGGCCCACAGAGGAATAATCTACCGCGATATAAGTGCTTAAGTAGACAATCTACTGTTAAGATGTTCCATGAATCCGATCTTCCCGTCAAAGAAGATCGATCATATTGATGATCGAATAATGATGGAGGGTTCCCCCGATGCCGCACCTGCTGCACGTCGACTCGAGCCTCGCCACCGAGAGCTCGACGTCCCGATCGATCGCCACCATCTTCGCCGAGGCCTGGCGCGAGGCGCACCCAGACGGGATCATCACCTATCGTGATCTGTCTGTCACCCCTCCTCCGCACCTGGACTGGGCGACCGTGTCGGCGAGGTTCACCCCGCCCGAGCAGCTCTCGGCGGAGCAAGCCGAGGCGGTCAAGAAAGGAGAGGAGCTGATCGCCGAGGTGGAGGCGGCAGACGAGTACCTGCTGTCGGTACCGATGTACAACTACGCGGTGCCGTCGACGTTCAAGGCGTGGATCGACCAGATCATCGTCATGGGACGCACGGTGCGGCAGGCTCCGGACGACAGCGCCCTCACCGGCAAGAAGGTGACGGTGGTCACCGCCCAGGGCGGGTCCTACGGGCCAGGCACACCCAAGGAGGGCTGGGATCACCAGCAGCCCTACGTGGCACACATCCTGGCGGCACTCGGCGCCACGGACATCGAGTTCATCCGCGTCGAGATGACGCTCGCCCCGGTGAATCCGGCGCTGGCCGAGTTCATCGACCTGTTCCAGCGCTCCAAGGCGGAGGCGGCGGCCGCGGCTCGGCTACGCGCCTCCGTCTGAGCCGTCCGCCCCACCCGTCGCGCGCCCGGCCGTAGACAGGCCGGGACGCCGGCGGGATACGAGGAGAGGACGGCTGGCCGGGCTGTACCGCCTGGTGACGGTGGGGTCAGGCGGGTGTCAGGGCTCGACCCGAGAGGTGATGAGCAACGTCGCCTCGACGCGGTCGAGCAGCTCCGCGTAACCAACGGTGTCGATCTTCCGGACCCGCATCACGTAGGCATCTCCACCGGAAGGCTGGTAGTAACCGCGGCGCAGCCCAATGTCGACAAAGCCAAGCCGGCTGTAGAGAGCACGGGCCGCCTGGTTGTCGGTGCGGACCTCCAGCCCACAGTTGCGGGCACCGGCCCGCCGGGCGTCGCGCAGCAAGGCGATCATCAGACGGGCGCCCACCCCCCGCCCGCGCATCCGGGGCACGACGCCGATCGTCTGGATGTAGGCGCCGTCCTCGGCGAGCGCCAGCCCCGCATAACCGACGATCGCGGACGTGTCGTGCGTCGGGACGCCCTGTGGACGCCACAGCGCCGTCAGGTACCGCCGCTGCTCGCCCTGCGCGAGTTCGGACCAGAACAGCTCGGCCGTCCACGGATCGATGTCGAATACCGTCTGCTCCAGCTCGGCGACCATCGCCACGTGCCACCAGCGCATCGGAGCCAGGAGCAGATCCGGCCCATCCGGACCGGCGGGGTGTGGTCGCGGCTGCGTCAAACCGTGACCGGCTTCGGTGTGTGCGGTTCGGCCGCGTCCGGCCGCCGCAGGTAGAGCGGGACGAGGGGCTGGGGAGCGCGCCCGGCCAGCACGTCGGCCCCGGCGAGACCGACGAGCAGCTCTGGCCGGGGATAGCCGTCGTCCGGCTGACCTGCGCCGGGCGCGGGCACCTCCCCGGCGGTGGCACCGGCCGTGGTACCGGCGAGTTCGGCGAAGATCTCCGGGTAGAGCACCGTTCCCGGGCCGACGACGCGGTCGACACCGAGGCCGCGCAGGAACCGGACGACGTCGGCCGGACGGCCAACGGCCGGATCGCCGACCCGCACCCCGTCGCGGTAACAGGCCCAGAAGACCTCGCGCCGACGGGCATCCGTCACGACGGCGACGGAGCCGCCGGTGGCGGCACCGATGGCATCCAGCGAGCACACCCCGTGCACCGGCACGCCTAGTGCGTCGGCGAAGGCGGCGGCGGTCACCATCCCGACCCGCAAACTGGTGAACGGCCCGGGACCGGCGCCCACGACCACGGCGTCGAGATCGGTAGGGCGGGCACCCCCCTCGGCGAGCACCGCGCGCATCGACGGCGCCAGCAGCTCCCCGTGGCGGCGGGCGTCGACGGTGACCATGACCGCTCGCGGCCACACGTGCACCCCGGGCGCGGCGCGCTCACCACCCGTCCCACTCACCGGCCGCGCGGGGTCGGACGACGTCAGCTCGGCGAGCGCAACCGAGCACGCTGCCGTGGATGTGTCAAGAGCCATCACCAGCACTCGTCCAGACTACGGATCGCCTCGCCGACCACGGCGGGCACCCACCCCACCACCACGATGCCACCGATGTCACGCCGCGCGCGGCGGGTCGATGCGGGGAGTCTCAACTCACCGGCGCACGTGCGCGCAGCCGTTCGATCCAGCTGGCCCCGGACGGGACGAGGCGGACTATCCGAGTCTCCCCGACCTCGTCGGCACGTGGCCGGGAGATCACGATCTCCAGATGATCCTGCGTGAGACGTTCCGCGAGACCGGCACCCCACTCGACCACGGTGACCGAGGTGTCGACGTCGGCGTCGAGGTCGAGATCGTCGACCTCGACGACCCCACCGAGCCGGTAGGCGTCCACGTGCACGAGGGGAATCCGCCCGTCCGGGTAGATCCGGGCAAGCACGAACGTCGGCGAGGTGACCGTTTCCCGCACGCCCAGCCCGGCCGCGATCCCCTGGGCCAGAACCGTCTTGCCCGCGCCGAGCGGGCCGGAGAGCACGAGCAGGTCCCCGGGCCGCAGCAGGGTAGCCAACCAGGCCCCGAACTCCCGCATGCGCTCCGCCGTGGACACCTCGACCGTGTTCATGCGCCTTCCGTCGTCGCCTCGCTCCGGGGCCCGCGTGGGGAGACGGAGAATGTCTCGGACCGCGCCGACCGACCGGTCCGTCCCGACCCCGACCGACCGGTCCGTCCCGACCGACCTGTCTGTGCCGGCGCCGACCGACCTGTCTGTGCCGGCGCCGACCGGCCTGTCTGTGCCGACCCCGACCGCGGGCGCGGCATGGCGCGTGGCGCCGTCGCCTGCCGCGCAATCTCCCGGATTGCGGCGTTCACCACGTCCGGGCGTTCCAGCATGATGGCGTGCCCGGCGCCCTCCTCGACGATGAGCTCCGCCCGGGGCAACGCCTCCGCCAGGGTACGGCTGTGGGCGAGCGGGGTCATCAGGTCAACGTCCCCGACGATGAGCACGGTCGGGATCTCCGCCAGTCGCTCGGCCGCCGCGAGCCGATCGTGGTCGAGCAGGGTGGGCAGGAACGCCGCGATGACCGGGATCGGGGTGTCCGCGACCATGGTCTCCAGGAAGGAGACCACCGACGGCGGCAGTTCGGTCGATCCGAACCCGATGCGCCGCGTCAGCTCCCACGACAGGTCGCTGCCCCGCCGCCGGGCACGTTCGAGCAGGCTCGGCGCGTGCCGCATACCAACCGCGAAACCCGGCAGAACGCGGCGGACCACCCCGGTCACCGACGCCGGCAGCCCGAAGGTCAGC
The DNA here is from genome assembly GCF_000013345.1 of Frankia casuarinae. Taxonomy (NCBI): domain Bacteria; kingdom Bacillati; phylum Actinomycetota; class Actinomycetes; order Frankiales; family Frankiaceae; genus Frankia; species Frankia casuarinae. Next base: position 710,444 of record NC_007777.1, on the reverse strand, counting down.
CGGGCCAGCTCACCGGCGCTGGTGGCGAGCAGGGCCACCCCGACGATGCGGTCATCGAACAGTTCCGGGTGGGTGTCGGCCAGGCCCAGCACCGTCATGCCGCCCATCGAATGGCCCACCAGGATAATCGGCCCCCGGGGGACCCGCTCGGTGATCACCCGGAAGAGGTCGTCGGCGAGTGCGTCGATAGTGCAGTTCTTGACCTCGGACGGCCCGGAACGCCCATGCGCCCGCTGATCGTAGAAGACCATCCGGCCGAGGTCTGTCAGCGCCCGCTGCTGCAGGATCCAGGAATCGGCCGTGACGCAGAACCCGTGGACGAACACCAGCGTCACCGGGGCGTCCGACGGGCCGGTCTCCTCGATATACAGCGGAACACCGTCCCCCGCGATCACGGTGGTGACCCAGCCCCCGATCGGCCCCATCCGCGCGTCGGACGCGAGATCGGCCGTCTCACGCCGACGGCGGATCATCCGCCGCTCGGCGACCAGGCCCGCCGCGACGGCGGCGGCACCAACCACCCCGAGCGATCCCGTGGCCCGAGCCGTGCGGGAACCCGCGATCGCACCCACGGTCTTCGCCATCGGCGCCACCTCTCCTCGGTGCCTCTTCTGCACCGATGATGCACCCGGCCACGCCGGCCGACGGGCCCCCCGGCCGGGACGTGGGGGGCGTCGGCCGGGACCTGGGGACGTCGGATGCGCGGCCGGGGAAGATCACCGGTCCTGTGCGCGGATCCCGTGCTCAGGCGAAGCCCGGCATCGGGAAGGCTGCGGTCAGCTCGGTGACCTGCTCCCGGACCCGGGTGATGGTCGCGGTGTCGCCGACCACGGCGGCCTTGACGACATCGTCGATCCAGCCGGCGAGCACCGGCATGTGACCGACCCCCAGACCGCGGGTGGTGATGGCGGCGGTTCCCAGCCGGATACCGGACGGGTCGAAGGGCCTGCGCTGGTCGAAGGGCACCGCGTTGTAGTTCAGCTCGATCCCGGCCTGGTCGAGCGCCCGGGCCGCGGGCTTGCCACCGATGTCCCTGCTGGTCAGGTCGATCAGGATCAGATGGTTGTCGGTACCGCCGGTGACCAGGTCGAAGCCCCGCTCCACCAGGGCCTCGGCCAGCGCGCGGGCGTTCGCCACGACCGCGTGCGCGTAGTCGCGGAACGCGGGTGCCGCCGCCTCGCGCAGTGCGACGGCGATCGCCGCGGTGGTGTGGTTGTGCGGCCCGCCCTGCAGGCCCGGGAACACCGCCTTGTCGATCGCGGTGGCGTGCTCGGCGTCGGAGAGGAGCATCGCCCCACGCGGGCCGCGCAACGTCTTGTGCGTGGTGGTGGAGATCACCGGGGCGTGCCCCACCGGCGAGGGGTGTGCCCCACCCGCGATCAGCCCGGCGATGTGCGCGATGTCCGCGACGAGCACCGCCCCGACCTCCCGCGCGATCGCGGCGAACCCCGGGAAGTCGATCGTCCGAGGGATCGCCGTACCGCCGCAGAAAATAATCCTGGGACGCTCGGCCAGAGCGAGGTCGCGCACCTCGTCCAGGTCGATGCGGCCGGTGTCGGCGCGCACGCCGTACCGGACACTGCGGAACCACGTGCCGGTCGCGGAGACGCTCCAGCCGTGGGTCAGATGGCCGCCCATCGGCAGCGACAGGCCCATCACGGTGTCCCCCGGCTCGGCGAAGGCCAGATAGACGGCGAGGTTCGCCGGGGAACCCGAGTACGGCTGGACGTTGGCGTGCTCGACCCCGAACAGCGCCTTGGCACGGTCGACCGCAAGCGTCTCGATCGGATCGATGACCTGCTGGCCCTCGTAGTAACGCCGACCGACGTAGCCCTCGGAGTACTTGTTGGTCAGCACGGAGCCGGACGCCTCCAGCACCGCGGTAGAGACGTAGTTCTCCGACGCGATCAGCCTGATCGACGAGAACTGGCGCGTGGCTTCGGCCTCGACGAGACCGGCGAGTTCGGGATCGGCGACGGCGAGGTGGGGAATCGGTGGTTGATGCACCTTGACCTCCGGCAGGTCTGATCCGGCCGGGGGTGCCCAGGCGCGCGGCACCGTTCCGCTCGATCGCTCCCCGGTGGTCAGTTCCACCTCGATGCGCCAGTCACGACTCCGGGCCGAGTCTAGGGGATGAGCCCCGCCCCACAGCACCGGATCCACGCCGGTGCGACGCGTCGCGACGGCACCGGGCGTCGCGAAGACGACAAATGTCGTGAAGACGACAAGCCGGGCGCAGGCCACAGCACCGACGTCCACCGGACCGGGTGGGAGCGGGCCGACTACCGTGGAAGTGCCGCCCCGGCTGGATCGGCTGGATCGGCTGGATCGAGAAGCCGGGAGCGGACGGATCCAGTGGGATCAGATCGATCAGCGAGTGTGGACCGGAGGCGGAGATCGTGCGGCTGAGGTGGCACAGGAGCAAGGACATCCCGGCGAGCGCAGGCCGTCGTCTGACGGGCCCGGAGCGCGCCGCCGCACTAGGGGTGCCGGACGACACCGAGCCGGCCGAGGGCCCCGGCGCCGCGGCTCCGGCTCCGGTGCCGGCCGGGCCGGTGATGCTGACACTGACCACCCGCTCCCGCCTCGAGGAGGCCGAGCGCGAGGCCGCCGTCTCCCGTCCCGTGCGTCGGCGGATGGAGCGCGGCTCGCTCGGCGGCCACGTGTCGCCCACCGGCGGTCACGGTTCCGGCGGTGCCTGCGGCCCCGGCGGCTGCGGCTGAGCCCGCATCCCGCATCCCGCATCTTCGACTCGTCCGGCGCCGCCCGGCGGGCCGTCAGACGTAGCGGCGGGGGACCCGAGCCCCGACCCGGCTGACGATCTCATAGTTGATGGTGCCCAGCGCCGCGGCCCAGTCGTCCGCGGTCGGTTCGCCGCGGTCGCCGGGGCCGAAGAGCAGCACCTCGTCGCCGGCCGCCACCTGGTCGTCACCCACGTCGAGGACGAACTGATCCATGCAGACCGTGCCGGCGATGCGTCGGCGCCGCCCGCCGAACAGCACCTCCGCGGTGTTCGTCGCGGACCTGGGGATGCCGTCGGCGTAGCCCAGCGGCACCACGGCGAGCGTCGTCTCGCGTGTTGTCGTGTACCGGTGCGCGTAGGAGACGCCGGTTCCCGCCGGTACCCGCTTGGTCAACGCGGCGTGCGTCGTCAGCGTCATCGCGGGGCGCAGGCCAAAGGCCGCCGGCGGCCCGATCTCCGGACCCGGGGACAGTCCGTAAACGGACACTCCCGGTCGAACCAGGTCGAAATGCGCCTCCGGGCTGACCAGGGTAGCCGCCGAGTTCGCCAGATGCCGCACGGACGGGTGTAGCCCCGCCTTCGTGGCGATGTCGATCGCATCCCGGAAACGCCCGATCTGACCCTGCACCGTGGGATGCCCGGGGGCGTCGGCGAACGCGAAGTGGCTCCACACACCGATCACCTCGATCACGCCCTCGGCCTCGAGTGCCGCCCCGGCGTCGCACAGCGCCGGCCAGTCGGCCTCCGTGGCTCCCGCCCGGCCGAGGCCCGTGTCCGCCTTGAGGTGCACCCGGGCGGTACGGCCGGTCCGCCGGGCCGCGGCGGCGGCCTCCTCGAGCGCCCAGCCCGCGGACGCGGACAGGTCGACATCCGCGGCGATGGCGGCGGCGAACGATTCACCGGGCGCCGCGAGCCAGGACAGCACCGGGACGGTGAACCCGGCCGCGCGCAGGGCGAGCGCCTCCTCAAGGAACGCCGTGCCGAGCCAGGTGGCCCCGCCCTCCAGGGCCGCCCGTGCGCACGGGATCATGCCGTGGCCGTAGCCGTCAGCCTTGACGACCGCCATGGTGGCGGCGTCGCCTGCCCGGGCGACGAGGGCGGTCACCGACGTGCGGACCGCGTCGAGATCGATGACGGCACAGGAACGAAGATCATTCCCGGCCGGAGAACCGGCTCGCTGTTCGGTCACGCCGTCACGCTACTCCGCGTGGCATCCGTCGCCGGTCAAGCAGGTCGCCGATGACCTGGGGCAGGAGGGCGGGCAGATCATTCGCTGCCAGCGGCGCCGGGGCCCGCTCGGCGGCCCGGCCGTGCAGATAGGCGCCGACCGCCCCGGCCGTCGCGGGGGCGAGCCCGGCGGCGAGCAGCGAGCCGATCAGGCCGGTCAGCACGTCACCGGTCCCGGCGGTCCCCAGCCATGCCGATCCGGTCGTGTTGACCAGCGCCGATCCATCCGGCCGCACGACGAGTGTGCGGGCGCCCTTGAGCAGGATCACCGCTCCCGTCGCCGCCGCGGCCCGCCGGAGAACAGCGAGCCGATCGTCGGCGAGTTCGGCGACGGTGGCCTGCGCGTCCCGGCCAAGGGCGACCGAGACGAACCGCTGGAACTCGCCCTCATGCGGTGTGATCAGCACCGGCGCCGCCCGCTCGGCGACGGCGGGCCGCGCCGCGATGATCTCGGCAAGCGGGTCGAGGCCCCCCGCGTCGACCAGGACCGGAAGGTCCGTCGCCAGCAACGCCGTCAGCAGGGTACGGACCGCGGGTCCCGGCGCCAGGCCTGGGCCGATCGCCCAGGCCTGGACCCGGCCGGCGGCCAGCATCGTGTCGGCGTCACCGGCCTCGATGACGGTCACGACGGCCTCGGGATGCGCCATCCGCACGAAATCGCCGGCCCTGCTCACGACCGCGCCGACGGCCTCGCCCGCGACCTTCTCGGCGTGCCCCGCGGTCACTACCCGCAGGTACCCGGCGCCACCACGCAGCGCGCCGCCGACCGCGAGCACCGCGGCGCCCGGATAGGCGTCGCTGCCGGCGACGAGGCCGAGGACCCCGCGACTGTACTTGGACGCCGTCGGGCTGGGAACGGGCAATGCCGCGGCGACGTCGGCGTCGTCGAGAGCGCACAGGTCGGGTTCAGGCAGGTCCAGTCCGATGTCGACCAGCTCGACGGGGCCGGTGTGGGCGGCACCGGGCATGAGCCACAGGCCGCGTTTGCGGGTACCGAAGGTGACGGTACTGCTCGCCCGGACCGCCGGCCCCGCGACGGCCCCGGTGTCCGCGTCCACCCCGCTGGGGACGTCGACCGCCACCGTCCGTTCGGGGGGTGCCAGAACGGCGAGCCGGGCGTACGGCTCGCGCAGCCCGCCCCGGCCCCCGATGCCGAGCAACCCGTCCAGCACCAGATCGGCGGCGGCGAACAGGATACGCAGCCGCTCATCGTCGATCGGCTGCCCCGCACCCGCCGGACCGCCCGCGCCCACCACCGGACCCGGATGGTGCAGTCGGCCACCGGCCGCAAGCAGGGCTGCGGTGCCTTCCGGGTGGGTGCGGCCGGGTGCCACCGCATCAATCCGCGCCCCTCGGGCGGCCAGCCGCGCTCCGGCCCAGAGGGCGTCACCACCGTTGTCGCCACCGCCGGCGAGCACGACGACGCGGGCACCGTAGACCCGCCCGAGGCGTCGTGCGGCGTGCGCGACGAGCCCGTGCACCGCCCGCTGCATCAGAGCGCCGGGGGGCAGCGAGGCGAGCAGCGGCGCCTCGGCACCTCGAACCTGTTCGACCGTATGGGCATTGCGCATGCCGACATGCTGCCCCGCTCCGATCCGCGGGCGCCCGACAGGCCGGCACGGACCCACCGGACCCACCGGACCCGACCGTGCTCAGGTCTCGGCGACGACCATCGCCACGGCCACGCCGCCGTCGTGGGTGAGCGAGAGGTGCCAGGACGCGATGCCGAGCCGGGCCGCCGCGGCGGCCACCGTGCCGATGATCCGTAACGACGGTCGCCCCCCGGTACCGAGAACAACCTCGGTGTCGTGCCACTCGAGACCGGGGGGTGCGCCGAGAACCTTGGCGACCGCCTCCTTCGCCGCAAACCGGGCAGCCAACCGCTCAGGCCGGGCGAGGCCGCGTTCGGTCGCGGTGAACAGCCTCATCGCGATGCCCGGCGTGCGCGCCAGCGTCGCGGCGAACCGGTCGACATCCACCACGTCCACTCCGACGCCCACCACCGCCACCCGGAAAGGTTCCCACAAACGCGGTGTTGCGCCGCCGTCGGCACCGGGGTGGCCGGTGAGGTCCCCGCCAGCCGGTTCACGCCCATCTCGCCGAGGGCGCCCGCGCCCCGCTGATCAACGCTTCGCCGATCAGTGCGTCGCAGCCCGCCCTGGGGCCGATCCGCCGTTGCCGTCGTCCTTAGCTGTCGCCATCGGGAGCGGTGCGGCCCTTGTCCGCGCCGGTGCCCGTGGCGGCACCCTCCGGTCTCATCGGGGGCTCGACGTCGTCCCCGGCGAGGATCCGGTAGAGACCACGGCGGGTCTCGGCGAGCAGGGACCGCGCCGCGGCGATCTGCGCTTCGTCTCCGGCCTGGGCCACCTGGACGATGGCCGCACCGACGGCGAACGCCAGCGTTCGCAAACTGGTGAGATCGTCATCGACCGCCGCCGCAGCAGTCTCCCACGGCTTGCGCTCCCCTGCGCGTGCCTCGACGTGCGCCCGCCCGGCGTCGGTGAGATGGAAGACTCGCTTGCCCTCCGCCTCCTCCGCGCGCACGAGACCCTCGTCGGCCAGCAGTGACAGGACCGGGTAGACCGACCCCGGGCTCGGCCGCCAGATGCCACCGCTGCGCTCCGCAAGCTCGCGGATCATCTGGTAGCCGTGCATGGGCTCCTCGGCCAGCAGCGCGAGCAGCGCCTCCCGGACGTCGCCCCGCCCCACCTTCGGCCCACGGCCGCCGAAGCTGCCGGGGCCACCGAAGCCGGGGCCGCCGAAGCCCGGACCGAACCCCGGACCGGGAAAGCCGCCGAACGGCCAGCCCGGTCCGCCCCGGCGGCCTCTCGGCCCGCCTCCCGCGTGCCCACCGTGCTCACGATGCCCACCGTGCTCACGATGCCCACCGTGCTCACGATGCCCACCGTGGCCGCCACGGCCGACGCGACCGGCCCGACCGCTCTCGGGGTGGTCCTGCTCGCCGGCCACCGCCTCCGACCGGCCACCACACTGCCCCCAAGCGCTCATCGCCTCGAAGAAGTCCCGCAGCCGGGACGGGCCGAACCCGGCCTCGCATCCCCAGTGGCCCCATGGGCCCGGCATCACCTGTGAAACCATGATCATTCCCTTCGAATCGGCGCGACCGGAGCAATCCGCTCACGCTCCATCACGTAGGCTCACGATATATCGCGATGCAATCGATGACAAGACCTACTCGGCTAGGCATCCCCGAACCGCGCGAATTCCGTAGGATTGAGCAGTGATCATTTCGGGGTCCGGGGAGAACGGGCACGGCGGAGACGCCGTCACCCCGCTCGAGGCAGCCTTCGAGGAACGCGCCTGCGCACAGCACGCCGGCACCGACGTCTTCATGGAAGGGGTGAATCTGGCTCTTCTCGGTCGAGTCGAACAACTCCGTATCCGCCCCACCAACGCATCCGGCACGGTGGACGACGACGGTTCGTACGAGGTCCGCCTGGAGGCGGCCGACGACGGGCCACGGACGGGCTGTACCTGCACCGAGGGATCCACCGGCTCGTTCTGCCGGCACGCGGTCGCGGTCGCCCTCGTGGCCACCGGCTCGGCGGGGCTCGCCGAGGACGACGAGGGGGAGGACGGCACGATCCTCGGCGAGGAGACCCTCTTCACCGACGACCCGGTCCACGCCGCGATGCGCGTCTTCCTCAGCCGCGCCCCTCGCGCCGAACTTGTCGAGACCCTGCTCGACGCCGCCGACGACAACGACGCCGTCGCCGATGCGCTGTGGGAGGCGACGGTCGCCTGGCACGGCCGTCAGCACGGAGCGACGCCGTCCACCTGACCGGCAGGCCCCTGACCCGCAGGCCCGAGCCCCCGCAGCCCGATGCCAGGGGCCCCACACTGCGCCGAAGGCGCCGTCGACTACCCCAGGAAGCTCGCCGAAGGCGAGCTGACAGAAACCCCGAACGGCGCCCGATGCCAGGGGCCCCCACACTGCGCCGAAGGCGCCGTGTGGGGAAGGCGCCGTGTGGGGAAGGGCTTACTCGACTGTCACCGACTTCGCCAGGTTACGCGGCTGATCGACATCGAGGCCGCGCGCAAGCGCCAGCTCGCACGCGAAGACCTGCAGCGGTAGCGTCGTGACCAGGGGCGCGAACAGCGACGCGGTCGCGGGCACGCGGATGAGATGATCGGCGAACGGTTCGACGGCGGTGTCGCTCTCTTCCGCGATCACGATCGTGCGGGCGCCACGCGCCCGGACCTCCTGGATGTTGGAAACGATCTTTCCGTGCAGGTTGGCACGACCCCGCGGGGACGGCACAACGACGAACACCGGCAGGCCGGGCTCGATGAGCGCGATCGGCCCGTGCTTGAGCTCCCCCGCCGGGAACCCCTCGGCGTGCATGTAGGCGAGTTCCTTGAGCTTGAGGGCCCCTTCCAGGGCCACCGGGTACCCCACATGACGACCGAGGAATAGCACCGCCTTCGCGTCGGCCAGGGCGCGGGCGAGCTCCCGCACCGGCTCGACCGTTCCCAGCGTCCGTTCGATCAGCTCGGGCATGCGCTGGAGCCGCTCGACGTACGCGGCGACCTCGTCGCCGTAGAGCACGCCGCGCACCTGGGCCAAGAACAGGCCGACGAGAAGGCACGCGGCGACCTGCCCGAGGAAGGTCTTGGTGGACGCGACCCCCACCTCCGGGCCGCAGCGGGTGTACAGCACCGCATCGGACTCCCGAGGGATCGTAGAACCGTTGGTGTTGCAGATGGCCAGCACCCGCGCCTTCTGCTCGCGCGCGTGTTTGACCGCCATCAGCGTGTCCAGCGTCTCGCCGCTCTGGCTGATCGCGATGACGAGGGTGGACCGGTCGAGCACCGGGTCGCGGTAGCGAAACTCCGAAGCCATCTCGACCTCGCAGGGCAGCCTGGTCCAGTGCTCGATTGCGTACTTCGCGATGAGGCCGGCGTGGTAGGCGGTGCCGCAGGCGACGATGAAGACCTTGTCCACGTCCCGGAAATCCTGGCCAGACAGCCGCTCCTCGTCGAGCACGATCGCACCGTCGGCGGAAAGCCGACCGCGCAGCGTGTCTGCCAGGGCGGTCGGCTGCTCGCTGATCTCCTTGAGCATGAAGTACGGGTAGCCGCCCTTCTCGGCGGCGCTGGCATCCCAGTCGACGTGGTAGCGCCGACCCTCGATGATCTGGCCGCCGAAGTCGGTCACCGTCGCACCGTCCCGGCGGGCCTCGACCACCTGATCCTGCCCGATCTCCAGCGCCTCCCGGGTGTGGGCGATGAAGGCCGAGACGTCGCTGGCGAGGAAGGTCTCCCCCTGACCGAGCCCCACGACCAGCGGGCTGTTACGCCGGGCCCCGACAACCACCTCCGGGAAGTCGCGGTGCAGCACGACCAGGGTGAACGCGCCTTCCAGCCGCCGGCAGACCCGTCGCAGCGCGACGGTCAGCGGATGCGCGCCCCCGTCGTACCCGCGGTCGGCACCAGCACCAGCACCAGCACCGGTGCCGGTGCCGGTGCCGGTGCCGGCAAGCTCGACTTCGAGGAGATGGGCGACGACCTCCGTGTCGGTCTCACTGGCGAGCTCGTGGCCGACCGTCTCCAGCTCGACCCGCAACGCGGCGAAGTTCTCGATGATCCCGTTGTGGATGACGGCGATGGCGCCGGTGCAGTCGGTGTGCGGATGGGCATTCGCGTCGGTTGGTCCACCATGCGTGGCCCACCGGGTATGCCCCATGCCTGTGGTGCCGGGCATCGGCCTGGAATCCGGATTCTCGGCGAGCAGCTTCTCGAGGTTGGACAGCTTGCCGGCACGACGCGCCGTCCGCAGTGCCCCGGCGCCGACCACGGCGACACCCGACGAGTCGTAACCGCGGTACTCCAACCGCCGCAGACCGTTCAACGCGACATCCAGGGCCGCCTGGTCGCCGACGTAACCGATGATCCCGCACATGCGGCTCAGCGTACGCAGGTTCCCGGGGGTGAGAGCGTACCGGGGGAGGCTCGGGGCAAGGTGTCCGCTTGTGGCCGCGGCGGGACCGGTCAGCGGCGGGATCGGTCAGCGGCGGGATCGGTCAGCGGCGGGATCGGTCAGCGCGCCGGCGGCAACGCGGTGCGCACGACGGCGGCGAGCCGCTGTGCGACCGCCCGCGCGGCGGCGTCGGTGCCCGCCTCGACCATCACCCGCACGAGGGGTTCGGTGCCGGACGACCGCAGCAGCACCCGACCCTCGTCACCGAGTTCCGCCTTGGCCAGGGCGACGGCCCGCAGCAGTTCCTCATTGGTGTCCACCTGTGTCCGGTCGACGCCACGCACGTTCACCAACACCTGGGGCAGCCGGGTCATCGCCTTGGTGAGCTCGCCGAGCGGTTGTCCGGTCTCGGCGACCCGGCCCAGGATCCGCAACGCCGTCAACAACCCATCGCCGGTCGTCGCGTGGTCCAGGAACACCACGTGCCCGCTCTGCTCACCGCCGAGCACGTAGCCTCCGGCGCGCATCGTCTCCAGCACGTACCGATCTCCGACGGGTGTAGTGACGACGGTGATACCGGCCTCCCGCATCGCGTGGTGAAAGCCCAGATTCGACATCACGGTGACCACCACCGTGTCGTCGACCAGCTCACCCCGCTCGGCCAGCGCCAGAGCACACATCGCCAGGATCTGGTCGCCGTCGACGACCTCACCGGTCGCGTCCACGGCGAGGCAACGGTCCGCGTCGCCGTCATGGGCGATGCCGACGTCGGCGCCGTGCGCCACGACCGCGGCACGCAGGCTGTCGAGATGGGTGGCACCGCTGCCGTCGTTGATCGCTATCCCGTCGCCGTCGGCGTGCAGCGCGACGACGTCGGCTCCGGCCGCCCGCAGCACCCGAGGGGCCAAGGTGGAGGCGGCGCCCTGGGCACAGTCGACGACGACCCGCAGGCCGTCGAGCGGCACCGGCAGCGTGGCCAGCAGATGCGCCGCATACCGGTCGAGGAGAACCGGTTCGTCGCGGACCCGACCGACGTCGGCGCCGACGGGACGGCGGCTGGGAGGTAGGGCCATCCGCCGCTCGATGGCATCCTCGACCTCGTCGGGCAGTTTGAGGCCGCCGGCGGCGAACAGCTTGATGCCGTTGTCCGGCATCGGGTTATGGCTGGCGGAGAGCATGACGCCGAACATCGCGCCGCTGGCCGCGACGGCGTGAGCCACCGCGGGCGTGGGTGCCACCCCGATCCGGGCCACGTCGGCACCGGAGGCCGCGAGCCCGGCGACCACCGCGGCCTCCAGGAACTCCCCGGAGGGCCGCGTGTCCCGGCCGACGACCACTACCGGCTTACCGCGGCCGGAGGGCCCGCTGGTCCGGTTCGGCCCAGCGAGGACCTCGACCGCCGCGGAAGCCAGCGACAACGCCTGCTCCGCGGTCAGATCGATGTTGGCGACACCTCGGACGCCGTCGGTGCCAAAGAGCCTCACCATTGAGGTCTCCCTCGTCGAAGATCGTGGCGGAGACCGAGGGGGGCACCGGTGGCACCGATCCCCTCCGGGAGCACGCCTCCGGGGGCACGCCCGCGAAGGGGATCCAAGGTCAGCGCTTGCTGTACTGCGGAGCCTTGCGGGCCTTCTTGAGCCCGTACTTCTTACGCTCCTTGACCCGAGCGTCACGGGTCAGGAAGCCGGCCTTCTTCAGGGTAGGCCGGGACTCCTCCTCCGCCAGCGTCAACGCGCGGGCGAGGGCGAGCCGCAGCGCACCGGCCTGCCCGGAGACGCCGCCGCCGTGCAGCCGGGCGACGATGTCGTACGACTCCATCCGATCCAGTGCCTTGAGCGGCTCGTTGACGAGCTGCTGGTGCACCTTGTTCGGGAAATACTGCTCAAGCGTGCGCCCGTTGAGCGTCCACTGCCCGGTCCCCGGGAGCAGACGCACCCGGACGACCGCCTCCTTGCGCCGCCCGGTGGCGCGGGGATTGCCCTGTACGTCGGTCACGACAGCCACGTCGCGTTCCTTCCTCGGTTGATGCGTGGTTCCCGGGGCCGATACCGCCGGGCGGGAAGAGCCCGCCCGGCGACCGGCTCAGGAGGTCCGCGGCTACTGCGCGACCTGGATGATCTCGAACGGGGTGGGCTGCTGCGCCTGGTGCGGGTGAGTCGGACCCGCATAGACCTTCAGCTTGGTCCCCTGGGCTCGGCCGAGCTTGTTCTTCGGCAGCATGCCCTTGATCGCCTTCTCGACGATGATCTGCGGACGGGTGTCGAGCAGCTCCCCGTAGGAGGTGCTGCGCAGACCGCCCGGGAAGCCGGAGTGCCGGTGGTACTGGGCCTGCTCCCGCTTGTTCCCGCTCAGGGCGACCTTACCCGCGTTGATCACGACGACGAAGTCGCCGGTGTCGATATGCGGAGCGAAGTACGGCTTGTGCTTTCCACGCAGGAGCGTGGCGGCCTGGGTCGCCAGCCGACCGAGCACCACGTCGGTGGCATCGATGACGTGCCACACACGCTGGACATCCGCGGGCTTGGGCTGGTACGTGCGCACAGGTCTGCCTTCTCGTTCGGACGATCCCGCCAGGAGACTCCCAAGGGGCCTCTCGCGGATCTCGTCAAGAATGTGGAGCGCGCAGACGGGACGTGTCACGCGCAGCAGTCTTTGAGGTTACCAGGCGATCGGAGCGGTCCACCGGGGGGGCACGGAAGGCTGGAGTATCGGGAGTACGGGAGTACGGGAGAGCACCGGGAGTACGGACATGCAGTCGGTCCGGCCACCGACCATGGACACCTGACCGCGCTGAATCCCGCCGACAACCTGGCTATTCTCACCAGGATGACGGAGATGGGCAGCGGGCGATCTGACGGGCGCGAGGGGCCCGGGGCCCCCGGGCACGAGGGGCCGACCCCGCTGTCCGGAGGCGCCTGCCATGATCGGGCGTCTCCCGCGCCTGCCGAGGGCCGTCGGTCGGCCGGCGCGTCGAAGGGCGCGTCGGAGGGCGGCGGTCCGGCCTGCCGGGGAGGCACCACGGGCCCGACAGCGGCGACGATTCCCCGCCCGGGTGGCGCGCACCCCGACCTCGACGGCTGGACTCCCCCGGCCGACGATCCCCTGTTCGGGGGGTCCCGGACGTACTCGTTCTCGCCGAAGCCGACCTCCCTGCGGATCACGCCGCCCGACACCACGCCGCCCGACGTAACACCGTCCCCGACCACCACGAGCTTGAGCACGGGGCCAGCCGGGACCGGCGCCGCATCCGTGCCGCCGTCCGGTCCGACCCGCTATGAGCGCCCGGCATCCCGTCCACGGGACTCGGACACGCCGGCCTATCCGGGTGTCTCCCCACGCCCGGGTGTCTTCCCCGACACGGATGCCGTTACCGGCGGTCCCACCCTCATCGGTGAAACCGGCGAATCCCACCCACCCCCCGCGGCTGACAGCGGATTCGGCGACGGCGATCCGGTCGACGGCGATCCGATCAACGGGTCGGCACCGTCCGCCACCGCCGCATCGAGCGCCCGTGGCGCGTACCCGCCGAGGTGGGGGCGGAGCACTCAGGACCAGGCCGGGGACCGTGGGGTCCGCAGCGCTCGGCGGCTGCTGGCCGGCGTCGCCGGGGCCGTCCTCGTCCTCATCGCGGCGGTCGCGGTCGTGGCGGTGCGCAGCGGGGACAACGGGCGCAGCGGGGACAACGGGAACAAGACGCCCACCACCCGGCAGACGCTCCCACCGATCCCGGCAGGCTTCCTCGACAGCGCGACCCTCGACTCCGATCCGGTGACCGCCAACGAGTTCTTCTCCGACGAGCAGGTCGAGGCCGAAGGACGGAACTACCGACGGCTCGCCCGCAAACTGGACAACAGCTGCCCGGATCTCACTGGTGATCTGGTCACACAGCTCAAGGACCGGCGCTGCCGGCAGGTGGTGCGGACGCTGTTCCTCAGCACCCCGAGGGACGGCGAACGCCAGGTGTTGGCCGGCGTCACCGTCTTCGTCCTCGACAAGCTCGCCACCGCCACCGCCACCGCGGACATCCTCAACCAGGGACGCGGTGGCATCGTGCCCCTCCCCGTCCCGGCCAACTCGATTCCGAACGCGCGGATCACCGGCCCGGGTGGGAACAACTCGTGGCGGGGCGCGATCACCCGCGGGCACTACCTCATCTACACGCAGGTCGCCTACACCGACGGCACCCAGGGTGCGGGGATCGATCCCGCGCTGCGGAACGCCCAGACCGATCTGAGCACGCTCGCGACCGAGCCCATCGGAGACCGAGCAGTACTCGGCCACGGTCCGCGCCACTGACTCACCGGCGACCACTGACTCACCGGCGACCGGGGCCCCCTCAACCGGACGGCGTGGGGGGAATCCGGACGGCCCGGGTGACCTCGGCCCGGGCGGCCAGCTCAGGATCGGGCGGGTAACGCACGTCCACCAGCGTCAGGCCGTGTGCCGGCGCCACGGTGACGGCGGGGTCCCGGACACCTCGGTGCAGCACCGCCGCGGGCCATTGGGGCGGCTTGCGGCCCTCCCCGACGGCGAGCAGGGCGCCGACCAGCGCCCGGACCATGGAGTGGCAGAAGGCGTCGGCCTCGACGTCGGCCACGACGACCCCCTCAGGCCGGCGGAGCACATCGAGGCGCAGCAGCGTACGGACGGTCGTCGCGCCTTCCCGGCGCCGGCAGAACGCGGCGAAGTCATGCTCGCCGACCAGGAACAGCGCCGCCGCCGCCATCGCGGGCACGTCGAGCGGACGAGGCCAGGCCAGGGTGTCGAAGCGCCGCAGGGGTTCGGCTCCATACGGAGCGTCGGTGATCCGATAGACGTAGCGGCGGGAGAGCGCGGAGAATCTGGCGTCGAAGCCGGGCGGTGCCGGGGCGAGCCCGATGATCCGCACGGCCCGGTCCAGGACACCGTTCAGCCGCCGCGCGAGGCCGCCGAGCGGCACGTCGTCCGGGAGATCAACGTGCGCTACCTGACCGACGGCGTGGACACCCGAATCGGTCCGTCCGGCGACGGTGAGCCGTACCGCCGGCAACCGCGCCACCCGCATGAGGGCGTCCTCCACATCGCCCTGCACGGTGCGTTGGCCGGGCTGGCGGGCCCATCCCGCGAACGGCGTCCCGTCATAAGAGAGGTCCAGCCGCAGCCGAACCAGCCCGTCGGTCATCATCATCACCGGCGGGCAGCCGCCTCGCGACCCGCGGGACGACGTCCCGCGGAAACTCCCGGATCGGACATCTGCCTCTCCCCCGTGCAAGCGACGACGCGGCGGTGCGGCGGCACTAAAACGAAAGCCCGCCGCCCATGATGGGCGGCGGGCCTGCGCGGATCTACTCCAGGACGCGAGATTCGGCCAAAGATTTCGGCCTTCGGCCCGGATCTCAGTTTGCGGAGTTCTGCTCCCCGGCGCCGGAGTCGTCCCCGATGCCGGAGTCGTCCGTCTGCGCGGTCGTCGGCTTGCCGGCGGCCCCTTCGGCGGGGGTCTCCGCCGGCTCCGCGGCCTCGACTGCCACAGCAGCCGCGGTTGGCGACTCCTGGGCCAGCTCCTCCGCAGCCTCCACGGTGGCACCGGTGGGCTTGCGACGAGCCTCGAAACGGGTGCCCCGCGCCCGCTCGGCCTCACTGACGGCCTGCTGGCCGACGGTCAGCGCCTCGACCAGCTCGATCCGGGCCAGCGGGGCGTTGTCACCCTTCCGGTTGCCGATCTTGACGATCCGGGTGTAGCCACCGTTCCGGTTCGCGTAGCGCGGACCGATCTCGGTGAACAGGGTGTGCACGACCGAGTTGTCGCGTACCTGGCGCATGACACGCCGGCGGGCGTGCAGGTCCCCCCGCTTGGCGAAGGTCACCAAACGCTCGGCGTACGGACGCAGCCGCTTGGCCTTCGCCTCGGTGGTGGTGATGCCGCCGTGCTCGAACAGCGCGGTGGCGAGGTTGGCCAGCAGCAGCCGCTCATGTGCGGGGCTGCCGCCGAGCCGGGCGCCCTTGGTTGGCGTGGGCATGATGAGTGCTCCTCGTTCCTTTCACTGTCCTGCTGGTCACCGGCCTAGCCAGGCTGCCCGCCCGAAGGACGCGGCTCTCGCCACCGGAGGGTCGCCGAGGGCCCCCGCCGGAAGCGGAGGCCCTCGTGGAGATCAGTACTGCTCGGTCTCGATGAACTCCGCGCCGTCGTCGGACGGGTCGGAGAACGACGGGCTGTACGCGTCGGTGCCGTAGGTGTCCACCGCCTGGCGCGGGTCGAACCCGGGCGGGGAGTCCTTGAGCTGCAGGCCCATCGCGCCCAGCTTCGTCTTGACCTCATCGATCGACTTCTGCCCGAAGTTACGGATGTCGAGCAGGTCGGCCTCGCTACGGGAGACCAGCTCGCCGATCGTGTGGATGCCCTCACGCTTGAGGCAGTTGTAGGAGCGGACGGTCAGGTCCATCTCCTCGATGGGCAGCGCAAGGTCGGCCGCCAGCGCCGCGTCCGCGGCGGACGGGCCGATGTCGACGCCCTCCGCCTCGGCGTTGAGCTCCTGAGCCAGCCCGAACAGGCCGACCAGGGTCTTGCCGGCGCTGGCCATCGCGTCTCGCGGGGAGATCGACGGCTTGGTCTCGACGTCAACGATGAGCCGGTCGAAGTCGGTCCGCTGCTCGACGCGGGTCGCCTC
This sequence comes from Frankia casuarinae, assembly GCF_000013345.1. Taxonomy (NCBI): domain Bacteria; kingdom Bacillati; phylum Actinomycetota; class Actinomycetes; order Frankiales; family Frankiaceae; genus Frankia; species Frankia casuarinae. Next base: position 693,889 of record NC_007777.1, on the reverse strand, counting down.
GACCTTGTAGGTCACCTTCAGCACCGGCGAGTAGATCGAGTCGATCGGGATCCGCCCGATCTCCTGGCCGGCCTGCTTGTTCTGGGCCGCGCTGACATACCCGCGCCCCCGCTCGACGGTCAGCTCGATCTCAAGCTTGCCCTTGTCGTTCAGAGTGGCGAGCCGCAACTCGGGGTTGTGCACCTCGACGCCCGCCGGCGGGGCGATGTCCGCCGCCGTGACCTCGCCGGGGCCCTGCTTGCGCAGGTACATCACGGTCGGCTCGTCGTTGTCGGAGCTGACGACCAGTTCCTTGAGGTTCAGGATCAGGTCGGTCACGTCCTCCTTGACGCCGGGCACGGTGGAGAACTCGTGCAGCACGCCGTCGATGCGGATGCTGGTGACCGAGGCACCTGGGATGGAGGACAGCAGGGTCCGGCGCAACGAGTTACCGAGGGTGTAGCCGAAGCCCGGCTCCAGCGGCTCGATCACGAAGCGTGAACGGAACTCGGAGATCGGGTCTTCGATGAGGGTGGGACGCTGAGCGATCAGCATGAGAACGTCCTTCCGACCACGGCGACCGCCATATGACGCCGTGTGGTGCGGGCCCCCTGACGGGAGCCGGTGGGCGGAACATCGGTCCATTCCACCCACGGGTGGTGTCCGGGCGGAGGCCCGCCCGGACTCCAGTGTGCTCCGCCCCTGGCTGCGGGGACGACGCCGGTAGATTTTACTTGGAGTAAAGCTCGACGATCAGCTGTTCCTGCACCTGGGTATCGATCACCTGCCGCGCCGGCAGCGAGTGCACCAGGATCCGCAGCTGGCTCGGGATCACCTCCAGCCAGGCTGGAACGGCCCGACCCTGACCCGCGGTCTCCCGGGCCACGATGAACGGGGTGAGCTCCCGGGCCTTCGGCGCGATCTCGACGATGTCGTTCTCGCTGATCCGATAGCTGGGGATGTCGACCTTGCGGCCGTTCACCTGGACGTGGCCGTGCCGGACAGCCTGACGGGCGGCGTCCCGCGAGGGTGCGAAGCCACCCCGGTACACGACGTTGTCGAGCCGCGACTCAAGGATCTTCAGCAGCTCGTCACCGGTCTTGCCGGCCCGGCGATTCGCCTCGTCGTAGTAGCCCCGGAACTGCTTCTCCAGCACGCCGTAGATCCGGGCGCACTTCTGCTTCTCGCGCTTCTGCAGCAGGTACTCGGAGTCCTTGGTGCGGCCACGGCCGTGCTCGCCCGGCGGGTAGGGCCGGATCTCGATCGGGCACTTCGGGGTGTCGCACTTGCTGCCCTTGAGGAACAGCTTGGTCTTCTCGCGGCGGCAACGCTTGCAGTCCGCGCCGGTGTAACGGGCCATCTAATCCTTCTCTCTCGTTTCCTGGCGCGAACTCGAACACGACGCCACGACACCGGCCGGCGTGGAGCCCCGGCCACGGCCGCCTCGCCGCATGGTCACACCCTGCGCCGCTTGGGCGGGCGGCAACCGTTGTGCGGGGTCGGGGTGACGTCCTGGATCGCACCGACCTCGAGCCCCGCGGCCTGCAGGGAACGGATCGCGGTCTCCCGGCCGGAACCCGGGCCCTTCACGAAGACGTCGACCTTGCGCATCCCGTGCTCCTGCGCCTTGCGGGCCGCGTTCTCGGCCGCCATCTGGGCGGCGAAGGGCGTGGACTTGCGGGAGCCCTTGAAGCCGACATGACCCGCCGAAGCCCAGGAGATCACGTTCCCGGACGGGTCGGTGATGGAGACGATCGTGTTGTTGAACGTGCTCTTGATGTGAGCGTGTCCGTGGGCGACGTTCTTCTTTTCCTTGCGCCGGACCTTCTTGGCGCCGGCTGCGCGCGTCTTGGGAGGCATATTCGCGTGTGGTCTCCGTGTACGAGGTCGTCGATCAGTGGTCGGCGGCGGACCCGAACGGTCCGCCGGGGACCCTGACTACTTCTTGCCAGCCTTCTTCTTGCCGGCGATGGCGCGGCGCGGGCCCTTGCGGGTGCGCGCGTTGGTGTGCGTGCGCTGGCCGTGGACGGGCAGGTTACGCCGGTGACGGAGCCCCTGGTAGCACCCGATCTCCATCTTGCGGCGGATGTCCTGCTTGATCTCCCGGTTGAGGTCACCCTCGACCCGGTAGTTCGCGTCGATCCAGTCGCGCAGCCTGACGATCTCTTCCTCGCTCAGATCACGAACACGCGTGTCCGGGTTGACCGCGGTGGCGGCGAGGGTGTCTCGGGAGCGGCTGCGGCCGATTCCGAAGATGTAGGTCAGAGCGATCTCAACCCGCTTCTCGCGGGGAAGGTCGACGCCGGAGAGGCGTGCCATGAACGGATGTTTCCTTCCTGCGGCCGGAGGTCTCGGGCGATGCCGTCCCGGCCGGCGCCGGGCCGGGCGGGCCCCGGCCTCCGACCGGGGGTGGGTCGTCCCGAAGAGGACGCCTGGCATCGCTTGGATGCGGTGGGCCGCATCTCGGCGGGCGGCACGTGCTGTGCCACCCGCCGGGACGAGGCGCACCCGTCAGGACATCAGCCCTGACGCTGCTTGTGACGAAGGTTGTCGCAGATGACCATGACTCGCCCGTGGCGACGGATCACCTTGCACTTGTCGCAGATCTTCTTGACGCTGGGCTTGACCTTCACGGCTGTTGCGGACCTCCTGCGCAGCCGCGGGCCGCGCGTGGCGATTGAGTGGAGCTACGGGCGAGTGAGAAAAGATCGACTACTTGTAGCGGTAGACGATGCGGCCGCGGGACAGGTCGTAGGGCGAGAGCTCGACCACGACGCGGTCCTCCGGCAGGATCCGGATGTAGTGCTGGCGCATCTTCCCGCTGATGTGGGCGAGAACACGATGACCGTTCTGGAGCTCCACCCGGAACATCGCGTTCGGGAGCGGCTCCACCACACGGCCTTCGATCTCGATGGCCCCGTCCTTCTTCGGCATGTCCTCCGCTGTCCTGACGTCGACTATGGGACGGCGGCTCGGCCGCGACCGGTCGGCCCCCCGAAATGTCCGGAAAAGCCCAGGTCAGAGGCTTGAACTACCCCGAGAGGAGCCCGAACCCACCAACCACACTGCCACCGACCGCAACTGCCATGGACAGGACTGCTATCGACACGGTGGAGCACACCGGCGTGAGAAGACCGCCAGCTAAAGAGTGTACGCTGCGACCCCCGTCAAGGGTCAACACGACCCCCGTCAAGGGCCGACGCGACCGACGCGACCTCAGCCGGTTCAGCCGGTTCAGGACGGGGCGTCAGCCGGCTGCCCGCAGACGACCCCGAGCTCGGCGAGTTTCGCCGCTCCGCCGTCCGGCGCCGTTAGCACCCACGGCCCACGGGGAGTGATTGCCACCGAGTGCTCGGTGTGGGCGGCGAGGCTGCCGTCGCGGGTCACGACGGTCCAGTCGTCGGGGAGCACGGCCGTGTCCGGCGACCCCATAGTGATCATAGGCTCGATGGCCAGCGCAAGGCCCTCGATCAGCCGGATGCCACGGCCAGGCCGGCCGTGGTTGAGCACGTGGGGGGGCTGGTGCATCTCGCTGCCGATGCCGTGGCCGCCGTAGTGGTCGACGATCCCGTAGCCATGTGGACGGACATGCCGCTCGACGGCGGCGCTGATGTCGGTGAGCTTTCCGCCGAGCTGGGCTGCGGCGAGGCCCGCCCACAGCGCGCCCTCGCACGTGTCGATCATCGCGAGAACCTCCGGGGCGACCTCACCGACCGGCACGGTGATCGCGGCGTCCCCGTGCCAGCCGTCCACGATCGCCCCGCAGTCGATCGAGATGATATCGCCCTCGCGCAGCACCCGCTTGCGGGTGGGGATGGCGTGCACTACCTCGTTGTTGACCGAGCTGCAGATCGAGGCCGGATACGGCGGCTGGGCATAGCCCTTGAAGGACGGGATACCGCCGTCGTCCCGGATCGTCTTCTCGGCAAGGGCGTCCAGCTCGGCCGTGGTGACCCCGGGGACGACCGCCTCACGCAGCCGCGCCAGCGTCTTCGCGACGAGCAGGCCAGCAACCCGCATCTTGGCAATCTCTGCCGCCGTCTTGATCTGGACGTGCTCTCGTCGCGCCACGCTCGTCGCCCCGGTCCGTGTTCGTGTTGTGTCCGTTTCCGATGCTAGCCGCCGACCCCGCAGGACGTGCTCCAACGATCTTCCGCGAAAAGCACGGGAGTCACGTTCGGCCTGGTCCGCGCCCGGACCAGGCCGACGGGTTCAGTCGCCGTAGTGCCGCAGGGCGTCGAGCGCGCGGTCGGTGACGTTATCCACCGGTCCGGTGGCGTCGATACCGATCAGGATGCCCTTTTCGGCGTAGTAGGCCACCAGCGGCGCCGTCTGGTCCGCGTAGACCTCGAGCCGATGGCGGACCGTCTCCGACCGATCGTCGTCGCGCTGGAACAGCTCGCCACCACACCGGTCACAGACGCCTTCGACCGACGGCGGGTCGAAGTCGATGTGCCAGATGTGACCGCAGTTCCGACAGGTGCGCCGACCGGACAGCCGGCGCACCACCTCGTCGTCGTCGACGACGAGCTCGAGCACCACGTCCAGACGGGTCCCCATGCCATCGAGCATCTGCCCGAGCACCTCGGCCTGCGGGACGTTACGAGGAAAACCATCGAGCAGGAATCCCTTGACCGCGTCGTCCTCGGCCAAGCGGTTGCGGACCATACCGATGGTGATCTCGTCCGGTACGAGATCACCGGCATCCATGAAGGTCTTGGCCTTGACGCCCAGTTCGGTTCCCTGTCGCACGTTCGCCCGGAAGATGTCCCCGGTGGAGATCTTAGGGATCGACCGCGCCTGGGCAATGAACGCGGCCTGGGTGCCCTTTCCGGCACCGGGCGGCCCGACCAGTACGAGGCGCACTACCGGAGGAAACCTTCGTAATTGCGGAGCATGAGCTGGCTTTCGATCTGCTTCACGGTTTCCAGCCCAACCCCCACCATGATCAGGACCGACGTGCCCGCGAAGGGGAACGGCTGGTCCTTGGTCAGGTTCAACAGTGCCAACGGAAGGACCGTGATCACGCCAAGGAACAGCGATCCCGGGAGCGTGATCCGGTCGAGTACATGTTTGAGGTACTCCGCCGTCGGGTTCCCCGGCCTGATCCCGGGGATGAACCCACCATACTTCTTCATGTTGTCCGCGACCTCCGTTGGGTTGAAGGTGATCGCAACATAAAAATAGGTGAAGAAGATGATGAGTGCGAAGTATGTCACCAGATAGAGTGGATGGTCTCCCCTGGAGAGATATCTTTGCTCGAAGTCCTGGAAGCTCCGGTTGCTCCATACCTGCCCGGCGAGTTGAGGGAGCTGCAGCAGCGAGGACGCGAAGATGACGGGGATGATCCCGGCCTGGTTGACCTTGATCGGCAGGTAGGTCGACGTCCCGCCGTACATCCGCCGCCCGATCAGGCGTTTGGCGTACTGGACCGGGATGCGACGCTGAGACTGCTCGACGAACACGACGAACACGACGATCGCGAGACCGAGCAGGAGCACCAGGCTAAACACCACACCGCCGGCGACCTGGAGGATGCGTCCGCCCTCGGAGGGAAGCCTTGCCGCGATCGAGGTGAAGATCAGCAGCGACATGCCGTTACCGACCCCCCGGGTGGTGATCAACTCACCCATCCACATGATGACCGAGGTACCCGCCGTCATCGTGATGACAATCGTCGCGATCCGGAACAGGCTCGTGTCCGGGATGATGGCGGCCGAACAGCTGGGGAACAGCCGGCCGCTGCGGGCCAGCGCCACGATGCCGGTGGCCTGCAGAAGACCGAGGGCGATCGTCAGGTACCGGGTGTACTGCGTAAGCTTCTGCTCGCCCGAGCTGCCCTCCTTCTTCAGCTGCTCCAGCCGAGGGATCACCACAACGAGCAACTGAATGATGATACTCGATGTGATGTACGGCATGATGCCAAGCGCGAAGATGGACAGCTGCAGCAGAGCCCCACCACTGAACAGGTTGATCAGCGAGTAGACGTTGCTGCTGTCGGCACTCGCCGAGTCCAGGCAGGTGTTCACTGCGGACGTCGAGACACCCGGCGACGGCATGACGCTGCCGAACCGGAACAGCATCACGATACCGACGGTGAACAGCAGCTTCTTGCGCAGGTCAGGCGTGCGGAATGCCCGCGTGAAGGCGGTGAGCACGGCTCCTCCTGCTGGGATTGCGGACCGACGGGAAGTGGACATCCTGCCCGGTGCGGATCGCCTCCCCCGGCCGGTCGCCGAGGTCGGTTAGGCGACTGTAACAGGACACCCGGCCCACTCGTCCCGACATCACCATGGGTAAGCGATGGTGGACGGCAAGAGACGGCTGACGCCGAGGCGCACGGCCGTCTGGCGAGGGGTCCGGACGGGCGGGGCCGGGGTGGGAGCGGGGTGACATGGCCCACACCCCCACCCATGCTCTCAGCTCTGTGTGACGCTCCCGCCGGCAGCGGCGATCTTCTCCTTCGCGGAGGCCGAAAACGCGTCCGCGCTCACGTGCAGCGCGACGTTGATGTCACCGTTGCCCAGCACCTTCACCGGCGACTTGCCCCGCACCGCGCCCCTGGCCGCGAGGTCGGCCTTGGTGACCTCACCACCCTGCGGGAACAGTTCCGCGAGGGTGGCGACGTTCACGACCTGGTACTCGACGCGGAACCGGTTGCGGAAGCCCTTCAGCTTGGGCAGGCGCATGTGCAGGGGCATCTGGCCACCCTCGAACCGGGCGGGCACCTGCTTGCGGGCCTTCGAGCCCTTGGTGCCCCGTCCGGCGGTCTTGCCCTTGGAACCCTCACCGCGACCGACGCGGATCTTGGACTTATGGGCGCCGGGGGCTGGCCGGAGGTGGTGCACCTTCAGACCGCGGCCACGGACGACCGGCGCCGAGCCGGCCTCGGTGCCCACGCCGGTGGCGCCGGTGTCGTCACCGGCGTCGGTCTTCGTCAGTTCGGCCATGGCTAGGAGTCCACCTCCTCGACCCGGACAAGATGGGTCACAGTTCTAATCATCCCGCGAATCTCGGGACGATCATCACGGACGGTCGTCGCGTTGATCTTCCGCAGACCAAGGGTACGCAGCGTGGCCCGCTGGTTCGAGGTACCACCGATCCCCGACCGGATCTGCGTGATGCGCAGCTTGGCCATCAGACGCTGGCTCCCGCCGCACGGGCGCGCAGCATGGCCGGCGGAGCGACATCCTCCAGCGGCAGGCCGCGACGGGCGGCAATCTCCTCGGGACGCATCAGGCCACGCAGAGCGGCGACCGTCGCGTGCACGATGTTGATCGGATTCGATGAGCCGAGCGACTTCGAGAGCACGTCGTGCACACCGGCGCACTCCAGCACGGCACGGACCGGACCACCGGCGATGACCCCGGTACCGGGCGAGGCGGGCTTGAGCAGCACGACGCCGGCCGCCTCCTCGCCCTGCACCGGGTGCGGAATCGTCGAACCGATCCGGGGCACCTTGAAGAAGTGCTTCTTGGCTTCTTCGACGCCCTTGGCGATGGCGGCCGGAACCTCCTTGGCCTTGCCATAGCCGACGCCCACGGTCCCGTCCGCGTCACCGACCACAACGAGCGCCGTGAAGCTGAACCGGCGTCCGCCCTTGACAACCTTCGCCACGCGGTTGATCGCGACAACCCGCTCGACGTAGGCGTTCTTCTCCTGCGCCGGGCCGCTGCCCGACCGGTCCCGGCGTTCCCGACGGTCCGAGCCGCCGGAGCCGCCGCCGCGGCGCTGCTGGCCTGGCATCTACAACATCTCCCTGTTCTGGCTGTACTGGCGGTAAAGGCTGGACTGACTGTAAAGGCTGGGGGCAGTCATCAGAAGTCCAGCCCGTTCCCCCGCGCCGCGTCCGCGAGCGCGGCGATGCGGCCGGAGTAGGTCCGCCCGCCGCGGTCAAACACGACCGCGGCGATCCCGGCCGCCTTCGCGCGCTCGGCGACCAGGGCGCCGACCTTGCGGGCCTGCTCGGTCTTGTCCCCCTCGCCGCCGCGCAGCGACACGTCCAGGGTGGACGCCGACGCCAGCGTGTGGCCGGCGACGTCGTCGATGACCTGGGCGTAGATGTGCCGCGAGGACCGGGTGACGACGAGCCGTGGGCGAGACGGGGTGCCCGCCACCTTCTTGCGCACCCGGACGTGCCGACGGAGCTTCGCGGTCCGTCGACGCGAGCTGGCGCCGAGGCTCACTGCCATGATCTATCTCCTACTTCCCGGTCTTCCCGACCTTGCGGCGGACGACCTCGCCCTGGTAGCGCACGCCCTTGCCCTTGTACGGGTCAGGCTTGCGCAGCCCGCGGATCTTCGCGGAGACCTCACCGACCAGCTGCTTGTCGATCCCGTGGACCACGAAGCGGGTCGGGGTCTGCACCTCGAAGCGGATGCCCTCCGGGGCCTTGACCGGCACCGGGTGGCTGTACCCGAGGGCGAACTCCAGGTCGGAGCCCTTGGCCTGGACACGGTAACCGACGCCGACGATCTCCAGGGTCTTCGAGTATCCGGCGGTGACGCCGGTGACCATGTTGGAGACCAGGGTGCGAGTCAGGCCGTGCAGCGACCGGGAGCGACGCTCATCGTCGGGCCGGGTCACGAGGAGCCGACCGTCCTCCGTGTTCACCACGATCGGCTCGGCCACGACGTGGCTCAGGGTCCCTTTGGGCCCCTTGACGGTGATGGTGGCTCCCTCGACGGTGATATCGACACCGCTGGGGACGGGAATGGGCAGGCGCCCGATCCGTGACATCGCTCGCCCTCCTTACCAGATGTAGGCGAGGACTTCCCCGCCCACGCCCCGCTTGCCCGCCTGCTTGTCGGTCAGCAAACCCGACGAGGTGGAGATGATGGCGACGCCCAGGCCCCCGAGGACCTTCGGGAGGTTCGTCGCCTTGGCATAGACCCGCAGACCCGGCTTGCTGATGCGCTTGATCCCGGCGATCGAGCGTTCCCGGTTGGGGCCGTACTTCAGATCGATGACCAGGGTGTGGCCGACGCCGCCAGCCGAGGTCGCGTCCTCGACGTGCCAGCCGGAGATGTATCCCTCCTGCTGGAGGATCTCGGCGATGTGCGTCTTGATCTTGCTGTGGGGCATCACCACGCGGTCGTGGTACGCCCGGCTGGCGTTACGGACACGCGTGAGCATGTCCGCAATCGGATCGGTCATCGTCATGGCTTGACGCCTTTCTCACGGCGGTTCCCGCCAGTGCCGAGGTCGTCCTCGGCCGCCGGGCCTACCGCGATCGGGTGGAGGTGCGGTGGTGGTGCGGTGGAACCGTGCTGCCGGTGCCGCCGTTCCGGCCCCGGTCCGGGGCGCGGTACCGGCCTACCAGGAGCTCTTGGTGACGCCGGGCAGCTCGCCGCGGTGCGCCATCTGCCGCAGGCATACCCGGCAGAGCCCGAAGCCCCGGTACACCGAGCGGGAGCGGCCGCAGCGCTGGCATCGGGTGTAACCCCGGACCGCGTACTTCGGCTTACGGTTCGACTTCTCGATCAGTGCTTTCTTGGCCATCTCTCTAGTTCTCCCGGAAGGGGAAGCCCAGCGCCCGCAGGAGCGCCCGGCCCTCGTCGTCGGTGGTCGCGGTGGTGACGACCGTGATGTCCATGCCCCGAACCCGATCGATCCGGTCGATGTCGATCTCGTGGAAGATCGACTGCTCGGTCACCCCGAAGGTGTAGTTGCCGGCACCGTCGAACTGCTTCGGCGACAGCCCGCGGAAGTCACGGATACGCGGCAGCGCGATGGTGACGAGGCGGTCGAGGAACTCCCACATCCGGTCACCACGCAACGTCACCTTGGCGCCGATCGGCATCCCTTCGCGCAGCTTGAACTGGGCGATGGACTTCTTCGCGCGCCGGACCGCGGGCTTCTGGCCGGTGATGGCCGCAAGATCCCGCACAGCGCCATCGATCAGCTTCGCGTCCCGGGCGGCGTCTCCGACCCCCATGTTGACGACGACCTTGACGACGCCGGGGATCTGCATGACGTTGCGGTAGGAGAACTGCTCCCGCAGCGCCGGGGCGATCTCGTCGCGGTACCGCTGCTTGAGCCGTGGGACCGGGCGAGCGCCAATAGGCCGGCCTTCGATGGTCCGGCCCTCGGTGGTCACAGTCATGGTCTAATCTCGTTTCCCAACTGCTCGACTGCTCGCTCGGCCTACAGCTCGGTACCGGTGCGCCGCGAGACACGCACCTTGGTGCCGTCGTCGTTGATGCGGTAACCGATCCGGGTCGGCTTCCCGTCAGACGGGTCGACGATCATCACGTTGCTCACGTGGATCGGCGCCTCCTGGGTGATGATGCCCCCGGACTGCGAGCCGCGTGTGCCCTGCTGGACGCGGGTGTGCCGGGTGATCCGGTTCGCGCCCTCGACGAGGACCTTGTTCTGCTCCGGATAGGCGCGGATGACCTTACCCTTGAGCCCACGGTCCTTGCCGGTGATGATCTGGACCGTGTCGCCTTTCTTGATCTTCAAAGTGGCCACGGTCACAGCACCTCCGGCGCCAGCGAGATGATCTTCATGAACTTCTTGTCACGCAGCTCCCGGCCGACCGGCCCGAAGATGCGGGTGCCCCGAGGGTCACCACCGTCCCGGATGAGCACCGCCGCGTTCTCGTCGAAGCGGATGTAGGAGCCGTCCGGCCGCCGGCGCTCCTTGGTGGTACGCACCACGACCGCCTTGACCACGTCGCCGCGCTTCACGCCGGCGCCGGGCAGGGCGTCCTTCACCGTGCCGACGATGATGTCGCCGATCCCCGCGTAACGACGCCCAGAGCCGCCGAGCACCCGGATGCAGAGAATCTCCCGCGCTCCGGTGTTGTCGGCGACCCGAAGTCGCGACTCCTGCTGAATCACTTTCCGCTCCTGATCACCCGGTACTACTGATCACCCGGTCCTGCCCGGCCCCGGCGTCCGGGCCAGAACTACTTCACTACTTCGCCTTCTCCAAGACCTGAACGATCCGCCACCGCTTGGTCGCCGACAACGGCCGCGTTTCCATCAGCAGGACGCGGTCGCCGACACCGGTGGTGCCGCTCTCGTCGTGCGCCTTGACCTTCTTGGTACGACGGATCGTCTTGCCGTACAGCGGGTGCTGCACCCGGTCCTCGACCGCGACCACGACGGTCTTGGTCATCTTGTCGCTGACCACGAGGCCCTCGCGGACCTTGCGGAATCCGCGGGCGGGAGCCGCCGCGTCCGTGCTCTGCGAAGCCTCCTGGGAGGCCGTCTCGTCTGTCACTGTCCTCACGCCCGTTCCGACTGCGTCGCGTCATCGTCCGCCGCGCCGGCCGCCACCGCCGGATCGTCGGTGATACCCAGCTCCCGTTCGCGCATGACGGTGTAGATCCGGGCGATGTCGCGCCGCACGGCCTGCAGCCGGCGGTTGTTCGACAGCTGCCCGGTCGCCGCCTGGAACCGGAGGTTGAACAGCTCCTCCTTGGCCTCCCGAAGCTTGTCGACGAGCTCCTCGCCCGACAGGCTCCGCAGCTCGTCCGCGGTAGCGATAGCCATTACGCACCACCTTCACGGACCACGAAACGGCACTTCATCGGCAGCTTGTGGATAGCCCGCCGCATCGCCTCGCGGGCCACCGGCTCCGCGACCCCGGACAGCTCGAACAGGACCCGGCCCGGCTTGACGTTCGCGACCCACCACTCGGGCGAGCCCTTACCAGAACCCATCCGGGTCTCGGCCGGCTTCTTGGTCAGCGGACGGTCCGGGTAGATGTTGATCCAGACCTTTCCACCACGACGGATGTGCCGGGTCATCGCGATACGGGCCGACTCGATCTGCCGGTTCGTCACGTAGGCCGACTCCAAGGCCTGGATCCCGTACTCACCGAACGTGACCCGGGTTCCGCCCTTGGCGGCACCGGTCCGCCCGGGGTGGTGCTGCTTGCGGTGCGCGACCTTCCGGGGAATCAGCATGTCTATTCCTCCGCCTTCTCCGGAGTGTTCGCCACGGCCGCCTCGGCCGGCGCACTCGCCGCCTCGGCCGGCGCACTCGCCGCCGCGGTGGCGGGCTCCGCGACGGGTGCCGTCGGCTCGGTCGCCGCGGCCTCGCCCGCCGGAGTCTCAGCCGGGGCGTTCCCGCCACCACCACCACGGCCCCGGCGCTCGCCGCGGGCCGCCGCCCGGCCCGCTTCGGTCCCGCCCTGGGTCGTGCCGGACGAGCCGGAACGCGGCCCGCGGCGCGGGCGCTCCCGGCGGGTCTGGCGCTGCAGCGCCTCCTGCGCCTCACGCTCGGCCCGGCTCTGGACGATGTCGCCCTTGTAGATCCAGACCTTCACGCCGATGCGGCCGAAGTTCGTCCGAGCCTCATAGAAGCCGTAGTCGATGTCCGCGCGAAGGGTGTGCAACGGCACCCGACCCTCGCGGTAGAACTCCGACCGGCTCATCTCGGCGCCGCCGAGACGACCCGAGCACTGCACCCGGATCCCCTTCGCGCCGCCCTTCATCGCGGTCTGCATGGCCTTGCGCATCGCCCGGCGGAAGCTGACCCGGCTGGAGAGCTGCTCGGCCACCCCTTGGGCGACGAGTTGGGCGTCGACCTCGGGGTTCTTCACCTCGAGGATGTTGAGCTGCACCTGCTTGCCGGTGAGCTTTTCCAGGTCGCCACGGATGCGGTCGGCCTCGGCGCCACGGCGACCGATGACGATGCCCGGGCGCGCGGTGTGGATGTCCACCCGCAGCCGCCCCTGGGTCCGCTCGATGTCGACCCGGCTGATGCCGGCCCGCTCCATGCCCCGCGACATCATCTTACGGATCTTCACGTCCTCGCCGACGTACGCCTTGTACTGCTTGTCGGCGTACCAACGGGAGGTGAACTCCGAGGTGATGCCAAGCCGGAACCCGTGCGGGTTGACCTTCTGCCCCACTACCGGGCCCTCCTTGTCGTCTTCGCGCCCCGGCCGGCCGCGGAGACCGGCTCCCGGCTCTCCACCACGACGGTGATGTGGCTGGTGCGCTTGCGGATCCGGTAGGCCCGGCCCTGAGCTCGGGGCCGGATGCGCTTGAGCGTCGGCCCCTCGTCCACGTAGACCTCGCCGACCCACAGGGTGGCCGGATCGAGGCTGTGGTTGTTCTCGGCGTTCGCCGCAGCGCTGGCGACAACCTTGTACACGTCCTCGCTGGCCGCCTGCGGAGCGAACCGGAGGATGTCCAGCGCCTCGCCGACCGAGCGCCCGCGCACCAGGTCGACGACCCGGCGGGCCTTCGTCGGCGAGACCCGGACATAGCGGGCCGAGGCCTTCGCCCCGGGAAGACCGGCCCGGGTCAGGCCGTCAACGAGATCGTCAGCCACGGCGTGACCTCCGGTCCTCCTTGACGTGGCCACGGAAGGTCCGGGTCGGGGCGAACTCGCCGAGCTTGTGCCCGACCATGCCCTCGGTGATGAAGACCGGGACGTGCTTGCGGCCGTCGTGCACGGCGATCGTGTGCCCCAGCATGTCGGGGATCACGGTCGACCGGCGCGACCAGGTCTTGATGACGTGCTTGGTGCCCTTGGAGTTCTGCAGATCCACCTTCTTGAGCAGGTGGTCGTCGACGAACGGGCCCTTTTTCAGACTGCGTGGCATGGCTGTGTCTCCTCCTTCCTGCTCAGATCCGATGGGTACGGCTGGTCGGCGGCGCGCTGGTGGCCGACGCGGCCCGGGGCCTGGAGATCACCATTACCGCCGCCTGTTCTGCTTGCGACGACGCACAATGAGCGCGTCGGACGACTTGCGGGTCGCCCGGGTCCGCCCCTCCGGACGGCCCTTGGGATTGACGGGGTGACGACCGCCGGAGGTCTTACCCTCACCACCACCGTGCGGGTGGTCGACCGGGTTCATCGCGACACCGCGCACGGTGGGTCTGCGACCCTTCCAGCGCATCCGGCCGGCCTTACCCCAGTTGATGTTGCTCTGCTCCGCGTTGCCGACCTCGCCGACCGTCGCGCGGCAGCGCACATCCACGTTGCGGATCTCACCGGAGGGCATCCGCAGCTGAGCGTAGGGGCCGTCCTTCGCGACGAGCTGCACACTCGTGCCGGCGCTACGGGCGATCTTCGCACCACCGCCGGGACGCAGCTCGATGGCGTGCACCACCGTGCCGGTCGGGATGTTGCGCAGCGGCAGCGCGTTGCCGGGCTTGATGTCGGCGCCCACGCCGGAACTGACCGTGTCGCCCTGCCTGAGCTTGACCGGCGCGAGGATGTAGCGCTTCTCGCCGTCGAGGTAGTGCAGCAGCGCGATCCGGGCGGTGCGGTTGGGGTCGTACTCGATGTGCGCGACCTTGGCCGGCACCCCGTCCTTGTCCCGCCGGAAGTCGATGACCCGGTACGCCCGCTTGTGCCCGCCGCCCTGGTGCCGGGTGGTGATCCGGCCGTGGACGTTGCGCCCGCCCTTGGAGTGCAGCGGGCGGACCAGCGACTTCTCCGGGTGGTCACGAGTGATCTCGACGAAGTCGGCCACGCTCGCACCACGACGCCCCGGCGTCGTCGGCTTGTACCTACGAATACCCATGGCTTCCTACCGTCCTGGACCCACCGCCGCCGCGGAGCGCACGCGCTCAGGCACCGGGGCCTCCGAAGATCTCGATCGTGTCACCGGGAGCCAGGCTCACCAGGGCCCGCTTGGAGGCGGACCGGTGTCCCCAGCCGTGCTTGGTCCGCTTGCGCTTGCCCTGCCGGTTGATGGTGTTCACCCGCAGGACCCGCACATTGAAGATCTGCTGGACCGCGAGCTTGATCTGGGTCTTGTTCGCGTCCGGACGCACGATGAAGGTGTAGACGTTCTCGTCGAGCAGGCCGTAGCTCTTCTCGGAGACGACCGGCCGCAGGATCACGTCACGCGGGTCGGGAATCACTTGTTCTCCTCCGCCCCGGCCACACCTTCGGTGCCCGCGGCAGCCTCGGTCCCGGCGGTGGAGGTTGCCGGACGGGTGTCACGAGCAAGGAACGCGGCCAGCGCATCCTCGATGAAGACCACGTCGTCGCTCACCAGCACGTCATAGGTATTGAGCTGGCCCGGGTCGAGCAGGTGCACCGCCGCGACGTTGCGCAGGCTCTTCCAGGTCAGCTCGTCCGAACGGCTCGCCACCACCAGCACCCGGCGGGTGTCGGCGATCGTCCGCAGCGCGGTGACCGCGCTCTTCGTCGACGGCGTCTCGCCGGAGACCAGCGAGGACACCACGTGCACCCGGTTGTTGCGGGCCCGGTCGGACAGCGCGCCGCGCAGCGCGGCGGCCTTCATCTTCTTCGGGGTCCGCTGGTCGTATCTGCGCGGTGTGGGGCCGTGCACGGTGCCACCGCCGGTGAACTGCGGAGCCCGCAGCGATCCCTGCCGGGCCCGGCCGGTGCCCTTCTGCCGATACGGCTTGCGGCCACCGCCGCGGACCTCGCCGCGGGTCTTCGTGTCGTGCGTGCCCTGGCGGGCCGCCGCGAGCTGCGCCACCACGACCTGGTGGATCAGCGGGATGTTGAGCGGCACGTCGAACACGCCACCGGGCAGCTCGACGCTGCCGCCTTCGCCCCCGTTCGGCGCGTGCACCGCGACGGTGCGCGCGGTGACGCTCGGGTCGGATGTGGCCACCCGGCTCATGCCGAGACCTCCTCACCGGTACCGGCCAGCTCGGCCGCCGGGGCGATGGCCTCGGGCGCCGGGCGCTTGGCCGCGCTGCGCACGAGGACCAGACCACCATCCGGGCCGGGCACCGCACCCCTGACCAGCAGATAGCCACGCTCGGTGTCGACGGCGTGGATCGTCAGCCCCGAGGTCGTGGTGCGCACGTGACCCATCCGGCCGGCCATGCGCAGGCCCTTGAACACGCGACCGGGCGTGGCGCAGCCGCCGACCGACCCCGGCGAGCGGTGCTTGCGCTCGACGCCGTGCCCCGCGCCCAGACCCTTGAACCCGTGACGCTTCATGACACCGGCGAACCCCTTGCCCTTCGAGGTGCCGGTGACGTCAACGACGGTCCCGGCGGAGAACACCTCGCCGGTCAGCTCCTGGCCGGGCCGGTAGTTGCCGGCATCGGCGGTCCGCAGCTCGACGAGGTGGCGCCGGGGCGTCACCCCGCTGGTGGCGAAGTGGCCGCGGGCGGGTTTGTTGATCTTACGCGGGTCGACCTCGCCGTAACCGAGCTGAACGGCCGAGTAGCCGTCCGAGTCAGGCGTCTTGACCTGCGTGACGACGTTGGGTCCGGCCTTGATGACGGTGACCGGCACGACGCGGTTGTTCGCGTCCCATACCTGGGTCATCCCGAGCTTGGTGCCCAGGAGCCCTCTGTAGTTGCGGATGAGCATGACTGCGCCGGCCCCTCTTACAGCTTGATCTCGATATCGACGCCGGCGGGCAGGTCGAGGCGCATAAGCGAGTCGACCGTCTTGGGCGTCGGGTCAAGAATGTCGATCAGCCGCTTGTGCGTCCGCATCTCGAAGTGCTCGCGGCTGTCCTTGTACTTGTGCGGCGACCGGATGACGCAGTAGATGTTCTTCTCCGTCGGCAGCGGCACCGGTCCCGCGACCTGCGCGCCCGTCCGCGTCACCGTCTCGACGATCTTCCGCGCCGAGCTGTCGATGACCTCGTGGTCATAGGCCTTGAGCCGGATGCGGATCTTCTGTGCCGCCATGGTGGGCTTCGCCTGTCCTGTCTGTCTCGTCCGGCCGGTATCGCTACCGGGTCACCGCCCGTAGATCCTCACCGCCGGCCGCGCGGCGAGCCTGGCGCCCCGCCGCCGGCGGAAAGAACCTGCCGGTTGTACCGCTGTCTCGTGCCGGTCCCGCTCGACGTGTCGACCGGGACCGGGCTGCGTCCCTTGCCGGCGGCCGGTTGTCCTCGGCAGCCGAGTCTCGCGAGAGCCCTGCCTGGTCAGGCAGCGCAGTGGGCGGTGGGTCCGTACACACGCCCGGACCCACCGCCCACGGCTACTACTTGAGAACCTTCGTAACCTGGCCCGCGCCGACGGTCCGGCCACCCTCGCGGATGGCGAAGCGCAGACCCTCCTCCATGGCGATCGGCTGGATCAGCTCGACCGTCATCTCGGTGTTGTCCCCCGGCATGACCATCTCCGTGCCCTCGGGGAGGGTCACGACGCCGGTCACGTCGGTGGTGCGGAAGTAAAACTGCGGGCGGTAGTTCTTGAAGAACGGCGTGTGCCGTCCGCCCTCATCCTTGTTGAGGATGTAGACGCGAGCCTCGAACACCGTGTGCGGGGTGATCGACTTCGGCTTGACGATGACCTGGCCGCGCTCGACGTCCTCCCGCTTGATACCGCGCAGGAGCAGACCGACGTTGTCGCCGGCACGCCCCTCGTCGAGCAGCTTGCGGAACATCTCGACACCGGTCACGGTGGTGGAGGTGGTCTCCGGCTTGATACCGACGATCTCCACGGTCTCGTTGACCTTGACGATTCCGCGCTCGACGCGACCGGTGACCACGGTGCCACGACCGGTGATCGTGAAGACGTCCTCGATCGGCATGAGGAACGGCCGGTCGATGTCACGCTGCGGCTCGGGGATCGACTCGTCGACCGCCGCCATGAGCTCGAGGAGCTTGGCGCCCCACTCCTTGTCGCCCTCCAGCGCCTTGAGCGCGGAGACCCGGACGACCGGAACGTCGTCGCCCGGGAACTCGTACGAGCTCAGCAGCTCCCGGACCTCCAGCTCGACGAGCTCGAGGATCTCCTCGTCGTCGACCATGTCGGCCTTGTTCAGGGCGACGACAATGTAGGGCACGCCGACCTGGCGGGCGAGGAGCACGTGCTCCTTCGTCTGCGGCATCGGGCCGTCGGTGGCGGACACGACCAGGATCGCGCCGTCCATCTGAGCGGCACCGGTGATCATGTTCTTGATGTAGTCAGCGTGTCCCGGGCAGTCGACGTGCGCATAGTGCCGGGTGTCGGTCTGGTACTCGACGTGGGCGATCGAGATCGTGATGCCGCGGGCCTTCTCCTCCGGCGCCTTGTCGATCTGGTCGAACGGCGTGAAGGGGTTGAGGTCTGGGTAGGCGTCGTGCAGGACCTTGGTGATCGCCGCGGTCAGGGTCGTCTTGCCGTGGTCGATGTGACCAATGGTGCCGATATTGACGTGCGGCTTCGTCCGCTCGAACTTCTGCTTCGCCACGGGTGTCCCTCCAAGGACGGGTGGTGTCGTGCTGTGTAGTCAGGTAGGGGTATTGCTCACGCCGTGAGGGCGCTCACTCTCCCCGGGCCTTGGCGATGATCTCCTTGGCGACGTTCGCGGGAACCTCGGCGTAGGAGTCGAACTGCATGGAGTAGCTCGCCCGGCCGGAGGTCTTCGAGCGAAGATCACCAACGTAGCCGAACATCTCCGACAGTGGCACCAGCGCCCGTACGATCCGGGAGCCCCCCCGCTCCTCCATCGCCTGGATCTGCCCACGGCGGGAGTTCAGGTCGCCGATCACGTCACCCATGTGGTCCTCGGGGGTGGTGACCTCGACGGCCATCAGGGGCTCGAGCAGCACCGGGTCGGCCTTGCGGGCCGCGTCCTTGAACGCCATCGAACCGGCGATCTTGAATGCGAGTTCGGACGAGTCGACGTCATGGAACTGGCCGTCGAGCAGGGTGACCTTGACGTCCACCAGCGGATAGCCGGCGAGCACGCCGAACTCCATGGCCTCCTGGCAGCCCGCATCCACCGAGGGGATGTACTCCCGGGGGATGCGACCACCCGTGACCTTGTTCTCGAACTCGTAGCCACCGCCGTCGCCGCCGGAGGGCTCCAGGTTGATGATCACCCGGGCGTACTGGCCGGATCCACCCGTCTGCTTCTTGTGGGTGTAGTCGACCTTCTCCACCTTGCGGCGGATCGTCTCCCGGTAGGCCACCTGCGGCTTGCCGACGTTCGCCTCGACACCGAACTCGCGGCGCATCCGGTCGACCAGCACATCCAAGTGCAGCTCGCCCATGCCGGCGATGATCGTCTGACCGGTCTCCTCGTCGGTGCGGACCTGGAAGGTCGGGTCCTCCTCGGCGAGCCGCTGGATGGCGGTGCCCAGCTTCTGCTGGTCGGCCTTGGTCTTCGGCTCGATCGCGACGTGGATGACCGGCGCCGGGAACGTCATCGACTCCAGGATCACCGGGGCGTTCGGGTCGCAGAGCGTGTCACCCGTGGTGGTGTTCTTCAGCCCCACCACGGCCACGATCTGTCCCGCGCCGACGCCCTCCCGGTCCTCCCGGTGGTTGGCGTGCATCTGCAGGATGCGGCCGACACGCTCCTTGCGGTCCTTCGTCGAGTTCAGCACCGGCGAACCACCAGTCAGCTTGCCGGAGTACACCCGGATGTAGGTCAGCTTACCCACGTACGGGTCACTCATGATCTTGAAGGCGAGCGCGGAAAACGGCTCGTCCTCGCTCGGCTCCCGGCGGACCTCGGTCTCCTCGTCACCGACCGCATGGCCGACGGTGGCGCCGATGTCCAGCGGGTTCGGCAGGAAGTCGACGACGGCGTCGAGCATGGGCTGGACGCCCTTGTTCTTGAACGCCGAACCGCACAGCACCGGGTTGACCTTGCTCGCCAGGGTCGCGCGGCGCAGGGCTGCGACGAGCTGCTCCGTGGAGGGCTCCTCACCCTCGAGGTAGAGCTCCATGAGCTCGTCGTCGTTCTCAGCGACGGTCTCGAGGAGCTTGTCGCGCCACTCCTGCGCGGCCTCAAGGTGATCCCGCGGGATGTCGACGGTCTCGTAAGAGGCGCCCTTGTCCTCGGTCTTCCAGAGGAGGCCCTTCATGCGGACCAGGTCGATGACACCGCGGAAGTCGGCCTCCACGCCCCACGGGAGCTGGATCACGGCCGGCGTCGCGTCGAGCCGGTCGATCATCATCTCCACGCAGCGGTGGAACTCGGCACCGACCCGGTCCATCTTGTTGACGAAGGCGATACGCGGGACGTTGTAACGGTCGGCCTGCTTCCAGACCGTCTCGCTCTGCGGCTCGACTCCGGCGACCGCGTCGAAGACCGCGACCGCACCGTCAAGGACCCGCAGCGAGCGCTCCACCTCGACGGTGAAGTCGACATGGCCGGGGGTATCGATGATGTTGATGGTGTGGTCGCGCCAGAGACAGGTGGTGGCCGCGGAGGTGATGGTGATCCCCCGCTCCTGCTCCTGCTCCATCCAGTCCATCGTGGCGCCGCCCTCGTGGACCTCACCGATCTTGTAGTTCACACCGGTGTAGAAGAGGATGCGCTCGGTGGTGGTGGTCTTGCCCGCGTCGATGTGGGCCATGATCCCGATGTTGCGGGTCCCGGCCAGCAAGGAACGTACGTCAGATGGCATGTCGGATCACCAGCGGTAGTGGGCGAAGGCCTTGTTGGACTCCGCCATCTTGTGGGTGTCCTCCCGGCGCTTCACGCTGGCGCCGAGGCCGTTGCTTGCGTCGATGAGCTCGTTCATCAGCCGCTCGGTCATCGTCTTCTCGCGACGAGCCCGGGAGTAGCCGACGATCCAGCGCAGCGCGAGGGTAGTGCTCCGGCCGGCGCGAACCTCGACCGGAACCTGGTAGGTGGCACCACCCACCCGGCGGCTGCGCACCTCCAGCGTCGGCTTGACGTTGTCCAGCGCGCGCTTGAGCGTGACGACCGGGTCGTTGCCGGTCTTGTTCTTCGCACCCTCGAGTGCGCCGTACACGATGCGCTCCGCGACCGACTTCTTACCGCTCAACAGCACCTTGTTCACCAGCGCGGTCACCAGCGGCGACCCGTACACCGGGTCGACCACCACGGTGTGCTTGGGCGCAGGCCCCTTGCGCGGCATCAGCCCTTCTCCTTCTTCGCGCCGTAGCGGCTACGAGCCTGCTTACGGTTACGGACGCCCTGCGTGTCGAGAGCGCCTCGGACGATCTTGTACCGGACACCCGGAAGATCCTTCACTCGGCCACCGCGAACCAGGACGATCGAGTGCTCCTGCAGGTTGTGGCCGACCCCGGGGATGTAGGCGGTGACTTCGATCCCGCTGTTCAACCGGACCCGGGCCACCTTGCGCAGGGCCGAGTTCGGCTTCTTCGGGGTGGTCGTGTAGACGCGGGTGCACACACCACGACGCTGAGGGCTTCCCTTGAGTGCCGGGGTCTTGGTCTTCTCGACCTTGTCCTGCCGGCCCTTGCGGACCAGCTGCTGGATCGTGGGCAACGCCGCTCCCGTTCCTGTCACGCCTCGTCGTACTGCCTTGGGCAACCAGACCGGTACGCCGGCCTACCTGCTGCTGTGGTCCGCACCCGATCCACCGGAGTGTCCTCGAGCGGCTTCTCCGACCCACGCGGTCGGGCGTGTCGCGCCATTCGACCGAAACCTCGATGCGATGATCCAGTTCCGGTGAGGAGCACGCCAGCCCGCCCGTCCGCTTTGCGGAACCGAGCTCGACAGTCGCCGACGGATACCCGAACAGTGACTTTACGTCAACCTAGCGAGCACCACGGCGCCACATCGAAGTGCAGGACGCACGCCGGAGCCACGTGGACTCCGACCACAGGGCTCAACAGTACTCCACGCCCGCGCCAGGTGTCGAACGGGGGTGTCCGGCGAAATCCCACGCAGACCCCACGCGCACTATGCACTCGACGGGCGTACGCACTCGACGGGCGGCACAGGCGGGCACCAGCACGGCCCCCCGTACTGGCACGCTGTACCTACTGGCACGCTGTACGGGACAGCACGATACCGGCATCGGAGGGCCCGCGAGGACATGTCTGACGCAGCCGGCGCACGATTCGCGGCCGCCCCCACCCGACGCCGGCCGAGCCGGGACGCGCTGCTCGCGGCCTACGGGACCACCGTCCCGGACCTGGTCGCCCCGGCCACCGTCGTGCTGCTCTGCGGGATCAACCCGTCCCTCGAGTCCGGGGCCACCGGCTTTCACTTCGGCACGCCGAGCAACCGGCTGTGGCCGGTGCTGCACCTCGCCGGCTTCACCCCACGCCGGTTGCATCCCAGCGAGACCGACGAACTGGTCCGCCGGGGCATCAGCATCACCAATCTCGTCCACCGCTCCACCGCGCGCGCCGACGAGATCAGCGATGACGAGGTCCGCGCCGGCGTGCCCCGGCTCACCGAACTCGTCGAACGGGTCGCACCCCGGTGGGTGGCCTTCCTCGGCTTGGCCGCCTACCGGATCGGGTTCGGACGCCGCGGCGCGAAGGTCGGCCGCCAGGCGGAGACCCTGGGATCCGCCGGCGTCTGGCTCCTGCCCAATCCGAGCGGCCTGAACGCGCACTACCAGCTGCCCGACCTGGTCCGGGTCTACGGCGAGCTACGCGAAACCGCCTATTCCTGACCCACCCGCCACGTTTCCGAGGAGGGTCGCCGCCAGGCCGGCCGGCAGATGCGTGCGTACCGGGGCCCAGAAGTCGGCTCCGGGGGGCGCCTCGACCTCGATGCGGGAGCCGCCGGCCCAAGCCGCATCGAAGGCGAGCCGCCACGAGTGCAGCAGGGTGCGGGCGGTGGCATCGCGGCCGAACAGCGGATCGCCCTCGATCGGGTGCCCGATCCAGGCCAGATGCACCCGGATCTGGTGGCGCCGCCCGCTGACCGGCGTGACCGCGAGCAGGGTGTACTCACCGCCCTCCCACACCCGGATGAAGGTCGTGACGGACGGGTATGTCCGGACGTGGGGAAACACCGCGGCGGGCGGAACCGTCCAGCGTCCGACGCCGGCGCCGGCGCCGGCGCCGGTCGGGCCAACCTCTGCCCGGGCCGCCTCCGCCAAGGGGGCCGCCTCCCCCAGGTCGGCCACCTCCGCCAAGGGGGCCACCTCCGCCAAGGGGGCCACCTCCCCCAGGTCGGCCACCTCCGCCAAGGGGGCCACCTCCGCCAGGTCGGCCATGATGTCGGCCCGGTTCGCCGCCACCCGGACCCGACTCTTGCGCCCCACACTCAGCGGCAGGTCGACGGTCCCCGAGGCGGGCAGTCCGCGGGTGCGGGTCAGGACGAGGTAGCGCTTGTCCACCGTGCGGCGCTGGAACTGCCGGGTGAGATCACCGTGGAACCGCAACTGCCGGGCGAAGAGCACCAGGCCCGAGGTGACCTTGTCGATGCGGTGCACCGGGAACAGCTCCTCGCCGTCATCCCCGGCGAGGGTGACGAGATCGGTGTCGTGCCGCTCTCCCATGACCGAGATGCCGACGGGTTTGTCGAGCACGAGAATGGCCTCATCCTCGTAGATCATTCGTTCCCGGCGAATCTCGGTCCACTCGCGGTCAGCCCCGGTCACGTCCACTGCCGGGGAGCGCTTCGATGACCACTGTCCGATAAGGCGCGGCCAACCGACTCAGGTCGTCGTGGTCGCCGGTCAGAATCACGCCGCCGCCACCTTCCACCGCCACCGCATGTACCTGCCCCTGTCCTGCCGATTTTCGCCTCTGCGCGCTGTCCCACCAGCGGGCTTCGGACCTGGACGCGCAACCGGCCCGGCACCCTGGTGAGGGCGCCGGGCCGGTCCTGATCGATCGGGCTTCGGTCGGGCTCTGGTCAGCTCCGCTCGGTCAGCCTCGCGACCTGCTTACGCGCGGCCTGCTCAGCGGAAGTCTCCCGAGCTGCGGTAGTCGAACTCGTCCAGCGGGACCGCCTGGCCGGAGCCCGTGCCGAACGCACCGTACTCGACGCCGCCGTCCTCGTAGGCACCGACGGAGTACATCGCCGCACGTGCCTCCTCGGTCGGCTCGACCCGGATGTTGCGGTACCGGGAGATCCCGGTGCCGGCCGGGATGAGCTTTCCGATGATGACGTTCTCCTTCAGGCCGACGAGCGAGTCCGACCGGGCGTTGATCGCCGCGTCGGTGAGCACCCGAGTCGTCTCCTGGAAGGAGGCCGCCGACAGCCACGACTCGGTCGCCAGCGACGCCTTGGTGATTCCCATGAGGACCGGGCGGGCCGAGGCCGGCTGGCCACCGGTTTCCACCACCCGACGGTTCTCCGCCTCGAACCGGGCCCGCTCGCAGAGCTCACCGGGCAGCAGGGTGGTGTCGCCCGACTCGAGAACGTTCACCCGCTTGAGCATCTGGCGGATGATGATTTCGATGTGCTTGTCGTGGATCGACACACCCTGCGACCGGTAGACCTCCTGGACCTGGTCCACCAGGTGGAGCTGGACCTGGCGCGGCCCGAGGATGCGCAACACCTCGTGCGGGTCGACGGCACCGTCGACAATCTGGCTGCCGACCTCGATGTGGTCGCCCTCGCGGACCCGCAGGCGCGAACGCCGCGAGACCGGGTAGGCGATCTCGTCGCTGCCGTCGTCCGGCACCACCACGACCTTGAAGGTCTTCTCGGTCTCCTCGATCTTCACCCGGCCGGAGACCTCGGTGATGGGGGCCTTGCCCTTCGGGCTGCGCGCCTCGAACAGCTCGACGACACGCGGCAGACCCTGGGTGATGTCGTCGCCGGCGACGCCACCGCTGTGGAAGGTACGCATCGTCAGCTGGGTGCCGGGCTCACCGATGGACTGCGCGGCGACGATGCCGACGGCCTCACCGACGTCAACCAGCTTGCCGGTGGCGAGCGAGCGCCCGTAGCACTGGGCGCACACCCCCATCCGGGACTCGCAGGTCAGCGCCGAGCGGACCCGCACCTGCTCGATGCCGGCCTCGATGATCTGGCTGATCGCGACGTCCCCGGCGTCGGTGCCGGCGGGCACGATGACCTCGCCGTTCGCGTCGATCGCGTCGGAGGCCAGCGTCCGCGCGTACGCCGAGGTCTCGGCATACCGGTCCCGGACCAGCACCCCGTCGGCGCCCTTGCGGGCGATCCGAGTGAGGATGCCGCGCTCGGTGCCGCAGTCCTCCTCGCGGACGATGACATCCTGGCTGACGTCGACGAGCCGCCGGGTCAGGTACCCCGAGTCCGCGGTGCGCAGGGCGGTGTCGGCGAGTCCCTTACGGGCACCGTGGGTGGAGATGAAGTACTCCAGCACGGTCAGGCCCTCGCGGAAGTTCGCCTTGATCGGCCGCGGGATGATCTCACCTTTCGGGTTGGAGACCAGACCACGCATGCCGGCGAGCTGCCGGATCTGCATCATGTTTCCAGCGGCTCCGGAGTTGACCAGCACGTAGACCGGGTTGGTCTCCGGGAAGTTCTCCTCCATCGCCTCGGCGATCTTGTTGGTCGCCTCGGTCCAGATCTGGACCAGCTCGCTGCGGCGCTCCTCGTCGGACAGGAAGCCGCGGTCGAACTGCTTCTGGACCCGGTCGGCACGCTGCTCGTAGTCGTCGAGGATCTCGGCCTTGTTCGGCGGCGCGACGACGTCCTCGATCGCGACGGTGACCCCGGACCGGGTGGCCCAGTAGAAACCGGCGCTCTTCAGGGCGTCCAGGGTCGCCGCTACCTGGATCTTCGGGTACCGCTCGGCCAGGTCGTTGACGATCGCGGCCTGGGCCTTCTTGTTCAGCTGGGCGTTGATGAAGGGGTAGCCCTCCGGCAGCGCCTCGTTGAGCAGGCAACGACCGAACGTGGTCTCCAGGGTGAACACGTCCCCGGTGACCCAGTCGGCGGGCGGGACCCAGTCCGACGGCGGGGTGGTGTCCCGCAACCGCACCCTGATCTTCGCCTGAAGGGCGACCTCCCGGGCGTCGAAGGCCATCTGCGCCTCGGCGACGCTGGAGAACGACCGCCCCTCGCCGAGCGCCCCCTCGGCCAGGCGGGACAGGTGGAACACCCCGGTCACCATGTCGAGGCTCGGCATCGCCAGCGGCCGGCCCGATGCGGGCGAGAGAATGTTGTTGCTCGACAGCATCAGGATCCGCGCCTCGGCCTGCGCCTCGGCGGACAGCGGCAGGTGCACCGCCATCTGGTCACCGTCGAAGTCGGCGTTGAACGCCGTGCAGACCAGCGGGTGGATCTGGATGGCCTTGCCCTCGACGAGCTGCGGTTCGAAGGCCTGGATGCCGAGGCGGTGCAGGGTCGGCGCCCGGTTGAGCAGCACGGGGTGCTCGGTGATGACCTCCTCGAGCACGTCCCACACGACCGGGCGGGCCCGCTCGACCATCCGCTTCGCCGACTTGATGTTCTGCGCGTGGTTGAGGTCCACCAGGCGCTTCATCACGAACGGCTTGAACAGCTCCAGCGCCATCTGCTTGGGCAGACCGCACTGGTGCAGCTTGAGCTGCGGACCGACGACGATGACCGAACGGCCGGAGTAGTCGACCCGCTTGCCCAGCAGGTTCTGGCGGAACCGGCCCTGCTTGCCCTTGAGCATGTCGGACAGCGACTTCAGCGGGCGGTTACCCGGGCCGGTGACCGGCCGGCCGCGGCGGCCGTTGTCGAACAGCGCGTCGACGGCCTCCTGCAGCATCCGCTTCTCGTTGTTGACGATGATCTCGGGCGCGCCGAGGTCGAGCAGCCGCTTCAACCGGTTGTTCCGGTTGATCACCCGGCGGTACAGGTCGTTGAGGTCCGAGGTGGCGAACCGGCCACCATCGAGCTGCACCATCGGGCGCAGATCGGGTGGGATCACCGGGACGCAGTCGAGCACCATCCCCATCGGGGAGTTGCGGGTGTTCAGGAACGCGGAGACGACCTTGAGCCGCTTGAGCGCGCGGGCCTTCTTCTGCCCCTTGCCGCTGCGGATGGTCTCGCGCAGCGACTCGGCCTCGGCGGCCAGGTCGAAGTCGGCCAGCCGCCGCTGCAGCGCCTCGGCGCCCATACCGCCGTCGAAGTACGCACCGAAGCGGTCGCGCAGCTCGCGATAAAGCAGCTCGTCCGGCTCCAGGTCCTGGACCTTCATGTTCTTGAACCGGTCGAAGACGCGGTCGAGATCGTCGATCTTACGCTGCACCCGGTCCCGGAGCTGGCGCATCTCGCGCTCGGCCGACTCGCGGACCTTGCGTCGCGCGTCACCCTTGGCGCCCTCGGCCTCGAGCTGTGCGAGGTCGGCCTCGAGCCGCTTCTGCCGGACTTCCACGTCGGCGTTCTTCTTGTCCTCGAGCTGCTGCTTCTCGACGCCGATGCGGGCCTCGAGGGTCGGCAGATCGCGGTGGCGGGCGTCCGTGTCCACCTTTGTGATCATGTACGCGGCGAAGTAGATGACCTTCTCGAGGTCCTTCGGCGCGAGGTCCAGCAGGTAGCCGAGGCGGCTCGGGACACCCTTGAAGTACCAGATGTGGGTGACCGGCGCAGCCAGCTCGATGTGGCCCATGCGCTCACGGCGGACCTTGGCCCGGGTCACCTCGACGCCGCAGCGCTCACAGATGATGCCCTTGAACCGGACCCGCTTGTACTTGCCGCAGTAGCACTCCCAGTCCCGGGTCGGACCGAAGATCTTCTCGCAGAAGAGCCCGTCCTTCTCCGGCTTCAGGGTGCGGTAGTTGATCGTCTCGGGCTTCTTGACCTCACCGTGCGACCACTGGCGGATGTCATCCGCGGTGGCGAGACCGATGCGCAGTTCGTCGAAGAAGTTGACGTCCAGCAAGACTGTCGCCTGCTCTCTCTTTCTCGGTCGGGACGCTGGAGTCGGATGGAGCCGCCGGGGGCCTCGCCGCCCATCAGGGCGGGTGCGTCGGACCCCCGGCGTCCGTCAGACCTCCTCGACGCTGCTCGGCTCACGCCGGGACAGGTCGATCCCGAGTTCCTCCGCCGCACGGAAGACGTCCTCGTCGGTGTCACGCATCTCGATCTGCACGCCATCGCTGGAGAGCACCTCGACGTTGAGGCACAGCGACTGCATCTCCTTGATGAGCACCTTGAACGACTCCGGGATACCGGGCTCCGGAATGTTCTCGCCCTTGACGATCGCCTCGTAGACCTTGACCCGGCCCACGACGTCGTCGGACTTGATGGTCAGTAGTTCCTGCAGGGCGTAGGCGGCGCCGTAGGCCTCCAGCGCCCACACCTCCATCTCGCCGAACCGCTGGCCACCGAACTGCGCCTTACCACCCAGGGGCTGCTGGGTGATCATTGAGTAGGGACCGGTCGACCGAGCGTGGATCTTGTCGTCGACCAGGTGCAGCAACTTGAGGATGTAGATGTAGCCGACCGCCACCGGGTAGGGGTACGGCTCACCGGTCCGGCCGTCGAACAGCTTGGCCTTGCCGGAGGAGCCGATCAGCTGGATGCCGTCGCGGTTGGGCAGGGTGGAGTCGAGCAGACCGGTGATCTCCTCCTCGCGGGCACCGTCGAAGACGGGGGTCGCCACATTGGTGCCGGCCGAGGCGGCGTCCGCGCCGATGCCACGCAGCCGCTCCTTCCAGTCCTCGGTGCCGGAGTCGACCTGCCAGCCGGTCTTGGCCACCCACCCGAGGTGGGTCTCCAGGATCTGGCCGATGTTCATCCGCCGAGGCACACCATGCGGGTTGAGCACGACGTCGACCGGGGTCCCGTCCTCGAGGAAGGGCATGTCCTCGGCCGGGAGGATCTTCGCGATGACACCCTTGTTACCGTGCCGGCCGGCAAGCTTGTCCCCGTCGGTGATCTTTCGCTTCTGGGCGACGTAGACCCGGACCAGCTCGTTGACCCCGGGCGGGAGCTCGTCGCCGTCCTCGCGGGAGAACACCCGCACGCCGATGACCTTGCCGGACTCACCGTGCGGCACCTTCAGCGAGGTGTCACGGACCTCCCGGGCCTTCTCCCCGAAGATCGCGCGCAACAGGCGCTCCTCGGGGGTCAGCTCGGTCTCGCCCTTGGGCGTGACCTTGCCGACCAGGACGTCGCCGGGCGAGACCTCGGCGCCGATCCGGATGATCCCCCGCTCGTCGAGGTCGGCGAGAACCTCCTCGGCGACGTTCGGGATGTCCCGGGTGATCTCCTCCGGGCCGAGCTTGGTGTCGCGGGCGTCGACCTCGTGCTCCTCGATGTGGATCGAGGACAGCACGTCGTCCTGGACGAGACGCTGGGACAGGATGATCGCATCCTCGTAGTTGTGCCCCTCCCACGGCATGAAGGCGACCAGCAGGTTCTTGCCGAGCGCCATCTCACCGTTGTCGGTGCACGGGCCGTCCGCGATGACCTGGCCGGCCCCGACCCGGTCGCCCTCGTTCACGATCGGCTTCTGGTTGATGCAGGTGCCCTGGTTCGACCGGCGAAACTTCGCCAGCCGGTAGGTGCGCCGGGTGCCGTCGTCGTGCATGACGGTGATGTAGTCGGCCGAGAGATCCTCGACCACCCCCGCCTGGGCGCAGACGACCACGTCGCCGGCATCCTTGG
The DNA here is from genome assembly GCF_000013345.1 of Frankia casuarinae. Lineage (NCBI taxonomy): Bacteria > Bacillati > Actinomycetota > Actinomycetes > Frankiales > Frankiaceae > Frankia > Frankia casuarinae. The sequence goes on along the minus strand of NC_007777.1, from coordinate 664,799 downwards.
CCGCGCGGGCCTCCATCCCGGTGCCGACCAGCGGCGCCTCGGAGCGCAGCAGCGGCACCGACTGGCGCTGCATGTTGGAGCCCATCAGCGCGCGGTTGGCGTCGTCATGCTCGAGGAACGGGATCATCGCGGTCGCCACGGACACCATCTGCCGCGGCGAGACGTCCATGTAGTCGACCTCGTCCGGCGGGATGAACTCGACCTCACCGCCCTTGCGGCGGACCAGGACACGGTCCTCCGCGAACGAGCCGTCGGGCCGCAGCGGGGTGTTCGCCTGCGCCTTGACGTGCCGGTCCTCCTCGTCCGCGGTCAGCCAGTCGATCTGGCCGGTGACCCGGCCGTTCTCCACCTTGCGGTACGGGGTCTCGATGAAGCCGAACGGGTTGACCCGCGCGAACGTCGACAGCGAGCCGATCAGGCCGATGTTCGGGCCTTCCGGCGTCTCGATCGGGCACATCCGGCCGTAGTGGCTGGGGTGCACGTCACGGACCTCGAAGCCGGCCCGCTCCCGGGACAGACCACCGGGGCCGAGCGCGTTCAGGCGGCGCTTGTGGGTCAGACCGGCGAGCGGGTTGGTCTGGTCCATGAACTGCGAGAGCTGGCTGGTGCCGAAGAACTCCTTGATGGAGGCGACGACCGGCCGGATGTTGATCAGGGTCTGCGGGGTGATCGCCTCGACGTCCTGGGTCGTCATCCGCTCGCGGACGACACGCTCCATCCGGGCCAGGCCGAGGCGGACCTGGTTCTGGATAAGCTCGCCGACGGTGCGTATGCGCCGGTTGCCGAAGTGGTCGATGTCGTCGACCTCGTACTCGGCCGGGTCGGCACCCGCGTGCAGCTTGACGACGTACTCGATCGTGCGCACGATGTCGTTCTCGGTGAGGACACCGACGTCGTGGGCAACACCCAGGGAAAGCTTCTTGTTGACCTTGTAGCGACCGACCTTGGCGAGGTCGTAACGCTTCGGGTTGAAGAAGAGGTTCTCCAGCAGGGTCTGCGCCGACTCCCGTGTCGGCGGCTCACCCGGGCGCAGCTTGCGGTAGATGTCGAGCAGCGCATCGTCCTGGCCGGCGGTGTGGTCCTTCTCCAGGGTGATCCGCATCGACGGGAAGTCACCGAACCGCTCGAGGATGCGGGCCTCGTCCCAGCCGAGCGCCTTGAGCAGCACCGTGACGGACTGACGGCGCTTGCGGTCGATCCGCACGCCCACGGTGTCGCGCTTGTCGATCTCGAACTCCAGCCAGGCTCCCCGGGAGGGGATCACCTTGCAGGAGTACAGGTCCTTGTCGGAAGCCTTGTCGAGGCTGCGCTCGAAGTAGACCCCCGGAGAGCGCACGAGCTGACTGACCACCACGCGCTCAGTGCCGTTGATGACGAAGGTGCCCTTCGGGGTCATGAGCGGGAAGTCACCCATGAACACCGTCTGGCTCTTGATCTCGCCGGTGTTGTTGTTGGTGAACTCGGCCGTGACGAACAGCGGGGCCGAGAAGGTCATGTCCTTGTCCTTGCACTCCTCCACGGAGTACTTGGGCGGTTCGAACCGGTGGTCCCGAAAGGACAGTGACATCGAGCCGGAGAAGTCCTCGATCGGGGAGATCTCCTTGAAGACCTCCTCGAGACCCGAGGTGATCGGAACGTCGTCACGGCCGGAATCGATGGCCTCCTGCACCCGCTCCGCCCAGGCGTCACTACCGATCAGCCAATCGAAGGACTGCGTCTGAAGAGCAAGGAGATCCGGGACCTCGAGGGGCTCGATGATCTTAGCGAACGAGATGCGGGAGGAAGAGCGCGAGGCGGCCAAGGTGGTCCTTCCGGTGGCCTGATCGTCGGGCTGGCGTCGCGGACGTCAAGTATCCGTCGGGGAATGGTCAGGTGATCAGTGTCTCGCTACGGTTGTCAGGAACGGCGGCGGGGGGTGCCCCACCGGTGAGATGATGGCCGCGGGACGTGGAGGCCGACCCCCGGGCGTCCTGCGTAGCGGATGTGCGGCCGACAAGCCGACAACGGGCACGCGGAAGCCTCGCCACGGCATGTGCGCGCGGCGACACGAGTGTCCGCTGAGAACAACGGATCGGTGTATGGGCAAGGGTCTCGCTCAGGGTCCTCGGTGTGGCAGCCGTACAGCCGTGCCACACTCCGGCACGACCAGCGCGCCCCCACATCGTCCCGGACTGACCGCGAGTACCGCTCCGGACCACGTAACCGGAACCGCCTCGCGGTGCATACCAGCCCCCGAACAGGGCCGACCATCACCAACGGCACGACGTCGACGAGGCCGATACAACGAGAAGGGCAGCGCAAACTAGCAGTGTAGCCGAAGGGCACACCGCTGGCAAGGACCTGCGTGATGGGACCACGCAGGGAGGACGTAGCGCACCGCATCCGCTCCCGACGAGGGTTCGCAAACTTGATGGAACTCCGATCCACAGAGGCCGTCAACCCCCTTCGGAAAACGTCACGAACGGACCCGACCTGCCCATCTGTGCATCGGGCCGCCTGCGGTGGACCTTTCGGGCCTTCCAGACAGCACGTGCCGGGGCACCGCAGAGGGGTGCCCCGGCACGGGGGTGTCCGCCACGGCCACGCCGGGTGGCCGCAAGGGACGCCCCGTCCGGCGACGGGCATCGCCGGACGGGGCGTCCAGGGCAGCGGGGTGCTGCCAGTACTGCTCGGACTGCCGGTACTTACTTGACGGTGACCGTGGCGCCGGCGCCCTCGAGGGCCGCCTTCGCCTTGTCCGCCGCCTCCTTGGCGACCTTCTCCAGGACTGGCTTCGGAGCCCCGTCGACGAGGTCCTTGGCCTCCTTCAGCCCGAGGCTGGTCAGCGCGCGGACCTCCTTGATGACCTGGATCTTCTTGTCACCGACGGATTCAAGGATGACGTCGAACTCGTCCTGCTCCTCGGCGGCCGGCGCCTCGCCGCCCGCACCACCGGCGGCCGGAGCGGCGGCCACGGCGACCGGAGCCGCGGCGGTGACACCGAAGGTCTCCTCGAACTGCTTCACGAACTCCGAGAGCTCCAGCAGGGTCAGTTCCTTGAAGGCGTCCAGCAGCTCTTCGGTCGACAGCTTCGCCATGGTGGCGGTTCCTTCCTCGTCATGCCTGATTCGGGGTGGCCTGCTCGTGACTGCGAGCGACCTGATTGTGATCTCGGAGCGGCACCATGGTGGCGCCGCTCGGCTATTCGGCGGCAGCCTCGGCGGCCGGCTGCTCGGCGACGCCGGCGGACTGGCCTTCGCGCTGCTCGCGCAGCGCCTCGGCGAGCCGGGCCACCTGGGACAGCGGAGCGGCGAAGAGCCCGACGGCCCCGGCCAGCGTGCCCTTCATCGCCCCGGCCAGCTTCGCCAGCAGGACCTCGCGGGACTCAAGATCCGCAAGCTTGCGAATCTCGTCGGCGGTCATCGGCTTGCCCTCGACGAAGCCGCCCTTGAGCACCAGTGCCGGGTTCGCCCGAGCGAAGTCGCGCAGGCCCTTGGCCGCCTCGACCGGGTCGCCGCTGACGAAGGCGACGGCGGTCGGCCCGACGAACAGGTCGTCGAGTCCGGTGACCCCGGCCTGCTCCGCCGCAATCTTGGTCAGGGTGTTCTTGACCACGGAGTAGCGCGTGCCCTCGCCGAGGGCACGCCGCAGCTCGGTGAGCTGGCTCACCGTCAAACCGCGGTACTCCGTGAGCACCGCAGCGGTCGAGCCACGGAACTCCTCGACGATCTCCGCCACCGCGGCGGTCTTCTCAGCTTTCGCCATGGGGCTCCTTCGGGGTGTCGGCTGGTCATACGGAAACGCCCCTGGAACATGACGAACGCCCCGGCGCAGGCGCACGGGGCGTGAAGGGCGGCGGTGGCGCTACCGGGTGTGTCACCCGGCTGCGTGCATCCGTCACGGAACTTCCCGTCCGTCACCTGCGCGGGCCGCCCGGGGAACCCGGGGCCTTCGGCCGTCGGTCGAACCGGACGAGGAGTGGCCCTCGACGGGAACGGAGACGGCAACCAGCGGTCTTCGGTGTGGAACTGGATATCAGTGTACGCGACTGTTCGTCGCTGTTCTCGCCCCTGTTCGCTCGCCCGGCGGCCGCACGCATGGCTTCGTGCGGCGATGCCTCCGGACGAGCGAGAGCCGCCGGACGGCTCGGATCAGGCGGCGGCACCCTCGTCGAGAAGGTTGCGGGTGCGGTTCGGGTCGACCGGGATACCCGGGCCCATGGTGGTCGTGAAGGTGATCTTCTTCAGATACCGGCCCTTGGCCGCGGACGGCTTCACCCGGACGATCTCATCCAGGGCAACCGTGTAGTTCTCGATCAGCTGGGTGTCGGTGAAGTTCGTCTTCCCGATGACGATGTGCAGGTTACCCTGCTTGTCCACCCGAAAGTTGATCTTTCCGCCCTTGATGTCGGAGACGGCCTTGCCGATGTCCAGCGTCACGGTGCCGGTCTTAGGGTTCGGCATCAGGCCGCGGGGGCCCAGGACCCGAGCGATCCGACCAACCTTCGCCATCTGATCGGGCGTCGCGACGGTCGCGTCGAACTCCAGGAAGCCCTCCTGGATCCGGGCGACCAGGTCATCGCTACCGACGATGTCGGCCCCGGCCGCGCTCGCCTCAGCGGCCTTCTCCCCGGCTGCGAAGACAGCGACGCGGGGGGACTTCCCGGTGCCGTGCGGCAGGTTGACCGTGCCACGGACCATCTGGTCGGCCTTGCGAGGGTCGACCCCGAGCCGGATCGCAACCTCGACCGTCGCGTCGTACTTCGTCGTCGAGGTCTGCTGCGCGAGGCGGACCGCCTCCAGCGGGCTGTAGAAGTTCTCCGGGTTGATCTTCTCGGCCGCGGCACGGTAGGCCTTGCTGCGCTTCATACTGTCTGTCTCCTCGTGGTGATGGCGGACGGCCGTCGAAGGGACGCGGCGACGTGGACACATCCTGTCCACCCGGCACCTGCGCCCGGCCGCCCTCCCACTGGTCGGTCCGGTGGTGGGGGGAACGCGAGGGCGTACTACTCGCCGACCGTGATACCCATGGATCGAGCGGTGCCGGCGATGATCTTCTCGGCGGCCTCGATCGAGGTGGCGTTGAGGTCCGGGAGCTTGGTCTGGGCGATCTCGCGGATCTGCGCCGTGGTGAGCTTGGCAACCTTGTCCCGGTGCGGGGTGCCACTGCCCTTCTCCACGCCCGCGGCCTTGAGGATGAGCCGCGCGGCCGGCGGGGTCTTCGTGACGAAGGTGAAGGACCGGTCGTCGTAGACGGTGATCTCGACCGGCACGACGTTGCCGGCCTGCGACTCGGTCGCCGCGTTGTACTGCTTGCAGAACTCCATGATGTTCACGCCATGCTGACCCAGCGCGGGGCCGACCGGCGGCGCCGGGGTGGCCTTGCCGGCGTTGATCTGGAGCTTGATGATCGCAGTGATCTTCTTCTTCTTGGGAGGCATGTGCTCGTCTTCCTACCGGGGTTCTACGGAGCGGATCAGATCTTCGCGACCTGATTGAACTGCAGCTCGACGGGCGTCTCCCGACCGAAGATCGAGACCAGCACCTTCAGTCGCTGGGCGTCGAGGTTGATCTCGCTGATGGTCGCCGGGAGCGTGGCGAAGGGGCCGTCCATGACGGTGACGGACTCGCCGACCTCGAACTCCTGCACCCGGACGGTCTCGACCTTCTTCTCCTTCGGCACAACCGGGGCGAGGATCGAGAGGACCTCCTCCCGGCGCAGCGGGGAGGGCCGGTTGGTGAGCCCGACGAACCCGGTCACACCCGGGGTGTTACGGACCGCCGACCACGACTGATCGGTCAGATCCATCCGGACGTAGATGTAACCCGGGTACTTCTTCTGCTGGACAAGCTGCCGCTTGCCGTTCTTGACCACCGGGACCTCCTCGGTGGGCACCTCGATCTGGAAGATGTAGTCCTCCATGTTGAGGCTGGAGATCCGGGTCTCGAGATTGGTCTTGACCTTGTTCTCGTACCCCGCATAGGAGTGCACGACGTACCACTCGCCAGGCGCGTCCTCGATCGCCCGCCGCAGGTCGGCATCGTCGTCGTCGGCATCGTCGTCGGTCAGGGCCGGCGGCACCGTCCCGACCGCCGGGGAGACCGGGAAAGCACCCTCGGGGGTGGGATCGGCCTCGGGGGTGGGATCGGCCTCGGCGGTGGGATCGGCCTCGGCGGTGGCGTAGACGTCGCCGAGCTCGGCGCCGGCGTCCGTGCTCGCCACCTCGTCGTGCTCGAACGCCGCGAGGGGATCGAGACGGGCGAGGGCCTCCCCCTGCTCGGAGGAGGCGTGCTCGGGCGACTGGGACACGCGGACGATCCTTACTCTCGTGAACACTTCTGCTGCTGTGGACCCGCGAAGCGGCGCTGCGCGGGCGTGGGGCCGGACGGGCAGCCAGCTCGCCGATGGGCAGCTCCAGCGACCACCGCCTGCTTCGGCCCCGGCCTGTCCGGCGGTGGGACCCGTCAGCCGAAGATCGCGAGGACCGCCTTCGTGAGGCCGAAGTCGAGGGTAGCCACGAACGCCGTCATCACGCTGACGAAGACAAGCACGACCAGCACATAGGTGATCAGCTCACTCCGCCCGGGGTAGACGACCTTCCGCAACTCCGCCATGACCTCGCGGATGAACACAAGTGGCCGATACCGACGTCGACCCGCGGCACGCGTAGCCCGCTTGGGGCGCGGTGCCGCGTCACGGGTATCGGTCGCCACTCAACTCCACCCACTCCGTCATCGAACCAGCGTCATCGAACCAGCCAACTGTCGAACAGCGCAGGGGCGACAGGACTCGAACCTGCAACCGCCGGTTTTGGAGACCGGTGCTCTACCAATTGAGCCACGCCCCTAGACACACACCCGGATCCTTGCGACCGCTACGCCACCATACCCCGGCTATGCGCTACGTAGCGCATAGCCCAGCCGCACGGCGATGTACCGGAATGGGTACCCGAGCGGATCGAGCATACCCCTTTGCCGCCTGGACTCCGCGTACGGCGATCGCGTCGAGGGGGTAGCGGGGGGCGAGGGGGCTGGCAGCCTGTCACGGAGGTTCGAATGGATGCGGCCGGACGGGCCGGAGGACCGTTGCCGGAGGGTCCGGACGGATCCCACGGTACGTCCGACGTGCATCCGACACGCGTGTGACAGCCGTGGCAGCATGGCGGCCATGAGCAGGATCTCGCACCGCATCGGGGGAATCGCCCCCTCCGCAACGCTCGCCGTCGACGCCACCGCCAAGGCGATGCGCGCCGCGGGCCGCGACGTGATCGGGTTCGGCGCCGGGGAGCCGGACTTCCCAACCCCGGACCACATCGTCGCCGCCGCCGAGAAGGCATGCCGTGAGCCCCGCATGCACCGCTACAGCCCGGCCGCGGGCCTGCCGGAGCTGAAGCAGGCCATCGCCGAGAAGACCGCCCGAGACTCGGGGGTGATCGTCTCGCCGAGCCAGGTCCTGGTGACCAACGGCGGCAAGCAGGCTGTCTACGCGGCGTTCGCGACGCTGCTCGACCCGGGGGACGAGGTGCTCCTGCCCGCCCCGTACTGGACGACCTACCCGGAGTCGATCCGGCTGGCCGGGGGTGTCCCGGTCGACGTCGTCACCGGTCCGGAAGCCGGGTACCGGGTGACGGTGGAACAACTGGAGGCGGCACGCACCCCGCGGACCAAGGTTCTGCTGTTCAACTCCCCGTCGAACCCGACCGGCGCCGTCCACACCCCCGAGGAGGTCCGCGCGATCGGACGGTGGGCCGAGCAGGCCGGGATCTGGGTCATCAGCGACGAGATCTACGAGCATCTGGTCTACGGCGAGACAAGGTTCGCCTCCGTTCTCGCCGAGGTACCTGAGCTCGCCGAACGCTGCATCATCGTCAACGGGGTCGCGAAGACCTACGCGATGACGGGATGGCGGGTCGGTTGGCTGGTCGGGCCGGCGGACGCCGTAGCCGCCGCGACCAACCTCCAGTCCCACGCGACGTCGAACGTCTCGAACGTCGCCCAGGCCGCCGCGCTTGCCGCGGTCGCCGGCCCGCTGGATGCGGTCGCCACGATGCGCACCGCCTTCGACCGCCGCCGGCAGACGATGCACCGCCTGCTGTCGCAGACGCCCGGGATCCGCTGCCCACTGCCCGACGGGGCGTTCTACTGCTATCCGTCGGTGCGGGACGTGCTCGGGCGCACCCTGCGCGGCCGTATCCCCACCACGTCCGCGGATCTGTGCCAGCTGATCCTCGAGGAGGCTGGGGTCGCGATCGTGCCGGGTGAGGCCTTCGGCACTCCCGGCTTCGCCCGGCTGTCCTACGCGCTGAGCGACGACGATCTCGTCAAGGGAGTCAGCCGCCTCTCCGCCCTGCTCGCCGAGGCGGCCTGAGGCCGCCGGGCGGCTCAGCGGCCGGACCTGCCGCGCGGCAGGCCTCAGCGCAGCCGGACGGTCGCCCGGGCCGCCATCAAGACCTTTTTTCCGTCGCATCGGGTGGTGAGATTCACCACCACCAGGTTGTCGTCGAGCTTCTTCTCGACCATGCCACGCACGGACACCGTCGCGCCGGCGCCGTCGTCGGGCACGATCACCGGGGAGGAGAACTTCACCCCGAACTCGACCACGGCGCCCGGGTCCCCGAGCCAGTCCGTGACCAACCGCGCGGCCGTCGCCATGGTCAGCATGCCGTGCGCCAGCACTCCCGGTAGGCCGGCCTCGGCGGCCGCCCGATCGCTCCAGTGAATGGGGTTGAAGTCGCCGGACGCACCGGCATACCGGACAAGATCATCCCGACGCAACGGGAAAAGTCGCTCCGGCAGCTCGGTGCCGACCTCGACGTCGTCGTAGCTCACCGTGGCGGTCATCGTTCTCCAGATCGTGAGGACGCCCGGGGTCGCCCGGAACGTGCGCAACGCGCGGTCGCCGGAGCCGAGCGGGGCCGGTGGGACTCCGACAACCCTGTCGGCAAAGGTGTCATTGGCGCCTCGGCGGAGCCGTCCCGCGCGAGACCAGCCCACACACGCCGGTGGCGACCTGCTCTCCGTAGATCGTGGCGAACTGGTAGTTGACGACGAGCACCTCGTTGGTCCCCACGGACCGGATGCCGGTCAGGGTCGAGGTGCAGATCAGCTCGTCGCCGGCCACCACCGGCCGAAGCAACACGAAACGTTCCTCGCCGTGGACGACCAGAGAGAAGTCGAGGCCGAGCTCCGGATCGTCGGTGGGCACCCCGAGGGTTCCGGGGATCACTGTGATGAGGAACGTGGGTGGAGCCACGAGATCGGGATAACCAGCGGCCTTCGCGGCCTCCAGATCGTGGTACAGCGGGTTGTCGTCCCCGATCGCTTCGGCGAACCTCCGGATGTGCTCGCGCCCGACCTGGAACGGGGCGGGGGAAACCGAGCTTCGTCCCACGAAGTCCTGATTGAGCGGCATCGCAACTCCGATCGCGCCATCAGCGGGATGACCAGGGTGTCTCTACGTGGTTACCACATCGCCCGCCATCGGTCGATAATCTTGGCTGGCATGCCAGGAAGCCGGCCAAGGACTTCCCTGACCGGCTACCGGTGCGGAACGTAGATACGTGCACGGAGGATTCAGCGACCCCGCCCGTCCAGGTGGGGACGGGCGCCCGGACGCGCCGATGGGCAGCCGCCGGAGCAACGTCAGCGCGTCTCGCGGTGCTCCGTGTGCTTGCCGCAGTTCGGGCAGAACTTCTTCAGTTCGAGGCGGTCCGGGTCGTTGCGACGGTTCTTGCGCGTGATGTAGTTCCGGTGCTTACACACCTGACACGCCATCGTGATCTTCGGGCGTACGTCAGTGGCGGCCACGGCGTGATGCCTCTTCCTAAGTCGGTTGCTGAACAGGTCAGGCGGCGCGGCGAACCGCGATCCCGCACGGGCTCCGCGGTAGGCCGCACACTGCTGGTAGCGGTGGCCGGACTTGAACCGGCGACACAGCGATTATGAGCCGCTTGCTCTGCCAGACTGAGCTACACCGCTAGGATGGTCCACCTGCTTGCGGCGGCCCGACCAACATCTTACCCCGCGGGAGGACCGGCGGACATCCCCCCGGACACGAACCCACCCGAAGGCGGAACGTGGAGCCCCTTTACGGAATCGAACCGTAGACCTTCTCCTTACCATGGAGACGCTCTGCCGACTGAGCTAAAGGGGCGAGGCCGCGGAGCTCAGGTTACACGACGACAGGCGGGGTTGGGTGACCCCCTCACCCACTTCGTCCCCGAACCCGCCGGTCCTCCCGGCGACCGGTCCTCCCGGCGACCGGCGTGAGGGCCCCCGCTGGCCCCGTCGGCGCTACGCCGGCCGGAAACGACCCCCCTGCCCTGACCGCCAGGTCCGCCCCATGACACGCCAGTACGCCCGACCCTCACTCCGTTCCATCGAAACATGCGGAGATTGCCGACGGGAACAACTATCCGTAGCGACCTACCTGGACGCCACTCACACTGATAGCTGTAAGTAATCTCTTCGATGCTTAGCGTGTGGAGCACCCGTTGGTGCGCCGCTGCCGGCGTGGCCAACCGCCTGGCGAGCCTCCCCAGCATCGCCTCCCGAGCATCGAGGGTTGCCCATGCGTCCTATGCACCGTTCCAGCCGGTATCCGACGACACGCGAGGTCCGGCCCGGTCCCACCGCCGGCGACACCGTGCCTACGACCACCACCCTGCCGACCACCACCCCCACGTCTGGCCACCCGGATGAAGAAGGCCACGGCCCTCCTCCGGGGTCGACGCGGCGGCGGGTCGACACCCGCCCGTCCCTGCTGCCAATCCCCCTCCCCCGGCGGGTGACGAGCATCGCGGCGCTGGCCATCACCGCGGGGGCGTTGACCGCGACCACCGGAGTCGCCCAGGGCGCGGTGCCGTCCCCGACCTGGCCACGGGGGATCGACGTGGCCTCCTGGCAGCATCCCGGCGGCGGCCCCATCGACTGGACCGCAGCGCGCGGCTCCGGCCTGAGCTTTGCGATCATTAAGGCCACCGAAGGACCGAACTACACCAATCCGTACTTTGCCGCGGACCGGGACGCGGCCGCCAAAGCCGGTCTGGTGGTCGGGGCCTATCACTACGCGCGGCCGGCGCGGCCGATCTCGACCGCGGTGGACCAGGCACAGCGCTTCATCACGGTGAGCGGGCTGACCCGCGCCGCCGGGCAGCTGGCCCCCGTGCTCGACCTCGAGGACGACGGAGGACTCGATCCCGCCGCGCTGGCCGCCTGGACGCGGGCGTTCCTCGAGAAGATCGAGACCGAGACCGGCCGGGCGCCCATCCTCTACACGTACCGCTCGTTCTGGACCAAGAAGCTGGCGGACAACCACAGCTTCGCCCGGTATCCGTTCTGGTTCGCCATCTACAACAACAAGGCGACCCCGGGCTGGCTGCCCGGCGGCTGGACCAAGTGGGCGCTGTGGCAGTACACCTCGAGTGGAAATGTCCCGGGGATCATGGGAAATGTCGATCTGAACGTGCTGTGCTGCACGCTGACCGCGCTCGCCGCACAGGCCGACGGCACCCGCAGCGAGATCGAGAAGTGGTACGCGACCGCCGGGCTGACCCGCCTGGCCGTTGGGACGCCCGTCGACAGCGAACTGCCCGCCGGCGGTGGCGGTCGCTGGCAGCGTTACTCCAACGGCCTGGCCTTCTGGTCCGTGGCGACCGGCGTACAGGCCCTGCACGGATCCATCGCGACGAAGTTCCTGGAGCTGGGCGGAACGAACAGCTTCCTGCGCCGGCCGGTGAGCGGTGTCGAGTACGCCACGGCCCCGGAGACGCTTCAGGCGAAGTTCCAGGGTGGCTGGATCTACTGGCACCCGGCCATCGGCGCGCACGAGGTCCACGGCCGCATCCTGCGGACCTATCTGGGCCTCGGTGGCACGACGTCGAGCCTCGGGCTTCCGATCACCGACGAGTACTCGGTCCCGGGCGGACGGGAGAGCACCTTTCAGTTCGGCAAGCTCCGCTGGAGCGCGGCGACGAACGCGGTCACGACACTGCCGGCCGGCAAGAACGGCACCGGCAAGAGTGGCGTGGGTGTGGCGGGTGGCGCCGGCACCGCTCCCTGATCGTGTCCCGGGCCGGAGAGAACCGCCTCCGGCCCGACGGACACAACGATGGGTGACGGCGGCCTACCGTGGGTATCGCACCTACGCGGCGGAGAGGTGGTCGTATGACTACCGAACAACGACGGACCGCACCATGCGGGCAGAGCGATCCGCCGCGAGTACGACCGGGGAGGATGAGATGGCAGGAACACGGGTGGCACGCCCGCTGAACGGATGGCTCACCTTCGCCGCCGTCATCATGTTCATCGTCGGCTTCCACAACCTGATCTACGGCATTGCGTCCCTGCGCGACTACACCGTCGTGGTGAACAACCTCAACGGCGGGACCAGCGTGATCTACGCCGACACCACCTTCTGGGGCTGGTTGTGGATCGTGGTCGGCGTCGTCGAGATACTGATCGCCTTCGGCATCGCGGCCCGTAACGAGGCCGCCCGCTGGGGAGGGGTCGCAATCGCGACGATCAACGCCATCGGGCAGCTGGCGTTCCTTGCGGCGTTCCCGGTCTGGTCCGTCGTCATCATCGCGATCGACGTAGTCGTCATCTACGTACTGTGCACCTACGATGCTCCTCGGGCCAGAGCCGGGTACGAGGAGCCGTATCCGAGCGACCAGGCCGGGGTCTCCGCCGGGCGTGAGGCCGGAGTCGGTCGCCTCACCGAGACCGGTGGCACCCGGGTGACCTCCGGGGGCGGCGTCCGGCGCGAAGAGGGTCCGCGGCCGCCCACCACCGGCTGAACGGCGGCTCGCGGTCAGGCGGTCAGCTCGCGGTTAGGGTGCCGGATCGGCCAGCCCCGCCCGCCAGGTGGCGCACCGCAGGGCGTAGTCGGTGAGATGACGGTCGGCGAAGACCCGGGCGTCCCAGTTCTCCGGCATCGCCTCGGCGAGATCACGCCAAAGGTAGGCCATGGCGGGTAGCCCGTCGGTCAGGAGCAGCGGACGGGTCTCGTAGGCCTCGCCTTCGAAGGCATCGAGGATCGCCCGTTCCCGTGCGGCAAGCCCCAGGAGGACGAGGCCGGCGGTGGCCCGATCCGGCCCGTCCGCCTCGGCCGTGGGCACGAGGCCCGGATAGAGCCGACCACGCAGCCGGGCGGCCCGCCAGCCGGTGACCGTGGCGGGCCCCACCTCGGGTACGCGTCCGATGAGCGCCCGCACGACCTCGGGGAACAGCAGCGTCCCGTAGACGAACAGCGGGACCGCGCGCTCCGCCTCAGCCGATGACATGAGGCAACGGTAGTGCCCCGGCCATGGCGGCCCATGGGTGACCGTCCACGGCCGGCATCCCGGCGGGGAACCGGTCCTAGAGTGAGCAGACGTGAACGACAACGCGGCGCTGGCCGCCCAGGTTCGGACTGCTTCCCAGCTGACCGGGACATTCCTGCTCCGGTCGGGCCGGACAAGCACCGAGTACTTCGACAAGTACCTCTTCGAAGCCGACCCGGCGCTGCTCGCTGCGGTGGTGGCCGGGCTCACCGAACTGGTGCCGCCCGGCGCGGAGATCCTCGCCGGACTCGAACTCGGCGGAGTGCCCCTCGTGACTCTGCTCTCCCAGCGCACCGGTCTGCCCGCCCGGTTCGTCCGGAAGAAGGCCAAAGAATACGGCACCCGACGCATCGCGGAGGGCGGCGACGTCACCGGACGCCACGTCGCCCTCGTCGAGGACGTGGTCACCTCCGGTGGTGCCGTGCTCGACGCGACCCGGGTACTGCGGGATGCCGGAGCGGTCGTGGAACACGTGCTCTGTGTGATCGACCGGCAGGAGGGCGGCCGGGAGAGACTCGCCGAGCTCGGTCTGACGTTGCATCCCGTCCTGACCCGGGCGGACCTGGAGGCCGCAGCCGCGGACACCTGACCGCCCGGCGACGAGGACCATCCGCGGCCGCACATCCACAGGCCCGGAGCGATGCTCCGGGCCTGTGGATCCGAGCCCGTGTAGAAGCATGATCCCCGGGAACTCCGGGATGGTGGCAGGTGATGGATTCGAACCATCGTAGGCTGAGCCGACGGTTTTACAGACCGCTCCCTTTGGCCGCTCGGGCAACCTGCCGTCGTAGAGGAGCATACCGGTCCCGACGGAGCATCGTGATGCCGCACCGCCCCGCTGCGGCCGCCGACGATCGATTACAACGGTGAGTAGCGGCTCACGAAACGAAGGCCGCGCACCACGATCACGCACAGCACTCGACTCCACACGATCCTCACCCACATCGAACCGACCAGGAGGTCCGCACACGTGGCAGATCCATCCTTCGACATCGTCAGCAAAGTTGACGCCCAGGAGATAGACAACGCCGTCAACCAGACGGTCAAGGAAATCCGGACCCGCTTCGACTTCCGTGACACCGGCGCATCCGCGACGCTGTCCGGCGAGTCGATTCTGCTTGTAGCGAACACGGACGAGCGGGTCAAGGCGGTGCTCGACGTACTGCAGGAGAAGTTCGTCAAACGCGGCATTTCCCTCAAGGCCCTGACCTTCGACGAGCCCAAGCCGTCGGGCAAGGAGTTCCGGTTGCCCGTCACCGTTCAGCAGGGCATCGCGGAGGACAAGGCCAAGGCCATCGCCAAGAAGATCCGGACGGATGGCCCGAAGGGGGTACAGGCCCAGATTCAGGGTGATCAGCTACGGGTGACCGGGAAGAAGCGCGATGACCTGCAGCGCGTGATCCAGATACTCAAAACCGAGGACTTCGAAGTTCCCCTCCAGTTCGTCAACTACCGCTGACGCGACGGAAAAGCTGGAGACAGGGTGCACCCCGCCCGATGGGGGGTTTCGGGCGGGGTGCTTGCGGCGGAACCTGGGGGGTTTGCTCCGCCGCGGTCCTGGTTGTGAACCGACGCCGTTTCGGCCGGCAGTTCGCGGTTAAAGCGTACTCCGAGTACTTCGGGGTGTTACCGCGACGACGCGCCGCGGACAACATCGTGGCCATCGGGCCCGGTCACCGATACGGATTCATGCGTGACATCTGTTCGAGACGCTCGATCCGCTCGTTCATGGGCGGATGGGTGGAGAACAGCTTCCCGACCCCCCCACCCCGGAACGGATTTGCAATCATGAGCGCGGCGGCGGGACCGAGCTTGGAGGTCTGCGGCAGGGGCCGCGCCGCGGTGCCGGCGTCCAGCTTGCGCAACGCGTTCGCCAGCCCGATCGGGTCACCGGTGAGCGTCGCGCCGGACTCGTCGGCCTGGTACTCCCGGGACCGACTGATCGCGAGCTGGATGATCGTCGCCGCGACGGGACCCAGGATCATCAGCAGCAGAAGCTCGAAGATGCCGGGACCGTCCTCATCGTTCCGCCCACCGAAAATAGCCAGGAACTGGGCCATGTTCGCCAGATAGACGATAACACTGGCGAGGGCACCGGCCACCGATGCGATCAGGATGTCCCGGTTGTAGACGTGGCTGAGCTCGTGACCGAGAACGCCGCGTAGCTCACGATCGTCCATAATCTCCATGATGCCCTCAGTGCAACAGACCGCCGCGTTTCGCGGGTTACGGCCGGTAGCGAAGGCGTTGGGCGCCCGGGTCGGGCTGAGGTACAGCCGCGGCATGGGCATCCGGGCATTGCGGGCGAGATCCCCGACGATCGCGTAGAGCCGGGGCTGCTCGACCTGCGTCACGGGATAGGCCCGCATGGCCCGCAGGGCTATCCGGTCAGAGAAGAAGTAGGCGAAGCCGTTCATACCGACCGCGAGCACGAGCGCGATGACCAGACCTCCGCGCCCGAACAGCGAACCCACCACGATGATGGCGGCGGACAGCACGCCCAGCAGCAGCGCGGTCTTCAGACCGTTGAAGTGGCGGTGTGGCATGGCGATCGAGTGTCCGTCCTGTCGAACCGGTACACCTGTCTCAACGCGACGGCGCTGGCCGAACGTTCCCGTCGGACGTGTGGCCGCCGCCCCCGACCCGTACGGCTGCCGGCCCGCGGCGGGCCTCGCCCGGTCGGTCGCCGGGCTCGTCCGGGACGGCTTCGCGCAGGCGTGCGACCACGGCCGGGGCGAGCAGCCCGACCCGTTCGAGCTCCTCCGCGGTGAAGATCGCCAATCGTCGGTACACGGCGGCGATCTGTGGATCCAGCCGGTCGAGCGCGGTCAGATGTGCCACGACGGTGCCGAGATCACCGCGTCGCACCGGTCCGGTCGACGCCGACCAGCCGTCGGTCAGGGTGTTCGCCAGCGATGCCCGCAGCAGCGGACCGAGCGCCGCGGCCGGATCCGGCACGCCCGCCGCGGCCAGCACCTCGCCGGCAGCTGCCACCAGGGTGGTCAGGAAGTTCCCGCCGAGCACGAGAGAGGCGTGGTAGAGATCCCGCCGGTCATCCGCGACGGGCAGAGCGATGCCGCCGACGTCGGTGACCAGGCGGCGGGCCAGCCCCTCGGCCACGGGATCGGCGGTGATCCCGAACGGGACACCGACGAGGAGACCGGAGTCCTCGATGATCCCCGGCAGGGTCATGATCGGATGAAGCGCGATACGGGCCGCGCCCACGTCACCGCCTGCCGCCAGGACGCCCAGGCCGTGGCGCCCACTGAGATGCACGAGTGTCCGGCCGGGTCCGACGGCTCCCGCCGCGACCAGGTCCGTGACGACCGGCCCGATCGCGTCATCGGGCACGGAGACGAGGAGGACCTCGGCCCGCCCGGCGACCTCGGCCACCCCGCCGACCCCCGCGTCCGGAAACAGGTTCACGGCCCTCGATCGGTGCCGCGGCGAGCGCACTCCCACGGCCACCACCGGATATCCGGCCGCTGCCAGAGCGAGGCCCAGCGCCGTGCCGGCCCGGCCCGGCCCGACGATTCCCACCTTCTCCCGCGGCCCGGCCTCCCGCGGCCCGGCACTCGCCGCCGTGGACGAAGGTGCGGCGTCGGGTCGACCGTCATCCGGGCCGCTCGCGGCATCCGACTGCTCGTGCGGGCGATGCGTCATGTCCCGATGCTCCCCGTTCCGGAGCCGGCCGCTTCCGAGGGGGCCGCCCCTGATACCTGACCACCCGCCGACCCCGGCCGCCCGCACAGCCAGCATGCCCCGATGCCGGGCCTCACCGGACATACAGCCACAAGCCACCAAATAGCTACAATCGGTAACATCGCGGATCGGGCCAGGTCGCCGGCAAGAGCGAGCTCACCACTCCGGGCGCCCGACGTAAAGATCACCCTGTCGATTCCCTGACAGGCCGGGCCTCCCCCGAAATTGTGGAAAGCATTACCGGAAGCGCATTGAACCGGATCCGGCCGATCACCTCCATCGGGCGGTACACCCCTTCTGACCAGCGATATCAGGGTCAAGACACGCCAGCCGGACGATCGCAACGACAAAGACTATATACGTAGAGTTGGCAAACAATCACCATACGGCGCGACGGCTACGGAGACCGAGGTCGATCGTCGATCGTCGACGAGGATGGAGCGATCGAACTCGGCGGCACGGTGCGCGCGCATCATTGATACGGCCGGTAGGCTGGAACGGTACCCGAGGAGGTCACTGAAGGTGTCAGAGCAGGTCAGGGAGAGGGAGACCCGCCGGCTCGACCGGGTCGTCGTGCGCTTCGCGGGCGACTCCGGCGACGGTATGCAGCTCACCGGAGAACAGTTCACCAGCGAGACGGCAGCATTCGGCAATGACCTGTCGACGCTTCCGGACTTCCCTGCCGAAATCCGCGCCCCAGCCGGCACGCCGGCCGGTGTGTCCGGCTTCCAGCTACATTTTTCCGATCACGACATTCTCACCCCGGGTGACGCACCGGACGTACTGGTTGCAATGAACCCGGCGGCCCTGAAGGCGAATCTGAAGGATCTGCCGCCGGGGGCCAATCTCATTGTCAACACCGATGCATTCACCGGCGGCAACCTCAAGAAAGCCGGCTATACGACGGATCCGCTGACCGACGGCACGCTGGATGCCTACACGGTGCATCGGGTGCCGCTCACCTCGATGACCATCAACGCGGTGCACGCCGCCGAGGGTGTCGGCGCCGGGGTCAACAAGAAGGAGGCCGAACGAGCGAAGAACATGTTCGCCCTGGGCCTCATGAGCTGGCTGTACCACCGGCCGACCGAGAGCACCGTCGGCTTCCTGGAGAAGAAGTTCGCCAAACGGCCCGAGATCGCCGCGGCGAACGTCGCGGCCTTCCGTGCCGGCTTCAACTACGGCGAGACCACCGAGTCCTTCTCGGTCACCTACGAGGTGGCGCCGGCCCGGATGAAGGCTGGTACCTACCGACGGATCACCGGGAACACGGCATTGTCCTACGGTCTGATCGCCGCCGGCGAGCTGACCGGCCTGCCGGTGTTCCTCGGCTCCTACCCGATCACCCCGGCCTCGGACATCCTGCACGAGCTGAGCCGGCACAAGCGGTTCGGCGTGCGGACCTTCCAGGCCGAGGATGAGATCGCCGGCATCGGCGCCGCGCTCGGTGCCTCCTTCGGCGGATCACTCGGCGTGACGACGACCTCCGGCCCGGGTGTCGCGCTCAAAAGCGAGACCATCGGCCTCGCGGTCAGTCTCGAACTGCCGCTCGTGATCGTCGACATCCAGCGCGGCGGCCCGTCCACCGGCCTGCCCACCAAGACCGAACAGGCCGATCTACTCCAGGCGATGTTCGGCCGCAACGGCGAGGCTCCGGTTCCGATCGTCGCGCCGCGCTCCCCGGCGGACTGCTTCAACGCCGCGATCGAGGCCGCCCGCCTGGCTACCAAGTACCGCACGCCGGTGTTCCTGCTCTCCGACGGCTACCTGGCGAACGGCTCGGAGCCGTGGCTGCTGCCGACCCGCTCGGAGCTGCCGGACCTGAGCGTCGCCTTCGCCACCGAGCCGAACCACACCGGGCCGAAGGGGCCGGAGTTCTGGCCCTACCTGCGTGATCCGGAGACCCTCGCCCGGCCGTGGGCAGTCCCCGGCACGGCGGGCCTGGAGCACCGCATCGGCGGCATCGAGAAGTCGGACGGCCAGGGTGCCATCTCCTACGATCCGGCCAACCACGACCGGATGGTGCGGCTGCGCGCGGCGAAGATCGACGGTATCGCGAACGATGTCGCGCCACTGGAGGTGGAGGACCCGTCCGGGCAGGCCCGGCTGCTCGTCCTCGGCTGGGGCTCCACCTACGGCCCGATCGCGGCCGGCTGCCGCCGGGTCCGCGCCAAGGGCATGCACGTCGCTCAGGCACACCTGCGTCATCTCAACCCCTTCCCCGCCAACACCGGGGACATCCTGCGGTCGTATGACAAGGTGCTGATTCCCGAGATGAACCTCGGGCAGCTAAGGACCCTGATCCGGGCCGAGTACCTCGTCGACGCGATCGGCTACAACCAGGTTCGCGGGCTGCCCTTCAAGGCCGCGGAGCTGGCGGGCGTCTTGGAGGACGTGATCAACCAGTGACCGTCACGACGAATCGCAGCGGCATCAGTAACCGGCTGCTCGACCTGGTGCCGGCCGCGCCGGCCCAGCAGAGCCGCAAGGACTTCACCTCCGACCAGGAAGTGCGGTGGTGCCCGGGATGTGGCGACTACGCCATTCTCGCCACCGTCCAGGGGTTCCTGCCTGATCTCGGGGTGGCCCGGGAGAACATCGTCTTCATCTCCGGAATCGGCTGTTCCTCACGGTTCCCGTACTATCTGCAGACGTACGGGATGCACTCCATTCACGGCCGGGCACCGGCGATCGCCACCGGGCTCGCCGCCTCCCGTCCCGACCTGTCGGTCTGGGTCGTCACCGGGGACGGCGACGCCCTGTCGATCGGTGGGAACCACCTGCTGCACGCGCTGCGCCGCAACGTCAACCTGAAGATCCTCATGTTCAACAACCGGATCTACGGACTGACGAAGGGGCAGTACTCCCCCACGTCCGAGATCGGCAAGATCACCAAGTCGACGCCGTTCGGCTCGCTGGACCGGCCGTACAACCCCGTGTCGCTGGCGCTGGGGGCGGAGGCCACGTTCGTCGGACGGTCCATCGACTCCGACCGGGCGCACCTGACCTCGGTGCTGCGCGCGGCCGCGGAGCACCCCGGCACCGCCTTCGTGGAGATCTTCCAGAACTGCAACATCTTCAACGACGGCGCCTTCGACCCGCTCAAGGACCGGACCAGCCGGGACGACGTGACGCTGAAGCTGGCCCACGGCGAGCCCCTCGTCTTCGGCACCGAGGGCGACAAGGCCATTCGACGGGCGCCGGACGGCAGCCTCGAGGTGGTCCCGGCGGGCAGCCCGGACGTCCTCGTCCACGACGCCTGGGCGGCCGATCCGAGCCAGGCGTTCGCGCTGTCCCGGCTCACCGGTGACTCGCACGGCGTCACCCCGATCGGCATCTTCCGCGACGTCGACGCGCCGACCTACGACGAGGCGTTGAACGCCCAGATCGCCGACGCCAAGACCCGCCAGGGCGACGGGGACCTGATGTCGCTGGTCGCTGGTGGGGAGACCTGGACCATCGAGTGATCTGAAAGCCGTCCGCTGATCTGATCAGCACTCCACAGCCCGTGGCCCGGCCGGCCGGGGCGTGCGCGCGGCCCCGCGCCCCAGACGGCCGGGCAGAGCCCGCATTACCACAGAACTATGTCATTGATAATGCCGCTTGGCAGCTATCTGCCGGGGAGTGCGCCACTCCGGCACCTTCCGGTAAGGTGACATCGCGCGTGGGGGTGCCGTGTGGCCCGGGGGGGCTCACAACACCGATGCAGCCGGAGGCGCAGTGCGGGTTCATCGAGCCCTATGCCCGCGGTCCGTGGCGAGTCCGCGTTCGCCCAGGGGCACCATCAACATGACCGTTCCGATCACGGCCGGTCGCGCCGGGCAACCCCGCGGCTCGGTCGGCGTCGTCGTCCGGACCGCTCCCGGAGGTCGCCGTGGGTAATCATTCGGCCGGTCGGCATTCACGCCAGCGCCAGGGAGCCGCCAGGCAGGCCACCGGCCGCCATTCGGCCGCGGCGCCGACGACCTCCACCGCGGCGGCCGCGTCGTTCCCACCGCCGACCCCGCCACGGCCCCCGGTCGCCCCACCCGGCGAGCTCGACACGATTACCGGCCCGCTGTCGGTGAGCACCTCCGCCCGCCGGGCCCGGGAGGCCACGGCCAGCCGGGTCGGCGATGCCGCCCAGCGTCGCCGGCCGCTGGACACGCTGTCCCGGACCGGCCGGCCACGGTTCGCCACGACAGCCACGACAGCCGCCGCCGGGGTGCAAGCCGGCGGCACCCTCGGCACCCTCTACAATCCCTTCCACGTTCCCGGGCCCGCCTCCCCCGCCGCGAGCCACCGGCCCGCCGACGTCCATCCGACGAACCCGTCCGCCGGGAGCCCCGGCCGGATGCCCGGCGCGCACCGGGCACCAGCCGATCGGCGAAGCAGCGGGCGGGTGCGGCTCGCCGCGGCGGGAACCGTCTCGCTCGCCGGGCTGTCCGCGCTGGTCGCCGGCGTAGCCCTGGGCGGCGATCCGACGGGCGCCACGACCGGCCCGAACGCCGGCGAGGCGCCTCGGGTCCAGTACACGGGCGGGACCGCCTTCGGTTCCTCCCAGACGCAGGCCTCCCGCGACCGTCCGCAGGCCGCCTTGCCCACTCCGTCCCAGGCGCTGCTGGCGCCGAGCACGAGCCAGTCCGGCCTGGGCGCCCACCCCGGTAGTCCGTCCGGGCGGTCAGGTTCCTCCCACGCCACCGGCGAGGCCTATCTGGGCCCCGGCACCTCGCCGATCCCGATCGTGCCACTGACGCCGCGGGACGAGCTCAGCTCACCCAGCACGAGCCCCACCGACCTGCGTACCATCGCGCCCAGTCCGACGGAGAGCGCCGGCGCGGCCACGACATCGCCGTCGCCGACCGACTCGTGGCCGTGGGGCGACCCGACCCCCTCAACGAGCCCGACGCCGACTTCGGCCGGTGGCTCCCTGCCGTTCCATCCAACGCCGATCGACGTCACTCCGCTGCTCGAGACATTCTTCGATACGCAGACCGGTGCCACGAAGGGCCACGCCGACCCAGCCGGAACCACATACACCTGTACGCAGTCCGCGAGCACCGCCACGGCGGCGGTCGCGTCGGGACACTGACCCAGGACGACCTGGCGACCTGGCGACCTCGCGACCTCGCGACCTCGCGACCTGGCCGGATCTCACCAGATGCGGCCAGGTCGCCGGATTTCCGGGCGCTCCCCACACCACGCTCAGCCGGTGCGGTCAACCACGAAGTCCGCGAGGGACTCCAAGGCGGTCTTCGCCGGGTTGTCCGGCAACGACGCGAGGCATTCCCGCGCCCGGCTCGACCAGGAGATAAGTTCCGCCCGGGCCCGGGCCATGCCCACGTGGCCGCGTAGCAGATCGAGAGCCTCGCCCACCCGGTCCTCCGTGTTCCCGTCGCCGGGGGCGAATCCGGTGGTGATGAGCTCCCGGAGCCGTCCCGCCGCCCGGTCGTCGGCCTGCAGCGCGTAGAGCACCGGCAGGGTCGGGATTCCCTCCCGCAGATCCGTGCCGGGCGTCTTGCCGGAGTCCACCGGGTCCGAGGCAACGTCGATGATGTCGTCGGACAGCTGGAAAGCCACCCCGAAAAGCTCCCCGAAGGTCGCGAGGGTATCGACGGTGATCGGGTCCGCGCCCGCCAGCATGGCACCGAGCCGACCCGAGGTCGCGATCAGCGAGGCGGTCTTGTCCGTGATGACCCGCAGATAGTGCTCGACCGGGTCCTGCCCGGGCGCCGGGCCCACGGTCTCCCGGATCTGCCCCTCGCACAGGGTCGCGATCGTCCGGGCGAGGATGCGGGTCGCCTCCGGGCCGAGGTCCGCCGTGATGTCGGAAGCGCGGGCGAACAGGTAGTCCCCGGTGAGGATGGCGACCGTGTTCGTCCACCGCGTGTTCGCGGAGGCCGCTCCCCGCCGCCGCGGCGCCTCGTCCATCACGTCGTCGTGGTAGAGCGTCGACAGATGGGTGAGTTCGATCGCCACCGCCGCCGGCACCACGCCGACGGCCTCGGGATCGGCGAACTGCGCCGCCAGCAGCACGACGATCGGACGGAAACGTTTCCCCCCCGCGTCGACAAGATGGCGGGAGGTCTCGGTCACGAAGGCGGATTCGCTGCGCACCGACTCGCGCAGCAGATCCTCCACCCGGGCGAGACCCACCCGCACGGCCTTTTCCAGATCAGGATCGGTCCTGATCCCCACGACGTCCAGCCCGATAGCGCTCATACCACCGTCAGCGTACGAAGCCGGACGTCGCGGCGGTCGTCGCGAGGTCCAGGAGTGGCTGTGGCGCTACTCCCAGTACAAGAGTAGCCACGGTACCGATGGCGACCGCGGCGAAGGTCAGCGTCGGGCGGGTCACCACCACCGGTCCCTCGGCAAGCGGCTCGGAGAAGAACATCAGCACGATGACCCGCACGTAGAAGAAGGCGGCGATGGCGCTGCACACCAGTGCAACGACTACCAGCGGGGTGGCGTCCCCGGCGATCGCGGCCTGGAACACCGCGAACTTCCCGGTGAACCCGCTCGTCAGCGGGATCCCCGCGAGCGCGAGCAGCAGGAACGAGAACGTCCCGGCCAGCAGGGGCGAGGTCCTGCCGAGCCCCCGCCACTGGGACAGGTCGCCGGCCTCGCCGTCGCCGGTACGGACCAGGGAGACCACGGCGAAGGCGGCGATCGTCGTGAAGCCGTAGGTCACCAGGTAGAACATCGAGCCGCGCAGGCCGTCGGTGTTGGTGCCGGCGAGGCCCACCAGCAGGAACCCGGCGTGCGCGATCGCCGAGTAGGCCAGCATACGCTTGATGTCACGCTGGGTCAGGGCGAGCACCGCGCCGACCACCATGGTGAGGATGGCGATCGTCCACAGGATTGGTCGCCAGTCCCAGCGCAGCCCTCCGAAGGCGACGTAGAAGACCCGCAACAGGGCACCGAACGCGGCGACCTTCGTCCCCGCCGCCATGAACGCGGTAACCGGCGTCGGCGAGCCCTGGTAGACGTCCGGCGTCCAGGAGTGGAACGGCACGGCGCCGATCTTGAAGAACAGCCCCACCGCCAGCAGCGCGAGCGACAGATAGAGGTAGGTGTCGTTCGCACCGGCGTTGCTGACCGCGTCCGCGACCGCCCCGAGCTCCACGCTGCCGGCAAATCCGTAGGCGAACGCGACGCCGTAGAGGAAGAAGGCCGAGGAGAACGCCCCGAGCAGGAAGTACTTCATCGCCGCTTCCTGCGACAGCAGCCGACGGCGCCGGGCGAGCCCGGCCAGCAGGTACAGCGGCAACGAGAGGATCTCCAGCGCCACGAACATCACTAGCAGGTTGTTCGAGGCGACGAAGAGCATCATCCCGGTGACCGAGAAGACCATCAGCGGATACGCCTCGGTCTGCACGTCTGCCGAGGTCTGCTGCGCCGTCGATCCCTTCGAGCCCGGGGTGATCGCGGCCGAGGCCACAATAGCCCCGCCGGACGAGTCAAGCTGGCGTTCGGCCACCAGCAGCACCGACAGCAGGGCGAAGACCAGGATCGTGCCCTGCATGAACAAGGTCGGCGCGTCGATCGCCAGCGCACCGGAGGCGAGGATGGCCTGCCGGCCGTGCAGCACCGCCACGGCCACGAGCGCGGCGACGAAGCCCGCACCCGCCAGGATCGGTTGGAAGGTCCGCCGGGCCCGCTTCGTGGCGAAGGCGTCGACGAGCACCCCGACGAGCGCGACCCCGAACACGATCAGGATCGGGCTGAGCGAGGAGTACTCGATCGACGGCGGTGTGATCATCGGGTTCGATCCCTGCGCCAGGAGAAGGTCGGGTGTGGCGCTCACGAGTGGCCTCCGGACTCCGCGGCCACCGAGTGCGTCGGAGCCGGGTCAGACTTGCCGATATCGGCGTAGGTCGCCGTCACCGTCGGCGTGATGATGTCGAGCAGCGGCTTGGGGTAGACCCCGAGCGCGACGATGAGCGCGACCATCGGGGCGACGACGAGCTTCTCGCGCAGGCTGAGGTCGACCAGGACCTTGTTCTCCTCGTGCACCACCGGTCCGGTCATCGTCCGCTGGTAGAGGTACAGGATGTAGATCGCGGCCAGCACGATGCCGGTGGTCGCGACGATCGCCAGCGGCCTGTTCCGGGTGAACGTCCCCACCAGCACCAGGAACTCGCTGACGAAGCTGTTCGTTCCAGGCAACGCCAACGACGACAGTCCGGCGACGAGGAACACCCCGGCAAGCACCGGCGTCACCCTGGCCAGGCCGCCGTAAGCACCGACGTCACGAGTGCCGCGGCGCGCCACCAGGAAGCCCACGACCATGAAAAGCAGGCCGGTGGACAGGCCGTGGTTGACCATGTAAAGCACCGCGCCGCTGCCCGCCTGGGAGGTGAAGGCGAAGGTGCCCAGCGCGATGAAGCCGAAGTGGGCCAGCGAGGTGTAGGCGACCAGCCGTTTCATGTCCCGCTGCCCGATGGCGAGCAGGGCGCCGTAGAAGATGCCGATCACCGCCAGACCAAGCACCAGCGGGGCGAAGTAGTCGGCCGCGTCGGGAAACAGCGGGATGCAGTACCGGATCAGTCCGAACGTGCCCACCTTGTCCAGCACCCCGACCAGCAGCACCGCGCCGCCGGTGGGCGACTGCGCGCCGGCGTCGGGCAGCCAGGTGTGGAACGGGAACAGGGGGGCCTTGATGGCGAACGCCAGGAAGAAACCGAGGAACAGCAGCTTCTGCACCCCGGGGGTGATGTCCATCTGCCGCAGGGTGGCGAAGTCGAAGGTTCCGCTGCCGAGGTTGTCGGCGGAGACGACGTACAGTCCGATCACGGCAGCGAGCATCAGCAGGCCGCCAAAGAGGCTGTAGAGCAGGAACTTGACCGCCGCGTAGGAGCGCTGGGCCTGCTCCCGGACCGGGCCGTAGCTCCCGATGAGAAAGTACATCGGGATGAGCATCGCCTCGAAGAAGACGTAGAACAGGAAGACGTCGGTAGCGGCGAACACGCCGATCATCCCGGCCTCCAGCGCCAGCAGCAGCGCGAAGAACGCCGGGACCGACCGCCTGCTCCGCGTCCCGGCGCCGTCCACCCCGGCGCCGTCCACCCCGGCGCCGTCCACCCCGGCGCCGTCCACCCCGACGGCGGCCGCGCCGACGGCGGCCGCGCCGGTCGGATCCGTCGCACCGGTCGTCCCGCCATCCGCGCCTGCCTCGTCCCAGGACGCCAGGACCACGACCGGCACCAGCAGCGCGGCAAGCAGGATCAGCACCAGCGAGATGCCGTCGGCCCCCACCGAGTAGGAGATGCCGAAGGTTTTGATCCAGTCGTAGGACTGGGCGAACTGGAAGCCGGCCTTGTCCGGGTTGTAGGCCGCGGTCGCAAGGACCGCGAGCACCAGAACCGCCAGCGAGAGCCCGAGGGTGAGCTGCTTGGCGAGGGTCGACAGCCGGCGGGGCAGAGCGGCGACGACCACCGCACCCGCGGCCGGGACGATCAACATGATCGTCAACCAGGGGACTGTGTGCATGTCAGCCCGCCCTCACCAGCAGCAGCGCGCCGACCACGAGGACGGCACCTCCCAACATCGACAGAGCGTAGGACCGGACGAAGCCGGTCTGGAGGCGGCGCATCCGCCCCGACAGGCCGCCGATGGCGGCGGCGCTGCCCCGCACGAGCCCGTCAACGCCGACGAGGTCCAGCCAGACCAGGAAACGGGTCAGGTACTGGCCGGGCCGCATCGCGACGGTCTCGTTGAAGGTGTTCGCGAACAGGTCGTGACGGGCGGCGACGGTGGCCAGGGTGACCTCGGAGTCCGGCGGGGCCGTCGCCTCGACCGGGCGCAGCTGGTAGCGCACATAGGCCCCGGCAAAGCCGCCGGCGGTGACCACCAGCGTGAGCAGGGTGAGGACGAGCGGCGAGAAGGTGTGGACACCCTCGACCCCCGCCCCGGCGACCGGTTCGAGCCAGTCCTGCAGCGAATGGCCGAGGACGAACAGGCCACCGGCGAGGAGCGAGCCGACGGCCAGCAGGATCATCGGACCGGTCATCGACCCCGGGGACTCGTGCGGATGCCGAGCGTGCTCGCCCTCCGTCGTCCAGCGCGGCCTGCCGTGGAAGGTCATCAGAAACAGGCGGGACATGTAGAAGGCGGTGATGCCCGCGCCCAGCAGCGCGATCGAGCCGAGCAGGTATCCCGACGTCCCGCCCTTGTCGAAGGCGGTCTCGATGATCCGGTCCTTGGTGAAGAAGCCGGAGAACCCGGGGAACCCGATGATCGCCAGGTAGCCGACACCAAAGGTCACCCAGGTGATCTTCATATACCGCCAGAGCCCGCCGTAGTGACGCAGGTCCTGGTCGTCATTCATCGCGTGGATCACCGAGCCGGATCCGAGGAACAGACCGGCCTTGAAGAAGCCGTGGGCGAGCAGGTGCATGATGCCGATCGCGTAGCCGGCCGGTCCCAGCCCCACCGCGAGGAACATGTACCCGATCTGGCTGACTGTCGAGTAGGCCAGCACCTTCTTGATGTCATCGTAGGCACAGCCGATGACGCAGCCGATCAGGATCGTGACCGCCCCGATGATCACCACGACGGTACGGGCGGCCTGCGTCTCGTTGAAGATCGGCCCGGCCCGCACGATGAGATAGACCCCGGCGGTGACCATGGTCGCCGCGTGGATGAGCGCGGAGATCGGGGTCGGGCCCTCCATGGCGTCCGGCAGCCAGGCCTGCAACGGGAACTGGCCGGACTTGCCGCACGCAGCGAGCAGGAGCAGCAGCGCGATCGCGGTGATCGTGCCGTAACCGATGACGCCCGCGGCGGCCGAGCCGAACACGTCGGCGTAGCTCGTCGACCCGACGGTGGCGAACATGAACATGATCGCGAGCGCCAGCCCGACGTCCCCGACCCGGTTCATGTAGAAGGCCTTGTTCGCCGCGGTGGCGGCGGCCGGCTTGTACTCCCAGAACTTGATGAGCAGGAAGGACGACAGCCCGACCAGCTCCCAGCCGGCATAGAGCGACAGGAAGTTGTCGCCCAGGACGAGCAGCAGCATCGACGCCAGGAAGAGGTTCATGTAGGCGAAGAACTTCCGCCGGGCCGGGTCGTGCGCCATGTAGCCGATCGAGTAGATGTGGATCAGTGTCCCGACCCCGGTGATCAGCAGCACGAAGACGACCGAGAGCTGGTCGACCAGCAGACCGACGTCCACCCGGAAACCGTTGACCGGAATCCAGGAGTACAGCTGCTGGGACAGCGCCCGGTCGTCACCGGGGCGGTCGAGCAGGCCGGCGAACAGCACCAGACCGATCACGAAGCTGGCGGCGGAGGTCAGTGTGCCGAGCAGATGCCCGAACCCGTCGGTCCGCCGACCGCCGAGCAACAGCACCGCGGCTCCGGCCAATGGAAGCGCGATGAGCAGCCAGGTCAGCGAGAAGACCCCCGACGCGGCCGCATAATGGATCTTGCTACCGCCATGTTCGGCGGCAGCGAGCAGAAGCGGGTCAGCGTTCATCGCGACTCCGCCGCGGATGCCATTGGCGATAATGCGTCACTGCAGTGTCGTCCGTTCTTCCGTGGCCGACGGCCGGTCGCAGCCGCGTTCCGGCGGCGGGAGCGGACCGGAGAGTCCACCCGACCCGGTCCGCGGTGGGAGTGCTGGTCAAGATCTGGTGCTCGCGCTCGTACTCGTGCTTGGCTGGGATCTAGTACTTCAGCAGGTTCACGTCATCCACCGACGCCGAGCGACGGGTTCGGAAGATGCTGAGGATGATGGCCAGGCCGATGACGACCTCGGCCGCGGCGACGACCATGACGAAGAAGGCCATGATCTGCCCGTCGAGGGTCCCGTGAATGCGGGAGAACGTGACCAGGGTCAGGTTCACGGCGTTGAGCATGAGCTCCACCGACATGAACACGACGATCGCGTTGCGCCGGACGAGGACCCCGACCGTGCCGATGGTGAACAGTAGCGCGGAGAGGATCAGATAGTTCGCGGGGTTCATCGACCGTCCCCCTTACCGGCGCCGACGGGCGCCGAGCCGTCCGCGTCCCGGGAGATGCCGCCGCCCGGCTCGTCGGGCGTCCCGGGGACGCCCCCGATGCCCGAGGCGCGCCCGCCGCCCGGCAACAGCCCTAGCGTGTCGGCGGAGTCATGCCGGGCGAAGACGCCCGGCCCGGGCAACGGGGTGACCTGACGGCCCTCGGTGAAGCGCCGCCGCATCCACTCCCGCTGGCTGATCCGGCCGCCTTCACGTTCCCGGTGGCCGAGGACCATCGTGCCGATCGCGGCGACGACGAGCAGCGCCGAGATCGCCTCGAAGACGAAGACGTAGTCGGTGAACAGCAGACGGCCGATCGCCTGGACGTTGCCGCCGGTGTTCGCCTCGGACAGGCCCTTGGCGCTCCCGCCGTCGATCGCCGAACCGATCGGGAAGGCCAGCAGGCCCGCGAAGCCGAGGCCGAAGACGATCGCGCCGAGGCGCTGACCACGGATGGTCTCCACCAACGAGTCGGACGAGTCGACCCCGACGAGCATCAGCACGAACAGGAACAACACCATGATCGCGCCCGCGTAGACGATGATCTGCACAAACCCGAGGAACGGTGCCTCCTGAATCAGGTAGAACACCGCGACGCAGAACAGGTTGGCCACCAGCAGCAACGCCGAGTGCACGGCGCTGCGGACCATCACCATGCCGAGTGCGGCCAGCACCGCGACCGGCGAGAGAATCCAGAAGGTCGCGGCCTCACCGGTGGAGGTGCTGGTGATGTCCCCCGCCGCGGCGAGGATCTCGTGGTTCATCGTGGTCGCTCCGAACCGGCGCCGTGGGCGGGAACCTCATCCGCCCGGGAGTGCTCGCCCGCCGTCCGCCGGGCAATGACGTCTGCTGCCTCCAGCTCCGCGGCCTGCCCCGCGACCTGCTCTTGCCCCGAGGCCTGCCAGGGCAGCGGGGCGTCGGGGTCGCGAGTGTAGTAGTCGGTCTCGCTGGAGCCGAGCCGCATCGGATGCGGCGGCGCCTCCATACCCTCGCGCAGCGGAGCGAGCAGCTGTTCCTTGGTGAAGATCAGATCCTGTCGGCTGTCGTCGGCGAGCTCGTAGTCGTTGGACATCGTCAGCGCCCGGGTGGGGCAGGCCTCGATGCACAGCCCGCACAGGATGCACCGCAGGTAGTTGATCTGGTAAACGCGGCCGTACCGCTCGCCCGGGGAGTACCGCTCGGCCTCGGTGTTGTCCGCGCCCTCGACATAGATCGCATCGGCCGGGCACGCCCAGGCGCACAGCTCGCACCCGACACACTTCTCCAGGCCGTCGGGATGCCGGTTGAGCTGGTGACGGCCGTGGAAACGCGGAGCGGTCTCCTTTTTTTCCTCCGGGTACTGCTCGGTCGTCGGCTTCTTGAACATCGTCCCGAAGGTGACGCCGAACCCCTTGTACGGGTCGAGGATCCCCATGACTCAACGCTCCTGACGCGGACCGGGGTCCGCGGGGATGACAGTGGACGACCCATTGGCCGAGGCACCGGCGGACACCGCCGGACGACCCCGTCCAGCGGCCTGCGGTGGGGGGGGCCACGGGATGCGGTCGAGGCTCGGCGCCTCGGCCAGCTTGCGCTGCTCGGCCTCCTCCAGCTCCCGTTGGTGCCTCGCGCCGCCGGGATCGATGAGCGCGACGATCAGCAGGATGCCGACGACCACGCCAAACCCGACGAGCCAGGGCGTGCGGTCGTCCACGTGCTTCTGGTAGACGCGGAAGGTCGCGACGGCCAGCACCCAGACCAGACCGACCGGGATGAGCACCTTCCAGCCGAAGCTCATGAACTGGTCGTACCGCAGCCGCGGCAGCGTCCCGCGCAGCCAGATGAAGAAGAACAGGAACGCCAGCAGCTTGAGGACGAACCAGATCAGCGGAACCCAGCCGGAGTTCAGACCGGACAGGCCGGGGATGGGCGGAGGCTGCCAGCCCCCGAGGAACAAGGTCGTCGCGATCGCCGAGACGGTGACCATGTTGATGTACTCGGCCAGGAAGAAGAACGCGAACTTGATGGAGCTGTACTCGGTGTGGAACCCGCCGACCAGTTCGCCCTCGGCCTCGGGGAGGTCGAAGGGGGTCCGGTTCGTCTCGCCGACCATCGAGATGCAGTACAGGACGAACGACGGCACCAGCACGATGTACCAGCGACCCGACTGGCCCGCCACGATGCCGGAGGTCGACAGCGTGCCGGCGTAGATGAACACCGCGACGAACGCGAGCCCCATCGCGACCTCGTAGGAGATGATCTGCGCGGCCGAACGCAGCGAGCCGAGCAGCGGGTAGGTGGACCCGCTCGACCAGCCCGACAGAATGAGCCCGTAGACGCCGAGGGAGGCGGCTGCCAGCAGGTAGAGCACGCTCACCGGCAGGTCCGCCAGTTGCAGCGTGGTCCGCTCCCCGAAGATCGAGACCTCCGGGCCGAAGGGGATCACCGCGAAGGCGAGGAACGCCGGCACCGCGGAGACGATCGGCGCCAGGATGAAGATCGGCTTGTCGGCGAGTACCGGGATGAGGTCTTCCTTGAGCATCAGCTTGGCGCCGTCGGCGAGGCTCTGCAGCCAGCCCCTCGGGCCGTGGCGGTTCGGGCCGACCCGCTGCTGCATCTTCGCGACGACCTTGCGCTCGAACACGATCGCGAACAGCGTCATCAGCAGCAGGAAGGCGAACACCGCCACGGCCTTGAGCAGGATCAGCCAGAACGGGTCGTCGGCGAACGCGTGCAGGTCCGGATCCGCGGCCGCGGCCCAGACGAGCGTGGACGGGGTGGCGCTCATGCGCGGCCTCCGGGAGTGTCGTCCCCGGCGGGGGTGCCGTCCTCGGCAGGGGGATCGTCCTCGGCGGGGCCCACCCGGACGAGGACCCCGGCGTCCCCGGCGAGCGCCCGGCGCACGTGCGAGCCCGGCGAGTGGGTCGGCACCCAGACCACCCGGTCGGGCATCGCCGTGACCTCGACGGGCAGGGTGATCGAGCCACGGGAGGCCGTGATGGTCACCCGTCTCCCGGCCACGGCGCCGATCTCGGCGGCGGTCGCGGCGGACAGGCGGGCCACCGCCGGGCGCGCGGTGCCCGCCAGGTAGGGCTCGTCGGCCTGCAGAGCGCCGTCGTCGACGAGCTGGTGCCAGGTCGCGAGCACCGCCTCACCCACCCCCGCGACGGGCGGCTCGGCGATCGGCTCCGACGGTGCGGGCACCCGGCTCACGCCGTCGCCGGCCCGACCCAGGGCGCGCAGCTCGCGGGCGGCCGCGCCGGCGTCGGGCAGGCCGAGGTCGAGGCCCATCTCGGCGGCAAGCAGGTGCAACACCCGGACGTCTGGCAGGGCCGGGGTGTCCAGGGCCCGCTGGAACGGTCGCAGCCGGCCCTCCCAGTCGACGAACGAGCCGGCCTTCTCCGCCACCGGGGCGATGGGCAGAACCACGTCCGCGACCTCGGCGATCGACGACCGGCGCAGCTCGATCGAGACGCAGAACGGCATCCGGGCGAGCGTCGCGAGCGCACTCGCCGGATTCGGCAGGTCCTCCGCGTCAACGCCGGCGACGATCATCCCGTCGAGCCGCCCGGCCGCGGCGGCAGCCAGCATGCCGTCGGTGTCGCGGCCGGGCGCGCCGGGCAGCGGACCCCCCCAGACCTCCTCGACCTCGGCGCGCCCGGCGGCATCCGTGACCGGGCGACCGCCGGGCAGCAGCGAGGGAAGCAGTCCGGCCGAGACCGCGCCGCGGTCACCGGCCCGCCGCGGAACCCAGGCGAGCGAGGCACCCGTCGCCTCGGCCAGCCGGACGGCCGCGGACAGGGCCCCGGGGAACTCCGCGGCCCGCTCGCCCACCAGGATCACCGCCCCCGGCGCCCGCAGGGCCCGCGTGGTCGGTGCTTCCGGCCCGCCCCGGTCGGGGGCGGCGAGCGCGTCGAGGACGGCCGCCTCCTCGCCCGGCCGCGTCGGCACGAGGGTGCCGGCGAGCTTGGTCAGCCCCCGGCTCGCCAGGGGGGCGAGCGCGTGCACGGCCGCGGCGTGCTTGTCCACGGCCTTACGCAGCCGCAGGAAGACGATGGGCGACTCCTCCTCCGGTTCGAAGGCCACCAGGAGCACGGCCGGGGCGGCCTCGAGATCGGCGTAGGTGACGCCGATGCCGGTACCGGCGACGGCATACCCGAGGAACTGCTCCTCCTCGGCGGAGTGCGGCCGGGCCCGGAAGTCCACGTCGTTGCTGGCCAGCGCCACCCGGGTGAACTTCGCGTAGGCGTAGGCGTCCTCGCGGGTCAGCCGCCCGCCGGTGAGCACCCCGACCCCGCGCCGGTCCCGGCACTCGGCCAGCCCCCGCGCGGCGTACTTGAGCGCCTCGCTCCAGGAGACCGGGACGAGCTGCCCGGTGTCGTCGTCGCGGATCAGCGGGGTGGTGAGCCGATCGGCCGCGCGCGCGTAGGTGAAGGCGAACCGGCCCTTGTCGCAGTTCCACTCCTCGTTCACCGCCGGGTCGTCGCCGGCGAGGCGACGGGTCACCCTGCCCCGGCGGTGGTCGGTGCGCAGGGAGCAGCCCGACGCGCAGTGCTCGCACGCCGTGGGCGTGGAGACCAGGTCGAAGGGCCGGGCCCGGAAGCGGTAGGCGGCGCTGGTCAACGCCCCCACTGGGCAGATCTGCACGGTATTGCCGGAGAAGTAGGAGGAGAACGGCTGCCCGTCGCTCACCGCGACCTGCTCGGCGGCGCCCCGCTCGAACAGCTCGATGAACGGGTCCCCGGCGATCTGGGCGGAGAACCGGGTGCAGCGGGCACACAGCACGCAGCGCTCCCGGTCCAGCAGGATCTCGGTGGAGATCGCCAGCGGCTTCGGGTACACCCGCTTGGTCTCCTTGAACCGGGAGACCGCGCCGCCGTTCGCCATCGACTGGTTCTGCAGCGGGCACTCGCCGCCCTTGTCGCAGATCGGGCAGTCGAGCGGATGGTTGAGGAGCAGGAACTCAAGCGTGCCGGCCTGGGCCTTGCGGGCGACCGGCGAGGTCAGCTGGGTCTTCACGACCATGTCGGCGGCCACCGTCGTGGTGCAGGAGGCGATCGGCTTGCGCTGGCCCTCCACCTCGACGATGCACTGCCGGCAGGCTCCGACGGGGTCGAGGAGCGGATGGTCGCAGAACCGCGGGATCTCGATGCCGAGCAGCTCGGCCGCGCGGATGATGAGGGTGCCCTTGGGCACGCTCACCGACAGCCCGTCGATGGTGAGGGTGATGAGGTCGGGTGCGGCCGGCTGGGCCGGCTCGGAGGCGCGAGGCCTGGATGGGGCGACGGTCATGATGGTCAGTGCGCTCCCGCGTAGGCACCCGGGGCGGACGCGGGCGAGCCGTCGCCGGCCGTGGCGTCTCCCGGGGTGGGGTTCGGCTTCGTGGTCACCGCACTCACCGGGATGAACTCGTCCCGGAAGTACTTGATCCCCGAGACGATCGGGGAGGTGGCCCCGTCGGCCAGCGCGCAGAATGCCCGGCCGAAGATGTTGTCGCAGGCGTCGACGAGGGTGTCCACGTCCTCGGCGTCGCCTTGGCCCCGTTCCATCCGGGACAGGATCTGCACCATCCAGGTGGTGCCCTCGCGGCACGGAGTGCACTTGCCGCACGACTCGTGCGCGTAGAACTGGGTGAGCCGGCGGACGACCTTGAGCATGTCGACCGTGTCATCCATGATCATGAGTGCGGCCGTGCCAAGCAGCGACCCGGCCTCCTGCATGCCCTCGAAGTCGAGCGGCGCGTCGAGGTGCTCGGCGGTCAGCATCGGAGTGGACGACCCGCCCGGGGTCCACGCCTTGAGCCCGTGACCGCCCCGCACGCCGCCGGCCAAGTCGAGCAGCTCCCGCAGCGTGGTGCCCATCGGGGCCTCGTACTGGCCGGGCCGGGTCACGTGCCCGGACAGGCTGTAGATCTTCGGCCCCGGCGAGCGCTCCCGGCCCATTGACCGGAACCAGTCCACGCCGTAGTTCACGATGTACGGCACCGACGCGATCGTCTCGACGTTGTTGACCACCGTCGGGGAGGCGTACAGGCCGTGCGTCGCGGGGAACGGCGGGCGCAGCCGCGGCTGGCCGCGACGGCCCTCCAGGGAGTCGAGCAGGGCTGTCTCCTCGCCGCAGATGTAGGCGCCCGCGCCGGAGTGCACGACGAGGTCGAGGTCGAAGCCGCTGCCGAGGATGTCCCGGCCGAGGTAGCCGGCCCGGTAGGCCTCGGCCACGGCGGCCTGCAGCCGACGGGCCGCGTGGATCAGTTCGCCGCGCAGGTAGACGAACGCCCGGCCGGCCCGCACCGCGTAGGCCGCGATGATGATCCCCTCGATGAGCGAGTGCGGGTCCGCCATCATCAGCGGCGCGTCCTTGCAGGTGCCCGGCTCCCCCTCGTCGGCGTTGATGACGAGGTAGTGCGGCCTGCCGTCGCCCTGCGGGATGAAGCCCCACTTCATCCCGGTGGGGAAGCCGGCGCCGCCGCGCCCCCGCAGCCCGGAGTCCTTCACCAGCTTGATGAGGTCGTCCGGGGCCATCGCGAAGGCGGTGCGCAGCGCGGTGTAGCCGTCGAGGCGGGTGTAGGTCTCGATCGTCCACGACTCCGGCGTGTTCCAGCGCCGGGTGAGGACCGGGGTGACGGGCATTGTCAGCTCCCCTTCCGTTCCGAGGAGGCCGGGGTCGTCGGCGCTGGAACCACCGCGGGCGGCGGCCCGGCAGGCGGTGGGGCGGCGGGCCGCGGCGCCGCCGCGTCGGCCACCACGCCGTGGGTGACCAGCGGCGCGGGCGCCTGCTCGGCGCTCCAGCCGGCCGCCTCGGCCACGAGGAGACCCACGACCGACGGCTCGCCGACCCCCGGGCCCGCGACGCCCTCCGGTCTCGGATCGCCGAACCCGGCGAGCTGGCGGGAGACCTCGGCGAACGAGCACAGCGGACCGCCGCGGGTCGGCGCCGGCCGCCGCCCCGCTCGCAGGTCCTCGACGATCGCCTGGGCGGAGTCGGGGTCGACCTGGTCGTAGAACTCGTAGTTCACCGTCATGACCGGTGCGTAGTCGCAGGCCGCGAGGCACTCGGCGTGCTCGAGGGTGATCGACCCGTCCGGCGTCGTCTCGTCATGGCCGACCCCGAGGAGCTTCGAGACCCGCTCGTAGACGTCCTCGCCACCGAGCAGCGCGCACGACAGGTTCGTGCAGACCGAGACGAGGTAGTCCCCGACCGGATGCCGCTTGTACATCGTGTAGAAGGTCGCCACCGCGCCGACCTCGGCCCGGGTGATGCCCAGCACGTCCGCGCAGAACGCGACGCCCTGCGCGGTCACGCATCCCTGCTCGGCCTGTACCAGGTGCAGCAGCGGGAGCAGGGCCGAACGGGATCGGCCGGCTGGGTACCTGGCGATGATCTCCTGCGCGGCCGCATGGGTCTCCGGCGAGAACGCCATCAACGATCAACTCCCCCGAGCACCGGGTCGACTGAGGCGACCCCGACGATCACGTCCGCCACCTGGCCGCCCTCGGTCAGCGCCGGGACGGCCTGCAGGTTGACGAAGCTTGGATCCCGCACGTGGACGCGGAAGGGTCTCGTGCCGCCGTCGCTGACCACGTGGTAGCCGAGCTCTCCGCGCGGCGACTCGATCTGGGTGTAGACCTGACCGGCCGGGACGCGGAATCCCTCGGTCACCAGCTTGAAGTGATGGATCAGGGCCTCCATCGAGGTCCCCATGATCTTCCGGATGTACGCGAGTGAGTTGCCCGTCCCGTCGGACCCGACAGAAAGCTGGGACGGCCAGGCGATCTTCTTGTCGGCGACCATGACCGGGCCGGGACGCAGCCGGTCCAGACACTGATCAACGATCTTGAGTGACTCGCCCATCTCCTCCAGCCGCACCAGGTAGCGGGCGAAGGAGTCGCCCTCCAGCGCGGTCGGCACGTCGAACTCGTAGGTTTCGTAGCCGCAGTAGGGCATGGTCTTGCGCAGGTCCCACGGCAGGCCCGCGGCGCGCAACACCGGGCCCGTGGTCCCCAGCGCGATGCAGCCGGCCGCGTCGAGAACGTTGACGTCGACCATCCGGGCCTTCCAGACTGGCTGGCCGGTGAGCAGCGCGTGATACTCCCTGATCCGCTTCGGCATGTCCGCGAGGAACGCCCGGATGGCCCGCTCGGCGCCGTCGGGGAGATCCTGGGCGAGGCCCCCGGGCCGGATGTAGGCGTGGTTCATCCGCAGCCCGGTGATGAGCTCGAGCAGGTCGAGGACCTTCTCCCGCTCCCGGAAACCGAAGATCATGGCGGTGGTGGCGCCGAGCTCCATGCCGCCGGTCGCGAGCCACACCAGGTGCGAGGCGATCCGCTGGAGCTCCATCACCATCACCCGGATCACCGTGGCCCGCTCGGGTACCTGCTCGGTGATGCCCAGCAGCCTCTCCACCGACAGGCAGTAGGCCGCCTCGTTGAACAGCGGCGAGAGGTAGTCCGCCCGGGTGAGGAAGGTGACCGCCTGAGTCCAGGTGCGGTACTCACAGCTCTTCTCGATGCCGGTGTGCAGGTAGCCGATGACGAGGCGGGTCTCGGTGACCGTCTCGCCCTCGATCTCCAGGACCAGGCGGAGCACCCCGTGGGTCGACGGGTGCTGCGGCCCCATGTTGACGACGATCCGCTCGTTCTCCTCCTCGCCGACGCCGAGGATCTGCTCCCAGTCGCTGCCGGTGACGGTGTAGACCCGCCCGTTCGCCGACTCGGTGAAGCCGGCCTCGTAGGCCGGATGCTCCCCGGGTCCGCCGACGGTCCCGGTCGGGCCCCCGACGCCGTTCGCGCCGTCGGGGGCCCCGGTGCCGTTGGGAGCCCCGGTGGTCAGATCGTCCGTGGTGGAGGAAGTCGACGTGTTGGTCGTCATAGCGAACCTCGGATGTCGCCTCGTGGGATGTCGCCTCGTGGGATATCGCCTTGGCGGTGCCGCCGGCCGGCCGGGGCCGGACGCGGGGTCACGAGTAGCTCCGGCGCTCGTCTGGCGGCGGGATCGTGGCACCCTTGTAGTCGACGGGGATGCCCCCCAGCGGGTAGTCCTTGCGCTGCGGGTGCCCGATCCAGTCGTCCGGCATCATGATCCGGGTCAGGCCCGGATGACCCGTGTAGACGATGCCGAACATGTCGTAGGTCTCGCGCTCGTGCCAGTCCGCGGTGGGCCACACCGAGGTCAGGCTCGGCACGGTGGGATCGGCGTCGGTGACGGACACCTCGACCCGGACCCGGCGACGGTGCGTCATCGAGGTCAGGTGGGCCACCGAGTGCAGGCGACGGCCGGTGACGTCGTCCGGGTAGTCCACGCCGGACAGCGAGGACAGCAGCTCGAACCGCAGGTCGGGGTCGTCGCGCAGGGTTTGCCCGACGGCGACGAGGCTCTCCCGGCGCACGTGGACGGTCAGCTCCCCGCGGTCCACCACCACCCGTTCGACGGCGTCGCCGAGCTGGGGGAAGGCACGTTCGAGCGCGTCGTAGACGGCGTCGGCGTCGGCGTCACCGAACGGGCGGGCGGTGGAGCTCAGGATCGGAACGGGCGTGACGAGCCCGCCGAACCCGGAGGTGTCACCGCTGTCACCGGCGCCGAACGCGTCCCGGCGCTGCCCACCCGGACCGCCGGGCACGCCGGCGGCGCCCGGTATCAGGTCGGCGGAGGCTGTGCTCTCGTCGCTCACTGCCTAGATCCCCCGATCCGGGCCGTCGACATCACCGATGCTCTCGGTGGTTGGACCGGGCCCGTGCGCCCGGGCCTCGTCACTCGGCTTGGGGTCGACCGGTATCCGCTTGGCGCGCCCGAACACCGACGGCGGCGCGAGGGCGGCGGGGCGGCGGGTGTCCAGGGCGGGTTCGACCGCCCCGCCACCCGTCGGCGCCGGCGCCCCGGCCGGGATCGAGAAGCGCTTGCGGTCGTTCACCGAGAGGGTCCGGGTGTCGAACGCGCCCTCCGGCAGACCGGCCCGGGCGGTGGCCACCTCGATGGGTTTCGGATACGGCGAGGAGCCGATCTTCGTGTGCTCGATCCGGCCAGAGATCGGGCCGGCGAGGATCTTCTCGTGCAGCTTGATGATGGCATCCATGAGCATCTCCGGCCGCGGTGGGCAGCCGGGGAGGTACATGTCGACCGGGACGATGTGGTCCACACCCTGCACGATCGCGTAGTTGTTGAACATGCCGCCGCTGCTGGCGCAGACACCCATCGACAGCACCCACTTGGGCTCGGGCATCTGGTCGTAGATCTGCCGCAGCACCGGCGCCATCTTCTGACTCACCCGGCCGGCAACGATCATGAGATCGGCCTGGCGCGGGCTGGCCCGGAAGACCTCCATGCCGAATCGGGACAGGTCGTAGCGGCCGGCTCCCGTCGACATCATCTCGATCGCGCAGCAGGCCAACCCGAAGGTCGCCGGCCACAGCGACGAGCGCCGTGACCAGTTGGCGAGCTTCTCGACGCTGGCGAGAAGCACACCGCCCGGCAGCTTCTCCTCTAGTCCCATTCCAGACCTCCACGCCGCCACTCGTAGGCGTACGCGACGAAAATGGTCGCCATGAACAACGCCATCGCGCCGAGACCGAATACCGCCAGACTGTCGAAGGCGACCGCCCAGGGGAAGAGGAAGATAATCTCGATGTCGAAGACGATGAAGAGCATCGCGGTGTTGTAGTACTTCACCGGGAAACGCTGCGGTCCGGCCGGGGCCGGGGAGGGTTCGATCCCGCACTCGTATGCGTCGATCTTCGCACGGTTGAACCGGCGCGGGCCGATCAGCGCACCGGCCGCGACCGAACCGACCGCGAACAGGGCCGCGATCACGAGCAGAACGAGGATCGGCACATAGTTCGAGAGCATGCCGAACTCCTCTCCTTCGAGAGTTTGTTACCGGACGTTGGGGTGAAACGGCTCGCCGGTGAACGGACCGCGAACGGTCCGGACTCGGTCCGCGGAACCAGTGGCCATTTCGGACACGTCAGGCCGCGGGAGCGAGCCGGGTCATCGCGTTGATCAGCCGGTCCATCGCATCCCCTCCCCGGGGGTCGGTGAGATTTGCCATGATCTTGAGAACGAAACGCATGAGGACCGGTCTCGGCAACCCGTAGCGGGTACCGAACGCCATAATCGTCGGATTGCCGATGAGCTGGACGAAGAACCGGCCCAGGGTGTAATAGCCCCCGTACCGGGCCCGCATGAGTTCCGGGTACTGGCCGAGTGCCCGCTCCCGCGCCGGACCATCCGGGCGGGCGAGGGCCTGCACGGCGATCTCGGCGGCGTACCGACCGGATTCGAGCGCGTAGGCGATGCCCTCGCCGTTGAAGGGATTCACCATCCCGCCCGCGTCACCGACCAGCAGCACGCCGTCGCGGTAATGGGGGGTCCGGTTGAAGCCCATCGGCAGGGCGCTGCCACGCACCGGGCCGATGGCGTTGTCCTCGGTGTATCCCCACTCCGGCGGCAATGCGGCGAGCCAGCGGCGCAACAGGTCCCGGTAGTCGGTGTTCTGGAAGGCGTCCGTGGTGTTCAGCAGGCCGAGGCCCACGTTGCTCGTGCCGTTACCGACCCCGAAGATCCAGCCGTAGCCGGGCAGCAGTCGGCTCTCGCGCGGCCTGCCCTCCCACAGTTCCAGATGGGACTCGAGGAAGTCGTCGTGCGTGCGGGGGCTGCGGTAGTAGCGGCGGACCGCGACCCCGAGCGGCCGGTCCTCCCGGCGGCGGATACCGAGGGCGAGCGCGATGCGGGCGCTGTTACCGTCCGCCGCGACGACCAATGGCGCCCGGAACGTCACAGGTGCCCGGTCAGTGCCGGTCCTGGCGTGCACGCCGACGACCCGTCCGGTGCGCTCGTCGAGCAGCGGACCGGTCACGGCGGTCCCCTCGTGCAGCCGGGCACCAACCTTCACCGCGTGGCGGGCCAGCAGATCGTCGAAGTCAAGCCGCGGACGGACCAGGCCGTAGTCGGGCCAGCTCGCCAGCTCCGGCCAGGGCAACTCCAGGCGGACGCCGCCGCCAATGATGCGAAGCCCCCGGTTACGGGCCCATCCGGCCACGGGCGAGGTGTCGACACCCATGTCCACGAGGCTGCGGACGGCCCGCGGGGTCAGCCCGTCGCCACAGACCTTCTCGCGGGGGAAGGTCGTCTTCTCCAGCAGGAGCACGTCGAGCCCGGCGCTGGCGAGATGGTAGGCGGCCGAGGAGCCACCCGGACCCGCGCCGACCACGATGACGTCGGCGTCGGCCTTCGACCGGCCGGCCGCACCATCAGCCCTTGTCGTCGCCATGGTCACGAATTGCTCCGGATCTGCTAGACCACTCGTCCCGGGGGCGCCCCACCGGGGGCCCTCCACCTGTGTGCTCGTGAAATTCTTCACGAGCGTTCCCGGCGAGTGTAGGCCTTGCACAGGTCAATCGCACCAACCAGGATGCTGCGAAGAACGGACGGGTTGATTTCGTACACCCTATCGTTACCGTGAGCGATAGTTCGCGGCGCCGGACGCCCGCCGCCGGGGCTCGGCCGCCGATCGCCATCGTGAGCGGCGGGTAAAATCTTCGCCCGATCAGCCTGGATCAGGCCAGCTCACCCGCCTGGTGTCGGTCCGCAACACTCGCCCGGAGCGTGAAGCGCAACGGAGAAACCACGAAGCCGGGCCCCACCGCCCGCCGGTGGCCCATATTCGCCCCCGGGGTGGGATCAGCGCCCGTGCGGGGTAGTCCCTCCACAGGTCACCCGAAACGCGGTGGCTCGTCCGCGGTCGCCGCCGGTGTCCCGACGACACGGACGCATCATCACCCGAACGCCGTCACCCGAACACCGTCACCCAAAGCAGCACGGACTGGGAACGAGAGAACGCGATGACCACCGCAGAGACCGTCGTCATCCCCACCCCCGACGGGCCCGCCCCGGCCACGCTCACCGAACCCGATGGTCCCGCACGCGGCGGCGTCGTCGTCCTCCACGAGGCGTTCGGCCTCACCGAGCACATCACCGATGTCTGCTCGAGGTTCGCGCGCGCGGGCTGGCGGGCCATCGCCCCCGACCTGTTCCACCGCGCGGGCTCGCCCGTCTTCGACTACGACGACCTCGCCTCCGCGGTGAAGATCCTCGATGAGCTCAACGGCACCGACCTTCTCGCCGACATCGACGCCGCGCTGGCCATCCTCGCCGAGGAGGGCACCGCCATCGACCGCTGCGCCGTCGTGGGCTTCTGCGTCGGCGGGAGCATCGCCTTCCAGGCTGCGGTGGCCCGGCCGTTCGGCGCCGCGAGCACCTTCTACGGTGGCGGGATCACCATGCGCCGCTTCGGGGAACCCGCCCAGCTGGATCTCGCCGACCGCCTGCAGGCACCGTGGCTCGGCCTGTACGGCGACCAGGATCCGAGCATCCTCGCTTCGGAGGTGGAGGACCTGCGGGCGGCGACACGGAAGGCGTCCGTGCCCGCCGAGATCGTCCGTTACCCACAGGCCGGGCACGGCTTCCACAACGACGCCCGCGCCGGCGCCTACCACGGCCCGTCGGCGAAGGACGCCTGGTCACGCATGCTGACCTGGTTCGACTCGCATGTTCCCGGCTGAGCCCACCCCGCCTGCCGTGGCGCCGGCCGGTCCAGCACCATAACCGGTCCAGCACCATGACCGGTCCAGGACCGTCAGTCCGGGGCGTGACCCCGGTGCAACGCCACCACGCCGCCGGTGAGGTTGCGCCAGCCGACCCGGGACCAGCCCGCCTCCCGCAGCAGGCCAGCCAGCTCCGCCTGGGCGGGCCAGGCCCGGATCGACTCGGCGAGATAGACATACGAGTCCGGGCTGTTGCTCACCGCGCGGGCCACGGCCGGCAAGGCCCGCATCAGGTACTCGACGTAGACCGTCCGCCAGAGCGCCCAGACCGGGCGGCTGAACTCGCACACCACGAGCATCCCGCCCGGACGGGTCACCCGACGCAGCTCGGTGAGGCAGCCGAACGTGTCGGCGACGTTGCGCAGACCGAACGAGATCGTCGTCCGGTCAAAGGTCTCGTCCCGGAACGGCAGCCGCAGCCCGTCCCCGGCGGTCAGCAGGATCCGCC
The DNA here is from genome assembly GCF_000013345.1 of Frankia casuarinae. Classification (NCBI taxonomy): domain Bacteria; kingdom Bacillati; phylum Actinomycetota; class Actinomycetes; order Frankiales; family Frankiaceae; genus Frankia; species Frankia casuarinae. The sequence goes on along the minus strand of NC_007777.1, from coordinate 621,788 downwards.
CAGCCTCCCCCGGCAACGGCCGCGACGCCAGCCGACGCTGCCCGGCCCGCAGCATCCCCAGGGAGAAGTCACAGGCCACCACATCGGTCCCGGCGAGAGCGAAGGCTCGTGACGAGGTCGCCGTCCCGGCGGCGAGGTCGAGGACCCGAAGCCCCGGCCGCAGGTCCAGCGCGCCCGCCGCGGCGCGCCGCCAGGTCCGGTCGAGCCCGCCGGTGAGCACGGTGTTGGTCAGGTCGTACCGGTTGGCCACCCCGTCGAACATCGACGCGACGTCCCGCGGACGTTTGTCGAGTCCCGCTCTGCTCACCATGCCCCTTCCCCGCTCACCATGCCCCTTCCCCGCCGCCGAACCGCGCCGAGGCCGCCGCCGAGGCGTCGCGGGCGGCCCTCTCGACGGTGTCCCAGTCGGTGCTCTCGCCGATCCGCCGCAGCCGCGTGCGGGTCGGCTCGTCGCACAGCGCGCCCGCGACCCCGGCGGTGTACAGGTCGCGGGCCCGGGCACCGAGCCCTGCCGCGACCGCGTGCTCCGTCTCCAGATCGGTGCCGAACATAGCGGGATCGTCGGTGGCAAGCGAGCACGCGACCCCGGCCCGCAGCAACGCCGCCAAGGGGTGGTCGTCGAGGGATGCCACCGACCGAGTCCGCAGGTTGGACACCGGGCAGACGTCCAGCACGATCCCCTGATCGACCAGCCGTCGCATCAGCTCGGGGTCCTCGGCGGCCCGGATCCCATGCCGGATCCGCCTGGCTCCCAGCGCGTCGAGCGCGCCCCGTACGGACACCGGGCCCGCCGTCTCCCCCGCGTGCGGGACCGCGGCGAGCCCGCCGTCGGCGGCCAGTGCGAACGCCGGCGCGAACGGCTCGGGGGGATGACCGACCTCCGGTCCGCCGAGCCCAATGCCGACGACACCGCGATCGGCGAACCGCACCGCCCACCGCGCCACCTCCATCGCGGCCTCGACCGGCAGCACCCGCTCGATGTCCGGGGTGAGGCGCACCTCGACGCCATAGCGTTCCCGGGCCTCGATCGCCCCGTCGGCGTAGCCGTGGAAGATCTCCTCGACGCGGACCCCCCGATGGACCCGGAACCAGGGCGAGAAGATGCCCTCCAGGTAGACGGCGCCCGCCCGGGCCGCCTCGGCGGCGTAGTCGACGACCACCTGGCGGAAGTCGGCCTCCGTCCGCATCACGTGGGTGGTGAGGATCCAGGCCTTCAGGAAGTGGTCGAAGTCGCGGAAGCGGTAGAGGTCCGCGAGGCCCTCGACCGTGCGGGCAGGCAGCGCCTCGGAGTTGCGGCGCGCCATCTCCAGCAGGGTGGCGGGACGGACCGTGCCCTCCAGATGGACGTGGAGTTCGATCTTCGGCCCGGTCGGGGACGGGACCGCGAATCCGGAGGGGTCACTCACCCGGTCACTGTATGGTGCGCCCGGCTACGCGGAGATGAGCGGTAGCGCGGTGGAGGAGAAGTGCGAGGCCACCCGGTCGTCAACCGGGTCCTGCGCCGGGTCGCGGTGCACGACGAGGTGCTGGTAGCGGGTGTCGCGCTGAGCGGGGATGCGGCCGGCAGCACGGATCAGGGAGATCAGCTCCGACCGGTTGGTGCGGTGGCGCGCCCCGGCGGAGGAGACGACGTTCTCCTCCAGCATCACCGAGCCGAGGTCGTCGGCGCCCATGTGCAGGGTGAGCTGGCCGATCTCCTTGCCGGTGGTCAGCCAGGAGCCCTGCAGGTGCGTGATGTTGTCGAAGAACAGCCGCGCGACCGCGACGAGGCGGAGGTACTCCAGGGTCGTCGCCTGGGTGCGCCCGCCGAGATGATTGTTCTCCGGCTGGTAGGTCCAGGGGATGAACGAACGGAACCCGCCGGTCCGGTCCTGGACGTCCCGGATCATCGTCAGGTGTTCGATGCGCTCGGCGTTCGTCTCCCCCGTGCCCATCATGAAGGTGGCGGTGGATTCCAGGCCGAGGTTGTGGGCGGTCTCCATCACGGACAGCCAGACGTGACCGGGCTCCTTCAGCGGAGCGATCGCCTGCCGGGGCCGTTCGGTGAGAATCTCCGCTCCCGCGCCCGCGAAGCTGTCCAGGCCCGCGTCCCGCAGCCGGGTAATGACCTCGGGAAAAGTCAGATCGGACGTCCGGGCGATGTGCACAACCTCGCTGGCGCCCAGCGAGTGCAGCGCCAACTGGGGATATGCCTTCTTGATGGCGGCAAAGGTACGCTCATACCACTCGATGCCGAAGTCGGGATGGTGCCCGCCCTGCAGCATGATCTGCGTGGCGCCGAGCTCGACCGCCTCCCCGCACTTGGCGACGATGTCCTCGACGTCGCGGACCCAGCCCTCGGCATGCTTCGGAGCGCGGTAGAAGGCGCAAAACCGGCAGGCGGTCACGCAGACATTCGTGTAGTTGATGTTCCGGTCGATGATGTACGTCGCGATGCCATCGGGGAAACGGCGCCGACGGACCGTGTCCGCCGCGCCGCCGAGCGCGTGCAGCGGCGCCCTCGTATAGAGGAGCAGCGCCTCCTCCGCGGAGATACGCCCGCCGGCTGCGGCCCGGTCCAGCACAGACCGGATCTCGCCACCACCCCGACCCACCGGAATCTCACCATCGACATCCATACGGCCCTCCCCGCGTAGCGCCTTCGGCGCGACGCGGGGACCCCTGGCATCGGGCGCCGTTCGGGGTCTCCGTCGAATCACCTTCGGCGATCCTCCCAGGGTAGCCGTCGGAGCCTTCCGCGCGACGCGGGGACCCCTGGCATCGGGCGCCGTTCGGGGTCTCCGTCGAATCACCTTCGGCGATCCTCCCAGGGTAGCCGTCGGAGCCTTCCGCGCGACGCGGGGACCCCTGGCATCGGGCGCCGTTCGGGGTCTCCGTCGAATCACCTTCGGCGATCCTCCCAGGGTAGCCGTCGGAGCCTTCCGCGCGACGCGGGGGATGAACGGTCAGTGTCCGGATCGCGTCCTCGGGTCCACCGGGCTGGAGCCACCACGGGTGGCGTCAGTGTAGCCGGCTGTCGAGGAGCCGGCCGGGCTGGCGGGACCGGCGTCGTGGTGACCGTGGCCGCGGCTGGTGAGCTTCGCCTGGAGCTGCTTGATCTTGGCCCGGTTCTCCGGCCGGTTGGCCGCGGCCTTGGCCTTGTTGACCATCTCCTTGGTCTTCGGGCTGTGTAGGAAGTCCGTGATCTTGTTCGAGAAACTGGCCATGACAACGGTGTACCTATCCGGGCAGGGGTTTACGCCTGCCGGTCACCCGTTCGACGACCCGCCCGAGGAGCCGCCGAACGTGTCCCTCACCCGGTTCCACAGGCTGTCGAGCTGGTCATGGGTGTCATCCTTGACGGACGTGACGACCTTGTTCCACAACCGCTGGCGCTGTTCGTCGACCATCAAGGCGATCTGGTCCGCCGCGGAGAGCAGCAGCAGGACGACAAGAACGAACAGGATCGTGCGCTTGAAAGGGATCCGCAGCCGGAACCGACGCCGGGGACGCGGTCGCGGCACCGATTCGGCGTAGGGAGCCGGCGCGCGTCCGCGCGGCGCCGGCCGCGCCTCGGCCACCCGCGGGGCCGGGGCAGGCGCGGGACCCGCGGGCGCCGACGGGGGCCGCTGCTGGGCCACGGGGCGGGGCCGGGCCGGCGCCTGGGGAGACGGTGCCGCCTCCGCGGCACGGCCGGCGTAGGGCTGACCGGCGTAGGGCCGACCGGCGTAGGGCCGACCCGCGTGGGCCTGGTCCGGGTAGGGCTGACCGGCGTGCGGAGAATCCACCCGGGGCTGGCCGCCGTGCCTCGGGCGGGCGTCCGGCGCCGGCGGCGGATGGCCCCCCTCGCCGGAATTGTCGAAACCCGATCGGTGGCCGTTCCCGTCGGCCTCATCGTCGTACTGGACGAATCCGCCGCGGCGCCGTCGACGGGCCCGCGGCACCCCGTGCCGCGGGCCCGCGGCACGGTCGGCGGCCGGTGGCGGTGCCAGCGCGGGTGGCGGCACAGGCGGACCGGCCGGCGGGGGCCTGTCGCGGGCCGAGTCGTTCCACCAACGGTCGCCGCCGAGGGGCCGGGGCTCATTCTCCCACCAGCGCCGCTGTTCATACGGGGTCGCAACGTGGGTCGGATCCGGCCAACCGGCCCCGGCACCCCCGGCGAGCGCGGCCGCCCCAGCCCCGGCGGTACTGCGCCCCCGTGGCCAGGTCCCGTCGAGCAGTGCGGTCGCGGCGTCCCGCGCGTCACCGGCCCGGCCGCGTTCGCCGAGTAGGGTGAGCAGCAGGTTCTCGGTGGAGGGCCGGTCCCGGGGGTCGCGGGCGAGCGCGGACCGGACGATCGGCGTGAGATCCGGCGGCATGGCCCGCAGGTCCGGCTGACCCGTCAGGATCTTCTCCGACATCTCCAGGTAGGTGCCGTGGCCGTAGGGGTGACCGCCGGTGGCCGCGTAGCCGATCAGCAGTCCCCAGGCGAAGACGTCGACCGCCGGACCGAGCGCAGCGCCCTCCATCTGCTCGGGCGCCATCCAGCCGACCGAGCCGAGGACCAGACCCGTCTGGGTGCGGCCCTTCGTCATGTCGAGCGTGCGGGCGATCCCGAAGTCGATGACCCGGGGGCCGGAGTACGACAGCATGACGTTGCTCGGTTTGAGATCCCTGTGCACGATGCCGGCCCGGTGGATGGCGGTGAGCGCGGACGCCACGCCGACCGCCACGCCCTGCAGTGTCGACAGCGGCAGCGGACCGGACTCGGTGACGGCCTGATCAAGCCGGACGCCGTCGATGTACTCCGTGACCAGATAAGGACGACGCGCGTCGGGATCGGCGTCGAGTACCTGGGCGGTGCAGAAGGGCGCGACCCGCCGAGCGGCCGCCACCTCGTCCCGGAAACGTGCCCGGAATTCCGGGTCGGCGGCGAGGTCCGACCTGATCACCTTGATCGCAACGAACTTCTCGGCCGCGTCCTGGGCGAGGAACACCGTTCCCATCCCACCCGCGCCCAGCCGACCGACGACCTGGTAAACACCGATCGTGGTCGGATCATCGGGATGCGGCGCCTCGGCCGGATATCCGCCGATAGGCGAAACCCGACGCGCCGATCGTTCCGTCACTGTTCTCCCGCCCGTGTTATACCTCCGGCCGCGGCCCAGGTACCGTTCCGGCCTGGGAGCCGTCACCGGTGCCGCAATTGTCTCCCCGTGCAGGGAGATGAACCCATCATCACGCCACAGTCCGTCGTCGCCCAGTCCCTACGGGCATCCGCAACGGCGCGGAAGTCACGCTAACCCTCTCGAGTAAATCGATGTCGAGCGTTGTCCGCCAGCCGACGCGGCGGATCCGATCGTTCCCGCCAGCCGTATCCGAGGAGACCGCAGGTGGTCGACAACAACCACAGGTGGTCGACGACTCACCATTCCGCGGATGAAGGCGGGTGAGGTGTGTCTCCGGCAGGATGAGGGAGGGAACATCCACTGCTACCGACCGGCTGCCCCGACAGCGCCGGTCGGCCGCCAAGCCTAGGGAGTCACCCGTGGTCACGCAGTCCGCCGATGCGCACCAGCCCGCGAACGCGGTCACGGAGACCGACCCCGCGGCCGGAGCGAGCGTCACCGGCGCCGTGCGGTCGGGGACGTCCCCGGTCGACACCGACGTCGACATGCTGATCGTAGGCGCCGGTCCGGCCGGTCTCTACGGCGCCTACTACGCCGGATTCCGCGGCATGTCGGTCGCGCTCATGGACTCGTTGCCCGAGGCCGGCGGTCAGGTCACCGCGATGTACCCGGAGAAGGTGATCTACGACATCGCGGGTCTGCCGGCCGTCCGGGGGCGGGAACTGATCGACGCCCTGTTGATCCAGGCGAACCAGTTCTCCCCCACCTACCTGCTGGGCCAGCAGGCCGCCGAGCTGGCCCACAAGCCGGACGCCGTGGTGGTGACCAGCAGCCAGGGCCTTCGGGTACGCGCCAAGGTCGTCGTCATCACCGGCGGTCTCGGCACCTTCGCCCCCCGCCCGCTGCCCACCGGCACCGCGCATCTGGGCCGCGGCCTGGTCTACTTCGTGCCCAAGCTCGACGTCCACACCGGCCAGGACGTCATCGTGGTCGGCGGCGGGGACAGCGCCTTCGACTGGGCGCTGGCCCTGGAGCCGATCGCCCGCTCGGTCACCCTCGTGCACCGGCGGGACCGGTTCCGGGCGCATATGTCCACAGTCGAGCGGGTCGAGGCGTCCTCCGTCGAGATCCTGACCTTCACCGAGGTCGCCATGGTCCACGGTGAGGAGTGGATCGAGAAGGTCGAACTGGTGCAGACCCGCACCGGCGACCGACATGTCCGACCCGCGCAGGCGGTCGTCGCCGCGCTCGGATTCACCGCCGACCTCGGACCGCTGACCCGCTGGAATCTGACCATTGACAAGCGGCACATTGTCGTCGACCCGACGATGGCGACCGGGGTCGAGCGGATCTTCGCGGCCGGCGACATCACCGAGTACCCGGGGAAGGTCCGCCTGATCGCGACGGGTTTCGGGGAGGCCGCGACGGCGGTCAACAACGCGGCGCCGCTGGTGGACCCGTCGGCAAAGATCTTCCCGGGGCACAGCTCCGACGACGGCACCGGCGGCTGAGCGCCCGGCGGGCGTGGCCGACAGGCGTGGCCGACGGATGCGGCCGACGGATGTGGCCGTTTCCGACCGGGCACCGGCGGACCCGCGGCGCACACTGGGAACATGCGCGGTCTACTGGTGATCGGTCACGGATCCCGGCGGGACGAGGCGAACGCGACGGTTCGGGAACTCGCCCACCGGCTCCTGGTCGATCCCGGCCATGTGGTCGATCCCGGCCATGCCGCCGCGCCATGGACGTGGGGGGCGGTCGAAGCCGCCTTCCTTGAAATCGCCCAGCCCGACATCGCCACCGGGTACGCCACGCTGGCCGACGCGGGATGCACCGAAATCGTCGCCTACCCGTTCTTCCTGTTCGACGGCAACCACACCCGCCGGGACATCCCGGCGGCACTGGAGGGCGCCCGGTGCCGGCACCCGACGACCCGATGGGTGCTGTCGGAGCCGCTCGGGCTGCACGCGAGCGTCGTCGACGCGGTCCGCGCGCGACTCGACGACACCCTGCGTCTCCTGGTCCGCGAAGCCGATGCCGCCACCCTGAAGATCAACCCCCAGGCGAGCCGGTGGACCGGCTGGTGACGACGAAGTCCGCGACGGCGGCCGCGAGCGGATGGACCCCGGGTTCGGTGGGCACGATGTCCACCCGCATGCCCGCCGCCGCGCAGGCCAGCGCGCTGCGTCGACCCATCGCCGCGATGAGCAGATCGGGCGGGAGAGGTCCGTAGATCTCGGCGGTGCCGCGGGCGGCGGTGGACGACGCGAAGACCGCGACGTCGAAGTCGCCATGCCGGAGCTCCTCGGCGATCCGGGGATCCGGCTCGGCGGTCACGTCGGTGAGCAGCGGCACCCGGCGCAGGGAACACACCGCGTCCGGCGGGTCCGCCGCGCCGGCGATCAGCACCCGCGACGAGCCGGTCGGACCGGCGGGACCGGCGGGACCGGTCGACGATGGATCCGCGGACAGCGGATCCGTGGACAGCTCGGCGACGGGCACCGAGGCGAGGCCCAGGCCGTCAAGCGCTTCCGCGGCGTCCTCGCGGGCCGCGACGAGAGTCAGGCCGGCCAACGCCCGCACGTCGGTGCCGGCTCGACGCAGCAGGGTCACCACGGCGGCGACCTCGTCCGCATCGGCCAGCAGCAGGCCGCCCGCTCCCGGCAGCGCCGCCACCAGCGCGGCACCGGCGTCCTCGACCGGCGCGGGCCGGGCAACGACGGTCTCGACCGCATCCGCGCCCAGCTGCCGCAGCCGGCGAGCCAGCAGACCCGGCCGCGGCCGGGTACGGGCCACGAGTACCCGGATCCCGGTGAGCGGCCCCGCCTCCAAGGCCAGCGCGTCCCGGCGCGCCGCGACCTCTCCGACCACGATCACCGCGGGAGACCGCACACCGGCCGCGATCGCGTCGATCGCCAGCGCGTCCAGGGTGGTCCGCAGGACCCGCTGCGCCGGGGTCGCCCCGCGCTCGATGACCGCGACCGGCGTCGCCTCGGGGCGACCGCCGGTGAGCAGCGCGTCGGCGATGTCCATGAGACGCGCCACCCCCATCAGGATGACGATGGTCGCCCGGGAGGCCGCGAGAGCGGCCCAGTCCACCGTCGACTCCGGATGGCCGGGTGGCAGGTGCCCCGAGACGATGGCAACTTCCTGCGCGAGACCACGATGGGTGACCGGGATGCCGGCACAGGCGGGTACGGCCAGCGCCGAGGTGACGCCGGGCACGACGGTGCACGCGACCCCCGCCGCGGCGCAGGCCTGCGCCTCCTCGCTGCCTCGCCCGAGCATGTAGGGATCGCCGCCCTTGAGGCGGACGACGCGCGCACCGGCGCGCGCCCGGTCGACGAGGACCGCGTTGATCTCCTCCTGGGTCCACGACGGGGCGGCCGGGCTCTTGCCCACGTGGATGATCTCGGCGCCGGCCGGGGCGGCGCCGAGGAGGACGGCCGCGGCGAGCCGGTCGGTGACCACGACGTCCGCGTTCGCCAGCACCTCACGGCCGCGAACGGTGAGCAGACCGGGATCGCCCGGACCCGCGCCGACCAGCCAGACCTCACCCACACTTCGCCCGTCCGTCACGGCGTGCACCGTACCTGCTCGGTTGCCTTCGAACACCGGCAGCCGGCAGGCCCGAGGAGGTCAGTGGATGCCGCACTCCGTCTTGATCGAACCGACCCACCGGCCCTCCCGGCCGGCGCCCCGCCGGGTGCACGGCCAGCAGCCGACCGAGTCGTAACCATCGGAGAGGAGCGGGTTGACGATGACGCCGTGCTCGGCCACGTAGCGTTCGACGTCCTCGTCGGTCCAAGCCGCGAGCGGGTGGATCTTCACCTTGCCCCGTCGGGCGTCCCAGTCGACGACCCGGAGCTTCGCCCGGCTGGGCGACTCCGCCCGCCGCGACCCCGCGGCCCAGGCACGGTAGGGCGCCAGGGCCCGATCCAGCGGAACGACCTTGCGCATCCGGCAGCACAGGTCCGGGTCGGTCCGGTAGAGGTCCTGGCCGTAGACGGCGTCCTGGCCGACGACGGTGAGCTGCGGACGGGCGCTGATGATCGGCAGGTCGTAGGTTCCGGCCACCGCGTCCCGGGTACCGACGGTCTCGGGGAAGTGATAACCGGTGTCGATGAAAACCACGGGGACGTCGGACCGAATCCGGGCGAGCATGTCCACGAGGATCGCCTCAGCCATCGAGGCGGCGATCGCCAGCTTCGTCCCGAATTCCCCGACCGCCCAGCGCAGGATCTCCTCCGCCGGCGCGCCCTCGAGGTCGTCCCCGGCCCGCAGCGCCCGGGCCTGCAACGCGGCATCCATCAGCTCGTCTCCTCGTCGTCACGCAACCCGGCTCCGGCGACGCCGCAGGCGGATGCCGCGGTCGTCCACCGGGCAGCCGCCCGGGTGCTGTCCATTGCCGATCACCGTGCCGCCTGCTCTTCCGCCGCGCCGAACGCCCCGCCCGTGATGACGGCGGTCCCGCCCGAGGCGACCGCGAGGGCCGTCAGGCTCAGCCGGAAGCCCCGCAGGCAGGACCGGCACGCCCAGTACCCGTGACCATGTCCCGCGCCGGAGCCCTCCGGCGGCGTGTCCGGGACGATGTCCTCCTCGCCGCAATACGGGCAGTAGAAGGGCACCACCCGCTCACCGCTAGCCATCTGCGGCACCGAGCGCCGTCAGTTGGGCCTCGTCGGCCCGCTCCGCCCAGTCCGCGAAGCTCTCCCCCGCGGTCCGGTCCGCCCGGTAGGTCTCCAGCACCGCGACGACGTAGTCGACGAGGCCGTCGGCGGTCACCTTCAGACCACGCGACTTGCGGCCCAGCCGCGACCTGGTGCCCAGGTGCCCGCCGAGGTGGACCTGGAAGCCCTCGACCATCTCACCGGTGGCGTCGTCCGGTACCAGGGAGCCCTTGAGCCCGATGTCGGCGACCTGAAAGCGGGCGCAGGCGTTGGGGCAGCCGTTGACGTTGATCCCGATCGGCTCGTCGAAGTCGGGCAGCCGGCGTTCGAGCTCGTCGATGAGGTCGCGGGCCCGACCCTTGGTCTCGACGATCGCCAGTTTGCAGAACTCGATACCGGTGCAGGCCATCGTGCCGCGCCGGAACACGCTCGGGCGGACCACCAGGTCGAGCGCACCGAGTTCGGCCTCCAGCGCGTTGACGTCCGCGTCGGCGACATCGAGGATGACGAGCTTCTGCGTCGTCGTGGCGCGGATGCGGCCCTGCCCGAACCGGTCGGCGAGGTCCGCCACCGCGCTCAGCGTGGTCCCGCTGAGCCGACCCGCCCGCGGTGCGAACCCCACGGCGTTGCGGCCGTCGCGCTGGCGGTGCACCCCGATGTGGTCGCGCCCCTCGCTGCGCGGCGGGGCCGGCGGCGGGCCATCGGGCAGCGCCGAAGCCAGGTACTCCTTCTCCAGAGTCGCGCGCACCCATTCGGCGCCCATGTCCGCGACCAGGAACTTCAACCGGGCGCGGGTGCGCAGCCGTCGGTAGCCGTAGTCTCGGAACAGCGATACGACGCCGTGCCAGACCTCGGCAACCCGCGCCGGCGGCACGAACGCGCCCAGCCGCACGCCGAGCCGTGGGTTCGTCGACAGACCGCCACCGACCCACAGGTCGTAGCCGGCTCCCAGCTCCGGATGGACGACCCCGACGAACGCGATGTCGTTGATCTCGTGCAACGTGCAGTGGTCGGCGCAGCCGGAGATGGCGCTTTTGAACTTACGGGGCAGGTTGGCCAGCGTGGGGTCGCCGACGAACCGGCGGACGACCTCGTCGATCGCCTCGCTCCCGTCGATGATCTCGTCACCGTCGACCCCGGCGAGCGGGCAACCGAGGATCACCCGGGGGGTGTCGCCACAGGCCTCGGCGGTGGTCATGCCGGCGTTCTCCAGCGCCGCCCAGATCGCCGGCACATCCTCGATCCGGATCCAGTGGAGTTGGATGTTCTGCCGGTCGGTGACATCAGCGACGTCCCGGCCGTAGCAGGTGGAGACGTCGGCGATCACCCGGAGCTGATCCGAGGTCATCCGGCCGCCGTCGAGCCGGATGCGCTGCATGAAGTAGGAGTCGTCCAGTTCCTCGGGTTCGAGGATCGCCGTCCGCCCGCCACTGATCCCCGGCCGGCGCTGGGTGTACAGACCCCACCACCGGAACCGGCCCCGCAGGTCCTGGGGATCGATCCCGTCGAAACCGGTGCGCGGGTAGAGGTTGAGGATGCGGTCCCGCACCTCCAGGCCGCCTTGGTCCTTCTTCATCCGCTCGTTCGCGTTGAGCGGCTCGGAATATCCCAACGCCCACTGGCCCGCTCCCTTGGGTCGGGACGGGCGCGCGGACCGGGCAGGACGAGCAGGAGAAGTCATGAGATCTCTCGGTGCGCGAGGAAGTCGCGGCGCCGACAGCGGGCGCCACGAACGGAGACGTCAGCGGGGGCGGCGACAGCCGGCGCTGGAAACCCGCAGCAGGTCGACGTGCAGACGGGCGACGAGCATCGGCTCGATCACCAGGCACGGCACCGCGGGGGACGACGCAGCCCGGCGCCGGCGGGAGGCATCGACCGGAAGGCCCGACGCCTGCCCAACCGGCACCCCACCAGCGAGGGCGCACGTAGTCACGAGCCCATGTTTCCACAGAAGTACGGCCGATGGGCAAGTCGGGGCACTGTCCGGCCTACTTCGACCCGCCATGCTGCTCCAAACTGCAACAAACCGGACAGCCAGCCCCGAGATCGTCCATCATGGCCGATGCGACCGATGCGGCAACCATGACAGCCACCGAACATAAAACTCTATCATGCCAGTGGAGAAAATGAACAATTCTGCCAGTCGCAAGATCGCTCAGATCGTCCGGTGGACGGCGCACAGCCGTCGAAGCTGCTCCACCAGCGGACCGGTGGCCAGCCCTTTCTCCAGCAGGGCGTCCGCGCCGAGTTCCAGCACCTGGTCGAGCAACGCATCCTCAGAGAATCCCGTGAAAATCACCACCGTGGCCCGCGGCACGACCCGCCGGATCCGCGGCAGGGCGGCGATGCCGTCGAGGACCGGCATGGCCAGGTCAAGCAGCACGAGGTCCGGCTCGGTGCGGACGACCTCGTCGATCGCCTCCGCGCCGTTGGACGCGGCGCCGACGATCACGAAGTCGGGTTCGGTCTCCAGCAACAGGCACAATAGTTCGCGCACGCCGTCCGCGTCGTCAACGACGACGACGCGCCGTGGACCGGGCGGAGGCACCTGCTCCCCCGGAGGGGAACCACGGCCCACAGCGGAACCGCCGGCCAGGCCGACGGCCTTCTCCCCGACGAGCCCGACGGTGTCGGCATCCACCGAACGGCCGGTATCCACCATTCTTTTGTACGCGCCCCGCCCGACCCCGCGCATCGTCATTCAGGATGGTTTCCGAGGATGACCCACGTTGGCCATCAGGCCGATACCCGCAGACCGTCGCGAAGCACCGCAGCCTGGACGCGGCCGCGATAGCACACCATGCGGGAATAGCCCGTCCGGACGAGCCCTCGGCGATTCCGCCGCTTTCTGCCAACACTTCCGTGGCAACGCTCGCGTTTCCCAACAATAACCCAAGAAGGTCGGCATAATGTCTCGACGGAGGCGCGGTACGACGGACGACTTCCACGCTACGATCAATCGGTCGACCACGAAGCGCGACGCCGATCAACTTCGCCTGCCACCCGACAGCTGAGAGTAATCATTGGAACTGGATGTGTATGGGACTTTTGACCTCTAGTCTACTAGGGTGCAGTCTGGAGTAATCTGATCACTATCGGTGACTCTCTGCTGGCCATCGGGCGGGCGACCGTCAGGCGGGCGGGCAGAGACAGCACACGACTGCTGAGCTTCCCTCCTCGGGAGGCGGGACCTTGCCACGCGGAAGGACGTCACAGATGCGGCAACGGAGCCGAGGCCGGCACGATGCGGCGACCGCCGAAGACCTGCTACCCGCTGAGGTCCGACGGCGGCGCTGTGAACGTGTCCTCTCTCGGGAGGAGCTCGCCCGACGCACCGGCTACAGCCGCCAGTACATCGGTCAGCTCGAACAGCCCAGCCGAGGCATCCCCTCCCGGCCGGTGATCGCCGCAGTCGACGCGGCGCTGGAGGCCGGGGGCGCCCTCATCGACCTGCGTGAGGCAGCCGTCGCCGCCCGGGCGGAACGCCTGCGTCGCAGGCCCGATCCGGAGCGGGAGTCCCGCCGCCGGGTTTCGGATCTGCTCGACCACCGCCGGTCGGACACCGAACTGGACTACCTCGATCGGTTGGTGGCCGATCTGATCGCCAAGGCCGATCGGCTCGATCCACAGGACGTCACCGCCCAGGTGCTGGAGCAGCAGAACGTCGTCGACAACCTGCTACACACGCCCATGCTGCCGCACCAGCAGTTCCGGCTGTTCATGCTCGCGGGTCACCTGGCCGGGCTGCTCGCCATCTCCCTGTTGGACGTGGACGAGCTCGCGGGAGCCAGCACCTGCTGCCTCGAGGCGGCGGTGTTCACCGAGCTGACCGGTCACGAAGGACTACGGGCCTGGACCCTCGCGGTCAACAGCCTCATCGACGCGGCCGCCCGGCAGGTCTGCGAGGGCACCGAACCCGGCACCGAACCCGGCATCGTGTCCGGCGACGGCCCCGGGGCCCCCGTGCCACCGGACCCACGGTCCGGGCCGCCAGGTGAGCCCAGCGCTCCGAGGTATGCTCTGGCCGACGGGGATGATTCCGGTGGCGAGACTCTCGACGAGATGCTGATCGCGCCGGGCGGGCGAGCCACCCCGCCCCGGTTGATCGCGCTGGTAAAGGGCCGTATCGCGCGCTTCGCCACGGCGAGTACGCGCCGAGCGGTTCCGATTCCGCCGACCAGTATCTCCCGCGCGTTCCGACCACCGGTCTGAGCGGGGTTCCGACCGCCGGCCTGAGTGGCGCTCAGACGTCCGCGAAACGCAGTTCGCGCAGCGCCGGAACATCACCTCGCCGCGCGGCACGTCCGGCGAAGGCGATAATCCCCGCCTGCTGGCGCGCACCAAGCCGAAAGTCGAGAGTGGTGAAATACCGGGCCAGCGTGCCCGGGTCGAACACCTCAAAACGGGCCGCCCGCGCCGCGACCTCGTCCACATCACGCAGCGCCAGGTCGAGTCCGGAGCGGAACGCGCCGTGCACCTCCTTGACCACCCCGGGACGGCGTTCGGCGAAGGACCGTCGGGCGGCCCACACGGCGAACACCATGGGCAGGCCGGTCCACTCCTGCCAGGCGGCACCGAGATCGATGAGCCGGAGAGGATGGTCCGGACCGCCCCGCTCGGCGTCGTAGGTCGCCCGTAGCGCGGTATCCCCGATGATCACCGCGGCATCCGCCTCCCGCAGCATCGACGGCAGGTCCGGCGGCATCGTCACGTACTCCGGTCGCAGGCCGTGGCGCTCCTCCAGCAACATCCGGGCGAGCAGCACGCTGGTCCTGGACGTCGAGCCGAGCGCGACGGTCCGGATCTCCGCGAGCGGCGCCGCCGTGCTCAGCACGACGGACAGGACCGGACCGTCGGAGCCGACCGCGAGGTCGGGCAGCACGACGAGCTCGTCGGCATGCCGGAGGTACTCCACCAGGCTGATCGGACCGATATCGAGATCGCCGACGATCAGCGCGTCGTTCAGCCGGTCCGGGGTGTCCTTCGTCAGCTCGATGTCGAGCAGAGCACCGGAGTGGACCAGTCCCCAGTACAGCGGCAGGCAGTTCAGAAACTGGATGTGCCCCACCCGGGGACGGGCCTGGGTATCGCCGTCGTCGTCCGCTCCGGCTCCGGTCAACACCGTCCGCCCCGGCGCTCCTCCATGACCTCGATGACCGCGCGGCGCTGGCGCAACGCCAGGGGATAGCTGAGCAGCCCGCTGAACACCACGGCCAGGGCGAAGGCCAGCAGCCCGTTCACCCCCAGCAGCAGGACCACGGCCAGCACCGCTCCGAAGAGCACCACGCGTACCGCGAAGTACCGCAGGTTGATGCCGAGCAGGCCGCGCTCGCCCGCCTGGCCCGATTCGGTCGGCGAGTCGGGCATCGCCCGCTGTGGCCACGAAACCCGCTGTGGCCACGAAACCAGCCGCCTACGCGATTGCGCCATCACGTCCTCCGTCTCTTCGTCGGCACCCAGCCGAGCCGGCGCAGCACGGTCGGGAAGAAGCCCAGCCCCAGGAAGACGACGAACAGACCCAGCAGGCCGGCGGCACCGATCGGCAGACCGATCCAGTCGAGCACCACATACCCGGCCACCCCCGGAAACAGGATCACCAGGAAGGCCAGCACAAAGATCGATCCGATGCCGGGTGCTCCGTGGGGCCGGACAGGCCCGGAACCCCCGGGCGCCGGCGACTCCTCGGATCCGCGGGCCGGCCCCGGCCCCTCCCCGGTGCCCATCCGGTCCACCGGTCAGGCGTCGATCGAGGTCGGGACGTCACGCCGAGCCGGGTCGGGACCGTCGTAGACACGGATCTCCCGGTAGCGGGTGTCCCGCTCGACCGGGCGGAAGCCGGCGTCGCGGATGATTGCGAGCAGATCCTCGCGGGTCATGGTGTGCGGCGTCCCGAACCGGTCCGCATCGTGCGTGATCTTGTACTCGACAACGGAACCGTCGAGGTCGTCGGCGCCGAAGTTCAACGCGAGCTGCGCCGTGGTGAGACCATGCATCACCCAGAAGCACTTGATGTGGTCCACGTTGTCGAACAGCAGCCGGGAGACGGCGAACGTCTTCAACGCCTCGGCCCCCGTCGCCATCGGCTGGTTCATCAACCGGTTGCGCGGGTCGCCGGCGGCGTCGTGCTGGAAGCGCAGCGGGATGAAGACCGTGAACCCGCCCGTGGAATCCTGCAGCTCACGCAGCCGCAGCACGTGGTCCACCCGGTGCCGGGGGTCCTCGACGTGCCCGTACAGCATCGTGCACGGAGTGCGCAGGCCCTTGGCGTGGGCGAGCCGGTGGATGCGCGACCAGTCCTCCCAGTGCGTCTCGTGACCGACGATCTTCTGGCGGACCTCCCAGTCGAAGATCTCCGCGCCGCCGCCGGTGAGCGACTCGAGTCCCGCGTCGATGAGCTCGTCGAGGATCTCATCGGCGGACAGGCCACTGATCTTCTCAAACCAGTGGATCTCGGTAGCGGTGAACGCCTTCAAGGCGACGCCGGGCAGCGCCTTGCCGAGCTCCCGCAGCGAGCGCGGATAGTAACGCCAGGGCAGCGTCGGATGCAGACCGTTGACGATATGCAGCTCGGTGATCCCGGCCGGCTCCATCTCCTTCGCCAGCCGGACAGCCTCCTCGATGCGCATGGTGTAGGCATCGGACTCACCGGGCTTGCGCTGGAACGAGCAGTACGCGCAGGACGCCGAGCAGACGTTCGTCAGGTTCAGATGCCGGTTGACGTTGAAGAAGGTCTTGTCGCCGTTCTTTCTGGTGCGAACCTCGTGGGCGAGACCGCCCAACCAGACGAGGTCGTCGCTGGCGTACAGCGCCTCCCCGTCGGCACGGCTCAGTCTCTCGCCGGCGGAAACTTTGGCCTCGATCTCCCGCTTGAGCCCAGCATCCATGCCTTCCAGCCTAGCCCGCCGGTCTCGGTGTCCTCGGAGGCGAGCACGGCTGCCCGGTCACAGCCGCCCCGCGATCCGCCCCGCGATCCGGCGGGGCGTCCGACTACTCGCGGCTACCCGGCGTTCCCGCTGTTCCCGCTGTTCCCGGCGTTCCCGGCGTTCCCGGCGTTCCTCGCATCCGGGCGCTGAGCGGCCCGCTGTGCGGCCCTGCGCTGCATCCGCCCGAGCGGCCAGGTCAGCAGTCCGGCGACAGCGAACCCAACGAGCAGCGCCATCAGCAGGTTCAGCCCGACGGCCACCAGGATCACGGTAATCACGGCGAGGGCTGCGACGCGGATCAGGAAATACGGCAGTTGCGCACGCAGGTTCACGTCCTGCGGCGCGGGCCGCTCGGCGCGAGTGGGACGACCCGGCCGCGCCGAGGCGGATCTGCGTGCCGTGGCCCCGTCCACCCCACCGGTTCCCCGGCCCCGGTTCCTCGTCGGTCCGCGCCCACCCGTCGCCATATCGTCCTCATCCCGCCGGCACCGCGGCCCCGGTCGGGGCCCGTTCCCGACAACTGTGCCTGTCCGGGTGGGGCCTGCGCCAGGGGGAACAGACGTCACCCGGCCGGTGGCGCCGTCTCGACCTCCAGCAGGTCACGGCGGTCCGCCAGGTCACGGCGGGCGCCGCCGAGCTCGCCGGTCCAACGCCGGAAGAGCGTGTGCGGCACGTCGGCGGCGTCGAGCACCCGCCCGGCCACGAAGTCGACGAGATCGCCGGCCGTCCGCACACCCGCGTAAAACCCCGGGCTCGCCGCGGCCACCACCGCCCCGGCGTCGTGCAGGTCCAGCATGTGGCGCAGCGTCGCGCGGGTGTAGGGCATCTCCCGCGGGACGACGATCAGACGGCGGCCTTCCTTGAGCGTGACATCCGCCGACCGCTGCAACAGATCCTTGGACAGTCCCAGGGTGATGCCGGCCAGGCAGGCGGTGCTCGCCGGGACGACGATCATCCCGCGAGTCGGGTACGAACCGCTGCTCGTCGGCGCCCCCAGATCACCAGGGGCATGTACCGCGACGAGGGTGGACACCGTATCGGCCAGCACGTCACGATCGGCCAGCCGCGCCGACAGACCCTCCGGAGGTGACACCCCGCCCGGGGGCATGGACAGCCACGTGACCAGGGCTTTCGCCCAGGCGGAGTCACGCCAGGCGATACCCGTCTCATCGAGCAGGGTCAGGCGGGCCGCGCGGGACAGCACCAGATCGACTGGCAGCCGAGCGGCCAGCAGGCCACGCAGCACCGCGGCCGCGTAGGGGGTTCCACTGGCGCCGCTCACCCCGACCACCCACGGCAGGCGCGCTCCGGCCCCCTCCTCGGGGGCACTGAACACATCGGCCATGACGAATCCGATGCTCAGACGGCCAGACCACGGCTGGCGAGATCGACAACGGCGAAGAGGAACAAGACGATGCCGACGAATCCGTTCGCGGTGAGGAAGGCCCGGTTGACCCGCGACAGGTCGTTCGGGGACACGATGGCGTGCTCATAGCAGAATGCCGCCGCCGTCAGCACGAGCCCAGCCCACCACCACGGACCGGCGTTGTCCATCAGCCCGTAGACGATGAACAACGCAAAGGTGATCATATGCGTAACCGTGGAACCAATGAGCGCGGCCCGCACCCCGAACCGGGCCGGCACCGCACGCACGCCGATGCGCCGGTCGACCTCGGCATCCTGGCAGGCGTAGATCACGTCGAAGCCGCCGATCCAGCTACCGACCGCAAGGCCGAGCACCAGTGCGGCCCAGGACCACTCACCGGTGACCGCGATCCACGCGCCGACCGGGGCCACCGCCTGGGCGATGCCGAGCACGGCGTGCGGGAAGTCGGTGAACCGTTTCGCGTAGGGGTAGACGACGAGCGGCGCGACGGCGACCGGCGCGAGCAGCAGGCAGAGCCAGGACAAGGCCGCGGCGGCGGTGAGGAAGACGGCGAGCGCGACCGCGGCGCCGACGACCGCCGTACGCACCGAGACCACGCCGGTGACCAGCTCTCGGTTCGCCGTCCTCGGATTACGGGCGTCGATCGCGCGATCGATGACCCGGTTTGCGGCCATGGCGAAAGTTCGGGCCGCGACCATCGCCACGGTGACGAGGGCGAGGTCCGACCAGTGCACCGACCGGGAATCCGCGAACGAGGCGGCGAGCGCCGCGATGTAGGCGAACGGCAGCGCGAAGACCGAGTGCTCGATGACGACGAGCCGCAGAAACGCCCGTACCCGGCCGGTGGCGTGTCCCGGGCCGGCTCCCGACCCTCGCCCGACCGGCTCCGACGCGCCAGGCACCCACGCGGCGTCACTCACCGCGATCACCACTCCTTGTTCCTTGCCCAGCCAGAGGCCCCAGCGTCCTTTTTGTCCCTCTGGCTAGGCAAGAAAAACGGAGGACGGTCACAGGCCATACTCCTTCCATCGGCGGGTGACCCGTTCGCGGACCGCCTCGTCCATGACGATCTCCTCCGGCCAGCCGCCGTCGCGCCGGTAACCCTCGCTCGGTAGCTTGCGGGTCGCGTCCACACCGACCTTGCCGCCCCAGAACTGCTCGTAGGCGGCGTGGTCGAGATGGTCCACCGGCCCGATGGTGGTGATCAGGTCGTGGGCATAGTCGACGTTGCCGAAGGCGCGCCAAGCGACCTCGTGGTAGTCGTGCACGTCGCAGTCGGCGTCGACGACCACGATCAGCTTCGACAACGACAGCAGCCCGGCCCCCCAGACCGCGTTCATCACCTTCTGCGCGTGCTTCGGATAACGCTTCTCGATGGAGACGATGCAGCAATTGTGGAACACCCCCGCCTCGGGCAGGTCGTAGTCGACGATCTCGGGAATCATCATCCTGACCAGTGGCAGGAAGATCCGTTCGGTGGCCTTGCCCATCGGACCGTCCTCCTGCGGCGGCCGACCGACCACGATCGTCTGGAACACCGGGTCACGCTGCATCGTCATCACGTCGACGTGCAGCGCCGGGAACGGTTCGACGGGCGTGTAGAAGCCGGTGTGGTCGCCGAACGGCCCCTCGGGCAGCCGCTCCCCCGGCTCGAGCCAGCCCTCGATCACCACCTGTGCGTTCGCGGGCACCCGCAGCGGGACGGAGAGGCAGTCGACCATCTCCACCCGCTCGCCGCGCAGGTAACCGGCGAACAGGTACTCGTCGAGGTCGGCAGGCAGGGGGGCGGACGCGGCGTAGGTGACCGCCGGGTCGCACCCGAACGCGATGGCGACCGGCAGCCGCTCCCCACGCCGCTCGGCGACCGCGTGATGCGCGTTGGAGTCCTTGTGGATCTGCCAGTGCATGCCGACGGTGCGTGCGTCATGGCGTTGCAACCGGTACATCCCGAGGTTACGCGCCCCGGTCTCGGGGTGCTTCGTGTGCGTCAGACCGAGGTTGAGGAAGGCCCCGCCGTCGTTCGGCCAGGCGTGCACCCCCGGCAGCCGGAACAGGTCGACGTCCGGACCCTTGAGGACGACGTCCTGGCAGGGCGCGGTCCGGACCCGGCGGGGCGGGACCGAGGCGAGCGACGCTGCCTTGCCGAACGCCTCACGCAACCCGGACAGGCCGATCGGCAGCTGCGGGCGCAGCAGCGCGCCGAGCCGTTCACCGATGTCGTCCAGCGCCTCGACGCCGAGCGCGGCAGCCATCCGCTCCTCGGTGCCGAACACATTGATCGCCAGCGGCATGTCGGCGCCGGCCGGGGACTCGAACAGCAGAGCCGGCCCGCGCTCCCGTACCACCCGGGTCACGATCTCGGTGACCTCGAGACGCGGGTCGACGGGTACGGTGACGCGGCGCAGATCCTTCCGCCTTTCGAGATGAGCAAGGAACGCACGCAGATCCGCCCAGGCCATGAGCTCCATCCTCGCAGTCGCCACGGGTGGATGCCCGACCGCCCACAGGTGGTCACGATCCCAGTTCAACACGTCACGTCCCGGGCACGGCCTCGTCGGATAACGGACCGGGAGGACGAGGAGCCGGCGCGGAAGGCACACTAGAGATACACGGGCCGGCCATCACCACGACATGTACGTCCGTCGCGGGCCATAGCGGACGGTACGTGCTCGCCTGACCCATCTGGTGAGGTCGCCCGTCCGTGGCGCCATCCGTCCGTGACGTCGCCACGGGTCGGGGGTTTCGCCACGGGTCGGGGATTAGATGCCCGCGGATCGGATGTTCCATACCTGACAGGCCAAGACGGACATAACGATCAAGAAAAGCAGGAAGGAGCGACCGGCCGGTGCTGGGCCTCGCGCTGACGTTTGTGATCATTGGTGTTTGGGCTTACGCGATCATCGATGTCTTCGGGACACCCCCCGAGGAGGTTCGGATCATGCCCAAACTCGCGTGGATCGTAGCAGTGATCTTCCTTGGTATCTTCGGCACCGCCGGATGGTTTTTCTTCGGTCGACCTCGCGCGAACAGCGTCGGCGAGCGGCCGTTGCGCCGGCCGGTCTCCGACCATCCGGCCTTCGGGCAACGATCGTCCTGGGGCATCGACAGCCGGCGTGATGGCGGCTTCGGCCGGTACAGCGCGCGGACGGGCACCCGCCGGGCCGCCGTCCGGCCGAAGGGTCCCGACGACGACCCGGACTTCATGCGGGAGCTGTCCGCCCGGATCCGCAAGGGCGAGGCCGGACCTCCGTCGTCATCGTCCCGCGGCTGAGCCGCATGGACGCGGGGGATCCAGGGGCACGAGCCCGCGGCTGACCGGCTCCGCGCACCGGGACGAGCAGCGGTCCGTCGTTCCGGTACGCGGCCGAGCGGGGTGTTCTCCGCAGGCTGCGGGTGGCCCGCCCGTTCTCCCCGGCGGGGCCAGGCCGGGACCAGGGAGCAGCAGCCGTGGGGAGGGTCAGATGCCGGCGTAGGAGTGCAGCCCCGAGATGACCAGATTCACCAGGTAGTAGTCCACGAACAGGGCGCTGAAGGCCAGCAGCGAGATCGCCGCGGCCCGCCGCCCACGCCATCCGGCCGTCGCGCGGGCGTGCAGGTAGGCGGCGTAGCAGACCCAGGTGATGAACGACCACGTCTCCTTGGGGTCCCACCCCCAGTAGCGGCCCCATGCTGATTCCGCCCAGATCGCCCCGGCAATGATCGCGAAGGTCCAGATCGGGAACGCGAACGCGATGACCCGGTAGGACAGGGTGTCGAGCGCCGCCGACGACGGCAGGCGCATGACGATGCCGCCCCGGCGCTGCATGGCCTGGCTCGCGTCAGCCCGTCCGGCCGCGACCTCGGCCAGCCGATTTTCCCAACGCTCCTTGACGAGGAACAACACCGTGGTCACGGCGGAGACCAGGAACACCCCGCTGGCGACGATCGCACCGACCACATGGATCTTGAGCCAGTACGAGTTGAGCGCGGGCACCAGCGGTCCCGCTGCGACATAGAGCACAGTGCCGGCGAAACCGAGCGAGAGCACGACCGGCAGCATGACGAAGACGCCCAGCCACCGGACCGGCTGCCGGATCATCAGGGCGAGAAACGTCGTGACCGCGATCAGGCAGATCATCGACGAGAACTCGTACATGTTGCCCCAGGGCACCCGGTCCGCCGCGAGGCCACGAGTGATGACGGACCCCAGGTGCAGCGTCCAGCCGACGACCGTCAGCGCGACGGCGATCCGCCCGATCCACCGGGCACGCGCGGGAACCGCCACGTCGCCGTCGTTACCGGCGGCCAGCGTGTGCGCGGCGTTCGCCCGCCGCCGGACAGCCTCGATCTCCCGGGCCCGGGCCGCAGCGAGGGCCACGGCGGCGGGGTCGGACGGGTCGATCGGGGTCGCGGCCCCGTCGGTCGGGCCGGCCGCCTCGGCGGGATCGGCGGCGCCGCCGATCCCGCCGGCCGCCGCCCCGATCAGCGCTGCCGGCAGCCCGGCCCCCTGCCGTGCCGGGACGGCCGCCGCCTCCTGAGCCACGTCGTGGCGCAGGCCGAGCCGGCTGAACGCGAACTCGGCCGCGTAGCCGAGCATCGCCGTGGCGTACACCGCCTCGCCGCTGCCAAACAGATGATCGGAAAGGCTGGCTACGCCCTCGTTGACCGCCATCAGTGCTCCCGTTCGCTGGCACTCGACGCGGCATCGCCGGCTGCGGTGCCACCCGGTTCGGTACTACTGGGTTCGGTACTGCCCGGCTCGGTACTGGCTGGTTCGGTACTGGCTGGTTCGGCGCCGCTCGATTCCGAGGCGGTCGGCACGGACCGGTCGGTGCCCGCGGGCCCGGTGGCCTCGCGGACCAGGGTCGTGAGCTGGGCCAGCTCGACGGCGAACCCGTCGGCGTCGGAGCGGGACAGCCCACCGATCTCCACCGTGCACCCACCGGCGGCCGCTGGCCGGGCCCGCACCCATACCCGGCGGCGGCGCACCCGAAGACTCGCGATCAGCCCGACGATGATGAGGACCGCGAAGAGCAACGCCTCACCCTTGAACGGGTCGGACTTGACCTGGAAGGTGGCGAACTCGGCTACGCGGTCGGCCTCGAGGCTCATCCCGCCGGGTAGCCCGGTAAGGGTGCGCTGCCGCGGGTTGTCGAGGGCCAGGACCTGCGCGGTGCGCTCGCTGCCCGCCGGACCCGTCATCGTGATCTGGCGCAGGTCGCGGGTGTCGACCGTGTAGACGTTCTGTGGAATGCCCTCGTTGAGATGGAGGTTGCCGACGAATCCCGTGATCGTCAGACCGGGCGCGCGGGCGGCGGGGAACGCGGAGACGTATCCCTGGGTCGGGTCGAGGCGGGTGGTCGGCGTGAACACGCCGCTGAAGGCCAGCTGCTGGGGCTCCTTGCGGACGCCCAGCGCGGGCAGTCCGGTGTCGGGGATCTTGACGGTGCAGGTTGAGGTGAACATGCCGTCCCGCGGGGTACACGGCACGTTCGCCTCCCAGACGACCTTGCGTGCGGCGTCGCGAAGCACGAAGTGCGGGGCGAATCCATGCCCGATGAGGTAAATCTTGGCGTTGCCGATCACCAGCGGATGGTTGACGCGGATGGTCGCCTTGCGGGTCGGGGCGTTCAGCGCGGCGGCATACGTGACGTCGGCGCGGAAGTCGGACGGCTGGCCGCTTGGCTGGAACGTGGCGTTGAACCGGTCCAGCGTGAGCGAGAACGGACGCAGCTTCGCGGTGTCGACGCGCTGACCAGCGTTGAACTGGTCATAGGAGATGATCGTGTTCGCGAACCCGCTCCCGGAAACGACGAGCACGGTCCCGGAGTATCCGTACCAGGAACCGAAGCCCACCGCGGCGAGCAGCCCCACCAGGGCAATGTGGAAGACGAGGTTGCCGGTCTCGCGCAGGTACCCCTTCTCCGCGGCGACGGAGTGGTCGGCAGTCCCCTTCGCGTCGTGGGCCTCCCCAGCTGTGGCCGTGGCCCGGAAGCGCCGTCGGCGCAGCGCCTGCCGGGCAGCCGCCATCGCGTCGGCGGACTCCATCGGACTCGTCCAGGCGCTGCCGCCGGGCAGCCGGCCGGGCCGGGCCGGGGCCTTCGGCGGCGCGGTGAACAGCGCCCTGGCATGCCAGCGGATCCGGGACGACAGGCAGCCAATCAGGGAGATGAACAGCAGCAGGTAGATCGCCGCGAACCAGGGCGCGGCGAAGACGTCAAACCCGGAGAACCGGTCGAGCAGCGGACCGAGGGTGGGGTGGTCGGCGCGGTACTGCTCTACCCGCATCGGGTTGATGGCGCGTTGCGGCAGCAGCGATCCGGGCACGGCAGCCAGGGCCAGCAGGAACAGCAGCAGCAGCGCGGTGCGCATGCTGGTGAGCTGACGCCAGGACCGGACGGCGAGGGCAAGGGCCGGATGCCGGGTGAACCGGCCACCGGCGCCGGGAGCGCGCCCCGGTCCGCCGGTCGGCGTACCGGGGTCGTCGGACGACGGACCGGCCGCGCTGTCCGGCGGATCGAACGCCTCGGGGGCGGCGGCGCGGGCGTCGGCGTGCCCCTCGGGCAGACGGCGCGCGCTGGCCGCCGCGTCGGAGTCGAATCCCGCGGACTCGACGGCGGAATCGAGGTCGGACTTCTCAAGGTCGGACTCGACCTCGACGGTGTCGATGGGTTCGACGTCGACGGACCCGGCGGCGAGTGGCGCGGGATCGACGGCGAGTGCTGCGGGATCGACGGTTCCGGACGCAGGCGCGAGCCGGGCGTTCGAACGGGTTGAGGAGGTCACAGCGGCGTCTCCGAGAAGCCGGGGGCGTAGGGCCGTAGGTTCGCAACCAGGTCGGCCCACTCCCCCGTGAGTTGAAGCACTCCGACCGTGACGAGCAGCATGCCGCCGAGCAGGGTCAGGATGCGGGTATGCCGTCGCAGCACCCGCAGGGCGCCGACGGCACGTCGGAAAGCCAGTCCGACGGCGAGGAACGGCAGCCCGAGCCCGAGGCAGTACACCGCGGAGAGGAACGCTCCCCGCTGCGCCGTCGCGCTCGTCACCGCCAGCCCCAGGACGGCCGACAACGTCGGGCCGAGGCAAGGCGTCCAGCCGATTCCGAAGAGCACCCCCAGCACGGGCGCGCCGAGCAGGCCGGGCGCCGGCAACCGGTGGATGCGCCACTCCCTGTTCGCCCAGGACAGCCGGGAGAACACGCCGGCGAACGCGAGTCCCATCACAATGGTGACAACCCCGAGAAGCTGGCTGACGCCGACCTGATGGCGGGTGAGCCACTGCCCGAGCCCACCGAACGCCGCGCCGTAGGACACGAAGACCGCGGTGAAGCCGAGCACGAACAGACCCGTGCCCGCGGCGACCCGCCCACCCGCGCGCAGCCGGTACAGCCGCGGCCCGGGCGACCCGGTCCCCTCGTCGTCCCGGGCGAGGGCACCGGAGACCGCCGCCCCGCCGGCCACCGCCATGCCCGGCACCGCCGGCACCGCTACGGACACCGCCGGCATCGCCGGTGCCCGGCCCGGCAGCCCGCCCGGGGTGGCGGCAACTCGCCTCGAACGATCCTGAAGCTCCGCCCCGGACAGGCCGGTGACGAAGCTGAGATAGCCCGGCACCAGCGGAAGGACGCAGGGGGAGAGAAAAGAGAGCAGTCCCGCCGCGGCGGCGACCGGCGCGGCGAGCAGGACCGGCCCGTCGGTGATGAGCCCGACCACGCTCACCGCGGGTCCTCCGCCCCGGGCAAACGGTGCCCGCTCACGCCTCGGCCTGCAGACGGCTCAACGCGGGCTTCAGGTCGTCGGGCAGCACACCACCGGTGAACCGGGCCGCGATCCGCCCGTTCTGGTCGAGCACGAACGTCGACGGGAGGCCCGGAGCGACCGGCCAGCCCGCGGCGAGGGTGCCCAGCTTGTCGACGATGCTCGGGTAGGACCTGCCGAAGTCCTGCGTGAAGGCCTTCGCACCGGAGACGGTGTCCTTCTCGTTGACACCGAGGAACGCCACCGTGGGGTTGTCCTTGGCCAGCTGGACCAGGCCTGGCGTCTCCGCGCGGCAGGGAGCGCACCACGAGGCCCAGAAATTGATCACAACGATCTTCCCTCGGTAGGACGAGAGGTCGAGGGAGGTCCCGTCGAGAGTCTTACCGGACAGGGGGGGTGCTGGATGCCGGTTTCCGGGGGCGGCGAAGTCCTGCCCGGCCGCCTGCTGGACGAAGCCGTAGCCCCCACCACCGGTGGCGTCGACCGAGTTCGCCCCGGGGGAGCAGGCGGCCAGCAGCCCGGCCGCCGCGAGCGCCACGGCGGCCAAGGCGATGCGTCCCGCCCGGCGGACACGGCGGGCCGACCAGGCCCGGCGCGTCCGCCGCATCGGGGCAATGCCTGTCACCGGCGGGTCCGACCTGTCATCCGACGCGGACCGCCATCCCTTCTCCGCCACGCGAACCAGTATGTGCCCTGCCCCTTCCCACCCGGGAACCTGTCTACGACCAACTGTAGAACTCAACTCAGGGTAGGTGGAGGGGCCGCGAGACGCGCATGGGCTTCTCGACGAAGGACACCTGTGGGCTTCATCTGCCAGGCGGGCACCGTTCCGCCGCCTCACCGGCCGCCGGCCACCGGCGGGACCGGGAGCGGACGGTAACCGCGGATCTGAAAACGGGCCGTGACGGTGGCGCTCCCGGGGAAGGCGGTTTCGGCCCGTCGGCGCAGCTGGTCGGGCGCCCGGTGATGGCCGGTCGGGCCCATCAGAGCCAGGTCGACGATCTGCTCGGTGTTCAGCGTGAGCGGAACGTCAACGTGCTCGACGATGATCGGCTCGAACCGTCCGGTGGTCCGTTCGTCGAGCCGGTCGCTCTTGCCCGCCTGTATCCCGACGAGTCCGAGCGGGCCGTGCAGCTCGGCGAGATGGCCCGGCCCGGGGGTGACGACGATGAGCAGCCCGTCGGGGCGCAGCACCCGGTGCATCTGGGCCAGGTTGCGCGGCGCGAAGACGTCGAGGAGCACGGCGACGGCGTGGTCGGCCACCGGCCAGGGGGCTGCGACGTCGAAGGAGACCGCGCCGATCCGGGGATGGGCACGCGCCGCGCGACGCAGGGCGTACTTGGAGACGTCGACGGCGAGGCCGACGGCGTCCGGTCGCGCACCGACCACGCCGGCCAGATGGTGCCCGGTCCCGGCACCGATGTCGAGGATCACCCGACCGGGCGGCCCGAATGGCCCGGATAGCCCGGATGGCCCCCCGGGGACGGGATGCGCGATCTGGGCCAGCCGGGCGGTGAGCGGCCCGTAGTGGCCACCACCGAGGAAGGACTCCCGCGCGGCGACCATGACGGCACTGTCGCCGACGACCCGCCGAGTCCGGCCGGTGCGCAGGTTGACATAGCCGCCGCGGCCGACGTCGAAGTCGTGCCCGGCGGGACAGCGCAGGGATCTGTCCGCCGGGTGCAGCGCGTGGCCGCACACGGGGCAGCGCAGAAACGGCAGCACGGCCCGCAGGGCCGCGAGGGCCGGCGGGGCAGCGACGGCCGGCGGGGCAGCGACGGCCGGCGCCGGTGACTCGGGACCGATGGAGTTCGTCAGGCGCCGACCGATCCAGGCGTGTTCGCGGTCGGCCCGTTCGGCTCCGCGTACTCGACGCCGACGAGCTCGGAGTCCCGGTAGACGGCCGTGGTGACGCTCGCCAGCCCGCACTGCCGCCGGTCGGGACGGTGCCAGAGGGGCACTCTCTCCAGGGCACGCCGAGCCGTCCAGACCGGAAGCTGGTGGCTGACGAGCACGACGTGCCGACCGGGGTGGGCGTCGCGCCATTCCACGACGGCCACGAGCATCCGCGCGGCGATCTCGTCGTACGGTTCGCCCCAGGATGGGCGGAACGGATTGAGTAGCAGGCGCCACAGGGCGGGGTACCGGACCACCGCCGGGCCGGCCTCGAACGTTCTGCCCTCGAAGGCGTTGCGGCTTTCGATCAGCCGCGGGTCGACCTGGACGGCGAGTGCGTGCGCCGCGGCGATGGGCGCAGCGGTCTGCTGGGCACGATCCAGCGGACTCGCGACCACGGCCGCGACGTCCAGCTCCGCGAGGAACTCGGCGGTGACCTTCGCCTGCTGCTGGCCCTTGTCGGACAACCGGAACCCCGGCAGCCGGCCGTAGAGGATCTTCTCCGGGTTGAAGACCTCGCCGTGGCGGACCAGATGCACCCGGGTCAACGAAGTCGGCTCCGTCATGCCCGCCCCTCGGGAGAGGCGGAGACGGTCACCGGTTCGGGTACCGCCGCGGCGGCACGTGCGGCCGCCGGTGCCGCCGCGGCGATCCGCTCCACCGTCTCGTCGTCATGCGCGGCCGAGACGAACCACGCCTCGAACGCCGACGGCGGCAGGTAGATCCCGGCGTCGAGCATGCTGTGGAAGAACGCCGCGTACCGGGCGGTGTTCTGCGCCTGGGCGCCGGCGTAGTCGACCACGGTGGCGGCGTCGGTGAAGAAGAAGCTGAACAGCGATCCGGCGCTGCTCGGCAGGTGGGCCACGCCCTCCTCGGTCAACGCGGTTGAGACGATCCCGGCCACGTCGGCGGCGCGGGTGTCGACGGTGGCGTAGACCTCATCGGTGCAGGCCCGCAGGGTGGCGAGTCCGGCGGCGACGGCAATCGGGTTACCCGACAGCGTGCCCGCCTGGTACACCGGGCCGGCGGGTGCGAGCCTGGCCATCACGTCCGCCCGCCCGCCGAAGGCCGCCGCCGGCAGCCCGCCGCCCATCACCTTGCCGAAGGTGAACAGGTCCGGCGACCAGTCCTCGATCGCGCCCTCGTTGCCCCACCAGCCGGCGCGTGAGATGCGGAACCCGGTCATCACCTCGTCGAGAATGAGCAGCGCGCCGTGGATGTCGCACAGCCGGCGCAACCCGGCGTTGAAGCCGGGCAGCGGCGGGACGACCCCCATGTTGGCGGCGGCGGCCTCCGTGATGACCGCCGCGATCGTCTCACCGCGCTCGACGAAGACCGCCTCGACCAGCGCGAGATCGTTGTAGGGCAGAACGATGGTGTCCGCGGTGGCGGCGCCGGTGACTCCCGGGGTGTCCGGCAACCCGAGGGTCGCCACTCCGGAACCGGCGGAGGCGAGCAGCGCGTCAACGTGCCCGTGGTAGCAGCCGGCGAACTTGATGATGGTCGACCGGCCGGTGAAACCCCGGGCCAGTCGCACGGCGCTCATCGTCGCCTCGGTGCCGGAGTTGACCAGGCGCACCTTCTCGACCGGGCCGACCCGGTCGACGATCAGCTCCGCGAGCTCCACCTCCCCCGGTGTGGGGGTGCCGAAGCTGGTGCCGACCGAGACGGCGCGCGACACCGCCTCGACGACGGCCGGATGGGCATGCCCGAGGATCATCGGCCCCCACGAGCACACCAGGTCGATGTAGGTACGCCCGTCCGCATCGGTCAGATAGGGGCCGTTGCCCGCCACCATGAAGCGCGGCGTGCCGCCGACGGCACGGAAGGCTCGGACCGGAGAATTGACCCCACCGGGAACAACACGCTCGGCGCGCCGGAAAAGCTCCTCGGATGCCGGCGCGGCAGACGGAACCACCATGCCCACGATCCTCGCAGGTCGGCTCCGCCTCCCGCGCCCCGCGTGTCCGGTGGCACGCCGCGTCCTCCTCCCCGGTCCATGCTCCGCGTTGACCCACCCGCCACCATCGCTGGAAGCCATCGCTGGAAGCCATCGCTGGAAGCCGCCGGTGGACGGGGGTCTGCCCCGGCCGCCCACCGACGGCGGCTCGTGCGCCCGGTCCTCCCCGGACACCCGCGGCCGTCGGTCGGCCGCTGTCCCTCCCAGGCCCCGGCGTTCGGCGATCCACCGCCGGTCGGCCCGATCTCGATGGGCGAGGACTACCGCGAGGGCTACAAGGAAGACGACGACGTTGTCCCGATGGTTGTCCTGGTGGTTGTCCTGGTGGTTGTCCTGGTGGTTGTCCTGGTGGTTGTCCTGGTGCTGCTTGCCCTAATGGTGCCCGGTACGCCGCCCACACGACCCACTCCAGTCAATGATCATTAGGGATCATTGAGGCAAGCCTGGCCCACGCCGGACGGATTCCGTCTCGGGACGGCCGCGGGATGAGGAGCTTCTCGCCGAGGCAGGTAATACTCGCCCGTGGGCCCGTCTGATAACCTCAGAATTCGCGGCACGCCGTCTTCGGGGTACTACACGTCAGATCTTCGGGGGACACTCGACGTGGCAGAGACGCAGTCCGTTAACCAGCGTGTACTGAACAGCCCGAGTGATCATTAGTCGAAATTCGTTGGCGGCCTCACCCGCAAGGACCGGCGAGGTCGTATAGTAGGAATTGTAGAGTGCTGCCAGATCCAGTAGATAGCGGACGAGAATGGCCGGGCTATCCTCGCCTGTTGCTCTGGTAATCTTGCTAGGCAACTCCTGCAACCTGAGAATGAGCTGCGCCTCTTGGTCGCTGACCTCGAAATGTGTCAGGTCAACCAGACTCGGCACGGGCTTGCCCCATTTCCGTAGGATTGCCCGTGCGCGGCATGCGGTGTAGACAACATACGGTCCTCCTGACTTCTCGAAGGCCGTCAAGGTCGGAGAAAGATCTCCGCGAGCCATGGCGACAGTCGTCTTCATGTCCTGCTTGAGGTCGTTGAAGACGAGCGAGCCGACCGCCAACTGCTGGGCGGCGACGGAGAGTTCCTCCTCCGTCATCGTGCCGCGCTCCGCAGACCTCTTCCAAAAGTGCTCGAATGACATTTTCAGTAGATCGTTTACTCCGGCGACGCTGTCTCGGCTTGAGAGCTTCCGGCCAGTCTTCTCATCGACGTAGAAGCCAAAGTAGATGTGTCGGAGGTCCAGTTCGTCACGGCTTGCGATGCCCAGGACCTCGACAGCTTGAAAGAGCCGCGCGAAATGGACGCGCTGCTCTTGGCCCACGACATAGTAGATGCCGGACGGGTCGAAGATATCACGGCGGAGCTTGATGGCTCCGACGTCGCGTGTCGCGTAGATGCTCCGGCCGTCCGACCTGCGGACCACGAACCGCTCGTTTCCTGGAAGAGGAACGACGATGGCTCCGAGATCCTTCCGGGCGAATTCCACAGTCCGGTCGCGAACGGCGGAGGTGATCTCACCGGCAGACATGGCCTGCTCGATCTTGGCGATTTCCTCGCGCAGGCGACTCTCCGTGAACTCGAATGCCCGGCCGTCGCGCAGAGCGGTCTCGATCACCTCATTACCGGCCTGGAAGTAAAAGCTTTCACCGATCGTGAAGTCGATGTGGATGTCGAGTGCTTCATAGAAAGAACGGAAATCTGCAAGGCTCCAGTCCACCATCTTGGACCAGAGTTCCACCTCCTCGGAGTCTCCGCCTTCCAGCCTCGCAAAGCGGGCATCCGACGCCTCCACGTAACCCTTGAACGCAGACTCAAGCGCATCCTTGCTGTCCACGCCCGGGAAATAGCGCTGGAGCACGGCGGCGTCCGATTCGCTGGCGCCGCCCAGCCCTCCGCCGGAGGCAACCACCCTCTCCAGCGCGCGGCGGATGGCGTAGATCTCCAGCAGGCGATCGTTCTCGGTCATGGCTGCGGGAAACATATCGCCGAAACGGCGTACGTATTCGGAAGTCCCGTTGTTGATCTTTTGGGGTGACGGCCTTCGGGGCTGGGTGTGGCCTGATGGTCGTGGTGGGTGATGTTCTGCCGGTCGGGGTGGTTTGCTGCGGTGCGTGACGGTTGTCGAGTCGGGGGCGGGCGCTGCCGCGAGCGGTGAGGTTGCCGAGGGCGCGGCGCTGCTGGCGGAGAACGCCTGGCTGCGGGCCCGGGTCGCGGAGCTGTTGACGGACATCGCCGGGCTGGTCGCGCGGGAGGCGACGCGTGAGGCCGAGGTGGTGGAGCTGCGTCTCCAGCTCGAGGCGTTGCAGGCGGAGCTGGCGACGTTGCGGCGGATGCTGTTCGGCCGGTCGTCGGAACGGGAGTGCGGCGGGTCGCCGGCCGTGGGTTCGCCGGATGGCGGGGACGGTTGTGGCGACGGGGCGCGGGGCGAGGCCGCCGGGTCGGCAGGCCGGCGGCGGGGGCCGGGCGCGCGCTCGGGCCGGCGGAGCTACGACCATCTGTCCCGCGACGAGGTCGACTGCGACTTCGAGGGCGGGGGCTATGGCTGCCTGTCGTGTGGGCAGCCGTTCACGCCGTGGGGCGAGCATGTCGTCGAGCAGCTCGACTGGCTGGTGACGGTGCGGGTTCGGGTGTCGAGGCGGCGCCGGTATCGGCGGGGCTGCCGCTGTGGCGGGTCGTTGACGGTGACCGCGCCGGGACCGTCGAAGGCGATCGGGAAGGGCCTGTTCACGCACCGGTTCCTCGCGATGCTGATCGTGGAGCGCTATGTCGCGGGCCGTTCGCAGAACTCGCTGGTCACCGGGTTGGCCCGGCACGGCGCCCAGCTCTCGCCGGCGACGCTGACCGGGGCGTGCGCCCAGGTCGCGGGCCTGCTCGCCCCACTCGCCGAGCAGATCGTCGGGCGGTCGCGGGGGTCGTGGCACCTGCACGCCGACGAGACGACCTGGCGGGTGTTCACCCCGACCGGCGGCGGCGGGCCGGCCCGCTGGTGGCTGTGGGTGTTCCTGGGGCCGGACAGCGTCTGTTTCGTGATGGACGCGACCCGCTCGACGGCGGTGCTCGCCGAACACGTCGGCCTCGACCCGGACAGCGGCCAGCTGACCGACGACGCCGACGGCGGACCGCGCCGCCTCGTGCTGTCGTCGGACTTCTACACCGTGTACGTCTCCGCCGGCCGCCGCGCCGATGGCCTGGTCAACCTGTACTGCTGGGCGCACGCGCGGCGGTACTTCGTGCGGGCCGGCGACGCGAACCCCGCCCAGCTCGGGATCTGGGCCCGCCAGTGGGTCGAGCGGATCCGCGCGCTCTACACCGCGCACGGCGAGCTCGCCGCCGCCTGGCACACCGCCGCCGCGGCCCCGTCGCCGGCCACCGAGAAGCGGCTCGCCGCCGCGTACGCCGGCTGGGACACCGCGATCACCGTGATCGACACGGTTCGCCGCGAGCAGACGGCCTCGCCCGGCCTGCAGGAACCCGCGCGCAAGGCGCTCGCGACCCTGGACCGGGAATGGGACGGGCTGGTCGCCCACCGCGACTACCCCATGATCGGCATGGACAACAACCCGGCGGAAAGGGCGATCAGGGGCCCGGTCGTGACCCGGCGCAACGCCGGCGGCTCCCGCACCGAGGACACCGCCCGCCACGCCGCCACGATCTTCACGGTCACCGCGACCGCCGCGATGCACAACCTGAACCTGCTGACCTACCTGGAGAACTACCTCGACGCCTGCGGCCGGGCCGGCGGCAAGCCGCCGACCGGCGCCGACCTCGACCGGTTCCTGCCCTGGGCCGCCAGCCCCGAGGACCTCACCACCTGGCAACAGCCTCCCGGCTGACCCCGACCCCCGAGACCCCAGCGGAGTGCCCCACGGTCACGCCGCCCACGATCATGCCCCAACGGGATTTCCGAATACGTACGAAACGGCGAAACCCCTCCAGCATGAAACCGAATCCGCCGAAGTCATTGATGTGGTTCAACCGGTATACGAGCGCACCGCATGCTTGGTGTAGATTGCCGAGCACATGCCCAATGATAGTTGATCGGACGTGTCCGGCGTGAAGCTTCTTCGCGACGTTCGGCGACGAGTATTCGATGATGAGGGTCCGCCTGGCGGCACTGTCGTTCTCGCCGAATCTATCGCCAAGGCTGTTGATCCCCTGGACGGCCTGCGCCAGCCAGTTATCGGACAGCGTGAGATTGATGTAGATGCCTTTGGCGGTGGCCTCGGAAATTACCTTCTTGAGCTCCTCGACCTGCAGGGCCTCGATGGCCCGCGGAATGTAGGTCCTAACGAACTCTTTCGCGCCCGCCTCTTTAAGGAGCATCGGCATCTTAACCGTCACGTCGGCGCCGAACTTCTCTCGGGAGATCAACTCGATCTCTGCCGTGAGATCGGAACGCGCAAACTTCTCCTGCAATGCTTGCGTGACGATCGCACTTAGCCTTGCCAGCGGATAGTCGCGTGACGAAGGAAAGGCCGCGGGGCGAGACCCGCGAACCCGGTCGCGGAGATCTTCGATATCACGCCTACGCGTGGAGGTCACCTGGGCAAGCATATTCACGGCTCAGAGTTTATCAGGGCGGCATAGATTGGCTGGTGGAGGCGGTGTTTGCCCGTTCCTCATGTTGGGCGTTGGGCTTCGTGCGGACGATTTCGTGGCGGTTCGTCGGCACGGTGGCCGGGCTGGCACAGCCGATCCGAGCCCTCAGTCGGAGCATCGCTCGGCCCCGGTCCGCCAGCGCCCTGTCCGACCCGGGCGAGGACGAGTGCAGCGGCTGGGCCAGCACGCAGCCGACGAGGCCCCGGCGGTGTTGGTTCAGGCCGCGGGCCGGGACGGTGCCGATGGAACTTCCACCACCCCTCCCCCAAGCGACCCAGTCGACGCAGGTTTTCACGCTCCGTGAAAGTGGCGGACGTCACACCAGTCGAGGCTTCTGATCGTTTCCAGACTCGCTCGGACGTCCGTACCCCTCCGCGCCCCCGAACCGGCGATCGGCACAATGCGGCCGTTCCGATCCCCACAGCCCGCCGTCTGTAGGGATCGCGCGACGTTGGCCATCCCGGGGCCTGGTGAGAGGTGTACGGGATCTCGGTGGCCGCCGATCTGGTCGGGATGGACCCGCAGAGCCTGCGTCTGTACGAGCGGCGCGGGCTGCTGGAGCCGGCCCGCACCGACGGCGGGACCCGCCGCTACAGCAGCGACGACCTGGCCCGGCTTCAACGGATCGGGCATCTATCTGCGATCCCTAGACCGTTGTAGGAAACGGATCTACTTGGCCACTCCGAGCTGGCAGGTCGCGGTTGTTGGCCAGCGCCAGCGCCCCGGCTGGCCACCGTAGTTGGCCAGCCGGGGCACGCCTAGGATGATCGGCCATGGCCGAGTCTGCCCCGAACTATCTGACGACCGTCGCGGCGGCGTATGACGGCGTGGCCGAGGTGTATGCCGAGCTATTCGCCGACGTGCTCGACCGCCAGCCGCTGGAGCGTGCGCTGCTGTCCGCGTTCGCCGACCTCACGCGCCCCCTGCCCGGCCCGGTCGCCGACCTCGGCTGCGGGCCCGGCTATGCGACGGCCCACCTGCACCGCTTGGGGCTGGACGTGTTCGGCGTGGACCTGTCACCGAAGATGATCGCTATCGCTCGACGCTCACATCCACAGCTGCGTTTCGAGGTGGGCACGATGACCGCGCTGGACCTGCCGGACGGCATCCTCAGCGGCGCCCTGTGCCGCTACTCGCTCATCCACACCCCGCCCGCCGACATCCCCGCCATCCTCGCCGAGATCTACCGCCTCCTTGCACCCGGCGGCCACCTGCTCCTCGGCTTTCTGGCCACCGACGAGCCCGCGGCCGGGGTGCACGCCTATGACCACCGGGTCACCGGCGCGTACCGCTGGCCGCCCGACCACCTCACCGAGCTGGCACGGCAGGCAGGACTGGTCGAGGTCGCCCAGCTGGTACGAGCACCGACGGACGAAGAACGAGGCCGACAGGCCCAGCTACTGGCCCGCCGCCCCCAGCAGACGTAGGCCTCCACCGGATTACGCCCGTACCGGCACCGAGACCACCTCACATCCGAAACAGCCCATCCTCAGGCAACCGGCCCCCTCGCCGTCGCTCGGCGCGGCCAGAGGAGGGGCCGACGGGCAGCGTCTACTTGGCCATTTTTGGCGATCCAGGAGGCGGCGGAGGCGCTGTTCGTCGTGATGCAGAACCTGGTGTCAGGTGAACCGATCGGCGAGGTCGCGCAGTCTGCGTGCCGCGGCGAGGACGTCCTGAACATCACCGCCGCCTGGCAGGATCGCTGACTCCTCCATCCTGGTCGCGTAGCGCAGGTAGCGGTCTCGCGCGTAGTCCCGGCACGGCAGGCAGGTGACACGTTCGGGATGGGTGGAGGTCGAGGCATACGAGACCTGCGTGCCGCATCCCGTCCGCACCGCGTGAGGTGCGTCGCCGACGAGCCCGAACACTGATGCCGTCACCGCGCGCAGATCGGCGCTGGCGTTCGGCACGGCCCACTCGACATGTACATGCGGGTCGTCCACGCTGCCCCTCCTTCGAACCCATCGTCCCATCGGGCCCGCCGGTTCGTCGCTGTCTGCGGGCAGACCTGCGATGTCTGCGTGGCCGTACGGTGGAACCCGTGATCCTCCCCAAGGAGCGGGACCCCCGGTTCATCACGGTTCGCCGTGGGGGCACGCTCACGGACTCCGATCATCAGCTCCTGGCCGTGTGGGCGGCAGCCTGCGCAGAACACGTTCTGTACCTCTTCGAGTCGGTGCAGCCGTCGGACCCCCGGCCCCGCCATGCGATCGAGCAGATTCGAGCCTGGTCGCGAGGCGAGATCACGATGTCCCAGTCCCGCTCGGCAGGCGGCCATGCCATGGCCGCCGCCAGGGTGATGAGCGGAGCGGCTCGTCACGCGGCGTTCGCCGCCGGTCAGGCCGGGGTGGTCGCCCATGTCGCCGCACACGAACTCGGTGCCGCGGCCTACGCGATCAAGGCCGCGCGGGCGGCGGCGCCCGCGGGCGAAGCTGAGGCCGCCGCACGGCTTGAGTGCCGTTGGCAGCGAGAACAGCTCCCGGACGCGATTCGCGAACTGGTTCTGGACGATCAGCGACTGCGCAACGACATCTGCTGGTCAGTGTTCGACGGCTGACACTGCTGCGACCGTCGTGGCCTGTCTGAGGACGGGATGCGGCGAGGTGGAACATCAGCGGTTCGATGCGGAACCGGCCCTCGGCCGGGGCGGCGAGTTCCTCCTCGACGACGTCGGACGTTAACCCGGTTCATCACGAATGCCCGTGGCGTCGCGCCCCAGGAACAGTCATGACGGAGTGGGTCAGGAGGGTGTCCTCCCCGGATTCCGAGTGCGGTCGAGGAGATCAAGGATGGGCAGGAGGGTGTGGGCGAGGTGTTCGCCGTGCGGGGTGAGCATGAGGTGTTCTTGATCGTCGGTGTGCAGCAGTGCGGCGCCGACGGTGTGTTCAAGGTGGTGGATCTGCCGTCTGAGGGCGTCGGTGCGGATGCCGAGGGCGCGGGCGGCGTCGCGGAGGTGGGCGTGGCCGGGGGTGGCGAGCAGTCTGCGGACACGCTGTTCGGCGCCTCGGCCGTCGAGGACGGTCCAGGTCAGCGGGGTGAACGCGTCGGGTCCTCCGTGCGGGGCCAGGGGGTGGGTGTGGGCGGCGGTGCCGCGGCGGGTGGGGATGCCGAGGGCGCGTGCTCGGGCGCTGACGTCGGTGCCATGGATGCCGAGCTCGGCGGCGATGTCGGCGAAGTGTCGTCGCTTGACTTCGTATTGCTCGCGTAGCCAGGCGGGATCGACCGCGGCGAGGATCGCGCGCCCGGACAGCTGGGTGGGCTCCGTGATGGTCGGGGGCTGGACAGTGTGGGGCGGTTCGATGGGGGCGGGGTCGGTGGGCCCAGAGTTCCCGGCGGTGCACGCGGGTGGGGTCGAGGCCGGGCCAGGTGATGCCGGTGATCCAGTCGAAGGGCGGTTCCCAGGTGACAGGTTCGTCGATCCTGCCGCGGCGCAGGATGTGTGCGGCGCGGTCGTGCAGATAAGCGATCGCGCCAGGCGGTCTCGTCGAAGTCAGGCTGGCGCAGGCGTCGCCATCGCCGGCGGCGGGCGTAATCGATGGGGGCGCCGTGGGTGTCGAAGGCGACGGCGTGCAGGTCGTCGAGGCGCTGCGCGACACCCGCCGGCCGGGCGACGGTGCCAGGATGGCTGCGGCCGAGCTCGGCGAGCAGATTGTCTACGTGACGTTGCGCGGTGACGATCGGACCATCGGGACGCAGCGCGACCGCGTCGGTGTCGGCGGGTGGGGCCGTGCAGGCGGGCGGCTGGCGTCCGCGCGGGTGTGACGGGAGCGGCAGGCCGGTCGTGTCGCACCGTCCCGGGGCCGCGGGGCGGCTGGTCAAGGGCGGGGCGGTGAGCCCGGCCGCAGGCGAGGCAGGTGTCGACGAGCAGAAGATGATGACGGGTGCAGGCGAAGGTCCAGGGCAGCCGCCAGGCCAGCATCCACCGTCCGCCGTTGCCGGCGAGGCACCGGGGGCAGAACCGTGATCCTTTGAGCTGGTTCCACCAGCGGGGCGGCCGGGGCCGTCCGGTCGGCCGGATACCGCTCAGTAGGCCGGTGTCGTCGTAGCGGGCGAGGGTCATCGCGGTGAGAGTCTGTGGCCGAAGGCCAGTGACGGTGGCGAGCGCGGCGCGTTCGACGGGGTCGAGCCGGTAGGTCCAGGGCCGGTGGCCGAGCTTCTCGGTGCTCGGCTGACCTGCCAGGCCCGCGAGGGTGAGGATGTCGGAGACCTCGGCGTGCAGCAGGCGGGCGTAGGCGTGCAGGTAGCTGTCGAGGTCCTCACCGGGCAGCGGGGCCAGCCGGATCGGGATGCTGTCGACCACCGGCTTATCCCGCCGCCGGCAGCGCCGGCTCGGCGCGTGGGGTGCTGGCGGGTCGGCTGGTCAGCCGGCGGTGGGTGAAGGCGGCGTGCAGTTCCTGGCGGGCGGCTTCGGCGGCGTCGTTGCGGACCTGGTCGAGCAAGGCGGGAGTGAGCCGTTCCTGGCCGGTGCGGACCGCGCGGCGGCAGCCGCGGACGATCAGGGTCATCAGCGAGGCGAAGTGGCCGGTGCTGCGGGCGAACAGGTAGTCCGACAGCTCGTCGGCGACCATCCCCGGATGGCCCTCGGCGAGGATCAGGTTCTTCTCGATCGCCAGGAGCAGCCGCCGCCAGGTGCGCCGGCCCGGCTCGGTCTCGATCTCGAACGGGTCGACGGACAGCGTCGTCCACCGGCGGCCGTTCTGCGCGAGCTCCTCCTCGGACGGGCCGAGTCCCTCGGCGAGCAGGCCGCGGCGGATGATCCCGACACCGACGTAGAGGAACGTGACCGGGAAGGTGTTCGCCAAATATTTGAAATGGTTCGCCACATCGCGGCCGTCGGCGCGCCGCGGGTCGAGGAAGTGGACGTCATCGATCACGATCAGCCGGGTGTCGCAGGCCAGGACCGCATCGGCGGCCTTGTGGCCGAGGTGCTCGGCGTTGCCCCGCTCCGAGCCGGGCAGGTGGAAGAACCGGCAGAGCATCGTGTTGAACGTGCGTTTCGTCGTCGACGAGGTCAGGCAGACGTGCGCGACCGGGACCCGCTCATGGCCGCCGGTGGTCGTCGGCCCGTAGCGGGCCAGCTGGCGCTGGTGGAAGCCGCGGGCGAACGTCTGCGCGACCGTGGACTTCCCCAGCCCGGGGAACGCGTCGATGACCGCGGCGCCTTTGACCTTGTCGCCGTCCTGCCGGTTGGCCTCGACGATGTCATCGAGGTCGTCGTGGACAGCCCGCATCTGCGGGGTGCGGATCGGGCCGAGGTTGGCGTGCCAGACCGTGCGCTGCTCGTCGTAGTCCGCCCGCGCCGTCGCCGACAGCGCCGCCAGGCCGGCGCGGTCCAACGCTTCGGGGCGTGGCCGGTCCGGGGCGGTCACGAACGTCGTCCATCCCTGTTTCGTCGACAGGCTGTAGGCGCGTTCGCCGCCGTCCGGCGGTGCGGTCACACGATCTCCATCGCGTCGGCGTAGAAGTCGTCTTCGCCAGGGAACGGGGCGCCAAGCTCGTCGTCGCGGTCGTCATCGCCCGCCGTCTCCTCGGCCGAACGGTCCTGGTCGGGCGAGGCGACCGCCGGGGCGGGTTCGTCCGGGACGGCCGTGTCGCCGACGAGACGCAGCCGCCGTTCGGACAGACGCACCGCCATGCGCCGCTCGGCCCGGTTGCCGGCCAGGCCCGCGTCCCAGCGTTCCAACAGCCGGGCCAGTGCTCGGCGGGTGTCGGGGAACCGGTCGGTCGCGGTGGCGAGCTGGCGGGCGTAGGCCAGCGCGTCCGCGCTGAACGGGCCGCCCAGGGCGTCGGCGTGCTCCCAGCGCAGCACATGCCAGCGTTGGTCGGCCGGGTCCTGGAAGTAGACCCGGCTGACGTCATCGGCGTCGACGCGGATCGGCCACTTGCCCGCGTGGACGCCAGTGTGCGGGCTGGTCCGGTTGCGGTAGGGCGACAGGGCGGGCCCGTCGTAGCGCAGCCCGCCGATCTCCACCCCGTAGTGCTGGATCGTGCGCCATTCGACCGCCAGGAAGTCGAAGACCAGGTCCGCCCGCGCGGGCACCTGGAGATGACCGGCCCGCGCCACCCCGTGGGCGAACATCTCCAACGGCGACACCGCCAGCCCCGGCACCTCCGGGACCACGAGGCCGCCATGGGGCTGACGGTGGTAGCAGTCCGCGACCCACTGGCGGATGAGTTCTTCGAGCTCGTCGAGGAAGTAGAACGCCTGCTCCTCGACATCGGCGCCCCGGTGGTGGACGTCCGGGCCCTTGTAGCCGGGAAGCGCGACGAGTAGCTGCTCGCGCAGCGTGCGGAAAAAGCGTTCGACCGCTGCCTTGTCGGTGGCCTGGGCGACCCGCGCCGGCTGCACCGAGATCCCCAGCCGCTGGCAGACCGACAGCAGATGCTCCGACAGATAGATCCGGCCATGATCGACCACCAGGGTCTCCGCCGCCACCGACGGCAACAGCGGGACGCCGCCGGCGTCGACGAGCCGCTCGACATCGACCACCACCCGCCCAGGAACACCGTGATAGGGCGGGCGGACATCCACCCAGCCCGCCGCCGGCTCCGGCAACGGACGGATCGACTCGAACAGCACCGCCGCGGCGTCGACCGCCTTCGTCGACACCGGGGTCAGCCGCAGCCCGGTGATGCACCGGTCGTAGCGGTCCATCGCGACCGTCAGCTCCGCCTGCACCCAGCGCAGCGTCACCCGCTCCATCGCGAACACGTCCAACCTGGTCGTGTCCACCAGCAGGTACTCACCCGGCCGGTGCGCCCGCAGCTTCCCGTAAGGCGCCACCGGGCGGCCCGCGATCTCCCGCCGGCCCTTGGCTCCACCGAACGCGCTGGTGCCGCGGCTCAGCTCCCGCAGCAGGGCCCGCGCCCGGGTCCGACCCGGCAGGCGCACCACCCCCGGGCCGTGCTCCTGCTCAAGCCGAGCCTCGATCGCCGCGAGAACCAAGTCCTGAGTCGGCGTGCTCGCGTGGCTGAACTCGGCGAGCACGCCCCGCGCCGTATCCACCCAGCGGCCATCCACCACGCTCAGCGCTGTCTGTCGCCGCCGCCACCGCTCGTCGACCAGCC
Organism: Frankia casuarinae; assembly: GCF_000013345.1. NCBI lineage: Bacteria > Bacillati > Actinomycetota > Actinomycetes > Frankiales > Frankiaceae > Frankia > Frankia casuarinae. Next base: position 580,472 of record NC_007777.1, on the reverse strand, counting down.
CCGCCGGAACCCCGTGCGGACCTCCTGCACGTGCCCGACCCGATCGGCCAGCGCCTCACGGCCAGCCGCGTTCAAGCCCGCCAGATCCGCGCCCACGCCCGCCACCGCGTCGACCGGGACGTCGGTGAGCAGCCGGGTGCTGGGATGCGCCAGCAGATGAGCCAGCCCGACCTGCCGGACCCCGCCACCGACGTCGGTGAGCAGCACCGAGCCCGCCGTCAGCTCGGTCACCGTCCACCACCGGCCGTCGTGCGCCAGCCGGCTACCGACCGCCACGTCCACCCGCGCCTGCGCCATCACAGCGCCGTCTCCAGCGTGCTGTCGTCGCCCAGCCGACGGTGCAGGTCCGTCGACAGCCTTCGCTGCCACAGCAGCGTCAGCGCTGCGGCCTTGACCTGCCCCGCCGGGCTTTCCCGCGTCGCGCGACCGACAAGCGAACCGATCGTGTCACCGGGCCGGAACGCCGCGACGACGGCATCCGTCAACCCGTCGGGCAGCAGACCCGGCCGGCGATAGCCGGCCAGAAACCGCAGGTTCGCGAGATAGACCGCCTCGGTGCCGCTCCAGATCTCATACGCCCAGCCGTGCGACCGCGCCACGACGCCCGGCCACCGCAGCGCCTCGGCGACCACCGGGTCCTCCAGCCGAGACACCGGCTTCACGTTCACCAGCCGCGCCGCCCCATCCGCATGCACCAGCAGGAGGTCCGGCACGTGCCGGCGGACCCGGCCACCGACCGTCGCCCGCAGCAGGAACGGTTGCGCCGCGATCCCGACCACCTGCGTGTCGAAGTCCGCGACCGGCAGCCGCGCCAACTCCAACCGGCTCTCGTAGACGACATGACCGCCCGTCGTCGCAGACCAGTACCAACCCGGAAAATGCGGCTGCCCTCGCACGCTTCGGACCGTCCGCCACGGCACAGCCGCCATCACCTGCGCTGCCGTAACGTTCCGTATCGGGCGTTCGACCTCACCCTCCGCCGTGCGCAACAACACGACCGGCTCAGGCAGGTCCTCCCCGTCCGCGCAGGCCGAACCCGAAGCCCGCTTCTGCGCGACCAGTTCACCGTCGATGTCCGAAAGGTAGGGCGCCAGGAGGCCGGAACCGCCGCAATGCATCGCAGGGCACACCTCGGACCACACCCGCGGCCCCAGAGAACACGGCAATCAGCGAGTTCCTACAGATCGAAATGACGATTATCCGAGGCTGGCACCCCGCGAACCATTCAGCCGGAGAGCCGACGATCTCGCGCCGACCTTCCGCACCCGCGACGGCGGCAGAATCGCTCCGGACCGGCATCACCCGACGTCTCCCGCAGATTGGCCAACTACCACGGCCAGCGGCCATCTACTGGCCAACCATCACGGTGAGTGGCCATCTGTCCGCGATCCCTACAGATCCCTAGACCGTCATACGCGTACCCGACCACCCCAACGGACCCCCAACGGCGTACCCGCTAATTGGGTACGTCTGAGGCGGCGCATCGGTGCAGCTCAGCGAGCATCTGGCACGTACCCGGGTAGGCCAAGAGTAGGCCAAGAGTCATGCCATTACTGGCATCCTATCTAATCATGGTCACGAGCGGGAGTGGTCGGCAGAATGCACGCGCTTGGCAGAATCGGATAGTGCGGTTAGCGTTTATTTGCCGAATTCCCCCGCCTGTTCTGTGAGGTGCCGTGGTCGATCCGTCCCGCCTCCGCCGACTCGCACGACGGGCCAGCGCAGACCGGGGACGGGCCGCCGCAGACCGGCCCGGCGGACACGGGCGGAAACGGCCCCACGGCGGTGCCCGACGCCGGCGGACCGACGTCCCGCGCCACGAGACCGGCGTAACTGGCTGAACGCCTGAGGGAGGCCAGCCCGTACCCGGCTGGCGACCGGGGGCACGCCCTCCGACGTCAACAGAAAGCTGACGGATGCGGGTGTCGGCTACCGCTAGTCCCGGCACCCGCACGACCGGCCGGCGGAAAGGCGCCGGGCCGATCACCCGTCGGCCCTTTCTATCGAACTATTCCACCCGGCTGGCGACCCCAGTCCCGTTGGCCCTGGTCCCGTTGTAGCTGGTCCCGGCCCTGACGACCATGGTCCCGGCGCCACTGGTCCTGGCTACCGCCGCTCTGGCGGCTGTCGTCGTGGCGTCGCTCGTCCTCGCGGCCCTGGTCCTGCCGCCCGATGCCCCGACCGCCCTTGTTCCAGCCGTTCCAGTCGTTCCGCTTCCAGCCGTCCGTGGCGTGCCAATGGTTGACACTCCGCACGGGAACGCGGTCGTCGGCCCAGGCGCTTGAAGCCGCCGGTCCCACCGTCACACAGACTGCCGACACGGCGGACAGGGAGGCGACCACCGCTTTCCTCTTCAGGGATCTTGTCATGATTCTCCCGTCATCAAAAATATCGATCGACTACTTGCGATGGGAAGACTAGCCGTACGCACCGGCGCCTGGCTGGATTGCGCCCGGCGTGTTCGCGCCAGAGATGGCCGGAAGCATTTGGCGGCAGATCACATGTGATTCTCGTGTGTTTTTCATGAAGCCTTTCTGTGATTCTTAGAAAACCCTGAAGACGGGAGCCAAAATTCGATGGACAAAGTACATCAACGCCACATCCCGCGGATCGTTGTCGAGACCCGGATTAGTCTGGCGAACGGCGACGGTTACGAAGTACCTCCGCCGACGATCGTTGTCACGATCGGCGGAAGCAGCCCGGCGCCGACCGACGCCGACGCTTGGCCGACCGGCGGGGGGTGCCGGCAGCGCCGGCCGCGATGGCCCGCATGGGCATGAACGCGGTGGTCAGCGTCTATGGCGACCTCAGTCGGAAACCATGATCCGAATCATGCGGATCGGGCCACACTCCCCGGGAGGCTACCGGGCGCGAGGTCGCGTAGGATTCACCCTGTGTCGAGGACACATGCCACGGCCGAGACGCCGGCCAGCCAGATGATGATGCACATGCCGTCCGGCCTCTTCCGCGCGTCTTGACAGACTGACCGATGAGGCCCTGACGGAGCCTCGTCGGTGAGGCTGCTACCGGGGCGGAAGGACTCACACCAGATGGGCCGCTACTTCGTGACGACGGCGATTCCGTACGTCAACGGCAAGCCGCACGTAGGTCACGCTCTCGAACTGATCGAGACCGATGCGTACGCACGTCATCTTCGTCAGCGCGGCCACGAGGTCCGGTTCCAGACCGGCACCGACGACAACGCCCTGAAGAACGTCCAGGCGGCCGAGGCCGAGGGGATTACACCCGCCGAGTACGTCGAGCGGGTCGCCACCGGGTTCGTGGGCCTTCGCGGTCCGTTGGGCCTCTCGTTCGACGATTTCATCAAGACGAGCACGGACCCCCGTCATCGGCCGGGAGTCGAGAAGCTGTGGTCGGCCTGCGCCGACCGCGGGGACTTCTACCGCAAGACCTACGCCGGTCTGTATTGCGTGGGATGCGAGCTGTTCTACCAGCCCGACGAGCTGGTGGACGGCCGCTGTCCGGAACACGGGACCGTTCCCGACCTGGTGGAGGAGAGCAACTGGTTCTTCCGGTTGGGCCGCTATCAGGACCAGCTCCACGCGCTCATCTCCACCGACCGGCTGCGCATCGAGCCCGCCGCCCGCAAGCGGGAGGTGCTGTCCTTCATCGAGGCCGGTCTGGAGGACTTCAGCGCGTCGCGGAGCATGAGCCGGGCCCGCGGCTGGGGTATTCCGGTCCCCGGCGACCCCGAGCAGGTCATCTACGTGTGGTTCGACGCGCTCGGGAACTACATCACCGCCCCCGGGTACGGCAACGACGACGACAGCTTCCAGTACTGGTGGAACGACGCCGACAGGCGAGTGCACGTCATCGGCAAGGGCATCATCCGCTTTCACGCCGTCTACTGGCCGGCGATGCTGCTCTCGGCCGGGGTGCGCCTGCCCGACACCATCTTCGTGCACGAGTATCTCACCGCCGACAGCATGAAGATCAGCAAGTCGGCTGGCAACGCCGAGGATCCCGCCGACATCGTCGCCGCCTTCAACACCGACGCGCTGCGGTGGTGGATGCTGCGCGACGTCGCCCGAGCCGGCGACACCGACTACACGACCGAACGGCTCGTGACCCGCGCGAACGAAGACCTCGCCAACAACATCGGCAACCTGGTCAACCGGACCGTGTCGATGGTGAAGCGGTACCGGGACGGGCTCATTCCCCCACTCGCCCTCGACAATCCCGCGGCCGCCAAGCTGCGGGCAGTGCGCGACGAGACCCCCCGGACGATCGACGACGCCTTCGCCGCCTTCGACTTCCGCCGGGCGGCCGAGGTCATCACGAGGATCGGCGACGAGGGTAACCGCTACGTGGAGGCTGCCCGGCCCTGGGAGCTCGCGAAGGCGGAGCGCAAGGAGGGAGCGTCGCGCGACGCCCTCGACGCAGTCCTCGCCGAACTGGTCGCCACGTGCCGGGAGCTGGCGGAGCACCTCGCGCCCTTCCTGCCTGACTCGGCACCGCGCATCGCCGCGCAGTGCGGCGACGGCGGGTCGCGGGTCGCGGGTCCCAGCCCGGTGTTCCCGCGCCTGGAGGCCCCGCCGGCCGAACCGGCCACGACCTGACCGACGCCGTGGAACCGCTCAGGCCGGACCCGCTCAGGCCGGACCCGCTCAGGCCGGACCCGCTCAGGCCGGCCGCAGTGCGGTGAAACGCCGCAGCCGCAGACTGTTCGTGACGACGAAGACGGAGCTGAACGCCATCGCCGCCCCCGCGATCATTGGGTTGAGCAGACCGGTCGCGGCAAGCGGTAGCCCGGCCACGTTGTAGGCGAACGCCCAGAACAGATTGCCCTTGATCGTGCGCAGGGTGGCGCGCGACAGTCGGATAGCATCCGCCACCAGGCGGGGATCCGCGTTGACAAGCGTCAGATCCGACGCCTCGATCGCCGCGTCGGTGCCGCCGCCCATCGCCAGGCCCAGATCGGCCTGGGCGAGCGCGGCGGCGTCGTTCACCCCGTCGCCCACCATGGCCACGACCCGGCCCTGCGCCTGCAAGCGACGGACCGCCGCGACCTTCTCCTCGGGCAGGACCTCGGCGATGACATCCTCGTCCGCGATGCCGACCTCGGCGGCGACGGACCGGGCGACCGCCTCGGCGTCCCCGGTCAGCAGGACCGGGTGCAGCCCGAGCCGACGCAGATCGGCGACGGCCGCGGCCGCGGTGGGCTTCACCGTGTCGGCGACACTGATCAGTCCACGGGGACGGCCGTCCCAGCCGACCACGACGGCGGTATGCCCGGCGGCCCGTTCCCGGTCCAGCTCGGCGGCGAGCGCGTCCGGGAGTTCCACGAACACCTGGGGCCGCCCGACGAGCACCGCATGCCCCTCGACGGTGCCGCGCACGCCGAGGCCCGCGGTGTTCGCGAAGTCCGCGACCGGCGGCAGCACACCGACGGCCACCGCGTGCTCCCCAGCCGCACCAGCGGCCACCGCGTGCTCCCTGGCCGCGTCGGCGATCGCCCGGGCGATGGGGTGCTCGCTCGCGTCCTCCACCGCCGCGGCGAGCCGGAGCACCTCGGCGGCGTCCTCGCCGGGAGCCGGCAGCACCGCGACAACCTGCATCCGCCCGCTGGTCACCGTGCCGGTCTTGTCGAGTAGGACGGTCTGGACCCGCCGCGTCGACTCCAGCACCTCCGGGCCGCGGATAAGGATGCCCACCTGCGCACCGCGTCCCGTCCCGACCAGCAGCGCCGTCGGCGTGGCCAGGCCCAGCGCGCAGGGGCAGGCGATGATCAACACGGCGACGGCCGCGGTGAAGGCGTCGGTCGCCGGCTGCCCGAGAGCCAGCCAGACCCCGAGGGTGACGAGTGCGAAAATGATCACCACCGGAACGAACACCGCCGAGACCCGGTCGGCGAGGCGCTGGACGCGGGCCTTGCCACTCTGGGCCTCCGTCACGAGCCGGGCGATGCGCGCCAGCTGCGTGTCGGCACCGACCCGGGTGGCCCGGACCACGAGCCGCCCGCCGACGTTCACCGTCGCCCCGACAACCGCGTCACCCGGGCCGGCCTCGACGGGCACCGACTCGCCGGTGACCATGCTCGCGTCCACCGCCGACAGCCCATCAAGCACGACGCCGTCGGTGGCGATCTTCTCGCCCGGACGGACGACGAACTCGTCCCCGATCCGCAGCGCCTCGACCGGGATCCGCTCCTCGACCCGCCGCGGGCCAGTCCCCCGCGCGCCGTCCGCCGGCCGGACGCGCAGCACGGTGACGTCCTTCGCCCCGAGGTGGAGCAGCGCCCGCAGGGCCGCGCCGGAACGCCGGCGGGCACGTGACTCCAGGAATCGGCCGGCGAGCAGGAACACCGTCACCCCGGCGGCGACCTCCAGGTAGAGGGCCGTGCCCGCGCCGCCGTGGGCACTCCCGCCGGTGCCGTGACCACTCCCCGAGTGGACGATCTCGCCGGCCGAGGCTTCCGGGCCCGGGAATCCGCCGGTGAACGAGAACGAGTGCCGCATCCTCGGCTCGCCCGCTCCGCCCAGGAACAGGGCGTACAGCGACCAGACGAAGGCGGCCAGCGTTCCGAGGGAGACCAGGGTGTCCATCGTCGCGACACCGTGCCGGGCGCCCCGGGCCGCGGCCCGATGGAACGGCCAGCCTCCCCAGAGCACGACCGGCGTCGCCAGGGCCAGCGAGACCCACTGCCAGTAGTCGAACTGCCAGGCGGGCACCATGGCCAGTACGATCACCGGCATGGCGAGCGCCGCCGAGACCGCCAGCCGGACGCGCAGCGCCCGCAGCGCCGCGCCGGGTGCGTCGTCCTGCGTGCCGCCGCCGTCCTGCGCGCCGCCGTCCTTGGCATCCGCCGCACCCGCCACCTGCTCGGCCGCGGTGCCGGCTACGACCTCGGTGTCAGCCTCGGCATCGGCTGCCGTCTCGGCCCCGGTGTAGGCCGCCGTCTCGGCCCTGGTGTCAGCCGCGCGTCCGGCGGCCGGGGCCGCGGAGTAGCCCGCGGCCTGGACCACGCGGATCAGATCGTCGAGACGGACCGCGGGGGCCTCCGTGTCCGTGAGGGTCACGGTGGCCTTCTCGGTGGCGTAGTTCACCGAAGCGGTGACGCCGTCCAGCTTGTTGAGTTTGCGTTCCACCCGCGCGGCACACGACGAGCAGGTCATCCCGCCGATCGCGAGCTCGATCCGCGCGGGGTGACCCCTTCCGACGTCGAGAGTGGTCATCAGCTCTCCCCTTACGGCGGATTCCTGACGGCGGACCGGAAGGTACCGCCGGTCACGGGCGGTGGGAGCGGACACACCCGCCGACCACCGGCACCGTTGGCACCACCGAAGCGCTACGCCCGCCCGACAAGCTCGTATCCGGCCTCCGCAACGGCCTCCCGGACGGCGCCGTCCTCGACGACGCCATCGCTGACGAGGGTGACCCGACCCTCGGCCAGGTCCACGGCGACGTCCGACACGGTCGGCAGCCGCGCGAGCTCCTCGGTCACGGATCGGACGCAGTGCTGGCAGGTCATCCCGGCCACCGTGTAGGTGGTCGTGTAGGCGGTTGTCGTCATGGCCGTTCCCGTCTCCTCGTCTCCTCTTGTAAGCCGCCCCGGCCCCAATGGATCTGCCCGACCCACCGGCCCACCGGCGCCCGTCCCACCTCCCGAACATACCCTCCCCCCGTATGGTGTACCGGTACCCGGTGGGGGTATCTTCCGAACCAATGGTCGATCATCACGGGGGAGATCCCACCCACGCCGACACAGGAAGGCCGCGACGCACAGCCCCACCTTGGCCAACCCGCCGGCCTACTTCGGGCAACATGCCGAACACTTTCCGCACATGTCGAGCTTCCGGCACCATCGTGGAGAGCAGGCGCACGGGACTGTGACCGGATGGGCGGCCAGCTGGGCGACGGGAGCGCATCACATCAGCGCATCGCAATACGGCCGGGTGGTCCAGAGTCCATCAGATCCTGCGCGGACGGACGACCGGCACATCAGCCGGGCACCCACGACCCGGCACGTCGGGGCGCCGCCTCGCGGTGGTCACCCACCGGTCCGGCGCGGCCCGCTCCCGGCGCGGCCCGCTCCCGGCGCGGCCCGCTCCCGGCGCGGCCCGCTCCGTTGAGCGCGGCCTCCCGCCCGGATACCTGTCCAGAAAGCTGCCGGCGGACAGGAATCGTCACCGAGGGGGACAGTCAGCGGGCGGCGGCCAAGCGGCGGGCAACCTCGGTGGCCCAGTAGGTCAGGATGATGTCCGCCCCGGCCCGGGAGATCGCGGTCAGCGTCTCGTCGATCGCCCGGTCCCGGTCGATCCACCCGGCCGCCGCGGCGGCCTCCACCATCGCGTACTCGCCCGACACCTGGTAGGCCGCCACCGGTACGTCCACCGTGTCGGCCACCGCCCGCAGCACGTCCAGGTAGGCCAGCGCCGGTTTCACCATCACCGCGTCCGCGCCCTCGGCGAGGTCGAGCGCGACCTCGCGCCGGGCCTCCTCGGCCGAGCGAGCCGGATCCTGCTGGTAACCGGTCCGGTCCCCGAACTGCGGGGCGCACTCGGCGGCCTCGCGAAACGGCCCGTAGAACGCCGAAGCATACTTAGCCGAGTAGGCGATGATCGGCAGGTCGACGAAGCCCTCCGCGTCCAGCGCGGCCCGGATCGCGCCGACCTGGCCGTCCATCATCCCGCTCGGCGCGACGACCTCGGCACCCGCACGGGCCTGCGCCACGGCGATCGCGCCGTAGCGCGCCAGGGTGGCGTCGTTGTCGACCTCCCCGGAGTCGGTGAGCAGACCGCAGTGCCCGTGGTCGGTGTACTCGTCCAGGCACAGGTCCGTCATCAGGACGACGTCGCCACCGACCTCGGAGGCAAGATCGGCGAGCGCGAGCTGGACGATGCCGTCCGGGTCGTCGGCGGCCGAGCCCCGGGCGTCCTTCTCCGCGGGCACACCAAACAGGATGAGCCCGCCCACGCCGGCCTCGGCGGCCTCGACGGCCGCCCCCCGCAGCGAGGAGCGGGTGTGCTGGACGACACCAGGCATCGAGGCCAGTGGAACGGGATCGGCCACGCCCTCCTTGACGAACATCGGCAGCACCAGGTCGGACGGGTGCAACCGCACGTTCGAGACCAGCCGGCGCAGCGCGGACGAGCGGCGCAGCCGGCGGGGACGTGCCGTCGGATAGCCGGCCCCGGCCCCGTTCCCCCGGGCCTGCGCCCTCACCGCCGCGAGCCTCGCCGTGGCTTCGGCAACCGCGCAGCGAGCGGCCCGATCTTCCCGAGCTCCTCCCGGTGTTCGGCAGCGAACTCCGCCAGCGCCCCGACAAGGGCGGGGATGGACGCCTCCGGAGCCTGCACGTCGACGCGCAGCCCGAGCTCCTGGGCAGTGGCGGCCGTCGCCGGACCGATCACGGCGATCACCGTCGTCTCGTGGGGCTTGCCGGCGATGCCGACCAGGTTGCGCACGGTCGAGGATGAGGTGAAGACGACCGCGTCGACCCGGCCGCCCTTCAGCGCCTCCCGGATGGATGCGGGCGGCGGAGCGGCACGCACGGTGCGGTAGGCCGTCACGTCATCGACCTGCCAGCCGCGTTCCTTCAGGCCGGCGACCAGGGTCTCGGTGGCGATGTCGGCACGCGGCAGCAGCACCCGGTCGAGCAGGTCGAGGGTGTCGTCGAAGTCCGGCCAGTCCGCCAGCAGCCCCTCGCTGGACTGCTGCCCGGACGGGACGAGATCGGGCCGGATACCGAAGGTACGCAGCGCGTCGGCCGTCGCCTCGCCGATCGCCGCAACCTTGACCCCCGCGAACGCGCGGGCGTCGAGGCTGCGTTCCTCGACCTTCTCCTGCACCGCCTTGACCGCGTTGACCGAGGTGAAGGCCACCCACTGGTAGCGCCCAGAGACCAGACCGGTGATCGCGCGCTCCATCGGGGCGGCGGTCCGCGGGGGCTCGACGGCGATCGTCGGCACCTCCAGCGGGCTTGCGCCGTGCGAACGCAGCAGGTCGGACAGGATCGCCGCCTGTTCCTTGGTCCGCGGGACCAGCACCGTCCAACCGAACAGCGCCCGGGTCTCCCACCAGGAGAGCTTGCCGCGGGTCGCGACCACCGGGCCGATGGACAGCACGACCTGGGTGATCGGGGTGGGGGCCGCGGTCAACAGCGGTGCCGTGTCCGCCTCGACCCGGTCGAGCGTCGAGGTGACGGTGCGCTGGTCGGTGGTGGTGCCGTCCACGGTCACCGCGATCGGGGTGTCACCGGGCCGCCCGTGCTCGACGAGCGCCGCCGCGACCTTGCCGACCTCCGTCGGTGCCGCCGTGACCACGAGGGTGCCCGGGGTCTGGGCGAGGGCACCCCAGTCCAGGTCACCGGGGGAGGAGATCGGCGCACCGAACCCGCCGAAGCCGCCCGCGGCACCGAGGCCCAGCGGCGAGCCGAACCCGCCGGTTCCCAGGCCACCGCCGAGCCCGCCCCCGAGACCGGCGATCGGCCGTCCGCCCAGCCGCGAGGCCCCGAACGGAGGACCGGTGAGCGGACCCACCGGCTCGCTCCCGCCGAACGGCGAGGACGCCGGCACGGTGCCCGACGACGAGAAGACCCCGGAGGTACTGGCGAAGGTGACCGGCGCGCCCGGGGCGACCCCGGCGTAGGTCGCGACCGCGGCGCCGGTGAGGATGCCGGGCACCACCCGATAGGGGATCTTGGCCTTCGCGAGCGCCTGGGCGTCCGCGGCGCCGATGCGGGTCAGCCACGGATCGGAGGCGTAGAGCCGGACCACCTTGTCACCGGCACGGGCCCTGCTCACCACCGCGGCGGTCGCCGCCTCCGCGTCACGGACCGGCTTCGGCGCCTCGAGGTCGCCGATGCGCAGCACTTCGGCGGTGAGGTTCTCCACCACCGCCGGCGCCACCTCGGGATCGGCAACCACCAGGTCGGCGGCGGCCAGGGTCTCGACCGCGAGGACGGTGAGCAGTCCGGGGTCACGCGGTCCGGCACCCACCAGGGCGACCGGGGAGACGGGCTTCTTCGTTCGTCGGGTGGCCATGCTCAGCGGGTTCCCATCAGCGAGTGTGCTCCGGCGGACAGCATGTCGTCCGCGAGGCGCTGCCCGAGCGCCTCCGGGTCGACGGCGGATCCGGTGACGTCACGCCGGAGGACATCGCTTCCGTCCGGCGCGGCGACGACCGCCCGCAGGCACAGACGACCCGCGGGAGGCGCACCGCCGGCCTCCGCCGCGGCTCCTTCGGCCAGCTCCGGAAGAAGCTCGGCCAAGGCGCCGACCGGGGCAGTACAACCAGCTTCGATGCCGGCGAGGAACGCGCGTTCCGCTCTGACCGCGACGGACGACGATGCGTCATCGAGCACAAACCGTAGCAGCTCGGCGAGGCCCGTATCGACGGGCTGGCCGCCATCTGACCACGTTTCGCCACCGGTTTGTCCCACAGCGGGACCTGAACCCGGCCCGGCGGGCACCAGAGCGCGCGCCGGACCGGCCACGACGAGCCCGGCACCGCCCGTGCACTCGATCGCCAGGGCTCCCTGGCCGGGCGCGGGCAGCATCACCGTGGGTTCGAGGATCTCGGTGACGGCATCGAGCCGGTCGAGCCGCGCCAGCCCGGCGTGCGCGAGGACGACCGCGTCCACCTCACCGTCGATGGCCTTCTTCAACCGGGTGTCGACATTGCCGCGGATCGTGACGACCTCCAGCCCGAGGCCGAGAGCACGCAGCTGCGCGGCGCGACGTGGGGATCCGGTCGCGATCCGGGCGCCGGCCCTGAGCTCGGCCAGGCGCCGCCCGCTCGGGGCGACCAGCACGTCCCGGGGGTCCGCCCGCGGCGGGACCGCGGCGAGCACCAGACCGGGTGGGGTGGCCGTCGGAAGGTCCTTCAACGAGTGGACCGCCAGGTCGATCTCGCCGGACAGCAGGGCGTCGCGCAGCGCGCTGACGAAGACGCCGGTCCCGCCGATCTGGCTGATCTCCCCGGACGAGCGGTCCCCCGCCGTGACGATCGGCACCAGCTCGACGGCGCAGCCCACCCGCGCCCGCAGGGTGGCAGCGACCGTCCCGGACTGGGCCAGCGCCAGCGCCGAGCGCCGTGTTCCCAGCCGCAGCCGGCGGCCGGCGAAACGGGCCAGCAGGTCGGCGCCGGTACCCGTGGCGCCGGTACCCGTGGCGCCGATGCTCGTCGGATCGGTACTCGTCGGGTCGGTACTCGTCGGGTCGATCCCCGTCACGAACGCTCCAGCAGATCAAGGTCAGGCGCGGACACCACGGCGGGCACCTCACGCGGCAGATCGAACAGTTCCCGCAGGGCCTCGGCGTAGGCGTCCCCACCGGGCGCCCCGGCCAGCTCCTGTACCCGCACGGTCGGGGCGTGCAGCAGCTTGTCGACGACGCGCCGGACCGAGCCCTCCACCAGGCTCCACTCCCGATCGTCGAGGTCGGGCAGGCGGGTGTGCAACCGGGCGAGCTCGCTACGCACCACGGCGGCGGCGTGGGCCCGCAGCGCGACGACGGTCGGCGCCACCCGGCCCGCCCGCCGGCGGTCGAGGAAGCTCGCGACCTCGGCGGCGACCAGCGCGCGGACCGCCTCCACGTCGTGCGTCACCTGGGCGCCGTCCAGCGCGATGCGCAGTGCGTCCAGGTCGATCAGACTCACCCCGGGCAGCTCGCGCACCCCCGGGTCGATATCGTGCGGCAGGGCCAGATCGAGGAAGACCAGCGGGCGCCCTGCCCGGCCGGGCAGGGCCGCGGCAACCAGCTCGTGCTCGACAACGAGACCGCTCGCGCCGGTCGAGGAGATCACCAGGTCCGCCATGGTGATCTCGTGGGCCAGGTCGGTGAGACCGACGACCCGGGCCTCGTGGGCCTCGGCGACGCGGGCCGCCCGGGCGGCGGTCCTGTTCGCGATCACAACCTCCCCGGCGCCAGCTCGCCGGACGGTCTGCGCGGCCAGCGATCCCACCGCGCCGGCACCGATGAGCAGCACCCGGGTCCCGGCCAACGGCGGGGGTTCGGGCGTCACGGCGTGTCGCGGCCCCTCGGCCGCGACTCCTCCCCCGTCCAGCGCCCGCCCGCCCGGCGGCGCCACCGGCACGGCCGGAACCTCGCTGTGGAGGCCCAGGCCGGAAGCGGCCAGCCGGACACCCACCGAGACAATGGAGGCGCCGGCGGCATCGATGGACGTCTCGGAGTGGGCCCGCTTGCCGACCCGCAGCGCGGCCTGGAACAGGCCGGACAGCGCGCTGCCCGCCACCCCGGCGGCCTGACCGGCCCGGAAGGCCGTGCGTACCTGACCGAGGATCTGGCTCTCCCCGACAAGCATGGAGTCCAAGCCGCACACCACCGAGAACAGGTGCCCGATGGCCCGCGCCTCGTGGTGGACGTACAGGTGGCCGGCAAGATCACCGAGGTCGATCCCACAGATCCGGCTGAGCTGGTCGGAGATGTCGGCGACCCCGCCGTGGAAGGTCTCAACCTCGGCATAGATCTCGATGCGGTTGCACGTCGAGAGCACCACAGCCTCGCTGACGTGGGTGCCCTCGGCCAGATCGTGCAGGACCTTCGGGATGTCCTCGGCCGAGACCGAGGTGCGTTCGAGCAACGACGTGGGCGCGGTCTGGTGGTTGAGCCCGACCACCAGGAGGCTCACGACGCCTCACCTCCGGCCATCAGCGCTCCCGCGGCCGGCAGCGTCCCGCGCGCCGGCGATCCAGGCTCCGGGGTGTGCTCCAGGCGCACCGCGCCCGGTTCCCCCTCCCGATCATCCCGGGTCGGCCGATCGTCCCGAGCCATCCCGGCCGGACGAGCTGCCCCCGCCGGACGAGTCATGCCTACTTGCCGAGTCACCCGCACGACCTCATCCGTATCGGTCTCCAGCCTGCCCGCGGAGGGCTCCGTCCCGTCCGCGCTCGTCACCCCGTCCAGGCCCGCCGCCCCGAGCGCGGCGAGGACCTCGTCGCCGCCTGGCAGCGCCTCGCGTGCCGAGGGCGCCCGCCGCGCCGGGCGCGCCCGGCGCGGCGGCACGGCGTCACGCCCGGAGCCGGCGCCCGGTGTGGATCTCGCGCCCCGTCTCGGTGATGTGTCCCGTGCCGGCGACGGACGTTTACGTGCTTCATGGAACGAGAGGATCTGCAGTTCCACGGCAAGGTCGACTTTACGCACGTCCACACCGTCGGGTACCGAAAGCACCGTGGGGGCGAAGTTGAGGATGCTGGTGACCCCGGCAGCGACCAGACGATCACACACCCCCTGCGCCGCGGCTGCCGGCGTGCAGATCATCCCGATCGTGACCTGACCCTGGACGATCACCTGTTCGAGATCGCCGACGGGACTGACGACAACCTCACCGACCCGCTCGCCGACTCGCTCGGGATCCGCGTCGACCAGGGCCACGATCCGAAAGCCCCTGGCATAAAAGCCGCCGTAACCCGCCAGGGCGTGGCCGAGGTTGCCGACTCCCACCAGCACAACCGCTCTGTCCTCGGTGAGGCCCAGTTTCGCGGCGATGCAGTCGAGCAGGACATCCACCTCGTAGCCGACGCCCCGCGTGCCGTAGGAACCGAGATGGGACAGATCCTTGCGAACCTTGGCCGGAGTGACTCCGGCGGCGGCCGCGAGCGTGTCCGAAGACACAGTATAAACCCCGCTTTCCGCCAATGTCGTCAGCACCCGGAGGTAGAGCGGAAGCCGCGCGACCGTCGCCTCCGGAACGTCGGAGGAACGCCTGGAAGCCGTGTCACTACGTGTACGTCGCCGGATCACCGCCGGGCGACGCCGTGGCTGACTCATCCGCGGCTCCGATCTCTAGGCGCGCGGTTACGCCCGGAGCTATGGGCCCGAATCCGTGGCCCCGCCGACACCCAGCGTGCGGTAGTCCCGGCGTGCGGTAGTCGGCGCCACAAGTCGGCTGTCCTCGGGCAGTGTACGACTTCGTGAAGGGATTCACGAAGTGCCGAGGAGAGCCGGCCCCCTGATCAGCGACCACCCTTGGCAGGGCGCAGCGCCCACCGGCCGCCGGCGAGCGCCCGCCGCAGCCGGTCCTCCTCCACCCGCCAGTAACCGTGTTCCCGGCCGTCGAGCAGGATGACCGGCACCCGGTCGCCGTAGGCGTCGGCAAGCTGGGGATCGGCGTCGACATCGGCCTCCCGCCACCCGACCTGCTCCTGCTCGGCGACCCGGACGACCGCCGCCCGCGCGGTGTCGCACAGATGACATCCCGTCCGGGTGAGCAGTGTGATACGCACACCGTCGCGGCCGGAATCCGCCTGTTCCAACCCGTCGTCCATTCCCCGATGGTAGGCGCGATCCCCGTCGCCGCCGAGTGGCTTTCCGAACCGCTCGGTGGGACCGAGGTCCGTTCAGGGGCCCGGCCCCGGCCCCGGCGTGCGGTCCGGTCCGGACCTCGCCGGAAGACGCCCTCTGCCTGCGCCCGGACGATCTCCGACTTCCCGCGCTCCCTCCTCCGGCTACACTCAGCTACTAACGGAACCATGTGCGCCGGGCCTTCCGGCCCACCTTGCCGCGACCGCATCCTCCGGAGCCCGGGCTGTGACCGAATGCACGCTCGCCGACCTCGTCGACCTCGTCGACCTCGCCGCCCCGCGCCGCGGCCCCCTCCGCCGGCAGGACGCGATGTCCCCGGTGGGCGCCCGGGAGGACCGCGAGCGAGTCGGGGACCCTCAGGGCGATCCGGCCGACGACGACCGGACGGCGCTCGTCGCCCGGGCCCGGCGAGGTGACGTCAACGCCTTCGGGCTGCTCTACGACCGGTACGCCAACCTCGTGTTCCGGTACGCGCTGTACCGGCTGGGCGGGGATCCGGTGGCCGCCGAGGACATCGTCAGCGAGACCTTCCTGCGTGCCTTCCGCTCCATCGGCACGTTCCAGTGGCAGGGACGGGACATCGGTGCCTGGTTCATCACCATCGCCCGCAACCTGCTGGTCGATCAGGCCCGCTCGGCGCGGCGCCGGTTCGAGATCCCGACGGCGGACATCCTCGCCGCGGCCGAGCACCGAGCCACGGCGCTGACGGCGCCGAGCCCCGAAGAGTCGATCCTGGCCGTGCTGACCCGCCGCGAGCTGCTCGACGCCGTCCGCGAACTGCGCCCGGACCAGCAGGAGTGCGTCGCGCTCCGGTTCCTCGAAGGGCTGTCGGTCCGCGAGACCGCGCTGGCCATGGGCCGCAACGAAGGGGCGGTCAAATCCTTGCAGTTCAGAGCAATTCGGACACTTGCCCGCGCCCTTCCCGCAGCAGGCACGGCCTGACCTCCGGGCCCCTCGCCGTGAGCGATATCCCAGATCACGTCGCAACCCCGGCCCGGTCGTTGTTCCACCGGCACTTTCCCGCCGTCACGTTCGAGCGGCGGCCGCCGCGAAGTCGTGCCGCACCGTACTCTGACGGCGTGCCGGCGAACCATGGCGTGGATCGCGGCGCGCGGAGGTGGCGACAAGGGGTGGGTGGCGGCCCCGGTCACTTCCCGAGCCGAGCCCTTGCTCCGCCCCGGACAGCATGGAGTTGACGATGAGGGTGCGACGACGCAGGGACCTGGCCACGACGAGGCAGGCCGCCGAGGCCGCCGCGATCGCCGCCTTGAAGGTCGCGGCCGAGGAGGTTCCGCGGGCTCCGCTGGACGAGTCGGCGGCCGCGTTCTTCGACGTGGACAACACCATGATGGCGGGCGCCTCGATCTTCTACTTCGCCCGCGGCCTGGCCGCCCGGGACTTCTTCAACTCGCGTGACCTGATCCGGTTCGGCTGGCAGCACATCACCTACCGGCTGCGTGGGCTCGAGGACCCGAGCGGCATCCGGGATGCTCGGGAGACCGCGCTTGCCTTCGTCGCCGGGCGCACGGTGGCCGAGATCGTCCGTTACGGCGAGGAGATCTACGACGAACGGATGGCCGAGCAGATCTACTCGGGTACGCACGCGCTCGCCCAGCAGCACCTTGACGCGGGCCAGCGAGTGTGGCTGGTCACGGCCACCCCGGTCGAGCTCGCCTCGGTCATCGCCCGGCGGCTGAACCTCACCGGCGCCCTCGGCACGGTCAGTGAGGTCTCCGCCGAGGGCACCTACACCGGCCACCTGGTCGGCGGCCTGCTGCACGGCCAGGCGAAGGCCGAGGCCGTGCAGGCGCTCGCCGAGCGGGAGGGCCTGGACCTGTCGCGGTGCTGGGCCTACTCGGACTCGATCAACGATCTGCCCATGCTCTCCCTGGTGGGCCACCCGGTCGCGATCAACCCGGATCCGGACCTGAAGACCGTGGCCCGGGAACGCGAATGGCCGATCAAGGACTTTCGCACGGCCCGCAAGGCAGCCAAGATCGGCATTCCGACGGCAGCCGGGGTGGGCGCGCTCGCCGGCGGGGTCGCCGCCGGCATGGCGTTGCGGCGCCGGGCCGCGGGCGCCTAGAGCACCTTCGGCGCCGGGAAAGAACCTAGAAGAACACCGAGCGGCGCTGCATCAGCAGGCTGTACAGCGTATGCTGGATGGTCTCCCGGATGCGGTCGGTGAGCTCGAACACCAGCATCGGGTCGTCCGCCGCCTCAGCGGTGTACGTCTTCGTTGGGACCGGCTCCCCGAACTCGATGATCCATTTGGACGGAAGCGGGATGAGCCCCAGCAGACCGAACCACGGGAAGGTCGGTGTAACCGGCAGGTAGGGCAGCCCGAACAGGCGAGCGAGCGACTTCGCGTTACCGATCATAGGATAGATTTCTTCGGCTCCGACGATCGTGCACGGAATGATCGGCACACCCGTCCGCAACGCGGCCGAGACGAATCCACCGCGCCCGAACCGCTGCAACTTGTACCGCTCGCTGAACGGCTTGCCGACGCCCTTGAAGCCCTCCGGCCAGACCCCGACAAGGTGCCCGGTGTTCAGCAGGTGTTCCGCGTCAGCCTGACACGCCAGAGTGTTGCCGATCTTACGAGCCAGCGGGGCCAGGAACGGCACCGCGAACACCAGGTCGGCGGCGAGCATGCGCAGGTGGCGATGGGCCGGATGATGATCGAGGATGGCCACGGCCATCATCAGCGCGTCCATTGGCAGGGTGCCCGAGTGATTGGCCACCACCAGAGCGCCACCCGTGTCCGGGATGTTCTCCAGCCCCCGGGTCTCGACCCGGAAGTAGTCCCGGTAGATCGGCCGCAGCAGCGGAGCGACGACGTGTTCGGTGAGGTCCGGGTCAAACCCGTGCTCGTCGACGACGTAGTCGCCGGTGATGCGCCGCCGCAGGAAGGCCAGCGCTCCCGCGAGGGCCGTCTCCAGATCACCGGGTTCGGCCGTCGGCGGTGGCGCACCGTCCGTCCTGGCAGCGCCATCGGGCCCGGCAGCGGCGGTGGGACCCGTCGCCGGGTCGGACGGCCCACCCGCCGCCGACCGGCTTTCGGTCAGCGTCGCCTCGGCACCGTTGAGCGAGGAGCGAGGGGACGCGGCGGCTGGACCAAGGAAGACCTCGTCGGGGGAAACCTCGTCGAGAAAAGCCGGGTCACGCGAAGCCGGGTCACGCGAAGCCGAATCGGCTGCGGCGGATTTCCAAGGCATGATCTGCGCTTCACCCCGGGATTCGTCACCTTTTATCACGTGTTCCGCCTCCCCCCTATCCGATCCCGCACCCGGCGGGCCGCAACCGCCCTCCATCACCCTGTTCCCACCAGCCGGCGTCGGGCCAGCGAATCGAGCATCCTGTGCTCGGCTCGGGAGATCAGATCGTGGTCGATGGTGAACCGGAGCCCGCGCTGGCGGACGAAACTGTCGAAGGTCTCCATCGTCGAGTACCGGGGCCGGTAACCGAAGATCTCCTTCAGCCGGGTCGTGTCCACGGCCCGGCCGTGCGCGAGGAAGTCAAGCTGCTCAGCGGAGAAGTCGACGAGCCGCAGCCGCCGGGCGATCCCGCCCAACACCCCGATCGCGGGGAACGGCACCGGCGTGGACGGCCGACCCGCTCGGCGGATCGCCTGCGAAAGCAGGAGCACACCGTCCCCGGCCACGTTGAACGTCCCCGGGTGGGCGCGGCGGGTCGCGCGCATCAGCACGGCCAACGCGTCATCGGAGTGCAGCAGCTGGATGCGGGGGTCGAAGCCGAGGACCGTGGGAACCAGCGGAAGGTCCAGATAGCGCGCGAGCGGGCTGTCGATCTGCGGACCGAGGATGTTGGTGAACCGCAGCACGGTTACCGCGATGTCGGGACGTCGCCGGCTGAATCCACGCACGTAACCCTCGACCTCGACGGCGTCCTTGGCATAGCCACCGGCGGGCAGGGCGCGCGGCTCAGTGTCCTCTGTAAACAGCGCGGGGTCGCGAGCGGACGACCCGTAGATCGACGTCGTGGACTTCACGACCAGCTTGGTGACACTGGGCGCCTTCTGGCACGCGGCCAGCAGCTGCATCGTGCCGATGACGTTGATTTCCTTCATCGCGGCCCGTCCACCCGCACCGAGCGGCGTGGCGATCACGTTCAGATGCAGCACCGTATCGATCTCCGTGGTGGAGATCACCTTTGCGATCAACGGATGCCGGATGTCCGCGCGCACGAACTGGGTCCGCCCGAGGTCGCTGGTGGGAGCAGTGGTATCGACCCCGACGACGGCCTCGACCCCCGGGTCAGCCGCGAGCGCCATCGCCACCTGCGCCCCCAACGGCCGCGCTACACCGGTCACCAACACACGGCGTGGTCTCATGGCAGTCTCCCGCAACGCCCGCATGGTCCAGCCCGGCACCCGGACCGGATGGCCGGGCGACCGGGCAGCCCGAACCAGGCCGACCGGAGCGCGCCACCGTTCCCCGGGACCGGGGGCCGCGATGTCCGGCCGAGAAAGGTTCACGCGGTCCGATCGTGGGCTCATCGTACGCCCGTCCCTCGACCGCTCATTGCACAGCGTAAGGCCAGCCGCGCACATCGAATACGGAAAGTAGGGGAAAAACAACCCGTCCGAGCCGGACGAGGATCGACGCCGGCCAGGCCCGGTGCCGCTGCCGACGCTGCCGGCCCAGCGGTGATGCCGGCATCACCGCTGGGCCGGCAGCGGAAAATCCAGGATGGAGCGTCCCGGTGACGGGCTCCTCGGCAGCTGCGCCACGACGACCGCGTCCTGGCGCCGCAGCCGCAGCAGGTCGGCCGCTCGCCCACAATTTACTGCGATCATCATTCGACGCAACGCGTCCTCACACAAGGTGACTCCACCGCGGGGCGCATCGCCGTAGGTATGCGTGAACGTGAGCCGCATGACGCGGTTGCCGGCGCGGACCTCGACCAGATCTCCCAACAGAATACCGGCGGCCTCCAGCTCGGCCCGGGTCATGTTGAGCGAGAGATTGCCGAAGTGGTCGACGGACACGACCTCGCCGTGCACATGGTCGTCGTCGACGCTGCACGCCCGCGGCTGGAAACGCGTGAGCGCGTCGGGGTCGAGCCGGGGGCCGACGTCGGTGAGGGCGAGTCCGGCCGCAAGCCGGGCCGCGACCGGCGCATAGACGTCCCGTCCCCGGAACACCGCGGTGGGCAGCGGCAGCCACAGCTCCCGGTTGGAGATCTCGTGCACCGCGGCGACGCCACCGAGCGCATCCCAGGCCAGCGACGCCACGCCGTTGTCCGGGCAGACGAAGGTCGAGCCGTCCGTGCTCCGGATCGCCGCGCCGCGGGTGTAACCGTCGGCATCGAGCCGCTCCACGACGACGAGATGAACCCCCATCGGAAGATAACCGATCGCGCCGACCAGGGTGACGGCCGCATGCCCGACGTCCTGCGGCGCGATGGCGTGGCAGACGTCGAGGACGCGCGCCGACGGGGCGTGCCGCGCGATAACCCCGTGACACACCCCTACAGAGGCATCGTCGACGCCGTAGTCGGACAGGAAATTGATCCACGATCCCGTCATGCCGTCTCCCTGGCTGCGGGCCGGCCACGCTGCCACCCGAGGGAAACAGCCTGTCACACGGTGACAGTTACAGCACGCAAAGCCACATGATACGAGACGGCATGGCGGTACGAACTCGCGACGTGCGGGGTGGACACCGGACGCCGGGGACCGCGGATCGGCCGACTGTCTCCAGGTACGACCGGACTCCCGGGTACGCCCCACCCCCCGGTGGGCGACCCGCGTCCTAGTGCGCTACCTACTTCCTGGCAGCGGCCTGACTTCCTGGCAGCGGCCTGACTTCCTGGCAGCGGCCTACTTCTTGTTGCGGCGCTGAACGCGCGTCCGCTTCAGCAACTTGCGGTGCTTCTTCTTGGCCATCCGCTTACGACGCTTCTTGATGACAGAACCCACGTACCCGACCGATCTATGTTGAGGAAGTTACCGGGCGAGCCTACCCGCCACGGCGGGCAACCATCGGAGCCCGGGTGCTCCGGTACCCGGGTGCCCTCAACTACGGCCGAGTTCCCGCGACCGACTGCTCGCCGCCTCCAGGGCGTCCATGAGCGCCGCGCGCACACCGCGACGGTCCAGCTCCCGCAGTGCCGCGATCGTGGTCCCGGCCGGAGAGGTGACGGCCTCCCGCAACAGCGCCGGATGCTCACCGCTCTCGCGCAGCATCCGCGCCGAGCCCAGGGCGGTCTGGGTCATGAGTTCCGCGGCCAGGGTGCGGGGCAGCCCAAGGAGCACACCCGCCTCGATCATCGCATCGACAAGATAGAAGAAGTACGCCGGTCCGCTGCCGGACAGGGCCGTCACCGCGTCGAGCTGGGACTCTGCCACCCGCGTCACCCGGCCGACCGGCGTCAGCAGGGCTTCTGCCGTGGCGAGGTGCTTCTCCTCGGCGTAGCGGCCCCCGCAGATCGCCGACATCGCCTCCCCGACGAGCAGCGGGGTGTTCGTCATCACCCGGACCACCGGGGGAAGCGAAGGTAGCCGCTCCTCGAGAAGATCAGTGGTGATGCCCGCCGCCAACGACACCACGAGCGTCCCGTTCGCGACCACCGACCCGATCTCGGCCAGCAGGGTCCCGACGTCCTGGGGCTTCACCCCGATGATCAGAACATCCGCCTTGGCTGCGGCCACCGTCGGCGCCTGCACCTCGACGCCGTGACGCGCCACGATCTCACCAGCCCGGTCGGCATCACGTTCGGCCACGACGATGTCCTGAGCGGCATGCCCGGACCGCAGCAGCCCCGACAGCATCGCCCCGCCGAGCCGTCCCGCCCCCATGACCGCAACGATCATGACCATCCTTCCCTTCCACCCGCTTCTACCCCGGCCTGGAGGTTACGGCGCCCTCGGGCAGCCAGCGGAACGCGGATCCCGGCCCGCCGTCGTGCGCGGGCTACCAGCCGTAGCCCGACTGGCGATCAACTCCATGTCGCCCGTCGTACTCGAGCCGGCGTTCGTGGCCACCCCAGTGGCCGGGCTCGTGACCCGTCCAGGGCTCGTGACCCGTCCAGGGCTCGTGACCCGTCCAGGGCTCGTGACCCGTCCAGGGCTCGTGACGTTCGCCCCGCCGGCCGACGACGGATCGAGGATCGTAGATTATTTCGGCGGTGTATGCCCGGTCCGTGGCCGCCGGCCGCTGCGCCTCCTCGCCGCCGTTTTGCCGGCCTCGCACCGCCCACGACAGGTCGGCGGTCTCGGTGAGTCCGTACCCGTACCCCGGCCAAGGACGGACGTAGCCCTCATCGATCCATTCATCACCCCATTCATCGGCATCGTCCGGGCCACCCGCCGGTTGATCGGACCCGACCTCGTACGACGACCAGCCACCGTCGCCCGACCAGCCACCGTCGCCCGACCAGCCACCGTCGCCCGACCAGCCACCCCGCGACCGGGCCCCGGGCGGATCGCCGGGCCGGTCGTGATCCAGCCGATCAGACCGACCGGTCGTGGCCGACGCGACGCGTGCCGGCCGGTCTGGCTCGCCAGCCGGATACACCTCGTCAAGGGTGTACAGCCCGGCGGCCCGGCGGTCCCCGTCAGGCCGGTAACGCTGTCCGGATTCACCGGTCCGGTCCCAGGACCGGTGGTGCCGGTGGCCCTCGTACCGGCCGGCCCGCGGGACGGCCGGGTGCGAGAACCGTCCGCGGTCGGGCTCCCGGGCCGGTTCGGGAATGCGCGCCCAGGTGGCGGCGCCGGGTCCAATGTCGTCTCCGGGAGCGGGCCGCGCCGCCGGGATCGCGCCCGGCGCGGGCCCACGGGGGGTGTCGGCCCACGGGGGTCGGGCACGCTGCGCAGGCTTCTCCACGAACCGGTTCGAGAAGTACGCGATGAACGTGCTGACCGCCGCCGCCACGACAACCGACGGCCACAGCCCGATCCGGGGCACCAGCTGCCCGTTCGCAACCGAGATCACCGGATAGTGCCAGAGGTAGATACTGAAGGTGATCTTACCGAGGAAGGCCATCCGTGGACTGCCGAGCAGGCGGACCCAGCCGGCGTCGCGGCGCAGGTCGGCGCCCAGGATGACCACGGCACCGAGCAGGGCGCTGGGCAGGTAGGCGGCATGGTCGAGCCAGTTGGCGTCATAACCGTCCTTGTTCGGCCCAAGGAAGGCGAAGAAGATCAATCCGATCCCCGCGACGAAGCCGAGATCGGCGATCCGACGGCCCGCCCGCCAACGCTCGACCGTCGCCGCCGTGACAGGGGTCATCGTGCCGATCTGCTGGGCGTGCCGGCGGCGGCGCGGCGCGGCCAGGTCCGGCTCCTCGGCGACGAGGGCGCGCAGGCGGGTGTCACGCCAGACCGCCAGCAGACAGCCGATCAGCAGCGGTGCGACGTGCGTGTCCAGCGCGAGGTACACCCGCGAGTGCGGGGCGCCGCCGGCGGCCACGGTCCAGGTCCAGACCGCCGCGAAGGCGATCATGGCGAAAAGCATCTTCAGCAGGTGCGCCCGGAACCGGTCCGAGCGGCTGACAATCAGGAACAGCCCCGGCCACAGGAGATAGAACTGCTCCTCCAGGGACAGGGACCACACGTGGGCCAACCATCGCCCACCGGCGGCAGGATGCAGGACCTTGTACCAGTTGTTGACATTGAAAAAGGCGGAGAGCGCACTCCCGACGTAGTCGTCCCGGAAGGGGATGTCGTTCCATTTGAACGCCACCGTCACCGCGAGCCCGACGAGCAGGTACACCCACATCGCGGGCATCAGCCGGTAGGCCCGGCGCACCAGGAATCGACTCACCGAGATCGTCCCGGTCCGGCTGTGTTCGGTCAGCAGGAGCGTGGTGATAAGAAATCCACTCAGCACGAAGAAGACGTCGACGGCGACGTTGCTGGCCTGGATCGCACCCATGTGGCCGGCGAGGATGGTGTAGATACAGACGATCCGCAGCCCGTCCAGCGCCGGGTTGTACGCGAACTTCGCCGCGGCGGCCGCCGCCGGCCCGGCCGGCGGCTCCCAGCCAGCCGGGGTGCCGTCGCGCGTTATCCTCGTTATCCCTGTCGCCTCAGTCTGCTGCGGGGCAAGCCGCATGATGACCGTCGCCTCCTCCATCGGGCGTCGGCAGTCCCGGCACCGACACCCGACACTCAGGGTGACCGTACGGTGCCGCGATAACCCGAGCGTGAGTCGCTCCCAAACCATGCCGCCGGTCGGACCAATGACCCGGATACGGGTACCCGTATCACTCCGCTACGCCAGCGAAGTCAGACATCACTGTGCGAATGACGCAAGACTAACGGATCGGAAAATTCGGGACAAGGCAGGTACCGGTGGCCACAAAACAACGCCACCCCAAAAGCGACGCTGTGCGCACGGTTCATTACGAAGTCACATCGGCCGAACCATGGCGTCACAGCGCGTCAGAGAAAGGGGAAGATCACCGGACGGGAGAGCCTCGGCAGAGGCGCCCACGCTGTCTCTCCCGCGCGCTACTCGGGAACCTGGGCAATCACCAGGAGCGTACGAAACGGCTCGACGACGACACCGTCAGGAAAGGCGCGCAGCATCGTGCGACGCTCCGCGTCAAGGAAATCGTCGAGGCGATCGCCGATGGCCGCGACGTAGGACTTCGACCGCTGCCAGGTGAGGTAGTCATCGATGTTAATCCGGCGCCGCCACCGGCCGGTCAGGGTGACAACCTCCCTGAAGTGGCCGGTCCACCGCAACTCGTCGGCGAACGGTCGCGCACGGTACCCGCGGTGATATCCGGGGTTCATCCGCTCGAGCCGTTCCTGCTGGCACTGCCACCACCGGTACTCCTCGGCGTCGACGTCGTTCCACCACACGGCGAGGGCTCCGCCGGGCCGCAGCACGCGGGCGGCCTCGGCCGCGGCGGTCAGTACCTGTACCCAGTGCCATGCCTGGGCATAGCAGACCAGGTCGACGACCTGGTCCCGGAAGGGCAACGCCTCCCCGTCCCCGCGCACCGCGGGCAGTCCGGGGCTGCGCTGGCGCAACCGCGCCAGCATGGTCGGCCCGGGTTCCACCGGTACCACCCGCGCGCCCCGGCCGATCAGCAGACGCGTGGCGATGCCGGTCCCGGCGCCGACGTCAAGCACGTCCGCGCCGCGCAGCGGCCGCCCGAGGAACCGCTCGACGTCACGGAAGATGTGGTCGGGATAGCTCGGCCTGGCCGCGGCGTAGGCATCCGCCAACGGGTCGAACAGCGAGCCGGTGGGAGTACGACCAGAAGGGACGGACACTGCGTCATGGTGGCACTCGACCATGGCGGCGAGCCACGGGAACGGTGTCAGCCCCGGAGGTGGGTCAGCCGGCGGTGGACCCGGATGCGGATCAGCCGTAGGTGGATCAGCCGTAGGTGGATCGGAGTCCTGCGGCGGACGGTGCGGCGAAGTGCAGACGGGTGAACGCCAGCGCCTCGGCGAGCTCGGCCTCGCGCTGGGCACGCGACTCGGCCCGCCTGGTATTGATCTCGACCACCACGGTGCCGTCGAAACCGCCGGCGGCCAGCAGTTCAAGCAGCTCCGCACAGGGCTGCGTGCCACGACCGGGGACGAGATGTTCGTCCTTGGCCGAGCCCAGACCATCGGCCATGTGCACGTGGACCAGCCGCTCGCCGAGAAGCTCGGCCATCTCGAGCGGGTCCGAGCGGGACACACTCGTGTGCGACAGGTCGAGGGTGACATGCGCGTAGTCGTCTTCGACCGGGGACCAGTCCGGGGCATAGGCGGAGACCTCCCGCCCCCGCGCCCGCAGCGGGAACATGTTCTCCACCGCGAAGCGGATGTCGGTCTCGCCGGCCATCCGCTCGATGCCCGTCACGAACTCGCGGGCATAGTCTCGCTGCCAGCGAAACGGCGGGTGGACGACGACCGTCGACGCGCCGAGCGTCTCGGCTACGGTACGGGCCCGCACCAGCTTCGCCCATGGATCCGTACCCCAGACCCGCTGGGTGAGCAGCAGGCACGGCGCATGAATGGCCAGAATCGGGATGCCGTGATAGTCCATCAGCCGCTTCAGCGCCTGCGGATCCTGGCTAACCGGATCGGTCCAGACCATGATCTCGACCCCGTCATACCCCAGCCGCGCCGCCATCTCGAAGGCCGAGGCGGTGGACTCGGGATAGGTCGAGGCCGTTGAGAGCGCCACGCGGGCACCCGGAGCGGTCGTGGCCAGCTCGGGCGCTCCGCGCGGGACAATGAGCGAGGAGCTACCGCCACCACCGGGCCCCGAACCGCCCGCGACCCCACCGGACGAGATCGGGGCGGGAGCCATCGCGGTCGGCGACACCGACCGCGCGTCGTCACGCCATGCCTGCAATCCGTCTCCCTGCCGCGCGAGCCGGGGGTTGGCCGTCACGACCGACCTCATCTCCCAGGCTAGGCCATCTCCGCGGCCCCGCCCGCACAGACATCCGCGGGATGACGGTCGGAACCTTCATATCGCCCGTGACAACGGCCACATCGGGCAATTACGCGCATCAAGAACACTTTCTGCAAGGTTCATCTCACCCTCTGCCAGGTGAAGGGAGTTCATCGCTCCGGCGTCAGGATGAGGTGAGCCAGTCCAGGCGGCGCAGGATCACCCCTTCGCGCAGGGCCCAGGGGCAAATCTCCACCTCGTCGATGGCGAACAGATCGAGAGCCTCGTCCGCGACGACCGCCCCCGCGACCAACTGGGCCGCCCGGGAGGCGGAGACGCCCGGCAGCGCCGCGCGCTCCTCGACCGACATCCGGCACACCTTGGCCGTCACCTCCACGAGGTCGTCCCGGCGCAGCACCCTGCGGGTATAGGGACCGCGGCTGTAGGACTCCGCACCGGCGATCCGAGCCAGCGACCGGAAGGTCTTCGACGTCGCCACCGCCCTCGTGTGCTCCCCCAGGGGATAGATGGTGCCCACGATCGGCGCGATCTGGGACCGGACGTAACGGCGCAGCTCGCTGAGCTCGGACCGCTTGGGCGGGTCGCTCGGGGCCAGCCAGTCCCGGGTCAGCCGGCTCGCGCCAAGCGGCAGGGATGCGACCACCTCGGGGTCCTCGTGCATGCCGGCGCCGATCTCCAGGGAACCACCGCCGATGTCCAACGCCAGCAACCGGCCGGCGCTCCAGCCGAACCACCGGCGGACGGCGAGGAAGGTCAACCTGGCCTCCTCCTCCCCGGGCAGGACGCCGATGGAGACCCCGGTGGCCTCGCCCACCCGGCGCAGGACCGCCTCTCCGTTGGTGGCGTCCCGCAACGCCGACGTGGCGAAGGCCGCCAGATCGTGGACCCCGAGCGCGTCGGCCTGCTGGCGCATGTCCAGGACGCAGGAGGTCAGGGCGCGCTCTCCAGCGGCGTCCAGCGCCCCGTCCGCGTCGAGCAGTTCCACCAGCCGCAACGGCACGCGCACGCTGGCGGCCGGCTGCGGCTGGCCGCCCCGGTGCGCGTCCACGACAAGCAGGTGGACGGTGTTCGAGCCGATGTCGATCACACCGAGACGCATTGGACCGGGATGTGGACCCGCCGGGAGCGGACTCACCACGGCCGCCTGCCGTCCCGGGGCCACGGCGGCGTCGGGCTGCGCCACGATCTTCGGAAACCACGCACCCGGACGCACGCCACCGAGCACCTCTTCACCGTTCCCTCCGGCCGCGACCGCCGGGGTCACGGCTCGAACTTGTATCCCAGTCCCCGGACGGTCACCAGGTGCCGCGGGTTGCCGGGTTCGTGCTCAATCTTTGTCCGCAGTCGTTTGACGTGGACATCCAGGGTCTTGGTGTCGCCGACGTAGTCCGACCCCCAGACCCGGTCGATCAGTTGGCCCCGGGTCAGCACCCGGCCCGCGTTGCGCAGGAACATCTCCAACAGCTCGAACTCCTTGAGCGGCAGGGTGACCGTGGTCCCGTCGACGGTGACGACATGGCGCTCAACGTCCATCCGGACCGGGCCGGCCTCCAACGTCGCGTCCCCCACCTCCTCGTTCTCCGACCGCCGCCGCAGCACCGCGCGGATCCGCGCCACCAGCTCCCGGGCGGAGAACGGCTTCGTGACGTAGTCGTCCGCTCCGAGTTCCAGCCCGAGCACCTTGTCGATCTCGCTGTCCCGAGCGGTCAGCATGATGATCGGCACAGTGGAACGGGTTCGCAAGGTTCGGCACACTTCCGTGCCCGACAGCCCCGGCAGCATGAGGTCCAGCAGGACAAGATCAGCCCCCCGCCGATCGAACTCGGCCAACGCGCTGGGGCCGTCGGCGACGACCCCCACCTCGAAGCCCTCCCGTTCCAACATGAACGACAACGCGTCGGAGAAGGACTCCTCGTCCTCGACCACGAGCAGCCGGGTCACCTGTTCGCTCCCCTTGTTACGTTGGACGGACCGGCCGACCCGGACCGCTTCCTGTTACCGTCGATGGGACGGGTGGACCCGCCGCGTCTACCGGTCATGACCGATACCGTTCACCGTTCACGAACCGCCACCGAGTTCATCATCGCCATGATGTTCACCATCGCCATGATGTTCACCATCGCCCCGACCGCGGGCGTCGGCATCGGCCCCGACGACGTCGAAGCCATCCACCCCGTCATCCTCGCGGGTTTCGTCCGAGCCGTCCGTCATCGCATCGTCATCGTCGCCGGTGAACAGCGGCAACCGGAGCGTGAAGGTGGAACCCGCGCCCTCGGCGCTCCACACAGAGACCACGCCGCCGTGATTGGTCGCGATGTGCTTGACGATGGCGAGCCCCAGGCCGGTCCCACCGGTCGCGCGGGATCGCGCCGGATCCGCCCGATAGAAGCGTTCGAAGACCCGTTCCAGGTCCTTCTCCGCGATCCCGATGCCCTCGTCGGCGACGGAGATCTCCACGGTCTCACCGCTGCGCCGAACCCCGAGCACAACCCGGGTGCCACGCGGCGAGTAGCTGATCGCATTGTCGAGCAGGTTCGCGACGGCGGTCACGAGCTGGCCCTCATCCCCACACACCGGCAGGTCACCGTCGCCGATCACCGCAACCGAGATCGCCTGGGCCTGCGCTGCCAGCCGGGTGCGGTCGACCGCCTCGGTGAGCACCGCGGACGCCCGCATCGGCCGCAGGTTGGGCAGCGGATCGGCGCCCTGCAGCCGGGAGAGATCGATGATCTCCTGAACAAGACGGGCGAGCCGGGTCGATTCGTGGGTCATCCGGGAGGCGAACCGGCGGACTGCCACCGGGTCCTCGCAGGCCGCGGCGACCGCTTCGGCGAGGACGTGCAACGCACCGACCGGCGTCTTGAGCTCGTGGCTGATGTTCGCCACGAAGTCCCGACGGACGGCCTCGACCCGACGCGACTCGGTAATGTCATCCACGATGACGGCGACATGACCGGACGAGTCCAGCAGCCGGGCCCGGGCACGCACCGCCAGCCCCTCCTGGTCCGGTCGGGGACGGGTGAGGGGGGGCTCGGGGACGGGCGGCAGCTCAAGCTGCCGCTCCTGGTCACTGCCCGCGAGCCGGGTGGCCCGGACGAGATCGGCCAGCTCCGCCACCGCGATCTCGTCGGCGGCGACCACACCCATACGTCGCGCGACCATGTTCACCAGGACCACCCGGTCCGCGGCGTCGAGGACGAGCAGACCGGTCGGCAGGCCGGCGATCACCCGACG
Organism: Frankia casuarinae; assembly: GCF_000013345.1. Taxonomy (NCBI): domain Bacteria; kingdom Bacillati; phylum Actinomycetota; class Actinomycetes; order Frankiales; family Frankiaceae; genus Frankia; species Frankia casuarinae. The sequence continues at coordinate 550,555 of NC_007777.1, read as the reverse complement.
CACGAGCCTTGCCGGCAAGGTCATGCCGCCGGTGTCCCCGCCGGACGCCGAACCAGTAGTCAGGTCAGTCGTCGAACCGGCTGTTCCAGGCACCGCTGTCATCGTCCACCATCGTCCGCTCACCCTGTACGGCCTGCCGACCTGCACGAGCCGCGGATGCGGTGTGTACCGGTTGTCATGGCATCCGCCGACCTGTCACCCACTCGCCGCATGCTAGGTGTCCGCATGCCACCTAGGTATTGCTCTGCAAGCCTCCACCGCCGATCGTCGCTAGCTGTTCATCAGACCCATCGTCAATGTTCACCAGAGAGCGAGAGGTCCGCATCATCGTCAGAACCGGAGCGACGCAAGTACCCAGAAGCACCATGATCGAATCAATCCCTCAGGATCTCTGACCCCTCGATCCCCCACCGAATGAGAAGGAGCCGTCCGTGCGGGACGCCTTCACCGACGAACTCGACAGCATCAACCGGTCCCTGATCGAGATGACCAACCTGGTCGCCTCGGCCATGGCCCGGGCCACCACCGCTCTCCTCGACGCCGATCTCCAACTCGCCGAGAACGTCATCAGCGGAGACGAGACGGTCGACCTGCTGCGCAACGAGATCGAGGAGCGGGCCTTCGACGTGATGGCCCGCCAGGCCCCGGTCGCCACCGATCTGAGGATGATGGTGGCCACGCTGCGGATCGTCGCCGACCTGGAGCGGATGGGCGACCTCGCCCTGCACGTGGCGAAGGTCGCCCGCCGGCGCTACCCGGGCCGGGCGGTCCCGCCGGAGCTCCGGGCGACCCTGCTGGAGATGGGGCAGGTCGCGCAGCGCATCGTCGCGAAGGCCGGATCGGTGATCGCCAGCCGGGACACCGACCTCGCCAAGCAGCTGGAGGCCGACGACGACGCGATGGACGGGCTGCACCGCGCCCTGTTCCACATACTGATCGAGAAGCCCTGGCCGCACGGGATGGAGGCGGCGATCGACATCACTCTCTGCGGCCGCTACTACGAGCGGTACGCCGACCATGCGGTCTCGGTCGCCCGCCGGGTGCTCTACCTGGTCACCGGGGATTCCAGCGGCGCGTGAGGGCACCCGGGGAGATCCGCCCCCGGTCTCGCGCGGGCGTGGCCCCCACGCACGGCCCGACGGTTCCCCGCGTGCATCCCGCCGGCGCTACGGCGGCTGCCCGTGATGGCCCGCGATGATGGCACGGGCCGGTCGGGACTATATGACTCAGTCGGGACTATATGATTATAGTCCCGACTATTTTTAGCCTCGACTATCTTCTTGATTGCTTTTCTGACTACTTCTTGGTGCCCTGCGCGGCGACGGCGGCCGCGGCGAGCGCCGCGGCGTCGGGGTCGAGGTACCCCGAGCTCACCACACCCAGCTGGTCGTCCAGCTCGTAGCGCAGCGGGATGCCGGTGGGGATGTTGAGCCCGGCGATGTCGGTGTCGCTGATGTGATCGAGATGCTTCACCAGGGCGCGCAGCGAGTTGCCATGCGCCGCCACCAGGACGGTACGGCCGGTCCGCAGGTCCGGCACGATCGCGTCGTACCAGTAGGGCAGCATCCGGGCAACGACGTCGGCGAGGCACTCGGTCCGCGGGATGACGTCGGGGGCAAGGTCGTCATAGCGCTCGTCCACCCCGCTGACCTGCTCCGGACCGATCTCCGGCGGCGGCGTGTCATAGGAGCGACGCCAGAGCTGGAACTGCTCCGCGCCGAACTTCTCCAGCGTCTCCGCCTTGTTCAGGCCCTGCAGGCCGCCGTAGTGCCGCTCGTTGAGCCGCCAGGTGCGGCGAACCGGAACCCAGGTGCGCCCGGCGGCATCCAGCGCCAGCCAGGCGGTGCGGATCGCCCTGGTCAGCAGGGACGTGTGCACCACGTCCGGCAGGACGCCGGACTCCCGCAGCAGCTCACCCCCGCGAGTGGCCTCCTTGGCACCCTTCTCGGAAAGATCAACGTCCACCCAGCCGGTGAACAGGTTTTCGCGGTTCCAAATGCTCTCACCGTGGCGGAGCAGGACGAGCGTCGGCATACCCGAGATCCTGCCCGCTCGGCGGCCCGCTCGGCCAGCATTGCCGGTTGTTGCCTGTGACTCCCCGGCTCGGGGCCGGTCGTGCCGGCGACCGGTTGTCACCCGGCGGCAGGACAGGAATCCGGCGGCACGACAGGAATTCATCCGGAACTGAACGACCCCCGGGCGCTCCGCCGCCGCGCGAAGCGGAGGCGGGCCGTCGGGACTTGCGACGGCGCCCGGGGGTCGGGTGTCTGCCTGGTTCTCGCCGGTGCCGGTGCCCATGGGCCACCCGGCTAGAGGTGAGGACCACGAGACCGGCTAGCGGACAGCCACCTCACGAGTCCTATGAGCATACAAAGCCTGGACCACCTCCCTTCTCGTGTACCCGTGACGCTACGCGGACCCAGGGGCGCATCGCAACGGCTTTTCCGCGCGCGTTGATGGGACGCTCCTGACACCGGCCGGTCGGAACAGCCAGGCCACCCGCGCGGGCCCGGGGCCACAGCCGAACCGTGCGCGGACCCGGCCGAGGCACGCCACGGGGACCTAGACTGAGTCCCATGACCGCAGGGTCCCTCACGACGCCCGCCTCGCTCTCCCCGTTGCTCGGCCTGCCGGGTGCGGTGGCCGGCACTGCCGAAGACGACGCGGTCGCCGCCCACTACGGCGATCCGCTACGGGAACAGCGCGCGGTGCGCGGCGGTGCCGCCGTCGTCGACAGATCACATCGGGACGTGCTGCGCGTCTCCGGCCCCGACCGGCTCTCCTGGCTGCACAGCATCACCTCTCAGCATCTGTCCGCGCTGGGCGCGCTGCGGGGCACCGAGGCGCTGGTGCTCTCCCCGCACGGCCACGTCGAACACCATCTCGTCCTCGCCGACGACGGCACGTCCACCTGGGTGGACGTCGAGCCCGGCACCGGCGGCATCCTGCTGCGCTACCTGGAGTCGATGCGCTTCATGCTCCGAGTGGAGCCAGCGGACCTCGGCGCGGTGACGGCGGTGCTCAGCGTGCTCGGGCCAAGGGCCGCGCAGGTCGCGGCCGCGGCACTGGGCGGGCCGGGTGACGGCGCGCCCGGCCCGGGCCTGCCCGAACCACAGGCACCCGGCCCGGTCGGGGCGCCGATCACCGGTCCCTACCCGGTCGGCCGTACCGGGACGGGCACGCTGGTCCGGCGGATGCCCCACGGCGTCGACCTCCTCGTCGGCCGGGCCGACCTGACCGGCACCGTCGAGCGGCTGCGCGCCGCCGGGGCGGGTCTGGCCGGGCTGTCCGCCTTCGACGCCATGCGCATCGCCTCCCGACGGCCCCGGCTCAGCCGGGAGACCGACCATCGCACCATTCCGCACGAGGTGGGGTGGCTGGCGAGCGCCGTGCACCTGGACAAGGGCTGCTACCGCGGGCAGGAAACCGTCGCCCGGGTGCACAACCTCGGTCGCCCGCCGCGGCGGCTGGTGCTGCTGCATCTCGACGGCACGGTGGCGGCGCCCCGTTCCACCGTCACGGTCGGCGGGCGCGAGGTCGGGTTTGTCGGCAGCTCCGAGGTCCACGAGGAACTCGGCCCCATCGCCCTGGCGGTGATCAAGCGGTCCGTGCCGACGGATGCCTCCCTCGTCGTCGCCGATCCCGACGGCGCGCCGCTGGCCGCCGCGATCGATCCGGACGACGAGCCAGCCACGACGGCGCCGAAGCGTCCCGCCGGGCGGCTGCGTTCCTGATTCCCGGCCGGCTCGGGTTCCGGCCGGCTCAGACAGTCCGGGCGAGGATCTGATCGAGTTCCCGCACCGCCGGGTCGGTGCCGTGCCGCCGCAGCCGGCGGCGCAGCTCGTCGGCCCGGCGGGCGTTGCGCTTGGATCGCGTCGCCGCCAGCATCGGCAGGGCCTGGCGGGTCAGCTCGCACCCGTGATCGACGTTACCGAGATCCATCTGGACCGCGGCCCACCGAAGCAGGTAGGTGGCCCGGTCCCGGGCCCGGGAGTCCGGCTGGATCGCCAGGGAGCGTTCCAGCCACCGGTCCGCCTGCGCGAGGTGACCGAGATCGATGTAGCAGCTGCCGATCTGCGCCTGGTACTCGGCCTCGTCGAAGTAGGACGACCAGGCGGGCTCCTCAGGCCGCGCGGTGACCATCGCTTCCTCCGAGCAGGCCAGCGCCTGCGCGCAGGCGCTGGCCTCCCCGAGCGCGGCATGGGCACGGGCCCGCCGCATGTGCAGCATGGCGCCGACGCGACCGGACGCCCCCCCGGCGCTGGCCACGGCGGCCTCGGCCAGATCCACCGCCTCCCGTGGGCGGGCGAAGTCCACGCATTGCAGGGACATGTTCTTCAGCACGTTCGCACCGAGCATGCGGTCCCCGCCGGCGTGCGCGGCATGCAGCGCGGTGATCCAGTACCGCTGGGCGGCCGTCTGGAAGCCGGCGTCGAACGAGACCCATCCCGCGAACCGGGCGAGCTCCGCGGCCACCAGATGCAGGTGACGGCCCACGTGCTCGGTATAGGATCCGCGCGCCAGCAGGTCCGCCACCACGCCGAGCTCGGCGTCGACCAGCCGGCGCACGCTCTCCCCACCGAGCCGCTCATCCATGACCCGTAGCCCGGGGATGTTGTGCTCGATCCGGTTCACGATCTGGTCGTCGACCCGTCCCCCGTTCAGGGCCGCCGCCAGCCGGGCCGGTTCCATGCCGAGCCACTGCGTCGCGAGTTCCGCCACCCCGGTCCCAGTGATCGTCAGGAAGCCGCGGCGGTCGGAGAGCGCGTCCTCGACGACGTCCATGATCGAGGTTATGCTGCCACCCGGCGTCCACGGGTACTCGGTGCGCACCGCGTCGCCGGTCGGTAGCCACGCGGGCCAGGGGTGCGACTCCAGGCGATCGTTGGGCACGCCGAGCTCCGCGGCGAGCGCGAGCTGGGACACCCGGTCGGGCACGACCCCACGGTGCTCCCAGCGCCAGACCTTCTGCCGCTCGGCGGCCATGTTCGCCACCCCGAGGTCACGTGCGCGGCGGGCCACGACCCGCGCCAGACGCTGGTAGGACCACCCGCGCTGGGCTCGGATGAACGCAAGCGGATGAGTGCAGGCATGAGCGTTATCCGTCAGCATCGACGATCTCCTCGCAGTCGCATCTCCAGGGGCACTTCCGTGAGTACCTACTAACGCTATGTCACGACATCTTGGTGCTCCAAGAGACGACTCCGGTGCGATGCGTGCACAGAGGTCACTCCCGGACCACTGGCGGGCCCTGATTGCACGCATGTCCGCCGAGCGTCCGAAAAAAGCGTGTTATATTTTTTTGACCGAATGCGACCACGTCGACCGGTCAGAAATTCTCCCGAGTCGGGCAGCCGGGGACAGGCCCACGGGGAGGGCCCCTCCGCGATTCACGCGGCGCCGATCCGACTGGACGCGCGGGGTGGGAGGGGGGACGGCTGCGGCGGATCGAGGCCGCGCCGCGTCAGATCCGGGCGCCGGCGGCGTCGAAGAAGGTCAGGGTGGACAGCGGTGCGCGCAGGGTGACCCGCATGCCCACGCCGGGCACCTCAGCGGCGTCGACCCTGACGGCGAGCACCCCGGCGGAGGTCCGGACGTACACCGTCCGCTCCGCCCCGAGCCGCTCGCTCACCACGACCTCACCGGTTACCCGCAGCGCGTCCGACGCCAGCGCCACCGGCGCCACCACGGCGTCCGCCGGTACCGATCCCGATCCAGTGGAAGCCGCCGCCACCAGGACCAGGTGCTCGGGCCGGACTCCGAATGCCGTCGCGCCGGCGGGGGCGGGCAGGGCGAATCCGTCCCCGTGCAGTTGGCCGTCATGCCAGCGTCCCTCCCGGACGTTCATCGGCGGGCTGCCGATGAACGCCGCGACGAAGCGCGTGGCGGGCCGGTCGTAGATCTCGTCGGGCGTCCCGATCTGCTGCAGCCGGCCGCCGCTGAGCACCGCGACCCGGTCACCGACCGCCATCGCCTCGGCCTGGTCGTGCGTGACGAACAGGGCGGTGGTGCCGAGCCGGCGCAGCAGGCCCACGATCTCGACCCGCAGATCGACCCGGAGCTGGGCGTCGAGCCCCGACATCGGCTCGTCCAACAGGATCACCCGGGCCCGGGTCGCGAGTGCCCGGCCGATCGCGACCCGCTGGCGCTGGCCCCCGGACATCTTCGCGGGCCGGCGAGCTGCCAGCTCACCGATGCCGAGCATGTCCAGCGTCTCACGGGCCCGGGCCACCGCCGCGGCCTTCGGCAGGCCGCGGCCGTGACGCAACGCCAGAGTGAGGTTCTCCAGCGCCGTCAGATGCGGGTAGAGCGCGAAATGCTGGAAGACCATGGACACGTCCCGGCGGTGGGGTGCGACGCCAAGCTGGCTGACCGCGCCGAAACGCAGATCACCCGACGTCGGCTCCTCGAGCCCGGCGCAGATCCGCAGCAGCGTCGACTTGCCCGAGCCGGACGGTCCGAGCAGCGCGACGATCTCCCCCGGCGCAACCGTCAGCGTGACGTCGCGCAGCGCATGGACCGGGCCGAACGACCGGCCCAGCCCGTCGATCTCGATCGGCACCCCCGCGGTGGCGGCCGTCACCACGGCGGGTCCGTCGGCCGGTTCCGTGATCCGGGTCATCGGTCTCTCCCGCGGCGTCCGCCGGTCAACGGGTGAGTTCCACAGCCTGGCTCTGGGCCGCGGCGAGGGCCCTGACCGGGTCCTCGCCCTTAAGGATGCGCTGCACCTGGTCCGAGATCGCGCTCGGGACCTCCCCGCCGCGGGCCCCGCTCCAAGCCGGCGCCTTCACCAGCGAGGGGATGAGCGCGTTGAACGGCTTGAGCTGCGGATAGGTCTCGTAGAACGACCCGAGCTGGCTGACGGCCTGAGTATCCACCGGGATGTAGCTCAACGCCTCCGTGCTCGCGGCCACGACGTCCGGCGAAAGCAGCGACACGACCAGTTCGGTCGCCATCTCCCGCTGGCAGCGGTCGGTGGACAGGACCGTCAGCGCGTTGCCGCCCGCGACCGGGTGCTGGGTCCCGCCGGGCAGAGTCGGGAACGGGACCGCGCCGGCCCGGAAACCCTTCGTCCCCTGCCCCGCGATGAACTTCAGCCCGCCGGCCACGGAGGCCACCGTCACGGCGGTCATCGCCGTCTGCCGGCGGATGCCGAACCGCAGCAGGCCCTGCTGGGTCGGATCGGCGGAGTGCGTGCCGTAGCTCGCGGCCTTCGCGAGGAACGCGGCGGCCTCGCGGGCCGCCGGGGTGTTCAGGGCGGGCCGACCGTTCGCGTCCTGGATCGGCGTCCCCTTGGAGCTGGCCAGGGTGTTGAGGATCCACTGCCCGAACTGCTGGCCGGTCGGCAGGTCGAGGGGCTGGATATTCTGACCCGAAGCCTTGATCTTGTCGGCGGCGGCGATCACCCCGTCGGTCGTGCCCAGCGTCGCCGGATCGACGCCGGCCTTCTGCAGCACGTCGAGGTTGTAGACCAGGGCCAGAGACGACACCTGCTGGGGAATGCCGATCTGCTTCCCGGCGACCTGCCCGAGGCCGACCAGCCGTTGGTCGTAGGACGCGCGCAGCAGGCGTGGGGAGAGCTCCTGGGCGCCGAGGTCCCGGGCGAAGGTCGGGAGCAGGTCGAAGCCGGCGACCGCCACGTCGACGGAACGGCCGGCCGAGCGGTCGGCGCTGATCTGCTGGACGAGGGAGGTGTAGTCCGGCGCACTCGTGTTGAGGTCCACGGTGAGGCCGGGATGCGCCTTCTCCAGATAGGCCTTGCCGGATTTCGCGACGTCGTTGAGCGTGCCGACGGCGGACATCCGCAGCGTCTTGACCTGGGCCACGCAGGCGGGCGACGCCTTGGCGCCCGCCACGTTGTCGACGCCGGCGTCGGCTGGACGGGCCGTGGGGCGCAGGCTCTCCGCGGGGTCTGCCGGGCTCGCGTCACCACCGCCGCCGCACGCGGTCAGGATGATCATCGTGGCGGCGACGGGCAGCGGCAGTATTCGGCGAATACGGATCACACGTTCTTCCTCTCAGGCACCGGCACCCGTACCGGTAATTCCGGCGGCGAGACGGCGTTGGGCGGCGACGAAGACGACGAGCGACGGCAGGCTGATGATCAGCGCGGCCGCGGCGAGCTCGGTGAAGTCCGGAATGACGGAGGAGGAGTCGGTCATCAGGCGCGCGAGCGCCAGCGGCGGGGTGGCGATGTCCGGCGACCGCGCGACCAGCAGCGGCCACAGGTACTCGTTGTACGACAACAGGAAGCTGAACACCGATACGGAGGCGATCGCGGGCGCGGCGAGCGGCACGATGATCGTCCACAGCGTCCGCCAGGTACCGAGCCCGTCCATCCGCGCGGCTTCCAGGACCGACCCCGGGATGGTGCTCATGTACTGCCGGAGCATGAAGATCATCGCCGCGTGTGTCATGAACGGCAGGACCAGGCCGACCCGGGTGTCAGCGAGTCCGAGCGCGGAAATGGTGACGTAGTTCGGCACGGCGGTGATCTGGGTCGGCACCAGCAGGGTGGCGAGCACCACCGCGAAGGCTGCCGTACGCCCGCGAAAGCGCAGACAGGCGAAGGCGTAGGCGGCCGGGATCGCCGTCGCGAGCTGCAACGCGAGGATCGCCAGGCTCACCGCCACCCCCGTGAGCAGGGCAGGTCCGAGATCACCGGCGTACCAGGCGCGGTCGAACGAGCTCAGGTCGATGCTGGACGGGATCGGGTTCGACGTCAGCGCCAGCGCGGTCTGCCGCGGCCCAACGGCGGTCCGCACCATCCAGACGAAGGGCAGGACGGCCGCGACGATGCCGATCGTGAGCAGGACGAGACGCCCGATCGTCGGTCCGGTCGGTGACCGGCGGCGACCGCGCCGCGATGCCGGGATCCGCGCCGGCGCCGATCCCGGTTGCGGAGCCCGCCGACGCGAGGCTCGCCGCACGGCGTGGCCACGGGGCGTCGGCCCGGACGCCGGACTGGAGGTGTCGACGCTCACGCGGCGGCCTCCCGGGTGCGTCGGATGCGGCGCCCGAGCAGCCCACCAGCGGCACCCAGTGCCACGATCACGACAAACAGCATCAGGGCGATCATCGAGGCATATCCGATGCGGAACGATCCAGTGAATCCGACCTCGTAAATGTAGTAAATGATCGTCGTGCTGGAGTCCAGGGGGCCACCTTTCGTGAGCACCGCGACCGTTTCGAAGGTCTGCAGGGTCAGAATGGTGACGAACATCCCCAGGAAGATCGTCGTCGGGGCGAGCAGCGGCAGGGTGATGTGACGCAGCCGGGCGAATCCGTGGATGCCGTCCACGTCCGCCGCCTCGTACACCGATCTCGGGATCGCCGTCAGCCCGGCGAGATAGACGACGAAGACGAAGCTCGTCAGCCGCCAACCACCGACGAGGGCCACCACCGGCAACGCGGTCGAGGTGTCGCCGAGCCAGTCGACCGGAGCCACCCCGAACAGCCCGACGACGGTGTTCGCGAGACCGTCGGGGCTGCTGTCGAACATGTAGGCGAACACGACCGCCATGGCCACAATATTCGCACTGACCGGAAGAAACAGCGCACATCGCACCAGCGCCCGGCCATGGGTCACCCGTTCGGCGGCCAGCGCGAGCGCCAGCCCGATCGCGATCGCGGGTACCACCGTGAGGGCGCAGTACAGCAGCGTGTTGCGCACGGCGCCGGCCAGGTCCGCGTCGGAGAGAGCGGTACGCAGGTTCGCCGTGCCGACCCAGTCGAAACGCGGTCCCGTCAGGGTCTTGTCCGTGCCCGCGATGAACGCCGACACCAATGCGGGCCCGATGACGAAAACACCGAGTCCCACGAACGCCGGCAGCAACAACACCCCGGCTCGCCAGCCCGCCCGGCTATCACCCGCCTCACGCGTCACAGTTATGCATCCTGGCCCCACCTGTGGCGGGATGCCGGTACGGGGGTGGCTCCCGCGGAGGAGCAGCCGGTGCCTGCACGTGCCGTCCGGTCCGTCCACATCCCACGCGCCACCGCCAACGGCCCAGGCGGCACCGCCAACGACTCGGATCGACCCCCACGGCCCACGCGCCGCACCCGGTCGACGGCGAATCGTGGTGACCGATCCGTGGCGGCTGTCCCCTCAACGGCCAACGCCTGCAAGAATGACAGGAAACGTCAGTCGATCTTCGGGAACACCATGAGCGACCGCAGCGAGCCCGACCACGCCTCCGCCTGGGGGCGTGTCGCCGATGACGGCACGGTCTTCGTTCGCACGGCCAGCGGCGAACGTGCCGTCGGATCATGGCGTGCCGGCAGTCTCCGTGAGGGTCTGGCCCACTTCGAGCGCCGCTTCGACGATCTGTCCGCCGAGGTCGAGCTGCTCGAGCGGCGGCTGACGGTCAGCGGGGTCGATCCGGCCGGGATCGTCGGCAGCGCACGGCGGCTGCTCGATTCCCTCGACGAGGCCGCGGTCGTCGGTGATCTGGATGCGCTGCGCACGCGGCTGGAGGCCGTGGTCGCCGCCACTGAGGAACATCGCTCCGCGCTCGCTGCCGAGCGGGCCGAGCGGGCCGGCCGGATCGCCGCGGCCAAGGAGCAGCTGGTCGCCGAGGCCGAACGGCTCGGCCGCAGCTCGGAGTGGAAGACCGCCGGGGAGCGGTTCCGCGCGCTCGCCGAGGAGTTCCGCGCCGCCGGCTCGTTGGACAAGCGCACCGACTCGGCGCTGTGGCGGCGCATCGCCACGGCCCGGGACGAGTTCACCCGCCGCCGGACCGCGCACTTCGCCGCCCTCGACACGCAGCGGGCCCGTTCGAGGGAACGGAAGGAGGCGATCATCGCCGAGGCGGAGGCGCTGTCCGACTCCACCGACTGGGCCGGCACGGCCGCCCGCTACCGGGCGTTGCTCGCCGACTGGAAGGCCGCCGGTCGCGCGGCAAAGGATATCGACGACGCGTTGTGGAACCGCTTCCGTGCGGCGCAGGACGCCTTCTTCACCCGCCGCAACGAGGCCAATGCCGAGCGCGACGCCGAGTTGCGCGAAAACCAGGTCAAGAAGGAGAAACTGCTGGCCGAGGCGACGGCGTTGGATCCGGCCGATACCGACCGCTCGCTGCGTCGTCTCCGGGAGATCCAGGACCGCTGGGACGAGATCGGACGGGTCCCCCGGGAGGTCGCGGGCTCCCTGGAGCGGCAGATGGCGGCCATCGGCGACAAGCTGCGCGAGGCCTCCGACGCCCGCTGGGCCCAGCGCTCCCTCGCTTCCTCACCATTCGTGACGAAGCTGCGGGAATCCGTCGCGAAATTGGAGGCGAAGCTGGCCCGGGCCCAGGCCGCCGGACGCACCAAGGAGATCGCCGACACCGAGTCCGCCCTCGCCGCCCAGCGGGCCTGGCTGGCCCAAGCCGAGGGACAGTCCCACAACGACTGAGCCGCGCCGGCAGGCGCGGGCGCTTCGTATGGACCCGAAAACGGGGAACTGCGGCATCCGCCGTGGTCGAAGGGGCGAAGGTCCGCGGAGTACCAGGTGGTGCACCTCGGGGCGGACACGTCCAAAGAGCGCTAACTGACCGCTTGCCAGAGTTAGCAACCCGACGTATCGTCGACTGCGTTGGTGATGTGTTGTGGCGGCGCACTCGTTTCCGTGCCGACCGGAGCTTGCCGAGGCAGCATGGCCTCCCCTGAATCGCAGCGTCCACGGACGGCGGGCTCTCGGCGGACGGTCGTCCGCGGAGTCCGAGGAGTCCGCGGACTCCTCGGCCGCGGGGTCCAGCCGTATGCCGAGGTTCACGGATGGCGGGGCGCCCGCCATGGGCGCGGCAACCCGCCTCGCCCTCCGGCGAAGGAGGCGTTCGACCCGGTGGCGGCCCTGAATGTGCGCGATCTCGGCGATTTCATCCGCGATCAGCGGCACAGCGCACAGATCTCCCTTCGTCAACTCGCCAAGCAGGCCGGGGTGAGCAACCCTTACCTCAGTCAGATCGAGCGAGGCCTCCGGCGGCCGTCCGCGGAGATTCTTCAGCAGATCGCGAAGGCGCTCCGCATCTCCGCCGAAGTGCTCTACGTGCAGGCCGGAATTCTGGAGGAACGGCAGGGCGAAGAGAACGTCATGGCTGCCGTGCTGGCGGACGAATCCCTGTCCGAACGACAGAAGCAGGTCGTGCTCGACATCTACGAGGCGTTCTGCCGGGAGAACGCCATCGCGGCGCGGGCCGGCCGCGGCCACCCGGACGGCGACGCCGAGGCCGGGCCGCGCGGGTTCGTCCCCGGCGAGCCCGCCGCCCCGACCGCGGGTCCGGCCGCCATCGGTGATTCGGCATCCGCACGGGGTCCGGCCGCCACCGCGGGAGCGACCTTCGCGGAGCCGACGACGAAACGGAGATCCGCCCGACAGGCGTCGGCGACATCCCGGGGCGGCACCACCACCGCGGCGCGGTCGGCCTCGTCGGACGGTACGGGTAAGCCGTCCCCGGGGACCGCCCCGGGCCGCACCAGGCGATCGAAGGCCACGGGAGGCGAACCGGCGGCGGCGACGAGGACCGAGAGCGGTCCGATCACCGGCGCTCCCCCCGCGTCCCTACCCACACCGGCAGCACCGGCAGCACCGGCTCCGCAGCCGACCACCGACAACCCGGTCGATCAGACCTAGATCGACCGGCGGAGACCGCGACGAAAAGGAAAGCGGTACTCCGTTCCTGTACGGCCTATCACCACCCTGACCCTCACATCATTTACCCGACCTTTCACCCGTCGGCGACGAGGCGCTAACAGGAAATCTCTACACGAAATCAACGAATCTTCGAACCGAGGGAGACATCATGGCCACCACGCGCACGACGAACCGCCCCGCCAGCCGTCCCACCGCCCGCGTCAGCGCGCAGGCCCAGGAGGACACGGCCGAGGCGAGGGCCGAAGTCAGGGTTCCGCTGGCGGAGGTGCGCAAGCCGCTCTACGCGTCGGTGGGAGCGGCGGATCTCGCTGTGGCGAAGCTGCTCGCCCTGCCGACGACCACAAGCACCGAGGTTCGGAAGATCTCCGACCGGGTCGGCGCGCTGCCTACCCAGGCGGCGCGGGTTCCGACCCAGGTCGGGACGGCCGTGCGTGCGCTGCCGGCCACCGTCACCTCCCAGATCTCCGACCTGCAGGGACGCGCCACCTACCTCTACAACAGCTTCGCCACCCGGGGCGAGAAGCGGGTGGCGAGCATCCGGCGCAGCCCGGCCACGGAGGAGGCGGTGCAGCGCACCCGGACGGCAGTGAGCCAGACCCGCGCCGCGCGCACCTCGAGTCGCAAGGCGGCCGAGGCGGTCGGCCGGGCCGTGACCGAGGCCGCCCCCGAGAAGTAACGGCCCGCGAACATCGACACACCGGATCACCAACGGACGGTCATTGACCTGTTCCGGTCGACCACGGGTCCGGGGCCTGCTGTCCGGGGCCCGTGGTCCGATGTGTTGTATTAACTTATGCGCTATCGCCCGCTGGGATCCTCCGGACTACTGGTGTCTGTCGTCGGCCTCGGCTGCAACAATTTCGGCTCGCGCGTCGACCTCACCGGCACCCGTGCGGTCGTCGACGCGGCGCTCGACGCCGGGATCACGTTCTTCGACACCGCCGACACCTACGGGAACAAGGGCGGCTCGGAGACGCTTCTCGGGCACGTGCTGCGAGGCCGCCGCGACGATGTCGTCCTCGCCACAAAATTCGGCAACGACATGGGCGGCATGTACGGCCAGGACTTCAGCGCGCGGGCGTCCCGGCGGTACATCCGCAAGGCGGTCGAGGGTTCGCTGAGCCGGCTGCAGACCGACTACATCGACCTCTACCAGCTGCACACCCTGGACGCCTTCACGCCGATCGAGGAGACGCTCGAGGCCCTCGATGAGATCGTCAAGGAGGGCAAGGTCCGTTACATCGGTGCCTGCAACCTCGATGCCTGGCAGGTCGCCGACGCGGAGTGGACCGCCCGGGCATCCGGGACGACCCGCTTCATCTCCGCGCAGAACCACTACAACCTGCTGGAACGGGGCGTGGAGGCAGAGCTCGTGCCGGCCGCCCAGAAGTACGGCATCGGCGTCATCCCGTACTACCCGCTGGCGAACGGCCTGCTCACCGGCAAGTACCAGCGCGACGAGGTGCCGGCACCCGGCACCCGGCTGGCCGGCCGGCAGGACGAGCTGACCGACGAGGTCTTCGACCGGCTGGACGCCCTGGAAACCTTTGCGCGGGAGCGGGACCGGTCACTGCTGGACGTCACGATCGGCGGGCTGGCCGCCCAGCCCGGGGTCGCCTCGGTCATCGCCGGCGCGACCAGCCCGGTCCAGGTGCGCGCCAATGCCGTGGCCGGTCAGTGGCAGCCCCGCGCGGACGACCTCGCGGTGCTCGACAAGATCGCCGTGACCCGCCGTCCCGCCGACTGAACGCGGGACCGACGGATCCACGATCCGGGACGTCCCGTCAGATCTCCGCTGGGGCGTCCCGCACCGCACCGGCAGAACGCCCGAACCGCCCGCCGGGGGCCAGTCGATGGTCAGCTCGCCCAGCCGCCAGCGCCGCCGGTCGCCGCGGACCGGCCAGCCCTGGGCCCGCAGATCCGCCACGGCTGCGATCCACCGCTGGCGTGGGGAGAAGACGGCCCGCGGCGCGGCCCGCTCCCAGGCGCGGTCGAAGGCCGTGAACAGCCGGTGGACGTCATGGCCGGGCACGTTGTGCTCGATGAGCGCCTTGGGGAGCCGCTCGGCGAGCTCGGACGGACGGGCGAGGCTCGCCAGATGCGCGGAGAGGGTCAGCGTGGGCCCGGCCGGGCCCCGCGCGCCGGACGGCAGCCAGGCCGGCGCCGCTCCCGGGGCCGGAAGACCGAACCAGCAGGCGCGCCGACCCGTCTCATCGCAGGTTCCCTCGACGAGCATCCCGCCCGGGGCGAGCCGCGCCAGCATCGTCGCCCACGCGCCGGGGACCGCCGCCTCGGGATACTGCCGTAGCACGTTCAGGGCACGCACCAGCACCGGGCGCTCCCCTGGCGGCGGAAGCTCGAACCCGCCGCGGGTGAACCGCAGCCCGGGAGGTCTCGCGGCCGGAGCGGCCCGGGTGACCCGGTCCTGGTCGAGCTCCAGGCCGACGACGCGCACGCCCGGACGCACCGTTCGCAGCCGCTCGTAGAGCTCCACCGTGGTCACCGGAGACGCGCCGAAGCCGAGATCGACGACCAGGGGATCCGCCGCCCCACGCAGCAGCGCGGCGGCCGCGTCGAGCGTCCAGCGATCGATCCGTCGCAACCGGTTCGGCGCGGTGGTACCCCGGGTGGGCATCCCGAGGGCACGCGCCCGTCCGGCCGCGAGCCGCGGCTCCCGACGGGAGGAGTTCGTCACGGATCCACCCTGGCAGACCGGCAGACCAGCAGACCAGCAGACCAGCAGACCAGGGACCGGCCGGGAGCCCGAAGGGGGGAGACCAACAGTTGACCCGACAACCGGCCGGGTAGAACGGTTGGAGACGTGTTCGTCCACAGCAGGGTTGGTCGTGTCGGGCAGGCGCCGGTGGCGTGCGGATGCGGAGGTGCTCGATGCGTCTGATCAGAAGTGGCGCCGCCCAGGTCCGCGGTGAGGCCGAACGGCGCGGGCGGCCCAGCCGGGTCGCGATGCTGTCCATGCACACCTCACCAATGGAACAGCCGGGAACGGGCGATGCCGGGGGGCTCAACGTCTACGTCGTCGAGCTGTCTCGGCAGCTCGCGGCGCTGGGGGTGGAGGTCGAGGTGTTCACCCGCGCGGTGAGCAGCAAGCTGCCGACCTCGGCCGAGCTGTTGCCGGGTGTGACGGTCCGCCACGTTGACGCCGGCCCGTTCGAGGAGATCCACCGGGAGGATCTTCCCGCCTGGCTGTGTGCGTTCACCGCGGCTCTGCTGCGCGCCGAGGCCGGGCACGAACCAGGGTGGTTCGATGTGATCCACTCGCACTACTGGCTGTCGGGCCAGGTCGGTCTCGCGGTGGCACAACGATGGGGTATCCCGCTCGTGCACACCTCCCATACGCTGGCGAAGATCAAGAACGGCGCGCTGGCCGTCGGAGACCGCCCGGAGCCGCCTGGCCGGCTACTCGGCGAACAGGAGGTCATCGGGGGGGCCACCCGGCTGCTCGCCTCCACGCCGGACGAGTACCGGCACCTGATCGATCTGTACGACGCGGCGTCGGACCGGGTCGACGTCGTCGCGCCCGGCGTCGACCTTGAGGTCTTCCGGCCAGGTGACATGGCGCAGTCCCGGGCCCGCGTCGGCGTGGATCCCGCCGACGACCTGCTGTTGTTCGTCGGTCGGATCCAACCGCTCAAGGCGCCCGATCTGCTGCTGCGCGCCGCCGCGGAACTGCTGCGGCGCGATCCCGCCCGCCGCTCGCGGCTCACCGTCGCCGTGGTCGGCGGCCCCAGCGGATCCGGTCTGGAACAACCCGACGCCCTGGTCAAGCTCGCGGCGTATCTCGGGATCTCCGATCGCGTCCGCTTCCAACCGCCGGCCCCGCAGCAGGAACTCGTCCACTGGTACCGCGCGGCCACCGCCGTCGTCGTCCCCAGTCACAGCGAGAGCTTCGGCCTCGTCGCGCTCGAGGCCCAGGCCTGCGGCACCCCGGTGGTCGCCGCGGCGGTCGGGGGCCTGCGCACCGCGGTCGCCGACGGTGTCTCCGGGCTGCTCGTCTCCGGTCGGACCCCCGCCGTCTATGCCGACGCGCTGGACCGGCTGCTGCGCCAACCACGATGGCGGGCCCGGCTCTCCGCCGGAGCGGTGGCCTGGGCCGGTGGGTTCGGCTGGTCGGCCACGGCCCATGGCGTGCTGCGCAGCTACCGGCACGCGCTGAGCCCCACCGCCGTCGCCGTCTGAGAGAGGATCTCCGCCGGAACCAGCATCGTCTACCAGCTACCGGGGAGGCCCCAGCCATGACGGCGCCCATCGACGCAGCGGAACGCAACCGGCTCGACGTGGTGATCGATGACACGCTTAAGGATCTCTGTCTCGCCTACGACCATGTCGACACCGGCTCGTTCCTCGTCACGCTGGAGGGCGAACACAAGCTGCGCACGATGACGTGGCTCGTCGTGCAGGACCACACCCTGCTCGTCGAGGCGTTTTTTATGCGCGCCCCGGCGGAGAACGCGGCGGGCACCTACGGATTCCTACTCGGCCGCAACGCGAAGACCTATGGGGTGCACTTCTCCATCGACCGGGTCGGTGACATCTTCCTCACCGGGCAGGTCCCGCTGCTGGCGGTCACCGCGGAGGAGATCGACCGCATCCTTGGCTGCGTCGGCTCCTACGCCGACGAGAACTTCGACCCGGCGATAGCGCTGGGATTCGCCTCCGCCATCGAGCGGGAGAAGGCGTGGCGGGCCAAGCTGGCCGCCGACGCCGGCTCGGCCACGAAGCCGGGATGAGACCCGGTCCCGAGGAGGACGCGGTGCTTCCCGGCGATTCACGCGTCCCCGTTGCACCCAGGCCGTTGCGTTCAGGCTGTTACATCCAGGCCGTTGCGTCCAGGCCGTTGCGTCCAGGCCGTTGCGTCCAGGCCGGGCGCTCCTCAGTAGACGAGGGCCTGCACGCCGTCCGCGAGAACCTCGTCGACGAACGCGGCGGCACCGGCGATGCGGACGCCGGGCAGGACGTCGTCCGGGCCGATGGAGCGCCGGGCCGCACACTGGGTGCACAGGGTGACGCGACCCCCGGCGAGGACGGCGGCGAGCAGATCGGGCAACGGCGCCGCCTCCGGCAGGCTGAACTCCTCCGCCCGGCCGGGCAGCGCGAACCAGGCGGACTCCCCGGTAAGCCAGAGCGAGACGTCTGTACCGGCGGCGACGGCGACCGCCGCGACCGTGAACGCCTGGGAACACCGTTCCGGCGCATCCGTCCCGGCGGTGACCTTGACGACGAGCGGGCGGGCCATCGTGCCAGTCTGCCAAATCGCACCCATCCCGTGCGTCCCGCCGAGGAACGAGTCCGACGACCCGTGCTTCCACTTGGCCAGCGCTCCGCCGCTCCCATCCGTCCTGCCTGCCCGCGGCTATGGAATCGTAATGAAATAAAAAATGCATGTTCGGGAGCATCTTGACAGGTAGGCGCATGGGGCCGGCTGGGTAGACGCCGCGTTCATGGTGATCCGTCTCATTTGCGCCGGACATACCCCCCAGCAGGCCGAGCAGTGGGCTGCGGGGCTGGACTGCTGGGCTGGCGGCACCGACGAGGACGGGACCGCCTTCGCCTGCCACGTGGCGGGACTGTGGAGCATGCGAGCGGCGCGGTCGGACAGCCTTGCCGCTCAGAACCGAGCCGCCCTGGCGCGCAGCTATGCCGCGTGGCGCCTGAGGTGACCAGGACCGGTACGGCCACGAGGAGTCCCGTGATCTCGTCGTCTAGGCTACAGACGTGCTGCACTACTTCTTCACCGGGCTTCTGGTGGCGATGTCCGTCCTGATCGCCTGGTTCTCCGGTTACGTGGTCTACAAGCTGTACGAGGGTCAGCGTTGAGCGCCGGGAAGCGGTCCGCGGCCGGATCGGCGCGGTCCGACACGGCGACGAGCACCGTTGATCTGCACGCCAGCCTGCTACCGCTGGCCTTCCTCGTCGGGACCTGGCGGGGCGAGGGGGTCGGCGGCTACGAGGGCCTGGACGGATTCCACTACGGCCAGGAGATCACCTTCGCCGCGGACGGCCGCCCGGCGCTGGGATACGTGTCGCACACCTGGTGGGCGGACGAGCCCCGGGACGGCCGCGAGCCCGGCAGCCCGCTGGCGACCGAGACCGGGTTCTGGCGGGTCCAGCCCGGAGAGGACGGAAAGCCGGTCGTCGAGGTGATGCTGGCCCACCCGTTCGGCATCGCCGAGATCTACGTCGGCACGGTGACCGGCACCCGTATCGATCTCGATCACAACGTCCTGATCCGCACCGCCACCGCCCGTGACGTCACCCGGTCGGTGCGGCTCTACGGCCTGGTCGAGGGCTGCGATCTCGCCTATGCGATCGACATGGAGGCCGAGGGCAAGCCGATGCAGTCACACCTGTCCGCGCGCCTGCACCGCGTGTCCGACTGAGCCGACTCCGCGGAGGCGTCTCCAGCTGCCCGTCTACCAAGAGGTGCCCGTCCACCAAGAGTCACACTTCATTCACGGTATGACGGAGCCTTTGCGGAAGACATCGCACGCGCAACGACAGACCACGAACGGAACACGCGAAAACGTGTTCGGGCCTTCCCGGGATGCGCTTTCATGATCGCATGATGGCAGAGTCCGACGTACTCTTCGCGGTCGTCCTTTTCGCCGCCGCCGGCCAGCGTGCGGTCGACCGGATCATCGCGCCGTTCCCCGATCGGGGCTCCGCAGTGGCGTTTGCCCGCGACAACGGTCTGCACTGTTTCTCGATCGGCCCGATGGCCTTCGCCGTACCGACCACGGTTCCGCCACCGGCGACCACGGTTCCGCCACCGGCGAGCACCGTTTCGGCCGTCGTGTCACCGGCGGGAAACAACCGCGGTGGCCAGGTCCGGGCATGAGCACGGGGGCAACGTGAGCACGGGGGCAACGTGAGCACGGGGACAGCGGAAGAAACCCGCTGTCCCCGTCCGGCGAAGGAACGCGACGTCAGGCCGCGACCTCGACCTGGGTGTCGACCGGCTCACCCTGACGGGCGACGACCTTGCGCTCGCCGGTCGCGCCGGGGACAAGAGCCCGGACGGTCCACTGCCCCGGCCGCGCGAAGAAACGAAACTGACCCGTCGCGGACAACGGAACCTCGGCGGTGAAATCGCCGCCTTCGTCCAGCAGGCGGGCATAACCGGTCGAAACCGGCTCCCCGCCCTGCACCACGACCCCCTGGATCACGGTTTCCTTGGCCACGTCAATTCCCTCCACAGATGGTCCACCGCTGATGGCGCCGCACATGGCTCACGCGCCCTTCTCGATCGGCACGCCGACGAGCGAGCCGTACTCGGTCCACGAACCGTCGTAGTTTTTCACGTTCGGCAGGTCGAGCAACTCGTGCAGCGCGAACCAGGTGTGCGCCGAACGCTCGCCGATACGGCAGTAGGCGATGATGTCCCTGGACAGGTCGACCCCGGCCTCGGTGTAGAGGCCGGTCAGCTCGTCATTGCTCTTGAACGTGCCGTCCTCGTTCGCGGTCTTCGCCCACGGGATGTTCTTCGCCGTGGGGATGTGCCCGGCCCGCTGGGACTGCTCCTGCGGCAGGTGCGCGGGAGCGAGCAGCCTGCCGGAGAACTCGTCGGGCGACCGGACGTCCACCAGGGCCTTCTCACCGATCGCGGAGATGACCTCCTCACGGAAGGCCCGGATGTCGGTGCGCGGCTCCGGGGCGGTGTAGCTGGTGGGCTGGCGCGGGGTGGCCTCGGTGGTCAGCTCACGGCTGTCGAGCTCCCACTTCTTGCGACCACCGTCGAGCAGGCGGACGTCGGCGTGGCCGTAGAGGCTGAAGTACCAGTATGCGTATGCGGCGAACCAGTTGTTGTTCCCGCCGTAGAGCACGACGATGTCGTCGTTCGAGATCCCCTTCTCGGAGAGAAGCTTCTCGAACTGCTCCCTGTTGATGAAGTCACGAATGACCGGGTCCTGAAGCTCGGACTTCCAGTCGAGACGCACCGCCCCCGGGATGTGCCCCTTGTCGTACGCGGAGACGTCCTCGTCGACCTCGACCAGGACGACCTTCGGGTCGTTACGGTTCGCTTCGACCCACGAGGCGTCGACCAGCGCCTTCTCACGACTCATGTGCGTGCTCCTTTCACGGCTATCGAATGGAGAAAAAGATACAGCTGGCACCCGAGACAGAACTCGAACGCCGCATTGAGGAGGGCCGCCACGAAGGCCAGGGCCACCGCGACGTAACCGAGTGCCGGCATCCCCGCGAAGAATCCCACGAGACCCACGACGCCGAAGATCGCGCCGACCAGCTGGGCGAACCGGGGCGGCGCGGCGTCCTCGGTGGCGGCCGGCGGCCCCAGCCTCGGCCGGATCAGGGAACGGAACACCAGCCCGTAGGGCGCGTGCCGGACCCCGGCCACCGCCCCCACCCCGAACACCACGGTCTGCGCGAGCAGCAACCAGCGGCTGCCGGCGAGCAGTATCACGGCGAGCATGATCGTGGTGACGGCAGCGGCGAACCGCATCCCACGAGGATCTACCACGAGAGCCTTCTCCTGACTTCCGGCTTGGACTACCCGCTCGGACGTGGCGATGCACCGGGGCCAGCCGATCACGGCTGAGGAACATCAACCCACGATCAGGAAAGACAACACAGACAGCTGTGTACGCGGCACAGATCGACCGCGCGGCGCTTCACAAGCTGTATCTGGGACATGGTTCGTGTCACGGTAGCAGTGAACGTCACGTCTGTGTTAACCCGCCGACGATGAATCCGAAGGATCACCATCTGCCCGATTGATCCCACCGGAAACGATCTCTTCGAGAGTGGCGAACACCGCCGCACGCGTCGGCGGGGCACCGCTCGCGCGCCGCACCTCCCTGCCATGACCGTCAACGATCAGTACCGTCGGAGTCCGCCTGATCCCCAGCCGACGGACGAGGTCGAGATGCGCCTCCGCATCAACCTCGACATGGCGTACCCCGGGCACGACCTCGGCAACCCCTGCCAGCACCCGACGGGTGGACCGGCAGGGGGCGCAGAACGCCGTGGAGAACTGCAGCAGCGTCGCCCGCTCCCCCATCGTCTCGCCCAGCGACGCGAACTCGGCCCGCAGCCCGCCGTCTACCGGCCGGAACCGTCCGTCCCGGACCCGCATGAGCACCCCCAGCCCGAGAGCAGCCACGGTCGCCACCGACAACACCCACATTCCGGTCACGGCTTCTACAGCATCCGACAGGCCCCGGCTCTTCCCGTCCAGGCCCCGCCGCGGCCCGACGATCGACTCACGCGGGCAGATGCCGGCCGACGAAATACACCAGTGGCGCCGCGGAGGCCAGCGGCAGGATGGCGGTGAGCAGGACGTCCGCGACCAGCGCCGAGGTGGCGACCGGGCCGACCCGCGGCTCAGCGTCGCGGGCCCGCGCCAGCACCAAATCGATGACGGCGGCCACGGCCGCTCCCGCCGCGGCGATCGCGACGGCGGCCCCCACCGCCAGACGATCGGGGTCGAGGGCACCGAAGCCGGCCCCCAGCGCCGCGCCGACCAGAACGCCGACCGCCCCGGCCGGCACCACCGGAACGCCCGCCCATCCCACCAGCCGGCCCGCCACGACCGTGCCACCCGCGCCGAGAAGGCCGGCGATGACCAGCAGATCGGCCGGATGGTGCGCGCCGGACCCGACACGCAGCGCAAGGTAACCGGCGAAAAGCGCACAGAAGATGATTCCACTCAGCGCCGCGGCGAGATCCGCACCGACCCGCACGGCAGGACCGGGCGGCGGACTCGAACCGTTGGCAGACACCGGACTCGAACCATTGGCAGACACCGAGCCTGCCCCGGATACGGGAGCTGACCGGCGTCGGGCGAGCTGGTAGAGGATCATGACCGCCACGGCGATCCCGACGACGCCGGCCAACGATCCGTAGCTGGGCCGGTCCGAGGCCAACAGGACCACGTCACCGAGGACACCCCAGGCCGCCACGAGCAGGGTGGTACCGGTCGACGCCCGGAGTATCCGGACCCAGGCCCAGGCAAACGCGATCTGTTCGACGATGAGGACCGCCGCGAGGGCTCCCGTGCCGAGGGCTGCGGCCGCCATCACCAGGCCGGTAGCCACCAGGGCCGCCAACGGCAAAGCACCCGGCGCCCATCGGGCTGCGGGGATGGACGCAGCCTCGTCCGGGACGAGGACGCCATGGGGCGTGCCGGGATCGCCTGCGCTCACCGGGCCATGCTGTCATGTCCGGCTCGGGCGGCTCACGTCGCGCCGTCCCAGCCGGGCGCGACCCCGGGCCGGGCGGCGAGGACCTCCGCGTCAACGGTCTCCCCAGCGGCGATGGCCTCCGGACCGACGATCTCCGGACCGACGACGAACAGCGTCATCCCCCGGCGAAGGGTGGGAGGGCCTCGACTACGCAACCGTCACGCAGGATGACCCCCGCCGGATCCCGCCGGCCCACGGGCTGGTCGTCGACGAGGTAGGAGCACCGTCGCAGCAGCGCCGGCAGGGTCCCGCCGTGGCGGGCCGCGACGACATCGAGCAGAGCGGCCAGCGTATCCGCGCCGATCTCCTCCTGGGACACCCCCGCGGCGTCCCTGGCGGCGGCCCAGTAGCGGACGGTCACCCGCGCGATCGACGCGGGCCGGCCCGCCCCTGCGGTCTCGTCCGTCACCGTCCTTCCGGCCCTTCGTCCGTCCTCGCGGCGGCGGTCCTCGCCGTCCTCGCGGTCCTCGCGGTCCTCGCGGCGGCCAACGCGCGCGGATGTCTCAGCGTGAAATACCCGTCACGACAGCCGTGGACGATGAGCGGCGAGGTCGGTGCGACCGAACCAACTATCTTCACCGGAGGAGCGGGAATTGGTACGAACGCGTGGGGGCCGATACGCACCCGTAACAGGCGCCGTGCCACCATCCGGCCGGTGGGCCGCTCGGCCAGCCGATGGATCCGGCGCATCCGAGCGGTGTCCCGCACGAACCACCGGCTGGCCGCGCTCGCATTGGCTACCGCCTCCGGGGGATGCCGACGGCGATGGCTGTGGGCGGGCTCGCCCACCTGGATCAGCACGCCGTGCCGCGGCACGGCGGCACCGTCCACCGACCATCCCATCGACCATCCCGTGAGGCAGACCCGCTGGTAGCCGAGTCGACGGGCCGCGCCGGCAGCCACGCCGACGGCCGCACCGACATCCAGCACCTCGGGGTCACCGAAAGTGCACAGTCTGGTGGATCGGTCGTACGCTTGCAGATCCATGACCTGGACATCGGGATGTGGACGTAATCCGACCATCACTGTTTGCAGCGCCAGGCGTGACGTCGAACAGGAGAAGCCATGGGTGACCACTACAGCCAGATTGCGTGACGCACCGGGCACCCGACCGCTCCAGCGATCATGACTCGTGGTCGGGATCTCACCATCCGCCGTAGGTAGTGGCCCGTAGACGGTAGGAGCCGAGTAGGACACTCCGCTATCCTCCCCACATACCGGCCTTCGTTTCATGCCCATGACGGTCGTGAGACGCCCAGCGCCGGGCATCGAGTTACTCACCGGGTCGACGCTGCCCCACCACACACCACCTGGAGGAGTCGTCTTGAGCGTCGTCCTTTTGCTCACCAACGCCCCCGGTCCGTCCGCCGAGTCGTTTCCGTCGCTTGGGCTTCTCACCCACACCGTACGGGTCGCCCCGCTCGAGGCGAGCGCGCTGCTGGACGCCCCGCCGGTGGATGTGATCGTGGTGGATGGCCGCCGGGAGCTTGTGATCGCCCGCGGTCTGTGCCGGCTGCTACGCACCACCGGGCTCACCACGCCGCTGCTGGCGCTGGTGACCGAGGGTGGGCTGGCGGCGGTGTCCGCGGACTGGGGGGTTGACGACGTCGTCCTCGATTCCGCGGGTCCCGCCGAGGTCGAGGCCCGGTTGCGGCTGGCCATCGGTCGGGTCGCCGCCGCCGGCGGCACGGCCGAAGCCGGTGTCATCCGGTCCGGCGACCTGTCGGTCGACGAGACCACCTACTCGGCCAAGTTGCGGGGCCGGCCGCTCGAGCTCACCTTCAAGGAGTTCGAGCTGCTGAAGTACCTCGCGCAACACCCGGGCCGGGTCTTCACCCGCGCCCAGCTGTTGCAGGAGGTCTGGGGTTACGACTACTACGGCGGCACCCGCACGGTGGACGTCCACGTCCGGCGGCTGCGAGCGAAGCTCGGCCCCGAGCACGAAGCGATGATCGGTACTGTTCGGCACGTCGGGTACAAGTTCGTCGCGCCGCCCATCGCACCGCTGCCGGAGAACACCCCCGGGGAGGTCGGCCGGATCGGCCGTGACGAGTCCCGGACCCCCGAGCGGGTCTGACGTCACCGCGGACACCCGTCCGCCGCGTGGCATCCCGGCATCCCGGCACCCCGGGCACCGCCAGTAGGACGGCATCGCCGGCGCGAGGCCCAAATCCTGGCTCCAGGAGCCAGGATTCGGCCTCGCGTCCGGGGCCTCGCGACCGGGGCCTCCCGACCGCACCGTCGAGGGCCGCCCAGCGTCATACGGTCGTCCGGTGACCTCGCTGAGCTGGCAGCAGACCCTGAGCGCCATGGACGTGGACGACATCGTGAGCCTCCTCGCCGCCGCGGAGCGGGCGGACGGCACCGGGCCGGTGTCCGAGGACGTCCGGCTGGCCCTCCGGCCCGGACTGCGGATCGGCGCCGGCCGGCACCTGCTGGCCGTGTCGGCCGCCGCGGACACGAGCGGCCCGAATGTCCCGGACACCCCTGGTGACCAGAACGCCGCGGACACGTCGACCATGCCGGGCCGCGTCCCCGCCGGGCGGATCATCGGCTACGCCCATCTGGGCGGCGTGGACCAGGCACGGCAGGCCGAGGTGGTCGTCCATCCCGACCACCGCGGACGCGGCGTCGGCACGGCTCTGGTTGGCGGACTGACCGAGGCCCTCGCGGCGCCGTCGTCCCGCCTCGACATCTGGGCCCACGGCGACCTGCCGGCCGCCGCGGCACTGGCTACCCGGCTCACGTTCACTCGCACGAGGGTGCTGCTCCAGCTTCGGCGACCGCTGGCGGCCGGGACGCCCCTGCCGGACCCCCGGCTGCCGGCCGGTGTGACGGTCCGCACCTTCGTCCCCGACCAGGACGACCGGGCCTGGCTGGCCGTCAATGCGGCCGCCTTCGCTGATCATCCGGAGCAGGGCCGGTGGACCCTGGACGATCTGGCCCGGCGCCGGGCCGAGCCGTGGTTCGACCCGCGTGGCTTCTTCCTCGCCGAGCACGACGGCGCACTCGTCGGCTTCCACTGGACGAAGGTGCACGAGACCGACCAGACGCCGCCACGGAACGCGCAGCCGGGGCCCATCGGCGAGGTCTACGTGGTGGGCGTGCTCCCGGGCGCGGGCGGCGCGGGACTCGGCCGGGCACTTACCCTGATCGGCCTGCGGCATCTGCAGGCCGAGGGGCTCGACTCGGTCCTGCTGTACGTGGACGAGGACAATGTCCGCGCCGTGCGGATGTACACCGGACTCGGCTTCATCACCTACGTCCGCGACGTCTCCTACCACTGGGAGAGGCCGTCCACGGGTTGATCCGGCCAGGGCCGGAAGGCCCCCGTGGCTCAGGCGCCCTGACGGGTCGCCAGGCCGCGCGCGGGGGCGGAGTCGCCGTGATCGACGTCTATCACGGCACTCAGGTTCGTGACATGCAGCAGGCGGTAGGCGTCCTCGTTGAGGTTACGCAGCACGAGACGGCCACCGGCCGAGCGCTGACGCTGGTGGGCGAACAGGATGACCGCCAACCCCTGCGAGTCGAGGAAGCTCACCTGCTCCAGATCCACGATGATCTCTTTTACTCCGGCGACCCGTGCGTCGAGCAGTGCCTCGCGCAGGGGATCCAGGGACGAATAGTCGATGTCGCCGGCCGGATGCACGACGATGGCATCACGGTCGGTCACCTCAACCCGCACGCTTGGCTCCATGGCTCCGCTTGCGACCGGACGGCGTGAGCGCCACGAGAAGCCGGCCGGGCTGCCTCCCGTGTCGCGCCGCGCCTTTGGGCAAGCGCGACCATGGCCCCGTACCCCGACCGAGGTACTTCCACACGCGGCCGACCTCGCCAGGGGCGACTTCTCATCGCGCGTCCGTCAGCACGCTTGTCCGCGCCCCGCCCGTCGTCATCCGCCCGTCGTCATCCGCCCGTCCGTCCCGCATGCTCCCCGCCGCGCGGGATGGGATGACGAGCTGCCCGATGAGAGCGTCTACGCATGGACATCGACCCGCCCCGGACCCCGCCCCGGACCCCGGATGACACTCCCCCGGACGTCATCACCTTCATCGGCCGGATCGACGGCACGGTCATCACCGTGGGAACGCAGCCCAGCGTCCCGCGGAGAACCCCGGTCGTCGTTCTCCGCACCCAGTCGGCCCTGCTCGACGTTCTCTGCGTCGCGCATCTCGTGCCGGACGAGGCGCACCGGCTCGCCGCTCTGTTGTCCAGCGCCGCGCTCTCCAGCGTGGGGCGCTCCGCGTCCCGGCCCTCCGGCGCTGCACCGCCGCCTGCCGACCTCGCCTGCGGGGTCCGCTCGCGGCACATCATCTCCGCTGAGGAAGGATCGAGCGCCGCGGAGCTCCGTCACGCGCTGGCTCTGCTACCGGCGGGGGCACGGCTCGTCGATTTCGTCTCCGACACCGACGTCGCCCTCATCTTCAGCGTCGACGATCCACCCTGGCCGACGATCAATCTGGGCGGGGGGCCGTCCGGGTGACCGAAGGTCCGAGGCCTGACCATGCGCCGCTTTGATCATCGAAAGGACGGCCAGAGCCGTGCGGGCAGCGGGCCGATCCTACAGGCACCCAGCAGGGGCAGACACCCGACAGGCCACGCCGCCGTCCCGGCCAGGTCCGGAATCCCACGAGGAGGAGCACTAGCTTCACCGAGAGTGATTGATCGTACAAGTCTGTTCGCATCCCCGGCCCAGGACAGCCCGACGACGCCGGTAGCGACACCGATGACGCTCGCCCGCGCCGCCACCGGACTGCGCCCAGTAATCAACGCTACCGGCGTCCTGCTCCACGGAGGGCTCGGCCGAGCTCCCCTGTCCGCGGCCGCCCGCGCGGCCCTCGACCTGGCAGCCGGCACGACCGACCTCGAGCTTGACCTCGGGACCGGACGGCGAGGACGACGAGGACGTACCGCCCTGGCCGCGTTGGCAGCCGCGGTGCCCGCGGCGGCGGGCGTGCACATCGTCAACAACAACGCGGCAGGGCTGATCCTCGCGGTGACGGCGCTGGCCGGGCGGCGGGAGATCGTGGTGAGCCGCGGGGAGCTGGTGGAGACGGCGGACGGGTTCCGGCTGCCCGAACTGCTGGTCTGCACCGGGGCTCGACTGCGGGAAGTCGGCACCACCAACCGCACGACGCTCGGGGACTACGCCGACGCGATCGGGCCGGAGACCGGGCTCGTGCTGCACGTGCATCCGTCCAGCTATCAGGTGGTGGGGCTGACTGACACCCCTGCGATCAACGATCTTGCCGCGCTCTGCGCCGATTTCGAGATCCCCCTCGTCGGTGACTGCGGCTCCGGGCTGCTACACCCCGAGCCGCTCCTCGCCGATGAACCCGACGTCACGACCTGGCTCGGCTTCGGCGTTAACGTGGTCACGACCAGCGCGGACAAGCTGCTCGGCGGGCCTCAGTGCGGCCTGCTGCTGGGACGCGCCGACCTGATCGACCGGATACGTCGGCATCCGATGGCCCGGGCAATGCGGGTCGGAAAGCTCACACTCGCCGCGCTGGAAGCCACCCTCAGCCATCCCGACTCCCCGGTCAGGCAGGCGTTGCACGCCCGACCGGAACGGCTGACAACGCGGGCCGAGACGCTCGCCGCGTGGCTACGGCGTTCGGGCATCGCAGCCTCGGCTGTGGCGAGTCGTGCGGTCGTTGACGGTGGCGGGGGTGGATCGTCGCCGCTGCCGAACGACGCCGCATTCCGTCGATCGGGCGGCCACCGGCGCGAGGGCGCACGAGACGAAGACGGCATGGCCCCGGCGGGCCCGGAGAGTGGTCTGACGATCAAAGGGTTCGGCGGCTTCGGCCCGGAGCTGCCAAGCGCCGCGGTGGCCCTGGACGCAGTCATCGCCGCCCCCCTGCGCCAGGGCGAGCCGTCCGTGTTGGGCCGGGTGGAGCAGGGATGCTGCCTGCTCGATCTGCGGACCGTTCCGGTGGAACTCGATCCCGTCCTCGCCGCCGCCGTGCTGGCTGCCGCGACCGAAGCCGGCGCGACCACGATCACCGACGCCCCGACCGAGCCGCACATCGCCGAGGATGCCGACGTCATGACGATCGAATCCATGGCCATCCCGCGCGCCACCGTGCCCGGCCGACGGGCGCCGTGAGCCTCGGCCGCCCCTACGACTCCCCGGCGTTCGCCGGCGTTCGCCGGCGCGGTGAGACGGCTGGGTTCGGTCGCCGCCGCGCTGACCCTGCTCTGCTACGGGCTCGTCCACCTGCTCGTCTGGCCCGGCGCACCCACGGGGACCCCGGATGAACGGTACCGGTGGAACGGGGAGTCCACGCTGCTCGACTCGTTCACGATCAGTGGACGGCCGATCCAGACCTCCACCTAACGCTAAAACGACGGAGAAATAAGCGATTCACGGTTCGCTCGGCGACGGCGGGGACCCGCATCGCTTCTTCGCACGTGGCGGGCCCGCTGACGGGCCCAGACATCAGGGCATTATAGAGCAAATGTTTCAAATCCGGCATATAACTCAAACTTCCGATTCAGGAATCTTGATTACCCATCGGCATCGATATACCGCTTACTGGGACCAGGGGCCGTAGAGGTGGTTCAGTACGTCGTTGTGTACTGGTTGTGCTGATTGTGATCCTTTAAGGAGTGCGGCGGATGCAGTCGGCCACCTCGGATAGCGGCGTCCAAGGAGTCACGCAATGAGCGGGTACGACTATTCGGTTGCCATCCTCGGTAGCGGCATCGCCGGCTCGACGCTGGCCAATATCCTCGCCCGACACGGTCACCGCGTGGTTCTGATTGACAGTGGCACGCATCCACGTTTCGCGCTCGGGGAGTCGACCATCGGTGAGACGACCTATCTGCTGAAGTTGCTCGCCCAGCGGTTCGACGTCCCCGAGCTCGGCCATGTGAGCAGCTTCGAGGGCGTCCGCTCCCACGTCACCTCGGCCTGCGGAGTGAAGCGCAACTTCGGATTCGTCTACCACCACGAGGGTGCGCTCCAGAACCCCGAAGAGGTCACTCAGTGCAGCGTTTCGGAGTTTCCGAACGGCCCGGAAATGCACATGCACCGCCAGGACATCGATGCTTACCTCTTCTATACGGCCGTCCGTTACGGAGCCGAACCGCGGCAACGCACGATGGTGGAAAAAGTCGACTTCGCCGACGACGCCGCGACGCTGACGACAGGGGCCGGCGAACGGATCCGCGTTCGCTACGTCGTCGACGCCTCAGGACGCAACTCCGTGTTGGCGAACCAGTTCGCCCTGCGAGAGGATCCCTGCCGGTTCCGGACGAACTCCCGCACCCTGTTCACCCACATGGTGGGGGTCACCCCCTTCGACGAGGTGACCCTCCCGAGCGGGCAGCCGTCGCTGTGGCACCAAGGCACCCTGCACCATCTGTTCGACGGCGGCTGGCTGTGGGTGATCCCGTTCGACAATCACCAGCGGGCCACCAACCCACTGTGCAGCGTCGGGCTCAACCTCGACTCGCGACGCTTCCCCAGGGATCCCTCGGTACCCGCCGAGCAGGAATGGAACGCTTATCTTGAGCGGTTCCCCAGTATCGCGCGCCAGTTCGCCGGTGCCCGGCCCGCCTGGGACTGGATCTCCACCGGTCGCACCCAGTACTCCAGCTCGCGGACGGTCGGTGACCGCTGGGCGATGATGTCCCACGCAGCCGGGGCGATCGACGCGCTGTTCTCCCGTGGCATGGCCAACACCATGCAGGTCATCTACGCCCTCGCACCAACCCTGATAGAGGCCCTCGCCGACGACGACTTCTCGGCGGAACGCTTCGGCCACATCGACACGCTCAACCAGACGATCCTGGACGTCAATGACAAGCTCGTACACGGCTCCTATGTCTCGTTCCGCGACTTCGACCTGTGGCGGGCGTGGTCGAAGGTGTGGTTCCTGGGCTGGAACATGGGCATCTCCCGGATCGTCGGAACCTACTTCGGCTATCTGGAAAAGGGCGATCCGGCGCTGTTCGACCGCCTGCTCGACGCGCCACATCTGGGCACTTTCTGCCCCGATCTGCCGGAATTCCAGCCCTTCTTCGACTCGCTCAGCGCCGTGATGGACGAGGTCGAGGCCGGCCGGCTGGCCCCGGCCGCCGCCGTCGAACGGCTCGCCACTCTGCTGGGCGGCGCCGACTTCCTCCCCGCTCCGCTCCGGCTGGGCGATGTGCTGCGCCGCTGGCACGACGGCTCCTTCGAAGCCCAGCGCCGCATGTACGAGTGGGGGCGCACGAGTTCCCCCGAGCCGCTCCGCCGCTGGTACGAGTACGACCTCGACGACCTGCTCACCCGCACGGGTGGGGTGCCCACTCCGGCAACCCTCTAAAGGTCGGGCCGCTGAGGGTCGGGGCCATCCCGCCTCCATCCGCGACGGGATCGTCCTGATCGACGGCACCCGCGGAACGGCGAGAACAGCCCGCAGAACGGCGAGAGCAGGGAGGACGGAGGACGGAGGACGGCGATACGATCGGCGCCCTCGCCCTCTGCCTGGGCCAGGGGCATGGAGGGAGCCGCGGTGATGGAGACAATCATCCAGAATCGGGAGGACTGGATCCGGACGACGCCGGATCCGGCGTCGTCGTCCGTCCGCACCACGCCCCATTCACCGGCCTGCGCCCTGCTGGCGGCAAGGGTCATCGAGGAGATGCTGGGCGAGCTGACGTTCCACCATCTCGGCATCCTCGTCGCGGACCTCGACGCTGCCCGGGAACGGTATGCCGTCTCCCTCGGGGTCGATGCGTGGGAGTCGCGGGTCGTCTCCGGCCCCGCCGTCTGGCGCGATCGACCGATCATGATCGAGGACGTCCGGATCGCGTTCGGCCGCTTCGGCAGCAGCCTGGTCGAGCTGGTGGAACCCGGCGAGCGGCCGTGGACAGGGCGGGAAATTCTCGACCAACGTGGCGAGGGGTTGTTCTCCATCGGCTACGAGGTCGACGACCTGCCGGCGTGCCTGCACCGGGCGGTCGCCGCGGGATGCCTGGTCGAGCAACTCCGGCCGGACGCTCGGAACCCGCGACGGGCCTATCTCGACGCGGGTTCCGGACTACTGATCGAACTCATCCCCGGGGGTGCCGGACAGAACGGTTGGTGATCACTGTCCGAAACCTGCCGTCCTCGCGGGCTTGTCCTGGCGGCCATCCAAATGTCATCATCAATCGAGGCCGCCCGGCACCCCCCGAGCCGGGCGGCCTCCCTGCAGGTACGGGCCTTCCGATGTTCCGCGGGCGCCGCTATGTTGCCGTGCGCATCTCCCCCGTCACTAGCAGCCAGCGTAAAGGCGAGAACCTCCAAACCGCCGGCGTCGAGAGATGAAGCATTAACAACACTCGTTGACAACATCCGTTGACAACACCCGTCACCCGTTCCTCGAACCAGAAAAGGCCAAGCCGTCAGGAGCCGTGAACGGCAATCCCGATGATCACACCGATGAGCGTCGTCGCGATGGCGACGAAGGTTGCAATCTTCCCCCGTCCGCTGCCCTGGTTCGGCCTGGTCACCGGTCCCGACCGGCAAGATGCTCCGCGACAAAGCGTTCCATGCCGGCGACGAAGGCACGCGCGTCCTCGGCGGGCCAGTCGTCGAGCATGCGCTGGAAGACGTCGGCCAGCCGACGCCGAGAGCGATCGATGGCGGCCCGGCCCTCGTCGGTGAGCGTCAGGCGGACCGCGCGGGCGTCATCGGGATCGGCCGAACGGCGCAGCAACCCGAGCGCCTCGAGACGATCACTGTGCCGGCTCACCACCGAACGGTCGATGCCGATCTCCATGCTCAGCTTGCGCGCCGTGGTCGGGCCCGTACGGGCCAGACCGTTGAGCACGGGGTAGACAGCCTCGTCGAGTCCGACGTCCGCCGAGGAGAGCAACTCCCCGAACAGACGCGTCCGGTTCGGCCGGGTCAGGAGAAGTCCGAGCGCTGTCGCGAGCCTCGCGCCGTCGTCTGAACCCACCACACGACCCTACTCTGCGTGCACCATGCACCAATTCGTGCGGGGTGCGGATCCACGCGGGGGCACCGACCCACGCGGGGCGTCGGTGGCGCGCGGGAGCGACGAAGACGCACGGAAGGAGGAAGTGCGATGGCTCACACCCGACCCGGCGGAAGGGTGCGACTGCCGGGCACGGCAGAATTGCCGGGGCGGCCCCGTGCAGAACCACCGCAAGGCACCAGGCAGGCGCCAGCACGCGACCGCGGATCCGGAAGGCACACCGTGACGGGCATGCTCACAGCACAGCGGACGAGTCCGATCGAGCAGATCACCGCCGATCATCGACGGGTCTCGGTGGACCTCGGCTCACGCAGCTATCCGATCGATATCGGTCCCGGGGTCCGCCGAATCCTGCCCGACATCGTCGCGCGGATCGGCGCCCGGCGGGCCGTCATCGTCTCGGCGCGGCCGCAGGACGCGGTTCCCGACCCGGGCGTGCCGGTACTGCGGCTGGCCGCACGGGACGGCGAGGCGGACAAGAACCTGTCGAACGTCGAGGCGCTCTGCGGCCGGTTCGCGGCTTTCGGGCTGACCCGGTCGGACGTCGTCATCTCCTGCGGCGGGGGAACCACCACGGACGTCGTCGGGCTCGCCGCGGCATTGTACCACCGCGGCGTGGCGGTGGTACACCTCCCGACATCCCTGCTCGCCCAGGTGGACGCGAGCGTCGGCGGGAAGACGGCGGTGAACCTGCCCGCCGGCAAGAACCTCCTCGGTGCCTACTGGCAACCCAGCGCCGTCCTCTGCGACACCGACCACCTGCGGACCCTGCCCCGGCGGGAGTGGATCAACGGCTACGGCGAGATCGCGCGGGCCCACTTCATCGGCACCGGGGACCTGCGCGGTCTGCCGGTGACGGAGCAGATCACCGCCAGCGTGGCGCTCAAGGCCGCCGTCGTCGCTCGGGACGAACGGGACTCAAGCCTGCGCCACATCCTCAACTACGGCCACACCCTGGGGCATGCCCTGGAGCGCGTCACCGACTTCGTGCTGCGCCACGGTGAGGCGGTGGCGATCGGCACCGTGTTCGCCGGCCGTCTCGCCGGGGAGCTCGGCCGGATCGGGGACGATCGGGTCCGCGAGCACCTGGACGTGGTCCGCGGCTACGGGCTGCCGACGGCCCTGCCCACCGAGGCGGACGCCGCCGAACTCGTCGCCGTGATGCGTCTGGACAAGAAGTCGACGAACACCGGCCTCACCTTCGTGCTCGACGGTGCGGACGGCCCACAGCTGGTGGGCGACATTCCGGAGGACCTGGTCATGAAGACGCTCGGCGACATGCCGCGCGGGCCGCTGGCCTGACGCCCGTGCCACCGGCCGCGCATGCTGTCACGGGCGCCACCCGTCTGTTCGCCGTCGTCGGGGATCCCGTCGAACAGGTACAGGCGCCGTCGTTACTCAATCCGCTGTTCGACGAACTCGGGCTTGACGCCGTCCTCGTACCGGTGCACGCCCGGCAGGCGGACTTCCCCGCCGTGCTCGATGGACTCCGGCGCATCGAGAACCTGGACGGCATCCTGATCACGATTCCGCACAAGGCCGCCGCCTGCGCCCTTGCCGACGAACGCAGTCCGGCGGCCGCGATCAGCGGGAGCGCCAACGCACTGCGCCGCGGCCCGTCCGGGCGCTGGCAGGCCGACAACTTCGACGGAGCGGGATTCGTCCGGGGACTGACGGCCGCCGGACGTCCGGTGGCCGGAACGCGGGTCTCGCTACTGGGCGCGGGCGGCGCCGGCAGCGCCATCGCGGCCGCGCTGCTCGACGCCGGCAGCACACGGCTGTCGATCTACGATCCGGATCGGGAGAAGCGCGACGGCCTGCTCGCCCGCCTCGACGAGCATTGGCCGGACCGCGCCGTCGGCGTCGCGACACCCCTGCTGCACGATGTCGATCTCGCGGTGAACGCCACGCCGCTCGGCCTGCGTCCGAACGATCCGCTCCCCTTCCCGCCGGATGGGCTCGCGGCGGGCTGCGTCGTGGCGGACATCATCATGAAACCGCCCGACACCCGCCTGCTGCGGGCCGCGGCCGCACTCGGCCTGCCGACCCATCCGGGCATCCACATGCTCGCCCACCAGATCGGCTTCTACCGCTCGTTCTTCGATCTCGTCCCGGCGGCACCCGCCTGACGACCTGCGAGGGCTCATGCGTGCACCATCCCCAACCGGCTGTCTGGGTATCGACGTGGGCGGCACCAAGGTCGCGCTGCGCATCGAGGCCGCACAGGCCAGGACAGCACAGGCCAGGACAGCACAGGCCGGGGCCGCACAGGCCGGGACGAACCCGATGGGAGGCGACGAGCAGATCGGCCCGAGCAGGCCGAGCGGACCGGAGGGTCCCGTCAGGCCGGTGGAGACAACCTTCCAGTGGTCGCCGTCGGCGACCGCCACCCAGGACATCGACGATCTCGCCGCACACGTTGCCGCGCTGACTGCCCGATGGGGCGGTCGGGTTGACGCCGTCGGCGTGGCGATGCCCGCGACCATCGACGCCGCCGGCCGGGTCACAACATGGCCGGGCCGGCCGGCCTGGACCGGGCTCGACCTCGGCGCCGCGCTGCGGGATCTGCTGCCGGGCAGCACCGTGGTCTGCGGCGACGACGGCGATCTGGCCGCGCTCGCAGAGGCGGACGCGGCCGGCTGTGAGAACGTGGTCTACCTGGGAGTCGGGACGGGCGTCGGCGGCGGGATCGTGCTCGGCGGCCGGTCCTGCCCGGGGCCCGGTCGCGGCTCCAGCGAGATCGGACATCTGATCATCTCGTCCGACGGGCCCAGCTGCGACTGCGGCCGCCGCGGATGTGTGCAGGCAACCGCGTCCGGGCCGGCCACCCTGCGCCGGGCCACCCAGCGGCGTGGTGCGGAGGTGACCTTCGCCGAACTGCGCGCAGCCTGGCTCGCGGCCGACGCCTGGGCGGTGCGGACGGTGGGCGAGAGTGCCGCGGCGATCGCCACGGCCGTCATCGGGCTGACCGAACTGCTGCATCCCGCGATGGCGGTGGTCGGCGGCGGGTTCGCGGCCGGCCTGCCTGGATTTCCGCGGGCGGTCGCCGAGCACGCCCAGACCCTTGCCCGTCCGGGACATCCGCCCGCGCCCGTCCGCCCAGCGTTGCTGGGCGGCCTGTCCTCCCTGTTCGGAGCGCTCCTGGCGGCTCAGTCGCCGGCGAGGATCGGCCGGCTGGCCTGAGCCGCGGGGACACCGGCGGTGCCGGCGGGTTCGACCGGGTGCGGCCGGAGAAGGGACAGCAACTCCGCGGGCCGGCGCAGCACCGCGTCCGGCCCGGCCGCGACCAGCTCGGCGCCGTCCGCCTCGCCCCACAGCGCGGCCACCGCCATCACGCCGGCCGCACGCGCGCTCTCCAGGTCGGCGACCGCGTCCCCGATCATCATCGCCTCATTCGGCGCCACGCCCAACAGCTCAAGTGCCCGGTTCACGATGTCCGGCGCCGGCTTGGGACGGGCGATCTCATCAGAGCCGATGACATAATCGAAGATCGGCAGAATGTCGAGCTCACCCAGCAGGTGCCGGGCCCGTGGACCCGCCTTGCCGGTGGCGACCGCGAGCCCGAGGCCGCGCTCGTGCAGGCTCCGCAGCAGCGCGGCGACCCCTTCGAAGAGCACCACCTGGTGGGCCAGCCGATAGCTCTCGCGGACGAACGGCTCCTCCATCTCCAGCGGCAAATTCATAATCCGCATGATGTCCGGGAAGTAGCGTCCCAGGTGCCGGTTGTACTGCTCGAACGGGGGCTCGCCGGGACCCACGACCTCGGCGTAGGCGATCGTGAACGCCTGCCGCATCACTCCGAAGCTGTCGACCAGCACCCCGTCGAGATCGAAGATGACCGCACGTTTCCGTGTTCCGGACGCCGCACCGGTCCCGATGGTCGTCCCCGCACCGGTCCCGGTGGTGGTCATGGCCGACCAGGGTTTCAGCTCAGTTCCCACGTGCCCCCCCGGGCTCGACGTTGGGTGCCGTTCGATATTCGTGACACAGGTCGTGACACAGGTCGTGGATGCGTGACCTCAGCGAGTCGCGTGCGCGAGCGGCGCGACGGACCGGTGCGAGCGCGCGGAGTCGTAGAACCTCTCGATGGCGGCGATCGTCGGGCGGACCTCCTCGATCGCCCGCCCCCGGGACGCGGGATCCGCCAGCAGCGCGGGCAGTTCATCGAGCTGGCGGCGGTACTCCGTTCCGATCGGTTCGTCGGGCACAGGCACCGCCACGGTCTCGCCGGCCCGGGTGCGGGTCAGAACCGAACGATCCTGCCGGTTTGGACCGAAACCGAACGTGCAGCGCAGCGACGCGGTGCCCGCGGCACCCTCGACGTTGATCAGGGTGACGTCCCGGGCCTCGTGCGAGGCCCAGCTCGCCCGCAACGACACCGAGACCCCGTTCTCGGTGACCAGGAAGCCACGTGCGGTGTCCTCGACGTCACCGCCGACGCCGACAGCCGGCCCGGTGCCATCGTCGTGACGCCAGGAGGCCACCCAGGAGCCGTCGCTGACGAAGTCGTCCGAGATCGTCCCGACCACCTGCTGGAAACGGACGCTGCCCAGCAGCGGGGTGAGGGTGTCGAGCAGGTGCCAGCCGAGGTCTACCAGGGCTCCGCCGCCGGAGAGGTCCCGCCGGGTGAACCAGCCACCGGCGTCGGGAATGCCCCGGGCCCGGATCCAGGCGAGATCGACGTGCCGGATGGCACCGAGCCCGTCGGCGAGCTCGTAGAGCCGGCTGACATCCGCCCGGTACCGCGCGGCGCTCCCAGCGAGCAGGATGGTGTCGCCCGCGCGCTCGGCCGCCGCGAGCCGGTCGGCCTCGGCCGAGCTCAGGCACACCGGCTTCTCCAGGAAAACCGGAATACCGGCGCTCAGCAGCCGGGCTGCGATGTCGGCGTGCCGGTGGTTGGGCACCGCCACGACCGCGAGGTCGACCTGAGTCCGGTCGATCTCGTCGACGTCGGCGAGCACGGCCAGGCCCGGGTCGGCCCCGGCCGCCGCCCGGCGGGCCCCGGAATCGGAATCGACGGCCGTGACCACGACGAACTCCGGGTGTTCTCGCAGCCGGGGAAGCCAGATCGACCGGCCGGCCCAGCCCAGCCCCACCACGGCGACCCGCAGCGGAGTCCGCGTGGGGTTGCCGGTCTCGCCTCGGCTCACAGCTCGGCCAGGGTCTCGGCCACGATGGCCGCGACCTGGTGCATCTGTTCTTCGGTGCCGAGCAACGTCCGATGGTGCAGCCAGACGCCGTCCGCGCTGATCGCCTCGGTGTTCGGGCAGCGCTTCGCGATCTCGTCCACCGTTTCGTCCGGGGCGCCGGTCTCCCAGAAGCCGTTGGACCGGTAGATCGCCCGGAACGCGGCGAAAGCGGGCAGCCCGCGGTCCACAAGGGCGTCGACGAACGCGTTGCGGCGCTCCTCACTGAACCCGGGCAACCGGAACATCGCCATGTAGTGCGGATTGCGGTCACACCGGTCGTCGCGGCCCTGCGGGACGACGCCCGGGATGTCGGCAAGCGCGCCCGCCAGCACCGGCCAGCGCTCCTCACGCGTGTCAATCTGGCCGGCCAGGCGGCCGAGCTGGGCACGCAGGACCGCGGCGGAGAACTCGTTGAGCCGGAAATTCGACCCGGAGGTCTGGTGGAGGTACCGGCGGTCCGTGCGTGGCCGCCCGCAACTGTGCCGCAGGAAGCCGAGTTCGTACAGCTCGGCGTCGGGGAAGGTGACGGCGCCGCCCTCGCCGGCGGTCATGAGCTTGCCGTTCTGGAAGCTGAACGCCGCCACCGAGCCCAGCTCGCCGAGCTTCTTACCCTGCCACTGCGCACCGTGCGCGTGCGCCGCGTCCTGGATCAGCGGAACCCCGGCATCCGCGGACAGCTTCGCCAGGGCGTCCATGTCGCAGACCTGGCCCGCCATATGCACCGGCATGATCGCCCGAGTGCGCGGGGTCACCGCGGCCGCCGCGGCGGTGACCCCGATGCAGTACGTGCCCGGGTCGATGTCGACCGGCACGGCCACCGCGCCGAGGCGCTGGGCCGCCTGCGAGGAGGAGATGAAGGTGAACGCCGGCACGATGACCTCACTGCCGGGTCCAACCCCCAGGACCTGCAACGCGAGCTCCAACGCGTGCGTCCCGTTGGTTACGGCGAGGGCGTAGCCGGCCCCGTGGTAGGCAGCGAATTCCCGCTCGAAAGCGTCGACCTCACTGCCGCCCATGCGCCACCACTGGCCCTGTTCCAACGCCCGGATCAGACCACCGCGCTCCTCGTCGGAGTACTGCGGCCAGGCCGGCAACTCCGGCGCTGGCCGTGCTCTACCGATCATGATCCCCACCCTTTTCTTGCCCGTGACCGTATCGTTGTTCTTCGCGCCGGGATCGAGGTTCCGTCGACGGTTCCATTATCGCGATCGGCGAAGGAATCTACGCGAGAGGATGCATGACGGACGGTACCTCGGTACCCCCGGGTTCCCCATCGCCCCCGGACATGACACGCTAATATCAACGGACTGACTACAGATAGACTTGAGAAGAACACCCCAGCTGGCCCTTTCTGCTTGCGGGTGTCCAGCAGGTGGCTTTGCTATAAATGTGGGGTTCCGGATCAGAAACGCCGACCATCGAGCCGGCCAGCATGTCTGTGAGGCGCCGTGACCACGCTACTTCTCCTGAATGGCCCCAATCTGGGCATACTCGGCCGACGCCAGCCGGAAGTCTACGGCACGGCGACACTGGCCGATATCGAGGCGGCCGTCGCGGCTCGGATCTCGGACCGCGGATGGAAACTTGTCTCCGTACAACGTGAATCCGAAGGTGAATTGATCCACACTATTCAGGATAATTACGACTCGATCGGTGCGATCGTCAATCCAGGTGCGCTGATGATGTACGGCTGGAGCCTTCGTGACGCTTTGGCCAATTATCCGAACCCGTGGATCGAGGTCCATCTCTCCAATGTCTGGGCTCGGGAGTCCTTCCGGCACGAATCCATTCTCTCGGCACTCGCCCGGGGAGTGATCGTCGGCCTGGGGGCCCTCGGATACGAGCTTGCCGCTCAGGCGCTGCTGGACCTCGTCCCCGCGCCGAGCTGAGACGTCCCGCCGGACCGGGAACGACTCTTCGGATGACTGGTCACGCGAAGTGGCGTTCGTATCCCCTTCCCGACGTGACCAGGCCACCCGCGACGTGGAACTCCCCAGCGCCGGGCCGGCCGGCGTCGGACGCACGAGCGCCCTCGGCCCGGTGTCATCTCCTCGGCCGTGTCGGTTCCTCGGCCGTGTCGGTCCGACTCGGGCTTCCCGGCAGGCCGAAGAAGCAGGGTGGCGCATTGCTGGAATATGGCCGTATGACCCTTTAGGATATTTTTGAGTGATATGCCGCAAAGATCGGACCGGGGCCGTCGTACTTCCGCATCCGCAATGCCGGCGGGAGAGTGCCGCCCATGACAACGCACCCCGTTCATCCCGTTCATGAGGAACGGTCCTCCCAACGGACGATCATCCGCCGGGATTCGCCGATGGGCCTGGCAGTGGACCTGTCGGTGGGCCTGGCAGTGGCGGGCCCCACCACCCCCTACCAGGTGACCACCTCCAGGCGACCACCTCCGCCGGGAGCGCGGTGAGCTACTCCTGCGCGGTGAGGGCGTGGGTGGCTGCCGCGGCAACGGCGGGGGCTAGCCGTGGATGGTCGAGGGGAGGCAGCACGCTGCCGGGCGGCGTCTGACCGACGAGGGCGTGCACGGCGGCGAGGCGGGCAGCGGGGGTGACCGGGCGGCGAGTGGTGACGACCGCCCGCAGCAGTCCGGGCAGCGCGTGCAGCGGACGCGGGCCCGAGGTGGCGCGGGCCAGCGGAGGGGGCGTCTCCGGGCGGATCCGCAGGACGGGAACGCCCTTGGGCGGCGCCGCCAAGCCGATCAGGTCGACGATCAGATCGAGTTCGGGGGCAAGCAGGTGCAGCGGCTGGATGCCGTAGTCGACCGGATCGTAGAGGGTGATCTCGTGGAGGCCGACACCGATCAGTAAGCCGGCGAGATCGCCGCCCCGAGCCGGGTCCACGACGGCGACGCGGGCCCGCCCCGGCGCGATGTCACGCGCCCGGAGATGGTTGAGGACCGCGGCCGCGGCGGCGACGGCGAGACCGTCGTTGACGGTGTCGAGCAGCAGATGCGGGGCGGCGGACCGCAGCGCGGCGCGGGCGGCGTCGATGCGGCGGACATGCGTGTGGACCAGGACGGTGGCGGCGAATCCCGGAGCGATCATGCCGATCGCCGCGGCGAGCTCGGCGGCGGTACGGGCTGCGATCGGCATGGGGATGACGTCGAACCCGGTCGCCCGGTGTAGGTGGACCGCCTGGGACTCGACCGCTGGCAGGGCCGCCTCGGCGGCCAGCGGCTCAAAGTCCAAGACGGCGCTGCCGTCGGTGAGCAGCGCCACTCGACGCGGCCGGCCGGTGAACCGGTCGGTGTGCGTCGGGTGCATGGCCAGGTGACTGATGACGCGGCGGTCGGCGTCAGCGTCCAACAACGCAAGATCGTGACCGGTCGTGACCGACGCGCGGAGACACTGGGCGAGTTTGCCGGTCGACGCGACGGTGAAGACGGGATCCTCGGTCTGCAACAGGTCGGCACCCAGCCGCTCCCGCAGCGCCCGGACCAGCCAGGTCAATGTGGACCCGCTGTCGGCATCCAACGTGATCCGCCGGCCGCCCCCGGGGTCCGGCTCGTCCGCGTAGCACGTCACGGGGCCGGGGGCTGCGGCGACGACCGCCTCGATGATCATCGTGGCCCGGTGCGGAACGCGGACCGTGACGCTGTAGGCGGGGTTGACTCCGGCTGAACCGGCCGGACCGGCCGGACCAGGGGGCGTCACGCCGGCTCCACCCGTGCCCGACTCCGTCCGGTGCGCGCCGGTCCCCCAGCCGGCCCCTCGGCGGGGCTCCCCTCCGCGGGAGTCCCACCTGCGGGAGTCCCGGGCATCGGTCCACCACATTTCATGCTCATGAGGGGCTTGTCTCCGCTTCGCGCAACTCGGCCAACAGTCCGGCCTGCCCGGCCGCCATCTCGGTCAGAATCCGCCGGGCCGCGCGCATCAGCTCCGCCACGTCCCCGCCCGCGAGCGCGTACACCACCGTCGGGCCGTCCCGCGTCGCGGTCACGATCCCGGACCGGCGCAGCACCGCGAGCTGTTGGGAAAGGTTCGACGACTCCACCTCGATCGCGGCCAGGAGATCCCGCACCGGCATCGGCCCGTCCTGCAGCAACTCCAGCACCCTAATTCGCACCGGATGGCCAAGCATGCGAAAAAACTCCGCTTTAGCCTGGTACAGCGGAACCCGCCTCGTCACGAGCCACCTCCCGTCGACCCCACGCAGCTCCGGCCGAGGCCTACCGGCCGAGGTACCGGCCTGGCCGGAGTACCGGCGACCGCCCACCCAGAGATCACGCCGGCACGGTGAGTAGCGCCACGACCCGTTCGCGCCCGATGGCGACCTCCCCGCCAGTTACAGAATTTATCAACTGTTCGTTACCACACTTCGGAGTCGGGAAACAGCTCTTTATCGCACGGCACGGCTCTGCGGGGGCCGCTGTGTCCGAGATCTCGCCCACTCCATACTTTTTAGCATGTAAATTGAAGAAACCTTCAATTTTTCATCCCAGTATATGGGAGGATCGGATCCGCATCGAGATGACGACGGGGCAGGCCGAGGACCCCCGGCCCCACTGCCCCGCCCCCATAAGGACGGCCCCGTCACGCTGGCCCAGGCCACTCGGCCGGCTGGAACTCGGCCGGCTCCTGCCCGGCCGGGCCGATATCGAGAGCATGCGCCGCCAGCCAGGCCGTGACCTGCTCGCGGGGATGACCGTCGCGGTGGTCGCGCTGCCGCTCGCGCTGGGATTCGGGGTCTCCTCCGGCCTCGGCGCGGCCGCCGGACTGGTGACGGCGATCGTGGCGGGTGCTCTCGCGGCGGTCTTCGGCGGGTCGAACCTGCAGGTGTCCGGGCCGACCGGCGCGATGACCGTCGTGCTCGTGCCGATCGTGCACCGGCACGGGCCGGCTGGTGTGCTGACCGTCGGGCTGCTCGCCGGGATGATCCTGCTCGCGCTCGCGGTCCTGCGGGTCGGCCGCTCCGTGCGATATGTGCCGGCGCCCGTGGTGGAGGGATTCACCGTCGGCATCGCCGCGGTGATCTTCCTTCAGCAGGTTCCCTCGGCCCTGGGGGTGCACGCCCGAAACGGTGACCGGGTGACCGGCGTGGCCTGGGCGGCCGTGGCCGACTTCGTCCACCGGCCGCACTGGCTCGCGCTGGCGCTCGCCGTCGGCGTCGCGGCGACGATGCTGGTCGGCGCCCGGCTGCGGCCCACGGTCCCGTTCTCGCTGCTCGCCGTGGCCCTCGCGACGGCCCTCGTCACGGCCCGCGAGTGGGACGTCACGACCCTCGGCGCAATCCCCGCCACCCTGCCCGGTCCCTCGCTCGGCTTCCTCGACATCACCGCGATCCCGACGCTCGCCACGGCCGCCGTCGCCGTGGCCGCGCTCGCAGCCTTGGAGAGCCTGCTCTCGGCCAGTGTGGCCGACGGGATGACCGTCGGCCAGAACCACGACCCCGACCGGGAGCTATTCGGCCAAGGGCTGGCCAACCTCGCCGTCCCGCTGTTCGGCGGGGTGCCCGCCACCGGCGCGATCGCCCGCACCGCGGTCAACGTCCGCTCG
The DNA here is from genome assembly GCF_000013345.1 of Frankia casuarinae. Lineage (NCBI taxonomy): Bacteria > Bacillati > Actinomycetota > Actinomycetes > Frankiales > Frankiaceae > Frankia > Frankia casuarinae. The sequence goes on along the minus strand of NC_007777.1, from coordinate 507,028 downwards.
GGTGCCTCGTCCCGGCTCGCCGCCCTCGCGCACGCCGTGGTCCTCGCCGGGGTGATGCTCGCAGCCGCTCCCCTGGTCGCGCGCATCCCGCTCGCCGCGCTCGCCGGTGTTCTGCTCGCCACGGCGGTGCGGATGGTCGAGGTCTCCTCGTTGCGCACCCTCGGCCGTGCGTCACACTCCGATGCCCTGGTCATGGCGCTGACCGCCGGGGCGACCCTGGCGCTCGACCTCGTCATCGCCGTCGTCCTCGGCCTCGCGGTCGCCGGCGCCCTCGCCCTGCGCGCAATCGCCCGAACCGCGCGGGTCGAGGAGGTGCCGCTGGACCCCGGCGATCATCACGATTCCGAACACGCGCTACTCGCCGAGCACATCGTCGCCTACCGTATCGACGGCCCCCTGTTCTTCGCCGCCGCCCACCGCTTCCTGCTGGAGCTCACCGAGGTGGCCGACGTCGAGATCCTCATCCTCCGGCTGTCCCGGGTCAGCGCCGTCGACGGCACCGGCGCCCTCGTCCTGCGCGACGTCATCGACCGGCTCGAACACCGCGGCGTCAAGGTGTATGTGTCGGGGCTGCGACCCGAGCATGCCAAAGCGGTGGCCGCCGTCGGTCTGGTGGACCGGCTGCGCGGCCAGGGACGCCTGTTCGACTCCACCCCGTCGGCCATCCAGGCTGCCCGGGACCATCTCCACCACACCGGCGCCCTGGCTGCCGTCCCCACCTGAGCCCACGCGGCGTTAGCCCACGCGGCGCTAGCCGCGGTCGCGCGGCTCGCGACGCAGCCCGCCCCACAGGGGACTCTGGTCCCACCAGCCGGAGGCTGGCGATCGACATGACGGATGTGCCCCAGGCAGGAATCGGACCTGCGGCCTACCGCTTAGGAGGCGGTCGCTCTATCCACTGAGCTACTGGGGCCGGCGAGGGACACCGGGTCTGGCTCGTGCAACAGATCATACGGGGCCGCGGAGCAGCCGGCCCGAGGGGACACCATGGATCCCGATCGGCAAGGCATCCGCACACCGTCCACAGCCCGTCGGCACGCTCGATCTACCGCAACGACCGATTATTACCGAAGGCTAATGACCGCCATCGAGGACCGTGGCCGCCCGGCACTGTGTACCGGCGCAGCGCAATCAGCCGAACTGCTCGGCCATCTCGACGAGTTCCTTGCATTTCGGACAGATCGGGAAACGCGAGGGGTCCCGCACCGGTTCGAACTTGTAGCCGCACAACGCCGTAACCCGGCCACCCTCGATGGACGCGCGAACGATCTCCTCACGACGAGCGTAGTGAGAGTGATCGTCACCTTCGTCCGTCTGGGTGTTCGATGTCTCGGGCGCGATCTGAGTCGTGCTCATGGCGTCGAGTCTAGTGCCGCGGGCGCCGATGCCGGCCCTGGGTGCAAGCCCGCGCGCGGGACGGGTGCCGCACGAGGACACGCCGCCGGACCGAGGCCATACCCGCCGAACCGAGGCCATGGAACACGTCGTGGAACACCGACCCCGGTCCGGGGGAAGGGACCGACGGGACATCGAAACCGACCAGCCGGCATGGTCTTCGGGGGGCAGATGGCTCTTGTGAGTCCCAGGCTGAGCGTACCCTGGAGAGGACGAAGGAGACCGGTGACTGGATTGATCGACAGTACCGAGATGTACCTCCGAACCCTGTACGAGCTGAGGGAGGAGGGCATCCCCCCGCTGCGCGCGCGTCTGGTGGAGCGCCTGCATGTCAGCGCGCCGGCCGCGAGCGAGTCGACGGCTCGTCTGGCCAACGAGGGGCTGGTGTGCCTCGCCGACGACCGGACCGTGCAGTTCACGGAGAAGGGCCTGCTGCGGGCCACCGCCGTCATGCGCAAGCACCGCTTGGCCGAGCTGCTGCTCACGAAGGTCATCGGGTTGGACTGGGCGCTGGTACACAACGAGGCCTGTCGGTGGGAGCATGTAATCTCCGACGAGGTCGAGGCGCGCCTCACCGTCCTGCTCGGCGATCCGAAGCGCTGCCCATTCGGTAACGAGATCCCGCCTTCCCAGCAGCACCACACCACGGCACGGCCGGCTTCCGCCCCGGTGAGCCTACTGGCGTCGGCCGACCTCGCCTCGTCCGGTGGTGGCAGGCCGGTCACGGTGAGCTGGATCTCCGAGCGGTTGCAGACGGACGAAAGCATCATGCGCCGGCTTCAGGACGCCGCGATCGTCCCCGGCGCGCAGATCACGCCGGGCTCCCGCGGCAACCTGATCCACATCGTCACTCCCAACGGCCAGACCGACGCGGAGATCAGCCGTAGCACCGCGGCTCTCGTTTACGTCGACCGCTGAGTCGACCGCTGAGTCGTCGCCCACGGCACCGTCGCCGTCGCCATCCTGATCGCTTCCGCCAGCGGCCGATGGTGTCACGCTCCCGGCCGCACACCCCCCCGGAAGCTCGACCACCAGATCTTCTCCACCTTGACCACCTCCCCGGTCCGCGGAGCGTGGATCATCTTCCCGCCCCCGATGTAGATCCCGACATGATCAAGATCGGCATGGAAGAAGACGAGATCGCCGGGAATGAGGCCCGCCCGGTTCACGCGGCGCCCCTCATTCCATTGTGATCCGGTGTAGTGGCTCAGCGAGACCCCGGCCTTCCCCCAGACCCACTGCGTCAGGCCGGAGCAGTCGAAGGACTTCGGCCCCGCCGCAGCCCACACGTAGGGCTTGCCCAGCTGGGCGTATGCCTCCTGCACCGCGCGCGACGCGCCACCGCCGCCCGTCGGCGGGATGGGTGCCGGGGTAGTCGGGGCCGCGGCGAACGCCCGGCCCGCGGCCGCGACCGCGGCCGACTCCTTCCGATAACGGACCCGTTCGGCCGCGGCCTTCCTGGCCGCCGATGCCGCGGCGGCGGCCGCCGCCGCCCTGCGGGCCCGCGCGGCGGCGGCTTGGCGCTCCCTGGCCCGCCGCTCCAGCGATGCGTAGCGGGATTCGAGCCGCTGCAGCAGGCTGCGCTGCTCGGCGGCGGACGCCTCGATGGACCGCTTACGTGCGGCGAGCCGCATGACGATCTTCCTCTTGCCCGCAAGTGCCACGTCAGCGCTCCGGCGTGCCTCGGTGAGATCCCGACGCGCGAGCCGCAGGCCAGTGTCCGCCACGCGTTGCCGGCGGGCCAGCGCATCGACCGCACCGGCCCGGTCGAGTACCTGTCGGGGGTCGCCGGTCAGCAGCAACGACAGTTGCCCGAATCCCCCGGCCCGATTCGCCGACACCGCCAACCCCCGGTGTTTGTCCGAGGCCTGCCGTACAGCGTCGTCAGCGCGGTCGACCCGCCCGGCCGCGGCAGCCGCGGCCCGCTCGGCCTCGGCCAGCCGAATACGTTCGGCGTTGAACACCTCAGTGGCAATCGCCGTCTGACGAGTGGATTCGTCCAGCCGTACCCGGGTACCGTTGATCTCCGCCTGCAGGCTCTGCAGGCTCTCCGGGCTCTCCGGGGCCGACCCGGAGGCCGGAGTCGTCGGCGCCGCCCAGGCGGATCCGGCAAACCCCCAGACAACCGGAGGTCCGGCGACGAGAATGCCGACCAGTCCGAGAACAATGGGCGCTCCGGCTTTCGGACGCCATCCGGTCGGATCGTTCCCGGTCGGCTGGGGATCGTCGGTCGGGCCGGCGGCGGGAGTCTGCCTTGCGACGTGTTTCGAAGTTCGCCGGCCGAACCCGGATGGCGGGACATCACGGGGACGGCGGGGCCCGGGGCGCGGTTCGCCGGCGCTATGCCAGCCCTCCGTGGGGACACTGCTCACACCGCCGGACGGTAACTCTATGCAGTTATACAGTCACGGAAGCACGCCGCGACGAGCGGAGAGTCTCCAAGCACCCACCGCCAGCCGATGAGATCGGGTCACAGGCCACCCAATTTAGCGATTTCACATGCCAGAAACAGCTAAGACACAGGTCGGGAACAGATCTTGCCGACTCTTCGGACCCGAGGATCCGGGACGAGCGCAGCGTGGCCGGGGACCGGGTGAGCGCAGTCCGCGCATCGCGCGGGGAATGACAGGAGAGACATGGACAAATTGAATTCGGGCGATACCGCGTGGATGCTCATCAGTTCCGCGATCGTGCTGTTCATGACGCCCGGACTGGCGTTCTTCTACGGTGGCATGGTCCGAGCGAAGAACGTGCTCGGAATGATCATGCAGAACTTCTTCTGCATCGGGATCGTCACGCTGATCTGGTCGGTCATCGGGTTCAGCGTCGCGTTCGGCGAGGGTAACGGCTTCTGGGGCGGATTCGACTTCTTCGCTCTCCAGGACCTCTCCGGCAGCGACGGCGCGATCCCGTACGTCGTGTTCGTCGCCTTCCAGCTGATGTTCGCGATCATCACGCCCGCCCTCATCACCGGCGCGATCGCCGATCGCATGAAGTTCAGCGCCTTCGCGATCTTCATCCCGCTCTGGTCGCTGCTGGTCTACTCGCCGATCGCACACTGGGTGTGGGCGAGCAAGGGCTGGTTGTTCGAGCGCGGCGCGATGGACTTCGCGGGCGGCACGGTCGTCCACGCCAACGCCGGTATCGCGGCGATCGTGCTGGCGCTGGTCCTCGGCAAGCGGGCCGGTTGGCCGACCGGCGACTTCCGCCCCCACAACGTCCCGTTCGTTCTCCTGGGCACCGGCATCCTGTGGGTCGGATGGTTCGGGTTCAACGCGGGTTCCGCGCTGGGCGCCAACAAGGTCGCCGGATACGCCCTGCTCAACACCCAGATCGCGACCGGCGTCGCGATCCTCGGATGGCTCGCGGTCGAGCAGCTGCGCGACGGCAAGGCGACCACCCTGGGAGCCGCCTCCGGCGCGGTCGCGGGTCTGGTGGCCATCACCCCGGCCTGTGGTTTCGTCTCTCCGATGGGTTCGATCGCCATCGGCGGCATCGCCGGCGTCGTCTGCGCCCTGGCCACCTCGATCAAGGGCAAGGTCGGCATCGACGACTCGCTCGACGTCGGTGCGGTCCACCTGGTCGGCGGTGTGCTCGGAGCCCTGCTGACCGGCCTCTTCGCCACCGTCGACACGAACGAGGCCGGCAAGGACGGTGTCTTCTACGGCGGCCCGTGGAGCGTCTTCGGGGAACAGGCGCTCGCCGTCGGCGCGACGCTGGGCTACTCGGCCGTCGTGACGGCGATCATCGCTCTCGCCCTGAAGTACACCATCGGTCTCCGGCTGAACGCCGACGACGAGATCGCCGGCATGGACGAGGCGTTGCACGGGGAGACGGCGTACCGCTTCACGTCCATCGGCGGTAGCGGCTCGCTGTCCACGAGCAGCATCAGCCCCGTCAAGGTGCCCGAGGAGGCCCAGGCATGACCAAGCTCGTCACCGCCGTCATCAAGCCGTTCAAGGTCGACGACGTGAAGGCGGCGCTCGAGACCCTGGGCGTGCACGGACTGACGATCTCCGAGGTCCAGGGCTACGGCCGGCAGAAGGGCCACACCGAGGTCTACCGCGGCGCCGAGTACAAGGTCGACTTCGTGCCAAAGATCAAGATCGAGGTGGTCGTCGCGGACGGGGCGGTCGACGATCTGGTCGCGGCGATCACGTCGTCGGCGCAGACCGGCAAGATCGGCGACGGCAAGATCTGGGTCGTTCCGGTCGAGTCGGTGGTACGGGTCCGTACCGGCGAGCGGGGGGCGGACGCGCTGTAGTAGTGCCGGGCGTGGCAACGCCACCGCGGCACGGCTCCATCGCACCACCCGACTCCATCCATCACTGTTACCACGCACCCCCGGCACCCGGCACCACGCACCACCCGCGACACCGCACGAGCTGGTACCACCCGAGACCACAGTTGCGCTGGTGCGCGTTTCTGTGTCCTCGGCTCGGCGCTCCACTGGCCGTGATCGATCCGGACCCGAGATCGATCACGGCCAGACGGCCGAACGGAGGAGGACAGCCATGACGGACCGCCTGGAGATCCTCAAGGGCCGCTCCGAGCACCTGCCCACGGCGACCGGCCCACGGCTGCGCCGCATCCTCACCGACCTCGCCGACGATGCCCTAGTCGACCTGTTCGGCGATCCCGGACCGGGAATTGCCCTGGTGGCCGTCGGCGGCTACGGACGCGCGGAACCCGCGTTCGGCAGCGATCTCGACCTCGTCCTCGTCCACGACGGCAAACGGAACGACATCTCCGCCGTCGCCGACGCGGTCTGGTATCCGCTGTGGGATTCGGGGGTGGGTCTCGATCACAGCGTGCGCACCGTCGACGAGGCCATCATGGTGGCCGACGGTAACCTCAAGGCCGCGCTCGGCCTGCTCGACGCCCGCCACGTCGCGGGTGACGCGACGCTGGCCACGCAGCTTGCCCAGCGGGCTCGCGCCCGCTGGCGGTCCCATGCTCCGAAACGACTACCCGAGCTCGCCGAGGCCGTCGCGGAACGGGCCACCCGACTCGGTGAGGTCGCGTTCCTGCTCGAACCCGACCTGAAGGAATCCCGCGGCGGGCTGCGTGACGTCCATGCCCTGCACGCCCTCGCGGCGGCCTGGGTCGCCGAGTCCCCCCCCGCGCGGGTGATCGCCGCCGGTCAGGTGCTGCTCGATGCCCGCGGCGAGATCCGCCGGCTGAGCCGGGGACGAGCCCACGATCGGCTCCTGCTCCAGGACTCCGAGTCGCTCGCCACCATGCTCGGCTACGCCGACGCGTTCGCGCTCGCGCACGCGGTCGCCGACGCCGGACGCGCCATCTCCTGGACCTGGGACACCACCTGGTACCGGGTCGCGGCCGGCCTGCGGTCGGTGGCGCGGTGGCGCGGTGGCGGCCGGCGGCCGGCCCGCCGCCCCCTCGGCGAAGGGGTGGTCGACCAGGACGGCGAGGTCCAGCTCGCCCGGGACGTCGATCCGGCGAAGGACCCGGTCCTGGTGCTGCGGGCCGCCGCCGCGGCCGCACGAAGCGGGCTCCCGTTGGGCCGCTACGCCGTCGACCGGCTGGCCCGGGAGGCCCCACCGATGCCCGACCCCTGGCCTGACGCCGCCCGTGACGCGCTGGTCGCGCTGCTGGCCACCGGCGACGCGGCCGTGGGGGTGCTGGAATCCCTCGACCAGGTGGGGCTGCTCGTCCGGCTCATCCCGGAGTGGGCGGCGGTGCGCAGCAGACCGCAACGCAATCCCTACCACCGCTATACCGTCGACCGGCATCTGATGGAGGCCGCGGCGCGGGCCGCCGCGCACACCCGCGAGGTGGACCGGCCGGATCTGTTGCTGCTCGGCGCCCTCCTGCACGATATCGGTAAGGGCTTCCCCGGCGACCACACCGACGCGGGCATCGTGCAGATCGAACGGATCGGCCCGCGGCTGGGCCTGCCGCCCGAGGACGTCGACGTGCTTGTCGCCATGGTCCGCCACCACCTGCTTCTCGGCGAGGCCGCGACCAGGCGGGACATCGACGATCCCGGGACAATCGCGAGCGTCGCCGCGTCCGCCGGCAGCGTGCGGATCCTCACCCTGCTGCACCGACTGACCGAGGCCGACTCCCGGGCCACCGGTCCGACCGCGTGGAACGCCTGGAAGGCGCGGCTGATCGGTGACCTCGTCGAGCGGGCCCGAGCCGTCCTCGGCGGCGAGCGGGTCCCGTCTCCCCCGAGCCTCGACGATCGGCAGCGTGGCCTGCTCGCGCTGCCCGACGAGCACGTCGTCCAGGTCAATCCGCTGCCGGACGAGGGCATGTTCGAGATCGTGGTGGTCAACGCCGACCACGTCGGGCTGCTGGCGATCATCGCTGGTGTCCTCGCGCTGAACCGATTGGACATCCGGCGGGCCTCGGCCCGGAGGAACGGCGGTCGGGCGCTGCTGCAGGCCGCCGTGGCGGCGCCGCACGAACGGGTACCGGAACCGGCGCGGTTGCTCGCCGACCTGCGGGCCGCGCTCGCCGGCACCCTCGACGTCGCCGGTCGGCTCGCCGCCCGGGAACGCGACTACGCCGGGGCCAGGCGGTGGACCACGCCCGGCGCCCCTCAGGTGATCTTCGATGACGACCTGGGATCGATGACCGTGATCGAGGTGCGCGCCCCAGACCAGGCCGGCGTGCTGTACCGGATCGTACGGGCGCTGTCCGGGTTGCGACTCGATGTCGCCACCGCCATCGTCGCGACCCTCGGACTAGACGTGGTGGACGCCTTCTACGTGCGGGAGGCCGATGGTGGTCCGGTGGCGGACGGCGGACGGCGCCGTGAGATCGCGGACGCGATCCTCGCGGCCCTGGGACCGATGGAACCCATAGACCGCGCGGAATCGGCGGGCCGGACCACACAGACGTGATCCAGCCCGCCGGGATCCGCTCGGACCGAGCGTCAGCACCGTCGTGGGAGACGCTATGATGAGCAGGCACGTTGGGAGGCTTCGCCTAGTCCGGTCTATGGCGCCGCACTGCTAATGCGGTTGGGGGCATACACCCCCTCCGGGGTTCAAATCCCCGAGCCTCCGCGTCGACCAGGCGTTTTGAACATACGTTCGAGACGCCCGGTCTTTCCTTAAGATCAGGATGGCCGGCGGATGGAACGTGGATGGAACAAACGGCGTGGATCTTCATCCGGCGCCTGCTCTCCGGCTCCGCCGGGGGACGAACTCCTCGATCGCCACCGCCGCAGCCTCCGCCAACTCCTCGGCCACGACCGCGTAGACATCTCGGGTAAAGTTCGACGAAGCGTGACCGAGCACATCGGCGACCAGCTTCATGTCAACTCCGGCCGCGAGGAGCATCGTTGCCGCCCCGGGTCGAAGGTCGTGAAAGCGGATCGGGGGAAGGGGCATCGCCGCGGCGTCTGTACTGCTTCTTCGCCATCGAGGTCGGCTCCCGCTCCGTCCACATCCTCGGGGTCACCGCCCACCCCGACGGACCGTGGAGCACCCAACAAGCCCGGAACCTCCTCCTGGACCTCGGTGACCGGGCGGCCGACTTCCGGTTCCCGGTCCGTGACCGCGCCGGACAGTTCACCGCGTCGTTCGACGCGCTCCTCGCCGACGCCGGCATCACCGCGATCAGGATCCCACCCCGGACCCCGCGGGCGAACGCCTACGCGGAACGGTTAGTCCGAACCGTCCGGACCGAGGTCACCGACCGGATGCTGATCTTCGGTGAACGGCACCTGCGCGTTGTCCTGGCCGAGTACGCACGGCGCTACAACGGACGACGCCCCCACCGCGGCCGCGACCTTCAACGACCACGGCCCGACCACCCCGCCGCGGACCTGAGCCAGGAACGGATCAAACGTCAGCCCGTCCTCGGCGGCCTGATCAACGAATACGAACGAGCCGCCTAAAAGACCAGGCCAACGCCGGTGGCCGAGTTCTCGCACCCCACACGCGGGCCTTCACCCCCGGCCTGAAGACCGGAGCACTGGCCCGCACTCTGGTAGCAAGGAGTGGGAGGGCTCTGTAGCGGTCGGCGGCGACGTGTTCGAGAGTTTCTTTAGGGGCCCCCGTCACAGGTCATCTTCAACGGGGGCTGTCTGGTCTTTGTGGGCGCCGCGCATGGTGGGGAAGAGGACGACGTCGCGGAGGGTCGGGGCGCCGGTGAGCAGGGCAACGAACCGGTCGATGCCGAGCCCGAGGCCGGACATCGGGGGCATCCCGTATTCCATGGCCTCGATGAAGTCCTCTTCGAGCATCATGGTCTCGTCGTCGCCGGCCTCCCGCAGCGCGGCCTGTTCCTCAAGCCGCTGCCGCTGCTCGGCGGGGTCGACGAGTTCGGAGTAAGCCTTGACGATCTCCACGCCGTTCACCACGACCTGGAACATGTCAAGCGCGGTGGGGTCGGTGTCGCTGCGCCGGGCCAGCGGGACCAGTTCCGCCGGGTGGTGCACGAGGAAGCACGGCTGGACGAGATCGGGTCGGACCGTCTTCTTGTAGAGCAGGTCTACCAGGCCGGCGTAGGACGGGGAGGTCCCGACGTCCAAGCCGAGCTCGGCCACTCGGGCACGCAGAGTGGGAAGATCGCGGACAACGGTAAGGTCGATGCCGGTGCGCCGCTCCACCTCGGCCCGGTAGTCGATCTCCGGCCAGTCTGCGCCGAAGTCGAGCTTGACACCCTCGTAGGTAACCGCCCGGGTGCCGAGGACGTCGTCGAGGACCGTGAGGATCAGTTCGCGGACGAAGGCCATGTTGTCGCGATAGTCCCAGTAGGCGGCGTACCACTCCAGCATCGTGAACTCCTGGAGGTGCGAGGAGTCCATGCCTTCGTTGCGGAAGTTGCGGCCAAGTTCGTAGACGCGGTCATAGGCGCCGACGACGATCCGCTTGAGATAGGTCTCGGGGGAGATCCGCAGGTAGAAGTCCTCACCGAGGGCGTTGTGCCTGGTGATGAACGGGCGGGCCGCGGCACCGGACGCTGCCTCTTGCAGAATCGGGGTTTCGACTTCGAGAAAGTCGTTGTCGTCAAGGAGACGGCGAATCCGCCTGATGATGTTCGCTCTGGTCTGGAAGCGTTCCCGGGACTCGGCGTTGACAAGCAGGTCGAGGTAGCGGCGGCGGTAACGAGCCTCGACGTTGGACAGGCCCTGCCACTTGTCCGGAAGGGCACGTACGGTCCGGTTCAGCACCGTCATCTCGGAGATGGCGACGGTCCGTTCGCCGCGGCGGGTGGTGTAGAGGCTGCCGGCGATCCCGACGAAGTCGCCGATCTTCACGGCCCGGGACCATTCCTTGACGACCTCGGCGCCCAGATCGGTCTTGGACAGGGAAACCTGCACCCGGCCGCTACGGTCCTGGAGATGCCCGAAGATCAGCCCGCCCATACGGCGCCACAGGACCACGCGGCCGGCGAGACGGACAGCCGTCCCGTCGGGAGCGGCTGCGGCATCGGCCGCGACCGCGTCGGTCCGGTAGCCGGACCGCGGCCCCGCCGCCTCGGTTACCCCGGACTCCTCGATCGACATCAACACACCCTCTTGCCGCAGAAAGCACCAGCTAGCCACGAGGGTGGCGTTTCGTGAACGCTCCCGGGCGGGCCAGATGACGGATCGCCATCCTGCAGATGACTACTCCAGAGATGACTGCCCCAGCCTACCGACCCTCAGCGAACCGCAGCCGGCGTAGCCCATCCCGACAGTAGTCGATCATGGCTTCCACCAGATGCCGGTCCCGACGCCGGGCCGGTCGAATGGGTCGCCTGCCGCCGGCGCGGCGGCGCGTCCGTCCATGTCGTGCGCGGGGGGACTGGCGCGCACGGGCGGTTGCTGCGCCGGGTACGCCCCGATGTCCTGCACGTCAACCGGTGTGTGCCGTGGGCGTGCGCGCCGATGCTGGCCGCCGGCCTGACGGCCGGAGTGGCCGGTTGCGATCTGCGGGTCGTCGCCGTCGATCAGCTTCCGCAGCAGTGATCGACGGCGCGACCGGGCTGCTCATGCCCGCCGGCGACCCGGCCGCCCTGGCCGCTGCGCTGTGCCGGCTGCGGGATGATCCGGTCCTGCGCCACCGGCTGGGGAATACGGGCACGCCAGGCGGCCGTGAGCACCTTCACTGACCACCAGATGGCCCGCGCCTACCTCACGCTCTGGGAACGGTGCCGCTCGCAGCCGCGGGCCTCTCGCCTGCGGCCCGAACCGCCGCGCCCATGACCTTGAACTGACCGCGCATCTGCGGAGCATGTCGGCGAGACGCTCGCCAGCACAGGCCTGGGCGGGTTCGAGTTCTCACCATGCCGGCAGTCTCGCGCTTTCCAGCAGGCCCGAGAACTTGTCCTGGCAGCCGACCGCCAGACACCTGCGCGTAGCGGACCGCGGGCTCGGCACCGTAGGCTCCGTTCAGGATGGCAGTACGCACCGTGCCGGGCTGCAAGCGCCGCCCGGGCGACACGCATCATGGCCGCGTTCCTGCGGGAGCACGCCGGCTGGGTGAGCACGGTGTTGCTGCCGGCTTACACGCCCGAGCTGAATCCGGCGGAGGGGTGTGGTCCCAGCTCAAGCGCACCGCCCTGGTGAACCTGGCCGCCCGCAGCCTCGACGATGTCCACCAGGCGGCCAAACACGGACTGAAACGGCTGCGGTACCGGCCCGCGTTGCTGTTGGGGTTCCTCGCCGAAACCGGCCTGGGCTGGGAGGAGCTGCGGCCAACATGACTCCAGGCATTGAAGCTCAGTACCTGTGAGTGATGGCTGGCGTTGCGCCACTCGCGTTATCCTGACCCGGCTGAGTAGCGATCAGGTATGGCTGATGGGGACGTTTCGGGTATGACTGACGGGGACGTTCTTGACGGCAACCGGGCAAGGCGGCGTGAGCCGCGCCGTGGTCCGGAGCCTTTCGGCTCAGGCCGGGACCAGCCGCGCGACCCAGACCGGGAGCAGGCGAGCACGGCACACGCCAGGCCAGGGTGGCCGCTTCCGCCGGTTCCTGCCGGGCACCGGTGAGAGGGGTGGGTGTGAGTGCGGCGCCGCGTGCTGCGGAAGGGGGCCATGCCCGGCGAGCCGCCGGCCGCCGGCCACCGTTGATTCATCCGCTGAATCCTCACCCCGGCGGACCTCGATTCCGCTACTTTCCCGGTCGTCGGAATATCTCGTCGATGAATATCGGGGAGAGATCAATCACGGGTCCGGCTCCCCGACGAAACCTCCCGACGCCCGGTCCCGGGGCCTGGCTGAACTGTTGGCTGGCGGAGGAAACAGGAGGCTGGTAGGCACCGTGTTCTATGATGTTCTGCTGATCATTTTTCGGAACATGGAAGGCGCCGTGGTAGTCGTGTCCTCCCGGATGCGCCACCCGGTGCGGACCGTCCGCTGGATGTTCAACGGACTGTTCCAGCCGCCCGCCGGCTGGCGACGCCTATGTCTGCTTGCCGCGGTTTCAGCATTCAGTCTGGGGATGGTCGGGCTCTGGCAGCTGTCCCGAAGCCCCGGCGCCGGCCTCAGCGCCACCGACATCGCCTACGGCAGCCTGGGGCTTTTCTTCGTCCAGCCACCAGACCTACCCAATGATGTCGGTCTCCCGATCTCCTTTGAGATCGCCCGCTTCCTGGCGCCTGCGGCCACTGCTTATGTACTCGCGGATACGCTGGTCAAACCGATGGCCGCCCTCCAGGCCACGCTGTCCCGGGGGCACGCGGTCATCTGTGGCAGCGGACCGACGGCGCTTGCCTTCGCGGAACGCCTGCGGGCCGCGTCCCGCCAGGTTGTACTGATCGATGACGTCGACAGTATCGAAATCGCGGAACACGCCCGCCGTCTTGGTCTGGTCCTGCTACGAGGAGATGCGCGTCGCGGGGATGTGCTACGGCGGGCTGGCGTGGCCCGGGCCGACCAACTGTACGTGTGTGGGACTGCGTCCGGATATAACGCCGCTGTCGTCGCGGCGGCGGAGCAGGTGTCACGCCAGCGCCACCGCCCGCTGACATGCTACGCGGAGGAGTCGGATCCTGACGTGCTCGACGCCCTGTGGACGCTTCTGCTCGGCAGGGAACACATCGGTCGTCTCACGGTCGAGTTCTTCAACACCGCCCGTCTCGGTGCAAGTCTTCTGCTCGACGACGAACGGATCGCGTTCGCGCCCCTTGGTCTGTCCGTCGTGGTAGTGGGCATGGGCCCGTTCGGCCGGGAGCTGCTCCTGGAACTCGCGCGGCGCCGCAGAGAGGTAGGTGCGACGTCGCGGATGCAGGTGACCCTCATCGACAAGAATGCCAGCGGTGTACTGAGGCTGCTGCAGACCCGCTATGGCCTCGTCGAGGCGATGGTAGACACCATCTGCCAGGATACGGGTTCCGACGAGGTCGACCTGAACGGTCTTCTGGATGGATACGCCCCGGAAGGAGCCATGCAGTTGGTGTTCATCTGCTACGAAGACGAGGAACTGGCGTTACGCAAGGCTCTTGCGGTGTCCCGGCTGCCCGGACACCGCAAGGTGATCGTTCGGGTGGATCGCATGACTCCCTTCGGGCAGGCCTTCGGTAGCGGTGACGGCGCGCGACCGCTGGACATCCTCTACCGTGGCCTCACCGTTTTTCCACTGCTGGACCGCGTCTGCGATCCCGACCAGCTACAGGATCCCCAGGTCGAACAGCTCGCCAAAGGAATACACCGAGACTACTGCCGGCGGCGGATGGAAGCCGGCGAAAGACCGGAAGAAAACCGCGCGCTCGTCGCCTGGGAAAATCTCTCGGAGGATTTTCGCAACGCCAACTACGAATAAGCCCGCGACATCCGCCGAAAACTCGACATGATCGGCTGTGGAATCGTTGCCGGCGCTGTCCGAGACGATCCTTTTTCTTTCAGTGTGACCGACGCGCAGCACAACGAGGTTGAAATTCTCGCGAAGCGGGAACACGAGCGGTGGATGGTCGAGCGACAGGCTAACGGGTGGCGGTACGGACCCCACCGGGACAACGATCGAAAAACTCATCCCATGCTTGTACCGTGGGACGACCTTGATGCCCCCAGTCGCGAGAAGGACCACGAGACCATCAGGCTGATACCGATGATTCTGGCCGAGGCGGGATTCCATATTGTCCGTCGACGCAGCTGACCTGCCGACCGTTTGACCCCGACCTTCCGTGACCTGGATGCATTTCGTCGAGTCAATTTCTCCTTCGGCTATCCGATGGGCGATGCCGTTCCGGATGCCGCCGCCCGCCGCTTTTCGAAAATACTCCACCCCGGCGACATTCTCGGGCGCTGGGGCGGGGACGAGTTCGTCATCCTCACCGGACCCGTTACCGCGGCCGAGGCCGCGACCCTGGCCGAGCGGCTCATCTCCTCCCTGGACGGACCGCTGGACGTGCACGGTCATCGGATCAGCATGTCAGTGAGCGCCGGAGTGGCCCTGTCGGCCGGGCCGTCTCCGACCGGCCAGGCACGCTCACCCGAACCTGCGCTCGGTTTACCGATCCCGGCCGACGCTGCCGAGGTGGGTGACGCCATGGTGGAGCTGGCGGGTACGGAGGTGATGCGCACCCGGGCGACGGCACGCACGGTCGGGCGGGAGCATCGTCCTCGCGACTCGCCATGAATCGTCATGGTGGTTTCTGCGCCACCACGTATTTCGACCACAACACCAAGTAGAAGAACTCCCCGTCGGCCGGTCCCGCTTCCCGCTTTTCCACGCCGTATCTTCCATACATGCGTTTCACCCTCACCGTCCGCGATGCCACCCGGAATTCCAGCACGGACGTACTACTGACCGCCGCCCCGGAAACCCCACTCCGTGCGGTGGCCGGGGCGATGGCCGCCGCTGTCCGCCCGCAGCGGCGTACTCCCACACCGGCGCGGGCCGGGCCCTCGATCAACGTCTCCGGTACCGTCCGTCCGCTCGACCCGGAGACGACCCTGGCCTCCTCGCCGCTGCGTGAGGGTGCGGTGGTGAGCCTTGATGCCGTGGTGTCCCGGCGGGTCCGCGGGACGGGCCTGGTCGACCTGATGATCATCGGCGGACCCGGGGCGGGCGACATTCATCACCTGCCGGCGGGTGAGTTCACCGTCGGCTCGGGACCCGGCTGCACTGTCACGCTAGGGGGTCACAGCAGCGACGAGCCCGCGCTGACCATCCGGATCGAGGTCGACGGTCGGTGCACCGTCACAGCCGGTCCGGGTGCGGCCGTCCTCGGCGACCACCCATCGTTGCCTGCCGGCACCATCCTGGCCGCGGTGCGGATCGCCCCGGTGACGTTGCTGCTCGTGCGGCCCGCACCGCTCACGGTGCTGACCCGCCCGTCCGTCTCCGCTCCTGGCATGCTCGACGTCAACCGTCCGCCTCGCCTGCATCCGCCGGAGCGGGAGTCCGTCTTTGTCCTGCCGGCCGCACCCGCCGAACCCCGCCGTGTTCAGGTTCCGGTGCTCACGACGGTGCTGCCGCTTGTCGCCGCCCTGGGCATGGCAGCCCTGCTGCGGACGGTCTACGTTCTGCTCTTCGCGGTGCTGGCGCCGGTGAGCCTGGCCGCCTCCGTGGTGAGCGGCCGACGGCGGGAGGGCCGGGAGTTCCGTGCGGCCATGGCCCGCTACCGGCAGGAGCGGGACGACGTCGAGGCCACGGCTCGTGCCGCGCTTGCGGCGGAATGCGCCGAGCGTCGTCGCAGCCACCCCGATCCGGCAAGTCTGCTCGCCACCGCTCAGGGACCGACTGCGACGCTGTGGGAGCGGCGTCGTCATGACCCCGACCACCTGCACCTGAGGTTCGGCACGGCCGACCTGCCAAGCAGGGTCCGGACCACGGACCCCTCCCCTGCCGCCGTCACGCCCCGGCAGCCCCCGGCCTGGGTCGCTCCCGATGTCCCCGCCGTCATTGCTCTGGCCGAGCGGGGAGTGCTCGGCGTCACCGGTCGGGGCATGTTGCCGCAGCTTCTCGGCAGCTGGCTCGTGATCCAGGCCGCTGTCCTGCACAGCCCTCGCGATCTCCGGATCTGTCTACTGATTGGCTCCACAGGCATCGTCGATGCCTGGCGATGGATCCGCTGGCTGCCGCACTGTCGGCCGTTGGTAGAGGAGAAAGCCATTTTCGTCGGAGCCGACGAGGTCAGCCGCTCCCGCCGGATCGCCGAACTTACATCCTTGATCGAGAGTCGCCGCGCCCATCCGCCCGAGGCACCCAGATCCGCCCCCGACATCCTGGTCGTGCTGGACGGGGCCCGGATGCTGCGCTCCGTTCCCGGGATGACGACCGTGCTACGTGGCGGACCGGCGGTCGGCATCCACATCATCTGCCTGGAGGCCGACGTCCGGGACCTTCCGCCCGAATGCCGGGCCGTTGTCGAACAGGACGGCGACGAGTTGTTGATGCGGCAGGATCGGTCAGCCGTGATCAGACATGTCTGCCCAGACCTTATCGGTCTCACCGGCCTGCCCAGTCTCACCGACCAGGCCGGTCTCACCGGCCAGGCCGGAGCACCGGCCGTCGATGCCGTGGGACTGGCCTCCGCGGCCGGCTGGTGTGAGTCGGTCGCCAGAGCCTTGGCGCCGCTGCGCGACGCCGGTGACGACGACTCCGAGGGCCTTCCCTCCGCCGTCCGGCTCCTGGACATCCTCGGCGCCGACCCACCCACGCCGAAGGTGATCCAAGATTTCTGGTCATCGGTGCCGCAGCCGCCCCGGGGCGCGGCGAGCAGGGCGGTACCAGTCGGGATCGGTGAGGGTGGGAGGTTCACGATCGATCTCTCTCGCGACGGACCGCACGGGCTGGTCGCTGGCACGACCGGGGCCGGAAAGTCCGAACTGCTGCAGACGATCATTGCTGCGCACGCCGTGATGTACCGCCCGGACGAGATGATCTTCGTGCTGGTTGACTACAAGGGAGGCAGCGCGTTCGCCGAGTGCGCCGCTCTCCCCCACACCGTCGGTATGGTCACCGACCTCGATCCGCACCTGGTTCGACGCGCGCTGAGCTCGCTCAGCGCCGAGCTTCGCAGACGGGAACGGATGTTGGCCGCGGCCGGAGCGAAGGACCTCGACGCCTTTCGACGTCTGCTCCATCATCCCATCGAGCGTCCGACGATTCCCCGCCTACTTCTGGTCGTCGACGAATTCGCCACGCTAGCCCGCGAACTACCCGAATTCGTCGCCGGATTGGTCAACCTGGCCCAACGCGGACGGTCGCTCGGGATCCATCTCCTGCTGGCCACCCAACGCCCCGCGGGGGTGGTGTCACCGGAGATCCGGGCGAATACGAACCTGCGCATCGCGTTGCGGGTCACCGACGCGGCGGAGAGCGAGGACGTCGTCGGCTGCCCGGCCGCTGCCCTGATCAGTCCGGCCACTCCCGGTCGGGCGGTGGTACGCACCGGCCCGGGCATCACGACAGCCGTTCAGACCGGGTGGATCGGTGGACCGGATCCGGTCACCAGACCAGGCAGAGACGGCTCGTCCGGAATTCCTGTGCCCAGGGTCACCCCGCTACCGTGGCCGGAACCGGACGACGCTCCACGTCGGGATGCCGACACGTCCCAGGTGGTGCCGGCGCCGTCGGACGGACCGCCGTCGGAAGACGTGTCCCTGGCAGAGCCGCGCACCGACCTGGCTGCTCTGGTCTCGGCAGTACGGGAGGCCTCGACGAGGCTCGGGATCTCTCCGGTACCCAGTCCGTGGCTTCCCCCGCTCCCTGAGCGGATTACCCTCGACTCTCTCGTCGGGGCGACCGCCGGCCGCACCGGCCCGAGCGACCACACCGGCCCGAGCGACCACACCATCGCCGCGGATGGCTACGGCCGCCGTCCGGCGGGCTCCAACCGTCCGGCGGGCTCCAGCGGATCCCCCGGGCTCCACGCGGACGGTCTCGTTCGGCTCCCTCCCGTCGCCATCGGGCTGGCCGATCACTGTGACCGTCAGCTTCAGCTGCCCTTCACGATCGATCTGGAACACGGCGGCCACCTCATGATCGTCGGCTCGCCACGGACCGGGCGCTCGACCGTGTTGCGCACCGCTGCCGGCGCCCTCGCCACCGCCCTGCCCGTCGGCGAGCTCCATCTCTACGGACTGGACTGCGGCGGCAACGCCCTGGCACCCCTCGAGGACCTGCCGCACTCCGGTGCCGTGGTGAGCCGGGACGATCCCGAGCGGGTCGCGAGGCTCCTCGCCCGTCTGGCCAATGAGATCAGCGAACGGCAGACGATCCTCTCCCGGAAAGGCTTCATGGATCTTGCCGAGGCCCGGCGGTCGTGGCGGCCGTCCCCCGGCGATGCGGGCGACGCCATGCGCCCATCGCCGTACCTGGTGCTGCTCGTCGACCGGTTCGAAGGATTTCTGGCCGCGTTTGAGGACGTCGACGGAGGAATACTCGTCGACCAATTTCTGCGGCTGGTGCGCGAAGGTCAGGCGGTGGGCCTGCGAGTGATCATCACTACCGATCGACGAGGGTTGATCGGGCGGCTGGCGTCGCTCGTCGACGAACGACTACTCCTGCGGATGGCCGACCCTTCCGACTACGCACTCGCCGGCCTGTCCCCGTTCGACGTGCCCGGGACGCTGCCCGCCGGACGTGGGGTCGCGGTCGGAGGTCGGTTCCCCAGTCCCGTGGAGACACAGATCGCGCTGCTCGACGCGGACCCCACAGGCCGGGCTCAGGTTGCGGCACTGCGGGCGGTGGGCTCTCGGGCGATGTCCCATGCGGGCCGATCTGTGGAGGTGCCGCGAAGGCTGCCGGAGCGCTTCGATCGTCGTCCTTTCCGGATCGACGCGCTGCCCTCCCTCGTCACATCCGAGCAGATGGAACGCGCGCCCGGGCGGTCGCGGAGATCCGTGGCGGCGGCCATGCGCCCAGAAAATCGATCTTCGCTGCACGTGCCGATCGGAATCGGAGGGGACGAGCTGGAGATCGTCGAGGTGGATCTGGATGCCGACAGTCCCGGTTTCATGATCAGCGGCCCGCCACGATCCGGGCGCAGTTGCGTTCTACTCACGCTGGCGTTGTCCCTCCTTACCGAGGGTGCCCGAATCGTCGCGTTGACGCCGCGTCCGTCGCCCCTTCGTTCCCTCGCCCACCGACCCGGTGTCGTCGCCGTTCTGGACGGAACCATGAACCTCGTGGAGGAGGCGGGAAGCAACAGCACCGGCCGTCACGGCGGCCGCGGGCGGGGTGAGTCAGCCGTCACGCCGAAGACCCGTCGGACCGACACCGCCCGGTCGCTGACCGACCTGCCAACCGGCCTGTCAGGGGACGAACCTCTGGTCGTCCTCGTCGACGACGCCGAACTGGTCGGTGAACGGGCCGCGGCCGAACTGGCGGCCTTCTGGCAGGCCGCACGCGACGGCGGCGGCGTGTTGATCGTCGCTGGTACGACCGAGGAGCTGCTGGGCCAGTACCGCGGATTCCTCGTCGACGTCCGCCGCGGTGGGTACGGGCTGCTCCTGGCCCCGGGGCGGCCGGGTGACGGCGAACTGCTCGGAGTCCGGCTGTCCCGCACGATCGGCGGCCCCGCGCCTCCAGGTCGCGGGGTGCTGGTGCGCCGCGGAGCCGTCCTTCCTGTCCAGGTCGCCTGTCCCCCGACACCCAACCTGCTCACGTCCCCCTCTGCTCGAGTCCCGAAAGGAACAATGCCGTGCGAACCGTGACCACACCAGCGGCCCAACAGGCGGCCGGGCGGATGAGCCGACAGCTACCCGATCTGCAGGCGACCACGACAAATCTGATCAATCATGGCAATACGTTGGCGGACCCGCGAAACTGGGAGGGCCCGAAGGCACAGGTTTTTCGTGCTCAGGTCTGGCCGGAGGTGCAGAGCGCGCTGACCGACCTGCGGACGAACCTCGCCGAGCTCGCCCGCGGCATCACCGAGATCAACCGCCGAACCGCCGCGGCCGGAAGCTGACGGATCACCCCCGGGACCGTGCCCTCCCGGGACCACTGTCCACTGCGCCGTTCGCTCTCTTCCATGCCATCGAGGCGCTTTGCCGCCGAGACGGCCGTCCAGATCCCCGTCACCGGAGCACACCATGACCCAGCCGTCCGATGTCACCGTCCGCAGCACGCCACAAGCCGTGACCGCCATCGCCGATCTCACCACGATCATCAACGGCCCGCTGCTCACCCATTTCGACGAGCTCCGCGCCGCGGCGAAGGTACTGATCGACCCGGAGAGCTGGGACGGCCGTAGCGCGGTCGATTTCCGGACCACCGTCTGGCCGGGATACGACCGGACCCTCACCGAACTGCACACCCAGCTGGATCAGCTACGTGCGCGGCTCGCCGAGATTCAGAACGAGATCCAGAGTGCCGGATGACCAGACCACTCCGGGGTCGGTCCGGCCTCGGTGTGTGGCCAGCGCCGGTGTTCCGCGGATGCGGGAATGGACAAGGTGGTCGATCGAAGATACGCCTGCCCTGGTACGCCGCGACACTGGACACTTTTAGGGATAACTCAACGTAAGAATAAATTTGGACATTTAGCATCGGAACGACATCAGATGCCCACCTTGAGTAATGTATCATAGATCTTTCATCTCAAAATTTCCTCTATGCAACCACGCTGGTACGATTACAGCGGGTTCGTCCTTCTGTCGCCGTCCAGGCACAGCAGCGCGAGGAGGCCGGGTGTCCACTGCACGAGATCGACGTGCGGGCATCCAGGCGGCTCGGCGCCGCTCCCGCAAGTCCCGTCAGCTCGCCCCAGTCCAGAGCCTGGAGCGCCGGCATCCACGGCGGAGACATACCATCGACCGGATCCAGGTAATGGTCACAAGAAGGTCAGGGAACTGCTGCTTCGCCCTGGAAACCGGCTTCCAGCGACCTAGCATGAGCGCCACGCAACCGGGCACGAGGCCGTGCCCGGAGTGCCCATGCGCCCGACCCTGCGCCTGATCGGGGACGTTCATGTCCACGCCGCTCCCGCCACCATCGACACCACTTCGATCCGCGCGGCCGTCCTCGCCGCCGGCATCGATGACGTCCGCCTCTCCGGCGGCGGCACCGCGGTCACGACGGCGGCTTCCGCGTGCCGGCGACCCTCCCTATCGGATGGTCGATGACAGGGCCGGGAGTGTGCCGGCCCGCCAGCCGGTGCCGGTGGTCTCCGCGGAGCTGCGGTCTCGGGAACGGCTGCGCGCAGCCGGGGCCATCGCTGCGATCGCCGGTGTCGTCCTCGGCGTTCCGGTCGTACTGATCCTGGTACTGGGTCCACCGCTCCAGAGCAGGGACGGAACCGGCGCGGTCGTCCGAGCCATCCTGGCCCTGCTCTTCTGGGCCGCCTGGCTGCACTTCACCGCCTGTCTCATCGCGGAATGCCGAGCCGAGCTGCGCGGTACCGGCCTCGCCCCGCGGATACCGCTGGGCGGCGCCCCCCAGAACCTCGCCCGCCGTCTCGTCGCCACATCCGTGTTGTTCTCCGGGACGACGGTTCTGGTCGCCCCGATGACATACGCCCGGGCCCCCGCCGTTCCGCCTGCGCCCGGCCGGATGGGGACGGCAATGCCGGTATCGACGACCTCGGCGGCCCTGGTCGCTCCGCGGCCGGCTCCGGACGACAGGGCGCCCGCGCTCACGAGGGGTGATCGGGCTCCGGTGACCACGACAACGGATCCCGGCGCCGGCGCACCGACCCAGCAGACCTGGCCGTCACGGCCGGAACCGGGGAGCAGCCCGGCTGGCCCGGCTGGCCGCATGACACCGCGTGTCCGCCACGCCGAGTTGATCAGTCCGATCGCGGATCCGAACGGCCGGCTCATGCCCAACGGGCGCATGATGAAGCTCTACGAGGTGCGACCTGCCGAGGGACGCCACCACGACACCCTCTGGGGCATCGCGGAGCGCTTCCTCGGTGACGGTCTACGGTATCGGGAGATCTTCGACCTCAACGAGGGTCGTGCCCAGCCGGACGGCCGCACGCTGTCCAAGCCATCGCTCATCCATGCCGGCTGGGTGCTGCTGCTGCCCGCCGACGCGCAGGGCGAGGGCCTGCAGACACTGCATGTACCGGACTCCGTCCCGGGATGGCCTGCCGCCGAAACGGGTACCGCGCCCCCCACCCCCGGCGGCTACGACCTCACTGACCTCGACAACCACGGCCCCGGCGACCCGGGCCTCGATGATCCAGAACCCAGCTATCCCGATTTCGAAGACCCCGGGCCGGGGGACAGCGACGGTCGTCTCGGCGCCTCTCGTGCGCTGGCAGTCCTGGATGACACGGCCGCGGTCGTCTCGGCGCGGAACACCGCGGTGGTCACCGGTGGCCCCACTACACCCGGCCTGCTCACGTCCGACTCCTTCGGACCGTCCTCCCAGGGTCTGCTGGGGATAGCAGCCGCCAGCCTGCTCGCCGCCGGAGTCATGGTGGCGTTGTCCACACGCCGGGCGGGGCCGGCGAGCCCCCCGGAGGACGAGACAGAGCGCGCGCTGCTCCTGGCCGCCGACACGGATGCCGCCCGATTTGTCGACCGCTCACTGCGCGTTCTGTCTGCCGGCCTGACCGATCTGGGACGTCTGCTTCCCCCGGTGTACGCGGCGATCCTCACCGACGACCTGCTGATCCTGCACATGGCACCCGCGGAGGAGGAGCCTCCACCGCCCCCATGGACCGTTGGCGAGGCGCCCGGGTCCTGGCGGATCGAGCGGATGCCCGGTCTGCCCGGTGACCAGCCGGCCCAGATGATCGCCCAGATGACGGCCGGCGTGCCGGCTCCGTTCCCGGCCCTCGTCACCTTCGGCCGGGACGACGCCGGGTCACGCATTCTCGTCGACCTGGAAGGCGCTCCGGGCATCATCAGCCTGATCGGCGACCTGGACGTCGCGACGGAGGTCGCGATCGCCGTGGCGATCGAGCTGGGAACCAACGTGTGGTCGGATGATCTGCGGGTCTGTCTGGTGGGTTTCCCGGCCGACACCGGAGCCGACCTGACGACGATCGCACCCGCTCGGGTCTGGACAGCGGACGACCTGAGCGCCGTCCTCGACGAACTCGCCGGACCACAGGACGACGCCGGTCGCACCGGCGTCGATCCGGCACCGGCAGACCCGCCGACCGTCACCGCGGGCGGCCGCGATCGGGTCACCGGCAATCCACGGGCGCTGGCACCCGATCTACTCATTCTCGCGGCCCCTCCCGCAGCCGCCGACGTCGCCCGGTTGACCAGGATGGCGAACGGGCGGGACGACGCCGTGGGAGTCCTCACCGTCGGCGACACCCCGGCCGCCCGCTGGCGCTTCACGGTCGAGTCGGACCGCCGCGTGTCCCTCGGCGTTCTCGGCGTCCAGGTACGGGCGCAGGCTCTGAGCATGACCGAGTACACCTCGATCACCGCGCTGTTCCATCGGGCCGATGCGGCGGGATCTCCCGCCCGGGCCTCGGGCAGCCTGCCGGACGAGAGTCTGCCGGACGAGGGCCCCCCACCACCCCCCGTATCACAGCCGCCCGCCGGACCGATCGTCGCCGGACCCACCGCGACCGGGCCGGCAACTACCCGGCCCGACGAGCCGACAAGGCCACCCTCACAACGCGGCTCCATGCCCGGGGCGCTGCCCTGGACGCCGAAACTCTCAGCCCTCACCGGGCCTGCCTTCCCCCAGCCGCTCTCGACCGTCCCCACTCCGGCAGGCCCACTCCCCGACCCCGGCTCTGCCACACCGGAGCCACGCGGAGCGGAACCGCAGGACATGCACGGTCGCGCCGCGGTCCTGCCCGGCACCGGATTCCCACCCACCATTTCCCCATCGGACGACGATCCGACGCGACCGCCCTCGAACGGCCGCCGGCTCCCCACCGAACCCCCGCCGCCCACGCCCAAGCCTCCCAGCCCTCCGCGAAGGACCGCATCGGCCGGTCCCGTCCTACCGACCACCACGGACACCGGCGACGCCCCCGAAGCCGCCGGTCTGCTGGCCCATCCGGGGCGACCGCTCATCCACCCGACGGATATCCCACGGGTACCACCCGTGGTCTACTTCGAGACGCCCCGGATGCGAGCGAACCGGCAGGGCCGCGTCCCGGCCGAATCGATCCAGCCCGGGACGGAGGCACCACCTGGACCCCCTGCCCCCCCGCCGCCAACCACCGGGTACCGGACCGCGATCCCACCCCGGCCGCCGATCCCGCCTCCGAACGAACGGCTGGCGGCGGACGCGCACCGTGCACCGCCTCAGACTGCTCGGGCGCGCTACGCCGACGGAGATACCACCGTCCCGGATGTCGGCGTTTCACGGCCCCCGACGGGGACGCCCGGGGCGGCGCCACAGCGTGTGCCGCTCGAAACCACGCCGCCCGCCGATCCCACCGCGCCCGCCGAGGCGCAGGTCCGGATTCTCGGACTGCCCACCGTCGAGGGTCCCGGGCGACCACCCGCCGAGCGCATCGACCTGTTGACCGAGGTCATCGTCTACCTCGCGCTGCACCGGGAAGGCGTGGACAGTCGGCTCCTCGCCGAGGAGATCTGGCCATCCGACACCACGGAGGAGATCGCCGACGCCGCGTTGACCGAAGCGCGCCAGTGGCTGGGGACCGATGCCAGCGGCTTGCCTCGGATCATGATCGGCCCGGATGGCCGGTGGTGGCTGAGTCCGGATGTGCGCTGCGACTGGGAACTCTTCGTGGCCTACACCCACCGGGCCGGTCTGCCGGGCAGCGACGCCGAGGCGGATCTGACGACAGCCCTGCGGATGGTCAGCGGTCCCCTGTGGACGGATCTGCCTGCCGGGCGGTACCGCTGGGCGACCACCGGGCCAATCGCCCGAAGCACCCGGGCGGGCGTGGTCGACGTGGCGCATCGCCTCGCCCAGCTGACGTTGGACTTCGGTGACACGATGACGGCGATGGCGGCCTGCCGCACCGGGCTACGGGCCGTGCCGACCTCCGAAGTGCTCTGGCGGGACCTGCTGCGCACGGTCGCCGCACGGGGTGATCGCCGGACTCTGCAGGCTGTGGCAACGGAGATGTACCGAACTATCGGTGTCGGCGGGGTGCGTCGCGGCGGGCGGGCCGAGGCCGAGACGGACGCACTGGTGCAGACCCTGCTGCCCGGATTCCGTCGCGGCCGGCGGTAGTGCCCGTTTCCGCTTCCGGGGCAGCCGGCAGAGGACCCGGCCTGATGGCTGGTCGCTGGTCGCCGGTGACGCTAGCCGACCTCGGGGATCTTGGGTACCCCGGAGATCTCCGAGGTACCGGGGTCCGCAGTGAACTCGGCAGCCGCAGCAGGAGAATCGGGACCGCGCAGCGCCGACGCGCAAACCGTGATCGCAACGAGCAGGACGAACACGACGACCATGGCGAACTGCAGGCCCGCCAGCTCGGCGAGCCCACCGATGAGAGCCGGCCCGCACAACCATCCGACATACCCGACCGTGCCGACCACGGCGATGGAGCTGCCCGTCGAAGATCCAAGCCGCCCCGTCGCGGAGAACACCGCGGGCAGCACGCAGGCGGTGCCGACGCCGAGCGTTCCGAATCCGACGATTCCCCCGACCGTGCCGAACGCCGAGGAACCGAGCGCAAGCATGAGCGCGAATCCCACCATCGCGGTCACGGCGAGGCCGCGGACCGTTCGGGTCGGGCCGAACCGTGCCATGGCGCGGTCCCCGAACAGGCGCACGACGAACATGCAGGAGGTGAAGGCCACAAAGCCGATACCCGCGATTCCGACGGCCGCTCCGGCCACATCGGTGAGGTAGACGGCGCTCCAGTCCGCTGCCACACCTTCGCAGAGGAAACTACCGAAGGCGATGACGCACAGTGCGACGAACGGCCGGGCACGGCTGCCGGTGCCGACGGGACCCCGGGGCATCGCTCTGTCGCTGTCCCCGTCCCAGCCATCTCGCCCGTCCCCCGGCGCGACTTCCGGTGCAGCGCCGTCGGGCAGCATCCAGGCCGTGGCGGGTAGGGCGGCAGCGAGACCCAACCCGCCGAGCACCGCGAACTGCACGCCGATCGGGACACTCAGAGCGGCCGCCGCCGAACCGATCCCGGCCCCGGACAGGGCACCCGCCGTCCACGCCGCATGGGCGGAGGTCATGATCGGCCGCTGGTAGCAGCGCTCAATCCCCACGGCCTGGGTGTTCAGGGAGATGTCGAGGCAGCTGCTGGTCGCCCCCCACAGGGCGAGCAGGGCGAACAGAGACCAGGGTCCCTCGACGAGCGGGACCAGAAGACCGGTGGCGCAGTAGGCGGGCAAACCTGCTCGCACCATGGTGATGCTGCCGTAGCGGGTGACCGCCAGACCGATCAGCCACAGTGTCAGAACCGCCCCGATCGGGGCGCCGAGCAGGGTCAGACCGAGCTGCCCGTCGCCGAGTTCGAGCCCCTCCTTGATTTGCGGTATACGCGGCGCCCAGCTCGCAAGCAGCAGAGCCAGCAGGAACAGCGAGCTCATCGTCGCCGCCCGGGCACGGAACAGTACTTGGGCATCGAAGGGCTGGCTCCGAGTCGCGCGGCGCACGCCGCCCGGATCCATCAGGATGATCTCCAGCCGTCGATCTTCATGATGCGCACGCCGCGAGGAGAATTACCCTGCGCCCCGGATCGTTACGCATCATTGCTCCATGCGACGATACCCGATAAGATCGAACAACGCTCTGGCGGCATCCAATTATGCTTCGACAGATCTAATTACGATACATAAAATCTAATTAAGTTACATAAATCCAATTATGATCGACGACACCCGATGACATCCCGATGTCACTATGAGGACCGCTCGACCATGAGGACCTCTCGGCAGCGGGCGCGAACGTGCCCGCCCGATCGGGCACGATGGCGTTCCCGCGGCCGTCGCGTCGGATACTGGCGGGGTGCGTCTGGTCATGCTCTCGGACACGCACCTCCCGGTGCGGGCACGCGAACTGCCCGCCGAGGCGGAGGATCGCCGGCTCAGGGAGGTCGTACTGCGCCGCCTCCCGCCGCGGCGGACGGTCAGCGGTTGACCGTCCGCCGCGCGCCCCACCGGCAACTCCTCCTGCCGGTGCCGCAGCTGCCGATTCGACGATGACCCCACATCTGTCCACACAATAAGCACATGATGAACTACGGAAAGCTACATCCCCCTCGGGGGATCGGTGCCACCCGTCGGGTGCTGTAAGCTGGCACCGCCGGCCACCACGGTGGCAGATCGCGCTCGTAGCTCAACGGACAGAGCATCTGACTACGGATCAGAAGGTTGGGGGTTCGAGTCCCTCCGAGCGCACGCACGGTTGAGACAGGCCAGAGCCCCGCACCCCCATCCAAGGTGCGGGGCTCTGCCGCTTTCAAGACCTCGTGTACTGCAGTTCATACTGCAGTTGGCGAACGGTACTGCGGGACGACTCAGGCGGCACCCTCGTCTGCCTCACTCTCCGTAGCGGTGGTCGGGTTCCGGAGCCGGGTGAGGATGTCGTCCATGCTGCGGGCCGTCCCCCGCCGGACGTCCGCCAGAACGTCAACGTAGATGTCCGCGGTGGTGCCAAGGCGGGTGTGACGCAGAAGCGCGCGAATCTCGTTCAGGTCGACGCCGGCCCGGAACAGCATCGTCGCCGCCGTGTGGCGGAGATCGTGCACGCGGGTGTGCCGCACCTCAGCCCGCTCACACACCGCGTCCCACCACCGGTTGACGTTGCGCGGGTCGACCTTCCGCCCGAGTGCGGTAGTGAACACCAGTCCGGGGTCTTCCCACCGGATGACCTTCAGGTCCGCCGGAGTCCCGGACACCCCCTCGGGGAGGTTCTGCGCGGCCAGCGCCGCCAGGTCCTTTTCCGCCTGGTCCGCTTTGGCGCTGAGGTCGGCTTTCGCGTCGTCCTGCCGCCACCGGTGCTCACGGAGCATCGTGACGACCATGTCGGGCAGTGCGAGAACCGCCTTTGAACCCTTCGTCTTCAGGGCTTCCTCTTCGACGAGTTCCCAGCGCTGCCGGCCGGTCTCCGGATCAATTCCCGCCTTGCGACGCCGCTGCTTGCGCACCACGGCGACCGTGCCCGCATCAAGGTCGAGCGCATCCCAGCGCAGCGCGAGCGCTTCCCCCTTGCGCAGCCCGAGCGCCAGCAGCACCAGCCACAGCGCGGACATCCGGTCCACGAGCGCGACCGCGACAACCCGACGGGCTTCTTCCTCGGTGAGCGCCCGTATCGGCGCATCGGCCTTCCTCGGCGGCTGGACGAGAGCGGCGACGTTCCGGGTCAGCAGTTCCTCCCGGACCGCGTCATTCAACGCCGCGGTGAGGATCACCAGCAGGTAGCGCACCGACCGGGCCGACAGCGGCTTGACGGGCTTGCGTTCGCTCGGTGCCGGAGCCTTCTTCTGTGCTGTCGCGCGTCGAGCCGGGCGAGTCTTCTTCTCTTTCGCGCGTTCTGCCGCCTTGCGGGCCGCCTCAGCCTCCCAGGCCGCGCACTGCGCCAGACCCGCGGACGACGGTTCCGTGAGCTTGCGCGTCATCCAGTGGCGGACGTGCGCGGTGGACAGCTTGCGCAGCTCGTGACGGCCGAGGATCGGCGTGATATGCAGCCGGACCTGATCGGCATACGACTCGGCCGTTGACTCGGCGAGCGTTCCGGCGACCACGCGGGAAGGCAGAACGATGGTCACCCACTGATCGAGATATTCGGCCACCGTCATCCGTGTCGTGACCAGCGGCACCCCGTCCTGCACCGCCCGGAGCGCGGCAATGATCTTCCCTCGGACGTCGTCCTTCGTCTTGCCGTAGAACGTCGGCCGGGTGCCGTCCGGCATACTGATCTGACCGGCCCAACCGTTGCGGTACCGGTAGATCGAGCCTTCGCCGTTGCCGCGTCTGCTGCCCTTACCCTCGGCCATCAGGCCACGTCCAGGGGGTTGCCGTCGGGCCATTCGACGGCGTCGCACCATGGGCAGCCGTAGGGGCTGTCTTCCATGTCGCAGGCGAACTTGGTCTCTCCGTCCGACTGCGGGTAACCGCGTCCCTGGCCGCGGTCGGCGCGGTCGAGGTGGTCATGCAGCGCCTGCATGAGGGTCACCCGCCGTGGGGTGTTGGTGGGCATGGTGGTTCTGGCTCCTTGCCGAAAGAACGGGCGCGGGTCGCGAGTCGCATGGTCCGGCGCGAGTTGGGGTTTCCGTTCTCTGGCGCTGGGATGGTCTGCCGGGTCGCCGGCCGCGTCCAGGGCGCTATCGCGTCGCTACGCGATCGGCCTATGGCCGACCCTGGACCCGTCCACCGCCCCGACAGATTGAGGCGCCACCAGAGAACGGAAGAAAAATGGGTGGGGCAGAAGAACCGCTACGGGCGGGTTCCGCGTGCCGCCGCCGGTGCCGTCGGGGTGACGCCCCCGGTGGGATCAGGTTCCCTGCCGTCGGGCACTGTCCGGAAGACCATGGTCAGGTCGATGTCGCCGACGTGCTCGGTCAGGAAGGCGTCGACCGGCATGCAGGCGAGGAGCTCGGCGATCTCGCGGGCATCAGCACCAGGACGCAGCGTCAGCGCATAGACGCCGGGCCGGACGATGCTGGCCACGATCAGCGGCACGTCTCCGCCGGGGGTTCGGTCGGGATCCGGGGCGTCGGACGGGAAGATGGGCATGGGTCTCTCTCCTGTTCGCGCAGGAAGGGGCCAAGGTTCCGGTCGGGTGTTGCCGCACTCGGCCGGAACCGCCTCAACGCGACTGGACGACCGTCCAGCGACATCCACGGTACACGTGGCGCTGGACGGTCGTCCAGTAGATTGCGGGGTATGACGCAACCGCTCATGGGAGCGGCGGAGATCGCCCGCCGGTTGGGGGTCGGGCGGACGCGGGTGAACCAGCTTCTGAAGGAAGACCCGTCGTTCCCCGCGCCGTATGCCTCCCTGGCCGCCGGTCACATCTGGCGGACCGTCGATGTGGAGGCATGGATTGCCGAACACCGCCCCGACCTGCCCCCGCCCGACGGCCAGTGAGGGTGATCATGCTGCCTGTCCGTCGTCGAGGCCGCGGAGCCGGTGGACGAAGGCGAGCAGCGAGGCGGAGGGGATCCGGCGGGCACGGCCGATGCGGACGGATTCGAGGTCGCCGCTGTTCAGCAGTTCGTAGACGGTGCTGCGGCTGACGCCGAGCAGGTCAGCGGCTTCCGTCGGGGTGAGCAGGAGCTTGGTCACGCAGGCTCTCCAGGGGCTTGCCGGGGTGGGGTCAGGCTGCGTCCGCCAGCGGCGGCCCTGTTGCCGAATCCCCGCCGGCCCCTTCCTCGGTGCCGATTCCGAGCTGTGCGCGCCAGGCGTGCCGTTGGGCGATGGCATGCAAGATCAGATGTTCGCGGCGGGGTGCGGCCGGGTCCCCGGGGCGTAGCAGCGTCCAGGCGATGCGGGTCGGATCGTCCTCGGGCGCGGCCGGTCCGGTGCCAGTGGCGCCCAGTGCCGCGAGCTGCTGGCGGATAAAGACGACCCGATCACGACGGTGGTCGGTGAGGGTCTTGCCAGACCAGCGGCGGGAGACCAGCACCCGCCGGCCGCCGAAGCCGAGGGTTTCGCGCCGGTGGGCTTTGCCGGTGCACCGTCCGGGGGTGAGGCCGCGCCGGGGGTTGCGGGGTTGGATGCCGTAGCGCAGCCAGTTCGCACAGGTCGGGGAGCAGGGTTCGTAGCGCAGGGCATCGGCGAGCCGCTCCACATGCGCCCGCTGCCGGTCACTGCTGATCTCGTGACAGGTGTCGAGGGTCTTCGTCAGGTACTTGGTGAGATAGCCGATCATCCGGCCGGTGTTCACCGAGTTCGCCGTCACCCCGTCCGCCTGGAGTTGCGGACCGAACCGCACGACGTGCGCGGGTTCGTCGTCCTCACCGATCGCGTCGAGCGCCGCATCCCACGAGGGCAGCGGGTCGCCGGCGTCGGGGTCGAGGTAGGCGCCGATGGTGTCGTCCCAGACGGGCAGATGCTGATCGTCGTAGACCGGCCGGTCCGTCGCTGGCCGCCAGACCTGGTGGTAGGTGGCTGCCGCCACCAGCCGCAGCATGGTCCGCGGGATGGTGCCGCGGATCGCGGCGTGCAGGTGCGGGGCGAGACGCCGTTGGGGTTCCAGCGCGGCGAAGTACTGGACATCCCAGCCGACCGCGCGGCGCAGGTTCTGCCAGAACCGATCCAGCAGCTTCGGGAAGTGGATCGCGTCCCGTGCCGCCTGCCGGTAGTCGTAGGAGGCCGGGTCCACCGGCGTGCCGTCGGAGTGCACCCGCCCGTACGAGGCACAGGTCAGGGTCAGGAACATCGACGGCCGCCACACCGTCCCGTCCGGCGCGGTGAACGTCCGCCCGACCGTGCGCCGCTCAACGGGCAGCCGGGGCAGATCGGGGGCATCCTGGCGACGACGGGTCGAGCGGACGCGGCGCGGCCGGTCCCGGTCGGCCGGCGCGATCCGGCCCCGCACGCCCAGATCTGACAGTTCCCGGTCCACCTGGCCGATCAGTTCGTCGATCTCGCCGACCTGCCCGAGGTCGCCGGCCGCCAGGACCTCACCGCGGGCTTCCTCCAGGTCCGCCCGCAGCACGGCAAGTGCCTTGGCGTCGTCGGACGGCGGATCCGGGTCGGGAAGGGGTTCGTCGTCGAGATGCCATCCGGTCTTGCACTGGGCCATCCGGAGCCGCCGCGAGCGGTCAGGGCTTCCGTCCTGCACCGCCGTAGACTCAGACGGTTTCCGGGTCCGTGGGTGGCGTGTCCGGCTTCCACAGCGGTAGGCGCACCACGCCCGGGTCGAGGACATCCGTCCCGTCGAAGAAGCGGCAGACGTCCGCGAGGCCGCGGAGAACGAGCGGCGCGGCCGTGGTCGCGTAGGTCTCGACGATCGCGCCGACCCCTGGGGGTGCCTGGTCGCCGGTCGCGTGGGACACGACCAGGTAGCTGCCGGACGGCAGACCGTCCAGCAGCCTGCGCACCAGCGCACGCGGTTGGTCGGCGCCGGTCAGGAAGTGCAGGACCGCGACGAGGAACAGCGCAATCGGCCGGTGGAAGTCGAGCACGCCGCGGAGCTCGGCGGCATCGAGGATGAGCCCGGGGTCCCGGAGATCCGCCGCCAGGTAGGCGGTCCGCCCCTGCTCCGACCCGGTCAGCAGCGCACGCGCGTACGCCAGCACAACCGGTACCACCCCTTGGTCACACATGGCAAGTGGTACTCGTGTGTCGGTCGTGAGCGCCGATGGGCGCGCATGGCGGTGTTCTGGGCGCGTAGGCGACGGCGGTTCCTTGCAAGGGAGATTAGAGCGTGTCTCACGTCGAGTGCGGGAGCTTCTTCCAGCAGGTGATCGCGGCAGCCAGGCAGAGGAACCCGAGGAAGTTGTAGCCGTTGCGTTCGTAACGCGGGCTCAGGCGGCGGTAGCCACCGAGCCAGGCCAGCGTTCTCTCGACTTTCCACCGGTGCCGGCCGAGGCGTTCGGTACTGTCCACACCACGGCGGGCGATCCGCACCGCGATACCGCGCCGGCGCAGGAAACGCCGTCGTTCCGGCTGGTCGTAGGCCTTGCCCGCGCGCAGCGTGGCCGGGTGGCGCCGCCGCGGTCCACGGCGGGAACGGATCGCCGGGATACTGGCCACCAGCGGGACGAAGGCCCCGCTGTCGTGCGGGTTCGCCGGGGAGACCGCCACGACCAGCGGCAGCCCGCCCGCGTCGGTCAGGACATGGATCTTCGAGCCCGGTTTGCCGCGGTCGACCGGGTTCGGACCGGTCAGGCTTCCCCCTTTTTTGCCCGCAGGCTGGCCGCGTCCACGATCGCCGATGACCAGTCGACCCGTCCGGCCACACCGTGCAGGTCCAAGATCTTGCGGTGCGGTCGAGGCCAGACACCCGCCCGGGTCCACGCCTGGAACCGACGGTGCGCCGTGGGTACCGACACCCCGAACTCGGACGGCAGATGCCGCCAAGCACACCCCGAGGTCAGCACGTAGACCACCGCGGTAAACACCGCCCGATCCTCGATCGGGGCAGTCCCACCGCCCTGCCAGCGGGCCTCGAACCGGGGCAGCAGCGGTTCCACCAGCTCCCGCAACTCGTCCGGGACCAGCCGCCCGGCAAGGCTGCTCTCCAACACATCCATGATCGATATGTACCCCGGGCAGCCACGCAAGACACGCTCTTAAGTCGCGGAGTGCTTGGGTGGGTGTGGCAGGTGCTTTGACCTGCGCCAGTGCGACATCTCAGACCCACCCATCTTTACAGGTGGTCCGGTGGGCGGGCCGATGGGTGCTCCGGTGGGCGGACGGACGGGAAGTTTGGATAATTCATACCGAACAGGAACGTAGCGACCCATGCGGGAGCCTGCGAGCGTGCGGATGCCCAGCGGCCGAGGTCGTCCAGATGTGAACACGTGGCCTGTAGGGCTACGAGTCGGGCTGTCCTTGGGCAGTCCCAGCGGAGCCGGTGGCCTGCGCCAGCGGCGCCCTTGCGGGGTCGCCGCTCAAACAGGGGACCGGCACGGCGACCGGTACGGCTACCCGATGGGCAGGGGGTGTGCCGACACAGCGAGGCTCCCGGACGACGCCAGCGCATCCGGCCGCGCCCTCGGCATCCGGGGCATCGCGGTTGGTTCCCGGCGGCGGCAGCGGGGGCAGGTGGCCGGTTGGCGCACGCACGTCATGGCGTCGATCACCAGCCGGTCCGCCGGCCGCATCCGCACGCGGTCGGAGGCGTCCACCAGCCGGTGAACGTCGGTGCCGTACGCGGTCGCCAGCAGCGCGAGAATCTGCGGGGTGAGCCTTCGCCGCGCGGACGTGTCCGGCCAATGCTCCAGTTCACACAAATAGGGACCGGTGATGGAAGCCCTGCCGTCCGGGTCAAGGCCGAGACGGGCCGCTTGTCTATTGATGTGGTCGGCGGCTTGTAGCTGCGTCCAGCCGTGCGCGTGGCGGAAAGCGGCGCGAGGGCGAAGTTGATAACGTCGGATGAACTCGTCGGCTATCTCGGCCTGCGTCATTCCCGCATGCAACAGGTGGACCCGTAGCGCATTCTGTTCCGCTCGCATACCAGCTCGCCCCATGTTCCCCCTTTCCCGGCCAGGTTGCGATGCGTCAGGCCCGGTGCGGCACAGCTTCGGGCAAGCTGCGGCCGGAGGGGGTCCGGTGCCACGGGTCCAGCGCGCGCAGCGCGTCAGCGACCCGCCGCAGGGTCTCCGGGTCGGTGCGGTAGACGACCGGCGCCGTAGGCTGCGGCCCGACCCTCGGTGTCCGCGTCGGCATCGGCGTAGCGGCCTGCGTCGGCGGCGGCGTGGCTTGCAAACCACCGGGAATCTCGGCCCAGACAACTTTTCCGCCGGTCTTTACTCTCCACCACGACCATCGGCGCGACAGCGCGTCGACCATCAGCAGGCCGCGTCCGTCCTCACTGAACAGGTCCGGGCTTTTGATACGGGGAGCGGTGTCATTGCCGTCCCGCACTTCAACAAGGACGTATTCTCCTGTCGCGGTGAGCCGTATGGCCACGACGTCTTCCGGGCGGCTCGCCTTCACGGCATTCGAGGTCAATTCACAAACGACGAGTTCGACAGTGTTGACGGTGTCGGAGTCGACTGACCATTCCCTGAGCGTGCAGGCCGTGCTCGTGCGCACGTCGGGAACGGCGGCGGCTGTCGGCGGGAAGTGCGCCACGGCCACCCGGATCACAGGCGATGAGTCACCAGTCATGCTGAGCCCCGTGCGGCGGTCAGCGCGCGGACGGCAGCCCAGCGGCCGATGATCCGGATGGTCACGACCGTGAGTGCTGTGCAGGCTGGCGCCGCGCCGTGTCGCCTGCGGCTGCGGCTGCGGCTGCGCCGAGAGCGGGCAGGTCACAGCCGGGCAACACGGCGAATTCGGCCCACGCCACCAGCTCACAGCGGGCGTGGGATAGGCGGCGGCTGACCTTCGCTACACGGTCGTCGAGTGTCAGGGGGAGGCGGGTTCGCGCCTGCCGCATCCGCACGTGCGCCCACTCGTGGGCGGTGTCGAAGTCGGGGAATGCCCCGAGCGGTCGTCCGTCCGCGTCCCACACCACGAACCGGCGTTCGTCCATGGACCCTCTCCCTTCGGTCTGCGACGGGCAGCCCCCGCGCCGCGCCTCCGTCTCCGTGCCGCAGACAGCAGGGCGCGGCAGATGCCGCCGAGGAGGGCTCCTTGGCAACGCAGAGAGACGCGAGCGTCCGCCGATGGCAGCGCCGTAGGCGGCCAGGCGGCCACTCTCGGCGCGCCTGCTGTCACGCAGAAGTCAAACACCGTGAGGACCCAACATGCAAGACTCACAATGCAAGCTGAGAGATGTTGATATTGTTGCGAAACAGCGACCGGAGTCTTTCATTTCGGGTGATGGACTACCCTCAAACCGAAGGAGGGGCGATGCCAGAAGGCAGCACGACGACGGGCTCGACCGTGCCGCGCCGCCAGCTCGGCCGGTACCTACGCGATCTTCGAAACCAGGCGAGGCTGACCGTGCGGGCAGCCGCACGGCGCCTGGAGTGGTCCGAAGCCAAGATCTGGCGCATCGAGTCGGGGCTGACCTCGCTTCGGAGCTTTGACGTAGAGATCATGTGCCGGATCTACGGTGCACCCACCGACCTGACCGAGGCGCTGATGGGGCTCGCGAAGGAGACGAAGGCGCGCGGCTGGTGGCACAGCTACGGCGACGTCATCCCGGCCTGGCTCGACCTGTACATCGGGCTCGAAGAGGCAGCCTCTCGCCTCTGGTGCTACCAGGCGGAACTCGTTCCCGGTCTCCTCCAAACAGAGGAGTACGCACGGACCCTGATCCGAGCGGAAGACCCCGATATCGAGAACGACGAAATAGACCGGCGAGTTCATGTACGCATGGCCCGGCAGGCGTTGCTGACCCGAGTGACCGATCCCCCGGTCCTGAATGTTGTTCTCAGCGAGTCGATTCTGCATCGCCCCGTTGGTGGCCCGAAGGTGCTCGCACAGCAACTCGAACGGATTGCGGACGTAAACCGGCTGCCTAATGTCACGATCAAGGTAATGCCGTTCAGTGCCGGCCTACACACGGGCGTCACGTCGGGTCCGTTCGTCGTTCTTCGGTTTCCCGAGAACGGAACCGGACGAGCGGGGGAACCGCCAACGGTTTACGTGGAGGGACTTACCGGAGCGTTGTATCTAGAGAAAGATCGTGAGGTAGAGCAATACGAAGAGTCGTTCAGCGCGATGTGGGAATCTGCGGCCGAGCGGGACGCGAGCACCAAGATGCTCATTGATCGAGCTAGGAGTCTCGAACCATGAACAGTCACGATCTTTCCGGCGCGGTGTGGCGCAAGAGTAGCTACAGCAACGCTAAGGGTGAGTGTGTCGAGGTTGCATTCCTTGACGGCGGCCTTGTCGCCCTACGGGACAGCAAGGACCATGGAACCGGGCCTGCGCTGGTCTTTACCAGTGCGGAATGGTCGGCGTTCGTGCGTGGTGTGACGGATGGAGAGTTCACGGCCTAACAGCCGATACGGTGTCCACAGGGCGCCGAGATAGCATTTTACACGTCTTCACTATTGTTGCCCGTCCGCGTGGCGCTCGAACGCAGGCGGACGGGTGACACTCCGCCCGAGCGACGAGAGAGATAGGGTTTCCATCGTGCCAAACGTCCGCGCTAAATTGGATCTCAGGTCGGGATCCTATAACGACGTCTTGAAACGTGTCGAGCGATCACTAGACGTTCACTTTGACCGAACCGCGGTCGTGCGGAAGCGACGCTCAATTGGCCTCGCCAGCGATAGAGGAACCTGGGTCCGTGTTGAGGTTCGATCTCCAGAGAAGATGACCGGTCAGGGATGGAACGGAACAGAGACCTCATCGATGCTTCATGGCGTGGCCCGGCCCGTCTGGAGGCAAAGCGTCTCTTGGAACGATCCCGACCAGGATCTCATGTGGAGGGCTGACGAGACAGATTTCGTCGCGGATCATCCCGTTAAACCCGGTGGTATCCTCACTACCGATCCCGACCTTTCTGAGGCGTGGTGGGCGACGCTGAGATCTTCGCTGGCCGCGCTTGCCGGGCATTCGACCACCCGGCTAGCTACTCCTCACACCGAGACAATAACGCAAGCGCGGGTGGACCTGGCAATCAGTCGGGCCTGTGGCGGCAAGATCGACACTAGGATCGAGCAATGGTCAGCCGCGCATGCCGACCTAAATTGGGCGAATCTCACGGCACCAGAATGTATGCTGCTTGACTGGGAAGACTGGGGAATGGCGCCGCGCGGATTGGACCCAGCGAACCTGTGGGTCAACAGCCTGGCAATTCCCGACCTCGCCAGCCGCATCTACCGAGAGTACAGAGAGGAACTGGAAAGCAAGACAGGTAAGATCATGACGCTATTTCTGTGCGCGGACATTGTCAGCGCGCCCGCCTCGTATTCAGGGCCGCTTCACGAGCCGGCATGTCAGGCTGTCGAAAGGCTGGTGAAAGACCTTCAGATGTGAGCGCCTCTCTCACGGAGGAGCTGCCGATAACGAGCGATCTGGTCTAGGTCAACCTTTAGCGCTTCGGCTGACACAAGTTCCCTCATATGGTCTGTGCTGCCGGAACTCACGGCTATCCGCGTTACTCTTGGCAGCTCATATGACACGCGGAAGACGGCTTGCACATTTGACCCTTCTTCGTTTGGCTGAAGAAAGGTGGCCGCCTTAATTCTCTTCCAGACGTCGCGTGCGGCGTCCCCGCCGAACGGGCTCATCCCCCACAGGCGATCGGACGGGACGCCCAGACGTTGCGCCGCCCGCTCGCTCGCGTCGAGCTGGTCAGACGGCACCGTCAGCCCCGCGCGGACCATGAGCACGTCTGGCGTGGGAGCCTTCGCGAAGAGATCGCCGTCAAGCGCCCGGATCAGCGGCGCCGTATCCCAGGACGATATTCCCCACGACGCGCACAGACCCATGGCTACCGCTTCATACAGCGCCGCGCACGCCGCATCCAAGCGCTCACGGGCTTGTACGGGGCTCACTCCCACAAGGGACTTCTCAGGATTATGCAGAAAGACGACGTCCGGGATGCGTCCAAGGTCGCACGCTGATTCCTCCACCGCACGGCGAAGCCGGCCGGGAGCGAGGGTGTGAACTACCCGTCCGGACTCTCGGAAGAAGCCGACTTTCGTCGAGATGGAGAACATGGAAAGTAAATCGCCCACGACGCTTGAGAGAAGGCGATGCGAGTCGAACCCATGATAGTTGTAGCTTGTGTCTAGGCATTGAATGCCAACGGCAAGGGCATCCTCTAAAGCTTGCCGTCTGTGGTCAGACCGGTATAGCCCGAGAATAATTCCGGAGTCAGTTCCGCGCATATGCCCTCCCGGACAAGTATCTCCCCAAGGCGCGCGCCATCGATCCCCGCTGCGGACGATACGTAGTCAAGGCACACAGGATTGCCCGACAGAAGCAACCCAAGGGCTGGTAATGCTTTCCTGGTGAAGACGATCCGTTTCTCCGCCGTCGCGACCGCCACTGTATCGCCCTGGGTCTCTATCTGAGGTGGAAAATCAGTAACGCACACGACCGCGGATGGCGGACCAAAAATGCCGGCTGTGGAGACATACCGGCCTGCGGAGGTGGCATGCGCCACGGATTCCAAGTAATGGGCCGGCGGATGTGACGTAAGAAGACGCGATGCGGCAACAATAATTTTCTCGCCGTCGTTTTGATGTTCTTTCGGGTCTTCTCCCCGCTGATTCAGATCCTCCCGAAACACCTCTTCGCGGCGCGACTGGTCCGCAAGCCAAGCCAACCAATCGACGCCCGTTCGTCTCGTGAACCCAAAGGTAGCATGAAGGCTAAACCCGTCACCTCTGCTGGTGCGGCTCGCCCGATGCCAGTGGCCCCGGGGAATATACAACACGTCACCGGTATTCACGGTACCAGACCACACGATGTCTTTGGGAGGCTCAGTATTGGGTGCGGCGTCGCGGTACATGGGAGCACGGCGAGACGGACCCCGGACCTCCCACTCTTTGTCGCCAGCTAACTGTAGGACGATGACGTCGTGATCATCCCAGTGTAGGGAGAAACCCGCCGCGTCGCCCGTTGTGAGGTACACGTTCGCCTGCACAGGCGCGCGCAACCACCATTGAAACGCTCGGCACGCAACCTCTAGCGTCGGATCAAAGTGGTTGACCGCGTCCAACACCAGGGTGCAGCCTGATTGCAAAAGTCCGGCCAGCCGGCGCATATCGACCATCGGAGTGACCTGCCCTCGCCTCGTCGTGTTCATCTGAAGCAAGGAGTTTGGATGCAGCTCTGATTCGTTTTGAAAGCACCGCATCTGGGGCGAGACAAGGCTTCGTCTCATTATCAGGTCTAGAAATCTGGTCGGCGTGAGCACCCTGGGGCATATCCCAGAATCAGGAAGAGTCCCCCGTAGGAACCGGGAGGGTGTCGAGCTGGGTCTGGACCATGCCAACGCGGTCTTTATATCGCGGATGAGCTGATGATCCATCAACATCCTTTACATGGTGGCTCCTTCGGCCTGCACCCAGATCGCCATGAAAAACCAACCGAAACAGATGAAAGAGAGGCAGGGTCGTACGGCGACAGCTAACGTCGATGCTTAGCCGTCCCTGTTCTCGCCGCTGTCACCGACGGGTCCATCAGAGGTCTGAAAGTCGCCGCGGTCCTGGATCGTGGCCAACTCCTCTACCACGATGACGAGGTCATCCGGTGGCGTCATTGCGCTGGTCTCCTTCCGTGAGCATCAGCCGTGGCGCCCGCGACGATAAGCGAGGCCGAAGCAGCCCAGATTCTGGTTGATTGCGGGCAGCGACTGAAAGATTACCGGACCGCTCCCGGAGTCGCTACCGATTTCGGGAACTCCTTCGGTTCCCACCCGGCCACGGCTGGCACGATGTGCCGGCCGCACCAGCAAGGGCGAGAGCCCCGTGACGCTGGCCTTCGTTATGACCTGCACCCCGGACGTTGCCGACCTGCGGCACCGGGCCGCTGAGCGCCTGGCGAGGCGGTCGGGCAGCGCAGCCCGGCCGGCCGGCCGGCACGATCGTCACGTTACGACCCACACCGGCAACCTTGGTTGTCAGCCAAGGAGATGCTTCGTCGCGGGTCGGGTAGCTGCCGCTTCGCAATCGACAACCGTGGTTGTCGTGCAAGATCGCTGTGCGGGTCGGGTGCCCAGCGGGGATAGTCAGAGTGGACTGGTTAATGTGGACCATTGATCGCTGGCATCGGCCGCGTACGTCACAGCGTCGCAGGTCAGCGCCCTGGTTCCACCGACGCGCCGTGTCGCTGGCTTTGCACCATCCCGCTGTGACGTCGCATCCTGCTCCGCAGGGGGCGCTTATCGGCACGGTGCCCGCGCGCCGCCCAGGCCGCCGAGAATCGTGCACAGCGTGCCGCCGTCACGGCGTGGGCAACGGCGTGTCGCCGTGACGGTGGCACTCCCGCTGACTCTTCGGCCCCTTCACGCTCGGCCCGCTAACGGTCCAGGGACGGAATCTCTCCCCCCCTGCCAGCGGGGAAGGCGGTTCTAACGTGCCAGTGTGGCTCTCAAAGGGTCATAGCGGGCAGGTACGACGAAGGCCCCGGCAGACGCCGGGGCCTTCTGCGGTGACGTGGGCTACCGGGGGTCGTTCAGGTCTCGCCACACGATCCGCACACGCTGAACATCATCACCCTCGACAGTCCCGTTTCCGCCGACGATCACACCGTCGATCAGTTGGGTGAGGATCACCCGCTTGGCCGCGATGTCCTCGCCGAGCCCGTCCCAGCCCACGGCGCCCTCCACGGGCAGCGTGGCGCGCCGTCGCGCGCTGGTGTGCATCCGGGCCTCGGCCGCGCGGATCTGGCGGACGATGGCCTTGTGGGCATCGTCGTAGGCGTCATCGTCCATCTTCCCGGATGCCCACCGGTCCGCCAGCGCGCTCTTGCGGGCCTCCAACGTCGCCAGCTCAGCGGCGGCCGGGTCGTCCATGGCCACAGGCTGGAGAACCAGCTCGTCGAGA
The DNA here is from genome assembly GCF_000013345.1 of Frankia casuarinae. Classification (NCBI taxonomy): domain Bacteria; kingdom Bacillati; phylum Actinomycetota; class Actinomycetes; order Frankiales; family Frankiaceae; genus Frankia; species Frankia casuarinae. Next base: position 465,839 of record NC_007777.1, on the reverse strand, counting down.
CGCCCCCGCACGGCACGGGAGACCAGCCCGACGAGGAAGGCTTCCCCGATTCGGACCTTGGCCGGACAGCGGCCGTCACGCCGCTGGCAGTAGAGCCGCGTCCCGTTCGTGCCGTTCCCGGTCAGCTTGTGCCCGCACGAGGCGCAGTAGACGAACCCCGCCAGCATGCGCCGAAGCTTCTGCGCGTTGGTGTTGGTCCGCCGCGAGGCGTCCGTGAGGATCGCCCGGATCTGCTCCCACGTATCGACGTCCAGAATCGCCGGCCACACCGCTTGGCCCATGACCGCGATGGTTCCCGTGCTGCGCCGCGTGCTGCGGGTCTGGTAGCCGCGCATGCCGATCAGACGCGGGTTGACCATCATCTCCTTGAGGGTGGTCGCGTTCCACCCGCGGTACGGGCATGGGCAGTCGGTCCACGCCCGACGGCCCTTGACGTTGTTCGGGCAGATCGGCCGGTGGGCCTTCGTCACGGTCGGGACCGCCTCGGCGTTGAGCGTGCGGGCGATCGCCGCCAACGGCACGCCCGCCAGGATGTTGGCCGCGATGCGGCGGATAACCGCCGCCTCGTCCGGCACGAGGGCGTAGAAGTCCCGTACGGGCTTGCCGGCGTGGTCGGTGCCGACGATCGGCCCGTAGCCGTACGCCCGGGGTCCGCCGTGGTGGCGGCCCTGCTCGGCCCGCTGCTGTGCTGCCCGTGCGACACGCTCCGCCGTGCGCTCGGCCTCTCCCGCGTCGATCGAAAAGATGATGTCGGCCATCATCCGGCCGTCGGCGGAGGTGAAGTCCATGGTGGTGCCCCGGACCGGGATCAGCCGGACGTTGCGGGCCTTGAACAGTTCGATCACGCGCATCCGGTCGGGCCGGTTGCGTAGGAAGCGGTTCGACGTCCACGCGATTACCGCGTCGATCTGGCCGGCCTGCGCCATGGTGAGGATGCGTTCGAACTCCGGCCGGTAGTCCTTCGTGGCCGACAGGTCGTTGTCGGTCAGCACGTCGATCAGGTCGACGTCGTCACGCCGTTCGGCAAGCTCGCGGATGTCCTCGTCCTGGCGGGTGACCCCGGCTTCCAGCCCTTCACGGTCGTCGGAGATCCGGCGGTAACCGATCGTGCGCAGCTTGCGAACCACCCCAGACCCGTACGCGGCGTCCCGATTGTCCGACCAGAGCGTGATGGCGGGCCTCACGCGGCCACGCTCCCCAGCTCGTGACCGCACTTCGCGCAGTGGGAGCGATCAAAGTAGCTGGGGACGTGGGGGCAGGGAACGAGCGTCAGCCGCTCCCCGCGCGGCCACGCGCGGCACGTGAGCAGCAGGGCCTCAGCAAGTTTGCTGGTAAGCAGACTTTCGGCGTTGTGTGGGGCTTCCAGTGGTGTTGCGTAGCGCGCTTCTGACGCGAGGCCGGGGGCGTCATGGGTGCGGGCACGGCTCCTGGAGATCATGGAGGTTCCTACACCGTCATGATCGTCTCGAGGTGCCATGCCCGCCGCACCAGTATTACCGCCTGCCCCTGTTCTCGATCGGCTGGCTGCCGTCGGCGCCGGCAACCAGCCTCCGTCGCCGGCGGGTCTGCTGGCGGTCTTCAACCAGCTACCGGACCCCCGGAAGCCCCGCGGCAGGCGGCACAGCCTGGCCGCTGTGCTGACGCTGGCGACCTGCGCGGTGCTCGCCGGGGCGCGGTCGTTCACCGCGATCGGTGAATGGTCCGCCGACGCCGGCCAGGCGGTCGCGGGCCTGCTCGGCGTCTCTCGAGTGCCCGAGGAGTCGACGTTTCGCCGGGTACTCGCCGCACTCGACGCCGACGCCCTGGATACGGCGCTGGGAGCATGGGCCGCCGCGGCGACCACCCCGCCGGCCGGGACGCGGCGGCGGCTCGCGGTCGACGGCAAGACGCTGCGCGGCTCCCGCACGCCTGACAGTCCGGGCCGCCACCTGCTCGCCGCGCTCGACCACACCAGCGGTGTCGTGCTCGGCCAGGTCGCCGTCGACGCGAAGTCGAACGAGATCCCGGCGCTGCCCGTCCTGCTCGCCGACCTGGACCTGACCGATGTGATCGTGACCGCGGATGCTCTACACACCCAGCGACAGACCGCATCCTGGCTGGTCAGCCGGCATGCGCACTACATCCTGACGGTGAAGGCCAACCAGCCGGCGCTATACGCCCAGCTCGCCGCCCTGCCCTGGCGCCGGGTGAAGACCGCCGCGCGCACCGTCGAACGCGGCCACGGCCGCCGCGAGCGGCGCACCGTGAAGACCACCGAGGTCCGCGCGGGACTACTCTTCCCGCACGCCGTGCAGGCAGTGCAGGTCACCCGCCGCCGCCAGCCGCTCGCCGACGGGCCGGCCACGACCGAGATCGTCTACCTTGTCACCAGCCTGCCGACCCACCAGGCCAGCCCCACGCTGCTGGCCACCTACGCCCGCGAGCACTGGCTCGTGGAGAACCGGCTGCACTGGGTCCGCGACGTCACCTTCGGGGAGGACCTCAGCCAGGTCCGGACCGGCCACGCTCCCCAGGTCATGGCCAGCCTGCGCAACCTGGCGATCGCGATCCTTCGCCTGACCGGCGCCACGAACATCGCCCAGGCAATCCGACACCACGCGCGGCGCCCCGAACGACCACTAGAGACGATCAAGAGCCTTGCTTGCTAACCGACAACTTTGCCGGGGCCCTGCCAGGGGGTGCGGGCGCGGTGGTCGGCGGCGTCGCCGTGGTGGTGGCCGGTGGTGAGGTACCAGGCGAAGGCGAGGGTCTGGCAGGTCAGGCCGAACGGGACGGTGCGTTCGACGGCGGCGGTGAGTCGGTTGCGGGCCTGGCCGACCCCGAAGATCTGCTTCGCGTCCGCGATCGCGACCTCGATCGACCAGCGGGCCGCATAGCGGGCGACGAGCTCGGCGGGCCTGGTCAGGGTGTCGGTCGTGACGAGCGCGAGGTCGTAGGTCCCGGGCCGGTCGGTGTCGCGGACGAGGACGACGGTGACGGGGCGGGGGCCGAACACTCCGTACCACAGGCAGCGGATGACCGCCGTGTGCACGGTCCCGGCGCGGCCGTAGCGGGTCACGGCCGTCGGGCGGAACGTCGCGGCCGCGGCGAGCTGGGCGAGGGAGGGCAACCGGTCGCCCTTGAGTCGGGGCCGGCCACGTCTCCCGGTGCGGGGTGGGGCGGGGGCGAACAGGGCGGCGTCGCGGCGGAGCCGGGTCGTCCAGGTCACCGAGGCCGGCAGTCCCCTGAGCTCGTCGCCGGCGTAGGCGGCATCCGCGACGACGTGGACCCGGCGGGCGGGGAACGCCCCGGCCAGCTGTTCGACCGCGCGGGCGGCCAGCCAGAGCCGCGAGGCCGAGACGGTGTCCTTGCGGACCAGGCGGGCCAGGACCGGCAGGCAGACCGGCCGGCCGAGCAGCGGCGCCGGCACGACGAGGCCGACGATCACCCAGTTGTTGCCGAACCCGACCTGGTCTGGCCCCTTCGCGGATCCGTCGTGGAACCAGCCCACCGCCCACACCTTCTTCCCCGCCCGGTGGAACAGGGTGTCATCGACGACGACGTGCAGCGGCCCGGCCGGGACGAGGCGGTCGACGACGAGCCGGGCGAGCGCCAGGCCGACCTTCTCCGGCGACCAGACCGCCCGCGCGAAAAACCGGTGCGCCCGGTCGTGCGGCCACAGCGTGGACAGGCCCGCGCCGACGAGCATCCCGCACACCGTGCGCCGCCCGCCGGTGGCGAGCATCCCCACGACGAGCGCCCGGAACGTCCGGAACGACGGCGCGGTGAAACACGGCCGGAAACCCTCCAGCAGCACCGCCAGAGAAACCGGTATCGTCACGTCCGGGAGCATCGGCGTCCAACTTTCGGGTTGGTACAGGAAACGCTGATGCTCCCGCCACCAGCCCCTCGCGCTGGCCTTCCACCCCTCCGCCACGCACCGCGATACCACCGGCAGGCACCAGGGAATCATCCACCCGAAAGCAATCGGGAAAATTATCCAGCCGTTGCCAGACACTGATCTGGATCAAGAAAACTGCGAAACTCTAGTTATTGAATCACAATAGGGCAGCCGTGTCCAGATGCTAAGATTCCTATTAGTAGCAACATCCCTACCGCGCATCCTCGCCAGCGTCGCTGGACAGGTGATCGTCGAGCTTGCGCAATGCACCTTGCTTCTCCGCCATCGGAGCCTGTCAATCCCGATGAGACATCAGGCTGCTTGGTTCGTGGGTAGCGCCTCCTCGGTCTCGATGATCGCTGGGGGCTGGTTGATCCACGCCTCGGTCGGCAGCGCGGGTGGGGTCGGCCGGCGACGATCACGACTCCGGGGGTGCGCCCCTGGGACAGCAGCAGCGGCAGCGCCGCCCCGATCCGCTTCTTGAGTTCCCGGTCGTATCAGGCGATCTGGCGGAGGTCATTACCGTAGTCGAAGATGATCCGCATGCGTGCGCCCAACGCCCGGGCGTATCGGCTCAGGGTTGCCACCTCGTTCACGTCCAGATCACCGTTTTCGATCTGGCTTATCCGGCCAGGTGAGACGCCCATCAGATCGGCGACCTGACGCTGTGTCAAACCAAGGCGCTTGCGCTCCTCGGCCAGGTGGTAGGCGCTGGCCCACGCCTCCGTACGCGCTCGTTCCACGGCGAGTGCCGCGTCATCGCCGTCATGGAGCTCGGCGCGGATGTCCTCCCAGTCATGGAACTCGGTCATGAGCCCTCCCGCCGTTTCCGTTCGACGGCCAGCCAGCCGTCGTAGACAACCTCTGCCGCAGGAATCGCAGCCCTGTACCAGTGCGACCAGTCGCCGGCCTTGTTCCCCGCGACCAGCAGCACGGCCTGCGACCATGGATCGAACACGAAGATCACTCGGATGGCCACCTCGCGGCCCGACCGCGGTCGGAGCTCCTTGAGGTTGCTGATCGTTGATCCCTTGAGGGTGTCGACCAGCGGGCGCCCGAGCGCCGGCCCGGCCTCGGCGAGCATGTCGATTGCCGCGTTGACGGATCGGTAGCTGTCCGGCTCCTCCCGGCGCAGCGAACGCAGCCACTCTCGCACCTCGGAGGTGGCCTTGATCGTCCACCGGGCGGGCGTTGCGGCCATTGGTCAACTATAGCTCAAGCTAAACATGGATCCGGGTGAGTGCAGGTGACGATTGATCGAATATTTCCAATCAACACCACTGAGCTCTGGTCGCCGACAGTATGATCGCGTGTGTGATCCGCAACCGTGCTGGTGGGGGTGTTTGTGGTGCGTTGCCGAGCGCACCCTGCTTGACCTGCGGTTTTTCTCCTATTCGATCTTCTTGTGACCTGTCGGGTGTGCGCGGGGTGTGCGCGGCCCGAGTGGGTGGAGTGCGGGGGACGAGTCGGGCGGCGCCTTCGGCGGCTTCCCGGGCGAGTTCTTCCAGGACCGAGGTGTAGGTGTTGACCGTCACCTCGTGGCTGGAGTGGCCGAGGGTCTCCTGGATGACCTTCAGGTCCGCGCCGCCGCCGTGCATGAGGGTGGCGGCGACGTGCCGGGCATCGTGAAGGCGGATCGGGGGTACCCCGGCTCTCGCGATCTGGTCCTGGAACTCGGCGGAGACGGCGGCGGGATGCAGAGGATCGCCGTCGAGGGTCGTGAACACCGGTCCTGAGGGGTCCCAGTCGAGGCCCATGGCGCGGCGCTCGTCGTGCTGCCGTTCCCGATGACGGTTAGAACTCCTCGACAGTGAGGTCGTCGAGGAGCAGTTCCCGCACTCCCGCGTCGGTCTTGGGCCTGGTGCGCTGCACCTTCCAGCCGACGACGACGAGCTGCCACTGGATGAGGATCTTCTTTTGGTCGAGGTCGACGTCCGGCCAGTTCAGAGCGCATGTCTCTTCACGGCGCGGCCCTCTGTAGGTCACGAGGTGATAGTGAAGCGATCCCGGCGGGTAGGCACGGATGTTCCCGCAGCCGCGGTCGAGGGTGAACACGATCCGGTTCTCGGCAACCGCAGCAGCGAGCACCTCCGGATCGGAGCGGCCCGACAGGTTCTCCGCAAGCACGGTATCGGCATCGATCCCGTGCTTGGCGAGTCGCTCGGCAAGGGAGACCGGGAGACCCTCGTCCAGCTTGACCTTCACGGCGCGGTACGAAGCGGCACGAGATCCTCCCGCGCCAGACGCGCCCCGTAGGCAGCGGCCGCACGGATCCCCGACACGGTCAGCGACGGGTACTCCGCGATGATCTCACCGTCGGACATACCGTCGGCAAGGCAGTCGAGCACGACACTCACCGGCACCCGGGTCCCCCGGATACACGCCTGCCCATGACCGACTGTCGGGTCGGCCACGACGAGCGCCAGAAGATCTTCCGCCATGCCTCCCAGTATGCTCCCGGATCTCAGCGTCGAGCGCCCGTCACGTGGTCCAAGCCGTGGCACGAGTGACAGCCAAGTTGACAGCCAAGCCGCTGGACGCGGGTGGACGTCGACGGATACCGGTGGACGGAACGCTCATGGTCAGCAGACAGGGCGGACGTTGACAGACGTCGACGGAAGATCCAAATCTAACTACGGATCAGAAGGTTGGGGGTTCGAGTCCCTCGGCGGTTGCAACGCGTCGGTGTTCGGGCGGTTCGACGTCTGCGAGCCGGCGGGCCAGGCGCTGTTCGGCGCGGGCGAGTGCCTCGTCGCGTGCCGGGAGTACCTGGTGGGCGCCGAGGCGTGCAGGTCTGGCGGAGCGGGGCGTCGCTGGTGGCGAACGCGCAGGGCCGCCGCCGCCCGCAGACCGAGCAGACCGCTTCCGGGAGTGTGAAGCAGTTCACGCAGATGTCGGGCTGGTCGTCGTGCGCGCGCAGACCGGCACCGCCGCGGTAATCACGTCGGCGGGCAGCGACGGGTCGGCGGCCGCGACCGCGGCGGTCACCGCCACCCAGCGGGCCGCCGCCGTCGCGAGCCGTGACGCCCAGGGGCTGGTCATGACCCGACCCCCGGGCCGGGGATGGCGGTGATGTCGGCGCGCCGGGGCCGGCCCCAATAGGGCTCGACCAGGTCTCCGGGCGCGCAGCCGAGGATGTCGCAGAGCGCGGCGAGTGTGGCCAGCGACAGCCGCTCCGGGATGCCGGTCACCAACCGGTAGACCTGCTCGCGGGAGAGCCGGACACCCCGCTCGGCGAGCAGCGGGACCAGCGCCGTCGTCGCGAACAGCCCACGCTCGGCCATCAGCTTCCGCAGATGCCAGTGGTAGCCGACCTGCGCGCTTCAGTCGGTGGCCAACAGCCCATTCAGTCGCGACAGCGTGGGTTCGTCCGGCACGGTGGAGCTGCCGCCCGCCCAGGCGCCGATGCGCGGCCGCAGCCACTCCCGGAGCTCGACCGCGGCGACGGCGATGCGGTCGAGCTCCTCGGATCCGAACCGGGCAGGCAGCGCCTCTCGTTCGGCCGTGCCGACAAGCCCCGTGAGCTGGAGCCAGCGCAGGTAGCTCCAGCCATCGGCGATCAACTCGATCGGGCCGTCCGCCGAGAAGGCGAGGCTGTTGACGAAGTCCAGCACCGGATGATCGCCCAACCCGATCAGCACGTCCGGGTTCATCGGAGACCTCCCCTCGAGCCGATCACCCAAATAACCACTCCACTTCCTCTTGAGAGGTTACTCCCTCGTCAAAGTAATCGTCTTAGATATCTTTTTTAGATAGCTTTTATGGACCACCGGGGCCGCTGCGCCCGCTGAGCCCCCTGCGCCCGACGGGGCCCGCCGCTGACCGGCGGAAGCCCGTCGGGACGGTCGGTCAGGAGTTGGCCACGTCGGTCAGGAGTTGGCCACGTCGGTCAGGAGTTGGCCACGGCGGTCAGGAGTTGGCCACCGGAAGGTAGATCCGATTGCCGGCGGCGTTGAACTCGGCGGCCTTCTCGCGCAGGCCGGCGGTGACCGCCTCGTCGCCGGCCGGGTCCGCGCCATGCCCGGCCGGGTCCAGCCCGTCCCCGCCCGCGTGTGCCCGCACCTGGTGGGAAATCTTCATCGAGCAGAAGTGCGGGCCGCACATCGAACAGAAGTGCGCCGACTTCGCGGCCGGGGCCGGCAGCGTCTCGTCGTGGAACGCGCGTGCGGTGTCGGGGTCGAGCGCGAGGTGGAACTGGTCGGCCCAGCGGAATTCGAACCGGGCGTCCGACAGGGCGTCATCCCAGGCCTGCGCGCCGGGATGCCCCTTAGCGAGGTCGGCGGCGTGCGCGGCGATCTTGTAGGCGATAACGCCGGCCTTGACGTCGTCCCGGTCGGGCAGGCCGAGATGCTCCTTCGGGGTGACGTAACAGAGCATGGCGGTACCGGCCCATCCGATCATCGCCGCCCCGATCGCGGAGGTGATGTGGTCGTAGCCGGGGGCGATGTCGGTGGTCAGCGGCCCGAGGGTGTAGAACGGCGCGTCGTGGCACAGCTCCCGCTGCAGCTGCACGTTCTCCTCGATCTTGTTCATGGGCACGTGCCCGGGTCCCTCGATCATCACCTGGACGTCGTGCTCCCACGCCACCTGCGTCAACTCGCCCAGGGTGGCGAGCTCGGCGAGCTGGGCCTCATCGTTCGCGTCCGCGATGGACCCGGGCCGCAGGCCGTCGCCCAGAGAGAACGTGACGTCGTACGCGGCGAAGATCTCGCACAGCTCGGCGAAGTGGGTGTAGAGGAAGTTCTCCTCGTGATGGGCCAGGCACCAGGAGGCCAGGATCGAGCCGCCGCGCGAGACGATCCCGGTCCTGCGCCGCGCGGTCAGCGGCACGTAGCGCAGCAGCACCCCCGCGTGGACCGTCATGTAGTCCACACCCTGCTCGCACTGCTCGATCACGGTGTCCCGGTAGACCTCCCAGGACAGCTTCTCCGGCCGGCCACCGACCTTCTCCAACGCCTGGTAGATCGGCACGGTCCCGACCGGCACCGGCGCGTTACGGATGATCCACTCACGGGTCAGGGCGATGTCCGACCCGGTCGAGAGGTCCATCACGGTGTCCGCGCCCCAGCGGGTCGCCCACACCATCTTCTCGACCTCCTCCTCGATCGAGGAGGTAACGGCCGAGTTGCCGAGGTTCGCATTGATCTTCACGAGAAACGCACGGCCGATCGCCATCGGCTCGGACTCGGGATGGTTCACGTTCGCCGGCAGCACGGCCCGCCCCGCGGCGATCTCCGCCCGCACCGTCTCGACGGGAAGACCCTCCCGCAGGGCGACGAACTCCATCTCCCGAGTGATCTGACCGCGGCGGGCGTAGCCCAGCTGGGTTATGGAAGGCCGTCCCGGCACCGCCCGACGGGGCACTCGCACCCGCCCGTCGAGATCCGTCCCGCCGAGACCGAGCGGCCCAGAACCGGGCGTCCCAGAACCGGGCGTCCCAGAACCGAGCGTCCCAGGACCCGATGCCCCGGTCCCGGGAACGGTCCGCCGCTCATCCGGCGCGGTGTCGCCACGCTGGGCGATCCAGCTGTCCCGCGTCGCCGGCAGACCCCGGCGCACATCGATCGTCACCCCCGGATCGGTATATGGACCGGAGGTGTCGTACACCACGACGGTGTCACCCGTGGTCAGCACGATCTCCCGCATCGGCACCCGCAGATCGGGATCCGCTCCGACCAGCCAGGTCTTGCGGCTGCCCGTCAGCGGACCCGTCGAGACCGCCGTCATCCCCGCGGCCGAGACGGACGACGAGGAGGACGAGGACGAGACGGACGGGGAGGATGCGGCGGACGACAAGGATGAGGTGGACGGGGACGAGGTGACGGCCTTCGAGGTGGACGAGGACGAACGGTCGGTACGCGACACCATGTAAGACTCCCTACGCCGGCATTACCCGGACAGGTTCCTGCGGTCGGCGGCCCCAGCCGCCCTCTCAGCCCCTTGGCGGAGCTCCCGCGATCAACTTCGACGCTTGTCGACAGTAAGACACCGCCGGCCCGCTCGCCACCCCTTCCGGTTCATCCGACGCATGCCCTACACCATCGGGCGACGTGAGAGCCCTGTTCCGCCGGACCCCGGTTTCTCTGCGTGGCGGGGAACGCCGGACCAGCTCAGCGGTCCGGGGCCGCCGCCGGCCCGGAACTCCCGCCCAGGTAGGCCGTCTCGATGAGCTCGGGATGCGCGATGAGATCCGCCGCGCTCGCCGACAGCGCGATCCGGCCCCGGTCGAGAACGTAGCCACGGTCGGCCACCTGCAACGCGAGCGAGACGAACTGCTCGACCAGCAGCACGCCGGTCGACGTCTCGAGGGCGATCGTGCGCAGCAGGGCGAGCAGCTGCGGCGCAATCCCGGGTGCCAGGCCGAACGACAGCTCGTCCACCAGCAGCAGACGCGGTCTGCGCACCAGAGCGACGGCCAACGCGAGCCGTTGCCGCTCGCCCCCGGACAGTTCTCCGGCCGACCGGTCGAGCAGGCCGCGCAGCACCGGGAACCAGTCCAACACCCGCCCGATCTCGCCGGATGAGCGCCGGCCGGCCGCCAGGCGCAGGTTCTCGCGGACGGTCAACCGCCCGAGTGATCCTCGTCCCTGCGGTACGACCGCCATCCCCCGGCGGGCGAGTGTGCTCGGCGCGGCCCGGCGCGACCGGTCATCGAGGACCTTGACCCGTCCCCTCGACGGCGTCAGCAGCCCCGCCGCCGTGCGGATCAGCGTCGTCTTGCCCGCGCCGTTCGCTCCGAGCAGCGCCACGATCTCCCCGGCACCGACGGTGAGCGACACGTCCCGGAGCACCGGAACTCCGTCGTATCCGCTCGTGACCCGGTCGAGTACGAGCAGATCGCCCCCGCCTCGGCCGGGGGCCGGCGCCGGGGTGGAGGCGGGCACGGAGTCGAGAGCAGGCACGGAGTCGAGAGCAGGCACGGAGTCGAGAGCAGACACGGAGTCGAGAGCAGACACGGAGTCGAGAGCAGAGGCCGAGCCGGGCCCGGGTCCCGGGGCGGTCCCGGCGCGGTCGCCGCCGTCGGGCCCACCACCGCCCAGATAGGCAGCGCGGACCGCCGGATCGGCGCGCACCTCGGCGGATCGACCGCGCGCGACGACGCGGCCCCCGTCCAGGACGAGGACGTGGTCGCATACGTCGAAGACGAGCTTCACGTCGTGGTCAACGAGCAGCACGGCGATGCCGTCGGCGGCGATGCGGCGCAGCCGGTCGGCGAGCGTCCGGCGGGCGGCCGGGTCGAGACCCGCGGCCGGTTCGTCCAGCAGCAGGACCTTCGGCCTGGCGACGAGGGCGCGGCCGAGAGCCACCGAGGACCGCTCGTCGTGGGAGAGCGTCGACGGCAGGCGATCGGCGATCGTGGCGAGCCCGAGCGACCGGGCCGGATCTGGCCCGGTCGCGGGTCCGGGTGCCCGGGGCGTGACGACGGCCAGGTTCTCCCCGACCTCCAGACTGTCGAAGAGTTCCAGCGCCTGGAAGGTGCGGGCGAGCCCCAACCGCAGCCGCTCATGCGCCGGCAGTCCGACGAGCACGGCACCGTCCAGCGTGACGGTACCCGCGCTGATCGACGCAAACCCGGTGAGGGCGTCGATCAACGTCGTCTTTCCGGCTCCGTTGGGTCCGATGAGCCCGGTGATGGTGCCTGCCGACAGAGTGAAGGAGACATCCTCGAGGATGCGCGTGCGGCCCTGGTCGGCGGCGAGCATGTCGACCGCCAGCAACGCCGTCACGGGGCTCCGCCCGGGTTGACCGGATGCGGGGTCAGGCTCGGCCGGCCCTGGTCCGGCGGCTGCGGGTGTCGCACGTGATCTCCTCGACGCGTTCGCTGCCCAGGACCGGTCCGATGCGTGCCACCCGACCGATCCGCGCGGCCCTGATGATCGGCGCGAGCCGTCCGATGCGGTCGGTACGCGAGCCCGGCCGGACGTAGCACCGCCAGCACCACGACGGCGATCCCGCACAGCACGGACTGGTACTTGCCGAGCCCGGCAACCTGGTCCAGCACGATGAACACGATTCCGCCCGGCACCAGCAGACCGCCCAGCAACGCTCCGCCGACACTCGTCACCCCGCCGGCGGCCGCGATCGCCAGGAAGAACAGCGAGGCCGTGACGCCGAACGAGTCGAAGGACAGACGTCCCTGGCCGTAGCCGATGAGGCAGCCGCCGAGACCGGCGATCGCGGCGGAGAGGGTGAAGGCGAGCACCTTCGTACGACGGACGTCGATCCCGGCCGCGGCAGCGGCCCGTTCGTTCGCGCGCACGGCCAGCATGCGCCGGCCCAGGTCCGCGGTGCGCAGCCGGGCGACTCCGTAGCAGCACGCGGCGAGCACGGCCAACGCCAGCAGCCCGTACTGCGGCCGGGGGAACCCGGCACCGGCGAGCCCGAGATCGAGGCCGAAGATCTTCGGACTCGGTACTACCGACCCGGCCAACCCGCCGGTGACCAGCGGGTTTCCGAACACCACCTCCTGGATCGCGACGCCGGCGACCAGAGTGATCAATGCCAGGTCGATTCCACGCAGCCGCCGTGACAGCACCCCCAGCAGCAGGCCCGCCACGGCGGCGGCACCCGTGGCGAGCAGGGGTGCGATCGGGAACGGCACGCCCAGCTCACCCTGGAGTCTGGCCAACAGGAAGCCGGCGACACCGGCGAGGGTCATCTGTGCCAACGAGAGCTGTCCGACGTACCCGGTCAACACGACGAACGACAGACACACCACGGCGCCGGCAAGGCTGCGTTCGAGGCCGAGCCGGTAGGGGCCGGCCAGCACGAGGATCGCGACCACCCCGAACGGCACACCGACCGCGAGGTGGCGCAGGGGAGACTCCGGCGGGTCGACCACCGGCATCGGAGCCGACACGGCGACGCCCGCGGCGCGACCGGGAATGAGATCCCCGCGCCGGCCCGCCACCGCGATGACCAGAAGCATCGGAAGCAGCGCGCGCAGTCCCGGCTGGTTCAACCAGGAGACGTCCTGTTGCAGCGGGATCAGGACGGCCTGGGTCATGCCGAGGCCGAGAGCTCCGACGACGGTCAGACCGAACGAGGACAGGCCACCGAGCAGAGCGGCGGCGAGCGCGGGAACGACGAACAGCGAGTAGCTCGTCGGATTCAGCGCACTGATCGGCGCCACGAGGATCCCGGCGAGGGCGGCGAGCACGGCCGCCATGACCCAGTTGACGGCGGCGATCCAGCCGGGCCGCCGGCCGAGAAGCGCGGTGGTCTGCTCATCCTCGGCGACGGCGCGGGTAGCCAGGCCGAACAACGTCCAGCGCGACATCGCCCACAGACCGGCGGCGACCACGATGACCGACGCGGCGAGCAGCAGCCGGTCACTCGCCACGGTCACGCCCAGCAGGGACAGCGGTGACTGCGGCAGCACCGGGCTGAGGAACCTGTTGTCAGATCCGAACTGGAGCACGGCGACGGCCTGCAGCGCGATCGTGAGGCCGACCGCCGCCACGACCGTCATCAGCGGCTGGGCACGCCGCAAGGGCCGAAAAACCACCAGATAGGATGCCAGTGCTAGAATTGCCGCCATTGCGAGGGATACTGACAGGGCTAGCCCGAAGGTGGGCGTGTCGGTGAGATGAATTCTTGGCGGCATCCCGACGACGGGCAGTACGAGGTCCCCGACCTCCCGTAGTTCTGCGTACTGGTAGGTGGCGTACATAGCGAACGCCCCATGGGCGATGTTCACCACGCCGGACGCGCGGTAGGTGAGCACGAGCCCTAGCCCGAGCGCCGCGTACACGGCCCCCGGGCCAAGGCCGAGCAGCAATGCTGCTATATACGTTGTCACCGGGCCCCCGTAGACGCATCTATTGCAGATAGAGAGATCCGAACTGCGATGAAGACCGGACGCATGGTCACACAACAGTCCCCGTCCGGCCGGTCGACGGTCAAGCCCCCAGAACTGGACGACAGAAGTGTAGCTTCACGAGCCGTGAGACAAGCCTCCCGCATCCTCCTCGCGTTCTCCGTAGCCTTGTCCGTCGTTGTCGCCGGGTGCACGAGTCAGCGCGGTGGCTCGTCCGGCGCAGCTGCCGGTGGCAGCGCGGCGGCGAGCCGCCTGACCGGGCCTGCGGTCACTGTCGGCTTCGTAACGGTTGAGAACAGCACTGTCGGGTCATACCCGGAGACCCGGAAGGCCGCTCAGGCCGCCGTGGACTACGCCAACACCTCTCTGGGCGGGCTCGACGGTCGACCGCTCCGGCTGATCAGCTGCGCAACCGACGGCTCGCCGGAGTCCTCCCAGAACTGCGCCAACCGGCTTGTCGCCACGAAACCACTCGCGGTGGTCGGCGGGATCGATTTCGGCGCGGAGGCGGCGATGCCGATATACGAGACCGCCCACATCCCGTACGTCACCGGCTCTCCTCAACTGAGCGGAGAACTCGGCTCACACAACGCCTTCGCATTTTCCGGCGGTTCGCTCAGCGAGCTGCTCGGCCTCACCGACTATCTGACGAACATCCGGCATGTGCGCAGCGTGCATGCCCTGTACCTCGACCTGCCCGGCCTGCTGTCCGCCGCTATCCAGGGATCGCAGAACGTCCTGCACCATAAAGGTGTGTCCGACGTCAAACTGGTGCCGGAGAAATCCGACGCGGCAGACTTCGCGCCGGCCCTGACCCAGGTCGCGGCGGGCAAGCCGGACGCGATCATCGTGGTGTTCCAGGCGGCGACGTGCACCCGGATCGTCCAGGCCGCGGCGGCGCTGAACATCCGCAGCGACATCTACTTCATCGGTCCCTGCACCACCCCCGCGGTGCCGCGCGCGGCCAGCGGCCGGACCGACAACCTCTACTTCGCATCCAGCTACCTACCGGTCGGGACGAGCGATGGTGACGCCGACACGGCGGCGTTCCGTAAGGCGATCCCGGAGGCCGATCGGTCCTCGTCGTCGCAGGGATCCTTCTCCGCCGTCCTCAACATCCGGTCGCTGCTGGCCGGTACCGCCCAGCCGACCTCGGCCGCCCTGCTCACGGCGCTTCGCGCCTCCCACGACCGCCCGAACGTCATGGCCCATCCGTTCACCTGCGACGGCAAGCAGATCGACATCTTCCCGGCGATCTGCAACACGGCGGTGCGGCTGCTGGCGTGGAAGAACAACACGTTCACCGATGTCACCGGCAACTGGCTCGACGGGCGCCAGCTCATCAAACTGATCAACTGACCACGTTCGCCTAACAAGCCGTCCGGCTCGTGCTCATCCCCGCTGTCACACGCACGGGCCGGTGGCGCAACCGCTCACGCAGATCTCGACCGTCAGATCTCGACGGTCAGATCTCGACGACGGCCTGGGCGAACTGGGACTGGTACAGCCGGGAGTATGGGCCATCGGCGGCCAGGAGCTCGGTGTGGGTGCCCTGTTCGACGATGGCTCCGTTCTCCATCACGAGAATGGTGTCCGCGTCCCGGATGGTCGACAGCCGATGCGCGATGACGAACGCGGTCCGCCCCGCCCGCAGGGTCGACATCGCCCGTTGGATGAGGACCTCGGTACGGGTGTCCACCGAGCTCGTCGCCTCGTCGAGAACCAGGATCAGAGGTTCCACGAGGAAGGCGCGGGCGATGGTGATCAGCTGCTTCTCCCCGCCGCTCACGCCGACCCCCTCGTCGTCGAGCACGGTGTCGTAACCCGCGGGAAGAGTGCGGACGAACCGGTCGACGTGCGCGGCGCGGGCCGCCGCCACAATCTGCTCGTGGGTGGCGCCCTCCGCACCGTAGGCGATGTTCTCCGCGATCGTTCCGCCGAACAGCCAGGTGTCCTGCAGGACCATGCCGATGCTGGCCCGCAGTTCATCCCGCGACATCGCCGCGACATCGACCCCGTCCAAGGTGATCCGTCCGCCGGTGACCTCGTAGAAGCGCATCAGCAGGTTGATCAGAGTGGTCTTGCCGGCGCCGGTCGGCCCGACGATCGCGACGGTGTGACCAGGTTCCGCGACAAGTGACAGGTCCTCGATCAACGGCTTGTTCGGTTCGTAGCGGAAGGAGACGCGTTCGAAGGCCACCCGGCCACGAAGCCGCTCCGGATGCGCCGGAACCGCCCGGTCGGGTTCCTGCTCGACGGTGTCGAGCAGGTCGAACACCCGCTCCGCGGAGGCCACCCCGGACTGCACCAGGTTCGCCATGCTGGCAACCTGGGACAACGGCTGGCTGAACTGCCGAGAATATTGGATGAACGCCTGGACGTCACCGATCGACAGCGAGCCGGACGCGACCCGCAGGCCGCCGATCACAGCTACCAGCACGTAGTTCAGGTTTCCGATGAACAACATCGAGGGCTGCATGAGACCGGAGATGAACTGCGCGCGCCAACTGGCGGCGTAGAGCCGCTCGTTCTGCTCACGAAAGATCTCCGCGGATTCCTCCTGCCGGCCGAACGCCCGCACGAGCGTGTGCCCGGTGTACATCTCCTCGATATGGGCGTTGAGACCACCGGTGATCCGCCACTGGGCGACAAACTGGGGCTGAGCCAGCTTGCCGACCCGGGTCGCCATCATGATCGACACTGGCACCGTGACCAGCGCGATCAGGGCGAGGATCCAGGAGATCCAGAGCATCATCGATAGCACGCCCACGATCGTCAGCGTCGACGCGACAATCTGCGACATGCTCTGCTGCAGGCTCTGCCCGAAGTTGTCGATGTCGTTGGTGACCCGGCTGAGCACCTCGCCTCGCGGCTGACCGTCGAAGTAACGGACGGGCAACCGCGAGATCTTCGCCTGGACGTCGCGGCGCAGATCACTGATCACTCTCTGCAGGGCCAGGTTCGCCAGCCGGGCCTGGAGCACACCGCACAATCCGGACACCGCGTAGACGACCACGACCCCCAGCAGCACGACACCGATGGCATCGAAGTCCATGCCATGACCGGGGGTCACGTCGAGCGAGGCGAGCAGGTCCGCCTGGGTACCGTGGCCGGTGGCACGCAGCTGCGCGACCGCCTGTTCCTTCGTGCTGCCGGCTGGCAGCCGCCGACTGAAGATCCCCGCGAACACCAGGTCGGTGGCGTGGCCGAGCAGGCGAGGACCGATCACGCTCAGGCCGACGCTCAACGTCGCCAGGACCACGACGGCGATCAGCAGGTGGCGCTGCGGTCGCAGCAGTCCGAGCAGCCGGCGGCTCGACGCGGCGAAGTCCATCGACTTCTCCGTCGCGCCCGGGCCCACGAAGAACCGAGCGGGCCCGGCCGTCGGGGCCGGGCCGCGGCGCGGTGCCGGTACCGGGCTGCTCATGCCGCCTCCTCCTCGGTGAGCTGGGAGAGCACAATCTCGCGGTACGTGGTGTTGTCGGCCATCAGCTGCTGGTGGGTGCCGACGCCGGCCACCTCACCGTGGTCCAGCACGATGATCTGATCCGCATCCCGGATGGTGGCGACCCGCTGAGCGACGATCACCACGGTCGCGGCGGAGGTCTCGTGGGCGAGCGCCCTGCGCAGGCGGGCGTCGGTGGCGTAGTCGAGGGCCGAGAAGGAGTCGTCGAACAGGTAGATCTCCGGGCCGTGAACGAGCACGCGGGCGATGGAGAGCCGTTGGCGCTGGCCGCCGGAGACGTTCGTGCCACCCTGGGCGATCGCGGTGTCGAGACCGTCCGGCATGGCTTCGACGAAGTCCTTCGCCTGCGCGATCTCCAGCGCGCGCCACAGTTCGTCGTCGGTGGCGTCCGGATTTCCGTAACGCAGATTGGTCGCGACGGTGCCGGAGAACAGATACGGCTTCTGTGGAACCAGGCCGACGGTCCGGGCGAGCAGCGCCGGGTCGAGATCGCGGACGTCGACGCCGTCGACGAGGACGGCGCCCTCGGTGGCGTCGGCCAACCGCGGGACCAGACCGAGCAGCGTTGTCTTGCCGCTACCGGTGCTGCCGATGATGGCTGTGGTCTGACCCGGCCGGGCGCGCAGGCTGATTGCGCGCAGGACCGGCGCCTCCGCGCCCGGGTAGTGGAACCCGACGCCCCGCAGTTCCAGGTCACCGTGGCGGCGCAGCTCCCGCACCGGGTTCTGCGGTGGCAGGACCGTGGAGTCGGTCTCGAGCACCTCCTGGATGCGCTCCGCGCACACCTCGGCGCGGGGAATCATCATGAACATGAAGGTGGCCATCATCACCGACATCAGGATCTGCATCAGGTAGCTGAGGAAGGCTGTCAGCGCGCCGATCTGCATCTGGCCGGCGTCGATACGGTGGGCACCGAACCACAGCACGGCCACGCTCGAGAAGTTGACCACGGTGAGCACGAGCGGGAACATCAACGCCATGAGTCGACCGAACCGCAACGAGATGTCGGTCAGTTCGGCGTCAGCCACCGCGAACCGGCGCCGCTCATAGTCGTCCTGGACAAAAGCGCGGATCACCCGGAGCCCGGTGATCTGCTCCCGCAGGATCCGGTTGACGGCGTCCAAGCGCTCCTGCATCGCCCGGCCCAGCGGCCGCATCCGTCGCACGATCAAGCTGATGATCACTGCGAGGACCGGAGTGATCGCGACGAGCAGGAGCGAGAGCCCGGCATCCTGGTTGACCGCCAGGATGATGCCGCCCAGGCACATGATCGGCGCGGAGACCATGAGCGTGAAGCTCATTAACATCAGCATCTGCACCTGCTGCACGTCGTTCGTGGCCCGGGTGATCAGAGAGGGCGCGCCGAAGCGGCCGACCTCCCGGGCCGAGAACGACTGGACCCGGTCGAACACCGACGCCCGGATGTCCCGACCGAGCGCCATCGCCGTCCGGGCTCCGAAGAAGACGGCGGCGCCGGCACAGACGATCTGCACGACGCTGACACCGAGCATGAGTCCACCGATACGCATGATGTAGCCGGTGTCGCCGATGACCACTCCACGATCAATGATGTCGGCGTTGAGGGTGGGGAGGTAGAGCATGGCGATCGTCGCCACCAGCTGCAGAAGGACCAGTATCGAGATCGGCCGGCCGTAGGGGCCGAGGTGAGCCCGCAGAAGTCGGATCAGCATACGGTCCCTCTCGGTGGCGGCTGGTGGTCGAACCGGTAGATCGCGACAACGGTGGGTAAGCACACTGCAGACGTGTTGCGACCCTACGACGTCAACCCAACATCAGGTCAAGGCATTTTCAGTGCCGCGCACTGGAGAGTCGAGGGTCAGTGCCGCGCACTGGAGAGTCGAGGGTCAGTGCCGCGCACTGGAGAGTCGAGGGTCAGTGCCGCGCACTGGAGACATGGCGGCTACCTCATGTCGGATACCTGCCGGGGATGTCGGCGAGCGGTGCGGGTCCGCCGAAGAGGCTGCCCTGGCCAAGGCCGCAGCCGCTGTGCGCGAGGGTGGCGGCCTGCTTCGCGTCAGCGATGCCGGTGCCCAGCAGTGAAATGCCCAGTCCGCGGATGGTGGCGAGGAACGCCGTGCGCAGCGTGCCGTCGTTTTCTTCTTCCCCGGGGGTGCGGCCGTCGGTCAGCGATTCGGTCAGGTGCCGGGTGGCGGCGGCGTCGAGCACGATGATCTGGACGGGAAGCGGCAGAAGGGGATCGAACGAGAGGTCCTCGGCGTCGGGATAGGTGATCGCGAGCCTGATACCTCGTGCGGCCAGTCCGCGCAGCGCCCGCAGGGCAGCCTGATCGGTGTGGTGCGTCGCGCCGGCGACGCGGAGCACGAGAGCATCGGGTGGCAGGTGGTGGACGGTCAGAGCATTGACCACCTCGGTCGTGAACCGGGCGTCAGCGGCATCGAGGATCGAGACGGGGATGTGGAGGGCCACCTCCGGATGGCCCGTGCTTCGGTATCGGCCGAGGTCACGGCAGGCCCGGTCGAGCAGGATGTGCTCCAGTGCGGGGGCCAGCCCGGTCTGCTGGGCGGTGAGGGTGAGACGGTGGTGGGGAACGGATCGGGAGGACGGGTCGTCCCACCGAAGCGCCGCCTCGACACCGACGGTCCGACCGGTGTGGAGCTCGATGATCGGCTGATAGCTGACGTTGAGGGTACCGCCGCCATCCTCGCCGCGTACGGCGTGGGTGAGGCTGGTGCGCAGGGCGTCCTCGGCGCTGGCGGGGCACAGCTCCGGCCGGTACACCACCAGGGTGCCCTTACCCCGCCGTTTTGCGGCGTACATGGCGGAGTCCGCCTGTTTCAGCACGCTTTCCGCGGTGGCCTGAGTGCCGGGGTCGACAACGACCAGCCCAATGCTGGCCTGGGTTGTATGAACCGTTCCGGCGAGTACCAAGGGTACGCGGAGTGTTTCCAGGATCCGCCGCCCGATGGACTCGGGGTCGACGCAGCCGCCTTCCAGCAGGACCGCGAACTCGTCGCCGCTGATGCGGGCAACCGTGTCGGTGCTACGGGCGCAACTCGTCAGCCGACCCGCGGTTACGCGAAGCAGGTCGTCGCCGGCCGCGTGCCCGAATCTGTCGTTGACGCTCTTGAAGTCGTCGAGGTCGCAGAACAGTAGTGCAAGCTGCGTGTCGTCCTGCGTATTGTCGTGGAGGCGCCGGGCAAGTCCGCGTTGCAGTCGGGCCGTCAACAGCGTGCGGTTCGCCAGGTCGGTCAGCGGATCGTGCAGGGCCTGGTGGTGCAGCTGTCGTTCGCGGGTGTAGCGGTGGGCGTTGTCCAGGCACAGCGCCGCGCGGGCGGCCAACTCCTCGGCCAGGGCCAGGTCGTCGTCCTCGTAGGGCTCTGGTTGCCGGGAGCGGCAGAAACTGGCCACCCCGAACATCACGTCGCGGGCGCACAGGGGGACGGTGATGAGCGAGTGGATCCCCTGCGCGAGGAGTTGCTCGACGCGTTCGGGGTCCTGGGCCTGCCAACCGGGAGCCGCGTGCAGGTCGGCCTCGAGCACCGCTCGCCCGCTGGCCAGGCACCGAGCCTGCGGCGTGGAGGGCAGGAAGCTGATCTGGTGACCGGCCGGGTAGAGAGCGAGGCCTTCCTGGATGCCGTGCAGGGCGGCGCGGCGCAGCAGTGCGGTCGGACGCAGCGAGTCCTCGCCCCGCAGAACAGACTCCGACAGGTCCACCGTGACGACGTCGGCGAGTTCGGGCACGGCTGCCTGGGCCAGTTCCTCGGCGGTCCGAGTCACGTCGAGGGTGGTCCCGATGTGCATACTGGCCTCGTACAGCAGGGTGAGGCGTCGCCGTGCCGCCACCGCGAGACGGCCGATTCCCTGTTCCCCGATCGCCAGCAGTGACGCGCCGATGGCGGGCTGCCGGCTGGCCGGGTACGCACTGGCCACGGGTGTGCTGGCCGGGCGGGTGGCGTCGGGTGCACCCGCCGGCAGTCGCGGCGTCGGCCTGGGCGCGCTGAGCGCGGCATACGGCAGGAAAAGCCCCGGCGCCGACGGGGCACCGGCGTCGGCCCCCCGCGGCTGGCTGTTGAGGTGTCCTGCCACAGCCGCGGCGCTGGTCATGAGGCGACGGGGCGGCCCGAAGGGAAGGACGACCTCGACGGCCAGCCCGGCCACTGCGGAGTGCGTCCGTACCTCCCTGCACACCAGCGTGGCAGTCTGACCGTGCGGCAGGGATACCTCGATGGCGGTCGGCCGGCCCGCTGCGATCAGTTCAGCGGCCTTCTCCTGCAAAACCAGCCGAGTATCGTGCTTGATCTCGATGCCGGACCCGGCATCGAGATCAAGCGGAAACTGTGCGCCGCCAGCCGGTATCCGCATCCGGTGTTTGGCCTGCCGGTACGCCAGGAGCAAGGCGCGTTCCCGCTCGCTCGCCTGTTCCAGCAGGCGATGTTCGATAGCGCGGCCAGCCTCCCCCACCATGGCTTCCGCCGACGGATTCGCCTCGGCGAGCCTGCAAATGAGGCTGAACACGCCTTCGATACGCCCGCTGAGGGGGTCGCGGACGGGAGCGGATATGCACGCGTCCGGTTGGTAGAGGTCAGCAAAGTGCTCGGCGCCCGAGACGCGGGCGGGGCGCCTTTCCACGAGGGCGAGGGCTACGGCGCTGGTGCCGACCAGGTGCTCGGCGACGCAGAACCCAGGGTGTAGGCCGAAGGATGCCTCACCGACCCGGTGCGCCAGTATTCTTGCCTGGTCGTCGGTGAGACACACGCACACCCAGGTCCCGGCGATCATGGATGCCAGTCGGTCGAGTACCGGGTCGGCCGCGCGGACCAGGCGCGTGTCCAGATCAAGATCCGGATCATAGACGGGGGAGCACCGGTCCGGGCTCACGTTCAGTACCTGGCTGCGCCACCACGAACCCAAAATCGCGTTTTGTGGTCCTTCCGCTACCAGGTCCCCCGTCAGGAATCGTTCCCGCAGGTGAGCGCTGTTACGCTGCGCAAGGTCATCCCAGATGTCCACGATGATTTCACCTCCCTCCTCGGGAGCCCAGAGGTTTCCGCGTCACCCTCCTGGCCTGCGCGCACATTCCACACCATCAAATCTACTACACCATTGTGGGCCTGCTGTCGCCTACGGAATGCTCCGATCTGCGAGCGACGCCCGAGATGAGACCGGTATAAGCACGTATGCGATGCTGGCGACGCTACCGGTGGAGCGGGACGGCATAGTCGATCATGTCGTTGTGATCATGCGGCCGGCATTCTGTTCGCGCGGCGGCGCGGCACGGTCCGAGCACGCTCGACCTGCCGCGGCGGCTCAGAATGCCGCGCGAGCTCCGACCGCGGGGGCGTCGACGTCCACGATCTCCTTACCCAGCGGCAGCAGCGAGACCGGGATCAGTTTGAAGTTCGCCAACCCGAGCGGGATACCGATGATGGTGAGGCAGAGTGCCAGGCCGGTGGTGAGATGTCCCAGTGCCAACCACCAACCGGCCAGCAGGATCCACAGCACGTTTCCGACCAGGGACGCCCCGCCGGCGCCGGGTCGGTCGACAATGCGCCGTCCAAACGGCCACAGGGTGAAGTTCGCCATCCGCAGGGCGGCGATCCCGAAGGGAATCGTGACGATGAGAATGAAGCACACAAGCGCTGCGAGGGCATAGCCGACGGCAAGCCAGAAACCACCGAATACCAACCAGATGACGTTGAGCACGAGGCGCATGAGCTGACCCGCTCTCTCCCGATCCGACACCGGGATCGTGGTGAACGCCGATGGCAAGCCTGCCGGAAGCATCAGCGCCACTGTCGATCGGCCGCCACTCGTCGATCGGCACCGACTTTATCGTACCAATCCAGCCCAGGTCGTCCGAACACGACCGTCCGAACACGGTCAGGTACACCACGATGACACACCGTCAGGTACACCACGATGATCTGCCCCGGGGACGCCATCGCAAACGGAGTGGATGCCACGCGGCCCGGCACGTTCCGGCCCTGCTCGCTACTGTCATGACAGCAGTCCATGCCGGCCGGTCGCGACCGACCGGCCGCGGCCGCACGAACGCAGGTGACGTACGCCGCCGCCTGGCGCAGGCAGCTTCCCGGCCACGGTCGTCGGTATCCAGGAGGTGAGCCGGTTCGGGTAGCCCAACCGGCTCCCGCCCGCCGTGGACACGAGGTGTCGCCCCGGTTACCTCTCTCGAGAGCGGAAGTGATGCGCGGATGACCGATATGCAGGCATTCGACCACGTAATCGATCTTGTCGGAAACACGCCGCTGGTCCGGATCACACCGACGATCGAGACGACGCCGACGCCAGTGCTGGCAAAGCTGGAGTACCTTAATCCCGGTGGATCGGTGAAAGACCGGGTAGCGCTGACCATGGTCTCCGCCGCCGAGGAGGCCGGACTGCTTCCGCCTGGTGGGACCATCATCGAACCTACCAGCGGAAACACCGGTGTCGGCTTGGCCCTGGTGGCGGCCCGGCGGGGCTATCGCTGCGTGTTCACCATGCCCGACAAGATCAGCGAAGAGAAACGAGCCGTCCTGCGCGCCTACGGCGCCGAGGTCGTCATCTGCCCGACAGCAGTGGCACCCGACGACCCCCGCTCCTACTACTCGGTGGCCCGCCGGCTCGTCCGCGAGACTCCCGGTGGTTGGAGCCCGGATCAGTATTCCAACCCGAACAATCCCGCTGCGCACTACGCTACGACCGGGCCGGAGATCTGGCAGGCCACGAACGGTCGCGTCACCCATTTCGTCGCCGGCATCGGGACCGGCGGGACGATCAGTGGAGTCGGCCGTTACCTCAAGGAGGCGTCCGGCGGAACCGTGCAGATCGTGGGCGCGGATCCGGAGGGTTCGGTCTACTCCGGTGGCAGCGGCCGGCCCTACCTCGTCGAAGGCGTCGGGGAGGACATCTGGCCGACGACCTACGACAAGACGGTCGTCGACCGGGTGGAGGCGGTCAGCGACCGCGACTCGTTCCTGATGACGCGCGAGCTGGCCAGGAAATGCGGGCTGCTGGTGGGCGGATCAGGCGGGCTCGCGGTGGTAGTCGCCCTCCGGGTCGCTCGCGAGCTCGGCCCGGACGACGCCGTTGTGGTCCTGCTTCCGGACTCCGGCCGCGGATACCTGTCGAAGATCTTCAACGACGAATGGATGTACGAGTACGGCTTTCTGGAGCCGCCGTCGAACGAGCCGACCGTCTCGGACGTCCTGCGGAACAAGGCCGAACAGACCAGTGGTCCCCCCGATCTGGTGCATGTCCACCCGGCCGAGACAGTCGGTGCCGCCATCTCCTACCTGCGCGAGTACAACGTGTCGCAGATGCCGGTGGTGCGGCACGAACCGCCCCTGCGGGCGGCGGAGGTCGCGGGTTCCGTCATCGAGCGGCATCTGCTCGCGGCGGTCTTCGCCGACCGGTCCGCCATCGACGCTCCGGTCGCCGATCATCTGTCGCCGTCGCTTCCGATGGTGGGTACCGGCGAGCCACTGGCCCGGATCGTCGCGGTGCTCGGGGACGAACCCGCGGTGCTGGTACACGACGAGGGTAATCCCGTCGGCATCCTTACCCGTGCCGACCTGCTGAGTTTCCTGGCCGTCCGCTAGATCGGCACCGATCATCGAGAACGCCCTAGC
Organism: Frankia casuarinae; assembly: GCF_000013345.1. Taxonomy (NCBI): domain Bacteria; kingdom Bacillati; phylum Actinomycetota; class Actinomycetes; order Frankiales; family Frankiaceae; genus Frankia; species Frankia casuarinae. The sequence continues at coordinate 441,060 of NC_007777.1, read as the reverse complement.
GTGGCGTCATGCATATGGAGCAGCCCGCTGAGGGATTCGAGACCATCGCGATCCATGCCGGCCAGGAGCCCGATCCCGTCACGGGAGCGGTGGTGACGCCGATCCACCAGTCCTCGACGTTCGCCCAGGATGGCGTGGGTGGGCTTCGGAGCGGTTACGAGTACAGTCGTTCGGCGAATCCGACCCGTACCGCGCTGGAGACCTGCCTCGCCGCACTGGAACGCGGGACGGTCGGCCTCGCTTTCTCCTCCGGCATGGCGGCGGCGGACGCCCTGCTGCGAACCGTCTGCCGGCCCGGAGACCACGTCATCATCCCGGCGGACGCCTATGGCGGCACCTACCGGCTCATCGCCCGGGTGCTCGCCGACTGGGGCGTCGACCACACCAGCATCGATCTCACCGACCTCGATGCGGTGCGAGTCGCGATCCGTCCGGGCACCACGCGACTGGTGTGGTGCGAAACCCCGACCAATCCCATGCTGTCCATCGCCGACATCGTCGCTCTCTCGTCGCTGGCGCATGACGCGGGGGCGCTGCTGACGGTCGACAACACGTTCGCTTCGCCCTACCTGCAGCAGCCACTGACCCTGGGGGCGGACGCGGTGGTGCATTCCACGACGAAGTATCTCGGTGGCCACAGCGATGTCGTCGGCGGCGCGCTCGTGGTCGGCGATCCGGACCTGGGCGCCCGGCTACGGTTCCTGCAGAACGCGGCCGGCGCCGTCGCCGGCCCCTTCGACAGCTGGCTGGTACTGCGCGGTGTCAAGACGCTCCCCGTTCGGATGGACCGGCACTGCGACAACGCTCGGCGTATCGCGGCCGAGCTCGCCACGCACCCCGCTGTCGGGGCCGTCCGCTACCCGGGTTCGACCGGCCATGCGGGTCACGACATCGCCGCGAAGCAAATGCGCGACTTCGGGGGAATGGTCTCGTTCACCCTTCGGGCCGGCCCCCAGGCGGCCGTGGCGGCATGTGGCCGGACCAGGCTGTTCACTCTCGCCGAGTCGTTGGGTGGGGTGGAATCCCTGATCGAACATCCGGCGAGCATGACCCATGCCTCGGTGGAGGGCTCGCCGCTCGCGGTACCCGCGGACCTCGTTCGGCTCTCGGTCGGGATCGAATCAGTGGACGACCTCGTCGCCGATCTGCACCAGGCGCTGCGCGGGCTTTCCGACGGATCCGCGTAGCCCGGCCCCGGTTTCGGGAGTGGTGGCTTCTGGCGCACGCGTCCGGTACGGAAGGGCGAACCAGCGAAAAAAGTCCAAACCTTAACCCGCGGCGGCGACATAGCGCCCCGTACCCGGTTACCGTGACCTTACTGTGTCGAGACCCTCGGGCGGAGAACAGCAATGGTTGCGCGTGCGCATACGCCGGACATGTGCCCAGTCCGCCAGGTCGCGATCGTCAGGAGTACCACATGGACGCATCGACGGACCGCCGAACGATCCTTACCACGAGCGCGCTACTCGGTGTCCTCGGAGCCGCCGAGGCGGTCGACATGACATCCTCGGCGATGGACAGCCGCGCAGCGCTACACCAGGTCGAGGCCGGTCTGGAGTCCCTCGCCCGCCGCTGGGAGACCACCGCGCCGGCCGACTTGGTCGAGCGCCTCGCGACGCTGGAGCACCATGCGCGGACGATCGGCCGATGGCGGTTGGGCTCAGCCCTGCGCCGGGACTGGATACGAGCGCATGGCCGGATTCTTCTCATGACCTCCGTGGCACAGGGTGACAACGGCATGGCCAGGCCGGCCACAGTCTCGGCGCGGGCGGCGCTCGTCCTCGCGAAACATGTAGGAGACGCGACGACCGCCGCCCACGCCGGAGTCGTGTTGGCTGAACTCGCCGCTTATTCCTTCCAGAGCACCCGCGACGGGTTGGCGCTGGCGCGGGCGGCCCAGGCCACGGCACCACACGCGCACACCGCGGTCCTGGCGATGACCACCGAGGCGCACATCATGGCCGCGTGCCACCTGCCTACCGACGATATCGTCGCCGTGCTGCGCTCAGCGGGATCGGTCGCGGCAAAGCTCCCGGCAGGTGCGGTGGGTTACAGCCTGGACGGTATCCATCCTGGGTATCTGCCGACATTCGGCGGTGCGGCACTCGTCGCCGCCGGCGCATTGGACGAGGGAAATGAGCGGCTGAGCGAGGCAGCCGAACTGTTCGACCGTTCCCGGGCGTCCGGTGCTCTCGCCGCCGTCCGCCTTTACCAGACATCCGCGGCGATGCGCGCACGCGAGCTGGACAAGGCCGAGATCCTCGCGACCAGAGCGCTCGCCGCATCCGCCGTGCGGCCGAGCAGCTGGCTGTCGAACGGAATCCTCTTTCTCGCCGAACGCGCCCGCAGCCAGGGCGCGGACTGGTCCGGACTCGTCATCCAGGCCCAGGAGTGGTCCCCGCTCTGATCGCGTCGTTGACGTCCGGGGGCGGTCACGACGTCATCTGCCGGCACGCCCCCGGCGCCGGGGCCTTCCACCGGGATACCGGCGCACGGCGCCCGATCAGCCATGCCAGCCCTGGCCACAACAGCCCTGGCCACAACACCGCCGGCCGTGAGGACCCCGGCCGTGAGGACGCGGCGTCGAGCCCAGGGACGCACACCGGCGCGGAGTCCATGCAGCAGCAGCAGGCCAGCAACAACCATAATCAGAACAACCAACGGCGACAAGATGTTGGAATAATGCAGTTCATTCGACGGGTTAAGATTTACGGATTTCTGTAGGGCAGTGTTCGAGGCGATCGGCAGCGGCGGCGGTGTCGCCTGAGCGAGAACGGGATAAGGAATAGGCACGGCGGTACATTATCGGGTAGGCGACAATGCGAACCGGGCCGGTGGAGACAAAAGTGCTTCGGCTCGCCCCTCGGTCGTCGCCTTGGTCGCGGCCAGCCGCGCCGGTCCCACACCGGCGGGTTGAAACGCCGGACCCGCTCAGGGATCCGCGCACATCGCGGCATCAGCCTGTTGCTTGGAGCCGAACAGATCGGGAATCACCACAATCGGTCCGGGACCCGTCGCCGGGCCGCAGTCGTCGCCCCGGCCGTCCGCCCTGCCGCCCCCCGTCGGACCGGCCTGTGCGGGCGGTCCGGGATCGACCGACCCGCCCGCGGGCGCGGGGAGCAGTCCGCCGGACGGCCGCGCTTCCGACGGGTTCGACGACGGACGCGGCGCGGTCCGGCGGCTGGGCACCGAAGGGAGCAGTCTCCTGTCCCCCGGATCGGGTCCGAAGGCATCCGCCCGATCCGATGCGACGGGTGGAACCAATGACACCCGCCGCCCGCCGTCGGCCGACGGCGGGCGCGTGGGCGAAGACGGGGGCCGTGATTCGACGAAAGGTGCGGTCGGGCCCCCGGCGGAATCCGGATCGCCGGAAGGGGCGACGAGGCGTGGCAACGTCCGTGCTCCGTCCGTTCCCGGGACGCCGGGAACGGGGTGGACGGGGTCGGGGTAGGTGGACCGGGTGGGGAAGGACGATCGGCTCTGCTCGCGGCGGCCCGCCCACCGGTCGTCGTCCCGATCGTCATCAGTCCTGGCCCGGACGAGCCGATCGGACGACGGTCGATCGGCCTGGATCAGCACGTCGCCCGGGGTGGGCCCGCCGGGCGCGGCGAGCCCGAAGGCGATGACCGCGACCGTGAATCCAGCCGCCGCGACCGCGCCGCTTCGCCGCCGGTCCAGAATTCCGGCCCAGCCGACCCGCCCACGCAGGATGCCTGTGACACCGATCAGCATCACCATCACCGCAAGCAGAGCGATGATCATCGCAACCGCCGCCATCGGGGCCCCCAGGTCTCAGCATCAGCACGAGAACCCGAACCGTAACTCACTGAAAGTAACGAGACGAATACCAGAACGTCGTGTCGCCCTCCGTGTACCCGGAAAAGCGCGGCAGCCGACAACCTCGAGCGAGAACGATCATCCGTCCGCCGGCCCGGCGGCGACAGCCGGCCGGGCCGAGCCGACCGGCTGCCCGGTCGCCCTGGGCGAGCCCTCGTTCGTGCGCGGCGGAGCGGACGGCGACCCCGCCCCGCTCGCCGACGGTCCACTCGCCGAGGGTCCACTCGCCGGCCTAGAGACGGACCGATCCCCCGGTTCCCTCGGTTGCCGCGATGCCCCCGCGCCACGACCCGTATCACTCGATCCAGGTGATCCGGGTGAGGGGCGACCGCCGTCGCGTGGTGTCGGGGCCGCGCTCTCGGCTCCTCGGTCGGACCCGGCATGGTCGCGCCCGTCGGACTTCTGACCGGCGGTTCCGCGACCGCCAGCGGTTCCCCGGTCGTCCCCGGCGGTTCCCCGGTCGTCCCCGGCGGTTCCCCGGTCGTCCCCGGCGGTTCCCCGGTCGTCCGGGCGGGTGTCGGGCCGACCATGCGCCGGCGGCGGGGTTCCCGTCGGCCGGGTTCCCGGCGGCGACGTCCCCGCCGGCGACGTCCCCGGCGGCGACGTCCCCGGCGAGGACGTAGCAGACGGCAGCGTCGGCGCCGGCGACGTCTCCACCGGCAACGTCCCTAGCTGCAACGTCCCCGACGACCGGCTGTCCGCGGGCGACGCCCACGGCGGCCAGGTGTCCCATGTGGGAGGACGCGACTGCTGGGGTCCGCCGCGGTCATCGGACGGCGCCGGACGACGTGCGGCCCTGTCCGCAGCCAGGTCCCGATCCGCGTCGGTGTCCGCGGGCAACGTGGACCCGGGCTCGACGGACGTCGCGGATAGCACTGAAAGTGGCGATGCTGGCGTGGACGGTGATGGGGGAGTCGGTGCGGGCAGGACAGCCTGGCTCACGGGCAGGTCCGGATCGTTGCCGTCGCCGACCCCGACTCCTCGGGATGCGAGCAGCCCGAAAGCGACGAGCGCCGCGGATCCCGCACCGGCAACCGCGCCGGCCGTACGGCGGTTGGGGATCCACGCCCATTCCGCGCGTCCCCGCACCAGGCCGAGCGCGCCCGCGATCAATATCAGCCCGGCGACAGCCAAGCAGAAGAACACCATGGAACCCTCCAGGGCGCAGTCAGTCTCCACCCTAGGGGCACATCCCCCACCCGATGGCGCAGCATTGATTACGGAGAGTTTCTAGTACCTATCCGCCAAGGTCAGGAAACACCGAGCGAATCATCTCAGGCGCCCATCGGTGGAATTCTGCCGAGAATATTTGGCACATCAGCGGCATCGGGCAGGGTACCGAAGGCCAGTCCCCCCTCACCGGCGACTCTCGTGGCGCAGAACGCGTCGGCCACGGCGCTCGGGGCGTAGCGCACCAGCAAGGAGCCCTGCAGGACGACGGCAAGTCGCTCAACGATGCGCCGGGCGGCGAACTCCGCGTCCTTGGACCGGTCCAGGACAGCGCGCAACCGGGCCCAGGCCGCGTCCAGCCTGCGGTCCGCGCCACGCGCCGCGTCGATCTCCGTGGCGAAGGCGGCGAAGCTGGCCGGTTCCCGGGTGAGCGCGCGCAGCACGTCGAGCGCGTTGACGTTGCCCGAGCCCTCCCAGATGCCGTTCAGCGGCGCCTCGCGGTAGAGCCTCGGCATCCCGGACTCCTCCACGTAGCCGTTGCCCCCCAGGCATTCGAGCGCCTCGGCGGCCAGCGCCGGGGAACGCTTGCACACCCAGTACTTCGCGACGGCGATCGCCAACCGTCCGAACGCCTGTTCCTGACGATCGCCACGGGCCGCCCGGTCGACCGCGCCCGCCACCCGGAGCACCAGGGTCGTCGCGGCCTCGGACTCCAGGGCGAGATCGGCGAGCACATTGCGCATCAACGGAGCATCGATGAGCGGTCTCCCGAACGCGCGTCGGTGACGCACGTGGTGGGCTGCCGCCATGACGGCCGCACGCATCCCCGCCGCCGAGCCGAGGCTGGAGTCGAGCCGGGTCATCGCCACCATCTCGATGATGGCCCGGACCCCTGCGCCCTCCTCGCCGACCAGCCAACCGACCGTGTCGTCGAACTCCGGCTCGCCGCTGGCGTTACTGCGATTACCGAGCTTGTCCTTCAGCCGCGCGATGCGAAAGGTGTTGCGGACGCCGTCCGGAAGCACCCGTGGCACCCAGAAGCAGGACAGGCCACCGGGGGCCTGGGCCAAGACCAGGAAGACGTCGTTCATCGGGGCGCTGGTGAACCACTTGTGCCCCCGCAGCCGATAGGTCCCGTCGCCCGCCGGCGTCGCCGTCGTCGTGTTGGCACGGACGTCCGAGCCACCCTGCTTCTCCGTCATGCCCATGCCCGCCAGCAGGCCGGCCTTGCCCTCGGGTGGGCGCAGACCCGGATCGTAGACGCGGCTGGTCAGCAACGGTTCGTAGCGGGCGGCGAGCTCCGGGGCGGCGCGCAGCGCCGGCACCACGGCGTAGGTCATCGACACCGGGCACAGATGGCCCTGCTCGACGGTGCCCCAGACCAGGATGTCCGCGGCGCGGGCGACATGGGCGCCGGGACGCGGGTCGGCCCACGGCGCCCCGGCCAAGCCCTCCCGTACCGCGACCTCCATCAGGGCATGCCAGGAGGGATGGAAGTCCACCTCGTCAACGCGAAACCCGTAACGATCATGAGTGCGCAGTTGCGGCGGGAACCTGTTCGCCTCGTCGGCCTGGCGGGCGGCCTCCTCGCTGCCGGCCAACCGACCGAGTCGGTGCAGATCGTCCATATGCCAGCCGGCCCCCTCCCGCGCGAGGGCCGCCAGCAGCGCCGGATCGGCCGCCGCATCGTGCCCCACGAGGGGCGGAGGCTGGTTCGTCACCTCATGGGTCCGGGACGAACACGTCCCGGGAACCGCCGTTGTCCGGTTGACGGTGGTCGGCGAGATCACCGGCCCTCCTCTCGGCCGGGCCGCACATCGGCCTCGACAGTGCCGCACATCGGCCTCGGCCGGGCCGCACATCGGCCTCGGCCGGGCCGCACATCGACAGTGCCGCACATCGGCCTCGGCCGGGCCGCACATCGGCCTCGACAGTGCCGCACATCGGCCTCGGCCGGGCCGCACATCGACAGTGCCGCACATGAGCCGAGCCGCGTCCGAGCACGGCCCGTCGGCACTGGTATGAAGCGTGCCACTCCTGGCCGCGTCGGACCAGTCGCATCGCGCGCTCTCGCCGGATCCACGGGCCGTGTACCCGGCGGGGCCGTGCGAATCACGGCCGCGCCGAAGAGGATCCGCTCCCGCGGCGAAGGCCCACGGCGGACCAGAAAAGATCCCTGCCGCCGGCCCCGAACAGGTGGGCTGTTCCCGGCCGGCGTCCGGCTATTGCGCCCAAAGGTTTTTACACATTCGGCATCCAACGCCGGGACGATGTCGTCGCGCCCTGACGTCCGGGCACTAGGCCGGATCGAGAACCAGGTAAATCGACCGGTGGCCACGTCCGGGCGAAGAAATCCGCACGCTCCGGCCCACCCGAGGCGCGGTGAATCTCCGGACCGCCGTCCGGGCTAGAATGCCGTTTCCCGTTAAGCCAGCCACCGGCGGAACGGATCGGAAGCAGCCGACACACTGCTCGACCAAGCCGCCCCGCGCCCTCGCCGACGCCTCGACGAGGAGCCGGCGGGCAGGCAGGGACGGTCACGCGCTCTTATTCACCCGGCGGTCCCGCTGCCACGAAGCCCCGCCGGCTCGAGCAACGCACGCGGTGAGCAGATGATCATCTTCCGCGATACTCGATCGGGCTAGACCGGCCGGGTGTTACGGAGAGTATTGGATAACGCCGAAGGGAACGAGAAGCATGCGGGGACCGGTCGCGGGCGGTACCAACATCACAGCTCCCCAGCTCCAACCAACAGCACCCAGTGCTATACATAGCGTTATATGCAGTAACCCGTAGTCGAGTTGATGCCGCCCATCGACCGACCATCCAAGCCTTAAAGTATTCAGAGCGACACCTCTAGTAGTCGAATCATTCTCGCTCGGCAATCTCCTCCATCCCGCGAACGCGCCGGGTCACCCAGCCCAATACGCCGGTCCGTGTCGGCACAAGCGGTGGAGTTCTGTCACGGGCGGCGGCCGGTGAAACTCGTGGCACAGATACTCGTATGCTCACCCACTACCGGGATGATTCGACGGCACGGAAAACAGAAAGTCTTCACTCACGGTAAGATCCGTCGAGTCCGGGCACGGTTGTCGGACGGGGCATATAGATGATCAGAGGTGGCCGAATCGGTGGGCGGCAAGCGCCCGGGCGAGTCACGGCCGCAATCAGAACCTCGGCGGCCCGGGCCGGATCGCGACTCCGGCGGCGATTCATCCACCCGCTGATCGTCGGACTACTCACGGTTGCGGTCCTCGGTACCATGGCAATCTGGACGGGCTCCGATCTGCTGAGCCGGGAGAAGATCGACCGCCTCAACGAACGTTCCCAGCTGGTCAAGCGGCTCGCGCAGTGGGCGGCGATCGTCGATAACCCGGCGGCGATGCAGTCCGCGACCGATCGGACGCCCTTCCAGCCCGGTGACCCCCTGGGAAACGAAGCCCTGCTCCCGCAGCTCCAGATCGCTCACTCCGGCGATGTCATCCGGGTGGTTGCGCTGCTCGACACCGCGGGCCATACCACGGCCTCCTATCCACGGGGGAACTCCATAGTCCCCGCCGACCTGGGGCAGGCCTGGTCCGCTGCCTGGTCCGGGGTTCCCGCGGTGTCCCCCGTCTTCGCCCTCCACGATGGCCGCGTCAGAGCAACGGTGGTTCCCGTCGGCCGTCCGCGGCCCTGGGCCGTCCTGGTCGCCGTGTCCACCGAAGAGTCCAACCTCCAGTTCACCAACTGGATCACGGCCCTGCTCGGGGTCGGCCGGGGCAGCATGTCGACGGTCGGCCCGGACGGGGTACCGATCGCATCCACCGAGCCGGGCATGCTGGGTCGGCAGGTCCTCTCGACCGCCGATCTCTCCCGCTCCCACGCCCAGCGTGGTGGTGCGCGGATCTGGGAGACGACCGAGAACGGCAGGAGGATCACGAACATCACGGCGGTGCAGCCGACGACGGGGTACCTGACCTACTTCCGGCAGGCCACGGACTCGCTGAACGCCGACCTCCGGGCCCGACGGAACCAACGGAATCTGACGTTGCTGGCCTTCGCGCTGACGTCGGTCCTGAGCATCGTCTTCGTCGGCCTGCTGCGAGAGACGGCGGCTCGGCGCTCCCGGGCCGGGCTGTGCGCGTTGTTCGCGGCGGCCCATGACATCGTGCTGACAACCGACCTCACTGGACGACTCACGTTCATCAGCCCCGCGATCGTCCCGTTACTCGACCATTCCCAGGAAACCTGGCTCGGGCGCAAGGTCGCGGATCTGGTGCACCCGGACGACGCCCACCGGCTCGTACGATTGATCGAGAACCCCGCTGCCGGGTCCCTGCTCAACATTCGGATGACGGCGGCGAACGGCACATCCCGGTGGTTCGACGTCGCGACCCGCCACCTGTCCACCCGGGATGGATCCGGCGAAGTGCTGATCACCTGCCATGCGGTCGGTAAACGGAAGCAGTTGTTGGACCAGCTCGGCTATCAGGCGCGCCATGACGTACTCACCGGACTGTGTAACCGGACCGCCTTCGAGGAGCAGCTAGAGGATGCCCTCGCCGCGGCTGGGGGCGTCGCGGTCCTGTTCATCGACCTCGACAGCTTCAAGCCGGTCAACGACACCTTCGGCCACGCGGCCGGCGACCGGGTGCTGCAGGTCATCAGTGGACGGATCCGAACACTGCTGGGCCCCGACGATGTCGCCGGGAGATTCGGCGGCGACGAGTTCGGGGTCCTGCTGCTGCGCGCGAACGAAATCGCCGCTCGCACCATGGCCGGTCGGGTCATCCGCGCGGTACGGGAACCGATCCTCGTCGACGGCTACGAGGTCTGCGTCGCCGCAAGCATCGGAGTAGCGCTGGCCGTCAGCCGGCCCAGCCATTCCGGGCGGCTGCTGCGCGCGGCCGACGAGGCCATGTACAAGGCCAAGCAGGCTGGTCCGGGACGATATGCCATGGCGGACCCCCCAGCGGCCGAGACCACCACGCTCAAGGCGCCCGCACCGTCCGCGTCTGTGCTCCTCGCCACCGACCGGATCATGCCGCGATCCCCGGTCACCCGACCGCGCTCGATGTCCTTCCCAGCCTTGCCCAGATCCCCAGGCCCGCCCAGATCCCCAGGCGCATCCGGATCGTCACCCGCGGGCCGGACCGGGCATCCGCTGTCTCCTCGACGCTGGCGGACAACCGTGCGCGAGCAGCTGGGGCGAGCCATCCCACTGCTCGTGCTGGGGACCGTCATCCTGGCCGCCACGGCGGTCACCCTGGAGATCGAGAATGCCAACCGGCGGCGAGACGAGGCCCAACACACCGCCGAGACCCACTCCCTCGTCCTCCGTCTGGCCGAGTATGTCGCGGACCTGGGTCAACCCGTGCGCCTGATCGACCCGATCTCCAGACTTCCCTGGTCGCTGACCGAACCCGCTGTCGACCAGCGGGTGCTGGCGTCGGTCTCCCGATCGGCGCTCGCGGGCCCCGACACCGTTCTGGCACTGGTCGATCTCGACGGCAGGCCGACGGCGGTCCAACCCACCGGCGCAACGATCCCGTTCCCCCCACGGGACCGGATCTGGGCTCTCGCCCGCACCAGCGGAATCAACATCCCTGTTTTCCACCTGGGCGATCGGGTTCGGGCGTACAGCATCGTGCCGATCGTGCGGGACGGACGCAGCGCCGCGTTTCTGGTCATGGGTAGACCGGGAGCCGGGATGCCGGGAGCCGAGATGGTCCGCGTTTTTGGCGGCGGGGGTACCGGGACGAGCGGCACCGGAGAGGACACCCGGATCGTCATCGTCGACGAGGCCGGGCGCATCGCCCTGTCCGACGATCCGTCCGCGGTCGGGATCGCCCTGATTGACGGCACGGAGCTGCGGTCAATCAAGCCAGGCCAGAGCCGGCAGGTGACGGTGCGCAACGGCGGCGGTCACGTCGCCGTCGCCGCCGCGATCCCCGGCCATCCCACGTGGGGGTACCTCATCCTGCAACAGAACGGCCCGCTGCCGCGCGACCCGCGAGACAACCATGCCGTCGGCGATCTGCTGCTGCTCGGCATTGTGACCGTCACGTTCTCAGGCCTGACAAAAATGATCTTCCGGGGAGAGCAGGCGGTCCGGCGCGACCGGGCGCGGCTGCAGACCCTGCTGCACGAGTCGCACGACATCATCGTCAACCTGGACCGTGCGGGCCGGCCGACCTTCATCAGTTCGGCGGTCGAAAGCCTGCTCGGCTACCCGGTCAAGGCCATGATCGGGCTGCCGCTCATCGACCTGGTCCATCCCGAGGACCAGGCTGCGACGCGGGCCTTCCTCGCGGACCGGCAGCGTGGTGGACCGGGGTCCCTGCTGGACGTCCGCATGCAGACGGTTAACGGCGACCATCGCTGGTTCGACATCGAGGCCGGCGCCTGGCGGCCCGCGTCCGGGCCGGGCTGCTTCGACGGTGGTGTCCTGCTCACCTGCCACGAGATCAGCGAACGTCGTCAGTTGCAGGAGCAGCTACGGAAACGTGCCACCCACGACCCGTTGACCGGCCTGCCGAACAGGGCGGCGCTTACCGAATTCCTCGATCAACTGGCTCGGGAGCAGACTCCGTTCGCGGTTCTACTCATCGATCTGGATGACTTCAAACCGATCAACGACACGTTCGGTCACCAGGTGGGCGACGATGTGCTGTGCACGGTCGCCACTCGGTTGGCCGACGTCCTCGCCCCGGGCCCGTCGGTGGCCAGCGCGGGACCGGTCGAGCCGATCGGTCCCGCGCTGATAGATCCCGAGACGATCGATCCCGAGATGATCGATCCCGAGATGATCGATCCCGAGATGATCGGTCCCGAGATGATCCGACCGGAAGCACATGCTGGGCAGGCGTTCCGACTCGGCGGTGACGAGTTCGTCATTGTGCTGCCCGGGGCCGACCCCCTGACGATGCGCCAGACCGAGCAGCGGGTGCGCGAGTTCGTCGAGGCACCCCTCACCGTGGCCGGCAACACCCTTGTGGTCAAAGCAACGATCGGCCTGGCGTCCTCGCAGGCCGTCGGGGGCGCCGGCTCGCACAGTCCCGAGAGCGTGGTCCGGCACGCCGATACGGACATGTACGAGGCGAAGACGAGCGCCCGGGCCCGACGCTCCATCTCCCCCGCGGCGCGATGACCTCCGCTCTCCCGAGGCCCTCGGTCGCCCTGTCGACGTGCGCGGGATTGTCGCGCTTCACAGCCGGTGAGGTCGAAGTAACCGACACGTCGTCAGTACCCCCCGACCCACAGATCACATGTTCCGGAACACGTTTGCCGGCAGCCTGGTAGGGCCAGCCGCCGGGACCTGCAAGGATGGCGGCGCGAGAAGCCCGGATCGCTCGCCGGCCCGGGATGGGATCCATGATCAGGCGCGAGCCGCCTTATCGTGAAGGAGCACTCTATGTCCGTATTGGACCGTTTCCGATTGGACGGTCGGGTCGCCGTCGTCACCGGGGCGTCCTCTGGTCTCGGGGTGGACTTCGCCCGGGGCCTGGCCGAGGCCGGCGCGGACGTGGCCCTGGGCGCCCGCCGGGTCGACCGGCTCACCGCCACCGCCGAGTTCGTGGAGAAGGAGGGCCGCCGCGCCCTGCCCGTCGCCACCGACGTCACCGACCCCGCCTCCTGCGAACACCTTGTCGCCGCCGCGATGGAGACCTTCGGCCGGGTCGACATCCTGGTCAACAACGCCGGGATCGGCACCGCCGTCCCCGCGCTCAAGGAGACCCCGCAACAGTTCCGCTCCGTCATCGACGTCAACCTGGGCGGCTGCTACTGGATGGCGCAGGCGACGGCGCGGGTCATGCGACCCGGCAGCAGCATCGTTAACATCTCCAGCGTTCTCGGTCTGACGACCGCCGGCCTGCCGCAGGCGGCCTACGCGGCGAGCAAGGCCGCACTCGTCGGCCTCACCCGCGATCTGGCCCAGCAATGGACCGGCCGACGCGGCATCCGGGTGAACGCGCTGGCGCCGGGTTTCTTCCACTCTGAGATGACCGACGCGTACCAGCCCGAGTACCTCGAGACCCAGTTGCCGAGGGTCCTCGGCGGACGCTTCGGTGAACCGGAGGAACTGACCGCGGCGCTGCTCTTCCTGGCCTCCGACGCCGGCAGTTTCGTCACCGGGCAGACCCTTGCCGTCGACGGCGGTTTCACCATCACCTGAGCCCTCCGTCCATATCGTCCGACTCGCCAGAAACGCCCGCCGATCAGGTCTCGAGCGGCATGAGTTCGGCGGCGAAGGCGTCGAAGAAATCCGGCCATCCGCCGGGTGTCGTGACCGGATGAACGACGAACTTACTCATCCCGGCGGCAAGATATTCGGCGATCAACGAACGCGCCGCGTCCCACCCGACCGGGAGGAGTCGCTCGGGGTCGACCTGCGGGTAGCGCCGCCGCAATGCGGCAAACGTCTCCGCGGGCGGCGTGGAGATGGCGATCCGCAGGAGATCAGACCCGGCGGCCGTCGATGCCGGGCACCGTCGCCAGCTCGTGGCGCAGCTCGGCCACCACCTCGGCGACCAGCGGTTCCCGCAGGACGCCGCGGTGGTCCCCGCCGATCCGGCGGATCGCGGCGGGCCCGGTCAGGACGCCCCGCCAGGCCTCGATCTCGTCGTGGTCGTCGGCGAGCCAGACCGTCGTCCGGCCATCGTAGGTGCGGGGGCGGTAGGTCATCGTCAGAATGCGCCCCTGGTTGTAGAAGACGTCGTACTGGTGCATCCCCCGGAAGCGGACCACGCCGGCGAGCGGCAGCTCGACGAGTTGGCGCAGGCGGTCGACCACCACCCGCGGGGTCAGCGTGGGCCCGTCGTCGGCGGCGAGTGGGCCGATCCCCCGACCGGCGTCGGGCGGTGTTGGGGAGTCCGGATGCGCTCCCTCCAACTGACTGGTCGGCACGATCGCCCCGGATCGGGTCAGCCGCGAGGTACCCGGCAGATAGGTGTCGATCAACGCCAGCAGGCCGACCTCGTGGCCCGCCTTCCGGAGGACCTGCGCGGCCTCGAACGCGATCAGTCCGCCGAAGGAGTGCCCGGCCAGCAGGTAGGGACCCGTCGGCTGGAGAAGACGGATCTCCCCCACGTGCCGCCGGGCGGCGGCCGACACCGACCAGTCGGGGACGCCCCGCCGTTCCAGGGCGTGCGCCTGCATCCCGTAGACTCGCCGTTCGCCCGCGAAGTACCGGGCGAACGGGAGCAGACCGATCGCCGGCCCACCAGCCTCCGGGAAGCAGAACAACGGGGTGCCGGAACCGTCGGGCGTCAGCGGCATCACGGTGGGATGCCCGACGGACTCGCTCTGCCGGGCGGCCCACACCTCGGCGAACGCGGCGGGCGTCGGCGCCTGGGCGACCACGGAGCTCGGCAGCCGGACCCCGAACTCGTCGCACAGGGTCGCCACCAGCTCCTGGGCGGTCGCCGCATCACCGCCGAGATCGGTGAAGTCGTCATGCAGACCGACGGTCTCGAGACCGAGGACGCGGGCCCACAGCAGGGCCGCGGCCACCTGGTACGGATCGGCCGCAGACATGCCCGGCAACGACATCACCCCACAGGACTAGGCGAAGAGCACATTGAACACCACCGGTGGAGATCATCGACACGCCGACCAGGCGTTCGTGGGAACCAGTGGTCGCGGCCCGCGGCGCTGCGCCTGGTTCCGCCGGTCGGCCCGCCCCCGGCGGGAGGGCCCGTACCCCGATGGGGTGCCTGCTACCCGCCGGGGGCATTGACGGCTCGGTATCGGGCGCTCACCGTAGACGTGTGGGTGATGTGGGCAGACCGGAACGGATCGTCGAAGACGAGCCGATCAGCTTTCCCGACTCCGAGCCGCTGACCATCCCGGTCCCGGCCGCGCCGGAACCGGACCTGGAACCGGTTCCCGGGTGAGCCTGCTCGGCTGGCGGCAGTGGGCGGTGGACGCGCGCGGCCAGCTACGCCCTGCCTGGACGCCGTGGTCGCCGTTTCCACCCGGGTTGCTGCTCTGGCGCGCCGACGGCATGACCGAGGCACATTGCCTGCGCACCCGCCGGCCGGACCGGGACGTCGAGCCCGGCGAGCCCGGCGCGGGCCACGGACGGGTCCCGGACGAGCACTGCGCCTGCGGCCTGTATGCCTGGCGGGACCCGAGCATCCTGGCCGCCGCCCGCCCGCCCCGCTGGACCTCCCTGCCGTACGTCGTCGGAGTGGTCCGGCTCGGGGGGCGGGTCATCGTCGGTGAACGGGGCTATCGCGCGGAGCGCGGCTATCCCGTCGCCGTGCTTGACCGCGACGGCGTCGTCTCCGACGACTACGCCGTTGCGCGCTATCGCAGCTACGCCGCGTTGGTGGCGGAATGGGCGGATCCGAGCGCCACGCCCCGCGGCCAGGACCGGGCAGCCGGGTAGTACCGCGCGCCGCACCGGAACGGCCCGGACAGCCCAGCACCGGACAGCCCAGCACCGGGAACCGCCGGACCCGCGGGAACGAACGCGGTCCCGGAAAACCGGCGAGGGTTTCCGCAGCCGGCTGAGGAACTCTCCCCCGGCGGGTATCCCTCCCTGTGCCGTGTCGCGGGTGGACCGTCACCCCATACCGCCAAATCATCACGTTATGTAGCTACGGAGGCAATCAGGGCGACTATGGTCGTGAACGCCCCGTACATCCCGTCCGCAGGGGGCGGATCGGGGTCTACGGGCACACGAGGGGGGCCGTCGTGACGCAATCCGAAACCGCTGGGGCCGCCGAAGGCATCTCCGGTCACGGTACCGATCATGCTCCCGGCCACAGTGCACGCCCGGCGCCGGAGATCCGGTCCTGGCGGATCCAGGTTCCTCCGCCGCTGTTGGTCGCGGTGGGATACCTGGCGGTGGCCATCGGCATCTTCCACTCCGCGTGGGGGAATCTCGGGAACGTCTCCTACGGCGGCAACGACGCCATGCTGTTCGCCTGGTTCCTCGGCTGGACGCCGCACGCGCTCGCCGACGGGCTCAACCCGTTCCTGACGCACCACATCAACGCCCCCGACGGGGCCGACGTCCTGTGGAGCACACCCGTGCTCCTACTGGGCGCGCTGGCCGCACCGATCACGCTGCTGGGCGGCCCCGTGACCACGCTGACGGTGCTGCTGACTCTGGCGCCCGTGATCAGCGGATTCGCCCTGTTCTGGGTGCTGCGCCGATGGGTACGTCCGGGACCGGCGGCGCTGGCGGGCCTGCTGTACGGCTTCGGACCGCACATGATCGGCGCGTCCTACGGTCATCTGCATCTGACCTTCGCGCCGTTCCCGCCGGTTCTCCTGCTGCTCCTCGACGATCTCGTGGTCCGCGGGCGGGGGCCGCGGCGCACCGGCGTCCTGCTCGGCCTGGCGATCATCGCCCAGGCGCTGATCGGCGAGGAGCTGCTCGCCACATCCGCGCTGGCAGCCACGTTCGGCCTTGTGATCCTCGCCGTACGTCATCGCGATCGGATCCGATCGCGGCTACGACCGGCCCTGAGCGGCCTCGCCACGGCCGGCGGGGTCGCCGCGGTCGCGCTCGCCTGGCCGCTGGGCACCCAGTTCCTGGGTGCCCAGCGGATCCATGGCTCGATCCAACCCGATGGAATCGCCGTGACGGATCTGCTGACCTTCGTCACGCCGACGCCCATGCAGGCCGTCGCCCCGGACGGCGCGCTGCGCCACAGCCTCGGTTTCACGGGGAACGCGGTCGAGGTCAGCGGTTACCTGGGCGCTCCACTGATCGTCGTGGTCGTCGTGGTCGTCGTCGCGACGGGCGGCGCGCGCCGGCCTCCGCCGGTCGGGGTGTTCGCTCCGCTCGGCGTGGTCATGGCCGTGCTCTCACTCGGTGGTCACCTGCATGTCGACGGCCGGGACACCGGCGTTCCCCTCCCGTGGCTGCCCCTTCAGCACGTGCCGGTACTCGGCAACGTGTTGCCCTCCCGCCTGGCGTTATACGTGATGATGTGCGCGGCCATCGTGGTGGCGACCGGGCTTGACCGGCTGGCGTCGGATCGGACGGTGCCCGCCGATCCGGACCCCGGACGGGAGATCCCCGCTCGGGTCCGGACCAGGACCGTCCGGCTGGGAGCCGGCCTGCTGACACTCGCGGCCCTGGTGGCGCTCGTCCCCGCCCCGATGCTCACCACGTCGATGACGACGCCCGCGTTCTTCACCAGTGACGGGGTGACCCTGATTCCGCAGGGTGCCACCGCACTCGTCGTCCCCTTTCCCCATCCCCAGAACGCCGAGGCCATGCTGTGGCAGGCCAGGGCGAACTTCCGGTTCGTCATCCCCGGCTGCTACTGCACCGTCCCCGGGCCCGATGGCCGGGCGGCGTTCCACAGCCCGCCGGACGCGCTGACGTCCGCCCTCATCGACATCGACAACGGCGCGACGACCGCCGCTGCCATGTCGGGATCGCCGCGGCTGCGGGCGGCCTACAAACGGCTCGCCCCGGACGCCGTCGTGCTGGGACCGGCGCGGCGGACCGCCGAGCTACGCACGCTGCTGCGCGAACTCGTCGGCGCGGCTCCCAGCCGGGTCGGCGGGGTCGACCTGTGGCTCCCAGGCCGGGAAGCCGGACGTTGGCCTCGCCACCGGTGACCCCGTGTCGTCCACCGGACAAGCCCGAAGGCCCGCCGGGAATCGCGCTCCGGAAGAGTTTCCGAGAAGCTGGCAGCGGGGCGCTTTACCACCGCACCCCCGGCTGTGAACCTGCTCTGCCGATTCCTCTACGATTTCCCGCATTCCGCGACCATGGTCGTCAATGATCCACATCCCAGAGCGGAGGATGCGCGGTGTCGACGGACCAACCGGCCGGGTCCCGGCCGGAAAGGCTGACCCGACGGCAACGCCTCACCGTGGTGATCGGTGTGGTTCTCGCCGTCGCCGTCGTCACTTTGCTCATTACCACGTCCGATCGTTCCAGGGCGGCCGCCTGGCCGCCGGCGGGCCGATCCGCCTGCACTTCGGTACAGATCTTCACTGGCAGTGTCGGGTCACCCTACAACCAGTTTGCCCGGGTACTGCGGACCCGGTTGCAAGCCGCCCCGGAACACTTCGACGTGGACGTCGTGGAAACGGCGGGTTCCACGGAGAACATCTATAACCTGGAATCACCCGACAGCCGCGTCTGCGGGTTGGCGATCGCGCAGCTCAACACGACGGTCGACGCGGCGGAGGGGGTCAACCAGTTCGATCCGAACCGCGGTGGCCACCCGGTGGCGGGTCTGCGCACCATCGGACCCGTCCATCAGGACCTGCTGCACGTGATCGTGCGCGACCCCACCAGCAGGTCGGATGACGTCGACATCACCCGCTTCGCCGATCTCTGCCACCGACCCATCGCCGCCGGCCGGTCGGGATCGGGGGTCCGGCAGATCAGCGAGGTGCTCCTGCGGGTGGCCCTGTCCGAGGACTGCCGCGGCGAACTGGACGAATCCTCCATCGACGAGGCCCTGCGCCGCCTGTCCGCCGGGAAGGTGGACGCGGTGGTCTGGGCGGGCGGAGCCGGAACCCGGCAGATCAAGAACGCCATCGCCGGTGGCGCCAGGCTGCGCCTGCTCGACCTGTCCAGCTACCAGGACGGCATCACCGCCGACTGGGACCAGTTCTACCGGTCCCGCGGGCACTTCTTCGCCGGGCCGGTCTTCGGCACCGGAAGCCTCGGACCCGACGACTACCGGGGGATCTCGCCAGTCCGGACCGTCACGATCCCCAACGGCCTGCTCGCCCATGCGGACGCCGATCCGGTGCTGGTCAGGCGGGCGACCGCCGAACTGTTCCGGGATCCGCAGGACTACGCGAAGGAGCTGTGGGGCGACAACCCCGGGGGACGGACGGTCCCGGACGCGCTGTCCGTCTACGAAGGGCCACTTTTCTGCTATATACCGCTGCATCGGGCCGCCGCGGAATACTACGTTCAGAGATTCCGACGGCCACCGGGCTGTGGTGCGACGTGACAGCGCCACCAACGTGACAGCGCCACCAACGTGACAGCGCCACCAAAGGCAGTGCCGCCGGGGACAGGGACGCTCGAGGACCAGCCGTGCTACGACCACTGAACGACACCGACCCGCGGGTGATGGGGCCCTATCGCCTGCACAATCGCATCGGCGCCGGCGGCATGGGCGTTGTTTACCTGGGATTCGGACCGGACGACCAGCCCGTCGCGGTGAAGGTGCCGCACGAGGTGCATGCCAGTGACCCCGAGTTCCGTGCCCGCTTCCGTTCCGAGGTCTCGGCTGCCCGGCATGTGCGAGCCGACACCGTCGCCCGGGTGATCAGGGCCGAGGTGGACGGGCCGAAGCCCTGGCTCGCGACCGAATACGTGGCGGGCCCCACCCTGCGCGCCGCCGTCCAGGAGGGCGGCCCGCTCACGGGCCGCCCTCTGGATGGGCTCGCGATCGGTCTCGCCGCGGCCCTCGAGGCGATCCACGCCGCCAGCGTGGTGCATCGCGACCTCAAACCGGCGAACATCGTGATGTCCTGGGCCGGTCCCAAGGTCATCGACTTCGGGGTGGCCCGGTCGGCCGACTACACCGGCTACACCCAGGCGGGCGAACTCGTCGGGACCGTGGTCTGGATGGCCCCCGAGCAGATCAACGGCCAGCAGGCGGGATCGGCCGCGGACGTCTTCGCCTGGGGATGCTGCGTGGTCTTCGCCGCGACCGGGCGGCGGCCCTTCCGCGGCGAGGCGCCGGAGATCGTGGCGCTGCACATCAGCTCGACCGAGCCGGAGCTCGACGGCGTGCCCGAGCGGCTGCTCGGTCCCGTTCGTCAGGCCCTGACGAAGAACCCCGGGCACCGGCCCTCCGCCGGCGAGCTCGTCCGCCTGCTCACCCAGCGGCTCTCCCCCGAGGAGACGGCCGACGCCAGCAACGACGTCCCCCCGGTCACGGGTGCGGAACCGAACCGCGAGCAGACCCGGCCGACCCCGAATCCCGGCCCGCCGGCAACCCCTCCCCCCACACCCTCACCCGTCCCGACGCCGTCATTCCCCGCAGTCGGGCCCGCGCATCCGTCACGGCCATCCCCGTCCTCGTCACGGCCATCGGTCCTGACCGCGCTGCTCGCCCTGACCGGTCTGGCCGCCACGGTCGGGGTCTGGGCCGCCGAAACCGAGCGGACCGGCCATGCCGTCGTGGGGCCGGTGGCCGCCGCGATAATCGGCCTCATCTGCGGGCAAATGATCTTCCTGAGCGACCGGCGGATCGGTGTCCTGACGACCGTGGCCGCGGCGGTGAGCGGGTCGGGGATCGGTCTGCTGCTCGCGCGCGTCCTGGATGTTGACGAGCCGAATCGCGTGCTGCTGTCGGTCGCCGGCGCCCTGATCGTCGCCACGGCCTTCGCGGGCGCCATGGCGCCGTCCCGGCCGGCCCCGGGGGATCGGCCTGGAACCGACGGACCGGGTGAGCCGGTGGGGTCACACCGGCTCCTGGAACCGACCCACCCGGTATCCCGTACGAACACCGGTGGGGAAGCCGGCACGGACGCCGCCGGGGCGACCCTGCGCCTGCACGGCGCCGCGGCCCCCGGCCAGCACCTCGTGCCGGAACGCCCCGACCCGTCCTGACCGACCCAACCCCGGCCCAGCCCGGGGTCACCCGACCCGACCCCGGCGAGCGGGCTGCTCGGCAGCGTCTCGATATTTCCGTCCACCTGGGAAGCTGTCCTGCGACAATGGAGGAAGCCAAGGGGGTGTCGTGGCTACCGTTCCGGTAGGCAACCGTATGGTGGCGGGCCGATACCGACTCGTCGCGCGGCTGGGTGCGGGTGCGATGGGGACGGTGTGGCGTGCCTTCGACTCCGTGCTGGAGACCGAGGCGGCCCTCAAGGAGATCGAGTTCGCCGGCGGAGTCGCCGAGGCCGAACGCGCAGACCGGGTCGAACGCGCCCTGCGGGAGGCGCGCCATGCGGCCAAGCTTCGCGGCCATCCGCATGTCGTCACCATCCTCGACGTGCTCCTGGAAAACGGCCTGCCCTGGATCGTGATGGAGCTCGTGCCGTCCCGGTCCCTGTTCGAGGTGGTCCGGTCCGACGGGCCCCTGCCCGTTGCCGAGGTCGCCCGGATCGGGACCGCGGTGCTCGATGCCCTCGTCGCGGCACGGGCGCATGGCATCGTTCACCGTGACGTCAAGCCGTCGAACGTCCTGATCGGGACCGATGGACGGGTCGTGCTCACCGACTTCGGCATCGCCACCGGCGACGGCGACCCGACCCTCACCGTCACCGGTGTCCTCGGGACCCCCCTCTACATGGCGCCGGAGCGGCTGAACAACCAGCCCGCCACCTTCGAGGCGGACCTGTTCAGCCTGGGCGGCACGCTGTACTTCGCCGTCGAGGGCCGGCCGCCGTTCGAGCGGGACACGTTCGGCGCGATGCTCGCGGCCATCCTGCTGCAGCCGCCCGCCCAGGCGCACCGGGCCGGCGAGCTGGCCGCGGTGCTCGACGGCCTGTTGGAGAAGGACCCCGGCCGGCGGATGACCCCGGCCCGGGCGCACGAGCTGCTCGCCCGGGCGGCCCAGGCCGATCCGCCGCGTCGGGCGGCCCACGTTGACGAGCTGTCCTGGCATCCAGGGCCCACCGCCAGAGCGGCGCCCAGCCAGGTGCCCGGCCAGGCGCCCAGCCAGGTGCCCGGCCAGGCGCCCAGCCAGGCGCCCAGCGGACACGTCGATCCCGGCGCGCCGCAGACCGGCCGTCCTGCCGCCCCGACGGAGCTCACCGCGGTGGAGCAGGACGGCGCGGTCCTGCTCCGATGGGAACCATCGACCACGCAGGGCGCCTCCTACCGGGTGTCGCGTGTTCTTGTCGACCCCACGGCCCCCGGCGGCCGCCGCGAACGCAGCCTGGGCATCACCACGGCCACCGAGCTGTTCGACGCCGGCGTGCCCAGGGGCGTCCCGCACTGGCACGAGGTGGTCACCACGGTGTCCGGCGAATCCGGCCAGCTGCGGTCCGTACCGGTCCGCACCCCGACCCGCACGCTCTTCCCGCCCGTCACGGCGCTGCGGGCGAGCATGATCGACGACGCGGTCGCGCTGTCCTGGCGACCGGTTCCGGGGCAGGGCTGCATCGTCATCGAACGGACCTTCGCCGAGACCTCCCCGCTGTCGGGCGCGAAGCGCCGGTTCCGCGGATCCGACGGCTATTTCCTCGACCAGGACACCGCGCCCGGCGCGATCTACCGCTACCAGGTGTGGGTCGCCGGAGCGGACGCCTCGGATAGTCTCGTCGCCCCGTCGGGTGCCGCGGAGGTACTGGTGCGGGTCGTCGCACGGCCGCGCGCGGTGGTGGATCTGGAGGCCCGTTCCACCCTGGGCGGCACCGTCCTGCGCTGGACGACCGTGCCCGGAGCGATCGTGCGGATCTACGTGACCGAGGTTCCCGAGCAGGCCGGGCTGGTCGGTACCGGCCCGTTCGGCCCGGCCGACCACGAGGTGGGCGTGGGGTCGCTGGAGGGCCGGGCCCGTCTTGTCGGGGAGAGCCGCCGCGGACGTCTCGTCGACCGCAATCCCGCCGGCGTGGTGGTGTACACGCCGGTCACCATCACCGAGGACCGCGCGGTGATCGGCGCGGCCGTCACCCATCACGCTCCGTAAACAGGCCCCGGTCGTGACCTGAACGCCCATCCCGAGCGGAGTGGCCGCGGGTCCGGATGCCAGCATGGGTCACCGTGGAAAGTCCAGACAACATCGCCGACAGCACCGGCACAATCGACAGCATCGGCACCACCGGCCCGACCGACCGCACCAGTCCGAGCCACACCGGCCCAAGCCACACCGGCCCAAGCCACACCGGCCCAAGCCACACCGGCCCAAGCCACACCGATCAGGACGGTTCCGCGCCGCTGCCGGCCTACGGCTACCGTGACATCGACCCGGACACGGCCCGCCGGGCGAGCCGCTTCTACTGGGACGATGCCGCGGCGGACTACCAGTCGGAGCACGGCGCGTTCCTCGGCGACAGCGACTTCTGCTGGTGCCCGGAGGGACTGCGGGAGTCCGAGATCGGGTTGCTCGGCGACGTCGCCGGCAAGGTGGTCCTGGAAGTCGGCTGCGGCGGCGCGCAGTGCGCCCGCTGGCTGCGCGGGCAGGGCGCCCGGGTGGTGGGATTCGACCTGTCCGGCGGACAGCTGGACCAGGCCCGCGCGCTCGGGATCCGCACCGGTATCGATGTGCCGCTCGTCCAGGCGGACGCCACGGCGCTCCCGTTCGCGGCCGCCAGCGTGGACGTGGCCTGCTCGGCGTTCGGCGCGGTCCCGTTCGTCGCCGACAGTGGCACCGTGATGCGGGAGATCGCCCGGGTGCTGCGGCCGGGCGGCCGCTGGGTGTTCTCCACGACCCATCCGTTCGTCTGGTGCCTGCCGGATGACCCGGACGAGAACGGCCTGCGGGTCTTCCACAGCTACTTCGACCGACGCGCCTACACCGAGCATGACGAGCAGGGCAGCGCGATCTACACCGAGACGCACCGCACAATGGGCGACCGGGTCCGCGAGATCGTCGCCGCGGGATTGATCCTGCTCGACGTCATCGAGCCGGAATGGCCTCCTGGCCAGGAGCGGGCCTGGGGGCAATGGGGACCGATCCGGGGCGGATACGTCCCCTCCACCTCGATCTTCGTAACCCAGCTCCCTTCCGGGGCCTCGGGTGCCGATCAGCATGGATGCGGCGCGTACCAGGCCACCGACTCAACGCCGCGACGGGCTGACACACTATGCGAACAACGCCCCAGGGTGCGGTGAGACGGCCCGATCCCCCCCGTTATGGTGAGCCCCGGATTCGCCGTTAGGGGCAGACCGTGTATCACGCTCACTCCACACCCGGAGATGCCACGTTCAGGCGACGCGGCAATCCGGCCGTCCGCACGTGCGCGGGCGTGGTCATGACAGCGGCGCTGGGGCTCGTGGCCGGGTGCTCCTCCAGCGGCGGCGACACCGCCTCGTTCACTCCGGCGCCACGGGCTACCCGGATCGCGCCTGCCGTCGCGGCTGATCCGTTGCCACCGTTGAGCAAGTTCATCACCCAGCCGGACGGCAGCCAGGTGACGACGGTCAGCGCTGACTACCTGTTCGACTCGAACAGCAGTGAGCTCCGGAGGGAGGCCGTGACCGCGTTGGGGCAGATTCTGCCGTCGATCCGTGAACACCCCGGCCACATCGCGGTCATCGGGTACAGCGATGGGCTGGGTCGGACCGAGGACAACCTGCGGCTGTCGCAGGATCGCGCCAAGGCGGTCGAGTCGTGGCTTGCTACTCAGGGCATCCCCGGCTCGGTGCTGGAGGTCGAGGGCAAGGGCGAGGAAGGCGCGCAGGACGGCGTCGCCGACGCGAGCCGGCGCCGAGTGGAGATCGTGCTGCGATGACGAGCAATGTTCCCGTCGCTGTTCCCGTCGCTGTTCCCGTCGCTCCCACGGTGGCGGCCGAGGATGCCACCGAGGACGATCTGATGGTTGCCGGGCCGCGGCGACGGGCCCGGCGCAGGCGGCTCGCCGGTCTGGTCGCGGCGACGCTGCTCGCGATGCCGATGCTCACCGCCTGCAACACCGGCGGTCTGCTGGGCAGGGCCGACGCCTCCGCTCCGTTGGACTGCACCCGATACCAGGAGAAGGCCCCGGACAACGGCGCACCCCTGCTACTGATCCTTCTCGACCTGTCCGACAACTCGCCCGAGACGGCCGGGCGGGTGACCGCCCGGACCCAGCCCTATCTCGACACCGCGCTGAAGAACGGCGAGTACATCCGGCTGGTCGCCAGCGGCGGCGGCCCGATGACCTACTCGGACTGCTTCCACGGTGACCGGATGTTCCAGATCACTCGGAACAACGACCGACGCGAGGAGAAGGACCGGCTCGCCGCGTCGAAGGTGCTCAGTCAGGAGATCGACCACATCGTCCAAACCGAGCGGGTCAGCCCGAAGGGCAGCGTGACGGGCCTGCTCGCCGGCATCAACGACGAGATCAACGCCGTCCGTTCCACGCCCGATGTGAAGGTCAACGAGGTGACCGTGCTGGTCTGGACGGACCTCCTGGGGACCGGCCAGGAGTCCGACTGCCTCAACGTCGACGGTAAGAAGGCCTCCGTGTCGATCGCCGAGGCACTGGTCAAACGGTGCTTCGAGACGCGGCAGATCACCTCCGTCGGAAACGACAGGGTGCGTTTCATCGGCGTCAACGAGGGATCAGCGGACCGCCCGCAGCAGGACCTCGCCCGTTACCTCAAGGGCGAGCTGTGCCGACGGATCAGCAGTGACTGCAGCTAGGACGGCCCCGCCCCGGCCGGACACCCGGCGTCATCATCCTCATGCCCCCGACCAGCCCGGCCCCATCGAAAGCGGCACTGCACTGACCACTCTCACCGCCACCTCAAGTCCGGCCGCGACCGTCGCCGGAGCACCCGAGATCCCGGAACACCCCGTCCGCATCCGCCGCGGCGCGCACCACGCCGACACGTCCGAGCCACTGATGATCGCGACAGCACCGGTGGAAACCCACGCAAGGAGGCGACCCATGGGTGTTCTTCACGAGCCCGAGGAGCAGCATTTCAGCCCGGCCCTCATGCGCTCGACGGTCGTGATCACCAGCTGTCTGCTCATGCTCGCGGTGCTGGAGATCTGGGTCTGGCTGACCCTGTCGTCGCCGTTCGCGAAGGTCTCCGTCACCGGCTCGATGATCGTGACCGCGCTCAGCTTCTTCATCACCGGGAACACCTTCCGACTGCGCGACATCCGCCGCCGTGTGGGCAACCAGGCCCGGGCCGGCCGGATCGCCCCGATCGACGCGCTGTCCAGGCTGCCGCCGCGGGAGACCATCCAGCGACGGTTCCTGCTGGGGGCCGTCGGTGCGGTCGTCGGGGTCGGCACGCTCGTACTGACCATGGTCTTCTCCGGTGACGAGGCCCAGGGTGCGCGCGAGGCGATGGTCGCCTCGGTGCTCGGCATCGTCTGCGCCATGCTCTGCTTCGTCGGCGGCACCTTCGCCCGTCCGATCGACTGACCGGCCGACCACGCCAACCACACCGACCAGCAGCCGACGAGGCCGACAGCTCCGTGGAACCTCTCGTCGAATGTCCCGTCGAACCCGTCCGGTCGAACCCGGAAGGACCGAGATCGGAAAGTAGGAACCTCCAAGGTGCTGCGTAGGGGAAACCAGCCAGGGCGTCTGGCCAAGCAGCTCATCCGCCGGGTGGGAGACGCCGACATTGCGCTGGCGGGCGCCGAGACCCGCCCGAAGGTCCTCAAGAGCCTCGAGGACGCGGAGGTCCAGGAGGTCCGCGCCGCGGTCCGGGCCGACGGACGGACCCTGGAAGAGCTGATCGCCGAGCTCCGGATGGAGATCGACTCCCGGGCCGAACGCCGAGAGCGGCGGACCGAGCTGATCAAGAACAAGGTCGAGCAGGGCCGGCTGTGGCGCAGCGTCGGGGTGCAGGAACGCATCCCGCAGATGGCACTGGCGGGCCCGGCCCGGGCCGCGGTGCTGACGGTGCTCGCGGCGCTGGACTTCTA
Source organism: Frankia casuarinae (assembly GCF_000013345.1). Classification (NCBI taxonomy): domain Bacteria; kingdom Bacillati; phylum Actinomycetota; class Actinomycetes; order Frankiales; family Frankiaceae; genus Frankia; species Frankia casuarinae. Next base: position 414,583 of record NC_007777.1, on the reverse strand, counting down.
CGTCTTCGCCCAGTCCTACGCCGTCCTCGCTGACGTCGGCGGGTACGGGCCCGAATGGTGGCTGGGCGGCCTGCTGGGGGTCGCCGTGTTCATCGCCGGGGTGGCGCTCGCCCACGGCATCAAGGCGTCGATCCTCGCACGGGCCCAGAAGCAGATGCTCGCCGACGCCGACGCGGGCCGGTTCAAGATCGATCCGGAGATCCGCGAGCAGCTGGTGGAGTCGAAGTCGTCGCCGCTGGCCTTGACCCTCACCACCGCGATCTTCCTGCTGCTGTCCATCGCCGGAGTGCTGGTGCGCACCCAGGGATCGGCCAGCGAGAGCACCGGCGGCGCGGTGATCGTGTTCCAGGCGTTGATCCCGCTGGTCGCCGTCGCGGTCGAGCTCTACCTGCACGACCCGACGGAACGGGACGAGCCGATGCCCAACATCGTCGACCGTCGGCTCGAACGGCGGCTGGCCAAGGCCGAACGGCGGCTGCGCATCGTCGCGGCCCAGGTCGAGGCGAAGGTCTCCAGGATCGAGAAGCTCTACCGGGTCGAGGAGGCCATCCTTGACGTGGAGCAGAAGGACATGGGCCTGCGGCACACCACCGACCTCGTCCTCGGCGGTGGCCACATCCCGACCGTCCCGACGAACGGCCGGGTCGCCGAGGTGGACCGCGAGCAGTTGGAGAAGACCCTCAAGATGGCCCGTCGATCCTGATCCGGCTGACGGGTACCGATCCGGCTGACGGGTACCATATGAGACCGCCATCGAAGAGCACGCCGCCCGCGTGCCGGCCCCACAACCGGGGGTGACAATATTCCCATGCTTTCGGATGACGGCCTTTCGGATGACGACGTAGACGAGATCGTCTTCAAGGCCGCGGGAAACGGCGACCATCGCGGCGCGGCGGCCACTCTGGAGGCCCTGGCCGAACGGAGCGAGACGCACAGCGAACGCGTCACCCGGGCATCCCTGCTGGTCGACGCGGGCAGCCAGTACGGGCTCGCGGACGACTGGGACGAGGCGATCCGCTGCTACCGGGCGGCGGTGGCGGACGGCGGCAAGTGCCCGGTCGATCCCCGCGTCTGGCTGCATGACGGCCTGCTGCGCAACGGTCAGCAGGACGACGCGGCCGCGCTGCGGGCCGAGCTGAAGGCGTCCCGGTCGGTCGATCCGGGCGTCTACGAGGCCGTGGCCGAGAGCCTGGAGTCAATCGGTCTGCTCACCGACGCCCACGCCTGGTTCACCATGGGCTACCACCGCTGCGAGCACGCCACGGTCCCCGACTTCATGCTCGATCTCCTGCTGGTCGGCCGGCGGCGGGTGCGCGTCGCCCTCGGTTATCCGACGGACGATCTCGACGAGGTGGCCGAGGACTACATGGAGACGGTCGGCGGCTGATGGCCCCCGGGGTGCCCGGGGAAGTACCCCGGGAAGAGCGCGGCCGGATGCTTCGTTGTAACCAGCCGTGAGCCCGGCCCGACCTGTCCCCCTGTCCGTGTTGGATCTCGTCCCGGTGGGCACCGGCGTCCCCGCCACCGACGCGGTCCACGGGACACTCGAACTCGCCCGACATGCCGAAAGGCTCGGATACACCCGATACTGGTTGGCCGAGCATCATGGCATCCCGGGGATCGCGAGCTCGGCGACCTCGATCCTCATCGGTCAGGTCGCCGCGGCCACCACCACCCTCAGGGTGGGGTCCGGTGGGGTGATGCTGCCCAACCATGCGCCACTCGCCATCGCCGAACAGTTCGGCACGTTGGGCACCCTCTTCCCGGGACGGATCGATCTGGGTGTCGGCCGTGCTCCCGGCACCGATCCCGCGACCGCCCGGGCTCTACGCCGCACCAGCGATCTGTCGGCCATCGACGACTTCCCCGAGCAGCTCGCCGAACTGACGACCTTTCTGGCCGGGGGGAATTTCCCCGACTCGCACCCGAGGCGCGGCGTCACCGCGTTCCCGCGGGCCGAGGTACCGCCCATCTGGTTGCTGGGATCGAGTGGCTACAGCGCCCAGGTGGCCGGCATGCTCGGCCTGCCGTTCGCGTTCGCGCACCATTTCAGCTCGGTGAACACGGTGCCGGCGTTGGAGCTCTACCGGAAGTCCTTCCGTCCCTCGCCCGGCCGGGAACGACCGTATGCGATCGTCGCCGCCGCGGTGCTCTGTGCCGCCGACGACGAGCACGCGCAGTGGCTGGCCGGACCGCAGCGGCTGGCGATGCTGCGGCTGCGTAGCGGCCGCCCCGGGGTGTTCCCTTCGCCAGAGGAGGCCGCCGCCTACCCGTGGACCTCGCGGGAGCGGTCGATCGCGGAGGCCGCCACCGCCTCGCACATCGTCGGCTCCCCGGTGACGGTTCGCGCGGGGATCGACGCGCTGCTCGACGAGACGGGTGCCGACGAGGTCATGGTCGTCACCAACGTCACCCGGCTGGCGGACCGGATCCGCTCCTACGAGCTGGTGGCCGAACTCGGCGGACTGACATCGACGGGTCCGGCGGCCGCGAGCGGCCGGGGCGCAGTACCCGTTCGGTGATCCGCGCGACCAGTCCGCGCGGCAGCAGCCGGGAGGCGTTGGAGGTCAGGTAGTTCAGCCGTCCGTCGATGACGTACGGCTGGCCGCGGTCGAGGGCACGGAACGCGGTGGCGATCACCTCGTCCGTGGTCCGCAACCGGCCACCGGCGGACATCCGGGTTCCCAGCACCTCGAAGAACTCGGTGTCGGTCGGTCCGGGGCATAACGCGAGGACGCGCACCCCCCGCCGGCGGTACTCGGCCCACAGGCCGATCGAGAACGACAGGACGAAGGCCTTCGAGGCCCCGTAGACGGTCATGTACGGGACGGCCTGGAAACCCGAGGTGGAGGAGACGTTGATGACCGTGCCGCGGCCCCGGGCCACCATGCCCGGCAGGAACAGGTGCGCGACCCGTTCGACAGCCACCACGTTCAGCATCACCTCACGGTGATCCCGGTCGGCGGACAGCTCGTGGTAGGGACCGCGTGTCCCGAACCCGGCGTTGTTGACGAGGATGTCGACCTCCAGGCCCGCTTCGGCGACCGCCTCGGCGAGGCGGTCCGGACCACGCTCGTCGGCGAGGTCGACCGCGATGACGTGCGCCTCGGTGCCGTACCGGGCGCCGAGGCGCTCCGCGACCATCCACAGCCTCGGCTCGGACGGCGCCACGAGGACGAGCCGGGCTCCACGGTCCGCGTATGCCTCGGCGAACGCCGCGCCGATGCCCGAGGATGCGCCGGTGATGAGAGCGGTGCTCATCCGAAGATCCGGGTCGGCGGTCATGCTCCTCCTGCTCAGCCGGGGTTCCGCACGGGCGTCCGCGCCGGGCGCGCCGGGCACGCCACAGGGCGATGTCAGGAAACGCCATCATCGAACACCCGGAAGGAGGAGCACTCACCCGGCACTAGGCGGATTTTCCCTTAGGCGACAGATCGCTCACGCCAAGCATCGACAACCCGGCGAAAATTACTACGGAAAGTCACCATCGCCGTCAGAGTCCCTCACCCGCTCCGCTCGACTCACCCACGAAGAATGACTCCGATGCGCGTCTAATCAACTACAATTTCGCCGCTACCCGGCAACCGCGGCAGGAGGATCGTGTCCCTACGTAGTCGAATGCCGCGACATCCCGGCGCACTCGTCCTCGTCCTCCTCGCCATGAGTGCTGTTCTTGTCGCGACCCTCGGTCACGAACACCGCGGCCGCGACGGCAGCAGCGCGGCCGGGCCCAGTAGCCCGGACAGACCAGGGCCCACCAGCGCGGCCAGCCTTCCCGGCCCACCCGGCGCCCATGCACCACCCGGCGCCCATGCACCACCCGGCGCCCATGCACCACACGGCGCCCATGCACCACACGATGAAGGGGATCCGCGGCCCGGCCCCTGGGGCCGGGCGCTGGCGGCGGGAATCCGACCCGTCCCGGCGACCCAGCCGGGCAAGCTGCGCTTTGGTCTCGGGCCGGCGCTCGACAGCGCCCTCGCCTCGCCGCTCGCCGGGAACCTGGACTTTCTCACCACCTGGTACAACGGCCCGGGCGACCTGAGCTTTCTACGGAAGTGGCGGGCGGACCTGATTCCCGAGGTCTACCGTTCCGGCCACGGCATTCATCTCGTCGTCTGGCTCGACGGCACCGGCAGCGTGGGGACCTTCCAGACCTCCCATGGCCCCGCCTGCGGCCGGGAGTACCCGTTGTCCGGCGCCTTTCTCACCGACGCCCGCGAGCTCGCCTCGATCTTCGCCGGACCCGCGAACGGCCCGGCGCTCTACGTCACGCTCTTCACCGAACTGCAGACATATCCGTGCCAGTCCAACGAGTGGGCCGCCACACCCGAGACCACGAACTACTACCGGGCTCTGCAGGACCGCTATCTGGCGACCCAGGAGATCTTCCATGCCGGGGCGCCCAACGCCCGGGTGTCGCTGGGCTGGGGCGGTTGGCAGAGCCGCTGGGACGATCCGGTGAAGGGCGGCGGCCGCTCTCTGATCACACACTTCGCGGACGTGCTGCGGGCGTCGGACTTCCAGAGCTTCCAGGCGATGGGGAACGATTCCAACGCCGCCGACGTGCGGAACATGACGAAGCTGCTGGGACAGTACGGCCCGGTCATGGTGGCGCATTTCAAGTCGGGGTCGCAGGCGGCCTGGGACGCGGACATGCACGCCCTGCTCGCCGGTGACGAGGTGCGCAAGCTCAGCCTGGACGGGCTGTTCGCCTTCAGTTTCATGGACCAGTCCAACATCAACTTCTCACCGCAGGCGCTGGCCACCGCCCGGGGGGCGGTGCAGAGCCACGGCGTCCGGTCCTCGTACTAACTGATCTCCTAGAACGATCAGTTAGTACGCGTGCGGAGAGGGTAGTCGGTTAGGACTACGAGGCAGCCGTGGCCCGCGCCCGCCGCACGCGATGATCACGCAATGATGAGGAGGAGGCCGCGCGGATGCGTCTGCCCGCAGCCCGGACCGTCCTGCGCGTGCCGAGCGCCCTCCTGGGGGCGGTGGCCCAGCCGGTTCTCGCCCATACGGTTCTTGCCCATACCCGGACCGGGTGGAGTCCGGATTCAAAGCCCGGTTCCCTCGCACCCGGGCCCCCCACGCCCCGCGGGGTCGATCGCGACGGCGCCGATCGCGACGGCGCCGATCGCGAGATCGCCGGCTCCACGGCGGCCGGCGAACCGCGGGGGAGGGCCGACGCCCACCACCTTCTCAGTCTCGGGATCCGGGGGATCTCCGGGCCTGCCGGCGAATCCCGTCGCCGGCAGCTGGAACGAGTACTGGAGAATCAGCCCGGGGTGGCGTGGGCCCGGGTCAACGAGCCGTTGCAATGTGTCCTGATCGGGCTCGCCGAACCGCCCCCCACCCTCGACGACCTGGTCGCGGCCCTCGGCCGGGTGGAGGGCGTCGCGCTCGAACCGAAGCCGGGAGCGGTGGCGAGGTTCGCGGCGCCGGTCCGCCGGACGGCCGCGGCACTGGCGGCCGACGGGGTCGCGTTCGCGCTGGCGTCGGCGGGCCGGCTCGCCCGGGCGGTGCCACTGCCCATCGAGATCGCATCGCTGGTCACCCTCGTCGACACCCAACCCCGGCTGCGCCGGTGGGTGGAGCAGATGCTCGGCGCGGGCCGGGCCGACGTCGTCCTCGGGCTGGTCAACGCCGGTGCCCTCGCCCTGGCGCAGGGGAATCTCGGTCTCGCGGTCGACGCCGGCTACCGGATGGTCGCGCTGGGCGAGGCGCGTGCGCGCCGGGACGCCTTCATGACGGCTCGGGACGGGCTGCTCGGTCATCCGGACTGGGCCGCGGCCGAGCCGGTGGTGACCGAACGGCCGCGACCGCTGCCGGACGGTCCGGTGGAGCGCTACGCCGACCTCGCCGTGCTCGGCGGGCTCGGCGGGTTCGCGGCCGCCACCGCCGCCACCGGGAATCCGCGCCGTGCCGTGGCGCTGGCCGCCACCTCGCTGCCACGCCCGGCCCGGGTCGGGCGGGAGGGCTTCGCCGCCCAGTTGACCCGCGTCCTGGCGCGCCGCGGCGTCCACGTCATGGATTCGGCGGCCCTGCGGGTGCTCGACCGCGTCGACACCATCGTCATCGACGCCGACGTCCTGCGCGGAGAGGAACGCATAATCGCCGACGTCGTGCCGCTGGCCGGTGCGAACCGCAGCGACGTCGCGGTCCGCGCGCACGCCCTGTTCCGTCCGGCCGGTATCAGCGCCGTCGCCACCGCGGAGGGCTGGGCCCTCGGGCCGGTGGAACAGCTCGGCCTGCGCGGCCGGACCGGTGTCCGGGAGCGCCGCGAACTGGCCCGGTCCGGGGCGGACACGGTGCTCGGTCTGGCTCAGGGCAGCAGGCTGATGGCCATCGTGTCGGTCGAACCCGGGCGAGCGGAGGGGAGCCACCACCTGCTGGCCGCCTGCCGCCGTTCCGGGCGGGCGGTGTTCATCGCCGGTGACCCTCCCGCCGGCGCCGGCGGAACAGTGGAGGACACCAACAACCTTCCCGGGGTACCCGGGGGGGACCGGTTGGTCGGGACGATCCGCGGTCTGCAGGCCGAGCGCGGCGGCGTCCTGGTCGTGTCCCGCCGACGGGCCGCGGTCGGCACCGCGGACTGCGGCGTCGGCGTGAACGGCCACGACGGCTCGCCGGCCTGGGGGGCGCACATCCTGGTTGGGAATGACCTGGCCGCCGCCAGCCTCGTGATCGAGGCGGTCGCCGCGGCCGCCCAGGTGAGCCGGCACGCGGTGCGGCTCGCCCAGGTGGGCTCGGGTGCCGGTGCGTTGGCCATGCTCACCGGGGCCGACCCGCGGCTGGTCTCCCGGGCCATGACAATGGTCACCGCGGCGGTCACCGCCGCCCTCGGCGAGGGGATCTGGGCGGCGCGGGAACTGGGTCGCCGCCCCCCGCCGCCCGCAGTCCCCCGTACCCCGTGGCACATCCTGCCGGCCGAGGACTGCCTGGCTCTGCTGGACAACAGCCGCCCGGGTGGGCTGTCCACCGAGGAGGCGGCGCGACGCCGCCAGGACGGCGCGGTGTCGATGCAGGCGACCGCGCCCAGCCTCGTCCGGGCGTTCGCGGCCGAACTGGCCAACCCGCTCACCCCCGTCCTCCTCGGCGGCGCCGCGCTGTCGGCCGCGACCGGTTCCGTGCTGGACGCCGGTCTGGTGCTCAGCGTCGCGATCGGCTCGGCGTTCGCCGGCGCGGTCCAGCAGATACGGGCGGACCGGGCACTCGCCCGACTGTTCGCCGTCTCGGCGGTTCCGGCCCGGGTGCTGCGGGACGGCGAGGAGACCAAGCTGCCGGCGGACGACCTGGTCCCGGGCGACATCATCATGGTCGGGGCCGGGGATGTCGTCCCCGCGGACTGCCGGCTCCTGTCGACGACGGGGCTCGACGTCGACGAGTCGTCGCTGACCGGCGAGTCCATGCCGGTCACGAAATCGCCCGGACCGGTGGCAGCCGCCAACCTGGCAGACCGCTCCTCGATGATCTACGAAGGAACGACCGTCGCCGGCGGGCGGGGCGCCGGCGTGGTGGTGGCCACCGGCTCGGCCACCGAGGCGGGGCGCAGCATGGCCGCGACCGCCGGTCCCGCCCGGCTCAGCGGCGTCGAGGCGCGACTGTCCACAATCACCGATCTCACCATTCCGGTGGCGCTCGCCGCCGCCGGGGCACTGTTGGCCTCCGGGTTGATCCGTGGCCTGCCGATCCGGGACACGCTCAGCGCCGGGGTGGCGCTCGCCGTCGCGGCGGTGCCCGAAGGGCTGCCCTTCCTCGCGACCGCCGCCCAGCTTTCCGCCGCCCGACGGCTCTCGGCACGGGGCGCGCTGGTACGCAACCCCCGCACCATCGAGACCCTCGGCCGGGTGGACGTGCTGGGTTTCGACAAGACCGGAACGCTCACCGAGGGCAGGATCCACCTGCACGCCGTCTCGGACGGCACGCACACCGCCGCGGTGACCGAGTTCGGAGCGACGCATCGGCGGGTGCTGGCCGCCGGGCTACGCGCCACGCCGCGCGGCAAAGGAAAGAAGAAGTTGCCGCATCCGACCGATCGCGCGGTGCAGAAGGGAGCGGCCGCGGCGGCGGTGACCCGCGAGTACGGTCTCGCCGTGTGGTCGCCGACGGCCTCGCTTCCCTTCGAGCCGGGCCGCGGCTACCACGCGGCAGTGGGGGATGCCGGCACGACCACGGTGCTGAGCGTCAAAGGGGCGCCCGAGGTGCTGCTGCCACGGTGCGCCCGCATCCGGACCGCCGACGGAACGGCACCGCTGAACGACCGCCGGCGGGCGAGGCTCATCCAGGAGCACAGCCGGCTCGCGGGCGCGGGCTACCGCGTCCTCGCGGTGGCCGATCGCGACCTGGGGTCCGCGCCCCGACCGGCGGACGAGGAACTCACCGATGACAGCGTGGCCGAGTTGGCCTTCCTCGGCTTCCTCGTCCTGTCCGACCCGGTCCGGACCACGGCCGGGGCGTCGCTGGAGGCGCTGCGCGCCGCGGGCGTGCAGGTGCTGATGATGACCGGAGACCATCCGGCCACCGCCAGGACGATCGCCACCGAACTGGGAGTGCTCACCGACGACCAGATCATGCTGACGGGTGTCGAGCTCGAAGCCATGGACGACGAGGCCCTGGACGCGGTCCTGCCCAGGGTGGCCGTGATCGCCCGGAGCACTCCGCTGCATAAGGTGCGGGTCGTGGAGGCCTACCAGCGGCTGGGCAAGACGGTGGCGATGACCGGCGACGGCGCCAACGACGCGCCCGCCATCCGGCTCGCCGACGTCGGCCTCGCGCTGGGCCGGCGTGGCACGCCGGCGGCCCGGGCCGCCGCCGACGTGATCGTGACGGACGACCAGCTGAACACGATCATCGACGTGCTCGTCGAGGGCCGTTCGATGTGGGCCTCGGTCCGCCAGGCCCTGGGCATCTTCGTGGGCGGGAACCTCGGCGAGATCGCGTTCACTCTCCTCGGCTCCATGGCCACCGGGCGGTCGCCACTGTCCGCGCGGCAACTGCTGCTCGTCAACCTGCTCACCGATCTCGCCCCGGCCCTGGCCGTCGCGCTGCGCGAGCCGGATCCGGAGGCGACCGGACAGCTCCTCAGCGAGGGCCCGGAGCGCTCCCTCGGTACCGCCCTGAACCGGGAGATCGCGGTGCGGGCGGTCGCCACGACCCTCGCCGCCACGGGTGCCTGGATCATCGCCCGCCTCACCGGGCGCCGACGGCACGCGAACACGGTCGGCCTCGCCGCGCTCGTCGGCTCGCAACTGGGCCAGACGCTGCTCGTCGGCGGCCGCAGCCGGACGGTCCTGCTGAGCATCGCCGCCTCGGCGGTCGTCCTGGCCGCCATCGTGCAGATGCCAGGCGTCAGCCAGTTCTTCGGTTGCACCCCGCTCGGTCCGGCGGGCTGGTCGATCGCGATCGGCGCGTCGCTGGCGGGGACGTTGCTCTCCTTCCTCCTCCAAGCCTCCGCCGGGCTGCAGTCCGCCGCAGGACACCTTTGGGTACGTGCGAGGTGAGTTGCGAGGTGAGTGGGGTAGGTGCCCGCACAGAAGCGGCCATGATATCGCGATTGAGGAATCTGATATTGAACCTGTGAGGTGACGCCGGTGGCCGACATCCTCGTACGTGACGTGCCGACGCGGTTCTCCCCAAGCTCGACGCTGCCTCCGCCCGAGCCGGAATCTCGCGTGTCGAGTATCCGCGCCGCACGCTTGCCGCCGCAGCCGGCCATCACCGGGCCCCGAGCGTCCCCGATCCGCTGATCGCAGCGACAGCGGAAGCCGCCGGCCTCGGTCGCTCCACTCGACCTGACCGCGTTCCTGGCGGGGATTGGAGAGCTGGGGCGGCCCTGGGCGCCAACGCATACTCGACCGTTACGTGATGGTACAGTCGCAACCGTGCGGGATGTGGCTACTTCGCCGCAGATAGCCGCGATCGACCCGCATCGACGCGTGTTCGCGCTGGCGAACGGGACCCGTCCGCGGATCCCAGCGGCAGCCTGCTCGTGTTCGTCCAGGTTAGCGACCTGCGCCACTCTGCCGAGGAGCGTCCAAGCAGTGACGGCAAAGCAGAACCTGGCCATCGCCTGTGCCGACCATCTGCTAGGCGGAAGTCCGCGTACCCACCTGCCCCACCTGCCCCAGCTCGCCGGCCGCGGCGCACTGGTCACCGGTGCCTCCAGCGGGATCGGGCGCGCCGTCGCCCTTCGGTTGGCGCGGGCCGGCGCATTTGTCATCGCGACCGGTCGCGATGAGGAGGTGCTGGCGAGGATGGTCAAGGAGGCCGACGAGGTCGGTCTGACCATCCATCACCAGGCTGCGGACATCACCGATCCCGCGGACCGCGGCTGTCTGGTCGACATGGTCCGTGATCAGCCCACGGACCTGAAGATCCTGGTGCACTCGGCAGGGGCCTACCACCGCGGCGCGATCGCCGACGCCCCACTGACCGACCTTGACGAACAGCTGGACATCAATGTACGCGCGCCCTATGTGCTCACCCAGATGCTGATTCCGGACCTCGTCCGGACCGGTGGCGACGTGGTGTTCATCAACTCCACCCAGGGCTTGTCCGCCGGCGCCGGCGTCGGCCAGTACGCCGCGGCCAAGCACGCCCTGCGGGCGATCGCCGACAGCCTGCGGGCGGAGGTCTCGGCTGCCGGGGTGCGGGTGTGCACGGTCTTCCCGGGCCGCACGGCGACCCCCATGCAGCAAAAAATCTTCCAGGCCGAGGGGCGGGCGTGGAATGCCGACCTGCTCATCGCGCCCGACGACATCGCCGACGTCGTGACCGGGGCAGTGGCACTTCCCGACCGCGCGAGTATCACCGAGATCGTGATACGCCCCACCTATGGACCCGGACCAGTGGACTCGTTCGTAGCTCGTCCGCAGACGGGCTAGACCTCACAACGCTGTGCGGCGACTGCCGCCCAGGTCCCAGGTTCGCCCGCTAGCCGGCTGCCGGCGCCACGATGTTCACCCGATCGGGGGCGCGATGGGCAATTCAACACCTACGTTAGTGTTTGTTCCTCCGAGGTATCGCCGTGGCCTCGCCTGGGACGGCACGCACGGCTGACGATCAAGGGGGCGCGTTGACCCGGAGGACCTCGCCAGAATCCGCCCAGCAGGAGAGCTTCCGTCCCTCGCGGCAGCTCCCAGCACCTCAGACCGGGCTGGAGCTGCCCACGTTGACCGGCTTGCGGGGAGTCGCCGCCACTCTGGTGTTCCTCCGCCACATCCACGCGGACGTCCAGGGGACCCTGCCGGTGGTCGCGGTGCTGGGCAACATCGGTTACGTGGGCGTCACGTTCTTCTTCGTGCTGTCGGGGTTCGTCCTCACCTGGGCGACCAGGCCGATCACCGCGGGGCAGTTCTACTGGCGCCGGTTCGCCCGGGTCTATCCCCTGTACTTCGCCGCCATCTGGATCTGGCTCGCGATCGCGTGGCCGCTGGGGACATTGGGGGACTTCGGCTCGAAGCCCCTCTCCATCCTGCCGAGTCTGCTCCTCGTCCAGGCATGGGTTCCAACCCAGTCGATCTATTTCGGCTGGGGTGGTGCCGTGCTGTGGTCGTTGTCCTGCGAGGCGTTCTTCTACCTGGTCTTCCCCCACGTGTACCGCAGGTTCGCGACCCGCACCAACCCCGAACGCATCCGCGCCGCGCTCCTGTTCGTTCTCCCTGCCGCGGCCGTGGCATGTGCGGCGAGCACCGCGGGCTCTCGGTTCGATCTTGCCGCGTACGCGAACCCGGCGGTGCGGCTCGGCGAGTTCGTCCTTGGCGTGGTCCTTGGGTTGCTGGCTCGTGAGGGTGCCCGCGCAACGCCGTGGCAGCGTCGGATGCTCACCGCCTTCTCCTGCGCCTGGCTGGTCGTCCCGATACTCCTGGGCTACCGCTACGGCCATCTACAGGGATTCATGGACACGCTCACACTGCCGGCGTTTGCCATCATCATCTTCCTGGCCGGCACCCGTGAGGCGGACGGCCGCCGGATTCCGGTGTTCAGCTCCCGCCCACTCGTCTATTTCGGCGAGATCTCCTACGCCTTCTATCTCATTCACCCCGCCACACTCACGATCAGCGGGGAACTCGGCTGGGTCGACGCCACCACCGCGGCCGGGACGGCGCTCGCCATCCTCGCCGACTTCGCCCTGTCCTTCGCCTTCGCCGCGGCCCTGCATCACACGGTGGAAGGCCCGGCCCGCCGATGGCTGATGGGGGTACTCCGGTCACGATCGTCCCCCCGTCATGCCTACCGGAGTCTGCTGCCCGATGTGCGACCGCGGATCCCACCGGAGTCCGCAAGCGCGGATCATGTCGTACCTGTCGCTCGTCCGTGACCACCGGCCCATCCCGCCCGGACGGAGGTCGGACGACGCATCGCCCTGTGAACGGCCATCACCCGCCCCCCGCGTGACGGAGCCGGGAAGGCCCGGTTCACGATGGTGGCCGGTCCCGACTTCGGACCGGCCCCGGACCGCGGCCATCGGTCCCGGCAGACGGAGGTGCCCATGGGCTCGCCCGTTGGTAAGTCCTCGGCCTGGCGCAACTGGGCGGGCAACGAGACCGTCCGGTCGGTGCGCCTCGCCCGCCCCCGCGACGCGGAGGAGATCTCCGCCCTGGTCGGTACCGCCATCCGGGACGGCCATCAGATCCGGGCGATCGGATCGTCCCATTCCATGAGCGCCATCGGCCGCCCGGACCCGGGCTCCGTCCAGGTCCGCCTGGACAGGTGCGCCGACCTCGTCGCTCTGGACGGCGGCAGCGGCCTGGTGACGGTGCGCGGTGGGATGACCATGCGCCGGCTGAACCGGCTGCTCGCGGAGGCCGGGCTCGCCCTGACCAACCAGGGCGACGTCGACGAGGTGACCATCGCGGGTGCCATCTCGACCGGCACCCACGGCACCGGGAGCCGCTTCGGCGGCCTGTGCACCCAGGTCCGGGCACTCGAGGTGGTACTCGGCGACGGCAGTGTGGTCACCTGTTCACGCGGCGAACGTCCCGAGTTGTTCGCCGCCGCCCGGCTGGGCCTGGGTGCCGTCGGCGTCGTCACGTCGGTCACCCTGCAGGCGGTGCCGCTGTTCGCCCTGCAGGTCCAGGAGGGTCCGATGCGCCTGGACGAGGTCCTCGACACCTACGACGATCTCGTCGACCAGACCGACCACCTCCGCTTCTCGTGGTTTCCGCACACCACGACGGCCCTGGTCAGACGCGGGCAGCGGCGTCCGCTCGACGACGGCCTGGCGCCGCTGCCCCGGCTGCGCTGCTGGGTTGACGACGAACTGGTGTCGAACACCCTCTTCGGCGCGCTGATGACGACGGGCCGGCGGATGCCCGCGGCGGTGCGGCCCATCGCGCACGTCAGCGCGCGGGCCTCGGGCAGCCGCACGTTCCGCGACCTGTCCTACCGGGTGTTCACCTCCCACCGCCGGGTCCGGTTCAAGGAGATGGAGTACGCCCTCCCCCGTGCCGATCTCGCCGCGACGCTGCGTGAGCTGGTCTACGCCATGGGGAGCGCGGACGTGCGTGCCGTCTTCCCGGTGGAGGTCCGATGTGCCGCCGCGGACGAGATCCCGATATCGACGGCGTACGGCCGCGACACCGCCTACATCGCCGTGCACGTGGATCATCGCGGTGCGCACGGCGACTACTTCGGCCTCGCCGAGAAAATCATGTTGTCGGTCGGCGGCCGGCCGCACTGGGGCAAACTGCATTCACTGGACGCGGCGACGCTGCGTGGGCTCTATCCCCGTTTCGACGACTTCCTGGCCGTGCGCGACGCCGCCGACCCGACCGGGGTGTTCGCGAACGCGTATCTCGACCGCGTCCTCGGCTCACCGGCCTGCGCCACCAACGCTCGGTGACCCGACCGCGGCACGCCACGGCGGTTTCTCGCCGATGTGGCGACGGGCGGAGCAGCGGTCGCGGGCGGTTCAGCCTGCGGTGGTCCGGCCGCCGACGTCCTCCCCGAGGTAGGCCTGCCGGACCCGGTCGTCGGCCAGCAGACTCGCGGCGGTACCCGCCAGCACGACCTCGCCGGTCTCCAGCACGTAGCCGCGGCCCGCGATCCGCAGCGCCGAGGCCGCGTTCTGCTCGACCAGCAGTACCGCGACCCCCTCCCGGTTGATCTCCGCGATCACCTCGAAGATGGTCTGAACGATCATTGGGGCCAGCCCCATCGACGGCTCGTCGAGGAGCATCAGCCGGGGACGGCTCATCAGCGCGCGTCCGATCGCGAGCATCTGCTGCTCGCCGCCGGACAACGTGCCTCCCGGCTGCGCGATCCGCTCGGCCAGCCGGGGGAAGAGCGCGAGCACCCGGCCGAGGTCGGTCCGCACATGCCGGCGATCGTGGTAGGCGCCCATCAGGAGGTTCTCTCGGACACTCATGCTCGGGAAGATTCGCCGGCCCTCGGGCACGTGGCTCACCCCCCGGCCGACGAGTTCGTGCGCCGGAATTGACGACAATGGGCGACCGTCCAGCCACGTCTGTCCCGCCCGGGGCCGCAGCAGTCCGGAGACCGTCCGCAGCGTGGTTGTCTTGCCGGCGCCGTTGGCCCCGAGCAGGGTGACGATCTCGCCCTCGGCCACCTCCAGGCTGACGCCGCGCAGGGCGGTGACGGCGCCGTAGGCGACCTCGACATTGGCCAGGGTCAGCAGCATCAGCGCAGTTCCTTCCACCCGGCGGGGCCGGCCGCGCCGGGATCCACCACATCGGGATCCACCACATCGGGATCCGCCGCGCCGGCGTCGGCCAGGCCCAGGTACGCCTCGATGACCGCCGGGTCCCGCTGGACCTCCACCGGCGTGCCGGACGCGATGATCCGGCCGAAGTTGAGCACCACCACCGAGGTCGCCACCGACATGACCAGCCGCATGTCATGCTCGATGAGCAGGACCGACACCCCGGTGCCCGCGATCCGGATGATCAACTCTGCCAGGTCACGCTTCTCCGCCGGGTTCGTGCCGGCCGCGGGCTCGTCGAGCAGCAGCAGGCGCGGCTCGGTACCGAGCGCCCGGGCGATCTCCAACCGGCGTTGCTCGCCGTAGGGCAGCGACGAGGCGAGCTCGTGCGCCCGGTGCGGCAGGCCCACGAGCTCAAGCAGCTCCAGCGCGTGCCGCACGCCGTCACGCTCGGCCCGCCGGGCGCCCGGCAGCCCCAGCACCGCGGCCAGCGGCCCGTACCGCTGCCGCACCTCGGTCCCGATCTGGACGTTCTCCAGCGCCGACAGGGCGGGGAAGAGCCGGATGTTCTGGAAGGTCCGGGCGACGCCGAGCCGGGTGATGGCGTGCGGACTGCGCCCCACCAGCTCGGCCTGCCGGCCGGGCCGGGGCCAGAAGGTGACCGATCCCTGCTGCGGGCGGTATGCCCCGGTGAGGCAGTTGAACAGCGAGGTCTTGCCGGCCCCGTTCGGTCCGATCACCGCCAGGATCTCGCCCCGGCGCTGGCGCAGTGAGACGCCGTCGAGGCTGGTCACACCCCCGAACCGCAGCGCCAGGTCGCGGGCCTCCACCACTAGGTCCTCCGGGCCTCCGCCGCGCCCGGCTTCCCCCGGGCCCTGGCTGTCCCCGCGGCCCTGGCTGCTCCCGCGGCCCTGGCTGCTCCCGCGCTGCCGGTCCCGGGAGCGCCGGTGTCCCGGCGGGGAGACGCGGTGCGCTCCGCCCCTGGTCACGGCTTGCCCCCCGTGGGCGCGGCGCCCAGGGAGTCCGCCGCGCCGATGCCGGCCTCCGCGAGCTGGATCTCCCGACGCCGCCGGCGCGACGGCACGAGTCCCTGCGGACGGAAGATCATCATGATCACGATGACAGCGCCGAAGTAGATGTACCGGTCCGCGGGCGGGACCTTGTCGCGCAGGTAGAAGGCGATGCCCTGGAGGACGACGGCACCGACCACCACCCCGAGCCGGGAACCCATCCCGCCGAAGATGACGACGGCGACGACGAAGAACGACGCCTGCAGGCTGAAGCTCTGCGGGTTGAAGAACTGTTTGGAGGCGAAGAGCACGCCGGCGAAGCCCGACACCGAGGCGCCGATAGCGAAGGCGAGCAGCTTCATCCGCAGGGTCGCGACCCCGGTCGCCTCGGCTGCGATCTCGTCCTCGCGGATCGCCGCCCAGGCCCGGCCGATCCTGGACCGTTCCAGCCGACCGAAGGCGATCATGACTCCGACGATGATGGCCAGGAGCAGGTAGTAATACGGCAGCGGATCGATGCCCCACTCGTAGCCGAGGCCGAGCAGGTTGATCGACAGGTGCGGAACGCCGAAGGCCCCCCGGGCACCGTTCGTGATGTTGTCGGCGTTGTTCGCGATCAAATGGATGATCTCACCGAAACCGAGCGTGACGATCGCCAGGTAGTCACCCCGCAGCCGCAGCGTCGGCGCGCCCAGGACGACGCCGGCGAGCGCGGCAAGGACCAGCGCGATCGGGAAGACGAAGAACGGGTTGAGCACGAAGGGCGCGTGCCACGGCATCGCGGTCTGTGAGGTGAAGTAGGCCGTCGCGTAGGCACCGATGGCGAAGAAGGCGATGTAGCCGAGGTCGAGCAGGCCGGCGTAGCCGACCACGACGTTCAGGCCCAGTGCGAGCAGCGCGTAGATGCCGATGTCGTTGACCATCGACTGCTGCGCGGCGGTCGAGACGACCAGCGGGGCGATGATCGCGACCGCCAGAAGCGCCAGGTTCAGCGCGATCGGGCCGCCCCGGGTGGCGTAGGCCGCGCTCACCGGCCCCCGGATGCCGGCCGTCAGCCGGCCCGCCGCGCCCCGCAGTTCGACGCCGAGCGCCAGGACGATCCACAACGCGGCGGCGAGCCCCAGGTAGGGCAGGATCCGCGCGTCCAGCACCGAATCCTGAAATGCCTTCAGCGGTTTGTCGGAGCCCCCGGCCGGACCGGTCACCACCGCGGCGAGCACACCCACCAGCAGCAGCACCCCGAGCTGGCGCAGCCGGGCCGGGGAGAACAGCACGGCCGGACGCAGCGATGCGCCCGCCGGGTCGCCACCAGACCCGCCACCCGGCCCGGCGGGTGGGAGCGGCGCCCCGGCCCTCGGCGGGCGGGCGGACGACGTCGCAGCGCTCACGCTGCCCTCCCTAGACGTTCCCCGAGCAGGCCGGACGGTCGGATCATCAGGATGCCGACCAGGACCAGGAAAGCGATCACGTCCTTGTAGGACGCCTGGAAGATATATCCGCCATAGCTTTCCACCAATCCGAGGAGCAGGCCGCCGAGCATCGCCCCGCGCACGTTGCCGATGCCGCCGAGGACCGCGGCGGTGAACGCCTTCACCCCGGGGACGAACCCCATGCTGTAAGAGGCGTTGAACGTCATCGCGTACAGGAAGCCACCGGCCCCGGCCAACAGGCCGCCGAGCACGAACGTGACGATGATGATGCGTTCGACGTTCACGCCCATGAGAACCGCGGTGTCGGCGTCCTGGGCCACCGCGCGGATGCCCTGCCCGAGCCGGGTCCCCGCGACCAGCCGGTCCAGTCCGACCAATATCGCGATCGCGACCGCGAAGATGACCAGCGACTGGGTGGAGACGTCCGCTCCGAACAGCGTGAACACCGTTCCGTCGGTGAACAGGTCGGGCAGGGCCACATTCTGCCGGCCGAACTCCTTGCCGGCAAGGTTCACCGCGAACAGCGAGGCCCCGATGGCGCTGATGAGATAGGCCAGCCGGGGGGCGGAACGGCGCCGCAGCGGCCGGTACGCCACCCGTTCGAGCGTGAAGGCGGCGAGCCCGCCGCAGATCGCGCCGGCGCCGAGGCCCATGGTCACCAGGCCCACCGATTCGAGGCCGCCCGGGACCGAGCCGTCCCCGGGCAGCAGGGCGCGGGCGGCGAACAGCCCGCCGAAGGATCCCAGCATGAAGACCTCGCTGTGCGCGAAGTTGATGAGCTGGAGGACCCCGTAGACGAGGGTGTACCCGAGCGCGATGACCGCGTACAGGGAGCCGACCGTCAGACCGTCGACGGTCAGCTGCCAGAACTGGTCGAGGAAACCCATCCGTGTGCCTCGTTCACCACCAGGCGAAGCGGTGGCCGGACGTCCCACCCCCGGCCACCGCCCGCACCGACATCAGGACTTGACCAGGTTCGCGATGTTGCCGAGAACGGTGATCTGTCCACCCTTCACCTGGTAGACGAACACGTTGGAGCCCTTGACCTCGCCGTTGGGCTCGAACACCACGGTCTTGGTGATGCCGGGGAAGTTCACGGAACCGAACGCGCCGGTCACGGACTCCCGGGTGACGTCCTTGCCGAGCTTCTTGAAGACGTCCGCGAGGGCGAGCGTGGCGTCGTAGGCCTCACCGGAGTAGGTGCCGGGCTTCGTCCCGTTGTTGACCTTCTTGTAGGACGCGACGAAGGACGCGGCCTTCGGGTCGGTGTTGGCGTCGCCGCAGGGGCAGGTGAGGTAGGCACCCTCGGCCGCGGCGGCCCCGGCCTGCGCGACGTACTGCGGGTCGAGCGAGCCGTCACCGCTGATGATCTTTCCGGTGAAGCCCTTGCCCTTCAGCGCCTTCGACAGCAGCGCGAACTCGGGGTAGTAGCCGGAGTAGTAGAGGACCTCGGGCGCGGCAGCGATGATCTTCGTTGCCTCGGAGGTGTAGTCCTTGGTCGGGTTGATGCCGTCGTGGGTCGCGTTGACACCCTTGGCTTTGAGCTCGGCCTCCAGCGCACCCGACAGGCCCGTGCCGTACTCGCTCTTGTCGTCCAGCGAGTACACCTTCGTCGCCTTGAGCACCGTGGCGATGTAGTCGGCCGCGGCCTTGCCCTGCACGGTGTCCGGGGCGATGACCCGGTAGAAGGTCTTGAAGCCCAGGGTGGTGAGCGCGGGGTTCGTCGCCGACGGGCTCACCGACAGCAGCCCGGCCTGGGTGTAGGCCGGCTCGCTCGCCTTGGTGGCGCCGGAGAACATCGGGCCGACCACCGCGACGACCTTGGAGTCATCGATCAGCTTCTGGGCTGCCGTCGGGCCCTGATCCGGCGAGCCGCCATCGTCGGATTCGACGAGCTTGAGCTGGAACGGCGCGCTCGCATCCGCGTTGACCTCGGCGATCGCCGTCCGGACGCCGTAGAGGGCGTTCAGACCGAGCTGCTGGCTGTCGCCCGAGAGAACTCCCTGGAAGCCGATCGTGATGGTCTGCTTCCCGTTCGAGGACGAACCACTGTCACTTCCACAGGCCGCCGCGGTCAACGCCACGGTCGCGGCAAGGGCTATCGCTCCCAGGAGCGGGCGCCTACCCATGCAATTCCTCCTCCGGTCCCGCCAGACCCGACTCCGATGCCATGGCCCGGCCCAGTCACCCCGACGCGCCCGGCCCGCGAGCCGGTGCGCCACCGCATAGAGAATGACGTGCTAACCAGCATCAATTCGCACCACCCCCCGGATGGACGGGGCGGCGCACGGTTACACACCGGCACGATCCCGCGGAACCCGGCACCTCAGCATGGCTATGCCCAGACCGCCGGGCTGGTGCCCAGCTGTGCCGGCGGGGAGCTCCAGCTCGGCGCGACGCCGGCCACGGTGGCGGCCGGGCGGATGTACGACAGGGGTCCGAACTCGCTGTTCATCGTGGCGCAGAACTCCTCGGCCTCCTCCCGGGTCGGGTCGGGGAGCGCGAGCGTGTCGTGGTGTCCCAGCCCCTGCAGCCAACGACCGGTCCGGGTCAGGGACACACCGACGTGCCAGCTGCCCCCCTCGGTCGCCCGGCGCGCCAGCGCGTCCAGCACCCCGTAGACGGTGAGGTAGCCAGTCGAATGATCAAGGGCCTGTGCCGGCAGCGGCACGGGGCGGTCGGACCGGGTCACCGCCGCGGCGGCGGTCGCGATGCCGGACGCGGTCTGGACCAGACTGTCGAACCCGCGCAGACCGCTCCAGGGGCCCTGCCGTCCATACGCGGTGATGGTCGCGCAGACGATGCCCGGCCGGATCCTGGCGACCGCCTCCGGGCCGAAGCCGAGCCGGTCGAGGGCCATCGGCCGGTAAGCCTGGAGCACCACGTCCGCCGAGGCGATCAGCTCGCGCAGCCGGCGGGCGTCCGCGGTCACCCGCAGGTTGAGGAAGGCGTTGCGCTTGCCGAACCCGGTGTCGACGAGCACCGTGTGCACCTCCGGCAGGTGGGCGGCGCCGACCCGCAGGACGTCGGCTCCGTAGGCGGCCAGCGTGCGACCGGCGACGGGACCGGCAATGACCCGGGTCAGGTCGAGCACCCGCAGACCCGCGGCCGGCGTCTCGGCCGGGGGCGCGGCGAGCGCCGGGCCGTCGCCGAGCCGGCGCACCTCGACGAGGGGAAGCTCGTCAACCGCCCGGGCCTGCCGGTGCTCGCGCCACTCCCGCTCGCTACGGGCCATGCTGGCGCACAGACCCATGGCGTGCAGCTCGAGTTCCAGCGGCTCGGCCTCGAAACGGCGGATGACCCGTTCGACGGCGGCGCGCTCGCCCGGCGTCCCAAGAAGATCCAGGATCCCGTTGCGGTGGTGCGGGAAGTTGCAGTGCAGCTGGATCCACCGGTCGTCCCCGGTGCGGTAGTACCCGGAGATCGGGTCCCACGGGCTCGGCGGTGGCTTGCCGGCCACTCGCAGGTACCGTTCGCTGCGGAAGACCGCACTCGCGTGACGAGTGTCCACGGTGACCTCCGGCGGGGCCCCGCCGCCGCGGGCCGCGAGCAGGCGGCTAGCCCCGACGGCCGCGGCCGCCACCGACGCGGTCGCCACCGTCGTCACCCGGTAGAGGCTGGGCAGGACGTCGGCGGGTCCGGTCACGGTCAGCCGCTCGGCGATGTCCGGATCCTGTACCAGCGACGCGACCTCGGTGACAATCTCCGAGTTCTGCCGTTGCCCCATCCACCCATCCTGTCCCACCCTGGTGTGCACGCGGCGCCCCGAGCGCGCCGTCGGCCGAACCGGAATGAGGCCGGCACGCCCGATAAGACGATCCTGAGAGCCAAGAGCCACAACGCACAGAAAATCCTATTTTGCCGCTGTCCCGGCCTCCCGACTCGCGCTCGCCCCGGGCCGTCCAAGGCCCATTCTGGTCATGTGTAGGTACTTTCGCCATGACACCGGGCTCGCGGCCGCCCGGTCGGGTGGTCGGCAATGGCAGGAGACACCCCGATGCGCGTGCAACGCTCGCTGTACGAGGTGCTGGACGTACCGCCCAGCGCCACCGCCGAGCAGATCCGGCATGCCTACCGCGTGGCCGCCCGCCGCACCCATCCCGACGCCGGTGGTTCGTCACCGGCCTTCGATCGGGTCACCCTCGCCTACCGCGTTCTCGGCGACCCCGACCGGCGGCGCCGCTACGACCTGCGCCTCGCCGCCGGCACGCCTCACCCGTCCGCGCCGCGCCGATCATCACCGGGCCCATCCGCGCCGGGCCGATCATCACCGGGCCCATCCGCACCGGGCCCGGGTGCACCGGGCCCGGGTGCCGATCCGATGGTCCGTCGCCGCTACCTCGCCCTGATGCTGGTGGCGCTGACCCTGTTCATCTCGGCAGGCACCGTGGTGCGGCTGTACTCCGTGACCGCCGCCATGATCATGATGGTGGTCGCGGCGATGATCCCACCCGTCGCGGTCACCGTGGCGAGCCGTCCCCGTCGGGCGCCTTCCGACCCCCGTCCCCGAGCAGGCGAGGACCGGGGCGTCCGCGCCGACCGCACTCCCCCGCCCGGATCAGACCGGTAGCCGCACGCGTAGGGAACCGGCCGGGCGCCCGCCGCCGAGCACCGTGGGCGCCCCGAGCACGGCGAGCTGGGCGAAGTCGAGCTCCTGGTGCCCGGGGGCGTCCGGACCGGGAAGAGCACCCAGGCGGGTCAGCACGGCCAGCGCGACCGGGACGCCGGGCCGCCCGCTCCCATCCGCGATCTTGACCGCGACCGCGTGACCCTCGGACGTCGCCACCACCGTGACACCCTCGGCGCCGTTCTTCGCGACGACGCCGGGTACCGCCCGCATCAGGTCGGTGTCGGACCGGCCAACACCCCCGATCAGCTCGGGATGCGCCCGCATGGCGTTGATGACCCGCCGCTCGGGGCCGCCCGGCGCGGCCCGGACCATCGCCCGCAGCCCGCGAGCCAGGCCCGTGAGCGAGAACGCGAACAACGGGGCCCCGCACCCGTCCACGCTGGTCGCGACGATCTCCTCGCCGATCAGCTCCTCGATCGTGCGCCGGATCACCTGCTGCAACGGATGATCGGGGTCGGTGTAGTTCTCGATCGGCCAGCCGGCCGCCACGCAGCAGGCGATCATCCCCGCATGCTTGCCGGAGCAGTTCATCAGCACCGGCTCCGCGCGGCCCCCGGCGCGAAGGTGCGCCTGGGCCGCGGCCGGGCCCAACGGAAGATCGGCGGGACAGCGCAGGGTGTCGACGGAGACGCCCGCTACCGAGAGGATCTCCAGCACCCGCGCGAGATGCACCGGCTCGCCGCTGTGGGAACTGGACACGATGGCAAGCAGGTCACCGGGGATCTCCCGGCTCAGGAAGATGCCGTCCAGCCCGGCACGAAGCATCGCGGCGGCCTGAAGGGGCTTGACCGCCGATCGGGGGAAGATCGGGTGGTCGGGCACGCCGACGGTGAGCGCGCTGTCCCCATCCCGACCGAGGCCGATGACGGTGCCGTGATGGCAACTCTCCACGAACGGCGCACCGCCGCGCAGCCCCCGGACAACCTCGGCGACCACCTGCGGGCCCTCCGGCGGCTGCATACAGCCAGCGTACGTCGGGCCTTCTCCCGCTCACCCGTTCTCGCCATCCGCCGAATCCGACGCTCGCCTCACGGCGGCCGCATATCCTGGTGCCGTGCCTGCCTACGACTACCGCTGCCGGGTATGTGACGCATCGTTCGAGGTTCGCCGCAGCATGCACGAGTCCGTGCCGGACAGCGCGGTGAGCTGCCCCTCCGGACACACCGAGACCTCGCGGATCTTCTCTGCGATCGCCGTCAGCCGCGGCTCGGCCACGCCGGCTCCGGCTATGGCCTCGCCGTCCGCCGGCGGGGGCGCGTGCTGCGGCGGCGGCTGCTGCGGCTGACGCCACCGTTCATCCTGACGCCACCGTTCATCCGCGGTGACGATGGATGCCCGCGGCCTGCGATTTCGTCGGCCCACGCGCCGCCCGGGTCCGCGGGCCGACATCCACCTGACGGTCCCGCTGGCCGCCGCACGCGGCGGCCCGGTCCTCCACCAGCCGCCGTCGCAACAGCCGCAGGGTATCTTCCCGCTCCGTCTGATCCAGACCGGCTACGAGGGTCTGCAGCAGATCACCTGATCCGGGTCGTTGGTCGCCATAGCCGAACCCACTCGTACCCATGGGCGTGTCCTACCCAGGCCACCGGCGTGTCACGCAGTCCCGGGCCCACGGGAACAAGGCACCGGGCCACCGGCGTCTCCGCCGCACCCCCCGCAGCGCCTCCCGCAGCCGAGCGCGGACGACCCGGCGATCGATGGCCCGCGGGCCGAGCACCATGATCCATGCGATACCCAACGCCCACAGGCCGGCGAGGGCACCGAAGGCAAAAACGTTGAACGCTCCGATCATCGCGAAGCCGACGAGCAGCAGAACGCTCGCGGCGAGCCCGCCACCCACGGGTGTTTCCGTACCCCGCCGGCTACGGCGTCATACCGACTACTTCATGATGTTGGTCATATTATGGATCATCGGACGGATTCAGTGACGCCGTGACTCCACGTGAGGAGGGCCGGGTCGCAGTACCCGCCACAGCGCGCCCAACGAGGTGAACTGGATGTCGGGCGGCGCACCGGCGACCTCGTCAACCACCCGGTCCGGGGCGTGCTGATGACGCAGATGATCCATGATCTCGTCACGGTTGGCGGGGAAGACCGCCCGGCCGAGCCAGCGGGCGAGCTCGGAGCGTTCCTCGACGTCCACCGGCGTCATCCCGGCCGGCACACCGACCCGCGACCCAGCGGCATCCAGGTTCTGCGGGCCACCGGTCGCTTCCTCGGGGAACGGTTCAGCGGAGCGCCATTCCTCCGCCCGCGTGTCCCGCCCGGCCCGCACAAGCCCCTCGACCTCGTGCGCCAAGATGTCGTCGCGCACAGGGCCGTGCTTGGTGCTTCCGCGATCCACTGCCATGTTCTCGTTCCTTTCCGCTGTTTCAGTGGTGCGCGCTGACGGACGAAGCAAACCCGCGATCGGGCCACCCGGCTTCTCCGGTCAGCAGATGTTCACGGCCAGCGATGGGCGGGAACACCGGCATCCATGGTGCGGATACCCCACAACGTGTTGGTCAGACCCGCCGAACGCCTGGAGCGGGCCGAAGCTCTCGACCCGGTGGCAGTGAAGATCCGTGACATGGTCCGCCGCTCCCTGCACGACGGGACCATCCGGGACACCCTGCACGGCGTGCCGCTCGGTCACCCTCTGCATCCGGCGCTCGCTGCGCTCCCCATCGGAACCTGGATCTCCGCGGGAATCGTGGACCTGCTCGCGGGACGTCACGAGGGGTCCGAACGGGCGGCCCGGGTACTGATCGCCACGGGGTTGCTCGCGGCGGTCTCGGCCGCCGCCAGCGGCCTCGCCGACTACTCCGAGCTGCATGAGCGCCAACTGCGGGTCGGGGTGGCGCACGCCGCGACGAACAGTCTGGCGGCCTGCTGCTACGCCGCCTCGCTCGGCATCCGATGGCGTGGCAACGGCCGCCTCGGCCGTCGTCTCGCGCTGCTCGGCCTCGCCACGGCCAGCACGTCGGCCTACCTCGGCGGTCATCTGGCCTACCGGCAGGCGTCGGGAGCCAACCACACCGAGGAGGTACCCCACCTGCTGCCGCCCGGTTGGCATCCGCTCGCCCTTCTGGACGAACTGGCGGACGGCCGACCCGAGGCGCGGCTGTTGCGGGATGTGCCGGTCGTCCTCCTCCGGAAGGGAGACCACGTCGACGTACTGGCCGGCCGGTGCAGCCACCTGTCCGGACCACTGCACAAGGGAGAGATCATCCGAAGGGACGGCTTCACCTGCCTGCGCTGCCCCTGGCACGGCAGCACCTTCCGGGTGACGGACGGCGCGGTGGTGCATGGTCCCGCGACCGCGCCCCAGCCGCGGTTCGATGTGTGGATCTCCGATGGTGAGGTCCGGGTACGGCTGCCTGGGGCGGGATAGCTACCGCGGAATAGCTAACTGGGGCGGGACAGCGTCGAGGGGCTGTCCGCCGCGGAGCGGGGCGTCCCGGCTGCCGGACCGGTTGGCGGGACGGCTGGCGGGACGACGGCCGGGCTGGCGGCGCCAGCCGAGCGCTGTAGGCCCGCGCGGTCCGAGCCCGGGCGCCCGGTGGTGGCCATCTCGCCCACCCCGTAAAGCGCATAGGCTTTCCTGATCACCGGCCGGGCCACGTTACGGACCGGCACCCCACCGGCCGTCATCCCGTGCTCCGAACCGGCATGGGCGTGACCGTGCAGCGCAAGGCAGGCGGCCCCCGCGTCCACCGCCTCGGCAAGGTGGTAGCTGCCGAGAAACGGGAAGATCTCGGTTCGCTCGCCGATGAGCGTGTCCGGTACCGGAGCATAGTGCATCAAAGCCACACGGATTTCGCAATCCAGACTTTCCAGCGCACCGCGCAGCCGGGATCCGGCGTCCTTCGTGTGCCGGATGAACGCCTTCATCAGTGGTTCGCCGAAGTCGCTTCCGCTGGCCCCGGCGAACCCCCCGCCAAATCCCTTGACGCCGGCGATTCCGAGACGGCGGCCGTCGATGTCGAGGACCGTGCCGCCGCCTTCGAGGACGGTCACGCCAGCATCGGCCAGCATTTCGATGATCTCGTTCTCGGCACCGCCGTGGTAGTCGTGATTACCCAGGACGGCGACGACGGGCACCTCGGCGTCCGCCACCTCGGCCGCGACGATCTCGGCCTCGGCCGGCAGCCCCCGCTGGGTGAGATCACCGGCCAGCAGCAGCACGTCCGCCCGACCGGCGAGTCCACGCAGCAGCGGTGCGAAGGTTCCGCGGCTGTCCACGCCCAGGTGGATGTCGCCGACGGCGGCAATTCTGATCATGAGATGGTCTCCACGTTCGGCGGCGCCTCGGTCGGCATCCCCCGATCCGCGATGGTGACCTCGTTACTCACCAGGCGTCCGGGAAGCGCCTCGGCGAGCACATCCGCGACGGCCCGGCGGCGGGCGTCCGTGGCGACCTCGCCCTCGACCAGGATCTGCTGGCCATCCACCACCACCTCCAGCCCGAGCTCGGCCACCCTTGGATCCTCGGCGAGGCGTTCGTGCAGGTCACCGGCAAGATACTCATCGGCCTCGGTGAGGTTCAGTGCCCCGTACCCGGCGGTGTCGGCGATCCGCTTCGCGGTCCCGGCCTGCTCCGCCGCACCCGCTGGCACCGCCCCACCCGCTGGCACCGCCCCACCCGCTGGCACCGCCCCACCCGCTGGCACCGCCCCACCCGCTGGCACCGCCCCACCCGCTGGCACCAACGGGCCGTGCGGACGTGAACCCGTGGGGGTGCCCCCGGCCGACGGAGCACCTTCGGTAGACGGAGCACCTTCGGCCGACACTGCACGACCGGCGGCCGGGATCAGGTTGAGCCGGGTGGCCACGAGCAGGGCCGCCTCGGCGAAGGGGGAGGTGGCCGTCGCGCGACGTACCTGATCCCAGTCGACCTGCTCCCGCATCGCTCTGATCATCGGTATCACGCGAGCGAGGTCACAGTACCGTTCCTCCAGGGCCAACAGGGTCATCTCGAACCAGTCGGTGGCATCCAGCACGGGCATGCGCACCGAGTCCACCGACATCTCACTGGACCGCTCCAGCGTTTGCTGGGTCACCGCCCGACCCACCGGATGGTGGATGAGATCGACCAGCACCTCGCCGTCGAACACCTTGGTGAGCCAGTCCTCGGGTGAGTCGACCGGGCGCAGGCCGGCGTTCGCAAGCACCTCGACCGCCCGCGGCACGTCGTCCTCGCGCAGCATGAAATCGACGTCGTGGACCGGCTCGGGGCCGCCCCGGGCCCAGCAGGCGTAGCTGCCCCCGAGAGCGAACGGGATGCCCGCCTCCTTCAGGGTCACAGCCACGCGTTTCAGACTCTCCCGCAGGCCTCTGGGCGCATCCTCCATACCGCTGCCCGTACCCGCGGGAACCATGTGATGCACCTCGCGTACCCCACCGGAGTCGGGCGGCAGGTGGCTGTCGCGATTGCGACACCTCTAAATGACTACCTCGAAGCGGTGACAGGACTACTACAGAAGCATGGCGCCGTCCGGCTATCCGTAGTTATAATTTCACTACATGCCACAAGAGTTACCACTTCGACGCCTGATAGACACCTGAATCTCACGGCTTGACGACACCGAGCGTCGACATGAGCGATGATGACCTTCGCGGCAAACCTGTCGCCCGCCTACTTCGACACCGGATTGGAAGCGAACCCTGAACACGCGCACACGATCCGACCAGTTGGCCAGGGCCCTCGGAGGGGAAACAGCCGCACCGGAGAACTCCGGCGAACGCCTCCCTGAACAACGCGCCACTGGGCCGGCCACCCTGACCTCGCGGCCGGCCGCCCCGGGCGGCCACGGCGTGGTCGACCTGTCCAGCCATCCCGGCCAGCTGGCCCGCCGGCTCCAGCAGGTGACCTATCAGCTCTGGACCACCACTGTCTCGACCGAGACGACACCTCCGCAGTTCGTGGTCCTCAACAGCCTGCTCGCTGATCCCGATATTGATCAGCGCACGCTCGGAGAACGAGCCTCCCTGGATCGGTCGACGGTGGCCGATGTGGTGGCGAGGCTCGTGCAGCGTGGGCTCATCCGCCGGGTCCGTGACCCGCGTGATGGCCGGCGCAACGTCCTGCGGCTGACCAAGCGGGGAGAGTCGACCCACGGTCAGGTGGCGGACCGCATCGACCAGATGAACGACAAGCTGCTGGCGCCGCTGTCCGAGGAGGAACAGACCGCCCTGTTGTCGATGTTGGCCCGCATCGTCGACCAGGATAGGCCCCATTAACACGATGCGGGGTCGCTACGTATCGCCCGAGGTCGATGACGGTCGGCATCTTCGGTATCGCCGCCTCTTGACGTCCTCTCCGCCCTGAAGGGTGGAGATTCCCGCCTGCTACGCCGCTGTTCGCATCCCGGTCGTGGACGACCCCGCAGGCCGGGCACGTCCACGACCGGACGGTCAGTGGTTTCGGCCCGTCCTTCACCCCGCACGCCGAACAGACCTGCGACAACGCAAACCACCGGTCGACCTTCACCACGGTCCGGCCGTACCGGGCGGCCTTGTACTCCAGCATCCCGACGAACCGCGACCAGCCAGCGTGGGACGGCTCCGCCTAGCATGGCCAGGCATCACCGACCAGAAGCAGCCCGATGCCTGTCCAGATCACGAAGGTGAAAATGTGACTTCACGAATCTCTCGTGGGGCATCCACGCCGCGAATCCGGTGAACGTCGCCGGTCTGCTGCTCGCTGCCGGGGCAGGACGGCGGATGGGACGCCCCAAGGCTCTGGTCGAGTTGGGCGGTGTGACGCTGGTCGAGCGGGGTGTCCGCCTGCTCACGGCGGGGGGCTGCCGGCCGGTCGTGGTCGTCACCGGCGCCGCCGCGGACGAGGTGGGCATCGTCGTGCGACGCCTCGCCACCCGCCGGGTCGCCGGGCCGGCGCCCGCGGGCTGGGATGCGCCCGAGATCGGCCTGGAACCCACGGCCGGCCTGATACCGGAGGTTCGCCTGGTATCGGCCGCGCGGTGGACCGAGGGTGTCGGCGCGTCGCTGCGGGCCGGTCTCGCCGCCCTGGTCGGCACCGACACCGACGCCGTGGTTGTCACCCTGGTGGACCAACCTTCCCTCGGCGCGGCGGCGGTGCAACGTCTGATCTCCGCCGCGGCCGACCCGGGGTCGGCCCATCCGGCGATGACCGCCACCTACGGAGGCCGGCCGGCCCATCCCGTCCTGCTACGCCGCTCGGTCTGGCCCGAGGTGGCGGCTCTCGCGCGCGGCGAGGCCGGCGCCCGGGCGTGGCTGCGGGCCCACCCGGGAGAGGTCACCGGCGTGCCCTGCGACGGCACCGGCTCACCCGCCGACGTCAACACCCCCGCCGACCTCGAAACCCCCGCCGACCTCGAAACCCCCGCCGACCTCGCCAGCGGCGACACGCACACCCAGCCCGGGTAGAACGCTAAGGACCCATGAGTAGGAACACCGCCGCAACGACGTGAGAAACGGAAGAACAACAGCGAACCCCGGTATTCCAAGAAAGGATGACGCCCAACCGGGCCACCGGCAGTATCGGCGGCACGGGAACCGGCGCGGGGCACCATACCATCACCATCTGAGGCTGGCCGGACACCCGGGGATGGTGTCGGGCGCTGCGCGATGGGCTCGGCGGGAAACGTTACGCAGACCATCGTGCTGGTGGCGGGTCAGGGACGGACACGACGCTCGCTCGCGGAAAGGACGTCTCCGTGTCCGACGCCCGCCATCGATCCCGCCGCAACAGATTTCGTGGTGGCGCGTCCCATCACGGCGCGTCCCGGTATGGCGGGTCCCGGGCCGGTGGCCGCGGCCGTGCCGTCACCGTCGGCCTGGGCATCGTCAGCGGCGCGGCGCTGCTTGTACTGGGCGCGTTGACCGCCACCGGGATCGGGTTCGCGGCCCGCGCCGCCTGGGATGCCGGATCGGCCGGGGAATGCGCGGACGGCGGCGAACGGGCCACCCTGACCATCACCACCGCGCCGGCACTCGCGGCGCCGATCAGCCGGCTCGCCGCCGACTTCGATCGTCAGCGCGCCGGTGCCGAGGGCTCGGCGGGCCCGTGCGTGACCCTCGCCGTGTCGGTGGTCGCCTCCGACCGGGTGCTCGACACGCTGTCCCGGCCGGAGTCGCCGGACTCCCCCGGGCCGCCCGACGTCTGGATCCCGGAGTCGGCCGACTGGCTGGAGCTGGGCCAGGAATCGGACCCGGTCACGGCGAAACTGCCGGCGAAGGCCACGACGATCGCGGGATCGCCCGTCGTCATCGCCATGCCGAGACTCATGGCACAGCGCCTCGGTTGGCCCGAACATCATGTGACCTGGGCCGAACTGGCCGCGGCCGCGGGCGAGGCCGATTTCTGGACCCACCGGGGCGAGCCCCAGTGGGGGGACTTCCGGTTCGCCATGGCCAATCCGGAGCACTCGGCCGCCGCGCTGCGGGCCGTCATCGCAACGGTGGGCGCCGCCCGCGGACTCACCGCGGCCGAGATGACCACCGGCACGTTCGACCAGGATCGCGCGGCCCAGCTCACCGTGCTCCGGCAGGAACGCTCCATCGACTGGCTGCCAGAGTATGACCAGCAACTCTTCGACTCGGTGCGCACCGGCGGCACGGAGAACGGCGCGGCCGGATCCGCTCCCTCGGCCTTCCCGGCTCTGGAGGCCGATGTCATCGCCTACAACCGGTCCCTGACAAGCCAGAACGGTAACCCCCCGACCACGACGCTGGTGGCGTCCTACCCCTCGGACGGGATGTTCACGGCGACGGTGCCGTACATCGTCCTGAAGAAGACGGCGAGCTCGTCGTCCCGGCGGGCCGCGGCGGACGCCTTCGCCGCGTTCCTGCGCGGGGACGCGGGCCGCGCGGCTCTCAGCGGAGCCGGTTTCCGCACACCCACCGAGCTGGCGGGCCACGATGACCCAGGCGGGCTGGCCGGGACGCTCAACGCGACCGACGGGGTGCGCTCCGTCCCGCCGAAGCTGGCGAGCACGGACGCCTCCGACAGCACGCTCGGCACGGCTCGGCGGTTCTTCCGCCATGCCCGTCAGCGTGGTGCCACCCTCGTGGCGCTCGACAGCTCCGGATCGATGGCCGAACCGGTCCCGGGCACCGACCCGTCAAGAACTCGGCTGCAGGCGGCCGTCGAGACCTCCCTGGCCGGCCTGCGCCTGTTCGCACCCGACAGCCAGGTCGGTCTCTGGCGGTTCTCCGGCGAGCAGGGCGCCCAGGGAGTCCAGGGCTACCGGGATCTCGTGCCGATGGCTGCGCTCAACGCACCCGGACGAGGCGGCACCCATCGGGACGAGCTGATCGCCGCGCAGGCCGGGATCGTCCCCGGCGGAGCCACCGATCTGTATGCCACCACGCTCGCGGCCTTCCGCTTCCTGACCCAGCACTACGTCCCCGGCCGGCTCAACCAGGTCGTCATCCTCACCGACGGTCGCGACACGAACCGGGGTGCGGCCGCGCCGAGCCTGGACAGCCTGATCGAACAGCTGCACGCCGAGTACGACCCGAAGCGGCCGGTCGCCATAATCATGATCGCCTACAGCAACGACGCCGACCTCACCGCGCTGTCGCGCATCGCCGCGGCGACCGCAGGACGCTCCTACCTCCGGCCGGACCCGAGCCAGGTGGTCGACATCTACCTCGACGCGCTCACCCGCGTCCGCCCCTGAAGCCACGCGCCCCTGAAACCGCGCCCCTGAAACCGCTCAGACGGGAACTCCGGCGGCACGCCGTCTGCCGGCTCGGGTCCGGCGCGGATCGGGACTCGCGGCGTCCGGGAACCTCCGCAGGTATTCGCGTTCGAGCTCCAGCATCCGTGCGGTGTGGGTCTCGAAGGCGTCCTCGCTCCCCGCGATGAAGGCATCGTGCCGGGTACGATGCAGGTGCCGCAGCTCTCGGACGAGATCGACGTCGGTCAGCTCCTGCGCGGGAATTCCAGCTGGTCGGTGCATCATGCCCTCGGTCTACCCATTCCGGCGGCGCGATTCCCGGCTGGCGGGAGGACCAGCAGGTTCGGCGGGATCGGAACATCCGGCCCCGGGCCGGGCGGTGGTACCGGATCCGGCGCGGGCTCGGGTGGCGTCGGCTCGGGACCGGGCAGAACAGGATCGGGGATCGGCGAGGGCGGCGAGGGCTCGGGTGGCGTCGGGCCGGGACCCGGCGGCGCGACCGTGACGATGACGGGATACGTGGTCTGCATCTGATTGCGGTGCCCGGATGGCCCTCTTCACACACCGGGACGACCAGATGCCCGCTCCTTCTGGTCAGGCGCTGGCAGACGCTGGTCGATCTGTGGCTGGCTCGCTACCGTTGCGCACTATGACCGGGCTGGTTGGATCGGCGGCTTCTTCCTGCGACGTCATCCAACGTACCGAGCAACGCATGTCCCGGATGGTCGGCTACACCCGAGCAGCCTGTGCGACGTTCGTGATCATCCCGCTCTTCGGCTGGGCTCGCCTGCGCCACCCGTGGATCGCCGTGCTGATCGTGGCTGCCGCGGCCGTCGAGGCATCCTGGTTCACCTGGCGGGTCTGGCGGCGGCCGGGCCGGCTGTCCCCCCGGTTGGTCCTGGCGGACGTCGCCTTCTGCGTGGCGCTGATGCTCGTCGGGTCCAGAGCCGCGCAACCCGACGAACGCAACAAGATCATGACTGAGCTCGTGCCGTTCAGCCTCGTCGCACCCGCGGGCATCGGCTTCGGCCTCGGGCTGACGCTGCTCGCGGTCGGTGCGGTGGCCGTCCTGATGGCGGCATGGAGCCTGGCCGTGCTGCCGGATGTCTCCCTCAAGCTCGGTTCGGACCTGCTGGGCTTCGCCCTGTGGTACGTCGTCGCCATGCTCATCGCCCGCGAGCTGCGCGCGCTCTGCGCGGCGACCGCGGCCGCCCAGGACGAGGCCGCGGCGGCCGGGCGGCTCGCGATCGAGCAGGAGAAGGAGGCCGAAAGCCTGCGCCAGCGTGAGATCACCCATCGGGAGATCCACGACTACCTGCTCCCCGTCGTCGATCATGTTGCCGCCGGTGGAGTGCCCTCACCGGCACTCGTCCGGGAGGCCCGGCGCGGGGCACAGCGGGCGCGTCGGATCATCATGGATCCACGCGGGATGGACCCGCGGGCCCTGGCCGTCGACGGCACGGCTTCACCGGACTCCACCCAGAACGGCCTCGAGGAGATGATGTCCGCGGTCGTGGACGCCTTGGCCGACGAGGGGCTCGCCCTGGTGCCCTTCGTGTCGATCAAGGGCGAACCGCCCGCGGAGGTCCGCGAGGCACTGGTGGCCGCGACGAGGGAGGCCCTGCGCAACGTGGTCCGACACTCCGCCAGCACCGACGAGGTCCACCTCTTCGTCGAGGGCGACGCGGATTCGGTGCTGGTGGTCGTCCGGGACAGGGGCGTGGGGTTCGATCCCGGCTCCGTCCGAGCGGGCGGGGGCATGACCGGAAGCTATTCCGCCCTGCGCCGGTATGGCGGGGAGACCCTGGTGACCGCCTGGCCGGGCGATGGGACGAAGGTGACCTTCCGCTGGCCCGCCGCCGAGCCGACCGGAGCCGGCGCGCCCGGGACCGGCCGATGAGCGTCGATCGCCGGCCGGTCTCGGTGGCGATCATCGACGATCATCCGATCGCCACCGAATCGCTGGCCGCCAGGTTCGCCGGCGCGGGGTTCTCCGTGCTGGCGCCGGCCCCGAGCCTGGAGACCTTCGACCGGGACACCACGCCCGGGATCGTGGTGTGCGACCTGCACCTGCCCGGGGTGTCCGGGGCCGCCGCCGTGGCCGACCTGCATCGACGCGGTCTTCGGGTGCTGGCGACCTCCGGGGTTGCGACACCGGACGAGGTCCTCGACGCGGTCGCCGCGCAGGCTCGCGGCTTCGTCGAGAAGACCGCCCCGGCCCAGCAGTTCGTGGCGGCGGTGACCGCCGTCGCCGGGGGTAGCTTCCACGTCTCCGCCCGCCTCGCCGGGTTTCTGCTGGAGGATGCGCACCGGCGACCGCTGTCCCGGGGCGAGATCGGCCCCGGGGAACGGAACCTGCTGCGCGGACTCGCCCAGGGCGACCTCATTGACGAGCTGCGCGGCGAGTGGGGAATGACCGCCGCCGCCGTGCACGACCTGCTCGATCGAATCTTCGACGCCGCCCGCCGACGGCGCCGCCTGCACCGGCCCTCCCCGCGGGAGGCCGAGGTGATGGTCCTCGTCGGTTGCCGGGGTATGTCCCACCGGGAAGCGGCGCGGGCGATGAACGTCAAGGCCAGTGTCGTCGCCGACTATCTGCGCACGGCGAAGGCGAAGTACGTGGCGAGCCATCCCGACGCCCCGGCGACGATCCCGCCCAGCACCGCGGCCGCCCTCTGGGCCCGCGAGCTCGGATTCGGCTGAGCCCCCTCGATTGAGGCCCCTTGATTTCGAGGGATTGCCCTGCGCCGGCTTCGGTCACACCCTCGTCAGGATGGGCGGGGGAGGCGGCGAGGATGAGGGTCATCCGCGGTCCTGTCGTCTCTGGGCGGCCTTCCGCGGGTCGTTCCTGGGACCGGAGGCGCTCCCCGTCGGCATGTGGCGGATCAGATCTCCCGACGTCGCGACGGCCCATCCGGCTGACCAACCGATCCCCGGTGACGGCACGAATCCCGAGGCGGACGGCCGTGAGATCCAGGCGGTGCACCGTGGGCACGCGATCTGGCTGGGTACCCCGGACGCGGATCTGTACCGGCTGGACGACTCGCGGTGGCTGCTGCGCAACAACCGGCGGGCCGCCGCACTCACCCGACGCCTGGTCGCCCGGGCCAGGCCCGTCACGGACGGCACGGCCGGGTCCGCCCACCTGCATCTCGTCACCGGCGATTCGCTCGCGGGCTACCTTCAGATCATCCGGCTCGGACCGGTGGTCGCCCGGCTGCGCACGATCCCGGGCGAGGGGTCCTCGCTACCGCGCACCGTGGCCGTTGATCTCGGCAAGCAGGCCGCCGAGCAGGTAGCCGGGCTGGCGGCAGCCATGGGCGACCTGCGTCGCGCGCCCTGGCGCCCCAGCCGATGGATTACCCGGACGGATCGGTAACGGCCGGGGATCATCCGCTTTCCCCCGATGATTGAGGGATGGTGTCGGCCCATCGGAACTACCAGGATCGAGGGTAGGGACCGCGCCGGTGCGACGGGTTCGGGCCGGATCGTCGGGGGGAGCGAGATGGCTTGGTGCCGAATCGGGGGCGCACCGGCGTGATTCCGCGGACTGTCGGTCGTCGGGGAAGGTCGGCAGTCCGCCTGTTCATACCGGCAAGCGCCGGCCGCCGCTGTCCGCACCGGTGAAAGCCGCCACGGGGGGCAACCGGTCACAAACATTCGGTCCCGGCGTTCGCCCCACTGATGAGGGTGTC
The DNA here is from genome assembly GCF_000013345.1 of Frankia casuarinae. Taxonomy (NCBI): domain Bacteria; kingdom Bacillati; phylum Actinomycetota; class Actinomycetes; order Frankiales; family Frankiaceae; genus Frankia; species Frankia casuarinae. Next base: position 379,503 of record NC_007777.1, on the reverse strand, counting down.
GCTGGTGGCTTTGTCGACATCGCTACGATCTGCCCACTGGAAACGTGGACAGGGGGTGCTGTGGGCGAGCCGATCCTCGCCATCGACTACGGCACCTGCAGTGCCTCGGCCGCCTTGGCCGTCGACGGTCGCATCGAACCGGTGAAGGAGCCCGCGAGCGGCTCGGCGAGCTGGCCCGCGTCGGTCTTCGTGGATGGCGGCAGCCTGATCGTCGGCACGCTCGCCGAGCGGCGCAAGCGGATCTGGCCCGCGGCGTACCGCGGCGAGGTCAAGCGCGATCTGGCCCGGGACAGCGCCGTGTCACTCGACGGCCGCAGCTATCCGGCGCACGTGCTGGTGACCGCGGTGCTGTCCGCGCTGAAGGCCGAGGCCGAACAGCAGCTCGGTGGTGCGGCGCTGTCGCGGGCCGTCGTCACGATACCGGCGAGCTACGATCCCGCCGGCCCGCTGCGCCGGACGATGATCGCCGCAGCGGAGGCCGCCGGGTTCGTCGACGTGGACCTGCTCGCCGAGCCGGTCGCGGCGGCCTGGTCGCCGGTGGTCGGCGTCGCGCCCGAGCCCGGCTCGCTCATGCTCGTGTACGACCTGGGCGGCGGGACGTTCGAGGGGGCGCTGGTCGCGGTCGGTGAGGACGGCCGGCACGAGATGCTCTCCCACTCGGCTCTGCACGACTGCGGCGGCCGCGAACTCGACCAGATTCTGTTCGACGAGATCCTGGGGTTGTACGGGCCGGGGCTGGAACCGCTACTGAATCCGCCCGGGATCGGCGAGACGTTCCAGACCACGGCCAACCGGACCCGCCACGAGCTGCTCGACTTCGCCCGGGCAGTGAAACATCAACTCTCCGACATCGCCGTGGTGGAGGATGTTTTCAGCCCGGCCGGCCTGCTGGTCAGCATGCAGCGTGACCGGTTCGCCCAGCTCGCCTCCCCCATCCTGGCCCGCACGATGGCCTGCTGCCAGCACTTGCTGAAGTCCTCCGGTTACGGACCGGACAAGCTGAGTGGGGTGCTCCTCGTCGGTGGCAGCTCCCGGATCCCGGTCGTCACCGACATCCTCGAAGGTCGGCTCGGGGTCGGCACCGACTGGCCGGGGCAGCAGATCTACCTCCCCGCCGATCCCGAGCTCGCCGTGGTGCTCGGCGCCGCCGCCTGGGCAAGCTCGGTCTCCACCCGCCGGACCACCGCGGCGCGCCCGAATCCGGTCCTGCAACCGGCTCGCTGGGACATCCCCGGCGGGCGGGCGACGATGGTGCGCTGGCTCGTCGAGCCCGGGGAGCGCTTCGACGCGAGCGCCGTGCTGGCGCGGGTCCGCCTCACCGACGGTTCCCTGTTCGACCTGGCCGCCGAGGCGCCGGGTAGCCTCATCCACACCCACGCGGCACCCGGCACTCCGGTCCGCGACGCCGACTGGTTGGCGACCACACTTCCGTCCGGGCCGGTGCCGATGGGGTCGGCGGTGCCGGCGGACCTGCGCGGCTTCGAGCGCAGCAGCCGCCCGTCCCACCACGTCGAGGTCACCGCGCGGGCCACCCTCAAGGGACACGAACGCGACGTCACCTCGGCGGCCTTCTCCCCGGACGGCAAGCTGCTCGCCACCACCAGCAAGGACGGCACCCGGCTGTGGGACGTCGCCACCGGCCGAACGTCGGTCACACTCAGCGGACGCAAGAGCCTGGTCGTGCACGGCTGCGCCTTTTCCTCGGACGGCAAGCTGCTCGCCACCACCGGCAGCGACAAGACGGCCCGCATCTGGGACGTTGACGCCGCCCGCCAGACGGTGACCCTGACCGGGCACCGGGGACCCGTGTACGGCTGCGCCTTCTCCCCGGACGGCAGCCTGCTCGCCACGACCAGTACCGACCGCACCGTCCGGCTGTGGGGTTCGTCGACCGGGAAAAACCTTGCCACCCTCAACGGCCATCGCGGCTCGGTCTACGGCTGCGCCTTCTCCCCCGACGGCCGGCTGCTGGTCACCGCCGGCGCGGAGTCCACCCTGCTGTGGAACGTCACGGTTGGCGAGATCATCATGAGCCTGCCGGGGCACACGAACTTCGCCGGCGGATGCGCCTTCTCCCCCGACGGCCGGCTGCTCGCGACGAGCGGCAACGAGGGCACCCGGCTCACCGACGCCTCCAGCGGCACCACCGTGCTCACTCTGCCGGGTTCGGCGCAGAGCTGCGCCTTCTCCCCGGACGGCCACCTGCTGGCGACGGCGAGCACCGACGACACCGCGCAACTGTGGGACGTCGCGACCGGGTCCGCGATCGCCACCCTCACCGGGCACAGCAGCACGGTGATGAGCTGCGCGTTCGCCCCCTACGGCCTCCTGCTCGCCACCACCAGTACCGACATGACCGCTCGGCTCTGGGACATCATCTACACCCCCTGACGCTCCGGCCGTCCCGGCAGGCACAGCCGCCGCCCGGAGATCCCGGAACTCCCGGAGATCCCGGAACTCCCGGAGATCCCGGAACTCCCGGAGATCCCGGAACTCCCGGAGATCAGGTCGGAAAGACCGCGCCGTCCCGTGGCGGGCACTGCAGGCCGAGGTCGTCCAGCACCGCCTCGGGCGCGACGCCACACCCGACCTCGTAGGTACCGAGCTGGACCAGTTCCCACCCGGAGCCCGTGTGATGCAGTACACCCTCGGCCCGGTCGAGATCGGCCACGGTCGGGCGCAGCTCGGTCAGTGCCCAGCTCGGGTCGCTGGCGGCCAGGGTGGTTCCGGTGACCTCGTAGTTCTGCGGCGGAACATTCGCGGTGAACGAGCTCGTCCGGACCGCCTCGGCAATCGCGTCCGCATCCCCGGCCGACGGCGGGAAGGTGCCGGCGCCGCGAGCCACGGCAGCGACGACGCGGCTGGTTTCCCCGGGAACCGACGCCACTGAGGACGACCTGGAACAGGCAAACGCCGTACCCACGGTCACGACTCCCGCGGTGACCAGAGTTGCGGTGGGCAGTACCACCCGGCGCACGATACGGGGACGGTTACCGCGGACGGCGGACCGAGGACGACTGTGGCGAGCCATGCTGTGCACCTACCCAGTTTGCGCAGGTGAACCCCCTGAAGGGGGATACTCCGACGGTCAACCCGACGACAGATCACATCGTGATCTCGTTGAGATTCACCCATCCCTCACTACTCTCGCCCTCATTGGTCTCACCAAGATAAAATCTTGGCAAAATGTGGTGCAATACTTGATCGAGCGTGGTGTCCATCCCATCCAAGCCGTCGGGCCCGCCACCCCGGGAGAGGCTGCCATTCGAGGGGGTCCCGGTCGTCTCGTCGATGGACATCGCGGCGAGTGGCACGCCTACGATTCCGCGGCCCCGCCGGGCATTCACAGACCCGGCATTCACAGCAGGCTCACAGCAAGACCTCAGGTAACAGCCAGCCAAGGAGGCGAAGCTGACACCATGCAACCGGTGCGGGTCCTCGTGGTGGACGACGAGACAACACTGGCGGAGCTGCTGTCGATGGCGCTGCGCTACGAGGGGTGGGAAGTGCGCAGCGCCGCGGATGGTCGCGGAGCGCTGCGGCTCGCCCGCGACTTCCGGCCGGACGCGGTGGTTCTCGATATCATGCTGCCCGACATGGACGGCTTGGAGGTGCTTCGGCGCCTGCGGGCGGAGAGCCCGGACGTACCGGTGCTGTTTCTGACCGCCCGGGACGCCGTCGAGGACCGGGTGGCGGGGCTCACCGCCGGCGGCGACGACTACGTCACGAAGCCGTTCAGTCTCGAGGAGCTCGTCGCGCGGCTGCGCGGACTGATGCGCCGCGCCGCGCGCACCACCGAGGCGTTGCAGGGCGCCCGGCTCGTCGTCGGCGATCTCACGATGGACGAGGAGAGCCGGGAGGTGCAGCGCGCCGGCCAGCCGGTGCACCTCACCGCCACCGAGTTCGAGCTGCTGCGCTTCTTCATGCGCAACCCACGCCGGGTGCTCAGCAAGGCCCAGATCCTCGACCGGGTCTGGAACTACGACTTCGGCGGCCAGGCGAACGTCGTCGAGCTCTACGTCTCGTACCTGCGCAAGAAGATCGACGCCGGCCGCCCCCCGATGATCCACACGATGCGCGGGGCCGGGTACGTCCTGCGGCCGGCCGATCCGGCGCTGGCACCGAGGACCTCCGCCACCCCGTCATCGAGGGGCACCTCGCCGGGCCCGGCATGAGCTCCCCGGCTCACCGGGTCCGGATCGTGCCGGTCGCGCCCTCGCGCTGGTCACTGCGCACCCGGCTGCTCGCCCTACTGATGCTCCTGCTGGCGACCGTCTCGCTGGTGATCGTGTTCGTCACCGCCGTCGCGCTGCGAGGAGTCCTCGTCGACCAGCTCGACAGGCGGCTGCGGGAGGCCAGCGGGCGATGGGACCGGCCGGAACCCACCTTTCTCCAGAACCTCCCGTCCTTCCCGGCCCTGCCGGCCCTCCCGGCCCCGGCCGCCGCCGACTCCGCTGCCACCGCTGCCGCCGACTCCGCTGCCACCGACTCCGCTGCCACCGCTGCCGCCGACCAGCCGTCCAGCCTCAGCCCGCAGCAGCTGCGGGTCCGCCGGTTCTTCCGTGGACCGGTCGATCCGGGAACGCTGGGAGCCGTCGTGGGCGAGGATGGAACCTACGGGGCCTTCATCGATACCGCCGGCGAGGGGAAGGAGCTGACCACCGCCGAGACCGCCGTCGTCGCGGGCATTCCCGCCTACCTGCGGCCGTATACCCGGGCGTTCGGCGATCAGGGTGACTATCGGCTCCTCGCGAGGACCACCCATGACGATATGATCGTCGTCACCGGGCTGCCGATGAAACAGGTGAACGCGACCCTCACCAGGATGACAATGATCGCTGGGGTGGTGGCGCTGGTGGGGGTCGCGGCCGCCGCGATCGCCGGCACGGCGATCGTCCGCGTCACGCTGCGACCGCTGCGGCGGGTCGCAGCGACGGCCTCCCGGGTCGCCGAGCTACCCCTCGACCGGGGTGAGGTGGCCCTGTCGGTGCGGGTGCCGCAGGTAGACACCGACCCGCGCACAGAGGTCGGCCAGGTCGGGGCGGCGCTCAACCGGATGCTCGGCCACATCGGTGCCGCGCTGGCCGCCCGCCACGCGAGCGAGATGCGGATGCGCCAGTTCCTCGCCGACGTCAGCCACGAACTGCGCACTCCGCTCGCGGCGATCAGCGGGTACGCCGAGCTGACCCGCCGGACCCGCGAGCACGTCCCCGCGGACGTCACCTACGCGATGAGCCGGGTCGAGTCCGAAAGCGCGCGGATGACGGCGCTGGTCTCCGACCTGCTGCTGCTCGCCCGGCTCGACTCCGGTCGGGACCTGGTCCGGGAACCGGTGGACGTCTCCCGGCTGATCGTCAACGCGGTCAACGACGCGCACGTGGCTGCCCCGGGCCACCGCTTCGCTCTCGACCTGCCCGAGGAGCCGGTCACGGTCACCGGGGACCCGGCCCGCCTGCACCAGGTTCTCGCGAACCTGCTGGCCAACGCCCGCACCCACACGCCGCCTGGCACCCAGGTCACGGCGAGCCTGACCGTGAGCGGCCCCACGGCGATCCTCGCGGTCGTGGACGACGGCCCGGGCATCCCTCCGGATCTGCTCCCCGAGGTCTTCCAACGCTTCGCGCGCGGCGACAGCTCGCGGTCCCGCGCCGCCGGTAGCACCGGGCTGGGGCTCGCCATCGTCGCCGCCGTCGTCGAGGCACATCACGGGCACGTGCGGGCCACGAGCGAGCCGGGACGCACCGCCTTCATGGTCGAGCTGCCCCGATGCCTCCCCCCCTCGGAGACGGTCCCGTCCGAGCCTGCCCGCCTGACCGGCCCGACGCACCCCGACCGAGCTTCACAGCCTGCGCACAGGTAGATCACAAGAAGCCGAAAGGTCCGCGGTCGACAGTGATCCCCATGTCGCCCATACTCACCGACCCGGTGCCCCTCTCCGGAGGCGGTCGGGCCCCTGGACATCGGCGGCGCATGCCGTGGACCAGGGACCAGCCCCACCACGTGCCCTCCCCCGACGCCCCCACCGAGACCGGGCTCCCGGTCGGCGGCTCCGGTGGCCTCGTATCCGCCGAAGACGTATCCGCCGAGGACGCCCGCTGGGTCCGACCTGCACTGGTCACCCTGCTGGTGGGCACGGGTGTGCTCTACCTGTGGGGCCTCGGCGCGTCGGGATGGGCGAACGCGTTCTACTCGGCCGCGGTCCAGGCCGGCTCGGTGAGCTGGAAGGCGTTCTTCTACGGTTCCTCGGACGCCGCCAACTCAATCACGGTCGACAAGCCGCCGGCCTCCCTGTGGGTCATGGCGCTGTCCGTCCGGATCTTCGGCCTCAGCGCCTGGAGCATCCTCGTGCCCCAGGCGCTGATGGGTGTCGCCACCGTCGGCCTGCTTTACCAGACCGTGCGGCGGCAGTTCTCCGCCGGTGCGGGCCTGCTCGCCGGCGCGGTGCTGGCCCTGACCCCGGTCGCGGCCCTGATGTTCCGGTTCAACAACCCGGACGCCCTGCTCGTGCTGCTCCTGGTCGCCGCGGCCTACGCGACGTTGCGGGCGATCGAGCAGGCGAGCACCCGCTGGCTGGTGTTCGCCGGGGTCCTGGTCAGCTTCGCCTTCCTGACGAAGCTGCTGCAGGCACTGCTCGTCGTCCCCGTCTTCGCGCTGGTGTACCTGGTGACCGCGCCGACCTCGTTCTGGCGGCGCGTCCGGCAGACCCTGGCCGCGGGGCTCGGACTGCTGATCCCCGCCGGCCTCTTCATCGCGATCGTGGAGCTCGTTCCGGCGTCCTCCCGCCCCTACATCGGGGGTTCACAGCACAACAGCCTGCTGGAGCTCACCCTCGGCTACAACGGACTCGGCCGACTTACCGGCAACGAGACCGGCAGCGTTGGCGGTGGCCGGGGCGGCCGGATGGGCGGCCTGCCGGAATCCATCGGGAACGGCGCGGCAGGCGCCGCTCCCGGCGGCGGCACGGTCATCTTCGGCCCCGGGGGTCCGGGCGGCCACGGGGGCGGCATGTGGGGCCAGGCCGGTTGGACCCGCATGTTCGGCTCGGAAGTCGGCGGTCAGATCTCCTGGCTGCTCCCGACGGCACTGATCCTGCTCGTCGCCGGCCTGTGGATCACCCGGCGCGCCCCGCGGACGAACCGCGCCCGCGCCGCCTTCCTTCTCTGGGGCGGCTGGCTGCTCGTCACCGGCATCGTCTTCAGCCAGATGAAGGGCATCTTCCACGCCTACTACACGGTGGCGCTCGCCCCGGCGGTCGGTGCCCTGGTGGGGATGGGCTGCGCGCTGCTCTGGCGTCATCGCCGGCATCCCGCCGCCGCCGTGGTCTCGGCTGCCACGATGGCCGCCACCGCCGCCTGGTGCTACACCCTGTTGAACCGCACCCCCCAGTGGCATCCATGGATCCGGTACGCCGTGCTCGTCGCCGGGATCATCGCGGCGCTCGGGTTCCTCGCGGCCATCCGACTGCCGCGGCGGGCCGCGCTCGGTGTCGCCACCGTGGCGCTGGTCGCCGGGCTCCTCGGACCCGGCTCGTATGCCATCGCCACCGCGGCGACCCCGCACACCGGCTCGATCCCGGCGGCGGGTCCCGCCGGCGCCGGCTTCGGCGGGCCGGGTGGCGGCCGCTTCTTCCGCATGGGCCAGGGCGGCCTGCAGGCCGGCCGTCAGCGGGGCTTCCCGCCGCGGGGGATGGGCCGCGGGGCACAGGGCGGCCCACAGGGTGGTGGAATCTTCCCCGGCGGGGCCTTCCCCGGCGATGGGCAGCAGATGCCCGGCGGCCAGGGCGGCATGCCCGGCCAGGCCGGTGGTGGTGCCGGGACCGGAACCACCACGCTGGGGAACGGGATCCTCGGCGGGCGGGAGAGCCGGGGCGGTGGCCCAGGCGGTCTACTCAGCGCCGTCACTCCCAGCAACACGATCGTGAAGCTGCTCAGGCAGAACGCGGACTCCTACACCTGGGTCGCCGCCGCGGTCGGTTCGAACAGCGCGGCCGGATACCAGCTCGCGACCCAGGACCCGGTCATGCCGGTCGGCGGATTCAACGGGAGCGACCCCTCGCCCACCCTGGCGCAGTTCAAGCAGTACGTCGCCGAAGGAAAGATCCACTACTTCATCGGCGGCGGCGGCTTCGGTCAGGCCAACGGCGGTAGCTCGTCCTCACGGGAGATCTCCAGCTGGGTGACGGAGAACTTCACCTCGAAGACGGTCGACGGCGTGACCCTCTACGACCTGACCGCACCGAAGACCGGCGCCACCACCGGCTCCACGACGGGCACCGGCGTCACTGCCTGACGCCGCGGTGGCCTGACGCGGACGGGCGTCCAGCCCGTGGGCCACGGGTGAACGCGACGCCCACCAGGATGCCGCGATCGCCGTCGCGATCCTCCTGGTGGGCGTCACCGCGTTGACGCGATGCCTCACCGACGCGATGCCTCACAGTTATGGTTCCAATCCGCTCCGCACCACAACCACAACCACCGAGGCGGTCCTCAGCCCGGCAGGCGCTCACAGCAGGCGCACAGCATCGGCACACGAGCGGCACAGCTCCCGAACCGAGGGTGGAGAGCATGACGATGACACGGATGCCTTCCTCGACGACCGTGATCTCCGGGACGACCGAGACCTCCGGGACGACCGTGATCTCCGGGATGACCGAGACCTCCGGGACGACCGTGATCTCCGGGATGACCGTGATGACCGGGACCTTCGAGACGACCGGGAGCACCGGAGAGAGCATTCCCGTTCAACATCATCAGCCCGGGTGGCTCGGGCCGGACGGCGGCCGTCCGCGCCCGGTGCTGGACGTCGTCATCCCCGTGTACAACGAGGAGAACGACCTCGCCCCCTGCGTCCGACGGCTGTACGCCCACCTGACCGGGACGTTCCCGTACCCCTTTCAGATCACGATCGCCGACAACGCCAGCACCGACGGCACCCTGGCCATCGCCCAGGCGTTGGAGAAGGAGCTCCCCGAGGTCGCCGCGATCCACCTCGAGGCCAAGGGCCGCGGCCGGGCACTGCGGGCGGCCTGGGGCCTCTCGCCCGCACCGGTGCTCGCCTACATGGACGTCGATCTGTCGACCGACCTCGCCGCGCTGCTGCCCCTGGTGGCTCCGCTCATCAGCGGCCACTCGGATCTCGCTATCGGCACCCGGCTCTCCCCCGCCTCCCGGGTCGTGCGGGGACCGCGCCGGGAGGTGATCTCCCGCTGCTACAACCTGATCCTCCGCAGGACCCTGGCGGCCCGGTTCTCCGACGCGCAGTGCGGCTTCAAGGCGATCCGCGCCGACGCCGCAGCGGGCCTGCTACCCCTGGTGGAGGATAGCGGCTGGTTCTTCGACACCGAACTGCTCGTCCTGGCCGAACGGGCCGGGATGCGCATCCACGAGGTCCCGGTCGACTGGATCGATGATCCGGACAGCCGCGTCGACGTCCTCGCCACGGCCATCGCCGACCTGAAGGGTGTGGTCCGCCTCTTGCGGGCGTTCGGCAGCGGAAAGCTGCCGCTCGCCAAGCTGCACCAGGAGTTCGGCCGAGGTCCGCTCACCGCCGGCCACGCCGAGGAGGGCAAGGTCGTCGAGGTCCCGGGGGTACCGAAGGGACTCGCCGGTCAGCTCCTGCGATTCGCCGCGATCGGGGTCGCCAGCACGCTGTCCTATCTGGTGCTCTTCGTCCTGCTGCGGACAGTCACCGGGGCGCAGATCGCGAACCTGCTGTCGCTGCTTCTCACGGCGGTCGCGAACACCGCGGCGAACCGGCGGCTGACCTTCGGTCTCACCGGTCCGCGGCGCGCCGGTCGCCACCATCTGCAGGGCCTGGTGGTGTTCGCCGTCGGCCTCGGCCTGACCAGCGGTTCGCTCGCGCTCCTGCACGCGGCGAGCACGAACCCCGGCCGCGGCCTCGAACTCTCCGTGCTGGTGCTGGCGAACCTGGCCTCCACGGTCATCCGGTTCCTTCTGCTACGCGCCTGGGTTTTCCGCCCGGACCGGGAGGCGAGGAACGTGGCCGGGATGCCCCCGGCCACGACACCCCCGCGGAGGCGGGCCCCGACCGGCGAGATCAGGAACGCAGAGTAAGCAGCAGGTCGCCGACCTCGACGGAGTCGCCGCTGGAGCGGACGAGCTCCACGACGGTCCCGCCCACCGGGCTGGTCACCGCGGCCTCCATCTTCATCGCCTCCACCACCGCCAGCCGCTGGCCCTTCGTCACCGTGTCGCCCACCGCGACGCTGAACGTGACGATGCCCGGCAGCCCGGCGCCCACCTGGTTCGGATCGGCGGCGTCCGCCCGACGGGCCGCCGTGGTGGTGGCCGTGATGGACGCGTCCCGGACCCGCACCGGCCGGGGCTGGCCGTTGACCCGCAGGTACAGGGTGCGCATCGCGGAGTCGTCCGGTTCGGAGAGCGTCTCCAGCTCCACGATGATCTCTACCCCGGGCTCCAGGGTGACGGTGAGCGGAACGCCAGGCCGCAGCCCGTACAAAAAGCCGTCGGTCGGGACCACGGAGGAGTCCCCGTAGGCGTCCACCGCCCGCAGATAGTCCTTCCACGGGCCGGGGAAGAGCAGCCTGGACAGGGCCACCCGCCGGGCCCCCGGGAAGGAGAGCTCGTCGGCGTCCGCCGCGTCGAGGTCGACGGACGGCGGCGACGGACGGCGCCCGGCCAGCGCCCGTTCCCGGAACGGTTCGGCGAAGCCTGCCGGCGGCGTGCCGAGTTCACCCGCGAGGTAGCCGAGCACGCTGGCCGGCAGGTCGAACTCCTCGGGATGCGCACGCAACCGGTCCACGTCGACGGATCCGCCGGCGATGAACAGAGCCAGGTCACCGACGACCTTGCTGGTCGGCGTCACCTTGATGGGCTTGCCGAGCAGCTCGTTGGCGATCGCGTAGCACTCGGTGACCTCGGCCCACCGGTCCCCCAGTCCCAGCGCGATCGCCTGCTGACGCAGGTTCGTCAGCTGGCCGCCGGGAATCTCGTGCCGGTACACGGCCCCGGTCGGGGCCCGCAGCCCCGCCTCGAACGGGGCGTAGAGGTCGCGCACAGCCTCCCAGTACGGCTCCATCGCGGACAGCGCGGACAGCGCGATGCCGGTCGCCCGGGGAGTGTGGTCGGTCGCCGCCACCAGCGCGGACATGTTGACCTGGCTGGTGCCGCCGGACATCGGCGCGGCGGCGGCGTCCACCGCGTCCACCCCGGCCGCGGACGCCGCGAGCAGGGTGGCGAGCTGGCCGCCCGCGGTGTCGTGGGTATGCAGGTGGACGGGCCGGTCGAAACGCTCCCGCAGGGCCGTCACCAGCGTGGCCGCCGCCGCCGGGCGCAGCAGTCCCGCCATGTCCTTCACGGCAAGCACATGCACACCCGTCTCGACGAGCTCTTCGGCGAGGCGCAGGTAGTAGTCGAGGGTGTAGATCCGCTCCGCCGGGTCGGAGAGGTCACCGGTGTAGCAGAGCGTCCCTTCGGCGATCGCCCCGGTACCGAGCACCGCCTCGATCGCCGGGCGCATCTGCTCGATGTCGTTCAGCGCATCGAAGATCCGGAAGATGTCGACGCCGGTCGCCGCGGCCTCGGCGACGAACGCCCGGACGACGTCGTCCGGGTAGGGGGTGTACCCGACCGCGTTGCGCCCCCGCAGCAGCATCTGCAGGCAGATGTTCGGCGCGGCCTGGCGCAGCGCGGCGAGCCGCTCCCACGGATCCTCCGCGAGAAAGCGCAGCGCGACATCGTAGGTCGCCCCGCCCCAGGCCTCCAGGCTCAGCAGGTTCGGCGTCAGCGCGGCGTACGACGGGGCGGCCGCCAGGATGTCGAAGCTGCGCAGCCTCGTGGCCAGCAGCGACTGGTGGGCGTCACGCAGGGTGGTGTCGGTGACGGCCAGCGCCTCCTGGGCGCGCAGCCACGCCGCCCAGCCCGCCGGCCCGAGCTCCGTCAGCAGCTGCCGGGATCCCGCCGGCGGCTGCGTGCCGCCGGACGCCGTGCCGCCGGACGCCGCCACCTGCGCGGGCGCGGGCGGCAGCAACTCCCGGGGGTCGGTCAGGGCGACCGCCGGGCGCGGGAATCCGTTCACCGTGCTCTCGGCGAGGCGAGCCAGCAGCCGGCTGGTCGGGTCCGCCCCCTTGCCGGGAGCGAGCAGCTCCGGCCGTTCATCGATGAACGACGTGCTCACCCCGCCGGCGAGGAAGCCGGGGTCAGCGAGGAGCCGCACCAGGAAGTCGATGTTCGTGCGCACCCCGCGGACCCGGAACTCGTTCAGCGCCCGCCGGGCGCGCCGCGCCGCCTTCTCCAGCGTGTTACCCCGGGTCGTCAGCTTCACCAGCAACGAGTCGAAGTACGGGCTGACTTCGGCCCCCGGGTACGTGGCGCCGTCGAGGCGCACCCCCGGACCGCCGGGTGACTGGTAGAAGCTGATCGTCCCGATGTCGGGCCGGAAGCCATCCGAGGGATCCTCGGTGGTGACCCGGCACTGGATGGCGGTGCTGCGCAGGACGATCTGCTCCTGGGTGAGGTTGAGGCCGGCCAGGCTCTCCCCATCAGCGATCCGCAGCTGCGCCGCGACCAGATCAACCCCGGTGACCTCCTCGGTGACCGTGTGCTCGACCTGGATCCGGGGATTCATCTCCATGAACGTGTACCGGTCGTCGGCGCCGAGAAGAAACTCGACCGTGCCCGCATTGACATAGCCGACATGCCGGGCGAACCGCACCGCGTCGGCGCAGATGCTCGCCCGGACCGCCTCGTCGAGCTGCGGCGCCGGGGCGATCTCCACGACCTTCTGGTGCCGGCGCTGCACCGAGCAGTCCCGCTCGTACAGATGGATGATGTTGCCGTAGGCGTCGGCCAGGATCTGGACCTCGATGTGGCGCGGCCGGTCCACCGCCTGCTCCAGGAAGATCGTGCCGTCCCCGAAGGCGGCGGCGGCCTCCCGGGACGCGCTCGCCACCGCGTCGGCGAGGTCGGCGGGGCGTTCCACCCGCCGCAGGCCGCGCCCCCCACCACCGGCGGAGGCCTTGACGAACAGCGGGAAGCCGACCTCCTCGGCGGCGGCGAGCGCCCCGGCGCCCTCCGGCAGCGGCACCGAGGCGCGCAGCACCGGCAGCCCGGCGGCCAGCGCGGCGTCCCGGGCGGCGACCTTGTCTCCGGTCAGCCGCAGGACCGCCGGGGGCGGTCCGACGAAGGTGACGCCGGCGGTGGCGCACGCATCGGCGAGCACCGCCGACTCCGACAGGAAGCCGTAGCCGGGGTGCAGCGCGTCGGCCTCCGCCTGCTTGGCCACGGTGAGCAGGGCATCGATGTCCAGGTATCCGCGCACCGGGTGCCCGGGGCCACCGATCTCGTAGGCCTCGGACGCCTTTGTCCGGTGCAGCGCGGAAACGTCTTCGGGCGTGTAGACCGCCACCGTGCGCAGGCCCAGTTCCTGAGCGGCTCGGAAAACACGGACGGCGATCTCGCTACGATTTGCAACCAGTACCTTACGCACACGCGCCTCCTCGGACGGGTGCGCATCATTGTGGGGTGTGCAGGCCCCTACGTGCCAAAGTAACGTCTCAAGGGCCACCTTCGACAGATGGGCATAACGTCGGGACCCATGACGGCCCGTATCGTAGTGTTCGGCGCGACCGGTTACACCGGCCGGCTGGTGACCGCGGAACTCGTGGCTGCCGGGCACCGACCTGTCCTCGCCGGCCGCACGGAGACCAGGGTCCGTGCCCTCGCCGCCGCCTACGACGGCCTGGAGACCACCGTGGCTGACGCGGCCGACGTGGTTGACGCGGCCGACGTGGTTGACGCGGCCGACGGCGCGTCGCTGGCCCGCCTGCTCGGGCTCGGCACCGGGGACGTGCTCGTCTCCACGGTGGGCCCGTTCCGCCGGTTCGGGCGACCGGTCGTGGCGGCGGCGGCCGCGGTCGGCGCGCACTACCTGGACTGTTCCGGGGAGGGCGCGTTCCTGCGGCACGTCTTCACCGAGGTCGGCCCGCGAGCGGCGGCGTCCGGGGCGGCGTTGATCCCCGGCGCCGGCTTCGACTTCGTCCCCGGCAACCTCGCCGGAGCACTGGCCCTGCAGGCGGCCGGCGGCGAAGCCCGCCGCCTCGACGTCGGCTACCTCGTCATGGGCGCTCTCGGGATGAGCAGCGGAACGCGGGCGACCCTGCTGGCCGCGCTGACCGAGCCCGTCATCGTGCTGCGCGGCGGCGTCCTGGTCGAGCGCCCGCTCGCCCGCGAGGTGCGGTCCTTCCGGTCGTCCGGCAAGGTCACCGGCGGGTCGGGCGGCAGGCGGGGACACCCGGCGGTGCTGTGGTCGGGAGGGGAGCCGTTCACCCTGCCCCGGCTCGCACCGGCGCTGACCGACGTCGCGACGTACATCGGCGGCGTCGACCGCGGCATCCGCGTGGGGCAGGCACTGTCGTTCCCCCTGTCCGGGCTGCGTCGTTTCCCGCCGAGCCGGGCGCTGCTGGCCGCCGCCGCCCGGTCCGCCCTGCGGACGACCGGCCGCGGACCGGACCGGGCGGCGCGGGCCCGCGCCGGGGCGCAGGTGTTCGCGCTCGCCCGGGACGCCGCCGGCCGGGAACTCGCCACCGTGCGGCTGGAAGGTCGCGACCCCTATGCCTTCACCGCTCGGATCATGGCATGGATGGCGGGACATCTCGCCGCGGGCACCGTCGCCCGCGCCGGCGCGCTTGGCCCGGTCGACGCCTTCGGCGTCGAGGACCTGGAGCGGGCCGCCGCCGCGGCCGGACTGCGCCGGGTGGGCTGATACCCGGTCAGCACCGCCGGCAGGTCAGTACCGCCAGCGGGTCGCCGCGACGACGGCGGCCGGGGCGGCCTCGGCGAACCGGTCAATCTCCGCGCGCCGGACGGCGGCGACCGTGTCGTGCAGCTCCCGTCCCAGGGCGCGGTGCAACACCTCGTCGACCTCGAAGGCGGCGACCGCCTCGCCCAGGCTGGTGGGCAGGCGCCGGATGCCGCGGCGGGCCCGTTCGGCGGGGTCGAGCGAGGCCGGGTCAACGTCCACCGGCTCCGGCAACGTGGCCGCCGCCGCTAGCCCCGCCTGCCCGGCGGCCAGCAGACCGGCCACCAGAAGGTAAGGATTCGCGGTGAGGTCGAAGGATTTCACCTCCAGGTTCGCCGCCTGGCCGACCGCGGCCGGCGGCCCGGGGATCATACGCAATGCGGCCTCCCGGTTCTCCCGACCCCAGCAGGCGTGGACACCCGCCCACGTCGATGGCACCAGTCGCAGGTAGGAGGCGACGCTCGGGGCGCCGAGAGCCATCAGCGCCGGCAGCCGGCCGAGGATCCCGGCGGCGAACGCCTCCCCGGCAGCGGTCAGTCCGAGCGGCCCGTTGCCACCCGCCATGAGGTTGATCCGGCCCGGGCGGGCGGAGCCCCCACCGGTTCGGGCCAGGCCACCTGGGTACGGGCCGTCCGGGTACGGGCCGTCCGGGTACGGGCCGCCGGAGTTCGCCCCGCCCGGGCCTCCGCCCGAGGCCGTGGGCCGGGGCGGGGCCGGCGGCCGGTCGGGATCGTCGCTCCACAGGCTCAGATGCACGTGGCCGCCGTTGCCCACGTTGTCGACGAGAACCTTGGGGGCGAACGAGACGCGCAGGCCATGGCGCCTGCTGACGCCGCGCACCGTCTCCTTGACCAGCACGCATGTGTCGGCGGCGCCGAGGGGATCCTGCGCGGCGACGGACACCTCGAACTGACCGGCCGCGTACTCGGGATGGATCTGCTCGACGACCAGCCCCTCCTCGGTGAGCGCGGTGACCACATCCCGCAGGTAGTCACCGAGTTCGGCCACCCTGATCATCCCGTACGCCGGCCCGGAAGCGGCCGGGGCGAACTCGTCGGAACCGGCCGGGGAAACGGCCCATTCGACCTCGAACGCCATCATCGCCGTCAGGCCGTGCTCGGCGAGCAGGGCCGTCTGGAGGCGGACGAGTTCCCGGCCGTCCTGCGGGTGCGGTCGGCCGTCCTGGTCGCGACGGTCGGCGGGGGCCCAGGCCCAGCCGGGCTGGGCGGCGAGGGGTGTCAGCCGGTCCAGGTCGGGATGCAGCCGCAGATCCCCGACGGGACCCCCGGCGTAGCGCCCTGTCGTGATCGAGTCATCGGCGCCGAACACGTCGAACACCGGCGACACGCCGACGCCCCACACCGCCGCCGCGTCGAGTCGGCCGATCGGCACCCCCTTCATCCGAGTGATGCCGCTGTTGTCGACGTAGGTCACCGCAACACAGACGACGCCGCGTACCTCCAGGTTCGTCGCCGCATGCCGGGCCGCCGAGGCGAGCCGATCACGCCTACGATCCTCTCCGGCGATGATCCGAGGGGCGAACTCGTCCAACGCAGGCTCGTTCATCCTCACCTTCCCCACGGGTCTCCCCTGTCCCCATGGTCGCGCGTACGCCTGCCGGACGCCGGGCGGGGCGCACGGCACGGCGGCGCCTCACTCTCCCGCGATGTTACGGAGAGCGACAAAATTCGGCCGGATCGAAGGAGAAGCCAGCTGTTCATAACAAGCGCTCCGAGCGTTGTCCACAGTTGCCGCCGACGCAAGAAGAGATGAAAACACGGCAACATCATCGACTTTCGGAACGACTGTCCCCAGGAAGCCAGGAGTAATCCACAAGTTATCCACAGGGCCGCCGTGGACTTGGGGATGACCGAGTGTGTCCAGTACGGTCAGGCATGACCCCACCTTCCAGGGGGGATCATCGATGGGTGGGCCGCCCGGTGGAACCGTTCGTAGATCACGAGCTCGTCGACCATCACTGCCATGGTCTGGTCGGCCGCGATCTGACTCGCCCGGAATTCGAAAGCATGATCACTGAGGCGGAACACCCCGGACCACCGGGGACGACGCTGTTCGACAGCCAGATCGGCTTCGCCCTGCGGCGCTGGTGCGCGCCGGTGCTCGACCTGCCGGCGCATGCCGCGCCGGAAGACTACCTCGAACGCCGGGCGGAGCTTGGCCACGCCGAGGTGCACCGGCGGCTGCTGCGTGCCTGCGGGATCACCACGTTCTGCGTTGACGCCGGATTCCAACCGGAGCCGCTGACCAGCGCCGCGGAGCTGGCCGAGCTCGCCGGCGGACGCGGCGTGGACGTGGTGCGGTTGGAGCGGGTCGCCGAGCAGGCCGCGGTCGACGTCATCACCGGGCAGATCGGCATGACCCACCTCGCCGACACCGTGCGGGCCCGGCTCGAGTCCACCCGCCCCACCATGGTCGCGGTGAAGTCGGTCGCGGCCTACCGCGGCGGCCTGGAGCTGCCCGCACAGCGACCGACCGACCGCGAGGTCGCCGCCGCCGCTCGCGGCTGGATCCACGAGATCCGCGCCGGCGCCCCGATCCGGCTGACCGACCCCACCCTGCATGCCTTCCTCATCTGGTGCGGGGTCGACGCGCGGCTCCCCATCCAGATCCACGTCGGATACGGGGACAGCGACATCGACCTGCGCCGGGGCAACCCACTGCTACTCACCGGCCTGCTGCGGGCGATAGCACCGACCGAGGTCAGTGTGCTGCTGCTGCATTGCTACCCGTTCCACCGGGAGGCTGGCTACCTGGCCCAGGTGTTCCCGAACATCTACCTTGACCTCGGGCTCGCCATCCACAACTGCGGCCGCGGCTCGGCCGGCCTGCTCGCGCAGGCACTCGAACTCGCCCCGTTCGGCAAGTTCCTCTTCTCCACCGACGCCTTCGCGCTCGGCGAGCTGTACCTGCTCGGGGCCGTCCTGTTCCGGCGTGGGCTGTCGGCGTTCCTCGCGGCGGGCGTCGCCGACGACGCCTGGACCGCGGCGGACGCCAAGCGGGTCGCCCGGCTCATCTGCGCGGACAACGCCCGCCGCGTCTACAACCTGTACAACCCGCCCTGACCAGCACGGGCGGCTAGGCGGTCAGCCTGCGGCGGCCGGCGGGCAGAGGCAGAACGGGTGACCGACCGGGTCGAGAAGCACCCGCCACCGGTCCCCGCCCGGCTGGAACTCGGCCTGCCTCGCCCCGAGGCCTTCCGCCAGGGCGATGGCGGCCGTCAGGCCGGCGACCCGGAAATCCAGGTGGAACTGCTGCGGGGCGTCCTGGTCCGGCCAGCGCGGCGGCTGGTAGCCCGCCACCCGCTGGAAACCGATCATGATCTCGGTCCCCGGTGGGGTGAGGTATGCCCAGGCCCCCTCGTCGTCGGCGCCGGCGACGCCCCAGCCGGTCAACGTGCCGTAGAAGGTCGCGAGCTCCTTCGCGTCCGGACAGTCGAGCATCAGTCCGGCCCAGGTCACCGCCGCGTCACTCGCGAAGCCAGCACTTGCGGACCCAGCCGCCGCACCGGTAGCGGCCGTGTCCCCGGTCCTGTCCACACCCGTCTCCCGAGCCGGGTCCGTTCCCGCCATGGCGATCTCCTTCGCGTTCCGGTGTCGATGCGTCGGATCCCATCCTCGAAGCCATACCTGACTTCTCCTGGCAGGTATGGCCCGGGGAGAATCGGGCATGCGTGCCAGCCGGCTCCTCTCCGTCCTGCTGCTGTTGCAGACCCGTGGGCGGCTCACGGCGCGTGAGATCGCCGACGAGCTCGAGGTCTCCGTGCGGACGGTCTACCGGGATCTGGAGTCCCTCGCCGAGGCCGGGGTTCCGGTGCTGGCAGACCGCGGTGCCACCGGCGGGTACCGGCTGCTCGACGGCTTCCGCACCCGGCTGACCGGGTTGACCTCCGGCGAGGCCGACTCCCTGTTCCTCGCCGGCATGCCGGCGGCCGCCGGCGAGCTGGGGCTCGGCACGATGCTCGCGGCGGCGGAACTGAAGCTGATGGCGGCGCTGCCCGAGCAGCTGCGCGAACGGGCCGGCCGGGTGCGGGAGCGCTTCCATCTCGACGCGCCCGGCTGGTTCCGGGCCACCGAGGACACGCCGCTGCTGACCGAGGTGGCAGCGGCGGTGTGGGAGCAGCGCCGCGTCCGGGTCACCTACCGGCGTTGGCGGGCCCCCCGCGAGATCATCCGCCACCTCGAACCGCTCGGCGTGGTCCTCAAAGGCGGCACCTGGTACCTGGTCGCCAACGTCGCACACGGCACCCAGGGCGTAGGCCTGGCCGAGGACGCTGGCAGCACCCGAGACCCTGACGGCACCCGAGCCGCAGGCGCCACCGAGAGTGCGGACGGCAGCGGAGGCACGGAACCGGCGGGCGGGCCGGCCACTCTGCCCCGGGTGTACCGGGTCGCGAAGATCCTCAGCCTTGAGACGACCACCGAGACGTTCGAACGGCCGCATAGCTTCGACCTCGGCGCCTACTGGGCCGGCTGGACGGCCCGCTACGAATCCGAGGTCTACCGGACGCGGGCGACCGTGCGGCTTTCCCCGACCGGCGTGACGATGGCCCCCTTCCGGCTACCCCCGGCGGTCGCCCGCGCCGTCCGGGAGACGGCGAGCGCACCGGAGGAGGACGGCTGGGTACGCGCGGTCGTGCCGATCGAGTCCGTCCGGCACGCCGAGCGCGAGCTGCTCGTACTCGGCCCGGATCTGGAGGTGCTCCACCCCCCGGAGCTACGCGAGGCGGTGACGCGCGCCGTGGGCGCGCTCGCCGCGCTATACGGCGCACCGGCGCCGGGCAACGACGGAAGTCGCAGGCCCGTCGCCGGGAACCACAACCTGCCGGCACCCTGACTGCCGGCACCCTGAAGCCTCCGGACGCCGCGTGGCGCCTCGGCGCTTCGTCTGAATCACTGGGATGACGCCGGCACCAGGCTGCCAACCTTCACGGACGGCGGATGTCCACGCCCCTTACTCAGCGTCCATCGAGGAAGCGCTGAGCGGGACGAAGCAGCGGCTTCGACGGTCGCCAACCTCCCAGAGGGGGCTGAATCCAAGCCCGCGCGACCTGGAAGATCAATTGATCATGGCCGCGACCAGAACAATGATCGTATTTGGTCCTCGTCCAGGCTCCGCGTGCATCTCTGGACCCTGGGACATAGAGCCGCTGGTCACCGATGGTTCCGAACAGCACATCTTCCACTCGAAGATCCTTCCGGACGCGTCGTATAGGTGATGCCAACCCCTGCCATTCATGGAGCACGTAGACTTCTGGCGTGGTCAGAGGAAGCTACGACGTGGTGATCGTGGGCGCGGGCCCGGCTGGGAGCGTGGCCGCCTTCGCATTGAAGCGACGGAACCCCCGCCTTCGCGTACTCCTGACCGACAAGGCTGTTTTCCCGCGTGATAAGGCATGCGGTGACGGCCTCGGCGCAGGGGCAGTTGCGGCCCTGCGCCGCCTAGGCCTGCTTGGTGTTGTCCATGACGCCATTTCACCACTGAGCGTGCGAGTCAGCGGACCTGACGGAACCGAGGCGACGGCGGTCGGCCCGACAGTCGCCGGCCGCGATCTTTCCGGATACGTACTTCCACGTGAAATCCTCGACGCGCGTCTCGTTGCTGCGGCACGCGAGGTCGGAGTCGAAATGCGAGAAGGAACATCATACCATTCATCGGAGCTAACCGGCAACAGCCGGGTTATCACATTCAAGACCGGTTCGAGATCGAACTCCGTCGAGGCAGCCCTGATGATCGGTGCCGATGGTGCCTATTCTCGGGTACGACGCGATCTTGGAGTCGGCCGCCAGGATGACCGATTCTCCTCGATCGCCATGCGCTCATATGCCAAGTTCTCGGATCCGCGCCGCGCCCCGCAGGAGGTTATGCCGCTCCGACTCGACTTCAGTGACAAGGTACTTCCTGGCTACGGATGGGTGTTTCCTGTCTCCGACGATGTCGTCAATCTCGGTGTGGGTCTACCGGTATCCACTATGCGGGAGAAATCGTTGAACCCGCACAATCTGCTCAGCGCCTACGTGGAGGATCTACGGGCCCGAGGGTTCATCGTCGAAGAGCCGAACAAGCTACTCTCACATTATCTCCCGCATGCCGGAAAACTGGCTCCGATGGCGCATCCCCGCGCCGCACTCATCGGAGACGCCGCCGCGAGCATCAACCCTCTCAGTGGCGAAGGTATTGTCTACGCGATGGTAGCGGCGGAGATGCTCGCCGCAGCCCTCGAAGGCTGGAATGGGCTGGGCCACGCAGAGCTCAGCGGTGGCCTTCAGCTCTTTGAGCAGAAATTTAGACGGCGCTTTCGATTGCACTTCGCCAGCTGTACAGTGGCAAATATACTCATGGGCCACAGGAGATGGGCTAATCTGGTTATCCGGGCAGCGTCTCGAGACAGCCACGTTATGGACGCAGCATCTCTTATGCTCTTCGATGAACGCCGTATGTACCTGTCCACAGGGGCCCGAATCCTCATCCGCGGCACACGGAGATGATGTCCGTTCTAACGAGAAGATCCACCGGTGCGTGTTTATACAACCGGTGCCAGCACAGCGTTACCCGCCATCAGTCTCAAACACTAGCGTCCACTTCCTCCGTAAGTCCGTATAGTCGGATCACGGATGCGGTCGCCACAAGAGTTTTTAACGCGGATGGCTACCGCTCGTCGAGGGCGCTGCTGTCAATGGCGATATTCGGCGCAGGACCCTCTATTATATTTGTCGTCTGGATGCTTTCCCCTGCCCGAACCCACCTTCCTCACCACCTCACACCGGTGATGTGGTCAGCCGGCACATGGATCATGCTCGCGCCTGCTTTGATCGTGCTGTGGGAGGCCGGCTTTGAGAGCCTGATGTGCGTGGTCGACAACTCTAATAACATCGCAAATGATATTCGCGAGCGCATGGCCCGAGCCGTGCTGGCCATCGATAAAAAGTACCCCTTCATAGCATCGCTTCTGATGGCGGCCATCATCCTAGGCTACTGCTTCAATAACCGATTCTTTCGCGATCAGATAGGTAGCGGTAATATTGGCTCCTCCGATTTCTTCGCCGGCCTCTTTGTGGTCACCACACTTGGGTACGCCTTCGGTGTTGGCATATGGGCCGTCGCAAAGTCTTTGATCGTCGCCCGGATAGGCATCCAGGACACCATCCAATGGCATCCTTTTGGACCAGACGCGAGCCACCTCCTCAATGCCTACTCCACCTACAGCTACCGGACGGGAATTATGTTCAGCAGCGGTGGCTTGTTTCTACCCGGCGTCTACATCATCTCTGGGCAGATTAATATTATTGGACGCATTCTGGCCGCACTGGTCGCCGCGCCGCTCGTTTTCGGGAGCCTGCTCTGCTTCCTCTATCCGACCCACCGGATCTATTTCGTGGCGAAGAGGCAAAAAGACGATGCACTAGGGAGGTTCGGAGAGGTACTCGAAGCCGCTCAGCGTGAGGCCCTACAAGGCAGCGGTGACATGAACTCTCTGGCGTCGAGGGTCCAGACCCTACTGTCCCTACGCGCCGCCATCGCGAGCGAGCCGAACTTTCCTGCATCCATCCTTCTGATCGTTCGCGCGGGATCATTGTTCCTAATACCGATCTTCATCGGTTTCCTCCAGGCTGCGCTGGGGGCTGCCTTTCTAGGATGACGTCACCGAAGGACGGCCGGACGGCTCGGCGGTCAGCCGGCGGGTGCGGGCAGCAGGAACCGGAAGACCGTGCCGGCGCCGACGGCACTGGACACCTCGACCCGGCCGCCGTGGGCGGCGGCGGTCGCCGCGACGATGGACAGCCCCAATCCGTTGCCACCATGCCCCCGGGCCCGGCTGTCCGCGGCCCGGTAGAAGCGGTCGAACACGTGCTCGGCGACCTCCGGTGGCATGCCCGGCCCGTGGTCGATGACGTGAAGCTCCGCGCCCCCGGGGGTCCCGGGGCCGGCGGGGCCGGTCGGCGCGGCGTCCGCTGGCAGCGCCTGCAGCCGCACCTCGATCGGCGTCTCGGGCGGGGTGTGGACGCGGGCGTTGGTCAGGAGGTTGCCGGCGAGCTGGCGCAGCGCGTTCTCGTCGCCGAGGACGACGCAGCTCGCCGGGAGCTCGGCGCTCACCGGGCGCTCGGGGGCCGCGACCCGCAGGTCGGCGACGGCGTCGCGGACGAGCCCGGCGAGGTCGATCCCGGCCCGCCGCATCGGTCGCTGCTCGTCGAGGTGGGCCAGGTACAGCAGGTCGTCGACAAGGGTGCTCATTCGGGCGGCCTCCTCCTGGACCCGGCGTAGCGCGTCATCCGCGTCGACCGCCGTCACCATTCCGCCGCGCAGCAGATCGGCGTAGCCGCGGATCGAGGTCAACGGCGTCCGCAGCTCGTGGGAGGCGTCGGCGGCGAAGCGGCGGAGCTGCTCCTGGGATGTGACCCGGGCGGCGAACGCGGCCTGGATCTGGCCGAGCATCGTGTTGAGGGCCGTGGCGAGCTGACCGGTCTCCGAACGGGCCGACCCCGCCGGCACCCGCCGGTCGAGATCCCCCCCGGCGATCGCCGACGCGGTGGAGATCATCTGACGCAGTGGGCGCAGGCCACGGGTCAGCCACACCCAGGCGAGCACGGCGATCGCGGCAAGCACCGTGAGACCCACCGCAACTTCGATCATCACCAGTCGGTGGACCGTCTCCGTGACCGGCTTCAGCGGCAGCGCGACGAGGACCCGCGGCCCGCGCGGACTGTCCCGGACGACCGCTCGGTACCGCTCCCGGTCGGCGATGACGGTGAACGGTGTGGCACCCCGGTCCCCGGCGGCGTCCAGCAGGGGCGTGGCCGGCGGCGTGGGAGTCACCGAACCCGCGATGCGCAGCACCGTCCCGTCCGTCCGCCGGATCTCCACCAGGTAGTCGGTCGGCGCCACGGCCCGCTCCACCCCGGCCCGGCCCAGCGCCTCCCACCGGGACAGATAGACAGCGGCCGGCAGGCCGCCCAGCACCCGCGCGCGGGTGAGCTGCTGGTCGATCCGGTCGTCCAGGTAGGCACGCAGCGCGAACACGCTCGCCCCACCCACGATGACCAGTCCCAGTGCGGTCAGCGCGATCAGGCCGGACATCAGCTTCAGGCGGAGCGTCACCGGTTGGACCCCGCCACCGGAAGGCGCAGCACGTAGCCAAAACCGCGCTGGGTGTGGATGAGGGACGGGCCGTGCCGGCCGAGCTTGCGCCGCAGGTAGCTGACGTACTGGTCCACGATGGTCGACTCGCCCCCGTAGTCGTAGCTCCACACCGCGTCGAGGATCTGGGTCCTGGACAGCACCCGGTTAGGGTTGGTCAGGAAGTACCGCAGCAGGGAGAACTCCGTCGGCGACAGGTCGATCGGCTCCCCGGCGCGGCGGACGAGATGGGCGTCCGGGTCAAGTTCCACGTCGGCGAACCGCAGCGGGGACGGCGGCGCGGGTGCCGGTTCGGCCGGCGGAGGTGACGTCCGGCGCAGCACGGCCCGGACCCGGGCGAGGAGCTCGTCGACGGCAAACGGCTTGGTGACGTAGTCGTCGCCGCCGTAGGTGAGGCCGGCGATCTTGTCCCGGTGAGCGTTGCGCGCGCTCAGGTAGACGACGGGTACCGGGTGCCCGTCCGCGCGCAACCTCCGGCAGATCTCGAAGCCGTCGATGTCGGGCAGCATCACATCAAGGATCATCAGATCCGGCCGGGCCGCGACGGCCAACTCAAGCGCCGCCCGACCGGTGGTCGCGGTCAGGACGTCGAAACCATGGAAACGTAACGCCATCCGCAGCAGATCGACGATGTTCGGCTCATCGTCGACGACCAGCACACGCGGGGCAGTGGACATGTCCGGCTCCCTGGACGCGACCTCGATGCGGCGGGTGGACGGCGATGCGAACGGCGATGCCGGCATCGTCCGCATCGAGTTCATCCGAGCATCATGAGAGTTCGGTGTGAGCCGGATGCCGACCGGGCGCGCCGGGACTGTCCGCCCGGGCCTCCTCGCCGGGCCTGGCGAGGAGGCCCGGTCCCGCAGCGGGACTGCCTCGGCGGAACAGTTCCACGCTCGGTAATCCACACCCGCGGGACATGGTTAACACATGATCCCTCTGGAACAGTTCCCCAATGAAATCACTCACGGACATCGACCTGATACGCGATCTGGAGCCCGTCGCCGAGGCCAACCTGAACCGGCATCTCGGCGTCGCTGCCGAATGGATGCCGCACGAGTACGTACCCTGGGGCGAGGGCCGCGACTTCGACAGCCTCCCCTGGGAGCCCGGGCAGTCGAAGCTTTCGCAGATCGCGCAGATCGCGTTCGAGGTCAACCTGCTGACCGAGGACAACCTGCCCAGCTACCACCGAGAGATCGCGGACGCGTTCGGCCAGGACGGCGCCTGGGGAAGCTGGGTGCACCGGTGGACCGCCGAAGAGGGGCGCCACTCCATAGCAATGCGCGACTACCTCCTGGTCACCCGGGCGGTGGACCCGATCGCCCTCGAACGCAACCGCATGTACCAGATGGGCAAGGGCTACGACAGCCGGAACAAGTCCCCGCTGGAGGCAACGGTGTACGTCTCCTTCCAGGAACTGGCGACCCGGGTGAGCCACCGCAACACCGGCCGTTTCTGCGGGGAACCGATCGCCGAGAAGCTGCTCACGCGGGTGGCGACGGACGAGAACCTGCACATGATCTTCTATCGGAACGTGATCGCGGGGGCGCTGGAGCTCGACCCCTCGCGTACTGTGGTGGCCATCCGCGACGAGCTCGTCAACTTCCAGATGCCCGGCACCGGCATCCGTGACTTCGGCCGCAAGGCGATCCAGATCGCCCGGGCCGGCATCTACAACCTGCGCATCCACCACGACGACGTGGTGTTGCCGGTCCTGCGTCACTGGCGGTTCTTCGACCTGGAGGGCCTGAATGGCGAGGCTGAGAAGGCCCGCGAGGAGGTCTCCGCCTTCGTCACCGGGCTCGACGCCCTCGCGACGCAGCAGGAAGCGAAGCTGGCGCGGACCACGGAACGTGCCACCCGGCGAGCCAAGGCGCTGGCCTCGGCCTAACGCATAACCTGCATAACCTGCATAACCCGGAAAACCCGGAAAACCCGGAAAACCCGGGATGGTCTCACTGTCCGTAGCGTCCCTACCGGGTGGCGAGGTGTTCGCAGATCGTGTCGACACCAGTCTCCCGGTCCACCACCAGCCACGGGGAGACCCAACTCCGGGCCGCCAGCTCCTCGTACATCCGCGCGCACCGCTCCTGCAGCCCGTCGTCGGATTCGAAGGTGTCCAGCGCCCGCCCCCGGTCGGCCCCGGCGCGGGCGAGCGTACCCGCCCGCGCCGTCCCCACCGGGATCCGCAGCAGGACCTGGAGATCGGGCACCGGCAGCGCGAGCGCGCCGAGTTCCAGCTCGGCGATCCAGGCGGGAAAGCTCTCCCGCTCGGTGGCCGGCAGCCGCGCCGCGCCGTACGCCGCGTTCGACGCCACGTAACGATCGATGATCATCAGATCGTGCGTACGGACGAGAGCGTCGAGTTCGGGACGGGAGTTGGCCCGGTCGAGCGCGAACATCATCGCGCTCGCCCGGGGGGAGGCCGCGAGCGGCGCAAGCCGCGGATCGCCGGCCAGCAGGCCACGCACCGCCGGGCCGAGGGGCTCGGTCGCATAGCGGGGATAGGCGAGCGTCGCGACGCTGCGGCCGGCGGCGGTGAGGCGGGCGACCAGCCGCCCGGTCAGCGTGTTCTTGCCCGCGCCGTCAACGCCTTCGATCGCGAGGATCATCCTCCTGGCACCTCCCCGCCACCGGCCGTCGTGAGCCCTCGGGCCGCGACGGCCACCCTCAGGCCGCAGCGTAACCGTAACAAGGAGACAATCCGTAACAAGGGCATCGCAAGGACACGTCGAAACCGGTCGACCACCGGCCGGGCGCTTCCTCCTCCCGGCTGCGTCCCGGCTCCCGGCTGCGTCCCGGCCCGTACGCCGGATACGTCCAGTGGCGGATGTCGGCACGACGGCGGCTCGCTACCGTCGGAGAGATGGTAGAGGCCAGGCGCGGCATCTTCCCGGTGATCGGTGACCTCCTGTTCACCGCGTTCATCGCGGCGGCGTTGCTCCGCGGTTCCGGGGAGGTTGGTGCCGACCAGGTGCCCCCCTCCCGGCCGTTGGATGCCTTCGCCTACGTGCTGCTCGCCCTGCTGGCCGCCGCCATCCCCCTGCGCCGCCGGGCTCCGTTGGCCATGCTGATGGCCACGAGCCTGCTCCTCGGCGGCTACCTCGGCACCGGCTACCCGCACGGCCCCGCCTTCTTTCCCGTGATCGTGTCCGGGCTCGCGGTCGGGCTGCGCCACGACCAGCGGACGACGAGCCGAGCCGTGGGGGTCTGCGTTCTGCTGATCTTCCTCGGCTCGGTCGTCGCGCTACTGCGGGGATATGCCGACGGCGGCTGGAAGTTCGGCATCACGATGATCGGGACGGTCGCGTCCTGCACCGTCCCCGCCTTCGTGGGCGCCCTGATCAGACTCAACCGCATCGCCTCTGCGCAGGCCAAGGAGGAGGCGACCCGCCGCCGGATCGAACAGGAACGGCTGCGGATGGCTCGCGAGGTCCACGACGTCGTGGGCCACAGCCGGTCCATTATCTCCCTACAGGCCGCGGTGGCGCTGCATGTGCTGGACCGGCGTCCCGAGCAGGCCCAGGTGGCCCTGGAGGCCATCCGCCGGACGAGCGTCGACGCGCTGGACGAGCTGCGGGCCACCCTGGCGCTCACCCGGGCCGGCCGGCGGGCGGACCCGGCGGCGGCCGCGGACTCCGTCACCGCCGCCGCCAGCGCCGCCGCCACCACCAGCGCCGCCGCCGCGTCCTCGACGGATACCCGGGAGGGGGGACCGGCAGGGCCCGCGAGGCGCCTGACGAGCCGCCCAGGACCCCGTTGACGGGACTCGGCCGACTCCCGAGCCTGCTGCGCGAGGTCCGGCTCTGCGGGGTGCCCGTCGAGCTCGTCACGCAGGGAGACTCCCAGGATCTCACGGGCCTGCCGGCGGACCTCGATCTGGCGGCCTACCGCATCATTCAGGAGTCGCTGACCAACGTGCTCCGGCACGGGGAGCCGAACGGAGTACGGGTGCGCGTCACCATGGGGATCATCGACGGCCGGCTCGTCGTCGACGTCACCGACCAGCCGGGCACGGCCGCGGAGCTCGGCGGAAGCCTCACCGCCGGACCGGTCCGGGCCGGCGGTTGGCAGGTCCGGGCCGAGCTTCCGGTGCATACCGGCGGCGGCCGGACGTTCCCCAGCTGGGTGACCCGCTCGTGATCCGGGTGGCGGTGGCCGACGACCAGCCGCTGGTGCGGCTCGGGCTGCGGGTACTCATCGAGACCGAGGACGATCTGGAGCTCGTCGGCGAGGCCGAGGACGGTCGGGCCGCGGTCGAACTCGTCCGCGCCACCCGACCCGACGTCGTGCTGCTCGACATCCGCATGCCGGTCCTCGACGGGCTGGCGGCGCTGCGGACGATCGTCGAGGATCCCGACCTGGCCGCTACCCGGGTCGTCATGGTCACCACCTTTGAGCTGGACGAATACGTCTTCGAGGCGTTGCGGGGCGGCGCCTCGGGCTTCGTGCTCAAGGACACCGAGGCCGCCGACCTGCTGCGAGCGATCCGGGTCGTCGCCGCGGGCGAGTCTCTGCTCTCCCCGACGGTGACCCGACTCGTCATCGAGACCTTCGCCCGCCGGCCAGCCGCCGTCGCCGCCCCGGACCTGCGCGGGCTGACCGTGCGGGAACGCGAGGTGATGAGCCTCGTCGGCCACGGGCTGTCCAACGACGAGATCGCCGCCCGACTGGTGATCAGTCCGGCGACGGCCCGCACCCACGTGAGCCGGGTGATGGTGAAACTGGCGGCGCGGGACCGGGCCCAGCTCGCCGTCCTGGCCCACCAGGCCGGCCTCGTCTGAGCCGGCTGGGCGTACCCGGTGCTGCGTCACATTGCGTACGACGATGCCGCCGCTGGACGGACGACGTGAGGGGGCGGCCACACCAGTCTGATTCCCATGATGACAACCACTGGCGGGCCCGGTTCGCCATCACCCGGCGCCACCCGGCCCGGCACCACCCGGCCGGTACCTGAGACAGACCGGCCGGCCGCCGTCGACGTCCAGGGTCTGACCAAGCGTTACGGGCGCCGGACCGTCGTCACCGGTCTCGACCTCACGATTCCCGAGGGGGTCGTCGCCGGATTCGTCGGGCCCAACGGGGCCGGCAAGCCCGCAACTGAAGTAGCTGATTGCTCTATTTGATCTACCGCCGGGCGGTCCCCTACGCGCGGAGCACCGGGAGTCAGCCTCCAGTGGATCTAGCCCGTCAGCATGACGGGAGCCGGGGGCCATGTGTCGTGTCTCTCGCGCGGCTCCGAAAGTCGTCATGGGGTCTGGCCGATTTCGGGCCTCAGAAAGTCAATCCCGGGCCTACGAACTTGCGGGACGTCCTGAGCAGTCGGTGGGAATTCTTGCGGGCCTCTGCTACGCTCCGCATCGGAGGTGACGGCATGCCCGACATAATGCCTGGTGACAGGATTGCCCAGATACGGCGTAGGCGCTCTCTCTCACAGGAAGAGCTAGCCGCACGCTCTGGTGTCAGCGTCGCCGTAATCAGAAAGCTAGAGCAGAATCGACGGGCGGGGGCTCGAATAGAAACGCTTCATGCGTTGGCCCGTGGTCTGAACGTTAAGACCTCTGAGCTTTTCGATAACGGCGAATCTGTGGCCAGGGTGACCCGCAAAGTCTGTTTGTGCAGGTAGACGGTGTGAGACGGGGTGCGGGGGGCTGGGGCCGGTGGTGGTGTGAGGATCCGGGCCCGGCTGCTGTTTCGTCGCTGTGAGTAGCGCGTGTGAGGGTGGGTTCCGGCGCCGGCGGAAACGCCACCGATGACGTTCTGTGACAGCCGGTGGGGTGGGTGGGGCGGTGGGGCCGTGGGGTCCGGGGGAACAACGGCGGGCCACCACGGTGAGGGTGGCTGCGGTGAGGCAACGGGGTCCCGGTAGGACGGGGATTGCCTAGATCACCAGCCGTAGGGAGCCCCGTTGCCGGTCCAGTCTCGCATGCCCGTCACTCCCACCGATCTCGGACAGGCCGGGTCGGGGCAGCTGGTCCGGATGCGGCGGTCGCTGCGGGTCCTGGGGGCGCACGGCGGTGAGGTGCAGGGGCTCGCCGACGTACTCGCCGGGGTGCCTGACCCGCGGGACCCGCGAGGGATACGTCACCGGCTCCCGGTGATCCTGGGACTGTCCGCCGCAGCGGTCGCCGCGGGGGAGAAGTCGGTGGAGGAGATCGCGGCCTGGGCTGCGCACGCCCCGACGCAGGTCCTGACCGCTCTCGGGGCGCGGGTCCATCCGGTGACCGGGCAGCCGCAGGCACCGTCGGTGGACACGATGATCCGGGTCCTGTCCGCGGTGGACAGCTCGGCGCTGGCGAGGGCGGTCGGGATGTTCGCCGCGGCCCGCGCCCGCCAGGCCCGTGGTGGTGGGCGGCGGGTGGTCGCGGTCGACGGGAAGACCCTGCGTGGCGCGGCTGGGCCTGAGGGGCGGGCACCGCACCTGCTCGCGGTCGCCGAACACGGCACGGGTGTGGTGCTCGCCGAGCATGAGGTCGGCGCGAAGACGAACGAGGTCACCGCGTTCGCACCGCTGCTCCGCGAACTGCATTCCCATGATCCGCTGGATGGGGTGGTGGTGACCGCTGATGCGTTGCACACGACCCGCGCCCACGCCGACCTGATCGTCACCGAGCTGGGAGCGCACTTCGTGTTCACGGTGAAGGCGAACACCCCGGCGTTGTCGGTCGACTGCCACCAGGCGACCGACTGGACGAAGATCCCGATCGGGCACAGCGCCGAGGGCAGGGCCCATGGACGGTTCGAACGACGCACCATCCAGCTGGCCCAGGCCAGCGAGGCGATCCGTGCCCGCTATCCCCATGCCCGCACCGTGGCGCGGATCCGCCGTCATGTCCGGCGGACCGTGACCACCGGCACGGGCCGGGCCCGGGTCACCCGGACGATCCCGAGCACTGTCACGGTCCACGTCCTGACGAGCCTCACCCTCGACGCGGTCACACCCGCTGATCTCGCGGGCTACGCCCGAGGGCATTGGACGATCGAGAACAAGGTCCACTGGGTGCGCGATGTGACGTTCCGTGAGGATGCCTCGCGGGTTCGGACCGGCCCACTGCCCCGCATCATGACCACACTCCGTAACCTGATCATCGGGCTGATTCGCCTCGCTGGCCATAACCGCATCGCCCCGACCATCCGCAGAATCCGACACGACAACGCCCTGCTCCTGGCCATCCTCACTCTCGACAACCCCGCTGACCTGCATCAATGACTTTGCGGGTCACCCTGAATCTGTGGCGCCGCGGGACTCTCTTCAGGAACCTAGTCTCTGGGCACTGCGGAAGACGCTAATGCCTTCGTCGGATAGCCTGAATTCTGCCCCCGCCAGCGAACCACCCGCGCTAGACGAAATTGGCAAAACCTTGGCTCGGGCGGGGCGCGCTTACAACAGTTCTCGCTATCAGCTCGCCGCTACAGAGCTGCCCGGGATACTCGATGCGGCACAAGTAGCAGTGTCGCACTATGACGGCGACGATGAACTAACCGCATTGCGCTATCTGGCTCAGGCGTACCGCCTTGCAGGGGCCGTACTCATCTACCTTCGACACGAAGACCTCGGCTATTGGTCTGTGATGAAGGCAAAGGAGACGTCATCCCGTGCGGGTAGCGAAATCCTAGATGCGACCGCCACCGGCGTGCTGTCATGGTATCTACTAAGACAAAGGCGCTTCGATGAAGCGGAAGAAATCGCGGTACGCGCTGCCGAAAACATCGAACCTTCGATGACCAAGGCCACACCTCAGCATCTCTCGGTGTGGGGAACATTGCTTCTTCGAGGTAGTAGCGCGGCATCCCGAAATAACCGGCCTGATACATCGCACGAACTGATCCAACTTGCTCGCATGGCGGCTGTTCGGGTCGAGACCGACAGGATAGATTACGGGCCGCATGCATGGATCTCTTTCGGGCCGACTGTGGTCGAGACGGCATCCGTTGAAAACACTCTTATAGGTGGCGATCCGTCTCTAGCACTCCACCTGGCTCGGTCCGTCCGACCATCGAAGAAGATGTCTTCGGGTAGGTGGTCTCGCCATCTACTGACCGTGGCCGAAGCGCAGGTCTCTACGCATAATTACCCGGGTGCAACGAGAACTCTGGTGAGCATCCGAAAGTCTGCTCCCGAATGGCTGAGAAATCAACGGACGGCGCATTCATTGGTCGGCACATTGTTGGATGCTACCGGCGTCCGCACCGCAAAGAGTAGTGGCCTTAGCGAGATGGCCGACTTCATGGACCTCCGACCATGACAATATCCCTGGTCGCAACGATTCGAGATCAGCCGTCCCACACTTTCGAGAGTCTTCACCGGTTGTAAGCATCCTGCAACTGGACAACGCCGTACCTCCGCCCGAAGTCCTCAAGGTTCCGGGCGGGTACGGCGAGAACGGTCGACGTCGCGGCCAGTCGGACGCGCAGCGAAGCTAGATCGGAAACGGCGCGATTGTTACGAATCCGGATTGACTAGTTGTCGCACGAGGGAGGGTCCGGGAAATTCTGCCGGTATAGCGTCCATGAGGGTCTCATCGGCAGACTGGCCGAGCCAATACCCGGACTGTCGCCGTTCCCCGATCTTCCGGAATCCGGCCTTCTCGTAGGCGCGGATTGCTCCTGTGTTCGGGGTCAGCACCGACAGGTAGACGCATCGAAGATTGGAAATATGAAAGGCGTAATCGAGTGTTAGGCGGGTAGCTTCGGTTCCTATACCTTTGCCTCGGCTGGACGGGTTGAGCTGGATTATAAACTCGCCGGTCCGTACGTGATGATCGATGAGTACGGCAGTGGTCCCCACAGGGGTTGGCGGGGTTGTCGTTATGTCGTAGACGGTGAATCGTAGTTGATCGTCGGTACCTCGTGCCTGATGCTGGACTCCTTCTCGCCGGTTTTCGAGTGAGTCCGGAGTCTGACGACCGTATCCGACCAATACACTCGGGTCTTGTTCCCACTAGAGTTTCGCAGTTTTCTTGATCCAGATCAGTGTCTGGCAACGGCTGGATAATTTTCCCGATTGCTTTCGGGTGGATGATTCCCTGGTGCCTGCCGGTGGTATCGCGGTGCGTGGCGGAGGGGTGGAAGGCCAGCGCGAGGGGCTGGTGGCGGGAGCATCAGCGTTTCCTGTACCAACCCGAAAGTTGGACGCCGATGCTCCCGGACGTGACGATACCGGTTTCTCTGGCGGTGCTGCTGGAGGGTTTCCGGCCGTGTTTCACCGCGCCGTCGTTCCGGACGTTCCGGGCGCTCGTCGTGGGGATGCTCGCCACCGGCGGGCGGCGCACGGTGTGCGGGATGCTCGTCGGCGCGGGCCTGTCCACGCTGTGGCCGCACGACCGGGCGCACCGGTTTTTCGCGCGGGCGGTCTGGTCGCCGGAGAAGGTCGGCCTGGCGCTCGCCCGGCTCGTCGTCGACCGCCTCGTCCCGGCCGGGCCGCTGCACGTCGTCGTCGATGACACCCTGTTCCACCGGGCGGGGAAGAAGGTGTGGGCGGTGGGCTGGTTCCACGACGGATCCGCGAAGGGGCCAGACCAGGTCGGGTTCGGCAACAACTGGGTGATCGTCGGCCTCGTCGTGCCGGCGCCGCTGCTCGGCCGGCCGGTCTGCCTGCCGGTCCTGGCCCGCCTGGTCCGCAAGGACACCGTCTCGGCCTCGCGGCTCTGGCTGGCCGCCCGCGCGGTCGAACAGCTGGCCGGGGCGTTCCCCGCCCGCCGGGTCCACGTCGTCGCGGATGCCGCCTACGCCGGCGACGAGCTCAGGGGACTGCCGGCCTCGGTGACCTGGACGACCCGGCTCCGCCGCGACGCCGCCCTGTTCGCCCCCGCCCCACCCCGCACCGGGAGACGTGGCCGGCCCCGACTCAAGGGCGACCGGTTGCCCTCCCTCGCCCAGCTCGCCGCGGCCGCGACGTTCCGCCCGACGGCCGTGACCCGCTACGGCCGCGCCGGGACCGTGCACACGGCGGTCATCCGCTGCCTGTGGTACGGAGTGTTCGGCCCCCGCCCCGTCACCGTCGTCCTCGTCCGCGACACCGACCGGCCCGGGACCTACGACCTCGCGCTCGTCACGACCGACACCCTGACCAGGCCCGCCGAGCTCGTCGCCCGCTATGCGGCCCGCTGGTCGATCGAGGTCGCGATCGCGGACGCGAAGCAGATCTTCGGGGTCGGCCAGGCCCGCAACCGACTCACCGCCGCCGTCGAACGCACCGTCCCGTTCGGCCTGGCCTGCCAGACCCTCGCCTTCGCCTGGTACCTCACCACCGGCCACCACCACGGCGACGCCGCCGACCACCGCGCCCGCACCCCCTGGTACACCACCAAGACCCGCCCCTGCACCGCCGACCTCGCCGTCAAGCTCCGCCGCGTCCTGATCACCACCCAATATCAGCCCACACGGCCCGCGAACCCGACCGACGCGGAAATCCACACCCTCCGCCTCGCCTGGGCCACCACCGACAGCGCCCTCGCGGCCTGACCAGCCCCCATCCCGGCCCCACAGCCCGGGAACCAGACAAAACAGACATCGACCCGAGACCGCAAACCAGCTCAAACACCCCACCACGAACCAGCACACCAAACACGCACAGAACACGTCTCACGCGACGTCAACCATAAAATTGGAGATCAAGAAAACCGCGAAAGTCGAGTTCCCACTCCCAATACAGCTCGACCAGACTGGCGGAGAAGGGGCCTAGTCCCAATGCCACTTCCACTATTTGGATCTTGGCTGGCTGTGGTGTGTCGGTTCGGGTGGATCTGCCGGGTTGACGGCATGATCCTGGGCTGTGACGGACACGGGTAGCCAGCTGACGGACTGGATCTCGTTGGGGGTCCTGACGTCGTTCGTCTCGCGGGACGCGGTTGATGGGGCGATCGAGGCGACCGGGAGAGGTGCCCGGCGTTCCGACACGACGATCCCGCCGCGGGTCGCGGTCTACTTCGTGATGGCGCTCGCGTTGTTCGCGGACGACGACTACGAGGCGGTCGCGTGCCGGCTCGCCGCCACCCTGGACGATCTCGATGTGGTGGGGCCGCGGTGGGAACCGACCTCGGGCGGGTTGACGAAAGCCCGCCAGCGGCTCGGTTCAGCGCCGCTGGCGGAACTGTTCTGCCAGGTCGCCGGGCCGGTCGCGGACCTCGACACGGTCGGGGCGTTCCTCGGCCCGTGGCGGCTGATGAGTATCGACGGACTGGAGTGGGACGTGCCCGCGTCCAGGGAGAACGTCGCCGCGTTCGGCCTGCCCGCGGGCCGTGACGGCGCGCCGGGGGCGCTCCCGAAGGTCCGCGCGGTCACCGTGTCCGAGTGCGCCTCGCACGCGCCGGTGCTGGCCGCGTTCGGCCCGGCCGGTGGGGCGAAGCCCGCCAGCGAGCAGGCCCCGGCCCGCACCCTGTACCCGCGGCTGGCTGAACGCTGGCTTCTGCTCGCGGACCGCAACTTCTACTCCTGGACGGACTGGTGCACCGCCGCGGACACCGGCGCGGCGTTGCTGTGGCGGGTCAAGGCCAGCCTGCGGCTGCCGCCGCTACGCGCGTTGTCCGACGGCTCGTACCTGACGGTCCTAGTCAACCCGAAGATCGGTGGGAAGGCGCGGGACGCACTCGTCGCCGCGGCCCGGGCCGGTGAGGTACTCGATCCGGCGAAGGCCCGCTACGCCCGTCTCGTCGAGTACGACGTGCCCGACCGCGACGGCGACGGGAAACACGAGATCATCGGCCTGCTCACCACGATCTGTGACCCGCGGGAGGCGACCGCGACCGCCCTGGCCGGGGCGTATCGGCAAAGATGGGAACACGAGATCGGCAACAAGCAGCTCAAGACCTACCTACGTGGCCCGGGGAAGGTCCTGCGCTCGAAGCACCCCGACACCGTCTACCAGGAGATCTACGGCTACCTGCTCACCCACCACGCGATCAGTGCGCTGACCTGCCAGGCCGCGACCGCCGCCGGGATCGACCCCGACCGGATCAAGTTCAAACGCGCTGTGAGGATCATCCGGGACCGGGTCGTCACCGACCCGGCTTTTTCCCCCTGACCAGCGGGCACGCACTCAGGGTGAGACCGCCACCGACATCACCCGACCGACCCGGCTCAACACCCGCCGCGAACGCACCTACCCCCGCGTCGTCCGCCGGGCGCGCCACAACCAGTATCCGGTCAAGAAACCCGGCCAGCGCGGCCTCCGCCACCACGCCCCGCCCACGATCAGGCTCGCCAACCCCACGAAACCCCAGGTAGCAGCTTGATCGACTTAGTGGAAGTGGCATTGCGGCTACGGGTCGGCGCTGCTGGTCGGAGGTCTGTATGCCGCCGGTGCGGCGGTGGTCGGGGCGGTGAGCCTGGCCCGCCGGGACGTCACGGCCTGACAGCACGAATCTGCCAAAGGCAGACGAATGGCGGACTGATGGCGGACGGATCGCCTATCATCACCGCTGATGGCGCCCGGCCGACGACGGGGAATGGCGGTTCGCATGGTGCCTTCCGATCGGAACCGCGGCGACGTCGTCAAGCGGATCGGACGTTGACCCCGCTCAACCGGCTGGTTCGCGAACTCGGTGGCGTCGACGCCTACGCCGTGCTCGGGGTAGCGCGCACCGCCGACCGGGCGGAGATCCGCCGGGCGTACCGGGCCCGCGTCCGGGCTCATCACCCCGACAATCCCGCCAGCCGGGACGCACAGTCCATGCGCACGATGCAGCTCCTCACCGTGTCCCACGAAATCCTCGACAGGTGGCGGGACGAGTACGACGCCCGCCTCACCGGGTCGCCCTCGTCCCCGGCACCGGACGCGGGCGGCCCGGGATCGACGAACCACACCGGCCGGACGAATACCGGCGCCCGCACGAACGCCGGTTGCCGGACGGACACCGGTGCCCGCTGGGATCCCTGGACCGCGGCCGACACCGGCCCGCGGTCGGGCTCACGCATCAGCGACCCGTCATCCCGCACCACCGGCACCACCGGCACCACCGGCACCACCCAGCGTCGCCCGAGGACCGATCGGCCCCGCAGCCGCTGGGAGGAGGAGTTCCGCCCGCCTCCGACCGAACCATTGCGGTGGAACACGCACAACGTGCGGTGGCCTGGGCCAGGGGACACCGGCGGTCACTACTACTCGAGCGGACATCACTACTCGACCGGCTACCCACGGAATCGACACAACGACACCGGCCCCCATCCGGGCTGGCCCGGAACACAGGCCCACCGACCCGCCGAACCCCACCAGACGCTCCGGCGGCACGCGCAGACACCACGGCACGCGCAGACACCACGGCACGCGCGGACGCGGCAGCGGCCGGGGACCGAGGCGACGCCAAAGGTCGGCAATTACCTGGCTCTCGCGATCCTGACGACATTCCTGTGCGCACCGCTCGGCGTGATGGGGATCATCAACTCCTCGCGCGCGTCGAATCGACTCCTTGCCCACGACGTCGCCGGGGCGCGCCGGGCATCGCGTCGCAGCCTGGCCTGGTGCCTGGCCGGACTCGTGTTCGGCCTCCTCTTCCTCGCGTCTCTCTCGGTGATGGCGGGGCTCTGCGGCGGGAGCTCCATCGGCTGACGAGCCGACAAGCGAGCCAAGCCGACGGCCGTTACGACGAGAGCCTGACTCTCGGTCAGGCCACGCTCCTTCAGGTGCGAGCGGGTGGGAGCGTCGAATACGACGTGCTGGAATCGGTCTCGAAGCCGCCGGCCAAGCCGATGACGAGGATGACCAGGAACACCACGATGATCGAGATGGCCGAGATGATGCACCACATCCTGGCCTTCTTGGAGGCGTCCAGCGCGCCGTTGATGTCGCCGATCTGCTGGCGGCTCTGCACCTTGGTGGCATAGACGATTGCCACCACACCGGCGGGCAGACAGCACAGCAGGGTGACCACGATCGACTGCCACAGGTAGGTCGGGATCGGCTGGTTGTAGGGCGGAGGTGGGCCGAACCCACCCGGGCCGCCGTATCCCAGCGGGGCACCGTAGCCCTGCGGCGCGCCGTACCCACCGGGCGGGGGTCCATAGCCGGGCGGTGGAGGGCCGTAGCCGCCCTGGTCATAACCGCCCTGGCCACCGTAACCACCCTGGCCGTAACCGCCCTGGTCATAACCGCCCTGGCCACCGTAACCACCCTGGCCGTAGCCGCCCTGGTCATAACCCCCTTGACCGTGACCGCCGGCGGGAGGGTACTCGGGTGGCTGGGACATTGGGTGCTCTCCTGTTGTCGTCGTGGCGGGCGAGCCGGTGAACGGCCCCGCCACCGCGCCTGGCCGCATAACCCCCGGGGCGCTCGACCAGGCACCGCGGACACTCCACCGGCGCGTGATCCCCGACCCGTGCGCGGAATCCGTGACGCGAGGTGGGTTGACCACCAGGCACATCCCAGGCTCCGCGCGCGCACATTGTGGCACA
Source organism: Frankia casuarinae (assembly GCF_000013345.1). Lineage (NCBI taxonomy): Bacteria > Bacillati > Actinomycetota > Actinomycetes > Frankiales > Frankiaceae > Frankia > Frankia casuarinae. Next base: position 341,181 of record NC_007777.1, on the reverse strand, counting down.
GCCAGCGTGTCGACCAACCGGCGTGCCGACCAACCGGGCTCCACGCCACCCGAGAGCCTCACCGCCCGAAACCCCCGAGTTCCGACAAGTCGGCCTAGCACGTCGGTGTAGTGTCTCGTCCGAACTATCTAGACACGGCAGCCGGCGTCGAGGGGGCGACCGGAGGCCGGTCCGGTCCGTCTCAGGCTGCTGTGCGACATGGAGGTCATCCGCTTCGATGCCGAAGCCGGGACCCGGGGGGTCCTGACGACACTGCCACGCACGGAGGGATACCCGCGGTGAAGCACCGAGCGGAGGGCAATCCCAGCCCGCCGAGAGTCCGATCCGGTTCCCGGCGCGGGCGCCGCCGTCCGCGTCACCCTGCCTGGATCGCGTCGCTAGGCGTGATGGCTCTGGTCGCCGCCGTAGTCGGGTGGACCCTCGTCCCCGAACGCGACACCGGGGGCGAGGGCTCGGCGACAGTCGAGGCCACCGCCATCCAGCACGGGAAGCCCCGACACGGCGATGACCTCCGGGTGCAACCCAGCCTCTCGGCGGGCAGCGCCTCGGCGGGCACGACCGGCGGAAACTCCCGCGCGACCGTCGGCTCGCCGTCGCCCGCCCCGGTGCCCGCGGGCACCCCGGCCGGTACGGCCCCACGGACCACCGCCAGGCCGACGACCCCCGGCGCCGCGGCCCGGGTCACGAAGCCTGCGGTACAAGTGCCCGTTATCCCCGTCGGTGGTGGGGGCGGTTCGGTGCCCGGCGGCATGAGCGGCGTCGCCGCGGGGACGATGACGCAGGTGCGGGCCTGGGAGAGCTTCCGCGGCTCGCCGGTCAACGTCGTGCTCACCTTCACCGACAGGTCGAGCTGGCAGACCATGACGAACCCGTGGCTCGGCTCGGGCCCGGAGAAGTTCTCGACCTTCGCCGGCACCTGGGTCATCTCGCAGTCCTTCTACCCCACGGGCGGTGGGGACATGAACTCCTGCGCGAGCGGCGCCTACAACGGCCACTGGGCGGACTTCGGCCGGTGGCTGGTGGCGAAGGGCCGCCCGGCGAGCGTCATCCGGCTCGCCTGGGAGTTCAACGGCGACTGGTTCCCGTGGTCGGTCTCCAAGACCAACCCCACCACCTGGGTGAACTGCTTCCGCCAGGTTGTCAGCGCGATCCGCTCGACGGATCCGCAGGCCCGCATCGACTGGGCGCTGAATGCGCACAGCAGCGGAGCCTGGGCCGTCTACCCCGGTGACCAGTACGTCGACATCATCGGCATCGACAGCTACGACCAATGGCCGGCGAGCACGGACGACGCTGCCTTCGCCAGTCAGTGTCACGCCGAAGCCGGGCTCTGCTCGACGATCGCGTTCGCCCGCCAGCACGGCAAGCAGTTCTCGGTCCCAGAATGGGGACTCGTCGGGAAGAGTGATACCGGGGCGGGCCGCGCCGGCCAGGCCGGCGGCGACAACCCGGTGTACATCCGCAACATGTACCAGACGTTCGCCGCGAACCGCGACATCCTCGCCTACGAGACGTACTTCAGCGATTCGTCACCCGGGAACGTGCACTCCTCCCTGGTGAACCCGACAGAGCATCCCGCTGGCGCGGCCACCTACGCCTCGCTCTGGTAGCGCCTTGCTCTGGTAACGCCCCGCCCCGATAGCGGCACGGCTCCGACCGGATCGCAGCCGCCGGGAGCTAGGGACCGGTGGGAGCCGCGCGGAACCGCTCGATGTCGGCGTCGGAACCGCGCAGCTCGACCCGGGCGACCTGGCCCCGCCCGAACGCGTACAGCACGATCTCCTCAGGTGGCCCGACGATCTCCACCACCGGCTCGCCGCCGTGCAAGGCGCGCCGGCCAGGAGCGTCCGTACGCTCCGCCACGACACCCAGGCCGGCTCGCCGGAACCCGGCGAACCCGATCAGCAGCAGAGCGGTCCACATCGCGTCACGGCTTCTGGTGTCAAGCTCGCGAGGCTCCCAGCCAGGGGCGGCGCGGCGGATGTCCTCGGCGTGCACGAAGAACTCGACCAGGTTCATGGCATCGTCGATCAGGCCGATGCGGGTCGGCTGCCACCACGGCGGCCCGGCACGGAACGTCTCGACCAACTCGGGAAAGGTGTGGGCCCGCATGGTGGCCCGCTCGGCCCGCTCCGTGATGCCGTGCAGCCGACCGACGATGAGCCCGGGAGCGGCCCACGGCACCCGCTCGCGGGTGACCAGGTGCGCCACCAGATCATGGTTCGTCCATCCGGCGCAGAGGGTGGACGCCGCCGGGCCACGCTCGGCCAGCAGGTCCGCGAGCTCCCGCCGCTGCGCACGGGCCCCTGGCCGGGTGAGAACCGCTCCTGACCCCATCATGTGCGGCACTCTAGGCGATGAGGCGACTCACGGCGGGTCTCTGGCCGTTAGAAGTCTCCGGTTAGGGAAAGTGAACCGGAAGGTGGTTCCGTCCTTCACCGCGCCGTCCAGCCAGATCCGGCCGCCGTGGAACTCGACGATCTTGCGACACAACGCCAGCCCGATGCCCGTGCCCTCGTAGACATCCCGGCCGTGCAGCCGCTGGAAGATCACGAAAATCTTCTCGGCGTACTCCGGATCGATTCCGATCCCGTTGTCGGCGCAGTACAGCTCCCACTCGTCCGCCCGGTCGACGACACCGACATGCACGGCGGGAACCGTCTCGGCCCGGAACTTCAGCGCGTTCCCGATCAGGTTCGCGAACAGCTGGGTGAGCAGGACGGGGTCCCCGCGCACGACCGGCAGATCATCCGCGGTGACCTCGGCCCGGGCGCTCTCGATCGCGATGGACAGCGCTCCCACCGCCCGGTCGAAGATCTCCCCCAGGGACACATCGACGAAACCGTCAGTAGTCCGCCCCACCCGGGAGAAGGCCAGCAGATCGTTGATGAGCTGCTGCATCCGCTTCGCGCCGTCCACCGCGAAAGCGATGTACTGGCTGCCCCGCTCGTCGAGCCTGTCACCGTAGCGTCGCTCCAGGAGCTGGCAGAAACTCGCCACCTTCCGCAGCGGCTCCTGCAGGTCGTGCGAGGCGACATAGGCGAACTGTTCCAGGTCACGATTGGAGCGCCGCAGCGCCTCGGCCTGCGCCTCCACCGCGGACCGCGCCGCCCGCGCGACCCCGAGCTCCCCGATCAGCTGGCGTCGCATCGACTCCACGTCGGCGGCGAGCGAGGCGATGTCCGGGGGACCGGTCGGCTCGACCACGTGATCGAGATGTCCGGAGGCGACGGTTCGCGCATCGTCGCTCACCCGCTCGAGCGGGCGGGTGACCCAGGACCGTAGCGCCCGCGCGATGACCGCCAGGAGTACGGCCATGACGGCCGCGCCGGTCACCAGCGCGAAGATCAGGAAACGGAGCGCCGCCGTGACGTGCTGGCGGGCCCGGACTTCCCTGGCCCGCAGGTCCGCCTCGAGGTCCCCGGCCGCGGCGCGGACCGCCTCGAAGCGGGTCTTGCCGAACTCCGGTGACAACAGGCGGGCCGCCGCGGGACCGCCCACCCGCACCGCGTTGATGGCCGGATCGGCGTAGTCGCCGTGCCAGGCCCGGATCCGGTCCTCCAGCACGGCGAGCCTCGCCAGCAGGTCGGGGCGCTCCACGAGCCGTCGGTGCAGGTCCGCGAGCAGCGTGCGCTCGGCCCTGCGCCCTTCGTTGTAGGGCTCCAGGAAGTCCTCGCTGCCCTGAAGCAGGTAGCCCCGCATCCCGGTCTCCTGGTCGACCAGGCTGGAGACCAGTTCGGTGGAGCTCAGCAGAGCCGGGGCGAGGACGTCGCTGCGCGTGTGGAGGGCGTCATCAAGCCGGACCAACGACGAGACGACGAGACCAGCGACGATCATCAGCACCATCGCCGCCACCGCGTAGGTCACCTCGAGTCGACGGCGCAGGCGCCAGACGGACCCGACCCGGCCGCGCTCCACCGCTCCGCTCGGCCCCGCGTCGCCCGCTCCCCCGTCGGTGACGTTCGGGTGGGTGACGTTCGGGTGGGTGCGCTCCGGCATCAGCCGGCACCCCAGATCAGCAGCAGGAGCGCGACGTCGTCGGTCAGCGGGCCGCCATTGCGCGCCTCCACCCGGTCGATCAGGTTGTCGAGCAGCCCGTCGGGGTCGTCGGCGGGCCAGAGTTTGGCGATCTCGGGCAGCACGCCCTCCCAGCCCAGCGGTTCCCCGCCCGGTCCCTCCCGCCCCTCCAGCAGGCCGTCCGTGGCGAGCAGGAGCGCCCAGTGCGGCCCGAGCTCGATCCGCACCTCCTCGGAGAGGTCGTCGTCGACGATGCCAAGAGCCGGACCGACGACGTCGCCCGGCAGCGCCGACAGCCGCGGATGCAACAGCGCCGGCGGCGGATGACCGGCCAGCCGCATCCGCGCCGAGGTCCGGTCGGGAGCGATCGCGAGGGTGCACACCGTCGCGAAGATCTCATCCTGTTCCCGCTCGCTCACCAGCACGCGTTGGAGATACCCGAGCCGGTCGGGTTCCGGAACACCGGCGAGGACCAACGTGCGCCACGCGATCCGCAGGCTCACCCCGAGCGCCGCCTCGTCCGGGCCGTGCCCGCAGACGTCGCCGAGCAGGACGTGGAGCGTGCCGTCCGCGGTGGACACCATGTCGTAGAAGTCCCCGCCGAGCAGGGACTGCTGCCGGCCGGGGCGGTACCGGGCGTCGTGATGCAACCGGCCGTCGTCGATGAGTGGCCGGGGTAACAGGCCGCGTTCGAGGCGGGCCCGCTCGTCCGCCAGCAGCTCCGACTCCCGCAGCGCCTGCGCGGCGGTGTCGGCCCGCTTGCGCTCAATCGCGTACCGGACGGCCCGGACCAGGTCCCGCCCGTCGACCTGACCCTTGACGAGATAGTCCTGCGCGCCCGCGGCGACCGCCTGCGCCCCCCGGTACTCGTCAACCAGACCGGTGAGCACCACGACCGGCGCTCCCGCCTCGACCGTGAGCAACCGGCGTAGCGCCGACAGGCCCTCGCTGTCCGGCAGCCCGAGATCCAGCAGCACGCACGCGACGTGCTCGCTGCGACGGGCGGCTTCGGCCACCGTGCGCACCCGGGTCAGCTCGACCGGAGCGGAGACCTCGTCGAGGAGCTCGGACACCAGATAGGCGTCGGCATCATCATCCTCGACCAACAGCACCGGCCAGATCACTTTTACGGGATCAGCGTTCGGCGCCCGCATCGCGGTGCCCTCGGTTCCTGACACATCTCCTCGGCATTGCACGACACGAGGCCATACCGGCCCAACCCGGACTCGAAGCATGGCACGACCACGGCGCCCGTGCGCATCGGAACGCCGAACCGGAGTGGACCGCGGCCAGGAAGACCGTCAGGAAGACAGAGCGCGACGGGCTCCGGAAGACCGGGCTCAGGAAGACATGGTGGGCCTACGGAAACGACGGCAGTCGCAAGGACGGATCAATGAGCGGCGATGTGGCCACCAGTGACGTTGTGGCTACCAGCGGTGGTGTCGCCCTGCGCGCCTTCCTTCCCTGACGGGGTCTCACCCGCAGCCGGCGCCGTGGGACGGCCCAGCAGGTACCAGCCCCACAGCCCGGCGGGCACCGGGGCCCGCCTCGGCGCGCCGGGCACCTCCCGGGCGTCCATCACGTCGAGCAGGTGATCCCAGTAGCCCGTCAGGCGGGCCGCCAGGCTTCCACCGAACAGCCTGCTGTGCAGAAGGTGCGGATGCGGTCGGGTCGGAGCGTGGCGCATCGCGTCGGAGAAGCGGTCGAGGAGATCCCGGCGCTCGTCGTCGGACAGCTCGGCCATCAGCTCACGCAGAAGTTCGTCCTCCAGCGTCGCATGTTCGACCATCAACGCGGCCAGATCCCGGCGCAGGTTCGCGACCGGCTCCGCGGGCCGGTTGAGGTCCCCCTGGACGTACTGTTCAATGCCGCGCATCACCGAGGAGCAGCGCCGCGCCAAGCGGCCCAGGTCCGCCACCCGCGCCCGGCCGCCCACGACCCGGCGGGCCATCTCCGGGTAGACCACCGACTCCATCGCGCTCAGGTGCGCGGAGACGGCGGCCACGGCCGCGTCGCTGGCGCGCAGCGCCTGCCGCGGGTCGGTCGACGGACCATCCACGTCACCGTGGGCACCGACGTCGCGCGAGAGCTCGATCAGACGGACGGCATCCTGATGCGCGGCCTCCACCAAGGTCACCAACGTCTCGGCCATGACCACCTCGCAGCCCATGGGCGGATACCCAGCGGAGAGCTACCGGGATCCAAAGCTACGCCTATCCGACCCGGTCCGCATCTCGGCAGCCACCACGCAGCCGTAACCCGGTACCCACAAAGGGTGCCAGTCGCCTCGCTCGGCACCTACACTCTCAGGCTTGGTCCCCGTGGTGTCCGGCCGTGGCCGCGCCGAACGGCACCGTCACCGGGCGAGGAACTCGTCGAGATCGGCGAGGAACCTCGTCTCGTCCTCGACCACCAGGCCGCCGACATCGGCGTGGCCGGGCGGACCCGGCTGCGCGAGCACAATCGAACCGGCGCCGTGCCGGATGGTGAGCCGCCGCCCGAGCATCGCGGCCAGTCGCATGGAAGCCGACCCGCAGGCCTCGTCCTCGGTGACGCCGTGCCTGCTGGCGAAGGCCCGGGCCCGCACGACCCCGCCCGGCTCATCCTCCCACGCCCAGAGCTGGGTCAGGTCCTCGGCGGGTGGACGGGGCAGGTCGAGCGCGTCGACCTGGCCCGGGTCCGCGAGCATCTCATGCCACCAGCAGGGCACGGCGGCCAGGGCGCCGCGGACCCAGACCCGGCCCTGCTCCTGCCAGCTGACCGCCTCGCCGCCGGCCGGGCGGAGGATCTCCGGATGGCCACCGAGCAGCCGACCCAACAGCCAGGCCGACCCCACCAAGGCGTGCCCCGCCATGGGCAGCTCCCCGGTGGGCGTAAAGGTGGCCAGCTCCGCCAACTCCGGGTCGTCGACGAAGACCGTGGCGGGGCAGCCCAGTCGGCGCGCGACGACGGACCGCTCCCGCGCGTCGGGCAGCAGCTTCGCGGCATCCAGCACCACGGCGAGCAGGCTGCCGCCGGCGCCCGTCTCGTCGGCGAACACCCGAAGCGTGCGTACCTCGATCCCGATCACTCGATCCTCCCTGTGACGTATCCCATGCGCCGGACGTGTATCTCACCCTTCGTGCCACACCACGCCGGCACAGTTGCCAGGCATCCGCGTCCACGGTGAAGCCCGGATCGCCTCCGGACGGCCGGCACCGACTTGTCACCATGAAGGTTCACCAGCGGGGAAGGGCGTGGGAGATGCCGACAGGTGGACCTGGACATGGATCGGCGGCAGGGAAGAAGGCAGTGATGCGGGACGACGCGGTGCCGGGCGAAAGGGTACGCGACGAGACGGTACGCGAGACCCGGGGACGCGACGTTGATGGCGCGCGCCCGGACGGCGGCGACCACGGCAGCCAGCATCCCGTTCGGGAGGTGCTGGGGGACGCCCTGGAGCAGGCGTCGGCCAACGCCCATAAGCTCGCCGGCGCGCTGACCCGTCCGGTCTCCCTGGTCCGGGTGGGTCGCAAACGACGCGGGGCGCCCCGCTCCGAGCTACCGCGGACACCGGACGGGCGCGTCATGGCCTGCGGCGTGTACAGCCATGGCCGGCGGGTCACCATGGACATCGACCAGGCCGACGCGCTGCGGTTGGCGCGGTCCGAACGCAACGGGTTCGCCTGGCTCGGCCTGTTCGAGCCGAGCTACGAGCAGCTCACCGCGATCGCCGAGGAGTACAGGCTGGACAAGCTCGCGGTGGAGGACGCGGTCACCGGCCACCAGCGCCCCAAGCTCGAGCAATACGAGAACCACCTGTTCATGGTGCTCAAGACGACCAGTTACGTGGAGCACACCCAGGTAACGGGCACCTCCGAGGTAGTCACCACCGGCGAAATCATGATCTTCCTCGGCGAGGACTTCGTCGTGACCGTGCGGCACGGCAGGCACGGGGAGATGACGAAGCTGCGCGGCCGGCTGGAGGCCAACCCGGAGATGCTCCGGCACGGCCCGACGGCCGTGCTGCACGCCATCTGCGACAGCATTGTGGACGACTACGTCCGCACCGTGGAAAGCATCCAGGCCGACGTCGACCAGATCGAGACGGGCGTCTTCCATCGGGATCAGAAGCCGTCGACGGAAAGCGCCTACCAGATGAAACGCGAGCTTCTGGAGCTCAAGCACGCGGTGCTGCCGCTCGCGGGCCCGTTGCGTACCCTCACCATGGACGCCCCCACGATGGTCGACGTGGCGATGCGCCGTTACTTCCGGGACGTCGCCGACCACCTCGAGCAGGTCAGCGAGCGAATAGCTCACTTCGACGAGCTGCTTTCCTCCGTGCTCCAGGCGACGCTGACGCAGGTGACGATCGCGCAGAACGAGGACATGCGACGGATCAGTGCCTGGGTGGCGATCGGCGCCGTCCCGACCGCCGTCGCCGGGATCTACGGCATGAACTTCGACCACATGCCGGAGCTTCGTCAGACGTGGGGCTACCCGGCCGTCCTGGCCGTCATTACGACGATCTGTCTGTTTCTCTACCGTGCGTTCAAGCGCAACGGCTGGCTCTGACACCGACCTGCATGCTATGCGCGCATAGACCACGACAATGACGGCAGATCCATAGTCCCTTTTTACTATAAGTTGGCTGACGCGACGTATCCGTACGATGGGTTACCCCTGGCCCGCCACGTCGGTTACCGTTACCAACCGTGTCGGAGCAACCGGGTCTCGCGCCAGCCGCTCGGCGCGGTCCCCGCCGACCCCCCACCCCTCGGGGGACTCCATGACCTCGCCTGACCCCAAGAGTCGTAAAACGGCCATCCTGCCCGATCGGGGCGATCTCATCGCGGAGCTCGCCGGCCGGCTGGAGGCCCTCGACGCGCTCCTCAACCGGCTGGAGGATGCCGAGCGGCAGGCCGCCGACGCCAGCGAGCATCTCATCCGGACCCGCCGGTGGCAGGAGGACACGGTCCGGACCATCCAGGAGGAGCGGGCTCGGATGCGCCAGCGCCAGCACGCCCTCGACGAGCTCGCCGACCACGCCCGCGCCGCGGTCGAGGCGCTGGCGCACCACCGCTCGCTGCCCCGTGAGGTCCACGAGCTCGCGGTCGAGCTCCAAGTGCTCGATGCGGCGGGATTCCTCACCCGCCGCGGCTCCCGGTCCCGCTGAGGGGGGTGCACACCCGGCCTCACCCGTCGACTACTTTAAGTAGTCAAAATCGCCCACGGGCCGCGGGAGGGCTACCCGCCCGCCCGCCTCTCACCCGGACCGGCCGCCGCCGCGGACCCCACACGCAACGAAAAACCAGCAGGACAAACGGGGCGCGAAGGGCCTTAGGGCCGCCCGGTCAGCCCGGCCGACCGCGCGGGCCGCCGACGCCGCGCGACGGGAACTTCAACGCGCACTCGCTGTAGTTGGGAAGGACTAGTGTTTACCCACCCCATCCAAGTGGACTAGTCTCACGCCGACGTCACGACAACACCGGGCCGAACGCCGAGTCCTGCCCCCGGCCCCGGTGTCCCCTCCGAGTCGTCATCAGGGGCAGGAGCGGGGGACCCACCTCCACCGGCCGGCGCCGATCCGCGGTGTCGACCTAGGGGTGAAGCTCGACGCGTGAAGGTCACGCGAGAGCCGGGCAGCCCAGCCCGAACCCGACAGCTCACTTCGCAGGCGCACGGGAAGGAATACACCGTTGTCCGCGCAAAGCGTGCAGCTCGACGAAGAAACGCGAGGCGCCGGTCGCGGCCGTCACCGCGCACCCTCCGCGCCCCCGGCCGCCCGCAGCCGGGCCCGGGCCCGCGCCTTCGCCGCCGTGACCACCGGGACCGTCGCGGTCTCCGGAGTGGCTCTCGCCGGCTGCGCCACCGACATCAACGCCGACGCCGCGAAGGACGAGCAGCCGAACACCGCTCCGATCACCCTCGCCGCGCAGATCGGCTCCCAGGCCGCCCTGGGGGGCAGCATCGCCGCCGCGGCGGTCAGCACCCACGGCTCCACCTCCCTGCTCGGCTCGACGGGCGGTGTCGACGCCCCGCCCCTGGCCGGCAAGGTTCAGGTCGGTCTCCGGGTGACCAACCCCGACGTGAGCGTCAGCGCGGACCAGCCGATCGACATCGGCTTCTCGCTCTACAACGAGCAGACCCACGAACCGCTGGCGAACCAGCTGGTCAAGGTGCAGGTGAAGCTCCCCACCGGGTGGGCCACCTTCAAGCACCTTTACACCAACGCCCAGGGCTACGCCTCCTACACGGCCCGGGTGCTCACCACCACGAATGTCACCGCGGTCTTCGACGGCACGGACGCCCTGCAGTCCGCCCGCTCGGCGAACGACGCCACCCTGCGCGTACGGCCGGCGCCCACCCCCCGGCTCGTCCGCAACGCCGCCTGGTCGGATCTCCTCACGACAGGGGACGCCGCGGACCAGGCGTCGGTTCCGGTCCCGTCGAGCTCCCTCGGGGAGAAGGCCGTCTACCTGGCCTCCCTGCAGGCCGGCAAGCCCTACGTCTACGGTGCGGAGGGCCCGAGCTCGTTCGACTGCTCCGGCCTCATCCAGTACATCTTCAAGCAGCTCGGCAGGAGCGTGCCGCGGACGACCGACGCCCAGTTCGCCGCCGCCACCCGGGTGTCGCAGTACAACAAACAGCCCGGCGACCTGATCTTCTTCGGGACACCCGGGAACATTTACCACGTCGGCATCTACGCGGGCGACGGCATGATGTGGGCGGCGCCGCACACCGGCGACGTCGTGTCGCTCAAGAAGATCTATACCACCTCCTACTACGTCGGTCGGATCCTCTAGCGGCCGGTCGGAGCCGGCGCACCGCCCTCATGCCGACGCAACGGCTCACCCGGCTCCGGTGGATCGCCTTCGCGGCTGGGGCGCGGACCACACGAGCCCTGCCAGTCCACGAGCGGCCGGCTACCGAGCCCCTCTCCAGGCGCCGACCCGAAGCCGTGGAAGCCGGACCCGGGACTCCCACCCACCGGCGAAGCCGCGGACAGACCAGCAAGCGGGCCCTGTCACCGCCCGACAACCCGCCTATGTGGTTCCTTTCCAGCTCTCCGGACGGGCCCTCCTTCCGGTGGGACGGACGTCAGATCTCCCCCCCATCTGACGTCCGTCCGGCCGGAAGGCCCCCGATTCCGCCGGCCTTCCCTCGGATTCCCCCCCCATCCGCACGGGAAGGCCGGCGGGCCTCGGGCCCCGGCCGACCAGGTCCGCCGATGCCGCTACCCCCCTCCCGGCGGCATCGGCGGACTTCAGCCCTCGGTCTCTGCCCGGTGCGGAAACCGCCCGGCCCGCTCGCGGGCGCCGCGGTCAGGCCCCCAGCCGGTGACCAGACGAGAACTTCCACAGGGTCTCGCTGACCTTCCGGTCCCAGGAGGCCTCCGGGGCCCGGCCCTCCGGGACACGGTCCTGGCAGGTCGGCCCGGGCTCCGGGTCGAACTGCCCGACGACGCCGACCGCGGCGAACTCCGGCTTACCCGGGGCGCAGGCGGCGGTCAGGGCCAGCCGGGCACCCTCGCCGATCCCCCACACGTAGACCCGGTTCGGATCCACCTTGGTCCGTTTCGTGGAGACGAAGCGGACCACGTCGCGCAGATAGCGCACGTCGGCCCCCTCGGGTCCGTCGATCCGCCACGTGCCGCCCACGGCTTCCGGGAAGGCCACCGCGAAGTCGCGGGAGTTCGCGAGCTTGCCGGCGTCACTCTGCCGGTCAAGTGACTTCGCGTCCGCGTTGTCGTCGTGCAGGATCAACACCAGCGGAAGCGGGTTGGCGGGATCGGACGGGGCCTGGACGAGCAGCTCGCGGCCCGCCGACGCGTAGTCGCCGGGCAGGCTGACCCGCTGGGTCTTCGGGCGGTCACGGGTCCCGAGGTAGCCCCAGACGACCACGATCACGACACCGACGATGAGCACGGTTCTCTTGTTTTTGCCCCACCATCCGGCGAGGGGATTCGACACCACGGTCCAACCGAACCACACCGCTGGCCGGGAAACGCCGCAAACCTGGCAGCAGATGACGACAAGACCGGGGTCAGACCGGGGCCTGTCCGCCTTGTCCCCCCACTTGTCCCCCCAAAAAAAGCCAGGGGACGCGTCAGGTGACGGCCAACGCGCGGCGCCGGGCCTGGCGCAGCACCTCCACCTCGCGGGGCGCGTCCAACGGCGGCAGCGGACCATGGACCCAGCTCAGCAGGAGATCGGCGAGGGCGGGATTCTGCGCGAGCACCGGCCCGTGCAGGTAGGTGCCGATGACCCGGCCATCCACGATGCCGTCCGTTCCGCCGTCACCGTCACCGATCCCGAGCCGGACCGTACCGAGCGGGATGCCGCTCGCGCCGGGCAACCGCCTCGTCCGCCCGGCGTGATTCTCATACCCGTACAGGGTGGGCAGGCCGAGCCGTGCGTCCGGTTCCACCACGATGTCCCCGACCGCACGCGCCGGCGGCGCGTCCGACGGGCCGAAGGAGCGACGGGTCTCCACGTCGACGAGATTCAGCCCCTCGTGGATCTCCCCACCGGATGGGAAGGTCGCGCCGATCACCTGGTAGCCGGCGCACACGGCGAGCACCGCCGCTCCCGAGCTCACCGCTCGCCGGATCGCCCGGTTCTGCCGGATGCCGTCCGCGGCGAGGACCTGCGGTGCGTCCTCGCCGCCGCCGAGCAGGTAGATATCACAGCTCTCGGGCACCGCCGACCCCGCGGGAACGTTCACCACCTCGACCGGCAAACCACGCCAGCGCAGGCGCTGGGACAGCACGATCGCGTTACCGCCGTCGCCGTAGGTACCAAGCAGCTCGGGGTAGATCAGCGCGATCCTGGTCGCAGAGCCGCCCGTCATCGCGTGGATCCCCTCATCTCGCGCACAACCTCACTGCGTGCACAACCTCGCCGCGTGCACAACCTAGCCACGCGCACAACCTCACTGCGTGGACCTCACCAGCAGATCGCGGAACGCCGTGTAGTTGGCGACGACGTCGACCACCTTCTCGTTGGCGGCCAGGGCCGCGTCCCGCGCACTGGCATACACGCTGTGCGGCACCTCCGCATAGGCCAGCCGCACGCTCATGTCCTCCTTGCGCTCCCCGGTGACCAGCACCTGCCGGCCGGCGAGCCGTTCGAACGGCACGTCCCAGATCCAGGACGGATCCCGCCCGTCAGCGGTCTGGGAGTTGAAGTCGATGACGACAGGCCGCGGCGGCGCGTCCGCCAACAGCTCCATCATCTCCACCCAGCCAGCGGGGTTCTTCGCCAGCAGCAGCCGGCCTCGATGGCCCTCCTCGCCGAGCGCCACCTCCTGATAGCGACCCTGCACATCGCCCAGGCCGGTCATGGCCGCAAGCGCATCCTCGATCTCGACGCCGAACTCCCGGGCCGCGGCGGCGGCCATCGCCGCGTTGCCGAGGTTCACCCGTCCGGGCAGATCGAGCCGGGCCTCGATGGTGCGGCCGTACCAGAGTAGTTCCCGGGAGCCGGTGACCGCGACGATCGGCTCGGGCCTGGCCAGCCCGCACTCGGACCACCAGCCGCTGCTGTTGCGGTGTAGCAGCCGGGCGCACTGCGGGCAGACCATCGCGTCCGCCGTCCAGTTCTGCCCCGCCGACACCCAGACCTGCCGGTGCCAGCCCGCCGCCGCCCAGGCCACCAGGGGATCATCGACGTTCGCGACCACCGTCGTGTCGCGCAGCTCCGAGCCGAGCTCGCGCCACATGGCGGCGATGCGCCGCGTCTCGTTGGACCGGTCGAGCTGGTCACGGCTGATGTTCAGCAGCAGGACCACCCGCGGCGAGATCTCCCTGGCCACCTTCGGCAGCCAGATCTCGTCCACCTCGAGAGCCGCCGCCGCGTCAAACGGCGGCCGGGACAGCGCGGCCAGCACCCCGGGCGCCATGTTCGCCCCGCCGCTGTTCGACTTGACCGGCCCCAGGGTGCCCAGGGCCCGGGCAAGCAGCCTCGTGGTGGTGGTCTTGCCGTTGGTGCCCGACACGCAGGCGGTCATCCGGTGGGAGCCGACCTCGGCGAGCGCCGCCGGGGATACCCGCAGCGCGAGCTTGCCACCGATCATCTCGCCGGAACCACGGCCGAGCCGGCGTGACGCCTCGGCCGCCAGGCGTTCAACGGCGAGCGCGGCCTGGGTCCTGGCGGTGAACCGGCGGGGGATTGATGTCGTCATCGCGGTTTCTACAGTGCCACGACGGCACCGGGCGGCGAAGCCCGCCCCGTCTTCTGTTCCGATAGATCCCGGTCCAGTCCCCGGTCATCGGCCCGGTACCACCCGGTAGCGCCCCCGGACGGGGGTTTGTTCCAGCCCGGACATTACCTCACGTGAGCTGGCGTTACCCATAGTCCGTTGGGGAAGGTGTCGACCGGACCACCGTCGCGGAATCGACGCGGCATCGCGGTAGAACTCACCTGACAGGGTGAACCGGAATACCCACGGCCGCCCCCACAGGTGAGAATCACAGGCGGAACACGGCTGGTCGGCGCGGGTGCGCCGGTTTGGCCACCGGGGGCCGCGCCGGGCGGGCATCCCGGACCGGCACGGCCGGCCCGGGTCCGCCGCGCGGTTGCAGAAGGGACGTGAGGGCGCACAGTGACCACGAAGGCAATCGCGATCGCGCGGGTACACGGCCACTGGTCGGTGCACGATCTCGACCCGGCCGACGTCGACGACCTCGACGCCCTCACCGACATGATGCGGGATCTGGGTGATGGCCCCGTCGTCGCCTTCCTCGAGGAGGACGACGAGTACCTCGCGGTGGTCCGGGTGTGTCCCGACGACCCGGATCCGCAGGTCTTCCTCTCCGATCGCCGGGTCCTGGTGACCTCCGACCTCGCCGAACGCCTGTTCGCCGACGCGCTGCCCTCGATGGCGGGGCTGACCACCCCGGACGACGAGGATGACGCGTCCGCCGTCACCCATGCCGCCCCCGTGGGCGATCTCGATCTACTCGGCGATCTGGGCACCCCCGCGGAGGCGTTGTTGGAACTGATCGGCGAGGAGGGGATGCTGCCAGGCGATGTGATCAGCGCGCTCAGCGAACGGGCCGGGGCGGGGGAGATCCTCGATGACGCACGTGGCTGAGCCCACCGCTTCGGTCCCGCGCCGCCGGCCCGCTGATCCGGGATGACCGATCCCGACGAGTACCCCCGGGCGGGCGCTCCCGCCCGGCTGAGCGGTCCGCCCGGACCGGACCGCTTCCACGAGGCGATGGGGCTCGCCCTGCGCGAGGCCCGCCTGGCCCCGGACCACGCCGACGTCCCGGTGGGTGCCCTGGTGGTGACCGAGGACGGCACGGTGCTCGGGCTCGGGCACAACGAGCGGGAACGCGGCGCCGATCCCACCGCCCACGCCGAGATGATCGCCCTGCGGGCGGCCGCGCGCCGGACGGGTTCCTGGCGGCTACCGGGAGCCACCCTCGTGGTCACGCTGGAGCCCTGCACCATGTGCGCGGGGGCCCTCGTGCTCGCCCGGGTGGACCGCCTCGTCTACGGCGCGGTTGACGAGAAGGCCGGGGCGGTCGGCTCGCTCTGGGACGTGGTGCGGGACCGGCGGCTCAATCATCGACCCGAAGTGGTCGCCGGGATCCGCGCCGACGAGTGTGGCGCCCTCCTGGCGGAGTTCTTCGCCGCGCGCCGGCGCCCGGCGGGGCGCTAGCCGGCACACCGCCGCCACGCTCGCCCGGTTCGGGGCGACGGGCCGCAGCCTCGGCGCCGTCGGACCCCTACACACCCCGGCGAACCGGACTCTCGCGACGTCCGGTAGGCTAGTCCGCGGTGGAGTCGCCTAGTGGCCGAGGGCGCACGCCTCGAAAGCGTGTGAGGGGGCAACCCCTCCGTGGGTTCAAATCCCACCTCCACCGCCCTAGCGGCACGTCTCGCTCTTCGCGTGCTGGCCGGGCCCGCACAGCGGTCCCGGAGGATCAAGCCCGGGCACCGGGCCGGCGGGGAGACCGGACGGCGGGGAGAGGGAGCCCATCGCGGCGAGGATCAGGCCATCGTGGCGAGGATCGCGCCGATGTCGTCAACGGTGGTCCGCGGGTTGACGATGGCGAACCGGGCGACGGTCTCGCCCTCGTGCACGGTGGGCGGAACAAACGCGAAACCGTCCCGCAGCAGGTTCTCGCTCCACCGCTGGTAGTCCGCGGCCTGCCAACCCAGCCGACGGAACACCACGATCGACAGCTGCGGTTCCCGCACCAGCTCGACGTAAGGCAGCGCGGCGATCTGGAGCGCGGCCGCCCGGGCGGTCGCCAGCGTGGACTCGATGGCCCGGCCGTAGGCCAAGGTGCCATGCGTCGCCAGCGAGAACCAGAACGGCAGCCCGCGGGCCCGCCGGGACAGCCCGATGGCGTAGTCCGACGGGTTCCAGGCCCCCGCCGAATCCAGGACCTCGAGGTAGCCGGCCCGCTGCGGGCCGTGCGCCGCCCGGGCCACCGCCGGATCGCGATACACCAGCGCGCAGGCATCGAACGGCGCGAACAGCCACTTGTGCGGATCGACGATGAACGAGTCGGTCTCGGCGATCCCGTCGAAGAGAGAGTGGGTCGATGCGGCGGCGAGCGCGGCCAGCCCGTAGGCGCCGTCCACATGTACCCACAGCCCGCGGGCCTGACAGACGTCCACCACCCCGCGGATGTCATCGACGGTGCCGAACTGGGTGGTCCCTGCGGTCGCCACCACCGCGAACACGCCGTCGACGGCCTGGGCGCCGTCCTGCTCGGCGAGCCGGTCCAGCGCCTCGGCCAACAGCGGACCGGTCAGTCGTCCGGCGTCATCCGTCGGCACGACGACGACCTCGGTGTCGAGCACCGTGGCGGCCTGGTAGAGGGAGGAGTGCGCTTCGGCCCCACAGACGAACCGCCATCGCGGTGGAGTCGGCCGACCGGCGGCGGTCAACCGGCTCCGGGCGGCATGCCGGGCGGCGGCCAGCGCCGACAGGTTGCCGACGGTGCCCCCCGGTACGAACAGCCCACCGGCGCAGGCGGGGAAGCCCGCGAGGTCCGACAGCCATCGCAGCGCCTCGTTCTCCGCGAAGACCGCGCCCGCGCCCTCCATCCAGCTGCCCGCGTAGATGGACGACGCCCCGACCACCAGATCGAACAATACAGCCGCCTTAGTCGGAGCGGCCGGGATGAAGGCGAGATTGCGGGGATGATCCGTCGAGATACAGGCGCGGGACAGCTCCTCGTCGAACACCTCGAGAGCGCGACGGCCACCGATGCCCTCGGCGGTGATCGTGGATCCCACCGCCGCCGCCAACTCGTCCCATGACAATGGCGCGTCCAGCGGTACCGGATCGAATCCGAGCCGGACGCGGGCAAAGTCACATATCGCGCGGACGAGGTCGGCAGCCTGCGCGTCAAACCGATGCACAGGCGGAGTCTAGGGTCGGCCATGCCCGGACATCGGGCAGCTCACCCCGCCGCAACACCGGCGTTTCCGGGTCAACCCCGAGTTCACACCGGCTCGTCGCGGACCGTCACAAGTCGCCCGGGTCGGGTGATCTCCCGCGACCCGAGGGACGACGCGAGGCTACGCGTCCTGCTTGCCGCGCTGACGACGGAAGAGGAACCCGCCACCAACCAGGGCAACCAACAGAACAATCGCTCCGACACGCTTCACAACAAACCTCCACGATGAGGACCCGGCCTACGGGACGACATGCCCGGGCGTCCATCCATATACCCCATGGACGCCGCGGAAGGTGCCCAGACCCGCCGTCCCGGGGGACGAACGGCTGACACATCCTCATGCCATCGAAACCGAGCATGCCATGAAGTGGTCCCAGGCGTGCGACCGGACCGCCGGACAAGCCGACGCGTCCTACGACAGCACGATGGACACGTGTCGTATCGCGGGGCAATCTTCACGCGGCCCGGCGTTTGGACGGTGCTTTCACAGTCGCCCTCATCGCACCCGTTCGGCGACAAGGGCTGCGAGGATGTCGGCATGGCAGGGCTCGCCCGGCGGGCACCAGCAGGCCAACCGCTTACCAGCCAGGTCGGGCAACTCGGCGAGCCGCTCCGACCGCGAGTAGCGGCGACCGGACCGGTCGTACCGGACATCCGGCCCACTGCCGGTCATCCACGCCGCGTACAGCTCTACCGCCGCGGACCGCCCCCACTCGCGCTGGTCGAAGGGATTGCCCCATCGGGTCGGCCGGGCGACCACGACCACGTCGTCGGGCCTGCGCCACCCGGCGGCGCGGGAGAGCCGGACATGGGACTGTGCGACGGTCATCATCGGAGGCCTCCCAGCTCGACGACATCCCTGGCGCCGCCCAACTCGCCCGGATCGTCGGTGAGATCCAGATCGTCGGTGAGAATGGCGTGCGTGGATGGTACGGACACCACCATCCCCCCGCACGGGGTTCGCAACCGATCGGCGCGGACCGGGCCGGCTGTCCGTGCCGATCAGGCCACCTCACCGCCGATCCACGTACCAGAGGAGCCACATCGGGCCCGGGAACCAGTGGACGGTCCACGTTCGGCGGACCCGATTCAACGCCACCCCAATAAACAAGCAATCTCTGTGCAATAACCACACAATAACCGTACGTAAGTATTCGGCGATGGCGTGGAGGGGCTGGTTCCGCCGTGTGGCGGTGTCGTGGCTGTGGCGGGAGTCGGGCGGAGTGTCCGCGGGATGCTGGTGGGGGGTTGTGGGCTCTTCGTGATACGTCGGGTGTAGTTCCTGATACCGAGGACGCTGGTGATGTGTCCTGGGTGGTGTGTCTGTTCTGTCTGTCACCGATGATGTCACCGAGGTGGCGTACTGGCGTGGGCGTGCCGAGCGGGCCGAGGAGTGTGCGGAGAAAGCCGAGGCCCGTGTCGGGCAGCTGCAGCTGCGGGTCGAGGAGTTGAGCGAGCAGGTCGCGGTGCTGTCCCGGATGCTGTTCGGTCGTTCCTCGGAGAAGACCGGCCCGTCGTCGGCTGTGGATGAGAAACCAGAAGATCGGCAGGATTCGGGCGGTGGGGATGCCGGCCGGCCGGCGCGTCAACGCGGGCAGCGGCCGGGGAGCCGGGGGCATGGCCGGCGGGACTACTCGCATCTGCAGACCCGCGAGGAGATCCATGATGTGCCCGAGGTCGACCGTGCCTGCCCCGGGTGTGGGGTGGCGTTCACGCCGTTGGGGACCGACGACAGCGAACAGGTCGACTGGCAGGTCGTGATCACCCGGATCGTGCATCGGCGGCGGCGGTATCGGCGGTGCTGCACATGTCCGGGGCCGCGGACAGTGACCGCGCCGGTGCCACCCAAACCGATTCCCAAGGGCCGGTTCACCGCGGGGTTCCTCGCCCGCCTTCTCTACGAGAAGTATGTCCTGGGCCTGCCGTTGCACCGGATCGCTCGGGCGCTGGCCGCCGCCGGGCTCGGTGTTGCCGAGGGCACTCTGTGTGGGGCGTTGAAGGACGTGCATGGACTGCTCGGCGGGCTCGATGAGCAGATCGTGGCGCGTAACGCCGCCGCCGGTCATGTCCACGCGGACGAGACGACGTGGCGGGTGTTCGAGCGGGTCGAGGGCAAGGACGGGACCCGCTGGTGGCTGTGGGTGTTCGTCGCCGCCGACACGGTGGTGTTCCGGATGGACCCGACCCGCTCGGCTGCCCCGGTCGAGAAGCACTTCGGGATCGACCGGGCCGCCGGGGCGCTGTCCGACGGACGTCGCCTCGTCGTCTCGTCGGACTTCTACACCGTCTACCAGTCCCTGGGCCGCGTCGACGGAGTCGACCCGCTCTGGTGCTGGGCACACATCCGCCGGTACTTCATCCGGGCCGGGGACGCCCACCCCCAACTGCGGTACTGGGCCGACCAGTGGGTCGCCCGGATCGGGATGCTCTACCTCGCTCACCGCGCCCTCGCCGCCGAGCAGCCCACAACCGGCGGCTACCGCGAGGCCGCCGGCGCGTTCGAGGCCGCGCTGAGGGCGATCGACACGGCGCGGCGCGCGGAGGCGGCGATCCACAGCCTGCACCCGGCGGCGAAGAAGGTCCTGGCGACCCTGGACCGGGAATGGGACGGGCTGGCCCGCCACCAGGACTTCCCCGACCTGGATCTTGACAACAATGCTGCCGAGAGAGCGCTACGGACCCCGGTCGTCGGGCGGAAGAACTACTACGGCGCACACGCTGAGTGGGCCGCGCACCTCGCCGCCCGGGTCTGGACCATCGTCGCCACCGCGGAGCGTAACGGCCGTGAACCCCTCGCGTTCCTGACCGGCTACCTGAACGCCTGCGCCACAGCCGGCGGGAAAGCACCCGCCGGCCCCGCCCTCGAACCCTTCCTCACCTGGCAGACCACCACCCAGACCGGCAGCCCTCCCAGCACCGACCCACCCCAGGACGGCCCACCCGACGGGCCCGAGCCCTAACCCCACCCACAAGCCGAAAACCACCCGACCGGCAACACCGGCCGGGCCTTCGGCCCGCCCACCCACGCCATCACCGAACTCTTACAACCGTACGATCGTTAATCGTGTGATCGTTGCAGTAAGAAACGTGCCGGAGGCACGGGAACAGCGCAAAAGGGGGCAGCCACAACCATCCAGCCATTCCCCCTTTACTTTCCGTACACCGGAAATTTGATAACGGGTAAAGTACATTTTTTCGACGCGACGAGGTTGCCGTCCCGGCCCTTCTGGTGATATCTCGCGGCGATGCGGCGGGATCGTTCCAGGGCGCCGACGGGACCGGTTGCGACCGGGCGCCGACGAGTATCCATGCCGCCTGCCGGAGGTAGGACAAGCGGCGCATAGAATGTCCGCGAGAATGTGCGCGGCAAATGCGGCGAGTCCTGGGGGCGATGGTGGCACGAGTCTTCGTCAGCCATGCGGGCTCCGACGCGGAGCTGGCCGACAGAGTGCATCAGACGCTGACCCTTCTTGGCCACCGGGTGTTCCTCGCTCAGAACATCCGGGTGGGCGTCCAGCCCGGCGACATGTGGAAGGATCGGTTGCACCGCGAGCTGCGAGCCGCCGACGCCGTGGTCTGTGTCATCACCAACGCCTACAACGCCTCCCCGTGGTGCGCCTACGAACTGGGAATCGCCTACGAGGTCGGCAGCCTGCTGCTGCCGCTGCGCGTGGAGCCGACGGTCACCTCCCCGCTTCTGGAGGACCGGCAGCACGTTCACCTGCACGAGAATCCGGGGTGGGCCGACAACCTGAACATTGGGCTGCGGCGCGTCGAGGCCGGCGGCGGGCTGGGCTGGGCGGACGACCGGTCCCCGTTCCCGGGTCTGCGGCCGTTCACCCGGGACATGGCCAAGGTGTTCTACGGGCGCGGCAACGAGCTGCGGCGACTCACCCACCGGCTACGCTCCCTCGGTGAACAGCGTCTGCTACTGGTGGTCGGCGCCTCCGGATGCGGCAAGTCGTCGCTGGTCACCGCCGGCCTGCCGGCCCAGCTGGCGGGCGAGCCCGGCTGGGAGGTGGCCGACCCCTTCTGGCCGGGCCGGGACCCGGTCCGCAAGCTCGCCCACACCCTGACCCAGGCTGCGAGGCGTGTCGGCCAGCAGTGGGCGGTCACCGACATCGACCGGCAGCTCAGGGAGGACGACCTGGCCCTGATGGGGCTGGCCGAGGAACTTCTGACGGCCGGCTCCGGCCCGGTGCGGGACAGCCTGCTGCTACTGATCATCGATCAGGGCGAGGAGCTGTTCACCCGATCGGACGAAGAGGAACGGGCCCGGTTGGCGACCCTGTTGCGGCATGGGGTCACCGGTCCCGTGCGGGTGGTCATGGCGCTTCGCTCCGAGTTCCAGGACCAGGTCTTCGCCCTGCCCGAACTGAGCGGCCCCCCCGAACAGGGCGGGGTCAACCTGCACGTCTTCCCCCTCCGCCCGCTGGCCCGGGACATGCTGCCGGTCGTCATCACCGAGCCGGCCCGGGTAGCCGGCCTGCACGTGGAGCCGGAGCTGGTCGCCAGGATGGTCGCGGACACCGAGGACGGCGAGGCGCTGCCGCTGCTGGCGTTCACGCTCCATGAGCTGGCCAAGGACCAGACCCGCGGCGGCACCCTGTCGATGGACCGGTACCACGAGCTGGGTGGCGTGCGGGGGGCGCTGGCCCGCCGCGCCGACGCCGTCCTCGACGACGCCGTGGAGACGAGCGGGCTGGGCCGGGAGGAGATCCTGGTCGGCATGGCCGAGCTCGCCACGCTCGACGAGGCCGGTCGGCGGACCCGCCGACGCATCGACCTCAAGGACCTGCCGTCCGACGCGTTGCGGAGAACCTTCCAGGTCTTCGTGAACCAATGGCTGCTGTCCACCCCCAGCGACAGCCTGGGGACCGCCGTCGGGGTCGTCCACGAGGCGTTGCTGACCGCCTGGAAGCCACTGGATGCCGTCATCCGGGAACGGGAAGCCGCCCTGCTCAGTGAGGGCAAGGTCGAGCGCGCCGCCGCCGAGTGGGAGCACAACGACGGCCCGCTCTGGGACGAGGACCGGCTGACCACCGCCATCACGACGCTGTGGCAGTCCTATGAGCGTTTCCGCGCCGGTGAGGAGCCGGTGGTCCATCTCAAACCGGCCGGGCGGAGGTTCATTGACGCGTGCGACCAGCGGATCGAGGAAGCCCGTCGCCAGGAACGTACGCGCGTCGAGGCGGCCCGCCGCCGGGAACGTCACGAACGTCAACGCCGCCAGCAGGTCATCGCTGTCCTTTCCGTGCTCCTCGTCTTCACCGTCGTCGGGGCCGCGGTCGCCACCTGGCAGTCCCTCACCGCCCGGCAGGCGCAGCGCACCGCGGAACGGGCGCAGCGCACCACCGAACGGGCGCGGCACGCCCTGATCACTCACACCCTGCTCGCCGACGCCGACGCCGCGCGGGCGACGGACCAGGTGCGCGCGTTACGACTCGCCATCGCCGCCGAGGACATCGACCCCGGTACCGGTGGTGCGGCCGGCGGTAAGGCCGCCAGTGGTGAGGCCGCCAGTGGTGAGGCCGGCGGTAAGGCCGACAGGGGCGCCGACAGCCGGGCGAACTTGCTGCAAACCCTCGCCGAGGACCCGAACCCACTCGCCAGCCGCGGCGATCCCGTCACCTCGGTGGCGTTTTCCCCGGATGGACGCATCCTGGCCGTCGGCGGCGCGAACGCAACGGTCGTGCTGTGGGATGTGACGGAGGGTCAACATCGTCGGATCGACCCGCCCCTCACCGGCCAGCACAGCGGGATCACGTCGGTGACGTTCTCGCCGGACAGCCGGAACCTCGACGCGACCGGCGTCGACGGGACGGTGCTGCGGTGGGACGTCACCGACCCAGACCGGCCACAATTGCGGGGGCGTGTGAACGCCGCCGCGGCCCTCCCCACGCCGTGGGATGCGTTCTCCCCGGACGGGCGCCTCAGAGCCACCGGCCAGGACGGATCAATCATGCTGGCGGATGTCACCGCCCCGGATCGGCCCCGGCCGCCCAGCATCCTTCTCGCCGACCCCGGACCGGTCCGGGCCGTGGCCTTCTCCCCGCACGGGCAGGTCCTGGCCGCGGTCGGATCTGGCCGGAGGGTATGGCTCTGGGATACCAGCGTCACCCCGCCGCGGCAGATCGGGCAGCCGCTGACCGGGCACACCCGCTCCGTCCTGTCGCTGGCGTTTTCCCCGGACGGCGGGACGCTGGCCTCCGGCGGCAACGATGGCACCGTCCGGCTGTGGCGGCTCGCCGCGATCGACGCGTTCCGCCGCAACGGCGTCGTCGAGTACGCCTGCCACGAGGCCCAGGGCGGGCTCGACCGGTCGGCGTGGAGCTTCCACATTCCCGGCCTGCCCTACCAGGACACCTGCGCGGGGTGACCGCCGGCGGCACCGGCGGCTACCTCGGCAACGACGGCTACCTCGGCAACGACGGCAACGACGGCAACGACGGCAACGTCCAGGTGTCGAGGCGTTCGGCGATGTTGTTCGTGCCCTGGCGCCGCCCGGCGATCCGCCGGGCGTCCGCGAGGAACCGGTGGGTCCGCGTGACCATCACGGCGTTCGGCCGGTGCTCGGAGATGTCCAGTGCCTCGGTGACGAGCGCTTCAGCCTCGTCGACGTGGTGGCGGTACAGGGCCGCTGTAGCCGCGGCGATCCTCGCCATCGACCGCAGGCCGGTCGCCCCGGCGACATCGAGATGGTGCACCGAGGCGTCGGTATAGACCGATGCCGCGTCCGGCTGGCCGAGTTCGACGTACGCTGCCGCGGACAGTTCGGCGAGCGTCAGCATGTGCAGGGTGTCGATCGAGAACCCGGGGTTACCCGACTGCGCGCGACTCAGCGTCCCCTGGATGCGCCAGGCACGATTGATCGCTTCGTGCACGCCCGCCCGTTCACCGAGCGCGCCCAGGGTACGGGCCTCTATCGCCGCGGCGCGGCTGGCGGCCGGCGAGCCCGCACCGACGTGGGACGTGGCGGCGCGGGCCAGCGCGAGGGCGGAGGTCAGGCGGCCGGACTTGCGGGCCAGGGAGCTCTGCCACAGCCGAACCCAGCACTGAAGTGTCCGGTCCCGCGCCTCCTCGGCGTGGCCGAACGCCTCGGCGAACGCGGCCGTCGCCCCGGGGATATCACCGAGGTCGTGGCGGGTGGTGGCCCACAGGGCGGCCAGGCGGCCGGCGGCGCGGTGCAGGCGGGCGTCGACGGCGGTCGGGTGCCCGCCCTCGGCGAGCAGGGAGCGGACGGCCGGCAGATGCCGGCGTAGGTACACGCTCGTCGCGCCGATCGGAGTCCGCTCGTACGCCCCGGTGATCTGCTCGATGCGGACGTCGATGTGGTTCAGGACGTCCTCGGACGCGATCACTCTCGGGATCACTCGCCCGCTCCGGACCATGAACAGCCCGGGTGGCAGGGATGCCCCCGCCGCCAGCCGGAGGAACCGCCGTCGATCGGACTCGTCGCCCATGCCGCACCTGCGCTTCGGGATGTCGCCCGCCTCCCATGACCATGATCCGTCCGTGGGCAGTCGAGAAACGGGTCATCGTCCATGGTCACGCCCCGTCTTCCATGATCATGCCCCGTCTGCCGGTCCGACTGCA
Source organism: Frankia casuarinae (assembly GCF_000013345.1). Lineage (NCBI taxonomy): Bacteria > Bacillati > Actinomycetota > Actinomycetes > Frankiales > Frankiaceae > Frankia > Frankia casuarinae. The sequence continues at coordinate 316,163 of NC_007777.1, read as the reverse complement.
CACTCGCTGGACGCTAGCCGGGGCGGCCGCCCGCCGGAAGCGGAAACACCCAGCACAACGTGGTCTCCCGCGGCCTGCGGGCCACGGCCCACGGCGTCCCACGGCGGCACCGGTCGACCCGGCGCAGGTCACTAGCCGTGACTTTTGCACCGGCGGAGCCTCAGTGCGGTCGTGGCAGCCGCCCGCCGGCAGCCGGCCGCGACGGGCGAGGTCGGCGGTGATGTGGGTGAGGTTCGCCGCGTTGTGCAACCGCCAGCGTTCCCAGCCGGGAGTGCCCTTGCGCACCCGCTCCGGCCGGACGTCCGCGGCGTCGGTAACGGTCTCGAAGGGTTTCTGCTCGTGCGGCCGCACGTCCGTGACGTGGCTCAGCCCCTGCGGTGGGGTGCCGACGAAGCCGCAGCGCAGGATGCGGATGGCGGCGAGCAGCCGGTCCACGAGGGCCGGCTCGCAGAGCACATCGTCGTCGAGGTAGAGCACATATCGGCCGCGGGACGCGTCGAGCAGGAACTGGCGCTGCTCCGCCATGCCCCGCCACATCCGCCCCCGGTGCACCTCGACGGCGCCGCCCCGCGGTGTAGTAGCTGGTGGACATCCGTACCCCAGGCCGCGTCAGTGTCGGCCAGAGGCCATCCGGGATCCGGACCAGATTGGTGAAGATCTCCACCGTCATGCCGGTGTCGAGCGCCCGGCCGACAAACTCGGGCAGCGCCGGGTGCAACGTCGGCTCACCGCCGATCATCGACACCAGGCGGACCCCGAGCTCGGCGGCAGCGTCGATGACCTCCGCCCAGTCGGCCGCGGTCATCGGCCCGTGCCCGCCGGCCGGGCCCGAGTCGGCGTAGCAGTGGGAACAGGAAAGCTGGCAGCGGCCGGTGAGCTCCAGCGACAGCCGGTCGATCGGCGGTGGGGCAAGGGTGGTGGTCACTTGTTCTCCTTGCGGGTGGATGCGGTGGGGATCAGTGGGCGGTGAGGGCTCGCGGGGGATGGAGCTCGCCGCCCTGGTGGAGGGCGGCGCGCTGCGTGAGCTGGTCGGGGGTGAGGGCCTTCATCCCGTGGTAGGTGCCGGCGACCTGGGCGCGGGCGAGTTCGAGCGCGAGCGCCGCCCACTGGACGAGCTGGCGGTCGATCTCCTCCATCTGCTCGGTCGCGGGCAGCGTGCCGCCGTACAGGAGGTGGTGGACGAGCGCGACGGTCCGCGCCATCTGGCGGACGTTGGTGTCGGCGGTGCCCTGGTAGCGGGTGCACTCCTCGGTGAGGATCTTCACCTGCTCGTCGCTGAGGTTCAGGGCCTCGCGGTGCTCGACGTCCTGGCCGAACAGTCGGCCTGCTCGGAGCCGCTGCCGTTGCCGCCCAGATCTCCGGACGGATCGCGGCCGCCGCCGCCATCGCCCCCCGACGCTGCGGGAGATCGAGGCGAACATCAACCGCATCGCCCGCGCCTACATCGTCACCCCGCCGGCCGAGCTCGCCGCCGAAGCCGAACGGGAGTGGATGGCCGTCGAGCAGATGCTCGATCGCCGGGTGCGAGGGAAGACCCGGACCACGTTGGACCTCCGCGCCGGCCAGTACGCGATCTATCTCGCGTTGACCGCCAACGACCTCGGCGCGCAGGAGGATTCCGACACCTATCTCGATCTTGCCGGTCAGCACGCCCAGGAAGCCGGCGACCGGCTCCTGTCCGACTGCGTCGCCGCGGTCGGACAGCTCGTTCGCCTACTTCCGGAATGATCCGCATCGCGCGCGGAGCGTGGCCGCGGAGCGGCGCCGTGACGCGCACCCCTACGCGCGGCCCATGCTGGCCGCCTGCGAATCGCGGTCCGCCGCCCGCGGGGGCGACGAGTCGACCGCGCGAGCCGCGCTAGACGACATGTGGGACCACCTGTGGAACGGACCCGTCATGCCCGGTGAGGTCCGCATCGATGAAGGCCAGGCCGTGGCTCAGACAGCGGCGATCCTCGCCACCCTGCGGGACCCGGCCTCCGAGAAGTTCGCGCAGCGCGCCGTCGACGCCTACCTCGGAAGCGGCCGGTCGGCGAACCTCGGCGGCTCCTACAACGCCCTCGCCCGCAGCTACCTGCACCGGGCCGAACCGGACCCGGAACGGGCCACCGCTGCGACGCGCAGTGCGTTGGAGGCGGTCGGAGACCAGCGGACTTCGTGGGTCGTCGGACCAGCCGCGAAGACCTGGCGCACCCTGGATGCCCGCTGGGGAACGATGCCGGCGGTCCGGGAACTCGGCGAACCGGTCGCGGCAGCGCAACGCCCGGCACTGACGTCCGGAACGAACGTCTGAGCCGCGCCTTTCTGCATGCCTACCGCGTGCTCCGCGGCCATAGGGACCGCGGCGGCGCCCGTTCTGCCCATAGCGGGCGGGCAGCGTCACGGCGTCGGTGTGCGACGCGCAGATGCAGTAACGGATCCCGAGGCCGCAGATCTGGCCGCGAGGGTCGTCGGTGGCCAGATGTCCGCAAATGCCGCCGCGCGGGAAATGGGCTGGCGGCACCCGCGGATCGTCGTCTCCTCGCCTACCGCGGTCGCTGCCGCTCTCCGTAAGCACATGTCCCGCGATGACCTAGCGCGCCTGATCGCGATCCTCCAGGAAGGCAACAGCCATGGATGACCTGTACGCCCGCGCCGGGCTGATCCGTCACAAGGTCAACGTGTTCGCTGCGATGGACACGGACGGGAAGGCGTATTCGCCGCTCCGTCCCGAACCGGAATCCGGCCCGGAACCCGCAGCCCCGGCCCCCAATCGCGTGATCTCAGTCACATAGCGGGTCAATCAATAGAAGATCATAGATCTTGATGTTTCAAGATCAATAATTTGCCGTAGCCGGATGATCGTCGATATGAACGGATGTGGGTCGCCCTCGGTCGGTCCGCTCCACAAGGGAGTGGTCTGGCTAAAGGGAGGAACCCCGTGTTTCTGATCGTTCTGATGACCGCGGTACCCGAGGCGCTGTACCGCGGTGTCTGGCTGCTGGGGCTGATCGTGGTGCTTCGCGGCGCGACTCCGGCGGAGCGGGAAGCCCTCCTCAGAGCCTACGGACGGGCATATCCAGCACCGCGAGCTCAGAGAGTGTCACGGCAGCGGTGACCGTCAGCCGGCGCGGTGTCCAGCGAGGGCGTAGGCGGGGTGCCGGGCGCGGTTGTACCGCTGAGTGGTGCGCGGGTCGGCGTGGCCGGCGGCGTCCTGGACGTCGTGCAGGGGCAGGTCGGATCGCCACGTTGCGGAGCGGGTGGTTCCTGCGGAGGTCGGTCTGCCGGGTGTACCGGTCGAGCGCGGTCGACGTTGGAGACCACCGGCCTCCCTCCGCGATCGCCGCGCGGGGCGCGCCTGCGGACGCTGTCCGAGCGCACGTTCACCTGCCAGTCCTGCGGACTGGTACTCGACCGCGACCACAACGCCGCAATCAACCTGCACAACCTCGTCGCCGCCAGTGCGTCGGAGACGGTAAACGCCCGTGGAGACGACCGTAAGACCCGCGCAAGCGGGCAGGTGGCTAAGAAGCGGGAACCGAGCGCGGCTTCGGCCGATCAGACTCGGGGCGCCTCGCCGAGAGGCAAGGCGGCATGAGAGCACCATTGGACGCTCACATGCAACGGTGTCGACATCACGCTGGTGTCCAAGCGGCACGGGCACAGCTCCACCGCGATCACCGGCAACCTCTACGTCCACCTGATGCGGTCGTCCGGCCAGCGGGCCGCCGAGGCGGTGGCTACCGCGGTGCCCCGCACACGCCGGACTCTCACGGGACTCTCACAACGATCATCGGAGGATGGTGACCCTGTGTCCGACCCGGAATCCGCCCAGGTCAGGAGCCTTGATCATAATTGCCGGAATACAGCGAAACGGCGGAGGATGCGAGATTCGAACTCGCGAGGGGTTGCCCCCAACACGCTTTCCAAGCGTGCGCCCTAGGCCACTAGGCGAATCCTCCGTGGATGAGACTATCTGATCGTTGCGGGGCCGGGCGCCGGGCCTGCCGCCGTGCCGCCCGGCAGACCTCGGAATTCATGATCGTCCATCACGGGCTAGACTGCACAGCAGACCCCTCGTGCGGCGTTACCCTCGTGAACCCCCCCAGGGCCGGAAGGCAGCAAGGGTAAGCGGGCTCTGGCGGGTGTGCGGGGGGTCCTCTCGTTTCGCCGATCGTCTCGTCGAGCACGCGGAGCAGGTCAGTGAGCACAGCGTTGTACAACCGCTACCGTCCCGCGACGTTCGCTCAGGTCGTCGGCCAGGAGCACGTGACCGACGCGCTGCGCAAGGCCCTGCGCACCGGTCGGCTGCACCACGCCTATCTCTTCAGCGGCCCCCGGGGCTGCGGCAAGACCTCCTCCGCCCGGATCCTCGCCGCCTCGCTGAACTGCGTCCAGGGCCCGACCCCTGAACCCTGCGGGGTGTGCGACGAGTGCGTGGGCATCCGGACGGGCGCCTCGATGGACGTCACGGAGATCGACGCCGCGTCGCACGGTCTCGTTGACGACGCCCGTGACCTGCGCGAGCGGGCGTTCTTCGCCCCTGCGTCGGCCCGGTTCAAGGTCTTCGTGGTGGACGAGGCGCACATGGTGACCGCGGCGGCGTTCAACGCGCTGCTGAAGGTCGTCGAGGAGCCCCCGCCGTACCTCAAGTTCGTCTTCGCCACCACCGAACCGGACAAGGTCATCCCGACCATCCGGTCCCGGACGCACCACTATGCCTTCCGGCTGGTTCCGCCGGGCGTGCTGCGCGAACATCTGGCGTCGGTCTGCGCCCGGGAGGGGGTCGTCGTCGATCCAGCCGTGTTGCCGCTGATCGTGCGGGCGGGCGCCGGATCGGTTCGCGACTCGCTGTCCGTTCTCGACCAGCTGCTGGCCGGCGCGGACGACGACGGCCTGCGCTACGACCGGGCGGTGGCGCTGCTCGGCATGACCGACGGCGTCTTGCTGGACGAGACCGTCGACGCGCTGGCCGACCGCGACGGCGCGGCCCTGTTCACCGTGGTCGACAAGGTCGTCTCCGCCGGTCACGACCCGCGCCGGTTCGCGACCGATCTCCTCGACCGGTTCCGCGACCTGATCGTGATGGCGGCCGTTCCGGACGCGGACGCCCGCGGCCTGCTGGAATCCTTCTCCCCCGACCAGATCGACCGGATGCGGGCGCAGACCACCCGGATGGGCCCCGCCGAGCTGTCCCGGACGGCGGACGTCCTGCACAACGGCCTGGTCGAGATGCGGGGGACGGCGAGCCCACGGCTGATACTGGAACTGATCATGGCCCGTGCGTTGCTGCCCACGGCGTCGACCGACCCGGCCGCGCTGCTCACCCGGTTGGAGCGGCTGGAACGGCGGGCCGTGCTCGGCGGGGAAGAACCGGAGCCGGGCCCCCCGGCCCCGCTGCCGGTCGGCCGGGCTCCCGCGCCGGTCCACCCGCCCGCCGCGGACCCGGAGCCCATGCCGCTGGCAGTCCGGGCATCCGCTCGGACCGGACCGGTGTCTCGACCGGCGGCGGGCCCCCAGCCTGGTTCGCCGGGTCCCGCGTTCACGTCGGGTGATCGCCCCTCGGGCCCGGCAGGTGTTCCGGGCACGGCCGGCACGCCCGGGACCGGGCGGATCGACGCCGCCGGCCTGCGGATGCTGTGGGACGAGCTTCTCGCGCTCGCCGGCCGCCACAGCCGGAAGACGCATGCGATCCTGAAGGATCACGCGACCGTTGCCGACGTTCGGGGCGACGAGGTCGTGCTGGCCTTCGCCACCCCGACGATGGGCCGGATGTTCGGGCAGGGGAACAACGCCGAGCTGTTCTGTACGGTACTGGCGGAGAGACTCGGCGGGACCTGGCGGGTCACCGTCGCTCCCGCGGGCGGATCTGGTCGCGGCAGCGGGCGGCCCGCAGCGGGTCCCGGTCCGGGCGGCGGTGGCTACTCCGGCCCGCCCGGTCCCTCCAAGGCCTCGGGGTTCGCCGGCTCGGGCGGAGCCCCCGGGCCCACCGGCCAGGCGGGAGCATCCCGCTCACCGGCACCAGCACCGGCGCCGGCACGGGCCGCCGGCCCGGCAGGACAATCCTCCGGCCCCTCCTGGGGCCCGCGGCTGGATCCGCCCGTCGGCGCCGAGAACCGCGCCGTCTCGCCGGGATCCCCCCGAGCCATGCCCGGCCAGATGCGCGGACCGGCGGGGTTGTCCCCCGACACCGGGAACGGCTACGGCGGCTCCACCGACGGAACCGAAGGCGGCACGACAGACCCCGGCCGCGGCCCGGACGGCTACGGCGACCCCCGCGAACACGGCGACCCCCGCGAACACGGCGACCCCCGCGAACACGGCGACTCCCACGGCGCCGGGCACGGTTCCACCGGCCCGGGCCCCGGCCCCGAGGGCGGCCCCGGCCCCGAGGGCGACAGGCCCTGGTCCGCCACGGGCCGGGACGGCTCGTCGCCCGGACCGGCGAACGGGGTCGCCGCCGCTGCCAGCGCACCTCCCGCCGGGGACGAGCCGGGTCCGCGGCGCGAGGACGAGCCGTCCCTCGACGACGAGGCCGTCCCGTCCGGTCCCGGCGGGGCCCGCGGGGGCGAGGAGGCCGCCGTGTCCCTGCTACGGAGCGGACTGGGTGCCACGATCATCGAACAGATCTCGTCCGGCTGATCTCGTCCGGCTGAAGGAACAGATCTCGTCCGGTTGAAGGAGACGTAGGCTCATCGACATGTCTAACCCACAGAACCGCGCCGGGAGTGGGGCCTCCGCCGGGGGCGGGGCGCTGGGGCAGCTCTTCGAACAGGCGCAGAAGATGCAGGCCGCGATCCTCGCCACCCAGGAGGACCTCGCCACCGCCCGGGTGGACGGGACGGCCGGCGGCGGCCTGGTCCGCGCCACCGTCAACGGCGGCGGGGAACTGGTCGATCTGACGATCAGCCCCGAGGCGGTCGACCCCGAGGACACTGAGACGCTCGCGGATCTGATCCTCGCGGCGGTCCGTGACGCGACCACGAATGCCCACAAGCTCGCCGCCGACCGGATGGACGCGATCACCGGTGGCCTCGGCGCGGGCGGCCCGGCAGGTCCGGGTGGCGCCGACGGACTCGGTGGACTCGGTGGACTCGGTGGACTCGGTGGCCTGCTGTCCGGTGGCGGCCTCGGAGGCCCCCCTCCGGGTGGCCCGGGCCTTCCCGGGCTCGGCTGACAACCGGCGGCACCGGTGTACGAGGGCATCGTCCAGGATCTGATCGACGAGCTCGGGCGGCTGCCCGGCATCGGTCCCAAAAGTGCCCAGCGGATCGCGTTTCATCTGCTGGCCGCCGACCCCGTGGACGTCCGCAGGCTGGCCACCGCCCTGACCGAGGTCAAGGAGAAGGTCCAGTTCTGTCGGAGTTGCTTCAACGTGGCGCAGTCGGAACTGTGTCGGATCTGCTCCGATCCCCGCCGCGATCCGAGCTCGATCTGTGTGGTCGAGGAACCCAAGGACGTCGTGGCGATCGAACGCACCCGCGAGTTCCGGGGGCGGTACCACGTGCTCGGGGGCGCGATCAATCCCATCGGCGGTGTCGGTCCCGACGACCTGCACATCCGGGAACTCGTCGCCCGCCTGGCGGACGGCACGGTGACCGAACTGATCCTCGCCACCGATCCGAATACCGAGGGTGAGGTCACCGCATCCTACCTGGCCCGGCAGATCGCTCCGATGGGCCTGAAGGTCACCCGCCTCGCCAGCGGCCTGCCCATGGGCGGTGACCTCGAATGGGCGGACGAAGTGACCCTGGGACGCGCCTTCGAGGGACGCCGCGTCGTCAGCGCCTGACACCCCGGCCTGCTGTCACCCGGTCCCACCCCGAAGCCACCCGGCTCCACCGGTCCGCCACCGGGTCCGCCGGTCCGCCACCGGGTCCGCCGGGGCCGCTGCAGCCGCTAGAACCCCAGGATGGGGGCATAAGCCGAGCTGGGAATCGAGGCCAGGGCCAGCAGGACCACGCTGACGTCAAGGTGGTCGGCCTCGGCACTGAACACGGCGTGTAATCCTCTGGTGCGGTAGATCCGTACCTCGGGATCCCGGACGACCTGTACTCCGAAGACGTTCGTCGCCCGTAGCCACCAGACCCGCCCGGCCGCCCGGACCCTGACCTGACGGGCGTCCCGGCGCAGCCCGGTCGTGAGCCGGGCGAGTCGGGTGGCCGGCAGGCAGGGCTGATCCAGATAGCCGATGATGTCCCGGTCGGAGCCGTGCACCACCAGCCGGACCGGCCGGGCCGCCGAACCCGGCTCGACGAGGTCGGCCTCCGCCGCGATCTCCCGGTCCCGCGGATACATCTCGGCCGCCCAGATCCCCTCACCGTGCAGGACCCGTTTACCCTGCGGGCCAGCCCCCGGATGGCCGCGGGGCACCATGCCGCCGATGATCCGCCCGGCCCCTTCCAGCCGCCACGCGACGGAGACGACCACCCCCGACGGCACCGGCGTGGCCAGGTCGCAGACGGCTGGTAGGTGGCACATGCGTAGATCACGGACGCGCCTATCCATCCACACCGCTCAGGTCTCCAGCGCCGCGGTGCCCCGGACCCACGCCGCCGCGGTGCCCCGGACCGCCCGGCGAACCGCCATCCTCACCGGAGGACATCCCGGTAGCTTCCCGCACCAACGCCACCCAAACCTCAAAATTGATCACTCTGAGTTATCTCCTTCACGCTACAGCAGCCCTTCATCCATGGATTGCCGCCGAGTCGCTCCGCTACGCGCCCAGATGCTACGAGGCGCGCCGATCTACCCATGATGCGCATTCGCCCGAGCATCTGCGCGGGCATTCGACGAATTCGTCGGCTCGCGCGTCGGCGTGGGAATCGGCCGGAGCATCGACGAACGCATCGAGACGGGCGGCAGCAAGAGCATCCAGAGAAAGGTGGGACGGCGTCCGCGCGCACCTTCGCGCGAGCATCGGACACCCGGATCCGATCCCGGGAGCGGTGGTACCCGCGCCCCCAAACACGGAGACCACCGGGCGACCACTGATGGTGACCACCGAAAGGCCCCACCATCACCCCGCGGTACGCATCCTCCAATCGGGACGTCAGGGTAGGGGGTACCCGGCGAACGCTCTGCCGTCCGTCTGCCACCAGGAGGTCCTGAAGCATGATCATCAGTTCACATGTCGGGGCGGGCGCTTTCGTGGGCATGGCGATCCGGCACCCGGTGTCCGCCCTCGCCGCCGGCTTCGTCTCACACCTGGTCATGGACGCGTTGCCCCACTGGGGAACGGGTCCGAACACCGAGCCGGAATGGTTGCCGATCGCACGCAAGGACGGCGTGGCGGGACTCGCGGCCATGGCCTTGTTGACGGCGTCCGCCCCCGCCGGGCGCCGACTCGCCGTCCTCGCCGGCATGACCGGTGCCTGCCTACCGGACACCGACAAGGTGGGCCGGTACTTCGTCGGGGTGAGTCCCTGGCCGAGCCGGTTCGACCGTTTCCACGAAGCGATCCAGAACGAGGCCCGACACCGCCTGCCGCGCGAGATTGCGACGGCCGCCGTACTGACCACCGCGGGCACCCTGCTCCTGCGCCGACTCGCGACCCGCGGCGACTGAACGCGGAAGCTCAGCGCGCATCCCCCGGCAAGGTCGCCAAACCTCCGGGCCCTTCCGGATCCCGGGCCCTTCCGGATCTACGAACCAGATCCGGAAGGGCCGGCATCGGCAGGAAGGCCCGGCACCGACAGGACAGGCAAAACGGTCAGGGCAGCAGCACGGCCGCGCCGGTGACCCGGTCGGCGGCGAGGTCGGCGAGGGCCCGGTCGGCCGCGGACAGCGGGTAGGGCGACACGGTCACCGCGAGCCGGTGCTCGGCGGCGATCGCCAGGAACTCCTCACCGTCGGCGCGAGTGTTGGCGGTCGTGCTGCGTACGGACCGTTCCTGGAACAGATGGTCGGAGTAAACGAGCGGCGGGATGTCGCTGAGGTGGATGCCCGCGATGGACAGCGTGCCGCCACGGTCGAGCGCGGCGAGCGCCACCGGCACCAGGTCACCCACCGGGGCGAAGAGCACGGCCGCGTCCAGCGGCTCGGGCGGTGCGGCATACGCCTCGCCCGCCGAGGCGGCGCCGAGTTCCAGAGCAAGCTCGCGGGCCCGCGCCGAGCGCGTCATCACGTGGACGGTGGCGCCCTGTGCGATCGCCACCTGGGCGGCGAGATGGGCGGACGCGCCGAACCCGTAGATGCCGAGCCTCCCGCCGGGCGGCAGCTCCGCCCGGCGCAGCGCCCGGTAGCCGACGATGCCGGCGCACAGCAGCGGGGCAAGCTCCGCATCGCTGTAGCCGTCGGGCAGCCGGTAGGCATAGTCGGCGCGCACGCAGGCGTACTCGGCGTATCCGCCGTCGACATCCCATCCGGTGTAGGTCGAGGCCGGGCAGAGGTTCTCCGCTCCGCGCCGACAGTACCCGCAGGTCCCGTCGGTCGAGGCCAGCCAGGCGATGCCCAGCCGGTCCCCGGTGCGCACGCCGCTCACCCCCTCGCCAACCGCGTCGACCCGTCCGACGACCTCATGTCCGGGCACGGTGCGCGGTCGGTGCGGCGGGAGATCACCCTCGGCGAGGTGCAGATCGGTACGGCAGACTCCGCAGGCGTCGACGTGGACCCGAACCTGGCCCGGCCCTGGCCGGGGCACGGGCAGCTCGGCCGGGCGCAGCGGGCGGGTGCTCATCGGCCCGGGAGCGACTACTTGCCAGGCACGCATCCGCTCGGGTAGCTCAGATGTTGACGCCATGATCACGAGCCAGACCACCAAGGTCATTGTGGCCCTGGCCGACGGCGCGGAACTTCCAGTCGGCGCCGTTGCGGTAGACCTCACCGAAGATGACGACGGTTTCGGTGGAGTAGTCCTCGGACAAATCGTAGCGGACCAGCTCGTTTCCGCCCTGGTCGACCACGCGGATGTAGGCGTTGCGCACCTGGCCGAAGTTCTGGTTCCGGTTCACCGCGTCGTAGATGGAAACCGGAACGATAATCCGGTCAATGTCGACTGGAACCAGTGCAAGGTTGATGATAACGGACTCGTCGTCCCCCTCTCCCTGTCCGGTCAGGTTGTCACCGGTGAGCGTGATCGCCCCCTCGGGGGACGCGAGGTTGTTGAAGAAGACGAAGTAGCCGTCGTTGAGGACCTTGCCGTCCGCCCGGACGCCGATGGCAGAGGCGTCCAGGTCGAAATCGGTCCCGGTGGTCGTGCGGGCGTCCCATCCGAGCCCGACGTTCAACGCGGTGAGCTGGGGGGTGCCGGCCTCGGCGGCCTGCTTCGTGAGGCTGACGTTGCCGCCCTTGGCAAGGCTGACTGCCATTGAGGATCGTCCTTCCTGAGCTGGTCCTCGGCGTCGGGGACCATCGCGTGGACCGCGTGCGTCGCAGTCGGTCATACGGGTGAGCCGGTCGTACGGGTGAGTCGGTCATACGGGTGAGCCGGTCGTGCGGATGTCATCACCCTGGCACACCGGAAGGAATACGCCCAGCACCCCGTCGCCGGGGCGACATCGTCCCGGCGGCGGAAAAGGGACACCGGACCAGATCCGGGCAAGGCCGCCGAGCAAGGGCGACGGGCGGCCGCGCTCGGTCAGCGGCCGCGCTCGGTAACCTGGCTGCCATGGCGCTCTTGGTCGCGAAGTTCGGTGGGTCCTCCGTTGCCGACGCGGACCGCATCAAACGAGTCGCTGAGCGAATCGTGGAGAACCGGCGGGCCGGCAACGACGTCGTCGTGGTGGTCAGCGCGATGGGTGACACCACCGACGAACTTCTCGATCTGGCCGAACAGGTCTCGCCGCTTCCGCCCGCCCGGGAGCTCGACATGCTGCTCACCGCCGGTGAGCGAATCTCGATGGCGCTGCTGGCCATGGCGATCACCACCCTCGGCGCCGAAGCCCGCTCGTTCACCGGCTCCCAGGCCGGAGTCATCACCGACTCGGTGCACGGCAAGGCGCGCATCATCGACGTTACCCCCGGGCGGATCCGCGCCGCCCTGGACTCCGGCGCCATCGCGATCGTCGCGGGCTTCCAGGGTGTGAGCCAGGACACGAAGGACATCACCACGCTCGGTCGAGGCGGCTCGGACACGACCGCGGTGGCGCTCGCTGCCGCGCTGGGAGCGGACGCCTGCGAGATCTACACCGATGTAGACGGCGTGTTCACCGCCGACCCGCGCATCGTCCCCGACGCCCGCCGCATCGACACGATCTCTTATGAGGAGATGCTGGAGATGGCGGCGTGCGGCGCGAAGGTCCTCATGCTGAGGTGCGTCGAGTACGCCCGCCGTTACAGCGTCCCCGTGCATGTCCGATCGTCCTTCTCTGCGAAGCCGGGCACGTGGGTCACCGAGATTCCGGAGGAACAGCTCGTGGAACAGGCCATCATCCGTGGGGTCGCGCACGACCTCAGCGAGGCGAAGGTGACGGTCGTCGGATGCCCGGACAAGCCCGGGGTGGCGGCGGCGGTGTTCCGGGCCGTGGCGGACACCGACGTCAACCTGGACATGATCGTTCAGGTCGGCTCGGTCGCCGGGTCGGGGCGGACGGATATCTCGTTCACCCTGCCCAAGGCGGATGGACGTACCGCGCTCACCGCGCTCACGAAGGTCCAAAGCGAGATCGGCTTCGAGCGCACCCTCTACGACGACCACATCGGCAAGCTGTCGCTGATCGGCGCGGGGATGAAGTCGCACCCGGGGGTGTCCGCCCGGTTCTTCGGCTCCCTCGCCGACGCGGGGGTCAACGTCGAGATCATCTCCACCTCTGAGATTCGCATCTCAGTAGTGGTGCGCGACACCGACCTCCCGCTCGCCGTGCGGGCCGTGCACGGCGCCTTCGACCTGGGTGACCCGAACGGCGGGGCGATCGTGTACGCGGGAACCGGACGATGACGTTGGCGACGTCGTGGGTCCTCGAGACGGCGGCACACCGCGGCAGCTGGACACGCCGCGGCAGCTGGACACGCCGCGGCAGCTGGACACGCCGCGGCGGCACAGTGGCGAATCAGGAGGATGGATCGTGACGAGCAACGAGGCGGGCCGGCGACCGACGCTCGCAGTGGTGGGGGCGACCGGCGCGGTCGGCACGGTGATGCTGTCGCTGCTCGACGAACGCCCCGGCATCTGGGGAGAGATCCGGCCGATCGCCTCGGCCCGATCCGCGGGACGGACGGTACGGGTGCGCGGCGCGGACGTCGTCGTCCAGGCCCTGGCACCGGAGGTCTTCGACGGCGTGGACGTGGCCGTGTTCGACGTTCCCGACGAGGTCTCCGCCCGGTGGGCACCGGTAGCGGCGGCCCACGGCGCGGTCGCGGTCGACAACTCCGGCGCGTTCCGGATGGACGCCGACGTGCCGCTGGTCGTGCCGGAGGTGAACGCCGACCAGATCCCCACGCGGCCGCGGGGCATCATCGCGAACCCGAACTGCACCACCCTGTCGATGATCGTTGCGGTCGGCGCTCTGCACCGGGCGTTTGGGCTGGAGTCGATGTTCGCGGCCTCCTACCAGGCCGCGAGCGGCGCCGGGCAGGCCGGCATCGACGCCCTCTACGACCAGCTCACCGTCGTCGGTGGCACCCGCGAGCTGGGGCGGACCGCCGGTGACGTGCGTAAGGCCATCGGTGAGGACGGCCTCGGCCCCTTCCCGGCGCCGCTGGCGCTCAACGTCGTGCCCTGGGCCGGTTCACTGAAGGACGGCGGCTGGTCCTCGGAAGAGTTCAAGGTCCGCAACGAGTCCCGCAAGATCCTGGGTATCCCGGATCTGCGGGTGTCGGCTACCTGTGTGCGGGTGCCGGTCATCACCACGCACGCGGTCGCGGTGCACGCCCGCTTCACCCGGCCGGTGACCGCGGACGAGGCGCGCACGGTGCTGCTGAACGCTCCCGGCGTCGCCGTCGTCGACGATCCGTCAGCCGGCGAGTTCCCGACCCCGGCCGACGTCGTCGGAACGGACCCGACCTGGGTCGGCCGAATCCGGCAGTCGCCGGACGACCCGCACGAGGTCGCGCTGTTCCTCTGCGGGGACAACCTGCGCAAGGGCGCCGCGTTGAACACCCTGCAGATCGCCGAACTTCTCGTGCAGGATTGGCTGTACCTTTAATCAGGCGTTAAGCTTTTGGCCGCGAACCACGCCATCCGGGAACCGATGAACGCCCCGCGCTTTCCGGCCCGAGAAAACGATCGAGATCAGCCGGAAAAAACATACCTTCCACCGAACTGTCGGATATCGAACTGATCGAGAAGTCGAGAAGCGGTCAGCCCGCCCCAGGAGGACCCTTGGGCGGGCTGACCGTTGAAGTCTCTCGTGGCTCAGACGACGCGGACGGCGTCGGCCTGCGGACCCTTCTGACCCTGGGTCACCTGGAACTCGACCCGCTGGCCCTCCTCAAGTGCCTTGTAACCGTCCATCTGAATCGCGCTGTAGTGAACGAAGACGTCGGAACCGCCGCCGTCCACGGAGATGAAGCCGAAGCCCTTCTCCGAGTTGAACCACTTCACCGTGCCCTGAGCCACGTGCCGTTCTCCCTGCTGGTGCAGTCAGGACCCGCACCGCGCGGGCCCCGGGCCGAACATCAGGAAGCTGCAAGAGCCCCTGACGTTGTTCCGCCGCGCCTCGGTTGAGACGCGAACCGCCGAACTCCGGCCAGGGACGACGCTACACGGACGGAGGCCTTCGCGGGAGTCCTCCGGGCAAGGAAGTCCACTTCATACCCCGGTCACAGAACAACGCAGCAGGTCCGGCCGCCGGCAGCTCCACCCGTCCCGTCCCGCAATCCGTCGAGCTGACAGGGATTTCCCGAGCGCGCCGACCCGTGGCGGATGGTCGTGCGCCCGATGGCCCGGATGTGGCGCACGAATGGGTGACGCGGAGGAGGTAATCGGTCAGACCACGGCAGAGCCCACCCGGCACGGCCTCAGGTCAGCGGATCCAGCGACGGTGCCGGGCTGCCGAGATCGCGGGCCACGCATCGAAGAAGTCTCGTTCCGCCATGCGTGCCCGGCACTCCTCCAGGCCCAGCAGGACACCCAGAGTAAACGCGGTGGGGGCGCCCTGGGCCTGCGCTGCCGTCCCCCAGTCCCCCAGCAGCCTGCGCGCGATGGTGGCGTCCTGATGGGTTCCGAGCAGCTCCTGCGCGATCTGGGCCTGCTCGACCAGCCGCGCCGCGTCATTCCCGTACAGCGGTGCGACGGCTTCCGCCGCGTACCGTAACCGCTTGGCCTGCTTGCGGGCGGAATGCAGCAGTTCGTCCCGTTCCGAGCCGGCCTTCAGGGCGCTCGCGGCACGGACCTTCTTCGCCAGCTTCCGGTCGGCGCCGAGCAGCAGATCGGGGAGGGCCTTGCCGGCCGGACGGGCCGCCGCGGGGGTGAGCGGGCCCCGCAGTAGGGTGAGCAGGTTGGAGACGAGCGCGAAGTACCGGTCACTGCGCAACATGGCCAACGCCTCCGCCCGGCCGTTGGCCGTGCCGGCGCCGAGGTGCGCGGTGACCGTCTTGCGCACGGGCCCCGCGACCAGCTCGGTGGGCAGCTCCGCCAGGCGGGTCTCGAAATAGGCGGCCTGGACCTCGGCGTCGCGGGCGCCGGAGAGCGCGCCGGCGAGGTCCCGCAGCTCGCCGTCCAGGAAGAGCGCTCTCTCGGGCGGGAACAGCGGCGCGAACGTCCGCAGGGTGCTGCGGGCCCGACGGCAGGCGACGCGCATCTTGTGGACCGCCTCGGGCTCGTCGAGCCGCACCCGCGGATCGGCCGCGAGCAGGGCACGTGCCTGTTCGATCAGGTAGGCCCGTACCACCTCGCCCGCCGGCGTCCCGCGTCGTGGCTTGCGCGGCGGCGAAGGAACGTCCGGCCCGGGGCCGGCGGCCAGCGCCTCACCCAGGACCCGCGCGAGCTTCGAGGAGTCCGCCGCCGGGGTGGCGCCCGCGGCCGTGAGCAGACCGGCGACCTCGTCGAGCACCTCGGGCCCGCCGTTGACGAGTTCGACCTCGATCTCCCGCCAGCTGCTCAGTACCGTCGTCTCCCCCAGGGTCTGCGCGGAGACCTGGTCATCGACGACCTCGGCCAGGTCGACTCCGACCGTGTCCCGCAGTCGGCGCGCTGTCCGCAGTGTCCGCAGCCTGGCGACCGGCCGCGGCTCGGCGCCGCGCAGATGGACCGACACCAGATCGACGAACTCCGCGGGAGGGCTGTACCGCGGGCCCTCCGCCCCCACGCCCACGCCCACGCCCGCGTCGAGCGGGAGCTGGAGCTCGTCCCGCTCCCCCACCCGGAC
Organism: Frankia casuarinae; assembly: GCF_000013345.1. Taxonomy (NCBI): domain Bacteria; kingdom Bacillati; phylum Actinomycetota; class Actinomycetes; order Frankiales; family Frankiaceae; genus Frankia; species Frankia casuarinae. The sequence goes on along the minus strand of NC_007777.1, from coordinate 299,937 downwards.
GGGCAGCTTGAGGTGCCATCCGGCGTCCGCCCCACCGGTCCGACGCCGTATCGTGATCTTGTTACGGGCCAATCGGAGATCGTCGCTGTCGTAGTAGACGGCCTCCAGGCTGACGGTCTTGCGGGTGCGCGCGGTGGCGACGCCCGCAACCTCCCCCAACTTCGGGAGCACAAAGGTCGGTTCGACCGAGAACTTGCGCTCGATCTCGCGGATTCCGTTGACCATCGGTCCTCCCCGACCAGCCGTACCGCGGCAGGCACTCGACGGCTATGCCTTCCGGCGCCCCATGGCCTTCCGGCGCCCCGAACCCGCCGACGTTGACGTCCTCGAACGATCCACCGCCTCCGCGATACACCGTTGAGATACGCATCGTATGCCCATCAGACGATCTCTATTTCCCCACCCGTAACCTTAGCGCGGCGCCGGGATCCAGGAGATCTTTCCGACCAACGCTACGTATCCGACGAACGCGACGGTGTCGATGAGTGCGTGGGCGATGACGAGCGGCAGCACCCGGCCGGTCCGCTGGAACATCCGGCCGAACAGCAGGCCCATCGCGAGGTTACCGGTGAACCCACCGAGCCCCTGGTAGAGGTGATAGGAACCGCGGAGCAGGGCGCTGGCCGCCAGCGCCCGGTTGGCCGCGACACCAAGTTCACGCAGCCGCACCAGCAGGTACCCGGTGACGATGACCTCCTCGGCGAGGCCGTTCTGCGCCGCGCTGAGGACCAGGACCGGTACACGCCACCACACGTCCGGCAGGCCCGAGGGCGCGACGGTGAGGTTCGCCCCGCTGTGCCACGCCAGCAGGTAGAGGCCCAGGCCGAGCCCGCCGACCCCGGCCGCGATCGCCGCTCCCCGGCCGGCGTCGCGACCGGTGTGCCGACCGTCCAGGCCGATCGCCCGCGGTCCGCCTCCGTGCCTCGTCAGCAGGTATACGGCGAGCAGCGCTGGCACCAGCCCGGTGACCAGGTCGGCGAGTTGGAGCGCAAGGTCGAGCCAAGGCCGTCCCGGCGCCGCCGAGGTGTTCAGCCGGGCCACCTGGGAACGGACGGGGCCCGGCCGGGTCAGCACCCCGACGTAGCGGATGACCGCGAACAGCGCCGAGGTGGCGAAGGAGACCCCGAGCACGAGCCAGACCTCGACGACGAGCTGCCGGCGGGTGAGCGACTCACCCGCGATGACCGGCGCCTGAGCGGGGGCAGAGGTCACGCGATGACCGTAGCCCACCGCCGCGGCGGGCCGGCCCGATCACTGCACCGGCCCGATCACTGCACCAGCCCGATCACTGCACCAGCCCGATCACTGCACCGGCCCGATCACTGCACCGGCCCGATCACTCCGCCGGTTCCGGCCGGGAGAACAGCCGGAACAGCATCATCAGGGACGGCACAAGCACCACCAGACCGCCGGCGATGGCGAACAGCATGGCCCGGATGTTCGTCGTCGGCGCCGCGGCCGTGTCCACCGTGGCCTGCCCGACCACCAGGTCCGGGTACTGGGCCACCGCCCAGCCCCAGAGCATCGCGCCGACGGCGAGACCGGCCGCGATGCGGGCGGCACCGAACTGCTCGCGCCAGAGCGCGACGAGGGCGCCGATCCCGCCGAGGGTGGACAGGGCTACCAGGGGAAGCGAGCGGTCCCTGAACCGGCCGGCGACCTGCGGGGCGTCCGCCCACAGCAGGGGCAGCAGGATCGCGGCGAGTGCACCGCAGAGCACGGCGCCGCCGATGGCCCGCCGGCGGAAGTCGGCCACCAGGTGCGCGGTGGCCGGGGAAGAGGCGGCGTCCCGGCAGAGGTAGACGGCGGCGAGGAAGGCCGTCGCGGCGACCGCGAAGGCCCCGCAGACGAGCCCGAACGGGCTGCGCACCGGCGCGAACGGGTCGTCGGTCGACAGATCACCGCTGGCCAGAGCCGCACCGGCCACCCCGAGCGCGAACGGGGCGATCGTCGAGGAGACCGCGAAGACGTGCCCCCACCAGTGGTCGGGACCGGCCCCACCCGCCCCGTAGGACCGGTACACGTACGCGGCGCCACGCAGCACGATGCCGACGAGGGCCACGGACAGCGGCACCTCCAGAGAGGAGCCGATCACCCCGTAGGCCTCGGGAAACCCGCTGAACATCGCCACCACGATGAAGATCAGCCAGACATGGTTGGCCTCCCACACCGGGCCGAGTGACGCCGAGATCAGTTTCCGCTGGTCGCCGGCGTGCCGTCCGCGTGCCAGTAGGTCCCACACCCCGCCACCAAAGTCCGCGCCACCGAGCAGCGCGTAGGCGGTGAGCCCTACCACCATGATGATCAGAAGGAGGTCAGCGCTGGTCATCAGTCTTCTCCCCGCCCGCCGAAACCGGTGGTGCCGTCGGATCCCGTTCCCGTTGTCTCACCCGGGTGCGCCGAACCGCGGGATCCCTCGGGACCGCCGCCGGTGCGCCGCCTGCCGGCCACCGGCGGTTCGACCGGCAGTTCGACCGGCAGTTCGACCGGCGGTTCAACCGCCGGTTCAACCGCCGCCGGTTCAACCGCCGCCGGTTCGGGTCGCGGCTTCGGGATGGATGGCGAATCGGAATCGGTTGTCCGTCCGGGCCTGGCCGGGCTCGCCTGCCCCGCGCCGTGGACGGCCGTGCGGTGGACGCCCGCGGCGGGCCGCCCGGACCGGATCTCCGCGACGGCCGGGCCGCCGGTGGCCATCCGGCGCAGGATGAGGATCAGCGCACCCGCGAGCCCCAGGTACAAGACCAGGGAGCCGGCGAACATCGGCGCGACCCCGTCGGCGCCCGTCACCGCGTCGTGAACCCGCATGTGACCGCCCACGATCCACGGTTGACGACTACCCTCGGTGACCTCCCAGCCGGCCATCATCGACAGCGCGGACGCCGGTCCCGTGGCCGCCGCGGCGAACAGCCACGGCCGTCCGGTGGGCAGCAGCGTCTTCTCGCCGCGACGGCGCCGGCGGACGACGGCGGCACCAGTCAGAGCGGACAGTCCGATCAGCGCGGAACCGAACCCGACCATCGTCGCGAACGACCCGTGCACCAGCAGGCCGTTCGGGCGCTCGTCCGGCGGCGCGGCGTCCAGACCGGTGATCACGTGATCTGTACTGAATCCCTCCATCAGCGAGAGCAGACCGGGGATCTCCAGCCCGTAGCGGACCTCGCCGCTCTTGTCGTCGTAGAACCCGCCGAGGGTCAGCGGCGCGTGCGACCTGGTGTGGTAAAGCCCTTCCATCGCGGCCAGCTTGAACGGCTGGTTGGCCCCGGCGATCCGGGCCGCCCAGTCCCCCACGATCAGCTGAAGCGGCGCACAGACCAGCACCACCGCCAGGCCGATCCGCAGCCCGCGCTGGTGGTAGGCGTCCCGGCGACCGCGCAGCATGCCGACCGCGTAAATGCTGGAGACGGCCCCGCCGGTGCACATCAGCGCGGCCAGCAGCATGTGGACCACCTGGGGCGGAGTCCCCGGGCTCAGAAAGGGCGCGAACGGCTCGGCGGCGACGACCTTGCCGTTCACCTCGGTGATCCCCCGTGGCACGTTCATCCAGGCGTTCACCGTGATGATGAACAACGTCGACAGGGTGCCGGAGATCGCGATCGGCCATAGCGTGAGCCAGTGCGCGCGCGGCGACAAGCGCTTCCAGCCGTACAGGTACATCCCGACAAAGATCGCCTCGGTGAAGAACGCGAAGCCCTCCAGGGAGAACGACAGTCCGAGCGCACTGCCGTACTTCGACATGAACGCGGGCCAGAGCAGGCCGAACTCGAACGAGAGCACCGTTCCCGAGACGGCCCCGACCGCGAACAGCACGGCGAATGCCCGCGACCACTTCTTCGTGAGCGCCAGCCAGGTCTCGTCACCGGTCCGCACCCAACGCCCCTCGGTGTAGATCAGCAGCCACGGCATGCCGACCCCGAACACGGCGAAACAGATGTGAAACGCGAGGGAGAACGCTGTCTGGGCGCGGGCAAGGTCGACGGCATCAGCGGCGAGAACCATGCGCACAGCTCCTTCGGTGGGCCGCGAGGGGAAAAATCGGCCGAGAGCCAACCGATCCTCTACGAGGCATAGAGGTTTCTACGGTATGTAGCCAATTCTCCTGGCGACGAGCAAAGCGCAGTGAGCTCGATGACATGGTCAAGACCGACGGCACTACCGACGGCGCTGTCGAGACGTGCGCCACGGTCGACGGCACGGGGCGGGACCGAAAGATACCTCCATTGCGGCCGTCATCCTGTTTGATGGATAGCCCGTTCGGCGGATAGCCCGTTCGATGGATAGCCCGTTCGATGGATAGCCCGTTCGGCGGATAGCCCGTTCGGCGGATAGATAGTCCCCTAAGTCATGAAGATGTTTCCTTGTAAAGGAATTCGGGCCGCGTGAACGGCGGCGGATCAGTCAGCCGGCGGGTTCGCACTGGTCCGGAGCCGGGCGCCGATCGGGAGCCGGGAGGCAGATCGGGGGCTGGAAGGCCGGTTCCTCCCCGGTTCCTCCCCGACGGCCGGCACCGTTGCCGCGTGGCTGTGACGCAACAGGCCTCAACGAAGCACCCCGTTCGGTTCCACGAATGTTCTACGCCACGTAGGATTGGCACCATGGCGCGCCTGGGTGACCTCGAACGGTCGGTCATGGACGTGTTGTGGGCGAGCGACGACTGGCTGACCGCCCGCGAGGTCGCCGGCCGTCTCCAGCATGAACGCGATCTCGCGTACACCACCGTGCTGACCGTGCTCGAACGGTTGGAACGGAAGGGATTCGTGCGGCGTCAGCGTTCGGCGCGCGCGCATCGCTACGCGGCCAGCGACAGTCGCGAGGCCGTCGTGGCCGAGGCGATGATGGAGGCGCTCGGCACGGCGGACGATCGTGGTTCCGCCCTGGTCCGCTTCGTGGGGTCGGTGTCCGCGGAGGAGGCCGAGATCCTTCGCCGTGCCCTGGAACCCGTCGGTTCCGGGGCACCCGGCATCTTCGTGCCTGGCGCCGAGGCCCCGCGCGCCGAGGATCCGCAGGCCGAGGATCCGCACACGGAGGTCCGGCACGCCGAGGCCCGGCGCGGTCCGGCGATCGGAGACCCGCCCCGCGACGACCCGGAGCAGATCGTCACGGTAGCCACCGACCCGGATCGAACGGCCCAGATTCCGCCCGACCACCGGTAGCGTTAGCCGGGACATGACGACCGCGGCACTTCTCGCCCTGTTCGCGGGCGTGTTGGCCTGGCCGGTCCCACGCCTGCTGGCCGCCGCGCGCTGGCCCTACCGATGTCCACGGGCGGCGATCGTGCTCTGGCAGGCGGTCGGTCTGGCCGGCGGAGTGTCGGCGCTACTCGCGGCGATCGCGTTCACCGTCTCACCGCTGTCCGGCGACACCCCGACCGCCATCGTCGACCATCTCGACAACATCGCGGCCGGCGCGCCGCTGACGGGCCTGGGCCTGATCAACCTCATCGGCCTCGCTGTGGCGGCGGCCTTGGCCTCCCGGCTGTTCGGGGTGCTCGGCACCTCCAGCGCCGCCACCCTTCGCGAGCGTCACCGACACCGCGACCTGGTCGATCTGGCTGGCCGTCGGCATCGCCGGCATGAGACCTGCGTCCCGCCCGGCCATGCGTCCCATCATTCCGGCACAGCCGCGGACTCTGGTGCGGCCACCGACCCTGGCACAACCGCCGACGGCGGGGGCGCAACCGGCTGCTGCCTGTGCGAACACCGGGACCGGGCCGGCATTCTACTGCGTATCCTCGATCATCCCGTCGCGGTCGCCTACTGCGTGCCGGGGGTGCGGCACGCCCGGGTTGTGGTCTCCCGCGGGCTACTGAACACCCTCGACGCCACCGAACTGGACGCCGTGCTCGCCCACGAGGCGGCCCACGTCGCCGGTCGTCACGACCTCGTCATCCAGCCGTTCGTCGCGTGGGAGCGGACCTTCCCGTTCCTGGACCCGGCCAGGGAGGCGACCGCGGCCGTCTCGCTCCTCGTCGAGATGCTCGCCGACGACGCGGCGGCCCGGCAGACAAGCCGCCGATCGCTCGCGCGGGCCTTGGCCCGGCTGGGCGGGGCAAGGGCACCGGTCCCCGCCGGGGCGCTGGGGATCATCGATTCTCCGGCCGCTGTGCTGCCCGCACTCGGCTCCCACGAGCCTACGGCGGTCGGCGTCCGCGATTCCGGCCCGCCCGGCCCGGGCAACCCAGACGCCGGCGGGCCAGACCCCGGCGATGCGGCGCCCGGCCAGACACGACCGGTCGGCGGCGGCCCCCGGCGCGGCACGGCCAATCCGGTCATCTCGCGGATCACCCGGCTCCTCGACCCGCCGGAAGTGCCATGGTGGATGCCGCCGTGCGCCTACTTCGGGGCGATCATCGTGCTCGCCGCGCCCCCGCTTATTCTCCTAGTCGGCTGAGTGGAAGGCGATAATCTCTACTTTTTTTATTGACAAGCGGCGGAATGATATCTACTGTCAGCGTCATGAGCCGGCGCCCGCTTCTGGTCTGCCGTGCACACATTGACTTTCATCGCGTCGCGAGCGCGCTCTGTCACCCTTACCATCGATCCCGCTGATCATCAGGCCCCGTTCCGCCGACTGGCATCCGTCACCGTAAGCCCCCGGCGCCCGGTGACGGCACCTGCCGCCTCGTACCCGAGCCGGCCAACGGCCGCCGACCTGATGTCAGCGAAGGGTGGGCCCCTCCCTCCGGTCCACCGTCCCTGTGGTCAGCCGGGCCCCCGGTCCTGACTTTTCCGTGCGTTCCACCTGCCCTGTGTTTGCACGCCTTGCGCGTGCGCGGCGACGAGAGGCCCCGTCGGCCGCGTGGTCGCATCGCGAGGAGGTTCTCCGTGCCCGTACGCGACAAGGCGCCAGTACGCGACAAGATGTCGGCGCGGGAAACGCTGCCGGCGCAGGGAAGGCCGCGGGCCGCGGCGGGGGTCGTCTCCAGGCTTGGAGCCGGGAGAACCACTGCCGGCGGCCCAGGCAGCCCAGGCAGCCCAGGCGGCTCCGGCGGCTCCGGCGCCCCCAGTGGTTACGGTGCCCCGGGCGGCCCCGCGGGCTCCGCGGCGGCGATCCTGCGGGCGGTCCTCGACCACGGTCCGGTCGCCCGCACCGCCATCGGGAGGGCAACAGGGCTCAGCCCGGCGGCGGTCTCCCGGCAGACAGCCGGGCTGATCTCCCTGGGTCTGCTCCGAGAGCTTCCCGCCTCCTCGCTGGCTCCCCGGGCCGGGCGGCCGCACGTGCCCCTGGACGTGGACACCGACCTTCATCTGGCCTGCGGGGTGCACATCGCCGTCCCGTTCGTCACCTTCAGCCTTGTCGACCTGCGTGGACAGGTGGTGACGCGGGAGCAGTTGCCGCGGGAGGGGGGCCCGGCGGACGTCCTTCGGATGATCGCCCGACATCTGCCCGACTTCCTCGCCCGGCGCGCCCAGGGCAACCGTGTCCTCGGCCTCGGCGTCGTCACCGGCGGCCGGGTCGACCCCGACCTCGGCGTGGTGATCGAACACGAGCCCCTGGACTGGCATGACGTGCCGGTCCGGGAGGTGCTGGCGGCGGCCATGGGCATGCCGGTGCACGTCGACGGGCACGCCCGCGCCCTGGCCCAGGCGGAGATCCTCTTCGGCGACCCGCGCGCCCGGCGCAGCCTGCTGCAGCTGTTCGTCGGCAACGTGGTCGACGCCGCGTTCGCCACCGACGGATCGGTGCACATCGGACCGCATTCCGCTGCGGGCGGCATCGCTCACCTGCGGCTCGCCGACAGCGACGTCCCGTGCCGCTGCGGCCGGTCGGGCTGCGCGCAGGCGGCGCTGTCGGAACGGACCATGCTGCTGCGGGCGACCCAGGACGGGATCATCTCCCGTCCGGACCTGCAGGTGCTGCTGCACGCCGGGCTCGCCGGCGACCCGCGCGCGCTGTCGCTGTTGCGCGCCAGGCTCCGGCTGGTGGGTCGGATGATCAGCCTGCTCGTGGACATGATGGACCCGGAAATCGTCGTTCTCACCGAGGCCGCCGCGCTCTGCCTGCCGGATCTGTTGGTCGACCTGCACGAGGAGATCGCCGCGCACTCACGTGTGTGCACCGATCCCGAGCGGATGGTGCTGCCGAGCAGCTTCGGCATGAACGTGCTGGCCGTCGCGGCGGGAGCGACCGTCCTCGACGCGGTCCACCGCCGCCCGCACAGTCTGCCCGTCCCGCTGCCCGCCCCGATGCCGTCGCGGACACCATCACGGACACCATCACGGACACCGACAGTCGCCGCAGCCGCCCGCCGGAGGTATTAATTCCACCAGAACACAAAACGTTGACGGCCCGGAAGGGCGAGACCGAAGATTGACCGGTGAGCGACTCCAGGAACGGCGGTACGGGAAGATTTCCCGCAGCCAGCGCTCGTTGTCGCCGATGTTGCCGCCCGGCGTCACGTTCCGCTGTCCGTCGCGACAGAATCCGTAGTCGATCGCAATAGTGCCGATCACGATAGCGCAGGCGTTCCCGGCACTCCCCGAGAACGCGTCCCACCGGTCCGTCACCCGGAATTCCGGCTGCCCTCCCCGCCGTCTTCGCATCTTTTCCCAACCTCTGGAGGAACACAGGATGACAACCACGACCCCTCTTCTGGGACTCGACGTCCGCCCGCTTTCCGGCTATATCGGGGCCGAGATTCACGGAGTGGACCTGCGCGAGGACCTGGACGACGCGACCATCGCCGAGATCCGCTCCACGCTGCACCAGTGGAAGGTTGTCTTCTTCCCCGGCCAGAACATCGACCACGCCCAGCAGGTCGCCTTCGGCCGACGCTTCGGCAAGCTGACCCCGGCCCACCCGCACGAGGACGCGCCGCCGGCGGGCTTCCCGGAGATCCTGCCGATCGACAGCCGGCGGTACGCCAGGTTCTTCGGAACGAAGAAGAAGGTCACCTACGACAATGGCTGGCACACCGACGTCACCGCGCTGGTGAACCCGCCCGCCGCGTCGATCCTGCGGGCCGGCATCGTCCCGCCATACGGCGGCGACACTGCGTGGACCAACCTGGTCGCCGCCTACCAGGAGCTGCCCGAGCAGCTTCGGGACCTGGCCAACGGCCTGCGCGCCCGGCATAGCTTCGGAAACTTCCCCAGCGAGAGCGAGTACGGGCGGAAGGTCGCCGCAAACCCGCTGGTCGCGATCCACCCGGTGGTGCGCGTCCATCCGGAGACCGGCGAGCGGGCGCTGTTCGTCAGCCCGAGCTTCACCTCCAAGGACAGCGAGATCATCGGTTTCTCGCCGAAACAGAGCCGCCGGATCCTCGACCTGTTCTACGAGCAGATCTCCCGGCCCGAGTTCACGGTGCGGTTCAAGTGGAACCCCGGTGACATCGCCTTCTGGGACAACCGCGCGACCTCCCACCTCGGCCCGTCGGACCTGGGCCACCTCGACTTCGACCGGGTGCTGTACCGGGTGACCATCGAGGGCGACATTCCGGTCGGCGTCGACGGCAAGGAATCCGAACTGGTCGCCGGGGAACCGTTCCTCGGCTCCTGATCCGCTGTCCGCCGATATCCGCGGACACCACGAATACCGGAGCCGGCAATCCGCTGACAGCCGCGAGGGCCAAGTCCCTCGCGGCTGTCGGCACCCCGACCAACGATCCACCTCGAACGACAAGCCACCCCGAACGGCCACCGTCTGTCCGCCGGATCACGACCGAACGACCCGATAGGGAGATTTCCGATGCAGCATCGACGACCGCGCGGGCGGCGTCTTTCCCTCCTGGCCGCCGGACTTGCCGCAGCCGTCGCGGTGACCCTGGCCGCCTGTGGGAACGACGGCGGCAGCGGCAGCGCGGGTTCGGCCGCTACGGGTGGCCAGGTGACGCTGCGGATCGGCGACCAGGGCAAGTATTTGGAACTGCCGCTCACGCTCTCCGGCGAGGCGCGGGGCACTTCCTACGGGTTGAGCTGGAACACCTTCGCCGACGGTCCGCACATGAACGCCGCGTTCAGCGCGAGCAAGATCGACGTGGGCTTCATGGGCGATACACCGGTACTGTTCGCGAACGGGGCGCACGCCGGCGTGACCGCGGTCGCTGTCGCGGAGAACCCGGTGAACACCCAGACGATCATCGTCAAGGCCGGCTCCGGGATTCACAAGCCAGCCGACCTCAAGGGCAGGCGCATCGCCCTCACCCTCGGTACCTCCCTGCACGGTTATCTGCTCAACCAGCTCGCGTCCGCCGGTCTGAAGCAGAGCGACATCACCCCGGTGAACGTGCCCATCACGAGCCTCGGAGCGACACTCGCCTCCGGTCGGGTCGACGCCATCGTGTACGCCAAGCAGTACGTCGCCGCGGTCGGCCAGCAGGCTCCCGGTTCCTATGAGATCGAGACCAAGCCGCTCCCGGTCTTCTCGGTCGTGCTGGCATCGAAGAACACCCTCAAGGATCCGGCGAAGCGCACGGCGGTGCAGGACTTCCTGATCCGCCTGTCCCGGGCATCCGCCTGGCCGAAGGCCCATGAGGACGAGTGGATCAAGAAGTACTACGTGGGCCAGCTCAAGCAGAACCCGCAGACGGCGAGGAAGTACTTCGACTCGCTGCCGCGGGCACTCTACAAGCCGGTCTCCGAAAGCTTCATCGAGAGCCAGCGCGTGCAGGCCCGACTGCTGATCGACGTCGACCAACTGCCGAAGACCCTGAACGTCAACGACGAGATCGACAAGGGTTTCAATGCCGAGCTGACCGCCGCGTTCACCAAGGCCTCGCTGGCCACCTGAACCTCAGGGCACCGGGACGTTCCATCCGAGGGGATGATAAACGTGAACGAACTCATCTTACCCGACGGCGTCATCGCTGACGGCCGGACCGAGGCCGGGCCGCGCGGCTCCGGCGGGCGCCGGTGGATTCCGCCGGAGGTCCGCCGGTTCACCGGTCCCGCGCTGTTGTTCGCCGCCTGGTGGACGGTCACGGGATTCGGCCTCGTCAGCGACCAGTCCTTGGCCTCCCCGGCCGCGGTGTTCGGCGCGGGACGGGAGCTGTGGAACAGCGGCGAGCTGCTGGACAGCCTCGGCATCTCGCTCTACCGGTGCGGGGTCGGCCTGATCCTCGGAGTCACCATCGGGCTGACTCTCGCGGTGATCGCCGGTTTCTTCCGCGCCGGCCAGGACGTCGTCGACTCCGCGATGAACTTCCTACGGACGATCCCCGTCATCGCGTTGCTGCCGCTCATCATCGTATGGATCGGCATCGGCGAGGAAGCAAAAATATTCCTGATTACCGTGGGGGTCTCCTTCCCCATCTATATGAACACCTACTCCGCCATCCGCGGGGTCGACATCAAACTGGTGGAGGCCGGCCAGACCTTCGGCCTCGGCCGGTTCGGGCTCATCCGGCGAGTCATCGTTCCCGGCGCGCTCCCGGGCTTCCTCGTCGGTCTGCGCTGGGCTCTGGGAGTCGCCTGGCTACTGCTGGTCTTCGCCGAGCAGGTCAACACCGACAAGGGCATCGGCTACCTGCTCAACAGCGCGCAGTCCTGGAATCGGACCGACATCATGGTCCTCTGCCTGGTCATCTACGGAATCCTGGGACTCGTCAGCGACGGAATGGTCCGCATCCTGGAAAGGACGCTGCTGTCATGGCGCCGCGGCTTCGACGGAACCTGAGCACCGACACCGACACCAACACCACGGCGGCGGCCACGGCCGTCGCCACCCTGGAGCGCCCGGCCACCGCCGACGCTCAGCACACCGCCGACGCTCAGCACACCGCCGACGCTCAGCACACCGCCGACGCTCAGCACACCGCCGAAACCGCCGAAACCCGCGGTGCCGACGGCGCCGCCATCCGGATCCGCGGCCTGCGTCGCACCTTCGGGAATCACACGGTCCTCGACGGCCTCGACCTCACGGTCGCCTCCGGGGAGTTCGTCGCCCTGCTGGGCCGCAGCGGGTCAGGGAAGAGCACGCTGATCCGCATCCTCGGCGGCTTCGACGGCGGCATCTCCGGCGAGGTTCTGGCCACCCGGCAGCGTTCGGTCGTCTTCCAGGAGGCCCGGCTGCTTCCATGGACGCGGACCCTGGCCAACGTGACGATCGGTCTGTCCGGCCGCGACGTCGCCGAACGCGGACGGGTGGCGCTCGCAGAGGTCGGGCTGGCCGGGCGGGAACGGTCCTGGCCGGTGGCGCTGTCCGGCGGTGAGGCACAGCGGGTCGCGCTCGCCCGGGCGCTGGTTCGGGAGCCGGACCTTGTCATGCTCGACGAACCGTTCGGGGCCCTCGACGCCCTGACCCGGATCAGGATGCACGCCCTGCTCCAGCAGCTGTGCCGTCGCCACCGGCCGGCGGTACTGTTCGTCACGCACGACGTTGACGAGGCGATCCTGCTCGCGGACCGGGTGCTTGTCCTCACCGAGGGACGGCTCTCCCTCGACGTTCCAGTCGATGTGGCGTCCCCTCGGCGACGGACCGACCCCGCCTTCGACCGGCTGCGTTCCACGCTGCTGGCCGAGCTCGGCGTCGACGAACTCGCCGAAGGCGATCATTGACCTGCCGCCGCCTCGCGGACGCGCAGCCCGTCCGCCGACGATGTGGGCACCCGTACCGAGGACGGCCTGCTCGGACTCCACCGCCTCCGCCTCGGCGGCTTCGGCATCCTCGGCCGCGTGCTCGGCTCGGATCGTCTCCCGCCGGGCACGTCTGGACGGATCAGTCATTGAGCCTTTCCGCGCAACGATCGATAGCTCTGCGTGAGCATCACGGACGGTAGGCGGTAGGGCGGTCCGAAGGGGGCGGTGCAAGAAGAAACGCGGGACCCCGGTAGAAGTCTGTTCCGACCAAAGATCAGCTTCAGGGAGTCCCGCGCGCCATGAGTGCGACATACACGGCCGTACTGCCGTTCCAGGACCACACGGTCGAGTTCGTCACCGGACTGCTGGAAGCGGAACGTGTCCGCCGCGGCACCCGGAAGGGGACACGGAAGCTCACCAGTCGTGAGCAGGCGGTGCTCGTGCTGCGCTGGTTCGCCGACGCCACCCGGGTCGCCCAACTGATCGTCGACCATGGGATCAAGAAGTCGACCGGCTACGACTACCTCCACGAAGGGATCGCCGTGCTGGCCGAGCGCGCCCCGAAGCTGGAATCCGCCCTGCTCGCCGCGAAAGCCGCCGGTCACAGCCACGTCAGTGTCGATGGCACGCTGATCGAGACCGACCGGAACGCCACCCCGGGCCCGACCGCGGGAGTGGACCTGTGGTGGTCGGGCAAGCATGCCAATCACGGCGGGAACATCCAGGTCGTCACCGCGCCCGATGGCTGGCCGCTGTGGACTTCCGAGGTGCGCCCCGGCCGCGAACACGACACCACCGCGCTGCGCGCGCACCCGCAGATCTTGCCGGCGCTGGCGGTCTGGATCGCCGCAGGCCTGCCGGTCCTGGGCGATCTGGGCTACGAAGGCGAACGCGACACCGTGACCGTCGCGATCAAGAAGCCCAAGGGTGGCTGAAGCCCAAGGGTGGCTCGCTCACCGACGACCAGAAAGCATCCAACAAGGCGCACAACGCCCAACGGGCCGTCGGCGAACGCGGGAACTCGCTCTTGAAGATGACGTTCAAGGCGCTGCGCAACGTCAGCGTCTGCCCGTGGAAGATCGGGAAGATTGTCGCCGCCGCTCTCGTGCTCCTGCACATCGAGCATGATCGAACGACGTGATCACTAAACGTGACGATCGGTTACGCGGAAAGGCTCAATGGTCGTGTCGGCATCACACTGCCGGGCGAAACCGGCCGCGGCACCGTCCAACAGGCCGACGAAGGCCTCCCTCGCCCGCTCGAAATCGGTCCGCTCCCAGGCGTCCAGGGTTTCCCTGCCCATCGCGGTGAGCAACAGCAGCTGCGCGATCGCCGCGGGGTCGACGAACACCAACCGCTTCCACAGCTCGAACTGGAACGCCATCCTCGGGTCCGCGCTGATCCATCCGGCATGCGCCGTCAGGGACCGTACCCTGTCGGGTACAGCCCTGCGGTGGCCGTGGCCACGACGGCGCCGAGCGAGTGACCGACGAGGTGCAAGTGATCGATGCGGGCGTCCCGGGCCGCAGCGACGACTGGCCCTAGCCAAGGGGACATGCGGCAGGCTGTCACGATCAAGCGGAAGAAGGCCGGGCCTGGTGGGCATCACCGCGCTGGTGAGCACCACCACGCTGGTGGGCAGGGACAGCGTGCCGTCGAGAACCCCCGGCGGCCAGAAACTCTCGCTGAAGTATGGAAAGACGCGCGCCCCGTGCCCGACCGCGACCGACACCGCCATACTGAATGACAACACGTCCACGACGACGTGGATGTCGCTTGTTGGCGCAAGAACGGCAAGATCCTCAAGTCCCCAGCCAAAACGAAGGGAGAAGCGGCGCTGGCCCGCAAAGCCTGGTGCGTCAGAAGCCAACGGAATGCCTACTCAGCCGGTCATTCGTCGGTGTGCCTATTCGTCGTCCAGCTCCGCGGCGATCAGATCAGTGTGGACGAAGTCCTCACCCTTGAGCCGACGAGTGCCGACGAGTGCCGACGAGTCTACGATCACGCTGGCAACCCATGCTCATCGTAGAGATCCTCGATGCTCAGGCCGGGCGGGGGCACCGCGGCCGCTGTCTGACGACCCAGGGCAACGATGCGGGCCGCTCGCTGCTCACCTTCGTCGCGGTCGGCGCGCATCCGCTCCAGGCGTTCCCGGACAGCGACGAGCACGGCCGTCGTGACGGTCTCCCCCGTCAGCTCCGCAAGCTCGCGGCTCAGACGCTGGGCTTCCTCATTTTTGATGTTCAACACCGTCAAGGCTCCGTCCACCATGGAGGCGGGTCCTTCCACCAAGGTACCCGCCGTCCGTTGGGTCTTACCGGCTGAGACTCCGGCGCTCGGGATGCAACCGGCGATGTCGAGAACCCGCGACTGGCTCCGTCCCCGCGGTGAACGTGACCAAAATGGGTAGCACCAGCACCGAGGAGAAACACGATGGCTAAGTACTTGCTGCTCAAGCACTACCGCGGCGCTCCGGCTCCGGTCAACAACGTGCCCATGGACCAGTGGACCCCGGAGGAGATCTCGGCGCATATGCAGTACATGCACGACTTCGCGGCCCGGCTCGAGGGGACCGGCGAGTTCGTCGATGGCCAGGCGCTTGCCCCCGAGGGGACGTTCGTCCGGTACGACGGTGAGGGGCGCCCACCGGTCACCGACGGCCCGTTCGCCGAGACCAAGGATCTCATCGCCGGCTGGATGGTGATCGACGTCGACAGCTACGAGCGCGCCATCGAGCTGGCCGGGGACCTGTCGGCCGCCCCTGGGGCGGGCGGGAAGCCGATCCACGAGTGGCTCGAGGTGCGCCCGTTCCTGACCTCACCGCCCACCATCACAGAGTGACCTCTCAGATAAACGAGGCCCTGCTCCGGAGCCTCACCCCGAGCGTGCTAGGGATCCTCGTCCGCCGCGGAGCCGACTTCGCGGCGGCCGAGGACGCCATGCAGGACGCGCTGGTCGAGGCGGTCCGCGTCTGGCCGGCCGACCCGCCGCGGGACCCGAAGGGCTGGCTGGTCACCGTGGCCTGGCGCCGGTTCCTCGACGCGACCCGGGCGGACGCCGCCCGCCGCCGGCGTGAGGACCTCGTCAACGAGGAGCCGGCGCCCGGGCCCGCGCCCACGGTGGACGACACGCTCCAGCTCTACTTCCTGTGCGCCCACCCCTCGCTGACGCCGTCGTCCGCGGTCGCGCTCACGCTGCGCGCCGTCGGCGGGCTGACCACCCGCCAGATCGCCCAGGCCTACCTGGTGCCCGAGGCGACCATGGCGCAGCGCATCAGCCGTGCCAAGCGCACCATCTCCGGCGTGCGGTTCGGCCAGCCCGGCGACGTCGCCACCGTGCTGCGCGTCCTCTACTTGGTCTTCAACGAGGGCTACTCCGGCGACGTCGACCTTGCCGCCGAGTCCATCCGGCTCACCCGGCAGCTCGCGGCCGCGGTCGACCATCCCGAGGTGGCGGGGCTGCTCGCCCTCATGCTGCTCCACCACGCCCGGCGCGTCACCCGGACCGCGCCCAACGGCAGCCTGGTGCCGCTCGCCGAGCAGGACCGCAGCCGGTGGGACACTGAGCTGATCGCCGAGGGCGTCAAGATCCTGCAGGCGGCCCTCGCCCGCGACCGGCTGGGCGAGTTCCAGGCCCAGGCCGCCATCGCGGCACTCCACGCTGACGCGCCCACCGCCGAGGAGACTGACTGGGTCCAGATCGTCGAGTGGTACGACGAGCTCGCGCGTCTGACCGACAGCCCGGTCGTCCGGCTCAACCGCGCAGTGGCCGTCGGCGAGGCCGACGGACCGCGCGCCGGGCTGGCGGCGCTCGCGGCGCTGAACGACTCACTGCCCCGCCACGCCGCGGTGGCGGCGTACCTCCACGAGCGCGACGGCGACCTGGCGACGGCGGCACGGCTGTACGCCGAGGCGGCCCACAAGGCACCCAACCTCGCCGAGCGCGATTACCTGACGCGCCAGGCCGCCCGGCTCAACGCCCGCCGGTGTCGCTGACGGGTCGCGCTCGGATTTTCCCGCAGCACTTGGCGCGGCCCCGCGGCCAGGGCTGTCGCCTCACAGTGAGTTCGAATCTCATTACGGTGTGCGGTCGCCTGCATGCTGACGGACCGCGGCAGGATTCCTGTCGACAGCCTGCGCCACTTCGGCGCACTCGAAGTCGAATACGTCGCGCGGCACAAACACGGCCCGCTCGGTTGGCGGCCGCTACAGCGCCTCCGCCAGGCGTTCGGCGAGGAGGCGGGTGAATCGCGCGGGATCGCGCAGTTCTCCGCCTTCGGCGAGCAGCGCCATGCCGTACAGCAGCTCCGCGGTGTCGCCGAGGGCGGCGGAATCCGCGTCCCGTTCGTGTGCGGCGCGCAGGCCCATGACCAGCGCGTGCGTCGGGTTGAGTTCGAGGATGCGCTTGGGGCGTGGCATCTCGTGCCCCATCGCCCGGTACATCTTCTCCAGCGCGGGCGTCATGTCGAACGTGTCGCCGACGAGGCAGGCCGGCGACGTGGTGAGGCGGCTGGACAGCCGGACCTCCTTGACGTCGTCCTCAAGCTTGGCCGCCAGCCAGGGCAGTAGGGCGGCGAAGTCCTTGCGCAGCTGTTCCCGCTCGGCCTCGCTGCTCTTCTTCTCGTCGTCGGTGTCGAGGTCGACTTCGCCCTTCGCGATCGACTTCAGCGGCTTGCCGTCGAACTCCGCCACCCGTTCGACCCAGACCTCGTCAACCGGGTCGGTCAGGATCAGGACCTCGTAGCCCTTGGCCCGGAACGCCTCCATGTGCGGCGAGTTCTCGATCATTCCGCGCGAATCGCCGGTCAGGTAGTAGATCTCGTTCTGGGCGTCCTTCATACGCTCGATGTACTCGCGCAGCGTGGTCGGCCGATCGGCGTCGTGCGTCGAGTCCACCGAGACGAGGCCGAGGATCGCATCCTGGTTGTCGGCATCCTCGAGGAGGCCCTCCTTGAGGGCGGCGCCGAACTCCTTCCACAGCGTGCGGTAGCGCTCGGCGTCGTTCTCCTGAAGAGCCCTGATGGAGGCCAGTATCTTCTTGACCAGCCGGCGCCGCACAAGTTGGATCCGGCGGTCCTGCTGGAGGATCTCTCGGGAGATGTTGAGCGACAGGTCGTGCGTGTCGACGACGCCCCGGACGAAGCGCAGATAGTTCGGCAGGAGCTCCGCACAGTCATCCATGATGAACACGCGCTTCACATACAGCTGGACGCCGCGGCGTGCATCCCGGGTGAACAGGTCGAGCGGCGCTCGCGACGGGATGAACAACAGGGCCTCGTACTCGAACGTCCCCTCGCCCTTCATGTGGATGACCTCGAGCGGGCCGGTCCAGTCATGGCTGAGGTGCTGGTAGAACTGGTCGTACTCGGCCTTGTCGACCTCGCTCTGCGGCCGGGCCCACAGCGCCTTCATCGAGTTGAGCGGCCGGTCGCCGGCATTCTCGGCGCCGGCGCCGGACTCGGCTGTCCCGTCGTCGTTCGAGTCTCGGTCCTTCGCGGCGGGGGCCGACACCAGCCGGATGGGCCAGGCGATGAAGTCGGAGTACCGCTTGACGATCTCCCGGATCTTGTTCTCGTCGGTGTAGTCGTAGAGACGGTCCTCGCTGTCCTCGGGCTTCAGGTGGACCGTGACCGCGGTTCCCCGCGGCGCGTCGTCCACCGTCTCGATGACGTAGGTGCCCGCGCCGTCGGACTCCCACCGGGTGCCGCCGCTCTCACCGGCCTTCCCAGTCAGCAGGGTGACCTTGTCGGCCACCATGAAGGTGGAGTAGAAGCCGACGCCGAACTGCCCGATCAGATCGGATGACGCCGCGCCGTCCTCGGATTCCCGCAGCTTGCGCAGCAGCTCGGCCGTGCCGGACTTCGCGATGGTGCCGATGAGCCCGACGACCTCGTCGCGGGACATCCCGATGCCGTTGTCGCGGACGGTCAGAGTGCGAGCGTTGACGTCGGCCTCGATCTCGATGCGCAGGTCGGCGCTGTCGACCCGCGGGCCGTCCTTGACCAACGACGCGATGCGCAGCTTGTCCAGGGCATCGGACGCGTTAGAGATCAGCTCCCGCAGGAAGATGTCCTTGTTCGAGTAGATCGAATGGACCATCAGCTGCAGAAGCTGACGCGCCTCGGCCTGAAACTCCAGCGTCTCGACCCGGGTGCTCACGGGGCTCCTCCATGCGGACACGAGCAGACTGCACGACGGCTACCCGGTCCCGCGCGTGACGGCCAGCGCCCAGCGACGCCTCGGGCACGCAGCGGAACGGGCAGCCCGTATCATATCGGGCGTCCACGAACCTCCGCCGACGGACCAGCCGGTGGGCGGCCCGATGCTAGCCCTGCTGACGGCGCTTGAGGCGGAACGCAACCTGCAGTTCGGCGGGCAGCACCTCGGCCTCCCAGGGGTCGACCAGTTCCAAGCCCAGGCCGGTGAAGTCGCTGGTGTTGCGGGTAGCCAGGACGGCGTTGCGGGCTCGACAGATAGCCGCGATCTGGGCGTCGAAGCCGCTGATCGGAGTCCCGGCTTGTTCACGCTCGACCACGAGGCTGGCGTAGTGACGGGCCGCCGTGGCGCGAAGGGCAGGACTCTGTCCTGGAACGCCGAGAAGACATCGTCCGCGGCTGCCATCAGCAACTCACGGCGGCGACCGGATGGCAGTCGGACGAGGCTGTAACGGACCTCAGCCACGGTGATCGAGGTCGTGTTCAAGGCGTCACCGGGTCGGCTGGTTACCCACCTTACGACGCGGTCGGCTGGTGCTGCGCGCATGAGCTCGGAGATGACATTGGTATCGAGAACAATCATTCTGAGGGTGGCACCCGGTCACGCGAGCAGGTCCGCTGCCCGCGGTGCCTGTGCCCGCGCTGGCACAGGAGGGGCCGCTTGACCATGCTGGCCGCCAGGTCGAGGCGCCGGCGCATCCCGCCGGAGTACGTCTTCACCCGGCGGTCCCGGGCGTCGGCCAGGTCGAACTCGGCCAGCAGGTCGTCGACCCGGGACCGGACCACGCGCCTGGGCAGGTGGCGCAGCCGCGCCATCATCTCGAGGTTCTCCCGGCCGGTAAGCAGATCGTCGATCGCGGCGTACTGGCCAGTCAGGCTGATCGCGCCCTTGACGCCGACCGGGTCGCGAAGCAGATCACAGCCCGCGATCACGGCCGTCCCCGCGTCAGGGGCGACCAGGGTTGCCAGGATGCGCACCATCGTCGTCTTGCCCGCCCCGTTCGGACCGAGAAGCGCGAAGACGGAACCCTGCTCGATAGCCAGGTCGACGCCGTCGAGCACCGCCCGGCCATCGTAGGACTTGCGGATCCCGTCCGCGATTACTGTGTATGGCATACATGAAAGGTATGCGCCATATACAGTTGACGTCAAGCCGTATTCTCGCAGTCAAGGAGGGAGGTCGATGGTCAGCGAGAAGTCACCGCCGCTACCGCCGGGCCTCGACCTGCTCTGGGGCCGCCGCGAGCGTGGTCAGCGCGGGCCGCGGCCGGAGCTGTCGGTAGACGCGATCGTGGCGACGGCGACCCGGATCGCCGACGCCGAGGGCTTGGACGCGGTGTCGATGGCCCGCGTGGCGAAGGAGCTCGGCTACACGACGATGTCGCTCTACCGGCACTTGGCCACCAAGGACGAGCTGCTCCAGATGATGTGGAACGCCAGCGCCCAGGGCGCCGAAAGCCTCGTCATCGAGGGCGATGGTTGGCGGGCCCGGCTGCGAGCCTGGGTGATCGTCCAGCGCCAGATGATCGACCGCCATCCCTGGATCACCCAGATGCCGATGGCCGCGCCCCCGCTTGCGCCGAATTCGCTGACCTTCGTCGAAAAGGGGCTGGAGACCCTCGACGGCACCAGCCTGTCTGACGCCGACAAACTCCGCGTGATCGGCCTGCTCAGCTCGTACGCCCTCAGCGAGGCCCGAATGGCCCACAATGCCGCCCGGGCTGCCGCCCAGGCCCGGACGGCTGTGGCTCCTTGCGCTGGGGCTGGAGCTGACGCGGAGGCAGGGCCGGCTGGGGGCGACGCGCCGCCTGTCTGGGGCTTCGAGGCGTTGCTGCGCGAGCTCGTCGACGAGCGGACCTATCCGCGGCTGCACCGCATCGCCTGGGCGGGCGAGATCGGCGACGGCCCGGCGGGCTTCGAGGAGACCGAGGAGTTTCTCTTCGGCGTGGACCGGATCCTCGACGGCATCGCCGCTCTCATCGACCGAACCTCGGCAGCCGGCGGGACGTTGGGCATCGGCTCGAGCTGAGCGACCGCCGCGGTGATGACATCATCCCGCGCGGCGGCTACCCGGCCCTCTCCAAGCGACGGCGGAGGCCCAGGTCAAGGCGGACCTCAACGATCTCGCGATCAGCAGCCCGCATCGGCGAGCTCGTCGAGGTCCTCGGCGACCCCGGCCATCCGGAACACGACGAACGCCTGGAATGGCTGGGCCTGCGGGACGCAGACGAGTTCGACCCGGTCGAGTTCGACGCCGAAGACGTGAACAAGGCGCTGTCGACCATCCGATAACACCTCGGTCGGCAGGTTGACGCATCCCCGGCACCGGCGGCGCCGCGGCGTCGCCGGCCCACGTGACGCACAGACGCCTGGACGACACCTCGTTGCCAGACCCGTACCGTCGGTAGATTCTTGGTCACCTCACCGCCTCACCACCTCACCGCACCGCCTGGAATTCGGGGGAACTACATGCCACCGGACCCGACAGACGTCACTCATCCCGCCTTTCTCGCCAACTATCTTGCTAGCCTTCCCCGGCCGGAACACGTACATGGCGACCCGGCCCGCAGTGTCCGCGAGGACGACTTCGACGGTCACCACGTCGTCATCACGACCACCTACGAGATCACCGTCGACGGCCAACCATTGAACGTCCACATTGGGGTTTCCAACGACGGCACGGCACACTGCCACGGCCTGCCCAACTATCAGATCCCCTCGGTCGTCGACCTGGTACGCCTGATCATCACCGCCTTCCCCGAGGAGTTCTCCCCCGGGGCCTCTGGCGACGACCATGGCCCGCACGGCGATCCGGGCGAGCACCATCACCACGACGCCCACGACGCCCACGACGAGCTCCCGGAAGGGGCATGACATGGCGGTCGTCCGGCGCGACATCCTTCTCGACGACGACGCGAGAAAGGCCTATATCCGCGGAATCAAGCTCCTCAAACACGAACCTACGACGCTGCGCACGAATCAGTTCGGCATCCCCGGTCCGAGCCGACCGGTACGGACCTACGACCTGTTCGTCATCTGGCATGTCATCGCGATGAACACCCCCGTCCCCCCGGGAGGGTCACCGAGCAACCGCAACGCCGCGCACGCCGGCCCCGTCTTCCTGCCCTGGCACCGGGTCATGCTTGGCTGGCTGGAAGTGCACCTCCAGCGCGTTCTCGGCGACCCGAACTTCGGGCTGCCCTACTGGGACTGGGCGCGCGACGGGACACCCTCCGCCCCCGCCACGGCGCCGAACCCCGCTGCTTCGGCACTGTGGCGGAACACCCCGGACGGTTTCGGGGGCCAGGGCACCCCGATCCCCGGCGGTGCGTTCTTCTTCGACCCCGCCGACCCGACCAGCTTCCGGGTACGGATCTCCACCAGCAGCAGCGGCGCGCTCCAGCAGGTCGTCGAACGCGGCGTGCGGCGTAGATTCGGCAGCGCCACGTTCGGATCGTCGATCCTGCCGAGCAACGCCGATATCACCGCAGCCTTCGACACCGTCGCCGATCCGACACTCGCGAGCTACGACGAGGCTCCCTTCAACGTGAGTTCGCGGGGGTTCCGCAACCGTCTCGAAGGCTTCATCGGCACCGGACTGCACAACCAGGTCCACCGCTGGGTTGGCGGGGGCAGGGACATGTCGCTGGCGTCGTCCCCCAACGACCCGGTCTTCTTCGTGCACCACTGCAACGTCGACCGTGTCTGGGAGGGTTGGATGCGGCGTCACGGCCGCGTGTACCAGCCGGACATGACCGCCCCGGCAAGCCTCCTCGGCCATCGGATCGACGACCCGCTGGTCTCCCCGTTCGCCCCGTCGAGCACGTCGAGCACGCCGAGCACCCCGGCGACCCCCCGCAGCGTGCTCGACATGACCGACACCTACACCTACGACGTCCTGCCCTGAAACATCTCCTGTTGGCTGACGAGCAGGTCCCGGGGATTCACCGAGGACGGCTTCGGTCCATCCGCATCCATTGCATCCGGCCGCATCCGGCTGCCCGCGGCCTTTCCGCGGGCAGCCGCGGATAAGGGCTGGGCCTACCCGACTGGCGGCAGCTGTCCAGCTGCCGCGCCCACCGCGGACACGGGAGCCGCGGCCGGCCTGGTGGCGATGACGACGGTGGCGTTCAGGTCGGCGGAACTGGCGACCGTGGGGATCAGACCGGCCTGGGCGCTGGCTTCGACGATCGATGCCGCCTGCCGCTCGCCGGTCTCGACCAGCAGGTGACCGCCCGGGGCCAGCCACCGCGGCGCCTCGGCGGCCACCCGCCGCAGAACATCGAGCCCGTCCGCCCCGCCGTCGAGCGCCACCCGCGGCTCGTGCTCGCGAGCCTCCGGCGGCATCAGCTCGATCGCGTCGGTGGGTACATAGGGGGCGTTCGCGGCCAGCAGGTCCACGTGGCCCCGTAGGACGGCTGGCAGCGGCTCGTAAAGATCACCATCGTAGACCTGGCCACCGGCGGAGGCGAGGTTGCGGCGGGCGCACCGCACCGCGGCCGGTTCGATGTCGGCGGCGTGTACTTCGATCCCGGGCAGGGCTGCCACCAGCGCGACCCCCATCGCCCCCGAGCCACAGCACAGATCGACGACAGTGACCGGCCGGGACCGGCCGGCAACCCGTTCGACCGCCTGATCGACAAGGAACTCCGTGCGGCGGCGGGGCACGAAGACCCCGGGGTCCACGGCTATCCGCAGGCCGTGGAACTCCGCCCAGCCGAGCACGTGTTCCAGGGGCAGACCGGCGACGCGCCGCCGCACCATCGCGGCGAGTTCGCCCGGGGTCCGGGCCGCATTGACGAGCAGCCGTGCCTCGTCCTCGGCGAAGACGCAGCCGGCGGCCCGCAGCCGCGTGACGACGACGGACCGCGGCAGGGACGAAAACGGTGAGGAAGACGGACGAGAAGAGGAGGGAAAGGACGGACGAGAAGGGGAGAGAAAGGAAGGAGAAGGGCCGGATGTCGACACGGGAAGCCTTTCGGGATGCCGAAGGGCACCCTCCCGATCGCCTACCTCGAGCGAACCGCGCGACCGCGGGAGGAGAGCACCCACCCTGACACAGCGGAAATGGGTCTCACCCCCTCAAGACGATCACCTGTGGTGACGGCCATCTTACCCGAGCTATCTGATCCGGATCGCCGCGGGCCCAGGGCGCCGGCCAGCACGACCGAGGTGATGAACCAGAACTCCGCCCCTTCGCCGCCTAGCGCGCGCCCGCCACGTCTCCGGGCCCGTTTCCGGCGAAGGTGAACAGGTCAGTCGGGCTGCGACGGACCGGGCAGGACGAGACGGAACGTCGCCCCGCCGCCCGGGGTCGGCCGGTACTCGACCCGCCCGCCGTGCGCGGTGGCGACGGCGTCGACGATGGACAGGCCCAGACCGGTCCCGCCGGCGTCCCGGGACCGCCCGGCATCGGCCCGGAAGAAGCGTTCGAAGAGGTGGGCCACGGCATCCTCGGGGACGCCCGGGCCGTGGTCGACCACCGAGACCACGATCCCGTCGGTGGGACCATCGCCCGTCGGCCCCGGGGAGCCGGCTTCGAGGGGGCCCACGGAGACGGAGATCCCGGCGTCGGGCGGGGTGTGGACGACGGCGTTGCGGACGAGGTTGCCGACGGCCTGCCGCAGCCGGCCCTCATCGCCGAGCACCTCGAGGATCGGCGGCACGTCGACCTCGATCGTCCGTCCCGGGCTCACCACACGGGCGTCGGTGACGATGTCACGGACCATCGCCGCGACGTCGACCGGCTGGCGCTCCAGCACCGGTCGCTGGTCCAGCCGGGCGAGCAGCAGCAGGTCATCCACCAGCTCGCTCATGCGCGCGGACTCCTCCTCGATGCGGCGCATGACCATCGCCAGGTCCTCGGGCCGCTCCGCGGCGCCGCGGTGGAACATCTCGGCGTACCCGCGGATCGATGTCAACGGGGTCCGCAGCTCGTGGCTCGCGTCCCCGACGAAGCGGCGCAGACGCCCTTCGGAGACCTCACGCGCCCGGAACGCCGCCTCGATCCGGGTGAGCATCGCGTTGAAGGCGAGCCCGAGCCGACCCACCTCGGTCCGGCGGTCCGCGTCGGCGACCCGCCTGGTCAGGTCGCCGTGGGCGATCAGGTCCGCGGTCTGCTCGATCCGGGTCAGGGGACGCAGCCCAAGCCGGATGATGACGTATGCCAGCACGGCCAGCGCGGCCGTGACCACCGAGGTCGCCACGACCTCGATCCTGGTGACCCGGTCAAGGGTGGCGTTCACCTCCGCGAAGGGCACGGCGACGATCAGCACATACCCGTTGTCGAAGCGCTCCGCGAGCATCCTGAACCGGCCGCCATGGTCCTCGGCGCCCACCGTGCACAGCGGGACGGTCGCGAGGTCCGGATGCAGCCGGGCGGTGGCGAGCAGGCGTGCCGACACCGCCGGACGCTGCGTCGGCGCCGCCGGGCCACCCGGACCACCCGGGCCACCCGGGCCGGGGCTGGCCTCGGCGAGCCGGCGGCCGGCGCCGTCGTACAACGCGCCGTAGGTGCCCACCAGGAACGTGGTGCCGAAACCTGGGTAGTGGTCATCCCCGTCCCCGTCCCCGCCGGCCCGCAGGAGCAACTGCTCCATCAGCGGATGGGCGTCCCGGACCTGCTGGTCCAGCCGGCCACGCAGGTAGGCCCCCAGAGCCCCTCGCGTGCCGACGGCGCCGAGAGCCATCCCGACGGCCAGCAGGCCCACCAGGGCCAGCAGCAGCCGGGCCCGCAGGGACAGGACCGGCCGGCTCAACGCGGCAGGCGCAGCACGTAGCCGACGCCGCGCACCGTGTGGATCAGCGGGGGTGGCACGTCGTCGATCTTGCGCCGCAGATAGCTGACGTAGGTCTCCAGGACCCGCGCGTCACCGCCGAAGTCATGTCCCCAGACGTGGTCGAGGAGTTGGGCCCGGGTGAGCACCTTGCGGGCGTTCGCGAGCAGGTAGTGCAGCAGGCGATACTCGGTGGCGGTGAGGTCGACGTGCCGCCCGGCGCGCCGCACCTCGCGGGTCTCCGGGTCGAGCTCGAGATCGGCGAAACGCAGCGGCGTGGGCGCGCCGTCGGCGGCCCCGGCCCGGCGCAGGATCGCCCGGACCCGGGCGATCAGCTCGCTGACCGCGAACGGTTTCGTCACGTAGTCGTCCCCGCCGAGGGTCAGTCCGTGCACCTTGTCCTCGGTGGCGTCCCGGGCCGTCAGGAACAGGGTGGGCACGCCCTGCCCCGATCGCCGCAGCCGCTCGCAGACCGCGAACCCGTCGATGTCGGGGAGCATGACGTCCAGCACGAGCAGGTCCGGCGGGGACAGGGCGGCCTGTGTCAACGCCGCCTGCCCGGAGTGCGCGGCGCGTACGTCGAAGCCCTCGTAGCGCAGTGCCATGGTCACGAGGTCGGTGATCGCCTCCTCGTCGTCGACGACGAGGACCCTGATCGGACGGTCCACCCACCCAGTCTCGTCCTGCTCGCCGGGAAGACCGGTCATCGGGATCCGGCGGACGCGGAACGGGACCCGTCCGATGCGGGGGGTGATGCGGGGGGTGCGGACGCGGCGGCGGCCACCTGGCCGGGGAATCCCCCCGAATGGTCCAGCCGACCGACGGCGTCGA
Source organism: Frankia casuarinae (assembly GCF_000013345.1). NCBI lineage: Bacteria > Bacillati > Actinomycetota > Actinomycetes > Frankiales > Frankiaceae > Frankia > Frankia casuarinae. Next base: position 273,604 of record NC_007777.1, on the reverse strand, counting down.
CGATCAGCCAGGCCCATCCCTCCCGAGCAAGATCGACAAGCAGGGTCCACGCGTCCCGGCCGGCGGCGAGGGCGGCCGTGGCGTAGGCGTCCGCCAGGGTGAGGTCCGGTCCAACGAGGGTGACCGCGACGAGCTCGGTCGCCGGGATGCCGGTGCGCGGGTCGATCACGTGCGCGCCCCGCTCCAACACCCCCGAGGTGGCGACGGCCAGCTCGGTGCCCTCGACCACCGCGACGAGTCGGCTCCGGTCGAAGGGATCCGACACCCCCACCCGCCAGGGTCGCCCCGGCGCCGAGGCGACTCCCCTGGCCCGCAGGTCCCCCGCCGCATTGACGCAGTGGTCCGCGGCTCCGGCGTCAGTCAGCACCCGGGAGGCCGCCTCGGCCGCCCAGCCCTTGACCAGACCGGTGGGGTCCAGCGTGCCGTCGCCCCGCCACGCCGGGTCGAACCTGCCGCCGGTCCGCTCCCGGCAGGCGCGGGCCACCCGGTAGACCTCGCGGACGTGGTCGGGACAGGCACCGAGGTCGACCTCGCCGCGCCGGATTCGAGAGACCCAGGACCCGGGCAGGAACGTGCTGAAATCCTCGTCCGCCCGGTGCAGGACCGCAGCCGCCGCCTCGATCGCCGCCGCCAGATCCGCTGGGGCGAGCGGGGTGCGGACGTCGATGCTGACGACGGTGCCCATCACCGGTTCGGCGCGGACCCGTCCGGGCCGAACCGGCACCGGCCCGCCCGACACCGGCAGGCTAGGCACCGGCCTTGTCCAGGGCGGACTGGACGGACCACGCGTACCCGTTGCTGGTGTACGAGGCGCCGGAGACGGTGTCGATCCGGGCGTTCTGGGCGTCGAGCACCTCCTGGCGCAGGATCGGCACGGCCCGTTCGTTGATCTCGATGTCCCGCCGCTCCCGGTCCGGCATCTGCAGGACAACCACATCGGTGATCTTCTTCCCGACCAGGACAAGCTGGACCTGCACCGGCCCGTAGCGGGTATCGATGGCGTCCCCGGTCACCGTCCGGGTGGTAACCGTTCCGGCGGAGCCCGAACCTGTGGACCCCGCGGTGGCGGAGAAGGACGGGGCCGGTGTGCCCGCCGACGCGGAGGGCTGAGCGGGCTGAGCGGAGGGCTGAGGGGTCGCCCCGGCGGAGGGCTGAGGGGTCGCCCCGGCGGCGGTCGGCGACGCGGCGAGTGCCACCAGCCGCTCCCCGTGTCCGCTCGCGGCCTTCGCACCGACCACGAGGATGGCGGCTCCCATCAGCGCCACGAAACCGAGCCTTCCCCGGTAGGGTTTTTCGGCGTTGTCGTTGTTGTCGTTGTTGTCGTTCAACGGAGATCGAACTCCTCGGTGTGAATCTGGTCACGGGAAACGCCGAGACCGCGAAGCGCCCGGACGACCGTGGTGGTCATCCCACGAGGGCCACAGACGAAGACGTCGCGGTCGGCGGCGTCCGGGATGGCGGCATCGAGGAAGCGGGCCTCCAGCGGGTCGTATCCGAGCTCACGCCGGGAACCGATCACCCGGTGGACGATCATTCGACTGCTCTCGGCGAGCGCCTCAAACTCCCGTCCCAGCGCGAGATCGCTCGGCCGGCTCACCCGGTGCACAACCACGACGTCGTCGCCACGACCGGCAAGATCCTCTGCCAGCGCCCGAACCGGTCCGATTCCGCTGCCCCCGCCGACGAGCAGCGCCCGGCCCCGGTGGGCCCGCGCGGCGGTGAAATGTCCGAAGGGACCTTCCGCCACGACCGGTGTGCCCGGTCGCAGCAGGGCGACCGCCCGGGAGTGGTCGCCGGCGGCCTTGACCGTGATACGCAGCTGATGCGCTGTCGGCGGGGCCGACAGCGAGTAGGGGTGCGCGGTCACGAGATGCCCGCGGGCGGCGAACCGCCACAGCAGGAACTGCCCCGGACGCGCACCGAGCCGGTGCAGGTCGTGACCGCGGATCCACACCGAGACGACGCCGGGTGCCTCCTCCACCACCCGATCGACCGTCATCCGGTGCCGGGCCACGGCCGCGATCGGCAGGATCAGGCGCCAGACGACGAGACAGGCGGCGACGGAGACGTACATCGCGGTCCACAGCAGCCGGTTAACCGGGTGACCGACGAAGTCCCCACCGGTCTCCGTCTGGTGGAAGAAGACCAGGAACACGGCGAGGTAGGTGGTGAGATGCAGCGCGTACCAGACTTCGTACGAGATGCGCGGCCGGGCCGCCCGGGCACTCGCGACCCCGACGGCCACGAACAGCAGGGTGCCGACGGTGGCCTTCCACATCTCCGGGTATGTCATGATCACCGTGACGAGCTCGGCGAGCGGCTGATGATGCCCGGCCAAGCCGTAACCCCACACCGTCAGCAGGATGTGGACGACGATGAGCAGGATGACGTTCGTGCCCAGGCCGCGGTGCCACGCGGCCAGCCGGTCGAGACCGACGGCGCGTTCGAAGGCCGGTATCCGTGCCATGAGCAGCAGTTGCACGAGCACCAGATAGGCCGCCAGCAGGCCGCAGACCCGACCGACCGCGGTCATGGCGGGCCCGGCGCCGTGGACGCTGGACGCGGAGGTGTCGAACCACCACAGGGCCACCACGGCGATCCCCCAGGCCACCAGGGCGAGACGCACCACGAGGTGGGGAGACCATCGGGCCGGGTGCCGCGTCGAACTCATGGGACGGACGATGTCCGGAGAGGCTGTGGACTACCTGAGAGAAGCCTCGGAACTTGCCGGGACTTCCCCGGAGCCGTCACGGGCCGGGGGCCACGCCAACCCGCAGGCGGGAGTCACCAGCAGCCACGAGTGGACCGGCTCAGGACGCCCGGGCGTGCTTACGAGCGTTAGCGGCATGCCGCAGGTCGCCACTCCCGCAGTATCCGTACTCGACCCGTCGCCGCCACACGGTCAGCCGGCAGCGGTCCGCCTCGATCGTCCAGGTACGGCGTTCGACCCGATCCTCGATCTGCACGGGCCGCGAGGTCACCGGCTCGTTCGCGCGCAGATGAGCCCAGTTGTGCGCCGCCTCCCATTCCGGGAAGGTGGCCACCAGTTCGCCATCGCCGTCATAAACCTGGAATTGGCGAGTCGTCATTGTCGCGCCTTTCGGTGATTGTCCGATAATGATGATCGTGGATCTGCCCGCCGGAGCCGCCGCGGAAGAAATCCCCTCCGCGCACAGCCGCGCGACGCACAGCCGCGCGACGGAGAGCCGCACGACGGAGAGCCGCGCGACGGGGACAGCGCGGCGGACAACGGCGAGATGGCCGGCTCCGGGCGAGGATCGTCATCCACTCAGCCGGAACCGGCGGTTGACGGTTGACGCCTGAGGGGTGACGCCTGACAGCCGCCGGCGTCGACACATGCGGGACCGGCGACGCGGCCGCCGGGCATGGAGGCACCACAGGTGCGGGGCGCCGTGTCTCGGCGCGGTCTCCCTACCGACATCCCGGACCCTGCGCGATGACCATCGACGTCTCCCCGCAACCAGCTCTGCCCCACACTCTCACCTTGAGGTGCATCATCGCTACTCAAGGTAAGCATGACCCCTGCACGCCTCTTCTGCAAGAGCTTCTGTAAGAGTTTCGCTACCCAGCGATGCGCGCCCTGGGTGAGGAGTGGCGAACAAGTGGCAGGATGCATCCATCACCCCGAAGAGCCCGAAGGACGAGCGATGGCCACGAGCGGCGGTCCGACCGTGCGGCGAAGGCGCCTGGGCGCCGAGTTACGACGACTTCGCGAGGGGGCGGGCATCTCCGTCGACGAGGTCTGCCAACTGCTGCGCTGTTCGGTTTCCAAGGTCAGTCGGATGGAGAACGGCCGCGTGCCGGTCCGCACCCGGGACGTGTCCGACCTGCTGGCTCTCTACGGCGTGACCGACGACGAACGCCGGGACGCGTTGCTGGCCCTGGCCCGCGAGTCCCGGCGCCACGGCTGGTGGCACACCTACCACGACGTGGTCCCCGCCTGGTTCGAGATCTATATCGGCCTGGAGGGCGACGCCGCCTCGATCTCGGTCTACGAATCGCAGCTCGTCCATGGGCTGCTGCAGACCAGCGACTACGCCCGGCCCGTCATCCGGGCCGACGATCCGGAGGTGAGCGAGGACGAGGTCGAACGCAAGATCGCGCTCAGGCTGGACCGGCAGCGCCGGCTCACCGCCGCCGATCATCCTCGCCTCTGGGTGATTCTGGACGAGGCGGTCCTACGCCGGACAATCGGCGGCAGAGCCGTCATGCGAAGCCAACTTGAGTTCCTCGCCAAACAGTCCGAGCTGCCGAACGTGACAATTCAGGTACTTCCCTTCTCCGTGGGCGCGCATGCCAGCCTGGGAAGCACATTCTCGATACTCGGATTCCCCGAGTCGGGAGACAACGAAGTGGTCTATATAGAGGAAGCGGCCGGAAGTCTCTATATTGAGCGCCCCTCCGAAGTCAGGCGCTATAGAGTGAAGCTGGATCATCTTCTGGCGGCAGCCCTGCGGCCGGAAGAGTCCATCCAGATGATACTCTCGGTCGCAGAGGAAATGAAATGATCAGATATATGAAGCCGATCACCGACAATGCCATCGAGGCGGCTTGGCGCAAGAGCAGCTACAGCAACGGCGCGGGCGGTATGTGTGTGGAGGTCGCGGCGCTCGGCGGGGGCGTCGCCGTCCGTGACTCGAAGAACCCGACCGGGCCGGTGCTCGCCTTCTCGGCGGCCGAGTGGGACGCGTTCCTGGCCGGCGCGCGGGACGGCGAGTTCGACCGGAGCCGGATCATCCCGGGCTGAACCACCACCCAGCCCTGATCCGGGGGAATGGGGTGGGATGTCCTGTTCCCACCGAAAAATCCCATCGGAAAAAGCGAGATCGCCGCTGGTCGGCCTCGGCCCGGTTCCGGTCGCTCCGGCACGTCGCGACCGGAACCGGGCCGTCCGCTTTCGGCTCTCCCCCACGGTTCGATGCGCATCGCTCCGGTGACCGTAACCCCGCCGATCACGCCGGTAACCGGGTGATCCTCGGTCAACCCCTACCCGGGCCGGGATGCCCGGGCCAGGATGCACCGCCCTGGTGTTTCAGGCCCTGGTGTTTCAGAGCGGGACCGGCGCCGGGCCGGACCCGCCATGCGGAGACGATTCGATCAACGGCATCGTTCCATCGGCCTGGGGGCCGAGATACCTGTTCAGGAAGTCTCGCCACGAGCCGGTTGGCTCTTGCGCAATGCCTCCCGGTCGCGCACTCTTGTAGATGTTCGGTCGAGCTTCGTTGCCTGGACGTTCGTCTTGTCGCGGTTGTTACATGATTGTAACGTGATGTGGATACGGCAGCGCGTCACTCGCCGCGAGGCGATCGGGTGACAAGGCTCCTGCGGTCTCCCGTCACAGCCCGGCAGGTCGGCGTCTGGCCACCTTGCACCCGACCGGAACAGGCCACGCGGGCGTCAAGCGCCCGCCCAACGCGGAGGAGGGCAGTCGTTGTGACCATATGTGATAATACGGCTACCCGCGTGCGGCGCCATAACGCACCTGCCCGGATCCTCGGTCAGCCGGGGCGGGCGGAGCGCAGAGTCGCCATCCCGTCGCCCTCCTAGCGAGGCGGCGCAGCGCAGCGTCCGCCCGCTCTCCGGGTCCATCTGCTCATCTCCGATCTCGGATCGACCTCGTGTCGAAAGGATCGGCCGAGGCATCGTCGCCTCGTTCCCCGCCTTCCGGTCCGGTGTGCCGTCCGAGGTCACCCGCGAGTTGCAATGCCCTGTTTCCCTGCCACTGGGAGGTGATTGCCGTGGCCACCGCCACGACCAACCTGCTCAACACTCCGATCGAAGATCAGCGCGTCGAGCGTGTCCGCCGCGCGGCGCTGTCGGCCTACGTGGACGGAAAGATCTCCTTCGCGCAGGCGAACCTGCGGGTGCGCAAGGCCCTTCAGCGATTCGGGGTCTGACGAGCCAGCCGGGTCGTCGAGATGCGGCTGGCGGCGCCTCGACGACCCGGCCGGAGAGGAAACCCTGATCGCCCGGTCCGCGCCTGCTCTGCTCCGGGCCGGGCAGCAAACCTGGGCGGCGGGGATACGCGGGAAACGTGCGAGCGGGAAACGTGCGAGCGGGAAACGTGCGAGGCGGGCAAGCGGGAGACGGCCGGGCGCCCGGGCGATCGGGGGGTGAACCCGAGCGGCCGGCCACGACGACTATCTCACCGAAAGCACACGGCGCATCACTATAAGTTCTTCGACATGCCGCTGCGGTGAGCAACCGTGCCGGTACGAGCGTTAGAAGCCGCTTCGTCCCGGGCCCTTGCCGGCTGCCCCGGCTCCGCCTCCGATGGCTCGACCACCTCCGGCCGGCCGTCCAGGGGCGCGACGCCGTCCCCCAACCCGCGGTCGTCGGGGGTGGGTCGCAGCACGCTCTCAAGTTCGTCCACGGACCGGTCTGCCGCCATCCGATCACGGCCGAGAGCGGCGATTCCGGCCGCGACCAGGACCATCGCGACGATGAACGCCGCGCGGCGGACGCCGTCGGGCGCCGGCTCGCTGAACAGCGTCAGGCCCAGAGTCACCGGCAGGAAGGCGGAGACCCCGCTGGTCACCGGGAAGGCGATGACGGCGGCGCGCCCTTGCAGGCCACGCTGCTGAAGACCGAGCGCCAGCACGGAGAACAGCACGAGGACGTAGGGCGTCGGAGTGGTGAGCAGGTCCACCAGCGTGGACTGCCCCTCACGTCGTTCGTTCACCGCCAGGCCGATCTGGCGGGTCGCCAGCGTGGCGATGGCGTAGCTGACCCCGGCCGCGGCCCCGAATCCGAACGCGGCGCCCGCGACCATCTCCCGCACCGCGGCCAGGTTGGCGAGGGACGCGCAGAGCAGCGCGAAGACCAGACCGAGGACCAGGAAGGCCAGCAGGACATCGGTGCTGGCCGAGCTGCCGACCTCCGCTCGGCGCGTGAAGGCGAAGGCGAGCAGGCCGATACCGCCGACCATCGCGACCACGCCCAGCCAGCCGGTCAGGCTGATGTTCTCGCCGAGCACCCGCTGCGCCAGCAGGGTGAAGACGATCATGTCGAGGGCCATCACCGGGGCGACCATCGCCACCGGGGCCACGGACAGCGCATACACCTCCAGCAGGAACGAGCCCGCCTCCACGGCGAGGCCGATCAGCCACAGGGGGCGCAGCACCAGTCGGGCCAGCAGCGCAAGCCCCAGCCCCGAGCTCTCCTCCTCCCGGCGGGCAGCGCGGGCCTGGACGAGCGGCGCGATCCCGTAGAGAGCCGCCGAGACGACCGCGGTCGGCAGACCGATCACCAGGGCTCTGCTCATGTCCCGTCCAACATCGTGGCCCTCGGGATCCGTCCCGAACCGTGGGTTCGCCTCACCAGTCCGCGCCGAAACCGATCTGCGCCAGAGCCGCCCCGAATGCCCGCTCCCACGCGTGCGGGCCGATCGCCACCCGGTCCGACGGTGGCTTGACCCGGTCAAGGCACGCGAGCGCGGATCTGGTCAACGACACCGGGTCGGTGTTCGTCACCTCGGCATGACCTCGCTCGAGCTCCTTCTGAAGGTTATCCCGGCCATGCCCCGGCACCACGTCGATGAGCAGCAGGTCCCGGCCGATCACCCGAGCCTCGCTGCAGGTGTCCCCGGACGACGTGACGACCAGGTCGCTCGCCGCCATCAGCGCCGGGACGCGATCGGTGAAGCCGAACGGGATGACCTTGTGCTGCTGTTCCGACAGAGACGCCAACCGCGCGGCCAACCGCTGGTTGCGGCCGGCCACCGCAAGCACGTAGATGCCCGCCGCGGCCATGGCCGCGGCACCCTCTACCAACGGTCCCAGCCCCCAGGAGCCGGACATCAGCAGCACGCAGGGAGCGTCCGCGGGGATGCCGAGCGCGGCCCGCGCCTCCTCCTGGGTGGGCGGGTCGTAGAAGGGTTCCCGGACCGGGGTCGGGACCACCGAGATCAGCGCGTTCGGCGAGAACCGCCGCACGTACCGGGCGGCGGTCTGCGAGGTGACCAGGTAGAGGTCGGTGTTGTCGTGTACCCACAGCCGGTGCACGCAGCAGTCGGTGGAGAACACCGCCGTCACCAGGCCGGGGAACTCGGCCTTGACCCGGCTGGCCGCCGCGGCTCCGGTAGCGAAGATCGAGATCACGAGATCGGTCGGCTGGGCGGCCAGTTCCTCGCGCAATGCCGGGACGACGAACCGGCTCGAGGTCCTCTCGATGGCCTGGGCGAGCCGGCCACCGGTTCTCATCTGTGAGAAGTGCACGGCATCATACAGGCCCGGAACGGCGATCATGCCACGGAAGACCTTCTCCCCCCGGGAGCCGTTGCGCCCACCGAGCATGCGCAGGCTGTCGGCGGTCCGGGTGGTGAACCCGCGCCGGGTGAGCGACGCGCCGCACGCCTGTGCCATCACGTCGTGGCCCATCCCGAGCGAGCCCGACAGCAGCAGCGCGCCGCCGCGTCGCGTCGGCGTCCCGGCGGGCCGGACATCGACGCCGTGCGTGCGCGGATCGGCGGGGAGGGCGCCGGCGACCGGTCCCCCCGCTGCGGCCGGCCCTGGCAGGACAGGTTCCGTGACCCCCGGTTCGCCGGCGGCTGGCGGGCCGCCGACCCCCGCCTCAACATCATCTTCGGATGGTCCATTCACCGTGCTACCGCCGATCTGCGCCATGGTCACTCCGAGGAGGCCGCGGAGATATCGAGGTCGCCGACAGGCGGGAGCGCCTGAGCCGGAGGCCGTCGATTTGCCAGATACCACTCGATGTACTGCCGGACACCCTCCGAGAAGGGTGTGGTCGGTCGCCATCCGAGCACCTCCGCGGCCCGCTGCGCGGAGATCTCCCGACCGCGGAAGTCCCCGGGGCGCGCAGGCATGTGTTCGATGGCGGTGCCGGGGAAGTACTCCTGGACGGCCCGTGCCATCTCCAGCACACTGACCGATTCGCTGCCCTCGAGGGCGAGCGTAGTGTTGGCCGCGTCGGGGGTCAGAGCCAGCACGTGCGCCTCGGCCAGGTCCCGGACGAAAACGTAGTTGCGGAACTGCAGACCGTCGCCGGCCACCGTCAGCGACTCGCCGTTCAGAGCCTTGCGGACAAAGCGGGCCAGCACCAGCTCGTCACGCATTCCGGGGCCGTAGGGGATGCCGTAACGCAGGATCGTGAACGGCAGCCCGTAGGTCTGCTGATAGCTGTGCAGCAGCAGTTCGGCGGCCAGTTTCGTCGAGGTGTAGACATGCCCGGCGCGGCCCAGCGTGATCTCGGCGTCCTCCGTCAGCGGCGCCGAACCGGCCCGGTCACCGACCGCCCCGTACACCCAGACGGTGCTGGCGAACAGCACCCGGCGAACCCCGACCTGCCGCGCCGCCTCGCAGATGTTCCCGGTGCCCTCGACGTTGAGCCGCACGGTGCGCACCGGGTCGGCGAACGCGAAGTCCACATTGGACATCCCCGCGATGTGGAAGACGGCCTCGACGCCCCTCAGCGCGGCGGTGACCGCCGGCAGATCAAGCACGTCGAGGTGCTGGTAACTAGCCCGGGGGTCGACCGGCCGGTGTTCGACGTCCAGTGAGAGAACGTCGTGACCGGCGTCAAGCAGACGGTCGACCACATGGCTGCCGATGAAACCCGACCCTCCGGTTACCGCGATCTTCATCGTCATCCGTCCAGGCTCAGGCTCTGCAGCGCGGCGGCGAAGGACGCGACCACATGGTCGGCCTCCGCCTCGGTCATGTCCGAATGGATGGGCAGGCACACGTGCCGGGCGCAGATGTCCTCGGCGACCGGAAGGGACCGGAGCGCATAGTCGCCGAAGACCGGCTGCCGGTGCAGCGGCGACTCGTAAACCTCACCGCTCAGGGAGACGCCGTGGCGTTCCTTCAGCTCCTTCTTCAGCCGGCCGCGGTCGATTCCGGGGCGGGGCAGGACGATGTACTTGTAGTAGTTGCAGAGACCATCCGGCGGCACCTGCAGGCGGGTGACGGTACCCAGGGTGTCCAGCGCGGCGTCGTACCGCGCGGCTACGGCGGCGCGGGTCGCCAGGAAGTCAGCGAGATGCCGCAGATGCACCCGGCCGGTGACCGCATGAATCTCGCTGAGCCGCCAGGCGTACCCCTGCTTGATATGGACGTTCCCGAGAAAACCGGCTTTGCCCTGGTCACGATAGATCCGAGCGGCTTCGTGAATGGCGGGATCGGACGTGAGGATCATTCCGCCCTCACCGCTCGTGATGACCTTGGTTGGATAGAACGAGAACGCTCCCGCGATCCCGAACGACCCAGCGTGGCCGTCGCCGTGGCGGCTGCCGTGGGCATGTGCCGCGTCCTCGACCAGCGCGATGCCTCGATCGTCACAGAAGGCCCGCAACTCGGCCACGTCCGGCGGGATCAGCCCACCGATATGGACCAGGACAACGGCGCGGGTCCGCGGCGTCACCGCGGCCTCGACACTGCGGGCGGTCAGGGCAAAGGTGTCCGAACTCACATCCGCGAAAACCGGCATGGCACCGGCCCGCAGCACCGCGAAAGCGGTCGCCGCAAACGTGTTCGTCGGCACGACGACATCCGCGCCTTCGACACCGTGACTGCGAAGGATGATCTCCAATGCGGCTGTTCCACTGCTCACGGCGACCGCGAACGGGGCCTCGTGAGCCGCGGCGAATGCCGCCTCGAATTCAGCGGTATGGACGCCCAAGGTCAGCGCACCGGTGGCCAGGATCTCGGTCGCGGCCGATGCGATCTCCGCGCGATCCTCCGGTGAGAAGACGATACGCGCCGCAGGGACATGCACCTGTTCACCCCTACCTTCCGAGTCATTCCCGTGCGAGCGAGCCGGCCAGCCCCCATAGCGGCTGCGCCGCGACGAAGGACCCGGTCGGGACGAGCCGCGGCCTTCGCGGCATCACCGACTCCGAATTCCGCCGGCCTCCCGCCAGCGACCTACCGCGCTCCCTCCGACCCCTACGGAGGCAACCATCGGCTTTGTCGGTACATGCCCAAAACAGGCTATCGATCCCGATCGCCGGCATGTCCGCAGCCCATGGCCACTCCCCACGAAACATCTCATATCTGTCCGAACGTAGCCAGACCTGTCAGCAAGGCGATATTCCCGCAAGAGGGGAAAGGCATCCGTCACTAAAAACCGCCAACCCGCAACACGTGGTGATCGACGGCGACGCCACTCACCGCGACGACCACGGGGCCGCCCACGGCGACCCAGACCTGCTCCTCCAGCACCGCAGCCGTCCGGACCTCGTCGTTACGGCACCGCCGTTACGGCACCGCCGTTACGACACCGGTCCCGACCAGCCGCTTCCCGGGCACGGCCAAGGCCGGGAGACCTGCATCGTCGCGCCTCCGATACCCAGCGCAACGCTCAATCACTCCGAGTAATACTCTCCCAGGTAGCCACGGAGGCAGCGGACGCCACCCCGCTGTCCGTTCCTGTCGATGAACCGCGACCTCGACCGAGGACGCAGGGCGGGAACGAGCAGACACTGCGGCAGACACTGATCGCCACGCGAACCACGCCCGTGGGCACGCGGACGACGATCAGTTGAAGACGGATGAACCGGATGGATGACGCGGCCGGCCGGGGCTGACCGGCTGTCGAGAAATCACCCGGTCGGAGTGGGCGACCAGGAAAAGATCCTCAACGGTCGAACCAGGGCCGTTCGCTCGGGAACGGTCTGGATGCAACCGGACACAAGTAGTCCCGACGAGACCATCTCACCCAACGTACGGGGGGAACGCAGGTATACGGCCTCGTCGGGACTTGGTGAAAGTGTACGACCCCCATCTGTCGGGCGCGACGGGACCAAGGTCCCTAACGGTTTCCGCACCCTCGACTCTTGCCAAAGAGCGCCGCAGTGTGCCTCGTGGGGCGAGAATGGTCACGATGCCGTCTCCCGGAAACCGATCTTGCACCGGCGTGTGCCGTAGGGCGGCCAGTGGGACGGCCGCCTCCACGCCAGCCCGATTTTGATCGCCAGGGTTCTGGCGACGTCCCCCGCACCTCCGGAGACGGACGACTCGGGCACCAGGGCCGGCGGGGTCGGCAACGGGGCGGGCGGCTCGCCCGGGCCGGACGGCAGTCCCCGAAAGGTCGAAATTTCGGGCTAGATTACCGGTTCTGTTGCACATGGGAAACATCAGAATGCTTCGCTGCACCCCGTGCGGCGAAGGGAGTGGCGGCGGTCACGGGAATATCCGCGGCGGTGGGATGCCCGTGGCACACGACGCGTATTCCCGGGAACGGGTGTGACGCCGCACGGGGCCGCCGGGCTCCGGTACCGGACCGGTCACCTCGCCGGACCGAGTGCACACGCGCTGTTCGCACCCGGCGGCGTCGGGCGTCCTGCGCATCGGCCGAGGCGGGTCGACCGCCGACGCATCTACGCAGGCCGGTCCAGCATTACATGATCGCCGCCCCGCGGTGGCCGTCTCATCGCCAATCCGACAACACGGCCGCGAACGGCCTGAACGCAGGCCTGGCGGTGTTGTATCAGGGGTGGGACACGTCGCCGCGGCCGGCGACGATGGAACCACCCGCCCGACGAACCGAACGGCAGAGACCTGGGATGGATGACGAAGCACCGGCCTGGTTCGAGGCCGCCCTTGACCACCGACCGGAGCGGCACGAGACCGAGGTGGCGGGCGCGACTATCAGTTACCGCTGCTGGGGCAGGGGCGGCCGGCCGGCGATCGTGCTGGTCCACGGTGGTGCCGCCCACGCGGGCTGGTGGGACCACATCGCGCCGATGATTCCGCGGGAGTACCGCGTCATCGCACTGGATCTGTCCGGCCACGGTGACAGCGACCGGCGCGAGGACTACTCGCTCAGTACCTGGGCGGCCGAGGTGATCGGTGTCATCGACCACGCCAAGGTCGCCTCGCCCCCGATCATCATCGGGCACAGCATGGGCGGCTGGGTGACGATCACCACCGCAGCCCAGTACCCGGACCGGGTCGCCGGCATCGTCGTCGTCGACTCCCCCGTGCAGGAGTTCACCCCGGAGGAACGGGCGGCCCGGGACCGGACGGCGTTCGGCCCGCTGCGGGTGTATCCGACAGCGACCGACGCGCTGGCCCGGTTCCGGGCGGTGCCGGAGCAGCCCTACGTGCTGCCGTTCATCATCGATCACGTCGCCCGGGGTTCGATCGGGTCGGTCCAGGGCGGCTGGACGTGGAAGTTCGACCCGAAGGTGTTCGGCAACCGGACCCCGTCGCCCGAGGTACTACGCAAGGTGCACTGCCGGGTCGCGCTCTTTCGGGCCGAGAAGGGCCTGCTCACCCCCGACATCGGTGTCCAGATGTACAACCTGCTCGGGCGGGTGGCACCGGTGATCGAGATCCCGCTCGCCGGCCATCACGTCATGCTCGATCAGCCGTTGCTACTGGTCACCGGGATCCGGACGATCCTCGCCGACTGGGAGCACTCCTCCCCGCAGGAACGGGTGGACTGACGACCGGGTGCGCCGGCCGCGGGCGCGGGAGCCCGGCGGAAAGCGGACGAGACGGTAATTCGTCCCAGGTGGCGCGACTGCCGGGGTTAAGCCGCCGATCCTAGGGAATCCGCAGATCGTACGTTGTTCCGCGGGTACGGCTACGCGGACGCCCCGCCAGGAGAAGCCGCAAGGAGAACCCATGAGGAGTGCGCACCGGCGGCAGTCGGGAACGATCGGTATTCCCTACCCGGACGATAGCGCCCCATACGTGGCTGGTGCACGGGTGCGGACCTCATCGGATGCCACCCAGGCTCTCCGGGCCGCGCCGGGCCCGCCGGCTGCCGGGAGCACGAGCGGGGACCGCGGATCGACCGGCAACCACGGATCGACCGGCAACCACGGATCGACCGGTGACCGCGAATCAACCGGCAACCACGAATCAACCGGGGAGCTGGTGTCCGACGTCGTCTCGGACATCTCCACACTGTTCCGCCAGGAGCTCGCCCTCGCCAAGGCCGAGATGCGCGAGGAGGTGGAGAAGGCCGGCAAGGGCGCCCGCATGTTCGCCGTAGCGGGCGGCGCCGGTTACTTCACCCTGCTTTTCGCCTTGTTGGCCGTCATGTTCGGCTTGGGGGAGGTGATGGCGCTGGGCTGGGCCGCCCTCATCATCACTGTCGTCCTCGGCGTCGTCGCGGCCGTGCTGGCCATGAGGGGTCGTTCCACCGTGCGCACGGTCCACCCCACTCCGGCGCAGACCGTGGAGACGCTGCGCGAGGACGTCCAGTGGGCGCAGGGCCGCCGCGGGTAGTTCGTCCCCCACCACCCTCGGGTTCGTCCACCCGCCCACCACCCCGTGTCGCCACTCCCGTGCCGCCCACCACCCCGTGTTTCCGCGGAACCACCGGCAGAAGCATCAGAAAGGTCAGGTTCGCAGTGACAAGCACGAGTCCGGATAAGATCCGGTCCGACATCGAGGCGACCCGGGCGCGGCTCGGCAGCGACCTCGACCAGCTCTCCGACCGGGTCAGCCCGCAGAAGGTCGCCGGTCGCACCGCACAGGACATCAAACGCCGGGTGACCACGGCGACCGAGGCGGTCCGCCCGAAGGTCGCGGCGACGACGGAGATCGCGGCCGAAAAGGCCCGGGACACGGCGGATCAGGCGAAGGCCACCGTACGCCGGCAGCTTGACGCCCACCCGCAGCTCGCCGTGACCGCACAGAAGGCCCGCGCGACGGCCGGCAGCGCCGCGGGTACGGCCACGCAGACCGTGCACAAGCAGCTCGAGGCGCACCCGCAGGTGGCGGCGAAGGCCGGCCAGGTGCGCGACACCGCGGGCAGCGCCCTCACGGCCGGCCGGCAGAAGGCCGCCGACAACCCGCGGGCGGCGGGGTCCGCCGCCGGGCTGGCGGCTCTGCTCGTGATTCTGCTGTTCATCCTCCGGCTCCGGCGGCATTGCGGGATCGACCCGGGGTAGCGGTCCCCGACGCTCTCGGCGGCGCTCGCCACACTCGGCCCGGCGGCGCGCGATCTGGCCGCTCTGGTGGGCGTCCACCTGCTCGCCGACTGTAACTCCAAGTAATCAACTGCGCCGCTCGGCGCCCGTCAAGCCGGGAAGCGCGACGGGCGAGGGCGACGGACTACGGGTCAGATGAGACGGTCAGGGGCACGCGAGCCTGGCGGCCCGCCCGTGGCGCCACGGGTTCCCTCCCGGACGAGCACGGCTGCCGGGAGGAACGCGGACTTCGGCCGAGAGCCGGCCGGAGCGAGGAAGGAGGAGCTGGTGGGACAGATCGAGGTCGTCGTCAGGCGGGTCGTGCCGGGCACCCCCGAGCAGGTTGTCGCGAAGCTCGCAGACTACCAGGGCGCCCGCGCCCGAGCCTGGCCAGAGAACGTTTCCGAGTACCGGGTGTTGGCGGGGGGCCACGGTGCCGGGACCCGCATCGCCTATCGGCTCCAGGCAACCCGCAAGCGGGTGCGTCAGATCGACGCGACCGTCTCCGTCCCCGATGCGAGCACTCTCGTCGAGGCGGACCAGAACTCCTCGCTGTGCACCCGCTGGCACATCGTCCACGGCTCCGGGCCGGACCAGAGCCTGGTCACGGCGACGACGACCTGGGACGGTGCGGGCGGTGTCGGCGGCTTCTTCGAGCGCGCGTTCGCCCCCATCGGCGTCCGCAAGCTGCACACCGCGGTCCTGGACAAGGTTGCCGGACAGTCCGGGGGCTAGGATCCGGCCGCCGAGCGGTGCAGGGTCGGCCATACTTCCCGCGTCGGCCCCGCCGCCATCAAACCTGCCCGGCCCATCAAACCTGCCCGGCCCACCGAACCCGGCCGGCGAGCCGGACCCGGCCGGGCTGGGGCGAAGCCCCGTTAGACGTACATGTACATCCGCACGGTCGTGCCAACCCGGGTCGACCGGAGCTGGACGAGATCGCACAGCTGGTTGACGAGCCACAGCCCGCGGCCGCCGCCCAGGGACAGGTCCGGGCGGCGGCGTCCGGCCAACCGGTCGTACAGCCGGCCGCCGTCGCGGACCTCGCAGATCAGGCAGGCGTCGTCCGTCCAGAGGCGGACCGCTCCGTGGCCCCCGCCGTGGTGCACGCTGTTCGTGGCGACCTCGTGCACGGCCAGCTCGAACTCGCCGGTCCGCTCGGCGCCCAGGCCCCAGGCCAGGGCGACCCGGATCACCTCGGCGCGGACGTGCCCCAAGTCGCGCGGGCCGAAGGCGAACTCGACGCGGGGAACGCCGAGGTCCGGCAGGGCCTCGGCCAGCGGGTCGGGGCCCGGACTCGCGACGGCGGACCCGGGCGGTCGATACCGGGAACTGATCCGGCCCAGCCCGCCCTCCACCACCGCGGGATGGGTGCGCCAGATCTCGTCAACGAGCGCCGGGCCGATCTGGCCCACGTCATAGAGGCACCGCAGCCGCCACGCCGGCGGCGCGGCGAACGCCTCGTTGAGCAACGCCTCGTGCAGCATGGATTCCCGCCGCTCCGGGCCGGACCGGGCCAGCCATGTCGGCTCGCCGATCCCCCGTACCAGCCGACCGCGCTCGACACCGAGATCCAGAAAATCCTGCCAGGCCGGAATAACCCGGGCCGGGTTACGACCAAGCTCGGCCATATCGAGAAAAGAGACGCGCTGCGCGGCCCGACCGAGGGCTGCGCGTAACTGGCGTATCCGCGGCTGTGTCACGGCTACCAGGACGGCCTCGTCGACCGCGAGTCCGGCGAGCACGAAATCGCGCGTTGCGCTGAGGAAACCGGCGTCGCCCTGATACAGGAAAGCCTCGTGCCGAATCCCGTCGGCCCCACTTCCACCGGTGACCGGGCCACAGATGGAGCCCAGGGTGCTCCCGTGGCTCACTTCACACCCCGGCGCGGCAAAACGCGGGTCGCCCCCGTGGGAACCCACCCGCCCACTCACCGCGACCTCGGCGGCGGAATGCCGAGAATACACGCGGCCCGCGCCGGCAGCCCCGTCCCCAGTGTGCACGGGCACATCGTAGGTCATGCCGAACCAATGGGATATACCCCGCAACGCAATCAGACCGCCCAGCTCGTCAGAGCTGGTAGCGGAAACGACCCGACCAGCCCGGAACCGGTTCTCCGGCCGGGCGGACCACGCCGGGCCGGGCCGGTCGCCGCCGTGACCGCGCCACGCGGGGACGATGCCCGAGACCAGGAGGCCGGCGCTCGAGACCAGGAGGCCGCGGGAACGCGGGAACGCGGGAACGCGCACCGGGACCGCCGCCCGCGGGCGGAAAACCTCGTGATCACCCGTAGTCTCGCAGTCAGGGCGTCGGCGCGGGTCTCACCGCGCGGCGCCCGAGCGACGACGCGGCCGACCCCGGCCCGGCGACCGAAGATCGACGAGAAGGCGGATCAGGGATTGTGACGACGACATCTGTCCCGCAGCGTTCCATCCATCAGCGGATCGCCGAGGAGCTCGGCGTGCGCCAGGGGCAGGTGACGGCGGCGGTCGACCTGCTCGACGGTGGTGCCACCGTGCCCTTCATCGCCCGCTACCGCAAGGAGGCGACCGGCACCCTCGACGACACGCAGCTGCGCACGCTGGAGGAACGGCTGCGTTACCTGCGGGAGCTGGAGGATCGGCGCGCCGCGATCCTCGAATCGATCCGGTCGCAGGGCAAGCTGGACGACGCCCTGGAGGCGCAGATCCTCGCCGCCGACTCCAAGGCCCGGTTGGAGGACATCTACCTGCCCTTCAAGCCGAAGCGGCGGACCAGGGCGCAGATCGCCCGGGAGGCCGGCCTCGAACCGCTGGCGGAGAGCCTGCTGGGCGACCCCTCGCTCGACCCGTACGCCACGGCGACGGCCTACGTCGATCCGGAGAAGGGTGTGGCCGACGCGGGTGCCGCGCTGGAGGGGGCGCGGGCGATCCTCGTCGAACGGTTCGCCGAGGACGCCGACCTGATCGGCACGCTGCGCGAGCGGATGTGGTCGCGTGGTGTCCTGGTATCCCGGGTCCGGGAGGGCAAGGAGGAGGCGGGGGCGAAGTTCTCGGACTACTTCGACTTCTCGGAGCCGTTCACCTCGTTGCCGTCGCACCGCATCCTCGCGGCGTTCCGGGGGGAAAAGGAGGAGATCCTCGACCTGACCCTCGAACCGGACGTGCCGGCGGAGCCGGACGCCGCCCCGCCGCCCGGGCCGACCGACTACGAGACGCGGATCGCCGAGGCGTTCGGGATCTCCGACGCGGGCCGACCGGCGGACCGGTGGCTCCTCGACACGGTCCGCTGGGCCTGGCGCACCCGCATCCTCGTGCACCTCGGCATCGATCTACGGATGCGGCTGTGGACGGCCGCCGAGGACACCGCCGTGCGGGTGTTCGCGGCGAACCTGCGTGACCTGCTGCTCGCGGCGCCGGCCGGAACCCGGGCGACCATGGGTCTCGACCCGGGGTACCGCACCGGAGTGAAGGTCGCCGTGGTCGACCCGACCGGCAAGGTGGTCGCCACCGACACCATTCATCCGCACGTCCCGGCGCGGCGGTGGGACGAGTCGATCGCCACCCTGGCCCGGCTCGCCCGGGAGCATCGCGTCGACCTGATCTCGATCGGGAACGGGACGGCCTCCCGGGAGACCGACAAGCTCGCCGAGGACCTCATCCGCCGGCACTCGGAGCTGTCGCTGACGAAGGTGACGGTCTCGGAGGCGGGGGCGTCGGTGTACTCGGCGTCCGCCTACGCCGCGGCGGAGCTTCCGGGGCTCGACGTCTCACTGCGCGGGGCCGTGTCGATCGCCCGGCGGCTGCAGGACCCGCTCGCGGAGCTGGTGAAGATCGACCCGAAATCGATCGGGGTTGGGCAGTACCAGCACGACCTGTCCGAGTCCCGGCTGTCGTCGTCCCTGGACGCGGTGGTCGAGGACTGCGTGAACGCGGTGGGGGTGGACGTCAACACCGCGTCCGCCCCGCTGCTGACCCGGGTGTCCGGAATCGGGGCGAGCCTCGCGGAGAGCGTGGTGCGCCACCGCGACACGCACGGGCCGTTCCAGACCAGGGCCGCCCTGAAGGACGTCCCCCGCCTCGGGCCGAAGGCGTTCGAGCAGTGCGCCGGCTTCCTGCGCATCCCCGACGGGGACGACCCGCTGGATGCCTCCAGCGTGCACCCCGAGTCCTACCCGGTGGTGCGGCGCATCCTCGCGGCGACCAGCGGCGACCTCGGCTCCCTCATCGGCAACGGGGCGGTCCTGCGAGCCCTGAAGCCGAGCGAGTTCGTCGACGACACCTTCGGCCTGCCGACCGTCACCGACATCCTCGCCGAGTTGGAGAAGCCCGGCCGTGACCCGCGGCCGGCCTTCAGGACGGCGGCATTCACCGAGGGGATCGAGACGCTCGCGGACCTGGTCCCCGGCATGACCCTGGAGGGGACCGTCACGAACGTCGCCGCGTTCGGGGCCTTCGTCGACATCGGCGTTCACCAGGACGGCCTGGTGCACGTGTCGGCGATGTCGAAGAACTTCGTCAGCGATCCGCGCGAGGTCGTCAAGCCCGGCGACATCGTGACGGTGAAGGTTCTCGACGTCGACATCCCCCGCAAGCGGATCTCGCTGACGCTGCGGCTGGACGACGAGGCCGGTGCCGGGGGCCCGGGCCGCCGGGACGGCGAGGGTGACCGGCGGGGAGCCGCGGGTGCGGGCGCCGGACGCGGCGGAAGCCGTGATCATGGTGATCGGCGGAATGGCGGCCGGGGCACCGCGAGTGCGGGCGCCGGACGCGGCGGAAGCCGTGATCATGGTGATCGGCGGAATGGCGGCCGGGGCACCGCGAGTGGCGAACGCGGTGGTGCCGGCGGGCGCGGTGCCGGTGGTGCCGGCGGGCGCGGTGCCGGTGGCAGGAACGGTTCCGGTGGCCGCGGTGGATCCAGCGTGCCGGACGGCGCGATCGCCGAGGCGCTGCGCCGGGCCGGCATCGTCAACGGCGACCAGATCACTCTCGGTGAGTCCGGCCGCAAGCGCGGCTGACCCACTGACCAGGTGACGGGTGGGGCCGGTGGGTCGGGCCGGTGGGAATCACCGGCTCCGGTGCCGCCCACCGACCCCACCCACCTGGCCCCCAGGGTGCTTCGCGGATCGACGGTACGGATCCCCGAAGCACCCCGACGGCGGGCGAAGCCCGGTGCCGCCAGAAATACGGCATCGTCAGAAATACGGTGCCGTCAGAAAGAACCGATGATGATGCCGGTAATGGTGAGTCGATACTCGAAGGCGCTGAACAGCAGGGTGCGGCAGGCGGATATCACGCGACTTCGGTGAGCAGTCCGGTGGCAACATCGAAGATGAAGCCGCGGATGGCGTCGGTATGCGGGATGAACGGGCTCGCCTTGATCCGCGCAATCGACTGGCGTATGTCTTCGGCCAGGTCGGTAAACGACTCCACGGCCCATTCTGGTTTGATCCCGGTCTCGTCCTGGATCGAGCGTTTAAAATCGTCGTCGGTGAAGGTCAGCATGCCGCAGTCGGTGTGGTGGATCAGGATGATCTCGCGGGTGCCGAGCAGGCGCTGGCTGATCGCGAGGGAACGGATCTCGTCGTCGGTGACGACGCCGCCGGCGTTGCGGATGACGTGAGCCTCGCCGTCGCCCAGGCCAAGGATCGCGTAGACGTTGAGCCGTGCGTCCATGCAGGCGACGGCGGCGATGTGCTTGGACGGCGGCAGCGGAAGCGGCCCGGCGAAGGTCTTCGCGTAGGCGGCGTTGTTGGTCAGGTAGTCGTCGGTGACGGACATGGGTCCTTCCCGGGGGCGGATCGGTGGTGGAGGCCGGAGGTTCAGGCGGGATCCGCCGGTTCAGGCAGGATCCGCCGTGCCGGTCCAGGAGGCACGGAACGCCGCGGTGGTCGCGGCGACGGTGGTGGCGACCTCGGCCGGGCTGGCCGGGTTCGGGGCATTGTCGAACAGGGCCGCCAAGCCCGCGACGGCCTTCTCCGCGCGGGGGCGCCAGTTTTCTTCCCAGGCGGCGAGAACCGCGGCGTTGTCGGGGCGTCCGGCGATGGCGTGGCGGGCCAGGGCCGCGCTCCACGCCCGGCTGCGGGCGCCGTCGACGCCGGACTCGCGCAGCAGCTGGGCGGTCAGGCCGTCGCCGTTGGCGTCCGCGAGATCGGCGAGGGCGGTCTTGAGCAGGGTGTCGAGCGCCGGCTTGACGACGAGGTTCAGTGCCGTGAAGGCCTCCGCCCAGTCGTAGGCGACCAGCAACCGCTCCAGCGCCTCTCGGGCGGGTTGCCAGGCCGGGTCGTCTTCCCAGAACCGTCGGGTGACCCGGCTGTCGGCGAGGTCGGCGCCGTGGACCAACGACAGCGCCTTGGCCCGGTAGGCGATCCACTGCAGAGCGCGCAGTTCGTCGGCGGCCTGGAAGAACGCGGCGTTGCTGACGTAGGCGCTGGGTCCGAGTTGGCCGACGTACAGGCTGGTGATCTGCAGCACGTGGAACAGGTAGCGGGCGGGCAGGTAAAGCCGCGCGAGGACGCCCACCCAGACCGGGTCCAGGCCGGCATCCGCATCGAGGGCCTCGAAGTGGTCGACGACACCTTCGGCGTAGATCTCCCGGTCGTGCTGCAGGGCGATGTAGCGGCGGTAGTTGAGCTGGGCGGGGTCGCGGAACTCCTCCCAGTCCACGCCCCGCAGCGGCGAGCCCTCGCGGTAGCGCAGGTACCACCGGTTGATCGGACTGTTGGGATCAAGGTCGAACGGGGCCGGCTGCCGCCCGAAGTGGTAGTGGAAGTGGCCGGTGACGGTCTCGTACTCGTTGGGCTTGCGGCGGGCCCCGTCGAACACACTCCAGGTGCGCAGAGGCCTCGCCGTGGGGGAGGTGGTCATCCTCAGTCCTTCCGGTCCAGGTACCAGACGAGTTCGTCGTCGCTCACGTACCGCATCCGCCCGGCAAAGCCGGCGAGGGCGGGTTCGAGGGTGGCGAGCGGGACGGACCGGCCGGCGGCCTCCTCCAGGCTGGTGCGGGTGACCCGCAGGAAGCGGGGCGCGTTGATGCGCACGTAGCCGTTGCGGTCCTCCACGACCAGCGTCTGGTCGGGGTTGTCCTTCTCGATCGCGGCGTGCAGTGCCTCGACGACGTCCGGATCGAATCCGCGGACGATGGGGCCTACCAGGCGGCTGGAGTCGGCGGTCATGAAAATCGTCTCCCCGTCGGGGCCGCGGTCGCATCGCCACGGCAGCGGTGGTAGTGACGTCGGCCGTCGGGTGGGATCCCGACAATGATCCGCTCGCCGTCGGCGCGCACCGGGAAGCTGTACAGCCGGCAGTCGCTCGGGTTGAGGCTCTCGCCGGTCGCCAGGTCGAACTCCCAATGATGCGCGGCGCAGGTGAGCACCCCGTCCTCGACGGCGCCGTTGACCAGCGGGAACCGCGAGTGCGGGCACACCGCCTGGTACGCCCGTAGCGCCCCGCCGGGCAGGTGTGCCAGCAGCACCTGCTCGGCGCCCGCGGTCACCTCGAGCACATCGCCTTCCCACACCTCGTCCAGCGAGGCGACGTCGGTCCACGCCACTGTGGTGCCACCCGCCGACGCACCACCCGCCGACGCGCTACTCATCGAAGAAGGCTTCGACATGGTCGAGCGGGCCGACGCCGGCCTCGCCGATGCGCGCCTCGCGGGCGAGCACCTGACCGTTGTGGCGGATCCCCACCGGCGCGTCGCTGGCCGGCAGACGCCGGCCCACAACGTGGTGAGCGATCTTTTGGCCGACGACCTCGACGGTGTCGGCGTCGTCCACCGCCACCAGCAGCGACACGAAGTCGTGTTCGAAAACCGCGCTCAGCGGCAGCAGAGCCATCGGGCCCCCTCGGAGTGCTCGTGGACGTACTCGTGGACGTACTCGTGGACGTACTCGTGGACGTACTCGTGGCAGTGCTCCCGCGCTCCGGGGGTCACCTGTGCCCAAGACGTCATCGCCGTGCCGCCCTGGCGCCGGTTGCGCCCGCCGCCGCGGCCTGCGCCCAGGCGTAGCCGGTGGCATCCTGTCCCTGCTCGGCCGGCGACAGCCCCATGTAGGCGAGCACGCCGCCGAGGTCGGGCGGGCTGATCTCGCCGGCGAGGAACCGGTCCACCAGCGACCGGTGCCCGGCGAACCGCTCCGGACGCCGCGCGAAGATCCACTTGCAGGGTTCCGAGCAGAACAGGTAGTCACGGCCCCCGTGGGTGTGGCGCAGCGGAGCGGCCGAGGCCAGCGCGCCGGCCTCCACGCCGGCGGCCCGCACGATCGGCAGCTGGCACAGATTGCACACCAACGGCAGCGTCTCCGGGAAGGTGGCCTCGACCTTCCCCGCGCGGATGTTGTCGCCGATGGCATCCCAGTACTTGCCGAACGTGCGGTTCCAGCCCGGGTACTTCTCCTCCAGCCACACCCGCTCGTCCGCCGAGACGCCGGCGTCCGGGTTCCACCAGACCGTCGGCCGCCAGTTCCACACCCCGAGGTGAATCGCGTGGTGGTACCAGGTGAGTTCGTTGACGAACTCCTCCCAGTACCACGGATACTCCAGGCCAAAGTCCCGGAACTGGTCGGAGAACTGCTTGATCACCCACTCTTCGATGAATTCCTTGAACGACATCGTCCGATGCTCGAGCGGGGTGTAGTAGTCCATCGACAGGCCGGTCAGCAGCGCGAACACCCGCCATGACCGCCAGAACATGTGATCGATGAGGAACTGGCCCCAGTCCTTGTGGCCGCCCTCGGCAAGGATCTTGATGGTCGGCTCGCCCTGCTGGGCATGGCGGGCCTCGTCCGTCTGGATACTGGAGATCAGCGATCCGAACTCCAGGTCGCCCACCTTGATCGCGTCGGCCGCCATGCCGAGGAACTGCAGGTTCGTGAAACCGGTCTCAAGGGTGAAGGTGAGCTGCAGCGCGATCGACAGCGCGTCGTTGGCGACGAACATGTCGTCGAACAGCTGCCGGACCGCGAGCACGATCCAGTCGTTCGTGTGGAACGCCTTGAGCGCCCAGTCGGCCCGCGGCTCCTTCCCGATCAACCCATAGGGGAAGAACGCCTGGATCTGGCCGTGCCGGACCTCGTCGAGCGTGCCGAACGTCGCCGTATTGCGCCACGCCGCCGCCCGCCCGAACCGGCCCATCCGCGCCTCACCGATGGAGGCGAGGTACTCCGGCATCGTGATCGCGCCGTAGTGCGCCAGGATCACCGACTTCCATCCCGGGTCGAGCTTCTCGAACAGCGCCGAGCGGGCGATCGCGTTCTTGACCGAGTACGTCGTGGTGTCCTTCGTCACCTGGTTGTGCACGTACTCCCGATAAGTGATCTTGTATGGCTCGTCCCAGGCCAGCCACCCCTCGGCTGGGACCCGGCCCGTCCCCGACAGCTCCTCTGGGAAGACGTCCTGCTCGGACACATAGCCAAACGACCAGTTGGTGTCGCGGGCAAGGTCGTACCAGTCACTGCGGGCAAGCTTCGGCATGCTCGCCTCCTTGGTGTTCCCCCACGGACGCGGACCGAACCCGCCCGGTCCGGCGACGCTCCCGCGCCGCACGGCCCAACCCGGCATCGGCCGCTATCTCGACAATTTCAGTCGACAAGGAGAACTATGTGCGGGACGACCTTTGATGTCAAGGACTCCTAACGATCCGGTCCGGGCGGATCGGATTGCTAAGGTCCACTCGCGGGTTCCGACCTTCCCCGTTACGACCCTCGCGGCGGGTCGGCCGTCGCGAACCCGGGAAAGTCCCAACGGCAGGAGGCAGCGGTGCTGGCGATACACGCGGCGTTCGGACCGTGCGCGTGAGACCGCCCGGCACCCCCGAGGAACGCCACCCCGGACTCGACGCGAAGATCGTGGCCGCCCTCGACCGGATCGGCGAGGCCCTGCAGGTGCTCGCCCGCCGCCTGGCCGAGGCGCACGACCTGTCCCCCACCCAGCTTCGGGTCCTCGCCCGCATCTATGCGGGACCACCCCCGCCGGCCCGAACCAGCGCGCTGGCACGTGAACTCGACGTGGCCGACCCCACCGTCAGCGACGCCGTGGCGGCCCTGCGCCGCAAAGGGCTCGTAGGCCGCCAGCAGGACCCCGCCGACCGGCGTCACTACCGGCTACACCTCACCGCCGACGGCCAACGGACCGCGCACGCGGTCTCCCGGTGGACCGCCCCGGTCGAGGTAGCGACCTCCAGGATCCCCCGCCCGGACGGCGAGCACCTGCTCGCAACCCTCCTGGACCTGCTGGAATGCCTGCACGCCGAACATCTGATCAGCGTGACGCGCGCGTGCACCACCTGCCGGCACTTCGAACCCGCACCCCGCCACGCCCGACCCGCCCGCCACGCCCAACCCACTGTTCACCGCTGCGCGTTCTTCGACTACCGCCTCGGACCGTCCGACATCCGGGTCGACTGCCCGGAACACCTCACCCAGGAGGAGTTCGCCCGCCGCGGCGCCGCGGGCGGCCGGTAACACCGAACGGGGCCAACCGGGTCATGCACGTCAACGTCCACAGCGCCGCGGTCGGCCTGCCCGACGGCACGCCCGCGGGGTCCGTTGTCGACAGCTCACCGATCAGCTGCGCGAGGAGGGGGCCTGCGGGCCCATCATCACGAGACACTAGTCAGGGTAGGGCACCTCGGCGCGTGCCTTCTGGAGTGCGGCGGCCCACCAGGCAAGCTGGTTGAACAACGTCTTGGCGTAGCCGGGAGCGTCGGGATCAGCTGGCCGGCCAGCATCCCAGTTCACGAAGTAGTTCGGGAATGCCAGCCCGTCGCGAATGGTCACCGCGTGCAGCTCGGTGAGGACGTTCTCCAGGTGCAGGACCGCGTGCCGACCACCCGCCGCGCCGCCGTAGCTGACAAAAGCGACCGGCTTCGCGGTCCACTGGGTGAAGTGCCAGTCGATGGCAGCCTTCAGTGACGCCGGGTAACTATGGTTGTATTCGGGGGTTACTAGGACGAACGCGTCCGCGGCGTCGAGTCGCGCGGTCAGGGGTGCCATGCCCGCCGGGCGCGGGTATGAGTCTCCGGCGTACTTCGGCGACGCGGCGGGCAGGGATAGGGGGATCTCAAAGTCGGCGAGGTCGACGACCTCTACGTCGAAGCTCCCATGCGCGGAGGCCTGTTCGGCGACCCATGAGGCCACGACCGGTCCGAACCTCGCCTCGCGCACGCTGCCGACGACGATGACAAGTTTGCTGGTTTCGCTCATGCGTCACATGTTCGGTCGCGCCGGCAGCGGCAGCCAGACCGAGCGCAGGCTGGCCCTGATAGGGCCAGCCTCGGACGGCGTACCGAGGCCGTGCCGGTCTTACAGTGAAGAGCGTGAGTACGCCGCTGGGTGACTTCCTCCGCGCCAGGCGCGATGCCACCCGGCCCGAGACGCTCGGCCTGCCGGCAGGCCCCCGGCGCCGCGTCCCGGGGCTACGGCGGTCGGAGCTGGCTTCGCTGGCAGGAATCAGCGTTGAGTATCTCGTCCGGATCGAGCAGGGGAGCGACCGCAACCCATCGGCCTCCGTCGTCAACGCGCTCGCCGACGCGCTGCGCCTCGACGTCTCCGAGCGGGAGCACCTGCGCTACCTGGCCAAGATCGCCGCTGGCGTGTGTATCGGCCCGCTCACCCAACCTCGGCTGGAGGTCAGGCAGACAGTGCTCAAGCTGCTCGACCAGCTCGAGCCAGGGATCGCACTGGTCACCAACCGCCTGGGTGACATCCTCGCGTACACCAGTGGCTTCGACCTGGTCGCCCGACCGTCGGGGCTGCTCGATACCGACAGGCCCAACCTCACGCGCTTCGTCTTCACCGACAGGCGCGCCCGCGAGGTCTTCCCGGAATGGGATCAGATCGCCGACGAACGAGCCTTCGACCTGTGGCACGGCCCGTCGGCCGAGCGCTCGGCCCAATTCAGGGCGGAACTCGCTCCGGTCGCCGGCGACGACTTCACCCAGCGACTGAACCGGCACGCGCTACCACGGCGCGGTCCGCTGCGGTGGACACACCCCGTGGTTGGTGAACTGCGGCTTGACCGCGAGGTCCTGGAGCTCCCACCCGCCGATGCTCAGCAGCTGGTGGTATTCCTTCCCGCCGACGACACGACCGCCGACACGTTGAACCGGTTGCGCAGGAGGGGCGGTACCAGCCTGCGTGCCGTCAACTGAGCAAATATGGCGGCACGCCGCCACTCTTATCGAAGTCAAGCAGGTCCAGGTGTCCCCGTGGAGCAGTACCCGCGGGGGCTCGGTGTTCTCCGGCATCTGATCGCCGCGATCGACCGACCTGCCAGCATGATCGATCCTGGGCTCGCCCGCCACATCCGCGACGACTGTCCGATACGACACTGACGTAACGGTATGGTTGGTTTTCGTGGTACCGGAGCGCCAGGAAGGACCGAGGGACCCGATGGAACGTGCAGCGTGACGGCCCGGCAGCGAGGTCGGGCCGGGTACCGGGCTCGCCCGGGCAGGCCGTTATGGATGCCGCTGACCGCACTGACGATGGTGATGGCTGTTGTGCTGGGCGTGGCGGCCTGCTCGGATCAGCCCGAGCGTCCCCGCGCTCCGCGGCCGTCACCAACCACCACGCCCCCCTCCGCCGTGGAGCCGGCACCGTCCGGGCTGGGCTGGGTATCCGGCGCCAATGGAAACTTCCCGGCAGACGTGACCGCGTGGGCGGCGTGGACCCGCCGTCCCGTCGACCTCGCGATCGTTTTCACGGACCGCGCCAACTGGCCGAGCATCACCACGGCGTCCTGGCCGGTCGGGGCGTTCACCCGGGCAGCCTTTCCCGGGGAGCTGTCGGTGGCGCAACCGCTGTACCCGCAGAACGGCAATGAACAGGCGTGCGCTCGCGGTGAGTACGACGGCTACTGGGCCCAGTTCGGGCAGACTCTGTCGAAGTACGGCCGCGGCGACGCCTACGTGCGCCTCGGCTGGGAGTTCAACGGGGACTGGTTCTGGTGGCACGTCCGGGATCCGCAGGCGTGGAAAAGCTGCTTCCAACACGCCGCCACCGCGATCCGGTCGACCGCTCCGCACGTGAAGATCGACTGGAACATGACCGCGCACCGCGACAGCCTGCCCGGCAGCGGCGCGGACGTCTGGTCCGCCTACCCCGGCGACGCCTACGTCGACGTCGTCAGCATCGACTCCTACGACTCCTATCCGGCGTCCACGACGGAGCAGGTCTGGACCCGGCAATGCCAGCAGCGTTCCGGGCTGTGCACCGTCGCCGCCTTCGCCCGCGCCCACGGCAAGCGGTTCGCCGTCCCCGAATGGGGACTGGTGCGCTCGACCGGCGGTGGCGGCGACAACCCGTTCTACATCGAGAAGATGCACGAGTTCTTCGCGGCGAACGCCGGACTCCTCGCCTACGAGGCCTACTACAACAACGCGGAAGCTGACAACGTGCAATCCTCCCTGCACAACCCGAACCTGAGCCCGAACAGCTCCCGCCGCTAT
The DNA here is from genome assembly GCF_000013345.1 of Frankia casuarinae. Classification (NCBI taxonomy): domain Bacteria; kingdom Bacillati; phylum Actinomycetota; class Actinomycetes; order Frankiales; family Frankiaceae; genus Frankia; species Frankia casuarinae. The sequence goes on along the minus strand of NC_007777.1, from coordinate 245,268 downwards.
CTCGGCCTGTTCGGAAAGGACTGACGGCGGCGCCGGCGCGGACGTGGCCGTCGGCGACGTGTCCGCCTGCCAGCAAGCCGAGGGTGATCCCCGGGGGCTCTGTTGCGTTACGGGGAAGCTGGGCATGCCAGCGGGCCGGGGCGTCTGTCGGTCAGATAGCGGTAGCGAGTTCGGTGAACGCGGCGGCCAGCCTCAGCTGTGGGTTGCTGTCGATCCCGAGTTCGGAAGTGGCCGCGGCGGACGTTCTGGACTAAGGCGTGTCCGGCGCTGAGAGTTTGGACCGAGCGCAGCCATTTCAGCCCGCGCGGCGTCGTGCTTTGAGTCGGCCGTGGTCGGCTTCGATCCGGTTGTTCTCCCGGGCGGCGTCGACATGGCAGGCATCCCAGGCAACAGCTCGTCGAGGAGCCTCGGGTAGACAGGTGCCTTATCGGTGGTGATCGCCACCGGCCGCCGACCATGCGTCAGCGCCCGAACGAACGAACCGTCAGGACCGCGACGGCGCCCGCCAACTGCTGGTCGACCACTACTTCACCGCCCCCAGCTGCCGGTTCCTGTTCGTGGACGACGTAGCTGAGGACAGCCTTGACCGGGGCATGCCGGGAAGGGCGGGAGCAGTCCTGACGTACGCGGGTCTTCGCGTCCGAGAGTCGTAGGCCCAACGCTACCGGCCACCGGACAGCCTGCTCACGTTCCTCGACAACCTCTGTCCTGTCTGGTGGCGGGCAGGTTCGTGGCCGGCCGAGGGCCGTGGAGCGGGACGGAGGTCTCGTAGTAGTCCGAGCATACGGCGGGTTCGCCGGCCGGTTCGTGACCTGGGCCGCCACCGTCATGAAGACCACCGTGGAGATCGTCCGGAAGAAGGAAGGACAGAAAGGCTTCCAGCCGCTTCCGAAGCGGTGGGTGGTGGAACCGCACCCTGGCCTGGATCGCCGGCCACCGCCGCCTCGCTCGGGACTACGAACGCGACCCGGCCAGCTCTGCCACCTTCGTCCACTGGGCCATGATCCGCACCATGGCCCGTCGTAAACATTCAGCTTCATTGTTGATGTTGCTGTGAGTGGTTGGCGCTCGTTCCGGGTCCGACTGTTGGCTGATGTGTGGCGCATCGGATCTGGTGCGTGTGGTGATGTGGTGGGGTGCCGCCGCCGGAGGAGATGTCGCGTGAGGAGCTGGTTGCTCTCGTGGTGGCGCGGGCGGGGCTGATCGAACAGCTGCGGGCCGGGATCGCCGAGCGGGAGGAGCGGCTGGCTGGGCAGGAACGTCGGGTCGAGGAGCTGGCGGCGGAGGTCGACCGGTTGAGGCGGGCGGGCTCGCGGAACTCGGGGAACCCGTCGTTGCCGCCGTCGTCGGACGGGGTGCTGCCGGGCCGGGTGGGGCCGAACCGGGCTGAGCGCCGTGCCGCCGGGGGCGGGAAGAAGAAACGTGGTAAGCAGCCGGGCAGGACGGGTGGACGCTGGCTTGGCGGGAGGACCCGGACCGGGTCGAGGCGCATTTTCCGGTCGGGGTGTGTGACTGTGGGGTGTCGCTGGCCGGGGCGAGGCCGGCGGGGGTCGCCCGTTCGCACCAGTCCCACGATGTCGAACCGGCCCGGGTCGACCGTGACCCAGCATGATCTCTACCGGGTCGTGTGCGGCTGCGGGCGCCGTCATGTGGCCGCCCGGCCCGGCGGGGTGACCGGGCTCGGCGTCGTAGCCCGCCGCCTCGACGATCTTGACCTGCTCCGCGAGGTCCTCGCCTACCTGGTGCTTCTCACGGAGCCGATCGACGGCCTGCCCGGCTGGTGGTGCCCCCACGGCCCCAGCCGCACGAAGGCCGGCCCGCCCGGTGGGCATGGCAACCACGGGATCGCCCACGGCATCACGGGCCCCGCCGCGCTTCTGGCCCTCGCCCTGCTCGACGGCGTCCGAGTCGACGGACAGGAACAGGCGCTCAGGACGATCTGCCAGTGGCTCGATACCTGGCGGCGGCCAGCCAGCGAAGGATCGTGGTGGCCGGAGTTCGTCACGCTCGACGACCTCGACTGCGGCGAGCCCCGCCAACGCGGCCCGCTGCGGCCATCGTGGTGCTACGGCGCTCCGGGTATCGCCCGCACCCAACAGCTCGCCGCCCGCGCCCTCGGCGACACCACCCGCGAGCACCTCGCTGAAACGGCGTTCGCCGCCTGCATCCGCGACCCGGCCCAACTGGCCCGGCTCACTGAACCCGGCCTCTGCCACGGGACCGCCGGGCTACTCGCCACCGCACGCCGGATCGCGGCCGACGCGCGAACCCCTATCGCCCTCGCACCGCTGCTGCGTCTGCACCAGGACACCGCCGCTGCGGCGGACGCATCCCCTGGCTTCCTCGACGGGTCGGCCGGGGCCGAGCTCGCCGTGGCCGGGACCACGACGTCTTGGGACGCCTGCCTCCTGCTTTGCTGACCGGAAGGCCCGACATGCACGAGACCCCATGGAAACAGCTGAACATCCGCTACCCCGGCCCGCAGCCCCGCGGGCGGGAAGACCAAGCCATCGGTCACCTGGCGCGCATCCTGCCCCGCGCCGAGGCGGACGGGCTCATCACCTCCTGGTTCTTCATCCGCAAGGGCGCCTGGCGCATCCGCTACCTGACCGCGCAGGACACGGACGGCCAGTACGACACGACCACCGACCGCCCCCACGCGCTGCTCACCGATGGAGTCCGCTGGACCGCCGACATCTACGAGCCAGAGGTCCACGCCTTCGGCGGCCCCGCCAGCATGAACGGCCGCCCACGAGCTGTTCCACCACGACAGCAACCACCTGCTGTCGTTCCTCGCCACCAACCCGACCGACCGGCGCGAACACTCCCTCGTGCTGTGCACGGCGCTCATGCGCACCGCAGGACTCGACTTCAACGAGCAAGGAGATGTCTGGGCACGGATCGCAGAGCAGCGCTCGGTCTTCGCCAACCCGCCGTCGGACCCGCAGGTCTGGGCCTCCTTCACAGGCGACGTCCACCGTCTCCTCGTCGGCGAAGCCCGCGCAGACCTCCTCGGCAGCTGGCTCGACGCGTTCGAGGACGCGGGCGGAACGCTCCGGAAGCTCCGCGAAGAGGGCCAGCTTACCCGTTGGATACGTGCCATCATCGCACTACACGTGATCTTCCACTGGAACCGGCTCGGCCTCCCCGCCCGCGCACAGGCCATCCTCGCGACTGCCGCCCGGCAAGCCGTCCTCGGTCCCGCCCATCACCTTGATCGGCTACGCCCTGACCATCCCCGGCTCCTACGCTCAGGGTCCGCCCTGTGACACCTTCTAGCGTCGCCGTGCGCGCCGCCGTAGGGAGACTTCGTCGATGGGTCCCGGCGTCAGACCTCGCCAGCCTGCGGGGGCCCGAGATGGCCGGTCACTTCCACCCAGTCGGGCTCACGGTCCGTGCCACGGGCCACGACGACCATCAACCGCCGCCCGACGGCAACCTGGAGCCGATCGAAGTCGCGGCTGGCGGCGCCACGCTGCCGGCGGTAGGCGCCCAGCTGCGCGGGTTCCAGCGGCCGGTCGAGGACGCCGAGGAAAAGGCGCAGGTTGGAAGGGCCGACCAGATCCGCGGTCACCCACTCCCCGCGCACGGTCCGGCCGAAGGCACCATGTTCCCGGCCCCGCGTCGGTGGCGGCGCGGTCGCGAACAGCCGATCCTCAAGCGCCGCCGCCCTCGCCATGGCCCGGTTCCGATCCGGCGGGATCTGCCCTGCCCGAGCCGGCCCGCTGGGCGCATCAGGACTCGGCGCGTACGAAGCCGCGCTGGCCGGGGGCCTGATATCGAACAGGTCGACATCGTCGGTGATGACTGCGTTACCGCCGTCCCGGACGAGCTGGTAGCCGTCGACGGCGGAGTCCGCGATGGACGGATCGAATCCGGCGCGGACCAGGTCAGTCCGCTGGCGACCAGCGCCTGTTCGCCGGCACGGTGCCTGGGCGAGGGCAGATTGTCGGCGTCATCGGCTTTCCCGCCGATGGCGGACAGCTTGACAACCTTCCGGACGCCGTAGGCACGGGCCGCCTGAATCATGGCCAGGTCATGCTCGGCGACCGAGCCGGTGGGGCTCGGAGCGGTCAGCAGGAAGACGCTGTCCACACCAGCGACCGCGCTGTGGAGCGAGTCAGCACGTTCGAAGTCGGCCTGCACGACATCGATCAGCGCGCCATCAGGAAGACGGAGACGGGCTGGTTCTCGCGTCATCGCCCGAATCCGGGCGCCCCGGCCGACTAGGAGGCGCAGCACCTCGCGACCGACGGTGCCGGTCGCACCAGTAATCAAGATCATGGGACCATCGTGGTGGCGACGGACCGCGGTTTCTAGGAAATTCCGGCACACCGGTACAGGAGTTGACCTACGAGAAGCCCCGTCCCCAACGACTACTGTGGTCACCGGCCTCACCCGGGCCGCCTACCACCCGAGCAAGGCCATCCCTCTGTGCATCCAGGTGCGGATCACCATCGGCTTCGTGCCGACGGTGCTCGGGATCGCCGCGGCCTGGGGGCCGGCAGCGACCTGGCCTGCCTGCCGGTCTTCGTGTTCTGCCTGCTCCTGCAGCGCCACATCGTCGGGGGCGTGGCGCGGCGAGGCTCACAGTCGGCTTGTCGACGTCCTGCTCGGCCATGCTCAGCGGGCGCGTCCGCAGCGGCACGATACGTCCCGCGCCCGAGTGGACCACTGCCCCTCGCGGTGCGGAGCTGCCCGCGATGATGAAATGACCGGCCGGCGAGCCGGCGTCGACCGTGTCTCTACTCTACCAATGACAGATACCCTGATCTCCCAATAGCAGCAGGCCGTCAGGTCTGCCAATCCGACCGCCAGCAGGGAGCACCGCACCACGCGGATCGCGATCGTGTTGGACGGCTTGCGCGTGGCGCGTGGCGCGTGGCCGAGGGCCATCTCATGGCCTGGGCGACGGTACTCGGATCGCCGCGGGTAGGCACCGGCCGCCCATGATCCTGTTTACCCGACGGCACGGCGGATGCCGCCGATGACAAGACGCAGGCCGAAGTCGAAGTGCTCCTTCTGGTGCGGAGCAGGGAGATGGTCGAGCGCAGCGAACAGCTGCGGGTGACGTCGTGGACCGACCGGGCCAATGAGCCGTGCGGCGCTCGCGGACGGATCGGGCAGAGCGGCGGCGAGTTGTTCCTCAGTTGTTCCTCAGTGCTGTGACTGACCACGTAGTAAGTGATCGTGTCCGTCGACCACGCGGCATCTCGGCTGGACAGTCCCCCCACGCGGAGAGCGGAGACCAATTGTTCGCCGTACGCCAGCGCGTCGGGCAGGGGAAAGAAGACGCCCGCGAACAGCCGAGCACCGTCGCGGCGAGACAGCCGTGCCTCGTGCAGACGATGAGCGAGTTGGGCGACCTGGTCGTGCCAGGGCTGGCGCTCGTCGAGGTCTGACGTCACTCCGGCCAGCAGCGCGTCGACCATCGCCTCCAGCAGCAATGGCACCGGCAGCGAACCACCGCCGGAACGGCACGACAACACAAACCCCGGATTCACATCAATCAATCACCAGCATTCGACCCGACCGCCAACCGCGACGATGGGCCGGTGAACTCATAGCTGACGCACAGGTGCCGTAAAGGCCAGGTTCAGCTATCCCCGCGATGCTTGCCGCCGTGCAGAATCAGTTGCCATCCGCGAACGGCGGCTCATGATCTCTCCAGTCCGGCTGATCGCGCGCCACCGGTGGGTGGTCGCCACGGTCACGGCAGTCGTCGTCGCCGCGGCGGTCACGACCTACGTGTTCACCCGCGGCGGTTCGTCCGGGCCGGCCGCCCCCTCGTCGCGGACCGTCGCCGCCAGCATCGGGACCATCAAACAGTCGATCACGACGACCGGAACGATCGAACCAGCCACCGAGGCAGCCCTGAACTTCACGGCGGCGGGGAAGGTCACCAGCGTCCTGGTGGGCGAGGGCGACCCGGTGAACGCCGGCCAGCCGCTGGCGACCATCGACTCGGCGTCGTTGACCGCGAGTCTCGTCCAAGCCAAGCTAACGCTGGCGAACAGCCAGGCCAAGCTAGCCTCCGACCAGGACTCCGGGGCGTCCAGCACACAGCTCGCCGTCGATCAGGCCTCGGTGACGACCGCGACCGACGGGGTGTCGACCGCGCAGGCCGCGCTGGACGGCGCGACTCTCACCGCACCGGTCAAGGGTGTCGTGGCGAGCCTGTCCCTGGTGGTCGGCCAGCAGGTGGCGGCATCCTCCGGCGGGAGCGGATCAGGCCAGTCCGGCGGATCCGCGAGCTCGGCAGGCGGGTCCGGATCGGGCGGCGCCGCCTCGTCCGGCCTGGGGTCGGCCGCCGGGTCGGGGTCGGGCTCGGGGTCGGGCTCGGGGTCGGGCTCGTCCGGCTCGTCGTCCGGCGCACAGATCCTGGTGATCAGCACCGACTCGTGGATCGTAAACGCCACCGTGGACTCCAGCGGGGTCGGTCTGATCGCGAAGGGCGACCAGGCGACGATCGTGCCGGGCACGGGTGGCACCGGAGGCGTGCCGATCGGCCGGCTCCCCGGTGGCGGCGGTGGCGGCGGTGGCGGTGGAACTGGCGGTAGCGGCGGGCCGGGAGCCGGTTCCGGTCCCGCGAGCCAGGGCGGTGCGGGCACCTCCGACGCCGGCAGGAACACGGTCTACGGGACGATGTCGTCGGTCGGCCTCATCGCGTCGAGCTCCGGAGGGACGGCAGCCTTCCCGGTTATGATCAAGGTGACCGGCAGCCCCGGCGGGATGCACGCGGGTGACACCGCGACAGTCTCGTTGACCTACAAGCAGCTCGGCGACGTTCTGGTCGTCCCGACAGCGGCGATCACTCAGGCCGACGGCAAGCCCACGGTCTACGTCCTGTCCAACGGCAGGAAGACCGCCACGACCGTGACGACCGGACCCACCGGAGGCGGCTTCACGCAGGTCGTCTCCGGGCTGTCGGAAGGCGACAAGGTCGTGGTCGACACCCCGCAGGTGGCCACCCGGAGCGGGTCCGGAACCGGCCCGGGCCGGGCCACGGGCCAGGGCGGTACGGGCAGGTTCGGGGGCGGTGCCGGGTTCGGCGGCGGAGGCGGTTTCCCCGGAGGCGGGGGTGGCGGCTCCGCTGGTCGGGGCGGCGGCTTCGGCGGGGGTGGCTGAGGTGGTCGGGACAACGGAAAACGAACTGGCCTGGACGCCGGAGGAACCGGCAGGACAAGAGCAGACAGGACAAGAGCAGGCAGGGCAAGAGCAGGCAGGGCAAGAGCAGGCAAGGTCGGGAGGGACGGCGGGTCCGGCGACGCCGCTCCCGCCGTATTCGGACAACGACACCCTCGTCGTCAACGCCCCTGTCATCGAGCTGGACCAGGTGACCAAGTCCTACCGGGCGGGATCGCTGGACGTCACGGCGCTGCGTGGTGTCTCGGCCCGGATCGGAACCGGCGAGTACGTCGCGATCGTCGGGCCGTCCGGGTCCGGGAAGTCGACGCTGATGCACATCATCGGCTGCCTCGACGTGCTCACCTCGGGCAGCTACCGGCTCTCTGGGGAGGACGTCGGCGGGATGAGCGAGGCCGACCTGGCCGAGATCCGCAACCGCCGGATCGGCTTCGTGTTCCAGCAGTTCAACCTGTTGCCGTCGCTGTCCGCGTGGCGCAACGTCGAGCTGCCCCTGACCTACCGGGGGATGCGCCGCGAGGTCCGCCGGGCGCGGGCCGTCGCGGCACTCGACCGGGTCGGCCTCGCCGACCGGGTTGAGCACCGGCCGGGCGAGCTGTCCGGCGGCCAGCAGCAACGCGTCGCGATGGCCCGGGCGCTGGTCGGCGACCCGTCGCTCATCCTGGCCGACGAGCCGACCGGAAACCTGGACTCCACCGCCACCGGTGACGTGCTGGACCTCCTCGACGAGCTGCACCAGCAGGGCCGGACGATCGTCCTGATCACTCATGAGCTGGACGTGGCGGCCCGGGCGCACCGGGTCGTGCGGATCCGGGACGGCCTGGTCGAGTCCGACACGGCGGCATCCTGATGGGCTGGCTGGAGACGCTGCGCACCGGGTGGGACGCGATCCGCACGCACCGGCTGCGCTCCGGGCTGACTGTGCTGGGCATCCTGATCGGGATCGCCGCGGTGGTGCTCACCGTGGGCCTCGGCGTCGGCACGCAGAACAAGGTCGGATCGCAGATCAGTGCCCTGGGCAGCAACCTGCTCATCGTCTCGCCAGGCAGCTCGACGAGCCCCACCACCGGCCTGCGCGGCGGGTTCGGCTCCGCCTCGACGCTGACCATGACGGACGCGGCCGCATTGTCGTCACCGGTCTCCACACCGGACATCGTCGGGGTCGCCCCGGTCAAGCAGGGCCAACTGACGCTGGTGAACGGGGCCACGAACTGGACGACGACGGTGGTCGGCACGACTGCGGCCTGGCGCCCGGTGCGCAACCGCACCCTCGCCGAGGGCCGTTTCCTCACCACCACGGACGACGCCCAGTCGGCGGCGGTGACCGTCCTCGCCTCGGACACCGCCGAGCAGTTGTTCGGCCGACGCGACCCGGTCGACCAGAGCGTGACGATCAACAACATTCCGTTCACGGTGGTCGGGGTGCTCGATCCGGCCGGTTCGAACACCACGAGCAACCTCGACGACCAGGCGGTCGTGCCGCTGTCCACCGCGGCGAGCCGACTGTTCGGCGGGACGACCCGCACCTCGGTCTCCTCGATCTACATCGAGGCACGTTCGTCGTCCACGCTCTCAGCGGCCTATCAGGAGGCGACCGACCTGCTGCTGAACCAGCACGGCATCGCCAACCCGGCCAGCGCCGACTTCACGATCATCAGCCAGCAGTCGCTGCTGGACACCGCGACCTCGGTGAGCAAGACCCTCACCGTGCTGCTGGCCGGCATCGCGGCACTGTCCCTGCTGGTCGGCGGGATCGGCGTGATGAACATCATGCTGGTCTCGGTGACCGAGCGCACCCGCGAGATCGGGCTGCGCAAGGCGTTGGGCGCACCACCGGCGGCGATCCGACGCCAGTTCCTGGCCGAGGCGTCCGTGCTCAGCTTCGCCGGCGGGGTGGTCGGCGCGCTGTTGGGCATCACCGGCGCCCTGGTGCTGCCGCACTTCATCGACAACCCGGTGGCGATCGTGTGGTGGGCGGTGCTCGGCGCGATCGCCGTGGCCGTCGCCATCGGTATCGCCTTCGGCGTCTACCCCGCTAGCCGGGCCGCCCGGCTGGCTCCCATCGACGCACTCCGCAGCGAGTAGCCATCCCAGGACGAGGATCGAGATCTTGACTGGTCAAGCACCGCTCACCAGGTCCCTGACCGGCGGCCGCCCGACGCGGCTCGCCCTCGCCGCCGCCACGACCATGCTGGTCGCGGCGCTCGCCGGCTGCGGTGGCTCTTCGACCGCGGCGTCGGCACAGGGCAGTCCGAGCACCGGCCAGCCGGGCGGCCCGCCCAGTCAGGGGGGCCGTGGATCCGGCGCCGGCGGCCCGGCCGCGTTCGGCACCATCGCCGAGGTCGACGCCGCCAGCGCCAGCTCCGGCAGCATCGAGGTCCAGAGCCAGCCGTCGGGGCAGGTGACGGTGAAGTTCACCGGGACGACCACGTTCACCCAGATCATCGCCGCGACCCTCGCCGACGTCAGGCCAGGGGTGTGCGTCTTCGCCGCCGACGTGCCGACCGGGAACGGGGCATCCGGTTCGCCGGCCGGCGGCGCGGGCGGCACCGGTGGCACGCCGGACTCGGCGGCGCCCAGCCCCAGGCCGAGGCCCACCTCGTTCACCGCCACGACGGTGCTGATCAGCCAGCCGGTCGGGGACGCCTGCACACAGCCGACCGCCGGGCGACGGCCGACCGGCCAGCCCCGGCCGAGCGGCAGCCCGCGTCCGCGCTCGCTGGGCACCCGAGGGCCGGGAGGCTTCCGAGACGAATTCGGCGCGCGCGCGGAGGGCAAGGTGGCCTCGGTGTCCGGCTCGACCATCACCGTCACCGGCAGCGGCAGCGGCAGCGGCAGCGGCAGCGGGGCAGCCATCACCTACACTGCGCAGGTCAACGGGGACACCAGGTACACCCAGTCGGTCACCGCGGCGGCCAAGGCACTGGCCGTCGGGCAGTGCGCGACCGCGAACGGCCAGACCGACGACACTGGCGCCGTCACGGCGACCCACATCACGCTGAGCCCGAAGACGAACGGCCGCTGCACCGCCGGCTTCGGCGGCGGCGGCTTCGGCGGCGGCGGCTTCGGCGGCGGCGGCTTCGGCGGCGGCGGCTTCGGCGGCCAGGGGGGCGGCAGTGCGGGCTCCGGCGCCACCGGCTCCGGTCGCACCGGGTCCACAAATGCCTGAAGGGGCAGTGTCCGAGAAGGCAGCGCCTGAGGAGAAGCCGCGGCCGTCGCGCCGCCGGTTGGGTCGGCCCCGCAAGGTCGTGGTGGGCGGCACGGCAGCGGTGCTGTTGGCTGGTACCGGCGTCGGAACGGGGCTCGCGGTCACGGCGGGCCCGGGGCCCTCCTACCGGCTGGCCACCGCCAGCATGGCGTCGGTGACCCAGGCCCTCACCTCGGTCGGAACGGTGGCCACAGTCAACAAGGCGACACTGGCGTTTCCGGTCGCCGGAACGGTGACCGCCGTGCCGGTGGCGATCGGTGACCAGGTCACGGCCGGGCAGACGCTGGCCGGCCTGGACCCGGGGCCGCTGCGGCGAGCCCTGGACGCGGCGAACGCGACGCTGGCGAACGCGCGGCTGGCACTGACCGCGGACGAGTCGGGCCAGACCTCGTCGGCGACCGCTTCGGGGACGGGCCCGGGCACGTTCACAGCGGCGGGGGCCGTGGCCACCTCCCTGGCAGACGTGACGGGCAGCTCGTTCCGGGGCGGCTCGTCGTCCGCCGGCATCGAACTGATCAGTTCCTCGACCGGACGCTCCCCGGCGCCGACCCCGGCGGCGGCTCCAGCCGGGACGACGGACAACGGGACGACGGAGCCGGGCACCCTCCTGACGGCGGTCACCACAGCGCAGCAGGACGTCGAGAATGCCCAGTCGTCCCTCGACAGCGTGCTGGCCGGCCTCGGCGCCGATCTCGGGAAGCTGACGTCCCCCGGCGGAGGCTGCGTGGTGGTCGCCGGGCCGCCCCGCGCGCCGATCACGTACACGACGACGCCGGTCCTCGCCGCCCCGTCGGACGCCACCGGGAAGATCAGCGGGACCGCCGGCGCCGACGACGCGATCACTCTGCTCCGGGACGGCGCCGTGGTCGCCTCCGTGACCGGTTCCTATGCCTTCACCGGTCTAGACGCGGGCACGCCGTACACGGTGAAGATCGAGGATCCCGACCCGACCGGTTCCGTTGACGCCCTCCAGTGCCAGCACGCGATCGGTGCCCTCGTCGCCAGGTACAGCACATCGCCAGGGCCGTCACAGCCGTCGGACCTGGCCACGCTGGTGTCCCAACTCGCCGCCGCCAAACTGAACCTGGACGCTGCGGTCCGCGACCTCGGCACGGCCGGCGTTCCGACAGCCGGCGTTCCGACAGCTCCGGCCGCCTCGGCCATCCCGACCGAACCAGCCCAACCAACCCAACCAACCCAACCAACCCAACCAGCCACTTCGAGCGCCCGTCCGCTGAGCGCGCCGGCCCCGTGGGTGCCAGGTGCGACGGGTGGGCCGGCTCCCGCCCCCAGCCACGGTCCCGCCCCCAGCTCCTCCGGTGGAGGATCGACCGTCCGCTCCGGAAGCTCGGCGGGATCGTCCCGCAGCGTGGGCGGCGGTACGTCCAGCGGCGGTACGTCCAGCGGCGGTACGTCCAGCGGCGGTACGTCCAGCCGGGCGGCCAGGGTCGTCACCGCCGAGCAGCTCGCGGCCGACCAGGCCGCCATCGACGCGGCTGTCGCGCAGGTGGCGCTGGCCCAGCAGAACCTGGCGGAGACGACCCTGACCAGCCCCGTCACCGGGACGGTGGCCGCCGTCTCGATCTCACCCGGGATGACCGTCGGCGCGTTCTCCAGCACCAACGCCATCACCGTGCTCGGCGCCGGTGGCAAGCAGGTCGTCACCACGGTCCCGCTGTCCGCCGTGGACCTGGTGCGGCCCGGCGACCGGGCCGACGTCACCGTCGACGGCGTGTCGACGCCGCTGACCGGCACCGTCTCCTCGATCGGCGTCCTGAACAGCACAACCGGGTCGACCACGACCTACCCCGTCAAGATCGCACTGGCGGCGACGCGGACGAAGCTCTTCGACGGCACCGGCGCGACCGTGTCGATCGTGGTACGGGAGGTCCGGAACATGCTGACCGTGCCGACCTCGGCGGTGCACCGGGTCGGCGGGCTGAGCACGGTCTCGGTCCTGCGGAAGGGCAAGGCGGTGACCGTCCGGGTGACCACCGGGGCGGTGGGGGCCGACCGGACCGAGGTGACGTCCGGCCTCACCGCCGGTAACCAGGTCATCCTCGCCGACCTGCACGCGGCGCTGCCGTCGGCACGCACGAACTCATCGTCCACCAGAGGCGGAGCTCTGAGCGGCGGGGGCGGGCTGTTCGGCGCGGGTGGGGGCGGTGGCGGTGCCGGGGGCCGGGGCGTCCAGCGCGCCCGGGGTGGCTGAGCCAGATCCAGATCCAGTTTTCGGAAACCGTTGACAAGACTCGTGCGTCGGAGCCGACCGCGCGACCGCAGGCATAGTCAGATATCAGGACTTCTCGGCTTGTTGATCTCCGACATAGCAGCACTGGCCCGCCATAGCGATCAAAATCATCTGGTACATCGCCGCGAGCCCGCCTCTCCCGGCGGCCGGGTTCGCCCGCGACGCAGCGCGACAAACGGAGATCGTTTAGCGGGTGACGACACAATGAGCACACATCGAGCACACGCGCGGCCCGACGGACCCGCGCCGGAGGGTCAATTTTTCGAACGATGCAGGCCAAACCAATATCGTTCAAGGTTCGCGGCAGCTGCAGGGCGGGAAACCCGCCGGTTAAAAGCCCGTAGGACAGCCTGCCGTCTAGTATCGCATAGTGCCGTCATGTGTGTGTTCGTGCAGGTCACGGGCACTCTGTGTGTCCCGGGGTGCCGGCGGCTGCCGGGTGCTGGTTCGTCGTCCGGGTTCACGAGGTGCACACCCGAGCGCCTGCGCCGCGTGACCGTGGATCTTGAGTAGCCATCACGCTGGCATGAGTCTCCTACCCACCCTGAGATGGTCCAAGCCAGCGCCCTGCCCCGTCACGGACCAACCACTCTCGGCCGGGCAAGGCGAGCTCGGCCTCGGGCTGAACATGACCGGTTCCGGTGGCGCCCCGCCGAGTACGCCCTTGCTCAGGCACGCATGATCGACGCAGCGCGCCCAGGGCTCGGTGGCCGGTCACGACGGGTGCTGGCGGATCCGGCGCGAGACCCGCGCCTATGGGCTCTGGAGCGCCGCTATACTGGCGCGGTGAGGGACCGGTTTCGGTAGGTCACGGTCTTCGGAGGCAGAGGGCCAGGATCCGGTGATCGGGTTTCTGTAGGCGGCGTTCGGTCATCTCGCGACGGCCATGCCGACGCTTTGGACGCCGTGACCCGACTGATGCCGGTGGCTCGGAGCAGGCCGATTTCCCGAGGGACGAAAGCGCCCCTGACCGGACATTCTGTCAGTCGGTCTCCTGTGACGTGGCGACCTCGTAGAAGGCGTCCGCGAGGGCAAGGATGACGCTGTTGATCCCAGGGCCGTCGCTGAAGAAGTAGTCGGCCATGGTGTTGTGGGCTTCCTGGTTGTCGAGGACGGCCTCGGTGACGACGGCCTTGAAGTCGTCGGAGTCCATGAACTGCTTCTTCGAGTTGACCTGGGTCTGCCTGACGAGGTCGGGGTAGGCGAGGAGTCGCTGGACCAGGCCGTCGACGAACTCGCGGATCTGCGACTCGGTGAAGGACTCGGCGCCGAAGAGGTCGTTCATCTTGTCGATCACGACCTGGAGCGCGACGTACCTGGGCTCCTTGCGGGCGCCGGTTCCGGCGGCGCTGATTCCCTTGAGCTCGCCGTCGCCGGTCAGCGAGATGTCGACGGCGATCCGCTTCTCGTGTCTGACCCCGACCAGGACGACGTCGGAGAGGTCGACCTCGGCGGCCCAGGAGGAGTCGGCGATGACCTTCTCCAGGAGGCGTAGGAAGATGGAGAGCATCTCCAGGTGCGGGTCGCCGTAGTCGACGATCTGGCTCATGAAGTCGTAGAGCCGGACGTAGGTGGAGACGTCCTGACGGAACAGGTCGAGGGTGCTGAGCGTGACCTTGTCATCGGCCTCGATCGCGGCGGCGTAGCGGCTCGCGAACTCGTGCTTCGCCGGAGCGATCGCGGCCGAGAGCGCGTTGTTACCCTTCCGCTTCACCCACAACTCGGCGACGTTCCGTACCTGGTCGGCGGTGTAGATCCCCGTCTGGGCGAGCTTGGCGGCGAGGTGGGCGACGACGTACGGGTCGGTCTCGGTCTCCAGGGTCGCACCGGTGAAGTACGGCTCGAACGCGGCCCGGATGTCGTCGGGCGTGTTCACGAAGTCGAGGACGAACGTCGTGCGCTTGATCTCCCCGCCCGCGGTGCGGTGGGTGCGGTTGAGCCGGGAGAGCGTCTGCACGGCGGTGACCCCGGAGAGCTTCTTGTCGACGTACATCGCCGAGAGCAGCGGCTGGTCGAAGCCGGTCTGGAACTTGTTGGCCACCAGCATGATCGTGTAGGTCCCGCCCTTGAACGCCGCGGCCAGGTCCGCGCCGGCGCCGGGGTTGAGGTTGGTCTCGGTGAACTCGACGTCCTCCGCCGGCACCGGCCCCCACTCCGAGGTCCACACCTCGTTCTCGTCCATCGTCACCGACCCGGAGAAGGCGACCAGCGTGCGGTAGGTGTACGACGGATCCTCCGCGACCCGGCGAGCGATGTAGGCGTCGATCGCCTTCTTGTACTTCACCGCGGCCTTGCGCGAGTCGGTGACGACCATCGCCTTCGCCCTGCCCTCCAGCAGGTGGGCGACGTTGGCGTGGAAGTGCTCGACGATGATCTGGACTTTCTGGCTGATGTTGGTCGGGTGCAGCTTCACCCACCGCATCAGCCCCTTACGCGCGGCGCTTTCCTCGACTTCGCTGTCGGCGGTGGCCTTACCGGCGATCTTCAGCGCGGTGTCGTACGACTGATAGCCACGCAGAACGTCGAGGATGTACCCCTCCTCGATCGCCTGCCGCATCGAGTACAGGTGGAACTCGACCGGCTTCCCGTCCGGCCCCTTCCGCCCGAACATCTCCAGCGTCTTGGCCTTCGGGGTCGCGGTGAACGCGAAGTAGGAGATGTTCGGCGAGTCGGCCCGCTCGCTCATCCGCGCCGCCAGAAGCGATTCCAGGGCGACCTCGCCGCCGTCGGCGAGGTCCTTGATCTCCTCGGCGGTGAGCACGGCTTTCAGCTGGGAGGAGATCCTGCCGGACTGCGACGAGTGCGCCTCGTCGGCGATCACGGCGAACTTCCTGCCCGTCAGCCCCTTGTCCGCCTGGATCTCGTCCATCGCGAACGGGAACGTCTGCACCGTCACCGCGATGATCAGCTCGCCGTTCCGCAGCGCGGCGGCCAGCAGCCCGGACTTCGACGTCGCGCCGGCCTTGCGGACGTCCTCCGGGCTGATCGTGGCCACGATCCTGCCGGACCCGTCGATCTGCCGGATCGCCTCCTGAAGCTGCCCGTCAAGCACCGTCCGGTCCACGACCACGAGGACCGTGTCGAAGACCTTCTCGTCGTCCACGTGCAGCCGCGCCAGCCGGTGTGCGGTCCAGGCGATCGTGTTCGTCTTCCCCGACCCGGCCGAGTGCTCGATCAGGTACCGGTGGCCGACGCCCTCCTCGCGTACGGCGTCGACGATGGTCGTCACGGCCTCCCACTGGTGGAACCGCGGGAAGAGCATGCTGGTACGTCGCACCGACGTCCCCGTCGCGACGTCCCACTCCTCCCGGGTCTCCACGATCATCAGCCGCCCGACGATGGTGAGCCAGGCGTCCTTCTCCCAGACCCGCTCCCACAGGTACGCCGTCGCCGACCGCCCCTCGGCACCTGGCGGGTTCCCCGCCCCGCCGTCGTGGCCGATGTTGAACGGCAAAAAGTGCGTCTTCTCCCCCTCCAACCTGGTGGTCATCGCCGCCAGGTCGTTGGAGACCGCGAAGTGCACCAGCGCCCGATGCCCGAACGACAGCAACGGCTCCGCCCGGCCGTTGGTGACCGGGCGCCGGTCCTTGCGGTACTGGCTGATCGCCTCGTCCAGCGACTGCGTGAAGTCCGTCTTCAGCTCCACCGTCGCCACCGGCAGCCCGTTGACGAAGAACACCAGGTCGATGCTGCGCTGATCGGCGGTGGAGAAGCGCACCTGCCGCATCACCCGCACCCGCATCGCCGCATACTGCGCCACCGTCGTCGCGTTCAGGCTGGTCTCCGGCCGGAACTGCGCCAGCTTCAACCGGCCACCACCGATGTAGACGACCCCGTTGCGCAGGATGTTCAACGTCCCGCCGCCGTGCTCCAGCGGCCTGTCGAGCGCCGTGGCCAGCACATCGAGGAACTTCGCCGCCGACCCGGCCGCCTTCAACGCCTTCCCGTACGCCGCCGGCTGAGTCTCCTCCAACCAGCCGAACACATCCGCGGGGAAGAGCGCCCGCTCACGGTCATACCCGGAGTCGCCCGCCGAGTACAGCCACCCATGAGCCTCCAGGTACGCGCAGATCTCGGACTCGAAGACGACCTCGTGGTAGTCGGCCATCAGACCATCCCCCGCACATCGACCTGCCCCGTCACCGCCGCCGTGATCAGCGCCACCCGCCGCTCACGGGCCAGCTCGATGAACCGCTCGGTCTCGCCGATCAGCGAGTCAATCTTCGCAGTCTGCTCGTCAAGGTAAGCGGCAACGCGACGCTGCTCATCGAGGGGTGGTACAGCAAGCCGATATTGCTTTAGCGCCTGGCAAGTGAGCCCACCCTTCGTACTGCCGTTCTCTTCACTCAAGCGTCGGAGGTCGTCATACGACGCCCTGAGCGACCACAGGAGGTACTCCGGCAACCATGTGCCTCGATCAGGCGCTATGTACGCGACGTGCTGGTTCACCGTCGCCTCGATCTCAAGAAGCGTTGCCATTCCGCGTGTCTTTCCTTGGCCAGTCAGACCCACCAAGACCGAGCCTGGAGCAACGACTGGCAAGTGACATTCATAGAGTGCGATGTCGGTCACGAATTGGTCGGCGTGCGTGACACGAGACTCGTTGACAGCGGAACTGTTCAGCCACGGGAACTCTCCGTCACGCCAATAGCTGGCAGTCTCACGCCTCGGAGTTGACCCGTTGCCGATTCGAGTAGAGCGACCTAGTTTGTCTGTCGTCGCGCCCGCATGGATCTGCTGATCGATCGCGTGCAAAGCGACTGCCCGGCGCCGCTCACGGAGCATTTCGATCAGACGCTGCTGTTCCTCGATGAGCGTGTCGATGCGGGCGGTCTCGCGGTCGAGGTAGTCGGCGATGGCGCGCTGCTCCCCTAGCGGCGGGAGCAGGATCGGCATCAGCCGGAACTCGTCGTTGTCGATCTCGGCCTGACCGATGCGCACTCCGCGCGAGAGCAGTGCGTAGCCGTTGGTGTAGGTGGTCGAGCGAAGGAGCCAGTTGAGGTAGCGGGCGTCCTCACTATGGCGCGGCGCGAAGCAGATGTAGTGACCGGAAACGATCCCGCGGAGCGAGGAGATGCCAACCGAACCTTGCCATGCCTTCATCCGGTTGGCGACCAGCCAGCCTGGGTGGACGAGCTGGTAGATGCTGCGGTTCTCGGCAGTCTTGTTGATGTTGTCGCGCGAGTCCTTCGCCACGACGCCGTACTCGCGAAAGACGGATAGCATCTGCTCTTCCGGATGGTCCACATCCTTGATGCGTTCGAACATGGACCACAGTGGCTTTGTGGTCCAGTGCGGCGGGACCTTCCCGAGCCAGGACACACCGGAGTCGACGAGGTCGAGCCTCTCAGCGATCACCCTCGACCTCCCGCAGGAGGTCGAGGATCTTGGCGATCTGCTTGTCCAGGTCGGCGTCGATCTCGGCGAGGGGGCGGGGTGGGACGTACCTGTAGAAGTGGCGGGTGAAGGGGATCTCGTAGCCGGTCTTGACCTTGGCCCAGTCGATCCAGGCGTCGGGGACGTGCGGCTTCACCTCGGCGTCGAAGTAGGCGTTGATGACGTCGAGCTTGCCGGCCCGGCCGGCGGTCGAGCCACCGTAGGTGAAGGGGACGTTCTCGGTGTCGCGCTTCTTCGGGTCGGGCTTGCGCTGACCCTTGCGGTCGACGACCGGCTTGCCGTCCTCGCCAAGCAGGGGTCGCTCGACGGTGATGGTCCAGTAGCCGAACTCGTCGTTGCTCAGCACCTTGGAGTAGTCGGGGTCGGCGTCGAGGAAGTCGACGTACAGGCTGACGACCTTCTCGCGGTCGGTGTCGGAGATCTCACGGCCCTTGGAACCGAGGTTCTTGCGCATCTTGGTCCAGAACGAGGTGCCGTCGATGATCTGGACCAGGCCCCTGGCGTCGGGGTGCTTGGTGTTGTCGAGGATCCAGATGTACGTGGCGATGCCGGTGTTGAAGAACATGTTGGTCGGCAGCGCGACGATCGCCTCGACCAGGTCGTTCTCCAGCAGCCACCGGCGGATCTCGGAGGGGCCGGACCCGGCGGCGCCGTTGAAGAGCGGCGAGCCGTTCATGATGATCCCGACCCGGCCGCCGCCGTCCTTGGGCGCCCGCATCTTGTGGGCCAGGTGGAGCAGGAAGAGCATCTGCCCGTCCGAGGTCGCCGGCAGGCCGGGGGCGAACCGGCCGTACGGGCCCGCCTCGTCGCGCTCCTCGGTGACCTTCTTGGCGTACTGCTTCCAGTCGACGCCGTAGGGCGGGTTGGACATGCAGAAGTCGAACTTCCTGCCCTTGAAGGCGTCGTCGGTGAGCGTGTTACCGAAGGCGATGTTGGTCGCGTCGTGGCCCTTGGCGAGCAGGTCGGACTTGCAGATCGCGTACGACTGCGGGTTGTACTCCTGGCCATACAGGCTCAGGTTCGCGTCCGGGTTCTGCGCGAGCAGGTGCTCCTCGGCCAGGGCGAGCATGCCGCCGGTGCCCGCGGTCGGGTCGTAGAGGGTACGCACGATGCCGGCCTCGGACAGGTCGGCCTCCTTCTCGGCGAAGAGCAGGTCGACCAGCAGCCGGATCGCGTCGCGTGGGGTGTAGTGGTCGCCGGAGGTCTCGTTCGCGGCCTCGTTGAACTTGCGGATGATGTACTCGAACGCATCGCCCATGTCGGCGTTCGACACCACCTTGGGGTGCAGATCGATCGCCTTGAACGAGGTGATGATCTCGCGCAGGAGCCCCGCCTTCTCCAGCGCGAGGATCTCCTTCTTGAAGTCGAAGTACTCGAACACGTCGACGTCCGCCGAGAATCGGTCGAGGTAGTCGGCCAGGTTGTCCGCCAGCCCGTCGGCGTCGGCCAGGAGGTTGCTGAATCCGTAGTTGGAAGTGTTGTAGAACGGCCTGCCGGTCGCCTTCTTCACCTCGATCTTCAGCCGGTTCGGGTTGTCGAACGTCCGCGCGAGCTCGCGGACCGTCTCCCGGTCGGGCTCGAGGATGCAGTCGAGCCGGCGCAGGATCGTGAGCGGGAGGATCACGTTGCCGTACTGGTTGGGGCGGTAGGGACCCCGAAGCTGGTCGGCGATCGACCAGATGAAACTACCGAGGGTGCTCACAGGGCTCCTTGAGGGGATCTCACGCGAAGACGGGATGCCGGACGCCCGCGTCCGGGCCATGGGCTACCGACGCCGCCGTGCTCGGGGCCGAAGTTCCTGGCCAGCCCGTACCAGCAGCCGAGCGGTCTGGCGGAATCGTCGACTCTGATCTCAGCCGATCCCGATGTCACTCACCCCGCCACGGCCAGGCCAGGCTGTCCACTGCCAGACCTCGGAGAACCTCTCGGTCCACCCCGGGTCGGCCTCCAGGTACGCCTTGATCAGCGGCTCGCACGTGTCGCCCTCGTCCCGCTCCTCCGGCAACGCGGCACGAAGGTCGCCCGGCAACTCGCGAATCTGATCCCCACGGACGATAGTCTGCCGCACAGTTCTGACGATCATGCCAAGACCCTCGTGACACGGTCCGCACCCGGCTACAGACCGCCCTACACTGCGGCGGCCAGGTCCGGAGCGAGGCCCCAGCGAATGGCCGGTTTCCAGCCGGGCCAGAGGCCGGCCAGCAACGCCTTGTCCTTCTCCACCTGGTGGCGGCGGGTTCCCAGCCACGTGGTGAGGCCTGCCGGCTGGTGATCGACCATGACGCCAACGCCGCGTTCGACCTGGGCGGTTCGTCCACCGCGAGTACGCCAGCGACGTCAATCCCGCCCGTGGGAGAGCGTCCGGCGCCGAGGCACAGCGAACATGACCCGACTGACAGTGTGGAGCGGTGCGTGAGGTTATGCCCCGTTGATCCGGTCAGCCCCCGCTGCAGGGCGCGGTCTGTGCGACAGCGATGAGCAGCAGGTGCTGGGCCGCAGCCCCGGTCCGCGTGTTGGCGGCTGCCGTCAGCTTGAGGCGGTCCAGGCGGGCTACTGAGTTTTAATCCGCGAAGTTGTGTGGAAGCACGATTATCCTTCACCTTATTGTGATCTCTGGGTGAGTGGTGCGCGTTCTGTTCGGGTAGCCGGCTGGTACGAGGTACGCGACGGGTGGCGGGCTGACCGCCACGGAACGGGATCGCCGGGAACCGGTCCGGAGGGACGCGGCCGAACGGTTCGCCCGGGACGAGCCGGTCGCACAGGTTGAAGCGGACCGGTGAAACACCGGGGCCGCCGCGACGAGCCGAAGTCGTTCTCCTGGCGGGACTATCCGGGATCTGGTCGTGGCCGTGCACAAGCGGCTGGGCCGGCCGGTCGTGCTGGTCTGGGACAACCTCAACCGGCACCTGTGCGCGGAGATGGCCGCTTTCATCGCTGCGAACACACTGTGGCTGACTGTGGTGGCGCTGCCCTCGTACGCGCCCGACCTGAACCCGGTGGAAGGGCTGTGGTCGGTACTCAAAGGCGGGCAGATCGCCAACCGGGCCTTCGACGACGTCGATCTGACCTTGAAACCATCATGATCCACGAAGTCATGATCCGACGACATCACGCATTAAAAATCAGTATTCCCGTCCACGCGGCCAGCGACCGACCACGCACTGCCGAAACCACACCGCCCGACTCTCAGCCCCGCGAGGGAGCTACCAGAGCCGCCACGCTTCGTAGTCGATCAATGCTGATTTGCTACCTCGCCGCAGCCCTGGGCCCCGGCCCACCCGCGCCAGGGGTCGGCGCGGGGCCCGTCCGGACCGGCGCTACCCGCCGAATGCGGCGAGCGCCTCGTCGATAACCGCATGACGATGGTGCAGCCCCGGCTCGTTGCGTCCGAAGACAAGCTCGGGCCGCACCCCCGACGCCATGTTCTTCTGGATGTCGATCGCCATGCGGTAGTCCTCGTCGCGCACCGTGGCGTGCGCGTACTCGAAGATCTCGTCCGCGGCGGTTCGCGTCGCCTCGTCCGTGAGATCCATCGGCGACGCGTTCTGGTGATAGGTGATCGAATGACCCGGTCCGCTCCCGGGATAGACCCGGAACACCTCGCCGTTGGCGACAGTGACCGACAGGACGATGTTGGGGAACAGTGCGTAGATCACCACGAGGTTGTGCAGTGGTTCCCATTCTTCCTCGGGCTTGTCCGCGAGGTCCGTGATGTGCCGCATCGGGAAGACCAGCCGATGGTGCGGGCCGAAGGAGTCGAACAGCGCGCAGTTGCTCTTGGTGATCAGCGCGAACGTGTCCCGGTGCACCGTGGCAAAATGATAGTTCTCGGCGAACGTGTCGAGCGCGAACTTCCAGTTGATCGGGAAGTCGAGCACCTTCTCGCCCACCGAGGCCCAGCTACCGATGTCCCAGGACGCGAGTTCCGGACCGAGCTCTCCCAGGTGGGCATCGATGTCCAGGGGACCGCTGTCCGGCTGGAGACCGACCCACAGGAATCCGGAATGCTCCGCGGCGGGCAGTTGCGTGAGACGGGGCTTCCCGGCCATCGTCGAGGGGAAACCTTCACGGCCGGGTCCGCCGACGAAGTCACCCTGGGCGTCATACACCCAGGCGTGATACGGGCAGACGAACCGCTCTGCCGCGCCACAGCCCTCCGCGACTGGCGCCTGGCGATGGGCGCAGACGTTCTGGAAAGCCCTGACCGTGCCGTCCTCGCCCCGGGTCAGAAGCACGGGAACGCCCATGACGGTCTTCGTGCAGTAGCTTCCGGGGGCCGGCAACTCAGAGCGGTAGCCGACAAGCTGCGGAGAGCGCAGGACAAGCTCGCGCTCGCGCTCGAAGCGTCCCTGGCCCGTGTACGCCAAGGCCGGCTGGCGGCGCTCCGCGGGCACCATGTCGGTCGTCTTGTCCATCGCGATTTTGAGCGCCCGTCGAGTGAGATCGATGAGCTCGTGGCGGTCGATCTGAGGCCTCCTTGATACGGCAGTCCTGATGCGGCGGTTACGTCATGCCGAGAGCACCGAAGTATCGGCACAAGATCGCATATGACGTGATAGCGGAATCGTATGTGCCTTCGGCCAAACGCCGTTGAGCCGGCATCGTCGAATTTCCAAAAGGAGCGACGGCGTCACTCTATGTGCAATATCTACAGTCATCCCGGAATGAATAGGCACCCTATGTCCTGGATATATCACCCTGCGTAGACGACGTCCGAGCGGGTGGTCAAGCCACGCGGGTGGTCAGGGCGTGCAGGTGCTGCCGGGCTGGCCGAAACCCGGCCGGGAGAGATCGAGGTCGATCCTGCTGTCCGGGCCGAGGACGCGCGGGCGTTCCAGGACGCATTCCCGATGCGTCGCGGTGTCGGTGACGGTGATGCGCTGCGGGCCGGCGTAGAGCGCTCCGCTGCTCCAGTCGGATGACCCGGTGCTGGTGCGGACGGCGAAGGAGGAGATCGGATAGCCGGTGGAGGAACGGGCGTGGCCGCCGAAGATGACGATCCGCACCCGGCCCGGTGCCGGCGGCCGGCCGCGGTCGGTCAGCTGCCCGCTGATCCGAGCGGTTCCGGGGTCGCCGAGGGCGGTGAGGGCGATGCGGCCGATGGCGACGGAGTACGTCCAGCCGTGTGTCCAATGGTCGAACCGGTCGATGTAGAAACGCGAATGGACGATCTCGGCGTCATGCGCCTGATCCGGGTAGAACTCGAACGACAGGCCGGCGGTGCGCGCTCCCCAGCCGGTCCGCAGCAGACCACCCCGGACCAGGTCGGGCTGGCTGTTGCCCATGAAGTAGCCAGCCGGGAAAAGCAGGCCTCCGCCGGGAGGGAAGCGGGAGTAGGTGGTGTAACTTCCCCGTTCCTGGCAGGCGTTGACGAAGGCGTCGCCCGTACGGGCCCGCGGGTCGTAGTTCTGGCAGGGAAGGTACGGTCGGCTGGTCGACCCGAGCACCAGGTCCACACCGACCGCACCGCCGATCGATGTCGGGCCCCCGTTTCGATCCGTGAACCCCTCGAAGGGAACCGCGACGCCCTCGCCGCGGGTGGGACCGCCGGCCGCCCTGACCGGCGACGATGTCGCCATGGAAAGTAAAATGATTACGGCCGCGAGCAGGAAAGCTCTCCTCCCGTCACGTGTCCTCGCGCTCCGGACCCGGGTACGAGCCAGCCCGCGGATCATGTCGACGTCCTCTCACCTGGGGAGCCTCTGCCATCAAGCCGATGACACACGCAGGGAGGGGTCGCGCCGGCGGTGCTTTCCATAACCGACACGCAGTCGTTGCGAAACCGCAAGGAGAATGTCCGCTCGTGATCAGCCTCCTGGAGCCCCTCGATACCCTCTCCGGCACGCGATTACGGCACGCGATTACGGCACCTGGGGAGCCGATCAGATGACGCATATGGGATGAGAGGGATGAAATGACCGGTCGGATTCCGACGGCAGTGCGGCCGCCCAGGTCAGCGGCCGGCGGAGGTCTCCGCAAGCTCCGAGACGAACGGACGGCCCTCCCGCCACGCGGCCACCTGCTCCGGCCGGCCGAAGACCTTCAGGTAGTTCTCGACGTTGGTCTCGTCGATCTCGCCCAGGACAACGGGCTCGAACTCCGTGCCGTCCTCCCCGACGAAGGCCGGCAGCGGTTCCAGCACGGTGTCCAGACTCGGATGGTAGAAGATCCCGGTCGACTGCCGGGTCGCACTGCCGCCGGCCACGACCCGGTGGCGGACGGGCCGGAACAGACCGTTGGTCCAGCGGGTGAGGATTGTCCCCGAGAACACCTGCAACGCCCCGGGCACGACGGGCACCGGAATCCAGGTGCCGTCGGCCTGTTGCGCCTGGAGCCCGGAGTACTCGCCGTGCTGGTGCAGGATGGTCACCGCCGAGCCGTCCGTGTGCTCCAGCAGGAGAAGCTTCTCCTCCTCAGCGACCGTGTCCGGGTAGGTCCAGGTCGGGTAGTCGTTGACGATCATGTTGATGTGGTGCGGCTCGGCGTCCGGGAAGCTGCCTGCCGGTAGTCCGAGCAGCCGCTCGTACAGGCCGAGCACCCGCTGGGCCAGCACCACGGCCGCCTTGGCGTAGGCGAAGGTGACCCCGCGCAGGTCGGGGTCCTCCGGCGGCCAGACGTTGCCGTGTTTGTAGAGCCCGAGCCACCGTTCGGACACGCCTGCGGCGGCGGCATCGGCCGGGTTGTCGAACTGGCCCACGGAATACCGTTCGAGTTCGAGGCGGCCGAGGTCGTCGGGCCACTGCCGCCAGCCCCGGAAGGGGTGTCCGGTGGGGCTGGCCAACTTCGCCTTCTCCGGCCGCGGCAGACGCAGGACGCGCTCGACCCGACGCTCGAAATCCTCGATCAGCTCCAGCGGAACGCCGTGGTTGACCACCTGGATCAGGCCGATCCGCTCGGCCGCCTCGCGCACGCGCAGCAGCAGGTCCGCGGGCGCGTCCTCGGCCAGCGCCGCTTCCAGGTCGATGGCGGGAATCTCGTCGGTCATGGCAGGGGCGTCCTCTCCGGTTTCTCCGACATCAGACATTCTCCTTCTCCGCCATCACCCCGGTGCCCGCCGCCGGCAGTGGCGGGAGCACAGGCAGATCGGCGGCGTCCAGATGGCAGTGCACCGCGCGGCCGCCGGGGGAGTCGGCGACGGGGGCGAGCGGCGGCTCGGACGCATGGCACACCTCGTCGGCGAGCGCACACCGGTCGGCGAAGGTGCAGCCCACCGGCCGGTCGGTCGGCGGCGGCGGTTGCCCGGGCACCGCCGGCATCCTGCGTTCCCGCCTGCTCACCCCCACCCGCGGGACGGCGGCGACAAGGCCGGTGGTCGGCTCGTCCAGGACGAGCAGGCGGGGGCTGCCCGAGGGCCGCTGCGATGCCGACCCGCTGCTGCTGGCCCCCGGAGAGTTCGTGCGGCCAGCGTCGCGCGATCGTCGCGGGCGCTGGCAGCCGCACCGCGCCGAGCAGCTCGACGGCCCGGGACCGGGCCTCGGCCCGGGATAGCCCCGCCAGCCGGCAGGCCTCCGCCACCTGCGCGCCGACCCGCACGGTGGGGTCCAGGCTGCTGCTCGTGCCCTGGTGGACCATAGCGAAGGCGTCGGCCCGCCACCGCCTGCGCTCCCGGGCGGACAGGGCCCGCACGTCCATCCCGTCGAGCACGATGCGGCCGGCGTCGATGGCACCCCCGCCGGGCAGCACGTCCGCGAGCGCTGCGGCCAGCGTGCTCTTGCCGCACCCCGACTCTCCGACCAGGCCGTAGGTCTCGCCGGGTCGGACCCGCAGGCTGACGCCGTCGACCGCAACGGCCGGTCCGCCGGACGATGGGTAGCTCACCGTCAGTCCATCGACGACAAGCCCCCCGGCGGCCACGGCCTCGCCCACCACCGGGCCGCCCACCGCCTGGCCATTCATCGCCTGGCCATTCATCGCCGCGTCGCTCATCGCCGGGTCTCCTGTTCCCGCAGGGTGTCGGCGATCAGCGCGACACCGATGACGAGACTTCCGACGGCGAGCGCCGGGAACAGCACCGTCCACCAGCCCTGCTGGAGGAAGACCCGGTTGTCGGCCACGGAGGCCCCCCACTCCGGGGATCCCGGTGGCTGGCCGAGTCCGAGAAAGGACAGGGTCGAGGCGGCGAAGACCGCGTCGCCCAGCCGCGACGGCGCCTCGACCAGCACGGTTCCGGTCACGTTGGGCAGCACCTCCCGCCACAGCAGCGACCAGAACGGCTCGCCGCGCAGCCGGGCGGCCTCGACATAGGGCTTCTCCCACTCGACCAGCACGGCCGCCCGCACACTGCGGGTCACGATCGGGACGAAGAACGTTCCGATGACCAGGACGAGGGTGGTCGTCGAGCGGCCCACGAGCGCCACCACCACCACGGCCGCGACCAGATTCGGGAAGACCGCGAGCACGTCGACGACCGCGAACGACGGCCGGCGGACGAGCCGCCGCTGGTCTAGCGATCCGCGCCGTCGGCGGTGCGTCGGATCCGCCGCCGACCGGCCCGGCGCACCGCCGACCGCGGGGCCAGCCGCGACGCTCGCCGCGGAATCCACCGTGATGTCGTTCACCGCGCCCTCCCCACCCGCACGCGCGGATCGAGCGGCGCGTACACCAGGTCGGCGACGACGTAGATGCCCATTCCCACCGCGCCGAGCACGATCGCGCCGGCCTGCAGGGTCGGCACGTCCTTGCTGGTCGCCAACGACAGCAGCTGGTCGCCGACGACAGCAGCAGGTCGCCGACGACAGCAGCAGGTCGCCGATGCCCTGGTAACCGAACAGCAGCTCGACGGTCACCAGTCCCGCGAGCAGGAACTGCAGCTGCACGGCGAGCGCGCTCGTCGCCGGCACCAGCGAGTTGCGCAGCACGTGCCCTCGCACGAGCTGCGCCTCGGACATGCCACGCACCCGCATCGCCCGGATGAACGGGCTAGCGAGGACCGCGGCTGTACTCGCCCGCACGTGCCTGGCGACATAGCCGGTGCACAGCAGGACCAGGCAGACCGCGGGCAGCAGCAGATGCCGGATCGAGGTCAGCGGATCAGCCCCCGGCGGTGCCTGCGCCGACGAGGGCAGCCAGTGCAGCTTCACGCTGAAGACCACCAGCAGGACGAAGGCGAGCAGGGCAAGCGTCGCGCTGTCGAGCAGACGTTCGATCACCAGCGGGCGAACGTCGACCCCGAGCGTGTAGGAGCGCCCCCAGTCACCGGTGACGAACCCACCCAGCCAGTGCAGGTAGCGGGGCATCAGCGGCTCGTCGAGACGCAGCTGGTGGCGCAGCGCGTCCACCGACGCCTGGCTGGCCTCCCGACCCAGCACGACGCGCGCCACGTCGCCGGGGATCAGTTCGGTGGCGATGAACACCAGGAAGCTGACCGCCAGCATGGTGACGGGGATCGCCGCCAACCTCCGGGCCAGGAAACGCACCATGCCGGATCAGGCCCGGCTCACGGTTGTCAGGTCGAGGAAGGCCGACGGGTGGGCGCGTAGCCCCCTGACCCGGTCGGACCGGTAGGCCCGGACGGCCCCGGACCACACGGTGATGATGACCGGCACGTCCTCGTGAAGGGCCCGCGCGATGATCTCGGCCTGCTTCTTCCGCTCGGCGGGGTCGGTCGCGGCGTCGTAGGCGTCGGCCGCGGCGTCCAAGGCGGGGTTGGCGTATTTCGAACCGTTCCAGACCCCGTGGCTCTTCACCATCGGGATGATGAACTGGCTCGGCGTCGGGCGGCCCACCCAGCCGACGAGGTTCGCGGTGGTGAACAGCCAGGGGGTGTCGGTCTCCTGATTGCCGCCGTAGAACACGTCGGAGGTCTGCTGGTCGAGATCGACGGTGATCCCCACCTGCTTGAGCTGGTCCTGGATGACCAGCGCGTAGGCCTTGTTCGGGGCGTCGAAGCTGAGGGTGAACCGCAGATTCTCGACCCCGCGGCGGACAGCAGCGACCGGACCTTCGCCGCGTCCTTCGCGCGTTGCGCGAGGTCCTTCGGTGCGGCCGCGAACGCGGGCGCGAGAAGGTGGTCGTTGCCGATGACGCCGACCCCGTTGTAGACGGCGGTGAGGACACCCGGCCGGTCCAGCGCGTAGGAGATGGCCTGCCGGACCTCCTTCTTCGTGAACGGCGGCCTGTCGACGCGTAGGGTGAACGCGGTCAGGCTGGTACCGCTGGCCTTGTCGACGGCGATGGAGTTGCTTCCGGCGATCGGGACGACGAGGTCGGCCTCGGACAGGATCTGCGCGTCGATGGCGCCGCTCTGCAATGCCAGTAGGTCGGCCTGGGCGTCCTTGTGGAAGGTCACCTTGACGCCGTCGAGGTACGGCTTGCCGGCGTCCCGGTACTTCGGGTTGCGGCGCAGTGAGGCTCCCTGGCCGACGTCGTAGGAGTCGAGCCGGAACGGCCCGGTGCCGATCGCCTTCGTGGCGAACGTGCCGACCTTGTAGTCGCTCTTGAGCACGACCGCGTTGTAGTTGCCCGCGGAGACCAGGTAAGGGAAGTCGGAGAACGGCCGCTCGAGGTGGAAGACCACCGTGTCCGCCCCCGACACCGCCACGCCGCCGGCCTTGAGGACTGACGCGAAGGCGGACAAGGCGGCGGACTTGTTCGCCGGGTCCAGCAGCCGGTCGAACGACGCCTTCACGGTCGGCGCGTCCAGCGGGGTGCCGTCAGAGAAGAGCACGCCCTTGCGCAACGTGAACGACCAGGTGCGTCCCGCGGCGCCTGACGCGCCGGCCGCGCCCGTGTCCGCGCTGGATCCGGAGCTGCCGCAAGCCGCGAGGAACGCGGCGATACCGCCCGCGCCGGTAATAGCCGAGGGTCGGGCACAGTGCAATGACACGTACCCATACAACCTTGAGTACACGAGCGATATACGTTCCGTATGCCATGCTCGACCGATCGCTACGTCGCTACGCTAAGACCGCGGTGTGCGCACTACGATTGACCTACCTGACGATCTTCATCGGCAGGCGATGTCGATCGCGCGAGACACATCGCGGACCTTGAGCGAGACCGCCGCCGATCTCATGCGCCGCGGGCTGGGGCAGGGCCGGCCCACCCATGCCTACCTGCCCTTCGATCTGACCGTTCCCCCGGACACGCCACCGCGCGAGGTGCTCCAGGTCATCACCGCGTGCGGTGGACTGCTCAGCAGCGCGCTGGCCACCGCCGACCCCGCAACGCAGGCCTGGCATTGGGGGCCATGCGATCCCGAAGGCTTCGCGGCGATGGGCGTCGCCGAAATCCTCCTCCATACCTGGGACATCGCCGCGGGGCTGACGGTCCCCTGCCGGTTCCCAGCACCCCTGGGCATACGGGTGCTTCGCCGTCTGTTCCCCGATGCACCGGACGGAGACCCGGCTCAGGTGCTGCTGTGGTGCACCGGCCGGAGTGAGCTCGACGGCCGGCCTCGACGCACTTCTTGGAGGTGGGAGGCGACCACCAGCGCACGGCCGTTCCAGCAGCCCGCTCCACAGGTCTGACCCGGTTCAGCGTCCTGTGAGCGGTCCACCGGCCTGCCCGCGAGGTGGGCGGATCCGCTCCACTCGGCCAACGGTTTCCGGCGGCCGGGTCTGGTCGCTCGGCCGGCTGGCGGAGTTCCGTGCCATCGCCGACTCCGCCGGCGTGACGCTGCACTGCGACGGCGCGCGGCTGTGGAACGCCGCGGTCGCAAGCGCCGTCCCGCCGCGGCGCCTCGCGGCCGCTTTCACGACCCTGTCGGTGTGCCTGTCCAAGGGGCTGGGCGCGCCGGTCGGCTCTCTGGTCGTCTGTGATACCGGCCGCGTCGGCACCGTCCGGGAGTGGCGCCGCCGGCTCGGCGGCGGGATGCGCCAAGCCGGCGTGTTGGCCGCGGCCGGCCTGCACGCGCTGCACCACCATGTCGACCGGCTCGCGGAGGACCATCAACGCGCTGCCGAGCTCGCCGCGCTGCTGGCCGACGCCGCACCCGGCCGCGTCGACCCGAAGGCGGTGGAGAGCAACATGGTGCTGGTCCAGGTCACCGACGCCGGGGCCGACGGTAACGGGCCAGCCCTCGGTTCCCGCAACGACAGTGCCGTGCCCCAGGCACATCCGCGGCGGGAACCAGGCCGGGCGGGTCAGCTCGCGGCGGCGGGGGCGGGCTCAGACTTGGTCGGGCCGACCAGCTTGAACACGGCGCCGGTTGGGTCGGCGGCGACCGCGAGGCGGCCGTAGGGGGTGTCCTCGGCGGGCAGCACCACCGACCCACCGAGTTCGGCGGTCTTCGCGAGCGCCGCGTCGGTGTCCCGCACGGCGAAGTACACCGACCAGTGCGCCGGGACGCCCTCGGCCAGGAAGCCCGCCGCGTCCATGATGCCGGCAAGCGCGCCCTCGTCCTTGCCGAAGGTCGCGTAGCGGAACTCCGGGGTGTCGCTGACGACGTGAACGTCCCAGCCGAACACGTCCCGGTAGAAGCCGACAGCCGCAGCGTAGTCGCGGGTGAGCAGTTCGAACCAGCCGGGGGCGCCCGGCTCGGCAAGCACCCCGAAACCACGGTGCAGCCCCGGCTGCCACATGCCGATCGCCGCGCCGGCAGCGTCGGTCACGACGGCCATGACGCCGAGCTCTCCGACGACCATCGCCGGGACGATCACCTGACCCCCGTGGTCCACGGCGGCGGCGACGGTCTTCTCGGCATCCGGCGTGGCCAGGTAGACCGACCAGCCATCCGGGACGGCCTCGTCCGGCTTGGGCATACAGCCGGCGACCTGGACACCGTCCTTCGTGAAGGTGAAGTACCCGCCGAACTCCTCAGCGGGATCCTCCGCCGTCCAGCCGAACAGCTCGCTGTAGAACGTCCGAGCCCGGGCCGGGTCGGAGGTCATCAGGTCGACCCAGCAGGGCGCTCCGGCCGGGGCGGTCTCTCGAGTGGGCATGATGTGCTCCTTCGTGTCGTGCGGACCCGTATCAGGCGGACCGTGCCACATCACCTTGGACCCCGGCACCGACAAAAATTCCTCGGCGGCCCGCGGCGCTTCTCCGAGCTCCAAGTGCTGCTGCGTGGCATCACGCCCAGGGTGCTCACCGAGTCCCTGCGCGGCCTGGGACGCGATGGCCTCCCCACCGGTCCACATATGTGGAGGTACCCCCGCTGTGGAGGTACCCCCGCGGATCGAGTACACACTGACCCCCCGCGGGCACTCGGTCGTCTTCGGCGGGTTCGCCCCCGCGCCCGGCGCCCGGCTCAGTGGTGGAACGATGACTCGCCGGGCCGGTCGCCCGCGGTGCGCCGGCCCGGATGGGCCAGCCGGTTCACCACCCGGCGCAGGTCGGCGATGAGCAGCCCGGCGAGGTCCCGGCTGAACTCGTGACGCACGACGACCCGCAACACCGCAAGATCGGTCAGCCCCGGCGGGAACCGGTAGGCGGGCACCAGCCAGCCACGGGTGCGCAGCAGCTCGGAGACGTCGAAGACGGTGTAGTCCGTGATGTCGTCACGGAGCTTGAACGCGAACGCCGGAATGCCGCTACCGTCGGAGACCAGTTCGAACGGCCCCATCGCCGCCACCTCGGCGGCCAGCCAGCGGGCGTTGTCCCGACACGCCTGGGCCACCCGGCGGTAGCCCTTATAGCCCAGTTGCAGCAGGGTGTAGTACTGCGCGACGACCTGTGCGCCCGGCCGGGAGAAGTTCAGCGCGAAGGTCGGCATCGTCCCGCCCAGATAGTCCACCTGGAAGACGAGTTCGGCCGGTAGATGCGCCCGGTCGCGCCACAGCACCCAGCCCACCCCCGGATAGACCAGGCCGTACTTGTGCCCGGAGGTGTTGATGGACACCACCCGGTCGAGCTGAAAGTCCCAGACCAGATCGGGGTCGCAGAACGGGGCGATGAACCCGCCGGACGCGGCATCCACGTGTACCGGAACATCGGGCCCTCCGGAGGCGGCGAGGTGGTCCAGCGCGGCCACGATCCCGGCGACCGGCTCGTAGCTGCCGTCGAACGTCGAGCCGAGGATCGCCACCACGCCGATGGTGTTCTCGTCGCAGTGCGCCACGGCCTCGTCGGCGGTCAGATGCGTGCGCCCCGGCGCCATCGGCACCAGCCGTGCCTCCACGTCCCAGTACCGGGCGAACTTCTCCCAGCACACCTGCACGTTGACACCCATGACGATGTTCGGCCGGTCGGCCGGGGCGCCGGCGGACCGGCGACGCGCCCGCCAGCGGCGGATCATGGCAAGCCCGGCGAGCATGCACGCCTCGGACGACCCCGTGGTCGAGCAGCCGACCGCGTGCTCGGCGTCGGGGGCGTGCCACAGGTCGGCGAGGATGTTGACGCAGCGTTCCTCCAGCGCCGCCGTCTGCGGATACTCATCCTTGTCGATCATGTTCTTCGGGGCGCACTCGGCCATCAGCCGGTCGGCGTACGAGTCCATCCAGGTGGTCACGAACGTGGCCATGTTCAGCCGCGCCTTGCCGTCGAGCATCAGCTCGTCGTGGACGATCTGGTAGGCCGTCTCCGGCGCAGTCGACTCCTGCGGCATCCGGAACCGCGGGACTACGACCTCCTCGCCCAGCGGGGCCAGGTGCGGCCGTACGTCGACCGTCTCCTCCGCCCGATCACCACTCGCCTGACGATGTAGAGCCATCCTGGATAAACCTCCTAGCCGCGCCGCTGCGATACCGGTTTCAGGCCATGGCCCCCGAGCGGCGCAGCGAGCGGAGCACCTGCTCCTGCTGATGCGGGAGCAGCGTCGGATCGCGTGCGCCGAGCGCGCGCCGCAGCAGGTCGTCCGCTCGAGTGTCCTCGCCGGCGGCCGCGCCACATCAGCGGCACGCCACCGGACCGGACCACTATCCGGCCCGTCCGGCAAGGCGACCGTACCGGCCGCGACCGGCACAAAGTAGCTCGACGGGCACGCTCGATGTTGCCAGCGGTGGACCACTTTCGACTTCTCTCCGCTGCCGACCAATCCGAAGGTTCCCCACGGTGTGTTTCTCGTATGGATCACCTACACCGATGGGGCGGTGAATCTCAGCGGCGAACGCTGGATCAACCACCCGGACGGCTATGCCATGACGAATCTCTCCGTGCGGCCCCGCGCCGGCCATCCCGATCAACTGATGGGCCGGGTTCATCTGCAGGGATGCAGCGGTTACGCCGTCGACCCGATCTTAAAACCCGGCCGGTGACCGAACCACCGAACGCCAGGATGGGTGACTGCCGCGGGTTCAGCGCTCCAGGCCGTTACCTTCCGGCCCGGTGAACAGGCAGGATCGATCTGTGCGGACACGGCGGGCATCAGAGGAGGACTGGGGCGCGATCTGGCCGATCTGGCGGGCCGTTGTGGTCGAGGGCGAGACTTGCGCCTGGACACCGGACACCGACGAGGAGGTCGCGAAAAGCGCGTGGATGCTGCCCCCGCCGGCCGAGGTTCTGGTGATGGAGGAGGACGGCCCGGGCGACACCTCGATCGTCGCGACCGCGCTGCTCACACCGAG
Organism: Frankia casuarinae; assembly: GCF_000013345.1. NCBI lineage: Bacteria > Bacillati > Actinomycetota > Actinomycetes > Frankiales > Frankiaceae > Frankia > Frankia casuarinae. The sequence continues at coordinate 211,823 of NC_007777.1, read as the reverse complement.
TCAGCCGGGTCTGGGAGATCATGTCGTCCAGGCGATGCTGCTCGTTGATCCTAAGCGGGTGGATCACGGGGCTCCGCGCGGCGGGGCCGGAATGTACCGGGGCTACGGGCCGTACGGGGGACGTAGCTACTACGGCGGCCGGGGAGCCGAAGGCGACCGCTGGGAGAGCGTCAGCCGGCAGGCCGCGGAGCAGATGATCGAGTACGCGGCCGATCTCGGCTACCGGGCGATGCAGCTCAACGCCGTCGTCGCAGCCAATCCACGGTTGGTCGCGCTGTGGCGCTCGCTGGCGTTCCGCCTCGTCGGGACCCTTCCGGCGGCCTTCCGCCATCCTTGGCTCGGCGACGTCGACCTCCACGTGATGTACCGCTTCCTGCCCCCCCGGGAACATTGATCTAGCGACAACTGCTACGAACACCGGCGTCTCCACGTAGGCGGGGCGATACCCCAGGTCCGCCAGCGACACACTCCCATACCCCTTCCACACCTGGACAAAAGATTCTACAGCAGGAGCATCGCCTCCAGTCCCACTTTCGCCGCCGTGAATGGGTGGCGGTCGCATTCTGGAACACGTCGAACTCGACGTGTTCCACCACGGCCGGCTCGGCGCCGAGCAGTTGACACCATATCTTGCAGACCCGCGTACCTTTCTTCCCTGCCAGGTAGCTATTTTCAACGAGACACAATCTGGCGACGGAGGACGGCGTGTTTCCGCGAAGGACCCGTTCGTGTCACGATCACACCTATGGCGACGCCGGTAGAACCACGTTTTTCTTGTCCGCACCACACGTCTATATTCGTGAACGAAGTCGGATGGGGACCCACCGCAATCGTCCGCCCCACCCTTCAGGCAGACGTGATTCGGATCACTTCATTGGATCTGAATGTTCCGGGCAGACCAACCCCATGCATGTGACTGCTACGCCCTCGCTGCGACTGCCATCGGAGCCCTGCGCTGGGCCCCGGCGCGGGGAACGGCAACCGGGCACACTGTGACCCGGACCCGTATCCCAGGCCGACATCGAGCCTTTTCATCCCTGACCATGGCCCAGGACGAGGAGCCTGTCTGTGCGTCTGAGCGCCGCGCCCGATCTGTCCTTCTCCGACATGCAATCGACCGTCGCCGTCCTGACGATCCTGGGCGGTGCGGTCCTGCTGGCCCTGGCCGTCTCCGTATTGCTGCACCGCATGGCCAGACGGATCGGCCGCCATTCGGAGATCGTCGCCGATCTCGCACAGCGCGGTAAGCGGCCGACGCGACTCACGCTCGTGCTGGTGGCCCTGCTCGTCGGCCTCACCTCCACGGCTGAACAGACCTGGACCGGGGCAGCCCTGCGAGTGTCTAATGTCGCCCTTATCGCTGGAATCGCCTGGTGCGTCACGGTGCTCGCGTTCGCCTTCGAGGACCTCGCGCTCGCCCGCTACCGAATGGATATCGTCGACAACCGGCATGCCCGCCGGGTGCGCACCCAGGTCACCCTGCTCCGACGGATCACGGTGGCCATCATCTCGATCATCGCGGGCGCCTCGATGCTCATGACGTTCCCGAGCGTCCGCGTCGCCGGCGCCAGCATCTTCGCCTCGGCCGGCGTGGTCGGCATCGTCGCGGGGTTGGCCGCCCAGACCTCACTGTCCAACGTCTTCGCCGGACTCCAACTGGCCTTCACCGACGCCATCCGGGTCGACGATGTGGTGGTGGTCGAGAAGGAGTGGGGCAGGATCGAGGAGATCACTCTCACCTACGTCGTCGTCCACATCTGGGATGACCGGCGGATGGTCCTTCCGTCGACCTACTTCACCACGACACCGTTCCAGAACTGGACCCGCAAGGAGTCCGCGGTCCTCGGTGCCGTCGAGCTGGACCTGGACTGGGCAATCCCGATCGACGAGATGCGGGCCGAGATGCACCGGGTCCTGGACGCCACGGACCTGTGGGACAAGCGAGTCTGCGTCCTGCAGGTCACCGACGCCATCGATGATCACATCCGCATCCGCGTCCTGGTCAGCGGCAAGGACGGACCGACCGTGTTCGACCTGCGCTGCCACATGCGCGAGGCACTCGTCCGATGGGTCCAGCACAACCATCCGACAGCTCTGCCCCGGACCCGCATCGAGTTCGACGCCTCCGCGCACCTGCTCGGTCTGCGCATCCCGGATCAGGGCCGGGCCGATGACCGCGACGGCCGCCACCCCGATCCGTCCGGCAACGGCCGGCACAACTATCTCCACGGCCGCGACCATCCCCACGGCGACCATCCCGATGGAGACCATCCCGACGGCAGGTCCGACCGGCTCCGCAAGACGAACGGCATCCGCCGCGGCGAAGAACCAGCGCGGGCGGTTCCCGTCCCAGTGCAAGGTCTCCTCTCCCCCACGATCATGGATGCCACGAACTCGGCCGCGGTTACCGCCGCCGGCAGCGCGAGCCGGGAGGCGGAGACCGGTACGGACGGCGGGACGAGCACCGCGCCCACGGGTGCGCCTGCCGACGCCGCCGAGGACGCCCGGCTGTTCTCCGGCGCGAGTGCCGACGCCGCGGAACGGGCGCGGAACTTCAGCGAGACCAGCGAGACCAGCGAGCATGACAGCTCCGCTTCTTCTCCACCGCCCCGCGACGACGACGACGATGACGACGCGGCGCAGCCAGGGGAATCGACCCGACGCCAAACGACACCGCAGGCGCCAAACGACACCACAGGCGCATAACGACACCACCGAAGGCTCCGGCCCAGCTCCTCCGCAGGTGGAGGACCCAGGCCGAAGCAGGCGTCGGGTCAGAGCAGGTGCTCTGTGTGCTGCTGACCGGATCGCGGTCACCCGGTCGCCGGCGGGTATCGCGATTACCGGCGGGCGTAACGACGGCTGCGGGTCGACCCCGACCGGCCGCCGTGGCCCCCCACGTTCCGCCACACCAGGAGAACCAGGATGGCACCGATGATGGACCCGAGAATGCCGGACGGCTGCAGAGCGCCTTCGCCGACATCCTTATTGAACAGGACGTAGCCGAGGAATCCTCCGACGAAAGATCCGATGATTCCCACCACAATGGTGCCGAGAATCCCGATGGGATCCCGGCCGGGCAGCAACACGCGTGCGACGGCCCCGGCGACAAGTCCGAGCAGAATCATGACGACGATGAAGGTGATCATTAGTTTTCTCCCTACGAGGTGGTTGGATTACTCATCCCCGGCGCCGCCGTCCCCGCCGGACCACCAGCAGCAGCACCACCGTGCCGGCCAGGACCCCACCCGTGGCCTTCGGGTTGCTCCGCATCCGCTGCCCGACGGACCGCGCGGCTTTCCCGCTGGTGGCGAGGGTCTTCTCGGCCGCCCCCTTCGTCTTCTCGGTGGCGACCGACACATGGGGAGCAAGGGTCTGGACGGCCTCGTTGACCTTCTGGCGCACCTCGGCGGCTCCGCCGGCCACTCTGGCCCTGGCGCCCGGGGTGGTCATGTCCGGGCCGGCCAGGTCCGGGCCGCTGACGTTTCCCGGCTCCCTGACGTTTCCCGGGCCGGTGACGTTTCCCGGGCCGGTGACGTTTCCCGGGCCGGTGACACGTGAGGCGGAGGTGGTCGCGGCGATGACGTCGGGGCTCGGCGCCGGGGAAGCGTGACCGTTCAGGCCGGGTGCCGGGCCGGCACCTACCCTCTCGGTACCGGTCGGGACCGGGGGGACCGGAGGGCACGCGAACGGAGCCGTGGTCGTGTCGTCGGCGGGAAGCGACGCGGTCCGTGCGGGCTCCGGCATCACTGAACTCGGGTCCATTGGCATCGTTCGGTTCCTCCCTGGAAGGTGTCGGTGTCTGACCTGGAGACCGGGTCCGATCTGGAATCAACGGCTGAGCTGGTCAACGGCTGAGCTGGTCAACGGCTGAGCTGGTCAACGGCTGAGCTGGTCAACGGCTGAGCTGGCATCACGCTCGGCCCGTCCGACCGGGACCGACGCGGACCACCTCGCCGAGCCACATCTGCGATCAGGCCACATCTGCGATCAGACCTGCCGCCGGCTCCCCGTGACTCGCGGAGAAAGCCGACCGGGCGGGATGTTCACTAGCCGTACTTCTCATCGTCATACCCGGAATCAATGCGGATAACCCGATGTAGACGCCCTGACAGGACACGGGGCCGCGTCACCGATGCCCAACACTATCCACAGACACATAAATGCCACATAACGGCTAATATATCGATCATGGCTCATCTCTCCCCAACCTGCCCACAGCAGGGGACAATGGGAGGTATCAGGCGATCGACGGTGCGGACGACCCGGCGTCGGCTACGGTTCGGACAGCAGCCATGAGCGTCAGGGGGTGGCTGATGTCGGATGTGCCCACAATGCCCTCCGCAGCCGACCGGAACGGTCCGCTCGAAGGCATCCGCACACTGGCCGCACGCCTCGCCTCCGGCGAGATGACGTCCCGCGAGCTCGTCGAAGCCGCGTTGGCCCGGACAGCGGCGACCCAGGCCACCCTTAACGCCTTCCGCTGGGTACGGGCCGAGGCGGCCCTGACAGAGGCCGAGGCGGCGGACGTCGCGCTCGCCGCCCGCCGCGGCCGTCCCGGCCGGGACGGCCGCGGCGGCTGGTGGAGCACGCCGGGATGGCGACCGCTACTCGGCGTGCCCATTGCGATCAAGGATGACACCGACCTGACCGGTACCCCCACGGCCTTCGGCGCCATGGGGGAGTTCCCCCCCGCGGTCCGGGACAGCGAGATGGTGCGACGGCTGAAGGCGGCCGGTGCCATCATCATCGGCAAGACCAACACCCCCGAGTTCGGGCAGTGGCCGTTCACCGAGGGCCAGGCGTTCGGGGTGACCCGCAACCCGTGGGATCTCGACTACTCTCCCGGCGGTTCCTCCGGAGGCGCGGCGGCCGCGGTGGCCGCGGGGCTGGTACCGGCTGCGATCGGTTCGGACGGGGCGGGCTCCGTGCGCATCCCCGCCGCCTGGACCCACCTGGTCGGGATCAAACCGCAGCGGGGGCGCATCTCGAGCGCCCCGGTCCGCGAGCAGTTCAACGGGCTCACTGTCTACGGCCCGCTAACCCGAACCGTCGCCGACGGGGCCCTGCTGCTCGACGTCCTGTCCGGCAGCCTGCCCATCGACCGCGCTCGACCGCCGGCGCCGGCCGAGCCGTTCCTCACCGCCGCCGGCCATCCCCCTCCCCGCCTGCGGATCGGGCTCTCCCTGCACCACCCGTACAGCGGGATGCCGGTGGCCCTCGATCCGGCCGTCCGGGCCGCCGTGGAACGGATGGCCGAGATCCTGGCCCGCTGCGGGCATGACATCGTGCCGGTGGAGCCGCCCTACGGCCTGCTTGGCACGATTTTCCTGCCGCGGTCCATGGACGGCATCCGCGACTGGGCCGGGCGGGTGCCCGATCCCACCCTGCTTGACCCGCGGACCATGGCCAACGCGCGGACCGGACGGATGCTGCGCCCGTTCCTCCCGCTGACACGCGCCGCGGAACCACTGGCCCGGCTCAACATCGGCCGCGTCTTCCGGCGGGTGGACGTCATACTCGCCCCGACGACCGCCACTCCGCCGCCCCGGGTGGGCGAGCTCAACCGGGAGAGCAACTGGGCCACCGACCAGGCGATCGTGGCGGCGTGTCCCTACACCTGGCCGTGGAACGTCCTCGGTTGGCCGGCCGTCAACGTACCGGCCGGACGCACCGCGGCGGGACTGCCCGTCGGCGCCCAGTTGATGGGGCCGGCGAACAGCGAGACCCTGCTGATCTCCCTCGCGGCGCAGGTGGAGGACAGCGAGCGCTGGCACCTCCATCAGCCGGGAGAACGCTCGGCCCACGCGATCTGACGATCTGACCCGACGGGCACCCGATCCGACCTGGTCCACGGCCCGACCTGGTCCACGGCCCGATCTGACCTTACGGGTAGCGGGATGTTACCGAATAGCCGAAATGCGAGGCCCTCTCACGGGATCCCGATCCGGCCGGGACAATGACCCATGCGAAGACGTCGTTCAGGCGCTGGCGGACTCGGCGGACTCGGCGGACTCGGCAGGGTGGAGGGGCCCGGCGGATTAGAGGGGCTCGGCGGGGTGGAGGACGTCCGTCCCCTCATAGCCGGAACGCTCGTCCTCGTCACGGTCGTCATCCTCGACGCGACGCCCGGGCTGATCCTGGTCGGGTACTTCGGTCTCGGGCCACTGATCATCGCGGCGGCCAGTCCACCCCGGGTCACCGCCGCGGTCGGAGCGCTGGCAGTGATCGCGGCGCTCCTCTCCGGCTTCTGGGATCATTGGTTCGGGACCGGTCCGCATCTCGCCGCAACCACGCTGGTCGCCCTCCAGTCCGTGATCGCGGTCTGCATCTGCGTGTGCCGGGAACGGCAACGCTCACAACTGCACCAGGTCAAAGCGGTCGCCGAGGTCGCGCAGCGGGCACTGCTACCGGCGGTCCCGAGCCGGCTCAACGGGGCCGGTTTCGCGGCTCGGTACCTCTCCGCCGCCCAGGAGGCGTCGGTGGGTGGCGATCTCTACGAGGTCGTCTCCACCTCGCAGAGCATCCGGATGATCATCGGCGATGTCCGCGGCAAGGGCCTGCCCGCGGTCCGGCTGGCCTCGATAGTGCTCGGTGCCTTCCGCGAGGCGGCAGTGACCTGGCTCGACCCGGAACAGGTGGCCGCCGCCTGCGCCCGCGCGGTGGGTCGGGAGGCCGAACCCGAGGACTTCGTGACGGCGCTCATCGTCGACATCCACCCGGACGGTCGGCTGGGCCTGTGCTCGGCCGGGCATCACCCGCCACGACTGGTCTCGGCGGACGAGTGCACCACGCTGGAACTGAAGTCGCCGAGTCCGCCGCTCGGGCTGGCCGAGCGTTTCTCCGTCACGATGGCGAGCTGGGCGGTCGGCGATCGGATGCTGCTGTTCACCGACGGTCTCACCGAGGCCCGGGACGGCCGGGGGCGGTTCTTCCCTCTGGACGATCATCTGGACCTGCTGCGGGGCGGCAGCCAGGACGACGCGCTCGACCGTCTCGCCGGGGCTCTGCGCGCCCACGTGGATGGCAGGCTGCAGGACGACCTCGCGGTGCTGCTGGCCGAGCGGGAGGCGGGACCGAGTGGCGGGATGGGAGCCGGGACAGGAGCCGGGACAGGAGTCGGCGTCCTGAGCTCTTGAGCCCGGCGGGACCCGGCGGCCCCTCGACCCGAGATCCGACTCCCATCCGGCGTGCCGCTGTCCCTTGGAGCCCGTCGCGATCCGCTACGGTCACCCAATGCGGAGGGATTCCGTGGCCGCCGCCCGATACCGACGCCTACAGTTGTGCTCACGGGTATTCACTCCAGGTATCGATATACCGGACGGTCGGAGACGGTCGTGAGCGTTCCGGTGGATTCCGGTGACCGTCGCACCGTGCGGCTGCTCTTGGCCCTACTCGTCGTCGTGAGCGCCGTGGCCGCGTTCGCCGTCGGCGGTCTGATCGCGACGTCCGGGTTACGGGTGAGCTGGGGACGCGCCGAGGGCGCCGCGGCAGCGGCCGACCTCGCCATCGCCAAGGACGGCTCGCTGCCAGCGGCGATCGGCAGGCTGGGCATCGGCGGCGGCTCGGATCCCTCGTCACTCACGGATCCCTCGTCACTGACGGCGGGCCCCTCCCTGAAGAGCGGGCCTTCGTCGGCCACCGCGTCACCGACGCCGACGGAGGTGGGCGGGGCGAAACACCCGGTGCCAAGCCCGGTGCCGAGTGGCGAGTATCCGCCTACACCCACGGCACCGAGCCCGCGACACAGCTGCACGGCCCCGGCCACCTCCGCACCCGGGGGGTCGGGCGCCCCCATCCTCATCTACCCATTGTGCTGATATCCGTTGTGTCGATATCCCTTGTGCTCTTGTGCTGATATCCGTCGTGCCGAGCTATCCGCCGGATCCGGGCCGCCAGTCGGGCGAGCGGCCGGTGAGGGCCAGCAACCTCGTCCACTCGTCGGCGTCATCCGGGACCGGCACCGGGCGGGCGAAGATGCCGGCCGCCCGCCAGGCGTCGATCTGCGACGCCAGCTGCTCGTGGACCCGGTGCACGAGGTCCCGGTCAGAGCCGACACCCGCCACCGACGAGGTGTCACCGGCCCGCCGGCCGTGCATGTCGATCGCCCGCGCCAGATCCCAGCCGTGGATCAGTAGATCGGCGGTCAACTGGAAGGCGTACTCGCTCGCCGGCGTGGGGCCGAAGGAGAGGACCGGCACCGACGCCCAGGCTCCCGGGCGGTTCCAGGAGTCCCGTGCCCCACGGGCCGCCGCCGTCCAGCTCGCCACGGGATGCGCCCCTGGCGCGGACGCTCGTCACGATCGCAGGTCTCATTAGCGCCACATCGTGAGGCTGCAATCATCTCCCTTCATGAAGGGTCACCCCCTGCCGTCGCATCCCGTCAACCGGGACGCCACACGCCCGATGCCGCTCGTTCAGCCCTGTCGCCGGCCGGACGACGCGTGAGGGAACTTCCCCTCCCGCCGGGCCCCACCGATGATCCGAACGCGCCGATCCGCCCTGCGAGGAGCGGACCGGCCTCAGGTACCGATCCTGCCGGGGCCGGTACCGCCGGGGCCGGTACCGCCGGGGCCGGTACCGGCCTGGTCGACGTGCCAAGCATGCTGGTGGTCGCCGACAAGTTCCCCCCGGTGCTCGGCGGCATCCAGACGTTCGCCTACCATCTCGCGGCCGGGCTTCCGGCTGACCGGGTGGTGGTCGTGGCGCCGGCAGCCCCCAGCGCCGCCGCCTTCGACCGGACGCTGCCCTTCCCGGTGATCCGCATGGACGAGAGGATCCTCACCTCCCCCGGATCCCGGCGCCTCCTGCGATCGGTCGTGCGGTCCGAGCACTGCGAGGCGGCCTGGTTTCCCACCGCGGCGCCGCTCGGCCTGCTCGCCCCGACGCTGCGAACGGCCGGGATCTCCCGGGTGGTGTCGTCGAGCCACGGGCACGAGGTCGCCTGGTCCCGGCTGCCCGGCGGGTGGTCGCTCGTCCGAGCGGTCGCCGCCCGGGCCGACGTCCTGACCTATCTGACGGCGTTCACCCGGCGCCGGCTGCTCGCCGTCGCCCCGCCGGGCACGACACTCGCGCGGCTGACCGGCGGGGTGGATACCGGACGGTTCCGGCCGCGGGTCGGGGGCGAGGAGATCCGCCGGCAACACGGCTGGTCGGACCGACCGGTCGTGATCTGCGTGGCCCGCCTGGTGGCGCGCAAGGGGCAGGACATGCTCATCCGAGGCTGGCCGGTGGTCCTGCGACGTCATCCCGCCGCACGGCTGCTGCTGGTCGGGCAGGGTCCCGCCGCGGACCGGTTGCGACGGCTCGCCACCCAGGTGGGCGTCGCCGACGCGGTGCATTTCGCCGGCGCGGTCACGGAGCAGGATCTTCCGGCCTATCTCGACGCCGCCGACGTCTTCGCAATGCCGTCCCGCACCCGCCTGCTCGGCCTGGACCTCGAAGGTCTCGGACTGTCCGCCCTGGAAGCGGCGGCGAGCGGCCTGCCGGTCGTCACCGGTGCCCAGGGCGGGGCACCCGACGTCGTCCTGCCCGGTCGCACCGGCGTCGTCGTGGACGGCCGCGACCGGCACGCCGTGGCGACGGCCGTCGCCGACCTGCTCGACGACCCCGAGAGATCCGCCCGGATGGGCCTCGCCGGACGGGACTGGATGTGCCGGAACTGGAACTGGGGTGAGTTGAGCCGGCGGCTCGCCGGACTGCTCGCGGGCGGGCCAGATTCCGATCTTGAGGGTGTCGCGGGACACTCTTTCGGATCCTCGGCGGCGCATCGGGAGGTCCCGGATGGCGTCGTCTCGAGCAACATCGGGCCCAGCGGCATGATTTCGGACGACATCGTTCCAGACCGGATCGATGTGAGCCAAGGCGGTTGAATTCCATGGCGAGACGGCGGATGGGATACATCCGGGCGAAGGGGGTTGCAGCCGTGGCCGCGCCGCTGCTGGCGGTGGTCTGGCTCGCGCGTTCGTGGACAACGGTCGAGAGCGGTGTCGACGCGTTGACGCGCGCCCACCCGTCCTGGCTGGTGGGCGCGGTCGCTGTCGCCCAGTTGACCTGGATCGCGGGAGCGGCCTGCCAGCAGGGCACGGTGGCCCGGCCCCTGCCAGTGGGTCCGCTGCTCGCGGTCCAGGTCGCCGGCAGCGTCGCCAACCACGTGCTGCCGGCGGGCTTCGGGGTCGGCGCGGTGAAGCTTCGTTTCCTGCATCGTGCGGGGCTGACCCTGCGGGAGGCGGTGACGGCGGTGGGCCTCGACACCGCCGCCGGTGTCACCACGCACCTGGCCGTGCTGATCATGCTCCTGGCGGGGGGATTCCTGCCGGTGGACGTGGCACGCCTACCCCGCGGCGAGCCGGTGGCCATGGTGGTCCCGGCGGTGCTCGCCGGGCTCGCTCTGCTCGGCCTGCTCGGCTGGCTGATCGCCCCGGTCCGCCGGGCGGCCCGCCGGGCATGGGCGGGCGTCGTCGACCACCTACGGTCGATGAAGACCACCCTGCAGTCGCCGAGCCGGGCGGCCCTGCTGTGGGGCGGCTCGGCCGCCATCCCGATGCTGCACGCCGCGACCCTGTGGGCGATCATGCGTGCGCTGCACCTTCCGCTCGGGGTCGGCGCGGTATTCGCGATCTACTTCGCGGCGAGCGCGGCCTCGGCCCTGGTGCCCTCGCCGGGCGGCTTCGGCTCGCTCGACGCGGCCCTGACAGCAGCGATCATGGCTGCCGGCCAGTCCGCCGCCATCGCGCTCGCGGCGGTCCTCGGCTACCGGATGATCACGGTATGGCTGCCGATGGCCCCGTCGGCCTGCGTCCTGGCCCTGCTGGTCCGCCGCGGCCACCTCTGACCCGCGCACTCACCCCCGCACCTCTGACCCGCGCCACTCACCCCCGTCGGGGGATGGTCCCGCAGCACGTCAGGCCCACTCGTCCCGTCCGGGTGGACCCGCGGGCACCGAACCCAATGGTGATTACTCTTCGAATCAATGGGAATGCACAACGTCAGGATGCACAACGTACAGCTAGTTCTCGTGCGTGCACCGTCATCTACCCATGCCATCCACCCGTCGGTCAGGGCCGCACCCGCGGTCCTCAGAGGGGGGAGACTTCATGAACTGGTCCCGTACATCACGTCGGTGCGCCTCGCGCGCCTTCGTCCTGACCGCCACGCTGGCAGCAGCCCTGGCCGCGCCGGGGCTGCTCAGCTCGGTGGCCGAGGCGGCAGCACCGACCGGCAGCCCGACGAGCAGATGCCCGTCGCTGCCCCAGATCGCCGGCCCACTGCAAAGCTGGGAGACGGTTACCGCCCTGCCGACTCCCCGTGTCCATCTCGCGGCCACCACGGGATGTGACGGACGAATCTATGCGATCGGCGGCCAGGCCGCCGAGACGGGCGCCGGTGGCGGCGCCCCGGGCTCGCCTACGGGGACGCCCACGGCAACGCCCGGCCCGACCGCGTCACCGACTACACCCACTTCACCAACCACCACACCCACTTCGCCAACCGCACCCGCATCACCGACGCAGTCGCCGGCCCCCACCGGGACGCCCGGAAGTTCCGCGACGACGACATCGACGGTGGGTCCGGCGAGCCTGACCCGGAAGCCACTGGCCGGTCCGCTCGGCCCGTCAACCGATGACCCGACCACCAGCCCGACCACCGACCTGCCCACCGCGACGTTGACCGGATCACCCGGCGCGAGTCCGACCGGTTCACCGACCACGCCCGGGACACCGACGGGCACCGGCTCACCCACGTCACCGCCGGGCGTCGCACCCCTGACGCCGGTGGGGACGGTCCAGGTCTACGACCCGCGGAAGAACGCCTGGACGGACGCGCCCGATCTGCCGACCGCGCGTACCCACCTCGCCGCCGCGACCGACCTCGATGGCCGGATCTACGCGATCGGCGGCCGGTCCGGCAGCTCGAACCAGCCCACGGACATCGTCGAGGTGTACACCCCGTCCAGCGGAAGCTGGTCGACGGGGAAGCCCCTGCCGAGCGCCATGGGTGACCCGAGCGCGGCCCGCGGCACCGACGGCAGGATCTACGTTCTCGACGCGAAGACCCTGGCGATCTACGACCCCGGCTCGGACAGCTGGTCGACGGCCGGGGCGCCGCCATCCGGGAACAGGGCTCCGGTCCTGACGGCCCTGCCGGACGGCCGGATCCTGGCCGCCGGCGGCATCGGGGCTGGCGGCGGCTCCGCAGCGCGGGCAGCCACCGACGTCTTCGCCTATACACCGGGTTCGAAAGCGGCCGAGAAGGGTTCGTGGGCCCAGATGTCCGACCTGCCGGACGGCGTCGCGGGTGCCGCCGGGGCGACCGGCCCCGACGGCCGGGTCTACATCATCGGCGGGCGGGACAGCGCCGGGAACGTCACCGGGGCGGTGCAGGTATACACCCCGAAGGACGACCGGTGGGCCGCCGGACCGACCAGCTCCCCCTCGACCCGGGCCGGGCATGCCGCGGCGACCGGTGGTGACGGCCGGGTGTACGTGCTGGGTGGAACGTCCAGCTCCGGCAAGACGCTGAACACCGTCGCCGCACTAAGCAAATAGCGAATAGCGAATAGCGAATAGCGAAACAAGTAACGAACAACGCCGTCAGCCGGGCGCCGGCCGTCCTGTCCCATGAGGCCGGCCCCGGCTGCTGGCCGCGTTTACTGAGGTCAGTCCCGCTTGAATGCCTCCCGGCGCAACATCTGAAATAGCGTCGGGGCGCCTTCGCGGGTCGTCACGGCGACCGCCTTGTGTACGAACCGTACCTCGATCGCCTGTTCGAGCAGGCTCGCGGCCAGGTCCGCGCGGCTGGTGAAGATACCCGGCGCCTGGTCCTCGTGAAGCTCGTAGCTCGTCACGGCGGGCGCGTCGAACAGACCCGAGGGACGCATGATCGTCCAATCTAGGTTGCTATCGCGCAGAAGTTCCTCCATGCGGCGCATATCGCGGTAGGTCGTCTTGCCGATCGTCGCGGTGATCAGCGGCTGGAGGACCCGATTGAGCAGGAAACCGCCATCGGCATGATGATGCGGCTCGGTGGCACTCGAGCTCACCACGACCACTCGCTTGACCCCGTGCCGGAACATCGCCGCAGTGATGTTCCGGATTCCGTCGCTGTAGATGTTGATCGGTTCGCGCGTAAACGGCACGCCAAGCGTCGACAGCACCACGTCGGCTCCTTCGACGGCCCGATCGACGGCCTGGGCGTCGTGCACGTCGGCCCCCACGACGTCGAGCCGTTCGTGCGTGATCGGGAATTCCGCCGGGCGCCTGGTCACCGCGACGACGTCGTAACCGGCGGCCAGCGCCTGCTCGGTCAGCAGCCGGCCAGTCGGCCCGTTCGCTCCGAACACGACAATCCTCATTGCTGCGCTCCTCCTGACCCGCGGGTACGCGGATCACCTGCCTGTCGGATGTCCGTCGGATGTCTGTCGGATCCCGCCGGACAGATGTGACCGCCGTGCCCACCGGCCACCGGCCACCAGCCACCAGCCGTCCCCCGGACCCGGACGGGTGGCGTCGTCACATCGGCGGTGCCGCGTTCGTCAACTGCTCAGGAGAGGCTGGTTCGGCGGGGTGCAAGCGAGAGGTGCAGGCAATGGAGGATGCGACGTGGCAGGCCGAGCAGTTCGAGCGCCAGCGCCCGCGGCTGCAGGCGGTCGCGTACCGCATGCTCGGTTCGCTCAGCGAGGCCGAGGACGCCGTCCAGGAGGCATGGCTGCGGCTGAGCCGCTCCGGCGACGAGGCGATCAACAACCTCGGCGGTTGGCTGACGACGGTCGTGGGTCGGGTATGCATCGACATGCTGCGTGCCCGCCAGGCGCGCCGGGAGGACTTCGTGGGCACCTGGCTGCCCGAGCCGATCGTCAGCGCCGAGGACGGTGACGGCCCGGAGCAGCAGACCGTGCTCGCCGACTCCGTCGGCCTGGCGCTGCTCGTCGTGCTCGAGACGCTCACCCCGTCCGAGCGGCTCGCGTTCGTCCTGCACGACATGTTCGCCGTGCCGTTCGAGGAGATCGCCCCGATAGTCGACCGGACCCCCGCCGCGGCCCGCCAGCTCGCCAGCCGCGCCCGACGGCGGGTGCGAGGCGCCCCGACGGTCCCGGACCCCGACCTCGCCGCACAGCGCAAGGTCGTCGCCGCGTTCCTGGCCGCAGCCCGGGCCGGCGACTTCGACGCCCTCGTCGCGGTGCTCGATCCCGACGTCGTGTTCCGCGTCGACACCGGCTCACGCACCCGGCTCATGCCCACGCTGCTCACCGGCTCCGCGGACGTCGCACAGCACACCGCCATCCAAGGCCCCCGCTTCGCGCGGCACTGCCAGCCAGCCCTGGTCAACGGCACCGCCGGGATCGTCGCGCGCACATCGACCGGTGTCATCGCCGTCGCCGGCCTCACCGTGCGCGACGGCCGGATCGCCACCATCGACCTGATCCTCGACCCTGACAAACTCCACCGCCTGGTTCTCGCCGACTAGGGGTGTTTTTGACCGGGGTGTTTTTGACCGACCCGGAGACAGTCTCGGATGTGTCAGTCTCGGATGTGTCAACCTCGAATGATGTCAACCTCGAATGATGTCAACGGCCGGTGGGAAGATAGGCGGCGGTGATCGCGGTGGCCAGCGCACGCTGCCCCTGGCCGTTGGGGTGGAACGCGGCGGAGAACGGCGTTCCGAGGAGGTCGACGTCGGGAGGGCTGCCTGTACTGCTGCAGAACTCGTGCCCGGCGAAGGCGTTTTCGGTGTCCACGTAGGTCACGCCGGCCGCCCTCGCGGCGGCGCGGATCGTGTTGTCGAGGTCGTGGACGGTCTGGTTGAACCAGGCCGCGTCGGCCGGCTGGATGCGTACCCCCAGCTTCCCGAGGACGCTGACCGGGCAGGGTGCGTCCAGAGCGTCGGGGAACAGCCGGGGATAGCCCAGGACGAGGATCCGTGCCCCGGGGGCGAGGCTGCGGGCCCGTCGGACAGCCCGGTAGGTCGCGGTGAGTTGTGGCTGCAGGGTGTTCAGAGCGGCCCCCACGGCCGGTGCGGAGTGGTCCCGACAGGACGGGAGAAGTGTGGTCACGTGCAGTGCCGCACAGTAGACCGCGATGTCGGCGAAACCGATGTCGTTGCCGCCGACGGTGAGGGTGACCAGTCCGACGGTGTCGGCCGACCCGTCCAGATAGGTGTCCTGTGGTGGGGTGCCAGGCCCCTGCGACGTGGAGAAGTCCCGAGTGCGTGCGCCCGCGCAGGCCCCGAAGGTGAACAGTGGATCAGACGTCGCGGACGGCGGCGGGTCCTTGGTGGCCAGGGCGGCGTGGACGAGAGCCGGGTAGGCATCGGTCGAGCGTCGGCAGCCACCGAATGGCCGGTAGCTGCCCGGGAGGTAGTCGGCGACGGGGCCGGCTCCGTCCCCGGAGGAATACGAGTCACCCAGCGCGACGTAGCGCAGCGCGGTCAGCCTGGTCCGCGAGGATCGTGAACGGCCGGACCGGTCGGTCGCGGTCAGCTGGAACACGTAGTTGCCCGGAGCCGGGAGGGTCACCGTCGTGTCCGGCGCGTCACCGGCGAATCGGGCCGGGGCCGGTCCCGACAGCATCGTCCACGCTGTGGATGCCGCGGGCCCGGTGACCCTGCCGTGCAGGGCCACCGCGCTCAGCCCGACGACTGTGCGCGAGCGTCCCGCCTGCACGGTCACCATCGCCTGCCGCGAACGTGTCACCGTCGTCACAGAAGGTTGCGATGTCGCTGCCGCGACGTTCTGCCGGCTACGGGATACCTCCGCTGCGCCCGTGTCACGGCAACCCGCGACCACCACGGCCGCCACCAGACCCACCACGAGCATGCTCCACCGGCATCGCCCGAGATCGCTACCCGTCATACCGTCATGATGACAGGCCGTGGAGTGGAGTCCACGGATGTGATGCACGTGGAGTAGCAGTCCTGCGACACCCCAGAACAGTCCTGCGCCACCCCAGAACAGTCCTGCGCCACTCCGCGACGGTCCTACGACACCCCAGAGTGGCGGTCTGTAAAGGGGACGGCCACCGCATGATCCCTTCGAGAAACATACGAAGCAACTCGACAAGGAAGAACCGCGATTACACGCACCGATGGTAAAGCGTAATCATATGTCCGTTAATGTCGGTCTATGGATCGACGGATGCTCCTTTCCCTACTGGGCATCGGCGCCGCGCAGGCGCTGATCGGATGCTCGGCCGGCACGGCGCCCGCCAAGCCCGACACCCACGCCACCGACACCGTGCGCGGCCCTGGCCCCGTCCCAGCGGTCGCACCCGTACCCACGCCCGGGAATTCCGTAGCCACGCCCGGGGATGGAGTGGTCACAGGTCCGTCGCCCTCGTTTCCGCCGATGCCCCCGCCGCATCCAGGCCGACCCACCGTGACCTTCCAGGCACCCGCCCGGACCCAGCAGATCGCCCTGACGATCGACGACGGCTACGATGCCGCGACGGTCGCCGGCTACGTGGCGTTCGCCCAGCGATCGAAGATCCCCATCACGTTCTCGCCGAACGGCGCCTACCGGGCGATCTGGGACCGCCACGCCGACGTCCTGCGTCCGCTGGTGGAGTCCGGCCAGGTGCAGATCGGCAACCACACCTGGACCCACAAGAACCTGCTGCACGAGACGGACACCGCGATCCGGGCCGATATAGAGCGGAACGAGCAGTGGATTCAGCGAACCTTCGGGATCACCAGCCGGCCCTGGTTCCGTCCGCCCTACGGCGCCCACAACCCCCACGTCGACGGGCTCGTGGGCGAGCTCGGCTACACCCGGGTCCTGCTGTGGAACGGCAGCTTCGGCGACTCGACCACACTCACCCCGCAGCAGCTCATCGGGCTTGCCGAGCAGTACCTCAAGCCAGGCACGATAATGCTCGGCCACGCCAACCACCAGACCATCCTCGGCCTGTTCGACAAGGTCCAACAACTGATCGAGCAGCGCAACCTTCAGCCGGTCACCCTGGATACCATGTTCGGCACCTCCCGCGCCGTCGGCTGACAACGGCAACATTTCCGCGGAAGCGACGATCTCGTCCTGGTCGGAAGGGCCCGAGGAATGCCCGGTCAAGAAACTCCCGGTCAAGAAATGCCCGGCCAAGGAGCCAAGGAGTTTCACCCGGGCCGGCCCTTCCGAGGTCAGGTGAGCAGGTCGTGGACCGGTACCGGGGTGAGGCCGGCCGTGCGCAGGTTCGCGACGATCCGGGGGAACGCGCTGACGGTGCCCGGGTAGCCGAAATGCATGCTCACGATGGAGCCTGGCCGGGTGCCGGCCCGCACCCGCGCGACGACGGTGTCGGCTCCGGGGGAGGTGTAGTCGAGCGGGTCGACGTCGAAGTCCACAACCGTGCGGTACCCGGCGGCGCCGGCCTCGGTGAGGATCAGCGGGGTGGCGGTGCTCGTGCCGGAGGGCCGGAAGTAGCGGCCCTGCGTCGGGGCCAGTCGGGCCAGGACGTCCCGGCAGCCGGTGATCTCCGCGGTCACCCGATCGGCTGGAAGCGTCGTCAGCGCCGGGTGGGTGTAGGTGTGGTTCGCCAGTTCGTTGCCGGCCGCGAGGATGACGGGGACGAGGTCGCGGTGCTGGTCGAGCCATTGCCCGACCGCAAACACGGTGATCGGTGCCGAGAGCCTGGCGGCGTCGGTGAGGAGCTGATGGGCCAGGGACAGATCCTGACCCGCCTCGTGCGGGCCGAGATGGAAGGTGAGCGCGACCCGGGACCGGTCACGCGGTCCGTGGGTGACCGCCGCCGCCGCGCCTCCCGGCACCAGCTCCGGGCCGCCGGCCGCGCCGGCAGCGGAAGAGGCCGCCGCGGTCTCACCCGATGTGCCGCCAAGGGCAGGGGCGAAGGGTGACGGCGTTGCTCCTGAGGACGCTGGTGGCGCCGAGGGGGTCGAGCCACCGGTACCGCAGCCCGCCAGCCCCGTAGCCGCCGCCGTACCGGCCACAGCCAGGAACTGACGACGAGAGGTACCACGACCGGCCGGCTGAGACATGACGCTGAGGGTATCTCGGCTACGGGGATATCCCGGCCACTGGAGGCGCCCGATGGGCACCCAGGATCACCAGCCGGGTACCGTGAGGCCACGGGCGGCCAGACCCCGACACGAGCCTTCTTGTCGACGATAGATCACAACCAGGCAAGCGATCAGTAAAACGCCTTTCTACCATATTCGATTATGCGACCGTCCGACGGGGTCGAAGGGCCCCGCGTGAAAAGACGGTACTAGCGTGTCGGCATGCCAACCAGGGCGAAATCGCATCAACCCCGGCCCGGGAAGCGGCCCCGGCCGTACGGCCCGATCCTGCTGGCCGGCCTGGTGGTCCTTGTCGTCGCCCTGCTGGCGGGCTGGGCCCTCCGTGACCCGGGCAACCAGGCTGCGAACGCTGGAGCCCTCCCGCAACCGCCTGCGTCCCCGGGCGCGTCCCCGGGCGCGTCCCCGGGCGCGTCCCCGGCCGCGTCCCCGGCCAGGGCGGGAGCAAGCCCCACCGCCGCCGTTGCTGGTGGTACCACCGTTGCTGGTGCTACCACCACTGCTGTGGATGTGTACGCCCACGCCCATGCCGGGATGCTGAGCCCGGTCGTGCGCGACGATCCGCAGCTCGTCTATGTCCCGAACCTGTCCGACGGCACGGTCAGCGTCATCGACCAGCACACGCTGCGGGTAGTGGCCACCTACCCCACGGGGCGCGGCCCGCAGCATGTGGTCCCGTCCTGGGACCTGCGGACACTGTGGGTCAACAACAACGTCGGGAACAGTCTGTCACCGATCGACCCGCGGACCGGGCGCCTCGCCGGCCGGGCCATACCGGTCACCGACCCTTACAACCTGTACTTCACCCTCGACGGAAAGAGCGCGATGGTCATCGCCGAGGCGAACCACAGCGTCGACTTCCGCGACCCGCACACCTTCGCCCTGCGCCACAGCCTCGACGTGGGCAGCCGGTGCGCGGGCGTCAACCACGTCGACTTCTCCCCGGACGGCACCTATGCGATCGCCACCTGCGAGTTCGCCGGCCAACTGGTCAAGATCGACCTGGCGCACGAGCGGGTCCTCGGCTACCTCGATCTCGGACGCACCGCGGCCCCCCAGGACATCAAGATCGATCCTGCGGGCCGGGTCTGGTACGTCGCCGACATGAACGCCGGCGGCGTCCACCTCATCGACGGGGACACCCTCACCAAAACCGGCTTTGTCCAGACCGGCCCGGAGGCCCACGGCCTGTACCCCAGCCGCGACGGCCGCTATCTCTACGTCGTCAACCGGGGCGGCATGATGACCTCCGACATGGTCCCGTTCCCGCATACCGGTGATCGGGGCTCCGTGTCGGTCATCTCCTTCACCACCAGGAAGATCGTCGCAAACTGGGCCATCCCCAGCGGCGGGACCCCCGATATGGGCAACGTCAACGCCGACGGGACCCGGCTGTGGCTGTCCGGCCGGCGCAGCAACGTCGTGTACGTGTTCGATACCGGCGGGAACGGCGGGTCGGACCCGACGACCGGCCGGCTGTTGACCGAGATCCCGGTGGGCCACGAGCCGCACGGGCTCGCTGTCTGGCCGCAGCCCGGGCGCTACTCCCTCGGCCACACCGGAATCATGCGATAAGCCCTCGCGTGTTCGATACTCCTGTCCATCGGCTGTCCACCGGCTGTCCACCGGCTGTCCACCGGCGCACCGCCAGCACGATCACCTCCGGGGGAAAACCGGAGCCCCCCTACCTGCCAAGATGAGACGAGACAGGCAGTACGTTCCATCTGGGCTGGCTTGGGCGGGGCTGGGATAGGTAGATCGGGTGATCCTCGCGGCGCTGTCCCGGCTGTTACCCCGGGCCCGCTGGGACGTCTTCTTCGTCACCCCGGCCACCGTGCTGCGGTGGCCGGGGTGACCTCCTCCGGCAACTTTCTTACCGGCGGCACGTTGCCTTGACGCCGGCGACAAGGTTTAGCGTCTTGCCCCGGGCGGGTGAAGGAGGTCGGATGCTGATCGGCGAACTGGCGGAACGGGCCGGCACGAGCACCCGCACGCTGCGCTACTACGAGTCACACGGGTTGGTACGGCCACGGCGCTCCGCCAACGGCTACCGCGTCTACGACGAGACAGAGCTGCGAGTCGTCCACGAAATTCGGGCCCTGCTCGCTGTGGGCTTCGACCTCAACGACATCCGCCCGTTCGTCGCCTGTTTGCGGGCCGGCAACACGTCGGGACACGTTTGCCCGGACTCTGTGCTGGTGCTGCGACGCAAACTCGCCGAAGTCGATGTCTGTATCAAGCGGCTCGACGCGGTACGGCAGCAGTTGCAGAGCCAGCTCGCTCAAACGATCGCGATGCGGCCGTAGTAGCCGTCGCTGACCGACGAACAGTCATCGAGCTCAACGTCCCTGTCCGCCCGGCCAACGGCGGGCGGGGAGCAATGGGGTATCAGCAGATCGGAAGAATGAGATGAAGTTCGCAATCGGCTACAGCACGCCCTACTACGGTGTCGACCCGGACCGGATCACTGCCTACGCCCAGCATGCGGAGGAATGCGGCTTCGAGGCACTGTATCTGCCGGAGCACATCGTGCTGTACCCCGGGGCGATGGTCGGGTCCATCGAGATCCCGCCGTCGCTGCCCTACGCCGATCCCCTCGATTGCCTGAGCCTCGTCGCCGCGGCCACGAACCGGATGCTGCTCGGCACGGGCGTGCTGCTGCTTCCCTACCACCATCCAGTGGTCCTCGCCAAGCGACTGGCCACCATTGATGTGCTGTCCAAGGGGCGGATGCGGCTATTGACCGTGGGGCTGGGAACCTTGCCGGGCGAGGCCCAGGCGGTGGGGGTGGATTTCAGCACCCGTGGTCGCCGCGCCGACGAGGCGATCGACGTGATGCGACTGCTCTGGGCCGGGGGCGAGGACGGGGTCAGCTTCCGCGGGGAGTTCTTCGACTTCGACAACCTGTGCAGCTTCCCGAAGCCCTACGGCGTTACCCAGCTGCCCATCCACGTTGGTGGATCAAGTCGGGCGGCTGCACGCCGGGCCGGGCTGCGAGGCGACGGCTACTTTCCCGGCGGTGCGCTCGGTCCTGATGAGCGTAGCCTCCAACTAGACCTCGCCCGGTCGACCGCCTTCGAGGCTGGCCGTAATCCGGATGCTCTGGAGTACACGCGATGGGGGTCGATCGACATGACACCGGAACGGGTGGAGGCGTTCGCCGCGCAGGGTGTGACCCGCATCGTCGTGGGCGCCACGGCCATCGATCCAGTTCAGCAGCGCGACGAGATATCCGCGTTCGCCCAGCGGTTCGGCCTCCTCGACCGCCTATCGACCTGACGGTTCGGCCAGACCAGGTCGGCGGCGCGTATGTTCTCGACGTCCGCCAGTAGGCGGAGTTCACCTCCGCCTACTGGCCGGGTGCGACCTCATGTCGAGCTCGGCGACTTGCCCGCCCACCTCGCCGACGTCGCAGCCGGGCTACCGGCCAGCGGCACAGGTCCGGGTCGGTGTGGGCATCCCACCTGCACGCCGGCGCTTGATCCCACCCGCCGCCGGCTCCTGCCCCAGGACCGACCCACCCCCTTCTGCAGGGAGTCTCCGCCTTGACCAGCGACAACCACGGCATCATCGAAGCCGGCCGTGCCATCCGCCCCTACCTCGCCGACTGGTTCGCCCCCCAGGACGCCGCAGCCTTCGACCAAGGGATCGCCGCCCTGCTCACCACTGCCAACCCGGCCGACGCAGGAACCCAGGCTGGTCAGCTGCGCGCCCTCCTCGAAGGCCACCCTCACACCGGCCGGTTCCTGCGCGATGTTCTCGCCGACGCCCCGCACTACAGGCCGCCCGACCAGCAGCCCCGCTACCAGCGCACCCCCCGCCCCAGCCCCCTCGGCGACCCAGGTCCAGTCGCCGCCGACCGGTACAACTGCCCGCGCGGCGACTACACCTGGTACCGGCCCGACCTAGGCAGCGCCATCCCCACCTGCCCCACCCACCAGGTCACCCTCGTACGAGGCTGACAGGCATGCTCGAGGAGTTCTGGAAAACAGTCGGCGAGAAAGTCGCCGACCGATGGGCATCGATCGCCGCCCCCGCCCTGGTGTACTGGCTCGCCCTCCTCGCCGTTTGGACCTACCACCACGGCGGCCTTCACACCCTCAGCAACCACACCAGCTGGCTCGACCGGCAGACCCCCGCAATCCAAACCCTCGCCATCCTCACCGCCCTACTCGGCATCGCAGCCACCGCGGTCCTGGTCAGCAGCGCTGCCACTCCGCTGCTCCGACTGCTTGAGGGCTACTGGCCGGCCATCGCCGACCCCCTCCGCCACCGCCTCGCCGCCCGCGCTGCGGCACGCGCCGCCGCAGACGACCTCGCCTGGCAGACAGCACACACTGCCGTGCAACCCCCGAACACCCCCACAAACCGGCAGCTCGTCGTCTACACCCGCCTCGAACGGCGTCGCCGACAGCATCCATCCCCAGGCGCCCCCGGCTTCTTCCTAGCCACCCGCACGGGCAACATCCTGCGCGCCGCCGAACGACGCCCCACTGACAAATACGGCTTGGACACCATTATCTGCTGGCCCCGTCTCTGGCCTCTGCTCCCTGACACCCACCGGACCGACCTCGCCGCCGCCCGCACCGCCCTCGACACTGCCGCCACCATTACCCTGTGGGCGCTGCTCTTCGCCGCCACCGGTGGCCTCTACACCCTGCTTGCCATCCCTGCGGGTCTCGCCGTCGCCACCATCACCGTCACCGTCGTCATCCCCGCCCGTGCGCAGGCGTTCGGCGAACTGATCGAAGTCGCCTTCGACACT
Organism: Frankia casuarinae; assembly: GCF_000013345.1. Classification (NCBI taxonomy): domain Bacteria; kingdom Bacillati; phylum Actinomycetota; class Actinomycetes; order Frankiales; family Frankiaceae; genus Frankia; species Frankia casuarinae. The sequence continues at coordinate 189,034 of NC_007777.1, read as the reverse complement.
CACCGCACCCAGCTCTACACCCACCTTCGTTGGCCGCTCCCCCACACCCCCGCAGAAGAAAAACCCGCGGGGCAAGCCCTCACCGCCTACCTCTGGCGCGGTTCCGACAACAACACCCCTAACTTCACACAGCCCACCCCGTGATCTCCCTCTGATCTCGCTACAACAACATTGCCAACACCGTCACGCGTCCTTTTCCTCAAACGTCGAGGTTCTCAAACGTCGAGGTTCTGGACAGACACTGCGGACAAAGGGGAGACTCTGCCACATTCGAAACCAGCAAATTCGGCAGGTATGGGTCCGGCCCGGAAGGCCGGACGTTGAGGAAGCCTCGTCACAGAGGAGAGGGGAACGAGTCGATGCGGGACGATCTTCTTGCCAGGGTCCAGGGGCGACTGGAGCTGTTCGCCGCCGAAAGCTCCCCCGAGATCGTGTTGGCCAACGATGCGGTGTTGGAGGTGATGGGTCTCTTGAACGCCGTCCCGGATCCGTCCATCGACACGGATGTTCTGCTCGCGGCCGGTCTTCTGTACTGGTGTCGTTATCTTGTGCTGGGAGGTGACGATGGCCGGCCGGACCTGGCGCGGGCACGGGAACTGCTGGCATCGGTCCACCGGTCGAATCCGACCCTTCTACCCAGCGAGATCCGTGACGCCCTTGACGAGGCTGACATGAACCCGAGCAGCCGGGAAAGGTTGGCACTTCGCGCCGAACACCTGTACGGCCAGTCGACGAAAACCGGTGACGTCGACGGTCTCAGCGAGGCGATCGCCCTGTTCCGACGCGCGTCTGCTGTTACGCCCGTGAGTCATCCGCTTCACGTCGGGCTCCTTTCCAATCTCGCGACGGCGTTACAGACGCGGTTCGCCTGGACGGGTTCGGACTCCGACATCGACGAGGCGGTCGACCTCGGCCGGCTGGCCGCCACCCGGGCACCGGAGAACCACCCTTCCCGCTTCCTGGTGCTGTCGGGTCTCAGTGGTTCGCTATGGGCGCGATGTGTGCACCGGAAGTCGCCGGCGGACCTGGAGGAATCCCTGCAGGCAATCCGGCAGGCGGTCGCGGTCATCCCGCCACAAGATCCTAATAGCGGCCGTTATCTGTCAAACCTAAGTAACATTCTGCGTTCCCGGTTCGAGTGGACGGGCGCGCGAGCCGATCTCGACGAGGCAGTGGAACAGGGTCGACGCGCCGTCGATGTGACGCCGGCCCACCATCCTCAGTACGCGACGATGCTCACCAATCTGGCCGTCGCGCTGCAGACGCGTTTCGTGCAGGCCGGGGTCTCGACGGATCTAACGGCCGCCATCGATATCTTTGGCCGCGCGGCCACAGTAACGCCTCCCAGCCATCCGCACTTTCCGGTCGTCTTGGGAAACTTGAGTGCTGCGCTGCTGGTCCGGGCGCTGCACACCGGGACGGACTCCGACCTCACCACGGCGGTGGAGACGGCCCGGCGGGCAGTGGCTGTGACTCCTCCCGGCAGCCCGGACCGTGCCCGGCGTCTCTCCAATCTGGGCAACATTCTCCGGGCACGTTTTGATCGGGTCGGGCTGCTGGTTGACCTGGATGAGGCTGTGGAGGTCTGCCGGCAGGCGGTAGTGGCGACGCCGGCCAGCCACGCGGAACGGGCCGTGATACTGACCAATCTTGGGGCCGTGGTGGGTCTGCGCGCGGATCGAATCGGGCGCGCGGCCGACCTGGACGAGGCAGTCACCGTCGGCCGGCAGGCGGCGGCTGCCACCTCGACGGAGCACACGGCTTGGGTCCCCGTCATGGTGAACCTCTGCAGGGCGCTGTCACGACGCGCCCGGCTGGCTGGTACCTCCGCAGATCTGGACGAGGCGGTGGAAACTGCCCGCGCGGCGCTCGCCGCCGCCGAGGCCAAAGAGAACAGAGCCTTTGTCGCGGCCGCGGCGTCGAATCTCGGCGAGACCCTCCATCTCCGCTTTGACCGGACAGAAGACATGCCCGACCTGGACGGTTCCGTGGCGGCGTACCGGATGGCGGTCGATGCTCGCGGCGATGACCCGGATGCTGCCACTTCCCTGTCCGGCCTCGGTCTTAGTTTGTGGAACCGTTTCGAACACACTGGGAGGCCGGCGGATCGGGATGTCAGTATCGCCGTGTTTCGACGTGCCGCCGCGCTGGCAACGGCAGCACCCAGCATCCGAGCGAAGGCGGCGGGAGCATGGGCGAGCCTGGCGGCCACCGCGGGCGACTGGCAGCAGGCTGTCGCCGGCTACAGCACCGCTGTGGACCTGCTGGGACAGGTCGCGCCGCGCAGCCTTGACCGCGAAGACCAGGAGTATCGTCTCGTCACCCTGTCCCGGCTGGGATCGCAGGCCGCCGCAGCGTGTTTACAGGTCGGCAAGGTCGAACGCGCCCTGGAACTCTGGGAGCAAGGACGCGGAGTCATCCTCGGCCAGATTCTCGACGCCCGTACGGACCTCGCCCTCCTTGCCGCAAGAGACCCGGAGAAGGCCGCGCTGTTCAGGCGGCTTCAGGATGAGTTCGACGCTCCTCCCGCCTTCGACGGATCCGACATACCGCTGGCGGAGCAGGCATCCCCGCCATTCGTCGGAAACGACGCGACGGGCACGGCACGACGCGGTGCCGACCGGCGGCATGCCCGCGCGGCGCGGTTCGCAAGCCTCGTCTCCGAGATCCGCAGCCTGCCGGACTTCGAGCGTTTTCTTCTGCCACCAACCATCGACGATCTTCGGCACGCCGCGAGCCAGGGGCCGATCGTGGCCGTCAACGTCAGCGAGATCCGTTGCGATGCCCTGATCCTGACCACGGCCGGCGTGCAGCTCCTACCCCTGCCGGACCTCACTGAAGAAGCCGTTGGTGACCAGGTCCTCGCTTTCCTGACGGCTGTCGAACGCGGCGACGAGAAGGGGCTCTCGAACGTCTTCGGCTGGCTGTGGGACGTCCTCGCCGGACCGGTGTTGGAACGCCTGGACATCCACGGACCACCGGCAACGGGCACCTCGTGGCCGCGGATGTGGTGGTGCCTGTCGGGGCTGTTGTCGTTCCTTCCCGTGCACGCGGCAGGCCATCACCAGGCTCGATTCGATCCGGCGCCGGACACGCTGATCGATAGAGTGATCTGTTCGTACACTCCAACGATCCGCGCCTTGGGCCATGCTCGGCGCACCGCGCCCGACGCGGCGACGCTTGTCGGCCTTCCGTCAGCGAACGACGAGGGCAGGCGCGCGCTGGTCGTGGTGATGCCCCACACCCCCGACGCCGGCGACCTGCCCGGCGCACACCTCGAAGCCGCCATCCTCACGCGGATTCTGCACGAACGGGTGAGCACGCTGGTCCAGGACAAAGCGACCCGCGCTGCGGTGCTGGCCGCCCTGCCGCAGGCACGCTGGGTGCACTTCGCCTGCCATGGCGAGGCAGCCATCTCCGCCCCATCGACCAGCCGTCTGCTACTACACGACCAGCCCCTCACCGTTCTGGACGTCAACCGCCTCAGGCTCACCGACGCCGAACTTGCATACCTGTCCGCGTGCGAAACCGCCCGCCCGGGCGGCGAGCTTTCCGACGAGGCGATGCACCTCGCCTCCGCCTTCCAGCTCGCCGGCTATCGGCATGTCATCGCCACGCTGTGGCCCATCAACGACCAGATCGCCGTCGACCTCGCGGAAAATATCTACAGGTTCCTAGCCGACGGTAGCGACGTGGCCGCGGCCGTTCACAACGCCACCCGTGCCCAGCGCAACTACGCGCCGCGATCCCCGTCACAGTGGGCGTCCCACATCCACGTCGGCGCCTGACGCCGCCACGCCCACACCGTAGCAGCCCACCAAGCTGCTACGTGAGGTTCTTGACAAGCCGTCGCGGCGACAGGAGGTGCACAGAGCGCCCGGGCGGGGGTTCCGAATCCGGTCACCGGCAGGCCTGCGCCGGGAGCGAAAGTAACTGGCGGTGGTTTGTTGTGATCGGTAATGGGAGCGGGAACAGGGAATAAGGAGAAGTGATCGCCTGCGGTCATGGGGGTGAGCAGTGATGACAGCGCGGCTGCCGTGCCCGCCGGCACCGGCGCCGTGGAGGCGTACGCGTCCCGGTTCGATGACCTGTTCGCGTCGCGGGCGCAGCGGCAGGGGTTCCGGGACTGTCTGGTTGGTCTGGCTGGCGCCGCGGGACCGGAACAAGACACTGACCTGCCTGGCCGGGGCGGAGCCGGTGGTCGGCGCCCAGCACCGGCAGGCCCAGCGGCTGCAGTGGTTCGTCTCGGAGTCCTCCTGGGACCACCAGAAGATCAACAGTAGGCGGGTTGAGCTGCTCGCCAGAGCGCCAGGCACAGCCCCGCAGCCGGGCGGGGCCCTGGTCATCGACGACTCCGGGGACCGCAAGAGCGGGCACGCCACCGCGGGAGTCTCCCGCCAGTACCTCGGTTCCCGCGGGGCCATCGAGCGTGGCGTCGTCGCGGTGACCACGGCATGGGCCGACGAGCGGGCCTACCACCCGCTGCACACCCGGCTCTACCTGCCGGCCCCCTGCCTACCCGAGGGGCGCAACGACCCGTCGTTCCAGACCAAGGGGCAGATCGCCGCCGGCCTGGTCACCGACGCCCGCACAGCCGGGATCCCGTTCCGCGCGGTGATCGCCGACTGCTTCTACGGCCCGTCCGAAAGCCCCGGCCTCGTCCTCGAAGACGATCCAGGACCCTGTGGCCGCAACGATTTTTTTGCCCGCGGCCACGTCTCCCGCGGCCACGTCTCCCGCCGCCACACCCCCACCGCACCGTCGTCGCGTTCAACCGCCCGCCGGGCGGGCCGCTGGCACGACCAGCCCCGCCGCCGCAGCCGCTCACATCGCAGAGCTGGGCAGGAACCTGCTACTCAACGTCTTGGGCCTCCCTGCCTTCACCGTGGCCGCGCTGGAGGTAGTACCGAAGCAGTCGATCTTTCAGCCGGGATCGCTGGCGATCGCTGGTAGGGCGCCGGATTGGGAGCAATACAAGCCCCCGGCTCCTGGTCGGGCCAGCCGGCTGGTGGGCGGGTCGGGTCGATACCAGCGGGAGTTCGACGCGGCCCGAAGCACGTGGGAAGCCGACACGGCCGAGTTCCAGCGGGTCGAGACCGACCGGCTACGACAACTCACTGCGGCTCGAACCAGACACGACCAGCAGGTGGCTGCGGCCCTCGACCGTGCCGCGGCGCACAACGCCCGCATCGCGGCACAGTGGGCGGCGTGTCTGGACGGTGACCCGGAAGCGGTCGAGTGGTTCGTCGGCCAAGCGCTCGCGGCCACGTCCTATCCCGACGGCTTCCCCGTAGCACGCAAAATCGCCTACCGGCCCCAGGAACACGACATCGTCATCGAGATCGAATTCCCACAACGATCCGTGATCCCCGAAATCAGGGAATACAAGCTATTCAAGACCGCACCCGAGGTCAGGCCGGTAAAGTGGAAAGAGCCTGAAGCCAAGAAGCTATATGCGCAGCTCGTTGCCTGGATGACGTTGCGGATAGTGCACGAAGTCTTCGAGGCCACGAAGACGCTTGACCTCATCGATGTTGTTGTCTTCAACGGAACCGTCATCGATGTAGCACCCACGACCAGCAAAGACACTCTCTACCATCTGGTAAGTCTCGAACCCGAACGATCCCTGTTCGAGGCGAGCCTTGAACTCGACCGAGTCACCGATCCGATCGGATGCCTGCCCGAGCTGGGCGCGGAAGTCTCACCCAACCCTTACGATCTAGAAGCCGTGAAACCCGTTGTCACGTTCGACCTCCGTCGATTCAGACGTACGTAGTCGGAATTCCCGTGGGTGCATGGTCGCGGGCGGCGTGACGGTCGGTCACGCCGCTGGGTGTTGCGAGGAGTTCGCTGGTCAGCTGGGTGGCTGTTTCCACGCCTCAAGGTCGTCGGGGCTGGCGGCCCAGGGCAGGAACCGTTCGAGGTCGGTGCCGGTGAGCGCTGTGTCGTCGGTCCGGCCGCAGGCGTCGAGGTAGCTTTCCAGGTAGGTCAGCAGGTTCAGTCCGTGCAGCGTCGTGGTCGCGGTGACCGTGAAGATCGTGGCGGCGTCGCGGGCGGCGTCCTCGGTGCGGGAGCCGCCGGCGTTGCGCCGGGTCACGACTGGCCCCCTGATCGCTCTCTCGGCCGGGTTGTTGTCCAGACCGATCATGGGATAGCCGCGGTGGGCGGTCAGGCCGTCCCATTCCCGGTCCATCGTGGCCCGGGCCTTCTTCGCGGGTTCCTGCAGGCCCGGGGAGGTCATCTGTTCCTGTCGGACGGTGTCGATCACGCCGATCGCGGTGTCCCAGCCGGCGTAGGCGGCGGCCAGGGCGCGCTCGGCGCGCGGGGACGGGGCCGTGGCGGGGGTGTGCCAGGCCGCGGCGAGCGCGTCGTGCGCGGTGTAGAGATCGCGGATCCGGTCGACCCGCTGGCGGGCCCAGATCCCGAGCTGGGCGGGGTTCGCGTCCCCGGCTCGTACGAAGTGCCGCCGGGCCTGCGCCCAGCAGTACAGGTTGACCAGGCCGTCAGCCCGCCGGCCGGCGGAGGCGTAGACGGTGTAGAAGTCCGACGACAGCACGAGCCGGCGCGCCGCGCCGCCGGGGGTGTCGCTGAGCTGGCCGGTGTCCGGGTCGAGGCCGACATGGTCGGCGAGGACCGCACTCGAACGGGTCGCGTCCATCACGAAGCACACCGAGTCCTCACCGAGGAAGACCCACAGCCAGAAGCGGGCCGGCCCGCCGCCGGGGAAATCGCAGTCGACCTCGTCACGGGTGAGATGGTCATAGTTCCGCCGGCCCATCAGTGGTCCGCGCTGGTGACCGCATGGTTGATGTTGGAACATGCTCCGACCAGCCGGGAGATCCGCGGAGACAAGGAACTGGCCCCGCCGCTGCCCCTGGCCTCGGCCGCCGGTGGGCTACGACGCGCCATGCTGTGCGCGGCGCGCGGTGGGCTGTCGTTGCGGGTGGCCGGCGAGCACGTCGACTGGTTCTTCCCGCTGCATCTATACGGGCCAGGCGAGCTGCGGGACAAGGCGGCCGCCGCGATACGGGAGTTGGAATATCTGGTCAAGGATGTGGCTCGCCTCCACGGGAAGATCCGGGTGCGGGGAATGCGCTCGTGCGTCATGGCCGAAGAGGCCTTGATCAGCGAGATTCTGCATACCCGGTCATTGGCGAAGCTGTCCTTGGCGCGGGTGGCGCCGACGGTGCTGTCCAGCTCGCACGAGCCGCACGAGGTGCTGGCACGGCTGCGTGCGGCCGGGCTGTCCCCGGTCGCCGAGGACGCGACGGGCACAGTGATCGTCGAGAAGCAGCAGGAGCACCGCGCGGCTGCGCCCCGGTCGCCGACGCGGGCCGCGTCCCGGGTCCGGCCCCGGATGGACGCGGAGAAGCTGGCCGCACGGCTGCTCGCGGACCCGGATGGCACGGACAGCGGCGGGTCGGATATCTCGGAGACGTCCGCGCGGCTGGCGCAGCTGAACCCTGGCCTGACCGATACCGAGATCATCCTGCTTGCCGACGCGATCGAGGCCCAGCGCGACGTGTTGATCAGCTACCGGAACAAGGCAGGAAACCGGACTGCCCGGGAGATCCAGCCGCACCAGCTGTACGGCCGATGGCTCGAGGCGTGGTGTCACCTGCGGGACGCACAACGGGACTTCACCGTGGCCAACATCGAGTCGGTCGCCCCGGTCGGCTGACCCCGTCGGTGGCCCTCACCGACTGCCTGTGCCCGCGCCCGACATCAGGCGACCAGGCCACTCACGCTCCAGCCCTCGGTGGGTTCAGGTGCCTTCGCGTACAGCTGCGAGGACTCGACGCAGGTCGACAGAGAACTGGGGTAGTTGCTCTCTGGCCGCGGTGTGCAGTATCTCGAGGTCGACGGACCAGTAGCCGTGGACGATCCGGTTGCGTAGCCGGACGGGCTGCTTCCAGGCGATGTCGGGATAGCTCTTGGTGATCTCTTCGGAGAGCTGACTGGCGGCTTCGCCGAGCACGGTGAAGTTCCACAGGAGTGCGTCGCGGCGCTGCCGGTCCGCTTCCAGGGCGCTGACGGTGATTCCGTCGGTGAGTTTCTGTGCCTGGTCGGCCGCTTCGATCATCTCGCTGAGAAGGAGGACGTCACGCCGCATAGACGGGCCGTGCCTCAGCCAGGACGGACGAGCGGAGCAGCGGGTGGAGCCCGCGGGCGGAGACCAAATCGACGGGCCGTCCGAACAGGCCGGTGAGGTCATCGGCGAGCTGCTCGATGTCCCAGCCCAGACGCCGGCCCGGCGCAAGGGTGTACAGGATGTCGATGTCGCTGTCAGCGGTCGCGGTGCCGCGCGCCTGCGAGCCGAACACCTGGAGTTCCGCGATCCCGTAACGAGCGCAGATCGCGGCCAGGCGTGCCCTGTCGATCTCTACTCCGGCGATGGACCCCACAGGTCAAGGGTAGCCGCAGGAAGCTCAAGGTCCAGGGCGCACCGTTCCAACGCGCATCGCCGCTGATCATGACTGCCCGTTGACCAGCCGCACGGGCAAACCGCGACTCACTGGCATCACGCCCGCCCCGGCGACTCGGACCGAGGCCAGCGGCACCCCGAGGCGGTTAAGGGGTTAACTCAACACCGGCAAACGAGCTCTGGACCACAGCGCCCGCCGGGCGAATCAGGCGACGGTTCGGATTGTGCGAATTTTGCACCAAGAAAAAAGTTCAACAAAATGCCAGGTCACACCAAGACGACGGCGCCCGCGAATGGAACGCCCGCGACGGCCGTGTCACCGATCTCGGGCTGCACTGCACCGTCGCCCCCGCGGCCGGTAACGAGATCACGATCGCGATTCGGGCATCCGCAGGCAGCGAGAACACGACCGGGTGACAGACGCCGGGTATTCGTGGTTCACAGATCCACCGGCCGTGCCCTCCACGACCCGGTGGACCTGACTCCCGCCACGGCGTGGCCATGGCTACTGAGAGCCTGTCCTGGATCTTGAGTGATGTTAACGCCCTGTAGTGTCGCGGGGTTGCCGGCGTGGGACGGGATTCCCGCGAACGAGACGGCGGACCATGGTGCGGATCATCGCTCAGTGGATGAACGATGCGGAGGTGGCGGGGTGGCGTTCGTAGTCGTGGGCAAGCCGCCGGTGGGCGGTGAGCCAGACAAGGGTACGTTCGACCACCCATCGTTTCGGCAGGGCCTCGAAGGTTTTCTGACCGGGTTTCTTCCGAACGATCTCGACGGTGGTCCTCATGATGGTCCGCGCCCATGCAACAGGCTGGCCAGCGAAACCGCCGTCGGCGAACAGATGACGGCAGCGATGATGGGTGAAGTAGTGGTCTATCAGGAGGCGCCGGCCGCCGTCGCGGTCCTGGACGTTGGCAGGGACGACGAGGACGGTCAGCAGGAGACCCAGCGTGTCGACGATCACGAACCGCTTGCGGCCGTTGACCTTCTCGCCGGCATCGTAGCCGCCGGAGTCGGCGCCGACCGTCTGGGCGCCCTTGACCGACTGGGAGTCCACCACCCCCGCGGTCGGCTCCGCCTCCCGGCCCCGCGCGAGCCGGACTCTGCCCCGCAGCGCGTCATGGATCCCGGCGGTCACGCCTTTTTTCTTCCACCGGTCAAAGAAGCCGTAGACCGTCTGCCACGGCGGGAAGCCCGCCGGCAGCGCGCGCCACACGATCCCGTTGTGTGTCACGTACAGGATGGCGTCCACGATGTCCCGGCGAGAGTGCGCCCCGGGCCGGCCGTCCTTCGATACCGGCGGCAACACAGCTTCGACAAGCGCCCACTCGGCGTCGGTCAGATCCGATGGATACCGGTGTGTACGTACCATGACCAGCCCCTGCCGCCATCACCCCCGTCCAAACCCCACCACCAACATCCACACCAACTTTCCGTCACGCTCCGCATATGCAAAAAGATCCAAAACAGGCTCTTGGAGCCTTGCCGGTCGACAGCGCAACGGACATACATCCACCTCTCCCGTGGTCTTCGGCGTGAGTGGCTCGTCACCCTGCAATTCTCCGCGACAGCGCTGAAGTTTCGGACGACTGGGCATCGCGCTCACCGCGCGCTGAAGAGATAGCGCTCGAGTACCCGATCGACGAATATCCGGCCGACACCAGGGCCGCCGGCCTCTGCCTGGGGGTCGGCGTCGGCGTCGACCTCGGTCTCGGCGTCGGCCGCGCGTCGGTACCGGTCCGGGTCGGCGAACAGGCCGTCCGTCACCTCATGCTCGACCAGCTCCGCGACAGCGTGCGCGGAACCGCCGAGGGCACGCAGTGCCCCGCGCAGCGTCTCCCACTCGACGTGCCGGTCGTTGTCGTTCCACAGCTCGGCTGCCAGGTCGTGGACGAGGGAGACGACCAGCACGGGCGTCCGGATGGCCGAGGAGATCACCATGACGTCGACCGCCGCAGCCGAGTGGCGTGCCGCGGCTGCGTCCCTCACGCCAGCCGGTTCGGGGCGTGCGGGAGCCCAGCGCCGCATCCCGGCGGACACCGTGGCCGCCGTGGACGTGACGAAGACGGCGAAAGCCATCAGATCGAGCAGAATGGTACGAGGCCCACGCCATGGCAGTGACGGCTCGGACAGGCCCGCTTCGGCAGCGAACACCGCGGCCAGGGCCCCGTCGATCGGGCCCGGTACCTCTTCCCGCGCCGCCGCGAGCGGCGCCGGTACCTGGAGGGTCAGGATCCCCTCGAACGGGGCGGGCAGGCCGTCGGCGACGAGGCGGGCCAGGCGGTCACGGGCGTCGAGGACGTCGTTGAGCCAACCGGCGGCGACCGTCGGAAGACTGCGCGCCGCCCGGCCCGGTGCACCGGCCCCGTCCACGGCCGACCCGCCCGGCCGCCGTCGGTCGACCAGTTCGGCGAGTCCCGCGGCCACCCGCTGCAGATCGGCGTCGGCGAGGGCGAGGACATGGGTCGCTACGACCAGCGACGCGGCTGCAACGACATCCGCATCGGTGAGATGGCGGTGCACATGCTCGGCGGCGGCGGGGTGGATGCGCCGCGTGGTCTCGGTCAGGGTCGCCACCAGCCCACCCACCGGACTCGCGGACCACTGCCCGCCGGTGGCGAGCCGCTCGACGTCCGCGGAGCATTCCGCGACGGCCTTGTCGATCGCGGCGACGCAGGCGGCAGGCACCAGACCCAGCCGGCCCTCCGCACGCACGACGGCCGCCTCCACGTCCAGCATCGCCCGCAGCCACGCCGCACCGCTCGTCGCCGTATCGATGAGAGTTCCGGCCCAGGACGCCGCCCGCCCGTCACCGTGTCGTAGGTCGTCCATCGTGCCGCTTCCTCTCGCAGACGGAGGTCCGGTCGCGGTCACGGCCGAGTGCGGGGCGGACCGGTCCGGGCGATGTGCACTCGCCGCCTCCGCCGCCCGGTCGGGCGCCTGCCGTGGCAGCGGTAGCGGTAGCGCCAGACCAGACTGTGCGGCTCGGCTACAGCGACGCTCGAGAGCCGGCCCGGGCCGCGCTCACCCTCGGGCCTCCAGGGCCCGCAGCTGATGGCGCACATGGCAGCCACCCGGATAGACGGCGGCATCCGGCCCCACGCGCAGCACCCGGTGGCAGGGGATGAGGATCGGCAGTGGATTGGCCGCTACCTCCAGCCCCACCGCCGCCGCCTCCGCCGGTCGACCCGCCGCGACAGCCAGCTCACCGACCGTCACCGCGGCGCCGAAGGGCACGGCGCACAGGGCACGCAGGACCTCCCGCTGGGCCGGGCCAACCAGCGACGTGTCCAGCGGCACCGCGAACTCCCGGCGGTCGCCGTCCAGGTACTCCACGATCTGGCGGTACACGTCGTCGAGCTGGCCGCACCTGGCCTCGGCGGCCGGCCCGACCTGCCTGGTCACGCTGTCCAGCACGAAGTCGGCGTCCTGGTCGCGGAAGGCCACGCGCACCACACCCCGCTGGGTCCGCACGAGGAAGAGCCGGCCGACAGCCGTGTCCACGTGGCGGTGGGTCACGGCGGCGTGAAGCGGGGCTCGGCGCACAGGCATCTCGCTGATCGCCGGCCTCCGGAATGCGACGGTTCGTGCGTTCACCCCTACGACGTCCGGGCCGGGCTGTTTGTGAGCCCCGGGCAGGTCCTCGCGTCCTCGTCCGCCCGGGACGGGCCCCGGCCGCTGCGCCGACCGGATCCGACCCGGCCCGAGCCCGGGCTCACACTTGGGCCGTGTGGATCGTTCTTCTGGCATGGAGCGCGAACCGTTCGACGCCGTGGTCCAGCGGTGCGGGCCGATGGTGCTGCGGGTCTGCTGGGCGGTCGCCGGGCCGGATCTGGCCGAGGATGCCTGGTCGGAGACGTTTCTCGCGGCGCTGCGGGCGTATCCGGAGCTGCCTGCGGGCAGCAACGTCGAGGCGTGGTTGGTGACGATCGCGCGCAACAAGGCGATCGACCAGCTGCGGGCCCAGTCACGGCGGCCCGCGCCGACGGAGCGCCTCCCGGAGCCGGCCCGGTGGGAGGAGCGTGACGCGCAGCTGGATCTGTGGGACGCGCTGAAACGGCTCACGCCCAGGCAACGGGAGGCCGTCGCGCTCCACTATCTCGCCGGACTCCCGTACGCCGAGGTCGCCCGGCTCGTCGGTGGCAATCCCGCCGCCGCGCGGCGCGCGGGCGCTGACGCCATCGCATCGCTGCGGAGCATGCTTGCACTGGCGAAGGAGGACGAGTCGCGATGACCAGCGACGATCTTCGGGCGCCCGATCCGTTCGCCGCCATGCCGGACCTCGATGCCCGGCTCAGTCGCCTGCGCCAACGGCTCGCGGCCGAGGCCGAGCGGGAGGGTCTGCTGGACGTGGCCTACCGCAGCGTGGACTCGCCCGTCGGGCGGCTCCTGCTCGCAGCGACCCCGCAGGGGCTGGTCCGGGTCGCCTATGAGGTGGAGGACCACGACGCCGTGCTCGCGTCGCTGTCCGAGCGGATCAGCCCCCGCGTTCTGCGGGCGAACGGGCGGCTCGATCCCGTCGCCGTTCAGCTCGACGCGTACTTCGCCGGGGCCCGGTCACGCTTCACACTGAGCCTCGATCTGCGGCTCGCGACGGGATTCCGGCTCTCGGTGCTGGAGCACCTGCGCGACATCCCCTATGGCAGCACGGCCAGCTACGCGGCGGTCGCCGCGCTGGCGGGCAGCCCTCGCGCGGTCCGGGCAGTGGGGACGGCCTGCGCGACGAATCCACTGCCCGTGATCCTTCCATGTCATCGCGTCATATACAGCGACGGCCGGATCGGCCGCTACCTGGGCGGCGAGCAGGCCAAGCAATCCCTGCTGCGGCTCGAGGGGGCACTCTGACGCGGCGCGGAGAGGTCACAGGGCATCGGATCGCAATCGACACCTCACGTTCCGGCCTGTCCGGGCGTCTCCTTGCCGAGAGCCTCGTCAACGCTCTCGCCGCCGCCCCGGCGGCGGGCCGAACCCCTGGACGGGACAACGCATGTCTGCAGCACTTGTCACCGGGAGCAACCGTGGATTGGGCTTCGCAACCGCGCAGGCGTTGGCGCGGCTCGGGCACCGGGTCCTCGTGACCGCGCGGGAGCAGGCCGCGGCGGACAAGGCCGCGGCCGATCTGACGGCGCAGGGATTCGACGCCGACGCCATCGCGCTCGACGTCACCTCCCCCGACAGCATCGCGGCAGCCACCAGGCGGGTCGCGGAGCTGCCGGCCGGCCTGGACATTCTGGTCAACAACGCGGGGATCCTGCCCGAGGCCACGGACGGCGAGCAGCACGAGTTCGCCTCCCTCGATCTGTTCGGGAAGACGTACGCGACCAACGTCTTCGGCCCGGTTGCCGTCACCGAGGCGCTCCTTCCGCTGCTGCGCAGGAGCCCGGCCGGCCGCATCGTCAACGTCTCCACCACGATGGGCTCGCTCAGCGACCAGGCGAACCCCGCATCGCCCTACTACGGCCTGATCGTGCCGGCGTACCAGAGCTCGAAGGCGGCGCTGAACAGCATCACGATCTCGCTCGCCAAGAAGCTCGCCGACACCCCCATCAAGATCAGCTCAGTCTGCCCGGGCTTCGTGCAGACCGACCTGACCCCGATCAACAGAGAGCAGGCTCAACTCACCGCCGACCAAGCCGCGCAGGTCGTCGTCCGGGCCGCGACCCTGCCCGACGACGCCCCCTCGGGCACGTTCTTCGACCAGAACGGCATCGTAGCCTGGTAGCAAACACCGCGCCCGGGTAGCAGCGCGCCGCACCCGACCGGCATGACCCACCAGGCGTGACGGGGTTCGGTCCGGCGGGAGTCGCTGCGGCCGCCGGGTGCCGGCCTGCCCGTGGAGGACAGGCCTGGCACTCGACGGCCCAGGCCGCAGGCCGCGACGGAGCGCCCAGGATCAGCGGGCGCGGGTCAGCTGGCGGCCCGTTCCCTGCCGAAACGCCTGCGGCGACGACTCCCACCGGTCGCCCAGCAGCAGGTCGCTGCCGGCGAGGATGGCACGCATGAGGTTGGACGTCCGGAACGTCGGCTCGATGCCCATCGTGTCGATGAGCGTGGAGCGGAGGCGACGGAAGACCGAGGCGGCTCGCTTCGGATGGCCGGACCGGGAGTGGGCCACCATGAGCTGGGCGTGCAGGTCGTGCATCGGATGCAGGCTGATCAGGTCTTCCAGTTCGGGCACGAGCTCGTGGTGCCGCCCGAGCGCCAGGTCGGCCTCGATCCTGAGCTCGGTCGCGTGCAGCCTGGCCTCCTCCAGCGCCATGACGTGCGGTGCGCTGAGGCTGCCACGTTTGACATCCGCGAGGGCAGGGCCGCGCCACTCGCGCAGCGCCTGGCCCAACAGCCGGCTCGCCGCCTCGGCATCGCGCCGAGCCGCGGCAGTCCGCCCGGCCCGATATAGATCATCGAATCGGCACCGGTCGAAGTCGTATCCGTCCGCCACGATCTGGTATGCATGGTTCCGGGTGACGAGAACCTCGCGAGAATCCTGGACCGACGGCAGCCGGAGACTCCGCCGGATATGCAGCACGTAGAGGGTGCGTCTTTTTGAGCACGTAGAGGGTGCGTCTTTTTGAGCACGTAGAGGGTGCGTCTTTTTGAGCACGTAGAGGGTGCGTCTTTTTGAGCATTCCTGGCGGCGTGGCCGCCACCTGATCGGATGAGAATTCTGTGGGGCTGCGGTGGCCTGTTTGTCGCGTTCGGGGTTGTGTCTGGGATGATGGTGGGGCGTTGCCCGGTCGACGTCGGCTGTCTCTGGTGCGGACGCAGGGCTGCGCGGAGGTAGCTGTCGGTTACGATCAACTACGTCTGGTAAGTGCCCGGGCGTGATGGCTCACGCGTCCTACGTGGTGACGTAGAAAGCCTATGCCGCTGCGCGGCGACGGCAGTGGCGACCTATTCGAAACCGTCGATTCGATGTAAGTAGTCGGAAGTCGCGTGGGGGAATGCTGACGGGCGGTGTCACCGGGTGTGACACCGCTGGAGTCGGGCTGGCGTGGCTGGGTCAGCCGGGAGGCTTCCTCCAGCGGGCGAGGTCGTCGGGGTTGGCAGCCCAGGGCAGGAACCGGTCGAGGTCCGTCCCGGTGGGTGCTCTGGCGCCGGCGCGACCGCAGGCGTCGAGGTAGTCGGCCAGGTAGGTCAGTGGGTTGAGGCCGTGCAGGTCGGCGGTCGCGGTGACGGTGAAGATCGTGGCGGCGCGGCGGGCGGCGTCGTCGGTGCGGGAGCCGCCGGTGTTCCGCCGTGTGATCACCGGTTTGCGGATGATCCTCTCGGCCGGGTTGTTGTCCAGACCGATCATGGGATGGTTGCGGTGGGCGACCAGCCCGGTCCACTCCCGGTCCATCGTGGCCAGCGCCCTGCGCGCGGGTTCGGGCAGGCCGGGGGACGCCATGTGCTCGCGGCGGGCGGTGTCGATCGCGTCGATCGCGCGGTCCCAACCGGTGTAGGCGGTCGCGAGACGCCGCTCGGCCGGCGGGCTCGGGGCCGTGATCGCCGCCTGCCAGGCGGCGGCGAGTTCGGCGTGCGCCGCGTAGAGCGCGGCGATCCGCTCGCGCCACTGCCGGGCCCAGATCCCCAGCTGCGCGGGGTTCGCGTCGCCCGCGCGCAGGAAGTACCGCCGGACGTGGACCCAGCAGAACAGGTTGACGATCCCGTCCGCCTTCGCCCCCGCGGACGCGTAGACGGCGTAGAAGTCCGAGGAGATCACCAGCCGGCGCGGGCCGCCGGCGCCGTCGTCGCCCGTCAGCTGCCCGGTCTCGGCATCGATCCCGACATGGTCGGCGAGCACCGCGGCCGAGCGGGTCGGGTCCATCACGAAACACACCGAGTCCGGCCCCAGGAACACCCACAGCCACCAGCGCGCCGAGCCGTCCCCGCCGGTCGGGGTGAACACCCGCCAGGTCGTCTCGTCGGCGTGCAGGTGCCACGCCCCCCGCGACCGCCCGGCGATCTTCTCCGCGAGCGGGGCGAGTAGGTCGCCGACCTGGGCGCACGCCCCGGTCAGCGTCGCCGGCGAGATCTCCGCCCCCTGCCGGGACAGGCCGGTGACCAGTGAGTTCTGGGAACGGCCCGCGACATAGCGCTCCACGACCAGCAGGGCGAGGAACCGGTGCGTGAACAGACCCTTCCCGATCGCCTTCGACGGGCCCGGCGCGGTCACCGTCACCGGCCCCCCGCACCGGCAGCCTCGCCGGTAGCGGCGACGCCGCGTGACCCGCAGCCGCACCGACACCACCCAGTCGAGCTGCTCGACGACGTGCTCACCCCACGGCGTGAACGACGCCCCGCACGACGGGCACGTGTAACCCCCGCCCTCGAAGTCGCCGTCGACCTCGTCACGCGCCAGGTGGTCGTAGCTGCGCCGGCCCGAACGCGCCCCCGGCCCCCGCGGCCGGCCCGTCGACCCACCAGCCCCCTCACCAGCCGCCCCGTCCCGACCATCACCGCTGTCCCCTGCGCCGGCGCAGGCCGGCGGCCCGCCCGACGCGCGCTCCGACGACCGGCCGAACAGCATCCGACGCAACGTCGCCAGTTCCGCCCGCAACGCCTCAAGCTCGGCCGCGGCCGCGGTCTCCCGCGCGAGCAGCCGGGCATGCTCCGTCCCCAGCTCCGCGAGCTCGACTCGCAGACGGCCGTTCTCCACCAACACATCCGCCAGCGCCTCACCACCAGCAACGCCGCAAACACCCGACTCGACAACCGCCACGCACCACAGCAAACCATCCCGACCAGCGAACCATCACCCACGGAGACCATCAGGCCACACCCAGCCCCCGCAGCCACCGCCAACGTCGATCAACTCAACGGGACTTCCGACTACGTACGTTCGGGCGGTGGCCGGAGGGGTGCCGTAAATAGAGAAGTCCCCGGTAGATCACAGGGTGTCTACCCCACTGTGCCCTTGACCGAGGACTTCCGTTGCTAACCTACCCTGGTGTCGTCGACCTGCCCGAGTCGACCCTGACCTTCCTCGCGGGGCTGCTGGCCGAGGATCGCGCCCAGCGTCGGACCTGGCGCAAGCTGCCCCCACCCGAGCAGGCACTCCTGGTGCTCGTCCACCTCCGCAAGGGTGAACGCTACGAGCAGCTCGCCGAGGGCTTCCAGGTCAGTGTCGGCACCGTCCACAACTACATCCGCGAAGCCGTCCGCCTGCTCGCCACTCACGGCCGGACCCTGCTCGCCGCGGTCTGGATCTTCGCGTGGACCCAGAGCAACTTCCTCATCCTCGACGGCACCGTCGTGCGTACCAACCGTGTCCGCGCGCACAACAAGCTGTACTACTCGGGCAAGCACAAGTACCACGGCATCAACCTGCAGGGCCTCACCGACCCCTACGGCCGGCTGATCTGGATCTCCGAAGGGCTTCCCGGCTCCGTCCATGACCTCA
Organism: Frankia casuarinae; assembly: GCF_000013345.1. NCBI lineage: Bacteria > Bacillati > Actinomycetota > Actinomycetes > Frankiales > Frankiaceae > Frankia > Frankia casuarinae. The sequence continues at coordinate 171,224 of NC_007777.1, read as the reverse complement.
CCGCGGCCCGGATGCACGACATTCTCGATCTGATCGACCGCTCGGAGCTCTACCTCTACGCGGACAAGGGCTACGTCGGCGGCGAGGGCGACCGCCTCCTCGTCCCGATCAAGAAACCCAAGAACAACGACCTCCCCGACCGTGACAAGGAGGCCAACCGGACCCACGCCACCACCCGCTCACAAGGCGAACGAGGATTCGCGGTCCTCAAGAACTGGCACATATTCGACCGTTTCCGTGGCTGCCCACGCCGCGTCGGCACCTTCGCCCAGGCCGCCCTCGTCCTCGCCACCGAGGGCCTTTAGGAAAACCAACTTTGAAATGGCTCACTGACCTACGGGCTCGCAGGCACCACAGAGGGACGACGTCGGACCGGACGGCACCAACATCCTCATCAGGACAGGGTGCCGGCGCAAGCCGGCATGATCACTGACCTGGACCAGACCGCGTCCCTCCAAGACCCGCGCGGTGAGCTTGTGGCTCTGGTCGGGCCAATCTCGCGGCGGGCATCCGTCGCCAATCCAGCGGAGAACCGCGAGCTGGCGCTCGTTGGGTTTGGTTGGACGCGACACAGGACCACCTCACGGCGTCCGGCAAATTGGGCGGAATCAGGTAGATGAGTAGCTCACAGCAGCATCGCTGACGCGCAAACTACTCGGCCTCATCCGGATAGCCGGATCGTGGGGCCGCCGAATGCAGGAAGGACCTGACGCGGCAGGTAATGGGAATCGTCGAATCGTCGAAGCCGCGTATGACGACGATCATCCAGGCGCCCGGCGGATCCGCAATATTCTTGAGCGCTGCGGATAGCGTCTTTCGTGCAGGAGGCGACCGCAGGCACACGGCGGTATGGCGAAGCCGGGCGGTCAACATCGCCTGGCCAGACTCTGGATCTTCGTCGCGGCACGCTGTAGCACCGGGTGCTACGCTGGCATGGTGAGCACTCCTGAGATCACGCAGCGGGACCTGCGGTCGAGGTCGCGGGAGATCATGGACGCCGTCGAGCATGGGCAGTCGTTCACGGTCACTCGGGATGGTCACCAGATCGGGCAGCTCGTCCCGATCCGGCGCCGGCGCCGGTTCGTCTCGCGGCAGGAGTTCGCCGCGATGTCACGCAACGCACCTGACACCGGCCTGGAGGCGTTCCGCGCCGACCAGGAGGCCGCGGCCGACCACGAGGCGACGGATGCCTATGACCAGTGAGCCCGTCCGGCAGGGCCTGCTGGATACCAACATCCTGATCCTGCGCCGCTGGGTGAACGTGGCCGAGCTTCCGGACGAGATGGCGATCAGCGTGGTGACGCTGGCGGAGCTGTCCGCCGGGCCACACCAGGTGCGGCGTAACGACGAGCAGGACCTGTACGACGAGCATGAGGAACGGGCACGGCGGATGGAGATCCTCCAACGTGCCGAGAACGAGTTCGATCCGATCCCGTTCGACGCCGAGGCGGCGCGGGTCTACGGCCGGCTGACCGCGGCCGTCGTCGCCGCGGGCCGCAAACCGCGCCGCCGGACCGCGGACCTGATGATCGCCGCCACGGCGGTCGCGGAGGACCTTCCACTGTTCACCACCAACCCCGGCGACTACACCGGCCTGGAACGGCTCCTACGCACGGTCCCCGTCACGAGGCCGCCATTGCCCCACGAGAGGAAGCCCTAACCCAGCCGGGGCGGCGAGGCTGCTGCCATACGTCGATGGCGGACGTTTTCGGGTGTCACGGGCCGCACCCCGATCTGGCCAGCCGGATCCGGGAACCCCAGACCGACCATGACGACACGATCAACCCGGTAAGCCCAGCGCGACAGTCTGGGGCGCCGCAGCGATCATGGGGAGGTGTAGCAACGGGTGTAGCAACAGAGGCAACCGACCACGCACGTCGACGGCCTTCCACTTCCGTTCCCGACCGCCGGGAACGACGCGCCGACCGTCCCGGACGGTCCCCTCGCGTCCGGCGGGTGGGTGCCGACCGTGCCGCATGCGGGGCGCACCGATCCCTCGCAGGATGCGACGCGCGGACCGCGTGCCCGCCACGACCGGGCGTCGGTTCCGGCGTTCTGGACGGTGGTGGACGGGCGGGTGGTTGCCGGCCCGTGGGCGGACCGGTATGACGCAGTCCGGGCGGGGGATGACCATCCCGGTAGCGCCGTCGGCTACGGGGTGGTAGCGGCGGACGGGACGCTGACGAGCCGTTCCGCACCGGATGATCTCGCGTTTAATCGCCTGTGGTCCGAACAGGTCGCGCGGCTCACCGATGACCATGGGGGGAGGGTGCGCGCGACCCGGGACGCTACCGCGCTGCTCACGGTGCGGGTAGCGCGTGCGCTCGTGCTGGCGGGGGTGCCGGTGGCGGACACTACCGGGCGGGAGGCAACCGGCGGGGTCCTGCTTGTCCCGGTGCGCACGGGTGCGTACCGGGGGGTGGCGTTGGGGTGGGCTACCCATCCCCGGATGGCCACCATCCCCACGGCGAATCGGCCCGTCCCGGCCGGGGTGGGTGATGTGCTGACCTACGCGGTAGCGGCCACGCTCGACGCGCTGGGGTTCACCGTGCGCTACGGCAGGCAGACACGGGCGCATCTGGTCACGGCCGGACCGGGGGACGCGCGATGAGCGACGTGCCGACGTGTGAGACACCCCGTTGTGCCGCACCCGCACTGGTGATCGTCTCCGATGGGAGAGAAACGGCGTTGGCGTGCGCCCTATGCCACGAGGCCATGTTGCGGGCCAGCGGCGGAGTGATCCGTGGCATCGGTCTCGTCCCCCGGACCCCACGCCCGTAGCCGCTTGCTAGACGCTTACAGGAACAGGCCCCCCGCACCGGATACGGTGCGGGGGGCCTGCCGCATGTTGGGGTCAGTCGGTGGGGGGTGGGTCGGGGGGTCGGGGGCGTGGATGGTCCCGCATGGTGGCGAGCAGCACCGCGAGGGCGTTGATCTGTTCATCGGTCAGTGGGGGCATCGCCCATACGGCGCGGCGGATCGCCGTGTGTTCGTCGTCCGGTTCGTCGGCAGGGTGGTCCGGCGTGCTGGTCATCGCGGCTCCCTGACCCCCCGCCGGTCGTCACGTGACGACCGGAGGGGGGTTGCGGTTGCGCCGGGTGGGGGTCGGCGGGGGTGGTTCGGGACGGTCGCGTGGCACCCGGGGGTGGACGGCTACCGCGACCGTGCTGTGTTTGTTCAGATCACCGGGGGTGCGCGGGGTGCGGGCATGGGGTGTTGCCGCTACCTGGTCGCGGGCGTGGTGCTAGCGGGCGGCGTTCCCGGGGTTGGGTGCGGTGTGGCGGGGGTGGTCGCTGCGCGGGCGTGCGCGGTGTGGGTGTGGGTGTGCCCTACCCGCGTGTAGGGGTGCGGGGTGGGTCCGCCCGGTGATGTGACTGTCTGTGGCGATGTGCCGTGGTGTGCACGGGTGGGGGTGTGTGGGTGCCTACGCGCGTAGGCGCGCACGCACGCGCGCGCGTAGGGCCGTGCATGCACGCCGGGGTGCACGGCGTTGCACGGGGGTGTGCACGGCGGTTCCGTGACGGTGGGTCATGGGCGGTGGGGGGTGGCGTGCCAACGGCCGGGCGCGGCCTGGCGCACCTTGCCGGCTTCCTGGAGCTGCTGTAGGGCATAGTACACCCATCGACGGGGCCGGCCGGTGGCGGTCACCAGGTCGGGCACGCTGGCGCCGTCCGGTGTTGCCGTGAGGGCAGTCCACAGGGCACTGTTGGGGTCGGGGTTATGGTCCGTGTGCGGCCCGTCCGACCGGGCGGGTAGAGCCGGTGGCGTGGGATAGCGGCTGGTGATATCCGCCACGGTGTCGTCGTCTAGCAGGTAGGCACGGTGGGGTGTGGGCGTGGTGTGGTCGGGGTCAAGGATGAGGAACACGCCGGGAAGGGTGAAGGCGTCGGTTCGCCAACCACTTTTGTAGGCGCCTGCGCCGAGGATGAGGTCTGTGTCGGCGCGTTCCCGGACTCGCAGCGCTATCCGGACGTCCATCTGGCTACGGATAGCGCCGTTTCCCGTCGCGTCTTGGGTTGGTCGTTGCGTGGCAGCGATGAGCGTGACCGCGACTGCGCGGCCGAGACGGGCCAGAGAATCAGCTATGTCCAGTGCTTCCGGGGGGAGTTCCGCGAATTCGTCGACCAAGATCGCGAGTGCTGGGCGTTCCCGGGTGGGGTTCCAGGTCCTTTCCCCGCGCTGTGCTTGCTCGCGGGTGCGCCGGTTCAGTTCTTCCCATGCGGCGGTGAAGAGGGTTAGGGCATCGTCCGGTGTGGTCGCGAGCCTGCCGAGTGATTGCGCCCACGGGCCGAGTTCCATGCCGCCTTTCAGGTCCACTCCCCAGACGGTCACATCGTCTGCGGGAATGAGCCCGGCGAGGATCGTGTTCACCAGGCCCGATTTCCCCGCGCCGACGACGCCACCGATGAGGACATGGCGGCGGAGGAGAAGAACGGTTACGGCCGTGCCATCCTCGGAAACGCCGATAGCAATCGGTTTGGTGATCGTCGCGGGGTGGTCGTGTCCGGGCCAGGGGTTCGGGCGTGCCAGAGGATCGGTTTCTGTCACTCGGACGATGACATGGTCTTCACGGTCGGGATCGGCGGTCACCCGTACCGAGTTTGGCCGGACACCGAGCATGGAGGCTATTTCGTCGCTCCGGGCGATGGCGCTACGGGCGGACATGCCACGGCGTAGCGCCACTCGCGCGGTATATCCCCACGCATCTACTATCGCGGACATCACCCGTGAACCGGAAAGCCCCGCGTTTTCGGCGAGGACAGGCCACGCCTGCATGGTGCGCTCGACCCGGACCCGTTCACGTCGGCGCCGATGTGCCCACCATGGGATAGCGGCCACAGTGCCGGCTGTGACGAGCAGGGTGGGAAGGGGTGGGTGGCCAGGGCTGAGAATCGCGGCGGCTGACCACCATCCGGACGCGAGGATGGCCACGGTCACGGCGTAGGCGCGTTCGATCCGGCGCGGCATCCTGCGTGCTACCACACACGCCGTAGCCAGGCTGAACAGGGTCATCAGCACCACGGCACCGGCGCCCCACGCCCGGTGTGCCACCGTGGCGGACACCGCCAGGAACAGAGCGATATAGAACGGGAGAAATTCGCTGCGGAACCGCCAGAAGAAACCGGTGATACTGGTCACGGCCATCGGGCCGGAGTGGTTCTCCCGGAGTTTTCGTCGGGTGGAACGGCGCATGTAGCGGCGCATCCGCCGTATTTCCCGTGTCATCCGACGCTGATCGTTGGTGTGGGTTCGTGGCATGGCTTCTCTTCTCAGAGGAAAACGGGGGTGTCCGGAAGCCGGACACCCCCGCGCGGCCTACAGATGAATAGAGGAAAATATGCCGAAAATCTGGTTGAGAATGCCCTGAAACGTGTCCGAGAAATTGGACTGTGCGACGTAGAAACCGAGCGCGGCGCAGACGAACGCTTGCCACGGGTTGAGGTCAAACGCGCGGATCATGACGATGACAACGATAAGAAGCAGGAAGAGAATGGAAAAGGGAATCATCAGTGGTTGGCCTCGTCTTCGTCATCGTCAAAGTTGGTGTCATAGGCGATGCCTGCCGCGAACAACCACAGATCCTGGGCGGTCAGCCATTCCGCGAGGGTCTTGTCCCGGTGGGCTTTCAGCAGGCTCTGTACGTACCGGATTGCTTCGATACCTTTTTCGTCCTGGCCCAGAATGTCCATGAAGATGTCGTGGAGGACTGCGCTTGCCGTGTAGCCGTCCATATGGGTGTCGAAGGCGTCGGCCGCGCGCTTCTCAAGGACGGCGAGCTCGCGATCATCGAACACGGCAGTCACCTCGCGAAAGGGAAGGGAGAGGGGAGAAAGAAAACGCGGGAATGGCACGGCCAACCGGCGTCGGGCACGGCCGCGGGCGGTATTCATGCTGCAGGTTGTATCCGGCTAGGACGCCTAGCAGAAAAAGATCGGCGAGCCAGACTGCAAGGGCTGTCCAGAAGAGAACGCGGTGCATTCTGGTCACGGCTTGTGTGTCCACTTCGTAATAGCCCGCGCGGCCAGAAGAATGAAAATGATAGCGATGAAGTACTTGCCGTATCCGGGGGTGGATGTCGTGGCCGCCCACGAAAATGTCCAGAGGGCCAGGGAAACCGGCACGAACACCGCGAGGAAACGCCACAGCGGCACGGCCAGAACCAGCAGGAAAAGGAATAGAAGAAGTAGGAACACAGGAACTCCCGAGGGATGGGGGCAAGCCTTCGGGGCCGTTTCTGTCAGCCCCGCCGGACACCGCCCATGTTTCCCGATGAAAAGCCGCACCGCAGGTATTAGACCGGCAAATCCGGGGGGTATTAGTGGCTGGGAGCCGGAATTCCGGGGGACCGGACCCGGACCAAACCCGGAACGATCATCAGCGCGCGGACACCCCGGACTCAACCCTGACCAAACCCGGAAAAAACCCGGATGCGTGAGCGTGCGATCACTGGCCTGCTGTGTGCAGGCGCAACGGCGTATGCACGGGACGACGGGAAGACGGATCATGACGGGCGATGACCGCCAACGGCGACTCATAGAAGATCTTGGGAGGCTTGCCGATCACGGCGTCCGGGGTCCCGAAGACATCATCAACGCCGCGCCACGCCTGCTAGCCCTCGTGGCAGCGCAGGGAGGCGAGTGGGCGCGCGCGCGGGGGGTCGTGAGGCTGCTGCACGCGGCCACACAGGCACTCGGTCACCCACGCGGGTCAGCCCTGCGGGCACTACTCGCGCTGGACCCCGCGCCGCGTGGCATGGGAGTGCGGCTCACAAAAACGGAACGGCGCCACGCCGCCAGCGTCTACTACCGGATTGAGGGAGACACCTTCCGCAAGACACACGAGAAAAACCTGATAACCGCGCTCGCGATCGAAATCGACCACCGACTCACCACCGGGCATGACACCACACGCGGTGATCATGCCGGAGACGGGCACGGCCGCATGCCATCCACGCGTCCCGGACCCAAAAACCCACCGCCACCCGCAAGCACCTTCCGTCCCCTTGCAAAGAGGGAAGCAAAAGGAGGTCCGTGATGTTCAGCCGGTTCTACCAGGAGCCCGACGGAAAAATCCCCTGGTATTTTATCGCCGTAGTCGTCCTTTTCGTCGCCGTGCCGTCCGTTATCGCCGGAGCATGGCTAGGATGGCTCACCCGATAATATGTCCAGGCCTAATACGAGAGGCATAACACACTACCCAGTTGATTTCTAGGAGACCGCACGGACCGGGGCCGCCCGGGTTGGGGTCGCCCGTCGGACCGGGGCCGGCATGGGCCGGGGTCGCCCGTATCGCTATCGATGCAGGTCACAGCGGATGCACCGGACAAGACGACAGCGTGTGGCGCCGCTACGCTCCCACCCGCACCGCTACCGGCAGGCACCGCGCCACAGGCAGAGCCTCACTCCGATAGAGACGCGACGAGGCAGCTACTCTCTGTTGATCATCTGCTCTACCTCGTAGGTATCCGACAGCAGGTCGACGCGGGTCACAGTCGGATCTTCGACCAGCGCACGCCGGGCCCGTCGGGAAGGTCCATCCTTCGGGCCTTCCACGCAGGAACGTAGTACAACGCTCCGGCCCTACCAGGCGCCGCGATCAGCCGGACGAACGGCATGAGCCCCGACTCACCTCACCCTGCCCCCGCGAGGCGGTATCGGCGACCGGCCGTTCACCATCGAAGATCTGCACCCGTTCGACCGCCGGAAGCATCCGCAGCAACCGCGAGGCCAGCGCCGGAAGGTCGGCGTTACGGAGCACGTCCGGACTCGCGATGGTTGCGGACGGCCCTCGATCATCCTCATAACGAACCAAGATCGTCAACATGGCGGAAGGTCCCTGATCGCAGCTGCGTTCAGCATCCCCCGCACTCCAAAGCAAGAAGATCGCGTGGCTTCTCCGCAACCAGAACGCGTGAGCCCGCGTCGTCCGTCAGCTCCACGGACGCCACCCCCGGTTCCTCCAGAGCCTCGCCCACGATCCGCCGCAGACCGGCCGCCACGACCGGAGCCCACTGCATGTAGGTCGTGGTCGGCGCGGCCCCCTTGTAAACGATCTTTATGTACGGCATCCCGTCCCCCTCGCGGCTCACATGGGTGTCCCCGGGCGCACCGGCATCGTCGGCGGCAGCACACCCGGGGACGTCTAGGTAGGGCACCCCGTCGTGTGTAGCCCAAGGTGACCCGAAGCGCCCTACGACAGAACATGACAGATAGCGAGGGACGCGGTCACCCCCCGCAAGGGACATGCTGGGACGTTCTAAGATCGAAACGTCCCATGCCCTCGGTCTCGGGAGCCGCAACGTGCCCAACGAAAGATTGCGAACCGCGCTCACTCGCCGTAGCTGGACACCGCCCACGCTCGGTGAGGCTCTGGGTGTCGACGCGAAAACGGTTGAACGATGGATCACGAAGGGGCGGACTCCGCACCGAACCACCGCGATGAAGGCCGCGCGACTACTCGGGGAGGAAGCGACTATCTATGGCCCAATGTGGGTAAGCGTGTCGCCATGGATGAACGACACGGCGAAGTCGTCACGGTCTACACGGAGCGAAGCGCCGTCCCGAATGCTCTGTGGCTCGCCCTTCTACAAGAAACTTCGAGCGTGCTCGATATCCTCGTCTATGCAGGTCTACACCTACCTGAAGCCAACCCGTCCTGGGTGCCGGAAATCCAGAGGCGTTGTGGCGATGGGGTGCAAGTACGCATCGCGTTCGGCGACCCCGAATCAGAGGAAGTGCGAACGCGCGGAGAGGAGGAAGGGGTTGGCGCTGGGATGGCTGCGCGCATTAGATATGCGCTCTCCTGGTATCAACCGATACTCGGAGTAGAAAACCTTCAGGTCCGCTTTCATGCAACGGTGCTGTATAATTCGATCATCCGATTCGACGATCAGATGTTGATCAATCCGCACATCTACAGCATGCCCGCATTCCGCGCCCCGATTGTCCATCTGCGTAAGATCGACGGCGGACCCCTGTTCGAGACCTACGCTGAATGTTTTGAGCGAATTTGGGCGCAGAGCCGAGTGCTGGAAAACAAGGAGGGGTGACCTGTGCCTCGTGTTGACTACTTGAACGATCCCGAAGCTCCAGCGGCTAACAGCATTGTTCCGGCTGTAAGTGCGATCGTTCCCGATAGCGAAGGACGGATTCTCCTGATCCGTCGTACCGACAACGGATATTGGGCCATCCCTGGCGGGGGTGTTGAGCCTGGCGAATCAGTCAGGCAGGCTACCGCGCGTGAAGTCATGGAAGAGACCGGGATATCCTGCGAAGTAACCGGAGTGGTTGGGATCTACTCCAATCCTGGCCACGTAGCGGCCTACGACAATGGCGAGGTGCGGCAACAATTCTCCATCTGTTTTCGAACCAGGATGACCGGTGGTGAACCTAGAACGAGTGACGAATCTTCACAGGTGAGGTTCGTAGCAATTAGCGATCTCCCTTCATATAAAATGCATCCGTCGATCCGACTGCGAGTTGATCATTATCTCGAAGAAAGGAGTGAACCGTATATTGGCTGATAGCTGGTAATATTAATAGGTCGACACGCTCGGCGAGGCCCGACGCTCGGCGAATCGTCGCAGGTCAGTGATCATGCCGGCTTGCGCCGGCACCCTGTCCTGATGAGGATGTTGGTGCCGTCCGGTCCGACGTCGTCCCTCTGTGGTGCCTGCGAGCCCGTAGGTCAGTGTGGCGCGGAGGTCCTGAGGAATCCTGTCCTGCTGCCACGAGCGCGTACCTCAGAATCTTTGATGACAGGCCCTCCCCGGGCGGTCCGTGTGGATCACTGATCGTAAGGGAAGGAGGCGGTCTTTCATGGATGTGCTGATCGACCGGGTCGCCGGGTTGGACGTGCACCGGGACACGGTCGTGGCGGCGGTCCGGGTTGGCGGGCGTGGTGGCGGCCGGCGGGGGGAGGTGCGGACCTTCGCCACGACGGGAGCGGGACTGACCCGGCTGGCCGGGTGGCTGTCGGAACAGCGGGTTTCTCTGGTGGGTATGGAATCCACGCCTGACTACTGGCGCCCGTTCTACTACCTGCTCGAGGCCCGCGGTCTCACGGTGTGGCTGGTTAACGCCCGGGACGTCAAGAACGTCCCGGGAAGACCCAAAACGGACAAACTCGACGCGATCTGGCTGGCCAAACTCAACGAGCGTGGCATGCTACGGCCCTCCTTCGTGCCGCCACCCGAGATCCGCGAGATCCGTAACCTCACCCGGCTGCGCCTGGACCTGACCGCCGAGTGCACCCGGCACCGGCTGCGGGTCGAGAAGCTCCTCGAGGACGCCCTGATCAAACTGTCGACGGTGCTGTCGGACATCTTCGGGGTCTCCGGTCGGGCGATGCTCGACGCGCTCGTCGCGGGCGAACGTGATCCGAAGAAGCTCGCGGCGCTTGCCCGCGGCCGGGTCAAGGCCACCCAGGCCGAGCTGGCGACCGCGCTGACCGGCCAGTTCACCGAGCACCACGGTTACCTGCTCTCGGTGCTGCTCGCCCAGATCGACGGCCTCGATCGGCGGATCGCCGAGCTCACCGAGCGGATCGACACCGCGATCGCCGCCCTGCCTGCCCCGGCCCACGCCGCCGCCGACGCCGCCCGCGGTGGCGAGACCGGCCCCGACGGGGACGCCACCACCGGGACCGGCCAGGGCGGCGGTGGCGCCGCGGCCCGGCCCGGCCTGGACATCCTCGACCGGCTCGACGAGATCCCCGGCATCGCCCGCCACGCCGCCCAGGTGATCATCGCCGAGATCGGGACCGACATGGCCCAGTTCCCGACCTCCGGCCACCTGAACTCGTGGGCGAAACTGACCCCCCAGACGATCCAGTCCGGCGCGAAAAGCCGCACCGGGCGCACCGGCAAGGGCAACCCCTACCTGCGCGGCGCCCTCGGGGAGGCCGCCATGGCGGCGGCGAAGACGAAGACCTTCCTCGGCTCCCGCTACCGGCGCCTCGTCAAACGCCGCGGCCATCTCAAGGCCCTCGTCGCCGTCGCCCGCTCCATCCTGACCATCGTCTGGCATCTGCTGAACGACCCCACCGCGCGGTTCCATGACCTCGGAGTCGACTACCACGCCAGCCTGCAGAGCAGGGAACGCCGCAAGCGCAACGCCCTGCGCGAGCTCAAGAGCCTCAACCTGAGCGCACAGGAGATCACCGCCCTGCTCGCCGCGGCCTGACGGCCGCCGCGAGCGGAACGCCCGACCCGGCGGCCTGACGGCCGCTCTGTCGGGGCGACGACCGGACACGCCAGCACCGCTCACCGTCAGAACGGCCAGCCGGCAGCCCACGGGATCCGCCGCTGTCGCGCGCACCAGCGGCCAAGTGCCCTGGCGGGCGCGAGCGTGCCCACGTTCAGTTGGTATTTCCGGTCAGATCACGAGGACTCGTGTGGTAGCAGCGTGTCAATCTGACACCAGCACGCGCTCCCTGGACCGTCCGCCGTTGAAACGGACGGTCCGGCCGCGACGCTTCCCGAGTCGGGGCAGGTCAGACGGCTACATCAGCGGATTCCGTCAGGTTCTCCGGCCCATCTGTAGCTACCGGTGTAGCAGCGGCCCACGACCATCCGGGAGTGATGCGGCGCGCCGGACCGCGAGTGCGAACATCGCAGGTCATGAGGCTTCAACGGCCCGTTCAGAGCGGTGCGGCGCCGGATCTGCGCCTCGTGACGAACGCTTGACCAGGGCTTTTGCGCGACGCCGGATGCGATGGGGCGCGGTGCCGAGGCGATCGAGCTGGCTCGACTGTTTTGCCGCAAAGCGGACGGTCTGTCGGAAGTGTCTGTGCAGGTCAGCGGGGTGCGCGGGCGACCGTCCGCCGTCTAACTGCGGTCGCCGTTGCTACAGACGTTGCTACATAACGATCTTCAAATGGCCTCAAACGATCTCAGTCGCGAGGTAAAACCCCTGATCAGAGGTGGTGGGCAGGGGCGGGGTCGAACCGCCGACCTTCCGCTTTTCAGGCCGAAATGACCGTCATTTCGACGTCCGCGGACGTACGTTTTCGGCCGTGGAAGGCCGCCGACGTACGCGCCGGTTCGCCGGCGTTGCTACACCCGTTGCTACACCTCGACCCGTCCTTGACGAGGGTGCGGCTCGCACGGCAGCGCATCCGCTCGACCCCACGCCCGTGTGGGTCCGCGCGACTTGCCGGTGTCTGTGCCCCTCCGACGTCGCCTGGGGCCGCCCCGAGCCCGAACTCAGCACGAGGCACCGTCCTACTCACTGCCCTGTCCTCCCCCACTCCAAGAAGATCGGTTTTGCGGATGCCGGGGACAAGCCGCCGGCCATCTGCGATCACTGGCTGGCTTCGGTGCAACGCCGCCGCAGGCTGGCCGATCGGGATGGCCGTATTGCTGTCGGTCAGGGGTGGTACCCAGTGAACGGCCAGAGCGAAACCTCAGCCGCCTCGCCCTGCGAGGACTCCTCGGGCTCGGCTGGGCCCGCGTACGCCGTGAAGCTCGTGACCACAATGATCGGGATCGTCGTGGGATTGACGTTTCTGTTCGGGTTCGGGAACTCTTTCGCCCTCGGCCTGCGTTTGGGAGTTCCGGTTTTCATCGCCCCCTTGGTAGCTCCCGCGGTGGATTTGTCCGTTGTCGGGCTGCTGCTGGGTACCCGTCAGATGGCTCTGTACGGCGGCCCCGCCGACGTGCAGCGATCCGCCCGGCGCCTGCTCATCTTCGCCAGTCTGGTCACCTTGGCTCTCAACGTCGCCGAGCCCCTGATTGCCGGCCAGTACGGCAAAGCCGCGTTCGACGCCGTCGGCCCACTTCTGATGATCGGCTGGGCCGAGGTTGGCCCAGGTCTGATTCAGGCCATGCAGACTACCGGGGCGCGCGCGCCCCTGCCGACCTCACGAACCGCGGATGATTCGTATGAGTCGATGCTGATGGACCAACCACCGGTGCCCGCGCAGCCTGGTCAGGATGGCAGGGCGGAAGTGCTCTCGGCAGACGAGACACCCTGTCGGAACGGTCTGGGTGCGCGGGAGCAGGACCTGCTCCACCGGGCGCGAGCCGAAGACGTGCTGCACTGGCAGCAGCACCAGCGCCCGATCTCCGCTGAGACGCTGCGTAAACGGCTGCATGTCGGCGCCGGTACTGCCCGCAGACTGGTCGCGCAGCTACGCAGCGACATCCACGCCCAGATCGAAGGCAATGCAAGGTCAGTCGGCGGTGAGCCCCAGCAAGCATTCTGATCGACAGAGACTGAGCGATGCCCGTGCCCGCAGCTGGTCTGGTGGCACGGGCATCGCTGCCGAGCTTCCCCTGTAGGGCTGCCGGCCAGTTATGGAAGCTGGGATGTCTTTAAGGTGCGGCAATAAGCCCGAGGTAGATGAGCCTGAAGAGCATCGCTTGACGGCTTACGACGAAGCGCCCAGCGAGCAGCCCGGCCAACTCTTCCTCGCTGCCGACCGGGCTGTTTCGGACTGTGGTCTCGAATGCTGTTCTGACCCATTTGGTGGGCATGAGAAGTGCTGCGGCGAATGAGTTCGCCTCGATCTCTTCCTGGTCTGTAGCCATAGACGACAGGCCATCCCGGAAGTTCACGCGGGCGCGTCCGTCTAGGTAGACAGTTCCACGATGTAACGTGAAGTGTCCAATTTCATGGGCAATAGTGAATCTTTGTCGGACGACAGCGTTGGCCGCATTGACGATGATCATCGTCCGGTCGGGCTCGCGGAGGAGTACGCCCGAGACCTCGTCGTCGCGGAACGGTTCCTGAACGACGGAGATCCCCTCGGCCGCTGCGATCTTGTCGACTGGCACGGGTGGAGCGGCGACGGCATGACGGGCGAGGAGGTCATGAGCTGCGCGCTCAGCGTTGCTCGCCACGGTCCTGTCTGCCTGTTCTATCTACGCCCCGACGGACCCAGTCAAGCACATGAGCAGGTGGCGCCAGGTCATCGAGGTGCGCGAGAGCCGGCGACGGTGTCGGCGGGGCGGGCAGGAGGTCGCGTGGATCGACCCCGATCGCGTGCGCCAAGTCGAGGAGCTGATGGTAGAGCAGGCGCTGCCGCCCCTTCTCAATGTTGGCGATAGTCGGGCGGCTGATACCTGAACGCTCGGCGACGTCGCGCTGGGTCAGCGAAGCATGTCGACGTGTCTGGGCTAGCCGCTCTCCGAACTCCTGGTAGGCGGGCTCGATTGTCATCCTTGACCCCGTGTGCGAGTGACGCCAACATCATGTGATTGATACAAACATCCTGGACCAGGCTTGCTGTCCTTGTCAACATCCGTGGTACGGTTGCGCCGCCCTTTGATCGACTCCTGGAGGGGGGCACCCGAACGACATGAAGATCACTCATGACGATCTCGCGGTGTTTGCCGGACGCGTCGTGAACCTGCCGAAGGCGACTGCGGACGAGGATCGGAAGCAGGTGAACCACCTCCGCGAGCGCCTGCACGCGCATATCGCCAAGCACCCAAACTTCTCGCTGGTGAAGATGCTTCACGCGGGCTCGGTCGCCAAGGGGACCGCGCTTCGGAACGTCCTCGACTACGACGTCGCCGTGTACGTCCGCCTGGCGGAAGCCCCGCAGGACGGCGCGGAGCTGGTGGACTGGCTCGCGGAGCGGCTCCGGGAGGCATACGGCGGCTTGATCGACCCGTCACAGATCGAGGCGACGACCCACTGCGTCAACATCCACTTCAAGTCCAGCGGCATCGACGTCGACGTCGTCCCGGTGCTGTACGAAGGCGATCCGGACGACCGGGGCTACCTCGTCTCCAAGAGCGATGGGCGCCGGCTGCTCACCAGTGTGCGACTCCACCTCGACTTCGTCCGCGCCCGCAAGCGCGCCTGCCCTACGGACTGGGCGCAGGTCGTGCGGCTGGTGAAGTGGTGGGTCCACGCGCAGAAAGACCGAGACGCGGACTTCCGCTTCAAGTCGTTCATGGTCGAGCTGCTGTGCGCCCACCTGCTCGACACAGACAAGATCGTGTTCAGTGACTACGTCACGGCCCTGGACGGCTTCTTCGACTTGGTGGTCCGGACCGAACTGAACGAGCGAATCGCCTTCACCGACTACTACCCGGCCTACGCCCTCCCACGGCAGCGGACCGACGTGATCGAGATCTTCGACCCGGTGAACCCGGAGAACAACGCGGCACGCCTCTACACGATGAAGGACCAGCAGAGGATCGTCACGGCCGCCGAGCGGGCACTGGACGCGATCACTGAAGCCCGGCACGCCACGACGAGGGCCCAGGCCATCGAGTGCTGGCAGGTCGTCCTCGGCGACCGGTTCCGGGGTTGATTATGACCATCACCGCCACGCTCACCACCAACGAGACCTTCAGCATCGCCTCGGCGCGGTATGTCGCATCCAAGATTGCTACCGACCTGGCCCAGCTCCAGCGGTACTACGGCAAGCCGTCCGACACAGAGATCATTGACCTCGCAGCGGAAGCCACAGCCTTGGCCCACGGGGGCCACGTGGACAAGGTCATCTATGGCTTCCAATGTCGCGGCGCCTGGATTCTGACCCTGGAGTACGTCTTCGTCAACGGCACACTCACAACCGACGACCGCGCCGGAGGCGTGTGCCGGCACGCCGACGTCGTCGACGCCACGTTTACCAGCTACCTGATCCATTCACCCGCCTGGTGGCGCCTGGACGCCGCGATCCGCGACACGATCGAGAAGTCGCTGCCGATCGTGCGGACCCCGGCGGCGGCGCCGGGGTACTCCGGCGGCTTCCACACCACCGACCGCACCTACTCCGCCCAGGGGACGGGGTTCACCAGGAGCAGCTACCGCCCGCTATGAGCACAACACCCGCCGAGATCTTCGACGACGACCTCGATCTCCCAGACCCGCTCGCCCTCCGGCGCTACACGGCGCTGGTCGGGCTCGACCACATCAAGACCCGCCTCCTCAAGGAAGCGGAGGTCATCCTCAAGCCCTCGCTGTTGGAGGACTGGAGCACCGCCATGCACGGGGCCGTGCTGCCCGCCGTGAGGCTGATGGCCCACCGCCCACCTTTGATCATTTTTAGCGGAGATGTCGGAACCGGAAAGACGACGCTCGCCGAGACCTTCGCCGACGCCATCGCTCGCGAGCATCACATCACCGTGCGCGTCAAACGGCTCAGCTTGCGCACCCGCGGGAGTGGCATCGTCGGCGAGATGACCCGTCTGATCGGGACAGCGTTCGACACGATCATTGCCGAAGCCCGAGCAAACCGTGGCCGCCGGCCACTCATCCTGGTGATCGACGAGGCCGACGCCCTCGCACAGTCCCGCGAAGCCAGCCAGATGCACCACGAGGATCGGGCCGGCGTGAACGCGCTGATCCGCGGTATTAGCCAGATCGCCGCGGAAGAGCTCGCTGTTCTGGTGATCATGTGTACCAACCGTGGGGACGCGCTCGATCCCGCCATCCGCCGCCGGGCCGCCGCCGAATTCGACTTCAGCCGGCCAGACGACAGCCAACGCGGCGCGGTCCTCGCAAGGATCTTCGATGGCGTCACCCTCAGCGAGGGGGAGATCGCAACTCTCGTGCGGCTCACTGGCCCGAATGGACGTGGCTACGGCTTCACCTACTCCGACCTCACCGACCGCCTCGTTGCCTCCACCTGCCTGGCCGCCTACCCCGACCAGCCTGTCACCGCACAGATGATCATCAGCCAGGTCAAGGCGAACCCGCCCACGCCCCCGTTCACCTCGCGCCACTGACGCGCCATGGCAGCCGACAGCGGCAGGCCCAGCGCGAGCGGCGCACGCGTCACCGGCGATGACCTCCAGTACGCAGTCGCCTGGCACGCCGCGCTGCGCACCCTTGTGCCACACTCGGGCGCCAACGCCGTCACTGTCGAGGCGGTGACGGCCGGCAACGTGGACGACGTCGTCATCGGGAAGGCCCACGGGCCGGACGACTACATGCAGGTCAAGGCCAGCGTCACAGCCGAGAAAGCAGCGACCATTGAGTGGCTGACCGCGCTGTCGGGCAAGCGAGGCCCCAGCATTCTCCAGCGGTTCTACCGCACCTCGCAGCAGCTGCGGGTCGACGGTGCCCACCCGAGGCTGACCCTGGTCACGAATCGGTCCATCCACCCCGACGACCCGGTGCTCACCCTGCGAGACCGCAATGATCACTTGGCGGATCGGCTGTGCACCGCGACTAATGCAGCTACAGCGGCCGGACGTCGAAACCTACTCCGTCACCTCGACTGCACCGACGACGAGCTGTACGAATTCCTGTCCAACCTGCGGCTACACACCGACGCATCCGAAGCTGCCTGGCGCGACTATCATATCCGAGACATAAGCCACGCGGCGGGTGTCCAAGCAGACGAAGTCGCCTACCGGCTCGGAATCGCCGAAGTTCGAGAGTGGGTCAAAACCAGCCGCAGCCAGAAACGACCAGCCGACATCGCGGCCGCCATCGACCGCCTCGGCATCCGGGCGCAAGAGCCATTCACCATGGTTGCCATCAACGCCCTCGACGAAGGCTTCACAAACCCGGACGCCCGCGTGACGCTCGACTGGGTGGACCGATTCCGAGGAAGCGAGGCCCGCAGCCGACGCGGTCTCAAGAACCCCAAGGAATGGGAAACAGTTCTTCGGCCACAACTCATCGACGCTCAGCGGACGTTGCGCAGCCTCGGCGCGAAACGCATCCTCATCACCGGCACCATGCGACTGCCGACCTGGTTCACCGCTGCCGTCATGTTCCAGGAGACAGCCGGATTTATCCCCGCCAAGACCAAGGACGGCCAACTGTGGCTCAAACCCGGCGGAACGATCATGCCCGCTTCCATCTGCCTCTCGTCATCGATCGCTGAACTTCGGCCAGGCAGCGAGGTCGCACTCGCGCTCGCGATCTCCGCCGACCTGACCCCAGACGTCACCAGCTACATCGCTAGCACTGGACGCGATATACCCATCATCACGATCAGCCTGCCCTCCGGAATCTCGGGTAGTAGCATCGCCGACAGAGATCACGCATATGCCGTCGCGTTGGCCGTTCGCGACCTGAGCCGGCAGATCGCGCGCCGTGTCAATCCGCCAATACTCCACCTCTTCATGGCGGCGCCATCCGGCTTTGCGGTGCTACTCGGCGGCGTGTGGGATCGGGTTCCCGCCACCCAGACCTACGAAGACCTCGCCGCGTCCGGCTACGAGCCGGCGTTCTTCCTGCCCAACTGAACAACGCCCGCAGCATCGATCTCCGCCGGGACCTGCGGCAACGAGCTACCCGTCGGCACGGCGTGTAACCACACCGTGCCCCGGATGGGCGATCGACGGCCCTGATGCCGTGTCCGGCGCGCAAGATCACGAGCAGCCATCCAGAACACCGGAACCCCCGAAAAACCCGCAGGGCTCCGGCACGTTCGCGCTTTGGTGTGATCGTGGCCGTGCGTCCTGGGTGGCGCTGATCGCGTGATCGATCCAGGTGTTCGTTGTTCTGGCCTGCTGGGCGGTGCCCTGGCCGGTTCTGTCAGCTGAGGTCCCGGTCCGCCCGGAGTTGGCTGGTGGGGTCCCGGTATGCCCTGATCGGGCGGGCGCGGGGGTCGGCGGGCGGACACGGCCAGGTCACGCGTCGCTGAGAAGAAGACAGGCACGGCGCCTGTAGATCACGGAGGTGTCTAACGTCTTCGTGGTCCGGGAGCGCACGTGCCTGTGGGGGCATTGTCGCGTGACGCGGCCGGTGTGGTGGGAGCCGGCGCGGTGTCGCGTGAGGGAATCTGGCAGCGGCTGCACGCGATGGGCGAGCACCGGGGCCGACGTGGGCGGGTCTACCCGCTGGCGGTGCTGGCGGCGGTGTGGCTGTGCGCGCTGACCGCGGCGGGCCATGACCGGGTCACCGCCGTGATCGAATGGCTCGCCGGCACCACGGAGGAGGAACGGCGCCGGCTGCGGCTGCCGTACGACCCGTTTGACGGCTACCGGCTGCCGAGCGAGTCGACGATCCGCCGGTTCCTCAACGACACCGACGACGCGCGGCTCGCCCGCGCACTGCTCGATCCGCCGCTGGCCGACCCGGCCCCGCCGAAGCCGGCGTCACCCGAGGCGGCGGGAGAAGCGGTGCGGGCGGTCTACGCACTGGATGGGAAGACCAGCCGCGGCGCGAAGCGCGCCGACGGGCGGCAGGTCCAACTGGTCGGGGTCGCCGACCAGGCGACCGGCCGGCTGGTCAACCAGCACGAGGTGGACTCGAAGAGCAATGAGACGAAGGCGTTCCGCCCTGTCCTCGAGCCCCTCGACCTTGCCTGCGACCTGTTGACCTTCGACGCTCTGCATACCGTGCGCGACCATCTCGACTGGCTGGTCACCGACAAGAAGGCCCATTACCTTGCGGTCGTGAAGGGCAACCAGCCAACGCTGCGCGCGTTCCTGGCCGCGTTGCCGTGGGCGGACGTCCCGGTCGCCGACACCACCCACGACCATGGCCACGGCCGTGACGAGACCCGCACGCTGAAGGCCGCGACCGTCGAGCACGCCGAGTTCCCGCACGCCCGCCAGGCCGTCCGGATCCAGCGCTGGCGCCGGGAGAAGGGCAGGAAACCCAGCCGGGAGACGGTCTACGGCATCACGGATCTGGCCTTCGAGCAGGCCTCGGCCGGGTTCCTCGCCGACGCCGCCCGCGGCCAGTGGATCATCGAGAACCGTCAGCACCACGTCCGTGACGTCACTTTCGGTGAGGACGCGAGCCGGAGCCGGACCCGCCGCGGCCCGGCCAACCTCGCGATCTTCCGCGCCACTGTCGCGCACGCGGTCCGCGCCGCGGGCCACCGCTACGTTCCGGCCGGGCGCCGGGCCTGCAAGACCGCCACCGCCGCGCTCGACCTGCACGGCTTTCCCTGACGATACGGACATCCAGGCCGTCCCGTCGGCGCGCGGACGAGCCGGTCATAACGCGAACGTGCCGGAGCCCTGCGGCTGACCAGCGACACGGTCACCCAGGACCGGTACACGATCCTCGGCTACCTGCGCACCGCCGCGAAGCACGGCCGCGACGTCATGACGACCCTGCGCGAGGTCGTCACCGGCCGGGCCTGGATCCCCGACTGGCCGCCCGCCACCCCGGCCTGAAACACAACCCCCACCCGACAACACCACCGACCGGAGGCGCACCCGCGCCGACCGGCATCACGTCATGCCATCAAACGACACCCACGCGGCCCGGGCTGAATGTTTGCCCGCTAGGTCTTGGTCGTTGCGCGCCAGAGCCACGAGCGGAGCCGCGCCTACATCAGTGCTCGCGATTCGTGTGAGTGCCTTCGCTGCCGCTACTCGGACGTTCGGGTCTGAGGATTCAAGAAGCTCCTCGGCAGTTGCTGATCTGTCCTCCGAATGACCGATTGTGAGCGCTGCTGCTCTGCCTCGTCTGCTGGGACTAAGCGCCGTCATGGCTTTGCGGACTTCCAGGCCGACACGTCGATCCCTGTCAACTCGTAGAATCGAAAATGCCACCTCCGACAGTGAGCCATTTCAAAGTTGGTTTTCCTAAAGGCCCTCGGTGGCGAGGACGAGGGCGGCCTGGGCGAAGGTGCCGACGCGGCGTGGGCAGCCACCTCGACTTTCGCGGTTTTCTTGATCTCCAATTTTATGGTTGACGTCGCGTGAGACGTGTTCTGTGCGTGTTTGGTGTGCTGGTTCGTGGTGGGGTGTTTGAGCTGGTTTGCGGTCTCGGGTCGATGTCTGTTTTGTCTGGTTCCCGGGCTGTGGGGCCGGGATGGGGGCTGGTCAGGCCGCGAGGGCGCTGTCGGTGGTGGCCCAGGCGAGGCGGAGGGTGTGGATTTCCGCGTCGGTCGGGTTCGCGGGCCGTGTGGGCTGATATTGGGTGGTGATCAGGACGCGGCGGAGCTTGACGGCGAGGTCGGCGGTGCAGGGGCGGGTCTTGGTGGTGTACCAGGGGGTGCGGGCGCGGTGGTCGGCGGCGTCGCCGTGGTGGTGGCCGGTGGTGAGGTACCAGGCGAAGGCGAGGGTCTGGCAGGCCAGGCCGAACGGGACGGTGCGTTCGACGGCGGCGGTGAGTCGGTTGCGGGCCTGGCCGACCCCGAAGATCTGCTTCGCGTCCGCGATCGCGACCTCGATCGACCAGCGGGCCGCATAGCGGGCGACGAGCTCGGCGGGCCTGGTCAGGGTGTCGGTCGTGACGAGCGCGAGGTCGTAGGTCCCGGGCCGGTCGGTGTCGCGGACGAGGACGACGGTGACGGGGCGGGGGCCGAACACTCCGTACCACAGGCAGCGGATGACCGCCGTGTGCACGGTCCCGGCGCGGCCGTAGCGGGTCACGGCCGTCGGGCGGAACGTCGCGGCCGCGGCGAGCTGGGCGAGGGAGGGCAACCGGTCGCCCTTGAGTCGGGGCCGGCCACGTCTCCCGGTGCGGGGTGGGGCGGGGGCGAACAGGGCGGCGTCGCGGCGGAGCCGGGTCGTCCAGGTCACCGAGGCCGGCAGTCCCCTGAGCTCGTCGCCGGCGTAGGCGGCATCCGCGACGACGTGGACCCGGCGGGCGGGGAACGCCCCGGCCAGCTGTTCGACCGCGCGGGCGGCCAGCCAGAGCCGCGAGGCCGAGACGGTGTCCTTGCGGACCAGGCGGGCCAGGACCGGCAGGCAGACCGGCCGGCCGAGCAGCGGCGCCGGCACGACGAGGCCGACGATCACCCAGTTGTTGCCGAACCCGACCTGGTCTGGCCCCTTCGCGGATCCGTCGTGGAACCAGCCCACCGCCCACACCTTCTTCCCCGCCCGGTGGAACAGGGTGTCATCGACGACGACGTGCAGCGGCCCGGCCGGGACGAGGCGGTCGACGACGAGCCGGGCGAGCGCCAGGCCGACCTTCTCCGGCGACCAGACCGCCCGCGCGAAAAACCGGTGCGCCCGGTCGTGCGGCCACAGCGTGGACAGGCCCGCGCCGACGAGCATCCCGCACACCGTGCGCCGCCCGCCGGTGGCGAGCATCCCCACGACGAGCGCCCGGAACGTCCGGAACGACGGCGCGGTGAAACACGGCCGGAAACCCTCCAGCAGCACCGCCAGAGAAACCGGTATCGTCACGTCCGGGAGCATCGGCGTCCAACTTTCGGGTTGGTACAGGAAACGCTGATGCTCCCGCCACCAGCCCCTCGCGCTGGCCTTCCACCCCTCCGCCACGCACCGCGATACCACCGGCAGGCACCAGGGAATCATCCACCCGAAAGCAATCGGGAAAATTATCCAGCCGTTGCCAGACACTGATCTGGATCAAGAAAACTGCGAAACTCTAGAGCCACGGAAACGGTCGAATATGTGCCAGTTCTTGAGGACCGCGAATCCTCGTTCGCCTTGTGAGCGGGTGGTGGCGTGGGTCCGGTTGGCCTCCTTGTCACGGTCGGGGAGGTCGTTGTTCTTGGGTTTCTTGATCGGGACGAGGAGGCGGTCGCCCTCGCCGCCGACGTAGCCCTTGTCCGCGTAGAGGTAGAGCTCCGAGCGGTCGATCAGATCGAGAATGTCGTGCATCCGGGCCGCGGTGAGGTCATGGACGGAGCCGGGAAGCCCTTCGGAGATCCAGATCAGCCGGCCGTAGGGGTCGGTGAGGCCCTGCAGGTTGATGCCGTGGTACTTGTGCTTGCCCGAGTAGTACAGCTTGTTGTGCGCGCGGACACGGTTGGTACGCACGACGGTGCCGTCGAGGATGAGGAAGTTGCTCTGGGTCCACGCGAAGATCCAGACCGCGGCGAGCAGGGTCCGGCCGTGAGTGGCGAGCAGGCGGACGGCTTCGCGGATGTAGTTGTGGACGGTGCCGACACTGACCTGGAAGCCCTCGGCGAGCTGCTCGTAGCGTTCACCCTTGCGGAGGTGGACGAGCACCAGGAGTGCCTGCTCGGGTGGGGGCAGCTTGCGCCAGGTCCGACGCTGGGCGCGATCCTCGGCCAGCAGCCCCGCGAGGAAGGTCAGGGTCGACTCGGGCAGGTCGACGACACCAGGGTAGGTTAGCAACGGAAGTCCTCGGTCAAGGGCACAGTGGGGTAGACACCCTGTGATCTACCGGGGACTTCTCTATTTACGGCACCCCTCCGGCCACCGCCCGAACAACTATCGCCGCCGCCAGATGACGGAACGACCGGAACCAGTGCCCGTTCAATTCGTCAATTGGTGATCCTCAACGGCCGAAAGAATCAGACAAACAGAGATTGAAAAGGCTCAGTATCTGGCATGTACTTGCGTACCCAGCAAGCAAAGACTCAAGGCCCTCGAGCCGAAATTCCGTACTTGGCACTACGAAACGCACTTCGCGAGCAGGGGGAATCCCCAGAATAATTCGGACAATCTGCTGGTCCCCAGTCGATGCGATACTTGCAATGTAGGCCGCTTGAGCCGCGATATGAGATTCCGAAATTCTATAGGATGAGCAAACACATTTAACTAGAGATTCTATGGTCGTCGTGGCCTCATTCCTGCCGGCCCTCAGATCATCAAGACCAGATGCACGTAGACCGATGAGTTCGGTGAACTCTAGAATCTCGGCGGGTCTCCACCGCTGCACCCGCCGCAGCTGCGTACCTTCCGAGATATTTTCCATAGGGCGAAACAGCCATTCGACAGCCGCCCAATGACTGGGAAACTCCTCGGTTAGGCGAATAAGTTCAGGGACTCTGAAAAATGGTTGCGGATCAGAGAATCCCTTTGCCTGCAAAACGGCTACGATTTCAAAATAGTCGCGAACACTAGCTTCCCGAGCCTCGCTGTAGATAGCCGTTCGGGTCGATGAATCGAGACTTCCAGCGTACTCGGCTGCAAGTTTGAGCACGTCGGCATATCCTATCGGACGCCGGCGTTCCGGTAGAGTGAAGCTCATAACTCCACGCGAATTTCTGCGCGGTGGACGATTTACTCGCCGTGGCGCCGGAACGGCCAGCATTTCTTTAAGCGCAGCCAAGGAAGAGTTTGGTATTTCGGTATGCCCGTCTACCACCGCATCGGTAAGTGAAGTGAGCGCTTGGGACACCAAACGGTGCTCCTTGTTCAACCGCAGTCCGGCAAGCAAGTCGTCCCGCAACTTGCGGAGTTGGGGGACGACCGGCAGACCAGCCAGCCGTAGGACGTACTCCCACTCCTTGGGGTCTCGCCCGCTCCTCTGACCTGCACTGTTGCTACCGATATCGGGGAGGGCCAATCCTTTGCCTGCAGCATCTGCAAGTGCTGCCATCAGGGCGGGGGTGACAACATTCATCAGAGATCTACCACCCTCTCTGATGGCGTCAGCGGCCCAAACAAGCGCCCTTCGCCCGCGATCATTTCCACTACCATGGAAGGTTTCGATACTATGCAAAATCGACGGCGCGTACAAAACAGCTAGAATAAAAGCCTCGCGGCGGTTCGGATCCTCGAGCGCACGATTCACCCAAGCCTTTCTTTCCTCTTCGTCTTCGAGAACGTGAGCGGCCCACATCGCGTCGCCAATATCCACAAGATACTGCGCTCGCGAAAGAAGCATTCCATCTGAATTTCTCGGAAAGGCCCCGATAACTTCGTCCCAGAACCTAACAATGTCTGCAGAGGCCGACTCTGCTGGCCCCCGCGACATTCCCCAATATTGAACCGCGCGGTCTCTGATCGATTTTCTAGCGATTTCAACCGACAAGCGACCGCTACGATGGGCGAGCTCATGCGCGATCACGGCAAAGCCGTCGACGAGCATCCGAGGGTCACTTACGTTCCATGGCACGCGCTGTATGGCACGCCGTGATTCCCATTTGGTGACCGATTCCTCCACTGCCGCCATGAACAAAAGTGATCTATTGGTAGGAATCTTTTCGGTCGGCCGCAATGTCGCCAGAAGTGTAACCATTGTCGCAAGTAGCGGAACCTGCCAAAGGCTGTTTGATCGAACCAGCAACGGACCGCCACCATGACCATCCGCGCGGCGGACGGACTCTAGCCACGAGATACGCGCGGCCGCCCACTCGGCCTCTTGCTGGCCGTTCGCTCGAATTTTTGCCGCATGGCGGATCAGATTGTCAAGCTGAGACGTGAGACCTTGCGGTTCAGTCAACTCAACGGTAGGAAGTCCTGTCTTCGAAGCGGCAGGAAGGGCGCTCCCTCGCGCCGTAACTATTACGTCGGTATCCGGGTGTAGCTGTTCGAGGAGTCGAGTTATTCCATCAGCTATCGTGCTGGTTGCGGTCCCGCACTCATCAAGGCCATCGAGGAGAAGCGCAGCGTCTCCGTCTCCGATTTTAGCCAGTAGAGTGGCGTGCAAGGCTCTCCTCTCGTCTCCTCCGAGCTTAGGAAGCGCGGCATCGACGAGCATAGCCGGAGTGAATGAAGCCGGCTCGGGAGGATTCTCGGCTACGACCTTTAGCGACACCAAAATAGGTATGGGCGCGTCCGACGTGGCTGCCCATTCCGCCGCAAGCTGTCTTATGGCTGTCGACTTTCCAGAACCAGGCAGACCGGTAACCACTAGCCGGCCCCAGCGCCGAGCGACGTCAAGCAAGGGTTCCGAAGCATACTTCCGATTTTCGAAGGTCGACGACCAACTAACCGTGAATGATTTCGCCAGGCCCTCGACCTTCATCGGCGGTAGGTCATCGGCGAGTAGCGCGAAAGATAGCATTCCGCGGTCGGCTTGAAAGCGGTCGCAATATCGCGCCAGAACTCCCAAGTCGAACTGGCGGCGCTGGCCGCGTGACCCACGATATTCCTCTGCGAGCGGGTATCCAGCCTTAGCAAGTATTTCGAGCCAATCGTCCAGATCACTCCCGCGTGCCTTCGCCGCGTCGGCCTGAAGCCGCGATCTCAATGCCTCGAATGCTTCGGCCCCGCGCTCATGTGGAACACCTGCAGCTACCAACCAGGAAGCTGCAGCTTGAAAATGGGGCAACCCCGGCTCATGCGCATCGACGACCAGCACATAAGCGGAGTCCAAGATTTCTTCGCGTCGGGAGGTTGAGATGTCTACAGGGAATGCTTTGGCGAGTGCTGCCAGCGCGCTTTTCTCTCCAGAGCTTGGGTTTCCTGGTATCGACCTCCTACGCCGGTTTAAGGCCGTACGGAGATGCCGAACTGGTCCTTTCGGCTCAGCAACAGCGAGGCCGAATATTACACCGGCTTCGGGCCGTTGGCGTGCCCACTGGTAGACGGTATCCTTCAAATGTCGATCGTCACCGCAAGCTCGCTTCGCCTGTACTAGCAGTGTACGGCCGTCCGTTAGCTTACAATGTATGTCGTCGATAGCATCATTTGTTTCAAAGTCGACGCTCTGAATCGTTCCAGAATTCGCCGTGTCGTCCAGAGGAATAGGATTTCCATTAATTCCATGCGACACCAGCCAAGCGGCGACACCGGCTCGATGCAGGCTGCCCGCCTCGTTCCCTTGCCCACTCACAGGCCACTCTCGTCGATCTAGTCGATCTTGCTGACGCCTCTACTCAGAGATGTCGTATTGTACGCTGCTTGGCCCGGGAGCTCCGATCCATACCGCACGACGCGTAGAGGCCTTCCGCTGGTCGCCCATCGCGACAACATCGACGAGGCCGGCCGATCGAGGACCGAAAGTTGCTTCCGATAGTGATGGCCCGCTTACAGATCTTGAATGGTCGGGGTCTGTTTGATCACATCCGGTCTGTCCGGGTATGACCCGGCCGTGTCCGACGCTTGTATCGGGCATGAGGTATGCGGATGGTGGCGGGCTTACCGCGCAGGGTCGTGCCCGTCGGGAAGTGGTCCGGGTGCAGGCGGCGGACCTGTTCGCCGCCGGGGTCGATCCGGTCGAGGTCGCCGGGCGGCTGCGGGTGAGTACGAAGTCGGCCTACCAGTGGAAACGGCTCTGGCAGGCCGGTGGCACGGCGGCGCTGGCCTCACGAGGACCCAGTGGTGCGTCATGCCGCCTGTCGGACAGTCAGCGTGACCGGCTACGGGTCGAACTGGACCGCGGTCCGGCCGCGCACGGCTGGCCCGACCAGCGCTGGACCCTGGCCCGGGTGACCCTGCTGATCGGCCGGCTGTTCCGCACCCGCTACACCCTGCGCGGTACGTCGTACCTGCTGCACCGCATGGGTTACAGCCCTCAGGTCCCCGCCCGCCGGGCCACCGAACGCGACGAGGAGAAGATCACCGCGTGGCGGGCCGAGACCTGGGCGAAGGTACGAGGCTAGCGGCGACGACCGGCGCGTGGATCGTCTTCGAGGACGAAGCCGGGCAGAGCCTGCGACCCCCGAAGGCCCGGACCTGGGCCCCACGGGGACACACCCCGACCGTGCGAGTGTCCGGGAAGGGCTCCGGGCGGGTCTCGATGGCAGCCCTGGTCTGCTACCGGCCCGGCCAGCGGCCCCGGCTGTTCTACCGGGTCCTGACCCACCACGGCCGTAAGGGCGAGCGTCGTAGCTTCTCCGAGGACGACTACGCCACCCTGCTCGTCGCCGCGCACCACCAGCCCCGTGCTCCGATCATCCTGTGTTGGGACAACCTCAACACCCACCGCAGCGCCGCGATGCGCAGGTTCCTCACCCGCCACGCCCACTGGCTGACCGTGATCCCCCTGCCCGCCTACGCCCCCGACCTCAACCCCGTCGAAGGCGTGTGGGCCCACGTCAAACGCGACCTGGGCAACCACGTCCGGGTCACCGTCGACCAGCTCACCGCCACGATCAAGACCCTGCTCAAACGCGTCCAGTACCGGCCCGACCTGATCGCCGGCTTCCTCGGCCAGACCGAACTGATCATCGACCCGGAACCGCCGTAGCCAGACCCTGACCATTCAAGCTCTGTAGCGCGTTGCTGATGAGTACGGGGGATATCCCGCGATGCTCATTGGGATGCCCGCCGGTAGGCTCCGGCCGGCACTCCCGGCCGGAGCCACACAGCCTATTCGCCGAAGCGAGGTCGGTCGACGGTGACCACTGCAGAATTGATGCTGCCCTACTCGCCGTTCATGATCCGGTCGTAGGTGCGGCGGGCGCGGACGTTGCGGGCACTGGCGCCGTAGCGGCGGAGCATCTGCGGGGAGGTCCAGCCGTTCAGCTCCATGAGGTCGCCCTCGTTGCCGCCCTTGTCGAGCCACGAGTGGGAGAAGTGGTGCCGGAACTTGTGCGGGTGGACCACGACGCCGGCTTCGTCTCCGCGCCGGGAGATCATCTGGTAGATGCCGTTCGCGGTCATGGGCTGGCGGTTGTTGATCCCGAGCCACAGCTTCGGGCTGTGCGCGTAGCTGTGCTTGCCGCGCAGCCGAAGGTACCGGTCGATGGCCCGCGCGGCGTTGTAGCCGAGCTTGATCATCCGTTCCTTGCGGCCCTTGCCCGTCACGCGCAGCTCGCGGCGCTCCAGGTCGATGTCACCGCGCTCGGGGTGCTCCCAGGGTCATTGCAAAGTCGCGTTTGTGCTGGTCACGAGGGTGATGGCCTGGTCGGGATGGCGGGCGTGGTGGCGTAGGGCTCGGGCGATGTTGGTGAAGCCGGCGAGCCGGAGCAGGCTGATCACCAGGTTGCGGAGAGCGGCCATGACCTGGGGTCCGCTGCCGGTGCGAGCCTGGTGGAGGTCTTCACCCAGTGTGACGTCGCGGACCCAGTGCAGGCGGACCTCGATGGACCAGTGGCCTCGGATCCAGGTGGCCAGTTCGGCGGGTAGGGCGTCCTCGGCGGGCAGGGCGCAGATCGCGTAGACGGTCTCACGTCGCTGGCGGCGCTTGCCCTCGGTCTTCTTCTTGTTCGTGCTGATCGGACGGGAGGTGCGGGTGATCTCCGATGGCCTGGGCCGCGTGGGGGAACCCGAGCCCGGCCGGGACGGTGACGGCCTTGAGGGTGCGTGTCTCGATCCGGCCGTGGCCACGGCCGGTGGTGGTGTGCCCGACCGGGACGTCTTTCCAGGGCAGTGTCTTCAACCGGGTATGGACGGTGGGCTGGTTGCGTTTCACGGTGACCAGCAGGTGCGCTCCCCGGGCGTGTAGGTGGTCGGCGTGCGCGGTCTGCGCGTGCATCGCGTCGACGGTGATCAGGACGTCGGTCAGGTCCGGAATCTGATCGAGAACCGTGGAGAACAAAGGGATTTCGTTGGTCTTCTCGTCGACGTCGACCTGTGCCAGGACCACGCCCCGGGCATGGTCGAGAACACCGAGGAGATGCACGGGGTGGGTGCCGTGCCGGGTGGCGCGCATCGCTTTGCCGTCCACCGCGAGCACCCGCCGGACCCGGCGTCGGCGCTGTGGCGGCTGGTGCCCGGCGGTGTCGATGGTGTCGAGGCGGGCCTGGATCCAGGCTCCGATCGCGGTTTCCAACGCCGCCCGGTCCACACGTACCAGCACCCGCCAGATCGTCACCGGGCCCGGGACCCGCCCGGTCAACCCCAGGCCGGCGCGGGCGTCCGCGGGCAGGTCGGCGGCCCATTCCCCGATCGCCGCGAACGACCGGGCTCCGCTGAGCATGGCGCACACCGCGATCGCCAGGACCGCGGCGAACCGGTAACGCACCCCGCGCCGTCGACGAGGATCCGGTACCCGCGCGAGAGCTTCTAGCAACGCCGTCTGATCACCTTCGGTGATCAGACGCGGCTGGTTGATCCTGTCCGGAAGCTGCGCGGCAAGCTCGTCGACCACGGCGGCGACGGGGGATGATGGCATCGGCGGGCACGGCCTTCCCTGGCGAACATGAAGCGTCGAGAACTCCATGATCGGTGGGGGGTCGTGCCTGCCGTGCGTCTACCTCCGGCGTGTCGCCGGTATCCGTCCAGGTCAGACCATGCATCGGCCGATGCCAAGAATGATCAACTTGGCCTATCGACTACGAAATGGCCCTGGGGCTCGATCTACCAGCGCGAGAGCGACGGGATGTGGGTGGGGGCTGCCTACGTCCTCATGCCCGACGGAACGCAGCGACGCCGGCCGGTATACGGGAAGACTGCCGACATCGTCCGCGAGAAGCTCACCAAGATGCAGGCCCAGTCGGACCAGGGCATCCCAGCCGAGGCAACCGGGTGGACCATGGAGCGGTTCCTCACCTATTGGCTCAGCGACATCGTGACGCCGGCTTGCAAACCGCGCACGGTGCAGGGCTACGAGGTCATCGTCCGGAACTACCTGATCCCGGCGATCGGCAAGAAGCGGCTGAACAAGCTGAACGGCGTCGATGTGCGGAACCTGCTCAAGCGGGTGCGCGGCACCTGCCTGTGCTGCCTGCACGGCACCGACCGCCGCCGCCCTGTGAAGCAGCGTCGCTGCTGCGCCGTTGGGCGCTGCTGCCACCAGGCGCCGTCCGCCCGGCTCGTGCAGCAGGTCCACAGCGTTCTGCGTAACGTCCTCGGCGCCGCAGTACGCGAGGAACTGGTCGGCCGCAATGTCGCGAAGCTCGCGAAGGTCTCCGGCCCGACCTACAAGGTGCACCGGGGGCTCAGCGCCGACCAGGCCAGCCACTTGCTCAAGGCCGCCGCGCACGACCGGCTATACGCGCTCTACGTCCTGGCCCTGTACCTGGGGCTGCGGCGAGGGGAGATCCTTGGCCTGCGCTGGGAGGACATCGACTTCGAGGACGAGACCCTTGCCGTGCGGCACTCGTTGCAGCGGGTCGGTGGGCATCTGAGGGTGGTAGCGCCGAAGACGCGGACCTCGGAGCGAACCCTGCCGCTGCTGCCGCTGATCGCGAAGGTCCTGCGCGAGCACCAGGCACGGCAGGACGCGGAACGCGAGACAGCCGATGTGAACTGGCGGGAGACTGGCTTCGTGTTCACCACGGCGATTGGTACGCCGATCGAGCCGGACAACCTTCGACGTAGCTGGCTGCCGCTGTGCGGCGTACTCGGCTTGGAGGGCGTGCGCTTCCACGACATCCGCCACACCTGCGTCACGCTGCTGCTGAACGCGGGCGTGCCCCCGCACGTCGTCCGCGAGATCGCGGGGCACTCCGCGATCGACGTTACGATGGAGATCTATGCCCATGCCTCGCTGGACGACAAGCGGGCGGCGCTCCAGAAGCTCGTCGACGAGCTGGCGTAGGACGCCACTGGCCGCCCACGTGCGCTGGCGTGCGGGGCCGTTGCTACACCCGTTGCTACAAAATGATCTCCAACGTCCTGCAAGGAGACCCGTGAACGAGCAAAACCGCAGGTCAGAGGTGGTGGGCAGGGGCGGGGTCGAACCGCCGACCTTCCGCTTTTCAGGCGGACGCTCGTACCGACTGAGCTACCTGCCCCGGGCAGTGCGACTCTCGCATGAGCCACAGCGCACTGTTAGCCCTACGAACGCGGTCCCGACGGGATTCGAACCCGCGACCTCCGCCTTGACAGGGCGGCGTGAACTCCAGGCTTCACCACGGGACCATGCTCTAGATCGATCTTCAGTTGTCGCCCTCCAGGTGCCAGCCACGGGCCCTGTCCGGATCTGGAGGTCATGCTACACGACACCGGGACCACTCGAAGGGCCGGGAGCCCAGGATTCTTGCCCAACAGTCCACGCACCCGATCACTCGCGATCCGCTATGGAGACGCGACATCGGCATGAGATCCGCGGAGTCCACGCGGCGGGCGCGACGGCACGCCGGGGCGCACCCGGGAATGCCAGGCACGCCGCCGACCTCGCGGGAACCGAGCGAAAGGTGCGCAGCAGCACGGAGTCGATCCAGACCGCCGTTGCCGATCCCGTTCTGACCCGGGTCCGATGACGGGGTCGCCGTCGCCACCCTGAACCGGCCCGAGGTCATGAGCGCGTTCACCCTGCCGATGGCCACCGCCTAGGCGCAGGCCCTGTGTGCCGCGGACGCCGACCCGGAGGTCCGGTTCATCGCGGCCTCCGCCTTCGTCGGCTCCGGCTTCTCCCGCCTCAGCCTGGCCGTCGAATACGGTCTGTCCTGGCATCTTCCCCAGATCATGGGCACCGCCCGGGTCTCGGACTTCCTGCTGTCCGGCCACGCCGTCAGCGCCACCGAGGCGGCCGAGCTCGGGCTGGTCAACCAGATGATCACGGATGACGACGTACTGGACCACGCGGTGCTTGTCGCCGGTTGGATGGTCGGTTTCCCGGGCACGGGCCACCATCCGAGCGACGCCCAGATCCGTGCGCTGTATGCCGACACCTCTGCCAGGTCCGGATGAGCTCATGCGCGGCGCGGACCGGTGTCCCGCCCGGGTAGCATACGACTCTCAAGCGACAGCGACAGCGAAACGCTCGAGCCGGCGTGAAGTGATCACGATGGCACGGTATCGTCACTCACAGGTCGAGAGGCGCTGCGACGGGCCCAGGTCCGCCACGCTCGGCCCGCACCGTTCAGTAAGGGCGCCTCCCATAACCGGGAGGTGGTCTGATGGCAGGGTCCAGGTCGGTCGACGAGGTGGCCGTCCATGACGGTGTGGTCGAGGCCAGCACGGTCGGGGCAGACGCGGTCGAGGCCGGCGAGCGGGAGCTCCGGGAGCTGCTGGCCCAGCGGGTCGTCGTGCTCGACGGGGCTTGGGGCACGATGCTGCAGAACGCCGGGCTCACCCCGGCCGACTACCGCACGGAGCGGTTCCGCGACCACCCGAAGGACCTCGCCGGCGACCCGGACCTGCTGAACCTGACCCGTCCGGACGTGATCCTCGACGTGCACCGGCAGTATCTCGCGGCCGGCGCGGACATCACCACGACGAACACGTTCACCGCGACGAGCATCGGCCAGGCGGACTACGGGCTGCAGTCGCTGGTGCGGGAGATGAATCTGCGGGGCGCGCGGCTGGCCCGCCAGGCCGCGGACGAGGCCGCCCGGCAGACCGGGGGGCGGCGGTTCGTCGCCGGTTCGATCGGCCCATTGAACGTCACGCTCTCGCTGTCCCCGCGAGTGGAGGACCCGGCGTACCGGGCGGTGACCTTCGACGAGGTCCGGGCCGCCTACGCCGAGCAGATCCAGGCGTTGGCGGACGGCGGGGTCGACCTGCTGCTCATCGAGACGATCTTCGACACGCTCAACGCGAAGGCCGCGATCGCCGCCGCCCGCGAGGTCGCCCCGCGGCTGCCGCTGTGGATCTCGGTAACGATCGTCGACCTGTCCGGGCGGACGCTGTCGGGGCAGACCGTCGAGGCGTTCTGGAGCTCCATCGCCCACGCGCATCCGCTGGTCGTCGGGGTGAACTGCTCGCTCGGCGCCGAGGAGATGCGCCCGCACGTCGCCGAGCTCGCCCGGCTCGCCGGCACGTTCACGGCCTGCCATCCCAACGCCGGCCTGCCGAACGCCTTCGGCGGCTACGACCAGACCCCGGACGAAGCCGGCCAGTTGATCGGCGAATTCGCCGCCGCGGGCCTGGTCAACATCGTCGGCGGCTGCTGCGGGACGACGCCGGCGCACATCGCGCGGATCGCCGCCGCCGTCGGCGGTGCGCCGCCGCGCCCGGTTCCGACCCCGCCGGCGCGCACCCGCTTCAGCGGGCTGGAGCCGTTCGAGATCGGCGAGGACACCGGCTTCGTCATGATCGGGGAGCGCACCAACGTCACCGGTTCGGCGCGGTTCCGGCGGCTGATCGAGGCCGACGACTACCAGGCCGCCGTGGACGTCGCCCTGGAGCAGGTGCGCGGCGGGGCCAACCTGCTCGACGTCAACATGGACGCCGACCTGCTCGACAGCGAGCGGGCGATGACCACGTTCCTGAACCTGCTCGCCACCGAGCCGGAGGCGGCCCGCCTGCCCATCATGGTCGACAGCTCGCGGTGGAGTGTGCTGGAGGCCGGGCTGCGCTGCGTGCAGGGCAAGGGCGTCGTCAACTCGATCAGCCTCAAGGAGGGCGAGGAGCCCTTCCTGGAGCAGGCCCGGCGCATCCGCGACTACGGCGCCGGCGTGGTCGTGATGGCCTTCGACGAGCGGGGCCAGGCCGACACCGCCGAACGCAAGGTGGCGATCTGCGCCCGCGCCTACGACCTGCTCACCCAGCGGGTCGGCTTCCCGGCCGAGGACATCGTGTTCGACCCGAACGTGCTCGCCGTCGCCACCGGCATCGCCGAGCACAACGGCTACGCGAAGGCGTTCCTCGACGCGTTGCCGCTGATCAAGCAGCACTGCCCGGGAGCGCGGACCAGCGGCGGCATCTCGAACCTGTCGTTCTCCTTCCGCGGCAACGACATCGTCCGCGAGGCGATGCACTCGGCGTTCCTCTTCCACGCCGTGCGCGCCGGGCTCGACATGGGCATCGTCAACGCCGGCCAGCTCGCCGTCTACCAGGACATCCCCGCCGACCTGCTCGAACTCGTCGAGGACGTGCTCTTCGACCGGCGCGACGACGCCACCGACCGGCTCGTCGCGTTCGCCGAGACCGTGAGCGGGAGCGGCACGAAGCGCACGGTGGACCTGTCCTGGCGCGAGGCGCCGGTCGAGGAGCGCTTGGCGCACGCGCTCGTGCACGGCATCGTCGACTTCATCGAGTCCGACACGGAGGAGGCCCGGGCGCGGGCGGCCCGCCCCCTCGACGTGATCGAGGGACCACTCATGGACGGCATGAAGATCGTCGGCGACCTCTTCGGGTCGGGGAAGATGTTCCTGCCGCAGGTGGTCAAGAGCGCCCGGGTGATGAAGCGCTCGGTCGCCTACCTGGAACCGTTCATGGAGGCCGAGAAGCAGCAGGCGCTGCTGGCCGGCACCGGCACCGGCCGTGCCAACCGTGGCAACGGCACGGTGGTGCTCGCGACCGTCAAGGGCGACGTGCACGACATCGGCAAGAACATCGTGGGTGTGGTCCTCGGCTGCAACAACTACGAGGTCATCGACCTGGGGGTCATGGTCCCCGCCACGGTCATCCTCGACACGGCGGTGGCGGAGGGCGCCGACGCGATCGGCCTGTCCGGCCTGATCACCCCGTCCCTGGACGAGATGGTCACGGTCGCCACCGAGATGCAGCGCCGCGGGCTGAAACTGCCCCTGCTGATCGGCGGTGCCACCACCTCGCGCCAGCACACCGCGGTCCGCATCGCCCCCGCCTACGACGCCACCACCGTCCACGTGCTGGACGCCTCCCGCGTCGTCGGCGTGGTCTCGGACCTGCTCGACGCCGACCGGGCCGGGGAGCTCGCCGTGCGTAACCGGGCGGAGCAGAAGCTCCTGCGTGAGCAGCACGAGAACCGCCAGCAGCGCCCGCTGCTCCCCCTCGCGCAGGCCCGGGCGAACCGCGAGCAGGTCACGTTCGACGACCTGCCCGTCCCCGCCTTCACCGGCGTCCGCGTCGTCACCCCGGACCTCGGCGCGCTGCGCTCGATGATCGACTGGCAGTTCTTCTTCCTTGCCTGGGAGCTGAAGGGCAAGTTCCCGGCGATCCTGGACCAGCCGGTGGCCCGTGAGCTGTACGACGAGGCGAACGTCCTGCTCGATCAGATCATCGCGGACGGCAGCCTTCAGGCCCGCGGGGTCTACGGCTTCTGGCCCGCCGTCGCGGAGGACGACGACATCCTGATCGATCAGATCGACGTCGGCGCGGTGAACAGCGCCAGCTCGCCGGGTCAAGGTGGCACGCCGGGTCCGGGTGGCACGGGGCGGCTGCGCCTGCCGATGCTGCGCCAGCAGACGGCCAAGCCCGCGGGGCGGCCGAACCGCAGCCTCGCCGACTACCTGGCCCCGGCCGGGGACCACATCGGCGGGTTCGCCGTGGCCGTCCACGGCGCCGACACGCTCGCGGCCGGCTTCGAGGCCCGGCAGGACGACTACCGGGCGATCATGGTGAAGGCCCTGGCCGACCGGCTCGCCGAGGCGTTCGCCGAGTATGTCCACCTTGAGGCGCGACGCGCCTGGTTCGAGCCGGACGCCAAGCCGTCGCTGGAGGATCTGCACGCCGAGCGCTTCCGCGGCATTCGTCCCGCCTTCGGCTACCCGGCGAGCCCCGACCACAGCGAGAAGCAGGCGCTGTTCGACCTGCTGGACGCCGGGCGGGTGGGGATGGGCCTGACCGAGTCCTTCGCGATGACCCCCGCCGCCGCCGTCAGCGGGCTCATCTTCGCCCATCCGTCGTCGCGGTACTTCACCGTCGGGCGCATCGGCCGGGACCAGGTCGAGGACTACGCCCAGCGGCGGGGCCTGAAGATCTCCGACGTCGAGCGCTGGCTACGCCCCAACCTCGCCTACGATCCCGAGTAGACGCCCCGGACAGCAGGTCCGGGTTCACGACGCTTACTCCTCGTGATCCGACATGCGGCGGCCGTTCCCGCAAGAAGCACGAGGGGCCGGCCAGACGTACGGTTGGCAGTCTTCTTGTAGTCGAGGCCGGCCGCCCGGGGTGCGACACGGATCACCGGCTTGTAGGCCCGGTCACCGACCGTGCCACCCGCCAAGCAGTAGTGGAAGGTGTTCTGCGGCAGGCCGAGAAGCCGGGCCGCGACCCCGCTTCGGTGAACACCTCCCGCTCAAGCATGCTGACGGACCAGGTGGCGAGTGTCGCCCAGTCGCGTTAAGAACTCGGATCAGGAAGGTCGGAGATGTCGAACTCGCCTGGTCTCGGGGGTTGCCGTCGGTTCCGTCGTCGGCCACGGTGATCCGGGAAGCGGACGGCCGGTACTACGTGTCGTTCGTGGTCGATGTGACCGACGAGCCGTACCCGGTCGTGCCCGCCGAGGTGGGGGTCGATCTTGGGCTCGATCGGTTGGTGACCATGTCCACGGGTGAGATCGTGGCGAACCCTCGCCCGCCGCGGTCGAAGCGGCGGCATCTCGCCCGCGCCCAGCGGTCGCTGGCCCGCGCACGGAAAGGTTCCGCGGACCGTCGGAAGGCGGTGCGGCGGGTAGCGGTGTTGCACCGGAAAGTGCGCGAAACCCGCCGGGATCATCATCACAAGCTTGCCGCTCGACTGGTCCGCGATAACCAAGTGGTCTACGTCGAGGAGATGGCGGCTACCGGGCAGACGCCCGTTCCATGGGACAAGGTAGTTCCATGGGACAAGGTAAAGGCCGACCTCGGCCTGGTATGAGGTACCCGGTCGGCATAACCCCGCATGCGCTTCGTCAATTGCGCAAGCTCGACCCAACGGCGCGACGCCGCGTCCAGGCGGCGGCCAGGAACGGGCTTGGCCGGCCGTGCCAGAAGATCGCCAGGTCGTCGCGGGCGCGGGTCGCCGCGACGAACAGCAGTGACCGGTCTCGTGCCCGTTCCTGCTGGTACCGCTTTGGGTCGACGTCCTGGTACCGCTCGACCACGCCACGGGGCACAAGCCCGGCGCTGGCACCTCCGATGATGATCCGCCGATACTCCAGGCCCTTGAAACGGTGCATGGTGCCCACGTGGACGCCGCCGGCTCGCTTCGGCCCGTCCGGCCCGATCTCGATGGCAGAAATCCCGCTCGCCTCGAGGTGTGTGACGACGTCCTCCACCATCCGTCGAGTCGGCACGCACACGGCGGTCGAACCGTCGCCGGCACTGGTCGAACCGTCGCCGGCGCTCTCCCAGACCCTGATCTGCCCGCTGATGAGCTTCAGTTCATCCGCCCAGGTGACGGCCTCACCGAGCACGGGTTCTCCGCCACTGAGCAGCGACCGGTACCCCGCGAGGTTGTCGTCGCCGCCGTCGAGGTCGTCGTACGTCTCACCGGCAAGCAGCCGAAGCGCTGTCCACAGGATCTGACGGGTGGTGCGGTAGCTCAGCGTCAACTTGGCACTGCGACCACGGATATTCACGCCGAGACTACCAAGCGTGACGTAATTATCGTAGATTCGCTGGTGGGTGTCGCCGACGAGGAAGATGTCGTCCCGACCTGGCGCGACCATGGCCCGCAGCATCTTCCAGTGCGCCGGGTTGAGGTCCTGGGCCTCATCCACGACGACATGCCGATAGCGGTACCTGGGCAGGGAGCCGGAAGCGGTGGGCTGACCGGCCGCGCTCACCACCGCGGCCGCGCGGTCCTGTTCGGTGCGGGCGGCGTATTCGGCTACCTGGCGCCACGTCCACACACCGGCGTCGTCCAGGCGCTTGGTGAAACGTTCGACGAGTTGCCACACCGCGTCGCGGTCGGCTCGGGACAGTGGCCGCCCTCGACCTGGTCGCCGGGCCTTGAAGTAGTCGGTGCGGGAACGGAGCACCTGGCCCAGAACGACCTCGGCCCACTCGGCCGCGAGAAACTCGGCGTCCCACCGTCGTTCACCGACCTCGTCAAGCATCGCGGCCCACTCCCGCACGGCGGCGTCATCGTCGATCGTCCGCCGGCGACGGCTCGCCCCGGCCTCACCGACAACCCGGCTCGCGAGCTTGTCGATGTTGACGATATCGACCCGATCGACGAGGTCGGGGCCGACCAGGTCGAGGAACCGGGCCCGCAGGTCGGCGGCAAGGTTGCGGTTGAACGTGGTGAGCAGGATCGGCTTGTCATCGCCCGGCGGCAGCCGGGCGGCGAGGTGCCCGGCCCGGTGCAGCGCGACGATCGTCTTCCCGGTTCCCGGCCCGCCGCTGACCCGCGCCGGTCCGCCGTAGACCCGGTCCACGAGCTGGCGCTGGGTCGGATGCAGGAAGACCTGCCACCGCGCGAACGACTCGCCCAGCACCGCCTGCAGCGCGGCATCGTCGCTGGTCACCTGGGTCGCCGGCCGGGCAACCGCCGCAGCGAAGTCCTCCGGGTCGACCGGGCTGTCGGCCTTCACCGGCACGGTGACGTGTTCGAGTACTTCTTCGACGCTCTTGCCGTCGTGCAGCGCCAGGAGCACGTCGGACGTGAGCTGCGGGGCGACCTCGGCGAGCCCGAGCAGCTCGTCCTCGTCAACGATCCGTCTGATCAGCGGAAGCAGGGCCGGAACCACACCGAGGTCGACCAGGTCCTGGTCGGTGAAGGCCTCGAACAACGGCCGTTCGACGTCCTTCTGGCCGCCCGGCTCCCCCCCTGCGGTGTCGCCGACTCCCGGCGCCGGCTCTGGCCTGACCTGGGCGGGCCTGACCCGGGTGTGGGTCAGCTGCCGTTCCGCACGACTGGCTGTCCCTCCGTGAGCCGAGTGGACCATCGATCCTTGATGCGGGGTTCGTTGCGAGGTTCGTTGCGAGGTTCGCTACGAGATTCAATGTGAGGTTCGAGGCGAGATCGGATGCCTGCCATTCGGACACGGTCCGCACCAGCCAGCCTGCCGCCGCGTAGGCGGCGTCGCGTCCCGAGCCTTCGGGGTCGCCCGGCCCGGCCGCGGTGACGACCCCGATCCTGGCGGCCGGCCAGGCCAGCTCCGCCTGCCAGGCCGCGTCCCCGAGTTCGTACCCGACCTCCGGTACCGGCACATCCCGCGCCGCCAGCTCCCGCACCAGCTCGACCAGCCCCGGCTCCGTCGCGGTGATCAGCCTGAGCACCGCCTGCCACGCGGGCCCGACCGCCGCCGGCTGCTGCTGCTGCGCCGGGCCGGTTACCTCGACAGCCGCCCCGGGATGCGCACCGGACGACGTCCCGATCCAGACCGAGGTCTCGGCATCGAGCTGGACCGACCGACGCACCGACAGCGCACCCGATCCCGCCGCGACCCGGAGCAACGACGGGTCGAACTCGCCGAGGGCGCTCCGCGCGAGCTGGACGCCGTCGCCGCCCCCGGAGTCAAGGAACTGCAGATGAGCGCGTTTTCTCGGCGTTCGGCTTCTCGGCGTTCGGCGGCGCACGCTCGATATAGGGCACCTGACCTGCGGTGACGTCCGTCGAGGGCGCCCACAGCCGGATTTACTCCTCGTCGATTGAGCTCCCGGGTGCTTCGATGCGCGGGTCCGACTGCGTTCGGGGCCCGACTGCGTTCGGGGCCCGTCCGTTCAACAGCCCGCGGTCACGACTCAACGGCCCGCGGTTGTGACCGCTCGCTTGCCCGTGCACCCGACACCTCCCTGCTCCGAGGAGCCGACATGAAGATCCTGACCGCGACCGCGGCCACCCAGGGCCAACGCGACGACGACGGCGATGGTTCGCGACATCGCCGAGATGAGCCGGAGCTCCTACGCCGAGGCGCTACGGGCAGGCCTAGCCGCGCAGAGGTGGCACGCCGTCGGCTCCGAATCGCTGGCCGACGAGCTGACCCGGCTCGTCAACGGCTGGCCGGCAGGCGCCGTCGTGGAACGACGGCTGGACATCGTCACCGTGCGCGAGTGGACCATCCCGTAGTCAGCCTCAGCCCCACCGGTACCGTCATGCGGCCCGATCCGTGCCGGCCGGCCCGATCCGGCCGGCTCGTGCCTGCCGGCTCGTGCCTGCCGGTCTTCCCGCCGCCGCCGTGATGGGGACCTGGCGCGCACAGCCGAGGCACAGCGGACGCACAGCGCGGGCAAAAACTGTCCCGCCATGGTGAAGGCACAAGATCAGTCGATTTCAGGGAGAGCGCATGACGGATTACCAGCGGGACGGCCGGAGGCCGACGTACGAGGGGCGTCCCCTGCCCCGGCCCGAGGAGGAGGCCGTCGACCAGGGACTGGGCTTCGACCTCGGCACGCTGCTGAGCCGGCGGCGGATGCTGACCTTTCTCGGCCTCGGTGCCGCGACGGCGGGCCTGACTGCCTGCGGAACAGGCGGGGCCGAAGCCTCGGGATCGTCCGGCTCCACCGCGTCGCCCAGCACGTCGTCATCCGCCTCGACCAGCGGGGCGTCCGGGGAGATCCCCCAGGAGACGGCTGGCCCCTACCCGGGCGACGGTTCCAACGGGCCGGACGTGCTCGAGCAGAGCGGCGTGGTCCGCAGCGACATCCGGTCCAGCTTCGGCGGAGCGACCGGCACCGCCGAGGGCGTTCCCATGACGCTGGAGCTGACCATCACCGATCTCGCCGACGGCGTCCCCTTCGCGGGAGTGGCCGTCTACGTGTGGCACTGTGACCGCGAAGGCCGCTACTCGATGTACACCAACGGCATCACCGACCAGAACTACCTGCGCGGCGTCCAGATCGCCGACAAGGCCGGGAAGGTACGCTTCACCAGCATCTTCCCGGCCTGCTACAGCGGACGCTGGCCACACATCCACTTCGAGGTCTACCCCGACCAGGCCAGCATCACCGACGCCACCAAAGCGATCGCCACGTCCCAGGTCGCCCTGCCGAAGAACGTCTGCGACCAAGTCTACGCGCAGCAGGGCTACAAGGCGTCGATCGCGAACCTGTCTCAGGCCAGTCTCGACAGCGACAACGTCTTCGGGGACGACGGTGGCGCCCGCCAGCTCGCCACCGTGACCGGCAACGTCACCAGCGGCTACACGGTCTCCCTCGCCGTCGGCGTCGACACCACGACCACCCCGTCCAGCGGCCAGCCCGCCGGTGCGCCCGGCGGCCAGCCACCGTCCGGCGGGCCCGGCGGGCGGCCGCCGGGTGCGCCGAGCTGACCCACACGACGCATCGGGAGGACACCCCGTCGTCACGGCCAACCCCCTCCGGTTCACGGAGTCGAACTCGACGATCCCGGTGGTCGAGAGGTCTCCGGGGACTCGGGGGACTCGGGGGCTGGGGACTCGGGGGGCTGGACAGGTGCGTGGGTGCACAATGGCGCTCTCGACCTCGGGGGCGACTCACGCATCGCGGGTTGGGGGAAATCATAGGTCGGGGAAATCGTGGGTTGGGGGAAGGAGAGCCGCGATGTCCGTACCGGAGGTGCCAGCGCCGGACGAGCTGGTGATTAGCGTGGAGGCTCCGGAGCCCGTTCGGGACGACCTCGGCCTAGAGTTCACCATCGAGTCCGACGTGGATGTCGCCCATCCGCTCGTGACGATCGGTGATTCGCTCACCCATGGCTTCCAGAATCTGGCGGTCCGCAACACCGACCGGTCGTGGCCGGCTCTGCTGGCCGAGGCGATGGGGGTGACGCCGTTTCGCTATCCGGTCTATCCCGGGCCGGATGGCTGCGCCGGCCTCCCCCTCAACATGGAGGAGTTGCTGCGCCACGCGGACACCATTACCAAGGGCCGGCCGCTACCGGCGCACGCGCTACGCCTGATAGTCGCGCTGTACACCCAGGCGCGGGGGGTGCAACGCTACTGGGGCTTCGGCCCGGGCCGGCTCCCCGTCGAGCAGGCGGAATTCAACCACAATCTCGCAATCTACGGTTGGGATGTCCGCGACGCACTCTCGAAGAACGTCGGCTGGTGCCAGGAACAGCTGGCCGAGCGCCCCGCCCGCCGGTCCTGGAATCCGCGCAGGCTCCTGGTCCAGAACGACGGGCCGATCGCTGCCCTGCGTGCCCTGGCCGGCCCCGGCGACCCGGGTACCACCCAGCTGACGGCGGCGCGGCAGCTCGGTGCCGAGGGCGTCGGCACGCTCGTGGTCGCTCTCGGGGCCAACAACGCGCTGTCCAGCGTTCTGCGGCTGCGGCTGGTCTGGAGCGGAGACAACTTCGCCGACCTGAACGGGAAGAAGGCCTACACGGTATGGCGCCCCGCCCACTTCCAGCAGGAGTACGACCAGCTCGTCACCGAAATCGAAAAGGTGGGAGCCCGGCATGTCGTGCTGGTCACCGTCCCCCACGTCACCGTCGCACCGCTCGCCCGCGGGGTCGGCGACAAGCCGGAAGGCTCGCGATACTTCGCCCGCTACACCTACGCCTGGATCAGCGACGACCAGTTCGACACCGCCGACCCCTGCCTCACCGGGACGCAGTGCCGGCAGATCGACAGCGCCATCGACATGTACAACCAGGTCATCATCGAACACGTCAGGGCGCACCGGCAGGCCGGTGACGACTGGCGGGTCTTCGACCTGTGCGCCCTGCTGGACCGGCTCGCCTACCGCCGCTATCTCGACGACCCGACCACCCGACCGAGCTGGTGGAACCGGTACGGCCCCTATCCGCTACCCCAGGCACTCCGCGAGCTGCACCCCCGGCCCGACACCCGATTCTTCCTCTCCGACGCCCGGGGTCGTACCCAGGGAGGTCTTATCGCGCTCGACGGCGTCCATCCCACCAGCATCGGCTACGGCATCATGGCCAGCGAAATGCTCGCGATCCTGGCCCGCGCGAACGTACCCGGAGCCGTGGGCGCCACCATCGACTTTGCTGATCTCCTGCGTCGGGACACCCTGGTCAGCAACCCGCCCGCCAGCCTCGGCGGCGACTTCCGCACCCTCGGCTGGCTACAGCACCGGCTCCAGCTGTTCGCCGCGCTCACCGAACTCTGGTAAAAACCGAACTCTGGTGAACTCAGCCTCTTTGCTCGTGGACCACGAATGCTATTCAGCCGATCATCCCACACGGCCCTGCTGGTTACCGCTCTTCCCAGGGGGGTCCGCCGGCGAGTAGGGCGGCACACCGCCAGATGAGCAAATATTGCCCTCCGAAAAATTGCCGTTCTGGCGGGAACGCTGTGCGTCGTGGCGTCGGTAGCGCAATGTGGGGACGTCGAGCAGTATTCCGGTGGCGAGGGCGGAGCCGGCAATGAGGGTCGCGGTGTCCTCGACACCGCGCAGCGCCGCCCATCCCCCGACGACGAGGAGCAGGTTTCGGCGCCACATCACCCCGGCCGGATGCACGGGTGGCAGGGTGCGGTCGGGTAAGGCGGACGCCCACGCGACGGCCAGCGCACCGCGGGCCAGCGGCCCGGCGGGCACTGCCAGCGGCGCGGTGCGCAGGGTGCCGTCAGCGTGCAGGTCGCGGGCATGGCCGACCGCGTAGCCTGCCGCGGGATGGGCGGCGAGCGCGCCGCTGAGGTCGGCGAGCGCGCCGGGTTCGAGCTCATCGTCGGCGTCGAGGTTCTGGACCAGCGGCGCGGTGCACGCGCCGAGGGCGATGTTGCGGGCGACCCCGAGGCCTTCCTGGGTGCCGTGCGCGGCGATCCGGACCCGGCCGTCGTCCGCCGCTCCGCAGGCGGTCAGCACGTCGAGGACCTCGTCGGGCGACCCGTCGAGGTGAACCCGCCACGTCCAGTGGGGATGGCTCTGCCGGTGCAGCGAGTCCCACGCCGCGGGCAGGTAACCCGCGTACTCGGCGTGTACCGCGGTGACCACATCGACCCGCATGTTCGCAGTATGTACCGATCCGCCCCGCAGCCGTGTGGTACATATCCGGAGAAGATCTGACGGAGGGGGCACATGGACGTCGCATCGATCAATGCGCGGCTCGGTCAGGCAGCCTCAGCCGACTCCCGCGAGTTGGACCGGGT
Organism: Frankia casuarinae; assembly: GCF_000013345.1. NCBI lineage: Bacteria > Bacillati > Actinomycetota > Actinomycetes > Frankiales > Frankiaceae > Frankia > Frankia casuarinae. Next base: position 127,290 of record NC_007777.1, on the reverse strand, counting down.
CTGCGAGGACGTCGCCGCCGAGCTGATCGACGCGAACATCGAACCTCCCTTCCGGGTCTCATCGGCGGACTTCGTCACCGACCCCTGGCTGATCTGCGCCGACCGGTACTGGCGCCGCAGGTTCCTGCGCGAGTCCACCGTCGAGGGCGGCGTTCTTGCGTAGTCGGGTGGTCCAGGTCACCGGGGCGGGTAGGGTGCGTAGCTCGTCGCCGGCGTAGGCGGCGTCGGCGACGGCGTGGATCGTATGTCCGGGCAGTGCGGTGGCCAGTTTCTCGACCATGCGGGCGGCCAGCCACAGCCGGGAGGCCGATGTGGTGTCCTTGCGGACCAGTCGGGCCATCACCGGCAGGCAGATCTGCCGGTCGAGGCAGGGTAGGGTGACGATGATTCCGGCGAGGACCCAGTTGTTGCCGTAGCCGATCTGGCGGGTGTCGACGGCCGAGCCGTCGTGGAACCAGCTCGCGGCCCAGACCTTGGTGCCTCTGCGGTGGAACAGCGTGTCGTCGACCGCCACGGTCACCGGTGCCCCGGCGGGGATCAGAAGGCGCACCGCCAGCCGGGCCAGGGTCACCCCGAGCTCGTCGGCGGACCAGACCGCGGCGGAGAAGAACCGGTGCACCCGGTCGTGCGGCCACACCCGCGACAGCCCGGCGCCGACGAGCATCCCGCACACCGTGCGCCGGCCCGTGGCCGCGAGCATCCCGGCCACCAGGGCGCGGAAAACCCGGAAGGTCGGCACGGTGAAGCACGGTCGGAAATCAGCCAGGAGAACGGCCAGGGAAAACGGTACAGTGACATCCGGGAGCATCGGCGTCCACTCATTCGAGCTGGTTTAGGAAGCGTCGATGCTCCCGCCATCAGCCCGTCGGGAAGCCTGCTTCCTCTACCGGCACGCCGCAGCCGTGCCACACCCGGACACAACTCGTCCCATCAATAGGTTAAATCAACTCGCCTCGCTAACCACCGCGAGACGATCAAGAAAACTGCGAAACTCTAGCCTCCAGGACCCGCAGATGTACGTGCTCCGGACGGGGCTGGAGCGGCTGCTGGCCGCCTACGAGCCCAATCCCGCGTTGATCATGGATGGCAGGTACGACATCCTGACCGCCAACCGCGGTGTCCAGGCACTGCTCGGGGACCTTCCAAAATTCCTGCTCGAACCGCCGATGAATGCCATAAGGATCACCCTTCACCCGGAAGGGCTAGCTCCCCGGATCCGTAACCTTTCCGAGTGGCGCGCACACCTGCTGGAGCGTATCGACCGACAGGTCACGCTACGGCCATCGAGTGAACTCAAGGAATTGTTCAACGAGGTCTCGGCGTACCCGGCGCCTGGTTCGGACGGAGACGGCCAGGCGCACGCCTCCCTCGGCGCGGAGCATTACCCGCTCGCGCTGCCACTGCAGATCCAGGCAGGCGAAACGATCCTGTCTCTCATCTCGACGGTCACCACGTTCAACACGCCTATGGACGTGACCGTCTCCGAACTGGCGGTAGAGACTTTCCTGCCAGCCGATCCGGAGACGGCACAGGCGCTTCAGGTCGCCATGAAAGGCGCACCCGTGGTATGAGCCCCCAGGCCCGGAGAAAGACCCAGGCGAAAGTGCGTGCCGGCCGGGCATCCGTGGCACGGATGTCCGGTCGGCACGTCTCCACCGGGCCGTGCCCGGACCTCCGGGGTCAGGCTCCCGGAAGCCGGTCCAGGAAGCCGCTCACCGAGCTGATTCGTCCGTCCTCGGCGAGAGTGATCACATCAAAGCCGGCCGCCGGAGCCGAGCCATCGGCCTTCGAGACCAGTTCCCAGGAGAAACGAGCGATGTTGTGGTGCCCGTCAGGGGAGCCGGCGAGCCTGAACTCGAAACCGGGGAACTGCTCGTGCGCTCCGCTGATCGCGGCGGCGATGCCGTCGTGCCCGCTGACGTCGGCCAGCGGGTCGGTGTAGGTGCCTTCTTCTGTGAACGCGGCGGCGACCGCGTCCTTCAAGTCCTCGGGAGTGGCGGCGTTCCAGGCGGCGAAGTACCGCTGGACAGCGTCGTTGTACGAAGTCAACTCAGTACCCTTTCAAAATCGTGCTGGATGGTGTTCGGAGTCACACCCGACTGCGACGCAGGGCGGCGAACTGCAGCACGGCGAGACCGCCGACCGTCGCCGCCTGCAGCGGAATCCAGACCTGCCCGGCGATGCTGGGATCGTCGAACCAGAACAACAACGCGACGATGCTGAGCACCGCCCAGGCGAGATTGGCCTCGATCACCGCGTTGACGGCCAGTACCGATGGCCGCGGCCTGCTGGCGAGCCAACCGACAGCCAGGCCGTAGAGGAGCAGGAAAGCGCCCAGAGCGAGCAGCAGATCGCCGCTGACGTCGAACAGCCGCCCCAACGGCCCCGACGCCACCAGATAGGCGATTCCGTTCACCGTGGTGACGACGGCGTCGAGGGCGAGGAAACGCTGTAGCCAGGTGGCCCCGTCCGTCCTGACCTCGGCCCCGGCACGGACCGAGGGTTGGCTCGTGGTCATTGACATCAGCCTCCTCAACGTGATCGTGCGTGGCACAGGCCGCAGGGTGCTGTGCCACGTACAGCGTGTGCCACAGTCGCCGGGATGGTCGATTACCGCCCAGGTAATCGAGCCGCGGTCGGCGCGCACGCTCCGCGGCGGATTTCAGTGGGCTCGGGACGGACGGGCGGCTAGTGCGCCGGTCAAGTAGCCGTGTGTGATCTGTGGTAGGCAGCACCGGTGGGTGGGTGCCGGGTGCCAGCCTCTGATCGGAAGGTGCTGCCTGATGCGTCCTGGGGTGTGGCGTCCACCGGTGGAGCCCTCGGCTGCGGAACAAACAGTGATCAGGCTGGTGCGGCGGGCGAAGCTGTTCGTGTTCCTGCGCCGGTATCGGCATGAGCTGTTCGACGAGGCGTTCCAGACCGAGCTGGCCGAGGTCTACCGCGACAGTCCGAAGGGCCAGCCGCCGGTGCCGCCGGCGCAGCTGGCGTTGGCGCTGATCCTGCAGGCCTACACGGGTATCTCCGACGACGAGGTGATCGAGGCGACGGTGATGGACCGGCGCTGGCAGCTGGTGCTGGACTGCCTGGACACCGACCGTCCCCCGTTTGCCAAGGGCACCCTGGTGGGATTCCGTACCCGGCTGATCAACGCTGGGTGGGATCGGCGGCTGATCGCACGCACCATCGAGATCGCCATGGTGAGCGGGGGGTTCGGGCCGCGGGCGTTACGGGCGGCGTTGGACTCCAGTCCGTTGTGGGGCGCCGGCCGGGTCGAGGACACCCCGAACATGGGACACGCCCTGCGCAAGGCTCTGGGTGTGATCGCGGCCGGGCAGGGGTGGGGGCTGGACGAAGGAACCGCCGTCCTGGCCCGCCGGGCTGGGGCCCCGGTGCTGGCCGGATCCAGCCTGAAAGCCGCGTTGGACGCCGACTGGGACGACCCCGGCGAGCGGGACCACGCTCTGGCGGTGGTGCTGGCCGCCCTGGAGGCGGTGGAGACCTTCATCGCTGCCCAGCCCGCCCCGGTCGGGGCGGCTGTCGCGGTGGCCCGCCAGGTCCGTGACCAGGACGTCGAGACCACCCCGGCCGGTGTGGCCCGGCTGCGCCGCGGGGTAGCGAAAAACCTGACCGAGCTGCACATCGACCGGGCCTACCTGCCCTCCACTCTGGTCCGCGACCGCGACGAGAACCTGCAGGTGTTCTGTAAGGCGTGGCGAGTCCGCAACACCACCGGCCGGTATGACGAGACCGCTTTCACCCTGAACTTCGACCACGGCCAGCTCACCTGCCCGGCCGGGGTGGTCATGCCCTTCACCCCGGGCCGCACCGTCCGTTTCCCAGCAGCGACCTGCGCGGCCTGTCCCCTGCGGGAACAGTGCACCACCAGCACCCGCGGGCGCAGCGTGAGCATCCATCCCGACGAGACTCTGCTCGCCGAACTCCGTGAACGCCAGGCGACCCCGGCCGGCCGCGCCCGCCTGCGGGAACGCACCGCGGTCGAGCACACCCTCGCCCACGTCGGCCACTGGCAGGGCCGCCGCGCCCGCTACCACGGGCAGCGCAAGAACCTGTTCTACCTCCGCCGCACCGCCGTCGTCCACAACCTCCACGTCATCGCCCGCCAAAGAAACGATCAGCAAGCAGCCTGACTACCTGACCGGCGCTCTAGATGTTAGCATTTAGTGGCCGATCGGCTACCCTCTGGTGCCCCCAACGGGATTCGAACCCGTGCTACCGCCTTGAAAGGGCGACGTCCTGGGCCGCTAGACGATGGGGGCGCGGCGACGACCCTCAGCGAGGCTGCGCATCCGCCCAACCGCGACGTCGATCGTCTGAAACACCGCAAGCATAGGGGATGGCCCGGTCGGACGACAAACCCTTCCCGGGCCGATCCCGACCGCTCGGCATCCCCGTGGGAACGCTCCCCTGGCCGGCCAACCACCCGGCTGCCCAACGACTGCCCGGCCACCCGGCCACCCGGCTGCCCGGCTGCCGCGTCACCGGCCCTTCTCCAGGCGTGAACGGCCCGGCGCCTCCTGCCCCGCGGGGCGGCCTGCCGCGGGCGCGATGGCGCGGCGCGGGTCGACCCATCGGTAGCGGGAACGGAAGAAGGCTCGGACCGGCCGCCCCCCGATCGCGATCGAGTGCTCGATCCGCGCCGGCCCGGCGAGATCGAAACTCAGCGTGACCTCGTCGGCCCGGTCCCCGGGAGTGTTCGGATCATAGACACGGAGCGTGATCGACGTTCCGGCCTGGACGTAGGCGTAGGCGAGCACCTGATGGTTCAGGCCGAGCAGCCGCGGATCGGGGGAGCGCACCGTGATGATCCCGATCGGGGACAGCAACCCCTCGTCCAGATCGAGCCGGATCCGTGGCCACTCATCCGCCAGGCTCGTCCGCGCGACTCCCGGCCGGACCCGGATCCCCCGGTTGACGTCGGCATCGGCGCCCTGCATGAGCCGGTAGTAGCGGGCCACCCCCCGCGGGATGTCGAAGCTCTCCAGCAGGCGGCGGACGAGGTACGCGTACAGCGGGGAACCGACTGCCGGCGCCACGACGTCAGGCGGCGGCCCGATTCCGGCCTCGAACAGATCACGCACAGCGTAGATCATCCCGCCGCACAGGCCCCGGCTGGCGTCGCCGAGGCCCAGCCGCCGAGTCGACCATGGCGCCGAAACGGCCAACAACGGTTGCGGAGCGAAGCTGTTCGTGAACCGGAACGCGCTGGTACTGGGCCGGAAACCGGGCACAGTCGACTCCCGCCCCCAGCCCTGGTTATCGGCGCCGCCCGACGTCACGGTGCCGGGCGGGTTACGGCGCCAGGCGGCGGTCCAACGATGATCAACCTCCGGGCAGCTCGGATCTCTGTCCAGCGATCTCTGTCCAGCCTCTCGGCTGTCCAGGGCCTCGGCCGTCCGTCCAGTGCCTTGGCCCAGCGCGACGAGACCGGCGGACAGCCGTAACGGCCGTCCGCCGGTTCCCCAGCAGGTCCACCCAGCGCCCTCCCGGTGCGGAGGTGGTCCTTGACGCGGGACGTCGGCGGGACAGGATCCCGACGCATGGGCTCACCCACATGCCGGACGACCCGACGCCTGGATCTATCTACCCCTCCATCAGCGGCCCGATGGTGATACCGCAGCCTCCGGCCGTCGTCCGATACGGGACGATCAACCGCTCTCGAGACCTTCGGCCCTATTCCGCGGGACTCACGACCGACACCCTCGCACTGTCAGCCGTGCGGCCCGCACCCGAGGAGAGGAGGGGGCTCGTGCAACGCGCCAGGTTGGCGCGAACCTAGATGTCACTTCCGATGCTCGGAACTCCCTTCAACAGGGCACGCACCTCCGCCTCTCGGTACCGGCGGTGACCGCCCAGAGTCCGAATCGACGTCAGCTTTCCGGCCTTCGCCCACCGGGTCACGGTCTTCGGGTCTACCCGAAACATCGTGGCAACCTCGGCGGGCGTCAGCAGCGGCTCAGCGTCTGGCGTTCGTGTCGTCATTGCGTTGGCCTCCCGTCACAGAGCGTCGCTCCGTCCCATACAGATCGTGCATCCTTCGGGGGCATTTCGGACATGGCACGTCAGGACCATCTACTGACTAGTCACAGCTCGTCCGACGCGGGCGGCAACTCTCAGTTAACAGAATGCGCCGATCAGCTCGCGGATTCCCGTGCCTGCAAGGGCCTCCACCTCATCAGGACTCGTTCGTAGGCTTCGACCGCTAGGTCTGTTCGCCCACGGCGTAACGCACTGACAGCCTCGACGATGTCCTCTACAGAGTTGTCGCGCCGAAGCATGTCATCGTCCAGCAGGTCAACTAGCCCGTCGTAGTCCAGTTCGACCCTGCTCTGCGGATGGAAGGACCCCAGCCAACGGGCCAGCTCGCCGACGCCCTCGACTCCTGGGGCGTCCGGAGAGCTCGCCCGCAGCGCCTCCACCGCCTCCACCGCCCGGCCCGCCCGCCGTCTGGCGAGGCTCATCGTGGTGCGGTAGATCATGGACCGCTCGGCAGTGTCCCCCGTGACCAGGGACCGTTCGGCCGGGTCGAAGAGCAGGAACCACGGCGGTGGCACCATCCAGGTACAGGTCTGCACGTGGACCTTGAGCGCGGGGCGGCGGGCCTTCCACCGGTCCAGCTCGACCTCGGCCGGCTCGATGATCCGCCGTGGCAGGAACGCCTCCGCGACGCGGTCGGGCATCAGGCCGCGGAACTCGAGCGCCGCCTGCCACACCCGCAGCTGGGTCGACCACGGACAGACGAACATCAGACCGTCGATCCACTGGACGAAGGCCGACTCGTCGGCGACGTCAAGGGTGGGATGGACGGTCGCGACCAGCGCCAGGACCCGCTCCCGGCGGGTCCCGGCCCGGCGCGAAGGCGGCCCCGCGGCGGCGTAACGCTGCCAGCGGCCACGTTCGGCCGCGGGAAAGGCAGCGAGCGGTTCGTACACCCGCAGATACGCCGCGGGGGAGACGACGGGCACCTCAGGACCCACTTACCGCGCGCGATCCGACCGACGACACCCACGCGGATGCCCTGGATCCTGGCATGCCTCGATCCTGGCACGTCCACACACAAGCCGTCCGGCCTACCGGCGCCGTAGGGTTCGCCAGGACACGATCTGCGGGCCCTGGGCGCGGCGCGGGGTGGTTGGCCCGGCGCGCGGGATCAGGGCGGTGGGGGCCACGGGCCCCACGGAGGCCCCCAGAAGGCCCCCAGAAGGCCCCGAGGAGAGAGGTGCGCCATGTCGTCCCTGTTCAGCGCCGTTTGTGACCATGAGCAGGTGCTGTTGTGCTCGGACCGTCCCTCGGGTCTTCACGCGATCATCGCCATCTACTCGACGGCGCTGGGGCCGTCGCTGGGCGGTACCCGCTTCCACCCCTACGCCGACGAGGAAGTCGCGTTGGCGGACGCCCTCGCCCTGTCCCGGGCGATGGCCTACAAGGCCGCCTGCGCCGGGCTGGACCTCGGCGGCGGCAAGGCCGTCATCATCGGTGATCCGGCCGTCGCGAAGTCGGAGCCACTGCTGCGCGCCTTCGGCCGCCATGTCGCATCACTGGGCGGCCGATACATCACCGCTTGCGACGTCGGTACCTATGTGGCGGACATGGACGTCATCGCCCGGGAAACCCGGTGGGTAACCGGACGGTCACCGGCGCACGGCGGTTCGGGCGACTCCGGCGTGCTGACCGCCTACGGGGTCTTCGAGGGCATGCGCGCCGCCGCCCGGCACCGGTGGGGAACGCCGAGCCTGGCGGGGCGCCGCGTCGCGGTCTCGGGAGTCGGCAAGGTCGGGCGGCGGCTCGTCGGGCATCTCCTCGACAGCGGCGCCTCGGTGGTCGCGGGCGACGTGGACCCGGTGGCCCTGGCCCGGCTGCGGGTGGAGTTCCCGGCGGCCGAGACCGTGCCGGACCCGGACGATCTGCTCGACCTCGACATCGACGTGTACGCCCCCTGCGCGCTGGGCGGAGCGCTGAGCGCGGAGACCGTCCGCCGGCTGCGAGCCGGCGTCGTCTGCGGCGGCGCCAACAACCAGCTCGCGCAGCCCGAGGTCGGGCGGCAGCTCGCCGACGCCGGAGTCCTGTACGCCCCCGACTTCGTGGTCAACGCCGGCGGCCTGATCCAGGTCGCGGACGAGATCGAGGGCTACTCGCCGGAGCGGGCCCGGGCCAGGGCCGCGCAGATCTTCGACACCACCTCGGAGGTGTTCCGCCTCGCCGAGGCCGAGGAGGTGACCCCGACCGAGGCCGCGGAGCGGCTCGCCGAACGCCGCATGACCGACGTGGGACGCCTGCGGGGGATCCTGCTGCCCTGACGCCGACCGCGGATGGGGCGAGACGCACCGTGAGGCGAGGCACACCGTGAGGCGAGGCACACCGTGAGGCGAGGCACACCGTGAGGCGAGGCACGATCACCCGCCCGGCGGAGGCCTGAACGTCAATGGGAACAGGTGACGGTGATCACATCCAGGCCCCGTCAAACGGGCCGCCGACGGCGGGGACGAGCGGATATCCCCGATCGAACCCACCGGACAAGCGGGTTCATACACCGTTTCCGATCGCGGACACCTTGTCCGGGGACAGGCAACTGTCGGGTTGGCGTGCCGAGAAGCCTCCGGTCCCTGTAGTCTCGGGAAGCACGAGACAGTGAGAGCACCGGGGCGGGTCCCCGTCGTCATGTTCGAGGGGGTCGAGCCATGGGGCGCGGCCGAGCTAAGGCCAAGCAGACGAAAGTCGCCCGCGAGCTCAAGTACAACTCGCCCACTATGGATCTCGACCGATTGAAGGCGGATCTGGGCGCGGGCTCGACGCGCGAGAACAACAACGACGACTCGTACGTAGATGACGACTACGGATACGACGCCTACGCAGACGACGAGGACGATCGACGTTCCTCCCGCTGACAGCGTCGCTTCGGTAGTCGCTCACCGCGGCAGGCTCACCGCGGTGGTCGTCGCCGACGGTGGTCGTCCGGGCTCAGGCCCGGGCTCCCACCGCCATAACGTGCTGCCGTGATGTTGGCCGCGCTGCATGCTTCTTCGCCAGTTCACTCCTGATCAGCCCAGGCTGCCCGGACAGGTTGCCCAACCTGCCCGGAGGGGCTGCCCTGCCCGGACGTGCTGTCCCGGACGTGCTGTCCCGGACGTGCTGTCCCGGACGGGCCGCCTCAGCGTGGATGCCGGCCGGCGAGCCGGGCCCTGGCCACGCCGGCTGGCTCCGGAGCGTCCGCCGTGCCGACCTCCCCTGCCACCCAGGCCGGCACGTCCCGCGCGGCGAGCAGCGCGAGAGCGTCGGCGACCGCGGTGGCCGGCAAGACCGCCACCATGCCGACTCCCTGGTTGAAGGTGGCTTCCATGTCCGCCTGGGTCACCTCGCCGCGCTCGGCGAGCAGACCGAAGATCGGGGGCACTGACCACGACGCCCGGTCCACCGTGGCCAGCAGGCCCGGCGGGATGACCCGGGCGAGGTTCGCCGCGAGACCGCCGCCGGTGATGTGGGCGAAGGTGTGCACCTCGACAGCCGCGGCCAGCGCCAGGCAGTCCCGAGCATAGATGCGGGTCGGAACCAGCAGGGACGTGCCCAGCGTGCCCCCCAGGGACGGGACGTATGCCTCCAGATCCTCCCGCGCGGTCTCGGGAATCCCACCGGGCTGGCCAGAATCGACAGGACCGAACAAGATATGCCGTACGAGCGAGAAGCCGTTGGAGTGGATGCCGGATGATGCCATCGCGACCACCACGTCCCCGGGCCGGACTCGCTCCGGCCCGAGCACGTCGTCGGCCTCCACGACCCCGACCCCCGTCGCGGCCAGGTCGTAGTCGTCGCTACCCATGAGCCCGGGGTGCTCGGCGGTCTCCCCGCCGACCAGCGCCGCCCCCGCCTGCTCGCAGCCGGTTGCGATGCCGGAGACGATCTCGGCCACGCGCGCGGGGACCAGGGAGCCGCACGCGATGTAGTCGAGCAGGAACAGCGGCTCCGCGCCGCACACCACGAGGTCGTCGACAACCATGGCGACCAGATCAATGCCCACGGTGTCGTGCGTGTCCAGGGCCCGGGCAACGGCAATCTTGGTGCCCACACCGTCGGTCGACGAGGCGAGCAGCGGCCGACGGTACCGCGCCGTATCCAGCGCGAACAGGCCGGCGAATCCGCCGAGCGAACCGACGACCTCGGGCCGGATCGCGCGCGCGACGTGACCGCGCATCAGCTCGACGGCACGCTCGCCCGCGGCCACGTTGACCCCGGCCGCCCGGTACGAGTTCAATCCACCGCTCATGCGGGCCTCACCCCGGCCGGCTCGGGCTCGGACTCAAGATCGGGCTCGGGCTCAGGCTCGGCGTCGTGGTTGTCCGGGGAGGGATCGGCACCGTTCATGCCCAGCGTCACGCCGCGCCGCAACGCCTCGGCGATCATGTCCTCGGTGGTCTCCGCGCCGCCCGTCGCCTCCAGCCGATGCTTGCCGAGCTTGTCGGAATCGTTCAGCGGAACCGGGTACACGCCGTCGAAGCAGGCCCGGCAGAGCGTGCCGGCCGGTTGGCGGGAGGCCTCGACGAGGCCCTCCAACGAGACGTAGGCCAGCGAGTCGGCCCCGAGAGAGGCTCTGATCTCCTCGATGCCCGCCTCACTGGCGATCAGCTCGGCGCGGGTCGCGAAGTCGATGCCGTAGAAGCAGGGCCACCGTACCGGCGGCGAGGAGATCCGGATGTGGACCTCGGCGGCGCCGGCCTCCCGCAGCATGCGCACCAGCGCGCGCTGCGTGTTGCCGCGGACGATCGAGTCGTCCACCACGACGAGGCGACGCCCCTCGATCACATCCCGCAGGGGGTTCAGCTTGAGCCGGATCCCGCGCTGCCGAATCGTCTGCGAGGGCTGGATGAAGGTGCGCCCGACGTAGGAGTTCTTGACCAGGCCCTCACCGAACGGGATACCCGACTCCTCCGCGTAGCCGACCGCGGCGGGTACCCCGGACTGCGGCACGGGGATGACCAGGTCGGCCTCCACCGGCGCCTCGCGGGCCAGCTGCCGGCCAACATCGACCCGGGTGGCGTGCACGGAACGTCCGGCGATCGACGTGTCCGGGCGGGCGAGATAGACGTACTCGAACAGGCAGCCGTGCGGATCGGGCCGGGCGAACGTGCGCGAACGCACCCCCTCGGCGTCGATGACGACCAGCTCGCCGGGAACGATCTCCCGTACGAGGGTGGCGCCGACGATGTCGAGGGCGGCCGTCTCGCTGGCGATGATCCACGCGCCGTCGGGATGGCCGTCGAGCCGGCCGAGCACGAGCGGGTGGATCCCGTGCGCGTCCCGGGCGGCATACAGCGTCGAGGCGTCCGAGAAGACCAGCGAGAAGGCCCCGGTCAGGCGGGGCAGCACGTCCATCGCCGCGTCGACGAGGGTCGGGCCGGGATGGTCGGCGAGCATGGCGGTGATGAGGTCCGAGTCGGTGGTCGCCCGCAGGCGGTCCCGCTCCGCGCCGAGCGTCCGCGCGAGCTCGACGATGTTGGTGAGGTTGCCGTTGTGCCCGAGCGCGATGGGGCCGCCGAAGCGGGCGGTGCGGTACGACGGCTGGGCGTTCTCCCAGGTGGAGGAGCCCGTCGTCGAGTACCGGGTGTGACCGACCGCCACATGGCCGCTCAGGCTGGACAGGGTGACCTCGTCGAAGACCTGAGCGACAAGCCCCAGTTCCTTGAAGACCACCACGGTCCGACCGTCCCCGACCGCGATGCCGGCAGCCTCCTGCCCGCGGTGCTGCAGCGCGTACAGACCGTAGTAGGCCAGGTTCGCCACGTCCTCACCGGGCGCCCACACCCCGAACACACCGCAGGCGTCACGCGGCCCCGGCTCGTCGGAGAGGTCTGATTCCCATCCGGGGGTGGCGCCGAAGCGGGGTGCGACGTCTGGCACCAGGACTCCTCGACAGGTCAGGGACACCGAAGAATGCGGACGATCTCGCGCGGGACCATGCGGGACCACAGAGGTGCCGGGCTCGTCCGCTGACGTGCCGAGACGTGCCGAGACGCGCCGACCACTCCGACCACCGCCTCACCCCGGCAGCTACCTTCCACCACGCTAGCAGTGAGGACGCGCATCGGCCGTTGTGCGCGCATGCCCGGACGGACCAGATCGTCCCTGGTAGATCATCCGGACCAGCCAACCCGCATCTACAGGAGGGGCAGGTAGGAACTGAGGTCGGCGCGCTCGCCGCTGGCCGCGACCCGGCCGTCGGCCACCGCCTCGGCCCACGGCAGGCGGCCCGCGCACAGCAGGACGAAGGCGACGGGTTCGGCCTCGACGACATTCGGCGGTGTGCCCCGGGTATGGCGTGGACCCTCGACGATCTGCACGGCTGTGAACGGCGGCACCCGCAGTTCCACCGAGCGTCCGGGTGCCCGCTCGGCGAACATCTCCGCGAACACCTTCGTCGCCGCCCTGAGCGCATCCCGGACCGGCGTGACGCCTAGATCGAGGCCGTGCACCACCGCCTCGACCGCTCGGGTGCGCAGGAACTCCGCCAGTCGCATTGGGCCGCCCGGCGTCGGGACCACCGCTTCCTGAGTCACCGCGGCCATGGCGGCCACCGCGGCCGACACCTCGCCGGCCAGCCGGCCTCTGATCTCGGCCGGCCCACGGTTCGCCGCCAGCGAGCGGGCGGTGTCCGCGACGGCCTCCGTCCGGGTTCCGGCGCCCGTCAGGTAGCCGCTCGCGGTGACGAGATCCCTCGCCGTGACGAGATCCGTCGTGCGCCGGGACGCCGGGACCGCGGGGGCCAGGGCCTCGGTGAGCGCGGACGCGGAGCGGGAGACGTGCAGGACGAGGTCGCCGACCGTCCAGCCGGGCAGCGGACTCGGCACCCCGAGGGCCCCGTCGGGCAGGACACTCACCGCATCGACGATCCGCTGCCACTGGTCCGCCAACGTCGCGGCCAGCTCGGTACCGGTCGCCCTGGGATCCTGGCGGCGTCCGCGGGGTGGCACCCCTCCATCCTGCCCGGCGCCGCGTCCCGGCCGGATAGCCTACCTGCCAGATACCACCAGGCACCACCCGATAACATCTAGTACAAACCGGTACAAACCGGTACGCGGTTATATCCGGCTGTCCGCGCGCGCCGGTGTGCCGGACCCGATCCCCCGCCCTGCCGGGCAGGAAGACGAGTATGGACGGGTGCCAGTGACGATCCCGCGCGCTCCCGCCGACGAGTACGCAACCGCCGCGATCCGGCAGCGGGTTCTTGACGCCTGGGCCGCCTCCCCGGCCCGCTTCCGGGAAGACGCCAATGCCGAGGAGGACGCGGCTCTCGGCGCCTACCGCGACCGCCTCGTCGTCGAACTTGTGCAGAACGCGGTCGACGCCGCGCGTGAGGCCGGCGTCCCGGCCCGGGTGTACCTGCGGCTGCGCACCTCCGCTTCGGAGTCGGATGCTCCGGATGCTTCGAAGACCGGCGCCGGTCCCGGGGGCCTGCTGGAGATCGCCAACACGGGGGCACCGCTGAGCCCGGCGGGGGTGGAGGCGCTGTCGACCCTGCGTGCCTCGGCGAAACGGGACACCACGTCGGTAGGGCGGTTCGGCGCCGGGTTCGCCGCAGTGCTCGCGGTGAGCGACGATCCCTCGATCGTCTCCCGGTCCCGCCCGGGCGGGAGGGCGTCCGGAGTCACCTGGTCGAAGAGCAGGGTGATCAAGGCCGTGACGGCCGCGGGGGTGGGCTGCGCCGGCACCACGACGCCGGCGCCGGGCCTGACCGAAGAACTGGCCCGGCGCGACGGGGCGGTACCCATCCTCCGGCTGCCATTCGATCTTCCCGCGCCGCCCGCACCGCCGGACGGGTACGACACCGTGATCCGCCTCCCGCTGCGGGACGTCGCGGCGGCCACGGCGGCCCGGGATCTGCTGGCCGGGCTCGATCCGACCCTGCCGCTCGTCCTCGGCGGTCCCAGCGAGATCGTGGTTGACGTCGACGGAGCCGTTCGGACGATCACCTGTCGATGGATCCGCGGGGGCGGCTCATCCCAGCCCGCGCCGGGCGTGACGGCGACCCGCGTGGAGATCGCCGATCTCGACGGCGAGCGCTGGCGCGGCATCGCCCGTAGCGGCGTGATCCCGGCCAACCTGCTGGCCGACCGCCCGGTAGAGGAGCGCGGCCGGAACCGCTTCACCGCCCGGGTCATGGTCCGCGACGGCGGATGGCCCGAGGGCGTCGCCCGGGTCGTGCGGGCACCTCAGCCGACGGACGAACCGATCTCGCTGCCGATCCTGGCGAGCGTCGAGCTGCCACTGGATCCCTCGCGTCGACACACGGTATCGGGTCCGTTACGAGACTGGCTCACCGATCAGCTGAGCGCGGCCACCGTGGCGCTGGCCGAATACCTGGGCGCCGGCAGGAACCCAGACGCCGGCAGGAACCCAGACGCCGGCAGGAACCCAGACGCCGGCAGGAACCCAGACGAGACACCCGGCGACCCGCTGGCCGCGCTGGCCCTCGTGCCGACGGGGCTGCCGGTGGGCGAAGTCGACGGCAGGCTACGGGACGTGCTGACCCGACTTCTCCCGGACGCGGCGATGCTGCCCGCCGGTCTGCGTGGCCGGGACTGTTCCGTCTGCGATCTCGGCCCCGCGACCGATGCGGTCACCGAGCTGCTGCGCTCCTGCGGAGCCGACCCGGCCGAGGCCTGGACCGAGGCCGACCCGGCCGAGATCGCCGGCACGGACGGGGCGGGTCCGGATAGCGACGACACCGTCGCGGCGAAGGTCGATGGGCAGGTTCCCGGCCTGCTCCCGGCGGCCTATGCGGCCCGCCGGTGGCGTACCGCACTCTCCGCCCTGGGCGTTCGACGGGTGGACAGCGCCGCCCTAGTCGAGCTGCTCTCCGGGGTGCCCCGCCCGCCACACTGGTGGGGACGTCTCTATCCGCTCCTGGTCGGGGCGCCGGACCGGGATGCGCTCGGCGCGCTTCCGGTACCGGTCACGGAGGTTCCCGCGCCCTGGGAGGACACCGAGCCGCGCGGGGCAGCCGGGTCCAGCGCCTTGCGGACGCGGATGGTCACCGGTCCGCGTGGGACCCTGCTGCCCACCGCCGACCTCGACATCGTCGCGCTGGCCCGATCGGGGCTGCCGCTGCGGGTCGTGCATCCCGACGCCTGCGCCCAGGACGCGGCGCGGGATGCCCTGCGCACCCTCGGCGCGCTTGAGGGCACTCCAGCGGGTGTCCTAAGGGATGCGGCGGTACGCGAGGCGGTCCTGGACGCCGATCCGGAGGACGATCCCGATGATCTCACCGCCCTGGCGAACGCGGTGCTGGCGCTGGTCCGGGACGCGGGCGAGGAGTCCGCGGCCGACCTGAGCTGGCTCGACGAGCTGCTGCTGCCGGACGGCGACGGTGACTTCACCCCGGCCGGCGAGCTGCTGATCCAGGGAGGCCCCCTGGATCGGGTGCTCGCCGAGGACGCGCCCTTCGGCACCCTGAGCGCCGAGGTCGCGCGGGCCTGGCCCGCCGAGGTACTGGCGAAGGTCGGTGTGCTGCGCACCTTCGGGGTGTTGCACGCCCACGACCTGCCGTTGGATCCCGACGAGCAGATCCTGCTTGACCTCGACGACAGCGACATCTGGGTTGACGACGTCGCGGCGGACGACCACGGCGCGCCGGGCGGCTCGGCGAACCTGCGTCGGCCGCCTCCCGGCGGGCCACCGGCACCCGCCATGATCGGGGTGTTCGCGGCGGTACGCGACCTCGAACTCGTCGACCGGACCGCCTGGCCCGAGGCGCTCGCCGAGCTCGCCCGACCACCGTTGCGGGACATCGTGTTCGCCCCCGAGCCGTCCTATACGCGCTGGTGGCTGGCGCGGCACGCGGTGCTGCCCGTCGGTGGCGACGGCCGGGTGCCCCGCTCCGCGGAACACCCGGCGGAGCGCTCCGCGGAACACCCGGCGCACCGGGACAGCAGGGTTCTGCCTCCGGGCGAGCTCGTCCTACCCGACGCGGACCCCCTGCTCACCGGGCTGTTCGCGCCGGCGGCACCGCTCCCGGGGGTCGACGACGAGTTCCTGCGCCACCTCGGCTGCCGGCTGACGCTGGAGGACGTCCTCGGCGACCTGGGCGCGGTGATGGACCTGCTCGACCGGCTGGGCGACGTTGACCGGGACGTGCCGTGGCCCGCGGCTCGCACGCTGTACATCGCCGCGGTCGACGCGGTGGCCCGGGTCCTGACGGCGCCGGACGGTTCCGCCCACGACGGGCGGTTCGACCCGCCGCTGACCGTCCGCACCCCGGACGGCGTCCGGGCCTGCGCCGACGTCGTCGTGGTGGACGCACCGGACATGCTGGGGCTGCTCGGCGCGGACCGCTTCGGGCTGCGTCTCCCGCTGGACCGGGCGGCCGAGGTGGCCCACGTCCTCGGCGTGCGCCTCACCGCCGAGGCGGGCACCTGCGAGATCGCCTCGGCGGGCCCCGGCGAGGCCCGGCAGGCACCGGACGGCACACCGTACCGGGTTCACGACCCGCTGCTGGTCGAGGATCTCGCCGGCAGGCCAACCCGGGTGCCCTGGCGGGTACTCGGCGGGATCGGCGGCGAGATCCACGTGGATGCCGAGGCCGGCTCGGACGCGCTCGCGCGGGCCCTGGCCTGGCGCGGCGGGCAGTGGGACCGGCGGCATGCGCTGGCCGCGGCGCTGCGCGACCCCGACGGTGCCGCCTTCCGAGCCGCGGAGGACGACCTCGACGAGACCTGAGCCGCGCCGCTGGGTTCCGGTCGCCGGACTATCGATCCGCGTGGTCAGGGTTTCCCCGCGCCCGCAGCCGGTTGCGGCGGCGGATCACGATCCACAGGCCGGCGAGCCCGAGGACGAAGCCGCAGATCGCCGTCGCGAACCACCAGAGCCGGCCGTCGCCCCGCAGCTCGTCGAGGAAGAACGCCATGACCAGCGCGGCGATGGCCCACAGCACGGTTCCCACCGCGACGGAGGCGACCCCGTCGTAGGGCAACGGTTCGGGCGCGGACGGGCGGGTTGTCGCGGCGGGCTCGCCGCCCTCCGGGACGGGCGGTACCTCGGGGGCGTGCGCACCACCCGTGGAATCGCTGCTTGCTGAGACGCTCATCCCGCTCGACGCTACCCTCTCGGCTCGCGGCCGGGCTGCTCGCGGCCGGGATGATAGTCAGGAGTCGTCCGCCGGTTCGACGAGCCACTCGTCGAACCGGCGTCTCGTCACGTCGCTCAGCAGGGCGATATCGGAACGGAACCCGTCCCGCAGCCGGGCCCCGATCGCCGGATCCAGCCGGGGGGCCGGGAAGGCCGGCACGGACGGGGGCGTCGGCACGGACGTCCCGGGTGGCCCGGGACGGCCTCGGCGCTCGACCCCCAGCTTGACCCCCAGCTTGACCCCCAGGAAACCGTGGGCCCGTCGAATGACGGCGGCGGGATCCCCGATCAGATCGCGGTGCGCCGTCAGGAGTACCTGCTCGCGGGGGAACAGCGTGAACAGCCGCTGCAGCTGCGTGCCGTACCTGCCCAGGGCCAGGTAGCGCCACGGCCATGGCCAGCACGCGGCCGTCCGGGCGGCCTCGGCGGCCACGGCACGTTCGAAATCGTCGAGGTCCTCAAGACCGGCCAGCCGCATCCGGACCCAGTTCGCATAGGCCCGCTCCACCGGATCACGAAGAACGACGATGAGCTTCGCGTAGGGAAGCAGTTCGTGAATATGCCGCAGCGCCGTGAAGTCGGCGAGATAGTACGGGGTGCTCTCGCCGCGCACCGCACCCGCCGGAGCCGCGTCGAACAGCGCCTCGTAGTCGGATCGCCGACGGACAGGTGATCGCTCGCCCGGCCCGGCGCGAGCCACACAGCCCGGACGACCGGCACTCCCGCCGGCTTTGTCCCAAACGGAACAGACGACGCCGGCCCGGCCTGCCGTGGTGACGTCGAGCCCGCTTTCCAGGATGCGCCCGGCCAGGAAGTACCCCGGTTGCGGGATCTCGGACATGAAGACGGATCGATGGCGGCCGAGTTCCTCGTGCAGGACCTCCGTACCCGCGTCGGGAGCACCGATCACGAAGAAATCAGGCAGAGCCACGGCATCTCCTGTTCCTGACGTCCCCGGCCGCGGTTCCTGGAACAGTCCGTGAGTATATTCACGCTTCTCCATCGGGAAGATGGATATCCCGGGACCTCCACGGCCGGCGTCATGCACCACGGATTCCACCGAAAGACCAAGAGGTGAGATAAGTCATACTTTTCAATGCTTGGCGACCACCGGAGCAGTGTGCTTCCGTTGCTCTTGTGTTGAAGCGGCTGATCCTGGTCACCCGGGGCCACATTGATCTGCTCCGCGTTGCCTCGGCCGCCTGTCCGGCGGCCTGACGGGCAGCCGCCTACCTCCCGCACGGCGCTTCACGAAGCGTCAGTCGGTCCGGACGCCGCACCAGGGCACGCCACCGTCTGTCAACCGACGTTGCCTCGTCTCGCGCGAACCGGCAAGCATCGCCAGGAAAGCCCCACCGGGCAGCGTCATCGCTGGTAGCTGCACATGCCGACCTCCCCCGAACAACATCGGCCCCGCCCTCCCCCGCCGCCGCCGGTGAGAGACACCGCCACCATCTTCGCGCCACCGCGCCGCGTACCCGGCGGACCCACCGGCCAGAACGCTGACACGTCGACGGCATCTCGCCGCCCACCCGATCTTCGGTGACCGAGAGAAACCTGACCGAAAGGCCAGCAATGCCCCCGCAGACGACCGTCCTCCCGTACCGGACGCCCCACACCGCGCCCTCCCGTGCGGCGTCCGTTCCGGCGGCGTCCCTTCCACGACCGTCCCGGCCGAGACCGTCCCTGCCGAGACCGTCCCTGCCCGCGACGGCGCCCACGCACACGCCCGACGCCGGCCTCCGGACCGGCCAGTGGGAGATCGCGCCGCCGCCCCAGCGCGGGGTGTGGGTCGACCGCACCGCCTGGCTCGCCACCGTTGACGGCCGGACCCTGCAGCTGACCTACCTGGAGTTCGAGGTACTGGACTTCTTCGTCCGCCATCCCGGGCAGGCGTACAGCCGGGAGGCACTGCTCTGCTCGGTCTGGGGCCATCAGGTCGACGACGAGTCGGCTCCCGACATCCGCACGGTGGATGTCCTGGTGACGCGGCTGCGGCGCAAGCTCGGCCCGGAGCACCGGGACCGCATCGAGACCATCCGCCGCGTGGGCTACCGCTACCGCCCGGCGGATCCCTCGACCGACGGTTGACCGCCGACGAGGTCCCAGACCGTCTCCGCCCGGTAGGTGGGGGATGATCCGGACTCGCCGCCGCCCGAGCTGCTCATCAGGATGAGCCGCTCGACGCTCCAGGGCAGCGGTGGGACATCGGCACGCAACAGCTCGACGAGCGGTTCCAGTGCTCGCCCGCGTCCGTTCGGCACCCGGGCGAGTGTCAGATGTGCGCGCAACGGACGGGTGTTCCGGCGGGCCGCCCCGGCACGCTCGGCGGCCCGCCGGACCCCGACCGCCAGCGCCGTCAGGCGTGGGCTGGCTCGCGAGCCTGCCACGTCACCGGCGGCCGCGGCGGCGGCCGCGGCAATGCCGTCGACGGATGCGTCCGCGGTCACCGGCGGTGGCTGCCGCACCGCGGTCCACAGCACCCGATCGCCGAACCGTCCGCCGCCGACCGTCTCGACGGCGAACGGGCCGTGCCGGCGTGCCACCCGCGCCAGTCTCACGCCGAGCTCGGCGCGCCGGTCGTCCGGCACCGGCCCGAGGAAGGCGAACGTGACGTGCCACTGGTCCGGCGTGGTCCAGCGCAGATCCGCCGCCGCGGCGCGCGTCCTGCGCACGGCCGCGAGCAGCGCCTCGGCGACCTCGGGGGGTGGGACGGCCGCCACGAACAGTCTGGTTGCCAGCTCAACCTCCCTGGAACGACAGGCTCCCTCTCCCTGGGACGAGACGACAGTCTCCCTGGGACGAGACGAACAGTGCGGCACGGACCTGCTCCGGGCTCGGATGGCGAGCGCTCGGCCTCCGATCGGTTCTCGGCGACAATCGGGTTGACCGGCGACCCTCGCCACCGGACGGGGAGCACTATCAATGCTGTGACGACGCTCCCCGATCTGGTGCCGCCGCGCGATCCCGCCCTTTCTCAGGCCTGGCGGGAGCTGCGGCGCGTCGTGCGTCGGCGGCAGCCGGACCTGCCCCTCGCGATGGCCCTGGTCACCGACGGCTCGGACAGCACTACCGCCGAGGTGCTGCGCGATGCCGGGGTCGACGTCGTCGGTCTCCTCGCCCCGGAGCCGCTGGAGTCCCTGGCCTGGGCCGCCGAGGCGGGTGTCCGACGGGCGTACGCCGATCTGCTCACCTTGCTCTCGGACGACATCGAGGCGGTCTGCGTGGAGATGCCGCCGCCCGCCTCCGACATCGTCGCCCGGCAAGCGGCCGAGATCGGCCTGCACGTGCTCCTGGCCGGGCCGGCGACCGTCGAGGCCGAGGCCCTGCGCGCGGTCGCCGACCTCGCCGAGGAGGGTGATCTCGCCCACGTGGTCGCGCTCGACGGGCGGGCCTGGCCGGCTGCCACCCACGTCGCGGCGACCGTTCCCTCCCTGGGCCGGCTCACCCAGATGACCGTGGTGGGCGCGCCGAACGGGCCCGCCGGGCGAGTCGAGATCATCGATCTGGCGATGCGCTGGTGCGGCGAGATCCTCGCGGTCTGCGCCGATCCGGCCGCGATGCCCGCCCCGGCGCTCACCCCGGACGCACCGGTGACGCTGGCCCTGCTGGCGGCGAGCGGCGCGACGGTCCTGATCAACGAGCAGATGGGCGGGAACCTCGGCACAGCCACCCTCACGGTATGCGGCGACTCCGGACGCATCGTCGTCCGGGGCCGTCTGGTCCGCCGCCAGGACGGCAGCGGCATCCGGGATCTGATGATGCCGACCGTACCGACCTCCCGGCCGGGGCTGATGGAGGCCACCTACGACGTGGTGCGTGCCACCGAACTCGACGACGCCCGGCTGGTCCGCGGCGCCACCTTCCACGACCTGCTCACCGCGAACCACCTGATGGCCGCCGCGCAGACCTCCCATCAGCAGGGCGGTTGGGTGGAGCTCTGAACGGCGGTCGGAACGATGCTCGGATCGGCGGGCAGCCTACGAGCCGGCAAGCGCGTCCAGGATCGGTGCGGCGCGGTTCAGCGCGGCGATCTCCTCGAGTGAGAGCTCGGCCAGCCGATCGGTCAGCCATTCGTCCCGGCGCCGACGGTCGTCCTCGAGCAGGGCTCGACCCGCCTCGGTCACCTCGGCGATCACCTGACGGCCGTCGGTGGGATGCGGCCGGCGCTCGACGAGCCCGGTGACGGCCAGATGCGCGATCACCCGGGTCATCGACGGCGGCTGGACGCGCTCGTGGGCGGCGATCTCCCCGAGCGTCATGGGGCCGTGCCGCTCCAGCGTGGCAAGCGCGGAGGTCTGCGTGGGGGTGAGCCGGCTCGACCGCTCCTGGCGCATGCGCCGGGAAAGCCGCATCACCGACAGGCGCAGCGCGGACGCGAGTTCGGCCTCACGTGCCGTCTCGGTCTCCATCTCACGACGGTACTCGTTAGCGACACTCAGAAACGAATGACATTCTGGTGAACCGCCGAAAACAGCAGGAGGTGGGCCGGCCACCCCCCAGCGGCAGCCGACCCACCACCACAGGCGGCCTCTCGCGAGCTCCGGCCCCGAAGGCTCGACCCCGAAGGCTCGACCCCGAAGACCCGGCCCCGAAGGCCCGGTCCCCGAGGGACACCGACCCGTTTCTCCCAGCCTCCACCTTCGATGCCACCGCTGGCTTCGGGGGCAGCTCCAGAGTTCTTCGGGGGGTTGCCGCCGGGAGATTAGGGGGGAACCCTCGAAACCCCCGGTCGCCATGTGCGACGCTTGTTCGGTGAGATTCCGGCTACATACGGTGGATTGAGGTGCCTCATCCGCGTGTACCCCGCCGGCTGGCCGCCTGCGCCGCCCGCCACCGCTCATGGTGCTTCGGCATCGGGGGTGTGGCCACCACGGCCGGAACGGTCGCCTGCCAGTGGCCGGCATTCTCCGACAACCCGGTGACGGCGGGCATCAACGTCTCGGTGGCGCTCACCTTCGTCCTCACCGGAGTGCTGCTGAACGGTGAGGACGCGTTGGGCAGCGCCACCGGAGCCATGATCTTCAGTGGTCTGCTGTGGGCACTGACCTGGACCGTGGCGTGGGACGAGGGTCCGTCGGCTTTCATCTCCACGTTCGCCTACACGCATTTCTGGGTCTGTCTCGGCTGGGGCGCGCTGCGATATCCGGTCGGGCGACTGCAGAGCAACCGCGAGCGCGCCCTGCTGGCGAGCGCCGTCCTCCTCATCCCGGTGGCAAACCTGGGACTGGTCGGCATCTCCGACCCGACCTGGTTCGGATATTCCCGAAATGTCTGGTGGTATGGCTCGCCGATCGACCGGGATGCCTTCGAGGAGATCATCTGGGTCCTCGACAGCCTGACCCTCGTGCTGGCCGCGGCCTTTTTTTGGGTCGTCCGCGTGCGGCTGCGCCGCTACTCCGCGCTCGACCGCCGGATCTTCGGACCGGTCGCCATCGCGCTGCTGGTCGCGTTCACCCTCGCCGCCACGGTCAACATCTTCGTCTGCAACCCCAGCGGAGCCTACGTCCCGCCGGCCTTCATCCTCATCGCGCTCGCGCTGCTGACCATCCCCCTGGCCTTCGCCGCGGCAGGCGTACGCCGCCAGCTCGCCCGCGCCCGCATCGCCCAGATCCTGGCGACGCTGCCGATGCCACCGACGGTCCCGGCCGTACGGGACATCCTGCGTACGGCTCTGCACGACGACTCCGCCGAGCTCTTCCTATGGATGCCGCAGGAGCGGCGGCACGTCGACGCCGACGGCGCCACGGCCACCCCGCCCCGCCCCGGAGCCGGCCGGCTGCTCGTGCCGGTGACGACCTCGTCGGGCGCGCCACTGGCGCTGATCTCCGCCACCGCCGCCCAGGAGCGCAACCGCGACCTGGTCACGGTCGCCCTGCAGGCCAGCGCCATGGCGCTGGAGAACGCCCGGCTGCACGCCGCCGTGGCCGCGCAGTTGGACGCCGTACGCGCCTCCCGGGCCCGCATCGTGGAGGCCGGCCTGATCGAACGGCGCCGCCTCGAGCGCGATCTGCACGACGGCGTCCAGCAACGGCTGCTGGCCCTCGCCACCAGACTGGGACTCGCCCGGACAAAGACCTCCGACCCCGATACGATCTCTGCCATCGAAGCCGCTCGCGAGGATCTGCATCATGCTCTCCAGGACCTGCGCAGTCTGGCCCGGGGAATCCACCCGGCCATGCTGAGTCAGGGTGGGCTGCGCCCAGCCCTGGAGGTGGTGATCGAGCCCCTCCCCGTCAAGGTCGAGTTCGACATCCCGACCGTCCGGTTCGAGCCGATCCTGGAGGCCGGCGCCTACTACACGATCTGCGAGGCGCTGACGAACACGGTCAAACACGCCGGGGCGGCCCAGGTCCGGGTGACGGTCCGGTGCGTGGACGGCGGCATCCTGATCGAAGTCACCGATGACGGTAAGGGCGGTGCCGTCGTGGTCGAGGGTGGCGGGCTCGCGGGTCTCACGGATCGGGTACGTGCGCTCGGCGGCGACCTGAGCATCGTCAGCCCGTCCGGCGGCGGCACCCGGCTGACTGCGAGCATCCCGTGCGGGTAGCCGTCGCGGACGACTCGGCCCTGTTCCGCGAGGGGCTGGCCATGCTGCTGGCCGCCGCGGGAGTCGAGGTCGTCGCGCAGGCCGGGACTGCGGACGAGATCATCGACCAGCTCGCCGGCAACCGGCCCGACGCCGTCATCCTGGACATCCGGATGCCTCCGACGTTCACCGACGAGGGGCTGATAGCGGCCGAGACGATACGTGCGGCCCATCCCGCGATGGGCATCCTGGTGCTGTCCACGTACGCCGAGACGCCGTACGCGCTGCGGCTGCTGGGCGACGGGGGCGGCGGCATCGGATATCTGCTCAAGGACCGGGTGGACGACATCACCGCGCTGCACGACGCGTTACGCAGGGTGGTCAGCGGCCGGCTCGTCGTCGACGAGGAGGTCATCGCCGGCCTGTTGGCCCATCGCCGGCGGGCCGACGAACTGGAACGCCTCACCGCCAGGGAGCGGGCCGTGCTCCGGCACATGGCCGAGGGACGATCGAACCAGGGCATCGGCGCCAAACTCCATCTGGCGCCGAAGACCGTCGAGAACCACGTAGCCAACGTCTTCACAAAGCTGCGGATGCCGGCCTCCGCGGACGACAACCGTCGGGTGCTGGCCGTGCTCGCCTGGCTCCGAGCCACCGGCGGCGAGGCCGGCGGCGAGGACCGCTCCTCGCTCTGCGAGGAGCGGTCCACCCGGTTGGGCGAGCCGCGGTGACCATCGAAGCGTGATTCCAACCCCGAGCGCAGCCACGGGAGACTCTGTCCCACCGGGGGTGGTGTAGCACACGTGGGACGGAGCTCACCGATCACGGGCATGTGCAGGCACGAACGGCCAAACTTGGGAACAACCATGTGAGCCAGCGAACCGGCGTGAGCGCTCCGTACCCGGACGCGCGCCCCGACTTGGGCTAGTGCCGTCATTGCGGCACCGCCACAGCGAGAGGAGCCCGGCGTGTCCGAGCAGGTCAGCACACTGACCGTCACCGACAACCGCACCGGAAAAACGTATGAGATACCGGTTACGGACGGCGCGGTACGTGCGAGTGCGTTTCGCTCGATCAAAACGAGCGACGACGACTTCGGGCTGATGACGTACGACCCCGCCTTCACGAACACGGCGAGCTGTAGGAGTGCGATCACCTACATCGACGGTGACGCCGGCATCCTGCGCTACCGCGGCTATCCGATCCAGGAGCTGGCGGAGAAGAGCAGCTTCCTCGAGGTCGCCTACCTGCTCCTCGCCGGCGAGCTTCCCTCCGCCGAGGAGCTGTCGACCTGGGAAGACGAGATCACCCATCACACCCTGGTCCATGAGTCGATCAAGAAGTTCATCGACGGCTTCCACCACGACGCGCACCCGATGGGCATGCTGGTCTCCACGGTAGGTGCGCTGTCGACCTTCTACCCGGACGCCAAGACGATCGACGACCCGGGGCTGCGCCGGCTGCAGATCGTCCGCCTGATCGCCAAGATCACGACATTGGCGGCGTTCTCCTACCGGCACTCGGTCGGTTTCCCGTACGTCTACCCGGACAACGACCTGTCCTACGCCGGCAACTTCCTCAACATGATGTGGAAGGCCACCGAGCTCAAGTACGAGCCGGACCCCAACCTGGAGCACGCCCTCGACGTGCTGTTCATCCTGCACGCCGACCACGAGCAGAACTGCTCGGCCAACGCGATGCGCGCGGTCGGCAGCTCGCAGGCGGACCCGTTCTCGGCGGCCGCCGCCGCGATCTCCGCGCTCTACGGTCCGCTGCACGGTGGCGCCAACGAGCAGGTGCTGCGGATGCTCTCGGAGATCGGGTCGGTCGAGAACATCCCCGCCTTCATCGCCCAGGTGAAGGACGGCAAGAAGAAGCTGATGGGCTTCGGCCACCGGGTCTACAAGAACTACGACCCGCGGGCCCGGGTGATCCGTCAGGTCGCCGACGAGGTCTTCAAGGTCACCGGCACGAACCCGTTCCTCGACCTGGCCATGGAGCTGGAGCGGATCGCGCTGGAGGACGAGTACTTCGTCGCGCGCAAGCTCTACCCAAACGTCGACTTCTACACCGGCATCATCTACCAGGCGATGGGCTTCCCGGTAGAGATGTTCCCGGTGCTGTTCGCCATCGGCCGGATGCCGGGATGGCTGGCGCAGTGGGAGGAGGGTCTACTCGACCCCGAGCAGAAGATCGCCCGACCGCGCCAGCTGTACATCGGCTACGACCAGCGGTCGTATGTCCCGATAGACGACCGTAGCGGGGTCGGGGACAGCGGGATCGACCCGATCGCGGCCCAGGCGGCCCAGGCGGCACCGGAGCGCCCGCTGCGCTGACCGGATGCGGCCCCACCGGGGCCGCGGCGTCTCCCGCGGCCCCGGCCCTTGTGGTTGGCCGGCGGCTCCCGCCGGTTCCCGGCGCCTACAGGTGCTCGACCACCTACAGGTGCTCGACCACGTAGTCGATGCTCGTGGTGAGCGCCTCGACGTCGGCCGGCTCGACCGCCGGGAAGCAGGCCACCCGCAGCTGGTTGCGGCCGAGCTTGCGGTAGGGCTCGACGTCGACGACACCGTTGGCGCGCAGCACCTTGGCCACGGCGGCGGCGTCCACCCCCTCGAAGTCGACCGTCACGACGACCTGTGAACGCGCGGCCGGGTCGGCGACGAACGGTGTCGCGTAGGAGGTCTTCTCGGCCCAGGTGTAGAGGATGGACGACGATTCCGCGGTCCTCCGCACGCACCAGTCCAGCCCGCCCTGGGCGAGCATCCACTCGATCTGGTCGGCGAACAGGAACAGCGTCGCGACTGCCGGGGTGTTGTAGGTCTGGTCCTTGGAGCTGTTGTCCCGGGCCGTGGTGAGATCGAGGAACGGCGGGATCCACCGGTCCGTCGCGGCGATCTCGGCGAGCCGGTCGATCGCCGCCGGGGACACGAGCGCCGCCCACAGGCCGCCGTCGGAGGCAAAGCTCTTCTGCGGCGCGAAGTAGTAGACGTCCACCTCGCGCACGTCGACCGGCAGCCCGCCGGCCCCCGAGGTGGCGTCGACCAGGTGCAGGGCGCCGTCGTCCGCACCCACCGGCCGGCGGACCGGACGGGCGACACCGGTCGAGGTCTCGTTGTGCGGAGTGGCGTAGACGTCGATGCCCGCCTCCGGCGCCCAGTCCGGATGCGTACCGGGCGGCGAGGAGATCACCGACGGCGCGGCCAGGAACGGCGCGCCCTTCGTCGTGTCGGCGAACTTGCCCCCGAACTCGCCGAAGACGAGGTGCTGGGAGCGGGTCCGGACGAGGTTGAAGGCTGCCGCGTCCCAGAAGGCGGTGGCGCCGCCGATCCCGAGCACGACCTCGTAGCCCTCGGGCAGGGAGAACAGCTCGGACAGGCCTGCCCGCACCCGGCCGACCAGGCTCTTGACCGGCTTCTGCCGGTGTGAGGTGCCGAGGTAGGTCGCCCCGCTCGTGGCGAGGGCCTCGACCGCCTCGGGACGGATCTTCGACGGGCCACAGCCGAACCGGCCGTCCCGGGGACGCAGCCGGTCGGGCAGCACGATCGCGGGAGCGTCAGCCACGGCTGACCCCCGGCAGAACGTCACCGAGCGGGCGCGGAGCGGGGCCCACGTACCGCGCGGACGGGCGGATCAGCCGCCCGGTGCGTTGTTGTTCCAGGATGTGGGCACTCCAGCCGGCGGTGCGGGCACAGGTGAACATGGACGTGAACATATGGGCCGGCACCTCGGCGAAGTCCAGCACCACCGCCGACCAGAACTCGACGTTGGTCCGCAGCGGGCGATCCGGGAACCGATTGGTCAGCTCCTCGATCGCGGCGGCCTCCAGCGCCTCCGCCACCTCGTAGCGGGTCGAGCCCAGGTCACGAGCGGTCCGGCGCAGCACCCGGGCCCGCGGGTCCTCGGCGCGGTACACCCGGTGCCCGAAGCCCATCAGGCGCTCCTTGCGGTCCAGGGCGCGGCGGACGTAGCCGAGGGGGTCGCCGGTGCGCTCGACCTCGTCGAGCATCGCGAGCACCCGGGACGGAGCACCGCCGTGCAGCGGACCGGACAGCGCACCGACGGCAGCCGACAGCGCCGCCGAGGCGTCCGCGCCGGTCGAGGCGACCACCCGGGCGGTGAACGTCGAGGCGTTCATGCCGTGCTCGGCGGCCGAGACCCAGTAGGCGTCCACGGCCTGGACGTGCCTGGGATCCGGTTCACCACGCCAACGGATCATGAACCGCTCGGTTATCGTCCGGGCCCGGTCAACCTCCTTCTGCGGCACCGCCGGCTGACCAAGGCCCCGCGCGGACTGGGCGACGAACGACAACGCCACGACCGATGCCCGGGCAAGATCGTCCCGTGCCTGCTCCGGGGTGATGTCGATCAGCTGGCCCAGGCCCCAGTAGGGCGCGAGCATCGCGAGCGCGCTCTGCACGTCCACCCGGATGTCACCGGAGTGCACCGGGACCGGAAAGGGCTCGGCCGGCGGCAGTCCGGGCTCGAACGCCCCGTCGACCAGCAGCCCCCAGACGTGGCCGTAGTCGACCTTGCCAACAAGGTCTTCGATGTCGACGCCGCGGTAACGCAGCGCGCTACCTTCCCTGTCCGGCTCGGCGATCTCCGTCTCGAAGGCGATCACACCTTCCAGACCGGGCTTGAAATCGCTTGTTTTCTCGGCCATCGAGTCCGGATCTCCGCTTCTGTCTCTTGGTCCCACCGGTTCTGTCTCTATGGTCCCGCCGGCGGCCCGTCCGCGTCCTGCTTCGTCGGTGCTGCTTCGTCGGTGCTGCCTGCTTCGTCGGTGCTGCTCCGTCCGATCCTGCCGTGAGGCCTCCCAGCGCGCCAGGGCGCAGGTGCCCCGCGATGCTCCATCCAACCCTTATCTGGGGCCGACCGCGCACAGACCGACGCACCGGGCAACGCGAAACCCATAAAATATGACGTAAGTCACAGCAGTTTTATCTATCATATTACTATTTATACGAATATGCCGAAAGTCGTGAATGGAAAGTTTGGTCAACTGAGATCATTCCGCGCTACGGTCGGGCCTCGTGCCTGGAACGCCTGACCGGCGGCAGTCACGCAGCGCGAACACGACGGGAGGATCATGGCGTTCGTCTTCATCAGTCATCGCGCAGCGGACATCGCACCCGCCGAACGGTTGGGCCGGGCGATCGGCGCGGCGGGGCACGCGGTGCACCTGGACCGTTGGGAGATACGCATCGGCGACACCGTGTCCATGTTCATGAATGAGACGCTCGCCGTCGCCGACTTTCTCGTGCTCGGATACTCAACGTTGGGAATCCACACGCCGTGGATCGTCCAGGAATGGCTGCCCGCGCTGGCCGATGATCTCGCCGCTCGCGGTATCACCCTGCTACCAGCATTGTTGTCGGGGTCGTCGGGCGGCGACGCGCCATATCGGCTGGCCGGCCGACGGTGCACCGACCTCACGGTTCGCTGGGACCTCGGCGTCCGCGAGATCCTGGCCGAGCTCTCCTGACCAGGACGACGGACCCTGGCCCGGCGGGATCACTCTCGGGACCGTCCCGCTGGGGTGCGCGGCCTGCCTGGCAGGATCGGGGCGTGGCCCCAGCCTCCGCTGCCGACGAGCCGCCGGTGGGCGGTCCGGACCCGGACGTCCCCGATCTGGACGTCCCCGATCCCGCCCTGCTCCGCCAGGGCTACCGCGCCGGTCGTCTGGAGCCGGAGCATCTCGCGCCGACCTGGGTCGAACAGTTCGCCGCCTGGTTCATCGACGCGGCCACCCCCGGGGTAGGCGTTCCGGAGGCCAACGCGGCCGTGTTCGCGACGGCATCCGCCGCTGGGCGGCCCAGTGCCAGGACCGTGCTGCTCAAGGGGTTCGACCAGCGGGGCTTCGTGATCTACACGAACTACGCCTCGCGCAAGGGCCGTGAGGCCACCGAGAACCCCTTCGGCTCGCTGGTCTTCCCCTGGTACGCCCTCGAGCGCCAAGTCGTCGTCATCGGATCGATCGAGCGCGTGAGCCGGGCCGAGACGGAACGCTACTTCCAGTCGCGTCCGCATGGTTCGCAGCTCGGCGCCTGGGCCAGCCACCAGTCGACGATCATCGAGTCCCGTACGGTGCTCGACGACCGCGCCGCCGAGCTCGCGGCCCGTTGGCCCGAGGGCACCCGGGTGCCGACACCGGAGTTCTGGGGTGGGCTACGCATCGTGCCGGACACCGTGGAGTTCTGGCAGGGCCGCGCGGACCGGCTGCACGACCGGCTGCGGTACCGGCGGGTGTCGGTACCGGCCGACGGCGGCGGCACGGACTCCCTCGCCGTCGCCGACCCGGACGCCACCGGTGTCCGGGTCGGCGATGCGGGCGGCGGCGATGCGGGCGGCGGCGTCCCGACCGCGGCCGAAGATCTCTGGGTCGTCGAACGCCTCGCCCCTTGAAGTCTCGCCGATCTTGGGAGAACTTTGGCTGAGGGCGCGTACACAAATCCACAGGTGCCGGCTCCGGTGGCTCTGGCTGGGCCCCGTCCTCGCATCGAGAAGACCCTGCCTTCTGGGCGCTCTCCGTTGTAGCTGTGACTACTGTTCTCGTTCCCGTGCTACTGGTCCACGGCACCGGACAACGAAATGCTGACGCGAGTGAACTGAGGTGCGGCCCGTTTCTCGGACACCAGCAAGATCATCCGTAACTCGTAGCTGCGGGACCTCATCCAGGACCACCTCGCCATACGGTGGAGGCCGGAGCAGATCTGCCAGGCTCTGCGGGCACGGTTCCCCGGGCTCCAGTGTGTTGAGCTGGTGGCCGTTTGATCCTGCCGCCTGGGCGTGTGAGGGCGGGGCCGGGAAAGCAGTGATCAGGACGCCGGTCAGGTCAGGAATCTGGCCTAAACCGCGGAGAACAAAGGGATTTTCGTTGGTCTTCTCGTCGACGTCGACCTGTGTCAGGAGCACGCCGCAGGCGTGGGCGAGGCCTTCGGGCAGGTGCACGTGGCGGCTGCCGTGCTGGGGGCGCATCGTCGTTCCATCTACCGTGAGCACGCGCCGTACCCGGCCCGCCCGCCATGTCGGGCGGTGTGGGGCGGCGTCGAGGGCCGCCAGTGAGCCTGGATCCAGGCTTCGGCAGCTCTTTCCAACGCCGCCCGGTGCGGGCGTCCCGGGCCCATTCCCCTTCCCTGTCGAACATGAAGTGTCGAGAACTCCATGATCGACAAAGGGGTCGCGCCCGTCCTCCGTCCCTCTTCGACCCAACAGTTCCGCTACGCCGGACCCGGCCCGCCGGGGACGAACGGCGCGTTGCTACCTTCTTGGCTGCAATCGCTCCTGCCCGCAATCAACGTGCTCGGCACACGTCGAGGAGACGGATTTATGCGTATCACCAGAATGCGTGCCGCGGTGGCCGGCGTTCTCGGCATGGCGACCATCGCACTGGCCTCCCCGGCGCTCGCCGAAACTCCGGAACCGTCGCCCACCGCCATCGCGACGGCCACGGCCGCCGTCACCCAGTCGAGTCCGTCCCCCCTCGTCTCCGACACCCCGACGGCGACCCCGAAGACAGGGCCGTTGGCCGGCCTGGACTCGGCGGGCAAGCCGACCGGGTCGGCCGGCCCGACCGCCACTGCGAGCCTCGATCCGAGCGCCACGCCGAGCGCCACGCCCACCGACGCCGCGGCTCTGATTCTGGACGCGACGGCGAGCGCGGCGTCCTCCGCGACCCCGACCAACGGCACCGGCAAGCCGACACTCGATGGTTTCCTCGACCTGCTGCCCTTCAAGGTCCCGCTGGACAAGCAGATCAACAGCATCGACGACATGGACGTCAACCCGTTGTTCCTCACCTTCACCTGCGACGGCTCCGTCCCCTCCTGGAAACTGAAGAACACCGCGGACAAGGCCTTTGGATTCGGCTGGTTCGACACCAGCCTGCACGGCGGGATTCTGGACATCGGGCCGAAGCAGACCGTTGACCTCCCCTCGAAGGCACTCGCGGTAATCGGCTCCCCCTGGGACGCCAAGACCAAGGTTCTGCTCGTGACCGTGCCGACGGTCGGTGTCTCCAACTGCACGGGCGGATCGGCCCCGCCGCCGCTCGCACCGCCCGCTCCGCTACCCGTCGCGGTGCCCGCCGCCACGAGCGCCGTCCCGGCCGATCCGCACTACACGCGATGAGCTCCGGACCTGGTCCCAGGATGGCCGCGGGCGCCCTCGCGGCCATCCTGGGTGGCGTCGTGCTGACCGGCTGCGGCGACGGCGCCAGGAACGCATCCACCGATCTCTCCCCGCAGGTGCGCAACCAGCTCGCCGCCGCCGCCGGACTCGGCCAGGGAAAGAGCACCGTGGTCACGGCCGTGGGTGCCAGCGTCGACGTCTACAGCGCCCCGACCGACACCCAACCCTCCTCCACTCTGGCCAGTCCGAATGAGAACGGCGTCAAGCGGGTCTTCCTCGTCCAGGCCAAGCTGTCGGGATGGTGGCAGGTACTGCTGCCGGTGCAGCCGAACGGCAGCACCGGATGGTTGAAGGCGGACCAGGTCACCGCGTCCGAGACGCCGTACCGGCTGGTTGTCTCCCGCAGCAGGCACCGACTCCAGGTGTTCAGCAACGGGACGCAGATCGCCGAGGAGCCGGTGGGGATCGGCACCGCCGACACCCCGACGCCGGGCGGGCGTTTCTATCTCATGGAGCTGCTCAAGCCGCGTGATCCGAACGGTCCGTACGGGCCGTATGCCTTCGGGCTCAACGGCTTCTCGACATCACTCAGCTCGTTCGGCGGCCACAAGCCGGTCATCGGCGTGCACGGGACGAACGAACCAAAGCTCATCGGCAAGGACGTCAGCCACGGATGCATCCGCCTGAGCAACGACGCGATCACCAGACTCGCCCAGACCGTTCCCCTCGGCACGCCGATCGACATCGTCGCCTAGACGAAGATCGTCACCTAGACGAAGATCGGTAACGAGGCCCTTCCCGGTGGAGGATCGCCGGGGCCCGGACGGACTATGCGTCCACCGAGGCGGACGGGTCCATGGTGGGACGGGCCGCCACGGCGATCCGCAGATCGTTGACGAAGCCGGCGTAGACCTCGTCACGGCGGGCAGGATCCGCCCGTAGCACCGCACTGGGATGCAGCGTGGCGAGCAGCTGAGCCCCGGAGCCTGCCGGCCCGGGGAGCAGCCGGCCACGCATCTTCGTCACCCGGAACGACGGTCCGAGCAGCGACATGCCGGCCGTAGCCCCCAGGATCACGACGATCGCCGGCCGAACGAGGTTGAGCTCCGCGGATAGCCAGGGACGACACGCGGTGACATGCCGCAGGTCCGGGGTCTGATGGATCCGCCGCGGACCGTTGCCGGTGCGATACCGGAAGTGCTTGACGGCGTTCGTCGTGTACACCTCGGCACGGTCGAGTCCCACCTCGCCGAGGGCCCGGTCGAGCAGCTTGCCGGCGGGGCCCACGAACGGCACACCCCGCCGGTCCTCGATGTCGCCCGGCTGCTCGCCGACGAGGGCGAGCCAGCTATGCGCGGGGCCGACCCCGAAGACCGTGCGGGTGCCGGGCAGTTGTGCGAGGTCGCATCCCTGGCAGTCGGCGGCGGCCGCCGCCAGGGTCGGCAGGTCCGCCCGTGGTGGTATGTGTACGGGCTGCATGCTCATCCACCGATTCAACCGGACGGGCCCTCGCCCGTCCGCACGAGCCCTGGGAGACCCGGTGTGCCGGGAACCCGGTGCCGGGGGTGCCGGGGGTGCCGGGGCCGGATATCTGGCCCCCGGCGGTCGGGGCAAACCACGGGACCACCCCCACAAAATAGCGGCGTGTCATCATTCAACTACACAGCGTTTGCTGTTGTGCTGTACGGGTGACGCTTGCCGTGGAGTGGGATCGGGGCTTCTCCGACGCCTGGTCGCAAATCGCCGCGACAGCCCCGAAAATTGGCCTTTTCCTCGCGATCTGTCTGCTCGGTTGGCTGTTGGTTCGGGCGGGTACGCGCCTCGTCACCCGGTTGACCGAACGCGCCGGCCTGGATCGGATCATCGATCGCGCCGGCCTGCCGCGGCTACTGCACCAGCCGGCCCCGAGCGTGCGTGCGGGCGGGCTGCGGGTGCTCATGGGCATCGGCCTGCTCGGCGTGCTGCGGATCGCGCTGGGGGTCTTCGGACCGAACGCGGCCGAGGACACCGTGACCGATCTACTCGCTCTGCTGCTCCACACCCTGCTCGCGACGCTGGTCATCATGATCGGGGTCGGCCTCGGCCGGGTCGTCCGGACCTTCGTCACGGAGGCACTACGCGACCTCGCGTACGGACGGGCGGCCGGCAACATCGTGGCCACCGTGCTCGTAGTCGCCTTCGGCAAGGCGGCGTTGGACGAGGTGGGACTCGCGACGTCGGTCACCACACCGCTCCTCTGGGCGATCCTGGCCTCCCTCACCGGTGTGATCGTCGTCGGCGTGGGAGGCGGCCTCATTCGACCCATGCAGATCCGATGGGAGGAGATCCTCGATCATGTCGAGGACACCGCCGCCGAGGCTCGGGCGAAGTGGCACGATCGCCGCCCCACCACGGTGCCCCAGGTATCGTCGGTCTCTCACCGCCCGTCCACACCCCACGGCTTCCCGGGTCCCGCCGGTCCCACCGGTCCCCCGAGCCCACACACCTCCCGGGGACACGCAGACTCCCCGGGACACACAGACTCCCCGAGGCACACAGACTCCCCGAGGCACACAGACTCCCCGAGGCACGCAGACTCCCCGGGACACACAGACTCCTCGGCACACGCGCCGAAACAGCCGCTGCCACCGCCGGCCGTCGCCTCGCCCCGACCCCCGATCCCGCCACCGGGTGAGGGACCACTGTCCAAAACCGGCTCCTCCGAACGACCTCCACCGTCCGCGGTGGACGAGCCCCCGCCGACCGCCGACCGACCGCTTCCGGGGGGACCCACGTAACGTGTGGTCCGTCCCCCACGTCCCGGTCGCGTCGACCGGTGGATGTGCGTTCGGCGAACTGCGGCGCGTTCGGGCCCCAGGTGGGGCACTCTGGAAGAGGACGGACGGTAAAAGTCGGTCACTGACCTCGACCACGCATATCGCCCTGACCCGGACACCTGACCCAGCCAGGGGACCCCGCCGGATCGGTCCGCATGTGGCCGATCCTCACGGCGGAAACCTCATCAACGTCACGAGTGGCGAGCGGAGGGACATCTCGGTGGACGAGCTCTCGGATATGGAGCGCTCCCGACTGCTCCTCGGCTGGCTGGCGGCGCGGCGTGCCGTGGACAACTGTCTGTCGGACCTGCTCGCCGCCGGTCCCGCCGGGGAGCGGCGGGTACGCGAGTCACTCGCTCTCGTGGACGATCTGGAAAGCCGCGCCCAGGAGGCGTTCGACCGTTACCGCACGGCCGCGGAGAACACGGAGGCACGGTCATCGGGCCGCTGGGTACCTTCCGACGCGGATCGTCCCAGACTCAATGTGGTCCGCGCCCCCGAAGGCGATCTCGCTCGTAGTAGATCGAACACGAAGAGCAATCACCGACACCGGTGACGCCCGGGGCGCTGGACGCGCGTCAGAATGGCCCTCGTGCCAGCCGTCCGTCGCCGCCGCGTCGCCGCGGCCTGGCTCCTCGCCCTCCTGGTTCCCCTTCTGCTGACGACGTCCGGCTGCGGCGTGCTGGAGGGTCCCCGACGTGGTCATGTGGTCCTGGCCGCCACCCCCGCGCCGACCACGGGTCCCGATGCATTCGAACGCTCCGGACGGGGCGCCCACATCCGGGTGACCCTGCCCCCGTCCGACGCCCCGAAGCCCTATCCCCTGCTCGTGGCGCTGCACAGCCTGTACTACGACGGCACGGATCCCGAGCAGCACTGGGACCTGGACGGCCTCGCCCGTACCGCCGGCCTCGCCGTCGTGTACCCGGACGGCCTCAACAGGGCATGGAACGCTGGAACCTGCTGCGAACCCGCCGTGACCAACCATACCGATGACGTCGGCTGGCTACGCGCGTTGATCGCGCATCTCAGCGAGCACTACCCGATCGACCGGAACAGGGTCAGCCTGATCGGTCTGTCCAACGGTGGCATGCTGGCCTACCGGTACGCCTGCGAACACGGAGACGAACTCGCGGGCATCGCCGTCGTGGCGGCCAGCCGTCAGGTGTCGGACTGCCATCCGGGCGCCCCACTGACCGTCGTGGACGTCCACGGCGGGGCGGACGGCCATATCCCCTACCAGGGGACCCCCTGGTCGCCGGTGCTACGGACCGCGATCACGTCGGTCGAGGAGAGCATGATCCCGTTCCGGTCGGTGGATCGCTGCCCCGTCCCGAGCCGGCCTACGGACACTGTCCTCACGGATTCGGCCGGCGTGCCATGGCACGCTCCGGTGGCATCACCGTCCGCGCTGAGCGTTGGAACGGATGCGGACGTGGCCGCGCCCGTCGCCGTGCCCCCAGTGCACCCGGCAAGCGCGCCGGTGAACCCGGCAAGCGCGCCGGTGAACGCCGCCCCGCGGGTCCTGATGCCGAGTGCCGTCCCGGGTGTGCCCGCGAATTCGACCGCAGTGACGTCACCGGCCGTCGCCCTGCGCAAGGAGACCCCCTGTGCCTCCTCGGCCCGGGTCGTGCAGTTCCTGCTGCCCGCCTTGGCCCACGGCTGGCCGGCCGTCTCCGGACCGGCCGCCTTCGCCACGGGCAGGGTGATCTGGAATCTGCTGGCTCCGGCCCGTTCCGCGCGGCCCGGCCCACGGATGTGACCCATGACGGCCAGCCGGCGGGGACGGATCAGGCCGGCGCGAACGACGACCGCAGTGCGCCCATCAGCGTGTTGAGCGACGCCAGGACGTTGGTCGACACTCGCGCGATGAGCACGTACACGGCACCGGCCACCGACACCGTGCGCATGAGGTAGGAGACCCGCTGCCCCTCCCGGTCGTACGAGCCGGCAAGTTCCTGGGTGGGCTGATCGCTGGTGTCCGTCGCCGGACCGGAATGGTCCCTGGTCAGACCGGGGACCGTGTTGAACTCGGCGGACTGGACCTGCGTGAGCGCTGCCACCGGATCCTGCACCGCGACCCGGGCCACCCCGATCATCTGCGGTCCGTACTCCGAGACGGTGCCGGGCTCGCCGTAGAAGATGCCGGTGTTGTCGCGCCGCTGCTTCCACACGGGCGGGTGGGAGAAGGTGGCCTTCTGCACAGTGTCGGTGAACGAGGTCCAGTCCGCCGGCACCGCGATCTGGCCCGCAGCCGCCTGACCGCCAGCTGCCTGACCGCCAGCCGCCCCTGTGCTTGGGCTGGGCGCGGCCGCTGCGGGGCCGCCGGACGATGCTGCCGTCGGCGCCGGGGCCGCATTGGCGGTCCGGCCGCTGGGCCGGACCTTTTCCCAGACGGCACCGGCCCCGACGCCCACCCCGAGTGCCACGGCCAGCACCACCAGGGCCACCCCGACCCGATGCAGGAAAGGCATGGTGTCGGAATCACGATCTCCCTGTCGGGAATCGCGAGCGTCGTCATCGTCGGGGAAATCGGCTGTGCCCGCGGCGGAGGCCAGGCTCCCCGAGCGACGCGCCGCGACCCGCTGATCGGCTCCGAACCGCGCCGGACTCGGCCGGCTCCGCCCCGCGCCCGGCGGGTAAGCCTCGGGCCGACCGGGCCGACCGGGCCGACCGGGCCGACCGGGCCGACCGGGCCGACCGGGCCGATCAGGATCGGTGCGGTCGGCATGGCGTCGGTCGAGTCCGAGGTCGTCGCCGGCATCCCTGCCGTAGGGCATCCGCGGGCCTGTTCCACCGTCTCTCATCCCGGCGCCGCCGGTCGGCGGACCGCCTGTGGAGGCACCGTCGGCCCGACGTGTCGGCATCGCCCTTCTGGCCCGCGGCAGACCGACCTCATTCTGCCGATCCGGTCCACCTCGTGGAGCCGACCTTCCATCGGTAGCCCATCCGGGTGGTCGACGCCCGGGAGTGGAACCGGGTGCGGGTGCGGGAGTGGGAGTGGAACCAGGAACGGCTCGGGACCGCGGGCTCTCAGCCCGAGCGGTCCGAGCGGTCCGAGCGGGCGGGACGAGCGCCCGGCGCATCGAGGTGCCGGTGGACGGGGAATCGATATCCTCGGGCTGTATCGAACTGCCCTGACGTGGACTGCCATGGCCGGGATCGCCATGGCCGGGATCGCCATGGCTCGCCGGTACCGGGTGGTAGGGCCCGGTCACCGGGCCCGCGGCGTCATATGGCCCGGTCGGAGGGCCGTAGCCGCTAGGCCGCGGATCCGGCCCCGCTGGTTGGTACGGCTCCATCGAGGGACCCCTGCCGCTCCCCTGATAGTAGGGAGACTGCCGGTCGTCGTCGTCCCACTCGGTCCGTCGCACACCGTCCGTCACCAGACGACCTCCGATCCCGAGCTCCGCTTGCGTCCACCCGTGCCACCGGTGTACCACGGCGTTGCGTCGACGTTGCGCGAGCTTAGTTGACAGTAGCCCCCCGAAGGCGTAAAGGGATCGGCCAGGCACCTCGCCGGTCACCCACTGATCTGCGTCGATATCCTCCCATGTCATCAGGCACATATTTCAGGGGGGACGCCACATGAAGGGCTTCAGGCAGTTCCTGATGCGAGGGAACGTCGTCGACCTGGCGGTCGCGGTCATGGTCGGCACCGCCTTCACCGCAGTGGTGACGTCGCTGGTGAAGACCATCTTCACCCCGCTGATCGCCGCGATCTTCGGCAAACCCGACTTCTCGGCCCTCACCTTCACCATCAACGGCAGCGTGTTTCGGTACGGCGAGTTCATCAACAGCGTCATCGCATTCCTCTCAGTCGCTACAGTGATCTACTTCGTGGTAGTACTCCCCCTGAACACCATCAACGAGCGGCGGACGCGGGGGCAGGTCCCGCCGGAGGAGGACCCGGCACTCACCGACGAGGCACGCCTGCTCACGGAAATTCGTGATCTACTGGCGGAACACCGTCCCACCGGCTGACCCAGCTGACCCAGCCGGGCCGGGCCGGGTCGGCCCGGGTCGGGCCGACCCGGCGCGGCGCGGCTCCACGCCGGATCGCTTACCCGAACGTTGGTCGGCATTCAGGAATCGCTCAGGCTTTCAAGGGAAAGTGCCTACCATGACACCGCGTCTCCCCTTCAGCAGTAGCGCCGAGGCCGCCCCCGGGGGCGGCGGCAGGGAGGGGTCCGGCGCCGGGCATGACTCCCCCTCCCCCTGGGCTCCGCCCATCGGCAGCGCGGCCGGGACACCAGCCGGCCAAGCTCACCCGGCTGGTCCCGCCAGCTCCGAACCCGACCTCCCGGCGGGCCCGCCTTCCCGTCCGCCCGGCTCGCCGTACAGCCAACCGCCGGCGCTGGGGCCATCCTCCGGCCAGCATCCTCAGTATCCGAATCCCCATCCCCCGCATGGGGATCCTCGTCCGTATCCGGATTCTCCGTACCCGGCCGGGCCGTCCCAGGCCAGCCAGCAGCAGGCCGCGTTCTCCGCGGGAAGCCCACCTCCGGCGGCGCCGCCCGGCGGCCCGTGGGGACCACCTTCAGGCCCGCCACCCAGTGGTCCCGCTGCCCCGAGAGCTCTGAACGGCGCGGCCGGCCCCGCGGGCCCCCCCGCGGGACCCCCGACCGGAGGGCATTCCTGGGGACCGCCGTGGAGTTCCCCGAGCGGCGCCGGCTCGCCACCCGCCCAGGACCTCTACGGCAACGGGACAACCATGGCCGCCTCGCCGCCTTGGCGCCGACGGCGGCTCGTCGCCGCCGGACTCGCCATTGCCCTGGTCTCAGCTGGTGTAGGTGGCGGTGTCGGAGCGCTGGTCGCCGATAACAACGGGGGGCAGACCATCGTCACATCCGCCGGTCTGCACAACACCGTGGACAGTTCCGGTGGAACGTCGCCGGCAGCCGCGAACACCGTGTCGGCCGCGGCGCAGAAGATCCTGCCGAGTGTCGTGACAATCTCCGAGGAATCGAGCAGCGAGTCGGGCACCGGCTCCGGCACCATCATCCGTTCGGACGGGCATATCCTGACGAACAACCATGTGGTCTCGGGTGCCGCGAACGGCGGTTCGCTGACGGTCACCCTGCAGGACGGTCGTACCTTCGATGCGCAGGTCGTAGGCACGGATCCGAGCTCGGACCTCGCGATGATCAAAATCAATGCCACCGGTCTCACTGCGGCCACGTTCGGCAATTCCGACACGCTGAACATCGGGGAACTGGTGGTAGCGGTCGGCAGTCCGCTCGGGCTGAACGGTACGGTCACGTCCGGCATCGTCAGTGCCGTGCATCGCCCGGTGCGCACCGGGGATTCAACCGTGCGGGATCAGCAGAACACCGTGCTCGACGCAATCCAGACCGACGCATCGATCAACCCCGGTAACTCCGGTGGTCCGCTGGTCAACAGTCGCGGCGAGATCATCGGCGTGAACAGCGCGATCGCGACCGTGGGTGGTGGAAGTCCCTTCGGTGGCGGCCAGCAGTCCGGCAACATCGGCGTCGGTTTCGCTATTCCGGGCAACTATGCCGAGTCGGTGGCCACCCAGTTGATCTCCACGGGAAGCGCCCGGCACCCGTACCTGGGCGTCAGCGCCTCCACCGCGGAGGAGAACACCCGCTCCACCGCCTCCAGCGGCAACGGTGCACAGATCCGCTCCATGGTTCCGGGTGGACCCGCCGAAAGGGCCGGCCT
Organism: Frankia casuarinae; assembly: GCF_000013345.1. Classification (NCBI taxonomy): domain Bacteria; kingdom Bacillati; phylum Actinomycetota; class Actinomycetes; order Frankiales; family Frankiaceae; genus Frankia; species Frankia casuarinae. The sequence continues at coordinate 86,994 of NC_007777.1, read as the reverse complement.
TCGCACCGGCGACGTCATCACGAAGGTCGGCAACCGTGCCGTCAACGACGTCGACTCCCTCATCGCGGCGGTCCGGTCCCACGCCATCGGCGACGAGGTGGAAGTGACCTATACCCGTGATGGACAGAGCGGCACCGTCAAGGCCCGGCTCGCCCAACAACCACCGGCATCCTGAGCTATGTCCCGACCCGCAAGAAGCATGGTGCCATCCGGTGGAAGGCCGCGAATGGCCGGTCCGGTTCCGAACGCCGGTTCCGCCGAATTGGTGACAGATTTCGACTTATACTCATTGAAGGCAGATTCGTCCATGGCGGATTGGTCCCGTCTCCGACGGGACATGGCCACCCTGCCGTGGGACCTACCAGGCAAAGTAACCAGCCGTAGTCGATGAGGATCAAAGTGCGACGGCATCAGTAGTCAAGCGTTATCGACTGTCGAATCGGCGACAACAAAATCTTCACGACGTTCACCCGCTGCGGGGGACGAACTTCTAGCATTGGGACTGCCTCACCGGGCTACCGATGGGGCGATGCCGGCCCGTTCCGGGGCCGCCGCTAGTCCCCGGGGAGAAGCTGAGTATGGACGACGACGCGGACCTGGTGGCCCGTGTCCGACGTGGTGACCGACAGGCGTTCGACGATCTCTACGATCTGTACGCCGATGATGTCTTCTCGATGTGCCTGCTGATTCTGGGCGATCCCACCGTGGCCCGCGCAGCGGCCGGGACGGCGTTCGCCCTCGTCGCCCGCACTCGTCTAAATCCTCTGAGCGATCCCACCCGGCTGCGGTCCTGGCTACTCGAGCTTGCTCGAGGAAGCGCTCTGGCCTGGTCTGGATCGCCCCAGGCGCGCAGCATCCCGGTACCCCATGGAGTCTCGCCCGAAGAGCTCCTCGCCGGTGCCGTGGTTCCGGCGCCAGCGAGTCTGCGGGTCGGCCTCGCGCGCACCTTCGATCGCGCCGCTGTCGCGGCTGTAGCCGCAGCCTCAGCCGCCAGTCGGCGGGCAGCGGCAGCGGCAGCGGCAGCGGCAGCCGATACTGAGAGCGAAGTCGGCGAGACCACCAAGGAGACACCGAAGGTCAATCTCGTCAAGGTACCGACGGCTCCACCCAGCGGTGACAGGTACGCCGACGCCGAGAAAACCATCATCGCCGCCACCACGCACTCCGTGCGTGTACTCCCGCTCATGCGCATGGACTCCGACAACGACCTCACCGACGCACCGCAGACTCATGCTGGCCGCGGCAGCGCGGGATGGCGCAGGCGGTCGGCGGTGGCAGTCGCCGCGGTGACGGCCATCGCCGTCGCCGGCCTCACGGCGGCCATGAACTGGCCCACCTCCGATGCCCAGCTGCTGTCGGAGGACGAGCCGAATATCACGCAGGTGACGCAGGGGCAGGTGACGCAGGCACCGACCCCGGACGCGATACGTCCGCCCATGCCTGCGGCCGCACCCAGCAATGCGGCCGCGACGTCCTCGACAGTCGTCCCGACGGTTGCCGGAGCGTTTACCAGCCGGGCTGCATCGCCCGGAGGCTTGGAACCACACCTCATGGAGCCCATCGCGCGACAGGTCAGCAAGCCCTCGCCCTCCGCCACCCACCGTCCCGACCCTGCTTTTGTCAAGACGCCTGCGACATCGCCTCCGTCCTCGCCATCCACCGCCCCGGCGCCACGCACGCCGACGACGGAGCCACCGACCACGACTCCTACACAGCCGCCAACCACGGCTCCATCGCCAGCCAGCAGACCCACGACGGCACCCACCAGCACCCCACCCTCGACGACACCGACCGGGGTGGACGCTCCGACGCCGACGTCCCCGCCGAGTGGCAACCCCGGGAGCCCAAGTACCGGACCTGCCCCCAGCAGTTTCTCCACCGGAGGGACAAGTTCACCCAGCACGGGCGGCTGGATCACCAATACGATCACAATACCGCTGCCCATTTTCATCTAGTCTTCTCTCTCTAGTACACATTGCACAACAATGTGGGTACGGGCATACTCAAAAGCTGCCAGGTCGAGAGACGTTAAAAGGCCCGAGATCCGCCGAGTGCCGATACTCGGCCTAGAAGGGACTGCGGTTCGGTCCCGGACCCGTCGGCGCCATAATCACGCATTGCCCACGCAGGGTCCCCGGCCCCGTTCTCCGCCAGTATGTCGAAAAGAAATATGCCGCAGAGTTTCTCGCCGATGAGCTGGCATAATTGGCTACCTCTCACGGAAGATCATCACCGTGTTCTGGCTGTGCTCGCGTACTTGAAATCCCGCGCACTTGAAAGGATGACAGGAGCCAACCGAACACATGGTCGATTCTGCGTCACACTCGCCACGGCGTCAACCCCTACGCCCGTCGAGGAAGACCGCACCGCGGAACAGCGCATGACTTGCGGCTGTGGCGACCGCATCCTCAAGCAAACAGAATTCTCGATGTCGCCCCCGCTGACGATCTATAACGCGATCTACGCTGAGATGGTTCGCCCACCAGACGCGGTTGACGATGGTCCCATCGCGCGCCATAATCGAACACATGTTCGGTAAAGATCTGGAGACGGTTCCCCTCCCTGCCCTCGAGACGGAACTCTGCAGCTGGGCGGGTCGACTGGCTGCCGCCACCTGCCGTTGGCTGATTCTGCTCGCTGCCTTCGATCGCCGCAAAGGTTGGTCCGCCAGCGGCATGCCGACCTGCGCGCACTGGTTGTCCTGGCGGTGCGGACTCGGACTTCGCGCCAGCTACGACTACCTTCGAGTCGCCCGAGCACTAGAACTCCTTCCCCTCATTCGCGAGTCCTTCTCCAAAGGAGAGATCTCCTATTCAAAGGTTCGGGCTATAACACGTGTCGCCGAGCCGGAGACGGAAGCAAGGTGGGTTGAGCAGGCCGCACAGTGCACAGCGCAGAAGCTCGAGAGACTCGTGTCCTTGCATGCCAAAATCAATCATGATCAAAAAGATGAGAACGGGGGGCGCGACGAAGATGGCCCGAACAATACGCGGTGCTCTTGGCGGTGGAACGAAGATGGAACATTTTCACTGTCCGTCCGCCTCGATCCAGCCCGTGGTGCGATCATTGAGAGCGCTCTCGTCATGGCCATGTCAAGCCTGCACGACTCCCGAGACTCTAACCGGGAAGATTCTTCCACGACATCCGATGCCGAGGGCTCGATCAATGACACCTCGATAACACACGCAGGTCCTGAGATGAAAGCCGATGCCTTGACGGCTATGTCCGAATCTTTCCTCTCCACCGGCGCTCCCACGCTGATGAGCTCCACATCTCACACGATAAATGTACACATAGATATTGATACACTTATCGGTTCAAGCCGAGAGAACCATGGATCCCCCCTCCAGCGACATGAAGGGAATGGACTGAATACCCGAAGGTGTGATGTGAAGGACCATATCCCCGTTCTACCGAACGTCGTTCGAAGACTGTCCTGCGACAGCCTCCTTCGGACACTTATTATAGACTCCAAGGGAAACCCTCTCATGCTGGGTCGCACCCGCCGAAACCCAACCACGAGATTGCGGCTAGCAATTTATGCACGCGACCGAGGGGTATGCCAGTATCCGGGCTGCCATCATACCCGCTGGCTCCAGGTACATCATATGAAGGAATGGGCATCCGGAGGCGGAAATACAGATCTTGATAATCTCGTTCTGATCTGCTCCCTTCATCATCGGACTATTCATGAAAGGCGGATTGTTCTGCAGCGCGGACGCGACGGTTCGATTGTCGCCCGCCATCGTGACGGAACGCTGATGCAGCAGGCGCCACGGCTGCATCTGGGTCCGGATCTGTTGGAGCTCCTCAGCGATAACACCTCAGCCGCGCCAGCTGAGACCGTCCCGACAAGACGAGTAGCCTGAATTACCCCCAGGGGGTATGGACATGATCCAAATGTCTGCCTCGGCGTACCGCGACCCGATGGGGGGGGGGGGGGGACACGAGAGCCGATGCTCAGCTACGAACGGGATGCCCGTAGGCTCCCAACCTTGTGAGCCCCATCCTCGCGCCCGGACGAGCTGGGAACTTCATCCGAGCCCTGTTCATCATCCTGCTGCTTGTGCTGCTGATGCGGACGGTGTATCTGATGTGGTTCTTCCGCACCCCCGCGTGGACATCACGACCGGACGAGATCCGCTACTGCGGCGGATGGTACAAGCGTTCAGACGAGCTGGACATCGCAGGAAGCCGTGCACGCCAGATGGCAGGTGGCAGCCTCAAGGAGGTCAGGCGGTCACCGGTGTTCCGCCCGATCATGGCGTACCGTCCGACATCAGACTGTCCGCGCTACCTCTTCGCCAGGATCGGCAAGGACGTCTTCGTCATCTACCGCGCCGCCGACGACTGAGCCGGACCGGTCAGGGCCGGGCCGGTCAGAACGTAGACGCGGGCGTGTATGGACGTGCGCTGCTGCAGCGCGGCCCGTACAGCACGGTGCAGGCCATCCTCCAGGTAGAGGGCTCCGTCCCACTCGACGACGTGAGGGAAGAGGTCACCGTAGAAGGTCGAGTCCTCATCGAGGAGAACATCGAGTGCGAGCACTCGCTTGGTGGTGACGAGCTGGTCAAGCCGAACCTGGCGAGGGGGAATGGCCGCCCAGTCCCGCTGGCCAAGGCCGTGCTCGGGGTACGGGCGACCGTCTCCGACCAATCTGAAGATCACCGGCACCTCCTCCTCGAGGGCGAGACATTCTCCGACCACGACAGCCTAGAATCCCCGCCCCTCCTATAAGACCCCGGTGGCCCCGCAGCATCGAGCCGCGTGGACACCCGGACCACGGCTGCAGGTCAGATGCCCCCAGCTGGCACCCCTTCTCCCGATCTCACAGCCAGGCATGACTTAAGTAAGCTTAACCTGATGCCAAGGAGATTCCATGGACGACGTCGTGCTCTGCCCGCCTCCAGACGCCGGTCGACGCATCGACCTCTCCACGTGTGCGCTTGCCGAACCGGATCTGATCAGTGCGTATTCACCTGATCTCACCAGATGCCGCAGCTTGCCCGGCACGGGAAACCTGCGGCGACCGGTGACAAGATTGCCGGAGTGCAGGTGACCGGAGTGCAGGTGACCGGAGTGCAGGTGACTCCAGCTCCATCACAGGTCAAGATCGGTCTCATCGATACGATCGATCTCAAGGCGAATATCGTCAATCTTCGTGCCAAGGAGCGGCACGGCTCTCGGTGACCGGACAGGGATCAGCCGATCAGGCCGGACGAGCACGCAACCGTCGAGTTCGGAGTCACTCCCTCGGGGTGAACTCGCCGGCACGCCGCCGACCGGTCGAAAATCCGCTGGACAGCCCACCTACCCTGGGCAGATGGAGTTCACCCAGTCCGACAAGCTCGCCGACGTCTGCTACGACGTCCGTGGGCCTGTCCTCGACGAAGCGACCCGGCTGGAAGCTGCGGGGTCGCGCATCCTCAAGCTGAACATCGGCAATCCCGCGCCGTTCGGCTTCTCCGCACCGCCGGAGGTACTCGAGGCCGTCGTGGCAAACCTTGCGGATGCACAGGGTTACAGCGACTCCAAGGGACTACTCGCCGCCCGGGAAGCGGTCGTGCGCTATCACCTCCGCAAGGGGGTCACCGGCATCGACCCCGGCGGGGTCTACCTCGGCAACGGCGTCTCCGAACTGATCATGATGTCGTTGCAGGCGTTGCTCAACAACGGCGACGAGGTGCTGCTCCCCGCGCCCGACTATCCACTGTGGACGGCCGTGGTCAGCCTGTGCGGTGGCCGGCCCGTGCACTACCTCTGCGACGAGTCCGCCGGCTGGGCGCCCGACCTCGACGACATCGCCGCCAAGGTCACCCCGCGGACACGAGCGATCGTCGTCATCAACCCGAACAACCCGACTGGTGCCGTCTACGACCGGCAGGTGCTGGAGAACATCGTCGAGGTCGCCCGCCGCCACCACCTGATGCTGCTGTCCGATGAGATCTACGACCGGATCCTCTACGAGGACGCCGAGCACATCGCGACCGCAGCGCTCGCGCCGGACCTGGTCTGCATGACCTTCAACGGGCTGTCGAAGTCCTATCGGCTGGCCGGGTTCCGGGCCGGGTGGATGGTGATGTCCGGTCCGCGCGGCCACGCCTCGAGCTACATCGAGGGAGTGAACATCCTCGCGAACATGCGCCTGTGCGCCAACGCGCCCGGGCAGTTCGCCACGGTCGCCGCCCTCACGGAGGACGGCGGCGCAGGGGACCTCGTCCTGCCCGGCGGCCGGCTGCGCGAACAACGAGACACGGTCGTGAAGCTCCTCAACGACATCCCCGGGGTGTCGTGCGTCCCGCCGCGGGGGGCGCTGTACGCCTTCCCCCGGCTGGACCCCGCCGTCTACCCGATCCGGGACGACGAGCGCTTCGTCCTCGATCTGCTGTTGGCCGAGAAGATCCTGCTCGTCCAGGGCAGCGGCTTCAACTGGCCGCATCCCGACCATGTCCGGATCGTGACCCTGCCCGCGGTGGACGATCTCACGGACGCCATCGGCCGGATCGATCGCTTCCTGGCCTCCTACAAACGCCCCTCCCAACAACAGTGCCCCTCCCAACGACGGAACTGACGGAGCAATCGACACCATCGGGGAGGTTGTCCACAGGACGCCAGTGTCCTGTGGACAACCTGTGGAAAAACGGCATGGCGACGTCCTGCTCGTGGGTCTACTGGTCGCCGCCACGATCGGGGTGCAGATCGCGCTGCGAGCCCGGATCGATCGTCCGCTCTGGTACGACGAGCTGTGGCGCCCGCACTTCGCGGGGGAACCGTGGCCGACGTTCTGGTCGGAGCTGACGGCGGCCAACACCCCGTCCTCGGTCGGCTCACTGGCACTGACCCGGCTGACCGGGACCATCCTCGGCTGGCACAGCTGGTCGCTCCGGCTCGTCGGAGCGGGAATCTGGCTACCGCTTCTCGCTACGGGCGGCTTCCTGCTCGCGCGGCGGTTCACCGGCCGGGTACCGGCCGTGGCCGCCACGGTGACGACCGCCCTCGCCGGCACCGTCGTCGACACCGGCACGCAGCTCAAGCCCTACGTCCTCGATGCGGTGGTCACCCTCGCGGTGGTCGCGCTGTGGACGGGACAGGCCACGCTCCCACGCCGGACCGCGGCCGGGGCGCTGGCGCTGCTGTCGCTGCCAGCGGTGTTTCTGCTGGTTCCCCTCGCTGGCTACGACCTGGTCCGCGCGGTGCCCCGACGCACCGTGGTGCGCACCGCCGGACGGGTGGGCCCCGCCCTCCTCCTGACCGGCACCCACATGATGATCTTTGTGGCGCACCAGTCCAGCCAACGGGCGAGCCATTTCTGGGACGATCACTTCCTCGCCGGTCGAGGGATCCTTGGCGGCCTGCGGTTCACGCTCGAACAGACCGGCGCGATTCTCGGTGGCGTCCCGCCCGGGATCGACCGTTATGACCCCAATCTGGTGCACTCCCTCCTCGAGGGGCATCGCCTCCCGACGCTGCTCGTCGGGACGGCCACGGCGGTTGCGCTGGCGCTCGGAGTCCGGGTACTGCGCCGGCGCCCCGACGGGATGATCCTTATCGTCGCCTTGGTCGGCGCCGAACTGCTCCAACTCGCGGCCAGCGCCGGACGCTACTGGCCCTTCGGGGCCTGTCGGACCAACCTGTTTCTGGTTCCGTTGCTCACCATCATCGTCGCGGTCGGCGTCGCCGACCTGGCCCGCACGGCCCAGACAGCCAGGCTGGTTGGGCCGGCGCGGCTTCCCGCGGCCGTCGGCCTGATCGCGCTGGCGGTGATGCCGGTCTGCGCGGTCGGCGGGACCGTCACGCTATGGGACGAACGCCACGATCCCCGTCCGATCGAGGCCATGGTCGACGCGACGATCGCCGCCCGCGCCGAGTATCGGGCGGGCGATCTCGTCATCGTCGGCGGCCGACTGGCACGGGCGGGCTGGCTCTACGCCATGGACCTCAGCGACGACGCATCGTCCGGGGAACCGCCGGTCGGGCCCCGGGTACCCCGATCGGCGACGACCTTCCTGAGCGTGATCGGGAAGGACGGCGCGGACGGCGCGGACAGCGCGATCCGCAGCCGCCCGCAACCGCCGAACCGGATCCTGCTGTTCATCCTCGCCTACGACCTCCGGGGCACGGCCGCCGAACTCGCGTCCCTGCGGCAGGCCGGATGGTGTGAGCAAGAGATCCGGACCTTTCCGCTCACCGGCACCCTGCACGGCCTCACCCGCTGCGCCCCGACGCCGCGGGGGGACTCGCGGTCGCCATCGGCTGTCCGATGAGAGCGGCCAGTGCCCCCCATTCCCGGTCACCGTCCGCCAACGACGCCGCGATGCGCTGCTGCAGCACGCCGACCTGGATCCGGGTGCCATCGAAGAGCTGCTTGCAGGACGCCGCAGCGGCGGCGTAGTCCCTGCCGCCGGCATCGAACCGCGCCTGCGCGGCCACGGTCGGCGGCACCGGCGCGGTCAGCGCCGCCTGCGTGTCGGTGCCGAGGGAGACACAGACGGGCTGCAGGGAAGCGCCGTCCTGGGCGGCCAGATACGCCCGGGCCGCCGCGACGTCCGTGGCGACCCGGGCCCGCAGACCCTCGCTGCCGTGGTACCAGGAGGCCAGCTCGGCAGAGTCGTTCGCGGTGGACACAGAATCGCCAGCGGTGGACACAGAATCGCCAGCGGTGGACGTGGGCAGCCCGGACGCCGGATCCGCACCGCCCGCCAGGGTCGCCGCTCCCCCGCCGATCACCAACACGATCGCGCCGAGGATGGCGAGCCGACTACCGAGGGGGTTCTGGAGCGGATCCGGTTCCCGCAACCACCCAGGTCGGCCGCTACGCCCCGCCATGCATCCCTCCGTCCTGGATCTACTCTGGGCGAAGGTTATGCCTCGGAGTGTTGCAGATCATCGGTGGGTGCGACCGTCAGCGTGCGGCCGTCAGCAGTTGGCGAGTTCGGGTTTCTGGTTGAGCACCTGCGCTCCGATCGAGACGAAACGCCGGTACTGCTCGCCACCGGCGGAGTCGTGCCACACCCAGCGCCTCCGAGATGAAAACCATTTTCAATAATGACAAACGGACGCGTGCCCATTCCCATCGACAGGCACGCCCAGCGCGACGAGGAGATGAGAAAGTGAGAACGTGGCCCGTACACCCCAAGAAGCTCATGGGTCCGAGCCGACCCCACGGCTGGCGCGCACCCCGGGCGGGACGGACGGCACAGTCGGGATGAGAGGCACGGACGGTAAGGGCGCCTCCGGCAACAGACTGAACCGACCAGACAGCCTGAACGGCGGCGAAGGGAGCAACGTGAGCACCGCGGGGAACGACACCAGGTCGGCCGGCGCGGGCCGGCCGGCCCGCGACCCCTGCAACCATCGGGATGAGACGGTGGAGCGCCGTCCGGCGCCGAGCCGGGGGACGGCCGTGCGTGCCACCCGGCAGGGCGACGCCGTCTCCGCCGCGCTTGCCGAGACCGACGCCTTTACCAGCGCCCAGGATCTGCACGCCCGGCTACGGGCGCAGGGCGCCGCGGTCGGGCTCACGACAGTGTACCGCCATCTGCAGGTGCTGGCCGACCGCGGCGAGGTCGACATGATCCGCCGGGACGACGGTGAGACGGTCTACCGGCGCTGTGCCTCCGACGACCATCACCATCACCTTGTCTGCCGCTCCTGCGGCCGGACGGTGGAGATCGCCGGACCGGAGATCGAGGCGTGGACCGCCAAGGTCGCCAACGCCGAGGGATTCGTCGACGTCGTGCACACCGTGGAGATCTACGGCACCTGCACCATCTGCGCGGCCCGACCAGCCACCTGAGCGAGGTTCCCGGCGGAGCACAGTGCGCGCGGCGGAGCACAGTGCGCGCGGCGGAGCACAGTGCGCGCGGCGGAGCACAGTGCGCGCAGCCGTCGGTCAGGGTGCCGTCGCCGAGAGGCCGGTGCAGGCGCGCAGAGCGTTCCAACTCGCCAGGGCCCGGGCTCCCGCGGCACCGGTCACCGGCTGGGGGATGCCCCCCACGATCCGGGCGGGTAGCCAGGCGGCGGCCGTGACCGCCCGGCCGGCGACGGTCAGTTCCAGCACCCCGGACTCGGTGTTCCGGCCGGCGCCGGAGGAATAGAACACGAAGTTCCCCAACCCGTAGCCGACGTACACTCCATCGGAGTTCCATCCAGCGCCCAACAGAACGTGGGCGTGGCTCCCGATGACGACGTCCGCGCCCGCGGCCGCCAGCCGGGGGAGCAGGGCGCGCTGTGCCTCGTTGGGGCACTGCTGCTGCTCGGTCCCCCAGTGCAGGAAGACGATGACCGTGTCCGCCGCGGCCCGCACGGCCCGCACGGCTCGCACCAGCCGATCGACCTCCTTGGCCGATGCCAGGCCGGGCTTGTGCGGACCCGCCGTCCAGGCCGCGATCAACTCGTCGTCGAGCACCTGGGTGGCCCCGAGGACGGCGATACGCTGCCCCTTGACCGTCGTCGTGTACGGGGCGTACGCGGCGGTGTCGTCCACGCCGATGCCGACGAGCGGGAAGTGCGCCTCCCGAGCGTAACGCAGCGAATCCTGCAGGCCTTCGATGCCGTAGTCCATGCCGTGGTTGTTGGCCATCGTGACAACGTCGATGCCGGCCGCCCGTACCGCGGTGAACGCGGTGGGCGAAGCCCGGAACACATACGCCTTCTGGGCCGCGGTGCCACGGTCCGTCACCGCCGTCTCCAGGTTCGCGATCGCAAGATCGGCCGCGCTCAGGGCCGCCGACATGGGTCCGATCGCCGTCCGCGGATCGGCGGCGAGCCGCTGACCGGGAGCACCCGCGAAGTGGATGTCGCCGCCGAAGGCGATGGTGACCGGCTGCCCCGTCGGCCGCCGCGGGCCGTCACCGACGGGGGCGGCTCCCCCGGCTCCCCCGGCTCCCCCGGTGGCCGCGGCTGAGGCGGAGGGACCGGTGGTGACGGGGGCACCATCGGCATGAGTCGTCGGCGTCGGCCTCGGATGGTCCTCGCCGTAGGGCACGGCGCAGGCCACGAACATGAATCCGACGATGACGGCGACGCCACCGGCGACGGCCGTGCGCCCGCGTCTGCACCGAACACGCCGAACACGCCGAACACGCCGGCTGACTGCACCCCGCTCCACCCCAGGCTCCCCCTCCGTGACGACCGCGCCACGACGAGCCACTCGCAAACCGGCCGCGTCCCGACCGTTCCCATGATCCCGAACTCGACCGCCGTGGTCCGTCCGAGGTCAGAGTGCCGACAGCACCGGTGCCAGTTCGCGCCACTGCCGACGCGGCAGCCCACGGCGGTCGAAGTCAAGCACCTGCACGGCCACCTGATCGGCCCCGGCGTCGAGATGCTCCTTGATCCGCCCGAGCAGGACGTCCGCGTCCCCCCAGGGGACGATCGTGTCGACCAGGCGGTCCGAGCCCGAGCCGGCGAGATCGTCGTCGTCGAACCCGAAGCGCCGCAGGTTCGTCGTGTAGTTCGGCAGCCGAAGATAGGACCCGGTGTGCCGGCGGGCGAGCTCACGGGCCTGTTCCGGATCGGTGTGCAAGACGAACGCCTGCTCGGGGACGAGCAGCTTGCCGGGCCCAAGGATGTCCCGGGCGGCAGCGGTGTGCTCGGGTGGCACGAAATAGGTGTGGGCGCCGTCGGCCCGGTCCCGGGCGAGGCCGAGCATCTTCGGACCGAGCGCGGCGAGCACCCGTGGCGGGACACCGGGCGGTGGCACGGCCCGGTACTGCTCGACCGCCATCCGGTCCATCTCGTCGAGGTACGCCGCCATCTGGGCGAGTGGGCGCGTGTAGGAGGCGCCCCGGATGTGCATCAGCTCGGCGTGGGACACCCCGAGCCCGAGCAGGAACCGGTCCGGGTACGCCTCGGCGAGGGCCAGCTGACCGGCGGTCATGGTGAGCGGGTTACGGGCGAGGATCTGCGCGATCCCGGTCGCGATCGTCATCCGGGAGGTGGCCGCGAGCGCCAGAGCGGCGGTGACCAGCACCTCGCGCCCCTTGACCTCACCGGTCCACAACGTCGGATAACCGAGATCGTCGAGTTCCGCGACCGCCTCCCGGACGACCGCGGCCGGGGAGAAGTCGAACTGGCCACTCCAGATCCCCACCTTGCCGATCTCACGCCGGGCCGGCGGGCGGCTCATGTGCTGCGCACTCGTCACCGCGCAACCGTACCGAGCAGGAACGATGGTCACTCGTCACGGCGGGACCGCCGGATCCGGTTGCCACTGTCCGTCCAAGGTCTATCGTTGGCAAGTGTGACGGAGCTCATGCAGCTGCTCACCCCGACCGGCCACCGGATCACCACCGCGTCCACGACGACGGCAGCCGGACCCGACGCGCCGGGACCCGATCCCTCCAGAGCCCGCGCCGGCGGGGTGGACGCCGCGGGAGCGGACCCGCCCCGGACAGCCGTCGATCTGGCCGCCCAGATCGCCGACCTGACCGACGACGACCTGTACGGGCTGTATCGGGACATGGTGTTCATCCGCCGGTTCGATGAGGAGGCGACCAGCCTGCAGCGCCAGGGCGAGCTGGGGCTGTGGGCGAGCCTGCGGGGCCAGGAGGCGGCCCAAGTCGGATCCGGCCGGGCGCTGAGGCCCGGCGACATGGTGTTCCCGTCGTACCGGGAACACGGGGTGGCCTGGTGCCGGGGAGTCAGGCCGAGGGAAATCCTGGCGATCTATCGCGGCACGACGCTCGGTGGCTGGGATCCGGGCACCCACGGGTGCGCCCTCTACTCGATCGTCGTGGGCTCGCAGGCACTGCATGCCACCGGCTACGCGATGGGAATCGCCCGGGACGGCACCAACGACGCGGCCATTGCGTACTTCGGTGACGGGGCGTCAAGCGAGGGCGATGTCAGCGAGGCGTTCGGATGGGCGAGCGTGTTCGCCGCCCCGCTGGTGTTCTTCTGCCAGAACAACCAGTGGGCCATCTCGGCACCTGCCCGGCGCCAGAGCCGGATCGAGATCGTCCACCGGGCCGCGGGCTTCGGTTTCCCGGGCGTGCGGGTGGACGGCAACGACGTGCTGGCGTGTCTCGCGGTGACCCGGTGGGCCCTGGCGACCGCGCGTGCCGGGCGTGGTCCGGTGCTGGTGGAGGCCGTGACCTACCGGATGAATCCACACACCACGGCAGACGATCCCAGCCGCTACCGTCCGAAGGGTGAACTGGACATGTGGCGTCGGCGTGATCCGTTGGACCGGATGCGCGCCTACCTGACGGCGCGGGGCCTGCTCACCGAGGAGAGTCTGCGGCAGCTGGCCATCGAGGCGGACTCCTTCGCGCACGAGCTGCGCGCGCAGTGCGTCGCGCTGCCGGATCCGATCCCGGCCAGCCTGTTCGACCATGTGCAGGTGGCTGAGAATGAACTCGTGACGGCCCAGCGATCGGCGTTGGCGGCCATGTTCGACGTGGAGGGGCCCGGCGTGGAGGACGAGATGGGCGTACCCGAGGGGAACCGGTGACCAGCGGGGCCGTCGTCGCCGGGGAGCAGCGCTCCGACGAGGTCGGTGAGCGGGTTGCCCGCGCCCCGGTCACCATGGCCAAGGCGTTGAACCTCGGGCTGCGTTCGGCGATGGCAGCCGATCCCAAGGTTTTGATCATGGGGGAGGACGTCGGCAAGCTCGGCGGGGTCTTCCGGGTGACCGACGGGCTGCAACAGGAGTTCGGCGAGGCCCGGGTCATCGACACCCCGCTGGCCGAGTCGGCGATCGTCGGCACGGCGATCGGGCTGGCCATGCGCGGTTACCGGCCGGTCTGTGAGATCCAGTTCGACGGGTTCGTCTATCCCGCGTTCGACCAGATCGTCAGCCAGCTCGCGAAGCTGCACTACCGGTCGGCCGGCCGGATCCGGCTGCCGGTGACGATCCGCATCCCCTTCGGCGGCGGGATCGGCGCCGTCGAGCATCACAGTGAGTCGCCGGAAGCGTACTTCTGTCACACCGCCGGCCTGAAGGTTGTCGCCTGCTCGAACCCGGTCGACGCCCATCACATGATCCAGCAGGCCATCCGGTCCGACGATCCGGTGATCTTCCTCGAACCGAAACGGCGGTACTGGGAGAAGGGCGTGGTCGACCCGCGCCCCCTCGCCGAACTGCCCGCGGGCGAGCTCACCCAGCTGCACGCCAGCCGGGTCGTGCGCACCGGCACGGACGCGACCCTCGTCGGCTATGGCCCCACCGTACGGACCTGCCTCGACGCCGCCGAGATCAGCGCGGCGGACGACAGCCGGTCGCTGGAGGTCATCGACCTGCGGACGCTCTCACCCCTGGACCTGGAACCCGTGCTCGACTCGGTACGCCGGACCGGCCGGCTGGTCGTGGTCCATGAGGCACCGTCCAACGTCTCGGTGTCGGCCGAGGTCGCCGCGCGGGTGACGGAGCGGGCGTTCTACTCCCTGGAGGCGCCGGTCCTGCGGGTCACCGGCTTCGACACCCCGTATCCCCCGGCCCGCCTCGAAGATCACTACCTCCCCGACGTCGACCGCATCCTCGACGCCGTGGACCGTTCTTTCGCGTACTGAGCGTACTGAGAAGCATGAGGACCGACCAACCGGCTATCTGACTGGGGTTACCGTGACGCAGCGACAGTTCCGGCTCCCTGACCTCGGCGAAGGTCTGACCGAGGCGGACATCGTCCGGTGGCTTGCCCAGGTCGGGGACACCGTCACGGTGAACCAGCCCCTCGTCGAGGTCGAGACCGCGAAGGCGGTCGTCGAGGTCCCCAGCCCGTTCGCCGGGATCCTGGTCGAGACCCACGGCGCCGAGGGAACGACCCTCGCGGTCGGCGCACCCCTGCTGACCATCCAGACCGCCGACACCGACACCTACGTCGACACCGACACCAACGCCGACGGGACGGGTGGGAACGGGACGGGTGCGAACAGCCTGCCGACATCCCGGGACGCTGGCAGCATCGAGCGCACCCCCGTCCTCGTGGGCTATGGACCGAGGACGGCCGAGAGCCGCCGGCGCCGCCCTCGACGACCACCTACGCCAGCCGGTCCGGTCCACACAGCCGGTCCGGTCCACACAGCCGGTCCGGTCCACACAGCCGGTCCGGTCCACACAGCCGGTCCGGTCCACACAGCCGGTCCGGTCCACACAGCCGGTCCGGTCCACACAGCCGGTCCGGTCCACACAGCCGGTCCGGTCCACACAGCCGGTCCGGTCCACACAGCCGGTCCGGTGCTCGCCAAACCGCCGGTCCGCAAGCTCGCCCGTGACCTCGGTGTCGACCTCGCATCCCTCGCCGGCACCGGCCCGGACGGCACGATCAGCCGGGCCGACGTCGAGGCCGCGGTGCGTGCCGCCGCCCGTACCGCGCCCCTCGCGGCGCCGCCCACGCGCGATGCCCCGCCGATCGGCGTCATCCCCGCCGGGGCCACCTTCTCCGCCGAGACGCGTACCTGGCACGTGCCTGTCACCGGCATCCGGCGGTCGATGGCGCAGGCGATGGTCGCCAGCGTCTCGGCTGCCCCGCATGTCACCGAGTTCCTCACCGTCGACGCGACGGCGACGATGGCCGCCCGGGACCGGATCGCGGCGCTGCCGGAGTTCACCGGGATCAAGATCACCCCATTGCTGTTCGTCGCCAGAGCCCTGCTCATCGCCGTTCGCCGACATCCGATGATCAACTCATCCTGGGTCGAGGACGCGGGCGGTGGCCGGCCGGAGAACGGTGGCCGGCCGGAGAACGGTGGCCGGCCGGAGATACATGTGTACGACCGGGTGAACCTCGGCATCGCCGTGGCGGGCCCGCGTGGGCTCGTCGTGCCCACCATCCCGGATGCCGGCCGGCTCGACGTCGTCGGGCTGGCTCACGCCCTGGCCGGCCTCACCACCGCGGCGAGGGCGGACCGGCTCAGCCCCGCGGATCTGCGCGGCGGCACGATCACCATCACCAACGTCGGCGTCCTCGGCGTCGACATCGGCACCCCGATCCTGAACCCGGGCGAAGCGGCGATCCTCGCCCTCGGCTCGATCCGACCGATGCCCTGGGTGCACGAGGGCCAGCTCACCGTGCGTACGGTGGTACAGCTGGCACTCTCGTTCGACCATCGCATCGTCGACGGCGCGCTGGGCTCCGCGGTCCTCGCCGACGTGGGTGCCGTCATCACCGATCCCACGGTGGCACTCGCCTGGTCCTGATCGACTCATCGGATCCACCAGTTGGCCACAAACGGGCACACTGCACGCAAGAGGGGCACACAACGGCCCAGATTCCGCTCCCTGGTACGGTTGCGCCTCTGACCGGCTTCCGGCACAAAGAGGTGGAACCATGACGCGAGTGGAGGCACTGCAGGCCGCGGACGAGTTCGTCGCCAAGGTTCTGACCTCCGCCAACTCCAGCGGCCGGTTCACCGGCACGCTCAACCTGGCTGAGCGGGTCGACCTCACCCTACGAGTGGCTCGGTTTCTGCTCGAGGGTCAGTCCTCCTCGGACGCCGACGACATCCTCAAGCGGGACATGCGCAACGAGCTCGATCAGGCGTTCCCGCCGCTACGCACCTCCTGAACCGACCATCCCGGCTCGCCCCCGCGGACGAGCGCCCGGCCGGGTTCCCTGGTCCGTCCCCACGGACCGTCCAGGGAACCGGACCGGGCGGTGGGCAGGCGGACCGGTGAACGAGCACGGTTCAGTGCGGCGACAGGGGGTGGTCCCCTTCGACGTGCACGTGGATGGCCGGCTGCCCGTCACCGTAGGTCGCCTCCGGATGGCGTGAGGGGTTCAGCCGACGATCCTCCTCGGGGGTCAGTCCCAGCTCGCGCCGGTGCGGGGCCTCGAACGGAGCGGACGGGTCGACGATGATGCCGTCATCGAGCGGTCTGGGCGCGGGCACGCCGTTCTCGACCGACTCTTCGACGATCTTCCTGCGCCACTGGTCGCGGTACAGGGTGAGGCCGAGCCCAATGGCGCTGACGCACATCAGGATGATGCCCACGGCCGTGATGTCGAGCCCGGACGGTTCGGAGCGGACCGCGAAGGCGAGGATGGCGCCGAGGGCCAAGAGTAAAAGACTCAACGGGATTCCCATACCGGTCCATATACCCTTCCGCGGCAAGAACGCAACCCCGCCGCGGCAACATCAGAACGCCTCCTCCGGCAGTTCCATGAGCCCGAGGCCGGTGGACTCCAGCGCTACCCGGCGCGCCGTCAACTCCGGTAGCACATTGGCCGCGAACCAGCGCGCGGCGGCCACCTTGCCCTGGTAAAAGGCGGCGTCCCGAGCGGGCCGGGCCCCGGCGGACGCCGGAGAATCCTGGGTCCGCAGGGCTACCTCGGCGCCGCGCAGGAGCAGCCATCCGATGATCAGGTCACCGAGGCTCATCAGCAGCCTCGTCGTATTCAGGCCGACCTTGTAGATCGCGGCGGCCTCCTCGGCGGCGCCGGTGAGGAACCCGACCAGCGAATTCACCATGCTCTGGACGTCCTCAAGGGCCACCCCCAGCGCCTCCCGCTCCGCCCGCAGCGCGCCGTTGCCGGCCTCGCCCTTCACGAACGTCTGGATCTCGCCCAGCACGGAGGCCAGCGCCTGCCCCTGGTCCCGGACGATTTTCCGGAAAAACAGGTCCTGGCCCTGGATCGACGTGGTGCCCTCGTAGAGAGTGTCGATCTTGGCATCGCGGATGTACTGCTCGATCGGATAGTCCTGCAGGTACCCGGAACCACCGAGGATCTGCAGTGAAGAGGCGAGCAGCTCGTAGGACCGTTCGGAGCCGACCCCCTTGACGATCGGGAGCAGCAGGTCGTTGATGCGTTCGGCGAGCTCGTCGGCCTCCCCCCGCTCGCCGGCCAGCGCAACCCGGTCCTGGAACGTCGCGGTGTAGAGCACCAGTGAACGCATGCCCTCCGCATACACCTTCTGCATCATCAGCATCCGGCGGACATCCGGGTGATGAATGATCGTGACACGCGGTGCCGTCTTGTCCGACGCGCGGGCCAGGTCCGCACCCTGGACGCGGGTGCGGGCGAACTCGAGCGCGTTGAGATATCCGGTGGACAGCGTGGCGATGGCCTTGCTGCCCACCATCATCCGGGCGTACTCGATCACCTGGAACATCTGGGCGATGCCCTCGTGGACGTCACCGACCAGCCAACCGACCGCCGGCGCCCGCTCACCGAACCGCAGCTCGCAGGTGGCGGAGACCTTCAGGCCCATCTTCTTCTCGATGTTCGTCACGTAGACGCCGTTACGGGCGCCGGGCGTGCCGGTCCGCGGATCGGGCATGAACTTCGGCACCACGAACATCGACAGGCCCTTACTCCCCGGGCCGTGCCCCTCCGGCCGGGCGAGCACGAGGTGGATGATGTTCTCCGGGACATCCCAGTCCCCGTTGGTGATGAACCGCTTCACGCCCTCGATGTGCCAGGTGCCGTCGGGCTGCTCGATCGCCCTGGTACGACCGGCCCCGACGTCGGAACCCGCGTCCGGCTCGGTGAGCACCATCGTCGCGCCCCAGTGCCGTTCGATGGCGAACTCGGCGAGCTGGCGCTGCCATTCGTTGCCGAGCCGGTGCAGGATCGCCGCGAACGTCGGCCCGGCCATGTACATGAAGATGGCCGGGTTCGCTCCGAGCAGCAGCTCCGAGGCCGCCCACGCGACGGTCGGAGACGCACCCAGCCCACCCAGGTGCGGCGGAAGGTAGAGCCGCCACCACTCACCGTCCAGAACGGCCTGGTAGGACTTCTTGAACGACTCCGGCAGGGTCACCGACCCGGTCGCCGGATCCAGGGTCGGTGGATGACGGTCGGCGTCGGTGAAGGACTCGGCAACGGGTCCGGAGGCGAGGTGATCGAGCTCGGCCAGCACCTCGCGCGCGGTCTCGGCGTCCATCTCCCCGAAGGGACCGGTGCCGAGCGTGCGATCGACCCCGAACACCTCGAACAGGTTGAACTCGATGTCTCGCAGATTGCTCCGGTAGTGGCCCATCAACGGCTCCTTCCCGGGACCGCCGGACACCGTGATCGGCCGATGCCGGCTAGCTACTCGTGAGTACGTTGTTCCCATGCTACTCACGAGTAACCCGTTGACAAGAGTGGCGGCTGGGAAGAAGTCGTCGCGATCCAACTTTTCTCCGACAAACGGGGAAGGCCCGGGGCCGGGCACGTCTACTCTTGCCACTCATGCGCGACCCGGCCACCCAGGAGGTACGGCTCGCGGTCGTCATGACCGGTGGCGCGAGCCTCGCCGTCTGGATGGGCGGGGTCGCCACCGAGATCAACCTTGCGACCAGCCCGGACCGTGACCGGGCCGACGACGCGGACGCCGCCGTCGCTGCCCGTTACGCCCGGCTGGCGACCATCCTCGACGTCGAGGTCAGTGTGGACGTACTCGCCGGCACCTCGGCCGGTGGCATCAACGCCGCCATGCTGGGCTACGCGAACACCCACCACGCCGATCTCACCCCGCTGCGGGACCTGTGGCTGTCCCTCGGCTCGTTTGACGCGCTCATGCGCACCCCCCACGAGAAGACGTATCCCTCGCTGCTGCACGGGGACACCGCCGTGCTGCCCGCGCTGCACACCGCCTTGACAGCGGTGGGGGAGACGGCCCGAGCCGGCATGGACCGAGCCGGCATGGACCGAGCCGGCATGGACCGAGCCGGCATGGACCGAGCCGGCATGGACCGAGCCGGCATGGACCGAGCCGGCATGGACCGCCCGACATCGGTCTTCATCACTACGACGATCCTGCGCGGCGAGGTCGCCGAGCACGCCGACTCACTCGGCGGCACCATGTACGACGTCGACCACCGGGGCCTGTTCGCCTTCGGCACGCAGGACCTGACCGACCCTGGCGCGGTCCCCCGTCTCGCCCTGGCCGCACGGGCCAGTTCCGCCTTTCCGGGCGCCTTCGAGCCGGCCTACGTGCCGGTGGGGCACGCCGTCGACGCCGCGCACCCGGACATGGCCCGCTACGTCAACGCCTCCCACGGATTCCACGCATCGGACGGCGGGATCCTGGTCAACCGCCCGATCGGACCGGCGCTGGCGGCCATCTTCGACCGGCCCGCCGAACGCCAAGTCCGTCGCGTGCTCGCCTACGTCGTGCCCTCGCCGCGGATGCCGGTACCGACGAATCCGGCGGCACCAACGAATCCGGCGGCACCAACCAGGACGTCCACACCGCCCGCCCTGCCTGTGCCACCCACGGTGATCCCCACCCTTCTCCAGGTGCTCGGCGCGGCGCTGAACCAGTCGATCGGTACAGATCTGGCGACGCTGCGCGACCACAACAGCGCCGTACGCGGTACGCGGGCGAACCGGCGACGGCTGCTGCGCCTCGCCCCGGCCGGTGGTCCCCGATTAGCGGACGAGAGCGTCTATGACGCCTACCGCCGCAGCCTGGCAGAGGAGATCGCCCCACCGGTGATCGAGGCGCTGCTGCGCGTCCTCGGTGGTCGGTTCGATCTGCCCCGTCCCCCGGACACCGAAGCGCTGCGCACCGACGCGGCCGGACCCGCCCGGATGACGAACGCCGCGGTCAACGCCGTGATCCAGATGCTTCCCGACCGGCTGCCGACCACGGCCGACCTCGCCGACCTGTGGCGGCTGGGCCGACCCGCGCTCGACGCCGCCAAGGGTCTACTGATCAACATGATCAACGAAGGGTACGTCCTCTCCCCCGAGCCGGCGGACCGGATCCGACTTGCCCGGCTCGCGGCGGCCGTGCACGGCGCATCGCACGCCACCATCCGGAACACCGACACCACCGACACCACAGCCACCACAGCCACCGCGGCCCTGCGGCCCGGCGTCTTCACGACGGTCAGCGAGACCCTCGGTGCGATGGCCGGGGCACCGCTGCTCGACGTCATCGCCGAGGCTGCCCGCCGCTGGTTGCGGACCGACCCGGAGGGCGACGCGGGGCAGGACGAGCTCACCCGGGCCTGGCGCTCCCTGGAGCGGATGATCGAGACCCTGCGGACCGAGCTCACCGATCTCGTGGACCGGCGGTCCCCCGCGGCCCGGCCTCCGGCGGGACCAGAGACCAGGCCCGAGGGTCTCAGCGTCGGCCAGCGCCGGGCGGTGGCGGCCCGGACCCTCGCGGACTTCGTCGGGTACCTCCCGTCGACTCCCGCGGACGCCCTGATCGCCGTGCTCGACGTGCACCTGGTCGAACGAAGCACCGGCGCCGCGGTCCTCGACCAACCGGTTGAGCTCGTCCAGATCAGCGCGGATCTACCGAACCGCCTCGATCCCGCCCGCGCACTGGCCGAGGAGAAGGTCACAGGCCTGCAGCTGGGAAACTTCGGCGCCTTCGCGAAGTCCTCGTGGCGGGCCAACGACTGGATGTGGGGACGGCTGGACGGTGCGGGCTGGCTGGTCCGGATCATGCTGGATCCACGCCGGCTCGTGATCCGCCGGGACACCGCCGTCCCCGCCGGTCACGCCCACGCCGCGGCGCTGGCCCGCCGGGGCTGGCTGGTGGATCTGGTCGACGATCTCACCGAGGTGGCCGGCATCCCGGCGCCGCGGGAGGTACTCGACGAGCTTGGCTTTCTGACCGATCCGGACGCCCCCGTGCCGCCGAACCTTCCGGTCACGGCGACCTGGGTCGCCGCCGGCATCCAACGGGACATCGCGGCCAAGGAGCTGGTGGGGGTCGCCGAGGCGGTGCGGCGCGACAACAAGGCCGGGGTCGATCCGCGGCCCACCGCCGACTTCCTCGCCGCCGTCGACCGGGCCCTGACCGTGGAACCGAGCCGGCCCGGGACGACGACCGGACCGGGGGCCTCGGCGGTACCGGAAGGGACAGGCTCCCCGAACCTGGACGAGCCGCGCGGCGCCGAGGTCATCTCGCTGGCCGCGGCCGTGGCCGCCAGGATCGCCGCGGGACAGACCGGTGCCCACCGGCCTGCCGGCGTCGACAGTTCGGCTCTGGCGCGCCGACCGCCCCGGCCACCCGGGCTCAGCGGCGTCCCCGTCACGCCCGGCGCGCTGCCCCCGCGAGCGGTGGACAAGGTACTCGAGGCCTGCCGCGTCTCGGACGAGCGCATCACCGACGCGGCGCAGGGCCCGGTTCTGGTGACCGCCCTGGCCCAGATCGTGGCCGTGGTCGTCGCCTGGGCCACATCGACCCGCCGGCTGCCACGGCCCCTGCGGCCGGTCGCGTTCCTCGCCCGGACCGTCACCCGTCTCGCCTTCGAGATGATCCGGGATGTCACGCACGGCCGGCGGCGGATGACGATCGCGGTGGGAACAGCGCTGGTCGGCCTCGGCACGGCCGGCGGGCTGACCGGTTCGGGCATCGTCGGCGGCCTGGGGATCGTCGTCGGCCTGATCGGCCTGCTGATGATCGGACTTACCGGCTGGCGGCACCTGCCCGGAGGACTGGCGGTCGTGAGAGCGGGGCTCATCGCGGTGTTCGCGGCGGCCGGTGTCGTTCCGGTGATCCATGACCGGCTCTTCCCCTGGCTACACGACGATGTCGTGCCCTACCTGGCCGATCATCCGTGGGCATGGGCGACCGTCTTCGGAGCCCTGGTGCTGCCGGCTCTCTGGTCCGTCGCCGAGGCCCTCACCACCCGCCGGGCCCGCCGCAACGGCTGATCATCCCGGCGACGTGGCGACGTGGCGACGTAGTTCAGGAGATGTCGGACCAGGTCAGGGTGCCCGTCGGGTCCCGAAGGCAGGACACCGGGCGGCCGGCGGAGTCCTGGACGATGCGCCCGACGTCCTCGGGGTCGCAGTTCCCGCCCTCATCCGGCCGAACCACGGGAGCCGGGGCGGGCGGCTCCGTGGACCATCGACCGATGCCGGCCGGGCCGGTCCCGCCGACGGGCGCGCAGAACAGCACAAGGCCGTTGACGGCGGTCGCGGGCGAGGTGTCCTCGGCGGGGGAACAGGCCTCTCCGACGAAGACGGAGGATGCTCGCGGAGTCGGCACCGGCAGTGACGCGACACCGTCCGGGGCGGCGGAGGTTCCGGAGGGGCCCGGCGCCCGTGAGACGTCAGGCGTCGCAGCCGCGGCGGAGGTCCCGAGCGCGCCCGGGCCGCCCGGGTCCTGAGACGACGCACTCGGCGTGACCACCGAGCCCGGCCGGGCGACCGAGCCGCCGGACCCACTCGACCCCGGCTCCGAGCATCCGACGACCAGCGCGAGCAGCAGCCCTCCGGCCACGGTCAGGCCGAGACGGCCACGGCCTCGAAGACCACCACGGCCTCGAAGACCGCCATACACGGCGTACCTCCCGTCGCACCTCGGGAGCCGGAGTCATACCCCGGTCCAGGCCGCCCGATCTCAAGACCTGTGTTCCAGCTTAGGTAACCTGCCGCTCACACCGTGGTCACTTGCCCGAACTGGGAGATCCGATCGTCCGCCGCCACGGGAACCAGCGTCCCGTCGACCTCCATCTCCGTCGCGACCTGGGCCAGCCGAACGGCGGGCCGCGCCGGCAGCGGCGCGGTGTCCGCCTGGGTCCCGAGCTCCACCCAGCCGACCAGCACCTCGTCCGACGTCAGCCCGAACGCCCCCCGGACCTCGGCGCTGTCCTGCATCGGCACCGACTTCCAGGCCGAGGCGACGCCGAGCGCGTGCGCGGCCAGGCAGATGTTCTGCGCCGCTGCCGCGGCCGAGGCGTCCTGCTCGGCGACCGGAACCTTCGAACCGACACGGGATGCGACGACGGCGATGAGCGCCGGGGAACGGGTGGCCTTGCCCGCGGTCTTGCGGATGACCGGCTCGGGCAACCCGCCGAGGGCCTCGGCGGCCCGCTTGATCGCCGCAGCCAGGGTGGCGCGGGCATCGCTCCGCACAACCACGAAGCGCCAGGGCCGCAGCATCTTGTGATCCGGCGCCGTGGTGGCGGCGCCAAGCATGATCATAATCTGCTCCACCGTCGGACCGGGTTCGACGAGCCGGGTCGCTGTGCGGCGCGTCATCAGGCAGGCGAGAGCGTCCATGAAAACTCCTCGGGGGATCGCGGTTCGGGGAGCCCCCGCGGGAAGTACCGATCTCCCGGCCGGCGACCGCGACCCAGCCAGCGGTGACAGCCGCCGGTGGATCTGGAACGGTGACAGGTTACCGTAGATATTGCCCCGCTCGGACCTCCGCCGGGAGGCTCTCGTCACCGCCGTCGTTGAAATAGACCATCTGGCCAAGCGATACGGGTCCCAGCGCGCCGTCCGGGACGTGAGTTTCACGGTGCGGGAAGGGAACATCACCGGTTTTCTGCGGCCGAACGGCTCCGGCAAGACAACGACGCTGCGCATCCTGCTGAGTCTGGTCACCCCTGGTTCCGGCAGTGTGCTGGTCTTCGGTGGCTGCGGGGCGGTCGAGGTGAACGCGGCCGGCTGGAGAGTAGTCGGCTGGGGAGTGTTGGCCCAGGTGGCGGCGCTCCTCGCGGTGCGGCGGGAGCTGCCGTCATGACCGCGCCAGGCTGGCCGCCGGCGGATGAGCCGTCCGGGTCGCGCCGTCCCGGCCGGGACCCGGCGGTGGCACCGGCGTGGGATGGGTCACCTCAGGCGCGTCGGGTACGCGCATCCCCCACCGCATCGGGTCGCGATCGGCCTACCATCCGGCACATGGTGCCGTGCCCGACATGCGCGGAGGACAACCACGAGCGGGCCCGCTTCTGCTCCGGATGTGGGAACCCCCTTCCCACCCCGGGGAGCGGCGCCCGGAAGACCGTGACGATCATGTTCGTGGACATCACCGGGTCCACCGACATCGGCGAGAGAATCGACTCCGAACCGCTGCAGCAGGTCATGTGGCGGTTCTTCACCACCGTCCGTGAAGTGATCTACATCCACGGCGGATCGGTCGAGAAGTTCATCGGCGACGCCGTCTTCGCCGTCTTCGGCATTCCCGTGCTGCACGAGGACGACGCGCTGCGCGCGGTTCGCGCCGCCCTCGACATCCGGGCGGCGATGGAGGCGCTCAATGCCGACCTGCAGCGCGAGTGGGGCCTGAAACTGCGGGTGCGGATCGGGATCAACACCGGCGAGGTGACCGTCGCAGGCGGTGGCGTCACCGGCGATCCGGTGAACGTCGCCTCCCGGCTGGAACACGCCGCTCCCCCCGACGAGATCCTCATCGGGGACACCACCTACCGCTTCATCCGGCACAGCGTCACGGTAAGCCCGCTCGGCCCCCTGGTCGTCCAGGGCAAGCGCGACCCGCTGCGGGTGCACCGGTTGATCGGGCTGGTAGACCCGACCGCGGGTCCCGGCAGCCGGGCCCCGACCCACGGCTTCACCGCCCCGGTCATCGGGCGTAACCGGGAACGCCGCCGGCTGCAGGACGCCTTCGAGGCCGTGGTCGAGGAACGCACCTGCCACCTGTTCACCGTGCTGGGCCCGGCGGGCATCGGCAAGTCCCGGATGGTCGGCGAGTTCTGCGCGGCCATGGCGAACCGGGCGACCGTGCTCACCGGGCGTTGCCTGTCCTACGGCGAGGGCATCGCCTACTGGCCGCTGATGGAGATGGTGCGCCAGGCCACTGGTCTGTCCGCTGACGAGAGCGCCCCGGACGGGCGGCGTCGGCTGCGGGAACTGCTCGACGGTGTCACCCAGGCGGCGGAGATCGTCGAGGCGCTCGCGCCCCTGGTGGGGCTGGGCGGCGCGGAACTCGGTCCGCAGGAAAGCTTCTGGGCCGTCCGGTCCTTCTTCCAGGCGCTGGCGGCCCGACGCCCGCTGATCCTGTGGTTCGACGACGTGCACTGGGCCGAGCCGACCCTGCTCGACCTGCTGGAGAACATCGCCGACTGGTCCCGCGACGCCCCCATCATGCTGCTGTGCCTGGCCCGCCCGGAACTGCTGGAGGAGCGGCGGGACTGGGGAGGCGGCAAGCTCAACGCCACCTCGATGCTGCTGGCGCCGCTGACCGAGGCGCGCTGCCAGCGCCTGATCCGCACCCTGATGGGCTCCGACGACCTCGACCCGGCCCTCGTCTCCCGGATCACTACCTCCGCGGCCGGCAACCCACTGTTCGTCGAGCAGATGGTGGCGGCCCTCGTCGACGACGGCCTGCTGCGCCGGGAGGGCAGCCGGTGGATCGCCACCGGCAGCCTGCGCAACGTGACGGTGCCGCCGACCATCTCGTCCCTGCTCGCGGCCCGGCTCGACCGGCTCGACCCGCCCGAACGGCGGGTCCTTGAACGCGCCGCCATCGTGGGGGAACGCTTCTACCTCGACGCTGTCATCGACCTGTCGGACCCGAGCGAACAGCCGATGGTCGCCGCCCACTGTCTGAGCCTGGTCCGCAAGGAACTGGTGCATCCGGACCGGTCCGACCTGCCCGGCGTCGAGGCGTTTCGGTTCCTGCACGTGCTGCTGCGCGACTGCGCCTACCAGTCCACCGCCAAACGGCAGCGCGCCGATCTGCACCAGCGGTTCGCCCAGTGGCTGCAGACCCGGCTGGAGGGTGGCCCCGGTGAGCACGACGAACTGGTCGGCTACCATCTGGAGCAGGCGTTTCGTTACCGGGTGGAGATCGGGCAGCGCGACACCGAGACGATCGAGCTGGGCCGATCCGCGGCGACCTGTCTGATCGAGGCGGCGGACCGGGTGCGCCAGGGCGACGAGACCGGCGCGGCCCAGCTGCTCAAGCGGGCCATCACCCTGCTGCCCGAGACGGACCCACTGCGGCTACGGGCCGAGATCGACCTCGGCTGGGCGCTGTACTCGTTCGGCCGGCTCTCCGACGCCGAGCGCATCCTGCGCCAGGTGACCGAGCGGGCCCGGCGCGCCGGGGAGGAGGGCCTGCGGGCCCACGCCCGGCTCGCGTACCTGCGGGTGCTGTTCTCCACCGATCCGGAGGGCCTGGTCGCCAGGACGCTGACCGAAGCCGCGGTGTGCCTGACCAACTTCGTGCAGGCCGGCGACGAGGTCGGCGCGGCGCTCGCCTGCCGCAGCCAGGCCAATGCCTACCTGGCGGCCGGGCAGTTCGCCGCGGCCGAGCGGGCGATGGAGAACGCCGTCCGGCACGCGGAGGAGTCCGGCGTGCCCCGGGCCGCGCAGTCGCTGCGCCGCGAGCTCACCATGCTCATGAGTTGGGGGCCCCGGCCGGTCGCCGTCGGGATCACCCGGGCGAACGAGGCCCTCGACGCCGCCGGCGACGACCGGGCTCTGCGTCGGGCCGTGCTCGCCCAGCTCGCGGTCCTCACCGCCATGTCGGGGGATCTGGAGGGCGCGCGGATCCATCTCAAGGCGACCGAGGAGATCGTTCACGACCTGCGCGCCCCGCGGACCGACCCCTTTCATGGCGGGTTCGTCGTGGCCCGGGTGGCGCTGCTCGCCGACGAGCTGGCAGTCGCCGAGCGGGAGCTGCGGCGAAGCTGCCGGCAGCTGTCCCGGATGGGGGAACGCGCGTTCCTGGCCAACCGGGCCGCGGCACTCGCCGACGTTCTCGTCCGGCTCGGCAAGGTTGACGACGCGGGCAAGTATGTCACCCGGTGTCGGGACGCCGCCGCCGCCGACCAGCTACCGGCCCAGGCCGGATGGTGCGGGGTCCACGCGAAGCTCCTGGCGCTGCGCGGCCGCGATGCCGAGGCCCTCCGGTTCGCCGACACCGCCGTCGATCTCGCCAGCCGCACCGACGACGTCGACGGCCAGGGACATGCGCTGCTGTCCCGCGCCGAGGTTCTCTACCGGGCCGGCCGCAAGGACGACGCCGCCGAGAGCCTGGAGGCTGGCATCACCCGGTATCTGCACCGGGGCAACGTCGCCGCGGCAAACCTCGGCCGCCGGCTGTTCGACGCGCTCGACGGTCCCCCGCCGGGAACCGGAGGCCCCCCACCAGGGACGGGAGACCCCTCAGCAGGGACGGGAGACCCCTCGCCAGGAACTGGCTAGCGGGGGTCCGCGCCCGCGCGCTCAGCGCAGCAGTCCGCGCAGCCGCGCCTGTTCCTGCAACCAGTACATCTCCTGCGCCCACAACCGCAGCCGCTCGACGGCGGCGAGCTCGCCGGCCAGAGCCTGCGCCACGGACGGCCGGCTCAGTACCTCAACGCCGACGGGCGCCCACGGCCAGGCGGCCTCCTCCTCGCAGGCTCGCTGGTAGGCGGCCCGCCGCAGGGCTATCTCGGCGAGGGCGAAATCGATCTGCTCGGAGAGCAGGTCGAGACGCGCAAGCAGGTCCGCGTCACGAACCCACGGACGGCCGCTATAAGCGGGCAATGGAGCGGGCCGCGCAGACATGTTGGGGGAAGGGTACGAGCCCGCGGACACCGGGAACAACACGCATCCCGAAACAGACCTCTGAGCTGCGGTTCATTCTTCCACCCGGCCGGAATCGGCGGCCCCCTCGGGGAGAACCCGGTGGACACCCGAGTCGGGTGAGACGACTGTCGGGACGTGAGCAACGGAGGTCCGAGGGTAACGCCTACGGTACGGCGTCCATGGTGCCGATCAGATCCGTAAGCCAGCCTGGGGGTCTTTCGGTGAGTCTCACACCACCCGTCCTGCTGATGGTGCTCGGTTTTCCACTCTTCGTAATGGCGGGGATGCTCATGATGGGCGGAATCGAGAAACGTCTGATCGGCTCCCGCGGGTTGCTCTCCCTGGTCACCGAGGACGGCACCGCCTCGGTGGGTGACTCCGGACCATCCGGTGCACGACCGTCACCCAGCGCACCCGCGGCCCTCAGCGCACCCGCAGCCCTCAGCGCACCCGCCACCCCCAGCGCACCCGCCACCCCCAGCGCACCCGCGTCATCGGGCGATCGGACGTCACCGCTCATCGGCTGAGCCGTCTCCCAGCCCGCGGGATGCGGACAGTCGAGGGGGCGGTCAGCGGCGGCGGGATCCCCCACCGACCCGCAGCCGACCGTCGAGACCGGCCTCCCGCAACAACGCGGCGAACGCCGGCGTGGGTGCCTGGATCTCCAGACATGAGTGCACCCGGCGGAGCAGCAGATCGGCGCGGAGCAGAGCTGCGAGCCCCGGGACGTCGATCGAGCGCAGGCCCGCGACATCCACCGTGACCGTCCCCCCGCCCCGGCCAAGATGCTCGCCGATCTGCTCACGGAACCGGAGCCGCCCGGCCGTGTCGAGTTCCCCGGCGAGTTCGATGAGCACGTCCTCGCCTGTCCGCCGCACGGACATCCGCAAGGCTCCAGCATCCACCCGCATGACTTCCACCCCCCGATGTCGTCACCGCGCGGGGCCACCCCCGATCGATTACGCAGAGTAACATGCCTCGGTTGGCTGGATCCCCGGCGGGCGTCAGCCGGCCCGCAGACGCTTGATCAGAGCATTCGTCGAGCTGTCATGCCCCAGCTCCGGTTCCTGCTCGGACCCGAGTTCCGGAATGATCCGACCGGCCAGCACCTTGCCGAGCTCCACGCCCCACTGGTCGAAACTGTTGATCCCCCAGATGACCCCCTGGGTGAACACCTTGTGCTCGTACAGTGCGATCAGCTGACCGAGGGCGAACGGAGTCAGCTTCTGGGCCAGCAGGGTGTTCGAGGGTCGATTACCCGGGAAGGTCCGATGCGCAACGAGGTCCGGCGTGACACCCTCGGCGGCCACCTCCGCGGCTGTCCGGCCGAACGCGAGGGCCTCTGTCTGCGCCAGGAAGTTGGCCAGCAGCAGGGCGTGCTGGTCCACCCCGGCGCCATCCGCCGTGCCCACCCCGGGATGGTTCGGCCGGACGAAGCCGATGAAATCGGCCGGAACGATCGTTGTCCCCTGGTGCAGGAGCTGGTAGTACGCATGCTGTCCGTTCGTGCCGGGAGTCCCCCAGACGATCGGTCCGGTCGGCGTCGACACGGGCCGCCCGGTGAGATCGACCGACTTCCCATTGCTCTCCATGTCCAGCTGCTGGAGATAAGCCGGGAATCGGCCCAGGTAGTGGCTGTAGGGCAGCACCGCGTGCGTCGCTGTACCGAAGAAGTCGCGGTACCACAGGCCGATCAGACCGAGCAGAACCGGAAGGTTCCGCTCGAACGGAGCCGTCCGGAAGTGCGTGTCCATAGCGGCGAAACCGGCGAGGAACTCCCGGAAGTTCGGCGGCCCGATCGCGATCATCAGCGAGAGGCCGATCGCGCAGTCCACCGAGTACCGGCCGCCCACCCAGTCCCAGAACTCGAACATGTTCACGGTGTCGATACCGAACTCGGCGACCTTCTCGGCATTCGTGGAGACCGCGACGAAGTGCCGGGAAACGGCGTCCTCGCCGAGCAGGCCGGTGAGCCAGGACCGTGCGGCCCGCGCGTTGGAGATCGTTTCCAGGGTGGTGAACGTCTTGGACGAGACGATGAACAGGGTGCTGGCCGGATCGAGATCGGCGGTAGCCTCCCAGATGTCGGTGGGGTCGACGTTGGAGACGAACCGGACTTCGATCGACCGGTCGGCATAGTCGCGCAGGGCGTCGTAGGCCATGGCGGGTCCCAGGTCGGAGCCGCCGATGCCGATGTTGACCACCGTCCGGATCCGCTCACCGGTGGCCCCCAGCCAGTCCCCCGACCGCACCCGGTCGGCGAATTGGGACATCGCGTCGAGCACCCGATGCACGTCGGGGACGACGTCGACGCCATCCACCTCGATCCGGGTTCCGGCCGGGGCGCGCAACGCCACGTGCAACACCGGTCGGTTCTCGGTGACGTTGATTCTCTCGCCCCGGAACATCGCCTCGATCCGGTCCGCCAGCCCGGCGCGCCGGGCCAGCGCGGTCAGCAACTCGACGGTGCGCGCGGTCAGCCGGTTCTTGGAGTAGTCAAGATAGAGTCCGTCCGCTTCGGCGGCGAACGTCTCGCCACGCCGGGGATCGGCGGCGAACAGATCCCGCAGGGACACCTCGGAGATCTCGCGCAGATGCGTGGTGAGCGCCGCCCATTCCTCGGTCGCGGTGATGTCCAGCGGAGCCACCGGGGCAGCGGGCTCGGTTGTCGACATGACGTGGGATGCCCTTCCTCGCAGGTTCAACGTGTGCCGCAGTGCCCATCATCCGCACTGCGGCGGCGGCGGCGCTCGTCAGCCCCGTCGGCATGCCCGTGTCGCCGATCCGGCACGCCGGATCGGCCTGCCGGGGGTAGGGAATGGGGGGTCAGGGCCGTAGGATCACCAGGAATCCGACGAAGGGCGTCATTGCAGGCCAGGATGGTTCTCGGCGCACGGGTGGCGGTACAGCGGATGCCCGGCGTGGTAGCGGACGGATCTGGACCTTGTTGATAGATAAATCTCGGGTGGAGGCGGCGCTTCCCGGTTACTCCGTCGAGGGCGACTTGGGCCGGGGTGGCTACGGGCTCGTGCTGGCCGGCCAGCACCGGCTCATCGGCCGCAAGGTCGCGATCAAGATCCTGCTGGACACCTCCGACGACCCCGATCTGCGTACCCGCTTCCTGTCCGAGGCTCGGGTGCTGGCCGAACTGGATCATCCGCACATCGTGCGTATCCACGACTACGTGGAGCATGAGGGCACCTGCTTGCTCGTCATGGAGCTGCTCTCCGGCGGCACGCTCAAACAGCGGATGAGCTCGGGACCGGTCTCCGCCGAGACCACCTGCTCGATCGGGCTCGCGGCCGCGGCCGCCCTCGCCACGGCGCACGGCCACGGAGTGCTGCACCGGGACATCAAGCCGGACAACATCATGTTCGCCGGCGACGGGCTGCTGAAGGTGACCGACTTCGGCATCGCCAAGATTTTCGACGGAGCGGAGACCACCGCCAGCGCGATCCTGGGAACGCCGCGTTACATGGCTCCCGAGCAGATCATGGGGACGCGTCTCTTCCCGTCCACCGATCTTTACGCCCTCGCGGGTGTGCTCTACGAGATGATCGCCAACCGGCCGCTGTTCGGCCGTCAGATGGCGGTGCAACCGCTGACCCACCACCATCTGACGATCATGCCGGAACCGCTCACCATGGTTCCGCCACCCGTCTCCGCGGTGATCCTGCGGGCGCTGGCGAAGGATCCGAGCATCCGCTTCGCCGACGCCGCCGACTTCGCCCTGGAACTCGCCCGAGCGAGCAGCCGCGCGTTCGGCCCGACCTGGCTGTCCCGGTCCGACGTCAAGGTGCGGATCGACGACGAGATCCGGGAGGCGGCGCTCGCCACCTCGACCACCCCGCGCCCGCCGGCCGCCGGTCGACCGGGCTTCCCCGGTAGCCCCGGAGCACCCGGTAGTCCGGGCTTCCCCGGTAGCCCCGGAGCACCCGGTAGTCCGGGCTTCCCCGGTAGCCCCGGAGCACCCGGTAGTCCGGCCGGCCATCCGATGGGGGGATATCCACCACCGGGTGGGCCGGGCTGGGGTGGATTCCCGCCGGGCAACACTCCACCGCCGCGGTCGACCCCACCGCCGCGGTCGACCCCACCGCCGCGGTCGCTCGGCCCCGGTTATGGCGGACCGGATGCCCCAGGCGGACCGGGTGCCCCCGGCGGTCCCGGCGGCCAGACGTACCGGCCCGGTCCGGGGGGACCGGTGCACGGGATGGCGGGGGTACCGCCGGCCGCCACCCGCCAGGCCGGGCACCAGTCGAGTCCGAACGCCCGTAACCGGACGCCGCTCATCATCGGAGCGGTCGCGTTCGTCGTCATCGTCGCCATCACCGTCGGCATCGTGGCAGCGGTGACGAACTCGGGCGGCGGCAGCCGCGGCGGTGACCGCGGCGGCGGCACGGCACGCCTCGCAACCGCCTACCGGGGAACGGCGCTGTCGGTGCAGGGCCTGAGCCCCTACAGCGTCGATGTCGATCCCGACGGCTCGCTACTCGTCTCCAGCCTCGCGACGGACCGCATCCAGAAGATCACCCCCGCCGGGGCGGTCAGCGACCTCGCGGGCACCGGAGCCGGCGGGATCAGCGGCGACGGCGGCCCGGCCACCGCGGCGCAGCTTGACGGGCCCGGATCGACCGCCCGTGACAAGGCCGGCAACATCTACATCGGGGACGCGAAGAACAATCGGATCCGCAAGATCAGCCCAGCCGGGATCATCACCACGATCGCCGGCACCGGTGACGCCGGTTACGGCGGCGACGGCGGCCCGGCCACCGCGGCGAAGATCAACAGTGCGGAAAAGGTGACCACCGGGCCGGACGGCAGCGTCTACCTCTCCGACTACGAAAACCACCGGATCCGCAAGATCAGCCCACAGGGGATCATTACCACGTACGTGGGCACCGGAGTCGCGGGTTACACCGGCGACGGCGGCCCGGCCACCGCAGCGAAGATCAACGGCCCGAACGATCTCCAGATGACCGACGACGGCACCCTCTACTTCGCCGACCTCGCCAGCGACACCATTCAGAAGGTGACCCCGGACGGGATCATCACCACCGTCGCCGGGACCGGTGAGGGGGGCTTCTCGGGTGACGGCGGCCCGGCCACCCGGGCCAGGCTGAACGTGCCGTCGCTCACCGTCGGCCCGGACGGCCGGACGCTCTACCTCGCTGACTACCGCAACCACCGGATCCGCCGGGTCGACCCGAACGGCGTGATCACCACGATCGCCGGCACCGGCGGCGAAGGCTCCGGCGGCGACGGCGGCCCGGCGACCGCGGCCCAGTTCAAGAACCCGAGCTCGGTCGCGGTCGACGGCAGCGGCGCGCTCTACATCGCGGACAACGGCAACGATCGGGTGCGCCGCATCGATCCGAACGGCACCATCACGACCGTCGCCCAACCGGGCTAGGGTGTCGCCGGTGACCTAGGGTGTCGCCGGTGACCTAGGCTGTCGCCGATGGCACGGATGGTCGGACGATTCGTGACGACCATCGTCCACTCCCCGGACTCGTAGCAGCCGTGAGGACTGACCGTGGATTACGAGCCTGACCGACGATCGGTGTTACGGACCGCCGCAGCCGGAGCCGGCGGGCTCGGGCTCGCCGCGCTCGGGCTCGGTGGCGGCCTGATGAGCGCCTGTCAGCAGGAGGACGCCCCCCACCCAATACCGACGGAGATCGACTGGCGCACGCTCGACGAACGACTGACCGGTCCGCTGCTGCGACCGACCGATCCGGACTACGCCGTCGCCAGCATGCTGTTCGACCCGGCTTTCGACGCGGTACGTCCGCAGGCGGTGGTCCGTGCCATGTCCGCGGGGGACGTCACGGCCTGCATCGACTTCGCCCGCTCCACCGGGATACATCTCGTCGCGCGGGCCGGTGGCCACAGCTACGGGGGTTACTCAACGACGACCGGGCTGGTCGTGGACGTGACTGCGATGGCGTCGGTCCGGCCGGGGCCCGACGGCACCGCGCTGATCGGGGCCGGAGCGCTGCTGATCGACGTCTACTCCGCACTCGCCGAGAACGGGCTGGCGCTGCCAGCCGGATCATGCCCGACCGTCGGCATCGCCGGGCTCGCCCTCGGCGGCGGCATCGGAGTGTTGAGCCGGCGCTACGGTCTGACCTGCGATCGGATGGTCTCCGCCGAGGTCGTGCTGGCCTCCGGGGAGACCGTGCGCACCGACGCCGACACCGAGCCGGACCTCTTCTGGTCGCTACGCGGTGCGGGCGGGGGCAACGTCGGCATCGTGACGTCGTTCACCTTCGCCACCCATCGGGCGACACCGTTGGCGCTGTTCACCTACCGCTGGCCCTGGGACGTGGCGGCGGACGTGCTCACCGCGTGGCAGGGCTGGATCGCCGACAGCGGCGGCGCGCCGGAGGACCTGTGGTCGACCTGCGTCGTGACCTCGATGCCGACGACCGGGGCCACCGGCAGCCCAGCCCTGCGGGTGAGCGGCGTGCTCGCGGGCGGCGCCGACGACACGCGGATCACGTGGCTGCGGGATCGACTCGCCGACCTCGTCGCCGCCGTCGGCCGGAGGCCCTCGAGCACCTTCGTCGCCCAGCGTGGCCATCTCGAGACGATGTTGCTTGAGGCGGGCTGCGCGGGCAAAAGCGTCGACGCGTGCCACCTGCGCGACCGGACGCCCGGAGGCACCCTGCCACGGGTGGCCCAACGGGCTGCCTCGGCATTCCTCACCGAACCGATGCCTGCCGGCGGGATCGAGACGATGCTCGCCGCGCTCGAGCGACGCCAGCGCACACCCGGGGCCGGTCCGGGTGGCGTGATCCTGGATTCCTGGGGCGGCGCGATCAACCGGGTCGGCCCGGGTGACACGGCGTTCGTGCACCGCAACACGCTCGCCAGCGCCCAGTTCGTCGCCGGCTACTCCGTCGACGCATCCCCTGCGGACAAGGAGGCTAACCAGAGCTGGTTGCGATCCACGGTGGCGGCGACGGCGCCGTTCATGTCGTCGTCGGCGTACCAGAACTACATCGACCCGGACCTCACCACCTGGGCCGATGCGTACTACGGGGCGAACCTTCCGCGGTTGCGCCAAGTCAAGCGCGCCTACGACCCGGACAACCTGTTTCGCTTCGCGCAGAGCATCGCGCCGTCCTGACGGTCCTGAGCGGCTCCGGCGGGAGCTTCCCCGGCCGGGCCCCGGCCATTGCCCCGGACAGCCACCCCGCGCCGGGAATCGAAGTCAACCGACCCGGGGTGGCATGCACTATTAGATCCGTTCACCCATCCGTTGCCTACTGCCCACCTATGGTCAGATCCCTGTCCATCCGCTGTCCCCCGGCCCCGCCACCGCGCAGTTCACTCATCGCTCCGGCGATTCATCTTGCGGTGACTACTCAAGGTGAGTACACACATGCTGTCGGTAACGCACCGACGTTGGTGTCCGTCTGGCCGTGTCGACTGGGTTTTCTGTGAGGTCCTCGATGAAAAAAATCTTCTGGCCGTATGGCGTCGGGCTGTTCGCCCTGTTCTTCGCGGTGACAGCACCGGGTAACGCCGCCGATGTGGTGCACAGCGCCGTCGGTGCGCTCGGTGGCGTGGCCGACGGGCTGTCCACCTTCGTGTCCCAGGCGGCTACCTGAGCGGAGCAACGGCACACCCGGAGTGTCCGGAGCAGGAAATCCGGATCAGGAACGCTGCCTGGCCAGCGGCCTGGTCACGGCCACGGTCCCACTCCAGTCCGAGATGTCGGATTCGACGACCCCCCACCGCGCTCCCTTGGCCGCGATGACCCGGCCGTCGCCGATGTACATCCCGACATGACCCGGCGCCTCGGCGGTGCCGTCGGTGCCCGGGGTGAACAGTAGGTCCCCCGGCTGCGGATCGACGCCCGCGACCTGCGGGCCGAACCGCAGCTGGTCGGTCGTCACGCGGGGGAGCTCGATGCCGATGCGGCGATACGCCTCCCGGACCAGCGACGAGCAGTCCCAGGCGTCGGGACCGGTCGCACCCCAGACGTAGGGCTTGCCGATCTGCGACCGCATGAAGGCGACCATCGGGGCGACCGAACCAGCGGGGATGTCGACGCCGAGCTCCAAGGCGTCACCGTACACCTGCGCCTGCGCGAGGATCGTGCGGACGTAGTTACGCGTCTCGGTGTACGGCGGAATGCCGGCGAAGGCGAGCACCGCGCCCGCTCCCGCGTTGTACGCGGCCAGCATCTTCTCCTGGGCCGCGCCGGACACGGAGGCGACCGAGGCCGCCACCGCGCAGTCGTACCGGGCCGCCGCGGGGATCGCGTCGGCCGGGTTCCACACGTCGCCCTGCCCGTGGGACGCCCACGTCCCGGGCATGAACTGGGCGATCCCCATCGCGCCCACGGGTGACCGGGCCCGCGGGTTGAAACCCGACTCCTGATGTAACTGGGCGGCCAGCAGGGCGGGAGTCACCTCGGCGCACCCGGCCGCGTTCGCCGCATCAATGATCGTCTGCAGGTACTCGGCCGGGATGCCGTCGGAGTTCCTGATGGTCCGGTTACCCCCGCCCTGATCCTGGATGAAGGGACCGGTGATGATCAGAATGAGGACGGCGACCAGCATGACGATGCCGCCGACGGCGAGGGCCATGCCCGCCCCCGTCCAGACCAGCCAGCGGGAACGCTTACGGGTGAAGCCGCGGGCCATCACGCCTCACCGGCCCGGTGCGTCACCGGCGACGCTCGACAGATCCGCACCGGCGACCCGCCACGTCCCGTCGGTCTGGCGCAGGAGGGTGAGCGCGGGGGTGGACAGCGTCACCACCGGGGCGGCGCCGCCCGCCGCCGTCTCGCGGCGCACGTTCAGCTGAAGCACCACCCGACCGGTGGCCGTCGTGTCGATCCCGCCCAGGGGCGTGGTCGCCAGCACGGTCACCCGCGAGTGGGTGCCCGCGGCGCGCACCTCCTGCCACGCCTGACCGTCCCCACCGGCAGCGGTTCCGGACCCCCCGGCGCCCGCGCCCCCGGCGCCCAGGCTGGCCGCGAAGTCCTCGGTGAGGCAGTCGCGGGCCCGCTCGACACCGGCTGCCGGGCCGGGGTCCGTCCGGGCGTCGAAGGACTGCCAGCGTGTGAAGCAGTCGGCGGCTACCGCCGACGGGTCCTTCCGGTCCACCTCGCCGGTTGGTGGCGCGGACGCGGTGGCCAGCGGCGGACCCGGCGCCTGACTCGCCCCGGGCGGTGGCCCCGTGGTGGCGGACGGGGCGGGAGACGGACCGGCAGTACTACCCGACACGCCGCATCCGGCCACGGTGACCACGGTGAGCAGCAGCCCGACGGCCAGCCAGGGGCGGGGCTTCACCGCGGCCGGCCGGAGCGAGGCGGCACCGGGGTGAGAGCGCTCATTCCCGACCGTCCAGCCAGTCCCGCACCCGCCCCCGACGCACCCGCCACTGGTGACCGACCTTGCGAGCCGGGATGGCCCGTTCCGAAAGCAGCTTGAGGACGGTGCTCTCCGACAACCGCAACCAGGCGACCAGTTCGTCAACGGTGAGCACTTCGTCGTCGTCGGAGGGTCGGGACGGCACGCCACCGGCCGACGTCGGCGCGAGCGGAGGGGGCGCGAGCGGAGGCGCCGCGGCGGCGGGCGCCGGTGTGCCGCGGGATGCGACGGTCGGTGACATGCCGGTCGAGCGGGCCGAGGCCGTGCGGACCCGGCCGGATGCCGCCGGAGCAGACCGGGCCGGGGCCGAGCCGACCGGGGATTTCGCGGGCGTCACCCCCTGCGGTGCGCCGGAGCGCTGGGATGGCCGAGGCGTCGCCATCGAGAAGCCGTCCTGCGCCACCGACGCTCCTTTCCCATCTGCCGCACGCACGGTGCCGTGTCGTCCAGGCCGCCCCCAGCCCGCCACGTCGCGGATCACAGCCAACCGTCCGCCAAACCGTCCGCCGGTTCGTCCCCTCAATCCGGACGGCACATCTCCGGTTCCGGAAGGTACACCGACCCACCCATGATGGGTAGCTTCGACCAGAGCTTGTCATACTCGAATGACTCGTGTTACATCGATCCGACCGCAGCCGAGCGCAGATAACAGTAAGTAACCTTAACTGGCACTAGCTAACCTTAGAAGGCCGGGAGGTCGACGGCGCGTGAGCGATGTGCCACAGGCACCGTACGGTGAGGAAGGCGACGCGCGGCCCGTTTCGCTCATTGGTGCCCGCATCCCCTCGTCGGTCTCCCCTCCCGACGGTCCGCCCATCCGGAACGATCAGTACATACGAGACGATCAGTACATACGAAACGATCAGTACGTACGGGACGAAGCAGCAGGCACCGAAGACGTAGAGTCACCTCCCCATTCACGATCCGGGCGCCGACGGCATCGACGGCGGGGCGGGACGGGCTCGCCGCAGCCACTCGACGAAGCGTGGCAGAGCGAGGCATTCCACCTCGATGATGCGACATCGGCGGCCCGTTCGGGTGCGGACCGTACAAACACGTCCGACGACACACCGCCATCGGTGCCGGGCGCCAGGACCGAGGCACCCGGCGCCGGGCCGGGCCGGGCGACCACGGGCGCGGACACCAGCTCCCGGCGCACCCGCGGCGCCGCTGCCCGGCGCGCCGGCCGCCCGTCGGCGATTCCGCCCCGTAACCAGGCTGATCCCTCCCGCCGTCCAACCCGGCCGGCAGATCCCCGCGGTTCGACCCCGATCCCCCCGGGCGCGGTGGAATCCTCGCGGAAGGCGGACACCGCCTCGGGTGGCAGCGCGCCGGGTGGCAGCGCGTCAGGCCGAGGCGTCAGCCCGGCCGCGAGTCCTGGTGCCGGTGGCGACCCAACTGCGGTACCACCACACCCGAACGGGCCATTGCCTGCCCCGAACGGGCCACGCGTCCGGCCGCCGCGCGCCTCCGCGCCCCGCCATCCGCAGCCTCCGCGGCCGACACCGGCCGCGCCGACGGATGCGGCGCCGATCAGCGGCCCGACCGATCCGCCGACGGCAACCGTTCCATCCGCCGCGGCCAGCCGGCCAGCCGCGGCCGGCCCGATCGAGGTAACCGGCCCCGGGGATGCGCAGGCCCCTCCCACGGACGATCCGGTCCCCTCCGAATCGTCCGTCCCGGGCCACGTCTGCGCGGTGCCGGTCACACCGCCGGTCGCCCGCTACACGCCGGCCGCGCCAGCCGCGCCGGCCGCGCCAGCCGCGGACACGAAGCAGCCGACGGCTCCAGTGCTCCCCCCCGCGCAACCGCAGCCGGACCCGGCGTCTCGATCCACCCCCGAGGCCGCGGCGGCAGGCGGCCAGACCGTCTCGCGTCGCCGGCCGTCGTCGGACGGTCGGCTGTGGCCGTGGCAGGAGCCGTGGGCCGGCGTGCGCGATCTCGAGCCATGGGAAGAGATCCCGGTACGGCTCTCTCTGCGCGACCGGGCCCGTATCCCGTTGCCCGGTTCGTGGCGGATCGCGGTGACCTCGCTGTTCCCCTACTCCGGGACCACCACCCTTGCCGGGGTCGTCGGGCTGACCCTCGCCGGGGTGCGGGCGCAGCCGGTCCTCGCGGTCGATCTCTGGCCGGGGGAGTCTCCCGGGGGGGCGCCATCGTCGCCTGTGGGCGCCGGCACCGAGGACGAGGACGAACCACGCGGTGATCCGCTCGCGATCCGGGTCGGCGCGGCCGGAACGACGACGGTCGCCGACGTCGCCCGCCGGCAAGCCTCCGACAGTACGGTGACCGATCTACCTCTGATGATCAGCGGTCGTCCCGCAGGCAGCACCAGGGACCTCGACGTGCTTCCCGTGCGACGCGGTGTTGGCGGAGGATCCGACCGGCACGGCGGCGGCGGTTCCGGCGACGAGGCGGCCGCCGTCGTCCCCGCGGACGACACCGTCGCCCCGACCGGACTGCGGTCCGTGCTCGGCCTGCTCGCGCATTCCTATCCGCTGGTGCTGGTCGACGCGCCGGCCAAGGCACCGCTGACGCCTGCGGCGCTCCAGGCCGCGGACCTCATCATCCTCGTCACACTCGCGACCGCCGCCGATCTGGAGGCGACACTCACCGGACTGCGTACGTTGCGGGACGCGGCGGGTGGTGGCTCAGCCAGACACGGCGGGCCGATGATCGTGGCAGCCATGATTGCGCCGCGCCGGGGCCGTCCCTCGCCCCGGACCCGCGCGGCGGCGGCCCGGCTCGGGCGCCAGGTCGACACGCTGATCCGAATCCCGTACGACGCCCGGCTCGACCCCAGCAGGCATACTCCGGTGCGGATTCCTCGACTACGCCGACGTACTCGCCGCGCCTACCTCCAGCTGGCCGCGGCCGCCGTGGAAGCCCTGTTCACTCTCGCGAAAGCCGAGGTCACGGCTGCTGCGGGCGCTGTCGATCAGCCGGGGGCTGCGGCCGGCGGCGCTGTGGAAGCGGTCACCACCCGTGCAGATTCTGGCGCTTCCGGCGGCCCACGAGCGACTACCGAGGATCACCCTGCGGCGCAGGGCGTATCATTTGGCGACCTACGGTCACCAACGGCACCCACAAGGATCGCCGGACCGGATCGGCCGGGCGGCCCCCCGCCTGTGGGAAAGGAACCGAGATGATCCTGGACGCCGCCGCCGTCAAGGCGACCGTTGTCCTCGCTGAGGTACAGGTCAAACCGGATGACTCCAAGGCGCCTGGCATCAATGCTCTGAAAGACCTGGTCAACGGCCTGGCGGCCTATGCGGTGATCGCTGCGGTCGCCGCTGTGCTACTGGGCGGTATCGCATGGGCACTCGGCGAACGGATGGGCCTCGAACGCGCGTCGATGGTCGGCAAGAGCGGTGTGATCGCAGGCTTCGGTCTCGCATTCCTCGTCGGTGCCGCGGCAGCCTTCGTCAACTTCTTCCTTGCCACCGGTGCAACGGCCACCGCACCCGACCCTAACCCGGCTGGCCAGCGTCAACCCGCCGTAGAGCTCACCGTTGCCGTTGACCCCGGCGTGGTCCATGACCCATCGTCAACGCTCTTCTGACCTGTTCCCCGGATACCAGCGGGCGGACATTGCGATGATGACCGTGCCGTCTTGTGAGGGGAGTGGGCGTTGGTAAGCCTTGTGGAGTGGGCGGCCAGACGCCTGATCATCATCATCGTGACCACTGGCACGGTGAGTGTGATCGGCGGATTGGTCATCGGCCGTTACGTGGTCCCAGACAATGGTTCGAATGGCCCGGATACCGCGTCCGTCGCGCCGCAGACCTCTCCGAGCGCTACCCCGCCCGGAGTGACGCCGACGCTGGTCCCCTCGCCGAAACCGTCCAGCCAACCGGCCAACACCGCCGCCACCACCTCAGTCCCCGGTGTCCCCACCCGGATCAACGAGTTCGGTATCCCGGTCGGCTACCCCCACACCGAAGCCGGCGCCGTCAGCGCCTGCGCCAACTACGACAGAGCTTATGGAAATCCCGCGAATCGCACACCTTCCCGCGTCAAAGATGTCTTCAAATCGATGGCACTTCCAGAAGAAGCCGACAGACTTGCTAACACCGTTATTTCAATCGACAAGGAAAACGCAAAATATTTTAAATTGAACTCTCTTCAATCTCCGGCGGTAAACTGGATTGGACGGGTCACGGGCTACACGGTTCGCTCATATCGCAACGATGAAGCTAACATAACACTCTGGGGACTAGTTGGAATCGGGCTTTACGGAAATCCCGATCCAAGGCTTGCCCCACATGAAGGCTGGGGAACGGATAACTGTCAGGTTGTATGGAGTTCAGGGGACTGGAAGCTTAAAGATGCAAGCGATGGACCTTGGACGCCAGCCATCACCGAACGAGCAGCCGAGAGTTTCCGTGATTTTCTATTGGTCGGAGCCGGACAGTGACCGTGACCGTGGATAATCAACTGCAAGCCCTCCCATTTCACCCACTCGGTGCTATCAAGGATGCGATAGCGGGGAGTGCGGATGCGTACTTCAACTCGACAGGCAAGGCCTTCTGCGGCATGGCGGCGGACCTGTCCAGCTCCGTATTCAGCTTCGCGGCGCAGAAGACGACCATCAACCTGAATGCCGACTACGTCGTCCAGAACTACAACATCGCGTTTGGGGTGGCGGTCCTGATCGTCACCGGCCTGTTCATCTGCGCCTGCATCATGGGCGCCGTGCGCGGTGATCCTCACATCTTCGCACGCGCGCTCGCCTCCACCGGCACCGCGATCCTCGGCTCGTTCGTCGCACTCACCCTGCTACAGATGGTGCTCACCGCCTCGGATGGGATCGCCGACGCCTTCGGTGACGGGAAGCCACTCGGCTCGGCCCTGGTAACCCAACTGCGGGCCCTACCGGAGCAGGGGAACTTCGCACTCGACATCGTGCTGTCGCTGCTGGTGGCGTTGTTCTCGTTTGCGCTCTTCGTGGTGCTGTACATCCGCAAGGTCGCGATCATCGTGATGGCGGTGTTCATCCCGGTGTATCTGGCCGGGCAGCCGACGATGTCCACGAGCGCCTGGATCAAGCGGGCGACCGAGATCCTCTTGGCGCTGATTTTCGCGAAGCCGGTTATTTACGCGATTTTCACACTCGGTGCCGGTGTGGCAAGCGACTCGAGCGGCTCCACAGTCGATCAGACACTGACGATCCTCGGCGGGGCCGTGGTGATGATTGCGGCGGTGTTCGCTCCCTTCGTCCTGCTGCATCTGATGGGATTCGCCGACATCCACCTGATGCGCGCCGTCGGTTCGGCAGGTCGGCGCAGTGCGGCGTCGTTCGGCCAAGGGGCGGGTGCGTTGCTGGGATCGACGTCGCGGGAGACTTTCCGCGGAATCGGCGCACGGCTGCAGACCCGCAACCGCGGCATGCTCGGCGACGCCGGTGGCGTCGGTGGCGTCGGCAGCGAGCCCGCGCTGCCCCGGCCAGCCGGGCTACGGACCGGTCGTGGCAGCGGCCTCGGCGCTCCGGCGGGCACGTCATCCCGGACGGGTGCCGCCACGGCCGCGGTGCGCGGCTCGACGGCCGGCCGGCCCCGGGCCGGCGGTGGCAGTACCCGGCAACCGGCAAGAGCCGCCACCCCCACCAGGGCGACGGTCACGGTCGGCAGCAATTCCAGGCCGGTCGGCGCCACGAGGACGATGCGCCCGGGTTCCGCCACGGGCGGGGCACGCGGGACCGGTCAGGCCACGAGGCGGGTACCCGTGCCCCCGCCGGCGTCCCGGCCTCCGAAGATGACGGCGGCGGTGCCGCCGTCCCGCACCGGCGGCACGTGAGTAGTTGAGTGGCGAGGTAGCGAGGTAGCGAGGTAGTCGATGATCGCGGAACGCAGTTACCGCTTCGGACCGCTGGAACGCGGCGGAGTCATGCTGGGCATGCGCTGGCCGCAGCTCGGCCTGATGATCGGCGTGATGCTGTGTGTGCTCGGGGCACTTCGCTCTCC
The DNA here is from genome assembly GCF_000013345.1 of Frankia casuarinae. Taxonomy (NCBI): domain Bacteria; kingdom Bacillati; phylum Actinomycetota; class Actinomycetes; order Frankiales; family Frankiaceae; genus Frankia; species Frankia casuarinae. Next base: position 43,485 of record NC_007777.1, on the reverse strand, counting down.
GCTCCTGTTCATCCCACTCTGGGTACTGGTGGGAGTAACGCTCCTGTTTGTTGCGTTCGTCCGGGTGGAGGATCGTAATCTCGACCAGTGGGTGCCGATCCTCTTCGGCTTCACGATGCAGAAGGTGACGGGCGAAACGGTGTTCCGTGGCGCGTTCTTCCGGCTGGGCGCCGGGGAGGACCAGCTCAGCCGAACGGTCCTCCCGGGGCCGCTGTCGTCGCTGGTGATGTTGTCCGTACCGGTCGGCGGCGGCCGGTACGTGGCGGTGGTAAAGGATGCCAAGCAGCAGACCTACACCGCCGTCCTGCAGGTGCAGGGTAGCCAGTTCGCCCTGCTGGAGTCCGGTGACCAGCAGGCCAGGGTGGACGCCTGGGGGGAACTGCTGGCCGGACTGACCGCCGGGGGCGGCAAACTGTCGCGCATCCAGTGGTTGGAACGCACGTTGCCCGACTCCGGCGACCAGCTTCAGCGGCACTGGCGGGTCCGCGGGCATCACGACGACTCCTGGGCCGCCGACGCTTACCAACAGGTCATCGACGCGGCGGGTCCGGTGGCGCAGCGACACGAGACCTACCTCTCGTTCCAGCTTCGGACCAGGGACGCCCGGCGCGCGATCCAGCGGGCCGGGGGCGGTGACCAGGCGGCCTGCGCCGTCCTGCTCGGCGAACTGCGCACGATGGAGGCGGCTCTCGCCCGTGCGTCCATCAACACGGTCGGATGGCTGCCGCCACGGGCGCTCGCCGCGGTCATCCGCACCACCTACGATCCGTACTCGATCGAGATGATTGACGCGCGGGGTGGTGCGAGTACGGACCTCGCCGGGGGCCTGAAGGGGTTGGCGTCCGGCATCGACCCGGCGGTCGCCGGCCCGGTCCGGGCCGTCACCGCCTGGGACCACTACCGCACCGACTCTGGCTTCCACACGACGTACTGGATCAATGGCTGGCCGCGTGTGCCCTCCCCCGCCGCGTTCCTCGCTCCGCTGCTGATGGAGACGACCTGTCGGCGGACGGTTTCACTGATGGTCGAGCCGCTGCCCGGCCGGAAGGCGGAGAAGGCGGTGAACCGACGGCGGATGGCGCACCTCGGTGAACAGCAGATGCGGGACAAGGTCGGGAAGGTCACCACCCAGCGCGACGTGGCCGAGGCCGACGAGGTCGAACGCCGCGAGCAGGAGCTGATCGCCGGATTCGGCGCCTTCCGCTTCCACGGCTTCGTCATGGTCTCCGCCGACGACCTCGACGGGCTCGCCGACGCCTGCGGTGAGGCCGAAACGCTGGCCTCACGCAGCCGGTTGGAGATGGTGCGTCTCGTCGGCGAGCAGGATCAGGGCTTCAGCGTCGGAGCGCTACCGTTGGCGGTGGGGGTTTCGTGAGCTCAGCACACGACGACGCCTCGGCGCGCGGGTACCCGGTCCCGACCGGCTACCCGACCGGCGGCTATCCGGGTAACAACTATCCGGGTAACAGCAACACGAGCCATGGCCAGCCAGGCAATGGCCAGCTGAGTAACGGCTATGCGGGCAACGGCTATGCGGGCAACGGCCATGCGGTGGGCGGTTACGTGCCGGCCGGCTATCCAGCCGGTGAAGCCGTGGCCGGTCACCCCGAGCGCGCCGACAGCAGCCCCGGCGGCCCCGACGACGAGGGCCCCGACGGCGACTTCGGCGACGGCGACTTCGACGACAGCGACTTCGACGACAGCGACTTCGACGACCCGCCCAGCTACGACGAGACCGGTTACGACCCCGACGGCTACGAGGCGGCGGACTACGAGGCCACCTCCCACGACCCGGGACGCGATGCCGAGGGCTATGTGGACCTCGGCGGCGGTCCGCGGCGGCGGCGCGAGGGACGCCTATCCGCGGAGCCCCCCCGGCGCAGCCGGCGCGCGGAACGGGCCGCGGCGGCCACCGAGAAGGCTGCGATGCGCCGGGCCCAGATAGCCCTGCGCCGGGGCGCACAGCCGCCACGGCTGTTCGGGCCGTTCGGCGGGCGAACGTTCCACAAGCTGCGGCTTCCCGCGCACATGGAGACGACGGCGCAGATCGCCGGCATCTACCCGTTCGTCGTCGACTCCGGCCTGGCCGCGCCCGGCATGTACATCGGTCGGCACGTCTGGTCCGGGAACTCGTTCGACTTCGACGTCTTCGAGCTGTACCGCCAGCAGGTCATCGAGAATCCGAACTTCGCCGTGTTCGGCGCGGTCGGCTCCCGCAAGTCGGCGCTGCTGAAGACGCTGATCTCGCGAGGGGCGGCGTTCGGCTACCAGGCCGCCGTACCCTGTGACCCGAAGGGCGAGTACACGCGGCTGGCTCGGCGCCTCGGCTGTGAGCCCACCTACATCGGGCCCGGCATGGCCACCCGGCTGAACCCGCTCGACGCCCCACCCCGTCCGATGGGCATCGCCGACGAGGACTGGGCCCGTGAGGTGAAGCGGGCTCGTTCGGCGCTGCTGTCGTCCCTGATCGAGACGGCGAAGGGGGTGCCGCTCACCCCGGCCGAGCACACCGCGGTCGACCTGGCTCTCGACGTCGTGACCCGGCAGATCACCGGGGCGTCCCCGGACCGGTGGGCAACCCCGATCCTGCCGCACGTGCTGGAGGCGATGACGGATCCAACCGAGGAGGACTGTGTCAACCTCCCGATGACCGCGACCGAGCTGCGCGACGCCTCCCGGGATGCCACGCTGACCCTGCGCCGGCTCACACACGGCGCGCTGGGCGGTCTGTTCGACGGGCCGACCACCTCTCCCCTGGACTTCGACCGTCCGATCGCCGTGCTGAACCTGGAGCGGGTCCAGGGCAGCGATGAGATGATCGCCCTGATCATGACCTGCGCGCAGGCGTGGATGGAAGCGGCACTCATGCGCCAGGACGGCGTGCAGCGCTACGTCGTCTACGACGAGTGCTGGCGGCTGATGCGGTTCGCCGGCCTCGTCCGCCGGCTGTCCGCCCAGCAGAAGCTCGCCCGACAGTGGGGATGCGCGAACGCGATCGTCGCCCACCGCATCTCCGACCTGCTGTCCGCCTCGCCGGACTCGGTGGAGATCGCCAAAGGCCTGCTCGCCGAAACCGCGATCCGGATCCTCTACAAGCAGGCGTCCGATCAGATCGCCGACACGCAGGCCGCGCTCGGGCTCACCGACGTCGCCGCCGACCTGCTCCCCAGGCTCGACCCGGGCTACGCCCTGTGGCTGATCGGCGCCCGCGCCTTCTACGTCGAGCACGTCGTCGGCGACCTGGAGATCCCCGTGGTGCTCAACGGCTCGAAGATGCACGGCGAGGTCGACGACACTAACCTGACCCCCGACGATCTGGATCCGGCCGAGCTGGACCCGCCGGATCTCGGTCCCGGCCGGCTGCGCCGGATGGCCGACGAACTCCTCGGCGACCGGGAGCTCGCCGGCCGGGAGCTCGCCGGCGGCCCGGCCGTCCCACGGGCCGCCGACCTCACGGGCGGGTTCGGTTACCCGCCTGTGGAGCCCAGTCCCAGCTCCACCGGCTGACGATCCCCGGGGATCTCGCCGCGCCGGCAGGGCGGCCCCGTCAGCGTTGGAAGGTCACCCGCAGCACGGCCCGGGCGAGAGTGTGGAAGGTGAGGTTGAAGCCGACGACGGCCGGTGAGACCTCGTCGTTGATCTCTAGTTTCGGCACGTCGACCGCGTGGACGGTGAAGATGTACCGGTGCGGTACGTCGCCCTGCGGCGGCGCGGCCCCGCCATACGCCTTGGAGCCCCAGTCGCTGCGCACGTGATACGCGCCGGCGGGCAGGCCGGTGAAGTCGCCGCTGCCCGCGCCGCGGGGAAGTTCGGTCGCCGCCGCGGGGATGTCCACCAGGACCCAGTGCCAGAATCCGCTGCCGGTGGGCGCGTCCGGGTCGTAGCAGGTGACGACGAAGCTCCTGGTCTCGGCGGGCTGACCGGACCAGGCCAGCTGTGGGGAGATGTCGGCGCCCCCGGCGCTGGTGTGCACCTGATCGGACGGAACGACTCCACCGTCGACGAGGTCCGTACTGGTCACGGTGAACAGCGGTTTGGCGGGCAGCACGTCGAACGGGTCGGGGGGTGTACCGCGGTCGAGCAGGGACATCTACCATTCCTTCCGTTACGCCATTCGATGACATTCCCGAGACGGAACCGTCGCTTGCCGGCTCTACGCTTCTCCGCGATGAAACCTCATCCCGAAGGTGCGCCGGGCCGTCGGCATGCGGTTCCAGACAACCTGGTGAGGTCCCGGTGAGACTGGTCACCGCCATCCTGCGTCCACATCGCATCGATGACGTACGCACCGCCCTTGAGACCTTCGGTATTCAGGGTATGACGGTCAGCCAGGTGACCGGATTCGGCATCGAACTGTGGCGTACCCAGACGTATCGCGGGCAGACCTTCCACGATGAGTCGGTGAGCGCCGTGCGGGTCGAGTGCGTCGTCGCGGACTGCGACGTCGAGGACGTCATCGAGGTGATCCGGAGATCGGGCGGATCGGCGGCCAGCGGAGCCGGCAAGATCTGGGTCCTTCCCGTCGACGCCATCGCCCGCGTCCGCACGGGGGAACGCGGGCCGGACGCCTTGTGAGTCCGGACGCCTTGTGAGTCCGGACGCGACCGGCTGCGGTCACCCGGCTGCGGTGACGGTGACCAGCAGACTGCACCGACCGTGACCAGCTCGATTGCCGCGATCGCTCGATGGTCCCCAAGGCCACGGCACCACCCATCAATAGTGAGACGATCGTCATACAAACGATGCTTTCGGTGTGCGACCAGCGACTGTTCCCACCTTTGGGTGACGAGGAGAGGCGACAATGACCCGTTGACCCGATACGGTTGACGGGTCCCGGCGGGCGTCTCGCCGACTCCCCCCGTATCGGTGCGGAGCCCGCCGGGACCTGTCCTCGCGACTTGGCCCGCATCGCAGGTAACCGTTCGCGCGGCCGCGATGACCATCGGGGTATCCCGATCGGCCTCGGTCTTCTCGATCGGCCTCGGTCTTCTCGATCAGCCTCGGTCTTCTCGATCAGCCTCGGTCAGTCCCGGCGTCTGACGTTGATGGGCGACCGAGTGACGCCCGCCGCCGCGGCGTGGCCGTACCGCGAAGGTCTCAGCCTCGTCGGCGACCGGGGCACTCCCGCCGAATCCAGCGGAGCCCTCCCGCACGGCACCGTTCCCGGCCCGCTTCCTACGGCGGGCCCGGAGAAATTCGAAAGCAATGGGAAGCACCGAGACGACGACAATCAGAATCAACATCGGCTCAATGTTGTTCCGTACAAAGTCTATCTTGCCGAGGTAGAAACCCAGAACCGTGATGCCGCAACCCCAGACCACCCCGCCCACGATGTTGTAGGTGATGAAGAGGCGGTAGTTCATCCGGCTCACGCCGGCGATAACCGGAGTGAAGGTGCGGACCACGGGAACAAACCGCGCCAGGATGATGGACCGCGGCCCGTACTTCTCGAAGAACTCGTGTGCCTGCTCGACGTACTCCTGTTTGAACAGCCGCGAGTCGGGGCGTCGGAACAACGCCGGACCGACTCTTCGACCAATTAGGTAGCCGACCTGGTCGCCAGTCACCGCGGCGAGCCCGATCAGGACAGCCGCCACCGGCAGCGGGGTGGAAAGCTCGTCGCGGGCGATCAGCATACCCACGGTGAACAGCACGGAGTCACCCGGGAGGAAGAACCCGACCAGTAGGCCGGACTCCGCGAAGACGATCAGCAGAACGACAGCCAGGCCCGCTTTGGCCAAGCTGTCCGCGCTGAGGACGCCAGGGCCGAGAGCGAGGGTGTTCGACGCGAATGCATTCACTATCGCGGGCCTCCGACAGGCTTTGACGACGGGTTGGACACGTCCGTGAGACCGCGGCAACCGTCGAGGGACCGCCACCGCACCCGCCCGAGGACACCGTAAGGGTATCGAGCGCTCTCCCGTCTCCCACCGGGCACCCGCAAGAGTGGCTCCCCGGCGTCCCGGGCGCGTCCCGGCAGGTTGCGGCATGCCCGGGTGCGCCCGGTACGTCCCTCATAGGTTCCCCACCATAGGTGCCCGATCATGAGTTTCCGATCATGAGTTCCCAAATTGTCCAGTGCAGCGATCCGCCGCCAGTCAAGATCTGGCCGGCCCAGGTGGACCGCCGACGTCGATGGCCGGATGTGCCTCATTAGGCTTAATTCGTGCGTTATCGGCGGCCAAGCCAGGATCAGCGGCCTGTTGTCCCGAGTGATCCGAGTGATCCGAGTGATCCGCCGGCCTGGCCGGATGCGTTAACGCCACGGACCCCGCGCTCCCGGCCGATGCGGTCAGCGCGGTCAGCGCGGTCAGCGCGGTCAGGGAGACCGACGCGACCGGCTGCGGGGGCCACCCCTGTCGGGGCGCACCGATGCCCTTCCCACCCGGTCCGTACCCCGCTGCTCATGGTCCTGCTTCTGCTCGGGCTCCTGCTCGGACTGCTGCCCCTTGCGGCCTGCGGAAAGCGGGATGGCAACGACGGATCATCCCCCGCAATCAGTGCCGGCGGACCCGATGAGCGAGGTGCATCGTTACCACCGGGAACCCGCGGGGAAATTCTGTCCAGTCAGGTGGTCGCGCCGGCCCCGACCGGCATCCGGGCGTGGCGGGTGATGTACCGATCCCACGCGACGTCGGGCGTCGACATTCCGGTGTCCGGGATAATCCTGGCCCCGGAGGAGAACGTTCCGGTTCCGCCGGGCGGCCGAAGAATCGTCGCGTTCGGGCATGGCACCACGGGCCTCAAGGATGCCTGTGCACCGTCGGCGGCACGACCCGCGCTGATCGCCGCCGCCTCGACTTTTCCGCTCGTCCGGGCCGGTTATGTCGTGGCCCTCACAGATTATCCGGGGCTGGGGAGTCCCGGCGAACACGCGATCTATGTTGCCGAGCCGGAGGGCAGGGCCGTGCTTGACGCGGCGCGCGCCGCCGCCGCCCTCAAGGCGACCGGTGCCGGTCGCGACGTCGTCCTCTGGGGCTATTCGCAGGGCGGCCAGGCGGTGTTGGCCGCCGGAGCGATTGCCGCCGCCTACGCACCCGAGCTACGGATCCGGGGAGTCGTCGCAACCGCCCCCCTGGCCGACCTGCCGGCGTCCCTCGCCACCTTGCAGCACAATGCCGACGGGGTCGCCTATGTCCTGCTGGCGATGATCGGGCTGTCCGTCGAGGACCGGACGATCAACCTGGACCGGGTACTCACCCCGACCGGCCGGCGACTGCTGTCGATCGCCCGCGACCGCTGCGCCACCGACCTCATCAGGGCAAGCATCGGTACGTCCGTCAGCACCGCCTTTACCGTCAATCCACTGGATCATCAGCCATTCGCAGCCGGATTCGCCCGGCAGCGAGAGGTGGCCCTGCGGAAGATGGCTCCGACCCTCGTTCTCCAGGGCGACCTCGACCTGGTGATCCGACGCCCGGTGACCGACAGCGTGGTCACCGGGCTGTGCCGGAAGGGCACGACCGTGGACTACCGGCGTTACCCCGACGCGGACCACGGCACCGTCCTCGGCGCATCGATGGCCGAGCTCACCGCCTGGGTCGCGCAGCGCTTCGCCCCGCACCCGCCGCCGGTCACCGACATCTGCGAGATGCGCGCAGCTCGGTTCGGATAACCCGTCCCCGGCTAAACGGGCCCGTCCCCGGCTCACGGCAGGGCCCGGCTCACGACAGGGCCTGTGGACAACCGTGCGCCCGAGCACACCCTGCCCATCTATGGGGACCGTCAGGTGGCTGATCCGGTAGCTGATCGGGTAGCTGATGTGGAAAACGTCGCCGCCCGCTGCCCATGGCGACACACCCACCCTGTGGATAAGTCCGCGGGCGCGGTGCAGAGCCCCCTCGGGTCGCACTGCCCCGAGGCGATAAGCGATGAATCCGCTCACCAGCACCCACGACGGTGACCGACGAAACCGCCGTCGTTCTCCCACCCCGGGCTGTGTGGAGCACCGTCGACCGACCGTCCCTCGACCTTCCACTGACCGTCCCCACCGTGCCCATCAACGGCGAAGGGGCAATCCGGCCACCAGCACCAGGCCAGGTGACCGGCAGAACCGTCAACCATCGTCCGGAGACGGGCAGCGTGGGCACGGGCGGCCAAAGCCGATGGACCCTGCCCGAGCTGGTTGATCGTCAGCTCATATCGCTCTTGCCCGGGTGGGGCATCGTCACCTGAGCACGGCCCCGTACCGCCTGGGGATCCCGTACCGCCTGGAGATATCGCCCGCACGCTGCCCATGGGAGGGCAGCCATCGGAGGGCAGCGTGCGGGACCGGTGGAACCCGCGGAATCCGCCGACGCCGTGCTCGGCCAACTCGGCGACTGCGGCGGAGATCACGCGAGTGTCGATCGTCGTATCCCGGGGCCGTCCCCGTCGCGGTCGGTCGAGCTCACCGGTCTTCTCCTCCGCCGTCCGCTCAGGCTAGGCGGGAATCGAAGGTGTGGGCCGCGAAGTTTTTAGGGCACCAGTTTGGTTGCATAAATGTCACAGGCTCTCCGGAGCTTCGGCAACACCTGATGCACGGAGGCAACCATGGCGAACACGATCTACTCCGCCACCTCGACCGCCTGGGGTGGACGCGACGGACGGGTGGTGTCCAGCGACAACCGGGTCGACCTCCAGCTCTCCGCCCCGAAGGGCCTCGGTGGTGACGACGGACCGGGCACGAACCCGGAACAGTTGTTCGCCACCGGTTACGCGGCGTGCTTCCATGGCGCGCTCAAGGCCATCGCGCGCGGGAAGAAGATCGATATCAAGGACTCGGCGGTCTCCGTGACCGTCGGGCTGATCAGGAACGACAACGGCAGCCTGGGGCTGAGTACGCGGATCGAGGCACAGATCCCCGGCATCGAGCGGGCGAGCGCCCAGGAGATTCTGGAGGCCGCGCACGCCCTGTGCCCATACTCCGTGGCCACCCGGGGCAACATCCCCTCCGAGGTGGTCCTCGTCGAGAGCGACTGACCCGGCTCCCCTGCTCACCGGAAGATCCCCGCGCGTGCGGGGACGACGCTCGACGGTCACGGTCTGCTCCTTCCTGGATGGGAAGATCCCCGCGCGTGCGGGGACGACATCGTGGGGTCTCCTCGAAAACAGGGGTGGGGGGGAAGATCCCCGCGCGTGCGGGGACGACCGATCCGCGCCGTGTGGTCGGCGTCCATCTCAAGGAAGATCCCCGCGCGTGCGGGGACGACCCGCGAAGGCAAGCTTTCCCACCTCATCTGAGGGGAAGATCCCCGCGCGTGCGGGGACGACGAATGCGATTGCGCGCGGCTTTCTTCACCCGAAGGAAGATCCCCGCGCGTGCGGGGACGACCAGCCATAGCGTTGACGTCGTCCATGGTGTAGGGGAAGATCCCCGCGCGTGCGGGGACGACGACGACAAGCCGCTCATGCCGCATCGCGGCGCAGGAAGATCCCCGCGCGTGCGGGGACGACCCTCTGGAACCGGCAACTTTCTGGATGGCGAGAGGAAGATCCCCGCGCGTGCGGGGACGACATGCGCGCGCGGATCGCCCGGGAACGGGCACGGGGAAGATCCCCGCGCGTGCGGGGACGACGCCGCGAAGTTGGGCGCGGTCAGCGACGACGGGGGAAGATCCCCGCGCGTGCGGGGACGACCGTCCGGGGGTTGCAGCCCCGGACGGTCCCGCTAGGAAGATCCCCGCGCGTGCGGGGACGACCCGGGAAGCCTCTACCTTCTCGAAGACCTCGGGGGAAGATCCCCGCGCGTGCGGGGACGACCTGCGGGACGTTGGTGGCGGGATGAGGCTGGAAGGAAGATCCCCGCGCGTGCGGGGACGACGATTGCGCTGGTCGTCGGCCCACGTCTGGGCCAGGAAGATCCCCGCGCGTGCGGGGACGACGTCCAGGATGCCTAGCTGTGGGTCGATGGGAAGGGAAGATCCCCGCGCGTGCGGGGACGACTCATCCCGACCCCGCGGCCGGGCCGGGCCAGGCGGAAGATCCCCGCGCGTGCGGGGACGACACGATCTCGTTTCCGATCGCCGCAATCTCGTCCGGAAGATCCCCGCGCGTGCGGGGACGACTGCCGGGCGGTGCGGAGTTGCAACCCCATGCGCGGAAGATCCCCGCGCGTGCGGGGACGACGCGGTGGGAGCCCCAGCCGGCCGGTCCGATCTGGGAAGATCCCCGCGCGTGCGGGGACGACGGGCGGTTTCCACCCACCAGATATGACAGCAGAGGAAGATCCCCGCGCGTGCGGGGACGACCGATCCGCGCCGTGTGGTCGGCGTCCATCTCAAGGAAGATCCCCGCGCGTGCGGGGACGACCACTGGCACGTGCCCGCCGACCTCATCCCCCGCGGAAGATCCCCGCGCGTGCGGGGACGACGAATGCGATTGCGCGCGGCTTTCTTCACCCGAAGGAAGATCCCCGCGCGTGCGGGGACGACCGGCCTCAGCCGAGCTGGAGCCGACGGATGCTCGGAAGATCCCCGCGCGTGCGGGGACGACTCGGCGTGTAGCCGCTTGTGGTGTACGTCGAGGGGAAGATCCCCGCGCGTGCGGGGACGACCGGGCGCCACCACTCCAGGACTGCCCTCTGGGAGGAAGATCCCCGCGCGTGCGGGGACGACCCCTGGTCTGGATGACTGTGCAGGACCGCAATGGGAAGATCCCCGCGCGTGCGGGGACGACTAAGCAATGGGTTTCAAAGCTCCGGAAAATAGGAAGATCCCCGCGCGTGCGGGGACGACGCCGCCGCGGCCGCGATCGGAATGCACGAGACCGGAAGATCCCCGCGCGTGCGGGGACGACGGTCGCAGGCCGCCCGGTCGATGCTCGGGAACCGGAAGATCCCCGCGCGTGCGGGGACGACGGCATGGGTGACTGGTCGAGTCCGCGGAGACGGGGAAGATCCCCGCGCGTGCGGGGACGACAGCGCGCGACAGCCGACCGTGGTCATGTTCTGGGGAAGATCCCCGCGCGTGCGGGGACGACGGCGATGTCGACGTGGTGCAGGGCGTAGAGCCGGGAAGATCCCCGCGCGTGCGGGGACGACCAGCGGGTGAGCACCCACATCTCGGCGAGGGAGGGAAGATCCCCGCGCGTGCGGGGACGACCGCTGCGCCATCGAGCGGATGGGCTGGGCCGAGGGAAGATCCCCGCGCGTGCGGGGACGACGGCACCCCTGTCGAGCTGCTGTGTTTCATCTCGGGAAGATCCCCGCGCGTGCGGGGACGACGTAACAGACATGCGCGGGTGAACACTGCTGCGGGGAAGATCCCCGCGCGTGCGGGGACGACGCCGACGGCCACCGGAGATCTTTCGGGCTGACAGGAAGATCCCCGCGCGTGCGGGGACGACACTTGCTGACCTGCGGGTTTATCGGCGAGATCGGGCAAACAGTATCAGTCCGTCGTAGTCGACGGGCTGGGTGCGGTTGCGGCCGGCGGTGCGGGCGGCCCAGCCTTGTTCGTTCGTGGCTGGTTCGATCATGATGGCTTGGCCGTCACCGACGCGTTGGGAGAGCAGGGTCCAGAGCCGGTCGCGGACGCGGGCGCTGGGGTTGCCGACGAAGACGCCCGCCGAGATTTCGATCATCCAGCGGGTGAGGTGGCCGCGGAGGCCGTCGGCGGTGGCGATGAGGACGATGACGGTCACCAGGGTGGGGGTGGCTGGTCGGTGTCGGGTCCGGTGACACCGAGGATGGTGGTGTCGTCGGTCTGGTCGGCGAGGTCGGCGGCCCAGTTGACGCCGCCGGGGACGTGGCCGTCGAGCTCGTCCCACAAGTGGAGTGCGTCCTCGTCGTTATCTCGGGTTCCTTCCTCGATGAGGAGGTCTTTGATGTCGTGGATGATGCGGGCCATGAGGTGCCCGTCAGCGACTTTGTCGCGGAAGGCGGTGCGGATGTCGCGCTCGTCGGTGAGGCCGGCGGCGGCGAGGTCGAAGGCGAGGGGAATGGTGTAGTCGGCTTTGTACAGGTCGGCGATGTCGAGGACGAAGGAGGTGGCGGCTCCGGTGTGGACGAATCCGAGGGCGGGGCTGGCGCCGATGCCGACGATGGCGGCGTGGCAGATGCCGTAGAGGCAGCTGTGTCCGGCGGACAGGAGCCGGTTGATGTCGTCGCTGTCGGCAAAGGGGTCGCCGTGGGTGTAGACGCGTTTGTTCCAGGTGACGCCGGTGCGGGTGGCGTGATCGCGGTAGATCTTTTTGATGCGGGCGCCTTCCCGGCCGCGGAGTTGTTGCATGGTGGCGGTGGTGACGTCGTCGTCGGGGAAGCGTTTGGCGTACATGCGGCGGGCGACGTCAAGGCGTTCGCTGGTGCGGGTGACGAGGTAAGCCTGGCGCATGAGCAGGCCGGCGCCGCGGCTGGGTCCGAGTCCTGCGGCATACATGCGTACGCCGCGGTCGCCGACCCAGCACAGGGCGGTGCCGGAGTCGGCGAGCAGGCGCACGGCGGCGCTGGTGATGCGGGTTCCGGGACCGAGCAGGACGGTGGCGACGAACGCGGCGGGGACACGGACGGTGCGTTCCTTGTTGACCAGGACGACGGCGTTGTCGTCGCGGTCAACGTGGCATTTCTCGACGTAGAGCGTGGAGACGCGGTCCTCGACGCGGTGCAGGTCCTGCGGATTGGACAGCCACCACATGTCAGCGGCCGGCCTGTTCGGTGTGCAGGGGCGCGAGGGTGATCAGCCCGCAGCCGTAGGCCTTGGCAGGGCCGACGCCGTGCAGGAGAGTGGCGCGGGCGCGGGCGGGATCGGTGACGCGCAGGGCGCCTTCGAAGGTGGCGGTGTTGAGGACGACGCGGCGGCCAGTCTTCTCGGTGTTCTTGGCTTTCTTGGGGAAGGTGAGGCGTTCGCGGGCGGTGAGCCGTAGCGCGGGGGCCGGCTCGTCGGTGTCGCCGGGGCCGTCGGGCTGGTTGCGGGGGCCATCGGGCTGGTTGCGGGGGCCATCGAGGTCGGCGGTGGTGAGCAGGGTGAATCCCCAGCGGTCGATGCGGTCAGTGAGCCAGGTCGTCTGGTGGGCGGCGGTGCGGTGGCCGACGCGGACACCGCGGGGGCGGGGGGCGGCGAGGTGTTCCTTCTGGGCAGGGGAGGGATTGTCGGGGGTGCGGGTGGCGCTGACAGTGTTCGCGCGCAGCCGGAAGCGGAATTCGCGGCCGGTGTGGAGGCGGTCGAGCAGGGGCTGGTAGTCGCGGACGAGGACCTGGGGTTCGTCGGTGTGGATCCAGCCGGCCTGTTCGATGAGGTGCTCCCAGGACGGCGTGGATTCGGTGAGAACGAGGACTTCGGCGCGGTGCGGTCGGTCTGCTCCACGGAGGCCTTCACCGGTTTCCAGTCGCCACAGGACCCGTTCGGTGACGGGTTGGCGGCTGAGCCCGCCGAGGACGGCGGCGTGCATGCGCTGGGGGTTCTTCAGTAGCGCCTGGGCGCCGGTGCGCAGCGGGTTCAGCCAGATCCGGGACAGGTAGGTCATGGTCCGGTCACCATCCGAGAATCGCGAAAGGATCGTGGTGCGGGGTGGTGCCCTCGACGTTGTCGGCGTCGGTGAGCTCGTAGGGGGGTGGGAGGTGGACCCAGCTCTGGTGGACCCGGCGGCTGGTGAACCCTCGCTGGTGGGGATCGAAGGTGGTCGGCAGGTCGATCCGGACGTCGTCCCCGTCTGGGTCGTCAACGGTGACGGGTAGGTCGATGCGGCGGAGGCGGGGTGGCCTGCGCCGGGCGAGGGCGTCGCGGTGGTCGGGGCGGGCCTGCCACGGCACCTGCCGCAGGACCTCCAGGGCGCTGCCCGACCACAAAGCGGCGTCCGGCTCGCTGTCGGGAACGAGGAGGAGGGGGTGGGTCGGCGGGCAGGCGCGGCGGCCGAGCGCGAGGGGAAAGGCGGGGGTGCGCAGCGCGTCGGCGAGGGTGGTGAGCACCGGTTCGGGTGCGGCGAGGGCGGCGACGAACACGGCGTCCTGCAGGTAGAACCGCTCGGTGACGTGGGTGTGCTTCGCCGGGGACGTCGGTTTCTGGAGGCCTTTCGCGCTGACCGCGGCGGAGGGTAGCGGCCGGCCGCGGTAGTCGCTGACGGTGTGGTAGTCGCGCAGCAGGGTGCCGGGCTGGTCGGTGCGGATCCCGAGGGTGAGGCTGAGGAGGTCCTCGATCGGGTCGGTGCGCCGGCGGCCCTGGGCGGCGGCGAGCAGCCCGATGATCCCGCTCTTCGTCGGTTCGGTGAGGGTGTCGCGGCGGTTGAACATGCTGCGGGAACCCCAGGACTGCAGGGGGCCGGCGAGGCGCAGCACCAGGCAGTGGCGGGGCGGGTCCTGGCTCATCGGACGCTGCTCATGAGCCGGTCGCGGGCGGCAGCCACCACTGTGTCGAGAACCTCGTCGAACGGCTTCGGCTCGCCGAGCGCCTTGACGATCATCGCCGTGGTGTCGGTGTTGGTGTTGGTGTCGTCGGGGGCGCGGTAGGTGGAGGCGAGGATGTCGGGCTGGAGGCCCCACAGCGTCGACGCGCTGTTGAGTTCGATGGCGAACTGCTCGAGGGATCCGGTGAGGACGCCCCGGCCACGGGGCAGTACCGGCTTCTCGAACGCGGAGACAAGGTTGACCGGCTGGTCGGGGCGGATCGCGATGGTGAGCAGGTTCGGCACGGTGCGGTGGGCGAAGGAGTTCTGATGGCCGGTCGGCATGGAGGTGGTGAACGCGGTGAGGAACACCCGTAGCGCCTCGACGGTCGCCTCGATGTCACCGCCGAGGTTCTCGGCGAGCTGGTGCAGGCCGACGGTGGCGAACCGGTACAGCGTCGCGGACTGGAACTCGACCGTGCCGATCATCCCGGCGCCGGTCTCGTCCTTGGCGTTCTGGTCGTCAACGGCGGTGTAGTAGTCGAACTCGACGTCGACGGCATGGGTGGACAGGGCATGCGCGACCTGGGTGGCCGCGTCGACGTTCAACGACGCCAGGTCGGCGACCATCCGCCCGAACAGCGCGACGTCGATCGGATGGTCGCTGCCGAGAGTAGCCAGGACAGGCACATCCTTGACCGCGGCGAGCAGATCGCCGTCGCTGAGATCGGCGAGGCGCGGCACATCCTCGACAATGAGGTCGATGAGCCGTTCGAGCTGGGGACGGCCAAAGAACAGCAGATAGGCGGTCTCCGCCGCCTTCTTCCCCGCACTGATCTTCAGAGCGGTCAGAAGGCTGGTGGCGATCCGGGTGCTGGTTTCCGCGTCGAGCGCGCAGCGGGTTGCGAGCCGTTCCGCGAGCAGCGCGGAGATCCGCTTGGTGCGTGTTCCGAGCTGGGCCTGATCGATGTGGTCGGCGAAGGCGGTTCGCGTCGCCCGCTTCCAGGCCTGGGACGACACCCGGGCCCGCTTCACCCCGCCATAGACGGCTTGTTTCGGGGTACCGGCGTCATCTCGGTTGAGGTTGGACGGAGGGACGGTCTGCAGGATGTGGACGTCGATGTAGCAGCGCATTGGTAGATGCCTCTTTCTGCTGGGTCAGGACGGGAAAGCCCCGGTGCGCGGAGGCAACGCCGGAGGTTAGACGGAAGATCAGGAAGTGCCGGACGCGGCGGCCGGGGTAGCGGCTTTGTCTTTCGGGGGCCGGTAGAAGTACTGGGCTCCCCACCGGCGGCGTACGTCGCCGATCCGCTCGGGGGTCTGCCAGGCGATGAGGTCCCGCCAGAGTTGGGTGTAGTCGAGACCGACGGGGACCTGGCGGAACTGGCGGACCAGACCACGCAGGTGGTAGGCGGCCTCGTCCAGGGTGGTGGCGGTGGCCACGGCGTTGAACCGCCGGTCGACCGCCTCAGGACTGAACTTGTCGCTGCTACGCAGGCGTAGAGCAGCCTCGCCGAGCCCGATGCCAGGCTGATACGCCGCAGTGGGCAGGGACTGCTGGTGCACCGCGAACAAGGTGAGCGCGACGTGCTCCGCGGTCAGGGACCAGGTTCTGCGGCCATCGACGGTGAGCGTGGAGTAGTAGCGCCACATCTCCGGGACGCTGCCAGGCTCGCGGCCAACACCGCGGCGCAACACGGCCAAATCCGCCCCGTCGGGCCGGTCGCCCTTATGGTCCCGTTCCCAGAAGTGCCGTGGCGATGTCGTCTCGCGTGGCGATGTCGTCTCGGATGATGTGGACGATGCGGACGGCGCCGCGGTTACCTCGGTCATCAGACCTTCCTGACGGGTCGTGGGAATCAGGCGGCGGCCAGAGCAAGCCGGTTGTCCTCGTCCTTGCCGAGCACGTCGTTGAGCGTGCGCCGGAATGACATCTCGGCGCCGGCGAGGCGGGCGCCGAACGGCTCACCGGGATCGCGGCCCAGGAACGTCTCAGGACCGGCAGCGGACAACACCGGGTCGACGACCTCCCACGCCAACCGCCGAGCGAGGATCCGCCACGCAAGTTCGGCCCGCTTGGCGTCCTCCGGATGCTGCTGCAACCCGGCTAGCAGCCGGTGCACCGTCGGATTGAAGCTGTGGATCAGTATTTCTCCGAGCCGCTGGCCCTTGTCCCACGGCAGCTTGTCCGTCGCACCGGCAGCCTCACGAAGATCGTCGCCGAGACGGTTGGCGGCGATCCGCAGGCTCTCGGCCTGGGCCGCCACCGCCAGCACGGTCTCACGGACCGCGGAGTCCCGTGCCAGCGCGGTGACCGGGAGGGGAATCTCATCGGCCATTACCTCGTCGATCACCGCCGACTGCGTGCCGTACTTCACCCCGACGGTCAGTACCTGCAGTGGCAGATCATCGGGGACATAGCCGTCGTCACGCAGCCGGGCGAGCTGCGACAGCGCCGTCGGCGCGAACACTTTGTCACTCGACAAGGGCGTTGTGGTCAGCAGAGCCTCCAGCCCGCGCCAGGCCGACCGGCCCGGCTGATGCCGCACCGGACGGACCGGCGGCTCGTCGGCTTTGGGCTTGTCAACCTGCCGCCACGCCGTGTGCGGTTCGAGTGCGTGCACCGATCCGGTGAGCCGGTCACCGGCGGTGAGCACCACCCGTCGGACCGAGACATCCTCGACAGCCGTCGGGTCTGCCTCGGGCACGAGCCGGATCCGCCGCGACTGCCAGGTCAGCAGATCCAGTAGCCCTTCCGGGGCGCGAGTCTCCCAGCGGGAGGTGGCGCTGCTTTCGGATCTCCATTGCGGCCGGTCCTTCTGCCGCAGACCGTGCCGCAGGACGGGGATGCTGAGCATCAGCGTATGGAAGAGCGTCTCACCCAGCGGCAGGACGATCCCGAACTGCCCGAGCGGCCCGGTCGGGTTCCCCATCGTCTTCCCCGTCTTGACCTTCGGGTCATCCGCCGCTCCGGTCTTGATCGCGGCGGTGTCCCAGCAATGGGCTGCGAGCAACGCCCGTGCCGCCGCAGCGGGCGTCAGGCTCGGCGGGTCGTTCTCGGTCCGGGAACTGAACAGCGGAACATTGTTCCCCGAGGCCAGCCGCGGAACCAGCAGCGACACCGGCTTCGTCTCGTCCTTCGCGGTCCGCAACCCGGCGACCTGCGCAAACGGAGCCGTCGGATGAAACAGATGAAATCGTGCCGCCTGTCGGATCAGATACGACTCGATGCCCTCCTCATCCTCAGCCCGATCTTTCCTGATAATCCGGTCGAAACAGCCAGCCTCCCACCGCTGTGACCACTCCTCGTCGGTACGGGGGGCGCCGAACACGTCCAGGACGACGGGCAGCAGGACCTGACGCAGCACCGCCACGGCTTCGAGCGGATCATCAAGGGCCAGCCCGTCGATCGTGTGAGCGTCGACGAGCGCCTTCCTGATCCCCACCTCCAGGCGCCGCCCCCGCTTGATCACTGGGATCCATTGCCCATCGATCAGGTTGAAACCGTTCACTCATTCCCCCGTTCGTAGGCCCCGGCCTGCGCCGACCGTCGGTGGCTCAGCCGAGATGTACCAAGGGCCACCGACAGTTTTGGTCGACCGCGACGGCGCGGCACGTCGGCTGCTACCGATCGTGCGGCTCCTGCTAGGAGATGGACATCTGGCGTCGCCACATCAAGGATCTCCTAACCCATGGCGACCAGATAACTGGCCGAACGGTGCCCATGCTCCCGCCTCGCACCGAAAGTAGCACATACAGTGACGTATGGGGTGAACCGGTATATCTGCACGGATTCGCCTTGTCTCGGAGCATGGGAGTCAGCCGTCCCATCTTGAGCGCCGAGAAGATCAACACCTTGCCCCGGTCCGGCAGTTCACCCTTTACCAGCAGCCGGTCGAGTATCAGCAGCCGGTCGAGGCGCGAGGCTCAGCCCGAGCTTGTTGTCATAGGTCAGGTGTCGCCCCCCGAGGATCGCCGACATGCGATCGTCGAGAATCAGGGCGCGGGTGCGGCGGAGCCAGGAGTCGCCGTCCCAGCCGGCCAGGGGAGTCAGTTCGGCATGCGCCGCGGCGGTGATCTCCTTGTTCGCGGGCAGGCGGATGGTGGCTCCGACGACCTCTTCGAGGACCGCGTCGTCAGACACGGCAACTTCGCCGATGTGCCCGAGCGATCGGCCCGCGAGCGTGAGATACCCGGCCGGTCCGCGGCGGACGAGGACGACCTCCACGGACTCGTCGCTGTCACGGACGACCGCGGTGAGGCGTTCCTCGGTTTCCAGCGGCGCGGTCGCCTTGTCGTGCAGACCCTCGAGCGTGGTCAGGCCCAGACCGTCCTCGCCGGAAAGCAGAAATCCGGTGGCGTTCACCCGGCGACGACGCTCCTTGGCCTCCCATTCCTGCCTGGCCTCGGCCGCGGCATCAGCCCAGCGCGCCGGACCGAGAGGCTCATCACCGTAGCCGAGAGCGACGAGGCCGGGCACGTCGGCGGGAATCGACCATCCACCACCCGTGGCGGCTTCGGCGACGAGAGCGGCGGAGCGCAGCAGTAGATGATCCCCGTACACGGCCCGGCTACCGGCGGGCCAGAGTGGCACAGCCCCGTCGGGCAGCCGCAGACCGCTGACGATCACTTTCGGGTCGCGAAGCCGGGCCGGTCGCTGCCCGGTCGGCCGGTCATGCCGATGCAGCCGGCCGACCCGTTGCAGCAGAAGGTCGATGGGGGCGAGATCGGTGACGAGGATGTCCACATCGACGTCGAACGACTGTTCGGCCACCTGGGTGGCCACGACGACGAGCCGCGCGGGCCGGTCCTGGGCGTTCTCCCGTCCGGGGGGGCCGAGCTTGTCCACGACGTCTTCCGTACGGCTCGCGCGTTCGGCTGCGGTGAACCGGGAGTGCAGCAGCACCACGTCATCACCGAACGTCGTCCGCAGCTCGGCGTAGACGACCTGGGCCCGCTGGACGGTGTTACACACGACGAGAGCGCAGCCGCCCTCGCTCACCTCCGCCGAGACAGCGGCGGCGATGCTCACCGGGGCGAAGTCGGTGGGCTCTGCCAGGATCTCTACCGCAACGGGCACGGACTCACGCCAGGGTGACTGGGACGTCACGGAAAACCGGGGCTTCCCGTCGGCCATATACACCGCGGTGGTGCTCGGGTAGCCGGTGGGCCGCGGCAGATCGGCGAGGTCGACATCGGGGCGCTGCAGGGCGCCCTGCAGATAGGCGCCGGCGAGCTGTGCACGCAGTACCGGCGGCAGCGTCGCGGACAGAACGATGACCGGCACGCCGGTGTCGGCGAGCCAGCGCAACGCCTCGAACAGGAACTGCGCCATGTAGACGTCGTAGGCGTGTACCTCGTCAAGGATGACGACCCGGCCGGCCAGGCCGGCGTGCCGTAGCATCACATGCTTCGTCCGGGTCGCCGCCTGCAGCAGGTGATCCACCGTGCCGACCGTCACCGCAGCGAGCAACCCCCGTTTCGATCCGAAGAACCACTCCGCGGCCGCCGCGGCGCCCGCCAGCGGTGCGTCGCGACGACCCGGGCCGCTCGTACCCGTACCGAAATCGTCGGCCATCCCATACTCGTCGAGATCGTCATGCACGTCGACGAACCGGACCTGCGACCGAAGTGCCGCCCACTCCTTGTTGAAACGAGCCCGGCCGTGCAGTAGGCCGATCGGAACCTCGGGATCCACCGCGGTGAGCCAGCCGCGGACCCGGCTGAACATCGGATCGCTCGTCGCCTGCGTCGGCATTCCGACGAACACCCCATCCGCACCGACCTTGCCGGCCAGTACCTCCGCGGCGGCGAGCGCCGCCTCCGTCTTCCCCTCACCCATCGGCGCTTCCAGGATCAGTAGCCCGGGGCCGGGCATTTCCCGCACGGCCTGGACCGCGGCGCGCTGCGCCGGCCGGGCTGGCTTACCGAATCTGTGGTGCACCAGGTCAGACTGGTTGCCGGGTGCGGGCCGGTCGGAGCGCCACCCGCCACGCAGACCCAACTGTGCCCAGGCTCGCTGTGCACGCTCCCGCGAGCCCTTCATCGAGATCTCCGCCAGATCCGACAGCCCACCGAAATGCTCTTTGTCGCTCGCGACCCAGTCTGCCATGATGATCATCCCGGATAGGGCAAGCTGACCTCCGCGGGATGGTGTTCGCAGCTCCGAAAAGGAAGCCAGGTCAACGTTGAGGTCGCCGGCCACCCGGTCGACGAACGCACGTTGGACGTCGAGCCACGGTCCGGCGCCGTGGACGGCGGGCTTGTGCACAAGACGGCCACGGTCCGGTATCAGGCCGTGATGGCCCGCGACCAGCGGCCACACCCAGTCACACCCCGGCCGACTCCAACCGACCTGCGGGAGATACTTGCGGACGATGACAGCCCCCGCCCGCGCGTGATGCCACTGCCGGCCCTGCTGAGGAGTCACCCCTCGCCAGCCAAGCCCGGCAGCCCGAACGCGCTGCGCCAAACCCTCGTCCTTCATCTGAAAGGCCGGCGTGGCCTTACCGACATCATGCAGGCCGCACAACAGCGCGAACAGAGACCGCCCGCGACCATCGCTGCAATCATCCAGACGATCCCGAATGGTGGATGCGAGGAAACGATCCCAGACAAGTTCGCCCACCGCCGCCGTATCCAGAAGATGGCCGAGGAGCAGGTGCATCGATCCCCCCGCCTTCTCCGCCGACTTCCCCCATATCATACCGAAGAACTCATCATCCATGAAGACTCCCATCCCAGATATAATGGACAGCCCCATTCAAGCACCTTGCGAAATGAGCCCGTTCATGGGGGCTTGGACGTGACATCGGCCGTCGTAGAAATGCTGTTGACGGCTTGCCTGATTCGTTTTACTGATTATTGAGCTGTGCGTTCTCCCAGCCCTGAAGACAGGAAATCACTGGAAAGATCCCCGCGCCTGCGGGGACGACGGGGCCTCCAACGGGAGACGATCCGCGCGCGGCCGGCGCACGTAGCGCAGCCGGCGCAGACCGGGAAGCCTGCGCCACGCCACGTCAGGGAACTGGCCGTGCCGGTCGCACCGGGGTGGACACCGGGGCGGGGGACACCGGGGCGGGGGACACCAAGGCGGGGGACACCGAGGCGGACACCGGGGTGCGGCGGAGCTTCTCCACCAGGATGGACAGCCGGCGGCCCGGTTTCTCCAGGACGACGTAGCTGATCCATCCACCGAGGACGCCGACCGTGACCAGCATGGCGGCCACCCACGGAAACGCCGACGGCGCATGACTGACCAGCCCGTGCCGGTCCAGCACCAGCAGCAGAATCGGCTCATGCCACAGATACACGCTGTAGCTGATCATGCCGAGCCAGACGAATGCCGGGGTGGCGAAGAACCGGCGCCACAGCGTGTCGCGGGGTGCCAGCACGGATGCGGCGAACAGCACACCGAAACCGATTGAATTCAGCGTGGAGAACGCCTCGAACGATGCCGCGGTGTGCCCCCGGACCAGCGCGCCGGCGATGATGAGCCCGGCGGCGACAAACCGCAACGCACACGCGAGCAGGGCGGGCAACGGCCGCTCCCGACCCCATCGGACATAGAGAACCGCAGTGATCATTCCGAGGCCGAAGTTGCCGGCATAGTTCTGCGGCGAGAACCAGTACGCCCACTGGTCGTGCTGAGCCCGCACGATGTAGACCGCATAGACGATCCAGACGGCGGACACCACGATCAGCAGGACCGGCGGCAGGCAGAGCCGCCGCCAGCGATGCGCCTCGGGTAGTCGATGAGTCTGCCGCCGCAGCCAGCCGGCGACCAGGGCGAGGTATAGATAGAAGTAGACCTCGACGGCCAGCGACCAGGCCGGGCCGATCGTGTAGAACACCCGCTTGCTGTCGAAGACCTGGGTGAAGGTCAGGTGTTCGACCAGGTCGATCCAGTCGCCGGGCAGAGTGGGATTACGCGCCGCCCACACGACGATGAGCGCCGTGTAGTACAGCGGAAGAATCCGCAGTCCACGACGTATGAGCGTGTTCTTGGGTGACCGTTGGGTCCGGCCGGCCCTGACCCGGTTCGCCATCGGCATATACAGCAGGAACCCGGAGACCAGGAAGAACCAACTGATCATCCCGTCGAAGGCGCCGAGGACCTGGCCGAGGAACGTACCCGCGTACGGCGTGTTGCCATCCCCGCGGCAGAACTGATAGGCGTGAAAAATGATCACTGAGATCGCCGCCACGCCGCGGAACCCGCCCAGGTCGACCAGCTCGAGCCTGGGATCGCCCACCGTCGTCCGTCGGCGACCGCGGCGGTTCCCTCCGCTCTCTCCGGTGATACCCACCCCCCGGCCCGCGGCCGGGCCGAGGTCCGGACCGGCACGGTCGGCCGCTCTCTCGGCGGCGGCACTGGCGGCGGCGGCACTGGCGGCGGCGGCACCGGCGGCGGCGGCACCGGCGGCGGCGGCACCGGCGGCGGCGGCGGCGGGGGCTGCGCCCACCAGGACGGGAGAGCCGGCGCGGGCAGAACCCGGGACCTCGGCACGATGTTTCGAGGTCCGCCTGGTGTGGTCATGACCTGGCTTCGGGGTAAGGGACCACACCGCCCGCCGCGGAGCCAGCTGGAGGTGCGGAGCCAGCTGGAGGTGCGGTCGCGCCGTCCGGCGTGACCGGGTCGGGCTGCGGCACGGCGCGTGGGGTCACGTGCCACTCGCGTTCCCGCAGCAGCTCCTTCACCGGTGCCAGCCGGGCGATGACGTTCTTGAACTCGCTGTAGACGATGTTCATCAGGCAGAACTGGACGAACCAACTCCGATGGCGGCGGATCGTGGGGTCGGCGAGGGCGTACGCGAACAACGCCTGGATCGGGCCCGCCATCGCCGAGAAGAGTGTGGCGACCACGTACAGGGAGACGTTCAACCGGAAACCGTGCCCGGACTGCGGGTGCAGCAGACCGAAGACGATCAGCGGATACATCTGCAGCGAAAGCCACGGATATATCTCGCGCCAGCCCAGCAGCCAGAGCAGGCCGAGTTTCTGGCGGGCGGTGAGGTCGGGTGAGCCGACGGCTTTCCACAGATGCCGCTGGGAGACCTGGTACCAACCCTGCGCCCAGCGCAACCGCTGCCGCCACAACGCCGACATCGTCGTCGGCGCCAGCTCGTAGGAGACCAGTTCCGGGTCTGCGACGATCCGCTCACCGCTCATGATGGTGCGCAGACTCGCGTCGATGTCCTCGGTCAGCATCGACCCGCGCATACGGGTCTGGTGCAGCAGGTCGGTCCGCCAGTAGCCGTTCGACCCGCCGAAGATCCCGAAACCATGCATCCTCGCCCGGCCGGGATGACTCACCGCATAGATCGACTCGAATTCCACGGCGACGGTGCGGCTGATCCGCGATGCCTCTCCGTTCCGGATCACGCAGTGCCCCTGGACGACCGCGGCCCCGTGCGACAGCCACCGCCAGGCCCGCCGGAAGGCGTCCGGTGCCGGATGATGATCCGCGTCGAAGACACCGACGAACTCACCGGTGATCATTGGCATCGCCGCGTTCACGTTCTGCGCCTTGGAGGTGCTGGTCGGCACGTGCATCGGGATGAAACGGGGATCGGAATCGGCGATCCGCGCGAGCGTCTCCTCCACGGGCAGGTATCGGGGAGTGTTATAGGCGAGGATGATCTGTAGTGGACCCGGGTAGTCCAGCCGGAGGAACGCCTTGACCGTGTCGACGATCGTGGCCGACTCGTTCGGCAGATACGCGGCGATGATGGCGCTCGCCGCCGGGAACGGCGCGGCGGGCGCGTCCGGGCACTTCTCCGGTTCGAGCGCCGACAACTGCTCCAGGTAGGTGGTGAGGGTAGTGCCGGCCAGCGCGATGGCCAGGAGTGCGAAGACGACGTGGGTCGGGTCGAGGCCCAGTGTGAACAGTGTGCTGTAGATCCCGAACGGGAGTCCGAGGCAGATCGCGGTCGAGACGACGATCTGGACGGCGTCGGACGGCCGCAACCGTGTGTGCAACGGGCGCCCGGAACGTCGCGGCTGGTTCTCCGCTGGTTCCATCTTCGGGTCGTAACAGACGGGGACCATGTCGAGCTGCCCTGCGGCGAGCCCCATGGCCAGCCGGGCCCGCCGCAGGGCGGTGGCATCATCGATGGTGTCGTCCACCTGGACGAACCCCGGAACGGGGGTGACCCGCAGACGCTCGCCGTTGACGGCGAAGTCACAGCTTGCGACCGTACGCACGATCTCGCCGAACGCCGCTTCGGCGGAGCGGCCCGGCCGCGTCGGCAGGACGACGACCACCTCGCCGGGGCGGCCCTGGCCGATGGCGGAGCCACGCCACCGATGCAGATCACCTGCCAGGGCGGCGACCTGATCGAGTAGAGACAGGCAGGCGCCCGGAGCGAGGCGCTCGCGCAGCCGGCCGAACTCGGCGATGTACAGAAGGCCGACGACGCAACTCCGGCCCGTCGATCGAGTACGGCTCCGGGCCTGCTGGACGGTCGCGATGGCGCGATCGTGGTGCTCGTGATGGTAATGCCGTCGTCCTGGCACCCGCATGACCCGCCGCCATCCGGATCCATCCGGGACGGCGAGGTCACTCGTTCCCGGATCCAGATCCACCACCACGTACTCCGGCGGCGGAACTGCCATGTTCGGTGTGTTGATCCCCCCCGGCGTCGGCCTTTCAGCGACCGTTTCAGCGAAATTCGCAGCCATGAACTGAACTCTCGCTAGATTCGCCGGATAATTCTAAGTCTTTTTGGTGTAGGGAGTCGTGGGAGTCGGGGCAGCACTCCTCTCTCCTGGCCGGAAGGTAAATACCTGGGAGCGTGATTCTCTACTGGTTCAGCTTTATCGTGGCCGACACCATACCAGTCGGGGTTCGGGTGTCTGTTGGTGGGCCGTGCGCCAGGGGGAGACGATACGTTGCGTTAGCGGCATGCGAGTTAGATTTAACGTTCTGTTCATCCTTTGCGGTAATCATTCTTACCCACGCGGATCGCGGACGATTCAGCGTCCGCGATCTCTGCGGGAACGGCGATAGGACGCGGCTGGACACGGCTGGACACGGTCGGGCATGACCGCGTGCGACCGGGCACGGAAAAGGCTCCCCGTTTCCGGGGAGCCTTATGTGCGTATGGTGTTGGTGAAGTTGCGCCATGCAATGAACAGTCTGAGGTCCGCGCTCTTCCCGCAGGTAGCGGCCATGATGGCGCCGCACCTGGTGACACTGTTGATCACGGGAGTGACCAGTCCGCCGAGCGGACAGGGGGTGCGATCTGTCAAGCTCGTAGCGAACGAAGCACGTCGAGGATCGGCGGTGGCGCGGGGCCGATCCTGCCGATCGGCAGGATCGGCCCCGCGCCGACTCACGCGCAGGCGCGCCCCGGTCGGATGGAAGGAGATGCTCGCCATGGCCTCGCGCTTGACGCGATCTGACGAGAAGGACGAGAAGGACGAGAAGATCGATCGGCGGGTCCGGGTGCTGGGGGAGCCGGTGGACTCCTACCCCCAGCTGCCGCCGGAGGTCGGCCGCGGTTCCATCCGCAGGATCACCGTTGTCGGCGAGCCTGTTCTGCACCGGCCCTGTAAGAAAATCACCGAGTTCGGGACCGCGGAGCTCGCTGCGCTGATCGATGACATGTTCACCACCATGTACGGCGCCGAAGGTGTCGGACTCGCCGCGAACCAGATCGACGTCGACGCCGCGGTCTTCGTCTATGACTGCACCGACGAGGACGGTGTGCGGCACGTGGGCCATCTGGTCAACCCCGTCCTGGAGGAGGCGCCGCCGGCGGAGCGCCGGCTCGTCAAGGGGGATGAGGGGTGCCTGTCTGTTCCGGGGGCCTACATGGAGGTCGCCCGGCTGGAGCATGCTGCTGTCCGCGGTCAGGACCAGCACGGTGCCCCGCTCCGCCTGGAGGGAACCGGCTATTTCGCCCGTTGCCTGCAGCATGAGACCGATCACCTGTACGGCAGCCTCTACCTGGACCGGCTGTCGAGCCGCGGACGCAAGAAGGCCCTCCGCGAGATGGAGGAGCGGACCGAGGAGATCTTCGCCCGCCGGGTCGAGGTGGCCGCGCGGCTCGGCAGGTAGCGAGCCACCGGCGCGCGCTACCTGTCCTGCGAGGAAGGCTACCTGTCCTGCAAGAAAGGCTATCCGTCCTGCGAGAAAGAGAGAGTCGGCGGTGGATGTGGTGTTGCGGCGGGCGGCCGAGGCGGCGACGGGCTTCATGCCCACGGAGGAGGGCCTGGCGCTCTACGCGGCGGCAACACGGGTATCGGCCGGCGGCCTGATCTGCGAGGTCGGCACCTACTGCGGTAAGTCGACCCTGTACCTGGCCGCGGCCGCCCGGACGGTGGGAGCGACGGTGATCACCGTGGATCATCATCGCGGGTCGGAGGAGAACCAACCCGGGTGGGAGTACCACGACGCCGATCTCGTCGACCCGCGTAGCGGCCGGCTGGACACGCTGCCCTTCCTGCGGCGGACGCTGGAGGACGCGGGCGTCGAGGACGTCGTGACGGCGGTCGTCGGCCGCTCCGAACGGGTGGGGCGATGGTGGTCGACCCCGGCCGACCTGCTCTTCCTCGACGGCGGGCACACCGAGGAGCAGGCCCAGGCGGACTACGAGGCCTGGGCCTGCCACGTGCGGCCCGGCGGTCTCCTGGCCATCCACGACGTCTTTCCGGACCCGGCGGACGGGGGCCAGGCGCCCTACCACGTCCTGGTGCGGGCGCTGACGGAGGGCTTCCGCGAGCTGTCGTGCGCGGGTTCGCTGCGCGTCCTACGCCGCGTCGACTGAGCGGCATCCGCATGCCGGCCGCTGCCGAGGAAGCCGGCGTTCGGCGGGCGTCACCACCTCCGTCCCCGTCCGCGGCTCCGTCCGCGACTCCGGAAGCCGCCTGCCGCCCTGCCGAGGCTCGTCGGACTCCTTGTCGAGGACACAGATCCCCTCGGGGAGGCCGTCGCCGCGGAAGAGGGTCTCGGTGACCCCGCCGGCCAACGTGTCGACCGCGAGGATCACCGCCGCCGCGGTCCAGGTCGACTGTTCGGCCGGCCAGAACGTCGCGGTCTCGAACTGCCAGCCCGTCCAGTAGCTCCCGTCGGCGTGCCGCAGGTGCTGCATGTCCGTAACCAGCTTGGTCGCCGCGGCGGTCTCGCCCACGAGATGCAGGGCGATGGCTAGTTCGCAGGTCTCGGCCCCCGTGACCCAGGGCTCGTCGGCCACGCAGCGGATGCCCAGACCGTCGACGACGAAGTCGTTCCACCGGCTGGTGAGCCGGGACCGACCCGCGGACCGGCGCAGCGCTCCGCCGATCACCGGGTAGTACCAGTCCATCGACCACCGGTCGCGGGGGGCGAAGTACTCTGGGTGAGCGACGAGGGTGTGCCGCAGCGCGCCGGTCGCCCGTTCCCAGGCCGGTGGCACCTCCCCGACCAGGGCTGCGAGCGCCATCCCGCAGCGCAGGCTGTGCAACGTGCTGGAGCATCCCGTCAGCAGGGCCTCGGGGTAGTCGACACCGTCCGACGACCGGGCCCACCAGATCTGTCCGGTCGGGCTCTGCATGTCGACGACGAAGCCCAGGGCTGCCTCGACGACCGGCCAGATCCTCGTGAGGAAGGCGCGGTCACCGGTGGCCAACCAGCGGTGCCAGGCTGCGGTGGCGACATAGGCGCACTGGTTGCTGTCGGCGAAGTCCTCCTTGACCGCGCCGCCGACGTAGCTCGTCGCCCAGGATCCATCCGGCCGCTGGTTGCGACACAGCCAGGCCCACGCGGCGTCGGCGGCGTCGACCAGGCCGCCGAGGTCGAGGGCCATGGCGCATTCGAGGTGATCCCACGGGTCGGTGTGGCCACCGGGATACCAGGGGATGGCGCCGTCCGGCTCCTGGACGACGGCGATCGCGGTCGCGGTCGCGGTGAGCGCCTCGGGGGTCAGGACCGGAGCAGACTCAACCGGCCGCACGCGTTACCTCCGGTTTCCTCAAATACAGCACGATGCTCTTGCCGATGATCGGATTGAGGGCCCGCTCGGCGAGCCGGGTGATGCGGGGACGGCGCATCATGTCCCACACCAGCAGCCGGTGGTAAAGCCGCGTCGCCGGATGGTCGTCGTCGTGGACACCGACGAGACACCGCAGCCACCAGTACGGGGCGTGCAGGGCGTGTGCGAAATGGGTGCCGGCCGGTTCCAGTCCCACCGCGATCAACCGGTCACGAAGCTCGTCCCGGCGGTAGATGCGGACATGGCCCCCCTCGACGCTGTGATAAGCCGTCGACAGGCTCCAGCACACCTGCTCGGGGAACCGGTTCGGGACGGTGACCGCCACCCACCCCCCGGGCCGTAGCACCCGGGCGATCTCCGTCATCGCCGCCGTGTCGGCGGGCAGGTGTTCGAGCACCTCGGCGGCGATGATCCGGTCGAAGGTGCCGTCGGCGAACGGCAGCGCCAGCGCGTCACCGCGCACTCCGGCGGCCTTCGCCTTGGGCGGAGCCTGTCCCTCCAGGGCCATCGCGGCGAGCATCGCGTTGACGCCGGCGACCTCGCCGGCGGAGTGGTCCAGCGCGATGACCTCGGCGCCCCGTCGGAACGCCTCGAACGTGTGCCGTCCGGCGCCGCAGCCCAGGTCGAGCAGCCGGCAGCCCGCGGAGACGGGAAACTGGTCGAAGTCGACGGTCAGCATGCGTCGGCCGTCAGCCGGTCAGCGTCGACGACGCCGGTGCGGACGCCGCGGCGCCGGGTGTGACGGCGCCGGGTGTGGACAGCGGTGCCGGCGTCCACTGGGCCGCCGGTCCCGGTCCCGGTCCCGGGGCCGGGACCGGGGAGGTGGGCGTCCCGCCGACCGCCGCGATCCGCTCGGCGTACCAGTCCGCGGTGGCCGCGGCGGCCGCCCGCCAGGAGAACCGCGCCTCCACCCGGCGGCGCCCGGCGGCACCCATTCGGGCCCGTCGTTCGGGATCATCGAGCAGGGAACCGATGGCGTCCGCCAGGGCTCCCGCATCCCCCGGTGGGACCAGCAACGCGGCCTCCCCGTCCGGACCGGCGACCTCGGGCAACGCCCCGGCGGTGGTGGCGACCAGCGGGATCCCGCAGGCCATCTCCTCGACGGCGGGCAGGCTGAACCCCTCGTAAAGCGAGGGAACGACCGCGACCTCGGCGGAGCGCAACAGGTCCACCAGCTCCGGTTCCGGCATGTTGGAACGGAACGTCACGGCGTCGGCCAGGCCCAGCTCGGCAACCTGGCGCTGGGCCGTTCCCCCTTCGCGGACCTTGCCGACGCAGACCAGGTGCGCCGAGCGATCCACCCGCAGCTTCGCGAGCGCCTCGAGCAGGACAAGCAGGCCCTTAAGCGGAACATCGGCGCTGGTCACGACGACGACACGGCCCGGAACCGCCGGATTGCCCGCGGGCGCCGGCGTGAAGACGTCGGCGTCGACTCCCAAGGGAACCGTGCGCATGACCGTCGGGGGGAGGTTCATGTCCGCGATGATCTCTCGCCGGGAGCTCTCCGACGGGATGACGATGCCATCCAGCCCCCGCGCGACCCGGGCCTGCATCGGGAGGAACGAGTACCACCGGCGCAGGCCCAGCCGGGAGGTGAAGGTGGTCGCCGCGGCGAGGTGCAGGCGGCGATCGACCGTGATCGGATGATGCACGGTGCCCACGACCGGGATCCGGTACGGGCGCAGGGCTGCCCGCAGCGCCAGCAGGCCGTATCCCAGCCCCTGGTTGTCATGGACGATGTCGAACGGCGGCCGACCCCCGGATGCCCTGGGGCGCAGGGCTTGGCAGGCACGCAGGCTGAAGGCGAGCGGCTCGGAGAACTGGCCGGTCCGCATCATGGCGAACTCGACGACGTCCGGCAGGCCGTGGAACTCGGCCAGTCCGGGCCACCGGAACGGGTCGGAGTCCCGGTAGAGATCAAGGCTGGGCAGTTCGGTGAGGCCGACACCCTCCTCAAGCACCGGGTACGGCGGCCCGCTCACCACCTGGACGCGGTGCCCCAGGGCGACCAGTTCGCGGGACAGATGTCGGACGTACACACCCTGGCCACCGCAGGTGGGCAGACTCCGGTACGACAACAACGCAATCCGCAACTGTGCGCCCTCCGTCCGTCTCGGGCCATGTCCTGGTTCCTCGACGTCGAGGGTGGCGCCGCTTCCTGGCACATTAGGATATTGAGTGCCGATCTTCACTGAAATGGGCCGACACTGTGTCCTGGCCGTGTGCCCTGCGTCACATTAGGACTCTTCGTCGTGAGTCCAAGATCTGCGGCAACGAGGGAGACTTGCCCATCCAGAGGGTTTTGTGTCCGCTTTATCCCGCAGGCGCGGGGATCTTCCCGGATCACCGGTGGACGGTTTATGCAGCCGGGAGTCGTCCCTGTGGCGTTGCCCGCGACCTCGCGCAGCACGTCGGCCCGGGCCCGCTCTCAGACCTCGCCGCCACCGACGGCCCGACCATCCCACCGGGCACGGCGAGCGCCGAAGGCGCAACACGGGGGGTCAGGGGGCTTGGCCCCTCGGCCAGCATAACGGGCACGGCGAAGCCGCCCAGAGGGCGGCGATCATGATTGGCTAGCGCGTGGACCTAGGTGGACTTGAACCACCGACCTCTTCCTTATCAGGGAAGCGCTCTAACCGACTGAGCTATAGGTCCGTGCTGCGAGTCCAAGAATACAGGACGGCGGCGCAGGAGCGGGACCGCCGCCGTCCCTCCAAGCTACTGATCACTCAGAGTCAGCTCGACGCCGCCGATCATCTCGGCGCAGAGGTTGTAGAGCAGGGCACCGAGCGTGGACAGCGCGGTCATGAGGATGACGTTGATCGCCCCGATGAGCAAGCTGATCTGCATTGCCCGGCCGAACGACAGCCATCCTCGGATGTCGGTGCTGCTGCTGTCGGTCAGGGTATCGGCCGCGTCGGAGACGCTGTCGAACACGCCGATCGAGTTCAGGACGAACCACAGCACGGCGATCGCGACGAGCAGAACCACAAAGACGCAGAGGGAGAACGCGAAGCTGACCCGGGTCACCGTGAGGGGATTGACCTTGGACAGCTTGAGCTTGGCCCGCCGGCCCTGACCGGGCGGGCGGGCGGAACCGGACGAGCCGGGACCGGACCGGCCAGGGGAGTGACCGGCACCCGCCCGCTCAGCGGAGACCGGCTCGAACTGGTCGTCGAGCGCACCGGGGGAGGTCGTGGTCACGCTGTTCAGAGCACCCGTCGTCGTGGTGGTACCCGCGGACTCCGGCGCCGCGAGCGGCCGGTCGTAGGCCGCCGTGGGGCCGGCACCGCCGGACCTCCCCCCCGCCGGACCCGGCGGGGCGGGGCGTACCGGATCGGGGGCGGGCATGCGCTCGGGCGCGGCACGGTTCCTGTCGGGCTTCGTGGTACGGCTCCTCGTCATGCTGGGCGGGCGGACCAGGGAGATCGTGT
Organism: Frankia casuarinae; assembly: GCF_000013345.1. Lineage (NCBI taxonomy): Bacteria > Bacillati > Actinomycetota > Actinomycetes > Frankiales > Frankiaceae > Frankia > Frankia casuarinae. The sequence continues at coordinate 11,780 of NC_007777.1, read as the reverse complement.
CGGTCTCCCGTGGCCGCTCGGCCGGGGGCTCCACGCGAACTGCCGGCCCCCCTGGCGTGGCTCGACCGGGTCCGGGTGGCGCCAGGCCGAGGGACTTCGCCGGCGACGATACGGCGGCCGGGCCGAGTTTCCGGGTAGCCGAGCCCGCCTCGTCGGAGTGGGTTCCAGCGGCCCCGGTACGAGCCGACCCGGATGGGGACACCGACGACGTTCCGCTGGCACGTCCCGTGGAGGTGCCAGCCGAGGACCCTGCGCCCGACACACCCGACGCGCCCGCGGAAGAGGTGGACAAGGACCGCGAGGACAAGGGGGACTTCGCCCCGTCGGGGACCGATCCGGAGCGGGACGCCGCCGAACCCGCCGCACCCGAACCCGAACCCGCCGAACCCGACGCCGACGAGCCGGGTTCAGCCGAATGGGCTTTTGACGACCCGGCCTTCGACGACCCAGTCGAACCCGTCGGCCCCCCGGCGGAGGACTGCGGCGGGTCCGCCGCGCCTCCGGCCGGGCCGCGGCCGCCCTCCCGCTCATCCACGGGCCGACCGGACCGCCCGGGCCGCTGGAAGAACGGATTACCGGACTCGGGCCCATCGCCGGCCGCGGGCACCTTCACCGTCTCGCTGCCGGCGTCCTCCCCACGGCCGTCCCGCAGCGACAACGAGCGGCCCGCGGCGTCCGCCGCGCGTCCCGACGCCGGGCCGGCGCCGGCCCGGCGGCCGGCTTCCGAATCACGCCCGGCGGAATCGGAAACACCAGCGGAACCCGCGGAATCCGGGCCCGCGGAATCCGGGCCGGAGGAGCTCGCGCCTCTGGCCGCGCCGCCAGCACCGGAGGAACCAACGGAAGCGGGTCTCACCGTGGACCGTGGGCCGGCCCCGTCCCCCCCGCTCGGCCGGCGGGACTGCTCGGTGGCACGCGATCCCTCCGCCCCGGCGGCCGAGGAGGGGCCGCGGTAGACCGCCGACCGGGCTGGCCGGTCTTCCTGACTGTCACTCACGGACTCTCCCGGTTCAGTCCTGACGGTGTGCACGGGTCCCGCGCACACCCGTCCCCTCGGGCGGCGTCGTTCTCGGCGTGGGTGGCCACGACCACGAGATCGTCAACCTCTCGGGGGCTCGCTCTCAGCTTTCCTGGGGCCCGGCGTCGATACGAGCGTCGGTGTCCTCCGCATCAGCATTACGTGCGACTCCGACAACCTGCACCCCGGACTCCAGATCGATGAGCCGGACTCCCATGGTCTGCCGCTGCGCCCGCCGTACATCCTTGGCAACGGTCCGCAATACGCCCCCGTTGGAGGCGATGGCGTAGAGCTGGTCGTCGGGATCGACGACGAGTGCCCCCACCAGACCACCGCGAGTCGAGACGATCTTAGCGGTCAGCACGCCCTTGCCACCACGGCCCTGCACCGGGTACTCGGCCAGCGGCGTCCGCTTCGCGTATCCACCGGAGGTGGCGACGAGCAGATCCGCCGTCGTACCCGGCACGACGACGTCCATGGACAGCAGTTCGTCCTCGGCATCGAACCGCATACCGATCACACCCGAGGTCGCCCGGCCCATCGGCCGCAGCTGCTCGTCGTCGGCGTGGAACCGGATCGACTGGGCGTTACGGCTGACCAGGAGCAGATCGTCGCCGGGCGCCACGAGCCGGGCGGCGATCAGCTCGTCGTCGTCGCGCAGATTGATCGCCACCAGGCCACCGGCCCGGTTCGAGTCGAAGTCATGCAGCGCGGTCTTCTTGCACAGCCCGCGCTTGGTCGCCAGGACCAGGTAGGGGGCGGCCTCGTAGTCCTTGACCGCGATGACCTCGGCGATCCGCTCGTCCTGCCCGAAGGCCAGGATGTTCGCGACGTGCTGACCCTTGGCCGACCTGGCCTGCTCGGGCAGCTCGTGCGCCTTCGCCCGGTACACCCGGCCCTTGTTCGTGAAAAACAGCAGCCAGTGGTGGGTGGTCGTGACGAAGAAGTGCTCGACGATGTCGTCCTCGCGCAGCGCCGCGCCCTGCACGCCCTTGCCGCCGCGGCGCTGCGAGCGGTAGAGGTCAGTCTTGGTGCGCTTGGCGTAGCCACCGCGGGTGACGGTGACGACCACATCCTCCTGGGCGATCAGGTCCTCGATGGACATGTCGCCCTCGAACGGGACGAGACGGGTCCGCCGCTCGTCGCCGAACTTCTCGACGACCTCGGCGAGCTCCTCGCCGATGATCTGCCGCTGCCGGGTCGGCGAGGCCAGGATCGCCTCCAGATCGGAGATCTTCGCGCGAAGTTCGGCCGCCTCGTCGATGATCCGCTGACGTTCCAGGGCGGCGAGCCGGCGCAGCTGCATGTCGAGGATGGCGGTGGCCTGGATCTCCGACAGCGAGAAGCGTTCCATCAGCTGGCCGCGGGCCACGTCCGCCGACTCGGCGTTGCGGATGAGGTTGATGACCTCGTCGAGGTGATCCAGCGCGATCAGCAGACCGTCCAAGACGTGCAGCCGCTCGCGGGCCTTGCGCAGCTGATAGCGGGTCCGGCGGACGATGACGTCGATCTGGTGCTCGACGTAGTAGCGGACCATCTGGTCCAGGCGCAGGGTACGCGGCACGCCGTCGACGATCGCCAGCATGTTGACGCCGAAGGTGTCCTGGAGCTGGGTGTGCTTGTAGAGGTTGTTGAGCACGACCTTGGCGACGGCGTCGCGCTTGAGGTCGATGACCAGCCGCTGGCCGATGCGCGCCGAGGTCTCGTCCCGGACGTCGGCGATACCGGTGACCCTGTTGTCCCGGACCAGTTCGGCGATCTTCTCGGCGAGGTTGTCCGGGTTCACCTGGTAGGGCAGCTCGGTGACGACGAGCTGGGTGCGGCCCTTGTTCTCCTCGACGTTCACCACCGCCCGCATCCGGATGCTGCCGCGGCCGGTACGGTAGGCCTCCTCGATGCCGTTACGGCCGACGATGAGCCCCGAGGTCGGGAAGTCCGGACCCTTGATCAGGCCGATCAGCGCCTCAAGCAGCTCGGAGTCGCTCGCGTCCGGGTGGTCGAGCGCCCACCGCACGCCCTTCGCGACCTCGCGCAGGTTGTGCGGCGGGATGTTCGTCGCCATGCCAACCGCGATGCCGCCGGCGCCGTTGACGAGCAGGTTCGGGAACCGGCTGGGCAGAACAAGCGGCTCCTGCGAACGCCCGTCGTAGTTCGGGGCGAAGTCGACCGTCTCCTGGTCGATGTCACGCAACATCTCCATCGCCAAGGGCGCCATCCGCGCCTCGGTGTACCGCATGGCGGCGGGCGGATCGTTGCCGGGCGAGCCGAAGTTGCCGTTCCCGTCGACCAGCGGGTAGCGCAACGACCAGCCCTGCGCGAGCCGGACGAGGGTGTCGTAGATCGCCGTGTCGCCATGGGGGTGGTAGTTACCCATGACGTCCCCGACCACGCGGGAGCACTTGAAGTATCCGCGGTCGGGGCGGTAGCCGCCGTCGTACATGGCGTAGAGGACCCGGCGGTGGACGGGCTTGAGCCCGTCGCGTACCTCCGGCAGCGCACGGCCGACGATGACCGACATGGCGTAGTCGAGATACGACCGCTGCATCTCGACTTCGATGCCGATGGGCTCGATGCGGTCGCCGGGGGGAGGAGGTAGGACGTCGACCACGGGGTCCTTCCAGGGCAGTGGGAGCAGTCGTCAGGGCGTCAGGGCGGGACGGGCGCCCCGGGCAACGGGGCCGGGTGGACCCGACGGCGGGCGGGATCCGGAGCCCTCCGTTCGCCGGGCCGGACCGTCGGGATCGCCGCGCCCGGACCGACCTGAGGGGTCACCCGACGACCGGTCCGAGGCACGCGACACGGCCGGGTCAGATGTCCAGGAAACGCACGTCCTTGGCATTACGTTGGATGAAGCTGCGACGCGCGTCGACATCCTCACCCATGAGCACGGAGAACAACTCGTCGGCGACCGCCGCGTCGTCGAGCGTGACCTGCAGCAGGATGCGCCGGTCCGGGTCCATGGTGGTGTCCCACAGCTCGGTGGCGTTCATCTCGCCGAGACCCTTGAAGCGCTGGATGGCATCCTTGGGCAGCTTGCGCCCGGACTCCACCCCGCGGGCGACCAGCCCGTCGCGCTCCCGATCGGAGTAGGCGTACTCCCAGTCCTCCCTACCCCATTTGATCTTGTAGAGCGGCGGCTGCGCCAGAAACACGTGACCGGCCTCGACCAGCGGGCGCATGAACCGGAACAGCAGCGTCAGCAGCAGGGTCCGGATGTGCTGGCCGTCGACGTCGGCGTCCGCCATCAGAACGATCTTGTGGTAGCGCAGTTTCGCGATGTCGAAATCGTCGTGGATGCCGGTACCCAGCGCCTGGATGAGGGCCTGGACCTCGGTGTTCTTCAGAACGCGGTCGATGCGGGCCTTCTCGACGTTGAGGATCTTTCCTCGCAGCGGGAGGATCGCCTGGAACTTCGAGTCTCGACCACCCTTGGCCGACCCACCCGCCGAGTCACCCTCGACGATGTACAGCTCGCACCGCTCGGGATCGGTGTACTGGCAGTCGGCGAGCTTGCCCGGCAGGCCGGTGCCGCCGAGCAGACCCTTGCGCCGGGTCAGATCGCGGGCCTGACGGGCGGCAATGCGGGCCCGCTGGGCGTCGAGCGCCTTGCTGACGATGGCCCGAGCCTCGGTGCGGTTGACCTCGAACCAGTCCTTGAGCGCTGAGTAGCACATCTCCTGGACGAACTTCTTGGCCTCGGTGTTGCCGAGCTTGGTCTTGGTCTGGCCCTCGAACTGCGGCTGCGCGAGCTTCACCGAGATGATCGCGGTAAGGCCCTCCCGGATGTCGTCGCCGGAGAGCCGCTCGTCGCTGTTCTTGGCCCCCGCCTTCACCGGCTTGAGCAGGTTCTGGTCCTTGGCGTAGGCGTTGACGGCGCTGGTCAGCGCGGCCCGGAAGCCCTCCTCGTGGGTGCCGCCCTCGTGGGTGTTGATGGTGTTCGCGAAGGTGTAGACCGACTCGGTGTAGCCGCCGTTCCACTGCATCGCGAGCTCGGCCTCGATGCCCACGCCCTTCGACTCCAGCGAGATCACGCTGCGGTGGATGGTGTCCTTCGTGGCGTTGAGGTGACCGACGAAGTCGACCAGGCCGTTGGCGTACTTGTAGGTGACCGCCACGCGTTCCTCGTCACGCTCGTCGACGAGCGTGATCGACAGCCCCTTGTTCAGGAAGGCCATCTCCTGCAGGCGGCGGGAGAGCGTCTCGTACTTGTACTCGGTGGTCTCGAAGATCGTCGGATCCGCCCAGAAGGTGACCGACGTCCCGGTCCTGCGGGTGGTACCGGTCTTGGCCAGCGGCTTGTCCGGGCGGGTCGCCACGTACGGCTGGAACCAGACGTGCCCATCCAGGTGGATCTCCACGTCGAGCCGGGTGGACAGCGCGTTGACCACGCTGACGCCGACTCCGTGCAGCCCGCCGGACACCGCGTACGATTTGCCGTCGAACTTCCCGCCGGCGTGCAGGGTGGTCAGCACGACCTCGACGGCGGGCCGCTTCTCGGTGGGATGCATGCCGACGGGAATGCCACGGCCGTTGTCGGTGACCCGCACCCCGCCGTCGGCAAGCAGCGTCACGGTGATGGTGTCGCAGTAACCGGCGAGCGCCTCGTCCACCGCGTTGTCCACGACCTCGTAGACGAGATGATGCAGTCCACGCTCTCCAGTGGAGCCGATGTACATGCCCGGACGCTTGCGGACCGCGTCAAGACCTTCGAGAACCTTGATCGAACTTGCATCGTAGGCCACGCGGCGGGTCCCCTCGTTCTGGGCGGAAGTATCCACCAGTCTACCCGGCAACCCGCCATAGCGGACGCAGGGAGCCCCCTGGCGTCTGCGCAGCGCCACGCACATGGGGATGGCCAACCCCCCCTACCGGACCGACTCCCCCGACCGCCTTGGCGCGCCTCCACGACTGTCACCGACACCGCGATCCCGCGGAGCCATCATGATCGCCCCAGCCGCACCGACGGATACCACAGGCACAATCCAGGCGCCAAGGGGCACCGAGAGCACCGGGAGCACCGGGGTGTCAGGCGGGCAGCAGCCGAACGGCCGGCCTCAGCCATAGGTGTCGCGGGGCCCTCGACCGCCGGTTCGGATGGACCCGTGCCGCCAGGACGGCGCCGTCGGGCCACGCACGACGATCCGGCGGACCACGTGTGGACCGAGCTCCCGGTGCAGGATGCCGAGGAGCTGCCGGGACAGCATGCGCAGCTGGGTCGCCCAGGCCGTCGACTCCGCGACAAGTTCCAGGTCTCCGTCGCGCAGGGACACCGGGGTGCAGTGGTCGGCGATGTCCGGCCCGACGATGGCATCCCATCGGGCCAGGACGTTCGCGTCGCTCGCCTGAGCCTTCCAGCCACGGGCCGCCAGCAGCCGGTTGATCGCCGTCCCGAAACCGACCGGTTCGCGCCATTCCCGGCCGGGCGGGGCGATGCCCGGCATCCGCGGTCGGCGGGGCACCTGGTCGTCCGACGGGTCGGCCCGCCGGGCACCGAGGCGGGTCCGAGAGCCCGGGCCCCACGGGCCGCCCGTCCCGGTGGCGCCGGTGGAGGCGTCCTCATCGGCCCACGTGCCGCCGTCGGCACCCGGCATCCCGCCACCGCGACCAGTGCCGGGCCCGGCCGGACCGGGCCCGGTCGGGTGGCGGGCGGTGTGGCCGGCGCCCCACCGTCCCCGCCCACGCTCCCGCGCGTCCCGTTTGACCTGGGCGAGAATCTCCCGAGCCAGGTCCGCTCCGTGGGCTGCGGTGCCGTCCGGCCCCTCGGTCTTCCCGCGGCGCCCGGCCCCTCCCCGGGACCGCCCGGATGCGGTGGATCCGGGCACGGTGGATCCGGGCACGGTGGGATGGTCCCGGGGGTCCGGGCGCTCAGTGGGCATGCTGGACCTCTCCTCCGGCGACGGCGTACCGCACCCCGGTCAGCTCTGTGGGAACGTCGGTTTCGACCGCGGCTGTGACCAGCACCTGCTCCGCGGAGGCGACGAGTTCCGCGAGCCGACCGCGGCGGCGCGTGTCCAATTCGGCGAAGACGTCGTCCAGGAGCAGGACCGGCTCGCGGTCATCGGCACGCAGCAGGTCGAACGAGGCCAGCTTGAGCGCGAGGGCGAGGGACCAGGACTCGCCGTGACTCGCGTAGCCACGGGCCGGGAGCCCGTTGATCGACAAGAGCAGATCGTCGCGGTGCGGACCGACCAGCGTCATCCCCCGTTCGACCTCCCGTGGCCGGGCGGCCTCCAGATCGGCGCGGATCGCCTCCGCCAGCATGGTCCGATCCGGTGCCGCCGGATCCGGCCGACCCGCGCCCGGCTGCTCTGGCTGGCCCGGTGGACCGGGTGGACCGGACGCATGCAAGATGTCCGGGAGGGTGACGCTGGAACGGTAGTCCAGCGCGGTAGCGGACTCGGCGCCGGCGACGGCCTCGTACGCCGCGGCCACGGCCGGCCGCAACGCGTCGACGAGTGCCAACCGCGCGGCCAGCACCTCGGCGCCATGCGCGGCCAGATACCCGTCCCAGACATCGAGGGTGCGCAGATCTCCCTGCCCCCCAGCTCGCCGGGCCGTCCCGGCGGTGCGTAGCAGGGTCGATCGTTGTTTGAGGACCCGGTCGTAGTCGGCGAGGACCGCGGCCATCCTTGGGGTCCGGGCGATCAGCAGCTCGTCGAGGAACTGACGACGCTGCGCCGGATCCCCCTTCACCAGGGCCAGGTCCTCCGGGGCGAACAGCACGGTGCACAGCAGACCGACGATGTCACGCGGCCGGGCGACGGGAGCCCGGTTCAACCGGGCCCGGTTCGCCTTTCCCGGAACGATCTCGATCTCCACCAGCGCGGCCCGGTCACCCCGGACGATCCTGGCGCGGATGACCGCCCGAGACGCGCCGTCACGGACCAGCGGGGCGTCCCCGGCGACCCGGTGGCTGGCCAACGTGGCGACATAGCTGATCGCCTCGATCACGTTGGTCTTCCCCTGGCCGTTACCACCCACGAAGGTGGCCACTCCCGGACCCAGAGTCAGGTCAAGGGCCGGGTAGGAACGGAAGTCGACGAGGGACAGGTGCGTGAGGTGCACGTCACCCGTGCAGGCGGATCGGCATCAGCAGGTACCGGTAGTCGGGGACCTCGCCGTCGTCGTCGGCCTTCCCGGTCAGGATCGCCGGCTTGTTCGCCGCCACCGCCGGGTCCTCCGCGCTGGCGAAACCGATCCGTACGACGTCCGACTCCAGCGCCCCGAGTGCGTCGAGCAGGTACGACGGGTTGAACGCCACGGACAGCTCCGGTCCGTCGTAGGTCACCGGGAGGGTCTCCGTCGCCTGCGCCTCACCGCCCGTCCCGGCCTCCAGCACGAGGTGGTCCGGGGAGAACGTCAGCTGCACCGGTGCGGTCTTCGCGGCGACCAGCGCCACCCGTTTGACGGCCTCCTGCAACGGGGCGATCTCCAGCTGCGCGATCAACGGCGAACTGTCAGGCAACAGCTTGCGGTAGGGCGGGAAGCTTCCGTCGAGCAACCGGGTCGTCGTCTGCCGGGTCGAGCCGGCGAAACCGGCCAGCGTCTCGCCGGAGGGGCCGGTCCCGAGCGCGATGGATACCTCCACCCCCGAACCCGACAACGACTTCGCGGTGTCGAGCAGGGTGCGGGCCGGCACGAGAGCGACAGTGACCGGTGTGGGCGGGGGGCCGTCCACACCGGTCACGCCGTCCTCATCGGGCCCGGCGGCTGTCTCCGACGGCCGCCACTTCAACGTCCGCACGGCGAGCCGGTAACGGTCGGTCGCGGCGAGGGTGAGAGTGTCCCCCTCGATCTCGATACGGACCCCGGTGAGGACCGGCAGCGTGTCGTCACGACCGGCCGCGATCGCCACCTGTGAGACCGCCGCGGCGAACGCGGATCCCTCGATGTGCCCCGTGATCGGGGGCATGGCCGGAAGGGCGGGATAGTCGTCCACCGGCAGCATCGGCAACGCGAACCGAGCATTGCCACAAGTGATCACCAGGCGGGTGCCGTCGATGCCCAGATCGACCGGTGCCGCGGGCAGCGCCCGGGTGATCTCCGCGAGCAGTTTGCCGTTGACGAGCCCGCGCCCCTCCTCCGACACGGTCGCGTGCACCGTGCACTGGGCGGCCACCTCGTAGTCGTACGCGGCGATCTTGAGTATCGGTCCGGTCGCGTCGAGGAGCAGGCCCGAGAGCACCTGCAACTGGGTGGTCGGCCGGCTCGGCAACGTGCGTGCGGTCCAGGCGACCGCTTCGGTGAATTCGTCCCGTTCCACCCGGAACTTCATGGTTAGGCCTCCTGTCGTTCCCTCCGGTTGTTCGGAGTCACCCCGCAGGGAACACCGACCAGCATCTCAGAGTGCCAGCAGGCGCCGACGAGCGGTCGGCCGTGCCCCGGGCGCTTGCCCGGGGCCGAGTCGCGGCACGTAGGGCTCTCGGAGCCGCGCTCGAGCCGTTGTCCACACCCCCTAGTACTAAGAGCTTTTGATCATTCTTAGAAAGATCTAGTTGGTCGTAGTAGTAGGGGGTGTGGATACTGGGGATAACCTCTGTTTCTGCAGGTCAGAGGGGTTGTTGGCCGGTGCAAATCTTGTGGGTGGATCTGTGCATGCGCGCAGTGGTTATCCCCAGGCCCGATCTGCGTCCACAAGGACCACGTTGTCCCTCCACAGGCCATCCCCGAGTTGTCCACAGGCTGTCCACTGCCACTCCACCGTTCCGACCGCAGGCTGTCCACAACGTTTTCCACAAGCTGTGGGCGGAACCACCCCGTGGGCTCGGTGAGGTCGTCCCCGGTTGTCCCCAGCCGTCCGTGGTTGTCCGGGGTCGTTTGGGGAAGTCCTGCCCCGCGGCGTCCGGTTCCTGCGCCACGTGTGACACCCGGCGAGGCGTCACACCCCACCTTCGGGCGGCAGCCACCGGTCCGCGGGACGTTCCGGCCGGGGGGAGGTAGGAGGAACCGTGCTGCCCGGCGGTGGTGCTGCCCGGCGGTGGTGCTGCCCGGCGGTGGTGGGCGGCGGTGGTGGGCGGCGGTGGACAGTGGGCAGTGGCGCTAGGCCTGCCGGGCCTGCAGACGGATGCGGTTTGTCAGTTCGGTGACCTGGTTGTAGATCGCGCGCCGTTCCGCCATCAGACCGCGGATCTTGCGATCGGCATGCATGACCGTCGTATGATCCCGACCCCCGAAGTGCTGGCCGATCTTCGGTAGCGACAGGTCGGTCAGCTCCCGGCACAGGTACATCGCGATCTGACGGGCGGTGACCAGCACGCGGCTACGTGAGGTGCCGCACAGGTCCTCCATCGAGACGCCGAAGTACGCCGCCGTCGCGTTCATGATGGCGGCGGCCGTGATGTCGGGATTGCCGGCATCGGGGATGAGATCACGCAGCACGATCTCGGCGAGCGTGCGGTCGACGTGGGACTTGTTCAAGCTCGCGAAGGCCGCGACCCGGATCAGCGCCCCCTCCAGCTCACGGATGTTGCGCTCGATGTGCGTGGCGATGTACTCGAGGACATCCGGGGGTACCGGCAGGCGCTCCGTAGCCGCCTTCTTCGACAGGATGGCGATGCGCGTCTCGAGGTCGGGCGGGGTGATGTCGGTCATCAGCCCCCACTCGAAGCGGCTGCGCAGCCGGTCCTCCAGGGCCGAGAGTTGCTTGGGCGAGCGGTCGGAGCTGATCACGATCTGCTTCTCGCCGTCGTGCAGGACGTTGAAGGTGTGGAAGAACTCCTCCTGCGTCCGTTCCTTGTTCTCCAGGAACTGGATGTCGTCAACGAGCAGGACATCGATGTCACGGTAGCGCCGCTGGAACGCCTGCTGGCGGTCGTCCCGGATCGAGTTGATGAAGTCGTTGGTGAACTCCTCGGAGCTCACGTACTTCACCCGCATGTTCGGGTAGAGCTTGAGTGCGTAGTGACCGATCGCGTGCAGAAGGTGAGTCTTGCCGAGCCCGGAGTCCCCGTAGATGAAAAGCGGGTTGTAGGCCTTCGCGGGTGCCTCGGCGACGGCCACCGCTGCCGCGTGGGGGAACCGGTTGCTGTCGCCGATGACGAACGTCTCGAAAATGTAGCGGGGGTTCAGCCGGGCCTGGGCCGGTTCGGTCTCGTGCGGCGCCGCATCGCGTCCGAGACCCGCGCTGACCCGTACCGGTGGTGTTCCCTCGGTGGCGTCGGGGAAGGGCAGTTCGCCGTTCACCAGTGCCGCCGGCGCCGGCGGCACTGGTGCCGGTGCCGGCGCCGGCACCGGCACCGCCGACGAGCCCGGGCTCGTCGGCGGCACCGGGGCTGCGGCGGCGCCGGTCGATCCTGATCCGGTACCCGCGTTCAACGCCGAACCGGAGGCGGGGCCCGAGCCCTGGCCGGGTGTGGTGTCGCCCCTGGCATCCACCGGCCGTACGATCCGGATCGGTCCGCTCATTGGTTCCGGATCGGGCAGGTGTTCGACGGTGACCGCGACCCTGATCTCCCGCCCATAGGCTGTGGACAACGCTGTGGACAAGAAGGGGCGCAGGCGCGAGTCGAGGAGATCCTTGGTGAACTCGTTCGGCGCGGCCAGCAGAGCCGTGTCCTGGACGAGCCCGAGGGGGCGGGTCAGCCGCAGCCAGGCACGCTGCTGGGCGGACAGCGTGCCGTCGGCGACCCCGGCGACGGCCTGGCTCCACACCGCGGCCAGGTCCGGGTCACCCGAAGGCTCGTCCCCGAACGGCAGACCGGCGACGGAGTCGGCGCGGAGGTTGGACACGGGGGCTCCTCGGGCAGTTCGGTACGGTTTGCGG